>NZ_JAAOWU010000009.1 GCF_013778505.1 Pseudomonas sivasensis | reverse complement strand
TGAAACGATGCATCGCCGATGGTAGTGTGGGGTTTCCCCATGTGAGAGTAGGTCATCGTCAAGATTAAATTCCGAAACCCCATTTGCGAAAGCAGATGGGGTTTTGTTTTGGGCGGGCGGAAAGTGCCGGCAGGTTTTCTCATGGACGCCTTCAGGGCTAAACGCCTGCCTTTCTATGCAATGGTCTTTCGCATGGCTATCATGCGTTCCTCATTGTGAGGCGATACTTGCATGCTGACGTTGTTAGAACTTCTGAAAGATGGCCGATTTCATTCCGGGGAAGCACTTGGCGCCGCCCTGGGCGTCAGTCGCAGTGCTGTCTGGAAGCAACTCCAGCACCTTGAGGCCGAATTGAATCTGCCTGTTCATAAGGTTCGTGGAAAGGGGTATCAATTAGCATCCCCATTGGTTTTCTTGAGTGCTGCGGAAATTGAGCAGCATGCCCCTGATTTAGCATGGCCTATCCATATCTACGATTCCATTGACTCAACAAATGCCGAAGCTTTGCGTCTTGCTGGGGTTGAGTGCGCGACGCCCTTTCTGGTGCTTGCGGAGCAGCAAACGGCGGGAAGAGGCAGGCGTGGTCGAAAGTGGGTCAGTCCATTTGCCCAGAATGTCTATTACAGCCTTGTATTGCGTATTGAGGATGGTCTTCGGCAGTTGGAAGGCTTAAGTCTTGTGGTTGGATTGGCGGTCATGCAAGCCCTGCGTGAGTCTGGAGTTCAGACTGCGACTTTAAAATGGCCAAACGACGTTCTCGTAGGGCAAAAGAAAATTGCCGGGATTTTGCTGGAGCTCGTAGGGGATCCTGCTGATATCTGTCACGTTGTCCTTGGAATAGGCATCAACGTCAATATGCAGAAGGCTGACGAGGTTGATCAGCAATGGACATCAGTGCAGTTAGAGACGGGTTTTCCTGTTGATCGAAACGCCCTGATTGCCCGGCTGGGTTTGCAGTTGCAAGGCTACTTGGGTCGACACCGGGTGCTAGGTTTTGCCGAGCTTCAGAATGAGTGGGAGAAAAATCACGCTTGGCAGGGGAGGGCTGTGTCGCTTATAGCCGGTGTCAACCAGGTCGATGGAGTGGTGCTGGGTGTTGATCGTCAAGGTGCTTTGCGTTTGAGTGTTGATGGTGTTGAGAAAATATACAGTGGTGGTGAGCTAAGCCTGAGGTTGCGTGATGATTCTTGAGCTCGACTGTGGGAATAGCTTTATCAAATGGCGTGTGCTTGATTCGAGCGGGGTGAACGCCTCGGCTGAAGGTGTTGCAGGTTCGGATGCTGCCTTGATTGATAGCCTGCTGGCGCTGCCTGAGTTGTTGCTGACGCGTTGCAGGTTGGTGAGCGTCCGTGCGCAGGAAGAGACGGAAAAACTGGTTGAAGCGCTTGTGGAGACATTTGGTGTTGTTGTTACCAGTGCTGCTTCAGCTCGTGAAGTGGCTGGGGTACGTAACGGCTACGAAGATTTTGAGCGCCTTGGTCTGGATCGCTGGTTGGCAATGCTCGGTGGATTTAAATTGGCCTCGGGTGCCTGCTTGGTGCTCGATTTTGGCACTGCGGCGACTGCAGATTTTATAGCTGAGGATGGCGAGCACCTGGGAGGCTTTATTTGTCCGGGCATGTCTCTCATGAGGAATCAGCTGCGTACACATACACGAAAGATAAGGTATGGCGATGCCGCTGCTGAAAGGGCTTTGGAGTGCCTCTCACCAGGTCGTACAACAGTTGAGGCAGTAGAGCGAGGCTGTGCGTTGATGCTTCGAGGATTTGTTCTGACCCAGGTAGAGCTCGCGCGCAGCTACTGGGGCGATGACTTCAGTATATTCCTGACTGGCGGAGATGCTGATTTGGTATTGGGCTCTGTGCCGCAGGCTCGACTCGTTCCTGATTTGGTTTTCGTTGGTCTGGCGATGGCGTGCCCGTTATCTTGAGGTGTTTATGCGTTGGCTGTTTTTGCTTTTACTGATCCTCAACGCCTTTTACTACATATGGCACCAGCAAGAGGCCCCGCTGCGCGCTAAAGACGTTACTCCTCTGAGTCTCTATCGAGGTGCTCAGCAGGATATTCGTCTGCTGAGTGAATCTTCGGATGCAGTGATCCGCAGGGAGCGGGCAAAGGTATCTGATTCGCAAAATACCTGTTTGTACATTGGTGGATTTACAGACCAGCGCCAAGCGCAATCTGTCGAGCAGCGTCTCACTAGCTTGGATATAAAGGTCAAGGTTCAACTGCTGAGTACGCCAGATGCTCAAGGTTACTGGCTCCGGGTGGCCCCGGAAAGCCGGCGCCTGGCTGAAGATCTGCCCTTTGAAAACCTTGTTAAGGAATTCAATGAGTTAAAACATAAAATAATGCTGTGCGAAGGCATTGCAACTGTCGAATAGTTTGCATAGAATGGCGCCCGCTTCGCAGTGAAGACCTTTAGGGGGATTTAATGAGATGCGGCGTCAATGCAGCTAACCTCATAATTTAAATGAGAAAATGCTTGACAGAAGGTCGGCGTAATGTAAAATGCCGGCTCGCTTAGGAGGGGTTCCCGAGCGGCCAAAGGGATCAGACTGTAAATCTGACGTCTACGACTTCGAAGGTTCGAATCCTTCCCCCTCCACCATTTTTAGCGTGAGCTGCAAGCTCCGCGGGTATAGTTTAGTGGTAGAACCTCAGCCTTCCAAGCTGATGATGCGGGTTCGATTCCCGCTACCCGCTCCAAGTTTGCAGGTTGTGCATGTGTTTTGCTCTTGTAGCTCAGTTGGTAGAGCACACCCTTGGTAAGGGTGAGGTCAGCGGTTCAAATCCGCTCAAGAGCTCCATATAACAAGGCAGATATGAAAATATCTGCCTTTGTTTTAACAGCTGCCTCGGCTTGAGTGTTTTGTATCTGGTGGTTTTGCTAGGTTGTATCAAGTCTGTTGGGGTTGGTTGTTGTAAAGTCTTTTTCAGGCCTGCATAATGGTCGGCCTGATTTTGTTTTAGGTCAGTAGCTCAATTGGCAGAGCGACGGTCTCCAAAACCGTAGGTTGGGGGTTCGATTCCCTCCTGACCTGCCAGATTCACGTGGTGTGTCTGGCTTTCTTTTCACAGGATCTTCATAGATGACTCCTAAGGCTGAAGCTCAAAGCTCTCGTTTCGATCTCGTCAAGTGGCTAGTTGTTGTAGCGTTGGTGGTCGTAGGCGTAGTTGGCAATCAGTACTATTCTGCTTCGCCGATCCTGTACCGTGTGCTCGCTTTGCTTGTTATTGCTGTTGTGGCTGCCTTTGTGGGCTTGCAGACTGCTAAAGGCAAGTCTTTTGCGGTACTGGTAAAGGAAGCTCGCACCGAAATCCGTAAAGTCGTTTGGCCGACTCGCCAAGAAACCACGCAGACCACGTTGATTGTTGTGGCTGTTGTTCTGGTTATGGCGTTGCTGTTGTGGGGGCTTGATTCCCTGCTCGGTTGGCTTGTTTCCTTGATTGTTGGCTAAGGGTGTCCCGTGGCTAAGCGTTGGTACGTTGTTCATGCTTACTCGGGTTACGAGAAGCATGTTATGCGCTCTTTGCTAGAGCGCGTGAAGCTGGCAGGCATGGAAGATGGCTTCGGCGAAATTCTGGTTCCCACTGAAGAAGTGGTTGAAATGCGGAATGGTCAGAAGCGTAAAAGTGAGCGTAAGTTCTTCCCTGGCTATGTTTTGGTTCAGATGGACATGAATGAAGGTACTTGGCATTTGGTCAAGGATACGCCTCGTGTCATGGGTTTCATTGGCGGTACCGCTGATAAGCCTGCTCCGATCACTGATAAAGAGGCAGAAGCAATTCTGCGTCGCGTTGCTGATGGTAGTGACAAGCCTAAGCCGAAGACTTTGTTTGAGCCGGGTGAGGTTGTTCGTGTTACAGATGGTCCGTTTGCTGATTTTAACGGCACTGTCGAAGAGGTTAACTACGAGAAGAGCCGGATCCAAGTGGCAGTGCTCATTTTCGGTCGCTCTACTCCTGTAGAGTTGGAGTTCAGCCAGGTCGAGAAGGTCTAGCTGGCTAAGCATCCCAACCCCGCAGCCTTAGGCTGTGGGGTTTTGTCGTCACTGGGATAAACGCGCAAGTAACCGGGGAGCCTTTCGAGGCGTTTGAACCCGTAATTGGAGTGCCTCATGGCCAAGAAAATTACCGCTTACATCAAGCTGCAAGTGAAGGCCGCTCAGGCCAACCCAAGCCCACCTGTTGGTCCAGCTCTGGGTCAGCATGGCGTGAACATCATGGAATTCTGCAAGGCCTTCAACGCCCGTACTCAGGGTCTTGAACCAGGTCTGCCGACTCCAGTGATCATCACTGTATACAGCGACCGTAGCTTCACTTTCGAAACTAAGTCGACCCCGGCTTCGGTTCTGCTGAAGAAGGCTGCTGGTCTGACTAGCGGTTCCGCTCGTCCTAACACCGTTAAAGTCGGCACTGTAACTCGTGCTCAGCTGGAAGAAATCGCGAAAACCAAAAACGCGGATCTGACTGCAGCTGATATGGATGCAGCCGTGCGTACCATCGCCGGTTCTGCTCGTAGCATGGGCCTTAACGTGGAGGGTGTGTAATGGCTAAGCTGACCAAGCGCCAAAAGGCTATCGCCGGCAAAATCGAAGCAGGCAAGGCCTACAGCTTTGTAGACGCTGCAGCCCTGTTGACCGAGCTGTCGACTGTCAAATTCAGCGAGTCCGTTGACGTTGCTGTAAACCTGGGTGTGGACCCGCGTAAGTCCGACCAAGTCGTTCGTAGCGCTACTGTGCTGCCACACGGTACTGGCAAGACTGTACGTGTAGCCGTCTTCACCCAAGGCCCGGCAGCTGAAGCTGCTCTGGCCGCTGGCGCTGATCGCGTTGGCATGGACGACCTGGCTGCCGAAATGAAAGGCGGCGACCTGAACTACGACGTAGTTATTGCCTCCCCGGATGCAATGCGTGTTGTAGGTCAGTTGGGTCAGATCCTTGGTCCACGTGGCCTGATGCCTAACCCTAAAGTCGGCACTGTAACGCCAGACGTAGCTACCGCGGTTAAAAACGCCAAGGCTGGTCAGGTTCGTTATCGCACCGACAAAAACGGCATCATTCACACCTCCGTTGGCAAGGTCGGTTTCGACGCCGTCAAGCTGAAGGAAAACGTTGAAGCCCTGATCGCTGATCTTAAGCGTATCAAGCCAGCTTCTTCTAAAGGTATCTACGTCAAGCGCGTTACCCTGAGCACCACTATGGGCCCAGGTCTGGTCATCGACCAAGGCTCGCTGGACGTATAAGACACAGATTGACGCAAGCGATTGCGTCAATTGAAAAAATTGGGGTCCCTGCCTGGCGGGGGCTATCCAAGACCGTAGGCGACGCAAGTCTTAAACCAAAAGCCTACGCAGATGGTGCTCCCGGTTCCTTACCGAATCAGACACCAAAACGACATCCGGCCTAGGCCAGATGAAACGGTAACAAGCAGGAGTTAAACCCGTGGCAATTAATCTCGAAGACAAGAAGGCCATCGTCGCTGAAGTCAACGAGGCTGCCAAAGCTGCCCTGTCCGCTGTCGTGGCTGATGCCCGTGGTGTGACAGTAGGCGCTATGACCGGACTCCGTAAAGAGGCTCGTGAAGCTGGCGTATACGTACGTGTTGTACGTAACACCCTGCTCAAGCGCGCTGTTGCTGACACTGAATACAGTGTTCTCAATGACGTGTTCACCGGCCCGACTCTGATCGCTTTCTCCAAAGATCATCCAGGCGCTGCTGCCCGTTTGTTCAAGGAATTCGCCAAGAGTCAGGATAAGTTCGAGATCAAGGCAGCTGCGTTCGAGGGCAAGTTCCTCGCAGCTAACCAAATCGACGTACTGGCAACATTGCCGACCCGCGACGAAGCCATTTCGCAGCTGATGAGCGTGATTCAAGGCGCTACCAGCAAGCTGGCTCGTACTCTGGCTGCAGTTCGCGAGCAAAAAGAAGCTGCCGCAGCCTAAGGCTGAGCGACTTCTCTCGCGTATTTTTGTTTATTTCGATGGCCGCGTAGGCCGTCCCCCAATTCAGGAAATACAGCAATGTCTATCTCCCAAGACGATATCCTCAACGCCGTAGCTGAAATGTCGGTTCTGCAGGTTGTTGAGCTGATCAAAGCTTTCGAAGAAAAATTCGGCGTTTCCGCTGCCGCTGCTTCCGCTGGCCCAGCAGTTGCTGCTGTTGCTGCTGAAGAGCAAACCGAATTCAACGTCATGCTGCTGGAAGCTGGCGAGAAGAAAGTAAACGTGATCAAGGCAGTACGTGAACTGACCGGTCTGGGCCTGAAAGAAGCCAAGGCTGTAGTTGACGGCGCTCCTGCCCAGGTTCTGGAAGCAGTGTCGAAAGACGCAGCTGACAAAGCCAAAGCTACTCTGGAAGAAGCAGGCGCTAAAGTCGAGCTGAAGTAAGCATCGACTTTGCGTCTCCAGCCCAAGCGTTAAGCTGAAGGCTGATGGCTGGTGGCTCTTGCCACCGGCCTTTTTCCGTTATTGGCTGTCGACTCGGTCGCCGCCATTAACGCGCTGTAGCCATCCGAAGCGGTGGTGCAAACCATGGGGTTTGCAAGATTTTCTGGCTGCTCCCGTCGGAGGGGCCAAACAAGCAGGTGACCAAGCTGGGGAACGCTGATGGCTTACTCATATACTGAGAAAAAACGTATCCGCAAGGACTTTAGCAAGTTGCCGGACGTCATGGATGTCCCGTACCTTCTGGCTATCCAGCTGGATTCGTATCGTGAATTCTTGCAGGCGGGAGCGACCAAAGATCAGTTCCGCGACGTGGGCCTGCATGCGGCCTTCAAATCCGTTTTCCCGATCATCAGCTACTCCGGCAATGCTGCGCTGGAGTACGTCGGTTATCGCCTGGGCGAACCGGCATTTGATGTCAAAGAATGCGTGTTGCGCGGTGTTACGTACGCCGTACCTTTGCGGGTAAAAGTCCGTCTGATCATTTTCGACAAAGAGTCGTCGAATAAAGCGATCAAGGACATCAAAGAGCAAGAAGTCTACATGGGTGAAATCCCACTGATGACTGAAAACGGTACCTTCGTTATCAACGGTACCGAGCGTGTTATCGTTTCTCAGCTGCATCGTTCACCGGGTGTGTTCTTCGACCACGACCGCGGCAAGACGCACAGCTCCGGCAAACTCCTGTACTCCGCGCGGATCATTCCGTACCGCGGTTCGTGGTTGGACTTCGAGTTCGATCCTAAAGACTGCGTGTTCGTGCGTATCGACCGTCGCCGCAAGCTGCCAGCTTCTGTGCTGCTGCGCGCGCTCGGCTATACCACCGAGCAGGTGCTGGACGCTTTCTACACCACCAACGTATTCAGCCTGAAGGATGAAACCCTCAGCCTGGAGCTCATCGCATCGCGTCTGCGTGGTGAAATTGCTGTCCTGGATATCCAGGATGAGAATGGCAAGGTAATCGTTGAGGCTGGCCGTCGTATTACTGCGCGCCACATCAACCAGATCGAAAAGGCCGGTATCAAGTCGCTGGAAGTGCCTCTGGACTACGTCCTGGGCCGCACTACCGCCAAGGTCATCGTTCACCCGGCTACAGGCGAAATCCTGGCTGAGTGCAATACCGAGCTGAACACTGAGATCCTGGCCAAAATCGCCAAGGCTCAGGTTGTTCGCATCGAGACCCTGTACACCAACGATATCGACTGCGGTCCGTTCGTCTCTGACACGTTGAAGATTGACTCCACCAGCAACCAACTGGAAGCGCTGGTCGAGATCTATCGCATGATGCGTCCTGGCGAGCCACCAACCAAAGACGCTGCTGAGACCCTGTTCAACAACCTGTTCTTCAGCCCTGAGCGTTACGACCTGTCTGCGGTCGGTCGGATGAAGTTCAACCGTCGTATCGGTCGTACCGAGATCGAAGGTTCGGGCGTGTTGTGCAAAGAAGACATCGTTGCGGTACTGAAGACTCTAGTCGACATCCGTAACGGTAAAGGCATCGTCGATGACATCGACCACCTGGGTAACCGTCGTGTTCGCTGCGTAGGCGAAATGGCCGAGAACCAGTTCCGCGTTGGTCTGGTGCGTGTTGAGCGTGCGGTCAAAGAGCGTCTGTCGATGGCTGAAAGCGAAGGCCTGATGCCGCAAGACCTGATCAACGCCAAGCCAGTGGCTGCGGCGGTGAAAGAGTTCTTCGGTTCCAGCCAGCTCTCGCAGTTCATGGACCAGAACAACCCTCTCTCCGAGATCACCCACAAGCGCCGTGTTTCCGCACTGGGCCCGGGCGGTCTGACCCGTGAACGTGCTGGCTTTGAAGTTCGTGACGTACACCCGACGCACTACGGTCGCGTTTGCCCGATCGAAACACCGGAAGGTCCGAACATTGGTCTGATCAACTCCTTGGCGGCCTACGCGCGCACTAACCAATACGGTTTCCTCGAGAGCCCGTACCGTGTGGTGAAAGACGCTCTGGTCACTGACGAGATCGTGTTCCTGTCCGCCATCGAAGAAGCTGATCACGTGATCGCTCAGGCTTCGGCCACGATGAACGACAAGAAAGTCCTGATTGACGAGCTGGTAGCTGTTCGTCACCTGAATGAGTTCACCGTCAAGGCGCCGGAAGACGTCACTTTGATGGACGTTTCGCCGAAGCAGGTAGTTTCGGTTGCAGCGTCGCTGATCCCGTTCCTGGAGCACGATGACGCCAACCGTGCGTTGATGGGTTCCAACATGCAGCGTCAAGCTGTACCGACCCTGCGCGCTGACAAGCCGCTGGTAGGTACCGGCATGGAGCGTAACGTAGCGCGTGACTCCGGCGTTTGCGTCGTGGCTCGTCGTGGCGGCGTGATCGACTCTGTTGATGCCAGCCGTATCGTGGTTCGTGTTGCTGATGATGAAGTTGAAACTGGCGAAGCCGGTGTCGACATCTACAACCTGACCAAATACACCCGCTCGAACCAGAACACCTGCATCAATCAGCGTCCGCTGGTGAGCAAGGGTGATCGCGTCCAGCGTAGCGACATCATGGCCGACGGCCCGTCCACCGACATGGGTGAACTGGCACTGGGTCAGAACATGCGCATCGCGTTCATGGCGTGGAACGGCTTCAACTTCGAAGACTCCATCTGCCTGTCCGAGCGTGTTGTTCAAGAAGACCGCTTCACCACGATCCACATTCAGGAACTGACCTGTGTGGCACGTGACACCAAGCTTGGGCCGGAGGAGATCACTGCGGACATCCCGAACGTGGGTGAAGCTGCACTGAACAAGCTGGACGAAGCCGGTATCGTTTACGTAGGTGCTGAAGTTGGCGCAGGCGACATCCTGGTTGGTAAGGTCACTCCGAAAGGCGAGACCCAACTGACTCCGGAAGAGAAGCTGTTGCGTGCCATCTTCGGTGAAAAAGCCAGCGACGTTAAAGACACCTCCCTGCGTGTACCTACTGGTACCAAGGGTACTGTCATCGACGTACAGGTCTTCACCCGTGATGGCGTTGAGCGTGATGCTCGTGCGCTGTCCATCGAGAAGACTCAGCTCGACGAGATCCGCAAGGACCTGAACGAAGAGTTCCGTATCGTTGAAGGCGCGACCTTCGAACGTCTGCGTTCCGCTTTGGTAGGCCACAAGGCTGAAGGCGGCGCAGGTCTTAAGAAAGGTCAGGACATCACCGACGAAATCCTCGACGGTCTTGAGCACGGCCAGTGGTTCAAACTGCGCATGGCTGAAGATGCTCTGAACGAGCAGCTCGAGAAGGCCCAGGCGTACATCGTTGATCGCCGCCGTCTGCTGGACGACAAGTTCGAAGATAAGAAGCGCAAACTGCAGCAGGGCGATGACCTGGCTCCAGGCGTGCTGAAAATCGTCAAGGTTTACCTGGCAATCCGTCGTCGCATCCAGCCGGGCGACAAGATGGCCGGTCGTCACGGTAACAAAGGTGTGGTCTCCGTGATCATGCCCGTTGAAGACATGCCGCACGATGCCAATGGCACTCCGGTCGACGTGGTCCTCAACCCGCTGGGCGTACCTTCGCGTATGAACGTTGGTCAGATCCTTGAAACCCACCTGGGCCTCGCGGCCAAAGGTCTGGGCGAGAAGATCAACCGTATGATCGAAGAGCAGCGCAAGGTCGCAGACCTGCGTAAGTTCCTGCACGAGATCTACAACGAGATCGGCGGTCGCAACGAAGAGTTGGACACCTTCTCCGACCAGGAAATCCTGGATCTGGCGAAGAACCTGCGCGGTGGCGTTCCGATGGCTACCCCGGTGTTCGACGGTGCCAAGGAAAGCGAAATCAAGGCCATGCTGAAACTGGCAGACCTGCCAGAAAGCGGCCAGATGCAGCTGTTCGACGGCCGTAC
Source organism: Pseudomonas sivasensis (assembly GCF_013778505.1). Taxonomy (GTDB): domain Bacteria; phylum Pseudomonadota; class Gammaproteobacteria; order Pseudomonadales; family Pseudomonadaceae; genus Aquipseudomonas; species Aquipseudomonas sivasensis. Next base: position 218,222 of record NZ_JAAOWU010000009.1, on the reverse strand, counting down.
CGGCAACAAGTTTGAGCGCCCGGTTACTGTTGGCTACATGTACATGCTGAAGCTGAACCACTTGGTAGACGATAAGATGCACGCTCGTTCTACCGGTTCGTACAGCCTGGTTACCCAGCAGCCGCTGGGTGGTAAGGCTCAGTTCGGTGGTCAGCGTTTCGGGGAGATGGAGGTCTGGGCACTGGAAGCATACGGTGCTGCTTACACTCTGCAAGAAATGCTCACAGTGAAGTCGGACGATGTGAACGGTCGGACCAAGATGTACAAAAACATCGTGGACGGCGATCACCGTATGGAGCCGGGCATGCCCGAGTCTTTCAACGTGTTGATCAAAGAAATTCGTTCCCTCGGCATCGATATCGATCTGGAAACCGAATAACACGTGACGCGAATCGAGAGCGGGGCTGTTTAGCCCGCTCTCTGCTCCGCCAGGAGGAAAGGCCTTGAAAGACCTACTGAATTTGCTGAAAAACCAGGGTCAAGTCGAAGAGTTCGACGCCATCCGTATTGGGTTGGCATCGCCTGAGATGATCCGTTCGTGGTCGTTCGGTGAAGTTAAAAAACCGGAAACCATCAACTACCGTACGTTCAAACCTGAACGTGACGGCCTGTTCTGCGCCAAGATCTTTGGCCCGGTAAAGGATTACGAGTGCCTGTGCGGTAAGTACAAGCGCTTGAAACACCGTGGTGTGATCTGCGAGAAGTGTGGCGTTGAAGTTGCACTGGCCAAGGTTCGTCGTGAGCGCATGGCGCACATCGAACTGGCTTCGCCGGTTGCTCACATCTGGTTCCTGAAATCGCTGCCGTCCCGTATCGGTTTGCTGATGGACATGACCCTGCGTGATATCGAGCGCGTTCTCTACTTCGAGAGCTATGTCGTTATCGACCCAGGCATGACCACCCTTGAAAAGGGTCAGTTGCTGAACGACGAGCAGTACTTCGAGGCGCTGGAAGAGTTCGGCGACGATTTCGATGCCCGCATGGGTGCCGAAGCGGTCCGCGAACTGTTGCACGCTATCGACCTGGAACACGAGATTGGCCGTCTGCGTGAAGAAATTCCGCAAACCAACTCCGAAACCAAGATCAAGAAGCTGTCCAAGCGTCTGAAGTTGATGGAAGCCTTCCAGGGTTCCGGCAACTTGCCAGAGTGGATGGTGCTGACCGTTCTGCCGGTTCTGCCGCCAGACCTGCGTCCGCTGGTACCGTTGGACGGCGGTCGTTTTGCGACCTCCGACCTCAACGACCTATACCGTCGCGTGATCAACCGTAACAACCGCTTGAAGCGCCTGCTTGATCTGTCCGCTCCGGACATCATCGTGCGCAACGAAAAGCGTATGTTGCAAGAAGCGGTTGATGCCCTGCTCGACAACGGTCGTCGTGGTCGCGCTATCACGGGTTCCAACAAGCGTCCTCTGAAATCCCTGGCCGACATGATCAAGGGTAAGCAAGGTCGTTTCCGTCAGAACTTGCTCGGTAAGCGTGTTGACTACTCCGGTCGTTCGGTAATTACCGTAGGCCCGACCCTGCGCCTGCACCAGTGCGGTCTGCCTAAGAAGATGGCTCTCGAGCTGTTCAAGCCGTTCATCTTCGGCAAGCTGGAAATGCGCGGTCTCGCGACCACCATCAAAGCGGCCAAGAAAATGGTCGAGCGCGAACTGCCAGAGGTTTGGGACGTTCTTGCTGAAGTGATTCGCGAACACCCGGTCCTCCTCAACCGTGCACCGACCCTTCACCGTCTGGGTATCCAGGCGTTTGAACCGGTACTGATCGAAGGTAAGGCTATTCAGCTGCACCCTCTGGTCTGTGCTGCGTACAACGCCGACTTCGACGGCGACCAAATGGCCGTGCACGTACCGCTGACGCTGGAAGCCCAGCTGGAAGCGCGTGCGTTGATGATGTCGACCAACAACATTCTGTCACCAGCCAACGGTGAGCCAATCATCGTTCCGTCGCAGGACGTTGTATTGGGTCTGTACTACATGACGCGTGAAGCGATCAACGCCAAAGGCGAAGGTCGTGTATTTGCGGACTTGCAGGAAGTTGACCGTGTGTTCCGTGCCGGCGAAGCCGCATTGCACGCCAAGGTCAAGGTGCGGATCCACGAAACCGTCAACGATCGTGATGGCGGAAGCGTGAGCAACGTTCGTATCGTCGACACTACTGTTGGCCGTGCACTGTTGTATCAAGTTGTGCCAAAAGGTCTGTCGTACGATGTCGTCAACCTGCCGATGAAGAAAAAGGCGATCTCCAAATTGATCAACCAGTGCTACCGCGTGGTTGGTTTGAAAGAGACTGTTATCTTCGCTGACCAGTTGATGTACACCGGTTTTGCTTATTCGACCATTTCCGGCGTTTCCATCGGTGTTAACGACTTTGTTATCCCGGATGAAAAAGCCCGCATCATCAGTGCTGCTACTGACGAAGTGAAAGAGATCGAAAGCCAGTACGCCTCGGGCCTGGTAACACAGGGCGAGAAGTACAACAAAGTGATCGACCTTTGGTCCAAGGCGAACGATGAAGTTTCCAAGGCGATGATGGCCAACCTCTCGAAAGAGAAAGTCATCGACCGTCATGGCGTCGAAGTCGACCAGGAGTCCTTCAACTCGATGTACATGATGGCCGACTCGGGCGCACGGGGTTCTGCTGCGCAGATCCGTCAGCTCGCCGGTATGCGTGGCCTGATGGCCAAGCCGGACGGTTCCATCATCGAAACGCCGATTACTGCGAACTTCCGTGAAGGTTTGAGCGTACTTCAGTACTTCATCTCCACTCACGGCGCTCGTAAAGGTCTGGCGGATACCGCGTTGAAAACCGCTAACTCCGGTTACCTGACACGTCGTCTGGTAGACGTTGCACAAGATCTGGTTGTAACCGAGATCGATTGCGGCACCGAGCACGGCCTGCTCATGACTCCGCACATTGAAGGCGGTGACGTTGTAGAGCCGCTGGGTGAGCGCGTATTGGGTCGTGTTATTGCGCGTGACGTGTTCAAGCCAGGTACTGAGGAAATCATCGTTCCTGCCGGCACTCTGGTTGATGAGAAGTGGGTCGAGTTCATCGAACTCAACAGCATCGACGAAGTGATTGTTCGCTCGCCGATTAGCTGCGAAACCCGCTACGGTATTTGCGCCAAGTGCTATGGCCGTGACTTGGCTCGTGGTCACCAGGTGAATATCGGTGAAGCGGTCGGCGTTATCGCTGCCCAATCCATCGGTGAGCCGGGTACCCAGCTGACCATGCGTACGTTCCACATCGGTGGTGCGGCAAGCCGGACCTCCGCAGCTGACAGCGTTCAGGTGAAGAATGGCGGTACTGTCCGTCTGCACAACCTGAAGCACGTTGAGCGAGTGGATGGTTGTCTGGTTGCGGTATCCCGTTCCGGTGAGCTGGCAATCGCTGACGACTACGGTCGTGAGCGTGAGCGTTACAAGCTGCCGTATGGTGCTGTGATTTCGGTTAAAGAAGGTGACAAGGTCGACGCTGGCGCAATCGTGGCCAAGTGGGATCCGCACACTCACCCAATCGTTACCGAAATGAAAGGTACCGTGACCTACGTGGGCATGGAAGAAGGCATCACGATCAAGCGTCAGACTGACGAATTGACCGGTATGACCAACATTGAAGTACTCGACGCGAAAGATCGTCCAGCTGCCGGTAAAGACATCCGTCCTGCCGTTAAGATGGTCGATGACAACGGCAAGGATTTGTTGCTGCCAGGCACTGACGTAATCGCTCAGTACTTCCTGCCAGCTAACGCCCTGGTCGGTGTAGCGGATGGTGCGAAGATTGCGATCGGTGATGTTATCGCTCGTATCCCGCAAGAAACTTCGAAGACCCGTGACATCACCGGTGGTCTGCCGCGTGTTGCCGACTTGTTCGAAGCTCGTCGTCCGAAAGAAGCATCGATTCTGGCTGAAGTCAGCGGGACCATCGCGTTCGGTAAAGAGACTAAAGGCAAGCGCCGTCTGGTTATTACCCCGAACGACGGTAGCGATCCGTACGAAGAGCTGATTCCGAAGTGGCGTCACCTGAACGTCTTCGAAGGCGAACAGGTAAACCGCGGCGAAGTTATCTCCGACGGCCCGAGCGATCCACACGACATCCTGCGTCTGCTGGGTGTGAGTGCGCTGGCCAAGTACATCGTTAACGAGATTCAGGATGTTTATCGTCTGCAAGGCGTGAAGATCAACGATAAGCACATTGAGACCATCCTGCGTCAGATGCTGCGTAAAGTTGAAATCGCTGAATCCGGCGATTCCAGTTTCATCAAGGGCGACCAGATGGAACTGACTCACGTACTGGTAGAGAACGAGCGTCTGGCTGGCGACGAGAAATTCGTATCCAAGTTCACTCGTGTTCTGCTGGGTATCACCAAGGCGTCGTTGTCTACTGAGTCGTTCATCTCGGCGGCCTCCTTCCAGGAGACCACTCGCGTACTGACCGAAGCAGCGGTAACCGGTAAGCGCGATTACTTGCGCGGCCTGAAAGAAAACGTGGTCGTGGGTCGTCTGATCCCGGCTGGTACCGGTTTGGCTTACCACAGCGAGCGTAAGCGCCGCCGTGATGCTGACAAGCCGCTGCGCGTAAGCGCCAGTGAAGTGGAAGCTGCACTGACCGAAGCGCTGAACTCAAGCGGTAACTGAGTTCTGCAATAAATAAGTCTGGGCCCTGGCAGTCCCATTCGTCGGATCGAGGCAATTTTGCCCCGGTTCGACGAGAGGGGAGGTCGGGGCCTTGCCTTGACTGGGGGCAAGATCCTCTTTAGACTCTTGTACCCCTAAATTTGGCGGGAACTCGTTCCTGCCATTTTTGCTTTTCTTGCAAGACAATAGCGTCGCAAGACAACAGTGGAGCTAGTAGATGGCAACTATCAACCAGCTGGTACGTCAGCCGCGTAAGCGTATCGTCGAGAAATCCGACGTGCCTGCGCTGCAGAACTGCCCGCAACGTCGTGGCGTATGCACTCGCGTGTATACCACTACGCCGAAAAAACCTAACTCGGCACTGCGTAAAGTGTGCCGTGTGCGTCTGACCAACGGTTTCGAGGTTTCCTCGTACATCGGCGGTGAAGGCCACAACCTGCAAGAGCACAGCGTGGTGCTGATTCGTGGCGGTCGTGTAAAAGACTTGCCAGGTGTTCGTTATCACACCGTACGCGGCTCCTTGGATACTTCCGGCGTTAAAGGTCGTAACCAGGGTCGTTCGAAGTACGGTACCAAGAAGCCTAAGTAGTAGCGGCTTTTTGTAAAACTGAACCATCTTATTTTCTGAGTCGATAAGAGTAAGGTCGGAGGCGTCCCGAAAGGGCACTGATTCCGAGCGAACCTGAAGACCGTTTGAGGGCTTATCCATGCCAAGAAGACGCGTAGCAGCCAAGCGCGAAGTGCTTGACGATCCAAAATACGGAAGCCAAATTCTGGCCAAGTTCATGAACCACGTGATGGAAAGCGGCAAGAAAGCCGTTGCCGAGCGTATCGTTTATGGCGCGCTGGAAAAGGTTAAAGAACGCAAGAACAGCGACCCCCTGGAAATCTTCGAGAAAGCTCTCGACGCCATCGCTCCGCTGGTCGAAGTGAAGTCGCGCCGTGTAGGCGGCGCTACTTATCAGGTTCCGGTTGAAGTTCGTCCGTCCCGTCGTAACGCCCTGGCAATGCGCTGGTTGGTAGACTTCGCCCGTAAGCGTGGCGAGAAGTCTATGGCTCTGCGTTTGGCTGGCGAACTGTTGGACGCTGCTGAAGGTAAAGGTGCTGCTGTTAAGAAGCGTGAAGACGTGCACCGTATGGCTGAAGCTAACAAAGCTTTCTCGCACTACCGCTTCTAATCTTAGCTTCACTAATTTTGCGAGGGCTTTATGGCTCGTACTACTCCGATTAGCCGCTACCGTAACATCGGTATCGTTGCTCACGTGGATGCTGGTAAAACCACCACCACCGAGCGCGTACTGTTTTACACCGGCAAAAGTCACAAAATGGGCGAGGTGCATGATGGCGCCGCGACCACAGACTGGATGGTTCAGGAGCAGGAGCGTGGTATTACCATTACTTCTGCTGCTATTACCGCCTTCTGGAAAGGTTCTGAGAAGCAGTACAAAGACGAGCATCGCTTCAACGTAATCGATACCCCGGGCCACGTAGACTTCACCATTGAAGTTGAACGTTCCCTGCGCGTACTCGATGGTGCTGTCGTTGTGTTCTGTGGTACTTCGGGTGTTGAGCCTCAGTCGGAAACCGTATGGCGTCAAGCCAACAAATACGGCGTTCCACGTCTTGTTTACGTAAACAAGATGGACCGTGCTGGTGCCAACTTCCTGCGCGTGATCGGTCAGATCAAGCAGCGTCTGGGTCACACTCCGGTGCCAATCCAGCTGGCTATCGGTTCCGAGGACAACTTCCAGGGTCAGATCGATCTGATCAACATGGAAGCGGTCTACTGGAATGATTCCGACAAAGGTATGGTTCCTGTTCGTAAGCCTATCCCTGCTGAACTGCAGGAGCTGGCTGACGAGTGGCGCAACAACATGGTTGAGGCTGCTGCCGAAGCCAGCGAAGAGCTGATGAACAAGTACCTCGAAGGTGAAGAACTCACCAACGTGGAAATCAAGGCCGCTCTGCGTCAGCGTACTATCGCTGGTGAGATCGTCTTGGCTGTTTGCGGTTCCTCGTTCAAGAACAAGGGTGTTCCCCTGGTTCTCGATGCTGTGATCGACTACCTGCCTGCTCCAACCGACATTCCTGCTATCAAGGGTACCAACCCTGATAACGAGGAAGAGGAAATGGAGCGTCATGCAGACGACAGCGAGCCGTTCTCGGCCCTGGCGTTCAAGATCGCTACCGACCCATTCGTGGGTACCTTGACTTTCGTCCGCGTTTACTCGGGCGTGTTGGCATCCGGCGACGGTGTGATCAACTCGGTTAAAGGTAAGAAAGAGCGCGTGGGTCGTATGGTGCAAATGCACGCAAACGCCCGTGAAGAGATCAAGGAAGTGCGCGCTGGTGACATCGCGGCCCTGATCGGCATGAAGGATGTCACCACTGGTGAGACTTTGTGCGACGCTGCTAAGCCAATCATCCTGGTTCGCATGGATTTCCCGGAGCCGGTTATTTCGGTTGCCGTAGAGCCTAAGACCAAGGATGACCAGGAAAAAATGGGTATCGCTTTGGGCAAGCTTGCTCAGGAAGATCCATCTTTCCGCGTTAAGACTGATGAAGAGACTGGTCAAACGATCATCTCTGGCATGGGCGAGCTGCACCTGGACATCCTGGTTGACCGGATGCGCCGTGAGTTTAACGTCGAAGCCAACATCGGTAAGCCTCAGGTTTCCTATCGTGAGCGCATCACGAAAAACTGTGAAATCGAAGGCAAGTTCGTTCGTCAGTCCGGCGGTCGTGGTCAGTTCGGTCACTGCTGGATCCGTTTTGCTCCTGCTGACGAAGGTCAGGAAGGTCTGCAATTCGTGAACGAAGTAGTGGGTGGTGTTGTTCCTAAGGAATACATCCCTGCTATCCAGAAGGGTATCGAAGAGCAGATGAAGAACGGTGTTGTTGCCGGCTATCCGCTGATCGGCCTGAAAGCAACCGTTTTTGACGGTTCTTACCACGACGTCGACTCCAACGAGATGGCGTTTAAGGTGGCTGCTTCCATGGCAACCAAGCAACTGGCCCAAAAGGGCGGTGGTGAGTTGCTTGAGCCAATCATGGCGGTAGAAGTTGTTACACCTGAAGACTATATGGGTGATGTCATGGGCGACCTTAACCGTCGTCGCGGCATGATCTTGGGTATGGAAGACACGGTTTCCGGCAAAGTGATTCGCGCCGAGGTTCCGTTGGGTGAGATGTTCGGTTATGCGACCGACGTTCGCTCCATGTCCCAGGGTCGCGCAAGCTACTCTATGGAATTCAAAAAATACAACACAGCTCCGGCGCACATCGCTGAAACTGTATCCAAAAAACAAGGCTGATTCAGTCCTTTAGGCAAGGAGTTAATTGTCGTGGCTAAAGAAAAATTTGATCGTTCCCTACCGCACGTCAACGTTGGCACCATCGGTCACGTTGACCACGGTAAAACCACTCTGACTGCTGCTCTGACTCGCGTTTGCTCCGAAGTGTTCGGTTCCGCAATCGTTGATTTCGATAAAATCGACAGCGCACCAGAAGAAAAAGCTCGTGGTATCACCATCAACACCGCGCACGTTGAATACAACTCGCTGATCCGTCACTACGCTCACGTTGACTGCCCAGGTCACGCTGACTATGTGAAGAACATGATCACCGGTGCTGCTCAGATGGACGGTGCAATCCTGGTTTGCTCGGCCGCTGATGGTCCGATGCCGCAAACTCGTGAGCACATCCTGCTGTCCCGTCAGGTTGGCGTTCCGTACATCGTGGTTTACCTGAACAAGGCTGACCTGGTAGACGACGCTGAGCTGCTGGAACTGGTTGAGATGGAAGTGCGCGATCTGCTGAGCACTTACGACTTCCCAGGTGACGACACTCCGATCATCATCGGTTCTGCTCGTATGGCTCTGGAAGGCAAAGACGACAACGAAATGGGCACCACGTCCGTTCGTAAACTGGTTGAGACTCTGGACAGCTACATCCCAGATCCAGTTCGTGTTATCGACAAGCCGTTCCTGATGCCAATCGAAGACGTATTCTCGATCTCCGGTCGTGGTACTGTTGTGACTGGTCGTATCGAGCGCGGTATCGTTAAGGTTCAAGATCCACTGGAAATCGTTGGTCTGCGTGACACTACCGTCACCACCTGCACCGGTGTTGAAATGTTCCGTAAGCTGCTCGACGAAGGTCGTGCGGGCGAGAACTGCGGCGTTCTGCTGCGTGGTACCAAGCGTGACGACGTTGAGCGTGGCCAGGTTCTGGTTAAGCCGGGTTCGGTTAAGCCGCACACCAAGTTCGAAGCTGAAGTGTACGTGCTGAGCAAAGAAGAAGGCGGTCGTCACACTCCGTTCTTCAAAGGCTACCGTCCACAGTTCTACTTCCGTACTACCGACGTTACTGGTAACTGCGAACTGCCGGAAGGCGTAGAAATGGTAATGCCAGGCGACAACATCAAAATGGTTGTCACCCTGATCAAAACCATCGCTATGGAAGACGGTCTGCGCTTCGCAATCCGTGAAGGCGGCCGTACCGTTGGTGCTGGTGTTGTAGCTAAAATCATCGAGTAATTATCTCTTCTGAGATAGCTCTGATGTTTTGAGGAGGCCCCCGCTTAGCGGGGGCCTTTTTTATTGGGTTGACACCCATCTGGGCCGTCTATAGAATTGCGCCTCCTTTTAACGGGCGTATTGCGCTCGGTGGGAATAGCAGCCGGAGTCTGAAATCCAATGCAAAATCAGCAAATCCGTATCAGGTTGAAGGCTTTTGACCATCGCCTGATCGACCAATCCACCCAGGAAATCGTGGAAACCGCGAAACGTACTGGTGCTCAAGTGCGTGGTCCAATTCCACTGCCTACCCGTAAAGAGCGGTTCACCGTTCTGGTCTCCCCGCACGTCAACAAAGACGCGCGTGACCAGTACGAGATCCGTACTCATAAGCGCGTACTGGACATCGTCCAGCCAACGGATAAAACCGTTGATGCACTTATGAAGCTTGATCTGGCGGCCGGTGTGGAAGTTCAGATCAGCCTCGGCTAAGACTTGGGTCTTAGTCGTGTAACGCTCTGAAATGGGCGGCCATAGCGGGTGAAAGCCCCGTACACTCATGAGGTTTACAACATGACTATTGGTGTAGTCGGTCGTAAATGCGGTATGACCCGTATTTTCACCGAAGAAGGTGTCTCCATTCCGGTTACGGTCATTGAGATCGAACCGAATCGCGTCACCCAGTTCAAAACTGAAGAGACCGATGGCTATCGTGCAGTGCAAGTCACTGTCGGCGAGCGTCGTGCTTCGCGCGTGACTGCTGCTCAAGCAGGTCACTTCGCTAAAGCAAACGTTGCAGCTGGTCGCACTGTTATGGAGTTCCGTCTTGAAGATGGCGACTACCAGGCTGGCGATCTGATCAACGCTGAAATCTTTGCCGCTGGTCAACTGGTTGATGTAACCGGTCAGTCCAAAGGTAAAGGCTTCCAGGGTACGATCAAGCGTTGGAATTTCCGTGGTCAAGATAACACTCACGGTAACTCCGTCTCCCACCGCGTCCCGGGCTCTATTGGCCAGTGCCAGACTCCTGGTCGTGTATTCAAGGGCAAAAAAATGTCCGGTCATATGGGCGCTGAGCGCGTGACCGTGCAGTCCCTCGAAGTAGTGCGCGTCGACGCTGAACGCAATCTGTTGTTGGTCAAGGGTGCTGTTCCTGGCGCTACTGGCGGCAACCTGGTTGTACGTCCAGCGGCCAAGGCTCGCGGTTAAGGGGAAGCTGACATGCAATTAAATGTAAATGACGCTCAAGCGATCGAAGTTTCCGAACTGACATTTGGCGGCGAATTCAACGAGACGCTCGTTCACCAAGCAGTCGTGGCCTACATGGCCGGCGGCCGTCAAGGTAGCAAGCAGCAAAAGACCCGTTCCGACGTTCGTGGTGGCGGTAAGCGCCCATGGCGTCAGAAAGGCACTGGCCGTGCTCGTGCCGGTACTATCCGTAGCCCAATCTGGCGTGGCGGCGGTACCACTTTCGCAGCTCGTCCACAGGATCACACTCAGAAGCTCAACAAGAAGATGTACCGCGCAGCTCTGCGCTCCATCCTTGCTGAACTCGTGCGTACTGATCGTCTGGTCGTGGTTCAGGACTTCGCTGTTGAAAGTCCAAAAACCAAAGATCTGCTGGGCAAACTGAACAACATGAGCCTGACCGATGTTTTGATCGTGTCTGAAGCTGTTGATCAGAACCTGTACCTGGCTGCTCGCAACCTGCCACACGTTGATGTACGTGACGTGCAAGGTTCCGATCCAGTTAGTCTGATCGCATACGACAAGGTGTTGATCACCGTGTCGGCCGTGAAGAAATTCGAGGAGCTGCTGGGATGAACCAGGAACGCGTATTTAAAGTTCTGCTTGGCCCGCACGTTTCCGAAAAGGCTACGGTTCTGGCTGACAAGAAAGGCCAGTTCGTTTTCAAGGTTGCAACTGACGCAACCAAGCTGGAAATCAAGAAGGCCGTCGAAAGCCTGTTCAGCGTGAAAGTAGAGCGTGTTACTACCCTGAATGTTCTGGGTAAGAGCAAGCGCACTGCTCGCGGTCTGGGCAAGCGTAATGACTGGAAGAAGGCAGTTATCTCCCTTCAGCCAGGCCAAGATCTCGATTTCAGCAGCAGTGCTGAGTAAGGAAGGGGTGCATCATGGCAATCGTTAAATGCAAACCGACTTCCCCTGGCCGCCGTTTTGTGGTCAAGGTGGTCAACCAGGAGCTGCATAAGGGCGCTCCTCACGCACCGCTGCTCGAGAAAAAATCGAAGACTGGTGGTCGTAACAACAATGGTCGTATTACCACTCGTCACATCGGTGGTGGCCATAAGCAGCATTATCGTTTGGTCGACTTCCGTCGCAACGACAAAGATGGCATCACTGCCACTGTTGAGCGTATCGAATACGATCCAAACCGTACTGCTCACATCGCTCTGCTGCTGTACGCAGATGGCGAGCGTCGCTACATCATCGCACCTAAAGGTGTGAGTGCTGGCGACCAGCTGATCGCAGGTGCCTTGGCGCCGATCAAGCCGGGCAACGCTCTGCAGCTGCGTAACATTCCAGTTGGTAGCACCGTACACGGCATCGAATTGAAGCCAGGTAAAGGCGCGCAAATCGCTCGTTCCGCTGGTGCTTCGGCTCAGCTGATCGCTCGTGAAGGTGTCTACGTGACCCTGCGTCTGCGTTCTGGTGAGATGCGTAAAGTTCTGGCTGAATGCCGCGCGACCCTAGGTGAAGTCTCGAACTCCGAGCACAGCCTGCGTTCGCTGGGTAAAGCTGGTGCCAAGCGCTGGCGTGGCGTTCGCCCAACCGTTCGTGGTGTTGCCATGAACCCGGTTGACCACCCACACGGTGGTGGTGAAGGTCGTACCTCTGGTGGTCGTCATCCGGTATCGCCATGGGGCTTCCCGACTAAGGGCGCGAAGACTCGTGGTAATAAGCGTACCGACAAAATGATCGTCCGTCGTCGCAAGTAAATAGAGGGATACGACAGTGCCACGTTCTCTGAAAAAAGGTCCTTTTATTGATCTTCACCTACTGAAGAAGATCGAAGTGGCGGCGGAAAAGAACGATCGCAAACCGGTGAAAACCTGGTCGCGTCGTTCGATGATCCTGCCACAAATGGTCGGTCTGACCATCGCTGTACACAACGGTCGCTTGCACGTCCCAGTTCTCGTGAACGAAGACATGGTCGGCCACAAACTAGGCGAGTTTGCCGGTACCCGCACTTATCGTGGGCACGTGGCAGACAAGAAAGCCAAGCGTTAAGGGGTTAGGAAATGGAAGTAGCCGCTAAGTTGTCGGGCGCTCGAATCTCCGCCCAGAAAGCCCGCTTGGTCGCCGACCAGATCCGCGGGAAGAAGGTGGGCGAAGCGCTCAACCTGTTGGCTTTCAGCAGTAAGAAAGCCGCCGAGATCATGAAGAAAGTGCTGGAGTCGGCCGTAGCCAACGCCGAGCATAACGAAGGCGCAGACGTTGATGACCTGAAGGTCAGCACCGTTTTCGTCAACGAAGGGCGTTCGCTGAAGCGCATCATGCCACGTGCCAAAGGCCGTGCTGATCGCATCGTCAAGCGGTCTTGCCATATCACTGTCAAGGTTGCTGACAAGTAACGGAGTCGAAGAGATGGGTCAGAAAGTACATCCCATTGGCATTCGCCTGGGAATCGTCAAGGAGCACACCTCCGTCTGGTACGCAGACGGTCGGACTTATGCGGACTATTTGTTCGCTGATCTGAAGGTGCGTGAGTATCTCCAAGACAAACTAAAAAGCGCGTCCGTAAGCCGTATCGATATCCATCGTCCGGCACAAACTGCACGTATCACCATCCACACCGCTCGTCCAGGTATCGTTATCGGGAAGAAAGGTGAAGATGTTGAGAAACTGCGTCAGGACCTGACCAAGCAAATGGGTGTGCCTGTGCACATCAATATCGAAGAGATCCGTAAGCCGGAGCTCGACGGTATGCTGGTTGCGCAGAGCGTAGCTCAGCAGCTGGAGCGTCGCGTAATGTTCCGTCGCGCTATGAAACGCGCCGTACAGAACGCCATGCGCATTGGTGCCAAAGGCATCAAAATCCAAGTGAGCGGTCGTCTCGGCGGTGCTGAAATCGCACGTACTGAATGGTATCGCGAAGGTCGTGTGCCACTGCACACCCTGCGTGCCGACATCGACTATGCCAACTACGAAGCTCACACCACTTATGGTGTGATCGGTGTAAAGGTTTGGATCTTCAAAGGCGAAGTAATTGGTGGTCGCCAAGAAGAACTGAAACCACAAGCACCAGCGCCTCGTAAAAAAGCTGCTAAGTAAGGGGTACGCCAAATGTTGCAACCAAAGCGTACGAAGTTCCGCAAGCAGATGACAGGCCACAACCGTGGTCTGGCTCAGCGCGGTAGCAAAGTCAGCTTCGGCGAGTTCGCGCTGAAGTCTGTAGCTCGTGGTCGTCTCACCGCTCGTCAGATCGAGTCAGCGCGTCGTGCACTGACCCGTCACGTTAAACGTGGCGGCAAGATCTGGATCCGTGTATTCCCGGACAAGCCGATCTCCAAAAAGCCCCTCGAAGTTCGGATGGGTAAAGGTAAGGGTAACGTGGAATACTGGGTAGCCCAGATTCAGCCAGGCAAAGTCCTGTATGAAATCGAGGGTGTAACTGAAGAGCTGGCGCGTGAGGCTTTTGCCCTGGCTGCTGCAAAGCTGCCGCTCGCCACCGCCTTTGTTAAACGGACGGTGATGTGATGAAAGCGAATGAACTTCGTGAAAAATCCGCACAGCAGCTGAACGAGCAACTGCTCGGCCTGCTGCGCGACCAGTTCAATCTGCGTATGCAGAAAGCAACTGGCCAGTTGGGGCAGTCTCATCTGCTCTCGCAAGTTAAGCGTGACATTGCTCGCGTGAAGACTGTGCTCAACCAGCAGGCAGGTAAGTGATCATGGCTGAAGCCGAAAAGACTGTCCGTACGCTGACTGGCCGTGTTGTCAGCGACAAGATGGACAAAACCATCACCGTTTTGATCGAGCGTCGCGTTAAGCACCCGATCTACGGTAAATATGTTAAGCGTTCGACTAAGCTGCACGCGCACGACGAAACCAATCAGTGCCACATCGGCGACAAGGTCACTATTCGTGAAACTCGTCCGCTGGCCAAGACCAAGTCTTGGGCGCTGGTTGATGTTCTCGAACGCGCTGTGGAAGTCTAAGGACTAGGGGTCGGAGAAATTATATGATTCAGACTCAATCCATGCTCGATGTGGCCGATAACAGCGGCGCTCGCCGTGTTATGTGCATCAAGGTGCTGGGTGGCTCCCATCGTCGTTACGCTGGTATCGGTGACATCATCAAAGTTACCGTGAAGGAAGCAATTCCTCGCGGTAAGGTGAAAAAAGGCCAAGTGATGACTGCTGTTGTAGTCCGCACTCGTCACGGTGTACGCCGTGCAGACGGCTCTATTATCCGCTTTGATGGCAACGCTGCTGTTCTTCTGAACAACAAGCAAGAGCCGATCGGCACCCGTATCTTTGGGCCAGTGACGCGTGAACTTCGTACTGAGAAGTTCATGAAGATCGTCTCGCTCGCCCCAGAAGTGCTGTAAGGAGATCCGACATGCAAAAGATTCGTCGTGACGACGAGATCATCGTGATCGCCGGCAAAGACAAAGGTAAGCGCGGTAAGGTTCTTAAGGTTCTCGCTAATAACCGTCTGGTTATTGGTGGTCTGAACCTGGTTAAGCGCCATACCAAGCCTAACCCTATGTCGGGCGTGCAGGGCGGTATCGTCGAAAAAGAAGCTCCTCTGGACGCTTCTAACGTCGCCATTTTCAACGGCGAAACCAACAAGGCTGACCGCGTTGGTTTTAAAGTAGAAGATGGCAAGAAAATTCGTGTCTTCAAGTCGACCCAAAAAGCGGTTGATGCTTGAACACTGCTAGGTAGAAGACCATGGCACGACTAAAAGAGATTTACTGGAAAGAAATCGCACCGAAGCTTAAGGAAGAACTTAAGCTCTCGAACGTGATGGAAGTTCCACGCGTTACCAAAATCACCCTGAACATGGGTTTGGGCGAAGCGGTCGGTGACAAAAAAGTCATCGAGCACGCTGTTGCTGACCTGGAAAAGATCACCGGTCAAAAAGTCGTTGTGACTTACGCTCGGAAATCCATCGCTGGCTTTAAAGTCCGTGAAGGTTGGCCGATCGGCGTCAAAGTGACTCTGCGCCGTGAGCGTATGTACGAATTCCTGGATCGTCTGCTGTCGATCTCCCTGCCTCGGGTTCGCGACTTCCGCGGCCTGAATGCCAAGTCCTTCGATGGTCGTGGTAACTACAGCATGGGCGTGAAAGAGCAGATCATCTTCCCGGAAATCGACTACGACAAGATCGATGCTCTCCGCGGTCTGGACATCACCCTGACCACCACTGCCAAGAACGATGATGAAGGTCGCGCTCTGTTGCGTGCTTTCAAATTCCCGTTCCGCAACTGATTGGAGTAGGACCATGGCCAAGATGAGCATGAAAAACCGCGAGCTGAAGCGTCAGCTCACGGTTGCCAAGTACGCCAAGAAGCGTGCAGCACTGAAAGCAATCATCGTTGATCTGAACGCAAGTCCAGAAGCGCGTTGGGAAGCTACAGTTGCTTTGCAGAAGCAGCCACGTGACGCAAGCGCTTCGCGCATGCGTAACCGCTGCCGCCTGACCGGTCGTCCACACGGCGTTTACCGCAAGTTCGGCCTCGGCCGTAACAAACTGCGTGAAGCGGCAATGCGTGGTGACGTACCAGGTCTGGTTAAAGCTAGCTGGTAAGTACTTTCAGCGTCTAGGGGGTCTGCATCGCAAGATACTGACCGCCGGTGACCTTGAATCTGGAACAAGCCCCTTTTGGGGCTTGTTTCATTTCCGGAGTGTGTCTAAAATACGCGGCTCGCCTGAGCCCGTGTTTTTTACGCTCGGAGATTCTCGGCGACATATGTAGCCGCAAGGCTAATTTTTTTGTATTAGGAGCGTCTAGCCCATGAGTATGCAGGACCCGTTAGCGGACATGCTAACTCGTATCCGTAATGCCCAGATGGCTGAAAAGTCCGTCGTAAGCATGCCATCTTCCAAGTTGAAGGTAGCTGTTGCCAAAGTCCTGAAAGACGAAGGCTACATTGCGGGTTATCAGATCAGCAGCGAAACCAAGCCACTGCTGTCCATCGAGCTGAAGTACTTCGAAGGCCGTTCGGTCATCGAGGAAGTGAAGCGTGTTAGCCG
The DNA here is from genome assembly GCF_013778505.1 of Pseudomonas sivasensis. Taxonomy (GTDB): domain Bacteria; phylum Pseudomonadota; class Gammaproteobacteria; order Pseudomonadales; family Pseudomonadaceae; genus Aquipseudomonas; species Aquipseudomonas sivasensis. The sequence goes on along the minus strand of NZ_JAAOWU010000009.1, from coordinate 201,837 downwards.
TCCAGGCCTGCGTCAGTACAAGTCCGCTGAAGATCTGCCGAAAGTTCGTGGCGGTCTTGGCGTGTCTATCGTCTCCACCAACAAAGGTGTGATGACGGATCGTGCTGCGCGCGCTGCCGGTGTCGGCGGCGAAGTTCTTTGCACTGTGTTCTAAGGGGGGATAAGCATGTCTCGCGTCGCTAAGAACCCCGTTAAGCTGCCAGCCGGTGTCGAAGTCAAATTCGCAGGCCAACAGCTTTCGGTGAAGGGTGCCAAGGGCACTCTTGAACTGAACATCCATTCGTCCGTTGAGATCGTTGAAGAAGCTGGTGAGCTGCGTTTCGCTGCTCGCAATGGCGATCAACAAACTCGCGCAATGGCCGGTACCACGCGTGCGTTGGTAAACAACATGGTCCAAGGCGTAAGCCAAGGCTTCGAGCGCAAGCTCCAGCTGGTCGGTGTTGGTTACAAAGCGCAAGCAAAAGGCACGGTTTTGAACCTTGCCCTTGGCTTCTCGCACCCAGTGGATTACGAACTGCCGGAAGGCATCACCGCTGAGACCCCTAGCCAAACCGATATCCTGATCAAGGGTATTGATAAGCAGCTGGTAGGTCAGGTGGCCGCTGAGATCCGCGACTTCCGTCCACCAGAGCCTTACAAAGGCAAAGGTGTGCGCTACGCGGACGAAGTCGTCCGTCGTAAAGAAGCCAAGAAGAAGTAGGGCATAGCAAATGACCGACAAAAAAGTTACTCGACTGCGTCGCGCTCGCAAAGCACGCCTGAAAATGCACGAACTCGAAGTCGTGCGTCTCTGCGTGTACCGCTCGTCGCAGCACATCTACGCCCAGGTCATCTCGGCCGACGGCAACCAAGTCCTGGCAAGCGCCTCGACTTTGGATAAAGAACTGCGTGATGGTGCTACTGGCAACATCGACGCGGCCACTAAGGTTGGCCAGCTGGTCGCTACGCGTGCTAAGGCCGCGGGCGTCTCGCAAGTGGCTTTCGACCGCTCTGGCTTCAAGTACCACGGCCGCGTGAAAGCGCTGGCTGATGCTGCTCGTGAAGCTGGGCTGGAGTTCTAAGTTATGTCAAATAACGACCAAAAGCGCGACGAAGGCTACATTGAGAAGCTGGTTCAAGTTAACCGCGTAGCTAAAACCGTTAAAGGCGGCCGTATCTTCACTTTCACTGCGTTGACCGTGGTAGGTGATGGTAAAGGGCGCGTTGGCTTCGGCCGTGGCAAGTCACGTGAAGTGCCTGCTGCGATCCAGAAGGCAATGGAAGCTGCTCGTCGCAACATGATCCAAGTTGATTTGAACGGTACCACTCTGCAGTACGCAATGAAGTCCGCCCATGGCGCTTCGAAGGTGTACATGCAGCCTGCCTCTGAAGGTACCGGTATCATCGCTGGCGGCGCTATGCGTGCTGTCCTCGAAGTTGCTGGTGTTCAGAACGTTCTGGCCAAGTGCTACGGCTCGACTAACCCTGTAAACGTGGTTCACGCCACTTTCAAAGGTTTGAAAGCCATGCAATCTCCTGAGTCCATCGCTGCTAAGCGTGGTCTGACTGTCAAGGAGATCTTCTGATCATGGCTACCGTTAAAGTAACGCTGATCAAAAGCATGACCGGCCGCATTCCTAACCACAAACTGTGTGTTAAAGGTTTGGGTCTGCGTCGCATCGGTCACACTGTAGAAGTCCAGGATACTCCCGAGAATCGCGGGATGATCAATAAGGCTTACTACATGCTGCGTGTAGAGGGTTAATCGATGAAACTCAATGATCTGAGTCCAGCGCCGGGCTCCCGTCGCGAAAAGCATCGTCCGGGCCGTGGTATCGGTAGCGGTTTGGGTAAGACTGGTGGCCGTGGTCACAAAGGTCAAACCTCCCGCTCCGGTGGCACCATTGCTCCAGGCTTTGAAGGCGGTCAACAGCCGCTGCATCGTCGCCTGCCTAAGTTCGGTTTCGTATCCCTGAAAGCTATGGATCGCGCAGAAGTGCGTCTGTCCGAGCTGGCTAAAGTGGAAGGCGACATCGTTACTGTGCAGACCCTGAAAGATGCCAACGTGATCAACGTCAACGTACAGCGTGTGAAAATCATGCTGTCCGGTGAAGTGACTCGCGCTGTCACTATCGGCAAGGGAATCGGCGCCACCAAAGGTGCGCGTTCGGCTATCGAAGCAGCTGGCGGCAAGTTCGAGGAATAAATGGCTAAGCAAGGTGCTCTCTCAGCGCTCGGCAAAGGCGGTATGTCTGAACTTTGGGCTCGTCTGCGTTTTCTGTTCCTGGCGATTATCGTCTACCGAATAGGCGCACACATCCCGGTTCCAGGTATCAACCCGGACCGACTCGCAGACCTGTTTCGACAGAATGAGGGGACCATTCTTAGCTTGTTCAATATGTTTTCCGGCGGCGCGCTGGAGCGGATGAGCATCTTTGCACTGGGGATCATGCCGTATATCTCGGCATCGATCATCATGCAGTTGATGACCGCCGTCAGCCCGCAGCTGGAGCAGTTGAAGAAGGAAGGTGAAGCTGGCCGTCGCAAGATTAGCCAGTACACCCGCTACGGCACTGTTGCCCTCGCTCTGGTTCAGGCTATCGGCATGTCCGTTGGCCTGGCTGGGCAGGGCGTTGCGTTCACTGGTGACTTTGGCTTCCATTTCGTCGCGGTATCCACATTTGTGGCTGGTGCGATGTTCATGATGTGGCTGGGTGAGCAGATTACTGAGCGCGGTGTTGGTAACGGTATCTCGATGTTGATTTTCGCAGGTATCGTCGCCGGTCTTCCGAGAGCGATTGGGCAGTCTTTCGAGTCTGCACGTCAGGGTGATATCAATATCTTCGCCCTAGTTGCTATCGGTTTGCTGGCAGTAGCGATTATCGGTTTTGTGGTGTTCATTGAGCGTGGCCAGCGTCGTATTGCTGTTCACTACGCCAAGCGTCAGCAGGGCCGTAAGGTCTTTGCTGCGCAGACTAGCCACTTGCCGCTGAAAGTGAATATGGCCGGTGTTATTCCGGCAATTTTCGCGAGCAGCATTTTGCTGTTTCCGGCTTCGTTGGGTACCTGGTTTGGCCAGTCTGAAAATATGGGCTGGCTGCAGGACCTCTCTCAGTCGATCGCTCCTGGTCAGCCGTTGAATATTCTGCTGTTTAGTGCAGGGATTATTTTCTTCTGCTTCTTCTATACGGCGTTGATGTTCAATCCGAAAGACGTAGCGGAAAACCTGAAGAAGTCCGGTGCCTTTATTCCGGGTATCCGTCCAGGTGAGCAGTCTGCGCGCTACATTGATGGCGTTCTGACTCGTTTGACCCTGTTCGGTGCTCTATATATGACGGCCGTCTGCCTGTTGCCCCAGTTCCTTGTGGTTGCAGCAAACGTTCCGTTCTACCTTGGCGGGACCTCGTTGCTGATCGTGGTCGTGGTTGTGATGGACTTCATGTCCCAAGTACAATCGCACCTCGTTTCGCACCAGTACGAATCCCTGATGAAGAAAGCCAACCTGAAGGGTTACGGCAGCGGCATGTTGCGCTGAGTACCCATAAGGTTCGAGGAGTTGGTGATGAAAGTTCGTGCATCGGTGAAAAAGCTGTGCCGTAACTGCAAGATTATTCGCCGCGAAGGTGTTGTTCGAGTAATTTGCAGCGCGGAACCGCGTCACAAACAGCGCCAAGGCTGAGTGTGATCCGCTTGAAGCCCGGCAGCTAGTGCGCTGCCGGGTTGATTATTTGTTATTACAGCGATATTATCTCGCGCCCTATTTCTTGGCTTCCGGGGCGTAGGTAGCTGTCAATTGGAGTCCCACTGAATGGCCCGTATTGCAGGCGTTAACATTCCAGATAACAAGCACACTGTTATCTCGCTGACCTACATCTATGGTGTTGGTCGCACTACTGCGCAGAAAATTTGCGCAGACACTGGGGTAAACCCAGCCGCTAAGATCAAGGATCTGAGCGACGAGCAGATTGAGCTGTTGCGTGGCGAAGTGGCGAAGTTCACCACTGAAGGTGACCTGCGTCGCGAAATCAACATGAAAATCAAGCGTTTGATGGACCTCGGTTGCTACCGTGGTCTGCGTCATCGTCGTGGTCTTCCAGTACGCGGTCAGCGTACCAAGACTAACGCGCGTACCCGTAAAGGTCCGCGTAAGCCGATCCGCAAGTAATCGCCCACGCGAATCGACAGGAAATTAATCATGGCAAAACCTGCTGCTCGTCCTCGTAAAAAAGTTAAAAAGACAGTGGTTGATGGCATCGCCCACATCCATGCATCTTTTAACAACACAATCGTGACCATCACCGACCGTCAAGGTAACGCGCTTTCTTGGGCTACCTCCGGTGGTTCGGGTTTCCGCGGTTCCCGCAAGTCCACCCCGTTTGCTGCTCAAGTAGCTGCTGAACGTGCTGGTCAAGCTGCGCTGGAATATGGCCTGAAAAACCTCGACGTTAACGTCAAAGGTCCAGGTCCAGGTCGTGAGTCTGCTGTCCGTGCTTTGAACGGCTGTGGCTATAAGATCGCCAGCATCACCGACGTGACGCCAATCCCGCACAACGGGTGCCGTCCGCCGAAGAAGCGCCGCGTGTAATCCAGGAGATTGTAAAGAATGGCTCGTTACATTGGTCCAAAATGCAAACTCGCTCGTCGCGAAGGCACCGATCTCTTCCTGAAGAGCGGCGTGCGCGCGATCGAATCGAAGTGCAACATTGAAGCAGCACCTGGTATCCACGGCCAACGCCGCGGTCGCCAGTCCGATTACGGCACCCAACTGCGTGAAAAGCAGAAGGTTCGTCGTATCTACGGCGTTCTCGAGCGTCAGTTCAGCGGCTACTACAAAGAAGCTGCTGGCAAGAAAGGTGCAACTGGTGAAAACCTGCTGCAACTGCTCGAATGCCGTCTGGACAACGTTGTATACCGTATGGGCTTTGGTTCGACTCGTGCCGAATCCCGTCAGCTGGTATCGCACAAGTCGATCAGCGTTAACGGTCAGACCGTAAACGTTCCGTCTTATCAGGTTCGTGCTGGTGACGTGGTCGCAGTTCGCGAGAAAGCAAAAAACCAACTTCGCATTGTCCAAGCTCTCGATCTGTGTGCCCAACGTGGCCGCGTAGAATGGGTAGAAGTAGACACTGAGAAGAAGTCGGGCGTTTTCAAGAACGTTCCTGCTCGCAGTGATCTGTCCGCCGACATCAACGAAAGCCTGATTGTCGAGCTCTACTCCAAGTAAGGGCTAGAAAATAGGTGCATCCATGCAGATTTCGGTAAATGAGTTCCTGACACCCCGCCACATTGATGTGCAGGTTGTCAGTCCAACCCGCGCCAAGATCACACTCGAGCCTCTCGAGCGTGGTTTTGGCCACACCCTGGGCAACGCGCTGCGCCGCATCCTGTTGTCCTCAATGCCCGGCTGTGCAGTAGTCGAGGCCGAGATTGACGGTGTGCTCCACGAGTACAGCGCCATCGAAGGTGTACAGGAAGACGTAATTGAAATCCTGTTGAACCTTAAAGGTCTGGCTATCAAGCTGCACGGCCGTGACGAAGTTACGCTGACCTTGTCGAAGAAGGGTTCGGGGGTGGTTACCGCTGCCGATATTCAGCTGGATCATGATGTCGAGATCGTTAATCCCGATCACGTAATCGCTAACCTGGCGTCTAACGGCGCCCTGAACATGAAGCTCACTGTAGCTCGTGGTCGTGGTTATGAACCGGCCGACTCGCGTCAGAGCGATGAAGACGAAAGCCGCAGCATTGGTCGCTTGCAGCTCGACTCTTCGTTCAGCCCGGTTCGCCGTATCGCATACGTGGTGGAAAACGCCCGTGTCGAACAGCGTACTAACCTGGACAAGCTGGTTATTGATCTGGAAACCAACGGTACTCTGGATCCTGAAGAGGCTATCCGCCGCGCTGCAACCATTCTGCAACAGCAGTTGGCTGCGTTCGTCGACCTCAAAGGTGACAGCGAACCAGTGGTAATCGAGCAGGAAGACGAGATCGATCCGATCCTGCTTCGCCCGGTTGACGATCTGGAACTGACTGTACGTTCGGCTAACTGCCTTAAGGCGGAAAACATTTACTACATCGGCGACCTGATTCAGCGTACCGAAGTAGAACTGTTGAAGACTCCGAACCTGGGCAAGAAATCCTTGACTGAAATCAAGGACGTTCTGGCCTCCCGCGGTCTGTCCCTCGGCATGCGCCTCGACAACTGGCCGCCTGCAAGTCTTAAGAAGGACGACAAGGCGACTGCCTGATCGTCGTAATCACCGAACGTGAGTTTGGTAAGGAATGAACCATGCGTCATCGTAAAAGTGGTCGTCACCTGAGCCGTACCAGCTCGCACCGCAAGGCCATGTTTCAAAACATGGCGGTGTCGCTGTTCGAGCACGAGCTGATCAAAACTACACTGCCGAAAGCTAAAGAACTGCGTCGCGTTGCTGAGCCGCTGATTACTTTGGCTAAGACAGACAGCCTGGCTAACCGCCGTCTGGCTTTCGACCGTACTCGTTCGAAAGCTATCGTTGGTAAGCTCTTCAACGACCTGGGCAAGCGTTACGCTACCCGTGAGGGTGGCTACCTGCGCATCCTCAAGTGCGGTTTCCGCGCTGGTGACAACGCGCCTATGGCGTACGTTGAGTTGGTTGATCGTGCTACTGCCGGCGAAGCTGTAAGCGCCGAGTAAGACGACAAGCTGTAACAAAGAACCGGGCCTAGTGCCCGGTTTTTTGTGCGCGTAACAAAAGCGCGATTTGTACAAGTTTTCGGGGTAGGGGCTTGGCACTATGCTGTTGAGGTTGTTGGTAGTAATTTTCTATTGATGCGTGAAATTTAATGAATTTGTACGTGTCATGTTGCTGATCAATAATCCTCCCAAGCCGATTAGCCGGCAGTTCTAAGTCCGACCTGAGGAAAATTGAGCATGAGCCAGAATAAAATCCTTACTACCGCCAGCGGTGCTCCCGTTGCAGATAACCAGAATTCCCGTTCTGCTGGCCCGCGTGGCCCGCTGTTGCTCGACGATTTCCATCTGATCGAGAAGCTCGCTCACTTCAACCGTGAAAACATTCCTGAGCGCCGCGTACACGCCAAAGGGTCGGGTGCCTACGGAACGTTTACAGTCACCCAAGACATCACTCAGTACACAAGCGCCAAGCTGTTTGAATCTGTGGGTAAGCAGACCCCGACCTTCCTGCGCTTCTCAACTGTGGGAGGTGAGCGTGGTTCTGCTGATACTGAGCGCGACCCACGTGGTTTTGCCTTGAAGTTCTACACTGAGGAAGGCAACTGGGACATCGTGGGGAACAACACTCCGGTGTTCTTCATTCGCGATCCGCTGAAATTCCCTGACTTCATTCACACTCAGAAGCGTCTGCCGCAAAGCAATCTCAAAAGCGCACAGATGATGTGGGACTTTTGGTCGCACTCCCCTGAGGCGCTGCACCAAGTGACCATCTTGTTTTCGGACCGTGGCATTCCAGACGGCTACCGTCACATGCACGGCTTTGGCAGCCACACTTACAGCCTGATCAATGCTAATGGTGAGCGTCACTGGGTGAAATGGCACTACAAAACCAAGCAGGGGATCAAGAATCTGGCTCCAGCCGATGCTGCACGCTTGGCCGGTACCGACCCCGATTACGCCCAGCGTGATCTCTTCGGTGCGATCGAGCGCGGTGATTTCCCGAAATGGCGCGTCTGCATCCAGATCATGACTGAAGCCCAGGCTAACGCTCACTACGAGAACCCTTTCGACGTGACCAAAACCTGGTCGCAGAAGGAATTTCCGTTGATCGAAGTTGGTGAGCTTGAGCTCAATCGCAACCCGCAAAACTACTTTGCTGAAGTTGAGCAGGCAGCATTCGGCCCGAGCAATATGGTCCCAGGTGTTGGCCTGTCCCCAGACCGCATGCTGCAAGGTCGGGTTTTTGCCTACGCTGATGCCCACCGCTACCGTGTTGGCACCAATCACCAGCAGTTGCCGGTAAATGCGCCGCGCAACCCGGTAAATAGCTACCAGCGTGACGGGTCGATGGCTTTCGGCAACAATGGTGGTGGCGCCCCTAACTACGAGCCAAACAGCTACGCCGATGCACCTAAGCAAGCTCCGCAGTACGCCGAGCCAGCCTTGGCCCTGAGCGGTGCCGCTGATCGTTACGATCATCGGGAAGACACTGACTACTACAGCCACGCCGGGGCGCTGTTCCGCCTGATGAACGATGATCAGAAAGCCCTGCTCACCAATAACATCGCGGGTGCAATGGCTGGGGTTTCCAATGATGTGGTTCAGCGTCAATTGGCGCACTTCTACAAAGCGGACCCTGCATATGGAGAAGCAATCGCAAAGGCATTGGGTGTATCGCTTAACTGACTCTAAACGATAAGCAGAACCGCCCTCATTTGGGCGGTTTTTGCGTTATTTCCGCTACTTTTCTCCGGAAATCTTCACTTTTATGCCGTTAGTCCCGTGACCTCCGAGTCATCATGGTTCAAACTACAGACTTTCAAGCAGGGAGATGTAGGGCGATGCAAGGTCACCCCGACGTAATCGATTACCTCAACACGTTGCTGACGGGCGAACTGGCAGCTCGTGACCAATATTTCATCCACTCGCGTATGTACGAAGACTGGGGTTTTACCGAACTCTATGAGCGTATCAACCACGAGATGGAAGAAGAGGCACAGCACGCTGACGCGCTGATGCGTCGTATCCTGATGCTCGAAGGCACGCCGCGCATGCGTCCCGATGATCTGGACGTGGGCACCAGCGTACCTGACATGCTCGCAGCCGATCTTCGCCTTGAGTACAAGGTGCGTGCTGCGCTCTGCAAGGGCATCGAGCTCTGCGAGCAGCACAGCGACTTCGTCACGCGGGAAATCCTGCGTGTGCAGTTAAACGACACCGAAGAAGATCACACCTACTGGCTGGAAAAGCAGTTGGGCCTGATCAAGTTGGTAGGGCTGGAGAATTATCTGCAATCGCAGTTCTGATTTCCGGCTACTAAAAAGCCCCTGTCACCGCAAAGTGACAGGGGCTTTTTTATGGGGCATACATCAGGCTCGATCACGCTCCAACAGCGGCTTCAAGTAGTAACCGGTGTGAGACTGCGGCATTTCGGAGACTTGCTCCGGTGTACCTACCGCGATGATCTGGCCACCCTTGGAACCGCCTTCCGGCCCTAGGTCCACCAACCAGTCAGCAGTCTTGATCACATCAAGGTTGTGCTCAATCACGACCACAGTGTTGCCGTGGTCGCGCAATCGGTGAAGCACGTCCAGCAGTTGCTGGATATCTGCGAAGTGAAGGCCCGTGGTCGGCTCATCGAGGATATACAGAGTCTTGCCCGTATCGCGCTTGGACAGCTCGCGAGACAGCTTCACCCGCTGCGCCTCACCCCCGGACAGCGTGGTCGCCGACTGTCCCAGCTTGATATACGACAGGCCTACATCCATCAGTGTTTGCAGCTTGCGCGCCAATGCTGGAACTGCGTCGAAGAACACGCGAGCTTCCTCGATGGTCATCTCCAGGGTTTCGTGGATGTTCTTGCCCTTGTACTTGATCTCTAAGGTTTCGCGGTTATAGCGCTTGCTCTTGCATACGTCGCACGGCACATAAATATCCGGCAGGAAGTGCATCTCCACCTTAATCAGACCATCGCCTTGGCACGCCTCACAGCGCCCGCCCTTGACGTTGAACGAGAACCGGCCAGGACCATATCCACGCGAGCGTGACTCCGGAACACCGGCGAACAGCTCGCGAATCGGTGTAAACAGCCCAGTGTAGGTCGCTGGGTTAGAACGCGGCGTGCGGCCAATCGGGCTTTGGTCGATGTCGACGACCTTGTCTAAATGCTCCAGGCCTTTGATGCTGTCATGTGCCGCCGCTTCCAGGGTAGTTGCACCGTTCAGGGCGGTTGCGCTCAGTGGGAACAGGGTGTTGTTGATCAGTGTCGACTTGCCCGATCCGGAAACACCGGTCACGCAGGTCAGCAAGCCCAGAGGAATTTCAAGATCGACATTACGCAGGTTGTTCCCGCGTGCGCCTTTGAGGTGTAGCGCCATCTTCTTGTTGCGCGGCGTGCGTTTAGCCGGTACTTCAATCTTCACGCGGCCAGACAAGTACTTGCCGGTCAACGAGTCCGGGTGAGCCATGACTTCGGCCGGCGTACCCTCGGCAACAATATGCCCACCATGTACGCCGGCACCTGGGCCAATATCGACCACATAATCCGCCAGGCGAATCGCGTCTTCGTCGTGCTCGACTACGATTACCGTGTTGCCGATATCCCGCAGGTGTTTCAGCGTACCCAGCAGTCGGTCGTTATCCCGTTGGTGCAAACCAATGGACGGCTCATCAAGGATGTACAAAACGCCTACCAGCCCGGCACCAATCTGGCTGGCCAGGCGAATACGCTGCGCCTCACCGCCGGACAGTGTATCGGCACTGCGATCCAGCGAAAGATAATCCAGGCCCACGTTAACCAGGAACTGCAACCGCTCACGGATTTCCTTGAGGATTTTGTCGGCAATCTCCCCACGGCGTCCTGTCAGCTTGAGGACACCGAAGTATTCACAGGCATCGCCAATCGGCAGATTGGTCACTGCCGGCAGCGTCTTCTCACCCACCCATACATGCCGCGCCTCACGACGCAGGCGAGTGCCACGGCAATCCGGGCAAGGTTGAGTGCTGAGGAATTTCGCCAACTCTTCGCGCACGCTCGCCGATTCGGTCTCGCGGTAGCGCCGCTCCAAGTTCGGCACGATGCCTTCGAACGGGTGGGAGCGCTTGACGATGTCGCCACGGTCGTTCAGGTATTTAAAGTCGACGTTCTGCGAGCCACTGCCATTAAGGATGACCTTCTGCTGATCTGCCGGCAGTTGGTTGAATGGCACTTCAAGGCTGAATTTATAGTGAGACGCCAGTGAACCCAGCATCTGGAAGTAGTAGACATTACGCCTGTCCCAGCCGCGTATTGCCCCCTCCGCCAACGTCAGCTCGCCGTTGACCAGGCGTTTGATGTCGAAGAATTGCTTTACCCCAAGACCATCGCAGGTCGGGCAAGCGCCGGCCGGGTTGTTGAAGGAAAAAAGCTTGGGTTCCAGCTCGCTGATGGCGTGGCCACAGATCGGGCAGGCAAAGCGTGCGGAGAAGATGATCTCTTCACCCGGCTCGTCATCCATCGGCGCCACCAGGGCAATACCGTCCGCCAGTTTCAGCGCGGTTTCGAATGACTCGGCCAGACGCTGCTGCAGGTCGGCGCGCACTTTGAAACGGTCGACCACTACATCTATCGAATGCTTCTTCTGCTTGTCGAGCTTTGGCGCTTCATCCAGCTCATACAGCTTGCCGTTGATGCGCGCGCGTACAAAACCCTGGGCACGCAGCTCTTCGAAAACAGAAAGGTGCTCGCCCTTACGCTCGCGAATCACCGGGGCCAGCAGCATCAGCTTGGCGCCTTCCGGCTGGGCCAGTACCAAGTCGACCATCTGGCTGACGGTCTGGGCTTCCAGCGGAATGTCGTGGTCCGGGCAGCGGGGAATACCTACCCGCGCGTACAGCAGGCGCAGGTAGTCGTAGATTTCGGTGATGGTGCCCACGGTGGAGCGTGGGTTGTGGGAGGTCGACTTCTGTTCGATGGAAATCGCCGGCGACAGACCTTCGATGGTGTCGACGTCAGGCTTTTCCATCATCGACAGGAACTGCCGGGCATAGGCCGACAGCGATTCCACATAGCGGCGCTGACCTTCGGCATACAGCGTGTCGAACGCCAGGGACGATTTGCCCGAGCCGGACAAGCCGGTGATGACAATCAGTTTGTCCCGGGGCAGGGTCAGGTCGATGTTCTTCAGGTTGTGGGTTCTAGCCCCACGAATCAGGATCTTGTCCAAGATGGCCTCGCACGGCGGGCGTAAATAATGCCGGAGTATACGGCTAAAGACTGGATGAATATACACTGTCAAAGTGCCGGGTGCAGCCTTACATGAAAGCTGCGCGGCAAAGCGCCGCATATACCCTCTCAATCGATGGGACTGGTAGAATCGCCGCCGGTTCACACGAGGTTTTTCCATGCACGATCCCCACAGCGAACGCATGAGTAGCGGCGAGACCCGAGCAGCAAGCGGTCTGGCCCTGGTGTTCGCGTTCCGTATGCTTGGCATGTTCATGGTGTTGCCGGTACTGGCGACCTATGGAATGGATCTGGCAGGCGCGACCCCCGCACTGATCGGCCTGGCGATTGGCGCCTATGGCCTGACCCAGGCGATTTTTCAGATCCCCTTTGGGATCATTTCCGACCGCATTGGCCGGCGTCCGGTGATTTACCTCGGGCTGATCGTCTTCGCCCTCGGCAGTGTGCTCGCGGCGCAGTCCGATTCCATCTGGGGTGTGATCGCCGGGCGTATCCTGCAAGGTGCTGGGGCGATTTCCGCTGCGGTGATGGCGCTCCTCTCTGACCTGACCCGCGAACAACACCGCACCAAGGCCATGGCCATGATCGGCATGACCATTGGCCTGTCGTTTGCGGTGGCCATGGTGGTCGGCCCCTTGCTGACTCGTGCTTTTGGCCTGCACGGCTTATTCCTGGCCACCGGCGGCATGGCGTTGTTCGGGATCGTGATCGTTGCCTTTATGGTGCCGCGCTCCACCGGCACGTTGCAGCACCGGGAGTCGGGTGTCGCACACAAGGCGTTGTTGCCGACGCTCAAGCACCCAGACCTGCTGCGCCTGGATTTAGGTATCTTCGTATTACACGCAATGCTGATGTGCAGCTTCGTCGCCTTGCCCCTGGCCCTGGTGGAAAAAGCCGGGCTGCCCAAGGAGCAGCACTGGTGGGTCTACCTCACTGCTCTGCTGATTTCGTTCTTCGCCATGATTCCGTTCATCATCTACGGCGAGAAGAAACGCAAAATGAAACGAGTTCTCCTGGGCGCCGTAGCGACATTGATGCTCACTGAACTATTCTTCTGGCAGTTCGGCGACAGCCTTCGGGCGCTTGTGATCGGGACGGTGGTGTTTTTTACCGCGTTCAACCTGCTGGAGGCTTCATTGCCTTCGCTGATCAGTAAAGTTTCACCGGCGGGTGGCAAAGGCACGGCCATGGGGGTGTATTCCACCAGCCAGTTCCTTGGCTCGGCGTTGGGCGGCATCATGGGCGGCTGGATGTTCCAGCATGGCGGTTTGTCGGTTGTGTTCCTCGGATGCGCCGGGCTTGCTGCACTTTGGCTGGTCTTTGCTGTTACCATGCGCGAACCTCCCTACGTCACAAGTCTGCGTTTGCCGCTATCGCCTGAGGCGATCCGTGAAAGCGGTCTGGTAGAGCGCCTGAAGGCAGTCGTAGGGGTAACAGATGCAGTCGTGGTCGCTGAAGAGGCGGCCATTTACATCAAATTGGACACCGAATTATTGGATCGCGCGACGCTTGAGCAACTGGTCAATCCAGTGCCGACAGCGCGCCCAGCTTAGGAGAACGTTATGGCCCGTGGGGTTAACAAAGTCATATTGGTCGGTACATGCGGCCAGGATCCCGAAGTTCGCTACTTGCCTAACGGTAACGCCGTGACCAACCTGAGTCTGGCGACCAGCGAACAGTGGACCGACAAGCAAACCGGCCAGAAGGTCGAGAAAACCGAGTGGCACCGTGTGTCGATGTTTGGCAAGGTTGCAGAGATCGCCGGCGAATACCTGCGCAAAGGTTCGCAGGTCTACATCGAAGGCAAACTGCAGACCCGCGAGTGGGAAAAAGACGGCATCAAGCGTTACACCACTGAAATCGTGGTCGACATGCAAGGCACCATGCAACTGCTGGGCGGTCGTCCACAAGGCGATCAACAGGGCCAGGGCGGCATGTCCAACTCGGCACCGCGTCCACAGCAGTCGCGTCCACAGCCAAGCCAGCAGCCACAGCGTGAGTCGCGTCCGGCGCCACAACAGGCCGCTCCGCAACCGGCTCCGGATTTCGATAGCTTTGATGACGATATTCCTTTCTAGGATATCGCTCGGAGCAATCCGTTAAGCTTTCCCGAAAAGCCCCATGAGCCCTGCTCTTGGGGCTTTTTTGTTTGTAGGTTCGCATTGAGAACCGCCGACCCACACAGTCATGGATGAACATCGTGTCGAACACACTGCTGCGCTACGTATTGGCCGTCGTTTTGGCGGCCGGCTGCACCGCGTTACACGCTGAGCCAAAGGCTTCTAAAAACCTGATTGTCGGCCTCTGGGCCATGCAGGCATTGAACGAAGGTCAAACGACCGTGGCTGAGTTCAGGTCCGATGGCCAATTGTTGATGCACGCTTTCGACTGCGTGAAATCAACTCGGGAACCGACGAACGTGGTCGCTTATTCCGTGGCTGACAATGGGGACTTAATCAACATGATATTACCGACCAAAACCATTGAGCTGAAGGTGCTGACCTTTTCTCCCGAGGCCATGCAGTTCACTTCCCGAACGGATGGCATGGAAATCAGGTACGACCTTGAAAAAGTCGACAGCATCGATTCTGTGTGCGAACGCTACCCTCAGCTCAAGGCCGAGCAGGCCCGGAGTACGCCCTACACCGACAGTGATTTCGTCGCTGCCCCAGCCATTCCCGACCATCCGGGTATGGACCGCTACGTCGGCAAATGGAGCTCCAGTAATTTTGTGATGTATGAAATTACCCGAGATGTGAACGGGGTTTTTTACCTGAGTACGCCCAGTGACAAAAACTGGCATTACCTCTACAACGACGTCCACTGGATAGGCAATGCACTGCATTTCCAACGGTATACCTACTCGGACCATGAACAGGCGTTTCGTCTCCCAAAGCACAAATTACTCACCCCTACCAGTCTTGAACCCATGCTTGACGGCCGGATGCGCGAAGACTTCATCCTCAATGGCGATCCGTACATGAGTTTTCTGAAGCGGATGAAATGACGGCATAGAAGATCTCCGGCCCTGGCATTTGTCCTCATGGGTCACACGATTTAGGCTGTAGCCCCTTCCAAAGAACAAGGAAAGCCGCGATGACCTGGTCTGCCAAGCAGTACACGATGTTCGAGCAACAACGCACCCGTCCGGTCCGTGACTTGGTTGCAGCCATTCCAAATAGTGACGTGAAAACCGCCGTTGACCTGGGGTGCGGCCCTGGCAACTCCACTGAAGTGCTGGCCGAGCGCTTCCCTCAAGCACATGTCATCGGCATGGACAGCTCCGACGATATGTTGATCGACGCCCGCAAACGCCTGCCGGAATTGAGCTTTGAACTGGCCGATATCGGCGCCTGGAGTCCCGCGCAAAAATTCGACGTGATCCTGGCCAACGCTTCGCTGCAATGGGTGCCCAACCACAGCACGCTTTACCCTCATCTGGTCAACCAACTGACGCCCGGCGGCACGCTGGCAGTGCAAACCCCGGACAACCTCGATGAGCCTGCACACCGGCTTGCGCGTGAAGTCGCGGCTGAGGGCCCGTGGTCTGCAAAGCTTGGTACGGTCAAACACAATGAGCGGTACGCGGCGAGCTACTACTACGAGTTGCTGAGCAAGCACTGCGCTGCCGTTGACGTATGGCGCACGACCTACCTGCACCCGTTGGCGGATCACGGGGCTGTGGTGGAGTGGTTCAAGGGCACGGGATTACGTCCATTCCTTGCGCCTTTGACCGATGGTGAAAAAGCCGCCTTTCTACAGGAATATCAGGCGCGGATTGCCCAGGCGTATCCAGCCCTGGCCGATGGCACCGTGTTACTGCCGTTCCCGCGCCTCTTTATTATCGCGACCCGCTAAAACACCCAGGCAAGCAGCGTTTACGCCGCCGCTGCTTGCGCCTTCAAATACTCCTCCGCCGACACCACGCCCGCATACCCAAACGCCAACGAGGCCATGTACGCGCCATGCACCTGCGCGGCCGGAATCACCTGCCCGTTGAACTCCTGATCGCGGGTGGCGCAGGCATCATGAATCACCGTGACCTTGTAGCCCAGATCCGCTGCGGCCCGCACCACGGCATCGACGCACATATGGCTCATGCTGCCGACCACCACCAGTTCGGTGATGCTGCGTTGTTCCAGCAAGGCGCGCAGATTGGTTTCACGAAACGAGTTCACGAAATGTTTAAGCACCACAGGCTCATTGCTTTCGTTCAGTACCTTTGGATGCAACTGCGCGCCTTGTGACCCAGGCGTGAAGAACGGTGCATCTTCGGACGTGAATTCATGGCGCACATGAATCACCGCATCACCTGCCTGGCGGAACGCCTTGAGCACCTGCGCAGCCTTGTCCGCCGCAGCTTCCACACCATCAAGCGGCCACTTGCCCTGGGGGAAGTAGTCGTTCTGGATATCGATTAGGATGAGCGCTTGCTTGGCCATGGGTATTGCCTCGTGATGGGTTGATGGGCCCAGTATCTTAGCTGGCGCCGGCGCCGGGGATTGGCTGCACCGACAATAACAGGGGGAAAACTGACAATGGCTGTTGTTGAGCTGGGCGTGTTGATCTACGAAGGGGCGCAATTGGCCGCCGTGCATGGCCTGACCGACCTGTTCGGCGTGGCCAACCGGATTGCGGCCGAGCATCAGTCTGCACAACTGCCGCTGCTGCGTATCAGTCATTGGCAGGTAAGTGCCGATGGCTCGCCGAAAAGGGTATTCGACAGCCACCCAGGCCCCGACCAGCCGATGATGGCCGTGCTGGTGCCCCCGTCGATTGGTGAGTTCACCGAAGAACAAGCGCCGCCTGCGCTGCTGGAGTGGCTTCGTCAGCAGCACGCGACGGGGACCGTACTCGGTGGCGTCTGTATCGGCTCGATCATGCTGGCGCGCAGTGGCTTGCTGGATGGGCGCAGCGCTACTACCCATTGGTCTTCCGCCAAGTCTTTTGCCGCACGTTACCCCTCCGTGCGCCTGGAGGCGGACAAACCTATTGTCGATGACGGCGACCTGATTACTACGGCCGGGCTGATGGCGTGGTCCGAACTGGGCCTGCGTCTGGTTGACCGTCTCATGGGGCCGAGCATCGCTGCCGACACCGCGCGGTTCTTGGTCATCGAACACAGCGACAGCGCCAGCCAGTGCGGCAGTAACTTTGCGCCGATCCTCGGTCATGGCGACGCGGCCATTCTCAAGGTCCAACATTGGTTGCAAGCCAGCGGGGCGGTAGATGTGTCCGTCGCGACCATGGCGCAAGAGGCGGGGTTGGAAGAACGTACTTTCCTGCGGCGCTTTCGCGGCGCCACTGGCTTGAAACCCACCGAATACTGCCAGCACCTGCGTGTGGGCAAGGCGCGGCAGATGTTGGAGTTCACCAACGGCACCATCGACCATATCGCCTGGACCGTGGGCTATCAGGATCCCAGCGCCTTTCGCGCCATTTTCAAGAAAATCACAGGTCTGGCGCCCAGTGATTATCGCAGCCGTTTTGGCGTGTGAATCGTGCAGAACGCCGCGCACTTGACGCCTCGTCGTGCAGAATAAAACAGGCCAAATGCCATCGGTTTTTCAGTAACTGATTGATTTCAAACCGGTCCCGCCCCTCCGTGTTTTGGCCTGATCCCTGCAGCCTTCTTGATACACACATGGCCGGACGGCCAAGGGGGACGCATGACCCCGACACAACGCAAAAAATGGGTGGTCGCTTACTCCACACGAGAGGGCGCACCTCAGCATGAAGTGGACACAAACCTCGCCCTGGCCCGCTGGCTGGCGCAAATTCTGGGGCTTAAATTCGGCGGCAGCTACGATCCGCAAAAACATGCTGGCCGTGAGCTGTATTTACTGCCCACGCAAACCCTTGTGGGCCCGGCGCAGGCCCGCGCCCTTAACGTCAAAGGCCCCGAAGATCTGTGGGGCGGCTATGTCGATCACGACTTCATCTGCACCAAAGCCATCAGTCATGGCTTGCTAAGCCCTGAGGCCAAGGCGCCAGAGGGATGGTCGCCGTTGTTCTGCGAGCGGGTAAAAAAAGTCGTGTTGGAAGGCCTCAGTGTATTCGCGCTCAAGGACGCACTGCCCGCTGCCACCCATTTGCTCAACGACGGGCCCATTCGCCTGAAACCAGTGCACGCCTGCGCTGGACGCGGCCAGGAAGTTATCCACAGCCTCGATGCCTTCAAAGACGTGCTGGCGCGGCCTGAGGCTATGCAGTTGTTCGACGAAGGCGTGGTGTTGGAGCAGGACCTGCATGATGTGGTCACCCATAGCGTGGGCCAGAGTTTTATCGGCGATCACGTGTTCAGCTATTGCGGCGAGCAATACCTGACCGAAGATGGGGAGGGCGAAGGTGTCTATGGGGGATCCGAGCTGCTGGTCGTACCCGGTTATTACGAAGACTTGCTTAAGCTCGATCTGCCCGAGGACGTACGCCTGGCCATCGAGCAAGCGCAGGTCTTCGACACGGCAGCTGATGAAGCCTACCCCGGCTTCTATGCCTCACGGCGCAACTACGACATCGTTCAAGGCTTGGATAGCCACGGCCAGCGTCGCAGTGGCGTGCTCGAACAATCCTGGCGCATGGGCGGCGCCAGCAGCGCGGAAGTCGCGGCGCTGCAGAGCTTCATCAACCACCCGGGCCTTAAAGCCATTCATGTGTCCTCGGTAGAAACCTACGTGGACCAAGCGCTGCCGGCGGATGCCATTGAGGTGTACCGCGGCCCCGCGGAAAACAGCGACTTTCTTCTCAAGTACGTGACGGTTAAATCTTATGACGGCTAGAAGTGAAACCATTTCCATCGATATCGACGACGAACAAATGAGCGGCACTTTTCTGAGCCCTAAATCCAAAGTGCCGGGCGTGTTGTTTGTGCACGGCTGGGG
This sequence comes from Pseudomonas sivasensis, assembly GCF_013778505.1. GTDB lineage: Bacteria > Pseudomonadota > Gammaproteobacteria > Pseudomonadales > Pseudomonadaceae > Aquipseudomonas > Aquipseudomonas sivasensis. Next base: position 183,077 of record NZ_JAAOWU010000009.1, on the reverse strand, counting down.
CGGTAGCCAAGAGCGGGATCTGGAGCGGGCCAAAGGCATCGCCGGCCTGGGGTGTGTGTGCCTGACCTTCGACCTGCGCGGCCATGCTGGCAACGGTATTCCATTGAACCGCGTCACCCGCGAAGACAACCTGCGCGACCTGCTGGCGGCGTACGACCGGCTGCTCGCCCATCCTGCCATCGACACCTCGGCGGTGGCGGTCGTGGGCACCAGTTATGGCGGCTACCTGGCTGCAATCCTCACCTCGCTGCGCCCGGTACGCTGGCTGGCGCTGCGTGTGCCGGCGTTGTACCGCGATCAGGAATGGCTCAAGCCCAAGCGCGATCTGGATAAGGTCGATTTGATGGATTACCGCAGCACCTTGGTGCATGCCGAGACCAACCGCGCCTTACATGCTTGTGCGGCGTTTACCGGTGATGTGCTGATTGTCGAATCGGAAACCGATGACCATGTGCCCCACGCCACCATCATGAGTTACCGCGCCGCGTGCCAGCAGACCCATTCCCTGACTCACCGCATCATCGATGGCGCTGACCACTCCCTCAGCGATCCGGTGTCCCAACAGGCCTACACCTCGATCCTGGTGGACTGGATCACCGAGATGGTGGTCGGCGAGCGGTTGAGCATCCTCCAATCCCAGTAGTTCGTTCAGGCGGGTGTTTTCTTCACCCGCAACGCCTTGGCCTTGGCTTCCACGCCCAAGTACATCACCAGTGCAATCAGCAGTGGGCAGATGAAGTAGATCGCCCGATACGCAATCAACCCCGCCAGCAAACTGCCCCGCGACGCCTCATGCTGTAACAGCCCGATAAACACCGCTTCCAGCACCCCAAGCCCGGCTGGGATATGGGTGACTACGCCGGCAATCGCGCTGATCAACAGCACACCCAGTACCAGCGGATAGTCCAACTTGGCGGGCAGCAGGGTAAAAATCACCGCCGCCATCAGCGACCAGTTCAACGCGCCCAACGCCAGTTGCAAGCAGGCCATGCGCAGCGATGGGAGGTTGATCTCGATGCCTCGGATCGACCACGCGCGTTTTTTCGAAAATTGGCAGGCCGCCAGGTAGCCCAGGCTGGCCAACACCAGCAATACACCCACCCCTTGCAGCGCGCCGCTGCTCAGCTTCCAGCCCGGCGGCATGGTCACCAGCCCGCTGCTGAAAACCGCGCCCGCCAGCGCCATGTAGCCAAACCAATTGGTGGCCAGGCTCAGGCCCAGAATCTTGGCGATATTGCCGGTGCTCACGCCCAACCTTGAATACAGCCGATAGCGCATGGCGATGCCGCCGACCCACGCGCTGAGGTTGAGGTTGAACGCGTAGCTGATGATGCCCACCGGCAGAATCTGCTTCCAGCGCAATGGCTGGCGGATGTAGGTGCGGCCGATCAGGTCGAAGCAGGCGTAGACGATAAAGCTGCACAGGGTCAACGCGCCTGCTATCAGCAAGGTACGCAGTTTGAAATCACCCAGCGTCTGGACCACCTCGCTCCAGTCGATCCTGCGGGCGAGCAGGGTGAACAGCACGATCAGCAGCAGGAAGAAGGCGATGGTCAGGGGCTTCTTCCAACGCTTGAAACGCTCAGCTTTCATGGCGCTGTTCCTCATGCACGAAGGGTTTCAAGCGCGGTTTGTGCGCAGGCAGCCAACCGGTCAGCGCGGGGAAATGGCGCATCACATGGAACACCAGGAAGCCGACGGTCAATCGCCACAACCACAGGCGTGGCTTGCGGTTTTCCGGCATGGTCTGGCAGTGATTTTTACTGAGCACTTCGAGGCGCTCGTACAGTTGCTGATTAAACGCGCGGTCGCGAATCAACACGTTGGCTTCCAGGTTCAGTGCCAGGCTCAAGGGGTCCAAGTTGCTCGAACCTACAGTGCTCCACTCGTCATCCACCAATGCGACTTTGCCGTGCAGCGGGCGCTGGCAGTATTCGTGAATCACTACACCGTCTTTGAGCAGGTAGTCGTAGAGCATGCGTGCTGCCAGTTTGGCCAGCAGCACGTCGGGTTGGCCCTGCATGATCAACTGCACATGCACACCGCGGCGCGCGGCGTTGCGGATTTCCCGCAGCAGGCGGTAGCCGGGGAAGAAATACGCGTTGGCGATCACCGCTCGGTGTTGGGCCTTGCTCAGGGCATGGATATACGCTTCTTCGATATCGTCGCGGTGTTGCAGGTTGTCACGGTAAATCAACCGTACCAGGCCGTCGCCGTGCTCGCTCGACCACGCTGAAGGCCGCTGCTGGCGCCGTCGCCACCCGCGCCGCGTGCGCACCTGGCGACCGCTTTGTGCCAAGGCAAAGTGATGCAAGTCTGCCACCGCCGGGCCAATTACCTGCACCGCGTAATCCTGTTTGGCCTCGGGGCCGAAATCCCCCAAGTGATCAGCAGAGAAGTTGATCCCGCCGATAAACCCCACGGTGGCGTCCACCACCACAATCTTGCGGTGCAGGCGGCGGAACCAGTTTGTGCGAATCCCCAGCGTCTTGGACGCCGGATCGAACATCTGCACCGTCACGCCGGCTTCGGCCAGCTCACCGAGAAACCCCGCGCTCAGCTCGCCGCAGCCAAAGCCATCCAGGCTGACCACGACCTTGACCCCACGCTGCGCCGCCTCGATCAGGATACGTTGCAGCTCATGGCCAACCTTGTCTTCGAAAAGGATAAAGGTCTCCAGCAGGATCTCGCGCCGGGCTTGGCGCAGCGCCTCGAATACCTTGGGAAAGTACGCTTCGCCGTTCTCCAGCAACTCGACCTGATTACCGCTTTGCCAGCCGTAATCCAGGTCGCGTGCCTTGGTTTCGTCCGGCGGCTGGTCGGTAGAGATGTGCTCGACCGCAATGTTCATAGCTCAATCTCCACCGACAGCGGCACATGGTCTGAAAGATGGGACCACGGCCGTGTGGTCAGCACCTGTGGGTTGTGAACCTTCACGTTGCGCACATAAATGCGGTCCAGCGGCAGCAACGGCAGGCGTGCCGGGAAGGTGCGCGCCGGTTTGCCAAGGGTGTGCACGAACACCTCGGTGAGGCCGCTTTGGCTCAAATCGGCCCGCTGGCGCCAGTCGTTGAAATCGCCGGCGACCACCAACGGCGCATCGGCGGGAATCTCGCGGATGCGCTGCTCCAGCAAACGCAATTGCTGCTGGCGATGCACCTCGCGCAAGCCCAGGTGGATACAGATTGCGTGCACTTCCTGCCCGCTGCCCGGCAAGCGCAACACGCAATGCAGCAGGCCACGGTTTTCATGGCCGCTTTGGGAGATGTCGAGGTTGTCGTAGCTCACGATCTGGAATTTCGACAGCAGCGCATTGCCGTGGTCGCCATGGGGATAAACCGCGTTACGCCCGTAAGCGAACTGCGGCCAGATACTGTCGGCCAGAAACTCGTACTGCGGCATGTTCGGCCAGTCGCTGTAGCGCTGCGGATGGCGCTCGTGGGTGCCATGGATTTCCTGCAGGAACACCATGTCTGCGCCCACGCTGCGCACCGCTTCTCGCAGCTCGGGCAGGATGAAGCGTCGGTTCAGGGCGGTGAAGCCCTTGTGGATATTGACCGTCAGCACTGTAAAGCGCGTGATGGCGACGCTGGGGGTAACGGGCACCCAGTCGGGGATCGCAGTCATGTGTATTCCTGTGAAGAGTGGGGCTTGGCTTCATGTAATGGCTGACTGCTGGCGGCTGGAGAAAGTTTCGAGCGTCCTACGGACGGTTCTGAAGGACGCATGGAGTTACAAATGCTGTTGAATTGCCATCACTGACGTGATCCAATCCCGCGCTATTTACCCCATTCAACGATTGTGCAGGGCCTGTTCATGGATGATGCAGTTGGCGCGTATTCGGCGTTGGCAGTGGGTCGGCGGCTCTTTTCATGAAGGCCGGAACCCATCAAGTGAATACCTCCTTTACCCGAAAAATCAGCCTGCTTGCTGGCGCCGTGGCGCTCAGCGGCTGCGCGACGCTTAACGACGCCGGCAAAAACTACGGCACGGCCATCGGTTGCGCCGGTGGTGCATTGCTCGGTGCAGGCCTGACGTATGCGATCACGGGCGATGCCAAAAAGGCGATCGTCGGCGGTGGTGTGGGCGCGGCGGCCGGTTGTGTGGCGGGTAACTTGTGGCAGAACCGTTTGCAGGAACTGGAGCGGATCGCCAAGGAAGAGAACCTGAATATCCAGGTGCAAACCCTGCAAAGCCAGGAGGTCGCCAGCGGAAACGCCCGCGCGCCGGCACCGACTGAAGCGGGCATCGTTGCCCAAGTGCAGGATGAAGGCATGTTCGCCACCGGCAGCGCGCAGTTGAGCGCCAATGGTCAGCGCCAGGTCCGCAAGTTGGCCGCCGCGTTCGCGCCTAAGCAGGGCCAGAACAGCCAGGCGGCGATTCTGGTCGTCGGCCACACCGACGCTACCGGCAGCGCCGCCACAAACCAGCGGTTGTCCGAGCAACGTGCCCGCGCCGTGGCGTCGATCCTGGCCGAGCAAGGCATCGCCCCGCAGCGTATGTTTTTCCAGGGGGCGGGGGCTTCGCGGCCAATCGCCGACAACAGCGATGTGCAGCAACGCGGCAAGAACCGTCGGGTTGAGATCGTTGAAGTGACTGACCGCAACATGCTGGTCAAACGGGTCAACGCCGAACAGAACAACTCCAAATACCTGGCGCACGGTACCTCGACCGAGCCTGCGCGCACCGTCGCCCGCGCGCCGAAAAACAAGCCTGCTGCCACCACCAAACCGGCTGCCGAGAGCAAGCCCGCCGATGCCGGTACCGCCCTGGTCGACTTTGGCGGCCAGCCGGCCAGCGACACGCGTTGGACTCTGGCCCAAGGCATCGCGCCGAAAAAGGCCGGGTTCGCTCTGGTCAGCAGCGCGCAAGCCAACGATCTGCCCAACAGCAGTTGCGAAGCCGACCGCCCGCGAGAAACCGGCAAGGTGTTCAACCTCGCCAGCGGCAAGGCGCTCGACACCCAAGTCACCACCGAGTACCTGCCGGGCTACAACAACCGCGTGTGGGCGAATGTGGTCAATGGCCACCTGGTGACGCTGTCACCGGTTTCGATCCTGCGTGACGGCGCCAGCGTCGACCGCCAACCCTTCATCGAAGTGGTCCAGGGCTACAAGGACGGCAACCGCAAGTCGATCAAAAGCAAAGCCGTGGCCAACACCTACGAAGGTGAGGACCTGGTGCTCTATCGCGTTTTCATCCAAGACCCCAAGGCACCGGTGTCGTGTATCGACGTGGTGTTCAGCAAGAAAAACTCCGAAGCCACGGACGGTGCGTTGTTCTACCCGCGCAGCCGTGAAGCTTTCACTACCCGTTTCGTGCCGATTCGCGCGTAAGACTCAAGGACATACACCATGGAAGACTTCAGCTTTAATGCGCTGACGGCCCTGCTCTGGGCAAACAAGCTAATCACCGGCCTGGTGATTTCCACGCTGCTGGCGGCGATCCTGATTCAAGCGTATTGGGAAAAAGTGGGTTATTTCGTCATGCGTGTTTGGCACGGCGTGCCCGTGATCGGCAAGGTGGCGCGCCTGTCCAAGCAGAGCCTGATGCTCGACGCTTATGGCTGGCCGAAATCCGAGAGCGAGCTGTGCGACGCGTACTACTCGCGCTATGAAAAAATCGGCGCGGAAGACGTCGACTTCTTTAATAAAAGCGAATCCTACCTGCGCACCATCGGCGAGCGTGGCCGCCGGGAGCGACCGTTCTGGGTGTTTGCCCTGATTTTTATGCTGATCATGTTCGAGGCCGTGGGTTTCGCCTACGTACTGGTGCCATTCATCAACCAGAACCTGTCGGCCAATGACCAAAGCTGGATGGGCTGGTTGTTCGCCTTCCTGCTGGCGGTCGCCTCGGCGATCCTGGCCGAAGTCACCGGCCGTGCCGCGCACAAGAACGCGCTGATCAGCAAGGCTCGCCACTGGTGGGAAAACGACAGCGACAGCGACCGCCCGAATCAGCTCAAGGAGTTGCCGGGCATCGGGATCAAAGACACCGAAAGCGATAAAGACGGCAAGGACTACAACCGCATCCTGGCGCGCATTAACACCAACCACACCGTGACACCAAGCCGTGGCTGGATGATCACCACCGGTATCTGGATCGCGATTATCGCTATTGCGGCGTTCGGTATCCGCACCATGCAGCTCAAAAGCATCGAGACCGAAATGGTCGGCAGCCCGCATGCCTTTGCCCAGCAGAATTACGACTCGGCCAGCCCGTTCGAACTGCCGGCCGATTCGGCGGCGATCAACGATCAGGCAGACAAGCAAACCCTGACCGACAAGATGGACGCGATCCGCAAAGCCTCGCTGATCACCTTCATCGTGCTGTCGGTGATCTACATCGCGATTCAGATCACCAGTATCTGGCTGGCGTCGATCTTCGGTTTTGCCGGGGTTGAGTCCAAGACTGCCTGGGAGCACACCCACAAGTTCTCCAGCGGCGAAGCCCTGGAAAACTGGATGCAGAGCCAGCGCGTGGAAATTGCCTCCCATGCCGATCACAAATTGAGCAAATTGCAGCTTAAGCTCGCCGGGCGCACCACCACCAACGCCCAGCAGCAGGCGGCGTTGACCACTGCACACAATCGCAGTTTCGAGACCTTCGTGGCGCGCAAACAGGCGTTGCCAGGGAATCCGCAACCGGCGGCCAAACCCGTCAATGTTCCGGTTGCTCCTGCCGCTCCTGCCGCACCGGCGGTAGCGGAAGTCGCAGCACCAGCACCAGCACCAGCACCAGCACCAGCACCAGCACCAGCCCCGGTGCAGGCGCCAGTGGCGGTGGCTGCCTCGGAAGGTCTCGACGCCCTGCGCGGCAAAGACCTGACGGCCTACACCGAAGAGCAATTGGCAACGATCAGCCGTGCCAAAGGCCACGCCCTGGAAGATGTGCTGGCGCTGCGTGCCGAACAGCAGTTGGTTAAAGACTTTGACGCAACAGGTGCCTGAATGATGATCCCGCGCTTTTTCTGTGCCCTGTTGCTGGCGCCCTTGATGGCGGTGGCCGGTGAGCGCAACGACATTCCGGATTGCTATCCGTACGCCAAGGTCGCTGAGTTTCGGCCCGTGTCTGCGGGGCGCGAGTTGACGGTGATCATTGATCAAACGATCCCGATGCCTGAGGTCATTCAGAAGGCCACTTGGGCCCAGGTGCAGCGCTTTGTTCAGCCGGGCGATAAGGTCCGACTGTACAGCTTCTCGGCGTTTCTGCCGGGGCAGTTCATGCAATTGCGCTTTGCCGGTGAACTCAACCAGGGCATCGACGAGAAAGTCCGTGAGCGCGTGGGCATGCAATCGCTGCGCACCTTTGATACGTGCCTGGCCGAGCAGCGCAGCTTTTTCAACAAGACCTTTGGCAAGGTGTTTGTGACCACGCTGCGTGAAGCGTCCGAAGAGATTGCGCGCAGTGAGATCTTCCAGTCGTTGCGTGATATCGGCAAAGACCTGGGCCAGCAACCGGCTCAGGAACGTGTGGTGTTGTTGATTTCCGACATGCTGGAAAACAGCGACTTCGGCAGCTTCTACGCCAACAATCGGATTCGTGACCTGCAACCCGACGCCGAGCTGAAGCGGGTGGCCGACAAAGGCCTGTTCGCCGATCTCCAGGGCGCGCGCGTCTATGTGGCCGGTGCGGCGTTGGTGACTAAGGACGTCAAGCAGGCTTATCGCTCCGGCAAGACCATCCAAGCGTTGGAAGGCTTCTGGAAAGGCTATTTCGCCGGCTCTAACGCGCAGTTGGTAGCGTTTGGCGCGCCAAGCCTGAATGTCGACCTGAAGTGAACCATCCCTGCTGAAACCCGTCAGTTCCTTACAGACCCTTCTGAAGGAACTCGGTGTTTTGCTGAATCTCAAGACTGCATTACTGCTCGGTGCGCTGCTGTTTTGCGGCAGTGGCGCACTGCACGCCGCGGCGGTTGCGCCCGAACCCGAGACGCCGGCCAAGCCAGAGTTGCTGGTGGAAGGCGGACTGCTCGGTGCCATCAGTTCCAGCATCGACGACGTGCAGGACAAGCTCGATCTCAATCAGAGCCTGATCGACGCCTGGCGCCTGCGTGCGGACAGGGCGGCGGATGAAGTAGGGCGGTTGGTCGACCAAACGTCAGAACGTTCGCCGTGGAGTGTGGCCGGGAATTTTCTGCTGCTGTCAGGTGTGTGGGTCGGCGCATTTACCGTGCTGACGTTGTTGGGGCGTTTTATTGTGCAGCGCTTGGGCCGACGGTCATTCGTCGCACAGCGCAAACGCCTGCATGCGGTGCTCGGGTATGTGGTGCCCTACACGATCCCGGCGCTGATTTGCCTGCCGCTGACCCTTTATGTCAGTCACTTCCTGCCCACTTCGGTGGGGCGCGCGTTGGCACTGTGTTTTGCCTATGCCACCAGCAGCGGGATCTTTTCCACCTCGATGCTGTTGTGCGTGATTGTCATGTTCAATTTCGGCCACAAGCGGCCGGCGGTGCAGATTATTCGCGATTACTGCCCCAAGCCGCTGTTCCTGATTGGCTTCCTCGCCGCCCTCAGCGATGCCTTGACCAGCCCGCAAATCGCCCGCCAGCTTGGCGGCAATATCACCAGCAGTATTGCGGTATTTACCGGCCTGTTCGCGGCGGTGATTTTCGGCGTGCTGGTGGTGCGCTTGCGTCGGCCGGTCGCCCATCTGATCCGCAATCGGCCACTGGCCCAGCGCCTTAAACATCCGGCGTTGCAGCAATCTTTGCGGGTGTTTTCCGGCCTTTGGTACTGGCCGATTCTATTGATGGTGCTGGTCTCGGCAATCAACCTCATCGGCGCCGGTGACGATAACCAGAAAGCCCTGCGTTGCGCGCTGTTCACCACGATTCTGCTGATTGGCACCGTGTTCTTGAGCACCGTGTTGCAACACCTGTTCAAGTCCCGCAGCCAGGTAGCGATCCAGCGCAGCAGCGCCTATAAAGATCGCTTCTTGAGCCTGTTGCACGCGATCCTGCGCATTGTCATGGCGATCGCCTTTATCGAAATCCTTGGGCGGATCTGGGGCGTGTCCCTGTTCGAGTTTGCCCAGCGCAACTCGGTAGGGCGGGCAATCAGCGACTCTTTGAGCAGCATCGGCCTGATCCTGCTGATGACATGGTTGTTCTGGGTGGTGCTCGACACGGCGATCCAGGAAGCGCTGAAACCGCCGGTAAACAAACGCTCCAGTCGCCAGCCGAGCACGCGGGTGAAAACCATACTGCCGCTGTTGCGTAATGCGGTGAAGATCATCCTGGTGGTCATCTGCGCGATCACCACCATGGCCAACCTTGGCATCAATGTCGCGCCGCTGCTGGCGGGTGCTGGTGTGGTCGGCCTGGCCATTGGTTTTGGTTCTCAGCAACTGGTGCAGGATGTGATCACCGGGCTGTTCATCATCATTGAAGACACGCTGTCCATCGGCGACTGGGTGGTGCTCGACTCCGGCCACGCCGGCACCGTCGAGGGCCTGACTATCCGCACCCTGCGTCTGCGTGACGGCAAGGGCTTTGTGCATTCGGTGCCGTTCGGGCAGATCAAGGCGGTCACCAACCAGTCGCGGCAATTTGCCTATGCGTTCTTCTCGGTGCAGTTCACCTACGACACCGATGTGGACAAGGCCGTGGAGTTGATTCGTGAAGCCGGTCAGTCGATCCGCGACGATGTCTTCCTCAAGTACAACCTGCAAGGGCCGCTGGAAGTGTTTGGTGTCGACAAGATGGACCTCAATGGTGTGGTGCTCACAGCGCAGTTCCGCACGGTATCGGGTGGGCAATATGCTGTAAGTCGCGCGTTTAACCAGCGTCTGAAAAAGCTTGTGGATAACTGCCCCGAGGTGCACTTCGCGCAAACTTATCCACAGCAGGTCATGGTTCCCCAGCGTGCGGCGTTGGAGCATGAGCCCGCAGAGCCAGGCGTCAAGACACTTAATCCGTGACGGTTGCGCTACAAACCCGCAAAATGCAACGATTCTGGCAAATGCCAGCGGCAAGGCCCACGGGCCTGCCGACCATAGCCAACGTTCCAAACAGACCGGGCCTGCTCAATCTATGCGAATGCGCCTTATGTTATTGGGCGGCGGGAATGCCCTCGGGCAGGCGCTGATTCGCCTCGGTGCAGAGGAAGACATCGGTTTCCTCGCACCCAAACCGCCCCAAGACGGCTGGGATGCCGCGAGCCTTACCCAATTGCTCGACGACACCCGTCCCGATGCCTTGATCAATCTCGCCTACTACTTCGACTGGTTCCAGGCCGAAGCCGTCAGCGAAACCCGTTTGGCTTCGCAGGAGTTCGCTATCGAGCGCCTGGCCGAACTGTGCCAACACCACAACATCACCTTGCTGCAACCGTCCAGCTACCGCGTATTCGATGGCTCTCGTGCCACCGCCTATAGCGAAAAGGACGAGCCGGTGCCCCTGGGCCTGCGTGGCCAGGCGTTGTGGCGTATCGAACAGAGTGTGCGCGCCACGTGCCCGCAGCATGTGTTGCTGCGCTTTGGCTGGCTGCTGGATGACAGTGTGGATGGCACCCTCGGGCGCTTCCTGGCCCGGGCCGAGAAACCGGATGAATTGCTGATGGCGGATGACCGCCGTGGCAACCCGACGCCGGTGGATGATGCGGCGCGGGTGATCATTTCGGTGCTCAAGCAACTCGATTGCGCGGCGCCGCTGTGGGGCACTTACCATTACGCCGGCCAGGAGGCGACTACGCCGCTGGCGCTGGGTCAGGCGATCCTAACCGAAGCGCGCACTTTCCATCCGTTGGCCATCGAATCGCCCACCGCCCAAGCCCACGCGGCCCGGCCGGATGCGACGGACGAGCCGCAGCACGCGGTGTTGGCCTGCAAGAAAATCCTGCATACCTTTGGCATCAAGCCACGGGCCTGGCGGGCGGGGCTTCCGGCGCTATTGGATCGGTTTTACCGCCACAGCTGAACCCAACGCACAACAAAATGTGGGAGGGGGCTTGCTCCCGATAGCGGTGTATCAGTCACTGGTTTGTTGACTGATCCACCGTCATCGGGAGCAAGCCCCCTCCCACAGTTGTTTATGCAGTTTTGCTTAGAACTTGTAGCCGATACCCACCATGTAAACCATTGGGTCCACGTCCACATTGACCTTGGCACGGGTGCCCGGCGCCACGGCGTTGTTTTCCACGGTAGCCTTGGTGCTGATGTCGATGTAACGCGCCTGGGCGTTGATCATCCACTTGTCGTTGATCATGTAGTCCGCGCCGATCTGCGCAGCCCAACCCCATGAGTTCTCGGCTTTGAAGTTGCTGAAGCCTGCGCCCTGGGCACGGCTGCCGACGTGTTCGTCGTAGATCCAGGTGTAGTTGATACCGGCGCCTACGTACGGTTGGAACGGGGATTTGTTGTCCAGCGGGTAGTACACGACGCTCAGGGTTGGCGGCAGGTGTTTCAGCGTACCCAGCTTGCCGTTGGCGCCGCCGAGGGCGGTGCCCTTGATCTTCACGTCATGCTCGAACGGCGTGGCGGCCAGCAGTTCGATACCCACGTGGTTGGTCAGCATGTAGGCGAAGTTGAGGCCCAGTTGGGTGTCGCTGCTCATGGTCGCCTTGCCGCCCAGGTTGGTACCGGCCAGCGGGCCCTGGTCAACCTTGACGGTGCTGCTGTCGGCCTTCGGGTTCACGGTGATAGCACCGGCGCGAACCAGAATGTCGCCCGCTTCGTGAGCATGGGCAATGGGGGCGACGAGGGCGAGCGCGAAGAGGGACGCGCCGAGCAGAGACTTGTTCATGGGAGCTCCAAAGGACGTTTAAAAGTTGTACGTCCAATGGTAAAGATCGTTCCGTTCGGTCTGTTGATTCAGCTCAATGAAAGGACGATCAGCGTTATTCCTGCAGTTCGTACATGTAAATCTTCTCGGCATCCATCTGGTAACCGGCGTCCGCCAGTTCGCTGGTAGACGGCTTGACCTGCATCGCGCCTTCGATCCAATACGGCTGGTACAGCTCATCGAGCTTCACGCCGACTTCACTTTTCACATGCACGATCTGGTTCGACGGCGGCGGCGGTACGTGGATGCACGCGCCGAAATACGGCACCAGCAGGAACTCGGTGGTACGGCCTTCTTCGCTGACTTCCAGCGGCACGATATAACCCGGCAGGCGGATGTGCTGGCCATTGAGGCTCTGCACCACCGGCGCGTTGGGCAGGTCCTGCTTGGCCGCCGGCGCGGCTTCGACGGACAAGGCGTCGGCCATGTTCGACAGGTCGTGCAGCGGTTTCATATTGGGGACTTCTGGCGGCGCGTCCGGTGGGATCATCTCCTGCCAGGACAAATCCTTGGGCTGCTCATCGGCCCAGGCGGGTACCGCCACCAGCAACAACAGTGCAAACAGGGCACGACGCATCGAGTCCTTCCTCATAAACGTATGGACAGGCCATCGGCCAAGGATTGTCGGTAGGCGCGCCAGGCCGGCACGCTGCCCATCAACAGCGCAGCAGCCAGGATACCGGCGAGCAAGGTCCATTCATATTCGCTCGGCCAGGACATCGGCAGGTCCAGCCCGTAATTGGCTTGCAAATACCCACGCGACGCGGCAATGCACACATACAGCAAGCCCACGCCTGCGATCACGCCGGACAGGGCCAGGGCGAACGCTTCGAAGATCAGCAACGTTGCGATATGCCAAGGCCGTGCCCCCACCGAACGCAGGATCGCCATTTCGCGGCGGCGTTCGTTGAGGCTGGTAAGGATGGCGGTGAGCATGCCGATCAAGCCGGTCAGCACCACAAACAGCGAGATCACGAACAGCGCTTTTTCGGCGGTGCCCATCATGCTCCACAGCTCTTGCAGCGCCACGCCGGGCAGGATCGCCAGCATCGGCTCGCCACGGAATTCATTGATCTCGCGCTGCAGGGCGAAGGTGGAAATCTTGTTGTTCAGGCCGAGCATGAAGGCGGTAATGGCCTGCGGGGTCAGGTCCATATTGCGAGCCTGATCGGCGCTGATGCGGCCTTTGCCCTGGGCCGGCACACCGTTGTGCCAGTCAATATGGATAGCTTCCATGCCGCCCAGGCTGATGTGCAACGTGCGATCCACCGGCGTGCCGGTGCGCTTGAGGATACCGACCACGGTGAACGGCTTGTCATCGTGCTTGACCAGGCTGACCACCGCCACGCCGTGGGCCAGTACCAGCTTGTCGCCGAGCTTGTAGTGCAGGGCATCAGCGACCTCGGCACCGAGCACCACTTCGAACGGGTCGGTGGCAAAGGCACGGCCGCTGGCCAGTTCGAGGTTTTGCTTGCGGCCGTACTGGTAATGCTCGAAGTACGACTCGTTGGTACCCATCACCCGGTAGCCGCGATGGGAGTCGCCGAGGGAAATCGGGATCGCCCATTTCACCTGGGGGCTGGCGGCGAAGTGCTCGTAGCTGTCCCAGCGGATGTTGTTGGTGGCGTTGCCGATGCGAAATACCGAATACAGCAGCAGGTTGACCGAACCGGAGCGGGCGCCGACGATCAGGTCGGTGCCGCTGATGGTACTGGCGAAACTGTTGCGCGCCTCAACGCGAACCCGTTCCACTGCGAGCAACAAGCAGACTGAAAGCGCGATGGCAAACGCGGTGAGGATCGCGGTAAAGCGACGGTTAGCCAGGCTGGCCATGGCTAGACGAAACAAATACATCTCAAACCTCTGCGGGCGTGGCGGCGCGATTGAGTTCGGCCAGCGACAGGTTGCGGTCGAACAGCGGCGCCAGGCTCTGATCATGGCTGACAAACAACAGACTGGCGCCGGCGTCGCGGCATTCAGCGAACAGCAACTGAAGGAAAGCTTCGCGGGCGTCGTAGTCCAGGGCTGAGGTGGGTTCGTCGGCGATCACCAATTCCGGTTGGCCGATCAGCGCGCGTGCGGCAGCCACCCGTTGTTGCTGGCCGATGGACAGCGAATCGGCGCGGCGCTCCAGCAGGTCTTTATCCTTCAAGCCCAAATGCGCGAGCAATGTAGCTGCGGCCTGGTCGACACTGCCGTGGCGCTGCTTTGCCCGCTGCGCACGCAGTTTGGAAAAGTGGCAAGGCAACTCAACGTTTTCGCGCACCGACAGGAACGGCAGCAGGTTGAACTGCTGGAAGACGTAGCCCGTATGGTCGACGCGGAAACGATCACGGGCGCCGGCCGAGAGTTCGGTCAGCTCCTGGCCGAGCAAGCGAATGCTACCTCGGCTGGGTTTCTGCACGCCGCCCAACAGACCAAGCAGCGTAGTTTTTCCGCTGCCGCTCGGGCCCTTGAGAAACAGGGTTTCACCCGCTTCCAGGCGGAAGGCGGGGATGTCCAGCAACTGTGGGTGACCGGGCCAGTTGAAGCCCAGGTCAGACAGTTCGATCAGTGCTTGGGTCATGTGAACTCAGAACTTCAGGGTGGCTGCTGTGGCGGTGGCATCAACACCTTGCTGGCCGCTCGGGCCGATCAGTTGTACCTGAATTTTCTGAGTGGCGGGGAAGGTCTTGAATACCTGGGTCAGGTCCAGATTGCTCAACGCAGTCGGCGTGGCGCAGGTGAATTGGTAGTGGGCGTGGATTTCGCTGTGGTCGTGATGATGTTCGTGGGCGCCGTCTTTGGCGTCGTGATCGTGGTCATCGTCGTGGTCGGCTTCCGGCTTGTCACCGAACAGCGGGCTGTTGAGCTCCTGGGAGCTGATCACGCAACCGGCGACCTTGGGCAGGTTGAACAGGGTCGATGGGTTTTCCAGCTGTTTGCGTGCAGCGGCGACTTTGGCCTTATCGGCAGCCGTGGTGGCGACGTGCTCGAAACCCACCAGATTCATTGCCGGGCTGTCCAGCTCAAGCTCCAGGGTCTGGCCGTCGAGTACGGCGTTGAGACGCCCGACGCCGTGCTCGTGCGCGCCGAGGCTGCCGTGTTCGTGGTCGTGATCATGGTCCTCAGCCGCATGGGCAATGGCCAGTGGCAGCAGGGCAAACGGCAAAGCGAGCAGCAGACGGCGCATGAGAGGGCTCCAGAACATGAAAGTTATGTTATGTGATCTTATAACAATAAGGCCGAGAGTTTGACCGTCTGCTTGGCGTTGCGCAAGCCGCATGGGAGCATGCCCGTCAGAAAAACTGCAGGAGTCAGGACGATGTTGCGAATTCGTGGAACCATCGGCGACCTGCCGGTGGACTTAACCCTGGAACTGGACGACGGCGATTGGGCAAAGTTGGGCGCGCAATTGCAGGCGACGCCGGCAGCCAGCGCCGCCGCGCCGGTAGCGCCGGTCAAACACAATGATGACCTGTGGCAGAACGCCCAGGACTTGTTGCGCAACGCCGGACAACTCAGCGGCCTGGAGTTGCTTGATCGATTGGAAGGTTTGGCGGGGGATGCTGCGGCGGGCAAGCGACTGTTGGTGCGCCTGCGCCACAGCGCTAAGGTCAAGGTGAGCAGCGGCGGGGATACGCCGCTGTACAGTTGGATCGGTGATTAGTACAGCGCGGCAAACAACTTGCGGCGGTACACGGTGACCAGCGGGTGGTCATTGCCCAGCAGTTCGAACACTTGCAACAGGGTCTTGTGCGGCAGGCCTTCGCTGTAGCCGCGGTTGCGGATAAACAACTTGAGGAGGCCTTCCAGCGCGGCGTCGTACTGCTGACGCGCCAGTTGCTGGATGCTCAACTGATACGCAGCTTCATCGTCCTGCGGGTTTTGCGCCAGACGGCTTTTCAAGTCGGCGGCGTCCGGCAGGTCGGCGGCTTGGCGCAGGAAAGTGATTTGCGCCTTGGCCCCGGCGAGCGCGGCTTTGTGGTCGTCGCTTTTCACTGCGTCGAGCACGGTTTGGGCTTCACCCAGCTCACCGCGTTCGGCCAGGCAGCGTGCGTACAGAATCAGCGCGGCGGCGTTGGTGTTGTCCTCGCCCAGCAGCGCGACGAGTACGGCTTCGGCGTCGCTGATGCGCCCTTCGGCAAACAACGTTTGTGCCTGTACCAATGGATCCGCCGCCTTCGGCGCGGGCATCTGCACATGCGGCGCCAACAGCGCTCGCACAGCCGACTCCGGCTGGGCTCCGGCGAACCCGTCTACCGGCTGGCCATCCTTGAACAGCACCACCGTCGGCAGGCTTTGAATACCAAAGCGCGCAACGATGTCTTGCTCGGCTTCGCAATCGACCTTCGCCAACAGCAACTCGCCCTGATAACTCTCGGCAATCTGCGCCAACATCGGCATCAAGGCCTTGCAGGGCGCGCACCACTCGGCCCAGAAATCCACCAATACGGGTTTTTCGAAGGAGTTCTGAATCACGGCCTGGTCGAAGTTGGCGGCGGTGACGTCGAAGATGTACGGCGTGGGCTCACTCATGGGGCGTCTCGAATAAAGCGGGAATGGGGCAACTATAAGGGCTGGCGCCGCGAATGGTACAGGCTCACCTTGCGAAACTCCCAAGGCTCGGCCAAGTCCGGCAACGTCAGCGCATCGAGGATTTCCAGGCGCTGATAAGCCGGGTGTTGGAAGTCGCGCACCCGTGAGTCCGCCACCAGTGCTTCGCGGCCGCGGCTGAGGAAATGATCCAGCAGTGGCAGGTTGGCGCGATCGTAAAGCACATCGGCTACCAGGATCAGGTCGAAGCGATCGGCTTCGGCGAAGAAGTCCGGCGAATAGGTTAATTCCACGTTATTGAGCTCGGCATTGGCGCGGCAAGATGCCAACGCCAGCGGATCCAGGTCGCAGGCAACTACTTCCACCGCACCTGCCTTAACCGCCGCAATCGCGGCCACGCCGGAACCGGCGCCGAAGTCCAGCACGCGCTTACCCGCGACCCACTCGGGGTTCGCCGTCAAATACCGCGCCAATGCCAGGCCGCTGGCCCAGCAAAAACTCCAGTAGGGCGGCTCATGCAGAATGCGCCGGGTTTCTTCGGGACTGAAGGCGCGGTCCATGTTGTCCGCATCCAACAGCCACAACGAGAGTTCGGTGCCCGGCAGCGGGCAGGGCACCAGTTGAGCGTCGCCGATCAGCTCGCTCAGGGCGCGCTGCAAGTCCAACGGTGGCGTCATGGTGCCTTGACGAGTTCCAGGGGGCCGGTGGTCTGGGTGATTGCCTGGGTGATGCGTACGGCGGGCAGGTGCAGGATCAACTGACCGGACTGGCTGGCGCGGCCACGCAGCTCAACCCGTGCACCGGCCGGGAAAGCCTCTGGGTTAAAACGCAGGCGGAAGGCCACGGGCTTGCCGTTGCCGGTCAGTACGCTGCTGGCGAGCAGTTGTTGCGGGCGCGAACGGTCGTCGATCACCAGCAGGGCCATCTCGACTTCGGCGCCGGCGGGGACGTTGGTCAGGCTGCCGTTGATTTCACGTTGGTAGGCGGGTAGGGGGCCCAGGTCTTCAATGCCAGGGACTTTTTTCTCCTGCGCAGGCACCGGTTGGGGCGCAGACGGCTTGGGGGCTTCGCTGCTGCAGGCGACCAGGACACTGAACAGGGTGAGCAAAACAAGTGGTCGTAACTGCATGTACGGCTCCAGAAAGGACAAAATCCGTGGCTTGAAATGTAAGAAACATAATAGCCCGCCTGTATACCGTAAAGGCTATGGCTTGTCTTGCCACAGGGATGCGCTACCATGGCCCTCCCTTTTTTTGTTGCCTGCCACCATGCACTGTCCCTTCTGCGGTGCCAACGACACCAAGGTCATTGACTCGCGTCTGGTCGCCGAGGGCGATCAAGTACGTCGCCGGCGCGAATGCCTGGCCTCTGGCTGCGGTGAACGTTTCACCACCTTCGAAACCGCCGAACTGGTATTGCCACGTCTGATCAAGTCCGACGGCAGCCGCCAGCCTTTCGACGAAGAAAAACTGCGCGCCGGTATGCAGCGCGCGCTGGAAAAACGCCCAGTGAGTGTCGAGCGACTGGAAGCGGCGCTGGTGCATATCAAGCACAAGCTGCGAGCGACTGGCGAGCGCGAGGTCAAGAGCCTGGTGGTGGGAGAGTTGGTGATGGGCGAGCTGCAAAAGCTCGACGAAGTCGCCTATATCCGTTTCGCTTCGGTGTATCGACGCTTCCAGGACCTCAATGAGTTCCGCGAAGAGATCGACCGCCTAGCCCGTGAGCCGGTCAAACCATGATTCCTCCTTCTGCTGAACAAACTGTCCTCGACGCCCATTACATGGCCCGCGCCCTTGAACTGGCGCGCAACGGCCTGTACACCACCCACCCTAATCCGCGTGTTGGCTGCGTGATTGTGCGCGATGGGCAGATTGTCGGCGAAGGCTGGCATGTGCGCACGGGCGAGCCCCATGCGGAAGTGCATGCCTTGCGGGCTGCCGGCGATAAGGCCCGAGGCGCCACGGCATACGTCACCCTCGAACCGTGCAGCCACTATGGTCACACCCCGCCGTGCGCCGATGCGCTGGTGAGCGCCGGGCTGGCGCGGGTGGTCGCGGCGATGCAGGACCCTAACCCGGAAGTTGCCGGGCGCGGTATGCAGCGCTTGGCCCAGGCCGGGATCGAGGTGCGCAGTGGCGTACTGGAAGGTGAGGCGCGGGCGCTCAACAAAGGCTTTCTCAAACGCATGGAACACGGGTTGCCGTTCGTGCGGATCAAAATGGCGATGAGTCTGGACGGTCGTACCGCGATGGCCAGCGGCGAAAGCCAATGGATCACCGGTCCCGCCGCCCGCGCCGCCGTGCAGCGCCTGCGCGCCGAGGCCAGCGTGGTGCTGACTGGCGCCGACACGGTGTTGGCCGACGGTGCGCGGCTTACCGTCCGCGCGGCCGAGCTGGGACTGGATGAAGAAACCACCGCCCTGGCCATGTCGCGCCCGCCGTTGCGTGTGTTGATCGACGGCCGCCTGCGGGTGCCGCTCAACGCACCCTTCTTTAAGGCGGGCCCGGCATTGGTCATCACCTGTGTCACCCCGGAAAACCAGTTCCCCCGAGGCCCCGAGTGTCTGGTGGTGCCAGGCGTAGAAGGCCAGGTCGACCTGCGCTCGGCGCTGGTGGCGCTGGCCGCCCGTGGCGTCAACGAAGTCTTGGTGGAAGCTGGCCCAAGCCTGGCAGGGGCGTTTGCCCAGCAAGGTCTGGTGGACGAATACGTGATTTTCGTCGCCGGCAAGTTCCTCGGCTCCGCTGCCCGGCCTTTGCTGGACTGGCCGCTTGAGAAACTGGCCGACGCCCCCCAACTCAAGATCACTGAAATGCGCGCTGTAGGCGACGACTGGCGAGTCACTGCCATCCCTGTGCCAGCAGCGAGCGTATAATTCTGACCGGGCGCTCAAGTGCCCGCCCCGTTTTCCAGGAGAAGGCCATGTTCACCGGCATTATCGAATCCATCGGCAGCATTCGCGCCATGACCCCCAAGGGCGGCGACGTGCGCCTGCTGGTTGAAACCGGCAAGCTCGACCTCGGCGACGTCAAGCTGGGCGACAGCATCGCCGTCAGCGGCGTGTGCCTGACTGTCATCGAACTGCCGGGCAATGGCTTTGCCGCCGACGTCAGCCGGGAAACCCTGGACTGCACCGCGATGAATGACCTCAAGGCTGGCAGCCCGGTCAACCTCGAAAAAGCCCTGACGCCCACCACCCGTCTCGGTGGTCACCTGGTCAGCGGCCACGTCGACGGTGTCGGCGAAGTCGTTGCCCGCAGCGAAAATGCCCGTGCCGTGGAATTCCGCATCCGCGCGCCCAAAGAGCTGGCCAAATACATTGCCCACAAAGGTTCGATCACTGTCGACGGCACCAGCCTGACCGTGAACGCCGTGAATGGCGCCGAATTTGAACTGACCATCATTCCCCACACCCTGAGCGAAACCATCATGGCGTCGTACCAGCCTGGTCGCCGGGTGAACCTGGAAGTCGACTTGCTTGCCCGTTACCTGGAGCGCCTGCTGATGGGCGATAAGGCCGCAGAGCCTGCAACTGGGAACATCACTGAGAGTTTTTTGGCCGCTAACGGCTACCTGAAATCCTGACCAAGGGGGTGCCGCGTGGCGCTCAATAACATCGAAGAACTGGTTGAAGACATCCGCCAAGGCAAGATGGTCATCCTGATGGATGACGAAGACCGCGAAAACGAAGGCGACATCATCATGGCCGCCGAGGCCTGCAAGCCTGAGCACATCAACTTCATGGCCAAGCACGCTCGCGGGCTGATCTGCATGCCCATGAGCCGCGAGCGCTGCGAGCTGCTCAAGCTGCCGTTGATGGCGCCGCGTAACGGCTCGGGTTTTGGTACCAAGTTCACCGTGTCGATTGAAGCGACCACAGGCGTGACCACCGGCATTTCCGCCGCTGACCGCGCCCGCACCGTTCAAGCCGCTGCCGCCAAAGACGCCAAGGCCGAAGACATCGTCAGCCCAGGCCACATCTTCCCGCTGATGGCCCAACCGGGTGGCACCCTGGCCCGTGCCGGCCACACAGAAGCAGCCTGTGACCTGGCGCGCATGGCCGGTTTCGAGCCGAGCGGTGTGATCTGCGAAGTGATGAACGACGACGGCACCATGGCTCGTCGCGCCGAACTCGAAGCATTTGCCGCCGAGCACAACATCAAGATAGGCACCATTGCCGACTTGATTCACTACCGGATGATCCACGAACGTACCGTTCAGCGGATTGCCGAGCAGCCACTGGACAGCGAATTGGGCCAATTCAATTTGGTGACCTACCGCGATTCAGTGGAGGGCGATGTGCACATGGCCCTGACCCTGGGCACCATCAGCGCAGACGAACCGACCCTGGTGCGTGTGCACAACATGGACCCGCTGCGCGACCTGTTGATGGTCAAGCAACCGGGCCGTTGGAGCCTGCGCGCCGCGATGGCTGCGGTGTCCGAGGCGGGCAGCGGTGTGGTGCTGCTGCTGGGTAACCCGGTGGACGGCGATGTATTGCTTGCCCATATCCGCGAAACCGCCGAGCAGACCCAGGTTAAAACACCGACCACCTACAGCATCGTCGGTGCCGGTTCGCAGATCCTGCGTGACCTCGGTGTGCGCAAAATGCGCCTCATGAGCGCACCGATGAAATTTAATGCGATATCCGGATTCGATCTGGAAGTTGTAGAATACGTGCCCTCCGAATAAAGGCTGGCGTCTTTTGCCCCTTGTTCGCGGTTAAATCATCACTGAGGGACGCACTTTTCGCGTCCCGGCTCTTTAAGAGATTTGTCGAATGACCCTGAAGACCATCGAAGGTACCTTCATCGCCCCCAAAGGCCGCTATGCCCTGGTGGTTGGCCGCTTCAACAGCTTCGTGGTTGAAAGCCTGGTAAGCGGTGCCGTGGATGCCCTGGTTCGCCACGGTGTGAGCGAAAGCGATATCACGATTATCCGTGCCCCTGGCGCCTTCGAAATTCCACTGGTTGCGCAAAAAGTTGCTCAGCAGGGTGAATACGCAGCAATCATCGCCCTGGGCGCTGTGATTCGTGGCGGTACCCCGCACTTCGAATACGTGGCCGGCGAATGCACCAAGGGCCTGGCCCAGGTGTCCATGGAGTTCGGCGTGCCAGTCGCTTTCGGCGTACTGACCGTTGATTCCATCGAGCAAGCCATCGAGCGTTCCGGCACCAAGGCTGGCAACAAAGGCGCTGAAGCTGCTCTGTCCGCCCTGGAAATGGTCAGCCTGCTGTCGCAGTTGGAGGCCAAGTGATTTCCGACGAGAGCGATCGTTTCAACCCGCGCGACGAGCGTCCAGCGGACGCCGGCAAACCTTCGAAGAGCGAAAAGCGCCGTGCTGCCCGTCAGCTCGCCACCCAGGCGTTGTACCAGCGCCATATGGCCGGTACTTCGCTGAACGAAATCGAAGCGCAATTTCGCGTCGACAATGACTTCACCTTTGCCGACCAGAGCTATTTCCACGACATCCTGCACGGCGTTCCGGCCAACCTGACCGAGATCGACGCTGCACTGACGCCGTGCCTGGACCTGACCCTTGAAGAGCTGGACCCGGTTGAACTGGCAGTACTGCGCCTGTCCACCTGGGAGCTGCTCAAGCGCGTCGACGTGCCGTACCGCGTGGTGATCAACGAAGGTATCGAACTGGCGAAAGTCTACGGTTCGACCGACGGTCACAAGTTTGTCAACGGCGTGCTCGACAAGCTGGCTCCGCGCCTGCGTGAAGCCGAAGTGAAGGAACACAAGCGCTAAGTTGCGCTTGAGTTCTCGATGGGCGAGTTTGAGCTGATCCACAAGTACTTTGCCGCCGCGCCCTGTGCGCAGGGCGGCGAGGGCATTGCCTTGGGGATCGGCGACGACTGCGCCCTGCTGGCGCTCCCTGCCGGGGAGCAACTGGCAATCTCCACCGATACCTTAGTGGCCGGCGTGCACTTTGCCGACCCTTGCGATCCGTTCCTGCTCGGCCAGCGTTCGCTGGCGGTGGCGGTGAGCGATCTGGCTGCCATGGGCGCCAACCCCCTCGCGTTTACCCTTGCACTCACTACGCCCACCGTCGATGCCGACTGGTTGCAACGCTATGCCCAGGGTTTGAACGCCATGGCGCTAAGCTGCGGCGTGGGCTTGGTGGGCGGCGACACCACGCGGGGGCCGCTCAGTTTGACCCTGACGGTGTTCGGCCGTGTGCCAGCGGGCCAGGCGTTGACGCGCAGCGGTGCGCAGCCGGGGGACCTGCTGTGCGTGGGCGGTGAGTTGGGCAATGCCGCTGGCGCCTTGCCACTCGTGCTGGGCCAGCGCAACGCCGATGCGGCCATCGCTGATCCTCTGCTGGCCCATTACTGGTCACCGCAGCCGCAGTTGGCTTTAGGGCTGGCGCTGCGGGGCAAGGCGACGGCTGCGATGGATATCTCCGACGGGCTGTTGGCCGATTGCGGGCATATCGCCAAGGCGTCGGCCGTCAGCCTGTTGATCGAGCGTCAGAAGCTTCCGCTGTCCAGCGCCTTGCTGGCGTTTGTCGGTGATGACCAGGCGCGGGTGGCTGCATTGAGCGGTGGCGACGACTACGTGCTGGCCTTCACCTTGCCGTCCGTCGAGTTGGCACCGCTGCTGGCCGCGGGTTGGCCGGTGCACGTTATTGGCCGTGTCCAGGCGGGGCAGGGTGTGACGCTCCTCGACGCCAACGGGCAGGACATCACTCCGGCCATCCGGGGTTATCAGCACTTTCGCGAGACGCCCTGAGTCGGCGTGCTGCGCTACCCTCTACTACGTCATTACGCAAGCAAGGCATTGCAGGAGGTCGTACCCATGGATGTGCGCCACTGGCTGCTGACACTGCTGTGTGTCATTCCGGCGTGGGTCCTGGCGCAGGATGAGTCTGTTGTACCAGGCAAGATCATGCTCGCCAGTGAGGCTTGGGACGACTACACCAATGCGGACGGCAGCGGTCTGGCCTGGGATGTGCTGCGGCAGGTCTTCGAGCCGGTCGGGATCACTCTGCACACCCGCATCGAGCCCTATACCCGCTCGGTGGGCCTGGCCCAGCGCGGTGAGGTAGATGGTTGGGTCGGCTCTTACCGTGACGAGGTCACGGGCGTCCTTTACCCGCACTGGAAGTTGGACTCCGACGCTATCTACGCCCTTGGGCTGGCAACCTCCCCGACTCCGAGCGTCGCAACGCTGGGTGAATACCGCCTGGCCTGGGTACGCGGCTATCGGTACGAGGCGTACTTGCCCAATGTGCGACGTTTCAACCAGATCCAGCGGCGCGATGGGATTTTACCGATGCTCCAGCATGGTCGGGCCGATTTCTACATCGATGCCCTCAGCGAAACGCAATACGTCCTCAAACAGGCGCGAGACCCTTCCACGTTCAGGCTTACCCACATCATCGACCTGCCGCTATACGTTGGCTTTGCCGATACCGAGCGCGGCCGTTCGTTACGCACCGTGTACGATCAGCGCATGGCCGTGCTGGTCAAAAGCGGCGTGCTGAAGCCGATCTTCCAGCGCTGGAACCTGCCGTATCCCTTCTAACTGCATAGAACCGAGATGAAGGCCAATCGAACCGATTGATCTTTATCAGCGATCATTCAGCTTAAGCGTGTGCAGGAACCTGCTGTTACAATGCCCGCCTCTGTAAAATCTGAAATCAGGAGCACACGGTGCCCGTCGTTTTCGTCGCCGCTTCCAAGCTGCCTACCCCTTTTGCCACGTTCACCATGAACGGCTTTCTCGAAGAAGCCACCGGGCGTGAGCACGTTGTGCTCAGCCTCGGCGATATCGCGGATGGCGCGCCAGTACTGGGTCGTGTGCATTCCGAGTGCCTGACCGGCGATGCGTTGTTCAGCCAGCGCTGTGACTGCGGCTCGCAACTGGAGGCGGCCATGCGCGCCATCGCCCGTGAAGGCCGTGGCGTGCTGCTGTATCTGCGCCAGGAAGGCCGCGGTATTGGCCTGCTGAACAAAATCCGCGCCTACGAGCTGCAAGACGGCGGCGCTGATACCGTTGAGGCCAACGAGCGCCTGGGCTTCGCTGCAGACCAGCGTGACTACGCGATCTGCCTGCCAATGCTTGAGCACCTGGGCGTGAAATCCCTGCGTCTGATGACCAACAACCCGCGCAAGGTCAAAGCCTTGACCGAGATGGGCATCACCGTGGCCGAGCGTGTGCCGCTGCATACCGGGCAAAACCCCCACAACAAGCTCTATCTGGCGACCAAAGCCAGCAAGCTCGACCATATGATGGGCAACGAGCATCAGGGCGAGGTCGACCGCGCGTGACCCGTGGCCAGGTAAAGCGGCGACTGTCCTTCAACTGGTGGCAGTACCTGGCCTTGGCGCTGCTTCCGTTGTTCGTGCTCAACCTGGTGTTTGGCCAGGTAGCGCTGCTACCCGTGCTGGCGATGCCGTTCTTCATCGCTGGCGTGGCCTCGATGTTCCTAAGCCTGCGTTACTTCCACGGCTATAAACACGCGCTGATCGCCACTTCAAAAGCTCTCGATACTCCCGAAGAACCGGCTGCCTGGATCACCCTCGCGGCCCGCCGGCGCACGGCTTTGCTGGTGGCGGCGATTCCCGCGTGGGTGGGCGCGCTGGCGGTGTTCGTTGGCCTGGAAGCGGTGCCGCTGTTCCTGCTGGCGCTGTCGACGATGGTGCTGTTTTACCTCTACCGCATTCCCCGTCAACTCGGATGATGCGCCGCTGGCTGGCGCTTCTGCTGCTGACACTGAGTGCACAGGCCTTGGCCGCCGAGCGGGTGGTGAGCCTGGCGCCATCCCTGTCTGAAATCGTGGTCGAACTGGGTGCTGCCGATCTGCTGGTAGGCGTGCTTGATGGCGGCGAACGGCCGGCCGAGTTGGTGAAGGTGCCATCGGTGGGGCATTACGGCCAGTTAGACATGGAGCGCCTGCTCAGCCTCAATCCCGACCTGATTCTGCTGTGGCCCGGCAGTGTTGGCCCGGCCCAGCGCGAGCAGCTGCAACGCCTGAATATTCCGGTGTACGTCGCCGAACCTCATAGCCTCGAACAGTTGACCACCCAAGTCCAGGCCATAGCCGAGCAATTAGGCCGTGCCGACGCCGGCCGGCAATTGGCCGCGCAACTGCGCGAGCGCCTGGCCGGGTTGCGCCAGCGTTATCAACGTGTCGAACCGTTGCGGGTGTTCTATCAGGTGTGGAACCAGCCGCTGTACACCGTGGGCGGTGGCCAGATCATCAGCGACGCGCTGAGCGTGTGCGGTGCGCGCAACGTGTTTGACGACCTGAAGCTACCCGCACCGCAGGTCAGCATCGAGTCGGTGTTGCAACGTAATCCCGAAATGATTCTGGTGGGCGATCAGGCTCAGAAGGACGCCTGGAAGGACTGGCCAAGCATGGCGGCGCGGGTACAGTTGGTTCCGGACAAAGGCCTGGAACGGCCCAGCGGGCAGATGCTGGAAGCGCTGGCGCGGCTGTGTCAGGTAATTGCCCCGAGCCGATGAAGCCAGTACCAGGCGACAATCAGATTTCAGGTGTCCAGGTCACACCAAACATCCACGCCCGGCCCTCTTCACGGTAATCCTGATTGTTCAGAAATGCCGGATCGTTGTAGCTATAACGTGCCCGCGAATAGGATTTATCCAGCACGTTATCAACCTTCAGCGACAGCGCTACTTCTCGGCTAACCGCCCAACTGCTGCGCAACCCGAGCAATCCGTAGCCGCCCAGGCGCTGCGTGTTGTCTTCATTGTCGTAGCTATTGCTGATGGCCTGCCAACTGGCGCCCACGCCCACCTGATCGAATTGCCGATCCATATCCAGGCTCAATGTGCGGCGTGCACGACGGGCCAAGGTGTGGCCGCTGTCCCGGTCGCGCGGGTCGATGATCGAAACACCGAGGTTGCCCTGCCAGCCGAACAGTTCCTGTTTCAGCGCCGCTTCAAAGCCATCGATGCGCGCCGATGCCACATTCTGCGGTTTGTCGGTACGGTCGAGGATGATCGCATTGCTCAGGTCGGTGCGGTACACCGAGGCTTCCAGGCGCGTGCTGTCACTCAGTTGGCTGCGCCATTGCAGTTCGTAGCTTTTCGAGGTTTCGGGCTGCAGGTTGGGGTTGCTGTATTGCGTTTGCGGGTAATACAGGTCGTTGAAGCTCGGCGCACGGAATCCTTCGCTGTAACTCAGTAACAGGTCATTGTCGGGATTGACCGGCACGGTGAGCGTACCGCTCCAGCTGTTCTGGCCGCCAAACTGCTGGTTCTCGTCGTGGCGCAAACCCAGCTCTGTGGAGAACCGTTCGCTGCGGAAACGGTGCTGCACAAAGGCGGCGCGGTTCCAGCGGCTGTTTTCGGTGAAAGTGGTGGAGCCGTGGAAGCGGTCTTCGTACCAATCACCGCCCAAGATCAGGCTGTTCTGTTCATCCAGGGTCAGGTCGTTCTGCCAGTTGACGGAGTCGCGGTAGGTGTTGAATGCGCTGAAATAATCACTGAGGGTGTCGCGTTTGGTGTCACGGTTCTCGCTGTGGCCCAGTTCCACGCGCGATTGCCAGCGCTCACTGAACGTGGCGTCGATATAACCGCTGGCGCTGCTCACGGCGTAGTCGGTGTAGGGTTTTTGCCCAACAGTCTGCTTGGTGACGATGTCGTAGCGGCCGAAGCTGTTGTCGTACTCCGACTTGCCACGGTTATCCAGCAGGTTGAAACCCACCTCCAGCGCATCGCTGAACGAATGGCTGAGGTTCAGGCTCACCGATTGGTTGCGATAGGCATCATGGTCGCCGTCGCTGGGGAAGGATTCGTGGGTCGAATTGATCCCGGCAGTTTCATCCAGGCTCGCCCCGAGGTTGAAGCGCGTGTGTTCATCGCCACCCGAGAGACCGAGGCTGCGCTCCCAAGTGTTATTGCTGCCAAAACCCAGTTTCACGCGCGGTTGCAGGCCTTGCTCGGCGTTGCGCCGGGTAAACACTTGGATCACACCGCCGATGGCATCGCTGCCGTAGATCACCGAGCGCGAGCCGCGCAGGACTTCCACGCGCTCAATCTGGTCGATATTCAGGTATTGCAGGCCGCTGTCGCCGGACGTGGTGTTGGCGATGCGCTGGCCGTCCACCAGCACCAGGCTCTGGGCGGATTTAGTGCCGCGCAGGTAGATCCCCGGCAAACTGCCGCGCCCGCCGGTTCGCGCGACTTGCGCGCCGGGCACTCGGCTGAGCAGGTCAGTGAGGCTGGTGGGTTGCAGGCGATCGATGTCATCGCGGGTGAAGACGGAGTTGGCGGCGCTGCTGTCGTTGCGCGCCTGGACCTGACGGTTTGCGCTGATAACCACTTCGGGGAGCTTCAGGGCCTCGTCGCGGGTTTCGGCGAGCAATTCAGGGGAGGGCAGTAGCAGCAGGGTAAGGTACAGGCGATTCATAGACTGTTCACAGCTTTTGAAGGTGACACAAATCAAATGTGGGAGGGCGCTTGCCCCCGATGGCGGCCTGTCAGTCAGCATAGTTGTTGACTGAACTGCCGCTATCGGGGGCAAGCCCCCTCCCACATGTTGATCCGGTTTCTACAGGTCCAGCAGCGCCATTCGTGCGCGCACCGAAGCCTCGATCCCTGCTTCGTCCAAGCCGCACTCCGCCAGCATCTGCGCTGGCTTGGCGTGCTCGACGTACACATCCGGCAAGCCCAGGTGCAGCACCGACTTGAGGATATTCTCCCGTGCCAGGAACTCACTGACTGCCGCGCCGGCGCCGCCCATGATGGCGTTCTCTTCAACGGTCACCAGCAACTCATGGCTACCGGCGATCTCGCGTACCAAGGCTTCATCCAGCGGTTTGACGAAGCGCATATCGACCACGGTCGCGTCGATCTTTTCGGCGACTTTCAGTGCTTCGGCCAATTGCACGCCGAACACCAGGAACGCGACCTGGCTGCCCTGGCGACGCACGATGCCTTTGCCGATCTCGATCGGCTCCAGATCTTTTTCGATCACTGCATTCGGGCCATTACCACGCGGGTAACGCACGGCGGCCGGGCCGTTATACAGGTGGCCAGTGCTGAGCATCTTGCGCAGTTCGTTCTCGTCGCTCGGCGTCATTACCAGCATGCCGGGGATGCAACGCAGGTACGACAGGTCGAAGCTGCCGGCGTGAGTTGGGCCGTCTTCGCCTACAAGACCCGCGCGGTCGATGGCGAACAGCACGTCAAGGTTCTGCACCGCCACATCGTGAATGAGCTGGTCATAACCGCGTTGCAGGAACGTGGAGTAAATCGCTACTACTGGCTTGGCGCCTTCACAGGCCATACCGGCGGCGAAAGTCACCGCGTGCTGCTCGGCAATCGCCACGTCGAAATAGCGCAGCGGGAAACGCTCGCTGAACGCGACCAGGTCGGAGCCTTCCTTCATCGCCGGGGTAATGCCCACCAGGCGCGAGTCGGCAGCGGCCATGTCGCACAGCCATTCGCCAAACACACCGGAATACTTCGGCCCGCTGGCCTTTTTCGGCGCAGCGGCTGGGGCGTCCACAGGTTCCAGCTTGGTGATCGCGTGGTAACCAATCGGGTCGACTTCCGCCGGGGCGAAGCCTTTACCTTTCTTGGTGACGATATGCAGGAACTGCGGGCCTTTGAGGTCGCGCATGTTACGCAGCGTGGCGATCAGAGTGGGCAGGTCGTGGCCGTCAATTGGGCCGATGTAGTTCCAGCCCAGCTCTTCGAACAGGGTGCCGGGGACAAGCATGCCCTTGGCATATTCTTCGGTGCGTCGGGCAATTTCCCACGCGCCGGGCAGACGCGAGAGCACCTTCTTGCTGCCTTCGCGCATGCTGGCGTAGGTACGGCTGGAGAGGATTTTTGCCAGGTAATTGGACAGGCCACCGACATTGCGAGAGATCGACATGTCGTTGTCATTGAGGATCACCAACATGTTGGCGTTCACTTCAGGCGCATGGTTCAGCGCTTCGAAGGCCATGCCGGCGGTCAACGCGCCATCACCGATCACGGCAATCGCCTTGCGATCACTGTTTTGCAGGCGGGCGGCAATCGCCATGCCCAGCGCTGCACTGATAGAGGTGCTGGAGTGACCGACGCCAAAGGTGTCGTACTCGCTCTCGGCGCGGCGCGGGAAGGCGGCAACACCGTCCTTTTGGCGCAGGGTACTCATGCGCTCGCGTCGGCCGGTGAGGATTTTATGCGGATACGCCTGATGGCCCACGTCCCACACCAGCCGGTCGTCCGGGGTATCGAACACGTAATGCAACGCGATGGTCAGCTCGATGACGCCCAGGCCTGCACCAAAATGCCCACCGGTCTGACCGACCGTGTAGAGCAATTCCAGGCGCAGTTCATCGGCCAGGGTTTCCAGCTCGGCTTCACCCAGACGACGCAGGCCGTCCGGCGTGACAGCACGGTCGAGCAGGGGCGTGGACGGGCGCTTGCGGGGAATCTCTTGAAACGTCGTGGGCATCAGGCGAATCGTTATAGGTATAAGAAGAGGCGGCAGTTTACCTCAAGCATCGCAAACTGCCCACGCAGAGCGCCGAACTTGGCCGATATGCGGCTGCAATGGCCGCTGTTATCAGTGGCGGCGTTCGACGATATACCGCGCCAGGTCACGCAGTGGCGCGGCTGCCGCGTCGAAAGGTCGCAGGGCGTCCAGGGCCTGGTCGCGCAGTTCCAGGGCATATGCCTTGGCAGCGTCGAGACCAAGCAGCGCAGGATAAGTCGGTTTGTCCCGTGCGATATCGGCACCTTGGCGCTTGCCCAAGGTGGCCGTGTCACTTTCCACGTCGAGAATGTCGTCCTGCACTTGGAAAGCCAGGCCGATGGCGCGGGAATACGTCTGCAAGGCCGCCAACTGCGCAGCTTCGGCACGGCCACTGGCCAGGGCACCGAGGTGAACGGCAGCCTCGATGAGCGCGCCGGTCTTGTGGCGATGCATATGTTCCAGAGCTTTTTGATCCAGCTTGAGACTGACCGAACCCATGTCGATCGCCTGCCCACCGACCATACCGGCCGGGCCCGCAGCGTGGGCGAGGGCGGTGACCATGCGCAGGCGAGTCTCGGCGTTGACGCTGCTCAAGCCCGGGTCCAGCAATGCGCTGAACGCCAGACTTTGAAGGCCGTCACCGGCCAGAATCGCATAGGCTTCATCAAAGGCTTTGTGAGTGGTTGGCTGGCCGCGACGCAGATCGTCGTCGTCCATTGCCGGCAAATCGTCGTGTACCAGGGAATAAGCGTGGATCAGCTCCACCGCACACGCCGCGCCGTTGGCCTGCTCGGCAGGCGCACCGAGGGCTTCACACGCCGCATACGCCAGCAACGGGCGCACACGCTTGCCGCCATTCATCACGCTATAGCGCATGGCTGCATAGAGACGGTTCATTTCTGGGCTGGGCGCAACAAACAAGGGCTCCAGCGCCGCATTCACCCGGGCTTGGCTACTGGCCTGATACGCGTCGATCATTCCGGCTGTTCCGCATCGAAAGGTTCTTCGGCCAACTCCCCGTCACGCTCCAGCAACACCTGCACCTTCTGCTCCGCCTGCGCCAGCGCGCTCTGGCAGTCGCGAGTCAGGCCGATGCCTTGCTCAAACGCCGTCAGCGAGTCCTCCAGCGACAACTCGCCATTCTCCAGACGCTCGACCAGGGTTTGCAGGTCGGCGAGGGATTGTTCGAAATCGAGTGCAACTTTTTTGCGGGCCATGGCGGCTATTCCGGTAGACGGTAAACCGGCGGGACACTAGCAGACATGGGGGAGTGGGGCAAATGAGTGGTGGGAATTACGAGGTGGTAAATCGCACAGTCGATTGAACACAGGTGGTCCCGCAACACGCGGGATGGGGACGTTGCCGGCAGTTGCAAAACAGTTGCCAAGCCCCGAGCAAGTTGAGCGTGAACTGGCGGGTTACGCTCAGGTGAACACCGAAAGCCTGCTTTTCAAGGCAGGCTTATCGGGAATTTCGGCTGACTTATTTCTGATGGGCTGTCAGCGCCGCATAACCATTCATCAAGTTGCGATAGTTGGGAATACGCTGGGACAACAGATTGCCCAGGCCTTCGATATCGTTGCGCCAGTCGCGATGCAGCTCACACGCCACCGAGAACCAGTTCATCAACTGTGCACCGGCTTGCGTCATCCGGCTCCATGCCGCTTGTTGCACGGTGGTATTGAACGTGCCGGATGCATCGGTCACCACAAACACCTCAAACCCTTCTGCCAACGCCGACAAGGTCGGGAACGCTACGCACACATCCGTTACTACGCCGGCAATGATGATCTGCTTACGGCCGGTAGCCTTGATCGCCTTGACGAAGTCTTCGTTGTCCCACGCATTGATCTGGCCAGGACGAGCGATGTACGGCGCGTCCGGGAACATCTCCTTCAACTCAGGCACCAGAGGGCCGTTGGGGCCTTGCTCAAAGCTGGTGGTGAGGATGGTCGGCAGGTTGAAAAATTTGGCCAGGTCGGCCAGTGCCAGCACGTTGTTCTTGAACTCGTTGGGCGAGAAGTCTTGCACCAAGGAAATCAAGCCGGTCTGGTGGTCGACCAGCAGGACTACGGCGTCGTCTTTGTTCAAGCGGTTGTAGGTCGGAGTGCTCATGGTTGAATCCTTTTTTGTTTAAGTGGGTTTGGCGTTGCGTTCAACATGGGCACAGATTAATGGGTCGTGATTGGAGGATAAATCGGGCGAGGGGAGTCTTACTGTCAACTAAAAAGGGACAAAGGATGGAGGCTGGGCATGGGGTTGGGAGCGAGCGGAGGCAAAGAGGATGGGTGCACGTTGGCTTGATTTGCAGGGGGGGGAGATTATTAGAGGCATTAAAAAGCCGGCTTGTGGCCGGCTTCTCGGGGACTGCCTCAGCTTGTTTTTGACAAACCTCACCAGCCTTCAAATCGCTCAGCCCACATTGCGTCGGGCTGAATAGTAGGGGCATCCGCGGGAACTCCTCCGCTTCGCCGAGCAGGGTGGTTAGCCTTAAGCCACCCCCTGCCAAATGTGCGGCGCATGATACCCACATTCACCTTAAATGCCCACCTCCGGTTCCGATTTAGAGCCTTCCCAGCCTAATAGGTGCTCATCCAGCGGAACGGGCGGGCGGCGGTTGTTGAGGGTGGACCACCAGAATATCCAGCCGACAATTTTGAAGTTCTGCTCGAAGCGTTCTTCATGGTTGAGGTATTCGTCCGGGTGTTCGCTGGCGTTGTGGCTTCGCATGCGCAACCCTCCCCCTGGACGGTTGTAGAGATATTTGATGCGCAGCATGCCGTCGTGTTCGACGGCGTAGATTTCGCCATCAATGATTTGGGTGCGGCCTCTGTCGATGGCGAGGGTGGCGCCCTGTTGGATGATGTCGATCATGCTGTTGTCGACCATGTAGGCGCCTACCGCGCGGTCAGGGTTGACGGTGAGGGTTTCGAGGGTATGCAGGGAGACGCGGATGCGCTCGGTCGAGGTGAATGTGGGGTGGAGGGGAATCTCCACATCGAGTGGTTCCGGAGGGCAGGTTGGGCCTGTGAGGTACTTTCCGCCTCCTTCTCGGGTGCTGGGCAGTCCTTTCCGGGCGTCTGGGCCTTCCAGCAGGAAGTTGGCCGGTGGGTGTTTGGGGCCTTCGCCGGTGCGCAGCCAACGGCTGGAGACGCAGAGAAGTTCTGCAAACTCGTTGAGTCGGCCCATGGGTACACCGCGTTTGAACCAGTTGTTCACGTGTTGAGGCGTGACACCACGGTTTTTGGCGAAGTCGGATGCGGAAAGATGAACTTCCTGCAATAGCACTTTTAAACGATCACCTGATGTATTCATAAACGCAGAGTTTACTGGCCAAGAAAACCAATCAAATAAACCATGCGTTGAATTGCGCCTGTAGGTTTTTGCTTAGTTGTGGCTTGATCTTTCAGTTGTATCGCTTAGTTGAACAGCGTGTACTAATTTTTGAACTTGTTGTTTAGTTTTCCCACAAAAAAGCCCCGAATAATCGGGGCTTTTTAATTGCCGGGGCAATGAAGAGCGGGTATCAGCCTTTGTAGGCTGCAACCGACTTCATGATCTCGGCGCGGGCGGCGTCTGCGTTGCCCCAACCGTCGATCTTCACCCACTTGCCTTTTTCGAGGTCTTTGTAGTTCTCGAAGAAGTGCTTGATCTGTTCCAGCAGCAGTGGTGGCAGGTCGGTGTATTCCTTCACGTCCACATACAGCTGGGACAGCTTGTCGTGTGGGACTGCGATAACTTTGGCATCGCCGCCGCCGTCGTCGGTCATGTTCAGGATGCCGACCGGACGTGCGCGGATGACCGAACCAGGGGTGACCGGGTAAGGCGTTACGACCAGCACGTCGAGGGGATCACCGTCGTCAGCCAGGGTGTTCGGGATGAAACCGTAGTTGGCCGGATAGAACATCGGGGTGGCCATGAAACGGTCAACGAACAGGCAGTCGCTGTCTTTGTCGATTTCGTATTTGATCGGCGCGTGGTTGGCCGGAATCTCGATGGCGACGTAGATGTCGTTCGGCAGGTCTTTGCCAGCCGGAATCTTGCTGTAGCTCATTGGGCGTTGCCCCCGTAGTTGGCCATATGACATGGCCGGATTGGCCTAAAAGTGGCGGCGATTATAGGCATATTCTGACGGCGATGCCATGCGCCAGACGTCGTACGGTCATTCGTCTTGTGGCTGATAACGCGGGTCGTGGGCTTGCAGATGGGTCAGGCGGGCCAAGGGGTCTTGGCGATAAAAGCGACTGAGTTGGGCATACACCTGTGGATAAGTGCGGACCAGTAAATCCGGGGCGCTGAAAAAATATTCGCTGGTGACTGCGAAGAATTCCGCCGGGTTTTCTGCGGCGTAGGGGTCGATCTCGGTGTCGGCGTCCGGGTTGGCGTCCAACTGGCGATTGAGATCGTCATAAGCGCTTTGCATCACGCTGGCCCATTCCTGCACGCGCATGTCGTGGTGCAGCGGCGGTAGGCCGTTGGCGTCGCCGTTGAGCATGTCGAGTTTGTGGGCCAGTTCGTGGATCACCAGGTTGTAGCCCTCCCACTGGCCGCTGGCGAGTACGCCCGGCCAGGCGAGGATTACCGGGCCTTGCTGCCAGGCTTCACCGCTGTGTTCGCCGTCCCACTCGTGTTCGATACCGCTGCTGTCTCGATGGCGCTGGGGGCTCAGGAAGTCGTCGGGGTACAAAACGATTTCGTGGAAGCCCTGATACCAGTCGAGGTCGCCGAGGTTCATCAGTGGCAATTGCGCCTGAGCGGCGAGCAGCAGGCGCTGTTCCTGGTGCAGCTCGACGCCCGGCAGGGCGGTGAGGTGTTTTTCGGCGAGAAACACCACGCAGGCTTCGCGCAACCACTGGTCCTGCTCGGCGCTGATACCGTCGAGGAAGGTCAGGTGGTGGCGCACCCGTTGCCAGGTTTCATCGGCAATCGGGTGCTTGGCCAGCAGGCGCCGGCGACGCCAGGCGCTGAGGGACCACATCGCAGGTTACTGCGGCTTGGCTTCGGAGGAAGTGCGGCCAAAACGGCTGCGGAACACACCAATGATCATCGGCACCAGGGACAGCAGGATGATGAACACCACCAGCAGCGACAGGTTTTTCTTGATAAAGGGCACGTTGCCGAAGAAGTAGCCCAGGGTCACCAGGCCGCCGACCCAGAGGATAGTGCCCAGCACGCTGAATCCGAAGAACCGTGGGTAGGGCATTCTCGCGATGCCGGCCACGAACGGCGCAAAGGTGCGCAGAATCGGCAGGAAGCGCGCCAGGGTCACGGTTTTGCCGCCGTGCTTGTCGTAGAAATCGTGGGTTTTTTGCAGATAGTCGCGGCGGAAAATCTTCGAGTTCGGGTTACTGAACAGGCGTTCTCCAGCTGTTCGTCCGATTACGTAGTTGGTGCTGTCGCCGAGGATTGCCGCCAACATCAACAGGCCGCCCAGCAATACCGGGTCCATGCCGCCACCTGCGGCGATGGCTCCGGCGATAAACAGCAAGGAGTCGCCTGGCAGGAACGGCATGACCACCAGACCGGTTTCGCAAAAGATGACCAGAAACAGAATGGCGTAGATCCACGGACCGTAATTGGTTACCAGCAGGTCGAGGTAGACGTCGAGATGCAGGATAAGGTCGAGCGGGTTGAAATCCATGGATGGCACCTGTGTGAACGGCCCGGCTCAGCGGGCCTGTGCGGAAGCTCGGGTAATAAGGCTACAAGTGTATGCCGCATTTCTTACAACCCTGAAAGGTCCGCATTATACGGATTGAGAGGTGAAAAGCGTGTTGGTTTTGTAGCGGGGGATGTCGTGGCGTGAGGTCTGAAGATCGCCAGAAATCAATGTGGGAGCGGGCTTGCTCGCGAAAGCGGTGGGTCAGTTATAAATAGTCTGACTGACAAACCGCTATCGGGGGCAAGCCCCCTCCCACAAGGTGTCCACGGTGTCCGGGAGTCAGTCTTCGCTGATCGGCAAGGTGTAGTTCTTGAACTCGGTGTCTTCACGAAACCCGATTGACTCGTACGTTTTCTGCGCCACTTGGTTGTCACTGCTGGTCGACACCCGCAGCCGCACTGCGTGCGTCTCTTTGGCCATCTTTTTCGCGGTGCGCATCAGGTTATCCGCCACCAGCTGCCGACGCGCGTCTTCGGCTACGTAGATGTCATTGAGGATCCACACCCGCTTGAGCGAAAGCGACGAAAAGCTCGGATACAACTGACAAAAACCAAGCAACTTCTTGTCGTCATCATCGGCCAAGGCCAGGTAAATCACTGACTCCTTGCGGCGAAGGCGCTTTTCCAAAAAAGCCCGCGATGAGTCCGGGAACGGCAGGGCCCCATAAAACTCGCGGTATTTGACGAACAGCGGGGTCAACAGGTCCAGGTGTTCCAGGGTCGCTTGAGTAATCCGCATGCCAGGCCTCAACTTCCAAATGGGTATGACCACACGTGCGGCCGTGAATTGATGCTGCCTAAAGACGCCAAAAAGCGCAATCGTGCCGGGATCAGTCCTGCGGTGGGCTGAGCAGGAAATTACCTTTCATCAGGTTCGGGTCGTCGGACTCGATGGTCTGCAGCTGCGCCTCATCCTTGAGGTTTACCCCCGAGAGCTGCCGGCGACACGCCTCTTTCATCAAATACAGCAAACGATGGGCCGCCATCCCGTAACTCAAGCCTTCCAAGCGCACGTTGGAGATGCAATTGCGATAGGCATCGGTGAGTCCGATCTTAGGGTTGTATGTGAAATACAGCCCCAGACTGTCCGGCGAACTGAGCCCCGGCCGTTCGCCGATGAGGATCACCACCATTTTGGCGCCGAGCAGTTGCCCGATTTCGTCGGCCACCGCCACGCGCCCCTGTTCCACCAGGATCACCGGCGACAAGGACCACCCTTCGGCGTGGGTTTGTTCTTCCATGCGCGTAAGAAACGGCAACGTATGTTTATGCACTGCCAGCGCCGACAGACCATCAGCCACCACGACCGCCAGGTTCACGCCGCCGGGATGCGCTGCCGCGTAATCCCGCAGGCTCTGTGCCGATTCGTCGCTCAAGCGCCGCCCCAAATCCGGACGTTGCAAGTAGCTATGCCGGTCGGTTGCGGCGCTGTGCAGCAACAGGCTGTCACGCCCACGTTCGGCCAGTTGACTGCTAAGGCCTGCATGGTCGAAAGGCAGGTGCACCGCGTCCCGCGCCTGGGCGTGGGCAAATTGGAAATCAAGCTGGGCGTTGGTAGGAATGCTGGTACCGGTACGGCCCAAGGCAATACGCGCCGGGGTCAGGCGCCGCAGTTCCAACCACGGGTTTTCAGGCAGGTCGAGTTGCACAGGCGGCTCCTTCATCCCAATTGCGCCAGGGCGTGGCGAAACGCCGGTGGCAGGCTGTTGCCGAAGCGCACCTTGCCGTCGGCTTGCGTAAAAATGCCCATTTTTGCCAGCCACTGTTCAAACTCCGGTGCCGGCTTTAAACCCAACGTCTGGCGAGCGTACAAGGCGTCGTGGAACGAGGTTGTCTGGTAGTTGAGCATGATGTCGTCGGAGCCGGGGATACCCATGATGAAGTTGATCCCGGCCACGCCCAGCAGGGTCAGCAGGGTGTCCATGTCGTCCTGGTCGGCTTCGGCGTGGTTGGTGTAACAGATGTCGCAACCCATCGGTACACCCAGCAATTTGCCGCAGAAGTGGTCTTCCAGGCCGGCACGGATGATCTGCTTGCCGTTGTACAGGTACTCGGGGCCGATAAACCCGACCACCGTGTTTACCAGAAACGGTTTGAAATGCCGTGCCACGGCATAGGCGCGGGTTTCGCAGGTTTGCTGGTCGACGCCAAAATGCGCGTTGGCCGACAAGGCGCTGCCCTGGCCGGTTTCGAAATACATCAGGTTTTGGCCCAGAGTGCCCCGGTTCAAGCTCAAGCCCGCGTCGTAGCCTTCCTGCAGCACATTCAGGTTGATGCCGAAACTGGCGTTGGCCGCCTCGGTGCCGGCAATCGACTGGAACACCAGATCCAGTGGCACGCCGCGGTTGATGGCTTCGATGGAGGTGGTGACGTGGGTCAGCACACAGGCCTGGGTGGGGATTTCGTAGCG
The DNA here is from genome assembly GCF_013778505.1 of Pseudomonas sivasensis. Lineage (GTDB taxonomy): Bacteria > Pseudomonadota > Gammaproteobacteria > Pseudomonadales > Pseudomonadaceae > Aquipseudomonas > Aquipseudomonas sivasensis. Next base: position 145,241 of record NZ_JAAOWU010000009.1, on the reverse strand, counting down.
CTGGATAATGGCGTCGAGCATCTCCAGCATCGCGCAGATCGAGGCGATGCTGTCGGTGGCCGGGTTGATGCCGATCATGGCGTCGCCGTTACCGTACAACAGGCCGTCGAGAATGCTCGCAGCGATGCCCGCCGGCTCGTCGGTCGGGTGGTTGGGTTGCAGGCGGGTCGACAGGCGCCCGCGCAGGCCCATGGTGCCGCGAAACTGAGTGACGACGCGGATCTTCTGCGCCACGAGTACCAAGTCCTGCACGCGCATGATCTTGGACACGGCAGCAGCCATTTCCGGTGTCAGACCCGGCGCCAAGGCGCGTAGGGAATGTTCATCGGCAGCGTCGCTGAGCAGCCAGTCGCGCAGGCCACCGACGGTCAGGTGACTGACAACGGCGAAAGCCTGCTTGTCGTGGGTGTCGATGATCAGTCGGGTGACTTCATCGCTTTCATAGGGGATCAGCGCTTCTTCGAGGAAGTGTTTCAACGGGATATTTGCCAGCGCCATTTGCGCCGCCACCCGCTCACCGTCGTTCTGCGCGGCGACGCCGGCGAGAAAGTCTCCGGAGCGCGCGGGACTGGCCTTGGCCATCACGTCCTTGAGGCTGTCGAAGCGGTAGGTTTGTGCACCCACCGCGTGGGAAAAGCTTGCCATACAGTGTCTCCTTGACGACGCGGGCAGCAGCCCGCGTCGAGGTTTACGGCAGTTAGTGCAAGGCGGCCTCTGCGGCCTGGATCGCCGCGAATTCCTCTTCGGGCGTGCCTGCTACCAAGTGATGCCGGCTGTAGAAAGCAAAGTAAGCAATTAATACTCCATAGATGATCGCGGCGCCAATCACCACCCGTGGATCCACCAGAAAGCCCGCAACGACGGCCACGCAGGCGAGTACCAAGGCAACCCCTGAAGTGAAAATGCCACCCGGCGTGCGGTAAGGACGGTCCATTTTGGGGCGACGGATGCGTAGGGTGATGTGCGCGGCCATCATCAGTACGTAGGAAATGGTCGCGCCAAACACCGCCACCAGGATCAGCAAATCCCCCTGGCCGGTCAGCGACAGGCCGAAACCGATAATGCCGGGGATCACCAGCGCCAGTACCGGTGCCTTGCTCTTGTTGGTCTCAGACAGCTTGCGCGGCAGGTAGCCGGCACGGGACAAGGCGAAGATCTGCCGCGAATAGGCATAGATAATCGAGAAAAAGCTGGCGATCAGTCCGGCCAAGCCAACCAGGTTGACGAAGCTGCCCATCCAGGTCGAACCGCCGTAGGACAACGCCAGCGCTTCCACCAGCGGGTTTCCGGATTTGATTAACGCGTAAGTGCCCGCGCCGCCCGGTGCAATCACCAGGATCGACAAGGCAAAGCTGGTCAGCACCACAATGGCGCCGATCAGGCCACGAGGCAGGTCGCGCTTGGGGTTCTTGGTTTCTTCGGCGGCCAGCGGCACGCCTTCTACGGCGAGGAAAAACCAGATCGCGTAGGGAATTGCCGCCCACACGCCGACGTAGCCAAACGGCAGGAAGGTGCTGGCGCCCTTGGCCTCGGTCACCGGAATATCCAGCAAGTTGGCGACGTTGAAGTGCGGCACCATCGACACCAGGAACACGCCCAGTGCAACCGCGGCGATGGCAGTGATGACAAACATCAGCTTCAAGGCTTCGCCAACGCCAAAGATGTGGATGCCGATAAAGATGATGTAGAACGCCAAGTAGATCATCCAACCGCCAATGCCGAACAGCGACTCGCAGTAAGCGCCGATAAACACCGCGATGGCGGCGGGGGCTATGGCGTATTCGATCAGAATGGCCGTGCCCGTGAGAAAACCGCCCCAAGGCCCGAAGGCACTGCGGGCAAAGCCGTAGCCACCGCCAGCGGTAGGGATCATCGAAGACAGTTCGGCCAGGGAGAAACACATGCACAGGTACATGGTGGCCATCAGCAATGTGGCGAGGAACATACCGCCCCAGCCACCCTGGGCGAGGCCAAAGTTCCAGCCGGCGTAGTCGCCGGAAATAACGTAGGCAACGCCGAGCCCAACTAACAGGACCCAGCCGGCGGCGCCTTTTTTAAGTTCGCGTTGTTGGAAGTATTGGGAGTCGACTTTTTCGAAGTCGACAGAAGATCCAGTCGGTTCGCTAGGCATGAAGAAGTACCTTTCGTTGTTATTGTTTTTAACTCGGCCTCTGTGTGCCGAATGCTATTCGCAAGTACTTGTGACGATCTAAGTGTGGGAGGGGAAAACCCCCTCCCATCATTGACCTTGTTTCAAAAGTGGGAGGGGATGTTAGTTAGAAGAAGCCCAGTGGATTAATGTCGTAACTCACCAGCAAGTTCTTGGTCTGCTGGTAGTGGTCCAACATCATCTTGTGTGTCTCGCGGCCCACACCGGACTTCTTGTAGCCACCGAACGCGGCATGCGCCGGGTAAAGGTGGTAGCAGTTGGTCCACACTCGGCCCGCCTTGATCGCCCGGCCCATGCGGTAGGCGCGGTTGATGTCGCGGGTCCACACGCCGGCGCCCAGGCCGAACTCGGTGTCGTTGGCAATGGCCAGGGCTTCGGCTTCGTCCTTAAAGGTGGTGATGCTCACCACTGGGCCGAAGATTTCCTCCTGGAACACACGCATTTCGTTGGTGCCCTTGAGCAGCGTCGGCTGGATGTAATAACCGCCGGCCATGTCGCCGGTGAGCTGCTCCACCTTGCCGCCGGTGAGCAACTGCGCGCCTTCGCCCTTGGCGATTTCCAGGTAGGACAGGATCTTGTCGAACTGCTGCTCGGACGCCTGGGCGCCGACCATGGTGTCGGTGTCCAGCGGGTCACCGCGTTTGATCTGCTCGATTTTCTTCATCACCACTTTCATGAAGTCGTCGTAGATCGACTCTTCCACCAGCGCACGGGATGGGCAGGTGCACACCTCGCCCTGGTTGAAGAACGCCAGCACCAGGCCTTCGGCGGCTTTCTCGATGAAGGACGGTTCGGCTTTCATGATGTCGGCGAAGAAGATGTTCGGCGACTTGCCGCCCAGCTCAACGGTGGACGGAATAATGTTCTCCGCCGCCGCATGCATGATGTGCGAACCCACCGGGGTGGAGCCGGTGAAGGCGATCTTGGCGATGCGTTTGCTGGTGGCCAGAGCTTCGCCGGCTTCTTTGCCGAAACCGTGGACTACGTTCAGCACGCCCGGTGGCAGCAGGTCGCCGATGACTTCCATCAGCACGTTGATGCCCAGCGGGGTTTGTTCGGCGGGCTTGAGCACCACGCAGTTACCGGCCGCCAGGGCCGGGGCGAGTTTCCAGGCGGCCATCAGCAGCGGGAAGTTCCACGGGATGATCTGACCAACCACGCCCAGAGGCTCGTGGAAGTGATAGGACGCGGTGTGTTCGTTGATCTCGGCGCTGGTGCCTTCTTGGGCGCGGATGCAGCCGGCAAAGTAGCGGAAGTGGTCGGCGGCCAGCGGGATATCGGCGTTGAGGGTTTCACGCACGGCTTTGCCGTTGTCCCAGGTTTCGGTAATGGCCAGCAGTTCGAGGTTCTGTTCGATGCGGTCGGCGATTTTCAGCAGCACCAGCGAGCGGTCCTGGGCCGAGGTCTTGCCCCAGGCGTCAGCGGCGGCGTGGGCGGCGTCGAGGGCCTTGTCGATGTCTTTGGCAGTGGAGCGCGGGAATTCGGCGATGGGTTTGCCGTTGACCGGCGAGGTGTTGGTGAAATAGTTGCCGTCGACCGGCGCAACGAATTCGCCACCAATGTAGTTGCCGTACTTGGCCTTGAACGAAACGATCGCGCCTTCAGTACCGGGGTGTGCGTAACGCATGGTGGGTATCTCCTGGCTTTTATGTTTATTGGAGTGCAGCGCTCAAGCGCTTGGTAAAGCGTAGAGCAAAGGTCGGGCCACTGCCTTGAGGGCCAGGTAAATCAAGGGGTTGAGGTTTGTTGAAAGGCATTGCTGTCACACGCCTGGCACAGCCTGGGTGACACTTTGTGCCATAAACGGTACAGCCTGTGACCGGTGGGTCTGCACGGGATTGCATCTCTTGCAGGGCTGGGGGATGCTGGACGCTCTCACGCAGGGAGAATAATAAGAACATGCACAACGATCATTTCAGTCGCCATGCCCAGCAAGTCCTCACCGTGGCACGTGGCCGTGACCCCTCCAGCGATCCGTCCATCGCCCGTTCCTGGCTGCGGTGCCTGGAGGATTACCACCTGGATCCCGCGCAGACCATCGCACCCACCGTGCTTGAACACGGGCGCCTGTTGGAAAGCCGCGAGCGTCTGCAGCAAGTGCTGCACATCGCCGGCAGTGAGATGAATAGCCTGCACCAGCAGCTCTCCGGTGCCGGCCACGCGGTACTGCTGACCGATGCGCGCGGAGTGATCCTCAACTGTGTCACTGCGCCGTCCGAGCGCAAGATTTTCGAGCGCGCCGGTCTGTGGCTCGGTGCCGATTGGAGTGAAGCCTGCGAAGGGACCAATGGCATCGGCACCTGCCTGGTGGAGCGTCAGTCCCTGACCATTCATCGCGATGAACACTTCCGTGGCCGCCACACCGGGCTGACCTGCTCGGCGAGCCCGGTGTTCGACCCCCATGGTGAATTGCTGGCGGTGCTGGACGTGTCGTCAGCCCGGGAAGCGGTATCGCGCCAGAGTCAGTTTCACACCATGGCGCTGGTGAACCTGTCAGCGAAGATGATCGAGAGCTGCTACTTCCTGCGCCATTTCGAGCATCACTGGCTGTTGCGCTTTCATCTGCAGGCCGAGTCCGTGGGCCTGTTCAGCGAAGGGTTGCTGGCGTTCGATGGTGAAGGGCGCATTTGCGCGATGAACCAGAGCGCGCTGAATCTGCTGGGGCAGGTTCGAGGCAACCTGCTGGGTCAGCCGGTGGAGGCGTTCTTCGACTGTTCTCTGGATCAATTACTCGGTCGCGCCAGTGCCAATGCGACCGCCAGTTGGCCACTGCGCACCCGCGATGGGCGGCGCTTGTTTGCCGCACTGCGTGGTCAGCCACGCAGTGTGTCTTTACCCATCGCGAAGGCTGAGCCCGCCCGCCTGGCTGGCATCTGCCTGGGTGATCCTGCGTTGCAAAATGATTTTCGCAAGGCGCTGCGGGTATTCGAGCGAGATGTGCCGCTACTGATTAATGGGGAAACCGGCAGCGGTAAAGAAGCCTTCGCTAAGGCCGTGCACCATGCCAGCCAGCGTGCCGACAAAGCCTTCGTCGCCCTCAACTGTGCCGCCATCCCGGAAAGCCTGATCGAAAGCGAGCTGTTCGGTTATCGCGGCGGCAGTTTCACTGGCGCGCGGAAGGAGGGCATGCAAGGTAAGTTGCAACAGGCCGACGGCGGCACTCTGTTCCTCGATGAAATCGGTGATATGCCTCTGGCTCTGCAAACCCGCTTATTAAGGGTTCTGGAGGACCGTATGGTGGTGCCTATCGGCGGTGAGCCCCAGGCGGTTAACGTCAGAATTATCAGCGCGACGCACCGCAACTTGCTGGGGCGTGTCCAGGACGGCAGTTTCCGTGAGGACTTGTATTACCGGCTCAACGGCCTGGAAGTTGGTTTGCCTCCACTGCGTGAGCGCAGCGATAAATCTCAGTTGCTGGATTTTCTGCTGGCTGAAGAGGCGGGCGGGCAGACTGTACAACTCGACCCGGCGGCGCGTTCGGCGTTGTTGACCTTTGCCTGGCCCGGTAACGTCCGACAACTGCGCACGGTGCTGCGTACGTTGGCGGCGCTGTGTGACGACGGGCGCGTGGGCCTTGAAGATTTGCCCGCGTCGATCCGCCAGGCCCGGCCGCAACCGGTGGTTGAGGCTAAGCCCGCCGAGTCGCCCCTGGAAGACGCCGAGCGACTTGCCTTGCTAACGGCCTTGGAACAACAGCGCTGGCACATGTCCCATACGGCGGAGCAACTGGGTGTCAGCCGCAATACGTTGTATAGAAAGCTGCGCCGGCACGGCATCGCACGCGCGTCTCTGCCCGGGTGATCGTGGTTTGGTCCTACAGCTAAAGAGTGCGATTTTCGCCCCCCTGCGCTAACCTGCCTCGATGTTTACGAGGTCGACTATGCACATTCATATTCTTGGTATTTGCGGCACCTTCATGGGTTCGATGGCGGTTCTGGCTAAAGAGCTGGGCCATCACGTGACAGGCTCCGATGCCAATGTTTACCCGCCCATGAGCACGCAACTCGAAGCGCAGGGCATTGAACTGACCCAGGGTTACGATCCGGCGCAATTCGACCCGGTGCCGGATCTGGTGGTGATCGGCAATGCCATGTCCCGTGGCAACCCGGCCGTCGAGTACGTGCTCAACAAAGGTTTACCGTACGTTTCCGGCCCGCAATGGCTGGCCGATCATGTGCTGCAAGGCCGCTGGGTACTGGCCGTTGCCGGTACCCACGGCAAGACCACTACCAGCAGCATGCTGGCCTGGGTGCTGGAGCACGCGGGCATGAGTCCTGGCTTCCTGATCGGCGGCGTGCCACAAAACTTCTCGGTCTCCGCGCGCCTGGGCGACACGCCGTTCTTTGTGATCGAAGCTGACGAATACGACAGCGCCTTCTTCGACAAGCGCTCCAAGTTTGTCCACTACCGTCCGCGCACGGCGATCCTCAATAACCTTGAGTTTGATCATGCGGACATCTTCCCCGATCTGCCCGCTATCGAGCGGCAGTTCCACCATTTGGTGCGGACCATCCCAAGCGAAGGCCTGGTCATTTACCCGACTACCGAGCCGGCTTTGCAGCGCGTGATCGAGATGGGCTGTTGGACACCGGTGCAAACCACCGGTGCGGGTGGGCAATGGCAGGTCAAGTTGCTCAGTGAAGACGGTTCCAGGTTTGAAGTGCTGTTTGAGGGTGAGGCCCAAGGCATCGTCGAGTGGGACATGACTGGTCAGCACAACGTTGCCAATGCCTTGGTCACCCTGGCTGCCGCACGGCATGTGGGCGTGGTGCCTTCCATGGGTATTGCTGCGCTGAGCGCATTCAAAAGCGTAAAACGCCGCATGGAAAAAGTCGCCGACGTGAATGGGATTACCATCTACGACGACTTTGCCCACCACCCAACCGCCATTGCCACCACCCTTGACGGACTGCGCAAGCGCGTTGGCGATGCCCCGATCATTGCTATTGTCGAGCCGCGCTCAAACTCCATGAAGCTCGGTGCACACCGCGACGGCCTGCCGGAAAGCGTCAACGATGCCGACCAGGTGGTGTGGTACGCCCCGACCAATCTTGGCTGGGACTTACCGGCGATTGCGGCCCAGTGCACGGTGCCGTCGAAAGTCTGTGATTCCATCGAGGGCATCATTGAGTTCGTCAAGCAGCAGGCCAAGCCTGGCACCCATGTGGTGGTCATGAGCAACGGCGGCTTCGGCGGCTTGCACGGCAAACTGGCCGAGGCGCTGAAATGAGCGGGCCGGAACGCGTCACCCTGGCGATGACCGGTGCCTCGGGCGCGCCCTACGGCCTGCGTCTGCTTGACTGCCTGGTGCGTGAAGATCGCGAGGTGCACTTTCTGATCTCCAAGGCCGCGCAGTTGGTGATGGCGACCGAGACCGACGTGGCACTGCCTCCCAAGGTGCAGATGATGCAGGCCTTCCTCACCGAGTACACCGGTGCGGCGCCGGGGCAGATCAAGGTTTACGGCAAAGAAGATTGGATGTCGCCGGTGGCCTCGGGCTCCGGTGCACCGGCGGCAATGGTTGTTGTGCCGTGCTCCACCGGCACCTTGTCGGCGATTGCCACCGGGGCCTGCAATAACCTGATCGAGCGCGCGGCAGACGTGACATTGAAGGAGCGCCGCCAGTTGATCCTGGTGCCGCGCGAGGCGCCGTATTCGAGCATTCATCTGGAACACATGCTCAAGTTGTCGAACATGGGCGTGACCATCTTGCCTGCGTCGCCGGGCTTTTATCATCAGCCGCAGACCATCGATGACCTGGTGGATTTTGTGGTGGCGCGCATTCTCAACCTGCTGAATATTCCACAGGACATGCTGCCGCGTTGGGGCGAACACCATTTGAGCAGCGATGAATAAGGCACTGTTGGTGATACTGGCGTTGCAATTGGGCGGCTGCGCCACCGCGCGTACGCTGGACGCTGCGCAGCCCGGCGCGCCGGTGGTGTATGCCGGCACGCGGTTGGACTTGTACGCAATGAATGGAGGTTGCTGCGCCAAGGATCGGTTTGGTGCTGAGGCGCCGAGCTACCCCGGTGTCGACCTGCCGGCCAGTGCGTTGCTCGACACTTTGCTGTTGCCGCTGTCGGTGTTAACGGTGCTAGGAGTGGGATTTAACGCCACAGGCGGGCTCTAGCGCTCACCCGAAGGCAATACAAAACCAATGTGGGAGGGGGCTTGCTCCCGATAGCGGTGTATCAGTCACCCAATATGTTGACTGACCCTCCGCCATCGGGAGCAAGCCCCCTCCCACATTTTGCTTCGTGTTCGGCTTTATTTACCGAGCTTGCGCAGTTCGTCCGACTCTACGATCCGCACCCCATTCTGCTCTTCCAGCGCCAGGCGCCACATGGCCCGGGCCAGTTCACACACTTCGATGCCTCGGTACTTGCCTGGAATCAGTCGTGACAGCGGCCCTGCCAGTTGTTCGGCCAAACGGGGTTCCAGCCGCTCCCCCAATAACAGCGACGGTCGCACGATGGTCAGTTGCGGCCAGTCTTGGGCCTTGAGTGCCTGCTCCATTTCCCCTTTGACTCGGTTGTAGAAAATCGAAGATTTCGGATCGGCGCCAATCGCGCTGATCACGATCAGGTGCCGTGCGCCCATTTCCCGTGCGCGCTTGGCGAAGGCGACGACCATCTCCAGGTCAACCGCACGGAAAGCCTCTTCCGAGCCCGCTTTTTTGATTGTGGTGCCCAGGCAGCAGAAGGCGATATCCACCCGGCCGCTCAGTTGCGGCAGGAACACCGCTGGGTCGCCCACCGGGTTTTCCAGGTGTGGATGTTCGGCCAATGGCTTGCGGCTCGGCGCGAGCACGCGGGTCACGGTGGGTTCGTTGAGCAGGCGGTCGAGCAGGTGTTCGCCAGTGAGGCCGGAGGCCCCTGCGAGCAAGATATGCTGAGGTGTCAGGTACATAGTGTTTCCCCCTTGTTACACGTTGCAGCTTAGTTGCCTTTGGCTTCCTTGCTATTCATTGAGACGCTTTCGAGCGCCTTTCGTGCCTGCTGTTTACGTAAAAGTTGCCAGTGGGCAATCACGCCTTTGGGGGCCCAGATCTGCGGTTCGGACGCTTCGAAATTGTCGGCCTGTTCGCGCTCGCTCACATGCAGCTGTGCCAGCTTGAAGGCTTGCTGCAAATCGTCGGTCTGGTTGAAGGCTTGGGCGAAGAGGGCGTCGCCGAAGTAGGTGAAGTCGGCTTCTTCGGAGCAACCGAAGGACACGCGGTCGGCGCGGGAGGCGGTCATGATCAGCGTACGGTCGTCTTTGAGTGCCGGGATAAAGCCGCCGGAATAGCAGGCGGAAATTACGATGATCTTGTCGCGGTTTTTCAGCGGTGTCAGCACGGCGGCCAGCTCATCGGCGGGCAAATCGGCCAGCTCCATGCGCGGCTGATCCAGCACCAGTTCGTGTTCGTGGGTGCCGTGGCTGGTCATGTAGATAAACACCAGGTCTTCCGGGCCTGTGCGCTCGGCCAGGGTTTGCACGGCACGGCGCAAGCTTTCGCGGGTGGCCAGGGGGCGGTCGGCGATATGGTCGCGGTGGTTGACCAAACGGATCTGCCCACGTGCGCCGAAGCGGGTGGCGAGCATGTTGCTGACGTAATCGGCTTCGCGCAGGAACACGCTTTGTTTGCCGTCGCCGGCCACCGCCAGGGTGTACAACTCCACGGCAGGGGTGGAGGCGGGCACGGCGGCAAAGGCAGCATCGAGCAAATGCCCTTGGGCCAGCACGCCGATCTCCAGTGGGTCAGGCAACAATGTGCCGTCCGCGTCACGCACGCGCATGCCGTTGACCCAGGTACCGGCCTGCACCGTGCCGTCGGTGAGGACCAGCGTGCCGCGGCCCTGATAGTTGTCGCTGTCGAAGCCGCCGATGTAGAAGCTGCCGTCGGTCAGGTTCAGGCGACCTTCTCCGGTAAAGCGCCAATCGCTGAAATAGCCGACGTAGTGGCTGCCATCCACGCCGATCAGTTCGCCCTTGCCGCTGAGCGCGCCTTCCTTGAACTGGCCGATCCACACGTCGCCGTCAGCGTTTTCATAGCGGCCCTTGCCGTTGAGTTGGTTCTGCTTGAACTGACCGACATAGATGTCGCCGTCGGCGCTGTTGAAGGTGCCGTTGCCCTCCAACTGGCCATCGACGAAGCGACCACTGAACTGATTACCGCTGTCGTCGTTGCGCTGGCCTTCGCCATTCGGCTTGCCGTGGGCGAACTGGCCCTGGTATTGGCTGCCGTCGGCCAACTCCAGGCGGCCGAGACCGGAATACTGATCGTCTTTGAATTCGCCGCGATAGGTCATTTGCCCCTCTTTGAGGGTGCCTTCGCCGTTGCGCCGACCGTTGCGGAACCCGCCGACATACTGGCTGGCTGCGGTGGTCAGGCTGCCCTGTCCATCGAACAGACCTTGCCGGAACTGGCCTTTATAGACTTCGCCGTTGCTGCCATGCCACTCGCCCTGGCCGTGCCACTGGCCTTTGTCGAACGCGCCGGCGTACCAACTGCCGTTGGGGTAGTCCACACGGCCCTGGCCTTGCAGCAGGCCGTTGACCACATCGCCCCGATAGCGGCCGCCGTCGGGCAGGCGCGCATCGGGCGGCAACAGCGATTCGCCGTCTCCGCAAGCGGTGAGCAACAGGGCAAGGGCAAGGGGGGCGAGTGGGCGCATAGCGGGATCCGGATATTTGAGCGCCGAGTATGCCGCAGCTGCGAGTTTCATACATAAATTTACATACCCCGTGGTGAGTTTCAGCCTCTCACCACAGGGATGGCCTTACACGAAACAGAGTGAAAGCGACTCGGCAATGTAGGCCGGTTTTTCCTGGCCTTCGATCTCCAGTGTGGCAGTGGCCTTTAACAGCCACTGGCCGGGCTTTTTCTCGGTGACGTCAGTGAGGATCACGTTCAAGCGCACCTTGGAGTTGACCTTGACCGGCTGGATAAAGCGCACGGTGTCCAAGCCATAGTTGACCGCCATCTTCAGGCCTTCGGGCATGATCAGGATGTCTTCCATCAGCTTGGGTATCAGCGACAGCGACAGGAAACCGTGGGCAATGGTGCTGCCGAACGGCGTTTGCGCAGCCTTGACCGGGTCGACGTGGATGAACTGATGGTCGCCAGTGGCTTCTGCGAACAGGTTGATACGTGCCTGGTCGATGGTGAGCCATTCGGAACGTCCCAGTTCCTTGCCGACATAATCTTTGAGCTGCGCTACAGGTACATAGGGCATTGCGTCTCTCCTTGGTTCATCGATGCTGTTTTTATGGATTACAGAGAACCAATGTAGATCATCACGGGCAAACAGCCCGGTCAACCCACCATGCTTTTGGCGAATGCCGATGCATAGGGCCGGCATGCTTATAATGCGGGCGAGTTCAGAGGGGGGGAAAGCGGATGCTGTTACGTGGTCTGACATGGCTGGTGTTGTTTCAGTTGATCGGCACGGCGATCAATCATTTGCTGTTGCCGGTTCTGCCGGGGCCAATCATTGGCCTGCTGCTGATGCTGGGTTTCCTGATCTGGCGTGGCGAGGTGGGCGAGCCGTTGAGCCTGGCCGCTGGCAGCCTGTTGCGGTATCTGCCACTGCTGCTGGTGCCGCCGGCAGTCGGCGTGATGGTGTACGCCAAGGACATCGCGGCTGACTTTTGGGCCATCGTCGGCGCGCTGGTGTTGTCACTGGTGATCGCCATGGCATTCGTTGGCGTACTGATGCAGCAGATGGTCAAGCGCAAGGAGAAGGATCAATGATCTTCGACTGGCATGGCGCGTGGACGTCCGTGATTCATCACCCGCTGTTCGGTATCGGTATTACCCTGGGCGCCTATCAACTGGTGCTGGCGGGGTTCGAGAAAACCCGCTGGATCTTCCTGCAACCGGTACTGGTCTCCATGCTGCTGGTGATCGGCGTGTTGCTCACCTGCGGCCTGAGCTATGCCGAGTACCGCAAGAGCACCGAGATCATGGGCATTCTGCTGGGGCCTGCCACGGTGGCGCTGGCGGTGCCGCTTTATCTGAATCTGCGGCGCATTCGCCAATTATTTTGGCCAATTTTTACTACGCTGGTGATAGGCGGTGTATTGGCTACCGGCCTGTGTGTGCTGCTCGGCTGGTGGTTCGGCGCTGAACACATGATGCTGATGACCATGGCGCCCAAGTCGGTGACCTCGCCGATCGCCATGCTGGTGGCCGAGCAGATCGGCGGCGTGGCGGCACTGGCCGCGGTGTTTGTGCTGATCACTGGGGTCGTGGGGGCGATGGTGGGGCCGGCGTTACTTTCGCGCCTGGGTGTGCACAGTCCCGAGGCGCGTGGCATGGCGTTGGGCATGACCGCCCACGCGGTCGGCACCTCGGTGGCCCTGCAGGAGAGCGAAGAGTGTGGCGCCTTTGCGGCGCTGGCCATGAGTCTGATGGGCGTGGCCACGGCGGTGTTCCTGCCGTTGGCTGTGTCAGTGATTGTTTAAACCAGGTTTAAGGAAACCTTTATGAGTCTGGCGCTGTTCCCGCTCAATACCGTGCTGTTCCCTGGCTGCACCCTCGACCTGCAACTGTTCGAGGCGCGCTACCTGGACATGATCAGCCGTTGCATGAAAAAGGGCGAAAGCTTCGGCGTGGTGTGCATCCTTGACGGCAAGGAAGTAGGCATGGCTCCGGACGGCTACGCGCTGATCGGCTGTGAAGCGCTGATTCGCGACTTCAAGCAGCAGGACAATGGCCTGCTGGGGATTCGTGTTGAAGGCGGGCGGCGCTTTCGCGTGCTCGATACGGGCGTGCAAAAAGACCAGTTGCTGGTGGCCGAGGTGCAATGGCTGGATGAGCAGCCGGACCAGCCGTTAGACGAAGAGGACGCTGATCTGTTGGCATTGCTCCAGGCCCTGGCCGAGCATCCGATGGTCTCTTCGCTGGACATGGACGCTCACGCCGAGGGCCAGCAAGCCTTGGGCAATCAGCTTGCTTATCTCTTGCCCTTTACCGAGGCCGACAAGATCGACCTGCTGCAACTCGACGACCCGCAGCAGCGCCTGGATGCGATCCAGATGCTGCTTGATGAGCTACAGGAAGAGCTTTTCACTCAGTAGGCGTAGCGCAGCAGTGCGTGGGATGTGCCGGTGAGTGCAATAAAGCTCAAGACTGCCACTATGGCAGGCAGCAGCAGCCACCATGTTTTTTTGCGCAAGGGTGGCAGTGGGCTGCGGTGCTGGATGGCTGTCAGGCTGAACGCACACACCGTCATCGCCAGGAGCGTGCCGGCCAGGATGTCCGAGGGCCAATGGGCGCCCAGGTAAACCCGGGACAAGGCGATAAAGGCGGCGGGAATGCAGCCCAGCAGTATCCACGTCAGTCGCAGTCGTGTCGGTTGGCCACAACCTGCCAGCACCGCCAGCGCCAGGAAAAACGCGAAGGCGCCGGAGGCATGGCCGCTGGGCATGCTGAAACTGGTCAGGGGGTCGGTAAGGATTTCTGGGCGGCCACGGGCGAAAAATAATTTGCTCCCGGTGTTGATTACCGCCGATCCGGCCAGTGTGGCGCCCACAAAGATGGCGTGGCGCCACTGTCGAGCCAGTAGCAAAAGCCCGGTGAAGACGGCGCTGGCGACAAACATCTTCTTGAACTCACCCAATTGGGTGACCATCACCATGGCTTCATCCAGCCAGGCGCTGCGATGCTCCTGCACCAGTGCGCTCAGACCCTGATCGAAATCATTCAGGTGTGGATAACCGATAAACAGTGCGATCAACAACGTCAGGCTGGCGCAACCTATCCACAAGGTGGTGCGCCGGTGGTCGCGCAGGCTGCTGTTCAAACCCAGCCCCAGCAGTACCGCCAGGCACGCCGTGACAACGCCGGCCTCAGGCCAGAAGCCTTCCGGTAATGGCAGGCGGAACGCGGCGCCGGTGGCCCAGCCCGGCAGCAAGTAGGCCACCGACCAGCCGGCTGCGGCGAGGACGCTCACTGCCGCAAAGCGTGGGAACGGCATATCGCACATGCCGGCCACCATCGGCAGCATCGGGCGCAAGGGGCCGATGAAGCGTCCGACCAGCAGGCTGGCGATGCCGTACTTGTGGAAGTAGGTCTCTGCACCGTTCATCCATTCGGGGTGGTGGCGCAGACCGGGCAGGCGGCGGATGTTCTGGTGGAAATGTCGGCCCAGGAAGTAGGAAACCCCATCGCCCAGCAAACCGCCGAGAAAGCCCAGCAACAGCGTTTCACTCAATGACAGCGCGCCGCTGCCGGCCAATGCGGCAATGGCGAACAGCAATACCGTGCCCGGTACGATTAAACCGGCAATCGCCAGGCATTCCACGCACGCGACGATAAACACCGCCACCGCCAGCCATTGTGGGTTCAGGGTCAGCCAGCCGGTAATGCTATCGAGCCATTGGCCCATAAACGTCACTCCATCACCACAAAATTCAAATCAGAAAATAGTCGCGGCCTTCGACCTGGCCTCGGCGCAGCGGGTTCCGTGTGCAGTACGGTGCATAGCCTGCATCGACAAAACGGTACATCAGGTGTTCATCGCGGCCACTGGGGATGCCCAGGCGGGTCGTCTGGATGATTTGCGTCGGTACCTGGCCGACATCTTCCACATACAGCCTTTCCTGGTCGAAGCGCTTGGCGTCCCACATCGGCACTTTGAGCCCCAGCGCTTTGCACAACAACGTTTGGCCGGCGCACAGCTTCTGCGAGGTGCGCGGGCTGCCATCGGCATTCGGGTTGTTCAACTGCATCTGCGCGAGGCTCGCCTGGCCGGAAAGGTCATCGACCCACGGATAGGCCGATTTGATCAATACGGCATTGCCCGGTCCATGTGCGCTGAAGTTCAGGGAGTCGCCGCCACGGGCGTAGTACATGTAGATATGGCCGCCATCCAGAAACAAAGCCTTACGCTTTTCTGTGTAGCCGAGTGAAGCGTGGCTACCTTTTTCGGCCACGTAATAGGCTTCCGTTTCAATAATTCGAGCCGAAAGCCAGATTTCGCCGACGCGATGGCGTACAACTTTGCCGAGCAGTTCCCGCGCAAGAATTTGCGCATCACGGTCGAAGAAGCCGTCGGGCAGGGCGCTGGCGGGGCGTTGGGGCGATGAGCTGGGCATGGCGGTCAGGGGAAATGCGGCTAAATGTGACGGAATCATAACAACTCCCACCTTAATTACCGCTGAACCCCAGGTTTTTACAGTTCATTTCGACCATCCGCCCCTCACCGCTGTCAGTCGGGCGGCGTCACAGCTATAATCTGCCGCTTTCCTCTTTGCCAAGACTCCCTGACCATGACTGAGTCCGTTCTTGACTACATGACCCGCCTGGGTCGCGCTGCCCGTCAGGCCTCGCGGTTGATCGCCCGTGCGAGCACCGCGCAGAAGAACCGTGCCTTGCTGGCCGCCGCTGATGCTCTGGATGCTTCGCGCTCCGAACTCGCCGCGGCCAACGAACTGGACCTGGCCAACGGCCGCGCCAATGGCCTGGAACCGGCCCTGCTGGACCGTCTGGCGCTGACCCCGGCACGTATCGACGACATGATCGAAGGCCTGCGTCAGGTGGCCAAGCTGCCTGACCCCATCGGTGAAATCCGCGATATGCGTTACCTGCCGTCCGGTATTCAGGTCGGCAAGATGCGCGTGCCCCTGGGCGTGATCGGCATCATCTATGAGTCGCGACCTAACGTGACCATTGACGCCGCGAGCCTGTGCCTCAAGTCCGGCAATGCCACCATCCTGCGTGGCGGTTCCGAGGCGATCAATTCCAACCGCGCAATTGCCGCCTGCATCCAGCAAGGCCTGGCCGTGGCCGAACTGCCGGCCGAAGTGGTGCAAGTGGTGGAAACCACCGATCGCGCGGCCGTTGGCGCGCTGATCACCATGCCGGAATTCGTCGACGTGATCGTGCCGCGCGGTGGCAAGAGCCTGATCGAACGCGTCAGCCGTGATGCCAAGGTTCCGGTCATCAAGCACCTGGACGGCGTATGCCATGTGTTCATCGACATCGCCGCCGATATCGACAAGGCCATTCGCATCGCCGACAACGCCAAGACCCATCGCTACGCCCCGTGCAACACCATGGAGACTCTGCTGGTGCACGTCGGCATTGCCGATCGCGTGCTGCCGCCGCTGGCTGCCATCTATCGCGACAAGGGCGTGGAACTGCGCGGCTGCGAACGCACCCGCGCGCTGCTGGGCGCGGACGTGATCGAAGCGACTGAACAGGACTGGTACACCGAATACACGGCGCCGATCCTGTCAATCCGCATCGTTGATGACCTGGATCAGGCCATCGAACACATCAACACATACGGCTCCAAGCACACCGACGCGATTGTCTCCGAGCACTTCAGCGATGCGCGTCGTTTCCTCAACGAAGTGGATTCCGCTTCGGTGATGGTCAACGCCTCGACGCGCTTTGCCGACGGCTTTGAATACGGGCTGGGCGCCGAGATCGGCATCTCCACCGACAAGCTTCACGCACGCGGCCCGGTTGGCCTGGAAGGTCTGACCAGCGAGAAGTACGTGGTGTTCGGCGACGGTCATGTGCGCACTTGATGGCTAAACGCATCGGGCTGCTCGGCGGTACTTTCGACCCCGTGCACATCGGCCATTTGCGCAGCGCTCTCGAAGTCGCAGATGCCCTTGCACTGGACGAGTTGCGCGTGATGCCCAACGCGCGGCCGCCTCATCGCGATACGCCGCAGGTGTCACCGCAACAACGTCTGGAAATGGTGCGCCTTGCCGTAGAAGGCATACCGCCGCTGGTGGTGGACGACCGCGAACTCAAACGCGATAAACCGTCCTACACTGTCGACACCCTGGAGCTGATACGCGCCGAGTTGGCCGTAGATGACCAGTTGTTTCTGCTTTTGGGCTGGGACGCATTTTGCGGCCTGCCCTCTTGGCATCGCTGGGAGGAACTCCTCCAGCATTGCCACATCCTGGTTTTGCAACGCCCGGATGCCGACAGCGAACCGCCGGATGCCTTGCGCAACCTGCTGGCCGCGCGGTCGGTAAGTGACCCCTTGGCCCTGACCGGGCCGAACGGGAATATTGCATTCGTCTGGCAGACCCCGCTTGCGGTGTCTGCCACCCAGATCCGTCAACTGCTGGCCAGCGGGAAGTCGGTACGTTTCCTGGTGCCTGACGCGGTCCTGGCCTACATCGATGCGCACGGGCTTTACCGTGCGTCGAACTGAAAAGGCGCGCTTGAACGCACGAACAGTCGTGCAGCGAGCGCCCGAACATATGAGCAAAACGAGTTTTTTATGACGAACAAAGACGTAAGCAAAGTAAAACGCAAAGGCACGTTCAAAAGCGCCCCGCTGCCGGTTGAAGCCCACGTTGGTCCGGAACTGGCTGGCGAAGAGCTGGTAAAAGTCGCCGTTGCCGCCCTGGAAGACGTGAAGGCCCAGGACATTCAGGTTCTGGACGTACGCGACAAGCAGAGCATCACCGACTTCATGATCATCGCCACTGGTACTTCCAACCGCCAGATCGGCGCGATGCTGGACAAGGTCCGCGAAGCCGTCAAAGCCCAAGGCGTCAAGCCACTGGGTGAAGAAGGTAAGGGCGACAGCGACTGGGTGCTGCTGGACATGGACGACGTGATCGTTCACATGATGACCTCCAACGCCCGTCAGTTCTACGACCTGGAGCGTCTGTGGAAAGGCGCCGAGCAGAGCCGTGCCGCTGATGGCAAGCACCACAGCCCGGAAGTGGGCCACGCGCACTTCGACAAGCTCAACAAAGACCAGGAATAAGGAACGGCTGTGCGCCTGCGTCTGATCGCTGTCGGTTCACGCATGCCCAAGTGGGTGGAAGAAGGCTGGCACGAGTATGCCAAGCGTCTGCCCGCTGAGCTGTCGCTGGAACTGGTGGAAATACCGCTCAACACCCGGGGCAAGAATGCCGACGTAGCGCGCTTTATCCGTCAGGAAGGCGAAGCCATGTTGGCCAAGGTCGGCCCCAACGAGCGCATCGTCACCCTCGAAGTGCACGGCAAACCCTGGAGCACCGAGCAACTGGCGGTGGAACTGGATCGCTGGCGCCTGGACTCGCGCACCGTCAACTTCATGGTCGGTGGCCCGGAAGGGCTGGCGCCGGAAGTCTGCGCGCGAGCCGACCAGCGTTGGTCGCTGTCGGCACTGACGTTGCCGCACCCGTTGGTAAGGATTCTGATCGGTGAACAGCTGTATCGCGCCTGGACAGTTCTGTCCGGGCACCCTTACCACAAATAGTCTGCGCCCCTCCCGATGACCCAGCCGATCCGCATCAAGGACCACGAGAAAGACGCACGTCTGGTACGCGCTCGGGTCGTGTTTGGTGCGATTCTGGTCGTCGGGCTGATGTGTGTGCTGATCGCCCGCCTGTATTTCCTGCAGGTGATCCAGTACGAGTACCACTCCACGCTGTCGGAAAACAACCGGGTGCATGTGCAGCCGATTCCGCCGACCCGTGGGCTTATTTTCGACCGCAACGGTGTGGTGGTCGCGGATAACCGGCCCAGCTTCAGCCTGAGCATGACCCGCGAGCGTTCCGGCGATTGGCAGCAAGTCCTCGATGTTATCGTCGAGGTGCTGCAACTCACGCCGGAAGACCGAGTGATTTTCGAAAAGCGCATGAAGCAGGGGCGTCGGCCCTTTGAGCCGGTGCCGATCCTGTTTGAGTTGACCGAAGAGCAGATCGCCCGCATCGCGGTAAACCAGTTCCGGTTGCCGGGTGTGGAAGTGGTGGCACAGTTGGTACGTCATTACCCGCAGGGCGCGCACTTTGCGCACTCGGTCGGCTACATGGGGCGGATCAACGAAAAAGAGCTCAAGAGCCTCGACCCGGTCAATTACAGCGGTACCCACCATATCGGCAAGACCGGCATCGAGCGTTTTTACGAGCCGGAACTGCACGGCCAGGTGGGTTACGAAGAAGTAGAGACCAATGCCCGTGGCCGCGTATTGCGCGTGCTCAAGCGCACCGACCCGATTCCCGGCAAGGACATTGTGCTGAGCCTGGACATCAAGCTGCAGGAAGCGGCGGAGATGGCCTTGGGTGGGCGGCGTGGCGCGGTGGTGGCACTGGACCCGAAAACAGGCGAGGTCCTGGCCATGGTCAGCCAGCCAAGTTTCGACCCTAACCTGTTTGTGACCGGGATCAGCTTCAAGGCCTACGCCGAGTTGCGCGATTCCATCGACCGACCGCTGTTCAACCGCGTGCTGCGCGGCCTGTATCCGCCCGGTTCGACCATCAAGCCCGCGGTGGCGATTGCTGGCCTGGATGCAGGTGTGGTCACTGCTTCCAGTCGCGTGTACGACCCGGGCTACTACATGCTGCCCAACTACGATCACAAATACCGTAACTGGAACCGCACCGGTGACGGCTACGTCGACTTGGACACCGCGATCATGCGGTCCAACGACACCTATTTCTATGACCTGGCCCACAAGCTGGGGATCGACCGGCTGTCTGCCTACATGGGCAAGTTCGGCCTCGGTCAGAAAGTTTCCCTGGATATGTTCGAAGAATCTCCTGGCCTGATGCCGTCCCGGGAGTGGAAGCGTGCGACCCGTCGTCAGGCGTGGTTCCCGGGTGAAACCCTGATCCTCGGCATCGGCCAGGGCTATATGCAGGCCACCCCGTTGCAGCTGGCCCAGGCTACCGCGCTGGTGGCCAACAAAGGTATCTGGAATCGCCCGCACTTGGCCAAGACCATCGAGGGCGAGAAACCGGTGGATGACAACCCGATCCCGGACATCGTGCTGCGCGACTCGTCCGACTGGACCAAGGTCAACCATGGTATGCAGCAAGTGATGCACGGCGCCCGTGGCACCGCGCGAAAAGCCGCAATCGGTGCGCAGTACCGCATTGCCGGCAAGAGCGGTACGGCCCAGGTGGTCGCGATCAAGCAGGGCGAGAAATACGACCGCACCAAGGTCCAGGAGCGCCACCGCGACCACGCCTTGTTCGTCGGTTTTGCTCCGGCAGACGACCCGAAAATCGTCGTGGCCGTCATGGTGGAGAACGGCGAGTCCGGCTCCGGTGTTGCCGCCCCCGTGGTGCGCCAGGTGATGGATGCCTGGTTGTTGGCCGACGACGGCAGGCTCAAGCCCGAATATGGCGGCCCCCCTTCAAATCCCGAGGTTACGGCCAGTGAAGAGTAATTTTGACCGCATCCTCTCCAGCGAGGATGTGATGCGTCGCCGCGCGACGTTGCTGCAGCGCATGCACATTGATGGCCCGTTACTGATCCTGCTACTGACCCTGGCCGCCGGGAGCCTGTTTGTGCTGTATTCGGCCAGCGGCAAGAACTGGGACCTGCTGATCAAGCAAGCGTCGTCTTTTGGCCTGGGCCTGCTGTCCATGGTGGTGATTGCCCAGTTGGAGCCGCGTTTCATGGCGCGGTGGGTGCCGCTTGGCTACGTCGCCGGTGTATTGCTGCTGGTGGTGGTGGACGTGATGGGCCACAACGCCATGGGCGCAACCCGCTGGATCAACATTCCGGGGGTGATTCGCTTCCAGCCGTCGGAATTCATGAAGATCCTGATGCCGGCCACCATTGCCTGGTACCTGTCCAAGCGCACCTTGCCGCCGCAGCTTAAACACGTAGGCATCAGCCTGATTCTGATTGGCGTACCGTTCATCCTGATCGTTCGTCAGCCGGACCTCGGCACCTCGCTGCTGATTCTCGCCGGCGGTGCGTTCGTGCTGTTCATGGGTGGCTTGCGCTGGCGCTGGATCCTCAGTGTGCTGGCTGCGGCCGTACCGGTGGCCGTGGCCATGTGGTTCTTCTTTATGCACGACTACCAGAAGCAACGGATCCTCACGTTTCTCGATCCGGAAAGCGACCCGCTCGGCACCGGCTGGAACATCATCCAGTCCAAGGCAGCCATCGGTTCCGGCGGCGTGTTTGGCAAGGGTTGGCTGCTGGGCACCCAGTCGCACCTGGACTTTTTGCCAGAGAGCCACACCGACTTCATTATCGCGGTGATGGGCGAAGAGTTCGGCTTGGTAGGCATCTGCGCACTGTTGCTGATCTATTTGCTGCTGATCGGGCGCGGCCTGGTAATTACCGCACAGGCACAGACGCTGTTCGGCAAATTGCTCGCAGGCAGCCTGACCATGACTTTTTTTGTTTACGTTTTCGTCAACATCGGTATGGTCAGTGGCCTGTTGCCGGTGGTTGGGGTGCCGTTGCCGTTCATTAGCTACGGCGGAACTTCGCTGGTGACATTGCTGTCAGCGTTTGGGGTTTTGATGTCGATTCATACGCATCGCAAGTGGATCGCACAGGTTTGAATAAGGTGAAGATGTCAATGCAAGTAATGCGCGGCTGGGCCACTCGGCATGCGTCCTGGATGGGCCTGATTGGGCTACTGGGCGCAACGCAAGAGGCGCAGGCCGGTGACTACGATGGTTCACCCCAGGTCGCCGAATTTGTCGGTGAGATGACCCGCGACTACGGTTTCGCAGGTGAGCAGCTGATGGGCGTGTTCCGCGAAGCCCAGAAAAAGCAGGCGATCCTCGACGCCATCTCCCGCCCCGCCGAACGCGTGAAGCAGTGGAAGGAATATCGCCCGATGTTTCTCACCGACGCCCGCGTGGCGCGCGGTGTGGACTTCTGGCGCCAGCATGAAGCCGTACTGGCCCGCGCCGAGCAGGAATACGGCGTGCCGGCCCAGGTAATTGTTGCGATCATCGGCATTGAAACCTTTTACGGGCGCAATACCGGCAGCTATCGGGTGATCGACGCCTTGTCGACCCTGGGCTTCGATTACCCGCCTCGCGCCGACTTCTTCCGCAAGGAGCTGCGCGAATTCCTCCTGTTGGCCCGCGAAGAGCAGGTCGACCCGCTGACCCTCAAAGGCTCCTACGCCGGGGCGATGGGCTTGCCGCAGTTCATGCCGAGCAGCTTTCGCGCCTATGCCGTGGATTTTGACGGTGACGGCCACATCAACATCTGGAGTAATCCCGACGACGCCATTGGCAGCGTGGCCAGCTACTTCAAGCGCCATGGCTGGGTGGGCGGCGAGCCCGTAGTGATTCGCGCCGACGTCAGCGGGGAACGTGCCGATGAAGGCCTGACCCAGGGCATCGAGCCGGCCAAGACGGTCGGGGAGTTGCGGGCGCTGGGCTGGTCGAGTCAGAATGCGCCACGCGATGATATGCCGGTCACGGCGTTCCGCCTGGAAGGCGAAAATGGCCCTGAATATTGGATGGGCCTGAAGAATTTCTACGCAATCACGCGTTATAACCGCAGTGTGATGTACGCCATGGCCGTGCATCAGCTGTCAGACATGCTGGTCCAAGCACGGGGCAACAAGTAATGCGGGCATCGCCGTTCAATCAACCGCTCAAGCTGGTGGCGTTCGCCGCGTTGTCCCTGCTGGTCGTCAGTTGTTCCACAAGCCGTGGCCCGGCACCACAGAAGTCCGGCGGTACCGCCGTACGTTCCCAGCCAGGCCTGGACATCAACCGCGCGCACAAAGACGGCGCGCCGTGGTGGGATGTCGATGTGTCGAAAATCCCGGATGCCACGCCCACCTTGCACACCGGCCCTTACAAGGCCAACCCCTATACCGTGCTGGGTAAATCCTACTTTCCGTTGCAGGAATCCAAGACCTACGTGCAATCGGGCACGGCGTCCTGGTACGGCACCAAGTTCCATGGTCAGAACACTGCCAACGGCGAGGTCTATGACCTGTATGGCATGAGCGCAGCGCATAAAACCTTGCCGCTGCCCAGCTATGTGCGGGTGACCAACCTGGACAATAACCGCACGGTGATCCTGCGGGTCAACGATCGTGGGCCGTTCTATTCGGACCGGATCATCGATTTGTCCTACGCCGCCGCGAAGAAGCTCGGCTATGCCGAAACCGGTACGGCACGGGTCAAGGTCGAAGGTATCGACCCGGCGCAGTACTGGGCCCAGCGTGGCAAGCCCGCCCCGCTGATGCTCAATGAACCGCAGAGTGCGCAGCCGCAAGTGACGGCATCCACCGGCAAGATCGAACAGTGGACACCGCCACCGCAGCAACACGCACCGGACACGGTGGTCGTACCCCACGCAGCGCCGGGTGCTTCGGTCGCTGGCGGGCAATACCTGCAAGTGGGCGCTTTCGCCAACCCGGATGCGGCAGAACTGTTAAGGTCCAAGCTCAGCGGCATGGTCAACGCGCCGGTCTTTATCAGCTCCATCGTGCGTAACCAGCAAACCCTGCACCGCGTGCGCATGGGCCCGATCGGCTCGCCGAGCGAAGTGGCGCAAGTACAGAACAGCGTGCGCATGGCCAACCTGGGACAACCCAGCGTGGTCACCGCTGAATAACAAAGAATTGATGGTTCAGGCCCGTGCGCGGGTTTGAGCTGTGGTTGTTGGCTCGTTGAACAATAAAAACCCAGGGGCAAGGGGTGAGCGGGCAACCGAACACGTGACAGTCTGGTAGCGGGCTGTCTGAATAAGTTTTGCCCGCGAGGGCAAGTTTCCATAAGCAATTTCGAGAGACGGATGAACATCACCACCTTAGCCAAACGCACGTGCCTGCTTATCTCGCTGATCATCACCCCGGCCGCCTGGGCGGTTGAAATGGTGCCGGCTTCACCGCAACTGGCCGCTAAGGCGTGGGTCCTGATGGACGCCGCCAGCGGCAACGTGCTGGTAGAGAGCAACGGTGACCAACGCCTGCCGCCAGCCAGCCTGACCAAGCTGATGACCGCCTACATCGCGACCCTGGAAATCCGTCGCGGCCAGATCGGCGAGAACGACCCGGTGACCGTCAGCGAAAACGCCTGGCGTACCGGCGGTTCGCGCATGTTCATCAAGGTGGGCTCGCAAGTCACCGTAAGTGACCTGCTGCACGGCATCATCATCCAGTCCGGTAACGACGCCAGCGTCGCGCTGGCCGAGCACATCGCCGGCAGCGAAGATGCATTCGCCGACATGATGAACAAAACCGTCGCCGACCTGGGCATGACCAACAGCCACTTCATGAATCCGACTGGTTTGCCAAACCCTGAGCACTACTCGTCGGCTCACGACATGGCGATCCTGGCCCGCGCGATCATTCGTGTTGACCCGGTGCACTACGCGATTTATTCCCAGAAGGAGTTCTTCTGGAACAACATCAAGCAGCCTAACCGCAACCTGTTGTTGTGGCGTGACAAGACCGTTGATGGTCTGAAAACCGGCCACACCGAAGAGGCTGGCTATTGCATGGTGTCGTCCGCTGTTCGTGACGGCCAGCGCCTGATTGCAGTGGTATTCGGCACAAACAGCGAGCAGGCCCGTGCGGCCGAAACGCAAAAGCTGCTGACCTATGGTTTCCGCTTCTTCGAAACCCAGACCTTCTATCAGAAGGGTGCTGAACTGGCGACCGCGCCGGTATGGAAGGGCGCAACCTCTCAAGTCAAGGCCGGCCTGGCTGAAGACCTGACCCTGACCATGCCTAAAGGCCAGCTGAAAAAGCTCGCTGCCAGCATGACCATGAACCCGCAATTGGTTGCTCCAATCGCCAAGGGTGACGTGATCGGTAAAGTCGAAGTGAAACTGGACGACAAGGTGGTGCACAGCGCTGACCTGATCGCGCTGGACGCTGTCGACGAAGGTGGTATCTTCCGCCGCGTGTGGGATAGCATCCGTCTATTCTTCTACGGCTTGT
The DNA here is from genome assembly GCF_013778505.1 of Pseudomonas sivasensis. Lineage (GTDB taxonomy): Bacteria > Pseudomonadota > Gammaproteobacteria > Pseudomonadales > Pseudomonadaceae > Aquipseudomonas > Aquipseudomonas sivasensis. The sequence continues at coordinate 120,452 of NZ_JAAOWU010000009.1, read as the reverse complement.
TCAACTGATAGTGTGCACCTGCAAAGCCCCGCGTTGATCCGACGCGGGGCTTTGCCGTCGCCACGGCTTACCGCTTACGAGGCCGTTACGCCATGACCGATACCGAAGTAAAGGCACCCAAGATCGAATTCCCGGTGGTCGATTACCCGATCAAGGTGATCAGCGACACGGGTGTTGGCCGCAAGGACACGATTCTTGAGATCGTGCGTAAACACGCGACGATCAACGATAACCGAGTGGATGAGCGATCCAGCACCACCGGTAAATACACGACTATCCAGTTGCACATCGTTGCGACCGGCCAGGACCAGCTCTACGACATCAACAGCGAACTGCGGGCCACCGGCTTCGTGCACATGGTGCTGTGATGCCAGAGGTCCTGGGCTTTCGCGAGCTCGGCCAGATGGCCTACGAGCCTGTCTGGCACGCCATGCAACGGTTCACCAACGAGCGTGGCACCTCGGCCCCCGATGAGATCTGGCTGGTGGAACACCCGCCGGTGTTCACCCAGGGCCAGGCTGGCAAGGCTGAGCATTTGCTGCTGCCGGGGGATATTCCGGTGGTGCAGGTCGACCGAGGTGGCCAAGTGACTTACCATGGCCCCGGCCAGTTGGTCGCTTATCTGTTGCTGGACGTGCGCAAGCTGGGATTTGGCGTGCGCGATCTGGTCAGCCGGATAGAGGCTTGCCTGGTCGAGTTGCTGGCCAGTTATGGCGTGACCGCCGCGGCCAAGCCTGATGCTCCCGGTGTGTATGTGGATGGCGCGAAAATCGCCTCCCTGGGGCTTCGGATTCGTCACGGATGTTCCTTTCATGGCCTGGCCCTGAACGTGGACATGGACTTGGCCCCGTTTCGGCGGATCAACCCGTGCGGCTATGCCGGGTTGGCGATGACCCAACTGAGCGAACACGCTACACCGATTAAATTTGCCGAGGTAAGTGCCCGGCTGCGCGCGCAGCTCGTCAAACACCTCGACTATGCTGAGCAGACGACCCTAACGGGCGGAATCGACTGATTATGACTACTGATGCAGTGCAAACCATGATCCCGACGCTGGACGTTACCGAGCGTCCGGCCCCGGCCCCGCGTGCCAAGGTGGAAGCCGGCGTCAAGCTGCGCGGCGCCGAGAAGGTTGCACGCATCCCGGTGAAGATCATTCCGACCACCGAACTTCCGAAGAAACCCGACTGGATTCGCGTACGTATCCCGGTTTCGCCGGAAGTCGACCGTATCAAGGCCCTGCTGCGCAAACACAAGCTGCACAGCGTATGCGAAGAGGCCTCTTGCCCGAACCTGGGCGAATGCTTCTCCGGCGGCACCGCCACGTTCATGATCATGGGTGACATCTGCACCCGTCGTTGCCCGTTCTGCGACGTTGGCCATGGCCGGCCGAAGCCACTGGACGTGAACGAGCCGGAAAGCCTGGCCATCGCCATCGCCGATCTGAAACTCAAATATGTAGTGATCACTTCGGTGGACCGCGACGACTTGCGTGACGGCGGTGCACAGCACTTTGCCGACTGCATCCGCGAAATCCGCAAACTGTCGCCGAACGTGATGCTCGAAACCCTGGTCCCGGACTACCGTGGCCGTATGGACGTGGCGCTGGAAATCACCGCCGCCGAGCCACCGGATGTGTTCAACCACAACCTGGAAACCGTGCCACGCCTGTACAAGGCCGCGCGTCCGGGTTCGGACTACCAGTGGTCGCTGACCCTGCTGCAGAAATTCAAGCAGATGATGCCGCACATTCCGACCAAATCCGGCCTGATGCTGGGCCTGGGCGAAACCGACGAAGAAGTCATCGAAGTCATGAAACGCATGCGCGAACACGACATCGACATGCTGACCCTGGGCCAGTACCTGCAACCGTCGCGCAGCCACTTGCCGGTGCAGCGTTTCGTGCACCCGGACACCTTCGCCTGGTTCGCCGAGGAAGGCTACAAGATGGGCTTCAAGAACGTCGCCTCGGGCCCGTTGGTACGCTCTTCGTACCACGCTGACGAACAAGCCAAGTTGGTCAAGGCAAGCCTGGTTTCCTGATAGGGGTTTAGATCCAGTGTGGGAGGGGGCTTGCCCTCGATTGCGGTATGTCAGTCGCTACATGTGCTGGCTGATCCACCGCAATCGGGGGCACGCCCCCTCCCACATTTCGTTCCGCGCTAGTTAGGGAGAGTTGTGTATGACAGCAGCCGTTCCAGCCCTTCGTTCTGAAGGCACCATCGCCCTGATCGCACCTGCCGGCCCCGCCGTGCTGGACGTTGAAAGGGCTGGCCAATGGATGCGCACGCGCGGCTACGATCTGCGAATTTCCCCCGGCGTCTATGAACGCGACGGCTACCTCGCCGGCAGCGATGCAGTGCGCCTGCGTGACCTGCACGCCGCCTTCGCCGATCCGGACATCGACGCTATCTTTTGCCTGCGCGGCGGCTATGGAACACCGCGTCTGCTCGATAGCCTGGATTTCGAACTGCTACGCGCCAACCCCAAGCCATTCGTGGGCTACAGCGACATCACCGCCCTGCACTTGGCGATCAGCCGCTACGCCGGCTTCGTGACCTTCCACGGCCCGATGCTCAATGCCGACCTGCTCGGCGACAAGCAACAACCTACCGAATCGTCATTGTTCAGCCTTCTGCGCGGTCAGCTGGGCGCCGGCAGTGTGCTGTCGCACCCGGTGGCGTACCCGCTGACCACGATCGAGCCTGGCATTGCCTGTGGGCGCTTGCTGGGAGGTAACCTGTCGATGATTGCGGCGGTCATGGGGACGCCTTACGAAATCGACGCTGAAGGCATCATCCTGTTTATCGAAGACGTCAACGAGCCGATCTACCGCATTGACCGGTTGCTGACGCACTTGCGCCTGGCCGGTAAATTGGCCCAGGTTGCGGGTGTGCTGGTGGGGGATGTGGCGGGGGTGGATAACGCTGCGCTGGAGCGCCTACTGAAGCAGACGTTCGAGCCTTTGTGCATACCGGTGTTGGCCGGCTGGCGCAGTGGGCATTGCGATCCAAACCTGACGCTGCCAATGGGCGCGTTGGTGCGTTTGGATGCAGGGGAGAAGCGGGTGGTGTTGGAGCAGGATGTGGTGTTCAAACCCTGAATCTGTTGGTGCCTGCCAAACCGCCATCGGGGGCAAGCCCCCTCCCACACTTGAATGTATTCACAAATCAAAATGTGGGAGGGGGCTTGCCCCCGATAGCGATAGTCGCCATAAGCAGATCTAACGGTTTTGCAGCGACTCCAGCAATTTCACCGTCGGATACCCATCCGCCGGCCAGCCCAGCGCCTGCTGCGCCGCACGAATCGCCTTACGGGTGTTGGCGCCGATAATCCCATCCGGGTTGCCCGCGTCATAGCCATTGGCACTCAACGCCGTCTGCAAATCAATGCGCTGGGATCGGCTCAGTGGCAGCTCATCTTTCGGCCACTCGCCACGAATCACGCCACTGCCACCAAACCGCTCCGACAACAGGCCAACCGCCAGCGCGTAGGACGATGAGTTGTTGTACTTGAGGATGGCGCGGAAGTTATCCAGCACCAGGAACGCCGGGCCGCGATAGCCCGCAGGCAGCAGCAGGGCGGCGGAGAGTTGGTCGACATTGCTTGGCATGCTGGCGCCCGGCGGCAGCTGCACGCCCAGTTTGAGCCACTCAGCGACGGTTTTGCGGGTGCCGCCATCGGCCAGGGCGTAATCGAAGTTCGCTGGCAGTTGTTTCACCTCGAACCCCCACGGCTGGCCTTTCTGCCAGCCGGAGCTTTGCAGGTAGTGCGCAGTGGAGGCGAGGGCGTCGGCCGGGCTATTCCAGATATCGCGGCGACCGTCGCCGTCGAAGTCCACTGCGTGGGTGTTGTAGGTGGTCGGGATAAATTGGGTCTGGCCCATAGCGCCTGCCCAGGAGCCTTTCATCTGGTCGGCCTGGATATCGCCGTGTTGGATGATCTGCAGTGCCGCCAGCAATTGCGCCTGTGCAAAGGCTGGGCGTCGGCCTTCATAGGCCAGGGTCGCCAGGGAGCGGATTACCGAATTGTTGCCCTGGAACTGGCCGAAGTTACTCTCCATGCCCCACACCGACACCAACGCTTGGCGGTCGACGCCATAACGTTGCTCGATGCTTTGCAGGATGTCGGCATATTTGATTAGCAGTGCCTGGCCATTACGCACACGCAACGGCGATAGGGCACCGTCGAGGTATTCCCACACCGGGCGGGAAAACTCCGGCTGGCTGCGGTCGGCGCGGATCACCGCCATGTCGGGGGTGACATTGGCGAAGGCATTGTCGAACACGGCGGCGGTAATGCCGGCCTGCAGGGCTTGCGCGCGGAAACCCGCCTGCCATTCGGCGAAGGTTTGGGTCGGTTGGATATCGAGATTGTCCACGGCCAGCGGGGCCACGACGGCGGGCGCTACAACGGGTGCGGTTTGGAGCTTTGGCAACGGTTGGGCGTCGGCGGCGGTAGGTTTTTCCGCACAGGCGACAAGCAGAATGAGGCTGGAGGCAGCGATCAGTTGGCGAAGGTGCCAATGACGGGAAAGACGAGAGGGCATGCACAGGTCCAGGGATTACAAATCAGACGCTGACCTTATCATGCCAGAGGGGCGCTTGCCTTCAGGCAGCCAGAAAGTAAGAAGCCTCCCAGCTATTAGACTGGAAGGCTTCGCGGCGGTAGCTGCCCTTGCCCTTGCCGGCGCGTTCCTGACGGCTGCGGAACAGTGGCTGGGCGATGATGGATTTGGCCTTGTTGGGGCCATGCTTGGATGGCTTTTTGCTCATGGTCGATGCTCTCCTCAGATGTGATGCAGCGGTGCAAATCATCTGCCGAAGTTGGACAGCTGTAAAGCCCGGCGGCGGGTAGGAGATTTCATTGCGTACGCGATAGGACGTGTGGGAGGGGGCTTGCCCTCGATGGTGGTGTTTCAGTCAATACATGTGTCGACTTCAGCGCCGCCATCGGGAGCAAGCCCCCTCCCACATTGGTTCTGTGGTGTTTGGAAACTAGGATTATTCGGCTGGAAGTGTCAGGCGCTGACCGGCCATCAACAACGACAAACGGCTGAGGCTCATCCACGGTGAACCCGCCGCCTGGCCCTTGATCTGTGCATCAATGCGCTGCGCCTCCAGCAACAGTTGTGCCCAGCGTTGCGCCGAGTGCCGTTGAAGGGCTTTGCTCATCAGGGGTTTGCGCTTGTCCCACACCGGTGGCCGAGCCTGGCTGAAGCACTTGTCCAGCGGCGTGCCTTGGCTGTACTGCAGGGCAATATTGGCCAATACCCGAAGCTCTCGGGCCAGGGCCCAGAGAATCACTGGTGGCTCGACCCCTTCGCCACGCAGGCCTTCGAGCATGCGCAGGGCGTGGGCGGGTTCGCCGTTGAGGATTGCATCCACCAGCCCGAATACATCAAAACGTGCACTGTCTGCCACGGCGCCTTGTACCGTTTCGACGGTAATCTGCCCGTCTTCGGCCATCAGCTTGAGCTTTTCGATCTCCTGAGCAGCGGCAAGCAAGTTGCCCTCGACCCGGGCGGCGATCAGCTCAACGGCGTCTTGCGTTGCGGCCAGCCCCGATTGGGACAGGCGCTGGCGAATCCACTGCGGCAGCTGATTGCTGTCCACCGGCCATATCTGGATGAACTGGGTCTGCGCCCCTTCTACCAAGGCCTTGCCCCACTTGGTCTTCTGCGCGCTGCCGTCGAGTTTGGGCAGGCTGATCAGCAAGACCGTATCTTCAGCGGGACGTGAGCAGTATTCCATCAGTGCCGCCGCGCCTTTATCTCCAGGCTTGCCCGATGGCAGACGCAGCTCAAGCAGGCGTTTTTCGGCGAATAGCGACATGCTCGCGCCGGCTTGCAGCAGCGTGCCCCAGTCGAAACTGGCGTCGGCGCTGAATACCTGGCGTTCATCGAAGCCCTGCTGGCGTGCGGCGGTACGGATGGCGTCGGCGGCTTCCTGGCACAGCAGCGGGTCATCACCGCTGACGATGTAGACAGGCGCGAGGCCACCTTGCAGGTGTTTGGCGAGTTGGGCGGGGGCGAGTTTCATAGGCAGGTAGAGCGGGGCGCCTGGGGCGCCCCGTCTGGCTTACTCGACAGGTACTTCAACAGGCGATTGTTTCGGCGTGTTGTCTTCGTACTCTTTCGCAGCTTTCAGCGCATCGGCGTCAGCCTTGGCCTTGTTGTCAGCGGCTTGCTGCAAGGTTTCCAGCTTCTCCGGGGTCAGCATCGACAGGCGCAAGACTACGCGTTGCACCAGATCACGACGCATTTCCTTGCGGACCTGGATGATTTCGGCATCCGAGCCCACCAGGTTGTTGCCATCGTGGCTGACGATTTTCTGCACCTGGATGTTGTCACCCATCAATGGCAGGTGGTCGCGGCCCTGGATTTCAAAGCTGAGCACAGTGCTCAGTTCGATATCCGAGGCGCGCCCTGCGCTGGCGTAGCTCAGGTTGCGCTGGGTTTCTTTTTCGTTCGCCAGGAACAGCTTGTAGGTTGCGCCGGTGTAGACGTGTACCCCGTTGTTTTCCAGGACCTGGCGCAACTGGGTCACGGTTTCGCTGTAGGCGTCGCGCGCGCTGACATCCAGTTCCTTGATCGTCAGGTCATTGGTGCCGGTGCCGCGCAGCTGGAAGCCGCAAGCGCTCAGTAGCACGGCAAGGCCCATAACCAGCAGATTGCGTTTGATCATTTTGTTGCTCCCCTTGAAACCATGTGGGCCTTATCGAGGCCTTGAAGGCTTTGTTCGGCGCAGGGCTCAAGCCCTGCGCCCGATGCGATTAGCTAGCGACGATATTGACCAATTTGCCAGGCACCACGATCACTTTGCGGATCGTCAGGCCTTCGGTAAAGCGCAGCACGTTCTCGTTGACGCGTGCGGCCGCTTCGACTTCTTCACGGCTGGCACTGGCCGGCATGTCGATCTGGCCACGCAGCTTACCGTTGACCTGGATCACCAGTTGCAGCGTGTCCTGTACCAGGGCGCTGTCATCCTGCACCGGCCAGCGCGCATCGATGACTGCGTCGCTATGGCCCAGACGGCTCCACAGGTCGTGACTGATGTGCGGCGTAATCGGTGCCAGCAGCAGGGTGACCGTTTCCAGGCCTTCCTGTACCAGTGCGCGGTCCTGTTCGGTCGCTTGCGGGGCTTTCTCCAGCACGTTCATCAATGTCATCACCTGGGCGATGGCGGTGTTGAACTTGTGGTTTTGGCCTACATCCTGGCTGGCTTGCTTGATGGCCAGGTGGGTGCTGCGGCGAATAAGTTTCTGCTCGTCGCTCAGGGACGCCACGTCCAGCTTGGCCGGCAGGCCCTGGCTGACATGGGCGTGAGCCAGGCGCCAGACGCGCTTGAGGAAGCGGTGCGAGCCTTCGACGCCGGAGTCGGACCATTCGGCGCTCATGTCAGGTGGCGAGGCGAACATCATGAACAGACGGCAGGTGTCGGCACCGAACTGGTCGATCATCGACTGTGGGTCGACGCCATTGTTCTTCGACTTGGCCATTTTCTCGGTACCGCCGATCTCCACCGGCAGGCCGTCGGCGATCAGCTTGGCGCTGATGACCTTGGCTTTGCTGTCGCGCTCAAGTTCGACGTCCGCCGGGTTGAACCAGGTGTAGGCGCCATTGGCTTCGCGGCGATAGTAGGTCTCGGCGATCACCATGCCTTGGGTCAGCAGGTTCTTGAACGGCTCGTTGGAACTCACCAGGCCTTCGTCGCGCATCAGCTTATGGAAGAAACGCGCGTACAGCAGGTGAAGAATGGCGTGTTCGATGCCACCAATGTACTGATCCACCGGCAACCAATGGTCAGCCGCGGATTTTTCCACCAGGCCACCCTCGTAGTGAGGCGAGGCGTAGCGGGCGTAGTACCACGAGGACTCCACGAAGGTGTCCATGGTGTCGGTTTCACGCTTGGCAGGCTGGCCGCATTTAGGGCAACTGCACTCGTAGAACTCAGGCATGCGTGCCAATGGCGAACCGGCGCCGTCCGGCACCACGTCTTCCGGCAGCACGACTGGCAACTGGTCTTCCGGCACCGGCACGTCACCGCAGGTATCGCAGTGGATGATTGGGATCGGGCAGCCCCAGTAACGCTGGCGGCTGATGCCCCAGTCGCGCAGGCGGAACTGGGTGCGCGAGGCGCCGAGGTTCTTCTTGATCAGTGCGACTTCGATGGCGTCGAAGGCGCCGGCGAAGTCCAGGCCGTCGAACTCGCCGGAGTTGATCAGCGTGCCGTGCTCGCCATAAGCGTCTTGCCACGGGGCCGGGTTGGTGTCGCCCGAACTGGTGCGCACCACCGACTTGATCGGCAGGTTGTATTTGGTGGCGAATTCGAAATCACGCTCGTCGTGGGCCGGTACAGCCATTACTGCGCCATCGCCGTAGTGCATCAACACGTAATTGGCGACCCAAACCGGCAACTTCTCGCCGGTCAGTGGGTGCTCGACGAACAGGCCGGTCGGCAGGCCTTTTTTCTCTTGGGTGGCGACGTCGGCTTCAGCCACGCTGCCGCCTTTGCATTCGGCGATGAACGCCTGCAGCTCGGGGTTGTTCTGTGCGGCCTGGGTGGCCAGCGGGTGCTCGGCGGCCACGGCGACGTAGGTCGCGCCCATCAGGGTGTCGGGACGGGTGGTGAAGACTTTGAGTGCGCCCGCTTCGCCGATGGAGTCGACGTTGTACGGGAACTGCACTTCCATGCCCTTGGACTTGCCGATCCAGTTGCGCTGCATGGTCTTGACCTGTTCAGGCCAGCCCGGCAAATCGTCGAGGCTCGACAAGAGTTCATCCGCGTAGGCGGTGATCTTGAAGTAGTACATCGGGATTTCGCGCTTTTCGATCAGCGCGCCGGAACGCCAGCCGCGCCCGTCGATCACCTGCTCGTTGGCCAGCACGGTCTGGTCGATCGGGTCCCAGTTCACGGTGCCGCTTTTTTTGTAGATCACGCCTTTTTCGAACAGGCGAGTGAACAGCCATTGTTCCCAGCGGTAGTAATCCGGCTTGCAGGTGGTCACTTCGCGGGACCAGTCCACCGCCAGGCCCAGGCTGCGCAGCTGGGTCTTCATGTAGGCGATGTTTTCGTAGGTCCACTTGGCGGGAGCCACGTTGTTTTTCATCGCAGCGTTTTCCGCCGGCATGCCGAAGGCGTCCCAACCCATGGGTTGCAGGACGTTCTTGCCTTGCATGCGCTGGTAGCGGGAAATCACGTCGCCGATGGTGTAGTTACGCACGTGCCCCATGTGTAGCTTGCCGCTGGGGTAAGGGAACATCGATAGGCAATAGAAAGTCTCCTTGCCTGGCTGTTCACTGACTTCAAAGGACTTTTGCTCGTCCCAGAAGGTTTGGGCGGCATTTTCTATTTCACGGGGCTGATATTGTTCGTGCATGGCTACTTTTGAACTGGATAGGGGTGGCCTAATCCTCTTCGGTGCAACGTTCAGGTTGTTCGACACCAAAAAGCGGCGCGTCCGTGCCCAAACCCTGCGGGAAGTGGAGTTACAGGAAGCGCCGTAGCATACATGACCCCACTCTATCGAGGGAAACCCTGATTGCGTAGCCGAGGCCGTCTGTCGCGGCGCCGGGCAGGCGCAGCAACGAGGGCTACGCTGTTCAGTGGGGAGCAAGTCTTTCTTCAATGAGGTGAGGGGATGGTTGAATCGCAGCGAATCGCAACTAAACCGGACGTCTACGAGGGACTGATCGACCGATTGGGTCGTGCATTGGATGCAGCGAGGACAGCGGGCCGATTGCGTGATGAACGGCCTGTCGAGTTGGAACTGCGTGGATTGAGTCGCGCGGAGTTGGAACTGATCAAGGCTTACCTGGAACGCAACAAACGCAGTGCGCGCCCTTGGGTGGCAACCCCGCCAGTCCAAGAGCCTACGCACTCTGCCAAGGTGGTGTGGCTCAAGGACTTGCCGGCCGGTCGTGGCCCGGAAACATTCCGGTCCGCCCGCTACAAGTAGTTAACCCCCCGCTGAACAACACCATTGCGCTATTTCACTGTAGAGATTGTCGCTAAACCCCGTTACACCTTAGGCTTCGGGCATCTTTGGAGATGCCCGATGCCTATTCGTTATTTCATTAAACAACTGCTCCTGCCGCCCGGCATTCTCTTGCTGCTGCTGGCCCTTGCCTGGTGGTTTAGACGCACTCGCCCACGTTTGGCCGGCTGCTGCTTTGCCCTGGGGTTTGGCGGCATGTGGTTGATCAGCTTGCCGGTGGCCGTGGAGTGGGGCGCGCGGGCCCTGGAGACCGAGCCTCCGTTGGCGCGTGAAGACTGGTCGACCCTGGCCCAGCGCGCCGACGCCATTGTGGTGCTGGGCTCGGGACGCGAGCGCGGCGACCCGGCATGGGGTTCTGATCAGCCTACCGGTATTGGCCTGGAGCGCCAGCGGTATGCCGCCCGACTGGCCAAGGCGTCCGGCCTGCCGGTGCTTACCACCGGGGGATTGCACTACGGCACGCCGCCCAGCGAAGCTGAGCTGATGGCGGTATCGATGCAGGATGATTTCGGCGTTACGGTGCGCTGGAAGGAAGAGCGCAGCCGTACCACCTGGGAAAACGCACAGATGAGTGCCGAGATTCTATTGCCCGAGGGCATCAAGCGTGTGGTGGTCGTGACACAGGCCTGGCACATGCCGCGTTCGGTGTGGAGTTTTGAAAAGGCCGGCTTCACCGTGGTGCCGGCGCCGGTGGGGTTTCTGGGCGTGGACAATGCCCGGCCGCTGGGTGGATGGATGCCCGAGTTCAAGTCGGTGTGGCAGAGCGGGCAGTTGATCAACGAGGCGGTAGGGCAGGTGGGGTATCGGTTGTTCTATCGATAACCCTGCTGATTAAAATGCAGATCAAGATGTAGGAGGGGGCAAGTCCTCTCCCACATTTTGATTCGCGTTGGCTGTTAGACGGTTTTTGACATCCGGCCTGCCAGCAGCGCCCAACCAAACAACCCCAGGCACACGATGATCAGCGGCCACGAGCGCCATTGCAGGTATGGCGTCAGGTTATGCATCGGCACCACTTCGCCATAGAGGATTCCGCGCTCGAATTGCGGGATCTGCGCAGTGATCTGGCCAAACGGGTTGATCAACCCAGTCACGCCATTATTGGTCGCACGGATCATCCAGCGCCCAGCTTCCAACGCACGCATCTGCGCCATTTGCAGGTGCTGCAGCGGGCCAATGGAGCGGCCGAACCAGGTGTCATTGCTGATGGTCAGCAGCAGGTCGCTCTGGGCCGACAGTCCGGCGGCGAATTCCGGGTAGACCACTTCGTAGCAAATGAAAGGCGCGATCTGATAGCCCTTCGCCTGCAACATCGCCTGGTCGGCGGGGCCGCGGGCGAAGTCCGACATCGGCAGGTCGAAGAAGGCAATCAGTCCGCGCAGCATGTCCTGCAGCGGCACGTATTCGCCAAACGGCACGAGCTTCTGCTTCAGGTAAGTGCCGTCGCCTTCGCCTACCACGGTGATGCCATTGAAGTAGCGCTTCTGGTGGTGCACTTCCTGGCGTATTGGCACGCCGGTGATAAGCGCGGTGTGTCGGTCGGCGGCAAACTTGCCCATCATCCCCAGGTAGCCCTCGACGGACTCCTTGAGCACCGGCACCGCCGTTTCCGGCCACACCAGCAGGTCGACAGGCTTGGAGCTGAAACTCATGTCGCGGTACAGCGCGAGCTGCGCATTGAGCTGCTCGGGGTCCCACTTCATGCTTTGTTCGACGTTGCCCTGGATGGCCGCTACGGTCAGCGGAGCGCCGGACGGGGACGTCCAAGCGTGATGCTTGAGCGCCAGGCCGATGGCCCAGGGGGCGACCAGCAACACCAGACCTGCGCCGATAAACCCATTGCGTTTACTGGCCAGCAGGCGCGGCAGGTTGCCCAGCAGGGCCGCCGTCAGTGCCAGGGCAAAGGAAATCAGCCACATGCCACCCACTGGCGCCAGGCCGGTGAGGGGGCCGTCGAGCTGGCTATAACCGGAGTACAGCCACGGGAATCCGGTGAGGAACCAGCCGCGAAAGGCTTCCTGGCCGACCCACAATGCGGCAAACGTCAGCGCATCTGCCAACGGTGCTTCATTGCGACGCAACCAGCGCGCCCACAGCCAAGCCGGCAGGGCGAAGAACCAGGCAATGGCGGCGGTGAACAACAGCATCAGGAACCCCGCCAGCAGCACCGAAGCGCCGCCGAAGTGGTGGATACTGTAGTAAATCCAGCTGGTGCCAGCACCAAACAGGCCGAAACCGAAACACCAGCCACGGCCCAGGGCCTGACGGGGTGTCAGCTCTCGCAGGCCGACATAGAACACTCCCACCGCGATCAGTGCAAACGGCCACAGATCGAACGGCGCCAGCGCCAGGGTAGTGATGGCGCCGGCCACCACGGCCAGCAAGTTACCGGGCCAGCCGGGTGCGATCATGCGGCGCATTTCAGTCCTTAACGGGCAATAGGGGTCAAGCGGATCAAGTGGATACGACGGCTATCGGCATTCAGGATGCGGAAGCGATACGCGCCGATCTCGGTGGTTTCGTTACGCTTGGGCAGATGCCCGAACGCACTCATTACCAGGCCGCCAACGGTGTCGAACTCGTCGTCGGAGAATTCGCTGTCGAAAAACTCGTTGAAGTTCTCGATCGGCGTCAGCGCCTTGACCAGGAAGTCACCGCTCGGCAGCGGCTTGATGTAGCTGTCTTCTTCGACGTCGTGCTCATCTTCGATGTCGCCGACGATCTGTTCCAGCACGTCTTCGATGGTCACGAGGCCGGCCACGCCGCCGTATTCGTCGATCACAATGGCCATGTGATTGTGGTTGGCGCGGAATTCGCGCAGCAGCACATTCAGGCGCTTGGATTCGGGTACGAAGGTGGCGGGACGCAGCAGGTCCTTGATGTTGAAGCTGTCGCCGTTCTCCTTGAGGATCAGCGGCAGCAGGTCCTTGGCCAGCAGGACGCCCATGACGTCGTCATGGCTTTCACCGATCACCGGGTAGCGCGAGTGCGCGGAGTCGATCACGGCCGGGAGGAATTCCCGCGGGGTCTGGGTCGCCTTGATGCTGATCATCTGCGAGCGCGGGACCATGATGTCCCGTACTTGCAGGTCAGCGACCTGGATGGCGCCTTCGACGATGGCCAGCGCTTCGCTGTCCAGCAACTTGTTCTGGTGGGCCTCGCGCAGCAGCTCCAGCAGCTCCTGGCGGTTTTTCGGCTCGTGGGCAAAAGCCTGGGTCAGTTTACCCAGCCATGACTTTTGCCCGTTGCTCGATCGGTCTTCGCTCATAGCGATTACTCTAAATCCTTTGTTGTGTCAGTTATGTTTCGTCGTCTGCATACGGATCAGGGTGACCCAGTTCGGCAAGCAACGTTTGTTCCAGTGTTTCCATTTCCTCGGCTTCGTCATCGTCTATATGGTCGTAACCCAAGAGATGCAAGCAGCCGTGGATGACTAGATGAGCCCAGTGGGCTTCCAGCGTCTTACCTTGTTCCTTCGCCTCGCGCTCCACCACTTCGACGCAGATCACCAGATCGCCCAGCAACGGGATATCCAGCAGCTCGTCGGGTACGTCGGCGGGGAACGACAGCACGTTGGTCGCGTAGTCTTTCTGGCGCCAGGTGTGGTTCAACTCGCGGCCTTCGGGCTCGTCCACCAGACGGATGGTCAATTCCGAGTCGGCAGTGCGCTGGCGCAGGGCCAGTGCGCACCATTGGCGGAATTGTTCTTCACTGGGGGCGGGCGCCTCGGTGGCCAGTTGCAGGTCAAGCTCAAGCATCGCGGCGAATGTCCTTTGACAGTCCGTCGTCGCGGTGTTCGAAGCGCTCGTAGGCTTCGACGATGCGTTGCACCAGCGGGTGGCGCACTACGTCCTTGGGTGAGAAATGCGTGAAACTGATACCCGGCACGTCCTTGAGCACTTCAATCACATGGCTCAAGCCCGACTTGGTGCCCTTGGGCAGGTCAACCTGGGTAATGTCGCCTGTGATGATGGCCGTCGAGCCGAACCCGATGCGGGTCAGGAACATCTTCATCTGCTCGACCGTAGTGTTCTGGCTTTCGTCGAGGATGATGAAACTGTTGCTCAAGGTGCGGCCGCGCATGTAGGCCAGCGGGGCGATTTCAATCACCTGGCGTTCGATCAGCTTGGCCACGTATTCAAAGCCAAGCATCTCGTACAGCGCGTCGTAGAGTGGACGCAGGTACGGGTCGATCTTCTGTGCGAGGTCGCCGGGCAGGAAACCGAGCTTTTCGCCCGCTTCGACCGCCGGGCGCACCAGCAGGATGCGGCGCACTTGCTCGCGCTCAAGGGCATCCACTGCACAGGCCACGGCGAGGTAGGTCTTGCCGGTACCGGCGGGGCCGATGCCGAAATTGATATCGTTGCCGAGGATTGCCTTGACGTACTTCTGCTGATTCAAGCCCTTTGGGCGAATCATGCCTTTCTTGGTACGCAATGCCACGCTGGCTTCAGCGACGGGGTTGTTAGCCAAGTCTTCCACAGCCGACTCCTGCAAATACAGGTGCACGGTTTCTGGCGACAGCTCGCTACCCTTGGTTTCGCGGTAGAGACGGCGCAGCAGATTTTCTGCAGATTTAGTGGGCTGGGCTTCACCAATAAGCTCGAACTGATTGCCGCGATTGCGGATCTCGATGCCCAGGCGTTGTTCGATCAGGCGCAGGTGCTCGTCGAACTGTCCGCACAGATTGGCGAAACGGCGAGCCTCAAAGGGCTCAAGGATAAAACGATGGGGTTCTACTGTGGGTGCGTTCAAGGTCGCTTTTAGCCGCCCTTTGGCTGTTTAGGTGAAAGAGAGGATAACGCCAGTGACGCGGGTACGAAAGCACTTACGTCATTGGAATGTTGCACGGCTCCTATGTGGGAGGGGGCAAGCCCCCTCCCAAATTTATTGCACCAGAGAGCCGCGCAGCGAGTGTGGTTGCGCCGCATCGATGTGCACATCGGCAAATTGGCCGATCAGGGTTGGATTGTCGCAACGGAAGTTGACGATCCGATTGTTCTCGGTGCGGCCCTGCAATTCGCCGGGATCTTTCTTCGAGTAGTCGGTGACCAGGATGCGCTGGACTGAACCGACCATTTGTCGGCTGATCTCGAAGCCCTGCTGGTTCAGTCGGTGTTGTAGCGCGTTCAAGCGCTCTTTTTTCAGCGCTTCCGGGGTTTCGTCCACCAGATCGGCGGCGGGTGTGCCGGGGCGTTGGCTGTAGACGAACGAATAGGAGAAGTCGAAACCGACGTCTTCAATCAGCTTCATGGTCTGCTGGAAGTCTTTTTCGGTCTCGCCTGGGAAGCCGACGATAAAGTCTGAGCTGATGCAGATGCCCGGCACTGCTGCACGCAATTTGCGCAGTTTGGATTTGTATTCCAGGGCGGTGTGATTGCGCTTCATTGCCGACAAGATGCGATCCGAACCCGACTGCACCGGCAAATGCAGGTGCTTAACCAGCTCAGGCACGTCGGCGTGGGCCTGGATCAGGCTGTCGGAGAACTCCAGCGGGTGCGAAGTGGTGTAACGGATGCGCTCGATACCGTCCACTGCTGCCACTACGCGGATCAACTCTGCCAAGTCCGCCAGGCGCCCGTCCTCGGTCAAGCCGCGATAGCCGTTGACGTTCTGGCCCAACAGGGTCACTTCGCGCACGCCGTTTTCGGCCAGGTGGATGATCTCTGCCAGCACGTCGTCAAAGGGCCGGCTGACCTCTTCGCCACGGGTGTAGGGCACCACGCAGAAGGTGCAGTACTTGCTGCAGCCTTCCATCACCGATACATAGGCGCTTGGCCCGTCGATACGCGGCTCAGGCAAATGGTCGAATTTTTCGATTTCCGGGAACGAGACGTCTACCTGAGGCAGCTTGGTGATACGGGCCGCGTCGATCATTTCCGGCAAGCGGTGCAGGGTTTGCGGGCCGAAGACCACGTCGACATAGGGGGCGCGGTCGCGGATCGCGGCGCCTTCCTGGCTGGCCACGCAACCGCCGACGGCGATTACCATCTCTGGATTGGCCAGTTTCAATTCACGCCAGCGGCCCAACTGCGAGTACACACGGTCCTGGGCACGCTCGCGGATCGAGCAAGTATTGAGCAGGATAACGTCGGCATCTTCGGCGCGGGCGGTGACTTCCAGGGCCTGGTGTTCGCCCAGCAGATCGACCATGCGCGAGCTGTCGTACTCGTTCATCTGGCAACCGTGGGTTTCGATATAAAGCTTCTTGGCCATGGGAATCGTCAACTGGTGGTAAAGAACCGCGCATTATAGGGGGCATGCCCATTGGTTCCTAGCGTTGTGCATCGGGTGCCATGCTATAGTTCGCGCCCTCTTTTATATCCCCGATGTGTTATCCGCCCACCATGACCAAACGCGAAGCTCCAATCTACAAGGTGATTTTCCTCAACCAGGGCCAGGTGTTCGAAATGTACGCCAAGCAGATCTATCAAAGTGATCTGTGGGGCTTCCTGGAAGTGGAAGAGTTCGTCTTTGGCGAGCGCACCCAATTGGTCGTCGACCCGGGCGAAGAAAAGCTCAAGGCGCAGTTCGAAGGCGTGGTGCGCAGTTTTGTGCCGATGCATTCAATTGTGCGTATCGATGAAGTCGAGCGGCTGGGCACGCCGAAGATCAGCGAGGCACGGGGCGTGAGCAATGTCATGCCGTTTCCGATGCCAATGCCTGAGAAGTAAGACGGCTGTCAGGGCAGGGGTGAGAAGGGCGAACGCCCATCGGCACTCTGCAGTTCCTGCAGGTAGTTGCGGAAAATCTGGCCCAAGACCTGGGTGGCCACTTCCAGTTCATCGCGCTGCATGTGCTCGGCGACTTCGTCGGCCGTGTCCAGCGCGTCTTCGGCGCCGTTGACGGCGGCCATTTTCAGCACGATATACGCCTGAACGTTATTGGCCGGCACGCCTTCGCCTTTGAAGAACATGGTGCCTAGCTGGAATTGTGCCTGCGCGTGGCCCTGCAACGAGGCTTTCTCGAAGTAGCTCAAGGCTTTGTTGAGGTCGAGGGCGGGATTTTTGCTGTCGTGGTAGTACTCGCCCAACTCATATTGCGCCTGCGCATCACCCTCGTCGGCCTGTTTCTGGCACGCGCTCAGGGATTCGGCCTGGCTGTCTGGCTGGGTATTGAGGGTGCAACGACCCATCGCTGGGATTAACAACGAGTTGCCGCCTGCTTGGGCATTTGCCAGCAGCGGCTGAAGGAGCAACAGGCAGCCCAGTACCAGGGTGCGGCCGGTGCGTTTCATGGGAATCGACTTACCTCTGACGGGGCGCGCGGACCCTCACGGGATCCAATAAGCGCGCATTATGAAATAAGCAGGCCTCTGCTTACAAAGTCTTTACTCGTTTTTCTGCTGCTTGGGCAAGTTATCTGCCGGATTGCAGGTGAATTCTCGAAAAAATAAGGAAATCTCTGTAAGCAAAGTAGCAAATCTGGCGCCACCCACAGCGACGCCAGATGTTGCGACCGTTTATTTCAGGGCAGCGAATGCGCGTTCAGCGGCGTCCAGGGTCAGTTGCAACTCGGTTTCGCCATGGGCAATCGATGTGAAGCCCGCTTCAAAGGCACTCGGCGCCAGGTACACGCCGCCTTCCAGCATCAAGTGGAAGAAGCGTTTGAACAGGTCGGCGTCGCTGCCCATCACGTCATCAAAGGTGACGATATCGTCCGCACCGCTGAAGTACAGGCCGAACATACCCCCCGCCTGCGTGGTGACAAACGGGATGCCGGCCGCATCGGCGCGCTGTTGCAGGCCGTCCAGCAGGCGAGTGGTGTAGTCGGTCAGTTCAGCGTGGAAGCCCGGGCGGCTGATCAAACGCAGCGTGGTCAGGCCGGCAGCCATAGCCAGCGGGTTACCCGACAGCGTGCCTGCCTGGTAGACCGGCCCCAGTGGCGCGATGTGCTGCATGATTTCGCGTTTGCCGCCGAAGCAGCCTACCGGCATGCCGCCGCCGATGATCTTGCCGAAGGTGCTCAGGTCAGGCGTGACGCCATAGTGCGCCTGGGCACCACCAAGGGCGACACGGAAGCCGGTCATCACTTCATCAAAAATCAATACCACGCCATGCTTGTCGCACTGCTCGCGCAGGCCTTCGAGGAAACCCGGTGCAGGTGGTACGCAGTTCATGTTGCCGGCCACCGGCTCAACAATGATGCACGCCACGTCTTGGCCGACTTCGTTGAGCATCTGCTCGACGGCGGCTATGTCGTTGAACGGCAGCGTCAGAGTGTGCTTGGCAAATGCCGCTGGCACACCGGCCGAGCTGGGCACGCCTTGGGTCAAAAGGCCGGAGCCGGCTTTTACCAGCAGGCTGTCGGAGTGGCCGTGGTAGCAGCCTTCGAACTTGATGATGCTGTCGCGGCCGGTGAAACCACGGGCCAGACGAATCGCGCTCATGGTGGCTTCGGTGCCGGAGCTGACCATGCGCACCATTTCCATTGACGGCACGATTGAGCACACCAGGTCAGCCATCTCGGTTTCCATGGCGGTAGGGGCGCCGTAGGACAAGCCGTGCTCCAGCTGTTTACGCACTGCATCCAGCACGTCCGGGTGGCTGTGGCCCAGGATCATCGGGCCCCAGGAACCGACGTAATCTACATAGCGTTTATCATCTTCGTCGGTGACGTAGGCACCTTCGGCATGCTTGAAGAACAACGGCGTGCCGCCCACGCTCTTGAACGCACGCACGGGGGAGTTCACACCGCCGGGGATGTGTTTCTGGGCATTGGCAAACAGGGTTTCGGAACGAGACATGGTGGGGCTCTCTGAATTCAGGATTTGATTAAGGCGTTGAAAGCGCGGGCGCGGCGCGTGACTTCCTGGGTGCTGTCGGCACCGAACAGGCCGTGGACCACGGCCAGTAAGTCGGCACCGTGGGCCACCAAGGGCTCGGCGTTTTCCAGGGTGACGCCCCCGATCACGCAGATCGGCAGGTGCAGGCGCTTGCGGGCCTCAGCCAGCATTTCAAGGGTGGCGGCAGGTGCACCAGGCTTGGTATTGGAATTGAAGAAGCGACCGAAGGCGACGTAACTGGCGCCTTCGCGGGCGGCCTGTTCGGCCAGTTCAATCTGGCTGTGGCAGGTGGCGCCGATGATGGCTTTGGAGCCCAGCAGCGCACGGGCCGGTGTCAGCGGGCCGTCGGTCTGGCCCAGGTGCACGCCGACGCCCAGGCGCGCGGCCAACTCGGCGTCATCGTTGATGATCAGTTGGGTCTTGTAGCGCGAGCACAGTTCACGCAGCTTTTCGGCTTCACGCAGGCGCCGAGCTTCGTCGCTGCTTTTGTCGCGGTACTGCAACAGGGTCACGCCACCGTCCAACGCCGCTTCCACATAGGCGAGGAATTTGCCAGCCAACAGTTGGCTGTCGGTGATGGCGTAAAGGCCACGTAGTTTCATCGGGCAGGCCTCTTGATGTTCGAGCAGAAAGTTACGAGCAGAAATCCAGCGGCAGCCGGCGCGGTACAAACTGGCCCTGGCCGAGCTGTTCAGCGTCACGCAGGGTGCGCCAGGTGTAGTTGAGCGCCGATTGCACCGCGCTCACCAGACCTTCGCCCTGAGCGATCCTCCCGGCCAGTGCGCTGGCCAGGGTGCAGCCCGAACCGTGATAGCTGCCGGGCAGGCGCTGGCAGGTAAAGGTCTGGTGCGTGCCGTCGCGGCTGTAGAGGCGGTTGTGCACTTCATGCTCGTCGCCATGTCCGCCGGTGATCAACAGATGCTTTATAAATGGCAGCAGTTTTTCGGCGCATTCGTCCGCGGTGCCTTCGGGCAGTTCGGCGAGAATGCGCGCTTCGGGCAGGTTCGGTGTGGCAATCAGCGACAACGGCAGCAGCCGCTCGCGCATGGCGTAGCCCACTTCGTCCTTGCCCAGGCTCCCGCCGCCGCCGGCACGCAGCACCGGGTCGCACACCACCGGCAGGTGCGGATGCGCCTGCAGCAGTTCGACCACGGTGTCGACCATTGCGGTGGAACCGAGCATGCCCAACTTGACCGCCGCTACTTCGGAATCGCCGAGCACGGCATTGGCCTGGGCCAGTACCCACTCGCGGTCGAGCACGCGAAAATCGCTGACATTGACGGTGTTCTGCACGGTCAGGGCAGTAACGGCCGGAGCCGCGTGGCACCCTTGGGCGAGCAGGGCTTCGATATCTGCCTGCAAGCCGGCGCCACCACTGGGATCATGGCCGGAGAGACAGAGGACAACAGGGCGAGAGCTGTAGATATTCATGGTGCGCGAGCTTACCACCAAACGCTTTTGGCGTGGCCGTCGCCCGATGGTTGAATTTTGTCCAGGAGGCGACGCTTTTTTGGCACTTTTCTTCTCGCAAAAGTGTGCTGAAAGCCTTGTCCTAGAGCCTTCAGGAAAATTATTTCAATGGTGTCCAATGGCCTTTAGCGGCTATGCTAAAGTGGATCCAAACAACTTAACTGTATCGCCGGTGTACGTCTTCTCAAAAGGAATGGGGGCTTTTGACATAACCGGACAGGCCACGCTGGGGCTCTATGCGCTATTTGCTGATCTTATTGTTGTGCGGGCTGCCGATGCTCGCCAACGCCATCGAGTTCAACCAGGACACCCGCAGCCTGGCACTGGGCCGAGCCATGCAAGTGCTCGAAGACCCGACCGATGCCCTCACGATTGCCGATGTCAGCGCGCCTTCCGCCGCCCGACAATTCAAACCCCACGATAAAGACACCCTCAATGCCGGCTATTCACGCTCGGTGTTCTGGCTCAAGGTCAACCTGCATTACCTGCCACACAGCCCCGAGGCCCAACGTACTTGGTTGCTGGAGTTGGCCTACCCGCCGCTGGACCACCTTGACCTGTACCTGCCCGACAGCACCGGCAACTATCGCCTGGCCGGGCGCACCGGGGATGCGTTGCCGTTTTCCGCCCGTGAGATTCGCCAGAACAACTACCTGTTCAAGATCGATTTCACCCCCGGCGAGGCGAAAACCGTGTACCTGCGCCTGCAAAGCGAAGGCTCGATCCAGGCGCCGCTGACCCTTTGGTCCAGCACCGCCTACCTGGAACAGCAGCCGCTGCGCTTGTATGTATTGGGCCTGATCTACGGCGTGTTGTTGGGGATGCTGGTGTACAACCTGTTTATCTACCTCAGCGTGCGCGACACCAGCTACCTCTATTACATCTTCTATATCGCCTCGTTCGGCATGTACCAGTTGTCGGTCAACGGCGCGGCAGTGGAGTATTTCTGGCCGAACAACCCCTGGTGGGCGAATGCCGCGACGCCGTTCCTGATCGGTGCGGCCGCGTTGTTTGGCAGCTTGTTCGCGCGCAGCTTCCTGCATACGGCGCAGCACAGTCGCTGGATCAACCGCTTACTGCTGGCGTTGGTGGCCTGCGGTGCCGTGGTGATGTTGTTATCGCTGATGACCAGCTACGCCCTGGCGCTGCGCCTGGCTACCGGCTTGGCGTTGGTGTTTACCGTGACTATCTTTGTCGCCGCCATCAAGGCCTGGTACTGCGGGCAGCGGGTGGCGCGCTATTTCATCATTGCTTGGTCGGCCTTCCTGCTGGGCGGAGTGGTGAATACGCTGATGGTGCTGGGCTACCTGCCCAATGTGTTCCTTACGATGTACGCCAGCCAGATCGGCTCGGCGATTGAAGTGGCGCTGTTGTCCCTGGCGTTGGCTGATCGCATCAATGCCATGCGTGAGCAACAGGCGCAGATTCTGCTCGACGCCAGCCAGAAGCTCGAAGTGCTCAACCAGCAACTCGCCCGCAGCAACCGGCTCAAGGATGAGTTCCTCGCCACCCTGACCCACGAACTGCGCACCCCTATGAACGGCGTGATCGGCTCCCTTGAGTTGATGCAAACCGTGCCACTGGACGACGACCTCGCGCAATACCAGCAAACCGCCGCCGGCTCGGCGCGGGACATGATGCGCATGGTCAACGGCATTCTGACCCTCACCGAACTGCAGGCCGGGCGCCTCAGTGCACAGCTTCAGGTGTTCAGCCTACGCGGCGTGCTCGACACCTTGCGCCAGCAATTCAGCGCCAGCGCCCAAGCCAAAGGCTTGGCGTTTTCCATTGATGTGGCCGATGAACTGCCGGACCGCGTGGTGGGCGACGCAGACAAACTTATCCAGTGCCTGGATTGCCTGCTGGACAACGCATTCAAATTCACCCACGAAGGCGCCGTGCGCTTGCGGGTGGTGGGCGTGCCCCACAGCGACGGTGGCTTGCGCCTGAGCTTTATTGTGACCGACACCGGTATTGGCTTCGCCTTCCTCGACGAGGCCACCCTGTACCAGCGGTTTTTCCAGCTGGATGGCTCCATGACTCGTGAATACGGCGGCATGGGTATCGGCCTGGCTATCTGCCGGCAATTGATCGAGCTGTTGGGCGGGCGCCTCACGCACCATTCCGAGCCAAGCAAGGGCAGTCGTTTTCAACTGGAAGTGGAAGTCAGCCCGGTGGCGCCTGAAGCAAAACCGGCGGCGGATCGGCAGCGCGCGCCTCAGGATTGCGCGGTGCTGCTGGTGGATGACAACAGCATCGGCCAACTGGTGGTGCGCGGCATGTTGCTCAAACTCGGTTACCGAGTGAAAAACGTGGACAGCGGCCCGAGCGCATTGGCGGCCTTGCAGAGAGGCAATTTCGACGCGGTGGTGTTGGATATACCTGAGGGCGGCTTCTCATTGTGCTGTCAGATCCGTGCACTGCCGGGCTGCGCAGAGTTGCCGGTGATTGCCTTGAGCACGTCGCTGAATGTGTCTGAGCGCGAGCACTGTCATGGCATCGGTGTGTCCGACCGCCTCGCCAAGCCTGTGCGCTTTGAGGCCTTGCGGGCCGTGTTGGAGCGCCGGGTGCTGTGTCCGCAAGAGGGTGAAAGCGCCGGGCATTCGGCGGGTATGTCACTTTTTTAAGGCGGGTGACGGTGCTTAACTGAAATTCAGGCCTCAACTCAACGGGGCTTTTTCCATGAGGCCCCGTCATGAACCTGCACCCGTTCGCCGAAACCCACGACGTCACTAACCAGCCCCCATCCCTGGATGGCACCAACCTTTACCGCATCGATCTGCCGTTGCAAGAGTGGTCGCGCCGCTTTGGTGCCGGCTGGGCGCAACCGCGCCTCGATGCCTATGGCGCGCTGGCCGGTGGGCCGTTGATGGCGGCCGGTTTCCTGGCGAACCAGAACAAGCCCGTGTTCAACAGCCATGACCGTTATGGTCATCGCATCGACCTGGTGGAATTTCATCCTGCTTACCACGAACTGATGCGTATCGCCGTCGAACACGGCCTGCCGTCGTTGCCGTGGGCACACCCGCAGTCCGGCGCTCATGTGGCGCGGGCCGCGATGACTTATCTCCACAGCCAGGCCGAAGCCGGCACTGGCTGCCCGCTGACCATGACCTTCGCCTGCGTCCCGGCCCTGCGCCTGCAATCGGACCTGGCGAAGACGTGGTTGCCGAAAATCCTCAGCACCGAATATGACCCGCGCAATGTCGGTATCGCCCATAAGACCGGCGCCACCATCGGCATGGCCATGACCGAAAAACAGGGCGGCACCGATGTGCGGGCCAATACCACTCGCGCGTATCCGGTAGGGGCCGGCGGTCCAGGGCACGCTTATGAGCTGGTCGGGCATAAGTGGTTCTGCTCGGCGCCGATGTGCGATGCGTTCCTGACGCTGGCTCAGACTGACAAGGGCCTGACCTGTTTCCTACTGCCTCGGCACCGCCCGGATGACACGCGCAACGAGTTCTATATCCAGCGCCTTAAAAACAAGCTCGGTAACTGCTCCAACGCCTCCAGCGAAGTGGAGTTTCGCGGTGCCCTGGCCTGGATGATCGGCGAAGAAGGCCGTGGCGTGCCGACCATCATCGAGATGGTCGCCATGACCCGCTTTGACTGCATGGTCGGCTCCAGCGCCTTGATGCGCCAGGCGTTGACCCAGGCCAGTCATCATTGCGCCCATCGTTTGGTAGGTGGCCGTGTACTCAGTGAGCAACCGCTGATGCAAAACGTGCTGGCCGACCTGGCCCTGGAAAGCGAAGCCTCGCTGGCCTTGAGCATGCGCATGGGCTGCGCCCTGGATAATCTGGGTGATGAGCGGGAGGCCAAATTCGCCCGGCTGGTGACAGCGGTGGGCAAATATTGGATCTGCAAGCGCGCCCCGGCGATGATCAACGAAGCCGCCGAGTGCATGGGCGGCGCGGGGTATGTCGAGGACAGTATCCTGCCGCGCTTGTACCGTGAGGCACCGGTAAATTCGACGTGGGAAGGTTCCGGCAATGTGCAGTGCCTGGACGTGCTGCGCGCTCTGTCCAAAGAGCCCGGCGTGCTGGAAGCGCTGTTTGTCGAACTCGGTGACGGGCATGGTGATAAGCAGCTGGCGCGGCACATCGAACAACTGAAGTCGGCGTTCATGGACACCCAGGACATTCAGTATCGCGCGCGGCAGTTGACTGAGGACATCGCCGTGGCACTGCAGGCCAAGTTATTGCTGGAGGCCGGTCATGGGGCGGTCAGCGATGGGTTTATCGCCAGCCGTTTGGGCCAGTCGTCTGGCCGCGTCTACGGCACCTTGCCGCGTGGCGTCGATGTCGGGGCCATCGTCGCGCGCTCAAGCCCCAATGTCTCTGAATAGACACGGTCCAAATGTGGGAGGGGGCTTGCTCCCGATGGCTGAGTGTCCGTCAGCCTATCTATAAACTGACCCACCGCTATCGGGAGCAAGCCCCCTCCCACAAGGATTGCAGCCATCTTGGGAGGGCACTCCAATTCAAGGTTTGCGTCTGACAGGGATACAGGCAAGATAAAGGCCTGCAAGTCAGAACACAGGATGCTTACCGTGACCGAAGCTTTTGTTGTCGTTCAAACCGCCGAAGAGGCCGTGGATCGGCTGGCGGCCCTGCATGAGCGGGCTACCGGCGCGCTCAATCAAGCCCTCAAGCAATACCTCAAGGACCGCGTCGAACCCGACGCCGCACAACGCGCGTTGTTTCGTTATCCAGAATTGCGCCTGACCTACCATTGCCACGGCGAAGTCCCACAGACTACCCGGGCGTATGCCAAGGTCCAGCTACCAGGGACCTACAGCGTCACCGTCACCCATCCGGCGGCGTTTCGTAAGTATTTGCTGGAACAATTGGTGCCGCTGATGCACGACTTCACCGTGACGGTGGAAGTGGGCGTCAGCCAGCAGAACATTCCGTACCCGTACGTGGTGGAGCAGGGCGACGAACTGGCCGGCTCCGGCGTAACCGCGGCCACCCTGGCCCGTGTGTTCCCCAGCACCGATCTGTCGGCCGCCACCGATGGGATCGCCGACGGCCTCTACGACTGGGAAAACACCGACCCGCTGCCCCTGGCACTGTTCGATGCGGCGCGTGTGGACTTCTCCCTGCGCCGCCTGGTGCATTACACCGGCAGCGACTGGCGCCATGTGCAGCCGTGGATCCTGCTGACCAACTACCACCGTTATGTCGACCAGTTCATCCTGCATGGCCTGGAGCAACTGCGCAGCGACCCGCGCTTTATCCGCATGGTGCTGCCGGGCAACGTGGTGATCGATAAGAGCATGGACCACGGCGAAGCATCGGCCATTGCCGCGGGCGTGGTCTGGCATCGCTATCAGATGCCGGCCTATCACCTGCAGGCCAGCGATGGTCACGGCGTAACGCTGGTGAACATCGGCGTCGGCCCGTCCAACGCCAAGAACATCACTGACCACCTGGCCGTGCTGCGTCCGCATTGCTGGCTGATGATTGGCCACTGCGGCGGCCTGCGCCAATCCCAGACCATTGGCGACTACGTACTGGCCCACGCCTATATGCGCCGCGACGGGATTCTCGACCGCGTGGTGCCGCCGAACATTCCAATCCCGGCCCTGGCCGAAGTGCAGATGGCTTTGCAGCAAGCCGCCGCCAACGTCACCGGCGAAAAAGGCGAAGAGCTGAAAAAGCGCCTGCGCACAGGCACCGTGCTGACCTACGACGATCGCAACTGGGAACTGCGCTGGGCCCAGGAACGGCCATTGATCAACTTGTCCCGCGCCGTGGCGGTGGACATGGAAAGCGGCACCATCGCCGCCCAGGGCTACCGCTTGCGCGTACCGTACGGCACGTTGTTGTGTGTGTCGGACAAGCCGCTGCACAGTGAGATCAAATTGCCGGGTTCGGCCAACGCGTTCTACGAACGTGCGGTCAGCCAGCACTTGAAGATTGGCATCGAGGCGGTGGACCTGTTGCGCACCGAACTCAACTCGCTGCACTCGCGCAAGCTGCGCAGCTTCGACGAGCCGCCGTTCCGCTAAGCGGTTGGGATGGTCATTTAGCGGTCAGGCCACTAGCATTGTCGGTCCTGACCGTTAGATGTTCCTTTTGCCATGTCCCGTCCTACTCGCCCCGATTCGCGCCGCCCTGGCGTGAAACCTCCGTATTCTGCTGCGCGCCGTGTTGCCAAGGCGCCGCCTGCCGAGCCGAAGTTGGTCCTGTTCAATAAACCCTTCGATGTGCTGACCCAGTTCAGCGACGAAGGCGGGCGCGCGACGCTCAAGGACTTTATCGACATCCCCGGCATTTACCCGGCAGGCCGCCTGGACCGTGACAGCGAAGGCCTCTTGCTGCTGACCAACGATGGTCAGTTGCAGGCGCGTATTGCCGATCCCAAGCACAAACTGGCGAAAACGTACTGGGTGCAGGTGGAAGGCGAACCCACCGAAGCATTGCTGCAACGCCTGCGCGACGGAGTAGAGCTCAACGACGGCAAAACCTTGCCCGCCGAGGCCCGGCGTTTGAATGAGCCTGAGTTATGGCCACGCAACCCGCCGGTACGCTTTCGCAAAAACCTACCGACTTACTGGCTTGAACTGGTGATTCGAGAGGGGCGTAACCGCCAGGTGCGACGCATGACCGCCGCCGTGGGCCTGCCGACCTTGCGTCTGGTACGGGTGCGTATTGGCGATTGGACCATCGACGGCCTGGACCAAGGCCAATGGAAGGAAGTACCCGCGCGTTTATAAAGCGCCGGACTCGATGAGGCCGATCACCACGCTCTTGATGATGAACGCGGCCACGCCCAGGCCCAGCACGAAAAACAGGATGAACGAACCAAAGCGCCCGGCCTTGGATTTCTTCGCCAGGTCCCAGACGATAAAGCCCATGAAAATGATCAGGACAGTGACCAGGCCGGTCATCATCCATTCTTCGAAGAGTGCGGGGTCGATGTTATTCATGGGGGCTTCCGACGGGGCAGGCGGCAAGTATACGGCAGCGTCACAGGTGCAACATTGACTTGGATCGAAGTGCGTTCCAAATGTGGGAGGGGGCTTGCTCCCGATGGCGGTGTGTCAGTCAGCTAATCTGTGGCTGACACACCGTCATCGGGAGCAAGCCCCCTTCCACAGTTGACCTTCACCGATCTTAAGTACGCAGGTGGGTCAGCGGCAATTCGGTGCTGTTGAGCACCTGGTTCAGCACAAAGCTCGACCGGACGCTGGTCACGCCTTCAATGCGAGTGAGGTGGCCCAGCAGCAGCTTCTGGTAGTGATCCATGTCCGGCACCACCACTTTCAACTGATAGTCAGCATCCATCCCCGTCACCAAACTGCACTCCAGCACCTGGGGCAAGGTGCGGATGGCTGCTTCGAAATTTTCGAAGCGCTCCGGTGTATGCCGGTCCATACCGATCAGTACATAGGCGGTGAGGCTCAGGCCGAGCATCTTGCGGTCGAGCAGAGCGACCTGGCGGGAGATGTAGCCGTCGTCCTCCAACTGCTTGACCCGGCGCGAGCACGGCGACGGCGACAAGCCGATGCGCTCGGCCAACTCCTGGTTGGAGATCCTCGCGTCGCGCTGCAATTCCGCCAAAATACTCAGGTCGTATCGGTCAAGCTTGCTCATTGGGTTGGCCTTTGTCGTAACTATTGCGGCGAATTATCCATGAAGGGTTAAAAATTGCGCAAGCACTGTTTATTGACGCAATCTTCGCAATCATCTGTCGGGCGCTGGCGGGTATCTTTATCAACAGAATCACCGCCTGGACAACAGTCCACAGCAGCTCGCCCAATCAGGCCTGCTGCGGCCGCCACCCCAGCAGGGTTGAGCCGGCCTCCAGGCTGCACACTGTCCACAAGACGGCGTGAGGTGAGCCAACGTCAAAAGCGTTGAGCATGGACGAAGTTCTCAAGGGGTGGCCGACGGGTCACCCCTTTTCTTTTGCCTTAAGAAAATTGTTCTCGTGACTGATAACCTGTCTCAGAACCGGGCGAGGCTTTTCCAGTCTCATGTTCAAGCCCTAATCCGCAGTGAGGAATAGCATGAAGCGCATCTGGCGTATGGCAGGTGTTGGTTTGCTGGTGGTCACCGTCGGCACGCAAGTGATGGCTGAAGAGCAACGCCCTGAAGCGGGCGGTCAGCATGAAAGAGGGGCGGAGCGTGGTCGGCAGGGTAACGAACAGCCGCGCCCGCAAAATAACCAGCCGCGCCCGCAGCCTCAGAACAATCAACCACGGCCCGAAAACAATCAGCCGCGTCCACAGAACCCGCATTTTGATCGCGCCGAGCAACAACAGCACGGTGGCGGACAGGGACAAGGTCGCCCGCAAGGTGCCGAACAGCCTCGGCCAGCACCGCAGCCTGCGAATAACCTGCCGATCCAGAGCCGCCCCGATACCGTGCGCCAGACCCAGGAGCCACGCCAGGGTTACTACCGTGACATCCCGCGTCGTAACGACGGCAACCAGCATTGGGAGGCCGGTGGTCCCGGTTCACGTCCGGGCAACAACGGCGGCGGTTACAACAACGGCCATCCCGGCGATAACCGTTGGCCAGGCCGTCCCGATGGGCATGGCAACGGCTGGGGCCCTGGCCCGCAATATCGTCCCGGTTATATCGTCGACCGCTTCCCCGACCGCAATTACCGCGTGCCGTACCGTGGCCAGGATTACTTCTTCTCCGGCGGCTACTGGTACCGCCCTCAAGGCCCGCGCTATGTAGTCGTGGCGCCGCCGTATGGCATTCGGGTGCATTACTTGCCGGACTATGCGCGCGAAGTCTGGGTCGGTGGCTCGCTGTTGTTCCTCGCCGCTGGCGCTTACTACGCCTACGAACAAAGCACCCAGCAATACGTGGTGGTGCAACCGCCGGCGCAAGTGCCGGCGCCGCAGCCAGCACCGCAAGGCAATGGCTATGACGTGGTGGCCTATCCCGCCAACGGGCAGTCACCGGCGCAAGTCCAGCAGGACGGTTACGACTGTTATCGCTGGGCGGTGCAACAAAGCGGCTTCGACCCGCAGGCGGCCACCTACGCCCCTGACCCAGCGGTGGTGCAAACCTACCGCCAGGTCCAGGGCAACTGCCTGAGCAGTCGCGGGTATCAGGTGCAGTACTAGGCCTTGGCGCCCGTAACCACTTCTCGTGGGTCGGCGTGCACCAGCACTTCGGCACGCGGGTAGGCGGCGTGAATGGCATCGGCGGCCTGGTCGCTGATGCCGTGGGCCACTGACAGCGTCAACTCCCCTGGCAGCTCCAGGTGCAACTGCACAAACCAATGGTTGCCAGAGATGCGCGTGCGCAAGTCATGGGCACCCAGCACCCCCGGCACGCCGCGCGCCAGTTCCAGCATGTGCTGGCTGACGTCCGGCGGCAGTTCCTCGTCCATCAACACCGCAAAGCTTTCCTTGGCGATCTGGATCGCGCTCCACAAAATGTAGGCGGCGATGCCCAGGCCGAACCAAGCGTCGAACTGATGAAAACCCATGCCCGCCAGCACCAGCGCCACGAGGATGCTGCCGTTGAGCAGCAAGTCCGAGCGATAGTGCAACGAGTCCGCCCGCACGGCATTGGAGCCGGTTTCGCGCACAACTCGGTGTTGCAGCATCAGCAGTGCCACGGTCAGCGCCAGGGAAAACACGATCACCCCAATGCTCAGCCACGGCGCGCCGACGGGTTCCGGATGCTGCAAACGCTCGTAGGCCTGCAAGGCGATCAGCACCGCACTGCCACCGATAAACAACGCCTGGGCCATGCCCGCCAGCGACTCCGCCTTGCCGTGGCCGTAACGGTGATCGTCATCGGCTGGGCGCAGGGCGTAATGGACCGCCAGCAGGTTCAGCAGCGAGGTCACGCCATCGAGCAGTGAGTCAGTCAACCCGGCGAGCATGCTCACCGAGCCGCTGAGCCACCAGGCGATGGCCTTTGTGACGATCAGCGCACAGGCCACGCCCACCGAGGCGCGGGTGGCCAGGCGTAACAGCCGGGCGTGTTCGGGACTGCTGGTCATAAACGTTCCTTAGGCGGCGGGTTGCAGGCCCAGGGACGCAAGTTGTTGCACGCTGCCCTTGAACTGGATCATGCGTGGGTCGTCGAGCGGCAGGGTGCGGCCGGTTTCTTTCTGGATGATGCTTTGCAGCTTGGCGTTGTCGACCTTGCCGTCGGCGCCGATAGCTTCCTGGAGTTTTTCCGGGGCGACCTGGGCCGTCTTGCCGGGTTCGAAATAGATCGCGCCCGTGGCGAAGTCGACGCCGAACGCGATCAAGCCAGGGATCACGTAGAACAACAGGCCAACGGCATCGAGTACGGCAATGGCCGGGTCGATCTTGCCGTCGATCTGGCCACGACGGTCCGGGTAGAAAATCGAACCGCAGGCCGTCAGTTGGCTCAGCAGGGTGACGGCGAGGACACCGCCGATGACACGGGAAGCGATACGCATGAAGACTCTCCTGAACACGGTTGATAGGGGACTATATAGCACTGCCATTGAGACCATCGTCGGCATCCGGCAGTTCGCCGTTATACTCGCCGCTCTGCTTTGGAGCCAGTATGAATTCGTTGCCGATCGATGATGTTTTACCCGCCCTGCGTGACGCCTTGGCGAATCGCCATGAAGCCGTGCTGGAAGCGCCACCCGGCGCCGGTAAAACCACCCGTGTGCCCTTGGCCCTATTGAATGAACCCTGGCTGGCCGGGCAGACCATCCTGATGCTCGAACCCCGGCGTTTGGCCGCTCGCGCCGCCGCCGAACGTCTGGCCAGCGAGCTGGGCGAAAAGGTCGGTGAAACCGTCGGCTACCGCATCCGCCTCGACAGCAAAGTCGGCCCCAACACCCGCATCGAAGTCGTCACCGAAGGCATCCTCACGCGCCGCTTGCAGGACGACCCGGCGCTGGACGGCGTGGGCTTGCTGATCTTTGACGAGTTTCACGTTTTGCTGAATGCACAGAAACCATCACTTTCTTGTCAAAAACTCTCAAACAACGCCGTCTCAGTCTGAGGGCTTAATCTCCTCGCTTGATCCCCCGTCGTATACTGCCTCCCTGATTTGGGAGCCTCGATGATTTCACTACCTATTGACCTCGTATTGCCAGACCTACGAGAGGCCCTGGCCAACCGCCACGAAGTAATCCTTGAAGCTCCTCCTGGTGCGGGCAAGACCACTCGAGTGCCCCTAGCACTACTGAGTGAACCTTGGCTTGGTGATCAGAAGATCCTGATGCTCGAGCCTCGTCGATTGGCTGCTCGGGCCGCCGCTGAACGTTTGGCGAGTGAGCTTGGTGAGAAGGTTGGTGAGACTGTCGGATACCGCATTCGCCTTGAAAGCAAGGTAGGCCCTCGCACCCAGATTGAAGTGGTGACCGAAGGCATCTTGGCTCGCCGACTTCAAGATGACCCCGCGCTTGATGGAGTGGGCGTGGTTATCTTCGATGAGTACCACCTTAGAAACCTCGACTCCGACCTTGCGCTGGCCTTGTGCGTGAGTGCTCGGGAGCTTCTGCGTGATGAGCCGCCACTGAAGTTGCTTCTGATGTCCGCAACGCTGGACGGTGCTCGTCTTTCAAAGGTGCTGAATGATGCGCCTGTGGTCACCAGTGAGGGCCGGATGTATCCGGTCGTACCGGTTTGGGGCAGTCCATATCAGCCGGGCGAGCGTATGGATGCGCGAGTCACTGACACCTGTTTGGCTGCCATCAACGAACAGTCGGGAAGCGTTTTGGTTTTCCTTCCTGGGCAGGCAGAGATTCGGCGGGTGGCTGAGGCGCTCAAGGAGCAGTTGAGTGGTCGTCCAGAGGTAATCGTATGTCCTCTGTACGGCGACCTCGACTTAAATGCTCAGCGTGCTGCGATAGACCCGGCACCCAAAGGCTCCCGGAAGATCGTACTGGCCACGAACATCGCGGAGACTAGCTTGACCATCGAAGGTGTCAGAGTGGTGGTGGATAGTGGTCTCGAGCGAGTGCCGAAGTTCGATCCTCGCAGTGGAATGACCCGGCTCGACACACAGCGTATTTCGAAGGCCAGTGCTACTCAGCGTGCAGGGCGGGCAGGGCGATTGGAACCAGGTATCTGCTATCGCCTTTGGTCTGAGTCGCAGCACGAGCAAATGGCTGGCTACAGTACCCCTGAAATTTTGCTGGCTGATCTTGCAGCCTTGGCACTCCAGTTGGCGCGGTGGGGAATGAAGCCAGAGGAGATGGCCTGGCTCGACCAACCTCCATCAGCTCCCTTCGGCCAAGGTAGAGACCTGCTGAAGCGCCTGGGCGCACTCGACGATGGTGGACAGCTCACACCACACGGATCAGCCATGAGCGAGCTCCCAGCGCATCCACGGATCGCTCACATGCTCATTAAAGGCAACGCGATGGGGCTGGATGACCTTGCTTGCAACATCGCGGCGCTGCTGGGTGAGAAGGATATTTTGCGCGGTGCAGGTGCCGATCTTCACGCCAGATTGAGTGCATTATCCGGCGAGCAACATTCACGTCGAGACGGTGGCTCCTTTCAGCGCGTGAAGCAGTCTGCTCGGCAGTATCGATCCCTGCTACGAGGGAGTGTCGTTCACCCTGTCAGCGAACCCGATCACCCAAGATGGGTAGGGTGTCTACTGGCATTCGCCTACCCTGACCGAATCGGTCTCCAGAGGCGTGCAAGTGCATCCGAGTACCGTCTCTCCAACGGTCGGGCTGCCGTGTTCTCAGAGCCTGATGCTCTCACCAAGCACGAGTGGCTGGTGGTAGCCGATCTGGGTAGCCGGCAAGGCCAGCGTGAGGAGCGGATCTACCTGGCGAGTGACCTCGATCCGGCCCTTTTCGATGACGAGCTAGATGACCTCGTGAGGTCTGTCGATGAGGTCGATTGGGATGAAAGGGAAGGGGTGCTTAAGGCTGAGCGGCAGTTGAAGGTTGGGCATCTCATCCTGTCGACGACACCCCTGCCGAATCTTGATGAGCAAACCCGTTCGTTGGCCTTGGTCAACCTGGTGAGGCGTAAGGGCCTCGAGCTCCTGCCTTGGAACCCTGAGCTGCGCCAATGGCAGGCGCGGGTCGATCTGCTGCGTCAGCTGGATATCCACAATGGCCAAGCAGAAAGCAAGTGGCCTGACCTCAGCGATGCCAATCTTCTGGCCACATTGGAAGAGTGGCTCACACCGTACTTGGGCAAAGTCGCGAGGCTCAGCCACTTCAGTCATCTGGATCTGGCTTCGATTGTCAGAAGTCTTCTGCCTTGGCCGCTTCCACAGGAACTGGAGACTCAGGCACCTCAGACCATCCAGGTGCCTTCCGGCTCCAATATTCGTATCGACTACTCGCAGCATCCACCAGTCCTCGCAGTGCGCCTGCAGGAGCTTTTTGGCCTAGCAGAAACCCCACGCATTGCCCTTGGTAAGCAATCGCTGGTTTTGCATCTCCTGTCGCCGGCCCGCAGGCCGGTGCAAGTTACCCAAGATCTCGCAAATTTCTGGCGCAGCACCTACGTGGAAGTAAAGAAGGATCTTAAGGGCCGATATCCAAAGCATTATTGGCCCGAAGACCCATTGGTGGCTGAGCCAACCGCGCGAGCCAAGCCCAGAAAATCCTGATGAGGGATGAGAATGTTGCTGGCGGCATTGTGAGGCTGCCTTCGGCAGTCATTGAACCGTGATCCGCGAACCAAAACCCGCATGCTTCTCTTGTTTCGCATGTGTCAAATAAGACGCTAACAGGGTGATAAATGTGTTGGTGAGGTATTAAGCCTCATCAATGAATTTTTGAATCTCGCCGTCCCCGTACTTTCGGTCATCCCAATCGATATGCATATTCCAGTCTTCCATGAAAGTTCTCAGCTCATTCAGGGCTGCCTCTAAGGTTTCTTCCATTTTCTTGCATTCGGGTGCCCCGACCTTATAACTGGCGGAAAGAGTTTTGGCTTGTAATAAGTCATTGTAGGCCCCCCACCTACTGTTCATAATATCAATTAAGCTGGGTGGGTCTGAGTAATCGTCCATCTCTTCGATTGCTGATTTGACTTCGTCGATCTTAATCTGGACTTTAGACAAATGTTCCTCTATTGCCGACATGGTGCTTTCTTCGGCTGCCGCCTTAATTCGCTTGCCGCTTGATTCGGTGAAGTGCTCATTAACTAAATCAAAATCAATCCGGACTGAGTCTTTCTCAGTTATGTGGTAGCGGGATTTTTTCTTTATTTGATGCAAGTGAATAGTCTGCTTTTTTAGCGAGACCAATGCAACAAATACCGGTATGTCCATGTCGCGCCAGTAGTCGAGCTGATTTTTCGAAACGTACCAGTAAGGCTGAGGCTCCTCATCTGCAGAAGTTTTCACTTGGAAGGCGACAAATCGCCCGGTGCTATTTCGATTCTCGTCCAGTATTTCGACTTGTGCATCAATGCCAATGTCGATATCGAAGAGCCGACAAGGCCAACCGAGAACATACGAAATCTTGTAGGCAAAAAAATATTCTCCAGCATCGCCTGTTGCAATCTTGGATGGGTATTTCATGTTTTGTCGAGTTGCCTTTAGATAAGGTTTACCGAAAATTAAGCTTCCTTGGCAGTCCGAGTTCTTCCGGAGCCTCTCCATGCATGAATGCCAAGAGGTAAAGCACCTGACCCACTGGCTGTGGTTTCTGCTGCGGTTCGGAGGCGTCCTTCTGCACTATCTGTCTGGTCGCGTAGCGTAACGTTACGCCCAGAGCACTGAGCCGGTCTAGGAGCTCCTGCAACTGATCAAAAACCTCAAGGCGGGCGGTGCTTGAGTAGTGCTCGGCGCAGTCGCGATAGTCGCGTAGGTAATCAGTCAGCTCCGCGAATGCTAGTGCTTGATCACATGAGGGTTCGAAGGCGGGCTCGATGTAATCGCCGACGGTCTCAGCTGCAAGCCTAGCCAAACACCTTCCCGACGCGGGCTTGAGAGCCCTACGTACCACATAATCATTCTCAAACTGCTCGCGTGCAGCTTTCATTTGTTCATCGGTAGGGATGGCCATCGGTTTACTGAAAGCGTCGATGTCTCGGAATTCAAATGCACTGGCGATGGAGCGTAGGGTGTTGATACTCGTGCCCGAACCGGCTTCGATTCTTTGGATGGTGCGGGTTGTCGTCTGGGCGAGCTCCGCCAACGTCTCTTGAGACCATTGGCGAAGTTCTCTCAGATACCTGATTACCCGCCCCAGTTCGGCTTTGCTCAGAGTGCGTGTTTCAGTGGTGTCAAAGGTGCTCATATCGTGTCTCCTGCTACTAGGCTGATGTGATGAACCGAGTATGAACAGGCGCGGATCGCGGTGACACGACATGTACCCGACAGGCCTCTTTATGTCCTCTTCACTTTTGCCCGCCAGTCCTTGGTATAGAGCAGCTTGTCGCGATGCAATTGTAATACCTTATTGTTTTGCAGGATCTGCTGAGTCGCGAGGCTGAACTTTTTCGCTTCATCAAAAGCTAGGAAAATTTGCTTTTGTTTAAATGAGGCGAGAATTCGAATGATATGCTCAGTGGCGGCAATTTCGATGTTTTTGTAGATCATCGAATCATGGATGACAAATGGCAGACGCGTGAGCGAAAGCATTGACAAATCAAATCCAACCAAGCCTGCATACGATTTTCCTGTTCCAGTATCCAATGGCGAAGTAAAGCTGTAAGAGTTTGCATTCTTAATGCGAAGCTGTGACGGGTTGCGCTCAGGCCCATAAACAGTATTGTTAAATTTCTCAAGCTTCTGGTTAATGGTGCCTTCAATCTCAAGAAATATTTTGTCGTAGATAGCGTCTAGTCGAGTTTTGGAAGCGGCCTCGCTATCATCAATGGAAACCTTCTGCTCGAAGAATTTATTCTCTTCCCTAGCCTTGTCGGTAACCTCTTTAAGTTCAAAGACTTTCGTGAATAGATCTGTGGGGGTGCCTTTGGCTTTAAGGGTGAGTTTTATTTGTTGATCCAAGTCGGTGATAAGTCCGGTAATCTCAGATTCATTTGCGACCAAAAGCTCAAGTTCGCTTTTAAGTTCTTTGCTGACTAGCTTGCCAATTTTTGCGTGGAATTGCTCTACCTGTTCGAGTCTTTCTAGGTTGGCTTCTGGGAAAAATTCAGCAACGAGAGCTATGTTTGCAGCGAGGCGAGGTGTTACGCCAGATATGTCCCTCTGAAGCTTTTCTCTTCTAGCTGAAATCAGATTTCTCTGATTTATCATTTCGTTTTTGGTTTGTTGGATGGCCCTTAATTTTTCGTCGAACAGGGCTTCGTATGCGGTGATA
The DNA here is from genome assembly GCF_013778505.1 of Pseudomonas sivasensis. Lineage (GTDB taxonomy): Bacteria > Pseudomonadota > Gammaproteobacteria > Pseudomonadales > Pseudomonadaceae > Aquipseudomonas > Aquipseudomonas sivasensis. The sequence continues at coordinate 83,974 of NZ_JAAOWU010000009.1, read as the reverse complement.
GCTCCAGCGAAATTATCCTTGATATCACTAATAGCTTGCGCATTAGTTTTAATTAGCTGGTTGTTGGATTTGTATTTGGTCATCGTGATCCGTGGAATGATTTCCGCAGTCATCGACTTTCTCATCAGATCTTTTTTATCTTTCAAGGTCTGAAGTACAGCCCGCTCCACGGAAACATCACCGGTGCGTTCAAAGAGATCGAGCAGCCTGGCCACCCCGGCGCTGAGCCTTTCTTTTGAAGCTCCCGCCAATGGGTGATCTGGATCGGCTTCGCCCTTGTTCCATATCCGAGCAAATGGGCCAACAATGGATCGAAAGGTGCTCTCTAGCTCAGATAGGTCGTAGAGGCTTTTTAGCTTTTCTCTATACGCTTCTAGTGATATTTCGTCTTGTTTAACATGGTTGGAGTCGCAGACATCAACAACGTCTGGCTGCTCAGTAGACCTAGTTACGAATAGGGGGGCGCCACCGAAGTCAAATGTGATTTCGTATGAATGGTTCCCCAGCACCTTAATAACTCCGGCGTCGTCTACCAATAGGCTATTACCGCCCATTGCGAAGTCGATCACCAAGAGAGCTGAGGATTTGCCAATGGAGTTCTTGGCTTCGTCATCACCAAGGACAATATTTAGTCCAGCATGGAATTCAATAGGGGTTTGATTGAATAGGCTGCACTTCACTTGTTTAAGCATATTCAATCACTCCAGTTTCATCTTGAATATCTAAATAACCTAGAAAAAAAAGAACATCCATCGCAGCAAGAAATTCAGAAGTGTCTAAGAATTTATCGCGAGTCTTCGCGAGGGCTTGGGCTACTGTTTCGCCAGGCTCCTTCTCTGCTAGGATTACGTGCATCTTGAAAATCGTAGATTCCTCCAGCTTCGTAAACTTACTAGGCACTAACATCGAAAACCTCGCAGTTTTGAACAAAGAATGAAGTTATGATCTTCGAAACATCCAGCGATTTGCCGCTTTTGGCGCTAATCCATTGAGCGATATAATTGAAAATTACATCCTTGTTGTCAGGGTGCTCTCTATGCATCGCCCAAAAATAGGTATTTACTTGGTTGAGCAGCATCTTGACTGATGCTTGATCCCTTTGCTCAAGCAGCCGCAGTTCATCCCGAATTGTCACGAAATAGCCAACCACGTCGTTTCGTATGTTGCGTTTCAGGATGTTGGTAGCGCCTTTCTTTAGTTTCTCTTTTAAGGTGTAGGCATTAAGTTCTAAGTCAAAAGCGACGAGGCTTTCGTCGTCTAGATCAGCGAATGACTCAATCAGTTCTTTTATCTCAATCCTGAGGCTGTGTTCAGAAATCGACTTTCTTGCCTCGGTATCTCGGATGAAGCCATCCTTAATTTCCCGTAACCGATCATACTCTTCAATCTTAAAGTCCTTGTCATACTTCCGGTGACAAGAAGGACACAAGCAGATCACGTTGCCGAGACCGTTTATGTCGATAGGAATCGTGTGATTTATCAGTGCCAGAGTTTGAGCGGCAGTTGGATTCAGAGGGTAGATGTGAGCGATTTCATAAAACTTTCTAGGGTTTTTGGAACCTGGCTTCTTATCTATGATTACACGAGCGCAAAGCGGACAGATACCACCTGTTTCCGCATAAAGCATGCTGTGCTCTTCAGGATGGTAAGTTGTCCTTACATTCGCCATATAAAACCTAAGTTGTCTGCATGCCACTCAGGGCTGAGCAGTGCCCCGGTTGGCTGATGGAAGAGTAATGAAGAGGCGCAGGTATAGGTTCCAAGCGGCAAAACAAGAACGCCTGACCTACGGGTGATTGTGAGGGCAGCAAGACGCTGTCAGCCAACGGTGCGGCTGTGCCTAGTGATAAAGACATCCTGCTTTCGCAGGTTGCCTGTTTAAAATTCCACATTCCCTGTGCCTGATTTCCACTTGTCTCGCGCAACATACCATTTTGCCATCATCGCCGGTATAGCTAAGCCCCGCCTTTTGAGGAAGGGGCAACCAATGGCGGTGTGAGCATCATTGAAGCTGTGAGGTATGATCGCCAGAGCTTGCCTCCCTCAAATCAGGCTAGGAATGATGCTGAAGTTTTTAAAATGCGTCTTTAACGTCCTCTATCCCGACCGCCGTCCCGATTGGGAGCAGAAGCGCGAGCGTGAGTTCATCCTGGCAGCGAACGGATTAAAGACTCTTTCGGTCACCGACCGGGGTGGCATGTCTATCGACCCCGAAGAGCTCCGCGACCAGATAGTCGCCTCGCGTGAGCAGTTGAAGCATCTTGTCCACAGGCCAGAAGCGCCTAACCGATCATTCAGAGCAGCGGAAGATGCCCAAGTGGAAACGTTAGTGAGTTCCACCGTAGAGGCTCCGGTGAGCACCATGGACTGTATCGAGGTAGTGGCTTGGCGTCGGTTGCTGAGTGGCGCTGTAGTGCGGTACGTGTGCCTCCAATCTACGAGTACGGGGCGATTCGCTGTCGCGACTGCAAACCTGTTCTCAGAGGGCTCGCATAGTCTTCCATCTTGGATCGAAGCCAACACAGCCAGGCACGTCGCCCATGCTATACAGAACGATCATCTCCGCTGGTTGGCTACCGTGAGTGAGGCGATGGATGCATGGGATGCGGAGCTCTGATTGTCCTCGCTTGACCATTGATTTCACGGTCATCGATGCGGGGTGGGGGGGGGCGCATCAAGTGCTGTTCGGTTGTCACTCATAGTGCAGCTCTCCGAACAAACCGATCATGAGATCTCCTTCCAGGATTTCGAACGGAAGGGTGACATATTGATCTCGATGACGAGGTAGAGCTTTTCCGTCATGTGGCGCGTTCTTAGTGTGGCCTTGTACCCGCTCGCCATTTTCCTTGATATATGGAAGCACTACGATCCGACCATGATTTTTGGACAAAATAGTGCCTTCATGCCATAGCGTCGAACCTTCTTCGTTATTGGACTCGCCCCCGGTGTTCTTGATGACCCACCTCGGCTGCCCATCATCCTCGAACCAGAACACGAAGCCTCCACAGACCAGCACCCTCTGGCCGCGCATCCTGGCTTCGGCAAGCATTTGTTTGACGCTGGCCAGTTGAAGTAGCTGGTTAGCTCTTGGAAGCAGCAGAGCACGAATCTGTGCCTTGGTTCTTCCCCAGTGATCAGCTGCCGAAAGACCAAAACCCTTGGCAGTAAATTCTCTAAGGCATATCTGTGAGCGCTTCGGGGTTAGAGCGCCGATCTCTTCCCATTCCATGTCTCCGGTACGACGAAGACAAGCGTTAAACCTTGGGATTGCAACCACTTGCAAATACGGGGCACGTATAAGCTGTTCGTGTAGCGGCTCCCGCAAACTGTCCATCTTACTGGGCAGATTTAAATCTCGGATGGCTGGGCGGGGCAGATGAGCATTACGTTTGATCGCCTCGCGCTCCATTAGCTCCTCTTCGTCCTGAATGCGGCGAGCCGCAGTCAAAGCCTTGTCGACCTTTAGGGTGACTGAGGCTTGGAGCACGGGATCAAGCACCGCTATGCCTATGCGCTCGGCGATGGTCTGGTTGAACGCATCTGCCGCAATCATGGCTTCTGCAAAGGTGCTAAATGAGGAACCACGTGCATGCCCCTGGCCGTTATCGTAGAAATAGCGTTTCCAGGCGAGCAGGGAGTCAGGGAAGAGCTTCAGGGCTCGCAGTTGCCATGACCAGCCGATTCCAAATTGACGGAATGGGAGTACGGCTAGAGTAGGCATCGAGTGGTACGGCATCTGATCGAGGCGCATGGTTCTTCCTTGCAGATAGGCATTGGTCGCGCCGATAGATGCGCCCCGGTGGGATACCCTGTTTCCAACGATAGCGTATATACCCAATGGATAGCACATCGCCAGGATGATTCAACCTACTAGGGAGTCTGATACGAAACTTCTGACGCCCCGTGACGATGTTAAGTATCAATGGGCATCACTCAACGCTTGTGCCACATGCCCCAAAACCTAATCAGATGAGGCCGTAGCATGGCGCAGGAGCTTTGCCTGCTACCAAGACATGTCCGTCATGAGCTTTTTTCACATCCACCGATGGTGTCTTTGTGGTCTTGGTAGCTACTCTTGCATTTCACCACCACGTGCTGGGCTGGAACATGGACGCGCGCTACCACTATCCCCCTGATGTCTTTAACCTGCTGGTCGACACCATCCCGCTACTTTGCAAAAGTAAGGCTGATGTGCTGCTTTTTTTACGGGGAGCAGGAGTGCCTCAAGATGATCTCGCGCTGATGGACGTCACGGTTAAAACAAACCGTGATTCAGTCAGTACATTTGCCATAGTTCGCGACGTCCTTGAAAAGCTGAATAAGCGAGGGGATGGGGGCTTGGCGGCTAGGCGCGAAATCATCAAACGAGTGGTGGAGTTCGAGGAGTTTTCAGGATGCTGGCCCAACAATGTTCACAAGGCTAAAGCTAACGTGGGAGACCTGGCGCGCATCGTCAATGTTAAAGACTCGTTTACCCGAATGAACCAGCAACGAGAGGCCGCTCAAGCCGAGGTTGCCGCCAAGGCACGAGCCGAGCGTCAAGCGGCTGCAGCGAGGGATCGTAAAGTTGAAGACGTGCGTGATCGGCTGAGTGCTCTCTTTGGTATGGATAGAGAACCTCAAAAGCGCGGCAAGCTCTTGGAAGGAGTTTTGAACGACCTGTTCAGGGCACACGGAATCCTTTTACGAGAAGACTTCAAGCGACTTGATCAATCTGGAGGCGCCGTCGTTGAGCAAATAGATGGAGTCATCGAGTTTGAAGGACACATTTACCTTGTAGAGATGAAATGGCTCAAGGATCCAGTAGGAGTGAATGATCTCGCGGCGCACATGGTTAGACTGTTTGCGAGAGCTGACGCTCGAGGAATCTTCATCTCGAACTCAGATTTTGCCTCTACCACTATTGCCGAGTGCGTCACTCACTCAACCCAGAAAACGATGGTGCTTTGCACGCTAAGGGAAATCGTGGTGCTGCTCATGAACAAAAGCGACTTGGTCAGTCTCCTGCGAAGCAAGGTACGTGCTGCAGTGATTGATAAGAAGCCCTACCTCGAAAGCCTATAAGAAGGCGATGTGATTAGCCCGGCTAATTCTGGAGGTGACGTATGAGATGGTTTTCCAATGGCATTAATCGCCGACTCCTGTTGCGGCAGGACGTTGGGAGCGACGTGCAGAATCGATCCTAGTTTCATCCCAAGGCATTTGCACATAGGTAGCCTGTCGTAATTCGCGATCAGGCCCCACCGCCGTCGCCACTGGTCTCAGGACAAGATGAAAACCACAGATAGTCATGGGCCATCACTGTGGATAGGATGAGTTCTCGGACGAATGAGGGAATATGAAATATGAGCTCTGAATTGATGACCACCGCAGTGTGCTGGGAGGTGGGCGCCAACGTGTCGGCAGAGTACGCAAAAGACAACTCCACTTTCTATTATTTTTGTCCTGAGCAGAACTGCTTGGAAAAGGTCGTCCCAGCGCAAAGGAACAACAAATTTTTTAGGGCACCAAACAGGCATATCACGGGATGTAAGAATGAAAAGGAATCCATCGAGAACTCCAATGTACAGGGAGAGCAAAAAAAAGTTGCAATGGCAGTAGCACCCACGATCATCCCAAGCCACTTAGGCGCAGTTCCTACTACGAAAAAAAAGGCCATGCCTACGCGAGCACAAATGCTTGCGCTTGCTCAACAAGTTCAGAGCTCTCCAGCAATCCACCCTGGCACGCTACAGGAAGTTGTCGATGCTTGGAGAATTTTGAGCATGAACGAACGAGTCGAGCATCAGCTTTATATAGAAAATGAGCCGCTCAATTACTTTGATGCATTCGTTCCGTTGAGTCACGCTGGGGAGGATGTCAACTCAGTAAACTGGAGCAATACCATTGTTTTTGGAACTGCATCGGTTAACTTATTTAACGGCTCGTTCTATATCAAAACGTTCAGCAAATTTGCCAATGGTGCTAACAGAGCACAAATCCGGGTTAGGGTAAGGTCGAGCGAACCCTATTTTAACCTCCTGGTAGATGGCCAAAAAGTGACGCTATTCCTGCGCACATCCATGCCGACCATAGACGCCAGAAATAAATTTTTCGAAATCCAACCCTCAACGTTATATAGCGGCTTTGCTATTGGCTAGTAACACCGTGATGAGGGAATCATTCGCGCCAAAGGCCCCAAGTCGGCGGATTTTCGACTATATCAATCGACGTGCTGAGCTCGTACTGCATGTGTTCAAAAACTCTGTCGAGACTTGGATGAGCTTTCGACTCTCGCAGGACATTCACTAACGTCAATAGCTCCCGCCCTTGAGCCACCGGCATTTGGATATCGCAATACACGGTGTCATCGCTGTCTCGTTCCACGTCTTTTCTCCGTCTGCATCAATCCAGCTTGGGCTTACTGCTGGCAGCTCTGTGTGCCTCGAGGTGCTGCATCTCTGATTCCCAACAAGCCAGGAATTTATACCAGTCCGCAGCGTAAGGCCCATCTAACAATCTGGTCGACCCGATACTCGCCTGACTGAAGCGTTCCCTCCAGGGCTGGGGGATAGTCTGCTCCAAAATGATGTCGATTCCGGAGTGGTGATACTGCACGGTGACACAATCCCGAAGCTGGTTGAGCTCAAGTGCCTTGTCAGCATGAGGGGAGTCTTTTCGCTCTTGAAGTTCAAGGTCATCAAGAATGGATAAGGGATCGAACGCCTTCGAATCGCCTGGAGATATGTTCGCAAGCATCCACAAAGCTTTTCGTCTCTTGGCCTCCAGTTCGCGGAGTTCATCGTCGGGCATTTGAGTTACCTCTTGTTGGCGTTGATGGCGTGCCGCCTGCGGCGTCAGGCTGCTGTGAATCGAGCCCCGCCAAGGCGTGTCTCGTCCCTGCGGGCTCGCATCCCTCACGCCTGCGCGCTCCGCTTGCTTGGTGTCTGAGCCTATGGGAAGCATAGATCGCAACGCATCCTACCTTCATGATTCGGAGCTCGGCATCGCTATTCGAAGCGTTCTGTTATCGTTCTAAAAGTAATTTAGTCGCTCTTATTCATCAGCCTTCTGGGGAGCCGGGAATGGACACAACTCGACGCGTACTAGGCAGAGCCTACCAAACGGTTCGCGATCCTGAGCGTCTGCTCATTGAAGAGCGCGCCGAAGCTCTATCTGCTGCAGGCTACCCGCTGCCAGATGATGATCCGGCTATGTACGCTGAGCAGAGGCTCAAAGAGGCCAAGGAGGCTCGTTCAGCGCAAGTTGTTGGCGTTCCCGAACAAGCTTCAACTCAGAAAGATTTGCGAGGTACGTGAGAAGTGATCTTCGGTCGAAGTAGCCTGAAAATACGCTTTAACTAGAATGTAAACATTCCTGATTCTGCACACCGGGAGGCCGAAATGGACTTGCTAAAGCCCTTGTACGAACAGGACAGGCTTCATCCACACTTTCGCACCATATCTGACGGACGACCCGGCAGGCTTTACCAGCGAGAGGAGCTGCAACGCTGGCTTGATGGATTTCCAGACAGGGATAACAAATTCGTACGTGAGTTTCAGACCACGTTTAACTCAAGCTTTTGGGAAATCTATCTTCACGCAGTGTTCCGCGAGTATGGCTTTGCTTTCGACTGGACTTATCCAGCCCCTGATTTCCTAGTTTCGTCAGCAGACATTACGTTTACGGTGGAAGCAACCACTGCCAACCATTCCATTGACGCTACCCCGGAGTGGGGTAGGCCCATGACAGCGGAGTTCTTTGAAGACGTTGATTTCAATGAGCTCAATCGGGTCGCGATAATCAGGTTGGCCAACGCGTTCATGAGCAAATCACAAAAATTCCAAGATAAGTATCAGCATCATCCGCATGTCCAAGGACGCCCATTTGTCTTAGCAGTAGCACCGTTCGAACAGCCGGGTTTCAACCTCCAGGCCTACCGGGCTATCGAAGCCCTGCTATTCGATTACTACGTAGATGAAGCGGAATACCTGGCTAATCCGGAGCGCTTTCCTAACGGATTAGAGGGGAAATCTTTGGGAAGCGTACAGAAAGATAACGGTGCTGAAATCGAACTGGGGTTTTTCGATTGCTTGCGCTTCAGCCACATTAGCGCCGTGATATTCAGTAATCTGGCCACTTGGGGAAAAGTAGATGCCATGTGCGGAAATCCGGATGCGGTCATATCGTCTGTCTGGTCGCTACCGAATGGCGAGATGAAGCGCACTGTGTCCAGAGGCAACGAAGCCTCAGAAGGGATCACCGATGGGCTGCGTATCTATCACAACCCTTTTGCTACAACGCCGTTGCCGCTTGAAGTATTTCGACGAGAAGGTGTGATGCAGATGTGGGCTGATCCTTACGCTCGATCACTCATAAGTGAACAAGCCGAGAACTGCTTACAGTCCAGGACGGCTATGACTTTCTTCGTAAAGGATGATGATCCCTCTTGCGAGGGCTTATCTGAGAAAATTTAGCAGTGCGCTCTGGCCAATCCGGCTAGGCAGCAATTCGCCTGTGGATTGCTTGATATCCTCAACGAATACCGATGCAGACCTTACTCGACCAATCGAAGTCGTGACGGATATGTCAAAAAGCCGTGCAATGGGCTCAACCGCCTACCAAGCGAGCGATCAACCATTTTTTTTGTGTTGGGGCAAACTACGGAAGATGCGCTTGATACCCTAGGTCGTCCCAGAACACATATGCTCAGATGATTTCAGGGAGAAGGAAAATGGCAAGTGAATACTCGCTATCAGATGTGCTGGAAAGGATGTACCAAAATCAGCTCGCCCTTGAGGCTGCTCTCATGGAGCTAACCCTCCAGGTGGAAGCCCAAGGACATGCGGAAGTTGGCGACAACGTTCGTGGCACGCTTTACACAATTGGTGAGAACGCTGGCCATATCAAACAGGGGCTGGCCCGGCTCAAAAAACTCCCATGACCCAGCCGCTTTTCGATTTTGATCTCAAACGCGTTTCCCGCACGCATTACATCACTGGCAAGGCTGCGATCAACTTTCCGCACCCTGGAAGCATCACTGGCGGATGGCATTTCCTGTCCTACTTCGACCGCGATTCGGGCGTAGCGAAAGTGTCCTTGGCAGGTATTCATTATCCAGATACGACCGATTTCTTTGGAGGCGCTGGAGTCATCGACGTAACCGACAAGCTTGCGATGCGAGGCTGGTCAGAAGACGGCAAAAGGCTGTTCATGGCGGATCACTACAGAGCTGCAGCTGACATGGTGATGAAATGGGTGCTAAGTGATTCTAAGCACTGCAACGTCGAGGTCGCTGATTGGTTTCCCTCTTCCGAAACGAAGCAGCGGCTTTTTGAGATCCTAAATTCGGGAAGGCCCAAACTTTTAGATCCCGACAAGCTGCAAAAAATGGAAGCTTGGCTAAGCTCGCAGTAGTCCGAAGGACAGATCTGCATGGCAGCCGGCGTATTGCGTTTTAAGCGGGAGCAATGGATATGCGCAAAAAGTCCCAGTCGTGGTTTATCCCGCTCCTGATTCTTTTTGCCGTCCTGTGGGCAATGGGGAAAAAAGACACGCCTCAAACCCCGGTAGAGCCGAGCGCTCTGAGCACGCTAGTATCAACCACGCCGACGTCTCCATCCCCACCCACGCCGACCTCCGCAACTGAGCAGTTCGTGAGCGCTGATAACCTCAATGTCCGGGATCAACCAGGCGGAAAGGTCATCTCAAAACTGAAGCGCGGGGAGAAGGTTCAAGTTTTTGAGACCCGAAAGGATTGGGCGCGCATCAGCATTGATGGTCAACCTTCAAAGTGGCTTTCGTCCAAAAGCCTGTGTAGCGGCTCAGACTGCTACGTCGTTTTGAGGCTAAGACCAGCGATTCAGCCGAAATAGCCTGCTCGTCAACAGGCCCCAGCTTACGGTTCATCCTGCCCTTGTTCCTCTGGGAACGTGTGTATCGGGCCTCGCGGTGGTCGATATTGCATTACCTCTGGCGGTAACAAACGATACGGTGTCTGATCTGCTGTTCACCATTGAGACAATCTGCAACGATCACACCTAGTTACAGTCCAAAAGGACACATATGCCAGCGTTCAGAGGATGCACTGATGAAGGTGTTCATAAGCTCCGTAGTAAGAGGTTTCGAGCAGTTCAGAGCCGCCGCCAAAGACGCGGTGGAGACACTGGACATGAAGCCGGTCATGAGCGAGCACTTCGGAGCGCGAACCTATTCCTCGGAGCACGCCTGCCTGACAGAGGTCGATCAGTGCGACGTTTATATCCTGATTCTTGGCGCTAACTACGGCTATGAACCTCAGCCAGGTCTCTCGGTTACGCAGCAAGAATTCCACCAGGCAGTGAGCAAGCGTAAACCGATTCTGGTCTTCATCCAGCAGACTGACTTTGACGCGAAGCAGGCCGTGTTCGTCAACGAGGTGTCTGACTACAAACAAGGTTTTTTCAGAGCCTCATTCTCAGACCCCCAAGAGCTGTTGAAAGCTATTGTCCAGGGCCTGAGTAGAATGGAGAAATCCAAAAGCGCAATTTCTGAGAAAGCCTTTCACGAGCGCATTACAGAGGCATCAAGCTCTCGCTCCTACGGCGGTCACTCCTATGCGCCACAGCTTGAGTTCGCATTTCTGCCACAGCCCGTTGAGCAGCACGCTGTGCACGGAGCGGCCCTACGCCGTGATGAGATTTTCCATAGCTTCCATAACCTGGGCTTGGCGAAGTTCAAGCAAGGTTACGAAGACTGGGATGACAAGTTGTTCACAGGACTGAAGTCCGGAGATACGTCTTGGCGCGTTTTTGACGACGGGCTCGTCCTTTTGGAAACTGACGCAAGTGTGCCAGTCGAGGGGCGTACGGCTGGTCTCTATTTCGTGTCTCCGACCAACCTATCAAAGCTAATTATGTCCTGCTTCGAGGTGTCCGGATTCAACAGCGGATGGTATCGCATTACCTTGAAGAATTTAGACATGGCGAAGATAGAGGAGCCGCCAGCGACTGCCCCCAGCAGCTATTCGATGCCTATGCGCCGTGAAAAGATCGTTAGTGAGTCACGACTTTTCATCCCTGCCACACGGCCCATCGTGGAGCAATGGATACAGGAAAGCATCGTAAGAATGGCCAGAAGTTTGGCTTATTGATCAGTGACACCCGTGCCTCTGTCATTTTGAGCCAAGGGGGACTTTTAATCGTCAACGTGCCACAGGCGCCCAACAGTGCTTCTGGGTAATTCCAGTTGCCGGCAGACCTCTGCCTGAGAAAGACCTTCTGCCTTTAGTTTGCGTACTGCCTCGAGCCTTTCTGCGGCTGCGATTCTCTGTGGTGTGGTGATCTTCTGCGGCTCGGCAGGCAGCGCTTCATCAAGAACTCCTAACCGCATGAGTTCTATCATCGATTCATTCAAGACAGAGCGTGCTGTCTTCCCCTCATCGGCTGCGGCCACCAGAGTGAGCAGCGACAAAGGCGTTAGGCCCAGCGCATGCGCCAGATCCGCACTCAGATCAATAGTCGGTGTCGTCGTCGCAGCCTCCAAGCGGCTTATGTGAGCCTGGTCAGCTTGATGCTGGAGGTCTGCTTGCGATAAGCCATTTCGAATCCTCAGCCACTGTAGCGTCGCCGCATAAGCCTTCCGCAGGGACATCCAACCTACCTCTCCAAAAAAGAGACGGTATGACGCGTTTGATAGATCCCACACAAATGCATATAATCATATCGATGGGATTCCTGGCTTGTTGCCCGGTATTTTACGTGTTCGCAGAGCCTGATTTTTGGGTTTGCACCATGAGGATCATCAATTTATGGGTAATTCTTCGGAGCATGAGTTGCTCCGCGAGGGTGAGATATCGTCCTTTGGAACAGAGCTACCTCAAGCCGAAATAGAGGCATTGGTGTCGGATCGTTTCGGTCGGAAACCGTACTGTTTGGTCGAGGATTGGCTGATCTTTCATGTGGACGAGCCTCCTGAATCGCTCGCCAAGGTGCGCGCCATAGGCCTGCAGACAATGTTCCTTTATTCCCATTGCGTGACCTACGACAGCCAGGGCCGGTTCCCTCCAGGGGGCTGGGTACGCTCGACCCTGTGTAAGTCGTTCGACGGCGTTTGCCTGTTCGAGACCCGGAATACGGTGTACGCCTTGGTAGGCAAAGGGCGCGAGATGACCGCATCGCTCAAGACAATATTCGGCTTATGTTAATCGCAGGCGCTAAGCAGGCCTGCTCCACACGAGATGCACGATGTTCAGGATTAGCATGCAAGACCAGGCCGGCCCGGTGGGTATGTTCGGGGACGGTCTCGCTCACTTCCACGCCATGTCGCGATCCTTGGTTACTCATTGGTATCACGTCAGTCTCAAGCGCCGGCATGAGGGACGGTTCGTAGCTTATGAAGAAATGCTGAACGATGAGCCTCGCTTAGTGGAGCTGCTGGTCTCCCAGGACGAGAGCATGGTCATTCAAGATGTCCAGGTCGTTACCCCGGCATGGATGAACAAAGGGTCAGGCTGGAAGATGGAAAAGCTGAAATCACTTTCCATGGGGTTCAACCGGGCAGAAGTGCCAATCTGTGTTCTGCAGGTCGAGAGTGGTGATGTGTACGTCAATACCCATCAACGCGAGCTGGATGTCGATGCCTTGCTTGGGGTCAGGGTGCTATATCGGCGCCGTTCTGAGACCACTGACGTAGCCTCAGCGTCGGAGGCTTTGTAGCCATGGAAGACATCAATACTGTTGCAGTCGATTTACACGAAAAGCGCTACTCGGACTTTGACCTCCTTCGCATAGCCAAAGCAGTGAATCAGGACTGCGACGGGCTGGTCACGGCCTACCTGGTGAATGTCCATATCCATGCATGCAGCGCGGTCGGCGTCGTGTTTGGTCATATTTGTCCTGGGCCATATCAACGGCTTTCGGATGGTCGTCTGATCAGAACGTCGGACATCCAATCTGTAACGAAGGAGGGGCGGTTCTGGGTGATTAACACGGTGAACTCCAAGTACGTCATTGCGACGTTTAGACGTGATGTCGGACGGAGTAGTCTGCGTGAGTTCATGCGCATAGCGGGTGACACGTATCTACCAACGCCTGATCGCCTCCAGTAAGCCCTTCGTTACTACCGGGCTGGCTCATCGCTCAACGAGCCTAGATTTCCAATAGGCGCAATGCAGGCATAGAGAAAATTATGCTTGGGCGACATTTGTGTCGATTATGCGACAGCATGAAATGCCCGCCCTTGAAACGGTTTTTCAAAACCGGAGATGTATATTTTGAACTCAAAAGAAAAGCAGCTGTGGCTATGCCTCGCTGTTTTTTACTTTGGAAATTAGGTTGTTTTGTCGGTCGCTTTTTATTTGATCCGTTCGACCTAAAGGTTTTTTTGAGCTCATCTTCAAGTCTATGACATCGGTTTGGGATTGCCCTTCTGCTCTTAACCCAACTCGTCTGTTTGGGGCCGTAGGCCCCGGCTCGTTTTTGCCATCAAAAACCAAGTATTTAATCCTACTTTTTTGTGGGGTATCCGGGATTTGGTGTGATCAGTAAGCGAGAAAATCCAGCGATCAGCCAGAGGCAAAGCTCCGTGAATTCAACATGCGCTGACGGGGAGGAGAATCGCCGCAAGGCAGACTCAAGGTAGGTAAATATTCCCGACGCAGACTTGCTAATCGCCGCATTGAGTAAATGCGCAGGGTTCGGTTGAGAAGACTGTCGACCACGTCGTACCCTGAATGGATATCCAGCCCGCATAAGGAAAATCCATGCTTCTAAAACGCTTTCAAATACTCACGCCTATCGCGATTTTCAGCGCGATATCTATAACGTTCTGGATCATCCAGTTCCGTTTTTTCGACGTCATAGGCTGGAACTACAATGTCTGCCATGCGTTGTTCGGGTTCGCATTCCCACTCGCGCTCAGCTACTTCGGATTCCCCCTCACCAAGCTGCAGCGACCCAAGTTGTCTCAAGTCATTCGCAATGTGCTGAAAATTCCACTCCTGTTGTGGCCTTCTTCATTCGCCAGACTTTTGTGCCGCTCCATTGTCAGAGACGTTAAAGAGGGGATCCCTTGGACTCCTTGGATCGGCGTAGTGATCACGCTGTTTTTTTCCATCGGAAATGAAATGTTTGTTGATCCTGCCACCAACGGAATTCCGTTCATAAATGCGTATGATCATTTCGTGGCCGATGTGGTGGGCATGGCTCTATTTCTCCTCGTAGCTTCTTTCATTCTACGAAATAGGCTGCGTTCAATCGCCGTGTTTCCCATCCGGGCGGCGAGCGATTGATGTTACGTGCCCAAGTCAGCACCCTTCCGCGAGTCTGAATATCTAATAGCCTGCCGTTCAACGTAGAATTCGCGCCCCGTCCTCTGCGACCAACCCAGCTATATGAGCGTCGCTTTCGCCGAAAGCTGGGTAAAATTTGCAATCAGGAATGAGCTTGATGCTTTTAGGATTTCGCAATGAGTAGGGCACGCCTGGATATCGCCCAGGAGGGGAAGTTGTGGGAGATGGCCCTGGAGCATTTGGGCTCAGACGGCCTGCTTCAAGCGGTAATAGATATGTGGAGCCGTTCCGCCCCTCCGCCCAGACCACTCGTTGAGCATCTGTCCACCAATGAGGTCAGTCAGGAAGTCTTGAATATTCTTAAAATTGCCCAGCAGAGGGTAGGTGCTGTCGTACCAGGTCGAACGCCGGATGCGGGCACAGTCACGCTGTATGCTCGTCACGCTAGCAACTTAGCTGATGGGCTCATTACCCTCCTGCCAAAGGTGCAGCTTTCGCGAGCCTTGCGCGGCTCTTGTATTGAAATCGAACTGGGGATTTGACGTCCAGGCAGGCTCCCCTACGATACCGGTCGGCAACAACCCTAGTGGAGTTTGTCGAGATAATTAGCACCCCTTTGAGATCTTCCATGAGCTCTGACTTAACTGAAGAAGAAATGCGTCGTGCATTGTTTGGTTCGACTGAGCCAGAAGAGGTTCCTGCGCCTCCAACGCCCCAGCAGGCGCCAGAGGTCGTTTTTACCAAGCCGGTATCAACTTCTTCGCTCAAGAAGAAAGCGACGAAATCGTTCACGCCTAGGCTGAGGGTTACGCTTCGGGTTGGAAACGAATTCGAGGGGAAGATGCACGAGTTGATCCACGAGGCCGACACGTTGAGCTCGTTGCTTGCTGAGCAAGATGCTGTGAAGGCTGCAAGGAAGAAGTACAAGTATGTGGAAGTGGTCTCGGTTAAGTCGATGTAGACGCATCCAAGTGCACAACACCTTGGGCAGCTACAATCAAAGGCCTGACGCTGTGATTTGGAGCTAGTCGGGATATGTGCTCTCCTGCCGCAACTTCATCTCTCGCTACATGGACATCCCTGTCCAAAGCTCAACCATCACTGCTTACTTTCCTAAGCAACCTTCAAGGCCTGCCGGATATCTGCTCGGATGCTCCGGATTGGGAATGAGATCTCTTTTGCCAGTTGGCCTACGTACACCATAGTTGGCCAGCAAACTCTCCATCAGCATTTTGGAAGATTGGAGGTTAGAATCCGGTGCAGCCTGTTATACAACCGCCCAGTTGATTGAGAAGAGATCATCGATACTTCGACCATCCGGGTCTACCATCTAGCTCTTCAAGAAGGTCATCGTCCTCGTGTTTTGCTCGATAGCCGTTCGAAACCGGGCGAGGATCGAGCTCTTCGAAATTCAGGATCGATTGAGTCTGCCTAGTCGGGGCGTGGTATGTGGCTTGTTCGTAGCAGGCGAACCGCCGAGCATCATCACTGGTGCTCCAATCACTTCCCTCGATGTCTGCCTCATGAAGGCCGCTGATACCGGCTTTATACGCTTTTGCTGCGGCAGAGTTTTTAGGAAGGGGAATCCCTTGGCTGATCCACACTCTGGCATCGCGCAGGGCCTTTGAACCAATGGAATACTTCACAACGCCGTCTTCCGCGACGACAAAGGCCAAGTGGCCTTCTGAGGCTTGGGCGAACTTGGAAGCGATACATGAGCGCGATGCTTGGAAGCGTTCAGCCAATTCGGCAAGGTGCTCCAAAGTGAAGTTCCTGTCCTCCGCGAGTGGCTGAATCATTGCCCAGGGAACCAGGCACTCAGCAGCGAAGATGTCGCACGCAATCTCTTCCTGGGGACGCCCCGTGAAACGCTCAAGCTCATCCCCTGGCAATTTCTCACCGTGCTTGGACGGCAGCTCAAGGACGTGGTGAGCAATCTCATGAAGGATGGTGAAGCGCTGTCGAACCACACTGTCCTTTTCGTTGACCCAGATGTGTCTCTGTTTGCGCCTTTCAAAAGTGTTACCCGCTTCACCATCGGGGAGTTGCACGCACGAAACCTTGAAGCCCAAATGAACAGCAAGCGCCTCTACATCAACAGGTGCTGTACTGATGCCAGCTTCCTTTAACAGTTTCCTGGCCCGTGAGATCACAACGTTTTCGTCCATGAAACTCCTCGTCATTACATCTGCTGAATAAGTTCGATCCGTTTGAGCCAAGCCTCTTCGGTGTTCGGACGCTCACCTCGAAAGCTCATTGTTGCTACGTCTTCAAAATCTTCCCATGGGATGTCCGTGCGGGACACCATCAAGTGGTAAAGCGAGTCTTCAACAGTGACCGATTTGGCCAGTAACTTGAAAATATCACCCTCTCGGTCATCCAGCTCGAGCGCATGGCTCAGGCGTCCTACGACCTCCTCAGAGGGGGCTGCACGGTCTCCTTTTTCCAATCTCCAAATGTATGCGTGATCTAGATCGCCTGCACGTTTCTCCAAGTCACGAAAACTCAGCTCTTTTCGTTCACGCATGGCAGCGATGAACCCGGCCAAATCCATTTTTTTCTCCAACCACTTGCAATGCCCGATAGGGCGGGAGTAGTCTGTTGTCTAGTCAGGCAACAGCTCGCGATTCATCATCCATGATAAGCGGCTTTTTTTTGAAGTCCACTGTTGTCTGGCAGGACAACGACCCTCGGGTCGTTTTTTAAGGACGGTGGTGTTGTCTGTTTGGGCAACAGCTCATTTGGTTCAGATACGAGGATTTTTCCCTATGTCACAGTTGAACGATTTTGAGGTTGAAGACGTGGCTGCCGCCGTCTTAGCGGGCCGCGAGGTTCGTGATCACGGGCCGTATAAAATCCAGCTCGGCGACGATGCTCTGGAATACCGGCCATTGGTAATCGCGGATCCTGTTCCCACGGGGCAGCAAGTCTTGGAGGCTGCGGAGCTCCGCCCAGTGGACGATTACTTGCTGTTCCAAGTTCTCACCAATGGCTACTTGGAGCTGCTTAGCCCCACTGAAACTACCGACTTGCGCAAGGCCGGCATTGAGAAGTTTCTTGCATTCAAGAGTGATCGCACCTTCCGCTTCTTTATTGATGGACGTGCGCAGGACTGGGGCGCTCAGCGTATTTCTGGTCGCACTTTGAAGCAGCTGGCCGGCGTGGATGTTCAGAAGTACGACATCTTTCTGGTCATCCCCGGCGATGATGATGAGCTGATCGAAGACCGCGACTTGTTCGATTTGGCGCGCCCTGGCGTCGAGCATTTCGCTGCGGTGGAAATCAATATCAAGGTCTTCGTCAATACGCAGCCAGTGTTTATCCACTCCCACACTTTGTCGTACTGGGAGGTAGTGCACTTGGCCTACCCGGACGCGCAGCCTGCCCCCAATGCTCACTTCACCGTGACCTACGCCAAAGGCCACGAAGGCAACTCGCTCACCAACCTGGTTGACGGCCAACACGTCCGGATCAAGAAGGGGATGCACTTTAATGTCACACCAACTGATAAGTCGTAGTCCTCACCTCCTGCGTTTGCGCAACGAAGGGTACAACCTGGACACCTACGAGGGTTACCTCATGGTTCATGATGTACCCTATGTAAACGCGCAGCGTCAGGTATGCAGCAGCGGTGTGTTAGTGATGGCGCTCAATCTGGTGGCAGATGTAGCGGGCCAACCGAGCGACCATACGGCACATTTCATTGGTGATTGCCCTTGCGATTCGCAAGGGCGTCCCCTCGAACAGATCATTCACAACAGCAATTCGAATCAGCTATTGCCGAATTTGGTCGTGAACCACTACTTCTCGGCAAAACCTCGGAGTGGCAACTACGCCGATTATTACGAGAAGGTCTCGATCTACGCTTCAATCCTGAGCGGCCAAGCCGAGGCATTGGACAAGAGCGTCACAGCAAAGACCTTCGCGCCGATCCGGTCGGATGCGGAGGGAAGTGTCTTCGCATATACCGACACGGCATCGACACGCGCTGGCATAGGAATGCCCACTGAAAAGTTCAAAGGATTGAAGGTGGCAGTGGTGGGGCTCGGAGGTACCGGCGCCTATATTTTGGATCAGATCGCCAAGACTCCCGTGGAAGAGATCCATCTCTTCGATGCTGATGTGCTTCAGCAGCACAATGCGTTCCGCTACCCTGGAGCGGTGTCATTCGTTGATCTAGCACGGGGAATGAAGAAGGTTGAGTATCTCCAGGAGAAGTACGCAGAGATGCACCGCAACATCACCGCACACTCATGCATGATCACAGCGGAGAATGTCGATGAGCTATGTGCTTTCGACTACGTTTTCTTAAGTGTTGATAACCCCACGGTGAGGGATTTAGTGGTGAAGTCGCTCCGGGGTACCCATACATCTCTGATTGATGTCGGTATGGGAGTTCACCTGGTTGGCGATACCCAGCAAATCTGGGGAATGTGTCGGGTCACAACGCTTACACCTGAGCATTACGACCATGCTGGTCGCACCATGCCCCTGACTGAAAATCCTGCAGAGGACATCTACCGCTCGAACATTCAGATCGCTGATCTGAATGCCCTCAATGCGGTACTGGCCATTGGTGCCTGGAAGCGGCTCTGTGGTTTCTACGCGGATAACGTCCAGGTCGGTCACTTCACCTATGCGACTCATCTCAACGAGATGGGTAACAGTGAGGAGTACCCATGACCATTAGGAGCCTAACGCCTCTGTTTGTTGAGCATTTCCCTAATAGATTGGAGCCAGGCGAGCTTTACCTGGCAATGGAGTTCGCAACTGCAGCACACCTGTGTGCCTGTGGTTGCGGCAACAAAGTGATCACCCCCTTCTCTCCAACCGACTGGCAGATGTCATTCGATGGCGAAACGGTGTCACTCAAACCTTCAATTGGCAACTGGACATTTAAGTGCCGTTCTCACTACTGGGTGCGGTCTGGCCGCATTGAGTGGGCTGGAAACATGTCTCAAGAGGCGATCAACGCAGGGCGCAAGCGTGATGCTGAAGCGAAAGCACGGCAGCAGCCGGGGAGGCCAAGGGAGAGCGAGGTTAGTCAGCCTGCACCACAAATCCAGCAGCCGACCGAAGCACCGTCCTTGATCACCAGGCTGAAGAAGTTGTTCGGGTTCTGACCGAGTCGACCATCCGCCTCCCTAAAAAATAGAGGGCCCGACCAAGAGGAAAAGGGCTCTCTAATCATCTCTCCCCCCACCTGACCTCCTTTTCACTAAGCCTCGTAACGCAGATTGGTAGCGTGGAAGACTCAAAAATCGACGCTTCGATGCGCTGTAGTAGTGCAAAAATAATGGCGAAATACACTTTAAGTGGATGATCGCCATATGCCATACTCGATTTATCAAATGATTCTCGCCCGGCTAAGGCACCTCCGTGATGGAAGTTTTGGCGTGATAGCGCCCGTTAGCAGGGGAGAACCATCCAGCTTTGCTTACGAATGCGAAACTGTGATGGCGCTACCGTTTGGCAGATCATAGTGCTGTTTGTTTGTGAACCTTGGCGCTTTGGCTCGGTCTCAACTACAGTCGTGATGCCGCTTGTCGGGTGACGACAGGTACTGCTTGTGGAGCTTGGCAACCGGACTCGATAATCCGCGCCGCTGTCGCAAGCGCGTCAGTACCACGTTGATATCTCGTGAAGTCAGTGGTCGCGCATTTGGATTCTTTGATGCACTGTGAACCCAAAATTCTTAGAGGATGGAGCTATGACTCTGGAGCGTATGATCGAAGAGGCCCGTAATCGGAAGGGTACTCATGAAGCCAGCCTGAAGGCGGCTCGTGATCGCATGGCAGAGACCAACAACCGTCTGGCACGTGAATTCGCTAACCAAGAAGTCACCGCGACGTTGCTGGCTAAAGCCTGCAGCCTCTAATAACCCTCTTCACTCGAAAGCAGCCTGATGGGCTGCTTTTTTTTGCGCGATCAAAATGACTCCATATCTCATCACCAGTTTCGAGGAAGCGACGCTCGCAGCTCTGATTCATGAGCCCTACGGCTATGATCACGCTGACATCTTCGAAAAGCCGCAAATCAAGTACATCTACAACTATCTGAAGTCCTTCATGCCGAAGATTAAGAAGGGCAAGAAGACGGTAGGGAGCATCCTTCTTGAGCACGAGTACATCGACCGAGATTTTCTTGAAGACTACTCCCGCTTCTACCTGGGGCGTTTCCGTAACGATGGGTATAAGTGCGCTCGTCTTCACTTTTTCAATTGCGACCTGACCCACAAACGGTTGGACGCGTTATTGGCCGGTGACGCAAATACCGTGCTGGCTGACGATACCGATAAAAAGGCCGTAAAAACTATAAAGCAGCTCCAGTCGCACTACCTTGGCTTTATGGTAATCAAGCCGCTCACCAGAACATTCGTGGGGAAAACCTGCCTCCGTGTCATCGGTGATCGAGGCGTTGGCAAGAAGAAAATCGCCAAGTGCTATGATGTGAATCTCTTTGGCATCAAACTCACAATCGACTCTATTGCATTTCAAGAGCAGGACAAGGTTGTTGCTGCTTGCGCAACTACTGCCATTTGGACGGCGCTTCACAGCCTGCCAGGTCGAGGGGTGAAGGACATCAAGTCCTGTAGTGAGATCACTACAGCCGCTTTGAATTTCGTGGATGGCTCAAGCAACGGCTTCCCTAATAAAGAGTTAACCAACAAGCAGATTCAGCGAACGCTGGATGTCGAGGGGCTGCGCTATCACAACGCGGGCCTCGAAAAATCGACTAAAGAATCGTTCCGCGATTCCTTGGTCGCCCACATCGATAGTGACTTGCCTGTCATCTTGACGGGGACAGTATATGGTTTGAAGCCTAACGCCGCTGGTGAATACATCAAGGCAGGCCACGCCATTACCGCGCTCGGCTATGACTTCCGTGATGGAGCAGAGTGGGTGTATGTACACGACGACCGCCTGGGCCCATATGCCCGAGCCAAAATGGTCATGCTCGAAGATTTTCTGGGTGAATCCACTCCTGAGGCGGCGAAAGGGCGCTGGGGGCTGGCGATGTCCCTTCGCGAGGCAGACGCCACCACTTGGGTACCTCCTCACGAAATCATTGTCCCTGACATCTCAATCATCCCGGCAGATAAAAAGACAAGGATTGATTTCAAATTCGCTCGTGGCACTGCTGAGCGCATCTCTGATCAGGTTTTGGGCTATCTGGTGGACGAGATTTGTCCAGAGTTTGGTTTTGACGTGCCAGAAGTCACTTATGAGATCAAGCTCGCATCGATTGCTCAGACGAGGGACGAGGTTCGCGAGCATCGCACCCAGCGAAAGATCGGAGACACCTTAGGAAAATACACTCTCGATGAAGAGAGGATGATTCGCTGGAGGAAGGAGAAGCTTAGTTTCTTGACCGGAAATCTTGCTCGCCTGCAATGGCAAATCGACTTCTTCTGGAATTCCGAGCGTGCCTTCCGGGTTTTCCTGGATGCCACTGACATCCCATTGGGCAACGCCGTTTCTGGAATCTACATCCACGATCCGATTTACGCAGATGCCATGTTGGGCGGTTTCAAAGGACAGGAATGTCAGGTTGCCGGCATGGATGATGAGCATTTCTTCGCCGCCTTCACCAGGGCCATTAAGCAGAGACGTGAGGATTACGAGGGTCATCTCAACGATATGTATGGGACGTTGCGTGCACCCAACCATATCAAGGTAAACGAAGTTTCGCGAGACGGGGAGGGTACAAACCTAACTGCGAAACGAATCTGGGATCCGCAACAAATCCCCTTGGTTGAAGTTCACAAAGCGTACAAAAGAGTAGCGGATGAGGCGAGCAGTAACCCAGCTTCAAAAAGCCAGCTCATCTGGGCTATCGGCAAGGGTGGAGAGCTGTTTATCGCTGAAGATATTCCCAAGCCTCATGAACTTGGTCATCCCAGCATGACTGGTATGCAGGCCGCTCGGATTGCAGGCGAGATCAAGCGCAAGTGCGATTACTGGGAGGTCAATTTCTTCTCTGGCAGATACAGCGGTGACTACACCGATGCGGAGAAAACCCAGTTCCTGACCAATGCTTTGTATAAAATTCGATCTCTTTTTCCTCGTGACACGTTTGAGGCTTTCTATCCTGACGCACCTCCCTCCAAGGGCCAAGAGCCGAAAGACCCAGAGACACCCGAAGGCGGCAGCGATATGCCGGAAGCTAACCTAGGGGTCGCGTAACCTTTGTGAACAGAGATTGCTCACAGTCGGGTTCACTATCCAAATGCCTGTGGTGCAGTGCCGCAGGCTGCTGCAACTGATGAAGACATTCAGAGTGCCAATGCCCATCTGCCCGTGAATAATGTGCTTAGAGCAAGCCATACGACATCGCAGAGATGTTAGTGATCGATAGTAGCGAGTGGCAAGGGTAGCCGCCTGGGGCGGCTCGCCCGATCAAATTCAACTTAACCACGAGTCTGCTATAGAGCCTGCACCACGTTACTGAGCGTATTTTGTTTGGAGTGCGGTTAGCCTTGTTGCATCACGCTCGGTGAATGAGCCTACGTCGAATAAAGGCTTATCATCAGCACCATCAAGCCGTTCGACGGTTACGGTAAAGATGGCATCCTTTGGTGGTTCGACCTTGCCCCAGTCCGAGAACTGATTAGGTGCGAGACTCCAGGATTGAGATTCGCCCGGTTCCAAACCACCGCTGATTGAATAATTGAACGTTTCGACAAGCCAAGGCACTGAGCGTCCAGGAGAGGCGATGGTGCCTTTGAAATACGCCCGTGACACGGCGCTGGCAGTCCCGTTATTCACCGTTATTTCGATGATAGGTTGATTACCAAGGCCATACTCTTTGGCCCTTTGATAAAAGCGAGACTTTGAAACCTGAAAGCGGGTTAATTCTGTTTTTGCAGCTTCGGATTTTTTTTGCTTTTCGACCAGCTCCTGAATTTCCGTCAAGGCCTGTTGCCGTTCTCGCTCCG
Organism: Pseudomonas sivasensis; assembly: GCF_013778505.1. Classification (GTDB taxonomy): domain Bacteria; phylum Pseudomonadota; class Gammaproteobacteria; order Pseudomonadales; family Pseudomonadaceae; genus Aquipseudomonas; species Aquipseudomonas sivasensis. Next base: position 60,788 of record NZ_JAAOWU010000009.1, on the reverse strand, counting down.
CACGTTCTGTTCGTACTCGGTTTGCTTCATCGGCAACCTGCTGAGCAGTCTTTCCGTTGAGTGCAGCAAGCATATCTGCGGACACACCTTCGGCATTTTTCTTGCCCTGTAAAACCTGAGAAATATCGAGTCCCTGAAATGCAAGCACCATCACATCAGATGCGAACTGCTTGCGCTTGTCCTCAGGCAAGCTCGCAGCAACCTTCGCCGCAGAGTCTTTGAAAGCCTGTTGTGAGCTACCGTCCAGCTTCGGCTCGCCACAGCCAGCTAGCATCCCTGCCATAAGCGCTATGCATATAAATCGACGCATCTGCATTCCCTCTCAGAAAATTCAGGGCAGCATATCAAAATGATGTCGGAATGCGATCTGTGCAGTTTTTGGTTTTCATTCTCAACAGAACAAATTCAGCACTGCGCTACTAGCAATGAGCATCCTGTAGGTTTGCGTGGACAGGCGATTATCCGAGCAGGTGCTCTGCTGATGATAGTCTGTAACTCAAAAGCTCTGTGGTTGTGGTTCGATTGACCAGGTAGGCCGGATTGAAAGCGAAAGCTAAAAAGACAGAATGGATGCTACCGATTGACTTTCCGGTGGATGATCTTATTGACGCGAGTGAGATGCTGAGAGCAGCAAGCTTGCTTACGCCTGGATACCTCGCTCCCGACGCAGGCATATATGAGCCTGCCGTGTACTTTTACGCGCGAGATCAGGGCGTCCAGACGGTCATACTGCCGGATCGAAACGTAGCCTCGCGTATCGCTCAATTAGCGAAAGGCAAAGAAACGACCAACGACAAGCAACTCAAGCTTTCAGCCGCACTGCTAGGATTTGCTCAGCTTCTAAATATCGATTTTGAACCTGGTGTTTCCTTCCATGAGCTGGCTCACCGATGTGGTAACACCAGCGCAGCGGATGAGCTTGGTTGGTTCAGGGCGGCTGACAACGCCCCTCCACAGGATATGCTGAACGTTGCGCTCGGTAGGACAAATCGTGTTTCCCGCACCTATAGCCCGGTCGAGGTACCGCACCTCAATCTACAACTACCATTGAAACGCTGGAATCGAAATTACATCACCGCGCTCAAAATTCTTGAGTTAGACCTTACCTCAGGTAAGCAAGTCGACAAGATGCTTCGTCTTCTAGATTGGATGAGTACGAGTCTTGTATTCGCGGGGCCGGCTCTGATGCTCGCGTGTGTGTATCTCGGTACTCATTCGCCTGCTCGCAAGAATGTGTTCAAGAACAGCAGGTCTGCTGATCGGATGGCGGCTATCGCTGGGGTGAGAAACGCTGCATGGGATATCACTCATCTGAGCGATTTTATTCTTCGCTCAAACGAGAGCGCCGATTTAGGGAACGTCCAATACTTGCTCGCTAGCTTCGATGTACATTTGAAACTAACGACGAGCCTCCTGATGACAGTAGGCCGCGAAGGGAGCGATGCCTCGCTTATTGCAGCTGGGCTTGCCCAGTGGTGGGGGGCAAAGGACGCTCAGCGTATTGCACATGAAGTGGTCATTCAGCTCCGACGAATCAATAGCGACTCGCACGTTCCCAAAACATCTGACGATCCCGATTACATTTCCAAGCTGATATTGCTCGGCGAGCGCCTGGTGATGGAAGCCATCTAGCATTCAGATCAATGCCTGTGTTTATGTTCTGCGTTATGTCTAGAGCCTAGACGGTTGGGTTACGCCCAGCTTTGCCATGCAAGCGGAGCGCGCAGGCATGAGGATGGAAGCCCGCAAGGGCCAAACCCGTCTTGTCCGGGGTTTGGTTCACGACAGCCGTACCCCGCTAGGGGGCAAGCCCAAAGCAAAAACGATGTGGATCGCTGGCAACTACGATGTAGGAACTTACCCGAATGCCTCGTCAAGCAGGCTCTGCACCATCACAGAGGCAGGGCCTTCAAGAAAGTGCTCTTGGCTGCTGACATCAAACCGCACAGGATTGATGTGAACGACAGTTGCCTCGTGACCCAAAGCACGTAGCGGTAGCTCAGCAGCCGGGTAAACGACCCCAGACGTACCAATCGAAAGGAAGACATCGCATTCCTTGGCGGCAGCTAGACCTGCGCTCCATGCGTCTTCAGGCAGCATCTCGCCAAACCACACAACGCCTGGTCGGACATACCCATTACATACACTGCATCGCGGCGGCTCAATACGACTTCCATCCTCAGGCAGGGCTTCAGTCGTGAGGGGCAACGTAAACGCAAGCCCGCAATCGATGCACCTAGGAGAGTGCAGGCTTCCATGTAGATGAATCACATCCTGGCTGCCAGCTCGCTCGTGTAGGTCATCAACATTTTGGGTGACCACAGTGAGCTTGGGCACATACTTGGTAAGCTCGGCGATAGCGAGATGTGCCCCGTTTGGCTGCGCCTGGATAACCTTCAGCCGGCGCCACTCGTACCATCCCCAACACAGGCTCGGGTCTGCACGAAATGCCTCAGGAGTCGCAAGCTGCGCAGGATCAAACCGCTCCCACAGTCCACTAAGCGCATCACGGAAGGTCGGGATGCCACTCTCCGCTGACGCCCCTGCGCCCGTGAACACAACGACATGCTGAGCCTCACGCAATCGCTCAGCGAGTGAACTGATAGTCACAAACTAATTCCTTGAGATTCGGCAGTTGATCATCGCTCGAGCGGCTTAGACCTGCAGCAGAATTCGAACTGGCCGGAGGCCGCTCATTTCCTGAGCCATTCGGACGCTCTCCCATTTTAACCACTGCAAATATAATATTGCGAAAGCACTCAACGATGGGTAGCATCCACGCAAGGTCTAGAGAACCATCCCCTCCCGCCCATCTTGGGCACGGTAAATCTCTGTTGAACAATTCTTTGCTGCGCTCCTAACTGAGCACTGAATGGCAAGGGGAGGCCCCGTTCTTACATGTGCTCATCATGGAGAAAGGTATGCCTGCTCTCAGTGTTGCCGAAGCAAAAGAATTAGCGCACTACGTAAAACATTCTCACGCTCACATCTTCAATACCGTACCGCTCGGGAAATGGCTGACAGCTATATCGCGTGCCTGTGGGTTCCGTGACTGGAACGTGATGAGTGTCAAAGCACCGAAATTACCTGACTCGTCCAGTAATGATTGGGGAGACTCTGGTCTCGGTTTTGCTGTTGTTTGCGCGCCGGGGCGTGCTACCTCCTACCACTTGATCCATGATCGCAGCAACGCCTGGAACATGGTGCAAGTCGCCGAAAAACTAGCTCAAAGGATCGCCAGCGGTGGAGAACATCGGTTTTCAGGCGCGACTTCAAAGTTTTCGTTGCTAGACCCAGCCGAGCCTATGGAAGACTGGCCAGCCTTCAATCTCCCCATACGAAGAAAGCATTCCACAGCGCTTCCCCCTGTTCAGGTCACGATAGCGGACGGAGAGGTCACTATTTGGCTCTGGTGGCTAAGTCCACGTTACCTGCTTCGCGCAGGCGATCCAGGTGAGCCGGAAACCCTCGCCTTCCACTCTCTGCATGAGCAATCCATGACTCCCAAAAATGAGTGCGTTACAAGCTTGTTTTTGCGTGAGCTGACCGGAAAGGTCTTGCCGAGAAAACATTGCTACTACTGCACCGAGCTTCCAAACGAGCGGCACATTTTCAGGCTGATGCTCGTTCAGGAAGGCAGTCGTGATGGGCAAGCTACCCAATACACCTACGATAATCATGAGTCCGCAGCCAGGCAGAAAATAGCGTTGAACTCGAGCCTTGGGTTGAGTGAGCGGGATGCCCAAGCCGTATCAGCGGTATTCGCCCAATACGATCCTTACTATGAAGAGGATTATTTCGACGACTACTCGCACAACAACGACTAACTCAGCCATTGCCAGCTAGGAATCAATCTATATGTCAACGTATCACTATCAGTGCCAACATTGTTATTGCACCACCAGCATGTGGGAGGTGGAAGATGGCGAAGACGATTTCTATGGCGGTGCCGTTGAAGACTGTGGATGTACCTCGCACCATGGTAGTCAGGATGACGATGATGACTAACGCTTGACGCCTATAGGTCATGACCGCAAGCGGAGCGCGCCGGCCCTTTGGGCCAAAGGCCTGAGGATGGTAACCGTCCGGGGAACACACCTTCCTGAGGTCATCGCTTAAGGCGATGGTGTCCGTCTAAATTTGATTGGACGCCATTTCTAGCCTTTTTAAGCGGACGCCCATGCCACAAGAACGCCGTCCCTATAAAAAACCCACGTCATCGCCGAGTGCGCGCAGGCTGGCACCTCGATTGCCAATGTCGCCTTGACCCAAAACCTCAAATGCAAACCTTGTCCATAAATATATTCGCGGGCACAGGTTGCCTAGCAGCAAGCCTCGTTCCCGAAAAATATGTCAGCCCCAGACAGTGCTGAGTTGAATCTGTTAACACATTTCTGCGAAGATCCGCTACGAAGGACACCAATATGGAAGGAACCAGGCATGATCTGCGCATACTGTAAAAAAGACGCTCCAGCAACTCGTGAGCATGTAATTCCAGCGTTTATATATCGCTTTCAGAAAGAGCTGCAAGCTAAAGTGATTGGCTGGAATGAAGTCGCTAACAAAATGGTTGGCGGAGAGCACCAAGTGAAAGATGTCTGTGAAAAATGCAACGGCGGAGTGCTATCCAGCCTTGACGCTTACGGAAAAGAATTTCTTATCGCCAATGGGTTCTTGACCCAGAATTACATCCAGCGCCGCGCCGAGCTTTCATATGATTATGACAGGTTAGTACGCTGGCTTTTGAAGATATCCTTCAATTCAACTCGCACTGACCAAGGCCACGTCCATTTATTTGAAAAATTCATACCTTATATTTTGAATGGTTCTCCATCACCTCAAAAGATAGATTTTGCAGTGCTGGCAACTCTAGCAGCTCCAGTAACCACTGAAGAACTAAATGGCCAATACAAAGTGTTTGATGATCTTGCAAACGGATCCGGCGTGGTGAATCCATTTTTAATGAGAATCTCCTATGGGCCTAATCAGTACGAAACATTTACATTAAGGGTGATAATGTTCGGCCCATTGACATTTTTCATGCTTATGTATGTACCAGGCGTGTCGGCTGGCGAAGCGTCCATCGAAACCAAGCGGCTATTCAAAGAGTTTTCCAACCTCACTCAGCTGAAGCCTGGAACCACGAAAGCTTTTTTGACTGCTGGCTCCACAACTTGGCTTGATTACTACGCCCCGCAGGTCGACAGAGTCAACGCTCTCGGCACTTACGCGCCTTAATGGACATCGCTGCGGCGCCTTCTACCTAGCGCCCTAGTGTCTAAATTCGAGCTTGCATATTGATTCCAGCGTGCGTTCCCGGGTGGTAACAAAACGGTTTGCAATGAGTGCGCCCTTAGGAGGCGTGTAAGTTAACGACGTGACAAAGAATCGCCCTTGAGCCAGCTGGTGCTACTTGCTGGCAGCGATCAACCAGTGAAGCAAACCTGCAACGCCCCCCGCTGAAGCCATTCGCGCCCAATATCCCTTGCACGTGCAGTTGGCAACCGGGGGTAGCGACACAGCTCAGTTTCCCTAGTGGGCAATCTTGCGCAGCACAGAGTGCCTGACAGTGCAGTTGATACCGCTGGCTTTTATGGAGGCTCGAACCTCCTCTAATTCTACATCTGTAGCGCTAGGGTGCAGGCGCACTTCATGAATGATTTTTTCGAGTGGATAGGCAAGAACATAGCCCTTACCCTTGCGACGAATCACGTCGTGGCTACGAGCTAGTGACTCTGGGGACATGCACGAGGTAATCTCGTCGCTCTCGTGAGACAAAACTCCGCCAACACGTACTTCGTTACGAGCCTCAAACCCCGTCAAAACCGAATACTTTAAGAGATTGAATTCCAGTCTGTACTCATTCTCATGTTTATAGCTCTCATTTTTTACACGGAACGGCTGTTGGCTCGCTTGCGGCTTGAGCTGGTCGTCATAAGTGAGCGTATAGAATTCGGCGGCTTGATTCAGTGGGCGTGGCAAGGAAAGCTCTAGAGCATAGTCGCTGCTAAAGATCGCAACACCTCCTTCGCCATAGTTCTCCCACATTTCGAAAGACTCTTCCCCAGAGTTGTACCAGCAACTCAAATAGGTGCTTTTGCGTCCTACCTCTTTGCTTCCAAGCATCATCTCATCAACTTTCGACATCAGCTCTTGATCTTGGCTAGCTTGGCTTTTCAGGTGTTTGGTAAGAAACGTGTGATCATAATCACCCTCTAGTAAGTCCAATTGATCGCACGCAGCACTTACGTAGATGCCTTTGTCTTCTAGGAGATATTTGAACTTACCTAATGTCAGGTAGCGCATGATCGCTTTTGGTCTTGCCATGTCGTAATCCTCTAAGCGGTATGGGGAAAAGGAAATTGAGCTTCTGGGCACGCCATCCTCAGCAAGCAACCACTTACCTTCGCGACGAAGCAATTTGACCGTGGCAGTAAGGAAGCGCGCCGCACTTTGATACACTCGCTCTTGATCCTGCTGGCCCTTGTAGGGAAGCGTAACTCCTAGGATGAGCATTCCGGTTGAATCGGCGTATTCAGTGGTGTCGACCGTCAAAGCGTCTATCGTGAATTTGCTTGCGTTTGTCTCCGCAATCGCACCGGACAGCTGATTTCTCAGCTTTTGATCCAGCTCGGAGAACACTTCGTCCTCGTGGATCGCGTCCTTGAAGTCACGCACGCCGAAGGCGGCGAGCATCAAGCGCGGATCCGTGGGGCTTCGCTGGGCGACGACAATGAGCTCGTGGTACTCCTCGAACCCTGCCTGACGCGCAAGCGCTTCTTGGGCAGCGGAAAGCTTCATGCCATATTTGCGGGCATGCTGCTTGGCTAGCGATTTGAAAATGCTGAGAAGGGAAAAATCAGACATGGCTGTGCCACCAAAACTATCGACGCTTTGGTTACCGATTGCCTGTTCACCGGGCAGCGTCTAGTTAGGGACATGCCGATGTAAAACGAGGGATATATCTACGATGGGCTATTGCTTCGCGAAACAGGCGCCAGGCGACCATCACCGCCTGGCCGGATCATAGGTCAGTCAAATTCACTCTGCAATAGCCTACGGGAGGGGCGCATCAGGTTGGCTTCGCGAGGAGTGTCTTGGAGAGTTGCTCGGGTATCAGGCACAACCGCAAGCGGAGCGCGCCGGCCCACGATGGGCCAAAGGCGAGAAGATGGAAGCCCGATAGGGCCGTAACCTGGTGCAGCCAGGTTGCGGTTCACGACAGCTGCCCCCTAGCAGGGGGCGAGCCCATAACTCTCCGTTGTGCGATGGTTTCCGCCTACTGGAGGAACTCTCACCCATCCACAAAAAAGTTATGGCTCTGGGTTGAAGCAGCATTTCTTATACTTCTTATTAGAGCCACACGGGCACGGAGCATTTCGGCTAACTTTCTTGGCCGCCCCGTTCCCTGGTATTGCTCTCTGAGAAATGTTGTCTAGTATGTTGTAGGTTTTCATGATTTGTTGAGCAGTCGTTCGCTCATCGCCAGTAAGCGGAACAGATGCATCTATAGCAAAAATTGTCTCAGAGCCCCCTTGATGGCCTTTGGTGTCGGCTCCAAGAACTACGATTTCTTTTGCTTTCTGGAACTTGTACCGCGCTACACATGCGTATAGCTGCATGTAGGCAGTTCGCTCCTGTCTATATTCATCATAGGAGTTGAATCTATGACTCCACGGGAAAAATACGAAGACGTACACTCGGCCTGGATTACAGAGAGAGTAAGTCGTTCGTGCTGAGCGTGTTCCGCTGGGGACTGTATGGAATTTGTCAAATAGGGTAGTTGCAAGGAGGCTACTCGACAGAAGGTTTTCCGACGCCAACACCTGCACAGCATTTGCATGCGTTATGAACGGTAAGTCACTTGCTTCACCTACCTGTGCATCCACAATCCCGTCCGCGAAGCGGGAAATGATTTCATTCCATAGCTTTGCTTCTTTTCTTTGTTGATACCTCAAGGCATATATTACCGTTTTCCTGTAATGATTCCATTCTCCTTCGGGTATCATTAGGAAATTGCCATTGTTTTGAGGTGGGTTGGTAATTTTTCCGAACCCGTTGCCACCATTCTCTTGAAGATAGCATGCAAGTGTTTCCTCTTCTCCAGCGCTGATCAGGAGGTCTTTGTTGCGGATTGCATCCTCTTTAACCTCGAGGTATCGGATGAAGTCTGCAGGTGTGCAAAGCTCTTCTAGGAGAAGTTTTATACCCCCTTCATCTAGCACGTGAACGAAGGTTTTGCTTATGTCTACATCGCCGACGAAGAACGGTTTATCGAGCAACTGTTCTTCATTCGCTCCATAAAGGTAGCCGAGCGAACCACGGCTGCCGGGCCTTATGGCGTCGAAATGCTGCTTGGCATGTTTACCTATTCCTCGGGTTACCGCTATCAGGTGTATTTTGAGATCAGTCCTACTCAAGTCAAAAGGGAATGGCTCATCAAGTTTACTATTGAGGAAGATCTTGTCCGGGTGATTCCTAATGCAACTTTCTGCTCCATGCAGTTGTTTTGCAGATTCCTTGACTGCGGCTCTGTACCATCGGCTCCAAGCAAGTTTTGGGTCATTCTGCTCTTGGAACTTAACGTGCCCCTTGTCGGAAAATAGTATAACCGTGTTATTGAAGTACACGGTGAGGTCGGTAAGCTCTTTTCCTTTTCCTAACGACCGATACAGGCTGGGGTAGCACCACAGGCTAAAAAATGTATTTGAAGCAATCGTGGCAAGAATCTTCTCGCTTTCATTTACACTTGCTTCCTTGTTGATTGGCTTTAACAATCTGCATATCCTTTCTGCCAATATTAGCGGTTGTGAGTTGCTAGCTTTTATGGATATTCATAATTATCTTGGCCTTCGTCTCTGTTGCATATTCGAGGTAGTAGGCTGCATTGTTTTGCTGCTCTAAAAGTTGGCTATGCTTTTCCTGGTCACCTGCGTGTCTGGATTCTTGGATTTTAATTTGCAGGTATTTTATTTCTGCCTGGAGCATGGATATGTTTTTATTCATAAGTTCTAGCTGTACGTTCATTTCGACCCCTTTGTTTTGCCAAGTCACCTACGTCTCGATCTCGAGTGACCGCTGACGTGCTGCGATCTCACGCTTACCGGCCAATTTCGGGTGTAGCGTAGGTGACAGCTTCGAATGTGGCCGCTGACGTGCTGAAGCGTCAACCACTCGGCGATGAACGACATCGCCTGGGTATGGCGCCGATAAACCTTGGCATGTGCTGCTGCAGATAAACGGCAAGGGAGTCTTCTGCCACCTCGAAGTTGTAGACGCGCCAGTAGGCCTCGATGAGATCCTTGTTCCGGCGAAGGTAGTAGCGCCATAGCCAGCCAGGGTACGGCGTCTCGCACTGGAACTTGGCTAAGGCCGGGGCCTCATCCAGCGAAGCTTTAAACCCTTCTGTCTAGGCCAGGAGCAGTAGCAGGGCCACCCCAACGATGATCATGAATATCTTGTCGTAGATGAGCGAGTAGATCGCTGCCGGCGAGGCCCAGTCCCACATGATCCAGCCGAACAGAAAGGCAGGAAGAAGAGCGGAATCAGGAACAGGCCGATTGCCAAATTAATCCGGGCGCCAATAATCTCTGGCAACTTCGACCAAACGCTCGGCAGGAGTATCCTCCCAGGAGCCTGGCTGATCAGGTGTATCTCGATGGGAGTTCAGCGGCTCATGCTCAGGGAATGAACGTCGCATGGAGGTCTTCAGGAGGAATACGGAAGGCCAGAAGTAGGCCGGAGATGGAGCGAGTAGGCAGAGCGCATCTGTTCTGGCTGCGGGCAAAGCGCGGAGCGCCTGCAGGATTCACTTGGGGGAAACGTAGTAGCGAACCGATGACTCCAAGAAGCGCTTGTTGAGATACTCCGGCGTGAGCCTGCCGGCCTTTTGGAGTTTGGCAAGGAGCTTCTCGTCAAGAAGCACGAGTTCCGGGCTCACTGGCAGTGCTGGGAAACCTTGCTCGTAAAGTGCAACGTTTGAGTCGGGAAGAATGAATTTCTCCCCCATCGTCGTAAAAGGCACCCATGCAGTGTCCTTCAAGAGCTCGCGCCCCCTGATGAAAAACTGTGTGAGCGCCATACCTACAATCATGCGAGCTGTAGCATGTGGATCACCAGTTCCGTTGAAGATTCGGACGGTGTCATTCACCTGCTCAACCTCATCTTTTTCAAGCTGTGCTTGCGAGGGTATGCATGGCGGCGGCTCCATGATCGAGTCGTAGAGCGGCCTTTCTTTGGCTACGCAGTAAGCCCGTGCTGCCAACATGACGAAATACTCGGTGACGATGGGGGATCTCTCGATGCTCCCGTTCTTTCGGAAGCCATCTATCTGCTTTAGGTAATTGTCTTCAGTCGACTTGATCATCCCCTGTTCAGCCTGCTGATCCCATAGCCTGGCTACAACAAAGGCACTCTTGGGCGAGCGCTCTATGGGGGCGCCACCCTGCTTTCTGTGTATGGTGAGGAGATTGTCGTCCTTTAGCCATTCTTTCAGGTGTGCCTGGGGGATCACGTGCTGATTGACTGTGATCCTGTTCGGATTTTTGACGCGATTGCCGTTTTCATCAAGAGTTTCGCTGGGAGCTTCGTGAGGAGAGTGGTCTTTTTGGTACATGCTATGGGCCCATTATTTTTTCGGAGCCGGCGTGCAGCTATCCGCCCGCCGCATTGTGATTAAAGCGCGCCATGCTTCTGCAGCAGGGCATCGAGTACGTTCCATGCGTTGTTGGTAAGGCTTTTCCACTGCGCCAGGGAAAGGTTGTGTAGATTCGAGCGGATGAACTGCATTTGTTGACGTCGACCATCCCTGTTGCACTTGGTGTACGTCTCCAGCTTTTGTGGGTTGAGCTCGACGTGTTGGTAGCTCAAGAGCATCGTATTTAGCTGACGCTGTTGGTACATGATGCGAGTCAAAGGCACCTGCTCATCGGTCTCGATCTCGCGTCCATTCACAAGGTCGAGATCTTTGACGTCTGGAACTCTGAGGTCATGCTTTTCGCAGGTGCAGTAGCTCCAAGCAAAGTGCAGCGCGCACATGTTGAGAAGGGCATCCTCCTTCACGCTGTGCTCCACGCCGTTCAATTTTTCCCAATCGAGTACCCAGGTGGCTTGAAAGTAGAAGCGCTCCAGATGCTGTCGTTTCAAGGTGCGCCAGGCTTCTTCGCCGGGGAACCTGTTCTGGGAGAGCTGCATTAACAGCCAGTCTTTGAAGGCTGCTTTTTCAAGGTAAGCAGGAATGTGATGGTTCCCTTTCTGCTTAAGGCCACGGGTTAGCCTAGAAAGGCTCTGGGTGGCTATCTGCTCCAAACGTTCGTATTCGAGAAGCTCCCAGTGAGAGCGATTCACCATGCTGGCAAGCAGCAGCTCTGCAGAGAGCGAATCTTTTCTCGGGGTTGCTGCAGCCTCAAGCAGAGGCCGTAGGGCGCCGCTAGAAAGCTCGGTAATACGTTTATGTGCCTTGGTGGCGGCAGCTTCGATCCAGTTATCAGGAACGCCGTCCAGAGGCTTGATCAGAAGTTGTGATAGGAATTTCCACGCCAGAATGAGCCTTTGGTGTGTCTCATAAAGCTTGAGGTCTGGCATCGAGCAGAGCAGGGGATCACAGGCTTCCAGCAAGTCGCCATAGCTCTCCCTCTCGTCGTCACGCAAGTGTCCATATAGCTCGGTGAGGAACCGGCGTTTGGCGTCAGCCAGCCTCTCAATCTGGGCCGCTGCGTCACGAAGATGCTGCGGAAACGCTATGGCATTGCTCTTCTCCAGGGCGTTCAGCAGGACGGCGCCCATCGGAGCGATCAGGCTCGACTGGTAGCTACTTTCCGACTCCACGCCCTCTGGCGCGGCAAGCAGCAGTTGGCTCGACCACTGCAGGTATTCACCGGACATGATCGTGCATGTCTCGATGTACGCTTTGAGCTCAGTTTCGTAGGTCGCTCGCTCAGCTTCATTCAGGCTGTCGAGGTGCGCCTGGTAGGCGCCCTCATCAAGGCCAAGGATTTCTTTGAGGCTCTGGATAGCGCGGCTCTTTCGAGCCAGCTCTCCATCAGCGAGCTTCTGGGTTCCCTTGTCGTGCATTTGTCTTCACCATTTTTGGTTACAAGGCCGGAATCGCTTCAGGCTGCGCTTCGAGGATTTCCCGAGTACGCCTGCCCAGCTCCTGGCCGCCGAGTACGCCGACAGTGTAATCGTCGACGGTGATGGCTTGACGCATAGCGTCACGGAAACAAGTGCCCGGCTTCACGTCCTGGATCGCCTGGGCAAGCGCGTTCAGGTAGTCGGGCTCAGAGTGTTTCAGGCGAGCCTGCTGCAAGTGGTAGGAGTCTTTGCCTGCTTGCCAAGCGATGGATGTGGCTTTCTTTAACATGGAGTGCCTCTGCGTTTCGGTTGATTGGAGTTGCGAGGCCAGTGTCTTCGAACCGCCATTCACCTTCGAGCAAGGAATCCGATTTGATTTTTAGGGCCGGTGTCGAGCGCCGCATCAGCGCCTGTCCCCCCGGCCTTTACGGGGCCCCCTTTGCACTTCGAACCGCATGCTTCTCATTCGGTATCTTCAGAAGCGTCACTTAATATTTGTGGGCAAATGAGCAAGCGGAGCGCGCCGGCCCACGATGGGCCAGAGGCTTGAGGATGAAAGCCCGTAGGGCCAAAGCCTGGCGCAGCCCGGCTTTGGTTTACGACAGCCGTCCCCGAAGGGGCAAGCCCCGCAAGTCCGACAATCAGGGAGATATTTAGTTGGAGCTTACCCGCCTGCCAGCAATATCGAAGTCTTCATCTCTTAGCCGCTGAAGTTCTAACACCTCGGCTTCATATTCTTCAACGGCGAGACCGGCCTTGAGACGATTGAGTAATTCGCGCTGTTTACGGTCGAACAGCAGCATGGCTGATGCTAAGTGCACTGACGATACTGTCGCAGCGTAATTAGCGACCTTCTTGAATGCCAGGTGAATGTAGCGCTCAACAGCCTCTGCAGACTTGTGTCCCGTCCACATCATTACTTCGGTAATGAAGGTTTGGCTGCTCAGCAAGGACTGCCTGAATTGATCAGGATTTTCTAGCTCATGCTGTTTAATCAGCTGGACAAATTTATTCGTAATGAAGGCATGCCGGAACATATGCGGAGATATTTTTTCTTTAATACCTGCAGCCTTTTTCAGAAGAGAAATTTCCGAGGTGATTGTGTCCGGAGATATCCCCTTTGCAAAAGTTTGTGATATGAACAGGAAGCCATCGTCTACTTTTCCCTTGACGATCTTTCTGCGCATGAATTCGATGTGTTTTTTGATATCGCTGAGAACCATTTTGTGAACAGGAATGAACCGCTGGCTAGATACCCCTTGCTTCCAAGTCTCTAGCCTAAGCATTGGCTCATCCATCTCCAGTGCATTAAGGATGTCTTTAACCAATATTCTCGAGATTTCCCCCCTGCGTGCACCTGTGTGCTCCAACAGGAGAAGCATGATCTTTCTTCTGGAGTCAATAAATCGTGATTTGGAATCCCTGTCCACCGCGTCCACCAGGCGCTTTATGTTTTCGTCTGAAATCGGGAATATCGACCGAACCCGTCCGCCTAGGCTTAGCGAGTGATGATGTACAAACTCTTTTTTCAGCGTGCGGCCATTCCGATATTTAATCGTAAAGGCGTGCATAGTTATTCTGATTGTCCCGCCGACAGCGACAAAACTTGGATTCTCGTGAAGCCTACCAACAAACTCCAGAAAGGCTAGGCAAACTCTACCTATACCCAGGATTGTAGGCTCAGTCCGTTTATTCGCGGTTGGGTAAATTCGAGACTTTTCGTCTCTAAGGGAATCGATAAACTCTGTAAAACTGGAGTCAGTCAGGTGAATGAAGTCGATGTTGGCATGATAGCAATAACGAACCAAGTGGCTTATCTTGGAGGCGTACTCGCCGAAGGTTCCGCCTTTGGATCCGCGTGTAGATAGGTTGCGGTTGCCGTTGCGACCAGGCCGTTCCATCATCGACAGAATGTACTGATTCACCGGCACACAGGGCGCACCGTTCGGCCAGGTTACAAATGGGACATTGTTGAATGTCCTTGTCTCAATCGTTCCCAGCGCCATGTGGGAAAATAGTGTCGTCTCTTCCAAGACCGAGAACAGCTGGTTTTGGCTTTTCTTCGTCATCTTCTGTATTCATCAAGGTTTACAACAGAAGGGCCATTGGGCGCAGGAATCTTGTCGTAAGGTGGGGCGTTCAGCGATGCCATCGCGGTCAGCGCCTTTATGGCCTCCTGGGCCCGTAATGATCTGACACCTGCGTTCGGCGCATCCCTGACACTTTTGATGTGATCGCGAGCATTGCCGAGAGCGTGAAGCAATGTAAGGTTCGTTTTTTGGTGCAAGGCCAGTTTCTGCTCCAACTCTGCGACTCGCAGCGATAAACCTACCTTGGTTCGTTTGTTGGATCGCTCTTCGCGTCGTTCTGAGGCCTCCAGCGCTTCAAGGGCCGCCATTCGGAGATTGTTTAGCCCGTTGAAACCTGTAGGCAAGTTACTTTCTGCATAAGTCTTCAGAGTGTTCAGGCTGACCGGGGTTGTTGCCTTCGTGTCTCCGCCTACGGTGAAGCTGAGGCTCAGAGCTGCAGTTGAACCCTGGCTTTTCAGGGCCGCCACCAATTCTTTGTTGCCCCTAAAACTGTCGGGAGACCGATGGATTTGTTGCAGGCACTCAACCAGGGTGCAAAGCGCCAACGTGTTGCGTTCTACGCGAGCATCAGTCTTCTTCATGCTGCTGCCTTCATGACCCGAGCTACTACCTTGAAGCGTTTGCCTTCATCGTCCTGGATGAATTCCGGTTCAATTTCCACGGAGCCTTCTTCCATGAGATCCGAAAGGTAATCTTCGAGCTCCTCGGTATCGACAATGGTGAAATCTTCTGTGCCATAGCGGGTTTTCAACAGGGCCGCTAGGCTTTCAAAGCTGGCTTCATCGCCACTGTGGAGTGCTTCGGCCACAAATTGTGCTTTAGCCCCTCGGAGGGTGGCACCATCCACAGATTCGGTGATGTAGTGCCAGACGTGCTGTACATCTGTATGCCCAAGCATCCATTGCAAAGTCTCAAGTCCGCCAAAGCTGCTGGAGTAGAAGAACAGCATTGCGAAGAAGCGGCGAAGCTGATGCTGACGAATGTAGTACCGTTGGCCTTCGTCGTTGGTATCAGTTTCAAAGTAATCACAAAAGAAGTCGAGGTTTTGGTTAAAACCGTAAACAGCAACTTGAGAGAAATCAGCATTACCCTTTCCGGATGGGCTGGCAAACAGTCCCTTAAGTTCGCTTAAGAACCCGATACGCTTAAGGATTTTCTGCATCCTGATGAGGCTTTTAATCATCTTCACGGCAATTGGTTCAATTGGCCGTGCTTCAATCTGACGCGTGCCGAATAGCCGATAGGTACTTTTGCGATTAACAAAAACCAGCCATTGTTCCGTCACGTCCAAACAGTCTGTGACGTGCAGATCCAATAGCTCACCAATGCGCCTTCCCATCAGAGCACCAACAACGACTTGAGAACATCCAATAAGCACTTTTACCAGTTCAATCAGCCCTTGATTAGAGCGAAGCTTGGTAAAGTATTCGGATCTCATACCCTTAGTGGTACTGGCGTATTGTGTTCCTGCGCTACGCCGTGACAACCCAAGGCTTTCCACGCCTATTGAAGTTAGGCGATGACCAACCACCTTCTGGAGCTGTTGATCGGTTAAATCGTTTAGGGACATCTGCTGCTTTTTACAGAACAGTGCCGCTCGGCAATAGCCATCTACGATATCTGAACCATGTTTTAAGTAAAACTCAATAGAGTTTCGCACTGCGCTAAACACAACTTGAGATGGAAGCGTCCTGAATCTTCCTGCGGCCTCCGTTTCAATCGTGAAGTTTTTGGCGCTGATCAAGTCCTCCGTTGAAGGTGCGGGCAAACCAAGGTCGTGCAAATTTCCTAGGCTATAGAGAGTCCTTCTGTACTCGCTGAAATTCGAATCTCCCATCTTTTCCCGACTACCTGTCGCCACAGGAATTGGAAGCAATTCTCGTACAAAATCATCCCCGCTTTGTACGGACAGGATTCCGATAATGGGTTTGTCATCGAACCTACCTTTGAGCGTGTTTCGGTAGACTTCGTTTGATACCGTTACAGAGTTGGGGTTGTATCCCTTGTCACGAGATACTCGATACAACCCCTTCAGATACAGAGCTGCTCTGATTTTTGGTATCAAATTCATTGGGACTTCCAGCACGTTCTCGTCTATTTGCTGTGGAGTAATGATCGCGAGATCAGGCCAGTCTTTAAACGCAAGATCAATCTCAACCTGGCTGGTTTCAAGAACGAGCTTCAAGCAGTAAAGGGACATCCGCTTTGACCAGGCATAAACAGATTCTGCTGTGTCACTGCTAGAACCGATTTCTGAAAGGATCAACTTCAAATTGTCTCTGCCAAGACCGGCTAGGCCATGTTGGGCAAGTTTGAATTGCTCGCAATTAAGCAGCAAGAAGTCGACGATATGCAGTGCGCGTGCAAGCTCACTTGATCGCACACCGCTCGAATTTGAAGCTGAATTAGCCTGGGTTGAGCCTGTCAGAAAATATTTCAAGCCATCCAGAAGCTCTTTATTTTTTTTGTCGATCAAGCGACTGCCGTCGCTGAGCTCTACATCCCATTCGATCCTTTTCGGAGTCTTGAAGCCAAAGCTGTACATCCATACGTTTTCGTCGAAGTCGCTAAGGAGCCAGTCTGTAGACCTCAAAGATTGATAGGAGTCAACGAAGTACGGCTCAAGAAAATCTAATTCAGGCGGCAGCGACATAAATAATGTTCTCCATGCGAGACGGGTTGCAATGAGCTCTGGCTACGTTGAGGTGTTCTTTAAGCAGGGAATCGTTGCCTCGTACGATTTCGTCGCTGACGGCTTTAGATACATCTGCCCAATACTTAGCTTTGCCACATACCTCATGGGCTTTTTCAGAGCTAGCGACGGCGGCCTCCAAGGAAAGCAGGGCGGTCATGATTCCTACATCAATGGAAATGTAAACCTGGCTACTGCGAGACTCGATTTGCTCAGCGCTAGGCTTGTTTTCCGGGTTCCTTAGGTGACTCGGGATATCTTTCAACGCATGGTTTTTCAGGAATCCGTGAAGTTCATCCATGCTCGAAAAATCCGTTGCTTCGAGCAAATAAGGGCTGTCTTTCATCGCTTCGCAGATGAAGCTGCGCTGGAATATTCGGATCCAACGTGTTTGGAAGAAAGACAGGATTGCCTCTGGGAGATACCGGCGAAGCAGTACCGCATCGTAACGAACGTGACCCAGGGCTTTGGCCATTTCAGTAACGCTTTTTGTTCGTAGATAGACCATCACGCCACAGGATGACCGAATCGAAGTAAGCGTTACCCGTTCCAGAAACTGGCGCAGGTCACATTGCAGCATGTGCTGATAGGGGGCGAACTGGTTGAGAAGCACGTCGAGCGATTTGGGCATCGAATTGAATTTGGA
This sequence comes from Pseudomonas sivasensis, assembly GCF_013778505.1. Classification (GTDB taxonomy): domain Bacteria; phylum Pseudomonadota; class Gammaproteobacteria; order Pseudomonadales; family Pseudomonadaceae; genus Aquipseudomonas; species Aquipseudomonas sivasensis. Next base: position 43,288 of record NZ_JAAOWU010000009.1, on the reverse strand, counting down.
GCGATTCCATGCGGGTTGAGTGACGCTACTCGGCGTCGAAAAACCGTATCCACAAGTGATAAACAGTTCCTTGAACGCAGGCTTTCCCGCTAGCCGCAGCGCTTCTCTCAACGGCTCGGTAATCTCGAGAATTTCTTCGATCCACTGCTGGGATTGAGCCGTCAACTGAATAACCTGCTCGCTTAGTTTCTTGCCCCTACGATCCTTAAACCCAATGAGTTTGGCCCCGCTGTCATCCTTGATGTAGCCAATCGAATCCCCGTTGTCATCAAGGAGCATGAGCTTATCAAGAAAGCCGTGGGTAATTTCCGGGTGCTCGGTTACCAGCAGGCATTGATATGGATAGAGCTTGTCGGCAGTCGGCAAGCCGAGTAAACCAGAAACCCTCACTAGGTTGCCGTTGCCAAAATGAGAGTTCAGATAGTTTCTCTCGGCTCGAAAACCATCAGCTTCAAAGGTCGCACAGATGTTTTCTATACCGAGCTGCTCAATCGATTTCAAGGAACCACCCCTGACGATAGGCCGGCCCATTTTGGCCATTGCCTTGCGCTCCCTAACCTTCGAGAGAAGCTGCCGACATTGCTCTGTCGCCCAAAGTTTAATAACCGAAACATCTGTCTCGATGTTATGGAAGATGATCTCAATCGCCTCTTCATCTGTAACGTGAAGTGGTACAGGCGTGATCAGCTTTTCATGCACAACCACACCGTCCTCACGAGTTTTTTTCCTTGTGCCCAAGCCTAGATCTGGCCTCTCCAGCGGCTTAGGAAGTCCACCTTGGTACGGCAAGGCCCAAACGCCGGTTTCGACGAAAATTTCCTCACAGTTGGCGATAAACCGCCTCCAGCTTTTGATCTGGCCATTAATGTTCTTTTTTTCTTCATGAGCCTTGAGGAAAAAATCCTTCATGAAAGCTAGGAAGAACGCCTTGATCATTTGAGGGTGCTGGAAGGTTACAGCGGGCCAATCCTCGCGATGCTCCGCAAGGAATTTCGCCATTTTGTTCACCTCTGTGTACGCAGGGCGGGCCTGCTTCTTAAAAAAAAGTACCCAATGGTTGTAGAAGTCCTCAGTGAAGTCTTTGCCGTGGCTCAACCACAGGCAGGGGAGGCTGAGAAAGTATTCTCGACCCTTCGGAGATGTGACTCCCCAGCCATTCCAATACCGGAGGCTTTCTTCATTCAGTTCCGAGCGGCATTCGTCCCACAGGGATACGTTATCCCGCATGCTTGCCGGATCAGCCCGCAGCTCTTCCATAGCCGGAACTTCTGCCCGCATGACGTTATGCATACCCGCGAACAAGCGAACAAACGATTGACGTGAAGTCGGATCGTTGTCGAGAAAGGAGGTGCTCCTCAGCGCCCCCAGGAAGCCTCTAGCCAGCTTAAAGTACGACGGGCTAGAAAGCGTGAGATACGAGACCTTTGCGCCCATGAGATCGCAATAGCACTCGAATAGCTTGATCGGAATCACTGACGGGATGCTTGGAAAATCCTTCGCCGCTCGCTCCATCAGCGCCACTACCTCGGGCGACAGCACTCTGAAAGGATAGTTGGCTAGAGGTGCGGTTTTTCTGATGATTGTCAAAATGATTTTCTCGGCTTGGTGTGCCTTAAGTGTCTGTTTTTAAGGCGTTTTGTAGATTTTGACAGGTATGTGCAATCGGTCAAGTGCCCCAACGCAGCCTCGACGCCGACCTGGCGCTGGCCTTGAGCCTCAACGGCCGCGAGTTGTTTCGCGACGAGCAACCGCTGAAAATCCTGCTGATGTCTGCGACCCTTGAAGGCGAGCGCCTGGCCAGCCTGCTGGATGACGCGCCGATTCTGCGCAGTGAAGGGCGCATGTTCCCGGTGCAGATGCGCTGGGGCCGGCCGTACCAGGCCGGTGAATTTATCGAGCCGCGTGTGGTGCAGACTATCCTCGAAGCCGTGCATGACGAGACCGGCAGCGTGTTGGTGTTTCTGCCGGGGCAAGCCGAGATTCGGCGGGTCCACCAGCAACTGGTCGACGCGCTGGGTGATCGCCCTGATGTGCTGTTGTGCCCCCTGCATGGCGAGCTGGACCTGAATGCCCAACGCGCCGCCATCGACCCGGCACCCGCTGGTAAACGCAAAGTCGTACTGGCTACCAACATCGCCGAGACCAGCCTGACCATCAACGGCGTACGCGTGGTGATCGACGCCGGGTTGGCGCGCGTGCCGCGTTTCGACCCCGGCAGCGGCATGACCCGCCTCGACACCCAGCGTATCTCCCGCGCCAGCGCCACCCAGCGCGCCGGTCGGGCAGGGCGCTTGGAACCGGGGGTGTGTTATCGGTTGTGGTCCGAAGACCAGCATGAAGGGCTGGCCGCGTATGGCAGTGCGGAAATCCTTGCGGCCGACCTCGCCGGCCTCGCCTTGCAGCTGGCGCGCTGGGGCGTCACTCCCACGCAACTGGTGTGGCTGGATCTGCCGCCGACCGCCGCGTATGCCCAGGCCCAGGATTTGTTGCAACGCCTCGGTGCATTGAACGAAGACACACTCACCGCCCACGGCCAGAAAATGGCCGAGCTGCCGGCCCATCCGCGCATTGCCCACTTGCTGTTGCGCGGGCAGGACTTGGGGTTGGCGGCCACCGCCTGTGATGTCGCCGCCTTGCTGGGTGAGCGCGATATCTTGCGCGGTGGCGGCGCGGATTTGCACAGTCGTCTGGCCCTGCTGTCCGGCGAAGAGCGGGCGCGCGGAACCCAAGGCGGTGTGCAGCGGGCCAAGCAATTGGCGCGGCAATATCGCAGCTATTTAAGAGGCCAGGCGACCCAACCGGTGCCCGACCCCGATCACCCGCGCTGGCTCGGTGCGTTGCTGGCGCTGGCCTACCCGGACCGTGTCGCCCAGCAACGTCGCCCCGGCGGTGCCGAATACCGCCTGGCCAACGGCCGCGCGGCGCTGTTCGCCGAAGCCGACAGCCTGATGAAACAACCCTGGCTGGTCATCGCCGACCTTGGCAGCCGCCAGGGCCAGCGCGAAGAACGCATCTACTTGGCGGCGGATTTTGATCCGGCACTGTTCGACTCGGTACTCGCCGAGCAAGTGCGCAACGTCGACCAGCTGGATTGGGACGAACGCGAAGGCGTGCTGCGTGCCGAGCGCCAGCGCAAAGTCGGCGAACTGGTGCTCAGCCGCGAACCTCTCACCGGTCTCGACGAAAACGCACGCAGCCAGGCGCTGGTCAATCTGGTGCGGCGCAAAGGCCTGGAGTTGTTGCCGTGGACGCCTGAGCTGCGCCAATGGCAGTCCCGCGTCATGCTGCTGCGCCAACTGGACGTCGGCAAAATCAGCCACTGGCCCGACATCAGCGACAGCGCCTTGCTCGCCGACCTGGAGCACTGGCTGATGCCCTACTTGGGCAAGGTCTCGCGCCTGAGCCATTTCGCCAACCTGGATATCTCCAGCTACCTGCACAACCTCTTACCCTGGCCGCTGCCCCAGCGCCTGGACGAGCTGGCGCCGCAGCATGTGAAGGTGCCATCGGGGTCATCGGTGCGGTTGGATTACAGCGAACAACCGCCGATCCTGGCGGTGCGCTTGCAGGAATTGTTCGGGCTGGCGGATACGCCAAGGATTGCGGGCGGGCGTCAGGTGGTGAAGTTGCACCTATTGTCCCCGGCGCGGCGGCCGGTGCAGGTGACGCAGGATCTGGCGAACTTCTGGCGCAGTACGTACGCCGAGGTGAAGAAGGATTTGAAAGGCAGGTATCCCAAGCACTATTGGCCAGATGATCCGTTGATCGCAGAGCCGACCGCGCGGATCAAACCCCGAAAGTAAGCGTGATAGAGATCCAAATGTGGGAGGGTGCTTGCCCTCGATGACTGTGGGCCAGTTACCGATAAGTTGACTGACACGCCGCTATCGGGGGCAAGCCCCCTCCCACATTAGTTTTGTGTGTCTGTTATTGCGCAGCGGGCAGCAGGAAGCGCGCAATCACCGGCAAATGGTTGGAAATACGCAACGTATCCTCCTGCCGCACCTTGGCCTCCACTCGCTTGATCCTTGGGCTGTAGAACAGGTAATCCAGGGTGCGATCCGGGCCATCGATGCTCGGGTCATTGGGAAAGTGCGTCAGCCATTTCTCACGATCAATCCCGCTGGATTGGCTGTTGCTCGGGATCATCGGGTACTTATCCCACAACAGATGCAGCTCACTGTCCGGCGAATACTGCCCGCGCTTACCCGCATCCAAACGCAGGAATTGCCCCAGTGGCAGCAGGTTGAAATCACCGCCGATCAGCCAGGGCGTGCCACGGCCTTCAAATTTATCCAGTAACTTTACCGTGGCTTGCACTTGCTCCTGTACGGCACTGCGCCCCGGCGCGTCGCCGTCCAGGCGGGTGTTGAGGACGGCCAGTTGGCCGCCGTCGCTCAGTGGCAGGTAGGTCAACAGCAACGCTGGCTTGGGCTGGAATTGGCGACTGATGAAGTTGGCGTCCGGCACCGGCAATTGCAGGCGCTCGGCGTGTTCGATCTGGTAGCGGCTGAGGGTCGCGAGTTTTCGACCGACGCTGCCGAAGATATGCAGGTCGGGCACAAAGTCGGCCTTCCAGTCGAAGGCCTGGGCGCTGCATGGATAGAGGTCGACCAGGCGCTCCTGCAACAAGGCAAGTTGGTCCTGGTAATGGGAGGGCTTGGCGTTTTCGTCGAGTTCCTGCAACAGCAGGATGTCGGGCTGTTCGTCGCGAATCACCCGCGCCACTTCATCCAGGCTCACAGCCATGTCTTCCACGGTGGGGCGGTCGTCCGGGCCGCTGCCGTCGGGGGTGTCGTACCAGAACACGTAGTTCTTGCCGGCCAGGTATTGCACGTTCCACGTCATAACCTTGAGCGCCTGCCCTGGCAGCAGCGTCGGCGCGCGGGGCGCAACGCAGCTCACCGGCAAGGTTTCCTTAGGCGCGGGGCGCCAGGTCAGGCTGTAGATCAGGGCGGTGAGCACGCCTGCGATGATCAGCAGGCCCAGCAAGGTGATGCGCAATAAACGGGTCATCGGCTCGGCTTATAGCGTTTCAGGAATGGCACGGAGCATATCACCGCGCGTCGGCATCGCCACCGATCAGCATGAATAAACGGAACAGCACCACGCTGGTGAACAACTGTAGGAAGCTGTGGGCACTGTCCATCAACAGCCCCAGCAGCGGCGCAGGGTTGGGATACGCCGCGAGGCTGGCGCCTTTGAGCAACCACAGCGGGGTCATGACGCACAGCAGGCACACCAGGATCCGCCAGAAATGCCCACGGGTCAGACGGAAACTTTCCTTCATCGCCTCCAGCGCCGGCATGCCGCGCAGCACCAGCAGGTACTCGGCAAACGCCAGCACCACCATCAGCCACAGGCCAGGCAGGAAATACAGCGACAGGCCCAGCAGGATCAACAGGGTGCTCATGGCCGTCAGCAGGGCGAAGCGCGGCCATAGAGCCAGCGACATGGCCCAGACATCCTTGGTGCGCGGGGACTCACCACGGGTGCGCGCGTCGAGGAACAGAATCAAGGCGCCGGTGTACAGCGGGTACACCAATAAGCCCACCACTACGCTGTAACCGGGAAACGCATCCGCGCCCAGCGTGTGGTCCAGTATCTGTTGCAGCAAGGCTTCGAGAATCACCAGCGGCAGGCATAACTGGACGATCGCGCCCAGGTTGCTGCGGGTAAAACGGAGGGAGTCGCGCAATACGTCTAACGGATTCATCAGGTTCATCGCAGGCCTGGAAACAAGGGCGACACTTTAACCGATCACGGTCAGAGGGTCACAAACGTAAACCTTGAGTAAAGACCATTGAAACAACTCGTAACACCCCCATAACTGGAAGGCACCTGACCTGATCACAGGCGGGACCAGAATTTCTACCGGCAATCTAACGAGGTCGCCATGAACAGCGAAGAGCAAACCCTGATCGATGGACTGTTTTCACGGTTGCAGCAAGCCGAAACGGACTCAGCCCCCCGCGACGCCCAGGCCGAAGCGCGGATCAAGGAGCACATGACTCGCCAACCGGCCGCCGGGTACTACATGACGCAGTCGATCCTGGTGCAGGAACACGCGCTCAAGAGTCTCGACGCGCAGAACAAGCAACAGGCGCAGCAGATCCAGCAATTGCAGGATGAGTTGCAGCGGGCCAAGTCCGCGCAACCGGCCCCGGCGAGCAGCGGTGGTTTCCTGTCGAGCATCTTTGGCGGCGGCGGTTCCCGTGACGCGCAACCGGCGTCGAGCGCTCCGGGCAATTCGGGCGGTGGCTGGCGCGAGCCAGCGCGGCCTTCGTTCGGCGGCCAGTCCGCGCCGCAGCAAAACTATCAACAACCACAACAACCACCCGCCGCCGCGCCCATGGGCAGCGGCTTTCTCGGTGGCGCGATGAAAACCGCCGCTGGCGTGGCCGGTGGTGTGTTGCTGGCAGAAGGCATCAGCAGCCTGTTCAATCACAATTCGCAACAGCCGCAGGTCGTGGAAGAAATAATCCGTGAAGAGCCGGCGCCCGCCAGTGACAACGGCAACTGGGGCAATGACGACCAGAAGTTCGCCGGCAATGACAACTGGGGCGGCAATAACTCGGACAGCTTCGCCGACAGCGATTATTCCGACGATTCCTCCTCCTTTGGCGACGACGACTCCTTCGTCTGACACTCCCGGTCCGGGGCGCTGCGGCGTCCCGGTCTGATTTTTTCCGGAAACTTTCTCGCGGCTGGCATACTGGCACCCTTTCCGGGCCCAGGCGCCTGGCTGTCATGAGGAAGTGCGGTGAAGAAAATTGCAGTGTTCGCCGATGTACAAAACCTCTACTACACCGTCCGCCAGGCGTATGGCTGCCACTTCAACTACGCCGCCCTGTGGGCAGACATCAGCTCCCGCGGGCAGATCGTCGAGGCGTACGCCTATGCCATCGACCGTGGCGACAGCAAGCAGCAGCAATTCCAGCAGATCCTGCGCAACCTGGGGTTTACGGTAAAACTCAAACCGTACATCCAACGCAGTGACGGCTCGGCCAAGGGCGACTGGGACGTGGGCATCACCCTCGACATCATGGACGCCGCCGACCACGTCGACGAAGTGGTACTGGCCTCCGGTGACGGGGATTTCGACATGCTGCTCGAACGCATCATTCAAAAGCATGGGGTTGAAGCCGTGGCCTACGGCGTGCCCGGGCTGACGGCCAACTCACTGATACGCGCCGCCAGCCGCTACGTGCCGATCGAAGGCGCGCTGCTGCTCAAATAAGCGCCGCGGCTCAATCAATTGTTAGACGGAGTTGGAACAGGTTTGGAACGTATAGCGGTCATCGACTTTGAAACCACCGGCATCACCCCGAGCAGCCACTGCCGGGCCACGGAAATCGCGGTGGTTATCCTCGAACGTGGCCAGATCGTGGACCGCTACCAGAGCCTGATGAACGCAGGTGTGCGCGTACCGGGCTTTATCGAGCAACTCACCGGCATCAGCAACGCCATGCTGCGCAGCGCCCCGCCGGCCGAGCGGGTGATGAATGAGGTCAACGAATTCGTCGGAACCACGCCCTTGATGGCGCATAACGCCGCGTTCGACCAGAAGTTCTGGGATTACGAGCTGGGGTTGATTCGCCGGACGCGTTTGCAGAAATTCGCCTGCTCGCTGTTGCTGGCACGTCGTCTGATGCCATCGGCACCAAACCACAAGCTCGGCACCCTCAACACCTACGCGAAACTGCCCCACACCGGCCAAGCTCACCGAGCGCTGGCGGATGCGGAAATGGCGGCCAACCTCACGGCGCACCTGGCCCAGGAACTGCGGCGTACCCACGGCTTGCGCGAACTGTCCCACGACCTGCTGTGCACTTTGCAGAAAGTGCCGGCGGCGAAGATCAATGAGCATTTGAAGAAGCATCGCGGGTTCTGACAGAACAACGCCGTTCAACATGTGGGAGGGGCGGTGCGACGGTTCGACTTGCTCCCGATTGCGGCGAGTCAGCCACACATAAGCTGACTGATCCACTGCTATCGGGAGCAAGTCGAACCGTCGCACCGCCCCTCCCACATTGGTTATCGGTCGTTCATCGAGGCTGCACACACTCCAACGCCCGATCCACCACCCCTTCGCCATCTGCACCAAATGCATCACCGCCCGCTGCTGCACATCCATCGCCTCACCCGACGAGTGCGCAGTGCCCACCGCGCAATGCAGCAAATCCGCCGCCTGGGCGAGGGCATCTTCGAGGCTCATGTTGTCGTTCAGGATGAAGGGCGAGGCATCTTGAGGGCGTTTATCTGCTTTCTGAATGGTCAGTAGGCTCAGCCCTAGTGTTTCGTCAGACCGTTCTGGATTTTCCTTCTCCCACCTATCGCTCTTCGCCGCAACCTAACATCCCACCTGTCATTTACGTAAAAGGACTACGTTATGCAGGAAAGCGATCTTCACACAGCAATCATGCGAAGCCAGCTCGAACTCCAACGGGACGGCATCGATTTCGGCTCAACTTCCAGCATGGCGTTTCATTTGGGTAATGCGATGACAAGCTGCCCGGCAGTCATAGTGTTGCCTCATTCACCAGGCTGGACCCATGGCGCCAGGTACCAGTTACTCAAGCCCATTCAGGCTGACTCCTCAGTGCCGAGCACCCCGTTTGACGAGCTCTGGACACCTACACAGCAACACCACGCCTTGACCGACGCGACGGTTCTGGCCGGTGCTGAGGGAATAGCTGTCAGCAAAATTGCCGTGGGCACCTGGGGCCGTGTCGGCGCCAGCAAAACGACTAGCCCGCTGAGTCTCACCGGGATGTGCTTTTTCCCTCGTACATTGATCAGGCAACCCACCTCGGCCAGAGTGGCAAAGGCAAATTTTGGCACCTTCCGGGTGTTTGGCATTGTTGGACGGGGTATTCCTTTCGTCGCTGGGGGGTTGGCTGTCTTTAATCTGGTCAGTGCCGGTAAGTGCGCCTATGAAACAAGCAACGGAAGGTAGCGCGACCAGAACCGAGATCAGCGAAAAGGTGATTCAGCTCTTCGTCGACATCATCGGTTTCATCGACCGAAGCCAGGTCACGGAGCAAACGGACTTCATCCATGACTTCACGATTATTGATGATGATTTGACCTGCTTTTTCATGCAGAACAAGTGGCAATTCAACTTGCAAGCGACCCAGGAAGATTGGGATCACATCACTACCGTCCAGCAGATAGTCGATTTGATTGTTGAACGCTCGAATTTGCAGTGCGGCCACTGACGCCATCGGGAGCAAGCCCCCTCCCACATTTTGAATGTATTCACAAATCAAACTGTGGGAGGGGGCTTGCTCCCGATGGCGGTAGATTAGCCACCATTTTTGCCATTGGTTTCCAACTGCCCCAACGGCACCCGCCGCTCTATCGCGCTCGACAAGATGATTGAGGTCTTGCTGAACCCGAACTTCGCCAGCCGATTGATCAAACGCTCCAACTCCGGCATCGACCCTACCGCCGCTTGCATGATCACGCACGGATCCCCTGTCACCCGATGGCATTCGGTCAGTTCGGGGATTTCGGCGAGTGCGTCATAAACCTTCTGGCTGCCATGGTTAGTCAGCCGCAGTTCGATCACGCACTGAATCGGCAAGCCCACCTTCGAAAAATCCACCTTGGCCTGGTATCCGGTGATCACCCCGCTGGCCTCCAGCTTGGCCACGCGCTCGGCTACGGCGGGGGCGGAAAGGTTTACCTTGCGGGCCAGTTGCGCGTAGGAGGCGCGGCCGTCTTCGAGCAGGGCGCTGAGGAGCATGCGGTCGTATTTGTCCATGATAAGGCTCCAATTGCACGTGGCTTTCGAAAGCACGGGTTATAGCCTTCATAACCATGATTTGAAAAGTGTATGGGCGGTTTAAACAGGTTTTGTAACTTATGTTTAACGACCTGCTTTTTTAGAATAAGCCTCTCTTATATCTGCCTTCGAGCCGCCCAATGCCTGGCACACGTCGCTTTCCCTTACCGTTGATCGCCGCTTTTTTTGCTTTGTATGTGATTTGGGGGTCTACCTACTTGGTGATCCGCATCGGCGTGGACTACTGGCCGCCGTTGTTGCTGGCGGGGATTCGATTCTGCACGGCGGGTGCACTGATGTATGGCTACCTCAGATGGCGCGGCGTGCCAGCGCCGACGTGGCCACAATGGAAGGCCGCCGGGATGATCGGCATTTTGCTGCTCACCTTCGGCAATGGCGGCGTCACGTTGGCCGAACATGCGGGCGTGTCGTCTGGCGTCGCTGCCCTGGCGGTAGCGACCGTGCCGCTGTTCACCTTGCTGTGCGGGTATTTCTGGGGCGCGCGCAATACGCGGCTGGAATGGGCCGGGGTGATCCTGGGGATTGTCGGCATCGCCATGCTCAACATGGGCAGCACGCTGCAATCGAGCCCGGTGGGCGCCGCCTTGTTGTTGTTCGCGGCGGCATCGTGGGCATTCGGGTCCGTGTGGAGTCGGCAGTTGTCGCTGCCCCAGGGCGCCATGGCCAGCGCTGCGGAGATGCTGGTGGCGGGCGTGGCATTGTTGATCGGCAGCGCGCTGTCCGGTGAGCACCTGCAGGCCATGCCGCCGCTGGAGGGTTGGCTGGCGTTGGCCTACCTGACGGTGTTCGGCTCAATCATCGCCTTCAACGCCTATATGTACCTGCTCAAGCACGTACGCCCGGCGGCGGCCACCAGCTATGCCTATGTGAACCCGGCGGTGGCGGTGTTGCTGGGGATTGTGTTCGTGGGTGAATCCATCGGCCTGGAAGAGGGCTTGGCCATGCTGGTGATTATCAGCGCCGTGCTGTTGATCAGTCTGCCCCAGTGGCGAAAGCCCAAGCCGGAAATAAGGTAAACTGCCGCGCAATTGCGACCTTGCGCTGAATTTTCCTACGGTAACTACATGACTTTCGCCACACTTGGCCTGATCGAACCCTTGCTGCGCGCCCTTGAGACGCTTGGCTACCAGACCCCGACGCCGGTGCAGGCGCAAGCCATTCCGGCGGTGCTGGCCGGTCGTGACCTCATGGCTGCGGCCCAGACTGGCACTGGCAAGACCGCAGGTTTTGCCTTGCCGTTGCTGCAACTGCTGACCATGGAAGGGCCGAAAGTCGCCGCCAACTCGGCGCGCGCGCTGATTCTGTGCCCGACCCGCGAACTGGCCGAGCAAGTTCATACCAGCGTTGCCGAATATGCCCAAAACCTGCCGCTGACCACCTACGCGGTCTATGGCGGCGTGAGCATCAACCCGCAGATGATGAAGCTGCGCAAGGGCGTCGACATCCTGGTTGCCACCCCTGGCCGCCTGATTGACCTGTTCCGCCAGAACGCGCTGAAGCTTAATCAGCTGCAGACCCTGGTGCTGGACGAAGCCGACCGCATGCTCGACTTGGGCTTCTCCGAGGAACTGGCGAATATCTATCGCATGCTGCCGAAAAAGCGCCAGACCCTGCTGTTCTCCGCGACCTTCTCCGATGAGATTCGCACGCTGGCCGGGCAGATGCTCAACGACCCGCTGAGCATCGAAGTCAGCCCGCGCAACGTGGCCGCCAACACCGTTAAGCAATGGGTGGTGCCGGTGGACAAGAAGCGCAAGGCGGAGCTGTTTGTGCACCTGATGCGCAAAGGCCGCTGGAAGCAGGTGCTGGTGTTCGCCAAGACCCGTAACGGCGTGGACGCGCTGGTGGATAAGTTGCAGGGCCTGGGCATCAATGCCGACGGCATCCATGGCGACAAACCCCAGGCAACCCGCCAGCGTGCGCTGGATCGCTTCAAGAGCAGCGAAGTGCAGATCCTGGTGGCCACCGACGTGGCGGCCCGTGGCCTGGATATCGAAGACCTGCCGATGGTCGTTAACTTCGACCTGCCGATCGTGGCCGAAGATTACATTCACCGTATCGGCCGTACCGGGCGTGCGGGCAACACCGGTGAGGCGATTTCCCTGGTGTGCGCCGATGAAGTGAACATGCTGTCGGCCATCGAGATGCTGACCCGTCAGACCTTGACCCGCAAAATGGAGCAGGACTTCGAACCGGAGCACCGCGTGCCGGACACCGATGCGAGTGGGCAAGTGGTGAAGAAACCGAAAAAGCCGAAGAAGCCTAAGGCGTCCGGTGGTGGCGGTGGTAAGCGCAACCTGGGTAAGTGGGTGGACAGTGGTGAAGTGGCACCGTCGGAACCGTCGATTAAGCCGGTGCGTAAGGTGCCGGTGTTTAACACTGGGCCGCGTAAGAAGAAGTGATTTTGCGGGGTTGCTGATTGCCTCATCGGGAGCAAGCCCCCTCCCACATTTGAAGGTGTTCACAATTCAAATGTGGGAGGGGGCTTGCCCCCGACAGCGGACTTGAGCTCACCGCAATCTCAAGCGTTCAACCACTCCAACACCCCCCGCCCAGCCGCTCTGCCACTGGCAAAACACCCCGTTAGCAAATACCCGCCGGTCGGCGCTTCCCAGTCCAGCATCTCCCCCGCACAAAACACCCCAGGCAATTGCTTGAGCATCAAGCGCTCATCCAACGCTTCAAACGGCACGCCGCCTGCCGTACTGATCGCCTCGTCCATTGGCCGCGTCTTCACCAGCGTCAACGGCAGGGCCTTGATATCCACCGCCAGTTGCGCCGGATCATTGAAGTGATCGGCTGGCGCCAACTCACGCAACAACGCCGCCTTGACCCCGTCCAGCCCCAACTGACTGTGCAGATGCTTGCTCATCGAGCGTGAACCGCGCGGTTTGGCCAGCGCAGCTTGCACCTTGTCCAGCGGCTTGCTCGGTAGCAAGTCGATATGCACGGTGGCCGCGCCGTCGCGGTTGATCGCCTCACGAATCGGTGCCGACAGCGCATAGATCAGGCTGCCCTCGATACCGGTGGCGGTGACCACACATTCGCCGAGCCGAGGTTTGTCGTCACACAAACCGATGGCGACATTTTTCAACGGAGCGCCGGCGAATTTGCTCACCATCAATTCGCTCCAGGCCGACACTTCGAAGCCGCAGTTACTCGGTTGCAGTGCCACGTAAGGCACGCCTTTGTCCTCCAGCAGCTTGAGCCACGCACCATCTGAGCCCAGCCGTGACCAACTGCCGCCGCCCAGTGCCAGCAGCACGGCATCGCTGCGCACGGCTTTCTCGCCTTCAGGGCTGTGGATAAGTAAATCACCTTCGGTATTCCAGCCGGTCCAACGATGCCGGGTGTGGATAACCACGCCTTGGTCACGCAGGCGCTTGAGCCAGGCGCGCAGCAGCGGGGCGGCTTTCATGTCCGTAGGAAACACTCGGCCGGAGGTGCCGACAAAGGTCTCGATACCCAACCCATGTATCCATTCGCACAACGCTTCGGCACCAAACCCACGCAGCAACGGCGCCATCTGCGGCGCGCGCTCGGCGTAGCGCGAGAGGAAGGCCGGGTAAGCCTCGGAGTGGGTGATGTTCATGCCGCCCACACCCGCCAGCAGGAATTTTCGCCCCACTGATGGCATGCCGTCATACAGATCTACGCGCACCCCGGCCTGGCTCAAGACTTCGGCGGCCATCAGCCCGGTAGGGCCGCCGCCGATAATAGTGACGTGGTGAGTTGCGGTCTGAGGCATGGGTAGGGCTACGGTGGCGTGAATAGGCCGAGCATTCTACCCGACGTCAGCCAGGCTGCCTGATCAAAAAACGTACACTTTCCTACAGGTCCTATGCCTGCTGGCTTTCAGCCGCTTACGCTCAAGTTATCCACAGGCCGTTCCACAGCCATTGTGGGTAAGCGCACAACTCAATGACAACCTGATGACGTCCACACTCGTTGCGCACTGTGGTGCAGGATGCCGTGGCGACGGGCCAAGGCTGGACGGTCTTTGCTGTAGCCGCCGCCAATCACGCCCATCACCGGAATGTCGCGGCCCAGACAGTGGCGCATGACGCTCTCATCGCGGGCGGCCACGCCTTCGTCTGTCAGCTTGAGGTACCCGAGGGCGTCGTCTTTATGCACATCCACGCCTGCGTCGTACAGCACCAGGTCGGGTTGGTAGAGCGGCAGCAGGTAGTTGAGGGCGTCATCGACCACTCGCAGGTAATCGGCATCGCCCATGCCCATGGGCAGTGGGATGTCCCAATCGCTTTGGGCCTTGCGCGCCGGGAAGTTCTTTTCGCAGTGCAGCGACACGGTGATGGCATCCGGCGTGTCGTGGAGGATGCGCGCGGTGCCATCGCCCTGATGCACGTCGCAGTCGAAGATCAGCACGCGGCTGACCCGGCCGCTGGCCAGCAGGTAATGGCTGATCACCGCCAGGTCATTGAAGATGCAAAAGCCCGCCGGGTAATCGTAATGCGCGTGATGCGTGCCGCCCGCCAGGTGACAGGCCAGACCGTGCTCAAGCGCTTGCTCCGCCGCCAGGATCGAGCCGCCGACCGCGCGCACGGTGCGCCGGGCCAGGGCTTCGCTCCAGGGCAGGCCAAGGCGGCGCTGGTCCTCGCGGGACAACTCGCCGCTCATGTAGCGTTCGATATACCCAGGCTCGTGGGCCAGGGCCAGGATGTCGGCAGGGCACAGCTGCGGGCGCAGCAGTTGGCTGTCTTCGGTCAGGCCGGTGGCCACCAAGTGGTCGCGCAACAGGCGGAACTTGTCCATGGGGAATCGGTGGTCCGCCGGGAACTCGGGGCTGTAGTCATCGTGGTAGATCAATGGCAAAGGCATGGGATTTTCTGACGGGAACCTGCGAAGGATCTTACCAGCGCTGTACACTCACGCACATGGCAAGGGGAGGGGACCCGTGGAGTCGATACTCGAATTGGAAAGTGCTCGCCTGGTGCTGCGCCAATGGCGCGACAGCGACCTGACGGCCTTCGCAAGCATGTGCGCCGACCCACACGTGATGCGTTATTTCCCGGCCAAGCTGAGCCACCTGGAAAGCGCCGCACTGATCGGGCGGATACGCGGCCACTTCGCCGAATATGGCTTTGGCCTCTGGGCGCTGCAGCGCAAGGACAGCGGCGAGTTCATCGGCCTGACCGGGTTGCAGCATGTCAGCTTTGACGCGGACTTTACCCCAGCAGTAGAAATTGGCTGGCGCCTGGCCCGCGAGCATTGGGGACTGGGCTATGCCAGCGAGGCGGCGTGGACTGCACTGCGCTGTGGTTTCGACCGTTTGCAGCTGGATGAAATCGTTGCCTTCACCACCGAAGCCAATCTGCCATCACAAAAAGTCATGCAGGCCATAGGTATGCATTACGATCCCCTGGCAGATTTTGAACACCCCAAGGTCGCAGCCGATGACCCGCTGCGCCCACATGTTTTGTACCGCATCACCCGCGCCCAATGGTTGGACACGCTGCACGGATAGCAGCCCGGAATGCCCCATAGATTGTAGGAGTTGCTCTATGAGCCAAGTATTGGAAGATCTGGTGGACCTGCTGACCCTGGAGCCGATCGAGGAAAACCTCTTTCGCGGCCGCAGCCAGGACCTGGGTTTTCGCCAACTGTTCGGCGGTCAGGTGCTCGGCCAGTCGCTGTCGGCGGCCAGCCAGACCGTTGAAGAAGCGCGCCATGTGCATTCCCTGCACGGTTATTTCCTGCGCCCCGGCGATGCCGCGTTGCCGGTGGTTTATTCGGTTGACCGTGTTCGTGATGGCGGCAGTTTCAGCACGCGCCGCGTGACCGCGATTCAGAAGGGCCACCCGATCTTCACCTGCACCACGTCGTTCCAGTACGACGAAGAAGGCTTCGAGCACCAGACCACCATGCCCGTGGTGGTCGGCCCGGAAAACCTGCCGTCGGAGCTGGAATTGACCCAGCAGCGCGCGCACCTGATCCCCGAGCACATGCGTGACAAGCTGCTGTGCCCGAAGCCGATTGAAGTGCGACCGGTCACCGAAAAAGACCCGTTCAACCCGCAGCCGTCCGACCCGGTCAAGTACGTGTGGTTTCGTGCCGACGGCGCGTTGGCCGACACACCAGCGCTGCATAAATACTTGCTGGCCTACGCTTCGGACTTTGGCCTGCTGACCACCTCGTTGCTGCCCCACGGCAAGACCGTTTGGCAGAAAGACATGCAGGTCGCCAGCCTCGACCACGCGTTGTGGTTCCACGCGGATCTGCGTGCCGATGACTGGTTGCTCTACGCCATGGACAGTCCGTGGGCCGGCAATTCCCGTGGGTTCTCCCGTGGCAGCGTGTACAACCGCGCCGGGCAACTGGTGGCCTCGGTCACCCAGGAAGGCTTGATTCGCCATCGCAAGGATTGGGCATGAGCCTGAGGGAGGTTAAGCACTGGGTGTTCGACATGGACGGCACCCTCACGGTGGCCGTGCATGACTTCGCGGCGATTCGCGTGGCGTTGGACATTCCCCCCGAGGACGACATCCTCACTCACCTCAGCGCATTGCCGGCGGACATCGCGGCGGCCAAGCATGCTTGGTTGTTGGAGCACGAGCGCGAGTTGGCACTCGGTTCTGTTGCGGCTGAAGGCGCGGTGCAATTGGTACGCGAATTGGCCGGGCGCGGTTATCGCCTGGGCATCCTGACTCGCAATGCGCGGGAGCTGGCCCACGTGACGCTGGAAGCGATTGGCCTGGCTGACTGCTTTGCGGTCGAGGATGTGCTGGGCCGAGATGACGCGCCACCCAAGCCCGATCCGGGTGGGTTATTGAAATTGGCGGCGGCGTGGGATGTATCGCCGAGCGAGATGGTGATGGTCGGCGATTACCGTTTTGACCTGGACTGCGGCCGGGCGGCGGGGGCCAGGACGGTGTTGGTCAACCTGCCGGAGAATCCGTGGCCGGAGCTGGCGGATTGGCATGCTGAAGATTGTGCTGCATTGCGCCGGATGATTTAACCCAAGCAACAGAGATCAAATGTGGGAGGGGGCTTGCCCCCGATAGCGGTCTGTCAGTTAAAAAATTGCTGACTGACACACTGCTATCGGGGGCAAGCCCCCTCCCACATGTTGAGACTGTTTCTTCAGGTATTACTGAGTGAACAGCACCTTCTGCCCTTCGGGCGAAGTAAACATTTCATCCCCGTTATGCCCCACCCCTGGCACCTCAACCAGCGTCTGGCTCAACTGCGGATGCCGGTGTTTGAGGTAGTCAAAATAGTTATGCCCACGCATCAGCCGATAGGCGCCCTGTGTCTCTGCCTCACAGCTTTTATCCAACGCAGGATGGTTCGGATCAGTGTCTTGCTGGCCCAGCAGGTAGGTGATGTCCCGTGACACGTAGGCCTGCTCCAACTGCTCGGCGCTTTGGCCTTTGGCGTAGGCCGGCAGGTGTTGCAGGCCGTACTTCCAATCGTTGAAGCCTGGGCAACTGGCGGTATCGAACTGCACCGGTCGCTGTCGGCTGAAGTAGGCATAGGACGACGGGTTGGCCACCACATAGCGCAGGCGGATGCCTTCGTTTTTCAGGGTTGGGTGATCATGGCCGGTGAGGGCGAAGCGCTGCACTACCTGGCCACCGCCGGAATGGCCGGCGACGACGATTTCCTTTAAAGCTGGAAACAGCGTGCGGTTGCCCAGGTGCTTGATGATCTGGTCAAGGGCGCCGTAGGAGCTGATTTGGCCTGGGCCGGTGGAAGGCTCGCCGGCCATCCAGTCGTTGCCGTTCCAGCGCAGTACTTGGCCGTCCAGATGGTTGCGCTTGATGTCGGACGCATTCAGAAACTGCGGCGCGATGACTAGCGTATTCGCGCTAACGCCTGCGTGCTCGGCGGCATCGATACCGCTTTGCAGGTAGGTCTGCGCATTGCGTAGGCGACCATGCACAAGAATCAGGGCGCGGGTGACGTTAGGCAGCGGCTGGCGCCAGTCCTGGCTCACGCCGAGGCTGAGGTCGCCGGCGTCCAGGTGAAAACGATCGGGGCTGACGACTTTGACGCCGTGTTCAGCCGCCAGGGTTGAGCACGACACTAATAAAGTCAGCAGCAAGCCCCATCGCTTATTCATTTAAAGACTCTTGGCCGTGAAGGTGTCGCATTGGGTGATCTGGCCCTGGGCGAAACCGGTCTTGAACCAGCGAACCCGCTGTGCCGAGGTGCCGTGGGTAAACGAGTCCGGCACCACGCGCCCTTGACCCTGTTGCTGCAAGCGATCATCGCCGATGGCGTTGGCTGCGTTCAGGGCTTCTTCAATGTCGCCGGCTTCCAGCCAGTTCAGGCGTTTTTGCGCACGGTTGGCCCACACGCCGGCAAAACAGTCGGCTTGCAGCTCCTGGCGTACCAGTAGACCGCCGTCGCCTTGCATCTGCCGACCCTGTTGGCGCGCATTCTGGATCTTCGAGGAAATACCGAGCAACGTCTGCACATGGTGCCCAACTTCGTGGGCGATCACGTAGGCCTGGGCGAAATCGCCGGAGGCCTGGAAGCGTTGGGACATTTCCCGGAAGAAATCCAGGTCCAGGTAGACCTGTTGGTCAGCCGGGCAATAGAACGGACCGCTGGCCGAGGTGGCGCCACCACAGGCGGAATTGACCCGGCCACGGAACAGGATCAGTTTCGGGTTCTTGTATGTCAGGCCGTTTTCCTGAAACACCTGAGCCCAGGTGTCTTCGGTATCGCCGAGCACTGCGCGGACGAAATCGGCGTGTTCATCATTGGCCGGCGGCGCCTGGCGCGACTGCGTGCTGACGGACGGCGCCTGTTCCATTTGGCCGGTCAATTGGCCGAGGATCTGCATCGGGTCCTGGCCGGTCAGCCAGCCAATACCGACGATCAGCACAATCGCGGTCAGGCTCAAACCCTTGCCACCGCCAAAACGCATGCCGCCACCGCCGCCGCCACTGTCCTCGCGGGCATCCACCACGTTGTCGCTGCGTCGGCCTTTTTTCCATAGCATGGGGGCAATCCTCTTGATGAACGGTCCTACAAAAATGTGGTTTGAGTATGGCCGGTATTAGCGGCAATACCCTTCTCCGGTGGCGACGATCAGGCAGTCTTTTTTATCGGCCAGCCATTTCAGCCCAGTGGCTTCGCCGTCGCCGGCACGCAGCAATTGCGGGCCGTCCGGGCGGGTGAAGGCGATACCGTCTTCAGCTGCTTCGCCCTTGAAGGTGCCGGAATCGTCCGCATCAAGGCCGTATTGCATGGTGAGAACGTAGTGGCCACGGCCGATGGTGTCGTCCTTGGCGATAGTCAGGTTCAGGCCTTCGACGCCGATCCACTTGCCGACCCATTTATCGGTGGGTGGGGTCTCGGGCACCAGGGTGGCCTGCACAGAGGCTGGCGCGGGTTTGGGCGTTTCCTTGGCCTCCTGGTTGCAGGCGCTGAGCAGGGCAAGGGTAGACAGAACAAAGAGGGTTTTTTTCATAGCAACAGGCCTTGGTTAAAAAGTGTGCAGCACGGGGGCGAACGTGCAGGGTTGGACTCGGTTCCCGTGATTTAGTGCGCTGTTCGCCCGGTGTTTGGTTATGCTCTTTGGGCAGACTTCGGCCCGGCTGCTAGATTACCGGGTTGAGTGCTTCTTCGTTCAGCGCTCAGCGTTCCGCTCGCCACGCAAGAGAATTCAATGACCCTTAGTACCCCGTTGTCCGGCATCAACCATCCCTTCAAAGGCATTTTGCTGATTGTGGCGGCGACGTTCCTGTTCTCCAGCCACGACGCCTTGTCCAAATACTTGGCCGGTTTTTACCCGATTGTGATGGTGGTATGGGCGCGCTACCTGGTGCACACCTTGTTGATGGCCGGTATTTTCCTGCCGCAATCAGGCTTGCGCGTGCTGCGCAGCAAACGGCCAGGCATGCAGGTGGTGCGGGCGTTGTGCCTGTTGGGCACCAGCCTGTTTTTTACCTCGGCCCTGCATTACATCCCGCTGGCGGAAGCCACGGCGGTGAACTTCCTGGCGCCGATCCTGGTGACCGCGCTGTCGGTGCCGCTGCTGGGTGAGCACGTCACGCGTGGCCAATGGCTGGCGGTGATCTGCGGGTTTGTCGGCGTGCTGGTGATCATCCATCCCGGCGGTGAACTCTTCACCCCGGCGGTGTTGCTGCCGCTGTGCTCGGCGCTGTTCTTCTGCTTCTACCAGTTGCTCACACGCATCCTCAGCCAGTACGACACGCCTACCACGAGCAATTTCTTCGCCGGGTTGTGCAATACCCTGGTGATGAGCGCGATGGTGCCGTTCTTCTGGCAGATCCCCACGCTGTGGCATGGGGTGATGATGCTGGCGCTGGGCACGTGCGGGATGACCGCGCACTTGATGCTGACCCAGGCGTTCCGCTTTGCGGCGCCGGCCTTGCTGGCGCCGTTCGGCTATTGCCAGATTGTGTTCGCGGGGTTGTTGGGTTGGCTGGTGTTCAGCCATACCCCCGATATGACCACGGTGGTGGGTATCGGGGTGATCTGCATGAGCGGGTTGGCCGCTGCCTGGCAGCAGCGGCGTCGGTAAATCAGGCGTCGACGGTAGGAATCTTGCGCGGCGCCATGAAGTACATCCACGTCAGCGCTATGAAGTACATCGCCGGGATCAGGGTGAACAACACGGTGTAGTTGTTGTTGGTCACGGTGAGGATATGGCCGACGATCTGGGTCATGAACATGCCGCCGATGGCTGCGCACATGCCGCCGAAGCCGAACACGGTGCTCATCATGTGCTTGGGCGTGTAGTCCATCACCAGGCTCCAGATGTTGGCGGTCCAGGCCTGATGCGCGCCGATGGCCAGGGAGATGGCAAATACCGCGACCCACAGTTGGCTGGAACCGGCCGCCATGATCACGCCGACGATGCAGCAGGCAAACAGCAGCATCGACAACAGCCGCGCCTTGATCGAGTTCATCCCACGGCCGATCAGGAATGACGACAGGATGCCCCCACCCACGCTGCCGAAGTCGGCGGTCAGGTAGATGATGATCAATGGGATGCCCATCTGGGTCACGTTGATGCCCAGGTTGTATTGCTGGTTCAGGAACGGCGGCAGCCAATACAGGTAAAACCAGAACACCGGCGCGGTCAGTGCGTAGGCAATCGCAAAGGCCCAAGTGCCGCGCATACGCAGGATTCGGCTGAACGGCACGCCAGGCTGTTCCGGCTCGACTTCCCGTTGCACGTAATCCAATTCTGATTGTTTAACGTTCGGATGATCTTCCGGGTTGTAGTACTTCAACCCCCAGAACACCAGCCAGATCGCGCCCAGCGATGCCATGCACAGGAAGGCAGCCTGCCAGCCCCACACATGCAGGATCAGCGGCAGCAGCATTGGCGTCATCATCGCGCCAACGTTGGTACCGGCGTTGAAAATCCCGGTTGCCACGGCGCGCTCACCAGCGGGGAACCACAGGCGCGTGGTCTTGACGCAGGCCGGGTAGTTGGCGGCTTCGGTCAGCCCAAGGATAAAGCGACAGACCATAAAGCCGACGGCCGAGGTGGCCAGGCCGTGGGCGCCGGTGGCCAGGCTCCACAGCAGCACCGCGCAGAAGAACACGCGTTTCACGCCGACCTTGTCGATCAATCGGCCTTGCAGCACAAAGCCAATCGCGTAGCCCACCTGGAACCAGAAGTTGATGTTGGCGTAGTCCATCGCCGTCCAGCTCATCTCTTTGGCGAGGATCGGTTGCATCACGCCCAAGGCAGCGCGGTCGATGTAGTTGAGGGTGGTGGCGAAGAACACCAGGGCCAACATGCCCCAGCGAGTTTTACCGACGGCCATGGCGCCGCGGATCTTGTCGCCGATGCCGGCGTGCGGGGTGCCGGGGCGCGAAGCCAGGGCGGAGTTTTGCGAAGGCATGTGGTTGTACCCGTTTTTTGAAATTTTTATGGTGTGTTCTGGGTCTTTTCTAAACGTTGGTGCGGGATCGATGGTGCGCAGCGGCTAAAAAATCGTCAATTCGCCAAAGAGGCTTAGTGTTCGATAATCGCACCAAAAACTAACCGGTTCGTACATTTTAATTGCTGTGAGTAGTTTAGCGGCCAATAATTTGCCGTAAATAAGACGAGCCTTAAATGCCGGGAGTCGCGCTATGCAACGTTCCATTGCCACTGTTTCCTTGAGCGGCACCCTGCCGGAAAAGCTTGAAGCCATCGCCGCCGCCGGGTTTGACGGGGTTGAGATCTTCGAGAACGACCTGTTGTATTACGACGGCAGCCCACGGGAAGTTAGGCAGATGTGCGCCGACCTCGGCATCGCCATTACCTTGTTCCAGCCATTTCGCGACTTTGAAGGCTGCCGACGCGACCGTCTGGCGCGCAACTTGGAACGGGCCGAGCGCAAATTCGACCTGATGCAGGAACTGGGCACGGACCTGGTGCTGGTGTGCAGCAACGCCTCGGCCGATTGCGTCGGCGATGAACGTATTCTCCTCGATGACTTGAGCCTGCTGGCCGAACATGCCGGGCGCCGCGGCTTGCGCATCGGTTATGAAGCGCTGGCCTGGGGCAAGCACGTGAACACCTGGCAACAGGTGTGGAATCTGGTGCGTCAGGTTGATCACCCAAGCCTCGGCGTGCTGCTCGACAGCTTCCATACCCTGTCGCTCAAGGGCGACCCAACTGCCATCGCCGAGATCCCAGGCGACAAGATCTTCTTTGTGCAAATGGCCGACGCGCCGATCCTGGCCATGGATGTGCTGGAGTGGAGCCGCCATTTCCGCTGCTTCCCCGGTCAGGGCGAATTCGATCTGGCGGGCTTTTTGGCGCCGATCATCAAGAGCGGCTACACCGGGCCGTTGTCCCTGGAAATTTTCAACGATGGTTTCCGTGCGGCGCCGACTCGGGCCAATGCCGCCGATGGCCTGCGTTCTTTGCTGTACCTGGAGGAGAAAACCCGCCAGCGTCTGGCCGAGGAGGCGCCTGCCACGCCGGTCGATATCCTGTTTGAAACCCCGGCGGCCAGCGAATACGACGGCATTGAATTCCTTGAGTTTGCGGTCGATGAAAACCTCGGTGCCAAGCTGACGAACTGGCTGGAACGCCTGGGTTTCGTCAAGGCCGGGCAGCACCGCTCCAAGAGCGTGAGCCTACTGCGCCAGGGCGATATCAACCTGATCCTCAACTGCGAACCCTATTCCTTCGCCCATAACTTTTTCGAAGCCCATGGACCGTCTTTGTGCGCCACGGCGATCCGGGTCAAGGACAGCGCCAAGGCTCTGGAGCGAGCGGTCGCCTATAAAGGCCAACCCTATCGCGGACTGGTCGGGCCTAACGAGCTGGAGTTGGCGGCCGTGCGCGCGCCGGACGGCAGCTTGATTTACCTGGTGGACCAGAGCGAGGGTGGTTTGTACGACACCGATTTCAATCTGCAATCCGCTGCGACCGACGCCGGTGGTTTGCTGCGTATCGACCACATGGCCATGGCCTTGCCGGCCGACAGCCTCGACAGTTGGGTGCTGTTCTATAAGAGCCTGCTGGACTTTGAAGCTGATGACGAAGTGGTGTTGCCCGACCCCTACGGCCTGGTCAAAAGCCGCGCATTGCGCAGCCGTTGCAGCTCGATTCGCCTGCCGCTGAACATCTCCGAAAACCGCAACACTGCCATTTCCCACGCGCTATCGAGCTATCGCGGTTCGGGCGTGCACCACATTGCCTTCGATTGCGCGGACATTTTCGCCGAGGTGCGCCGCGCGAAAGAGGCCGGCGTGCCGCTGTTGGATATCCCGCTCAACTATTACGACGACCTGGCTGCACGCTTTGATTTTGACGATGAGTTCCTCAGCGAGTTGGCGTACTACAACGTGTTGTACGACCGCGACGCCCAGGGCGGTGAGTTGTTTCATGTGTACACCGAACCGTTTGAAGGGCGGTTCTTCTTCGAGATCATCCAGCGCAAGAACGGTTACGCCGGCTACGGCGCGGCCAACGTGGCGGTGCGTCTGGCGGCGATGGCCAAATCCCGCAGCGGTGCAGTGCGTCAGGCACGTTTATAAGAGGGTGTCGGGTGCTTCCTTCGGGGAGCACCGGGCCCCATAATCGCGGCCTGCAAAATAAAAATGGCCGTGAGCGCACCATGACCTCAAGTCCCGAACTCCCCGAGGTGCCAGACGCACCGCGCAAGAGTCGTAAGAACAATCCGGAAAAGACCCGCGAGAACATCCTCCAGGAAGCCATTGTGGAGTTTGTCCAACAAGGCCTGTCCGGCGCTCGCGTGGACGCCATTGCCGAGCGCATCCACACCTCCAAACGCATGATCTATTACTACTTCGGCAGTAAAGAGCAGTTGTACGTTGAGGTTTTGGAGAAACTCTACGGCGATATCCGCAACACCGAAGCACGCATGAACCTTACGGCGCTGGAGCCGCGTGAGGCGATTCGGCGGCTGGTGGAATTCACCTTTGATCACCACGATCAGAACGTGGATTTTGTGCGGATCGTCAGCATCGAAAATATCCACAATGCCGAGTACGTGAAACGCACCGACACGATCAAGGCGATGAACAGCAAGATCCTTGAAGGGCTGGGCGCGACATTGCGCCGAGGCGCCGAGATGGGGGTGTTCCGTGAAGGGCTGGAGCCGCTGGATGTGCACTTGCTGATCAACTCATTCAGCTTTTACCGCGTGTCCAACCGCCATACGTTCAGTGAGCTTTTTCAGATCGAGCTGTCGGATGAAGTGGTTAAACAGCGGCATCGCGAGATGATCTGCGAGTCGGTGTTGCGTTACCTGCAGGCCTGAATACAGCGCCTAACCCAATGTGGGAGGGGGCTTGCCCCCTCCACATTTCAGGCATTCATACTCTTGAAGTGCGCCAACATCCGCTGCGCATCCGCCACTTGACCACTAAACAACTCAAACGCCTTTACCGCCTGAAACACCGCCATATTGCCGCCATCCAACGTGCGGCAACCCAAGGCGCGGGCGTTGCGCAGCAGTTCGGTTTCCAGCGGGAAATACACGATTTCCGCGACCCACAATTGCGCCCGCAACAGAGTCGCCGGCATCGGCATACCCGGCAGTTTGGCCATGCCCATTGGCGTGGTGTTGACCAGACCATCGGCCTCGGCCATCGCGTTGTCTAAATCAAGACCCACTTGCGCACGACCGCTGCCGAAGCGCTGGGCGAGGTTATCCACAAGGGCGCGGGCGCGGCTGGCGTCCACGTCGAAAATGCTCAAGTGCTCCACACCCTCAGCCAACAGCGCATGGGCCACCGCCGCGCCCGCACCACCGGCGCCCATCTGCACCACGCGCTGACGTGGCACATCATTAAGGTTGCGCCGGAAACCTTCGGCGAACCCCAGGCAATCGGTGTTGTGGCCGATGCGTTTGCCGTCTTTGAACACCACCGTATTCACCGCGCCGATACCCCGTGCTTCATCGGACAGTTCATCGAGCAGCGGTAGGATGGCCTGTTTGCACGGGTAGGTAATGTTCAGTCCGGTGAAGTGCATCTGCTCGGCTGCACGCAGGAGGTCGGGCAGGGCGTTGGTGTCCAGGTGCAGCGGCTCCAGATCAATCAGGCGATACAGGTAACGCAAACCTTGGGCGTCGCCTTCCTGTTCATGCAGAGCGGGGGTACGGGAAGCCTGGATACCGGCGCCGATCAGGCCGGCGAGGATGCGCTGTTTCATTGAACCGATCCCTTCAGCAATTGGCTGAAGTGTTCCAGGGCCAGGTGGTAGCCGTGGCTGCCAAAACCGGCGAGCACCGCTTTGGCGATGGGCGATACAAAGGAGTGATGACGAAATGCTTCGCGGGCATGCACGTTGGATAAATGCACTTCGATCACCGGCACTTCACTGGCCACCAGAGCGTCACGAATCGCCACCGAGGTGTGCGTCCAGGCCGCAGGATTGATCACGATACCGGCGCAACGGCCACGGGCGCCGTGGATCCAGTCCAGCAGTTCGCCTTCGTGATTGGTCTGGCGAAATTCGATTTTCAGCCCGAGCTTATCGGCACTGCGCCCGCACAGGGCGGCGACGTCGGCCAGGGTTTCATGGCCGTAGGTGGCGGGCTCGCGGGTGCCGAGCAGGTTGAGGTTGGGGCCGTTGAGCACCAGCACGATAGGCGGCATTGGGGGGTATCTCCACAGTTCTTGTTCGTTGTGCAGATAAAATGTACTGGTTAGTTAATTTGGTCAATTGATGGCGGCGGATGTGTTCGATTACCGAACTTTTAATCAGGTGTGCCCCTATCTGAATCGGATTAGATATCAATTGAAAATAATTCTCGACAACGCTTAATATGCCCGCCTGTTTCCTTTTCATTCCAGGGAGTCGGTTTGTCGGACGTGGATCTCAAGGGCCTGTTTCTCAAGCACGCCGATACCCTGCGCGGGTATCTGGCTCGCAAGGTACGGGACCCGCAGTTGGCGGCCGACCTGGTTCAGGAGAGCTTCCTGCGCCTGGCGGAAAAACCACCCGGCGAGCGCATCGACAATTCCCAGGGCTATCTCTATCGAACGGCGAGCAATCTGCTGATCGACCATATCCGCCAGGAAGCACGGCGCAAGACCGATTCCGTGCCTAATGAGGCGCTGGCCGAGATTGAAGATGAAGTGGCCGGGTTGGAGGCTCAGGCAATGGCGCAGCAACAGCGGCAGGCATTGAAGCAGGCATTGGCGGAGTTGCCGGAACGAACCCAGCAGATCTTCCGTCTGAATCGGATAGAGGGCATGACTCATGCCCAGGTTGCGCGGCACTTGGATATATCAGACAGCTCCGTACAAAAGCACCTGGCCAAGGCGTTGGCGTATGTCATGCAGCGCTTGCAGGACGGTCAGGTGGCGCCATCCGACGAATGAGTTACGGAAAAACCTCCGCTCAGACGTCACAGCGTTACATAACGAAAAAATTCGAGATTCACACGTGAATAGCCAGGGTCCACAACAGCACAGCATTACCGAGGCGGCCGCCGATTGGGCGGTGCGCCTGCACGCCGGTGCCCTGACCGACCAGGAGCAGGCCGAGCTGCGCCAATGGATTGCCTGCGACAGCCGCCATGAAGCGGCGCTGCGCTTTGCCGAGCAGACCTGGGCAGCGTTGGGCGAAGTGCATAAGGACGAGCCAGTGCACCGTCAGCGTACGGCAGCGGCGACGCTGCCGCTGCGCCGAACCCCGCGACGCAGGCCGTGGCAACGTGCGGCGGCGGTGGCGCTGGTGGTGGTGGTCGCTGGCGTGGGGTGGGTGCGCGGGCCGGAGGCCTGGCTGCGCATGCAGGCCGATTACGTGACCCAGAAGGGCGAAGTGCGCACCGTGCACTTGGCCGATGGCAGCACGGTAGAACTGGATTCCGCCAGCGCCATCCGGCTGGACTACGACGGCGTGCAGCGGCGCATCAGCCTGATCCAGGGCTCGGCGATTTTTGACGTGGCGCCGATGGTGGGTAAGGAAACCCGGCCATTCGTGGTGCAGAGCGCCGGCGGGCAGACGCGGGCGCTGGGCACGCGGTTTGTGGTGCAGCGTGAGGACGACCGCCAGGGCTGGGTCGGCGTGTTGCAGCACAGCGTCGAAGTCTCCCTGCACGCTACACCGAAAAAAGGCCCGAGCGACCACGTGCTCAAGGAAGGCCAGGCCGCCCGCTACAGCCCCGCGCAGGGCATCGAGCCCTTGGATCAGTTTGATGTAGAGCGTGCCACCAGTTGGCGGCGTGGCGTGTTGATTTTTGATCGTCAGCCCTTGGCCAAAGTGATTGAGCAGCTCAACCGCTATCGTCCCGGTCAGGTGGTGTTGACCCATTCCGACCTGGGTGAACGTGAAGTCAGCGGCGTGTTCCGCCTAGACATGCTCGACACGGCGCTCGGCACCCTGACTCAGGAACTCCAGGTGCAACGCTTGGACCTGGCAGGCCTCAGCCTGATCTATTAATGACCTGGCGGGAGGTCTGCTCCCGCCCGCTTAAAACCCCCCGCACGAAAAACTTTTAAAAAGTCTTACTGACTTCCTGCGCCTCGTACGTCTTGCTAGGTGAGAAGCATTCGCATAAACAAAAATACGATCAGCGCAGGGAAAACCAGAAATGTCAGCACTCACCAAGGGGCGTATCACCGGTAGCCGGTTAGCCTTGGCCATTCACTTGGGCCTGTTCGCCGCAGCGGCTCCCGTGTACGCGGCGCAGCCTCAAGCGGGAACGGCCCAGCCCGTCGTGCTGACGTTCGATATCCCTGCGCAATCCTTGGGCAGTGCCGTGTTGGCGTTCGCCGACCAAGCCGGTTTGCAAGTGTTGTTTGACAGCCAGCGCCTGCAAGGCTTGAACAGCACCGCGCTCAAAGGCAGCTTCAGCGTGCAGGAAGGCCTGGGCCGTTTGCTCGGCGCTGCGCCGGTGGAGTATCGCTTCACCAGTGAACGCCAAGTGACCCTCAACCGCGTCAGCGATGATCACGCGGGCGCCATGACCGTAGGCACCACCACCATCACCGCCAACACCAATGGCCAGGCCAGTGATTGGGTGTACCAGACCCCAAAGTCCGTGGCGGTGATCAGCCGTGACATGATCGATAAACGCCCGCCCCGTCACGCCGCCGACATGCTCGAAGAAACCGCAGGCGTCTACACCGCCGTCAACCAGCGCGATCCTGGTTTGTCGGTGAACATTCGCGGGGTGCAAGACTACGGCCGCGTGAACATGAACATCGACGGCATGCGCCAGAACTTCAACGTCAACGGCCACCAGCAACGCAACGGCACCCTGCTGATCGACCCGGAGTTCATCTCCAGTATCGAGATCGACAAGGGCAGTCAGTCGGGGCAGGGCGGCGCAGCAGTGTTGGGCGGGATTGCCTCGTTCAAGACGTTGGATGCCAGTGAGTTCTTGAAAGACGGCAAGGAATACGGCGGACGCATCCGCGCAGGCCACGGCATTGGTGAGCTGGGTAATGGCACCAATTTTAATGGCAGCGGTGTGTTTGCCTTTGGTGATGAGCGCGGCGATGTGTTGGTGGGGTACAGCGAACGGCATTTCGGCGATTACCGCTCGGGTAACCACAACGACCAGAAATTGGGCACCAACCTGCGCGCCCGCAAGGCCATGCCGGGTGCGTTCGATGATTGGTTGAACAGCGAAGTCGGTGACATGGGCAGCGTGACCCGATCACAGATCGTCAAGCTGGGCCTTAACTTGCCCAATGACCAGCGCGTGCAACTGAGCTACCTGGAAAGTGACAGCGACAGCAACGATGCCTGGGCTTACACCAGCGACGATAACCAGAGTGTGTTTTACCAACGAGTCAGCAAAAACAACCTCAACGCCAAGAATTTTGCGTTGGACTACAGCTATACCCCGGACAACCCACTGATCGATCTGAAGGCCAAGGCTTACTACGTCACCACCCAGCTTGATCGCACCAATGCGCCGAACGGCGCGACGGTAGGCACCGGAAACTACGTGGGGACCTACACTGACCACTTCCAGACGGACACCTGGGGACTACAAGGCGACAACACCTCGCGCTTTGATTTCGGTCAGTTGGGCCATGTGAGCTGGAACTACGGTGGGGAGCTGTACCAGGACGAGTTCAAACCACGCACCAACAAAGTCGAAGCCACCAACGACCTCGCTTTGCTGCCCTACGCCGAGGGTGGAACGCCGGGCGGCAAACGCACCATCGCGAGCCTGTTTAATAACCTGCAATACGAGTATGGCGATTGGCTGACTCTGGATGGCGGTTTGCGTTACGACCGTTATCGGCTCGAAGGCGAAACGGGCATGACGCTGTACCGCCGTGATCGCTTCTACAGCAGCCTGGTGGGGGCCAAGCGGGTCGTGGAAGTCTACGATGTCGATCGCGAGGAGGGGCAGTTCTCCCCCACCTTCGGCATCGCCGTCAAACCTGGCCTGGACTGGCTGCAGCTTTATACGCGCTGGGGCAAAGGCTGGCGCCCGCCGGCAGTGACCGAAACCTTCATGACCGGCCGCCCCCATGGCGGCGGCTCGGGTGAGCGCGTGTTCCCCAACCCCTATCTCAAGCCCGAGGAGTCGAAGGATTGGGAGGTGGGCGTGAACGTGTTCAAGGAAGGGCTGTTGTTCGGTGATGATCGCTTGGGCATCAAGGTGGCCTACTTTGATACCAAGATCGAAAACTTCTCCTTTCTCAACACCAGCGTCAGCCTTCCGGAAACCACATCGGGTGGTTTTCTCGGGACCATGGCCTACGTCAACAACACCAACCCCACGCGTTTCCGTGGGCTTGAGTACCAGCTCAACTACGACATGGGCCGCGTCTACGCCAACCTGAGCTTCACCCACATGATCGGCAGTAACGAGTTCTGTTCGAAGAACTATTACATGGGCGGCGCGAAGAAAAACGGCCCAAGCACAACGCGTATCGAGCGCTATGTGGATGCAAACGGCGTTTCACGAATCCGCCTCGTGACCCGCTATGAAGTGCTCGACGATGACGTCGCCAACAATCGGGAAAGCTGTGGCCGGATCATGGGCAACGCCACCTACATGCCCGCCGACCGTGGCTCCTTGACCCTGGGTGCGCGCTTCCTGGACAAGCGCCTGGATACCGGTGTGCGTGTGCGCTACAGCGCGGGCAATGGGGAAAACCTCAATCAGCAGGGTTACGACCTGATCGACCAGGCGCTCTGGCCTCAATACACCCTGTATGACCTGTACGGCAGTTACTGGATGACTGACCACCTGAACATTTCGCTGGCATTGGAAAACGCCACCAATGAAGCCTATTTCGTCGCCATGGGCGACGCCAACAACTTGAGCCTGGCGCGCGGCCGGACGTTGAGCGGGATGTTGGAATACAAGTTCTGATCTACGTGCAGCGGCACGTGATCAATGGTTTTACCCAACAGTGGGTAAAAAAGTGCGCCGCTTGTGCGTACTCATCAATAGCGTTGTTTAACGAGGTTTAGTGATGACTATTTCTGTTAGCTACGATTCGATCCTGAGTGATGTAACCGTCTCGGAATACCTGAGCGCTTGGGCCCTGGGCTTCAACACAGCCGGTCACGGCAACAGCAACACCGGTGGCTTCAGCAACGGCTCACTCGCCGGTGACCAGTACGCTACCCACGGCGCCAACAGCTCCGACTACGCCTTCATTGCCGACAGCGACACCAGCAATGGCCTGCACTATGTATTCAATCCACTGCTGCCAGCGAGCAGCAACCAAAACCACTTCCTGTGGGGTGAGCTGGATAACGTTCAACTGGGCACCGGCCTGGGCGGCGGCAGCGGCAGCGACTTCAGCCTGACCGACTTCAAGGTCGCCTTCAACGGCCTCGACCTGAGCGCACCGTCGGATGCCGGTCGCGTCGGTAACGAGGTCCAGAGCGTGATCTACGGCCTGATGCAGGGCAACACGTCCGCGTTGGAAACCGTTCTCGCTGACCTGCTGGGCGCAATCGGCGAAGACCTCAACAGCACCTTCGACGAGATCAGCGCCGCTGTCGCCAGCCATGCCGCATCCTCGGCCACCACCGACGTTGCGCTGGTGGGTGTGCAAGACGTGGCACAGGACTGGGCACTCGCCGCCTAACGCCTTTGCTGCATGAAAAAAGCGAATGGAAGATCGCTCTCCCATTCGCCGCATGACACACCGCCGTCGCCCAAGCCTTCTAACTCTTCCGGCGACGGCGGTGCCAAATTCTGCGCAGCGTCGTATCGCCTGTCAACGCGGCGACGTTGCACGCTTAACCCCACGAGAACCTCCAGATGCGCCACGCTGGCAACGAAACCCTGGCCGCCCTCACGGCCTATAAAAGTGGCTTCTTCAACATCGGCCTGTTCTCGGCGGTGATCAACCTGCTGATGCTGGCCCCGGCACTTTACATGTTGCAGGTGTACGACCGAGTGCTGGCTTCGGGCAATCAGATGACCCTGTTGATGCTGACGCTGATGATCCTCGGCCTGTTCGGCCTGATGGGCGCATTGGAGTGGGTGCGCAGCCAAGTGGTGATCCGCCTCGGCACGCAGATGGACATGCGCCTGAACCAGCGGGTGTACGACGCCGCGTTCGAGGCACAACTCAAGGGCGGCACCCAGGCGGCGGGGCAGGCACTGAATGACCTGACGACGCTGCGCCAGTTCGCTACCGGACAGGCGTTGTTCGCGTTCTTTGATGCGCCGTGGTTTCCGGTGTACCTACTGGTGATCTTCCTCTTCCATCCCTGGCTCGGAATCCTGGCGTTGGGCGGCGCGGTGATTTTGATCGCGCTGGCGTGGATCAACCATCATGTGAGCCAGGCGCCGATGGCCCAGGCCAGCCAACTGTCTATCAGCGCGAGCCAGCAAGCCACCGCCAACCTGCGCAATGCCGACACCATCGAAGCCATGGGCATGCTTGCCACGTTGCGCGGGCGTTGGTTCAACCAGCACCAGGCATTTCTCGCGCAGCAGAACCTAGCGAGTGAAAAGACCGCCGCTGTCAGTGCCTGGTCCAAGGGCGTGCGCCTGGCGTTGCAGTCGCTGGTGCTGGGCCTGGGCGCGTTGCTGGCGGTGCAGGGCGACATCACGCCGGGGATGATGATTGCCGGTTCCATTCTGATGGGCCGGGTGCTCACCCCCATCGACCAACTGATCGGCGTGTGGAAGCAATGGGGCTCGGCGCGCCTGGCCTTTGATCGGCTATCGAAGATGTTGGCGGACAACCCCGCGCGCCCGGCGCGCATGAGCCTGCCGGCGCCCAAGGGGCAATTGAGCGTCGAGCAACTCAGCGCCTGCGCCCCCGGCAGCCGTCGGCCGGCGTTGGCTAATCTGGGCTTCAACCTGCCTGCGGGTGACGTGCTGGGGGTGATCGGGCCGTCAGGCTGCGGCAAGTCAACCCTGGCGCGGGTGCTGGTGGGCGCCTGGGCTCCACTGGCCGGCAAGGTGCGCCTGGACGGCGCTGATCTGACCCAATGGGACAAGCAGCAACTCGGCCCGCACATCGGCTATCTGCCCCAAGACATCCAACTGTTTGCCGGCAGCATCGCCGACAACATCGCGAGGTTTACCGAGCTGGATGCAGACAAGGTCCTCGCCGCCGCGCAGATGGCCGGCGTACACGACCTGATCCTGCAACTGCCCCAAGGCTATGACACGCAGTTGGGGGAGGGCGGCGCAGGCCTGTCCGGCGGCCAGAAACAACGGGTGGCCCTGGCGCGTGCGCTGTACGGTTTGCCCGTGCTGATCGTGCTGGATGAACCCAACGCCAACCTCGATGAAGTGGGCGAGCAGGCCCTGCTCCAGGCCATCGCCCAGCTCAAGCAGCAGCGTCGCACCGTGATCCTGATTACCCACAAAGCCAATGTGCTGAGCCTCACTGACCAATTGCTGATCCTCAAGGACGGCCAGTTGCAGGCCTTCGGTCCAACGGCGCGGGTGTTGGAGGCGCGGCAGAAACCGGCAGTCAGCAAACCGGTGTCGACCATGAGCATGAGTTACCGCCTCGGCGAAGGAAAGCAGGCATGAGCATGAGCAAACCGATGCTGGTCAGCGACGCGTCCCATAACGTGCTGGCGCTGGATGACAAAAAATATTCACGCCTGGGCTGGCTGCTGGTGCTCAGCGGATTTGTCGGGTTTATCGGCTGGGCTGCGCTGGCCCCCCTGGACAAGGGCGTCGCGGTGTCGGGCAAGGTGATGGTTTCGGGCCATCGAAAAACCGTTCAGCACCCTACCGGCGGCATCGTCGAGCGTATCGAAGTGCGCGACGGTGAGGTGGTCAACGCCGGCCAAGTGTTGCTGCGCTTGAAAGAAACCCCGTTGCGCGGGCAGATGCAGTCGCTGCGCAGCCAGTACCTGGCGTCCTTGGCCACCGAGGCGCGGTTGAATGCCGAAAGCGAAGGGTTGCCTGCGATCACCTTCGGCCCTGAACTGCTGAATGAGCCGCAGGCGACCAACACCCTGAATCTGCAACGGCAACTGTTCAACAGCCGCGCCCAGTCGCTGGCCACCGAGCAACAAGGCCTGCGCGAAACCATCGCCGGGGCCGAAGCGCAGTTGCGTGGCACGCGGGATTCCCAAGCAAGCAAACTGCAGCAACGGGCGGCGCTCAATGAGCAACTGCAAGGCCTGCGCGAACTGGCGCGGGACGGTTATATCCCGCGCAATCGCCTGCTCGACAGCGAGCGCCTTTACTCGCAGATCGACGGCACCATCGCCGAGGACTATGGCCGCATCGGCCAGTTGCAGCGTCAGGTTTTGGAGCTGCGCCTGCGTATCCGCCAGCTCGGCGAAGACTTCCAGAAAGACCTGCGCAGCCAGTTGGCGGAAACCCGCACCCGCAGCGACGACCTGCGTAATCGCCTGGCGTCGGCCGAGTTCGAACTGGCCAACAGCCTGGTCCGCGCCCCGGCGTCCGGCGTGGTGGTGGGG
Organism: Pseudomonas sivasensis; assembly: GCF_013778505.1. Classification (GTDB taxonomy): domain Bacteria; phylum Pseudomonadota; class Gammaproteobacteria; order Pseudomonadales; family Pseudomonadaceae; genus Aquipseudomonas; species Aquipseudomonas sivasensis. The sequence continues at coordinate 9,161 of NZ_JAAOWU010000009.1, read as the reverse complement.
TTGGACGTGTACACCGAAGGCGGCGTGATCAAGCCCGGTCAGGCGCTGATGGACATCGTGCCCCAGGGCGAGCCGCTGTTGGTGGAAGCGCGGGTGCCGGTGCAGATGGTCGACAAAGTGCACCCCGGTTTATCGGTGGAACTGCTGTTCTCGGCCTTCAACCAGGCCACCACGCCGCGGGTGGCGGGTGAGGTGACATTGGTATCCGCCGACCGCCAGGTCGATGAACGCACCGATGAGCCTTATTACACGTTGCGTGCCCAAGTCAGCACGGCGGGTATGCAGCAACTCGCCGGCGCACAGATCCGCCCCGGCATGCCGGTGGAAACGTTCATAAAGACCGGTGAGCGGTCGATGCTCAACTACCTGTTCAAACCTTTGCTGGACCGCACCCATATGGCCTTGGTGGAAGAATGAAGGCGCTGCTGTTTACCTTGTGCGTGAGCTTTACACCGGCTGCGCAAGCCCTGGGGTTGTTGGATGCGTACGACCTGGCGCTGCGCAATGACCCGACTTTTCAGGCCGCCATCCAGGCGCGTGAGGCCGGTGAAGAGAATCGCGTGATAGGTCGGGCGGCGTTGCTGCCGAATCTGTCGTGGAGCTACAACAATTCGCGCAACGAGTCGCAGGTGACCGCAGGAGATGTCACCAGCGACCGCGACTACCGCAGCTATGCCTCGACCCTGACCTTGCAGCAACCACTGCTGGACTACGAAGCCTACGCGCGGTTTCGCCAAGGCACGGCCCAGGCGCTGATGGCCGATGAGCGCTTTCGCGGCAAAAGCCAGGAACTTGCGGTGCGGGTACTCAGCGCTTACAGCCAGGCGTTGCTGGCCCAGGAACGCATCGAGTTGAGCCGCGCGCAGAAACGCGCATTTGCCGAACGCCTGCAACTCAACGATCGCCTGCTCAAAGGTGGCGAGGGGACACGTACCGATGTGCTGGAAACCCAAGCGCGCCTAAGCCTGGCCCAGGCTGAAGAAATCGAATCCCTGGATGCCCAGGACAGCGCGCTGCGAGAGTTGGAAGCCATCGTCGGCCAACCGCTGCAGATCGAAGAACTGGCGCCGCTGACCCGTCAATTCGATATCCCGCCCCTGGAGCCGAACCGTTTCGAGACCTGGCGGGAAATGGCCATGGCCAACAATCCGGAGCTTAAATCCCAGCATCACGCGTTGGACGTGGCGTCCTACGAAGTGGAGCGCAAACGCGCCGGGCACATGCCCAAGGTCAGCCTGTACGCCAGCAGCCGCCAGACCCGTTCCGATTCGGAAAGCAGCTACAACCAGCAGTACGACACCAACAGCGTCGGCATTCAGGTCAGCTTGCCATTGTTTGCCGGCGGTTCGGTGTCGGCTTCTACTCGTCAGGCGGGCAATCAATTGAGCCAGGCCCAGTACGAACTGGACGCGCAAACCTCGGCCACGCTGGTGGAGTTGCGCAAGCAGTTCAACCTCAATACCAGCGGCGCGGCAAAAGTGCGGGCTTATGAAATGGCCGTCAGCTCCGCCACGGCACTGGTCACCGCGACGAAGAAAAGCGTCAGCGGAGGCGAGCGCGTTAACCTCGACGTGCTCGACGCCGAACAGCAACTGTTCACCGCCCGCCGCGACCTGGCGAACGCTCGACATGCGTATTTGCTGGCCAGGATTCAGTTGAAGTATTACGCGGGACTGCTCAGCGAGCAGGACTTGCGGGCGTTGGCGGGGTATTTCCAACCGTCGGCCTGACAACGCTATTTGCCAATACACCAAGCCAATGTGGGAGGGGGCTTGCCCCCGATAGCAGTGCGTCAATCAGCAAACCTTCAACTGACCCACCGCCATCGGGAGCAAGCCCCCTCCCACATGTTGAACTGCTACCAGCCTTGGAATTACCGACGAGTCAGCAACACCCCGGATTCCATATGGTGCGTCCACGGGAACTGGTCAAACATCGCGCATTGCGTAATGCGGTGCGTGTCATGCAACTGCGCAATGTTCGCCGCCAACGTCTCCGGGTTGCAGGAGATGTACAGAATGTTGTCGAAGCGACGGGTCAATTCGCAAGTGTCCGGGTCCATGCCGGCGCGGGGCGGGTCGACGAAGACGCTGCCGAATTCGTAGCTCTTCAGATCGATGCCCTGCAGGCGACGGAACGGGCGCACTTCATTCAGCGCTTGGGTGAGTTCTTCGGCAGATAGTCGCACCAGCGTGACGTTATCCACCGCGTTTTCATCGAGGTTGCTCAGGGCCGCACTCACCGAGGTCTTGCTGATTTCGGTGGCCAGCACTTTGCGTACGCGGGTGGCGAGCGGCAGGGTGAAGTTGCCGTTGCCGCAGTACAGCTCCAGCAAGTCATCCGGGCGATCGCCCAAGGCTTCGTATGCCCAGTTGAGCATCTTCTGGTTCACCGTGCCGTTGGGCTGGGTGAACGCGCCTTCGGGTTGGCGGTAGCTGAAGGTGCGCCCGCCCACATCGAGTTTTTCCACCACGTAGTCGTGGCCGATCACATCGCGCTTGCCCTTGGAGCGGCCGATGATGCTGACATTCAAATCAGCTGCCAGCTTGTTCGCCGCCGTGTGCCAATGCTCGTCCAGCGGGCGGTGATAACACAGGGTAATCATCGCATCGCCGGCCAGGGTGGTGAGGAACTCCACCTGGAACAGCTTGTGGCTCAGGGCGGCGCTGGCTTGCCAGGCGGCCTTGAGTTGGGGCATCAACTGATTGATGCGTTGGCTGGCAATCGGGAATTCTTCGATCAGGATCGGCGTGCGCTTGTCGTCCTGGGAGAACATGGCGTAGTGGCGATCTCCGCCTTCGCGCCACAGGCGGAACTCCGCCCGCAGGCGGAAGTTCTGCAGCGGTGAGTCGAATACCTGTGGCTCGGGCGCGTCGAACGGCGCCAGCAGGTCACGCAAGCGCGTGACCTTGTCCTGCAGTTGAACGGTGTAGCCTGCGGCGTCAAAAGTCATGCGTTGAACCAGCCCAGCTTGATCACGAACAGAATCGACAGAATCACCAACGCTGGGTTCAGCTCACGGTAGCGGCCCGAAAGCAGCTTGATGGCGGTCCAGGCGATGAAACCGAAGGCGATGCCGTTGGCAATGGAGTATGTGAAGGGCATCGCCAGGGCGGTGACCACCACCGGGGCTGCAACAGTAATGTCATCCCAGTCGATTTCTGCCAGGCCCTGGGTCATCAGCACCGCCACGAACAGCAGTGCCGGCGCCGTGGCAAACGCCGGTACGCTGGCGGCCAGTGGCGAGAAGAACAGCGCCAACAGGAACAGGATCGCCACCACGATGGCGGTCAAACCGGTTCGGCCACCGGCGCTCACGCCCGCGGCGGATTCGATGTAGCTGGTGGTGGTCGACGTGCCCAGCAGCGAACCGGCCATGGCGGCGGTGCTGTCGGCGATCAGGGCGCGGCCCATTTTCGGCATGTGGCCGTCCTTGCTCATCAGGCCGGCGCGCTTGGCGACGCCGATCAGGGTGCCGGAGTTGTCGAACAGGTCAACGAACAGGAACGCGAAGATCACGCTGACCAGGCCGATGTCCAGTGCGCCTTTGATATCCAGCTGCAGGAAGGTCGGGGCCAGCGAAGGGGGCATCGAGGTCACGCCGCCAAACGGGGTCACGCCCAGGACGATGGACGCGATAGTGACCGCAAGAATGCCGATCAGCACCGCGCCACGCACGGCCAGGGCTTCCAGTGCGACGATCAGCACAAAACCGAGGGTGGCGAGGATCGGGGCCGCTTTTGTCAGGTCGCCCAGGCCTACCATGGTGGCCGGGTTGCTCACCACGATTCCGGCGTTGTGCAGGGCGATCAACGCCAGGAACAGGCCGATACCGGCGGCAATCGCCGAACGCAGAGGAAGCGGGATGGCGTTGATGATCCACTCACGGATGCGGAAGATCGACAGCAGGAAGAACAGCACCGCCGAAATAAACACCGCACCCAGCGCCACTTGCCAGGTGTGGCCCATGTGCAGGACCACGGTATAGGTAAAGAAGGCGTTGAGGCCCATGCCCGGCGCGAGTGCGATCGGGTAGTTGGCGATCAGGCCCATCACGGTCGAGCCGATGGCCGCTGCCAGGCAGGTCGCGACAAATACCGCGCCCTTATCCATGCCGGTTTCGCCGAGGATGCTCGGGTTCACGAACAGGATGTAGGCCATGGCCAGGAATGTCGTGATGCCCGCGAGAATCTCGGTGCGCACGTTCGTGTTGTGTGCCTTGAGTTGAAACAGCTTTTCCAGCATGCCTGCTCCCTGTGACGCTATCTTGCGTCGTGATTTGTTGACCTCTAAGTCAAAGCACAAACTGCGCCAAACGCCTGTGGTTTCAGAGAGGATCGGAAAAAGCGGCGCATCATACCAGCAGCCGAGGCTGTATGGCGCATGGCCTTGAGGCATACTGCGCCGACGTTCAATACCGGGTCATCGACAGCATGAAAAAAGCCAACGCGTGGAGTCTAGCCCTGATCCCTTGTCTCGGCCTGTGGCTGGGTGCGGCACCGGTCTGGGGCGCGACTGCACCGGCCTTGAGCGAAGTGCGCGTGTTCAAGGTCGAATCGGCCAAGTGCACCGAAACCATTCCAGAGCGCACCAGCACCACGCAGATGTGCACGCACCGAGGGCCGACCAAGGTGTCGGTGATGGAAGTGGGCCTGGGTAACAACCCGGTCGGCCTCTTCAACGGCGCGCAGCTCAACGGCCAGCGCACGCCGGTGTGCCAGGTCGGCAACGTCAGCCAGGCCTGCGCTGGCGGGGGCACCTTGATGGGCTACATCTATGTGTTTGACCTGAATGTGGAAGCCCAAGGCTGGTTCGAATACAGCAACTCATCGATCAATCCCCCGCGAAACACCTTGAAGATCCTGCTCAATATCCGCTGATCAATCATCTTGAACGCTCAAAACCCCGGGAAGTCGTACCCCTGAGACGGCGACTTTCCTGAACGCCGCGGATGTACACCAACCCGTGAGGTGTTTATGAGCGCGACCCCCAATGGCGCGGCGGCCCAACCGTTCGTCGCCCACTCCATACGCTTGACCCTCAATGGCCAGGATCGTCAGTTGGACGTATTGCCCTGGACCACGTTGTTGGACTTGCTACGGGAACAACTCGACCTGGTCGGCAGTAAAAAAGGCTGCGACCACGGCCAATGTGGTGCCTGCACCGTCCTGCGCGATGGCAAGCGCATAAACGCCTGCCTGACCCTGGCCGTGATGTGCGATGGCGCCGAGCTGACCACCATCGAAGGCTTGGCCAGCGGCGATCAGTTGCACCCCATGCAGCAAGCCTTCATCAAACATGATGCATTCCAGTGCGGCTACTGCACCCCCGGGCAGATTTGCTCCGCCGTCGGCCTGGCCAATGAAGGCCGTGCCCACGACACTGCACAAATCCAGGAATTGATGAGCGGCAACCTGTGCCGCTGCGGTGCCTATACCAATATCCGCGATGCCATCAAAGACGGCCTGGGAGGTGAGCAATGAATCCCTTCCACTACAGCAAACCTGTCGACGTACAGGAGGCCGTGCACCTGACCAGCGGCGCATCGCGTTTTATTGCCGGTGGTACGAACCTGTTGGACCTGATGAAAGAAAACATCAGCCGTCCCGAACACCTGATCGATATCACCGGCCTGCCACTGCATGGTATTGAAGAAACCGCCGATGGCGGCCTGCGGATCGGCGCGCTGGTGAGCAACGCCGACCTGGCCTGGCACCCGTTGATTGAAGAGCGTTACCCGCTGCTGTCCCAAGCCATCCTCGCAGGTGCTTCGCCGCAACTGCGCAACATGGCCAGTACCGGCGGTAACTTGCTGCAGCGCACCCGTTGCTACTACTTCTACGACGCCACGGTGCCGTGCAATAAACGCGAACCCGGCAGTGGTTGCCCGGCCCGCAGCGGGTTGAACCGTATCCATGCGATTCTTGGCGCCAGCGCGCAGTGCGTGGCCACTCATCCGTCGGACATGTGCGTCGCCTTGGCTGCGTTGGAGGCGCGGGTGCATGTGGAGGGACGTGGCGGCGCACGGGTCATCGAGTTCGCCGACTTCCATCGTCTTCCTGGCGATACGCCGCAGCGCGACAACCTGCTGGCTGACGATGAGCTGATCACTGCAATTGAATTGCCCGCCGACCATCTGGCACGTCACAGCCACTATTTGAAGATTCGCGATCGCGCGTCTTACGCGTTTGCCTTGGTCTCAGTCGCCGCCGCCCTTGAACTGGACGGCGACACTATTGTTGACGCTCGCCTGGCCCTCGGCGGCGTGGCCCACAAACCTTGGCGTGACCGCGCGGTAGAAGCCGCGCTGATCGGTCAGACCGTCAGCCGCGAAACCTTCAGCAACGCCGCCGACGTGCTGCTGCAAGACGCCGAGCCGCTGGAACATAACGGCTTCAAGATCAAGCTCGCGCGCCGCGCAATTATCCGCGCGCTGAGCGATGCCGCCGTTGCAGGAGAACAGCCATGACCGCTATCGGTAAACCCTTGAACCGTGTCGACGGTCTGCTCAAGGTCACAGGCCAGGCGCGGTACGCCGGTGAGTTTCCTGAGGCTGGCCTGCTTCATGGCAGCGTGGTGTCCAGCACCATCGCCAAAGGCCGTGTTATCAACATCGACGCGTCCAAAGCGTTAGCGCTGCCGGGTGTGGTGGATGTTATCCATCATCTCAACCGCCCGAAAATCGCCAGCTATGACGACGCCTTCGCCGATGACGATGCGGCGGATGGCTCGCCGTTTCGCCCGCTGTACAACGACCGCGTGCTCTACAGCGGCCAGCCCCTGGCATTGGTCATCGCCGATAACCTGGAGTTGGCGCGACACGCCGGCTCGCTGGTGCATATCGACTATGAGTGCGAGGACTTCGAGACCGATCTGCTCGCCCAGCAGGAACTGGCCTATCCCTCGCCGCAAACCCCGCCCAAGCCGCGCGGTAACTTCCAGGCTGAATGGTCCGGCGCGGCCATCAGCCTCGATCTGCACTACAGCACGCCCATCGAACACCACAACCCCATGGAACCCCACGCCAGCACCGTGCTGTATCAGCCGGATGGCACCCTGCACATCCACGACAAGACTCAGGGCCCGCAGAACTGCCAGGCCTATGTGCAAAAAGTCTTCGGCCTGGATAAAAGTCAGGTGCGCATCTTTGCTGCGTTCGTCGGAGGCGCCTTCGGCTCTGGTCTGCGCCCGCAGTACCAATTGCCGTTGGCGGTGATGGCGTCTCTGGCGCTCAAGCGTTCGGTGCGGGTCACCCTGACGCGCCAGCAGATGTTCACCTTTGGCTACCGCCCGCGCACCCTGCAGCGTTTGCAGATGGGCGCCGCCGCCAACGGCCGTTTGCTGGCGCTGGGGCATACCGCGATTGGCCAGACCTCGCGCTTCGAGGACTTCAGTGAACACGTGGTGGAATGGAGCGGCATGCTCTATCACTGCGACAACGTGCAGCTTACTTATAAGTTGGTGCCGCTGGATGTCTTCACGCCCCTGGACATGCGCGCGCCAGGCGCCGCGTTGGGCGTGATTGGCCTGGAATGCGCCATGGATGAACTGGCCTGCGCCCTGGGCATGGACCCGGTGCAACTGCGGCTGATCAACTACGCCGAACGCAACCAGAACGAAGATAAACCCTGGTCGAGCAAAGCCCTGCGCGAGTGTTACCGCGAAGGCGCCGAGCGTTTCGGCTGGAAGCAGCGCAACCCGGAGCCGCGCAGCATGCGCGACGGCCGCCAGTTGATCGGTTGGGGCATGGCCGGCGGGGTGTGGGAGGCCATGCAAATGAAGGCCAGCGCCAAGGCGCGTATCGATTCGCTGGGCAAATTGACGGTCAGTAGCGCCACCACCGACATCGGCACCGGTACGTACACGGTGATGACCCAGATCGCGGCCCAGGCCAGTGGCGTGGCTGTCGACGATGTCAATTTTCTACTCGGTGACTCGTCTTTACCCACCGCGCCGTTGCAGGGTGGATCGTTTACCGTGTCTTCAGTGGGCACTGCCGTGCAGCAAGCCTGCGAAGCGTTGACGGCCAAACTGCTGAGCATTGCCCGCCAGACTTACCCGGTGTTCAAGGACGCCGAGTCCGTTCGCTTTGAAGACGGCCAACTGCACACCGGTGACGTGAGTGTGTCGCTGGCGCAGTTGGTCAAGGACAGTGGCGAAGACGCATTGGAAGTGCAGGTCGACAGCGAGCCGGACAAAAAACGCGAGGGTTACGCCACCGCCACCCACTCGGCGGTGTTCGTCGAGGTCCAGGTGGACGAAGACCTGGGAACAATCAAAGTGCGGCGTGTGGTCAGCGCGATTGCGGCAGGGCGCGTGGTCAATCCGAAGATGGCCCGCAGCCAGATTCTCGGCGGGGTGGTGTGGGGAATCGGCATGGCATTGCACGAAGAAACCCAGATCGACCATCAACTGGGGCGCTACATGAACCACAGCCTGGCCGAGTACCACATCCCGGTGAATGCCGATATCGGCGAGATTGACGTGGTATTTGTCGAAGAGCACGACGAGATCGTCAATGCACTGGGTTCCAAGGGTGTTGGCGAGATCGGCATTGTCGGGGTAGCGGCGGCGGTAGCCAACGCGATTTACCATGCCACCGGCAAGCGGGTGCGGGAGTTTCCGATCACCCTGGATAAGGTGCTCTGACGCGGTCCAGCAAACATTGAAGATCCAAACGTGGGAGGGGGCTTGCTCCCGATGGCGGAGTTTCAGTCCAAGCATAAGTTGGCTGATCCACCGCTATCGGGAGCAAGCCCCCTCCCACATTGACCTTATTGCCACATTGAATCACGCAGCGGGCTTAATGCTTTCCTCCACCGGCACATGCATACGATCCCGATTCGCCAGTGTCGGGAACAGTTTTATCCACACTCCGGTTACCACCAGCGTACCGATTCCGCCCATGACCACGGCGGGCACGGTGCCGAACCAGTGCGCAGTGATACCGGACTCGAACTCGCCTAACCACCGGCAAGCGGGTGCGGGAGTTTCCGATCACCCTGGATAAGGTGCTCTGACGCGGTCCAGTAAGCATTGAAGATCCAAACGTGGGAGGGGGCTTGCTCCCGATGGCGGAGTTTCAGTCCAAGCATAAGTTGGCTGATCCACCGCTATCGGGAGCAAGCCCCCTCCCACATTGACCTTATTGCCACATTGAA
>NZ_JAAOWU010000008.1 GCF_013778505.1 Pseudomonas sivasensis | reverse complement strand
TCACTCCGGCTTGAATCCGTGGGCCGCCGCGATGGGCCATCCATGGCCCAGCGCGGCTAACCCGGCGTCCTGCCGGGTTACCCACGGATTCAAGCCTGCGTTCGGCCAGCGTGTTTGACGGGGCGCCCAAGATCACAATCAAAAGCGCAGATCAAAAGACCGCTGACTTCGTCAGCGAAAAGGATGTAAGGGCCAGATCAAAAGCAGAGCAAAAGCAGAGCAAAAGCAGAGCAAAAGCAGAGCAAAAGCAGGGCAAAAGCAGGCTGATACCTATCTGATACATGGAGATCAAAATGTGGGAGGGGGCTTGCTCCCGATGGCAGTGGGTCAGTTACAGATCTTTTCGCTGACACACCGCCATCGGGAGCAAGTCGAATCGTCGCACCGCCCCTCCCACATTTTTACCCGAGTACACCAGACAAAAATCCAGTCGGCTCTAAAGCCGTCGCGCTCTAGCTTTTGATCTGAAAGCGCCCCCCAAAATCAATCTCGGATTACGGCTATGCCGCGCCTAGGCGAGGCACCGAGTGGTGGGGCAAGAGCCTTTTGGCTGCTTTTGGCTGCTTTTGGCTGGGCCGGCATTCCGGCTATTTTCAAAAGTGACCCGCCGTCAGGGCGGAACCAATAGTAGCTGCTACCTAAATAACGGATATACACCCCACATCCACACCACCACCCCGAAACCAAAGCCTAACCCGACAAAAACACTAGGACTTTGTACCTCCGTAATAATTTGGCGTAAACTCCGGGCAAGCCTGTGAGGAGTTTCCATGACTGCCATAACCATTACCGACGCCGCCCACGATTACCTGGCTGACCTGCTGTCCAAGCAGAACACCCCAGGCATCGGCATCCGCGTCTTTATCACCCAGCCCGGCACCCAGTACGCCGAGACCTGTATTGCTTACTGCAAACCCGGTGAAGAGAAACCTGAAGACACCGCCCTGGGGCTCAAAAGTTTCACCGCGTACATCGACCACTTCAGCGAAGCCTTCCTGGACGACGCGGTGGTGGACTATGCCACCGACCGTATGGGCGGCCAGTTGACCATCAAGGCGCCGAACGCCAAGGTGCCGAGCGTCAACGCCGACAGCCCGGTCAACGAGCGCATCAACTACTACCTGCAAACCGAGATCAACCCAGGGCTGGCCAGCCACGGCGGCCAGGTCAGCCTGATCGACGTGGTCGATGACGGTATCGCCGTGCTGAAGTTCGGCGGCGGCTGCCAGGGCTGCGGCCAGGCGGACGTGACCCTGCGTGAAGGCATCGAGCGCACCCTGCTGGAGCGCGTTCCGGAGCTCAAGGGCGTCCGTGACGTGACGGACCACACGCAGAAAGAAAACGCCTACTACTGAGTAAGGCGTTCACTGCGAACAGAAAAACGGCGCCCCGTGAGCGCCGTTTTTTTTGCTTTAAATTCATGGTCTTACGCAATAAACCTAACAACTAACATTAACTGTGGGAGGGGGCTTGCTCCCGATAGCGGTAGCTCAGTTGCCCCATTGGAAGCTGACCCACCGCTATCAGGAGCAAAATCCTCCCATATTTATCTGTATTTATTGATATTTATCAGTAGCTTATAGTGGTTTTGTGAAGTGAAAAATCAAGGTCGATAAAGGTGCGCATGCCCCGCCCGATACAGCGACGACTCACTGAAACTGTCACTCGCCAGCACCCGGCCCACCACAATCAACGCCGTACGCCGAAAACCTTTGGACGCGACTTTCTCGGCGATATCACTAAGGGTGCCCACTACCCAATCCTGGTCCGGCCAAGTCGCCCGATGCACCACGGCGATCGGGCAATCCGCGCCATAGTGCGGCAGCAGTTCGGCGACGATTTTCTCCAGATGATTCACCCCCAGATGAATCGCCATGGTCGTACCGTGCTGCGCCAGGCTGTCGAAACCCTCACCGGCGGGCATGCTGGTTTTATCGGCATAACGGGTCAGGATCACGCTTTGGGCGATGTTCGGCAGGGTCAGCTCCGTCTCCAGTAACGCTGCGCAGGCGGCTACGGCGGTGACGCCAGGAATGATCTGGAATGGAATGCCCAATTCCCGCAAAAGGCGGATCTGCTCGCCGATCGCTCCGTAAAGGCTCGGATCCCCGGAGTGCACGCGCGCCACGTCCTGGCCTTTGGCGTGTGCGGTCTTGATCAAGTCGATGATCTGTTCAAGGTGCAGTTCGGCGCTGTTGACCACGTGTTCTGCCTGATGACCTTCCAATACCGCCGCAGGCACCAGCGAACCGGCATAAATGATCACCGGGCAACTACGGATCAGCCGCTGGCCTTTGACGGTAATCAATTCCGGGTCGCCGGGGCCGGCGCCGATGAAGTAGACGGTCATGGAGAATTCCTGTCAAAAAACGGGCGAGCATGAAGATTGCTCATGATCGGGGAGGGCGATTATCGGGGTTTTAACCGGCGCAGGCCAACGCAAAGGTGGCTTGGGCGGTTTTTTTGCGGGTGATGAGCAACTGGGCAGGCGCGCCGCCGAGCTGTTCAACAAGGGCCAGGGCGGCACTTTCGGCGATGCCGTAACACCCCGTGTGGGCGAACGCGACGTCGGACTTGTGGCTTAGCCGGTGTTCATAAATCGCCAGTTGCTCGGCGTTGAAGCACTCCAGCGGCAGGTTCAAGTGCCGTGCCAGAGCCAGTAAGCCTGGCTCGTCGTGTTTGCGGTCGATACTGGCCAGCGCGGTGATGCATTGGGGATCAATCCCTGCCTCGGCGAGAGCGGTATCAAACAGCGCCAGCATGGTATGAACCTCACAACCCCGCTGGCAACCCAGGCCGACCACGTAGGTCATGCGGAGTATTGATCGTCGCGTTTGCGGCGGAACAGCCAGGCGCTGATCAGGCCCAGGGCCAGCCAGAACGCCACGTTGGTCAGTTGTGAGGCGATTTTGAACTGCGCTTCCAGTGCTTGCGGCGCGAGCATTGCGTGCACTTCCGGTTGCGGCGCGCCAATGACGTGCGGTACGGCGAGGATGGCAGCGCCCAGCACTTTCAGCAGCCAGTTGCGCCCGAACACGATCAGCGCAATCCCGGCAGCGGTGGAGGCCGCAGTGCCGATCCACCACGTCTGGCGCAGTGCCAGATCAGCGGCGGCGGTGCCCGGCAACTCGGGTGGCAGGCCCATCGTCGGCGCCAGCACGAAGGTTGCGTAACCGGCCAGGCCCCACAGCAGGCCCTGCGCCGTGCGGGTGGGGGCGCGCAATGTGTAGAGGCCGGCCAGCATCAGTGCAAAACCAACCGCCACCACCAAGTTGCCACCGGTGGTCGACAGCACGCGCTGCCAGCCATCTTCAGGCTCCCAGGCTTCGGCATCGTGGGTGTGGGCAGCAGCGCCGGCAGCGTGCTCATGCACCACTTCGGTTGCCGCCGGGGCTTTTTCAAAGGTTTCCGCCTGAAGAATCAGCGGGGCGACCCAAAAGCTTTGCAGCAGGGTCAGCAGCAGCGCGGCCAACAGGCCGGTGAAACCTGCGGTTTGCGCAATACGCTTGATCATGTCGGCAGGTCTCAGTGGCACGGGAACGCGGCGCTGTGGCGGGTATCGTGGGCAGCGTTGTGCACCGCCTCGATATGCGAGAAACCGGCGAAATACACCAGACACGCGCCGAGGATCGACGCGCCGATGGCGGCGGTCAGGCGTTGGCTCAAGGTAGAGGTGCTGCTGGCGGAGTGCGAAGTGCTGCTGATGATCGACATGGCGCGTCCCTTTCAGGTGTCTGGATGAAACGAGCGCATGAAAACCCCGCGAGCCAGGCACGCAGAGTTCCGAACAGCGCCCGCCCACCGCGGGTTTGTTATCTGATTTTTCGGGCCGGTCTCCGGGCTTGCGAGGGACACTGGGTCTATAAAGCATCGCCTTCCCATGCCTTACAGGCACAGTGGATCTGACGCTTCACTCGCTTACCGTTGCGGGGGCAGCACCGGACTGGTCATGGCAGCCATGATTTACCGGTTTCCCGTTTCACCCTGTGAAGGGCACCCGAAACAAGGCATGTAGGAAAGCATGCAGAGCGACGGTAGTCAAATTCACCGAGCCCCTGTAGCCTTGCACCTTCGAGGTTCTTCGGCCCAGGCCGAAGCTAAGAAGGGAACGCGGTTCAATCCGCGGCTGCCCCCGCAACTGTGAAGGGTTCATCCGACTGCCACGCCACTGCCATCAACGGCGGGAAGGCGCAGCCGGCGCCGGTCTAACGACCCGCAAGCCCTAAGCCAGGAGACCTGCCTCGCAACCGATTTTCTAATTCAACCGGGCGGGGTGATCCGGTGACGAAATCCGCTTCTGCGCCGCGCCGCAGGGCCTATCGTCCCGTATGCCCGCCCCCAAGGGCATCCGATGAAAACACTGGCCAAACTCCCCGTCACCATCGTTACCGGCTTCCTCGGCTCGGGCAAAACCACCTTGCTGCGCCATATGCTCGACAACGCCCAGGGCCGTCGCATCGCCGTCATCGTCAATGAGTTCGGCGAGTTGGGCATTGATGGTGAAATCCTCAAGCAGTGCTCCATCGGTTGCACCGAAGAAGAAGCCAATGGCCGCGTGTACGAACTGGCCAACGGCTGCCTGTGCTGCACCGTGCAGGAAGAGTTCTTCCCGGTGATGCGCGAACTGGTCGCCCGTCGCGGCGACCTCGACCATATCCTCATCGAAACCTCGGGCCTGGCCCTGCCAAAACCGCTGGTGCAAGCCTTCCAGTGGCCGGAAATCCGCAGCGCCTGCACGGTTGACGCGGTGATCACCGTGGTCGACAGCCCGGCCGTGGCCGCCGGTACTTTTGCTGCGTTCCCCGATCAAGTGGACGCTCAGCGCAAGCTCGACCCGAACCTGGACCATGAGTCGCCACTGCACGAGCTGTTCGCCGACCAACTGGCCAGCGCGGACCTGGTCATCCTCAACAAGGCCGATCTGATCAGCCCGGAAGACCTGGCCCGTGTGCGCCTGGAAGTCGCCGAAGAGCTGCCGCCAGCCGTCAAAATCATCGAAGCCAGCAGCGGTCGCGTGCCCTTGGACGTGTTGATTGGCCTGGGCGCCGGCTCCGAAGAGCATATCGACGGTCGTCATAGCCATCACGATCATCACCACGAAGGTGAAGATGATCACGACCACGATGCGTTTGATTCCATCTCCATCGACCTGCCCCAGGCCGACGAAGCGCTGCTGCTCGACGCATTGACTGAACTGGTCGTGCAACACGGCATCTTGCGTGTCAAAGGCTTCGCCGCGATCCCGAACAAGCCGATGCGCCTGTTGATCCAGGGCGTGGGCACCCGCTTTGACAAACACTTCGACCGCGCCTGGGGTGCTGACGAAGCACGCATCACGCGCCTGGTACTGATCGGCCAGGACCTGGATGCGGTCGGCCTCGAAGCGCAACTGCGCGCCGCGCTCAGCGTTTAATCCATGCACCTGCTCAGGACTCAGCCCGGTGGTTTTGTCGCGGACGACAATATTGCCGACCTTGGACAAACCCCCGCCGAGCTGGTGATCCTGTGCAGCGGTGATTCCAGCCTGGCGCTGCTGGCCGAAGCGGCCCAGCAGTTGCCGGATGACTACCCGAGCCTGCGCCTGGCCAACCCGATGCAGGTGCAGAACCACGCTTCGGTCGACCTGTATGTCGATGAGGTGCTGCGCCACGCGAAGGTCATCCTGATTTCCCTGCACGGTGGCATCGGTTATTGGCGCTACGGCATCGAGCGTTTGGTGGAGTTGGCCGAGCGCGGTGTGCAGCTGATCCTGGTGCCGGGGGATGATCGCCCGGACCCGGAACTCAGCGGTCTCAGTACCGTCGGCGTCGAGGCGCGGGATCGCTTGTGGCAGTTTCTGCGCCAGGGCGGGCTGGGCAACGCGCTGGACTTTTATCGCTGCCTGGCCAGCGGCTATATGGGCCGCGACTACCCGTGGGCCGAGCCGCAAGCCTTGCCGCGTACGGCGATTTATCATCCCGGCAAAGCCAATGCTTGCCTGAGCGACTGGCAGGCAGATTGGCACGCCGACCATCCCGTGGTGGCGGTGCTGTTCTATCGCTCCCATTTGCAGGCGGCCAATACCGGTTTTATCGATGTGTTCTGCCAGCGCTTGCAGGCGGCGGGCCTCAACCCGTTGCCGATGGCGGTGGCCAGTTTGAAAGAGCCCGGCTGCCTCGCGGTGGTCGAGGATTTGCTGGATGACGTGCAGGCATCGGTGATTCTGAATACCACCGGTTTTGCCCAATCCAGCCCCGAAGCCCCGCATTTGCGGCCATTTCGCCGCAACATTCCGGTGATCCAGGCGATTTGCGCCCAGGACAACCAGCCCGGCTGGGAGGCCAGTGAACAAGGCCTGGGTCCGCGCGACCTGGCGATGCACATTGCCTTGCCGGAGCTGGACGGCCGCATTATCAGCCGGCCGATCAGCTTCAAAGACCTGGCCTGGCGCAGCGAACGCAGCCAGTCGGACGTGGTGTGCTACCGCGCAGCGCCCGAGCGTATGGATTTTGTCGCCGAGCTGGCGCGCCGTTGGGTCGAACTGGCGCGTGTGCCGAATGCGGATAAACGCATCGCGCTGATCCTTGCCAACTACCCGACCCGCGATGGCCGCATCGGCAACGGTGTGGGCCTGGACACCCCGGCGGCGGCGCTGAATATCCTGTGTGCGTTGCAAGCTGAAGGTTACCCGGTGCCAGCGGTACTGCCGGAAAGCGGCACCGCCTTGATCCACGACTTGCTGGGTGGCGTCACCAACGATCTGGACAGCCTCGACCTGCGCCCGTGCCATCAAAGCCTGGGCCTGGATGAGTACGAGGCGATGTTCAAGCGCCTGCCTGAAGCCAACCAGCGCGCCGTGCTGGAGCGCTGGGGCACGCCCCATAACGATCCGATGTTTCGCGATGGCCGCCTGATGGTCGCTGGCCTACGCCTGGGCCTGACGTTCGTCGGCATCCAGCCGGCGCGGGGTTACCAGGTGGACGCCAGTGCGGTGTATCACGACCCGGACCTGGTGCCGCCCCACGGCTATCTGGCGTTCTATTTCTGGTTACGCCACACCTATGGCGCCCATGGCGTCATCCATGTGGGCAAGCACGGTAATCTGGAATGGTTGCCAGGCAAGGGCGTGGGCCTGTCGGAACACTGTTGGCCTGACGCGATACTGGGGCCGCTGCCGAATATCTACCCCTTTATCGTCAACGACCCGGGCGAGGGCGCCCAGGCCAAGCGGCGCACCCAGGCAGTGATCATCGATCACCTGATGCCGCCGCTGACCCGCGCCGAAACCTACGGCCCGCTGCGTGACCTGGAGCTGTTGGCGGACGAGTATTACGAGGCCCAACTGCTCGACCCACGCCGTGCCCGTGAGCTGCAAAAAGACATCCTTAAGCTGGTGCGCGAAACCCGTATCGACCAGGAGCTTGAACTGGATGGCGACGCCGATGCGGCGATTTGGCTGCCGCGCCTGGACACCTACCTGTGTGATTTGAAGGAATCGCAGATCCGCGACGGCCTGCATATCTTCGGTGAATCGCCGCAAGGCCGTTTGCGCATTGATACGTTGCTGGCCTTGCTGCGCATCCCCCGAGGCGATGGCCGTGGCCCGCAATCGAGCTTGCTGCGCGTGTTGGCCAAGGCCTTTGGGCTGGGCTTCGACCCGCTGGACTGCGCTCTGGCCGAACCGTGGACCGGGCGCCGCCCGGCCGTGTTGCAGAGCATCGATGCGCAGGTGTGGCGCACCGCCGGCGACACCCGCGAGCGTCTGGAGTTGTACGCGGCGCGGCTGATCGAGCAGGCGTTGGAAGGTCCCCTTGAACAGTTGGAAGAACCCGGCTGGGAAGACGTGAAAGCGGTTATCGAAAGCCTGCGCATCGTCGTGGCACCACGCCTGGATGCCTGCGGCCCGGCGGAAATGCGCGGTTTGCTGGATGCCCTCGACGGCCGTTTCGTGCCGGCAGGTCCGAGCGGCGCGCCGAGTCGTGGGCGCTTGGATGTACTGCCCACCGGGCGCAATTTCTTCACCGTCGATGTGCGCAACCTGCCCACCACCACGGCTTGGCGCATCGGCTTCCAGTCGGCCAGCTTGCTTCTTGAGCGGCATTTGCAGGACCACGGCGATCATTTGCGCCAGTTGGGCCTGTCGGTCTGGGGCACCGCGACCATGCGCACCGGCGGCGATGATATCGCCCAGGCCATGGCGCTGATGGGCGTGCGCCCGGTGTGGGCCACGGGCAGCCAGCGGGTAGACGACTTTGAAATCCTGCCGGTCAGCCTGCTGGACCGCCCGCGTGTGGATGTGACGCTGCGGGTGTCCGGGTTTTTCCGCGATGCCTTTGCCAACCTGATCCGCTTGTTTGACGCGGCGGTGCAGGCGGTGGCGGCGCTGGACGAACCGGACGACATGAACCCACTGGCCGCCAAGGTGCGCAGCGAACGCGCGGCGTTGCTGGCGTCTGGCCTGGATGAAGAGGCCGCGGCGAAACAGGCCGGCTGGCGCATCTTTGGCGCCAAGCCCGGTGCCTATGGCGCGGGCGTGCAGGGCGCGATCGATGGCCGCCTGTGGCAAAGCCGCGAGGACTTGGCCGAGGTCTACTTGAACTGGGGCGGCTACGCCTATGGCGGCGCCGACGAAGGCACCGCCGCCCACGAGCAGTTCGCCCAGCGCCTGAGCCAGGTGCAGGCCGTGCTGCAAAACCAGGACAACCGCGAGCACGACCTGCTCGACTCCAACGATTACTACCAATTCCAGGGCGGCATGCTCGCCGCCGTGGAAACCCTGAGCGGCGATAAGGCTGCCAGCTATCACGGTGATCACAGCCAGCCGGACTTGCCGAAGATCCGCACCTTGAAGGAAGAGCTGAACCGGGTGATCCGTGCCCGCGCTGCCAACCCCAAGTGGATCGATGGGGTGAAGCGTCATGGCTATAAAGGTGCGTTTGAGATGGCCGCGACCGTGGACAATCTGTTCGCCTTCGACGCCACCACGGCGCTGATCGACGATCATCAATACGCCTTGCTCGCCGACGCCTACCTGCTCGACCCCGACACCCGCGCGTTTGTGCAGCAGCACAACCCAGCGGCCTTGCGGGACATGACCGAGCGCATGCTGGAGGCGCAACAGCGTGGCCTTTGGCAAGAGCCAGGGGCGTACCGTGAAGCGTTGGAAAATCTGTTGCTGGATATAGAAGAAGGCAGTTAGAGCGCGAGATGGGCCGTTGTGGCGGGCGATGCTGTTGTGGTGAGCGGGCTTGCCCCGCGTTGGGCTGCGAAGCGGCCCCAAAACATAGCCCCGGAGCTGCCTGGCAGACTGCGGCGCTTCTATTTGGGCTGCTTCGCAGCCCAACGCGGGGCAAGCCCACTCGCCACAAGAAGCGGGCTCATGACAGGTTGATTACGTGTACAGCAGAATTTAAAGAGAGACCGGATGACCGATATTCCCCATTTCCCGCTGTCCGCCGTGGTCGGCGCCGACGACCTGAAACTGGCGCTGTGCCTGACTGCCATCGACCCGAAGATCGGCGGTGTGCTGATCGAAGGCCCGCGTGGCATGGCCAAGTCCACACTGGCCCGTGGCCTGGCGGACCTGCTTGCCAGCGGTCAATTCGTCACCTTGCCGTTGGGTGCGACCGAGGAGCGCCTGGTCGGTACCCTGGACCTCGACGCTGCGCTGGGCGAGGGCCGCGCGCAGTTTTCCCCCGGCGTATTGGCCAAGGCCGATGGCGGCGTGTTGTACGTCGATGAAGTCAACTTGCTGGCCGACCACTTAGTGGACCTGTTGCTGGACGTGGCGGCCAGCGGCACCAATCTGATCGAGCGTGACGGCATCTCCCATCGCCATAGCGCGCGTTTTGTGCTGATCGGCACGATGAACCCGGAAGAGGGTGAGTTGCGTCCGCAGTTACTCGACCGTTTCGGTTTTAACGTGGCCTTGAGTGGGCAGACCTTGCCAGCCGAGCGTGGCCAGATCATTCGCCGTCGCCTGGATTTCGACAGCGATCCTGTCGCGTTCTGCACCCAGTGGGCCGAGCCCCAGGCGGCCTTGCGCGAGCGTTGCACCCAGGCTCGGGCGCGGCTCGACAGTATCGCGCTGGATGACCAGGCCCTGGCGCAGATTACCGAGCGTTGCTTTGCTGCGGGCGTCGACGGCTTGCGCGCGGACTTGGTCTGGCTGCGCGGCGCCAGGGCCCATGCGGCGTGGCGCGGCGCTGATGAAATTGCCGAGGAGGATATTGAAGCCGTGGCCGAGTTTGCCCTGCGCCACCGTCGCCAGGAACAGTCGCCGCCCGCCAGTCCGCCGCCTGAAGGCCAGTCGCCCAAGTCCAGCGAGGCTTCGCCGGGTCAAGGCCAGTGGGGTGACATGCCCGCGCCGCCGCTGCCCACCGGCGCACGTCGCGAAGTACCCAGCTGGCCAAAAAAGCCCTAGGCATTCGCCCCCGACCTGACGCGGGGGCGGATGCCCGGCCCAAGGCAGGGCGACTGGACAGAGGCAGGCAGGGCAAGGCGCGCAGCGCGCAACAGGGTTCGATCAACTGGCCGGGCACCTTGCTTGGCGGCCGACCGCACTCCCGTGAGGATTTGCTGTTTCACCTGCGCAGCCGTTCTGCCCAGCAATTGTGGCTGGTGATTGTCGACGCATCGGCTTCTACTCGGCGGCATCACGCGTTGACCGATGCCAAGGGCTTGCTGGCCCAGCTATTTGATGACGCGTACCGACAACGGGCGCGCATGGCATTGCTGACCGCCAGTGGGCAGTCGCCCAAATGGCAGGTGCAGGGCTTGAAGGCCGCGAAAGGCTTGGCAGGCTGGCTGGATCAGCTCGGCGCGGGCGGTGGCACTCCATTGCTGGCCGCACTGACCGAGGCCGGGCAGTGGCTGACGGCGCGGCGTAGGCGTTATCCGGCTGAGCAGCAGCGTTTATTGGTGATCACCGATGGACGCCTCAAGGACATCGCCGCGTTGCCGTCGTTGGAGTGTTCAGGGTTGCTGGTGGATATCGAGCGCGGGCCAATCAGGCTGGGCCGGGCCGAGGCGCTGGCGGCCGGGTTGCAGTTGGATTATCGGCATATCGATAATTTGTAGTGGCGGTGTCGCCGCTATCGGGGGCAAGCCCCCTCCCACATTTGACCGAGTACACCCCTTTGGAATGCGGTCAGTGTGAGAGGGGGCTTGCCCCCGATGAGGCACTCACAGACACCACACACTCCATCAGCCAGCCCCCGGCACATTCGGCCAAAGATCCGCCACCAGGAATAATCGCTCGGCTTCCTCCCAATCCTCGCCGCTCTGCACCATGCGCACGAGCAACTGCGCGGGCGCCATCGGATTGAGCTCCCTCAGCCAATGCTGCATCTGTTCTTCACTCCACACTTCATCCGCCGAGTAGTGCGCCGGCGCCAGCCACGCATGCCGGGGCAATGGTTGCCAGCGACCTGGCGCGCTGGCGCTGACAAAATCCTGCCAATCATGCTGATGCAACCAGCGCCCCCGTAAATGCTGCGGATGGGCGCCGTGGGGCGCTTCGGCCAGTCCAGGCCAGGGATAGAGCAAATACCCGCCGAGCCACAAATGCGCATCGAACTGCTGGATATCCAGCGCCGCCAGTGCTTCGCGGCTTTCCGGACGTGCCGAAATAGGCAATTGATGCTGGGCAAGATGCGCCAACTTGCGGTCCAGTCGGTCATGGCAGCCCGGCCCCAGCCACTGCGCCGGGTTCTCGCCATTACCCGCCTGCGGCCCGAGATAGAGCTTGATCGCCAGTTCCAGGTGATGCACGCCATCGCGGTCGCGCAGCAACATGTCCAACTCACCCAGGGTATGCCCGGCGCGGCGGATCGGCAGGTTGGCGGCGAGCAACTCCACGCCCGGCGCATGCTGCACGGCGAATTGCCAAAGTCGCTCGTAGTACAGGCCCAGGCGGCGAGTGCGGGCCAGGCTTAACCAGTGCTGCAAGTCACGACTGTCCTTGTCCAGTTGCCGCAGCCAGCGTTCCAGACGCTCGGGCGCCTGCACCCAGTCGCTACCGGCCAGTGGATGGCGTTGCGGCCAGGGCGTCTGCGCGAGCATCGGCGGGGCGAGCACCACCCACGCCAGGTCGCGCACCTCAGGGTGACGCAATTGGCGGGGTAAGCTGTGCAGGTCGGGGAATACGGTCATGGTCCGAGCATAGCCTTTTAATGCGGGCGCAGGATGAGCAGAAGCCCTGAGAACCATTGTCATCAAGGCTTGGCGATGACAAAGGATTTTGTCTGAGGCGGCCTTTCGCCCATAATCGTTTCTTTTTTGCCACACCCCATATCCCGCAGGAGCCCCATGGAGCACTTTCGCAATATCGGCATTATCGGTCGCCTGGGCAGTACCCAGGTGCTGGACACCGTCCGCCGGCTGAAAAAATTCCTGCTGGATCGCCACCTGCACGTGATCCTCGAAGACACCATCGCCGAGATTCTTCCTGGCCACGGCCTGCAAACCTCGTCGCGCAAGATGCTCGGCGAAGTGTGCGACATGGTCATCGTGGTGGGCGGCGACGGTAGCCTGCTCGGTGCCGCGCGGGCGTTGGCGCGGCATAACGTGCCGGTGCTGGGGATCAACCGGGGCAGCCTGGGTTTTCTCACCGATATCCGCCCCGATGAACTGGAAGTCGAAGTGGCCAAGGTGCTCGACGGCCACTACCTGGTGGAAAACCGCTTCCTGTTGCAAGCCGAAGTGCGCCGCCACGGCGAAGCCATCGGCCAGGGCGATGCTCTCAACGATGTGGTGCTCCACCCCGGTAAATCCACGCGGATGATCGAGTTCGAGTTGTACATCGACGGCCAGTTCGTGTGCAGCCAGAAGGCTGACGGCCTGATCGTCGCCACGCCCACCGGTTCCACGGCCTACGCGCTGTCGGCCGGCGGGCCGATCATGCATCCCAAGCTGGATGCCATTGTGATCGTGCCGATGTATCCCCATATGTTGTCGAGCCGACCGATTGTGGTCGATGGCAACAGTGAGCTGAAAATCGTGGTGTCCAAAGACATGCAAATCTACCCGCAGGTTTCCTGTGACGGGCAGAACCACTTCACCTGCGCCCCCGGTGACACCATCACCGTGAGCAAAAAGGCGCAGAAGCTGCGGTTGATCCACCCGCTGGACCACAACTATTACGAAGTGTGCCGCACCAAGTTGGGCTGGGGCAGCCGCTTGGGGGGTGGAGGCGACTGATGCTCGATCCCGCGCGTAGCTACGACCTGATTGGTGACGTGCACGGTTGCGCTCATACCCTTGAGCACTTGCTCGACCAAATGGGTTACCACAAGCAGGGCGGCACCTGGCGCCATCCGTCGCGCATGGCGGTGTTCCTCGGCGATATCATCGACCGTGGCCCACGCATCCGCGAGGCGCTGCATATCGTCCACGACATGGCCGAGGCCGGCCAGGCGCTGTGCATCATGGGCAACCACGAGTTCAACGCTCTGGGCTGGACCACGCCGGCGCCACCGGGCAGTGGCAAGCAGTTCGTGCGTGAGCACAACCCACGGCATGCGCGGTTGATTCAAGAGACCCTGACCCAGTTCGAACACCACCCGGCCGACTGGCACGACTTCCTCGGCTGGTTCTACGACATGCCGCTGTTTGTCGATGCCGGGCGTTTCCGCGTGGTGCATGCGTGCTGGGACGACGGCTTTATCACGCCGCTGCGTGCGACCTTCCCGGATGGCTGCATCGACCAGCACTTCCTGCAGGCCGCTGCCGTCCCTGGCAGTTTTGCCTGCAACGCCTTTGACCGCCTGCTGCGCGGCACCGACATGCGCCTGCCCGATGGCCTGACGCTCACCGGTGGCGACGGTCTGACGCGTTCGTTCTTCCGCACCAAGTTCTGGGAAGACGACCCGAAGACTTACGGCGACATCGTGTTCCAGCCCGACGCACTGCCCGAGCCGGTGGCGCGCACGCCGCTGTCCTCCACTGAAAAAAATTCACTGCTGCGCTATGGCGTCGACGAGCCGTTGTTGTTCGTCGGCCACTACTGGCGCAGCGGCAAACCGGCGCCGATCCGCGACAACCTGGCTTGCCTGGACTACAGCGCAGTGCTGTACGGCAAGCTGGTGGCGTATCGCCTGGATCAGGAAACCCGCCTCGATCCACGTAAATTCGTATGGGTCGATGTTGAGCGGCCCGAGGTCATCACATGAGTACCGTGGCTGTACTGCGCCTGCCCTTGAGTGTCGATCTGGGCGGCTTCGTCAAACTGCTGCAACGCATGCAAGTGCCCCATCGCGTCAGCGAAGAGGCGGGCGAGCAGGTGTTGTGGGTGCCCGAGACCATCAGCGACGACGTGCGCGTGCTGTACCAGCGGTTTCCCGCCGGGGACCCCGACCAGCAACTGGATATCCCTGAACAGGCGCCGATGACGCGTCCGAGTTTTGCCCAGCAAGTGCGTCACAGCCCGGTTACGGCGTCTGTGCTGCTGGCGAGCATTATCGTCGGCGCACTGACCTTGCTGGGGGACAACCTGCAAGCCGTCGCCTGGCTGACGTTTTTGCCGTTCCGCATCCTGGGCGAGTACATCCAATTCACGCCGCTGGCCGACAGTTTGGCATCGGGGCAGTGGTGGCGGTTGGTTACGCCGATGTTGATCCACTTCGGCATCCTGCACCTGGCCATGAACGGCATGTGGTACTGGGAACTGGGACGGCGTATCGAAGCACGCCAGGGCAGTGTCAACTTGCTCGGTTTGACCGTGCTGTTCAGCCTGGTCTCCAACTACGCTCAATACGCTTACGGTGGCCCCGGTTTGTTTGGCGGGTTGTCGGGCGTGCTGTATGGCCTGCTCGGGCATTGCTGGATCTTTCATTTACTCTCGCCGAATCCGGCTTATCGCCTGCCCCGTGGCGTGCTGGCGATGATGCTGATTTGGCTGGTGCTCTGCATGTCGGGGCTGGTCTCTATGATCGGCTTCGGCGAAATCGCCAACGCAGCCCACGTGGGCGGCCTGGTTATCGGTTGCCTCACCGGTTTGCTGGGTGGGCTGTACAGCCGCCGCAAATCGTCTATTTGATAAGGAAGAGCCTAATGTCCTCTTTTGCTGAAATGATCGAAAACATCACCCCGGACATCTACGAGAGCCTCAAGCTCGCCGTGGAAATCGGCAAGTGGTCCGATGGCCGCAAGCTCACCGCCGAACAGCGTGAACTGTCCCTGCAAGCGATGATCGCCTGGGAAATCCAGAACCTGCCGGAAGACCAGCGCACCGGCTACATGGGCCCGCAGGAATGCGCGTCCAAATCCGAGCCAGTGGCGAACATCCTGTTCAAGTCGGATGCGATCCATTGATTGAAATTGGTCGCGGTGCAGTCAGCAAAATGTCGGCGCAACTCGGTGAGCCGACCGTTCAATACGCGTTTCGCCTGGGCGAGACCGAGGTGCCGGTCAATCCATTGATCGGTACCCACATCCGCCTGGAGTACCTCGGCGCCATCCATTGCAGCCATTGCGGCCGCAAGACCAAGACCAGCTTCAGCCAGGGTTATTGCTACCCGTGCATGACCAAGCTGGCCCAGTGCGACCTGTGCATCATGAGCCCCGAGCGTTGCCATTACGACGCCGGCACTTGCCGTGATCCAGGCTGGGGCGAGAAATTTTGCATGACCGACCACGTGGTTTACCTGGCCAATTCATCGGGGATCAAGGTCGGCATCACGCGCGCCACCCAACTGCCGACGCGCTGGCTGGACCAGGGCGCGAGTCAGGCGTTGCCGATTCTGCGAGTTGCCACGCGCCAGCAGTCCGGCTTCGTCGAAGACGTGCTGCGCAGCCAGGTGGCCGACAAGACCAACTGGCGTGCATTGCTCAAGGGCGACGCGCAACCCGTAGACCTCAAGCAGGTGCGTGACGAACTGTTCGCCTCCTGCGCCGAAGGCTTGGAAAACCTGCAGGAACGCTTTGGCCTGCAAGCCATCCAACCGGTGACCGACATCGAGCCGATTGAGATTCGCTACCCGGTGGAGCAGTATCCGGCCAAGATCGTCAGCTTCAACCTGGACAAGAACCCGATTGCCGAAGGCACGCTGCTGGGGATCAAGGGCCAATACCTGATCTTCGACACCGGCGTTATCAATATTCGTAAGTACACGGCCTACCAGCTCGCCGTGCACCAGTAGAAGGATGCCACCCATGCGCACCGAACAACCGAAGATGATTTACCTGAAGGATTATCAGGCGCCGGACTACCTGATCGACGAGACGCACCTGACCTTCGAGTTGTTCGAGGACCACAGCCTGGTCCACGCGCAGCTGGTGATGCGCCGTAACCCCGAGCGTGGCGCGGGCCTGCCGCCGTTGGTGCTCGATGGCCAGCAGCTGGAGCTGGTGAGCGTGAACCTGGCCGACCAGGAACTGACGGACGCTGACTACCAACTGACTGATAGCCACCTGACCGTGCACCCGACGGCGGCGACCTTTACCCTCGATACCACGGTCAAGATCCACCCGGAAACCAATACCGCTCTGGAAGGCCTGTACAAATCCGGCAGCATGTTTTGCACCCAATGCGAGGCCGAAGGCTTCCGCAAAATCACCTATTACCTCGACCGCCCGGATGTGATGAGCACCTTCACCACCACGGTGATCGCCGAGCAGCACAGCTACCCGGTGCTGCTGTCCAACGGCAACCCGATTGCCAGCGGCCCCGGTGAAGACGGCCGCCACTGGGCGACCTGGGAAGACCCGTTCAAGAAACCCGCCTATCTGTTTGCCCTGGTGGCCGGAGATTTGTGGTGCGTCGAAGACAGCTTCACCACCATGACCCAGCGCGAAGTGGCGCTGCGCATCTACGTCGAGCCAGAAAACATCGACAAGTGCCAGCACGCCATGACCAGCCTGAAGAAATCCATGCGCTGGGACGAAGAAACCTACGGCCGTGAGTACGACCTCGACATCTTTATGATCGTCGCGGTGAACGACTTCAACATGGGCGCCATGGAGAACAAGGGTCTCAATATCTTCAACTCCAGCGCCGTGCTGGCACGCGCCGAAACCGCCACCGATGCCGCGCACCAGCGCGTCGAGGCCATCGTCGCCCACGAATACTTCCACAACTGGTCGGGCAACCGCGTGACCTGCCGCGACTGGTTCCAGCTGTCGCTCAAGGAAGGCTTCACCGTGTTCCGCGACTCCGGCTTCTCGGCTGACATGAACTCGGCCACGGTCAAGCGTATCCAGGACGTGGCATACCTGCGGACCCACCAGTTCGCCGAAGACGCCGGCCCGATGGCCCATGCGGTGCGCCCGGACAGTTTTATCGAGATCTCCAACTTCTACACCCTGACTGTTTACGAAAAGGGTTCGGAAGTGGTCGGCATGATCCACACCTTGCTGGGCGCCGAAGGCTTCCGTAAAGGCAGCGACCTGTACTTCGAGCGCCACGACGGCCAGGCCGTGACCTGCGACGATTTCATCAAGGCCATGGAAGACGCCAACGGCGCCGACCTGAGCCAGTTCAAGCGCTGGTACAGCCAGGCCGGTACACCGCGTCTGGCGGTGAGCGAGTCGTACGATGCCGCGGCGAAGACCTACAGCCTGACCTTCCGCCAGAGCTGCCCGGCAACCCCGGACAAGGTCGAGAAACTGCCGTTCGTGATTCCAGTTGAGCTGGGCTTGCTGGACGGGAAGGGCGCCGGTATCGCCTTGCGCCTGGTCGGTGAAGCAGCGGCGGGTGGTACGTCCCGCGTGATTTCGGTGACTGAGGCCGAGCAGACGTTCACGTTTGTCGACATCGCTGAACAGCCGTTGCCGTCGCTGCTGCGTGGCTTCTCTGCGCCGGTGAAACTGAGCTTCCCGTACAACCGCGATCAGTTGATGTTCCTGATGCAGCACGACAGCGACGGCTTCAACCGCTGGGATGCCGGCCAGCAACTGTCGGTGCAGGTGTTGCAGGAACTGATTGGCCAGCATCAGGCGGGCCAGGCGCTGAAAATGGATCAACGCCTGATCGACGCGCTGCGTACGGTACTGAGCGACGAAAGCCTGGACCAGGCGATGGTCGCGGAAATGCTCTCGTTGCCGGGCGAAGCCTACCTGACAGAAATCAGCGAAGTGGCGGATGTGGATGCGATCCACGCCGCACGCGAATTTGCACGCAAGCAACTGGCCGACAACCTGTTCGAAGGGCTGTGGCTGCGTTATCAGGCCAATCGCGACCTGTCCAAGCAAACCCCATATGTGGCAGCGGCCGAGCACTTTGCCCGTCGCGCCTTGCAGAACATCGCCCTGTCGTACCTGATGCTCAGCGGCAAGCCTGAGGTGTTGGCGGCCACCCTGGAGCAGTTCGATACCAGTGACAACATGACCGAGCGTCTGACCGCGCTGGCGGTGCTGGTGAACTCGCCGTTCGAGGCGGAAAAAGCCCAGGCGTTGGCGGTGTTTGCCGAGAACTTCAAGGACAACCCGTTGGTGATGGACCAGTGGTTCAGCGTGCAGGCTGGCAGCACCTTGCCGGGCGGGCTGGCGCGGGTCCAGGCGTTGATGGAACACCCGGCGTTCACGCTCAAAAACCCGAACAAAGTGCGTGCACTGATCGGCGCCTTTGCCGGGCAGAACCTGATCAACTTCCATGCGGCGGATGGCTCCGGCTACCGTTTCCTGGCGGATCTGGTGATCCAGTTGAATGGCTTCAACCCGCAGATTGCGTCGCGCCAGTTGGCGCCGTTGACCCGCTGGCGTAAATACGACAGCGCGCGACAGGCGCTGATGAAGGCCGAGCTGGAGCGCATTCGTGGTTCGGGCGAGCTGTCGAGCGATGTCTTCGAGGTGGTCAGTAAGAGCCTTGCGTAAGTTCGAAGTTTAAGAAAACGGCCTGTCAGGAGTGCGTGCATGACTTTCGACTCGCCTCTCGCTGCCTATCAACACGCCATCGCCCAACAGGGCTTCGTCTCTGACGATGCCCAGCGGCGGGCGGTGGATGCCCTGCAAGCCTGCCATGAGGCTCTGCACCAAGGGCGTGCGTCGGTCACTGGTGTCTACCTGTGGGGGCCGGTGGGTCGGGGCAAAACCTGGTTGATGGACCAGTTCTACCAGAGCCTGCGAGTGCCTGCGCGGCGTCAGCACTTTCATCACTTCATGGGGTGGGTGCATCAGCGTTCATTCGAGCTTACTGGCACCGCCGACCCGTTGCAGGCCCTGGCGCGAGAGCTGAGCAGGGCGGTGCGCGTACTCTGCTTTGACGAGTTGTTCGTCAATGACATCGGGGACGCGATTATCCTGGGGCGGTTGTTCCAGGTGATGTTCGAGGAAGGTGTGGTGATGGTCTGTACCTCCAACCAGCCTCCCGACCAACTGTATTCCGATGGCTTCAACCGCGAACGGTTTTTGCCGGGTATCGCAGCGATCAAGCAGCATATGCGGGTGGTGGCGGTGGACGGCGCTGAAGACCATCGTTTGCATCCAGGTGTCGGCATGCAGCGTTATTGGGTGAATCAGCCCGAGGCGCTTGCGACTGTCTTCACGCAATTGGCAGAAGGGCAGGTGGTGAGCCACGAGCCGGTCGTTGTCGGTCACCGTAGCATCGTGACGGTGCGGTCCAGTGACAGCGTGCTCTGGTGTCGTTATGCCGACCTGTGCGAACAACCCTTGGCCGCTATGGACTTCATGCTGCTGTGTGATCGCTTCAAGGCGATTTTACTCGGCGAGGTGCCTGACCTGAGTGCGCAGCAGCGCCCGGGCCGGATTGCCCGAGGCACCGAAGACGGCGCCCAGCGGGTGGTGGCGGGTGATCGCGAATTGCCGCAGTTGTCGGTGCACGACGACAGCGTGCGTCGGTTCATCGCCCTGGTGGATGAGTGCTACGACCGCAAGGTGCCCCTGTTCATCGAGGCCCGAGTGCCGCTGGAGCGCCTCTATACCCAGGGCTACCTGGAGTTTCCCTTCCGCCGCACCCTGAGCCGGCTGCAGGAGATGCAATTGCAGCGTTTCGGTTAAGGCGTGCAGGGCAACCTCCGAAATCTGCCGCCAGCGCTTTTTCGTCGGCATGAACCTCGCGCTTTCTGGCAAATATTTGTAGTTTTTCTCCTTCATCTACCGCCAACTCCACGCTTACAATCGAGCCCCTCAAAGGGAGCCGATTCCCTTGTTGTCGTGATCGAGGAAGGCAATGGAAACCCCAGATATCCTGGTGCTGCAAGCCAGCTACACCAACCCCGTGCACGCTGAAGCCATAGGCCGCGTGCTCAACCACTACGCACAAGACCCCATGGGCGGAAGCCATAGCCTGCCCGCTGACCTTCTAGAACAACTGCCAGCCGAATTGGCCAAGCGCCCCCATGCCTTCAGTGTGCTGGCGTTCGTCGGCGGCGTGCCGGCGGGGCTGGTGAATTGTTTTGAGGGGTTCTCCACCTTTGCCTGCCGTCCACTGGTCAACATTCATGACGTGGTGGTGATGAATGAGTTCCGCGGCCTGGGCCTGAGTCAGAAAATGCTGCAAAAGGTCGAGGAAATTGCCCGCCAGCGCGGTTGCTGCAAGATCACCTTGGAGGTGCTTGAGGGTAATGCTATCGCTCAGTCGGCGTACCGAAAGTTTGGTTTTGATGATTCAAAGTTTGATCCGGCTCATGGCCGTATGCTGTTCTGGAACAAGCCGCTTTAATAAATAACAGGCAAAAAAAGGGCGCCATTAAATGGCGCCCAATAAACCTTTGCCAACGGAGCGGAATGGCCCAGGGTGTTGCGGATTAACTAAACATTAATTAACTCTTAGGTTGTTCCTGATTGGTGGTGCTGGTCTTGGAAGACGTGTCGTCGGCGGATGCTGTTTGCTCGTTAGTGCCGTGAACCTTCTGCTGCATGAAGGTGAAGTTGTTGTAGTACTCCTTCGCGCGCTCCGAGCCATCTTCTGCAAAAGCGGCGGCGGAGGCTAGGGTCATCAGGCTGGCAAGCATCAAAGTAGAGAGTTTCATCGGGGTATTCTCATTAAGTGTGATCGGTTATCCGTTCTGTCCTTGAGCAGATTCATGGGGCGATTTTGCAGCGATCTTATTAAGTGGGAATTAACTCGAGAAACGTCCGAAGTTAACAATTTCGTTAACTTCGGGTTGTGCGCTTTAAAGTCTCCAGTCCAAGGCCAACGTAATGGCGCGCGGGTCACCCCAGTACACGCCGTTATAGAAGCCGACACGCTCGTAATATTTTTTATCAAACAGGTTGTTGACGTTAAGCGACGCTGAAACATGGTCGTCGAATTGATAGCGGGACATGAGGTTAACCACGGTGTAGGCCTGCTGCGTGATTTTTGCCCGGGTGGTGATCGGGTCGCCATCGGTATCGCGCGCACCGGTCGGTCGATTGCTGAAATCAAAGAAATCGCTTTGCCAGTTCACGGCGCCGCCGACGGTGAGGTTGCGCCATGTACCCGGCAGGCGGTAAGCGCTGGATACTTTCAGCAGGTTCAGCGGCTGACCCGTGTTATTGCGGTTGCCCGAACCGTTGACCGAATGGGTGTAGGTGTAGCCTGCCGTGAGGTTCCAGTCGGGCATCACTTCCCCGGACGCTTCCAGTTCGAAGCCGTTCACTTTGTTGCCTTTGCCGCCTGACTTGTAATATTCCTCGCCGGTCCTTGGGTTGCGTGGCACCGAGTAATCGCGCTCGGCAACGTTGTCCTGGGTACTCCAGAAATACGCCGCCGCCAGGTTCAGGCGCTCTTGCAGCACACTCCCCTTGATGCCCACTTCGTAGTTGCTGCCCACCACCGGCTCAAGGAATTTCTTGTTGGCATCCTTGAGGCTTTGGGGTTTGAAAATATCGGTGTAGCTGGCGTAGACGGTGTACTCCGGCGTTATGTCGTAAAGCAGCCCGGCATAGGGCGTCCACATGTCGTTGTGGGTCTGGCTGGTTTTGCCAGCGGCGGTCAGTTGGTCGTTGTCGTCGTATCGAGGGGCTGCGCTTTTCAGTTCCCAACTGCCATAGCGGCTGCCCAGTACCGCATGCAGGCGGTCGGTGAGACTCAGTCGCGTGGCCAGGTAGCCGGCCTTCTGTTCCTTGCTGCTGTGTTCGCCTTTGAGGCCGGTGACGGTGTCGCCGAACTTAGCGATCCCACCCATGTATTTCCAGTCTTCAATGCTGTAGTAGCCGGCTGGGATGTTCTCGCGCATAAACGGCGAACTGTCCCGTTGCGCGGCCTCGCCGTAGCCCATCATCAAGGCGTGTTCGCGGCCCAGCAACTGATAGCTGCCGGCCAGGTTGAGGTCGATGGCTTCCATCCGCGAGGTGCCGCGCATGTGGCTCGCCCAGGCGGTCATGCCGCTGCGGTCGTCGTTGGGGAAACCCGAGCCGCCATAGTAGACCTTGCCATCTGTGTCGCTCTGGCGATGGGTGTAGGCGGCTTTGATATGCCAATCGCCACCCAGTCGATGTTCGAGGGTCGCGAAAGTGGTCTTGTCCGTCAGCGGCCAGGAACTCCAGTGCGCGGCCATGTTGGTGGAGCGCGACAGCCCGGCCTTGCCGCCCTGGCTGTTCCAGTACGGCACGGTGCCCCAGGAAGTGCCCTGGACTTGTTTGTTCTGGTAATCAAAACCTACGGCCAGCACGGTGTCGTCTGACAGATCGCCTTCGAGAATGCCGTAGCCGACCTCCCGCTGTAGCTCATAGTTGTCACGGAAGGATTGGCTGTCGCGATAGGCCAGCACGGTACGCCCGCGCAACTTGCCGTCGAACGCCAGCGGGCCGCCCACGTCCACGTAGCTGTAATAGTTGTCATGGCTGCCCGCGCTTACGCCGGTTTTCGCCTGCCACTGGGCGGTGGGGCGCTTGCGCACCATGTTGATAGTGGCTGAAGGGTCGCCCGCTCCGGTGGTCAGGCCCGTGGCGCCGCGCACCACTTCGATGTGGTCGTAGATGATGGTGTCAGCGTCGGACTTCATGTAGCCGAAGGTGTTGAGCATCCCATCAATCTGGAAATTGGTGATGCCATAGCCGCGAGAGGAGTAGGACACGCGGTCTGAGTCGTTGTGCTGCACGTTGATACCGGTGGTCTGGCGCAGCACGTCGGTCAAGGTATTCAGATTGAAATCGTCCATTTGCTGGCGCGTGATCACCGAAATCGACTGCGGGGTTTCTTTCACGGACAGGTTAAGGCGGGTGGCGGTGCTCATCGAACCGGTGGTGTAGGCACCGGTGTGCTCAGTGGTTGCGCCCAGGCCTTCGGCGGTGATGCGGGTGGCGCCGAGTTCGAGTTGGGTCTGTTCGGGGTCGGTTTCAGCCAGCAGGTCCGGGCTCAGCGCGGCGCTGCACAGGCCGAGCGTGAGGGTCATGGAACGGGTAATTGGCGCGAACATCGCGTGAGACTCCTTGTCGTCTTTGCGGCCACCCCGGAAAGGGAAGGCCTTGGCTCAAAGACGAAAGGAGGAGCGGAACTTTAGGGTTAAACGAGAATGATTGTTATCTTTCTGTTACGAACCCGGCGCTTCCTGGAGCACCACATCGGTCGGGCCAACCTTCTTCGGCTTGATCAGGCTGAAGTCGATCAGGGCCTTCTGCTGGCGCAAGTACGGGTTGCCGATCAGTTGCGGACGTGCTTTGAAACTGTCGCTCACCAGGCTTTTGCTGCGGTCGATTTCATCGGAGCTCAACCCGGCCAGGTCGGCCCAGGTGTGGATCAACTGCGAGCTGGTGTAAGGGCGTTGCAGATCGCCGGCGAAACTCCAGTCATGGCTCTCACGCCATTTCGGCGAGGCATAGGCCATGAAGGGAATGGTGTACATCGGCGCAGTCGGTTTGCCTTCGTTACGTCCCAGTGTGGCGTGGCCGGCGGAGTCGAATACGTCTTCACCGTGGTCGGACAGGTATAGCAGGAAGCCGTTTGGATCGGTCTTGGCGTAATCCTTGATCAGGCTCGACACCA
The DNA here is from genome assembly GCF_013778505.1 of Pseudomonas sivasensis. GTDB lineage: Bacteria > Pseudomonadota > Gammaproteobacteria > Pseudomonadales > Pseudomonadaceae > Aquipseudomonas > Aquipseudomonas sivasensis. The sequence goes on along the minus strand of NZ_JAAOWU010000008.1, from coordinate 215,673 downwards.
CGAAGTCGTTATACAGCACGGCATTGTCGTAGCTGTTGTAGGTGGGCAATTGATCATCGCTGATGCCTGTCGGTACGCCTTGGCGATCGGTGAATTTGTCGAACGTCGGCGGGTAACGGTACTGGTAGCTCATGTGAGTGCCGAGCAGGTGCACCACAATGAACTTGCGCTCCGCTGGATCGGCCAGGGCCTTGGAGAATGGCGCGAGGACGTCGCCGTCGTATTGGCGTGCGTTCTGGTTGCGGTTGTTGTTCAGGTACACCTGTTCGTCGGCCTGTTCGGAAAAGGTCGTGAGCATGGTGTTGCGCTTGGTCATGGTCTGCTGGTTGGTGATCCAGTAAGTCTTGTAGCCGGCCTGTTTCATCACGCTGACAATCGACGGGGTTTTCAGGTACAGGTCCGGGTTCTCTTCATCGGCGAACGTCAGCACCTGTTGCAGCGCTTCGATGGTGTAGGGGCGCGGGGTGATGACGTTGTCGAACACCGCCAGTTGGTCGCGCAGCTTGTCCAGTTCCGGCGTGGTGTTGCGCGGGTAACCGTAGAGGCTCATGCGCTGGCGGTTGGTGGATTCGCCGATGACCAGCACCAGGGTCGAGGGCTGGCCGGCCATGGTGTCCTTGAGATTGGTCAAGGGCGCAATCTGGCTGGCGCTGTCGAGCATGCCTTGCATGTTGTCGAGTTGTTCGGTGTAGCGGCGATAGGCGACGATCATCTGCCAAGGCACGGCAGGCTCGATGCGCGATTCAAAGCGGTCGATGGCATCGTCCAGGGTGTCGCTGCGGGCAATTTGCTTGACCAGCGGGTATCCGACAATGGCCACCAGGATCGCCGTTGCCGCCACCAGGGCTTGGCCGCGCGGCAGGTACACCGGTCGCACGCGGGTCCACAGGAAAACCGCTACGGCGGTGTGGGCAATAAAGGCCAGCACGATCCACCAAGCGAAGTATTGAGTGGCGTATTCACCGGCTTCAGAGATGTTCGACTCGAACATGATGAAGATGACGCTTTGGGAAAACTCCTGCTGGTAGATGAAGAAGTAACCCAGGCTTGCCATGGAGCAGGCCCACAGCACCACGCCAATCAGGGCGGCGAGTAAGCGCGTACGGCGTGGGAAAACGAGCAGGGGGGCGAGCCACAGTGCGCTCATGAAGAACGCTTGGCGAAAACCACTGAAGCCGGACGTGCCGCTGAGCTGGATCAGCAGTTGTGTGATGCCGGAGAAGTACCAGAAAAACAGGAATAGCCAGCCAAGACCGGCCCAATCAAAGCCTTTCGCAGACTTAGTGCTGCGTTCGAACATCGCCATCCAGCGCTCCAACCCGGTAGTTTTTCAATCACGCGCAGGGCTGCGCGCAATAGAGGCCACCCTTGCATTGGGGTGGCCCTTGTGGGCGGGAGTATCGGGAAGTGCGTGTGAAAACTTTGTGAGATTTGTGTAGCCGTTATCTTACAAAGTCATGACAGGGCTCAGCAGAGCGCAGGTTGCGCGCCGTAAGGCTGATCCAGCTGGGCTTGAATGATATGAGCACGCAGGCGCATGACCTCCTGCTGCAACTGCTCGCGTTCGTCTTTCAACTGGCGCAGTTCATCGCGACGGAGCGTGACGTAGAGGGTCTGGGGAGGACGGGTCATCTGTGCAGTGCTCATTGCTTACCTCGCAAATAGCCGGTGTGTCGCGGTGTGCCAGAACGCTTGAGTCGAGGTTCTCGGCAACAGTCGGAAGCAATTCTGAATTCTTTTTCAGCGCAATGGAACTTTTTTATTTTTGGTGGTCCTGTGACTTTTGCTGCTGTGATGTTGAAACGATGGCAACTTTTTTGTCATGAAACTACATGGATCTGCCCCTGACTAACCCTCATTAGCCTCATTGCGCTATAAACTATGTCACACATTTATTTAGTAGTTAGGAGCATCAGCACATGCAACTGGGGATTATCGGACTAGGCCGCATGGGCGGGAATATTGCACGGCGCCTGATGCTCAATGGGCATACCACCGTTGTTTTCGACCGTAACGAAGCATTTGTCAAAGGCTTGAGCGAGGAGGGCGCCACTGGCGTTGCCGACTTGAAAGCCCTGGTTGCCGGGCTGCAAAAGCCTCGCGCCGTGTGGGTGATGTTGCCAGCAGGCGACCCCACTGAAAACACCATCAATGAACTCAGTGAGCTGCTCGAAGACGGTGACGTGATCATCGACGGCGGCAACACCAACTATAAGGATGACGTTCGTCGCGGCAAGGCGTTGGCGCAAAAGGGCCTGCACTACGTTGATGTCGGCACCTCTGGCGGCGTCTGGGGCCTGGAGCGCGGCTACTGCATGATGATCGGTGGCGATACCGAGACCGTGCAACGCCTCGACCCGATCTTCGCCGCACTGGCACCGGGCCTGGGCAATATCCCGCGCACCAAGGACCGTTCCGCCTCCGCAGACCCGCGCGCCGAGCAGGGTTATATCCACGCCGGTCCTGCGGGTTCCGGGCATTTCGTCAAGATGATCCACAACGGCATCGAGTACGGAATGATGCAGGCCTTCGCCGAAGGTTTTGACATTCTCAAGACCAAGAACTCGGACAACCTGCCGGAAGACCAGCGTTTCGACCTCAACGTTGCCGATATCGCCGAAGTCTGGCGCCGTGGCAGTGTGGTTTCGTCCTGGTTGCTGGACCTGACCGCCGACGCCCTGGCCACCGACCCGAAACTCGAAAACTACTCGGGTTCCGTCGCCGACAGTGGCGAAGGCCGCTGGACCATCGAAGCCGCCATGGAACAAGCCGTGCCGGTACCGGTGCTGTCCACCTCGTTGTTCGCGCGGTTCCGCTCGCGCCAGCAGAGCACCTACGGTGACAAGATGCTGTCTGCCATGCGCTTCGGCTTTGGTGGTCATGTGGAGACTTCCAAAAAATGACCGCTAACGGCAAGAAACCCAAGGCCGAACCCGCACCCCCAACCACGCTGTTTCTGTTTGGCGCCCATGGCGATCTGGTCAAGCGCCTGCTCATGCCGGCGCTGTACAACCTCAGTCGTGATGGCCTGTTGGGCGATGGGCTGCGCATTGTGGGCGTTGATCACAACGCCATCAGCGATGCCGACTTCGCCAAGAAACTCGAGGATTTCATTCGCACCGAGGCTGCGAGCAAGGTCAAGGGCAATGGCGAGAACGCTTTGGACCCGGACCTGTGGGCGCAGTTGGCTAAAGGCATCAGCTACGTCGAGGGTGATTTCCTCGACGACAGCACCTACGCCGACATCGGCAAGAAAATCGCCGACAGCGGCACCGGCAACGCTGTGTTCTACCTGGCCACTGCGCCCCGCTTTTTCAGTGAAGTGGTGCAGCGCCTGGGCAGCGCCGGATTGTTGACGGAGACTGATGACAGCTTCCGGCGTGTGGTGATCGAAAAGCCGTTCGGCTCCGACCTCGCCACCGCCGAAGCGCTGAACGCCAGCTTGCTCAAGGTGATGAGCGAGAAGCAGATCTACCGCATTGACCATTATCTGGGTAAGGAAACCGTACAGAACATCCTGATCAGCCGTTTCTCCAACGTGCTGTTCGAGGCGTTCTGGAACAACCATTACATTGATCATGTGCAAATCACCGCCGCCGAAACCGTTGGTGTGGAAACCCGGGGTAATTTCTTCGAAAAAACCGGCACCCTGCGGGACATGGTGCCGAACCACCTGTTCCAGTTGCTGGCGATGGTGGCCATGGAACCGCCCGCCGCATTTGGTGCCGACGCTGTGCGCGGTGAAAAGGCCAAGGTGATTGGCGCGGTACGGCCGTGGTCCCTGGAAGATGCGCGGGCCAACTCGGTGCGTGGGCAGTACACCGCCGGCGAAATCGGCGGCAAGTCGTTGCCGGGCTACCGGGAAGAAGCCAACGTCGCGCCCGACAGCAGCACCGAGACGTTCGTTGCCCTCAAGGTGATGATCGACAACTGGCGCTGGGTCGGTGTGCCGTTCTACCTGCGTACCGGTAAGCGCATGAGCGTGCGCGACACCGAAATCGTGATCTGCTTTAAACCGGCGCCTTATGCGCAGTTCCGCGATACCGAGGTTGATGAGCTCAAGCCCACCTACCTGAAAATCCAGATCCAGCCCAACGAAGGCATGTGGTTTGACCTGCTCGCTAAAAAGCCAGGGCCGACCCTCGATATGGCCAACATTCAGTTGGGCTTTGCCTACAAGGACTTCTTCGAGATGCAACCGTCGACCGGGTACGAAACCCTGATCTACGACTGCATGACCGGCGATCAGACCTTGTTCCAGCGGGCCGACAATATCGAGAACGGCTGGCGTGCCGTGCAGCCATTTCTCGATGCGTGGAAGGAAGACGATGGAATCCAGGCTTACAAGGCCGGTGAAGACGGTCCAGCTGCTGCAGATGCGTTGCTGGCCCGCGATGGTCGCACTTGGCACACCCTGGGATGAGTGATGCCGCGATTCATCCCATCCGTTTCATCCTCAGCGACGTGGACGGCACGTTGCTGCACCCAGATCACCGTCTGAGCCAGCGTACGGTCGATGCGGTCAGTGCGTTGCGCGAGGCGGGGGTGTTTTTCAGCCTCGCCAGCGGGCGACCGCCCAAAGCCATGCTGCACCTGATCGAAACCTTTGGGATCGATGTGCCGGTAGCCGGTTTTAACGGCGGCACCTTGATCAACCCGGACGGCAGCATCCTGGTTGCCCACCATCTGCCGGCGGAGGCGGCGCTGGTCGCACTGGCGATGTTCTCGGCCGAGCCGGACGTGGAACCATGGGTATTTGCCGACGGCGATTGGCTGCGCCGTGGCCCGCCAGGCCCGATGGAACCGCGCGAAGCTCATGGCCTGGGGTATGGGCCAGTGGTGGTGGAGAGTTTCGAGCCGTACCTGGATCGGATCGACAAGATCGTCGCCGCCAGCAACAACGCGCAGTTGTTGGTGGAACTGGAGGCGCGTTTACAGCCCAAGGTGCAAGGCCTGGCGCAGGTATCGCGTTCGCAACCGATTTATCTGGATGTGACGGCCATGCTGGCCAATAAAGGCGAGGCCTTGAAGACCCTGGCGGCGCACCTTGGGGTCCCGCTGGAGCAGACGGCGGCCATCGGCGATGGGGGAAATGACCCGGCGATGTTTCAGGTAGCCGGATTATCGATTGCCATGGGGCAGGCGGAAGAAACCGTCAAGCGCCAGGCCAATGTGGTCACCGGTAGTAATATTGATGACGGTGCTGCAGAGGCAATCGAGCGGTTTGTTCTCGCCGCGCGATAAACGTCTTAAGTTCAGTTGCCCAACTTCCGATCAGTGTCTTGCAGTGATCGGAAGTTGGTGCAGCAACTTACTTAGGCATGGCCCAGGACTGCAACTGGTAGCCATCTTTGTCGAGTTCGGCACGGGCCTGCAACAGCAGGTCTTCCAATTGCGCCGGGTCGCTGTAGGTGTTCGATGACAGTTGTTTGCTGCCAATACGGGTATTGGTGCGGTCGATGACGCTCAGGCTCAAGGCGCCGTTGCCATCGTGCCAGGCCACGCACTGAAAGGGCTGAAAAGCACGGTCTGCGATCAAAAGAGCTTCGTTGATGCGGAGCGGGGCGTTCATGTGGGTCTCTCTCTAAATGCCCATTCAAGTGAGTACCGGCGGTTGGGCTGACCGTGCGGCGGGTTACTTGTACTGATGCACGATGACGGGGTACGGGTCACATGTTAGAGCAACAAATTTTAACTTTTCCTGATGACTGTCATGTAAGCGGCTGTTTTGAAAGCTGAATGAAAGTTTTAGCCGTGCCCAACTTTTTTTGATGGGCGCGACAGTGGGTGGCTTTTTGCCCGCACTTATAGCGAAACGGTACAAGGCCCGCGTCAAGATTTTGCTAGTGTTAGCGCTGAGCGCCACAAACCGTTGTTTCTAAATAACTTTACCTCCAGCAATCAACAATTTTGGCGCCAAGGAATAGTCATGGTTGTTACACCTGCGCAACGCCGCTTGCTCGTGGTCGATCCCTGTGATGACTGCCATGGGCTATTGCCCGGTTTGCGCACGGCAGGTTGGGAGGTGGACAGCTGTGCTTTGGAGGCGGTGGGCGACCGGTCGTGTGACTTGGGTTTGCTGCGGTTGCAGCCCTATCACCTGGAGCGACCGGAAGCAGTCAAGGAATTGATTGGCCGCAGCGGCACCGAGTGGATCGCTGTGCTCAGCCAGGATGTGCTGCGTTTGCAGAATGTCGGTGATTTTGTCTGCGAGTGGTTCTTCGACTTCCATACCCTGCCGTTTGACGTCGCGCGCGTGCAGGTCACCCTCGGCCGGGCCTTTGGCATGGCGCGCTTGCGCGGCAAGGGCAATACACCTGTAAATGAGCCGGAGCACGAACTGCTCGGCGACAGTCGGCCGATTCGCGAACTTCGCAAGCTATTGGCCAAGCTCGCACCCACCGAGTCCCCGGTTTTGATCCGTGGTGACAGTGGCACCGGTAAAGAACTGGTGGCCAAGACCTTGCATCGCCAATCCCAACGCCACGCCAAGCCCTTTGTCGCGATCAACTGCGGTGCGATTCCTGAACACCTCATCCAATCCGAACTGTTCGGCCATGAGAAGGGCGCCTTCACCGGCGCCCATCAGCGCAAGGTCGGGCGCATCGAAGCGGCCCATGGCGGCACGCTGTTCCTTGATGAAATCGGCGATTTACCCATGGAACTGCAAGCCAATCTGCTGCGGTTTCTCCAGGAGAAACAGGTTGAGCGCGTCGGCGGTAGCCAGCCTATCCCCGTGGATGTGCGGGTACTGGCGGCAACTCACGTCGACCTCGAAGCCGCTGTGGCCAAGGGGGCTTTTCGTGAGGACTTGTACTACAGACTCAATGTGCTGCAAGTGGTCACTGCGCCGCTGCGCGAGCGCCATGGCGACGTAGCGATGCTGGCCAACCACTTCTCACGCTTCTACAGCCAGGAAACCGGCCGCCGTCCGCGCAGTTTCAGCGAAGACGCGCTGGTGGCGATGGGGCAACACCCGTGGCCGGGCAATGTGCGCGAGTTGGCCAACCGCGTGCGTCGTGGCCTGGTACTCGCCGAAGGGCGGCAGATCGAGGCTATTGATCTGGGATTGATCAGCGAACAGGCAATTTCGCCACCCCTGTCTACACTGGAAGACTACAAACACCGCGCCGAACGCCAGGCGCTGTGCGATGTGCTCAACCGGCACAGCGATAACTTGAGTGTCGCTGCCCGCGTCCTGGGAATTTCCCGGCCAACGTTCTATCGGTTGCTGCACAAACACCAGATCCGCTAGGGCGGGTAAACCGAAAAGCCCCGCAACGACCCTTATCGTTGCGGGGCTTTTCCTTTTATTACGTTATCGGAGCAAGCTCCTTCGCCTCATGAATACACCGTCGGATCAGTTAAAAGTAATACGGAAACTTGAGGCTAAACGTAAAGTCCGGCGCATCATCCGTCATCCCAATCGCCAGGTTCGGCACGATCGTCAAATTATCCGATGCCGCGATCGTCATCCCCACGTTGAAGTACCCGGCGTTCGCATCACTGGACACCACCGACTGCCAGTCGCCGCCATTAGGCTTGAGCCGACTCTTGCGCTGCACCAGGTCCGACACCGAGAACGACATACTCATCTTCTCGTTGAGGGCAAAGGCCACACCAACGCCAAACTGGAAGCTGTCACCCAGGCTGACCTTGCCGCCGACCTTCTGGTTGACGTCACTGCTGATGTCGTCGAACGAACCCTCGAAGTTGTGGGTGTACGAGAGCGAACCAAACAACACCGCCGGGTCGAAGGTCTTGACCAGGGAAATCCCCGGCGTGACCGACCAGACCCCGTTACCCGTAGGCAGGCTTTCCGGCACGAACAGGTTGTCGTTGCCGGGTGTGTTGACCAGCTTGATACCAAACGGTTCTTTACCCGTAGGCGCCTTGACCCGCACCGACACCACGGCGTCCGGCAGATTGGGAGTTTCGTCGAGGAATTTGTACGCCACACCAAAGTTGACGTCGCCGATGGTCGGGTCGCGCGTGACCGAGGCTTCCGACGTCGCCGTGCCGTTGTTGCCGGCGCCGGCGGACTGGTAGGTGGAGTCGCGGTACACCACGGGCACGTTCACGTCGAACTGCCAGCGATTATCGAAGTTGTAGCGCCCGGTCAGGTCCAGGGTCCAGTTATCGGACTTGATCCGGTCCAGGTTGATATTGCCGAGGAAAATCGAGTCCAGCGCCAGGAAGCCGTTGAGGGTCAACTGGCGAGCATCGTAACGGGCATAGGTAATACCGGTTTCAAAGCTGAACTTGCCATTCCCGAAAAAGCCGCTGGCTTCGTTATAGAGGTTACTCACACTTTGCGCAGGGGCCGAGTCGTCCTTGAGGGACTGGCCGTAGGAACTCCCGCCGCCACCACCGGCGCCGCCGGATGCTGCTGCGGCGCCCGTGCCTGCGACCGTCGCGCCACTGGCTTTCTGAAAGTCTGCCGGGGATTTGGCCAGGCGCTTGGGCGCTGGTGCCGACGGTTGATCTTCGACCTGTCGTACCCGTTGTTCCAGTACCGCCAAAGCTTTTTGCTGAACGTCATACCGCTGCTTGAGTTCTAGAAGTTCCTGTTTGAGCGTTTCTATATCGGCGTCTGGCGCGGCATACAGAACGGATGCAGGCAAGAGCGTACTTAAACAGACCACCGCACGAAGCGATAACGATCGATGCATGAAATAAGCCGTCCTTTTCTAATGCGTAAGTGTCGAGGGTCAGCGTAGTTCAATAACCGAGGGTGCGTAGGCCTTTGAGTTGGTCCAAGTTGCAGTTCAGCGCACCGTTGTTCAAACCGTTGTTATTCATCACGACGTTGAGCTGGGTCATGTTGTTGACGAAGTTGGTGTTGCCGGTCAAAACCGTACCTTGCAGCACAGTACCGCCGCCGATCTGCTGCAAACTGTTGCCCTGGTTATGGTTGGCCTGGATCGCCATCTGCAAGCCGCCATTGTTGGCCGACACACTCACCCGGCCTGCTGCGCTGTCCCCGGTAACGGTACCGCCGGCGACGAGTACTTGCCCCGATTGCACCGCGTTGGAAGGCGCGAAGCCGTTCTCGACGGTAATGCCTACGTTGTTATAGGCGGTGTTGCCATCGCCAGCGGTTCGCACGCTCTGGGTCACGCCTTGGCCGCTGCCCAGCCCGGCGCCGCCTGTGACTGTGCCGGTACCGGTGTTCGGGTTGGTCCCGTTGCCGGTCGAGCCGGTGGCCTGTACGTAGAATTGTGGGGTGATGGTCGACGAGTCGACCTGCATGCTGGCCTTGCCGGTGATGGTGTCTCCTACGGCGTTGGTCCACGTGCTGCTCATGACAATGCCGAAGCTAATGATGCGCCCCGGCATGACGTAGCGGCCGCGCAGGTCGGCCATTTCCGAATCCTTGAGTTCGATCGGTTTGAACCCCGATGAAGCATAAGCGGGCATTGAGGCTGCCAGACACATGACCGTCAGCCAACGGGAAGTGTTCATCTTCTGCTCCTGGAGCGTCCTGCCCCTTATTGCGCTTCTTAGAAGAAGTCGCTCTGGATAAAACCGAAGTCCATCAGCTCGGCATCGCCTACGGGCCTGAACTCATTCAACTGGTTCTTGGCGGTCAGCGGAGTAGGCGGGTCGAGCAAGGCATTGGCCTTGTCGTAACCTTCACCCAGCACAGCGAAGACGATGCCATTCCAGCCCTTGAGGAAGTCGTCACGCGAATAGCGCTTGTGGCCCAATACCGGGTCGCCGATATAGACCCAGTCCTTGTCCGCGCGCTGCATCACCACGAAGTGCTTGTAGCCACGAATTTCCAGCAGCACCACCACAGGGATCTTCACGGTGACCAGGGTCTCTGGTCCGATCTTGTAGCCCCGGGCACGCATGCCGATGCTTTCGAGGTAGCGCTTCATGTCCAGCATGGAAAAGCCCTGGGTACGTACCAGGTCCTGGTCTGCATTGACCAACATGCCTTTGATGACGTGATCTTCGTCCACGTCCAGCCAGTAACCCTGGCGCAGAATGGTGGCGAGTGCCGCAGCACCGCAGCTGAAATCGGTTTTCTGTTCCACCAGGTTGGCGAACCGGCGCTCACGAATACTCTCGACCTTCTTGTAGATCACTGCACCGCCAGGCAGGGCGGAGATCGCCATGTTGCCTGCCCACGTTGGGCCGGTGAGTAACATCAGGAGGGTGAGGGTCGCGAGGCGCATGATCGTGTGACCTGCTGGACACTGGAATAAAAAAGGGCCTTGTTGCCAAGGCCCCGTTGGATCAGAAGCGCACGCCGCTGGAGCAGACGGTGCAACCTTGACCGATCGACAGGCTGTTGCTGCCTTGGTTGCCGCCGCCGGATTGCAGGTTCACACCCACGTTGCCGGAGTTGCGGTTAACCGAGTTGTCGAGGCTGGAGTTGTTGGACACGTATTGAGCCTTGCCATGGCCATACCCGTAGCTGGTAGCGGCAGTGTTCAGGTAGCTGTTGGCGAGGGAGTTTTGCTCGGTGTTGGCGGCCGCTGCGATGTTTTTGCCATCAGCAGTGGTGATTGCCAGGTTGTTTTTACCCTGGTTGCCTTGACCGGCCTGGCCGTTGTAACCCAGGTTGCCGGAGTTACCGTTAAGGGAGTTATCCGCAGAGGCGTTGTTCTGGGTGCCTTTGTTGACGAAGTTGTTCAGCGCGCTGTTTTGATTGACATCGACGACAGCGAATACTGTTGCAAAGTCACCCTTGGCGCTGGAGATGGCGCCGGAGTTGTCTGCCTGGTTACCGCTGCCCGACTGAACGTTAACACCGGTGTTGCCGCTGTTGCCGTTTACCGAGTTGTCGGCAGAGGCATTGTTTTCGGTTTTGGTGTCGTCAAACTTGTTGCCGCCGCTGTTTTGTACGTCTGTAACGACAGAGGCAACAACGCCGGTTGGTTGAGGCGCAGGGTGCCAACCACCACCTGCCTGAGCAGCAGCAGCCATGAGTGCGGCGAGAGCGAAAACCATTGGTTTCAGAGCCATTTGAGGTTTCATGGTGTTTCTCCTTGCTTCTAATTAGTTGGTTAAGTGTTGGTACGGTCTAACGAGTACTACCAAGCGTTTACTTGATAGTGATGCCTAGGGTGTTAGCCACTCGGTTCCCCACCCCGGCACTCTGGTTCACCTGAATCACTCCTCGGCTGCCTGTGAAGGCCTGGTCGCTGGTAGCGACCTGGCGGCTGCCAGTGGTGGGGGTGAGCCCTGAGTCGGTCAACTGCGTCGAGTTCTGTTGCAACAGGACGCTGTCATCAATACTTTGCGGGCCAGGGTTTATGCTGATCCGCACGGCATTGACTGATTGGTTATTGGCCCCGGCCGACTGGTTGATACCCAGCACACCGTTGCCGTTGGTAAAAGAGGTGCCATGAATCGCCGCTTTGGCGTTCAGGGACGGGTCGACGCTGCCGTTCTGGCGCTGGATGTTGACGTTGGTGGCCTGGCCACCGAGCGCAATGGCACGGCTGTTGGACATTTGTTGCTGGTTGCCGGCCGCCTGGTTGATCGACACGACACCTTCGTATTGTTGGCCGCTGTTGTTGATCACCGCGGTGTTGTCGGCGAAGACCGGAGCGGCGGCCAGCAGGGCGAGAACGAGCAGGGAGCGGTTCATTACTTGCCCCCCATCATGCTGCCGATGTTGTTCAGCGGCGCCATGCCGCGCTGGATCGAGTCGCTGATCTGTCCACCCATGCTGCTGCCCGCACCGTGGCCGGCGGCAGAGCCGGCCCCCAGGGTGGACATGCTGTTTTGCGTGGCATGCAGGCCGGTCAAGGTGTTGTTCGTCGGAATCGCGCCGACGATGCTGGAGCCGCTGCTGATGCCGCCGATATCCATATCACTGAGCTCGCCGGTTGCACCGATGATGTCGCGGCTGGGATTGGCGTTGGCGGTGGTGGGGTAGGGGTCTTTACCGAAGGCGGCGCGACCGTACATGTGAGCCTGTACGTTGCGCCCTGTCACGATCACGCCATCGCCTGCAAAGCTTGGAACACTGATGCCGACGCTGAGTACACAGCTGATCAGCAGTACGTTCATCGGACCTTGAGTGAGTGTGATCACGGCGGCATTCCCTATTCTTCGCGCTGACCCTAAACAGCGCTGTAAGGGATAGAGCAGAAGCCGTGCCGCTTTTTATTTAGTGTTTATTTTCAATAGGTTGGAATGAATCGAGGGCAAAGTGATGTCAGTGCTGTTTCATGACTGATACACCTGCGGTCACGGCACGCGCACGCGGCCGTACCACAAACGATTCACCCTGTTGTATCACCGCTGTAACACCGCCCATGACAAATCGATGAATCCGCACAGTACGGGCGCTTCAGAGGCGCCGTGTGTTTCAAAAATGGACACTGCGGGCGCAAAGAGGCCCGGGGATGTGGATCAGGCTCAGCCTTTGGGGGATTGACGCGGAATGGAGTTGAGCACGGGGTTGCCATCCTGGTTCTGGGTCAGGTAGACCGGCAGCACCTTGGGCAGGGAGGGGATGAGGTTGTTGACTTCATTGATGTTGTAGATGCCGCCAATGCGAATCGCCCCGGTGCTGGCATCTGCGAGCATCACCGGTTTGTTCAGGTAGCGGTTGATCAGCGGCAACGCGTCGACCAGGGCCAGGTTGTCGAGGATCAGCTTGCCCTGGCGCCAGGCCAGCGCGCTGTCGTTGGGGCTGATCGTGGCGACACGCGGTGTAGCGTCGCCCAGTTGATAGCTGGCCTGCATCCCGGGGGTAAGCGGCACGCTGCCGTGGATCCGGTCGCTGGAAATCTGGACTGCGCCTTCAAGCAGCATGACCCGCACCTGATCGCCATATTTCCACACATTGAATTGCGTGCCCGTCACCTGCACCTGGCCTTCGCCGGCACGCACGACGAACGGATGCTCACGGTCGTGGCTGACTTTGAAAAACGCTTCGCCCTTTTTCAGCGTGACCCGACGTTGGTCCTTGTAGTTGCTGTAGACCAGTTCTGTGCCGAGGTTCAGCTCCACTTGACTGCCATCCCCCAACGTCACCTGGCGCAAACCATCGGCGGCTTCAAAGCGCTCGTAGGCATTGGGCAGCCAGCCCGCTTCCCAACCGGTAAAGGCCGCCACCGGTAAGGCTGCCAGGCATATGGCTGCCGCGGCGGCGTAGGTACGTAGCCGACTGCGCGGTTTGAACGGCACCACCAAGGCGGTGGGTTCGTGGCGGGGCAGATGGTCGGCGACGTCCCAGATTTCCAGCATCGCGGCGTATTCGAAGGCGTGCAGCGGGTCGCAATCGTGCCATTGGGCAAAAGCCTGACGTTCACCGGGGGTGCAATCACTTGCATGCATACGCATGCACCAATGCGCAGCGGCGTCGGTGATGGCGTCATATTCGGCTTCTGAAAGGGACTTTTCGCTCATTAACTCATCCTGATTTCCCACATTCTAACCCCCAGGGTGCATCGCGAGAACATCCATCATGGCGATTGCACATCAATTGGAACTTATTCTCGTTTGGAGGCGCCTAAAAAATTCAGGACATTCCTACAATGGAGAACGAAAATGCTGAAGAAAACCTTAGTCGCCCTGTGTGCAACCACTGCGCTGCTCAGCGCCGGCGCCGCGCTGGCCGATAAACCGGGTGCGGGCTGGATCACCATCGAGAAGGCCATCGAAGTGGCCAAGACCAAGGCAGGCTATGTCGAGGTCTACGCCGCTGAAGCCGACGACAACGGTTATTGGGAAGTCAAAGGGCGCAAGTCCGACGGCACCGTTTATGAAGCACGTATCGACGGCGCTTCGGGCAATATCCTGCGCGACCAGAAAGACTGATCTACCCCGCCGGGAGCCTGCTCAGGCTCCCGCTTTCAGACTGCGCCCCAGTTCGCTGTTCATGCAGGTCTGCGGTCACGGCGCCGCTTTCGTAGCCGATATTGACGAACGATATGGGTTTGCTCCTGGGGCCGGGCTTGTTTGGCATACAACTGCAGCCGCGCCTCGCGCAACGGTTGTGAGGCCAGCCAGCGACGGTCTTTTTTGCTGCGAGTCACGGCTGAAAAAATCCCCCGCGTGTCCGAGCAGGCTATCGAGCATCCCTTGCAGGCTCGGCTGTTTACGCCCGGCAGGCAGCAGGAATTCGTCGAAAAAGTACGGCGGGGAAAGCGTCGCCATGGTGCTCGCTCCATCAAACTGGCAATCACGAGGCTCCACGGTAGGCGCTTGCGCCAGGGGCGGGGCGGTAGATAACTGCTTCGGCGGCAAGCGGACGTTGACAGCAAGCACAGGAGGCGTTGTTTAATCGACGGGTCTGGATTGTTGTTGTCTCTTCCAATTATAAAATCGGAGCTACAGATGTCTGCCCAGTCCCCGATCATCGACAGTGCTACAGCATTCATGGGTTTCAACGAGCTGAAGGCGTTGCTGCAGGCGATCTTCGTCAAGCACGGCACCTCGCCCGACGTCGCGGCGATCCTTGCGCACAACTGCGCCAGCGCCGAGCGCGATGGCGCTCACAGCCACGGCATCTTCCGCATTCCTGGTTACCTCAGCACCCTGGCCAGCGGCTGGGTCAACGGCCAGGCGGTGCCGGTGGTCACCGACGTGGCGTCCGGCTTCGTGCGGGTCGACGCCGGCAACGGGTTCGCTCAGCCGGCCCTGGCGGCAGCGCGTGGGTTGCTGGTGGACAAGGCCCGCAGCGCCGGCATTGCGTTGCTGGCGATTCACAACTCCCATCACTTTGCGGCGCTGTGGCCCGACGTCGAACCTTTCGCCGAAGAAGGCCTGGTGGCGCTGAGCGTAGTCAACAGCATGACCTGCGTGGTGCCCCATGGCGCCGACCGCCCGTTGTTCGGCACCAACCCCATCGCCTTCGCCGCACCGCGTGCCGATGGCGCGCCCATTGTCTTCGACCTGGCCACCAGCGCCATTGCCCATGGCGACGTGCAAATAGCCGCGCGCAAGGGCGAGCGATTGCCGCCGGGCATGGGCGTCGACAGCCTCGGCCAACCCACCACTGACCCTAAAGCCGTGCTCGAAGGCGGCGCGTTGCTGCCGTTTGGCGGGCACAAGGGGTCGGCGTTGTCGATGATGGTCGAGCTGTTGGCGGCGGCGTTGACCGGAGGCAACTTCTCCTTTGAGTTTGATTGGGCAGATCACCCAGGCGCCCGCACGCCGTGGACTGGGCAGTTGCTGATCGTGATCGACCCAAGTAAAACCGCTGGGCAAAGCTTTGCCGAGCGCAGCCAGGAACTGGTGCGGCAGATGCATGCGGCAGGGTTGCGCAGGTTGCCGGGGGATCGACGTCATCGCACGCGGACGAAGTCGTTGGAGGTGGGGATTGAGCTGGAGGCTGAGGATCTGGCGCGATTACAGGCGCTGGTGATTGACTGAGAAGGGTTTGGCGCAGCCTAAATGTAGGCGCTGGCTTGCCAGCGATAACTGTTTGTCGGGTGCTTAAAATCAAGATCACAAGCAGATCAAGAGCCAGGGCAACGGCGCAATAGCATCAGCGGTGTGGTTGCTATTGCGCCGCTTGCTTGATCAGTTACGACGACCCAGCAACAAACCCACTACCAGGCCAAAACCTGCGGAAATGGCCACGGTTTGCCACGGGTGGCCACCGATGTAGGTTTCGGTGGCATCCACCACCGGCTTGCTACGCTCGCGCACGTTGGACACTGAGTCCAGGGCTTGCTTGAGTTTGATCGCGACCTGCTCACGCAGGGTTTCGCCTTCTTCGCCTACCAGGGCGGCGCTGCTTTTGAGCAGTTTGTCCGACTCTTCGATCAGCGCGGTGAGTTCGCTGAAGGCTTGATCCTTGATCTGGTCTTCGACAGCTTGGGCAGCAGTTTTGCGGGCCATTGTGTGACTCCTTGCGAGTGAATGTGACAGTGAACAATGGAGTATCGCGCGATGGCAAAAGTTGCAGTTTTTTTGCTTGAGCGCAGTTCCAGCCAAAATCCGAATCAGGAAATTTCGACCTACAGTGTAAGATGTCGCCTATTTGTGCAGCAGGTAATTCAACATGAGCTTCAATCTCGCCAACAAGACCCTCGCCGAACGTGCCGAGCTGGAAGATGAAAAGTCCCGCCTCTATGACCTGTGGCAAACCAATCTGGGCAAGGCCAAGAGCGAAGCGGCGCGGTTGTTCGGTGAGCGTGCCAAGCGCAAGGGCAAGTGGGCCGAGTGGGTCCGCGCAGAGCTTGATGGCATGTCACCGCCAGAGTTTTCCAATATGGTGCGCAGCGAAGTCAATAAGCTGATGGCAGCGGCGAAGTAAAGCTGGCGGCAATCGCCTCACGTACTTTGAGCAACATAGGGTCCAACTGGGCCTGTGTCCGCCAGCCGAGTTCCACGGGGTAGCGCGGCAGCGCCAGCGGGCAGGGCAGTACGCGCAGGCCTGTCATCTCGGCGATCGCCTGTGCCGCATGCCCCGGAATGGTCGCAACCGCTTGGCTGCCCTTGAGCAAAAACGGCAGTGCGGCAAAGTGGCTGGTCGACGCACACACTTGCCGGCTCAGCCCCAGCGCTGCGAGCCCCTCATCGGTAATTCCGATAAAACCGCCTGACGACACCAGCACATGCTCTCGGCTGACGAACTCTTCCAGGCCGATGCTGTTCTGGTCCGGAGCAAGACTGCCGGGGTCCACCAGGCAAAGGTAGTCTCCTTCCGCCAATACCTGTCGACTCAAACGGTTCTGCGCAAACCCGCCGGCGGTAATTGCCAGATCGAGCGTGCGGTCGAGCAGGGCGCCTGCCACGATCTGGCTGTGGGTCTGGCGAAAGATCACGCGCAGTTTCGGCAAACGTTGAGCGATCTCCTGCATTAAGCGGCGACCGTAGGCGATCTCGAAATCATCGGACAACCCCACTACCACGGAACGCCCTTGGTAATGCGGGTTATCCGGGTTGACCATCGCCAGGCTCTGCCGGCAACGGTCCAGCGCCTCGCTGATCACCGGCTTTAACTGATTGGCCCGCAACGTCGGCGCCAGGCCTCGGCCCGTGCGCACGAACAGCGGGTCGCCGTACACCTCGCGCAAGCGTCGCAAGCCCGCACTGATGGCCGATTGCGTGACGCCCAGGCGCAATGCCGCGCGGCTGGCGCTGGATTCGTCGTGCAGCGCTTCGAAGGTCTTCAGCAGGTTCAGATCGACCTGGGCGATATTCATTTGGCTCATATCATTCAGTGCTGAGGTGGGCTTTATTCATGATCACGGCTGGCCGGAGAATGGGCAACCCCCCTAATTCGGAGTGATCGTAATGCCTGTTTCTACTGTGGCAGCTTTGCAACTGGGTTCGTTGCCGGACGGCAAGGCGGCAACCCTTGAACAAATCCTGGGCTACGAGGACGAGATCAAACGCAGCGGCGCGCAATTGGTGGTCATGCCCGAGGCGCTGCTGGGCGGCTATCCCAAAGGCGAAGGCTTCGGCACACAACTGGGCTACCGCCTGCCCGAGGGGCGCGAGGCGTTTGCCCGTTACTTTGCCAACGCTATTGATGTGCCAGGCGCTGAAACCGAGGCGCTGGCCGGCTTGTCGGCGCGCACCGGCGCCAGCTTGGTTCTGGGTGTGATCGAGCGCAGTGGCAGCACGCTGTATTGCACCGTGCTGTATTTCGAACCCTCGGGTGGTCTGGTGGCCAAGCATCGCAAGCTGATGCCCACCGGCACCGAACGGCTGATCTGGGGCAAGGGCGATGGCTCCACCTTGCCAGTGATCGACTCCGCAGTAGGGCGTCTCGGTGGCGCGGTGTGCTGGGAAAACATGATGCCGCTGTTACGCACGGCGATGTACGCCAAGGGCGTCGAGGTCTGGTGCGCGCCAACAGTGGATGAGCGCGAAATGTGGCAGGTGAGCATGCGTCATGTGGCCCATGAAGGGCGCTGTTTTGTGGTGAGCGCGTGCCAGGTGCAAGCTTCGCCCGAGGCATTGGTGCTGGAGATTGCCAACTGGCCAGCAGGCCGTCCGTTGATTGCTGGCGGCAGTGTGATTGTCGGCCCTATGGGTGACATCCTCGCGGGGCCGTTGCTGGGTGGGGCTGGGCTGTTGACGGCGCAGATCAACACCGATGACTTGGTGAAGGCGCGGTACGACTATGACGTGGTGGGGCACTACGCTCGCCCGGATGTGTTTGAGTTGACGGTGGATGAGCGGGCCAAGCCGGGCGTGCGCTTTGTTACAGACTGAACCGGGTCTAAATGTGGGAACGGGCTTGCTCGCGAAGACGCTGTGTCAATGGGTGCAGGCCTGACTGACCCACTGCCATCGGGGGCAGCTCCCTCCCACAGTTGATTTTCAGCGTTTGGGTCATTGGGATTCCAACCACTCCTCGCGGGTCATCTCCCAGATATCCCGTGGGAAGGTGCCTTCGACAAACTGCCCCTCATCGGTCCTGATCAAGCGCATCCCCGTACGCTCGGAAATTCGCCGCGACCCCAGGTTGGGCGCGGCCTTGGGGACACGCATCACGGGGCGTTGCAGCACGCCGAACCAATAGTTGGTCACCGCCGCGCTGGCTTCGGTCATCAATCCCTGGCCTTGCCATGCGGGCGCCAGCCAGAAGCCACGGTTGTTATCCACTTCATCCATCAGGCTGACGTTGCCGATCAGTTGTTCAGGCGCGGTTTTGAGGCGGATTGCCCAATGCCATTCCTCGCCCCGTGCCATGGCCGGCAAGGCCACGTTTCGCAGATAGGCGAGGGCGCCGTCAGCCGGGTAGGGCCAGGGCACGAGGGCGTTGAGGTAACGCACCACGTCCCAGTGGGGAAAGTGCTGTTGGACGGCGTCCGCATCGTCCAGCGTCAGCGGGCGTAGGATCAGGCGTTCGGTGTAAAGGGTGGGCAACGCATCCATGTTGCAGAAACTCCAGGTTTACCAAGTGGCAGTATTGGGTAGGTCCAGGGTACCGCGATCCACAAACCGCATCGTGCCAAACAGCCCACCCGCGAGTTTGCCGCGCAGCACATACGGCAGATTGTTCAAGCTTTGGGTCTGGCTCAGGCCCAGGGTCTGGCGCAACACCGAGAACGCAGAAACGCTGACGGGGACCCTCAGAACGGCCTCGGAAAAGCGTGGGATGCTTCCGGCCTGATCACTGACACCCGACGCCAACGGCCGGCCATTGACCTCCAGGTCCAGGGCCACGCCGTTGTAGTCGATCGCCGTTTCATTGGGGTTTTGCACCCGCAGTTTCACGACGAAGCGCACTTCCAGTTCCTGGCTTTGCAGTGGCTCGATGCCCACTACATTGATGTTGACCGGATCTCGGTTGGGGAACAGCGCGCAGGCGCTCAAGGTCAGCAGCAACAGTGATAGAACCATGAGCTTGCGCATACAAAGGTGCTCCTATTTCGTGACGTCCGGGTCCTGCATCACTTTGAGGGTGGAGGACTCCGGATCAAATTCATCTTCTTGCAGTTCTATGAACTCTTCCGGCAGGAAAATGTTCAGCAGGATCGCACAGAACGCGCCCACGGTAATCGGCGACTCGAAGATGTTGTGCAGGGCTTTGGGCAGGTCACGCAGTACTTCCGGCACGGCGGCGACGCCCAGGCCCATGCCCAGGGAGATCGCCACGATCAGCACATTGCGCCGGTGCAGCCCGGCTTCGGCGAGGATCTTGATGCCGGCCACGGCCACGGTGCCGAACATGATCAGGGTTGCGCCGCCCAGCACCGGCTTGGGCATCAGTTGCAGCACCGCGCCGATCATCGGGAACAGCCCCAGCAGTACCAGTAAACCCGCGATGAAGTACGCCACGTAGCGGCTGGCCACGCCGGTCAGCTGGATCACGCCGTTGTTCTGCGCAAAGGTCACCATCGGCAGGCTGTTGAACGTGGCCGCCATCGCCGAGTTGAGGCCGTCGGCCAGCAAGCCGGACTTGATGCGCTTGATATACAGCGGACCCTTGACCGGCTGCTGGGAAATCATTGAGTTGGCTGTCAGATCACCCGCCGCTTCCAGCGGCGAAATCAGGAAGATCACTGCCACTGGGATAAACGCCACCCAGTCGAAAGAGAAGCCGTACTTGAACGGCACCGGCACGCTGATCAAGGGCACGTGGGGCAAGGCGGCCAGGTCGACGCGGCCCAGCCACCAGGCGACCACAAAGCCCAATGTCAGGCCGATTACGATCGAGCCCAGGCGCAGGAACGGGTTGTTGAAGCGGTTGAGCACCACGATGGTCACGAGCACCAGCGCCGCCAGGCCCATATTACTCGCGGCACCCAGGTCACTGGCGCCGAAGCCGCCGGCCATGTCGGTGACCGCCACCTTGATCAGCGATAAGCCCATTAAGGTAATGATGGTGCCGGTGACCACCGGGGTGATCAGCTTGCGCAGTTTGCCGATGAATTGGCTCAGGACCACTTCGATAAACGCCGCGAAAAAGCAGATGCCAAAGATGGTCGAAAGGATTTCATCGGTGCCGCCGCCCCGGGCCTTGACCATGAAACCCGCGCTGAGGATCACGCTGATAAACGAAAAACTGGTGCCTTGCAGGCACAGCAGCCCCGAACCGATCGGGCCGAACTTGCGTGCCTGCACAAAAGTGCCGAGCCCCGACACAAACAGCGCCATGCTCACCAGGTACGGCACTTCGCTTTCCAGGCCGAGCACACCGCCGACGATCAGGGTTGGGGTGATGATGCCGACGAAACTCGCCAGCACATGCTGCAACGCGGCAAAGATCGCTGCGGTGAAGTGTGGGCGGTCTTCCAGGCCGTAGATCAGGTCGGATTTATAGCGCGGGCGGGGGGCTTGAGCGTCAGACAAGTTGAGGGCTCGGGTCAGAAAATGGAGGCGTAGGATGCCAGAAACCGCTAGTCGTCAGAAGTGTAAAAAAATATTTATGAACCCCCTGCATAAAATGCTGCAGCCGGCCGATACCGTTTATAGGCCCACCCCTCAATAACAACAGTGGGCCAAGGTCTGAGCGGTGCGTTGACACCGGCGGATCGTTTCGCGGCAGGGACGCGCGCAAACACTACTCCTGAGAGTCTCGCCTATGTCCCTCCGTCACCTGAATATCGCCCCTCGTGCTTCTCTGGGTTTCGCGTTCATCGCGCTGTTAGTGGTTGTTCTTGAAGTGTTTGCGGTCAACCGCATGACCCTGATTCGCGAGGCGTCAGTGGCCATGAGTGCCAACCTGCTGCCCAGCGTGACGTACCTGGGCACGATCACGGAAAACGTGCTGCGCCTGCGCATCCTGTCCTTTCGCGTGCTGGTCAACCGTGAACCGGCCGCTTTGCAGGAAGCAGAAACCCGCATCGGTGTGTTGGCCGACAAGGTCAAGACCGCCCAGGCCGGTTACGCCACGCTGCCCGCCGGGCCGGAAGAGGCGGCTTTGTACAAGACATTTGGTACGACCCTGGACAACTACCTCAAGGCCCAGACCGACATGCTGACCCTGTCCAGGCAAGGCAAGGTCGATGAAATGCGTGCGCTGATCAACACCCGGATCAAGGACGGCACCGATCAGATGGGCGAACAGCTGAACAAGTTGATTGCCATCAACGCCGCTGACGCCAAGACCGCCGACGCTGAAGCTGGGCGAGGGTACGACAGTGCCATCACCGGCGTGATTATGGTCTCGGTCGCCGCCGCGTTGCTCACCGTATTACTGGCCTGGTTGCTGACCCGCAGCATCGTCACGCCGTTGCGCAAAGCCGTGACCGTGGCCGAAACCATCGCCGCCGGCAACCTCAGCAGCACCATCGCAGACGACGGCAACGACGAACCGGCTCGCTTGATCGGCGCCCTGGCCGCGATGCAAGCGAACCTGCGCCAGACCATCCAGCACATCGCCGGTTCGGCCACCCAACTGGCGTCTGCCGCCGAGGAGCTCAGCGCGGTCACCGAAGAAGCCTCCAAAGGCTTGCAGCAACAGAACAATGAAATCGATCAGGCGGCCACCGCGGTTAACGAGATGACCGCCGCAGTCGAAGAAGTGGCACGTAATGCGGTGTCCACCTCTGAGGCGTCCAGCCAGTCGAACCAGGCTGCACGGGAAGGGCGCGACCGGGTGGTGGAAACCGTCGGCGCGATCCAGACCATGACCCAGGACGTGCAGAACACCGCCGCGATGATCGAAGGCCTGGCCACTCAGGGCCGCGATATCGGCAAGGTGCTTGATGTGATCCGCGCGATCGCTGAGCAGACCAACCTGCTGGCGCTCAACGCCGCCATTGAAGCGGCCCGCGCCGGTGAAGCCGGGCGTGGCTTTGCGGTGGTGGCGGACGAAGTGCGGGCCTTGGCTCACCGCACCGCGCAGTCGACACAGGAAATCGAAAAAATGGTCGCCGGCATCCAGAACGGCACCGGTGAAGCGGTGCAATCGATGCAGCAGAGCAATCAACGTACCCAGAGCACCCTGGAAATGGCCCGCGCCGCCGGGGTGGCGCTGGAGCAGATTACCCAGTCGATCAGCCTGATCAACGAGCGCAACCTGGTGATCGCCAGCGCCTCGGAGGAACAGGCTCAGGTGTCCCGCGAGGTGGACCGCAACCTAGTGAATATCCGCGACCTGGCCACCCAGTCGGCGGCGGGGGCCAACCAGACCAGCGCTGCCAGCCATGAACTGTCACGCCTGGCGGTGGATTTGAACGGGATGGTGGCCAAGTTCGTGATCTGACCCACTGTGCAACGCAATCAAATGTGGGAGGGGGCTTGCCCCCGATGGCGGTGTGTCAGTCAAGATATCTATAACTGATCCACCGCTATCGGGGGCAAGCCCCCTCCCACATGTGTTCTACGCAGTGTTAGAAACTAGTGTTTCCAGGCATCTGGGTTCACCAGGTTTTTTGGCCGTTCGCCCGCCAATGCCGCCAGCAGATTATCCACCGCACAGGTGGCCATCGCCTCCCGCGTCTCATGGGTCGCCGAGCCGATATGCGGGGTTGCCACCACGTTGTTCAAACGCAGCAACGGCGAGCCGTGATCCAGCGGTTCCTTTTCGAACACATCCAGCCCCGCTGCCCGAATTGTGCGCTGCTGCAACGCCTCGACCAGCGCCGCTTCGTCGACCACCTTGCCCCGCGAGATATTGATGAAGATCGTCTCGGGGCCCATCCGCGTAAACTCTTGCGCGCCGATCAGTTTTTCGGTTTCAGCCGTAAGCGGCAACGTCAGGCAGACAAAATCGGCTTGCTCCAGCAAGTCGTTCAAGCTGCGGTATTGCGCGCCAAAGCGTTGTTCCACCGCCGGCTTGGGCGAATGGCTGTGGTAGATCACCGGCATGCCAAAGCCAAAATGCCCGCGCTGGGCCAGGGCTTCGCCGATGCGGCCCATGCCGATGATACCCAGGGTCTTGCCGTGCACATCGCTGCCAAAGTGCGAGGGGCCGATGTTTTTGTTCCATTGGCCGGCGCGCACCATATCAGCCAGTTCCACCACGCGCCGGGCGGTGGCGAGGATCAGCGCGAAGCCGGTGTCGGCGGTGGTTTCGGTCAGCACGTCCGGCGTGTTGCTGAGCAGGATGCCGCGTTGGGTCAGGTAGTCGATGTCGTAGTTGTCGACCCCGACCGACACGCTGGCTACCGCCTCCAGGTGAGGCGCCAGATCCAGCAATTTGGCATCCAGGCGCAGGCTCGCGCCCAGCAGGCCATGGGCGGTCGGCAGGGCGTCGCGCAGCTTGGCCAGGCCGGTGTCGTCCAGGGCTTCGATCAGCGTGACCTCGGCCTGTTCATGCAGGCGGGCCATCAGCGGCGCGGAGAGTTTCTTGTACAACACCACAGACTTTTTCATTGGGCTTTTACCTTCAATTCGAGGGTTTGCAGGGGCACGCGCTCACGGTCGCTGGCGCCTGGCTTGAGGAAAATCGTCAGCACCACCGCCAGCATCAACGCACCGCTCATCAGCAGGTACGAAGCGCCGGGTGAACCCGTGCTGCTATTGAGGTAGCCCACCAGGTACGAACCGCCGAACGAGCCGAGCGCGCCCATGCTGTTGATCAGCGCCATGGCGCCGCCGGCGACGTTGGCGGGCAGGATTTCCGGGACGATCGCGAAAAACGGTCCATAAGGCGCATACATGCAGGCCCCGGCAATCACCAGCAGGGTGTAGGACCACCAGAAGTGTTCGGCGCCGAGTACGTAGGAGGCATAGAACGCGATGGAGGCAATCAATAGCGGCGGCCATACAAAGCGTTTACGTTTTTGCAGTTTGTCCGACCCCCAGCTCACCACCAGCATGCCGATCACTGCCGCCAGGTACGGCAGTGCCGACAGCCAGCCTGCTTCGACCATGTCCATCTGCAAACCGGCCTTGAGGATCGACGGCAGCCACAGCACAAAGCCGTACACGCCGATGCTCCAGCAGAAAAACTGCAGCGCCAGGATGATCACCTTGGGCGAGCGGAACGCTTCGGCGTAATTTTTCACCGCCTTAATGCCCACCTGTTCGGCGGCGAGGGCGGTTTCCAGGCTGTGCTTTTCGCTGTCGCTCAGCCACTTGGCATCCTTGGGACGCTCATCGGCCAGCTTCCACCAGATAAACGCCCACAGCACCGCGGGCAGGCCTTCGATGATAAACATCCAACGCCAGCTGAAATGCTGCACCAGGTAGCCCGACACCACCGACATCCACAGCATGGTCACCGGGTTGCCGAGGATCAGGAAGGTGTTGGCCCGCGATCGTTCGGCGCGGGTGAACCAGTGGCACAGGTACACCAGCATCGCCGGCATCACTGCGGCTTCGACCACGCCGAGCATGAAACGAATAACGATCAGCATGTAGGCGTTGGACACCACGCCGGTCAGGGTGGCCAGGCCGCCCCAGAGGATCAGGCTGACGAAAATCAGCTTTTTAACACTGCGCTTCTGCGCGTAGATCGCCCCCGGCACCTGGAAGAAAAAGTAGCCGAGGAAAAACAGTGCGCCCAGCAACGACGACATGCCGGGAGTAATCATCAAGTCTTTGGCCATCCCGGAGGCGGCGGCGAAGCCGTAGTTGGCGCGGTCCAGATAGGCCAGGCTGTAGGTGATAAAAACGATGGGCATGATGTACCACCAACGACGGGTGGCGAATTTCACGGTTTCCATAAGGTTGCTCCTGAGCTTGTTGTAGTTGTGGCAACAGGGTGTGGGTCACGCAACGGATCGGGTGGGTAATTCAGCGCGGGTGGGCAGGCCTTCCATATCGCCACGGCTTTGCACGGCGCGGCTGCCGATCCAGTTACCGCGCTGTACCGCCTCGGGGAAACTCAGGTTTTCCAGCAGGGCACTGATCATGCCCACGGCAAACCCATCGCCGGCGCCGACGGTGTCCACGACCTTGTCCACCTGTACGGCGGCGACGAAGCCTTGGTCCAGGTGGGTGCGGTAGTAGGCGCCGTCCGGGCCGAGCTTGATGGCCACGGCTTCGGCGCCCTGGTCCAGGTAGAACGCGGCGATGTCGGCCGGGTCGTCGAAACCGGTAAGCAGGCGGCCTTCGCTCAAGCCCGGCAACACCCAATCGGCCAGGCCGGCGAGGGCGTTGATCTGGCGGATCATCTGGGCTTGGCTGGCCCACAGCGACGGCCGCAGGTTCGGGTCGAATGACACGCTGCGCCCGGCCTTGCGCATCTGGGTCATCAACTCGACGGACAGTTCACCGGTGGCCTCGGACAACGCCGGCGGAATCCCGGTGGCGTGCAAATGACGGGCTTGCAGCAGCGCCGGGCTGATGGCGGCGATGGACAAATGGCTGGCAGCCGAGCCTTTGCGGAAATACTCCACCTGGGGATCGGCGCCGGCTTCTTCGCGGGACTTGAACTGAAAACCGGTGGGGTGCAGCGGGTCGACGGCCACATTGCGGCAATCCAGGCCTTCCTTTTGCAGGGTGTCGACCACGTAGCGGCCGAGTGAGTCGTTGCCTACCCGGCTCAGCCAGGCCACGTTGAAGCCCAGGCGCGAGAGGCCAATGGCGACATTGCTGTCGGCTCCGGCGATGCGTTTGTGAAACTGGCTGACCTGCGCCAAATCACCGGTCTGCTCGGCGACGAACATCGCCATGGTTTCACCGAACGACAGGATATCGATCTCAGACATGGGCATTCTCCTGGCGGGGTTGGCCGAGCAGGGCAAGGGTGGCGACCTGTTGGGCGGTGACATCAATCAGGTCATCGCCTTGCAGCGGAAATTCCACCGCCCGCGTAATGCCTTGAGTCATGTGCTTGAGCAGTTGTTCCCACAGGTGCAGGTCGGTGGCGCCAGGCGGCAGCGCTACCAACTTGCCGTCCGGGCGGCGGGCCACGGCCTTGCAGTGCAGGTAGTCCACATGCCGGCCCAACAGGCGGGCAGCGGTGAGGGCGGATTGGTCCTGCCATTGCCAGTTGCCGATGTCGAAGGTCATTTTCACCGGTAGGCCCAGGCGCTCGACCTCGGTGAAGAACCGCTGCATGGGCTCGATGCGCCCGCCGTGCAGAGTCTGGTCGTTTTCCACCAACAGATGGACCGGGTGGCGGTTGAGCAGGGCGTGCAGGCTTTCCAGATCGTTAGTGTCGGTGAAGTATCCGAGTGAGACTTTCAACCAGTGCGCGCCAAAAGCCTGGGCGCGGTCCAGAGTCGCGTTCAGTTCGGCGTTGGGTTGGGCGCGACCGGCGACCCACAGTTCCAGGGGCGATGAGAACACGGCTTCCAGCCCTTTTTCGGCAGCGGCCTGGGCGAGTTCGGCCGCGTTTTCGCCGGTCAGCAACTCT
Source organism: Pseudomonas sivasensis (assembly GCF_013778505.1). GTDB lineage: Bacteria > Pseudomonadota > Gammaproteobacteria > Pseudomonadales > Pseudomonadaceae > Aquipseudomonas > Aquipseudomonas sivasensis. The sequence goes on along the minus strand of NZ_JAAOWU010000008.1, from coordinate 189,041 downwards.
TCTCGCCACTCGATGCGTTGGGCACCGGCGGCGGCCAATAGCTGGACAAAACTCAACTGGCCTTGCTGGCGGACCAAGTCGGCGCCGTAGCTCGAAAGGCTGATGGAGACGGGGTATTTATGCATTGTTGTTTACCTCTGAAACCGGTTTCATTTTTGTGCAAAAAAATTATCGACGGTGGGTAGAACCGCGAACGATCAGTTGTGGCAGGAAGTCCAGGGTGCGCGTGGGTGCATCGTCACCGCGCAAGCGCTTGAGTAGGCAGTCGAACGCGCTGGCGCCAATTGCCTCGGTCGGCTGGGCGAGGGCGGTGATGCCGTTGCCCACCAATGGATACCAATCCAGGTCATCCAGGGCGATCAGGCCCACGTCTTCAAACAAGTTGCAGCCCAGCGTCTTGAGCGCATGAGTACAGGCCAGCGCGGCGACGCCGTTGGCACAGAACACCGCCTTGGGGCCGGGCTTGGCGAGAAAATTCTTTAGGCCGGTTTCGAGGTTGCCATCCAACTCCAGCACCGCGCCGGTCAGCGCCGGGCGCCGGGCAATTTCGGCCTTGAAACTGCCCAAGCGTTCTACCCGTGAACTGGTGCCATCGGCGGCTTCGCTCACCAGCAATACCTCGCGATAACCCTGTTGTTCCAGATGCTCCACCGCCATGCGCACTGCTGCCGGGTTATCCAGCCCCACCAGGTCGCTGTGCAGCGGCTCGACCTTGCGGTCCACCAGCACCAGAGGCATTTCTCGTTGCAGTTCCAGCAGTTGGTCGAGGTGATGGCCGAGGGTATTCACGATCAGCCCTTCGATGTTGTACGAGCGCAGTGCAGCCAGGTGTTGGCGTTCCTGCTCGTCGTCGCGGTCGGTGTTGCACACCACCAGGCTGTAGCCGTGCTGGCGGCAGGCGGTTTCGACGCCGTGCATCACGGCAATGGAATAGGGGTTGCGGATATCGGCTACCAGCATGCCGATCAGACGGGTGCGGCCACGTTTCAGGCCACGGGCCATCTGGTTGGGGCGGTAGCCAAGCTGTTCGATGGCTTGCTCGATGCGCAAGGCAATGGCATCGGAGAGCAGGGCACGGTCGTCGCCGATAAAGCGCGACACGCTGGCCTTGGATACACCGGCGTGTTGGGCGACGTCGAGCATGGTGACGCGAGAGCGCTGGGCATCGGAAAAGGAAGTCACGGTAGAGCCTTTTTTATTAGTTTGGAGGTTGCCTTGAAACCGGTTTCAGGAAACACCAACACAACCCTTGCGTCAAGGGGGCGCTCGTCGGGAGGCTCCTGTGGAATCCGACGAAAGGGGTCGCCTACCTGTTACTTATGACAGTATCCAGAGGTTCGAAATGGGCGCTTAATTTGATCCAGCCATGGTTTTCTACCTGTCTGTCTGAGCATCAAGGAGCGCACGATGACGCTTTCGAAGACCACCCAAAAATCCTTCTGCGGCCGTTCAGGAGGGCAGGTATCGTCACTTGAGGCCGCTGTAGTAGTGGATGCCATTGAGGGTGATCCAGTCGGATTGATTCCCACTGAGTTTTTGTACCACCCGATAAAAATTCAGTTGAAGAACATCTGGAGGTTCCCTGCCCAAGAGGGTGAGACGGACTATGTCCACTTCTTCATCAAACCTCATACGCCTGAGCCAGCCTATCCGCTGACACCGATTCCATTAGAAGGGCCACTGAGCCAGGAAGACGATTTCCCTGTGGAGCTGACCATAGGCGGAAATTGGCTGAAGATCAGCGGCTCCTATGACCTTACCTATTATGTTGACGGACCCGGCGGCATAGAACACTGCCCATATACCACGACCTTCACACTGGACTGGATACCGCCCGGTGGGACAGGGCCTTTGCAGCCTGCGACCTTCATAAACAACGAGATCATCCAGCACGGCGTCACTGAAGAGTATTTGAGCAAGTATGAGAACACGGGTCTGCGTATTCCTAGGTATATAGATGCCCAACTCCGTGACGATATATTGATTTTTTTATTATTGAGCGAAGAGTCGAACCCTTTCGAGGCCAACTATACGTACACGCTCACGACTGTTCAGGATCTGTTGCTAGTCACTCTGCCTTCTATTTTGTTTCGACAATTACCGAATGGCCCGCGGTTTATTCGTTATGGCCTGCGTGACCAGGCAGGTAACCAGCAGACCAATTATTCGGGGCCTACGCCCGTCTACATCAATTTGAAACCGTCTCAAAGTGGGCTTAAACCACCCCAAGTCCTTGCCTACGAATTTGACGGCCTGATTGATCGCGCGGATGCACGTGCGGGCGTCAGTGTGAGGTTTGAAGCCTATTTCGATTGGGATCCGGCAGACGAGGTAGTGGTCAGCTGGGACGGTATTGTTCTGGCAAGAGAGGGGGTCGAGGGTTTCCCGAAAGTGGTGCCGGTGCCCTGGTCTACGTTGATCCAGAAGGGTTACCTGCAGACCCATCTACCGGTCCAATACTTCATTTATCGTGCAGGCGTTCCGACGGCCATTCCATCGCCCGTGCGGCATGTCGATGCCGACTTCCGGGTCTTTGGCGTGGATCATGATCAGGCACCTGAAGAGTTGAATCGACACTTGGAGCGGGTCGAGATTCGCGGTGCGGTTTCCGATACGGCCAACCACTTGGATTTCAGTGATTCGGATCAACCTGTCACGGCGACCGTCGCGCTGCCCGACGGTCCGAGTGTCGGTAAGTGGTTGGACTTGTATTGGGGAGATAAAGAAGAGCCAGTGGCCTCCTATCATGTACAGCCCGGGGACGTAGCAGGGGCCTTGGTGACATTTACCCCTATTGCCTGGTCGGTGGTTGCTGAAACACCCAATAACCCGGCGTTCCCAGTGAGTTATCGAACCCGTAATGGTGTGAATGACCAACTGGCGCCCAGTCAACTGGTGAATATAAATATAGCCCCGCCGGTTAGATTTCCTCGGCCGGAATTTCCAAATGCAAACAGTAACGCCTGGTTGAACTGTGACACCTACCCACGCATCTGGGACGGGGTTCGTGTTCACGTGCTCAAACATGCTGATATCAAGATAGGGGACGAAGTGCGGTTGAAATGGCAGGGTACGCTTGGCTTCGGCGGCGACCAGCCTATCCCGGAAACCACTGAGGTGTTTGTGGATTATTGGTCGGCCGCCCATGAGGCTCAGGGTTATTACGAATGTGTCGTGCCTTATGTTCCTTATGTAAAACCCATGAAAGACGATGCAGGCGCTTATGCTGAGTTCACGGTATGGCGTAATAAAACTCGCATAGGCAGCTCATCGATTCGTTATATAAAAATTGATCGGCGTAAATCACATAGTTTGCCACTGTTTTGTGGACCTGGTGGTGATGGTCCGGACTAAAAAGCGAAGTTTCCATTCGTGGCTGTGAAGGGTAATTAAAGATTAATTGATCGTTCTTCATCGTGCTTGATTTGAACTTGGTTATGTACGGGCTGGCGGCTGTTTCGGTTGCTGAGCGGCCGACAACATACCCGGGTCATTCTTGAGCGCCTTACTACTGGCAAGGAGAAACTGAGATGGCAATTAACCGTTCAAAAAAAGCAAGTGTGGCGGACTGGGAAACCCCCAACCTGGCTGCGCCGATTTTTCCTCAGGCCCTCAATAGTACAAGTGGTTTGATCTGGCGACCGTACTTGGAGAGCGATGGCGGTTTGAGGGTTGACTGCCCGATCTGGGCCTTCCCGGATGACGGGGACGTACTGCAGATCTATTTCAGCGTGGTTGGGCAAGCCTTCTGGATACCGCTGGATCCCATTTTCTTTCCAGTTCAACCTTCGGGACCTTTCGTTCAGGTGACCATCAATATCGCACCCCTCGGCCATGGTGAGTTTGATCTCAGGTTTAAAGTAAGGCCAGGTTCGGGCAGTGATTATTTAGACTTCTCTGCCCAACAACGGGTCAAGATTGATCTGTACGGTCCTTACAAAGCGCCCGGTAAGAGTGAAGCACCTGCAAGAGTTGTTTGGCCGGCTTCATTGCCTCTCGGTGTTGATATTACGCAAGAGACCTTGGACCTGAACCCCGGAGGGTTTGAGCTTGATATTCCTGGCTATGGGGATTATGAGGCGGGGGACACCGTGGCCCGGGTCTGGCTTACCGCCATCCAGCCGCCCGACGATGCGCCCTCTTTGGGCAGCAAACCCATGGAGGCTGGTGGAACAGTGTTCAACGTACCTATTTCAGCCATTGCTGCTATGGCTGATGGCATTTTATTTGCTTACTACCAATTCGTCGACGCTGCCGGCAATTACAGCGAGATTTCCAGAATCCCCACCGGGCGCAGGCTTAAGCGCAGTGCAAACCTGAACCTGGATCCTCTTGTAATCGTTGCACCACCCTCTGGTGGGATGGTGGATATCGAAGCATGGCAGGCCGGCGTGAAGGGGGCCATTCCACAATATGCATGGGAGCCGAGCGATCAATACAGGTTGCATTGGGGCGACCAGACCACCGCTCTGGCGCCTCTAAGCGGGGTTTTTCCGTTCGAATTCACGGTCCCTGGCCAACTGATTGTGGACGAGTACGCCGATCAGGAAGGCCCGGTTTCGGTGACGGCCAGTTATGACATCATCAGGACCGGCTCTACCAATTCTCCGACCGATGACACTCTGGTGAGTGTTGATTTAAGCGTTGTTGGGCCTCCGGGTCCGGTTCCGGGCGAGCCTAGCCCAGACCTGGACATCGTCACCATCACCGGCCCCGCGTCGGCCCCCACGACGAACTATCTGAACTCCGCCGACATCGATCACGTTGGCCCCATCCTGGCCACCTTCGATTTGTGGTCTGTCGACCCTGAGCCGGAAGAAGACGACGTCGTTACGCTGTATTGGGGGAGCAAGTTGAACCCGGCAGGCTCATACACCGTTGGGCCTGGCGATGGGCCTGGCACTGAGGTTGAAATCGAGGTAGATAAAACTGCGATTGCTGCGGGAGGCAATGGCGACGATATTCCGGTGTTCTATGGGGTGAGCCGCTCCGGGGCAAGCAATAGTAACTACTCGGATAGCACGTCCGTGAACGTGGACGACGCCATTACTCATCAACTCGACCCGGCGGAGTTTCTCCATTTGGGACCCTGGAGCATGGATCCTAGAGGCAGGCTTATCTGTGATTCCTTGCGGCCGACAGATGCCGGTACGCCGTGGAGTGAGAAGTATGTTGAGGTGAGGATTCCGCCCAATTCTGAGTTTTTTGCGGATGGAAAACAAATCACCGTTGAGTTTGTTGCTTCCACGGGACTTCTAGGCGATATCCCTATCGAGGCTACACGCGGTACAGCTTCAGTTACGCTGGACGCGGAGATGGCGGCGAAAGGGTTTATCTTCCAACTCAAACCGTTCGATCCGCATCTCAAAGTGGTCGGTGCCGCCGCGCCGTGGAATACGCTCTGGTTCCAATACTCTCTGGACATCGCCGGAACACCGGCACGATCGATACCTGCGGTTGTTCCGATTCGTATGGTGACGTCCAATAACTATTGCGATGGAACGCCCGCGTAACCCAAGGCGTGCGACAAGCACCGAGACATGATGTGTCTCGGTGCTTTTTACTACGGTTGCACCACTCAGTTCTTCTGCGCTCTTCAGATTTATCCTACTTACGCCTACCTCCCCCAACTATAACCTCGCGGCCTCTACAGGTCTGGCTCCACTCCTTCGGAACGAGTCATGCCACTGATTCATGGCATTTAGTTAGAGCGAGTGTTACAGCATGTCCATCAAGTATTTTTTTAAACTTTCCCCCATAAGTGCGGCTGTCAAGGTGTCTTCACTGGGCCTGTTGCTGGGCGTATCGGTACAAAGCCAGGCAAGTCAGGAAGTCGTCGCCCCAGGTGAATCCAAAGTTATTGAGTCTGGAGAGGCAGTAAAAAACTGGGCGCTGCAGGCCGGCTCCAGCCTGACCGTCAACGGAGCAACTACCGGTGCCATCCTTAGCCTGGGTGCGCAATTGACCGTGAATAGTGGCAGCGCCATTGAACGTATTGTTGCCCAGGAAGGTTCCACTGTGAGCCTGGACGCCGCGACTGTTAAAGCCAGTGCTGCGGGCGCGTCAGCGATGGAGCTGACCAACGGCAGCGCGACCATTTCCGGCAGCCATCTGGAAAGTGCCCAATCTATCGGCCTGGTACTCAATCGTTATAGCTCGACGCCGGATGGTTCTCGTGCAGACGTCAGTCACAGCACGATAAAGGGCGCACAAGCGGGTGCATCGGCGACTCAATTCAGTGAACTGTATTTGCAGGATTCCCTGGTACAAGGGACTGCCGTCGGCAGCACCGGCGTGTTGTTAATCGGCGGCTCTGCGTTTGCCCAGAATAGTGTGCTGTTGGGTGAGCAAAATGGGGTTCGTCTTACCCGTGTGGCCGGAACCACTCAAGATGGCTCACTGGTCCTGGATCAGACGACAGTCGAAGGTCAAACCGGCGCGGCAATTCTGGTCGCCGGCTTGCCGGGTCGGGTGCCGACGGCAACCATCGAGGTGAACAACGGCTCTCAATTGATCGGCGGCAACGGCAACCTGCTGGAAGTGACCGGTGGTGCGACGGCCAATATGAACGTCAATAACAGCCACTTGAACGGCAATGTCATCGTTGAAGCTGGCAGCAATGCCAACTTGAATTTGCACAACAACGCATCGTTGACGGGCGCTTTGTTGAACGTCAGCACGTTGAGCATTGCTGATGGGTCGTTCTGGAACCTGACCGGTGACAGCTTGGTGGGGGACCTGGAACTCGCTGGCGGTACGGTGAAATTCGGTGAGACCGATGCGTTTTACCAGTTGAACCTGGACACCCTCAGTGGTAACGGCACGTTCGTGATGGGCGCCGACTTTGCGGTCGGCTCGAACGATTTCCTGAATATCACCGGGGAAGCTACCGGCCAACACAGTTTGTTAGTGGCCAGCAGTGGTTTGGAACCTGTTTCCCCCGGTGACGTGCACATCGTGCATACCGGTGGCGGCGACGCGGAGTTCTCTCTGGCGGGGGGGGCCGTGGATATCGGTGCCTGGTCTTATGGCCTTAAGCAGGATGGCAACGACTGGTTTCTCGACCCCAGCGCACGCACTATCAGCCCGGGCACGCGTTCGGTACTGGCGCTGCTCAATACCGCGCCTACCGTGTGGTACGGCGAGATGACCTCGTTGCGCAGTCGCATGGGCGAATTGCGGCACAATGATGCCCAGGCCGGCGGTTGGATTCGTAGTTATGGCAATAAATACACAGTCTCTGATGCCAACGGTACGGGTTTCAAACAGACTCAGCGCGGGTTCTCCCTCGGTGCAGATACACCGCTGAGCGAAGACAGCAATTGGCTGGTCGGTGTCATGGCGGGGCACAGCACCTCGGACCTGGACTTGAGCCGTGGCACCTCCGGAACAGTGAAAAGCTACTACGCCGGTCTCTATGCGACGTGGATGGATGCGGACAGCGGTTACTACTTCGACGGTGTGGTCAAAGCCAACCGCTTCGAGAACGAATCCAAGGTCGGCATGAGCGATGGTGCCCAGGCTAAAGGCAAGTACGGAACCAACGGTATTGGTGCGTCGGCGGAAGTGGGGCGCCACATCAAACTGGATGACGCGTTCTTCATTGAGCCCTTTGCTCAGGCCTCTACGGTGGTGGTCAAGGGCAAGAAGTATGATCTGGACAACGGCCTCCAGGCCAAAGGTGAAAATACTCACTCTGTGCTGGGTAAATTGGGTGTGACGGTAGGCCGCGATTTCATCATGAATGACGGCAGTGTGGTTCAGCCATATCTTCGCGCTGCAGTGGCCCACGAGTTTGCCAGCGATAACAAAGCGCGGGTGAACGGCCAAGTCTTCAAGAATGATCTGTCGGGCTCGCGTGCCGAGTTTGGCGCGGGTGTGGCGGTGTCGCTCTCGCAGAACCTGCAGTTGCATGGCGACTTTGAACACAGCCAAGGCAAGCATGTGGATCAACCGTGGGGCGTTAACGTGGGGTTGCGCTATAGCTGGTAAAAGCCTGTGCGGTAATCCAAAAAGGAAGCTTCGGCTTCCTTTTTGGGTGTCTGGGCGGTGGCTTTTGGTTATCGCTCAGGGCTCAACGCACCCTGAACAACGCAGTGATGGTAGAGACAGGATTTCCATCATCGTGTGTGAGGATGTTTAGCAATCCGCCTTCAACGTGATCATTGGCTGGGTCTATGGTGGTCAAGTCAATGAGGCCTGTATCACCGCGTATAAAGATGGGATCCAACAAGTCATCTGTTGTATAGGTCAGCCTAATCTGATGACGTTCTTCTTCCAGTTTGTAAACGCCTTTCATTAAAGTCGTCGGAAACGAGAGCTGGATTTTATGACGGACGAGACCCGGAACGACGACTTGAGTGCCGGAAACAGTCCATCGGTCCGCTGTCTTGGAGATGGAAAACGCTGTGGCAGTAAAGTCCTTCCCGTCGATTGTTCCTTTGAAATGATTAAGCTCTTGGGATGATTTTGGGGTGAGTATTTCTTGAACGGCTGTCATGGCGACATCTCCTCTACATAGTGATCGCGACTCCGGTTCACGTCCTGGATGGAGGCGCAGTGGTTGCGGATAGGCTCAAGCTTTGCGTCTCAACGAGACATCATCGAAAAATTCTGCGCCATCAATGCCAATAAGAATGATGGTTAGCGCGGTAGCGCTGGCGGGCATCGCCAGTTCCTCTGGATAGGTGGTCCAGCTCGACGCATCTACGCGAATTTCCGCAAACGTGCCGGATGGCTCTACTTCGAATCGGCAGAACCCATGCCCGCCAAAATCACTGCGCGAGCGAAAGGAAAATTCGTAGGTGTTTCCTCCGGTGACAGGGACGGTTTGCCGGGCACGGCCGCCCAGGGCGCACTCCAGGGTATTTCCGTCAAAATGAGTGCGGGAGCCGATCGGGGAGCCTTCGGTGTTCCAGTGATCCATGTTGTTGGAGAAATCCCCGTTAAGCACCAACTCAGGTCGGGGCGGGATGCCCGTATCCAGAGTCAGTTGCATCTCGTCGACGCACACTTCTCCGCTGGTGCCGGTGATAGCCACGGTGAGGAGGGTTGTCGCCGGTGGAGTGGTGAAGCTGATTTGCTGCCATCTCCAAACATGGAAGTCGTTGAGCTCAACTTCCAAGTCGGCACCGGGCACGTTGGAACGGATAGAAAGCGTGCCGTTACCTTTAAACAGGACCTGGCTCCAGAACTCGAGCAGATAGGTTGTTTCGGCACTGGCGTCAATGACTTGGGAAGCCTGGCCGGTGAGTACGCGGCAATACTGGCGTGAGTAGTCCACGCTGTCTTGCGTGGTCCAGTCGGCGCCAAATTTGCTGAAGTTGCCGTTGCGCAGCAAATTGTTGATCAACGTACTCTGTCCAGGCATCTCGCCAGCTCCGATGAATCCCTGTGGGTGAAGCTATTGCGCGCTATAAGAGCAGGGTTGGCAACTGTCAGAACTAACAGGTTCGCTCTGCCATTCGTCGGTTCTAGCCCTGTGTCCACACACTCATCCAGGCCGACACCAGCAATAAGATCGCCATTAACCGATTGAACCGTTGCATGGCCCTGGCCGAGCCCAGCAGCCGGGTCGATCCGGCGCCCAGCACCGCCCACATGCCAAGACACGGCAGGGACACTACAAAAAACATCAGGGACAGGGCCAGCACATGCGCCTGACGCCCGTCTCCTTGCCCCGCAAACACACTGACCACCGCCAACGCCATCATCCAGGTCTTGGGGTTGACCAGTTGCAAGCTGGCGGCGCCGAGCAGGCCCAGGCGCTTGTGGGATGCATCGCGCTCAACGGCCTGGGCGGGCGCACTGAAAATCTGCCAGGCGAGGTAGCTAAGCCATGCGACGCCGACCCACTGCAGGGTGGCTTGTACCTTGGGCAGATGAATCAGCGACTCACCGAACCCCGAACCCACTATCAGCACAATGCCCGCTGCACCGGCACAAGCCCCGAGGATGATCGGCAATGCCGCTCGCAGGCCATAGCGGGCACTGTTGCTCAGCACCAGGATGTTGGTGGGGCCGGGCGTAATGGAGGCGACGAAGGCAAATAACGCGAAGGGCAGTAAGGTAGACAGCATGGGACGGGACTCCAGTGAACAGATCAGTGGTGTCCATCCTTGCAAGCCCGTGACTTAGCTGTCTGGAACGTTTGAGCAGCGCTTGCGGTACGCCGCCGGTGTCAGGCCATAGGCGCGCACGAACCAGCGGCCCAAGTGACTTTGATCGGCGAAGCCCAAGGCAATCGCCACATCGGCCGGTTGCGCGCCCTTGCCCAGCAAGTGGCGCGCGCGGGCCAGGCGCAGTTGCACCAGGTAGGCATGGGGCGGCAGGCCGAAAGCGCTTTTGAAGGTGCGACTCAGACGAAAGCGGTCGACGCCGCAGGCCAGGGCCAGTTCGTCCATGCCCACGTCCTGATGCAGGTGGTCATGCAGGTATTCCCGCGCCTTGTGGGCCACCCGCGGCAGGCGCGGATCTTCGCGGTAGCGGGTGCGCCAGTAGAGTTGGTCGGTGAGGCATTCCAGCAAGTGGTCCATTGCCCGTTGCCGCACGATGCGCAGTTCACCGCTGTGCAGTGTCTGGAAGGCTTGGCTGGTGGACAGCGCCAGGCGTGCATCGTTGGCCAGGGTGCTGGCGAAGCCCAATTGACTGTTGACCGGCGCTTCTTCAAATACCGCACTCACTTCCCGCGCCAGCCACTGTGGGTCGAGGTACAGCATGTGGTAGGTGAAGCCGTCCGCCGTGGGCGCGTCGCCGTCATGCACTTCGCCAGGCTCCACCAAAAAAACCTGGCCGGGCACGCTGTTGTGGCGGGCACGGCGGCAGTTGAATTGCTGCACGCCTTGTTCGGTGACGCCGATCAGGTAGCTGTCATGCCAATGGGGGTCATAAGCATGGCCTTCAAAATGCGCGCGCAGGGTCTCGATGCCAGTGTCGGCGTCCTGAGACAGGTCGATCCAATTGTGCGCGGCCATACATCACCGTTGAGGAATAAGTGAGGCTATTGGCGCCCATCCGCTAATGAGCGTCTAGAAGGTTTGTGCAAGGCTAGCCGAACAGGCCGGCGGCGATATTGATCGAGAACCCCAGTATCGCGGTGTTGAACAGAAACCCGATCAACGACTGCGCCAGTACAACCTTGCGCAGGCCACGGGTGGCGACGCCCACATCCGAGGTCTGCACGGCCACGCCGATGGTGAAGGAGAAGTACAGGAAGTCCCAGTAGTTGGGCGTGAGCAACCCTTCGGCGAAACGCAGCGCCGGCTCCTTGCCTGCCCAGGTGTAATAGAGCCGGGCGTAATGCACGCTGAAAATCACCCCGATCAGCAGCCATGAGCCGATGACCGTCAGCCCGGTGAAACCGTAGTGCAACAGGCGTTGCCCGGTGGCCAACTCCTTGCTGCCCACCAATTCGAAAGTAATGGTCGCCAGGCTCGCGATGGCGGCGATGCACACCATGAACAGCACCAGCCCGGCGTTTTCGTCCTCGACTTCGGCGATGCGTTTGACGTCTTCGGCCTTGGCGCGGCTGGTCAGCCACAGCATCAGCACCAGGTAGGTCCAGACCCCAGCGTTCCAGCCGATCAGGATTTTGCTGATGAGTGTTTCGGCGGGCATCAGGATGCCTGCGGCAATACCCAGTACGGCGGCGGCGGAGAGGCGAGGGTGGGTACGGGCGAGGAAGGGCATGGCAGCTCACAGATGGTTACCTGTTAGCACCTTAGCGCATTTTTTGTAGCGAGCGGGTTGCTCGCTACAACCCGCCGGCTGTTCGCATCAGCGCTTTTTGCGCACCAGCTTCATCACCACCACAAAGAACACCGGCACGAACACCACTGCCAACGTCGCGGTAATCATCCCGCCAATCACGCCCGTACCAATCGCCTGCTGGCTTGCCGAACTGGCCCCGGTGGCAATCGCCAATGGCACCACGCCGAGAATAAACGCCAGCGAGGTCATGATGATCGGCCGCAGGCGCAAGCGCGCAGCCTTCAACGTGGCTTCGATCAGGTCTTCTCCCTGGTCATACAGGTCCTTGGCGAACTCGATGATCAAAATCGCGTTCTTCGCCGACAGGCCGATGATGGTGATCAAACCGACCTTGAAAAACACATCGTTGGGCATGCCGCGCAAGGTCACGGCCAATACCGCGCCGAGCACGCCCAGTGGCACCACCAGCAACACCGAGGTCGGGATCGACCAGCTTTCATACAGCGCGGCCAGGCACAGGAACACGATCAGCAGCGACAGGCCCAGCAGGATCGGTGCCTGTGCGCCGGACAAGCGTTCCTGCAACGACAGCCCGGTCCATTCCTGACCCAGGCCCGCTGGCAGTTGGCTGACCAGGCGCTGGATTTCCTCCATCGCCTCGCCGGTACTGTGCCCGGGGGCCGCCTCGCCGGAAATGGCGATGGCAGGGTAGCCGTTATACCGCGTCAGTTGCGCCGGGCCTTGGGTCCATTTGGCTTCGACAAATGCCGACAGCGGCACCATTTTTCCGGCGTTATTACGCACGTTGATTTTCATCAGGTCCGCCACCTGGCTGCGCTGGTCGCCTTCGGCTTGCACCACCACGCGCTGCATGCGGCCCTGGTTGGGGAAGTCGTTGACGTAGGCCGAGCCAATCGCCGACGACAGCACATTACCCACATCCGCAAACGACACGCCCAAGGCGTTGGCTTGCTTACGGTCCACTTCCAGCTGCACTTGCGGCGCTTCGGCCAGGGCGCTTTCGCGCACGTTGGCCAGGATCGGGCTTTTCTCGGCTGCCGCCAGCAACTCGGTGCGCGCTGCCATCAACGCGGCATGGCCGACGCCAGCGCGGTCCTGCAGGCGGAACTCGAAACCGCTGGACGTGCCCAGGCCGTCCACTGGTGGTGGCAGCACTGAGTACGCAATCGCGTCTTTCAATTCGCTGAACGCCATATTGGCCCGCTCAGCAATCGATGCGGCCGAATCCTCGCTGCTGCGCTCGGACCAATCCTTCAAGGTGGTAAACGCCAACGCGGCGTTCTGCCCCGAACCGGAGAAGCTGAAGCCCATGATCATGGTGGTGTCACCCACCCCAGGCTCCTCGGCGTTGTGCGCTTCGATCTGCTCGGCGACCTGCACCGTGCGGTTTTTGCTCGCGCCCGGCGGCAGCTGAATATCGGTGATGGTGTAGCCCTGGTCTTCCACCGGCAGGAACGAGGCGGGCAGGCGCATGAACATCAGGCCCAGGCCCACCAGCAGCACCAGGTAGATCAGCAGGTAGCGGCCGCTGTGCTTGAGGGCATAGGCCACCCAGCCTTCATAGCGGTCGGTTAGTTGCTCGAAGCGTTTGTTGAACCAGCCGAAGAAACCGCCCTTGGCATGGTGCTCGCCCTTGGCTATCGGCTTGAGCAGGGTGGCGCACAAGGCCGGGGTCAAGGTCAGGGCGAGGAATGCCGAGAACAGGATCGAAGTGGCCATCGACAGCGAGAACTGCTGGTAAATCACCCCCACTGAGCCCGCCATGAACGCCATCGGCAGGAACACCGCCACCAGCACCAGGGTAATGCCGACGATGGCGCCGGTGATTTGGCCCATGGCTTTCTTCGTCGCGTCCTTGGGCGAGAGGCCCTCGGTGACCATGATCCGTTCGACGTTCTCCACCACCACAATCGCATCGTCCACCAAAATGCCGATGGCCAGCACCATGCCGAACATGGTCAGCACGTTGATCGAGAAACCCAGCAACAGCATCGTGGCAAAGGTGCCCATCAGCGCAATCGGTACCACCAGGGTGGGGATCAGCGTGTAGCGCACGTTCTGCAGGAACAGGAACATCACCGCAAACACCAGCGCCATGGCCTCCAGCAAGGTGTAGACCACCTTGGTGATCGAGACTTTGACGAAGGGCGAGGTGTCGTACGGAATCTTGTATTCCACATTGGCCGGGAAGTAGCGTGACAGCTCATCCATCTTCGCCCGCACCAGGGTCGCGGTGTTCAGCGCGTTGGCACCGGGCGCCAGTTGCACGCTGACGGCGGTGGATGGCTTGCCGTTCAGGCGCGTGGAAAACTGGTATTCCTGGCTGCCGATTTCTACCCGCGCCACGTCGCCGACGCGAACGGTGGAACCGTCCGGATTGGCCTTGAGCACGATGTCGGCGAACTCCGCCGGGGTGGAAAGCTGGCCCTTGACCAGGATAGCCGCCGTAATTTCCTGGGTCTTGGTGCCCGGCAAATCACCAATACTGCCAGCGGAAACCTGGGCGTTCTGCGCGCTGATCGCGTTGTTGACGTCGGCCGGGGTCAGGTTGAAACCGATCAGCTTCTGCGGGTCGATCCAGATGCGCATGGCCCGTTCGGCGCCGTACAACTGCGCCTTGCCCACGCCGTCCAGGCGCTTGAGTTCGTTCATTACGTTGCGCGCGAGGTAATCGCTGAGCGCTACGTCATCGAGCTTGCCGTCACTGGAGGTCAGGGTCACCAGCAGCAGGAAACCCGCGGAGACTTTTTCTACCTGCAAGCCTTGCTGGGTCACCGCCTGGGGCAGGCGTGGCTCCACGGCCTTGAGCCTGTTCTGCACATCGACCTGGGCCATTTCTGGGTCGGTGCCGGGTTGGAAGGTGGCGGTGATGGTGGCCGAACCCAGGCTGCTCTGGGATTCGAAGTACAGCAAGTGATCGGCGCCGTTAAGCTCCTGCTCGATCAGGCTGACCACGCTTTCATCCAGGGTCTGGGCCGAGGCGCCGGGGTACACCGCGTAGATCTCGACTTTCGGCGGCGCCACGTTGGGGTACTGGGCCACCGGCAACTGCGGGATGGCCAGTAAACCGGCCAGGAGGATAAACAGGGCAACCACCCACGCGAAGATCGGGCGGTCAATAAAGAACTGCGGCATGGTCGAATAATCCTTATTGGCCGGAAGCCTGAGCGAGTGGCGTCGGGCTGTCGTCTACCTGGACTTTTTCACCGGGGCGCGCGTGTTGCAGGCCTTCGACGACGATGCGATCACCGGGCTTGAGGCCGCTGCTGACGATCCAGCGATCGTTGATCACCGCACCCAATTGCACCGGTTGCTGGCTGACGGTCTGCTCGGCATCCACCAGCAGCACCATCGGGATACCGGCACTGTCACGGCTGATAGCGCGTTGCGGCACGCTGATGCCTTGTTTGTCGACCGCTTGCTCCAGGCGCACTCGCACGAAGCTGCCGGGCAACAGGTCGAGGTCCGGGTTGGGGAACTCGCTGCGCAGAATGATCTGCCCGGTGCCGGGGTCGACGCTGATGTCGGCGAAGAGCAATTTGCCCGGCAGCGGATACAGGCTGCCGTCGTCCTGGATCAGCGTGGCCTTGGCCTGGTCCTGACCGACCTGCTTCAAGCTGCCGGCGCGGAAGGCGCGGCGCAGGTCGTTCAGTTCGCGGGTGGATTGAGTGAGGTCAGCGTGAATCGGGTCCAGTTGCTGGATGATCGCCAGGGGCGTGGCCTCGTTCTGGCCGACCAGTGCGCCTTCGGTCACCAGCGCCCGGCCAATACGCCCGGAAATTGGGGCCGTCACAGTGGCATATCCCAGGTTCAACTTGGCGCGTTCGACGGCGGCTTTATTGGCGGCGACTTCGGCGTTGGTCTGGCGCAGGTTGGCGCGGGCGTTGTCGTAGTCCTGGCCGCTGATGGCGTTGCCTTCCACCAATTGACTGTAGCGCTGCTCTTGCAGGCGCGCCTGGAACGCGTTGGCTTGGGCCTTGCTCAGGTTGGCCTGGGCGCTGTCGAGATCGGCCTTGAACGGGGCCGGGTCGATGCGAAACAGCACGTCGCCCTGTTTGACGTCGTGGCCTTCCTTGAATACCCGCTGCATCACCACGCCGGCCACCCGCGCGCGCACTTCGGCCACACGCGGCGCGGCGATGCGTCCGCTCAGCTCGCTGGTGATGGACAGAGGCTTGGCCTCAAGTGTTTCGATGCGCACTTTGGCCAGGGGCATTTCCGGCGCTTCGGCGGCTGATTTGTCACAAGCACTCAGGGCCAGCGTCAGGGCCAACAGGCAAAACGGCGCAAACAGATTCTTCGACATGCTCTTATCCCAATAGTGACTGGCGCATCCTAAGTTCACCTGCGCCGCGGTGCTGTGAAGCTGTGTAGGTGGTCTGTGAAGAAATGTAAGGTGCGGCGCGCGGGGCGCCGAGGGCGTATATCCTTGCACAACCTTGCAAAAACTGACGATCCAATGTGGGAGGGGGCTTGCCCCCGGTGGCGGTGAATCAGTCAACGACTCTGCATCTGAAGCACCGCCAACGGAGGCAAGCCTCCTCCCACATTGGATTTGTGTACGACCTATCACTGTATTTTTTGGAAACACCTTCATGCCCAACATCCTCCTGGTGGAAGACGACGCCGCACTCTCGGAGCTGATTGCCAGCTACCTGGAGCGCAATGGCTATCACGTCAGTGTGCTCAGCCGTGGCGACCACGTACGGGAACGCGCACGCCTCAATCCGCCGGACTTGGTGATCCTCGACCTCATGCTGCCGGGGCTCGACGGCCTGCAAGTGTGCCGCCTGCTGCGCGCCGATTCGGCAGGGCTGCCGATCCTGATGCTCACCGCTCGCGACGACAGCCACGACCAGGTGTTGGGTCTGGAAATGGGCGCCGACGACTATGTGACCAAACCCTGCGAGCCGCGCGTGCTATTGGCCCGCGTGCGCACCTTGCTGCGGCGCAGCAGTTTGTCGGAGCCCCAGGTGGCCAACGATCAGATCCACATGGGCAACCTGTGCATCGACCTGTCGGAGCGCACCGTGGTGTGGCGTGAGCAGCCGGTGGAGCTGTCCAGCGGCGAATACAACCTGCTGGTGGTGTTGGCGCGGCATGCCGGTGAAGTGCTCAGCCGCGATCAGATCCTGCAACGCCTGCGCGGGATCGAGTTCAACGGCACCGATCGCTCGGTAGACGTGGCCATCTCCAAGCTGCGCCGCAAGTTCGACGACCATGCCGGCGAGGCGCGCAAGATCAAGACTGTGTGGGGCAAGGGCTACCTGTTCAGCCGTTCCGAGTGGGAATGCTGAGCCATGTTTCGTGTACTGCTGCGCCTCTACCTGATCACCATCGTCACCTACAGTGCGGCGATCTACCTGATTCCCAAACTGGTCATTCAGCTGTTCGAACACCGTTACCTGGATTACAACATTGAGCAGTCCCGTGGCCAGCAAACCCTCATCGTCAAGCAATACCTGCGGGCGCCGGTGGAGCGTTGGTCCCAGGTCACCGAGCAACTGGGCCGCGACTTTGCGCCGCTCAAAGTGCAACTGCTGCTGCGTCAGGACGCCAGCTATACCCCGCAAGAAGCCAAGCTGCTGGAGCAGGGCAAGCCGGTGATTCGCCTGGGAGAATGGGGCTGGATGGAAGAGATCAGCTCGCCGCTCAACCAGCAGTTCGCGGTCAAGCTGACCATCCCGCCAGACCCGCTGGACATGAACCTGCTGTACTGGTCGATGAATGTGCTGATCGGCGCGGCGTTGCTCGCCTGCCTGCTGTTCTGGCTGCGCCCGCACTGGCGTGATCTGGAACGCCTGAAAAGCACCGCCGCTCAACTCGGCAAGGGCAACCTGGCCGAGCGCACGCGTATCCCGCCCAGCTCTAACATCGGCAGCCTGGCGGCGGTGTTCGACACCATGGCCGACGACATCGAACACCTGCTCAACCAACAGCGAGACCTGCTCAACGCCGTCTCCCATGAACTGCGCACGCCGTTGACGCGCCTGGATTTCGGCCTGGCCCTGGCGCTGTCCGAAGACTTGCCCGAGGCCAGTCGCGAACGTCTGCACGGCCTTGTGGCGCATATTCGTGAGCTGGATGAATTGGTGCTGGAGTTGCTCTCCTACAGCCGCCTGCAAAACCCGGCGCAATTGCCGGAGCGGGTCGAGGTGGTGCTCGATGAGTTTATCGACAGCGTGCTGGGCAGCGTCGACGACGAGCTGGAAAACCCCGAGATCGTCATCGACGTGGTGCTTGATTGCGCTGTAGAACGCTTCAGCCTCGACCCGCGCCTCACCGCCCGTGCCTTGCAGAACCTGCTGCGCAACGCCACGCGTTACTGCGACAAGCGCATCCAGGTGGGGGTCAAGGTGTGTCCAAAGGGCTGTGAAATCTGGGTAGATGACGATGGCATCGGCATACCGCTGGACCAGCGTGAACGTATCTTCGAACCGTTCTATCGCCTCGACCGCAGCCGCGACCGCAGCACCGGCGGCTTCGGCCTGGGTCTTGCGATCAGCCGCCGCGCCCTGGAAGCCCAGGGCGGGACGTTGACCGCCCAGGCGTCGCCGTTGGGTGGCGCGCGGTTTCGCGTGTGGCTGCCCAGCCTCGGTTGATCAGAGCACCTTGACCGCGCGGCCGATGGCCTGGATCGGCCCGGTGGGTTTGCCGGTCGGCGAGCCGCTCGGGTCTTCCAGGGTCAGTTCGAACAATTGGTTAGGCGACAGCGGCGGCAGCCTGTCCAGCGGCAGCGACAGGGTTTGCCCCGGCTTCACCAGCCCCAGGGACACGGGAGCTTGCCAGCCATCACCCTTGGTCCAGAACTGCAGCGCCTTGTCCGCTGGGACTTCCATCACGCCCAACGGGATCAACTGAATCTGCTGATTGTTGCTGGCCTGGATCACCCAGCCGGGCGCCTGGCTTTGGGGGGCCACCAGCACCACCACAAAGGCGGGGTCCGCGATAGGCGGGCGGGTCAGTAATAACGTCCCCAGCACCACACTCGCCGCCAGCCCGGCACCGGCCAGGCCGCGCCACAAGGCCAGCAGGTTCCACCACGGTACGTCGGCGTCCGGGGTCGCGGTGTTACGTTCGATGCGCCGCCATAACTGCGCCGAGGGCAACACCGGCTCGGCCAACGCGGTCAGGGGCAGCAGTCGCTGCTCCCAGGCATCCACCGCCGCGCGTAACTCGGCATCGTGGGGCAGGCGTTGTTCCACGTCGGCCCGTTGTTCGGCGGGCAGGGTGCCCAGCACGTATTCGCTGGCCAGTTCGTCCAAGGGGTTGTTCATGCCATGCACTCCCGCAGCGCGGCGAGGCTACGTTTGATCCAGGCTTTGACGGTCCCCAGGGGGGTGTCCAACCTCGAAGCGATTTCGCTATGGGAATAGCCGTCGACATACGCATGCAGGATGCACGTGCGGCGGGCCGGATCGAGCTGCTCCAGGCAGGTGTGGATCTGCCCGGAACGCGCGGAAAACTCAAAGGTGTCGGTGGGCGCGGTGACGTGCTCGTGTTCGTCGTCCAGCGGCACCTCACGGTACTGGTTGCGCACCACGTTGAGCGCCAAGTGTCGGGTCACGCTGAACACCCAACCCCGCGCCGAACCACGGCTGGGGTCGAAACTGCCGGCGCCGCGCCAGATCTTGATAAACGCGTCATGCACGATATCTTCGGCCAGCGCCCGGTCACGCACGATACGCAGGGCTACGCCGAGCAAGTGGCTGCTGTCCTGCTCATACAGTCGGCGCAAGGCGCGTTGGTCGCCACGGGCACAGGCCAGCAGACAGGCTTCGTAATCAAACACGCACATCCCTCAAATGGCTGAACCCCTGTGGCGAGCATGCTCGCCACAGGCAGCGTAGCGCAGTTTGATCAGTTGGCCGCCCAGAAGATGTAGTCGGCCTGGTACTTCACCACTTCCTGTTTGCCCTTGTTGGCGACCGTGCATTCAGTGCTCGGCGCTACACCGCCTTTAAGGGCGACCCGTTGGATGTAACTCACGCCACTCATCGCGCCCTTGCCTTCGGCCGGGTTGGCCTTGACCAGTTGATAAGGCAAGTTGCCCGGGCTCGATGGCGCCACGGCCAGCTGGGTGCCGGTGATTTTCGAACCGTCCTTGGCTTGCCAAGTGGCAGGTGGGCCGAAGTAGGTGCCGACCTGCTTGCCGCTGCGATCATTGAGCACCGCCTTGGGGCCGACGAAAGTCCATTCGGTCTGGCCAGCGACGTTGGCTTTGTCGCGGCACTCGTAGGTGATTTCGCCGACACCGGTGGTTTCCATCGCCACCTTGTGGCCGTCCGGCACTTTAATGCTGTCCGGCAAACCGGCCTGGGCAAAGGCGGCGGGGCTGGCAACGAGCAAACCGGTGAGGCAGAGCAGGGCTTTAGCGTTCATGGGTGTTTCTCCACTAGATGAAACAGCAGGGTTGCTGCAAGGACTACCCATGGGCACGCCAACTGGATGCAGTGATCGGCAAAAAAATTGCATTAAGCGAAAAAGATCTAAAGTCAGATCATATTGGTATAAGTCGTTATAAGAAAAATCGCTATCCTGCCGCCAGAAATTTATAAGGCCGCGGGTAGCTGTAATGGAAGTGGGTAACTTTGGTTTCGTAATTGCCGGCCTGATCGTAGGTTTTATCGTGGGCATGACCGGTGTCGGCGGGGGCTCTTTGATGACCCCGATCCTGTTGTGGTTCGGCATCAACCCGGCCACGGCTGTGGGCACTGACCTGTTGTACGCGGCCATCACCAAGTCCGGTGGCGTGCTGGTACACAGCAAGAACAAGAACATCGATTGGACCATCACCGGCTGGTTGACCCTGGGCAGTGTGCCTGCGGTGCTGCTGACCCTGTGGTTTCTCGCCACCTTGCATACCGATCCTACGGCGATGAACGCGGTCATCAAGCAAGCCCTCGGTGTCGTGTTGCTGTTGACGGCCCTGGCGATCCTGTTCAAGCAACGCCTGCTGGCCTTCGCCCAGCGTCACGCGGGCGACAGCTACCACATGAACCCGCGCAACCTGAACGGCTTGACCGTTGTCACCGGCGCCATCCTCGGCACCATGGTCGCCCTGACTTCAATCGGCGCCGGCGCCCTGGGCACTGTGGCGCTGTTTATCCTGTATCCATTCCTGGCTACGCGCCGCCTGGTGGGCACCGAGATCGCCCACGCGGTTCCCCTGACCCTCGTGGCCGGACTGGGCCATGCCGGCATGGGCAATATGGACTGGCACCTGCTGGGCTTTCTGCTGATGGGTTCGTTGCCGGGCATTTACTTCGGCAGCCACATGACCGGCAAGATCCCGGACGGCGTGCTTCGCCCGTGCCTGGCGATCATGTTAATGGCGGTTGGTTACAAACTGGCCTTCTGAGGCGTGCGCAGTATCCAATGTGGGAGGGGGCTTGCCCCCGATAGCGGTGGGTCAGTTTTTGAATACAGTGACTGACCCACTGCCATCGGGGGCAAGCCCCCTCCCACAGTTTTGACCCCGCTCAGCCTCAGGCTTTTGCCGGACCATTGCCGATCTGCCACACAAACGGCGGCTCGGTGCCATTGATCACCCAGTCCCCCACGATCCGCGCTTTGTAGATCACCGGGTTGTGGGACGACACAGTCCGCGCATTGCGCCAATGCCGATCAAGGGCTTTCCCCTGGCGCACGTCCGACGCCCCCAGTGCGTTGAACAACTCGCTGGTAGCCCGCTGGATCAACTCCGACACCACCACCTGCGCCGTGGCCGATTCAATTTCGGCGGCGACGTTGGCTTCGCGCTCCACGGCGTCATCCCCGCCAAACCGCGCCACGTAAGCCCGTTGCGCTGGCAATGTCGCCCTTAACGCGCTGGCCTCAGCGGCATACACCAGCGCCGCGACTTCGCCCACCACCTGTTGAATCTGTGCATCCTGGCTCACATGCTGGGCATTGCCGTGGCTGTAGATGCGCTTGCGGCTGCGCACCTGGTGGGCCACATCGCGCAACGCCGCACGGCCGATACCGGCGAGGCTGGCCAGCAGGACAAGTTGGTAGAACGCGGTCTGGTATTTGAAACGGGTGGCAAAGTCGATGACGTTATCCGCCTCGACTTCAGCATCGGTAAAGCGCGAGGTGCCGCTGCCGGTGGTGCGCTGGCCAAAGCCGTCCCAATCGTCGCTGTGCACCACGCCAGGCTGGCGTGCACGGGTCGCAGCGATCACATCGCCGCCGGTGTCGCTGCGTTGGGCGTACACATCGATCCAGTCAGAGAAAATGCTGCCGGTGCTGTAGAACTTTTCACCGTTGAGCTTCCACTTATCGCCGTCGGGGCTGACCTGGGTGACCACATCACCGATGGCCACGTTGCCGATTTCAGTCCAGGCGCAGCCGACGATATCGCCGTCGACAAACCGCTTGAACCACAGGTCCCGGCCGGCACTCGGCGGCGCGTTCAGGCGGTCCTCGGCAAAGGCGAAATGCCCGCGCAGGGCCTGGGGTACGTTGGAGTCGGCTTCGGCCAGTTCGATCAGCAGTTCGAACAGTTGCGGCAGCGAAGCACCGCCACCGCCATATTCCACCGGTACGCGCACCGCGCCGAAACCGGCCTCCTTGAGCCATTGGATCGGCTCATGGGGCAGG
This sequence comes from Pseudomonas sivasensis, assembly GCF_013778505.1. Taxonomy (GTDB): domain Bacteria; phylum Pseudomonadota; class Gammaproteobacteria; order Pseudomonadales; family Pseudomonadaceae; genus Aquipseudomonas; species Aquipseudomonas sivasensis. The sequence goes on along the minus strand of NZ_JAAOWU010000008.1, from coordinate 166,709 downwards.
GTACGGCTGAGTTCGCGCTGCACCGCACCGTCGGCGATGCGCTGGAAGATCGGCCGGAAGCGCGCGGCCAAGGTGGGGTAATCGACGCCGATGGACAGCGGGTTAATGACGTGATGTTCGGTCATGGGCAAGGCTCCGGGGCAGTGGTCAATGCAAGGGGGATTGCACAGTCCGTGCCGGGTTCGTGGCCCAATGTTTACGGGGGATTTGCTTTGATTACTGTTGCTCCAGCAACAGCATTCCGACAAACCGGCGCGATCCATGACATGTGCCTGCACGCCCGCCGGGGGCGTTTTTTTGGGCGCAACGCCCATGGCATGGGCCTTTGCCACTGACTGGCACGCTTGCTGCTCAAGCCTCGATACATCCCTTTTGCACGAGGTACCGTTCGATGAGTCAGCAAGCCGTGAAATTTGCCTATTGGGTGCCCAACGTCAGCGGTGGGCTGGTGGTCAGTAAGATCGAACAACGCACCCACTGGGGCATCGACTACAACCGTAAATTGGCGCAATTGGCCGAAGAAGCCGGCTTCGAATACGGCCTGACCCAGATCCGCTTCACCGCTGGCTACGGCGCCGAGAACCAGCATGAATCCGTGGCGTTCAGCCATGCGCTGCTGGCGGCGACCACCAAGCTCAAGGTCATCGCCGCGATCCTTCCCGGCCCTTGGCAGCCGGCGCTGGCGGCCAAGCAACTGGCGACCATCGACCAACTCACCAACGGCCGCATTGCGGTGAACATCGTCAGTGGCTGGTTCAAGGGCGAGTTCCAGGCCATCGGCGAACACTGGCTGGAACACGACGAGCGCTATCGCCGTTCCGAGGAATTTATCCGCGCCCTCAAAGGCATCTGGACCCAGGACGACTTTACCTTCAAGGGCGACTTCTACCGTTTCAACAACTACACCCTCAAACCCAAGCCGCTGGGCCAGCCGGAAGTGTTCCAGGGCGGCAGTTCACGGGCCGCGCGGGACATGGCGGCGCGGGTGTCGGATTGGTATTTCACCAACGGTAACACCCCGGAAGGCATCAAGGCCCAGGTCGATGACATTCGCACCAAGGCTGCCGCAAATAACCACTCGGTCAAAGTCGGCGTGAATGCATTCATCATCGCCCGCGACACCGAGGAAGAAGCCCGCGCCGTGCTCGCAGAGATCATCGACAAGGCCGACCCGGAAGCCGTGAATGCCTTTGGCGACGCGGCCAAGCAAGCGGGCAAGGCGTCACCCGAAGGCGAGGGCAACTGGGCCAAGTCCAGCTTTGAAGACCTGGTGCAGTACAACGATGGCTTCAAGACCAACCTGATCGGCACCCCGCAGCAAATTGCTGAGCGCATCGTTGCACTCAAGGCCGTAGGCGTGGACCTGGTGCTGGCGGGCTTCCTGCACTTCCAGGAAGAAGTGGAGTACTTCGGCAAACGCGTACTGCCGCTGGTGCGTGAGCTGGAAGCCAAGGCCGGGATCAAGCAGGTGGCCTGACCAAGGTTTTTTCCAGGCGCAGGGCCGGAGTGTGGTCTGCGTAGTAGTCGTTGACCTGGGCGAAGCGCCGGTAGCCATTGCGCTCATACAGCGCAAGGGCGCCGGGGTTGTCGGTGCGCACCTCCAGGCGCAGGTGCGCGCACCCGTGCGTCACCCCGCAGGCCTCGACATGGCTGAGCAACTGCCTGCCCAGCCCGAGGCCGCGTGCGTGGGCGGCAATGGCGATGGAATACAAGCGCGCGAACGCGCTGCCACGACGAAACAGCACTAGCGCATAACCGAGCAACTGCCCGTCCTGTTCCGCTACCAGCAACTGGCCGTGGGCGCGGCTGATCATCCAGTGAAAACTGCGCGATGAGAGCCGGTCACTGGTGAAACACTGTTGTTCCAATGCGACCAATGCCGGTACATCACCGGGTAATGCAACGCGAGAGAAAAGAGCCATATAACCGCCGTAAAAGTTGCGTAACGAAACGGGACTTCCCTAAAAGATCGTGCTTAATAGAAAAGGTCGAGTTCTCTAAAGCGGATCAAATATTATGTCGGCGGTACAAGGTCATTGGCGTGAAGTATCCGAGCAAATTGTCGCGGCGACAATAACTTCGAAGGGCTTTTTTTCTGCGTCGCCTCGAAGTAACAGTCAAGTGGTGATTATTGTTGAGCGCAAGGAAGATTGGGCCTCCTACTTTCCCAGCGAAGACATCGTCACCGCCCAGGAATACCTTGAGCAAACACGGCAAAACGAGACGGGCAAGCGTGTGCAGGTGATCAACCTGTGCCGCAGCTACAAGTACCTGGGGCACGGCTACTACTGCTCGTTGCTGGCCGAAGCGCGCGGACACAAGGTGATTCCTTCGGTGCGCACCATCAGTGAATTGACTAAGAAGTCGCTGTACGGCCTGGCGCTGGATGACCTGGATAAAACCCTTGATAAAGCCTTGAGTCATCACCTCTACAGTAATACCGAAGGGTTTACCCTGACACTTTACTTCGGCAGGACCAATATAGAACCGTTGCAGGAATTGGCCCGCCAGTTGTTTGAAACATTCCCGTGTCCGATCCTCTTGGTTGAATTCAGAAAGAATAACGGTTGGCATATCGAAGGGGTGAAATCCGGCGTATTGCACAAGTTGCGTGACGATCAGGAAGATCAGTTCGCCCATGCCCTTGATAACTTCAGCCGCAAGATCTGGCGCCAACCCCGTTCGCGGCGCCTGGCCCGTTACGACCTGGCAATCCTGCACGATCCACAGGAGCAGCTGCCACCCTCCAACGCCCGTGCCCTGGAGAACTTCATCCGCGTGGGCAAGGGCCTGGGCATCGATGTGGAGCTGATCGAGCGCAAGGACTACGCGCGGCTGGCCGAATACGACGCCTTGCTGATCCGCGAGACCACCAGCGTTGACAACCATACCTACCGCTTTGCCAAAAAAGCCGAAAGCGAAGGCCTGGTGGTGATGGACGACCCCGCGTCGATCCTGCGCTGCACCAACAAGGTCTACCTCACCGACTTGCTCAACAGCCATCAGTTGGGCATGCCCGCCACCGAGATTCTCTACAAGGAGCGACCGGAAGATTTCGAACGGGTCGGCGAGCGCCTCGGGTTTCCGCTGGTGTTGAAGATTCCCGACGGGTGTTTCTCCCGTGGCGTGATCAAGGTCGAAAGCCAGGAAGCCTTGCTCAAGGCCACCGCCGAGTTGTTCGAGCATTCGGTGCTGCTGTTGGCCCAGGAATTCTTCTACACCGAGTACGACTGGCGCATCGGCGTACTCAATCGCAAGCCGATTTTTGCCTGCCAGTACTTCATGTCTAAGGGCCATTGGCAGATCTATAACCACAAGGCCATCGGCCAGGCCATCAACGGCGAATGCCGCACCCTGGCCGTCCATGAAGCGCCCAAGGCGGTGGTGGAACTGGCGGTGAAGACCGCCAACCTGATCGGCGACGGCCTGTACGGTGTGGACCTCAAGCAGTCCGGCGACAAGGTGGTAGTGATCGAGGTCAACGACAACCCGAACCTGGATGCTGGCATCGAAGATGCCTACTTGCAGGACGACCTGTACAGCCTGGTGCTGGAAGAGTTTGTGCGGCGCCTGGAGCTGAAACGCCAGGGCCAGGTGTGGTGACGCGCGATGATCCAGCGCTTTGAACTGAACGGTGGAAAGTTACGTCCGGGGCACAGCGACGCGGCCCCGATCCTGTTGTTCAACAACCCCGACCTGGCCGAGCGCGAGTGGCTGCGAGATCACCACAAGCTCGACGAGCATGCGTTGGCGTCGGCGCTCGACCCGGACGAAGTCTCACGCATCGAATTTCATCCCGACAACCTGTTCCTGATCTGGAAGCGCCCGGAGAACTATTCCGGTGGCGGCAACCTGGTGTTCGAAGTGGCGTCGTGCGGCCTGCTGTTTTCACCCGGCCGCCTGCTGGTGATCGCCACTGATGAGACCCCACTGAGTGGCCTGGGCCAGCGCCGGCCGTTGCACACGCCGCTGGACGTATTGCTCGACCTGTTGCTCAACAACATCCACCACTACCTGGGCCACCTCAAGGTGATCAAGCTGGTTGCACGGGAGTTGCAGCAGCAGTTCAACGCGTCCATGAGCAACCATCACCTGATGCAGATGTTCAGCCTCAGCGAAAGCCTGATCTATTACATCAACGCGCTGCACAGCAACGGCGCCGTGCTGTCGCGGCTGCGTAACCATGGGGAAAAGGAGCACTTCAGTGCTGAAATTCTCGGCCTTATCGATGACCTGATCATCGAGAACCACCAGTGCTACAAACAGGCGGAGATCTATTCCAACGTGTTTTCCGGGCTGATCGATGCGCGCGGCAACCTGATGAACAACAGCATGAACAACCTGTTGCGCAAGCTGACGCTGATCAACGTGGTGTTCTTGCCGCTCAACCTGATCGCCAGCATTGGCGGTATGTCGGAGTTCAGCATGATGACCGCGGGTACACCGTGGTGGGTGTCGTACCCATTGTTCCTGACAGCGATGGGGTTGGGCGCCGGCTTGATGGTACTGGCGCTCAAACGGATGGCGGGCGCGACGATGTAAGGGGGGCGAGGGAATACTTCTTCGACAAGCCCGCTCGCCACAGGTTATTCGACTGGCTGTGTTTGCAAGGTCAGCACTTCAAAGCCATCCGCCGTCACCGCCACCGTGTGCTCCCACTGCGCCGACAGGCTGTTGTCCTTGGTCACCACCGTCCAGCCATCTTTCAGGCTGCGCACCTTGGAACTGCCCTGGTTGAGCATCGGTTCGATGGTAAACACCATGCCTTCGCGCAGTTCCAGCCCGGTGCCGGGTCGGCCGAAGTGCAGGATTTGCGGTTCTTCATGCATCTGCTTGCCGATGCCGTGGCCGCAGTATTCACGCACCACGCTGTAGCCGTTGGCCTGGGCGTGGCTCTGGATCGCGTGGCCGATATCACCCAGGCGTGCGCCGGGCTTGACCTGGCGGATCCCGGCCCACATCGCCTCAAAGGTCATTTCCACCAGGCGCCGCGCCTTGGGGGCGACGTTGCCAATCATGTACATCTTGCTGGAGTCGGCGATAAAGCCACCTTTTTCCAGGGTGATGTCGATGTTGATGATGTCGCCGTCCTTGAGGATCTCCTTGGCGCTGGGCATGCCATGGCACACCACTTCGTTGATTGAGGTGTTGATGGAGAAGGGGTAGTCGTATTGCCCGAGGCTGGCGGGGCGGGCTTTAAGGTCGTTACGAATGAAGGCTTCGACGGCGGCGTCCAGCTCCAAGGTGGAACGGCCGGCGGCGACAAACCCGTCGAGCATGTCAAACACTTGAGCCAGCAGGCGCCCGGATTCGCGCATCACAGCCAGATGAGCGGCAGTCTTGATCATCAGCTGCGCCCCCGGATCAGGTCGGGCTTGTCCAGCAACAGTTTGTTGATCAGCTCGTTGTACGGCAGGTTGGGGTTGAGTTCGGCGAGCAGGCCGATCTTGATCCAGAACTCGGCCTGGGCGTTGATGGAGCGGTCCATGGCCGCGCTGGCCAGGCGGAGTTGTTCATGCAGTTGGTCGGTGATTTTGACGATGCCCATGGGGTTCACTGTTTAAAAGTTGATATACAAAGCGTATATGTTTCGTATATCTATCGTAAACCCCCAAACGCTAAATGGCGCTTGGCCATTGACTTGCCCGGTGACGCCCGGTTAATTTCGTGACATGACATTTCAAACCTTCCGCAGCCAGCCAAGCATTATTACCGCCATTCCTCATTTGGCGGGATAGCACACGGCTGCACCCAAACCCGCCTTAGAGGCGGGTTTTGTTTTTCCGTCTCCAGGGCCCTTGAAAACCAGGAGACACCCATGAGCACGTGCCCCGTCCCCCACACCGCTGATACGGCATTGCTTGAACACTATGTAAAAAAGATCCTCGCCGCGCCGGTCTATGACCTGGCGTTGCGTACGCCCCTGCAAGCCGCGCCGGCATTGTCGGCGCTGCTGGGTAACCAGGTGCTGCTCAAGCGCGAAGACCTGCAACCGACCTTTTCCTTCAAGATTCGCGGCGCCTACAACAAGCTGGTGCAGCTCACCGCCGAGCAAAAGGCGCGCGGTGTGGTGACCGCATCGGCGGGGAACCATGCGCAAGGCGTGGCACTGGCGGCGAAGGAGTTGGGGATCAAGGCGCGGATCGTCATGCCGTGCAGCACGCCCGAGTTGAAGGTGTTGGGCGTGCGCTCCCGAGGCGCCGAAGCGGTGTTGCACGGGGAGAGCTTCCCGTTTGCCCTGGCCCATGCGCTGCAACTGGCCGAGACATCCGGATCCACGTTCGTTTCGCCCTTCGATGATCCGGACGTGATCGCCGGCCAGGGCACCGTGGCCATGGAAATCCTGCGCCAGCAACAGGGCCCGTTGGACGCCATCTTCGTGCCGGTGGGTGGCGGCGGTCTGATCGCAGGTATCGCGGCCTACGTCAAATACCTGCGGCCTGAGGTGCGCATCGTCGGTGTCGAGCCCGAAGGCTCCAGTTGCCTGCTGGCCGCCCTGCGCGCCGGTGAGCGGGTGGTGTTGCCGAGCGTCGACGGGTTTGCCGACGGTACCGCCGTAGCGCAGATCGGCGCCTACGGTTTTGAAATCTGCCGGGAGTGGGTGGACGAAGTCATCACCGTGAGCAATGACGAACTGTGCAGCGCCATCAAGCTGATCTACGACGACACCCGTTCCATCACCGAACCCTCTGGCGCGTTGGCGGTGGCGGGCATTCGCAAGTACGTGGCGCAACGAGGCGTGCATGGGCAGACACTGGTGGCGGTGAATTCCGGGGCGAATATCAACTTTGATAGTTTGCGACATGTTGCTGAAAGAGTGATGGCATACGCACACGAAGTGCAGGGTTAAACGTTTAATCGTGGCTGTTCGACGATGTTATAAACACTACGGACGGGGACCTGTTTAAGTTATATAAACTTTCGCGTTCCTTATGAGGAATGGTTACAACGCAAGCGTATTTTGCCGAGTAGGCTGGTAGTTGAAACGTCTTCCAAGGTCGGCAAGACGCGGCAGGCAGGCGTCTGCCACACCCATAAGACTCTGTTGGCAGTCTCAAAAAAGGAGAGGTTGGCCATGCTTTCGGAATTAGAGCTTCGCAGCATTATTGAAGGAAGTTTCCTGCCCAAACGGTGCGAATGCACCAAAGCCGAAGATGCTTCGCTGACGATCAAGATCTATGACGATCGCGACCGTGACCGGGTGGATTTGGAGGTCAAAGGCATCAAGACGGACAAACTCGACAGCAGTCGAGCGATTTGCAACCTGATCGCCGGGTTGCGTGAAGATCTGAAAAATACCCCTGCACCCGCTCTGCAAAGAGCGGGAGGTCGAGCCTATTACTAGGCAGACGCCTGAGGGTGAACCACCGAAGACCTGTGGGCTTGGATAAACGCCAGGCCCAATACGGTTTCGGTCGCCACGGCCAGGAAGATCCCCGGCCCGGCGTTGCCATTGAACCACTCACTCAAGCCCAGCACAGCCAGCACCAGGCAACCGATGGCAAAGCCACTGGTCATGGCGCGACGCGTGTCCGAAGGCGGCGCATGGCGGGCCCGGTAAAACATGATGCCGATGGCCAGGAACAGCGCGGCGCTGCGGCGGGCGACCAGGCCTGTGGCGTCTGAAGAATTCACTCCCCACATACCGAGCAGCAGATCGGGGCGTAACCCCCAGACCAGTGCGAGGGCAAAGCACAGCAGGGCGGTTGTGGTGGCGAGGGTACGAAAACTGAACGACATGGCGATTCCTTTCGGCCTTGGGACAAGCCCGCAAGAATACGCCTATCTACGCGGGCTTGCTGTGTGACAGTGCAACGCTCAATTCTGGAAGCTGCACGCGTCGGACAGCTTCCGATAGCCCACATCTTCAACTTTCCCAGCCCTGTCCACGAACTTGATATCGGCGTCGATGACTTTGCAGTCATTGGTCGGCGCTTCGTTCATGGCGATCACATGCTTGATGTTAAGCGGCATGCCGTATTGGTAAGGCACGGGTTTCTGGTTGTCGGCCTGGGCCAGGCCCGAGACGGCTGCCAGTGCCAGCGCGCCGCCACACAGTAAAGTACGTAGTTTCATGAAGGTGCTCCGCAAGTGGGTTCGACTTCACTGTCGGCTTGCGGGATTAACCATCGATTAATCGAGGCCTGGCTGACAAAACCTTCATGAAACCGGGTGTTCAGCCCAACTGTTTACGATACGGCAGGTCCGGGCCGGTTTTGGTGCAGGTCATTGCCGCCGCGCGAATCGCAAAGCCCAGCATGGCGTCAATCTGCGCGCGGGTGAGTTGTTGCAGGCCGTTGACCGAATCCAACTGCTGCTCGGTCAGCCAGGCAATCAACGCAGCCTGGAAGGTATCGCCGGCGCCCACGGTGTCGGCCATCAGCACCTTGACCGCAGGTTGCGACCAGGTGCCATGTTGGCGGCTGAACACACTGGCGCCGTCGCCGCCACGGGTGAGGAATACCAACTGGCAGCGGTGTTGCAACCAGCCTTGCAGCACGCTTTCCGGCGACTGGTCAGGGTACAGAAGGTGCAGGTCTTCATCGCTGACCTTGATCAGGTCGGCATGTTTGACCAGCTCGGCGACGCGGTCACGCCAGAGCTGGATGTCGGGTTGCGGGTTGAGGCGCACGTTGGGGTCGAGGCTGATCAGGCGCTTGCCGCTTTCGCGCTGTACCAGGGCCAGCAGGGTGTCGCCAATCGGTTGCACCACCAGGGAGAACGAGCCGATATGCAGCCCACGCACGTCATCACCGAGTACCGGCAAATGCTCGGCTTGCAGCAGCCGGTCCGCACAGCCCTCACCCCGGAAGTTGTACTGCGGTGAACCATTGGCACCCACGGCGACCATGGACAGGGTGGTCGGCGCGGCGAATTCCACCAGGAACTGTTCGCTGACGCCTTCATCTTTCAGCACCTGCAATAAGCGTCGGCCGAGGAAATCGGTGGACAGGCCGCCGAACAACCCGGCCTCGATGCCCAGGCGGCGTAACCCCACCGCGACGTTGAACGGTGAGCCACCCGCAATCGCCTTGTAGTTGACCTTGGAGGCCTGCCCGCTGGCATCTTCCTCGCTGAAAAAATCGAACAGCGCTTCACCACACACCAGATACATAGTCGTTCGCTCTTAAAAGGTTGCCACGTGCTGTTGATAGCGTTCGTAAGCCAGTTGATAGGCGCTGACATGGGCCGCCACCGGCAGGGTACGGCTGGCCGGGTCGACGCTCACGCATTTGTCGCAGAGGCTGGCCAGGGATTCGCCGGATTGGCTCCACGCAGCCTGGATCGCCGCGCCGAGGGCGGCGGCTTCGCTTTGTTCGGTGCAGATCACTTCGGTGTTCATGATATCGGCGACCATCTGCCGCCACACGGGGCTTTTCGAGCCGCCGCCGATCAGGCGGATACTCTGGCTTTGCAGGCCGGTCTGGCGCAGCAGGTCCAGCCCGTAACGCAGGCCGAAGGTGGTGCCTTCAACCACGGCGCGGCACAGGTTGGCGCGTGTCAGGTTGGTCATGGTCAGGCCGTGCAGGCTGCCAGTGGCGTGGGGCAGGGCGGGTACGCGTTCGCCGTTGAGGAACGGCAGCATGCTGACGCCGTCGGCGCCAATCGGCGCTTGCTCGACCAGGCTGTTGAACGCGTTCAGGTCCAGTTCGAAGAGCTCGCGTATCACGCCTGTGGCGTTGGTCAGGTTCATCGTGCAGATCAACGGCAACCAGCCGCCGCTGGATGAGCAGAATGTGGCGACCGACGCTTGGGGGCTGACGTTGGGTTGGTCCGAAAACGCATAGACGGTACCCGATGAGCCCAGGCTCATGGTGATCACGCCGGGCGCGATATTACCGGTGCCGATCGCGCCCATCATGTTATCGCCGCCGCCGCTGGCGACGATGGCGTTGGGGTTGATGCCCAGGCGCTCGGCGATGGCAGGCAGGATGCTGCCCACGGTTTGATCGGCTTCGATCAGTTGCGGTAAGGCTTGTTCCAGGCGACCACTGGGGTCGATGTGCTTGAGCAGTGCCACATCCCAGTCACGGCTGCGCACGTTGAAATAGCCGGTGCCGGACGCATCGCCGTATTCTGCGACGGCACGGCCGGTGAGCCAGTAATTGAGGTAGTCGTGGGGCAGCAGGATATGGGCGATTTGCTTGAAGATGTCCGGGTGTTGTTCGCGGGTCCATAGCAGCTTGGACACGGTGTAGCCCGGTGCGATGGCCACGCCCAGCCGTTCGAGTGAACCGCTTTCGCCGCCCAGATGTTGCAGCAGGCGGTCGTTCTCCGGCGCGGTTTCGGTGTCGCACCACAGCTTGGCCGGGCGCAAGACCTGGCCTTGGTCATCCAGCAGTACCAGCCCGTGCTGCTGGCCGGAAACCCCAATACCAAGGATGTCCTGGCCGTCCACGCCAGCCTGTTGCAGGGCGCGGTGGGTGGCTTCGGTAAAGGCGTCCAGCCATTCCTGGGTGTGCTGTTCGCGACGGCCATTGGCGCCGCTGATCAACGTGTGCGCGGCGGCGCCCAGGCCCAGCACCTTGCCGCTGGAGGCGTCGAGGACGATGGCTTTGGTGCCTTGGGTGCCGCAGTCGATGCCGAGGAACAGGTTTTGCTGGGTCATGATGGTGTGCTCAGCAGTGTTATTTTTTTTGGATTGGCAACCCGGTCCAGTGTGGGAGGGGGCTTGCTCCCGATGGCCGTGGGTCAGTGAAAGATATTTGACTGACACACCCTCATCGGGGGCAAGCCCCTTCTCACATTTAAACCGGTTTCTTCAGGAGGTGCTTCAGGGTAGTGGTGACGCCGTTATCACGCAGACTCTCATAGCACCGCTCGAACGCTGCCACAAACGCCGGCGAGTTGGGAATAGCCGTGCCAAAAATCTCTTCTACGCCCAGTAGGCGTTTGCTGATCAGCGCATCGTCAGTCACCAACCCCTGGCAGAATTCCGCCCGCGGATCGGGGATTTTGTAGCTCACCCCATTCTCATCCACGCCCTTCAAATACAAGGCCCAGGCTGCGACGACCAGCGCCGCGCGCTCTGTTTCACGCCCATCGGCAATCAGATGATTGATGGTCGGCACGGTGAACTTGGGAAACTTCGACGAGCCGTCCGAACACACGCGCTCCAACTGGTCGGCAATCGCCTGGTTGGAGAAGCGATCCACCAGCGTCTGCTTGTAGTCGGTCAGGTCGATGCCCGGTACCGGCGCGAGGTTTGGCGTGACGTCGAGGTCCATGTAGGCACGCATGTAGGCTACGAACAGCGGGTCGTTCATGGTCTCGTGCACAAACCGATAACCCTTGAGAAACCCCAGGTAGGTCAGGGCCAGGTGGCTGCCGTTGAGCAAACCGATCTTCATCTCTTCATAGGGCGTCACATCGTCGGTGAACTGCACGCCGACCTTTTCCCACGCCGGGCGGCCGTTGACGAATTTGTCTTCCAGCACCCACTGCACGAAGGGTTCGCACACCACTGGCCAGGCATCGTCAATGCCGTGTTCATCGTGCAATTGCAGGCGGTGGGCGGTGCTGGTCATGGGAGTGATGCGGTCGACCATGGCATTCGGGAAGCTCACATTGGCTTCGATCCAGTCATGCAACTCGGCATTGTGCAGGGCGGCAAACGCCAGCAATGCCTTGCGCGTGACGGCGCCGTTGTGGGGCAGGTTATCGCAGGACATCACGGTGAACGCGGGAATGCCGGCGGCGCGGCGTTGGGTCAGCCCCGCGCAGATAAAACCGAACACGGTTTTCGGCGCCGTGGGGTGCGCCAGGTCGTGCTGGATCTGGGGCAGGTGGGCCATGAACTCGCCGTTGCTGTCGTCGATGCAGTAACCGCCCTCGGTGATGGTCAGCGAGACGATGCGGATTTCAGGGCTGGCGAGCTTGTCGATCAGGGCTTGGGCGCTGTCTTCGGCCAGCAGCATGTCGCTGATGGCTCCGATTACGCGCACTTCGGTGTCGTCGGTGTCGCCCAGTTCATACAGGGTGAACAGGTAGTCCTGGCCGGCCAGGTCGTCGCGGGCCTTGCGGTCCTCGGCCCGCAGTCCGACGCCGCAGATGCTCCAGTCCAGGCCTTCACCGGTGTTCATCAGCGCATCGGTGTAATACGCCTGATGCGCGCGGTGGAAGCCGCCGACGCCGATATGGGCGATGCCCTGACGGGTGTCGGCAATGGCGTAGGCCGGGATTTTCACCTGCTCAGCCAGTTGCGTGAGGTTCTGTGTGTTCAATTTCATAACGTAATACTCGCGAAATCAGGCGGCAGCGCGCAGTGGACGGGCCACGGCCACGCCATCAGTGTCGAACAGATGGCAGTGCGCCGGGTCCAGGTGCAGGTGCAGGGTTTCACCGTACTGGCTGGCCATGTCGCCGCGGATGCGCATGGTCAACGGCTCGCCGTTGGCGGTGTTGACGTGGCAGAAGGTGTCACTGCCCAGGCGTTCGCCGACGTCGGCGGTGACGGTCAGGGTGGTTTGGCCAGGCGACGCGATTTCCAGGTGCTCCGGACGAATGCCCAGGGTGACCGCGCTGCCGACGCTCAAGGTCGGACCACTGAGCGGCAGGTTGATCAAGGTGCCGGCGTCCAGTTGCACTTCGCAGGTCTGGGACTCGACACGCGTGACCTTGCCCTTGAGGAAACCCATTTTCGGCGTGCCAAGAAAGCCCGCCACAAACAGGTTCGCGGGTTGGTGATACAGCTCCAGCGGCGAACCTACCTGCTCGATACGGCCGCTGTTGAGCACCACCACCTTGTCGGCCAGGGTCATGGCTTCGACCTGGTCGTGGGTCACGTAGATCATGGTCGCCTGCAGTTCTTTATGCAGGCGCGCCAGCTCCAGGCGCATTTGCACACGCAGGGCGGCGTCGAGGTTGGACAGTGGTTCGTCGAACAGGAAGATCTTCGGGTTGCGCACAATGGCGCGGCCAATCGCTACGCGCTGACGCTGGCCACCGGAGAGTTGCTTGGGCTTGCGCTCCAGCAACGGGCCCAGTTCGAGGATGCGCGCCGCTTCGTTGACCTTGCTCTCCACCAGCTTCTTGTCGACGCCGGCCAGGTCCAGGGCAAACGACATGTTTTTGCGCACGCTCATATGCGGATACAGCGCGTAAGTCTGGAACACCATCGCCAGGTCGCGCTTGGCCGGGGTCACTTCGGTGATGTCGCGGCCATCGAGTTCGATGGTGCCTTCGGTAACTTCTTCCAGGCCGGCGATCAGGCGCAGCAGGGTGGACTTACCGCAGCCCGACGGGCCGACGAAGACCACGAACTCCTTGTCGTTCACTTCCAGGTCGATGCCTTTGATGATCGAGAAACCTTCGAAGCCTTTTTGCAAATTCTTGATTTTGAGGTTGGCCATGATGGGCCCTCCGCTAGAAATTATTATTTAACTGCGCCGAAGGACAAACCGCGCACCAGCTGTTTCTGGCTGATCCAGCCAAAGATCAGGATCGGCGCACAGGCGAGGGTCGAGACGGCCGACAATTTGGCCCAGAACAAACCTTCGGGGCTGGAGTAGGAGGCGATCAGCGCGGTCAACGGCGCCGCGTTCGATGAGGTCAGGTTCAGCGACCAGAACGCCTCGTTCCAACACAGGATCAGCGACAGCAACACCGTGGAAGCGAGGCCGCCCTTGGCGATCGGCAGCAGTACCCGGACCATTTCCTGCCAGAGGGTGGCGCCGTCCAGGCGTGCGGCTTCGAGGATGTCTTTGGGGATGTCTTTGAAGTAGGTGTAAACCATCCAGACCACGATCGGCAGGTTGATCAGGGTGTAGATGATGATCAGCGCAATGCGCGTATCCAGCAGGCCAAAACTCTTGGCCAGCAGGTAGATCGGCATCAGCACGCCTACCGGCGGCAGCATCTTGGTGGACAGCATCCACAGCAGCGTGCCCTTGGTGCGCTTGGTTTCGTAGAACGCCATGGAGTAGGCCGCCGGCACCGAGATCAGCAGGCACAGGGCGGTAGCGCTGAAGGAAATCAGCACCGAGTTCCAGGCATAGCTGAAGTAGTTGCTGCGCTCGTTGATGTGCAGGTAGTTCTCCAGCGTCGGCGTGAAGATGAACTGCGGCGGCGTGGCGAACGCATCGATTTCGGTCTTGAAGCTGGTCAGCACCATCCAGAAGATCGGGAAGAAAATCAGGATCGCGATGGCCCAGGCCAACGTGCCGAGCAACAGGCTTTGCAGGCGGCGGGATTGTTGAAGCGTCATGGCGCGGCCCTCAAGGCTTGTCAGTCAGGTTTTTGCCGATCATCCGCACCAGGATGATCGCCGCGATATTGGCGATGACCACGGCAATCAAGCCGCCGGCCGAGGCCATGCCCACGTCGAATTGCACCAGCGCCTGGTTGTAGATCAGGTAGGCGAGGTTGGTCGACGCATAGCCGGGGCCACCGTTGGTGGTGGTGAAGATTTCGGCGAATACCGAGAGCAGGAAGATCGTTTCGATCATCACCACCACGGCAATCGGGCGGGCCAGGTGGGGCAGGGTCAGGTGCCAGAAAATCGCAATGGCGCCGGCACCGTCCAGACGTGCCGCTTCCTTTTGTTCCTGGTCGAGGGACTGCATGGCGGTCATCAGCAGCAGGATCGCGAAGGGCAGCCATTGCCACGACACAATGATGATGATCGACAGCAGCGGGTAGTGCGCCAGCCAGTCAACAGGTTCTGCGCCAAAGAACTTCCACACGGCAGCGAGGATTCCCGACACCGGGTGAAAAATCAGGTTCTTCCAGATCAGCGCACCGACGGTGGGCATGATGAAGAACGGAGAAATCAGCAACACCCGCACCAGGCCGCGACCGAAGAATTCACTGGCTTCCAGCAGCGCGCTGATCAACACGCCGAACACCACGCTGATCAGCAATACGCTACCTACCAGCAACAGGGTGTTGGAGGCACCGGGCAAGAAGCCCGAGTCAGTGATGAAGTAGGTGAAGTTCTCCAGCCCCACGAATTGGTTTTCGCCGGGGTAGAGCAGGTTGTAGCGGATCAGGGAAAAGTACAGGGTCATGCCCAGGGGCACGATCATCCAAAGCAACAGCATGGCGACCGAGGGCGTGACGAGGAACCAGCCGGGGTTGGCCAGGCGGTTTTTGGGTGCTGTATTCATGATAATCAAGGCCATTGCGAAGCAAGGATCGGAATGCGGTCAGGATGGGAGAGGGCTTGCCCCCGATAGCGGTGTATCAGTCACTGAATCATCAACTGGTAGATGGCTATCGGGAGCAAGCCCCCTCCCACATTTGACTGTGGTGAGACCAGGGTTATTTGGGGTAACCCGCCCGCTTCATTTCACGCTCGGTGGTGGTCTGCGCGGCGGTCAGTGCAGCATCGACCGTTTGCTGACCGGTCAGCGCACCGGAGAAGAACTTGCCGACCTGGGTACCAATCGCCTGGAACTCAGGAATGGTCACCAACTGGATACCGATATACGGCACCGGCTTGAGCGTCGGTTTGGTCGGGTCGGCGACTTTCAGCGATTCCAGGGTCACCTTGGCGAACGGTGCAGCCTTCATGTACTCGTCGCTGTAGGTCGACTTGCGTGTGCCAGGCGGTACGTTGGCCACGCCGTCGGTCTTGGCAACCAATGCGCCATATTCCTTGGAGGTTGCCCAACTGGTGAACACCTTGGCGGCGTCCTTGGCCTTGGAGCTGGTCGGGATCGCCAGGGACCAGGAATACAGCCACGAAGTGCCTTTGTCGGTCTTCTCGTGGGGCGCGAAGGTGAAGCCTACGCTGTCGGCCACCTTGCTTTGGGACTTGTCGGTGACAAACGAGCCGGCCACGCTGGCGTCGACCCAAATTGCACACTTGCCGCTGTTGAACAGCGCCAGGTTTTCGTTGAAACCGTTGCTGGACGCACCCGGCGGGCCGGATTTCTTCATGTTGTCGACGTAGAAGTTAAGCGCGTCTTTCCATTCGGGGCCGTTGAATTCAGGCTGCCACTTTTCATCGAACCACCGCGCGCCATAGCCGTTGGCCAGGGTGGTGATCAGCGCCATGTTTTCACCCCAACCGGCTTTGCCGCGCAGGCACAGGCCGTATTGCTCTTTGGTTTTGTCGGTGAGTTTGGCCGCGAATTCGCTGATCTGGGTCCAGGTCGGATGCTCGGGCATGGTCAGTCCGGCGTCCTTGAACAGGTCGGTGCGGTAATACGTGATCGAGCTTTCAGCGTAGAACGGCAGGGCGTACAGCGAGCCTTTGACGGACAAACCGTCACGCACAGAAGGGAAAACGTCGTCGAGGTCGTAGGAAGCCGGAAGATCCTTCATCGGTTCCAGCCAGCCTTTGGCGCCCCAGAGTGCGGCTTCGTACATGCCAATGGTCAGCACGTCGAACTGTCCGCCTTGGGTGGCGATGTCGGTGGTCAGGCGTTGGCGCAGCACGTTTTCTTCGAGCACCACCCAATTCAGCTTGATCTCTGGATGCTCGGCCTCGAAGGTCTTCGAGAGCTTTTGCATGCGGATCATGTCGCTGTTGTTGACGGTGGCAATGGTCAGGGTCTGCGCGCCAAAGCTGACGGCGCTGAGGGTCATGCAGGTTGTCATGCAGGTGGAGACAAGCAGTGCTTTTGCTGTGAACTTCATCGCGCACTCCATTTCCGCGCCCAGGGGCTACAGAAGGACAGTTATTGTTGTTGTGTCTTCCTACGAGGAGTCAGGAAGAGTGTGCGTTGATTACAGCCTTCAAATGGGGTTGTGACAAATCCTTGGGAGCACTTGGACTGATACTTTTTTGCACTCGGTCACACAGCCGTTGAAACCTTCAAGCCAGGTTCTGCTCGGTCAGCCGTTGCACCGCCAGGCGCCGGTAGTGGGAAGGGGTCATGCCCTTAAGCTGCTGAAAACGTCGGTTGAAGTTGGAGATATTGTTGAACCCCGACTCAAAGCACACATCGGTGACGGCCTTGTCGCCATCTGCCAGTAACTCGCATGACTTGCTGATGCGCAGTCTGTTGACGAATTCGATAAATGTGCGCCCGGTGGCCTGCTTGAACACCCGGGAAAAATACGTGGGCTTCATGCCCAAGTGTTCCGCCACTTCCTCCAGCGGCAACTCCCGCGCGTAGTGGGCGAAGATGTAATCCACCGCCCGGTTGGTACGGTCGATGCTGTGTTCATCGGCCAGTTGCGGCGTGGTCACGCCGGACAGCAGTTGGTAGTCCTCACAGGTACTCAACACTTCCAGCAAGATAAAGAAGTGCCCCAGGCGCGCCATACCCTGCGCGTCCTCGATGCGTTGCATCAGGGTCATGGCCTGGGCAATGGTCTTTCTGCAACGAAACTCGATGCCGTACTGGGCACGTTCCAGCAGTGGGGTGAGGGTTTTCAGCTCGGTGAAGATATGGCTGCCGTTTTCCAGTAATTCATCGGTGAAGTTCACCAGCATGTCGCGCTTGGGCACCACCTCGTCTTCTTCCACCTGGCTGATCCAGTTATGGGGCAGGTTGGGGCCGGTGAGGAAGAGGCTTTCAGGGTAGAAATTACCGATGTAGTCGCCGATAAACACCTTGCCCGAGCTGGCGACGATCAGGTGCAGTTCGTATTCCTTGTGGAAATGCCAGCGCACCAGCGGACAGGGGAAACCATGCTGGCGATAGATGATGGACAGACCATTGTGATCGTCCATCAGCTCGTAGGAAGGGTCGGTGATTCGCGCTGCTCGGGTCATGCTGCCGTCGCTTTTATTGTTGGTTGCGACCCGAATAATGCCCCCTTGCGCGCGACCCTGCCAGCGTCGGTGTTTACAGCACGCGGTTTTTTGCCTCGATCCACTGGGACATGTACTGGGTACTTTTGTGGGCGTGATGGCGCAGCATGCTGCCGGTAAAGTTGTCGCGACGATGGGCGGCGAGGTGGCGACGGCAGTGCTCCAGACATTCCACCAGCGCAGGCCCGTGGACGTTCTGGTCATAGCGGCGGGCAATCAACTGGCGGCCGTCTTCCTGGGCCTGGGTCCAGCGCTCGCGGTCCTGATACAAAGCCACGGCAGCGGCGGCCAAGGCAGGCGCGCTGGTTTCGATCATGCCGGGCCATGGTTGCTCATCGCCCATGGCCTCGGCGCCGATCGGCGTGCTGATGCTCGGCGTACCGCACAACATCGCGTCCGCCAGTTTGCCCTTGATGCCCGCGCCGAAGCGCAGGGGGGCCAGGCAGAGGCGTGCTGCGCTCATCACCTGTAGCGCATCTTCAGCCCAGTTCATCACATGAAAGCCCTGGGCCGGGTTATGCAGGGCGGTGGCCTTGGGTGGGGTGTAAGCGCCATAGATATGCAGCTGCGCGCCGGGTAATTGTTGTCGAATCAGCGGCCACAGGCTGTTCTTCATCCACAGCACAGCGTCCCAATTGGGCGCGTGGCGGAAGTTGCCGATGCTGAGGAAATGCGCGCGGTCGTCAAACGGGACGAAGTTTTCGGTCACGGGCTCCAGCATCAGCGGGCACCAGTGGAGCAGGGCGGCCGGCACCTTGAACTGCTCGGTCAGGAGGCGCATTTCCACGTCGGAGATCATCAGGTTGATGTCACAGCGGTAAATCGCCGCGATCTCGCGCTTGGCCACGTCGGTGTCGGCCATCAGTTGGAACTCATCTTCCAGGGCGGGCGCAAACAGAGCGCTGAAGTCGTCGCTGTCGGGATGGGTCTTAAGGTGGTTCTTGAGCCGTTGCTGGCGAGCGTCGCGCAGGCTTTGCAGGTCGCAGGTTTCCAGCACGCGCAATGCGTTGGGGCAACACTTCTCCACGCGCCAGCCGAACTGCTCTTCCATCATGAAACGGTCGAACAGCACGATATCCGGAGCGAACTCGCGGATAAAGTCGTCGAAACTGCTGTTATTGAGCTCGATGGCGCATTCGGCAATGCCCAGGGCGAGCAGGTCGGCTTTGTGCTCGCCGAGTGCAGCAGGGCTGCTGAAGGTAATGTCCCAACCTTGTGTAAGAAAGGTCTCAAGAATCTGCATCATATGCCCGCCAGCGGCCGAAGAACGCGGCTCCGGCCAGACATAACCAATGACCAGAACTTTGGTGGCAGGCGGATTCATCGACGACGGTTTCCTTTAAGGGCAGGCGAAAAGCGCGCAATTAAACCACAACCTGTGGGCATGACAATTTGTGTCTGGCGGTAGGTAGGCACGGCACTTTGTGGTTAACTTCCGCCTCTCGAATTCGTTTAACTAAACCCAGCATAAGGATTCTGTTCATGGCTCAAGTCACCCTTAAAGGCAACGCGGTCAAGGTTGAAGGCGAATTGCCGCAAGTCGGCACCCAGGCTCCAGACTTCATCCTGACTGCCAACGACCTGTCGGACGCCACCCTGGCGACCTTCGCCGGCAAGCGCAAAGTGCTGAACATCTTCCCAAGCGTTGATACCCCGACTTGCGCGGCGTCGGTTCGCAAGTTCAACGCCCAGGCCAACGAACTGAACAACACCGTTGTACTGTGCATCTCCACCGACCTGCCATTCGCCCAAGCACGCTTCTGCGGCTCCGAAGGCCTGGAAAACGTGAAGAACCTGTCGGATTTCCGCGATCCTGCTTTCGCTCAGGACTTTGGCGTGGCAATCGCTGATGGCCCGCTGCGCGGCCTGACCGCCCGCGCCGTGGTGGTTCTGGACGAAAACAACAACGTCCTGCACACCCAACTGGTTTCTGAAATCGCTGAAGAACCAAACTACGAAGCTGTTCTGGCTGTTCTGAAGTAACTGTTTGCGTGGATGCTGTCGTTTTGCAGTAACACGCGTGATACATGATTGCGGCCTGGCCTAGTCCAGGCCGTTTTCATTTGTGCTTCAGACGTTTAGGCAAATAGCCGACGGACTAGACCCAGACGTTAAAAGTTGTAAGTCCAAGGTAAATAGCCGGTAAAGGCGCTTTTCTTAATGCGCCCCAGTGCTTATCTTTCAGCCTCCCAAAGAAGAAGCTCTCGCGCCCAATGGTTGATCATTCCATGCAATCCTCCCCCCGCAACTCCCGTCGTTGGCTGTTCGGCCTGCTTGTGCTGCTGGTTATCGCCGGTCTGTGCTGGAAATTCTGGCCCGGCGGCGCGGCCCAAAAAGACGCACCGGCCGGGCACACCAGCAAAACCGGCATGGCACGCCCTGGTTTCGGCGGTTCCACGGGCCCGATACCGGTGCGCGTGGCGCCGGCGGTGTTGGGAGAGTTTCCGGTGTACTACAAGGCATTGGGCACTGTTACCGCGCTCAACACCATTAATGTACGCAGCCGGGTGGGCGGGGAATTGATGAAGATCGCCTTTGAAGAAGGGCAGATGGTCAAGGCCGGCGATCTGCTGGCCGAGATTGACCCGCGCAGCTACCAGAACGCCTTACTCCAGGCCCAGGGCACGCTGATGCAGAACCAGGCCCAGCTGAAAAACGCCCAGGTCGATGTGGAACGCTATCGTGGGTTGTATGCCCAGGACAGTATCGCCAAGCAGACCCTGGACACCGCCGAAGCGCTGGTCCTGCAATACCAAGGCACGGTCAAGACCAATCAGGGCGCGGTCGACGACGCCAAGCTCAACCTTGAATTCACTAAGATCCGCGCGCCGATCGCCGGTCGCGTCGGCTTGCGCCAGCTCGACGTCGGCAACCTGGTGGCCGCCAACGACACCACCGCCCTGGCCGTGATCACCCAGACCCAGCCGATCAGCGTGACCTTTACCCTGCCGGAAAACACCCTGGAAACCGTGCTCGCCCGTTACCACGCTGGCAACAAACTGCCCGTGGAAGCCTGGGACCGTGGCGACGTGAAACAGCAGGCCGTCGGCGTGTTGCAGAGCCTGGACAACCAGATCGACGTCACCACCGGCACTCTGAAATTCAAGGCGCGTTTCGATAACAAGGACAAAGCGCTGTTCCCCAACCAGTTCGTCAACGTGCACCTGCTGGCCGACACCCTGCACAACGTGCTGCTGGCGCCGTCCGCCGCGATTCAGTTCGGCAATGCGGGCACCTTTGTCTACAAGCTTGATGGCGACAAGAAGGTCAAGGTACAGCCCCTTGTGGTCGGTGATACCGACGGTGAAAACACCGTGATCAAGGAAGGCTTGGTCGCTGGCGACCGTGTGGTGCTGGAAGGCACCGACCGCCTTAAGGAAGGCAGCGAAATCGAAGTGGTCAACGACAGCACTGAAGTCCCGACCACCCCGACTGAGCACCTGCAAGGCAAACCGGCAGCGAAAGGGGAGACCGGCGCTGACGCTGGCAAGGCGCAAAAGGTCGGCGCATGAACCTGTCGCGGCTGTTTATCCTTCGCCCGGTCGCCACCACGCTGAGCATGCTGGCCATTGTCCTGGCCGGCATCATCGCGTACCGCTTGCTGCCGGTCTCGGCCTTGCCCCAGGTGGATTACCCGACCATTCGGGTGATGACCCTCTACCCCGGCGCCAGCCCCGACGTGATGACCAGCGCGGTTACCGCGCCCCTTGAGCGCCAGTTCGGGCAGATGCCCGGCTTGACCCAGATGGCGTCCACCAGTTCCGGCGGCGCTTCGGTACTGACCCTGCGTTTTAACCTCGACATTAATATGGATGTCGCCGAGCAACAGGTGCAGGCCGCGATCAACGCCGCCACCAATTTGCTGCCCAAGGACCTGCCTGCGCCGCCGGTGTACAACAAGGTCAACCCGGCGGATACCCCGGTGCTGACCCTGGCTATCAGCTCCAAGACCATGTTGCTGCCCAAGCTCAATGACTTGGTCGACACGCGCATGGCACAGAAAATTGCCCAGATCAGTGGCGTCGGCATGGTCAGCATCGCTGGCGGCCAGCGTCAGGCCGTGCGGATCAAGGTCAACCCCGAAGCCCTGGCGGCTAATGGCCTGAACTTGTCGGATGTGCGCACCTTGATCGCGGCGTCCAACGTCAACCAACCCAAGGGTAACTTCGACGGCCCGACCCGGGTGTCGATGCTCGACGCCAACGACCAGTTGGTCTCGCCCCAGCAATACGCCGAACTGATCCTGGCCTACAACAATGGCGCGCCGTTGCGCCTTAAAGATGTGGCACAGATCGTCGACGGCGCCGAAAACGAGCGCCTCGCGGCTTGGGCCAATGAAAACCAGGCGGTGCTGCTGAACATCCAGCGCCAGCCGGGTGCCAACGTCATTGAGGTGGTGGACCGCATCAAGGCGTTGCTGCCGAGCATCACCGACAATCTGCCTGCCGGCCTCGACGTCACCGTCCTCACCGACCGCACCCAGACCATCCGCGCCTCGGTCAAGGACGTACAACATGAATTGCTGATCGCCATTGCCCTGGTGGTGATGGTGACCTTCCTGTTCCTGCGCCGGGTCAGCGCCACGATTATTCCGTCCATCGCCGTACCGTTGTCTCTGGTGGGCACTTTCGGCGTTATGTACCTGGCTGGGTTCTCCATCAACAACCTCACGCTGATGGCCTTGACCATCGCCACCGGGTTTGTGGTGGACGATGCCATCGTGATGCTGGAGAACATCTCCCGGTACATCGAAGAAGGCGAGACCCCCCTGGCCGCCGCCCTCAAGGGCGCCAAGCAGATTGGTTTCACCCTGATTTCCCTGACCCTTTCGCTGATCGCGGTGCTGATTCCGCTGCTGTTCATGGCCGATGTGGTGGGACGCCTGTTCCGCGAATTTGCCATCACCCTGGCGGTGGCGATCCTGATTTCCCTGGTAGTGTCCCTGACCCTCACGCCGATGATGTGCGCGCGGTTGCTCAAGCGTGAGCCGAAAGAGGCAGAACAGGGCCGCTTCTACAAGGCCAGCGGCGCCTGGATCGACTGGATGATCGAAGCCTACGGGCGCAAGTTGCAGTGGGTGCTCAAGCACCAGCCGCTGACCCTGCTGGTGGCCATCGCCACGTTGGGTCTTACCGTGGTGCTGTACCTGGTGGTGCCCAAGGGCTTTTTCCCAGTGCAGGACACGGGGGTGATCCAGGGTATTTCCGAGGCGCCGCAGTCGATTTCCTTTGCGGCCATGAGTCAGCGCCAGCAGGCGTTGGCCAAAATCATCCTGGCGGATCCGGCGGTGGAAAGCCTGTCGTCCTACATCGGTGTGGATGGCGATAACGCGACCCTCAACAGCGGACGCTTGCTGATCAACCTCAAGGCCCACGGCCAGCGCGACTTGAGCGCAGCCCAGGTAATCACGCGTCTGCAACCGGAAATCGACAAGTTGGTGGGTATCCGCCTGTTTATGCAGCCGGTGCAGGACCTGACCATCGAAGACCGTGTGAGCCGCACCCAGTACCAATTCAGCATGTCCTCCCCGGACTCTGAGTTGCTGGCGCTATGGAGTGACAAGCTGGTGCACGCCCTCGGCCAGTTGCCGGAGCTTACCGACGTCGCCAGCGACCTGCAGGACAAAGGCCTGCAGGTGTACCTGGTGATCGACCGCGATGCGGCCTCGCGCCTGGGCGTCAGTGTGTCGACCATCACCGACGCGCTGTACGACGCCTTCGGCCAACGCCAGATTTCCACCATCTACACCCAGGCCAGCCAATACCGCGTGGTGTTGCAGGCCCAGTCCGGTGAGACCCTCGGCCCGGATGCACTGAACCAGATCCATGTGAAAACCACCGACGGCGGCCAAGTGCGGCTGTCGAGCCTGGCCCGTGTGGAACAGCGTCAGGCGCAGTTGGCCATTGCCCATATCGGCCAGTTTCCGGCCGTGATGATGTCGTTCAACCTGGCTCCCGGCGTGGCGCTGGGCAAGGGCGTGGAGCTGATCAACCAGGCGCAGAAAGACATCGGCATGCCCGTGGGCGTGCAGACCCAGTTCCAGGGCGCAGCCCAGGCGTTCGAAGCCTCGCTGTCGAGCACCTTGCTGCTGATCCTGGCGGCGGTGGTCACCATGTACATCGTGCTCGGCGTGCTCTACGAGAGCTATATCCACCCGATCACCATCCTGTCGACCTTGCCTTCGGCGGCGGTGGGGGCATTGCTGGCCCTGCTGCTCAGTGGTAATGACCTGGGCATGATCGCGATCATTGGCATCATCCTGCTGATCGGTATCGTGAAAAAGAACGCGATCATGATGATCGACTTCGCCCTCGACGCCGAACGCAACCAGGGTCTCGACCCACAGACCGCGATCTACCAGGCCGCGCTGTTGCGCTTCCGGCCAATCCTGATGACCACCCTGGCCGCGCTGTTCGGTGCGGTTCCGCTGATGCTGGCCACCGGCTCCGGTGCTGAATTGCGCCAGCCGCTGGGTTTGGTGATGGTCGGCGGCCTGCTGGTGAGCCAGGTGTTGACGCTGTTCACCACACCGGTGATCTACCTGTATTTCGATCGCCTGGGTCGTCGCTGGCGCAAAGAGCCGCAAAGCCTGGAGCCGGTTGAGTCATGAACCTGTCCGGACCTTTCATCCGCCGACCGGTAGCGACCCTGCTGCTGAGCCTGGCGATCATGCTGCTGGGCGGGGTGAGCTTTAACCTGTTGCCGGTCTCGCCGCTGCCGCAGATCGACTTCCCGGTGATCGTGGTCTCGGCCAGCTTGCCGGGTGCCAGCCCCGAGGTGATGGCCTCGACCGTGGCCACGCCGCTGGAGCGCTCCTTTGGCGCGATTGCCGGCATCACCACCATGAGCAGTTCGTCGAGCCAGGGCTCTACCCGAGTGATCCTGGCGTTTGACTCCGACCGTGATATCAACGGCGCGGCGCGTGAAGTGCAGGCGGCGATCAACGCGTCACGCAACCTGCTGCCCAGCGGCATGCGCAGCATGCCTACCTACAAGAAAATCAACCCGTCCCAGGCGCCGATCATGGTGCTGTCGCTGACCTCGGACGTGTTGCAAAAGGGCCAGCTCTATGACCTGGCCTCGACCATCCTGTCCCAAAGCCTGTCCCAAGTGCCGGGTGTGGGCGAAGTGCAGATCGGCGGCAGTTCCCTGCCAGCGGTGCGCATCGAGCTGGAGCCCAAGGCCCTCGACCAGTACGGCGTGGCTCTGGACGATGTGCGCAACACCATTGCCAACGCCAACCAGCGGCGACCCAAGGGGTCGCTGGAAGACAGCGAGCGCAACTGGCAGATCCAGGCCAATGACCAGTTGGAAAAAGCCAAGGACTACGAGCCGCTGCTGATTCGCTACCAGAATGGCGCGGCCTTGCGCCTGTCGGATGTGGCGAAGATTAGCGACGGCGTTGAAGACCGCTACAACAGCGGCTTCTTCAACAACGAGCCGGCGGTGCTGTTGGTGATCAACCGCCAGTCCGGCGCCAACATCATCGAGACCGTCCGACAGATCAAGGCTCAACTGCCGGCGTTGCAGGCGGTGCTGCCGTCCAGCGTCAAGCTCAGCCTGGCCATGGACCGCTCGCCGGTCATCACCGCCACCTTGCACGAAGCCGAGATGACCCTGCTGATTGCCGTGGGGCTGGTGATTCTGGTGGTTTACCTGTTCCTCGGTAACTTCCGCGCCTCGCTGATCCCGACCCTGGCGGTGCCGGTGTCGCTGGTGGGCACTTTCGCGGTGATGTACTTGTACGGGTTCTCGCTGAACAACTTTTCGCTGATGGCGTTGATCCTGGCCACCGGCCTGGTGGTGGACGATGCCATTGTGGTGCTGGAGAACATTTCCCGGCATATCGACGATGGTGTGCCGCCCATGAACGCGGCGTACTTGGGCGCCCAGGAAGTCGGCTTTACCTTGCTGTCGATGAACGTGTCGCTGGTGGCGGTGTTCTTGTCCATTCTGTTTATGGGCGGGATTGTCACCAACCTGTTCCGCGAGTTTTCCATCACCTTGTCCGCCGCGATCATTGTGTCGTTGATTGTCTCGCTGACCTTGACCCCCATGCTCTGCGCTCGCTGGCTCAAGCCCCACGTCAAAGACCGGATGACCGGTTTGCAGCGCTGGAGCCAGAGGATCAACGACCGGATGGTCGCCGGTTATGCCACCAGTCTGGACTGGGTACTGCGCCATCGACGCCTGACCTTGCTCAGCTTGTTGCTGACCATCGGCATGAACGTGGCGTTGTACGTGGTGGTGCCGAAAACCTTTATGCCCCAGCAGGACACCGGCCAGTTAATCGGCTTTGTGCGCGGCGATGACGGGCTGTCGTTCAGCGTGATGCAGCCGAAGATGGAGACTTTCCGCAAGGCGGTGCTCAAGGACCCGGCGGTGCTTAGCGTGGCGGGCTTTATCGGCGGCAACAACGGCACCAACAACGCGGTAATGCTGGTACGCCTCAAGCCCATCAGCGAACGCAAGATTTCTGCCCAGGCGGTGATTGAGCGCCTGCGCAAGGAAGTGCCGCTGGTGCCGGGCGGGCGCCTGTTCCTGATGGCTGACCAAGACCTGCAATTTGGCGGCAGCCGCGACCAGACCAGCGCGCAGTACTCCTACATCCTGCAAAGCGGTGATCTGGCCGCATTGCGCCTGTGGTACCCGAAAGTCGTCGCTGCGTTGCGTGGACTGCCGCAACTCACCGCCATCGACGCCCGTGAAGGCCGGGGCGCAGCCCAGGTCACGCTGATTGTCGACCGCGACCAGGCCAAGCGCCTGGGCATCGACATGGACATGGTCACCGGGGTGTTGAACAACGCCTACAGCCAACGGCAGATTTCTACGATCTACGACAGCCTTAACCAGTATCAGGTGGTCATGGAGGTCAACCCCAAATACGCCCAGGACCCGATCACCCTCAACCAGATGCAGGTGATTACTGCCGATGGCGCACGGGTGCCGTTGTCGACCATTGCCCATTACGAGAACAGCCTGGCCGATGACCGGGTCAGTCACGAAGGCCAGTTCGCCTCGGAAAACATCGCCTTCGACATGGCCGAAGGGGTGACGGTGGAGCAGGGCACGGCCGCCATCGAACGGGCGATTGCCAAGGTCGGTTTGCCCGAGGACGTGATCGCCAAGATGGCCGGCACTGCCGATGCCTTCGCAGCCACCCAGAAAGGCCAGCCGTTCATGATCCTCGGCGCGCTCGTGGCGGTGTACCTGGTGTTGGGCATTCTGTATGAGAGCTACATTCACCCGCTGACGATCCTCTCGACCCTGCCGTCGGCCGGCGTCGGCGCCATGCTCGCGATCTACCTGACAGGGGGCGAGTTCAGCCTGATCTCCTTGCTGGGGCTGTTCCTGCTGATCGGCGTGGTGAAGAAAAACGCAATCCTGATGATCGACCTGGCCCTGCAACTGGAGCGTAACGACGGCTTGGGCCCCTTGGAGTCGATTCGCAGCGCTTGCCTGTTGCGTCTGCGGCCGATCCTGATGACCACGCTGGCGGCCATCCTCGGTGCCTTGCCCTTGCTGCTCGGCGCCGGCGACGGCGCCGAAATGCGTCGCCCCCTGGGCCTGACCATCATTGGCGGCCTGGTCTTCAGCCAGGTCCTGACCCTTTACACCACCCCGGTGGTTTACCTTTATCTCGACCGCGCGCGCCATCGTTTCAATAAATGGCGCGGCGTGCGTACCGATGCTGCCCTGGACACTGCGCTATGACCGATTCAACCTTTGCCAAATTGGCCATGACCCGCGGTTCCCGTGTCGCGAGCCTGGTGCTTTGCGGCGTATTGCTCAGCGCCTGCGCCGTCGGCCCGGACTACAAGCGCCCGGATGTTATCGAACCCGTGCAATTCAAGGAGGCCCAGGGCTGGCGTCAGGCCACGCCGAGTGATTCCTTGGCCCGTGGCGCCTGGTGGGAGTTGTACGGCGACCGCCAGCTCAACGACCTGGTGGTGCGCCTGAATACGGCTAACCAGACGGTGGCACAGGCCGAGGCGCGTTTTCGCCAGGCCCAGGCACTGGTGCGCAGTTCGCGCGGGGCGTTTTACCCGACGGTCGACCTGAGCGCCGGTAAAACCCGCGCCAGCCAGGGCACCGGCAGCAGCAGCGCAAGCCTCAGCAGTTCCAGCAGTGGTATCCGCGACACCCTCAACGCGCAATTGGGCGTGAGCTGGGAAGCCGACATCTGGGGCAAATTGCGCCGTGGTCTGGAAGCCAATGAAGCCAGCGCCGAAGCCAGCTCGGCGGACTTGGCGGCCATGCGCTTGAGCCAGCAATCGGAACTGGTGCAGAGCTACCTGCAATTGCGCGTAATGGACGAACAGACCCGCTTGCTGCAAGCCACGCTGGACACTTACCAGCGCTCCCTGCAAATGACCGAAAACCAATACCGCGCTGGTGTCTCCGGCAAGGATGCGGTGGCCCAGGCGCAAACCCAGCTCAAGAGCACCCAGGCGAGTCTGATCGACCTGATCTGGCAGCGTGCGCAGCTGGAAAACGCCATTGCGGTATTGATCGGCGAAGCGCCGGCCAACTTCAACCTGGCCGTGAGCAAGGACATCCCGGCACTGCCACAGATTCCGGTGAGCCTGCCGTCGCAGTTGCTGGAGCGCCGCCCGGACATCGCCTCGGCCGAGCGCTCGGTGATCGCTGCCAACGCCAATATTGGCGTGGCCAAGGCCGCCTACTACCCAGACTTGAGCCTGAGCCTGGCCGGTGGTTATTCCAGCAGCACGTACGCTGACTGGATCAGCCTGCCAAACCGCTTCTGGTCAGTGGGCCCGAAGCTGGCCATGACCTTGTTCGACGGCGGCCAGCGCTCGGCGGAAGTCGACCGCACTGTGGCGTCCTACGACGAAACTGTGGCCAAGTACCGCCAGACGGTGCTCGACGGCTTCCGTGAAGTGGAAAACTACATGGTGCAACTCAAGGTGCTGGAAGACGAGGCGGTGGTCAGTAACGAAGCGCTGGAAGCGGCGCGCGAATCCCTGCGCTTGACTCAGAACCAGTACAAGGCGGGGTTGATTGCCTACCTGGATGTGGTGACGGTACAGGCGACCGCACTCAGCAATGAACGCACGGTGTTAACGCTGCTGCAGAGCCGGTTGGTAGCCAGCGTGCAACTGATTGCCGCTTTGGGGGGCGGTTGGGATGGGCAGACGTCAATAGCCGAGTAGGCGTGAGGGGGAATAATGCTACGTGGTCAGGACTCGTTGCGCGCACTTGGTGCGGTCTTAGCCAATTGAGTCTGTAGTTGCTGAGCGAAGATCAACAGGCCAACGCGCGATAGCCGAACGAAAGGGCTCTTTGTTCGGCTCACTCATCATTGTTTGCCAACCTGAGTTAAATGGCTCTGAGGGATATTAAATCAGCAAATTTGTATGACTTGGAGTTGTTCTCAACATGCAGCTCTAAAGAGTCATGGTTATACGATATCAAACTCCCAAATTCTGTTGTAGAGCGACCTTTGTATTCCAGAATTATTTTTGTGTACCGTGGTAGGTATTTTAGAATTTGGTCAACTTTACAAGCAACTCGAAATTTCAATACTCGGTTATCTCCGTCGGTTAATTGGTATTCTTTTCCACCGGGAAAATGATAGGTAATGACCGTGTCCTCGAAAGCGTCGATTCTCCCCCAGACTTCATATATTTTTTGTTTTTCATAACATATTTGTTTGTCATAACATAGATGAGTGCTTACTACGTACTCGCCATCGTCAATGGGGAAAGTTCCGCGTTCAGCAATTTTTCGCTCTACATAGGGTGTTATATCGGTCACTGCTTGAGCATCTCCGATGTTTTCGATTCTATAAGACTTGATTTCGCCGCCTTTGTCTCGAATACATTGAGTGCCTTTCAGGTGGCCAGTATTCTCAGTATTATTAGGGTATAGAAGTGCGATGATGGCCATTTCTGAAACTCCGAATGTCATGTGGAGTAAAGTTTATCGCTCTCAGCATGAAAGTCACCTGTAAGATATGACAGTTTTATATATCCTTACGGAATAAAAATTTTATTTTTATGGAGTGCAGGATGCTGGGAGTTTGTGTTAAGCCCGATTTCAAAATACGGGCGTCTATACTGGAAAAGGGGTAACAATCCTCTAAAATTTTTAGTTTTTGTTATCCCGAGACCCGCCAACACTGAAGCGACACACTGCCTTTGATACGCAGGTGACGTCGCACACGAGCTATAGACCACTCCGGACCTGGCCAGTAGTTTGACGTCAAATTACAGGTGATGGCCCTATGATAATTAATCACCTGCACCAGAATTAATCTCGCTACAATCGCGCGCTTTGCCACCCTGGCACGGACGTCTCAAAACTGTTGCCCGCGAGAAATCCCATGCTCATCGGTAGTTATTCAACCTCCCTCGTCGTGATCTCCCTGTGCGTTGCGATCCTGGCCTCTTATACCGCGCTGGACCTGACCGGCCGCATTGCGACCGCCAAGGGCCGCGCGGTTTATTTGTGGATGGCCGGCGGGGCATTGGCCATGGGCGTGGGTGTCTGGTCGATGCACTTCATCGGCATGTTGGCCCTGCGCCTGCCGTTTGCCTTGGGCTTCGATATCGGCATTACCGCGCTGTCGTTGTTGATCGCGGTGATGTCCAGCGGCTTTGCCTTATGGCTGGTCAGCCAGCCGCGCTTGCCCGCCTGGCAATTGGTGTTTGGCGCGCTGGTCATGGGCACCGGCATTGCCACCATGCATTACACCGGCATGGCCGCGATGCGCATGACCCCCGGTATCGACTACGACCCCACCTTGTTTGGAGCTTCTCTGTTAATAGCGGTCGTGGCCTCGGGCGCCGCCTTGCAGATAGCTTTCAACCTGCGGCGCAACACGCCGTATGTACGCCTGGCACGCGGCGGGGCGGCGGTGGTGATGGGGTTTGCCATCGTCGGTATGCATTACACCGGAATGGCCGCGGCACGCTTTGCCGATGACAGCTACTGCGCTGCCGCGTTGGACGGCTTGACCGGCAAGGGCCTGGATAACCTGGTGCTGGTCACCACCCTGGCGGTGCTTGCCATCGCGTTGCTGACCTCGTTGCTCGACGCGCGACTGGAGGCCCGCACCGCGGTGCTCGCCGACTCCCTCAGCCTGGCCAATCAGGAACTGACCCACCTGGCCCTGCATGACATGCTCACCGGTCTGCCTAACCGCACGTTGCTGGCCGATCGGATTCAACAGGCCATACAGGCGGTTAACGAGCAGGGCGGTTGCTTCGCCTTGATGTTTATCGACCTGGATGGCTTCAAGCCAGTCAACGATGCCTTTGGCCATCACATGGGCGACCAGTTGCTGCGCGAAGTCGGCCTGCGCCTGCGCGAAGACTTGCGCGGCCACGACACCCTGGCGCGCATCGGCGGTGATGAATTTGTGCTGTTGGTGCAACTGAGCCAGCCAGACGATGCCCTGCGCTTGGCCGAGCGGCAGGTCGGGCTGATCAACCGCTCATTCCAGGTGGCCGAGCATGAGCTGAAAATCTCGGCCAGTATCGGCATCGCTGTGTTCCCAGGTAACGGTGGCAACCCCCAGGAATTGTTGATGAACGCCGACGCCGCGATGTACCACGCCAAGGGCATGGGCAAGAACGGCTACAGCTTTTTCGACGTGTCGATGAACACCAATGCGCGCAAGCAATTGCAGTTGTTGCAGGACCTGCGCAACGCCCTCGACCAAGAGCAATTTCGCTTGTACTACCAGCCCAAGTTCGATGCGGTCAGTGGTATTGCGGTGGGCGCCGAAGCGCTGGTGCGCTGGGAGCATCCGCAGCAGGGCCTGTTGTTGCCGGCCACCTTTATCGAACTGGCGGAAAAGACTGGCTTGATCATTCCCATCGGCGAATGGGTGCTTAATGAGGCCTGCCGTCAGATGAGCGTGTGGTACGCGCTGGGTTATGAGCATTGGCGCATCGCCGTGAACCTGTCGGCGTTGCAGTTCTGCCATGCGGGGCTGGTCAAGAGTGTGGCCGACGCCCTTGATCGTCATCAGTTGCCGGCCAACAGCCTGACCTTGGAGATCACCGAAACCACCGCCATGAGCGATGCCGACGCGAGTATGACGGTGTTGCAGCAGCTCTCGGACATGGGCGTCGACCTGTCCATCGATGACTTCGGCACCGGCTATTCCAGCCTGATGTACCTCAAGCGCCTGCCGGCCAACGAGTTGAAGATCGACCGCGGTTTTGTGCGCGACCTTGAGCACGACAGCGATGACGCCGCCATCGTTTCGGCCATCGTTGCCCTCGGCCAGGCCTTGGGATTGCGGATTGTCGCCGAAGGCGTGGAAACGGACGTGCAGCAGAGTTTCCTCACGCGGCTGGGCTGTAACTCCCTGCAGGGTTACTTGCTGGGGCATCCGCTGCCGGCCGATGGTTTCATGGCGGATATTCTGCGGGCCGAGGACGCACAGGCGCCTGACAAAAACAGTGCCTGACGGTTAGTATCGGATCCAACCCTAACGCCAGGTTGGATCAGGAGACCGTACGCATGGACAAAGTTGTCATCATCACCGGGGGCAGTCGCGGTATTGGCGCCGAAACGGCACTGCTGGCGGCGCGCGAAGGCTATCGCATCTGCATCAACTACCGCTCCGATGAAAAAGCCGCCCTGGGCGTACTGGAACAGGTCCGTGGCCTGGGTGCCCAGGCGATTGCTGTGCGAGCTGATGTCAGCATCGAAGATGAAGTGATTGCGTTGTTTCATCGCGTCGACGCCGAGTTGGGCCGCGTGACCGCCCTGGTCAACAATGCCGGCACCGTGGCGCACAAGTCGCGGGTCGATGAGATGTCCGAATTCCGCATCCTTAACATCATGAGGACCAATGTGCTGGGGCCGATCCTGTGTGCCAAGCACGCGGTGTTGCGCATGTCGCCCAAACATGGCGGGCAGGGTGGCAGCATCGTCAACGTGTCCTCGGTGGCGGCGCGCCTGGGGTCGCCGGGTGAATACGTGGACTATGCAGCCTCCAAGGGCGCCCTCGACACCTTCACCATCGGCCTGTCCAAAGAAGTGGCAGGTGAGGGTATCCGCGTCAACGCAGTACGCCCCGGCTATATCTTTACCGACTTCCACGCCCTCAGCGGCGACCCGGATCGGGTCAGCAAGCTGGAGTCCGGCATTCCCATGGCCCGTGGAGGGCGGCCGGATGAAGTGGCGGAAGCGATTATCTGGTTGTTGTCGGATAAGGCGTCGTATGCCACCGGGACTTTTTTAGATTTGGGTGGCGGCCGTTGAGTCGGTAGCGTCTGTGCGGGCGCCATCGGGAGCAAGCCCCCTCCCACACTTGGACTGTGTGAACCCGATCAAAATGTGGGAGGGGGCTTGCTCCCGATGGCGTCAGAAAGAGCAACCCCCCCCTCCCTCAAAACGACCGCACAATCCGCCCCAACGTCTCCATCGCCTTCTCCGAGGCCTCGGTCCACGGGCTGCCATAGTTCAGGCGAATACAGTTTCTGAAGCGCTGGGTCGCCGAAAAAATCGGCCCCGGTGCAATGCTGATGCCTTGGGCCAGCGCCATCTGGAACAACTTCAATGAGTCCGTTTGTTCCGGCAATTCCAGCCACAGGAAATACCCTCCGGCCGGCTGGCTGACGCGGGTCTGCGCCGGGAAATACCGAGCGATGGCGGCGAGCATGGCGCTTTGTTGCTCCTCCAGGGCATAACGCAATTTGCGAAGGTGGCGGTCATAGCCGCCATGTTGCAGGTAGTCGGCAATCGCCGCCTGGGCTGGCATCGACGGGCACAGCGAGGTCATCAGCTTGAGACGTTCGACCTTTTGCGCATAGCGTCCGGCGGCGACCCAGCCGACGCGGTAGCCGGGCGCCAGACTCTTGGCAAAGGAACCGCAGTGCATCACCAGTCCTTCGGTGTCGAAGGCTTTGGCCGGCTTGGGCGCCTGTTGCCCGTAATAAAGCTCGGCGTACACATCGTCCTCAATCAGCGGCACCTGGTGACTGCGCAACAGCTCAACCAGTGCCTGCTTCTTTTCTTCCGGCAACGTTGCGCCCATGGGGTTCTGGAAACTGGTCATGGTCCAGCAGGCCTTGATCGGATAGCGCGCCAGGGCTTGGGCCAGGGCGCCGAGGTCGATGCCGTCGCGCGGGTGCACCGGAATTTCCACCGCCTTGAGCTTCAGGCGTTCCAGTACTTGCAGGCAGGCATAGAACGCCGGGGCCTCGATGGCCACCAGATCGCCGGGTTCCGTCACGGCTTGCAGGCACAGGTTCAGGGCTTCAAGGGCGCCATTGGTGATCAGCAGTTCTTCCATCGGCAGCATCAGGCCGCCGACCATGTAGCGCAGGGCAATTTGTCGACGCAACTGCGGATTGCCCGGCGACATGTCGGTGACCACCAGGCGCGGGTCCATTTCACGGCTGGCGCTGGCCAGGGATCGGGCCAGGCGTTGCAACGGGAACAGCATGGGGCTTGGGAACGCCGAGCCGAAGGGCACTGTATTGGGGTCTTTGATCGAGTCGAGCACGGAAAACACCAACTCGCTGACATCCACCTCGGTGGACTCGTGCACCTGCTCGCTCACCGCCGGCTCAGAGAACGGGCTCGGTGCATGGGTGTTGACGAAGTAGCCGGAACGCGGCCGCGCACGGATCAGGCCACGGCGTTCCAGCAGGTAATAGGCCTGGAACACTGTGGACGGGCTGACGCCGTAGGTTTGGCTGGCGTAGCGCACCGACGGCACACGTTGGCCAGGCCCCAGGACGCCAGAGCGGATCAGTTCGGCAATGTCTTCGGCGAATTTTTCGTAGCGTTTCATAGGGGCCTTAACAATGTTTATACGAGCGCAGATCCAATCCGGGAGAGGGCAAGCCGCTCCCACATCGGATTCTCACTGATTTAGATAGATCTCAGCGGTTCAACGGCGCCACAAAGCGGCTGTCGGCAACGCTATAGATCCCTGGCTCATCTACATCCATCACTTTGAAGCGCAATGTCTGGGAACTGCTCGCGGGTTTCTCAGCGAGCAATGCCACCGACACCGGCACATCTATGATTTCCCCCGGCGCCAGGCTGATCTCGGTCTTGCCTTGCAGTTGGAAGCCGTCGGCCTCCACGAGCTCCACCCGATAATCCTGGCGTTGCTGGGTCTTGTTGATGACCTTGAGGCTGTAGATGTTTTCGATCTGGCCCTGGGCGTTCTCGCGGAACATGCCACGGTCTTTGGTCACGTCCAGCGACACCATCGGCCGCTCCACCAGTGCGACTACCAGCGCGGCAATCATCACCAGCAGCACCGCACTGTAGCCGATCAGACGGGGCCGTAGCAGACGGGTTTTGCCGCCTTGCAGTTGATGCTCGCTGGTATAGCTCACCAGACCACGGGCATAACCCATTTTGTCCATGATCGAATCACAGGCGTCGATGCAGGCCGCGCAGCCGATGCATTCCATTTGCAGGCCATCGCGGATATCAATGCCGGTGGGGCAGACCTGCACGCACAGGTGGCAGTCAATGCAGTCACCCAGGCCGACATCGGCCGGCTTGACCTCGCGTTTGCGCGGGCCACGGTTCTCGCCACGGGCGCTGTCGTAGGAAATGGTCAGGGTGTCTTTATCGAACATCACGCTCTGGAACCGCGCATACGGACACATGTGCATGCACACCGCCTCACGCAGCCAACCGGCATTGATGTAGGTCGCGGCGGTGAAAAACAGCACCCAGAACAGGCTCACGCCCCCCATTTGCCAAGTCAGCAGTTCCTCGGCCAACGGGCGGATAGGCGTGAAGTAGCCGACAAAGGTCAGCCCAGTCAGCACGCTGATGCCCAGCCACAGCGTGTGCTTGGCCGAGCGTCTTGCCAGTTTGTTGAGGGTCCAGGGCGCGGCTTGCAGCTTGATGCGTTGGTTACGTTCGCCCTCAGTGACCTTTTCGCACCACATAAACAACCACGTGAACGAGCTTTGCGGGCAGGTATAGCCGCACCACACGCGGCCGGCGAACACGGTGATCGCGAACAGGCCGAAGGCGCAGATAATCAGCAGCGCCGACAGCAGGATGAAATCCTGGGGCCAGAACGTCGCGCCAAAAATATGGAATTTGCTTTCCGCCAGATCCCACAGCACGGCTTGGCGCCCGCCCCAGTTCAGCCACACGGTGCCGAAAAACGCCAGGAACAGAAAGCCGGCACCGGCTACGCGCAAGGTGCGGAACAGTCCGGTGAAGCTGCGGGTATGGATCAGGGTGTCGCTGGATTTGGCCTTCACCTTCTTTGGGTGTATGGGCTCAAAGGTTTCCACGGTTGGGATTCGTTCGCTCATGGTCGTTCGCTCATCAGCCTCCATCAGGCAGATGAACTATGGGCCGGGGACTGTTTGCATAACAGACTCAGCTAGCGCGATAAAAAGCGGATCAGATGGTCCATGTGGTGAGCTCTGCGACAATCTGCTGCACCCCGGCGCGCCTGGGGTGCAGGGGCATTTCAGTGGTAATGATACAGATCAATCAAATCAGCGAACCAGGCTCCGTGGCCTTCACATGGTTGCGTCCGTCTGTCGCGCCTTCGACGGTCAAGGCGTCTGCTTCAGCTTCGGTGATGTAGGTGCGCTCGCCCGCAAGTTCTACGTAGGACATGGACTTGTCATCGTCCGTCAATATCTTCACTCGGGTGGCGGGGACGCTCTGTTCCTGGCCATTGTCGTCGAGCGTGAAATAGCACAGGTGGTTTTCAATACGCAGGGTCATGTCGAACTCCTTTCTCATCGGCTATGAACCTTAGGGGATGGTGCCGTGGCGTGGTTCAAGGCAACTGACTGGCGGTAGGCGCTGTCCATGACTTAACCGCTTCTTTAAAGGACAGGATCCATGGACGCTTGGTGGCATGAAGTGTGGCAAACCCTGCAGGCCGAGTTCGCCGATATCGGCGATGCCAAACAACTGACCCAGATCACCGTGCGCCTGCTCATCGCCGCCGTACTCGGCGGCATTTTGGGTTTTGAGCGCGAGAGCAAGGGCAAGGCCGCCGGGGTACGGACCCACATGCTGGTGGCGTTGGGCGCCGCGCTGTTTGTGATGGTGCCGCAGATGTCAGGTAATCAGGCGGATGCTATGAGTCGCGTGGTGCAGGGCGTGATCGCGGGGATCGGCTTTCTCGGCGCAGGCACGATCATCAAAGGCAAGGATGATGAAGAGGGGCATGTCAAAGGCCTGACCACCGCCGCCGGCCTGTGGATGACCGCTGCGATTGGGGTCTCGGCCGGGTTGGGCCGGGAATCGACAGCGGTCCTGAGTACGTTGCTGGCCTTGGCGGTGTTCAGCGTGATGCCGAAAATCGTCAAGCGTTTCGAGAAGGACTGACGATCACAGGGGGCATGGTTGTCGGCGGCTCTTCCACCGGTGGCGGCTCATTTTCGGGTGGTTCTTTTTCTGGAATCGGCTCCGGTTCGGTGGGCGGCAGGGTCGGATTGTCGATATTAGGATCAGGGGTTTCAGCCGGGATCGGGATATTCATCGGTGTGGCCTCCTTTGTGCTTTGCTCTACCGGTGGACAACCGCCCGGGCGATTTGATTCCCCGCTCAATGGCGGAACATCCACCTGAACTTTTGACCAAGCCTCAGGCTCGGACCTATTACGGCCCTGCTCAGGGAGAGCGTCGCCGTCTCAGAATTCGGATCAAGCAAAGAGCGTCCACAGGGCGTAAGGGGAAGATGCTCGATGACTGCTGAAACTCAGGTTCCAGATGTTTCCTTATTGCCGCTGTCCCAGGCGCTGTTGCTGCCCAGGATTGCAATCGAAAGCACCATGCCTGTGATTGATGGCGGTGAATTCGCCGTTAAGGCCGCAGTGGGCCAGCGGGTCACCGTGACCAGCAAGGTGTTCGCCGATGGCCACGACAAACTCGCCGTATTGATCCGCTGGCGCCCGCTGCAGGACGAAAGCTGGAACAGCGTGGTGATGGCGGATGTGGGCAACAACGGTTGGGAGGGCGCATTTACCGTCACCGACCAGGGCCCTCACGAATACTGCATCGAAGCCTGGATCGATACCTTCGCCAGCTTTTGCTATGAGTTGCGCAAAAAACACGAGGCCGGTGTGCCGGTCAGCCTGGAGTTGCAGGAAGGCCGCAGCCTGGTGTTGCAGGCCGCCGAACGCAGTGACAACGAACTGCGCGATCGCTTGATGCTGCTGCACCACGAACTGTCCGGCCTGCTGGAAACCGAGCAGGTCGCACTGTTTCTGCACGAAGACAGTGCACATTTGATGACTCAGGCCGATCACCGCGCCTATTTGAGCATCAGTGCCGTATACCCGATCGATGTGGAGCGTGAAGCGGCGCAATTCGCCAGCTGGTACGAGCTGTTTCCGCGCTCGATCACTGATGATCCGGCCCGTCACGGCACCTTCAACGATGTGCACGCACGCCTGCCGATGATCCATGACATGGGCTTCGACGTGCTGTACTTCCCGCCGATCCACCCCATCGGCCGCAGCCACCGCAAGGGCAAGAACAATTCCCTCACCGCCGGCCCTGACGATCCGGGCAGCCCGTACGCCATTGGCAGTGAGGAGGGCGGCCACGAAGCCATCCACCCGCAACTGGGCAGTCGCGATGATTTCCGCCGCCTGGTCCAGGCTGCCGCCGATCATGGCCTGGAAATCGCCTTGGACTTTGCCATCCAGTGCTCCCAGGATCACCCGTGGCTCAAGCAGCATCCGGGTTGGTTCAACTGGCGTCCGGACGGGACGATCAAATACGCGGAAAACCCGCCGAAAAAGTACCAGGACATCGTTAACGTCGACTTCTATGCGGCCGACGCGATTCCCAGTCTCTGGACGGAGTTGCGCGACATCGTAGTGGGCTGGGTGGAAGAGGGCGTGAAGACCTTTCGCGTCGACAACCCCCACACCAAACCGCTGCCGTTCTGGCAATGGCTGATCAGCGATGTGCGTTCAAAGTACCCCGAGGTGATCTTCCTGGCTGAAGCCTTCACCACGCCTGCGATGATGGCGCGGCTGGGCAAGGTCGGTTATTCCCAGAGCTACACCTACTTCACTTGGCGCAATACCAAGGCTGAACTGAGCGAGTACTTCACTCAGTTGAACCAGTCGCCGTGGCGCGAGTGCTACCGGCCGAACTTCTTCGTCAATACGCCGGACATTAACCCAGCCTTCCTGCACGAATCCGGCCGCCCAGGCTTTTTGATCCGGGCCGCGCTGGCGACCATGGGCTCGGGCCTGTGGGGCATGTATTCCGGTTTTGAACTGTGTGAATCAGCGCCGGTGCCCGGCAAAGAGGAATACCTGGACTCGGAGAAATATGAAATCCGCCCACGGGACTTCACCGCGCCCGGCAACATCATTGCCGAGATTGCCCAGCTCAACCGTATCCGCCGGCAAAATCCGGCGTTGCAGACGCATCTGGGGTTGAAGCTCTACACCGCCTGGAATGACAACATCCTGTACTTCGGCAAGCGCAGTGAGGATGGCAGTAACTTCATTCTGGTGGCGATCAACCTCGATCCATTCAACGCCCAAGAAGCGCACTTTGAGTTGCCGCTGTGGGAACTGGGGCTGCCGGATGATGCGCAGACCCAAGGCGAAGACCTGATGAACGGCCATCGCTGGACCTGGTATGGCAAGACCCAATGGACACGCCTTGATCCGCAGATGCCGTTTGGAATCTGGCGCATCACGGTTGCCTAAGTCTTGCGCAGATCCATTGTGGGAGGGGGCTTGCCCACTCCCACAACGATCGCATCGCGTCCGCAGAATTTAAGTCATTCAGGAGTTTCCAATGGCGAAGAAACCTAACCCTGCCACCTTTATCAAAGACCCGCTCTGGTACAAGGACGCGGTGATCTACCAGGTTCACGTCAAATCCTTTTTTGACTCCAACAACGACGGCATCGGTGACTTCCCCGGGTTGATCGCCAAGCTCGATTACATCGCCGACCTCGGCGTGAATACCATTTGGTTATTGCCGTTTTATCCCTCGCCTCGCCGCGATGACGGCTACGACATCGCCGAATACCGTGGCGTACACAGCGACTACGGCACCCTGGCCGACGCCAAGCGCTTTATCGCCGAGGCCCATAAGCGTGGATTGCGGGTGATTACTGAGCTGGTGATCAACCACACCTCCGACCAGCACCCGTGGTTCCAGCGCGCCCGCAAGGCCAAGCCAGGTTCGGCGGCGCGGGACTTCTATGTGTGGTCCGATGACGACCAGAAGTACGATGGCACGCGCATCATTTTCCTCGACACCGAGAAGTCCAACTGGACTTGGGACCCGGTCGCCGGCCAGTACTTCTGGCACCGTTTCTATTCTCACCAGCCCGACCTCAACTTCGATAACCCGCAAGTGATGAAGGCCGTGCTGTCGGTGATGCGTTACTGGCTGGACATGGGCATTGACGGCCTGCGCCTGGACGCCATCCCGTACTTGATCGAGCGCGACGGCACCAACAACGAGAACCTCCCCGAAACCCACGATGTGCTCAAGCAGATCCGCGCCGAAATCGACGCCAACTACCCGGACCGCATGTTGCTCGCCGAAGCCAACCAATGGCCGGAAGACACTCAGCTGTATTTCGGTGACAAGAAGGGCGACGACGGCGATGAATGCCACATGGCGTTCCACTTCCCGCTGATGCCGCGCATGTACATGGCCCTGGCCCAGGAAGATCGCTTCCCCATCACCGATATTCTGCGCCAGACCCCGGAGATTCCCGCCAACTGCCAATGGGCGATCTTCCTGCGCAACCATGATGAGTTGACCCTTGAAATGGTCACCGACAAAGAGCGCGATTACCTGTGGAATTACTACGCCGCAGATCGGCGCGCGCGCATCAACCTGGGGATTCGTCGCCGTCTGGCACCGTTGCTGGAGCGGGATCGCCGTCGCGTGGAATTGCTTAACAGCCTGCTGCTGTCGATGCCTGGTACGCCGACGTTGTATTACGGCGATGAAATCGGCATGGGCGATAACATCTACCTCGGCGACCGCGACGGTGTGCGCACGCCGATGCAGTGGTCCATCGACCGTAACGGCGGCTTCTCCCGCGCCGATCCGGCCAGCCTGGTGCTGCCGCCGATCATGGACCCGCTGTACGGCTACCAGTCGGTCAACGTCGAAACCCAGACTCAAGACCCGCACTCACTGCTTAACTGGAATCGGCGCATGTTGGCGGTGCGCAAGCAATCCAAGGCGTTTGGGCGGGGCAGTTTGAAAATGCTCTCGCCGAGCAATCGCCGCATCCTGGCCTATACCCGTGAATACACCGGGGAAGACGGCCGTACGGAAATTATCCTGTGTGTGGCCAACGTGTCCCGCAGCGCCCAGGCGGCGGAATTGGACCTCTCTGCCTTCGCAGGGATGGTGCCGGTGGAGATGCTTGGCGGAAACGCTTTCCCGCCCATTGGCCAGTTGAATTTCCTGCTGACGCTGGCGCCCTACGGCTTCTATTGGTTTGTACTGGCGGCGGAAAACCAGATGCCCAGTTGGCATGTGGAACCGGCGCAGAGCATCCCTGACTTCACCACTCTGGTACTGAAAAAACGCATGGAAGAATTGCTCGAAGAACCTTGTCGCACCACCCTGGAGCAGACCTCGTTGCCGGCCTGGCTGCCCAAGCGGCGCTGGTTCGCCGGTAAGGACACCGCCATCGACAGCGTGAACATCGCTTACGGCGTGCGGTTTGGCGACCCGGAGCATCCGGTGTTGCTCAGTGAAATTGATGTCACCAGCGGCGGCCAAGTCAGTCGCTATCAACTGCCCTTTGGCTTCCTGGGTGAAGATCAGTTCACCAGTGCCTTGCCGCAACAATTGGCTCTGGCTCGTGTGCGGCGTACGCGGCAGGTGGGGCTGGTCACCGATGCCTTCAGCCTGGAGCACTTCATCCGCGCGGTGATCCAGGGGCTGCAGGCGGGTACGGTGCTCACTTCCAGCGAAGGCGATTTACGCTTTGAAGCCACGCCGCATCTGGCCCCGCTGCAACTGACGGACGACGCCCAAGTACGCTACTTGTCCGCCGAGCAGTCCAACAGTTCGGTGGTGGTGGGCGAGAGCCTGGTGCTCAAGTTGATCCGCAAAGTCAGCGCCGGCGTACACCCGGAGCTGGAAATGAGCGCCTACCTCACCGCTGCCGATTACCCGAATATCTCGCCGCTGCTGGGCTCGATGATTCGTCGCGACGCCGATGGCCAGGACAACCTGCTGATGATTGCCCAGGGTTACTTGAGCAATCAGGGCGACGCCTGGAGCTGGACCCAGAACAACCTGGAACGCGCGATTCGCGATGAACTGGCGCAGGCCATCTCCGAGCAGGAACAGCACTACAACGCCTTGGGTGAACTGGCGGACTTTGCCGGGTTGCTCGGCCAGCGCTTGGGGGAAATGCACCTGGTGCTAGGCGCGAAGACTGACAACAAGGACTTCAAACCCGAAGTCACTACGGCCAAGGACACTCAGGCCTGGGCCAAGGACGTGGGCGCACAGCTTGACCGCGCGCTGCAATTGCTCAAGTTGCATCAACACACATTGAACCCGGCGGATCAGGCACTGGTCAGTGACTTGCTGGCGCAGAAAAAAGCCATCGGCGCCCATGTCCAGGCGTTGGCGAAAGCCACGTTGGGCGGGCTGCGTATTCGGGTTCACGGTGATTTGCACTTGGGCCAGGTACTGGTGGTGAAGGGCGATGCTTACCTGATCGACTTTGAAGGCGAGCCAGCCAGGCCATTGCATGAGCGGCGTGGCAAGCACAGCCCGTATAAAGATGTGAGCGGCGTACTGCGCTCGTTTGATTACGCGGCGGCCATGGCCTTGAATGTGCAAGGTGTGGATCATTCGCCGCAAGCCGATCTGGCCCGCAGGCGCGTGACCGATCGCTATCTGAATGAAGCACGCGAGGCATTTATCCAGGCTTATCAGACAGCTACGTCTACACTGGCGCATGACTGGCAGGATGCCAAAGGCCAGGACGCCGCGCTGACCTTGTTCAGCCTGGAGAAGGCCGCGTACGAAGTGGCTTACGAAGCGGAGAATCGCCCGACCTGGCTACCGGTGCCCCTGCAAGGGCTGCACGGGTTGCTCAGTGGGCTAGCACCTCTATCTAAAACTGCACGCGGTGGGGAGACGTCATGAATTACACGCATAAAGAACCGCTGCAGCCCAAGTTGACTGCCATGCCGGCGTCCAAGGACGTCGAAGCGCTGGTGCGCGCCGAGCACCATGACCCGTTCTCGATCCTCGGGCCACATGATGACGAGCAGGGTGGGCAATTTATCCGCGCATTCCTGCCGGAAGCTCTGAGCGTCCAGGTGTTGGCGCAGGACAGTGGCGAGCCGATCGGCAGCCTGGACGCGACCCAGGTGCCGGGCTTGTTTGTCGGGCACTTCACCACGCGCCAGGCCTACCTGCTGAAGATCCAGTGGGCCGGCGGTGAGCAAATTACCGAAGACCCCTACAGTTTCAGCCAGTTGTTGCTGGGCGAAATGGACCTGTACCTGTTTGCCGAAGGCAACCATCGCGACCTCAGCAGCTGCCTGGGTGCACAGGTGACCAGCGTCGATGGCGTGCAGGGCGTGCGCTTTGCCGTGTGGGCGCCGAATGCGCGGCGGGTGTCGGTGGTGGGCGATTTCAATATCTGGGACGGTCGCCGCCATCCGATGCGCCTGCGCCATCCTTCGGGCGTATGGGAGCTGTTTATCCCGCGTCTGCAACCGGGTGCGGCCTACAAGTACGAGATCCTGGGTGCCAATGGGATTTTGCCGCTCAAGGCTGACCCCATGGCATTAGCCACTCAACTGCCGCCGGACACTGCATCGAAAGTCGCTCCGCCGTTGCAGGTGGATTGGCAGGACCATGAGTGGATGCAGTCGCGCAGCGAAAAGCAGAAATCCTCCGCACCGCTGTCGATCTATGAGTTGCACGTGGGCTCTTGGCAATGCGAGCTGGACGAGGCCGGCGAAGTCGCCCGCCAATACGGCTGGCGTGAACTGACGGAACGGCTGATCCCGTATGTACAGCAACTGGGTTTCACCCATATCGAACTGATGCCGATCATGGAGCACCCGTTTGGTGGCTCCTGGGGCTATCAAGCGTTGTCGCAGTTCGCCCCGAGTGCGCGCTTTGGCTCGCCGGAAGATTTCGCCTATTTCGTCAATGCGCTGCACCAGGCCGATATCGGCGTGATCCTTGACTGGGTACCGGCGCATTTCCCCACCGATACCCACGGGCTGGCACAGTTTGACGGCACGGCGCTGTACGAATACGCCAACCCGCTGGAAGGTTTCCACCAGGATTGGGACACGCTGATCTACAACCTGGGCCGCACCGAAGTTCACGGCTTTATGCTGGCGTCGGCCCTGCATTGGCTTAAACACTTCCATATCGACGGCCTGCGTGTGGATGCGGTGGCGTCGATGCTGTACCGCGATTACTCGCGCAAGGCCGGTGAATGGGTGCCCAACCGCCACGGCGGTCGTGAGAACCTGGAAGCCATCGACTTCCTGCGTCACCTGAACGACGTAGTGGCCTTGGAGGCTCCTGGCGCGTTGGTGATCGCCGAGGAATCCACCGCCTGGCCCGGTGTGAGCCAGCCGACCCAACAGGGCGGCCTGGGCTTCAACTACAAGTGGAACATGGGCTGGATGCACGATTCGCTGCATTACATCCAGCAAGACCCGGTGTATCGCGCCCATCACCACAACGAGCTGAGCTTTGGCCTGGTGTATGCCTGGTCCGAGCGTTTTATCCTGCCGATTTCCCATGATGAGGTGGTGCACGGCAAGCACTCGTTGATCGACAAGATGCCCGGCGACCGCTGGCAGAAATTTGCCAACCTGCGTGCCTACCTGGCGTTCATGTGGATGCATCCCGGCAAGAAGCTGTTGTTCATGGGCTGCGAATTCGGCCAGTGGCGCGAGTGGAACCACGACCAGCAACTGGACTGGTACTTGTTGCAGTACGCCGAGCACAAAGGCGTGCAGAAGCTGGTCGGCGACTTGAACCGTCTGTACCGCGAAGAGCCGGCCCTGCACGAGCAGGACGATGCGCCGCAAGGTTTCCAATGGCTGATCGGCGATGACGCGATCAACAGTGTCTACGCGTGGCTGCGCTGGAGCAAAGACGGCAAGCCCGTGCTGGTGGTGGCTAACTTCACACCGGTGCCGCGCGAGTCCTATTCCGTTGGTGTGCCGTTTGCCGGGCGCTGGAGTGAGGTGATCAACAGTGATGCGGACATGTATGCCGGTTCCAACTTCGGTAATGGCGGCGAAGTCTTTACCCAGGATGAACCGCGCCATGGGCAACCGGTGTCGCTGTCG
Source organism: Pseudomonas sivasensis (assembly GCF_013778505.1). Classification (GTDB taxonomy): domain Bacteria; phylum Pseudomonadota; class Gammaproteobacteria; order Pseudomonadales; family Pseudomonadaceae; genus Aquipseudomonas; species Aquipseudomonas sivasensis. The sequence continues at coordinate 121,716 of NZ_JAAOWU010000008.1, read as the reverse complement.
CTGAATTTGCCGCCGCTGGGGGTGTTGATTCTGCGACCTGAAGGGGGTTAACCGCTCTGCCGCGCGGGATTCAGTTGTCCGCGGTGCTGGCAGGGTGCCACAATGGCGCCTTTGTCATGGCAGTCGAATCAGGCGAATTTCATGAATGGCCTTGGGCGTGAGCAGGACCAGGATTGCGTTATAGAAGAGCAGGTGCGGACTGACCGTCTGCACCAGCTGTTTCGGCAGTCATTTGCCGCCATTTTGGGCAGTTACCTCGCGGCTACCATGCTCTGCTGGCTGTGTTGGGATCGCTTCGACCACGACGTTATGCTGGTCTGGATGCTGTTGCTCACAGCGTCGTCGCTGCTGCGTGTGAAGATGTTCATGGACTGGTTTCGCTGCCCCAACAGCGAGCGCACGCCGGCTCGCTGGGAGCGCCGCTACTGGGTCACTCTCGTGCTCTCTGCCGGCATCTGGGGCGCCGGTGCGTTAGCGGTGATGCCAGCGGATGACCGGCTGTCCCAGGTGCTGGTGATGTTGTTCACCGTGGGCATGTCGGTCAGCGCGGTGTCGTGTTACTCGGCCTATCGCTACATGACGCTGGCGTCTATCGGCCTGGTATTGCTGCCGTGCACCTTCTGGCTGCTGTTCCAGCCGGCTCCCATGCAGGTGGGTGTTGCCATCGCGGTGCTGGTGTTCACCACCTTTGTCGCCAGCGCCACGCGCAAATTGTCCGATGCGCTGGAAAAGGCGTTTCGCCTGACTCGGCAAATGGAAAGAGCCCACAACATTTCAACCCGTGCCGCACAGACCGATGAGCTGACCGGGCTGATGAACCGTCGTGCATTCTTCGAACATGCCCATTCGCTGTACGCACAATGCCGACACAACCAACAGCCGCTGTGCGCGCTGATGCTGGACATGGACCACTTCAAGCACATCAACGACACCTACGGACACCAGGCCGGCGACCAAGTGTTGCGCCAGATTGGAGGGGTGATCAGTGCGTCGTTTCGCAAGTCTGATGTGTATGGCCGTCTGGGCGGTGAGGAGTTTGCGGTATTGCTGCCCAATACCTCGCTGGAAACCGCTCGGGGTATTGCCGAGCAGTTGATCAAGGCGATTTCCGGATTGCCGGCCGAACCGGTCACGGGGCTTTCAGCCAGCTTGGGTGTTGCCTCGGCCCATGCGTTGGATGGGGACTTGCATGGCCTGATGAACACCGCCGACAAGGCGCTGTACCGGGCCAAGGCGCTGGGCCGCAACCAAGTGGCCGTGGCGGAGTAGGGCGACGCTCAGTCCTTGAGTGTTGCCTTGATCAATACCTGCGAAAGTTGTTCGGCCGAGTAAGGCTTGGGCAGAAACTCGAAGCCTTCATAGCCGCTTTCTGCCAGCTCCTCGCTGTAACCCGAGGTCAACACCACCGGCAGGTCGGCACGACGCTGGCGTAGCAGCTTGGCCATGGCGACGCCGGTAATACCGGGCATCACGACGTCGGAGAAGATGACGTCAAAGGCCATTCCATCCTGGCCGGCCAGGCTCAGGGCTTGTTCGGCATCGGTCGCCCAGGCGGTCTGATAGCCCAAGTCTTCAAGGATTTGGCGGGCAAACCGCCCGACCTCCAAGTTGTCTTCCACGATCAGCACCCGACACTGGGTTGTGTCGTGGGGCATGGCGAGCGTTCCCTGAGGGCTTTGGGGCGGCACATCCTGTGCTTCGACCTGGGGCAGATACAGGGTAAATACGCTGCCTTGGCCGGGCGTGCTGGACACATCGATATTGCCCCCCGACTGCTTGGCGAACCCGAAGACCTGCGACAGACCCAGGCCGGTGCCTTTGCCGACGGCCTTGGTGGTAAAGAACGGCTCGAAAATCCGCTCCACGGTGTCGGCGGCAATACCCGGCCCGGTATCAGCCATGGAGATGGCGATATAGGGTTGGCGTGACCCCGCATCGCCACGGATACGTGGCAGCGGCTTGCGCCCGACCACCCGTAGGCTCAGCGTACCCTGGCCGCCCATGGCGTCCCGGGCATTGAGGGCGATGTTGATCAGCGCGGTTTCAAACTGGCTCGCGTCGATGCGGGCGAAACAGGCCTGTGACGGCATCTCGACCTGCACCTGAATGCGTGCGCCGGTGACGCTTTCCAGCATCTCGCCAATGTTCTGTACCCGCTGGCCTACGTCGAAGACCTCCGGGTTGAGCGGTTGTCGACGGGCAAAGGCGAGCAACTGGCTGGTCAGCTTGCTGGCCCGCTCCACGGTATCCGAAACGGCGCTCATGTAGCGCTGGCGGCGCTCTTCCGACAGGCCAGGCTGCCGCAAAAAATCCACCGAGGAGCGAATGATCGTGAGCAGGTTGTTGAAGTCATGGGCGACGCCGCCGGTCAACTGCCCGATGGCTTCGAGTTTCTGGGATTGGTGCAACGCGGCTTCGGCTTGGGCCAGCGCCTGTGTGCGTTCCTCCACCCGCTGTTCCAGGTAGGTGTTCAGCTCGGCATACGCTGCCAGACCTTCACGGACCTCGGCATCGGCGCGCACGCGTTCGATATGGGCCCAGGAGCGCTCGGTGACTTCCCTCAACAAGGCCAGGTCGTAGGGTGACCATGGGCGTGGGGATTTGTCGTGGACGGCCATCAATGCAGTCAGGCGTCCGTTCTTGATCAGAGGCATGCAGATAGTCGCAGTCACCCCCAGGGACTGGAAGGCCGCAGACTCTTCGGGTGGCAGCTCGCGCAGGTTGTCGCAGATCACCAGAGGCTCGCCAGCCCGCAGGCAGTTGACGGCCGCCTCGCCGAACGCTGCCAGGCTGTAGCGACCGACAATGCTCGGCGAGCCGGGCGCGGTCCAGTTGTCGCGAATGGTAAAGCCGTCTTCATCGGCGTCCATGTCGGCGTAGGCGCAATTGCTCACTTGCAGGTGTTCGGCGAGCAACTGGGTAGTGCGGGTCATGATGGCTTCGGCATCGGCCGCATTGACCACGGCGTTGCCAATGGCATCCAGCACTTCCAGGCGTCTGGCGAGAAACACCGTGGCAGTGGTTTCGGTCACGGTGTCGAGCAAGCCGACCACGTGGCCTTGGGGATCACGGATCGGGCTGTAGCAGAAAGTGAAGTAGGCTTGTTCCCGCGCCTGGCCGCGTTCAACCACGAGGGGAAAGTTTTCGATATAGGTGGCATGCCCCTGGAACGCCGCGTCGGCGATATGGCTGACGTCAGCCCACACCTCGCGCCATATGTCACTGAACGGTCTTCCCAAGGCATAGGGCTTATTGCCCAGTATCGGAATAAAGGCGTCGTTGTAGATCGTGATCAACTGGGGCCCCCAGACAATGGCCTGGGGAAAGCTCGACGCGAAACACAGCGCGACGGTGGTCTTCAGAACGTCCGGCCATTGCTCCAGCGGACCGAGAGGCGTGTTGGCCCAATCATGCTGAATTACCCGTTCAGCCATGTCGCTGCTGCTTTGCAGCCAATTCATCATTGGGGGAACACCTTGTTATCGAGAGTCTTCAGCGCGCCTTTCAGTGGGTGGCGCAAAGCTACAGACCCGGTTGAACGCTGCCAGTTCAGCGCAATTATCCGATAGATGGCGTTTTGATGCTTTACTCATTTGAGTCGTTTGGATCCGCCGAGGTTGGGCGCTTGCCCAACCTTCATTGCGTGCCGAACAAACCGGTCCAGTAAATGCCCGCATCACTCTTCGGGTCCATGGCGTAGGCCGCGCCCAGTTCTCGAAATTGCGGGTTCATCAGGTTGGCACAATGACCGGGGCTGGCGAGCCAGCCATCGACAACCTTGCGCGGGGTGTCCAGACCGGCGGCGATGTTTTCGCCGATGTTTTTGGCGATGTAACCGGCCAGCTCGGCGCGGTCGCCGGGCGTGCGGCCGTCGTGGTCCAGATGGTCGAAGAAATTGCCGTTGGCCATGTTGCGCGTGTGGCTGTTGGCGGCGCTGGCCAGGGTGTCGTTCCACGACAACGGGGTGGTCGCGGTAAATGCCTGGGTGCCGCATTGGCGAGGTTGTGTACGGGCGGCGTTGATCAAGTCCAGCAGTTTCCGGCCTTCAGTCTGCCAATCCCCCAGTCCGCTGGACAGTAAGGGCCGGGCCAGCACGATACGCCAGTCCTGACCGCTGTTGCTCACGCCGATGTCGATAAATTGCGGATCCAGCACCACCCGGCAGAAGCTCTCGCGCACCGCCTTCATGGCGGACTGAGCATCCTTGGGACCGGACAGGCTGATGGCCTGCACGTTCACCATCGGATACGCGGCCCGGGCCAGCGCCTGCTGAAGGTCGCCGACGTTAGTGGCCGGCAGCACCAGCCGTGTGTCGCTCGCCAGTGGCGGCAGTTCCTGGGAACCCTGGTCACCGCAGCGCTGCACCTGGCTGCGGTACTCGTTGATCTGTTGCACCAGCTGACTTTCTTCATTCGCCATCGCGCTGGCGCAGAACACCGTACTGGCGGCCAGCGTCGTAAGACCCATCATCAATGACAGAACGCGCATGGACGTTACCCTTGAGCTTGAAAGTGCCCATGATGCGCGATGTAACCCCATCTGGCGCAACGCCTTTTTTGTTTTTTTGCCTCAGTGGGGGTTATGAAGGCCGTTCACGGCGCGGTTTCGGCCCGATGCCATCACCGCGGCCAGGAGGATCAGGCCGCACGCGACGGCGAAGGTGGCGTGCAGGCCATTCGCCAGTGATTGGGGGGTGGCGTGGGTTATATCGGGTGCAGTCCAGGCGAATACGGCGCTGAGTGCCCAAGCACCGACAATCAGGCCGAGGTTGCGCGACAGGTTCAATAGACCCGAGACCGTGCCGCGCCGAATCGCAGCGACATTGCGCATCACGGCGGTATTGTTCGCCGCCTGGAAGAGGCTGTAGCCCGCCGTCAAAACAATCAGCGCGCCCAGGTAGGTGAACAACCCCGAAGCCAACGTCAGCAGCAGGGCACCGCACAGCAGAATGCCGAGCCCGCTGCAGGTCATGCGTTGGCTGCCCAGGCGGTCGGTCAGGCGGCCCGCCGGTATGCCGGTGATTGCTGCGACACAGGGCCCGACCGCCATGGCCAGGCCCATCGAGGCCGGGTCGAGCCCCAAACCACGGGACAGGTAAAACGGCCCGACAACGAAGGTGGCCATGATTACCGCCGCTACCAGCGCGCTCATCGCCAAGCCCGTGCGCAATGACGAATCCTTTAACAACGCCCAGATACCCAGGTCGCTGGATGCCGGCGTGTGTCGCTGATCCACCGGCAGAAAACGCCAGGCAAGGGCGACGGCCAGCAGGCCCATCGGCACGCCCACCAGAAACAATGCACGCCAGCCCCACAGGCTCAGCAACACGCCTCCGACGCTGGGGCCCATGGCGGTTCCGACCGCCGACATGGTGCCCAGCAAACCCATCACCCGGCCGGTGCGGCCCTGGGGCACGGTATCGCCGACCATGCCCAAGGCCATGACCATCATGATGGCTGCACCAAGGCCTTGCAGGCTGCGCGCGGCAATCAGCGCGTTGAGCGAGGACGCGCCGCCGCACAGCCCGCAGGCCAGGCTGAACAGCAGCAAGCCGCCTATTAGCAACCGACGTCGCCCCAGGCGATCACCCAGGCGGCCGGCGCTGAGGATCACCGCCGTGATCGCCAGCAGATACGCCAGCACCACCCACTGCACGGCGTGGAAGGACGCGTCGAACGCCTGCGTCAGGCTGGGCAGGCCCACATTGGCGATGCTGGTGCCGAGTGAGGCCAGCAGCATGGACAGCGACAGGCTGATGAGGCTGCCGCGCGGGGACGTAGACATGGGCAATTCCTTGAATGAAAGCAACTGTCACAAATCTACGGCGTCGCCTAACATGGCGGAAGACGCAGGAGTTGCAGTGAATACCTGCACCAAACGCCTGATGAGAACCTCTTATGCCTGATCTGAATTTGCTGATCACCCTGGATGTGCTGCTCGCCGAAGGCAGCGTCGCCGGCGCGGCCAAGCGCCTGGGTTTGAGCCCCTCGGCCATGAGTCGCGCCTTGGCCCGCCTGCGTGAAACCACCGGCGACCCCTTGCTGGTGCGTGCCGGTCGCGGCTTGGTGCCCACGCCACGGGCGGTGGAGCTGCGTGAACAGGTCAGTGATTTGGTTCAGGCTGCCCACGCGGTGCTGCGGCCTGCGCAGTCTGTGGACATGGCGGTGGTGGCGCGTACCTTCACCTTGCGCACTAGCGAAGAGTTCGTCGAAAACTTTGGCCCGGCGCTGCTGGCACGCATCGCCCGAGAGGCGCCCGGCGTGCGCCTGCGTTTTATCAATAAAAACGACAAGGACAGCACGCTGCTGCGCGACGGCAGTGTTGATCTGGAAACCGGCGTGGTCGATCCCACTGCCAGCCCTGAAGTGCTGACCCAGGCGTTGTTCCGCGACCGCTTGATTGGCGTAGTGCGCAACGGCCATCCCCTGAGCCTGGGTGAAATCAGCGTCGCGCGTTATGCCGAGGGCCAGCACGTCTATGTCTCGCGGCGTGGGCAGGCGCGCGGTCAGATCGACGATGCGCTCGAAACCTTGGGCTTCACGCGGCAGATCACCAGCATTGTCGCGGGTTTCTCCACTGCCATCTCCCTGGCCCGCGACACCGACCTGATCGCCAGTGTGCCGGAACGCTACACCGCCCACCGTCGCGACCTGTTTTGCTTTGCCCTGCCGCTGACGTTGCCGACCTTTACTGTTGCGATGCTCTGGCACCCACGGCTGGACGCGGACTTGGCGCACCGCTGGCTGCGCGGGTGCCTGCGTGAGGTCTGCGGGCAATAGACCGTGCGCAACAGGTACAATCCCCGCTGCCTAGACGTGAACCCCCAGGAATTTGCATGTTCAGCCTTACCCGCTACACCACACCATGCCCCGAGCCCATCAATGGCCAGATCCTGCAGATGGTGGTAGACAACCTCACTGACATCAGCAGCGTCGCGTTGCCGCCGAGCAACCTGCTCTACAACATCTACCAGTATGCGGTTGGCTTTGAAGTGCACCTTTACCTGCAGGCGCTGAATGGGGAGAAGGGCATTGACGTCGAACTGATCGTGGCTACCGACGCCGAGGACTCGGAGACCGTCATCGGTTTTTTTCTTTGCCTGCCGGTGAAGGATGATCCCGAAGCCTGTGGCATTGCCTTCATGGCTGTAAAAGCCGGTTTGCGCCGCCAGGGCGTGGCACGGGGGATGATGCAAGACGTGCTGGCGCGCTATCCCCATGCCGAATTGGCGTGTGCCGTGGAAAAGGTGCCTGCGTTCGAAGCCCTGGGCTTTCAAGTACGCGCCGCACGTGGCACCCAGGTGCTGATGAACACTCGCGACTACGGCACGGATGGCCTGATGGGCGTGCTGGACGTAGCCGCGATCTATAGCTCCCTCGAAGTGCGGCAGATCCATACCTACCTGCTGCAAAAACACGGCAAGCGGGCGATGGTCGACGCGGAGAAGCAGCGGGATCGGCATCTTGACCAATTGACGCGCAAAGTCCGGTTATTCGTTCAGGAGCGGGGCTAAACAGAGCGTCAACCACCGATCCCCTGTAGGCGCTCCCGAGCTTTAGCGAGGCAGCGATTGCAGTGGGTCAGGTGACAAAACAGGCGCGCGGTTAACCATCGCCAATAGGATCGCCAACAATTCGTGCTGGGCTTCTTCTCGGCTGATTTCGCCGTCGGCCGCTGCGTGGGACAAGGCTTCCGCCGCGCCCAGCATGGCCCGCAGGCCGGCTTGTGACAGCGTGCCGTTGGGGGCGAAGGGCGCCAGGGCGTCACGGCATTTGTCGAGAAAAATGGCCTCGTATTTGCGCTTCAGCGCTTCCAGCTCCGGTGAGCCGCTCAACGCGGCGGTCACGCCCGGAATTTCCCGACCCTGCAATAACACGCAGTCCACGTAGGACGCGGCGATGACCCAGGCGCGGTCTTGCAGGGTTGCACGGCTGGCCTCGATGGCATCGGCGAAGGCTTGGTTCTGACGCCCGTCGAAGTCTTCATACAGCGCCGCCAACAACCCCGCACGGGTGACGAAATGGTCATAGACCACCGGTTTGGTCACGCCCGCCAGTTCCGCCAGGCGGCCCAGAGTCAGGGCGTCGGTGCCTTCCTCGCGCACCAGTTGCCAGGCCACTTCCAACAATTGATGCAGGCGATCCTCACGGGACAAACGACGACGTGGGGCAGGGGATTCATTGCTTGACATGCTTATATACCAAAAGTAACTTATTTGAATTAACTTACCAAAAGTAACTAAGCCCAGCCTAAACCGAAAGGGAGTCAATGTCATGCACGCACTGATCGTTGTTGCTCATCACGACCCACAATCCCTCACCCACAGCATCGCCACGCAAGTCGCTGCAGGCCTCAGCGCCTCCGGCCACACCTACGAAATCGCCGACCTCGCCGCCGAAGGTTTCGACCCGCGCTACACCGCCGCCGACCACCGCGTACACCGTAACCACGCCACGCCACCGGCCGATGTGCTCGCTGAACAGGCGCGGCTCGACCGCGCCGACGCCTTGGTGCTCGCTTTCCCTATCTACTGGTGGTCGCTGCCGGGGCTGCTCAAGGGGTGGGTCGATCGAGTGTTCGTCAATGGCTGGGCGATCGACTACGGCCCGGATACCCCAGTGGTGAAAAAACTGCGGCATTTGCAGGTGCACCTGTTGGCCCTCGGCGCTGCGGATGCCGGCGCGTTTGACCGCCACGGCTATGCCACGGCGATGCGCACGCAGATCGACTACGGCATCTTTGATTACTGTGGGGCGAAGGTGGTGACGTCCGAATTGTTGCTGGACTCGGAAGGCGGCGCGGCCGAGGCGCATCTGAAAACGGCAAAGGCCGTCGGGCAGCAGCTGTTCGAAGCCGAGACAGTCGCCGGTTGAGTCAACCTTCGCGAAACAGGTCGTGGGCATCCAGCAGGCGGTAGGCGATTTCCGGGCGTTTCTCAAGGCCTCGGCGAATCGCCGCCGGGATCGATTGCCGAGTCTTGCGGCACATGCCCGGTAGTTCGTCGATAACGATCTGGATCCCGCGCATGCTTTTGACCTCGGTGTGTCCCGGTGCGATATGCACGCGAATGCCCAATTGCTGGTACATCAGCTGTTGCATGCGCTCCAGGTCTTGCAGGCTCTTGAGGTCTTCGAGGCGGTCGAGCAGGCGTTTTTCTTCCTGGCGCGTGAGGTTGAGGATGCGCAGGTCGGCGCCGGGGGCTTCAAGCAATTGCTCGCGGTCGCAGACACAGGCGCCGGGTGGGCAGGGTTGGCGAATTGTCATGTGCATTCCCTCCCCATTTCGGCGCCGCTGACTCAGTAGCTCAGCGCGACCCCAAGACTGCCCAGGGCCTTCCAGTACTCAGGATAGGTCTTGGCGACGCAGTCCGGATCCTGGATGCGGATACCCGACACTTTCAAACCAGCCAGGGCAAAGCACATGGCGATGCGGTGGTCGGCGTGGGTGTCGATGAGCGCGTTGCACGATGTACCGGCCAGTCCAGGATCAGCGGCCACCAGCAGGTCATCGCCTTCGATGGTCGCCAGGCCTGGACGGATTTCATTGAGGCCGTCATGCAGTGCCTGCACGCGATCACATTCCTTGACCCGAAGGTTGGCCAGCTCTGTGAAGCGCACCGGGGTGTTGTTGAACGCGGCCAGCACGGCCAGCGTCGGGATCGCGTCCTGCATCTGAGAGCCGACCACGGTGGCCTGCATGTTCGGGAACTGGGCGATCACGGCCTGGGCCTTGGCGTCCGGTTGGGTGAAGTCCTGCGCGGCCACGCCGATGTCGATACGGCCACCGGTCAACACTTCAGCAGCCCACAGGTACGTGGCAGCGGACGCGTCGGGTTCGATCAAGTAGTCATGGGCGGTGTAGCCAGTGGGGGCTACACGCCAGGTGGTGTCGTTGACCTCATCAACCTGCGCCCCGAAGGCACGCATGCAGTCCAGGGTCAGGTCCACGTAGCCACGGGCGCCGATGTCCTTGCCGGTCAACGCCACCTCAATCGGAGCTTCACCGCACGCGGCCAGCATCAATAGGGCCGAGACGTATTGGCTGGACAAACCGCCGTCGATCTCAAAACGCTTGGCTTGGACCTTGCCCACGCCGTGCACGGTCACCGGCGGGCAACCGGTCGGGCTGTCGACCTGGATGCCGTTCTCGCTGAGGGTGGTCAGCAGCGGGCCGATCGGGCGCTTCTGCATATAGTGGTCGCCGTCCAGCACCACGGCGCCTTCGACGGTGGCGACGGCGGCGGTGAGAAAGCGCATCGCCGTGCCGGCATTGCCCAGGAACAGCGGTTGCGCAGGCAATTGAAGCTTGCCGCTGCCTGTGACGACAAAGGTGGTGTCATCAGGCTCATCGATGGTGACGCCCATTTGGCGCAGGGCCACCGACATGTGGCGGGTGTCGTCGCTTTTCAGCGCGCCACTGAGGCGGCTGGTGCCCTTGGCCAGGGCGGCCAGCAGCAGGGCGCGGTTGGTAATGGACTTGGAGCCGGGCGGTGCGACCTTGCCGTTCAGGGGGAAGTTGGGCGGTGTAACGGTCACGGTTTTCTGCGAACTCAAGGTACAAGGCTCCTGATCAAGGCAAGGTGGGACGGAGTGGCCGACGGGCGGACCCGAATAATCGGCCAAAGGTGCAGTGCTTGTCGAGGTTTAGCGCCGGCTCAACCAGTAATCATGCAGGGCCCGCGCGGCCGGTTCGATCTCGCTGACGCGTTGCTGGTGAGCCTGCACATCCAGGTCGGCCGGCAACTCGAAGTTGTCCTGCTCGGCGCACCAGGAGATTTTCTCCAACTGCGCGGCCTGTTCGGCAGGCAGTTGCGGCCAGTTGCCGATGGCTGCGCCTCGGATATAGCCAAAGCACCATTCTTCCGCGAGGGTTACGGTTTGGCCTTGATGTTCGGTGTCGTCGAAGCGTGCTTTGAAGCCTTGTGCGTCGGTCGCCAGTTGGGCGGCCAGGGTGTTGCTGTGACGTACGCACAACTCCAGGAAGCGCTGGGCGTCGTCCATGCTGTCCCATTCAGGGTTCTGACCACCCCAGATTGCCGGGAACCACTCGGCTACATCCACCTGTGCCGGGCTGGACACCAATGCGGTGAAGTAACCGTCGAGCTCCGCCAGGTTCAGCACCGAATGGTCATCGCCGTACTTAAGCAGGGTTTCTTCGATGAAGTCGAAATCGGCGGGGGCAAGGGGTTGGGCGTGCATGGCATTTCCTTAAAACGTCGAGCGCCGCACAGAAGGCGGCTTAAAGCGCCAAGGATGGCGCCTGGCAGGGTTTTTTGCCAGTCCCGCTTTTGGCCGATGCGCCGTGGTGGACCCTTGTTATAGTTCGGGCCTTATCACTCGCCAGTCAGGGATCACTGCCATGTCCGAATACCAAGCGTTCGTCGTCGAAGTCATTGGCAACGTTGCCCATGTGCAGATCAACCGCCCGGAAAAGATCAACGCGATGAACGCGGTGTTCTGGACCGAGATCATCGACATTTTCCAATGGGTCGAAGACACCGACGCCGTGCGTGCCGTGGTGCTCAGCGGCGCCGGCAAGCATTTCTCGTCCGGTATCGACCTGATGATGTTGGCCTCCGTGGCCAACGCCTTTGGCAAGGACGTGGGCCGCAACGCGCGGCTGCTGCGCCGCAAAATCCTGGAGCTGCAAGCCTCGTTCAACGCGGTCGACAACTGCCGCAAGCCGGTATTGGCGGCGATCCACGGCTATTGCATCGGCGGCGCCATCGACCTGATCAGCGCCTGCGACATGCGCTACGCGGCTGAAGACGCACAGTTTTCCATCAAGGAAATCGACATCGGCATGGCTGCCGACGTCGGCACCCTGCAACGCCTGCCACGCATCATCGGTGACGGCATGCTGCGTGAGCTGGCCTATACCGGTCGCCAATTCGGTGCCGAGGAAGCGCGCAGCATTGGCCTGGTCAACCGCGTTTATCCCGATCACGAGCAACTGCTGGCCGGCGTAATGGAAATCGCCCATCAGATCGCCGCCAAGTCGCCGATTGCTGTGACCGGCACCAAGGCCATGATCAGTTATATGCGTGACCATACGGTCAATGATGGTCTCGAATACGTTGCCACCTGGAACTCGGCTATGTTGCAATCCAACGACCTGCGCGTGGCCATCGCGGCCCATATGAGTAAGCAGAAACCCGAATTCGTGGATTGACTGACATGACCCAAGGCTGGATTACCACAACGTTGCTGGACAACGACACTCCCGGCGGCTGGGCCGTCGCCCGCAGCCGCGACGGCTTTTTACATGACACCAATGGCCCGCTGTTCCCTCGGGAATGGCTCAAGCGCCAGGACTTGTCGGTGTTCGCCGAGCACGGCATCGGACACCTCGACGGGGAGCCGGTGTACTTGCTGGAACTGAACTCTGCCGCTGACGTGCCGGGCTGCGGCTGGCAAGGCCTGCGCGGCTTTATGCTGCAAGGCGATCACACCCTGTACAAAGTGCTCGGATACGCCGCCCAGATCGGCACCTGGGCGCGGGAGCATCGTTTTTGCGGCAGTTGCGGCCAGGCCATGGTCCAGGTGCCGCGGGAGCGAGCGATGTTCTGCCAGGCCTGCGACCTGCGCAGTTACCCGCGGATCTCGCCGAGCATGATCGTGCTGGTGACCCGCGGCGACGAGATTCTGTTGGCGCGTTCACCGCGTTTTGTCACTGGCGTGTACAGCACGCTGGCGGGGTTTGCCGAGCCGGGCGAGTCGGCCGAGGACTGCCTGATTCGAGAGGTGCGCGAGGAAGTGCAGGTGGAGGTCAAGAACATTCAGTACATGGGCAGCCAGTGCTGGCCGTTCCCCCATTCGATGATGCTGGGCTTTCACGCCGAGTACGCCGGTGGCGATATCGTGCCCCAGGCTGACGAGATCGAGGACGCGCAGTGGTTCAACATCCACGATCTGCCGCCGTTGCCCGCTTCACGTTCGATTGCGCGCTACCTGATCGACCTCTACCTGGCCCGTCGCTTAGGCCACGCTGAACCAGTGCTGCCAGGCTAGGCGCACCGTCAGGCCGAGGACTACGGTGATAAACACCGGGCGAATGAATTTGGCGCCGCCGCTGATTGCGCTGCGTGCGCCAAAGAATGCGCCACACATCACCGACACGCCCATCGCCAGCCCGACTATCCAGTCCACTGACCCGTTGAAGATAAACACCGACAGCGCTGCCGCGTTGCTGACGAAGTTCATGCTGCGCGCAACGCCGCTGGCCTTCACCAGGTCAATGGGGTGCAGCAACATGGTGCTGACCGTCCAGAACGCGCCGGTACCGGGGCCGGCCACGCCATCGTAGAAACCCAGGCCGAAGCCTTGGGTGGACTGCCATTTCTTCTTGATTGGCGCGTCGTTATCCAGCGCTGCCTTGGGCGTGCCGCCAAACAGTAGGTACAGGCCGCAACCGAAGACGATCACCGGGAGCATTTTGTTCAGGGTTTCGGCGGGCAGGTAGTGGGCGACGACCGCGCCGGTCAATGCACCGATCAACGTGCCGACGATGGCGTGAACCCACTGGCGTGGGTGGAACAGCTTGCGGCGGTAGAAGGTAAAGCTGGCGGTGGCGGAACCGAAGGTGGAACTGAGCTTGTTGGTGCCCAATACCAAGTGCGGTGGCATGCCTGCGGTGAGCAGGGCGGGCGTGGTCAGCAGGCCGCCGCCACCGGCGATGGCGTCGATGAAACCGGCGACAAAGGCCACGACGGCGAGAATGGCGAGGGTGGTGAGGTCTACGCTAAGTTCGAAAGGCATTGGGCAGGGCTTATGGTTGGCAGTGCGCAGCAAAGCGCTGTGCGAAGGGCCGCCATCTTACCTCCCAGAGGGACGCAGAACCAAATGTGGGAGGGGGCTTGTCCCCGATTGCGGTGTGCCAGTCAGCTTATCTGTCACTGATGCACCGTCATCGGGGGCAAGCCCCCTCCCACATGTTTTACCGTGTCCGGTTGGCTATTTGTGGGTGCCCAACCATTCCAGCGCCGTGCGCCAGATGCAAATCCCCAGGAAATACGCCGACATCAGCGACCACAGCCCGAACGTCCACGGGTTGGTATTGGGGTAATCCACCACCATCAAAAAGCTGCACAGCAACCAGATCGTGGTCACGGCGATATTGATAGGCATGAAGCGCTTGACCCGGAACGGGTGCAGGAACTTCATTGGCGTCACAGTCAGCAGGGCCAGGCCGATCACGGTCAGCAGCGTGACCCAGGCCTCCGGCTGGATGATGTATACGCACAGGGCAACCACGTTCCAGGCGGCGGGGAAGCCGACGAAGTAGTTGTCCTTGCTCTTCATGTTGACGTTGCAGAAGCAGAACAGCGACGAGACCAGGATCACCGACACCGTGAACAGATGGGTGAATTCCGGCAGGTCGATGTAGCGGTAGATGAACAGTGCCGGAATGAACACATAGGTGAGGTAGTCGATCACCAGGTCCAGTACCGAGCCGTCAAAGCTGGGCAGTACCGTGCTGACATTCAACCGTCGCGCCAGGGAGCCGTCGACGCCGTCCACCACCAGCGCCAGGCCCAGCCACAGCAGGCAGGCCTTGGGTGAGTTCTCCAGCAGCGCCAGAGTGGCCAAAAACGCCAGCACCACGCCGGTGGCAGTGAAGCCGTGGGCGCCCCAGGCTTTGATTCTGGCTACATGCAGGGTCGATATCACGGGCGGTTCTCCAAAGGGTGAAACGGGGCAGCCGACAACGTGACGCCGTCGAGTCTGGCCGGGGAATGCAGGTATCGACCGGGAAGGGGGTCATAAGGTTCACCGCCCGGCGTATCACTTAGCGTAGCAAGCGTAGGACGTTTCGGCATCAGCCTTGACGGAACACCAGGGCCTTGAGGCCACTTTGCGCGTCAATATCCGGAAATTCCGGCGGGTTTTCCAGGCGTTCTACATATCGCAGGCCTGGAGCCTCGCGGGTCACGCCGTCGATCAGGAAGTCTTCGCCAAAGGCCGGGTCGTTCATGCAGGCGAGCACCGTGCCCTGCGCCGTGAGCAAATCCGGCAGGCGGCGTAGTACTCGCTGGTAGTCCTTGGTCAGCAGGAAGCTGCCTTTCTGAAAGGACGGCGGGTCGATGATCACCAGGTCGTAGGGACCGCTGTTGGTGACCTTGGCCCAAGACTTGAACAAGTCGTGGCCCAAGAAGGTGACGCTGCTCAAGTCATGACCGTTCAGGCGATGGTTGTCACGGCCGCGGCTCAGGGCGCCACGGGCCATGTCGAGGTTAACCACGTGGTCGGCGCCGCCTTCGATGGCTGCCACTGAGAAACCGCAGGTATAGGCAAACAGATTGAGCACGCGCTGGCCCTTGGCTTGTTCGCGCACCCAGTTGCGGCCGTAGCGCATGTCGAGGAATAGCCCACTGTTCTGCTTTTTGCCCAAGTCAATCAGGTAGCGCAGGCCGCCTTCGGTGATGGTCAATTCGTCGATGGCCTCGCCCACCAGCCATTCGGTGGTGCTTTGCGGCAGGTAGCGGTGTTGCAGCGCGACGGTGTGGGCGCCGAATCGAGCCCAGTCGAAGTCGATCAGCAGCTGTTGCAACGCCTGCAGGTGCGCCGGCTCGGGCTCCTTGAACAGCGCGACCAGAATAACCCCTTGCAGCCAGTCCACCGTCAACTGTTCCAGCCCAGGCCAGCAGCGGCCACGGCCATGGAATAGGCGTCGGGTTTCAGCCGGAGCGCTGGCCAGGGCGGTAAGCAGGTGGGCGTGCAGAGTGGCAAGTGCGTCTGGGGTCATCGTTGAGCGTCGGTCGTTGAGCGGGCGGCATTTTAACCACAATTGAGGGTTTAAAAGGCAGCGATCAACGGTGGACCAAATGCCTCGCGGATAAAACCCGGGGCGATATACCGCTCGTAATGCGCTTCTGACAGCAGAAAAAACTCGCGGTCGATCGCATCGCGCAAATCCGCCAGGTGTCGCTCACGAAACTCCGGCAACAACGCCAACCCGTAAGCGTCGAGTTTGGAAATCACCCGCGCACCCCGGGCAATTAGCTGGTAAGCCCAGCAATACGGCGACTGATGCGGCATGAACCGAATCTTGCGGTCTTCGAGTTGCTGGCGCAGGCGCTGCGGATCGAACACTTCGAGCTTGCTGGTCATCACTTGCACCAGCAACTGCTCAAGGCGCAGCCATACCGCCTGCTTTTCCTCGGCGTTGTAGCCATTCCACTGGATCACTTCATGGTGATAACGCTTGCAGCCTCGGCAGACCAGGTCACCGTAAACGGTAGAGCACAGGCCGACGCACGGGGTTTTAATGGTTTGGTTGGGCATAAAAGGCAATTTGCAAAGTTGATGGAACACCGCGTTCCCAATGTAGGAGGGGGCTTGCTCCCGAATGCGGTGTATCAGTCAAAGGTGTTTTAACTGAGCCACTGCTATCGGGAGCAAGCCCCCTCCCACACATTGGATCTGTGCTGTTAATTAGTCCCAGCTCAGCGCGCCGCCAGTCTGATACTCGATCACACGGGTTTCGAAGAAGTTTTTCTCTTTCTTCAAGTCCATGATTTCGCTCATCCACGGGAACGGGTTAGTGGTCCCTGGATACTCTTCTTTAAGACCGATCTGCGACAGGCGACGGTTAGCGATGAACTTGAGGTAATCCTCCATCATCGCCGCGTTCATGCCCAATACGCCGCGCGGCATGGTGTCGCGAGCATATTCAATCTCCAGCTGAGTCCCTTGCAGGATCATCTGGGTCGCTTCTTCCTTCATCTCGGCATCCCACAAGTGTGGGTTTTCGATTTTGATCTGGTTGATCACATCGATACCGAAGTTCAGGTGCATCGACTCATCGCGCAGGATGTACTGGAACTGTTCCGCGACGCCGGTCATTTTGTTGCGGCGGCCCATGGAGAGGATCTGGGTGAAGCCGCAGTAGAAGAAGATGCCTTCTAGCACGCAGTAGTAAGCAACGAGGTTGCGCAGCAGTTCTTTGTCGGTCTCAACGGTGCCGGTTTCAAACTTCGGATCGGAGATCGAACGGGTGTACTTCAGGCCCCAGGCTGCCTTTTTGGCGACCGATGGGATCTCGTGGTACATGTTGAAGATCTCGCCTTCATCCATGGCCAACGATTCGATGCAGTACTGATAGGCGTGGGTGTGGATCGCTTCTTCGAAGGCCTGGCGCAGGATGTACTGGCGGCACTCCGGGTTGGTGATCAGGCGGTACACGGCCAGCACCAGGTTGTTGGCAACCAGGGAGTCGGCGGTGGAGAAGAAGCCCAGGTTGCGCATCACGATACGGCGTTCGTCGTCGGTCAGGCCTTCGGGGTTTTTCCACAGGGCGATGTCGGCGGTCATGTTGACCTCTTGCGGCATCCAGTGGTTGGCGCAGCCGTCGAGGTACTTCTGCCAGGCCCAGTCGTACTTGAAGGGCACGAGTTGGTTGAGGTCGGCGCGGCAGTTGATCATGCGTTTTTCGTCAACGGCGACGCGGGCGGAGGCGCCTTCGAGTTCGGCGAGGCCTTCGGCGACGTCGAGTTTGTCCAGGGCAGCCTTGGCGCGCACGATGGCGGCGGAGTCGTTGGCAGTCACATGGCGTGCTTCCAGCGCGGCAGCGGCGCCGGCACCGTCGAGGCGGTCCATGTTGGCTTCACTGGCGTGGCCGGCGTTGGCGCCCTTGATCACCGCTGCACCGGTGTCTTCGTTGTCGACTTCATCCCAACTCAGCATTGAAATACTCCCTTCTGTTCTGTTTTGACGGCCTGTAAAGCCGTCCAAAAAATATGCGATTTGCAGGCTACTAGGCATTGAAATAGTGCGCATAGTGTGGTCGGTAAATACCGATACTGCACACTATGTAGTGGTCTGTTCTGTTTGTGGGCACACTATATGGTGTGTAACAAGGTTGGTCAACGAACAACAATGGCTTGACTGTCGCAGGGGCCATGGGCCGCGGGAAGGCTCTACGGCGCGCCTAAGCTAATTCCAAAAAGATATTTATTGGGGGTTTTTAAGATCGTTTAGCTTGGATGCTTCTAACGGATTCTGTTCAAGGAGCGAGCCGCCGATGGCCCACGTGCAGTCAATCACCACCTTGCCGCTGTTGGACCTGTCGCAACTCGACGGCAGCCCGCAGCAGCGCCAGCAGTTTCTCGATGAGCTGCGCCTGGCAGCGCGGCATATCGGATTTTTCTACCTCACCGGCCACGGCATCGACCCGTCGCTGCTGGCCGAGGTGCAGCAGCAGGCGCGCGCATTTTTTGCCTTGCCCGAGGCCGACAAGCTGGCGGTGGGCATGCTCAATTCGCCGCATTTTCGCGGTTACAACCGCGCGGCGTCCGAGATCACCCGTGGCCAGCCGGACCTGCGTGAACAGTTCGACGTCGGCGCAGAACGCGAGCCGTTGGCGGTGGATCAATACCCGGCCGCCTGGGCACGCCTGCAAGGCCCCAACCAATGGCCGACCGCGTTACCCCAACTCAAACCGCTGGTACTGGGCTGGCAACAGGCGATGACACAAATGGCCCTGCGCCTGCTGCGCGCCTTCGCCCAGGCCTTGTCCCTGCCGGAAAACGCTTTCGACGCGTTGTATGGCGACAAACCCAACGAACACATCAAGCTGATCCGCTACCCCGGCCGCCACGCCCAGCAAAGTCGCCAAGGCGTGGGCGCACACAAGGACTCGGGTTTCCTCAGCTTTCTGCTGCAAGACCAGCAGGCCGGTTTGCAGGTGGAAGTGGAAGAGGGCCGTTGGATCGATGCCGCGCCGCGCCCCGACACCCTCGTGGTCAACATCGGTGAGCTGCTTGAACTGGCCAGTAACGGTTACCTGCGCGCCACCGTGCACCGGGTGGTGTCGCCGCCGGTGGGCAGCGAGCGCTTGTCCCTGGCGTTTTTCCTTGGTGCGCAACTGGACGCGGTGGTGCCGGTGTACCAACTGACGCCCGAACTGTTGCGCGACGCCCATGGCCCGGAGAGCGATCCGCGCAACCCGTTGCTGCGTGACGTGGGCTGGAATTACCTCAAGGGCCGCCTGCGCTCCCACCCCGATGTCGCCCAACGCTTCTACGCCGACGCCACGTTACCCCACGCACTGTCCGCCTGATCAGGAGATCATCCATGTTGAAAACCACCACCCTTACCCTGGCGGCGTTGCTGGCCTCATTCAGTGTGTCGGCCGCTGATGCATTGCGCGTGGCCGCTGACCCGATTCCCCATGCACAGATCCTTGAATACGTGCAGAAGCTCGACCCGAGCCTGAACCTGAAGATCATCGAAATCCCCAGCGGCGTGAATTCCAACGAATTGCTGGCCCATGGCGATGTGGACGCCAATTACTTCCAGCACTTGCCGTACCTCAATTCCCAGGAGCAGGCTCTGGGCCAGAAGTTCGCGGTGGCCGCCACCGTGCATATCGAGCCACTGGGCATCTATTCCCGCCGCCATACCAACTTCGCTCAGGTGCCGGACAAAGGCACCGTCGCTGTGCCGAACAATGTCACCAACCTCAGCCGTGCCCTGTACCTGCTGCAAGCCAATGGCTTGATCAAGCTCAAGCCCGGTTTCAACGACGCTTCCAAGGACCAGGCCACACCTAAGGACATTGCTGAAAACCCCAAGCATTTGAAGATTCTGGAAATCGAATCGCCGCAGATTCCTCGCGCTCTGGACGATGTAGACCTGGCTGTGATCAATGGCAACTTCGCCCTCGAAGCTGGCTTGGAACCGGCCAAGGATGCACTGGGCCTGGAGCAGGCCAAGGGCAACCCCTACGCCAATATCCTGGTGACCACACCGAAGCTGCTGCAAGACCCGCGCATCCAACAACTGGCCAACGATCTGCGTTCGCCAGCGGTGGCCAAGTTCATTACTGAGAAATACGCCGGTTCGGTGATTCCGGTGGCCGTCGAATGATCGTTGTCGAGGGCGTCAGCAAAACCTACGCCGACGGCCAGCCAGCGGCGCTGGATAACGTGTCGTTGCAGATCGCCGACGGCGCGATTTTTGGCATTGTGGGGCGCAGTGGCGCAGGTAAAAGCACCTTGCTGCGCTGCCTGAATCTGCTCGAACGGCCCACATCCGGGCGCATCCTACTGGATGGCCAGGACCTGACCCTCCTGAGCGACAAGCAACTGCGCCAGCAACGCCAACGCATCGGCATGATCTTCCAAGGCTTCAACCTGCTGCATTCGCGCAACGTGGCGGATAACGTCGCGGTGCCGCTGGAAATCGCCAATGTGCCCAAGGCCGAACGTGCGGCGCGAGTTGCAGAGCTGCTGGCGTTGGTGGGGTTGAGCGACAAGGCCCAGGCGTTTCCGTCACAGTTGTCTGGCGGACAGAAGCAGCGCGTGGGCATTGCCCGTGCATTGGCGGCGCGGCCGGCGTATTTGCTGTCGGATGAGGCCACCAGCGCCCTCGACCCGGAAACCACCACCTCGATTCTTGAGCTGTTGCGCGACATCAACCGACAGCTCGGCGTGACCATCGTGCTGATCACCCACGAACTGGACGTGGTCAAGGCGATCTGTGACAGCGCGGTGTCCCTGGCGGATGGCCGCGTGGTGGAAAGTGGCACGCTGCTGCAGTTGCAGGCCGACCCGTCCTCGCGCCTGGGCCGCTCGCTGACGCCGAGCCCGCAAGTGGTGAGGGCCGTATGAAAACCGATTGGAACGACATCCTGCAGTTGCTGCTCAACGCCACCGGCGAAACCCTCTATATGGTGCTGCTGGCCGGGCTATTCACCCTGTTGATCGGCCTGCCCCTGGGCGTGTTGCTGTTTATCAGCCGACGCGATGGCTTGTTACCGTTGCCGCGCCTCAACCGGGTATTGGGCGGGGTGATCAACCTGGGGCGTTCATTGCCCTTCGTGGTGATGTTGATCGCGCTGATCCCACTGACGCGCCTGATCGTCGGCACCACCCTGGGCAGCACCGCCACCGTGGTGCCGATCACCATTGGCGCGTTTCCGTTCTTTGCGCGCATTGTCGAAACCGCCCTGGATGAAGTGGACAAGGGTCGTATCGAAGCCATCGTGGCCATGGGCGGTGATATTCGCCATGTGATCCTCAAGGTCCTGTTGCCCGAAGCCTTGCCGGCACTGGTGGCCGGAGTGACCTTGACCCTCGTGATGCTGATCGGTTTTTCGTCCATGGCCGGGGTGATCGGCGGTGGCGGCTTGGGCGACCTCGCTATCCGCTACGGTTACCAGCGTTTCAACAATCAGATCATGGTAGTCACGGTGATTGTGCTGGTGGTGTTGGTGCAGGGCGTGCAGAGCCTGGGGGATCGTTGCGTGCGGTCATTGGCCCATCGCCGATAGAGGTGCTGCGCCGGGTAGGGTGTGCCGCACGCCAGCGTCGTGCGGGTCAATCACTGCATGCTCAAGGGATGCGCGGGGCGGTGATTCTTTCCTACCGTCTGGAGCGTCGATTGCCAGGCTGTTATCAGCGCGAACGCTTGGTGGTTGCGCACAAGCCTGACATCGCAGCTCAGGCGCAATGCTGATGATCCGGGGACCTTCCTCGCCTGATCAGAGTATGAGCATGACGACTATTTCCCCCCACACCAGCACTACCTTCCAGAACCTCCAACACTTCCTGCAGCGCGATAAACGCGGTGAGGGCATCGAGCACAACGGATTGCCGTCCAAGTCGTCGGAGGACGCCACCCAACAGCTCTGGCGACAGAGCCCTGGTTGGCCGGACAAGAATGGTGACGGTCGTACCGATGTGACCTACGAATTTCGTGTCCCGCCTGCCGGCACGGATACACGACGGTTCGGCAGAGTCGGGTTTACTCCGATTGGCGAGCACCAGCGGCAACAGACCCGGCTCAGCCTGCAATCTATCGAAGATGTCGCCAACGTCAGGTTTACCCAAGGGGCGAGAAGTCCCAGCAGCGAGGGGCATATCACGATCGGCAATTACGGCCATATGATCGATCGCAATGGCCGTCCCTATTCCTACACCAACCATGCTTTTTTGCCTTATCCCGGCAATAAAAACAGTGGTGATGTCTGGTTTGTGAACACAAAAACCCAGTCTGCGGTGGCCAACGCGGCCCTTGGCAATTCCGGTCGGCGCACCGTTGTTCATGAGCTGGGACACGCTATGGGCCTTAGCCATCCAGGGGCGTACGGTGCCGCCGGGTTGAAGCCAGGGCAGGTCGATTCCTCAGAGGACTCTCGTAGCCATACCGTCATGAGCTACAGAGGCGAGCGCAGTACGTACATGCACCACCGCGGCTTTA
Source organism: Pseudomonas sivasensis (assembly GCF_013778505.1). Classification (GTDB taxonomy): domain Bacteria; phylum Pseudomonadota; class Gammaproteobacteria; order Pseudomonadales; family Pseudomonadaceae; genus Aquipseudomonas; species Aquipseudomonas sivasensis. Next base: position 99,514 of record NZ_JAAOWU010000008.1, on the reverse strand, counting down.
TGTCGTCGGCGCCGCAACTGGACGATATCAGCGCTTACCAGAAGAAATACGGTGCCAACCGTGACACCCGCAAAAATGACACTACCTATGGTTTCAACGCCAATTCGGATCGAGACTTCCTGAGTGTTCATGCCCCTGAAGACAAGATGGTGGCTGCCATTTGGGATGGCGGTGGTGTTGATACGCTGGACTTCTCCGGCTACAGGCAAGATCAGCAAATCAGCTTGAAAGAAGGGACCTTCTCCGATGTGGGCGGCCTCAAGGGCAATATCGCTATCGCGTACGGGACAACCCTTGAGAACGTCATCAGCGGTGCCGGCAATGACTTGCTGGTGGGCAATGAAGTTGCCAACACGCTGAAAGGCGGCGAGGGCGACGACCGTTTATACGGAGCAGAAGGGGCCGACATACTGTGGGGAGAAAAGGGCAAGGACGTATTCGTCTATGGGCATACCCGTGAGTCGACTGAGGTCGCCCTCGACCGGATCATGGACTTTGTCAGTGGCGAAGACCGGGTCGATGTGTCTGGCCTTACGGCAGCACTGGGCAAGTCAGCGCTGAGCTTTGTCAGCGAATTTTCCGGCGCCGTTGGTGAGGCAAAGCTTGTGTATGACCCGGTTCTGGAAATGAGCGCGTTACAGATTACCGGCAAGCCTGGTGAGGCGAACTTTGTCCTTGTCGTGGAGGGCAAACTGCAACGCGGCGATATCGTAGGTTGATTCAGGCAGGGGCGTGATCCTGCCCGATACTCTGGCGCAACAGCGCTTCAAACACCCTTTGCACCCGTGGCTCATCGCTGTGGGCCACGTTGAAACGCATCGAATCGCGATGGGCCGGGTCGTAGCCAAACAGCGCGCCCGGCGCCAGCACCATGCTGCGTTTCAAGGCCTCCTGAGCCAACAGCTCGCCGTTGACCCCCGGCGGCAGCCGCGCCCAGATAAACATCCCGCCTTCATACGCCATCGGCAATTCACACCCGCAACGCTTGAGCCATTGCTCGACGCGGCCACCGGCTTCCATCAAGCGCTGGACCATGCGCTTGCGGTGCTTGGCGTAGCTGCCTTCGCTGAGCATGCGGTAGACGATCTGCTCGAACAGCTCCGAAGTCACGCCGCCGCTCATTAACTTCATATTGGTCAGGTTGGCCGCCAGTTGCGGTGCGGCCACCACAAAACTGACGCGGGTGTTGGCGCTCAGAATCTTCGAGAAACCCGATAGATAGGTGACTTGCTCCAGGCCGGCGACGGCAGCCAGGCGCGGTGGCGGGTTGGGGTGCAGGTCGCCGTAGAGGTCATCCTCGACGATATGGCAGTGATACTGCTGGGTCAGTTGCAACAGCCGAAACGCTTGGCTGGGACTGAAGGAGTGACCTGTCGGGTTATGCAGCACGCTGGTGGTCAGGTACAGGCTGGGGCGGTGTTCGGCCAATAGCTGTTCGAGGACGACGAAATCGAAACCATCGGGACGGCGCTGGATCGTCACCACCTTGACCCCATGCAACGCCAGGTTGGCGTGAAAGTTGAAGTAGCACGGCGCGTCGAGCAGCACCGTGTCGCCGGGACGGGCGAGCAGGCGCATCAGCATGTCCAGGCCCTGCACGGTGTTGGGGGTGGTGATGATCTGCTCCACCGGCACCGACAAACCTTCGCCGTGCAGCTTCTGTTGCAGGGCTTGGCGCAACGGCAGTAGTCCGGCCGGTGTGCCCAGCCCGGCGATGCGCAGCGACGGCGCGCGCACCACGCTGCGCATGGCCTGGCGGATAGCATCGGCGTCCAACCATTCTTCCGGCAGGTGGCCGCCGCCAGGGCGCAGTTCGCCGCTTGCGGTGACCAACGGGCGACGCAACACGCTGAGCAGGTCCTGGGGCAGCAGGTCGACCCACGCCACCGAGGCCGGGCGCGCGCTGTCCATCGCCACGAAGTAGCCACGGCCCTGGCTGGAGGTGAGCAGGTGGCGCCCGCGCAGGCGGTCCAAAGCTTCATTGAGGGTGAACTTGCTGACGCCCAGGGTCTGGGTCAGCTCGCGCACCGACGGTAATTTGCTGCCGGGCGCCCATTCGCCGTTTTCGATGGCTTGGCTGAACGCCTCGACGATCTGCTGCACCTTCGGCGTGCCGTCCACAAAGGCGATGGCGGATACAAACATAAACCTTCCTTGTGTTTGCTGGTGATTTTACCGGTGAAGTTAGGCCGGATTAGGCATCACTTCACCTGCCTTGTGCAATGCCGCTCCCCTAGACTGCGCGCCATCTCGCCCGGAATTGGCGAACTTTCCTACCAGCGAACCATGGATTTCGCATTCTCATGAAGACTTATATGTGTGCGCCCTGCGGATTTATGTACGTAGAAGAATTGGGCATTCCTGAAGACGGAATCCCGGCCGGTACCCCTTGGGAAGAGGTGCCGGAAGACTGGACATGCCCGGATTGCGGCGTGACCAAGGCCGATTTCATGGCCATTGAACTGTAACGCTCCATCACGAAAGGAATCGCTTCATGGAAAACAAACTGATTAACGCCACCGTGCCGTTCTGTACCGGTGTGGCCCACCAGAAATACCTGGCCGCCGAGAAGGGCCTGGACACGGCCATCGAAGGCGGGTGCACCCACTGGTATATCGATGGCAGCCTGTTCGGCGAAATGGTCGATGACTGGACCGATGAGCGCATCGCCAGCCTGCAGGAGCAGATCGCGGCCACTGGTGTGAAACCGGTGTACCACGGCAATTTCAAGGCGCCGCTGGGCAGTGATGTGGACGCCTTTCGCATGGCGGCCGTCGAATACGTGAAGAAAGAAGTTGATATTGCCAGCCGCCTGGGCGCGCCGCTGATCATCCACGGTGGCTGCATCGTCGAGCCGAAGATGGTGCTGATGGCCAAGAAAGTCGCCCTGGAGCACTACCTCAAGTCGGTCCAGGAACTGGCGCGTTACGCCGAGTCCAAGGGCGTGGACATCTACCTTGAGAACCTGTCGAACTACGTCAATTACCGGCCGTTCCACTACATCTTCACCCATGAAGCCGAATACGCCTTTGTGTTCGAGCGTCTGCAGGCCCACCCCAACGTGTACTTCTTCCTCGATGCGGGCCACGCCAATATCGAAAACGGTCTGCCGGCCGAGGTGGTGCGTAAGTATCACCACCTGATCAAGGGTATTTCCTTCAGCAATAACAATGGTGTGCAGGACCAGCACTTTGGTATTCATGACGGCAACTGCGATTACGCCGACGTGGTGCAGGCCATTGTCGAAACCAACTGGAAAGGCCTGGTGGCCTTCGAAACCCGCAACCAGACCGCAAAGGCCGCCCTTGGTGAGCTGGCGGTGATGTACCGCGAATCCCTGACCACCGAGATCGCTGTCGCCTGATGGATACCGGGGCGGGCGCCGGTGTGCCCGTCCCACGGCTTTCGTTTCTACCTACTCAAGGCCCTGGCCCATGACCACTGCGTTAACGCTGTCTTCGTTTCTCTATTTCCTGCTGTTCTGCGCCACCATGACTTTCAGCCCTGGCCCCATGACCCTGTTGCTGCTGAGCCTGGGCTTGAAGGACGGTTTGCGCAGCTCGATCCCGGCGCAGATCGGCGCCAGCGTGTCTTACCTGATTTCGATCCTGATTTTTGCCGTGGGCTTCTCGGAGCTGATCAAGGGCAACCTTGCCATTACCCAGACCATCCAGTTTGTCGGTGTGGCCTACATTCTCTACCTGGCCTACAAGCAGTGGACCAGCAGCGGTGTGGCGATCGGCAAGGCCGGCGCCGTGGAGGGCTCACGCAGCCTGTTCGGCAAAGGGCTGCTGACCGGGTTTTCCAACCCCAAGACCATCATCATGTTCAGCGCTGTGTTCCCGCAGTTTGCCGGGGCAGGGGAGCACAGTTCGGCGGCGGATATCGCGATCCTCGGCGCGACGTTCCTGATGCTGCAATTTGCCAGTGGCTGTCTGTATTGCTACTTCGGCCAACGCATCAAGCACGTCTTGGAAAACCCCAAGCGCCGCGTGTTGTTGCAGCGGGTCACGGCGGTGTTGCTGCTGGGTGTGGCGTTGATGCTGGCCCGGGGCTTTTCTCACTAAGCGCTTTGGCTCGTGCATTTGCGCCCTGGAATGAGCTTATGAGTGGTAGTGGCGAATTACTGGCGCCCTGATAGACTCCAGGCATTCATCCAGGATGACACCCAACCATGCCAGCCGCCGGAGGAAAGGGACTTCCGCTTGCTACCCGCTTGTATAAATCCCGCACGTTGGGGCTGACGCTCGGTTTAGTGTGTGTGGTGTTTGGCATGTATCCACTTAACCCCTCTGCGTGGGTATGGGCGTGGATGCTGATTAACGCCGTCGTCTGGCCCCATCTGGCGTACCGACTGTCTCTACGAACCGCCAACATGCTGCGCAGTGAACACCGCAACGTGTTGTTCGATTCGTTCTGCGGCGGGTTCTGGGTTGGGGCCATGCACTTCAACCCACTGCCCAGCATAACCACGCTGTCGATGATGACCATGAACAATGTCGCCCTCGGCGGCCCGCGCCTTATGTTGGCGGGGTGGGTGGCGCAAGCGCTTGGCATCGGCACCTCGTTGCTGATCTTCGCGCCGGCCTTTGTAGCCACGACCACCCAAGCTCAAGTCTATGCATGCTTGCCGATTTTGATGCTCTATCCCCTGGCGCTTGGCTGGATCTGCTACCGCCAGGCCGTGAATCTGTCGCAGCACAAACGTGAATTACTCGCCCTGAGTCGCACCGACAGCCTGACCGGTCTGCTCAACCACGGCGCTTGGAAAGATCATCTTGAAATCGAGTTCCAACGCTGCCGTCGCGAGCAGCAGGGCGCCGCGATTGCGTTGATCGACATCGACCACTTCAAGACCATTAACGATACTTACGGCCACGTCACGGGCGATATCGTCCTGCGCCAACTCAGCAAAATACTGCGCCAGAACCTGCGCGCCACCGATCTGGCCGGACGCTATGGCGGCGATGAGTTCTGCGTGATCCTGCCGGGAATGCCGCTCAACCATGCCACCGAAGTGATGGATGCCTTGCGTGACCGCTTCAATGCCTTGGCGTACGCCCAGGACCCAACTCTGCGTGCCAGCTTGAGCATCGGCCTGTCGCGGTATCAACCGGAACATGTCGACTCCACCGGCTGGCTCAACGATGCCGACCAGGCCCTGTATGAAGCCAAGAGCAGCGGGCGCAACCGTGTCAGCGCGGTGCACGGGAGTTGGTTGCGCTCCGTTTAGTGGGGTAGGGTGGCTGCACCTCAACAAAAAACAAGGATCGGTCTATGCGCTTCGCCTTCCCCCGTACCCTCCTGGCCGCCACGCTGGCCTTGTCCTTCGCACTTCCGGCCTACAGCGCCGAACCCCACAAACAGATCCAGGCGGATGCCGAACAGTACAAGGCCGAGGCCCTGAAACTGCTGGAGCGCCTGGTGAATATCGACTCGGGCTCCGGCTACGGACCGGGCCTGACCCAGGTCAGCGACATTGCCGTGGATGAGTTGAAGCAGTTGGGCTTCAACATCGAACGCATACCGGATGCCGCCGCCAACAGTAGCCATGTGATCGCGACCCTCAAAGGCACCGGCAAAGCGAAGATTCTGCTGATGGCCCACATGGACACTGTGTTCAAGGAAGGCTCCGCGGCCGAGCGCCCGTTTCATATCAAAGACGGTCGCGCCTATGGCCCCGGCGTGATGGATGACAAGGGCGGCATCGTCGCCGGCATCTACGCGCTCAAAGTCCTGGAGAATCAGGGCTTTAAAGACTACGAGCGCATCACTTTCCTCCTCGACGCCAGCGAAGAAACCGGCTCCGACATCGCCTCCGAGCTGATTCGCAACACCGCCAAGGCCCACGACGTCACGCTGAACCTGGAACCCGGCCGCCCCGCCGACGGCCTGGTGGTGTGGCGCAAAGGCAGCGCCACCGCGGTGGTCGAAGTCAAAGGTAAAGCCGCCCACGCCGGCGTCGCCCCCGAACTGGGCCGCAACGCCGCCATGGAAGCCGCGCACCAGATCCTGCAACTGGGCAAGCTCGGTGATGAAGAAAAGAAAACCACCATCAACTTCACCGTAATCAAGGCTGGCGACCGCACCAACGTGATTCCTGACCAAGCCACCGCCAAGGCAGATGTCCGCGCAGCATTGCCGGAAGAGTTTGATCGGATCGAGAAAGACCTGGTGCGGGTTTCCGCGAACAAACTGATCCCGGAAACCGAAGTGACCACCACCCTCAAACGCGGCCTGCCGCCGATGCCGCAGACGGCGGAGTCGGACAAGCTGGTAGCGATTGCCCAGGGGATTTATGGGGAGTTGGGTAAGAAGCTGACGATTGAGGGCAGCGGCGGCGCGGCGGACGCGAGTTTGTCAGCCGGGGTAGGGACGCCGACGTTGGATGGGTTTGGGATTGTGGGAGGCAATATCCATACGGCGGACGAGTACGCGGAGGTGGAGAGCGTGGCGCCTCGGGTTTACTTGTTGAGTCGGATGATTATGGAGTTGGCGAAGCGGTGATTTGACCCGGTACGGGGTTCATTTTGATCGGTGAACCCCTGCTCACCAGAGAGTGGCTGCGACACCTGAAATGTGAGTGGCCAGATGGAAAAACGCTCAGTTGAATTTTTCATAGTCTTGCGAATTTAAGGACGCCAACCACATTTTAAAAAAATCGATTTGCTCTTTTGGGTTGTTCGTAAGATTGTTTTCCTCATAGTCGAATATATGAACGATGTCTTCACGAGATGCCTGTTTGCCCAGTGTCATTTCATAGGCGACAAGCCCGGCACTCATTTGAGACGCCATCCTCGATGGCATAACGTTTATCTTTGCGCCCTTGCAGAGAAATACGATATGAGGGAAATCTGTTCTGAGTTTAGCAAAGCAAGCATAAATATCTTTTTCACGGTAAACCTTATTAAAGTTATCGGCTTCAGAAAATGTCATTACCCGTTTGTCGAGGTCGTATCTTACCGTGACCTCCAATTTCTGCTCGCCGATGACTACCTTTATCACTTGCGCGCCCATTTTATTTCCTGTTTGGGTTGGGTACTTAATGCCCTAAATAACTTCCGCCGTACTTAAAAGGTGTTACGTCCGAAATATCTTCAGGGTCATATTTTATGATAAACAGCTTTTTTTTGTTTGAGCAGATCGAGAAAAACCTGATACGGGTTTGCGCGAATAATCTGACCCCGGAACTGAAGTAACCACCTCCCTCAAGCTCGGACTTCCACGCACAGGGTTCATTTTAATGAGTGAACCTCTGTGGTGAGCAGGCTTGCCCTGCGCAGGGCAAGCCTGCTCACCACAGGGATTGGGGCTTTTAGTCTCTAATTGAATCGGACCAGCGCTGGCAGAAATCGCGTTGCTCCTGAATATCGTTGGTGAGGTCGCTTTCCTCATAAGCAAAAATACTGACGAGTTCACCATCAGGGTTTCCCATAGTCATCTCGTAGGCAACAAGACCATTCGACATCTGTGAAGACATTCCAGACGTGTGAACATTGATTTTTGCGCCTTTGCACAAAAATCTAATATCTTTCAAGTCTGCTCTCAATAAGCCAAAGCTCTCGAACAGGTCTAATGCGGTGTACGTTTTCCGTTCGCCATTACTCAGCAATAGACTAAGCGTTGGCTTTCCTCCCGCGTATTCGACGACTGCGCATTCACGTATACCGTTATTGATAATGGTTATTTCACGTGACTTCATGGGTGTTCCCTCTGGGGGTTCAATAGTGTGTATCCCTTGAAGGAGCCGTCGCAATAATCAGGGCGTTAACGAAAAAAACCATGTGCAATCCCTCGCACTGTGTATTCAGGCGAGGGACTTTGCAGGCGTTTTCCGCAGCGGGGAGTAGCGCTTATCCGGCGCTTGCGTGGGAAGTTTCGACAGCTTTTATCTTCTGCCGCCCCAGCACCAAACTGCATAGCGCCGGTAAAAACAGCAGCGTCAACACGGTGCCCACCAGCACTCCGCCGATCAGCACGTAGGCCAGGGATGACCAGAACACCGACAACGTCAGCGGAATGAACGCCAGCGCCGCGGCCAGTGCGGTCAAGATCACGGGCCTGGCACGTCGCACCGTGGCTTCGACGATGGCTTCGCGAATCGCCATGCCGTGTTCCTGGTTCTGGCGAATCTGGTCGGTGAAGATCAATGTGTTGCGCATCAGAATGCCGCCAATGCCGATCAGCCCCAATATCGCGTTGAACCCGAACGGCTGATTGAACAGCAGCAGCGTCGGCACAGCCCCGATCAAGCCCAAGGGCGCGGTGGCGAAGACCATGAACATCACGCCGAAGGAGCGCACCTGGAACATGATCACTGTGAGGGTCAGCAGGATCATGATCGGAAACAGTGCGGCCAGGGCGACGTTGGCCTTGGCGCTTTCTTCCACCGGTCCGCCGATGTTGAGTTGATAGCCGGCTGGCAGCTTGGCGATCAGCGGTTGCAGGTCTTTGTAGACCGCCATTTCGACGTCGGGCGGTTGCACGCCGTCGATGATGTCGGCGCGCACTTCCACGGTGGTCGCTCGGTTACGGCGCTTGAGGATCGGCTCTTCCATCACCGCTTGGAAATGCCCGACCTGGGCCAGCGGCACTGAGGTGCCGGCACTGTTGGTCAGGGTCATGTTGTTGAGGTTGCCGAGGTTCTCGCGTTGGTTGCCCTGGGCGCGGGCCACCACGGACACGGTGCGGTTGCCTTCACGCACCTCGGTGATCGGGTTGCCGCTGAGCAGGGCGTTGAGCTGGGACTTGACCTCGTTGGGCGTGAAGCCCAGCAGGCGCAGGCGGTCTTGATCGAGTACCAGGCGATAACCGCTGGTGCGCTCGCCCCAATCGAGGAAGGCGTCCTTGGTCAACGGGTTAGCGGCGACGACTTTGCGCACGTCTTCTGACAAGCCGCGCAGCACTTCCAGATTCGGGCCGGACACACGGAATACCACCGGGAAGGGCACCGGTGGACCGAACAGCAATTGCGTGACGCGCACCCGCGCCGCAGGGAATTCGCCTGCCGCGATACGCTCACGCATGCGCAGTTTGAGGGCATCGCGTGCGTGGGAGTCAGGGGTCTGCACGATCAGTTTGGCGAAGGCCGGATCGGGCAATTCAGGGTTCAGCGACAGGAAAAACCGTGGCGCGCCGCCGCCCACGTAGGTGTCGACCATGCTCGTCTGGGGTTCTTGCATCAGCGCTTTTTCCAGTTGCGCCGCGACTGCCTCAGTGCTTTTGAAGGCGCTGCCGGGCGGCATGTACACCTCCAGAATCAGCTCGGATCGGTCGGAGTTGGGGAAGAACTGCTTCTTCACCACCCCCATGCCCAGCCCGCACAGCACAAACGCCGTCACCACCAGCCCGGTCACCAACCAGCGCCTGCGCACGCAGAGCTCCACTACCGCACGCAGTTTCTGGTAGTAGCGCCCGGCATAGATGGCGTCGTGGCCACCGGGCACCGGTTTGATGTTCGGCAATAGCTTGACGCCCAGGTACGGGGTGAACACCACCGCCACCAGCCACGATGAAATCAGCGCGAAGCCGACGATCCAAAAGATATTGCCGGCGTATTCCCCGGCGGCCGAGCGCGCAAATCCTACCGGCAGAAAGCCGATGATGGTCACCAGTGTGCCGGTCAGCATCGGCGCGGCGGTGGAGCTCCAGGCGTAAGTGGCGGCGTGGATGCGGTCAAACCCTTCTTCCAGTTTCACCACCATCATCTCGATGGCGATGATCGCGTCGTCCACCAGCAGGCCGAGGGAGATAATCAGCGCGCCGAGGGTGATGCGGTCGAACTCACGCCCAGTGACCAGCATGATCACGAACACCACGGACAACGTCAGTGGCACCGCCGCCGCCACCACCAGGCCCACGCGAAAGCCCAAGGCCAACAGGCTGATGATCATCACCACTGCCAGGGCGACGAAGAATTTCAGCATGAATTCATTCACCGCCAGGCTGATGTTTTTCGCCTGGTCGGAGACCTTGGCGAAGTTCACGCCCAGTGGCAGGTCTGCCTGGATCCGGGCTTCCTGGTCCTTGAGGCGCTTGTCCAGTTCCAGGCCGTTCCAGTGTTTCTCCATGATCACACCGAGCATCAGCGCCGGGTCGCCCTGATGGCGGATACGGTAGCTGGGCGGGTCTTCATAACCTCGGTTGACGGTCGCCACATCGGCAATGCGCAGCAGTCGGCCGTTGACTTCCAGGGGCACGTTTTCAATCAGCGCCAGGCTGTCGAAGGCACCGTCGATACGGATATAGGCGCGGGCACCGGCGGTTTCCACAAAGCCCGACGGCGCCACAGCGTTTTGCGCAGCGAGGGCGGCGAAGATCTGGTCGGGCTTGATGCCCAGGGTCGCGAGGCGCTCATAGGAAAACTCGACGAAAATCCGCTGGGCCTGCTCGCCGAGGATATTGACCTTCTTCACCCCCGGCAGATTGAGGAAACCCTGGCGCAGCTCTTCAGCCATTTGCACCTGCTGGCGATGGGGCAGGTGTTCGGCCTCCAGGGCGTACAGCGCAAAGTACACATCGGAATATTCATCGTTGAAAAACGGCCCGATCACTCCCTTGGGCAGCCTCGACGCTTCATCGCTGAGCTTTTTGCGGGTCTGGTAGAACAAGTCCTGAATCTCGCCGGGGCGGGTGGATTCGAGGAATGTCATGCGCATCGACACAAAACCTGGCTGGGCGATGGTCTCGACGCGGTCGTAGTAATCCAACTCCTGCAGGCGTTTTTCCAGGCGGTCGGCGACTTGCTCCTGCATTTCCTGGGCAGTGGCGCCGGGCCAGGCGGCCGTGATGGTCATCACCTTGACGGTGAAGGATGGGTCTTCGGCTCGCCCCAGTTTGCCGAACGAGAAAATGCCGGCGGCAAGGATCGCAATGATCAGGAACAGCGTGACCGCACGGTGCTTGACCGCTAGTTCAGAGAGGTTGATGCCGCGCATGCTCATTGGTCCTGTTTGCGGTTGAGGGCCAGCGCCTGGGCGGGCAGCAGGCGCACCGCATCCCCGCTGTGCAGCAGGTGGGCGCCGAGGGCGACGATGACGGTGTCCGGGTTCACGCCGCTGTTGAGCAGGGCATCTTCCTGGCCGAGGCTGGCGACGTTGACGGGGGCAAAGGCGACTGTGTTATCGGCGCCGACCACCCACACCCCGGTGCCTTGCCCTGTATCGTGCAGCGCACCAATGGGCACGCGGGTCTGTTGCATCTGGCCGTTACCTTGAAGGCGCACGGTGATGGTTGAGCCGAGGGCGAAGCGGTCGACGGCGCCGTGCAGCACATAGCGCGCGCGGTACGTACGAGTGACGGGATCGGCACTGGCGGAGAGTTCGCGCAGCGTGGCCGCTACCGCCTGGTCAGGGGCGCCGAACGGGAAGGCCAGAGCTTTTTGCGAGGCCAGGTCGCGCTGGTTTTCCGGCAGGTTAACGATGGCTTCGCGGGCGCCATCACGGGCCAGCCGCGCGACGATCTGCCCTTCGGCGACCACTTGGCCGCGGTCGACGCGTACGTCGGTGATGATGCCGTCGCCGTCGGCCTTGAGCACTGAATAAGTGCGGCGGTTCTCGATTTGGCTGGCGTCGGATTGAGCCGAGGCCAATTCCGCTTCGGCGACGCGCAGGTTGGTCGCCGATTGGTCGAAAATCTGCCGCGACACAGCACCGGTACTCGCCAGGCGTTCATAGCGGTTGGCATCATCGCGGCGCTGACGCAGTTGTGCCTGGGCGGCATTCACGCGGTTCTTGGCCGAGCGCAGGGCCAATTCGAAGTCGCCGATATCCAGTACCAATAAGGTGTCGCCACGAGAGACATGCTGGCCGGGATCGACCTTGCGCTCGATCACCTTGCCACTGACGCGAAAGCCCAAGTCGCTTTCCGTACGCGCCGCGACCACACCGGTGTAGGCGCTTTGTTGCGTGCCGGCAGCTTCGACCTTGGCGACGAGTACCGGGCGCGGTTGGGGCGCTTGGGCGGCGGTGTCGGCCTGGCTGTTACAGCCGCTGAGGATTATCAGCAAAGCCAGGGGCGAGAAAAGACGCAGGGGAAGAGGGTTCATGTCGGGCTCCAGGGGCTGACCAGTGGGCAAAAAATTATGGACATAATTTTTTACGCATATTATGGTCGAAATATAAATTAAGCCAGCCCCGGATAATCCCCATGTCGAATGCCTCGGTTCCGTCGCGAAGCTTGCTGTTGCTACTGGTGGCCTTAACGGCACTCGGCGAAGTCTCGACCCAATTAATCATCCCCGGTCTCGGCGCCATTGAGCAGGCGCTGGTGGCGCCGCCGGGGTCGGCACTGATGGCGCTGTCTGCCTTTGTCGCAGCGTTTGGACTGGGGCAATTACTGTTTGGGCCATTGTCGGACCGCATCGGCCGGCGTCCGGTATTGATCGGCGGGTTAGTGCTGTATGTGATGGCGACTATGTCGATGCTGCTGGTCAGCGACATGCATCAATTTATCGCCGCCCGCGTGCTGCAAGGCCTCGGCGCCTGTGCGGCGCTGGTGTTGGCGCGCACGGTGGTGCGCGATGTGTGGAAGGTCGAAGCGGGGCCGGCCCTGGCGCTGACGATGATCGGCATGCTCTACGCGATCGTCGTCGCGCCAATGGTCGGCGGACTGCTGATCAACGTGGTGGGCTGGCGTGCGCCGATCCTACTGGCGCTGGTGATCGGCAGTGTGGTGTTGCTGCTGGTGCTGCTGTTCTTTCGCGAAAGCAACCCTTACCTCGACCCCAAGGCCGGCCACTGGCGCACCCTCGGCGGGCAGTACCTGGATTTGCTCAAGGGCCGCCCATACCGCGCATTCGCCGTGGCGTTGGCGTGCACTTACGGCGCGATGTTCGCGGTGATTGCCGGATCATCTGCGGTGTTTATCAACCTGCTCGGCTTGAGCAGCCTGGAGTACGGCATCAATTTTGGCGTGATCGTCTCGATGCTGATCGTCGGGTCCACCTACACCCGGCGCAATATCCTACGCCTGGGGGCGCAGCGGATTGTGGCGATGGGGGTAACGCTGGTAGCCCTCGGCGGGGTATTGGCGGCGGTGATTTACGGGCTGTTCGGCTTGTCGGTGTTGGGGTTGGATATTCCCATTGCCCTGGCGACGCTCGGCGGCGGGCTGGTGTTGCCCGGCGCGGTCACGGGCGGGGTGATGCCCAACGCGCACCGAGCCGGGTTGGCGGCAGGCCTGATGGGCTTTGCGCAGATGTTCGGCGCCACCTGCAGTGGCCTGCTGCTGAGCCAACTGCGCGACGGCAGTGCCTTACCGATGATCATGATCCAGGCGGGTTTTGCGGTGATGGCGTTTGTGGCGTTTCATCTACTGCGTGAACGGCGTGTGGCACTGGTGCCGGTGGCTTGAGCTGTCACACTTTGTCCAATTTAATCGGGGCTAGATGATTACGATTCTCTTTTGAGTCTAATCCTAAGGTCTACGCCCATGCTTCCTGCCTTTCGCGTTACGCCCCTGGCTCTGCTGGTCGCCAGCAGCTTCAGCGCCCATGCCGACGAACCTGTTGCCCTGGAACTCAACGACGTGGTGGTGACGGCCGCCGGTTATGCCCAGAGTGTGGAGGATGCGCCGGCCTCGGTGACGGTGATCGACGGCGAGGAATTGCGCCGCAAGTCCTACCGCGACCTCGGCGACGCGGTGCGGGATGTGGAGGGCGTGACGGTCAACGGTGGGGCGAATGAAACCGACATCTCCATCCGTGGCATGCCGGCCGATTACACCTTGATCATGGTCGACGGCAAACGCCAGAGCGCGCGGGAGTCACGGGTCAACGGCAACAGTGGCTATGAACAGAGCTTTGTACCGCCAGCCGCCGCCATCGAGCGGATCGAAGTGGTGCGGGGCCCGATGTCGTCGCTGTACGGCTCGGATGCGATCGGCGGTGTGATCAACGTGATCACCCGCAAGGTTTCACCGACCTGGGGTGGTTCCATCGGCTATGACTACTCGGCCCGCCAGCACAGCGACCAGGGCAATGCGCGCCAGACGCAGTTCTACCTCAGCGGCCCGCTCAAGGAAGATTTCCTTGGCTTGCAGGTGTGGGGCCGTTACCTCGATCGCCAGGCCGACGATGACATCGAACAGACCAATGGCTTCAGCAAGGCCGACCACCGCGACCTCACCGCGCGCCTGGCTTTCACTCCTAATATTGACCACGACATCCTGCTGGAAGCGGGTGCCACGCGCCTGAAGAACGGCGACGGCATGAGCGCCAACTGGGCCACTCGCGAGCAGGAAAACAACCGCGATCACTGGTCCTTGTCCCATCAAGGCCGCTGGGGCTGGGCAACCTCGGACATCGCCCTGTCCCAGGAAACCTCGACCCGCGAAGGCAAGGCCACCCCGGCCCAGACCGATATCTACGGGCGCAAACCCGAAATCAAGAACACCGTATTCGACGCCAAACTGGTGGTGCCCACCGCCCATAACGTCAGCACCGTGGGCGTGCAATGGAACGAAAGCGAGCTGACCGACTGGAACCAGGGCCTGGGTGACCGCGTCGACTATAAATTCTCGGTGGTGCAAAAAGCCCTGTTCGCCGAAAACGAATGGTCAGTCACCGACAGCTTCGCCTTGACCACCGGCCTGCGTCTGGATGAGCACGAAGAGTACGGCGCGCACCTGAGCCCGCGGATCTACAGCGTGTGGCGCGCCACCGATCAGTGGACCCTTAAGGGCGGCATCGCCCGTGGCTTCAAGGCGCCGGAACTGCGTGCCGTGGTCGAGGATTACGCTTACCTGCGCCGCAACCGCTTCGTGATGTTCGGCAACCCGGACCTCAAGCCCGAAACCAGCACCAACTACGAAGTCTCTGCGCTGTGGAGCAACCGCGATGACCTGTCGGGCGGCGTGACGCTGTTCTACAACGACTTCCAGGACAAGCTCTCTACCGTCACCACCGACCAGCGCTGGAACGGCTACACCATCATGGAACGGGTCAACGTCGACAAAGCGATCATCCAGGGCGTCGAGCTCAACGGCCAATGGGATATCAACGCCAGCGTGCTGCTCAAGGCCAACTACACCTACACCGATTCCGAGCAGAAAAGCGGCGCCAACAAAGGTGCACCATTGGCTCTCACGCCGAAGCAGAAAGCCAATGTGCGCACCGAGTGGAGCATCAACGACCGCACCCAGGCCTGGGCGTCGCTGAGTTACTACGGCGAAGAAACCGGCAACACCATCACCGACGAACCCGCACCGGGCTACACCACCGCCGACCTGGGCGGCTCCTACGACGTGAGCGACTCGCTGACCCTCAACGCCTCCCTCAACAACCTCACCGACAAGCGTTTGGACGATGAAACCTACGGCACGGTGAACTACGGTCGTACGCTGTGGATGGGGGCCACGCTCAACTTCTAAAGTGCCGCCGGCAATCGCACCACCGCGCACAGGCCGGCCGGTGGGCGATTCTGCAATACCAGTTCGCCGCCATGGGCCTGGATGCACGAACGTGCAATCGCCAGGCCCAACCCCACGCCACCGTCACTGACGCCGCGTTGCACAAAGGGTTCGAAGACTTTGTCCAGCCAGGCCTCGGGCAAGCCTTGGCCGTGGTCGAGCACCTCGATGCGCAGCCAGCCGTTATCTTCTTGGATCAAGCTCAGGTGGGCATCCCCAGCGTGGTGCAGGGCGTTGTCGATCACGTTGGTTAACGCGCGCTTGAGCGCCAGAGGCCGGCAGGTCAGCATCAGGTGTGGCGCACCCGCCCAACTGACAGGTTGCCGCATGCGCTGATAACGCTTGGCCAGGTCATCCAGCAGGCCGCTCATCGACATCGTGGCGGTCGCTTCCTGGACCGCGTCATCGCGCACGAAATTCAGGGTTTCACGCACCATCGCACTCAATTGCGCGAGGCTTTCGAGCATGTCATCCCGGGCGTCGCCGGGCTCCAGCAATTCCACTTGCAGGCGCAGTTCGGTGATCGGCGTGTTCAGGTCGTGGCTGACCGCTGCAAGCATCCGCGTACGGCCTTCGACATGCCGGGCAAGATTGGCCTGCATGGTGTTGAAAGCGGCAGTGAGGTCGCGGGCTTCCTGTGGGCCGATTTCCGGCAGCGGAGCGATCCATTCACCACGGCTGACGCGCTCCGTGGCCTGGGCCAGGGTTTTGATCGGGCGCACCACGCGGGCAATGAAAAACATCACGATCAGCAGCACTGGCAGCGTTGTCACCGGCAGGCTGTAGGCCAGAACGCGGCCCCATTCATAGGCGCCGGCGGGGTATTGCACGGCATTCAGATAGGTACCGTTCGGCAGTGGCACGCTGCTGCGCAAGCGCAACGGCGCCCAGCCGGCGGGACTGAACACATGGGTGCGGGCGTCGGCACCGCTGATGCGTTCCAACTGCATGCCGATGGCGGCCGCGTCATCCAGGTGCAATTGGCGACGCAGCTCACTGGCCAGTCTCTGCTCCTCCGGGCGCAGTTCAAACGGCGCCACTTCGGGCGTCGGTGCAATCCAGAAGCGCGTGTCGTCGTGGCTCATCCCGGCCAGCAGGTGCTCGGTTTCAGTGGGCGTCAGGTCGATTGCCGTGTGGTGGGCAATCCCCAGGCGCTCCAGGCTGAAACTGCGCGACAGTGGGTGGATCAGGCTGCCGGTGCGTTGCAAAAACAACATCGCGATGCCGTTGGATGCGAGCAAGGCCAGCAGCAACAACAGGCTCAATTGCCGCGCCAGGGTGCGCGGCCACAGCCTGTTCAGGGCGCGCATTCACTGACCTCGGCCGCCAACAGATAGCCGCCGCCCCAGATAGTGCGCAGCAGGTCCGGCGTGGCATCGCCGTGGGCCAACTTGCGGCGCAGGCGGCTGACCTGGCGGTCGATGGCGCGGTCGCTGACGTCGCTGTCGGCGGCAGCGGTGAGGTCGATCAAACGTTCGCGGGGCAGCAACGTATTGGGGTGGGCAAGGAACACCTGCAGCAAACGGCTTTCCGCTGTACTGAGCTGGATTGCCGGGCTGGCGTCGCGGCACAACGTGGCGCTGCTCACGCTGAACTGCCAGCCAGCGAACCGGTAAGCCTGTGGGCCTCCGCTGGGCGCGGCCGGCCCGGTGTTGCGGCCTTGGCGGCGCAGCACACTGTTGATGCGTGCGACCAGTTCGCGGGGTTCGAAGGGCTTGGTCACGTAATCGTCCGCGCCGAGGTCCAGGCCGCGGATGCGGTCGGCGGCGGTATCGCGGGCGGTCAACAGAATCACGGGGGTATTGCTGCGCCGATGCAACTGGTTGCACAGCTCGAAACCATCGCCATCCGGCAGCAGCACGTCGAGCACTACGACGTCGAACGCCTGGGTCTTGAGCAATTGCCACATGCCTGCCGCGTCTTCGGCGGTGCGCACATCGAAGGTGTGGCGACGCAGGTAAGTGGCCAAGGGTTCGCGGATTTTGCGGTGGTCATCCACCACCAGCACGCGCGGTGCGACAGGCGCAGGGGCAAACGGCATTGCAGCCCTCGGGAGGTTGAGCGGGAGAGGGCGGATATTACTACGAGTCATTATCATTAACGCGTTTTTTATGGTGGGGCACTGGTACTCCGTTCCATCAGTAGGACGCTCTAGGGTGTTTTAGCCGTCTACCGCTCAATTGTTATCGGTTTTAAGGTGTATGCACTTTGGAGGATCACCATGAAAAAACTCATCGGCATCTACACCAGCCCTCGCGCCCATTGGGTCGGCGACGGTTTCCCGGTGCGCACACTGTTTTCCTACGACAACCTGGGCAAACACATCAGCCCATTCCTGCTGCTGGACCACGCCGGCCCGGCCGAATTTTCCCCCACCGAACAACGTCGCGGCGTAGGCCAACACCCCCATCGCGGCTTTGAAACCGTGACCATCGTCTACGACGGTGAAGTCGAGCACCGTGATTCAACCGGCGCAGGCGGCACCATCGGCCCCGGCGATGTGCAATGGATGACGGCCGCAAAAGGCATTCTCCATGAAGAATTCCACTCCGAAGCGTTCGCCCGTAAAGGCGGCGCGCTGGAGATGGTGCAACTGTGGGTTAACTTGCCCGCCAAGGACAAAATGGCCGACGCCGGTTACCAGACCATTGTCGATGGCGATATTCCCGTGCTTGCGCTGCCCCATGACGCCGGGCACCTGCGCCTGATCGCCGGAGCGTTCGACGGCGCCAAAGGGCCCGCACGCACCTTCACGCCGATTGACGTGTGGGACCTGCGTCTTAACGCCGGCAAGCCCGTGACCCTGGACTTGCACGCCGGGCGCAACACCGCCCTGGTGATCCTGCGCGGCACTGTGCTGGTCAATGGCGAAGAAGTCGCGCGCCAAGGCCAACTGGCGTTGTTTGAGCGCGATGGCACGCAACTGGTCCTGGAGTCCAACGACGCCGCCAAGGTGCTGCTGCTCAGCGGCGAACCGATTGACGAGCCCATCGTCGGGCACGGGCCGTTTGTGATGAACACCGAGCAGGAGATTCATCAGGCGTTTGCGGATTTCCAATCGGGTAAATTTGGGCAGATGCATGCCTGACAGTTAGCCGTAAACAAAAGGGTAGGAGCCGGCTTGCCGGCGATAGCATCACCGTGGTGTCCCTGGCACACCGAGTCGATACTTTCGCTGGCAAGCCGGCTTCTACATTTTGTTTTCCAGTGTTCTCAATTCATGCGATCTTCCCGTCATTCGCCCTGGAGTCGCCTGGATGCCCTCATTTATCTCCGATCACCCGATGCTGTGCGCCCTGGCGCTGATCCTTATCGACATCGCCGTGTGGCGACTTATCTCCGCCAACCTGGCTAATTGGAAACTCGCAGCGCGGTTGGTGATCTTTGCAGTCTTCAGTGCCGTGCTGTTCAACGACGGCATGAACCCCATGCTCGTCGCGCCCTACGCCGACAACACCGCGTTGCACATGGCCGCCACGGCGTTGCAGATTGGTTGGTGGTTGTTCGCGGCGCGTACGCTGACGGTGTTGCTCGGTGCGTTGATGATGCAGCGGGTTGGCCACACCGGGCGGCTGTTGCAGGATCTGATGGGCGCGGTGATTTTCCTGATCGCGATCATTGCCGCGCTGGCCTATGTGCTCGATCTGCCGGTCAAGGGCGTGTTGGCCACGTCCGGCGCGGTGGCGATCATTGTCGGCCTGGCGTTGCAAAGCACCTTGAGTGATGTGTTTTCCGGGATCGTGCTCAATACCACCAAGCCCTATCAACTGGATGACTGGATTTCCATCGACGGCACTGAAGGCCGGGTCACGGACATCGACTGGCGCGCCACGCGCCTGCAAACCTCCCAGGGCAGCATGGCGGTGATTCCCAACTCCCTGGCGGCAAAGGCCAAGATCATCAACTTTTCGCGCCCGGCCGATATGTTTGGCCTGGCGGTCAGCCTGCAGGTCAGCCCCCATGCACGGCCGCAAACGGTGATCGAAGCGCTGGAGCGGGCCATGCAGGGTTGCCGTCCGCTGCTGGCCAAACCGGCGCCGAGTGTGGCGTTCAAGACTTCCGCCAGTGGCGGCGTGGAGTATGAAATCAGCGGGTTCGTGCCGACCATGACCCTCAAGCGCGAAGTGCGCAACCAACTCTACGACTTGGCGTTCCGGCACCTGCAGGCAGCGGGCGTGAGCCTGTTGTCCGCCGTCGAAAGCGCGACCCCAGTGCCGACCTCTCCGGCGCGGGCACTGTTGGACAGTTCGTCGATTTTCTCCACTTTGCGCCAGGAGGAAAAGGACATCTTCAGCCAGAACATGACCCTGCACACCTATCGCGCCGGCGAGATGATCCTGCCGGCGGGGGAGGTCAGCGATCATTTGTTTATCGTCGAGTCGGGTGTGGTGTCGGTGATGCTGATCAAGGGCGGCCACGCGTTCGAAGCCGGGCGCATGGGCCCCGGCGAGGTGATCGGCGAAGCGGGGATTCTGACTGAGCAAGCGGCCTTGGCGGACTTCACCGCCAAGACGTTCTGCACGTTGTACCGCATCGAGAAGGCGTACCTGACGCCGTGCCTGGACGCGCGGCACGACATCGCCGACGCCATGAAAACCCTGTTGGATTTCCGCTTGCACGCCGCTCAGGTGCTGACCCAAGACGCGCCAGTGGTACCGGTCAAGAAGGGCTTTTTGCAATGGCTTCGCCAGCGCGGTCTTTGAGGGGCGCGCTGGCACGGGTATCTAGAAATCAACAATAAACTGCACGCCACCGACCACCGCGCCGCGGGTTTGTGTGAGCCCGCCGGGGTATTTCACGTATTGCAGGTTAGGCCGCACCATCAGCCATTGGGTCGCCTGCACGCCATAGTTGATCTCGTAGCTGTACTCGCGGCGCTGCTCGGGCACGTAAAGCGGATCGTCGATATCGCTGACGCCATTGGCCGCGTTGAGCGTCTGCGTGTTGCGGGTATAGCGGTCGCTGACCTGCAACTTCGACGCGCCAAGGCCGATGGTGTCGTTCGGGCGTGAATCGAACGGGCCACGGTAGATCAGGCCGACTTGGATCAGGTTCTTGATCACGCTTTTGTCCGGGTCATTCACCGTCAGGTTGGCGAATACGTTGAGCCCGCGCGCGCTGTTGCCGTCGACGGTGGTCAATTGTTGCTGTCCCGACAGCCACCAGCCGCTGTTGCTGGAATACATCCGATAGGGCTTTTTCGAGCTGGCAGCGTAGTTCCCGTCGGCGTCCTTGAGCATGTCCTTGGTGTCGGCGTTGGCGTAGTAGTAACCGGCGTGGTACTCCGAATTCAGGCCTTGGATCTGACCTTTCCAGATGGCTTCGATAGGGAAACTGGTGCCCTGGGAGCCGCTGATAAACGGTTTGAAGCCATTGCTGGCCTCGGCGTTGCCAGGGTTCTTATCGTAGGCGCCGACCTGCATGGCGAACTCATCGGTGAATTGGTACTTGGCGCGCACTGCCCACTGGCTGATCGGGAAGCTGTTCCACACGCCGTTCCAGTTACCTTCCTGGGAACCGCACAGGGTGACGTTCTGGAATTCGCAGGGGAACTGATCGAAGTCTTCACCATGGCCAAAGCGACCGAGTTTGAGGGCGAATTTCCGGTTGAAGAACTTTTGCTCGTACCAGAACTGCGACAGCCGCCAGGCGTTGCCGCCGCCGAACACTTCCATGGTGGACGTCAGGCCCGTGGCGTTGGGTTGGTGCACGCGGTCGTTGGTGATGTCCTTGCCATGGCGCTCGTCGATGCCGATGCGAAAGGTCGCGTCCTGCCAGCCGAGGAGTTTTTGCAGGTCCATGTTCACGCCCAGGATCAACTGGTCGCTCCAGCGCGCGGTGGTGTGGGAGTTGTAGCCACCGCCCAGGTTGGAGCCGACTTCGCCGACGTATTTGAGGGTGAAGTCGTAGCCTTGTTCGGCCAATTGGGGGCGCAGGCCGCTCCAGTCGCCGAGCATGGCCGGGGAGTTGGGATCGAGCAGGCCGGCGCTGAAGGCACAGGTGGACATGGCGCTGCAGAGCAGGGCCAGGGGGAGGGTGGTGCGCATGGAAGTACTCCTGGGATTGTTGTTTTTATCAGGTACAACACAAATTTCAGGCACACAGAGACCCCCTGTGGGAGGGAGCAAGTCCCTTCCCACATTGGTTCTTGGGTGTTTGAGAGTGCGGTTTTACTGGAGGTTAACGAACAACCCGCCATCCACCAGCAACGAGGCGCCGGTCACATAGCGCGCCATGTCCGAGGCGAGGAACACGATCGGCCCTGCCACATCATCCGGTTCGCCCAAGCGACCCAGCGGCGTGCGCGAGGTCATGTAGGCGAGCTTTTCCTCGTCGGCCAGGTCTTCCTTGTTGATGTCGGTGGCAATGGTCCCCGGCAGTACCGAGTTGCAGCGAATGCCATAGGGCCCCAGTGCAATTGCGCAGGACTGCATCAACGAATGCAGGCCAGCCTTGGTCGGCGTGTAGTGGGTTTGCATGCCGCCGCCGACCAGCGCGCTGATGGAGCTGACGGCAATGATCGCGCCGCCACGGCCCTGGTTTTTCATTTGGTTGGCCGCCGCCTGCACGGCGAAGTAGGCGCCGTTGAGGTTGGTGTTGACGGTTTTCAGATAGACCTCGCGGGGCATATCCAGGAACGAGTGGAACGGGCAGATGCCGGCGTTGTTGACGAACACGTCGACACTGCCGAAGGCTTGCACGGCGCCGGCCACCAGCTTGTCGCCGGTGTCCGGGTCGGCCGCATCGCCTCCCACTTCAACGGCCTTGCCGCCAAACGCCTTGATCTCTTCAATCAGCGAATACGCCGCCTCGGTGCCTTGGCTACTGCCGCTGTGGCCGATGACCACACGGGCGCCCTGGCGCGCACATTCACGGGCGGCGGCGCGGCCGATGCCACGGGAGGCGCCGGTGATGATCACGGTTTTGTCTGCAAGCAACATAAAAACACTCCTTCAAAAATTAGCGGCATCAGCCGAGGTAATTGCCGTAACCGACCATGGCGATGGCGCCGAGGATCACCGCGATCCCGGCCACCAGTACGCCCTTGTTAGCGGCGCTGGTGCCGTGCCATTCACGGAAATACAGGCCCCAGCAGTTGGACACGATGATGATGAATGACATGTGCAGCACCCAGGAACTGGCGTCGTTCTGCAGGCGGCTTTCGCCCATGCCGTAGAAGAAAAACTGCAAGAACCACAGCGTGCCGGCGATGGCCACCAGCAGGTAGTTGCCCAGCAGCGGCGTGCTGCGATCGGTGTAGTTATGAAAGGTACGGTTGCGCCAGTTCAGCCACAGGCACCAGATGCCGTTGGTGGTCAGGCCGCCCCACATGATCACCATAAAGGTCACGTTGTTCTGGAACAGGCTGTTGGCGCCATGTTCCACCGCCGCGGCGGCCAGCGGGCGTCCGGCAGAAATGCCGTAGCTGAAACAGGCGCTGAGCACCCCGGAAATCACTGCCACCAGCATGCCCTTGCCCAGGGAAAATTCGCTGACACTGGCGAACTTCACCGCCTGGGACACTTCCCGTTCCTTGATCAATCCAGCCTTGCCGCACACTGCGATACCGACCAGTGACACCGCCACGCCCCATAACACCCAATGCCCGCCCTGGGAGGCCAGCATCGAGGTCAAGGTGCCTTCGGTTGCATCGGTGAACAGGTCGCGGTACAGCGCCGGCATCAACGCTCCGAGGGCCGAGGTGAGGCCCATGATCAGCGACATGCCCAAGGACAGGCCCAGGTAGCGCATGGTCAGGCCGAAGGTCAGCCCGCCGATGCCCCACAACACGCCGAACATATAGGTCCACAACAGCGTGCTGGTGTCGGCATTGCGCAGAATGTCCACCCAGCCCGGCACCGTCAGTTGCGCGGCGATCAGCGGCACGATCAACCAGGACACCAGGCCGCCGGTGATCCAATAACTTTCCCAGGCCCAGCCGCGGACCTTCTTGTAGGGGATGTAAAAACTGCCGGAGGCGAAGCCGCCGATGAAGTGCAGAATCACACCGAGGAGAATGATTTCCACGTAGTCGAATCCTTTTTATTGTTGTGTGGGTCAGTTAGATCAGGGGCGGGCCAGGTGGAACATGGGCAGCAGGTCGACACTGATCGGCGAGGCATCCGCGTGGCTGGGCATGATGTCCTGCATGTAAGTCCACCAGCGTTGCATCAGCGCGGTGCCGGGCAGCTCATCCAGGCCGTGGGCGTCTTCATGGGTGAGGACGGCGAACAGCGTGTTGGCGGGCTCGTCAAAAAAAATCCGGTAGTCCACCACGCCGGCGTCCAGCAGGGCTTGGGCCAGTTCCGGCCAGATTTCGTCGTGGCGTCGGCGATATTCATCGGCCTGGCCCGGGTTGAGGTTCATGCGAAAGGCACGGGTCTGCATCACGGCGCTCCATGGGTCGGGGTGTAGATACGCACTGCGTTGTGCAGAAAAAACTGGCCTTGCACCGCCTCGGATTTGTCCGCCATGCAGCTTTTTACGAGCCCCAGGGTGGTGGCGAAATCGGCCAGGTGATCGCTGTTGGGCCAGTCGCTGCCGAAGAAGCAGCGCTCGTCACCAAACGCCTCCCACAACACCGCCAGGCGGTCGTTGTAGAACGCCGTATCGACGATCAGACCTTGGGGGCCGAGCTGTGGGATTTCCGCGAGTTTGGCGAACACGTTCGGCCGCTGCGCCAGGCGCAACAGGTCGGCGTGATACGCCGCCTCTTCACCGGCCGGTACCTGAGCATTGGGCAAGTGGTCGACGATGATGCGCAGCTCGGGCAGCGTATCGCTGAGGTGCAACAAACCCTTGATCAAACGCGGGTTCGGGTTGGCGCTGTCCAGGCCCCGACCACAGGCGGCCAGTTGGCGCAGACCGTCGATAAAACCGGGGCGCGTCTGGTCTTGCAGCAGGTCGCGGTCCCACAGGTTGCCGTAGCGCAAGCCGAGGAACAGCGGCTCTTGCGCCAAGGCATCGAGGTCGGCGGCGAAGTCGGCGTGCAGTGGGTCCAGATTGCCAACGAACCCGAGCATACGCGGGTCGCTGCGTAGGGTTTCGAGCAACCAGCGGTTGTCGTCACGCCATGGGCTGGCTTCCACAGCAATGGCGCCGACCACATTGTGTGAGCTGGCCAAGGCCCAATAATCGCTCGGTAAATGGGCGGCATACAGTTGATTGCCCGGCTCGGGCCACGGAATGCCTTGGGGGCGACGCGGGTCGAACAGGTGCAAGTGGCTATCGATGATGGGGCCGCTGTAAGGCATCAGAGGCATTGCGCAATCCTTGTGGGATTTTCTCAGGAAGGGCCAGCACGCTAACGCGCACTGGCCCGCTTCACCACCTCAGCTCTGTAGGTACACCACATGGGTATGGGTGTATTCGTACAGGCCATGCTTACCATCGGCGCCGCCGATCCCGGATTTACGCACCCCGGCATGGAAGCCCTGCATGGCCTCGAAATTTTCGCGGTTGACGTAGGTTTCACCAAAGTCGATCTCGCGCACCGCGTGCATGGCCTTGCCAAGGTCGCGGGTGTAGATCGATGAGGTCAGGCCGTAGTCGCAGTCATTGGCCATGGCGATGGCTTCGTCGAGGTCGTCGACAATCTGGATCGGCAGCACCGGGCCAAAAATTTCTTCGCGCATGATCTCCATGTCGGCGCGGCACCCGGCCAATACCGTCGGCTGGAAGTGAAAGCCCGCGCCGAGGTCGGCAATCTGTCCGCCGCTGATCAGCGTGGCACCCTGGCTCAGTGCGGTGCGCACCTTACGGTTGACGTTTTCCAGGCCCTGGCGGTTGATCAGTGGGCCCATTTCCGCGTCGGCCATGGCCATCGGGTCGCCGTAGCGCGTGGCTGACATGGCCGCGCTGATGCGCTCGATGAACGGGTCGGCGACCTTGCGCTCCACGTATACCCGCTCCGCGCAGTTGCACACTTGCCCGGTATTGATGATGCGCGAGTCGCGAATGGCTTTAACTGCCAGCTCCAGGTCGGCGTCTGCCAGCACGATGGCCGGAGCCTTGCCGCCCAGTTCCAGGTTGAGCTTGGTGATGTTTGGCGCAGCGGCGGCCATGATGCGCGAACCGGTGGCGACGCTACCGGTGAAGCTGATCATGTCCACGCCTTTATGGGCGGTGAGTGCGCCGCCGACCTGGCCGTCGCCGCAGACCACGTTGAACACACCGGCGGGCAGGTCGGTCTCGGCCACCAGCTTGGCGAACTCAAAGCAGTTGTTCGGGGTTTCTTCGCTGGGCTTGATCACGATGGTGTTGCCGGTGAGCAACGCCGGGGCCAGTTTTCGGGCGATCAAGAAGAACGGGAAATTCCACGGCAGGATGCCCGCCACTACGCCCAAGGGTTTGCGGAACAGGAAGATGTTTTCGTTGGGCCGATCGCTGGTGATGATCTCGCCTTCAATGCGCCGCGCCCATTCGGCCATGTAGTCGAGGTAGTCGGCGGTGAAATTCACTTCGACTTCGGCCAGGCCAGTGACCTTGCCCTGTTCCAGGGTGATGGTGCGCGCCAGGTGCGCGACGTTTTCCCGCAGCTTGGCGGCGATGCGGCGCAAGTGCCCGGCGCGTTCGATGGCCGGCTTGCGCGCCCACGCTTTTTGCGCACCGCGCGCCGCAGCGAGGGCTTGGTCGACGTCAGCGGCGGTAGAGGCGGGCACCTTGGACAGCAAGGCGCCGCTGGCCGGATTGAGTACATCCAGATGGGCTTCGCTGGGGACGAAGCGGCCATTGATGAAGTTCTGGTACACGGGAACGGATGACATGGGCAGCTCCTCAGTAAGTACGTGATGGTGTGGGCGCGTCGGCAACCGGGCGATAGCGGGCGAGGGTGGCCAACGCGCTCTGGCGTAACAGGCTGATGTCGATGGCCACTGCGATAAAACGGCAACCCCAGGCTTGGTAACGGCGAGCGTCGTCTTCGTTGGGCGCCAGGATGCCGCTGACTTTGCCGGCGGCGAGGGTGGCGTTCACCGCGTATTTGATGCGTTCCTGAACTTCGGGATGGCCGGGGTTACCGGCGTGGCCGAGGCCGATGGAGAGGTCGGCGGGGCCGATAAACACCGCGTCCACGCCTTCCACGGCGGCAATGGCTGCGACGTTTTCCACGCCCAGGCGTGATTCCACTTGGACGATCAGGCACAGCTCCTCGTGGGCGGTTTGCAGGTAGTTCGCCACACCATCCCAGCGTGTGGCGCGGGTCAAACCGCCGCCGACGCCGCGAATGCCATGGGGTGGGTAACGCATGGCGCGCACCAGGGCTTGAGCCTGTTCGGCGGTTTCCACCATGGGGATCATCAGCGTCTGGGCGCCGACGTCGAGCAGTTGCTTGATCAGACTGGCATCGCCATTCACCGCGCGTACCACCGGCGCGGTAGCGTAGGGCGCCACCGTCTGCAGTTGGTTGAGCACGCTGGGCACGGTATTGGGCGCGTGTTCACCGTCGATCAGCATCCAGTCATAACCGAGGCCAGCGACGATCTCGGCGGCGTAGCCGGTGGCGAAACCGGCCCAGATGCCGTATTGGGTGGCGTCCTTGGCCAGGGCAGCCTTGAAGCCATTACGGGGCATATTCATGGCGTTTTCCTCAGCGATTGTACGGACGGTGCAGTTGGCAATCCGGGTTCAGGTCTACGCCGAAACCGGGCTTGTCGAGCACCGACAAGCGCATGCGGCCATTCACCGGCACCGGTTCGCCGAGCAGTTGCGGGTGGAACATCGGCACCACTTCATCGGCCTTCGGCGCCATCATCAGGAATTCGGCGAACGGGCTGTTATGGCGGGTGGCGACGAAGTGGTAGCTGTACACCGACGAGCCGTGGGGCACGACCATCGCATTATGGGCATCGGCCAAGGCCGAGATTTTCACCAGCTCGGTGAGGCCGCCGCACCAGCCGACATCCGGCTGGATAATGTCGCAGCAGCCCATTTCCAGCAGCATGCGGAAGCCCCAACGAGTGGCTTCGTGTTCGCCGGTCGTCACCAGCATGCCCTTGGGCACATTGTTGCGCAGGGCTGCGTAGCCCCAGTAATCGTCCGGGCTCAGGGCTTCTTCGATCCATTTGAGCCCGTGTTCATGGGCACCGATGGCGAGTTTGGTCGCGTAGTTGAGGTCCAGGCTCATCCAGCAATCGAGCATCAGCCAGAAGTCCGGGCCGACCCTTTCGCGCATGTCGGCCAATTGTTCGAGGTTTTTGCGCAGGCCTTCTTCGCCTTCGCTGGGGCCGTGGTGCAGGGGCATCTTGCCGCCGATAAAACCCATCTTCTGCGCCAAGTCCGGGCGGGCGCCGGTGGCGTAGAACTGCAATTCGTC
Source organism: Pseudomonas sivasensis (assembly GCF_013778505.1). Lineage (GTDB taxonomy): Bacteria > Pseudomonadota > Gammaproteobacteria > Pseudomonadales > Pseudomonadaceae > Aquipseudomonas > Aquipseudomonas sivasensis. The sequence continues at coordinate 71,793 of NZ_JAAOWU010000008.1, read as the reverse complement.
GCGTACCGCACCGCCGAGCAACTGATGCACGGGCTCCTGGCGGATTTTGCCGAGCAAGTCCCACAACGCCAGATCGACGCCGGAAAGGGTGTTGATCACCAGGCCCTTGCGACCGTAGTAGAGGGTGGACTGGTACATCTGGTCCCAGATCTTTTCGATATCAGTGACGCGGGCGCCTTCGATAAAGCGCGCCAGGTGTTTCTCGACGATATACGCCGCCGGTTCGCCGCCAGTGGTCACGGCAAACCCGACAGTGCCGTCGCTGGCTTCGATCTCCACCACCAGCGTGCCGAGTACGTTGATGCCGAAACTGCGGCGGCTCTGGCGGTACTCGGGGTATTTGCTCATGGGCGTCGAGATGTGATCGTCGATCCAGTGGCCGTCGGCCTGGTCGTGGTAATCGGCGCCGCCGCCTCGCAATACAAAGGCGCGCACGTGTTTGATGGTGAGATGACCCATGGTGTGACTCCTGACGTTAAACAGTGGCCTGCGTGTTCGATGCAGTGCGGCCGGGTGAATGGATGCCCAGTACCAGCAATGCAGCCAGTACCGTGGTGGCGGACAGCAGGTACAAACCGGCTGCCGGAGAATGGAAGGCGCCTTCGGCCCAGTGCTTGATGACCGGCGCGATGAAGCCGCCGAGGGCACCGAATGAGTTGATCAGCGCAATGCCCGCAGCAGCGGCACTGCCGGCCAGGTAGCTGGAAGGAAAGGTCCAGAACACCGGCTGCACCGCGATAAAACCCGAGGCGGCAAAGCACAAGGCGAGCATGCCCAGCAGCGGGTTGGCGAAGGTCACCGAGCAAGCAATGCCGGCGGCGGCCATCAATAAGGTCAGGCAAGCGGTGCGGCGGCGTTCGCCGGTGCGGTCGGAATAACCGGGAATCCACCAGGCGGCAAACAGTGCGCAGATCCAGGGAATCGCCGAGACCAGCCCAACCATCAAGCCGACCTTGGTGCCGAGCAGGCCGCCCACTTGGGTTGGCAGGTAAAACACCACGCCGTACACGCTGGCCTGGATCAGCAAATACACCAGGCACAGGTACAGCACCGACGGCTGGCACAGCACGTTGAGCAGGCTGCGGCCGTGGGAGGTTTTGTGTTGGTCTTCCGTGTCCAGCAAGGTCTGGATTTGCTGGCGTTCATCCACACTCAGCCACTTGGCGTCGGCGGGGCGGTTGTCCAGGTACCAGTAGGCCCAGATCCCCACGGCGCTGGCCATCAAGCCTTCCACGGCGAACAGCCATTGCCAGCCGTGAATACCGCCGAAACCGTCCATCTCCAGCAGCAGGCCGGACAACGGACTGCCGACAATGAATGCCAGGGGGGCGCCGAAGTAAAAGAAGCCCATGGCCTTGCCGCGCACGGCCTGGGGGAACCAGTAGGTGAGATAGAGGATCACGCCGGGGAAGAATCCGGCTTCGGCCACGCCCAACAAAAAACGCAGCACGTAGAAGCTGGTTTCGTTATGGGCAAACACCATCGCCGCCGAAATCAGGCCCCAACTGACCATGATGCGGCACATCCACAGACGGGCGCCGACACGGTGCAGGATCAGGTTGCTCGGCACTTCCAGCAGCGCGTAGCCGACGAAGAACACACCGGCGCCGAAGGCAAACGCGGCATCGCTCAAGCCGGTATCGGCCTGGAAGGCCTGTTTGGCAAAGCCGACGTTGGCACGGTCAAGAAACGCCATGATGTACATCAGTAGCAGGAAGGGCAGCAGTCGCCAGGAAATCTTGGCGAGCAGGGGCGCGGGCAGGGTTTTCATGATGGAGTCCGTTGTTTTGTTCTTATGGAACGGACTGTACGGCGGCCGAGCAATACGCTACAAATCGAATCTCGCTTACAAGTGATACCCTCAGGGTATCGGTAATAAGGAATTTATGAGTAGTCCCGTCCTCTCCCGCAGCTTGTTCAACCGCCTGCGCTACAAGCATCTGCATATGCTGGTAGCGCTCAGTTCCAGTCAGAACCTGCACCGTGCATCCCAGGCCCTGAACATGTCGCAACCGGCGGCCACGCGCATGCTGCGCGAGATTGAAGATATGTTCGGCTGCGACCTGTTCGAGCGCTTGCCACGGGGGATGCGGCCAACGGCGCTGGGCCAGCAACTGATCAACTTTGCCGAGTCGGCGCTGAGTGGCCTCGACCGTTGCGCCGAAGACCTGATGGCGCGCCAGCAGGGCGGGTATGGCTACTTGTCCATCGGCACCATCATGGGCGCCGCGCCGGACTTGGTGATGGACTGCATTGCGCAGATCAAGGCGCTCAATCCGCAACTGCGTATCCGCATCATGGGCGACACCAGCGACCAGGTGATCCAACTGCTGGAGCAGGGGCGCATCGACCTGGCCATCTCCCGGCGCACCGCCGCCACCGACAGCGAGCACTACAGCTTCGAACCCCTGGGCAACGAGCGCCTGCTGGTGGTGGTGCATGCCGGCCACCCATTGGTCCGACGCGGCCGGCTATCCCTGGCAGAGCTGGTGCGCGACTGGCCGTGGATCCTGCAACCGCAAACAAGCCCGGCGCGCATCGGTTTCGACCAGGCCCTGCAAGACCTGGCGCTGCCAAGCCCGGCGGACATCATCGAATGCAGCTCGGTGTACTCCATGCAGCAGTTGATCCAACTGACGGACGCGGTGATGGTGCTGTCGGAAAGTGCCTTGCGTGATTATCTGAAAATGGGCCTGGTGGTCGCGCTGCCGGTGGCCCTGGACGTGCGGCTGGCGCCGTTTGGCATCTTGTTGCGCAAGGGCGAGGGGGTGAGCCGCGAACTGGGCTTGTTTATTGACCTGCTGCGGCAGAGGGCGGCGATGCTGTAAACGCGAGGTTGAAAAGATCATGGTGTCCCGGCACGATATTAAATAGAATGAATCTCATTTGAGACTCAATCGCGCCGTGCAGGTTGTTGCCATGAATGATGCTGTTGTCCCCACGCACGCCCCCGAACTGACGCTATCGAGCCTATACCGCGACCATCGCAGTTGGCTGGAAAGCTGGCTGCGGCGGCGCCTGGGCAATGCCTGGGATGCGGCCGACCTGAGCCAGGATACGTTTCTGCGCGTACTGGCCAGTGCGCAGCCGATTGCACAGATGCAGGAGCCGCGGGCGTACCTGGTGACGGTCGGTAAGCGCCTGCTGGTGAACTTCCATCAGCGCCGCAGCCTGGAACAGGCGTATCTGAACGCCCTGGCCAGCTTGCCCGAAGCTTGCGTGCCGTCCCCCGAACAGCGCTGGCTGATGCTGGAAACCCTGCAAGCCCTGGATGAGTTGCTCGATGGCTTGCCGGTGCTTGTACGCCGCGCCTTTCTATGGAGCCAGTTGGAGGGTCTGGGGTATCGCGAGATTGCCGAACGGCTTGAGGTGTCCGAACGCACGATCAAGCGCTACATGGCCCAGGCGTATGAACATTGCCTGCTGGTGGAGCTTTGAGCCGCGACGTCGCCCGCGCTGCTGCCCAGTGGCTGGCGCTGCTGGAGTCCGGCGCCGCCACCGAGCGTGATCATGCCGCGCTGCAGCACTGGCGCGACAGCCATCCCCAGCATGAACAGACTTGGCAGAAAGCCCAATCCCTGCGCCAACGCTTCAGCGCTTTGCCCCAGGCTCTGGCCATGGCCAGCCTCGACCGCCCGCAACTTGGACGGCGTGCGGTGCTCAAGCGTGCGTTGGGTGTGGCGGCACTGTTGCCGACGGCGTGGCTGATCAGCCGGCAATTACCCATCGACACTTGGCGTGCCGACCTGCGTACCGCTACTGGCGAGCGCAAGCGCCTGCCGCTGGCCGATGGTGCCAGCCTGCAACTCAACACCGCCACGGCGGTAGACGTAGATATGGCCCAGCGACGGGTCAGCTTGGTCGACGGTGAACTGGCGCTGACGGTGCCGGGCGCGGCGGCGATGACGGTGCAAACCCGCTACGGCCAATTGCTCGTCAGTCACGCTGACGTGTGCATACGGCAACTGGCGTCCGGTTGTCTGGTCTCGGTGCTCAAGGGCACGGTTCAGGTGCGCGACCTGAGCGGCCAGATGGCGACCTTGCAAGCAGGCCAGCAAGCGCCGTTCAAGGCCGGCGGCCTGGGTGCCCGGGCGTTGTTTGATGTGCTGCAACTGGGCTGGCGCGACGGTGTACTGACCGCGCAGAACCAGCCACTGGGGGACTTCCTTCGTGAGCTGGAGCGCTATCGCCCTGGCGTGTTGCGCTGGGAGCCGCGCCTGGAAACGCTACGGGTGACCGGCAGTTTCCGCCTGGATGACACCGACCGCATTCTCAACCTGCTGGCCTCGACCCTGGCGCTGGACGTGCAATACCGAACGCGTTATTGGGTGAGCCTGCGCAAGGCGTGATGCGCGTTGTGGCGAGCGGGCTCGCCACAACAACCTGTGGGCCATGAAAACCTCGCTCGTCTCGGGTTACGAGTAGTCCTCAGATCACATGGGCCCGCTGCAACTCGGTCAAGGCCAGCGCCTTGAGCTGCGCCAGCAGCGGGTCACGCCGATCCCTCGGGTGCGGCAAGTCGACCGCCAGTTCCTGGCGAATGCTGCTGGGCCGGTTGTCCATCACCAGCACCCGGTCACTCAGGTACAGCGCCTCGTCCACATCATGGGTCACCAGTAATAAAGCGATGGCGTGATGCGCCGCCAGTTGCAGCAGCAAGTCCTGCAGTTTCATGCGGGTGAAGGCATCCACCGCGCTGAACGGCTCATCCAGCAACAACACCTGGGGGCGTGAATACAGGCCGCGAGCGATCGCCACCCGCTGCGCCATCCCACCTGACAACGCTTTGGGTAGCGCCTGGGCGAAGCCCTTAAGGCCGACTTCCTCGATCAACTGTGAGACCCAGGCTTTGTCGTAGTGGTTGTCATCACTGAAGCCGATGTTCTGTTCTACCGTGAGCCATGGCATCAGCCGCGGTTCCTGGAACACAAAGGCCACTTGGCCGTCGGGGCTGCGCAGTTCGCCCTGGAAGTCCGTTTCCAAACCGGCGACGATCCGCAGCAAGGTACTTTTGCCGCAGCCACTGGGACCCAGCAGGCTTACCGCTTCGCGAGGCTGCAAGGCCAGGCGCACGTCTTTCAATACGGTGGTGCTGGCGAAGCTTTTACGCACCACATGGATGTCCAATAACGACGGCGCACTCATTGTTCCGCTCCTTGGCCAGTGAAGGTGTCGCGCCAGGCGAGGCAGCGTTTCTCCAGCGCCGCGAGCAGGCCGTCGCTGATCTTGCCCAGCAGCGCCAACACGATAATGGCGGCCAGCACAATGTCGGGTCGCGAGGTTTCCCGCCCATCGCTGAGCAGGTAACCCAAACCTTTAGTCGCCGCTATCAGCTCGGCCGCCACGAGGAACATCCACGCCAGGCTCAAACCACTGCGCAGTCCGGTGAACAGGCCGGGCAGGGCGGCGGGCAACAGGACGCGCCGCACCAGGCGGCGGCGACTGAAACCGTACATTTGCCCGACTTCCACCAGCTTACGGTCGATGTCGCGAATCGCCGCGACGCCATTGAGGTACACCGGGAAAAACGCGCCAATGGCAATCAGCACAACCTTGGAGGTTTCATCGATGCCCAGCCACAGCAGCAACAGGGGTACCCAGGCTAGGCTCGGGATCGAACGCAGGCCGGCAAAGGTCGGCTCCAGGTAGGCTTCGGCTTCACGGCTCAAACCGACCCAGGCGGCGAACACCAGGGCCAGGCTAGCGCCGATGGCAAAGCCCAGCAGCACCCGTGCGAGGCTGGCGCTGATGTGTTTCCACAACACGCCTTCGGCCAGGTCGGTGAGGGTCACGGCGATCTCGCTGGGCGCAGGCATCTGGTAGGAAGGCAGCCAGCCCACCCGTACGACCACTTCCAGGATCAAGAGGATCAGCACCGGCAAGACCAGACCTTTTAACCGCCGTGGCCAGGCGCTGCGCTGGCTGACCACGGGTACCGGCAGGGGCAATGCTTGGCTTTTGCTGCTCATCAAACGCCCCTTACTGCTGCGGCAGAGTTTGGCCAAACGAAGGGTCGATCAGTTGATCGATCACCTGGTCCACATTCACCCCACGGCGCACCAATTCCTCGGACACCAGAATCGGCGCCGCCGCCTTGGAAGACTGCACATCCTTGGCGCTCAACAACGGCGTGCTCAGGTCAGTGCGCGACAATTGCAGCTTGGCCACTTCCAATGGCAGCCCGGATTCGTCGGCCAGCAACTTGGCGAATTCATCCGGGTGCTTCACTGCCCAGTCACGCGCTTTTTCATAAGCGCCCAACACCTTGGTGATGGTCTGTGGGTGCGCCTTGGCGAACTTCTCGGTGACGCTCACCACGCCATAGCTGTTGAAGTCCTTGTTGCGGTAAAGCAGGCGCGAACCGGCCTGGATTTGACTGGCGGCCATGTGTGGATCGAGACCGGCCCAGGCGTCCACGTCACCCTTTTCCAGAGCGGTGCGGCCGTCCGGGTGTTGCAGGTGCACCAACTCCACGTCGTCTTTTTTCAGCCCGGCCTGTTGCAGACTGCGCAGGGTGAACAGGTAAGGGTCGGTGCCTTTGGTGGCGGCGATTTTCTTGCCCTTGAGGTCGTTGACGCTGTTGAGTGGCGAGTCCTTGCGCACCACCAGTGCGGTCCATTCCGCGCGGCTGTAAACATACACCGATTTGATCGGGCTGCCGTTGGCCCGGCTCAGTACGGCGGACAAGCTGGCGGACGACGCGAAATCCACGCCGCCGCTGTTGAGGTATTCCAGGGACCGGTTGCTGCCTTGGCTCAGTACCCAGCTGACCTTGCTGTGGGGCAGGGCCTGTTCCAGCCAGCCGAAGTGCTTGAGCACCAGGCTGACCGGCGAGTAGTAGGCGTAGTCGAGGTTGACTTCGGCGGGGTCGGTTTCGGCCGCGAATACCTGCGGTTGCAGGCATAAGGCGAGGGCGCAGGCGCCGAGTAGACGTTGGGTGAAGGGTTTCATGGAACAGCTCCGGACAAGGCGTTGAGAGAAGGTTTTTCTTATATTCAGAAAACTGATTGGGTGCGCTCAATCATGCTTTACAGGAATATGCAGTCTCTGTGCCATCGGGCAGGAGCCCGGATTTACCGGGTCAGGGGCATGTGCGGTTGTTGCAGGAGGTGGCAAATTGTTGAACCGATGTTTCCTGAGCAACAGTTTTCATATGTTTTTATGGAATAAATAAAGAGTTATATATTCCTTTTAATGTTCTCTCGGATAGCGCACTTTGAGGGCCTGCGCATTCGTGCGGATTGACCCAACAGCCAAAAGGAAACCCGACATGACCATTAAAGCGATCAACGTGCGCAACCAATTCAAGGGCGTGATCAAAGAGATTCTGCTGGGCGAAGTGGTGTCGGAAATCGACGTGCAAACCGCGTCCGGCATCGTGACGTCCGTCATCACCACCCGTTCGGTGCGTGACCTGGAATTGAAAGTGGGCAGCGAAGTGATTGCCTTCGTGAAGTCCACTGAAGTGTCTATCGCCAAGTTGTAAACGCCAGCCCCCGCCTTTGCAGCGGGGGCCATTTTTTGCGCGCTTCAGCGGTTGCGCAAACTGCGCTCCATGCGCTGCAGACCCTCTTCCAGCATCGCCCTCGGGCAACCGAAGTTCAGGCGCACGAACTGCTGGCTGTCATCCCCGAATTCGATACCCGCACTCAACCCGACCTTGGCCTGTTCCAGGAAAAACTGCTGCGGGTCATCCATGCCCAGGGCGCTGCAATCGAGCCAAGCAAGGAAGGTGCCTTGCGGCGCATGCATCACCACGCCCGGCAAGCGCGTTTGCACGGCGTCGAGCAGGTAATCGCGGTTGGCTTGCAGGTACTGCTTCAATGCATCCAGCCATTGGCCGCACTGGCTGTAGGCCGCGCGGGTGGCTTCCAGGCCTAGGGGGCTGACGCTGTCGACCATGCCGCAGCGGGCCTGGTTGAAGCGCTCGCGGATCTCGGCGTTCTGGATCACGGCAAAGCAGGTCTTCAAGCCGGCCACGTTGTAGGCCTTGCTCGCCGACATCAGCGTGATGGTGCGCTGGGCAATCTCGGGGCTGAGGCTTGCGGTGGGGATGTGGCGACGACCGTCGAAGCACAGTTCTGCGTGGATTTCGTCGCTGATGATCAACGCATCGTTTTCCAGACAGGCAGTGGCCAAGGCCAGCAGCTCTTCGCGGGGGAAAACCTTGCCGATGGGGTTGTGCGGGTTGCTCAACAGCAAGGCGCCGGCGCCGGTCAGTGCTTCGCGCATGGCGGGCATTGGGGTGATGTATTCACCGTCGGTCGATTGGAACGGCACTTCGATGCGCGGTAGGTTCCAGTTGCCTGGCGCCAGGCGAATCGGACGATAATTTGGGGTTTGCAGTACCACCGGCTGGTCCGGTTTTACAAAGGCATGCAGCGCCATATTGAAACCGGGTTCGACGCCGGGCAAAAACAGCAACTCTTCGGGCTGCACGCGCCAGGCGTACTTTGCCCACAGGTCGGCCACGATGGCTTCACGCACATCCGGGCCGGCCACGCTGTAGCCGAGAATCTGTTGGTCCAGGCGCTCGTGCAGGGCTTGCAGCAAGGCGGGCGGCGCTGCGATGTCCATGTCGGCGATCCACATTGGCAGCACGTCGGCCGGGTAGCGGTTCCACTTGGTGCTGCCGGTGCCGAGGCGAGGGTGGATCGTGTCGAAATCAAAGCTCATGGAGGGGCTCGTGTCAGGGGGGCGGGTGCAAGAATGGCGCTGATTCTAGCGCCATTAATTGAATAATTGTATGGAGGCCGGGCCCAAAGGCCGTGGTTCTCCCAATCAAGTCATATGCCCTGCGCGACGGCCATGGTGTTGAAAACCTTTTGCCTGGCCGTGCGCAAATAGACGGGTTTTTATCAGATAGGCTGGGTTAATCCCCTGACACGATCGATATTGAATTTGCTGGCAACCACGTCGGCATCAAAGGCACTGACTTTGTATTTTTTTCCGGTCAGGATCGTACCAAATGCATCGAGGTTTTTGCCGGTGATGCCGTTGCTAAGGGTCTTTTCCAGGCCCTTGGCCATTGATTCTTGTGTGGGGAATATCGCTTTGCCGTAGTTGGGGTCGTAAAAAAACCAGCTCTTTGGGGTGATGCCCGTGGGGTCGATCTTCACGCCCGCAAGCATTCCATGGTTAGTGCTGCTGATCATCAGCGTCTTTGAGGAAGTGGCTTCGCTCAATTCTTTAATGATCGACTTATAAGAAATCGGGTTACCCACGGCACTGCTATGAAATCCCAGCTCGTTGCCGACGGTGGACTGCAGGCTTGAAAGGTTTCTGATGAATTTGGCTGAGTTTTCAGCTTCCGGGTTTGCCATGGCAAATACCAGGTTGTCGAGCAGCGTGTCTTCATTGCCTTCGAGCAGCGCCAGGCCCATGGCGGTGGAAAGGGCCGCACATTCACCGGCAATGTCAGGGCTGGTCTGGCTCAGGTAATACGTTTGCGGCATGCCTCGGGTGGTTCCACCGGCGGCGGTGACTTCACGCTGGAATATCTGTGCGCTGCGTTGAGTATGGGCCAACAAAAGTCTTTCTCGCTGGCGCACAAGACTGCCGATTTGCTCTGTTGAAAAGTTGGACGTTGCAATAAGGTCCTCGATTTCCTGTACCCCCATGGACGGCTTGTAGCCAGGAACCGTATCGGGGCTCAGGTGTTTGAAACCTTCCGGGAAGCTGGTTGCTTCCGAGTATTTAGCGTTGATGACGTTGGCTTCATATTGTGCCAGCGTATCCGGATCGCGTTGTGGCGAAGCGGGTCGCTCAAAAAAGCCAATGCCACCCTCCGGTGCAAAGCCTTCGATGGGGGTGCCGTAAGCCTTGCCGGAGGCTGCGTCCACGGGGTACCACTTTTCGTCGATGATTTTGGCCAGGGTTCGTGCACCACCACCGGCGGCTTCCACCCCCTCGGCTCTTCCGATCCTGACCGCCGTGCTGACACCCAAGCTCTGGACCAGGCCATTGCTTGTCGGTCGCAAGCCGCCAAACGACGGAATGGTGGAATAAAAGGGTTTCGCTGTCTTGCCTGCGCTGCCCAGCAACCCGACCAGATCATCTGTAGAGTGGCTGGCTTTTCTCAGCATGTTAAACAGGGTTTTGCTGGACTTGATGCTGTGGGCGAATGCACGAAGTGGTTGCGAAACAGGTATGGCGGTCGATACGCCGTCGATAATAAAACCGGTGAAGGCTTCTGCTATTTCACCATTGATCGCGTGCTTCAACGTATTTGCAAACGGTACCAAGCTCAGCACCGCTGCCGCTCCGGTCTTCTGATAGCGCTCTGTTAATTCGACGGCACTTTCGCCACTAGCCTGTTGACGCAGGGTTTCCTCATCGTAGGCCAGATGTTTGGACGCGGCTGTCCTGGCCAGATCAAAACTTTTTCCGCCGAGGAAGGAGAGGTCGGGCGTCTTGTCGCTGGCGCTACGTTGCCACTTATCCGGCGTTGGTATGTGCTCGATCACCACCTCAGAAAATTCATTCTCGCGAGGGGGAGTCCCACTGTTGTAAGCCTCCCAATCAAACGGTTGCCGGATATTGTTCTCCACGTTACCCACGGCCCTGGTGTTGATACCTTCAGGCCACTCTGCTGGAAGATCGGTACGGATCTGGATTTTCCCTTGCTGTGGGAAGACTTCATAGTAGGTGACTTTTGACTGGTGTTCGGAGCGAATGATGAACCCTTGTCGACCTTTGCTGGCTTCTTTTTCGGCCTTGGGGATGAGGTGGGCATAGTGCGAGGTAACGGCTTTTCTCAACGCATAAAATTTCTGCTCGCCCCATTGCAGGCTGCTTCGATGTTCCTCTGGAAGCTGCGAGAGCAGGTTTCGGACCACCGCGGTGTGGCCCTGCAGCAGGTCTGTGTAGTAGTTGTTGAATGTCTGGGTGAACAGCCACTCAATGCTATGAAGCCGATGGAGTTCCTTCTCGATGGGGGCCATGGAAAAGTCGGAACTGATTGATCGCCACATACCTGCCTGGAGTTTTCCCGACATATGCACGTCCAGCAGGCTGTAGAAATGGTTCTTGTCGGACTCCAGATTGTCCGGCGTGGCTTGCAGCACTTTGCGGGTAAAATCGATTTGATTGCCAAAGACCCGTTTAAGGTCATCCAGGGCAATCTGTTCGCGGTTTGGGAGGGGGGTGGCCAATTGTTGGCCCGCTCGGACCAGAGATGAGGGCTGATGTTGAAAATCCTGGTGTGCCTGCTGTATCTCGGACTCTGAATAGTTGTTATCGGCACGCTTGTCGAGTCGACCGTTGGTAATCGCCCAGTCCACTAAGGCGTCTCTTAGAGCAATGGTGGCGAAGGTCTTGTCCTGCTCCGTGATCGGTGTCGTCGCGTCATAGTTCATCACTTGTTGATAATTCATAGTGGCGCTTGTGCCAGGCGCGGAGTGCTCGATGCGTGAGACAGCGGCGCTGAATGTGGCCCACTGATGGGTTCCATACAGCAACGAGTCAGGCAGGTCTTTGACTAGAAACTGTGGGGCGATACGGGACAGCATCAAGTAGCTGACTGTGCGGACGTTATCGGCCTTCAGATGTTGGTGGGTGCGCAGCAGGTAGAGGTCCAGTGCTTCGACGATGGCTTCTGGTGACTTGCGTAAATGATCAGGCGCATCAAGGGCAAAATCATTGCCGATCAAGTTGCGTGTGGTGGGGAGCTGAGGCATCACGGATAACACCAGTGCGCTAAGGACCAGTTCAGCGGCACTTGTCACTGTGGGCAAGACGCCGAGTTCGGCCTCCAGCTTTTTGCCTAGCTCAATGGCTTTGGGCTCCAACAGCAGTCGATACAACGCGTAGCGTGGCTCAGCGGTGATTTTCTTTGAGCACGACCGACTAGTGCCCATTACCCAGGCGGGATAAGTCTGGGCGTATAGGGGGGACTCGGTGCATGTTTCGGTTTGGGTGTAGGGCCCGAAGGTTTTCGTGGTTTGGGTGGTACTCCCAATCCTGGTTTGAACACCGGTCATTTTGGATAACGAGTCAAGCGTGTGTGCATCTGTCGTCGCAAGCCCCACCAGGTTCTCGATGAGTCCGCCCTTGGTTTTGTCCAGCCAGCCCTCGACAATCTCATTGATTCGTTGACGCTGCTCCAGTGTCAGGGGCACCTCGCGCGACAACATTCCCCAATAGTCCCGGTGAGCGGGTTGTGGAGGGGGCGCGTAGGTGATTGCGTCGTAAAGATTCTGCAGCGCTTCTTTGTTTGTTGGGGCTATCCAGCCTTGGTGTTTGATAAACCAGTTCAAGCTGACGTGCGCCGGGTTGATGAGTTTAAGTTCGCGACCCATCGAAGAGTCTGGCGAGACTGCAAAGCGGGTCAGATCAAGATCCGGCATATCAGTGGAGGCGCTGTTCAGGGTTTTGCCCAAGGCATCCAGCAATGATTTTCGGTCGTCCAGGTTGGCGTGTTCCTCCGATTTTTCCTGCCTTAGGGGGCTCTGATTTTCAGGGCGTGCTTGCTGCAAACGCTGAATAGGCTGCACAGCTTGCGAATGCAGCAAAGGTGCTTGGGCGCGGGAGGTGTGATCGACGACGGCGGAAGTAGATGGCATGAAAACTGATCTCTCGGATAAGAAGTAGGGAGGCTTCTGACAGGCGAAGTCTTCCCTGTGTGGTCCGAGAGTTCGGGTTGTTCCTACGGTTTAAAATGCATTTTATTTCACTGGTTTTAACGATACTGGCCGCGTGATCCATGTCAGGGCAGCCAGCACGAAATCACTGTCGATCTATTTCAACACCGCTTTAGCGTTTTGCGTGCCCAGCGTGGCGCCTTTCTGCTAGCCATTACGCGACCGTGTTATCAACGATTCACCCGTTTCGCCGGCAAGGCGATGACCAGGAAACTGCTGAGAATCAGGCAGCCGGCAAAGAACCACAAGGCGCCCGCGCTGCTGCCGGTCACGTCGATCGCCACCCCCATCAACGAGTTACTCACCAGGCCTGCGATATTCGCCAACGAGCACGCCAGGGCAAAGCCGGTGGCTGCCGCAGTGCCTTTGAGAAAGGTCGCCGGCAGGCTGAAGAACACCGGCACTGCGCCGATGATTGCGGCCGAGGCAACCGCGAACAGGGCGACGGTGGCCGCGACGTTATGGGTGAAGAACGTGCTGGCGGCCATCGCCGCTGCGCCGATGAAAAACGGCACGATGATGTGCCAACGGCGTTCGCGGTGTTTGTCGGAGCTGGCGCCGATCAAGAGCATGCCCAGCAGCGCGGCCACGCTCGGCAGTGCGGTGAGCACGCCGATATGGAAGGTGTCGGTGACCCCGGCGTTGCGAATAAAGGTCGGCATCCAGAAACCCATGGCATAGGCGCTGAGCAGGATCGAGAAGTCGATACCGCCGAGCATCCACACTTTGAGGTTGAAGAAGCCGTCACGGAAGCTGTGCTTGCTGCCGGCGCCATCGGCGTCGTCCTTGCGCAGTTCGCTTTCCAGCAGGGCTTTTTCTTCATCCGACAGCCATTTGGCTTGTTGGTAGGTGTTGGGCAGTGCCCAGAAGGTCAGCACGCCGAGCAACACGCTGGGCACCGCTTCGATCAGGAACAGCCACTGCCAGCCGCGCAGGCCACCCACGTGGTCGAAGTGGCCCATGATCCAGCCGGACAGCGGGCCGCCGATCACGCTGGACAGCGGCAGGCCGATCATGAACAGCGCAATGATGCGCCCGCGTCGATGGGTGGGAAACCAGGTGGTCAGGTAGTACAGCACGCCCGGCAGGAACCCGGCTTCGGCGGCGCCGAGCAAAAAACGCAGGATGTAGAACTGGGTCGTGGACGTAACCAGCATGGTGCAGGCCGAGAGTAGACCCCAGGTGATCATGATGCGTGCGATCCAGATCTTCGCGCCGACCCGCTCCAGCACCAAATTGCTCGGCACTTCAAAGATGATGTAGCCGACAAAGAACAGGCCAGCGCCGAGGCCGAACGCGGTTTCGCTGAAGTGCAGTTGGTCGAGCATCTGCAGCTTGGCGAAGCCGATGTTGATTCGGTCCAGGTACGCGGCCAGATAACAGAAGCACAGGAAGGGAATCAGCTTCCAAGTGATCTTGTGGTAAAGCGTGTTGACCGGGTCGGCGACTGTGTTCGCGGGCACTGGATTCGCACTGGGCATTGGGTGTCTCCTGGCGGTGACTTATGGTTTTTATACAGTCGGCAGTTGTTGTAGGCGCGAGCTGCGCGCTGGCGTACTGCTTGGTAATCACCGCTTCATGCGCCAGAGGCAACACCTCGGCGCAGAACGCTGCCAATGGGTTGCCTTCGACCATGTCTTTCATCACCGAGGCCTTCTTGACCTAGATCCCGCCATCGACGAAGTGGCCGGGATGGTAGCGGATATTGGTGTGCACCACCGCAACTCTGCGAGCCAACCCCGGCGCTCACTGATTAAACGCGGTTAAAAAAGTGTGGGAGGGGAGCTTGTCCCACGATTGCAGTGGGTCAGCTAAAGATTGGTTTTTTTCGGTCCGTTCTATGACCGACAAGTTCTGTAATAAAAACGCCATTGCGCTGGGGATTAAATTGCCGACGAGCTATTTTGGTGCATCTCAACAACCCGAGTAGCCATGGATGAAATACCAACCCTTCAGCCGTACCTTGATTGCCACTGCCCTGGTGTTGACGGTCAGTGGTGTACAAGCTGCTTCCCAAGCTCCGGTGGCCGGTGAAAATGGCATGGTGGTGACGGCTCAGCATTTGGCAACTCATGTGGGCGTGGATGTGCTCAAGGCCGGGGGCAACGCGGTGGATGCGGCCGTGGCCGTAGGCTATGCGCTGGCGGTGGTGTACCCGGCGGCGGGCAACCTGGGCGGCGGCGGTTTCATGACTGTGCAACTGGCGGACGGGCGCAAGACCTTCCTCGACTTCCGCGAAAAAGCCCCGCTGGCGGCTACTGCCAATATGTACCTGGACAAGGACGGCAACGTCATCGAAGGCCTCAGCGCCAAGGGTCACCTGGCTGTCGGCGTGCCGGGGACCGTGTCGGGCATGGAACTGGCCTTGAGCAAGTACGGCACCCTCAAGCGCGCCCAGGTGATTGCCCCGGCGATCAAGCTGGCAGAAAACGGTTTCGCCCTGGAACAAGGCGACATCGACCTGCTGCACACCGCAACCGGCGAGTTCGAAAAAGACAAGGACCTGCGCGCCATCTTCCTGCACAACGGCCAGCCGATGCAGGTCGGACAGAAACTGGTGCAGAAAGACCTGGCCAAGACCCTGAAGGAAATCTCCGCCAAAGGTTCGGACGGTTTCTATAAAGGTTGGGTCGCCAAGGCCCTGGTAGATTCCAGCCAGGCAGGCAAAGGCATCATCACCCAGGCCGACCTCGACAAGTACAAGACCCGCGAACTGGCGCCCATCGAGTGCGACTACCGGGGTTACCACGTCGTTTCCGCGCCGCCGCCGAGCTCGGGCGGTGTAGTGATCTGCCAGATCATGAACATCCTCGAAGGCTACCCGATGGCCGACCTGGGCTATCACTCGGCCCAAGGCCTGCACTACCAGATCGAAGCCATGCGCCACGCCTATGTGGACCGCAACAGCTACCTCGGCGACCCGGATTTCGTGAAGAACCCGATCGAGCATCTGCTGGATAAAAACTACGCCGCCAAGCTGCGTGATGCTATCGAGCCGCAAAAGGCCGGTGATTCCCAGGCGATCAAACCGGGGGTCTCGCCCCATGAAGGCAACAACACCACCCACTACTCCATCGTCGACAAATGGGGCAATGCGGTGTCCGTCACTTACACCCTCAACGACTGGTTCGGCGCGGGCGTGATGGCGAGCAAGACCGGGGTGATTCTCAACGATGAAATGGACGACTTCACCGTCAAGGTCGGCGTGCCGAACATGTACGGGCTGGTGCAGGGTGAAGCCAACGCCATCGCCCCGGGCAAGGCGCCGTTGTCGTCGATGAGCCCAACCATCGTGACCAAGGATGGCAAGGCCGTCATGGTGGTGGGCACGCCGGGTGGCAGCCGCATCATCACCGCGACCCTGCTGACCATTTTGAACGTGATCGACTACAAGATGAACATCCAGGAAGCCGTGGATGCGCCGCGTTTCCACCAGCAGTGGATGCCGGAAACCACCAACCTTGAGACCTTCGCGGTCAGCCCGGATACCCAGAAGCTTCTGGAAAGCTGGGGCCATAAGTTTGCAGGGCCGCAGGATGCCAACCACTTGGCGGCGATCCTGGTAGGCGCGCCTTCCCTGGGTGGCAAGCCGGTGGGTAACAATCGCTTCTACGGGGCTAACGACCCGCGTCGTAATACTGGGCTTTCCCTGGGCTACTAAACGCCTCGGTTCCCAATAAAAAACACCGCGGTCTGCCAGGCAGATCGCGGTGTTTGTTTTTGGGCGGCTTCGCCACCCGGTTCGCGCGATGCGACGATTCGACAAGCTCGCTCACTGCAACAGCTGTTTTACCGCAGCAAACGCGGCTTTGCATCGTTCCTCCCAATTCCCGCGAATCACCACCACCGGCTGTTGATGCTGATGCATCCAGTCCAGGCTTTGCTGGAAAAACGCGCGACGATCCTCCAGTTCCGGCTGGCAGCGTTGGCCATCGGCCGTCCACTCCACATCTTCGGGGGAGAGCAACAGGTGCAGGTCGTAATGACGTGCCAACAACTCATCGTCGAGCCACGCCGGGTAGTCGCCGAACAGGGTCTGGCTCCACAGCTTGTTGGTGAGCAGATGGGTGTCGAGAACCAGTAGGCGAGGTTGTTCGGCGCGGGCCGCGTCTTCCCAGGCCAGTTGGCCGTGGGCGATGGCCGGGATATCCGCCAGGCAGGTATCGCGCTGATGGTGATCAATGAAATAGCGCACATACTCGCCGACCATCAACCCACCAAAGTGCGCGTGCAACTGCGCTGCGAGCCAGCTTTTGCCGCTGGATTCAGGCCCCGCCAAAACCACTACTTTCATGTGCGCAACGCCGGATCGGCGCGCCATTCACGCCAGCCCTGCACGGCGATCACGGTGAACAAGGCATAGAGCCCGGCGGTGAGGTACAGGCCTTTATAGAGGAACAGCCCGACGAAGATCACATCCACGGCAATCCACAACGGCCAGCATTGCACGCGTTTCTGCGCCATCCACATTTGCGCCACCAGGCTGAAGCCGGTGAGGGCCGCGTCGAGCCAGGGTTGCGCAGCATCGGTCCAGTGGGCCATGGCGGCACCGAGCAGCAGGCTGCCCACCGCGCCGATCGCGAGGCTGGTCATGATTGCCGGCACCCCCAGGCTCGTGACCTGGCGGCCTTGCTTGACCTCGCCCGCGCGGGTCCACTGCCACCAGCCATAGACTTGCAGCGCGGCGTAGACCACCTGCAGCAGCATGTCGGAATAGAGTTTCACGTCGTAGAACACCCAGGTGTACAGCAACACCATCACCAGCCCGATGGGCCAGCACCATGGGTTTTGCTTGACCGTCAGCCAGACAGCGATCACCCCCAGGGCAGCGGCGAACAGTTCAAGCCCGGACATGGCGGTTCCTTGGGGGAGTGGGAGAGGGCGGGGATTGTAACCACAGGCCAGCAATCTTCAAAACACAGTAGGGCAAATGTAGGAGGGGGCTTGCCCCCGATAGCGAGAGGTCAGTTGCACCTGTGCAGACTGATATATCGCCATCGGGGGCAAGCCCCCCCTACATTTGGAGCAGTGTTAGACCTTGAACTGGCGCAAGAGGCCGTCGAGCTGCTCGCTCAACCCGCGCAAATGCGCGCTGGCCACACTGGACTGTTCCGCTGCCAGTGCCGTGCTGTGGGACAAGCCCGCCGCCTGGGTGACGTTCTGGTTGATGTCTTCCACCACATGGGCCTGTTGCAGGGTGGCACTGGCGATGGACGCGTTCAGGCCGTTGAGGTTGTGCAAGGCCTGCCCAATCGCAGTGAGGCTGGCACCGGCCTGACCTGCCTGCTCAATGGTCAGTTGGGAGGCGCTGTGGCTGTCGCTGATCACCTTGACCGCCGCTTCCGAGTGTCCTTGCAGGCGCTCGATCATCACCTGGATTTCGGCGGTGGACTTTTGCGTGCGTTGGGCGAGCAGGCGCACTTCGTCGGCCACCACCGCAAACCCTCGGCCTTGCTCCCCCGCGCGAGCCGCTTCGATGGCAGCGTTCAGGGCCAGCAGGTTGGTTTGGTCGGCGATGGAGCGGATCACTTCCAGCACGCCACCGATCTGGGTGCTTTCGCTGGACAGCGTGCGGATCACTTCCACCGCCTGGCTGATGGTGTTGGAGAGTTGGTCGATCTGTTGCAGGCTGCTGTCGATATTGACCTGGCCTTGGTGCGCCTGGGCCTGGGCATCGCGCATTTCGCTGGCGGCATGTTCCGCGTTCTTGGCCACGTCCTGCACGCCGTAGGTGACTTCGTTGATGGCAGTGGCGACCAGCTCCATCTGCTGCGACTGCTGCTGGCTGCGGTCATGGGCCGAGCTGGCGTTGTTGCCCAAGTCGGTAGAGGACTGGCCCAGGGCGTTCGCGCACACCTGCAACTGGCTTACCACCTGACGCAGCTTGGTGGTGAAACTGTTGAAGTGCTGGGACAGTTGGGTTATTTCGTCACGGCCGTGGGTGTCGAGGCTGCGGGTCAGGTCGCTTTCACCGCTGGCGATATTGCCCATGGCATTCACCGCCGCCTGCAACGGGCGCACGATGCTGCGCGCAATCAGCGACACCAGCAGACCCATCACCAGCGCAATGCCCAGGCCGATCATGGAGGCTTTCCACACTTGGCCGCTGAACTCGGCCTGCACGTCGTCCACATAGACGCCGGAGCCGATAATCCAGCCCCAGGGTTCGAACAGCTGGATATAGGAAGTCTTGGCCACGGGGGCCTGTGCGCCGGGCTTAGGCCAGCGATAGTTGACGATCCCGGCGCCCTTGGCTTTTGCCAGGCTGACGAACTCGTTGAACACGGCAAACCCATCGGGATCGCGGATAGCCGAAAGGTTCTGGCCATCGAGCTTGGGGTTGGCCGGGTGCATGATCATCACGGGCGTGAGGTCGTTGATCCAGAAATAGTCGTCATGGTCGTAACGCAACCCCCGCACCGCGCTCAGGGCTTGTTTCTGGGCGGCGTCACGGGTCATCACACCGGTGGTTTCCAGGCCGTGATAGAACGTCAGGATCCCACTGGCGGTCTGGACCACGTGTTGGGTCTGTTGACGTTTGGCTTGGTAAAGGTCGTCATGGATCTGCTTGAGCATCAGCAAACCCAGGGCCAGCAGCATCAGCAGGGCGACTATCAGGATCAGCCATAGGCGTCGGCTGATCGACATATTGCGCAAACTGTTCATCGTCCTGTCACTCCGGGCTTTTTATAATTGTGGGCGTCGCATCGACTTTTACGCCTTGTCTGATAGGCTTTCGGCCCGTAATCGAAAAACCTGAGTACTGCCTGATTTTCACAGAATTTTTGCAGACTGGTGTTGATCATCATCAACACTGGGCCTTCAGCGCGCTCGTCGTCAGTGAACCATTAAAAAAGACTAACAAGGCGTGCCATAGCGCATGACCTTTGGGGGAAGCATGGATTTTTGGACCGCCATTCAGGCATTGATTCTCGGCGTAGTGGAGGGGTTGACGGAGTTCCTGCCGATCTCCAGTACCGGCCACCAGATCATCGTTGCCGACTTGCTCGATTTCGGCGGTGAACGTGCGATGGCCTTCAACATCATTATTCAGCTCGGCGCCATTTTGGCGGTGGTCTGGGAGTTTCGGCGCAAGATTCTCGACGTTGTCACCGGCTTGCCAACCCAGCGCAATGCGCAGCGTTTCACGATCAACCTGCTGATTGCGTTCCTGCCGGCCGTGGTCCTTGGGGTGATTTTCGCCGACTTGATTCACCACTACCTGTTCAACCCGATCACTGTCGCCACAGCGCTGGTGGTGGGCGGCGTCATCATGCTGTGGGCCGAGCGCCGCGAGCATGAAGTGCATGCCGAGACCGTCGACGACATCACCTGGAAAGATGCACTCAAGGTAGGCTTTGCCCAGTGCCTGGCGATGATCCCGGGCACTTCGCGCTCCGGCTCGACCATCATCGGCGGCCTGCTGTTTGGCCTGTCGCGCAAGACCGCTACCGAGTTCTCGTTCTTCCTCGCCATGCCGACCATGGTCGGTGCTGCGGTGTACTCGGGCTACAAGTACCGCGACCTGTTCCAGCCAGCGGACCTGCCGGTCTTTGCCATTGGGTTTATCACCTCGTTCATCTTCGCGATGATCGCGGTCAAGGGCCTGCTCAAGTTCATCGCCAGCCATAGCTACGCGGCGTTTGCCTGGTACCGCATCGGGTTTGGCCTACTGATCCTGGCGACTTGGCAGTTCGGTTGGATCGACTGGGCGGCGGCAACGGCATGATCATCCAGCACCCGCGCCTGAAGGCGGCGATCTTTGTGCTGCTGTGCGCCGCGCCGCTGTTGGGGTCGGTGCTGGTGTGGCAGCGCGGCGAAACCGTGATCCCGCTGGTGGCCTATGGCGTGGTCAGCGTGATCGCGTTTTTGCTGTACTGGAGTGATAAACGCAAGGCGCGCACCGACAGCTGGCGCACACCGGAAAACATCCTGCACGCCGTTGAGTTGGCCGGCGGTTGGCCCGGGGCGTTGATTGCTCAGCAGGTGTTCCGGCACAAGACGCGCAAGGTGTCTTTCCAGGTGCTGTTCTGGGTGATTGTGCTGTTGCACCAAGTGTTCTGGTTGGACCAGTTGTTCCTTGGCGGCACGTTACTGTCAGTCCTCTAGCAACAAACCAATCTGCGTGCGCTTGGGTAGCTTGCTCACCACCAGTTGGTGGGAGCGCTGCAACAAGCCACGCAGTTCCTCGGCGCCCAGCGGGTAGGGCGTGTTCATGATGATCCACTGCGCACGCGCCAGGTATGGCGCGGGGTGGATACCGGGGCGGTCCACGTGGCCGAGAAACAGTTCCTTGTCGACCTTGAACGCCAACGAGTCGCCGCGCAGGTTTTGCAGGGCGAACATCTTGTTGCCGGCAATCGAGAACACTCGCACGCCGCCCCATTTGTAGTCCTCCCGCGCGCCGGGCAGGCTCAGGCAAAAGGTGGCGACTTGCGCTTCGGTCATCTTCATAGCAGGCGGTCTCCGCAGCTTTTAAAGCCTTCTTCCAGGTAATCGATCCAGGCACGAATGGCCGGCAGCACACCGCGCCGGTGTGGGTAGACGGCCTGCAACCAACCGCCGGGCAGTGACCATTCCGGCAGCAGTTGCACCAAGTGGCCGTTGGCCAATTCTTCCTCGCAGTACATCATTGGCAGCACGGTAAAGCCCAGGCCCATGATGGCGCTGGCCTTGCGCACGTTGAAGTCATCAACGCCCAGACGTGCTTCCATAATCAGGTCGTGGGGGTTGCCCTGGGGATCGAGGATGCGCTGGTGCACCATCCGGTCCGCCTCCAATGCACCGAGTATCGGCAGCTGCTTGAGGTCATCAAGGGTGCTGATAGATCGGCCATGCATGAAGTTCGGGCTGGCAACCAGGACGGTCTGGGCCGGGCGCAGGCGCTTGGTGACCAGCAGCGGGTCTTCATCGCCTTGCTCACGCACTCGCAGCGCCACATCGATGCCTTCGGCCACGAGGTCGACTCGGCGGTTGACCAGGGTCATTTCCAACTGCACCTGAGGATGTGCTGCCAGAAACCCGGCGACCACGTCCGGCATCATGTTCTGTGCCAGCCCCACCGGGCACGTCACCCGCAGACGTCCACGGGGTTCGCTGGACATGCTGGCCACGGCCTCGTCGGCCATCTCGGCTTCCAGCAGCATCGCTTGGCAGTGGCGCAGGTAGCGTTCGCCGACGGCGGTGAGGGTCAGTTGGCGCGTGGTGCGTTGTAGCAGGCGTGCGCCCAGGCGCTCTTCGAGCTCGGCAATGCGCCGCGACAACCGTGACTTGGGGATGCCCAGCAGCCGACCGGCGGCTGCGAAACCGCCGGCTTCGACGACTTTGGCAAAATAATAGAGGTCGTTGAGATCTTGCATGGTGAGCCTATTGTCCTGTCAGTGGGACAAACTATCGCATTACAGGCGGCTTATCGACTATTCGTTTCATGCGTAGCATCACCGCCATCTGATCGCCCTAGTCGATCCCACCTCGGAGATCCATCATGAAACTGTTGCATATCGATTCCAGCATTCTCGGCGACAACTCGGCTTCCCGTCAGCTCAGCGCTGGTGTGGTTAAAGCCTGGCAAGCGGCTGAGCCGAGTGTGGAAGTGACTTACCGCGACCTGGCCAGCGACGCCATCAACCACTTCTCCGGCGCCACCCTGGGTGCGTTGGGCACGGCCGCTGAACTGCGCGACGCTGCGCAAAAACACGAAGCTGAACTGAGCGCTTCGTCCCTGGCTGAATTCCTCGCTGCCGACGCCATTGTGGTAGGTGCGCCGATGTACAACTTCACTATCCCGACCCAACTGAAAGCCTGGATCGACCGTATCGCGGTCGCTGGTCAGACTTTCCGTTACACCGAAGCCGGTCCGGAAGGCCTGTGCGGCAACAAGAAAGTCATCATCGTTTCCACTGCCGGCGGCCTGCATGCCGGTCAAGCGTCGGGCGCTGCCCATGAAGGCTACCTGAAACTGCTGTTCGGCTTCCTCGGCATCACCAACATCGAAATCGTGCGGGCCGAAGGCCTGGCCTATGGTGATGAAGTGCGCAGCAAGTCCCTGAGCGACGCTAACGTACTGATCAACGAACAATTGTTCGCTGCCGCGTAAGGCTTTAGTAAATATCGCCTCCTCTCGGTTTCAATCTGAAGCCGAGTGTCTAAACTCTGTATTCTGATCGCCTGAACGCGACCGGAGTGCGGAGTTTTTTCGTTTTCCCGCTGTCTTCTTTGATGTGGCCCAGCTTGTGCAAGCATGGGGTCAATGCCCTGGACTTTTCATTCGACATGTCGGTTCTCACGCAGCAAAGGTGGACATCCCCATGATGCGTCTTTGTGCTGTTATGGTTCTTTCCCTGCTGGGCGGCCTGATTTCAGTGCACGCCGCGCCTGCGCCGCACCCCCATTGGAGCGTCGGCTTTCATCGCATGACGTTTCTCGATCCGCTCGACTTGCAACCAATGAAGGCCGTGGCGTTCTATCCGTCAACCGGCCTTGAGCACACCACGCAGCTGGGTGCCTATCACGTCGCCGCCACCGAAGATTCCAAGATCGCCATCGGCCGTTTCCCGATGCTGATGCTGTCCCATGGCAACACCGGCACGCCGCTGGCCCTGCACGACCTGGCCACGTCCCTGGCGCGCAAAGGCTTTGTGGTGGTGGCGGTGCTGCATCCTGGCGACAACTACAAGGACCATAGCCGTCTGGGCACGCTGAGCAACCTGTACGGGCGGCCGATCCAGATATCCGAAGCGATCACCGCCACCCTGGCGGATCCGATGCTGTCTCCGTTCGTCAACATCAACCAGGTGGGGGTGATCGGCTATTCCGCCGGTGGCGAAACCGCGTTGATCCTGGCTGGCGCCAAGCCGGATTTCGATCGCTTGCGCCGCTATTGCCAGGAACGCCCGGAAGACCGCGACGCCTGCACCACCAAAGGCGAGTTGGTGGTGGACCGTGACGACTTACAGCCCCAATCCGACCCGCGTATCCACGCCTTGATGCTAATGGCGCCGTTGAGCCTGATGTTCGGCCGTCACACGTTGGCCGACGTGCATGTGCCGGTGCTGCTCTACAGCGGCGACGGCGACAAGCTGGTGGCCGTGGACAAGAACGCCGCAGCACTCGCGCGCAAATTACCTGAGCCGCCGAATTTCAAGCTGCTGGCCGGGGCAGGGCACTTCGTGTTCATGGCGCCGTGCGACAGTGACCAACTGGCCGCCATGCCGGCGATCTGCACTGACGCCGATGGCGTCGACCGCGAAGGCATTCACCGCGATCTGATTTCCGAAGCCGGGCGCTTTTTCACTCGTACCCTTGGCACGTCCACTCGTGCGGGTTTGCAGACGGCTGATCAGTAAGCGCGGCGCTTGAGCAGTAAAGTCACGCCCAGCGCCGTGACCGACAGCAACGCCGCGCAGAAGAAGATCCAGCCGTACCCCAGGTTCAGCGCCACAAAACCCATCAACGGCCCGGCAATCGCCAGGGCCAAGTCAAAAAACACCGCATACGCACTCAATCCCGCGCCACGGCTGCTGTTGGGTACTTGCTTGATGGCTTCCACGCCCAGCGCCGGGTACACCAGCGACAGACCAAAGCCCGTCAGTCCTGCGCCGATCAACGCCACACCGGTGGAGGGCGCCAGCCACAACAAGGTGAGGCCGAGGGTCTCGATAAGCATGCAGGCGATGGCGGCGCTGAACCCGCCAAAACGACTGATCGCCGAGATAAATACCAGGCGCGACAGGATAAAGCACACGCCAAATACCGTGAGGCAGTACGCCGCGCCTTGCCAGCCACGATTGAGGTAGTAGAGGGTGATAAAGGTAGTGAGCGTGCCGTAGCCAATCGACGACAGGCACAAGCTGACCCCAAACGGCGCGATACGCCCGAACACCGCCCAGAATGGCAAGCGCTCGCCGCGCACCACCGGCACCGACGGTTTGTTGCGGATCAGTATCAGGCCCAGCGCTGCGAGTACGGTCAGGGCGATCCCCAGGCTGTTGTAGCCATACTCGGCCACCATCACCACCCCCAGCGGCGCACCGATGGCGATGGCACCGTAGGACGCAATGCCGTTCCAGGAAATCGACCGCGCCGTATGCTCGGCGCCGACCTGGCCCATGCACCAACTGATGGTGCCCACACCGATCAGACCTTGGGCCACGCCCAGCAGCAGCCGGGCGACGATCAGAATGCCCAGGCTTACGTTGGGCGTACTTTCCAGCAACGTCGCGAAGAACGTCAGCACACCGCTCACGAGAATGCCCGCCAGCCCCAGCACAATCGCGCGTTTGGTCCCGACATTGTCCGACATCCGCCCGGCCATGGGGCGGCTAAGCAGGGTCGCCAGGTACTGCGAACCGATGGTGATCCCGGCCACCACCGCGCTGAACCCCAATTGTTCGTGCACGTAGCCTGGGATTACCGCAATCGGCAGGCCGATGCAGATGAAGGCAATGAAGGTATAGAAGACGATCGAGACGATCTGCAGGGTGACCGACAGGGAGGAGGGGGTGGCGGTAGACATGGGCACTCGTTCGCGGGCGGGCGGTGAGGGCATCATGGCAAGGGCCCGGGGTAAAAGGAAGCAGCCTAACTACTTGGTCTGACGAACAGGCCCGCTTGCCACAACATGCAAAAAGCCCCGTCACAGTGGACGGGGCTCTTGGGTGCAGCGGGCGTTATTTAGAACACGACGCCTTGGCTACGCAGGTAGTCGTCATAAGTACCGCTGAAGTCGATCACGCCGTCAGCGCTCAACTCGATGATGCGGGTGGCCAGGGACGATACGAACTCACGGTCGTGGCTGACGAAGATCAGCGTGCCCGGGTAGTTTTCCAGCGCCAGGTTCAGCGCTTCGATGGATTCCATGTCCAAGTGGTTGGTCGGTTCGTCCATGATCAGCACGTTCGGCTTTTGCAGGATCAACTTGCCGAACAGCATGCGACCTTGCTCACCACCGGAGATTACCTTGACCGACTTGAGGATCTCGTCGTTGGAGAACAGCATGCGGCCCAAAGTGCCGCGAATCATCTGCTCGCCCTGAGTCCACTGACCCATCCAGTCGAACAGCGTCACGTCATCTTCGAAGTCGTGAGCGTGATCCTGGGCGTAGTAACCCAATTCCGCAGCGTCGGTCCACTTGATGGAGCCTGCGTCCGGGGTCAACTCGTTGACCAGGGTGCGCAGCAGGGTGGTCTTGCCGATACCGTTCGGACCGATGATCGCAACACGCTCTCCCGCTTCAACCTGGAAGCTGAAATCCTTGAACAGCGGCTTGCCGTCGAAACCCTTGGCCATTTTTTCGACCATTACAGCCTGGCGGTGAAGTTTCTTGTTCTGATCGAAACGGATGAACGGGCTCACCCGGCTCGAAGGCTTGACCTCAGCGAGTTGGATCTTGTCGATCGCCTTGGCGCGGGAAGTCGCTTGCTTGGCTTTGGAGGCGTTGGCCGAGAAGCGGCTGACGAAGGATTGCAGCTCAGAGATCTGCGCCTTCTTCTTGGCGTTGTCCGACAGCAGCTGCTCGCGGGACTGGGTCGCCACGGTCATGTACTCGTCGTAGTTGCCCGGGAACAGGCGCAGCTCGCCGTAGTCCAGGTCAGCCATGTGGGTGCACACGCTGTTCAGGAAGTGACGGTCGTGAGAGATGATGATCATCAGGCTGTTACGCTGGGTCAGGATGTTTTCCAGCCAGCGGATGGTGTTGATGTCCAAGTGGTTGGTCGGTTCGTCGAGCAACAGCACTTCAGGATCGGAGAACAGCGCCTGGGCCAGCAATACACGCAGTTTCCAGCCAGGGGACACTTCGCTCATCGGGCCGAAGTGTTGTTCCAGAGGAATGCCCAGGCCCAGCAGCAGCTCGCCGGCACGGGATTCGGCGGTGTAGCCGTCCATCTCGGCGAACTCGGTTTCCAGCTCGGCCACGGCCATGCCGTCGTCTTCGCTCATTTCCGGCAGCGAGTAGATACGGTCGCGCTCGGCCTTGACCTTCCACAGCTCCTCGTGGCCCATGATCACGGTGTCGAGCACGGTGAATTCTTCGTAGGCGAACTGGTCCTGGCGCAATTTACCCAGGCGAACGTTAGGCTCCAGCATGACCTGGCCGCCCGACGGATCGAGGTCGCCGCCGAGGATTTTCATGAAGGTCGACTTGCCGCAACCGTTGGCACCGATCAAACCATACCGGTTGCCGGCGCCGAACTTGACCGAGACGTTCTCGAAGAGCGGCTTGGCGCCGAACTGCATGGTGATGTTAGCTGTGGAGATCAATTACTTTACCTATCAATAGCTTAGGGTGCGCTTATTTGAACTGGGACCAATTTGGGACCAATCTGGAGCTTTTGCATTTCGCTCCAGTCCGAGCTTGAGTTGATCCAACGCGCATAAGTCGAGAGCAGCATCTGCACACTATGGCCGAGCTGCTGGGAGATGAAGGCGGGGTTCATGCCAGACATAATGCATATTGTCGCATAGGTGTGACGACAGTTGTATGGCGGCCGACGACGGATATTCAGAGCCTTCAGGGTCGGAATCCACTGCTTGTGCAGGTCAGATGTCTGTTTCACGTACTCCGAGTTCTTTGACGGCGGGAAAATGAAAGGCGTTTCCAACACCCTCCCTTTACCTTTTTTCCGACGCTCTGCGTATTCCCTCGCGAATTTCAGCGCATGCATGGCGCGTTCATTAAGCAAAACATAGCGGTCTCCACCCGTTTTTGTACGCTCTACCACTTCCCCCAGGGCGATCCCACGACAGACGTGGGCCGTCCTTTTCTCTTCGTCTACCGCATCCCAGCGCATTGCCAGGGCCTCGGAAAGGCGCATTCCTGTAAAAAACACAAACTCAAAAAATGCCGCATAGAT
Organism: Pseudomonas sivasensis; assembly: GCF_013778505.1. GTDB lineage: Bacteria > Pseudomonadota > Gammaproteobacteria > Pseudomonadales > Pseudomonadaceae > Aquipseudomonas > Aquipseudomonas sivasensis. The sequence continues at coordinate 44,300 of NZ_JAAOWU010000008.1, read as the reverse complement.
CGTGCTGGGCCAGTGATCGTGCTCGTACATCTTGGCGATGATCAGGTTTGCCTCTTCCAAAGTGAACGGGTCAATTTCCTTCTTGCTGCGCTTGGGTAACTCCAGGATCGCCGCGGGGTTCTTCGGGATAAGCTCTTCGGACATTGCTGAGTTCAGGATGGTCGACAGCTTTGAGATCGCGTTGCGCTTCACCCCGGGGGACTTCCATTCGCTGGCTGCCATTACCCGGCGGAGCAGCGTAGTGGTGATCAGGTCGATTCGCACCAGGGCCAGGCCGGGCATCCAGTACCGGTTCAGTGCACCCTTGTAGTTCGCCTTCGTTCCACCGACCACCTCACGACTGTCTAGCCAGAGCTGGGCATACTCGCCGAAGTTGATCTTCCCCCCAGCGACGTTGCTGGAACTGGGGAAAAGCTCGGCGTACTTATCGTCGTCGAGCAGCCCCAGTTTAATCAGGCCTTTTACTTGATCAACAACCTGTGAGGCAGACTTGATTCCTTTCTGTGTCGGGGGATAGGGGAGCGTTTCACTGCGCCGGCTGCCGTTCCACATAAAGCGGATGCGGATCGATCCGTGGTGGAGGTCCATTCCTGCGGGCAAACCCATTGGCTTTCGAGCCATTCGTAGTATCTCCTGATGCTGTACATGACGCGGCTGCCTTGCTTGTTCCAGACGCCGAGGGGGATTTGATTGCGGGCGCGCTTTGAGCGCAGGGCGGCGAGGGTGGTACCGAGGATCTCGGCCATCTGCGCCTCGGGCACCTTGTCGCCTGTTATGCCGTCGTTTAACTGTTCTGCTGCTGACATTGGATGCTCCGCGCCGCGCTGGGCGGCAGAAGGTGGGTTAGGGTTTTGCTGCTTTCGCGTGCCCGACGCACACTTTTGTGGGCTCGCCTTCTGCGTCCAGGTGGGCATGACACATGAACCCTTTTCGGTGGTGAGCCATGAACTCCGCATCGCAAGTGGTGATGGGCGACTGATTGGCAATCGACCCCAAGCGATATGCGCACCCGTGACAGGCACCGGCCGGGTCGCACTTGCTGGCGATCATCACGCCCTGGCACGCACCGATGAGCGTTGGCAGATTCACGCTGGTGAACTTGTCGGGGTGGACGCCACATTCCTCGATCAGCACCTGGTCGCACATCTCGGCGCAGTTTTCCGCGACCGAGTTGGCCATGCCAATCAGTTGCGCCGTGAACTCAACCAAACGGCGCTGGCCATGGATTTTCAGGTAAACCTCCAGCGCGGAGCGCCGACCTTCCAGATCCAGCTGAGCCATGCCCGCCATGTTCGAGGCATCACTTTTTTCCATGCTGTATTCACAGTTTGCAGGCATACGAATACCTCGCCCGCCGCTCACCGGCAGGCATGTAGGGGGATTGGGTGATGGCGTTTTGCCTAGATTTCTACTGCGTCGAGTTTGGTGTACAAAAGGGTTCAACTTTGTTCGTGATGAGGCATGGACGTGTCACACAACTTCGATGCTCCGATAGCGCATGCTTACCGGGGCCACGTCATGTTTCTAAAATTTAATTGGCGCCGCCCGAACGACGACTCGCCGGTTGCGGTCACGATCATCGAGCCGGCATCAATTGATGGGCTTGGCGAAGTCGCTGCCGAGCTGACGGGCCCCTGGCCGGACTATCCAGCAGCGCTCGATGAGGCCATGGCTGCTGCTGAGCGTTGGGTCGACAGTCAATTGCCCTTACGCCGCTCAACAGCAGGCATGTAGGGGGATTGGGGTTAGGCTATTGCGTCGGTAGTTGGCGGAGACTTCTGCCATTCGACGACATCGGCGCCGAAGTCGGCGCGGGTGAAGTCGATAGCGCCGAATTGCCAGTGGTAGGTGAAAGGCAACTGGCCGTGGCCACGTTCGCATCGAGCCAGAACCGTCCCACATGAAAGGCGTAGATCTATCGTCTGGTGGCCTGGATCTTCATCTGTATCAGCATCTTCCCAGTTGCCTCTGAGCTTTCGTACAGCTTCGACCACATCGTCGATTTCAAACTCGCCGCGACTCGATCCGACGATGCCCTTAATCTGGTGGATTCCTGTTTCCCAACGATCCTTTCGGACCACCTTGCCGTCTGCGCGGATTTCGTAGTCCTCAACCCTGGCGTCCCGGAACTCGGGCATGCGGAAGTCCCGCTCGGTGACTTGTCTGCTCATGTCCTTGGCCCCTTGTAGATGAACACGTAGGCGAACCAGAGGGTGGCGATCATGGCGTCACCTTGATATTCACGTCGTCATGGATCCACTCGATGTCGAGCAGGTCATCGTCGTCGATCTGGCTTTCCCGCAGATCATTGCTGGCCAGGAGCTCCGCTACCTCGTCGTCATCGATGCCTTCAATGACCTTTCGGAAGTTCACGACTGCCTTGCCTGTGAGCACGACTGTTCTTTTCATGGCCGAGTTCGTCCTTGCCGCTAGAGCGGCTGACTTTGAAGGGGGAGGGGTTACAGGTTTTGCGGGTGGAGTACGGATGTACTCCTATCATTTATCGATGCATAAGCCGTTGTTGCAGGCATGGCATGGGTTATTGATAGGCAGCCCCGTTTCCTCTCGGATTTGGTTGCATGTCGAGCCCACTGCTGGCTTGAGTGCGGCCTTAGCCATCTCAACGCTGAAGCACTCGCCGTCCGAATGACCTTCGGGGAAATACTCCAGCATCCCTTCAAGCGCGGAAGTAAGCACGCCTGCCCGCTCATCCGATGCGGTCAAGCGCTGTTGCAGGGCTTGCTCGCGGGCCAGCGAATTGCTCAGCTGCGACTGAAGGTCGGCCACTTGCTCGGCAGTCATGCTGCCGCAGAGCTTCAGGTAGTCCTGATACTCTCTGGCGTATCGCTGCGGAAGGGTTTCGTCTTGATGGGTGGGCATGGGGAGTCCTTGCCGGGCCATGCCCGGGCGTTGGAGTGGTGTAGCCTCTGGCCTCGCCAGGGTGGCGAGATTGGTAGAAGTGGGGTATTTGTATTTGGTCCGACATGGAGCCGGATACAAAATGGATGAATCAAGACAGATGCTGAAAATTATTGTTGTGCCGCTGGCTTTCCTTTTCTCTGCGACATGCTTGGCTGAGCTCAAAGTTACCGAACCTAGTATCGCGTGTGCGCTGCTGTCCGATTCGGGCTTGAAGGGGCGAAAATGGACGGACTACGGAGATGAATCCTTTGGGTGCGCGAGCGACTACAAGGACATAGGTTCCGGGTCGCCACTGTCAAATAATCTGGCTTACTACGCCACAGGCACAGCTACTGCAGTCGAACAGGTAAAACTTGTCCTAAATTTTAATCAGCCTAAGTCAAAAGGTCCTGCAATTGGTGCTCTCGGCAAGGCATCAGAAGCACTAGCTCCAAAAGTACTTGGTGCGAAGCTGAACAACGAAATACGTAAAGCTATCGTTAAGGGCGAGCCTGTGACCTCTCAAATCGGAAGTGGCAGCATTGAGGTCACTAGAGATGACTGGCCGAACGGCAAGGGTTACGAGGTCCATGTAATCATGAAGTGATACAGAATCTTCCTACAAGCAGACAGACCCATGACAAAGCACGATATTTACGATGAGATCGAAGGCTTTCAGGTTTGGAACTACATGGAGTGCGACAAGGACGATGAGGGCCGGGAGACCTGGCGTATCAACGTCGAGGTGAAGCGCGGTGGTGAGGTTGTGGTGCCTGTTGTTGCGGGTGATCGTACTTATGTCGACCGTGGCCTGGCGCAGGTGGCTGGGCGTGAGGTTGGGGCCATCCTGATTGCCGAGCATACGGTGGTATAGCTGAGTTGGATCAGGCGGTGCCGAACAGCTCAAGCTGATCACTTTCGAATGCCGCTTCTGCTACACGAGTGACTTCGTGCTCAATGCGAGAACGCGCGATCGCCACATACTGCTCATCAATTTCGCAGCCGATGAACTGGAAGCCTTCGCGCATCGCGGCCTTGCCGGTGCTGCCTGACCCCATGAATGGGTCGAGCGCCACGCCGCCCGGCGGTGTGACCAGGCGCAGCAGGTATGCCATCAGGTCGGTAGGCTTGACGGTTGGGTGATTGTTGCCCTTCGTTTCGGTCGTCTCGACCTTGCGCAAGGTTGTGCCCATTTTGAATTGGGGGCCCGGGTTGATCAGGCCTTCATGCCGATCGGTGCGGCTGGTCTTGGCACAGTAGAAGAAGCGGGCGGCACTGCCGCTGTCGCCGTAAAAAGCGCCTTCCACTCGATCGCGCTGTCCAGTAATTCGGCCGACACTTGCAGCGCTCGCCTCTGTACCTCGAACACGCGCCGATGCGCCAGCCTCTGCGGGAAACATCGCTACTACCTCATCGCTACCATCGTGAATCAGGTTCGCGGGCCAGCGGCCAGCCTTCAGCATGCCGGTATACTCAGCCTCCTGCTTCCAGGCGCCGGTGTCGTTTACTACGTGGCCGGGAGCCATTCGCTTTTGGGAGTACTTGGCGGCCTTTGCATCCGCACCGTGGATACGGCAATCGTCGACATTGATCGCGCCGGTGCCCCACTGATCCATGTTTTCCAGCACGGTTCCGGTGATTGGCTTTCTTGCCATACAGATGGGCTCATGCGCAGGCTTTAGCGCGGTTCCCTTTCCTTCGTGCTTGCCTTTGAGGTTGTGCGACTTCGGGAAGCCCGACCCAAACACCCACATGATCTGGTCGCGGATCTCAAACCCGGCCATTTCAATGCCAACTGCCATGTGGTGGTAGGTGCGCGCAGCGGCGAACGACAGCAGGTGCCCGCCAGGCTTGAGAACGCGCAGGCACTCAGTAGCCCATTCCAGCGTGAATGCCTGGAAGGCACGCATGCCCGCCGGCGTCAGGTCGTACTTTCCGGCCTCGGCCGCGATCGAGCGGTGACCGCCGTTCGGCCCGCAAGCTCCGGCGTGCGATGGCATGCTGGCCCGGTAAGCGGCGCGGGCTTCGATATCCTGGCCATCCCAGCTTTTGCCCATGAATCTGATGCCGTAGGGCGGGTCTGTCACGACGCTGTCGACGCTGTTGTCTGGCAGCGTCCGCATCATCTCAATGCAGTCGCCGACCAGGATCTGGTGAGAAGGTGGCATAGGGGATCCTCGCCGGCTGGCGTGATTCGTAAATTGGGTTGATGATTTGCACTCAGCAAAAACCTGACGGTGACTGCGATGAGCACGAAAACCGATGTGGAAGCGATACGCCTGATCGGCGCTGAGGTTGTCCGCCTGCTGAGCCTTCCTGATGAAGCGCTCGAAGCTGAGGTGCGCCCAGGACTTAAGTTGATCGCTGACCTGGCGAAGTGGCGTAACCTCGCCGGCCTGCCTGCTACTGAGCCGGCTGGCGTGATTCGTTAATGAGTGGGCTCATATGATTTCCCGCAGAACCAAAATCAGAAAATGAAGTCTTCATATTGGTTTGCAGCCATTAATTAAAACGGACAAAAAATCATGAGCCTAATTGACTGCCCTGAATGCTCTGCAAAAATCTCTGATAAAGCCTACTCCTGCCCCCACTGCGGAAATCCTTTTCGCGAGCCGCCATCTGGCCGCTATTTCAGCGAAAAAAACATTGGGCAGATTGCCGGCGTTACCGGCGTCTGGCTAACAGCTCCTTGGCTCGCACGGATGGTGTTTGGAGTCGTCGCTGTGATTGCGATAGCGGCAGTTTTCATAGTTCGCTCAAGCTAGAATCTAAAAATATCTGCGTCCGAGATTGATATGGGGTATTACGGGTTACCGGCATGGAGCCGGATCAGGCGGCTACGGCGTCTTCGAACTTGATAAGCAGGCTGCGGGTGTCGCTGGTGCAGCCGTCTTCTTTGACGCAGTACGTGGCCGGGGTGTGTTCGTAGATCCGTGTGATAATTCCTTGTTTGACCCTGGTGCCGATAGGCAGCGGCGGCTCGGGCTTGAACTCTTCAGCCCACGCTTTAACCGCCAGCTCCTCGGACCGATCTACGAGATAGTCGACCTCGTCCAGCGCTTCCATGTCATCCCGCGTAGTGTCCCAGGACGCATACTTATCTAGCTCCTTTGCCAGCTCAAAACCGTCCATGTGGCGGCGGTAGTGCTGGGCGATGGTGTCGGCGTCCCCATTGATCTTTTCAGCAACAACGGTGCAAGCCGCGAGAATCATTGCTTTATCAGCCTTCGGGCGCGGAGGAATGTTGCTCATGGGTTATCTCCAGTCAGGCGCCGCCCTCCGGTTACCGGATGCAGCGAGTAGGGTGGAATTTTGGAAAAGGATAAGGTATCAATCCGCACCTTGGATTTGAGCCTAGGAGGGACACTGATGCGACACGATATTTTTTGGCGTTTTATAGCGATGATTATGTTCAGCTTCACGCTGACCGGATGTATTCATTACGAGCACAAAAGTGCAGAAGGAAAATCAAGCGCCCAAATCGCTACGATCCAACAGTTCGACAAATCATTAACAATATTTAAGATCGACGACGATCAAACCCTTTATTGGTTGAGCCGCCAGAGCGAGTACCGACTGGGTGCAGGCAGGCATAAGATTCAAGTTCGTAAGTTTATTACCGCGCAACAGCAAACTGCTCCGATTGAAATGACTGTTGATCTGGTGGGCGGCCGTACCTATGGACTTTACGGAATATCATCGTTGACATGGTGGAGGTATGAAATTCGTGACGTTGAGACTGGGCAGCCAGCTGATGTCGCAGGCTCTGTTGTCAATGCAACACCTCCTGCATCGGTTAAATAGTTGGCCCGATAATCTCGTCGCCGGGGTCTTTCTGGATGGCGAGCAGGCTTTTATTTCGGAATTCCCGCGCCACACTTTCCGTAGGTTCGAAAACGTGGCGCGGCGGATTCAGCAGCGGCTGGCACTTTGCGGAACCCATCGCATGCAGGTGATGAATCATCAGCGTCATCGCCTCGCCCTGCTCAGTAATGCCTGACCACTCCATCAGGTCGGCCAGCGCTTGCCGGGTGCCTGGGCGTACCCTGAGCCTCAATTCCTCTTCGGCAAGTGCCACGCGCTTCCTGGCGGTTTTCGCCGAGCGCTCCTGCACAGTTTTGGCCATGGCCTACCTCTTCTATTCCACTGGCCGGCAGTGCGAGCCAGGTTTGACGTTTGCGTTGCTGGATGCGGGCTATGCGGCGCATGAAGTTCCGCCCTGGCGTGCTTTGGGATAGTCGATGCCGTGGGCGGCGATAATCCGCTCAAAGGCCTTGCTGCCGATTGCCAGCTTCCCGCAGCACTGGCGCCGGCTGATGCCTAGCTCCATGAATGCCCTTATCCGCTCGGCGAACTTCGCATCCCGCTCCTTATCAACCACGTTGTGCACCAGGTTGCGTGCACCACCTCGGGTTGGTGCCTTGAACGTGATGTCGTACCGCGCGGCGTGGTTGTAGATCAGCCGCCGACTTACGCCCAAGGCTGAGGCGACTTCGGTCTGGGTGTGCGTGATACCTAGCTGGCGTATCTGCTCTACCAGCTTCAGGCGGGCCTGGGTGCGGATGTCGTCCTTGTCGAGGGGCAGGGCATCTGCCTCAGCTTTGCGCCGAACAAACGGCTTCGGTGCTGGCGGCATCTGGTTGTTGTAGGTGATGGGTTTTGGCTTGTAGCCAGTGGGCGGCGCGACTTCGATCTCACCGCCAGATGCCACAAACTCAGCCATCTGCGCGGCCAGTTCATCGTGCGCCGGGCGCAGCCGTTCCACTTCGTTGCGGAGGATGCTGATCATGCTGCCGCCTTGCCGAGTGTCACCCCGGCCATGCTGAAGTTTGAACCCTGCGCTGCGACCATTGCGTCGAGCGCATCCCAGTTGACCAGAAGCAGTGTGATCGGCGCCTGACCATCTGCTACGGCCTTCACCAGTGCCTCGAAGTCCGTCACGTTGGCCTGAAGCGCTACCTGCTCGACCGCTTGGGTAGTTACTTGCTTTGCGGCCTGTGTCACGGGTGCTGAAGTCTGGACCGGCGCGGCGCGGACAGGCTCCGGTGTTGCCACCTTCTCCACGACTGGCTCTGGCTTGATAGCTGCCAGGCGCTGGGCTTCTTGCTCTTCGGCGATACGCTTCGCGTCGGCCTTTTGTTGCTCCGCCTTCTGGTGTTCGGAGATTCGAAATTTGATCAGTGTCACCAGGTCGTCATTGGCCTTGGTAACCAACTGCTGCACGTCACTGAACAGGAAAGCATGATCAACGGCGAGCTCTGCCAGACTGGTCAGGTTCAAGCGAATGCTTTCTGCTGCCTGACTTGCATCGATCTTCGCCCGGGCCAGTTCGGTATCAACTGCGTCCTGGAGGCTGGCGATGGTGCGCTTGTTCTTCATGGCGCCGGCGAAGTCGACGTGCACATTAGGCAGCGCCACCTGGCCCAAGGTCCTGTTGATCCCGGCGATGTGTTCTATAAGTGCTAGCTCGGCCTTTTGCTTAATAGTGGTCTTCACCAGCAACTCTTGAGCCTTCACCAGCTTGTCGACTTTCAGGCGGGTCTCGCGAGCATGCGCACCGATACGATCCAGCGACGAAAACAGTTCGTCGATGCTCTGAGTCTGCGACAGGGCCTGTTTCTTGGCGACCGCTACAGCCTCTTCAACATCGCTACACCACTTGACCGCTTTCTTCGCGTCGGCGAAGTCCTGATCCGTGGAAAGAGTGGTTTTCACCGAGTTGATGACAGCCAGCGCGGAGTCTTCAAACACCTTCAAGTTGCTGGCGGTGACCATCCCGGTCAGTTCGATGCGCAGCGCTGGCAGCTCATCAGGCGCCTTGCCGACGACGATTGAAGGGGCGTCGGCCATCTCGAAGTTGGCCAGGTCTGCCTCGAACTGTTTCCAGCCTTCGATCAACTGGGCCGCACGGCCGGCGACGGGCCGGTACTCCATGTGCACGAAGTTCTCCGCGGTGCCGTCCGAGCAAACAAAGATAACCCGCTCAGCACCGCTCACCAGCAGTTGCTGCTCAAGCTGCCAGTAGTAGTGCGGAGTCAGATCGCCAGCTTTCACCTGGGCCACGACCGACTCATTCCACAGCTTGTGCTCGAACAGGGTCTCTCCGAGCATCGTGGCGCCGTCCATAGAGGCCAGCAGGTTCCCCTCGGTAGCAACGATCGGATAAAGCTCTTCGCCGATCAGTGCTTCGGCCAGCGGGCGAGCCATGGCTTCGGTTGCGTGGCCTTTGTCGAAGATGAACTGCTGAGATGGCGTGACATCGGGCGTGATGCCGGTCTTCTTGGCGACCAGCAGGTCGGTGCGGGATTGATACTTCGAGGCGCCCATCATTGCTGGGGCTTCGGAGGCGGTGCGGAACTGGGCGCGGAGGGCAAGCCACTCGGCGGAGCCTTGAGCTACGTTGTGAATTTTCATGCTGCGTCTCCATCGAGGGCTTTGAGGTTGGTGATTTTTTCAATCTGCGCCGGGCTCAGCGTGTACTTGCTGCTGATGGTCGCAATGAGGTGTTCAGGGCTGGTTCGGTTCGAGTCGATAAGTGGCTGCCACTTCACGATGTTCTCGGTCAGCAGGTCGTCGGAGTAGGCGGGCAGCGTTTCCGGTTCAGGCTGGGCTTGCTGTCGTGGGCTGACATCGCGCGCCGGCTCCTCGAACGCTTTGCCTTCCATCTCGTCGGCCGTTGGCGCTGATCCAACTTCAGGGAAAGCTTTGCGCAGGGCTTGGGCCTCGGCGCATTTGGCGAGCTGTGCAAATGCTCGACGCTTCCACATGGCATTGGGCGCCGCGGTGTCCTTGCCCGATGTCGCGTAGTTTTCAAGCCAGCGCTCATTGGCCGTGTATTCGGCGACCAGACCGTTGCTCATCTGCCGCTTGACCGTCACACGACACCATTCGGGATACGTGACTTCTACGCCGCTCAGCTTCGCCGTTACTGGAGGGCCATATTCAGGCTCGCTGATTCCGGCGTACTGGCCGGTGCGCGCCGCCTGGATGCGGTATAGGCCGATGCCAGGCATCACCGTGTCCTGCATCTTTTTCGTTTTGGAGTTCCAGATCGGGACTATGTGTACCGGCTTCAACATTGGGTCCAAGTGCGCGGCCTGGCAGTAAGCCAACACCATCACGACTGAGTTCTTTTCGGCGCCGGGGTAGAGGCTGCTGCTCAGCACGTCAACGAGCGCGGCCTCCGACATCGCAGGCTTGTTGTCGTCCTGCTTCATTACTGCGGACATGGGGAATCCTTGCCGCGATGCTCGCAGCGATTGAAGGTGTTGGTTACTGGGTGATTCGATCAGCGAGGGCGCTGAGCAACATCAGGAAGGTGAAGAGGGCAAGTACAGGGAAAGCGCCACGCCAGATGAGTAGGCGCCTAGTGCGCTGGTGGGGAGTCAAGGCCGAACCCTCACCGCGATTCGGCCACCCTTCATTGTCGGCGCCAGGCGCTGCGGCAGATCCCGCACCAAGTCTTCACGCTTACGCCCGATTAGTTCGTTGAAGGGACGGCCGAAGCCCAAGATCGCGATGCGGCGCTCTATGTCGTCGAGCTGCTCGTCGACGAGTGATTTAACCGCTGCAGTGGTCATGCTGCCTCCTTGCGCGAGACTTTATTGAGGCGTGCGCAGTAGTGGTCGAATTCTTTGAGGGTTAGCGACTGATCAACGAGGAATTGAGTGATCATCCGCTGAACAATTACCGCCTCTGCCTGAGTGCTTGCTGCGTGCTTGAGGCTTTCGAGCGCGTCGTCGATAAGGATGTGAGCGCTCATAGGTCCGCATCCACGTCGTCTACGAGCTCTTCCCATTCTGCTGCAACCGCGTCGGCGGCGTAAGGCTTGAGCAGTTCCATGGCGATCTTCTCGGCCGCTTCGATAGGGCGGGGCTGGCCGATCAAGTCAGCAGCGTGGCCGCGTGAATCGGCCTGGCCACCAAGGATCGACGACAGAAACAGCCGGGCAAGTGAGTCACGTTGATCCAGGCCGTCGATTTGGCGCTGATTCAGGATGCCTTGCAGATAGGTGCAGTACCGATCAAACGTCACCACCTGCAGTTGGCCGTGGCGACGCTTCCACTTGATGTCCATGCCGCACACCAGCTGTTCCGCCGAATGTTCAAGCCACTCCTGTTCCGGATTCGCGTCGCTGACATCTGGAGGCAACTGAGCGTCGAATCGCTCTTGGCATAATTTCAATACTGCGCTCATGGTCGCCTCCGAGGCGGCTGGGTGGGTTAGTCGGTGTAAGCGACGTATTTGAAGTGGCCGTCTTTGAATCCCGTCATAAATAGGCCTGTCGGGCACTTGACCGGTAAGGTTGTTGGTAGTGGGTAGGGAGGTGTCTATGCGGGGGAAAACTGGAAAATCGTCAATCAATAGCGCTATGATAAATTTCAGTTTTTCAGGGAGATCAATGATGTTTTTAAAGCGAATTTCTGCAGCGCTTCTGCTATTGAGCGTTTCCTCGGTCGCAAGTACCTTGGCAAGCGCAGCAGAGGACGACACCGAAAACGCCGTCAATTTGCTGGCCATTGAAAGCCTTTGCGTCAAGGCCAATCCAGATTCGAATAGCAGCGTTGAGAACGCTTTAAATAGCGATCCGGAGACGACCGATTCGCTTAGAGCAGAAGTTCGCCGAGTCAAAGCTGATCCAGCTTCCAAAGCAAAAATCCAATCGTTGGCGTTCAATATGAGCAACTCTGTCGTCGTATCTAAGCTTCCAGATATGTGCTCGTACTACCTCCCCAAGAAGTGAGAACGCATACCTTATGCTAGGTGTCTCGCACCTGCGGGGTTGGCGTCTGACATCGTTGGAAGGCTCTCATCGCACAGTCAGCCTAAGCTGACCGCAACCGGCGCCGGGTGCCGCCCAACGTTACCGGCGCTTGCTGGCATCGATCTCGCCCCAGAGCGCATTGACGATTGGCGGCCTCCATTGCTTGGGGTTAGGCGGTAGCTTTGGCTGCGATTAGCCGCTTGGCCTCTATCTCTTCGTCGAATGACAGAAGGTGAGGCGCTACTAGGTAAAGGTTGAGCAATCGTTCGCTTTCATCCGTTGACCATGTCTGGTCGGCTAAGCGTTTTTCGTCGTACTTGGCATAAGCCAAAAGAGCCGATTCGATAACTCCACTCATGGTTCTGCGCTGGATGCGACCCATCACGTCGAGCATGTACTTAACGCGAGGGCTGATTCGAACGCCGATTTGGGCGCTCCTTGTTTTTACGCCAACCTTCTTGGCCATGACTCTCTCCGTTCGTTGGTTCACCTGTATTCGTCAACACTCATGCCTCCCGCTGGTTGTCGATGGGCGCGGGGGAGGAGTGCTGACGTAATAGAGGTAGTGGGGGGGAAGGGTGAAGGCTTATCGCACTGCTATATTTGAACCAGTTGTTCGAGGCCGAGGAGAGCGAAATGAGCAGGGATGAAAGCAGGTACAAAGCAACTTGCAGCGCTTGTGGTCATGCGGGTGTTCAGGTCAGGAGCTCAGATGACTGGGGGCGTACCGAAGAGTGGTGGGAGGGCTTTGATACCACTCCCGCAAATGACTACGAGTACTATCGGAAAAGATCTGATGCACTCGTGCCTGTCTGTAAGTGCGGAAGCAAAAACATCGATGTTGGAGAAGCCATACCCAGTTGAAGAGGCTCATCGATATTGGTGTTCACACAGCCAGTTCTGCGCACTCAGCCCGGCGCACCATCCGCACCTGGGCCATTCGCCTTTCCGGCGCCCGGCGATCACGACGCAGGGAGTCGTCACTGATCATCGAGTGCATGGCGATCAGCGCCGCCAGCACAAAGCACACCGGCGTGATGATCTGGCGCTTCATTGCCTCAGCCACCAAAGCAGTACGCTTCGTCACACCCAGCTTGAACATCGCATTGGTCAGCCGCTTCTTGACGGTGCCTGCCTCAATGCCTGCCTCCCGGGCGATCTCCTTCGAGGTGAAGCCCTGGGCAATCCAAAGCAGGAACTGAAGCTCTCGCGGCGCCAGGCCTCGTCCGAGGTGGCCTTTCCATGAACCGTTGATGATTGTTGCTTCCATCGTGGTAACCCTCGGTTGGTTTCCCGTTAGGCCCTGTTGCCAAGGACTATCGGTGAAACCCCCGACCTCGCTAGTGGCGTCAGGCCGGGGTTGTTGCGTCAGCGGTGTGGCCCGTTGCCCGCTGCTGATTGCAGGGCAGGCCGGTCGTCATCGGTGTGGGCTTCGAGCTTCCTACTCGCAGCGTCAAACAGCATCTGTTCGCCATGGATCACAGGTCCTTACAACATGCACGCTACAGCTCTGAATGCCCTGGCTGATTGGGGCAGGGTGCATGAGGTCCGGCGTTCCCAGCCGAGGCTATCGGGACCGCTAATTCTGTTCAGTTGAGTCTCCCTTCTACCGCTGGGATTCGCGGGGCGCATTGCTTGCCAGGTCATTCGCACGGTTCGAGCGTTTCGCTCTCGATCAGCCGTACAGGATGTTCCTGTCGTGGGCGGGCTATCTGACCCGTCTAATCGCCGGTCGCCGGTAGAGGCAATGCGGTCTGTTGGTATTTCTGTATTGCGCTGACTGTTAAAGAGCGGCGCAGCTCTCGCTGCTGGCCGGCGATGTTCGTTGCTGGCTTGAGATGAAATATAAGCCAACTTATTTTTAGCGTCAATAAGCAGGCTTATATATTTTCCTGAGGACGATAAAAATCCCGCTCACTGGCGGGCTCATTTAGGAATCGCAGTACTCGTTCCAGCCGATCCTGACGGCTCCGTCTTCCAGATGCTCGACTCTTATCCCGGCGGTATCGCCAATGTCTTGGATGACCTGGTGCCAGGCTTCAGGGCTTTCATCGTCGCGCCTGGAGACCTCGACCAACTGAATCCGCTGTACCCGGGGAGAGGCGATCAACCCTTGCAGGCGGCGGCCAACAAGCTCGTAGGAATTTCTCGGTTTTGGTGCGGGGTAGGGTTCCTGGTTCATGTGTAGCTCCTTGCGAATACTGTATGTATACACAGTATTTGTGCTGTCATGTATTGGCAAGAGGGCAGCAAGAAGTTTAATGCATAAATGCATATTTTATGATGGGTGCTTTCCGGCAGGAATGAAAAAGCCCGCGGTGGGCGGGCTTTAAGCGAATACGGTGAGCGGCGGCTACCCCGCCAAGTCCAAATCACCACGATGAGCGATATGTACCTTGTTGCCATCTGGATCACGTAGGTACGCACCGTAGTAGCCGTCACCATAGTGGGGACGTTGGCCAGGTTCACCTTCATCAGATCCGCCCGCAAGAAGCCCAGCTGCATAGGCGCTGTCTACCGCATTTGGAGATGGTGCGGTGAAAGCCACCATGCTGCCATTCCCTGTTCCGGCTTCATTTCGGTCATAAGGGCTGTACACATAAAAGCGAGGGAGGACGCTATTTGGCTTAATCCAGCATGCCGAAGGTGGCCCGCCATCAGGCGTTACAGGCCTACGACAGAGCCCCAGGGGGATCAGCACCGCGTCATAGAAGGTAGAGGCCTTATCAAGATCGTTTGTCCCAACGGTTACGTGACTGAACATCCTGTATTCCTACTTACGAAGGCGAGGCGTTATCGTGTCATTTTGACGGTGGGCGTGTATAGCCGTCGTTGGGTAAGTTGGGGAGGGCGAGTTTCGGCCCTCCAAATCTCAGACAAAGAAAAGCCCGCGATGGGGGGTAGCGGGCTTAAAGGGTTTCACTAGGAGCTGGGATAACCATAGGCGCCCTACTGTGAAAAGTTCGTGAATGCTCGTGCTCAGTACGAGGTAGCGATTGCCTGTGCCAACTGCCGGTCGGTCATTAGAGGCGGCAGGTATGTCGTGCGATAAAAGCGAACTGCCTGTTCAAATTGGGCTCCGCGAATCTCGCCTTTTGAACCGATGAACGCAAGGGCGTCAGCCTTTGCAGGCTTGAAGTTATTTGAGGCCAGCATGGTAAGTCCGGTAGTTCCCGCAACGGTGTAGGTTGGAGCCATTAGCACTGACAGCATCGAGTTATTGTAGGAGTCGTCGGACCCCTCTGAAGCATGAGCATTGATCGATACCATAAGGGCTGCAGCTACAATCTTCCATGAGTCCATTCTTCGTTGCTTCCATTGCGATCAGAGGGCGCCACGATAGCAGAGTAGGGGATCACCAGAAACAAGAAGCCCGGCCTAGCGCCGGGCTTCGATGTAACAGCGTCAGAAACTAACGATGCTTGTTTTTGTCTTTATGCTTGTTGTTCCCTTTGTGCTTCTTACCATCCGATCGATGACCGCTCTCATCATCCGCCAGGTTATTTCCTAGCGCGCCACCCGCCGCGCCGCCGAGACCTGCACCGATAGTCGAACCAGTTGTTCCGCCGAGGCGATTACCAATGAGAGAGCCGCCAGCCGAGCCGATACCGCCGCCTAATGCTGCTTCGGCTCTGTTGCCTCTTTGAGCGCCGACAGCACTGCCGGCTGCACCACCTACGCCTGCGCCTACTGCCGCGCCAGTTGAGCCGCCGAGCTGTTGGCCTACGATATTGCCAAGTGCACCACCAACGCCGCCTCCAAGGCCGGCTGTGCCGTCTCCGGCAGCCATTGCTCCTTGCGAAATGAGGACGCCCAAGAATAGGGCGGGCAGTGTCATTTTCATTTTGTGAACCTCTATGGGTTGTCAGCAGGCGCTCACGGTTTAAAGCACGCCTAGCATTACGACTGGAGTAGAAGTTTGTAGTTCTCTACGGGCGGTGCCTGCGGGCGAATGGTTGTAACAAGATATGCCGTGATGGATTCGGTTCCGGAGGTCGGGCTTAAGCGGGTGCTGAGAATTGGGATGACCAGAGGAGCCCGAGTGTGAATGGGCAGAAACAAGAAGCCCGGCGCTGGGCCGGGCTTCTGCATCTAAAACTTGATCAGGCGGCCTGCAGCGCTGCGTAGAGCTTCTCGCTATTTCCCTCGAAGACCACAATCGATGCGGTTTCGGCTAAAGCAACCATGGCTTGCTGAGTGGACTCATCTTCGCCACGCTCCAGGATTACGGTGCGCTTGGTATTGTCGCCAGAATTTTTCAGATCGCCCATCTTGCCGACGGCTCCATAGATACTTGCCCAGTTTGGTTTTCCAGCAGATCCGGCGGAGATAGTTTGGATGACCATCTGATTTGCGGTTCCTGGGTTTAGCACAAAAGGAAAGGAAAGCTGATGTCCGCTAGCCCCTGCCAAAATAAAATCTCGTCGTAAGCGGTCTTTATAAATGCGCGACAAGATGGATCCGACCTTCCGCTGGAATTTGGGCGTTTGAATTACGAGCAAATCGCTGCAGGCGTCACCGATTCTGGAGGCGGCCTCAATGAATCTAGCTATCTGAAAACCTGCCTCGCCCTCAGGGCAGACAGTGTGAAGCTCGCCATTATCAGATAAGGACATTCCGCTCAGCTTGGCGATATCTCCGAATTTCTTGGAGCGCCTCTGGTCTGGGGCTATCCCATGAGTCATAGCAGTGAACAAAATGTCGGAATTATCACTTATGCGAACTAGTCCGCGCCCAATATCCTGAACGAACGCGCCTATAGCCATGCCGTCGAAGGAAAGCTTGAGAGGGGATTGAATGTAGGCCAGTCCATCGTTGATATGACGGCAACGAAAGCCCAGCTGCCTGCTGATGTCTGCACAGTTCATAGTAAGTCCATTTGCCCGCTTTCTGATTGCGGCTGTCGCGGCGGCAACGTAAAAGGTGGCGCCCCTGAAATATTGGCACGCTCTAGGAAGATACGCCATAACGCCTGAATGTCGGTCCGATCAATGGGCTCTGCGTATCCTGAAGATCCTTCAGGGACTGGCACGTGCACATGAGGATGGTCCGCATTTTTCCCATAATGCGGCATGCCCTTTCCGATAGTGTTGACGTGTTCGCTTGGACCATTTTCGTCAAGGGCCAGCAGCCTGGCGCCACCAGCAACAAAGGTCATTGATACCTTGTCCGGCACTCCGTCGAAGTCACTGTACTTATGGAAAATATCTAGGAAGTAGCCCTCTTGGACGACATCTTTAATCGATATAGGGATGCGACACTTGTGGGACGCTGGAAACCCTTTCCCGCCCTGGGCCTTCCAGATAATGGTCTTGGCTCCAGCCCAGGATTTTGGGACGGAAATTGCCGCCATGGCATCTGTGTACGGAATCTTGCCGGCTTGCGCCATTCCCTGCTCCTATAATTCACGAGCCTCAAATGAGCGCGCTTCCTTTTTTTGGTTCAGTTGAAACCACTATGTCACCCGGCGGAGCGCACGAAGCCTACCTAGGCGTCGATCGCACATTCCTTCCCGCCTGCACCTCATCCATGCACACCATAGAAGTGATTCAGCGCTATCAGCTCAACCACAGCCACGATGGCACAGAGCACAACGAAGCCAGGGCTGAAGACTCGCTTGCGATTAGATGAACCATCACCCAGCCAGAACGCGCCGGTGCAGAGGGTAAAAACGGCCATGAACGCCACCCAGGCCCAGATCCAAAACTTGCTCCAGAAGCGCTGCTTTCGCCATGCAGTCATT
This sequence comes from Pseudomonas sivasensis, assembly GCF_013778505.1. Classification (GTDB taxonomy): domain Bacteria; phylum Pseudomonadota; class Gammaproteobacteria; order Pseudomonadales; family Pseudomonadaceae; genus Aquipseudomonas; species Aquipseudomonas sivasensis. The sequence continues at coordinate 26,892 of NZ_JAAOWU010000008.1, read as the reverse complement.
TGCGCTGCTCCGCAGCCCGAATTATCCGGCCGTCCTTCACCTCGTCTGCATACCCCACCAATTGATCAGCCTCTTCGTAGAGCGTACCCACCAGCCCCATCAGGGCTATGGCGTCGGCATCGCTGAGTCGGCTGGCCAACCTCCCCAGGTCGACACAAAATTGCTCAAGGTTGGAGGCTATCGCTTTGAGGTCGCGGCGCAATTGTTGATTAGGTTTCGTGAGGGCCATGGGGCCTCCTTGAACGCATCAGTAAAACTTCTGCAGCGCCTGCACTACCACGCCCACGACCCGGCAGCTCTCGTCTACCGCTTCGATTGGGTAGCTAGGGTTGAGTGGCTTCAGGAACAGCCGTCCGCCATCGCTGACCAGCTTCTTGAATGTCGCCTCATTGCTGTCTGGGAGCTTGGCCACCACCAGCTTACCTGGTGCTACTTCAGCCTCAGTGTCCACAAGGATCAGCGTGCCCTCGGTAATGCTCTGGCCGGCGGGCGCTGTCATCGAGTCACCTTTGACTGTCAGCCAGAACGCAGGGCCTTTGGCGTCGTACTCCGAAAACTCATACGAGTCCGAGATTCCGGTCGGGTAGGGCTCAACAGCTTCCGACCAGGCACCGGCGGCAACCCAGCTGACTACTGGGTAGCGGAATGATTTGGTGGGCTGGGCGGCAACTGAAATGTTCGATTCCGAGGCGCTCACTCCAGTCATTGGACCGGTGTTTTCCGAGAGCCAAATAGCGTTCACACCGCACACGTGCGCGATCTTCGGGAGGTGTGCGCTTTGAAGGTTTTTTCCGGTCTCCAGCTGGGAGATTACCGGCTGCTCAACACCCACTTTTAAGGCGAGAGCCTTCTGCGTCAGCTTGGCGTGGTTGCGTGCGGTTTTGATTCGTTCGGCGAGTGTGCTCATGAGCTGAAATTTATAAGTTCCCTTATTGCCTTGCAAATAAGTGTCCTTCTACTTAGGATATAAGCAGGCTTATCAGGAGGGCGCTCTTATGACCCCTATCGAAAGGCTCGTCGACTTCTTCGGCGGGCAAACCAAAACAGCTTTGGCGCTCGACGTCTCGCAGGCCGCGGTTTCGTACTGGGTTTCCGGGATTCATCCGATGGGCGCTGAAAAAGCATTTAAGGCTGAAGAGTTAACCGGCGGACAGATAACGGCTCGCGAGCTGTGTATGCGCCAAAGAGACATCCAGTCGGTCGCCTGACTTCCGCGCTCACTTGATCCGTGTAGCTAGTATCGGCCCAGACGGTCTGCGAAGTAAGAAACCTGAAGTTGCTGGAGTTTTATCCAGTGGGGTTTAGGAGGGGCGAAATGGGGAGCAGGGCGGGGAGGTTACCGCTTCCGCACCGAATTCCAGGCAAAAAAAAGCCGACGTACGAGGTCGGCTTCTTCAACAACTTTATGCGAGAGAAATCATGCCAAACATTGTTGCGTTACACAACCCTCGGGGATTCACCCGTATGGACAATAGCCTTATGGAGGCTTTGGCTACGGTTGATCTGCCAGCGCGTGAACTGCGCGTTCTCATGGCCATTGCACGCCAGACCATCGGCTATCAACTGGAAACCAAACGCCTGACTGCCGAGGATATCGGCAAACAGACCAACTTGCGCCGTGACGTCACGTCGAAGGCGATCAGCCACCTTCTTGAGCGCCGAATAATTTTCCGCGTTGGCGGGAGCCGTGGGGATATCGGCATCGCGCCAGTCCGTGAGTGGTCTTTCTTCGAAGAAAAACAACAACGTCTCACTGAGACCAAAACGTCTCACTCAGCCAATATCGTCTCACTGAGACCATCTGCGAGTGAGACCAAAACTGCTCACTCCCTTCTTTATACAAAGAAAGAACCCCTATTAACTCTTTCTTCGAAAGAGATTAATCCGCCCCAGGAGCTAGTCGAACCTCCGAAGCCTGATCGTAAGACTCCGTTCGGCATGGCGCAGTTGTTGGCCGACAACCCGCACAACGTCCCTGAGCAACTGCTGGCCGACTGGCTGACCCAGCGCAAGGCCAAGCGCGCTGCAGTGACCGCCACCGTCTGGTCAACTGTGAACACCGAACTGGGCAAGTGCGCCGAGGCCGGGATCACCGCCGAAGACGCAATCACCGAGGCGCTGAATTCTGGCTGGCAGGGTTTCAAGGCGTCCTGGGTGATCAAGCGCCTGGCGGAATCCGCGCCAGCCCCGGCACCCCAGTCTCGCCACACCGGTTTCGCCGAGCGCAACTACACCAGCGGCCTGATTCAGCGTGAGGACGGTTCCTATGCGATCTGAGCAAATCCAACCAACACCGGAGCTGCCAGCGGGCTCTCGTACCCAGCCTGCCCACTGCGAAACCCACGGCGATTACGACCAAAAGGTTTTCCCGGTGTTGGGCAAGGAGCTGAAAAGCGGCTGCCCTGAGTGCGGCCGGATTATTCGCGAGAAGGCCGACGCTGCTGAGCTGGCCAACAAGGCGATGGAGCTGCGCATGTCCATGGAGCGCAAGCTCGGCGCCGCGCTGATCCCCAAGCGTTTCGCCAGCAAGACGCTGGATGGATACGTTGCCACCACCACGGAGCAACGAAAGGCGCTGAACACCTGCCGCCGGTATGCTGCTGAGTTCGCGCAGATCGCCGAGACGGGCCGCTGCCTGTTGCTGCTGGGCAAGCCCGGCACCGGCAAGACGCACCTGTCCGTAGCGATCGCCAACGAGATCATGGCCAAGTCCAGCGCAACGGCGGTGTACCGCACCATCGGCGCCGTGCTGCAGGCCATCCGCGCGACCTACGACCAGTCCAGCGACCAGAGCGAAAGCCAGATCCTGGCCAGCCTGATCAGCCCCTCACTGCTCATCCTGGACGAGATCGGCGTCAGCAAGGAGAAGCCCAGCGACTTCGAACTGACGACCCTGTTCGCGATCATCAACGGCCGGTACGAAGAGCTACGCCCTACGGTCATCGTTTCCAACCTGGATGGGCAGTCGCTGCCGGCGGCCATTGGCGAACGCTGCATTGATCGCTTGCGGGAGGGCGGTGTGATCGTGATCCCGTTTGAGTGGGAATCCCAGCGCGGCAAGGAGGGTTTCTGATGAGCGACGACAAGATGCGTGACGAGTTTGAGGCGTGGGCACTTGCCCGATTCATCAACTCCGACACCATGCGTCCTCTGGAGCGATATCCAGAAGATCCTGACGAATACCGGTACAGCATGGTGAATATGGCTTGGGTTTCCTGGAAGGCCTCCCGCGAGGCGCTGGTTATTGAGCTGCCTGACCACCTCAAGTACGCCGACCATGGAGAGGCCTTATATGTGGTCAAGGATTGTGCAGAAGCCATCGAAGCCGCGGGCCTTAAGGTGAATTCATGACCAGCCTTCAGATCCGCAACGAGTCAGATCGCAACAAGGCCATGGGATACATCGCCGGCCTGGATCTCGCAAAACCCAAGAAGCTGGCCATCACCGAAGTGGACCGCAGCGGGGAGCAGAACAAGGCCCTGCACGCGGCGCTGGCCGATATCGCCGCCCAGGTCGAGCACGCCGGGAAGAAGTGGGATGTCCTGATCTGGAAGCGCCTTCTGACGGCTGCGTGGCTGCGTGAGACGGGCGATCAGCCGCAGATGATACCGGCGGTCGATGGTAATGGCTTCGACGTGATTTATGAGCGCACCAGCAAGCTCACCGTGAAGCAGTGCGGCGAGTTGATTGAGTGGGTTCACGCCTTCGGCGCCGAGCACCAGGTGCGATGGACGCAAAAGGACAATTGGGGAGGGCGTTATTGAATGTCTATCGAACGGAAACAGCCCAAGCCGAAGACCTGCAAGAACCCGGATTGCGGGGAATCATTCGCCCCTCAGCGCCTCGGCCAGAAGGTGTGCAGCCCATCCTGCGGCCTTGCCATCAAGGACGTGAACGAAGCGAAGGCGCGCAAGGCGCTGGATCAGGTTGGACGGTCCGATATCAAGGTGCGAAAGGAGGCGCTGAAGAGCCGCGGCGAACGCATGCGCGAGGCCCAACAGGCGTTCAACGAATACATCCGCACTCGTGACCAGGCCGCCGGCCACCTGTGCATCTCCAGCGGCAAGCCATTGGACTGGAGCGGCAACGCAGTCGATGCCGGCCATTACCGCAGCGTTGGCTCCGCGCCTCACCTGCGCTTCGATGAGCGCAACTGCCACGCCCAGAGTAAGCAGGACAACCGGTTCCTCTCCGGAAATGCCGTGGATTACCGGATTGGCCTGATCGCACGCATTGGCCAGGAGGCCGTCGACGCGCTCGAGGCTGACCAGGGCACTCGCAAGTACACCATTGACGACCTGAAGGACATCAAGGCCGCCTACCGAGCAAAGACTAGAGAAATCAAGAGGGCAGCAGCATGACGCAAGTTGCGCAAATAACCGGCGGAGCAGCCAGGCCCTCAAAAGGCTGGCTTAAACCGATGTTTCCCATCACAGGGAAGGCTCGCTACTACGTTCAAGAAAAAGAATATGCCGCAATAACCAGTCAAGGCCGCGCGTATTTCTGGCGCTCTGAGTGTGGAATCGATGCGGTCAGCACCGAAAAGATGCCGATGTTTGAGCCTGGAAACTGGGACCGCTGCAAGAAATGCGCGAAGAGGGTCAAGCCATGACCATCACAGTAACGTTCACCACGCTCATCTGCATTGCCTGGTTCTTCCGGGAAGGGCAGGTCATTACCTGGTGGAGGGCTCTGCCATGATGAAATTGAACTCAGCGCGAATGGCTTGGCACGATGCTCTCTACACGCCGTGGGACAGTCAGGGCTCGCACATTGAGCAGATCGGCCTTCTGGGCTGCACCATCCAGACTACAGCCAAGTCCGTGAATAGCCACCACGCCATGCAGCAGTCGATATCGGCTCGGATTCAGCACGCCATTGCAACGCTGCCCGGCCAGCTCAAGGCGTTCGGCAATCACATGTACAGCCCCATCGCCACGGCTGACGACAAGGAAGAGGCTGGGGAGGTTGTTTTCCTGCGCGCCTACAACGCCGGGTCGAAGATGTACGCGAAGAAGTTCGAGAAGGCCAGGCTTGTTGCGGCCGGTGTGCTCCACCGCTATCGCCGGATGCACCAGGGCGGCCAGAGCGAGGGCATGGACCCTTGCTCGACGCCCGAAGCGTTCCGTTACTGGCTTGAAATGGAACTTGGACTGGAGCTTTCATCTGAGCAGTGGGGCAGGGAGTGGGGCGGCTTCATCGACCTCTGCTTCGAAGCGTGCAATGATCTTGATAAGGCGGCACTTGTGCCGGTATCAAGATGTATCAACATGATGAAGGAAGCAGCATGAGCAATGTCAGCGCTCTTTTGGATGCACGTCAAACCTACCATTTCACATCCAATGGAGCTCATGTCAAAGAGATCCACGTTCACGATCAGGCAACTTGGGACATCCTGACTGACCCTAAGGAATTCGTCATCAAGCATGATCCATCAGAGGATTTATGGACGCTCGATGACATTCCGCTTCTTCTACGGCCTGATCCGAAGAAGGCAGGCGACTTCACTTTTGTGTCTTGATCGATATTGGGCGGGCATACTTTCACTATGCAGTTGACGAAATGTCCGGCTGACAGTATCGTTTCACCACATTGAGTACTTTGCCTGCGGCAACTTGCTCCACGAAGCCCGCCAATGAGCGGGCTTTTTTGTGCCCTTCAGAAACGAGAAAGCCCCGCCAAGTGCGGGGCTTTTGCGTTGCGGCGAAAAAAGAGAGGGCGACTCCAGAGGGTGCTGTAACACCCTAAGGAGACGCCAGATCGCAGATCTAGCCTGCAAGCCAGCCAAGGCCCTCACTGCTCGCGCGAGCGGGAGGGAGCCTAGCAGATAAATAAACGGACTTGCAGATGTTGAAAGAATTCAGATGCGGTAACTGCAAAAGACTTCTCGCCCGTACGGGTGGGTTTACAGAGCTCCAGATCAAATGTTCCCGATGCGGGACGTTGAATCATGTGAAGGCCACGAGCCTCGAGCAATCGCCTTTGAGCGACATGAAAGCGGAATTCTCCGCGACAAATCATTCGACTCAATAGGTGACAAAATGACTGTACGAGTATTTGGCAAACACTTCAAAAATCTGTTCTTCAGCGGTATGGCCGCCAGCGTGGGTACGCTGTTCAAGCCAGAAGAAAATATTAACGGCATTCTCCTGTACGACCTGCGTACCTGGTCTAATAACGTCGTAAGTGTTGGCGTTAAAGCCCCGACGGATATCCTGTCTAGGGACCTGCCTATCATTTCCCAAGGTGAGACTGGCTTTCAGCCTATCCTCATTCCGGCCGGGCTTGGGGTGTATATCCAGCTCACCCAGACCTACAATATTCCGGCTTTCATTCGCTGGGATTTTTTGAACCCTGATGGCAGTGTTGCGTAAGCTCCGCTGAATGCTCTGAGCCCCACATAACGCAGGGCTCTAAAGGCAGAAAGCTTCAGTTCTATATCAAGCGTCACTTGCGGCCCCGTCATCGTGCGGGGCCGTTTTCGTTTTCGGCTCCACCACACCCATTGCTCCGAGCTGGGAGTGCTGCTGGGGCTGATTCAAATCTGCAGGTCATGGCCTGTCATATTCATAACTCCCTGACGGGGAGGAACCGAGATGTCCAACATGCCAGACAAACCAGACACATGGGCGATTGCGCTTGCGTGGTTGAGCCAGCATTCGCCAATCCTCTATGCGGCTGCGCTGTCCTGCGCCATGGCTGTCCTGCGTATCACCTACGGTGGTGGTACGCGACGCCAGATGCTGGTGGAGGGCGCTATTTGTGGCGGCCTCACCTTGACCATCATCAGCGGCCTGGACTTCTTTGGCCTGCCCCAAAGCATGGCCACCTTCGCAGGTGGATGGGTAGGCTTCCTGGGTGTGGAGAAGATCCGGTCAATTGCTGACCGCGTGACTGACTTCAAGCTGCCAGGTCGCAAGGTCGATTAATCCGCGCCACGTTTTCGAATGCGCCAAATCGTGGCGCGAGGTTTAGCAAATGAGCAACGTCAGCCGGCTGCGACACGTGCTACCAATGAGCCCGGACATCAACGCTGCGGTCGGCGCTCTCGACAAGGCTATTGCCGATGCTGTGGATGCTGCCAAGGCTGCCGGTTTGCCTCAGGGCCTGGTCGTCAGCCTGCTTCACGGGCACGCCCATGCACAGACACACCAAATGGTGACCGAATGACCGTCAAGGTACTGGAGTTCAAGCGGGAGGACTGGCGAGACGCTGCTAAAACCCTGCGCAAGATCGCCGATGACCTCGATGCCGGGGAGCATCCCGAGTGCACGGTAGGTGCCTTGACGCTGATCGGCGCGAAGGGGGAGGTCACCGTGTTCGGCCTTGGTCCCAAGTGCGATGACCTGCAATGCCAGGGTGCAATGCGTCTCGGTGAGCGGAAGCTGATTGATGTGCTGCTGGAAAATTCAGAAGGGTAAATTTCTGACCCGACTCGTCGCCCGCCTCAAGCCTTCGTTCTTTTCAATGTAAGGGCGAGCATGGAGCTCGAGACTATTCCTGGCATAAGAAATATGTATGTGAGTTCGGGCAGATCGCGCGTCCAGTACGCGAGGACCATACCCCAAATCATGGCAATCACCGCTCCCGATGCCAGCAAGTGTGAGTTGCGCACAACGGCTGTCGCTGACATTGAAAGTGCATAGATCTTCCATGCCGACCATATCGCGAACGCCGAGACGATTGCTGCGCCTATAAGTGCTAGCGTCCCAAGCGGAGGACTCTTGGCGACAAAGATGAGCGGGATAAAGAACGCCACTACGCCGACCGCGAAGAGAATAGTGATTGGTACAAGCCCGACAACCGCCGCAATTGTCAGTCCGATACGCAGCTTTATCAGGTTATCCATTTCCTACACCTTGAGCTCTATAGCGTTATCGGGCGGACTTATAACCGGCAAGTCGCGACTATTACAAGCTCAAGGTGAACCATGGATAGGCCATTTCCTCCGCCCTCAATACTTGAGCTGTCCGAGCTTTCCGACTTCGGTATCCGCCTGACCCCAGCTCCTGAGGTATGGGAATGGCTCCAAGCCGAGATCCTCGCCGACATGGGAACCATTCACAACGAAGACCATGCCCACCTATTGGATGCAGACATCCGGGTCATGTGGGCTTCGTCGAGCTTCGAGAAGCAGGGCCGCACAGTTCTGGGCCAGGCCGAACAGGTAGCGTTCCGCGCGGGTGGGTGGCAGAAAGCCCGGATGGAGCAGCAGATGCGTGATTGGTTCGGTGATGTGCCGGCCTTCATCATCACTCTGGCTGCTGACTACTGCGCCCAGTGCAGCGACCTTGAGTTCTGCGCCCTGATCGAGCACGAGCTTTATCACCTGGCTCATGCGACCGACAAGTACGGTCAACCAGCATTCACCCAAGATGGCGCACCGAAGATCAAGCTGCAGGGCCACGACGTCGAAGAGTTCGTCGGTGTCGTCCGCCGCTACGGTGTGAGCCCTGACGTTCAAGCGTTGGTGGATGCTGCAAACAGTCCTGCTGAGGTGGGGAAATTGAACATTGCGAGGGCCTGCGGAACCTGTCTGCTCAAGTTGGCCTGATGTAAGACAGGCGTGAGACGGAATCTAACTTATGGCAGCCCTGAAAAATGAGGTGAAGAGCTTCATCGTTCAGGCTTTGGCGTGCTTCGACACCCCAAGCCAGGTCTCACAAGCGGTGAAGCAAGAATTTGATGTAGATGTAACCCGCCAGCAGGTTGAGCAGCATGACCCGACAAAGCGCGCCGGCTCCCATCTGGCGCTCAAGTGGCAGACCCTCTTTCACGACACCCGTAAGCGGTTCCGCGAAGAGACAGCTGACATCCCGATCGCCAATCGTGCCTTCCGCCTTCGTGCCATGAACCGCTTCGTGGAGAGGGCCGAGTCGATGAAGAACATTGGTCTGGCTATGCAGATCCTGGAGCAGGCCGCGAAAGAAACCGGCGACATCTACGTCAATCGAGCGCGGAAGGAGGAGGCGGGCGACGAGCCGGTAATTCCGACTCGGATTCAGGTCGACGTGGTTGATGCGAGGAAACCGAATGCCGAGCCTTAACGTTCCGCAGGCTCAGTTCCTCACGCTGCCCCACAAGTTTCGTGCTTTCGTTGCTGGGTTCGGCTCGGGGAAAACATGGGTGGGCTGCTCGGCACTCAGCAAGCACTTCATGGAGTGGCCCGGCGTCAACGCTGGGTACTTCGCGCCGACCTACCCGCAGATCCGGGACATCTTCTATCCGACCATGGATGAAGTGGCCTATGACTGGGGGTTGAAGACCAAAATCAACCAGGCGAACCACGAGGTTCACATCTACAGCGGCCGGCAGTGCCGCGGCACTGTGATTTGCAGGTCTATGGAGAAGCCTCAGACCATCGTTGGCTTCAAGATCGGTCACGCTCTGGTGGATGAGCTGGACGTGCTGACGGCCATCAAGGCACAGCAGGCCTGGCGCAAGATCATCGCCCGGATGCGCTACAACCTGCCCGGACTGAAGAACGGGGTGGACGTCACCACAACGCCGGAAGGCTTTAAGTTCGTCTTTCTGCAGTTCGTGAAGCAGCTCCGCGACAAGCCGTCGCTCAAGGAGATGTACGGCCTGGTGCAGGCCAGCACCTTCGACAACGAGCTCAATCTGCCGGATGACTACATCGCCTCCCTGATGGAGTCGTATCCGCCGCAGCTGATCATGGCGTACCTCAAAGGCCAGTTCGTCAACCTGACGTCCGGCACGATCTACACGGCCTACGACCGCAAGCTCAACGGGTGCTTCGACACCGTGCAGCCCGGTGAGCCACTGTTCATCGGGATGGACTTCAACGTCGGCAAGATGGCGGCAATTACCCACGTCAAACGTGACCAGGGGCTGCCCAGGGCAGTAGATGAGCTGATCGACGGCTACGACACGCCCGACATGATCCGGCGGATCAAAGAACGCTACTGGCAGCACGACGGCAACGATTTCAAGAAGACCTGCGAAATCAGGATCTACCCGGACGCCTCGGGCGATTCGCGCAAGTCCGTGAACGCCAGCATCACCGACCTTGCCATGCTCAAACAGGCCGGGTTCGCGGTCATCGCTCCAGCTGCAAACCCGCCGGTGAAGGATCGAATCAACGCAATGAACGCCGTCTTCTGCAATGCGCAGTGCGAGCGCCGCTACCTGATCAATTCGCTCACCTGTCCGACCTATGCCGATGGGCTGGAGCAACAGGTGTGGGGCGCGAACGGGGAGCCAGATAAAACCGCAGGCATTGATCACGCGAACGACGCCGGCGGCTACTTCATCCACCGCGAGTATCCGATCATCAAACCGGTCACCGCTATCAAAATGGGATACGCCCGATGAGTAACGACGTCTCCTTCAAGCGGGCGGAATACACGACAGTGCTGGACCGCTGGGCGACCGTTCGTGACGTCTGCGCCGGCCAGCACCGGGTAGTCGATCGGCTGCCGTACATCAACGCGCACGACAAGTCGCCGGAGAACGTAGACCGGAACAGGGCTTACCGCGAGCGGGCGGTGTTCAAGAACGCCACAGGGCACACCCGAAACGGGCTGCTTGGTCTGGCCTTCCATAAAGATCCGACCCTCGCGGTGCCGAAGAAGCTGGAATACCTGCAGGACAATGCTAACGGCTCCGGTGTCAGCATTTACCAGCACTCCCAAGGCACGCTGGAGAAGGTGCTTGAGGCTGGGCGCCACGGGTTGTACGTCGACTACCACCAAGACGACGGCATCGGCGGTCACTCTGTGATCCTTTCCTATTGCGCAGAAGACATCATCAACTGGCGCACGGGTATGGTGAACGGCCACAGCGTGCTGACGCTGGTGGTGCTGCGCGAGTCGCCGGAGATACCGGAAGGTTTTGGCTACAAGACAGCTGAGCAGTACCGGGAACTGGCGCTGGAGGAAGACGGCTTTGTTTGCCGGGTTTGGCGCCGGTCCGGACCAAAGGGTGGCGGCCCACTGGAGGTCATCGAAGAATTCAGGCCTAAAGGTGTCACTGGGCGCTTCAAAGAGATCCCGTTCACCTTCGTCGGCGCTCAGAACAACGACCCAAGCATCGACGAGTCGCCGCTGTACGACATCGCCATGATCAACCTGGGTCATTACCGGAACAGCGCCGACTACGAAGACAGCGTCTTCTGGTGTGGCCAGGCTCAACCGTGGATCTCTGGTTTGGATGAGCAGTGGCGCGACTGGATGGAGAAGAACGGTGTTTATGTCGGCTCCCGGGCACCGATGATGCTGCCAGCTGGCGGCCAGTTCGGTTACGCGCAGCCCTTACCCAATACGCTGGTCAAAGAGGCGATGGCCGATAAGAACCAGATGATGATTGAGCTGGGCGCACGGATGGTGGTGGCGTCACTTGCCACCAAGACAGCTACCGAGTCGCGCGGCGATCAGTCGGCATCCACATCGGTGCTCGCTGGTTGTGTGGCAAACGTCAGCGAGGCATACACGCGAGCCATCATGTGGTGCTGCGCCTACATGGGCGTTGCTGACAAGAAGGTCGCCTACCAGATTAATCAGGAATTCGTCGAGCTAACGGCGGATCCGCAGATGATCACAGCCTTGGTTGGCTTGTGGCAGAACGGCGGCTTCGCGAAGGCGGATCTTCGGGCGTACCTGCGCAAGCTGGGCTTGATCGCGCCAGAGCGAACAGACCTACAAATCGATGGCGAGCTGGAAGAGCAGGGCGACGGCCTGGACCTGGACGACGAGGACAAACCAAATGGCGGTAAATCCGGCAGTACTTGATGCCACGATCCGGCACGCGGTCTTCCTCGAAAAGCTCAAGGCAGGGGAGGTCGGCAAGTTCGCTCCCTTTCTCAAGGAGATTGACCGCTCAATTCGCGACCGGCTGACCCAGTCGGACCTGACTGAGTACAGTGTCAAACGCCTCGAAGCGCTGCTGAAGGAAGTGGATAGTCTGCTGCTGGGCATCTTCGACCGCTACAGCGCGCAACTGAACCTCGACCTGGTGGACATCGCCAATTACGAGGCCGAGTTTGAGGCAACCAGCCTTGCCAGATCGGCGCCGCTTGGAGTCTCACTGGATGTGGTTGCGCCGACGGCTGCAGCGATCCGCACCGCAGTGCTGACGAACCCGCTCAGTGTGCGAGGTACCGGTGGCGGGAAGTTATTGAAGGCCTTCATCAAAGGCTGGACCAGCGCAGAGCGTGAGCGCGTCACCGGCACAATCCGGCAGGGGTTCTTCGAAGGGCAGACGAACTTTCAGGTCATCCGCAACATTCGCGGTACCAAGGCGGCAGGGTACAAAGACGGCATTCTCGCTACCACCAACCGCAACGCCAGCACGGTTGTGCACACCGCGATTCAGCATGTGTCGTCCCAGGCCCGTATGGAGGTGGCCAAGGCTAATACGGATATCGTCCAAGAGATCCAAATGGTGGCGACGCTGGACAGCAAGACCAGCCAGCAATGCCGCTCGATGGACAAACGCAAGTTCCCGGTCGATTCCGGGCCACGGCCGCCGTTTCATCCGAATTGTTTACCGGGGCACACTCTTGTAACGGCCAGTAGCGGGATCGCGGGCGTAAGTAAACGGTGGTTCGACGGAGAAGTCGTTGTCTTCAAGACATCCTCTGGTCGTGTACTCACCTGCACGCCAAATCACCCGATACTCACGGACAAGGGATGGGTCGCTGCGAAGGAGCTTGATCTCCGAAGCAACGTAATCTGCGACGGCAGCAGTAAGTGGGCTGGTGTTGTTGACTGCGACGACCATGACATGCCATCCAGCATTCATGAGGTAACGGAAGCGTTCCTCAGTAATAGCAGCGTGCTTGCCTGTCCAGTGCCAGTGTCCGCCCCATACTTCCACGGCGACGGGGTGGGCAGCGAGGTCGCAGTTATAGGGGCCGATAGGGTGTTGGGTGGTGGGGTATATGCCGCGATTCACCAGCATCGTAAAGAGCTGGGTCTCGTACCTGGAGATGCGCGCCGATCGGGTCTGATTAGTAAGCGCGCGTTGAGCTTTCTCTTCCGCACTGTGGACTCTACCTCTTGCAGCTTCGTTAGCTCGCTGAGCAAGGCGCTTTCGCTCGTCCGGAGCTGTTGTAGCCATGCGCGCACTCTGCTGCTCACTTCGGTTTCTAGTCGGAACACCTGCCAGCTTGAGATGCCTGATGATGACATTTGGGGCGACCTTGAAATAAGTAGCTATACCGGAGATTCCGACGCCGGAATTGAACATTTCAATCAGTCTTTCGGTCGGCAGTTCGATTTTCGGCCTTCCGGCGTTACGCATGACGACGCCAGCCTCACTGAAGGATCGATAGAGTACGGCTCTGCTGACACTGAATTGGCTGCAAATATCATCAATGGATGCTCCGGCCACGTATTTTGCGACCAGATCGTCGAGATTCGGAACGATGGTTTTTCTGGGCATGTTTACAATCTCGAAACGGTAGAGGGCTGGTATTTTGCTGGTGGAATCGTAACTCATAACTGTCGAACAACGTTTGTACTGCTTACTTCTCTCAGTGAGATTTTTGCAAAAGGCGCCACGAGGGCTTCAGTGGGCGCCAATGGCGGACAGCAGGTCAGTGCCGACCTCGATTACTACCAATGGCTCCAGCAGCAGCCAGCCTCGTTTCAGGATGTCGCCATCGGCCCCGCCCGGGCCAAGCTGTTCCGTGAGGGCGGATTGACCGTCGAGCGCTTCGCCGAGCTGCAGCTTGATCGCAACTTCGCACCGCTAACTCTGGCGCAGATGAAGGGACTAGAGCCGCTGGCATTTGAGAGGGCCGGGATTTAACTGAACACATTCAACCAGCCGCCTCCGGGCGGTTTTTTATTGCCTGCAAAGCGGGCGGACTAAACCCAAGGGGTGCATCAAAGTGGCAGAAGAAAACGAAATCGACCTGGAAAACCCGGCAATCAAGGCCGCTATCGCGACTGCCGTTGAAGCATCTGTTTCGGGTTTGAAAACCAAGAACTCGGAACTGCTGGGCAAGCTGAAGGAAACCTCCGGCAAGCTGACCCAGTTCGAAACTCAGTTTGAAGGCATCGACATCGACGCCGTCAAAGGTCTGCTCAGTCGTGCGGGCCAGGACGAAGAAACCAAGCTGCTGACCGAAGGCAAGGTGGACGAGGTCTTCAACCGCCGCACTGAGCGTCTGCGCGGTGACTACGACAAGCAGCTGAAGACCATCAGCGAGCGCGCCGAGAAAGCTGAGTCCTTCGCTGCCAAGTTCCAGGGCAAAGTCCTGGGCGACTCGGTACGTGGTGCTGCTTTGAAGGCGGGCGCGCTGCCCGAAGCAACCGACGACATCATCCTGCGCGCCAAAGGCGTGTTCACCCTTAACGAAGATGGCGATGCAGTCGCCGTCGATGAATCCGGCCAGGTCATCCTCGGTAAAGACGGCAAGACCCCTCTGACTCCGCTCGAATGGGCGGAATCTCTGCGCGAAAGCGCACCCCACCTGTGGCCCAGGGCTTCAGGGACATTTGCCCCGGGCGGGGGTGGCGGCAAGGCTGCATTCAAGCGCTCCGAAATGACCTCCGAGCAGAAGCGCGACTTCCAGCGCAAGCACGGCCAAACCGCATATCTGCAATTGCCCAAGTAAGGGGATTGACCCATGGCTACAACCGTAAATAGCGACCTGATCATCTACAACGATGAGGCGCAAACCGCATACCTGGAGCGTGTCCAGGACAACCTGGATGTGTTCAACGCATCGTCGAACGGCGCGATGGTGCTGGACAACGAACTGATCGAAGGTGACTTCCGCAAGCGTGCGCTCTACAAGCTGAACGGTTCGCTGGAGCACCGCGACGTCAACTCTGAAGGCAATGTGACTGCCAAGAAGATCAGCGCCGGCGAAGCTGTCGGCGTCAAAGCCCCCTGGAAGTACGGCCCTTACCAGACCACCGAAGAGGCGTTCAAGCGCCGCGGTCGTCCGGTCGAGGAGTTCTCCCAGATCGTCGGCGCCGACGTTGCTGATGCGACCTTGGAAGGCTTCATCCAGTACGCAACTGCTGGTCTGCGCGCGGCCATCGGCTCCAACGCTGACATGGTGGTTTCGGCCAACATCGAAACCGACGGCAAGAAGACTCTGACTCGCGGTATGCGCAAGTTCGGCGATAAGTTCGGTCGGATCGCACTGTGGGTCATGCACTCCAGCGCCTACTTCGACATCGTTGACGAAGCCATCACCAACAAGATCTACGAAGAAGCTGGCGTCGTGATCTACGGCGGCCTGCCGGGCACTCTGGGCAAGCCGGTACTGGTGACCGACACCGCGCCGGCGGATGTGATCTTCGGCCTGCTGCCAAACGCCGTAACCATCACCGAGTCGCAGGCGCCGGGCTTCCGTTCCTACGAAGTGAACGACGAAGAAAACCTGAGCATTGGCTACCGCGCTGAAGGCACCGTGAACATCGATGT
Source organism: Pseudomonas sivasensis (assembly GCF_013778505.1). GTDB lineage: Bacteria > Pseudomonadota > Gammaproteobacteria > Pseudomonadales > Pseudomonadaceae > Aquipseudomonas > Aquipseudomonas sivasensis. The sequence continues at coordinate 11,487 of NZ_JAAOWU010000008.1, read as the reverse complement.
TCTGGGTTACAGCTGGAAAGCCACCACTGGCGGTTCCAACCCAACCCTGGCCGCGGTCGGCTCCGCTGCCAACTGGGTCAAGCACGCGGGCAGCAACAAGGTAACCGCCGGCGTGATGATCACTTTGACTGCGACGCCTCCGGCAACTGGCGGCTAACCCAAAAACTCAACGCGCGGTCAGCGATGGCCGCCTTGGAGAAACACATGGAACTGACTTACAGCAACCAGTTGAGCGGCTTCGACCCGGAGAAGCGTTACCGCAATCCGGAACATTTCGATAAGCCCGAAGCCGGCGTGACCAGCGTGCTGGTGATTGGCGATTGGCCAAGCGTGGTCGACGCATACGAAGCAGCCGGCATTGGCGTGTCGGTGAAGGAAGCAAAGCGGGTGCAGATTGTTGGTGCGGGCAACCAGGCCGAACTGGAAAAGGTGATCGCGGCTTTGCGTGCTGAGCATGGATCGATCCTGATCCTTGTTGACGGCCTGGAAGCTGGCGAAATCCATCGTCCAGAGTCCGGCGACCTGGCGTTGCGCTTGTTTGACGTGCTGGGCACCATCCATGCTTCGATTGATGAGTTGACCACTGAACGTAACGGCCTGGCCTTGACTGTCGACGCACTGCGTGGCGAGGTTGAAGCGCTGAAGAAGTCTGCCCTCACGCCGCCGGCTGACGAGGCCGGTGAAATCGCAGCGCTTAAACAAAGGCTCGATGAAGCCAAGGTCCAGTACCGGGCCAACGCCTCCAAAGAGTCCCTGGAAAAGCTCGTCGCTGAGCTGCCCAAGGAGTAATACTGCTGGCTGTTGGTGATCCGGCAGCCAATCTTCAAGCCATTCCAGCGAGTTAACGCATGACACTCATCATCGAGGACGGCACCGGCAAGCCTGACGCCGAAAGCTACGCGAGCGCCGAGGACCTGGCCTGATATGCCGTGAAATTCGGCACGGTCATCCCCGCTGGTGTTCCCGAGCAGGAAGCGCTGCTGCGCCGGGCCGCCTTGGCGATGGATGGCATGACCTGGAAGGGGCGCAAGACCAGTAGCGAGCAGGGTTTGTCCTGGCCGCGCCGGGAAGTGTTACTGGATCAGGAGATCAAGCCGAACAACTACCTGCCGGCGCGGATCCAGTACGGCCAAATGGCCCTGGCGGCCGAGATACATCAGGACGACATCGATCCGGTGGAGAAACGTAAAGGAGCGGTGCTGCTGGATCGTGTTGAGGGGGCGGTAACGCGCCAATACGCTGCGATCCCGTCCACCAGCAGCCGCTTGTTGCCGGCGGCGCCCAATCGGCCGAGCGCTACACAATTTGCTGATTACCTACAGAAGCGCGGGTTGTTTGCTGTCCGGGCCTGAGTCAGTAAGTCAAAAGCTTGTTCCACCACCAGTTCCAGAACAGATCCTCGGGCCACTCAATCGCATTGTGGATCGTAGTGGCGAGGTGATTCGTGGCGGCGAAATCTACATGCGAATCCTCTTCCACTACGAATGGGCAACACCTGCCCTGAGCTCTATATGTCCATTCCTCATCTTTGGTGCCTGCCAAAGCGTCCTGAATCGCGCCTCGTAAATCTAAACGATAGAAGCGCTTCAATGGTGGAGGGCAAGTCAAATAGGCTTGGAGTGCTGCAGTAATAAGCGCGGCGCGTTGCTGGTTGTTCATTGATCCTCTCCATGATCAGGGGCTTACTATGGCTTTTTATGACGAAATGGCCGTCACTGCACTGAACATGATTACAGAGTTTGGGCAACCTGTGATCATCCGCGCAACAATCGTCGGCGAGTACGACCCGGAAACCGGTTCGGCACCTCCCGAAAGCATCAAAGAGCAAACCGCCCAAGGCATCCTGCTCGACTTCACTGGTCAAGAATTCCAGACTAACAGCCTTATCAAGCAGGGCGACAAGAAGCTCAAGATCGCCGCGCAGGGTTTGGCTTGGGTGCCTGACTTGCTGGACAAGGTCGTTGTCCAGGGCCGCACCTGGTCAATCGTGCCTCCGCTGAAAGAGACCAACCCGGCCGGCACGCCGATCCTATATGAACTGCAGGTGCGGTCATGAGCCGCGCAGGCGCTGGCCAGTCCGGCAGCTTCGCCCTGAGCCTGGCCGAGTTCGCGGCACAGACCAGTGAAGCCATCGACGCCAGCGTTCGCGAGATCATCATCGAGGTAGGCAGCAGCCTGATTCGCATGTCTCCCGTGGGTAACCCGGAGATCTGGGCGCAGAATGCTGTGGCGACGCAGTACAACAAGGCTGTCGACGACCACAACAGCGCGCTGCGCAGCGACCCGGCGAACCTCACGAAGGGCGGGCGGCTGAAGAAGGGCCGCAAGCTCAACGACGGCATGGACCTCAAGGCGCCAGAGGGCTACGTCGGCGGCCGGTTCCGCGCGAACTGGCACATCTCGCTGGGCGTTGTCGAGAGTGTCACCTTCGACGAAGTCGACCCGAGCGGCGCAGAAACCACCGCAGCACTGGTGGCCGCAATGAGCGACTTCACCGCCGGCCAGATGGCCTACATCATCAACAACTTGCCCTACGCGATCCCGCTGGAGTTCGGCCATTCGACCCAGGCCCCCAGCGGCATGGTCCGGGTAACCGTGGCTCGCTTTCAGCAGATCGTGCTGGAGGCCATCAGGAACAACCAGGTATGAAGTTCGAAGACGTGCCGGTTCGCCCGGTGATGCGCTACACGCTTTGCGAGTGCGGTGGAAGGCTGATGCAAGTCGAAAGCGCCCCGGTACTGCTGTCATTTCCTGCGCAGTACCTGCACCAGTGTGCCCTCTGCGGTCTACAGCAAAGCTTGCGCAGTGTATCGCCTGCGCTTGTGTACGAGGTGGCCTGATGTCGCACGCAATCATCGCCTCGATCTACGAGGCAAAGCTCATCGCTTGGAACGCTGCCAGGTCGGAGAAGCTGAAGATCGTCTTCGAGAACACGGCCTACACGCCAGCGGAGGGCGAAACATACCTCCGGGCGTTCACGATCCCTGGTGACACTGCAAGCAACACGCTCGGCGGTGATCATCGGCTGTTCACCGGAGTGTTCCAGATGAGCATCATCGCGCCGGCCGGCACCGGCAAGGCCAAGACGAACCCAATCGCAGCAGAGCTGACCGACCTGTTCCCGCTATACGCCCGGGACACGAAGGGCTCGGTCACCGTGGTGACGATGTCGCCGGTCGACCCTGGGCCCGGCATCACCGGCGATTCCACCTACACCGTCCCGGTCTCGTTCTTATACCGAGCCGACACCAACTAATCCCGCCCATTGGGCAAACCCAGAGACCCGCCATTGAGCGGGTTTTTTCACATCTGCAAAGAGGAAATACCCCATGGGCTACAAACTCCCCAACGGCGGCACCTTCCAGCACGCCGCAACCTACGCGACCGCACTGGCATTCACTGCCATCAGCAACGCTGCCGAGGCCGTTGCCACCGTTGTAGGTGGCACCATCGCTGCCGGCGATATTGTTCTGTTGACGTCTGGCTGGAGCAAGCTGGATAGCAAGGTGGTGCGCGTGAAGGCAGCCACGGCAACGGCGATTACCTTGGAAGGCATCGACACTACTGACACGCAGGTCTATCCGGTCGCTGGCGGCGCGGGCTCGATGCGTAAGGTGCTGACCTGGGTGCAGATCCCGCAGATCTCGGACGTGGCCTTTTCCGGCGGCGAGCAAAACTACCTCGACGTGGTTTTCCTCGAAGATGACCAGGGCAAGCAGATCCCCACCGACAAATCAGCGGCAAGTATGGTGCTCACCATTGCCGATGACCCCGCCCAGGCGTTCAACGGGGTACTGCTGAAGGCAGACGCCGGCAAGCAGATCGAAGCAGCGCGGCTGAACCTGCCCGGTAACGACACCCTGCTGTACGGCACCTACACGTCGTTCTCCAAGCAGCCAGCGGTATCCCGCAACAACCTGCTGACCCGTACCGTCAGCTTGGCGTTGCAGGCCGAGCCGACCCGCTACCTGACTGCGGCGGTGTAACCCATGGCTAAGATCCGTATTGCGCAAAAGGCTACGTTCAATGCGCCCGTGCTGATCCCGATTGTCGGCAGCGAACCCGAGAAGGTCGAGTTCACTTTCAAGTACCGGGATCGCACCGAGCTTGCCGCTCTGTTCGATGAATGGAACGAGGCGCGGAACAGGGCGCGGGCCGCGCTGGGCGACAAGCCTTCTTGGTCGGAAGTGGTTGCCGTGGACACCGAGCAGCAAACCCAGCAGATCAAAGACCTGGTAGTCGGCTGGGGCTTCGATGACGAATACAGCGACGACAACATCGTCGCATTCGTGAAGTCCTGCCAGGGTGCCGCCGAGGCGGTCGTTAAGGCCTACGAAGGCGCGTATAGCCAGGCCCGCCTGGGAAACTGACCGACGCCGCCCGCGCCATGTATTCGCCGAGCGTGCCCGACGCGATTATCGGGATGTTCGGCCTTGCCCCTGGAGATCTGGTTGAGGAAGTGGAGGTCTGGCCCTGCAACTGGCCGGCGTTCCTTCTTTTCAACCGCATGTCCACCCAGTGGCGAGCAGGCGCCGGCGGCGCGATCGGTCTCGACTACAGCTGCATCCGCGATGTAGCCGGGTTCCTCGGCATCAAGAAAAAGAAACTCGCTGAAATCTTCCCTGACCTTCAGGTGCTGGAAGGCGAAGCCCTGCGCGTTATGGCGGAGGAAAGGGAAAACAGCCCGTAACCACGGGCACTTATTCAAGGTGAGTCGATGAATATTGCAGAGCTCGGCGTCAAAATCGACTCGGCCGATGCAATCCAGGCTAAGACGAGCCTGGACGAAATGGCGAAGGCCGGCGGCCGGGCCGAGCAGTCCGCTGTTTCGCTGATGAACGAAATGCAGGCGCTTGAGAAATCGCTTTCCGCCAGTGCCAAAACCACCCAGGACCTGGCAAAGCAGCGTGATGCTCTCGCCAAGCTGACCAAGACCGGCGCCTATGGCGAGGCGGAGGCGGCGAAGATCTCCGCTCAGTTGGACAAGCAGCAGATTGCCCTGGCCAAGTCCGCCCTAGACGAACAGAAGGCCCTGAACAGCCTGCTGGGTGCCATTGACCCGGCTCGGGCTGCACTGGCCAAGCTGGACACCCAGGTCGAGCAACTTGGCAAGCACCTGGATGCCGGGCGAATCAGCCAGGACCAGTACAACAGCGCCCTGGGTAAAATCGACAAGGATTACGCCAAGCTCGAAAAGACCACCACAGGATTCGACAAACTGCGTCTCGGCACACGTCAGGCCCAGGAAAACGTTGTTCAGCTCGGTAATGCGTTGTCGTCGGGTGACTGGGGTAGCGGCGTGCGTGCCGTGGCTCAGCTGGGCGCTGGTGCTGGGGCGGGCGCTGCTGGGCTGCTCGCGATTTTAGGGCCGCTGGCGCTGGCAACGGCTGCTGTTGGCGGTCTTGCATACGCGTACTACAAAGGCAGCGAAGAACAGGACAGCTACAACAAGTCACTGATCCTCACCGGTAACTACGCCGGTGTCAGCGCCGGGCAACTGGGCGACATGGCGCGGCAGGTCAGCGCAACCGTGGGCACTACAGGACAGGCAGCGGCGGTCTTGGCGATGCTGGCGGACAACGGCAAGATCGCCAGCGAGAGCTTCACCGGTATCACTCAGGCCGCAGTGTCGATGCAGGAAACCACGGGCAAGGCGGTCAGCGATACGGTGGCCGAGTTCGTGAAGCTGGCTGATGACCCTGTGAAGGCCTCAGCAGCACTGAACGAGCAGTACCACTACCTCACCGCTTCGGTTTACTCGCAGATTGCCGCGCTGGAAGAGCAGGGTGATCACGCGGGCGCCGTGAAGCTGGCCACCGAGTCCTACGCCGACGCGATCAACGAGCGCACGCCGAAGATTTTGGAGAACCTGAGCTTCTGGGAGAAGGCATACAACGCTGTCGCACAGGCGGCGGACGGTCTGAAAAACGCCGGCCGCCGAGACATCAACTCAGACATCGAGAATGCTCGTGCTGGACTGGCTGAAGCTCAAGGCATGGATGGCCTGTTTCAAAGCCAAAAGTCCAAGGATGCGTTGATTGAATTTAGGCAAAACCGCCTGAACATGCTGGAGGACGAAAAGGCAGCTCAGGCGGACATTGCCAAGTGGGAGGGCGAGCAGGCCAAGGCCCAGGGGGCTGCAGTCACGGCAATGACGAAGGTTGATGCGCTGACCAAGTCGTCGTTGACCAATGAGCAAAAGCGGACAAAGGAGATTGAGGACTATAAGCAGCAACTCGCGGATATCCGGAAAGTTGCGCCAAATGATCCCCGTCTCCAGCAGGACGTTGTCGATAAAAACATCTCCAACATCAACGCCAAGTTTAAGGATCCCAAAGCTGCCAGCACGCAAGTCGACCTGACCAGCTTCAACGACGCCAAGAACGAGCTGGCCGCCATCACCGACACCTACAAAAACTACCAGAAGGAACTGGAAGCGGCTCAAAAGGCCGGCCTGCTGTCCGAGGAAGACTATCTGCTGCGGCGCCAGGCGCTGATCGGCAACCAGCTCGACCAAACCACGGCAGCATACGAGGCTGAGATTGCCGCACTGGAAGCGGCCAAAGGCAAGAAGTCCACGTCGGCTGCGCCAAGCATCCAGCTGGACCAGAAGATCGCCGGCGCGCGCGCAGGCATGGTCAAGGCTCAGAAGGATGCGGATAGCCAGCTTGAGGTTCTGGCGACCAACGAGACCGGGCGACTCGCCAAGCAGGAGCGGGCGATCAGTACGTACGTGCAGGCGCTGGGTCAGCAACAGAGAGCCTTGGAGCTCGCGGGCCAGCGCGCTGTGCTCGGCGTAGGGCAGGGCGATCGACAGAACGCTCTCAGCGGTGAGCTGAACAGCCAGCAGGACCGGTTTGCTCAGCAGTCGCTGGAGCTTGCCAACCAGAAGTCCGATCCGTCGCGCAACATGTCGGAGGAGGAGTTTAAGCGGAAGTCGCAGGCGCTCGCAGATGCGAATAATGCCGCGACGGACCAGATCCGGCAGAACTATGCGGATGTGGAGAATGCGCAGGGCGATTGGACGAAGGGCGCAACTGCTGCGTGGGAAAACTACCTGGATTCTGCGCGTGACATCGCCGGCCAGACCAAAAGCCTTTTCGGCAATGCCTTCAGCTCCATGGAAGACTCGATCGTCAATTTCGCGATGACCGGCAAAGCGTCGTTCTCAGATTTCGCCAAATCGATCCTGGCTGATATGGCGCGTATCGCTACCCGTCAGGCGAGTTCGGCCTTGCTGGGCAGCTTGGTTGGCGCAGCGGCCAGCTACTTCGGTGGTAGCGCTGCTGGCGGCGGTAATGGCATGGCTGCCGGTTCCGCTGGCGCTACATCGTCGAACCTCGGCGCGTCCTCGGCTGGCTACTCCAGCACTTACTTTCCCCAGGCTTTGGGCGGCGCATGGTCGGGCGGTGTGCAGATGTTCGCCGACGGCGGCGCGTTCACGAATTCCATCGTGAGTAAGCCAACCTCGTTTGGCATGGCGAACGGTGACATGGGGATCGCAGGCGAGGCCGGACCAGAGGCGATCATGCCTCTCACCCGAACATCCAGCGGAAAGCTTGGCGTTATGGCCATGGGCGGGGGCGCTACGGGAGGTACGCAGATCAATGTCGAGGTGCACATCGATGGCGAGGGTAACGCCTCGTCCTCGGCTGATGCTCCCGGCTATGACCTGTTCGGCAAGGAGCTGGCCGCGTTCGTTGAGCAGAAATACCAGCAGATGCGCAACAAAGACATGGGCCAGGGTGGCGTCATCAATAAAGCAATCAAGGGGCGCTGATGGCTATCGAACGTTTCACTTGGGCGACGGAGAAGGGCGCAGAGGGTGATATAGCCCAGCGCGTTCGCTCCAAGAAGTTTGGCGATGGCTACGAGCAGTCGGTCGAGGATGGCCTCAACAACCGGTCGCAGTCCTGGCCGGTGACCTTCACCGGTTTGAAGGCGCGTATCAAGGACATCATGGCGTTCCTTGACCGGCACAAAGGGGCGAAGGGCTTCCTCTGGGAGCCGCCCCTGGGTGAGCTTGGCCTATACAAGTGCAACGGCTACAAGCCGGTGCACCGTGGCGGCCAGGTCTACGCCATCACCGCCACTTTCCAGCAAACCTTTCACCCCTGAGATAACAGCCCATGGCACTGATCACGGACCTCCAGAAACTGGAGCCCGGCGGCGAGATTCGCCTGTTCGAAATTGATGGTACCGAATACGGCGCCGATTACCTGCGCTTCCACGGTCACGCTATCCCGCACACGCCAGAGGAATTGCTTGCCTACGAAGGCTCTGAAGAGGATCTGCCCGCCAAGTCGATTATCTGGCAGGGCCAGGAGTATGCGGCATGGCCGGTTCAGATTGAGGGGATCTCTTCTAGCAGCGATGGCACCGCCTCTCGACCGACCTTCGCCGCCGGCAACGTCAACGGGCGTGTCACTGCGCTTTGCCTGGCCTTCGAAGACATGCTCAAGTTCAAGCTGACGGTCCGTGAGACGTTGGCACAGTACCTGGACGCGGCGAACTACCCTGACGGCAACCGAACTGCGGACCCGACCCAGGAGGCGTTGGAGATCTGGTACATCGACCAGAAAACCAGTGAGGACGGCGAGGCAGTGGTCTGGGAGCTTTCCTCCCCTGGCGAGATCGATAACCACGGGCTTCCCGGGCGGCAAATGACCACGTTCTGCCACTGGGCCATGACCAACGGTTACCGGGGGCCGGACTGTGGCTACACCGGCGCGGCCATGTTCGATGACGAGGACAACCCAACAGACGATCCGTCGAAGGATCAGTGCAAGGGCTGCCTGTCGTCCTGCAAGCTGCGCTTCGGCGAGAACAACGAACTGTCCTTCGGTGGATTCCCTGCCGTTTCCCTGATTGCCCGGAGTTGACCATGCGCAAGCACATCATTGCGGCCATCCAGGCGCATGCGGCGGCCGAGTACCCGCGCGAATGCTGCGGCCTGTTGATTGCCGTCGGACGAGCGCAGAAGTACTTCCCGTGCCGGAACATCGCCACGGAGCCTAACGAAGAGTTCTGCCTCGACCCCGAGGACTACGCTGCGGCGGAAGACCTTGGCGAGGTGATCGGCATCGTTCACTCGCACCCGGACGCCACCAGCAGGCCGTCACCGCATGACTTGGCGATGTGCGAGGCCACGGCCTTGCCCTGGCACATTCTGTCCTGGCCAGAGGGCGACATGCGCACGATCACGCCCACGGGCAGTACGCCGCTGCTCAAACGTCCGTTCGTGCATGGCGCCTGGGACTGCTGGCAGGTCTGCGCTGACTGGTACAAGCGTGAGTGGGGCCTGGAATTTGAAGCCTTCCAGCGCACCGATGGCTGGTGGGAGAGTGCGGAGAGCGCCAGCCTGTACGAGCAGCATTACGAGTCTGCCGGCTTTGTTCGAGTCGACGGGCCGCAGCGCGGCGATCTCATCGTTATGCATGTGGGCAGGACTGTTCACCCGAACCATGCTGGGATCTACCTGGGTACTGATCCATCGCTACCTGGCGAAAAGTCAGGCACCTTCGGCCCCGGCCCGTTTCTGCTGCACCACCTGTACGGCAGGCCGTCGGAAATTATCGTATATGGTGGAACATGGCATGACCGAACACGCCTGATCCTCAGGCACAAAGACGCCAGATAACCAACATGATGCGGTAAGGCCGCAGGAGGAAAGTATGCAAGCAGGTAACCAAGTCCAGGCGCATTTTCCTTTGCGAGCAGAAGATATCCCGGTTTCAGCCTCAATGGTCGAAGCCGGGTTAGCTGTGCTTGAGGAGACGGATGATCGGCCTCTATCCAGATTTACGGTCGAAAGAGCTTTTCAGGCGATGTGCCTGTGTGGTCTAGCTGAATCTGCTCGCGAGTCCTCTTCTCGGTAATGACTTCAATTCCATAGTGAATAGCCTGAAAGATTCTTGCGAGTCTTAAGCAGTGCGCCCGCAACTCATCGAGCGTCAAAACGGCATTCGCTTTCTGTACGCTTTTTGGTTTGATTAAATCGGTTTGTGTTGCGGTAGGGCCTTCATTAAGCCCCCATTGCCAGTGAACAATTTTATGCCTGATTGGCGATATTAGTTCGAATGCTTCGATAGAAGCCTTCAGGTCATCAGCTATATCGCTTTGCTCTTCCAAACTGTCGGAGAGCTTGAATTTTGAATATCTGATCATCGCCGCCATCGACATATTAGTTTCAACGCAGATGCGTTGCGCCTCAGCGATAGGCTTGTCCAGGAAAAAGGCGAAAAGCTCAGATATCTTCCACTCCACTGCGGAGTAACAGGCTACAAACTGGCCGATCGCATGCAGATTCGGGTCCGAAGGGCCGACATCGAATTGGCGCACCCAGTCGACCGTGAACGCGGGTCGCGGAACGAATTGGTCATCTGACACATTGACCTCCAGGTCATAAACGCGCCGATATTGGCGCAACCCCAGTCCTTGGGCTTGCAGGCGAAGGACTGGGAAATCCTTTAATCGACTTTAATCTCCTTCAACCCGTCATTGGGCTGAATGGTGATATCAATTCCTTCGAGGACGCCATCCTCTCCTCGGGTGAGCTCTAACGACATGCCTGGTATGAGAGTTTGCTCAACTATCCATCCACCTGCGAAGCGGTACTTCACATCAACTGGATGAGGCTGGCCTTTGAAGTTAACGGTCAGCCTCTTCCCGACTTCAGTCTTCTTCAGTGCTTCAACAAGTGCGCGCGAAAGTTCGTCTTCTCCGTCCATAGCGATCTCCAATTGAGAGGCACAAAGCTACTACGCTGCCGATCAACCCGGTTACTGGTATTCCATCCACGCTGGATGCCTGGACAGGCACGAGGTACAGTGCTTGGATTTCGAGTTTCCCTATCCACCTGAATCGCAAGGATGCCCCATGCGTAAAATCTTGGTAGCTCTGTGGCTAACTATTCCAACGCTCCTGCTGTCTGGCTGCTCTGTGTCGACGTTCAATAAGTATGCAACCTTGCAATTTTATGAGTGGAATCGAACGAACGTTCAGTACAATTACTTTGATGGCAAGTCAGGAATGCTGAGTTCTAATCCCAACTTTCGGAATAGAATGCTGCCCGCACGAATAGCCGATAACAATCAATGGATGGACTTCAACGATGACATGGGGCGAGTCATAAAGACGTTTGGAAATACTCTACATCGCGACACATTTCCAGCTGGACTGGAGCCGATCAAAGAGTTTGTTGCCTGGAGTCAACTTCCGCCAATGCAGCGCCTGAATATGCGCGATACGTTGAATGCCAAGCCTGAGTTCACATCGATTAAAGCTCGACTTGTTCTTGAGCGCGGCACGGGGGAGCCGCTGCTTGTTTTTACAGGCAGTTCGCTACCTTGGGAGACAGCCCCGCAGTATGCGATCGACAAAGTTAACGCTGTCAGAATGCTGGTTAATGCCCAGATCTGGTATGAGATTTTGAAGTAGCAGGTTTCCGAGAAAGTCGATGGAAGATCTGGCAGCCCAGCCCAGCCC
>NZ_JAAOWU010000007.1 GCF_013778505.1 Pseudomonas sivasensis | reverse complement strand
TATTCTAACCGACTGAACTACCGCTGCGCGTAACACATGAAGCGAATGGTGGGTGATGACGGGATCGAACCGCCGACCCTCTGCTTGTAAGGCAGATGCTCTCCCAGCTGAGCTAATCACCCTTCGTTTCGGTGTGGGCGCATCATACACCAAAAAATCGTAATGTCTTGATTTAAATGCAATTTATTTAAAAAAAGTTTCCAGCACGACTTTTTGCCATATTTCGGGCAAAAAAAACCCGCTCAATGAGCGGGCTTTTTGTGGTGACCTGGCGTTCAGCATTCCAGGTTACCGAATATGGCGCAGCGGACGGGACTCGAACCCGCGACCCCCGGCGTGACAGGCCGGTATTCTAACCGACTGAACTACCGCTGCGCGTAACACATGAAGCGAATGGTGGGTGATGACGGGATCGAACCGCCGACCCTCTGCTTGTAAGGCAGATGCTCTCCCAGCTGAGCTAATCACCCTTCGTCTCGGTGTGGCGCGCATTCTACGGAGCGACCCTAGGTCTGGCAAGCACTTTCTTAAATCTTTTTTTTGAGGCCTTCCAATGGCTTAGGCAGGGTTGGCCTGGGGCGCTATCAAGAGAATAATGCCCCCCTTTGTATAAAGGAGAGACTCACCCCATGTGGTTCAAGAACCTGCTTATCTATCGCCTGACCCAAGATCTGCCTGTTGATGCCGAGGCGTTGGAAGCGGCCATGGCCACCAAACTGGCGCGCCCTTGTGCAAGCCAGGAGTTGACCACTTACGGTTTCGTCGCGCCTTTCGGTAAAGGTGAAGACGCTCCCCTGGTCCACGTCAGCGGTGACTTCCTGCTGATTGCCGCGCGCAAGGAAGAACGCATCCTGCCGGGCAGCGTAGTGCGTGACGCACTTAAAGAGAAAGTCGAAGAGATCGAGGCCGAGCAGATGCGTAAGGTCTACAAGAAGGAACGCGATCAGATCAAGGATGAAATCATCCAGGCCTTCCTGCCACGCGCATTTATCCGTCGCTCGTCGACCTTCGCCGCTATCGCGCCGAAACAAGGCCTGATCCTGGTCAACTCGGCCAGCCCGAAACGCGCCGAAGACCTGCTTTCCACCCTGCGTGAAGTGATCGGCACCCTACCAGTACGCCCACTCACCGTAAAAACCGCGCCAACCGCGATCATGACCGACTGGGTCACCACCCAGAAACCGGCCGATGACTTCTTCGTCCTGGATGAATGCGAGCTGCGTGACACCCACGAAGACGGCGGCATCGTGCGCTGCAAGCGTCAGGACCTGACTGGCGAAGAAATCCAGTTGCACCTGACCACCGGCAAAGTGGTGACCCAACTGTCCCTTGCCTGGCAGGACAAGCTGTCCTTCATGCTCGACGACAAGATGACCGTCAAGCGCCTGAAGTTCGAAGATCTGCTGCAAGATCAGGCGGAACAGGACGGCGGCGACGAGGCACTGGGTCAACTGGATGCAAGCTTTACCCTGATGATGCTGACCTTCGGTGAATTCCTGCCGGCGTTGATCGAAGCACTCGGCGGCGAAGAAACGCCACAGGGCATCTAAGCCGTTTGAAGATCAAAATGTAGGAGGGGGCTTGCCCCCGATTACGGTGTTTCAGCTACGCACATGTTGGCTGACATACCGCCATCGGGGGCAAGCCCCCTCCCACATTTGATCGCATTTGCACTTCAAGAATCTAACAACAAGGACACCCCCATGCGCGCACTCGCCGCCTTGAGCCGCTTCGTCGGCAATACCTTCGCCTACTGGGTGCTGATTTTCGCCGTGCTCGCCTTCCTCGAACCGAGCTGGTTCATCGGGCTGAAAAGCGCCATCGTCCCGCTGCTGGGTCTGGTGATGTTCGGCATGGGGCTGACCCTAAAACTCGAAGACTTCGCCGAAGTCGCACGCCACCCGTGGCGCGTGGCACTCGGCGTGGTTGCGCACTTTGTGATCATGCCGGGTGTGGCCTGGCTGCTGTGCCAGGCATTCCACCTGCCGCCGGAAATTGCCGTCGGCGTGATCCTGGTCGGTTGCTGCCCAAGCGGCACATCGTCCAACGTGATGACGTGGTTGGCCCGGGGCGACCTGGCGCTGTCCGTGGCCATCGCTGCTGTCACCACCCTCCTCGCCCCGCTGCTCACGCCAGCTTTGATCTGGCTGCTGGCCTCGGCCTGGCTGCCGGTATCGTTCATGGAGCTGTTCTGGTCGATCCTGCAAGTGGTGCTACTGCCGATCGTGCTTGGCGTGATCGCACAGCGCGTACTTGGCGAGCGAGTTCGCCACGCGGTGGACGTATTGCCACTGGTGTCGGTGGTGAGCATCGTGATCATCGTCGCGGCGGTGGTTGCCGCAAGCCAAGCGAAGATTGCCGAATCGGGCCTGCTGATCATGGCCGTGGTGATGCTGCACAACAGCTTCGGCTACTTGCTGGGCTACTTCACTGGGCGACTGTTCAAGCTGCCGTTGGCACAACGCAAGTCGCTGGCACTGGAAGTCGGCATGCAGAACTCTGGGCTGGGCGCCGCGTTGGCCAGTGCGCATTTCTCGCCACTGGCGGCAGTGCCGAGTGCACTGTTCAGCGTCTGGCACAATATTTCCGGGGCGTTGCTGTCGACGTATTTCCGACGCATGAGCGAGAAGGAAGACCGTCGCATCCTGGAGAACACCCCGCAAACTTGATCGCCCGATCCGTTTTCGGCACTCTACGGGCTTCGCGGGGACGACCTCGCGACGCCAACGAGCGTTGAATCCGGGGACGACCCCGCCTGAAGAAGCGAGGTCATCATGTCCTGGATCATTCTGTTTTTTGCCGGGTTGTTTGAAGTCGGCTGGGCCGTCGGCCTGAAGTACACCGACGGTTTCAGCAAGCCACTGCCCACCGCCCTGACCATCACCGCCATGGCTATCAGCCTCGGCCTGCTGGGGCTGGCCATGAAGGAACTGCCACTGGGTACCGCCTACGCCATCTGGACCGGGGTGGGTGCGGTGGGCACCGTGATCGCCGGTATTATCCTGTTTGGGGAATCCATGGCGTTGTTTCGGTTGGCCAGTGTGGCGCTGATCATTTGCGGGCTTATTGGCCTCAAGATCAGCACTTAGGCCGCTACCGCCATCAAGGGCTAGCCCCCTCCCCCATTTGACCGAGCTGTTGTGACGAGCGCGGTCTAATGGAGGAAGGGGCTTGCCCCCGATGAGGCCAATACATCCAGTACAGAACTACCTGACACTCCCCCGCAAAACACCAACCACCGCCTGCAACTGCTCAGGCGTCGCCGCCTCTGCATCGACAGGCTCGCCAGCTACCAACACTACCCGCGACCAGATCCGATGGAAAATCCCCTTGTTCGGATCGCGGCTGAAGAAACTTCCCCACAACCCCTGCAACGCCATCGGAATCACCGGTACCGGCGTCTCCTCCAAAATCCGCGTAACTCCACCACGAAACTCATTCATCTCGCCATCGGCGGTCAATTTGCCTTCCGGGAAGATACACACCAACTCGCCTTCCTTCAGGTACTGGGCAATTCGCGTGAAGGCCTTTTCGTAGATCTGAATATCTTCATTGCGTCCGGCAATCGGAATCGCACCAGCGGTGCGGAAGATGAAGTTGAGCACCGGCAAGCGGTAGATCTTGTAATACATGACAAAACGGATCGGACGACGCACCGAGCCGGCAATCAACAGCGCATCGACAAAGGACACGTGGTTGCACACCAGCAAGGCCGCGCCCTCATCAGGAATGGCCTCCAGGTTGCGGTGTTCCACGCGGTACATGGAATGGCTGAGCAGCCAGATCATGAAGCGCATGGTGAACTCAGGGACGATCTTGAAGATGTAGGTGTTGACCGCGATGTTGAGCAGCGACACCACCAGGAACAACTCAGGGATCGACAGCTTGACCACGCTCAGCAACAGGATCGAAACAATCGCCGACACCACCATGAACAGAGCATTGAGGATGTTGTTGGCAGCGATCACCCGCGCGCGCTCGTTTTCGGCGGTTCGTGACTGGATCAGCGCATACAGCGGCACGATATAGAAGCCGCCAAACACGCCGAGGCCAAGGATATCGATCAACACCCACCAGGCCTGGCCGTAACTGAGCACCGCCAGCCAGTCATTTGCCTGCACGTTCTGCGGAAACCCGCCAGAGTGCCACCACAGCAACAGGCCGAACACCGTCAAGCCGAATGAACCGAACGGCACCAGGCCGATTTCGACCTTACGCCCGGAGAGTTTTTCGCACAGCATTGAGCCGAGGGCGATGCCCACCGAGAACACCGTTAGGATCAGGGTCACCACGGTTTCATCGCCGTACAACCATTCCTTGGCGTAGGCCGGGATCTGGGTCAGGTAGATCGCGCCGACAAACCAGAACCAGGAGTTGCCGACAATGGAGCGTGACACCGCCGGCGTCTGCCCCAGCCCCATGCGCAGGGTGGCCCAGGACTGGGTGAAAATATTCCAGTCCAGGCGCAGTTGCGGCGTAGACGCCGCTGCTCGTGGAATGCTGCGGCTGGCCAGGTAACCCAGCACCGCCACGCCGACAATCGCCACCGCCACGATCGGCGCGTAATGGGTGGACGACATCATGATCCCGGCACCAATGGTGCCGGCCAGGATCGCCAAAAACGTGCCCATCTCCACCAGGCCATTACCGCCCACCAGCTCATCTTCGTGCAGGGCCTGGGGCATGATCGAGTACTTCACAGGGCCGAAAAGCGCCGAGTGAGTGCCCATGGCAAACAGCGCCAGCAACATCAATTCCAGGTGGTTAGTCAGGAAGCCCGTGGCGCCCACGGCCATGATCACGATCTCGCCGATTTTGATCACGCGGATCAATGCGTCCTTGTTGAATTTCTCGCCCAACTGCCCGGCCAGCGCCGAGAACAGGAAGAACGGCAGGATAAACAACAAGGCGCACAGGTTGACCCAGATCGAGCGGTCACCGTCGATGGTGAGTTTGTAGAGGATCGCCAGGATCAGCGATTGCTTGAAAATGTTGTCGTTGAAAGCGCCCAGCAACTGGGTGATGAAGAACGGCAGAAAACGCCGTGTGCGCAGCAAGGTGAATTGCGAAGGATGGCTCATCGTCGTCCGTGTTCCTGCGTGGCCTGAAGGCTTATAGGTTGTCAGGCCAAGACTTTACCTAATCCCGCTTACTTATTCGCTAGGCCTGCAATGCATGGCGAAACAAAAAGCTCACCTTTATAAGCGCCTTGCACGGTGCGCTTGGCCACGATCAACCACATCAGCGTCAATGCCATCACCAACACGCAACCAAATACACTGAAGAACCCCAGTTGCAACAGACTCGCCAGCTTTAACGTGGCCAGGGCGTACACGCCCAGCGGGAAGGTAAAGCCCCACCAGCCCAGATTGAAGGGAATGCCAGCGCGCAGGTAACGCAGGGTTATCAGTACAGCGATGAGCATCCACCACAAGCCGAAGCCCCACAGGGTGATACCAGCAACCAGGCCGAGACCATTGGCCATTTCACCCACGCCAGGCAAGCCATTGGCGGCAAAGATCGCTGGCGCATCGCCGCCCAGTAGCAACATGCCAAGGGCACCAGTGCCAATGGGGCCGAGCGCCAGCCAGCTCGACGCAGCCATGTTGGCGTGAGGCAGTTTATGCAGGGCCATGCGCAACATCAGGATGGTCAAAATGCTGAACGCCACCGGCAGGGAAAACGCCCACAACACGTAGCTGGTCACCAGCATTATCAGTTGCGAGTGAGCGTCCGCCAGGTGCGGTGCGAGCAGGCCACCGCTGGCTGCAGCGACTTCGGCCGCCACCACCGGCAGCAACCAGACAGCCGTCATCTGGTCGATGCTGTGTTCTTGACGGGTGAACATCATGAAGGGGATGAGCACACCGCAGGCCAGTGCCATCGCCACATCCAGCCACCACAGGGATTCGGCCAGCGGGATCACATCGCCCCCCCAACGCGGCAGGCCAAACAGCAGCAAGCCATTGAGAACGGTCGCCAGGCCCATGGGAATGGTGCCGAAGAACATCGAGACAGTGGAGTGCCCGAAGATCCGCCGCGCCTCGTGGAAAAACATCAACCAACGCGCGGCATACAAGCCACTGAACAGGATGAACAGGCCGATGGTGAACCACCACAGCCCTTCGGCAATGGCATGCAGACCGGGCATATTTACCGGCAACTGCGCCAGGGCCAGCGCCAGTACGCCGGTGCCCATGGTCGCGGCGAACCAGTTGGGGGTGAATTGGCGAATCACTTCCCGAGGACGGGCCAGGTGACTGAAGGGCTTGTAGCTGATGGCATTCGAGCAGGTCATGATGAAAATCCTCTTCCTCGCATGAGGTTGAGACCATCATAGAACCTGATCGAATATCTATATAACGGGTAATATCTCTAACTGTTATCTACTTTGCAGATATGCAGGCCGCCTTGGACTTTGCCGAATCCTGCAGCAGCAACGCGACCAACGCCCCGAGGGCCAGCAGAATGAGGACTGCGCCGTAACCGTCGGTGGTGGCGATCAGGCCAACGCTGCGAATCAGGTTGCCCGCCAGCAGCGAAGGCAAACAAAACGCCAAATAACTCAGCACATAGAATGCCGACATCAAGCCTGCGCGTTCATGGGGAAAGGCCAGCGGCACCACACTGCGCAATGCGCCGAGAAAGCCGGCGCCGAAGCCGCTGCCGGCGATCAACGTGGCGATAAAAAACAGCGGCAGGCTGGCGCTGTGCACTGCCGTGAGGATCAGCGCCACCCCCACAGCCAACAGCGCAGCGCCCAGGCGCAGTACCTTACTGGCCGGTCGATTGCGCAGGGTGAAGATCACCAGCGCCCCGCTCAACGTCAGCACCGCCACCAAGCCACCACCGATAAGGTTCGACGTAGAGCCTGTCGCCGCCCGCACCAGCGACGGCGCCAGGGACAAGTAAAAGCCCCCCATTGCCCACACCGCCACGTCCACCGGCAGCGAAAGCCACAACGCTCGACGCGCCTGGGGCGGCACATGCAGCGTTGGGCGCAGCGATGACACTGCACCGGGAATGCGATCAACGGTTTCCGGCAGGCGCCATACATAAAGCGCCTGCACCAGCATCAGCGCCAGCAGCGTCCAGTAGATCAACTGCGTCGGCAGCGGCGCGAACTCCACCAGCAAACTGCTGCCCATCGCCCCGCACGCCATACCCAGCAGAGGCGCAACACTGTTGACCAGCGGGCCCTGTTGACGGTCGGTGTCGAGCAATGCCGCGCCCAGCACCGCCGTGGCCATCCCGGTGGCAAACCCTTGCACGGTACGCGCGGCAATCAGCCAGGCCACGCTGCCCTCATTGATGAACAGCAGCATCGCCAGCATATTCAGCACCAACGCAGCAAAAATCACTGGCTTGCGTCCCAGGTGGTCCGACAGCGAGCCCACGGTCAACAGCGCCGCCAAGAGGCTCAAGGCGTAAACGCCAAAGATCAACGTGAGCATGCCTGCCGAAAAATGCAGCCCCTCCTGATACAGGTGATACAACGGTGTCGGCGCGCTGGAAGCCGCGAGAAACGTCAGCAACGTGATCGCCAGGAACACCAGGCTCGAACGATGAGAAATACGGCTGGACATAGGTACGCTCCACTAAAGCTAATATTTTGCTTTTGCGAAGTGTGCTACTGACCAACGCTTAAAGCAAATTCTTTGTGTTAAGGTCATAAACATGGCGATTAAAGAAGGCCTCCGCCCGGGGGGTCGTAGTGCCCGGGTACAAGAATCCGTTCATTCGGCCGTGCGTGAGCTGCTGAAAACCCAGGAGCGCTCCAGTGTCACCGTGCCGATGATTGCCACCCGCGCAGGCGTCACGCCCTCGACCATCTACCGGCGCTGGGGCGACCTTTCCATGCTTTTGGCCGATGTGGCGCTGGCGCGCATGCGGCCTGATAGCGAGCCGGCCAACACCGGGACCCTGCGCGGTGATCTGCAAGCCTGGGCCGAGCAATATCTGGATGAGATGAGTTCGGAACCGGGGCGAAACATGATGCGCGACGTGCAATGCAGCCTGACACCCGGGTATTGCGTGAGCATCTTGAGTGGGCAGCTTCAGGCGATTGTTGATCGTTATCCAGATGACAACCCGCCCAGCGTCGACCGCCTGATCAACTTGCTGGCGGCGCCGACGGTGTTTCGTATTCTGTTCTCAACCGAGCCACTGAAATTTGAAGAACTGCACGCGCTGATCGAACTGGCACTGAAGGCCTGACACAAAACCAAATGTGAGAGGGGGCTTGCTCCCGATTGCGATGTGTCAGCTACAGATAAGCTGACTGACATAGCGCAATCGGGAGCAAGCCCCCTCCCACATTTTTTACGCGTTCGGGTCAGTACTCAGGTACGCATCCCACGCCCGCTCACCAGCAACTTCGCGCAACCGATATACAACACCACCGTCGCCACGATCATGAAAGTGATCGCCACACTGATCTTGATATCCGACACACCCAGGATGCCGTAACGGAACGCGTTGACCATATGCAGCACCGGGTTGGCCAGCGACACCGTCTGCCAGAACGGCGGCAGCAAAGTGATGGAGTAAAACACCCCGCCCAGGTAAGTCAGCGGCGTCAGCACAAAGGTCGGGATGATCGAAATATCATCGAAGTTGCGTGCGAATACGGCGTTGATGAAACCCAGCAGCGAGAAAATCGTCGCCGTCAGCACGACCACCAGAATGGTGACCCCGAGGTGATGCACTTGCAGGTGGGTGAAGAACAGCGACAGCAGCGTCACGATCACCCCGACCATCAAGCCACGCAACACACCGCCAGCGGTGTAGCCAAGCAGGATAGTGTGCGGCGACACCGGCGAGACCATCAGTTCTTCGATGGAGCGCTGGAACTTGCTGCCGAAAAAGCTTGAGACCACGTTGCCGTAGGAGTTGGTGATCACCGACATCATGATCAGGCCCGGCACGATGTACTCCATGTAAGTGAAGCCGCCCATATCACCGATCTGCCGGCCGATCAGGTTACCGAAGATCACAAAGTACAGAACCATGGTGATCGCCGGCGGCAGCAAGGTCTGCGGCCAGATTCGGGTAAAGCGCTTCACTTCGCGGTAAACGATGGTTTGCAGCGCGACGAGGTTGGGTTGCAGTTCGGAACTCATACCGCCACCTTCGTCAGATTTTTCTCCACCAGGGACACGAACAACTCCTCAAGGCGATTGGTTTTGTTACGCAGGCTCAGCACTTCGATGTTCTGGGTCGCCAGCTGCGTAAACAGCGCGGTGATGCCCATGGCTTTATCCACTTGGACTTCCAGGGTGTGGCTGTCCACCAGGCGGCTTGGGTAGCCAAGCAATTGCGGCGGCGCCGACAGATTGTTCTTCAGGTCGAGCAGGAAAGTCTCCACATGCAACTGGCCCAGCAGGTTACGCATGCTGGTGTTCTCGACGATGGTGCCGTGGTCGATGATGCCGATGTTGCGGCACAACTGTTCAGCCTCTTCCAGGTAATGGGTGGTGAGGATGATGGTGATGCCCTTCTCGTTCAGCTCGGTGAGGAAGGTCCACATCGAGCGACGCAGCTCAATGTCCACGCCGGCGGTGGGTTCATCGAGGATCAGCAGCCGCGGCTCATGCACCAGGGCGCGAGCAATCATCAGGCGACGTTTCATGCCGCCGGACAATGAACGGGACGGCACGTCGCGCTTGTCCCAAAGGCCCAACTGGGTCAGGTACTGCTCGGCGCGTTCCTTGGCAACTTTCGCCGGGATGCCGTAGTAACCGGCTTGGGTCACGACGATGTCGAAGGTTTTTTCAAACTGGTTGAAGTTGAATTCCTGGGGCACCACGCCGATGGAACGCTTGAGCGCCGCCGGGGATTTGTCCAGGTCATGGCCGAAGATATTCACCGTGCCGCTGGTTTTGTTGACCAGGGTGGAGAGGATGCCGATGGTGGTGGATTTGCCGGCACCGTTGGGGCCGAGCAAGGCGAAGAAATCACCTTCGGCAACGTCCAGATCGATACCACTCAGGGCCTGGAAACCGTTGCCGTAGGTTTTGGTTAGCTGCCGGATGGACAGAGCGGAACTCATATCGGAATACGCACCAAAGAAGGGAATAGAAAGAGTAGATGAGCGCGCAGCGCACGTAGTTCAACGGCGGCGCATAACAAGCATGGTGCTTGGCTGCGCCGCACAAGTACAGTCACCTGTATTAATAGTCAGTATTAAGTCAACGCGGTCATGACCGCTTTGCGATAGGCCGGACGCTGTTGCAGACGCTGGTACCAAGCTTCCAGATGGGGCATTGCGGGGCGTTCGATGGGCATCTCGAACCAGGCATACGCAAAGCATCCCAGGGGGATATCGCCTATGCCGAACGCGTTGCCGGACAAGTAAGGCTGCTCGGCGAGGGCTTGATCGACTGTTTTGAGCGCATCGATACACGTCTGGCGCCCGGCGTTGATACTGTCCCAGTTCTGTTTTTCCGCCGGAGTACGCAGGACACCCCAGAAAACCGCTTTGAAGGGCTCAGCCAAGGTGGAGGTTGTCCAGTCCATCCACTTCTCTGCGCTTGCTCGGGCTTGCGGGTCGCTCGGGTAAAATTCCGACGCATGCTTCGCGCATAAATAACGCACGATGGTGTTGGATTCCCACAACACAAAGTCACCGTCCTGAATCATCGGCACCCGCCCATTGGGGTTCAGTGCCCGATATTGCGGGGTGTCGACCACACCAAAAGCCCCGCCCGCATCAATTGCTTCATAGTCCAGGCCGAGCTCCTCGGCGCACCATAGTGCTTTCCTGACATTTGATGAATTTTTACGACCCCAGATCTTCAGCATGACCGCGCCTTATTGTTGATGAACATGGCTATGGACGCAGCAGCATACGCCGGTTCACCCGCGGCTTAAATCGCTCTGCATATCACCCAACAGGTTTGGCATGTCTGCGGCAAACAGGTGCGGGTAGCATTTCTGAATATGGGTGAAGAACAAATGCTCGGGTACATCAGCAAATTGCCCATGGTCCACCACGTACTCCATCGAGCGTTGGCCCTGACGATTGAACGCGTGAAACACACTGTCGTTGAGCCCATCAAATTCCAGCGGCGGCACATCAAACACCGCGCACAATTGCTGATTGAACGCCGGCGTGGCTTTGACCCAGCCACCGTTCAGGTGCAGCTCGGTGTAACCGTGCATGGCGAACACATCACTCTTGAGCAACGCGAGCAGACGCGGCGTCGACAGGTGATTGCGCACATCCGCCAGGCCTATGCGCGCCGGGATACCACAGTGGCGCGCGCAGGCAGCGAGCAACGTGGCCTTGGGCACGCAGTAGCTCTCACGGGTAGCCAGGGCGTAGCTGGCATTCAAGGTGTCTGGGTCGCGGCTGAACGTGTAGGGGTTGTAGCGCACCGCCTCACGCACGGCGTAATAGAGACTGACTGCCTGGTCAGTTAAATCCGCGCGGGTTCCGCGATGTTTTTCCGCGAACTCCACCACCGCAGGGTGGTCACTATCGATGAAGCGGCTGGGACTCAGGTACGTTTCCATGAGTGTTATCTCCGAAGGAAGCCTGGAGTTTAGCGACAGGTCTGCCATAGAGATAACGACGATTCGGCCAAATGTCGGCGCCTGTAGATCGGTGCTTTGCGTACAACTCGTTACACCCTGACTGCCGCGCTTTCTCGGATGCCGACTAAGCTCCTTGGTGGTTTCGCCCCTGGTTTCACGGAGGATTGAATATGCTGTTGTTGTGGATACTGGTTCTGGTGGTCGGCATTGCCTACCTGGCACACCGCCGCACCGCGCCCCTGCCCGCCTTGGGCGTGGTCGCCGTCTACCTGCTGGCGATGGGCGCCTGGAGCCATGCACCGGGCTGGCTGCTGCTGATCTTCTGGGTGCTGATCGCCGCCGTCGCAGCGCCGTTGCTGCTGCCCGACCTGCGTCGCCAATACTTCACTAAGCCGCTGTTCAGTTGGTTCCAGAAAGTCCTGCCGCCCATGTCCGAAACCGAGCGCGATGCCATCGACGCGGGCACCGTGTGGTGGGACGGCGAGCTGTTCAGCGGTCGCCCCGATTGGGACAAGTTGCTTGCCTACCCCAAGGCCCAACTGACCGAAGAGGAACAGGCCTTTATCGACGGCCCAACCGAAGAACTCTGTGCCATGGTCAGCGACTGGGAAATCGGTCAGGCCATGGACCTGCCTCCAGCCGCCTGGGAGCACATCAAGACCCACGGTTTCTTCGCCCTGATCATTCCCAAGGAATATGGCGGCAAAGGCTTCTCCGCCTACGCCCACTCCCAGGTCGCAATGAAGCTTGCCACCCGCAGCGGCGACCTCGCCTCAACCGTGATGGTGCCCAACTCCCTCGGCCCGGCCGAGCTGCTGCTGCACTACGGTACCGACGAACAACGCAACCACTACCTGCCGCGCCTGGCTCGTGGCGATGACATTCCGTGCTTCGCCCTCACCGGCCCACTGGCAGGGTCCGATGCGGGCGCCATGCCCGACACGGGCGTGATCTGCAAAGGTGAATGGGAAGGCAAGGAAACCCTCGGTCTTCGCCTGAACTGGGAAAAACGCTACATCACCCTTGGGCCGGTCGCGACCTTGCTCGGGCTGGCCTTCAAGGCCCATGACCCGGACCACTTGCTGGGCGAAGAGGAAGACTTGGGCATCAGCCTGGCGTTGATTCCCACCGACACTCCTGGCGTGGAAATCGGCCGTCGTCACCTGCCCCTGGGCGCCGCGTTTATGAACGGCCCCAACTCTGGCAAAGATGTGTTTATCCCCCTGGAATTCCTCATCGGCGGCCAGGAAATGCTCGGCAAGGGCTGGATGATGCTGATGAACTGTCTGTCGGTGGGCCGTTCGATTTCCCTGCCAGCAGTCGGCACCGGCGCTGCCAAGTTCACCAGTCTGGTGACCGGCCAATACGCCCAGGTGCGCGAGCAGTTCAACGTACCGCTGTCGGCCTTCGAAGGTATCCAGGAAGCCCTGGCTCGCATCGGCGGCAACGCCTGGCTGATGGACAGCGCGCGCATGCTCACCGCCAATGCCGTCGACCTTGGGGAAAAGCCTTCGGTGCTGTCGGCGATTCTCAAGTACCACCTGACCGAACGGGGCCGCGAGTGCATCAGCCATGCCATGGATGTGCACGGCGGCAAGGGCATCATCATGGGCCCGAACAATTACCTGGGCCGTAGCTGGCAAGGCGCGCCGATCTTCATCACCGTGGAAGGCGCGAACATCCTCTCGCGCAACCTGATGATCTTTGGCCAGGGCGCCATCCGCTGCCATCCGTTCGTACTCAAGGAAATGGCCCTGGCCGGCCGCGAAGATCACGACCAGGCGTTAAAGGAATTCGACGGCCTGCTGATGCAGCATATCGGTTTTGCCGTGAGCAACGCCGCCAGCACCCTGGTACTGAACCTCGGTATTGGCCGCTTTGAGAAAGCGCCGGGCAACCGCTTGAGTCAGGGTTATTTCCGTGCGCTGAACCGCCAAGCTGCGGCGTTCGCCCTGCTAGCGGACTTGAGCATGATGCTGCTGGGTGGCGAATTGAAACGCCGCGAACGCCTGTCGGCACGCCTGGGGGATGTACTGAGCCATATGTACCTGGCCTCGGCGGCGCTCAAGCGTTATCACGACCTGGATTCACCGGACCACCTGGAACCGCTGTTCGCCTGGGCCATGGAAGAAAGCCTCGGCGAGTCGGAACGCGCGCTGGATGAGTTGCTGAGCAACTTCCCAAACAAGGTGCTCGGATGCCTCTTGCGGGTGATCGTATTCCCGTTCGGCCGTCGCCACACGGGGCCGTCCGATGCACTGGATGCCGAAGTGGCCGCAGTGATAGGCCGCGCCAAAGGCGATCCAACCCTGGAAGAATTACTGGCCGGCTGCTATCGCCCGCAATCGGCGGACGATCCGGTAGGCGCCCTGCAACATGCCTACGACCTGCTGGGTGCCAGCCATCCGCTGCAGAAAAAACTCCACACTGCGCTCAAAAGCGGTCAGGTCAAACCGAGCGCCGGCGAGCATGCCATTGACGCAGCACTGCACGCCGGGGTGCTGCAACCGGCCGAAGCACAGACTCTGCGTGACGCCGAGGCAGCACGACGCAAGGTGATCGACGTGGATGATTTCAGTAAGGAAGAGTTGACCCAGGCTGAGGGTAAAGTCCGCTGAGTCGAGCGGTCATATAAATACGGGCGCGAGGGCTATATACTCTCGCGCCCGTTTTTGCTTTAGAGGACTTATCTCGTGTCCAACGTCGTTGCCGATCATCTCGTCTTGCTCGACCACCTGCGCAGCATCCTGGTTGCCGTCGGCGAAGCCGAACAGGTGCCCGAGGAAAGCCACACCCTATTCCTGGAGCGCTTCGACGAATTGCGCGCGCTGCTGCCCATCGACCCGATCGAAAGCCAGTACCTGGGGCAGGACTTGATGAGCCAGGTCATCCTGCGCTACCCGCAAATTGCCCACCTCGTACCACGCGATCTGCTGTGGTTCTTCGGCGGCGACTGCCTGCACTTCATGCCCGACGAAGAACTGGACCTTTACCAGGCCTTGGAAGAACGTCGCTTTGAGGCCGAACAGAACGACGAACCGTTCGACTGGAACCAGGAAAAACAGTTGCTGGCCATGCCCCAGGATCAGAGCAAGCACTGATCAGCCAACCACACCAGAGGGCCGACGCAACGTCGGCTCCCTCGCCATACACTCCACCAAATAATCAATGAACACCCGCAGCTTAGGCGGCAGGTAGCGCGTGGGCGAATGCAGCAACCACGCCTCGCCATGGTAGGACGCAATAAAATCCCACCCCGGCAACACCTGCACCAACCGCCCCTCCTCCAATGCATGACGCGCTGTAAAGTACGGCAAGCTGCCAATCCCCACATGCTGCAACACCGCATCCAGCCGCACGCCGGTGTGGTTAGCGGCATAACGCCCACGCACGCTGACGGTCACCGCCCTACCTCCCTGGCGAAACTTCCAGCGCGAGTCGCCCGGGGTTTCGCCAAGGTAGATACAGCTGTGCTCCAACAAGTCGTGGGGATGCTCCGGTGTACCGTGCTCGGCCAAATACTGCGGCGTAGCGCAAAGCAAATGTTCAATCGGCAATAGCTGGCGCCCCACCAGGCCCGGCGGCGGGCTGTCGGTGATGCGAATACTCAGATCAACATTGTCATCGATCATGTCCACCTGCCGGTCTTCCAGGATCAATTGCACATCCACCTTGGGATATCGCCGCAGGAACTCGGGCATATGCGGATGCACCACAAACCGCCCGACCGCCTTGGGCACACTGACACGCACCAGGCCCTCAGCCTCATGGGTGAATTGACCGCTGATTTCCATCACCGAGCGCGCAGCGCTGACCATCTCCTGGCAGCGCTTGAATACCTCTTCCCCCCCGTCGCTCAGGCGCAGTTTTCGCGTGGTACGTTGCAGTAACCGGGTAGCCAGGGCTTTTTCCAGGCGCGAAATACTGCGACTCACCGCCGACGGCGAGACACTGAGTTGCCGTGCCGCTTCGGAGAAGCTGCCGGTCTCTACCACCTTGACGAAAATCGCCATTTCACTCAGCAGCGGTAACGGAAGATTGATGCTCATGACGCACAGGTCCATTGATAATTGAGCGGATTATCACCTAATCCGACAGCATTTATACTGCCCGCAGAACCCTGATGCGGATGTAGAAAATGACCGAGCGCCTGTTTTTCACCCATGACCACCTCACCGCAGAGCTTGAAGTGCTGGGTTGCACGCCCTTTGAGGACCAGTTTGCGGTCATTTTGCAGTCGACGATTTTTCATCCCCAAGGCGGCGGCCAGCCGTCCGACACCGGTTGGCTGGGTGAAGCCCGGGTACTGCGCGTCACTCAGGAGGTTGATCGCGTGGTGCACTATCTCAACCAACCTGTGCCACTGGGCGCCATCAATGCGCGGGTCGATGAATCACGCCGCGCCCTGCACACGCGCCTGCATTCCGCAGGGCACTTGATCGGCAACGCCGGCGAAACCCTGGGCTGGATGCCAATCAAGGCCCATCACTGGCCGGGCGAAGGCAAGATCACCTTTATCCGTGGCGAAACCGCGCAAGCCATCGACGCCGAAACCCTCCAGCAGCAGATCAACCAATGGATCGCCGCAGACTACCCACGCCATATGACCCTGGACGAAGGCATCCGCGAAGTAGGTTTCGGTGAGTTGCCCACGTACGCTTGCGGTGGCACCCATGTGCAAACACTGGGCGAGCTGGGTGAGGTGACGATCCTTGCCTTGTCGGAAAAAAAGGGAGCGCTGTCGGTACGTTACAGCCTTGACTAAACCGCAATCGCTCTCGCCGAGCACAATGAGCTGCGCGGCCTCTAAAACGCAGGTCACGACGTTGCGAAATAAGCATTCAAGGGGGCTATCGAGTTTTTAGATAAGCCTTCTTACGGCCTCCCCGGCACACCTTTGCAGTGTTAGTGTGTGGAAATGTTTCTGACACATTGATCAGAAATCTCCTACTTTCCCTTTGCAAAGGAATGCCTTTAGCCATGCACTTCCCTCTCAAACATTTGGCGGCTGCGACCCTGTTCGCGGCGAGCCTTTCGGTGATGAGCACTCCCGCCTTTGCCAATATCACCCCGCAGCAAAGCACGGCAATTCTGAAGAGCTTCAACGAAACTTCGGTCACCGACTTTCGTGGTTTCCTCAGCACACTAGCCAAGGGAGACCTGGGCAAAACGGCGGATGTAGGCCCTGCAATCAGCGTCTTCCTCGACAACCAGACCCTGACCGCCGACCAGCAGAACGAGATCCATCGCTTGCTGGGTATTTACACCCGAGTTAAATACGGAAAAGCCGCCCTAGAAACTCTGCGCGAACTGGTGGAAATCCCAACCTTCAACGTAGACGGTGTTCCGCAATACAAGAATCCGGAATTCACCCGGATTGCCGACAAGCTACAGGCCCTGGCCAAGACCTTTGACCTGAACTTCCGTAACGTCGACAACCGCGTGTACGAAATTTCCCTGGCAGGCAGCGGCGACGAAGTGGTGGGCATCCACGCCCACGCCGACGTGGTGCCGGTAACCCCGGAAAACTGGGTACTGAAAGACGGCACCAAGCTTGATCCGTTCAAGGTCACGCTGATCGGCGACCGCATGTATGGCCGTGGTACCGAGGATGATAAAAACGGCATCGTGGTGGCTATGTATGCCATGAAAGTGATCAAGGAAGAAAAGCTGCCGCTGGCGCGCAATTTCAAACTGCTGGTGGATACCACCGAGGAGACCTCCGGAGACGCGATCCCTTACTACTTCGAACGCAACCCGACACCGCAATACAACCTTGCGCTGGATGGCGGCTATCCGGTGGTGATTGCCGAAAAAGGTTATGGCACCGTCATGGCCACCTTCCCCCGCCGCAAAGGGGAAGGCAAAGGCGCAGAAATCATCGCAATGACCGGCGGCATGGCCACCAACCAGATTCCATCGGCGTCGGTGGCCACGTTTATCAGCGACAACCCTAAGGAATTAGCAGCCAGCCTCCAAAAGGCCGGCACGGAATACGTCAAGCGCAACGGTGGCGATTTTGAGGTGAGCGCCAAGGTCAACGGCAAGGACGTCAAGCTGACTGTCACCGGCGTGTCGGCGCACTCCTCCGAGCCGGAGTCCGGCATCAACCCGGTGGCGCGCATGCTGGAGCTGATTCACAGCGTCGACGGCAAGATCGCTCTCAAGCACAACCACATCACCGACGCTGCGCGGTATGCGTCCGACAATTGGGGCCTGGATTACTTGGGTGGCAAATTGGGCGTGGGTTTTGCGGATGATTTCATGGGCCCGCTGACCACCTCACCGACCTTTGTCGGGCTGGATGAAAAGGCTTTCAAGCTGGCAGTCAACCTCCGGGTGCCGAAGGGTAAATCCCCGGAGCAGCTCAAGGCCGAGATCGCCGAAAAGTTGAGCGCCTGGGACAAGAAAACCAAGGTCAACGTGGACTTCACCTACTCGGTGGCCGAGCCGATGTTCCGCAACCCGGAAGGTGAATGGGTGAAGGCCTTACTTGCGGTAGCCAGCGAAAACCTGGGCATGGAACACAAGTTCGGCACCTCGGCTGGAGCGACCTCCGTGCACGAGTTGCCCAACGGTGTGCAATTTGGCCTGGCGCGACCGGAAGTGAAGTACACCGGGCATACCGACAATGAGTTCAAGACGGTCGACCAGTTCTTGCTGGATCTGCAGATCGTCACCGAAATGATGGGGCGTATCGGACAGCTGCCCAAGCTCTGATAGCGGCTGAAGCGCTCCCCAACAACAAACGCCGATCATTGCTGATCGGCGTTTTTGTGTGCGGCGCAGGGGTTAACGCGTCAACCCGCAGCGCCCAGGAACGGCAGCGCCAGATACAACTTGATCACCACCGCATTGGTGATATCGATAAAGAATGCGCCCACCATCGGCACCACCAGAAACGCAATCTGTGACGGCCCGAAGCGTTGCGTCACCGCCTGCATGTTGGCAATCGCCGTCGGCGTGGCACCGAGCCCGAACCCGCAGTGCCCTGCGGCCAGCACTGCCGCATCGTAATTGCTGCCCATGACCCGGAACGTGATGAAAATCGCAAACAGCGCCATCAGCAACGCCTGCGCGGCCAGCAGGATGACAATCGGCAAGGCAAGTGCTGCCAGGTCCCACAGCTTGAGCGACATCAAGGCAATAGCCAAGAACAACGACAGACTGACATTGCCCAGCACCGATACCTCGCGCTCGAACACCTGATGCCAGCCCAGCGCCGACAAGCCGTTACGCAGCACGACGCCGACAAACAGCACACAGACGAAAGTGGGCAACTCCAGTGCTGTGCCTTGAAGGAAGCCGTTGAGGTAGGTGCCGACCTGGAGGCTGATCGCAAGCAACGCGAGGGTTTCGATGAATGAGAACGGGGTAATCAAACGCTCCCGGTTCGGTTGCTCGAAGCCCTTGGGCAGGCGCGGCTGCACCTGCTCGATACCAGGCACCTGGACCCGCTTGATCAGCAAGCGGGCAACCGGACCTCCAATCAAGCCCCCGAGTACCAAGCCGAAGGTTGCGGAGGCGATCGCCAATTCTGACGCGGAGGCCACGCCATACTTCTCGCTGAACACAGTCCCCCAGGCGGCACCCGTACCGTGTCCGCCTGACAGCGTCACCGAGCCGGCGAGCAAGCCCATCAACGGGTCGAGTCCCAAGGCCTTGGCCAATGCGATGCCCATGGCGTTTTGCACCACCAGCAGTGTGGTCACGACCAACAGAAAGATCGCCAGGATTCGGCCGCCTTTCTTCAAACTGGCGAAATCCGCGTTCAGTCCAATAGTGGCGAAAAATGCCAGCATCAACGGGGTTTGCAACGAAGGGTCGAAGCGCACCTCAATATCGGCCAGCCCCCGCAACGCCAAAAGCACTAAAGCGACCACCAGGCCGCCGGCTACCGGCGCGGGAATATTGTAGGCGCGTAAAAAGCCTATGCGGGCAACCAGCCAGCGGCCAAGCAAAAGCACAAGGGACGCGGCGACCAGGGTTGAATAGAAGTCCAGCTGTAACATCCGGGCAGCTCTCTGAGGTGAACAAGGAAAATAGGCACGCCAGAGTAGAGACAGCGGGACCAATTCGCATCAACCTCACGGAAAGTACAGACTATTCCTACAAGACCCACCACATCAGCGGCGCAGCAGATGGCTTTACCAGGAAAAGCACATCTGGAACCTGTAAGAATGAAAAAAGAGGCCGAAGCCCCTTTACGTAAATCGCAGGCAAAAAAAAGCCACTCGCTTGAGTGGCTTTTTTCTTGAATATGGAGCGGGAAACGAGACTCGAACTCGCGACCCCGACCTTGGCAAGGTCGTGCTCTACCAACTGAGCTATTCCCGCAAATGGCGTCCCCTAGGGGACTCGAACCCCTGTTACCGCCGTGAAAGGGCGGTGTCCTAGGCCACTAGACGAAGGGGACACGCTACTGAAACACATGGTGTGTATTTCAGTGCCCAGAGGCCTCATCCGAAGATTGGGTCCTGGTTTCACTCAGTGCCGCCCGAAAGCCACACTGTTTGTAAATTGGAGCGGGAAACGAGACTCGAACTCGCGACCCCGACCTTGGCAAGGTCGTGCTCTACCAACTGAGCTATTCCCGCATATGGCGTCCCCTAGGGGACTCGAACCCCTGTTACCGCCGTGAAAGGGCGGTGTCCTAGGCCACTAGACGAAGGGGACACACGTACAACATTCACTACTCAACGCGTTTCGCTGTGTGCTTTACGCTTTAAGTGGCGCGCATTCTATGGATGGATTGGGGGATCGTCAACCCCCAAGGATAAATTTATTAAAATCAATGACTTCGCCCGCGTTTACCAGCCGTTGCGAGCATTCTGCCCGTCCGCACCTTGACGCCTATATTCTGGCACCCGACAAGACGTTATAGTTCGCCCTGGCAAATAATGGCAATGTGCATCTACGCAGGGAGCGCTTGTCTATATAGAAGAAACTACCCGGGCAGCTGGTCGATCAGCTCTATCCGATAGCCGGCCCAGTCACTACACTCCATTGCAAACCCTATAAAGAGGTCACACCGGTGACACCACTCATGATCACCCTGCTGGTAATAGCCGGGATCGTAATACTGATCGCCATTGGCTATATGAACCACGTGGTGGAAAACAACAAGCTGGAAAAGCAGCGCGTCCAGATCGAGCTTAACGATCGCCTGCGCCGTTGCGGTGAGATCACCGAAACATTCCCAGGCCAACTGATGACCCCGGCGCTCAAACTGTTGTTGACCCGCCTGGAGCTCAACGTGAACCAGCGCCTGTTGAACCTCAACAAGACCAGTGCTCCTATTAAAGCGCGCATCACTGAGCTGAACACACTGGTGGCCCAGGGCGAATCGATCCCGGTCAACAACCCCCCGGCACCGATCCAGACCGAAGCCAAGGCCAAGGACGTGCGCTTCCTACTGGAAGCCCTGCACGGCCAGGTCACGCGCGCAGCCCAGGACGGTTTCCTACCCTCCAACGAAGCCAAGCATTGGATCAAAGAAATCCGCCATATCCTGGTGCTGCTGCACATCGAGTTCTTCAACAACCTCGGCCAGCACGCGCTGCAGCAGGGCCAACCGGGCCAGGCACGCCTGGCCTTCGAGCGTGGTGTGCAGTACCTGCGCAAACAGCCGGAGCCGGTACTCTACAGCGCCCAGCTGCAATTGCTGGAAGGCCAACTGGCCCGCGCCAACTCCACCGTGCTGGCTAACAGCAAACAGGCCGCAGAAGAGGTCAACGAACTGACCCAAGGCATGAAAGAAGTCGACGCCGACGCCGAGTGGAAGAAGAAAGTCATCTACGATTGATCCTCGCAAAATAATAGGTGCCATCATCCTGGCACCTATCCTCCGCCCCCCGACTAGCGTAAAAAAGTGCGCCTCACTCCGTGAAGTCAGAGGCCTGCTATGCCTATCGCCGTCATTGATGGACAACCCCTGCACTACCTCGACCAAGGCACCGGCCCGGCCGTGCTGCTGGGCTCCAGCTACCTGTGGAACCGCGACATGTGGGCACCGCAGATCGACGCCCTGTCGCAACAGTACCGTGTGATCGTGCCCGAGCTATGGGGCCACGGTGAATCGGGCCAACTGCCCACGCAAACGCGCTCCCTCGACGACCTCGCACGCCAGACCTTGGCCCTGCTGGATCACTTGGCTATCACGCAGATCAACCTGGTGGGCCTCTCGGTCGGCGGTATGTGGGGCGCGCGCCTGGCGTTGCAGGCCCCCGAACGCATCAACAGCCTAATACTGATGGACACCTACCTCGGCGCCGAGCCCGAGGCCACGCGCCAGTATTACTTCTCGCTGTTCAAGATGATTGAAGACGCCGGCGCCATTCCCGAGCCGTTGCTGGATGTGATCGCACCGATCTTCTTCCGCCCGGACATCGACCGCGAATCAGCGCTGTACCAGGACTTTCGCACGTCACTGCGGGCCTTTTCCCGAGAACGCCTGCTGCAGAGCGTCGTGCCCTTGGGCCAGTTGATCTTCAGCCGCGACGACGTGCTGGAGCAACTACCGCGCCTGGACGCCGATACCACTTTGGTGATGTGCGGCGAGCAGGACAAACCTCGTCCACCCGTCGAATCCAAGGAAATGGCCGAACTGATTGGCTGCGCACTGACGTTGATTCCAGACGCAGGGCATATCTCCAGCCGGGAGAACCCGGACTTCGTCAACGAAGCGCTGCTGACCTTTCTCGCAAACCACGCTTGATCGCCCTCCCCTTTGATCGCAGCCTCGGTGCTGCGATCAAAGGCGGAAATGCCCCACCATCCCCTTGAGCTCCGCCCCCAACTGCGCCAGCTGGATACTCGACGCCGCATTGCCCTGCATGCTCAACGCCGATTGATCGGCACTCGCACGAATACTGGTGACGCTACGGTTGATCTCTTCAGCCACCGAGCTTTGTTCCTCAGCGGCAGCGGCGATCTGCTGGTTCATCTGCTGGATCAACGACACCGCCACCGCGATGCTGCCCAGGGCGCTCTCGGTTTCCAGGGCATCGCTGACCGCCAGCTTGACCAGCTCACCGCTTTGCTGGATCTGCTGCACCGATGATTGCGCCGCGCTGCGCAAGGTGCTGACCAACCGCTCGATTTCTTCGGTCGATTGCTGGGTACGCTTGGCCAGCGCCCGCACTTCATCGGCCACTACCGCAAAGCCACGGCCCTGCTCACCCGCACGGGCAGCCTCGATGGCCGCGTTCAGGGCCAGCAAGTTGGTCTGCTCCGCCACGCTTTTGATCACGCCCAACACAGTGCCAATGTTCTGGATTTCGGCACTGAGGCTCTCGATGCTCGCACTGGCATTGTTACTGGAAGTGGCCAGCAACTCGATGCGCTGCAAACTCTGGCGCACCACTTGCTGACCGCTGTCGACCTTGTCATCCGCGGTCTGCGCGGCTTGCGCGGCCTCTTCAGCGTTGCGCGCCACATCGTGCACCGTGGCGGTCATCTGGTTCATAGCAGTGGCCACCTGCTCGGTTTCCTCCTTCTGGCTGCTGACCTCGACATTGGTTTGCTCGGTCACGCTGGAGAGCGACTGCGCCGAGCTGGCCAATTGCTCGATACCGGCCTGCAGGCCGCTGACCATCTGGCTCAGGCCGTTGCCCATCTGTTGCATCGCCTGCATCAACTGGCCGATTTCATCACGACGACTGACCTCCATACGCCCGCTCAAATCCCCGGCGGCAATCTGCTGCGCCACCGCGATCACACTGCGCAGCGGCGCGACGATCAAACGGGTAATCACCCACGCTGCAATCAGCCCCACCAGCAAAGCCAGGGCCGACGAGCCGATGATCAACATCGCGTTTTTTTTCAGTTGTGCCTGCATCGACAGGTCTTCGGCGTCATAGGCCTGGTTGACCCGGCTGACCACCAGAGCCGCCCGGTCATGCAGTTGTTTGTAGACCACTTTTTCCTGGGCCAACAGGCCGGTGTATTCACCCAGCTTCTCGCTGAACGCGGCAATGTGCCCTGAGACTTCATTGAGCACCGTCTGATAACCGGAGTCCTTGACCGACGTTTTCAGTTGCTCGACTTGAGCAAGAGCCTGGTCAGCCTGCTCGATCTTGCCTTGCTCGGCATCCTCGGCATCCACTTTGCGGCTCTGGTCCAAGCGTACGTGAGCTTCGTTCATGGCCTGCAACATCAAGCGCGACACCTGACTGACCTGTCCAGCCTGCTCGATAAACTCGGCGCCCTCCTTGCCCTGGCTTTCCTTGAGGCCATAAGCCCCGTCGTCCGCCAGGCCGGCCTGCAACACGTCCAGGTTGTTCGCCACGCTGGACACTGACCAAGTGGCCATTTCCAGCGCCAGATCCTTGGTCTGGGTCAGCTCGACAAACTCATCGAACGCCTGGCGGTAGGCGACCAGGGCCTGCTCGACGTCAGTCATCACCGTCACATTCGCCGCAGACTGTGCCTTGAGGGCGGCGGCCTGGGCCGCCAAGGCGTCGACGCTTTCATGCAGGGCGTCGACAGCCTTGGGGTCGGCGTGCAGCGCGTAGTCCTGCTCGATCAGGCGCACCTTGAGCAAGCCGCTGTTGAGCGAAGACATGGCCTTGAGCCCCTCGAAACGCTGGCCAACGGTCTGCAGGGACCACACGCCGATAGCTGCTACCAAAGCCGTCAGCAGCAGCACCAGCATGAAGCCAAAACCCAGTTTTTTCGCCATACCGAGGTTGGCGAAACGTCGTTGCACGCCTGAAATCATTGCACTTGAATCCTCTTGCAATGGCAGATGCCATCAAGCCCGATTGACATCCAGCGAGATTCGCAACCACAAGGCACTGAACACAAGACGTTGGCGCCACAATAATGGCAAAAAGCTACACGCTCGTCGTTTTCAGAATGGTCGAGGTCGATCTGGTAGGCCCCATGGCACGGAACAATGCCAAAGCCCGTGGATCAGTTGCATAGGCCACATTGATGCGCAGCCACTCACAGGGCTCCGCCGTTGGGCTGAACAACGCCCCGGGAGACAACAACACTCCCAGACGTCGGGCACACCTCTGCAGCAGCGAAGGTTGCGCCTCCCCCGGCCGCGCCCACAGGAACATGCCTCCGGCAGGCACCGCGAACACCTCCCACTCCTCGTCTTCCAGCACTTGCAGGGTGGCTCTCATTTCAGTGCCCAGTCGCTTGCGCAGGCGCTGTACCCATTTACGATAGGTGCCATTGGCCAATAGCGTAGCAACCACTGCCTCGGCAAACCGCGAGGTGCCGAATCCGGTCAAGGTCTTGAGGCTGGCCAGTTGCGTGATGATCGCCGAACTGGCAGTGAGATACCCCACGCGCAACGCACTGCTCAGGGTCTTGGAGAAACTCGCGACATAGATCACCCGGTCATCATGGGGCAATGCCGCGAGCCGTATGCAACTGGCATGTTGCAGATCGCCGTAGACGTCTTCTTCAATGATCAGGAAGTTTTCGCGGTGCGCCAGTTCCAGCAAACGCTCGGCCACCTCGCGGCACAGACTCGTCCCGGTGGGGTTGTGATAAAGGCTGTGGATGAACAGGCATTTTGGCCGATGATCTTGTAGTAACGCTTCCAGGGCCAGGAGGTCGGGGCCGCCTCGGGTACGCGGCACCTCCAGCAGTTGCACACCCTGGAACGCCAATTGTTGATAGAGGTTGCCGTACCCCGGGGTTTCGACCACCACGCAATCGCCGGCCTTGAGCAGCGTGCGTATCAGCAGGTCCTGGGCATGGCCAGCGCCCGCGGTAGTGAGGATGCAGTCCACGCTGGAGGGGATATGAATCTGAGTCAGGCGCTTGGCCAGTTGTTCGCGCAACGCGGGTAAACCTAAGGGCGTGCTGTAGTTGAACAGTGCTGCAGTGTCGGTGCGGGTAACTTCACGGATTGCGTAACTGATGTCATCGCTTTCGCGCCAGGCGTCTGGCAACCAGCCGCAGCCCAGTTTCAACTCGCCCAGCGGATTATCGGCAAAGGCCCCCCATTCGCGCTCCGCCCCTTCATACCAATTGCCTTCGTGGGAGACGGCTGGCTGGGCCACTACAAATCCCGAGCCTTGCCGGGGGGCCAGCACTCCCTGGGCGACCATCCGTTCGAATGCTTCGATCACGCTGGATTGGCTGAGCAGATTATCCCGAGCCAGTTGGCGGATGGAGGGCAAGCGTGTGCCGGGGCTTACCTCGTCCTTGCGAATCCATTGCGCCACTGCACTGACAATTTGCTGCACCACCGGTACAAGGGCTTGTCGATCAATCCTTAAATCCATGAGCCACTCACTTCAACTGTCTGTTATCAACCCGAAGAGTTAAGCACAGAAGCCGTTGACTGCCGGTCACACAAATTTATTAAAGTATTGATTTAATTGAATTATTTACCTACTGACACATATTCGGTCGCGGCGTTTTGCCAGCTCTGGAAAAGCCCCACATCCCCCCAAGGCGTTTTCGAATAGAAGGCGACGCGAGGTCCTAGATCGCCGTCGCGCCACCGTCCACCGCCAAGGCGTGCCCGGTGGTGAATGCGGCGCCATCGCTGCATAGGTAAAGCACGGCGCTGGCGATTTCTTCTACTTTGCCGATACGCCCAACCGGGTGCATGGCGGCGGCGAATTCAGCCTTGCGGGGGTCGGCCTCATAGGCACGGCGGAACATATCGGTGTCGATCACCGCCGGGCAAACGGCGTTGACGCGAATTTTCTTCTTCGCGTACTCGATGGCCGCCGATTTGGTCAGGCCGATCACTGCATGCTTGGAGGCCGCGTAGATGCTCATCTTCGGCGCCGCCCCCAGGCCCGCGACCGACGCGGTGTTGACAATGGCCCCGCCGCCTTGGGCCAGCAACAGTGGCAATTGGTACTTCATGCACAGCCACACGCCTTTGACGTTGACGCCCATGATGGCGTCGAACTCATCCAGGCTGCCGTCCGCCAGCTTGCCCTTCTCAATCTCGATGCCGGCGTTATTAAAGGCGTAGTCCAAGCGGCCATAAGCGCCGATGGTCTGCGCCATCAATTGCTGCACATCCGCCTCCTGTGTGACGTTGCAGCGTACAAACAACGCCTCGCCACCGGACTGATGGATCAGCGCGACAGTGCCCTCGCCGCCCTCCACATCCAGGTCGGCAACGACGACCTTCAAACCTTCGGCGGCGAACGCCAGCGCGGTGGCGCGGCCAATACCGGCGGCGGCGCCGGTCACCAGGGCGACTTGGCCGGAAAACGTCATGCTCATGGGGGAGTGTCCTATGGGAGAAATAGCCGTGGGCCGAGTCTAGCCAACACTGACACTGGCGCGTCAGCACTATCAAACGCCCGGTTAGGGCTGCATGAGTACCAGTGATAAGGACACCCTGCGCACTATCAACGCAGCCTATCGACCAGCATTCGCGCCTTCAGCCGACCTTGCCCCCAACCCGCTCAAGGTCTATCACTCATGCTCCACTTCTTAAGAGTCCCTGCCATGACTGCCCAGACCAACCGCCAATTCCTGCTCGCCAAACGCCCGGTCGGCGCGGCGACGCGGGAAACCTTCACGTACCAGGAAGTACCGGTGGGCACACCCCAGGACGGGCAAGTGCTGGTACGCAATGAATACTTGTCCCTCGACCCGGCCATGCGTGGATGGATGAATGAAGGCAAGTCCTACATTCCGCCCGTCGGTATCGGCGAAGTGATGCGCGCGCTCGGCGTGGGCAAGGTGATTGCCTCGAACAACCCGAAATTCGCGGTCGGCGACTACGTGAATGGTGCCTTGGGCGTGCAGGATTATTTCCTCGGCGAGCCGCGCGGCTTCTACACCGTCGACCCAAAGCTCGCCCCTCTGCCCCGCTACCTTTCTGCACTGGGCATGACCGGCATGACCGCCTACTTCGCGCTCCTGGACACCGGCGCGCCCAAGGAAGGTGAAACCGTGGTCATTTCCGGTGCAGCCGGCGCCGTGGGCAGTATTGCCGGGCAGATCGCCAAGCTGAAAGGTTGCCGCGTGGTCGGCATCGCCGGTGGCGCTGACAAGTGCAAGTTTCTGGTAGACGAATTGGGCTTTGATGCAGCCATCGACTACAAGAACGAAGACGTACCCGCCGCCCTCAAGCGCGAATGCCCGAAGGGCGTGGATGTGTATTTCGATAACGTCGGCGGCGACATTCTTGACGCAGTACTTAGCCGCCTGGCGCTGAAGGCGCGGGTGGTGATTTGCGGCGCCATCAGCCAGTACAACAATAAGGAAGCCGTGAAAGGCCCGGCCAACTACCTGTCACTGCTGGTCAATCGCGCGCGGATGGAAGGCTTTGTGGTGATGGATCACGCGGCGAATTTTGCCGCCGCCGGGCAGGAAATGGCCGGCTGGATGGCGCAGGGCAAGCTCAAGAGCAAAGAGGATATTGTCGAGGGCCTGGAGACGTTCCCGGAGACGTTGATGAAGTTATTCAACGGCGAGAACTTTGGGAAATTGGTGCTTAAGGTCAGCTGACACACTGCATAGCAAATGTGAGAAGGGGCTCGCTACAGCAAGCCCCTTCCCCATTCGGATCAGGCGATCTCGGCAACGACCGCCGCCAACGCCTTGGCCGGATCCGCCGCTTGGCTGATCGGGCGACCGATCACCAGGTAGTCAGAACCTGCATCGAGTGCCTGACGCGGGGTCAGGATACGGCGCTGGTCATCCTGGGCGCTGCCCGCCGGGCGGATCCCCGGGGTCACCAATTGCAACGACGGATGGGCGGTCTTCAAGGCCTGGGCCTCCAGCGCCGAGCACACCAAGCCATCAAGGCCGGCTTTCTGGGCCAGGGCTGCCAGGCGCAGTACCTGCTCCTGAGGCTCGATGTCCAGGCCGATACCGGCCAGGTCTTCGCGCTCCATGCTGGTCAGCACGGTCACACCGATCAGCAGGGGTTTAGGGCCGCTGCGCTGTTCCAGCACTTCGCGGCAGGCGGTCATCATGCGCAGGCCGCCGGAGCAGTGCACGTTGACCATCCACACGCCCATTTCGGCGGCGGCCTTGACCGCCATGGCGGTGGTATTCGGGATATCGTGGAATTTCAGATCGAGGAACACTTCGAAGCCTTTGTCACGCAGGGTGCCGACGATTTCTACGGCACAGCTGGTGAACAGTTCCTTGCCGACCTTGACCCTGCAAAGCTTGGGGTCCAACTGGTCAGCCAGCTTCAGTGCGGCGTCACGGGTGGGGTAATCCAGGGCGACGATGATAGGAGTCTGGCAGACGGACATTGGAATGGGCTCTCAGGCAAGTCGAAATCGGCGCGGATTGTAGCGCAAGCAGCGGCGTTGCGGGATCCGATGATCGGTAAATACTGACCAACCGGCATTTGGCGGGCCTTTCGGGCAAATATTTCAAAGCTGATACATTCACGACATGCCCCCAACACGCCCCACCGCTAGCCTCGCCCGCACGACCCAACGACCAGCACTTCCAGCCATGGGGCTGGGCGCCTATGCTGACCGCAACAACCAGGCAGATGATCGCACTATGCATACCCCTTTTGTCCCAGTGAACGACGAACAAAAAGGCGCGGTGACCGCCGAGGACAAGCGCTGGAATACCCGCGCGCTGATCGTCGACGACGATGTGCCGATTCGCGAACTGCTGATCGACTACCTGGCACGCTTCAATATCCTCGCCACCGGCGTCACCGACGGCGCCGCGATGCGCCTGGCCATGCAAGCCGAAACCTTTGACGTGGTGGTGCTAGACCTGATGCTGCCAGGCGAGGACGGCCTTTCGCTGTGCCGCTGGCTGCGCTCGGAGTCGGATATACCGATCCTGATGCTTACCGCCCGCTGCGAACCCACCGACCGCATCATCGGTCTGGAACTGGGCGCCGACGACTACATGTCCAAGCCTTTCGAACCGCGCGAACTGGTGGCACGTATCCAGACTATCTTGCGCCGAGTGCGTGATGACCGCACCGAACAGCGCGCCAATATCCGTTTCGACAACTGGCGCCTCAATAGCGTGTTGCGCCAACTGGTGGCGGACGATGGCCTCGTGGTGCCGCTGTCCAACGCCGAGTTTCGTCTGTTGTGGGTGTTTATCGAGCGCCCGCGGCGGGTGTTGAGCCGTGAGCAATTGCTGGATGCCGCTCGTGGGCGATCCATCGAAGCGTTTGATCGCAGCATCGACTTGCTGGTGTCGCGCCTGCGTC
The DNA here is from genome assembly GCF_013778505.1 of Pseudomonas sivasensis. Lineage (GTDB taxonomy): Bacteria > Pseudomonadota > Gammaproteobacteria > Pseudomonadales > Pseudomonadaceae > Aquipseudomonas > Aquipseudomonas sivasensis. Next base: position 213,739 of record NZ_JAAOWU010000007.1, on the reverse strand, counting down.
AGAAACTGGGGGATGACCCCAAGGCACCACAGTTGATCAAAACTGTGCGGGGCGAAGGCTACCTGTTTGACGCGCGGGATATCGGTTGATGCGTGCCGCCTTCAATACGCTGTTTGGTCGGCTGTTCGGCGTGTTGCTGGTGGCGATTGTGCTGGCCCATGTGCTGGCGATCTGTTGGTTTCGTTATTACGGTCCTCCCCCGCCACCGCCTCAGGAAGCCTTTGTCGAACAGCCTGATGGCACTATGACGCAACGGCATAAGGAACATCGCCGCCCGTGGTTTGGCGGCCCGCTGGTCCCGCTGACGTTCCAGTTCATCTGCCTGATCATTGCCGCCTGGTACGGCGCCAAGCTGCTGAGCCGGCCGATCCAGCGTCTGAGCGAAGCGGCCGAGCGCCTGAGCCTGGACCTCGACAGCCCGCCGCTGGATGAGTCCGGCCCGCAGGAAGCGCGCAAAGCAGCATCGACCTTCAACCTGATGCAACGGCGTATCCGCGAACAGGTCAGCCAACGCGCACGTATGCTCGGCGCCGTCTCACATGACCTTCGCACTCCGCTGTCACGCCTCAAGCTACGCCTGGAACAGATCGACGACACGAAGTTGCAGGGCCAGATGCGCCAGGATCTGGACGACATGATCAACATGCTCGACGCCACCCTGAGCTACCTGCATGAACAACGCACCAGCGAAACACGGCATTGGCTGGATGTGCAGGCGTTGGTGGAATCACTGAGTGAAAACGCCCAGGACCAGGGCTCTGATGTGCAATTCGCCGGCACTTGCGTTCCGTTGCAGGTGCAACCGATGGCCCTGCGCTCCTGCTTGAACAACCTGATCGACAATGCCTTGCGCTATGCCGGCACGGTGCGTGTTGAACTTGAAGACAGCCGCGAAGCCCTGATCATCCGCGTGATCGACCACGGCCCTGGGATTGCCGCCGATATGCGCGAGGCGGTGTTTGAGCCCTTCTTCCGCCTGGAAGGTTCACGCAACCGCAATTCCGGTGGCGTAGGCCTGGGCATGACGATTTCCAAGGATGCCGCTGAGCGCCTCGGCGGCCGCCTGAGCCTGGAGGAGACCCCAGGCGGCGGTTTAACTGCAGTGATGTGGTTGCCCAGGGCTTAAAGAGGCTTGTCTTCGCGTCGCCCTTGAGCTTGTGTCGCGCTCCAATCCATCAACAGGCTGTAAGCCACGGCCAACAAGGTCGGGCCAATAAACAGGCCGATAAAACCAAACGCGATCAAGCCGCCGAACACCCCAAGCAAAACGATCACCAACGGCAGATTGCCGCCACGGCTGATCAGGTACGGCTTGAGCACGTTGTCCACGCCGCTGATGATGAACGTACCCCATACGCCCAGGAACACCGCATAGGTGTAATCGCCCTTCCAGGCCAGCCACGCCGTGGCCGGGATCCACACCAGCGGCGGGCCCATGGGGATCAGGCTGAGCAGGAAGGTCACGATCCCCAGCACCAGGGCGCCCGGCACGCCGGCAATCCAGAAACCGATCAGCGCCAGCAATGCCTGGGCAGCAGCGGTGCCGATCACGCCGTTGACGACACGTTGAACAGTACCTGCAACCAGTTCGATGTAATAACCGGCGCGATCACCGATCAAGCGCTCCAACAGGCGATGCACGAACATCGCCAACCGTGGCCCATCGCGATAGAAAAAGAACACGAACACCAGGCTCAGTGTCAGCTCAAGGATACCGCCGCCGATCTGTGCACTGCGCGCCAGCAGCCAGTTCCCCACTTGGCCCAGGTACGGCTTGATGCTGACCATCAGCGCCGCACCCTGCTCGTCAATGCTGTTCCACATCCCAACCAATCGCTCACCCACAAAGGGAATTGAGCCCAGCCAGTTCGGTGCCTCGGGCAGCCCGTCTACCTGGATATCCTTGATCAACGCCACCGCATCGCGCACATGGTCCGCCAGGTTGAATCCCAGCCACACCAGCGGCACCGCCACCAACAGCATCCAGCCCAGCGTCAGGATGCCGGCAGCCAGGGATTCACGGCCACCCAACCAGCGCGTCAGCAGCACCATCAGTGGCCAACTGGCGAACGCCAGAACGGCGCCCCAGAACAGCGCCGACCAGAACGGCGCCATTACCCAGAAACTGGCACCAAAGAGCACCAGCAGCAGGATTTGCACCAGCAGGCGATCGTTATTGAGCATGGGGTATCTCGGAAAAAGGCTGTAGGAAGAAAGCTTAGGCGAACGGCGCGGGTCCGTTCGCCTTATATGGGTCAGCGTATCAGATGCAGGTGCAGACCTTTGGTTTCACCGGTTCCGGTTTCAAGGCGCGCAGCGCGCACGCCTTTTTCGACCAAAGCCTGGCGCCAGGCTTCGGCGTGGGTGCCGGTCAAGCTGACGCGCAGGGTGGTATCGAGGTTCAAGCCACGGGAGATGAGGGTCAACCAGGTGTCGTCAGGCTCGGCGCCCAGCGCTGGGAAATCCAGTTCGCCGGTGCTTTTCAATTCGCGCAAGAGGGTCGCGGAGGTGGGCAGCAGGTCACCCAGCGGTGCGCTGGCGTCCAGTTGTTCCACATGCAGATAGGCACGGCGGTTGCCTCGGGTGATGCCGTACAACGCCACCAAGGAATTGTCCTGCGGTGCGGCCAGACGCAACAGCAGGTATTCCTGCTGGCCATCGGCGCCGACCAGCTTGGCGTTGCCGAACACCTCATTGGCCCACAGGCTGCTCTCGCCGCAGTCGCGGGCCTTACACCAGAACAACAGCTGTGCACCCTTTGCCTGCAATGCTTCGCGGGTCGCGGTGAACGCGGCGCTGGAGCTGTGTTCAGCGGGCAGTTCATAGGTGATGGCTGTGGTTTGGCCCCGGGCGGTGGCCTGGCCTTCATAGCGCAGTTGGCCACTGATCTTGCGGATCGCACCCATGGGGTAGATGCGTTCTTTTTCTTCAGCGGGACGGTAATCGACAATTTGTGCGTCGACCTGTCGGGCCACGGTGGGCAGGTCCTGGCTGCCCGGCAGGTCGGCGGCGAATACCATTGGGCTGAGCAGGCTCAGCCCCAGGATACGGATACATCCGTTACGCACGCTCATAAGCTCAAAAAGCCCTGGCCATTGGAGGTCGTAGCGGTGTTGAAAACATTCATGGTTGACTCCCTTTCAATCTGCCCAGCCTCGGCAGTTGACCGCCCCAAGTCAAGGCGCGGAGAAGAACCGATTGAAACAGTCTGCAACAAGGACTGCGCCGGGCTCATCATTCAGGTGCAAATGATGGCCGCCTGGCAGCGTAGTTACCGCAAAGGGCAGCTGGGAAAGCAAGTCAGGATGTTTCGCCAACATACCGTCGGCGGCAACCACCAACTGCGTAGGGCAACCCACTCGCCGCACGAAGGCCATTGCCTGCTCATCGGTCAGACGCATCGGCGAAGCCAGGGTGAGGCGACTGTCCGTACGCCAGGTGTAACCACCCGGCACCGGCATCAAACCGCGCTGGGCCAGCAGCTCTGCGGCTTCACGGCTGACGGCGACCAAGCCTTTCATGCGCGCTTCGACCGCTAGATCCAGGGTGCTGTAGACCGGTTTGCGCTTGCCCTGCAGGTTCAATTGCGCCTGCAATGCCATGCCCAAACGCTCCGCAGCGTTCTCACCACTGGCGGTGGGTGGGATCACGCCGTCGATCAAACCCAAGTGCGTTACCCGCTCCGGCAACGCGCCGGCCAGTACCAGGGAAACGATGGCTCCCAGGGAGTGGCCAAGTAATGCAAAACGTTTCCAACCCAGTTGCTCGGCGACTTGCAGTACATCGTGGACGTAATCCCACAAGGCATATCCGGCACCCGTAGGACGATGCGCGGAATGCCCATGGCCCGCCATGTCCAGGGCCACGATACGCAACCCTGAAAGCTTGGGCGCCAGACGCGCAAAGCTGTTGGCATTGTCCAGCCAGCCATGTAGGGCAATCACTGGCAAGCCATCCTCGGGGCCAAATAGATGGGCCGCCAATTCGATATGGGGCAGGCTCAGGCGCACTTCTTCGACCGGCGTGCTCATGCGCAACTGCGCTCACGGGCTTCCCAGCGAGTGAACAGGGTTTTGATCAAGGTCGCGGTGTCCTGAGGGCGTTCGAGTGGGAACATATGGCCACCGGGCATGGTGAGCATTTCACCCATGGGCAGACGGTCGACCCCGCTGGCGTGGTGACGCATCACTACCCGGCTCTGGCGGCCACGCACCACTGCCAGCGGCACCTTCAGTTGGCGCACCTGGCCGGGGCTGGTGTGGGGTACGCCACGGTAGATGCTGATTTCGGTGGCTGGGTCGAAGCGCAGGCGCAGGCGATCACCCGCCTGGTAAAGCCCGTGTTGCAAGTACGCGTCGAAACATTCCGGGTCGAAGCCACGGAACAGGGTCTTGCCAGCGAAGTAACTACGCGCGGCGTCGATGTCGCTGAACTCTTCACGACGGCCCAGCGTGCGGCCGGCCGGGGTCAGGCGATCGATAAAGCCGAAACGCTTGGCGGCGCGGATCACCCAGCGGTCCGCGCGGGTCAGCACTGGCGAATCGAGCATCACCACGCCGCGATAGAACTGTGGGCAACGCATGGCGGCGTGCAAATGCAACACACCGCCCAGAGAGTGGCCCACACCCCATACCGGCTCCGGCTGCTGCTCCAGATGGTGGATCAACTCGTCCACCAGATTCTGCCAGTTATCGTCCACCGGGAACCTGGGGTCGTGACCGTGCTGCGGCAGGTGAGCCACTGCGTACTCCGGCGCCAAGGCGGCAAACAGCTTGCCGTACGTGGCCGAAGGGAAGCCATTGGCGTGAGTAAAAAACACATGCTGCGACATACCGGACCCATCTACAAAAACAGAAATTGATTGTCACCATGCCTGGGCAGTACAGCAATGACTGTAACTGCCAGGAATGATGACACTCACGCCACGCCTATCGTGCCGGCGGGTTCTCGCCCAGCGGAACCACGGCCATGGTCAGACGTGAAACGCAGCTGGCCTTGCCATCTTCCGTGGTCAGGCGGATATCCCACACCTGGGTGGTGCGCCCAATATGGATCGCCCTGGCCACCGCAGTCACTCGCCCACTGCGCACGCCACGCAGGTGATTGGCGTTGACCTCCAGGCCCACGCAATAGAACTTGCTGGCGTCGACGCACAGGTAAGCCGCCATAGAGCCAACGCTTTCGGCCAGCACCACCGAAGCGCCGCCGTGCAGCAGGCCGTAAGGTTGATGGGTCCGGTGATCAACCACCATGCTGGCGGTCAGGGATTCGTCGTCGAAGCTTTCAAAGCGAATATCCAGCAGTTCACCGATGGTGTTTTTCTGGATGGCGTTGAGTTGTTCGATATTCGGTTGGGTACGCCACAGGCTCATGCGGTTGTCCTTGTTGGTTTTATGATGACCCTAATCCTGCCACACAACCGCCTCGGAACGCTCGCTCCAGTCCTGAAACTGTGGACCGTAAGTCGATTCGATCACGTTGCGCTTGATCTTCAAGGTCGGGGTCAGAAAGCCGTTCTCCACTACCCAGTTGTCCTTGACCACCACCAAACGGCGCAAACGCTCATGTTTATCCAGCGTCTGGTTGACCTGCTCCAGCCAGCGTTCGAGGCTGGCGCCAAGCGCTTGCCGGTCCTGGTCCTGCGCTGACAGCACACACAAACCGATTGGCGCGCCAAGGCCATCGCCCACCACGCAGACTTGTTCGATGCGCGCGTGCTCCGCCAGACGGTTCTCAATCGGCGCCGGAGCCACGTATTTGCCCTTGCTGGTCTTGAAGATTTCCTTGAGGCGTCCGGTCAAGCGCAGGCGACCCTCAGCGTCCTGCTCACCTTTATCGCCCGTGCGCAGGAAGCCGTCCCCAGTAAGGGTTTCAGCGGTTTTTCCAGGATCCTTGAAATAGCCGAGCATGGTCGCGCCGCTGCGCACCTGAACCTCACCCGACGCATCGATGCGCACTTCCACACCGGGGCACGGCAGGCCGATCCAGCCGATTGTCTGCTGACCAGGACGACACACATGGGAATAGCCGCAGCTCTCGGTCATGCCATACACCTCCAGCACATCCAGGCCCAGGCGTTGATACCATCGCAGCAACGCCTCGGGAACCGGCGCGGCACCGGACAACGCAATCCGCAGTGCATCCAATCCGAGGCCGGCGAGCACCTTGCGGCCTACGCGCTTGCCGATAAACGGCAGCCGCAGCAGGGTGCCCAGGCGCTTTTCAGGGATTTTGCTGTAAACACCCAGCTGGAATTTGGTCCAGATACGCGGCACACCAAACAGCGCTGTAGGCCTCGCCCTGCGCAAATCCGTCAGAAAGGTATCCAGGCTCTCGGCGAAAAATACCGTTTGCCCGGTGTAGATTGAGGCCATCTCTACAAACATCCGCTCAGCCACATGGCACAGCGGCAGGTACGACAGCAGCCGGTCGCCCTCCCCCAGGCCAAACAACTCAGTACCGTGTGTGGCGGCAAACCCCAGGGTGCCGAAGCTGTGCATCACGCCCTTGGGCAAGCCCGTGGTGCCAGACGTGTAGATGACAGTAGCCAGTTCAGAGGCAACGGGTGTGGGGCTGTCCTGGATCGGTGAGCAGGTTTGCAGGGCTGCCCACGTGAAGTCGAACGCGCCGGGTGGGCACAGCGGCAGGCTGATGGTAGGAACACCGTCCGGAACGCCGGGGGCCATGGTAGGCCAATCATCGAGCTTGCCGACAAACACCAGCGCCGCCTCGGAATGAGTGAGTACGTGACCAACGGAATCGGCGGTGAGATTGGGGTAAAGAGGGACCGAAACATGCCCCGCCATCCAGATTGCCAGATCGGCGATGATCCAGTGGGCGCAGTTTTTCGAGATCAGGGCAATGTGCGAGCCCTGAGGAAGCTCCCTGGCGCGCAGCCAGTGCGCAGCGCAACGAGCCTGTTGGCCAACGTCGCCCCAGGTGAGGGTCTGCACCTCGCCCCCGCCAACGGGTTGAACCAGATAAGCCTGGCGCGGGTGTCGCGCTTCACGTTCGAAGAAGAGCTGCAACGGCAAACGAACAGCGACGGGCATGGGACGCGCTCCTTTGTGGTCCGACCATAGCCAACCAAGCACTTGCTTGGTTGACTGTATAGCACACACAAAGCAGCGGTATTGCCTACGGGTTCTTCACACTTACCAGGCTCATCAGCCCGGCCAGCGGGAAGTCACCCTCCAATTCCGCCAGGCTGGCGGTGTACATCGGCTCTGGCTGGCGCTGATGGCCGTGCTGCAAAAAGCTGATCAAGCTGCCGACCAAGGGCTGATGACTAACCAGCAGCACATTGTCATCCGTGTCGAGCTTTTCCAGCACATGCAGTGGGTTGCCCTCCGGTGTCAGCCAAGGCACGGTCCGGACTTCTGGCTCGAACCCCAACACGTCGCGTACCAATTGAGCGGTTTGCTGCGCCCGCACATAGGGGCTGGCGATAATGGCGCTGAGCGGTTGGCCAATCAGATGCGCGGCACTGCGCAACACTTCGCCACGGCCATGCTCAGTAAGGTTACGTTCGGCGTCGGTGCGGGCCTGCCCTTCTGCCTCGCCGTGGCGCAAAATCCATAGTTTCACAGTTTCGGCTCTTCATCGCGCACAGGGTGCGGCGCCGGCGGTACGCTGTGGGCGGCTTCGCCCTCGGGCGCGCGCGGGGTTGGCCAGTCGGCGAACGGCCAAGGCTTCTGCTCGCTATGAAAGCTGCCGAAACGGCCGATCTGCGCCAGGAACTGGCTTAGGCTGTCGCCAAAATTCATCAGGCCCAGGTTCGGCGCGCCGTAGATCAGTCGATAGATCAGTTGCACCACGACCAACGCGCCGAGAATGAATTGCGCCACTTGCCACACCAGGGCAAACACCAGCATCCACAGGATGCGTAGGACAATGGATTCGTACTTGGGGGCTGCTTTCGGATCGTTCATGACGCGTTCCTCAGTTGAAACCACTGGTGGAAATAAAGTCGACATCGGTTTTCGGCTCGGCGCGCATCAGCAACTCGATAACCTGGTTCAAAGTGCGCCCTTCAAACAGGATCGCGTGCAACCCCGCGACCAGCGGCATGTACACGCCCACTTCCTGGGCCTTGGCTTTCAGTACCTTGAGGGTGTTGACGCCTTCGGCCACTTCCCCCAGACGCGTCACCGCGTCTTCGAGGCTCAGCCCTTGGCCTAGGGCGAAACCCACCTGGTAGTTGCGACTTTTCGGCGACGAACACGTAACGATCAGGTCGCCGACGCCTGCAAGGCCGAGGAATGTCATCGGGTTGGCGCCTTGGTTCACCGCAAAGCGCGTCATTTCCGCCAGTGCACGGGTGATCAGCATGCTCTTGGTGTTTTCGCCCATGCCCAGCGCCACTGCCATACCGGCGATGATGGCGTAGACGTTCTTGAGCGCACCGCCCAACTCAACGCCGAAACGATCACTACTGGCATACACGCGGAAAGTACGGCCATGCAGCACCGCCTGGACACGTTCGCACAGGGCTTCGTCTTCGCTGGCGACCACAGTGGCGGTCAGCGCGTGCTCGGCGACTTCCCGCGCGAGATTCGGCCCGGACAACACGCCAATACGTGCCTGGGGCGCGATTTCTTCAAGGATTTCGCTCATCAACTTGAAGGTTTGCGCCTCGATGCCCTTGGTCAGGCTGACCAGCATCTTGCCTGCCAGACGTTCGGCATGGGGCGCCAATACCGAGCGCAAGGCGCTGGAGGGCAGCGCGACAAAGCACAGATCGCAGTCCGTCAGGGTAGCCAACAGATCGGTGACCGGCTCGACCGCCGGATGAATCTTGATGCCTTTGAGGTAACGAGGGTTTTCCCGATGCACGCGGATGGCCTCGGCCTGCTCGGGATCGCGCATCCACTGACGCACCGCGTGACCGTTCTCGGCCAGCAGGTTAGCCACGGCGGTACCAAAACTCCCGCCTCCCAGGACCGCAATAGGGCGCTGCTCAGTCATATGCAATCCGTTAATCCATACCAGTGGCGATGGCGGCATTATACGGAGCGACCCGCTTGCGGCCAGCCCCCGTTTCAATTCGTGCGCCTGTGGGAAAATGCCCTACTCGTGTGACGTAATTGCAAAGGCACTGACTGGCAAATACCCCAGCCTCAGTTAACATGGGCGGCTATCCGTCATTATCAAGGCCGTGTCGTGTATTTGGGCCCTTCTTCCCATTCGTCTCTACTGCTATTGCTGTTGTGCAGTACATCAGTGCTGGCTGACGATCTGTTCCTCGACAGCCAGCCGCTGCCGCAGGTATTGACCGCCACACGCCTCAAGCAATCGGCCGCCGCCGTACCCGGCAGCATGACCGTGATCGATAGCGAGCTGATCAAAGCCAGCGGCGCACGGGACATCAGCGAACTGCTACGCCTGGTGCCGGGAATGATGGTCGGCTACACCACCGGCAACCAGGCTGCAGTGAACTACCACGGCACCAGTGCCAACGATGCGCGGCGCATGCAGGTGTTGATCGACGGGCGTTCGGTATACCGCGCCGGCCTCGCCACGGTGGACTGGAGCGATATTCCTGTGGCCATGGAGGATATCGAGCGTATCGAAGTCTTCCGCGGCCCCAACACCGTCAGCTACGGCGCCAATGCGTTGATGGCGGTGGTCAATATCCTTACGCGGTCACCGGCTAACAGCCACGGCTCACGGGTAAAGGTGATTCGGGGCGAACGTGGGATCAACGACTTCTATGCCAGCCAGGGCGTGGGCTGGGAAACCGGTGATTTGCGCCTGTCCCTGTCCGGGCAGCAGGACGATGGCTTCGACAGCGATGCCGCCGGTGCTGATCGCCGCGACAGTCGCCGCCTCAACCGCTTCAGCCTGGCAATGAGCCAGACGTTGAACGCGCAGCAGAGCATCGACTGGCAACTGGATGCCAAGGAAGGCACCAATCAGCGTCCGTATACCTACACCCCAGTATTTGCCGGGATTACCGAAGGCGGTAACAACTCCGACGTCGCGGCCAAGGACTACGCAGGCTCCCTGCGCTGGAACATCGACTTAAATCCCGAGCACAGCCTGTATATCCAAGGCTCGGCCCAGCAGTGGAATCGCCGGCAAATTTGGAAGGCCTGCGACGCCAAGGTCTCGTTCAGCCCCGAGCTGACCCAATTGTGGCAATTGAACCCGAATTACGCCGAACTGCTGGCCCGGCACATGGACACCTACAGCCAAGGCACCGCACCGCCGGGCAGTGCCGCCGAGCAAGCCCTGGCCAATCAGGTGCTGGACCAATGGCGGAACGGCGCGAACCAGAGCGTGTGCGGTGACATCGACCAGAGCACGCGCGAAAGCCGCTACGACCTGGAGATTCAAGACACCCTCAGCCTGTCCGACAGCCTGCGCCTGGTCAGCGGCATGAACTACCGCTACGACCGCGCCGACTCCGACACCTACTTCAACGGCACCCTGGACGACACCACCTGGCGCCTGTTCGGCCAGTTGGAATGGCGCGCCAGCGAGCATTGGCTGCTCCAAGGCGGCGCCATGTTCGAAGACACACAACTGAGTGGCCACTCACTCACGCCAAGAGTGGCGGTCAACTATTTGATCAACCCGCGCCACGGCCTGCGCGCGGTGTATTCCGAAGCCATCCGTTCACCGGACATGTTCGAGAACAACGTCAACTGGAGCTATCGCGTCACCAACCTCAGCTCCCCGGCCTACGGGCAGAGCTCCGGGCAGTACTTCGTGAAGACCCGGGGCCCGGGCAATTTGGACAAGGAACTGATGCGCTCGCGGGAACTGGGATACAACGGGTTCTTTGCCGATCTCGGGCTGACCATGGACGTGAAACTGTTCTATGACGAAATCACCGACATGATCAGCTCGCCCCTGCGCAACAACCAGTACATCGCCAGCAACGCCAACAGTTCGCGGTTTACCGGGGCCGAGTCGCAATTCGATTGGCGGGTGAGCAGCGCCGATCGCCTGCGGCTGACCTATGCTTACGTCGACGCCGCCACCAGCAACCCTCTGGACAAAGCCCAGACGGCGCGCAACAGTGGCTCCGCCGGCTGGTTGCGCGAATGGGGCCGCGGCTGGTCCAGCGCGCTGTTCTACTATGGCGATGACGCACTCAACCAATATCGCTTCGAACGGGTCGACCTGCGGGTGGCCAAGCGCATTGCCCTGGGCAACGCCAACGTGGAGCTGGCCGGCATGCTGCAAGAACGCCTCGATAACCAGCCCACCACTTGGGCCGACAACACTTACGACCATCGCCACGTCCTCTACTTCAGCGCGGAGCTAGAGTTCTGACATGGGCGACTCGTCACGGATGACCCGCTTCTTTATCTATAAGTGCTGCCGACGCGCCGTGCTGCTGGCCTGCCTGTTGCTGGCCGCACCGGCGTGGAGCGCCGAAATCCTGCTGACCGCAGACGAAGACGGTGCAGGCGTGCAAGCCTTTGCCCGGGCCCTGGCCCAGCAACGCCCCGAAGACCACGTTACTTTCACTCCTCTCAAGGACTTGCCCGCGCCCAGCCGCTTGCCCTCCAGTACGCGCTTGATCCTGCTGGACCTGCCTGGCCTGGACTGGCGTCTGCAGGACCTACAAGGCCCGCCGACCCTGGTGATGCGCATCAGTCGGCTACAAGCCCACCAACGTCCGGAGGCCTCGCGGCACGCGCGGATCAGCCTGTTGTGGAGCGACCCACCGCTGGAACGCCAACTGCGCCTGATCACCAGCATCCTGCCCCAGGCGCAGCGCATCGGTGTGCTCTACAGCACCGAGAGCGAATTCCTGCTGCCCGAGCTACGCCGCTATGCAGAGGCGCTGGAGCTGGCCATCGAACCTCAGCGCTGGGACAACACAAACGACAGCCGCCCACTGCAAAACCTGTTCAGGAGCAGCCACGTACTGCTGGGCCTCGACGACCCGCAACTGTACAACCCAAAGACCGTGAAAAACCTGCTGCTGAGCAGCTACGCCCAGCAATTACCGCTGGTGGGCCCGAATGCCGGGTTTGTGCGCGCCGGCAGCCTGGCCAGCACCTACAGCGACCAGACCGACTGGCTGGCGGTACTCGACCGCTTGCTGGACCAGCCGCCGGCCAGTTGGCCACGATCACTGTATCCAGAACATTTCAAAGTCTTGGGCAACCCGCAGGTCGCGCGCTCACTGGGCATTGAACAGGTGGACGAAGCCAGAGTCGCCGCCCGATTGGCAGAAGGAGAAAAACGCCCATGACCTTGCGTCGTCGTTGGGACATCAACACACGCACCCAGCTCATCACCCTGGGTCCGGCACTGTTGCTGACGTTGCTGCTGATCAGCTTTTTCACTTTCGTGCGTATCCAGGACCTGCGCCAGGAACTGGACCACACGGGCCAACTGATAGCCAACCAGCTCGCGCCCGCCACCGAATACGGCGTGATCTCAGGCAACAACGATGTGCTTGATAGCCTGCTGCGCGCGACATTGGCCACGCCCCATGTGCGCTTCCTGGAGATTCAGGACAGCAGCGAAAACATTCTGGTGTACGTCGAGCAGCCGTCGGAGAAACACGACCGCTCGCTGTCGGTGAAAATCTTCCAGGCGCCGATCCGCCTGCAACATATCCAGCTGGGCAACGACTTTTTCGAGGACAACCTCAACGAATCCAAGGCGCCGCGCGCGGATTACCTGGGACGGGTGATTGTCGGCATGTCCAATGACGCCTTCAGCCAGCGCCAACAGGAGATTCTGTTCAAGGCGGGCATCCTGGCGTTGTTCGCCCTGCTGTTTACCTTCCTGCTCGCCCGGCGCCTGGCCGCCAGCCTGTCGCAACCGATCAGCGCCATGGGCAATGCCGTCAAGGCGATCCAGCAAGGCGACTACAAGACGCCACTGCCGATTGTGGATGATTCAGAGCTGGGCGACCTTTCGAGGCACATCAACAATTTGGCCGAAGGCCTCAACCAGGCCAGTCGTGAACAGCAGCAGGCCATGGCGCAACTGATCCAGACCCGTGAAGAAGCCGAGCGTGCCAACAATGCGAAGTCAGACTTCCTGGCGATGATGAGCCACGAACTGCGCACGCCGATGAACGGCGTACTGGGCATGCTGCAACTGCTGGAAACCACCGAGATGACCGAGGAGCAGACTGAATACGCGGCGCTGGCCTCCGAGTCCACCGAGCATCTGCTCAAAGTGATCAACGATATCCTCGACTTCTCGCGCATCGAACGCGAGGCCCTGGAGCTGGAACATATTTCGTTCAACCTGGCCGACCTGATCAACAGTTGCGCCCAGGCCTTCCAGCACAGCGCGCAGCAGCGTGGGCTGGTGCTCAAGCTGCCGATCCCGCCGGGTATGGATGCACTCCGAGTGCGGGGGGATCCGACGCGGATCCGCCAGATTCTGGTGAACCTGATCGGCAATGCCTTGAAGTTCACCGAGCACGGCACCGTCAGCGTCGAACCCCATTGGCAAACCCTCGACCATGAGCTTGTGTGGTTCACCTGCACCGTGCGTGACAGTGGTATCGGAATTTCCACGGAACGCCTGGAATTGATGTTCGATGCGTTCCAGCAGGCCGACAGTTCCATTTCAAGACGTTACGGCGGCACCGGGCTGGGACTTCCCATCGCCCGCACCCTGGCCGAGCGCATGGGCGGCACCCTCCGCGCTCAGAGCGAAGAAGGCCGTGGCTCGGTGTTTACCCTGGAAATTCCACTGGCGCTGGATCAACAAAGCCTGCCCGCGGTGGCCCAGAATGCTGAGGGCAAGCACAGCGCTGGTGATGGCCGCCATGTGTTGCTGGTGGAGGACAATCCGGTCAACCGCACCGTGGTGGAAGCGATGCTGCGCAGCCTGGGGTTCGAAGTGAGCCTGGCCACTGACGGTGCCGAAGCGATCCGCAGTGCCGAGAGCCTAATTTTCACGGCGATCCTGATGGATTGCCGACTGCCGCTGATTGATGGCTACGAAGCCACCCGGCAGATTCGCCAGTTGCCAGGGTGTGCCGACCTGCCAATCATCGCTCTCACCGCCAACGCCTTGCAGGGCGACCGCGAAGCCTGCCTGGCGGCGGGCATGAACGATTACCTGGCCAAGCCGTTCAAACGTACGGATTTACAGCAAATCCTGCAGCGTTGGGTGCAATAGCGGTGCGCCATCAACCAAGTCCGACTGGCGTGAAAGACGAAAGTGCGGCAGTCTTAGGCACCCGAACGGGCCCCTCAAACGGGCCCGGTTTAAAATTTCAGTGAACAAGTGTACATTCAGTGCCTAACGCTGTGACTTTCACTACAACGCAATAGTCTATGTGTAGGCTGCCGACATGAGGCATGAACGCTTCATTCGGTTCGGGAAGATTTGCCCTACCCTGCCGCATGGGATTATTGAGGAGCTCGCATGACCAAACAAAACGCCTTTACTCGGGAAGACCTGCTGCGCTGCAGTCGCGGTGAGCTGTTCGGCCCAGGTAACGCGCAACTGCCCGCCCCGAACATGCTGATGGTGGATCGCATCACCCATATCAGTGAAGAGGGTGGCAAGTACGGCAAAGGTGAATTGGTCGCCGAGCTGGATATCACCCCGGACCTGTGGTTCTTCGCCTGCCATTTCGAAGGCGACCCTGTGATGCCAGGTTGCCTGGGCCTCGACGCCATGTGGCAACTGGTCGGCTTCTTCCTCGGCTGGCAGGGTTTGCCAGGCCGCGGCCGCGCCCTGGGTTCGGGCGAAGTGAAGTTCTTTGGCCAGGTCCTGCCGACCGCCAAGAAAGTCACCTACAACATTCAGATCAAGCGCGTCCTCAAGGGCAAGCTGAACCTGGCCATCGCCGATGGTTCGGTGAGCGTCGACGGTCGCGAGATCTATACTGCCGAAGGCCTTCGGGTCGGCGTATTCACTTCCACTGACAACTTTTAAGGGTTATCCGCATGCGCCGCGTCGTTATCACTGGTCTGGGCATCGTTTCTTGCCTGGGCAATGACAAAGAGACCGTCACCGCTAACCTGCGTGCAAGTCGCCCTGGCATCCGCTTCAACCCGGAATATGCCGAAATGGGTCTGCGTAGCCAGGTTTCCGGCTCCATCGACCTGCCCCTCGAAGAACTGATCGATCGCAAGATCTATCGCTTCGTTGGCCACGCTGCCGCCTACGCCTATCTGGCCATGAAAGATGCCATCGCCGACTCCGGCCTGAGCGAAGACCAGGTATCGAACGTACGCACCGGCCTGATCGCCGGTTCGGGCGGCGCATCCACCCTGAACCAAATGGAAGCGCTGGACATCCTGCGCGAGAAAGGCGTGAAGCGCGTTGGCCCGTACCGTGTAACGCGGACCATGGGCAGCACCGTTTCGGCCTGCCTGGCTACACCGTTCGCCATTAAGGGCGTGAACTACTCGATCTCCTCCGCCTGCGCCACCAGTGCTCACTGCATCGGTACTGCGGTAGAGCAGATCCAGCTGGGCAAGCAGGACATCGTGTTCGCCGGCGGCGGTGAAGAAGAACATTGGAGCCAGTCGTTCCTGTTCGACGCCATGGGCGCACTGTCCACCCAGTACAACGAAACCCCGGAAAAGGCCTCCCGCGCCTACGACGCCAAGCGTGACGGCTTCGTCATCGCCGGCGGTGGCGGCATGGTGGTGGTCGAGGAGCTGGAACACGCTCTGGCCCGTGGTGCCAAGATCTACGCGGAAATCGTTGGCTACGGCGCGACGTCCGACGGCTACGACATGGTTGCCCCGAGCGGTGAAGGCGCTATCCGTTGCATGCAGATGGCCATGTCCACTGTAGATACCCCAATCGACTACCTGAACACCCACGGCACCTCGACTCCGGTCGGCGACGCCAAGGAAATGGAAGGTGTACGTGCGGTATTCGGCGACAAGGCTCCGGCCATCAGCTCCACCAAGAGCCTGTCGGGTCACTCCTTGGGCGCCGCTGGCGTTCACGAAGCGATCTACTGCCTGCTGATGATGGAAGGCAACTTCATGGCCGGTTCGGCCAACATCGACGAGATCGACCCGGTCGTCGCCGATATGCCGATCCTGACCAAGACCGTTGAAAACGCCAAGATCGACACAGTGATGAGCAACAGCTTCGGCTTCGGTGGCACTAACGCCACCTTGGTACTGAAGCGCTGGCAGGGTAAGTAAGACCTGTAGCTTGATCCACTGAAAAAGCCCCGACTGGTTCGGGGCTTTTTTATGGAAGACTGGAGTTGACCGGGTATACATCCGTTACCTGAACAACGGACATACACCCAACCTGCGCACTACACCGAAAACCGCGCCACCATCGAATTCAAATCCACCGCCAACCGCGACAACTCCTGACTCGCCGCACTGGTCTGATTAGCTCCGGCGGACGTCTGATGCGCCAGGTCGCGGATATTCATCAAGTTGCGATCCACCTCCCTCGCCACCGCCGCCTGCTGTTCAGACGCACTGGCAATCACCAGGTTGCGCTCATTGATCAGCGTGAACGCCGATGCAATTGCCTCCAGCGCAGTCCCCGCCGACTTGGCGATGTCCAAGGTGGAACGCGCCCGGGTGTTGCTCTGCTGCATTGAACTGACGGCTTGCTCCGTGCCTTGCTGAATCCCACCGATCATCTGCTCGATTTCCTGCGTCGACTGCTGAGTGCGATGGGCCAACGCGCGCACCTCGTCGGCGACCACCGCAAAGCCGCGCCCCGCATCACCTGCCCGCGCAGCCTCAATGGCAGCATTCAGCGCCAACAGATTGGTCTGCTCGGCAATCGAACGAATCACATCCAGCACCTTACTAATGCCATAGACCTTCTGAGCCAAGTCCTCGACCTGGGTCGCATTGGCGGTCACATCCGAGGCCAGCGCCTCAATCGACACTACCGTTTGATGCACCTGCTCACGCCCTTGCTGGGCGATACGGTCAGACTCGCGAGATGCCTGTGACGTGGCCACCGCATTGCTTGCCACCTCCTCCACCGCGGCCGTCATCTGATTGACCGCCGTTGCGGCCTGTTCGATTTCCTGGCTTTGCTGGTGCAAACCGCGGGTGGCATCCTCGGTAACGCAGCTGAGTTCCTCGGACGCCGACGCAAGTTGGCTCGAAGACTCCGAGATACGCCGGATGGTGTCACGCAAGGTGTCCTGCATCCCCTTGAGCGCCCGCTGCAAGCGCGCGGGTTCATCCTTGCCACTCAGTATGATGTCCCCAGTCAGATCGCCGCTGGCAACGTTCTGGGCAACTTTGAGCGACTGAGCCAGTGGCAACACGATACTGCGGGTCAGCCAGACCGCCAGGCCGATGGTGACCAGCGCAGCCAGGGCAACCATGGCGATCACCCAAGTACGCGACTGGCTGAATACATGCTGTGCCTGCTTTGCCGCTTCGTTGGCACTGGCCTTGTTTAGATTAACCAGGGATCGCAAGGTCAGTGCCATTTCGTCAGCCAACTGATTCATCTCACCGTTGACCACCTGAATCGCTTCCTCCAGCCGGTTAGCCTTGGACAGCGCCACCACCTGCTCCTGGCGCTGCAGGTAGCGCTGCTCCTCGACCTTGAGTCGATCAAACAACACACGCTCCTCGGGCAATACGATCAACGCTTCGTACAGCCCTTCGGCGTTATGCAGCGCGGCTTTGATCTCGGTGATTTTCTGCTCGTTCTGCGCCACGGCCTGGGGATCGCGGGTGACCAGCAAGCGCAAGGTCAGCGCGCGAATGCGCAACACGTCCTGGCTCATCTCCCCCACTGCCATCACGCTGGGCAGCCAGTTGTTTTCCACCTGATCCGACTGCTGGCGCATGTTGGCCATCTGCAGCAGCGCAAAGCCGCCCAGAGCAAACACCATCACCGCCAGCACGCCAAAGCCCAAACCGGCGCGCGGGGCAATATTCAAACTACGGATATTCATTGCCTGGATCCTTCCAAAAGCGCTGCATTCACCTGCAGCCGGTCTCCTGGAAGTTATCGGCGCTCTACTGTATTTGCGTAAGACGAAAACGCGATATCAACGTGCGCCACCATCGCGAGGTAGTTTAGGCAGAATGGCCAGGAAGTTATCCCGTGCAACCTTGTGGGCGACGTCTTCGGGCAATGCATCGAGGAAGGGATCAAAGCGGCGCATTTCCTTACCCAGCTTATTGAAACGCCCTACGACGTCCGAGCCCAGCATAAAACGCTCCGGGAAGCGCTCCACCAGCTTTATCCACTCCGGCCGAGGCTGACCCGCATCGTCCAGCAAATACGGCGTGAGCATGCTCCAGGACAGGTCGATATACAGATTGGGATAGGCCTCCAGCATCCGGCTTAACGTGGGCAGCAGGAAGTCCATCTGGACCTGATGACGGTGAATTTCCTTGCTGGTACCGGCATGGGCCCAGATAAAACGGGTGTGCGGGTGGTTGCGCAACGGCTCTTCGATCTCAGCTAAATACAGCGGGTTACGCTCGCGCTTGGAGGTGATGTTCGAGTGCAGCATTACCGGCAGGTCGTTTTCGGCGGCCAGGTGGTATATCCGCGTCATTGCCTCGTTATTGGCACGTGGGGTATCGCCTGAGGTAAGCGCGGTCAGGTCATCGTGACGGGTGAACACCTCTCCAATGCCCTGCCAGAGCCCTGGATTAAGGTCGAGCATGCGTTGGATATGGGCGGCAGAGTTCTTGTCGTTGGGATTGAAGCCGCTTAGAAACGGATGAAAATGCTGGCGCTGTTCTGGGGTGAGCTTGTTCACGGCCGCAGCGACGATGACGTCAGTGGCGCTGTACCAATAGGCATCGGCGTCATCACCGGCGTAGTAGCGCGGGCGTTTGGGCTCGTCTTCGTGCCATTTCTTCGCAACGGGAATGCCGGAAATCATCACATGCTCGATGCGATTCTCGGCCATGGCCTTGAGCAATTTATCCATGCCGGCAGTTTCCTGGAAAAAATCCACGTAATGCAGGTGGGCGTCGCTGTAGGCATAGTCACGCGCCTGCACAGCGAGACTACCGGCGGCGAGCAACAGGGCAAGACTCAGGCGGATCCAGGGCACGGTACAACCTCAATGGGGGCCAATACGGGTAGACCTTGTGCCCTGTGCCGAGGTTCATCGTGGAAAAACGCGGAACACTGAAGTGCCAGCATGCTCTATAACTGCATGACCTTCATCCTGCCACCCTGTGAGGTTTGCCATGCCTGTTACCGTGAACACATTGAACGCTGAAAACTTCCGCCACAGCGTCAACATCAACAACCACGAGCTGTTTACCGACCTGCCCAAGAGCCTGGGTGGCGACGACTCGGCGCCCTCCCCCCACGATTACTTCGATGCCGCACTGGCGTCGTGCAAGGCCTTGACCGTCAGGCTCTATGCCCAGAAGAAAGATATCCCGCTGACCGGCGTGACCGTGGAAGTCACCCACGACGCCGCCGAAGAGCCAAAAGGCAAATACACACTCAACGTCAAATTGACCCTCAAGGGCGTACTCACAGACGCGCAGCGCGATGAACTGCATCGCGTGGCGGACAAGTGCCCGGTGCACAAGCTGATGACCACTGCCGAAATCAGCATCGAGACCCAGCTGTCCGAAGGCGCATTCAGCCAATAGCGGCAACCTCTCGTCGAGCGGGTTATGCTCAATCACACCTAACCCGCTCAGACTGGGACGTACCATGACCACCCTCACCGTGATCCGCCCTCGCCCCGAAGACGTTGAAGGCCAGCCGATCCTGCGCCCCTTGCCCTCAAGGGAATGCCGTAGTGTCGGGCCCTTTGTGTTCTTTGATCACATGTTGCCCACCCAGTACCCAGCGGGCAGCGGCATGAACATCCGTCAGCATCCGCATATCGGCCTATCCACTCTCACCTATCTGTTCGACGGTGCGCTGCAGCATAAGGACAGCTTGGGTTCTGACCAGGAGGTGCAAGCGGGTGATGTCAGCTGGATGACTGCCGGCAGCGCGATTGCCCATGTGGAGCGCACACCCCAAGCACTCAAGGCCAGTGGCTTCAGCCTGCATGGGTTGCAAGTGTGGCTTGCGTCACCCAAGGATCATGAAACCGGGCCCGGCCACTACAGCCACCACCCGGCGGCGAGCCTGCCGATCAGCGACAACTTGGGCGTGCAGATTCGCATGATCGCCGGCAATGGGTTTTGCCTGAAATCGCCAGTGCCAGTGCTGACGCCCACGCTGTATGCCGAGGTGCGGATGCAGACGGCCACTACCCTGCTGATCCCTGACGAGCATGAGCAACGGGCGGTGTACGTGCTGGAGGGTGAAGCACAGTTGGAGGGCGAGGCGCTTGAGGTGCAGAGTCTGGTGGTCTTGCCGGCAGGACAGGAGATGACGCTGTGCGCCGGGAGCGATTGCCACCTGGTGGTGTTTGGCGGTGCACCGCTGGATGGGCCACGGCGGATCAATTGGAATTTTGTCGCGAGCGATCCGTTGAAGATCGAGCAGGCCAGGCAGCGCTGGGCCGCTGGGGATTGGCCGACGGTGCCGGGTGAAACTGAAAGAATTGAGTTGCCTCTGAGATAGCTAACGGGGGCAAGTCGAATCTTCGCACCGCCCCTCCCACACTTGATCGGATTCACACGGTCAACATGTGGGAGGGACTTGCCCTCGATGAGGCCGGAACAAGCGCTTAAGCGTTAGCCCTTGAACACTTCATCCAACAAGTTATGCATCGACTGGAAGGCCCGTGCTGCGGTCTTCGCGTCGTACATCATCTTGCCCGGCACATTGGCCTCCGGGTCAGTGAAGGAATGCACCGCACCGCCGTAGCTCAGCAATTGCCAGTCCACGCCAGCCGCGTTCATTTCATCTTCGAACGCCGGCAGCTGCTCTTTTGGCACCAACGGGTCGGAAGCACCGTGCAGCACCAGCACCGAGCCCTTGATGTTCTTCGCGTCCGCCGGATTCGGCGTGTCGAGGGTGCCGTGGAAGGACACCGCAGCCTTCAACGGCGCGCCGGTACGTGCCAGCTCCAGGGAGCAGCAACCGCCAAAGCAGAAACCAAAGGTCGCCAGCTTCGAGGTATCCACTGCGGCTTCGGTCTGACCTTGCAACTGCTCAAAGGCCGCCTGCATGCGCTTGTTCAGCAACGGGCGATCATTCTTCAACGGCATCATCGCGGCACCGGCTTCGTCGCCATTCGACGGGCGCACACTTTGCCCGTACAAGTCGGCAATCAGCACCACATAACCTTTGCCGGCAACGGCCTTGGCGATTTCTTCGGCACCCGCACTCACGCCCATCCAGTTCGGCGCCATCAACAAGCCCGGCAACGGACCCTGGTGGCTGGCATCGAATGCCAGGCGGCTCTCATAAGGCTGGCCATCAATCTGATAGACCACGGAACGCACAGTGACTTGGCTCATCATTTACTCCAGTTGAGGTGCAGTAGAACGAAAAAACCCGCCGAAGCGGGTTTTTCTACAACGGGGTCAAACCGACAGTTCAACCAACAGCTTGTTCAGGCGGCGCACATACGCGGCCGGATCCTTGAGGCTGTCGCCAGCGGCCAGGGCCGCCTGATCGAAGAGGATGTGCGACAGGTCGCCAAACCGCTCTTCGCTCTGCTCGCCGTCGAGTTTCTCGATCAGCGGGTGAGCCGGGTTGAATTCGAAGATCGGCTTGGAATCCGGAACCTTCTGGCCGCTGGCTTCGAGAATCTGGCGCATCTGCATGCCCAGGTCCTGCTCGCCGATAGCCAGGATCGCCGGGGAGTCGGTCAGGCGGTGGGAAACCCGCACTTCACTGACCGCATCGCCGAGGGCCGTCTTGATCCGCTCAACCAGGCCTTCTTTGGCCTTGGCGACTTCCTCGGCTTCCTTCTTCTCTTCTTCGGAGTCCAGGTTACCCAGGTCTAGGTCACCACGGGCAACGTCGACAAAGGTCTTGCCGTCGAATTCGCTGAGGTAGCTCATCAGCCACTCATCGATACGGTCGGTCAGCAGCAGCACTTCGATGCCTTTCTTACGGAAGACTTCCAGGTGCGGGCTGTTCTTGACCTGAGCGTAGGTTTCGCCGGTCAGGTAGTAGATCTTGTCCTGACCTTCCTTGGCGCGTGCCAGGTACTCGGCCAGGGACACCACCTGCTCGCCATCTTCGCCCTGAGTCGAGGCAAAACGCAGCAGGCCGGCGATTTTTTCCTTGTTGGCGAAATCTTCCGCCGGGCCTTCTTTCATGACCTGACCGAAGTTTTTCCAGAAGCCTTTGTATTGCTCAGGCTCGTTCTTCGCCAGTTTTTCCAGCATGTCGAGGACGCGCTTGGTCAACGCCGACTTCATGGAGTCGATGATCGGGTCTTTCTGCAGGATTTCCCGCGACACGTTCAGCGACAGGTCATTGGAGTCGACCACGCCTTTGATGAAGCGCAGGTAAAGCGGCAGGAACGATTCCGCCTGGTCCATCACGAACACGCGCTGCACGTAGAGCTTCAGGCCTTTCGGCGCTTCACGCTGGTACAGGTCGAACGGAGCACGGGCAGGTACGTAGAGCAGCGAGCTGTATTCCAGCTTGCCTTCGACCTTATTGTGGCTCCAGCTCAGTGGGTTTTCGTAGTCGTGGGCGATGTGCTTGTAGAACTCCTGGTATTCCTCGTCCTTCACTTCAGTGCGAGGACGGGTCCACAGGGCGCTGGCACGGTTGACCACTTCCCATTCCTGGGCAGGCGCTTCTTCGCCTTCGGCGGCAGCCTGCTCTTTCGGCAACTCGATTGGCAGAGCGATGTGGTCGGAGTATTTCTTGATGATATTGCGCAGGCGGTAGCCGTCAGCGAACTCATCTTCAGCGGATTTCAGGTGCAGCACGATGCGGGTGCCACGGTCGGCTTTATCGATGGTGGCGATTTCAAACTCGCCCTCACCCTTGGAGGACCAATGCACGCCTTGGCTGGCGTCAAGGCCGGCGCGGCGGCTGAACACTTCAACCTTGTCGGCAACGATGAAGGCCGAGTAGAAGCCCACACCGAATTGGCCGATCAGGTGTGAATCTTTCTTCTGGTCACCGGACAGGTTCTTCATGAAATCAGCGGTGCCGGATTTGGCGATGGTACCCAGGTGGGTGATCGCATCGTCACGGCTCATGCCGATACCGTTGTCTTCGAGGGTGACGGTCTTGGCGTCTTTATCGAAGCTCACACGGATTTTCAGTTCGGCGCCACCTTCCAGCAACTCAGGCTTGGACAGGGCTTCGAAACGTAATTTGTCGACAGCGTCAGAGGCGTTCGAGATCAATTCGCGAAGGAAAATTTCCTTGTTGGAATACAGCGAATGGATCATGAGGTGCAGCAGTTGCTTCACCTCGGTCTGGAAGCCCAGGGTTTCCTTTTGAGTTTCCACACTCATGGTCATCAAACTCCAATTGGATGGCAGTGGCCGTACCCTTGAGGGTTGGCGGCGGGTTGTCATCAAAGTTGGGGGCTAAGGCCAGGATTTCAAGGGCGAGTCGTTTCCTCAATTTTGAAATGCGCACGGGCGGTGGCAATAGGTTCTGCCGGGGTGCTCTGCCAGGCGGTAATTGCCACGTTCGCGACCCGTCGGCCCTGGCGCCAGACCTGGCATTTGGCATAAGTGTCGCGGAACTGGCCTGCACGCAGGTAATCCAGGGAGAAATCGATGATTTTCGGCAAGCCCGGCGCACCGGTAAATACCAGCAGGTGCAACGCCGCCGACAGCTCCATAAAGCCGGCAATCACCCCGCCGTGCAGCGCCGGCAATATGGGGTTACCAATGTTGTCTTTGTTGGCGGGCAGGCGAAACAGCAATTCATCGCCCAGGCGTGTGCATTCGATGCCGATCAGCTTGGCGTAAGGAATCAACGCCAGCAGCGCCTCATAGTTTCCGAGTTCGTGGGCCTGTTCCAGGCGCGTCTTGAATCGATGCGTCATGCCTGTTCTCCCTTGATTGTGCTGCTCAGTCCTTGGGCTCCCTTGAGCCGCTTGCCCATGCGCATGAACGTGCCCACCACATGGGCAATGGGCTGCTGCGGGTCATCCTGATAGGCAACGCCACGGGTAAAGATCACGTCAGTCGTCACCCGGTAACATTGGGCGAAGCCATAAACCGGCTTGTGGGGTTCGGCGGTGTGCATGTAGTCGACGCGCAGGTCGAGGGTCGGGCACACCTCGAACTCTGGTAATACACACAAGGTGGCCATGCCACAGGCGGTGTCCATCAGCGAAGTCAGCGCACCGCCATGGATCACCCCGGTGCGAGGGTCGCCGACGATGGAGGGGCCGTAGGGCAGGACCAAGGTCATACCTTCCAGGTTGGCGGCATGCACGGTAATCCCCAGCACCTGGCAATGGCGCAGGGCCGAAACAAAGCGCGTCGCACGCTCTAACAGTGGGTTTTCGGTCATTCGGTCTAGACTCTTATTAGCGTTAATCCGCGGAGTAGGCAGTGCGGTTGAAAGTTCCTTGGGGGGCGCTGTTTATATATCTGCGCAATAAAAGGAACTAATGCTGAACCCTCAGGCTCGAAAGGCCAGTAGATATCTTCAATAAGGAGAAACACCCAATGCGCAAGACTTTAGCTATTTCCATGATGCTCGCCGCTGCCCTCGGTCTCGCTGCCTGCGACAAAAAATCCGAAGACAAAGCCCAAGACGCTGCCGCGCACTCTGAGCAAGCTCAGAAAGATATGGCGAAGGCTCAGGATAAAGTGAACGACGCTGCGAAAGAAAACGCCGATGCTGCCAAAGCTCAGGCTGAATCGAACGAAGCCGCCGCAAAAGAAGCAGCACCTGCTACTCCAGCCACCGGTTCTTGAGACCGCGGTTTGAAATAGCTTCGCTGCGATAAAGAAAGCCCGCTCAAATAGCGGGCTTTTCTTTGCCTGTGGTTTTTAATTTGAAGCGTTAACTCGCTGAAGTGGACTAAGCCGACTCTTTGATCGCCTCAGGCACTGGCGTATCAGTCTGCGTATACACCATCACTTGCAGCACGTCGGAATGAAACTCTCGACGGTAAAGCACGACTACCACTCCCGCGCTCATCAACATGAATAACCATGGGCTGACAAACCACGCCAACATGGTCATGCCGAAGTAATAAGCGCGCAGACCAAAGTTAAACTGGTTGGCGGCCATGGAGATTACCCTTGCCGCCCGCAAGGCAAACGCCTTGCGCTCTTGCTCGGACACATGCCGCTCACCGATCATCGGCGCAGACCCCACCAACACCGCCGCAAAGTTGTACTGGCGCATACACCAGCTGAACGTGAAGAAGGCGTAGACGAACACCAATGCCAGGCACAACAACTTAATTTCCGACATGCCCTGGGACGCCTGCTGCACCATAGGAATGTCCGCTAGCAAGGACACGGCCCGCTCAGAGGCGCCAAGCACGGTGAGAATACCAGCGAGGATAATCAGGGTACTGGAGGCAAAGAACGAAGCATTGCGCTCCAGGTTGCCGATCACGCTGGCGTCGGCAATGCGGTTGTCGCGCAGCAGCATGCGACGCATCCAGTCTTCACGATACAAATGCAACACACTGGCCAGGCACGCAGTGTCCCGGGCTTTCCAGGTCGCATAACGGGTGTAGCCGCCCCAACACAGAACGAACCAGAGGGCGGCAAGCAGGTGGATTTGATTGGTTTCGACGAACGACATGCGGGTCCTATATCAAGAAAGTTTTTGAAAACGTGGTCAACATTGGGGGAGAGGCTTTGATCCCGAATGCTTGCTGGCAGTCACTGCATCTGTTGAATGGCACAGTGCCGTCTGAGGCAAGCCCCCTCCTACATCGACCGCGCTCCAACTTTAGAAGGTCGTAGTCTACCAAGCATAAAAAATGCCCCGTATTGATTGATACGGGGCATTTCTGTGCAGCCTTGAAGCGGTGTTACGCGATCGCTTCGCTACGCTTGCCAAGCATACGATCAACCACCACAGCCACGACCAAGGTCATTACCGACGGCACCAACCACGCCAGGCCCTGCTCGCTCAGCGGCAGATGCGCCAGTTGCGACGGCAGCCAGTCGGCAAAGCCCGCGCCCTTCAGCGCATCAATGCAGCCAAAGATGAACGACACCAGCATCACCGGGCCAACGATCCGGCCCTGTTCCTGCCAGAAGTCTTTGCAGAAGCTCAGGGCCACCAGCACGATGCACGGCGGGTAGATCGCGGTAAGCACCGGGATCGAAAAGGCAATCAGCTTAGTCAGGCCCAGGTTGGACACGAACAACGAGAACAGCGCCAGGATCACTACCAGGGTCTTGTAGGACAGCGGCAGGATTTTGCTGAAGTACTCGGCGCAAGCGCAGGTCAGGCCAACCGCGGTAACCAGGCATGCCAAGGAAATCAACACCGCCAGGAAACCACTGCCCAGGGAGCCGAAGGTGTGTTGCACGTACGCGTGCAGTACGGCTGCGCCATTAGCCGCACCAGCGGCCACTTCATGACTTCCCGCACCAAGGCGGAACAGGCTGACGTACACCAGCGCAAGACCAACGCCAGCAATCAGGCCAGCGATGATCGCGTAGCGGGTGATCAGCTTGGGCGAATCAACACCACGGGAGCGGATAGCGTTGACGATCACAATGCCGAATACCAGAGCACCAAGGGTGTCCATGGTCAGATAACCATTGATAAAACCTTGGGAGAACGGTGCAGCGACATATTCCGGAGTGGCGACACCCACCTCACCGGCCGGCAAGGCAAACGCAGCGATGCCGAGGATGGCTAACGCGATGATCTTCAACGGCGCAAGGAAACGACCGACAGTGTCCAGCAGGCGCCCTGGGTACAGGGACACAAAGAACACCACCAGGAAGTAAACGGAGCTATAGAGGAACAGCGCCAACGGGCTTTCACCGGTGAGCGGCGCCAAGCCGACTTCAAAGGACACCGTCGCGGTACGCGGGGTAGCGAACAGCGGTCCTACCGCCAGATACGCAGCCGCCGCAAGCAGGCCACCGGCGATCTTGCCGATCGGGCTGCTCAACGCATCCATTCCACCGCCGACCTTGGCGAGGGCAATCACGGTGACCACTGGCAAACCCACTGCGGTGATCAGGAAGCCCAACGCCGCCATCCAGACGTGAGGTCCGGACTGCAAGCCAACGATAGGCGGGAAGATGATGTTACCGGCGCCCACGAACAGGGCAAAGGTCATGAAGCCCAGCGCCAGGATATCCTGGCTTTTCAACACTTTCATTTCGGGAAATACCACACTACTGAATCGGAATTTAGAGAGGGATTCCCTGTGGATGAGGGAAATACTGCCGGCCCTGATGGGGCCGACCGGTCTAGCGCGCGGCTTCCTTTTGGGAGGCCAGCGCATAAAGAGGCGGGTAGGTTACAGAATCAGGCTGACAAACGCACTGTTGCGGGGCGAACTGTCCGATAAGCGACATCTTGATGTCGCGTTTTCATACTTATGTTGGCAATACAAACAAATGTGTGAGGGCTAGTTGAATCGTCGCACTGCCCCTTACATAGGATCGAGTACATCCAAACGCACAAAGGCCACCCGAAGGTGGCCTTTGCTGGTAAAGCGTCAGCTAAGCGCGAAGCTTACTTGACAGCCCAACCGGTCAGCTCGGACAAAGCCTTGCCGATGTCTGCCAGCGAACGCACGGTTTTAACGCCTGCGTCTTCCAGGGCAGCAAACTTCTCGTCTGCAGTGCCTTTGCCGCCAGAGATGATTGCGCCAGCATGGCCCATGCGCTTGCCCGCAGGGGCAGTCACACCAGCGATGTAGGAAACAACCGGCTTGGTCACGTGTGCCTTGATGTAGGCAGCCGCTTCTTCTTCAGCCGAACCGCCGATCTCACCGATCATCACGATCGCTTCGGTCTTCGGGTCTTCCTGGAACAGCTTCAGGATGTCGATGAAGTTCGAACCTGGGATCGGGTCACCGCCGATGCCGACGCAAGTCGACTGACCGAAACCGGCGTCAGTAGTTTGCTTGACAGCTTCGTAGGTCAGGGTGCCGGAACGGGAAACGATACCGACTTTACCTGGCAAGTGAATGTGACCTGGCATGATGCCGATCTTGCATTCGCCTGGGGTGATCACGCCTGGGCAGTTAGGGCCGATCAGGACAACGCCCAGTTCGTCGCACTTAACTTTAGCGTCCAGCATGTCCAGGGTAGGAATGCCTTCTGTGATGCAGACGATCAGCTTGATGCCGCCGAATGCTGCTTCCAGGATGGAGTCCTTGCAGAAAGGAGCTGGAACGTAGATCACGCTGGCGGTGGCGCCAGTGGCAGCTACAGCATCTTTCACGGTGTTGAACACTGGCAGACCCAGGTGCTCGGTGCCGCCTTTACCAGGAGTTACGCCGCCAACCATCTTGGTGCCGTATTCGATGGCTTGCTGGGTGTGGAAACTACCTTGCGAACCGGTAATACCCTGGCAGATAACTTTGGTGTCTTTATTGATCAGGACGCTCATTATTTGCCCTCCGCAGCTTTAACAACTTGTTGAGCAGCGTCGGTCAGGCTGGTAGCCGCGATGATGTTCAAACCGCTTTCTGCCAGTACTTTAGCGCCCAGTTCAGCGTTGTTACCTTCAAGGCGAACAACAACCGGGATTTTAACGCCAACTTCTTTCACTGCACCGATGATGCCTTCGGCAATCATGTCGCAACGAACGATGCCGCCGAAGATGTTTACCAGCACTGCTGCGACGTTGGAGTCGGACAGGATGATCTTGAAGGCTTCGGTAACGCGTTCTTTGGTAGCACCGCCGCCTACGTCGAGGAAGTTGGCTGGTTTGCCGCCATGCAGGTTGACGATGTCCATGGTACCCATGGCCAGGCCAGCACCGTTGACCATGCAACCGATGTTACCTTCCAGGGCTACGTAGTTCAGTTCGAACTTGGCAGCGTGCGCTTCGCGCGGATCGTCTTGCGACGGATCGTGGAAAGTCTTCAGCTTAGGCTGACGGTACATGGCGTTGGCGTCGATGTTGATCTTGGCATCGAGGCAGTGCAGATCGCCATCAGCCTTGATCACCAGCGGGTTCACTTCCAGCAGAGCCAGATCGTGATCCTGGAACAGTTTGGCCAGACCTACGAAGATCTTGGCGAACTGGGCAACTTGCTTGCCTTCCAGACCCAACTGGAAAGCCAGCTCACGACCCTGGAACGGCTGAGCGCCAACCAGTGGATCGATAGTGGCTTTCAGAATTTTTTCTGGGGTTTCTTCGGCGATCTTCTCAATGTCCACGCCACCTTCGGTGGAAGCCATGAACACGATGCGACGGCTCGAACGGTCAACGACAGCGCCCAGGTACAGCTCTTTAGCGATATCAGTGCACGATTCAACCAGGATCTTGGTGACTGGCTGGCCATTGGCATCAGTCTGGTAAGTCACCAGACGCTTGCCCAGCCATTGCTGTGCGAAGGCCTTGGCGTCTTCTTTGCTGCGAACCAGCTTAACGCCGCCCGCTTTACCGCGACCACCAGCGTGGACCTGGGCTTTGACAACCCACTCGGTGCCGCCGATTTTGTCGCAGGCTTCTGCTGCTGCTTCCGGGGTGTCTACTGCGTAGCCCTTGGATACTGGCAGGCCGTATTCAGCGAACAGCTGCTTACCCTGATACTCGTGAAGATTCATGCTTTTTACCGTCTTCGTTAGGTACTGCGCATTCGGCGCTGCGCTCATTATGAGTGCCGCGCCACCTGTGACTGCTGCTTGCGCAACTTGCTGGGCTTTAAGGCCCGTAAAGCTGCGCAAGACTGCGTCCAGCGGATATTCCGCGGTGAGTCTTGCGCGCAAGGCTCACGACGGGCAACTCCGCCGTGGTTTCTTATTATCTCGCTTAGCGCTTCTTGCGGTTGGCGATGTGGATGGCGCCGCCATTCACAGCCAACGCTGCTTCGTGCAACGCTTCGGACAGGGTCGGATGGGAGAAAACCATCATGCCCAGGTCCTCGGCACTGGTGCCGAATTCCATACCGATTGCGCCTTGCTGAACCAGTTCTGCAGCGCTCGGGCCAATCACGTGGACGCCCAATACGCGGTCAGTCTTGGCATCAGCGATGACTTTGACAAAACCACCGGTGTCGTTGGCTGCCATGGCACGGCCAGAAGCAGCAAACGGGAAGGTACCGACGTTAACTTCAACGCCTTCAGCTTTCAACTGCTGTTCGTTTTTGCCGACCCATGCAATTTCCGGGTGGGTGTAGATAACCGATGGGATCAGGTCGTAGTTCATCTGGGTTTTGTGGCCCTTGATGCGCTCGACAACCATGATGCCTTCTTCGGAAGCTTTGTGCGCGAGCATCATGCCGCGAACCACGTCGCCAATGGCGTAGACGCCAGGAACGGTGGTAGCGCAGTGATCGTCAACGTGGATGAAGCCACGCTCATCGATGTTCACGCCACTGTCGGAAGCCAGCAGGTCGGTGGTCACTGGACGGCGACCTACGGCTACGATCAGCTTGTCGAAAGTGATGGTCTGCTCGCCGTCTTTGTCGGTGTAGGTCACAACGACTTCTTCGCCGTTGACCTTCGAACCGGTAACACGTGCGCCCAGCTTGATATCCAGACCTTGTTTGGTCAGGGTTTTCAGCGCTTCTTTGGACACAGCGGTGTCGGCAGCCAGCAGGAACGTGTCCAGGGCTTCCAGTACAGTCACTTCAGAACCCAGGCGGGACCAGACCGAACCCAGTTCCAGGCCGATCACGCCAGCGCCGATCACGCCCAGACGCTTTGGAACTGCTTGGAATTCCAGGGCGCCGGTCGAATCAACGATTACGTTCTGGTCAACTGGAGCTGGTGGAATGTCGATAGGACGCGAACCCGGAGCCAGAATCACGTTCTCGGCTTCGATGACTTCAACCGAGCCGTCTGGCTTGGTGATTTCAACTTTCTTGCCGGCCAACAGTTTGCCGTGGCCTTGCAGGGAAGTGACGCCGTTAGCCTTGAACAGGGTTGCAACGCCGGAAGTCAGGCCCTTAACAATATTGGCTTTACGGCCGACCATTGCTGGCACGTCCATGGTCACGCCAGCATGGTTGATGCCGTGGATCGCGAAGCCGTCTTGGGCTTCGTGGAATTTCCAGGAGCTGTCCAGCAGCGCCTTGGAAGGAATGCAACCAACGTTCAGGCAAGTACCGCCCAGTGCCAGTTTGCCTTCCTTGTCGGTGTATTTTTCGATGCAAGCAGTCGAGAGGCCCAGTTGTGCGGCCTTGATGGCGGCAACATAGCCTCCAGGACCTGCACCAATCACTACAACGTCAAATTTCTGCGACATGAAAATAGTTCCTCTATTTAGCAGCAAGCTTTCAAGCCACACGCTCCAGGTCAAGCCGCCCTATTTGGCGGCTTGCCCGGAGCCTGCAGCTGCTTCTATCAGATATCCAGCAGCAGACGAGCCGGGTCTTCCAGCAGGTTCTTGATGGTCACCAGGAAAGTCACGGCTTCTTTACCATCGATCAGGCGGTGATCGTAAGACAGTGCCAGGTACATCATTGGGCGGATCACGACTTGGCCGTTGATCGCCATCGGACGCTGGATGATGTTGTGCATGCCCAGGATCGCGGCTTGTGGCGGGTTGACGATCGGGGTCGACATCATCGAACCGAAGGTACCACCGTTGGTGATGGTGAAGGTACCACCGGTCATCTCGTCGATGGTCAGCTTGCCGTCACGGGCTTTCTTGCCGAAGCCGGCGATGCCGCCTTCGATTTCGGCCAGGCTCATCAGCTCGGCGTTACGCAGGACCGGAACCACCAGGCCACGGTCGCTGGACACGGCAACGCCGACGTCTGCATAGCCGTGGTAAACGATGTCGCCGCCGTCGATGGAAGCGTTGACTGCCGGGAAGCGTTTCAGCGCTTCGGTGGCCGCTTTCACGAAGAACGACATGAAGCCCAGGCGCACGCCGTTGTGGGACTTCTCGAACAGATCCTTGTACTTCGAACGCAGGGCCATGACTTCGGTCATGTCGACTTCGTTGAAAGTAGTCAGCATCGCCATGTTCGACTGTGCTTCAACCAGGCGCTTGGCCACGGTGGCACGAACGCGGGTCATCGGAACACGCTTCTCGGTGCGGTCGCCAGCAGCGAACACAGGAGCAGCGGCAGCCGGGGCAGCAGCCTTGGCAGGCGCAGCAGCAGGAGCGTTTTTCTTGGCTTCAACAGCAGCAACCACATCTTCCTTGGTCACACGGCCGTCTTTACCGGTGCCTTTGATGGAAGCCAGGTTGATACCGTTTTCTTCAGCCAGCTGACGCGCAGCCGGTGCAGCGATTGGATCTTCACCACCCGCAGCCGGAGCGGCAGCAGGTGCCGAGGCAGCGGCCGGTGCAGCAGCGGCAGCAGGAGCAGCGGCAGCGCTGCCTTCTTCGATCGAGCCCAGTACCTGGTTCGACAGAACGGTAGCGCCCTCTTCGGCAACGATTGCGCCCAGTACGCCGTCAGCTTCGGCCAACACTTCCAGAACGACTTTGTCGGTCTCGATGTCGACGATCAGGTCGTCACGCTTTACAGCGTCGCCTGGTTTCTTGTGCCAAGTGGCAACGGTGCCATCGGCAACCGATTCCGGGAATGACGGGGCTTTGATTTCGATAGCCATTATCTGTGGGTCCTTAAAATTCGGTTTCAGTCAGCGCGAAGGCGTTAAACAGTGAAAGCATCTTGCAGCAGTTTTTCCTGCTGCTCGGCGTGCATCGACGCATAACCACAAGCAGGTGCAGCAGAAGCATCACGACCGGCGTACTCCAGGCCCAAGGCCTTGTTGTGGTTGCCGATACTGCGACGCAGGTGATGCTGGCTGCTGTACCAAGCGCCTTGGTTCATCGGTTCTTCCTGACACCACACAACATTAGTGAGGTTGGTGTAAGGCGCGATGATCTCCATGAGGTCATCTTCCGGGAACGGGTAAAGCTGTTCGATACGTACGATGGCGATGTCTTCGCGGCCCTCGGCACGACGTTTTTCCAGCAGGTCGTAGTAGACCTTGCCGCTGCACAGGATCAGGCGAGTGACCTTGGCCGCGTCCAGCGTATCGATCTCTGGAATCACGGTCTGGAACGAACCATCCGCCAGATCTTCCAGGGTAGAGATGGCCAATTTGTGACGCAGCAGCGATTTCGGGGTCAGCACTACCAGCGGCTTGCGCAGCGGGCGGATCACCTGGCGACGCAGCAAGTGGTAGATCTGCGCCGGAGTAGTCGGCACGCACACCTGGATGTTGTGCTCGGCGCACAGCTGCAGGTAACGCTCCAGACGGGCCGAGGAGTGCTCCGGACCCTGACCTTCATAACCGTGTGGCAGCAGCATGGTCAGACCGCACAGACGGCCCCACTTGTGCTCGCCGCTGGTGATGAACTGGTCGATAACCACCTGGGCACCGTTGGCGAAGTCACCGAACTGGGCTTCCCAGATCACCAGCGCCTGCGGCGTGGTGGTTGAGTAACCGTATTCGAACGCCAGTACGGCTTCTTCGGACAGGAACGAATCGTACAGGTCGAAACGCGGCTGGCCTTCGTACAGGTTCTGCAACGGGATGTAGGTGCCCGCGTCTTTCTGGTTGTGCAATACCGCGTGACGGTGCGAGAACGTACCACGGCCGATGTCCTGGCCGGTCATGCGGATCGGGTGACCTTCAAACGCCAGGGTCGCGTACGCCATGGTTTCGGCATAGCCCCAGTTGATCGGCAGGCCGCCGGCTTGCATCTTCTGACGGTCTTCGTAGATCTTCGCAACCTGGCGCTGCACCACGAAGCCATCCGGGATTTCCAGCAGCTTGGCGGACAGTTCCTGCAGGGTCTTCAGATCGAACGAGGTGTCGTGACGCGCCGTCCAGGTGTGACCCAGGTACGGACGCCAGTCAACGAACAGCTCTTTGTTCGGCTCTTTGACCAGGCTTTTTACTACGTGCAGACCATTGTCCAGCGCGTTGCGGTATTCATCGATCTTCGCCTGAACACGCGCATCATCAACAATACCGGCCTTCGTCAGGCTTTCGGCATACAGCTCACGTGTGGTGCGCTGCTTCGTGATCTGCTGGTACATCAGCGGCTGGGTGCCGCTTGGTTCGTCAGCTTCGTTGTGACCGCGACGGCGGTAGCAAACCAGGTCGATCACCACGTCACGCTTGAACTGCATGCGATAGTCGACGGCCAGTTGGGTCACGAACAGCACAGCTTCCGGATCATCACCATTCACATGGAGGATCGGCGCCTGAATCATCTTGGCAACGTCGGTGGCGTACTCGGTGGAGCGCGCATCCAGTGGGTTGCTGATGGTGAAGCCAACCTGGTTGTTGATGACGATGTGAACGGTACCGCCGGTCTTGAAGCCGCGAGTCTGCGACATCTGGAACGTTTCCAGTACCACGCCTTGACCGGCGAATGCCGCGTCACCGTGGATGGAAATCGGCAGAACCTTTTCACCGGTGGTGTCGTTACGACGATCCTGACGAGCACGGACCGAACCCTCGACCACTGGAGAAACGATTTCCAGGTGGGATGGGTTGAAGGCCATGGCCAGGTGAACTTCGCCGCCTGTGGTCATGACGTTGGACGAGAAGCCCTGGTGATATTTAACGTCGCCGGAACCCAGCTCGACCTTCTTCTTGCCTTCGAACTCGTCGAACAGTTCACGCGGGTTCTTGCCGAAGGTGTTGACCAACACGTTCAGGCGACCACGGTGAGCCATGCCGATCACTATTTCCTTGGTACCGTAGGAACCGGAACGCTGGATCAGCTCGTCGAGCATCGGGATCAGGCTTTCGCCGCCTTCCAGGCCAAAACGCTTGGTGCCTGGGTATTTGGTGCCCAGGTATTTTTCCAAACCTTCAGCTGCGGTCACGCGCTCAAGCAGGTGGCTGCGAACGTCGGCGGACAGCACCGGACGGCCACGCACACCTTCCAGGCGATGCTGGAACCAGTGACGTTGCTCGGAATCAGTGATGTGCGTGAACTCAGCGCCGATGGTGCGGCAATATGTCTGCTGCAACGCTTCGTGAATTTCGCGTAGGCTCGCTTCCTCTTTGCCGATGAACAGGTCGCCGGCACGGAAGGTCGTATCAAGATCGGCATTGGTCAAGCCGTAATGATTGATCGACAGGTCAGCAGGTGCAGGACGCTGCCAGAGCCCCAGCGGGTCAAGCTGGGCCGCCTGGTGGCCACGCATCCGGTAGGCCTGGATCAGTCGCAGTACTTCAACTTGCTTCTTCTCATGCTCACTGCTCACGCTACCGGCGGAAACCGGTTGGGCGCGGCGCTGGTTCTTTGCCAGCAGCACAAACTGATCGCGAATCGTTGCGTGCGATACATCGGTGGCAGCGTTGCCGTCTGAAGACAACGTCTGAAATTTGGTGCGCCATTCTTCTGGCACAGCGTTAGGGTCGTGCAGGTAGAGCTCATAAAGCTCTTCCACATAGGCAGCGTTACCACCTGAAAGATAGCCGCTGTTCCACATGCGCTGCATCACGCTTTCTTGCATGCTTGGTCACCCTCGATTTGGGGACACCACCGGCGGAAACACCGAGTTTGCTTGCAAAAGGCCAAGTGCAGCGACCAAAACAAGCCACTTAGGATCACGCTGATAGTTCGGGTACCAACCCGAATGCCCCTGCTTGTCTCATTTCTTCAAAATAAGAGCCGCGGCTTTGTAAGTCGCTGCTCAAGTTAAAACTACGGCGCCGGTTGAAGCCTGCGCCGCAGCATTTACGGGCACAACGGTCCTGCTTTGTTACAACGTCAGTTACACGCCGCTTTGGAGCAGCATGTTACGGATGTGACCAATGGCCTTAGTCGGGTTCAGGCCTTTGGGACATACGTTGACGCAGTTCATGATCCCGCGGCAGCGGAATACGCTGAACGGGTCATCCAGCGAAGCCAGACGCTCGGATGTCTTGGTGTCACGGCTGTCTGCCAGGAAGCGATACGCTTGCAGCAGGGCAGCTGGACCCAGGAACTTGTCCGGGTTCCACCAGAAGGACGGGCACGAGGTCGAGCAGCAGGCGCACAGGATGCACTCGTACAGACCGTCGAGCTTTTCACGCTCTTCAGGGGACTGCAGACGCTCGATGGCCGGAGCCGGCGTGTCGTTCTGCAGGAACGGCTTAACTTTCTCGTATTGCTTGTAGAAGATGCTCATATCGACGACCAGGTCACGGATAACCGGCAAACCTGGTAGAGGACGAACGATCAGCTTGTTGCCTTTAACAACGGCGGACAGCGGCGTGATGCACGCCAGGCCGTTTTTGCCGTTGATGTTCATGCCGTCGGAACCGCAAACACCTTCACGGCAAGAGCGACGATAGGAGAAACCCTCGTCCTGCTCTTTGATCAGTGCCAATACATCCAGCACCATCAGGTCTTTACCACCGGTATCGACCTGGAACTCCTGCATGAACGGCGCAGCGTCCTGATCAGGGTTGTAGCGGTAAACACTGACTTTCAACATGGCAGCCACCCTTAGTAAGTCCGAATCTTCGGTTCAAACGTCGGAACCGTCTTCGGCGAGAAGTTCACGGCACGCTTGGTTACGCGCTTGTCACCCGGGAAGTACAGGGTGTGGCACAACCAGTTTTCGTCATCGCGGTCTTCAAAGTCTTCACGAGCGTGAGCACCACGGGATTCTTTACGAACCTCGGCGGCGATCGCAGTCGCTTCAGCCACTTCCAGCAGGTTTTGCAGTTCAAGGGCTTCGATACGAGCGGTGTTGAACGCCTGGCTCTTATCGTTGATCTTGACGTTGGCGATGCGCTTGCGCAGATCGGCCAGCTGGGCAATACCCTTCTGCATGTATTCGCCGGTACGGAATACGCCGAAGTAGTTCTGCATGCAGCTTTGCAGCTCACGACGCAGAGTTGCCACGTCTTCGCCATCAGTGCGCTCGTTCAGAGCGTTCAGGCGGGCCAAGGCAGCCTCGATGTTAGCGTCGGTAGCGTCATCGTATTCGATGCCGTCGGTCAGCGCTTTTTCCAGGTGCAGGCCGGCCGCGCGACCGAATACCACCAAGTCGAGCAGCGAGTTGCCGCCCAGACGGTTGGCACCGTGTACCGATACGCAAGCCACTTCGCCTACTGCGAACAGACCGTGGATGATCTCGTCAACGCCGTCGGCGTTCTGGGTGATCGCCTGGCCATGAATGTTGGTCGGAACACCGCCCATCATGTAGTGGCAGGTTGGAACAACCGGAACCGGAGCAACCACTGGGTCAACGTGGGCAAAGGTCTTGGACAGTTCACAGATACCCGGCAGGCGGCTGTGCAGTACTTCTTCACCCAGGTGATCGAGCTTCAGCAGAACGTGGTCGCCATTCGGGCCACAGCCGTTACCGGCGATGATCTCTTTAACCATGGAGCGAGCTACAACGTCACGACCCGCGAGGTCTTTCGCGTTCGGAGCATAACGCTCCATGAAACGCTCGCCGTGCTTGTTGATCAGGTAACCACCTTCACCACGGCAACCTTCAGTCACCAGTACACCGGCGCCGGCGATGCCGGTCGGGTGGAACTGCCACATTTCGATGTCTTGCACGGGCACGCCAGCACGCAATGCCATGCCAACGCCGTCACCGGTGTTGATCAGGGCATTAGTGGTCGACGCGTAGATACGGCCTGCACCGCCAGTTGCCAGAACAGTAGCCTTGGCACGGATGTAGGTGGTTTCACCGGTCTCGATGCAGATGGCGATAACACCAACAAATGCACCGTCGGCGTTCTTCACCAGATCAACCGCGTAGTACTCGTTCAGGAACGTGGTGCCAGCTTTCAGGTTGCCCTGATAAAGGGTGTGCAGCAGCGCATGACCGGTACGGTCGGACGCAGCGCAGGTACGGGCAGCTTGGCCACCTTTACCGTAATCCTTCGACTGACCGCCGAATGGACGCTGGTAGATACGACCTTGCTCGGTACGGGAAAACGGCAGGCCCATGTGGTCCAGCTCGAACACCGCAGCCGGACCTTCCTGACACATGTATTCGATAGCGTCCTGGTCACCGATGTAGTCGGAACCCTTGACGGTATCGTACATGTGCCAGCGCCAGTCATCGTTTGGATCGGCGGAGGCGATGGCGCAGGTGATGCCACCCTGGGCCGATACGGTGTGGGAGCGGGTCGGGAACACCTTGGTGATCACGGCAGTCTTGTGACCACCCTGGGCCAGCTGCAGCGCTGCGCGCATGCCAGCACCGCCGCCGCCAATAATGATGGCGTCGAAGGAAATAGTTGGAATGTTAGCCATGAATCAGATACCCCAAAGAATCTGCACACCCCAGACGAAGTAAGCGAACATCGCAATGCCGCATACTGCCTGGAAGAGGAAACGGACTGCGGTTGCGGACTTGCCCAGCGCCATAGGCGTCAAGTAGTCAGTCGCAATGGTCCACATGCCAACCCAGGCGTGAGCGCCCAGGGCTACAAGGGCCAGCAGGCTGAAGATTCGCATCGCATTGTGGGAAAACAGGCCGTGCCATTGCTCATAGCCGATGCCCGGATTTGCGACGAGGTATCCGATCAGGAAAATGAAATAAGCCGCGAGAACGACCGCAGACACACGTTGTGCCATCCAGTCATAGAGGCCTGAACGCGAAAGGTTCGTAACGCTGGTTACCATATCCAAACTCCTGCCAGAACGATCAGCACCACGGAAATGGCGATGATGATTTTCGAGCCCAGGCGGCCGCCTTCCAGCGTCTCACCGATACCCGCATCCATGATCAAGTGGCGCACACCGGCTACCAGGTGATAAAGCAGAGCGGACAGGAGGCCCCATGCTACGAACTTGGCCAGCGGGCTGGTCAAGCATGCCTTCACCTCGGCGTAACCTTCCTCGGAACCCAGGGATTTGCTCAATGCATAAAGCATGATGCCCAAGCCCAGGAACAGGATGATGCCGGAAACACGGTGCAGGAACGACGTAACGCCGGTGATGGGGAGTTTGATGGTCCTTAGGTCTAGGTTTACAGGTCGTTGGCTATTCACGGCTTTTTTTCACACTGAAGAGCCCCTAACAATCAGGGCAAAGTTGTTGGGGAGTGCACTGGTCAGGTAAGCACCACCCAGGGAGTGCGACCCCCAATGAAAGCAAGCCCAAAAGCCCTTGGCGGTCGGTGGCCGAGTATAGACAGTTAGGTTACTAATGACAACGCGCGCTCCTCACCCTAATAGCGGATTGCGCTGGCGAGATAAAAGGCGTAAATGGCAGTCAATTTCGAGGAAAAAGTACGGTTAAAGCCTTCTGGAGCAAGACTTTAGGCAAATTGACATCTGAATTTATCTCACTATAGTGGTGCGGGCCCTGCGTGGGGGGTCTGTCTGATGATTTGAAGCATAAATAGGAGGCCACATGGCTGACAAAAAAGCGCAGTTGATCATCGAGGGCGCAGCCCCCGTCGAGCTGCCCATTTTAACCGGCACCGTTGGTCCCGATGTTATCGACGTAAGGGGCCTGACGGCCACGGGCCGTTTCACTTTCGACCCAGGCTTCATGTCGACCGCCTCTTGCGAGTCGAAGATCACCTATATCGACGGCGACAATGGCATTCTGCTGCATCGGGGCTACCCGATCGAGCAACTGGCTGAAAAGTCGGACTACCTGGAAACCTGCTACCTGCTGCTAAATGGCGAACTGCCAACAGCCGAGCAAAAAGCCCAGTTCGTCAGCACTGTAAAGAACCACACCATGGTTCACGAGCAGTTGAAGACCTTCTTCAACGGCTTCCGTCGCGACGCCCATCCGATGGCCGTCATGTGCGGTGTGGTTGGCGCCCTGTCAGCCTTCTATCACGACTCCCTCGACATCAATAACCCGCAGCATCGCGAAATCTCCGCGATCCGCCTGGTTGCCAAGATGCCGACTCTGGCCGCAATGGTTTACAAGTACTCCATGGGTCAACCCATGATGTACCCGCGCAACGACCTGACGTACGCGGAAAACTTCCTGCACATGATGTTCAACACCCCGTGCGAGATCAAACCGATCAGCCCGGTACTCGCCAAGGCCATGGACCGGATCTTCATCCTCCACGCCGACCACGAGCAAAACGCCTCGACGTCCACCGTACGCCTGGCAGGCTCTTCGGGTGCCAACCCGTTCGCCTGTATCGCCGCCGGTATCGCTGCACTGTGGGGCCCTGCCCACGGCGGTGCGAACGAAGCCGTATTGACCATGCTCGATGAAATCGGCGATGTGTCCAACATCGACAAGTTCATCGCCAAGGCCAAAGACAAGAACGATCCGTTCAAGTTGATGGGCTTCGGTCACCGGGTCTATAAGAACCGCGACCCGCGCGCGACCGTGATGAAGCAGACCTGCGATGAAGTATTGAAGGAACTGGGCATCAAGAACGATCCGCAACTCGAACTGGCCATGCGCCTGGAAGAGATCGCCCTGACCGACCCATACTTCATCGAACGCTCGCTGTACCCGAACGTCGACTTCTACTCGGGGATCATCCTCAAGGCGATCGGCATTCCAACCAGCATGTTCACTGTAATCTTCGCCCTGGCCCGCACCGTGGGCTGGATCTCCCACTGGAAAGAAATGCTCTCCAGCCCGTACAAGATTGGCCGTCCGCGCCAGCTGTACACCGGCTACGAGTCGCGTGACATCTCCAAGCTGGAAGATCGCAAGTAAGCACCTTTTAGCAGCACCGAAAACGGCCTCCCTCAGTGGAGGCCGTTTTTATTTGTGTCGACTGATCTACCACCATCAGGGGCAAGCCACCTCCCACATTGAAGTGCATTCCAAATGATGCACTCGGTTAACTGCAGGAGGAGGCTTGCCCCCGATGGCATCGGCACAAGCACCTCATAACCTCCAGACAAAAAAATGCCCCGGCCTTTCGACCGGGGCATTTCCTTATCCAGCTTCAACCTTAGTGGTTAACCGCCCCACTCGCCCCCAGGCCAGTCTGCGAACGCACAAACTGCGGGAAGTACAGCGCACGCTCTTTCTCTGCCGCCGCCGACTTGTCGGTGATGGAGAAGAACCAGATACCCACAAACGCGATGATCATCGAGAACAGCGCTGGGTATTCGTACGGGAAGATGGCTTTTTCATGATGCAGGATCGAGACCCAGATGGTCGGACCCAGCACCATCAGGCCAACGGCGCTGATCAAGCCCAACCAGCCACCGATCATGGCGCCACGGGTGGTGAGGTTTTTCCAGTACATGGAAAGCAGCAACACCGGGAAGTTACAGCTGGCCGCAATCGAGAACGCCAGGCCGACCATGAACGCAATGTTCTGGCTTTCGAACAGGATGCCCAGGCCGATCGCCAACACTGCGAGGGCGATGGTGGTGATCTTCGACACGCGAATCTCGTCCTTTTCGTTGGCCTTGCCTTTCTTGATCACGCTGGCGTACAGGTCATGGGACACCGCCGAAGCACCGGCCAGGGTCAAGCCGGCCACTACCGCGAGGATGGTGGCGAAGGCCACGGCCGAGATAAAGCCCAGGAAGATACTGCCGCCCACCGCGTTAGCCAGGTGCACCGCCGCCATGTTGTTACCGCCCAACAGAGCGCCTGCAGCATCCTTGAACGCCGGGTTAGTGCTGACCAGCAGGATCGCGCCGAAGCCGATGATAAAGGTCAGGATATAGAAGTAGCCGATGAAGCCAGTGGCATACAGCACGCTCTTACGCGCTTCCTTGGCGTCGCTTACGGTGAAGAAGCGCATCAGGATGTGCGGCAGGCCGGCGGTACCGAACATCAGTGCCAAGCCCAGGGAGAACGCGGAGATCGGGTCCTTCACCAGGCCGCCGGGGCTCATGATCGCTTCACCTTTAGGGTGAACCTTGATTGCCTCGGAGAACAGCATGTTGAAGTCGAAGTTGACGTGCTTCATCACCATCAGCGCCATGAACGACGCACCGGACAGCAACAGCACTGCCTTGATGATCTGTACCCAAGTCGTCGCCAACATGCCGCCGAACAGTACGTACATGCACATCAGGATGCCGACCAGGATTACCGCGACGTGGTAGTCCAGACCGAACAGCAGTTGGATCAGCTTGCCCGCCCCCACCATCTGAGCGATCAGGTAAAACGCCACCACCACCAGGGAGCCACAGGCCGACAGGCTGCGGATCTGGGTTTGGCCGAGGCGGTAGGACGCTACGTCAGCAAAGGTGTACTTGCCAAGGTTACGCAGGCGCTCGGCGATCAGGAACAGAATGATCGGCCAGCCCACCAGGAAGCCGATCGAGTAGATCAGGCCATCGTAGCCAGAGGTGAACACCAGCGCGGAAATACCCAGGAAGGACGCGGCCGACATATAGTCGCCGGCAATCGCCAAGCCATTCTGGAAACCGGTGATCTTGCCGCCGGCCGCGTAATAGTCGGCCGCCGAGTTGTTACGCTTGGACGCCCAGTAGGTGATGCACAGCGTCGCGCCGACAAAGGCTACGAACATCAGGATCGCTGCGATATTAAGCGGTTGTTTGTGCACTTCACCGGTCAATGCATCCGCCGCCCACACAGCGGGCGCGAAGACCGAAGCGCCGAATACAGCCAATAGACGACGGATCATTGCGCAGCCTCCTTGAGAATCGCATTGTTCAGGTCGTCGAATTCGCCGTTGGCGCGTCGTACGTAGATGCCGGTGAGGACAAAGGCCGAGACAATCAGCCCGACCCCAATAGGGATACCCCACGTAATAGATGAACCAGGGCTCAGTTTGGCCCCTAGCACTTGTGGCCCGTAGGCGATCAACAGGATGAATCCGGAGTAAAGCCCTAGCATGATCGCCGAGAGAATCCAGGCGAACCTTTCCCTTTTTCTCACCAGCTCCTTGAAACGAGGGCTGTTTTGAATCGAGAGGTAAATGCTGTCGTTCATTGTTTTTATCCTCGCAGCACAGCTTTTTTATTATTGGAACATAGCCACTGTATGCGGCTGCGGAACAGGTTCCAGACGACCTTAGTATTAGAGGAAGTGTAGCGAGGGATTGGGAGGGCAAAGAAACATTTGCGGATGACGAAAATAATGTGGGAGAGGGCTCGCTCCCGATAGCGGTGAGCCAGTCAGATCATTGACGACTGACAC
Organism: Pseudomonas sivasensis; assembly: GCF_013778505.1. Taxonomy (GTDB): domain Bacteria; phylum Pseudomonadota; class Gammaproteobacteria; order Pseudomonadales; family Pseudomonadaceae; genus Aquipseudomonas; species Aquipseudomonas sivasensis. The sequence goes on along the minus strand of NZ_JAAOWU010000007.1, from coordinate 170,845 downwards.
ACCGCAATCGGGAGCAAGCCCCCTCCCACAGGGGTTGTATCAAGGCATTGGGGGGTTATTTACCGGTCCACTCGGCTACACGCTCAGGGTGCTTGGCGACCCAGTCCTTGGCCGCTGCATCAGGCTTGGCACCTTCTTGGATAGCCAACATGACTTCGCCGATTTCGTCCTTGGAGGCCCACTGGAATTTCTTCAGGAAGGCCGCGACTTCCGGCGCTTTCTTCTCCAGGCCCTTGCTACCGATGCTGTTGACGGTTTCAGCAGCACCATAAATCCCTTTTGGATCTTCCAGGAAACGCAGTTTCCACTTGGCGAACATCCAGTGCGGCACCCAACCGGTGACCGCAATGGATTCCTGTTTGTCTTCGGCACGGGTCAGTTCGGCGATCATTGCTGCGCCCGAGCTGGCCTGCAGTTTGTAGTCCAGACCGTAGGCCTTGATCGCTTCGTCGGTCTTGAGCATCACGCCTGAACCGGCGTCGATACCAACGATTTTGTTCTTGAAGGTGGTGTCGGTCTTGAGGTCTTCGATGGACTTGGCCTTGACGTACTCCGGCACGATCAGGCCGATTTTCGCATCCTTGAAGTTGGGGCCGTAATCGACCACCTTGTCCTTGTTCTTGGTCCAGTATTCACCGTGAGTCACGGGCAGCCAGGCGGAAAGCATGGCATCGAGTTTGCCGGTCGCCACGCCCTGCCACATGATGCCGGTGGCAACCGCCTGCAGTTTCACGTCATAACCGAGCTTTTGTTTGATCACTTCTGCCGCCACGTGGGTGGTGGCAACGCTGTCCGACCAACCATCAACGTAGCCGATGCTCAGGGTTTTGCTGTCGGCGCTGGCCAGTGTGGAGCTCATCGCAACTACCAGAGTGGCAGCTGCGCCCAAGAGTCGTCGCATCTTCATCGTACTTCCCCGAAAGTGCTGCGCCCGACGGATGCCGAGCGACGTCAACCTGTTGTTATGTAGTGCACCGCGCCCCGTTCACGCGCATCGATCCGGTGGCTGCGACATCAGTTGAGTACTGACACCCTGATCATCAACCCGCAGAAGCCGTCGACCTGCTCTGTCAGCGACCTTATGCAAGCAAGAAACGACATCACATCGCCAGCAGGACGTTTCCTGGAACATGGCGTCAATATTCCGCCCGAACTTTGCATGTCAAAATTATGCAGCCCCACTGGGAGAGGGCAAATCCGGGTAAGATGCGCGCCTTTGCTCCCCCAGATAAGCCGACCATGCCCGCGACCGCCCGCTTCCCTGCCCTGCCCTATTTCTTCGCCCTGATCCTCGGCCTGCTGGCCCTGGTCGGCTATTGGTATGGCCTCGGCCGTCCGGTGGTGTTGCCGGATGTCGCCAGTGCCAGCCATAAACTGCAATGCGCGTCCTACACGCCGTTCGACAAAGACCAATCCCCGTTCGACCAGCCGTTCAAACTACGCCCCGAGCGGATGGACGCCGACCTGGCCCTACTGGCCACCCGATTCGAATGCATCCGCACTTACTCCATGACCGGCCTGGAAGCCCTGCCAGGCATGGCGCGCAAACATGGCCTCAAGGTGATGGCCGGCGCTTGGGTCAGCAGTGATCCGGTGGCCACCGAAAAAGAAATCGACGAGTTGATCGCAGCGGCAAACGCCAACCCGGACGTGGTGACCTCGGTGATCGTCGGCAACGAAGCGCTGTTGCGCAAGGAAGTCACCGCCGCGCAGTTGGTGAAGCTGATCCAGACAGTCAAAAGCCAGATCAAACAACCGGTGACTTACGCCGATGTCTGGGAGTTCTGGCTGCAACACCCGGAAATCGCCCCGGCGGTGGATTTCCTGACCATTCACCTACTGCCCTATTGGGAAGATGATCCTTCGAGCATCGACGAGGCCCTCAAGCACGTGGGCGATGTGCGTCAGACCTTCGGCAACAAGTTCGCGCCCAAGGACGTGCTGATCGGCGAAACCGGCTGGCCCAGCGAGGGTCGCCAGCGTGAAACAGCCGTGCCGAGCCGAGTCAATGAAGCCAAGTTCATGCGTGGTTTTGTGGCGATGGCCGAAGCCAATGGCTGGCGCTACAACCTGATCGAAGCGTTTGACCAGCCGTGGAAACGTGCCAGCGAAGGTGCGGTAGGCGGCTACTGGGGCTTGTTCGATGCTGATCGCCAGGAAAAGGGCATCCTCGCCGGGCCGGTGACTAACGTGCCGTACTGGCCGCTGTGGTTGGGGGTGGGTGGTGTCATCCTGCTCGGGACGTTGGTGCTCGGTGGTCGCGTTCGCAGCACTCGCGCCGCCATGGCCCTGCCGCTGCTCGGCGCAGTGGCGGCCTGCTCTATCGGAACCTGGGCCGAACTGACCCGCGTGACTGCGCGATTTAATGATGAGTGGGTGTGGGCGGCGTTGTTGATGACGCTCAACTTGCTGGTATTGGCTCATGCAGCACTGGCATTGAGCACTCGGGAAGGTTGGCGCGAGCGGGCCTTCAATTGGCTGGAACAGCGTGCGGGCTGGCTGGTGGCAATCGCCGGCTTTGCCGGTGCGGTGATGATGCTGGCACTGGTGTTTGACCCACGCTACCGCAGTTTCCCGAGTGCGGCGCTGCTACTGCCGGCGTTGGTGTATCTGGTTCGTCCGGTGACCGGGCCACGCCGGGAGATTGCACTCTTGACCTTTATCATCGGCGCCGGCATTGCGCCGCAACTATACCGTGAAGGCTTGCTGAACCAGCAGGCGTGGGGTTGGGCGGTGGTCAGTGGGTTGATGGTTGTGGCTTTGTGGCGGTGCTTGCGGATGCGTAAGGCTTAAGACCGCTATCGGGGGCAAGCCCCCTCCCACATGAGAACGCATTCCAAAGGTGGGAGGGGGTTTGCCCTCGATTGGCCTTATCAGGCGCCCCGCGGCTGCCTGACCAACCGCAACCCCGCAATCACCAGTGCAAACACCGCAAACGTGGTGTTGTACAACGCCAGGGCCGGGAACCCGAACACCAGCCCCAGCACTGCCAATCCCCAGCCCACGCGACCCGGCACGAAAAACGCCAGCACCGAGGTCACCAGTGCGGCCCAGCCCAGCACCTTAAAGTGAATCATCAAGCCCAGGTTCGAACGCACCTGGCATTCCCAGCGGCTGGCCTCGTCGGCACAGATGCCGACCCACTGGCCATCTTCCATAAAGCCGTAACGTGCGCCATAACTGGCAGCCAGCCATAACGGCAGGGCAATAAGCAGCAGAATCAAGGGCAAGCGGCGGGACATGGAGCACTCCGATAGGCAAAAACGGCGCTCAGCTTAATGCGCCAGCGGTCGTTAGCAAGGTGCATACACACAATTAGTGTTCACTAATGCATGGCAAAGTGTATCGTCTCGCTACTATTACCCCGATTCCGACGTTATTTTCCGACTTTTCGTGCCGAGAGCTGGCACTTCGGTGGCAACGCGGTGGTCATAGCCTGCGAACTTCATTAAGCACGTTTCCTCTTAGGGATTAAGTCATGCTCCGTTCCTTGCGCTGTGCTGCCTTACTGGGCAGCCTTTTTTTGAGTGCGTCAGCACTGGCGGTCGATATCGACCAAGCCAGCTATGGCTACCCTTTGACCAACCCGTTCGAAGCGACCATCGCCACCACTCCGCCTGACCTTCGGCCCACATTGCCGAGTGATAGCGAAATCAACCAGTCCGACTACACCCTGAACATGCGCCCAGAGCGCGAGTTCAGCCTGCCGGACAACTTCTGGGCGGTGAAGAAGCTCACCTACCGCATCGCCAAGCAAGACCGCGCCGCGCCGCTGATCTTCCTGATCGCGGGCACCGGTGCGCGGTTCGATAGCAGCATCAACGAATACCTGAAAAAACTGTATTACCAAGCCGGCTATCACGTAGTGCAACTGTCGTCGCCCACCAGCTTTGACTTCATCAGTGCCGCCTCGCGCTTCGCCACCCCTGGGATCACCCAGGAAGACGCCGAAGACATGTACCGCGTGATGCAAGCCGTGCGTGCGCAAAACGCCTCGCTGCCAGTGACCGACTTCTACCTCACCGGCTACAGCCTCGGCGCACTGGATGCGGCGTTTGTCAGCAAACTGGACGAGACCCGCCGCAGCTTTAACTTCAAGAAAGTGCTGTTGCTCAACCCGCCGGTCAACCTCTATACCTCGATCACTAACCTCGACAAGCTGGTACAGACCGAGGTCAAGGGCATCAACAACACCACCACCTTCTATGAACTGGTGCTGAACAAGCTGACTCGCTACTTCCAGCAAAAGGGCTATATCGACCTCAACGACGCCCTGCTCTACGACTTCCAGCAATCCAAGCAGCACTTGACCAACGAACAGATGGCCATGCTGATTGGCACGTCGTTCCGCTTTTCGGCGGCCGACATTGCCTTTACCTCGGACCTGATCAACCGCCGCGGCCTGATCATCCCACCGAAGTACCCGATTACCGAAGGCACCAGCCTCACGCCGTTCCTCAAGCGTGCACTGCAATGCGATTTCGACTGCTACCTCACCGAACAGGTAATCCCGATGTGGCGCGCCCGTTCCGATGGCGGCAGCCTGTTGCAACTGGTTGACCAGGTCAGCCTGTACGCCCTCAAGGACTACCTGCACGCCAGCCCGAAAATCGCCGTCATGCACAACGCCGACGACGTAATCCTCGGCCCGGGCGACCTTGGTTTCCTGCGTAAAACCTTCGGCGATCGCTTGACCGTCTACCCACTGGGCGGCCACTGCGGCAACCTCAATTACCGCGTCAACGCCGACGCCATGCTGGAGTTCTTCCGTGGCTAAATATCTTCTGCTGCTCGCCGCCCTGATGTGCGCGGGCGTAGCCAATGCCGACAACAGCAAGGCTCACGCGCCGGTCGTGGTGGATTCCGACGGTTTCAAAGAGCCGTTAAGCAAACTTAAATTCAACCCGGGTCTGGACCAGCGCGAGTTTGAACGCTCGTCCGTCAACGCCCTCAACGTGTATGACCCGCTCGAATCGTGGAACCGTCGCGTGTACCACTTCAACTACCGCTTCGACCAATGGGTGTTCCTGCCCGTGGTCGACGGCTACAAATACGTGACCCCGAGCTTCCTGCGCACCGGCGTGAGCAACTTCTTCAACAACCTGGGCGACGTGCCCAACCTGTTGAACAGCTTGCTCCAACTCAAGGGGCACCGCTCCCTGGAGACCACTGGCCGCCTGCTGCTCAACACCACCGTCGGCATCGCCGGCCTGTGGGACCCGGCCACCGCCATGGGCCTACCGCGCCAGAGCGAAGACTTCGGCCAGACCCTGGGCTTCTACGGCGTCCCCGGCGGGGCGTATTTGGTACTGCCGATCTTCGGCCCATCGAACTTGCGCGACACCGGCGGCTTGCTGGTGGACTACACCGCGGAATCGCAGATCAACTTCCTGAACGTCTCGGAAGTCAGCTCCAACCACCCGGAAATCTGGGCCCTGCGCGCGGTGGACAAGCGTTATCAGACCAGCTTCCGTTATGGCCAGATGAACTCGCCATTCGAGTATGAGAAGGTGCGGTATATCTACACGGAATCGCGCAAGTTGCAGATTGCCGAGTAATCACCTCTAGCTTAATTAAAAGGCCATCCAGGCAATCTGGATGGCCTTTTTTTTCGCACAACAGACTCAAGCAACCTCCCACAGAGCACGCACACTTTGCCCGGGAACTATCCCTGGGGAAAAACTCAATACTAAGAGTGTGCCTCTCAGGTTCAGTTAACGCCTGAAGCAGCAGACGCCCCCAACCAAAGAACATCCCATCAGACGCTTTATTTTAAAGGCCGACACAGATGCTGTTATCCAGCGCTTCAGTAACACACTCAAACGTGGACAAGGTTCTGACGACTACCTCCACACATCAGAACGAAGTAAAGCACGCGCCGCCGACCCAAAATACCGGCCGGGACGAGGGTGACTATCGTAGCCATCACGACTTCTACGAAGATCCGCTTTTTGCTTCGGTTTTCGGCACTAGCACCAAGCCTTCTGTGCTCACTAAAACTCAACTCCAAGCATTTTTCCTCAAAGTCGGCGGCGTTCCCCAGCATGAGTTGCATAAACTCACGCCCTACGACCGCGCGAACATCGCAGCCAATGCTCTTCGGGTACTTAAATACATTGATAGCACTCCACATGCCTTTTCGACGCCCAACAACGACCGCATAGACACTGGCTTTAAGAGTCCATCAGCGCACAACGCTTCAACTCCGAACAACGGCAAGATGCACCTTTGGAACTCCGAAGCGAGCATGCTTGTACGCTTCACGGAAGAAGGCTATCCAGGGCTGCAACCCGGTCCGAGATAAGCGGCACCACGATCAGACCGAACGCCCTTATAGCGCCCTGAACACAGATGCGTGACTGCGAACTTCACGCCTGACGTTTAGTGCGCTGCCATACCTTGCGAACCAGCGACACCATCATCAATACCAGCGCACCGGCGATAATCCCCGCCACCGCATTCAGCAAGGTCGGCATCAACCAAGCGATTGCGCCGGCGCTCTGACTCACCGATTCAATCCAGTGATGCACCACCGGTACGCCGTGGGTGAGGATGCCGCCACCGACCATAAACATCGCAGCCGTGCCGATCACCGACAGGCTTTTCATCATGTATGGCGCCGCACTCAGGATCCCACCACCGATGCTGCGCGCTACCTGACCGGGCTTCTGGGTGAGCCACAGACCCAAGTCGTCCAGCTTGACGATACCGGCCACCAGCCCATAGACGCCGATGGTCATGACAATGGCGATGCCCGACAGCACGATCACCTGCTGGGTCAACTGCGCGTCGGCCACAATACCGAGGGTAATGGCGATGATTTCGGCGGAGAGAATGAAGTCGGTGCGGATCGCGCCTTTGATCTTGTCTTTTTCGAACGCCACCAGGTCGGTCGCCGGGTCTGCTACGGCGTCGGCCAACTGCGCATGCTCGGCCTGGTCTTCAGCTTTGCTGTGAAGGAATTTGTGCGCGACTTTCTCGAAGCCTTCAAAACACAGGTAGGCGCCGCCGAGCATCAACAGCGGCGTCACCGCCCACGGCGCAAAGGCGCTGATCAACAGTGCGGTGGGCACCAGGATCAGTTTATTGACGAACGAGCCCTTGGCCACCGCCCACACCACGGGAATTTCACGCTCGGCGCGCACACCGGAAACCTGCTGGGCGTTGAGCGCCAGGTCGTCACCCAGCACGCCGGAGGTCTTCTTCGCGGCCATTTTTGTCATCAAGGCAACGTCATCGAGTACCGCGGCGATGTCATCGATCAACACCAACAAGCTGCTTCCTGCCATGAATCGCACTTCCATAAGGGGGGATGGCGCGAGCATAACGCGGCGCAAGGCGTTGCGGGCACATTGTTGAGGCCCGCGGATAGCCGGTGCTACCATGCGCAACCGCCGGTATTGGCAAGGAAACTCCTGGTTTATGAGCACCATTCGCGAGCGCAACAAAGAAAAAATCCTGCGGGCGGCAAGCGAGGAGTTTGCCGACAAGGGCTTCGCCGCGACCAAAACCAGCGACATTGCCGCCAAGGCCGGCCTGCCCAAGCCCAACGTCTATTACTACTTCAAGTCCAAGGACAACCTCTACCGCGAGGTACTCGAAAGCATTATCGAGCCGATCCTGGCCGCTTCCACGCCGTTCAATCCGGACGGCGACCCCAAAGAAGTGTTGAGCAACTACATCCGCTCGAAAATCCGCATCTCCCGCGACCTGCCCTTTGCCTCCAAGGTGTTCGCCAGTGAAATCATGCACGGCGCCCCGCACCTGAGCAGCGATCAGGTCGAACAGCTCAACGCCCAGGCCAAGCACAATATCCAATGCATCCAGAGCTGGGTGGATCGTGGGTTGATTGCGGCGATCGACCCGAATCACCTGATGTTCAGCATCTGGGCGGCGACGCAGACCTATGCGGATTTCGACTGGCAGATTTCGGCGGTGACCGGCAAGGCCAAGCTCGATGAAGCGGATTACGAAGCGGCGGCGCAGACCATTATTCGGTTGGTGCTCAAGGGCTGTGAACCCGACTGATACACCGAGGTGCCTGTGGCAATCGGGAGCAAGCCCCCTCCCACATGTTGAACTGCGAACGCGGTCAAAATTGTGGAAGGGAGCTTGCTTCGGTGGACACCTGACAGTCACCGACGATTAGGCTGACACCCCAGCATCCGCCCACAACCCCACCCCCTCGATCGCCGTGATCGCACACTGCTCATCAATATCCGACGTATCCCCACTGATACCGATTGCTCCCAGTACCGCCCCATCCTGATCCCGAATCAACACGCCTCCCGGTGCCGGCACGACGCTGCCCTGCCCCAGGCTATTCAACGCCGCAATAAACGCCGGTCGTTGCTGCGCATCCAGTGCCAGCAAGCGCGAGCCCTTGCCCAACGCAATCGCCCCCCAGGCCTTGCCGATGGCGATTTGCGGGCGCAGCAGGCTGGCGCCGTCTTCGCGCTGCAGGGTGATCAAATGGCCGCCGCTGTCGAGGACCGCGATGGTCAGCGGTGCCGCTGAAATCGTGCGGCCTGCGGTGAGGGCCTGGCTGGCCAGTTGGGTGGCAATCTTCAAGGTTAAAGCGCTCATGGTGCCGTCCTTCTTTTGTTATTGGGAAAGCGGTGGAGGTCTGTTTGATCAGATGCTCGATCAAACAAATAGAACACAATGACATTTGTTTTTGTATACAATATTTTCGCACAAAGGCTCCATACGTCGAAAAAAGCCGTTCCGACGAACGCAAAGACCAATCAATAAAATGGATTGACCTGCGCATCCCGCCGTGAATACACTTTGAACAGACACCACTTGTATACAATTACAAAACGCAAGAGGCACCAAAACATGAGCAAAATGAGAGCAATCGAAGCCGCCGTCCTCGTCATGCGCCGTGAAGGCGTGGACACCGCCTTCGGCATCCCAGGCGCCGCGATCAACCCGCTGTACTCAGCCTTGCAGAAGGTGGGTGGCATCGATCACGTCCTTGCTCGCCACGTTGAAGGCGCCTCGCACATGGCCGAGGGTTACACCCGCACCAAGGCCGGGAATATCGGCGTGTGTATCGGCACCTCGGGCCCGGCGGGCACCGACATGGTCACCGGCCTCTACAGCGCCTCGGCCGACTCGATCCCGATCCTGTGCATCACCGGCCAAGCCCCTCGTGCACGGATGCACAAGGAAGACTTCCAGGCCGTGGACATCACCAGCATCGTCAAGCCGGTGACCAAGTGGGCGACCACCGTCCTGGAACCGGGTCAGGTGCCCTACGCGTTCCAGAAAGCTTTCTATGAAATGCGCTCCGGCCGACCAGGCCCAGTGCTGATCGACCTGCCGTTCGACGTGCAGATGGCCGAAATCGAATTCGACATCGACGCCTATCAGCCACTGCCCCTGGCCAAACCACTGGCGACACGCATCCAGGTCGAAAAAGCCCTGGCCCTGCTCGACGCGGCCGAACGTCCGTTGCTGGTCAGCGGGGGGGGCGTGATCAACGCCGATGCCAGCGAGCTGCTGGTGGAATTCGCTGAACTCACCGGTATCCCGGTGATTCCGACCCTGATGGGCTGGGGCACCATCGCCGATGATCACCCGCTGATGGTGGGTATGGTCGGCCTGCAAACCTCCCACCGTTATGGCAACGCGACCATGCTCAAGTCGGACGTGGTGCTGGGCATCGGCAACCGCTGGGCCAACCGCCACACCGGTTCGGTAGAGGTCTACACCGAGGGCCGCAAGTTCATCCACGTCGATATTGAGCCGACCCAGATTGGTCGTGTTTTCACCCCGGACCTGGGTATCGTTTCCGACGCCGGTGCGGCGCTGACAATGTTTATCGAAGTGGCCCGCGAGTGGAAAGCCGCCGGTAAGCTCAAGGACCGCAGTGCCTGGCTGCATGACTGCCAGCAGCGCAAAGCCACCCTGCACCGCAAGACTCACTTCGACAACGTGCCGGTCAAGCCGCAGCGCGTGTACGAAGAGATGAACCAGGTGTTTGGCAAAGACACCTGCTACGTCAGCACCATCGGCCTGTCGCAGATTGCCGGCGCGCAGTTCCTGCACGTCTACAAGCCACGCCACTGGATCAACTGCGGCCAGGCTGGCCCGCTGGGCTGGACCATTCCCGCCGCACTCGGCGTGGTCAAGGCCGACCCGAGCCGCAAGGTGGTGGCGTTATCCGGCGACTATGACTTCCAGTTCATGATCGAAGAACTGGCCGTGGGCGCGCAGTTCAAGCTGCCGTACATCCATGTAGTGGTGAACAATTCCTACCTGGGTTTGATCCGTCAGGCACAACGTGGCTTTGAAATGGACTACTGCGTGCAGCTGTCTTTCGACAACCTCAACGCCCCGGAACTCAATGGATATGGCGTGGACCACGTCGCCGTCGCCGAAGGCCTGGGTTGCAAGGCCCTGCGTGTATTCGAGCCAGGCCAGATCCAGCCGGCACTGCGCAAGGCCCAGGAGATGATCGAAGAGTTCAAGGTGCCAGTGATCGTCGAAATCATTCTGGAGCGCGTGACCAATATTTCCATGGGCACCGAGATCAACGCCGTCAACGAATTCGAAGACTTGGCCCTGGTCGGCAACGATGCACCGACTGCCATTTCCCTGCTCGATTAAGGAGAACCTTATGCCGCGTTTCGCCGCCAACCTGTCCATGCTGTTTACCGAACAGGATTTCCTTGCCCGTTTCAAAGCGGCCGCCGATGCCGGTTTCGAAGGTGTCGAGTACCTGTTCCCGTATGAATTCAGCTCGGCTGACATCAAGGCACACCTCGACGCCAACGGCCTGACCCAGGTGCTGTTCAACCTGCCAGCCGGTGACTGGGCCAAAGGCGAACGCGGCCTGGCGTGCCACCCGGACCGGGTCGAGGAATTCCGCGCCGGGGTCAAGCTGGCCATCGCTTACGCCCAAGTGCTGGGCAATACCCAGATCAACTGCCTGGCGGGCATTCGGCCACAAGGCGTTGACGACGACATCCTGGAAAAAACCTTCGTCGCCAACCTCAAGTACGCCGCCGACAAGCTGCAAGCAGCGGGCATCAAGCTGGTGATGGAGATGATCAATACCCGCGACATCCCCGGCTTCTACCTGAACACCACAGCGCAAGCCCTGTCGATCCGCGAGCAGGTGGGCAGTGCCAACCTGTTCCTGCAGTACGACATCTACCACATGCAAATCATGGAAGGCGACCTTGCCCGGACCATGGCCACGCACCTGGATGAGATCAACCACATCCAGCTGGCGGACAACCCTGGGCGCAATGAGCCGGGCACGGGCGAGATCAACTATCGCTTCCTGTTCGAGCATCTGGATCGGATTGGCTACTCGGGTTGGGTCGGCTGTGAGTACAAGCCGTTGACCACCACCGAAGCGGGCCTGGGTTGGCTTAAAACCCATAACGCCATCTGACAGACACCACACAAAACCCTGTGGGAGGGGGCTTGCCCCCGATAGCGGCGGGTCAGTCAGCAATGTTTTGCCTGACACACCGCCATCGGGGGCAAGCCCCCTCCCACATAAGAAGAGGATTTCACCATGGCTAAAATCGGATTTATCGGCACCGGCATCATGGGCCAACCCATGGCCGCGAACCTGCAGAAAGCAGGTCACCAACTGTTTCTTTCCGAGCACCACGGCAAGGCGCCGGCCGAGCTGATCAACGCCGGCGCAGTGGCCCTGGCCAATCCGCAGCAAGTCGCCCAGGAAGCCGAATTCATCATCGTCATGGTGCCCGACACCCCGCAGGTCGATGACGTGCTGTTCCGCGCCGACGGCGTCGCCGCTGGCTTGTCGCCGAACAAGGTTGTGATCGACATGAGTTCGATCTCGCCCACTGCCACCAAGGCATTCGCAGCGAAAATCAACGAGACCGGTGCACAGTACCTCGATGCACCGGTGTCCGGCGGTGAGGTCGGCGCCAAGGCCGGCACCCTGAGCATCATGGTCGGCGGCGAGCCCCAGACCTTCGAACGTGCCCTGCCGCTGTTCCAGAGCATGGGCAAGAACATCACGCTGGTCGGCGGCAATGGCGATGGCCAGACGGCCAAAGTGGCCAATCAGATCATCGTTGCGCTGAACATCCAGGCGGTGGCCGAAGCGCTGCTGTTTGCCTCGAAAAACGGCGCCGACCCGGCCAAGGTGCGTGAAGCACTGATGGGTGGATTTGCCTCGTCGAAGATTCTGGAAGTGCACGGCGAACGCATGATCAAGGGCACCTTCGATCCTGGCTTCCGCATCAACCTGCACCAGAAAGACCTGAACCTGGCCCTGGCCGGAGCCAAGGAGTTGGGGATCAACCTGCCGAACACTGCCGGTACCCAGCAGGTGTTCAGTACGTGCACGGCAATTGGTGGCGGCAACTGGGATCACTCGGCGCTGATCAAGGGGCTGGAGCATATGGCGAATTTCTCGATTCGCGATAAGTAACCCGCCAGTGGAAACACCTTGAATGTGGGAGGGGGCTTGCCCCTGAGGACAGTGTTTCAGCCCAATCATCTACGTCTGACACACCGCTATCGGGGGCAAGCCCCCTCCCACACTTGATCGCATTCCAAATCTGAAATTGCTGCACCTCTAATAACAAAAATCCCCGGGAGCCCGCTTATGTCGGTCGATCCGCAACACCTGCTTCGCGAGCTGTTTGCCACAGCCATCGACGCCGCCCACCCCCGGCAAGTCCTTGAACCCTTTCTGCCCGCCGACCGCACCGGCCGCGTGATCGTGATCGGCGCCGGCAAGGCCGCCGCCGCCATGGCACTCGTCGTCGAAAACTGCTGGCACGGCGAGGTCACTGGTCTGGTGGTCACCCGCTACGGCCATGGCGCACCGTGCAAAAAAATCGAAGTGGTTGAAGCCGCCCACCCCGTCCCCGATGCTGCCGGCCTGGCCGTGGCCAAGCGCGTGCTGGAGTTGATCAGCAACCTCGGCGAAGACGACCGCGTGATCTTCCTGCTCTCCGGCGGCGGCTCTGCATTGCTGGCCCTGCCCGCCGAAGGCATCACCCTGGCGGACAAACAAACCATCAATAAGGCGTTGCTTAAATCCGGCGCGACCATTGGCGAGATGAACTGCGTGCGCAAGCACCTCTCGGCAATCAAGGGCGGTCGGTTGGCCAAGGCCGCATGGCCGGCAACGGTGTACACCTACGCCATCTCCGACGTGCCGGGCGACCAAGCCACGGTGATTGCCTCCGGCCCTACCGTCGGCGACCCGAGCACCTCGCAACAAGCCCTGGCGATTCTCAAGCGTTACGGGATCGACGCACCCGCCTCCGTGCGCAGCTGGCTGCAAAACCCGGCCTCGGAAACCGTCAAACCCGGCGATCCGATCCTCGCCCGCAGCCACTTCCAATTGATCGCCCGCCCCCAGCAATCCCTGGAAGCCGTGGCCGTAAAAGTACGCCAGGCCGGTTTCAGCCCGCTGATCCTCGGCGATCTGGAAGGTGAAGCGCGGGACGTGGCCAAAGTGCATGCGGGCATTGCCCGGCAGATCGTGCAGCACGGCCAACCGTTGGCAGCGCCGTGCGTGATCCTGTCCGGCGGTGAAACCACCGTCACAGTGCGCGGCAATGGCCGGGGCGGGCGCAATGCGGAATTTCTGCTGAGCCTGACCGACAGCCTCAAAGGCCTGCCCGGCGTGTACGCACTGGCGGGCGACACCGACGGCATCGACGGTTCGGAAGACAACGCCGGCGCAATCATGACGCCCTGCAGCTACCGCCGCGCCGAAGCCTTGGGCCTGAGCGCCAGCGATGAGTTGGATAACAACAACGGCTACGGCTATTTCGCGGCGCTCGACGACTTGATCGTCACCGAGCCAACCCGCACCAACGTCAACGACTTCCGCGCCATCCTGATCCTTGAGAGCACTGCACATGACGCCTGACAAGAAGGTCAAGATCCTCGCCACCCTGGGCCCGGCCACCGACGGGATCGATGACATCCTCGAACTGGTAGAAGCCGGGGTGAATATCTTCCGCCTCAACTTCAGCCACGGTGACCACGCCGATCACGCCCAGCGCTACCAATGGATTCGCCAGGTGGAGCGCCAGCTCAACTACCCGCTGGGCATCCTGATGGACCTGCAAGGGCCGAAGCTGCGAGTCGGGCGTTTCGCCGAAGGCAAGGTGCAATTGGTGCGCGGCCAGGCCCTGCGCCTGGACCTGGATGAGACCCCGGGCGACCAACGCCGGGTCAACCTGCCCCACCCGGAAATCATTGCAGCGCTGGAGCCGGGCATGGACCTGCTACTGGACGACGGCAAGCTGCGCCTGCGGGTGATCACCAAGCACACCGATGCCATTGATACCACCGTGCTCAATGGCGGTGAGCTTTCCGACCGCAAGGGCGTGAACGTGCCACAAGCGCTGTTGGAACTGAGCCCTCTGACCGCCAAGGACCGCCGCGACCTGAGCTTCGGCCTGGAGCTGGGCGTGGACTGGGTGGCGTTGTCGTTCGTGCAACGCCCGGAAGACATCCGCGAAGCCCGCGAGCTGATCGGTGACAAAGCCTTCCTGATGGCCAAGATCGAGAAGCCGTCGGCCGTCCAGCGCCTGCGGGAAATCGCCGAACTGAGCGACGCGATCATGGTGGCCAGAGGCGACCTGGGTGTGGAAGTACCGGCCGAGAGCGTGCCGCAGATCCAGAAGGACATCATCAGCACCTGCCGTCAGTTGGGTAAACCGGTGGTGGTCGCCACGCAGATGCTCGAATCCATGCGTTTCTCACCGGCGCCCACCCGTGCCGAAGTCACCGATGTGGCCAACGCCGTGGCCGAGGGCGCGGATGCGGTGATGCTGTCGGCAGAAACCGCATCGGGTGAGTACCCGCTGGAAGCCGTGCAGATGATGAGCAAGATCATCCGCCAAGTGGAAAACGGTCCGGATTACCAGGCGCAACTGGACGTCAGCCGGCCCAAAGCCGATGCCACCGTGTCGGACGCCATCAGCTGCGCGATCCGTCGTATCAGCAGCATCCTGCCGGTGGCGGTGCTGGTGAACTACAGCGAATCCGGCAGCTCCAGCCTGCGCGCTGCACGGGAACGGCCCGTGGCGCCGATTCTTAACCTCACGCCGAACCTGTCCACGGCGCGACGGCTGAGCGTGGCGTGGGGCGTGCACTCGGTGGTCAATGATCGGCTGCGCCAGGTGGATGAGGTGTGTTCCACGGCACTGGAGATTGCCCAGGCTCAGGGCATGGCGCAGCGCGGGGATACGTTGGTGATTACGGCGGGGGTGCCGTTCGGGCAGCCGGGGTCGACCAACTCTTTGCGTATAGAGACGCTGATCTAGCGCCTGTAGAGGCCCCATCGGGGGCAAGCCCCCTCCCACATTGGACTGCATTCACACATCTAACGGTGTGAACCCAATCAAGTGTGGGAGGGGGCTTGCCCTCGATGGGGACAACTCGGTCTCACTGAATCCCCATCATGCACAACCAGACCTGCCCCGACTGGGCCGAAGCGCTGCTCAACGGCTTCAGCCAAATCTTCCTACAACGCCAGCCGCTGTGCGGCTTGCTGTGCCTACTGGCCATCCTGATCGGCGCTCCGGCCTTGCTCGGCGGTGCACTGCTGGGTGGCGTGGCCGGGTTGCTCACGGCCCAGCGCCGGGGTTATCCCAAAGCTGAACGCCAAGCTGGCTTATATAGCTACAACGGCGTGTTGCTGGGCTTGTTGATCAGCGAGCATTTCGCGTGGTCTGCCTTGTTGCCGCCGCTGATCCTGGCGTGTGGCGGCTTGAGTGCGATTCTCACGCGGCAATGGCTCAAGCACGCGACGCAACCGGATGACTTGCCTGCCTACACCGCGCCGTTTGTCATGCTGGGTTGGCTGCTGCTGGGCACTGCGGCGCCAAACACCTTCGCCCTGGGCGCGCCGGACGCCCTGGTTTGGTTCAGCGCGCCCTTCACTGGACTGGCGCAAATCATGCTGCTGGATCAGCCCGTGGCCGGCGCCTTGATTGCACTTGGCCTGTGGCTCGCCAACCGACGCGCGGCCATCTGGGCCTTGATCGGCGCCAGCGCCGGCGTGCTGATCGGCGTCATGCTGGAGGACAGCACCGGCGCCCTCCTCGGCCTGCACAGCTACAACCCGGCCCTCGCGGCCCTGGCCATGAGCCAAGCGCGTCGCCAAGCCTGGCTGCCGCTGCTCGGCATCCTGCTGGCGATCCTTCTGACACCGGGCTTTGCCGCCCTGCACCTGCCCGCGCTCACCGCGCCGTTTATCCTCGCCTGCTGGCTGGTACGCGCCGGTCGCCGAATCGTGCAGAAACCGCGCATGGACAGCCCCTTCGAATCCCCCTAGGCTTGCTCGATCTTCGATTCGGGCGGGACTTATGGACAGCAACAACGACTGGCGCCAGCGGCTCTACGTCATGGTTTTTCAGAGCGACACCGTCGCCGGGCGGCGCTTTGACGGCATCTTGTTGCTGATCATCCTCGCCAGCCTGGTGATCGTGATGCTCGACAGCATCGACCAGATCCACCAGAACTACGCCAATGTGCTGGCGTATATCGAGTGGGGCTTCACCGTCA
This sequence comes from Pseudomonas sivasensis, assembly GCF_013778505.1. Taxonomy (GTDB): domain Bacteria; phylum Pseudomonadota; class Gammaproteobacteria; order Pseudomonadales; family Pseudomonadaceae; genus Aquipseudomonas; species Aquipseudomonas sivasensis. Next base: position 154,312 of record NZ_JAAOWU010000007.1, on the reverse strand, counting down.
TCTTCCTGATCGAGTACGGGCTGCGCCTGTACTGCTCGCCCAAGCCGTTGCGCTATGCCTTCAGTTTTTACGGGCTGGTGGATTTGCTCGCCATCGTGCCCGGCATCCTTGCGCTGTATTACAGCGATGCGCAGTACCTGCTGATCATCCGCATCATCCGCATGCTGCGGATTTTCCGCGTGCTCAAGCTCAGCCCGTACCTCAAGCAAGCCAACTACCTGATGGCGGCGTTGCGCGGCAGCAAGCAGAAGATCGTGGTGTTCCTGGTGAGCGTATGCACCTTGGTGACGGTGTTCGGCACCTTGATGTACGTGATCGAAGGCCCGGAACACGGGTTTACCAGCATTCCAAAAGGCATCTATTGGGCCATCGTCACGCTGACCACCGTGGGCTTTGGCGATATCGTTCCGAAGACGCCGCTGGGCCAAGTGATTTCGTCACTGGTGATGATCACCGGTTACTCGATCATCGCAGTGCCCACGGGCATTTTTACCGCGGAGCTGGCCAGTGCCATGCGCGGTGAACAGCTGCAAACCGACTGCCCCGTGTGCAAGAAAAACAGCCACGAGCCCAATGCGGCGTTCTGCTCGCGCTGCGGCAGTAATCTTTTCAAGAAAGTGGAATAAGCAAAGTTCTTTTTAATCTTTAAGCGACTATGGCGCCCCGGCTATAGTCGCTGGCAAATGGCCTTACCCCTTCTCCCGAACAACAAGGAATGAGCAGTGAAAAAACTCGTTAGCGCCTCTCTCCTGGCCGCCGGTCTTGCCCTGGCGGGCGCCGTGCACGCCGCACCGGTCACACTGCTCAACGTCTCCTATGACGTAATGCGCGATTTCTACAAGGACTACAACGCCGCCTTCCAGAAGCATTGGGAAGCCGAGCACCCGAACGACAAGCTGACCCTGCAAATGTCCTTCGGCGGTTCCAGCAAACAAGCGCGTTCGGTGATCGACGGTCTGCCCGCTGACGTGATCACCATGAACATGGCCACCGACATCAACGCCCTTGCCGACAACGGCAAACTGGTGCCAGACAACTGGGTCACGCGCCTGCCCAACAACAGCGCGCCGTTCACCTCCGCCACCGTGTTTATCGTGCGCAAGGGCAACCCCAAGGCGCTGAAAGACTGGCCGGACCTGCTCAAGGATGGCGTGCAAGTGATCGTGCCTAACCCGAAAACCTCGGGTAACGGCCGCTACACCTACCTGTCGGCCTGGGGTTATGTGCTCAAGAACGGCGGCGATGAAGAAAAGGCGAAAACCTTCGTCGGCAAGCTGTTCAAGCAAGCGCCTGTGCTCGACACCGGTGGCCGTGCAGCGACCACCACGTTCATGACCAACCAGATCGGCGACGTGCTGGTGACCTTTGAGAACGAAGCCGAAATGATCGCCCGTGAATTCGGCCGTGATCAGTTTGAAGTGATCTACCCAAGCGTTTCCGCTGAAGCCGAGCCGCCGGTGTCGGTGGTCGACAAAGTGGTCGAGAAGAAAGGCACCCGCGTGGCCGCCGAAGACTACCTGAAGTACCTGTGGTCGCCGGAAGGCCAGGAAATCGCCGCCAACAACTACCTGCGCCCGCGTGATCCAAAAGTCCTGGCCAAGTACACCGACCGCTTCCCGAAAGTCGACTTCCTGTCGGTGGAGAAGACCTTTGGTGACTGGCGCACCGTACAGAAGACCCACTTCAATGACGGTGGCATCTTCGACCAGATCTACTCCGGTCAATAACTAAGAAACGCGGTAAAAAATGTGGGAGGGGGCTTGCTCCCGATAGCAGCGTGTCAGCCACTACACCCAGTGACTGACACTCCGCCATCGGGGGCAAGCCCCCTCCCACATTTGGCTGTCTGTATGGCCGTTGCATCGGTAGTGTCACACCACCTTAGTTGTTTCTGAATGTATCATCAGCCAGCATAAGTGATATCACCACGAGCGCCCTACTCGTGCGTACGCCTTGGCTTTACTCTCGCTCGCCATCTTCCTCCGCTTTTATGAGAACACCATGAACGCTACTCCCCACACTACAAGCACCATGACCCGCGGGATGGTGATGCTGTTTGCGTTCTGCTGCGGCGCCATCGTTGCCAACATTTACTACGCGCAACCGATCATTGAACTGATCGCCCCGGACATCGGCCTTACGCCGGCCATGGCCAGCCTGATCGTGTCCCTGACGCAAATCGGTTATGCCCTGGGACTCTTCTTCCTGGTGCCGTTGGGCGACCTGCTGGAAAACCGCAAGCTGATGATCCTCACCACCGTGGTGGCCATCGCCAGCCTACTGGGCGCAGCGTTCACCGCACAGCCGAACCTGTTCTTGCTGGTGTCGCTGCTGATCGGATTCAGTTCTGTATCGGTGCAGATCCTGATCCCGCTGGCCGCGCACCTGGCGCCTGCCGAGTCCCGTGGCCGTGTGGTCGGTAGCATCATGGGCGGTTTGTTGCTGGGCATCCTGCTGGCACGGCCGGTCTCCAGCGTGGTGGCGGACCACTTCGGCTGGCGTGCGATGTTCATGGCGGCGGCGGGGTTGATGGCGTTTATCAGCGTGGTGCTGATGCTGACCATCCCCAAGCGCCAACCCGACCACAGCGCCACATATGGCCAATTGCTGGGTTCGCTGGGCACCTTGTTGCGTCGCCAGCCAGTGCTGCGCCAGCGCGCGTTTTACCAAGGCTGCATGTTTGCCACCTTCAGCCTGTTCTGGACCGCCGCGCCACTGGAGCTGGCGCGTAATCACGGCCTGAGCCAGAGCGAAATCGCCCTGTTCGCCCTGGTCGGTGCCTTGGGCGCCATCGCCGCGCCCATCGCCGGGCGCCTGGCGGATGCCGGTCACACTCACCGCGCTTCGTTGCTGGCGATGCTGTTCGCCGCGCTGAGCTTCCTGCCGGCGTTCGTGCATCCGCTGTACAGCGTGATCGGCCTGGCGGTAACCGGTGTGGTCCTGGACTTCTGCGTGCAGATGAACATGGTCCTGGGCCAACGCGCCATCTACGCCCTCGACGCCAACAGCCGCAGCCGTTTGAACGCGCTGTACATGACCAGCATCTTCATCGGCGGCGCCTTTGGCTCAGCGATTGCCAGCAGCGTGTATGAACACGGCGGCTGGCTCGGGGTGATGCTGGTCGGCAGCGCATTCCCGCTGGTGGCGTTGTTGCGGTTCCTGAGTGCGTCCCGGCGGGTGGCGGTCGCAACCGCTTAAGAGCGCACCAACTTCTCCAGAGCCGCGTCCGCCAGAAATGACGAGCGGCTTTTGACCTTGTGCTGACGCACATAACGGTCGATTCGCCGGATGACATAACCGGGCAAGGTCGCATTGACCTTCTCGGTCTTGCCCAGATAAGGCGAGATGTCCAACGCCAGCATCCCCCAGCCCATCCCCGCATAGTCCTCATGAGCGCGATGGTTCGGGACTGACGTTGGCATCGGAATCGTCCCGCCCTCTGCAGCGATCTCCTGCAGCAGGATGTGCGCGACTTACACGGCAGCGTTGTAAGCCTCTTCAAAGCTGTCCCCGGCGATGACAGCGCCTGGAATATCGGGGATTTGAATGCCGGTGGCGGTAAAGTCATCGCTCCATTCGATAAAAATATGATGACTGCCCGTGACACGATCCAGTACCCATCCAGCCTCTTGCAGCTCCTTGATCAATCACCTGCTTTGCACCCCAGCCTCCTTGGCTTGGCCTGAACAAAAACAACCCTAGAGTTATCTTTGCTCAAGCACAGAACCTCTCAGCCTGACTGGCGGTGGTTTTACCGAATGTTGAGCGCTGCCGAGTGAAACCTCGGAATCCGCCCGTTAAGCGACGGCCAGTAACCGAATGACCCCGCGCCCGCCAGCAAGGCAGGCTGGCGACGGAGCAGCGCAAGGATGGTTTGGGACGCAATGATCAACGCCAGCCGCTGGCCAGGACATTGATGAGCGCCGAAACCAAAGCTGAAGCTGCGCCGCTGCGGGCGTTCAAGCACAAAACTATCGGGCATCGGGTTTGCCGCAGGGTCACGATTGGCGGACGCCAGCACCACCAGGAGGGTATCCCCGGCCTCCAGCACGCGGTTACCGATGACACACCGATCGGCAACAAACCGCCGAGTGTTCTGCACTGGGGAATCGAAGCGCGCCACTTCTTCAACCAGCGCCATGACCTGGGCGGGCGCGTGCTGAACCTGCTCCAGCAGATCAGGCTGCCGGGCGAGCATCACCAATGTGTTACCTATCAGGCCGGCCGTGGCTTCGCAGGTCTGTGACAGCAGCCCGATCAGGTTCGCGGTCAACACGTCAGTGTCCATCCAGTCGCCTGTGCGGATGTGCGTCATCAACGCCGAAGCTTCAAGTACGTCGCCGAACATTTGCGTCAACTGCGACGCTCCGATGTCGGCGTGATGCCGTTGGGCCTCGTTGCTCAGCGGCGAGAGGCAGGCGACGAAATCCCGTGTCAGCTCGGCAACCGCTGCTGTCTGCCCTGTTGGAAAACCCAGCAACGCCGCAACCGCCGAGACCGGCAAGGTGAACATCAACGCCTCCAGGTTATCCACGCGGTCGATAAGGCTGCCGACCACCTCCGCGACGGTCCCGACGCCTACGCCAGCCAATGCCGGTTCGACTGCTGCTCGCGGGCATCGATGGGCCGTCCCTTCATTCATCCGCATCAAGCGGGCAAATACCTGGCCTGCAGCGCCTTGCGCAATCGCAGCAGGCACCGGCTCGTGATGCGGGCGTACTCGACAATCCGGGTGAGCCAGAACAGCCGCAACAAACTCGGCTGTACTGGCGACCCACAGCCCAAGTTCAGCGTCGAACAGCAACCCGCCAGTACGTCTCAGGCGTGAGTAATAGTCATAAGGGTCAGCGTGGGTAGCGGCTTCAAGCGGTGTCATTCAGGACGTCCTGTTCACGAAGAACCGCTACTATCAGCCACCTCACCCGGTAACGATTCGCTCAGGAACGAAATATGAACGGCCAGGACGACGACGTCGCACTCTCACAGGTCGCCGGCGCAATTGCAGAACCTGCGCGCACGAAAATGCTCTGCGCGCTGATGGATGGGCATGCGCGTACCAGCACCGAAATGGCGGTGATTGCCGAGGTCAGCACCTCAACCGCCAGCGCGCACTTGGCCCGGCTCAAGGACGACGGCTTGATCACGTTGCACACGCAGGGTCGTCACCGCTACTACAGCCTCGCCGGTCCGTCTGTGGCCCAGGCGATTGAAGGGTTGATGGTGATCAGCCGCAACAGCGCCAAGGCGTTTGTGCCGAGCACGCCCACGCGTCTGCAGTTTGCGCGCACCTGCTACGACCACATGGCGGGTACGTTGGCGGTCACGCTGCACGACCATTTCATTGAGGCCGGCTGGTTGACCGGGAACGACAGCTACCAACTCAGCGCACACGGCGAAAAGGCGATGGTTGAACTTGGGATTGATGTGGCGGCGCTGCGCACGCAACGACGGCGATTCGCCTGCGCCTGCCTGGACTGGAGCATGCGCCGCCCGCACCTGGCGGGTGCTTTGGGCGCGGCGCTTTTGCAAAACGCTGTTCGCCGTGAATGGGTAATACAGGACCTGGATAGCCGCGCACTGAGTGTGACGCCAAAGGGCCGCAAAGCGCTCAAGGCCCGATTTGGAACAACGATCTGCGAGCCATGAAGATCACCAGCCAAACTCGCCGATACGTAGCAGGATCAGGCGCATACCGAATGCCCAGCATCCAGGCAGTGCAGCAGGCGCTCGACCGTGTGCTCCAAGGGGCCGGAGTTATCCAGCACAAACAACCCTGAACCACTGCCGGCGATCAGCTCTTGAGTAAACCGCGCATTGCGCGCCAAGCGCTCCTCGATGTCGGCCGGCAACTCTCGTCCCCGCGCGATCAAGCGCTGGCGTAACACGCCTTGATCCACGGTCAGCAATAGCACCAGCATCTGCGGATAACGCGCGTGGGCCTGCGCCAGGTGTGCACGCGAGCCGTTGACCAGAACGTCATCCCCCGCCGCCAGCCAATCGTCGATTTCCCGTGGAATGCCATAGGACAAGCCGTTGGCCTGCCAACTGAGGGCAAACGCCCCCTCGGTACGCATCACCGCAAACTGCTCCGCGCTCACACCGTGCGCCGCCTCGCCCACGGCCTCCGCCGAACGGGTGATGACGCGCCGCACGATGCGGCAGCCGCGCTCGGCCAACTGCGGACGGGCGGCATCCAGCAGGCTGTCCTTGCCCGAACCCGATGGCCCGATGAGATAGATCAACCTGCCCGCCATCAACACACCCTCTTCGCTTGTCGCCAGACTTATGCACCACAGGAAGCCCTTCGCGGCGCCTGGCTTGCATCAGCTCGGCCCGCTGGCCCGTACAAATGCCGCCTGCAACAGGCTGGGCGGATAGCGATCACTGAAAAGTATATCCAGCAATCCTTCGGCAGCCAGGCCGGCGGCGGCCACATTACCCGAGTGCGACCCGCAGCGCACCAGGTTCGGCGCGACCACAAAGACGAGTGATGCCTCCCCGAACAATCCTACAGCCAGCACTACGGTGCTTATCTACGGTACAGGCTCCTATCCCTTCTCCCCTCAACGGAGACGAAAAAGTGCCCGACTCAATCGCAGCGCAAGTACGTGAAACCGCTCAAACAGAACAGTCAAAAGAAGACATATTCTTTAGCCTTCTTTCCGGACTGGCAGGCCTTCACCCCATCATCACAACCATAGGCGCCGCCAGAAGTTATATGAAGGTCTGCGAAAAAAGCGGGTTGAAACTCAACCCGTACTTTGTCAAAAACGGCAATTGCGGACCCTCGCCCAAAACCCAAAAGATGCTTTCACACCGCAAATACAAAAGCTTGGGTGTTGGCGCAACCGGGGTGGGAGTGGCGGCGATAAGCCCGGCGATCTCGCCTATTCCCGCGCCCTTCTATGCGGCCAGGCATGCGTCTGCCACGACCTCTACGGCGATACATCTGCGTCGGCTGTCAAAAATGCTGGCGGCTTATCAACCCTTCGCCGCTGGTGATAAACAAGTCAGTGATGCGATTAAATGGCTGCAACTGGCCATCGAGGTAAAGTTCAAGAAGCTCGCATTTCGAGGCACAGAAATGGCCATCTCGACCACCTCGACCTTGCTTTCATTTACCGGCATCGGCCTGGTCGGAAAAATCCCGCTCATCATGGTCAGCTTCCAACTTGAACTGGCCAGGCTGATGGTCAGCGACCGTTACGCCGCCCTGTGCAAGGTGGCGGCGATGGAGTTGCAGTGGGCGGCCTTTCTTGAACAGAACCCCAACGTCGGCGATATGCCGCAAGCCAGCCTCGCCGGCTTATCCCGAGCAGATCAGATCAAGCAGCTTGAACAAAGAAAGATGATGCTCGGCGCCGCAATCACCACTCAAGTGCGAGGTCGTGCACTCGATGCCCGAACCGGCAATACCGGCTTGGGCCCTGCCACGATGATCATCAAGGAGATCATGGCTAAGCACACGTTTCAGGGGCAGTTCTTCGCGGGCCATGACTACTTGACCATGATCCATGAACCGGCTGGCTGGAATGCCATTGCGGCGAAACTGATGAACATATGAGAAGCGGCATGGTACCGGCGCCTCCGTGGCCTGAGGGCTGAGGAGGCCCACTGTGGGACGGGGCTTGCTCCCGATGGCGATGCCATATTCAACTAATCAGTGACTGACCTGGCGCTATCGGGAGCAAGCCCCCTCCCGTATTTGAACTTCAGTGCCTGGAAAGATGGATTTCACAGGCATGAAAAAGGCGACCCGAAGGTCGCCTTTTGTCATTGCGCGTACTGCTTGCTCAACCCCGGCGGCACACCTTGCACGTTGGTGTCTTCCCACGGCCCATTGGGGCTGATGGAGCGGCTCCAGCCGTTGCTCCAGCGGTAGTAGGTGCGCTGGCGGTAGAACGTGTCGGGTTGGTCGTCGAGCACGTACACCTGCATCTTGCCGTCCCAATGGCTGGCGGCGCCCGGTGGGGGGGCGAAGGTCGGCGATTTAGTCGGGGCAGGCTTCGGTGGCGGGGTGACCGGGCCGGAAGGCTTGGTGCTCGGCTGAGTCGAGGGGCCGGACGGCGGGATAGTCGGGCCGGTCGGGCCAGGTGGTGGCCGATGGACCGCACAGGCGCTCAGGCCCAGTACCAGGCTGAGCAAGGTGATGCGTGCGAATGCGGTCATCATAGGCGTTTCCTCAAAATTACTTGTCCGGACTGTCGATGGTCAGCTGTTGCAGCGCAGTGGTGCTGCTGGCCAGGGGTTGGCTGCGGCCGATCCACTCGCCAGTGGTTGGTTGACCGGCCCGGGATATGCGCGCAACCAGTTGGACTTCGGGGAAGTTGGACAGTTTCAATTGCGGCATCATTGCATCGGCGTCACCCAGTTCGACGGTAACAGGCAATTCGGCGACGGTGACGCGTTTGACCGCCAGAGGTGCCGGCGGGCCACTGACGGCGCGGGCGAAGATGAACACGCTGTCGGTTGGCAAGGCCTTGGCCTTCACGTCGGCGGACAGGTCCACACGTACCTTCATCACAGCCTTTTGGGCGACGCTGCCCCCGCTCTCCTTCAGACTTTGCGCAGCCCGGTCGATGCCGCCTTGCAGGGCAGCACGGGAATTATCTTCCGGTGGCAGTTGGGCCAACAGACGGGTCCAGTAGTCGATGGCCTCTTGATAACGCTTGCCTTCAAATGCCGCAATGCCCAGCAAGCCCAGGCTGGTGACTTCCTTCGGGTCCAGCTTCAAGGCTTCATCAGTGAGCGCCTGCACCTTGGGCGACCACTGTTTGTTGTCGGCAAAGTACTGCGCCTGGGCCCACTGCCCCAGCAGCTCCGGCTGGCGCCCGGCCAGGGCCACGGTGCGCTCGAACACTTTCGCGGCGTCTGCGGAGCGGTCTTGGGCCATATAGGCGCGACCGAGGAAGTACAGGCCTTCGGCCGAATCCGGTTGGGCCGCAGCCGCGCGTTCCAGGCGGTGGGTCATGTCTTCCATGGACACCGGTGGCTGTGAGAATTCGCGGGTCAGCTCGACCTTGTCGCTGGCACCAAAGTGCATGTACAGGCCCAAGCCAAGGACGGGGACGAGGACGGCGGCGAGCAATGGCAGCGGTTTGCCCAGGCGCGATTCGCGGGGTTTTTCCACACCCTCGGTATCCGCCAGCAGTTCGCGGGCGGCTTCGGCGCGACCGGTGTCGAGTTGCGCGGCGTTGAGCACGCCTTCGTCCTGCTGCACTTGCAACTCGGCGACGCGTTCTTGATACAGCGCCACGTTCAGCGCGGTGCGATCCTCTTCGCGCTGGGCACGGCGGCCGCGCAATACAGGGATCAACAGGAAACTCAGGGCAATCAGAAGCAGCAAGCCGGCTGCGAGCCAGAAATCAATCATCAGTCTTGGTGTCCAGCAATTGGTCGAGGCGTTTACGCTCTTCGGGGGACAGCGCGTCGGAACCATCGGTCGGCGCTGCGCGGCGACGGCGCACGATCACCGCCATCACCACCACGCCGGCCAATAACAGCCCTGCAGGGCCGAACCAGAGCAGCGCGGTCTTGCCGGTGAGGGCCGGTTTGTAGCGCACGAAATCACCATAGCGATCGACCATGAAGTCGATGATCTGCTGGTTGTCCTTGCCCTCTCCCAGCATGCGGAAGATCTCTTTGCGCAGGTCGGCGGCGATGGGAGCGTTGGAGTCGGCGATGTCCTGGTTCTGACACTTGGGGCAGCGCAGTTCCTTGGTCAATTCACGGAAACGCTCGCGGTCACCGTCCTTGGCGAATTCGTACGTGTCGATGGCGGCGTGGGCCATACCCGCCAAACCCAGTGCCAGCACGGCAGCGACTAACAGACGCTTCATGGCTTGGCCTCATCGACCAGCGCCTGGTACTTGGCAGCCAGTTGCTCGCGCCAGACCACCTCGTCGATCACACCGACGTATTTGTCGCGGATCACACCCTTGGCATCAATGAAGAAGGTTTCCGGGGCGCCGTAAACGCCGAGGTTGAGACCGAGATTGCCGTCTTCATCACGGATGTCCAGTTGGTACGGGTTATGGAACTCGGCCAGCCACTTCAAGGCCGCCGCATTGTCGTCCTTGTAGTTGATGCCGTAGATCACCACGCCCTTCTCAGCCAACTTGTTCAGCACCGGATGTTCGACGCGGCAGGAAATGCACCAGGTCGCCCATACATTTACGAGCGCAGGCTTACCCAGAAGATCGGTTCTAGTAAGTTGCTTGGTGCCCTGGACATTGACCAATGAAAACTCAGGGAAAGGCTTATTTATGAGTGCCGAGGGCAACGTAGTTGGATCACCTTTATTAAGCTGTACAACTACGATCGTGGCGAACGCGCCAAGTACCGCAGCTATCAGCCCCACGACTATCCAACGCTTACTATCAATACTCATCAGCTAATCCCTTGAGGGGTCAAACCAATCGCTTCACGCACTCGGCTCTTGACCTTGACCCGATAACGCCGGTCCAGCGCCGCCAGCAAACCGCCAAACCCAGTGAGCAAACCGCCGAACCAGATCCAGCGCACAAACGGTTTCACATGCACGCGCACTGCCCAGGCGCCCTCGCCCAACGGTTCGCCCAGTGCCACATAGAGGTCACGGGTGAAACCCGCGTCGATACCGGCTTCGGTCATCATCGAGCTCTGCACGGTGTATAGGCGTTTTTCGGGGTGCAATACGGCGATTTCCTTACCGTTGCGGACTACCCGCACGGTGCCTTTGTCCGACGTGAAATTCGGCCCTTCAAAGTGCTTGGCGCCCTCGAAGATGAACTGGTACCCAGCAAGGTCCATGGACTCGCCCGGCGCCAGACGCAGATCGCGCTCGGCGCTGTTCTGGCTGGACAGCACCACGCCCAGCGCACACACGGCGATGCCGATGTGGGCGATCTGCATGCCCCAGTAGCTGCGGGTCAGCGTCGGCAGGCCTTTGACCAGGCCTTTGTGGCGGGTCTTGTCGAAGATGTCGCGCACACCGGCCAGCAATACCCAGGCGGCGAGCAGGAAGGTGGCGAGCACCGCCCAGTTGAAGTCGCCATAGGCAATCCCGGCGACCACGGCCAGGGCCACGCTGCCGAGTAGCACCGGCATCAACATGCCGACCAGCCATTTGACCGGGGTGTCCTTCCAGCGCACCAGCATGCCGACCGCCATCACCACCATCAACAGGCCCATCAACGGGATGAACAACGCGTTGAAGTACGGCGGGCCGACGGACAGTTTGGCGCCACTCAGGGCATCCAACACCAGGGGGTACAGAGTGCCGAGCAGGATCATCGACGCGGCCACCACCAGCACCAGGTTATTGCCCAGCAGCAGGGTTTCCCGCGACCACAGATTGAAGCCGACCTGGCTTTTGACCACCGGCGCGCGCAGGGCGAACAGGGTCAGGGAGCCGCCAACCACAAACAGCAGGAAGATCAGGATGAACACGCCGCGCTCCGGGTCGGACGCAAAGGCGTGCACCGAGGTCAACACACCCGAACGCACGAGGAATGTGCCCAGCAGGCTGAGGGAAAATGCCGCGATGGCCAGCAACACGGTCCAGCTCTTGAACACGCCGCGCTTTTCGGTGACGGCCAACGAGTGAATCAGTGCGGTACCCACCAGCCATGGCATGAACGAGGCGTTTTCCACCGGGTCCCAGAACCACCACCCGCCCCAGCCGAGTTCGTAGTAGGCCCACCATGAGCCAAGGGTGATGCCGATACCCAGGAACGCCCAGGCGACGATGGTCCATGGCCGCGACCAGCGCGCCCACGCGGCATCCAGACGCCCGCCAAGCAAGGCGGCGATGGCGAAGGCGAAGGCCACGGAGAAACCGACGTAACCCATGTAGAGCATCGGCGGGTGCACGATCAGGCCAATGTCTTGCAGCAAGGGGTTGAGGTCATGCCCATCCGATGGAATCTGCGGCAGGATGCGGCTGAAAGGGTTGGAGGTCATGATCAGGAACAGCAAAAAACCAATGCTGATCATGCCCATCACCGCCAGCACCCGCGCCAGCATCACTTGCGGCAATTGGCGCGAGAACACCGATACAGCGAAGGTCCAGCCGCCGAGGATCAACGCCCACAGCAGCAACGAACCTTCGTGGGCGCCCCACACGGCGCTGAACTTGTAGTACCAAGGCAGCGCGGTGTTGGAGTTATTGGCGACATAAGCGACGGAAAAGTCGTCGGTCATAAAGGCGTAGGTCAGGCAGCCAAACGCGAACAGCAGAAAGGCAAACTGCCCCCAGGCGGCCGGCTGCGCCAGGCTCATCCAAAGGCGGTCGCCGCGCCAGGCACCGAGCAACGGCACCACGGCCTGCACGATGGCGAAGCACAAGGCGAGGATCATCGCCAATTGGCCCAACTCGGGGATAAACAGTGCGGACGTCATCACTTAGCCCTCCTTCGCTGGGGTTGGTGCCGATTGGCCGCTTTCTTTCAACGCCTTGGTGACTTCCGGCGGCATGTATTTTTCGTCGTGCTTGGCCAGCACTTCATCGGCCACCACCACGCCGTCAGCGTTGAGTTTGCCCAGGGCGACGATGCCCTGGCCTTCGCGGAACAGGTCCGGGAGGATGCCACGGTAGGTGATGGTCACGGCCTTATTGAAGTCGGTAACCACGAAGGTCACGTCGAGGGAATCGCCGGAACGTTTCAACGAGCCCTTCTCCACCATGCCACCGGCGCGGATGCGGGTATCAACCGGTGCTTCGCCATTGGCGATCTGGGTCGGGGTGTAGAACAGGTTGATGTTCTGTTGCAGCGCGCTCAAGGCCAGGGCCACGGCAATGCCGACGCCGGCCATGATGGCGAGGATGATCATCAGACGTTTTCTACGCAGCGGATTCACTTTTCGGTCTCCCGGCGCAGACGACGCGCCTCTTGTTGCAGGTAACGCTTGCGGGCCAGGATCGGCGCGGCGACGTTGAGGGCCAGCACCGCCAGGCAGATGCCATAGGCCGTCCAGACATAGAGGCCGTGGTGGCCCATGGCGAGAAAATCACTGAAAGAAGCAAAACTCATCCGCGCGCTCCCAGGCTGCTTTGCACTTCGGCCTTGACCCAACTGGCGCGGGCTTCACGCTTGAGCACTTCGAGGCGCATGCGCATCAGCAGCACGGCACCGAAGAAACAGTAGAAGCCCAGCACCATCAACAGCAGCGGTGCCCACATTTCCACGGGCATCGCCGGTTTTTCGGTGAGGGTGAAGGTGGCGCCCTGGTGCAGGGTGTTCCACCACTCCACCGAGTATTTGATGATCGGGATGTTGATCACGCCGACAATCGCCAGCACCGCGCAGGCCTTGGCGGCGCTGTCACGATTGCTGATCGCGTTGCCCAACGCAATCAGACCGAAGTACAGGAACAGCAGGATCAACATGGACGTTAGTCGCGCATCCCACACCCACCACGAGCCCCAGGTGGGTTTGCCCCAGATCGCGCCGGTGACCAGCGCCACGGCGGTCATCCACGCGCCGATGGGCGCGGCGCATTGCAGGGCAACGTCGGCCAACTTCATCTTCCACACCAGGCCGACAACGCCGCACACCGCGAGCATCACGTAACAGGACTGGGCCAGCATCGCGGCGGGTACGTGGATATAGATGATGCGAAAGCTGTTGCCTTGCTGGTAGTCCGGCGGCGCGAAGGCCAGGCCCCAGACCAGGCCGATGCCGATCAGCAACACGGCGGCGCTGCTGAACCAAGGCAGCAGTTTGCCACTGATGCCGTAGAACCATTTGGGCGAGCCGAGCTTGTGAAACCAGGTCCAGTTCATTGCTGTTTCTCACGATTGCTTCTCGTCATTGCGAGAGGCGTAGGGTCTTTCTTATGTTGAAGAGCTGACAATGTCGCTGGGTCAGACCTCATTATTCGCCGACGCTGATCTTCAGGCCGGCGGCTATAGCAAAGGGTGTCAGGGTTACCGCCAGGGCGGTCAGGCTACCAAGCCACAGGAGGTAACCGGTCGCCGGCATGCCCATGAGCGCAGCCTGCAAAGCGCCGCTGCCAAGGATCAGTACCGGGATGTACAACGGCAGAATCAACAGGGCCAGTAGCAGGCCACCACGCTTCAAACCGACGGTCAACGCTGCGCCCACGGCCCCTAACAGGCTGAGCACTGGCGTGCCGAGTAACAAGGACAAAAGCAATACCGGCAGGCACTCGACGGGCAAGCCCAGCATCATCGCCAACAGCGGCGAGAGCAAGACTAGCGCGAGGCCGGAAAAAGCCCAGTGTGCCAGCACCTTGGCCAGTACCAGAAGTGGCAGAGGGTGCGACGAAAGGACCCACTGTTCCAGGGAACCGTCTTCGAAATCACTGCGAAACAGCCCGTCCAGCGAGAGCAGAACCGATAAAAGCGCCGCCACCCACACCAGCCCCGGCGACAAGGTTTGCAACAGTTTAGTCTCGGGACCGACCGCCAGCGGGAACAGCGCAATCACGATGGCAAAGAACACCAGCGGGTTGGCCAATTCAGCCGGGCGACGGCACAACAGCCGTGCTTCGCGGGCGACCAGCAGGGCGAAGACACTCATGCCGACCACCGGCCCAGATCAAGGTCGCGGTAACCGGCGGGCATGCGCGCCAGGGTGTGGTGGGTGGTGAGCAAGACGGTTCCGCCCTGCTCGCAATGCCGCGCCAGGTGTTCTTCCAACTGGGCGACGCCTTGCTTGTCGAGGGCGGTGAAGGGTTCGTCGAGAATCCACAGCGGCGGACCAGGCAGGTAGAGCCGCGCCAGGGCCACGCGGCGCTGCTGGCCGGCGGACAGGGTGTGACAGGGAACGTCTTCGAAACCCTTGAGGCCCACAGCGGCCAGGGCCTGCCAGATGGCATCGCGGGAAGCAGGATGGTGCAGGGCGCTGAGCCAGCTGAGGTTTTCTTCGGCAGTGAGCACGTCCTTGATGCCGGCGGCGTGGCCGATCCAGATCAAGTTGCGTGCAAGCTCGGTGCGCTGTTCGTTGAGGGGCTTGCCGTTAAGCCGCACTTCACCGGCCGTGGGTTGCATCAACCCGGCCAGCAGGCGCAGCAAACTGGTTTTGCCGCTGCCGTTGGGACCGCTGATCTGCACCATATCGCCACCCGCCACACGCAGGTCGAGGTGCTCGAACAGCAGGCGCAAGTCGCGTTCACAGGAGAGCGCTACGGCTTCAAGAAGAGGGCTGGTCAAGAGATCGCGGGCCTTTACGGTTCAAGTCGGCGGTGCAGCGGCCGTTATAGAAAGAAGCACAATAACGGCTTTGGCGACCGATTTTAGAGAGCTGGATCAAATAGTTGTGAGGTTTTTAGCGCTCTCTTTGCAGACGGGCGGCATTATACATGCGATGCCCTACGCTAAAGAGGGCAATTTCCCCAGAGACGATGCGCACGATGACCGGCGAGATCAACCTTCCTACGCTTCCTCCCACCCCGGCAGCCGGGCAAAGCTCCGCGCCTGCGCCTGGAGCACTGCTGAAACTGCTGGAGCCGCAGATTGGGCTGATCGACCCTGGGAAAACCGCGAATGCCGAAGTCATCGCCCTTAAACAAGGCGGTGAAGCCTTTCAGTTGCTGCTCAAGCTGACCTTGGACGGCGGCCGCCAGACGCTGGTGCAGGCCAGCAGCGCGCAGCCATTACCCTTAGGCAGCAATGTGGCGGTGAGCCAGACGCCAGCGGGCAATCTGACCCTCAGCCTGCAACAGGCTTTGAGTGCCAACGTCGCCGCCCTCACCCGCATCGATACCGCCAAAGTCCCGGAAGGTACGTTGTTGCAAGCCAAGGTACTGACCACTCAGATGCTGCCACAGGGCACGGCGCAACCGGCGATCTATCGTTCGCTGGTGACAGTGCTGAATAACGTCTTGGCCGGCGCGACACTGACGGTGGAAAGCCCACAGCCGTTGCGCGTAGGCAGCCTGCTCAGCGCCGTGGTGCAGAACGCGCAGACCTTGAATTTTGTGCCGCTGAGCGGGCTCAAGGATCAATTGGCGGTCACCCAGCAACTGTCGACCCAGCAAAGTCGCCAGGGCTCCCTGGATGCGGTGTTCACTGCCCTGCAAAACCTGCCCCGTGGCGATAGCACCTCCGCCGACCTGCGCGCCGCCGCCGACCGTTTGCTCGCGGCGCTGCCCGATCTGGCACAGGTCAGTAACCCCAAAGTCCTGGCTCAAGTGATTCAGAACAGCGGCGCCTTTCTGGAGGCCAAATTACTCGCAGGACAGAATCCACAAATACCACCACTGGACATGAAGGGCGCACTGCTGCGCCTTGTCGCGGACTTATTGCCCGCCCTGCCCGCCAGTACCAACCTCAACGCCATTCTTGCGGCCAACACGCTGGCCCAGGTATTGCCCAATTTTGTGCGCAGCCCACTGAACACGCTGGGCCAAGTCAGCGCGCGGCAGGCACCGGTCAGCTTTCCACTGCCCGAGCGGCTGATGGCGAAGCTTGAAGGCGAAGGCGACCTGGAAAACCTGCTGCGTCTGGCAGCCGGGGCCATTTCCAGGTTACAGAGCCACCAACTGTCGAGTCTGGAACAGACCGGCACCACCGCCGATGGCCGCCTGCAAACCACCTGGCAGTTGGAAATCCCTATGCGCACGCTGCAGGACATCGTGCCGTTGCAGGTCAAGTTCCAGCGCGAAGAACCGGCGCCAGACAAAGACCAGCCCGAACGCAAAGACCGCAAGGACCCCAAGCAAATGCTATGGCGCGTCGAGCTGGCATTCGATATGGAGCCGCTGGGGCCGTTGCAGGTCCAGGCACAACTGACCCAGGGCAAACTGTCGAGCCAACTGTGGGCAACACGCCCGTTCACCGCCAGCCTGATCGAAAGCCATTTGGGCAACTTGCGCGAGCGGCTGGTGACTTCGGGCATCAACGTCGGCGACCTCGATTGCCACCTGGGTACGCCACCACGCGGGCCGAAAACCGGACTGGAGCAACGCTGGGTGGATGAAACCGCATGAAGAACACCAACCCACCGCGCCAGGCGATTGCCCTCAAGTACGACGGCCAGCAAGCGCCGACCCTGACCGCCAAGGGCGACGATGCCCTGGCCGAAGCCATCCTCAAGTTGGCGCGGGAAAATGAAGTGCCGATCTATGAAAACGCCGAGCTGGTAAAGCTGCTGGCGCGCATGGAACTGGGCGACAGCATTCCAGAGGAGTTGTACCGCACCATCGCGGAGATCATTGCGTTTGCCTGGACCTTGAAGGGCAAGTTCCCGGTGGGCTATGACCCGGATGCGCGGCCTGTGGAGCGGGACGTCACGGAGCGTGGCGACGACTACTGAATAACCACAGGCACACAAAGGTCCAAATGTGGGAGGGGGCTTGCCCCCGATGGCAGAGTGTCAGTCACCTGATGTGTGGCTGAAGCACCGCTATCGGGGGCAAGCCCCCTCTCCCATTTGGAGTTGTGTTCAGTTCAGGACTTCGCTCAGCGGGATGAAATTAACCCGATCACCGAGTGCCAGCGTCGTCCCTTCCAACACCTCCACAAACCCCTCAGCCCACGCCGCGCTGCGCAGCACGCCAGAGCTTTGGTTACGGTAGATGATCGCCTTGCCCTGCTCGATGCGCCCGCGCAGATACTCGCGACGATTGCCCGGTTTCGGCCAGACGAATCCCACCGGGACTTCGAACCGCAACGGCTCCACGTCGGCCACACCTTGGCGACGCAGAATGTAGGGGCGCGCCAAGAGTGCGAAAGTCACCAGGGTCGAGGCCGGGTTACCCGGCAGGCCGATCACCGGCACGCCACGGAAATGCCCGACCGTCAGTGGCTTGCCAGGTTTGATCGCGAGCTTCCACAGGGCCAGTTCGCCTTCTTCACGCAGGGCGATGCCAAGGAAGTCCGCTTCACCTACCGACACGCCACCGGTGGACAGGATCAGGTCGACACTGCCCAGGCCCGCCAATCGCGTGCGGGTCTGTTCCAAGTCATCCGGCAGGATCCCGGCGTCGATCACTTCACAGCCCATGCGTGAAAGCCAACTGCACAGCACGCGACGATTGCTGTTGTAGATCTGGCCGGGCCCCAGCGGCAAGCCGGGTTCGATCAACTCGTCGCCGGTGGACAGCACGGCCACGCGCGGGCAGCGCACTACATTCAGACGATCACAGCCGAGGGACGCAGCCAAGCCCAGCTCAATCGGGCCCAAGCGCGTCCCGGCTGACAAAACGAGTTCACCGACCGTGGTTTCCTGGCCTTGAGGGCGGATGTTCTGGTCGGCGTGCAGGGGCTCGGTAAAGCTCACGCGCTCATCGGCGTGAACCACGGCATTTTCCTGCATCTCCACGCAATCGGCGCCTTGCGGCACCGGTGCGCCGGTGAAGATGCGCGCGCAAGTGCCCGCGGCCAGAGGTTCAGGCGCCTGACCGGCAAAGATGCGCTGGCTCACCACCAGCGGCTCACCGGTCCAGTCCGCCAGGCGCAGCGCGTAACCGTCCATGGCACTGTTCGGCCACGGAGGCAGGTCGAGGGTGGAGACCAGATCCTGCGCCAATACCCGGCCATCACACTCGGCCAGGGGCAAGGCGTGCGGCTCACGGATCGGCGCAGCTTCGGCCAGCGCCAACAGGTGCTGCAGCGCCTCTTCCACGGGCATCAGCGCGCCGGTCTTGCCAGGCTTACCCACGGGATTCACAAGGCGCGGCCTGTTTCAGGTGCGGGACGAAGTTGCAGGGGCGATGGCGGTTGTCCAACTGCTCGGCAAGAATGCCGTCCCAACCCGTGCGCACCGCATTGGTGGAACCCGGCAGGCAGCACACCAGGGTGCCATTGGCCAAGCCGGCCAGGGCACGAGATTGCACGGTGGAGGTGCCGATGTCGGCCACGGATATCTGGCGGAACAGTTCGCCAAAGCCGTCGACCTGCTTGTCGAGAAGGCAGCTCACGGCTTCGGGGGTGCTGTCACGGCCGGTGAAACCGGTGCCGCCGGTGATCAGCACCACTTGCACCACGTCTTCGGCAATCCAATGGGCAACCTGGGCGCGGATCTTGTAGAGGTCGTCCTTGAGCAGTACGCGCTCGGCCAGGTTGTGCCCGGCGGCGGTGAGGCGGTCGACGAAAACCTGGCCCGAGGTGTCGGTGTCCAGGGTGCGGGTGTCGCTGACGGTCAATACAGCGATATTCAGGGGTACGAAGGGCGCATCAGCCTTGGCTTTCATGGCACGGTCCGGTTGTCGGAGGAACAGCCCGGTGTTATATCACAGGCCCCTATTTACCTGCCGCAGCGGAACCTTTATGTCGTTAGATTCTTCGCCCCTTCCCTGCTCGATTTTGCTGTTATCCGGCGGGCGCGGCCAGCGCATGGGCGGCCAGGACAAAGGTCTGTTGGCATGGCGCGGCCAGCCATTGATCGCCCATCTACAGCGCTTGGTGCGAGCGTTGACGGATGACCTGATCATCTCGTGCAATCGCAACCAGGACCTCTACGCGCCCTATGCCGACACGCTGGTGAGCGACGACAGCCCGGACTTTCCGGGCCCGCTCGCCGGTATCCGCGCCGGGCTGGCCGCAGCGCGCCATGAGCACCTGCTGATATTGCCGTGCGATGTGCCAGCTATCGACGCGATCCTACTGACCGACCTGCGTGAGACCGCGCGGCAAAACCCATTGGTGCCCGTGATGGTGCGCCACGGCGAATTCTGGGAACCCTTGATCTGCATCATCCCTACACACCTCAAAACCGAGGTAGAACAGGCCTGGCAAGCCGGCGAGCGAAGCCCGCGCAAGATATTCCTGCAATTGGGCGGCGTGGGGCTGGAGTGCCCGGCGGATGACCCACGGCTGGCCAACCTTAATACGCCGGAGCTGTTACAGCCGAGCTCTGACGTGTCAGAATGAACTTTCGCACAAGGAACTTTGGCGACGCCTTACGCGTCTCAAGGTCAGCAATTAAAAAGTATTCTCTCGGAGACAAACCCATGACTCAACGGACCATCGCCGCTCTCATGCTTGCACTGGGCATCGCCACCCTCGCCGGTTGCGCTTCGCCGACAGTGATCACCCTGAATGACGGTCGCGAAATCCAGGCCGTCGACACCCCTAAATTCGATAAGGATTCGGGCTTCTACGAGTTCGAACAACTGGACGGCAAGCAGACCCGTATCAATAAAGATCAGGTCCGCACCGTTAAAGACCTGTAAGTCTTAGCGTTTGCCTACAAGGCCCGCCTCGCGCGGGCCTTGTCGTTTCCGGGGGTTACCAATCGAGGGTGATCTGGCTGCGAAAACGACGCTCTTCGCCGGTGACCGGGTCGATAAACCGTACGCCCTGGGCCAGCAGCTTGAGCGGGTTGGCGTAATCGTCGACGGCATCCTTGAGCACGTCCGGGTAGAACGGGTCATTGCAGATGCTCGCCCCCAGCGCGGTCATGTGCACGCGCAGTTGGTGCTTCTTACCGGTCACGGGAAACAGGCCGTAGCGCCATAGATCACCATTTTTTTCCCGCACCTCCACCGCCGTTTCGGTGTTGCTGGCACCCTCGCCTTCCTGCATGCGGAAGAAGGGTTCGCCGTCCACAAGGCGACTTTTGTGCACCAACGGGAACGTCAAACCAGGTAAGGCCGGGGCAATGGCTTCGTAGAATTTATCGATCTGGCGCTTGGGGAACAATTGCTGATAGGCCGAGCGGCTGGCGGGGTTGGCCGAGAACAGCACCAGCCCGGCGGTGTGCCGGTCGATACGGTGCAGGGGTACCAGCGACGGATTATCCAGGCGGCGAATCAGGCGGCGCAGAAGGGTTTGCTCGACGTACTCTCCGGCCGGGGTCACGGGCAGGAAATGCGGTTTATCCGCCACCACCAAGTGCTCGTCGGCGTACAGGATGGTTTCCTGCACCGGAATCACCTTTTCGTTCGGCACTTCACGGAAGTAGTAAATGCACAGACCTTCCTTGTAGGCGAGGTCCAGCTGGATGGGGCTGCCTTTGATATCCAATACCCGCCCGCGGGCGATGCGGTCCAGCCAGTGCTCACGGCTTATCGCCGGGAAGTGCTCGCACAGGCAATCGAGCACGGTCGCCCAAGGGCCTGGCGGCAAGTAGAGAGTGCTGGCTTGGTGTTGGGACGCGGAAAAACCGGAAGTGGACATGCCGATGCTCGAAGCCTTGAAAAAACCGATGGGCATTATCCCGCACGACGCGGGATTGAGCCTAGGGCGGATCTCAGGCTTTGGCTAATTGCGTGCGCAGGATCGGCGACGCACTGGCCGCTTCGGTGAATTCCTTGAGCCAACGCAGCACATCCACCGCTTCCCAGCGACCGGGATCGTACAAGGCGTAGAGCAAGCCCTGATAACCCACCACATCCAGTTGCTTGTGGTAACCGGCGCGCTGGAACAACGCTTCGATCTCCGCAAAGCAGGTATTGAAATGCACTTTGTTAAAAGGCGTCTTGCCTTCCGTGACCAAGCCATCGAGGCGCAGCTCGTTCACCGCGTCGCGCACGACGTCGGCGGACATGCGATTGACGCTGCTTTTCAGTTGTTCAACATTCACCACGGGCGTTCCCTCTATTCAATCGCTGTACAAACATACAGTAACGTAATAATTGGAAACCCGCCATCGCATAAACGTCAGCGCAGGAAGGCAACGACCTGTTCAGCGTCAAAGGGCCAGTCCAATTCGGCGCCGGTATCCACCCGTCGAAGCACCGGAATCCGCAGCCCATAGAGGTCGGTGAGATCTTGGGGATCGGTGATGTCAACCAGCTCCACCAACAGCCCGTGTTCGACGAGCGGCATGATTTCGGCTTCGGCAATCTCACAAAGATGGCAACCCAGGGTGCCGAACAACTGGCATTCAGGAAGCATGGCGAAAGGACCTGATCAGAAAACAGATCAACATTCTAGGCTTGCGTAAGACCCGTGGCGAGCCGATAAACCCTGACACAGATCAGCATGACGTATAACTGATTCAGCGATTCTCGCGGCTTTATGCCCGCTCACCCTGCAACGGAGATGCTCGTGTTCGCCAACCTGCTGATCATTTTGGCCTCATCCCTTGTGGTGATTGCGCTGTTTCGCCGACTGCAACTGCCGCCCGTGCTGGGCTACCTGTGTGTGGGCCTCGCCGTGGGACCTACAGCGCTGGACTGGGTGAATGACAGCGAAGAGCTCCCCGACCTCGCCGAGCTTGGCGTGGTGTTCCTGTTGTTTTCCCTGGGCCTGGAGTTCTCCCTGACAAAGATGCTCGCCCTGCGCCGCGTGGTGTTTGGCCTGGGCAGTTTGCAGGTGCTGGGGTGCAGTGCGCTGCTTGGAGGCTTGTTGATGGGCTTTGGTGTGGCTCCCGGCATCGCGTTGCTGCTGGGTGCGGGCTTGGCATTGTCGTCCACGGCGATCGTCAGCAAAGAGCTGACCAGCCTCGGAGAAATCTTCAGCAGCCATGGCCAGAACGCGATTGGCGTGCTGCTGTTCCAGGACGTGGTAGCCGTGTTGCTACTGACCTTGGTGCCCGTGTTTGCCGGCAGCAGCGATCAAGCCTGGTACTGGGCGCTGCCGCTGACGCTGGGTAAAACCGTGTTGCTGTTTGTTGGCCTGCTGCTGGCCAGTCGCTGGTTGTTGCCGCGCCTGTTCCATGAAGTCGCCGCGTCCCACTCGGCGGAGCTGTTTGTGTTGCTTGCACTGGTGATCGTGTTGCTGACCGCCTGGCTCACCCATTTGCTGGGTCTGTCGCCGGCCCTCGGCGCCTTCCTGGCCGGCATGCTGCTGGGCGAAAGCCATTACCGCCATCAGATCGAAGCGGATATCCGACCGTTTCGCGACATCCTGCTGGGGCTGTTTTTCGTCAGTATCGGCATGTTGATCGACCTGCAATTGTTCATCAGCCACAGTCTGCTGATCCTCGGCCTGACCCTCGCGCTGATGCTGATCAAGGGGTGCGTGGTAGCGGTGCTGGTCAAGCTGCGGGGCAGCGACAGCGAAACCGCCTGGCGCAGCGGCTTGGCCCTCGCCCAGGGCGGTGAGTTCTGTTTTGCGTTGATGGCGCAAATGCAGCAAAGCCGGCTGATCCCGGATGAATTCAATGGCTTGCTGCTCGCCGCCACGTTCTGCTCGATGCTGCTGACGCCACTGCTGTTGCGCGCCGCCCCGGCGATTGCCCTGCGCCTGCACCGCAAACCCAACCAGCAAGTGCAACTGGAGGAAATCACCGCGCTCAATGCCGAGTTACGCGGCCATGCAGTGATCTGTGGCTACGGCCGTGTCGGGCAGTCCATCGGGCGCTTTCTGCGGCGGGAACAACAAGCCTTTATCGCCCTGGATGACGACCCGGAACGGGTACAGGAAGCCGCCACCGAGGACAGCAGCGTGCATTACGGCGACTGCCGTCGCGGCGCCCTGCTCAGTGCGGTGGGCCTGGAACGCGCGCGGTTGGTGGTAATTGCCGTGGACAACAGCGATGTCGCCCTGGTGGTGTTGAAAGAGGCGCGCCGTATCAACCCCGAGGTGCCGATTCTGGTGCGCACTCGCGATGACAGCCAGTGGGCCGAACTGAAAGCTGCGGGCGCCAGCGAAGTGGTGCCCGAACTATTGGAGTCGAGCCTGATGCTCGCCTCCCACGCCTTGATCCTGCTGGGCCTTCCGGACCACCAGGTACAGGCGCGGGTCGATGAAGTGCGACACAACCGCTATCGCCTGCTGCACGGCTCTTTCACGCCGCCGAACAGCGACGATCAATCCTGACTGACCGCGCCGATCTTGTGGATCGACAGGTCCGCACCGTAATACTCCTGCTCCTGACTCAGGCGCAGGCCACCGACGCGTTTGATCACCCCATACACCAACAGGCCGCCGCCGAACGCGACTGCCACGCCGAGGCCGGTGCCGATCAACTGGCTAACCAGGCTCACGCCACCCAGGCCGCCCAGCGCGGTCTGGCCAAAGATGCCGCAGGCAACCCCACCCCACACACCGCACAGGCCATGCAATGGCCACACGCCCAGCACGTCATCGATCTTCCAGCGATCCTGGGCGGCGATAAAGCACCAGACAAACAGCCCACCGGCGACCACACCGGTGACCAGCGCGCCTACCGGATGCATCAGGTCGGAACCGGCGCAGATCGCCACCAGCCCGGCGAGCGGGCCGTTATGCAGGAAGCCTGGGTCGTTACGGCCGATCACCAGCGCAGCAACGGTGCCGCCGACCATCGCCATCAACGAGTTGACCGCCACCAGGCCACTGACGCCGTTGAGGGTTTGCGCGCTCATCACGTTAAAGCCGAACCAGCCGACGATGAGAATCCACGAACCCAGCGCCAGAAACGGAATGCTCGATGGCGCAAAGGCGACCAAGCGTCCTTCCCGATAACGTCCGTTACGCGGGCCCAACAGCAACACCGCCGCCAGCGCCAGCCAGCCGCCCATGGCGTGCACCACGACAGAACCGGCGAAGTCATGAAAGCTGGCGCCAAAGGTGGCGAGCAACCAGGCTTGCAGGCCGAAATTGCCATTCCAGACCATGCCTTCGAAAAACGGGTAGATAAACGCCACGATCAACGCAGTAGCGCACAACTGCGGAGCAAACTTCGCGCGCTCGGCAATGCCGCCGGAGATGATCGCGGGGATCGCTGCCGCAAACGTCAGCAGGAAGAAGAATTTCACCAAGCCATAGCCATGGTCCGCGCTGATCACTGCCGCCGGTTGCATGAAGCTCACGCCGTAGGAGATCCAATAGCCTATAAAGAAATAGGCCAATGTAGAGATGGCGAAGTCGCTGAGGATCTTCGACAGCGCGTTGACCTGATTTTTTTGGCGAACGGTGCCGACTTCCAGGAATGCGAAGCCGGCGTGCATCGCCAGTACCATGACCGCGCCGATCAGGATAAACAGGGTGTTTGAACTGTGGACCAGAGTGTCCACCGCACTTTGCAAATTTTCCATGAAGGTTGGCAGGCCTGCATTAAAGGCAAAAAGCACCAAAGCGGTTCAAGCCACGGTTGCGCGCACTAAATTGGCACCGCCGGTACCGCCCCTCTTCACAGGGCGTGAACCGCTTTAGCGCAGCGATCAACACAACAGGCTGTTGCCGACAGGGTTTTTCCGCGAGTTTCAGTTATTTAAGGTAAGGTTTTTGATGGCTTGAGGCCTTACCGCCCAGATTCAGCGCAGGCACCCGTGCATGCGCACCAAGGCAAAGCAAAAGCTGTACCACGCAATTGCAGTGAACCTTCACCGACGCCGGTGACTCGAAACCACACGTACCGATCAGCCAATCACGGAGATAACCATGGCCAGAAAAACAGCACAGACAGCCCAAGAGATACTGATGGCGGATTTTCAAACCCTGGTCAGTGATACCGAAAAGCTACTGGATGACACCGCGATCCTGGCGGGTGACCAGGCGGACGAACTGCGCAGCAAGATTCATGAAAGCTTGCTCAAGGCCCGTGAAACCCTGCAACTGACCGAAGACTCCCTGCGCGAGCGCGGCCAAGCTGCGGTCACCGCTACTGAAGACTACGTACAGGCCAACCCCTGGCAGTCGGTGGGTATTGCCGCTGGCGTGGGCTTTCTGATCGGCCTATTGGCTACAAGGCGCTAACATTATGTCTATCGGCGAAAGCGGCTCGGCCACGGGCGCAAGTTCTACCTCAAGACGCCTGGGCGCGGCCGTTCTAGGCTTGCTGCACAGCCACGTCGAACTGTTCGGCATCGAATTGCAGGAGCAGAAAGCACGCACCGTCAGCCTGCTGCTGTTTGCCGGCTTGGCCTTGGTGTTTGCCCTGTTGTTGCTGGTCGGGTTGTCGACGCTGGTGATGATCCTGGTCTGGGACACCGGCTACCGTCTCACCGGGATCATCTGCCTCTGCTTGTTCTACAGCCTGGCCGCCGCGTTCTGCGGGGTGCGCTTGAAAGCAGCAGTTTTCGATGAGTCCACGCCCTTCCACGCCACGCTTGAAGAGCTGGCCAATGATCGGGAGCGCCTGCTGCCATGAGCATGACTGAGATCCCGCACAACACATCCCGTCGAGAAATGCGCAAGGCACTGATTCGCCTGCGCATGGAAATGCACCGCCAGGAAATCCGTCATGAGTCCCAACAATTGATGGCTCCGCTGCACAAAGTGCGCGACATGCGCCACAACTGGCAGGACAGCCTGGGCATCAAGCACGCGCCGCTGTGGGGCGTGGCGGCAGTGACGCTGATGGGCTTTTTTACCGGGAAGGGTGCCAAGGGCGGCAGTATCAGCAGCGTGACCCGGCTGGTGCGGCTGGGCGCAGGTTTGATCCCGCTGATCAAATTAGCGATGGCAGGTACTTCCCGAAAAGGATGAGCCCTGCTGGCTGCATTCTTGCAAACAGAATCGGCCCGGCCTTCGTCATTGAAGGCCGGGCCTCTTTTTTTCGCTACCTCTCATAAGGAGGTCCTGTGATTGACGGGCAACCGCTCGCCTGCTTCCAGCCGTTTATTGACACTGCCACCGGACGCATTGCCGGCGTCGAGGCCTTGGGTCGCCTGCGCCAGGCTGACGGCAGCTTGCAGTCTGTGGGCCCATTGTTCGCGGACCCGCGCACGCCAGGCACGACGTTGCGACGCCTCGACCGTCAGATCCGCGACAATGCCTTGAGCCGCCTGCATGAAGCCCCCGACGATTGGTTTCTAAGCCTGAACATCTCGCCCCGCTGGATCAACCGGTTGCGTCCGGGCCAGGCCCTGCCGAGCTTGAAACAAATCCACGCCCACGGCGTTGACCCGCAGCGCATTGTGTTCGAGATCACCGAACTGGGTGGCGATATCCAGCGCCTGGCCGATGTGGTCGCGCGTTATCGCGAGGCCGGTGCGCGTATTGCCATTGATGACTTCGGTGCCGGCTATTCCCAGCTTGACCGGGTGCTGGCGTTGCAGCCGGATATCCTCAAGTTGGACATGCGCCTTTTCCAGGAAGCCGCCAAGGGCGGGCCAAGCAGTGACGTCGTGCGGGCGCTGGCGCAGATGGCGGAGAAAACCGGCTGTTGGATCATTGCCGAAGGCGTGGAAACTGAAGCGCAACTGAGCTTTGCCCTGGAATGCGGCTCGCGCTATGTACAGGGCTATCTGTTCGCGCAGGCACAGCTGGATTGGTTTGCCACCGACGCCTTCGTGCCACGCTTTGCCCAACTGCGCGCAGCGTACGTCCAGCAGAAGCTGGCAGAGCGTGGACGCATCATGGACCTGCGCCAGCAGTTGGCCGAGCTGATGAAAATTCTCCAAAGCTGGGCCCTGGGCCAGGCACCGCTTAGCCAGTTACCACAATTGCAGGATTTCCCATGGCTGCTGCGCTTTTATCAGTGCGACCGACATGGCACGCAACTCACGCCGAACTTCGAATGGCGCCAGGACGCCTGGCAGGCCGACACCCGTTACCTGGGCCACAACTGGTCATGGCGCCCGTATTTCTATCACTTGCTGGCCGAAGGTTGGGACGAGCGGCGCCTGACCTTGTCGTCGACGTATCGCGACGCCACCACCAACCAGTATTGCCTCACTGCCGGACAATTCTTCGATAACGGTCAGCGCTTGCTGTTAATTGATATCGACGCCGCCGGGTTGTAGATTTTCGCTTGCCCCGCCAAGGTGGAACCGGGAAGCTGGGAGGGTCATTCACCGCACGGAGAGTACCCGCCTTGGATTGGCCTACCCTGCTTACCCGCGAACGGCTTGGAAAGCCCCTGCACAGCCCGGAAGAACTCGGCCGCAGCCCTTTTCACAAAGACCATGACCGCATTATTTTCTCCGGCGCATTTCGCCGCCTGGGCCGCAAGACCCAGGTGCACCCGGTGTCCAGCAACGACCATATCCACACCCGCCTGACCCACTCCCTGGAAGTCAGTTGCGTGGGCCGCTCACTCGGCATGCGCGTCGGTGAAACCCTGCGCAGTGCACTGCCCGACTGGTGCGAACCGAGTGATCTGGGCATGGTGGTGCAATCAGCCTGCCTGGCCCATGACATCGGCAACCCGCCGTTCGGGCATTCGGGCGAAGACGCCATCCGGCACTGGTTCCAACAGGCCGCCGGGCGTGGCTGGCTGGACGACATGAGCAGCGCCGAGCGCAACGACTTCCTCAATTTCGAAGGCAATGCCCAAGGCTTTCGGGTACTGACCCAGCTCGAATACCATCAGTTCGACGGCGGTACACGACTGACCTACGCGACCCTGGGCACGTACCTGAAATACCCCTGGACCGCTCGCCACGCCGACGCCCTGGGCTACAAGAAACACAAGTTCGGCTGCTACCAGAGCGAACTGCCGATCCTCGAGCAGATCGCCCACAAGCTCGGTCTGCCGCAACTGGAAGAACAACGCTGGGCCCGTCACCCATTGGTCTATCTGATGGAAGCCGCAGATGACATCTGCTATGCCCTGATCGACCTGGAAGACGGCCTGGAAATGGAGTTGCTGGAATACGCCGAAGTCGAGTCGCTGCTGCTCGACCTGGTAGGCGACGACCTGCCGCAGACCTATCGGCAATTGGGATCTCAGGACTCGCGCAGACGCAAGCTGGCGATCCTGCGCGGCAAAGCCATCGAGCATTTGACCAACGCGGCGGCGCGAGCCTTCGTCGAACAGCAGGATGCCTTGCTGGCCGGCACCCTGCCCGGCGACTTGGTGGAGCATATGCACGGGCCGGCCAAACGCTGCGTGCTGGATGCCAAAGACATGGCACGCAAGAAAATCTTCCAGGACAAACGCAAGACCTTGCATGAAATTGGCGCCTATACCACGTTGGAAATACTGCTGAACGCTTTTTGCGGCGCGGCACTGGAGCAGCATGGCGGACGAACGCCCTCCTTCAAGAACCGGCGTATTCTCGACCTGCTGGGTAACAATGCACCGAACCCGGCTTGGCCGTTGCACGCCTCGTTCCTGCGCATGATCGACTTTATCGCTGGCATGACCGACAGCTATGCCACCGAGATGGCGCGGGAAATGACCGGGCGTTCGAGCCCTCATTAACGTCATTTATCAAGTTGCCTGTTCCCTGAAGAGAATCGCCCTACGACGGGAACAGAGCGGCCTGATCGAATTCGCACAAACTCCCGAGGAATAATCGCTCACGCTCCGGGCAAATCTGGCGAACAGTTCCTACATGCCCTCCATCGACGCTTCACTCACCGTGTGCCCTCTATGCCCAATTACCCCCTTCGAATCCTGTTGGTGGAGGACCATCCCTTTCAACTGCTCGCCACCCAGTGCCTGCTCAAGAGCTTTGGTTTTGAGCAACTGACCCCGGCGGAAAACGCCGGACAGGCAATCCGTTTGATGACGCAGGCCCAAGCGCCCTTCGACATCCTCCTGTGCGACCAGTGTCTGCCCGACCTGCCCGGGCTTGAGTTGATTGAAATCGCCAGTCGCCAATGCTTTATAAAGGCCGCCATCTTGCTCAGCGGGCTTCCCGAGGCAGAACTGTCAGCGCTGCATAACCAAGCCCTTGAACGTGACCTGCCATTGCTCGGCTATTTGCAAAAGCCGTTGAATAAAGATGAACTTGCAGGCTTGATCCATATATTACTCACGCTATAAGTGTAGGAACTTAAACAAACTAGGCCGTCGAAAAGTTTACGTATAAGTGTCGCAAACTCCTTGCAATCACACGCTAACCCATCCCCTTGGGAAACCCTGGCCGCTCGTCTCGCGACGCCTTCACGCTCGGTAGGGCTTTACCTTTTTTAATGTAGGAACTTTCCTGTTTTATACCTGCACCCCTCAAGTTCATGCTTACCCCTCACCTTCTGAGCTAATGTGCCCGCTTTATTTGCACTTGCATGGAATATGATCATGAGCACAGTTTTTATTATTGATGACCACCCCGTTATAAGACTGGCCATACGCATGTTGTTGGAGCACGAGGAAAACTTCAAAGTAGTCGGCGAAACGGATAATGGATGCGACGCGATACAAATGGTCCGCGAATGCATGCCGGACCTGATCATCCTGGACATCAGCATTCCTAAACTCGATGGACTCGAAGTACTTTGCCGATTCAACGCCATGAGCGCTTCGATGAAAACCCTGGTTTTAACGGCTCAATCCCCCACTCTCTTTGCCACACGCTGCATGCGTTCGGGGGCCGATGGTTATGTATGCAAGGAAGGCGATCTGAGTGAACTGATGAGCGCCATCCGTGCCGTACTGTCCGGCTACAACTATTTCCCCAGCCAGGCCTTGAACGCCAACGATGAGAGCTGCAAGGAACTTGAACTGTTCAAGGCCGTTAATGATAGAGAGTTGATGGTATTGCAACTTTTTGCACAAGGCCGAACCAACAAGGAAATCGCAAAAGGCATGTTCCTGAGTAACAAAACCGTAAGCACATATAAAAAGAGGCTGATGCAAAAACTTCAAGCCAAGTCCTTGGTAGAACTTATCGAGTTGGCAAAACGAAACGCGCTAGTGTGAGAAACCGGATGCCCAGGCGTATAAAGGACTATTTGATTATATTGAGTGCCGGCTTGTGCTTCAGCACCGCTGTGCCTGCGACACCTCCAGCGAGCACGGAACATTTCAACCTATTGAGTCGAGCAAGCTCCGTACAGCTGGAAACCCACTTGGACAAGGGCCAGCGCCAATGGCTCCAGAACAAACGCGAACTGGTGCTGGGCACTGCGTTCCCTGACTACCCACCTTTTGACCTCACCTCCAGCGGGCGCGACTATGAGGGACTCACCGCTGATTACGCTGGCTTGCTGGCCATGGCACTGGCCTTGCCGGTGAAAGTGATGCGCTACCCCTCCCGAGAAGCCGCCATTCGTGCTCTCGAAGCAGGGGATATCGACTTACTGGGCTCTTCCAACAGCTTTGAAGCGGCAAAACCTAACCTGATCCTGTCGGAGCCCTATGCCGTGGATCGACCCGTCCTGGTGACCCGCGAAGGTGAAACCCGCAGTCTGAGCGAGGGGTTGGCCGGGATGCGCCTGGCACTGGTCTACCACTATCTACCACTGGCCGAGGTGGAAAAGCTGTACCCCAAAGCCGTCATCCGCGCCTACCCCTCTTACCAAAACGCTTTGAATGCAGTGGCTTTCGACCAGGCTGACGTCTTTCTCGGCGATACCATTTCCACCCACTACATGATCAACAAGGGCTACCTGAAAAACATCCGCATGGCCAACTTCGGCAAACATGAAGCCTATGGGTTCAGCTTCGCAATGCTCCAGGACCAGCAAACACTGTTGAGCATCGTCGACGCGGCACTGAGGGCCGTGCCGACCACCGAACGGGAGGCGATCGCCAAGCGCTGGAGTGCCGGCAGTGACATTCTGCTGACCGACCAAAAGTTGCAATTGACCCTGCGCGAAGAACGTTGGCTAAAGGATAACCCGGTGGTCAAGGTGATCGTGAACCCCACCTTTGCGCCGCTGACGTTCTTCGACAACGATGGCAACTTTCGCGGAATCACCGCTGACCTCCTGGAACTGATTCGCCTGCGCACCGGGTTGCGCTTCGACATCCAGCGCGCGCGTGATGTGGACACGATGATCGAACAGGTCGAGGCCGGCAAAGCAGACATCATTGGCGCTATCGCCCCCAGCGTCGAGCGGGAAGCCCAACTGAACTTCAGTCGCCCCTACCTGGAAAACTCCTACGTAATGTTGACGCGTAAGGACGGCCAGGCACCTACAAGCCTGGAGGAAATGTCGGGCAAACGACTGGCGATCACTCAAGGCAGCCCACTGAAGAAACTCCTGATTGAGCAGTTCCCAAAGATTCAGTTAGTAGAAACGGGTGACACCTTTAAATCAGCCGAACTCCTCGTACAAGGCAATGTTGAGGGGGCCGTGAATACTCTGGTAGTCGCCAACTACTTCCTGACCTCGCAGATGTTCCAAGACAAGATTCAAATCAGCTTCAGCATTGGCACAATGCCCGCCACCTTTGGATTGGCAACATCACGCAGCGCCACCGAACTCAGTTCGATCCTCGACAAGGCCTTGCTCAGCGTCGCCCCTGACGAGTTGGGTGTGATCAATAGCCGTTGGCGCGGCTATTCCGCAGCCTCCGACAGCTACTGGCGTGACTATCACCAACTGATTGCGCGCATCATCATCGGCACCGGGTTGTTGTTGCTGATTTCACTGAGTTGGAACGCTTACATGCGCCGCCAAATCAGGCACCGGAAAATGGCCGAGCGCGCCCTCAATGACCAGTTCGAGTTCATGCGTGCACTGGTCAATGAAACCCCGCATCCGAT
The DNA here is from genome assembly GCF_013778505.1 of Pseudomonas sivasensis. Taxonomy (GTDB): domain Bacteria; phylum Pseudomonadota; class Gammaproteobacteria; order Pseudomonadales; family Pseudomonadaceae; genus Aquipseudomonas; species Aquipseudomonas sivasensis. The sequence goes on along the minus strand of NZ_JAAOWU010000007.1, from coordinate 122,167 downwards.
CTACGTGCGTGATAACAAGGGACTGTTGCAGACCTGCAACGATAGTTACCTGCAGGTGTTCGACGTCAAGCGCGAAGACGTGATCGGTAAAAGCGCAGTTCAGATCAGTACAGCTCTCGCGGCAGAAGCGGCGCAATATCATGCCGACTATCAACGTGTGGTGGCCGAAGGCAGGCCAATGATCGTGGACCGCACCCTGCATATTCGTGGACAGAAACTGACGATCTACCACTGGATCCTTCCCTACCGCGATTCCGTCGGTGAAGTTCAGGGCATCATCGGTGGCTGGATCGACATCAGCGAGCGACGTCAGCTGTTCGACGAACTTCGCACCGCCAAGGAGCGAGCTGACGAAGCCAATCGCGCCAAAAGCACGTTCCTCGCCACCATGAGCCATGAAATCCGTACGCCTATGAACGCGGTGATTGGCATGCTGGAGCTGACCCTCAAGCGGGCAGACCAGGGCCACCTTGATCGGCCGGCCATCGAAGTGGCCTACAACTCGGCCAAGGATCTGCTGGAGCTAATCGGCGACATCCTGGACATCGCACGTATTGAGTCCGGTCGCCTCAGCCTGGCGCCCGAACGCGTCAACCTGAGGGAGGTGATCGAATCGGTAGTGCGTGTATTCGACGGCCTGGCACGCCAGAAGAGCCTTAGCCTGTTGCTGGAATTCACGCCAGACCTAGAAGACACCGAAGTCCTGATTGACCCCCTGCGCTTCAAGCAGGTGCTGTCCAACTTGATCAGCAATGCGATCAAATTCACTGAACGTGGCCAAGTAAAAATCAAGGTGCATGTATCCAACACTGAATTGGCGCAGCAGATCGAGATGAAGCTGGTGGTGGAAGATACCGGCATCGGCATCAGCCGGGACGATCAAACGCGTCTGTTCGAACCCTTTGCCCAGGCGGACAATTCGGGACATCTGGCCAGGAGCGGTGCGGGCCTGGGGCTGGTGATCTGTCGCAGCCTGTGCGCGATGATGGGTGGGCAACTAAGCCTGAGCAGCGTGCCTATGGTCGGCACTCAGGTGCATGTGAGCCTGAAGATGAATCGCCTGCAGGCACTGCCGGTAGTCGACGAACTCAAGCCAACAACACCTGCCAGCGTGTCTGTGCTCAATGTACTGGTGGTTGATGATCACCCGGCGAATCGCCTGTTGATGTGCCAGCAACTCGGCTACCTGGGCCACCAGTTCACCGCTGCCCAGAACGGCGCGGCGGGCTTCCAGGCCTGGCGCCAGGAGCACTTCGACTTGGTAATCGCCGACTGCAATATGCCGATCATGAATGGTTACGAGCTGAGCTGCTCAATCCGTGAATACGAGCAACGCGAGAATCTAACCCCTTGTGTGGTACTGGGCTTTACCGCCAATGCCCAGCCAGAAGAGAAAAAACGCTGCGCACAGGCGGGCATGAATGACTGCCTGTTCAAACCTATCAATCTCACGGCGCTGGAGCAGCAACTGGCGAAAATCAGTCCTCAACCCACCGGCCTGATCCAGGACATTGGCAACTTCGAGGCCCTTACCGGTGGCGATCCGCAGATGAGTCGTCTGCTGCTGGAGGAGTTGCTGAGCAGCAGTCGTCAGGATCGCCAGGAACTTGTCGCACTGATGGTTGCGCAGGCATCGCCCCAGGACATCATCGAACAGGCTCACAAGATCAAGGGCGCGGCCAGAATTGTCCAGGCCAGTACGCTGGCCTCGCGGTGCGAAGCCCTCGAACAGGCCTGTGCCCGTGGTGATGACAGGCCCTTGATCGAAATAGGCGTGAAGTCATTGGAAAAGCTGATGTTGGAACTCGAAAGGATGCTGCAAGAGCGGCTTCAAAGACTGGATGGCCAATAAGGGGCGGGTTGCGCCCCTCACTTGATCAGCAGTCGGTCAAGCGGAGGAAAATTGCCGCCAACTGTTCGATTCCGGCCTGATCCTGAGGGGTAAAGCGGGCCAACGACGGGCTATCGAGGTCGAGGACGCCGATCAACTTACCGTCCTTGAGCAGTGGCACGACCAGCTCACTGTTAGACGCGCTGTCACAGGCGATATGTCCTGGGAATGCATGCACATCCTCTACTCGCTGGGTCTGCTGCGACGCTGCAGCAGCGCCGCAGACCCCTCGGCCAAACGGAATACGCACACATGCGATCTGCCCCTGGAAGGGGCCAAGCACCAGTTCTTCATTGCGATTGAGGTAAAAGCCGGCCCAATTCAAGTCATCCAGTTGGCTAAAGAGGAAAGCGGAAAACTGCGCGCTGTTGGCGATGAAATCGCGCTCATCGGCCAGCAGCGACTCCAATTGGGCACACAGTAGGGCGTAGCCACCGAGACCAGTGCCGGCTTGTTGTAAATCGATCATGGTTGACGCTCCAGTAATTTGAGACCCACCCAGTAACGGGCAAATTGATACGCGCAGCGGCCGTTGCGGTTACCGCGCCCGGTCGCCCAGCGCACCGCGAGAATGTCGAGGGCTTCGTCGCGCTGCCAGTGCAAACCGGCCTTGCTCGCTAGCTCACCGATCCAGTGCTCGACCACATCCAGGAAATGCTCTTGGGTGAACGGGTAGAAGGACAGCCACAAGCCAAAACGGTCTGACAAGGCAATCTTGTCTTCCACGGCCTCGCTTGGGTGCAGTTCCCCATCCACCCTCTTCCAGTTGTCGTTGTCACTCTGATTTTCCGGCACAAGGTGACGGCGGTTGGACGTCGCGTACAGCAGCACGTTTTCAGGCGCCTGTTCCAGGGAACCATCCAGCACGCTCTTGAGCACACGGTAGTCGCCCTCGCCGGCTTCGAACGAAAGGTCATCACAAAACAGGATGAAACGCTGCGGCAGCTTGAGCAGTTGCTCAACCACACGGGGCAAATCCGCCAGGTGGTCACGCTCGATTTCGATCAGGCGCAAACCGGCCTTCGCGTGATGAGCGAGCAACGCGCGCACCATGGACGATTTACCGGTGCCGCGCGAGCCCCACAGCAACGCGTGGTTGGCGGGCAGTCCATCAAGAAACTGCTGGGTGTTACGCGCCAATGTTTCACGCTGCTTGTCTACACCGATCAGGTCGGAAAGACGCATGTCCAGGCTTACGTCCAGTGGCAACAGAAAACCGCTGCGGCCTTCGCGCTGCCAGCGGGCGGCCAGACAGTGGCTCCAGTCGATGGCTTGGCGTGGCGCGGGCAACAAGGGCTCCAGGCGAGCGAGCACTGCATCGGCTCGCTCCAGAAAGGCATTCAATCGAGAATCCACGATTATTCCTCTGGCAAGTTCTTGTAAAAGATGGCGTATTGGCAACCCTGCGACAGACCGCTTGGGGCTGCGTAAAAAACGGTTCATGCCGTGCAAGCCTCAGCCTGTGGATGTTCAGCTATGCTTGCCGGGCGAAGGGAAACGTGAAGTGGTTCAACACTCGATGGATATCAAGTTCGCCCACCGCTTGTCTTATAAACAAGCCAGATTGACTGTGTTGGTCGGTTTCGTCTTGGGAACCTTGCTCAGCCTGATCCAAATCGGCATTGATTATGCCAGCGAAGACGCATCCATCAACCGTGAAATACGCTCACTGATCGAAATCAGCCATAACCCAGCATCACGTATTGCTTACAACATCGATGCTGAATTGGCCCAGGAACTGACCCTCGGACTGTTGCACTCCCCTGCCATCATTCGTGCGCAGTTGATCGACAACAATGGCGTGGTGCTCGCCGATGTCGACCGGCCTCGTAGAGAAAGCACCTACCGGCCTATCAGTGACTTCATGTTTGGCGCCAACCGCCAGTTCGAAGACCAACTGTTCCTGAGCCATATGCCCAACGACCCACTGGGTGTACTGCGTCTGGATGTAGACACCTACGCCTTCGGCAGCCGGTTCCTACACCGCGCCGAGATCACCCTGCTCAACGGATTCGTACGCAGCCTATTACTGACCGGGATTTTACTGGGTCTTTTCTACGTGATGCTGACCCAGCCGCTGGTGCGCATCATTCGTGAGTTGAGCACTCGCAAGCAGGCCCACCTGGACTGTCCGCCGGGGCATGAAAATGACGAAATCGGCGTACTGGTGAACGTCGCCAACCAGCAATTTGAAAATATGGAAACCGAAATCCAGCAGCGCCGCCACGCCGAAGACCGACTGACGGAATACCTGGGGCAACTGGAAGATATCGTCTCCGCCCGCACACTTGAACTCAAGGCTAGCAACCAGCGACTGACCCAGTCCAACGATGAGCTCGAAACGGCGAAGATGAATGCGATAGGCATGGCTCAGGCTCGGGCAGCCTTCCTGGCGAACATGAGCCACGAAATCCGCACCCCGCTCAACGGCCTGCTGGGCATGATCGCGCTGTCGCTGGACAGCGCGTTGAATGCTGAGCAGCGCCAGCAACTGTCTATCGCCCATGACTCCGGCAAAGTGCTGGTGGAGTTGCTCAACGACATTCTCGACCTGTCCAAATTCGACGCTGGTCAGTTGGAGCTGGAGCGCATCCCGTTCGACCTTGGTGCACTGATTGAAGATACCGCCAACCTCTTGTCGCAGAATGCCGCACCGAGCGTGGAACTGACGTGTTTGATCGACCCGCAGTTCCCGGCCCAAGTGCTAGGTGACCCGACCCGTGTACGTCAGATCGTCAGCAACTTACTGTCCAACGCTCTGAAGTTCACGCGATTCGGTCGAGTTGATGTGCGCCTGCGCACTTACGACGGCGGCGTGAGCATTGAGGTCTGCGATACCGGCATCGGCATTGCGCAGGAAGCGCAAGTGAAAATATTCCAGCCGTTCACCCAGGCCGGCGCCGGGATCACTCGTCAGTTTGGAGGGACGGGTCTGGGTCTGGCGTTGACTCACAACCTGTGTGAAGCCATGAAGGGACGGTTGAGTATCAGTTCAGAGGTAGGCTTTGGCAGCCAGTTCTGTGCGCAACTGCCATTACCTACCCACTTGCCCGCCGTGCAGCCACCGCCTCTCACAGGTAAGGTCGTTGCCATCACCAACATCGGCGGTGGACTGACCGAGTTGCTCACGACCCTGCTGCCCAGTTGGGGCCTTACCCCCCAATGTTTCACCATGGATGACGACTTGAGCGGGCAAACGCCTGACTTGCTGATTACCGACTGCCCTGAATGTCTGTTCCGTATACGACCGGGCATTACCGCGCCCATCCTGCTGGTGACGGCCTATGGCAATTTCATGCCCAGCGAAGAGGTCGCGGCGTTGGCGCCTTTGCACCAGCAAGCACGCCCCTTGAGCCGCAACGCGCTGTACCAGATTCTTCAGCGCAATTTACGCACCGACATGCACCTGGTTCTTGACCCCATCCAACTGGATGCCGCCCCACTCGCGCATCGCGGCTGCATACTCCTGGTGGAGGACAATCCGGTAAACCAACTGGTGGCCAAGGGCATGCTCAGCAAGCTGGGCTGCGAAGTGATAGTGGCCGCCCACGGTGGTGAAGCACTGAAGTTTCTTGAAGAACAACGCTTCGATATGGTGCTGATGGACTGCAACATGCCGGTGATGGATGGCTACGAGGCCAGCCGGCAGATTCGCCGCAGCGGGCGCTGGCCAGACCTGCCGATTGTCGCGCTGACTGCCAACGCCATGCCCGAAGAACGAGAGCGCTGCCGTGCGGCGGGGATGAATGACTATCTGGCTAAACCGTTCCGCCGCGAAGAACTCAATGCGCTGCTGGACCTGTGGGTGCCTCGGACGACAGCGCTCTGATCTGCGCCAATAACTGATCCAGGCCAACGCGCAAGGTGTCTGCCTGATTCAGATCAACCCCGCTGTCGCACAACAACCGAGTCTTCAGAACGAGAGCCTGATCACGCAGTTCCACGCCGGTGTCACTCAAGCTCAGATGCACCTCCCGTTCATCCTGGGCACTGCGCCGGCGCCGCACCAGTGAAATCTGCTCCAGCCGTTTGAGCAAGGGTGTCAGCGTGCCCGAGTCGAGCATCAGGCGTTCGCCCAGAGCTTTGACTGTCGGCTGCTCAGGGGCTGCGTCGTGCCATTCCCATAACACCAGCATCGCCAGGTATTGCGGATAAGTCAGGCCCAACTGGTCGAGCATCGGCTTATAAGCGCGGGTCACGGCCCGTGAGGCGGCGTAGAGTTTGAAACACAGCTGGTTATCCAGTGCCAGGGACACGGCGGGCAAGTCGGTCATTTGAGCAGGGCTTCGATCTCTTGGGTAAGGTCTTTTGGCTTGGTGGTAGGGCCGAAGCGCTTGACCACCTGGCCGTCACGGCCGATGAGGAACTTGGTGAAGTTCCACTTGATGCCCTTGGACCCCAACAGGCCCGGCGCCTGTTTTTTCAATTGCACGAACAGTGGATGGGCATCGCTGCCATTGACGTCGATCTTCTTGAACAACGGAAAGCTGACACCGAAATTCAGCTCACAGAACGTTGAGATAGCGCCTTCGTCACCGGGCTCCTGCTTGCCGAACTGATTGCAGGGAAAGCCCAGCACCACCAGGCCCTGGTCTTTGTACTGCTGCCAGAGCTGTTCCAGCCCCTTGTACTGAGGGGTGAAGCCGCACTTGCTGGCAGTGTTGACCACCAGCACGGCCTTGCCGGCGAAATCGGCCAAGGTCTTTTGCTCACCCTTGATGGTGGTGCAAGGGATGCTCAGCAGGTCGTTGCTCATGGCAGTGCCTCGATAAAAGCGGAAAGAAGTAGAAACATAGTAGGCAATTCAATTGTGTGCAATTGAATTGATCAAACTGATGATCCGTTATGGGCGCACGTGGTGAGGGAGGATGCTCCCTCACCACGCAGGTTTAACGCGGGACCAGGTCCAGGCACACCGAATTGATGCAATAACGCAGGCCCGTCGGCGGCGGCCCATCCGGGAACACATGGCCCAGGTGCGCGTCACACTTTGCGCAGGTTACCTCGGTACGGATCATGCCGTGGCTGACATCACGAATCTCGATCATCGCGCTGTCGGCAATCGGCGCGTAAAAGCTGGGCCAGCCGCAGCCGGAGTCGAATTTGGTGGTGGAATCGAACAGCGGCTCATTGCAGCAGATGCAGTGGTAAACGCCGTCGGTCTTGGTGCCGTTGTACTTGCCGCTGAAAGGCCGTTCGGTGCCTTTGAGCCGGCACACGTTGTACTGCTCCGGATCGAGCATGGCCTTCCACTCTTCAACGGTTTTCTGCAACTTTTCCATCGGTACACCTCGGCAACTGAAAAAGCCTGATCTGTGTCTTTTCCATGGATCAGGCGGCACGTATGATTGCGCCTCTTCAAAACGCCAGTCTGGCACCCGCGCTATCGGCATTCAAACGTATTTATGGGTGCGGGCCTCGCAGGATTCGCAGTACGGTAGTGCACACACCGTCTGGATCGTTCATTTTCAGGATCACATCGCCATGCAGGTCAGCAAATCGAACAAGCTCGCCAACGTCTGCTACGACATTCGCGGCCCAGTGCTCAAGCACGCCAAACGCCTGGAAGAGGAAGGTCATCGCATCCTCAAGCTGAACATTGGCAATCCGGCGCCTTTTGGTTTCGAAGCACCGGACGAAATTCTCCAGGACGTTATCCGCAACCTGCCTACCGCTCAGGGCTACAGCGACTCCAAAGGCCTGTTCAGCGCGCGTAAAGCGGTGATGCAGTACTACCAGCAGAAGCAGGTGGAAGGCGTCGGCATTGAAGACATCTACCTGGGCAATGGCGTGTCCGAACTGATCGTGATGTCCATGCAGGCCCTGCTGAACAATGGCGACGAAGTGCTGGTACCTGCACCGGACTATCCACTGTGGACCGCAGCCGTGACACTGGCCGGCGGCCACCCGGTCCACTACCTGTGCGACGAAGGCGCCGACTGGTTCCCGGACCTGGCTGACATCAAGGCCAAGATCACTCCGAACACAAAGGCACTGGTGATCATCAACCCGAACAACCCCACCGGCGCGGTGTATTCCAAGGAAGTGCTGCTGGGCATGCTGGAACTGGCACGCCAGCACAACCTGGTGGTGTTCTCCGACGAGATCTACGACAAGATCCTCTACGACGACGCCGTGCACGTATGCACCGCCTCCCTGGCACCGGACCTGTTGTGCCTGACCTTCAACGGCCTGTCCAAGTCCTACCGCGTGGCGGGTTTCCGCTCCGGCTGGATCGCCATCTCCGGTCCCAAGCACAACGCCCAGAGCTACATCGAAGGCATCGACATGCTGGCCAACATGCGCCTGTGTGCCAACGTACCGAGCCAGCATGCGATCCAGACCGCTCTGGGCGGCTACCAGAGCATCAATGACCTGGTACTGCCCCAGGGCCGCCTGCTGGAACAACGCAACCGCACGTGGGAGCTGCTCAATGCGATCCCCGGTGTGAGCTGCGTGAAACCCATGGGTGCGCTGTACGCTTTTCCACGGATAGACCCGAAGGTATGCCCGATCCTCAACGACGAAAAGTTCGTGCTCGACTTGTTGCTGTCGGAAAAGCTGTTGGTGGTTCAGGGCACCGCGTTCAACTGGCCGTGGCCGGATCACTTCCGCGTGGTGACCTTGCCGCGCGTAGATGACTTGGACATGGCGATTGGCCGTATTGGCAACTTCCTCAAGACCTATCGCCAGTAGTGGCATGGCGCTGTACGATCGACATTCGGTCGTACAGCGATTATCTGGCAACACTTCTCTGATCTCGCCCTTTTTCTGTATGGCACTTGCCTCTCTCAAGCCACGTGCCCCCTATAATTGCAGGGTTGTGAGGCAAAAAGTGGGGCATCTCTGGTGACATTCCTAGTCGGAAAATCCCTTCAAAGCTCTACATTCAGGCTGTAGGACACAGTTTGAAATAGTCGCTCGGTTGAATCACCCCATGCCGCACCTTATATACCCCGCAGTACGCGACATATTAAGCATGAGGAGAACTCTACAACCATGATGCGCATCCTGCTGTTCTTGGCCACTAACCTGGCGGTCGTGCTGATTGCCAGCATCACCCTGAGCCTTTTCGGCTTCAACGGGTTCATGGCGGCCAACGGGGTTGATCTGAACCTCAATCAGCTGCTGATTTTCTGTGCGGTCTTTGGTTTTGCCGGCTCGCTGTTCTCGCTGTTCATCTCCAAGTGGATGGCGAAGATGAGCACCAGCACCCAAGTCATCACCCAACCACGCACTCGCCATGAACAATGGCTGATGCAAACCGTGGAGCAGTTGTCTCAAGAAGCAGGTATCAAAATGCCCGAAGTCGGGATTTTCCCTGCTTATGAGGCCAATGCCTTTGCGACGGGCTGGAATAAGAACGACGCGCTCGTGGCCGTCAGTCAGGGCTTGCTCGAACGCTTCTCACCCGATGAAGTAAAGGCAGTACTCGCGCACGAAATTGGTCACGTAGCCAACGGCGACATGATTACCCTTGCGCTGGTACAGGGTGTGGTCAACACCTTCGTGATGTTCTTTGCGCGGATTATCGGTAACTTTGTGGACAAAGTAATCTTCAAGAACGAAGGCGGTCGCGGTATCGCCTACTTCGTGGCGACCATCTTTGCCGAAGTGGTGCTGGGCTTCCTGGCCAGTGCGATCGTGATGTGGTTCTCGCGCAAACGAGAGTTCCGCGCAGACGAAGCCGGCGCGCGCCTGGCAGGCACCAATGCAATGATCAGCGCGCTGCAACGCTTGCGTTCCGAACAGAGCCTGCCAGTGCATATGCCTGACAGCCTGACCGCCTTTGGCATCAACGGCGGCATCAAACAGGGTTTGGCTCGTATGTTCATGAGCCACCCACCACTGGAAGAGCGTATTGACGCGCTTCGTCGTCGGGGCTGATACCTGGTAATGCAAAAAAGGGGCGATCTGATCGCCCCTTTTTTTGTGGGCACAGTTTTATGCCCGCGCGACTCTGTAGACCCGCTCGTCCAAGCCCGTGACGCCGTCCTGCACGAACTTCCAGCTCTCACCCAGAATGTCTTGCTTCTCGATCACCTGCAGGCTCCAGTGTGCTCCCAACAGCACCTTTACCTCTTCATCCGTCACCGCAAACGGTGGGCCTGCCTTTTGCGTCTGGTCGTAGTCGAGGGTGATCAGCAAACCCTGGCAGCCTGGACGTAGCATGTTGTTCAACTGCTCGGTGTATTGCGAGCGCATCAACGGCGGCAAGGCGATCAGAGCGGCACGGTCATAGACCGCAGTGCAATCAGCCAGAACCTCAGCGTCGAGAGCGAAGAAATCGCCGCACCACACTTCGATCAAATCAGCCTGATACACCGTGAACACACCCCGCTGAGTGATTCGCGGCGTCAGGCTCTGCTCGCTGAAGAAGGCTTCAACCGCCTGCTCTGATAGCTCAACGCCGAGTACCCGATGACCCTGGGTGGCCAGCCACATCAGGTCCAGGCTTTTGCCACACAGCGGCACCAGTACCTTGGCGCCCTCCGCGAGCGCCAACGAAGGCCAATGCCGTTCTAAATAAGGATTAACCTCAGGCAAATGAAAGCCGAGCTGGTTTCTCGCCCAGCGCTCCTGCCAAAACTTGGGCTCCATGGAATCACCTCCGATAATTCGATCAAAACGCGCTAAAACTTATATTAGATTTAGATCAATGATCTGACTGAAGATGGCTACATGTTAACGCTCAGGACTCTTCTTATGTTCCCCAGCCTGTTTATCTCCCACGGTTCGCCCATGCTTGCCCTTCAACCCGGCGCCAGCGGACCGGCTTTGCAACGCCTGGCTGCCGAAATGCCCCGCCCTAAGGCGATAGTGGTGGTATCGGCACACTGGGAAAGCCACGATTTACTGGTCAGCGGCAGCGCCGCACCCGAAACCTGGCACGACTTCGGCGGCTTCCCCCGCGAGCTGTTTGCCGTGCAATACCCCGCACCGGGCAACCCACAGTTGGCGGGAGAGATCGTCGGGCTGCTGCGCGCCGACGGCCTGAATGCACGCATCGACGACCAGCGCCCCTTCGACCATGGCACCTGGGTGCCTCTGTCGCTGATGTACCCCGCGGCGGATATCCCAGTCGTGCAGGTATCCTTGCCCAGCCGCATGGGCCCTGCCCTGCAGACGCGAGTCGGGCATGCCTTGACCAGTTTGCGCGAGGAAGGCGTACTGCTGATCGGTTCCGGCAGCATCACGCATAATCTGGGCGAACTGGACTGGCACGCAGGGCCTGAAAGCATCGAACCTTGGGCGCGGGGCTTCCGGGATTGGGTGGTGGATAAGCTCGCTGCCAACGATGAAGCCGCGTTGCACGACTATCGGCGCCAAGCGCCCCACGCCGTGCGCAGCCATCCGAGCGATGAACATCTGTTGCCGCTGTACTTTGCGCGTGGCGCTGGTGGGGACTTCAGCATCGCGCACCAAGGCTTCACCATGGGCGCCTTGGGCATGGACATTTACCGCTTCGGCTAACTCTTTATTGTTAAAACAGCGACGCAAAAAAAATCCCCGAACCAGTCGGGGATTTTTTATGTGTGATCAATCAGCCCAAGGGCGGATCAATCTTCGCGGTAGCGACGCAGCTTCAACTGCTTACCGGCAACGCGAGTGTCTTTCAGCTTGGTCAGCAGCTTCTCCAGACCGTCTTCCGGCAGCTCCACCAGGGAGAAACTGTCACGGACCTGGATACGGCCGATCGCTTCACGTGCCAGGCCACCCTCATTCAGGATAGCGCCCAGCAGGTTCTTGGCAGCGATACCATCACGCGCGCCCAGCGCGGTACGGCAACGAGCACGACCTTCAGCCAATGGAACCGGAGCACGACGCTCACGATCACCACGGTCTGGACGGTCGCCGGTACGCTCTGGACGATCACCGCGTGGCGCGTTGTTCGGTACCAGTGGGCGCTCTTTCTCGATAGCTGCCAGGGTCAGGGCCTGACCGTTTGTAGCCTTGCGCAGCAGGGCAGCAGCCAGGGCACGTGGAGTGCAACCGATATCGGCGGTCAGGCGGTCCAGCAGGTCGCCGTGAGTCGATTCAGCGTCAGCCACCAGAGGCGACAGGCTGTTGGTCAGTTTCTTGATGCGGGCATCGAGAACGGCCTGGGCATCCGGCAGGCGGACTTCGGCAACTTTCTGACCGGTTACGCGCTCGATCACTTGCAGCATGCGGCGCTCACGTGGAGTCACCAGCAGCAGCGCACGACCTTCGCGACCGGCACGGCCTGTACGGCCGATACGGTGAACGTAGGATTCTGGATCGTAAGGCATGTCAACGTTGAACACGTGGGTGATACGCGGAACGTCGAGACCACGAGCCGCTACGTCGGTCGCAACAACGATGTCCAGACGGCCATCCTTGAGGGAGTCGATCACGCGCTCACGCTGGTTCTGGGCAATGTCACCGTTCAGCGCAGCGGCTTTATAGCCTTTGGCTTCCAGGGCACTGGCCAAGTCCAGGGTCGCTTGCTTGGTGCGCACGAACATGATCAAGGCGTCGAAGTCTTCGACTTCCAGCAGGCTCAATACAGCCGAGGTCTTCTGGTCAGCGTGAACCAACAGGTGAGCCTGTTCGATCGCGGTAACGGTCTGAGTCTTGGTCTGGATCTTCACGTGTTGCGGATCGCGCAGATGGCGCTCGGCAATGGCACGGATCGACTGTGGCAGGGTGGCCGAGAACAGTACGGTCTGACGGGTCGGTGGCAGTGCCTTGAAGATGACTTCCAGGTCATCCATGAAGCCCAGCTTCAACATTTCGTCAGCTTCGTCGAGAACCAGGTGGTTCACGGTCGACAGTACTTTTTCGTCGCGACGCAGGTGGTCGCACAGACGGCCTGGGGTAGCCACGACGATCTGAGCGCCATTACGGATGGCTTTCAGTTGCGGGCCCATCGGCGCGCCGCCGTAAACGGCAACAACGGTAACGCCCGGCATTTGCTTGGCGTAGGTTTCAAAAGCGGTTGCTACTTGCAGCGCCAACTCACGGGTTGGCGCCAGGATCAGGGCTTGCGGCTCGCGCTTGGCAGGATCGATGCAGTGCAGGATAGGCAGGGCGAACGCGGCGGTTTTACCGGTACCGGTTTGCGCCTGGCCAATCATGTCTTGGCCGGCCATGATGATCGGGATCGATTGCTGCTGAATCGCCGAAGGTTCTTCGTAGCCGGTCGCAATGACGGCAGCAAGAATGTTCGGGTTAAGATTAAAAGCGGCGAAGCCGCCGGTTTCCTGGGTCATGGGTCTGCCTCTAAGTGCATCCGCAAAGACCCATGCTCCAAAGCTGCGCATGCCGTGTTGAGACTCAAGAGTCGCCCTGGCTGCTTTGTCGGCGGGGATTTGCGAAAACGAATGAATGAAAAAGATTCGTTAAGGAAGAGTCCGCTGTGCGGACATGCAGCCGAAGCTGACTTCGGGGAATTGCGCTACCTAAACGCGGCCCGGTTAAAGGCCGGCGCGTACTATACCGGAAATACTTGAAAAAGGGAGCTTTTTTTATCGCAAAGCACCGATAAACCGTGGTGCGTCACAGTCTTTGCAGATAACCCTGCCAGGGTCTATTTTTCAAAGGCCCGGCCCTGTTGGTCATAAGGCTTAAACGATTCACCCTTAGACCAAGACCTTTGGTCTGAAACCCTTCTCTCCACCCGAGGGCACACCCAATGAATCACGCCAGCAGCAGCCGCGTCAGCCGTGAACTCCAGGGCCATGTCCTGCTGTTGGGCCTGGACCGGGTGGCCAAGCGCAACGCCTTCGACCTGGATTTGCTCAATGAGCTGAGCTTGGCTTATGGCGAATTTGATCGAAACGATGACGCACGAGTGGCCGTAGTATTTGCCCATGGCGACCACTTCACCGCCGGCTTGGACCTGGCCAATGTCAGCGGGGTAATGGCGGGCGGCTGGCAACCGCCGCTGGGAGGCTGTGATCCCTGGGGCGTTTTCGCAGGCCCCAGGGTCAGTAAACCGGTGATCGTCGCCGCCCAGGGCTACTGCCTCACCATTGGTATCGAGTTGATGCTCGCGGCGGATATCAACCTGTGTGCGAGCAATACCCGCTTTGCGCAGATGGAAGTACAGCGCGGGATCTTTCCGTTTGGCGGTGCGACATTGCGCTTTCATCAGATCGCCGGCTGGGGCAACGCCATGCGCTGGCTGCTGACCGGCGACGAGTTCGACGCCCATGAAGCCCTGCGCCTGGGTTTGGTGCAGGAAGTAATGGCCAGTGAAGACCTGCTGCCCCGCGCCATCGAACTGGCCAGTCGCATCGCGCGCCAGGCGCCGCTTGGCGTCCAGGCCACCTTGATGTCGGCCCGCCTGGCGCGTGTGGAAGGCGAAACCGTTGCGGCCGCCGCGCTGCCGCCGATGGTGGATAAATTGCTGAACAGCGAGGATGCCAAGGAAGGCCTGCGCGCGATGGTCGAGAAGCGGCCGGGGCTATTCAAGGGCATTTGAGTCGCCTATACCGACGCCATCGGGGCAAGCTCCCTCCCACATTTGAAATGAGTTCCAAGTGTGGGACGTGCGGTGCGACGATTCGACTCGCCCCCGATGGCGCCGGTACAGGCGACTACGTAGCCGGCCGAATCGCCTTGATCAAGGGCTGCAACGAATACCCCAGACGCGGCGCCAACAACTCAGCCCGAGTAGAAAGGGCATCAAGATCCAGCTCCTGATCCAGCTCCGAAGGTACCAGCAAAATCACATTGCCCTCCTTCACCGGCAGTTCCCAGTAGTGCCGGTGATACAACCCACGCAACAACGCCGCGCCCAGCGGTTTGCCGTCGTCAGTCGCCCACTGATTGATCACCAGCCAGCCGCCGGGGTTGAGTTTCTTCTGGCAGTTTTCCAGGAAGGTCCACGCCAGGTGCCCAACGCCGGGGCCGACATCGGTATAGAGGTCGACGAAAATCAAGTCCGCCGATTCAGCGGTCTCCAGCAACTCCAGGGCGTCGCCGATGCGGATGTACAGGCGCGGATCATCGTCCAGCCCCAGGTACTCAATGGCCAGGCGCGGCACATCGGGGCGCAGCTCGATGGCTTCGACGTCTTCCAGCGGGAGGAACTTGAGGCACGCCTGGGTCAACGTACCGGCGCCCAGACCGAGGAACAAGGCGCTCTCCGGCTGTTCATGGCACAACGCGCCGATCAGCATCGCGCGGGTGTAGTCGTACTCCAGCCAGCTCGGATCTGCAGTGAACACGCAGCTTTGCTCAATGGCATCGCCGAATTCGAGAAACCGGTAATCGGCCACTTCGAGCACACGGATCATGCCGAAGTCATCATGAACTTCGGCGAGCAGGCGCTCGACACGCTCCTCTGTCATCACTACTCCTAACGGGTTTGCTGTACGGCAAAGGCGCGATTGTCGGCCAACCGGCAGCAGCAGGTCACGCACTAATTGCTGATAACATTGGCGCCCGACCGTCAATCAGCCAATCGAGTTCATGATGAGCCAACCCTGGAGCCCCGACAGCTGGCGCGCCCTGCCGATCCAGCAACAACCCCAGTACCCGGACGCTGCACACCTGTTGCGGGTGGAGCAGAGTCTGGCCAGCTACCCGCCGCTGGTGTTTGCCGGGGAAGCCCGCGAGTTGCGTCGCCAGTTTGCCGAAGTGACCCAGGGTCGCGCCTTCCTGTTACAAGGCGGCGACTGCGCCGAGAGTTTCGTCGAGTTTTCCGCCGCGAAAATCCGCGACACCTTCAAGGTGTTGTTGCAGATGGCGATTGTGATGACCTTCGCCGCCGGCTGCCCAGTGGTGAAAGTCGGGCGCATGGCCGGCCAGTTCGCCAAGCCGCGCTCGGCCAACGATGAGACCATCGACGGCATCACCCTGCCCGCCTACCGTGGCGATATCGTCAACGGCATCGGCTTCGACGAAAAAAGCCGTGTACCCGATCCGGACCGCCTGCTGCAGTCGTATCACCAATCCACCGCTACCCTCAACCTGCTGCGCGCCTTCGCCCAGGGCGGTTTCGCCGACCTGCATCAGGTGCACCAGTGGAACCTGGACTTTATCGCCAACTCCGCCCTGGCCGAGAAGTACAGCCAACTGGCAAACCGCATCGACGAGACCCTGGCCTTTATGCGCGCCTGCGGCATGGACAGCTCGCCGCAGTTGCGCGAAACGAGCTTTTTCACCGCCCATGAAGCGCTGCTGCTCAACTACGAACAAGCCTTCGTGCGTCGCGACAGTCTGACCAACGACTATTACGACTGCTCGGCCCACATGCTGTGGATCGGCGACCGCACACGTCAGTTGGATGGCGCTCACGTCGAATTCCTGCGCGGGGTGAACAACCCGATAGGCGTCAAGGTCGGCCCGAGCATGAACCCGGAGGATCTTATCCGCCTGATCGACATCCTCAATCCGAACAACGATCCGGGCCGCCTGAACCTGATCGCGCGCATGGGCGCAGGCAAGGTCGGCGACCATCTACCCAACCTGATCCGCGCCGTGCAGCGCGAGGGCAAGCAGGTACTGTGGAGCTCGGACCCGATGCACGGGAACACCATCAAGGCCAGCAGCGGCTACAAGACCCGCGACTTTGCGCAGATCCTCGGCGAAGTGAAGGAGTTCTTCCAGGTGCACCAGGCCGAGGGCAGCTATGCCGGCGGGATTCATATCGAGATGACCGGGCAGAACGTCACCGAGTGCATCGGCGGCGCGCGCCCGATCACCGAAGATGGCTTGTCGGACCGCTACCACACCCATTGCGATCCTAGGATGAATGCCGATCAGTCGCTGGAGTTGGCATTCCTGATTGCCGAGACGCTAAAGCAAGTCAAACGCTGAAATTTTAGTTGGCAGAATTGACGCCATCGGGAGCAAGCCCCCTCCCACAGGGAAACGTATTCCAAGTGTGGGAGGGGGCTTGCTCCCGATGGCGCCCTAGAAACCAGCGCCGCCATTGAGCATCGCAAGCCGCAACCGAGCGGCGCTCGGGCGCTGGCAATTGAGCTGTACCTGTTCCAGCCCCAACCAATCGGCCATCTGCCGCAGGCTCAGCGCAAGCGCAAGCATCCCTTCATCATTCAACCCCGGCTCTTCCTCGTGCACCGCATGCACCGCCAAACGCCCGTTGGCGCGCTCCGCTCGCAGGTCCACCCGCGCGGCAATACGTTCGTTGTGCATAAACGGCAGCACGTAATAGCCATACACCCGTTTGTCTTGCGGGGTGTAGATCTCAAGCCGGTAACGGAAATCGAACAGGCGCTCTGTGCGGCTGCGCTCCCAAATCAGCGAATCGAACGGCGACAGCAGCGCACTCACCGATACTTTGCGCGGCACTTTCGGTTCTGGCAGGCAGTAAGCCGGTTGCTTCCAGCCTTGCACCTGGCACACCAGCAATAGCCCCTCTTCGACCAATTCGGCCAGACGTCTGCGACTGTCGGCAGGGTCGAGGCGGAAGTAATCACGCAGGTCTTTTTCGGTGCCCACCCCCAAGGCGGTGGCGCTGTGCAACAACAAGCCGCGTTGGGCCTCGGCTTCAGTCAACGGGGCTTGCTTAAGGATGTCGCCAGGGATGACGCGCTCGGGCAAGTCGTAAAGGCGCTCGAAACCACGACGACCGGCAACGGTCACCAGGCCGGCGGCGAACAACCATTCAAGCGCGTGCTTTTCATTACTCCAGTCCCATCAGGGACCTGCGCGCTCTTCGCGGGTGGACAGGCTACCGGCACCGAGGGCGCCCTGTTGTTCGACGGTCTTCAGCACACGCTGAATGATGGACTGCTGCTCCCTTCCGAAACGCGCCATCTGCGAATAAATGCCTTGCCCCTGCTGCGCCCGCGCCATGCGCCAACCCATCAAGGGGTACATCGCCATGGGCAACAGCGAGGCTTCATGCCCCCAATATTCGAAGAGCGAACGCCGCCGGCCCTGGCTCCAAGCGGCCTGCTCAAGCAGTAAAGGAGAATAGCGACCCAGACGGGAAAACAGCGGAAGGTAATGGGAACGCACCACAGCGTTGACCGAATCAATCTGCAATACACCGAGGCGTTCGATCAGTCGATTGAGGTGCGCGGACTTGATCTCTGCAGGCGGCTGGCGCCCGGAAAAACCTTGGGCCGCCAGCGCCATGCGTCGAGCTTGCTTGAGGGAAAAAGACTGGTCGGCGGGCATGGGAATCTCCTTGAAGGCGCGCGACCTACCCTACTGCATCCGGAGTCATTTTCGCAGCGGGTCTTCCCAGAAGTGCAGATGGCTCTCCTGCTCCACATCGGCGCGGCTGAGGCCGATGTCCTTGAGCGCTTCATCGCTCATGCTCGCCAGCATTCGGCGCTCTTCGTGCAATGCTTGCCAACGGGCTACGGTTTGAAACAACCCGGCAAACGGCCACTTCGCCATCAACGCAAAACCATTCTGACCTTTCATCTTCTCGCCCTCCCTTGGGGATGACGTCAGTGTGTGCGTGGCACTATGATCAATCCAACGAATGTTTCTTATGCAATACATCTCTGGGATTGATCAATGTCCAGCTACCCAAGCATCGACACTGAAGTGCTGCGCACCTTCGTCGCCATCGCCGACCAAGGCGGTTTTACCCGCGCTGGCGAACTGGTCAACCGCACTCAATCGGCGGTGAGCATGCAGATGAAGCGCCTCGAAGAAGACGTGTTGCAGCGCAAACTATTCGAGCGCGACGGCAGGCAGGTGCGTCTAACGCCCGAGGGCCAAGTACTGTTGGGATATGCGCGGCGAATTCTGAAACTGCATAGCGAGGTGTTCAACACCCTGCGCGAGCCGCATATGGTGGGGCTGGTACGGATCGGCACGCCGGACGACTACGTAATGCGCTTCCTTCCGGGAATCCTCAAGCAATTTTCCAAAGCGTACCCGCTGATCCAAATCGAACTGCATTGCGAGTCGTCAACGGTGCTGATGCAGCGACGCGACCTGGCACTGACGGTAATCAGCCGCGAACCTGGCAAAGAAATCGGCGAACTGTTACGCACTGAACGGATGGTCTGGGCAGCAGCGCCCTGCTTTTGCGTGGAGGACCACGATGCCGTGCCCCTGGCAGTCTCCGGCGCCGACTGCCTGTACACACAGTGGACCCGCGCCGCTCTGGATGCTTCCGGCCGAGACTATCGCCTGGCGTACCACAGCACCAACGTGGCGGCGATCCAGGCGGTGGTGAGTGCCGGCCTGGCCGCGATGATCTGCATGGAAAGCCTGGTGACTGAAGACTTGCGCGTACTCGGCAGCGACGAGGGTTTCCCACCGCTGCCCTCGATGAATCTGCACTTGCTGCGCAACCCGCAAATCACCTCGCCAATCACCGAGTGCCTGGCCGAGTACATCCTGGAAGGCTTCAGACTTTAAAGGTCAGCATCACCGCACACACCACCAGGAACCCGCAGAACAGGCCACGCAACAGGCGTTCGGGTAATGCGTGGGCAACTTTCACGCCCCAACTGATACTGAGCAGGCCACCGACCGCCAGGGGTATGCCGATCATCCAGTCCACTTCGTGGTGCCAGGCGTAGGTGACGAGGGTCACGCCCGTGCTGGGCAAAGCCAAGGCCAGGGACAAGCCTTGAGCGACTACTTGGGTGGTGCCGAACACACTGGTCAGCACCGGAGTGGCGACCACCGCGCCGCCGACACCAAACAGGCCGCCCATGGAGCCGGATACGGCGCCCAGCACCCCGAGCCAGGGCCAGGAATAACGCATTTGCGCGGTCGGCGGCGCGTTGCGGGTGAACATGCGCAGCAGGTTGTAGCCCGACAACGCCACCAGAAAGGCAATAAAGCCAATCCGCATCGCGCCGGCATCAAGGCCTACCGCCCAGATCGAGCCCAGCCAGGCAAAGCTGAAACCCATAATCCCAAGCGGCAGCGCGTGACGCAGTTCAATTCGGTTGCGCTGGTGGTAACGCCACAGGGCGAGCATCACATTTGGCACTACCATCACCAGCGCGGTGCCCTGAGCAATTTGTTGATCCAGGCCAAACAATACGCCGAGCACCGGGATCGCAATCAGCCCACCGCCAATGCCAAACAACCCGCCCACCGTGCCCAAGGCAGCGCCCAGCACCAGGTACATCGCTAAATCCCACACCGCTTATTACTCCACAATCCCAGGCTCTGCATGCTACGCAGTCGGCCCTGGCGCGGAAACGCACAGCAACGCACAATGGCTGTGCCAATTTTGCACAAGCACTCAGCCATGAACCCCAATACCCTCACTGATCAGTTGAGCCTGTTTCTAGATGTGCTCGAAACCGGCAGCTTTTCCGCAGCTGCACGCCGCCACCCACTGACGCCCTCCGCGGTGGCGCGGCGCATCGACAGCCTGGAAAGCTCAGTGGGTAGCCGCTTGTTCCAACGCAGCACTCATGCGGTAGTGCCGACGCCCGCTGGCCTGGCGTTTGCCGAGCGGGCGCGGCGGATTGTCAGCGAATTGCAACTGGCGCGCGCCGAAGCGGTGTCCCTGAGCCATGCGCCGGAAGGCTTGATCCGCGTGGATGCGCCCGCGGCGTTTGGTCGACGGCATCTGGCACCGGTGATTGCGGACTTTCTGAAGGTCTACCCCGGCCTGGACGTGCACCTGCATCTGATCGACAGTTTTGTGGATATGCAGGGTGCGCACTTGGGCAAGGTCGATCTGGTACTGCGGGCCGGGCATATCGTCGACACCCGGTTGATCGCCACGCCCTTGGCCAGCATCGTGCGCATCGCCTGCGCCAGTCCCGCCTACCTCAAAAGCCGCGGCACGCCGACACATCCCCGAGAGTTGAGTGACCATGACGGCTTGGACTGGGATGGCCTGGCGCCGATGTTCGCGTGGCGCTTCGAGTTGGACGGGCGCCGCGCAACCTATCGCCCGCGGCGCATCCGAATGAGCGCCAACAATGCCGAAGCGCTGCTCTCAGGCGCGTTGGCCGGGTTGGGCATCGCCCACCTGCCCACTTGGCTGGCCAGCGAATACCTGGTGCGCGGCGAGTTGCTGCCGCTGTTTTGCGAAGATGGCCTACCCAGCCCGGAAACCACCGGAATCTATGCGCTGCGACTGGAACAGCAGGCCAACGCGCGCAGCCGCTTGCTGCTGGAGTACCTCAAATCCCGTTTCAGTCCAGTGCCGCCATGGGATCTGGCGCTACAGAGCGGCCTGGTCTGAGCGCCTGGACCGAATTATCTGGCGCATTAAAGATTTGCCCGCTAGATTTCAGCCCATACACGTTTTTAAGGCACCGCCATGAGCAAAAACCCTGATCCGTGCGAATCCCTGATGCTGAATAACCAGCTGTGTTTCGCCTTGCACTCCACTTCATTGCTTATGACCAAGGTCTACAAGCCTCTGCTGCAAGCTCTCGGCCTGACGTACCCGCAGTACTTAGCCATGATGGTGCTGTGGGAAGAGGACGGTTTGACTGTCGGCGAAATCAGCAGCCGCCTGCTGACGGACCCTGGCTCACTGACGCCACTGCTCAAGCGCCTGGAGGCCGAAGGCCTTCTCAGCCGCACCCGCAGCCGCGAAGATGAACGGGTGGTGGTGGTGGAATTGACTGCCGCGGGACGTGCCTTGCAGGACAAGGCAATGGGTATTCCGCAGTGCATCCTCAGGGCCAGCGGTTTGGAACTGGAGCAGTTGCGCAAGCTGCAAGCTGATCTGATTACGTTGCGCAGTAACCTGCAAAGCACCGTTTAGCCACCTTCACGCATTGACTTGCAGCACTCCCCGGAAAACATTTCAAAAATTATCTTGCGCACTAAATATTAGCGCTATACATTTGCCTCACAAACTAATTAGCGCGCAAATATTTTGCGAAACACTAGACCGAGGACGACACCATGCAAACTCTCTACACCGCAGTAGCCACCGCCACCGGCGGACGTGATGGTCGCGCTGTTTCCAGCGATAACATTCTCGACGTTAAGCTCTCCACGCCTAAAGAGCTGGGCGGCGCCGGTGGCCAAGCCACTAACCCGGAACAACTGTTCGCTGCTGGCTACTCGGCCTGCTTTATCGGCGCGCTGAAATTCGTTGCCAGCCAGACCAAACGCAAAATCCCGGACGACGCCTCGATCACTGCCCACGTAGGCATCGGCCAGATCCCCGGCGGTTTCGGCTTGGACATCGACCTGCACATCAGCCTGCCAGGCCTGGCCCAGGATGACGCGCAAAGCCTGGTCGATGCGGCTCACCAAGTCTGCCCGTACTCCAACGCCACCCGTGGCAACGTCGATGTGCGCCTGCATGTAACCGTATGAAAAACACCCGCCCATAAAAAAACCCGACGTGAAGTCGGGTTTTTTTATGGGCGGAGCCAGAATTACTTCTTGGCGCGGCCTTTGTACGAACCGCCTTCGCGGGTGTCGATCTCGATCAGGTCGTCGATTTCGATGAAATCAGCTACTTGCAGCTCGGTACCGTTAGCCAGCTTGGCAGGCTTCATCACCTTGCCCGAAGTGTCGCCGCGAGCGGAGCCTTCGGTGTAGGCAACTTTACGCACGATAGTGGTTGGCAGTTCAACGGAAACCAAACGCTCTTCGAAGAAGATCGCTTCGCAGATATCTTCCATACCTTCTTCCACGAACGGCAGAACGGCTTCAATGTCT
The DNA here is from genome assembly GCF_013778505.1 of Pseudomonas sivasensis. Classification (GTDB taxonomy): domain Bacteria; phylum Pseudomonadota; class Gammaproteobacteria; order Pseudomonadales; family Pseudomonadaceae; genus Aquipseudomonas; species Aquipseudomonas sivasensis. The sequence continues at coordinate 99,714 of NZ_JAAOWU010000007.1, read as the reverse complement.
TCAGCGTTCAGCTCGTACATGGTGTAGTCAGTGGTGTCCATGAACGTGTAGGTGTCGCCGCTGATGAAGGACAGGGTCGCTTCTTTGCGGTCGAGGATTACGTCGTCCAGTTTGTCATCGGCGCTGTAGACGATCTCGGTCTTGTAACCGGTCAGCAGGTTCTTCAGCTTGGTCTTCATGATTGCGCTGTTACGACCAGACTTGGTGAACTCAGCTTTCTGAACCAGCCAAGGGTCGTTTTCGAGACGGATCACTGTACCGGGTTTCAGTTCTTTACCAGTTTTCATTGCATATATCCGAAATTTGGATGGGATTTACAAAAATCAAGGTGGCGTATCATATCCAACTTTCATAAAACTGTACCAGCGCCGTCGCAAGATCAGCCTGCAAGCCCTGTTCCAGACACCACGTTTCGGCGCGTTGAGTGACTTCCGGCCAGTGCTCCAACAATTTTTTCCACGGCTGTGCCATGTCACCCTCGGTGTTCCAAGCCTGCCAAAGCGCGACCAATGCCGCCTTCGCGGCCGGTGATAAGGCGGCGGTGTACAAATCCAGGAAGGCATCTAGCTTGTCGAGGTGTATGTCTTCGTCCTGGCGGTAGATGTGCCACAGCAACGGGCGCCCCGCCCATTGGGCGCGGACGAACGAGTCTTCACCGCGCACTGCGTTAAAGTCACAGCACCACAGCAGGTGGTCATATTGCTCCTGACGCACGAACGGCAGCACCTGCACGGTCAGAGACTTACGTTGATGAATATCGCCCGCGACGAGCCCTCCTACACCGAGCCAGCGCTGTACGTCACCGAGGATGCGGCCCTCCGGCACCAGTAGATGAGTGGCACGCCCGTCCGTCGATAAGACGTCCAGCCATCCGGCGAGACCAGCGTTTTCGTAGGCAAACAGTGAGAACAGCCGCGCACCATCATGCGGAATCACACCTAAGGTTTGCAGGAATTGTCGCTGCGCAGCGACATCCAGTTGAAAAGCGTGACGCTTTTCCAGCAACCCCGCCTCACGGAGCAAACCGCCAGTACCAGGTCGGAAGCCGGGGAAAAAGAAGTACTTCTGTACTCCCTTGAACTTCACCGACGGCAGGCGATGGCAGCCCACCACCCAGTCCTCGGCACTGAGGTAATCCAGGTTCATCCACAACGGCGTGCGCTCACGCTCGGCCATGGCTTCCATATACTCAGGCGGTAACTGGCAGGCGAAAGCGGCAATCACCACATCTCCGGCAGGAGTTGGCGACCATTGGGCTGGCCAGTGGTGTACATCAACGCCCTCCTGCCACTGTTGCTCCCGCTGCACATCCACCTCGGGGCACATGCGTTCGAAGGCCCGCAGGTCATCAACCCACAAGCGCACCTCGCAGCCATGCTCCACCACCAATTGCCGGGCCAGCCGCCAAGTCACGCCGATGTCGCCGAAGTTATCGACAACGCTGCAAAAAATATCCCAGCGGGCTTTCATTCCGGGCTCCAACGCTCAAAGGCTCGATTGTCCGCATAAATGCGCCGATGCAGAAGGCTTGATCGCGATTATTCTGCACAGTGGCTGTGCGACAATCGCCGCTACGCCGCAAATGCCCGCCAGGAGGCCATCATGTCGGATCAATCGTTGTCGCTGCTCAAGCTGTGCATCGCTATCGCCGTGGGTGTATGGCTGGGGTTTATCGCCATTGCGCTGACCACCTGGCTGGCGTCGAGCTACCTGTTCCCGCAAAGCCTTGCGCCGGTGGCGCAGGCAGTCCAGCAATTAGGCAAGCCGACCGTTGTCGCGCCTGAACCCCCCAACCGTATGTTCGAGCAGTACCAGCAGAACCTGCACAAGCAGGAACAGCAACAAGCCCTGGACCAGGCACGTAACAACGCACGTAACCTGTCCAACCCCAAATGCCAGTTCTGGCTGCAACAGGACCAGAACGCGCCCAATGAAAAGAGCCGGGCCAATGTCCTGCAATTCTGCGAATGATCAAGCACAACCATGAATAAGCACGCCGTCCTCCAGTTGATCCTGGAAAAACTCACTGTCGATCTCGATATCGCCCAGCGCGCCGCGCAGACCGCCTACGAAACCGCGACTCACGAAGAGAACATCGCGGAAAACAAATACGACACCCTGGGGTTGGAGGCTTCGTATCTCGCGGCCGGGCAGGCCAAACGGGTCGAGGAAATCAAGCAAGCGCTCGCGCTGTGCCAGAACCTGCAGTTGCGTGCCTACGATGATCAACGAGGCATAGAAGTCGGCGCGCTATTGGGCCTGGAGGACGAGAACGGTCGCCAGCAATGGCTATTCCTGGCGCCTGATGCTGCAGGCTTGAAGGTGGATGTGGTCGGGCAACCGGTGACTGTCATCACCCCGCGCTCGCCCATGGGCAAAAGCCTGCTGGGCAAGTTCGAAGGCGATGAGGTAGAGATTCTGGTGGCAGGCGCCCGGCAACTGTTTACGGTTACCGAGGCCCGATAAACCACTCAGTGGACGGGCAATTCAACGCCGTCGAACAGCTCTTCCAGCTCCTGTTTGTTATGGCACTGGATCGCCTTGGCCATCACTTCGCGGGTCAGGTGCGGCGCAAACTTCTCGATGAAGTCGCACATGAACCCACGCAGGAACGTGCCACGCCGGAAGCCGATCTTGGTCACGCTGGATTCGAACAACTCGCTGGCGTCGAGAACCACCAGGTCTTTGTCGAGGTTGGTGTCGACGGCCATCTTGGCGACGATACCCACGCCCAGGCCCAGACGCACGTAAGTCTTGATCACGTCGGCGTCGGCGGCGGTGAACACCACTTTCGGTGTGAGGCCGCGATGGCTGAAAGCTTCGTCGAGCTTGGAGCGGCCAGTGAAACCGAATACGTAGGTCACGATCGGGTATTCAGCCAGGGCTTCGAGGGTCAGCTTCGGCAGTTTGGCCAACGGGTGCCCCTGCGGTACCACAACGCAACGGTTCCAGCGGTAGCACGGCATCATCACCAGGTCACCGAAAAGCTCCAGGGCTTCGGTGGCGATTGCAAAATCGACGGTGCCATCAGCAGCCATCTCGGCGATTTGCATCGGCGAGCCCTGGTGCATGTGCAAGGCCACGTCCGGGTATTGCTTGATGAAATCGCGGATCACCGGAGGCAATGCATAACGCGCCTGGGTGTGGGTGGTGGCGATCGATAGAGTGCCTTTTTTCTCGTTGGAAAATTCCTGAGCGATCTGCTTGATGCTTTCGACTTTACGCAGGATCTCGCCGGCAGTAGTGATGATGCGCTCACCAGCCGGGGTGACACGGGTTAGATGCTTGCCGCTGCGCGCGAACACTTCGACGCCCAGCTCGTCTTCGAGCAGGCGTATCTGCTTGCTGATACCGGGTTGCGAGGTGTACAGGCTTTGAGCGGTAGCGGAAACGTTGAGGTCGTGGTGCGCCACTTCCCAGATGTAGCGCAGTTGTTGAAGCTTCATATGTGTCCCTCAAAGCAGATAGACGCCACGGGTATCAGCGACGGTATATAACTATATTAAAGGTTAGACGGATAAATCTAGAACTTTTTATCGTTTTCTACCGGTCATACGTCATCAATGCGTCGACCTTGTAAGGACGGCACCAAGTAAACCGGCACCGTAGACAGCTGCAGCACCCGTGCCGCGGTACGCCCAAGCGGCGCTGTCGTGCCGGTTGCATGGCTGTGGCTACCGACGATCAACAGGTCGACGGACAGCTTGCACAGTTGGTCAAGAATCACCTCGCACGGGTCGCCCTGAATCACACGTACCGAGCGGATCAACTTCAAGTCCTGCTCACCCTCCCCCAACTCCTCGCGGAAACTGTCGAGCACCCGCTGCTCGATGGTCGCCATCACCGTGCTAAGCCCTTGGGTCTGCCATTCACTCAACGCCGCTTCATCAAGGTAGCTCTGCAGCACCGATTCGGCGAACAGCCCAATAGGCTCGACCGCGTGAATCACATACAGGTCAGCCTTGAACGTTCGCGCCAGCGCCAGTGCATGCTGCATCACATAGGGCGCGTACAGACCGAGGTCCGTGGCGTACAGCATCGAACGAATCATAAAACCTCCTGGACTGCCAGGGTGGAGGAGATTGAATGAGCTTAGCAGCGGCCCTAACTCTCGGCCTGAATCCTCACCTCATTACTGATGCCATGGGGCACGTGCCCCGTGGCCACCACCTCCCTGGCTTTCTCGCAATGACCGGCTTGGTCATCGAAAAATACATCAGCGGCAAACGCTTCCAGGAACGCGGACTTCTCCAGACCGCCAAGAAACAAGGATTCGTCCAAGCGAATATCCCACTCACGCAACGTGCGAATCACCCGCTCGTGAGACGGCGCCGAACGGGCGGTTACCAAAGCTGTGCGGATCGGACAGGCCTCTTCAGGAAACTCACGCTGCAATACGTTCAGCGCGGCCAGAAACCCCTTGAACGGACCGCCGTGCAAGGGCTGGCGCGCCGATTCGCGCTCGCTGGCCTGGAACGCGGCTAACCCGCCGGCCTGATACACGCGCTCCGACTCATCGGAAAACAACACCGCGTCGCCGTCAAAGGCGATGTGCAGTTCCTCGCTGGAAGCCCGTCTCGGGCCGCCCGACAAAATCGTCGCCGCTGCAAAGCCGGCATCAAGGGCACTGCGCACATCCTCAGCATGGGTCGAAAGAAACAGATGGCAACCAAAGGCGGCCAAATAAGGATAAGGGCTACGCCCTCCTACGAAAGCGGCGCGGGAGATATCCAGGCCGTAGTGCTGAATAGAGTTAAATACACGCAGGCCAGTGTCGGCACTGTTGCGCGATACGAGCACCACTTCAACCCGGGCACGACCCAGGCTGGCGTTGAGGCTCAACAGCTTTTTGACCAGAGGGAAGGCGTCGCCGGGCTCAAGGATTTCTTCCTCGTGTTCGATCTGGTATTTGCGGTAGGCCTCCACCCCTTGAGCGAGATAGACCTTGTGGCTGTCGCTCAGGTCGAACAAGGCCCGCGACGAAATCGCCAGCACCAGTTTGTCGCCTAATCCCTTCGCCATGCATTTACCCCCCGAATCAGCGGTTATGCCGATCAATAAAACTCAAGGCCTGATACAGCGCCTGCATACGCGGTAATTCGCAGCCCGCGGCTTTGGCGGCTGCCAGAGGGCGAGCATAGATGGCCTCCAGCTCCAGCGGGCGCTTATGTACGTGGTCGTGGTACATGCTCGGCAAGTAATCGTCCATGGTTTCGGTCATGGCAAACATCTGCTCAGCGTAACTCTTGGGGATTTCCTGGCCACAGGCATGGGCACCCTGCACCACTTCAGCCATCAGCGCCTGGATCAGTTGGCGACTGGATTCGTCGGCCATCAGGGCCGTGGTGCCAGTCCCCAACACTACCGAAAGGCCGTTGTAAGGCACGTTCCACACCAGCTTGTGCCAGCGCGCCTGATGCACATTGGCCATGGCCTGGGACTCGATACCAGCCTTATGAAACAACGCGGCGCCTGCCTCGACAATTGCTTTCTGACGAACCTCATCGTTAGCAGCAGAACCGCTGTGATAGCCCAGATTGACCCGGCCCAAGGCTTGATGCTCAACCACACCCGGACCAGAACGGTGCACGCCGATATAGCACAGGCCGCCGAGCAGATGCAGCGACAGCGGCAGGTGTTCTCGCAGGCTGTCTTCTACATCCAGGCCGTTTTGAAGCAGCACCACTTTGGCATCCGGCGCCGCGATTTGGGCAATGGTCGGCGCCAACTCAACATTGCCCGTGGACTTGGTGCCCACCAGCAACCAGTCACACGGCGGCATATCGGCGGCGCGCGCGTAGGCCTGAACCGGGTACAGGTGCAACTTGCCGTGCACCGTGCTGTTGATGTGCAAGCCGTGCTCGCTGACCGCGGCATATTCGCTGCGCAGCAGAAAGTGCACATCGAACCCGGCGCGCGCCAGCATCACACCGTAGAATCCCCCGATGGCACCGGTTCCGATAATGCCAACGCGTGGCGACTGTACTGTCATGGCAAATCCTCTGGAGTACGGATCAACGCTTGATTGATCGCGTCGGCAAGGTCGGCAGATGTAAGACGTGTCTGTAATTGTCCGAGGAATTGACCCTCGCACACGACGAACAACGCGGGCAAATGAAAGATCTGATAGCGTTCAACCGCGCCACCGTTGTGCCCGGCATCCACCCAGCACACACGGTCCACCGGCAAGTGCCACCCGGGCAGTTGCTGGCGCGCCCAACGGCAGCTGGAGCATCCTACGCTGGTGAACACCACGAGCGAAATCCCTGGCAATCCCAGCAATTGCTGGTCAATATCCAGGTCGGTCAATTCCAGTTCCTTCACTATACTGCTGCCACCGCCGTCTACAGAACGGTGCTCGGAGTCCGTGTACATGGGTCGTTTTTTACCTCACCCTGATGATGTCGCTGTCGAGTTAATCCAACGCCCCTCTCCCGCCATACCCCGCCAACGCCTGCTCTCTAACGGCCTGGGTGGCATTGCCTGCAATTGGCCGCGCGCCTGGCGCCAGGGCACGGCCGTTGACTTGCACATTCCATCCCTGGGTGCCACCGCCCGCTACCCAGGCTACGTGGCGTGGTGTCGCAAGGTGGAAAACGGCTACCGCGTCGGCATTTCGTTTACCGATGAACATGCGTTGTTCGGTGCGCGCATGGGCGAACAAGCATGCCGGATAGAGCGCTACTGCCGCCAGCACGAAGATGCTGAGCCTAGCCCTGCGAAAGTCGAAGCCCTGGCCCGCGAGTGGGTGGCGCGACACGCCAGTGACTTCTCCCATGAGGCGTTTGTGCGGCCAGCAGGGGATTAAAGGGGGCTTTGCCCATTGTCGCGGGCCCGTGTTACGCGCTAAGGTTCCTCCCCCCTGCATCCAAATCATGCTGTGCTCCGCCGCACGGGGATAGCTGGCGGCCGGCACCCGTGACCCTGACGAGTAACACGATGGCTGATTTACCGATCAATGACCTAAACGTCGAATCCAACGAGACGCTGATCACGCCCGATCAGCTCAAGCGCGAAATCCCCCTGAGCGACGCTGCCCTGCAGACCGTCACCAAGGGTCGCGAAGTCATCCGTGAGATTCTCGACGGCACCGACCACCGCCTCTTTGTGGTAATCGGCCCATGCTCGATCCATGACCTCAAGGCCGCACACGAATATGCTGAGCGCCTCAAGGTACTGGCGGCAGAAGTGTCCGACACCTTGTACTTGGTGATGCGCGTCTATTTCGAAAAGCCGCGTACCACCGTCGGCTGGAAAGGCTTGATCAACGACCCGTACCTGGACGACTCGTTCAAGATCCAGGACGGTTTGCACATTGGTCGTCAGTTGCTGCTGGACCTGGCCGAAATGGGCCTGCCCACTGCCACCGAAGCGCTTGACCCGATCTCCCCGCAATACCTGCAGGACCTGATCAGCTGGTCGGCCATCGGCGCGCGTACCACCGAGTCCCAGACCCACCGTGAAATGGCGTCCGGTCTGTCATCGGCCGTGGGCTTCAAGAACGGCACCGACGGCGGCCTGACTGTGGCGATCAACGCGCTGCAATCAGTTTCCAGCCCCCACCGTTTCCTGGGTATCAATCAGGAAGGCGGCGTCTCCATCGTCACCACCAAGGGCAATGCCTACGGTCACGTGGTACTGCGCGGCGGCAACGGCAAGCCCAACTATGATTCAGTCAGCGTTGCGTTGTGCGAGCAAGCGTTGAACAAGGCCAAGATCAAGCCAAACATTATGGTCGATTGCAGCCACGCCAACTCCAACAAGGATCCGGCCCTACAGCCGTTGGTGATGGAAAACGTTGCCAACCAGATCCTCGAAGGCAATCAGTCGATCATCGGCCTGATGGTCGAGAGCCATTTGAACTGGGGATGCCAGGCGATTCCAAAAGACCTGGCCGACTTGCAGTACGGCGTGTCGATCACCGATGCCTGCATCGACTGGGCCGCCACCGAAAACACCCTACGCAGCATGCACGCCAAGCTCAAGGACGTATTGCCAACACGCAAACGCACCTGAGCCGCAACTGCACACACAAAAACGCCGGGCTAAGCCCGGCGTTTTTTATTGTCTGCTGATCACTCACAGCTTCGCGGCATGACGCTGATGGCGCTCCATGTAGCGTTCGACATAGGAGCAGGAAGGGATCACCGTGTAGCCAGCCTCTTCGGCAAACTTTAAGGCCTCTTCGGTCAACGCCGCCGCAATGCCGCGGCCCCGCAGTGCGTTGGGCACGAAGGTCCGATAGATATCCAGGGTCTGCTTCCCGAGGTCCATATAGGTCAGATAGGCACGATGACCGTCCACATTGGTCTCGAACTGATGACCAGCCTGGTCATGGTGGATGGACAACGCCTCGCTCATCACTACTCCTCGCGGGTCTTGAATTCTGACCCCTACCTTACCGATGTTTTTCCGGCGAAGGAACATCTACGCCACCCCGTGCCGGTTTCGACAACGAGAAAACCTTGAGCGCTAACAACCAGCACGTAGGGAATAGTAGGCACCAATCCTGAAATTGCTCAAGGCGCACTCGTCATCCCCTGCTGCTGGTGGATATAGAAGGGGCCTCGACCAAACACTGGTCGAAAGCCTGAACATTGCCGGCAGTTGAACCTTGAGACGAACAGGCGCTCTTAAAGTCACCTGTACATGAGTAAAAGATGCCCGGCCAAGCAACGCCAAACGCAACGTAAGTGTCGGCCCGAATATATAAATTTTCATCTATATACAAAGCTTAACGCATGCAGGCCGGCCCTTTCAGCCTGGATCCAATCTTCACCCGTATGAAAAAAATTGGACGGTTTTTATACAAACCTCCAAAAGATTAGCCAAAATAGATTAGGTGCGAGAATTTTTTTTGCTTCTTGCGCTACGTCAGTTTACTTACTACAAGTAATGGGTAGTATGTACGCCGGCTATTAGCTCACTCTGAGAAAGTAGCCATTTAATAGAAAGTCCTTGAAGGGGAACACGATGAACAACGTTCTGAAATTCTCTGCTCTGGCTCTGGCCGCAGTTCTGGCTACCGGTTGCAGCAGCGTCTCCAAAGAAACCGAAGCTCGTCTGACTGCAACTGAAGACGCAGCAGCTCGCTCCCAGGCCCGTGCAGACGAAGCCTACCGTAAAGCTGATGAAGCTCTGGCTGCTGCTCAAAAAGCACAACAGACTGCTGACGAAGCTAACGAGCGCGCTCTGCGTATGCTTGAAAAAGCTAGCCGCAAGTAATAATCCCTCGGGATTGTTATCAAGCCGATCCATTTATGGATCGGCTTTTTTACTGTCTGCGATTCGCACCTGAACGCAGGCAATAAAAAGCCCGCCGCAGCGCAAGGCTGTGGGCGGGCTTTTGATCGAGCAGAGTCACTGCTGAAGATCGATCAGCGAGCTGGACGCTATAGGCGCCCCACCTGGCACGCCGATTTCAGTCGGCAAACCATCTTCCGCGGCCACCACATCACGCACCTGATCCCAATTGACCCGCAGGTTATTGGCCAAGTCTTCACGCTTGAGCAAAGCGTTGATCACCGCCGTGTGCTTGTCGACCACCGATGGCGTTCCATCATCATTCAAAGGCGTATGCGCTTCCAGATAGACCTTGCCGCCGCTGCTGCCGAACTTGTAGGCATCGTTGATGATGCGCACCGACGTACCTACCGGCACCATGCCCGCCATCTCCAGCACATTATTGTTGAACATGCGGAAACAGCCATGACTGGTACGTGTGCCAATACCGAACTTCATGTTGGAGCCGTGGATCAGGTAACCCGGTGTGCCCAGGGTGAACTTGAACGGGCCCAGCGGATTATCTGGGCCAGCAGGCACCACGTTAGGCAAAGGATCACCGTTGGCGGCGTGTTCGGCCTTGATCGAAGCCGGCGGCGTCCATGTCGGGTTCGGCGTCTTGGCGATAATACTGGTGTGGGCAATGGGCGAGCCCCAGCCCTCACGACCAATCCCCAACGGGAAGGTGTAGACCACGTTCTGGCCCTTGGGGAAATAATAGAGCCGGTATTCCGCCAGGTTGATCACGATGCCCTCGCGAGGCCCCGGCGGCAGGATAAAACTCGTCGGCAGCACGATCTCGGTGCCCGCTCCCGGCAACCAGGCATCAACACCTGGGTTGGCCGCGACCATTTCCGAATAGCCCAGGTCGTAAGTGGTGCCCAGGTCGGCAAAGGTGTCTTCGTACTTGGCCTTGATCACCTGGACCTGGCCGACGATGTCTTCACCCGGAGGTGGCAAGGGCAACTGCAAAGCAGATGCAGAACCCGCCGCACAGAGTGCAGCGAGAGACAGGCAGCAGGTGACGACGGAAAGGCGCGACAACATCCGAAAAATCCTTCGCAGAACGACGTGTAGGTAAAAATCGATTGTATACGTGATGTGAGCTTCTAGCTGCAAGCGTGTCGCGGCCCCTAGAGTTCGAAACGCAGCTCAGGCCAGATCGGCGGTGTGCCGCGCTTTTGAGACTCCAAGATGGCCCGGCACAAGGGGCAAAGGCGCTGGTCCTGGAAAATCGAGCGATCAACCCGCGACCAACGTGGCTGCGCTGGCAGTAACGTGCCGCACAGCGTGCGATCAATGGAGCCGCCCAGTTCCAATTGACGCGCCACTAAATGCACCCGCACTTCCTGGCAGGCGAAGAGATCCAACTGCTCGTCCGGCTCGATCAGTTGGTAGTTAAACAGTGACCAGGCAGGACGCGACATCGGGGGCTCCAGATCGGGGGGGCGCCACCTTAGCCGAAAGCCTGCCAGTAGAAAAGCGTCATAGCAGCGGTTTTAGCGTAGGCCAGACATTTTCCAGCAACTTGCCCTGAGCAGCGACAGCCGGGTGCAGCCCGTCAGCCTGCATCAATTGCGAATTGCCGCCGATTCCTTCAAGGAAAAACGGTACCAAAGGCACCTTTTTCTGCTGGGCGACATCGGCAAATACTTTGGCGAAGGCGTCGACATAACGCTTCCCATAGTTAGGTGGAATCTGCATGCCCAGCAACAGCACCTTCGCGCCGCTGTCCTGGGACTTCTGAATCATCGACGCAAGATTTTGTTGCAATTGCGTAGGGGGCATACCGCGCAGGCCGTCATTGCCACCCAGTTCGATAATCACTACCTCAGGCTTATGCTCTGCAAGGGCCGCCGGCAGCCGCGCGAGACCTCCAGCACTGGTATCACCACTGATGGAGGCGTTGACCACTTTATCGTCGAAACCTTCCTTCTTGAGCCGTTGCTCCAACAAGGCAACCCACCCTTTGCGTGTATCCAGGCCGAAACCGGCACTGATACTATCGCCAACGATCAGGACTGTACCCGCCGCTGCGTTCTGGGCCATGCACATCAAGGCCAGGCCAGCACTCAAAAACCACATTCGCATCGGATTCTCCATGGGCGCAAGCATTCTCACCGCGCGGAACCTTAGCAAAGTGGTTCCCAGCGCGGAAGGTGAACTGACTATCCTGCACGAACTGAGCCTCGAACTGAACAAGGGCGATAGCCTGGCTATCGTCGGCAGCTCCGGCTCCGGTAAATCCACCCTCCTCGGCCTGCTGGCCGGACTCGACCTGCCCAGCAGCGGCGAAGTCACCCTCGCCGGACAAGCCCTCAGCCGCCTCGACGAAGACCAGCGCGCACGAATCCGCGCCGAACACGTAGGCTTTGTGTTCCAGTCGTTCCAACTGCTCGACAGCCTCAACGCGCTGGAGAACGTCATGCTGCCGCTGGAGCTGGATGGCCGCAAAGACGCCCGTGAGCGCGCCAAACACCTGCTGGAACGCGTGGGCCTCGGCCAGCGCCTCACACACTCGCCACGCCAACTTTCCGGTGGCGAGCAGCAGCGTGTAGCCATTGCCCGCGCCTTTGCCGCCGAACCGGACGTGCTGTTTGCCGATGAACCCACCGGCAACCTCGACAGCCACACCGGCGAGCGCATCAGCGACCTGCTGTTCGAGCTCAATAAAGAGAGCGGCACGACCCTGGTGCTGGTCACCCACGACGAGCGCCTGGCCCACCGTTGCCGACGCCTGATCCGCCTTGAAGCCGGCCTGATGGTCGCGCCCCTGGAGCCTTGATGGCACGTTTGCCGCTGTTGCGCCTGTTCAGCCTTGCCATGCGTCAATTGCTGCGCGATGCCCGCGCTGGCGAATTGCGCGTGTTGTTCTTTGCCCTGCTGGTGGCCGTGGCCGCCAGCACTGCTATCGGTTACTTCGGTGCACGTCTCAACGGCGCCATGATGTTGCGCGCCACCGAGTTCCTAGGCGCCGACCTGGTACTTGAAGGAAGCTCACCAGCCCGGTCCGAGCAAATCCGCTCCGGGACCGAACTGGGTCTGGATCACGCGCGAGTCGTGGAGTTCTCCAGTGTTATCGCCACAGATAACGGTATCCAGCTTTCCAGTATCAAGGCGGTCAACGAGCAATATCCGCTGCGAGGCGAACTGAAGAGCGCTGCTGCGCCCTTTGGCGATGAAACCCCTGGCGGCGGCCCCAAACCCGGCGAAGCCTGGGTGGAGGCGCGGCTGCTGACGGCACTGGACCTCAAAATCGGCGACAGCGTCGATGTCGGCATGAAAACCCTGCGTCTGGCCCGCGTACTCACCTACGAACCAGATCGCGCCGGCAACTTCTACAGCCTCACGCCAAGGGTGATGATCAACCTGGCAGACCTGGACGCCACCGGCGTGGTCCAACCCGGCAGCCGCGTCAGCTACCGCGAATTATGGCGCGGGCCGCCGGAAAGCACGGTGCTGCAAACCTATCGCGACCTGCTCAAGCCGGGGCTCGCCGCCAACCAGCGACTGCAGGACTCACGCGACGGCAATCAACAGATTGGCGGCGCCTTGGGCAAAGCCGAGCGCTACCTGAACATGGCCAGCCTGGTAGCCGTGCTGCTGGCCGGCGTGGCCGTGGCTTTGTCGGCCAACCGCTTTGCCACCCGACGCTTCGACGCCAGTGCATTGCTGCGCTGCCTGGGACTGTCACGACGCGAAGCCATGTTGCTGTTCAGCCTGCAACTGACCGTACTGGGTTTGCTCGCAAGCCTGGCCGGCGCCCTGCTCGGTTGGCTGGCACAGTTCGGCTTGTTCTATTTCCTGCACGACCTGCTGCCCGCGGATGTTCCCCCCGGGGGACTGTTGCCGGCCGTTGCCGGGATCGGCACCGGGCTGGTGGCTCTCGCCGGTTTCGCCCTGCCGCCGTTGGCAGCACTCGGTCGGGTACCGCCGTTGCGGGTGTTGCGCCGCGACCTGCTGCCAATTCCGTCCAGCACCTGGATGGTTTACGGCGCTGCGCTGTTCGCACTGGGCCTGATCATGTGGCGCCTGAGCCTGGATCTGGTGCTGACCTTCGCCCTGCTGGGCGGTGGCGTGGTGGCTGCGCTGGTCCTCGGCGGCTTGCTTTTGCTGCTGTTGCAAAGCCTGCGGCGCCTGCTGGCTCGCGCCTCCCTGCCCTGGCGCCTGGGCTTGGGCCAACTGCTGCGCCACCCATTGGCGGCGGCGGGCCAGTCACTGGCGTTTGGCTTGATCTTATTGTCCATGGGTTTGATCGCCCTGCTGCGCGGCGAATTGCTGGACACTTGGCAAAACCAGTTGCCCAAGGACGCGCCTAACTACTTTGCGCTGAACATCCTGCCGGCCGACAAGGACGCCTTTAGCGCCCGTCTGCTGGAAGTGCAGGCGCAATCAGCGCCGCTGTACCCCGTGGTGCCGGGCCGGTTGATTAGCATTAATGGCGACCCGGTACAGGACATAGTCAGCAAGGACTCCAGCGGCGACCGCGCAGTACAACGCGACCTGAGCCTGACCTGGGCCGCCGACCTGCCACCGGGCAATACGCTGACTGCAGGCTCATGGTGGTCGCAACGACCCACCGAGGATATTCCTGGCGTCTCGGTAGAAGCCAAAGTTGCTGAAAGCCTCAAGCTCAAGTTGAACGATCACCTGGTGTTCACCATTGCCGGGGAAAATCGTGAAGCGCGGGTCACCAGCCTCCGAACCATCAACTGGGATAACTTCCAGCCGAACTTCTTCATGATTTTTCAGCCCGGCACGTTGAAGGACCTGCCGGCCACCTACCTGACCAGCTTCTACCTGGCGCCAGGGCATGACCAACAAATCGTCGATCTGTCGCGAGCATTTCCGGCGGTTACGATCCTCCAGGTTGAGGCCCTGCTGGAGCAATTGCGCAGCATCCTCGCCCAAGTGACCCTGGCGGTGGAATACGTGCTGTTGTTTGTACTGGCTGCCGGGATGGCCGTGTTGTTCTCCGGTTTACAGGCCACGCTGGACGAGCGCATCCGCCAAGGCGCACTGCTACGAGCGCTGGGCGCGGAACGCAAGCTGCTGGTCAAGGCACGGCGTATCGAGTTTGGCTTGCTGGGCGCCGTCAGCGGTTTGTTGGCGGCATTGGGTACCGAACTGGTGACCTGGGTGCTGTACCGTTATGCCTTTGACCTGGTCTGGCACCCGCACCCATGGCTGTTGCTGCTGCCGATCATCGGCGCCGTACTGATCGGTGCCGCAGGAGTATTCGGCACACGCCGCGCGTTGAATGCCAGCCCACTGACGATATTGCGCGAAGGCTGAAACGCCGATGGCCCGCACTCTTCAAAGACTGCGGGCCATCATTGCCTATTTCACATATTCGATCCCGGTGATCCACCAGCACACTTCGCCACCGGGAGTCTGCACGATGGCCTCATCGTCGACCTCCTTGCGCAACAAGGCACGAGCCATCGGTGAGTCGATAGAAATGTAATCCATCCGGTCATAAATCTCGTCATAGCCGACTATGCGAAAACGCTTGGTCTCTCCCTGCTCGTTTTCAATATTGACCCAAGCACCAAAAAAAACCCTACCTTCCTGCTCGGGCATGTACTCCACCACGCGCATGTCTTCCAGACGCTTGCGCAGGTAACGCACCCGTCGGTCGATTTCTCGCAGCAGCTTCTTGTTGTACTGGTAGTCGGCATTCTCACTGCGATCCCCCAGTGAGGCGGCCCACGTCACCTTGCGCGTGGTATCTGGACGTTTTTCGCGCCACAGATAATCCAGCTCTTTCTTCAGCGCCTCATGACCTTCTTTGGTAATCAGCTTGGTACTCAAACGCATGCATCCCCAGGCAATGTCCATAGATGCCGATAGGCCAGGCAATAACTCCCTGACGTCGGTTCGCTGGGGTTGATGATAAATGAACCCGGGAAAGTAGCCAGGGCAGTCTAACCATCCAGGGTCTGATCCAGCTCAAGCAGCACACCGCGCAAACTCTGGCGTAAACCCGACACTTGCGAAGTCATCACTTTCAGGGCTTCGGTCCGCTGACTGACGGCCAACGATTGGTCATGCAACTGAGTGGTGCGCTGTTCCAATTCGCGGGTCCTTTCATCCAATTGACTCTGCTCTTGCTGCAATCGGGCCTGCCATTGATCAAGGGCTGTTTCGCGTTCCATTGCAGCGAGTTTTTGTTGGGTGAGTTCCTGAGCGACACGAGCAAGGTTGGTCAGCGTACTGTCCACTTCGAACAGGTTGCAGCGGTCTGCTGGCGCCAGTTGCTTTGGCTGCACCGGAGCGTCTGGCTCATTCATTACGGCTGGTGCAGTCCGCAACACGGTCACCGGCTCATTGATTGGCATCTGCCTTGGCTCTTCTGGCGTCTGTTCATTTACGGGCAACTGGGCAGGCTCGGTTGGGTCCGCGTCCCTGGGAGGCGCACTCATTTTCGACGAGAAGCGAATGGAAGGCACAATCAATGAAGCACTTTCGATGGGTGGCATCACCGGAGCAGACATTCCCAGGGTGATCACCTTCATCACCAGGGCCTTCTTGATGGTCACCGAATGATGCTCTTCAGGCCTCGCAGGGGGCAGTTTGCACCCTTTCAAATCGAGAAAATGATAAGAAACTTGAGTGTCGGTAACACTGCCGGTCTTAATACCCGACGCCGATGTAAGAATCTGCTTAAAAACTTGCATTGCCACCTGTAAGTCTTCCTTGGACTCTACCCCATCTAGAAAATACCGATCGAGTTTTTTGCGCAGGGTTGCGATATAGACCCTTGAACTCGCCGGCTCCACCTCTTCATCCAAGCTATAAACAAGAAAGTTTGAGGCAATCTGACCAACAGCAAATCCACAGAGCAACGCCCCGTTGACCGGCGTATCTTGGCCATCGCGTTCAAGAACAAGAGTACGTAGAAGCATCATGATAATCAGGTCTCATTAGACATTCGGAAAATCTCTACAACTCCCAGACAAACACTAGGCAGTTAGAGATTACAAACACAAAACAATTGTTCCAGCGACCTGCCTAGCGTGCACGTAGGACTTTTCCTATTAATGCTTATCGGAGTTCCCAAAAACCACTATTGCTCGTATTCTTTTTCAACATCTTCGCCCTGCGCGCACCATACTAAATGATCAAAATAACCAACCTGACAAAACATCTAAACAAGAAAACAATAATCAACGATTTTTCATTTAGCGCCTGCAAACATGAATGCCTGGGACTATTCGGAGAAAATCCTACAGTTAAAACAGCACTTCTCGATTTAATCTCAGGCTCGACACTCCCCTTCAGCGGACATATCAACATCCAAGGTATCGATACAACCACCCAATCGCATAAAGTAAAAAAGATAGTCGGCTACCAAATTAACAAGTGTGTCAGTCACCCGACGATGCTGGTTAAAGAGTTCCTTGACTACATCGCAGCCATCCGCGGACTTCGCGGCACCGAAAAGCGCGCAAAGGTTGAACAGGCTGCTGCACGATTGGAATTGTCATCGGTGCTCAACGCGCCCCTTGATGCGCTGTCGATCAGCCTTAAGCGCAAAGTCGCCATCGCCCAAGCCATCTTGCACACCCCTACGCTGCTGTTACTCGATGAGCCAACTGAAGGGCTCACACCTGATCAAAAACACAAATTCAGGGCGCTCATCCAGTCGTTGACACAAGACATGACAGTGATCGTCGCCTCCCGCCACTGCGATGAATTATCCGAGTTCTGTACTCGCGCGCTGGTTATCGCAGGCAATCGCCTGGTGGCCGACACCCCAATGCCCGATTTGCAACGCAACTCCCGTCATTTTCAGGCGGTCACCCTCGCCGCAGACGCTCCGTTGGACTTGTTGGCTCTGGCCGTACTGCCAGGTGTGGCAGGGATCGAAGAGCATCGGCATGCACCCGGTACGGTGACCGTCCTGGCCATGCCGGGACACACCATCTACCCCCACATCAATGCACTCATTGCCCATCGCCGATGGAAAATCAACTCACTGAACCTAGAGCCCGGTCGACTGAGCGATGTGGTTCATCATCTGAGCCGTGAGGCCCGTCTTTGAAACTGCTGCCAGTCATTTTCAAGCGTCAACTTCTCCACTACGCCTGCACACCCGGCACTTATCTGAGCGTTGCCATTTTTTCAGTGCTTTACGTGGCACTCGGGTTGCACATGAGTCCGTGGCCTGAACACGACATCAATACCTTGCAGGTTTTTTTCCAGTTGCACCCTTGGCTATATCTATTATTGATTCCTTCACTCGCGACGCAACTTTGGTCGGACGAATCCAATGCAGGCTTTCTCGACCTGATGAAAACAGTGCCCGTCACGACGCACGAATGGGTTGTTGGAAAATTTCTAGCAGCCTGGGCCGTGGTGGGCATGGCCCTGATGTTGGCGTTCCCCCTCGTCATCATTGCCAACTACATGGGTAATGCAGACAACAATATTATTGCCTCGCAATTTATGTCTAGCTGGCTGCTGGCAGGCAGTTATTTATCTGTCGGATTTTTTATTTTCACACTGCTGCCTCAGCGCACTGTCCTTTTCATACTGACAGTAGGCTTGCTGCTCACCTCCAGCGCTCTTTCTTATTTGCTTGATGCACTAGAGCATCAGGCGCCCATCTGGGCAATAGACAGCCTGGCCTCCCTAAGCCCTTTTTCAAGGTTCAGCGCTATTGACAACGGAAAGTTTACGCTTCGCGACATCCTTTACTTCATTAGTATAATAGTCGCCTTCCTCACAGCCACGACAGTAACCCTCAATTACCGACACCGCTGAGAAGGAAAGCCCTCCATGCAACCTACTCTGCGCACAGGCATTACACTCACTGTCATATTGTTATTATTTCTAGCGTTCAACTTAGTTTGGATAGCGAAAATTCCTGATATTCGATGGGATCTTTCGCGACATAAGGTCCACACCCTCTCCCCACCCGCTAGACAATTACTTTCGTCGCTTGAGTCGCCAATGGACTTGTATTACTTCAATACCAATAACGACCCGAAACGAAGCTTCGCCCTAAAGCGCCACGGCAAGCACATAGAAGACCGGTTGCGGGAATACGAAAAAGCAGCGAAGGGTATGATCAATCTGCACCTTATTGATCCCGGATCTTTTTCAGAAGACGCCTACAAAGCCAGGCTTTTCGGTCTCGACGACCAGGCGGGATTTCTGGGGCTAATCGGCACCCGAGCCGGCCACGGAGCGCAACGTATTGAATCATTCAGCCTGGACCGGGAGCCATTGCTCGAATATGAAATCAGCCATCTGATCTATAAGTTGCAGTACCCAGACCGCCCCGTTATCGGACTATTGTCTGGTTTAGCGATGGGAGACTATGCAGGCCAGTTGGTGACGGAAATGCAGCGTCATTTCAACCTGGTCAATCTGGAGGCGACCACCGAGCGCATACCGGAACACGTCAAAACGCTTATGGTCGTGCGTCCTGAAGCGCTGCCCGAACAATCGTTGTATGGGATTGAACAATTTGTGTTGAGGGGCGGTAAATTGATGATGTTTATCGACCCCATGCCTGAGCAAAGTTCGAACATCACGTCCGCCAATACCCGTCTGACAGAGGTGCTTTCCGCTTGGGGCGTAGAGATGCCAGCAAACAAGTTTCTAATCGACCACCGCTACGCGGAATCGGCGGCACCTGAGCTGGGTAAGCTCCCAGTGCAGTATCCGGGCAGATTGAAGCTGCATCGGCAGGCAATGAACACGCACGACATCAGCACTTGGAAACTGAATACTGTGACGGTATCGAGCAGCGGTGCGCTTTTTCATCGCAAAAAAAGCGGCACCACCCTCACCCCGCTTCTGCAAAGCTCCGGGCAATCCAGGTTGCTGGAAACCAACCGATTTACCTCAGCACATGAGATCGACTCAACGGCCGATAACGCATCCACTCGGGCGCAACACCATGTGATTGCAGCTCGTATAGAGGGGCCAGCCTACTCAGCATTCCCCGATGGCATTAAGGAGCAGCCCGCAGGTTTGCAAAAAGCGGCACAGATCCATGTGGTGGTAGTGGCCGACACTGATTTGCTCACGGATCACATCAATAGCTCAGCGCCTGACAGCAACGCAGTCTTTATCTTAAATACGCTGGATAACCTGTCCGCAAGCGATTCACTGGCCAATATCCGCCCGCGCGCACCGATGGACAGATCGAAGAACATGATGGAGCGGATACGCGACAACGCCGAACAAGCCTACGTGCAGAAGGCGACTGAATTGGAACGGCGTCTGTTACGAACGGAACAGGAATGGCAAATGCTGAACCCACCGGCAGCCCCCCTCGGCTCCCAAGCAGTGGACACCACCCCCCAATTGGTGGCGCTCAACAAGGAGCGCCTGCGCTTACCCATGGAATTACACGCTTTGAGGGCTCAGACGCACGCTGAGGTGCATCGCCTGGAGCTCGCGATAAAGCTGTTCGTGACCTTGGCAATCCCGGGCGTGCTCTGTCTGGTCGCTTGGGTGGTTTTTGTAAGGAATAAACGGCGCCGATTACAGGCGAGTGTCGGACTCTCCTGAGCCCTCAACGCCTGGCAATCAGCCCCTGCCGGGCAATACGTGTGAGTTGACGAATCACTTCAGCCGCGTCGCTGGCACTGGGCGCCTGGATAACTGCCAGGTCGAAGCTATTACTCGCAAAACGGGCCAGGGAACCGCCATCTTCGACAAACTGGATCAGGAAAGCCGAAGGCCGCCCGGTGCGACGTGGCCAGCCGTCCAGGTAACGCAACAGCGTGGGCTGGTGCTTACCGCCCAAGAGTATTTTCGGATTGCGTTGAGTAAGGTCCGCAGTGATCGGAGCCAGGCGTATCAGGGGGCGTAGTGCATTCATAGTGTCGTGTCTCTGCCTCAAAAGTCTGCGGGCAGGTGAGAGGCAACACCGAACCAGCGCTTTAGCGGTATTTCGAAGCTGTTTCCTCAGGGGAGAACAGGCTTCTGTCGGGCTGCATCGAGTCCCAGTGGCGCCCCGCAATTAGCTGTTTAAATCGGCGCATGGGCAGCATCCTAGAGAAGCCGGATGGCCGATGTCAAGAATCCCGAGCAACGAAAAGGCCCGCACATGGCGGGCCTCTTCAGGTGTTGTAGAGGGGTCAGTTGGCTATTGCACGGTCGGCAGACAGTTTGCCGGCACCTTCCAGCAGCACTGCCACGGACCCGCCCAACAAGGCTAATGCGAACTCGTAACCGTTGTTGGCCATGAACAGACCGTTATGGATATGCACCGAGAAGATCGCCACCACCGACAGAATGGTCAGGCCCAACGCAGCAGGGCGTACCAGCAGACCGATGATCAGGGCCAGGCCGGCGAAAAACTCGGTTCCGCCCGACAGCAGCGCCATCAGGGTACCCGGCGCCAGGCCGATGCTTTCCATCCATTGGGCGGTGCCCGCCAAGCCGTAGCCGCCAAACCAACCGAAGAGTTTTTGCGAACCGTGGGCGGCGAAGATGATGCCAACAACAATGCGCAGGATGGTCAGACCGTAGCCGGCACGAGTGGACAGTAGGCTTTTGATCATTGGGCTCATGGAGTAAATCCTTTTCGAAGTAGGGGTTGGTTGGCCGCTATATTAATCAGTTTAAGCAATGATAAAAGCCGAAAAAATGCCTGATTAATATCGATAAAATCGATTACTTCCGTGAGGCAATTTTCGGTGCTGGCGGCTCCAGGGACTCACGCTCCCGATCGAACGCCAAGAAGTACTTGTTGACGCTATTAACATAGCTGACGCCGCCCATTCCCACCTGTTCCATGGCAATGCGCTCCACCTGGAAGAACCATTGGTTGGGGTTCAATCCCCGGCGCCGAGCCTCGGTGCGCATACCCTGCACGCGCTCCGGGCCCATATTGTAGGCCGCGAGTACAAAAGCCATGCGTTCACGCTCGTTGAGCTTGGGGCTGGCGAAGAACTTGCGACGGATCAACGCCAGATAACGCGCCCCCGCCTGCACATTACTGTCGAGACTTTCGATATTGTTGACGCCCACCCGCTGGGCCGCTGAGGGTGTGATCTGCATCAAGCCGGTAGGACCACCGCTGTTGCGCGCGCCAGGATCGAAGGCGGATTCCTTGAAAGCCAGCGCTGCAAGGTTAAGCCAGTCCATGCCCTGCTCGCGCGCATGTTTTTGCAGCACTGGCCGCAGCTTTTCCAGGCGCTGGCGGTCGGCGCGGGCCAGTGGGTTGCGCACCTGGTAGAGGCGTCGATAAATGCGTTGAAACGCCACGTCCTGGTCGGAAGGCGTGCGATAGGTCTTGAGAAAGCGATCAATACTTGCACGCAGCATCGAAGCGTCCTGGCGAACAAACCAGTATTCATCGCCAGGTTCGCTGATGACGACTTGTTTGTCGAAGCGCAACTTGGGCAGGATCTTCGACCAGCGTTCGGCAATCGGTTTCTCGACAATGGTGAGATGGAAAATCCCCGCCTGCACCATTTCCAGAACGTCCTCCACTGCCAGGGTCGGGTCCACCCATTCCACCTTCACCGGTGGCTGCTTGTGCAGGGCCAGCTTCTGATTGACCTGGCTGATGGCATCCGCTGCCGCACTGCCAGTGGTCAGCGCCAGCGTTCGTCCTGACAGTTGCTCCAACTTGGTAAAACGCCGCTCTCCCTTCACCCCCACCAGCCACAACGGTACAGCGCTGGCAATCGGGCTACTGGTGCTGATTTTGTGAGCAGCTTTCACATCAAGCAACTCCCCAGGAGCAACCAGATCGCCTTCACCACGGGCCAGAGCGCCGAGCAATTGATCCTTGGCCTTGGGGATTATCTTGAGGTTTATTTCCTGGCCATCACGGGCGTGACCGTTGAGGTATTGCTCGAAGGCGCGTAGGCGGTGGTATTCAACTCCGATGGCCTGGCCCTGCACTTCGCCGGAACTGTTGCGACTTTGGTTGACCAATACCCGAAGGGTGCGACTTGAACGAATCTCCGCCAAGTCACGGACCTTGCCAGGCTTGGTCACTTCCAGCGGCCCGTCCAGACGCGCAACCGCCGCCAAAGGCAACAGTAACGCCAGGCACAACATAAGCAACGCCGAGGGTCGGATCATCCGCTCTCCGGAAAGAATACTGGCCAACGCGCTCGCGAAAAACGACGCGGTGGAGGTCAGAAACAGAGCGCTTTATGCGCAGGCTTTGCGTGCAACGGTGGCACAGTGCAGGGCGTTCAGCCAAACACGATGTCACTTGCGACGTTCAAAGACAGCTATAACTCATTGTAGTTCTTCGTTTTTCTTATAAATCTACAGCTCTGATATGCTTTCCGGCCGCAGGCGGAGATAGCACCATGCAACTCATTGATATCGGCGTCAACCTGACCAACCCCAGTTTCGACGACAAGCACCAGGCCGTTCTCGACCGCGCCTACGCCGCCGGCGTGCAGCAATTGGTACTCACCGGCACCAGCGTCGACGGCAGCGAACAGGCTCTGGAACTGTGCGTCAACCTCGACGAAAGCGGCCAACGCCTGTTCAGCACCGCAGGCATCCACCCCCACTCCGCCAGCGACTGGAACGGCGACAGCGCCCAGCGTTTGCGCGGTTTACTCAGCGAAAGCCGCGTACGTGCCGTGGGCGAATGCGGCCTGGATTTCAACCGGGATTTCTCACCGCGCCCGCAACAGGAAAAAGTCCTGGAAGAACACCTGGCCCTGGCCGTCGAGCTAAAGCTCCCGGTATTTCTCCATGAGCGTGACGCTAACCAACGCCTGCTGGAGATCCTCAAGGACTACCGCGACCACCTCCCCGCCGCCGTAGTGCATTGCTTCACCGGCGAACAGGCGGCGCTGTTCAGCTACCTCGACCTCGATTTGCACATTGGCATCACCGGCTGGATATGCGACGAGCGCCGTGGGACGCACCTGCACCCACTCGTCAAAGAAATTCCCCGGGGCCGCCTGATGCTGGAAAGCGATGCGCCTTACCTGCTGCCGCGCACCCTGCGTCCCAAGCCGAAAAACGGTCGTAACGAACCGGCTTATCTGACGGAAGTACTGCGCGAAGTCGCCCTGCACCGCAACGAAAGCGCGCAAGACTTGGCCGACCACAGCACTGCCTGTTCACGCGCTTTTTTTGGGTTGCCGACCTTGGATTGATGCGGCGCATTGACCCATGTCAAAACCGGTTTTCTGAGTAGCGGCACAATAATGGCACCTTGCCAATGCTGTTTCCGCTATCAGAGAAAACCTTCCATGGGTGCCTGGCTTAGCAATATCTCGCTGAAGTACAAATTCTGGGCCGTCAACGCGGTCGCCTTCATCACCACACTGCTGCTGGTGCTGTACGCCGTGCAACTCGAACAACAAGCGCGCAGCACAGCCTCCCAGGTTTCGGCGCAGGCCCAGGGCCGATTGCTGGGGGCCTGGCCAACCAACCAGCCGCTCCCCAAGGACGCGCATTGGCTGACGTTTTCCCGAGGCCAAGTCCCACAGTTGGGCGATTTGGATCTGTCAGCCCTGAGCACCACCACCGGCTGGGTCGAACTCAATCACATGCCGCTGTTTGGCGAAAATCCATTGATAGGCGCTGAAGTCATTACACGGCCGGATGGGCAATACATTGGCGTACTTGCCTACGCGCCAAGCTTGAGCCAGGTCTTCAGTGACCGCTTCGCTAATTACGCTGTGGCTGTCGCAATCCTGATGCTTGTGATGCTTGGCGCTTCGCAACTGCTGATCCGCTTCCTGCTCAGTCAGCTCAACACGCTCAAGGATGTCATGCTGCACGTGGAGAAAACCGGCGACCTGTCGGCCCGCGTCCCCCTGGCCTGCAAGGATGAAGTCGGCCAGATGGCCAGCGCGTTCAATGCCATGCAGGCTGGCTACCAGCGAGTGGTCAGCACCGTGGCGCGCACCGCTCGGCAACTGGACGAAGGCGCTGCACGTCTGGCCAGCAGCATGAATGAGGTGCAGCACGGCATGCTCGGCCAGCAAAGCGAAACCGACCAGGCCGCCACGGCCATCAACGAGATGACCGCCACCGTCTACCACATCGCCCAACATGCTGGCGCCACGCGAGATTTGTCCCAATCCGCCGACACCCTCGCCGGTAGCGGCCAGGAAGTGGTGACTCGGGTAAGACACTCGATTGCCGGACTCTCCAGCGGCGTGCAACAAACTGCCGTAATGATCCAGAAGCTTGCTGAAGACAGCCAGAAAATCAACGGTGTGGTCAGCGTGATTCACAGCATCGCCGAACAGACCAACCTGCTCGCCCTCAACGCCGCCATTGAAGCCGCACGCGCTGGAGAAATGGGCCGTGGCTTCGCAGTGGTCGCCGACGAAGTGCGCAATCTGGCCAAGCGCGTGCAAAGCTCCACCGACGAGATCACCCGTATGGTTTCGGCGCTGCAAGCCGGTACCCGCGACGCGGTGGACTTTATGCAGGAAAGCTCGTTCAAGGCCGACGACTGCGTGCAACAAGCCCAGGAAGCCGGTGCCGCACTCGCCGAAATCACCGGTGCCGTGGCGCAGATGCGTGAAAGCAACACTCAAATCGCCGTTGCCGCCGAACAGCAAAGCCATGTGGCCGAAGAGATGAACCGCGCAGTGGTCAGTATCCGCGATGTGACCGAGAACACCGTGCAACAAACCGTGGATTCGGCAACGACCAGCAATGAACTGGCGACGTTGGCAGGGGAGTTGAGCAAGGCGATTGGGCAATTGAAACTGTAGGACTGGCTATGAGCCCCATAGCGAGCCCCAATTCGCCCACGCGCCCGCCCCCACCTAAACTCTCTCCATGTTGTTTCAACGGACAGAGGAATCACCATCATGGGCAAACGTCATCCCAATCTCCCCGCCTGGCAATGGCATAGCTACCCGCAGACGCACCAGCACCCAACGAACCTGGCCTTGAACCTGATCGCCGTGCCGCTGTTTATCGTTGGCTTTCTGTTGATCGTTTCTGGGGCCTTTAGTCTGAGCCTGGCCAGTTTCGCCGTTGGCGTAGTCGGCATTCTGGCCGGCCTGGCATTGCAGCGTCATGGTCACAGCCTGGAAGCCCAGGCGAGTCAGCCGTTCAGTGACCGCAAACATGCGGTGAGCGCCTGGTAATTGAGCAGTTCGTGACCTCTGCGCGCGTTGTGTCAAGCAGTGGCAGGTGGCGCGCCTGGCGCCAGCGCCATCTGCACTGATGCTTAAGCGAATACCACAACAGTCTGGCGGCTGATAGCAATCAACTCGCCGGTAGGGCTCCACAGCGCAGCGGCAGCATGGCCGTAGCCGTCGCGGGCGTGTTCGATGTTGACGCAGTACTGGCACCAATCGAGGGTGGTCAGATCCTGCAACGGTTGGATGAATTCGATGGTCCAGGTCAGGGTGCTGCCCGGTGCCGGTTTCTTCAGGTGCGGCAGCAATGCCGGTGGCCAGGCGTCGACCAGGGCGAGGATATGCGCCTCGGTCAACGGCTCTTCTTTCACATCCCCACGCAAGCGAACCCAGCCCCCCATTTCGCGGGACTTATTACCGGTGAATGGCAGGCCGCCAACGCTCCAGCGCATTGCCAAGTGACGCATAAATTCAGGCGTCACACCCTTGATATAGGGCAACTCCTGGCACTCGTCCCAGTGTTTGAACACCGGCGCCGCGTCGCTTGCCACATCTATCTCTGACTCACGGGATGCGCCAAAACTGGCTTGCACCAGGGTCGCCACTTCACCGTTCTGAACGACGCGGCCTAGCAACTGACTGACTGCCTTGCCTTCGCGCAACACTTCGACTTGATAACTGGCGGGCACATCGGGCGCCACCGGCCCCACGAAGGTTATTGCCAACGACCGCAATGGTCGATCCGCAGGCACTTGGGCACGCAGTGCTTCGTATTGCAAAGCGGCGACCAGCCCGCCAAACGTCGCGCGACCTTGGGCCCATTCGGCGGGGATGGTGACATCCAGCGGGTGGCTACGGGCAGCGTCGAGCAAATCACTAAAGCGCATGGCGACCTCAGGTCAAAGGAAACAGATGAGGGATCTTAACCATCGTGCAGGTGAGGTACAGCGCCTATTCCGGCCAAAAACCGGACCGATTCAGAAACAATCCGCGCTGAGCTTGTCCAGCACCCGATCCGCCTGTCCCTCGGCTTTAGCCATGGTTTTGTGCCATACCGCCACACACGGTTGCAGATCCGCTTGATGTTCAGCCTGGGCCAACCACTGCCAGCAATCATGCCAATCGCCCAGGGCACCTTGGGCTTTCTTCAGGCGCGACATGGCATTGGCGGGCAGTTTGTCCAGTTCCGGATACGCCTCGGCCGCATAACGCACGCGCTTGATCAACAAACGTAGACGGTGGCGATCATGGCCGGGATCCTTGAGGGCTTCACCGAGGGTTTTCCATTGCTTGGCCAGCCGCTTCTCGATGCGCGAGCGCAGGCCTTTGAGCAATTTCTGATGTTGGGAGGCGCGAATAAAGCGTGGGAAAGCATCCAGAATCTGCAGCAAGTGCGCCAACTCCGGACTTTGCGCTACCTGGCGATACGCATCGGGCTGTAGGCGCAGACGCCGATCTGCCGCTTCGTGATGACCATGCTGATGCAGATAAGCAGCCAGCACTTCACGATCACGCAGGGGGGTGGTCAATCGGCCAACGGTGCTGGCAGCCAATTCGAGCTGTTCGACGCCTGGCAACCCACGCAAGGGTCGCAACAGGCTGCGCAGGCGCCGCACGGTGGTGCGCAAGTCATGCAGCGCTTCATCGTCGGTGACGGCGGCGAGGCGAGCCTGGCAGCTCAGCAACCCTACTTCCAGGCCAATGACCTGAGCGACTAACTGATCAACCAACGCTGACATCCTGCCCCCGCCTTTTGATGAAAAATCCTACTTGCTGCCCATGGCTCAACGCCCGGCGCGCGACTCACGAATATAGAACCGTGCCTTCTCAGCCTTGTTGGAGCAGCCTTCAAACGCTTCAAACTGTTGCTGTGTCTTCGCACCGGTCAAGAGGGACAACGCCTTGGAATAGCTGACGGTACCGGCGAACCCTTCGGCCTTGGCCAGGTCCAGTTCTTTCCAGGCAGCGTCCAATTGCGCGCCGCAACTATCGCGGTAAGCGGTTTTCCCGGCACAACCGGCCAGGGCCAACAGAATCACAGGCACACACATCCAGGCTTTCATCAATGACACCTCAAAATAAAGAAAAACAGTCGTACGGTTGTAGACGTTGCCTACAACAAAAAGTGCCTTGTCCTTAGCCTGAAATCGATAGTACCTATTGCCAGAGCATACCCGAGCCTACTCGCTATTCTGGAAAAATATTACGCAGTTCAGCGAAGATTGAAGCGGCCCCCTCAATGGGTGCATTGTGAGGACCTGCCGATCAAAGGATATGGACCATGAAGAAACGTGTTGCCTTGGTGCTGGGCTCCGGTGGAGCCCGGGGCTACGCCCATATCGGAGTGATCGAAGAAATTGAACGGCGCGGCTATGACATTGCCTGTATCGCTGGCTGTTCCATGGGCGCGGTGGTGGGTGGGATCTACGCCGCGGGCAAGCTGGACGAGTATCGAAACTGGATTGAAAGCCTTGATTACCTCGACGTGCTGCGTCTGGTGGACGTGAGTTTTCGCCTGGGAGCGATTCGTGGCGAGAAGGTCTTCGGACAGATCCGCAAGATCGTCGGCGAGATCAATATCGAGGAGCTGCGCATTCCCTACACGGCCGTGGCCACCGACCTCACCAACCAACAGGAAATCTGGTTTCAGGAAGGCTGTCTGCACCAGGCCATGCGCGCTTCGGCCGCAATTCCCAGCCTGTTCACCCCAGTGATGCAAGGTAACCGCATGCTGGTGGACGGCGGCCTGCTTAACCCACTGCCTATCGTGCCGGTGGTGTCGAGCCATTGCGACTTGATCATCGCAGTCAACCTCAACGCCACCAACCAGAAACACTA
The DNA here is from genome assembly GCF_013778505.1 of Pseudomonas sivasensis. Classification (GTDB taxonomy): domain Bacteria; phylum Pseudomonadota; class Gammaproteobacteria; order Pseudomonadales; family Pseudomonadaceae; genus Aquipseudomonas; species Aquipseudomonas sivasensis. Next base: position 71,536 of record NZ_JAAOWU010000007.1, on the reverse strand, counting down.
CCAATTGCCGGTGATCCAACGTCCGCCGGCGTTCAAGAGCCGCTTCAACAGCTTGGCGAAATCACTCGGCTCGCACCTGCCGTTTCGTCGTAAGCAAGCCGAGCAGTTAATGAAGCTGGAGCAGGAAGCGTTGCAGGCCCAGGCGGCCGACATCAACCCTTGGCTGGATTCGGCTGAGCCCGAGTCCCAACAACCCGCCGCTGCGCCGGAAAAACCCGGGGCGCCGAAGTCGGCGACCGGTTCGTTCATCATTGATAACGTGGGGCCGGCGTCGTTGCTGGATCTGATCAACCAGAGTTTTGAAGTGATGCAGACGTCATTGGCTCAGTACAAAATTGCGGGCTATCCGCCGGATGTATTGATCAACGTGCCGAAGCGGGTGTGCCGGTTTTTCGAGTTCTACAAGGCGCCGGAGTTGATCGCTTTGGGGCGCGAAATTGCCAGCGATACGTTGGACCGCTATGAAAGTGAACAGCCCTGAGTGCTTCGACAGGCGCCAGACTCTAACCGCCTAACAACCGATACCCGACCCCCGCCTCGGTCACGATAAAGCGTGGCTGAGTCGGATCGTCCGCCAGTTTCTGGCGCAGATGGCCCACCACAATCCTCAGGTAGTGACTGTCCTCGGTATGGGTCGGCCCCCAGATATCCTTGAGCAGTTGCTGCTGGGTGATCACCCGTCCCGAGTGCCGCGCCAACTGCGCCAACACGGCATATTCCTTTCGAGTCAGCGCCACTTCGACACCGTCCAGCAGCACACGGCGATAGGCCAGATCGACCGTCAGCGGGCCGAAACTCAACGCCGCTTCCTGCGCCTCACCTGCGGGCGCCTGGCGCAGGAGCGCGCGAACCCTGGCGAGAAACTCCTGGATTCCAAAAGGCTTGGTCACATAGTCATTGGCGCCGCCGTCGAGGGCTTGGACCTTTTGCCCTTCGCTGGCGCGCACCGACAGCACCAATACCGGCACCGTCGACCACTCGCGAAACTCACGCAGCACTTGCTGGCCGTCCATGTCAGGCAAGCCTAGGTCGAGCACCAGCAAGTCCGGCTTGCTCAAGGCCGCCTGGGCCAAGCCTTCGTTTCCGGTGCCCGCCTCAATCACTTTGTAACCCTGAGAGGCCAGGCTGATGCGCAAGAACTTGCGGATCTGCGGTTCGTCATCAATGACCAAAATCGTCGCGGTCTGGCTCATGGTGTCCCATCAAAATCCGTGGAGAAAAGAGGGTAGCTCACGACTCAGGCTCCAGGCCAGGCTGTGCAGGCAATGGAAGGAACAAGGTGATGCAGGTACCGCGCCCTTCAATGCCATCGGCCACGCTGATATGCCCACCGTGCGCCCCGACCATCCCCTGGCAGATCGCCAAACCCAGGCCGGTGCCCTGCCCGCCCCGATCACCGCGCGCAGCGGTGTAGAACATATCGAAAATCTTCGCGCGCTCATCCTCGGGGATGCCCGGCCCCTCATCGGCTACCGCGAAAAACAGTTGCTTATCCGACACGCCGGCACTCAATTGCAAACGTCCCTGAGGGGGTGAAAAGCGTGCGGCGTTCTCCAGCACATTGACCAGCGCCTGTTCGATCAGCGCCGCATGCACATACAGCAACGGCAACTCAGGCGGCACCTCGGTGCTCACCTGCAATGGCGCCAGTACCGCACGCAAACGGCCAAGGGCGCTGCCGACGATATCGCCCGGCGACACCCAATCACGCGCCAGCTTGAGAGCGCCATGGCCCAAGCGAGTCATGTCCAACAGGTTCTGGATATAGCGATCGAGGCGCTCGGCTTCATCACGCGTGCCTTCCAGTAATTCGCGACGGTCCTCCAGGGGAATGGCTTCACCCAACGCCAGCAGGCTGTCGATACTGCCGCGCATGGACGTCAGCGGCGTACGCAAATCGTGAGACACCGACGCAAGCAAGGCACTGCGCAGTTGCTCGGTTTCGCCGTGCAGGCGTGCGGATTCTAGCTCCTGCGCCAACTGCGCACGGGCCAGGGCCTGGGCCAGAGGTTGACTCAGAGCAGTAAGCAAGCGGCGGCGCTGACCGCTCAACGCCTGGCCCGGTTTGGCACTGACACCGAGCAAGCCCAGCGGACCTTCCTCGCCCGACAACGGCCACCACCACCAGCGCCCAAACGGCAACGTGCCGGTGCCCATGCCCGCGGGTTGGTCATGTTGCCAGGCCCAATCGGCGGCGGCGCGTTCGGCTTCGCTGAAGGTCAGCGGGCCGCCGGTTTCGATCTTCCAACCACCCTGTCCATCGCGATTGACCAGGCACAGGTCCAGGTCGTTCCAACCTTCAAGGTGATGGGCCGCCGCGCTGACCACGGCCTGGCGGTCAGTGGCGGCGGTGAGTTTGCGTGACAGGTCAAGCAGCTCGCTGGTTTCCTCCTGGGTATCGCGCAACGCCTGCAACTGTCGACGCTGGCGCGCCGCGAGGTTGCCGGTGAGCGCTGCCATCAGCAGGAAGAACAGCAGGGTCAGCACATCTTCTTCACGCTGGATGGAGAAGGAAAAATTCGGCGGAATAAACAGGAAGTCGTAGGTCAGAAATGATAAAGCCGCGCAGACCAGGGACGGCCCCAGGCTACTGCGTACCGCGACCAGCAATACGGCAGCAAGAAACACCAGCGAGATATTCGGCAACGGCAACACACTGGACACCGCCCAGGCCACGCCGGCAGCAATCACCGTCGCCACCACTGCCAAAAAGTAGTCGAACCACACCAGCCCGCGCACCTGCGGCAAGCGCGGCGCCGCGGGAATATCGTCACTGTCGAGCACGTTGATTTCCAAGCCGCGCGCATTGCGCAGCAAACGCGCCGCCAGGCCTCCACCGAATAAACGACGGCGCCAGCGCATCCGTGACTGTCCCACCAACACCAGGCTGGCGCGGCGTTCGCCGGCGTGCTGGATTAAGGTCTTGGCCACCTCCCCCGCCCGCAGCAACACGACTTCCCCGCCGAGACGTTCGGCCAACTGCTGGGCGTTTTGCAGGCGCAGACGCGACTGCTCATCCCGTGCCCGGCCGTTATCGATATGCACCAGGCTCCACGGCAAATGTCGACGCTGCGCCACACGACTGGCATGCCGCACCAGGCGTTCGGCCTGCGCGTCGCCATCCACACCCACCAACAAGCGGCCGCGCACCGCCGGCGCGGCCTGGCCGAGCTGGCGATAGCCCTGGGCCAAGTCGTCATCGACATGGGCTGCGGCGGTCTGCATCGCCAGCTCGCGCAGGGCCATCAGGTTGGTCTGGGTGAAAAACGCATCGATGGCCGCACGGGCCTGTTCCGGGACATAGACTTTGCCGTCGCGCAGGCGCTCCAGCAACTCGCGGGATGGCAGGTCGATCAGCAGCAGTTCGTCGGCTTCTTGCAGTACCCAGTCCGGCAGCGTTTCACGCACCTGCACGCCGGTGATCCCGCGCACTTGGTCGTTGAGGCTTTCCAAGTGCTGAACGTTGACCGTGGTAAACACGTTGATGCCCGCAGCGAGCAGTTCCTGAATATCTTGCCAGCGCTTTTCATGGCGGCTGCCGGGCGCGTTGCTGTGGGCCAGTTCGTCCACCAGCACCAGCTTGGGCTTGGCGGCGAGCAAGCCGTCGAGGTCCATTTCTTCGAGCATCACACCGCGATATTCGCTGCGCAGCAACGGTTGCTGTGGCAGGCCGGCGAGCAAGGCTTCGGTCTCGGCGCGGCCGTGGGTTTCCACCACACCGGCGACCAACTTGACGCCTTGGCGCAGTTGGGTGTGGGCCGCCTGCAGCATGGCGTAGGTCTTGCCTACGCCGGGTGCGGCACCGAGGAAGACTTTGAGCCGGCCACGACCATTACGGGGTAGATCGGCTAGCAGGGCATCGGCGCGGCCGGAGTCGCTCATGCGGGCAGTGTCCTTCAGGTGATGATGTAATCGGGCAAGTGAAGATCAACTGTGGGATCAGAGTTTTTCCAGCGCCATGTTCAGCGCCAGTACATTCACTACCGGTGGCCCCACCAATGGGCTTTCGATGTGCTCATCCAACAGCCGTTGCAAGGTCGACACCGGCACATTCCGCGCCGCCGCTACCCGCACCAGTTGATAGGCAATCGCCTGGGGTGGCAAGTGTGGATCAAGACCGCTGCCAGAGGTAGTCAGCGAGGCCAAAGGTACCGGGCCCTGACCTGGCACCAGCTGTTTATTTGCGTCATCGAATACGCGGGTGGCTAACGCTGGGTTACTCGGGCCAAGGTTACTGGCGCTGCTGGACACCGTCGCAAAGGCGCCCGCCGATGGACGCGGGTGAAACCAGCTGTCGCCGGTAAAATCCTGGGCGATCAGGCTGGACCCGCGCACCTTACCATCGGCGTCGCGTACCAGGCTGCCGTTGGCCTGATCGGGGAATGCCACCTGGGCGACGCCGGTCACCACCAATGGGTAGGCGACGCCGGTGATCAGGGTCATGAGCACTAAAAGGCTCAGGGCTGGACGGATGATGTTGGACATTTCAGTTTCCTCAATTCGTTGGATACAGCGACCTTGGTCGCAGTGGGGCTGCTTCGCAGCCCTGCGCGGGGCAAGCCCGCTCACTACAAGGTCTGGCTTATACGAGGTGCAGGGCGGTCAACAGCATGTCGATGGCCTTGATACCCACGAACGGCACCAACAACCCACCCAAGCCATAGATCAACAGGTTGCGCCGCAGCAACGCCGCTGCACTCGCTGCCTGCACGCGCACACCGCGCAATGCCAACGGGATCAACACCACGATGATCAACGCGTTAAACACAATGGCCGACAGGATCGCGCTCTGCGGACTCTGCAAGTGCATGACGTTGAGCACGCCCAGTTGCGGATAGATCGAGGCAAACAGCGCCGGCAGAATCGCAAAGTATTTGGCCACATCGTTGGCGATTGAAAAGGTGGTCAGCGCGCCACGGGTCACCAGCAATTCCTTGCCGATCTGCACCACGTCCAGCAGCTTGGTAGGGTCGCTGTCGAGGTCCACCATGTTGGCGGCCTCACGGGCGGCTTGAGTGCCGTCGTTCATCGCCATGCCCACGTCGGCCTGCGCCAGTGCCGGGGCGTCGTTGGCGCCGTCGCCGCACATTGCCACCAGGCGCCCGTCGTTCTGCTCATGACGGATACGTGCGAGCTTTTTCTCTGGCGTGGCTTCGGCCAGCACGTCATCCACGCCCGCCTCAGCGGCAATCGCAGCAGCCGTCAGCGGGTTGTCGCCAGTGACCATCACGGTGCGGATGCCCAGTTTGCGCAGCTCGGCGAAACGTTCGCGGATGCCGGGCTTGACCACGTCCTTCAAATGAATCGCACCAAGCAGCTTGCCATCGGCGCACACCAGCAAAGGCGTGCCGCCGCTCTGGGCGATCTTGTCGATTTCCCGCGACAGCGCAGGTGCAAGGTCCTGACGCTGCTGGCCGATAAATGCCAGCAGCGAATCCACCGCGCCTTTGCGGTACACGCGGCCCTGGTAGTCAACGCCGGACAAGCGGGTTTCAGCGCTGAACGGCACGGCGGTCAACTCGTCCTGGGAAGGCTCGGCCTGAGGGTGCAAGGCGCGCAGGTATTCAACGATGGATTTGCCTTCCGCCGTGTCGTCCGCCAGGGACGCGAACAGCGCGCCTTCGGCCACCTCGCGGCCGCTGACGCCGGGCGCCGCGACCACCGCCGCACACCGGCGATTACCAAAGGTGATGGTGCCGGTCTTGTCCAACAGCAACACATGTACGTCCCCGGCTGCTTCCACAGCACGGCCGGACTTGGCGATCACATTGAGGCGTACCAGGCGGTCCATGCCGGCAATGCCGATGGCCGACAACAAGCCGCCAATGGTCGTGGGAATCAGCGTCACAAGCAGTGCGACCAGAAACACCAAAGGCAAGCTGCCATTGGCGAAGTGGGCGAACGGCTGCAACGTTACGACCACCAGCAGGAAGATCAGCGTCAGGCCGATCAGTAGGATATCCAGCGCGACTTCATTGGGGGTCTTCTGGCGCTTGGCACCTTCTACCAAGGCAATCATGCGGTCCAGGGTGGACTCACCGGGGTTGGCGGTGATGCGAATCATCAGCCAGTCCGAGACCAGCCGGGTGTTGCCGGTGACGGCCGAGCGGTCGCCGCCAGACTCACGGATCACCGGGGCGGATTCGCCAGTGATCGCCGCTTCGTTAACCGCCGCGATGCCTTCGATCACCTCGCCGTCACCGGGGATCATTTCCCCTGCAGCAACCCGCACCACATCACCCTTACGCAGGCTGGTGGCCGGCACGACCTTGAAGCTGCCATCGGCTTCCTTGCGCCGAGCACTCAGACCTTCACTGCCTGCCTTGAGGCTGTCGGCGCGAGCCTTGCCTCGCCCTTCGGCCAAGGCTTCGGCGAAGTTGGCGAACAGCACGGTGAACCACAACCACACGGCGATCTGCACGGCAACGAAGGTCGGCACGGAAGTGTCGGGCACGAAGCACAGCACCGTGGTGAGGATCGCAGTCAGTTCGACCACCAGCATCACCGGCGAGCGTTTCAGTTCGCGCGGGTCCAGCTTGACGAACGCCTGGACCAGCGCCGGGCGCCACAGAGCAGAGATAGCGGTTTTGGCAGGCTCCTGGGGTTTGACCGGGGCCGCGTTTTTTGCAGGCATATTCATGTTCATATCCCTTCTCAGAAGCCCATGCTCAAGTGTTCAGCGATCGGACCCAGCGCCAGCGTCGGCAGGAAAGTCAGGCCGCCCACCAGCAAGATGGTTACGGTCAACAGAGTCACGAACAGCGGGCCGTGGGTGGGGAAGCTGTTCTGGCCAATCGGTGCGCTCTTTTTCATCGCCAGGCTGCCGGCCAGGGCCAGTACCGGCAGGATGTAGCCAAAGCGACCGATCAGCATGCCCAGGCCGAGCATCAGGTTATGGAACGGCGTGTTGGCACTGAAGCCGCCAAACGCAGAGCCGTTGTTGGCACTGGCGGAGGTGTAGGCATAAAGCAACTGGCTGAAGCCATGGGGACCAGGGTTACTGATAGCGCCGGCCGGGCCTGGCAGGCTGGCGGCAATGGCGCCGAGCACGAGCACGCCGACTGGCATCACCAGCAAGGTCACGACGAGCAACTGTACTTCCTTGGCCTGGAGTTTCTTGCCCAGGTATTCCGGCGTACGGCCGATCATCAGGCCAGCCAGGAACACCGCGATCAACACGTTAAGCAACATCCCGTACATACCGGCGCCGACGCCGCCAAAGATCACTTCGCCGACCATCATGTTGACCAGCGCCACCATCCCGCTGAGGGGGCTGAGGCTGTCCTGCATGCCGTTGACCGAACCGTTGGACGCCGCGGTGGTGGTCACTGACCACAGCACCGTGCCAGTGGTGCCGAAGCGCGCTTCCTTGCCTTCCAGCGGCGCGGTTTGCTCTACGGCCGGGTTGTTCAGGGTCGGATTGGGCTGATACTCGGACCACAGTGAAGTCGCGCCGCCGATCAGGAACAGCGCCAGCATGCAGCCAAGAATGGCGCGGCTTTGGCGCAGGTCTTTGACGTAATGGCCGAAGGTGAATACCAACGCCACCGGGATCAGGATGATGGACGCTACCTCAAACAGGTTGGCCCAGGCAGTCGGGTCTTCAAAGGGATGCGCCGAGTTGACGCCGAAAAAACCACCGCCGTTGGTGCCCAATTGCTTGATCGCGATCTGGCTGGCCGCCGGGCCCAGGGGGATCACCTGATCCACGCCTTGCATCGTCACGGCATCAACGTAATGGGCGAACGTCTGCGGCACGCCCTGCCACACCAGGAACAACGCCAGCACCAGGCACAACGGCAACAGGCCGTAGAGGGTAGCGCGGGTCATATCGACCCAGAAATTCCCCAATGTCTGGGCAGATTTGCGACCGATCCCACGGCACAAAGCGACCAGAACTGCCAGTCCAGTGGCCGCACTGACGAAGTTCTGCACCGTCAGGCCAGCCATCTGGCTGAGGTAGCTCAGTGACGCCTCACCGCTGTAGGACTGCCAGTTGGTGTTGGTCATGAAACTGACCGCAGTGTTGAAGGCCAGCGTCCACTCCTGCCCCGGCAATTTCTGCGGATTGAGCGGGAGATAGTCCTGGAACATCAGGATCGCGAACAACAGCAGGAAACCCGCGAGGTTGAATGCGAGCAACGCCAGCATGTACTTCTGCCAGCTCTGCTCCTGCTGCGCGTCGACACCCGACAGGCGATAACAGGCTTTTTCGACAGGCCCGAGCACCGGGCTCAGCCACGTGCGCTGGCCTTCCATCACCTTGTAATAGAACCGCCCCAGGAACGGTGCCGGCACCAATACCACGGCAAAGAAGGCGATGATCAGCCAATAGTCATAACTGTGCATGGCCAGCTCCTAGTTCCGATCCGCGCGTAACAGCGCAACCAGCAGATAAATAAACAGCGCCACGGCCAATAGCAGTGACACTCCGTCCAGAACACTCATGGAAGTCTCTCCGTTCAGCGGCGAGTGCCGCGTGTGGGGCAATTGTCCGCAGGAGTGGCGTAAAGGAACGAGTGCGAGGGTACGGGCGGGGCGTAAAGAAGGCGTAAAGAGTGGCTTTATGCGGGTTTTACACTGCGGGCTTCCAGCGTCTGGGCGGGCGCTATCGGGAGCAAGCCCCCTCCCACACTTGACCGAGTTGTCATGCCGAGCGCCAGTCAACCTGTGGGAGGGGCTTGCTCCCGATAGCGTCGGCACCGTCACCGCCGCACCTATCTGGTGCGACACCGGCAAATTTCAAACGCCAAACCATCCCCCAGACGACAGTTGCGCGCCTTTACGACAATGATTCTCAAGCTGGCATGGCCGCTGCAACACCTTGAATCATTCCAAACCGTTCAGGGAGCAGCACATGAACACACAACTCAAACCCACCCTAGGCACCCTGCATTTATGGGGCATTGCCGTCGGGCTGGTGATCTCCGGTGAATACTTCGGCTGGAGCTATGGCTGGGGCGTGGCCGGAACCTTGGGCTTCCTGGTGACCTCGTTGATGGTCGCCGCAATGTACACCTGCTTTATCTTCAGTTTCACCGAGCTGACCACCGCGATTCCCCATGCTGGCGGACCGTTTGCCTACAGCCGTCGTGCATTTGGGGAGAAAGGCGGTTTAATCGCCGGTCTTGCCACCCTGATCGAATTTGTCTTCGCGCCACCTGCCATTGCCTTGGCCATCGGCGCTTATCTGAATGTGCAGTTCCCTGCGCTGGACCCGAAGCACGCTGCCGTCGGTGCCTATATCGTGTTCATGGGCCTGAACATCCTTGGCGTGAAACTCGCCGCGACCTTTGAGCTGGTCGTGTGCGTGCTCGCCGTCGCAGAGCTGCTGGTGTTTATGGGCGTGGTCGCCCCGGCATTCAGCTTCAGTAATTTCGCCCTGAATGGATGGGCCGGTTCCGATACCTTTGGCGCCCCAGCGATTGCCGGGATGTTTGCCGCAATTCCGTTTGCGATCTGGTTCTTCCTTGCCATCGAAGGCGCAGCCATGGCGGCTGAAGAAGCGAAGGATCCGAAGCGCACCATTCCGAAGGCCTACATCAGCGGCATCCTGACCTTGGTGATCCTGGCCATGGGCGTGATGTTCTTTGCCGGCGGAGTGGGTGACTGGCGCACCCTGTCGAACATCAACGACCCGCTGCCGCAGGCCATGAAAACCGTGGTGGGCGAAAGCTCCGGCTGGTTGCACATGCTGGTGTGGATCGGCCTGTTTGGCCTGGTAGCGAGCTTCCACGGCATTATCCTAGGCTACTCGCGCCAGTTCTTCGCCCTGGCTCGCGCCGGTTACTTACCGTCTTTCCTCGCCAAACTGTCGCGTTTTCAGACACCGCACCGGGCCATCATCGCCGGCGGTGTGGTCGGCATCGCCGCCATCTACAGCGACGGTCTGATCAACCTGGGCGGCATGACTCTGACTGCAGCGATGATCACCATGGCGGTTTTCGGCGCCATCGTCATGTACATCATGAGCATGCTCAGCCTATTCAAACTGCGTAAAACCGAACCGCTGCTGGAACGCACCTTCCGCGCGCCGGGTTACCCGATCGTGCCAGGCATTGCGTTGGTGCTGGCGGTGGTGTGCCTGGTGGCCATGGCGTGGTTCAACACACTCATCGGCTTGATCTTCCTGGGCTTTATGGCGGTAGGTTTCATCTACTTCCAACTGACCGCACAAGACCGTGCCGATGCGCCAGCGGACGCAATGTTGACTGGGCTCTAAGGTTTACGAGGCAGAACGGGCTTACACTGAACTACTCAGAAAGCCCGTAACTCAAAGCAGTTATTACCGTGGGAAAATTCTCCCACAGCAATCTGCCTCAAGGAGAGCCTTATGCCGTGGTATGCGTGGTTGATTATGGTGGTCGCGATTGGGTCGATCGTCGGTGGGCTGATGCTGCTGCGAGACAGCGCCAACAAGGTGGAACTCACCGACGAGCAACGCAAACGCGTGGCCGAACGCAACGCCCAGGCGGACGCCAAGGATTCGCAGGATCGCTAGTTAGGCTTACTCCCAATCCGCCTTGGCAATATGCAACCCGTGCTGCCCTTTGTAGGCAGCACGCTCCGGCTGGCTCCAGCCGCTCAGCAATTGATCCTCCAACTTGTAGATCTCGACGCCCAGCGGACGACATACCGTCAGCGGATCCTGTGCGTCCGGCCCCCACATCGGCAGCGACAGATCTCCACCCGGGCAGGTCGACAGTGCACACAGCAAATCAATCTCGGCAAAGAACTCCAGGTAATCACCCTTCTGCGCCGGACACGCCTTCATGAAGTACATGTCGTCGTGATTCAGGCCGGTGCACTGGAAAATATTCAACACGTCATGCACGTCGAATTCCGTAAGACCGTGGGGCAGCACCGCGCGAGTGAGGTTCGAATGGCAGTGGTGATGGAAATCCTCACCGGTCAGCATCCGGTTCACGTAGGGATCGCAGCGCGTGCCGAGTAAGTCGTGGAGGCGCCCGCCGTGCTCGTCGATACCATAACTGGCCAGGCTGTCATCGGTGATGGTCACCAACGGTCGCAGAAACGGCAGGTTCGACCACAGTCGGTCATGGGTGCTGACATGGGCGCCCTGCAATTGGCGGGTGCGCGCCGCCCAAAGACGTTCCCGCGGGTCGTGGGCGTTCCAGACATTAAAGTCACCCACCTGCGGCCCCACTGGCGTAGTAACACGAAACACATGCCCCGCCGGCACCTTCCAGGCCCTGCCTGTTCGAATAGGCACCTCAAACTGTTCGATCAAGGTGCGTTGATCCGCCCGGTCACGAATGCGCTCGTAAAACGCCGTGTCGACCTGCAGCGCCGAGCCTTTGCTGACCTGATAAGCGGCCGGATAATCTTTGTACATGGTGCAAATCCTCGATCAGGGGTGGGTAAACAACGCCAACGACAGGCGTTCGGAATCTTCCAGGTACAAGCTCATCGCCTCCCCTGCCGCGGGTTTATTCGCCTGGACCAATAACGCGTAAATCTCGCGGTCACGCTCAAGCCAAGGTGACTGAAAACGCTGCTCATCGGGCGCCGCACAAAACACGAGGCGTAGCTGGGCGATGACCCGGGCGAAAAACTCATCGAACAAGGGGCTGCGCATCAACCCGACGATGTGCTGATGGAACAACAAACTGTGGGTGGCCACGGCACGCCAATCTTCGCGCTCACGGGCCAGGGTGGTGGCGTCGATGGCGTTTTGCATGCGTTCAGATTGATCGTCCGTCAACGCTTTGCTTTGTGCGATGGCCTGCAATTCCAGTGTGCGGCGGACAACAAACAGATCGCGAACTTCCTCCCGCTCCAATCGCCGGACCATCACACCCTTGTTGCGCACATAACGGGTCAAGCCCTCCTGCCCCAAACGGTGGAGGGCTTCGCGAATCGTATTGCGCGACGCACTGTAGGCAGTGACCAAATCCGCCTCGACCAGGGCCATACCCGGCAATAACCGCCCGCTGATGATGTCGGCACGCAGCTCCAAAGCAATCTGGTCTGCTAAAGACATATTGGGTGTCATCATCGCCTCATGATTGTTGAACAATCTTCTGTCTGGAGGTAATCACGTTTCATGCCAACCTCCAGAACGGGCGATCTGGGTATAAAAAGTTAAGGTTGGTTAAAATGCCAGCCTGTGGCTGGGGCCGCCGTATACGTTATTTACAACACCACAAAACCCAAATTCACCCATGCATCATCAAGGAAGCGCCCGGCCTTCACAGATCAGCTGCGGACCTGGACGCCCATCGCGACAACCTGTTCAGTCAGCAAAGACCGCTGGATGCATTTGTCGACAACTACCTGTCGGAACGGCACATGTCCTCCCCCGGACCACGGCTTCCCGCTGCCAACAATGTTTTCCGAGATAGATCTGAGCGACCAGCCCAGTGCGATAACGAACCCTATCGACGTAAGACTTGAGCAAATTGAAACGGCGCTGGGAGATGGGCGTTGCGGCGCAGAGAGGCTGGGGAAGATGTCGACACTGGTAGGCGCATAAGTCCTTGCCAGGAGAGTCTAAGACCCACAATTGGTGAGGTGGAACATAGACGTGGTGCGGGGGAACGTGAAGCGCGGAACTCACAGAAGAAAGAGGCCGATCAATGACCGGCCCCTTGGGGTTTAGTTGATCACCAGCCTGTCGCGGTTCTTCTCCAACAGCGCCTTGCCGATACCCTTCACTTCCAGCAACTCATCCACCGCCGTGAATGGGCCATTGCTTTCGCGGTAGGCGATGATTGCCTTGGCTTTGGCAGCGCCAATACCGAACAGATCCCGACGCAGGGTCTCGGCGTCTGCGGCGTTAAGGTTGACCTTGGAGGATTGCTCGGCCTTGGCCATCTGAGCGCTGATAGGGGTTGGGGCTTCAGGCTTGATGGAAGGGGCCGCGGTGCTGGCGACGGAGAGGGTTGTAAGAACGGCGAAAATCAGCGAAGAGATGTAGGTGTTCTGCATTGGTGACGCTCCATGACATCGTTGAAAGAAAAGCAGCTTTTCCGAAGCTGCTTTTCAAACGTAGGTGATGTTGGAAATTCGTCAAAAACGGTTGAGTAACAGAGTATTAAATCAAGGCTCGAGACGGCGTTGCTGGTAAATCCAATCGACGATCTCTCCGTCTGGGGAGTAGCCGCTGACGGTGTCGCGCAGGAGTTGACGGACGCGGGCGTAGTCGTCTTGATCCACGGCAGCCAATAAGTCCGAGAGCTTGCCTTTAAGCACTTCCCAAGACAGATGATCTTCGTTGGCGCTCATGATCATGGGGTGTTGAGTGGCGACCACGTTGTCGCCGATGAGTAACTCTTCGTAAAGCTTTTCGCCGGGGCGCAGGCCGGTGAACTCGATCGAGATGTCACCTTGAGGGTTCTCGTCAGAACGCACACTGAGCCCGGATAGATGCACCATCTTTTTTGCGAGCTCGACAATTTTCACCGGCTCGCCCATGTCCAACACGAATACATCCCCACCCTGCCCCATGGACCCAGCTTGAATGACCAGTTGGGCCGCCTCCGGGATCGTCATGAAATACCGCGTGATTTTCGGATGGGTAACCGTCAGGGGACCACCGGATTTGATCTGTTTGTGAAACAACGGAATGACTGAGCCCGAGGAGCCCAGAACGTTGCCGAAGCGAACCATAGTGAAGCGGGTTTTGTTGACGCGGGAGATATTCGCCTTATCACCGAACAATACCGGGGCGAGTTCTCGACTCAGGGCTTGCAGCGTCAATTCCGCCAGCCGTTTGGTGCTCCCCATGATGTTAGTTGGACGTACGGCCTTGTCAGTCGAAATCAATACAAAGTTGGCCACGCCAGACTGAAGTGCAGCTTGCGCCGTATTGAGCGTGCCGATGACATTGTTCAACACACCTTCAGCGATATTGTGCTCTACCATCGGCACATGCTTGTAAGCAGCTGCATGATAGACAGTGTCTACATGCCAGGTTTTCATAACATCGAGCAACTTGCCTTGGTTACGTACTGACCCGAGTATCGGCAAAAGTTTTACCGGCAAAGATTCGCGAGTAATACGTTGTTCCAACTCAGACAAAATGGTGTACAGGTTAAATTCGCTATGGTCGAACAATAATAACGTCGTAGGTTTGAGGGATATAATCTGCCGGCAGAGTTCTGAACCAATTGACCCACCTGCCCCCGTAACCAGTACAACCTGACTTTTAATACAGTGTTCAAGAAGTTCGCCTTGGGCTGGGATTGCATCACGTCCTAGCAAGTCTGCAATATCGACCTCCTGGATATCGTCGACCTTGACGCGTCCGCTGGCCAGATCCATGAAGCCGGGAACACTGCGAACGTGCAGAGGGAAACCTTCAAGAAAGGACAGGATTTCACGCCGCCGACCACGATTGGACGAGGGGATGGCCAAGAGAATTTCCTGAACACCTGTCGCGTCGATCATTTGTTGAATATGCCGGGGTTTATAAACATGCAAACCCGAGATAACACGATCAGAAATCCCGGGATCGTCGTCGATAAACGCCACAGGACGCATAACACGCCCCATGCGCAATGCGGCGACCAATTGGTTACCGGCAGACCCAGCACCGTAGATAGCGACTTTGATCAAGCCGTCATCACGATTTGTAAACGGCACATGCTGGGTGGCGGTGAACCAATCCCCAAGGAAATATTGACGCATCCCCAGGCGCAGGCCGCCAATCATGATCAGGCTTAGCCACCAATAATTGAAAACAATCGAACGCGGGACGACGTTCTGATGGTTGCTATACCAGTAAACCACCAGCGCCAGGATCAACGATGACAGGCTGACTGCTTTGATGATCGCGATCAGCGCATCATTACCGAAATAACGCATAACCGCCCGGTACATACCGAATCGCACAAACAAGGGAATGGCAACGATAGGTGCAGCAATGAACAGCCATAAATGCTGTCTAACCGGATTGATCATCTCGTCGATGCCCAGGCGCACGACAAAAGCCATCCACAACGCGGCCCACACCACAACGATGTCAGTCAGCACCTGTAGAACGCGCTTATAACGCCTTGGTAGGCCAAGTAGCAGCGTGCGCAGCCGATCCATCCTTACTCTCCAAAGTTACATCTGCCTGAAAAAAGGCAGGGGTGGCCTCACTATCAGACTACCTTAATTCGCATCTGCGCCTTAATGACAATCAGGGCGTATTGGCTGGCTCTAAAGAACCCGCATTAAACTTTATTGCCAACCAGACCAACGGTACATAACCAACAACCAAGCCTAGAACCCCATCTAAATCAAGCAACACTACAGCCAGGGCCACCGGAAGGAGCCAGAAAATATTAATACACGCAACAGCCAGCGTGACCGGCCGATGCCTGCCGATCTGCCGGGAAGCAAACTGATAGGCGTGACTGCGATGCGCTTCGTAAACCTTGTCCCCACGCAACAGCCGACGTATCAACGTAAAGGTAGCATCGACAATAAACACACCCAGCATTATCAGCCATGCCCAGAACAACTGAGGCGATATAAGACACGCCTGTAAAGAAAACGCCCCCAGTATGATGCCGATAAAACCACTCCCTGCATCGCCCATGAAGATTCGCGCAGGAGGGAAGTTCCAATACAAAAAACCTGCTACCGCCATGCTGAACACCAGCGGCGTCCAGACCAGTTGTGCATGCCCCGCCACGCCATAAACGACACACATTCCCAGGCAAGCACACAACGCCTCGATGCTTGCAATACCATCGATACCGTCCATGAAGTTGTAGAGATTTAGTAACCACACCAAATAAAGCACAGCCAGGAAGTTGCCTAGCCAACCCAGGTCAATCAAATGCCCGAAGATCTTTAGCGGCGCCAAGCCTTGAAGGAAAAACAATACCCATACCGCTGCAAGGAAATGGCCAAGCAATCGCCAGCGCGCTGCGATATGCCCGTGGTCATCCATGAACCCCAGAACGGCAACGCCCAGGCCAGCCCCCAACATGCCCCACGCCCATGACCAGGGAATAAGGTCCGCAAAAGCGAGCACAGGCACAGCAGCGAGAAAGCTGATCACAATCGCGACGCCACCGCCTCTGGGCGTGGGTACTGAATGTGAGCTACGGGCGTTCGGAGTATCGATCAAGCTTGCTGACAATGCATAACGGCGCAGCTGCCACGTCAACAGAAGGGAAATGCCCGCCAGGACAGGGAGCAACCAGAGAAAATTCATCGTTTATTCGTATCCAGATAATGTCGAGCTGCGCCATTCAGAGCTTGATCAACGCTGACACGAGGTGCCCACCCCAACAGCGAGCGGGTCTTGCGAATATCGACCTGCAGCGTTCCGCACAGGCGCTGAGAGAGCCCCGACATGCGGAATAGCTTAGCGACGAACGTCAAAAAGCGCGAAGGAATGGGAATCAAGCGGGCGGGTGCGTGTAATGCATGTGCCAACCTGCGCAATAGTTCAGTCGTAGAAAGGTCTTCACCGTCACTGACGAGAAAGACTTGATTGCTGGCAGCAGGGTGATCCAGGCAAGTAACAATCAGATCCGATACGTTTTCAAGCGCGACAAGGCTGCGTTTGTTATGTATGGCGCCCAAAGGCAACGGGATTCCCTTGGACAGAAAACGCATCATGTTCAAAAAGTTTGCTTTTACTCCGGGGCCATAGATAAGCACTGGCCGGATGATGACGATATCCATCTCGACGGCCTCAGAGAGTTGTAGAAGCCCCTTTTCGGCTTCCCATTTAGACAGGCCATACGCGTCAGCCGGGTTCGGCTCATCATCGGCGCAGAACGGTGTGCCAGCCGGCGACACTTCACCGTTGACCTTGATCGAACTGATAAAGACAAAACGGCGAACGCCGGCGGCGGCGGCCTCCCTTGCCAGGTGCAAGGTAGCTTTAACATTGATGTCACGAAAAGCTTGTAGCGGATCAGCAGAATCGTCGGTCGTTATGTGCACACGAGCAGCGCAGTGGACAACAACATCCACACCCGCCAATGCCTGCCCCCACGCGGTCGTCGAATCAATATCGCCCATGACATGGGCCGAAACGTCGCTATCTAACCTTGTCGCGGCGGTACGCACGGAGGCAGACAGGCGATACTTCTTATCTGATTGCAAACGGCGGATCAGATCTTTACCCAAAAAACCGGTAGCTCCGGTAATAAAGATATGGTCCATCAGTTCTTTGTCCCCGAGCGCTTTAGGTATTCCAGCAATTTGAATGGAATTTTACTCAGCACCATAAGCAAGTTGGTGTATATCCCATTACGCTTGCACGCCAGAACAATTTCCCGATTTAGTTTCAGACTACTTTTTATACCGGAGGTACTGACGCCGCCCGAGCGCATGCGAACCAGGACCTTATCAATATGCGAAAATCTGAGTTTTTTAATCAGGAGCAGGCGAACAAACATCTCGTAATCTGCGGAGATGGCGTACAACATGGAATAAGCACCAACGTCGGCGTAAGCCTCTTTGCGTACAAATGTACCTGGATGGGGAGGCATCCACCCAAACCGCAGCTTCCACGAGCGAAAATGTGAAGCGCTATAGACACGCGTGACCCGCTGCAAGTCCTCAGGATTTACAAAAACAACATCACCAAAGACGAGCGCACTTTCTGGATTCAGACGAAACGCGGCTGCAACGCTCTCTAACGATGTAGGACTTTCATAGAAATCGTCGGAGTTGAGAATGCCGATAACATCACCCGTGGCCAACGCGATACCTTTGTTCATAGCGTCGTATATGCCACGATCCGGCTCACTCACGATGGTTGCGATAGACGCAGCATATTCCCCAACAATACCCATCGTATTGTCCTTTGAACCACCATCTATAACTATATATTCGACATTCAAATACGTCTGAGCCAATACGGACTCAATAGTATC
Source organism: Pseudomonas sivasensis (assembly GCF_013778505.1). Lineage (GTDB taxonomy): Bacteria > Pseudomonadota > Gammaproteobacteria > Pseudomonadales > Pseudomonadaceae > Aquipseudomonas > Aquipseudomonas sivasensis. Next base: position 53,684 of record NZ_JAAOWU010000007.1, on the reverse strand, counting down.
CCTGATCGTTTTTTCGCTGTTGTAGGAGACCGTGATAATCGAAATTTTCAACACATCAACCCTTTACACGGCCGTAAACATCTTCAAACCGGACAATATCATCCTCTCCCAAGTAAGATCCCGACTGAACCTCAATCAGTTCTAGCGGAATGATTCCAGGGTTCTCCAGTGCATGAATCTGTCCAATAGGGATAAATGTAGATTGGTTCTCGGTAACCAAATACGTCTTATCACCATTAGTCACGCGAGCAGTACCGCTGACAACCACCCAGTGCTCCGCGCGGTGATGGTGCATCTGCACTGAGAGCTTCTCGCCTGGTTTTACGGTAATTCTTTTAACCTGATAGCGCTCGCCACTATCAATAGAGTCGTAAAAACCCCAAGGGCGATAGACCTCGCGATGGTCGGTATGCTCGTGGCGTTTGCCCGCCTTGAGTTGATCAACGATCTTCTTAACTTCCTGAACTTGATCTTTGTGTGCAACGAGGACTGCGTCCTTGGTCTCCACGATAATCAGGTCGTTTACACCAACAGTGGTGACCAAACGATGTGTGGCATGAACGTAGCTGCCGGAGGTTTTCTCAGACAACACGTCACCTTTGAACAGATTACCGTCTGCATTTTTCTCGCCTGCCTCCCAAAGAGCAGACCAGGACCCGATATCACTCCAGCCGGCATCTAAAGGAACCATGACGGCGTCTGAAGTCTTCTCCATCACTGCGTAGTCAATGGAGACATCAGGGCTGGTCGCGAAAATGGCACTGTCGACCCGAGTAAAATGCATATCTTGTTGCCCACCCGCCAAGGCTTCCCGACATACCGACACAATTTCCGGTTGAAATTTTTCCAACTCCTGAATATAGCGACTGGCTCGAAACATGAACATGCCGCTATTCCAGAAGTAATCGCCCTGAGCGAGGTAGGACTGAGCGGTAACCAAGTCAGGTTTTTCAACGAAACGACTGACCTTGAACCCTCCCGATCCAACAGGCGCACCCAGCTGAAGATAGCCATACCCCGTCTCAGGGCATGTAGGCGTAATGGCGAAGGTGACCAACTTGCCAGACTCCGCCAGCGCAAGCGCCGTAGCGATGCTTCTCTGGAACGCCTCGACATCTTGAATCAAGTGATCAGCCGCCAAGACGAGCATGATTGGATCATCCTGCTCAGCGAGTGCCTGCAGGGCTGCCAGTGTAATAGCTGGGGCAGTGTTGCGGCCTACCGGTTCAAGGATGATGTTCGCGTCGTCCAGACCCAACTGCCGAAGTTGTTCGGCAGCCAGAAAGCGATGATGTTCGTTGCAAATCAATCGCGGCGCCCCATGCTCAAGCCCATCAAGGCGCTTGATAGTGGCCTGGAGCATCGTCATATCGGCATCCACCAAGGGGAGAAACTGCTTGGGGTTCAACTGACGGGAGAGTGGCCATAGCCGGGTACCTGAGCCACCCGCCATGATTACTGGAAGAAACATTCAAACATCCTTAAGGCCGAGATCGACGCCGCAACATAAGCGCGCTCACTAATAGCCACTAAAAGTGGACCAGGTCAACGCCTGAAACCTAAACTTTACGGTGCCGGCGCCATTTGAAAAAATGCGCAAGCCGACGAGCCACCCCAAGCAACAAAGGCTAGCGCGAGCGAGCGTGCAAGGCGTTCTCGGAGAACCAGGCGTATGCGTCGCGAAGCCCCTCTTCGAGGCTGATGCTCGCACGCCACCCCAATCGCTCAAGACGCGAAACATCCATCAGTTTCCTTGGCGGCCCGTCTGGCTTTGTGCTGTCAAAGCTTAGGCGCCCCTTGAACCCAGTAACCTTCGCGATGGTTTGAGCCAGTTCGCGAATGGTGCAGTCTTCGCCCGTACCTACGTTGATATGAGAAAGCATCGGTTGGGTATAGGCGCCATACTGGTTCTGATCCAACTCCATGACGTGGACCGACGCACTGGCCATATCATCCACATGCAGGAATTCACGCATCGGCGAACCACTACCCCATATAACAACCTCTTCAACGCCTTCTTCGACTGCATCGTGAAAGCGACGCAAGAGTGCGGGTATTACATGGGAGTTCTGCGGGTGGAAGTTGTCATTAGGACCGTACAAGTTAGTAGGCATAGCACTGCGATAATCGCGTCCATATTGGCGATTATAACTCTCACATAGCTTGATTCCGGCAATCTTCGCAATGGCATAAGGCTCATTGGTAGGCTCAAGCGTTCCCGTCAAGAGCGCCTCTTCAGGCATCGGTTGCTTGACGTTAATGGGATAAATACACGACGAACCGAGGAATAGCATTTTTTGCACGTCGTGCTGATGCGCAGCATGGATGACGTTTGCCTGCATCATAAGGTTTTCGTAGATAAACTCAGCCGGGTAGGTGTTGTTCGCATGAATGCCACCCACCTTGGCAGCGGCCATATAGACTTGCTCTATCTTGGTCTCAGCAAAAAAATTCATTACCGCAAGCTGGTCCAACAGATTCAATTGAGCCCTGTCGCGGGTCACAATATTGGTGTAACCCAACGCTCGCAGGCGTCGAACAATGGCCGAACCTACCATCCCCTTGTGGCCAGCAACAAAAACACATTCGCTCAATTGACGTGACATATTAATTCTCCAACGACACCGGCAAATCGTAACCATGATTCTTCAGCAGCGCGTGACGCTGGGCGACTTTCAAGTCTTCGCGAACCATTTCAGCACACATCTCCTGGGCGGTAATTTCTGGCACCCAACCCAGCTTTGTTTTCGCTTTGGTAGGGTCGCCAAGCAGCGTTTCAACTTCAGCAGGGCGGAAATAGCGCGGGTCGACACTAACCAGTACATCACCGACTTTCAGCGCAGGTGCCTTGTCGCCAACAATAGATTCCACGATGCCCCGCTCATCTACGCCAGTGCCCTCAAAACGCAAGGTCAGTCCCAGTTCAGCGGCAGACCAGCGAATGAACTCACGCACCGAGTACTGAACGCCGGTTGCGATAACAAAATCTTCAGGAACATCTTGCTGCAGCATCATCCATTGCATACGAACATAGTCTTTCGCGTGACCCCAATCGCGAAGCGCATCCATGTTGCCCATGTAGAGACACTGCTCAAGTCCCTGAGCAATATTTGCCAAACCACGAGTGATTTTACGGGTCACGAAAGTCTCACCACGTCGTGGTGACTCGTGATTGAAAAGAATCCCGTTACATGCGTGCATGCCATAGGCTTCGCGGTAATTAACCACGATCCAGTAGGCATAAAGTTTGGCAACGGCGTACGGCGACCGTGGATAAAAAGGGGTGGTTTCCTTTTGTGGGGTCTCTTGTACCAAGCCATAGAGTTCAGAGGTTGAGGCTTGGTAGAAACGGGTTTTTTTCTCAAGCCCAAGCAAACGAATGGCCTCAAGAATTCGCAGCGTACCCATCGCATCGACATCAGCAGTGTATTCCGGCGACTCAAAGCTCACAGCCACATGTGACTGTGCCCCCAGATTGTAAACCTCGTCGGGCTGAACTTCCTGAATAATACGAGTCAGGTTCGACGAGTCAGTAAGGTCCCCGTAATGCAAGATAAAACGCTGATTATCAACATGCGGATCCTGATAGATATGATCAACACGCTGCGTATTGAAGGACGATGCGCGTCATTTGATGCCGTGAACTTCATAGCCTTTTTCCAGCAAAAGTTCAGCCAAGTACGAGCCATCTTGGCCAGTGATCCCAGTAATTAACGCTTTTTTCAGGGTCATATCTACGTCCTAAAATTCTTAGATTTACTATTAAATCGCATTTAACATGCTGGTAATGACATCAGGCATCGTCGACTGGGCTTTCCACCCCAAGACCTGCTCGGCCTTAGCGGGGCAAGCTCGACTGACCAATAGATCAGTAGGCCTGAAAAATTCAGTGGATTGATCGACATAAGCCTTCCAATCGAGGCCCAACTGTGTAAACGCCTCAGCAACAAAGGTTTCAAGCGTATGGGTTTGACCCGTGGCTATCACAAAATCGCTCGGCTCATCACACTGCAGCATCCTCCACATCGCATCGACATACTCTGAGGCGGCCCCCCAATCTCGAGCGATATCCAGGCGTCCAAGAGTTAATCGCTCATCAGAGCCAGCAGCAATTCGTTTCGCTGTCGTTACAATTTTTTGTGTTACAAATCTAGAGGGGCGCAATGGAGATTCGTGATTAAACAAGATCCCTGTACAGGCGAAGAGATTATAAGCTTCACGATAGTTATCGACCAACCAGAACGCCGAAGACTTAGCCACTGCATAAGGGCTACGAGGGTGGAACGCCATCCCCTCAGCGGCGGGCTCACCGTTGGTATCCCCAAAACACTCACTTGATCCTGCTTGATAAAAGCGAATCGGACGCTCTGTCATCCGGCAGGCCTCAAGCATATTGAGCGTACCCAAGGTAATACTCTGGATCGTTTCAGCGGGCTGCTCAAAAGACAAACCAACCGACGACTGCCCCGCCAGATAATAGACTTCATCAGGCTGACTGCGCTTAAGAGCCATGAAAACGCTTCGAAAGTCTTCAGGCACCATCGACAGCAGTTTCACCCGAGGAAAGATATCCAGTCGCTTGAGGTTGACGAATGAAGATCCCTGCGCATCCCGAGAAGTACCCCAGACGGTATAGCCCTTGCTAAGCAACAGCCTCGCGAGATAAGCACCATCCTGGCCGCTCACACCGCAAATCAGGGCGGTTTTTTCTGAGTATTCCAAAGTATTACCTTTGTAATGAATTATAGATCGATAGTGTTTCCTGGCCACACCGCTGCCATGAGAAATGGTTTAAGCGCTCAAGACCGAGCCCCACCAACCTCGCAACTTCGCTGTCAGAGTAAACCACTCTCTCTATCGCCACAGCCATTTCGTCATCATTACCGGGGTCAAAAAAAGCCCCCGCATTGCCGATGATCTCAGGCATGGAACTGGTGCTGCTGCTGACAACAGGACAAGAGTGCGCCATTGCCTCTAAAGGTGGAAGACCGAAGCCCTCATAAACAGAAGGATAAACAAAGGCCTTTGCACCCTCATAGAGCTCCCCCAGCAACGCATCATCACCGCCGATCTGCCGCACCTGACCCGCACTAAAACCAAGACTTTGCATCAACGCCTGTTCGTCTTGAGAAAACTCTCCGCCGCCAAAAGCGACAATATCAAAATCGGACTTTAATCGCTTGGAGCGTGCTACGGCACGGAGCAATCCGGCGAAATTTTTGTAAGCGTAGCGTGCGCCGACATAAAGCAAATAGGGCCTGGATAAATTACAATATTTTTTTCCGGTAACTTTTTTAAATTGCTCAAAGCCTAAATGAACGACTGACAACTTACTCTCGGGGACTGCAAACAACCGCATAAGGTCCTGACGTGTGCTTTCCGAAATGCAAATAACGTGGTCAGCACGCTCGACAGCCTGCTGCTTGAGCGCGGTCGTTTTATCTTGAGATGAAAAGCTTTCGGGATACAATTCATGGATCATATCGTAAACCGTTAGTACGACCGGGCACTTCTCCGAGATAAAACTTGGGCGGCGACTGTAATAGGTCTCATGCACTATCTGAGGCTGCCAACGACTCATTTCCGACCGCCCTTTAAGGCGGTTGTAAGCGAGTATCAGCCGAGCCGTATGAGGCGGGTACTTTTCCATCCAGCGGCCACGAACAATTCCATCGGGTAACTCCTTCAGATAGGCATTGCGATGAAGAGGTGAGAAAATACCCACATCATTACCCGCGCTAACCATCTGCTCGGCGATACGAGCAAAATAACGAGAGATCCCCCCATAATTTTGCAATGAGAATATTTGGTGATCGAACGCAACTCGCATATGTCTGTTCCCGAAAGAAAACAAAGCCCAATCTGTTTAAAATCGAGCTTGCATTGCATTAAATTTCGAACGACTACTTATCAAAGTAAGCCTATCATTTATGTAAAATCTATATCACACCGCATTTCGCCACGTTATCTTTCGAATATCAACACTAAAAACAAACAAACGAAGTGCCACTGCAATATAAGTTATCCCTAGCGACAACAACATCACAACGGGATTATCGATAGCTAGCAGATCAAAAACGCTTTTAAAAAAATAGAGTAGCGAAACCGAAATAACAAACGGAATAAAAATGGCGTCTATGTACCAGGTCTTCGCAGGTTTAATATTTAACTTCTTAAAGACAATCGGAGGACAGAAGGTAAAAAAACCGATATTCAATAATAGCCAAGGCCAAGCACTGCCCGCCAACCCATAAGAGGCAGCCAAATAATACGTTAATGGAACCACAAGAACGGCAGCTATAAAGTTTTGCCAGACGCTGAAACGCGTCCATCCGTGAGCTAATTGCAATGCATAAGGCATATTCATGAATGAATGAATCATGGTGCCGAGAACCAGTATCATCAAGGGCTCACTCGCCGCAGCGGCGATATGTTGATCCTGCGTCCATAACGTAAGAACCTGATGACTGTAAAATGCAATCCATACAGAAAACGGTATTACCAACATCGACAGTATTTGACTCGCCCTAATATAATAGCCAAATGCCTCTACGGCATTACCAGAAGCAACAGATGCCACTATCTTCGGGTAATAAGCATTGAAAACTGGAGATATAAGCCTGAAAGCGATCGTACCCAGCGTCCAAGCGAGCATGTAATAACCAAAATCTGTTAATGACAACGTCTTTGACAAAACTATCTTATCCGCTTGCATCAGTAGAAACGCAAGTGCATTCGTCGCCCCTACTCCCACTGCAAAACCTCGAAGGCGGCGAAGCGTATCAAGAGAGAAAGAAATAGAATCCGTCCAGCCTGCCAACTCGCGAATGAGTTGAATACGCAAAATAAAAACAGTCAAAAGATTTATTACGCACTGCCAAATAAAAAACCATTCAACCGTTGGAGAAACCAGCCACAAGACCAACACCGTTCCACCCGAACGGAAAGTCGCAAAGATGGAAGTTGCAATATTTAATTCAACCTGCTTTTGAAGACCTGTAAGAGCACCATAGTAAAATGCTATAGGAAACTGAAGAACAAGCGCCCCACCCATTACTCTTAACGATTGAGTCACAGAATCCAGCTTATCAGGACTTATATCCAACCAATAATTGGAAATCAGCGGCGCTAACAATATCACCACCGCACCAGCAGTGAGTGCAATACCCCAAAAAACCCACTCAACACTTCTCAACAATAGAATAACTTTTTTCTTTTCCAGCGACGAAGCCGATTCATAAACAGAGGCCTCTTTAGTTGCCACAGCACCAAATCCGCCATCAAGCATCGACATAGCAGAAGATAGAATTACGAAAAAGCCTATTAACCCGTAACCCTCAATACCAATAAACTTAAGATACAAGGGTACGAAACAGATACCCATAAGAGCAGCCCAACCCTGCCCCAAAAAATTTGCCGCTACATTTTTAAGAACGCTATTCATGCGGCATAACCCTTTAACACATAAATCTTACTTCAAAAAAACTCATCCTAGAAACCATTCGATTATATTTACTGATAAATAATGGCTCTAGAAATACAATTATATAGTCAACGCTGGCTCTGAAAGCCTCTACCCATGAACGCTTACAAGAAGCTACTAGGTCCGACAGCGGGATTCAAGACCGCCACGAACAAATCTTCAGCAACACCAATAACTTTAGCATGATCTTGACACACTGAAAAGTCTTGAGAAATTACAGAATTTGAAATTCAAGGGCTCTCCGGCGCAAGCACAGTAAAGTTTCGTTATTCGACGATCAAACCAGCCCATACTCAGGCGCTGGATAAAGACGCTATAAACATTCAGAAAACCAAAAACATGAACGAATCTTAGAACGTAACCCAACGCAATATCGGCCAGCTAAGTTATTAATTGGCCGAGGAATTCTTTAGCCATGACAGCGTCTTTTTAATACCTTCCTGCTTATCCACAACAGGATAAGAATTTGACTTCTCGGCTGGAGAACAATCGACGACATTATCAGTTGTCATATTCTTCAGACGAAAACTAGTAAACGGAAATCTCAATCCTACTGAGTTACAAACATCACCAATCAACGCCAAGAAATAGAAAAAAAACATCGGTGCTTTAACTGGACGTCTAACGCCTGCAAGCGATGCGATACTCAAACTCCATCCATCTACATTCAAAGGCTTTGCATCACCTATGTAATAATATTCGACCGCATTATTTGGCTGCTGAGAAATTGAAATCATCTGATTCACACAGTTTTCGACATATCCATACGTCTTTGTACTCGATTTTTTGCCAATTCTAATATATCGACCAGCAAGTACTATATCAAAGAAGTTACGGTACGGTTCTCCGAACCAAGGCCCCCAAATAGATGTAGGCCTTACAATAGAACATCTAGGCATGCGATCAATCCATCTCTTAACAATGCACTCCCCCTGGACCTTACTCTCCCCATAAACTGTAGTTGGGGAAACATCCTCTATTGACGATGGTATGTGACCTGCTTTACAAACCAACATACTGGAAGCGAAGACTGCATGCTTAACGTAGTCCACCGAAGACAGTACCGAGCACAAGTTCTCGACACCTACAATGTTTTCGGGATAATCGTCCAAACTTTTGCCCCGGAGATCTGTACGTGCTGCGAGGTGAAAGACATAATCCGGCTTAAACGAATCAAAAGCCTCTCTGACACTATCCACATCACAAATATCGCAGCAGAGATGAACATCAAGATTATTTAAATTTCTAGGCTGAGCCACATCCAAGCTTAGAACCTTATATTCTAATATCTTTAACCGACACACCAGGTTAGTCCCTATAAAACCGGACCCACCTGTAACCAGAACTTTGACATTAGTCACGCGTTAGCTCCTCATAAACTTCAAGATAGTTCGATGCCATTGTAAAAGAACTATATTTTTCACAAGCAACACTCAGAACAACCGAGCCTTTTGACTCTTCGGCCAAACTTTGCACAACCGCAGCATTAAGACCGACAATATCATCTAGTTTAAAAAAAGAAACCGCATCTTCATCAAAAAGCTCGCGAAAGATTGGAATATCAGAGCACACTATTTTCTTTGAGTGGAGAGCCGCTTCAATCAGAGCAAGCCCAAAGCCTTCAGAACGAGAAGGCATCGCAAATATATCAAAAAAAACATTGCACTGATGTGCATAGGGAATTGAAGAAATAAAAACACAGCGACTATCGACGCCTAGAGAAACACTAAGATCCTGTAAGATATTTTTCTCTGGACCGTCACCAATAACCACAAGCCCCAGCCTGGTATTAAGAGCCAACAATCTCACTAACTGATCGACACCTTTTGTTGCGGTGAGCACACAGTACGTACCTAACAAAAAATCAACCTTGCTTTTCAGATTATTTATCTCAGCGGCACACCAATCTTCGATCAATTCATAATTAACAACGATATCCCTGCCATTGTAAACCCTGGAGAGTTTTTTATTATATGAAAACTTGGAGTAATACTGCATAGAATGGTCACTTAACACGACAAGGCGGTCATGCCTCGTCCAGCACACATTCCAAACGAAACTAAACACAACAGAAACAAGTTTATTGTAATGAAAATAAAGCTCCTTCTCTACGTAATTATGCAGCGTACTCACATAGCGAACACTCGAAAAGAATGATTTATTTTTAAATACAAATGCATCAGCCCTCAAGAGATGGGAATGAACTATGTCATAACCCGAAAAATCAAATTTTTTATAAAAACTCACTCGCTCGAATCTTGCGCCTTCCAAAAAACCTATATCGACACGCTCGTCAAAATAAAGAACGGTGACATCGTGCCCACGACGAAGCATCTGCTCGCACAATTGCAAGGCTACTAGAATAGGGGCCTTATTGACGATTGCAGGAACCACATAGCAGATTTTCATTTCTTCACAATCCCACCATAAATGGACAGCAGTTTCATTACTCCACGATCACCCAAAACACAGCTCATCAAAAAAATAACCAACCGTTTTATGAAAATTCCGTCAACTAGATACAACGGAGTTAATGCCAACTCTTTTCGAAGCCTAAAATTTTCACGAATGATCGACATCATCAAGCTTGGCTTATTACTGAGCCCTCCCACTCGGTGGGACACGATAGAGAAAGGATAGAACCCTGCATCGCTACCGACGAGAGCGCGTAAAATAAAATGATAGTCACCTATTACCTTATAATTCTCATTAAACCCGCCGATTTTCTCAAACAAGGATACATGATGAAAACAACCAGGATGACGAATGGTCATCCTCTTGGATAAATCATTTTTTGCCTCACTCCAAGGAACTCCAACCTCATCAATCAAGCCGCCAGATTGATCGACGAGTATATTTCTACCGTAAACCAACCTCAAATCCTGCCGATCCGCGGCGTCAAGATATTCAAGCACGGAGGATAACGCGGACGGAGAGCTGAAATAGTCATCACTGCCCATAAACACTATCCATTCAGCACTCACCTGCTTCAATGCTTTATTCCAGGCGCAATATACTCCAGAGTCTTTTTCGCTGGAGAATCGGACGAAGTTATATTCACTTAAAATCGCCAGCGTATCGTCAGTGCTACCGCCATCCTGAACATACAAATCCACATCTTTAAAATCTTGCGCCTGAATGCTATCTAAACATTCGCGCAGCGTACGCCCACTATTAAACGTAGCAATAACAATCCCGATTTTAGCCTTAGCCATTACTAGCCGCCTCAATTAATGTGTGTCGATTGCGCCTGAAGCCTTACCTCGTAACGCAACGGCTTGACAGTACGCCCGATCATAAAAACCATTTATTATAATAAAAAATACAAAATGGTATTTATAAAAATACATAACATTTCCAAACGAGCCGACTACGACAAACGCTATTAAAAAAGCCCTCGCCACCGAATCTTTGTTTCTCAGATAGCTGTAAAGAATCAACGCCAGAAAAAAAATAACGCCTAGGACCCCAGTCTCTAGCGCGGCACTTAATAAAAAATTATGCGCAGGATAATTTATCCCAGAGGAAGCGAATATTACTTGGCGCTCTGTACCAATCCCATATCCATGTGGATTACTAATAAATGCTTGCAATGCCGTGCTATACAGGGCTTCTCGTGTCGAATCAAATTTAGCAAGATTTAAGCCATAGCCCGCTATTAAGCCACTAACTGCCAAACACACAAAAAACAAATACGACATCTTTAATTTCGAAAAACAAAAAAAGACGAGAGCTATTAAAATGGCAAGCAGGTCTCCCTTGGACAAAAGCATTATCGAAGGCAACAGCATAAAAGCAGAGAGTAAAACATATACTTTATTTCTAGTCACCTGGAATTTTAACAAGTTAAGATAGATCGACAACAGCAAAATCGTACCGACGGTATTTATATGCACACTTAAAAAAGTGGTTTTTCCATTAAAAAAGTCTTTGTAGTACTGCTGATTATCCAACAGCAGATCAAAAGAATAGTCGAGTATAAAAATGAGATAGAAGACTATACATAAAGCGAAGACTGGCCCCCAACTGGCAATACCGTCAAGCATCTTCACTCTTTCACCGTCAGACATCATTGACACAACAACAATGATTAATACGATCTGAAGCAGGCGAAAATAAACCTGATAATTAATAACAAGACCGCTATCCAATATAGCCAGAGCACCATAAGCTAAGTATAGAAATATAAGACCACAATATACCAGCGGTCTAACCGCTATGCCTCGAGTACAAAATAAAATAACAAAAATGAATACAAGCAAAATCTCATCAAACTTATAGTTCACACTACCAACGCTTAAAATCTTCAACGGGAAGACAATTAAGACACCGAGTATATAACATAAGTATTTCACACAGACCTGCCGTGGATCGGTAAGTACGTAATTGTATGAATTTCGCTCATCGTTGAGTGAGTCAATAGCACTCCAGTGTAGTACTCAGCTATTACTTTCATAATCCATTCGCAGACAGCAGTGGCCCACCTACTCATAAAATCTGAATTAACTAGCCTTGTTCCTATCATATAGTTCTCAACTTACTGACTCTGGCAGGCTTTTCATGATATTGAGCACACCAGGTCATAGCACTGGGTCTTGAAGATTCGATGCTGAGCGCTCGTCATTGCCATGCCCTGCCACTCAGCCCCACTCACTGACGCAACAGCGAGAGAACAGGCGCCCGTGAGTGACCTCAAGGAGCAGGGCTTCAATTTTGACAACCAGCCAGTTCAGCCAGCAGCAGTGATTCATTCGTTACCAGAGAAATGCCAACCCGATAAAATTGAAAACTGTGCAGATCAATAACTGGACTCAGCTCCGATTACTCTGAGAAGGCCAATTATTATAGTGCAAAACCTTTTATTCAACACAGAGCAACTACATTCGCAAAAGTTCTGAACTTACTGTAAGAATTATCTGAGCAGCTATAGCGAAAATTACGGCAGTGCACCGTACGCAAATGGGAACAGGGAGAGGCTAGAGCGCGTAAATTTGAGGATGACGGGCCCATTCAAACCAATTAACAACCCGCTACTTCCAGATGGCTTAAGCTCAGGATCAGCTAAGATGCCAGCCACATACCGAAGGACACTCCGCGTCCCCCCCTCATAAGTGCTTGGCCGTACCAAGGTCACGCGGCGCAGCGCTTCGCTTAAACAGGCCTAAGAATGGACCGATTAACATGCCGATAATCAACGCAAATACAACAAACACGGCTACTGGGGCCTCACCGGTAGACCAACCAAAGAATGAGAGCACAACAGCCTGCTGATTTTCCAAAACAAACCCAACGACTGCAAAGGTAATGACCATTAAGACCACACCTAAAAGAATCCGTAATATTCTAGCCATAGCGTTCGCCTCCATAACAATAGATAGCCGAGTCAGACGCCGTCTTCCTCGTCTTCATTCACCCTATCCCTCAACTCCTTGCCCGGCTTGAAGTGAGGCACGAATTTCCCATCAAGGCTGACTGACTGGCCCGTCTTTGGATTACGACCTACACGAGGCGCACGATAGTGCAGCGAAAAGCTCCCGAACCCACGAATCTCAATACGATCCCCAGTGGCCAGGCACTGAGACATTTGCTCAAGCATGGTCTTGATAGCCAACTCAACATCTTTGGATGAGAGCAGCCCTTGGTGGGTGACAATTCGTTCGATCAACTCCGACTTCGTCATATTTTTCCCTTCTTTTTCAAGCAGCTAGGAAAAGCGCTTCGAAGGTTTTAGCATGACTTGATGAATTTGAACAGCCCATGTTTCAACTTATCTCCTGGCTGAATAAACATAAGTATCGAACAAGTAACGCGCCTAATTGCAGATCACAAGCATCGTGCGGGTGACAGCTCCAGCCGGGTTCAAGCCGAAAAAATAGTCGCCCTCTTCGTCCTTGGCGTCGCTTGACCGGGTGATGACCTTGTAGCCCTGCATCTTGCATTCGCGAGCGGCGCGCTGTTCGCACTTATCCCAATGATTACCAAGGCCAGAGCAATCGACCTCGATGCCGCTGACACCGCGCCTGGCGTGAGTTTTAGCGCTAGTGACAGAGCAGCCGACTAGCATTACCAATGCGAGCATCACGACAAGCTTGTTCATTGATATCCTTATTCCGGGCGAGCTTTTTTCAAGGCTATAGTGACTCTGACACTGAGCCGCGCGCCTTGGTTCTCGTTTGTTAAATCAACAAATTCCAGGCACAAAAAAGGGCGACCGAAGTCGCCCTTTTTATAGCGTTACAGAACTTAGTTCTGTTTAGCCATTGCTTCGCGCAGCAGGGAGGCCATAGTGGTCTCGCCGGTTGCAGCTTCCGGAGCCGATTTCAGGCTCTGGATTGCTTCTTTCTCTTCCACTTCATCTTTCGACTTGATGGAGAGTTGGATCACGCGGCTCTTGCGATCAACGCTGATGATCTTGGCTTCTACTTCCTGGCCTTCTTTCAGAACGTTGCGCGCGTCTTCAACGCGGTCACGGCTGATTTCGGAGGCTTTCAGAGTCGCTTCGATATCGTCGGCCAGAACGATGATTGCGCCTTTGGCGTCAACTTCTTTCACAGTGCCTTTAACGATTGCGCCTTTGTCGTTCTCTTGAACGTACTCGGAGAACGGATCGCTTTCCAGTTGCTTGATACCCAGGGAGATACGCTCACGCTCTGGGTCAACCGACAGGATAACGGTGTCCAGCTCGTCGCCCTTCTTGAAACGACGAACAGCTTCTTCGCCAACTTCGTTCCAGGAGATGTCGGACAGGTGAACCAGGCCGTCGATGCCGCCGTCCAGACCAATGAAGATACCGAAATCGGTGATCGACTTGATGGTGCCGGAGATTTTATCGCCCTTGTTGAACTGGCCAGAGAAATCTTCCCATGGGTTAGATTTGCACTGCTTGATGCCCAGGGAGATACGACGACGCTCTTCGTCGATGTCCAGAACCATAACTTCCACTTCGTCGCCGACTTGTACGACTTTCGAAGGATGGATGTTCTTGTTGGTCCAGTCCATTTCGGAAACGTGTACCAGGCCTTCCACGCCTTCTTCCAGCTCAGCGAAGCAGCCGTAGTCGGTCAGGTTGGTAACACGCGCGGTAACGCGAGTGCTTTCTGGGTAGCGAGCTTTGATAGCAACCCATGGATCTTCGCCCAGCTGCTTCAAGCCCAGGGAAACGCGGTTACGCTCACGATCGTACTTCAGAACCTTTACATCGATCTCGTCGCCAACGTTGACGATTTCGGAAGGATGCTTGATACGCTTCCAAGCCATATCGGTAATGTGCAGCAGGCCATCGACGCCACCCAGATCGACGAATGCGCCGTAATCGGTGAGGTTTTTGACGATACCTTTGACTTGTTGGCCTTCCTGCAGGGATTCCAGCAGAGCTTCACGCTCGGCGGAGTTCTCTGCTTCCAGAACGCTGCGACGGGAAACGACAACGTTGTTGCGTTTCTGGTCGAGTTTGATGACCTTGAATTCGAGTTCTTTGCCTTCCAGGTGCGTGGTGTCGCGCACAGGACGAACGTCGACCAAAGAACCTGGCAGGAACGCACGGATGCCGTTAACGTCGACAGTGAAGCCGCCTTTAACCTTACCGTTGATAACGCCCTTGACCACTTCTTCAGCTGCGAAGGCTGCTTCGAGAACAATCCAGCATTCAGCGCGCTTGGCTTTTTCACGGGACAGCTTGGTTTCACCGAAACCGTCTTCAACCGAGTCCAGAGCAACGTGAACTTCGTCACCGACATTGATTGTCAGATCGCCAGCATCGTTGTAGAACTGTTCCAGCGGGATCAGAGCTTCAGACTTCAGACCAGCGTGAACGGTTACCCAGCGAGCTTGGTAATCGATATCAACGATAACACCGGTGATGATGGAGCCTGCCTGAAGGTTCAGGGTTTTTAGGCTTTCTTCAAAGAGTTCCGCAAAGCTTTCGCTCATTTTAATTCCTGTTGATAAGGGCGAAGAATACGCCCATCTCCACACCCCAGACGGCGTGGGTCAGTTTCAGTTAAAAGAAGCCACCGCAGGACTATGACTGGTCCCCTGCGGCCTTCTTGATCACCCGGCGATATCGCGAATGGCGATTTCACTCAAGATGCGTTCCAGCACCTGCTCGATGGACAACTCCGTGGAATCCAACTGTATGGCATCAGCCGCCGGCTTTAGCGGGGCTACTGCACGCTGGGTATCACGCTCATCGCGTGCACGGATCTCATCTAGCAGACTCGACAGACTAACACCATCGACTTTGCCCTTCAACTGCAAGTAGCGGCGGCGAGCTCGTTCCTCGGCGCTGGCCGTCAGGAAAATCTTCAGCGGTGCCTCGGGAAACACTACGGTACCCATGTCGCGACCATCGGCCACAAGGCCCGGCGGCTCCTGAAAAGCCCGCTGACGCTGCAGCAACGCGTCACGCACAGCTGGGAGCGCGGCAACCTGGGATGCCCAGGAACCGACTTGCTCGTTGCGCAAATCATCCGTCACATCATCCCCTTCCAGGATGATGCGCTGGGGATGACCTTCCGTCGCACCGACGAACTGCACATCTAGGTGCGCCGCCAGCAGCTTCAGGGACTCTTCATTGGTCAGGTCTACGCCATGGTTGCGTGCGGCAAACGCCAGCAACCGGTACAGCGCGCCGGAATCCAGCAGACACCAACCCAGGCGCTTGGCCAGGATGCCGGCGATGGTGCCTTTGCCCGAGCCGCTTGGCCCGTCGATGGTAATCACCGGTGCTTTGATATTCACAATTGAGCCTCTTGGGCAACACGGATGCCGACTTGGGCACACAGTGTAAGAAAATTCGGAAAGGACGTAGCAACATTGGCGCAGTCGCGGATACGGATCGGCGCAGTCGCCCGCAGGGACGCTACGCTGAACGCCATGGCAATCCGGTGATCACCATGGGCATGGACTTCACCACCGCCCATCAGGCCACCGTCAATGATAATCCCATCAGGGGTAGCTTCACACTTCACGCCTAGCGTGAGCAGACCGTCGGCCATCACCTGGATACGGTCGGACTCCTTCACGCGCAACTCCTGAGCCCCACGCAAAACGGTCCGACCTTCAGCGCAGGCCGCCGCAATAAACAACACCGGAAACTCATCAATGGCCAACGGCACGAGCGCTTCTGGGATCTCGATCCCCTTCAGAACGGCAGCACGCACACGCAGGTCTGCGACAGGTTCTCCACCGACTTCGCGCTGGTGCTCCAGACTGATATCTGCCCCCATCAGCCGCAGGATATCAATCACCCCGGTACGGGTAGGGTTGATGCCGACATGTTCCAGCAATAACTCGGAACCCTCGGCAATCGACGCAGCCACCATAAAAAACGCCGCCGAGGAAATATCCCCCGGCACCTCAATACGGGTAGCAGTCAGCGTATGACCCGACTCAACCGCTGCGGTAGCACCCTGCACCCTCACGGGATAGCCAAAACCTCGCAACATGCGCTCGGTATGATCGCGCGTAGGTGCTGGCTCGGTCACTGCGGTCTTGCCTTTGGCGTATAGCCCGGCCAGCAACAAACAGGATTTGACCTGGGCGCTGGCCATCGGCAACACATAGTCCAAACCTTTGAGCGACTGCCCACCACGAATGGTCAGCGGTGGACGTCCTTGCGGCCCGGTTTCGATCACTGCGCCCATCTCCCGCAGCGGCTTGGCCACGCGGCTCATTGGGCGCTTGGACAACGACGCATCGCCAGTCAACACGCTGTCAAAGCTTTGCGCTGCCAGCAAGCCGGACAACAGCCGCATGGACGTGCCCGAGTTCCCCAGGTAAATCGGCCCCGGCGCCGGCTTCAAGCCATTCAAGCCCACGCCATGAATGGTCACGCGCCCATGGTGCGGACCTTCAATGACCACTCCCATGTCACGAAACGCCTGCAAGGTCGCCAGAGCATCTTCGCCCTCAAGGAAGCCTTCGACCTCGGTCACGCCGTCGGCCAATGAGCCCAACATGATTGACCGATGAGAAATCGACTTATCGCCCGGCACACGGATGCGCCCGCTCAGGCGGCCACCCGGGTTGGCGACAAAGGTCAACTCGTCGGCGTTCACAGCGGTTTCCACATAGGCCCGGCGCGCCAGGATCTTGCTGAAATGCTCACGCGCCACCCGCGCACGGGTGAACACGCCCAACAATTGATGACCATCACCCGCATCCACTGCATCGCGCAGGGCGTCGAGATCACTGCGGAAAGTGTCCAGAGTACGCAACACCGCTTCGCGATTGGCGAGAAAGATGTCGTGCCACATCACCGGGTCGCTGCCGGCAATTCGCGTGAAATCGCGGAAACCACCGGCTGCGTAGCGGAAAATATCCAAGTTCTCATTGCGCTTGGCCAAAGAGTCCACCAGACCAAATGCCAGCAAATGCGGTAAATGACTGGTTGCCGCTAGCACTTCGTCATGGCGCTCGACTTGCATATGCTCGACGTCCGCCCCCAACTCACGCCACAGACGATCCACCACCGCCAACGCAGCGGGATCGGTTTGCTCCGACGGCGTCAGGATCACTTTATGCCGACGGAACAACTGCGCATTGGACGCCTCCACCCCGCTCTGCTCGGAACCTGCAATCGGGTGGCCCGGTACGAAGCGCGCGGGCATCCCGCCAAATGCAAGTTGCGCCGCGCGCACCACATTGCCTTTGGCACTGCCGACATCCGTGAGAATCGCCTGCCCCAAGTCCATACCCGCCAACAACGCCAGCAACTTCTCCATGGCCAGGATCGGTACCGCTAGCTGGATCACATCCGCGCCATGACACGCGAGCGCCAAGTCCGCTTCACAGCGGTCCACCACGCCCAGCTCAACCGCTAGCTTGCGCGATTGAGGGTCCAGGTCGACGCCGACCACTTCACCGCATAGCCCACTTTCACGCAGGCCTTTGGCGAAGGAGCCGCCGATCAACCCCAGGCCGACCACCACCAGGCGACCGATCATAGGCACAGCAGGTTGCAATGCAGTGACATCAACCACGAGCCAGAACCTTGGCCAGCGCTTCCAGGAAGCGGCTGTTTTCAGCCGGCAAGCCGATGGTGATGCGCAGGTGGTTGGGCATGCCGTAGTTAGCCACCGGACGCACGATCACACCTTCGCGCAACAGACCCTGGAAAACAGGCGCGGCCACTTGGCCGAGGTCGACGCAAATAAAGTTGCCCTTGGACGGAATCCAGCCCAGGCCCAACTCACGCAAGCCTTCCTGCAACTGCAGCATGCCGTTTTCGTTGATGCGCCGACCTTCTTCCAGGTACTCGGCATCCTTCACCGCCGCACAAGCCGCCGCCAAGGCGAGGCTGTTGACGTTGAACGGTTGGCGTACTCGGTTCAGCACGTCAGCTACCACCGCCGTGGACAGACCATAGCCAACCCGCAGCGAAGCAAGGCCGTAAGCCTTGGAGAAAGTGCGCGACACCAGCAGGTTCGGATACGCCGCCAGGAAATCCAGGCCGTCCGGCAGGTCGCTGCCTTCTGCGTATTCGATGTAGGCCTCGTCCAGCACGACCAGCACGTGCTCGGGCACATCCTGCAGGAATTCGTTGAGCGCCTGCTCATCGAACCAGGTACCCGTCGGGTTATTCGGATTGGCGATGAACACGACGCGGGTCTGGGCGTCGATTGCTGCCAGCATCGCTGGCAAGTCATGCCCCCAATCCTTGGCAGGAATCACGCGCGCATCAGCACCGACGGCTTGAGTGACAATCGGGTAAACCGCGAACGCATGTTCACTGAACACCGCATTCAGGCCTGGCGCCAAGTAAGCGCGACCGACCAGCTCAAGGATGTCATTGGAGCCGTTACCCAGGGTCACTTGGTTCAGATCGACCCGGCACTTTTCCGCCAACAACGACTTCAGGGCGAAGCCGTTGCCATCCGGGTAACGGGTCAGCTCGGCCAGTTCCTCACGAATCGCCGCCAGCACTTTGGGGCTAGGGCCCAGCGGGTTCTCGTTGCTCGCCAGCTTGACGATCTTCGACGGATCCAGGTTCAACTCACGCGCCAGCTCGTCCACAGGCTTGCCCGGAACGTAAGGCGACAGTTGTTGCACGCCCGGCTGAGCCAGGGCGAGGAAGTTGCCACTCATGTTAACGCCTCACAAAACCGCTTTCGGGTAAGAGCCCAGCACCTTGAGCGCCACGGCCTCTTGACTGATTTTCTCCAGCACACCTTTGACCAGCGGGTCGCGGTGATGGCCGATGAAATCGATAAAGAACACGTACGTCCATTTACCGCTGCGCGAAGGACGAGTCTCGATGCGCGTCAGGTCAATCCCGTTGTCGTGAAACGGCACCAGCAGTTCATGCAGCGCGCCAGGCTTGTTGCTCATCGAGACGATGATCGAAGTCTTGTCGTCGCCGGTCGGCGGCACTTCCTGGCTGCCGATCATCAGGAAGCGCGTGGAGTTGTCCGGACGGTCCTCGATTTTTTCGGCTAGACGCGTCAAGCCATAAAGACCTGCGGCCATATCACCGGCAATCGCCGCCGAGTTCCACTCACCTTTGACACGCTTGGCCGCTTCGGCGTTGCTGGATACCGCCACGCGCTCGACATTCGGGTAGTGGGCATCCAGCCACTTTCGGCACTGGGCCAGGGACTGGGCGTGGGAATAGATGCGGCTGATGCTGTCGGTCTTGGTGTTCTCGCCCACCAGCAGGTGATGGTGGATACGCAGCTCGACTTCGCCGCAGATCACCATGTCGTGCTCAAGGAAGCTGTCCAGGGTGTGGTTGACCGCGCCTTCAGTGGAGTTTTCCACTGGCACCACGCCAAAATTCACCGCACCGGCCGCCACTTCACGGAACACTTCGTCGATGGCCGCCATCGGCTTGCTGATCACAGCGTGGCCGAAGTGCTTCATGGCCGCCGCCTGGGTAAACGTACCCTCAGGACCGAGATAAGCAACCTTCAGCGGCTGCTCAAGCGCCAGGCACGACGACATGATTTCACGGAACAACCGCGCCATCTCTTCGTTGCCCAGCGGCCCCTTGTTACGCTCCATCACGCGTTTGAGCACCTGAGCTTCACGCTCGGGGCGGTAGAACACCGGCACTTCGCCTTCAGCGAGGGACGCCATCTTCACCCGTGCCACTTCCTGGGCGCACCGCGCACGTTCACTGATCAGCTCCAGGACTTTCTCATCCAGGCTGTCAATGCGTACACGCAGGGCCTTGAGCTCTTGTTCAGACATTAGCCGTGTTCCTTTTCGAACTCTGCCATGTAGGCAACCAGCGCATTGATCGCGTGGATGTCGACAGCGTTATAGATGGAGGCGCGCATGCCACCCACCGAACGGTGGCCCTTGAGGTTCAACAGGCCGCGCGCGTCGGCACCGGCCAGGAATGGTTTGTCCAGACGGTCGTCAGCCAGGCGGAACGGCACGTTCATCCACGAGCGGTCGCTTGGATTGATGGGGTTGCTATACAGGCCGCTGGCGTCAATGAAGTCGTACAGGGTGCGCTTCTTCTCTTCGTTGAGCTTGCCCATGGCGGCGACACCGCCCTGCTCTTTCAGCCACTCGAATACCAGGCCGGACAGGTACCAGGAGAACGCCGGCGGGGTGTTGTACATCGATCCGTTGTCGGCTGCGACCTTGTAGTTGAGCATGGTCGGGCACAGCGAACGGGCGCGGCCCAGCAGGTCTTCACGAACGATGTTAACCAGGATGCCACTTGGACCGATGTTCTTCTGCGCGCCGGCATAGATCATGCCGTACTTGGACACATCGATAGGCCGCGAGAGGATGTCCGAGGACATGTCGCACACCAGCGGAACGTCGCCGACTTCCGGCACCCAGTCGAACTCCAGGCCGCCAATGGTTTCGTTCGCGACGTAGTGCACGTAGGCCGCATCCTTCGACAGCTTCCATTCGTTCTGACCTGGGATGGCGAAGTAGTCGTAGGGCTTGGCGGTGCCGGCAACGTTGACGTGACCGTAGCGCGAGGCCTCTTCAATAGCCTTCTGCCCCCAGATACCGGTGTCGATGTAGTCGGCAGTGCCGTCTTCCGGCAGCAGGTTCAGCGGGATCTGGGCGAACTGCTGGCTCGCGCCACCCTGCAGGAACAGCACTTTGTAATTGGATGGAATGTCCAGCAAGTCGCGCAGATCCTGCTCGGCCTTGGTAGCAATGGATACGAACTCATCGCTGCGATGGCTCATTTCCATCACGGAGAGGCCTTTTCCATGCCAGTCGAGGAGTTCACCCTGCGCACGCTGCAGGACTGCTTCAGGAAGCGCCGCGGGACCGGCACAGAAGTTATAGGCTCTCTTGCTCACATCCAATCTCACTCTGATCTGGTGGGGTGGTGCAATAAATCGGGATTTCAATATTTCA
Organism: Pseudomonas sivasensis; assembly: GCF_013778505.1. Classification (GTDB taxonomy): domain Bacteria; phylum Pseudomonadota; class Gammaproteobacteria; order Pseudomonadales; family Pseudomonadaceae; genus Aquipseudomonas; species Aquipseudomonas sivasensis. Next base: position 31,867 of record NZ_JAAOWU010000007.1, on the reverse strand, counting down.
CAAGGGACAAACAACAAGGGGGCGAATCTTCATCCGCCCCCTTTGTGTCCGCTTATTCCTGCGGTTCTTCTTCGTCTGCGGCAGCATCGAGGGTTGGCTCGTCGACGATATCATCGCCACTCGCCATGACCTCACCTGCGAACTCGGCATCGGCCTCGTCCAGCTCTTCGCCTTCAACTTCCGATGGTTCCTGGACACGTTCCAGGCCTACCAGTGTCTCGTCGCTGGCCAGCTTGATAAGCGTCACGCCTTGGGTGTTGCGACCCAGGCTCGACACTTCTGCCACACGGGTACGTACCAGGGTGCCCTGGTCGGAAATCAGCATGATCTCCTCGCCGTCGAGCACCTGTACCGCGCCGACCAGACGGCCGTTGCGATCGTTGCTGACCATGGCAATAACGCCCTGGCCACCACGTTTGTACTCCGGGAACTCGCCGATGGCCGTACGCTTGCCATAACCACGCGCAGAAGCGGTGAGGATTTGGCTGCCTTCTTCCGGGATCAGCATCGAAATCAGCTTCTGCCCTTCCGGCAGACGCATGCCGCGCACACCGCGGGCGGTACGGCCCATGGCGCGAACGTCGGATTCCTTGAAGCGCGTAACCTTGCCGCCGTCGGAGAACAGCATGACTTCACGCTCGCCGTCGGTGATGGCCGCGCTGATCAATACGTCGCCTTCGTCCAGTTCCAGGGCGATCAGGCCCACGCTGCGCTGGCGGCTGAAGGATTCGAGCGGGGTCTTCTTCACGGTGCCTTTGGCAGTTGCCATGAAGATGAAGTGACCTTCGGTGTATTCGTCTACCGGCAGCATGGTGGTGATGTATTCATCACTGTCCAGTGGCAGCAGGTTGACCAGCGGACGACCACGGGCGGCGCGGGACGCTTCCGGAATTTCGTAGGTTTTGAGCCAGTACACCTTGCCCTTGCTGGAGAACAGCAGCAGCGTGGTGTGGCTGTTGGCGACCAGCAGGTGAGCGATGTAGTCCTCATCCTTCACGCCAGTAGCCGATTTACCTTTACCGCCGCGACGCTGGGCCTGGTAAGCAGCCAATGGCTGGGTCTTGGCATAGCCGCCGTGGGAGATCGTAACCACGCGTTCTTCTTCCGGGATCATGTCACCCAGGGTCAGATCGAGACGGGCATCGAGGATTTCGGTGCGGCGCACGTCGCCGTATTCGGCGCGGATTACTTCCAGTTCTTCGCGGATCACTTCCATCAGGCGCACGGCGCTGTTGAGGATGCGGATCAACTCGCCGATCTGATTGAGAATTTCCTGGTACTCGGCCAGCAGCTTCTCGTGCTCAAGGCCGGTCAGACGGTGCAGACGCAGTTCGAGGATAGCCTGGGCCTGTTCCGGCGACAGGAAGTACTTGCCGTCACGCAGACCGTATTGCGGGTCCAGTGTCTCCGGGCGGCACGAGTCAGCACCGGCACGTTCAACCATCGCCACGACGGCGCTGGATTCCCACGGCATCTTGATCAGCGCTTCTTTCGCTTCCGATGGTGTCGGCGAGGCTTTGATCAAGGCGATAACCGGGTCGATGTTCGACAGCGCAACCGCCTGGCCTTCCAGAATGTGGCCACGCTCGCGGGCCTTGCGCAGTTCGAATACGGTGCGGCGGGTCACTACTTCGCGACGGTGACGCACGAAGGCTTCCAGCAGATCCTTGAGGTTCAGGATGCGCGGGCGGCCGTCGATCAGGGCAACCACGTTGATACCAAACACGCTTTGCAGCTGGGTCTGGGCATAGAGGTTGTTGAGGATCACCTCAGGCACTTCGCCACGACGCAGCTCGATCACTACGCGCATACCGTCTTTGTCGGATTCGTCGCGCAGCTCGGTGATGCCTTCGAGTTTCTTCTCTTTAACCAGCTCGGCGATCTTTTCGATCAGACGCGCCTTGTTCAACTGGTAAGGGAGCTCGGTGATGACGATTTGCTGACGGCCACCGACCTTGTCGATGTCTTCGATCATCGAGCGGGCGCGCATGTAAATGCGGCCACGGCCGGTGCGGTAGGCTTCGATGATGCCGGCGCGACCGTTGATGATCGCGGCGGTCGGGAAGTCCGGACCCGGGATGTACTGCATCAACTCATCGACGGTCAGCTCAGGGTTGTCGATGAGGGCCAGGCAACCGTCGATGACTTCACCGAGGTTGTGCGGCGGGATGTTGGTCGCCATGCCCACGGCGATACCGCTGGAACCGTTGACAAGCAGGTTGGGGATCCGGGTAGGCATGACAGCCGGGATCATTTCGGTGCCGTCGTAGTTCGGCACCCAGTCCACGGTTTCTTTGTGCAGGTCAGCCAGCAGCTCATGCGCCAGCTTGGTCATGCGCACTTCGGTGTATCGCATGGCAGCAGCGTTGTCGCCGTCGACGGAACCGAAGTTACCCTGGCCGTCTACCAGCAGGTAGCGCAGGGAAAACGGCTGGGCCATACGTACGATGGTGTCGTACACCGCAGTGTCGCCGTGAGGGTGATACTTACCGATCACGTCACCGACAACACGGGCAGATTTCTTGTACGGCTTGTTCCAGTCGTTACCCAGCTCGCTCATCGCGAACAGCACACGCCGGTGCACGGGCTTCAAGCCATCGCGCGCATCAGGCAGTGCCCGACCGACAATTACGCTCATCGCGTAGTCGAGGTAGGACTGTTTCAGCTCGTCTTCGATATTGACCGGGAGGATTTCTTTGGCCAGTTCGCCCATGAGAAGCCTGATTCCTTTTTCGGGTGAAACCTCGTCACATCCATATGGGACGAACGAAGCTCGCCGCTGCCGACAGAGTGCCTGACAACGACTTACGACAAATCAACGAGTTATGACACGGATCTGCACGTTATAGGCAACCCCTCGGGGCGGCCCTGGAAACCGCCGGATGTTATCACAATCGCCGCCACGCACCTATCCCCCTGATGCGCATGGAGACTAGTAATTTGACGGATGACAGGCTTGAGGGGGACGAGAGGGCCTCAGAGATGGGGTGGTGCTTTTTTTTGAGGGCGGATCCGAGGGTTTTATTGACTTTCAGGGCCAATCGGGGGCAAGCCCCCTCATACATTTTGACTGTGTTCGTCATTCAAGTGTGGGAGGGGCTTGCCCCCGGTAGCCATTTCACAGACACCGCAGCCCTCAATGCAGCCGCTTACGGCACATCAGCTTGGCCAATTTCGCCGTATCCGGCCGCTCAACCACGCCCTTCTCAGTCACAATCACATCAATCAAGTCGGCCGGAGTCACATCAAATACCGGGTTAAACGCATTAACCTCCAGGCGCTTCCCGTTGACCTCCAGCAGCTCACCCGGATCGCGCTCTTCCAACGCAACATCTTCGCCAGTGGCCATCATCAGATCCAAGGTCGAACTCGGCGCCACCACCATAAACCGCACGCCGTGATGCATGGCACACACGGCCAACTGGTACGTGCCGATCGTGCTGACCACATCTCCATTGGCCGCAATACAGTCAGCCCCGACGATCACCCAGGTCACGCCTTTGGTCTTGAGGATATGCGCGCCCGCCGAGTCGGCATTGACCGTGACAGGGATGCCCTCGCCCGCCAACTCCCAGGCCGTCAGCCGCGAACCTTGCAGCCAGGGCCGGGTTTCATTGGCATAGACGTGTTCAACCAAACCCTCCAAGAAGGCCGCACGCACAACCCCGAGGGCCGTGCCGACGCCGCCCGTCGCCAACGCGCCGGCATTGCCGTGGGTCAGGATCGCCTGGGCGTTGCCCTGGTGCTTGCGAATCCGCTCAACGCCCAACTGCGCCATCACAAGGTTGGCTTCGCGGTCACTTTCATGGATCGCGATGGCCTCTGCTTCCAGGACTGCCAGCGGATCGGCGTGCATCTTGATGCGATCCAGGCGATCGCGCATGCGCTTGAGGGCCCAGAACAGGTTCGACGCTGTGGGACGAGTATCGGCCAGCAGTGCGTAATCCTCCTCCCACGCAGCCTGCCAGTCTTCGCCCTCGGCCATACGATCACGGGCGGCCAGTACCAAGCCATAGGCCGCACTGATACCGATGGCCGGCGCACCACGCACCACCATGGCGCGAATGGCGGCAGCCACATCGTCGACCGTGGAGCAGGCCACCCAGTTTTCCTGGGACGGCAAGGCACGCTGATCGAGCAGATGCAGCGTGCCATCACGCCAATCGATGGCCTTCACTTTCTCCGCTGCCAACAGTCGGTCGCGCATCCCTTACTCCGCACTCATGAACAAAAGCCGCCGATTATAGCGATCCGCCAGCCAGGACGCTCGGGTATACTTCGCGCTTCTTTTATAGCTGCCCGGGAAGAAGCCTGCGATGACCTCCACTGCCGCCCCGCTCGACTTACTGCTACTGCCAACCTGGCTGGTACCTGTCGAACCTGCTGGCGTGGTGCTCAAGGAACATGGCGTGGGCATCCGCGATGGGCGCATTGCCTTTATCGGGCCGCGGGCCGCTGCCTTGAAGCTGTCAGCCACTGAGGTGCGCGAACTGCCAGGGATGCTGCTCAGCCCAGGCCTGATCAACGCCCACGGGCACGCGGCGATGAGCCTGTTTCGCGGCCTGGCCGATGACCTGCCCTTGATGACCTGGCTGGAAAAACACATCTGGCCCGCCGAAGCCAAGTGGGTCGATGAAGCCTTCGTGCGTGATGGCACCGACCTGGCCATCGCCGAGCAACTCAAGGGCGGCATCACTTGCTTCTCCGACATGTACTTCTACCCCAAGGTCGCCAGCGATTGCGTGCACAACAGCGGCATGCGTGCACAGATCGCGATTCCGATCCTCGACTTCCCGATTCCCGGCGCCAGCACCGCCGATGAGGCGATCCGCCAGGGCATCGAGCTGTTCGGCGACCTCAAGCACCACCCGCGCATCAAGATTACGTTCGGCCCCCACGCGCCCTATACCGTGTGCGATGCCAACCTTGAAAAGATTCGGGTGATCGCCGAAGAGCTGGACGCCGCGATCCATATGCACGTGCACGAAACCGCCTTCGAGGTGCAGCAAGCCGTCGAACAGACCGGCGAACGCCCGCTGGCACGCTTGGGCCGCCTCGGATTACTGGGGCCGCGCTTCCAGGCCGTTCATATGACTCAAATCAGCGAGGACGACCTGGCTTTGCTGGTAGAAAGCAACACCAGCGTTATCCATTGCCCGGAATCCAACCTTAAACTGGCCAGCGGCTTCTGCCCGGTGGAGCGTCTGTGGCAGGCTGGGGTCAATGTGGCCATCGGCACCGATGGCGCCGCCAGCAACAATGACCTGGACCTGTTGGGCGAAACCCGCACCGCTGCGATGCTGGCCAAGGCCGTCGCCGGCTCGGCCACCGCGCTGGACGCGCACCGTGCATTGCGTATGGCTACGCTCAACGGTGCGCGGGCCATGGGCCTGGAAAGCGAGATTGGCTCCCTGGAAGTGGGCAAGGCGGCGGATATGGTCGCCTTCGATCTCACAGGGCTGGCGCAACAACCGATCTACGATCCGGTCTCACAGCTTATATATGCCACCGGGCGCGATTGCGTGAAACACCTTTGGGTCGCCGGCAAGCAGTTGCTCGACGATCGGCAACTCACCCGCATGGATGAACAACAGTTGACCGCCACGGCCATTGCCTGGGGAAAACGCATCAGCGGGCACACCGAATAACGCTGGCTCTGAACCTGAGTGTTCAGGACCGACAAACCGATTTATCAGATTTAGAGGATTCACCATGAGCAACGTCGACCACGCAGAAATCGCCAAGTTTGAAGCCTTGGCCCACCGCTGGTGGGACCGCGAAAGCGAGTTCAAACCCCTCCACGACATCAACCCGCTGCGGGTCAACTGGATTGACGAACGCGTCAACCTGGCCGGCAAGAAGGTGCTGGACGTCGGCTGCGGCGGCGGCATCCTCAGCGAAGCCATGGCCCAGCGCGGCGCCACGGTGATGGGGATCGACATGGGTGAAGCGCCGCTGGCCGTGGCACAACTGCACCAGTTGGAGTCCGGCGTGAACGTGGAATACCGCCAGATCACAGCCGAAGACCTAGCTGAAGAGATGCCCGAGCAGTTCGACGTGGTCACCTGCCTTGAGATGCTTGAGCACGTACCGGATCCCTCCTCGGTGATCCGCGCCTGCTTCCGCATGGTCAAGCCCGGCGGCCAGGTGTTCTTCTCCACCATCAACCGCAACCCCAAGGCCTACCTGTTCGCGATCATTGGCGCCGAATACATCATGAAGCTGCTGCCGCGCGGCACCCATGACTTCAAGAAATTCATCCGCCCGTCCGAACTGGGCGCCTGGAGCCGCCAGGCTGGGCTGACCGTCAAGGACATCATCGGCCTGACCTACAACCCGCTGACCAAGCACTACAAACTGGCCAGCGACGTTGACGTCAACTACATGATCCAGACCCTGCGCGAGGAGTAAGCCTGTGAAGTTGCGAGCGGTTCTCTTCGATATGGACGGTACCTTGCTGGACACCGCGCCGGACTTCATCGCCATCTGCCAGGCCATGCGCGCCGACCGCGACCTGGCGCCGATCAACCCGCAGCATATTCGCGATGAAATTTCCGGCGGTGCGCGGGCGATGGTCGCCGTGACTTTCTCGATGGACCCGGAGTCACCGGGCTTTGAGGAACTGCGCCAGGAATTCCTGGAGCGCTACCTGAAGGACTGCGCGGTGCACAGCAAGCTGTTCGACGGCATGGCCGAGCTTCTGGAAGACATCGAGAAGGCCAAGCTGGTCTGGGGCGTCGTCACCAACAAGCCATTGCGCTTCGCCGAACCGATCATGCAGCAGTTGGGCCTGGCCGAGCGTTCGGCCCTGCTGATCTGCCCGGACCACGTGACAAACAGCAAGCCGGACCCGGAACCGATGATCCTGGCGTGCAAGATGCTCGGTCTGGACCCGGCCAGCGTGTTGTTCGTGGGCGATGACCTGCGCGACATCGAGTCCGGCCGCGATGCCGGCACGCGCACGGCGGCGGTCAGCTACGGCTATATCCACCCGGACGACAACCCACGCCACTGGGGCGCAGATGTAGTGGTGGATCACCCACTGGAACTGCGCAAGGTGCTGGATAACGCACTGTGCAGTTGCTAATGGCTCACCGGCCTTAGTGATTGATAAAGATCCAAATGTGGGAGGGGCGGTTCGACGATTCGACTTGCCCCCGATTGCAGTGTGTCAGTCACTGCATTTGCTGACTGATACACCAGTATCGGGGGCAAGCCCCTCCCACAGGGGATCTTCAGTGTTTTCCAGCTCGCTGTTTGTAACCTGCTGAATTCTGTCGAGGCTTTTTATGTTTGATTACTCTGCACGTCCAGAACTGCTCAAAGACCGGGTCATCCTGGTGACCGGCGCCGGTCGCGGGATTGGCGCGGCGGCGGCAAAAGCCTATGCCGCCCATGGCGCTACCGTGCTGCTGTTAGGCAAAACCGAAGCCAATCTGGCCCAGGTCTACGACGAAATCGAAGCGGCCGGCAACCCGCAGCCAGTGGTGATCCCATTCAACCTGGAGACCGCCCTGCCCCATCAATACGATGAGCTGGCAGCCATGATCGAAAAAGAATTCGGCCACCTCGACGGCCTGCTGCACAACGCCTCGATCATCGGCCCGCGCACGCCCATCGAGCAGCTCTCCGGTGAGAACTTCATGCGGGTGATGCACATCAACGTCAACGCAATGTTCATGCTCACCAGCACCTTGTTGCCGCTGCTCAAGCTGTCCCAGGATGCGTCGGTGGTGTTCACCTCCAGCAGCGTAGGCCGCAAGGGCCGCGCGTACTGGGGCGCTTATGGGGTGTCGAAGTTTGCCACTGAAGGCTTGATGCAGACCCTGGCGGATGAGCTTGAAGATGTGGCAGCGGTGCGGGCCAACAGCATCAACCCTGGCGGCACTCGTACCAGCATGCGGGCCCAGGCGTATCCGGGGGAGAACCCGATGGAAAGGCCCGCGCCGGAAGAGATCATGCCGGTGTACCTGTACCTGATGGGGCCGGACAGTGCCGGCATCAATGGGCAGGCGTTTGATGCGCAGTAACATCTGACACCCAACTCGCTGTGTGAGTTGGCTTTTGTAGTGAGCGGGCTTGCCCCGCACGGGGCTGCAAAGCGGCCCCAAAACCTGCCAGCGCGATCTCTCTGTCAGATCGCGCTGGCTGTACTGCTGCTTCGCAGCCCAGCGCGGGGCAAGCCCGCTCATCACAGGTCTCGCCCCACATTGGGTTTACTTAGTTCTTCACCACTTCCTCAAGGGTGAAGCGCCCCAGCGGGTTTTGCAGGAAATTGCTCACGTTATTGCGTGAGATGTTGATGTAGGGGCTGTAGTACAAGTCGATCCAGTTCACATCCTGTTTCGCCAGTTTTTGCAGCTCGACATACATCTGCTCACGCTTGACCGGGTCCGCCTCAATCCGCGCCGCAGCCACCAGGTCCTTGACCTTGTCGTTCTTGTAGCGGGTCATGTAGTTCTGATTGGTGTCGTGGCCCAGCACAAAGGTGGTCTTCTGGTCCGGGTCGAGGATGTCGTTGGTCCAGTACATCACGGAAATATCGTACTCACCGTCCACCAGCATCTGCCAGCTTTGAGTCGGGTCGACCTTCTGCAGGTTGGCGGTGACGCCGACTTTGGCCAACTGGTCCTTGATGATCACCGCGATCTGCTCGTCAGCCTCATTGCCGGCGTTGACCACGTAGTTCAGCTTCAAGTCCTTGGCACCGGCAGCAGCCAGTAATTTCTTGGCTTCGGCCGGGTCGTACGGGCGTTGCAGGTTGTTGGCGTAGTGGTACAGCGAACCTTTTGGAATGTAGGAATAGGCCACGGTGCCCTGACCGTAGGTGGCGGTCTTGACCAGCGATTGTTTGTCGATGGCCATGTCCAGCGCCTGACGGACTTCCGGCTTGGCCAGCAGGCCATGGGCGTGGTTGATCAACAGGTGATCTTCACGGGTGGAAGGGTCGGCGTGGATCACCACGTTCTTGTCTTTCTTCAGCTCTTCAACCCGGGAGAACGGCACGAAGATCGCCGTGTCCAGCTCGTTGTTCTGCACCATGCGCATGCGCGTGTTGTCGTCGGTCACCGAGACCCACTCCACGCCATCCAGGCTCACATTCTTGGCCTGCCAGAAGTTCGGGTTCTTCTTCAGGATCACCCGATCGCCCTTGCGCCACTCCTCCACGGTAAACGCGCCGGATGTCACCGGGTTTTCCGAGTAGGCGTCTTCGCCCATCTTGGTCATGGCTTTTTCCGACAGGATCGAAACCGTCGGGGAAGCCAGTTGCGAGAGGAACGCCACGGCAGGCGTCTTCAAGGTGACGACCAGGGTTTTCGGGTCGGCGGCGTTGGCCGTGTTGATCAGGTTGAAAGGGTCCGCCCACAGCGAGGCTTTGTTATCGCGGATGCGCAGCAGGCTAAACGCCGCATCTTCAGCGGTGATCGGCGAGCCGTCAGAGAATTTCGCATCGCGCAGTTTGAAGGTGTAAGTCAGGCCATCCTTGGAAATGTCCCAGCTTTCGGCCAGGCCCGGTTCCATCTTGGTGCCCAGGTTATCCACGCGCACCAGGGTGTCGTAGACGTTGGCGAACACCCACGTGTCGCGGTTTTGCGCGCTTTTGATCGGGTCGAACGTGGTGCTGTCTTCACGGCAGCCAATAGTCAGGACGCCAGCGGCCTGGGCCAAACCAGCGGTCAGCGACCAAGCCGTAAGCGTAGCGGCGGCGAGCAACTTCAAGTGACGGGATTGCATGTCATAACTCCTTGTTCATGAATGGCAGGGAAGGGTCAAAGCAAAGGTGATTCAAGCACGCAACTGTATCGATGCTCGTGCAGGAAATGAGTAGGCGGCGACGCCACGGAACACATGGCGCGCGCATACCGGCAACGTGGGTGAAAGGCACAGCCGGTGGGCAAATTCAGTGGGCTCGGTGGCTCACCGGGCAAAGGTTCTGCAGGCAATGGCCGATGCGGATCGATCTCCGGAATCGCCTGGATCAACGCCGCCGTATAGGGATGACGCGGCGCGCTGAACACTGCCTCAACGGGCCCTTCCTCGACGATCTTGCCCAAGTACATCACCGCCACGCGGTCGCACAGGCGCCGCACGATGGCCAAGTCATGGGCGATAAACAGGATGGCCAGGTTCATGCGCTGTTGCAGTTCCAACAGCAGATTGATGATCTGCCCCTGGATCGACACATCCAGCGCGGCCACGCACTCATCGGCGATGATCAGGCGCGGTTCCACCGCCAAGGCGCGAGCAATGCCGACGCGCTGGCATTGACCGCCACTGAGGGAGCCGGGTTTTCGACTGGCCAGTTCGGGGCGCAAGCCGACCAGCTCAAGCAGTTCATTGACGCGCGCCGGGATGCGCTCTGCCGGGACTTTGCGCTGCACCCGCAGCACCTCGGCGATGGTTTCGCCGATGGTCTGGCGCGGGTTCAACGCGGCGTAGGGATCTTGAAAGATCATCGCCGTTTCATGGCGCAAACGCGCGATGTCGATCGCGCTGCCATGGGCCATGTCGATACCATCGAACAACACCTGCCCGGCGCTGATCGGGTTGAGGTGCAGGATCGCCCGGCCAAGGGTGCTTTTACCGCTGCCGGACTCGCCCACCAACCCGAGGGTTTCGCCGGCCGCCAGGTTCAGCGACACACCGTTCACCGCCCTCACCCACTGCGTGTTCAGGCCAAACAAACCGCTGCCTGACGCCGCAAAGCGCACCTCCAGATCCTTGATCTGCAACAGGCTCATGGTCGCGCTCCCAGCGGATAGTGACAGGCTACGCGGGCACCTTCTGGCAGCACCTCGGTACATAAGGCACCGACCTGCGGGCAGCGCGGATTGAAGCGGCAGCCGCCGGGCAAGGCATCCAGCAACGGCGGCTGGCCGGGAATGGTGCGCAACAAGGCGTGGCCACTGCTGTGGGCCGGCTGGCAGTCAATCAGGCCAGCGGTGTACGGATGTTGCGGATGGGCCAGCAGGTCGTACTTACTGCCGTGTTCGCACAGGCGCCCCGCGTACATCACCGCGATGGAATTGCAGGTTTGCGCCACCACGCCCAAGTCGTGGGTGATCATGATGATCGACAAGCCACGCTGGTCGCGCAGGTCCAGCAACAGACGCAGGATTTGCGCCTGGACAGTCACATCCAGGGCGGTGGTCGGCTCGTCGGCGATCAGGACCCTTGGGTTGCAGGCCAAGGCCACGGCGATCATGGCGCGCTGGCGCATGCCGCCGGAAAACTCGTGAGGATAGTTGTCGACGCGCGCCTGTGGATCGGGAATACCCACCTGGCGCAGTACGTCGATGGCGTGTCGTCGGGCGTCTTTTTTCGACGCACCCTGGTGCAGGCGAATACCCTCGGCGATCTGCTCGCCAATGCGCATCAGCGGGTCGAGGTGGCTGCTGGGGTTCTGGAAAATCATGCCCAATTGCCCGCCGCGTATCGCACGCATGCCCGCGTCATCCAGTGACAGCAGATCCTGACCGGCCAGGCACACGGCACCGCCCTGCGCGCGCAGATCAGGCGACGGCAGCAGCCGCATCAGGCCTCGGCAGGCCATGGTCTTGCCCGAGCCGCTCTCGCCCACCAAACCAAGGATTTCGCCTTCGGCCAGGTCGAAGGAGACGCGGTCGACCAAGGTGACATCGCGCCCCGCGTTATTGGCGATTACGCTGAGGTCTCGTACCTGAAGCAGACTCATGACCGATCCCCTAACACTTGCGCCACCCCATCAGCCAACAGGCTGAAACCCATGGCCAGGGTCACGATGCCCAACCCCGGAAAGGTGCAGATCCACCAGGCCGTGGTAATAAACGCCTGCCCTTCGGCGACCATCGTCCCCCATTCGGCGGTCGGCGGTTGCACCCCAAGGCCCAGGTAGCTCACGGCGGCACCGTTGAGCAGCACCAGCACCGCATCGGACATGGAAAACACAATCGAGCCAAACATCGCATTCGGCAGCAAATGCCGGAACAGGATGCGCCCATGACCAAAACCCAGGCTCTTGGCGGCCAGGGCAAAGTCGCTTTCCTTGAGCACCAGGATCTGCGAACGGATCAGCCTCGCATACGAGACCCAACCCACCAGCGCCATGGCGATGTAAAAGCTCTTCAGGCCCGGGCCGAGGATGGCCATGATCGCCAGCATCAGCACCAGGAACGGGAACGCCAGGATCACATCGATCACACGCATGCAGAAACTGTCGAAACGACCGCCGATGTAACCTGAGACCGCGCCCACAAAGGTGCCGATCATGAAGGGGAAAATGACCCCGATGATGGCCAGCTGCAGGTCAATACGTGCGCCCCAGATGACCCTGGACAGAATGTCACGACCGTAGTTATCGGTGCCGAATGGATGGGCCAGGCTGGGACCGATCAAACTGATATCGGTATTCTGTGCAATCGGATCAAAAGGCGCGATCCATGGCGCAAACAGCGCCAGGGTCAACCACACCAACAGTATCAATAGCCCCCAAGCGGCCGTCAGCCAGCCATTGCGAAAACCAAAGCGCAGGCGCAAGCGCCATGGGGCAATCAACGGGCGGCTGCTCATTGCATTTTCACCCGCGGGTCGAGGGCCACCGTCGCCACATCCGCGATGAAGTTGACCACCACCGTCGCGCAGGCCAACACCATGGCCACGCCCTGCACCACCATGTAGTCGCGGGTAAAGATGCCGCGCACCAATAACTGACCGATGCCAGGAATGGCGAACAGGCTTTCGATGACCACCGTGCCGCTGATCAGCCAGCCGATATTCACTGCCAGCAGGTTGACCGCCGGCACCAGGGAATTGGGCAACACATGGCGGCGAAACACGGCGGCTTCGGACAGTCCGCGCGCACGGGCGGCGGTAACGTGGTCCGCCTGCAACTCCATCAACATGCTCGCCCGCAGGTTGCGCACCAGTACTGCCGACAGCGCCAGGGCAATGGTCAGGCACGGCAGGACCATATGGTGTGCCTTGTCCAGCCAGGTGCGACCGTAGCCGGACACCGGGAACAAGCCCCATTTCACACTCAGCAGCAGGATCAGCATCAAGCCCAGCCAGAACGCCGGCATGCCCAGGCCCACCGTGGTGAACACGCGGATCAGGTTGTCGGCCCAGCCGCCTTTATTGCGCGCAGCCCAGGTTGCCAGGGGCACCGCGATCAGCAGCGCCAGCACCACGCTGCCGAGTACCAGCACCAGGGTCGGCTCGATACGGGTGACGATCAGCTTCAGCGCGTCGACCTTGTACAGCAGCGATTGACCGAGGTCGCCCTTCAGGAGGTTCTTCAGAAAATAGAAATATTGCAGCCACAACGGCTGATCGAGGCCGTACTGGGCGCGGATTTTCAGCAACGCCTCCGGTGTGCTGCGCGAGCCGAGCAACGCACGCGCCGGGTCGCCGGGGATCGAGCGCACCAGCACAAAGGTAATCAGGCTGATGCCAAACAGCACCGGCAGCAATTGCAGCGGCCGGGACAGCACAAAACGGTAGCGCGCCAAGTTCATCCGTCAGCCTCGGTGGCGAGCAAGAAAGTCCAGCAGCACCGGGAAATACGCCTGGGGTTCTTCGTAGAACGGCATATGGCTGCTGTTGGGGAATACATGCAGTTCGGCGTGTCTGGCCGCCATTTTCATGCGCATGGCACAGGCCGGGGTGAGTTCGTCGTGCTGGCCGGTGGTGATCAAGATCGGCATCTTGAAATCGGCCATCTCGGGGATGCGGTTCCAGTCCTTGAGGTTGCCGACATAGAGGAATTCGTTAGGGCCCTGCATGGTTTCGTAGGGGCCCATGTTCCAGTCGCCGAGGGCGCGTTTGACCGGCTCGGGCCATTCGTCCAGACGGCACACGTGGCGATAGTTGAGCAAGGTGATCGCGGCCTGGTACTGCGGGTGATCGAGAGTGCCCATGGCTTCATGGCGCTGCATCATGGCCACGGTTTCGCTGCCTAAGGCGCCGCGCAGGCGCTCCAGCTCCTGGGACAGGTGCGGAATGTCGCCGACAGTGTTTTCCAGGATCAGGCTTTTCAGCGCGTCGGGATAATGGATGGCGTATTCGATGCCCAGCCAGCCGCCCCATGAATGCCCGAGCAAGTGCACACGGCCCAGCCCCAGTGCCTGGCGCACGGATTCGACTTCTTCGACATAACGGCGTATTTCCCACAGGGAAACATCGGTCGGTCTGGCTGATGCCCCCGTGCCAAGCTGGTCGAATGCAACCACTCGCAGGTTATGCTCTTTGAGCCAGCCATGGGCGTCGCGCAAGTAGTCACACGGCAGGCCTGGCCCGCCGTTGAGGCACAACAGCACCTCATCGCCTTCGCCAAAGCTGTAGACCACGAGGTTATGGCCGTCGACTTGCACGTTGTACTGCTGGTCGGGGGCAATTTCACGCCACATGCATACATTCCTTGTGTTGTATCGGCCTGGCGAGTAGCGGCCGCTTGTCAGGCCAACACTACCGAGGATGCCGCGCGTCCATAACCTAGTAGTTCTTATAGGTTTGGCCTGGCAGTCCTTCGCCGGGGCGTGGCATTCTACTTGCCGCATGTCGAGATTCAAATGAATTCGGGAGCAGAACGGATGCTGACCAAGCTGACTGCCTTCAACAATCGTCTGATGCCGGGCAGGAGCCTGGATGAGCAGATGGACAACGCGTTTATCCTCGCTCAACAGTTAGGCTTCGATGCGCTGGTGTACGACTACTCCCCCGTGCCGATCGACCAGGACGGCGCTTTGATCACCCCCTCGGTGCTGGAACTGCGCAATACGCCACCCGACTGGCACGCATTATGGTGCAGTAAAGGGTTTTACCAGATCGATCCGGTGCAACACCTGGCCCTGAGCACGGTATCGCCGTTCGTATGGTCCTACGAAGCCAAGGCCGACACCCCACTGCAAAAAATCATCGATCCGTGCCACGCGCCGGTTTCATCCTACCTGCATGACCAGCAGCTGACCTGCGGCGTCAGCGTACCGATCCACCTGCCCCGTGGTGGCTTTGCTTCGCTGACCGGCCTGCGTATCGGTAGCGCGCACACGGTGTTGCAGGACGCGCAGCAAACTTTGTCGGATTTCAGTGTGATTTCCCATGCGTTGCAGGAAGCAGCCTACCCGCTGTTCAGCAAGGAACTGCGCACCTACCCCCATATTCACCTGACCAAACGCGAACGCGAGTGCCTGAAATGGGCCGCCGAAGGCCTGACCGCTGCTGAAATCGCCACGCAGTTGAGCCGTTCGCTGGCGGTGGTCACGCTGCACCTGGCTTCGGCGATGCACAAGCTGGGCGCCAAAAACCGAGTCCAGGCGGTGGTTCGGGCTACCCATTACCGCCTGCTGGAAGACTGATCCATCGGCAAAACCTAGCTGTTTTGCTAGTTACCTAAATTTCGCGCGCAGACTATCGTGTCCCTGAGCCTTTTTTCAGAGCAGGGTACGAAATGGAATTCATCGAAAAAATCCGCGAAGGGTATGCGGCCTTTGGCGCCTACCAAACCTGGTATCGCGTCACTGGCGACCTGTCCAGCGGCCGTACACCACTGGTCGTCATCCACGGCGGCCCCGGCTGTACCCATGATTATGTCGACGCCTTCAAGGACGTCGCAGCCAGCGGCCACGCGGTCATCCACTACGACCAACTGGGCAATGGCCGCTCCACGCATTTGCCTGAGAAAGATCCGTCCTTCTGGACCGTCGACTTGTTCCTCAAAGAACTGGATAACCTGCTGGATCACCTGCAGATCAGCGACAACTACGCGATCCTCGGCCAGTCCTGGGGCGGCATGCTCGGCAGTGAACATGCAATCTTGCAACCCAAGGGTTTGCGCGCGTTCATCCCGGCCAACTCCCCGACCTGCATGCGCACCTGGGTCAGCGAGGCCAATCGCCTGCGCCAATTGCTGCCGGAAGGCGTGCACGAAACCCTGCTCAAGCACGAAGCCGCTGGCACCTATCAAGACCCGGAATACCTCGCCGCCTCGCGGGTGTTCTATGACCAGCACGTATGCCGCGTGAACCCCTGGCCGGAGGAAGTGGCGCGCACTTTCGCCCAGGTCGATTCAGACCCTACGGTTTATCACGCCATGAGCGGCCCGACTGAGTTCCACGTGATCGGCAGTCTGAAGGACTGGAAATCCATTGGCCGCCTCTCGGCGATCAAGGTGCCGACCCTGGTGATCTCGGGCCGACATGACGAGGCCACCCCACTGGTGGTCAAGCCGTTTCTGGATGAGATCGCGGATGTACGCTGGGCGCTGTTCGAAGACTCCAGCCACATGCCCCACGTAGAAGAACGCCAGGCCTGCATGGGGACCGTGGTGAAGTTTTTGGATGAGGCCTGTTCAGTGCCGCACCCCGTTCGCAAGGCTGGTTGAGTTCCAAATGTGGGAGGGGGCTTTCTCCCGATAGCGCTGGGTCAGTCACGACTACTGTGGCTGACACCCTGCTATCGGGAGCAAGCCCCCTCCCACATTTTCAGACCTCTGTGGTTTCAGGCTGCGCTGTTTTCCTGGGCACCTCCGCTACCAGCGGAATCTCCTTGCCCTCGGCATCAAACAACTTGCCGCCCCTGAAGTAATCTCCATCCCGCAACGCCGCGACGTCGTGGAAGCACAAACTGCGCTCGGTCCCCGCCACGAACACCGACTGCTGATCCGAATTGCCCGCCGTGAAGTGGTTAAACGCCAGGTTCAACAAGATCGCCATGATCGCCGACGAGCTGATGCCCGAGTGGAAAATGGTCGCAAACCAGCTAGGGAATTGATCGTAGAAACTCGGCGCTGCAATCGGAATCATGCCAAAACCGATGGAGGTGGCGACGATGATCAGGTTCATGTTGTTGCGGTAATCCACTTTCGACAGGGTGCGAATACCACTGGCCGCCACGGTGCCGAACAGCACAATCCCGGCACCGCCCAGCACCGAGGTGGGCACCGCGGCGATCACCCGCCCCATAAATGGCAGCAGGCCAAGGATCACCAGGAACAGGCCACCGGTGGCAACCACAAAGCGACTCTTCACCCCGGTCACCGCCACCAGGCCGACGTTCTGGGCGAACGCACTCTGGGTGAACGAACCGAAGATCGGCGCGAACATACTCGACAGCATGTCGGCGCGCAGGCCATTACCGAGGCGTTTAGAGTCGACTTTGGTGTCGATGATTTCGCCCACGGCCAAGATGTCGGCCGAGGTTTCCACCAGGGTCACCATCACCACGATGCACATGGAAATGATTGCCGCGATGTGGAAGGTCGGCATGCCGAAATGGAAGGGCGTAGGGAAACCAAACATCGGGCCCTGGGTCACGCCGGAAAAGTCCGCCATGCCGAGGAACACCGCAATCACCGTGCCGATGACCATCGCCAGCAGGATCGACAGGCGCGAGATGGTTGCGCTGCCAATCTTGCTCAATAGCAGCACCAATACCAAGGTCAACGCCGCCAGGCCGATATTGGGCATGCTGCCGAAATCTGCAGCGCGGTTGTTACCGCCCATGGCCCAGCGCGCCGCCACGGGCATCAGCGTCAGGCCGATGGTGGTGATCACGATGCCAGTCACCAACGGCGGGAAGAACTTGGTAATCCGCGAGAACACGGGCGTGATCAGTAGCCCGATAAACGACGCGGCCATCACCGCCCCAAGAATCGCCGGCACCCCGCCAGCGCCGTCGCTGCCGACAATCGCCACCATGGTTGCCACACCGGCAAATGACACGCCCTGCACCAGCGGCAACTGACAGCCAAAGAACGGCAGGCCAAGGGTTTGCAACAGGGTGGCCAAGCCACCAGCGAACAGCGACGCGGCGATCAGCAGACCAATATCTGCCGGTGACAACCCGGCCGCCTGACCGACGATCAACGGTACCGCGACGATGCCGCCGTACATGGTGAGCACATGCTGCAGGCCGTAAGCCATGTTGGCGGCGACGCCGAGATTCTCATCTTCTGGCCGCTGCGGTGACGCCTTCGGGATAGTCATGGTGAGGGGTTCTCTGTTTTTGTTGTGCGGCCACTGTATGCAATGTTAGGACTAGATGTCCATAGAGTTGTATACAATCAATCGAACAAGATACCCTCCGCCGGCGTTACAAAAACAATCCGGCCGTGATGAGCCAGAACGCCAAAGGACCAGGACCATGAAAAAGGTATTACAGGGCGCCACCGTTGCACTCACCCTTCTCGGCGGCGGGGAGGCTGTCGCGGTGGAATGGATGAACAACAGCGCAGGCTTTCGCTACGGCCAGCAGTTCACCAACCCGAACAACCCCGATGAATTCAGCAAGCGCATCTACAGCTTCACCCACGCCAGCGGCTACCAGTACGGCAGCAATTTCCTGAACCTGGACGTGTTCCTGTCCGACAGCCGCGACCCGCGCAAGGGCACTGATCACGGTGGCAGCGAGGTGTACGCCGTGTATCGGCATCAGCTGTACGCCTCACGCGTATTTGATGTGCCGCTGGGCACCGGGCTGATCAAGGATTACGCGCTGACCTTGGGCTTTGATGCCAACCGCAACAACAACTTCGCCTCGGCCAAAAAGCGTGCGCTGGTGCTCGGCCCGACCTTGAAGTTCAACACCGTGGGCGTGCTGGACCTGAGCCTGATGTACTACAAGGAAAAGAATCACACCGGCATCCCCGGCGCGCAGGAGTCGAACCACACCTTCGACGACACCTACATGCTTAACCTGACTTGGATGCGCCCATTCGAAATCGCCAACCACGCGGCAAAATTCCAGGGTTTTATCAATTACGTCGGGGAAAAAGGCGAGGACTACCATGGCCGTGACACTGCGCCGGAAGCCTTGATGCGCACCGCGTTGATGGTGGCGGTACGACCGGGTAAGAGCGTAAAGCCGAACCTGTACCTCGGGGTGGGTTACGAGTACTGGCACAACAAATTCGGTGTGGACGGCGGCCGGGGTAGCCGCACGTCAACACCGACGGTGAATATGGAGATCACGTTTTAGCCACTCACCCAGCCGAGTCAAAATGTGGGAGGGGCTTGCCCCCTCTCACAATGACCGCACTGTCAGCCTAAACGCGCGACAGCTTCGAAGCCGTGTGCTTCGGCCGCGCCAGCCAGTAGCCCAACACCGCAAGTGGCGCGGTCGCCAGCATCACGATCACGGTGATCAGCAGCGGTTGGTCGATCATCGAAGACACCAGCAGGCTGCTGAGAAAACACAGGCCCAGTTGCAAGGTGTTTTGCAACGCGGCCGCCTTGCCGGAATTTTCCGCAAACGGCATCAGTGCATTCGCCACCACGATCGGATAACTCGCACCGTTGACCAACGCCATCAGACAGAACGGAATCAGCAAGGTGGTGAGGGTCGGCACGGTCATGGTCGCAACCAGATACAGCGCCACCATGCTGATGCAGTAGGCCGCCAGTAACCAAGGCAACAACGTCTTGCCCTGGAAACGCTGCAAGGCGCTGCGGCAGCTGTAGCCGCCCACCAGAAACGCCAGTGTCGGCAACACGTAACTCAGGCCGATGTCATTCGGGCTGTAGCCCATGTCGCCAAGGATGAACGGCGAAGCCGTCAGCCAGGCAAAGAAACTGGCGGAGCAGGCAGCGAAGATCATCACGTTGCCGGTGAACACCCGGGAAGTGAGCAACTGCCCATAACCGAGGCGTGTCGGAGTTTCTATCTGCCGTTTCGGCACGCTGCGCAGGAACAAGGTCGGCAGCAGCAACAGCAGTGATACGCCCAGCAAGACCCCAAAGATCGCCTGCCAACCGAAGTGGTTCAGCACCATCGCGCCCAACAGCGGCGCCAGGGCAGGCGACAGCGACATCAGCGGCATGATGCTGGCGAACACCCGGTGAGCCTTGTTGGCCGGGTAGCGATCGATGACCAGCGCCTGCCAGCTCACAGCAGCGGAGCACACGCCAATGGCCTGCATAAAGCGCAAGGCCAGCAGTTGAGACGCGGTCTCGACCCAGAACATTCCGGCGCAGCCCAGCACAAACAGACTCAAGCCTGCGAGCAAGATCGGCTTGCGCCCCAGGCGATCGGACAACGGGCCCCACAGCAACTGCCCCAGCGCAAAGCCGGCGAGGAAAATACTCAAGCTGGCCCCCACCGCGCCAGCGCCAATCTGCAACTGCTCGCCCATGGCGCCGAACGCCGGCAAGTACATATCCATGGCCAGATAACCGAGCATGCTCAGCCCCGCCAGGTACCAGGTAAAACCAAAAGAATTTTTCATTGAAGCCTTGTAGATCTTGCCATCAAACTATTTGCTGACTGGCGGCCATTATGAGGCTGACAGATTTTGTGTGAAGCGATAATAATTGGACACTCTTATCAATAATTTTGAAGGCAGTCACCATGTGGTCTGAATACTCCCTGGATGTAGTCGATGCGGTGGCACGCCATGGCAGTTTCAGCGCTGCCGCCCAGGAATTGCACCGCGTGCCGTCGGCCATCAGCTACACGGTGCGTCAACTGGAAGAATGGTTGGCAGTGCCACTGTTTGTGCGGCGCCATCGCGACGTAGAGCTGACCCCGGCGGGCCGTCTATTTATAGACGAAGCCCGAGGCGTGATGAAAAAAATGCTCGGCACGCGGCGTCTGTGTCAGCAAGTGGCGAACGGTTGGAGCGGTCAGTTGAAGGTGGCCGTGGACTCCATCGTCAAACCCCAGCGTTGCCGGCAGTTGGTGCTGGATTTCTATCGACAGTTCCCCGAGGTGGAATTGTTGCTGGAATACGAGGTGTACAACGGCGTGTGGGACGCCCTGGCCGATGAGCGCACCGACATTGTGATCGGCGCCACCAGCGCGGTGCCGGTGGCCAGTCACTTCACCTTTCGCGACATGGGGTTGTTGAACTGGTTGTGTGTGGTCAGCGCCAAGCATCCACTGGCGGCGGTGCAAGGGCTGCTCAGCGATGACCAACTGCGCCCGTTCGCATCACTGTGCATGACCGACACTTCACGCAACCTCCCCAAGCGCGACACCTGGACGCTGGATAACCAACGTCGGCTGGTGGTGCCGAACTGGGCGTCCGCCATCGATTGCCTGCGTGATGGTCTGTGCGTCGGCATGGCGCCAGCGCATCAGGTGTTGCCGTGGATCGAACGCGGTGAACTGGTGGCGCTGCAATTGACCCGGCCCTTCCCCGCCAGCCCGTCGTGCGTGGCCTGGGCACAGAACAAGCTGTCCCCGGCCATGGCGTGGTTGCTGGAGTATCTGGGGGATAAAGAGACAATGAACCAGGAATGGCTCAATGGGCCTGATCCAATAAACGGGTGATGGCTCGCACGATCATTTCGACCTCCTTGGCATCCAGGGTCAACGGCGGCAACAGGCGAATGACCTTACCCCGCGTCACATTGATCAGTAGCCCATGCTCCTGGGCAGCGCGCTGGGCCAGTTCGCGGTAAGGGCTGGTCAGCTCGATGCCGATCATCAAGCCTTGCCCGCGAATCGCCATTACCTGCGGGTGTTCGTCCAATTCCATCCGCAACCGCGCCAGCAAGCGCTCGCCCTGCTGCGCAGCGTTCTGCAACAGGCCTTGCTCTTCGATAATGTCCAACACGGTGCAGCCCACCCGACACGCCAGAGGGTTGCCGCCGAAAGTGCTGCCGTGGCTGCCCGGCGTGAATAACTGGGCCACCCCCGCCCTTGCAAGGCAGGCGCCGATGGGCACACCGTTGCCCAGGCCTTTGGCCAAGGTCATCACGTCCGGCAGGATGCCTTCATGCTGGAAAGCAAACCAGGCGCCGGTACGACCGATGCCGGTCTGGATTTCATCCAGCATCATCAGCCAACCGTGGCGCGTGCAGTGATCGCGCAGCGCTTGCAGGTAACCCGGCGGCGCCGGCAGCACGCCGCTTTCGCCCTGGATCGGCTCCAGCAAGACCGCCGCGATCCGCGTACCAAACGTTTTGGTGAGTGCTTCGATGGCCGCCAGATCACCAAACCGGACCTTGAGAAAATCCCCCGGCAAGCGCTGAAAACCAAGGCGCACCGACGGCCCATCACTGGCGGCCATGGTGCCAAGCGTGCGGCCGTGGAAGGCATTCTCCATGACCACCACCAACGGCTCTTCGATGCCTTTTTTCCAACCATGCAACCGCGCCAGTTTCAGCGCGGTCTCGTTGGCTTCGGCGCCGGAGTTGTTGAAAAAAACGCGGTCCAGGCCGGACAGTTGCGTCAAGCGCTGGGCCAGCCGTTGCTGCCAATCAATGCTGTAGAGGTTGGAGGTATGCAGCAACAGGCCAGCTTGCTCGCTGATAGCCGTCACCAGTTTCGGGTGGGAGTGGCCGACATTGGTCACCGCCACACCCGCTACCGCGTCCAGGTATTCACGGCCCTGCTGATCCCATAGGAGTGTGCCCAGGCCACGGGTAAAACTCAAGGCCAAGGGTTGGTAGGTGGTCATCAGGCAGGCGGCGGTCATGGTGGCAGGCTCCGGTTGTGGTGATGGAAGTATCGTTAGCCACCTCAGCTGGATAAACTGTGCTTTCCTGCAATGACTTTAAATCAGGGATTGATAATGGACCTGTTCCAGGCAATGTCGGTGTACGTGAAAGTGGTGGAGACCGGCAGCATGACCGCTGCGGCACAGGCCTGTGGGATGTCGACCACCATGGTCGGTAACCATTTGCGCGCCTTGGAGCAACGCCTGGGCGTCAGCCTGCTCAAGCGCACCACGCGCAAGCAGAGCCTGACGGAATTCGGTGGCCAGTATTACCAGCGCTGCCTGGAAGTGCTGGGACTGGTCGCCGACTCCGAACAATTGGCAGAACAGGCCCACAGTGACGTTCCCAAAGGCACCCTGCGCATCACCGCGCCACCCGCCTTCGGCACCGAACGCCTGGCGCCGGCCTTGAGCGAATTCTCGCAACGCTACCCGCTGATCAAACTGTACGTGGTGCTCAGCAATCAGCGTATGGACATGGTCGACAGCGGCTTTGACGTGGCGATCCGCCTGGGCGAACTGGAGCCGTCGAGCCTGATCGCCCGCCCCATGCAGGACTACACCATCACCCTGTGCGCCTCACCGCAATACCTGGAACGGCGTGGCACGCCACAGATGCCTGTAGACCTGCAGCACCACGACTGCCTGGCCTTCGCCTACCCATCCACCGACGACTGGCGCAATGCCGACAAGCTCTGGCGCATGACCGGCGCAGAGGGCGAAGTGGAAATCCCGGTGTCCGGTTCGCTGACCATCAACAGCTCCCAAGCCCTGCGCCAGGCGGCAGTGCAAGGCATGGGCATCGTCATGCTGCCCGACGCCCTGGTACAGCCCGACCTGCAGAGCGGCAAGCTGGTGGCGTTGCTGACCACTTACCAACTGCCCAGCCGTCCCATGCACTTGCTGTATGGCCAGGACCGCTATCGCCTGCCAAAGCTGCGCGCCTTTGTCGATTTCGCCATGGAGAAATGGGCGCGCTAGAAGCCCACACCCAACTCCCTCAGCCGAGCCGCCGTCTGTTCGGCTGACACATGGTGAATGCCTTGCCAGCCGAGGGCGATGGCCGCGTCGATATTGCCGGCAACATCATCGATAAATACGACTTCTCCTGGCTGGATATCCGGCAAATGGGCACGAACTTGACTAAGGCTGGCGTGGTAGATCGCCGGATCGGGCTTGATCAGCTTCAACTCGCCAGACACCACGATGTCGCGAAAACACTGCAGGAATGGATAGTGGGCACGGGCATAGGGAAAGGTTTCGGCTGACCAGTTGGTAAGCCCAAACAAGGGCATGTTGGCTGCATGCAGCGCCCTGAGAATCGCCACGCCTTCGGGCAACGGACCACGCAGCATTTCATGCCAGCGGTCGTAGTACGCCGTGATCAGGGTTTTGTGGTGCGGGAATTGATTGACCAGAACGTGCGTGGCTTCGGCCAGCGGCCGACCCGCGTCCTGCTCGGTGTTCCAGGCCTGGGTGCAGATATTCTCGAGAAACCATTGCCGCTCATCATCATCGGCAATCAGCTTGCGGTACAGGTGTTGCGGGTTCCAATCGAACAACACACCGCCGAAATCAAACACTACTGCGCGAATCGTCATGGGGTCCTCCCGTGTGTGAAACGACATAACCATCACAGTCTGGCATGCCTGCGACCTGCAAGAGCATGTAAGAGCGAGTAGGAACGCTCTGAGAATTCGACCAGGCCCGGCGATGGGAAATAGCGGAGCTCCCGTGCGGTACGCGGTTTTAACTGACTTGTGCGAGTTCAACTTCACACAGACAGTCACACTCGTTCTCTGCGATTGAGGGCGCTTTCACCTTAGTGTCGGTCGGACAACTCAAGGAGCTGGCGTTTGGAGGGAATCGTTCAACTTCGCAGTAGACATACGTGGAGAAACTTCAATGACAGGCATGATTTCCTCAGTGATTTCCCCTTGCGCGCACAGCCTTCATGCGCTGCAAAGCTACCGTGCCCAGGGCGCGAATGATCCCGCAGCCGATCTGGTCGGCCAAGTAAAAAACCAAACAGGCATCGTGACGAGCCATCTTGCCCCCTTGCAAGGCATCGCGGTAATCACCAACTCCATCATTGGCGTACGCCCGGTCGAAACCGTGGCAACAGGCCTGATAGAAGCCGGGCACCCCACCAAGGACTTCCATATCAAAGGGAAAAGCGCCAACTGGGGCCCCCAGGCAGGTTTTATCTGTACGGATCAGGCGCTCAGCAAGCTTGAGCAATTTGCTGAAAAAACGCCGGCCAAAGTGGCCAAGGCCAATGAGCAAATCCAGGCGTGCATCCAGGAAGGCCATGCAGTTGCAACCCCTCTGAAACTCTCGGGCCAGCGCATTGATGAGCTGCTCAAGCTCGGCCAGATAACCCAACTGGCAGCCCATGGACCTGACGGCACATTGCAGTTGAGCGCCTGCGGGCCCAGTCAACAGTCGTATACATTCGAAGGCCATCGCACGTCGCCTTCAAGTGACAGCTACCTCATCACTCATCAGGGCAAGCCCCTCGAAGTGCTGGCCAAGCAATCAGAAGGCAAACCGTTGACCGCCGATTACGACCTGCACATGATCGCGCCCCACATCAGCGACTTTGGTCCACAGGACAAACTCCCCGTGCCGGACGTGGCCCACCGTGTCTTCAGGGATCGAGTTGAGCGCTACAAGCAGGTTCCGAAAGAGCTACGCGCAGACTTTGAAAGTGCGGCGCACTTCTACCAGAAAGAAGATCCCCACCTCGGCAATGCGACACCGCGGATAGAGCAGATGATAGAACTCATCAATCAAACGTTGATAGGCGAGGGAGAGCGCGTGGTTCATCACAATGCGGACTCGGGCAGCCCGGCGACGGAAGTGGCCGACAATTACCCGGCGACGTTTTTCCTGCCGGCAAAACTGGGCCGATTCAACGAAATCAGCATCATCCGCGACAGTAGGGAAATGGCAGAACTGATCAAGACCGCCAAGGACAGCGGTTATCACGTACCGCTGAATCCACTCTGGGAGAAAGAAGTGACCACTGTCAGGCGGTCCGACTTTACCCTGGCAAAAAACCGTCTTTCTTGAATCAAGAAAGAGCTGACAGCGGCCTGATAACCCGGTTATCAAGACCGCTGTCAATCACATCACTTACGCCTGGACCAGACCGTTGATCTTCACGGTCGGGTTCACGTCAGCGTCGTAGTCCACGCCATCGACTTCAAAGCCGAACAAGCGCAGGAACTCCGCCTTGTAGCCGGCAAAATCGCTGATCTCGTTGACGTTTTCGTCAGTAACCTGATCCCACAGTGCCGCAACGGCGTCCTGGACCTTAGGCTCCAACTCAGCCAGATCGGCACGCAAGCGGCCGTCGGCGTCGAGTTTCGGCTCGCTGCCGTACAGGCTGTCCTTGAACAGACCGTAGACCTGCTCGATGCAGCCTTCGTGGGTGCCCTGCTCTTTCATCACGCGGAACAGCAGCGACAAGTACAACGGCATGATCGGGATCGCCGAACTGGCCTGGGTCACCACGGCCTTGAGCACCGACACGCGGGCGTCGCCCCTCAGTGCGGCCAGGTTGTCGCGCAGGGTCAGGACTTTCTTGTCGAGGTCTTTCTTGGCTTCGCCGATGGAGCCGTTCCAGTAGATATCCTGGGTCAGCTTCTCGCCGAGGTAGGTGAACGCGGTGGTCTTGGCGCCTTCGGCCAACACGTCCGCATCACGCAGGGCGTCGATCCACAGCTGCCAGTCGGCGCCACCCATGACATTCACGGTACCGTCGATTTCTTCCTGGGTTGCAGGCTCAAGGGTGGTGTCGACCACAACGCCTTTGTCGGTATTGATACCGCGCAGGGTCACAGCCTTGCCAATTGGCTTGAGGGTGGAGTTATAGACTTCACCGGTTTTAGGATCGGTACGGCGTGGCGCCGCCAGGCTGTAGACCACGAGGTCGATCTTGCCCAGGTCTTTCTTGATGGTTTCGATGGTCAGGCGCTTGATCTCGTCAGAGAACGCGTCGCCGTTGATGCTCTTGGCGTACAGGCCTTTTTCGACGGCAAACTTCTCGAACGCAGCACTGTTGTACCAGCCAGCGGAGCTGAGCTTGCCTTCTTCGCCTTCTTTCTCAAAAAACACGCCCAGGGTGTCGGCGCCGCAGCCAAACGCAGCACTGATACGCGCGGCCAAGCCGTAGCCGGTGGAAGCGCCGAGGACCAGCACCTTCTTGGGGCCGCCTTCGATGACGCCGTTTTTAGTGACGTAGTCGATCTGCTCTTTGACGTTCGCTTCACAGCCAACAGGGTGAGCGGTCACACAGATAAAGCCACGAACCCGCGGTTTGATGATCATAAAAATTTCTGCCTCTTCCAAGGTGCCGAAGGCCAATGGTGGCCATTCAACTTCAATCGTACCGGTCTATGACGCCTGAAAAACCGAAGCGTCACGATAGACGTAAATCTTCCGTTTACAAAATTCAATCCACACAAGGCTGGCAAGGCTTGAAAACGATGTAAAGCCTGCATAAGGTCGCACGCCTTTGCGGTGATGCCGTCGCTGCTCAACGCCGTGATCGCAGGGTTTTGCGGGATGGCCGTTACCCTGCGTCGGGTTTTCTACAAAAACTGGAAGCTGATTCGGTAAGTTCTGCGGCATGATGGGGGTGGACGGTATTTGCGCTGGGCCCCGCGCCTGAGGTAAATATTCGGCTCGTGCGACCGTTTACGGCGCCCACCATTCTCAAGCTATCGCGCCTCGTCGGGTGCGGTGGCTGTGCTTTCAAGGAATCAGAATGCCCCAACGCCAAGTCATCAATGCCTCCGTCAGCCCCAAGGGCAGCCTCGAAACCCTGTCCCAACGTGAAGTCCAGCAACTGAGCGAAGCCGGTACCGGCAGTATCTACACCCTGTTCCGCCAGTGCGCCCTGGCGATCCTCAACACCGGCGCGCATATCGATAACGCCAAGACCATCCTCGACGCCTACAAAGACTTTGAAGTGCGCATCCACCAGCAGGACCGTGGCGTGCGCCTGGAACTGTTGAACGCGCCTGCCGACGCGTTTGTCGATGGTGAAATGATCGCCAGTACCCGTGAGATGTTGTTCAGCGCACTGCGCGACATCGTCTACACCGAGAACGAACTGGACAGCCAGCGCATCGACCTGAGCAACTCCCAAGGCATCACCGACTACGTGTTCCATCTATTGCGCAACGCCCGCACGCTGCGCCCGGGCGTGGAACCGAAGATCGTGGTGTGCTGGGGTGGGCACTCGATCAATACCGAAGAATACAAATACACCAAGAAAGTCGGCCACGAACTGGGCCTGCGCAGCCTCGACGTATGCACCGGTTGCGGCCCCGGCGTGATGAAAGGCCCGATGAAGGGCGCGACCATTTCCCACGCCAAGCAACGCATCACCGGCGGCCGCTACCTGGGCCTGACCGAGCCGGGCATCATCGCCGCCGAAGCGCCGAACCCGATCGTCAACGAGCTGGTGATCCTGCCGGACATCGAAAAACGCCTGGAGGCTTTTGTGCGTGTCGGCCACGGCATCATCATCTTCCCAGGCGGTGCCGGCACGGCTGAAGAGTTCCTGTACCTGCTTGGCATCCTGATGCACCCGGACAACCGCGACGTGCCCTTCCCGGTCATTCTCACCGGGCCGAAACAGGCTGCGCCGTACTTGCAGCAACTGCATGCCTTCGTCGGTGCCACCCTGGGCGAAGCAGCGCAGGCGCACTACCAGATCATCATCGACGACCCGGCCGAAGTGGCCCGCCAAATGACCGTCGGCCTCAAGGCGGTGAAACAATTCCGCCGCGAACGCAACGACGCGTTCCACTTCAACTGGCTGCTGAAAATCGACGAAGGCTTCCAGCGCCCGTTCGACCCGACCCACGAAAACATGGCCGGCCTGCAACTGAGCCACGCACTTCCACCCCACGAACTGGCGGCCAACCTGCGCCGCGCCTTCTCGGGGATCGTGGCCGGCAACGTGAAGGACAAGGGCATCCGCTTGATCGAGGAACATGGGCCGTACGAGATCCACGGCGACCCGGCCATCATGAAGCCGCTGGATGAGCTGTTGCAGGCGTTCGTCGCCCAGCACCGCATGAAGTTGCCGGGCGGTGCGGCGTACGTGCCTTGTTATCGCGTAGTGCAGTGAGATAAAGGGGCTGGCCGGTCGGTCATCGTTTTTATCGCCTTGGCCCGTCGGCAAGGTTGTGAACACACCGCCACCTTCGACCTCAATGCGGTCAAGGTGGCGGGCATCAAGCGCCTGACCTGAACCCGCGCGTTGCGGCGAAGGGCGGGCTTTGGTAAAAACCACCTCTGCCCCTGATCGAGAGAAAGCCCCACGTGCGCTCGTTTCTTCTTGCTGCCCTGGCCTTGTCGCCGTCCCTCGCCCTGGCCGATATCGCCTGGCCTGAGCTACCGAAAACCTGCTTCGTCAGCGGCCGTTCGGCCACCAGTACAGATGTCGACATTGGCTGCGCGGCGTTTCTGATCAACGTGAAGGGCAAGGCAGCGGGTACACCGATCAAGCTGGATATTCCCCAGTACGCGATGCACGTCGACGAAGCCACCGGCAAGGAAACACCGGTGATCATCATCCAGGCGGAAGAGAACGGTGAGGTTAAAGCCGTGGGTTACAAGGAGTTGGGCACCGATCAACTCGGCGCCGCGCTGTTAAGGGAAGTCAGGCTCTTGGGTACGAAAAAGCCCTCTTAGGACGAAGCTCAGCGAATCCAGCCACCAACCTGCCAGTGGTATCCATCATTGCGCTGCACCCAATGCGGATGCACATAACGATAGCCCTGGCGCACAGGCTCCCAATGGCCGTGTACCGCAACATAGCGCCCACCTTCCCAACGCCAGTAACCACGCGACCATATGTAACCTTCGCGTACCGCAGGCTCGACCTCGATCACCTGCACCGGTGGCGGTTGTGGCGCAACCACCTCGACATACTCACGTTGTGGCGGTCGACGCTCATGCACGACACGCTCTTGCACACACCCGGATGCCGCAACGACCATGGCCGCCAATGCTGCGTAACGTAGCAACATATAACCCCCTCGGGCGCTGACGCCCAACACTTGCACCAGTAAAAAATGCCCCCGTATTTGAGCCACGCTCCTGCTAAGGCCTGGGTACTTTTTTAACAGGTGATGTCTGTCGGATTGCTGAACTGTTCTCACGGCCATGAAAAAGCCCGCTGACCGTCACCGGTTCAGCGGGCTTTTTTACAGTTGGACCTGAATCAGCGCCCTACCTGTTTTTACAGCGCCAGATCAGACGCCGGCTTGCTCGGCTCAGCCGCAGGCTTCGCAGCCTCGGTCGCCTTGGGAGCAGCCATTGCCGGGATCACCGGCGGTGTAGGCAGTTGCAGGATATTGGCGGTGTAGGCCCATTCCTTGGCAACGGCTTCAGGACTGTCGTTCAGCTTGGTGCCGTAGCTTGGCACGATCTGATGCAGCTTTTCCTGCCAGGCCGGAGTAGCCACCTTGTCCTTGAACACTTTCTGCAGCACGGTCAGCATGATCGGAGCCGCGGTGGACGCGCCTGGCGATGCACCCAGCAGGCCTGCGATGGTGTTGTCGGCGGAGCTGACCACTTCGGTACCGAGTTTCAGGACGCCGCCCTGCTCTTCGTCACGCTTGATGATCTGCACGCGCTGACCAGCTTGCCACAGGCGCCAGTCGGATTGCTTGGCGTTCGGGAAGTACTCTTGCAGCGCCTTGAAGCGGTCGTCATCGGACAGCATCAGTTGGCCAGCAAGGTACTCAACCAGTGGGTATTCACGAATACCGACTTTGGTCATTGGCCAGATGTTGTGGGTGGTGGTGCTGGTCAGCAGGTCCAGGTACGAGCCTTCTTTCAGGAACTTGGTCGAGAAGGTGGCAAATGGGCCAAACAGAATTACGCGCTTGCCATCCAGCACGCGGGTGTCCAGGTGCGGAACCGACATCGGTGGCGCGCCAACCGAAGCCTTACCGTAGGCCTTGGCCAGGTGCTGCTCGGCAACGGTTGGGTTATCGGTCACGAGGAACGAACCACCCACCGGGAAGCCAGCGTATTCCTTGGCTTCAGGAATGCCCGACTTTTGCAGCAGGTGCAGTGCACCGCCGCCGGCGCCGATGAACACGAACTTGGCGTCAGTTTCAGTCTTGGTGCCATCTTTCAGGTTTTTGTAGCTGACACGCCACGAACCGTCGGCGTTCTTGGTGATGTCCTGCACTTCGCTCGACAGTTTCAGGTCGAACTTAGGTGTGGTTTGCAGGTGAGCAACGAACTGGCGGGTGATCTCGCCGAAGTTCATGTCGGTACCCAGCGGGCTCCAAGTGGCCGCGATTTTCTGGTTCGGGTCACGCCCTTCCATCATCAGCGGAACCCATTTGGCGATCTGCGCCGGGTCTTCGGAGTACTGCATGCCGGCGAACAGCGGGCTCGCTTTCAGGGCTTCGTAGCGCTTCTTGAGGAACTTGATGTTGTCATCGCCCCACACAAAGCTCATGTGCGGAGTGGTGTTGATGAACGAACGAGGGTTCTTCAGCACGCCCTGCTGGACCTGCCAGGACCAGAACTGACGGGAGATCTGGAACGCTTCGTTGATCTCGACCGCTTTCGGGATCTCAACGTTGCCGTTCTTGTCTTCCGGGGTGTAGTTCAGCTCGGCCAGGGCCGAGTGACCGGTACCGGCGTTGTTCCAGCCGTTGGAGCTTTCTTCGGCCACGCCGTCGAGGCGCTCGACCATCTCCATCGACCAGTCCGGTTCCAGCTCGTTAAGCCAGACACCGAGGGTTGCACTCATGATGCCGCCGCCGATCAGCAGCACATCGACTTTCTTTGCCTCTTCCGCATGAACGGACGTGATCCCCAGCGACAAAGCCAGCCCCAGCAGGGCAGTGTTTACTTTTTTAAACATCAGTAGCACCTATGATAAAACGCCATCCGCCCCACTGCCCCTGATCATGGGCAACCCTCAATCACGCTACGCCAGGCAACGTACCGCGGGGTTTGCACACTCACACGAAGGCCACAGGGTGGGCACACAAAGCCGACGTATCGACCTCACTTTTATGTCCCTTCTGCGCTGACTTTTTATCTTTATTGGCTTCAGCAACCTGGGCGACAGTCAACCGCTGGGACGTATACGGATGTACGTACCAAGGAAAGACTAGACCAAGACGGCGCGCAGAATATCACGCCCGGCGTCGGATATGGACTCACCGGTCGAACGGCCATCAGTAGGCCAGCTTTTAAGATCTGTCTCATGTGCCTCCAAATCCCAGCATTGCACTATGGATTGGCTTACCCAAGGGGGGTAAGCAGACAACCATCCATCTCGTAAAGGGCATTGCAATGCTGAACAAACTGAGCCAAATCACTCTCGCATGCGGCGCTTGCTGGCTGCTGGCCGGTACCGCACAGGCTGCGGACGGGCAGATCCAATTCACCGGTTCCGTG
>NZ_JAAOWU010000006.1 GCF_013778505.1 Pseudomonas sivasensis | reverse complement strand
TGCAATCACGCTGCGTAATGCCTTTCTCCTTTGCGTACTAGGACGACCAGTGCCTGGAGGCGCCACACCAGCGATTGCAGGTGTGGCCGGTGCGATTGAATGAGGGCGTGGTGGAACTCGCAGTGAGCTGATCGACCTCGGTCCAAGTGTGGGAGGGGGCTTGCTCCCGATGGCGGTGTGTCAGTCAACATCGGTATGGCTGAACCACCGCCATCGGGAGCAAGCCCCCTCCCACATAAAACCGCATTGCAGCTGAGAAATACTACTGCTCTTTGCTGCAATCACGGGGGGTAATGCCTTTCTCCTTCGCGTACTAGGACGGCCAGTGCTGGAGGCGCCACACCAGCGATTGCAGGTGTGGCCGGTGCGATTGAATGAGGGCGTGGTGGAACTCGCAGTGAGCTGATACACCTCGGTCAAAATGTGGGAGGGGGCTTGCTCCCGATGGCGGTGTGTCAGTCAACATCGGTATGGCTGAACCACCGCCATCGGGAGCAAGCCCCTCCCACATAAAACCGCTTCGCAGCTGAGGAATACTGCTGCTCCTTGCTGCAATCACGCTGCGTAATGCCTTTCTCCTTCGCGTACTAGGACGACCAGTGCCTGGAGGCGCCACACCAGCGATTGCAGGTGTGGCCGGTGCGATTGAAGGAGGGCGTGGTGGAACTCGCAGTGAGTTGATACACCTCGGTCCAAGTGTGGGAGGGGGCTTGCTCCCGATGGCGGTGTGTCAGTCGACATCGGTATGGCTGAACCACTGCTATCGGGAGCAAGCCCCCTCCCACATAAAACCGCATTGCCGCTGAGAAATCCTACTGCTCTTTGCTGCAATCACGCGGCGTAATGCCTTTCTCCTTCGCGTACTAGGACGGCCAGCGCTGGAGGCGCCACACCAGCGATTGCAGGTGTGGCCGGTGTGATTGAATGAGGGCGTAGTGGAACTCGCAGTGAGCTGATACACCTCGGCCCAAGTGTGGGAGGGGGCTTGCTCCCGATGGCGGTGTGTCAGTCAACATCGGTATGGCTGAACCACTGCTATCGGGAGCAAGCCCCCTCCCACATAAAACCGCATTACAGCTGAGAAATCCCACTGCTCTTTGCTGCAATCACGCGGCGTAATGCCTTTCTCCCTCGCGTACTAGGACGGCCAGTGCCTGGAGGCGCCACACCAGCGATTGCAGGTGTGGCCGGTGCGATTGAATGAGGGTGTGGTGGAACTCGCAGTGAGCTGATCGACCTCGGTCCAAGTGTGGGAGGGGGCTTGCTCCCGATGGCGGTGTGTCAGTCGACATCGGTATGGCTGAACCACTGCTATCGGGAGCAAGCCCCCTCCCACATAAAAAACTGCATCGCAGTGGAGAAATCCTACTGCTCTTTGCTGCAATCACGCGGGGTAATGCCTTTCTCCTTCGCGTACTGCGCCGCCGAGGCTTCGATGATCGGCCGCAGCAGCGCGCGGTCGGCTTGTACCCAATCGCTGATCAGGTTCCAGCGCTGGCCATCCCACTGCTGGAAGCGTACCGCGCCGCCGCCTTCATGGTCGGCGCAGGACAGTTTCAGCGGTTGCACCAGGCCTTTTGCGCCCAGGGCCTGAAGACGTGCATCGTCCAAGTTCAGGTGTTCGAAACCCCAGCGTACTTGTTCGCCAGTGAGGGGCTGGTGGCCGTATTTTTCCTGGGCCAGGCGCACGGCTTCGACGTTGAGAATGCCGTTCACCACACCGAGGTTGTAGTACACCGTGCCGAAGCGCTTCGGATCGGCCAGGTTGCCTTTGCCCGCGTCCACCACGCTTTGCTTGATGCCTTGCAGCACTGGGAAATCGGTGCCGGACGGGTGGGTGGTAATAGAGATAAAACCCTTGGCTGCGTTGCCGGCCGGCAACACGTCTTCTTCCGAGTTGCTCCAGATATTGCCGATGATGTGATCAGCCGGGTAACCGACTTTTTGCGCAGATTTGAGCGCCACCGGGTTCATCACGCCCCAGCCGCGCAGGATCACCCAGTCCGGCTTGAGACGGCGAATGTTCAGCCACTGCGATTGTTGCTCGTTGCCAGGGTGTGGCACTTCCAGCAGGGTCAATTCGAAGCCGGAATTTTTGGCCAGGGTTTCCAGTACCCCGTTGGTTTCCTTGCCGTACGGCGAGCCGTGGTAGAGCACGGCGATTTTCTTGCCCTTGAGTTTGTCGGCACCGCCTTCGCGCTGGCCGATGTAGTTGATGATCGCCGAGACTTCCGAATACGGGTTGAGCTGCAACGGGAACACGTAGGGGAAGACGCTGCCGTCGGTGGAGTCGGTGCGTCCGTGGTTGATGGTGATCAGCGGTAGTTTGTCGGCGGTCGAGCGATCCAGCGTGGCGTAGGCGATGCCCACCGACAGCGGGTTGGTGGCCGCTGCGGGCGCACCGTTGAGACCGCCCTTGAGGCGCTCGTAGCATTCGACGCCTTTTTCCACCACGTACTCGGTCTCGCATTCGCTCCAGGTCAACTTGACGCCGTTCACGCCGCCGTTGGCGTTGATGTATTGCAGGTAGTCGATAAACCCACCGAAGAAGCCGGTGCCACCGGCGGCATAGGGCCCGACCCGATAGCTCTGCAACGGAAAGTATTGTTCGTTGGCGGCCTGGACGGTGCCCGTGAGCGTGGCGGTGATCAAGGCCAGGCCCAAGGCCAGGCGGCGCAGCGGTGCGGGGTGTCTCATGGAGGCAGTTCCTCGGGGTTCAGCTCGGGGGTTAGTAAGTTAGTAACGCAGCGGCCATACCCTGGCCCGTTGACGAAAGCGCTGCCACAGTCGGGCCAGCCCCTCCGGTTCCTTGATCAGGAAGGTGATGATCAGTGCACCGAACAGCATCTTCTGAAGGTTTTCCAGCTGGCCGGCGTCCATCAATCCGGCCGGCAGCAACGCGAAGAGGTTGCCCAGCAGGATCGGGAACAACACGATGAAGGCCGCGCCGAGGACGTTGCCGAGCACACTGCCCAGACCGCCGATAATGATGATGAAGAGCACCTGAAATGAGCGGCTCAGGTCGAAGCCGTGAGGCTCCACCGTGCCCAGGTAGGCGAAGGCCCAAAGCGACCCCGCGACGCCCAGGTAGAAGCCGCTGATGGCAAACGCCAGCAGCTTGGCCTTGAGCAGCCGAATGCCGATCACGGCGGCGGCGGTGTCCATGTCTCGCACGGCCATCCAGTTGCGGCCCAGCTCACTGCGCACCAGGTTTTTACCGAGCCAGAACAGCGCCACGACCACGCTGAGGGTCAGCAGGTAGCGGCCACACGGCGAGCTGAAATCAACCCCAGCGATCAGCAATGGCGGTGAGGTGATTACGCCGGACGCGTTGTCGTTGGTAAACCAGCTGAAGCGGGTCAGTACCCACTCCACCACGAACTGGGCGGCCAGGGTCGCTACCAACAGGTAAAAGCCCTTGATGCGCAGGCTCGGCAGACCGAAGAACACCGCCACCAGCGCAGCGATCACGCCGCCCAGGCCAAAGCTCACCAGCAGCGGCAAACCGGGTACGCGCAATTGCAGGTTGTAGGCGGCAAATGCGCCCACCGCCATGAACGCCGCCGAGCCCAGAGAGAGTTGCCCGGCGTAGCCAGTCAGCAGGTTCAGGCCGAGGCCGGCCAGGGACAGCACCAGCAGCGGCACGAGGATCGCGCTGAACCAGTAGTCGTTGCCCAACCACGGCATCACCACAAAGGCAAAGCCCAGCAGTAGCCACAGTGCGATGCGGTCCTGGCGCAGGCGAAAGGTGCGGCGCTCGGCCGCGTAGGAGGTACTGATTTGACCGACTTCTTGATACAGCATGCAGGCATTTCCTCAAAAAACGATCAGACCCGTTCGATGGCGCGCTCGCCGAACAACCCGGCAGGGCGCACCAGCAAGAACAGCAAGGCAAGAACGTAAGGCACCCAGTTTTCAATGCCGCTGCCGATGATCGGGCCGAGGTAGATCTCGGCGATTTTTTCGCTCGCGCCGATGATCAAGCCGCCGACAATCGCGCCGCCGATGGACGAAAATCCGCCGATGATCAGCACCGGCAATGCCTTGAGTACCACCAGCGATAACGAGAATTGCACCCCCAATCGCGCGCCCCAAAGCAACCCGGCCACCAGCCCGACAAACCCCGCCACGGCCCACACCAGGGCCCAGATGCGCGGCAGGCGAATGCCCACCGCCATGGACGCCAGCGGGTCGTCTGCGACTGCACGCAGCGACAGGCCGATACGGGTTTTGTTGAACAGCAATGACAGGGCGAGCACCAACGCGGCGGCGGTGCCGGCAGCGAACAGGTCGAACTGCGAGAGCAGCATGCCGCGGATTTCCAGCGGCTCGTCGGCAATGCCCAAATCCAGGCCATGCACCTGCGCACCCCAGAGGAATTGCGCGAAGCCTTCGATCATGTAGGACAGCCCAAGGGTGGCCATGAACAGGATGATCGGCGGGCGATTGACCAGGGGCCGCAGCACCACTTTCTCGATCAGCAGCGCAAGCACCACCATGCTCACCAGGGTCAGCAAAAACGCGAAGACAAACGGAAAGCCGCGCTCCAGCAGGCTGACAAAGGTCAGTGCGGCGAACAGCACCATGGCGCCCTGGGCGAAGTTGAAGACGCCCGAGGCTTTGTAGATCAGCACAAAACCGATCGCCACCAGGGAATACATCACGCCCGCCAACAGGCCGCCGATCAGCACCTCAAAGAAAAATTCCATGCTCAAGTTCCCAGATAGGCGGCGATGACATCGGGGTTGGCGCGCACTTGCTCGGGCGTGCCGTCGCCGATCTTGCGGCCGTAGTCGAGCACCACTACGTGGTCGCACAAGCCCATGACCACACCGATATCGTGCTCGATCAGCACCACGGTGGTGCCGAACTCGCGGTTGATGTCGCGGATGAATTGGCTCATCTGGGCTTTCTCCTGAGCGTTCATACCGGCCATGGGCTCATCCAGCAGCAACAGGGTCGGCTCGGACGCCAGGGCGCGGGCCAGTTCGACACGCTTTTGCAGGCCATAGGGCAGGGTGCCCACCAGCACGTGTCGCCAGGGATGGATCTGCAAAAACGCGATGACTTTTTCGGCGTGCAGGCGGTGCGCGTCCTCCTCGCGCGGGGCTCGGCCCAGGCGCAGCATCTGCTCGATCCAGTTGCTGCGGCGCTTGAGGTTGCGCCCGGTGAGCACGTTGTCGAGCACGCTCATGCCCTTGAACAGCGCGATGTTCTGGAAGGTTCGCGCAATCCCGCCTTCGGCCGCCTGATGCGCGCGCATGCGCCGTCGGGTGTGGCCGGCGTAGTGGATGCTGCCGCTTTGGGGGTGGTAAACGCCGTTGATCACATTGAGCAGCGAACTCTTGCCGGCGCCGTTGGGGCCGATCAGCCCGCAGATGTCCCCGGCCTTGACGTCGAAACTGATGGAGGTGATGGCCTTGATGCCCTTGAACGACAGGGTAATGTCATCGAGCCGCAGTAAGACCGCTTGAGTGGTTGCATGCATGGTTGGGCTCGTCAGACAGCGTGAGGCAGTCGTTGGTCGGCGGGTTGGTGTTGGGGCGCTGGCTCTTGCCAACGGCCGGGATCGATGCCCAAGGCGGTAAAGAACGCCGCACTGTCCGGGCTCAACGCTGGCCCTACCAGCAAAGGCACGCGCAGGCGGCTCATGCCCAGCACATCGAGCAATGGTCGACGCACCAGCCAGTGGCCCAGCCAGCGGCGAATGATCGATGGGGTTGGCTGCATCGCCCAGCGGTACAGGCGATGACTGAATGTGCCCGGCAGCGGCAGGCGCTCACGAGCCCACTGTTCCAGACGGCCGTAGGATTCACGGGTGCCCAGCACCAAGGTTGGGCCCAGCTCGCGGCGGTCGGTGTCCCGGGTGGCCAGGGCTTCGGGGAAGTTCAGGCGAAAACCAGCGTGCAGCCAGGGCGCCAGCAAGTAGCGCGCCTGCCCGCTGGCGGCGAAAACCCGCGCGGCCAGGGCTTCCTCATTGGCGTCGAGGTGTTCGCGGGCCACCAAAGTGCGCGCGTCCATGAGCAACTGCCCGTGGGTCAATTGCACGCAGGTATCGGCGTGGAACACAAAGGCGAGGGCAGTTGACTGAGCGGCGCACGCCGGGGCAGGGAGGTCCGTGCGCAAGTCCGCATAAGCGACCAAGTGGGGGCCTTTGTGTTGATCCAGACCGCGCCCATCGAGGTACACCACCACACCGGGCCCACTGATTGACGGAATCGCCTCGGCGTTTTCGGCGAGAACAAATGTCGGCCGCAGTTGCACCAGCAGCGCACCATTGTCGCGCTCGGGATCGAGCAGCGTGACGCTCCCCCCCAACCACTGCGCGGCCAGTGCCAGAAGCAAGGCTTCGGGGCGCGCCTGACTGATGATCAGCAGATCATCGTCAGGCCCGAAGTCGCGCTGGTGAAGGGCTGCGGCGAGTTGGCGTATGTCGTCTGCCAGTTCGCTCCAACGTCGTTCTTGCCAGATGCCCAGGCGCTTGTAACGCAAGGCAATCGCCGACCCACGGGTGTGGGCTTGATGCAGCAGCGCCTGGGGCAGTGTCTGGGGCATGGGTGTGTCCTTTGGGTCGATGCAAAGGTGATTGCATGCGCCATGCCAGGGGGATAAATGCTTTTATTTCAAAGGGATACGTTTAATTTTAAAAAGGAGAGCCTGTTTGGATTCAGCACAAGCTGTGCAACTGCTGTTGGTGGGGCAACAGGCGTTTCCTCAGGTGGCCTGTCAGGTAACTCCCTTGGACTGTTCCCGTTGCTGAAAAGCAGGGGGCAAGCGTTAAAATGCCGCCCGCATCTTGCCCCCATCAAGGACCCTACATGCCACTGATCACGGAACGCGTAGCCCTGGCCCGCATCGGCGCCAATGAGAAGGTTATCTGCCGCATGGCCTCGGGCTGGGCGGTGATGGGGGATGTGCAGTTTCTGCCGGGCTACTGCCTGCTGCTGCCCGATCCGGTGGTCGCGAGTTTGAACGACCTGGATACCGAAGCCCGCGCGACTTACCTGCTGGACATGGCGCGCCTCGGTGATGCGGTGTTGCACGCCACCGACGCCCAGCGCATGAATTACGAAATCCTGGGCAACTCCGAGCCTGAGTTGCACTGCCATATATTCCCGCGCTACGCCTCGGAACCCGACGACAAGCGCCGGATGCCGGCATGGTTTTATGACTGGAAGAATGCTGTTCCTTATGCCGAAGAGGTGCATGGGGATTTGCGCAAGGCCATCGAACGGTTGCTGCGTCAACCCAGTTGAGAGGCGAGAGCGTGCAGCCGCATTGGCGCCAACTTTTATTAACTTTCGCGTGAAGAGTGCAGTTAGAAATATGAATCTACTCGATCCGTTGACTGGAACAGAAGCGTTGACTCAATCGGGGAGACCCATAGAGCCTGGGTTTCTAACGGCTTTCTGGGGCTGGGGTTTTTCAGCATTGGATAACCCCCTGCTACGAGGTTATCTGGCAGAGTTTTTGGTGTATCGGGCGCTGTTCAACATGCCTAGCCCCGATTTCCAGGTACCCACTTCGCATTTTTCAACCAAGATGGAAGGCGATGTTCATGACCTCGTGTTTTTCATGAATGATGAAAAATTCACTATCCAAGTTAAATCGAAAGACTCGTATAGCAAATCTCAGGTGTTCGATACCTCCTTCGCTGAAGGATTCGATTGTGTCTCCAATAGTCCGCTGCCCGCTGAGCATTGGTCAGACTTTTACATCTTCGCTTATCTGGCACTGGATAATAAAAAGTGTCAGGAGAACGAGCGTCTTCATGATAAGTGGAACCCCAATCCATCTCGTGCACTGCCGATGGAGAAAGCGCGGTTCAAGCTCAATAAGCAGGCGTTGGTGAAATCGGTGTTGGAACTCGATAACTGGAGCTTCTACATTCTTGACCGAGCGCAATTACGTGGGCAGAAAAGCATCAACTTGAACAAGCTGCGCAGTAAGGTCAATAAGGGGGAAGCTGTGTGGGTACAGCATGACGGTATTGCAGATGCGTTGGTGGATTTCGCCCTCGAACGGCACGCTAAACGATGCGATGAAATGCTTTAGGTTCCCTTCGCTCGTGGGGTACGTCACATAGCCGCCAGCGAAACCGCTACACTGCCGCCCCCGAATTTCAGCAAGGATGCTTTGAATGCGTTCGCTCGTCAGCGCTGTGCTCCTCTCCATGACCTTGGCGGCCCCGGCCATGGCCGAGCCTCGTTCGTTCTCGGTCAATGACCCGAGCGGCAAATACCTGGTCGAAGTGTTGTTCCCGCAGGTGCCGCAGGACTTGCAGTACCTGGCGCGAGCCCTGATCACGGTACGCGACGCAACTACCCTCGAAATCCTCCAGCAATTGCAGACTCCGGATGCCCAGGTGCCGCTGGACCAGAATGGTAAAACCGTCGACTGGCGTTTGATGGGCGAGAACGGCGTGGTCTACTTTGCCGACATCAATCAGGATGGCCGCCAGGACTTGGCAATCCGCAATGGCACCGGCGCGGATAAAGACTTCCAGTCCAGTTACGATGTGTACCTGCAAGACCCGCACAAGACGCAGTGGGTGCTCAACGGCCCCCTGACCGATCTTGCGAACGAAACCTCCGGCGGTATGTTCTCAGTCAATCCCAAGGACGGCGTTATCCATTCGCAGACCGACCAGGGTTGCTGCTGGACCCGCGCCAGCCGCTATCAGATGCGCGACGGTGAGTTGGTGAGACTCAGCGCGTACACCCAGGCCCAAGTGCCTGCGACGGACGATGACGCCAACAACAGCATGCCCAGCGGCTACATGCTGCGCACCACCGGTGAGTGGAAGGACGGCCAGTGGCTGGAAACCCCAAGGCTCGAAGGGCCGGTCAATGAGGATCCTGAGTTCCTGGCCGGCACCCTCAACGGCAAGATCCCGGTGCAACTCTGGTACCAGCAACAGGGCGCGGTGTTGATTGGTGAATTGCGCTACACCAAAAGCGGCAGCGGCAAGCCGATCAAGTTGGTAGGCGAGTTGGGTGAATACGGCGAGCAGTCGTTTGTCTACCTGCACGAATATGCCGACGATGGTCATCAAACCGGCATCTGGCGCATCACTCGGGAAACCGTCGAGCCCTATGCTTACTCCGGCACGTGGGTCAGTGGCGCCCAGGGTGACAAGCCGGAGTTGCAAATCCAACTGCATCGCGAGGACCGTGAGCCTGAGTACAAGAAACTCGGTGACGTTGCCCGCGATCAGCGTGACGGTCACTACCAGATGCGCAACGACTTCCTCGACCGTGACGGCGACCTGGACCTGAAGATCCTCCCCGACCGCGATGCCCAGGGCCGCGAAGTGGCGGAGTTCACCGTAACGCTCAAGGAAACCGGTACCGACAAGGTCATCGTCAGCGCGCACCACAGCGTGCCGATGGAAACCGAGAACCTGATTATCGTGCGCGAGCCGTTGGCGACCCGGCGCGCCGGCCCGTATCACATTCAACTGGTGAAGGGTTTTGCGGTGATCAACCACAACTCGGCGCCGGACTTTCCGGATTACTTCACGGGGATGTATCGCAAGCAACAGCCTGGACAAACCCAGTGACTGCCCCAATCAGACCGGCCCCATAGAAATGCGCCTGGCGTTACAGCCTGCTCGCGGGCTGAGCGCCACGATATTCATCCCGGTGCAAGCGAGGCCGCCCAGCTGGCGGGCGGCCTCGCGTTGCGGTGTTAGCGGTTAAAGCGTTCTACCAACGCATATTGAGTGGCCGCCGTATTGGTCAGCTGCTTGCTAAGGTCGGTGGATTGATGGGCTTGTATCGACGTCTGGTCAGCCAGCTCCGCGATAGTGGTGATGTTGCGGCTGATTTCCTCGGCGACCGCGCTTTGTTCCTCAGTGGCGGCGGCGATCTGGGTGGTCATTTCGGTGATATGAGACACCGCTTCGCTGATGCCGACCAACGCCTGGTCTGCTTCCAGCACCCAGGCTACGCCTTCCTGCGCCTGGCGTTGGCCGTTTTCCATGCTTTGCACGGCATTGTTGGACGATGCCTGCAACTGAGTGATCAGCGCATGGATTTGAGTGGTGGATTGGGAAGTACGCTGCGCCAGTTGGCGCACTTCATCGGCCACCACGGCAAACCCGCGGCCTTGCTCACCGGCGCGGGCCGCTTCGATGGCGGCGTTGAGGGCGAGCAGGTTGGTTTGATCGGCGATGCCTTTGATCACGTCCACCACGCTGCCGATTTCGTCGCTGTCCTTGGCCAACTGCGCCACGGTGGTGCCGGTTTCGCCCACGACGGCGGACAAGCGCTCAATGGCCAGGCGGGTATCACGCGCGACTTCACGGCCACGTCCGGTCAGCACGTTGGCCTGCTGGGTGGCGTCGGCGG
The DNA here is from genome assembly GCF_013778505.1 of Pseudomonas sivasensis. Lineage (GTDB taxonomy): Bacteria > Pseudomonadota > Gammaproteobacteria > Pseudomonadales > Pseudomonadaceae > Aquipseudomonas > Aquipseudomonas sivasensis. The sequence goes on along the minus strand of NZ_JAAOWU010000006.1, from coordinate 260,359 downwards.
TGCGCTGCACATGGCTGGCGACTTCCTGGGTGGTCGCAGCCATCTGGTTGACGGCCGCCGAGACCTGCTCGGTTTCAACGCGTTGGCGATCCAGGCCTTTGGAGCTGGCGGTGGCCAACTGATCCGATTGCCCGGCCAGGGCGCTGAGTTGTTCGGCACTGTCCTGCAAGCGTGTGAGGCAGGTTTTCAGGCGCGAGTTTTGGCTGAGGAACGCGGTTTCCAGGCGTGCCTGGGGGCCGCTGGCGTCGCTGTACATCTGGGCAATCAAGGCATCCGACGTCGAGGGCTCGACACCCGCCAGCAGGCGCAAGGTGCTGCCTTGGCGTACGCGTGAGCAGAGCATACCCACCGGCACGGCAACGGCCACGGCCACCGCAATGGCGATCGGTGCAGTGAGGAAAAGCCCGGCAATGCTGCCGGCGATACCGGTGGCCACGTACGGCACGGCACTCAACGCCGCGGGCAGCCAAGTGTCCTTGATTAGCGCGGTGGATTTGCCTTGGCTGAGGCGGCGATACAGCACCTGCGCCCGGCGGATTTCATCGGCGCTGGGCTTGACCCTCACCGATTCAAAACCAACGACTTCGCGGCCGTGGAAGATCGGTGTGACGTAGGCGTTAACCCAGTAATGGTCGCCGTTTTTCGAGCGGTTCTTGACGATGCCCATCCACGGCAGGCCTTGCTTGAGCGCACGCCACATATGGGCAAACACGGCCGGTGGGACATCGGGGTGACGCACGATGTTCTGCGGCGCGCCGATCAGATCGGCCCGTTCAAAACCGCTGATTTCGACAAAGGCGTCGTTGCAGTAAGTGATGCCCCCGTGAATATCGGTGGCGGAGATAAGTTTTTGCGAAGGCGCGAGTGAAATCTCACGTTGTGTTACTGGCTGGTTGTTGCGCATTCCGGCTACTCCCTGGTTGCACACAGTGCATCGGCGCCAACGTGCAGAAGATTAATTCACATCGGCTATTTCGCCAGCCATTGGTCAAAAGCCTGAAACTTATCGATGAAAAACCTCATAATGGCGGCCATTTTTGTTTAGCCCGTAATTCTGGTGTGCCCCCATGGAAATCAAGGTCAACTTTCTCGACAACCTCCGGCTTGAAGCCAAGTTCGATGACTTCACGGTGATTGCCGACCAACCTATTCGCTATAAGGGCGATGGTTCGGCACCGGGGCCCTTCGACTACTTCCTGGCATCGTCGGCGCTGTGCGCGGCGTACTTTGTGAAGCTGTACTGCCAGACCCGCAACATCCCCACCGACAATATCCGCCTGTCCCAGAACAACATCGTCGACCCGGAAAACCGCTACAACCAGATCTTCAAGATCCAGGTCGAGTTGCCCGCGGATATCTCCGATAAGGACCGCCAGGGCATCCTGCGCTCCATCGACCGTTGCACGGTGAAAAAAGTGGTGCAGGCCGGTCCCGAATTTGTGATCGAAGAGGTGGAAAATCTCGACGCCGACGCCCAGGCCTTGTTGATGCCCAGCAGCCTGTCGGAGCAGGGCACTTACATCGCGGGCAAGGACCTGCCGCTGGAACAGACCATCGCCAACATGTCCGGGATCCTTGCCGGCCTGGGCATGAAGATCGAGATCGCCTCGTGGCGCAATATCGTGCCCAACGTGTGGTCGCTGCATATCCGCGATGCGCACTCGCCAATGTGTTTCACCAACGGCAAGGGCGCGACCAAAGAGGGCGCGCTGGCGTCGGCATTGGGCGAATTCATCGAGCGGCTCAACTGCAACTTCTTCTACAACGACCAATTCTGGGGTGAAGAACTGGCCAGCGCGCCGTTCGTGCATTACCCGGACGAGCGTTGGTTCCAGCCAGGCCCCAACGACGAGCTGCCGACTGAAATCCTCGACGCTTATTGCCGCAAGGTCTACGACCGCGAAGGCGAACTGCGCGGTTCGCATCTGTTCGACACCAACTCCGGCAACGAAGCGCGCGGCATTGTTTCGCTGCCGTTCGTGCGCCAGTCCGATGGCGAGGTGGTGTACTTCCCGTCCAACCTGATCGAAAACCTCTACCTCAGCAACGGCATGAGCGCGGGCAACACCCTGGCTGAAGCCCAGGTGCAGTGCCTTTCGGAGATTTTCGAGCGCGCGGTCAAGCGTGAAATCATCGAAGGTGAATTTGCCCTGCCGGACGTGCCGGCTGAGGTGCTCGCCAAATACCCAAGCATTGTGGCGGGCATCGAAGGCCTGGAAGCCCAGGGCTTCCCGGTGCTGGTCAAGGATGCATCCCTGGGCGGCGAATTCCCGGTGATGTGTGTGACCCTGATGAACCCGCGCACCGGCGGGGTATTCGCCTCCTTCGGTGCCCACCCGAGCCTGGAAGTGGCGCTGGAGCGCAGCCTCACCGAATTGCTGCAAGGCCGCAGTTTCGAGGGTTTGAACGACTTGCCGCAGCCGACCTTCGAAGGCCAGGCGGTGACGGAGCCGAACAACTTCGTCGAGCACTTCATCGACTCCAGCGGTGTGGTGTCGTGGCGCTTCTTCAGCGCGCAGTCGGACTACGAGTTTGTCGAGTGGGACTTCTCCGGTGAAGGCGAAGACTCCAACGTCCAAGAGGCTGCGACCTTGTTCGGCATCCTGGAAGGCATGGGCAAAGAAGCCTATATGGCGGTGTACGAGCACCTCGGCGCCACCGCTTGCCGCATCCTGGTGCCGGACTACTCGGAAATCTACCCGGTGGACGACCTGATCTGGGACAACACCAACAAAGCGCTGTTCTTCCGCGAGGACATTCTCAACCTGCATCGCCTGGACACGGAAGAATTGCAGGCATTGGTCGAGCGCCTGATCGAAAGCGAGCTGGACGATTACACCGACATCACCACCTTGATCGGCATCGAATTCGACGACAACACGGTATGGGGCCAACTGACCATCCTTGAGTTGAAGCTGCTGATTTTCCTGGCCTTGCAGCAATATGAAGAGGCCAAGGAGTGCGTGGAGATGTTCCTGCAGTACAACGACAACACCGCCGAGCGCGGCCTGTTCTACCAGGCGCTGAACGGTGTGCTGGAGATGGAACTGGACGACGACTTGGACTTGGCGGATTACGAAGCCAACTTCCGCCGCATGTTTGGTAATGAGCGAATGGATGCGGTGATCGGCTCGGTCGATGGCAGTGTGCGGTTCTATGGGTTGACGCCGACCAGCATCAAGCTGGAAGGCTTGGACCGGCATTTGCGTTTGATTGACAGCTACAAGAAGCTGCATTCGGCGCGTGCCAACATCGTCCAGGTGTAACGCATACCCAATGTGGGAGGGGGCTTGCTCGCGATGGCGGTGGTTCAGACAAATATTCAGTGCCTGACACGCCGCTATCGGGAGCAAGCCCCCTCCCACATTTGATCGTTGTTTTCTGGGGGGGTTATATACGGGCCAAGGCTTGCGCCAGGTCCGCTCGTAGATCCTCCACATCCTCAACCCCCACCGACAACCGCACCAACCCGTCGCCAATCCCCAGCTGCGCCCGCGTCGCCGCCGGGATGCTGGCATGGGTCATGATCGCCGGATGTTCGATCAGGCTTTCCACACCTCCCAGGCTTTCGGCCAGGGCGAAGATGTTCACGTGTTCCAGAAAGCGGGTGGCGCCTGCCAGGTCGCTGTTCAAATCCACTGAAATCATCCCACCAAACCCGCGCATTTGCCGGCGTGCCAGTTCGTGCTGCGGGTGGGATGCCAGGCCTGGGTAATAGACCCGCGCCACTTGCGGTTGTTGCTCCAGCCAGGTGGCCAGGTCCAGCGCGTTGCTGCAATGACGCTCCATGCGCAGGGCCAACGTTTTCACGCCGCGCAGGGTCAGGAACGCGTCGAAGGGCCCGGCGATGGCACCTACTGAGTTCTGCAAGAAACCCAGGCGATCAGCCAATTCGGGGTTGTCACCGACAATGGCGATACCGCCGATCACATCGGAATGGCCGTTGAGGTATTTAGTGGTGGAGTGCACCACCACATCCACGCCCAGCTCCAGCGGGCGCTGGATCCAGGGGCTGGCGAAGGTGTTGTCAGCCACGCAGATGATCCCGCGATTGCGGCAGATACCTGCGATGGCGGCCAAGTCGGTGAGGCTGAGCAGCGGGTTGCTCGGGGTTTCGACCCAGACCATGCGCGTATCGTCCTGCAAGGATGCTTCAAACGCCGTTACATCACTCAAATCGACAAAGCTGAAACGATGCCCGGCGCTGCGTTGGCGCACCTTGTCGAACAGCCGAAAGGTGCCGCCATAGAGGTCGTTACCGGAAACGATATGGGCGCCCGCATCCAGCAGCTCCAGCACCGTGGAAATCGCCGCCAGCCCGGATGCAAAGGCAAACGCTTGGCTGCCGCCTTCAAGGTCGGCCACGCAACGCTCCAGAGCAAACCGCGTGGGGTTGTGGGAGCGGCCGTAGTCGAAGCCCTTGTGCACGCCGGGGCTGTCTTGCAGGTAGGTGGAGTTGGCGTAGATCGGCGGCATCAGCGCGCCAGTGGTTGGGTCTGGGAACTGCCCGGCGTGGATCACACGGGTGGCAAACGCACTTTTATCAGGCTGGCTCATGCAAGGGATCTCCGCAGGTGGTTGAGCAGGTCGACGCGGGTGATCAGGCCATAAAAGCCTCCTGCATCGGCAATGATGGCGACCAAGCCGCGATCCAGTTCAGTTTGCAATTCGGCCAGGCTGGCGCTGGGGGACAGGGTTTGCAGGTTGTCGGTCATGGCGCTGGCGACGATCATCGTGAAGTGCGCGGCATCGTGGTGCAGGCCCAGCAGGATGTCGGATTCGTCGATCACGCCCACCAGTTCGCGGCCGTTGACCAACACCGGCAGTTGCGACACGTCGGCCAGACGCATGCGCTGGAAGGCGGTGAGCAGGGTGTCGTCGGGGCTCACGCTGATCACGCGGCCGTCTTCGAAGCGGCGGGCGATCAGGTCGCGCAGGTCGCCGTAGTGTTTGTAATGCAGCAACCCCGCGTCGGTCATCCACTGGTCGTTGTAGACCTTCGACAGATAGCGCGTGCCGGTGTCGCACACAAAGCTGACCACGCGCTTGGGCGTGGTTTGTTCGCGGCAATAGCGCAAGGCAGCGGCGAGCAGGGTGCCGGTGGAGGACCCGCCGAGAATGCCCTCGGCCTTGAGCAGTTGGCGCGCGTGGTCGAAGCTCTCTTCATCGCTGATGGAATAGGCGTTGCGCACGCTGGACAGGTCGGCAATCGACGGAATGAAGTCCTCGCCAATGCCTTCCACGGCCCACGAGCCGGGTGTTATCAACTGGCCGCTGCGGCTGTATTCAGCCATTACCGAACCCACCGGATCGGCCAGTACCATTTCCAGCTCCGGTTGCACGCGCTTGAAGAATCGGGTCAGGCCGGTGAGTGTGCCTGCCGAACCGACGCCGACCACAATGGCATCCAGGTCGTGCTGGGTTTGCGCCCACATCTCCGGCGCGGTGCTGGTCTCGTGAGCCTGGGGATTGGCCGGGTTGTTGAACTGGTCGGCGAAGAATGAGCCGGGAATCTCCTGGGCCAGGCGCGCAGCCATGTCCTGGTAATACTCGGGGTGGCCCTTGCCCACATCGGAGCGGGTGATATGCACCTCGGCGCCCATGGCCTTAAGGTGCAGCACTTTCTCCGTGGACATTTTGTCGGGTACCACCAGCACCACCCGATAACCCTTAGCCCTGCCCACCAGCGCCAGGCCCAAGCCGGTGTTGCCGGCGGTTGCCTCAATGATGGTGCCGCCGGGACGCAGGCGGCCGTCACGCTCGGCGGCGTCAATCATGGCCAGGCCGATGCGGTCCTTGATGGAACCGCCGGGGTTTTGGGATTCCAGCTTGAGGAACAGCGTGCAGAGGCCGGTATCGAAACGGCTGACCCGTACCAACGGCGTGTTGCCGATCAGTTCGAGTACGGCGGGGCGTGAGAGTGCGGGCATGGCGTCACCTGGGTGCGCAGAGGAGACATGAAACACTAGGTCGGTATTGGGTGAGTCGCAACCGGACCGTCGGCTCGCTGTCTTTTTTTGGCGCATGGGCCGACGCGACAATTGCGCCTGACGCTGCCAGGCGGAGCGCATTGAAGCCCTGGATAGCCTCGCCAGTTGCCGCCTCAGCCCTTTATCGCTGCCTCAATCGCCGCAATGTCGATTTTGGTCATGGTCATCATCGCCTCGAACGCGCGCTTGGCGATGGCTGGATCAGGGTTAGTCACCGCCTCCGTCAACACGCGCGGCGAGATTTGCCACGACAGGCCCCACTTGTCCTTGCACCAGCCGCAGGCGCTCGGCTGGCCGCCGTTGTCGATGATTGCGTTCCAGTACCGGTCGGTTTCGGCTTGGTCATCGGTGGCCACTTGGAAGGAAAACGCCTCGGTGTGGGGAAAGATCGGGCCGCCGTTCAGGCCGATGCAGGGGATGCCGAGTACCGTGAATTCGACGGTCAAGACGTCGCCCCGCTTGCCGGACGGGTAATCCGCTGGTGCACGATGCACGGCGTTCACCGCACTGTCGGGAAAGGTGTTGGCGTAGAACTTGGCAGCCTCTTCGGCGCTCCCGTTGTACCAGAGGCAGAGGGTGTTTTTGTGGGTCATGAGCAGTCTCCACGCAGTCGAGGGTCTGTGGAGTTTAGCTGCGTTTCAATGGCGGCCTTATCAAGTCGAGACGGTTGAGGTCGGCGTTATAGGCTCGATAGAGGTCGGCCAATTCGTGGTGGGTCATCAGCGTTCACTTCTACCCGTTGAGTTCTGCGCTGACCTCATCCGCCCACATCGTGCCCGGCACGGCGGCGGCAGGATCGATGCATTCGATCTCAGGTAAACAGCGTGCCATCGTGTTGTCTCGCAGATGTGCCTGGAACACGCACAAGCTGCGGGCGAACTGGGGCAGTGAGGTATTGATGAGTACGCGTGCGTGATGGGCGTCGTGGTTGAAATAGACAATCGTCCCACTGTGTCGATCAAGCGCGATGACGTCCCCGGAGCCGGTGTGCCCCAAAGTATAATAGTGGTTGGCGATGCCGAATATTGCCAACCTGCGTTGTGCTTCGGCTTGGCTGTAGGCCTCGAAACTCAGAAAGGGCGCGGCGTCGCGCGGCAGGCCGTGCTTGAGGAGGAATTCAGCGTCTGGCGCGGGGAGGGTGGCCAGGTCAGTGGGGTTGAAGGTGATGAATTCGTCAAAGCCGAGGTCCAGGCCGGGCGGGTCGGGTGGCAGTAGCGAGATGAAATGTGTTTTGAAGTCGAAGTCGGTCATAGTCGTTCGCCGCGTTATGTGAAGGGGGGCGGGATGCTGACATAGAAACACTGCAGGGCCTGGGGTAGAACCCGTTCACAGCCTCAAGGTTAATCCAGCTAATGCCGCAGCAATGGTTGCCGCAGCATGAGTGCGAGGAGTTTTAGTTACTCGACTTATCTGGCTGTGGCACCGTATGAATTTCGTCATACATAGCGGTTGCCACTGAAGCAGCATAAACAATGTATTTCAGATCGCTCGCGTCACTCTTGACTTCATAAATTTCACACAGAAGACTTCTTTTGTCCTTGGGTAACTTCACTGGCGACCAAGATGAAGGACTTTTGAAGTTATACTCAGGGCCTTTGTATGTTAGAGACCTGATTCCAACAACCATGCGCTTATAGTGTTGCCTATCAGGTCTTTTAGAATTTTCATAGCTGCCTTTAAATGTTCCTAGAGAGCCTGAGACAACATCTACGCACGCTTTGTCTAGCTCGGTCTCATAATCAGCAGCCGCATAGGTTCCAACGGTCCCATGATTGGAATAGAATTTTGCACGCGGCGACAACTGTTCTTCTGGGTATTTGGCGGTGTATTCATCACCCTCGAAGTAATATTCGATATACCCTCGCGAAATATCTACCCTGCTATATTTCTTTCTCTTTTCTATGATGTCATTGAAAGAGTACCAGCGCTGCTCGATTAGTTTGTGCTCGACTTCCAGTCCGCCCGCAAATACCTTCAAGGAAAGCGCGGAGCCAAATAAGATAGATGCAATCAAAAGATTTTTCATGAGTTGACCTGAAGTAAAATTTTTATTTTATTTAAATAGGTCTGCTGATGTTGCGCGTTGATTAATTCCGCGAACCTTTTCAGCTTCGGCTTGTGTCTTCTGTTGAATAGTCCAAGTGATTGCCGCACCTACAATTGTCAAGCTTGTTGCCATATCAAAGCCAAGCTGGATGTTACTGAACCATGTGCTCATTTGACTTCCTTGAGTTTTATTTGATTTCCTTGAACATCACTTTTTGTAGCCGTTTACACCGTAACAACGGACTCCAGCTCAAATTTCACGCCGCATAAGCGGCGTTGTCGTGCTTTTTTAATCGTGCTCTCGCTCTGAGCGGGCGCGCCGCCGGTAATTTGCTGCGTGAGCATAAAGGCGATGCCGGGTCGGAACAACCGTTCGTCGCGACCTACACCGCCAACGCCCGGTATCTGAACCTTTCCGCTGGCGTTGTGCAGCACGACTACGAGACCAAACCCGCAGCGCACTGACCTGGCGCCATGAGTTGCGCGATGAAGAGGTGCGTTCGGTGGTCAACTACGTGGCGGATGTTGCTGGCAAAACCAGCTTCGGCAGTAACGGCCCATCGGCGATCAAGGACACCGGCGTGCTCGGTCTGGGCGTGACGTGGGGGTGCGATGCGGGCCTCATAAACAGCTTGGCCTGCACGCGTGGTGCAGCGATCACTCACTGATCCGACCAAACCGCCAGTTCATAACCATCCGGATCAATGAAGTGGAACCTGCGCCCACCGGGGAACGCAAACGTCTCGCGGCTTATCACAGCGCCTGCAGCCGTGATGCGCTGGTACGCCCCTTCGAGGTCATTCGCAAACAAAATCACCAATGGTCCACCCGGCCGAACGGGTTCTCCCGTGGTGAACCCGCCCGTCAGCCGCCCATCGCTGAACTCGGTGTAGGTGGGCCCGTAGTCCACGAATGTCCAGCCGAAAACGGCGCCGTAGAAGGCTTTGCTGCGGTGGATGTCGCCCACGTTGAATTCTATGTTGTCGATCTGACGGTCTTGACCACGAACGCTCATGGTTGCCTCCTTGGCGGATGATTGAGGCGCGAGTGTAACGGTTCTGACGACGGACTGAGTTACCATGCCGCCGCGAAATTCCCGCCGACCGCTCTGGCTACCTATGTCCTCCAACGCGCTGTACACCGATCTTTCCATCTACTACGACCTGATGTGCGCCGACATCGACTATCGCGCACAGAGTCACAGCGTTCGCCGGTTGCACCAACTGTTCGGCAATAACGGGCGTCGGCACTTGGACCTGGCCTGCGGCACCGGGCCCCATGTGCGTCATTTCCTCGACTTTGGCTACCACAGCGCCGGCCTGGACATCAGCCAACCGATGCTGGACCTCGCCCAACTGCGCTGCCCGGAGGCGCGGTTCAGCCGCCAGGACATGGCGGGTTTCCAGGTGGACGACGCGCAAGATCTGATCACTTGCTTTCTCTACTCGACCCATTACAACGCCAGCCTGGCCAAACTGCGCATGTGCCTGACCAGCGTGCACGAGGCGCTCGCCGAAAATGGCGTGTTCTGTTTCAACGCGGTGGACAAGCTGCACATCGACAACCGTTTGCTGGTACGTCATAGCGTTGAGTTTGAAGGCAGCCACTTCACCTTCGGTTCCGGCTGGCACTACAGCGAGGAGGGCGAGCAGCAGGCGCTGCGCCTGAGTATCGAGAAGACCACCGCGGGTGTGACTGAGGCTTGGCAGGACGAACACCCGATGGTCGCCTTCAGTTTCACCGAGTTGCAGCAGTTGTTGACGCCACAGTTCGAGGTGCACATCTTCGAGCATGACTACGAATGCATCACGCCCTGGGAGGGCACGAGCGGGAATGCTTTGTTTGTCTGCGTGAAGCGCTGATACCTGCTTTACCCAGTTTCCTGTGGGAGATGTCGAGCTTTAGCGAGGCTTCGAAGGCGGCGGTACAGGCGAAGTATTCTTACCTGACCCACCGCATTCGTGGGCATTACGTCATGTGGCACTAACGCGAGAGCACCGCTGCTGCGCCTTTTTCCTCAGCGCCAACGTCATCCAGGGAGATCCTCGATGTCTCCGGCAACGCCAACCCGCCTGCCAGCGCCAGCAACGCTACGGCTATCAGATAAAACGCCGGTGACAGGTTGCTGCCGGTGGTGCTGATCAACCATGTCGCCATCAGCGGCGCGGTACCCCCGAAGATCGTATAGGCCATGTTGTAAGTGATTGCCGAGGCGGTATACCGCGTCCGAGTCGGGAAGGTCTCCGAGAGCAACGCCGCCGTGACCACACCACATAACACCGCACCTACCGCGAGCAGCATCACCCCCACGATCGAGGCCGCGAACGAACCTGAACTGGCCATCAGAAACGACGGATACACCACCACCATCAGCAATACGCAGGCGGTCATTACCGTGACCCGACGCCCCACCCGATCCGAATACAGCCCGGCCAGCGGGCAGATTGCCGCGGCGAAAATCAGCGCGATCAACGACACCAGCAACGCCGCCGCCCGACTCAGCCCACCTGCCACCTGCAGGTATGTCGCGAAGTAGGTGGTGAACATATAAAACGAGAGCGCCGTCAGCGATACAAACGCGCCCAGGCAGCAAATCGCCGCACCGTGGTTGCGCAAGGTTTCCTTGAGCGGAGAGTGGGCGACCGCGTGTTCCTGCTTCACGGCCTGGAAGGCGGGTGTCTCATCCAGTTTCCAGCGCAGATACAGCCCGACCAGACCCAGCGGTGCGGCGATCAGGAACGGCAGGCGCCAGCCCCAACTGCCCATCGCCTCGGCGGACAGCGACGCCTCAAGGGCGTAGGCCACCACTGCGGCAGCGGCGAACGCGGAGAACGTCGACACCGGCACGAAGCTGCCGTACCAGGCGCGTTTGTTGCTCGGCGCGTGCTCCATCAGATAGGCGCAGGCACCGGCATATTCGCCCCCGGCGGAGAAGCCTTGGGCGCAGCGAATCAGCGACAACAGAATCGGCGCTGTCACGCCGATGGCGGCATAAGTGGGCAGCAGGCCGATCAAGGTGGTCGCACCGGCCATCAGCAAAATCGTCATGGCCAGGGTACGCTTGCGGCCGATGCGGTCGCCGAGCATGCCGAAGAAAATCCCGCCCAACGGCCGAAAGGCGAAGGCCACGGCAAACACTGCAAAAGTCTTGAGCAGCGCCGCGCTGGCATCGCCACTGGGGAAGAATTGTTGCGCGATGGTGGTGGCAAGAAAGCCATAGACGGCAAAGTCGAACCACTCGACGAAGTTACCGATGCCGGCGGCGATGATGACCTTTCGCAGGGTTTGGGGGCTGACCTGTTCGGTGGATGAGCTCGTCATGGGGGAAGGCCTCGGAATGCGCAGGGGGATGCCTGATTATCCGAGGCGGCGGCCAGACGGCGGGGTTCAAAAGAGTCCTCCGCGTAGTCAGCAGCGACTTTCTGCAAGGGCTAGAGGCACGCTTCAGGCCTTGGCGGAACGCTGAGCGGACGTGCGATACGTCAGCAGCACAATTCCTGTCACCACGATGACGCCGCCAGTCACCTGACCGGCGCTGAGCATTTGATCGAGCACGAGCCAGCCCATCAGCAACGTCGCCAGCGGCTCAATGTTCATCACCGGCGCATTTCGCGGCATATCCAGGCGCGGCACCGACATGAACAGCACGATAAAACCGGTGCCGTAGAGCACGACCAACGTGGCCAGCGCCAGCCAACCGGTCAGGCTGGCCGGTGGGCTCAGGCCGTCGGCAAGGGCGCCACTCCAGCCCGCAAGGTTAACGCTGCTGAACACAATGAAGATTGTCAGCAGACTGCGCACCGAACCCCGTACCTGGGACAACTTGTGATCGGTGATCCACAGCGCGCAAGCGAATACAAAGGCAGCGCAGAAGGCGAGGGTGACGCCGAGCAGCCATTGCGGGCCGATGTCGGCGTCGGCTGAAAGGCGAGCGGGCACGTCCAGCACGAACACCAGACCCACCAGAATCAAACCCATCAGCAAGGCGGTGCGCGCCGTCGGACGTGGGCCGCCTAGTGCCCAGGTCAGCAGCGCCAGCAAAATCGGGAAAACGTTGGCCACCAGCAACGCCAGCGCTACCGGTACGCGGGCTACGGCGGAATAGAGGCACAGGCTTTGCGCGGTGATGAGCAGGCCCAGCAGTAACTGCCAGCGCCATGCACCCGAAGGCAGGCGCAGGCTTTGCCGTTGCCAGAGTACCAGCGCGCCCAGCACCAACAACGTACCGCCGGAGCGCAGCAGAATAGCGAGGAGAACACCGGCGCCGTCGTCGAAGGCCACGCGAGCGGCGATGTGGTTGCCGGCGAAGGCGCAGCCCATGCAGAGCAGGATCAGCACGGCGATGTGGCGGGGGAAAAGATTGGGGGCAGGGGGCGTCATGGTAAGGGCTCGGGCAGTGGCTTCCATCGTCGAGGATGGCAAATTATTTTTAGGTTGTCGTACAACGCTGTGGCGGATTTGTAGCGTGTTTGGGGCGAATGGGCAAGGGAGGTTTTTTGTGGGATGACCGCGGGCTTTGTTTCTTATGGACTTAACAAGATTGTTTAGGTGATTGCGTTGAGGTAGAGATAGACAGGGCTGAGCAGGAGAGGTCGTATGACTATTGAGGGCCTATTGAGTAATTCGCCATGCGCGACCATGAGGCCCGTTTAATATCGTTCGGGTGCTGGCAAGCGGTCGCGCAGTGCAGAGGTGCAATGTCTCACTGGAGCGTCGGTAATCGGTCCAACGCACAATTTCGGTCCATTTTCGGCTCATCGGCCATGGGGACGCGCGCGCCCGAATCGACATTGAATATGTCAATGTGACAACCGCTCAGCGCGCCCGGGCTGTCGACAATTCCTCCTTTGATCACGTAACGCGCGCCCGGCGCAAATTGGCTGACAAACGCTATGCTGCACGAGCGATTGGCATTGGCCGCACCGCGCATCACCAAGTGCAGCGGCTTGCCGGCTTCAATCGGAAAGAAGCCCTCCGGCGTCGATACGTTCTTATAAACGGAAACCAACTGCCCTCCCTGCGCAATCGCCACGGTTCTGCCGTATTTGCAGGCCATTGGAGGCGCCTCGACCAGGGACACGCTGTTTCGATAATTCTCCATCGACACCAACTCGCTACGGATAAGCGCCTGAGGCGCCCCCGCGGGCACGAGGTATTTCGGTGCTGGGGCGCAGCCTGCAAGCAGCAGAAGTGAACACAGGTAGAGAGGCTTCATAATTTCCTTATCAAGGTCGGTAAAGGGCGGCCTCAACTAGCCTGATGAATCAGAATGGGTCAAGCAGTAAGTGAGAAGGATAGATACCTGACCCGGTTTGAAATAAAGGTGAATCGCCCTTGGTTTATTGAATAGGCGCAACGGTTGCTCTTGGCCGAGGCTGTGTAAAAACGGTTTTCTACGCAATAGGCACTCAAAACTGGACTGAAAATCGCGCTTCTGTGCGAAATTCACATCTGCTGATGTGCCGATAAATTTCGGATTTAACGTAGATGCGCACACTTCAATTTTGGCTAAGCGGTTTTATACACTCTGGTCCAGAAGTGGACTCTCAAATTTTTCTACGGTATCTGGGCCGCTTCAATGGCTCCCCAGGATAAAAGTTGGAGCACAAAATATGCCCGTCGCACCCAATCAGAATTCCCCAATCATTTTGGTCCTGGCTCAACAGAGCGACTTGGATAATCTTGTAGCCATTCGAATTGAGGCCATGCGCGAAAGTCTGGAGCGTGTTGGTCGATTTGATCCAGTCCGCGCGCGCGAGCGGTTTGTTAGTGGTTTTGAGGCTCGCAACACACGCTACATCGAGGCGTCTGGAGAGAGGGTTGGTTTCGTCGTGATCAAGCATCAACACAATGAACTCTTGCTCGACCACTTGTATGTGAGACCGAGCGCGCAAGGGTCAGGGGTAGGGTCTGCTGTTCTCACTCAGATTTTCAAAGAGGCGGATGCGGCTGCGCTCCCTATTAAAGTGGGTGCTCTCAAAGAAAGCGCTTCGAATCGCTTTTATATCCGCCATGGCTTCCAATTCATCGGAAGCAGTGAGTTCGACAATGACTATATTCGACAGAGTGTTCCGGCGATCGGCCCAGATTGCTAGCTGGATGCGATGCACCTCGACGTGCGCTTTGACACACTCTGGACCATAAGCAGACGCTCGTGATCTGCTGCCTTTCATGATGGGCAGAGCTAGACCAACACCAACTGATAATCACCGCCGGTGTTCAAACCAGTACTGAAGTCATTTCTGGACGGTAACTGCCGAGCAGAGTTCTGAAAACACCCAATGGTCTATCCTTCAAGACTTGACGCAAATTGATCAGGGCCCTGATGTATGAACGCTCTCTGGATCGCATTGGCCATTTTTGGGTGCCTGGTTGCCTCCTCGCTTCTCATGATGTTTTGGTACCCAAGACTGGCATCCCACCACAGGGATGACGACACCAACACCGTAATTCGTCTAGTCGCCAATATTTTTGTGGTTATGACATCGCTGGTCTTTGGCTTGATGATTAATTCTGCCAAAAACACTTTCGAGTCCATTGATGCAAACTTCCATGGGTACGCAACCAGCATGATCATTTTTGATCGGACGCTGCGGGGCTATGGCGATGCGGCACAAGACACGCGCAATCGTCTGATCACCTATCTTGAGCGCGCTATCGAGACCCCGTATCGGGGAGACGAAGCGCTGCAGCATCGAAACAGCGAGGCGGCTAAATACCTGGATGACATAGGCAAGTCATTGGCTGTTATCAAGCCCCCGGACCGCTACCATGAAACGATGCTTCAGGATATTCGTCAGCAATATCATTCGCTCATCGAGCAACGCTGGAGGATCGTCGAGCAGTCGGAGGGAGCGATTCCTGGCCCCCTTATTGGGATGCTTGTTGCTTGGTTGACGCTCATTTTCGCTAGTTTTGGATACCGCGCACCCCGTAATTCGATGGTGATAGGAATGTTCATAGTCTCGTCATTGCTCATTGCGGCTTCCGTATACCTTGTGTTGGACATGGACGTGCCATTTCATGGTCCTATCCAAATATCCGACGAACCCCTGCGCAGGGCGCTCGCCGTAATGCAGCTATAGGGGAGCATGACGGGCAACGTTTTGAGTAGTGGCCTCGGAGCGGGATATATCGATGTCTGCTCTTGGCCGATCGTTGCATTTCGCGAGCGGCAGCTTTGGGTCGGAAGCCGCGCCTTATGAACGACGGATTTCGGCCATACGCGGGCAGTCACTTTTGTTCGCCATCAAGCGATGGACAGCTCCTCGCTTACCTCAGTTTGAACGCGGGTTTATCGCCGAATTGGCGCATTGCTACACCGACAATATGGACTCATGAAGTCCATGGAATTTTGAGGGTCTCCGGCTCAACATTGACGCCGGTTCAACAGGGAGGCTGCAATGGATCTGAAGTTCAGTCACGTAGATGTACTGGTCAATAATCTCGAAGAAGCCTGTGCTTACTACGCACAGATACTTAATGCCAGGATATCCAAAACGCTCGTTTGGGAACGAGGTGGCCTGCATGTGCGCTACGCGATAGCGCTGATCGGTCAAGAGCGTTTCATGTTGGTACAGCCATTGGCGGGGAACCTGAGGGAGCTATTAGACTCCGCGGGAGAAGGGATGATTTATCGCCACTGCTATTCGACGCCGGACATCGAGAAGGCCTACGACGAACTGATGGTCGCCGGTGTTCAGCCACAAGACGAAAACGGAAAGCCATTGGCCCGCGCGAACCTGCAATCCCCATCGGGGACACGCATTATCTGGTTGCCCAAGCGCTTTGGGCACTTCTCCATCGAAATCCTGGAAGACAAGGCGTTAGAGGCATTTGTAGAGGATGCATTTTCCTGAGTTATGCGGCGATGAAGGTCTGCTTGCGGCCAGAAGCTGCCACTCAAAGCGACTCGATAACTCCCACCCAAGCGTGCATCATCATGCGCACCACGATCCCGCCCTGGCAGCGAAGCCGTAGGTGCAGAACCTGCCCGCTCACAAAAACAAGCATTTTGAAATGGAAGTCATCTCATGTTCGAACGTAACAAACTGGTTCCGGAGTTAATGGTCACCAACCTGGATAGCAGCCTGGCTTTTTGGGTTTCTCTTCTGGGGTTCAAAGTAGCTTATCAACGTTCGGATGACGGATTTGCGTACCTTGATTTGAATGGTGCTCAAGTAATGCTTGAGCAGATTGATCCGGACGCGGGTCAATGGCTGACTGCGCTATTGACCAAACCGTTTGGAAGAGGCATCAACCTACAGATTGATGTTGAGGCTGTCGCACCTATCATCCAAAAACTTGTTCAGGCTGGATTTCCACTCTATCGAGAATGCAAAGACACCTGGTATCGGGCTGACAAAATAGAAGTAGGTCAGCGCGAATTCATCGTCCAGGATCCCGATGGTTATCTCGTAAGGTTGGTAGAGCGGTTGGGTGAGAGACCGGCTTGCTCAATCTGAACCTAAGCCAAGCCGACCGTCAGCTTTGGGTCGATAGCTGCCGGTGGCGACTGGCAGTCATCGGCCAGAAGCGGCCACTCAATGGTGTCTATAGCGCAATTCATCCCCTGAATGACCTCGGTTTAGGACATAGAAGCGTATACCAATGAGTGGGGGCTCTTAACATCAGCAGGTTAGCTGGACTGCTGATCGCTGATGCTTTCTTCTTCTCTGAGTTGGCCACTCATCGCATCGCAGCTAGCCGACCACGATGTCAGCCATTGCGGCATCGCTGGCGACTTTTCGGGTAGTCCCAACTCCCGAACAAATTCGCCTGGTGGAATAATCCCTTTAGATGCGCGAAATAGACCCCGCATTACTACAACTCCGATCACCCGTCCTTTGCTCAAAAACCGATGTTCCATAAAGCTCCATTTGTCGTCCCAGCCCAGCATTCTGGTGTGGACTTCAAACGTTTCAAACAGCTTAAGCTCACGACGAAATTTACCCCAGGTGTCCCCTACGATTGGTAGCGCTTTCGTTCTAATAGCCACTCGATACGCACCACTGCGCAGAACGAAATCCATACGTCCGACATCGGCGAGTGTGAAGTATCGGCCATTGGTGACGTGTCGATTGAAGTCAAGATCTAGAGGCCATACGCGCATTCGGATGACGGTTGACCCCAGAGCTTTTACGGGGTTGCGCCACGGTCGGCGGAGTAGCATGAACAGAAGCCGAAACCATAGATTCATAAAAAACACCGATAGTTGAATGATCGGTGCACTTTAAAGAGTGAGGAGTGGGCTAGGTAGGTCTGAAAATGACTTAATTTGCCTTAAAAGTGCATTTGAATCACTGCTGCCAGAGGATTAGTGGTTTTATGGTGAAATCTGGCTCCAAGGCTATAACCGTCCGGGCAACACACCTTCCTAACAACGTCACTTGATCCTCAATTGGGTTTCATTACGTCGCCTTAGTCCTAGCTGAAGGCGGTTGAAACTCAATTGAGCGAATGGCCGCGACTGGCCGACTTCTGCCTTTCGCCGCCGTCAGCTTTGGGTCCAGACCGCTGGCCTACCCGACTGGCCTCTTCTCACTATCACACATTGGAAATGTGTTTTAGGCACGTCAGCGCTGGTGGGAGACCGAAGACATAGAAATCATTGGCTGAATCGTGCCAGCAACCTCTGCGCGTAGACAGGCGGTCATCTTTCTACCGAAACGAGCCGAGAATAGTGTGCCGACGGGCAATGGCGAAAATTAGTAACTCAACCTATGTACTATGACTATGGTGATAACCGGTAGCGGCAACCGGGACCACTGCGCAAGCTATTGAAATTGAAGGGGTACAGGCTGGATATGTTTTAGTTCCTGCAGGTTGTGAAATCTTTACTCATCCGATGTGTTAAAAACACCAACCCTTGGCTTAAAGAATTCTGGTTACCTGCCGATATAAAGGTTGAGTCTTGCTATTTTTTCTATACAAGACGACGCGGAAGGACAATAGTTATAGTGACTATCAAAATTAAAGGGATATTTATGAGATTCGCTAAACTGTTCGGGGCAGCAACTTTATTCGCCTCTATGATTGCATGTGCCCAAGCAGGCACAATCGTCACCGTGAAGTTGAAGGACTCTACGACTGGTCCAGCCGCGTACACTTTCGAGTACTTTTTCGGGAGTGTAGCCCCCACTCCAAGTACGATTCTGCCTTCTGCAACGACGACATTTGCCCTGACCAGTGTCGCTGATACGGTTTCAGGAATGCGATTCGTCTATACTTCAGGCAATAAGAATGTCGTTTTGCAGCAAGGCACCAGGTCAATCCAACGACTAAAACCTCTAGCTTGACTAAAATGGGCACTAGCACTGGTTCAGATAACGCTACTTGCAACGCCAATGTTACAGCAATTCAATCGGCGCCTCCCTATAACTACACTGTCGAATATGAAATAAAATAATCCGACATTTGTATAGGCACCCTAGCTGAAGATAGCTCTCGTGCTATTTTCAGCGCATGGAGTATTACCATGGATATTTCGATCAAATCGTATCAAGCAAGTACACAGGCAAAGCCTTCTACACAAGAGAAGCTTCCTTCGTCCAACCCTGTAAATTTACCTTCAGGGGATTCCGCCCTCAAGACGACCGAGACCGTCACAATCTCCGATTCTGCACGGGCACTGTACGCATTAAGTAACGCTGATGACAAACAATCCTCTATGTCCAATAGGGATTTAAAAGGACAATATGCAAAAGGTCAGAGCGATATGTACAATTTCGGGCAGCGGATTGCTGGCGGGAATCTTAATAATGAGGATCTACTTCCCAAAACAGACGACCCCACCCGTTTGGCGTTAGGTCTGCAGTCACTAGATTACGCAATTGGGCTTTCTAAACTCCCCCCCGAAAAACTTCCAAACCCATTTGAAGGTCTGGCCCGAAACGGGCTAAGCAATATTGTTTATGATGATTCAGGAACCTATACAGATGCAGAACGATATGCCGCTTATGGGGAGCTTAGTAAGCAGGATGAAACATATTTCTCCAAGTTGTACGCCAATATAACGAACGGCGGTGACAACAGTGAAATCTTCAAAGGCATCATGGACTATTTCGATGATCTTCCAGGGGTCGAGAAAGCGGCATACCCTGATGGCTTTAGGGACAGTATAAAAAGTCTTTACCAAGAGCAGTTAGGACAATCGGGGCCGCTCGCCCTGCTCAGGCAATCGACTGAAAACGACTCTGATAAATTGTCCCCGAGCTTCTTCAACAAGGAACAATCACCGGAGCAGATGTTACAAGCCGTCTTAGAAAAAGCGACTGCTCTTTCGACGATCTGACCAGTCCAAAGCAACCAATGTGTCGCTGCACGGATCAATGACGAAGCGTTTTTACACACTCTGGGTCGAAAGCCGTCTTTCGTGAATGTCGGCTAATGGCCGAAAGCAGTCTTTCATGAACCACTGCAAGCCCCCAGGCGTGCTCCTCTATTCGCAAGCACAAGCTATGGCCAACGTTAAGCATTGCCACTGTCTGCAAAAGGGTGCGGTATTTCGACCGATTGGTGCGACCGTAAATCTGACGCGCATTTCGAACAGTTAGGAGGCCGAGACCTTGGTTTTCAGCAGATGCTAAAAAGCCCGCCAGGGCAACCTTCTCTGTAGGAGGCTATTGAGCCTGTGGCTCATTATGGGGCTCGATAAAATGTAATTGAGTTAAATACAAAGCGGTTCCTGTTTTAACTATAGAGTTTGAAGTAAATATCCACCCTAGAATAAAAATCCATTCATATAGATGCGTTTAGATGGTGCGGTAGTTCGATTGGATTGTTTGAGTTTCAATTTAGTACTTTAGTACCGTAACCCGATTTAAGTCTTGAATTACTGCCATCTGGCGCCGCATAGTGTCAATGCGCCATATCCCTGGCTGCGCCGTGAGAATACTAAAAATCGGAGAGTCAGCATGTTAAATTCCTTGTCGGTGCGGAAGAGGTTGTTGTTAAGCTTTGGCTTGATGGTAGTGATTATTTTTATGATCTCTGCATTTTCTGTCACTAGCTTAAATGGATCAAATCTACGCTTCTCAAGTTATGTTGAT
The DNA here is from genome assembly GCF_013778505.1 of Pseudomonas sivasensis. Taxonomy (GTDB): domain Bacteria; phylum Pseudomonadota; class Gammaproteobacteria; order Pseudomonadales; family Pseudomonadaceae; genus Aquipseudomonas; species Aquipseudomonas sivasensis. The sequence goes on along the minus strand of NZ_JAAOWU010000006.1, from coordinate 240,273 downwards.
GGTTTGAATAAGCGCATGGGCCTGATGAATGATCTATTGCTCGCTGCGCAGCAACGTGCGATCTCAGCACGAAACCTCGTGCTGGTTACCTCGGCAGCTGACAGACAGGCCGAGGCCGATACCGTAAATATCGAACATCAGAAGGTTAAAAGTATTTTGTCAGCGTTAGTAGCTGGAGTCGCTGCATTGCCTCCATCCGCTGATGGTAATAACGCTCGGAGCTTAGTTGCTAACATTGAGGAGATTGAGAAAGCGTATGGTCCGATTGCTTTGGAAATCACGCGGTTAGCCGTTGCTGGCGATGAAAAAGCGGCTATTGATATGATGAACAACCAATGCTTGCCACTCCTAAAGAAACTGGTGGCTAGCGTTACAACTTACAAGAGTTTTAACTCAGGTCTAGCGCTGGCTAACATTAGTGATGCGCAGAACGATTATAAAGACACCCGTAATCTTCTGATGTTTTTCTGCGCAGTAGCAATTGTCATCGGGGTAGTGCTGACTACTCTAATAGTTCGTGGCTTATCACGTGCTCTTGGTGCAGAGCCAACTGTCTTGTCCACGATCGCTCAGCGCGTTGCCAGTGGTGACTTGCGCCCGATTCTTGAAGCGAAAATGTCAGCGGCCGGCAGTGTGCTGTCCTCCTTGGGTGAAATGCAGTCACGCCTGAGCCTGCTTATTAGTCAGGTTAATACGTCATCGGGCGTAATTTCTGATGCAGCCGTTGACCTTTCCGCAGCGACAGAGCAGACCCGCATCGGGGTTGGTAATCAGAGAACTGAAATCGACCAAGTCGCCACTGCGATTCACGAAATGGTAGCAACCACCCTCGAAGTTGCACGCAACTCTGAGGAAGCAGCCCATGCGGCGCTCACCGCTAACCTCCAAGCGCAGACCGGCGGAACCATGGCAAAAGAAGCAATAACCCAAATAAAACGTCTCGCATCTGAAGTATCAAAATCTGCCGCAGCCATGGCACAACTCAGGATAGAGAGCCTGAATATAGGCGGGGTATTGCAGGTCATAACGTCTGTCGCCGATCAAACCAACTTGTTGGCGTTAAATGCCGCTATTGAGGCTGCTAGGGCGGGCGATGCTGGTCGAGGATTTGCGGTGGTGGCCGATGAGGTGAGAACGCTCGCCAAACGAACTCAGGGCGCAACCCTGGAAATTGGAGCGCTGACTGCCAATCTGCAAAAAATAGCCGAAGAAGCTGCTGGGATGATGGAAGTGTGCCGCGGTTTGACGGATGAAACGGTAATACAGGTTTCAAACACTGGGGGCTCGGTTGAAACCATCGTGGAGATGATTGACAACATCCAGCAGATGGTAAGACAAATCGCTACTGCAGGTGAGGAACAAAGTTGCGTCGCGGAAGAAATTAACCGGAGTGTTACGTCGGTTCGCAATATTGCGGATGATTCAGCTTTATCGTGCGAACGAACTGCCCGTTCAAGTACTAACTTGGCCGAGCTCGGAGCCGTGCTACAGCAGCAAATAGGTAACTTTAAGGTTTGACGAGTTTATTAAGATTGCGTCTATGAATTGAGGGGCACTTGAGTTGAGCCACACTCAGCATTACGGTCAATAATCAGCGCAAGCACCTACATCAGAACGACCTGTATAGCTTCTCGACCTCGTATTCTCTCTTTAGAACTGGGTACGCAAGCGGCGGAACTCGAACCGCTGCTATTGGCCTGAAGTTATCTCTCACGACGTATTTCAAATAGGCCCAAGCGCGCGATCAACACAACGCCGAGGCCTTTCGAAGATCACCACCTCACGGATGAAACCGGCGCCCCAACGCGTCTAACCGCACCGCAATCGGCGGCAGTTGTTCGCTGCTCCTGGCCAGCATCTCTACATCCTGTGCCGTGCTCTGCGCGATGCCCTGCACCGACTGCAAGCGCCCGACGATCTCCAGGTTTGCTGAGGTCTGTTCCCGCGTAGTGCTGACGATCCGCCCGTTCAGCGCATCGATTCGGGTGATGTCATTGCCTACTGCCTTTAGCATTTGCACCGCAACCTGGCTGTCTTCCACGCAACGTTCTACGCCCTGGCGGCTGTCCTGCATGGCTTCGACGGCTTCGCGGCTGCCTTGCTGCAAGCCTTCGATGATGGTTTTGATTTCCTGGGTGGAAACCGCTGTGCGTTGCGCCAGGTTGCGCACTTCGTCGGCGACGACGGCGAAGCCGCGGCCTTGTTCACCGGCGCGGGCGGCTTCGATGGCGGCGTTGAGGGCGAGGAGGTTGGTTTGGTTGGCGATGCTGCTGATGACGTCGAGCACCGAGCCGATCTGTTCGGCCTGCACGGCCAAGCCTTGAACGGTCTGATGGGTGTCGGTGAGGCGTGTGGCCAGTTGGGTGATTTCGTGTTGGGCGCGGCCGACGCTTTCCTGGCCGCGCAGGATTTGTTGGCTGGCGACGTCGGCGTGCGCGACCGCTTCCTCGACGTGCACCGTAATGTTGCCCATGGCGTGTTCCATGCGCTGCATGGAGTCAGTCATTTGTGCGATTTCGGCCAGTTGGTGGCGTGCGCCTTTTTCCAGGGTGCCGCTGGCGTGGGCCAGTTCTTGTCCGAGTTGGCCGAGGCCGTGGGAGTCGCGGGAGACGCCGTCAATGAGCCCGGTGATCTGTTGCAGGAAGTGGTCGAAGCGCTTGGCCAGGGACATATGCGCCTTGCCTTCACCTTGTGCGGTTTCCACGGTGAGCTGGGTGGTGACAGCGAGCATTTTTTCGAGCATTTCCTGGCTCTCGACGGCTTCGGCCTGGCTGTGCACGGCGAGGTAGAGCAGGGCGACGGTTTCCATCACCACGTAGAAAGCATGCACAAACACCATGGTCCAGCCGCCGTGGTGTTCCATCACGAAGACCGGGAAGCCTTGATGCTGTAAGGCATGGAAGACCACGTGGTGCACGGCGATGGTGAGTGCGGCCACGAGGATCGGCAGCCAGTCGCGGTAAAACGTCAGCACCGCCAGCAGGGCGAAAATTCCGAAGTGGGCTTCGATCACGCCTTGTGCCTGGTTGATATGCAGCGCGGCCATGACCATCAGACCAGCGCCCAGTGCGCAGCGCATCACGCGCGTGCCGCCGATGGCGCGGTAGAGCGCGGTGAGCAGCAGGCTTGTGCCGCCACCGACTACGATTGCTTGGATCAAGGTGTCGTGCCAGAACGCCAGGCCTACGGAGAACAGCGTCATCAGCCAGATCAACGCCAGCATGATGCGGTCGGCTTTGCGGTAGTGCTCTAGAAAACGCGTGCGGACGGGCATTCACTCTTACTCCCTGTGGTGTGGCCAGGAACAAAGCATGCGGCGTGCCACGATGGCGCGCTGCTACAGAGCAAAGCAGGTATCAGGATTTTTGCAGGTACGGGGGAAGCAAAAGCTTATCGGCAGTTGGGGAGAGAGCTTTAAGCGCCACTGCCAGGAGGAAAGGCTGCCCGAGCGGGCAGCCCTGATGACGATCAGAAGGTGTATTTGGCCGTCAGCATCATGTTGCGTGGGGTGCCGTAGCTGTCGCCGCCGTAGTCCACGGAGTTGGCGATGGTTGAGTAGTAGCTGCGGTCGAAGATGTTGTTGGCGTTGAGCTGCAGGTCCAGGTTGTCGTTGACCCTGTAGCCGGCCATCAAGTCGGTGACGGCGTAGGCGCCTTGTTGCAGGCGGTAGGTGCTGCCGTCAGCCAGCTTGACGTCGTTGTACATGCGGCTCTGCCAGGAGATGTTGCCGCCCACCCGGAATTTCTCCAGCGCGCCCTGGAGGTTGTAGCGGGTGGTCAGTTTGAACAAGTGCTCCGGGGTGTCGGTGTCGTACTGCTTGTTGACAAGCTGCGGGTTGGCTTCGTCCTTGATGGTGTGGGTGCGCGCGTAAGTGTAGCCACCGCCGACCTGCCAGTTCTCGGTGAGGGCGCCTTGCAGTTCGAAGTCGATACCCTGGCTGCGAATCTCGCCGGAGGCTTCATAGCACTCGGTCTGCGGGCAGTTTTGCACGGTCACTTTGGTGGCACGATTTTCCTGATCGACGCGGAACAGTGCGACGCTGGCATTCAGCGCGCCGCCCAAGTATTCGCCTTTAACGCCGACCTCGTAGTTTTTGCCGACAATCGGCTTGACCGGGGTCGCCGAACTGTCTTTGGCGGTTTGCGGCGTGAAAATGTCGCTGTAGCTGACGTAGACCGAGTGATGGTCATCCAACTCGTAGATCAAACCCGCGTAGCGCGTCAGGTTGCGGGTGACTTTGTAGTCGCCGCTGTTGCTGCCATGGGCATCGTAGTCATACCAGTCCAGGCGCCCGCCGAGGATCAGCTTGAGCGGGTCGGCCAGGCTCAGGCGCGTGGTCAGGTAGAAGCCGTCCTGGGTGGTGATTTCACGGGTGTCGGTGGTGTGGACGAAGTCCGGTTTGCCTGCGGTGATCGGCCAATTGGTGTTGTACGGGCTGTAGTCGTGGCTGGTCATGTCGTAGATGCGGCGGCTGGCACCGACCACCAGCTCATGGGTGCGCCCGAACGCCTGGAACGGGCCGCTGACGAAGGCGTCGACGCCAGCCTGGTTTTCGTCGTAGGCGGCCTGGTAGACGGTTCGCGCCAGTGATTTGTCAGCAGCCCAGCGCGATTGATACGAGCCCGAGAACAAGGCTTTCTGCTCGGCGTAGTTGGCGTTGACCTGCAGCTTCCAGTCGTTGGCCAGTTGCTGGCGCAGTTCGGCGAAGACCGTGTTGATCTCCTGGTCCTTGTTCTCCCAGTCGGTGCCGGGGTTGTAGGAGCGGGGCAGGTCGAGGTGATGGCCATCCTGACCGATCATTGAGGAACCCCAGAAGTAATTGGTCTTGTCCTTCTGGTTTGAGTAGCCGAGGGTCAGGGTGGTGTCTTCACCCAAGTCAGCTTCGGTGACGGCATAGAACAGGCCGTGATACTCCTCGGCGTTGTCGATGAAGCTGTTGGCGTCGCGGTAGGAGGTGACCACCCGGCCGCGCCAGGTGCCGCTGTCATTGAGCGGGCTGGAGGCGTCGAGTTCGCCACGGTAGTCGTCCCAGCTGCCAGCGGCGCCGGTCAGGGTGACTTTCTGCTCGTCCAGGGGCCGCTTGCGGATCAGGTTGATGGCGGCCGACGGGTTGCCCGCGCCGGTCACCAGGCCGGTCGCGCCGCGCACCACTTCAACGCGGTCGAACATCGCCAGGTTGGGCTGCGCGCCGACTGAAACGCCGTTATAGCCGCTCGGAATACCGTCATACATCAGGTTGTCGATGTCGAAACCGCGCGAGGTATAGGACTGCCGGCCCGGTCCGTTGGAGTAATTCAGGAACAACCCGGGCGTTGCGTTGACCACGTCGTTGATGCTTGTCATTGCCTGGTCATCCATGCGCTGGCGCGTAATCACGGTGACGGCTTGTGGCGTTTCACGCAGGGTGAGTGGCAACTTGGTCGCGGTCTTCATCGCGCCGGTGGTGTAGGACTGCGTGCCCTCAGTGGTTTCGCCCAACTGCTGCTCGCCGGAGATTTGGGTGGCGCCCAGTTCCAGGGTGGTGACCGGTGCTTCGGCGTCGGCGGCGAAGGCCGCGTGCGAGGTGGCGAGACAGACCGCCAACGCGATCAAACTGGGTGTAAAACCTTTACCGCCGGGCTGGTGCACAGGCATCGAACGAGCTCTCCCCTAAGTGCCTTTCCCTGGCGAATAATAAAAGTGTTGATAATTATTCGCATCAGTGTGACAGATTGATTCTGTAGGAAAAAGCCATAGGGATGAATTAGTTAACGATTTTTTCACATCTGCATGGCAGGCCTTTCGCCAGCACCTGCCGTTTTCGAGCGTTCATGGACGGTGTTCAATCGCGCTTCGGAATCGCCACCCGGCTTGTCGCTTTTACTTCGCGCAGCGCCAGGCTCGACTGGATCGACGCGATCCCCAATTGTCGCCTCAGGACGCTCTCTACAAACTCGCTGTAGCTGTCGAGATCTTCCGCCAGCACCTGCAACAGGTAATCCGCATCCCCGGTGATTTTGTGGCACGACAGCACCTGAGGCAGTTCCTTGACCACCGCTTCGAAGGCGTCCGGCGCGTGGTCGGTGTGGATGGCAAAGCGCACATGCACAAACGCCATGATGTCCAGGCCGAGCAGCTTGCGATCCAGGTTGGCCTGGTAGTCCTTGATCACGCCTTCTTCTTCCAGGCGCTTGCGGCGGCGCCAGCACGGCGTGAGGCTCAGGGCCAGACGCTCGCTGAGTTGGGCGTTGGAAATACTCGCGTCTTCCTGCAGCAAGGCGAGGATGGCGAGATCGGTGTCGTCAAGAACGACCTGCTTGGTTTTATTTTTCATATTCGCCTGTAATAGGGGTAAAAAATCCCGATAAAACTAACAGCGCAAGAACTAAAAGCAAAGAAAGCCCCGCACCGCCAGAACAAAATAGACCCTGTCTTTTACTGGCGGATGTATACACATGCTGACTGTTTTTAGCGATGCCCACCGTTTGCACCATGGCACCGAATTGAAGGATGGCGTACTCAAGCCATCGTTCGAGCAACCGAGCCGCGCCGACACCGTGCGTGACCGCGTTCAGCACGTCGGGCTCGGCGATATCATCGTGCCGCGCGCCTTTGACCGCGCCTGTTACGTCAACGCCCACAGCGAGCGCTACGTCTCCTTCCTTGAAACCGCATGGGCCGAATGGACCGCCATCGGCCGCAGCCATGACGCGCTGCCGCTGGTGTGGCCGGTGCGCGATCTGGCCAATGAACAGGTGCCGGATTTCATCGACGGCAAGTTGGGGTTCTATGCCATGGACGCCGGTTCGCCGATTACCGCGACCACGTGGCAGGCGGTGAAGACCAGCGCGGACATTGCACTCACTGGCCTCGCGCTCATCGATGAGGGCCACAACAGCGCCTTTGCCCTGTGCCGCCCACCCGGCCACCATGCCGCCCGCGAATACATGGGCGGTTATTGCTACCTCAACAACGCCGCGATTGCCGCACAACAGGCCATCACTCAAGGCGCCAAACGCGTTGCGGTACTGGACGTGGATTTCCACCATGGCAACGGCACACAGAACATTTTCTACGACCGCCCGGATGTGCTGTTCATCTCCCTGCATGGCGAGCCCGCCGTGTCCTACCCGTACTTTTCCGGCGCCAACAGCGAGCGCGGCAAGGGTGCAGGGGAGGGCTTCAACCTGAATTATCCGTTGCCGAAAAACACCACCTGGGATCACTACAAAATTGCCCTCGCCGACGCGTGCCAGCGGCTCAAACACTTCGCCCCTGAAGTGCTGGTGATTTCCCTCGGCGTCGACACGTTCAAGGACGACCCCATCAGCCACTTCCTCCTCGACAGCGAAGACTTCCTCGGTATGGGCGAGATCATCGCCAGCGTGGGCGTGCCGACGTTGTTCGTAATGGAAGGGGGCTACATGGTCGATGAGATCGGCATCAATGCCGTCAACGTGCTGCACGGTTTCGAAAGCAAGACCGCCTGACCCCCTAACAACAACGACCGCCCAATTTTTTTCTGCCAAAACTCAAAAACATAACAAGAGGTTTTGTGATGAAAACAACCACGTCCGGGCTTTGCGAAAAGCCTGCGTTGCAACGCACCCTGAGCAACCGTCATATCCAGCTGATGGCCATGGGCGGTGCGATCGGCACCGGCCTGTTCATGGGCTCCGGCAAGATCATTGCGCTGTCCGGCACCTCGATCATCCTGATCTACATGATCATCGGGCTGTTTGTGTATTTCGTGATGCGCGCCATGGGCGAGCTGCTGCTGTCCAACCTCAACTTCAAGAGCTTTGCCGACTTTGCCGGCGCCTACCTGGGACCGCGCGCCGCGTTTTTTCTCGGCTGGTCGTACTGGCTGAGTTGGAGCGTGGCGGTGGTGGGGGATGCGGTGGTGGTCGGCGGGTTTTTCCAGTACTGGTTCCCGGACCTGCCGGCGTGGATGCCGGCGGTGGGCATGCTGTTCGCGTTGAATGCGCTGACTGTCAGGTTGTTCGGCGAAGTGGAGTTCTGGTTCGCAATCATCAAGATCATCGCCGTGGTGACCCTGATCGGCGTGAGCGTGGTGCTGATCGCTGGCTCGTTTGTCTCACCCACCGGCGTCACTGCATCGCTGTCGCATTTGCTGGACAAACAGGCGGCGTTTCCCAACGGCCTGTTCGGCTTTTTCGCCGGGTTCCAGATGGCGATTTTCTCCTTTGCCGGCACCGAGCTGATCGGCACCGCCGCGGCCGAAACCCGTGCGCCGGAGAAGACGTTGCCCAAGGCAATCAATTCGATTCCGTTGCGCATCATTCTGTTCTACGTGCTGGCCCTGGCGTGCATCATCGCCGTGACCTCGTGGCAGCAGGTGTCGCCGAGCAAAAGCCCGTTTGTGGAGCTGTTCCTGGTGGCGGGGTTTCCTGCGGCTGCGGGCATCGTCAATTTCGTGGTACTCACCTCGGCGGCGTCCTCGGCCAACAGCGGGGTGTTTTCCGCCAGCCGCATGTTGTTCGGGTTGGCCGATCTGGGGGATGCGCCAGGTGTTTTCCGACGCTTGTCCAACAGCAGCGTTCCGTTGTTTAGCCTGGCCTTCACCACGGTATTGATGCTGCTCGGCTTGGTGTTGCTGTTTGTGGTGCCGGAGGTGATGACCGCCTTCACCATTGTGTCGACGGTCTCGGCGATCCTGGTGATTTTTACGTGGTCGACGATTCTCGCGTCGTACATCGCTTACCGTAAAAAACGCCCGGACCTGCACGCCAAGTCCACTTACAAGATGCCCGGCGGTGTGCCGATGGCTTGGTTTTCCCTGGGTTTCCTTGCGTTCGTGCTCTGCCTGCTGGCGTTGCGGCCAGACACACGCCTGGCCCTGTATGTGATGCCGGTCTGGTTTATCTGGCTGGCGATTGCCTACCAGATCAGAACGCCATTCTCAGGCCAACCGTCCCTTGGCGGCCGTTGAAGGTGTTGCTGTCCAGGTTGCGGTTGTAACCCACCTCGCTGTAAACGCTGATGTCTTGGGTGACCTTCAACGTTGCACCGACGCTGAGGTCCAGGGTGGTGGACTTCTGCTCGGTGTCGATGTCGGTGACATCGGCAAAGGTCACGGTGTTCTGTCCGGCGCGGGTGTGCCAGACATTCGCCCGTACATAAGGCACCAGTGGCATGCCACGCATTTGGTAGTCGCCGCGCAGGCGGATTCCCAAGCGCGTGGTCAGCTGGGTATCGGCGTCATAGGACACGTCGGAAACCCCGTCGTTCTGGCTGTTCAACGTGGTCTTGCTGACGATCAGTTGTGCCTGGGGTTCCGCGACCCAGTTGGTCGTCACCGGGATCGGCCAGCCGACTTCGGCGGAGGCTGTGACGTTGTGCCCGCGGGTTTTCATCTTCACACCACGGTCCGACTCGTTGTTGCCATTGAAGCGTGTGCCCATTAACACCAGGTCAAGGTAGGCCTGGTTGGCGCCGATCAACGTCCAGTACACGCCCAGGCTGTCACCGCGCAAGGTGGTTTTGCCGGCGTTCTTGTCCTCCCGGCCGCCGTTGAAGCCTTTGACTGTGCCCCGCAAACGGCTATGGCCGACGAAAAACCCCAGGCGTTGCTGGCCATCGCCCATGGCGCTGGCATAGAGATCGCTGCCCACCTGGAAGCCCGTTACCGAACTGTCCAACGTCGGGCTCACCGTGCCGGCGAAACTCTGGCGACTGCTGTTGCCGTAGACCCGACCCCACCCGGCCGATAAAGCGCCGGCCTGCTGTTGCTGGCTCTGGTCACCCATGCGCTGGTGAAAGGTGCCGAGCATGCCTTGCACGATTTGCTGGGCGGCGGGAAACAGCGCGGCGTAGAGCGGCACTTCCGGGCGGTAGATGGGAATCGGCTCTGTCCCAGGGTTGGGCGGCAGTGGTGGTTCATCGGGAATGGGGACAGGCAACGGCACGATAATGACCGGGTTCGGCGGCACCACCGGGATGGTCGAACGCAGGTAGTAGTTTTCTGCGGTGCCGGCGGTGACGCCGCCCTTGAACAGGTAATAGTCGAACGCGCCGGCAGACACCGGCGCGCCAAGGGTAAAGGCGGTGCCGCTGCCGGTGGCGCCGTTGAGCGCCTGCACCACCTGGATACCATCTTGCAGCGTAGCGGCGCCTGCGCCGCCGAGGTTAGTGACGCGAATGCTCGTACTCCCCTGGATGGTCCCCTGGCTGATTACCAGTTTGTCGCTGGGCGAACCGTCGCCACCCAATACACTTTGCAGCGCGAGTTGGCCGCCGCTGGCGTTGTAGTTGCCATTGACCGTCAGGGTATCGCCGGTGCTGGTGCTGCCGGTGGTCATGTCGATCAGGCCGCTGTTGTTCAGGGTCGTCAGTTGGCCGGCGGTAAACGGGTTGATGATCCCTGTACTGACCCGTAATGCCGAGCTGCCATTCACGTTCATGGTGCCGGTCCCGGTAGCGGCATCACCCAGTGTGAAGGTGCCGCCGAGGGACAAGCTCGAATTGTTGTCCAGGTTGACGATTTCCCAGTTCTGATAACGTTGCGGTGTGCTGACCTGGCTGTTGTCGAACGTCAGGGTATCGTTCTCCGTTCCGCCGTCCACAACGGGAGTAGGGGCGACAATGGCTTCTGTCAGGTTTTTCAGCAGCGCCGTGTCGTTATCGCCGGCCAGCAGTACTGCCGAGTCGAGTTGGCCCGCGCCGTTCCACTCGAACTGGTCATTCCCCGCGCTCATGCGAATTTCCCCGGCAATCCTGCCACCCTTGATGACGATGATGTCGGCCCCGCCGCTGACGCTGAGGTTACCGCCAATGAAACTGGTGCCCGATACCAGGATCGTGTCGTCGCCAAAGCCGGTGACGAAGTTGCCGACAACGGTGCCGCCGCGCATATCAAACAGGTTGTTGTCGAGTTTCATGTCGACGCGTCCGATGCTGCCGCCGGTCATCAATCCGTGGTCGCCATCTTCAAAGGCGCCTGTGATGGTACCGCCGCTCATGGCGAAGTCGTCGATGCCATCCCCTTGGGCAAGGGATGTGATCGTGCCGCCGCTCATGGAGAATTTGTCCAATCCGGCGCCCTGGAAAATTCCACCGGCCGTACCGCCGCTGATTTGCATCACATCGGCACCGGAGCCCTGCAAGATCACACTGTTGACCGCCCCCTGGAACAGGCGAAAGATATTCGCGCCATCGCCCATGTTGACCCCACTGGTGCCGATGACCGCATCCGCGGTGTTCATCTCGATGAGGTCATTGCCCGCGCCATAACCGACGCCCAACACGCTGCCGTTGCCGGAGGGAAATATCAGACTGTTGTTACCTTGCGCATCAATGAGGTTGCCCCCCGCGCCGCTGGTGCAGGTCACCACATCGTCACCTGGCGTGATGGTGAAGGTGCACGCCTGAGCAGTGCTTGAACAGCTCAACAGCCATGCTGCTGACGCCATAATCAGGCTGGCGCCGGTCCGTTGGGGAAGTCGTTTGCTCATGATCCGTCCTCGCTCAATGCGACCTGACTCCACGGTGCCTGATGACAGGCACGGTTAAGGACCATGGCAACAACGAACGCGATACGGAGCAGGGAATACGAGTTACCTGCTTCGAAAACACCGGCCAATGCAAAGGGTTGGCATGGCTTTCTCGACTGCACCTCACCTGTGCAGCACGTTTTGAACCTTAGACGCACATCCCTCGCGTCGCTACTGTGAGAAATAACAGGTACGGACGAGTCGGCGGCTATGCGAAGACGATCTCGTAAGGCTCGCGCATGCGATCCAACAACACCTGCGCCAGCATCGGCGCCAGGCCGATCTGCGGGTCACCCACCAGTTGACTCGCATAGGCATGTACCGCGTGGAGTTTGCGCGCAACGCTCCATGTGTCCAGGCGCACCTTGCGCGCCCGTTGCCAGGGGATGATTGCACCCTCGCGCGCGGGCCAGTGCCAGGCCCAGATCGGCAGTTCATACAGCTGCGCACCGACGAGATTGCACGCCTTCGCACTGGCGCGGCCGACCGCTTCGTGGTCGGGGTTGCCGTCGTTGCGCCACGTGGTGAACACCACATCGCCCGCTTGCAAGTAGCGCGCGATGAATTGGCTCAGTTGCGGCTCACGGGCCGACAGGGCGTTGTCGCAAAACCCACCGCGAATCCATTTCAGGCTATGCATGGGCATGCCCAGGCGACGCAGCGCTTCGGCGCTTTCCTGGGGCCGCACGACGCTTAAGCGGCTGGCCGGCCACCGATGTGAGCCGGGATGGCTGGCGCTGCCGTCGGTGATGGAGATCAGTTGCAGGGGATATTCAAGGGTGCTGAGCAGTTGCAGCATGCCGCCGCACGCCAACACTTCGTCGCCCGGATGGGGCGCGATGACCACCACCCGTGCACCGGCCGGGACCAGCGATGTCGCAGAGATAGGGGCGATTTGCGCCAGCTGCGGCGCAGTGTTCCAGATTTGCGCGGGGCCGCGACGGCCTTCACTGAGGGAGGCAGACTTCATGAGCGTTACATCCTTGTGGATTGGTGCTGGGTCGTGCCCCGTTGACGGGACGACTCTATTTATTCACCACAGACTCCGCCGTGATGGGTGCGTGGCCATTCAACCCTGAATGACCAGCAAGGCGTCTTCAGCATAGACAAGGATTCGCCGCTTTTACATTCTGTAATATGGATTTTTTCACGACGCCGGCATCAGGCTCTTCAAATAATCGCCAAACCCGCCTTGGGCGCGGGATTCCAGGCGCGCACTGGTGATCACCTGCGGGGTATTGCTCCAGGCGATAGAGGCGCCACAGCGTTCCAGGTTGCGCACCAATTGCACGTCCTCATGGCAGGCCAAGGGTTCGAAGCCGCCTGCGCGAATGTAAGCACCCGCGCTCACCCCCAGGTTGGCGCCGTGGATGTGCCGATGCCCGTCCTGCGCCTGATAGCCCTGGAGGTAGCGGATCTGCGCGGCCGGGTCGAAGCCCTCGCTCCACGCGTCCACCGTCACCGTGCCGCATACCGCATCGGCGTTCAGCGCCAACTGCGCTACCAGCCAATCAGGCGCGACGCGGCTGTCGGCGTCGGTGCAGGAGATCCAGCGTGCGCCCTGATTGAGCAGATGCCGCGCACCCAGCCCGCGCACATGCCCAACATTGCGCGCCTGCACTTCGAAGTGCTGCACCGGATAGCTCTGGACGATGGCTGCGCTGTCATCGCTGCAACTGTCGAGCACCAGCAGGATCTGCACCGCTTCGCCCTGCAGGCCAGGGTGGCGGGCCGCGATCAACGCGGCGTCCAGGCAGTCGGGTAACAGCGCTTGTTCGTTATGCACCGGGATCAGAACGCCGATCATCGCAGGCCCTCATGGCGAGCGACCGAGGTGCCATCGCGGCACCACAGGTCGAGGAGAAAATCCTGTTCGTGGTAGCTGGCGATGCGCGGCATTGCCAGTCGTTCATGGAGCAGGGCATGCACCTGCTCAGCTGTCTGCGGACAGCCTTCAATCGGTACGCGCCAGTGGCACGCCAGCAGTTGGCCGTCGTCGGTCAGGCTGGCGAGGGCGCGGTCGATCACGCGGCCTAAATCGTCTGCGTCGAGGTAGTAACACAGCTCGCTGAGCACGATCAGCTCGAAGCGCTCGGTCGGCCATTGTTCCGGCAGGCGGCTCTGTTGCACCTCGGCATGGGGGAACCCCAACAAACGGCTGCGCGCCAGGCTGACGGCGGCGGCGGCGGTGTCACAGCACAGCAGGCGATCACAGCGTGGCGCCAGTTCGAAACTCAGCTCGCCATTGGCGCAGCCCGGCTCAAAAATGGCGGCATAGCGCGGACGCGTCAGCACAGCAAGGGTCAATGCGCGTTTGCGTCGCTCATACCAGCGTTGACGAAACGCCCAAGGGTCATCATTTTCGGCGAACAGTTGGTCGAAATACGGCGTAGCCACACTCATACGAATACCACTTCAAACGGTTGCAGCAAGCGCTCCACCACATAGGGCGCGAGCACCGGGGGCAGGCCGATCTGCGGGTCACCTTCCAATTGGCTGGCGAACGCGTGAATAGCGTGGCGCTTACGGGCCACCGACTCGCAGCTCAGAGGGATTTTGCGCGCGCGGTGCCACGGCACTTGGCTGTCTTCGGCGGTTGCCCAGTGCCACGTCCACACCGGCAGCTCGTACAGCGTAGCGCCCACCGCTTGGGCGGCCTTGGCACTGGCGCGGCCTACGGCTTCGTGGTCGCAGTGGCCGTCTTCTCGCCACGTGGTAAACAGCACATCCGTGGGCTTGAGGTAGCGTTGGATAAAGGCGCTCAATTCGTCCTCTCGCGCCGCTACCTTGCTGTCGGTAAACCCGGCGCGCAGCCATTTCAAACTGTGCAATGGCAAACCCAGCCGATGCAGGGCTTGCGCTGATTCCTGGGGCCGCACCACGCTCAGGCGCTCTACGGGCCAGCGCCGAGAGCCGGGGTGACTGGCGCTGCCGTCGGTCACCGAAATCAGCTGTATGGGCCGACCGAGCGCCGCCAGACCTTGCAACAGACCACCACAGCCCAGCACTTCATCATCCGGATGGGGCGCGATGATCACGGCGCGATGCCCTTCAGGTACTAACTGTTCGACGCTGATCTGCGGCAACTCGGCCATCCGCGGCGAGGCCTGCCAGTGATGCAGTGGGGTGCCTTGGCCGACAATCGGGTTGGGTTTCATAACTGCCACCTCCCTGTGGGTTCGCCTGCGATCAGCTCACCCAGGCCGGCCAAGTCACGTTCGGCGTGACTCTGGCGCAGGTACACCGGCAAATCCGCCATCAACTGCGCAAAGTGCGGGTCCTTGCAATAGGGGCCTGCACCGACGGCACGCCCCACGTGGTGCATCACTTGCTCGACCGTGTCTTCAATGCAAGCCCGCGTCTGCTGGGCCAGCACTCGGGCATCAGCCTTAGGTTCAAGGTCGATGTGCTCGGCGCTGGCGCGCAGAACGCAGGCGGCTCCGTTCAGCGCACTGTCCACTGAACCCAAGTGGGCGAGGGCATGGGGTTCCGGGCGTTTGGCGCATTGCTCACGCAAGACTTCCGCCAGGCGTTGCGCGGCGCCATACCAGCACGCCGCAATACCAATCCCGCCTTGCCAGAAGCCGGGGCGGGTGAGGTACTCACCGGGGTGGCCGACGGCAATGCCGCGCACCCCCTCAAAGACCACTTCAACGCTGCCCGTCGCCGCCATGCCGACCGCGTGCCAGCCGTCCTTCGTCACAGTTACGCCCGGCTGCTGCATCTCGACAGCGACCAGTTGCTGCCGCTCTTCTTCATCCCAGGCCGTCAGCAACCCATGGCTGACCACGGCCGCGCCGGAACACCAGGCTTTACGACCGTCCACCATCAGCCGATGGCCGTCGCGCCGCACGCGTACCTTGGCACTCGGCGGTTCGGCGGCCCACATGCCCCACGTGCTACCCAAGGGCGGCAGGGGGCTGTCCAGTTCTGCAATGATCGCCAACGCGTCGGTATGACCCTCAAACAACTTGCACAGGCGCAAGTCATGCCCGGCGACCTGGGCCAGGCGACTGAAGCGTGCCAAGGTCTGCCCGCTGCCGGGCAGCGGCAGTTGGTCAAGGCCTTCTTCCTGAAGCGCCTTCAGGGCATCCCCCAGGGCTTGCGTGTCCGCATAACCCCGGTAGCCTTGAAGGAATCCGTGTAAAGCCATCTCACACCTCGTCTTCGCGCTGCAGTTCAAACAACAACAGCGAGCGGCCGGTCACCGCGTATTCATGTTCAAAATCAAAGCGTTCCTGACCGCGTACTGCGGTGTCATTGGTATCGAGCATGCAGGTCCAGAACTCACCCTCGGGCACTGGCGGCAGGCGGAAATTGACCATGTCGTGGTGCGCGTTGACCACCAGCAACAAGGTCGCATCGGCACCGGCGCGACGAATCCCGGTTTCCTGGGCGCGGCCGTCCATCAACATGCCGAGGCAGCGACCGTGGCTGTCTTCCCACTGTTCGGTGGTCATTTCGTTGCCGTCGGGTGCGAGCCAGGTTACGTCCTTCACGCCGATGTCTTCGTTATAGTCGCCGACCAGGAAGCGTCCACGTCGCAGGATCGGGTAGGCCAAGCGTAGCTTGATCAAGCGTTTGACGAACTTGAGCAGCGACTTGCCGTCATCGTCCAGTTCCCAGTTGACCCAGCCGATCTCGCTGTCCTGGCAATAGGCATTGTTGTTGCCGTGCTGAGTTCGGGCGAATTCGTCACCGGCGACGATCATCGGCGTGCCTTGGGCCAGCAGCAGGGTGGCGAAGAAGTTACGCATCTGGCGCAGGCGCAGCGCGTTGATTTCCGGGTCGTCGGTGGGACCTTCAACGCCGTGGTTCCAGGACAGGTTGTTGTTGCTGCCGTCCTGATTGTTCTCGTCGTTGTCTTCGTTGTGCTTGTCGTTGTACGACACGAGATCATGCAGGGTGAAACCGTCGTGGGCGGTGATGAAATTCACCGAGCTGTACGGGCGGCGACCGCGATGATTGAACATCTCGCCCGAGGCGGTCATGCGCCCGGCGAAGTCCGCGAGCTGGCCGTCGTCGCCTTTCCAGAATGCGCGCACGGTATCGCGGAAACGGTCGTTCCATTCCACCCAGCCCGGTGGGAAATTGCCCACTTGATAGCCGCCCGGGCCGCAGTCCCAAGGCTCGGCGATCAGTTTGAGCTGACGCAGTACCGGGTCCTGGCGGCAGGCCACGAGGAAACTGTGGCGCTCGTCGAAACCATCGCGATAGCGGCCAAGGATCGTTGCCAGGTCAAAGCGGAAACCGTCGACATGCATCTCGTTGGCCCAGTACCGCAAGGAGTCAGTGACCATTTGCAGCACGCACGGGTGACTCAAGTCCAGGGTGTTACCGGTGCCGGAATCGTTGATGTAGAAGCGCTTGTCGTCAGGCATCAAGCGGTAGTACGAGGCATTGTCGATGCCGCGCATGGACAGGGTCGGACCGCGCTCGTTGCCTTCGGCGGTGTGGTTGTAGACCACGTCGAGGATCACTTCCAGCTTCTGTTCGTGCAGGTGCGCGACCATCTCCTTGAACTCGGCGATCTTGCCGCTGGCCAGGTAGCGCGGGTCGGGGGCAAAGAACGCGATGCTGTTGTAGCCCCAGTAGTTGGTCATGCCTTTTTCCAGCAGGTGCTGGTCGTTGACGAAGGCGTGCACCGGCAGCAGCTCCACCGACGAAATACCCAACTGGCGAATGTGCTTGAGCACATCGTCTTCCATCAACCCGGCGCACGTGCCGCGCACGGATTCACCCACCGAGGGGTGACGCATGCTGATGCCGCGCAGGTGGGTTTCATAAATGATCGTACGGTCCCATGGCACCCGCACCGGCTGGTCGTTACCCCAGGTGTGTGCCGGATCGATGACCTTGCACTTGGGCACGAACGGCGCGCTGTCACGCTCGTCGAAACTGAGGTCGTCGTCGGGATGGCCGATGGTGTAGCCGAACAGTGCTTCGGACCATTTAAGCTCACCTACCAGCTGTTTGGCGTAGGGGTCGATCAGCAATTTGTGGTGGTTGAAACGATGACCATTGGCCGGATCGTAGGCGCCGTATACCCGATAACCGTAAATCAGTCCTGGATGGGCATCGGGCAAGTAACCGTGGAAGATTTCGTCGGTGTATTCCGGCAGCTCGATGCGCTCCAGCTCTACTTCGCCGGCGTCGTCGAACAGGCACAGTTCCACCTTGGTGGCGTTGGCCGAAAACAGCGCAAAGTTGACACCCAGGCCGTCCCAGGTGGCACCGAGCGGGAAGGGCAAACCTTCGCGAATCCGCGACGGTTCATGTTCCTGCGTCGCTTGGTTTTTGTCGGGTTTGCTCATTCAAGTTGCTCCTGCAAGGGTCTTTTTTCAGGCCGAACGCCGCCAGGCTGACGAACGTTCAGCTCACAATCAGTGTGATGAAGTAACCGCCTGCCGAACGCGTCGGCAGGCGGTTGATAGGATTAAGGCTTTGGCTTTTTCGGAGCCGAGGGCTTTTTCGCCGCAGGAGGTGTCGGCTTGCTGGCAACCGGAGCCGGCGGTTTGGCTTTGGCGGGCGGCTTGGGCGCGGCCTTCGGCTTGGCGCCAGCCTTGGGTTTACTCGGCGTCAGCGCTTCGGCTTCGGCCAGCTTGCGCGCCATCTCCCAGTGGCGCGCATCTTCACCATGGGGCTTACCTTCAGACTCCCAGATCTGATGCGCCAGTTCGCGTATGCGTTTGTCTTCAGTACTCATCACAATGCTCCTCACAGAAAATTTTCAGCTTTCTTGATCATCAGGATTGATAAAGACATTGACCGGGAAATCCCCCAGGGCAGTGCTGATCAACAGCTCCTTGTCTGGTGTGACTGCGCCTGTATGAAAAAGTCCCTTCCAGTTTTGAGTTGGTGCGGCGAACGGTAATTTCAGCAGCGTATCGCCCCAAACCTGCGCATTGATCTGGGGATACACACCGTTCTCCAGCAAGTGATGTGACCAGCGTGGAACCACTACCAGCAGGCGTTTGCCCTGGTGTTCGCGACAGAATGCGACCACCCGCTCGGCATGCTGGCCGACCACTTCCAGCGGTGTGTAGGTACCGTTGCGAAACAGCTCAGGCTGGGCCTTGCGCAAGGCCAGCACCTGGGCAATCACCGCCTGTTTGATGCGCCCGTCACGCCAGTTGAACAACAGTTCGCCGATGTCCGTTGGGGTCTCGAGTGCCCGTTGTCGTGCACTGAAATCCACCGGACGACGGTTGTCCGGATCCACCAGGCTGAAGTCCCAGAACTCCGCGCCCTGGTACAGGTCTGGTACACCCGGCACAGTCATGCGAAGCAAGGATTGCGCCAGCCCGTTGAGCGCCCCGGCCGGGGCAATCGCCTGGGCAGCCGCCGCAATTGCGGTGCGCAACGTGCGACCTTCTTCACTGAGCAATAGACGCGACAGAAACGCTTCCACGCCTTGTTCGTAGGCGTCGTTGGGCGCACTCCAACTGCTGTTCAATTTGGCTTCGCGCAGGGCCTTTTGTTGCCACTGCCAGAGGCGTTGTTGATAGCCGTCGAAGTCATCACCCTGGTCCAGCGGCCAACTGCCCAGCAGCACTTGGTAGAGGATCAGCTCATCACCGGCCGACGGCGTGTCGGCATCGCTGCGTAACGGTGCTGCCAGGGTGCGCCACTGCTCAACCTGTTCCACGTACCAGTCGGCGCACTCGCTGAGCACTGCCAGTCGAGCGCGGGTGTCTTCGCCGCGTTTGTGGTCGTGGGTGGCGGTGGCCAGCAGGTTATCCGGGAAGGCTTCCAAGCGCTGTTGGTTGATCGAATGGAATTCGGTCAACGGTGCGCTGAACTGCTCAGTACTGAAGCCCACATCATTACGCGACAGCAGCACCGCTGAGCGATAGAACGCGGTGTCTTCCACGGCTTTGGCGGCCGCGGGCGAGGTCAGTTGCTGGAAGCGTACGCAGGCATGCTTGAGGATCTTGCGCTCACGGCCCACCGGACGTTGGCGCCAAGGCTGGCCGCCGAGGGATTTTTCGAGGTGATCCAGCACCGGCCAGTCGCCCTCGCTCAAGGTGGTGCGGGCACCGTCCATGGCCTGCTGGAACACCGCGTCGTCGGCGGCGCTGCGGCCCAAGGCGCTGATGTAAGTGCGGTACACCGGGAAGTGCACGATCAGTTCCTGCAGGGCGCGGCGAATCGCACCCAGGGTCAGGTCGCGGGTCATCACATCGTCGCGGGCCACTTGCAGGAGCGCTTGGGCGACGCTTTCAAAGTCCCCGCCCAACGAGCCGTTGAGGATCTGCTGGCGGGCCAGACGGGCTTCTTCGATAAACGCTGAGGGCCGTTCGGTATGGCGTGTCCACAGCTCGGCCAGCGGTGCAAAGCCGTCCGGCTGGTGTTGCAGCAAGGACAGTTGGTCCATGAATTCATAACCGGTGGTGCCGTCCACACACCAATCCTCACGCAGGGTTTCGCCTTCACCGAGGATCTTCTCGACAAAGATCGGCAAGTGCCGCCCAGGTGCCAGGGCGTCCACTCGGCGACGCAGCTTGCGGCAATAACCCCGCGGGTCGGCCAGGCCGTCGATATGGTCGATACGTAACCCATCCACCAAACCTTCGCTGATCAGTTCGAAAATCTTGCCGTGGGTGGCCTCGAACACCGCCGTGCGTTCTACGCGCAGGCCACCCAGCTCATTGACGTCGAAGAAGCGCCGCCAGTTGATATCGTCTGCCGCCGTGCGCCAACTCGCCAGACGGTAGGCCTGTTGTTCGAGCAACTGATGCAGGCGGTTGAAACCCTCGGGTTGGCGCCCATCGAACTGGGTCAAGCGGTCTTCGATAGCCGCCAGGACCTCAGTCGCCCGCTCGGCCAGTGCCTGCTTGAGCCAGGCGGCTTCGGCGTAGGTGTCGTCCTGATAGGCGAGGGCGGCGAAACGGTCAGCCAGGGGTTTGAGCGTTTCATCGCTGCCCAGGATCAACGCGTAATCCCGTGGGCAGATCGGGAAGCGATGCTCGTAATGCTCGACATAAAATGCGCCGTGGACCGCATCGAAATGCAATGTCAGGGTGCCGGTCTGTAACGCTTCGCCGTAGTCGCTGCCCAGAAACGGCATCAACAGTTGACCCTTGAGCAGCGGGTCGGGCGAGTGCCACTGGATGTCGAAGAACTCGCTGTACGGGCTCAGGCGGCCCCACTCCAGCAGGTCCAGCCACCACGGGTTATCGGCACCGCCAACGGCCATATGGTTGGAGACGATATCGAGGATCAGCCCCATGTCGTGTTCACGCAGGGCGGCGACCAGGCGGCGCAAGGCGGGTTCACCGCCCAGTTCCGGATTGACGCGGGTCGGGTCGACCACGTCGTAGCCGTGCATGGACCCGGCGCGGGCGCTTAGCAGGGGCGAAGCGTAAAGATGGCTGATGCCTAACTCGGCAAAATACGGCACCAGCGGCACCGCATCGTCCAACGTAAAGCCTTTATGAAATTGAAGGCGCTGGGTGGCGCGCAGGGGCAGTGTCTTCATCGGTCACGCTCATAGGCCTGGTTGCGCGCGACGGCCAATAGTTCAAGGCGGCGCGCGGCTCCGGCATTGTCCAGCAAACTTGAAGCCTCACCCGCCAGGCGTCGGCGCCAATTGGGATGGGTATCGGTGGTGCCGGGCAGGTTGGCTTGTTCTTCGACGCCCAGGGCGTCTTCCAGTGGCAACAGCACCAACGGCGCACGGGTATGGCCGAGGTAGCGCACGCTGGCGTCGATCATGTGGTCGGTTTCGTTACGGATCTCGTCAACGAAGTTCTGCGGGTCCTGGCTCAAGGCCTGGCGCAGGGCCTGGCGTTCGCGCAGGCGGTGTTCGCTCCATTGCTCCACGGTGGGCGCATCGATCAGGCCGAGTTGGATGTTCCAATCGATGTCGCGGCTGTGCCACCAACCATTGAGCGTGGGCAAATCGTGGGTGCTGGTAGTGGCCAGGGCGTTGTTCGGCCAGTCGAGAATCGGCGTGAACTGACCATCGTGGCCTTGCTCGAAGAGCAGCACACGCATCCCCAGGATAGAGCGGCTGCTGAGTTTTTCGCGCAGGCCGTCGGGCACAGTGCCGAGGTCTTCACCGAGGACGATGGCTTGATGGCGGTGAGATTCCAGCGCCAACAGACGCAACAGGTCGTCCACCGGGTAATACAGGTAAGCGCCTTCGCGAGGGGATGCGTCCATGGGGATGACCCACAGGCGTTGCAGGCCCATCACATGGTCGATGCGTAAACCACCGGCATGGGCGAAGTTGGCGCGCAGCATCTCGATAAATGCGCGGAACCCATTGCGCTGGAGGCCTTCCGGCGAGAACGCGGAAATGCCCCAGCCCTGGCCCGCACGGTTGAGGATGTCCGGCGGCGCGCCCACGGTCAGGTTGGCCAGCAGTTCATCCTGGCGGCTCCAGGCCTGGCTGCCACCGCCGTCAGCTCCCACCGCCAGGTCGGCGATCAAGCCAACGCCCATGCCACTGCCCTTGGCGGCTTGTTGCGCGCGCTCAAGGCAGCGGGCGATCAGCCATTGGGTGAAGGCGAAGTAGCCGATCTCTTCTCGGTTGTCCTCGGCAAACTTCGCCAGCGCCGGGCTCTGCGGGGTACGCCACTCCTGCGGCCAGTGGCGCCAGTCGAGCGCTTCGCCGGCAGCCGCGCGCACAGCTTGCACCGCTTCAAAGCGACAGTGATTTTCCAGGGCTTCACCGCCGGCCTGGCGGAAACTCAGGAAATCGGCATGTTGCGGATGCTGGCCGTGGCGGAAGTCTTCGTACAGCGCGCGCAACAGGCGTTGCTTGGCCTTGGCGGCGGCGGGCCAGTCGATCAGGGTGTGTTGCTCCAGTGCGTGCAGCTCATCCTCCAGACCAAGGGCGTCGATGGCGTTGCGCACTTCACGTTCGCCAAGGATGCAGCCGGGCGAGGCATACAAGCTGTTGAGGAACAAACGGCTGGACGGCGAATAGGGGCTGTAGCGCCCTGTGTCGGCGCTGAACATCGCGTGCATCGGGCTGATTGCCAGGGCATCGGCGCCGCGCTCGGCGGCAGAACGGGCCAGGTGTTCCAGGGCCAGGGTGTCGCCGAAGCCACCATCGCCCAGACGGCGCAGCGAGTACAGCTGCGCACTCAGGCCCCAGGCGCGGGCGGGCTGGCTGTCGACCGAGTCGGCGACGCTGTAGCAGTGAGTGGGGGCGACGGCCAGCGTGAAGGTCTGGTCGTTAATGTGCACCTGGTGGTAGCCCAGGGCGATGATGCCCGGCAGCACGGCGGCGCCGTCCAGGCGCAGGTCCAGGGTTTCGCCGTCTTCCAGGCTGACACGGCACAGGGTGTCGGGTTCGAAGTAGTGCGCCAAGTCAAGGCCGTCGCCGCTGTCGACCGTCATCAAGGGCGGCAGGTGTTTGTCTTGTTGCGCCCGCTCCAGTTCCAGCAGGCTGGTATTGATCTCTGCGTCGCTGTCGGCCGGATGACCGAGGCCTTTGAGGACAGCGCGCAGGGCATCGGGTGTCACGCGTTGCGGGCGGCCGTTGGCGTCGATCCAATCGACGGCCAGGCCTGCGCGGCTGGCGAGGATTTCCAGGTTCGCTTCACTCAAGGGTGTTCTCCAACAGGGGAAAGGCTGACGCGCGCGCTGTACGGCGGCAGTTGCGCGCCTTGCTCAGCAGGCGTGGCAAAAAGTAGGTGCTCCGGCGCCGGATGATTCACGGGCGTGGCACTGAGGTTCAGGTCGATCTGCAACAGGCTGCCATTGCCCAATCGCCAGCGGGCTGTTACAGCGCCGTCCGCCAGCACTTGCGCGCCCAGCGCCACACTGCCGGGCAGGTGCGGCACGAGGTGGCGATGGCGCAGGCTCAGCAGTTGGCGGTAGAACTGCGCCTGTTCGCTGTCGGTAAATGTCGGGTTTGATTGCTGGAAGGTAGGCAGGGCGTTGGGGTCAGGGATGCGTTCGCGTCGCTCGGGATCCTGGAACGCGGCGAAGTCGGCAAACTCGTTGCGCCGGCCTTCACGTACCGCTTCGGCCAGTTCGCCGTGGTGGTCGGTGAAAAATAGGAAGGGCTCTTTGGCGTTGACTTCATCGCCCATGAACATCAGCGGGATCATCGGCGACAGCAGCAGCAACGTGGTCGCGGCCTTGAGTGCCTGAGGCGAGCACAGTTGATGCAGGCGTTCGCCCAAGGCGCGGTTGCCGATCTGGTCGTGGTTCTGCAAAAACAGCACAAAGGCACTGGGTGGAAGGTGCGCGCTGGGTTCGCCACGGGTGTGGCCATGGCGTGTGGTCTCGCCTTGGTAGATGAACCCTTCGCCCAGGCAGCGCGCCAGCTTGGCTGTTGTGTCTGCGGCGAAGTCGCTGTAATAGGCGTCGGTTTCACCGGTGAGCAGCACGTGCAGCGCGTTATGGCCGTCGTCATTCCACTGTGCATCGAAATCATGCTCCAGCAGGCTGGCCTGGTTGAATTCGTTCTCCAGCACCAGCCAAACGTGGCGACCGGTGTCGACCTGCTGGCGCACACGCTGTGCCAGTTGTTGCAGGAAACCGGGATTGTCGATGGCGTGCACGGCATCCAGGCGCAGGCCGTCGAAGCGGTACTCCATCAGCCACATCAGTGCGTTGTCGAGGAAAAAGTGGCGCACCTCGCGGCGCTCGAAATCGATCCCCGCGCCCCAGGGGGTGTGCACGTCTTCGCGAAAGAAGCCTTGGGCGTATTGACCCAAGTAGTTGCCGTCAGGACCGAAGTGGTTGTAGACCACGTCGAGGATCACGGCCAGGCCGTGCTCGTGAGCGCTGTCGATCAAGTGCTTGAGCTGCTCAGGCGTGCCGTACGAAGAATGGGGCGCGTAGGGTAGAACCCCGTCGTAGCCCCAGTTGCGTTCGCCGGGGAACTGCGCCAAGGGCATCAACTCAATGGCCGTGACGCCCAGCTCGGCCAGGCGTGGCAGGTGTTTCTCCACGCCGGCGTAGCCTCCCATTGCGCCGACATGCAGCTCGTAGATCACCGCCTCATGCCACGGGCGACCTTGCCATTGGCTGTGCCGCCATTTATAGGCTAGGGGGTCAACCACCCGGCTCCAACCGTGCACATCGCACGCTTGGGCCCGGGATGCGGGGTCGGGCACGTCTTTTTCCCCGTCGATGTTGTAGCGGTAGCGCGTGCCCGCCGGGCACTTTATTTCTACTTCAAACCAGCCCTCTGCCTGCGGCAGCATGGCAACTGATTTGCCGTCTTCCAATTCAACGCTGACATAAAACGCGTCTGGCGCCCACAAGGCAAAACGCGTGTGTTGCGCGTCCAGCATGATTGCGCCGTGGGGCCAGGTTTCTAGAGTCCGTAACGGCATCTATAGAGGCCTCCCTTGATTACTTGACTGATTTCCCCAGGGCCTTGGCCACAAGTTGTTCGTAGAGTTCGGCGTAGGGTTCGACTGCCTGGCACCAATTGAACGGTTGGGTCATGGCACGGCAACGCATGGCGTTGAGCAGGCCTGGGAAAGCGAAGACCTTGAACGCGCGGCTCAGGGCTTCTTCATAACTTTCCACCGTGGATTCATTGAACAGGAACCCGGTGACGCCATTTTCGATAGTGTCTGCCAGCCCGCCGGTATTGCGTGCCACAGGCAGTGAGCCGAAGCGCTGGGCGTACATCTGGCTCAAGCCGCAGGGCTCGTAGCGCGATGGCATCAGCAGGAAGTCGCTGCCGGCAAACATGCGGCGCGCGTCGGTTTCGTTGAAGCCGATGCGCACGCCGACTTGGCCCGGGAAGCGCAGGGCCAGTTCACGCATGGCCTGTTCTTCTTCCGGTTCGCCGCGCCCGATGATTGCGATCTGGCCGCCGTTCTCAACGATGAAGCCAGCCACCGCTTCGGTCAGGTCCAGGCCTTTTTGGTAGACAAGACGCGAGACCACGGCGAACAGCGGGCCGGTGGAATCGTGCAGACCGAACAATTCGCGCACGTGGGCGGCATTGATTGCCTTGCCTTCCCAGTCGCCGATATTGAAGTTGTGCGTCAGGTGCTCGTCGGTGGAGGTTTCCCAGCTTTCATCAATACCGTTGGGGATACCACTGAGCAGGCCTTGCTGGGTCTTGGCGGCGAGAAAACCGTCGAGGCCGCAGCCAAATTCCGGGGTGGTGATTTCCTGGGCGTAGGTGGCGCTCACCGTGGTGATATGGCTGGAATAAGCCATGCCGGCCTTGAGGAACGACATCTTGCCGTAGAACTCCATGCCTTCCTGCTGCAGGGCGTGGGGCGGGATACCCAGCTCTGGCGTCGAGGCCAGGCTGACCACACCTTGATAGGCCAAGTTATGAATGGTGAACAGGGTCGGCGTACGTGACCCACGCCAGTGCATATACGCCGGGGCCAGGCCAGCAGGCCAGTCGTGGGCGTGCACCAAGTCCGGGCACCAGTGAATCTGTGCGAGGTTGGCGGCGATGTCGGCGGCGGCCAGGCCCAGGCGGGCGAAGCGGATATGGTTGTCCGGCCAGTCGCGGCCATTGTTGGCACCGTAAGGCGTGCCTTCACGCTCGTAGAGCTCGGGGCAGATCAACACATAAATGACAAGGCCGTCCTTGAGGTCCATACGCCCGATCTTGCATGGCGGCAGCGCGGCATGGCCGCCCAGTTCACCGATGATGTGGATCGGGTTGTCGCTTTCCATGACCTGCGGGTAGCCGGGGATCAACACGCGCACATCATGCAGGTGAGCCATGGCACGGGGCAGGGCCGCGGAGACGTCGCCCAAGCCACCGGTTTTCACCAGGTCAGCAAACTCGGACGTGACAAACAGCACTTTCTTTCGATTCGGGTTGTGACTCACGATCGGCCGCACAGAGCTTGGCAGGTCGGCCAACGACGTAGGCCCCCCTGCAGGCTGACTGAAACGCTCTCCCTGAGTATCTACTGCGGCACTGATCATAATGCACTCCCATTTTGTTGGTCGGCTAATGGCCCGCTGCCACTAGCTCCGATTGGCCGCATCCTGCGGCCAGGCGCACAAGCACTGTACAAACTGGCAAGGCGTATGCCAGTTGCACGGATTGCGAAAAAAGATTGGATGGACGGGCATGTGCTGTGAAGCGTGTGTGCTCGCCTTACCTTAAAACTGGACCAATGGCAGAGTCGGAAAGTTTAGATTTTTTGCGGGGTTTTTGTTTTGGAACGGACCCATCGGTCATCAGTCTAGGACAGATCCTCATAGCCTGTAGGGTTTCTGGGAAGATTTTGTAGGACAAAAAACTTTTAACCTGAGAGTCAGTGGTTATTAGCCAATTGTCTGTGGGGCACTGGTGTATTTCGAGGTAATGCGGTTTGACCTGGGTTTTGTAGTGAGCAGGCTTGCCCTGCGCTGGGCTGCGAAGCGGCCGCATTAGGGGCACCGCTTATGTACCTGGTGCATCAAGGTGAACCATTTGGGAGCGCTTCGCACTCCGTCGCAGGGCAAGCCTGCTCACCACAGGGGTTGTGGCGGCTGTGGGCAGGAGGTTGTGAGCTTATTTCTGAGCAAACCTCTCACCACAGCGTTGTTTGCGACTGTGGAGTGGGGCTGAGCCGTATTTTGTAGTGAGCAGGCTTGCCCTGCGCTGGGCTGCGAAGCAGCCCCATTGGGAGCACCGCCTATGTACCTGATGCAGCAAGGCGAGCCATTTGGGAGCGCTTCGCACTCCGGCGCAGGGCAAGCCTGCTCACCACAGAGGTCGCGGCGCCTGTCGCAGCAGGTTGTGAGCTTATTTTCTGAGCAAGCCTGCTCACCACAGGGGTTGTGGCGCCTGTGGCAGGAGGTTGTGAGCTTATTTTTTGAACAAGCCTCTCACCACAGGGTTGTTTGCGACTGTGGAGTGGGGCTGAGCCGTATTTTGTAGTGAGCAGGCTTGCCCTGCGCTGGGCTGCGAAGCAGCCCCATTAGGGGCACCGCCCATGTACCTGATGCAGCAAGGTGAACCATTTGGGAGCGCTTCGCACTCCGGCGCAGGGCAAGCCTGCTCACCACAGGGGTTGTGGCGGCCGTGGACAGGAGGATGTGAGCTTATTTTCTGAGCAAGCCTCTCACCACAGGGGCGGCGTGCGCCTCTGCGGTGAGAGGCGCCCCGTATTGGTGCGTCAGCCAATCGGCCGGATGAGCGCGTTGTTCGCCCAGGCTTGGATATCCTCGATCATCTGCTGGTAGAACTGCCGATAATTCTGCTCGCTCACATAGCCTACATGGGGCGTGGCCAGCACATTGGGCAAGTGGCGGAACGGATGATCCAGCGGCAACGGCTCCTCGGCATACACATCCAGTGCAGCCCCCGCCAGGCGACCACGGCTCAATGCCTCAACCAATGCCTGCTCATCCACAATCGGCCCACGCGCGGTATTCACCAGACGCGCCGTCGGTTTCATCCAGCCCAGCGCCTCGGCATCCACCAGGCCGCGGGTGCGGTCGCTGAGTACCAGGTGGATGGTCAGGATATCGGCCTGTTTGAACAGGTCTTCCTTGCTGACCCAAGTCGCACCGGCTTGTGTCGCACGCTCCGGCGTGAGGTTTTCGCTCCAGGCAATCACGCGCATGCCGAAGACTTGGGCAAATTGCGCGACCTTCTGGCCGATGCTGCCCAGACCAAGGATGCCCAGCGTCTTCCCGTACAGGTCGCCGCCAAGGCCAACCTGCCAGTGCCCGGCGCGCACGGAGTTGGCCTCGGCCAGCAGGTTGCGGGTGGAGGCCATGATCAACGCCCACGTCAATTCCGGCGCCGCCTGTTTATAGCTGTCGGTGCCGCAGAGGTGAATGCCCAGGGCCTTGGCGGCGGGGATATCGATGGCCGCGTTGCGCATGCCGCCGGTCACCAGCAACTTGAGGTTGGGCAGCCCCTGCAACAGCGCGGCGTCGAATGGGGTGCGTTCACGCATCACGCAAATCACTTCGAACGCTTGCAGACGTTCGATCATTACGGCGGTATCGGCCGGGTAATCGTGCAGGAAGTGCACCTGGCCGACCGACTCCAGCACCGACCAATCCACCACGTCACGGGCCACATTCTGCCAATCATCAATGACTGCGATTTGTACCGACATTCACGAGTGCCTCGAAAAAGGTTGGATTAAAGCGCGTTCAAACCCTGCAACAGCGCCTGGTGAAACTTCGCCGGTTCTTCCATCTGCGGCGCGTGGCCCAGGCCGGGAAACTCCACCAGCGTTGCGTGGGGGATCAGCTTGGCCACGGTTTTGCCCAACACCGCGTAGTTGCCGAGCTTAGCTTTGACCTCGGGCGGCGCGACGTCCTTGCCGATGGCGGTGTTGTCGGAGGTGCCGATCAGCAAGAGGGTAGGCATCTGCAGGTTCTTGAATTCGTAGTACACCGGCTGGGTGAAGATCATGTCGTAAATCAACGCCGAGTTCCATGCGACCCGCGTATGCCCCGGGCCGTTGCTCAGGCCGGCATACATATCCACCCACCGCTCGTATTCCGGCTTCCAGCGGCCGACGTAGTACGTGTTGAGCTGGTATTGGCGAATCCCATCGGCGCTGACTTTCAGTTCACGGGCATACCACTGGTCGACGCTGAGCGCAGGCACGCCCAGGGCTTTCCAGTCTTCCAGGCCGATGGGGTTGACCAGCGCCAACTGCTCAGTCTGCTCGGGGTACATCAGCGCGTAACGCGTGGCGAGCATGCCGCCGGTGGAGTGGCCGAGCAGGGTGACCTTTTGAATGCCGAGCTTTTCCAGCAGTTGGTGGGTGTTGAGGGCCAACTGCTGGAAGCTGTACTGGTAGTGCTCGGGTTTGCTGGAGCTGCAAAAACCGACCTGGTCCGGTGCGATCACTCGGTAACCGGCATCACTCAGGGCCTTGATCGAGCTTTCCCACGTTGCACCACAGAAATTTTTGCCGTGCATCAGCACGACGGCGCGACCATTGGCGGTGCCTTTGGCCGGCACGTCCATGTAGCCCATTTGCAGGGATTCGCCTTGGGATTGGAATTGGAAATGTTCAAGGGGGTAGGGGTACTGGAAACCTTGCAGCTCGGGACCGTAGGTGGCCGCGAGCGCAGTCGCTGTGCTGGCCGTCAGCAGGCCGGCGATGCAAAAAGCGCGGAATAGAGGCATGGGCGGGGCTCCAGGAAGGGTGTCCGGATGCTCTTTGCGAGGGATTAAGTGGGGATTAACACCCATTGCAAGGTCACGGCGGCCAGCACGGCATAGCGCAGGCCTTTAGCCAGGGTCACCAGCAGCAGAAACCGCCACAAGGGCTCACGCATTACCCCGGCCACCAACGTCAGCGGGTCGCCAATGATCGGCACCCAACTGAGCAGCAGCGTCCAGTGTCCCCAGCGCTGGTAATGGGTGCGCGCTTTTTCCAGTTGCCTGTCGCTGACCGGAAACCAGCGCCGACCCTTGAAGTGCTCCACCCAGCGGCCCAGCCACCAGTTGACCAGCGACCCGAGAACATTGCCCAGGGTTGCGATACCCAGCAGCCACCACAACCCGTAATGCCCGCTGACCAGCAGGCCTACCAGCACCGCTTCGGATTGCAATGGGAGTAAGGTCGCCGCACCAAAGGCGGCGAAGAACAGCCCGAGGTAACCCATCAGCATCGATCAGTGCGCCGGGTACTCAGCCACCACGACATCGTTGCCGTCCCGGGTCAGCCCGATGACTTGATAGGCCTCGCTGCGCCCGTCCATTTCCATGCCGGGCGAACCCATCGGCATGCCCGGTGCGGCAATGCCCAGCAGGTCGTCGCGCTTGCGCAAGGCAAGCACTTGATCGGCGGGCACGTGGCCCTCGACGAATTTGCCGTCGATCACGGCGGTGTGACAGGAGCCCAGGCGCGGGGCCACGCCCAGGCGTTGCTTGACGGCACTCATGTCAGCTTCGACATGGTCGTTGACCTTGAAGCCGTTGCTTTCCAGGTGGCTGATCCACTTTTTGCAGCAGCCGCAGTTGGCGTCACGGTGCACGTCGATGGGGATGAGGTCAGCGGCCTGGGCCAGGGTGGTGGTGAAGAGGGCTGAAAGCAGGGCCAATCGCAATGGGGTTTTCATCAGGTTTTCGTCCAAGACCAGGCAGTAAGCCGGGCATTCTCCGCGCTTTTTTGAAGGGGGCGCCGTTGTAATGTTTCAAAGTTATACAAGGTTGACGTTTTCCAGGCGGAGCCTGAGCTGGTCCAGCGCAATCGCTGATAGTTCGATCATGCGTTCGTGCAGGCTGGCCAACTGCAATTCGGTTTCATAGGTCAGCACACGCTTGAACAGCGTGCCGTCGTGAAAGGGCAGCAGGAAATAGTGGATGGAACCATCGACGGCGAGGGACGTGAACACCGTCTTGAACTCGTCGGGACGACGGGCGATCTGCACGCGGTAGCTCATGGGCACGCGTACACCCAGCAGGTCGATCATTTCGGTAAAGCGTGCACCGGCGGGGAGCGATCCGGTGGTGCCGGTGTCGGCCCCGAGGGATGTGGGGTGCCATTCATGCCAGCGATCCGGTTGGGTCACGTAGTCGTAAACAGCGTCAATGGGGGCTTGGATAAAGCGTTCCTGACTGATCCGCTCCAAGCGGAACGACTGCTCGACAGCGCGCATGGCACACCTCCTGTGTGGCGGGGCTTAACACTTGGAACTGTCAGAATAGTCCGACTCCCGCGCTTTGCACGGGAGCCTTTAGAGAATTGATCAGCGCACTTTAAAGCGGCCCATCAAGGCGATCACCCGGCCGTTGGCATCCAGCAGGCTCTGGGTATTGGTTTCGGTGGCATGGCCGCTTTGTACCAACTCTTCGACCATGTGTCGGATTTGCACCATGCTGCGGTTGATCTCCTCGGTCACCGCGCTTTGCTGCTCGGCGGCTGTGGCGATCTGCGTGCTGAGGTTGTTGATATGGCTCACGGAACCCGCCATTTCATCCAGCCCGGCGTTGACCCGCGCCGTGGCATCCGCTGCCGATTGGCAGCTGGCCTGGGTATTTTCCATGGCCGCGACCGAGGAGCTCACCCCGGCAGTCAGGCGTGCCAGCATCTCGTTGATCTGCGAGGTGCTTGCCTGAGTGCGCGCAGCCAAGGCGCGCACTTCGTCGGCAACCACTGCAAAGCCTCGACCTTGTTCACCGGCCCGCGCCGCTTCAATGGCGGCGTTGAGGGCCAACAGGTTGGTCTGGCCGGCAATGGCGCCGATCACCCCGAGGGTCTCGGTGATGCGTGCGGCGTCCTGGCGCATGTTTTCCACGGTGTGGGTGGCGCTGGCAACTTCGCCGATCAGGGCGCTGACACTGGTGGATGCTTCCCCAACGACCACGCGGGAGCGATCGGCGTGCTCATTGGCGCGCTGAGTGAACGAGGCGGTTTCGGCCGCGTTTTGCGCGACGTTGTCGGCGGTGGAGCTCATCTCGGTGATAGCGGTGACAGTCTGGTCGGTTTCCGAGGCGTGACGCACCAGGATCTGGTTGGTGTGGGCCGAGGTCCGTTGCAATTGCTCAAGGCCTGACGACATCGCGCCAGTGGCCTGGGTGACTTCGCCGATCATGTTTTGCAGGTAGACGATGAAGTGGTTCACCGAGTGACCGATGGCGCCGAGTTCGTCTTCGGCGCGGATGGTGATACGTCGCGTGAGGTCGGCATCGCCAGCGGACAGCGCGTCGATATTGGTTTTGAGGATCTTCATGCGCTGCACCAGTTGGCGGATCGCATACGCCGCCAGCAGCACCAGCAGCAACACCATTGGGATTTGCAACAGCGCCAGACTGCCGAGCACGTCATCGCGCTGGGCAGTGATCAGTGAAGTGGGCAGGGCGGTGGCGAGGAACCAAGGCGTGCCTTCGATGGGGCGCAGATAGAAGGTGCTGGCCACGCCGCCATTGTCGAACTCGCTGCGTTGCAGTGCCTGGTCGCGATGGGCCAGGGCTTTGCTGACCTGGGTGGCAAATGCCGAGGTGGAGGTCAGTTCGCTGATGTTCTTCAACACCACGGGGCTGCTCAGGCGCGAGCTGTTGCTGATGATCTTGCCATCGCCCTCGACGATCAGCATTTGCCCGCCGATGTCTTTTTCCTTGCTGGCCACCAGGTCATTGAAGAAACCCAGGGTCACGTCGATGGTGGCCACGCCATAGGCGGCGCCGTCACGCTGGATCGCCATGGCGCAGTTGGTGCGCGGCTCCTGGCTGGCGTCGTCTTTGTAGGCAGCCGCCCAGGCGCATTGCCCGCGCGGCGAAGCGAGGCCGCCTTTGTACCAGCTCTGGTCGTAATAGTTGGGCGCGGGGTCGCTGTTCCAGAACGTGTTCACCGCCAGCTTGCCCGACGCATCGCGGTGCCAGAACGTGCTGTGCTTGTTGCGGCCCGGCGTGCGCTGGTTGGGCAGCGGCCAGATACCACCACCAAATACCTTCAGTTCACCATATTGGTCGACCAGGCCTGGCAGGACCTTGTCGATGGCATCGCTGTCGAGCAGTGGAATAGTTTGGGTGATGGTGCGTTGCTGGGCCTGAACCTTGTTCAGTTCGCCCTGAATTTGTTCTGCCACCTCACTGATGCGGTTGAGCACCACCTGTTCTTCGGTCTGTCGCAGCTTGGGTGCGACCAACTGGCCGATACCCACGACGGTCAACACGAATAGCACCAGGACGAACAGCACCAGAAACAGGGTATAGCGGGCTTGGATAGAGCGCATTGGGGGCATGGGGTCGTCCTTACGAAGCGTTTATTATCGACGCGGCTTTTTTAGAGCTTCGTTGGGCTATCGGCTTGGCAACGCTTAGCTTTAGGTACGCTCGTGCAAATAAAGTGAAGGGCTAAACGGTTGGGATTGGCCATTCAACTGGGAGCCCATGGACAGTTGTCTCGGTAAACCGTGCCGATAATGGGTTGAGCGGCGCGCCCCACCCGGCGCGGGGTTGCAGCGCTAGGGGTGGGCCATGCGCTGTGACCGCTAGTGTGCCGGGTGGGATTTGGGTTTACGGCTTGATGTAAATCTGGAGATCGCCGGGGATACCGCCGCTGCCGACCGGTTTGGTGGGATCCTGTGGATGGCCCAGGACTCTGGTTCCGAAATGGTTCGTGGCGCTGGGCCTGTCAAACACACCAATGCCGATGCTGCCGGTCAACTCAGCGAGGCCGGGCACACCTTCGGAGGTGTTCATATGTGAATGCCCAACCAATGCAGCCCACTTATCAGCACCTGAGGTGGCCTGGATGGTTTCAGCGGCGTAATAGTTGAACTCTTCAAGCCGCGTGATCGACGCGGAGCCAGTAGTGGTCGGCTTCTTAAAGCCGCGTAGGTCTTTGTGGCGGGTGAGGTAGTAGTGATCAAGAGGCAAGACCTCTATGCCGTTATCCTCCAGCTTTTTGCGTAACTCTTGGAATGTCGGGCCGCTTCGAAGCTGCTTGCTTTGACCAAGGATGCCAATTCCGTCGTCGACAAGCCCTTGGGGCATATCTATCAACCCCTCGAAGTAAACTCTTTTAACGCCCTCGTTTTTTAGTGTGGCGACGTTATCGAACAGTGCCCGGAAGCTCGCCATCTGCTTGTGGGATTCTCCAAATACCACGCCTTGCGAGGCTTTCAACGCTGTTTCGATCAGGTCAGGGACAGGGACGTTGCCGGCGATGTGCGGGATGGTCGGTCGCGTCGGGAGGCCCGCCTGCTGGATGGCGTCAAAATAGTCCTTCATTTCATCTTTGAACTTTTGAATGGTCGCCATCTTGGTGTCGGGTTTGAAATGATCCGGTTCCAGTTTGCCGCGCATACTTTCTGCGTAGTCGCCGACGGGCAACGGCTTTCTGACTCGCACTGGGCGCGCGATGGAGGCCATAGGGTTGTATCGATGACGGTGCTGTGCAGGGGACGGGGAGTGGGTATGGGGGGAGCCGGGTGCCAAGGTGTCGAGTGGGTTGAAGTCTGCCAAAGGCGTGCCGTAGGGCTTCATCGCCGCGGGGTCGTAGGCATACCGTTGGCCGTTGGACAGGATGGTGTCGGCCCGGAAGGTCTGGTCGGCGATCTTGAAGGTGCCGTGAGTAATGGGCCCATGCTCGTTGGCGATGACCCTTGCCATATTAAAGGCCCCACTGGTTTTCTTGATGGTGTCGATGCCTTTGCCGATCAGCTTGGCGCCTCCCTGCACCAGATCACCCAGCCCGCTCGCTGGGTTGAGCTCACCGATGAGCGTGGTTCCCAAAATTTTTGCCACCCGAACCGCCTTGGTTGTCGCGCTGAAGCCCTTGACCGCAACGTTCCCAATTTTCGCTGCTGCACCTGCGCCGGCAGTGACGAATCCGAAAATATCCATCCCCAGATCGACAACACCGTCCAGGACGTTGCCGTTCTTGAAGTTGACGATGGCCGATCTCAGGGGAATCAGGTCGAGAAAGAAATCCGCCAGTTTCTCCTCGACGTCCATCTGTTGATCGTAGGTGGTGGTTCCCCTGGCCTGCTTGACCACGTCCTTGTTATCAATATCCAGGTGTTCGACAAACGCATCGGCAATGGATTGCGTTCGGTTGCTTGAAAAGCTGTCGGGAACGGACAGTGGATTCCCCGCAGTGTTGTTTGGCTGCCAAACGGTGTCATCGGCGTTGGTTGGGAGGAACTGCTCTATTGGATAGACGAGGTTTGACTCGCGATCACGTTCTTTGGTCAATACGGTGCCTGGGACCGTGGTGATGGAACCCTGCTTAAGGTCGATCGCGTAAACCGTTTCGCCGCTGCCCCCGGTGGCTTTAACCAGCAGTTGTTCGTTTTTCTCTACAAGGGTTCTGCCAGTGAACCCCATACCCAACTGGTATGTATTGTTTTGATAGAACTCCAGCTTCCCGTATTCCAGGTTTTGCCTGTCTGCCAGCGGGAGCTGAGCGATCAAGTGTTTGACCGTCGTACCAATGCCTTGTTTGCGTGAGTTGATTGCTTGGGAAAGTTGAGAATTAAAGACGGCGTTTACATCGAATGCCAGGGACTTACCTTCCAGTGCGTCAAGGATGCGCGGGTCTTTGGTTTCCCACGAAAACTGATCCAGCCCGCTCATGGCGATATCCAAGAGCGAATGGTGGCCTGCTGGCGCTCGATTGGGGTCGTAGAGCGGTTGCGCGTAGGGTTGGCTGGTGTCCTTGACCGTTAGCAGCTTCTCTTCAAACGGGACATCCTCGCCAAAACGTTCTTTTAGTTTGGCCAACGCGATGTCTTTACGGCTGGGCATGTCGGTTTGGATCTGGCCGGTGGCTTCTAGCCGTAAATTCGCTTGTTGATTGAAAGCGGTTTTGACCTTGTCGATGTCGGCATCGTTGTACCGATCGGCTTCGGCCTGGCTGATAACGCCGTTTACGACGCCCCAGACCCGCAGGGCCGCACTTTGCGCTTTTTGGGTGATGGACAGGTCTTGCAGGCTGGCGCCTTCAGCGGCCGACATGACCTGGGCAAAGGTCATGTTCGGCACCTTTCCCGGTGTTTGCGCTTCTATCGTCGCGGCGGCGATCGACAGGTTGAGCCACGCGGTGCTGCCATACGTCACGCTGGCCGGCAGGTCCTTGATCAGTAATTCGGGGGCTTTCCTTGCCAGAAGCACGTACGCGCCAACGCTGGCCATTGCGGCGGATGTTTTGCGTTTTTTTATCAGGTGTTGGCTCAGGCTGGTCACCACGGCCGAGGCGGGTTTGCCCCAGTGTGCGTCCTGTGCGAGGTTGAAACTGGCGATTGCGCTGGGGTGGGCGTGGTCAATCGATTCTGGATCCAGCGCCAGGTTGATAGCGGTCAGCGTGTATTCGTTGACGCTGGTGTCAGTTGCAACGCCGTTCAATTTGGTCTGAATGGCTTGCCCCAGCGCCTGTGCCCGTGGGGTGGTCAGGATAGCGACCAAGGCTTTCGCCGGATCGGTGGCGGCTTCGCCGGAAGGTGGCTGGTTGCTGTTCAGGTATTCCAAAACGCCAAGGCTTACGCCTATCTGCGCTGGGTTCGGATGCTGCGCCACGTAGTGCCTCAGCGTACCAAGTAGCGCCTTTTCGTTGCGCATGCTCATTGGTATCGGCCAGGACAGCCCACCGCCTAAATTGCCCAGTGGATGCTTTAACGCCCGGTTGGAGACGGCGTCTGCCAAGGCAATCAGGCCGAAATGGTTATTGGGGAGCATCAAGTTGTTGGACGTGATGTAGGCGTCGAGCGTGACGGCCGCGTCTGCTTCTATCGGGTAGGACGAACCCGGTTGAATATCCATCGGCGTCGCCTTCAACGCGGCGAGGATCGCTTGCGGTGTGGCATTCACACCTAAGCGTGTTGCCGTTTCGCTGAGTTTTTGTCCTAGGCTCCTGAGGTTCTGGTTGTCCGCCATCATCTGTTTCAAGCCAGTGCTGGCACGTGAGAGGCGGGGGGAGGACGCGCCGGTTTGGAGGTTTGCTGAAGGATTGCTGGCGTGTAAACCAGGCGATTGATTATTGATAGGCGGGGGCGGTAGGTGAGGCTGAGATGGGGTTTGAGTGGGTGTGTGAACATTCAACATGGGGTGGTCACCTTTTCAGACAAGCTGTAATAAGCGTCTTTCATGAGGAGGTTCCCTTTTCCTCAGACGTCCCCGATTGGGTGTAGAAAACACCCTGCGAGGTTCCTTGCGGAAATACCGAGGTCTGTAAAATTAAGTGTTGGCAACGGCGTGAAAAGTCTTTTATGAAACCGGTAAATCAGCCCTGTGTCTCGATGTGATGGCTCAGATTGCCGTAAGGCGTTTGCAGGTCAATCCGGCCCAGGGCGAGCCAAAGCTTTTCATCGCCTGTAATATGAGCGCCTGTCGGCCCGGCCTATGCCTGCCCCAGGGCCGGTGTTGGCAGGGAAGGCTTCAAACAATGGATACACTCTTCAAGTTCAGGAACTTGTCATGACCCAAAAGCAACGTTTGAAATATTCACTTCTGATTGCCCTGGCTGTATTGGGGACGATGTTTGGCCTGTCCTACTTGCAGAACACCGGGGTCATCAGTGAGAAAACTTTCCAGACCATCGCCATTGCCGTCGCGGTGATCGTGGTGGTGATCAACGGCGTCATGCGTCGCAAGGTCAAGCTCTGAGCGTGAAGGCATGGGCATGAAGCTCTGACTTCAGGCGCGTCCTTCGAGCACCTTGGCAGCCTCTTCGTGGAGGCTGTAACTCTTATCGGCATTGAGGGTGATCACGCCCTCGCTGCACAGGCGCTTGAGCACCTCGCGCACGCTGAGAAACGACAGCGGGATGCCAAGGTTCAGCAAGTGGCTGTGCACGCCGCGCACCCCGAGAGTGCGCTGGCTGTCGGCAGCCGTGAGCAGGGCGTCGATGACCTTCAGCCGAATCAGGCTGGTGCGCAAACCGAAACACTTAAGTAAGTGGCGAATACGCTGGTTGCCATGCTGTTCGGGCGCTTTGCCGAACACTTGCGTGCCGCCGCCAAAGTTGGCGTCGGCAACCGATGAATGTCCGTCCGTGGGCACTTGCGGGTTGTACATGCAAAAAACTCCTTATCAGAGCCTGATCAGGAAAAAGATGGCGCTCTTACTAATAAGACGAACGAGCGAGCGAAATCATGAAGTGTTGGATGTAGAAATTTCGTCAGTGTCGGTTTTGTCACAACCAGCGTCCTTCAGATAAAGCGGCCGCGTCGCTAAATTTCTCCCGGTTTTGTGCGTTCTTACGGTGGGGTAACTGCCCCCGGTGAGGGTGTTCAATTTGACTGTGGAGTCTGCGTGATTATTTCCAACGGGTTGTCCAGGATGGGTGTGGCAGGGCTATTGCTGGGGTTGAGCCTGGCCGCATCGGCGCGCGAGCAGGTGGCGCAGGCATCGGCAGATATCCGGCGTACCAGTTATGGGGTGCCGCATATTCGTGCCAACGATGAGCGTGGCCTGGGGTTCGGCATTGGTTATGCCTATGCCCAGGACAACCTGTGCCTGCTGGCCAATGAGGTGGTCACGGTAAATGGCGAGCGGGCAAAGTTTTTCGGCCCCGATCAGTCAACCCTGGAAGAGCGCAACAATCTGGCCAGTGATGTGTTTTTTTCCTGGCTGAATACGCCAGAGACGGTGGCGGCCTTTTGGACAGCCCAGAGCCCCGAGATAAAAGACCGTATCGAAGGTTACGTCGCTGGCTACAACCGTTACTTGAAAGAGCAGGGCGCTCCCGCGCAGTGCCAGGCGGCATGGGTACGCCCGTTGGTCGCTGAAGACGTGGTGAAATTGACCCGCCGGCTGCTGGTGGAAGGCGGTGTCGGCCAATTCGCCGAAGCGCTGGTTGGCGCGGCGCCGCCTCAAGCCACTGCCAGCGTGCAGCCCAACGCCAGGGCATTTGAATTGGCTGCGGCTAACCAGCAGCGTTTCACCCTTGATCGTGGCAGCAACGCGGTGGCTGTGGGCCGTGAGCGCTCGTTCAATGGGCGTGGGATGTTGCTGGCCAACCCGCACTTTCCGTGGGTGGGTGGCATGCGCTTCTATGAGATGCACCTGACCATTCCAGGCCAATTGGACGTGATGGGCGCCGCGTTGCCGGGCTTGCCAGTGGTCAACATTGGCTTTAACCAGCATGTGGCATGGACCCATACGGTCGACACGTCCAAGCATTTCACCTTGTACCGCCTCACCCTGGATCCGAAGGACTCGACGCGCTACATGCTCGATGGCAAGTCCGTCCCCCTGGAAAAAACCTCGGTGACGGTGCAGGTCAAGCAAGCGGACGGCAGTGTTAAACCCGTGGTTCATCCGGTCTATAGCTCGCAGTTCGGCCCCGTCGTGCAATGGCCTGGCAAGCTGGACTGGGACAGCCATTACGCGTTCAGCCTGCGCGACGCCAACCTTGGCAACGATCGCGTCCTGCAACAGTGGTACGCGATGAACCGCGCCGGCAGCCTCAACGAGCTGCAAACTTCGGTGCACACCCTGCAAGGCATCCCATGGGTCAACACCCTGGCCGCCGACGATCAGGGTCAGAGCCTGTACATGAATCTCTCGGTGGTGCCCAACGTCAGCGCGGCCAAGCTTGCCCAGTGCAGCGATCCACGTGCCGGCCTGCAAATGATCATGCTCGACGGCGCCCACAGCGCCTGCGCCTGGGACGTCGACCCACGCTCAGCCCAGCCCGGCATCTTTCCGGCTGACCAACTGCCGCAACTGGAGCGCACTGACTATGTGCAGCACTCCAACGATTCGGCCTGGATGGTCAACCCCAAGGCGCCGCTGGCAGGTTTCTCACCGGTGATCAGCCAGGACAACATCGGCCTGGGCCCGCGAGCGCGGTTTGCCCTGCAGCGCCTGCAATCCCTGGATAAGCAACCGATCAGCGTTGCCGACCTGCAAAACATGGTAATGGACAACGAGGTGTACCTGGCCGGCCAGGTCATGCCGGATTTGCTGGCGTTCTGCGCCAAACACCTCGGCACCGATGCGGCGGCACTGAAGCCGCTGTGCACCAGCCTCAAAGACTGGGACCGGCACGCCAACCTCGACAGCGGCCTGGGTCTGGTGCACTTCATCAACTTGGTGGAGCAGCTGGAGCAAATCCCTGATGCCTGGCGCGTTGCCTTCGACCCGGCCCAACCCCTGACCACACCGCGCGGCCTGGCCATCGA
This sequence comes from Pseudomonas sivasensis, assembly GCF_013778505.1. Taxonomy (GTDB): domain Bacteria; phylum Pseudomonadota; class Gammaproteobacteria; order Pseudomonadales; family Pseudomonadaceae; genus Aquipseudomonas; species Aquipseudomonas sivasensis. The sequence continues at coordinate 200,290 of NZ_JAAOWU010000006.1, read as the reverse complement.
CCGTGCACCGGTCGCCAAGGCCCTGCGCGAAGCCATGCAGGCCTCTGCCGCAGACGTCGCCAAGCTCGGCCTCAAGCCCGGTAGTAAATGGGGTGATGTCCAAGTCTCCGGCCAAACCCCGATCCACGGCGGCCCGCAGGAACTGGGGATCTACAACGCCATGCAAACCGTGCCCCGTGCCGATGGCAAGCGCGAAGTAGTCAGCGGCAGCAGCTACCTGCAAATCGTCACCTTCGACGACCAAGGCCCACACGCCCAGGGCGTACTGACGTTCTCCCTGTCCAGCAACCCCGCATCGAAATACGCCAAGGACCAGACCCAAGCGTTCTCCGAGAAAAAACTGCGCTCACTGCCGTTCACCGACGCCCAGATCAAGGCCGACCCGCAATACCAGTCGCAGCGCATCAAGGAGTAGGGCAGGCACGCAACCCCTTGATGCCAATGCGAAATATTTTTGAAATCAAGGGGTTGCAGGCATTGGCAAATGAGTACATAATGGCGCCCATCGAACGCAACGAAGCATTAAAAACTTCAATGTATTCAATGAGTTAGAGTAGAGGCATGGCTTTGTAGCCCACTCAAGTTTTTATGCGGTGAATGTCAGCAACCAGGGCATTAATCGTTTGAGGCCGAGTAGCAAAATGGTTATGCAGTGGATTGCAAATCCACCTACGCCGGTTCGATTCCGACCTCGGCCTCCACTCTTGAAAACCCCGTAGATTAACGTCTACGGGGTTTTTTATTGCCTGGTGAAAAGTTGCAGTCGTTCACTCGGTTAGAATCATTCTTTGCCCAGTCAGGAGTCTTCTTATGAAATGGATCAGATACTTCAACAGCGCCGCTGAGCGATACGGCAGCAGATTCTCAAACCTGCAAATCCGCCTCTTGGCTGCATTCCTGCTGGTCGTTCACTGTTTGATGCTTTGGGCTATTCCCAGCTACACCTCGACGTTTCTCGGCGCGTTCGCAGCCACGCTTGGCGCGCTGACGGTGTTCCGGCCAGACCCGCCGCGTTGATTCACGACCGGTTGATGCGCAGCCCCTTAACCTCATCCGCATACGCCGCTAGTTTTGCCTGTTGATTTGCCAGCAGCGCGCACATTCTCATCAATGCTGCCGCCTCATCCGGCGTTCTGCCTTTGGACGCCAGGGTGGTCAACTCCATGACTGACCATCCAATAACAGCCGCGGCATCTTCAAGGTCGTAGAACAATTCCTGCTGGGCGGTTCTGGGCCCGTCGAGGCCCTGTATCAAGTCTTCCATTTATTTCTCCGTTTGGTGCCGATTCAGCTCAAGGCCCATGACAACCATCCCGACTTCCGCCAAATCCGTATCGAATGGGATCTCACCGATCTGCCGGAACCCAAACGCTTCGTAAAACCGTCGGGCGTTTGAATTGCTCTTGAGCACATCCAGCCACAGTAAGTGCTCTCCACGCTGCACTGCCTGATCGCAGATAAACTGCAAAAGTTGCTTGCCGTAGCCAAGTCCGGCAGCGGTTTTGAGGAAATAGATTTTTTGCAGTTCTGCGCCAAGCTCACCAGTGATTGGCGTTGGTGTCGACCAGTTGACCTTGGAAAACCCAATGGGTGTGCCCCGTTCATCTGAGGCGATAAGCCATGACTGACGCTCGGGCAGGTCGAGTGATCGGCTCAACGCGTCGCGTGAGAAATCCTGATCCAGGAAATCCCGCATGCCATCAGGGGACCACAAGGACGAGAAATGCTGTTGATAGGTCTCGCAGCCCAATGCCCTTAAGCTATCGAGATCGGCTTCAGTCGCTGCACGAATATTGATCATCTAAATCGCCCCGGTTAACTCAAACCCACTGCTCATACGTGTATCCACTACAACACAAACCCTACCAAGACGTTACACGAAAGCCGTGACGGACTTCATTTACAGCGGTCTTACTTTACGTACACCAAACCTTGTAAAGCAGAGAGCGTTGTCATGAAGTTGAATTACCTTACCAAGGCGGCTGTTGTTGTCGCGCTGTTGTCCTCCTTGTCGGGCTGCTGGATGTTTATGCCTCCGGGCGGTGGTGGTGGCGGCGGCCATGGCGGTGGTGGTCATGGTCAAGGCGGCGGCCCTGGCGGCGGTGGTGGTCAGCGTTAACCGTTAGTCAACGAGAGCAGGTCATGAACAATGACCTGCCTTTTTTTTGCCTGGGATAAATCGCGGACAAAGAAAAGCCCGCGATGGGGAGTGCGGGCTAAAAGGGATGTTCATTAGGAGCTGGGTCTACCCTATTCGGTCGTCTGTGAAAGGTTTGTGAAAAGTGTACGCCTCAATCCGCGCATGGCTGTATGGGGCAGTGGAGGCCATAACCCACTACTGTCGCCTGCATACAACCCCTGTTTGGATGCTGCCTCATGTTCATGTCCACCAGCCTGCTCTCAGCCTTTGTGCTGTTCGCTTTCGTGTCCTCGATCACCCCTGGGCCCAATAACACCATGTTGCTCGCCTCGGGGGTTAACTTCGGGTTTCGCCGCTCGATGCCCCATGCGCTGGGGATCAGTATCGGCTTCATGCTGCTGGTGATTTCGGTCGGCCTGGGATTGGGCGAAGTGTTCAAGGTGTTTCCTTGGGCCTACACCGTATTGCGCTATGTCGGCGCCGCGTACCTGTTGTACCTGGCGTGGAAGATTGCGACGGCAGGCGGCATGTCCGACAGCAGTGACGAACACGGTAAGCCCATGACATTCCTCGGCGCCGCTGCGTTTCAGTGGGTGAACCCCAAGGCGTGGATCATGGCGCTGGGAGCCATCACCACGTACACGCCGGCCGAGGGTTATGTCACCAACGTGCTGGTGATTGCGTTGGTGTTTGCGGTAGTGAACCTGCCCAGCGTGTGCGTGTGGGTGGGCTGTGGTAGCGGCCTGCGCAATGTGTTGCGTGAGCCGCGTTGGCTGAGGCTGTTCAACTGGTCCATGGCCGCGTTGCTGGTGCTGTCGCTGTACCCGATGTTGTTTGCCAGTTAAGCGCTAGACCGGTGAGATCGTCGCCAGCAGGCCGATGCCGATGGTCAGCACTAAAAAACCGAACAGGAAAATCGCCATCTTGGTCATAAGGCCTCCGAAGGGAAGGGAATAAGGATTGGGGGTATTGTCCGCCTTGAGCGCATTTCAATACAGGCGCAGATAACAAAGAAAAAACCGTATCAGATGGGCCTTGTACTGTTCTGCCACGGGCTTCCGGGGGCTGTGCTTTTTACAAGATCAGCGCCTGAGACAGCCAACGCATTTCCCCCTAAGATGGCGCCCACGGCATCAACAATAACAGTGGGCCAACCCTCGATGGAAAGACGTCAATTCAGCGGCGGCATGAAAGGCAAGAACCTGCGCTACCTCAATGAAACCCCGCAACCGGCATCGGTCACCCGTGTCGGCTTCCTGTTGCTCGAACACTTCTCGCTTCCGGCGTTCACCCAGACCCTCGACACCTTCGTCACCGCCAACCTGCTGCGTCCCGATCTGTTCGCTTCGCGGACGTTTGGTTGGGGCGACGGCGAAGTGATCAGCGACCTGGGTCTGGTCATCCGCCCCGATGCGTGCCTTGATGCTGCTGCGCTGCATGATTTGGACTTGCTGGTGATCTGCGGCGGTTTTCGCACTGAACTCAAGGCCGGCGAGGATTTCATCCAACTGCTGCGCAGCGCTGGCGAGCGCGGCGTGCACCTCGCGGGGTTGTGGAACGGCGCTTGGTTTCTTGGTCGCGCAGGGCTGTTGCAGGGCTACCGTTGCGCCATCCACCCCGAACACCGCCCGGCGCTGGCGGAAGTGTCCAAAGCCACCGACGTCACCAGTGAACCCTACGTGATCGACCGCGACCGCCTGACCGCCTCCAGCCCTTCAGGCGCTTTCCATATGGCCCTGGACTGGATCAAGAGCCTGCATGGCAAAGCACTGGTCGAAGGTATCGAGGACATCCTGGCGTTTGAGGAGTCCCGCTACCGGCGTATCAAACCCACTGAAAATGTCAGCGTCAGCGCGCCGTTGCGTGAAGTGGTAAAGCTGATGGACGCCAACCTCGAAGAGCCTTTGGAACTGGACCAGCTCGCCGTCTACGCGGGTCGTTCCCGCCGCCAGCTTGAGCGGTTGTTCAAGGAACAGCTGGGCACCACGCCGCAGCGCTACTACATGGAATTGCGAGTGACGGAAGCGCGTCGGTTGTTGCAGCACACCGAGTTGTCACAGGTGGAAGTGCTGGTGGCGTGCGGATTTGTGTCGCCGAGCCATTTCAGCAAGTGCTACAGCTCGTATTTCGGCTATCGCCCCTCGAAGGAGAAGCGGTTGGTCAAATAGCCGACGCCGATCCGTTGTGGGAGCGGCCGCTCTGTTCAGAATCGATCCTGTCGATCCACGGCGTAATGACGGCCATTGCAATGCAACGAATGGGCTCCGTACCCCTCATATGTCTACGAGTAACGTTTCACGACGACAGGTACCGAGCTTATGACCGCTGCTGAAAACAACCATGTGAACTGGCTGGTAGAACAATCGATGCTGCATGCGGCCCGCCAGCGCGCCAAGCTCTATTCGGGGCAGGGCCGGTTGTGGCAGCAGCCCTTTGCACAGACACGGCCGCGCGACGCCACGGCCCTCTCGTCGGTGTGGTTCACCGCCTATCCGGCCTCGATCGTGACCCGTGAGGGCGGTACGGTGCTGGAGGCGCTGGGGGATGAAACCCTGTGGCATACCTTGTCGAAGATCGGCATCCAAGGCATTCATAACGGCCCGCTGAAAAAGTCCGGTGGCCTGAGCGGGACACGGCACACGCCGACCATCGACGGCAACTTCGACCGCATCAGCTTCGAGATCGACCCGCAGCTGGGCACTGAGGCGCAGTTGCAGGCGTTGACGCGCATGGCGGCGGCGCACAACGCGGTGATCATTGACGATGTGATCCCGTCCCACACCGGCAAGGGCGCGGATTTCCGCCTGGCCGAAATGGCGTACGAGGATTACCCCGGCCTCTACCACATGGTGGAAATTCGTGAGGAAGACTGGCCGTTGCTGCCCGACGTGGCCGAGGGCCGCGATGCGCAGAACCTCAGCCCGCTGCAAGTGGACGCCCTGCGCGACAAGCACTACATCGTCGGCCAATTGCAGCGGGTGATCTTCTTTGAGCCTGGCGTGAAGGAAACCGACTGGAGCACCACGCCCGTGGTCATCGGCGTGGATGGCAAGCCGCGTCGCTGGGTGTACCTGCATTACTTCAAGGAAGGTCAGCCGTCACTCAACTGGCTGGACCCGACCTTCGCCGCGCAGCAGATGATCATCGGCGACGCCCTGCACGCCATCGACGTGATGGGTGCCAAGATCCTGCGCCTGGACGCCAACGGCTTCCTTGGTGTGGAACGAAAGCTCGATGGCACGGCCTGGTCGGAGAGCCATCCCCTGTCGATCACCGGCAACCAACTGCTCGGCGGGGCGATTCGCAAGGCGGGAGGGTTCAGTTTTCAGGAGCTGAATCTCACTGTCGACGATATCGCCTCCATGTCCCACGGCGGCGCCGACCTGTCCTATGACTTCATCACCCGTCCCGCGTACCAGCATGCACTGCTGATGGGCGATGCCGAGTTCCTGCGCCTGATGCTGCGTGAAATGCACCGTCAGGGCATCGACCCTGGCTCGCTGATCCATGCCTTGCAGAATCACGACGAGTTGACCCTTGAACTGGTGCACTTCTGGACCCTGCACGCCAACGACAGCTTCCTTTACCAAGGCCAGACCTTCCCCGGCAATATCCTGCGCGAGCACATTCGCGAACAGATGTACGAACGCCTGACGGGCGAGCATGCGCCGTACAACCTTAAGTTCGTCACCAATGGCGTGTCCTGCACCACGGCGAGCATCATCACGGCGGCGCTGGGCATTCGTGACCTGGACGCGATTACGCCTGCGGATATCGAACAGATCCGCCAGATCCATTTACTGCTGGTGATGTACAACGCCATGCAGCCAGGGGTGTTTGCCTTGTCCGGCTGGGATTTGGTCGGGGCGCTGCCGTTGGCGGCCGACGACGTTGAGCACTTGATGCAGGACGGCGACACCCGCTGGATTCATCGCGGCGCCTACGACCTGGTAGACCTGAACCCGGACGCAGAATTGTCGGCCGGCCAGATGCCGCGCTCGAAAAGCCTGTACGGCAGCCTGAACAGCCAGTTGCTGGACCCCGAATCATTTGCCTCGCAGCTGCAAAAAATCTTAGCCGTACGCCGCGCCTACGACATCGCCGCCAGCCGTCAGATCCTGGTGCCAGACGTGGAAAACCCGGCGCTGCTGATCATGGTTCACGACTTGCCGGCCGGGAAGGGCACGCAAATCACCGCGCTGAACTTCGGCGCGACGCCGATCACCGAAACCCTCAACCTGCCGGGTATCGCGGCGGGGATGGTGGTGGACATCATCAACGAACGGGTTGAAGGGGATCTGACGGCGGAGGGTGAGTTCACCATTACCCTGGATGCGTACGAGGGCCTGGCGTTGCGGGTTATCAGCAGCACGCCGATGTAACCCCAATCCTCCAAGCACCAAATGTGGGAGGGGGCTTGCCCCCGACCCCCGATAGCAGTGGGTCAGTTAATAAATCAGTGACTGACACACCGCTATCCGGGGCAAGTCGAATCGTCGCACCGCCCCTCCCACATTTGAACCCGCAGTGTTTTCAGGCATGTGGCCGCTTTTCAGCCAACTGAAACCGATACCCCACCCCATACAACGACTCAATCGGCGTTTCTCCAGGGCACACCTGTTCCAGCTTTCGCCGCAGGTTGCGGATATGGCTGTCCACCGTGCGGTCGGTCACCACGCGGTGGTCGGAATAGATGTGATCCAACAATTGGTCGCGGGAAAATACGCGGCCGGCGGCGCGGGCGAAGGTGTTGAGCAGGCGCAATTCAAGGGGCGTGAGGTCCAGCGTGATGCCGTCCAGCGAGGCCTGGTAGCGAGCCTCGTCGATCAGCAGGCGTGGCGCGCTGGTGTCCAGCAACTGCGGGCTGCGGCGCAGGATGGCCTTGACCCGCGCCACCACTTCACGGGGGCTGAAGGGCTTGCAGATGTAGTCGTCGGCGCCCAGTTCCAGGCCGAGCAGGCGGTCCACTTCTTCGACGCGGGCGGTGATCATGATGATCGGCACCGCGCTGAAACCACGCAGGTCCTGGCACAGCTGCATGCCGTCACGGCCGGGCAGCATCAGGTCGAGCAGGACTAATTTAGGTTCGTGGGCGCGCACGGCGGGCACCACGTGCAGGCCATTGTCCAGGCACAGCGTGGTGTAGCCGGCCGCCTCGAGGTAGTCCCGCATCAGGGCGGCGAGTTTGGGTTCGTCTTCGACGATCAGGATCGGCTGTTCATCGTTCATGGTTCACAGGCTCCGGGGCAGGCGCAGGATCAGCCACAGGCCGCCATAGGGCGAGTGGTCGGCAACCAGGCTGCCATCGTGGGCGTTGGCGATGCTGCGGCAGATTGCCAGGCCCAGGCCAGCGCCGCCATGCTCACGGTTGCGCGATGACTCGCCGCGGTAGAACCGCTCGAACAAGCGCGGCAACTGGTCTGCGGACACGCCCGGCCCGGAGTCGAGAAAGTCGATACGCACCGTGTCGCGGTCGACACCGACACTGATGCGCAACGTGCCGTTGACGTCGGTGTAGCGCACGGCATTTTCCAGCAGGTTGGAAAACAATTGCTGCAAGCGACTGGCATCCGCCAGCAACTCCACGGGCTGGCGCGGCAACTCCAGGTCGATCTGCAACTGGCGGGCGGTGAAGCGGTCCCGGTACATCGCCAGGCTGTTTTCGAGCAGGTCGTTCAGCAGGCATGGGGCCTTGCGGTAGGTCAGGGCGCCTACGTCCGCCAGCGACAGTTCATACAGGTCATCCACCAGCTTGCTGAGCATGCTGACTTCGCCTTGCAGCGACTTCATTGAGCTTTGGTCAAGGCTGCGCACACCGTCCTCGATCGCCTCCAGTTCGCCACGCAGAACCGACAGCGGGGTGCGCAGTTCATGGGAGACATCGGCCATAAATTCTCGGCGCATTTTCTCGTTGCGCTCCAGGGTGTAGGCCAATTGGTTGAAGTCGCGGGACAGTTGGCCGACTTCGTCGTCGGAGGCCACGGCCACGCGACTGCTGTAGTCGCCGCTGGCCAAGCGGTGGGTGGCGGCGGCCACGCGCTTGACCGGCTCCAGCAGTGTGCGGGCGATCCACCAGGCTATCAGCATCGCCAGCAGCAACGAGAACACGCCGATCACCAGGCTGGTGCGCAGTTGGTACTGCTGGAAGCGTTCGCCGCCGGCTTCGGTCACGCTCTGGAATGGCGTGACGGCCAGCCAGCCGACGGTTTCGCTGTTCACCACCACGGGCTGTACCAGCGCATCTTCGCCAATGGCCGGGTAACCGGTGACGCGTTTCTTGTCTTTATCGAGGAGGGCGATGCGAAACAGTGCACCGGTCAAGTCCGAGGCCAGCGGGGGGCGCAAATCATCCGTCGCACGCGCGGCATCCGGGTCGGGCCGCATGACGTCAAACCAGCGATCCGGCCGATTGCGCAGAAAGTCCCAATTGCCCTCACGTTGGTAAGCCGTGGCCAGGCGCGGCACCACCTGGGCCATGCGCTCCATTGCCTGCTCATTGATAAAGCCCAGGAACCCCCGACCAAAACTCCAACTGGTGGCCAGGCCCATGCTCAGGATGACCAGCAACACACCGGCCAGCACCGCGACAAACAACTTGGTGGAGATACTCAACTTCATGAATGGGGGCCGTAACAAAAGGGACGCGTCCATTTAGGCCCCCACGGACGAAAGATTCAACCCAGGTCGGCAATCTTCAATTTTCCTGCACATTTGCCTTGCAGCATGAGGGTAAGGCTTGCACCACCCCGTCTTGCAGAGGCAACTATGTCGACCAAATTCTTCGCCAAATACCTGGTAACCGCCGCGGTTCTCCTGTCCGTCATCATTCTGGTGCTGCTCGGTGGCTGCTCGGCTGGCGACCCCGCGCCCGAAGTCGCTGCCCCCAAAGTCTCGGTGATCACCGTGGAACCCAAGAGCCAGGTGCGGACCACTGAACTGGCCGGGCGTACCCAGGCCTTTATGGTCGCCGAGATTCGCCCGCAGGTCGGCGGGATCGTGCAACAGCGCCTGTTTGTCGAAGGCGCCGAGGTGAAAGCCGGGCAGGCGCTGTACCAACTAGATGCGGCACCGTACAAAGCGGCGCTGGCTGAGGCCCAGGCGAGCCTGGCCAAGGCGCGCGCCACGTTAAAGTCGGCACAGACCACCGCCGCGCGTAACGCCCAGTTGGTGAAGATCGACGCCATCAGCCAGCAAACCAACGAGGACTCACAGGCCACCCTGCTGACCGCCGCCGCTGACGTGCAGGTGGCCCAGGCCGACCTCGACACCGCCCGCATCAACCTGGCCTATACCCGCATCACGTCGCCGGTCGCGGGGCGCATCGAAACGTCTACCGTGACACCCGGTGCGCTGGTGGTGGCCAACCAGGACACCGCACTCACGACCGTGCAGCAACTCGACCCGATCTATGTGGATGTGACCCAGTCCACTACCGAATTGCTGGCCCTCAAGCGCGACCTGGCTAGTGGCGTGTTGCAGGCCAACGCTGACGGCGAGGCCCGCATCAGCCTCAAGCTGGATGACGGCAGCGCCTACAACCACGACGGCCGCCTCAAGTTCAGCGGGGTCAGCGTCAACCAGGGCACCGGCACCGTGACCTTGCGCGCGGTATTCGACAACCCGGAGCATTTGCTGATGCCCGGCATGTACGTGCGCGGCGTGTTGGAGCAGGCCCGCGATGACCAGGCGATCCTGATTCCGCAAAAAGCCGTGAGCCGCAGCGCCAGCGGCGTGACCTCGGTGTTGCTGGTGGTTGACGGCAAGGTCGAGCAACGCGTGCTCACCGTTGACCGCGCCGTGGGCAACCAGTGGTGGGTGACCGCCGGTTTGAAGGCCGGTGACCAGGTGATCGTCGAGGGTGGGCAAAAAGTCCGCATCGGCGCCGTGGTCCAGACCCAGGCCGCAGATGCCGGCGCCCTGGCGCAGGAGGGTTGAACATGGCGCGTTTCTTTATTGATCGACCGATTTTCGCCTGGGTCATCGCCATCGTCATCATGCTCGGCGGTGCGTTATCCATCAGCCAGTTGCCGCTGGAGCAGTACCCGGACATCGCGCCGCCCACCGTGCGTATTTCCGCCACCTACACCGGCGCGTCGGCCAAGACCGTCGAAGACTCGGTGACCCAGGTCATCGAGCAGCAAATGAAAGGCCTGGACAACCTGACCTACATGTCCGCCTCCAGCAGTTCGGCGGGCAGCGCCAGTATCAGCCTGACCTTTGGCGCCGGCACCGACCCGGATGTGGCGCAGATGCAGGTGCAGAACAAGCTGCAACAGGCCGAATCGCGCTTGCCGCAGTCGGTGCAGAGCGAAGGCTTGACCGTGACCAAGGGCGGTTCGGACTTTTTGATGATTGCCGCCCTGGCCTCGGATAATCCCAGCGTCACCGGGACCCAGATTGGTGACTACATCTCCAGCACCTTGCTCGATTCCATCAGCCGTATCGACGGCGTGGGCGACGTACAGACCCTCGGTTCTGGCTACGCCATGCGCATCTGGCTGGACCCGGCGCTACTGGAAAAATACGCGCTGATGCCGTCGGATGTGAGCTCTGCGCTGGAGGCGCAAAACACCGAAGTGTCAGCCGGCCAACTCGGCGCATTGCCGGCGGTGAAGGGGCAGCAACTCAATGCCACCATCAGCGCGCGCAGCAAGCTGCAAACGGCCGAAGCGTTCCGCAACGTGGTGATCAAGTCCAGCAGCGACGGCGCGGTAGTGCTGCTCGGCGACGTGGCGACCGTGGAGTTGGGCAGCGAGAGTTATGACATCAACTCGGCCCTCAACGGCAAGCCGGCCGCCGCCATGGGCGTGCAACTGGCGGCGGGCGCCAATGCGCTGGACGTGGGCGAGGCGGTCAAGGCCAAGCTCAAGGAGCTGGCGCCGTTTTACCCCACTGAAATGCAATTGAAGAACGTGATCGCCTACGACACCACGCCCTTTGTGAGCCTGTCCATCGAGGAAGTGGTCAAGTCCCTGGGCGAGGCCATCGTGCTGGTGGTGCTGATCATGTTCCTGTTCCTGCAAAACCTGCGCGCTACGCTGATCCCGGCGATCACGGTGCCGGTGGTTCTGTTGGGCACGTTTGGCGTGTTGGCGTTGTTCGGGTACTCGATCAATACCCTGACCATGTTTGCCATGGTCCTGGCCATTGGGTTGCTGGTCGACGATGCGATTGTGGTGGTGGAAAACGTCGAACGGGTGATGGCCGAGCAGGGCTTGTCGGCCCTGGCGGCCACGCGGCAGTCGATGGATGAAATCACCAGCGCGCTGGTCGGCATCGCCCTGGTGTTGAGTGCGGTGTTTATTCCCATGGCGTTTTTTGGGGGCTCCACCGGGATTATCTATCGGCAGTTTTCGGTGACCATCGTCTCGGCCATGGTGCTTTCGGTGGTGGTTGCGATGACCCTCACGCCAGCACTGTGCGCCACGCTGCTCAAACCAGGGCACGCCGTTCAACGGGGCTTTTTCGGCTGGTTCAATCGTTCCTTTGATCGTTGCTCCCGCGCGTATGAAACGTTGGTTGGCGGTGTCCTGCAACGCTCACGCCGCAGCCTGGTGGTGTACGCGCTGATCGCTGCAGCCATGGCGGCGGGTTACGCCAGCTTGCCTACCTCGTTCCTGCCGGATGAGGATCAGGGCATTCTCATGGCGCAAATCCAGCTGCCGGTGGGGGCCACCGACAGCCGTACCCAGGCGGTGTTGCACCAGTTCGAGCAGTACATGCTCAAGCAGCCGGAAGTCGAGGCGATGATCAGCATCAGCGGGCTGGGCATGGGCGGCAACAGCCAGAACACCGCGCGCGCGTTTATTCGCTTGAAGGACTGGAGTGAGCGCTCAGACGATGCCGCTACGATTGCCCAACGCGCCACGTTGGCACTGGCAAGCATTGGCGATGCCGATGTGTTCGTGATGCAACCGCCCGCCGTGCGCGGCCTGGGCCAGAGTTCAGGGTTTGATTTGCAGCTCAAGGACCTCGCCGGTCTTGGCCACGATGCGTTGGTGGCGGCGCGCGAGCAGTTTATTGCGCTGGCCAGGCAAGACCCGCGCCTGCTGGGCGTACGCAGCAATGGCCTGGACGACGCACCGCAACTCAAAATCAGCATCGATGACCGCAAGGCGGGGGCCTTGAGCCTGAGCACCAGCGACATCAACAGCACCTTGTCCACGGCGTTGGGCGGCACGTATGTGAACGACTTCCTCAACCAGGGCCGCGTGAAGAAGGTCTACGTGCAGGGCGACGCCAGCACCCGCATGCAAGCGGCGGATCTGGATCACTGGTTCGTGCGCAACAGCAACGGTGAAATGGTGCCGTTTTCGTCATTTGCCAGCAGTGCCTGGAGCTATGGCTCGCCTTTGCTGGAGCGCTACAACGGCACATCCTCCCTGGAAGTGGTAGGCGACCCGGCGCCCGGCGTGAGCTCCGGCGCTGCGATGGACGCGGTGGAAGCGATTGCTCGGCAACTGCCCGATGGCATCGGCTACGAGTGGACCGGCCAGTCCTACCAACTGCGTCTTTCCGGATCCCAGGCGCCGTTGCTGTATGCGGTGTCCATCCTGTTTGTGTTCCTGTGCCTGGCCGCACTGTACGAGAGCTGGTCGGTGCCGTTCTCGGTGATTCTGGTGGTGCCGCTGGGCATCGTTGGCGCGGTGTTGGCCACGCGATTGACCGGGTTGAGCAATGACGTGTACTTCCAGGTCGGCCTGCTGACCACCGTTGGGCTGGCGGCGAAAAACGCGATCCTGATCGTCGAATTTGCCAAGCACCTGCAAGAGCAGGGCAACAGCCTTCGCGAGGCGACGCTGATTGCCGTGCGCCAGCGCTTGCGGCCGATCCTGATGACCTCGCTGGCCTTCATGTTCGGCGTGCTGCCCCTGGCCGTGAGCAGTGGCGCAGGTTCCGCCGGGCGTCGCGCCATCGGTACCGGTGTGCTGGGCGGCATGTTCAGCGCCACGGTGCTGGGGATCTTCTTTGTACCGCTGTTTTTTGTGTTGATCCGCCGCCGCTTTGGCCGTGTCAGCACGACGCCCACTGTCGAAAAAGGTGACGCATGATCCGCTTTCTCTGTCCGTTAGTGGCCGCCTTGGTCCTGAGCGGCTGCATCAACCTGGCGCCGCAGTATCAACAGCCTGAAGCCCCGGTGCCTGGCGAATGGCAAGCGGGCGTGCAGGGTGAGGTGCCGGCCGACATCCAGTGGCAGCAGTTCTTTACCGACCGCCGCTTGGCACAACTGCAAACCCTGGCGATGGCCAATAACCGCGACCTGCGCCTGGCCAGCCTGAATATCGAGAAGGCCCAGGCGCAATACCGCATCCAGCGGGCCGCGGCGTTCCCGACCATCGACGCCAGCGTCAGCGGTACTCACAGCCGCACGCCGGGTTCGCTGTCCAGCAGCGGCACGGCCGTCACCAGCCACGACTACAGTGCCCAGCTGGGGCTGAGCAGCTATGAAGTCGACGTGTTCGGCCGCGTGCAGAACCTGCAGGACGAAGCGCTGGAAGACTACCTGGCACTGACCGAAACCCGGCGCAGCACGCAAATCAGCCTGGTGGCCGAAGTGGCCACCGCCTGGCTGACCCTGGCCGCCGACAACGAGCACCTGCAACTGGCCGAGGAAACCCTGGCCAGCCAGCAATCCACCTACGAACTGACCCAGCGCAGCCACGCCCTGGGTGGTTCCACGGCGTTGGCTGTGGCCCAGGCGCAAACCACCGTCGAGTCAGCGCGGGTCGATGTGGCCGAGTATCAGAGCCAGATTCTCCAGGACCGCAACGCCTTGCGCCTGCTGGTTGGCAGCGACATTCCCGACGCCCTGCTGCCCGACACCCATCTGCAATCGGCGGCGGCGTTGGTGCAGGTGCCGGCCGAGCTGCCATCGAGCCTGTTGCAGCGACGCCCCGATGTACTCGCGGCGGAGCACAGCCTCAAGTCCGCGAATATCGACATTGGCGCGGCCCGTGCGGCGTTTTTCCCCAGCATCAGCCTCACCGCGAATGCGGGCTCCGCCAGTTCGTCACTGTCCAGCCTGTTCAAGGCCGGCAGCGGCGCCTGGACCTTCGCCCCGAGTATCAGCGTGCCGATCTTCGATGCCGGCAGTAACCGCGCGACCCTGGATGCGGCCAAGGTCGAGAAAGAGATTCAAGTGCAGACCTACCAGCAAACCCTGCAAACCGCATTCAAGGAAGTCGCCGATGCCCTGGCCGTGCGCAGCACCCTGGACCAACGCCTCACCGCCCAGCAAGCGCTGACCGATGCCAGCCAGAAGAGCTACGACCTGTCCGACGCGCTCTACCGCGCCGGCTCGCAAAGCTACCTCGAAGCCCTGGACTCCCAGCGCTCGCTGTACAGCGCCCAGCAGGACCTGATCACCCTGCGCCTGGCGGAGCAGAGTAATCGGGTGAGTTTGTATAAGGTGATGGGGGGAGGGTGGCAGTAGGTTAACGCTACAGGGCGGCGGATTGCGCCGCCTGCAACACCCGCAACAAATTCCCACTCCAGATATTCGCGATCTGCGCCTCGCTATACCCGGCATCCAACAACCGCTGGGTAATTACCGGCAACTGGCTGACATCTTCCAGCCCGGTCACGCCACCGCCGCCATCCCAGTCGGCGCCTATGCCGACGTGATCGGGGCCGGCCACTTCGAGCAAATGCAGCAGGTGCTTCATGAACACATCCAGGCTCGCCTTGGGTTGGGCGAAGCGTTGGTTGAGGGTGTCGCGTTCTTGGTAGAGCGCCTTGATCTGTTCTGGACCCAGGGCGGCAAGGTTGTGAAAGCGTGCACCGAGGGCGGCCATGGCTTTGTTGCGTTCCGGGTTGGGCGTGAGGGGGATCAGGTAGTCGCTGTAGGCGTTGACCTGGATGACACCGCCCTTGGCCGCCAGTTGGCGCACGCGGTTGTCGTCGAGGTTGCGCGGGTGCGGGTTGACCGCGCGGCTGCTGGAGTGGGAGGCGATCAGTGGGGCGCTGGACAACGCCAGCATCTGGTCGAACACCGCGTCGCTGGCGTGGGACACGTCCAGCAGGATGCCCAGGCGGTTGGCTCGCTGCACCAGGTCGCGGCCCTTGGGGCTCAGGCCTTTCCATTCCGGCAGGGCGGTGGCCGAGTCGGCAAGGTCGTTGTTCATGAAATGCACCAGGCCGAGCATGCGCAGGCCTTGGCGGTAGTAAGTGTTGAGCAACTCGGGATCGGAGCTCAGCGGGTCGGCGTTTTCCATGCTGATAAACACTACGCGCTTGCCTTGGGCGGCGATGCGCCGGGCGTCGTCGGCGGTGAGGGCCAGGGCAAAGCTGTCGGGGTTGCGGTCGATGACGTCGCGGATGCGCGTGAGGGTGGCCAGGCCATACGCGCTGGCGTAGGCACGGCCCTCCTCGGTGCGTGGGCCCTGAGGGGTGTAGACCGCAAAAAAGCCACCATCCAGGCCGCCTTCGCGCATGCGCGGCAGGTCGACCTGGCTGCCGTCCTGTTCGTAGTCGTGGCGCTCCAGGATGTTCCAACCGGGGCGGGTCAGGGTCAGCGGTGTGTCGAGGTGGCTGTCCAGCACCAGCAGGCGCTGGTGCAGGGCGAGGGTCGTGGGACTCACTTGCGCGTGGGCCAGAAACGGCAACAAGGCGAGGATCAGCAGGCGCTTGGTCATGTTCAAAACTCCATGCTCAAGGTGCTTTGGAAGGTGCGCGGCGAGCCGGGTCGGAACACGGCGGGGCCGCTGGTGCTGGTGAGGATGTAGCCCAGGTAGTCCTTGTCGAACAGGTTGTCGACGTTAAAGCGCAACTTGACGTTTTTCAGCGGGCCGTAATGCACGCGCTCGCCGCCCAGGTCCAGGTAGGCGTTGTACAGGGTGTAGCCGGGCACCGATTCACTGTTGGTGAAGTTGCTGTAGCGCTCGCCGATGTAGCGCGCCGAAAAGTTAAGCAACGCCCACGGTGCCAGCTCGTAAGTAACCCCGGCCTGTGCCAGCCAGCGGGGGCTGTCGGGCACGTCATTGTCACGGATCGACAGGCCGGCGGCATCGTTCTGGAAGGTGGATTTGTTGTAGGTCAGGTTGCCGTTGAGCACTACCTTGTCGGCCAGGATCGGTGGTTTCCATTGACCGCTCAGCTCCGTGCCGTAGGCCTGCACCTTGCCGACGTTCTGGTAGTAGGTTTCCACCTGGCTGCTGCCGGGCACCGCTGAGGCAAAGGCTTGCAGGCGGTTGTCGAAGTCGGTGCGGTACAGCGCCCAGGCGGCGTTGAAGGTCGGACGGTTGATGCGATAACCCACCTCGTAGTTCTTAGCCCGTTCGGCATCCGGCGGCGGTGCGCTGGGGCTGGCAGCGCGGAAAATGTCGTCGGCGCCACGGGGCAGGGCCATGTTTTCCGAGTAAGAGGCGAACACTTGGGTGTCGTCGGTGAGGTTGTAGACCAGCCCGGCCTGGGGCAGGAAGGCGTCGTTCCACTGGGTCGCCAGGCGCGGCTGGCGGTTGTTGATGTAGTCACCGGCGTTGCGATAGCCCTCGATGCGGTACTTGAGGTTCAGGCTCTTGAAGCCGAATTGCAGGCGCAGGCGATCATCGAGCAGGGTCCAGGTGTCCTTGAGGTGGTACTGCAACGAATTGCGCGTGGAGCTGAAATCCCCTTGCAGGTGCACCGGTTCATTGAACAGCGGCTCGCCAGCCGGGCTGCCATCGGTGAGGTTGTAGCGGCCTTGCTGGCGGTTGAACACATCGGTCTCGGCCCACAGCCCGGTGTCGATCTGGTGTTGACCCACTTCCCATTGCAGCCCGGTACGCCCCCCGAACCGGTGCCCGCTCAGGGACGACAGCCCGTATTGCACGCCTTTGGGGGTGAACAGACCGTCCACATTGCTTTCGGCATTGTGCAGCGCCAGGGAGGTGGCGTAGGCCTCGGGCGACACGCCAAAGCCCTTCTTGGCTTCGTAGTACAGGGTGGTGTAGTTGAGCAGGTCCGGACGGATCTCGAACTGGCCGCCGAGGCTGTACAAGGTGTCGCGCCGCTGGTTCACCGCCTGTTTGTAGAACTGGTTGTAGCCGGTGTTGCTGTAGCGCACACCCGGCACGCTTTCGGGTAGATCGGGAAGGCTGTCCAGGTAGGCGAAGTAACGGCCCGAACGCCCGAAGAGGTCGTTGGCGCTGCCGTCGTACTGGGCGATGCTGACGTAGGGCGAGTCATAGTCGTAGAACGAGTTGTGCACCGCGCGCAGCCACACTTCATCGCGATCACCGAAGCGATAACGCACTTTGGCCTCCAAGTGTTCGCGATCGATGGTACCGGGGCCGCGCCACAGGTCGCCGTCGATTTTTGAACGGCTGAAATACGCTGACAGGCCTTGGTATTCGCCGCTTTGCAACTTGACGAAACTGCGCCGCAGACTGTCGCTGCCCAAGGTATAGGACAGGCTCACGCCAGGCTTCACCGTGGGGTTGCTGGTCTGGTAATCCACATACGGACCCAGTGACGCATAGCCCGATTGCGACACATCCCCGGCCCCGGTAGAGGCCGTGACCCGTTCGGTGTTTTCGTTGTCGACGTAGCGATAGATCGGGCTGCCGCCAAACTGGTCGGTACGGCCCAACGGCACGCCGTCGATGGAAAAACCGATCTGCTGCAAATTGAACGCCCGCACGAACACCGAGTTGCCGAACTCATACAAGCCCAGCGCATCGTTGACCTGCACGTTGAAGCCCGGTAGCGCTTCGAGCATTTTCAGCCCCGAGGTGCCCGCCGGCGCCGACAGCAGCGCCTGGTGCGAGATGCTCAGGGTGTTGCTGATCTTATCTTCGCCGATGGCGGCGCTGGCTTCGGTGACGCGTGCGCCGACCACCTCGACCTTGCTCAGTTGCGGTTCGGTGGAGCTGGCGGATTGCGCGGCCCACGTGGAGTCGGCCAGCAGCAGGCTGGCGAGCAGGGTTTTACGGTACTGAGCAATCATTGTTCGTCCTTGGTTGGAATGTTAGAGCCCGGCGTGGGCCTGGGCGAGGAAGTCGGGCCGGGCCCACTCATGCACGCTGAAGTCGTTCTGCAAGAAACCGCGCTGCACCAGGAAATCCTTTTTCAGCTCCAGCGCGGCGAGGTTCTGCGGGCCCAGTTGCGGTACAAAATCCAGCTCGGCGATGGCCTGGCGGATAAACCCGGCATCCGGCAGGAACGTCACGCGGGTGAACAACTCAGCGGCGGCCTCGCGGTGCTGGTTGATCCAGCGCCCCGCGCGGATCGCCGCACGCAGGAACGCCACGACTACCTGGGGGTGTTGTTCGGCAAAGGCACGGTTGACGGTGGTGGCGTAGGGGCCGTTGTGGTTTTTCAGGGTCCAGTCGGGGTAGCGCTCCAGGTCTTCGATCACCGTGAATTCACCGCTGGCGAGCAACGCCGGCACGTGCCCCGCGGCGATATGCACCGCCTCCACACGGCCTTCAGCCAATGCACGGACTTCCTGGCCCGGCTTGCCGTGCAGGCCGTGCAATTGCGCCCAGAACGCCGATGGCCGCGCGGCCGGCTGCAAAGTGTGGGGATCGCCTTCGTCCTCCAGCTCGATCAGCCGCACTTGAGACGGCTCCAGTCCGGCCAGTTGCAGCGCATTGAACAGGCCATGCTCGGCGAGCGCCTTGAGCACATCCACCCGCGCCTTGTTACGGCTGACCGGGACGCCGATGCGTTTGCCGAATAGGTCCGCGACCTGGCGGATACGCCCGTCGGCGCGTACCAGAATCTGCCCGGCGCATTGGCTCGCGGTGGTGGCCACCAGCAGCGTGTCGGCCTGGTCCGCACGGGCCCACAGGGCGGGCACGGCGCCGCCGTCACGAATCAACCGCGACTCGCCATGGGTGAAGTGCGGCAGCCAACCCTGGTTATCGGGCAGCGAGCGCAGGTAGATCGCTTCGGCACCGACGCGCTGGTATTCCTCATCCAGCCAGCCGAGTTCCACGGCGATGTTGGACGCGACCAGCAGCGGGCAAATGCTGTAGTGGGTGGGCAGTGTTTGGCTCATGGCAGACTCCTTGGGGCAGGTGGGGTGACAGTCAGGCGTTCAAGGCCTTGTTGCAGGTCGGCGATCAGGTCTTCGACGGCTTCAAGGCCCACGTGCAGGCGCAGCAACACGCCGGGTTCAATCTGGGCCGAAGGGTGGCGTTGCTGCTGGCGGATCAGGCTTTCGAAACCGCCCCAACTGGCGCCCATGGCGAACAGCCGAAGGCTTTCCAGAAAGCTTTTGGTTTGCGGTTCTGAGATGGGTTTGAGCACCACGCCGAACAGGCCGGTGGAACCGAGAAAGTCGCGTTTGAACACGTCGTGTCCCGTCGCGCCCGGTAAGGCCGGATGCAGCACTTGGGCGACTTGCGGACGCTGTAGCAACCACTGCGCAACGGTCAGTGCCGAGCGCTCGTGCTGGCGCAGGCGCACGCCGAGGGTGCGAAGGCCACGCAGGCCCAGGTAGGCGTCGTCGGCACTGGCGATATAGCCCAGCTGACGCACGGTTTCGCGCACGCCGGGGTAAAGCGCTTGCGTGGTGACGATCACGCCGAGCATCGCGTCGCTGTGGCCCACCAGGTACTTGGTGGCGGCATGGATCGAGATATCCACGCCGTGTTCAAACGCCTTGAAAAACAGCGGCGTGGCCCAGGTGTTATCGAGCATCAGCAGCGCGCCATGGGCGTGGGCCGCGTGGGCGAGGGCGGGAATATCCTGCACTTCGAACGTACTTGAACCGGGCGCTTCGGCATACACCAGGCGTGTATTCGGGCGCAGCAAGCCGGCGATATCCGCGCCGAGCATCGGCGCGAAATAGCTGGCCTGGATGCCATAGCGCGGCAGGATTTGGTCGAACACCTGGCGCGCATGCCAGTAGCAGTTGTCGGTGACCAGAATATGGTCGCCGGCCCGCGCCACGGCCAACACCGCACCGACAATCGCCGCCAGGCCGCTGGGCATGATCAGCCCTCGAAAGCCTCCCTCCAATTCGGCCACGGCGTCTTCGAACGCGGCGGTGGTGGGGTTGCCGTTACGTCCATAGATATGCCCGCGGTAGTGCGGGTCATCGGCCTGCTGGAGGTGGTTTGTCAGGGTGCTGGTGTCGGGCCAGATAAAGGTCGAGCTGCGATACACCGGGGTGTTGACGGTACCGGCATGGTTGGCCGGATCACGGCCGAGGTGGGTCAACAGGGTGTCGTCGCGCATGGTCGTGGTACTCGTCGAAAGGCTCATCGGCGTTCCAGCCGTTTGGCCCAGCGTGAAAGGGGATAGATGTAGAGAAAGAACGCGATAAACACCACGCCATAGGCGGGCAGCAGCAGGTCGCTGCGCAATTGGCTGGAGAGGTGCGATTGCAGGGTGGTCATCAGCTCTTCCACCCCCAGCAGATTGGCCAGGGAAGTGGACATGGTCACCGCGCAATACAGGTTCATCCACGGCGCTACCAGGCTTGGCAGGGTCTGCGGAATGATCACGTAGCGCAGGGCCTGGCCGTGGCGCAGCCCCAAGGCCTGGGCGGCCTCCCACTGGCCCGACGGCACCGCGTACACGCCTCCGCGCACAATCTCCGAGACGTAGCCGATGGCGGGCAACGCCAGGCCCAGCGCGACTTTCAGCCAGTCCGGCAACTGCCACCAGCGCCCGGCCCACTGCACTTCGTAAGGCAGCAAGTAGGCCACGTAAAACATCACCACCAGCCAGGGCAGGTTGCGCAGCAAACGGCTCAGATGTCCGGCACCACGGCGCAGAGCCGGGCGAGCACTGACTTGCAGGCTGCCAAGCAGGACGCCGAAGACCGTCGCCACCAACATGGCGGTGACGCCCATCAGGATATTCAGGCCAAAGCCTTGCAGCAGCGCCGGGGCCCACTGCCACAGCAGCATCAGTGGCGAAGGTTCAGACAGCATTCGGCAACTCCTGGCCCGGCAGGCGCAGGTGATACTCCAGGCGGCGCAACAGCCAACTGCTGAGGCCGATCAACAACAGCCAGACCAGCAACAGCACTTGCATCATCTCGGCGACGTTGAAGTTATCCGACCAGATTCGGTTGCTCGCATAGAGCAACTCCGGCACCGCGATCGCGTAGGCGATGGAGGTGGACTTGATGGTCTGCACCACCGTATTGCCCATCGCCGGCAGGCTATTGCGCAGCGCCAGCGGCAGCACGATATGGCGCAGCACGGTGCGCTCCTGCATACCCAGGGCGGCGGCCGCCTGGAGCGTGGCGCGTGGCACCCCATCAATCCCGGCGCGCAGGTTCACTGCCTGGAACGCGCCGCTGTGCAGGGCGATCACAATGATCGCCCACTGCGTGCCGTTGAGCAGGCGCACCCCGTCCACCAACGGCAGTAACGCACCGACGCCGAAGTAGAAAAAGAACAACTGCACCAACAGCGGCGTGTTGCGAAACAACGCCACGTACGCGCCGCTGATCCCGCGCCACAGACCTTGGCGCGAACCCAGGCCGGCGGCGCCGACGACACCGATCAACAGCGACAGCGCGATACTTGCCAGTGACAACAGCAAGGTCAGGCCCAGGCCCAGCAGAAAACGCTGACGGTCCATCGGGTCCCAGACGATGCTCAGCGACAGGCCATGCTGTTCCAGCCACAGGCGCAGGTTGACCTCACTCATGGCGTGCCTGCGCATGCTGCTGCGCGACCCAGGCATTCGGCGCCAGACCGTAACGCTGCTCCAAGGCGATGATCAGACCCTTGGCATGCCAGCCTTCGACAATGTTCGACACCGCCGCCAACAACTCCGGCTGGCCCTTGCGCAGGGCAATCCCCCACGGCGCCGGTGCCTGCCCCGGCAGCTTGACCTCGTAGTCGGCCCACTCAGGTTGACGGGCGAGGGCGCTGTACAACGCATCATCCCCCATCGCCCCCAGGCAGCGACTGTCAGCCACCGCCTTGCGCACCTCGGCGGTGCCGTTAAACGACGCGAACTGCACGCCGTAGCGGCTTTCGAATGGCCGCACCCACACACTTGTGGCCGGCGCGCAGAGCGTCTTGCCGCGCAGACTTTCCCAATCGGGCACCGCCGTACTTTTCGGCGCAAACACCGTGGCCGCCGAGCTATAAAACCCCGGACTGGCAAAATCCACTTCCCGACGCCGGGCTGGCGTGTCCAACAAGGACGTCACCAACACCTCGCAACGTCCCTGATCGAGAAACAACAAACGATTGAGCGGATTGACCTGCACCAACGACAACTTCAACGGTTGACCGACCCGAGCAGACAACTGCTGCTGCAGATCAACAATCAAATCCATGATCAACCCACTGGGCTTGCCCTGGGCATCCAGCATCTTGAACGGAGGAAACTCATCACTGGTGCAGACATTGAGCGTGCCACGGGATTGAGCCCGTTCGAGCAAAACCTCGGCGTGAGCCGAAAGCACACTGAAAGCAAGCACCGCCGCAACCAACCCACCCGGCCGGAAGCCCGCAAAGCGATGCTTTTGATCCGGCTTTTGACCTGGCTTTTGATCTACAGCGCCCCGTCGACCACGCTGGCCGGAGTGAGGGCATGCCGAGCCTAGGCGAGGCACCGAGTGGTGGGGCGAGAGCCTTTTGCTTACGTTTGGGCTCTTCCAAAAGTGAGCCGCTGTAAGAGCGGAACCCAAAGCCGCCGTTACCGCAGCAACGGATATGCACACCGATAACCCACGACCGAAAGCCAGTCGAATCGTCGCACCACCCCTCCCAAATCCAGACCGTGCCGTGTCAGTCGCAACACCGCTCATGTCGCACTCCACCCCAACCGCGACCGCTGCGCCGCGCCACTGGGAAACGGCTGCGGAGTACCGAGCTGCTGCGCCAAAAACGTCAAATACGCCGCCTCCTCCAAATTGATCAACAACCGCGTAACCGCCAACACCCCCCGCTCGGACCAGGCAAACGGACCATGATTAGCCAGCAACGCCGCCGGCGCCCGCGGATGCTCGCGCAACGCCGCCACCACCGGCTCCGGCGCATACCGCGGCCACCACGCCGTCAGTGGCACCTCCTGGTCCTCATCCAGAATCCCCAACAACTGAGAGGCATGGGCCCGTAACGGCCGGCCCGCAATCGCAAACGCCGTCAGATACGGCGAGTGCGTATGAATCACCGCATTCACCTGGCCCCGCTCGCGATAAATCGCCACATGCAGTGCCGCCACCTCTTTGAGGTTGTCAGTCAGGCTGCCCTGGCTGCGCTGCAACTCGAAATCCACAATCGCCGCCACACCGCTGTCAGCCCCGCTCAACGAGGCAATCACCAGCCGCTCTTCGCCGGGAACACGCAGGCTGATATTTCCCGCCTCATTGCCCGACAGCACCTGATGCTTGATCAGCAACTGCTTGGCCAGTGCAAAGTCATGCTCGAACTCTTGGGTAAAACGCACAGGATCAAAGCTCATGGGAACTCCTTAATGAGGGTCAGAAGCGGTAGTCGGCTTTCACGTAGTAGAAGGCGCCTTCGGCACCGGCCGGGGAGATGCTCTGGTAGGCCACGCGCCCACCGACAAAGCGGTTGGCCACGTCGATCTTGTCGGGGTAGCTGTCAAAAATATTGTTGCCGCCCAGGGTCAGGGTGAGGGCCTGGCTGATGTCGTAGGACACGCTGGCATTGCTCACCCACTGCGCGGAAAACGTCTGGTCGCGGGCTTCGCCGAGGTTGGAATCGAGGGTGTAGGTGCCATAGCGGATCGTGTTGAAACTCGCCTGCCACGCGCCTTTACGCCAGTCGGCCCCCAGGATCAGCTTGGTATTGGGCGAGGCACTTTCCACGTAGCTGAGGGCTTCGCGGTTGATCAACGTGATGCCGGTGCCGGCGAGGGGGCCGGGGTTGTCTTTGATATCGGTGACCTGGGTCTTGCTGTAGTTGAACGCGCCGTTGAGGGTCAGTTGGCTGGCGTCGTCCAGGTCCAGACGATAGTGGGCGGCCACATCGACGCCGCTGGTCTTGGTGTCCAGGGCGTTGGTGAAAAAGCTCACGCCGGAGTAGTTGCCATAGCCTTGGCTGGCGAGGATCTGGCTGACCTGGGTGCCACTGAGGGTTTCCGACAGGGCGATACGGTCCTGAATGCGTATGTGATACGCGTCGACGCTGACGCTCGCGCGCTCCAGCGGCTGCCACACCACACCGAGGGACAGGCTGGTGGATTTTTCCGGCTTCAGGTCACTGGCGCCCAACGCCCGGGCTACCGGCGTGTTCACGCTGACGGTGCCGACCTGATAGGCCGTGGGGTCGCCGGCCTTGAATTCGGTCTGGGTCGCCGAGGTGCCGATCTGACCCAACGTCGGCGCGCGGTAACCGCTGCTTACCGTCGAGCGCAGGCCCCACTGCGGGGTGAGGTCGTAGCGTACGGAAAACTTGCCGGTGGTCGTGGTGCCAAAATCATCGTAGTGCTCGCTGCGCCCGGCCAGGCCCAGTTGCAGTTTGTCGGTGACCTGCTGCTCCAGGCCCAGGTAGCCGCCGAACACATGGCGTGCATAACGGCCTTCGTCACTGTCCTGGGTGCCGGGAAAACCCTGGGCGCCGCCGGCACGGGTGGGCAGGGCCGTGCCATGGGTCCAGGATGCAAGGTCGCCGGCGATCACTTCATAGGCTTCGTTACGCCACGCCAGGCCACTGGAAAACACCAGTGGACCCGCGCCCCAGCTCACCTTGAATTCCTTCACATGGTCCAGACCGACGTTGGTTTGCTCGTTGATCAACGCGCCGGCGTTGAAGCTGGTGGGACTGGCAGGTCCGAGGCTGGCGTTAAGCGAATCACTGAGGTGGTAGTCGATGCGATTGCGGCCGTAGTTGGCGCTGAGATCGAAGCTGCCCAGGCTGTCATCGCGGAGTTTCACCCCGCCAGTGACCGACGCATCCCGCGAACGTACATCGAGCAGGGGCAGGAATCCGTTGGGGTACACGGCCACCAGGTTGTTGGCGTCGATAGGCCGGCGAAAGGTGGCCTGGGATTCACCGGTGCGGTCCTGGTAAGTGGCGAAACCATAGAGGTCGACCGCATCGTTGAGTGACAGGCCGGTGTTGAGCGCCAGGTTCCAATCCTCAAGCCCCGGAGAACCGTAGCGCCAATGACGGTCGGCATCCGCTTCGCGGGCATCTGCAGTTGGGTAGAACTGCCGGCCATCGGTGCCGCCGGTGGAAGTGCGCTCGCTGCGCAGGCCCTCGCCGCTGAGGGTGAGGAAGCCGTCGCCGGGCAAGGTGAAACCGGTCCAGCCACCGACCGAGCGGCGAAAACCATCGCCCTTGGTGTATTGGCCAAAGGTGCTTTGCACCGCGCCGCCGTGATCCTGCTCCTTGAGCACGATATTGATCACCCCGGCAATTGCGTCGGAGCCGTATTGGGCCGAGGCGCCATCGCGCAGCACTTCGATATGGTCGACGGCGCTGACTGGAATCGTCGACAAGTCCACCGCCTGGGAACCCCGGCCCAAGGTGGCCTTGGTGTTGACGAATGCCGAGGCGTGTCGACGCTTGCCATTGACCAGCACCAGCACTTGATCAGACGCCAAGCCGCGCAGCGACACCGGCCGCTGCGACGACACGCCATCGGTGCCGTTGACTTGCGGGTAGTTCACTGACGGCACCAGGGTTTCCAGGGCCTTAGCCAGGTTATCGGTGCCGCTGCGCTCCAGTTGTTCGTTGCTGATCACATCCACCGGTGCCGCACTTTGCAGGGCGGTGACATCGCTACGGCGGGTGCCGATCACTTCAACCGACTTAAGGCGTGGCGCGGCCGGTTCGCTGCTGATCGCGGCTGCAGGTGTACTGGTGTCCGTCAGGCGATGGATCAACACGGCGCCACTGGCGGTCTGGCTGAAGCCCAGTTGTGAACCACTCAAGGCGATCCCCAGCGCCTGCTCCTGGCTCAAGCGGCCCTGGATCGAACGACTTGCGCGGCCTTCAACCAGCGGCGGATCAAAAGCGATGGAATGGCCGCTTTGCTGGGAAATGCTCAGCAGCACTTCATCCAGGGGCCCGGCGGGAATATTGAACTCAATGACCTTGTGTACGGCGGCCGCATCGTTTTGCGCCAGCACCAGGCTTGGCAGCGCCAGGCCGCCCAGGGCCAATGCGCACGCCAGGGGCGCCAGGGTGAATCCTGTTTTCAACATGCCAATCTGCTCCGGGTCGTGATGTTCTTTACGACCTTGAGCAACTTCGTGGGCTTTTTTTCACTGCTAAGTTAGAACACTTAGTTCGGTCTCTAGATCATTTAGTTGCGCTTATAAGCTTCGATCAAACTGATCTAAGTGTGCAGTGAAAATATAAGGGAGTATCTGCACAAGGGTACTGACAGCCAGATCGGGTTGTCCGCGCAAAGCTCACAAGTCATGGACTTGTACAGCGGTCTGCACGCTTACGGAAAAGCTCATCAGGAGACAGATGCCCATGTCTGAATTGTCCGTTCTAAATCCAGCCAGCCCAGCGCCGGCGATCCATTGCGAAAACACTGTGCCGCGTAGCATGGTGCACCGTGCTGCTGTCAGCGAAGTCTTCCTGACGGGCGCGGAGTTGGTAAAAGAGGGTCACTTCCGCTGCAGCGCCCAACTACCGCGTACCCACAGTTACTTCAGTGAACATACGCATCGTTCGGCACACTACGACATGTTGTTATTGCTGGAAGTGTTCCGCCAGGCGTCGATCTATATCTCTCATGCGTTCTTGGATGTGAGTGCCCAGGACAAGTTTATTTACCTGGACAGTGTCACTCGCGTCACCGAGCGCAGTTTGCTGGTGGTGGGGGATCGCCCGGCGTCGGCACAGATCGATGTGTTTGTGGTGGACGAATACCTGCGCCATGGCGAGCGCAGTGGCGTGACCCTGAACATGTCCCTGAGCATCAATGGCGAAGTCGCCGCACGGCATGAGCGCATGAGCATCCGTTGGATGAGCGGCGCTTCGTGGAACAAGATGCGCGCCCGTGGCCTGGCGGCGATTCCCGCCGACGCGGACCCGTTGGCGCAACTGCCGCCACCGTTGAGCCCGTCGGCGGTAGGGCGCCATTGGCTGAACAACGTGGTGCTGGGCAAGGACGTGGAGCAGGGCGCCGACCGCCTGGTGGCGCCGCTGATTGTGGACCTTAACAACCCGGCGATCTTCGACCATCCCCTCGACCATATCCCCGGCATGCTGCTGCTCGAAGGTTTCCGGCAAGCGGCCTTGGTGGTGGCGGATCGGCAATTGCAGGCCGCCCCTGATCAGTGGCTGTTGTCCAGTTGCCATGTGGTGTTCACCCGCTTCGGCGAGTTCGGTTTGCCGACACGGGTGCGTGCCGATCTCAATGCCCTGGCAATCGATGAACACGGGCGCATCACTCTGGCCCTGGACGTGGAGCAGGGCGGCGTGGTGATTGCCACAGCCGAGCTTGAGTTGTTGCCCGTGGCGGCCAGCCAGCCGTTGGCCTTGGTTGCGGGGGGTGTGCGATGAGCGATTTGAAGTTTATCTGGTTCGATTTCGGGGGCGTGCTGTCGCCGCCGATCCCCGCGTTGTTCGAGCAGTATCAGGTCAAGACCGGCTTGGCCCCGCGCGTGCTGCAACAGGCCATGAGTGATGTGGCCGAGGAACTGGGCGTGCCGATGCTGGCGCCGGTGGAGAGCGCTTTGCTCACCGAAAAGGAGTGGGGCCAACGCCTGGAATTGGCATTGCGGCGCCGCGACCCGCAGATTGATTTGTCCCGTGCGCGCCTGCAAACCTTTGGCGAGCATTGGTTCGCCGGAGTGCCGGCCAATGCGCCGTTGGTGGCCGCGGTGCGTGCGCTCAAGCGTGCTGGCTTGCGTGTGGGCATCCTCACCAACAACGTGGTGGAGTGGGAGCAGCACTGGCGGGCGATGGTGGGTTTGGACGAGGTGGTCGACCTGATCGTAGATTCAAGCCGGGAAGGCACCCGCAAGCCGGAAGCGGCGTTCTTCGAGGTCGCCACCGCACGTTCAGGCGTCAGCGCGGCTGACAGTTTGTTGATCGATGACGTGGCCGAAAACATCGACGCCGCCGTCGCGCTGGGCTGGCAAGTGCTGCACTTTATCGACAACCACCAGGCCCTTACCCAGTTGCAGCGCCTGACCGGTGTGAACCTGTTGCAACCTGTCGGGGAGCCTGCCTGATGAATATCGCCGTCGTCACCACCCCGCCAGTCACCGTGGCGCGCATCCCCAACCTGGATGCGCCGCCAGCCTATCAACCCGCCAGCCCCGCCAATGGCTTGCCCAGGATCCTCTTGCCCAGCGGCCACTTGGCGTATCACCTGACCCGCTATGAACACGTGCAGGCGTTGCTGCTGGACAACCGCGCCATTCGCGCTCCGTGCAACGAAGAAGACGGTGCGAGTTTTCTGCCCACCATCACGCCGCCAGAGTTACTGCTTAACAACGACATTCCCGATCACGGCCGCCTGCGTAAAGTGGTCGCGCGGGATTTCAGCCCCAGTGGGGTGGCGTTGCTGGCGGAAAAAGTGCAGCAGGCGACCCATGAGCGCCTGGATGTATTACAGCGCCAGGCCCCCGGTGCAGACCTGTTTGCCCAGGTGCTTGATCACATTCCTGCGACGGTGGACTGCCAACTCCTCGGCATCCCCCTGAGTGACCGTGAATACTATCGGCCGCTCAGCCATACGGTGCAGGTCGCGTCGGATGCAGATGTGCCGGAGCTGCTGAACCAATTCTGGGGCGTCTACAACTACCTCACCGACCTGGTGACGGGCGCGCGCCCTACCTATCCCGATGGGCTGATCCAGCGTTTCGTCGCCACCCGCAACGACAGTGAACCGCCACTCAACGACAAGGAGTTGGTGGGCATCCTGCTCGGCGTGCTGATCGGCGGCGACCAGAACATTCTTACCGTGCTCACCAAGGCGGTGTACACCCTGTTGGCCGCGCCCGAGCTGTGGCAGCAGTTGGTGGACGACCCTGCGCTGATCCCGAATGCTGTCGAAGAGCTGCTGCGCGTGATCCCCCTGGGCACCATCTCGACCTTCCCGCGCCTGGCCAGTGTCGACCTTGACGGGCCGTGGGGGTTGATCCCAGAGGGCAGCATCATCTACGCCGATGCATTCGCAGCCAACCGTGACCCAGCGGTGTTTCCTGAACCCTTGGCGATTCGCTTGGACCGTAACGACGCGCGGCATTTGCAGTTCGGCTACGGCATGCACAACTGCATGGGCGCGGCCCTCGCGCGCCTGGAAATCACCACGGTGTTGCAGATTCTGGTGCAGCGCTTTCCCAACTTGCGCCTGGCGGTGCCGGCGGACCAGGTGCCCTGGGTCGACGGCATCATCCTGCGCCGACCGGTGCGTTTGCCGGTGCACGGTTTCACTTCAACCTGACCCTGGAAGGACCCATGAAAAACTCGTTTGCCGACACGGCTCTACTCTCGATCATCCTGCTGGCGATCTTCGTTGTGCCCAGCTCCATCTCCGGCACGGCCCTCGCGTTGCCGGCCATCGGCGCCGATATCCAGGCGCCGTTGACCAGCCTGCAATGGGTGGTCAACGCCTTCAACCTGGCGTTTGCCTGCTTCACCCTGGCCTGGGGCGCGCTGGCTGATCGGCTCGGGCGCAAGCGCTGTTTTGTCGCCGGTGCGTCGCTGTATGTGGTGGCCTCGGTGCTGTCTGCGGTGGCCGACAGCGCGTGGTTGCTGGACGCGGCACGGGGGCTGGCGGGGATTGGTGCGGCGGCGATTTTCTCGTGCGGCATTGCCATCCTCTCCACCCACTTCAGTGGGCCGGCGCGGTTACGTGCATTTGCCTTGTTCGGCACCGTTGCGGGGCTGGGTGTGAGCCTGGGGCCGACCTTGTCCGGCTTACTGCTGGACAGCGTCGGCTGGCGCGCGATTTTCTGGGCGCACGCAGTCACCTTGGTCATTGTGCTGTTGGGCACCCCTTTGATCACGCGGGACGGCGAACTGGCAGAACGCACTGCACGCTTTGATGTGCCGGGCGCGACGTTATTTGTGTTGGCCTTGTTGGCGCTGATGGTTGCCATCGTGCAGGGCTCGCAGTGGGGCTGGAGCAGCCCGGGCGTGCTGGGCCTGGTCGCGGTCGCGGCGGTGTTGCTGGCGGTATTTACCTGGCAGGAGCGCCGCCATCGCCAGCCGATGCTGGACCTGTCGCTGCTGGCAAGCGGGCCTTTTGTCGGCCTGGCGTTGGTCACTGTGGCGGCATCGTTTGGCTTTGTGACGCTGCTGACGTACTTGCCGAGCTACTTGTTCGGCGTACTGCAATTGAGCGCGACCCACGCAGGCCTGGCGATGTTGCTGCTGACGGTGCCAATGCTGTTCTGCCCGATTCTGGCCGGCAAGTGGGCGGCGCGTGGGGTGTCGGCGATCGGCATTCTCAAGGTCAGCCTAATTGCGTTGCTGGTGGGCGTCGTGTCGTTGGCGCTGGTCAGCCAGGTTGGCGTGGCGTTGTGGCAACTGGCAGTGCCGTTACTGCTGGTGGGCATTGGCATGGGATTGTCGGCCGGGCTGGTGGATGGTCTGGCGCTCAAGACCGTGCCCGAGCAAAAAGCCGGGATGGCTGCCGGTTTGCTTAACACCTTCCGCCTGGGCAGCGAGGCGATTGCTGTGGCGTTGTATGGTTCGTTGCTGGCCACCTTGCTGGACAGCCAATTGCGCACAACCTTGAGCCGCCTGGCGCCCGATCCCTCGACCCTGCAACGCTGGATCGATGACGTGGCCGCCGGCAATCTCACCGGGTCGTTGCAAGCCCTGAGTACGGAACAGGCCGGCACGGTGCACAGCCTGTTTATCGGCGGCTATGACAGTGCGTTCCACGGCGTGCTCTGGGTGTTGGCCGCGATCCTGCTGGTGCTGACCGCAGTGGTCGCCTGGCTGGTGCGCCCGCTGCGTGAACAGGAGCGTACGGAGGCGCAATTAGCCGCTAACTGAGTGACTCACCACACCGCCTGCGGCGCTCGCAGGCGGTGCTTTTGCGTGCCTGCAGGGGTGCCAAGGGTTATGCAGAAAATGCAGCTTATTGGATGTTTTTATTCTTTTATCCGGTGATGCCCGCTGGGGCAAACTGGACTCACCTGCCTGGATGCAGGTCTACCTCAAACCGACAGGCCCACCACCACTTGTCCGCTGGCGTGTGCAGTCCATGAAGACTATGGACCTATGGACCCGAATGCCTTGCTCAAGAGCCGCCTCATCGGCCAGATTTTCCAACAGCACTACAGCTGGTTGTGCGCGCGCTTGTCGTACCGCACCGGTAGCAGCCACAGCGCCGAGGACATCGCCGCCGAGACCTTCCTCAAGGTGTGGATGCTGCCCGATCCCACGGCCATTCGCGAACCGCGCGCGCTGCTCACCACCATCGCCCAGCGCCTGATGTATGAGGGCTGGCGCCGTCGCGATCTGGAAAAAGCCTACCTGCAAATCCTCGCCGAAGTGCCTGAACACGTTCACCCGTCGCCCCAGGAACAGTTGATCCTGATCGAAAGCCTGCTGGCCATCGACCGGCTGCTGGATGGCCTTTCAGGGCAAGCCAAGGCGGTGTTCGTGCACAGCCAGTTGGACGGCATGACCTACGCGCAGATCAGTGAACGGCTCGGCCTGTCGCTGGGGCGCATCCACCAATTGATGACCCAGGCCCTGCGCGCCTGTTACCTAGGGTTGAACGAGTGAGCAAACGAGCGTTGAACGACCCGGTGGCCGAGGAGGCCATTGGTTGGCTGGTGCAGATCCAGTCCGGAGATTTCAGTGTCGAACAGCAAGCGGCGCTGGAGGTGTGGCGTGGCACTTCGGCCCATCATCGTCAGGTCTACGCGCAACTGATCGCAGGGCTGGATCAACTCAAGGCTTCGCCGTGGCGCGGACGCTCCAGCTCGCAACTGTTGCGCAGCCTGGAACAGCCCAACAGTCGCCGCGCGTTCCTGCGCACCAGCTTGTGTGCGCTGGGGCTGGCGGCGGGTGTGGGTTGGGTCACGCGCTTTGAACCGGGCGGGCAGTCATACGCCACCGGCACGGGCGAGCGACGTACCTGGCAGTTGCCCGACGGTTCGACGCTCAAACTCAATGCCCGCAGCCAGGTGATCGCGACGCTCGCCAACGGGCAGCCCAGCCTGGAGCTGCGTGCAGGCGAGATATTAGTGAATGCCTCGCGCCCGTTGCAGGTCAGTAGCCGTGCCGGACGTATCACTGGCGCCAGCGGTCGCTTGATGCTGAGCGAGCAGGGTGCGGCCTTGCGTCTGGTCACCCTCGATAGCGATGTGGTGTTGCATCTCGAAGGCGGTACGCAGCAGCGCGTGGCGATGCATCAGAGCACGGTGTTTGATCATCAGCGGATTCTCACTCAGGTGCCGATGGCGACCAGTGAGACCGCTTGGTTGGAGGGTTGGTTGGTGGTGCGTAATCAGACATTGGCGAGCGTGGTGGATGCGATTCGGCCCTACCGCAATGGCATCGTACGGCTGGACTCGGCAGTGGCGGGGTTGCGGGTGACAGGGCGGTTTCCGTTGGATGATGCGCAGCAGACGTTGGAGGCGCTGGAACAGAGTTTGCCGATCAGGGTCAGGCAGTGGGGGGGAATGGTTGTGTTGATTGGGGGGAGGGTGTAGGCGGGTTGGGTACATATCCGTTGCTGCGGTAACGGCGGCCTAGGGCTCCGCCCTTACAGTGGGTCAGTCACTGTTGCATTGACTGACCCACTGCTATCACCAGTAAGCGCGTCAGAACTTGCCATCCACGCCGATGCGGAAGGTGTCGTTTCGTTCGTCGCTACCCAGAGCGGTCTTGTAGGAGACGCCCATTTGCCAGGATCGGCCCAGGTTGAAGTCCAGCCCGAGGTCCAGATTGGCGAAGTTGCCACGCCAGATTTTCAATAGGCTGCGGTATAAATCGCCAACGCGTCCTCCTCAAGCACGGGCCGTGGATTGTTCACCAGCAGTCGCTGTTGTTGCATCGCACTGCGGGCCAGCTCCGGCAGGCTTTCCAAAGTGACTCCGGCGTCTCTCAAGCGCAAAGGCAGCCCGACCGCTTCGTGAATCCTGCGCAATTCTTCAATCAGTTGTGCGGCGCCATCTCCTGGCAGCAGACGCTCACCCAGTACGCACGGCGCCAGTTCGGCGTAGAGCGCATGGGCGTGGGACAGATTGAAGGTCAGCACCGGGTTGAGAACCAGTGCGTTGGACAGCCCGTGGGGCAGGTGGAATGTGATGCCCAGCGGGTAAGCCAATGCATGCACCGCCGCGACCGGCGCGTTGGCGAAAGCCTGGCCGGCCAGGCAAGCGCCCAGCAGCATGGCCTGGCGCGCTTCAAGGTCCTGCGGCGCGCGCACGGCTTGCTCAAGGTTGGCGCTGAGCAGGCGCAGGGCTTCACGGGCCAGCAGGTCCGAGATCGGGTTTTTACGCAACTTGCTGGTGTAGGCCTCGATGGCGTGCACCATCGCGTCGATGCCGGTGGCAGCGGTGACCGGGCCGGGCAGGCCGACGGTCAGTTGTGCGTCAAGGATCGCCAGGTCCGGCAGCAGTTGCTGGGACACCACGCCGGATTTACCAGTGGCGGTAGTGACGATGGAAATCGGCGTGACTTCAGAACCGGTCCCGGCCGTGGTCGGCACCTGGATCAACGGCAGACGCGCGCCGTTGGCCTGGTTGACGCCGTAGATGTCGCTCAAGGTCTGGCGTTGCTCGGGGTGTGCCAGGTAGGCGACCAGCTTGGCGGTGTCCATGGAGCTGCCGCCGCCGAAGCCGACGATCAGGTCGGCACCGATTGCACGTGCTTGTTCAGTGGCCGCCAGCACCAGCTCTTCGGCCGGGTCGGCGAGGACGTCGCTGTACACCTGCAGGTTGATCCCCGCAGCGGTGAAACCGGGCAAGACTGAATCCAGCAGGTTGTGGCGCAGGATGCCTGCGTCGGTGACCAGTAATACGTTGCGTGCACCACGGGCGGCGCACTGTTCGGCCAATTGGTCGGCGGCGCCGCTGGCGCAGATCAGGTGCGCGGTGGTGCTGAAGTTGAATGCTTGCATGAATAACCTCTGCTTATTCTGATTGAGGGGGCAGGCCGGCATCGATGATCGTCTGGGCCACCGCTTCCATGCTGGTGCGGCTGGCCATGGCATCGCGTTGCAGGCGCCGGTGAGCGTCGTTTTCGCCGATGCGATGGCGGGCCATGAGCAGGGCCTTGGCCATGGAGATCTTCGACACCGCCGGTTGACGGGTCTGTAATTTGCGCAGTTGCGCCAGCATGTCGATGCGCGCACGCCAGGCAGCGCGGGCCATCAGTAATTGGGTTAACAAGCCGAAGGGTCGCAGTGGGCGCTCGATCACGGCTGCCGGCTGGGTTTCCAGCACCAGTTGCAACATCGACGGGTTTTCATAGCCCACCACGGCAATGATCGGCGGGGCCTGTTCGCTCAAACCTTCCACCAGCGCCTGGGTATTCAGGCGCTGGCTGAGTTCCACGGCGAGCAGGACCACATCGGTGTGCTCCGGCAAATGCGCAGGCACCGGCCAGCATTGCTCAACGATGCAACCGATGCGCTGCAACTGGTCCAGCACCACGCGGGCCTCGGCATCTACCGGGTGAATCACCAGCACGCGCAGGCCCTTGAGTTCGCGCAACAGCGAAGGTGCCTGGGTCATCTCGCACTCCCACTGTTCATGGCTGCACATCCAGCTGGTAATCGACCATGTAAGGGCTGGGTTTCACCGGCTGCTCGCTCTGCACCACCAGCTCGAAACGGCGTTGGTGGTCGAGACGCGCAATACGAGGCCACAGCCAAGTGTGCTGGGTGTCCGGGTCGATCTGCACGCGGCCCTGGGGCGCGTCGAGCTGCGCACCGGCCAAGGCCTTGCGCAGCGCTTCGATGGACGAACCCTCGGCCCGCCGCGCTGCCTCGGCGAACAGATGCACCTGGAAGTAGGCCGCCTCACCGCCCGCCGTCAGCGGCGCCGTGTCACCGAAGCGCGCTCGGTAACGTGCGACGAACGCCTGGCTGGCAGGCGTCGCCAGGCTGGAGAACCACGGCGCCGCCGACACATGCCCCTCGGCCTCTTCATCGCTCATGTGCAACACGTCGACCTCGTTGGTCGCGAGGCTGACGATGGGCATGCACGCCGGGTCGAAACCGGCCTGTCGGTACGCGCGGTGCAGGGCCGGAATATCGCTGCCGACGATGGTCGAGTAGATCGCATCCGGTGCCGTGGCCCGCGCCCGTTGCATCACCCGTTCGAAGTCCTCGGCGGTGGCGTGGAACGGCAAGTAGATCTCGTCCACCACTTCGCCACCGGCCTGTTCGAACAGTTCGCGCATGATGCGGTTGGACTCGAACGGGTACACGTAGGAGCCACCGACAAACAGCACGCGGTTGCCGAAATGCGCCAGTACGTACTGCGCCAGTTGGACTGAGTTCTGGTTCGGTGCGGAACCGGTGTAGTAACACCAGGGTGAGTATTCAAACCCTTCGTAGAGGGTCGGGTAGAACAGCAGTCGGCGGCGGCTCTCGACCACCGGCAACACCACTTTGCGGGTGCTCGACATGTGGGTGCCGAACAACACCTGCACCTGGTGCTCGTCACACAGGCGCAGGGCGCTGTCGCGGTAGTCCGACGGTTCCGCGCCGGGATGGCCGTCCACTGGCACCAGTGGTCGTCCGTGGATGCCGCCGGCGTCGTTGACCTCGGCGATCGCCAGGTGGGTGGCATTGGCCTGGGTGGTTTCCGAGGCAGCGGTAAGGCTGCTCTCGGAAAACAGCAGGCCGACTTTGTAGTCAGAGGCGCTCATGAAATCAGGCTTTCCCAGTCGATATGTTGTTCAAAGGCGTGCGCGACCTGGTACAGCGTGGCTTCGTCGTAGTCCCGCGCCACCAGCATCATGCCCACTGGCAGGCCACTGGCAAGCCCACACGGGAGTGACAGGGCAGGGTGGCCGGTAACGTCGAAGGGCGCGGTGTTCGCGTTCATTTCCAGGGCCCGTTGCACCCACTCGCTGGGTGAGGCGTCTGCTGTCGGCAATGTTGGCGCCTT
This sequence comes from Pseudomonas sivasensis, assembly GCF_013778505.1. Classification (GTDB taxonomy): domain Bacteria; phylum Pseudomonadota; class Gammaproteobacteria; order Pseudomonadales; family Pseudomonadaceae; genus Aquipseudomonas; species Aquipseudomonas sivasensis. The sequence continues at coordinate 164,225 of NZ_JAAOWU010000006.1, read as the reverse complement.
GAGCGGTACGGTGGGCATCAGCAGCACATCGAAGTCCTGCAATTGCTGGTCGTAGGCCGCACGTAATTGCCGTGCAGCATTCTGAGCCTTGGCGTAGTACTGGCCGCCAAAACGGGTGTACGCGTATTCACCGGCCAGCAGGCAGGTTTTCAGGTCGTGCGGGAATTGCCCAGCCTGGGTCTGCCAGTCTTGCTGTGCGTTCATCAGGCTCTCTACGTACAGGCCTTTCCAATTCGAGCCGTAATTGTAGCCGCGCAGCAATTGGGTGGTGCCTTCCACCGCGATGGGTGTCCAGATGGCGTGGCCCAGGGCGTGCAGCGGTATCGAGATGCCCTCCACCCGTGCCCCGAGGTCTACGAACAACGCAGCGGCACGGCGCACCGCCGCGTCCACATCGGCCTCGGAGTTGGCATGCCCGAAGCCCTCGCGCACCACACCGATCCGCAGGCCCTTGCAGCCTTTGCCGAGGGCCTGTGTATAAGCTTCGGTCGGCACGACGCGGTCCTGCCTGGGGTCGAGGCCATCGGCGCCGGCCAGCACTTCCAAGAGCAGCGCGTTGTCGGCGAGGTTGGCACTCATGATGCCGGCGTGGTCCAGGGTCATCTCGATGGGCATGATCCCGGTGTAGGGGATCAACCCATGGGTCGGCTTCATGCCGTAGATACCGGAGTAGGCCGCCGGAATGCGGACCGAACCGCCCTGGTCAGTGCCGATGCCCAGATCCACTTCGCCGGCCGCGATCAGCGCCGCGCAGCCCGACGACGAACCGCCGGTGGAATGCCCCGGATTACGCGGGTTGTGCACTGCGCCGGTGGCGTTGGTATGGCTGCTGCCCGACACACAAAAGAACTCGCAATGGGCCTTGCCCAGAATCTGTCCGGCAGCGTCCAACACACGTGTCGCGACAGTGGCGTCAATGTCCGGCACGTAGCCCTGCAGGGTCGATGCACCGTTCATCATCGGCACGCCGGCCAGGCAGATATTATCCTTGAGCGCCACGCGCTTGCCGGCCAACTTGCCCGTTGGTGCCCCCTGAATCTCGGTGCGTACGTACCAGGCGTTGTAAGGGTTGTGCTGCGGCACCTGGCCAGGGCCGCGAGGGTAACGGGGGGGCAATGGCGGGTTGGCGATGCCATCCAGGCGGTCGTAGTCCTGCCACACGGCGTCGAGAATGTTCGCGTATTCGTGCAGCAGCGGCTCGGCCATTTGCAGGCCAAGGCTGTGGCCGACTTCGGTGAGATCGGCCAGGGTAGGGCGTTGAATAGACATGGCAGGTTCCTTATGCATGAAAGCCCATGAAGCGCTCAGCGATGGCTTCGGCGCTGGTGTGAGCCGGGTCGACCTCGTCCACCAGTTGGCCGTTCTCGATGATCAGAATGCGGTCGGACAGGGCACTGAGAAATTCGATGTCCTGTTCCACCAGGATCACCGCCAGATTCTGTTCCACACGCAGGCGCTGCAGGGTTTCAATGATTTCGTCGCAGATCGATGGCTGGATGCCCTCGGTGGGCTCGTCCAGCAGGATGATTTTCGGGTTGCCGCACAGGCAGCGTGCGAGGGCCAGCAGTTGTTGCTCTCCGCCGGACAGCGCGCCACCGGGCTGGTCGAGCAAGCGGTGCAGGCGCGGGAAGTACGCGAGGATGCGTTCGATGGTGGCGTCGGCTGCGGCGAAGTCCTTCACGCAGCCCATGCGCAGGTTTTCCCGCACGCTCAGGTACGGGAATATCTGCCGGCCCTGGGGCACATAGCCGATGCCGGCGCGGGCGCGTTGGTGGGCGGCGGCTTTGCTTAAGTCTTCTCCGGCAAAATGCAGGCTGCCGGCCATGGCGGGGATTTCGCCCATTAAGGCGCGCAACAGGGTGGTCTTGCCCATGCCATTGCGACCCAGTACACCGACGCAGGTGTTGGCGGCACAGCTCAAGCGGATGTCACGCAACACGGGAATACGCCCATAACCGGCGGATAGACCGATGACTTCAAGCATGTTTGATCTCCTGCTTGCCCAAGTACGCTTCGCGCACGGCCGGGTCCTGGGTCACTTCGGCAAAGCTGCCTTGGGCGAGGATTGCGCCTTGGTTGAACACGGTGACGGTGCCTGCGATCAGGCGGATGAACTCCATGTCGTGCTCGACCACCACCACGGTGCTGTGGGCGTTGATTTCTTTGATCAGCGCGGCGGTCTTGCGCACTTCCTGGTACGTCATGCCGGCGGCGGGTTCGTCCAGTAATACCAACTCCGGGCGCGAGGCGAGGATCATGCCCAGCTCCACCCATTGGCGTTGGCCGTGGGCCAGGTCGCCCACCAGGCGTGCGCGCAAGTCGACCAGGCCGATGCGTTCCAGGGTCTGCTCGGCAGTGGCGCGGGCTTCGTTTGGCGCTTGTCGGCGACTGGCGGCCAAGCGCAGGTTTTCCAGCACATCCAGGCCGTCGAAGACGCTGGGGGCCTGGGTTTTGATGCCGATGCCGAGCCGGGCGACATGGTGCGGCGCCAGCCCTGAAATGCGCTGGCCCTTGAAGTGGCATACGCCGCGCGTGGGTTTGAGTTGGCCGCTGAGCATCTTGAAGAAGGTGCTTTTGCCGGCGCCATTGGGGCCGATCAGGCAACGCAGTTCGCCGCTTTTGAGGGTGAAATCCACGGCTTTGACCGCGTGAACGCCGCCGAAGCTGACGCCCAGGCCTTGGGTTTGCAACAGGCTCATAGTGCGCGCTCCTGTGCAGGTGTCGGTTGCGGGCGACGTTGGAAAACACGCGCTACCCAACCGGTCAAGGTCGGCAGCAAGCCACGGGGCAGCAACATGACGAACACCAGCAGAATCAGGCCGAGTACAAAGCCGCTGTCCACATGCTGCTGTTCACCGAGGCGCGCCATCAGCGCCTGGATGCCGATGCACGCCAGGATCGGCCCGAACAAGGTGCCACGGCCACCGACGATGACCCAGATGATGATCTGCGCCGATTGCGCCAATCCGAACACGCCTGGGCTGACAAACGCGCCCCAGTTGGCGAACAGGCAACCCGCGAGCCCGGCGATGCCGCCACCCAGGCTGAACACGATCAACTTGTGCAGGCGCGTGTCATAGCCCAGCAAACCGGCGCGCTGTTCGTTCTCACGAATGGCCACCACCACTTTGCCGAAGCGGCTGGCGAGCAGCCCGCGCAGCCCCAGGTAACAGAGGATCAGCGCGGCGCCGATTACCTGAAACAGGGTTTCCGGTTCGAGCACACGTTCAGGGTTGAACGGCATGTTGAGGGTGGGAATCGCCGGAATGCCGTTGAAACCGCCGAGCAGTGCGCTGCCGATGTGGTATTCGGAGCCCGAGGTGGAGTTCATCACGTTGAACAGAATCAGCGTGACCGCCAGCGTAATCACCCCCAGGTACACGTCGCTGATGCCGCCGTAGAACATGAAGTAACCCATGGCGGCGGCGACCAGGGCGGGCACTGCGATGGCCAGCAGCACCGGCCAAGTGCTGTCGCCGATGTTCAGCACACCGATGGCATAGGCATAGGCGCCCAGGCCAAAAAACGCCGCCTGACCAAAGCACAGGATGCCGCCGAAGCCCCAGATAAACGCCAGGCTCAGGGCCAGCAGCGCCATCACCAAGTAGATGGTCAAGGACAGCAGGGTAAACAGATCCAGCCACTGTGGCAGGACCGCCACCAGCAGCGCAGCCACGACGCAGCCGAGCACCGGTAACAGGGTGCGGGTATCAACAGGCATCAGAACGCCCTCCGAAAGAATCGACCGGTAATGCCCTGGGGCAGTACGCGAATCAGCACAATGGCCGCCAGCAGCAACGCCACTTCACCAAACACCGGAGTGCTGAAGAACGTCACCACCTGGCTGATCACGCCGAAGCCACCGGCGGCGGTGAGGGTGCCGGTGATCACTGCGCTGCCGCCGCCGATCACGGTGATGAAGGCCTTGGCGATGTAGCTGGCGCCGAGGGTGGGAATCACCCCGGTAAGCGGCGCCAGCACGGCACCGCCCAAGCCCGCGAGCGCCGCGCCCAGGCCAAAGGTCAGGCTGTAGATCCGTCCCGGATTGGCCCCGAGTGCAGCGGCCATCTTGGCGTTTTGCATGGTGGCGCGGGCGCACAGGCCGAAGTGGGTAAACCGCAGCAGCGCCCACATGCCCAGCAGCACGGCGACCGCCACGGCGATCACAAACAGGCCGTAGCCGCTGGTTTGATAAGCGCCCACGGTGATGCCTGGCAACGGCGAGCTGATGCCCACCGTCGTGTTGCCGAACAGCATGGTGGCGGCGCCGGTCAGTGCCAGGCTCAGGCCCCAAGTGGCGAGCATGGTGTCGATCATGCGGCCATACAGGTGTCGCACCAGCAGGCGTTCAACCAGCATGCCGAACAGGCCCACGCTCAAGGGCGCCAGCACCAGGATCGAAATCCAGATCGGTACGTGCAGGTTGTGGGTGGCGAGCACGGCGACGTAACCGCCGAGCATCATGAATTCACCGTGGGCGAGGTTGATGATTTTCATCATTCCGAACACCACCGCCAGGCCAATGCTCAGCAGCACCAGCGTGGCGATGGCGCCCACGATTTGCAGGGAAAAAATGGCAGCCCAATCCATGTCGGCCTCCTTACAGCGCGATGCTGTATTGTTTGGCGTCGCGCGGGTTCTTCACCAGGTCGCACACCGCGGCGGTGTCGGACGGCGCTTGCTGGGCGAAGCTTTCGACCACCTCCAGGCGGCGGTCGCGGACTTCGGCGATGTGCACGTCGAGCACACAGTGGTGGGTCGCCGGGTCGATGCTGACCTTGCCGCTGGGCAGGTCCAGGCTGATGCCTTTTTCCAGGGCCTGGGTCACGGCCATGCGCTCCACCGTACCTGCCTGGCGCACGCCTTCGGCCCACAGCATCATGCCCTGGTAAGCGCCCATGGCCAGTTCGGTGATGTACGGATAGTCCGCGCCGAAGCGCTTATGGAAGCGCTCGACGAACGCCTGGTTCTGCGACGTGGCCAGTTCCTGCACATAGTTCTGGCAGATCAGGATGCCGTTGCATTCTTCCGGCGACAGCACGATGTGCTCGTTACCGCCGGCGAAGGTGGTGGAGGCAATCGGCAGCTTGCCGGTCATGCCTGCGGCTTTCCACTGGCGATAGAACGACATGTGCGCGCCGCCCACCAGCGCCGACCAGACGAAGTCCGGCTTGGCTTCCTGGATCTTCGAGATCGTCGCGCCGAAGTTGGTCACGTCCAGTGGGAAGAACTCGATGCCGACGCTTTCGCCGCCCGCTTGCTCGACGTACTTCTTGACCCAGGCGGTGACGATCTGCCCGTAGTTGTAGTCCGCCGCGACGATGTAGACCTTCTTGCCCCACTTCTTGGTGACATGGGACACCAGCTTCTCCACGGTCTGGCCGGGTGTGACACCGGTGCCGAAGAAGTTGCGGTCACATACGCCGCCTTCGTATTGGTTGTTGTAGAAATACAGGGTCTTGTAGCGGTCCAGCACCGGACGCACCACTTCCCGCGACGCCGACGTGATACCGGCGTGCACCACCGCCGCGCGATCCTTGAGCGCGGCCTGTTGGGCGTATTGCGCGTAAAGCTGCATGTTCGACTGAGTGTCGTACTTGATCAGGTTGAGCGGGCGGCCGAGCAAGCCGCCGGCGCTGTTGAGTTCTTCGACAGCGAAGGTCAGCGCATCGACGATGGGTTTGCCGTAGATGTCGAGGCCGCCGGAGTTGTCATACAGCGAGGCGATATTGATCGCGTCGTCGGCAGCAAACGCCGAGAAACTCTTGAGGCTCAACGTGGACACAGCAGCCGCGGAAATCGCAGATGCACGCAGGAAAGCACGACGATTCATAGCCATTCGGAAGACTCCTGAAACCCGGACTCCCTATCCACTGCAGCCCGAAGCACGCCAGGAAAAGCGCCGGGCATGACGGTTTGCAATGAAGGAAAGAAGGTCTGGGAAGAAATGCAGGCGGGGAAGGAGGGCCTGATTTCACATACCGACGGCGCTGTCGGCTGGATATGTGATTCGCTTCACTTGGAGACACCAGCCGCATCGTTGAGGCTGGGTCGCCCACCCTGAGAGGATGGGGGAAACGAGTGCCGCATGGCGCGGCGATAGCTTAAAAGCAAGCTTCAGGCCATAAACGCTATGTTTATGATTTTAAAGGAAACCAGTGTGTATGACGACGCTGGTCACGCTCCGAAAAATGTCACCTGGGTAGAAACGACGCACCGTGTGCGTGCGTTTGGAACAGGTGCGCGGTTGCTTTACGCCGTGTAAACGGCGCCTCAAGAGCCAAGCCCACGCTTGCATGATGCAAATACGGTCAGTGTTCAATCTGTCGTCGCGTGAGCACGGGAGAACGGCGAGGCGATATTCTCAGGCTACGGCTTCAGTTTTAACGGGTGAACGCTTCATGCGTTTTGCATAAAAAACTTTGATCGTTTTTGAAAGGGTTTTTTCAATCAGGAAGTATGAAGCGATGGACTGCGAAATTAAAAAGATGACAAAGACTGAAAAATTAATCGTACTGGATTCAAAAAGAAACTGAGTCGGCAGCATTTGGAAAGCAAGGTGAGCCGGCGCTTGCAGTATGTAAAGCGAATAGCTGGATTCTCCGAGTATGACAAGCACGGGTATGAAGGGGGCTTTTTTTAGTAAGTTGTTTGCTATGGCGCAAAAGTAAATCGCTGGGGCAAACAGGATAGCTGTGAAACTACTTCCGTACGCTAAGTGCGCGCCGATGGCGTCATCTATTCTTGGGCCGTAATCAATTATCTTGCCGATAATGGCGAACAACACGATGCTGAGAACGAGCGCAGTCTTCTCCCCGACGACGTTGCGCAATACGCCTGCTTTGAATATGAGCCCGGCAGTGAACCCAAGGACAAAGCTGCACAGGTGTGACGGTGGAAAATAATTGATCAGCGAGTGCAGGCGCGGACTGGTATTGCCATAGGGGTCTGTACGGCTGTAGTAGCTGAGCACGACTTGGCTGAAAACCCAAAGGAGTAGCGAAGACGCCAGCCACACCTTGAGGCGTACGTGTTTTTTTATATTGCTGACAAAAATCAGCAAGGGGCAAATCAAATAGAAAAACATCTCAACTGAAACAGACCAGCCAGGGTAATTTAAAGTCGTTGCGTATTTTGGGAGCCACGCTTGAATAAGGGCGGCGGATATAAAAAATTTGCCGTTTAGTGAGCTGCTTGTTATTGCCATGTAAGCCAGTAGCGCTATTAGATAAATGGGCAATATCCTGGCGGCTCTGTTTACATAGAATTGTGAGGTTGGAATGTTCTTTTTTGTATTCGATAGGGCGAGCACAAAGCCTGACAGTACGAAAAAGAAAGTGACCATGATCGGCCCGCAATTCAGTATCGTTGGCAAGCTTGCGTAAATTTGCGTTTCTTTTCCGTAATGGAAAAGAACCACTACGATGGCTGCAACAAAGCGCAGAAATGTTAAAGACTCTAGCCGCTCTACGGGCAATTTTGCATTTCCCAAGGACTCATCAATTGTGTTGCAGGCATGCATTTTTTGTTCGGGCACGATTCCTTTGCCTCTTGAGATGTCGCGTGAATAGTTGGCTTTTATCTAGCGGGCACGAGAAAACCGGTACCACGCCGACTATTAGCCGGTGATGGCTGCTGGGTTCTCCCTGATAGGTGGGCGCGCAGACGGGTGACCAAAGCCACATTTCGACAATTCGCGTTGTAGGAAGGTTCGTTGCGGGTAGTCAGATTGTTGTGCGCGTACGGCAGTCGCGGTTTGGAGGCCGAGCTTGAGCCCGAAGAGGATCTGGCGCCTTTCTAACGGGCAAAAAAAAGCCCGCTTGTGGGCGGGCCTAAAGGGAATTCTTCAAAGGAGTAGGGTGATTTAGCACCCTGTCCTGTAAATGCAAGGTGAAAAGGATGTCGCAAAAGCAGAAAGCAACGCACGTAGCCAGCTCTATGTAATACCTGGGGAAGTTGTAATCGTCAGGATTCCCGACTCAATAGATGGCGCTCCGAAGGGCAGATACAAGAAGCTCAGCGCGAAGATCGTCCAGCAAACGCCAACGATCAGTGCGAACGGACCCACTACTTTCAGTCGAATCTTCCCGTGACTGAGCCAAAACCTCGCGATTAATGGCTTATGGCCGCCATTGGTCGGCAATAACGAGATCACGCCGAACGCGCCCGGCAACCTAATACATACTGACTCATCTCACCATTAGGGGCCCTCGATGAGAGAGGCACAGCGAAGACTAGCCATGACAGCCTGGCGCGACCTGTTTACACAGGCCGTAAGTCAAACGGACGCAGAGGTTAAGTATTTTGGATTGTTGCGGCGGGCTGACGCCATGGAGCTTGCCGAACTCATCACCAGCGATGAGTGGAGAAAGCTGGTGCAGCAGGCGGGAGCAATGCTTTCCAGCACCGCAGAGTGTATGGGCGGACCTGGCTAGGGCAGAGACTTGGTTGCTTCGGTTTCTTCGTCTATCGCCATGCTGGTGGTGGCGGGATCCCCTCGCAGGTACGGAGTCGCCACAGAAGTTTTGCAAGGGTTAAGTAGCACGGCACATATTTTTTACTGAGTTTCCCTATCTGAGCCCAGCGCGATTGCTGGGCTTTTTTGCTATGCAGTCATGAGAACAGCGAAGTAGTCGGTGAAGTATGCCGATTTGATTTGCGTCGGCGGAACGCCAGGGAAGGGAGTTGCGAAGCAGTGTCAAAAATTGCGGAGCGCAAAAGATAAGGGCCTGCATGACGTTAATCATGCAAGCCCTTGATATCTATGGTGCCCGAACCCGGAATCGAACCGGGACGCCCTTACGAGCGGGGGATTTTAAGTCCCATGCGTCTACCAGTTTCGCCATTCGGGCGGTAGCGCGGTGTAGCAGGGTTGGGAATATATAGATCAAGGCGCGTATGCGCAAGGCCGTAACGCACCTTTGTTGGGCATCGAGCAAGATGAAAAAGCTCGAAAGATCAGTGGGCTACAGGGGTTTTAAAAGAGAGTCCAGTAGGTTTCTGCTACCCGAACACAAGAATCACAGATGGGCATCATGAATCTTCAGCAGAAAGGCAGAGCGATCGCAAACAAGCCCCGGTTTAGCCGGGGCTTGCGTGTGCAGGCCTATACGAAAGGCTGGCCGCTGAACCCTCTGGGCAAACGCTGCAACCCTGGCAGGTCGGTGAGACGTTGGGTCCAGGCGCTGCGCCAGTCAGTGGCGGTGGGGGACTTGGCTTTGCGCGAAGCACGCCGAGCGGCATTGCGTTGGGTGCGGCGGGCTTCCTTGTAGGCCTCAGTGTTGCGGCAGGTACGGCACTTGACCCGGTTCAGCTCAGCGCTGGAGGGGAGGTTGGTACCGTGGTGGCCGCAAGCCAGATGCCCGGCGACCTTGAAGTGAATGACCATGTAAGCGTCTCCTTCTTATGGGGTGCACCCATCGGTAAACCCACGACGGGTGCGAAGAGGGCGGGCGCAGAAAGATCCCGGCACCTGTCATTACGACCTCACAGTTGCCTAGGCGTTCGTTTATGGCTCTAGCCTGCTCAGCAGCGCGCTGCCGTCAGTCGATCAGTGCCAGCAGGTCCGTGTCGCCGACATCCACTCCGGCCTGGGTCAGCAAGGTGGTCGCCTGGCCCCGGTGGTGGGTCTGATGATTGAAAAAGTGCAATAGCAGGCTGGAAAAGGGCTTGTCGGCGGCGGCGCCACGCATGTTGTGGTAATGCAAGCGCAGGTCGAGATCAGGCTCGCGCAGGGTCTTGGTCCAATCGATGATCAGTTGGTCCAGCCAGGTACGACGGGCAGCCAGCGCGCTAAGGTCGGCAAAGGCCAGATGCTTGAGGTCGACGGGCATGGCAATGGCTTCCAGTGGGGCCAGCGCTGTAAAGCCTGCCGGGTGCTGGGCGAAGCGTTTGAGCCAGACCGTGTCTCCCTGCGCCAGGTGGTTGAGTGTGCCGAGTATCGAGCCGAAAAAAGCATGACGGTCCGTGCGTAATTGCGCATCCGAAAGCCTGGCGGCGGCGTCATAGACTTTGCGATTCATCCACTGGTTGTAGGTCGCCATCAGCGCAATCTGCTCGATTCGGTTCACGGGTTTCCCTGCTTGAATACGCGCCCGCTCGGCGGTCATGGAGTTTCGGCAGCGGCGGACTATGGTTGTTGAACGCCAATTCTACGCGCGCAAGGGTGACACCATGAACACAAGTGACCTACTCGAACAACTGCTGCGCGCCGGGCAGTCCGGCGGTGGCGCTGCGGGCGGCGGCCTGGGCGGGCTGCTCGGCGGTTTGCTCAAGGGTACCAGCACCGGCAATGCTTCGGCCGGTGGCGGTCTGGGTGGATTGTTAGGCGGCCTCGGCGGCATGCTCGGTGGCGGGGCGGCGACACGTTCTGCACAGGGGCGCTCCGGCGGGATGAATTACGCGGCGTTGGCGTCGTTGGGGATGATGGCGTTCAAGGCGTATCAGGCATGGCAGAGTCAGCAGGCCTCCAAACCGCAGTCGTCCTTTCAGACAGTCGACCAGCTGGGTGGCCTCGAAGCCGAGGCCCACAGCCATGCAGTGTTGCGTGCCTTGATTGCCGCGGCGAAGGCCGACGGTCGGATCGATGACGCAGAGCAGCAAATGATCTCCACTGAACTGGGCAAGCACACCGACGACCCGCAACTGCAGCAGTGGCTCGACGCCGAAGTCGCCAAGCCCTTGGATGCTGCGGATTTTGCCGAATTCGCACATGACCCGGCGATAGCGGCCGAGGTGTACCTGGCCAGTGTGATGCTGGTGGATGATCAGCAGGACGCAGAGCGCAATTATCTGGATGAGCTGGCGGCTACGCTGAGCATTGATCCTCAAATGCAGCTGCAACTTGAGCAGCAGCTTAAAAGCCCAGCGTAGGCAGCGCCTGCCGCATTGGCCTTCGACACGACGGCGATAAGCAAAACAACGCTCAGGGCCAGGCCGATAAAGATCAGATTGCGCCGCAGCGCACGGCGTTTGGCCGGCGGCAACAGCAGCAGGCTGTGGCGCACATCGCGGCGGTGACGCGCGCGGTATTTGGCAAACCCGTCAGGGCGCTTTGGGGTGTGTGGGTTGTGCATGACGCACCTCGCTTGGGTTCAGTTTTCTACGGTAAGCACCGAAATGCCGCTGGCTCGGGCCTGGCAGACCAGCTCCGATGTGTCCTCACCGCCCGGCAAGGCGATGACCACGTCGGGGTGGCTGTCGGTCAGCATGAAGTGGTTGCGTTGGCGTTCTGCCTGCTTGCCGTGGCGTTGCCAATTGGGTGGGTAACGCACCACGTCGATACCGATTTCACGGGCCCATTCTTCGATATCGCTGCCGAGAAACTGGTTGCCGCCGTGGATCAGTACTTGCACCGGGCGCAGGCGATGGTAGGCGTCCAGCACCTGGCGAGACTTTTTGGTGTCGGCGTAATGACGACCTGCACAGATCAAGATGCGCATAGTCCGATTCCTTGTAAGACACGGTGGCGGCCCAGCGGCCGCCACCGTTTAAACGGCAGGGGTGATCAGTACCACTGCTTGAAGCGGCGGATGTAGATCGTTTTCATCAGTTGGGCCACGCAGCAGTAGCTGAGCAAGGTGCCCACCAGCCATGGGAAGTAAGCCAGTGGCAGTGGCTGCAAGCCCACCAGGGTGCCCAGGGGCGAGAACGGCACGTAGATCCCCAGTACGATCACCAAGCAGGTCATCATCAGCACCGGCCATGCGGCCGTGCTCTGGAAGAAGGGGATCTTGCGGGTGCGCAGCATATGCACCACCAGGGTTTGCGACAGCAGTCCTTCGATAAACCAGCCGGACTGGAACAGCGTCTGCATCTCGACGCTGTTGGCGGCAAACACGTACCACATCAGCGCAAAGGTAGTGATGTCGAAAATCGACGAGGTCGGCCCGATCCACAGCATGAAACGGCCGATGTTTTTCGCGTCCCACTTGCGTGGCTTGGCCAGGTATTCCTTGTCCATCTTGTCCCACGGCAACGCCAGCTGGGAGATGTCATACATCAGGTTTTGCAGCAGCAAGTGGATCGCCAGCATCGGCATGAACGGGATAAACGCACTGGCCACCAGCACTGAGAACACGTTGCCGAAATTGGAGCTGGCGGTCATGTTCAGGTACTTCATGATATTGCCGAAGGTTTCGCGGCCCTTGAGCACGCCTTCCTCCAGCACCATCAGGCTTTTTTCCAGCAGGATGATGTCCGCCGACTCCTTGGCGATGTCGGTGCCACTGTCCACCGAGATGCCCACGTCGGCATCGCGCAGCGCAGGGGCATCGTTGATGCCGTCCCCGAGGAAGCCCACCGTATGGCCGTTGGCTTGCAGGGCCTTGAGCACACGGGATTTCTGCAACGGCGTGAGTTTGGCGAATACCGTGCGTTCCTCTACTCGGCGCGCCAGGGTGACGTCGTCCATCAATTCGATTTCAACGCCCAGCAGCGGTTGGCCGGGCTCAAGGCCGACCTGACGGCAGATCTTGCTGGTGACGACCGCGTTGTCGCCGGTCAGCACTTTGACCGCCACGCCGATCTGTTGCAGTGCGGCAATCGCAGGGCCGGCGGTTTCCTTCGGTGGATCGAGGAAGGTCAGAAAACCGTGGATCACCAGGTTGCGCTCATCGACGGTGGTGTACTGCTGGCGTGCCAACGCCTTGGGGATCGTGCGAGTCGCCACCACCAGCACGCGAAAGCCGTCTTCGTTGTAATCGTTGGCAATTGACAGCAGTTGCTCGCGACGGCGCTCATCCAACGGCACCGCGGCGCCAGCGTCCATTACATGGGTGGAAATACCCAGCATCTCTTCCACGGCGCCTTTGCACACCAGCAGATGGTCGCCGGCCGCGTCCCTGACCACGATGGACAGGCGGCGGCGTACAAAGTCGAAGGGCAACTCATCGACCTTGCTGTAGGCAAACGGCACTTGGAATGTCGGGTTCTGTTGCGAAAACTGCACCACCGCCTGGTCCATCAGGTTCTTCATGCCGCTCTGGTGGTAGCTGTTGAGCCAGGCCAGGGACAGCACGGCATCATCACGCTGGCCAAAGGCGTTGACGTGATGTTCGAGGATGATTCTGTCCTGGGTCAGGGTGCCGGTCTTGTCGGTGCACAACACGTCCATGGAGCCGAAGTTTTGGATCGCGTTGAGGCGCTTGACCACCACTTTGCGCTTGGCCATGGCCGTGGCGCCCTTGGCCAGGTTGGCGCTGACGATCATCGGCAGCATTTCCGGGGTGAGGCCCACGGCAACCGCCAGCGCAAACAGGAAGGCATCGCCCCAGTCACCCTTGGAGAAACCGTTGAGGAAGAACACGATGGGCACCATCACCAGCATGAAGCGGATCAGCAGCCAACTGACACTGTTGACCCCACGGTCGAACGCGGTCTGCACTCGCGAGCCGACAATCGCCTTGGCCAGGGAGCCAAAGTAGGTGCGCGGTCCAGTGGCCACCACCACGGCCGTGGCCCGGCCGCTGACCACGTTGGTGCCCATAAAGCAGATATTGGGCAGGTCCAGCAGGTTGCCTTGGTCGGCGATCACCGGTCCGGCGGTTTTTTGCGTAACGTCGCCCAGGGTGTCGTACTTCTCCACCGGCAAGGCTTCGCCGGTGAGCACGGCCTGGCTGATAAACAGGTCTCGGGATTCGATCAGGCGGATGTCGGCGGGGATCATGTCCCCGGCCGACAGTTGCACGATATCGCCCGCCACCAGCTCGCGCATCGGTACTTCGCGCAGGGTCGGTTGGCTGCCCACTTGCTCACGGCGCAGTACGGTGGCGGTGGTGCGCACCATGGCTTTCAAGGCCTCGGCGGATTTTGCCGAGCGGTGCTCCTGCCAGAAGCGCAATAGGCTGCTGAGCAGGACCATGGTCATGATGATGATGACTTTGGTCGGGTCAGCGTCTTCGCCTTCCTGCATCGGCAGCCAGCAATCGGTAAAGAAGCTGATGGCGCCCAGGGTCAGCAGCACGTAGATGAACGGGTTGTTCAGTGCGTGCAGGAACTGGATGAGGGCGTGCGGCGGCTTGTCATGGGCGACTTCGTTAGCGCCTTCCCGTTGCAGACGTGCAGAGGCGTCCAATTCGGTCAGGCCATCCTGGGTGGCGCGTACGTTGGCCAGGGTGGCTTGCAGGCCGTTTTGGGCTTCGCGGGCGGCACGCATCGACAGTTTGGTGCCTTCGCAGGTGCTCTTTTTCTTGCTCAGTGGCGTGTTTTTTACGGCGCTCATTGTTTGTACTCCTGTCGCCAATTCTCGACAAAACATACCCGGTACTTACCTGAATACAGGCGAGCAAAAGCATGCCGAGCCGCGGACTTCGCGATCGGTTTTATTAAAGTGTTCACATAACTTCTATAAGGCCCGCCAACAGCGCGTTAGTTAACTAACGTGCAGCGGGCTACGACTGGATGCGTTCATAAAGAACTCCAGGGAATTAATAAGAAAGTTGCTGTTTTCAGCCAGGTCAGGCGGCGCGAGCGCTCACATACAGACCGAGCATCAAGCCAGCGTGAGCCAGGCTGGAAACCTTCGGTCTCTGCGGGTCTTGAGGGTCGGCATGTTCCCAGTGCTGCATCAATTGGCCGCTTTGCGGGCAGATACGCCAGTGCGCCAGCGGTCGGGCTGGATGCACTTGAGGGGAGGGTGCAACAAAGGTCGACCGGGCAGGGCAAAAGCCTGCGGGTGCTCGGCCTGGCTTGGCGCGCAGGGCAGCGGCCAGCGTGCGTACATCGGGTAAAACAAGGAGTTGGAAGGTCATAACACACCTCGGGACCGGACGGGCATCCGGTGAGGCAGTTACGGTGGAGCATCAAGCTCTAGCGCAGCTTACCGGACCGGGGAGACGAGTCCTGTCATATTCTGGGTTTGGCGCCCGACGCCCGCAAATGCGGTGCTCGGACAGCGACTAGATACTGTGTCCATTGGCTTCTTTTGTGAGGTTTAAAAAAGGCCCCAGTTGCGGGCAGGGGCAATCTACTCAGACAGTTACAAAATGTCAACGCATGATTAATTAAACTGACCAGTGTTCAGACTTCATTCAGACAGAACGCGTCGGAAGTTGTTGGCTATATAACTTCATATACCGTGCGCGGCGAGAATCGCCAGATATATCAATACCAGCCCGCAGGCGCCATAACTGATGCGTTGCCACAGGGGCGAAGCGTTTTTGCGTAACAGGTTAACCAGCGCCGCGATCAGAAAGCAGGACAACACCGATGCCAGCATGAAGCCTGCAAAAAACATCAAGGTTTGCCCATGGCTGGGCGTGGCGCCGACAATGCCAGACAAGGCACTGCCCAATGCCCCCCAGTAAACAATGTTCTTCGGATTGGCCAACGAGATCGCCGCGCCCACCGCCAAGGCATTCTGCCCGGAGCTGGCCGGTGCGCTGCCGGCTTCAGGCAACCGCCAAGCGTCGATCAGGCTACGCACGCCGAGCCACGCCAGGTACAGCGCGCAGACAATGGTCAGCGGCACACGCACGGCGTCGTGCTGGATCAGCAGGGCAATGCCGGTCAGGCCGATCACGGCCCAGACGGCGTCACCGACCAGTGAGCCGATCTGCACCATCAGCGCGGGAGTAAAGCCATGGAGCAAGCCGCGCCGTAAGGTCTCCGCCAGCACGGCGCCAGGGGAGAGGCAAAACACAAAACCGAATACCAGCGCGTAGAAAAAGATCGTCAACATGCCCGCGTTCCTTCAATTGATGGGGGCAGTGTGAGACGCAGGTTGGAGGGTGTCTTGAACCAGATTGCGCAGTTCAACGTTTCACGACGCTCTGGTAACGACCCGGGGTCATGCCGTAAGCCGCGCGAAAATGCCGATTGAGGTGGCTCTGGTCGGCAAACCCGAGGTCATGGGCGACGTCCGAGGCTGGCGCGCCCATGCGCAACAAACCCTTGGCGCGACGGGTGCGCAGTTGCATGGCCCACTGTCGAGGACTTAGCCCGGTGGCTTTCTGAAAGGCGCGCAGCAGGTGGAACTTGGACAGCCCCAACTCATCGCCGAGGTGGTCCAACGGCAGCGATTGATGCAGGTGCGCCGCCAGCAACTCCTGGGCGCGGCTGACCATGGGGTTAGCCGTGGCAGGGGTGCTGGGCAGACGCACGCCGCTGATCGCGACCACCTCTCCCAGCAGCGACACCAAGGCGTCTTCGTTCAGCTCGCGAACCAAGGCGTCGACGCTCAATGCGCCTTTCACCGCCGCCGCCAGGCGTTGCGCGAGCAGCGGTTGAAAACATAACGGGCGATCAAACTCCAGGTGCGCCAAGCCCAAGTCCGCGGCCAATTGATCCGCCGTGACGTAGAGGCTGACGAACTGCCAGGGCGCGCCATCCGCCGCACCGCCGCCTTGAATCTGCCCTGGGTTGTACAGCGTAATGCTGCCCGGCCCCGCGTCGAATTCCCTGCGGTCCAGCCAGACTTTCTCCTCGCCCACCAGGTTCACGCCGATCACACACTCGTCGTGGCTATGGCGAGCGAACGTCAAGCCGGTGCAAACCGTGCTGCTGACTTCGTAGTTGCCAAGCCAGGCGTGTTGCAGGGCTTTCATCGGCATTCTCCGTCAGATACTCAGACGCAGGGCGAGGGCGGCGAGGGTGACCAGCAGCACCGGCAAGGTCAGCACAATCCCGACCTTGAAGTAGTAACCCCAAGTGATGGTGATGCCTTTGCGCGCCAGGATATGCAACCACAGCAATGTGGCCAAGCTGCCGATGGGGGTGATTTTCGGGCCCAGGTCGCTGCCGATGACGTTGGCGTAGATCATCGCATCCTTAACCACGCCCACGGCATGGCTGTGCTCAATGGACAACGCGCCGATCAGCACTGTGGGCAGGTTGTTCATGACTGACGACAGCAAGGCCGTCAGCACACCGGTGCCCATGGCCGCGCCCCACACGCCGTACTCGGCGAAGGTGTCGAGCCAGGTGGCGAGGTAATCCGTGAGGCCAGCATTACGCAGGCCGTAGACCACCAGGTACATGCCCAAGGAAAAGATCACGATCTGCCACGGCGCTTCCTTCAGCACTTTGCGCGTGGAGATCTTATGGCCCTTGGCGGCGATGACCAGTAAGAGCACGGCACATACGGCGGAAATCGCACTGATGGGAATGCCCAGTGGCTCAAGCGCGAAACAGCCGATCAGCAGGATGCCCAGCACCCACCAGCCAGCGCGGAAGGTGGCACGGTCGTGGACGGCACTGGCGGGGTCGGCTAGGTCGGCGGGGTCGTAGGTTTGCGGGATGTCGCGGCGGAAGAACCACAGCAACACCGCCAGCGTGGCCGCGACGCTGACAAAGTTGACCGGAACCATCACCGCCGCATATTCGTTGAAGCCGATCTTGAAGTAGTCCGCCGAGACGATGTTCACCAGGTTCGATACCACGAGCGGCAGGCTTGCAGTGTCGGCGATAAAGCCTGCACCCATGACGAACGCCAGGGTCGCCGCCGGCGAGAAACGCAGGGCCAGCAGCATCGACATGACAATCGGAGTAAGGATCAGTGCCGCGCCGTCATTGGCGAACAGCGCCGACACCAGCGCACCGAGCAGCACCATATAGGCAAACAAGCGACGGCCGCGTCCACGGCCCCAACGCGCCACATGCAGCGCGGTCCAGGCGAAGAAACCGGCTTCATCCAGCAGCAGGCTGATGATGATCAGCGCGACAAACGTGCCGGTGGCGTTCCAGATGATGTGCCATACCACGGGGATGTCCGAAAGGCTGACCGCGCCGCAGGCGAGGGCCAGGATCGCGCCCAAGGTGGCGCTCCAGCCGACGCCAAGCCCCTTGGGCTGCCAGATAACCAGGACGATGGTGGCGATAAAAATAGCAACGGCGACAAGCATGAATTAACGCTCCGGTGGCTCAGCGGCAGGTGCTGGCCCGTTGTGGTCTGCAACCATGGCGGGTTGTATGAAGGGGGTTAGGGAATATACGTATTTCCCGATATTTCAGCCAAACCTTGTTTCAATTGACGTGGATCAAACACCGACAAATCAACCACAAGTGATTGAAATTAAAATGAAACACGAATGTCCTAAAGTGCCCGCCCATTGCTGAAGAAGGAAGACCCCGCGTGACCCGTGCCACTCGTAACCTGCGCAAGACCCTGGATTCCGTCGCGGAAAATAACGAAACCGCGGCGTTTGACCTGATGCGCGCCGTCGAAAAGCTCGGCGATGAAGTGCTGCGTCAACGCTTGCTCAATACGATTCATCGTCTGAACCAGGACGCCTACGAATTGCGTGAAGCTCGCGACTCGGTGGAGCAGGTCTCTGTAAAGCTCGCTTGAGCAAGATCGTTCAAGACAACTCCCTGATTACGCTGGCATGCTTGTCGACTGTCTGTCGATGAGCCGTCTCCATGCCTACTGCCTTACCTCATTACGCCTTCGCTCGCGGCGCCATCGCCGTTATTCCCCTGTCCCTGGCGTGTGCCCCTTGGGGGCTGCTGGCCGGCTCCATGGCCATCGATGCGCAATTCACCCCGCTGCAGGCCCAAGGCCTTTCCGCCATTGTGTTCGCCGGTGCTGCGCAACTGGTTGCCATCGGGATGGTCAAGAGTGGCGCCAGCCTGATTTCCATCGTGCTGACCACCTTGCTGCTGACGTCCCAGCATTTGCTGTACGGCATGCATATGCGCCCCACGTTGTCGGCACTTAATAGCCGTTGGCGCATGAGCCTGGGGTTTCTACTGACCGATGAGTTCTTCGCACTGGTCAGCCACTATGATCGCCAGACCTTCAATCGCTGGTATGCCTTGGGCGTCGGCCTGACGTTTTATATCGCCTGGAACCTGTTCGCCCTGGCCGGTATCGTGTTGGGCAAAAGCATTCCCGGTCTTGATCAACTGGGCCTGGAATTTTCTATTGCCGCGACGTTTATCGCTCTGATCACTCCCGTTGTGCGGGATGTGCCGACCGTGGTCTGCGTGGCGGTGTCACTGCTGTGTTCGGTGTGGCTGAGTTTCCTGCACTGGGAGTCAGCGGTGGTGGTGTCCGGCGTGCTGGGCATGAGCGCAGGGTTTGTCTGCAAGCGATTGGGAGTAGGGCAGCGATGATTTACCTGATGATTGTGGCCATGGGCCTGGTGGTATTTCTCAACCGCTACCTGTTTATCGAACCGCGCCTGCCGGTGCGCCTCAACCGTGGGGCGCGGGAGTTTCTCGGGTTTGCCGTGCCGGGGATGCTGACAGCGATTTGCGGGCCAATTATTTTTCTCGCTGACCATCAGCTCAACCTGAGCCCGGCCAACCCCTATTTGCTGGCGGGTATCAGTGCGGTCGCGTTGATGTTCTGGACGCGCAATGTGCTGCTCACGGTGCTGCTGAGCATGGCGTTGTTCTATCTGTTCCGTTGGTGGCTCTGACGCGAAGGCAAAAAAAAGCCCGCGGGAGGGCGGGCAGAAGGGAGACTTCTAAAAATGAGCCAAGCCACTATAGATGGCACGCTCCTGCGTCACAGTGAAACAAAGTTCATCCAGGCGTCAGTCAGCTGCGCGGCAATGCTACAGTCGCGCTTTTTTAATGGAGGCGATGGCATGTACAAGGTGGTAATGGGCGCATTGGTATTGGCAGCACTGACCGGCTGCGCAGGTTCGAAGATGAACGAAGCCCGTTCGGGAGCCCCCTACAAGACTCTGGCATCGGACAAGGCCACCCTGGTGGTTGCCGAGTGCATCCAGTTTGGCTGGCAGGATGAAAGCGTGTTTGGCGTCGATGCCGGCGGCTTCAAAGAGCCGAACGGGGCGGGTGGTTTCACCGTCTACACCACCGGTGGCGATTACTTCGTCGACGTGCAAAGCGCGGGTGCCGGATCGTCCGTCAAATACTACGCCGCCGAGGATGAGATGCCCGCCAAGCGTCGTTTGGCCGCGCTGGCGACTTGTCTGTAGTCCCTTGCCTTAGTCTGTTTAGGAAACGCCCGGCGGGACAGCCGCCGGACATTCGCTTATCATTCTCACTGCTCGCCCGGCTTGATGGCTCTTTACCAGTACAAGGACGTCGAGGCCAAATTGTCGGGCGAGCATCTTTTCCCCTTATCGCGGCATGAAACCCAAGTGCCAGCGACGAGGGATCTTCAGTGACACCACCCCCAACACCCCAGCCAACACAGCGCTGACCAGCAACGCCTTCAGGCCCATCTGCTGCTCCAGCAACGCGCCGATCACGGCCCCCACAAACATCCCGCCCCACGGGATCAACTGCACCCGCCAGCCATTGCGACGCTCGCCCAGCATCCAACGCCCCAGGCCACGGCCAAAACGAGACAACGCACCCGTGACGTAGGTAAGGCCTACGGGCAAACCGTTGACCTCTTCGACGGCCGCATTAAGCATGCCCATTGCAATGATGGCTGCCAGCAACGCGGGCAAGGTATCGTCTGACGGCCACAGCGCGCCTGCGCACAACAACGCAGCAATACACAGCAGCAAAGGTAGTGCATGCCGCTTGCCAAAACGACTCACTACTACGCCCAATGCGTTGCCGACCACGAAGGTGGCGACCAGCAATAACAATCGCGCCGTCAGCCCCAAGTCCCCGGCACTGATTGCCACCGCAAGGCGCGTAGTGTTGCCGCTCATGAACGAAACGAAGTCGCCGCTGGCCATAAAACCGATGGCGTCGGTCATGCCCGCCAGCACCGAAAGACTGGCCACCAGCATCATGCCGACCCGGCCGCGCCAACGCTGTCGATGGGCAAGTGCAGCATTGACGTAAGGCTTTCGGGACGAAGGCAGCATAGGACCGGGCTCCACGGTGAGATTATCCGGCCACTACGGTAGGGCGCTTTGACCACGCATGCAATGACCTCAGACAGCTTCCAGGCGCCAGCCCTCCTGCGTCCAGTTCAAGCGGTGCGTCGGCCCGATCGCCTGCACAAACGCCTCATCATGAGACACCACCACCATCGCTCCGCTAAACCCTTGCAGCGCCTGCTCAAAAGCCCTCACCGATTCCAGGTCCAAGTGATTGGTAGGCTCGTCGAGCAGCAACAGTTGCGCGGGCACGTGGCGCCACAGGGCAATCGCCATCGCGGCTTTCAAACGTTCGCCGCCGCTGAGTTGCACCGCGGGTTGTGTCACGCGCAGGGCGTCCAGTTGCAGCAAGGCCAGGCGCGCACGCAACTCGGCTTCGGTCAGCGGCGTACCGAGCAGGTTGAGCTGTTCGATGATCGAGCGCTGGTTGTCCAGCAGGGTGAGATGCTGATCAATGTAGGCACTGGGCACGTGCACGCGGCATTGCCCCGTGACCGCTTGCCATTGGCCAGCCAACAGCTTGAGCAGCGTGGACTTGCCGCAACCGTTCGGCCCATGCACCGCGACACGTACCGGGCCTGTGAGGTGCATGTTGACGCACCTCGCGGGCAGCCACGGCAGTTGGGCATCGATTAAGGTCGCGACTGTGCGCCCGCTGGGCACCGTCGACGCCGGTAATGCGAGCAACGTTGTTGACTCATCCTGCACCCGCTCGTAAGCCTGGCGCACGTGGCTGTCCAGATCTTCTTTGCGGTGCCGATGGGCGCTGCGTACGGTGCTGACGATTTGTGTGGCTGCGCCTTTCCAGCGTGCCTTGGTGAAACGGTCAATGTTGGCGACTTGCGCCTGCTTGCGGGAGTGGGCTGCGTTGCGTTGCAGGCTGTCGTGGTCCTTTTGCAGGCGCTTGCGTTCGCGGCTGCGCTCCAGGCGTGCGTGCTCCAATGCGGCGACAGCGGCCTGCTGTTGGTTGTCTCGTTGCACGCGATAGGCATCGTAATTACCGCCATACACCCGCACGCCGAGGGGCGACAGCTCGATGATGCGCCCCAGGCTATTGAGCAACTGCCGATCATGGCTGACCACCACCAGGCCGCCACGCCAATCAGCCAGAACCCGCAGCAGCCACGAGCGGCCTGCGCTGTCGAGGTGGTTGGTGGGCTCATCAAGCACCAGCAACTGCGGCGCAGACAACAGCGCACCGATCACCACAACCCGCGCCAGTTGGCCACCGCTGAGTTGCTCGGCAGGCGTGCTGGCACTCAGCTGTGACAACCCCGCTGTATCCAAAGCGCTGCGTAAGCGGTCGGCGAGGTCCCAGCGTTCATTGATCAATGCCAGATCTTCCACGCTGGCGGTGCCTTGGGCCATGCGCTCCAACGCCGCCAAGGCGTCTGCGATTCCCGTGAGTTGGGCGACGGTATCCCCCGGTTCGACGACAACCGCCTGTGGCACATATGCCACGTTTGGCGGGCGATCCAGCGCGCCGGAGGAGGGTGAAAGCAACCCGGCGATCAGCTTGGCGAGAACACTTTTGCCCCGGCCATTGCGCCCCACAATCCCGGTGGGCGTAAGGTCGATGGACAGCGTGAGGTCTTCCAGCAGGGTTTCGCCGTTGGCGAATTGGAAAGATAGGTGTTGCAGGGAAACCAACGCGGGCAGCCGGTTGACGTGAGTCATCAGCACCTCCAAAGCAATGTCGAACAGGCCAACAAGCACGCCAGGCGGCTCGTTGCAGGTACATTCTGGAAGGCTTAGTGGTTCACGTCGGCGGTCATCCCATGGGGCAGAAAGGAGACAGAGCCTAACTCGCCTTGGCGAGCTGTTCAAGGAACATGGCCAGTGCGACTTCCTCAGCCTTGAGCCCTTTGCGCACCCGAGGCTTGGGTAAGGTGTGCAGTTCGCCCAGGCTGAAATGCTCCAGCACTGCCGGATGGATATAGCACTTGCGGCACACTGCCGGTGTATTGCCCAACTGCCGGGCCACGTCCTTGACCATGGCCACCACATGCCGTTTGGCGTCGGATTCGGGCTGCCACTCCAACTCACGCAACACGGCGAGCGCCATGGCGGTGCCGGCCCAGGTGCGATAGTCCTTGGCGGTGAAGTCGGCGCCGGTGAGGCTGTGCAGGTACGCATTTACATCATGGGAACTGACGGTGCGCCGCTCGCCGTCTTCGTCCAGATACTGAAACAGATCCTGCCCGGGCAATTCCATGCAGCGCTTGACCACATTCGCCAAGCGTCGATCCTTGACGCTGACCTGATGCTCCACGCCGCTTTTGCCGCGAAACTGGAACTGAATCTCGCTGCCCTTGACGTCCACATGGCGGTTACGCAGCGTGGTCAAACCGTAGGACTTGTTGTCGCGTGCGTACTGGGTATTGCCGACTCGGATCAAGGTGGCGTCCAGCAGCATCACAACCGTGGCCAGCACTTTTTCTCGGGTAAAACCGGGTTCGGCCAGTTGCGCTTCCAGCTGCTTGCGCAGCTTGGGCAGTGCGCTACCGAACGCTTGCAGGCGTGAGTATTTGTCGGTGTCGCGCACTTCGCGCCAGCGTGGGTGGTAGCGGTATTGCTTGCGTCCACGGGCGTCGCGTCCGGTGGCTTGCAGATGGCCACGCGGGTCGGCGCAGATCCACACGTCGGTGTAGGCGGGCGGGACGGCGAGGGCGTTCAGACGTTTGATTTCGTCCTTGTCTGTGATGCGCTCAGCCTTGGCATTGAAATACTGGAACTTGCCGCGCACATGTTTGCGGCGAATGCCGGGCTGGGTGTCGTCAACGTAATGCAGGTCGCGGGGCAGGTCGGCGGGGATCGCGGAGTCAGGCATAGCGGGTTCCTTGGCAACAAATCAGGCCGGTATGTCTGATTGACCACAGCGTTTTGCGGTCGTGCCAAATGGTTACGCCAGTACCGCGACTGCCTTGATTTGTGCCCACAGCGTCTGGCCAGGATGCAGGTGCAACTGGTCGCGGGAGAAGCGGGTGATGCGCGCCAGCAGGGGCGTGCCCTCGGCTTCCAGGCGTACAAGTACGTGGGCGCTGTTGTCTGCGGGTATTTCCTGGATGACCGTTACCGGCAAGCGGTTGAGGATGCTGCTCGGTTCCGATCCTTGCAGGCTGAGGCTGACGTCTCGCGCCTGCACCTTGACCCGCAGCGCTTTGCCCACGGCCAGCGGTGCATGGGCCACGCGCATGGACAGGGCGCTGTCGGGCAGATGCAGCGTCAGCAACTGATAGTCCGCGTCATAGGCACTGACGGTGCCGTTGATCACCACGCCGGCATCGTCGCCCCGCGCCAACGGCAGGTCGAGCCGCGCCAGGGTTTCGCCGATCGGGCCGCTGGCCAACGCCTTGCCGTCACTGAGCAGCACGATGTGGTCGGCCAGGCGCGCGACTTCATCCTGGGCATGGCTGACGTACAGCACCGGGATGTCCAGTTCGTCGTGTAGGCGTTCCAGGTAAGGCAGGATTTCATTTTTTCGCTGGCTGTCGAGGGCGGCCAACGGTTCATCCATCAACAGCAGTTTCGGGCTGGTGAGCAAGGCGCGGGCGATGCCGATGCGCTGGCGTTCACCGCCGGACAAGTGCTGGGGGTTTCGCTCAAGTAGGTGACCGATCCCCAACAGCTCCGTGGCCTGGGCCATGTCCACCCGGCGCTGCTGGCGGGGAATGCGTTTGAGACCAAACTCCAGGTTGGCCCGCACCGACAAATGCGGGAACAGGCTGGCCTCCTGAAACACATAACCCAGCGCGCGCTTATGAGGCGGTACGAACAACCCGCTGCGGCTGTCTTGCCAGACGTCATTGTTGACCTGGATAAAACCGTCGGCGGCGCGCTCCAGCCCGGCGATGCAGCGCAGGCAGGTGGTCTTGCCGGAGCCGGAATGCCCGTACAGCGCGGTGACACCACGCCCTGGAAGATGGAGGTCCACCTCCAGGGCAAAGCCGGAATAGTTGAGTTGCAGGCGTACATCAATCATCGACATCAGCTCCAGCCCATCTTGGTTTTACGGCTGGAGTAGAGCGCCAGCAACACGAGGAACGCGAACACCACCATGGCGCCGGCCAGCCAATGGGCCTGGGCGTATTCCATGGCTTCAACATGGTCGTAGATCTGCACCGAGACCACGCGGGTCTTGTCCGGGATATTGCCGCCGATCATCAGCACCACGCCAAACTCACCGACAGTGTGGGCAAATCCGAGGATCGAGGCAGTGATAAACCCCGGGCGCGCCAGGGGCAGGATGACCGTAAAGAATGTATCCCATGGATTGGCGCGCAAGGTCGCGGCCACTTCCAATGGGCGAGTGCCGATGGCGGAGAAGGCGTTTTGCAACGGCTGCACCACGAACGGCATGGAATAGATCACCGAACCAATGACGAGCCCGGCGAAACTGAAGGTGAGGGTGCCCAGGCCGAGCCATTGGGTGAACTGGCCGAAGTAGCCATGGGGGCCCATGGTCAGCAGCAGGTAAAAGCCGATTACCGTGGGTGGCAACACCAGCGGCAGGGCCACTATCGCGCCGATGGGACCGCGCCACCAGGAGCGGGTGCGCGACAGCCACAGGGCAATTGGAGTGCCGATGACCAGCAGGATCACGGTGGTCAGTGACGCCAGTTTGATGGTCAACCAGATAGCGGAAAAATCGGCACTCGATAGGGGCATTTATTTGGCCAGCTCGTAACCGTAGGACTTAATGACGGCAGCGGCTTTCGGCCCTTTGAGGTACTCGACCAGCGCTTTGGCAGCGGCGCTGTCTTTGCCTTTGTTGAGGATCACCGCGTCTTGTTTGATCGGGTCGTGCATGGCTGCGGGGACAATCCACGCCGAACCGCTGGTGACTTTGCCGTCTTTATAGATCTGCGACAAGGCGACAAAACCCAGCTCTGCGTTGCCGGTGGACACGAACTGGAATGCCTGGGTGATGTTCTGGCCTTCGACGAGCTTGTCCTTGACCTTCTCGGTCAGGCCTTCTTTCGCCAGTACTTGGGTCGCGGCCAGGCCGTAAGGTGCGGCTTTCGGGTTGGCGATGGACAGGTGCTTGAAGTCGTTTTTCTTCAGGACTTCACCCTTGGCGTCCACATAGCCGTCTTTGGCCGACCACAGCGCGAGGGTGCCCACGGCGTAGGTGAAGCGCGTGCCTTTGACGGTGTCGCCTTCGCTTTCGAGTTTTTGCGGGGTGGTGTCGTCGGCGCTGAGGAACACTTCAAACGGGGCACCGTTCTTGATCTGGGTGTAGAACTGCCCGGTCGCGCCGTAGGCAGCAACCAGCTTGTGGCCGGTGTCTTTTTCGAAGTCGGCGGCAATAGCCTGGATCGGCGCGGTGAAGTTGGCGGCGACGGCCACTTGCACCTCATCAGCGTGGGCGGAGCCGAAAGAGAATGCAGCGACCAGCAAGGCAAGGCGTGAGGCGTGAATCATCATGAAGCAGCTCCTTGGGATGTACGGCTTGTTCTAGGGAGAAGGGCTAACCGCTATGTATTGGAATATATAGCGGTTAACCATCCCCGGTACAGCGCAAAGTTGCCACCTATTTCTGGGCTATTTAAGTTTGGCCAGCGTTTGTTCGGCCAGTTCGCGGGTCAGGTCGTAGGTCGTCATGTCTTTGCCAAGGCGCAGTGCCTGGCCTGACCACAGGTTGCTGAAACCCGCTTCATCCTTGGCCTTGAGGGGCATCAAAGCGCCGCCAGCACGCGGAAACGCGGGTGCTGCCGGGTTGATTGCACCCAGTTCACGCATCACCCGGTTGACGATGCCTCGCGCCGGACGGCCGGTGAACAGGTTGGTCAGCGCAGTTTCGCTGGCCTGTGCGTGACGCAGTGCGCGGTGATGGGACGCGCTGACCGTCGCTTCAGGCGTGAATAAATACGCTGTGCCGATTTGTACCGCGCTCGCCCCCAAGGCAAACGCCGCGACAATACCCCGTGCATCGCCAACACCACCGGCGGCAATCACTGGCACCTTCACGGCGTCGACGATCTGGGGTAAGAGGGCGAACAGACCTATCTGCGTGTTGAGGTCATCACTGAGGAATAATCCTCTATGCCCGCCGGCCTCGCTGCCCATGGCGATAATTGCGTCGCAACCGTGCTGTTCAAGCCAAACGGCCTCTTCCACTGTGGTGGCCGACGACAACACCCGGGCGCCGGTGGCTTTTACCCGGTCCAACAAGGATGTTTCCGGCAGGCCGAAGTGGAAACTGACGACTTCGGGTCGGAATTCTTCCACTACCCGGCAGGCAGCGTCGTTGAACGGGGCGCGGTCACTGACAGGGGGAGGCGCTTCAAAGTCAGCGCCCAATTCACGGTAGTAAGGCTCCAGCAACGCCTTCCAGCGGCGATCCCGCGCTTCATCTGCTTCGGGCGGCTGGTGGCAGAAGAAGTTGACGTTGATAGGGCGGGCGTTGGCGTGGCGAATAGTGGTCAGCGCCTCGCGCAGTTGCTCGATACTCAGTGTCGCCGCAGGCATTGAGCCGAGTGCACCGGCTTGGCAGGCCGCAATGACCATTGCAGCGGTAGTGGCACCGGCCATGGGCGCCTGAATGATGGGCAGGTCGATGCCCAATAGGTCGAGAATGCGCGTGTCTGGCCAGTTGCTCATGGGGTGCGTCTCCAGCGATCGTCGGACTTTTCGCTGTTTTAGCAGGGCATCCGCTGTGCGGCCAGTCCGTTTTATTCACTGGACGACGTTGCGTTTTCGTGCGGGTTTAGTGGTCGCGTTCACGGTCGAGCAATTGCTGCTTGCGCTCAACGCCCCAGCGATAGCCGGAAAGATCACCATTGCTCCGTACCACGCGGTGACACGGAATCGCGACCGCCAAACAGTTAGCGCCGCAGGCCTGGGCTACAGCCCGGAACGACTTGGGCGCGCCAATGCGCTCGGCAATTTGCCCATAGCTCGCGGTGTCGCCTACCGGTATATCGCGCAACGCCTGCCAGACCCGTTGCTGGAATGCGGTGCCGCGCAGGTCCAACGGCAAATCCAGCCCGAGGGCGGGTGCCTCGATGAAACCTACGACGTGTGCGATCAGCTGTTCGAAGTTGTGGTCGGCTCCCACCAGGTCAGCGTTGGGAAACTGGTCTTGCAGGTCACGCACCAGTTGGTCCGGCTCATCCCCTAGCAGGATCGCGCACACCCCGCGGCTGCTCTGGGCCACCAGAATCGAACCCAGTGAACATTCTCCGACAGCAAACAGGATTGCACTGTTGGTGCCGCCGGCCTTGTAGTCACTGGGTTTCATCCCCAGCAACTGGTCGGCTGATTCATAAAAGCGGCTATTAGAGTTGAAGCCAGCGTCGTACAAGGCATTGGTCACCGTCTGTTTTGCCTTGAGTCCGTTGCGCACTTTTTGTGAGCGATGTGCGCTGGCGTAGCCCTTCGGCGTCAAGCCGGTGACGGCTTTGAAGATCCGATGGAAATGGAAAGGGCTCAGCCCGGCGAGGGTGGCGAGGGTGTTGAGGTTGGGTGGGATTTCTGCCTGCTCGATATGGCGGCAGGCGTCGGCCACCCGTTGTGCGTCTTGCGCGGCCCGTTGAGTCTGATCACCGGCGGCGCGTTTGCTGGGACGATAACCGGCTGCTTCGGCCTGCGCGGGTGTGTCGAAGAATTCGATATTTTCCGGGCGCGGCAAGCGCGAGACGCTGCTGGGACGGCAATACACGCCGGTGGTTTTCACACCGTAGACGAACAGCGTGTCGGCCTTGGAATCACGGGCGAGTATCGCCGCCCAGCGCGGATCTTGTTCGGTAGTCATGTTCGGCACTCTTGACGGATCCCGGCCAGATTAGCCGTGCCGCGCCGGTCAGGCACTCCGAAGCTTGCGCTCAAATTAGCCAGCGGTGCGAAAAGTCAGGTTGATGCGTTGCGGGCCCATGATCGGGTGCACGCCTTCCTTGATCGGCATCACACCATGGAAACGCAGGCGGTCAACGCCGCCCCAGACAACCACGTCGCCATGGAACAGCGAGACCTTTTGGGTTTTGTCACTGCGCTGGTGTCCACCAAAAAGGAAAATCGCCGGTAACCCCAGCGAAACCGACACCACGGGCGCGCTGTACTGACGTTCATTCTTGTCTTGATGCAGCGACATTTTGGCGCCTGGTACGTAGCGGTTGATCAGGCAAGCGTCGGGCGCGAAGTCGATAAACCCGGCGTCTGCCGCCGCCAGGACGGCAAGTTGTCGCAAAACATCGGGCAGTGCCGGCCACGGTTGTTGACTGCGCGGGTCCAGCGGGCTGTAGCGGTAACCGCTGGTGTCGGTGGTCCAACCCAGGGCGCCGCAACTGCTCAGCGCCGCGGACATGGTGAAACCACCAGGGGTGACCATTTGCCGAAACGGGGATTGAGCCAGCACGCGCCGCAACTCGGGCAGAAGCCGCTCAATCCACGGCAGGGCGAAGCCCCGTAATACGTAGGACTGTTCACCAATTTGCTCGCGCCCTGCGGGTTGTTGCAAGGCGTCATCGGCGAAAAGGTCGGCTGTGGGGCCGGGCATGTTCTTACAGCGCCTTGCTCACGTTGATGTCGGTGATCACATCACTGGCATCATGGATTTTCGCCAAAGCCTGCAAGGCCTCTTCCACGCTGTTGGTCGTCAGTTGGGCGAACTCAAAGCGGCGTTCGCCGTTGAGTTTGTACTTGATTACGTATTTGGTGGTGGTCACGGTGATTTCCTGTGGCGTGTTCGAATCAGCTCAGCTTGGTGCTGGTGCGACGTACAATGCGAATCTTGTGGGACAGCGCGGCTTTGCGCGTAACGCTGATGGCGCGGCGGGTCACTACATCCAGGGTAATGTTCCAAAATCCGGTGCTGGGAGCAGTGATCTTGGCGGGAAACTTGTCGAACGCGCCGCCGTGGTAAGTGTGACGGCCGCCATTTTTAAAGCTGCGAAAATTCGCATCGCTCATCAGGCGGATATTGCAAGTCTGCGAGCATTCGATGACGACGATATCTCCCTCATTGAGGTGCTCGCGCTGGTGAATGAATTTCATGAGGGTGTCTCCAGAAGGGCTTTTTCTGAAAAATCAGAACGATACGTAGGTTAAGATGGAGTTTATCAGCCCCAGCGCGTTTATTATCGGCCTGTCTTCAACGTCGTCGACAATTTAAAACAGTTATTTACCGAGTAATCAGGGATAAATCCTACGTGGGCGGGAGAAAATTACCATCCCGGCTGTCGTAGGGTCTTTAAGTGGAGATTTTGTATGAAGTGGAGTGTGTTGGTTCTGGCCTTGGCGATAGGTGGGTGTGCTTCGGTTGCAGATATCAAGCAGACCCCACCGACGCTGGCGGTCATTTCCGGGAAGAAACCCCAGGAATACGCCGCGTGTGTGGTTCGGAAACTATCTACTACCCGCCGGCCGCCCCAGATCGAACCGCATAAGGACGGTGGCGTGCAGGTGATCGTTCCACAGAAGTTCTCGGCCGATCCTTCGGCGATTTTCGAAATTGACGAGCGTTCCAGTGGTAGCAGCATCAAGCTGTACGAGAGCATGTCCAACGTGCCGATCCGCCCGGGCGACGTAAAGAAGGCCGGGGAAGAATGCATTTCTGGCTGATGCCGTTGTGGAAAAATCAGATATGAAGCGTGAACACGTCCAAGCCCGGCATGCCGAGGGGCAAATCTCGGCGACCCATGTCATCCAGAATCCTGCCGACCTTGGCGAATGGATCGTGTTCTTCAAGAAAAGCGGGGGGCGCAGTTATTTCCTGGTCGATGATCAGGATGAGGTCGAATCCTTTGCCAGCCTTGATGAGCTGACCGAGATCCTAAGGGAGCTGGGCATCAAGTTTGCCGAGATCCACTTGTAGCCTGCAGTTACTTGCAGACCACCACCACACTGCGGTTTTTAAAATTGCCGACGTCCTGGCCCAAGGTCTTGTCGCTTTCCTTCAAGGATGGCGTGCCCTCTGTGCCGACGATGCGATAGCCGGTGCCTGCGCAGGAGGCGTCGGCTTTTTCGTAGCAGCTGGCCCAAGAGTTGGCTTCGCCGGAGCAGTCGATGGTCAGGCCTTGCTCGCCGTTTTTTAGGTAGACATCAGAAGTGGTGGTGCAGCCGGCAAGCGCCAGTACCGCAGTCAGTGCCAGAAGTTTGTTCATGAGTGTTCGTCGTCGAGGGTGTGGGAAGGGCGCTGACACTGTCGTGGGGCGTTTTCGGCAGATTATAGCTAACTGCCATCTAGGTACAGATAAACACAAAAAAAGCCCCTTAAATCGGGGGCTTTTTGCGTAGGCCTGTAGGCTTACTTGGTCTTCGGTCGTTTGCTCGACGCGTGGCCCGCTTCATCCACAAACACTTCGGCTACGGCAATCGCCATGCTCTCGGTCTCGAAAACGCCCGCGACGCTGTCGCCGTGGAAGTTGATCAGGTGCCAGCCGTCTGCTCGCTTGGTGATCAGGTAGCCGTTCACGCCTTTGGGTTCTGACATCTATTAACAATCTCGTGGTCTGGTTCAAGGTCATCATGATAGCGCCAAATGCCGAGCAGCCGCGCAAGTTATTCCAAGGCAGTGTTCCGGCCTTGAAAGCGTGCTAAAAGGGTTTACGCTCTTTTAAACAGGGGCGCGGGGCATTTTTTGCCGTGGCGGTGCAAACGTTCTTCGTAAGATAAGTGGAACTTACGCCGACATTTTTTCTCTATGTTGACATCGCAACGCCAGCAGGACCCATTGTAAGGTGACTGCGGCGTGATTAGACTGCGCCGAATTCCGTACGCACAGCCCTTTGTAAGGACTTATATGATCAAGAAATGCTTGTTCCCAGCAGCCGGTTACGGCACTCGCTTCTTGCCAGCGACCAAGGCCATGCCTAAAGAGATGCTGCCGGTGGTAAACAAGCCACTGATTCAGTACGGCGTCGAAGAGGCATTGGATGCCGGTCTGAACGAAATCTCCATCGTTACCGGTCGTGGTAAACGCGCCCTGGAAGACCACTTCGACATCAGCTACGAGCTGGAAAACCAAATCAAGGGCACCGACAAGGAAAAATACCTGGTCGGTATCCGCAAGCTGCTGGACGAGTGCTCGTTCTCCTACACCCGTCAGACCCAGATGAAAGGCCTTGGCCACGCCATCCTGACCGGTCGCCCGCTTATCGGTGACGAACCGTTCGCCGTGGTGCTCGCGGACGACCTGTGTGTGAACCTGGAAGGCGACGGCGTACTGACCCAAATGGTCAAGCTGTACCAGAAATACCGTTGCACCATCGTTGCGGTTCAAGAAGTTGATCCTCAAGAGACCAACAAGTACGGCGTGATCGCCGGTGACGACATTGGTGATGGCCTGATCCGCGTACGCGACATGGTTGAGAAGCCGGCGCCTGAAGATGCACCGTCGAACCTGGCGATCATCGGTCGTTACATCCTGACTCCGGACATCTTCAAGTTGATCGAAGAAACCGAGCCAGGCAAGGGTGGTGAAATCCAAATCACCGACGCCCTGTTGAAGCAGGCCAAAGACGGTTGCGTGATCGCGTACAAGTTCAAGGGTCGTCGTTTTGACTGCGGTGGCGCCGAAGGCTACATCGAAGCAACCAACTTCTGCTACGAGCACTTCTACAAGACTGGCAAGGCTTACTGATTCACGCTTGCCCGCTGCTAAAAAGCCACCTTCGGGTGGCTTTTTCGTTTTTCAGCCCCATGTAAGTCGGTATGCTGATGTCCTGCCGAGGAGAGTGAAATGGCCTACGATTTTGATCTGTATGTGATTGGCGCCGGTTCCGGCGGTGTTCGTGCGGCGCGCTTTGCTGCGGGCTTTGGCGCCAAGGTAGCCGTGGCGGAAAGCCGTTATTTGGGCGGCACCTGCGTTAACGTGGGCTGCGTACCTAAGAAGCTGTTGGTGTACGGCGCGCATTTTGCCGAAGACTTCGAGCAGGCCAGTGGCTTTGGCTGGTCCCTTGGGGAGGCGAATTTTGATTGGGCGACGCTGATCGCCAACAAGGATCGCGAGATCAACCGCCTCAATGGCATCTACCGCAACTTGCTGGTCAACAGTGGCGTGACCCTGCATGAAGGGCATGCGCGCTTGGTTGATCCACATCAAGTGGAGATCAATGGCGAGCGTTTCACCGCCAAACACATCCTGATCGCAACTGGCGGCTGGCCGCAGATTCCGGATATTCCAGGGCGTGAGCACGCCATCGGCTCCAACGAGGCGTTCTTCCTTAAAGAGCTGCCCAAGCGCGTGCTGGTGGTTGGTGGTGGTTATATCGCCGTTGAGTTCGCGGGTATTTTCCATGGGCTGGGTGCTAAGACGTCGCTGCTGTATCGCGGCGATCTGTTCCTGCGTGGTTTTGATGGTGCGGTGCGCAAGCACCTGCAGGAAGAGCTGACCAAGCGTGGCCTGGACCTGCAATTCAATGCCGATATCGAACGCATTGAAAAACAAGTCGACGGTAGTCTTAAGGCCACCCTGAAGGACGGTCGTGTGCTGGAAGCTGATTGCGTCTTCTACGCCACGGGCCGGCGTCCGATGCTGGATAACCTGGGGCTGGAAAACACAGGCGTCGAGTTGGATGAGCGTGGCTTTGTTCAGGTCAATGACCTGTACGAAACTACCGAAGCGTCAATCCTGGCTATCGGTGATGTGATCGGTCGCGTGCAGCTGACGCCGGTGGCGCTGGCTGAAGGCATGGCCGTGGCGCGTCGTTTGTTCAAACCTGAGCAATATCGCCCGGTGGATTACGCAATGATTCCGACGGCGGTATTCAGCTTGCCGAATATCGGCACTGTCGGCTTGACGGAAGAAGAGGCGAAAAAGAACGGCCATAAGGTGCAGATCTTCGAAAGCCGTTTCCGGCCAATGAAGTTGACCCTAACGGATTGCCAGGAGAAAACCCTGATGAAATTGGTGGTTGATGCCGACACCGACAAGGTGCTGGGTTGCCATATGGTCGGCCCGGACGCCGGTGAGATCGTCCAGGGCCTTGCGATTGCGCTCAAGGCCGGCGCCACCAAGCGTCACTTCGATGAAACCATCGGCGTGCACCCTACGGCGGCGGAAGAGTTCGTCACCATGCGCACGCCTGTGGCGGACTGATCAGGCTTTAGGCGTTGCCTCTGGCGCCGTTGCAACGACGGCCGCCAGTCGCAATGCCTCGATACTGGCCTGAGCCTTGATAAGGTCCAGTTCCAGGGTCTTGTTGGCGTGCTGGTGTTCGGTCAGTGCTTCCTGGCGTGACTGGCTTTCCAGCACGGCTACCCGCAGACGCTCTTGAAGCAGGGCGCGCTCGCTATCTATCTGGTTCATCTGTTCGCTCAGCTTCGCCTGCTGCGCTTGATCTTTGCGGGTTTGCTCCTGCAGCGTCGTCAATTCCTTCGCCGTCACCCGATGCTCGATCAGTAGGCGCTCGTTGTCGCGATGCAGTTGAGTGATCTCATCCTGGCGCACCATAGCGCTTTGTTGGGCCTGGCGCAGTTCCGCCTGTACCTGCTGCAGCTGGCCTTCATGGCGCCGCTGCTCCTGCTCGCGTTGCTCCTTGATTGCATTGCGGTAGTGCTCCAGCGCGTCGCGGGCGTGAAGGTGCTTTTCTTCCAGTGAGCGAATCTGTTCGTCCTTATCGCTAATCCTCAGCTCGTAATCACTGCACGCCTGGCTAAGCCCTGCATTACGGGTTTGCTCGGTCTGAAGGCTGGTACTGGCTGTTTGCAGCGCAGCGCTTTCTTCGGCCAGCGCCGCGGCCTGAATATCGAATTGCTGCTTGAGTTGGCCGTGGGCCTCTTGAAGCGCGTCGAGCTCGGCGAGTAGGGCGGCTTTCTGCTGTTCGAACTGCGCCAAGGCCAGGTCAATCGGCTCTTGAGCCTTCTCCTTTAAGCGCTGAGCCAGTCGCGAAACCAGTTCACCCAACTCGTCGTCAATCGGCGCTTCGGTGATGGTTAGGCGACTTTCGCTGTCGTCCAGCTCCTTCAGGTAGCGATGGATCGTGGTTTTCGAACCGGTATTGCCCATTTCGATGCGTACTGCGTCGATGCTTGGGTTCTCGCCGCGGGCAAGGATCGCCAGGCGTGCCGTTTGAACTACTGCTTTGTTTATGCCGCCGCGAGCCATGGGGTCTCCGTCGATTTAGTATTGTGGTACATGGTATGTATATACGTACTATATCACGAATATAAAGTCCTTAAAAATCAAGCTTTCTCAGATGGGATATTGGCGTATTATCCCGCGTCATAAGCGCTTCACGCGCAGAAACGCATGCCCGCAGTACGAATAGGCCTCCCATGAGCGATCTTGATCGTTATCTCAACGCTGCCACCCGCGACAACACACGCCGTAGCTACCGCGCGGCGATTGAGCACTTTGAAGTCAGCTGGGGCGGGTTTCTGCCGGCCACCAGTGACAGCGTGGCGCGCTATCTGGCGGCCCATGCGGGCGTGCTTGCGGTTAACACGCTGAAGCTGAGGCTGTCGGCGCTTGCGCAATGGCACACCAGCCAGGGGTTCCCCGACCCGACCAAAGCCCCCGTGGTGCGCAAAGTGCTCAAGGGTATTCGCGCCGTGCACCCTGTGCAGGAGAAGCAGGCCGAGCCATTGCAGCTCAAGCATTTGGAGCAGGTGGTTGCATCGCTTGACGCTGAAGCGCAAGAGGCAGCCCACGCACACGATCAGCCGCGCCTGCTCCGTGCCAAGCGCGACACCGCGTTAATCCTGCTCGGCTTCTGGCGTGGCTTTCGTAGCGATGAGTTGTGTCGACTGAGCATTGAACATGTTCAGGCCACACCCGGAACCGGCATCAGCCTGTACCTTCCGCGCAGCAAAAGTGACCGCGACAACCTCGGCAAGACCTATCACACGCCTGCGCTGCTGCGCCTGTGCCCCGTTCAGGCCTACAGCGAATGGCTCAGCGCAGCAGCGCTGGTGCGTGGTCCGGTATTCCGGGGCATCGACCGTTGGGGCAACCTGGGCGAGGAGGGCTTGCACCCCAACAGCGTGATCCCGTTGTTGCGTCAGGCGCTGGAGCGCGCAGGCATCGCCGCCGAGCAGTACACCAGCCATTCCTTGCGTCGGGGCTTTGCCACCTGGGCCCATCGCAGCGGCTGGGATTTGAAGTCGTTGATGAGTTATGTCGGCTGGAACGACATGAAATCCGCCATGCGCTATGTTGAAGCGACGCCCTTCCTCGGCATGACATTGGCGACTCAACCGCTGCTTTGAGATTTCTTCTATTAATACAGTCTCCTGATAGGGAAAACCAATCGTCAGCATCAGGTTTGCCAATGAGCCAGCGTCGGAAAGAGTGGGTAGGATTCACCCCATCAACTTCTTAACCCCTGACGGAGAGTCAACGATGCCTATCATCAACAGCCAAGTAAAACCGTTCAAAGCTACCGCGTTCAAAAACGGCAACTTCGTAGACGTGTCTGATGCTGACCTGAAAGGTAAGTGGTCGGTGTTCTTCTTCTACCCAGCCGACTTCACCTTCGTTTGCCCAACCGAGCTGGAAGACCTGGCTGACAACCACGCCGAATTCCAGAAACTGGGCGTCGAAATCTACAGCGTTTCCACCGACACCCATTTTGCCCACGCTGCCTGGCACAACACCTCGCCAGCCATCGGCAAGATCCAATACACCATGATCGGCGACCCAACCCTGACCATCTCCCGCAACTTCGACGTGCTGATCGAAGAAGCTGGCCTGGCAGATCGCGGTACGTTCGTGATCAACCCAGAAGGTCAGATCAAGATCGTTGAACTGAACGACGGTGGTGTTGGCCGTGACGCTTCCGAGCTGCTGCGCAAAATCAAAGCTGCCCAGTACGTCGCTGCCCACCCAGGCGAAGTGTGCCCAGCCAAGTGGAAAGAAGGCGAGGCCACCTTGGCTCCGTCCCTGGATCTGGTCGGCAAGATCTAAGTCTATGAAGCATCAAGGGCGGGTTTCCGCACCTACCAAGTAAGCTGCAACCGCCCTCAAAAACGCCCGGGCGAGATTCGCTCGGGCGTTTTTTTATACCCAGAATTAAAGGAAATCGCCCGTATGTTGGACGCCAATCTTAAAGCTCAGTTGAAGTCATACCTGGAACGGGTCACCCAGCCGATCGAGATCGTCGCCTCCCTCGATGACGGCGCGAAATCCCAGGAAATGCTTGCCCTTCTGCAGGACGTAACCAGCCTCACCACGCTGATCGCCCTGAAAACCGATGGCGATGACGCGCGTAAACCGTCGTTCTCCATCAACCGCCCAGGTGCCGATATCAGCCTGCGTTTCGCCGGCATCCCCATGGGCCATGAATTTACTTCGCTGGTGTTGGCCCTGCTGCAAGTCGGTGGCCACCCGTCGAAGGCCAGTGTCGAAGTGATTGAACAGATTCGCGCCCTTAAAGGTGAGTTCAGCTTCGAGACTTACTTCTCGCTGTCGTGCCAGAACTGCCCGGACGTGGTCCAAGCGCTGAACCTGATGGCCGTTCTCAACCCGAACATCCGTCACGTCGCCATCGACGGTGCGCTGTTCCAGGCTGAAGTCGACGAGCGCCAGATCATGGCGGTGCCAAGTGTGTACCTCAATGGCGTGAACTTCGGCCAGGGCCGCATGGGCCTGGAAGAAATTCTCGCCAAGCTCGACACCAGTGGTATTGAAAAAGCCGCCGAAAAAATCAGCGCCAAAGACGCCTTTGACGTACTCGTCGTCGGCGGTGGTCCAGCCGGTTCAGCGGCCGCGATCTATGCTGCGCGTAAAGGCATCCGCACCGGTGTTGCCGCCGAGCGTTTTGGTGGTCAGGTGCTGGACACCATGTCCATCGAGAACTTCATCTCGGTACAGGAAACCGAGGGGCCGAAACTGGCCAGCGCACTGGAGGCTCATGTGCGTCAGTACGACGTGGATATCATGAACCTACAGCGTGCCAGCAGCCTGGTCCCGGCGAAAAACCCTGGTGACTTGCACGAGATTCGTTTTGAAAGCGGCGCGACGCTCAAGTCAAAGACCGTGATTTTGGCCACTGGCGCCCGCTGGCGTGAAATGGGCGTGCCGGGCGAGCAGGAATACAAAGCCAAAGGCGTATGCTTCTGCCCGCATTGCGATGGTCCGTTGTTCAAAGGCAAGCGTGTGGCAGTGATCGGCGGCGGTAACTCCGGCGTGGAAGCAGCGATCGACTTGGCGGGCATCGTAAGCCACGTAACCTTGCTGGAGTTCGATAGCAAGCTGCGCGCCGATGCGGTGTTGCAGCGCAAGCTTTACAGCCT
This sequence comes from Pseudomonas sivasensis, assembly GCF_013778505.1. GTDB lineage: Bacteria > Pseudomonadota > Gammaproteobacteria > Pseudomonadales > Pseudomonadaceae > Aquipseudomonas > Aquipseudomonas sivasensis. The sequence continues at coordinate 126,300 of NZ_JAAOWU010000006.1, read as the reverse complement.
GCCGAATGTTGACGTGATCACCAGTGCGCTGACCAGTGAAGTCAAAGGCGATGGCCAGAAAGTCACGGGCTTGGCATACAAGGATCGTGACAGCGGCGAGTTCAAGACCATCGACCTGGAAGGTATCTTCGTGCAGATCGGCCTGCTGCCTAACACCGACTGGCTCAAAGGCACCGTAGAGTTGACCCCGCGTGGCGAAATCATCGTTGATGCGCGTGGCGAAACTTCACTGCCCGGAGTGTTTGCCGCGGGTGACGTGACGACCGTGCCGTACAAGCAGATCGTGATTGCAGTAGGCGAGGGCGCCAAGGCTTCCCTGAGTGCCTTTGATCACCTGATCCGCACCTCCGCGCCAGCGTAACTACCCAGCTGCAAATGAAAAACCCCATGATCACTCATGGGGTTTTTTCGTTACAGCGGCGTGGGCTGGATAATCTCGACCCAGTACGCATCCGGGTCCTTGATGAACGCCAGGCTCTTCATGCGGCCATCGGTCAGGCGCTTCTGGAAATCGCAGCCCAGGGCTTCGAAGCGTTCACACGCAGCGACGATATCCGGCACCGCGATGCAGATATGGCCAAAACCACGCGGGTCGGTGTTGCCGTTGTGGTAGGCGAAGTCGGCGTCGTTTTCGGTGCCGTGGTTGTGGGTCAGTTCCAGGATGCCAGGGATCGACTTCATCCACTGGGTGCGCGCGGCGGCGTCGGCCGGGATCTGGGATTTGTCCACCAGGGCCAGGAAATAGAGGCTGAATTCAGCCTCGGGGAAATCACGCTTTTCAACCAGCGAAAAACCCAGTACGCGGGTGTAGAAGTCCAGGGACTTGGTGATGTCCTTGACCCGCAACATGGTGTGGTTGAACACGAAGTTCGTGGTGGCGGTGTCAGGTTGGGCGGTGACGCCCGGGAAAGTGTTCAGTTCGTGCAGGCTCATGGGCCCTCCAGAAAAAAATGGGGCAAACGCGGCTCCAGGTGAGAGGAGCGTTCCCTTGGCTTGCGGCTGGCATCCGTGCAGCCGGGCCATGATACGCAAGGCCCGCCTGCTGCGCCAAATGAAAAAGGTCACGCGGGTCTTGCGATCAGCGGGTAGCGGGCCTCACACTTTGTCGCTTGAACCTTGGGTATCTTTCGCATGACCGAACGTCGTAAACCGCTGTTGAGTGCTGTATGCCTGCTGTTGGCCAGTCCTTTCGTTTCGGCGGCGGATCCGGAAATCCACTGGCCCAGCGGCTGGCAAGTCGAGGAGGTGGTGCGTGATGGTGAAACGCCGGCAACGCCACAGCCGGTTTCGCGTCAGCGTTCAATCAAGAACGATGAAAACGGCAACACGCTGATGGTGATGGAGTTGACGGCAACGCCGACTGAGGCGGGCCATAACGTTAATCTTCAGGGTGTATTGCTGGAAATGCGCAAGTCCATCCAGAAAGATTTTGCCCAGAGCGGTTACCAAAGTGTCTGCAGCAAAATGCACTCGACAACATTGAGTCGGCTTGAGGCCATGGAAACTACCTGTGTGATTACCGAGAATGGACGGCACGTGCTTTCACAAACATTGGTGGGAGCTGTTGATACCGATAAAGCGTATGTTTTCTCATACGCGGGTCAAGCCGATGCTTACGAGGCGAGTAAGGATGAAGTCCGTTCGGTGCGCGACAGCCTCAAACTTTAAGTGCGTGTTGCGCGTCGAATTTGAACAAAATGAAATGTTATTTAAGTTCGGTTTCGAACCCTTGAATAAAAAAGCCCCGCTGACGCGGGGCTCTTTATTAGTGCGGTGTAATCAGCCGCGAAGCCAGGAATCTACAGTGGCGGCGCCGTACTGTTCTTTCCATGCTTTGAGGCCGCGGTGGTTGCCGCCTTTGGTTTCGATAAGCTCGCCGGTGTGCGGGTTGTGGTAGACCTTGACCACGCGCGCACGGCGTTGTTTTGGTGCGTTGGCAGCAGCAGCGCTGGCCTTGCCCGGGTTTGGATCAAGGATCAGGATGATGTCACGCAGGCCTTTGCCGTAGGTTTTCATCAGCCCTTGAAGTTTTTCTTCGAATTCGATTTCTTTCTTCAGGCCAGCATCGTTCTTCAGGGATTCCAGCTGGGCAAGCTGCTCTTGAAGGGCTTTTTCTGCTGCGCGAAATTCGGCGAGTCTGGACAAAATCTGTACTCCAATAGTGTTGTTGGCTGATATCAACTGCAGACAAAGCTATTAGCCAATAGCGTTAAGGCGACTCAAAGAGGACGTCGTCCTGCGAGTTCTGCACAGGCAAGAAAAATTGTAGTAGTTAATCCGCTACGAGTAAATCATGTCTTTTGTCTTACTAACATTATTTCAACGTCGCTAATACGTGGCTATTCAATGGCTGGTCAGGTTTTTAATGAATTCATCGCTGGGTAGTGGCTTTCCAAACAGATAGCCCTGCAGGAAATCCACGCCGTGAGCAGCCAGGTATTCGCATTGTTCGACCGTTTCCACACCTTCAGCAACGACACCCAGATCCAGTTTGCCGGACAACTCTATGATGCTGTCCAGGATATGCCTCGACAGTGCGTCTGCACCGATCATGGCGACAAAACTCTGGTCGATTTTCAAGTAGTCCACATTGAAGTTGCGCAAGTAGCCCAGGCTTGAGTGGCCGGTACCAAAGTCATCGATGGCAATCATGACGCCCAGTTGGTGCAAGGCGTCGAACAGGCGACGGGTGATATCGGTGGGCTCGATCAGCTCGCGCTCGGTCAACTCCAGCACCAAGGTCACCTGGCCCGGTATGAAGGCGGCGAGAAACTCACGGCAATCGTCCACCAGCGTCAGGTCGAGGCAATGGCGGGCGGTGATATTCACGCCGATGTGGAACCCCGGGCAAAACCGTGCCGCATGGGGAGCCAGTTGTACGGCGGTCTGGCGCAGCAGGGCGCGGGTCATCGGCACGATCAGGCCGGAATGTTCGGCCAGCGGGATAAATAGATCAGGCCGTACCAAGCCTTCCTTGGGATGCTGCCAGCGCATGAGCACTTCACAGCCGGCCCATTCGCGGGTGTCGCCGCGTACCACCGGCTGAAAATACGGAATGAACTCATCGGCGCCCAACGCCCGTCGCAGTTCATGGGTCGGTGCCGAGGAGCGTTTTTGCAGCCAATGCGCGAGCAGGCCTGCCATTGCGCCAAAGAACACCACCAGGCTGAACATCGCACGATAGCGCGCCTGCATGTAACGCCAGACCTCGCCGTCCGGCATGCCGGCGTCGACGCTGTAACCATAGCGTTGCGAGGCCAAGTGATGATGGGCTACGGCAAATTTCGGCACTTCCGTGGTATGAACACTGCCGTCGGCAGCCAGCCAGTTGGGCCCCACTTGCAGGACCAACTGTGCATAGCGGCTGATCAGGCGCAAGGCGTTGGTCAGGTGATAACCGTCAATTGAAGCAAACGCGCCTTGGCCTCCGTCGACCAGTCGGTACACCAGCAGCGCAGTGTCCGGCGTCACCGGGTTGCCATTCATCAACCAAAGCCGACCGTCCACATAGTCGTCGGGGTTTACGGGCGACTCATAGTTGCTGCCGAACAGTGAGCTGCAATAGATATTCTTCTGCCAGGACAACGTCGTGGCGCGCACGAACGGGCGCCTTGTGACCTGCTCGCGCAACGCCAATTGCGTGCCGTTATCGCAGGGCTGGCCTGCCAGCGGCAGCAGGGCCTGCGCGGCGAGGGCGGTGTTATCGAGCATCAGGTCGAATTGGCGCACCGCTTCCTCGGCGGTTTGCGCCGTGCTTTGCTCAAGGGTTCTTTCTGCTTGCCAATACAGGATGGCCAAGCCGAGCAGGATTGGCAGCAGACCGCAGAGGGCGCTGATCGAGTAGCGGACGATTGGCTCTCGCGGGCCTTTGACGGTGAGGGGCATGAGTTGTGCGGCCTGTTGCGGAGTAGGGGATGCGCCGGCAGGCCGGTCAGTATTATTTCGATAATAGATGGCTCGGTGGACAATTGCTTGCCCTACCACCGCGTTGCGCAATCTCGATGAACGCCAGCGTCGCGGGTGATGACTGGCGCCGATCAAGCACTGCCAAGCCAATCTGGCGCGGTACACGAGGGGATAGGGGGCGTTTCACATAGCGCGGGTCGTCCAGCGGTGGCAACGACGCCTCGGCCACGATGCTCAACCCGTCCCCGCGACTGACGGCTTCCAGAGTGCTCAGCAGTTGGGCGCAGCGATACCGCACCTTGGGCCGTAATTGGGCCGCACCGAACAGTCGGGACACCAGTTCCGACGATCCTGCCTCGGTGAGAATAAAAGGGTCGTCACACAGCTCCTGCAGAGTCAGGGCATCGCGATCGGCCAGTGGGTGCTCCGTAGGCAACAACGCGACCATTTGGTCCTCAAACAAGGCGAAGGTGTCGAAGCGCTCCTGCTCCAAGACCACAAAGCCTACATCGATCCGCCGCTCATCCAGCCACTGCAACACTTGCCGGTCAGGGCCTTCATCCACGTGGACCTCAATGCCCGGGTAGGCTGCACGAAACTGGCTGAGGATACCGGGCAGCAGGCGAATCGACGCAGTTGGCCCAAACGAGCCGACGCGCAGGGTGCCGCGCTTCATGCCACGGGCATCTGCGGCTTCCTGTTGCAGCGTGTTGGCCAGGCCGAGCATGGCACGGGCGCGTCCAAGCAATTGCTGGCCGATCTCGCTCGGCTCCACCAGGTTTTGATGGCGCCGGAACAGCTCGACACCGAGCTCTTGCTCCAACGCCTTGATCGCATGGGACACCGCCGACTGGCTGATGCCCAGCCGGTGCGCTGCGCTGGTAAAGCCCTGAAGTTCGGCCACCAGTGAGAAAATTTCCAGTTGGGTCAAGGTCATGAGCAAATACTCATTTTACGATGATTGATCATTAGCAGAAGAATAACCCAGATCTTCCTTCACTTGAGCCAACCCAATGAGCCCCGCTTCGGATCGCCTGACCTATTGCAAACTCGCCGCCGTCACCATGATCTGGGGCGGCACCTTTATCGCTGGTCGTTACCTGGCCGATCAGCTCAATCCGCTGCTGGCCGCGAGCCTGCGTTTTATCCTGGCGAGCCTGGCGTTGTTGCTGTTCATGGCCTTCGCACGCATCCCACTGGCTCGCCCGAGTCTTCGGCAACTTGCGCAACTGGCGGCGCTGGGGTTCTTCGGGATTTTCATCTACAACCTGTGCTTCTTTTATGGGCTGCAGTACATCAATGCGTCGCGGGCGTCATTGATCGTGGCGTTGAACCCGGCGGTGATTGGCCTGGCGTCGTGGTTGTTGTTCAAAGAGCACCTGAATCGCACCAAGGTAATAGGGATTGCATTGTGCGTGGCTGGCGCAGTCGCTGTGATTGTCAGTCGCAACCCTCAGCTGATGCAGGCAGGCGCCCATAGTTGGTGGGGTGACTTGCTGATCCTTGGTTGTGTGGCGGCGTGGGGCGTTTATTCGCTGGCTTCCCGCGGGCTGAACGCAAGCCTGGGGCCATTGCAGACCGTGACGTGGTCGGTATTGCTGGGAACCCTGATGTTGACCGCAACCACAGCGCTGTCAGGAAACTTCACGTTCAAAGAGGTCGCAAGCCTTGGGCCTTCACAGCTGCTGAGCCTGCTGTATTTGGGTGTGCTCGGCTCGGCGCTGGCTTATATCGGTTACTACGACGGCATCCGGCGGATTGGCACGACACGTTCCGGTGTATTTATCGCGCTTAACCCGCTGACCGCAGTGATCTGCGGCGCCTTATTGCTGGGTGAAGCGTTGACCTTGCCCATGCTGATAGGCGGTGCCTTCATTTTGGCTGGCATTTACCTGTGTAACAAACCCCTTGCACGGGCAAGGGCAATAGGGATTTGATGAAGAGTACGGACAAACATCTTTACGCTGTGTAGAATCGATTTACGCATACAAGAATATGGACTTGCGCTCACGCAAGCCTCAGCCGTCAGAGACTGATGTAACCATGAAGCGACTCGGCTCCCCCCTCATCTTTGGTGACTTCCTCGCCCGCAGCGTGCGAGGCCTGTCCTGCGCGCCTCCCTCCCACCTCATCCTTGCTTGCAAATAACCCCTTGCTACCTACAAGAATGATGAGGCACCGACCATGACCGTCCAACACGAAAACCCAATGGGCCTGATGGGCTTTGAATTTATTGAATTCGCATCGCCGACCCCGGGCACCCTGGAGCCGATCTTCGAGATCATGGGCTTCAGCAAAGTCGCGACCCACCGCTCCAAGAACGTGCACCTGTACCGCCAGGGCGAGATCAATCTGATCCTCAACAACGAACCCAACAGCATCGCCTCGTATTTCGCGGCCGAGCATGGCCCGTCAGTCTGCGGCATGGCATTCCGCGTCAAGGACTCGCAACAAGCCTATACCCGCGCACTGGAGTTGGGCGCTCAACCAATCCATATCGAAACCGGGCCGATGGAGCTGAACCTGCCGGCAATCAAAGGCATCGGCGGCGCGCCGTTGTACTTGATCGACCGGTTTGGTGAAGGCAGCTCGATCTATGACATCGACTTCGTCTACCTCGACGGCGTGGAGCGCAACCCACAAGGCGCAGGGCTGAAGGTCATCGACCATCTGACTCATAACGTCTATCGCGGGCGCATGGCTTACTGGGCGAACTTCTACGAGAAGCTGTTCAACTTCCGTGAGGCGCGTTACTTCGATATCAAAGGCGAATACACCGGCTTGACCTCCAAGGCCATGAGCGCGCCGGACGGCATGATCCGCATCCCGCTGAACGAGGAGTCGTCCAAGGGCGCCGGGCAGATCGAAGAGTTCCTGATGCAGTTCAACGGCGAAGGCATCCAGCACGTTGCGTTCCTCACCGACGACCTGGTCAAAACCTGGGACGCGCTGAAGAAGATCGGCATGCGCTTCATGACCGCGCCGCCGGACACCTACTATGAAATGCTCGAAGGCCGCCTGCCGAATCACGGTGAACCGGTGGATCAGTTGCAGGCTCGTGGCATCCTGCTGGACGGCTCATCCATCGAAGGTGACAAGCGCCTGCTGCTGCAAATCTTCTCGGAAACCCTGATGGGCCCGGTGTTTTTCGAGTTCATCCAGCGCAAAGGCGATGATGGGTTTGGCGAGGGCAACTTCAAGGCGTTGTTTGAGTCGATCGAGCGCGATCAAGTCCGCCGTGGCGTATTGACCGCCGACTAGCCATCCAAAGCCTGTCAGGCTTTTCGGGCAATTCAAGAACATGCTCCGTATCGAAAGGTACGGAGCTTTTTTTTTGCCTGCCAAACACGTCAGAAAGGTTTTGCAACAGACAACTCCTTGGGGCTGTGGAACAAAATTTTACGAGACTCCACCCATGGACGTCGCAAGAGCTGATCCTCTCCTGCGTCATAAGTGTGCGTTTCGCGACCCCTAATTTTAAGGAAAGACTGATTATGACAAAACACACTCTGGCGGCTGCAGTGCTGGCTTTGTGCGGCTTCGCTGCCAGCTCCGCTTATGCAGCAGACGGTACCATCACGATCACCGGCTCGGTCAGTGGCACTACCTGCACCATCAGCGGCGGCACCGGAGCCTCGCCAGGTTCAGGTGCCAACTTCCCGGTCGTTCTTGATCGCGTGCAAACCTCGGCCCTCAAGGCCGCAGGCGATACGGCCGGCAGCAAGCGCTACTTTGTCTATGTGGGCGGCTCGGGCGGATGCCCGAACGGTACCAAGGTCGCCGTACGTTACGAGCCGACCAGCCCTGGCATCAACCCGGCAACCGGCAACCTGCGTAATACCGCCACTGCAACACCCGCCTCGCGGGTGGAGGTACAAATTCTCGATGGCGCTTCCAACACGCCAATGGACTTGCGCGTAGGTAATAACTCAACCGTTGCCACCGTGACCAATGGTCTGGCGACCTTACCGTTCTACGCACGCTACATCGCCAATGGCGGAGCGGCAGGCGCGGGCAATGTCACCAGCAGCGTGCAGTACTCGGTCACCTTTCCTTGATGCAGCCGCGCTGATAACCATTGCGTTTGTTGCCTGAGATCCTCGCTCGACCCTGCGGTCGGGCGCAGGACAACTGTTTTCAAGGATTACCCGATGCAGGATTTAATGATGTTCTTAAGTCATCGCGTGGTGTCCGTCGCGCTGAGTCTGGCCTTGTGCATAGCCTCGCATGCGGCGCACGCGGGGGTAGTTATCGACGGTACGCGACAGATTTACCCCGAGCAGCGACGCGAGGTCACCATACGAGTGACCAATGATGACAAACACGCACCCCGTCTGGTCCAGGCGTGGCTGGACGCAGGTGATGCCGAGGCAGCGCCGACACTGAGCGATGTGCCTTTCGTGCTGTCTCCCCCGGTATTTCGCCTGGACGCCGGCAAAAGCCAGTTCATGCGCTTGTCCTACACCAAGGCACCGCTACCTGCGGATAGAGAGTCGCTGTTTTGGTTGAACGTACTTGAAGTGCCGGGCGCCACCAATGAGTTTGATCCCACCCTCGAAGACAGCCAGCGGAATCACTTCAAGTTTGCGTTCCGTATCCGCACCAAGGTGTTTTTTCGCCCGGCGCAGTTATCTGGAACACCCGAGGAGGCGCCAGGGCTGTTGCGCTGGTCCCTGGAGCAGGTCGCCCAAGACACCGTGATACAGGTGCACAACCCTTCGGCTTATCACGTCACCTTCAACGACATTTACCTGCTTATGGGCTCCCATCCCGACGCGAAAAAATTGTCACTGCCCGAAGCGATGGTGGAACCGGGAGGCACGTTGAAGTTGCCGGTGCCGAACGCCGCGAAGGTAATACCCGCCGATGCGCGGGTGAATTTCACCTACATCAACGATTTCGGCAGCTTTTCATCGGCGCAGCCTGCTGTATTGCATCGCTGAACGCGTCCCCGGAACGTTGCTGATCGCAAGCAAACGTACATTTCTCAGCGTCCACTGAAGTCATAACTATGCCTAGTCACATCCAAGTACGGGTGCATCGTTGCGCCCCGATTTTGCCATTCCAGCATCGAAAGATGATGTTGGGCGGTTTGATGAGTGCGGCCGTAATCGCAAGCGATTCCGCGCTTGCGTCTGAGTTGAGCTTTGATCTGAACGCATTCTCCAGCGGCCTGGCATCGTCGGTTGACATGTCACGGTTCAATACCGGCAACCAGATGAGTCCTGGCCTATATCGCATAGATATCGTGGTCAACGGCCAGGCTTTGGGGCGCAGGGAGGTGGAGTTCGTCGCGGCCCACGCAAAGACCGGTGCGCAGCCGTGTTTGAGTCGCGAAGTATTGGAAAAAATCGGTATCGCGATGGATAAAGTCGATACCGATACCCGTGGGCGCGAGCTCGCGAACCCTGCCGCAGCCGGCCAGTATTGCGGCGACCTGGGGCAGTGGATTCCGATGGCGTCCAGCTCGTTCGATCCGGGCGCCCTTGAGTTAGCCGCCAGCGTGCCGCAGGCCTACATGAACCGGTCGATGCGCGGCTACATTGACCCCGAGTTGTTGGATGAGGGCATTACCGCCGGGCTGCTCAATTACAACTTCAGTACCAATGCGGTCACCGCTGGTGAAGGCGACGGTCGCACTTACCTGGGCCTCAATGCGGGGATTAATCTGGGCGCCTGGCGCTTGCGGCACCAAGGTGCCCAAGCCTGGAGCAACCGCACAGGGTTTGAGACTTATCAGAACACGTCCACTTATGTGCAGCGCAGCATCATCCCCTGGCAATCACAACTCACTATTGGAGACACCTTCAGCAACGGACAGATTGTCGACGGGGTACGCGTGCGAGGCGTAAGCCTGGCAACCGACGACCGCATGCGTCCGCAGACGCAGCAAGGTTATGCACCGCAGGTACGCGGTGTCGCCGACAGTAATGCAACGGTCACTGTCAGCCAGAACGGGTACACCATTTATGAGACGACAGTCGCGCCTGGCCCTTTTGTCATCAGTGATTTGCATGCCACGGGTTATGGCGGTGATTTGATCGTCAGCGTGACGGAAGTCGACGGGCGCCGAAACACCTTCGTCGTGCCGTACTCGGTGGCCCCGGAATTACTGCGGGCCGACACGACAAAATACAGCGCCACCTTGGGTGAGGTGCAGCAAAAGGGCATCGATGCCAAGGGCGCAAACGTCTTTCAAGGCACTCTCCAACACGGCTTGACCGATGACTTGACGGTGTATGGCGGCGGCAGTCTTTCCAACGGTTATGAGCAGGGCAAGATCGGTATTGCATTGAATACGTCCATCGGTGCTTTCTCGCTGGACGGCGCCACCTCGCATACCAAGGTGGCTGATCATGGACGCCTGTCCGGCCAAAGCCTGGGCGTGGGCTACAACAAAAGTCTGCCCGCCTCGGGTACGCATTTTGCGCTGGGTGCATACCGGTTCTCTACAGAGGGTTACCTGAACCTTCCGGATGCACTGAATGTGCGTGAAATCGCTCGCCAGTCCGGTGATGTCAACGGTTATGCCCGGCAAAAAAGTCGGCTCGACCTGACCATCAGCCAGCAGTTGGGCATAGGCACCTTGAGCCTGTACGGCAGCTCTGTCGACTATTGGGGCGGGCAGGAAGGGCGCCAGGTTTCATTCACCGCCAGTTACGGCTCGACCTGGAACAAGGTCAACTGGAACCTCTCGGCGCAGCGCTCAAGGGTCCAGGACACGCGACAACTGACTCAAAGCGAGCTCAGTGACGATGTGTTTTTCGGGCGTATCGGCCAACCCGGGCGCATCGATAACCGCTACATGCTGACGTTATCGATGCCGCTGGGGAGCGAACCGAGGTCGCCGACCATCAATACTTCGCTGTCTCGGGACAGTGGCGATACACGGGGCAGCCAGCAGCAAGTGGGCATCAACGGCTTCCTGGGCGAGAACGCCGAGTTCGACTACGGTTTTTCCGCCAGCCGCGCGACCAGTGATCAATCGAGTTCCAGGCAACTTAACACCCACGCAGGGTACCGCACCGGTTCTGCCAGCGTGCGTGCAGGCTATGGTCAGAGCCGCGATAGATCCCAGCTTTCATTTGGCGCCGATGGCGGCATCGTCGCTCACGCTGGCGGCGTGACGTTTTCGCAAAGCCTGGGAGAGGCCTCTGCGCTGGTTCATGTGCCGGATGCCGAAGGCGCAGTGTTGGGCCACGACGGTGTTACACGCATCAATAGCAGCGGGTATGCCGTGGTTCCGTCACTCAGGGCATTCCAAAACAATACGGTGAGTGTTGATCCACAAGGCATGTCCATGGACGTGGAGCTTCAAGAGTCGAGCCTGGATATCGTTCCAACCCTCGGTGCAGTGCAATTGGTGGAGTTCAAGACCGTCAGCGGGCGGGCGGTGATCGTCCAGGCCAAACAGCAGAATGGCACGCCGCTGCCATTTGCGGCTCAGGTTCTGGACCAGCAAGGCCGGGAAGTCGGCGTAGTGGGCCAAGCCAGCAAAGCTTTTGTGCGCGATATCCCGGCTGCCGGCACGTTGATCGTCAAATGGGGTGAAAAAATTTCTGAACGATGCGACGTCCACTACCAGATGGCTGCGCATGCCGCGAACAGCCGCCAGCAAGACGTCGACTATCTCCAAGGGTTGTGCGTACCCAGCTCGGTTCGCCAAGTAGCCGGCAGTATTGAACGGCACCCGTGAATATTCGGTGCCACATCTGTGGGGCACCAGCAGAGGACTTTTGAATGAACTTATCTTGGCTTGCTGCCTCGACGTTGGGCGGCTGGATGCTAGCGATGCAAGCGCATGCTTTTTCAGGTGGGGATTGTTATCCGCAAGGGGCAACGGCGATCAACATTGCCCCCATCATCCCCCCGACCAACCCTCAGGTCGGGCAAGTGATCGGTTTGGCGGGAGGCTATCCCTTTAATGCACCGGCAAGTGTCATGCAGTGCCGTTACGACTTCTGGAGCGATTTCCACTGGGTAACTGCGACGATCAACGCGGTCAACTCCAGCTCCACTGGCAGGACATTCAACGCCAACGGTGTGTCCATGCCAGTGTTCGCCACAGGCGTGCCCGGGGTTGGGTTTGCAATGATGGCCCGCGACCCGAATCATGGCTTCGCCGCTGTCGGTCAATCGGCAGCATCACTGCTCAGGGTGAAGTATCCCAAGCCAGTTGTCTGGGGCCTGCAGGGACGGCTTTACCTGGTGGCCACGGGAGGGGCGATTTCTCCGGGGACTGTGCCCACACGCACTGTCGCGCATTACAGGGTGCAAAATACCAATACCTCAGCCCCTGGGTATCATCCGGTCAATATGCAGGCGCTGGTCATTAGCCCACCGCTAAAGCCGACATGCCGGGTTTCGACGCCCTCCATTGCGATGTCTTTGGGAAGCGTACCGGTTACGGCGTTCCGTGGCGTCGGCAGTCATGCCGGCAGCGTAACCCGCAATATCACGCTCTTGTGCGAAGGCGGCACCGGAGGCACGCGTGATGTGTTTATCACCGTCACTGACCATACCACCCGCTCGAATCGCAGCGATGTGCTGTCCCTGACCGCAAGTTCCCAGGCCAAGGGCGTGGCCCTGCAGTTGGTACGCGGCGGCAATATTCTGGTTCGTTACGGTGCGGACTCCTCAAGCGTGGGCAACCCTAATCAATGGCTGGTGGGGACGACGGGCAATGGCACGGTGCAAATTCCGCTGACTGCGCGCTATATCCAGACACAACAGACGATTGCGCCAGGCAGCGCAAATGGCGTGGCAACGTTCACGATGAGTTACCGATGAGCCGGACGTTCCTGCGACGGCTCAACGTGATAGGGCTGCTGATGGCGCTGCAGGCACCTCTGGTCCAAGGCGAAATCGTCATCGACCGTACCCGTGTGATCTATCCGGCTCAAGCCCGCGAAGTAACGGTCAACCTTACCAATGAAACGGATGGCCCGCGGCTGGTCCAGGTATGGATCGACGCCAACGATAGCGAGGCGTCACCTGAAAACAGTGATGTGCCGTTCACTGTCACTCAACCGATTTTCCGCATGGAGGCCGGCAGTGGACGAGCGCTGCGCGTGCTCTATCAATCGTCTTCACACACGAACGAGGACCGGGAATCAGTGTATTGGCTCAACGTGCTTGCGATCAGGCCGACAGGCGAGCCCGCTGTGCAAAATAACCAAGTGAATCTGGCATTTCGTACGCGGGTTAAATTGTTCTTGCGGCCGAACCAACTAGCGGGGACGGCGGCAAGCTCGATTAATGACTTGAAATGGCAACTAGTTACCGGGGATGAGTCGACGCTGCACGTGAATAATCCCGGCGATTACCACGTCACGCTGTCCGGCATCGTTGTGACACGCGAGGGCGTTGAATACCACAGCGAAGACCCGCCGATGATCGCACCACGATCCACCGCCGTCGTGACGATGCCAAGGCTGCCGCACGGCGCGGCGGGCAGCGCAACAGTGCGCTTCACTACACTTGACGATCAAGGTGCAACCCAAACGCATTCGGCGCTGTTGGGCAATTCCAGGTGAAGACGGTTCAAGCCCTGCGCTGGCGTACCAGGTGCTTGAACCCTTCGAACACCAGCACCATGACTGCGATCCAAATCGGGATATAGGTCAGCCATTCGCCCGCCTTGATGCCTTCACCCAGCAGCAAGGCTACGAACAGCAAGAGCACCGGCTCGACATAGCTGAGCAGCCCGAACAGGCTGAACGACAGTAATCGGCTGGCAATGATGTAGCTCACCAATGCAGAGGCGCTGATCAGACCCAGCATGGGAATCAATGCGTAAAGCTTTGGGTGCACATCCATGACCGCAAAACCTTGCTCGCCGCTTTGCACGAACCACCAAGCCACCGGCAGCATCAGCGCCATATCCAGCCAGAGCCCGCCCAAGTTATCGGTCTTAAGGTATTTGCGCACGATGAAGTAAAGCGGATAGCCAATGATCACCACCAGCGTTGCCCACGAAAACCCACCGGCTTGGTACAACTCGTTGAGTACCCCAAGGCCTGCAAAGAACACTGCGATCTTTTGCAGATAGGACAGCTGCTCACCCCATACCAGCCGTCCGGTGAGCACCATGGTCAATGGCAGCAGAAAGTAACCCACCGAAACATCCAGGCTGCGCCCGTTCAGCGGTGCCCACATGAACAACCACAGCTGCACGCCCAGCAAGGCCGAAGACAACACGACGCCTGCGATCAATCGAGGCTTTGCCGCCAGTACCTGCAGCAATTCCCAAACACGCCGCCATTCGCCGCTGACGATCATGAACACCGTCATGCACGGCACAGTCAGCAGCATGCGCCAGCCGAAAATCTCCAGACCGCTCAACGGCGTGAGCAACGATGTGAAGTAATACATCACGGCAAACAACACCGAGGCCGAGACCGATAACACAACACCTTTAGACACGCTGTCCTCGCGAAAACCGATTTGTACAAGAGAGGCGGGCATTATGGTGCTTGCGGCGTGAAACGGCTGCTCTGTTTTGGGGCGATTGGTGGGAAATTTTCTCACGCCATAAAATTTCTCCTATCCCGGTGGCGAGCGGGCTTGCCCGTGTTGGGCTGCGATGCAGCCCCGCAACCTCTTTCGGTCAACACCCGCTGCCGCTCGCCCCAACAGCACTCGACTACGAGCGAGCGACGCGCCCCGAGACATAGTGGCTAACATCATTGAACCCTGGGGTGGACGAGTGCCCCGATGTCACCAATGAATCGATAAACGCTTCATCCTCAGCCGTGATCTTGACGTCCAGCGCGCCGGTGTAGGCATCCCACTGGGCCTCGGTACGCGGTCCGACAATCGCCGAACTCACCGCAGAGTTGTTCAATACCCAGGCGATGGCAAACTCGACGATCCCCACACCGCGTCCCTGGGTATATTGCTGAATTTGCTGGGCAATGCGCAGCGACTCCACGCGCCATTCGGTTTCCAGGATACGTTTATCCTGGCGTGCGGCGCGGCTGCCCGGTTCTGGCGTGACATCCGGCGCGTATTTACCGCTGAGCACGCCTCGGGCCAGCGGGCTGTAAGGCACCACGCCCAGGCCATAGGCGGCAGCGGCGGTAATCTGCTCCGCTTCAGCCTGACGGTTGACGATGTTGTACAGCGGTTGGCTGATCACCGGCCTGTCCACGCCCAAACGCTCGGCCACGCGGATCACTTCGGCAATGCGCCAACCGCGGTAGTTGGATAAGCCCCAGTAGCGGATCTTGCCCTGGCGGATCAAGTCGCCAATCGCAGAAATCGTGACCTCCAGAGGGGTCGAGTGGTCTTCGCGGTGCAGGTAGTAGATGTCGAGGTAATCGGTGTCGAGTCGGGTCAGGCTGGCGTCGAGCGCATTGAAAATCCGTTTGCGACTCAAGCCACTGCGGTTGGGCAAACCGTCCGGCGGACCGAAACCGACTTTGCTCGCCACCACCCAATCCTGGCGGTGACGGGCAATGGCTTCGCCGACGAGTTCCTCGGAGCGTCCGCCGGTGTATACGTCGGCCGTGTCGATAAAATTGATGCCCTGATCCCAGGCCTTATCGATGATGCGCAGCGAGTCCTCGGTATTGGTCTGCTCGCCAAACATCATGGTGCCCAGCGTCAAGGCGCTGACCTTCAAACCGGACTGGCCCAATGTGCGGTAAATCATGCAAAGCTCCTTGCGGCTGTGAGACGTAATCCATGCAATACCAGACTCAGAGGCTCTGGAACAAGCCCTGAGCGTGTTTCTTCATTCGCTCAGCAACGCATGGCAGCGCACGTGGAGAAACCGATGCAGCACTTTTACCCGCTCCGACACTTGCAGGCGGTGCGGGCACATCAGGTTGAATGGCGTCGGTTCGCCTTGCCAATCCGGCAACACGTGCACCAGGCGGCCGGCCTTCAGATCCCGGGCGATATCCAGGTTGGCTTTATAGGCGATGCCGTGACCGGCCAAGGCCCAGCGCCGCACAATTTCACCGTCGTCGCTCAGGTAATCGCCTGTCACGTTGACTTCCTGCAGCTCGCTGCCCTGGCGAAAGAACCACGTACTGTTGGCGCGCCCCTGGCGCATGTACCGCAGTGTGTTGTGTTGCGCCAACTGCGCGGGCGTCGTGGGTGTGCCGTGACGCGCGAGGTACTCGGGGCTGGCACATGCAATGCGCTGGTGACCGGGCACGACAGGCAGTGCCACCAGACTGGAGTCACGGGGTACGCCGAAGCGCAGGGCGATATCGACGGTGTCGCGGAAAAGGTCAGCATTGCTGTCGTTGAGCAGCAATTGCAGGCGGATATTCGGGTGTTCCGCCTTGAATTCGTCCAGCCAGCCCAAGACGACATTGCGTCCAAAATCCGACGGCGCGGCCAATTGCAGCAATCCGGTCAACCCCTGGCTGTGCTGCTTGAGGGCTTGTTCACCTTCGGCCAATGCGGCCAGGGCTTCGCGCACGCTGTCCAGGTAGCGCTTGCCTTCCTCGGTCAGGCGCATGCTGCGGGTAGAGCGCGCGAGCAGGCGGATGCCCAGCCGTGTTTCCAGACGCTTGAGGGCGATGCTGGCCGCAGCAGGGGTCAACCCCAGGCCGCGCGCGGCGGCGGACAAACTGCCCGTGTCGGCGGTGCGCACAAAAACTTCAAGGTCTAGGATTGAGCTCATTTGTAAAAATCCTTTAAAGATCTTGTCGTTTTACCGGGATTTTTCGTCGATTGCCAAGCTGGGAAGATGAACGCTCACTTTCTGACCCAGGACATCTCCCCATGACATCTTCCCTCAACGGTAAAACGGTCGTCGTGATCGGCGGCAGCAGTGGCATTGGCGCGGCGGTGGCCAAGGCCGCCGCTGCACGCGGTGCTCAGGTGGTGTTGGCGGGGCGGCGCCTATCGTCGGGCCGCGACAACGGCCTACGCAGCGAGCCAGTGGATGTCACCGACCCCGACTCACTGCAACGTCTGTTCGAAACCGTTGGGCGTTTTGACCATCTGGTGTACACCTCCGGCCCCTCGGTGCGCGCCAAGACCTTGATCGAAACCGATCTGGACGAGGCCCAGGACAACTTCAACGTGAAACTCTGGGGCGCGTTGCGGGCGATCCAGCAGGCGCTGCCTTTCCTAGATGAGCGCGGGAGTATCAGTCTGACCTCCGGGCAACTGGGCCGTAAGTTGGCGCCGGGCCAGTTCATCAAAGTTGGTATCAACGCGGCCACTGAAGCCCTGGGCAAGCAGTTGGCAAAGGAGTTGGCGCCGCGACGCGTCAACGTGGTGAGTCCCGGTGTGATTGATACCCCAGCGTATGCAGGGTTGGCCGAGGACCAGCGCCTGGCGATGTTTGCCAAGGCCGGTGGCGCGTTGCCGGTGGGGCGCGTGGGGCAGGCAGAGGAAGTGGCGGCGGCGTATGTGCTGGCCATGGAAAATGGCTACATGACCGGTGCTGTCATTGATATCGACGGCGGCGGGCTGCTGTAAACGCGGACGAGATGTGGGAGGGGCTTGCCCCTCCCACATGGACGCCGTCAAGCCTTGAGGGTGTGCGTCATCCGCAACGCCAACACACTACCGGCCACAATCACCGCCGCCAGTAGGTACAACGCAATATCGGTGGACCCCGTCGCATCCTTCACAAAGCCCACGATGTACGGGCTGAGAAAGCCCGCCATCTGGCCCATGGAGTTGATCAACGCCAAACCACCCGCCGCCGCGCCCGCGCTGAGCATCGCAGTCGGCACTGGCCAGAACATCGGCAGACCGGTGAGGGCACCCATGGTGGCGATCGTCAGGCCCAGAATCGCAATCGCTGGGGTCGTGGCGAAATTCACCGCAATCACCAGACCAATCGCGCCCATCAACATAGGCACCACCAAGTGCCAGCGACGCTCTTTGCGCAAGTCTGCGGAGCGGCCCACCAGCAGCATAAAGACCGCCGCCAGCAAATACGGGATCGCACTGAGCCAGCCGATCACCAAGTTATCGCTGAACCCCAGGTTCTTGATGATCGACGGCAGCCAGAAGTTGATCGCGTACACACCGCTCTGGATGCAAAAGTAGATCAGGCCGAATGCCCAGATCGCCGGGTTCTTGAACACTTCGGCGAGGGAATCGGTGGTGGTTTTCGGCTTGTTGGCCAGGTCCGTCGCCTGGTCGGCTTCCAGTACCGCACGCTCGTGGGGTTTGAGCCACTTGGCGTGGGCAAACGTGTCACTGAGCAGGAAGTAGGCGAGGGCGCCGAGGATTACGGTGGGGATGCCTTGCAGCAGAAACATCCACTGCCAACCCGCCAAACCGCCTTGGCCGGCGGCGAAGTGGTTGAGGATCCAGCCGGAGAACGGGCTGCCGAGTAAGCCGGACACCGGAATCGCCGACATGAACAGCGCCATGATCCGTCCACGGCGGAACGTTGGGAACCACTGCGACAGGTACAGCACCACGCCAGGGAAGAAGCCGGCTTCGGCGGCGCCCGTGAACAGGCGCAGGGTGTAGAAATGCGTCGGCGTGGTGACGAACAGCAGGCACGTGGACAAGGTGCCCCACACGATCATCATCAATGCGATCCAGCGTCGTGGACCGAACTTGGTCAGCGCCAGGTTGCTCGGTACGCCGCACAGTACGTAGCCAATGAAGAATATCCCGGCACCTAGGCCGTACACGGTTTCGCTGAATTTCAGCGCATCAAGCATCTGCAACTTGGCAAAGCCAACGTTGACCCGGTCAAGGTAGTTGAACAGATAGCAGATGAAAATGAAGGGGATCAGGCGCAGGGTAATGCGCTTGTAGATGGCGTTTTTATCGTCATCGGTGGCCAGTGTGGCAGCGGCGCTCTGTGACATGGCGTTCTCTCTTTATTATGATTTTTCGCGATGCGAGGGTAACGTTGATCGCTCAACGAGTCTTGGCCACGGGGCGGGGTGCTGTCTTTGTGCTCGCGCACAGTGATGGAAACTTTGCGCTGTGCCGATGAACAACCATGCTTTTTTAGGAATTTAGACTCATGTTCGAGTTGGATCATGACTTGGCACAGGACATCGTCGATCGGACCATGGCGATTTTGCCCTACAACGTCAATGTCATGGACAGCCAGGGCCTGATTCTCGGCAGTGGTGAGTCCGAGCGCATCAACACCCGCCATGAAGGTGCGCAACTGGTGCTGGCCAATGGTCGCGTGGTGGAAATCGACGGCCAGACCGCCAAACACCTCAAGGGCGTACAGCCGGGTATCAACCTGCCGCTGATGCACGATCAGCGTCTGATCGGCGTGCTGGGTATCACCGGCGAACCTGAACTGCTGCGCACCTACGCGGAACTGGTGCGTATGACCGCAGAAATGTTGGTCAGCCATCGCCATCAGCAAGCCGAGCAGCAATGGCGACGCCAGCGTTGCGACGATCTATTGGCGTTGCTCCTCGCCGAAACCGGTGATTCGCCGCGCCTGGTCGACGAAGCTCAGCAACTGGGACTCAAGCCGCAGCTGGCGCGCACGCCGTACCTTTTCGAACTGGGGCCGGGCCAGTCGGCGGAGGCATTAAGCGCGTGGCTGACGTCGCGCTATCCGGACAGTTGGTGCGTCAGCTCGGCGCAGTTCTCGTTGTTATGGTGCCGGCCCGCGGCGGTGCAAGTGGATAATCCGCGCCTGCTGGAAAAGCTCGAAGGCCAAGGTTGGAATGTGCTGCGCGTAGCCGTCGGCGGGCAAGCGGAAGGACTGGCCGGGCTGCGCCGTTGCTATCGGCGTGTGGGTGACTTACTGGCCTACGGTCGCGATGTACTGCCGCACTCACTGCTGCTGACCCTCAACCGTTATCGCCTGCCGGTGATGCTCTGGCGCCATCGCAACGACGACGCCCTCGATGAACTGCTCAACCCCCTGCGCAAAGTGCTCGCCAAGGACAACAACGGCCAATTGCTGGCCACGCTGCGCAGTTGGTGCGAGCACGATGGCCAAAGCCAGGCCTGCGCCGACGCGCTGGGTATCCACCGCAACAGTCTGCGTTACCGCATGGAGCGCATCGCTGAACTCAGTGGCGTCGACCCGCTGACCCTGGACGGCATGCTCGCCCTGTACCTGGGCGTCCAGCTGTTGCCCCAGGCTTTGTCGGAATGAACAACAAACCTCACCCGCACTTGTGCATCGGACCGGCGTCATTCCCGGTGCCAACTGGCAGCATGGGCGTCATAAAAACCGGAGAAAGCCCATGAAAATCATCATCGCCCCCGACTCGTTCAAGGACAGCCTGAGTGCCGAAGGCGTTGCCCAGGCCATTGCCCAAGGCTTGGCCGAGGTCTGGCCGGACGCGCAGTTGATCCAGTGCCCGATGGCGGACGGCGGTGAAGGAACGGTGGACTCGGTACTCGCCGCCTGCAACGGCGAGCTGCGCCGCCAGGCGGTTCGCGGACCGTTGGGCGCGACGGTTGACGCGCGCTGGGGCTGGTTGGCCGACAGCCACACAGCGATCATCGAAATGGCCGAAGCCAGCGGCTTGCAATTGGTCCCACCAGGACAGCGCGATGCGTGTATCAGCAGCACTTACGGTACCGGCGAGCTGATCCGCGCCGCCCTGGATGCCGGCGCACAGCGCATCATCCTGGCGATTGGCGGCAGTGCCACCAACGATGGAGGCGCGGGGGCGATGCAGGCGCTTGGCGTGCACTTGTTTGATGCCCACTCCCAAGTGCTGGCGCCGGGCGGTTTGGCCTTAGCTGGCCTGGCCCATATCAGCCTTGAGCGGCTTGATCCGCGCCTGTCTGAGGTGCGCTTTGAAATCGCGGCCGACGTCAACAATCCCCTGTGTGGCCCCCACGGTGCCTCAGCCATTTTTGGCCCGCAGAAAGGTGCCAGTCCCGCACACGTCCAACAACTGGACGCGGCCCTCAGCCACTTCGCCGATCACTGCGCCAAGGTCTTGCCCAAGGACGTGCGCGACGAACCCGGCAGCGGCGCCGCCGGCGGCCTGGGCTTCGCCGCCAAGGCCTTTCTCGGTGCGCAGTTTCGAGCCGGCGTGGAAGTCGTCGCCGAATTGGTTGGCCTGGACGCCGTCGTACGCGACGCTGACCTGGTCATCACCGGCGAGGGCCGCTTCGACGCCCAGACCCTGCGCGGCAAAACCCCTTTTGGCGTCGCTCGTATCGCCCAGCAGCACGGCGTGCCCGTGATCGTCATCGCAGGCACCCTGGGCGACGGCTACGAGCAAATGTACGCCCACGGCGTCGACGCCGCCTTCGCCTTGCCGAACGGGCCGATGAGCCTGGAACAGGCGTGCAGTGAGGCCCCGCGATTATTGCGCGAGCGGGCGGCGGACATTGCGCGGGTGTGGCGCGTGGCGGCTAAGCACTGACGCCACCTCCCGAACATGGGACAATCCGCGCCTTTTTTCGACACGGAGAGTCCCCATGCTGCGCCCCGCACTCCTGGCCTTGCTGTTGACCAGCACTGCCACCTTCGCTCAAACCAACACTGAAAGCGTTCCCTTGCTCCGGGAAATCAAGAATTGGGTAACGGGTTGCGACAACCTGCGTAATTGCCATGCCCTCAGCGCACCCAGTGGCGTCGACGAGGAGGACTACAGCTCGCTGACTTTGCATATCTGGCATCAGGCCGGGCCTGAAGGTTACCTGCGTTTGCGCTTCGACCACCGCGGTGAGGCGCTCGACCTGTCGACCCTGC
Source organism: Pseudomonas sivasensis (assembly GCF_013778505.1). Lineage (GTDB taxonomy): Bacteria > Pseudomonadota > Gammaproteobacteria > Pseudomonadales > Pseudomonadaceae > Aquipseudomonas > Aquipseudomonas sivasensis. The sequence goes on along the minus strand of NZ_JAAOWU010000006.1, from coordinate 104,762 downwards.
TGTTGGACGGTCAGCCGCTGGGGCTGGAGTCGACGCAGGGTCTGCACGTTGAACTGGACGATCAGGGCGGTGATCCCGAGGTTCAGTCCTATGGCGTGATCGAGGAGGCAGTGGCGCGGCGTTGGTTGCAGCGTTTGCGTAACGGCCAGCGCCTGCAATTGCCGGGGGATGAGCAGGCGCATGTGTCGCTGAGCGGGTTGAGCGCTTCGCTGCTGTTGATGGATGCGGTGCAGGGGCGGGTGGATAACGTCACGGCTTTGGCCCGCCCAGGTAAGGGCGCGGCCAGCGCCGTGCCTGCACGTTTGCCGACACCGGTGCTGCGCAAATTCCCAGGAGCACCGATGTTGACTGCGCAGGAGCAGGCCGGCCTGATAGCGGCCGCGTTGCACACCGTCACGCCCGAGGACAACGGCACCGGCAGCGCACCCGAGGCGAACGCTGGTGCCCTCACCGCGCAGCAGGCGATGACCGTGGTGCGTTATGACTGCGCGGCCTACAACTGTGAATACGATGTGGTCAGCCGCCAGCGCCAGGCGCCGTATGCTGAAACCCCGATGCAGCTTGAGCCCTTGCCATTAGGGATCGAGCCACTGCAAGGCTCTGTGGGATATGACGCAGCCAGTGGCACCTTGAGTTATTTCTACAAGCTCCGGGGAATTGGCGATTGTGGTGCGGGCGCCGTCTGGGTGTTTGACGGCAAGGGTTTCCAGCTCAGTGAATTGCTGTCCATGCCGCGCTGCACTGGGGTGGGTTACGGTGATTGGCCGGCGTTGTGGTCGACGGCGCCAGCGCCCTAGCCATCGGGTGGGCAGGGCCTCTACACTGGCTGGCCACGTGTCTTTCAAAGGATGAAACACCATGCACACACCTGAACCCCATATCGTGATCCAGCGCTTTACCGAGGCCCATCTTGAGGGCGTCGCAGCGCTCTATAACGAACCGGCGGTGTGTCGACAGGTGCTGCAAATGCCTTACCAATCGGTGGAGGCCTGGCGCAACAAGCTGGTGATGGACAACGAGCGTCGGCTGCAACTGGTGGCGGTGCACGGCGGTGAGGTGATCGGTCAACTCGGCCTGGAACAGTACCTGCGCGTGCGCCAGGCCCATGTGGGTTCGTTCGGCATGGGCGTTGCGCCGGCCTGGCAGGGCAAGGGGGTGGGGTCGCGTCTGTTGAGCGCTGCGCTGGACGTGGCTGACAACTGGATGAATCTTCACCGCGTGGAGTTAACGGTGTACGCCGACAACGAAGCCGCGCAACACCTGTACCGTAAATTCGGTTTCGAGGTGGAAGGGCTGCTGCGCGATTACGCCCTGCGTGACGGTGTGTTTGTCGACACCGTCAGCATGGCCCGTCTGCGCCAGCGGGGTTAACCCAGAGCAAACGCCACCGCAGCCTGCGCATGCAGCTCGGTGGTGTCCAGCAGCGGCAGGTCGCTGTGTTCGGGCTTGATCAACAGGCCTATTTCCGTGCAACCAAGGATGATTGCCTGGGCGCCACGGGCGGCCAGGGATTTGATCACCCGTTGATAGATCTGGCGTGAAGTGTCGCTGATCACGCCCACACACAACTCTTCGTAGATGATGCGGTGCACGTCCTTACGTTCATCCGTGTCCGGCACCAACACCGTCAGGCCGTGATCGGCCAGGCGGGACTTGAGAAAGTCCTGCTCCATGGTGAATGCGGTGCCCAACAAACCGACCGTCATCGTGCCGGCCTCCACTGCGGCCAAACCGGCTGCATCGGCGATGTGCAGGAACGGAATCGACACCGCCGCCTCAATACGCGGGGCCACTTTATGCATGGTGTTGGTACACAGCACCACACACTCGGCGCCGCCAGCCTGCAGGCGGCGCGCAGCATCTTCGAGGATCTGCGCGGTGTCATCCCAACGCCCCGCATGCTGGGCCTGTTCCACTGGGCCGAAATCCACGCTGTACATCAACAGTTGCGCCGAGCGCAGCGGGCCCAGCTGGTCGCGCACACGCTGGTTGATGATGCGGTAATACTCGGCGCTGGACTCCCAGCTCATGCCGCCGATAAGGCCGATGGTGCGCATGTGATGTTCCTGACAAGGGATGTGACTTCACCTTACCCACTGGCCAACCAATAGTCATACGCAGTTGCCAGCCAAATGACCGGTGCAGTTTTAAGGCGTACGGCGAACCGCCGCATCTGCCATGATCAGTCTTCGCAACCTGGCTCACCCAAGGAAATCCGCAATGGACGATGTACAACAACTGGGCGAGATGCTTCGTCATTACGCCGACAGCGAAGCCCACAAAAAACAGCAATTCGACGTGCAGTCAGCCCGCTGGGCGCAAAAGCTCGGCGAGTTGTTCGGGCAGATTGAGCTGTGGCTGGAACCGGTCAAAACCGTCGGGCTGCTGGAAGTCAATCGTGAAGCCTATGTGGCCAGCGGCCCGAGCGTGCCGGTGGAGACGTCCACCTTCAAGACTGAGAAGCTCATTGTGCAGATCACCGGCAAAACCGTGGAGTTCGTGCCGGATGTGATGGGGGCGGGCGGTTCGATTTCCGTCGCGGTGATGGGCTTGACCGCAGCCCGCCACGGCAGCGTCTCGCTGGTGCTGGCGGCCGACAAGAACGACTGGCTGTGGAAGAAAACCAATGGCCTGAAAGACCCCGACACCTTCGGCTTCGACGCCAACTTCCTGGCTTCGCAATTACAAAGCCTGATCCCGCGCGATCGCGCTTGAGCCTTCAGCTTTGACGCCGATCCCAGGCCTGGCAAATGCCCGAGGCTAAATAGGGCGTATTCCCCAGGATTGGCTATACCTACAGCTCACTGTTTCGATGATGACCGCCAAGGAGTTCGATGATGAAACTAAGGCTAATGATCGGCGCGCTGTGTATCGCCACGCTGGGGATGACCGGTTGCGCCAGCAAGGTCACGCAACCGGATGAGTATTCGGGCTTTCTGTCCGACTACAGCCAACTCAAACAAGCCCAGTCGCCGTCGGGCGCCGTGGTGATGCGCTGGGTCGATCCCAAGCTGGACCTGAGCCGCTACAACGCGGCATACATCGAACCGACTCAGTTCTACCCCAAACCCCACGCCACCGCAAAAATCCCCGAGAGCACCCTCAACGGCATCAACGCCTACTACAACCAAGCGCTCAAGCGTGAGCTGGCCAAGTCACTGCCCCTGGCCAGCGCGCCCGGCCCTGGCGTGATCGTGGTGCGCGCGGCAATAACCGCCGTCAGCAGCAAGACCGAGAGCCTGAAACCCTATGAATTCATCCCGGTGGCCCTGGTGGCAGCGGCGGTGAGTACCGGTACCGGCATCCGTGACCAGGAAACCACTTTGGGGACCGAAGCGCAGTTCCTCGACGGGGCCACTGGCAAGGTGATCGCCCAGGTGGTGCGCAAAGGCACCGGCAAGCCGTTGGACAACGCTGCCCAGGTAATGAAAGCCGATGACGTCAAAAGCGTGATCGATGGCTGGGCGTCGGACCTGCATCAATCCTATGTAAAGCTCAGAAACCACTAGAACGCATTCCTGGCCAGGCGGTTGTAATAGCTGAGCAGTGCGTCGTAGCGGCGGGTGACGCGGTAATAGTCGTCACTCAACTGCTGCGGCGCGGCGTGGTCCTGCCAGTCCTGGTGCAGGGTGGTCAACGCCTTGAGGTATTCATCGGCAGGCGCCTTGATGTTGTACCAGAGGTAAATCGCCTCATCGTCCAGCCTTCTGCTGGGCATGGCATTGAGAAAGACTCTGCTGTCCTCGGCGGCCTTGCGTACCCCCTCGGTCAAGTCAGCCACGCGCTGCGGGGTCAGGTTGGCGTCGCGCACGCCTTGCTCGATCTGGTTCACCGCCTGGCGCGCCGCGATCATGTAGTTGAGCAAGTGCCACTGCATGTCTCGGCCAAAGCGCGCTTCCAGCAACGCCAGTTGGGCGGGACGCACACTCAGGTCTTCATCCGCCAACTGTTGGCGCAGAGAAGTGGACGCTGCCAGGTATTTTTCGACGACCTGATCGTAGGCCAGCAGCAATTGCTTGCCAGCAGCCTCAGACGCTATTTCCTGCGTTGTCGGCGCCAGGCTGCGCGCCTGCACGCGAGTAACCCCATCGGCCAGTGCCGTGACGTTGTACAAAGCTTGCGCGTAAGCACCTGCGGCGGCGAGCAAGTTGCTGCCGGGCGCCTGGCGTTCCAGCTTCACCGTGTACTGCTGCGAACATACCGACCGCTGGATAAGGTACGGCTCGGGCTCATTGCGGTCGCCATAGGTATCGAGGGTGGGCTTGTCGGGCTCAACTTCTGGAATGGGGTAATACGCGAGGCGCGTGTCCCGGTCGACGCGGTTCACGCAGTCAATGATCGGTGCCAGGGCACTGGCTCTGGCAGTGTAGGGACTGTCGCGCTGGTCCAGCCACAGTTGCACTTTTTGCAACGGTCTGGTGGCGCTGGCCACCCCGAGCAGGCCAAGGCCCAATGCGATGCTTATGGGTAACAACCATTTTGGATTCATGGCTTGCCCTCCTGGCCGTACCACTGCACTTGGGTGGCGGGCGCCTGGCACTCAACCACGCTACTTGGCATGCGGCTGCACAGGCGTTCGGTCCACTGCTGCAGACCTTGGTTGCGGGTAACCAGGTGCTGGTTGTCGAGCATCTTCAACCCGGCATAGAGCGCGACCGCGCCAACAAGACAAAGCGTGCCGCCCAGGACGGCCCAGCGTGGATGCCGGGCGGTCCAAGGGGTGTGGTGATTCATGAACGGCCGCTTGATCAAACCCACCAGCGCCAGTGCGACCGCCAGGGTCAAACTGGCGAACGGGCTGAACACATAACCCAACGCTGCGGCCAGAATGAGACCCGGTACCAGGTCACGTATCGGCAGCAACGGCAAGTGGGTCGGGCTGAGCCAGCGGGGCAAGCGTTGGCTGAGCTGTTCATCCAGCACGCGGTAATGGTGGGCCAGCGGTCGCCAGGCCTGCCAGGCTATGCCCGCACACACCACGGCGCCGATCGACCACAGAATGCCCTGGCCCAGGGTCGGTATTACTTTGCCGGCCAAGGCTTCGGCCTTTACCAGCACACCCACCAGGCAACTGAGCACCAGCGCAACGATCCACGGCCAGCTGTCCATGGAGGCCTCCCAGCCCTGCCAGAAATACACCGTGCCACCGGGCATGCCTTCGGCAACGCTGACGTGGTCGGCATAAATATCGGCACTCAACGTCTTGCAGGCCTTCCAGTCGTCTTCGTCGAAGCGCTGAGCAAAGGCACGGCGCTGGCCAAGGCTCATGGGTGCCAGTAGCAAGCGCGCGGCACGCTGTTGCGGGCTGTCGGGCGGTTGTGCGGCCAATGCACGTTGGTGCGCCATAAAAGCAGGACCTTCTTGGCGCTTCAACATCTGCGCCCAGTCTCCAGCGAGGCACCCATGATCTGCGCCACCGTGCCAGTTTTGTCCGGCGCAAACCGCTTCGAATACAGTGCTCGACCAGTAATGATGGTTGGCAAGCAGTCTGGCCAACCATTCGTTGAACCACTCGGCATGAGGATGATTGTTCACCCAGGCATGCGCGTTGGGTGTAGCGGCGTAGGCCGCCAGGAACGCAGCGTCGTCTTGCTGGCCAAGGGCTTGGTGCAAGGGGTTCTGCAATTGGGTCCGTTGCTGGAACTCCAGGGTGCTGATTAACGCGCTGGGCAGTTCCAGGCGTTGCCAGGCAGTCAGCCAGTTGAAGGTTTCGAAGGCCCACCGGGTGTCTTCGGCATTCAGATCGCCTTCGATGCAGCGCTGTAACAGGTGGACTTCCAGCAACAGCGCGGTGCCATCGGCCATGGCCGCTTCGTAATGCTGAGCGAGGGTTTGGTCGGGCGTCTCGACCAGCACGTCATCAGCGACCTGCTCGTCCGGGTTCCACGCCAGTGCAGCCTCATAGGCTTCGCGCAGGCGCTGAAAGCCTTGCGGGTCATCGTCCGGGCGGGTCTGTTTCAGCAAGGCGGCGTATTGGCGCTTGATCGTACGGCTATCGGCATCCGGCGTCAGGCCGAGGACATTCCAGCAAGTCATGTGCGGTACAGCTCCCTAGACAATCGCAGGCGCCATGCCTGTTTTACGGCGTGATATTCCAACGGTATGGGGCAGGGCGCGCCCGGTCCAGCGCTGTTGCGACCGGGCGCGAGGTGTCACTTAAGCGGCGTCAGTGGCGGTAGCTTCCATTGACCGGAACCTACCTCAGGCTTGGGCAGGTAAATGCGCAGCACAGCGAAGAATGGGCCGGGTGGAGCCGGCAACCAGTTGCTCTGTTCGGCTTTCGGTGGCTCATGGTGCTGTAGCGCCAGGGTCACGCCGCCATCGGCGTCGCGCTTGAGATCAGGCAACATATGCGAGTTGATCAGGTAGCGTTTCTTGTGGTTGGGCACCAGCAACTTGGTCTTTGCGTCGTACAGGGTCAGGGACCAGAACGCATCGGCTGGCGGCAGTTGGTCCTTGGCGAAATGCACGGTGTAACTGTGGCGCGCACCGTTGGCAGGCTTGCCTTCGCTGTCGACGACGTACTCGAGGTAAGCGGCCTCGTCGCTGGAGTTGCCGAAGATCCCCATGTCCGCACCGGCGTAGCGGTACAGGTAGTTGTTTTGCAGATGGTCGCGACTGCCGAACAAATCACCGCTGGGCACTTGATGCGTGTCGATCCTGTCTTTTTTGAACGCTGCAAATTCAGCGCGGGCATCGCTGATGCCATCTTCCAGGGCTTTGCGCTGCTCGGCGGTCAACTGGTTGAGCGCGAAGGGTGCGCCGGGGGCGATGCCGATCCTGGCAAAACGCGCGAGCAGCTCTTTTTCACTGTCCTGAGGGGCGGCGAAGGAGAGCATGAAGTTCAGGTAGCGGAACAGCTGCGGGCCTTCGACCATGGTCGCCGTAGGCTTGGGCCATTCGACCTTCGGCGCCTTGGCCGGCGCGGCTTGTTTCACATAGCTGCTCAGGGACTGGACTTTGTAGCCGCTCTGGATCTGCTTGACCTTGTTCAGGTCTTTTTCATCGAACAGCTGCGTGCGGTACAGGGCGTAGGCGATGTTGCTTTCGCTGTACACCACGCGGTCAACGTCCACCGGCTGCTGACCTTTCCAGTCCGGGCCGGCAATCATGTAGTGGCCGCCGTTGTTGCCGGTGCTGCGGGTGCCCAGGTAGGCGAAGTTCTGTGTGTAAAGATCGATCAACTGCACCGAGTAGTAACGGTTGTCTTCGATCTTCGGCAACGTCAGCACCAGCGGCTCGCTGCGCAGGTCCATCCATACAAACGAGTAGGCCGTGTCGGAGCTCGGGGTCACGGACGCCGTGTCTTTGGGCGTAAACACCTGGGCGGTGTTGCCTATCCGGTTGAACGGCGCCTTGAAGTTGGCACCGCCTTTATCAACGGCCTGGGTGTAAAGCGTCTTGTACATCTGCACGACCGGGTAGCCATACAGATACGCTTCCTTGGCGATAGCCCGCGCTTCGCCCGGGGTCGCGGTGAAATCGGCCAAGGCGCCGGTACTCATGAGTATCGAGAGGCTCGCCAACAGCAGGCGCGTCGGTTGTTTGATCATGTTGTTGCGTCTCTTAATGAGCAGGGGTGATGTCTTCCAGTTTTCAGCTTTTATCGACGTTGGCCTCGGTCGGCGCATACAGCCGTAAAAAGCTGAACCCGTGTTTGCCGGACGAAGTTTGCACCCAGTTGCGCTCGAAGTCTTTTGGCGCGTGCGTTGAGGGGCACGATCGCGCTAGCGTCCTATTGAATGAGTAACGGGGCAGGGCGGCGACGAGTGTCAAACGTTGGGCAGCATCGCTTTGACTTTGTCACGCAGTTGATCGATGGAAAACGGCTTGGCAATCACCTGCATGCCGTCAGGCACATCGATGTTTTCGGCATAGCCGCTGGCGAACAGGATGGGCAGGGAGGGGCGCAACTCACGCACTTTGGTTGCCAGTTGCTTGCCGTCCATATCGGGCAAGCCAACGTCGGTCATCATCAGGTCAATCACCTGGTCAGTATCTTTAACCTTTTCCAAGGCCTTTTCAGCGTCGCCTGCTTCAAGCACCTTGAACTCCAACTCCTCAAGCACATCGACGATCAGCATGCGCACGATGGCGTCGTCTTCAACGACAAGGATGGTGGAGATGACTGTGGACATAATATGGAATTCCCAAAAAAGGCGAGGTTTACCGGCTGCCGTTCTGACAGGCCTCTTCCTTGAGTAAGCGCGGCCTGTAGACAAGTTCCCGCAAGCGGTAAAAACAATGCAATACAAAAGGCTAGGGAGAATAGCTTGTTCCGCTGTAGGAATCTGTACAAAACAGCTTTAGAAAAATGGTCTTGCCCGCCAGTTTGGGGCAAACTCCCGGTTTTTCCGTATTTGGCCAAGGCATGCCCATGACTCCTGCGTCGTCCGTCGATGAAAAGAGCTTTCGTAACCTCCTGAGCCGGAACGTGGCATTGCCCCTGGGTGTGGGTGTGCTGAGCGCCGTGTTTTTCGTCTGCCTGATTACCTATTTGCTAACGGTGATCAAGTGGGTTGAGCACACCGATCGGGTAATCAATAACCTTAACGAGTCGTCCAAGCTCACCGTGGACTTGGAAACCGGCATGCGTGGTTTCCTGATTACCGGCGACGAGCATTTCCTCGACCCATACGAAGTGGCTAAGCCGCGCATCATTGCCGACCTGCGCAATTTGCAGGAACTGGTGGCCGATAACCCGCAACAGGTCGACCGCCTCAAACGCCTTGAGGCCATGCAGGACGAGTGGAATAAATACGCCCAGTCGATGATAGATATGCAGCGCCAGAGCGGTGATTACCGCGGCGCGGTCAAGGCTGGCCGCGGCAAGCGCCTCACCGATGAGATTCGCAAGGAGTACGACGATGCGGTGGCGATGGAGCAACAGCTTCGCCTCACTCGCAATGAGGACGTGACGCGCACCACGGTGATCAGTGTCACCTTGTACCTGGTATTCGTACTCGGTTTGAGTGGCTTTCTGGCGTATATCGGCAGGAAGAATTTACTCTCTTTATCAGAGAGTTACGCCGCAACCCTCGCGTCTCAGCAGAAGATTGCACGGCGCCTCGAACAGCAGGCTTGGTTGCGCAACGGGCAAACCGAGCTGGCCGAGCAAGTGCTGGGCCAACTGAGCCTGAACATGCTAGGGCGCAATATCCTGCAGTTTTTCGCCCAATACATGGGCTCGGCGGTTGCGGCGCTGTATGTACGCGAAGGGCACGGCGGCCTCAAGCGGGCCGCCACTTATGGCTTCTCCCGTGACCAGGAGCAACTGGAACAATCGATCTACAGTGACGAAGGCATCGTTGGGCAGGCTGCCCAGCTGGATCGCCTGATTCGCCTGGACGATGTGCCGGTGGACTACTTTAAAGTCAGTTCCGGCCTTGGCGAAGGCGCCACCCGCAGCGTGCTTGTGATGCCGACCAGCGATGATGACCGCGTCAACGGGGTAGTCGAACTCGGCTTCCTGCGCCCGCTGGAGGACCGTGACGTTGAGTTGCTGGAACTCATCGGCGGCAACATCGGCACCTCCATCGAAGCCGCGCGTTATCGTCAGCGTTTGCAGGAAGTGCTGGCCGAAACCCAGCAGCTCAACGAAGAGCTGCAAGTGCAGCAGGAAGAGCTCAAGACCGCCAACGAAGAGTTGGAAGAGCAGTCACGCATCCTCAAGGAATCCCAGGCCCACCTGGAGACCCAACAAGCAGAGCTGGAGCAGACTAACGAACAATTGGCCGAGCAGGCCCAGACCCTGGCCGAACAGCGCGACGCCATGGACCGCAAGAACATCCAGCTCAATCAGGCTCAGGTAGAACTGGAAGACCGCGCCGAAGAGTTGCAGCGGTCCAGCAAGTACAAGTCCGAATTCCTCGCCAACATGTCCCACGAACTGCGCACGCCGCTGAACAGCTCGTTGATTCTGGCCAAATTGCTGGCGGAAAACCCCCAGGACAACCTCAGTGCCGAACAGGTCAAGTTCGCCGAATCGATCTATTCGGCGGGTAATGACCTGCTGAACCTGATCAACGACATCCTGGATATTTCCAAGGTGGAAGCCGGCAAACTGGAAGTGCGCCCGGAAAACTCCAGCGTGACGCGTCTTGTGGACGGTCTACGCGGGATGTTCGAGCCGCTGGCCGCCGACCGCAAGTTGGGGTTCCAGGTGGAGATCCAGCCAGGTGCGCCGATCATGCTGTACACCGACCGCCAGCGCCTGGAGCAGATCCTCAAGAACCTGCTGTCTAACGCAGTCAAGTTCACTGAACAGGGCCAGGTCAGCCTGTCGGTATCAAGCGCATCGGAAGGGGGCATTGCCTTTACCGTGCGAGATTCCGGGATCGGCATTGCTCCGGACCAGCAGGAAAGCATCTTCGAAGCCTTCCGCCAGGCCGATGGCACCACCAACCGGCGTTACGGCGGCACCGGCCTGGGCCTGTCGATCTCCCGGGACCTGGCGGCCTTGCTCGGTGGCTACATCAGCGTAACCAGTGAACCGGGCAAGGGCAGCGTTTTCACGCTGGTATTGCCGGAGCAGTACGTGGAGCGCGCCGAAGACGCGCCGCCGATCGAGCAGCCGCGCCAGGCCGTCGTAGTGCCGGCACCAACGCCGATCAAAGTGTCGCCGTTACCGGTGACCGACACTAAACTCATCCCGCGCTTTGCCGACGACCGCGACAAGGCACCGTTCACCACGCGCTGCATCCTGGTGGTAGAAGACGAGCCTAACTTCGCGCGCATCCTGTTCGACCTGGCCCACGAGCTGGGCTACCAATGCCTGGTCGCCCACGGTGCGGATGAGGGTTATAGCCTGGCCGAGGAATACATCCCCGATGCAATCCTGCTGGACATGCGCCTGCCGGACCATTCCGGGTTGACCGTGTTGCAACGCCTCAAAGAGCACGCCAGTACCCGACATATCCCGGTACATGTGATATCCGTCGAAGACCGCGTCGAAGCTGCCATGCACATGGGCGCCATCGGGTATGCGGTGAAACCCACCACCCGCGAGGAGCTCAAGGACGTATTTGCGCGCCTGGAAGCCAAGCTGACCCAAAAGGTCAAGCGCGTATTGCTGGTGGAAGACGACGACCTGCAACGCGATAGCATTGCCCGCCTGATCGGCGACGATGACATCGAAATTACCGATGTCGGTTACGCCCAGGCCGCGTTGGAGCTGCTGCGCACCAACGTCTACGACTGCATGATCATCGACCTCAAGCTGCCTGACATGCTCGGCAACGAGCTGCTCAAGCGCATGGCCACCGAGGACATTTGCTCGTTCCCGCCAGTGATTGTCTACACCGGGCGTAACCTCACCCGTGATGAAGAGGCCGAGCTGCGCAAGTACTCGCGCTCAATCATCATCAAGGGCGCCCGTTCGCCGGAGCGCCTGCTGGACGAAGTCACACTCTTTCTGCACAAAGTCGAATCCCAGCTGTCCCATGACCGCCAGAAGATGCTCAAGACTGCCCGCAGCCGCGACAAGGTCTTCGAGGGGCGCAAGATCCTGTTGGTGGACGACGATGTGCGCAACATCTTCGCCCTCACCAGCGCCCTGGAGCATAAAGGTGCCGTGGTGGTGATCGGGCGTAACGGCCGTGAAGCCATCGAGAAACTCAATGAAGTCGACGATATCGACCTGGTGCTGATGGACGTGATGATGCCGGAGATGGACGGTTACGAAGCCACCGCCCTGATCCGCCAGGACCCGCGTTGGAAGAAGCTGCCGATTATTGCGGTGACGGCCAAGGCCATGAAGGACGATCAGGAGCGCTGCCTCGCGGCGGGTTCCAACGATTACTTGGCAAAGCCGATCGATCTGGACCGTCTGTTCTCACTGATTCGCGTATGGCTACCCAAGATGGAACGCATTTAAGTGGAGCACGTTTTTTTGGACAAGAGCAGCGACATTGAGCTGCGCCTGCTGATTGAGGCGATATACCTCAAGTACAGCTATGACTTTCGCGACTACTCGGGTGCGTCGGTCAAACGCCGTGTGGCTCACGCCCTGCGCCAGTTCGACTGCGCGACCATTTCGGCGTTGCAGGAACGGGTGCTGCATGATCCAGCGGCATTCATGCAATTGCTGCAATTTCTCACGATCCCGGTGAGCGAGATGTTTCGCGACCCGTCGCACTTCCTGGCGATCCGCCAGGAAGTCGTACCGCTGCTCAAAACCTATCCGTCGATCAAGATCTGGATCGCCGGCTGCAGCACAGGGGAGGAGGTGTACTCCATGGCGATCCTGCTGCGCGAAGAAGGGCTGCTGGAGCGCACGATCATCTATGCCACGGACATCAATCCTGCCTCGCTCGATAAAGCCAAGCAGGGCATCTTTTCCCTGGAGAACGTGCGCGCCTATACCGCCAACTATCAGCAGGCGGGTGGGCAGCGTTCATTTGCCGACTACTACACGGCGGCTTACGATTACGCGATCTTCGACAAGACGCTGCGCGAGAACGTGACCTTTGCTGATCACAGCCTGGCGACCGATAGCGTGTTCTCAGAAACTCAATTAATTTCATGCCGTAACGTACTGATTTATTTCAATAAAAAGTTGCAAGACAGGGCGTTTGGGTTGTTTCATGAGTCGCTGTGCCATCGCGGCTTCCTGGTGCTGGGCAGTAAGGAAACCCTGGATTTTTCTGCCTACAGCAAGCAGTTCGAAGCCTTGGTCAAGCAAGAGCGGATCTACCGGAAATCATGAACGACGCGCAAGCCAGCCCGATTCGCGGGATTGAAGCCATCGTCGTCGGCGCATCTGCCGGCGGTGTGGAGGCGTTGCTGCATATTTTTGGCGAGCTGCCTGCGGGCTTTGGATTGCCGATCATTGCCGTGCTGCACCTGCCAGATGAGCGCCGCAGCCAGCTGGCCGAGGTATTTGCGCGGCGCTTGCGTATCCCGGTGCTTGAAGCTCGTGACAAAGAAATTATTGCAGCGGGCTCCCTGTATTTCGCCGGTCCCGGCTATCACCTGTCGGTGGAGCATGACCGCAGCCTGTCCCTGAGCCAGGAGGATCGCGTGCATCATTCCCGGCCCGCCATCGATTACCTGTTCGCGTCCGCCGCTGATGCCTATGGCAAAAACTTGCTGGCTATTCTGCTGACCGGCGCCAACCAGGACGGCGCGAAAGGGTTGGCCCATGTCAAGCGCTCGGGGGGGATCACCGTCGTGCAAGACCCCGCCGAGGCGCGTATTTCGGTGATGCCGCTAGCGGCCCTGGCCTTGCATACACCTGACCATATTCTCACGCTGAGCCAAATTGGCTCGTTGCTGGCTTTGCTGGAATCCTCCCCATGTTAAGTACCTTCCAGGCCAAACTGTTGATCGTCGACGATCTGCCGGAGAACCTGCTGGCTCTCGAAGCGCTGATCAAACGCGAGGATCGCCAGGTCTTCAAAGCGTTGAGCGCCGACGAGGCCTTGTCCCTGTTACTGGAACACGAATTCGCCATGGCGATTCTCGACGTGCAGATGCCCGGCATGAACGGTTTTGAATTGGCCGAACTGATGCGAGGCACCGAAAAAACCAAGAACATCCCGATCGTGTTCGTCAGTGCCGCCGGCCGCGAACTCAACTACGCCTTCAAGGGCTACGAGAGCGGCGCGGTGGACTTCCTGCATAAACCGCTGGATATCCACGCGGTGAAGAGCAAGGTCAATGTCTTCGTCGACTTGTACCGCCAAAGCAAGGCCATGAAGCAACAGGTTGAAGCGTTGGAGCGCAGCCGCCGCGAGCAGGAGCAGTTGCTGAACCGCCTGCAGGCCACCCAGGCCGAGTTGGAACAGGCTGTGCGCATGCGTGATGACTTTATGTCGATTGTCGCCCATGAGGTGCGTACGCCCCTTAACGGGCTGATCCTGGAGACACAGCTACGCAAGATGCACCTGGCCCGGGATAACGCCGCCGCGTTCACCCTGGACAAGATGCACGCGATGGTTGACCGCGATGAGCGGCAGATCAAAAGCTTGATTCGCCTGATTGAAGACATGCTTGATGTGTCGCGCATTCGCACCGGCAAGCTGTCGATCCGCCCCGCAAGGTTTGACCTCGCGCAACTGGTCAGCAACCTGGTGGAGAACTTCGCGCCGCAAGTGGCAGCCGCCGACTCGTCGATGCAACTGGTTGTGCAAGGGCCCGTCGAAGGGAACTGGGATGAGTTCCGCATTGAGCAGGTAGTCACCAACCTGCTGACCAATGCCTTGCGCTACGGGGCCAAAAGCCCGGTGGAGGTGCAGGTGTACAGCGAGCATGGCGAAGCTCGGGTCGAAGTGCGCGACCACGGCATCGGCATCAGTGCAGAGAACCAGAAGCGTATTTTCCAGCAGTTCGAGCGCGTGTCTGCCAGCCAAGTGGCGGCGGGCCTGGGCCTTGGGCTGTTTATTTCCGAGCAGATCGTTGCGGCCCATGGCGGCACCATCGAGGTCGAAAGCCAGATAGGCGAGGGCGCGCTGTTTCGGGTGTGTCTGCCCCTTGAAACGTCAGCGTGAAATCAATCGTCACTTCGACGCAACCTCTGCGTGACCCCATGGTCGTACTTGCAGCAATTGACCGAACGAAGGCTTCCCATGAGTGAAGATGCACAAGATGTCGTACTGATCGTCGAGGACGACGAATCCATTATGTTTGTGCTGGGTGAATACCTGGCAGGCCTGGGTTATCGGGTCCTGAAGGCGATCGACGGCAAGCAAGCGTTCGAGATTCTGGCGACCAAGCCGCACTTGGACTTGATGGTCACCGACTACCGTCTGCCGGGCGGGATTTCCGGGGTGCAGATCGCAGAACCGGCGATCCAGTTGCGACCGGAATTGAAGGTCATTTTTATCAGCGGTTACCCGCAGGAAATTCTCGAATGCAACAGCCCGATCACGCGCAATGCGCCGATCCTGGCCAAGCCGTTTGACCTGGATACCCTGCACGAGCATATCCAACGCTTGCTGGCGTGAAAAAGTGGCGCGTGGGCGCCACTCAATTCAATCGTTAACGTTTTAACCTTTGAACATTGGCGTTGAGCGTACTGGCTGGCGTGTACGCGAACTGCCAACCGCGTTTTCCGTCAATACCATTGAGGAAGGCCTGCAGACCTTTGTCGTTGCTCAGTGGATAGACCGTCATACCGCCGCTAATCACCGGGAGGTTGCCATTTTTGATCATGGCCATATCCAGATCTGGACTATTAGTGTTGAAAAGGTACAACTGATTGTCTTTGGTTTTTTGGATGTAGACGGTGTGCGCGAACGCTTCGCCCTCATTGGTATGCTTGAAATTCAATAGCCCGGACTCTGTAATGTCAGCGCTGTTGAACACCGTTTGGAGGCTATCTGTTTTGATTCCCATCAGGTCCAGGTAATGCGGCGAATAGTTTGTGCCGCCGCTGCGGTCTGTAGCCTTTATGACAGCATCGTACACTTCAGATGAAAGGCTTTTTTCAGCCTGCCCCACCCGCATAGACGCCTCGTAACAAACCAAGCCCTGATTACCCGGCGCTTTGTGCAGTATTTCCAAGTTCTGTCTCAACTGAGTGTTAGACAGTTTTTGGGGGCCGGACGGAGTGAGGGGGGCGCTGTACAAGCTGTTGACGTCCAGATTGAAAACGCTGTTTTTTTGCTGCCAGTCATCCGTGTGATCAAAGACCTTGAATTCCAACTTTGTTGGGTCGGTGCTATGGGTTTTATAGGGGGGCTGAAGTTTCTTGTCACGCGTCAGTTTTTCTAAGCCTTTTTGCATCGCCTCTGCGCTTGAGAAGTTGGCGAGACCATGGTTGGGATCATAAAAGTAATACGTTTTATACCCGCCATCGACTTTTACTCCCGCGGCCATCGCATGGCCTGGAGAGTCGATCATTAATGATTTCGAAACCGTCGAATTGGACAGCTCCCTGACCATGTCTTGAATGGAAACCTGGCGGGTGGGCTGTCCTGCGTGGAAGGCACTTTGGCCACCCGTTTTGCTTTGGATTTTACTGAGCTTGGCGACGAAATCCCTGGAGGCCGGATCTAAAGCAAAGGCCGCGGCGGTGTACATATTCTTGATTAACACTTGCTCCTTGCCTTGCGCCATCGCCGTTGCCATGGCACGTGCGAGAGCCGCGCACTGACCATCAGACAATTGTCCGGTTTGGGTGAGGTAAATGATTTGGGGCATAGGCGTAACGTCGCCGAAGCGCGGCTCAATGTTGCCTATAAATCGCGCCGATGTGTTTTTACCGAACTGATAGGCCATGTCGTCATATTTTTTGACCAACATGCCGACCTGTTCTGATGTTAGGGTTTTACTGGCGCCAAGCTTCATTAAGTCAGCCAATGACATCTTATTGGAGTAGCCATTGATCTTCCGC
Source organism: Pseudomonas sivasensis (assembly GCF_013778505.1). GTDB lineage: Bacteria > Pseudomonadota > Gammaproteobacteria > Pseudomonadales > Pseudomonadaceae > Aquipseudomonas > Aquipseudomonas sivasensis. The sequence goes on along the minus strand of NZ_JAAOWU010000006.1, from coordinate 88,426 downwards.
GGGTCTCCGTAAATATAGCCGCGGTCAAACGCCTCTTTATCTGGCCCTTCTCGATGGGTTCTAACGGATTTCTTCCAGTCGCCGACCACCGCGCCACTTATTCTTTTTGCAGGGTCCGTTGCTGTCGCAAAACTTCCCAAATCATTGCTGTGTACCGAAGGCAGGAAGTCTTTTATGGCAGGGCCGTAGGGTTGCCCGGTTGCCGGGTTGAAGGCGTGCCACTTTCCATCGAGAAGGGTTGCCGGTGCTTCAATGAACTCGTTGTTGACCTTGAATGTTCCCACCGAGGCCGCGTCGAAACGTTTACTGGCGGACACAAGGTCATAACTGCCAGCAGAATGAGTCAGTGTTCTAAAACCCTTTAGTACTGATGTGGAACCAGTTTTCGCGAGGTAAAAGGCCCCCTTGGCGAGGTCCGTTGCGCCGTCGAAGGGATTAAGACTTCCTATGGCTGTGCGCCCGACAATCTTAGCGCCGTGGAGCAGCTTGCTGAGTGCGGAAGCGCCGGACATCATTGCTTTGGCGCCCTTTGCCGCCGCACCGGCCCCGACGATAAAACCAAACACATCCAATGTCAGATCCAAAACGCCTTCAGCGTAATCACCGTTTTGAAAGTTGAAAATCGCCGACCTTAATGGGATCAGATTCAACATGAACTCACGCACCTTTTTGTGAAAAGGCTCCTCAGTGTCAAAGGTCGTTTGTTGTTGGGCCTCCATTGTGAGTGCTTTGATATTGATGTGTTTGATAAAAGCATCGGCAATATAAGAGGTACGTTCACTGTTAAAGCTATCGGGCGTGGCGGTTGCGCTACTTTTTTCATCCGTGAGGCCTGACGCGGACGGTGTATCGGGAATCACCTGGACAAGTTTTCTATCAGGATGGGTGTGACCGGTTGGGAATCTTCCAGGTCGAAAATCGCCCAGGTCGGTACGTTCGGTAATTTTTGCGTGTTTCAGATCTATCTCGTAGGTATGAATCTGACCCATGCGTTCAGTTTTGACCAACAGGTTGTGATCGTCACGCTCGCGTATTTTCGGCATGAGAGAGATGGGTTGATAGTCAATGTATTGCTCTTTAACAATAGTTAATTTTCCGAGTTCAAGATTATTTCGCGTGGAAATGGGTTGTTGCGATATCAAGTGTTTGACTTGCGTGCCCAGGCTTTTTTCCATGCCTGAGCAGTACGCCGAAAACGCACTTTTGAAGGCCGAGGAAAGATGAGGGAGTTGTTTTATCGTTTTCAGGACCTCGCTGATATTGACGCCAGAGGCTGACGAAACAAACCTGCTGGGCGAGTAGGGGGATCCGTCGGTGAAGAGCGCTCTATAAAAAGCATCGGGTTGGGCGGTGGGTGCGCCATGTGCACTTCTTCCATCCATGTACAAATCCAGGACCGAATAAGGTCCGGGGAAATCCGCAACAGAAGGCTCCAGCGTGATGCACTTTTCATCAAAAAGTGCCGCAGCCATGTGCGGCAGCGCCTTCTGTAACTGTTCCCGCGCCATGTCCCTGGCTATCGGCATCGGTGCACGTTGCGCGTCGCTGGCAGTTTTCAATTCAGCGATCCGAGCATGAAACGCGTTGCGCACTGCGTTCATCTGCGTTTCGTTTTCAGGGTAAGGCAAGCCATTGGCACGCCCCCAGTCCTTGAGCGGTTCCTGCTGGACAAGGAACTCAGTACGGCGCTCCTCTTCAGAGATCGGTGCGATCGCCGCTTGCAGCATCACCTCGCCATAGGTCATCGCCGCCGTTGATCCCGCTGCCTTCGCCTCAAGGCGCCCGACGGCGGTGACAAAACTGACCCAACTGTGAGAGCCGAAGGTCAGGCTTTCGGGGATGTCCTTGACCAGCAACTCCGGCGTACGGCTTGCCAACAACAGGTGGGCTTGCAGCGCTGCTTTCTCGGTCGATGATGCTTGGCCTGAGGACACCAGGTAGTCGCTCAGGTCCTTGACGATGCCCGCTACAGGCTTCCCGTAAACATTAGGGCCCAAGGTAGAAATGCCCGCTACGTAGCCTCTGGGAGCGCCTGGTTGAACCTTACGGTCAATACTCAGCGCAGCCAGCAGCCAGTCGTTGGGACTGCCTTTCACAGACTTTGCATCGAAACTGCTCTGCAGTGCTTCGCCAAGTGCCTGCCCCCTGGGCGACTGGATCAACCTGTCGAGGACCCGTTGAGGATGACGTAACTCGGAAGGCTCGAATGTCGCGTCTTGCGCCAGGTACTCCAGCACGCTCTTGAAAGGCTTCAGGTCAATGTCGCCGATCTTGCCGTGACGTAGGTTTGCCCTCAGTTGCCACTGGCTGCGGGTGTCGAGTGGTATCGGCCATGCCAGTGCACCGCCATAGTTGCCATGGGGCGGGTGTTGGGGTTCTGGTCTGAGCAGGGCCGCGGCGAGATTCTCCGCTTCCTGGTGATTGGTGGGAATATCCCAACCGTTTGCCTGCAGGTAGTGCTCAAGTGTGGCTTCGCCCCATGTGTTCATGGCAGCTTCTGGATAGCTGCTGTCGGGGGCGATCTGGACGTTGTTTTTTTGCAGGTGATCAAGAATCAGCTCGGGGGGAAGATCGCCGCGCTTTAAAAGCATGGCGAGATGCGTGAACGCAAACGCGGCATCACGGCGGGTATTCTTATCTCCCAGGGCCTTCTTTTGCCCTGTGAGTGCCTCCTCACTGCGCGCCTCTTGAAGGCCGGCGGGTAGCTGCGCAAAGGATTTATCCTGCGCCAATTGCGCCGCTCTGTCCTGGCGCTCTGCGACTGACGATTTTTCGGGCTCCCGATAGAAGCGCTTCACCAGCCATAACGGCGCGCTGTTGCTGTGTTCGGACAACGGCGGGGAGAAAGTGGAAAGTCCGTTGCCCGCCGCTATGACCTTCGCCGCCTCAACGACAGGGCCGCTTACCCCGGACCACTGCTTGTCTTCCTGGCCATGCGTCTGTGTCACTGGTGATGCGGCGATATAGCGCTGAACTTTGAAAGATACTTGACCCGATTCGGGCGTGATTTTCACTGTGCGGCTATCCACCCCGATGTGTCTCATCCACTCCTTGACATCATCGGACTGCATCGCTCGCCCTAATTGCGCCCACCACTGACCGAATGTGGAGTTGGGAGGAATGTTTCCTATCATCACCTCCCGATCCTGACTTTCAACATCAGTCAAGCGAAGGAGTGCCTTGCCATAAATCTCGGCCAGAAGGCTGTCGCCCTCGGAACGGGCGGTGTCATGGGAGGGGACGGGACCTTCAGTCCTGAGCCCAGGCTTATTGAACTGGGATTGATCTACGGACGTCAGTGGCGCGTTGACGTTCATCGGGAGGTGATGACTGAGCACTACATCATTACGGGATGGGATCATTGGCTAGCTCGTCAGGTCGGCAGGGAGGAACACCCTAGGTGTCACTCTCAGTACCCAAAACCGTTCTGGCGATTCCGCTTATCCCGACGCCAATGATTTCCGAACTTTTCCCTCTTGACCTGGCTGTGCCGCAAGCAATACATGCATCACATCACGCCCGGATCATCTCCCGCACCTTCGCCGTCAACAAATCAAAGGTAAATGGCTTGGTAATCAACTGCATGCCAGGGTCGAGAAAACCACCGCGCACGGCGGCATGTTCGGCATAGCCGGTAATAAACAATACCTTCAGATCCGGTCGCATCTGCCGGCCGATCTCTGCCATTTGTCTGCCGTTCATGCCGGGCAAGCCGACATCGCTGATCAACAGGTCGATCCGCTGTTCAGATTCAATGATCGGCAATGCCGTATTGGCGTCCTCTGCCTCAACAAACCCATAACCCAGCTCTTTAAGTACTGCGCTGACCAGCACGCGTACGGCGGGATCGTCCTCGACGATCAGCACGGTCTCCCCGGAATTGGCAAATGGCAGCAACGCAGGGTCGACGGGTGCGGGCACGACGGTCTCACCCAGAAAACGTGGCAGGAACAGGCTGACGGTCGTCCCCAGGCCCACCTCGCTGTGCAGGGTGACGTGTCCGCGGGACTGACGGGCGAAGCCGTAGATCATCGATAAACCAAGGCCGGTGCCTTGGCCGATCGGCTTGGTGGTAAAGAAGGGATCGAACACACGGCCAATCACGCTTTGCGGGATGCCGCAGCCGTTATCACTGATGCTCAGCTCAACGTAATCGCCTGGGGGCAGGGTGCCAAACGCAGCGGTGAAAACGCTGTCCAGGTGCCGATTCGACGTTTCCACCGTCAGCTTGCCGCCGTTGGGCATTGCATCGCGGGCATTGAGCACCAGGTTGAGCAGGGCGCTTTCCAGCTGATTGGGGTCGGCTTCAGCTGTCCAAGGCTGGTCGGTGAGTTGCATCTCAAGGGTAATGCTTTCATTGATGCTGCGTTGCAGCAGTTCACCCATGGAGCTGACCAGTTCATTGATATTGACCGGTTTGGAGTCCAAGGATTGCCGGCGGGAAAACGCTAGCAACCGATGGGTCAATCCGGCTGCGCGGTTAGCTGACGTGACGCCAAGATCGATGAGGCTATCGAGGTCGTCCAACTTGCCACGGGACACGCGCCTGCGCAGTAACTCGAGGCTGCCGATAATCCCGGTGAGCATATTGTTAAAGTCGTGGGCGATACCGCCCGTTAATTGGCCGACGGCTTCCATTTTCTGTGATTGGCGCAGCGCCTCTTCGTTGTGGCGCAGTTGCGCGGTGCGCTCTTCGACTTGTTGTTCAAGGGTTTCAAGTGTGCGTTGCAGGCGCAGTTCGCTTTCGCTCAAGTCGATCAGGCGGTCACGCGCCTCGTACTGGCGACGACGGCCGCGCAGAGCAGCGCTGACCAGGCTGATCAGGGTCACCGGGTGGAAGGGCCGCTCCAGGAAGGTCACATTGCCGAGCAGGCCACTGAGGTGGGACGAACCGTTCTGTTCGCTGCCGCCGTGATGGGTCATCAGCACGATGGGCATATCCGACCAAGCGGGCTGCTGGTGCAGTTTTTCCAGCAGCGGCTCCAGATCGATACCGCGCAAGGCTTCGGCGGCAATGATCAACAGACCTGCACCTTCTTCCATCGCGTCGCACAGCATCGGCAGGTGGGTCGCGACGATGCCGGAGTAACCGGCTTCGTTGAGCATCATCAACGCCAGTGAACTGTCGCGCCCCACTGGCGCCAGGATGATCGCGCGTTCGGAAACGCCAAGTAGATTCGGCACTATTGCTCATCCTTGAGCAAAGGGGAGCCTGCGCCCATGTAGGTCGGGATGCCGCGCAGTACGCCCTGGAAGTTGTCCAAGGGCTCGCCGACGGTCAAGCCACGGTTGCTGATGCGGTATTCACGAATGGTCGACTCGTGGGCGCCGGTACGTTTCTTGATGATCGAAATCGCCCGGCGGACTTTGCCCAGCGCTTCGAAGTAACGCAGCAGAATCACGGTGTCGGCCAAGTAGGTGATGTCGACCGGTGCTTGCATGTCACCCACCAACCCGTGTTGAGCGACGGTCATGAAGGTCGCCGCACCGCGCCGGTTGAGGTACAGCAGCAACTCGTGCATGTGCAGGATCAGCGCATTTTCTTCAGGCATCGCCGCCTGGTAACCGTTGATGCTGTCGATCACCACGGTTTTGATACCCCCTTCGTCGACAGCGCGGCGCACCCGGTGGGAGAACTCGCCAGGGGACAGTTCGGCAGCGTCCACTTGTTCGATCATCAAGTTGCCGGTGGCCTGCAGCGCTTCAAGGTCGATACCCATGTTGTTCATGCGATCAAACAACAACCCCAGCTCTTCGTCGAAGATAAACAGCGCTGCCTTCTCTCCGCGTAACACAGCGGCGGCAGCGAAGATCATCGAGATCAACGATTTGCCGGTACCGGCCGGGCCGAGAATCAGGCTGCTGGAGCCCGTCTCGATACCGCCGCCCAACAATGAGTCCATCTCGCTGATGCCGCTGGTGAGCGTCTGGCGGTTGTAACCACCGCGGTGTTCGGCGGCCACCAGGCGAGGGAATACATGCACCCCGTCCTGCATGATGGTGAAGTCGTGGAAACCGCCGCGATACTTCTGTCCACGGTACTTCACCACGCGAACGCGGCGGCGTTCGGCACCGTAGTTCGGCGTCAATTCTTCCAGACGGATCACGCCGTGGGCCACGCTGTGCACGGTTTTATCCAGGGATTCAGTGGTCAGGTCGTCCAACAGCAGTACGGTGGCGTCATAACGCACAAAGTAGTGCTTGATGGCGAGGATCTGCCGGCGATAACGCAACGAACTCTGCGCCAGCAGGCGGATCTCAGAGAGGCTGTCGACGACCACGCGGGTTGGCTTGACCCGTTCCACCACCTCAAAGATCTGCCGCGTGGCTTCACCCAGCTCAAGGTCAGAGGAATACAGCAGGCTCTGTTGGTGCTCGGCATTGAGCAAGCTTTCCGGTGGGGTCAGCTCAAAAATATGGATGTTGTCATCCAGGTCCCAACCGTGGGACTTGGCGCCCTGGCGCAACTCGCGCTCAGTCTCCGACAAGGTGATGTACAAGGATCGCTCGCCGTTTTTTGCCCCGGCCTGAAGGAAATGCAGGGCCACGGTGGTTTTACCGGTACCAGGTTCACCTTCCAGCAAAAACAGGTGGCTGCGCGATAGCCCCCCGGCAAGAATGTCATCAAGACCTTCGATGCCGGTGGCCGCCTTTTCACTGAACAGCTCTTTGGATGTAGACAAGAAGTGCCCTCGGGTCACGTACAAGTGGAAGGGCATGTTCGTCACAACACGCCATGTTTACTTGACCGTGGCACTATGCAACCGTTCAACAAACGGCTCAATTTATCGGTACAGGCGAGCCGTCCGCGAGGTGTCGTGGCGTGTCTTAGAGCCCTTGCTGCAAGGCCGGATCGTCCGGATTCTGTTGCTCAAGCTGAGCCAGCAGCACTTGGACATTCTGCAACTGCCCACTCTCTTTCCAGTAGTTGACCAGCAGCACCCGAGCCTTGCGATTGGCCGGGTGGCGCTGGACGATTTCTTCCAATTGGCGCTGCGCTGCCTCCAGCTCCTGCTGGTCGTGCAGGGTGGTGGCCAGGTCGTAGCGGTAATCCTGATTATCCGGCTCAAGCTCTACCGCTTTGGACAGGCCGAGGAGGGCATAAGGCCGCTCGCCATGGTGCAGCAGCCACATGCCGAGGGCGTGTTGCAAGTAGGCGGATTCGGGGTGAGACGCCAACTGCCGCGCCAGCAATTGGCGGGACTCGTCGGTCTTGCCTTGCTTATCCAACAGCTCGATCTGCGCGACCACTGCTTGCAGGTTGTCCGGTTGCAAACGCATCGCCTGTTCCAGGGCCTGTTGCGCCTCCGGCAACAGCGCGCTGTGGATGTAGAGGCGTGCCAGCTGAATCCACCCCTCGGCGGTTTCGGGCTGGGCCTTGAGGTATTTCACGAATTCGTCCAACACCTGCTGCAGCGGCCCGAAATACAGGCCAAGTGTATCCGGCGACAGGCCGAGCAAAGCATTGGCGGCGGCAAAGCGCACGCTTTGCTCGGGGTCATCCAGCGCCGGGCCCAGCAGCAGGGTGCGCTGGCCCGTGGGCACAAGGCCGACAATGCTGTGGATCGCCGCTTCGCGCACCACCGGCGATTCATTGATCAGGTCTTTATCCGCCAGCTTCAGGGCCTGGGGGCTTGGATAGTTGTGCAGTTCGGCATGCAGGGCGGCGCGGCGCTCATCGGTCAGGTCCGGGCGGCCCAATTGCTGATACAGCACTCGGGCGGCGCCAGGCTCGCCGTTACGCGCCTGTTTCAACGCTTTGGCGTAGCCATGGGCAATCGCGGGAGCCACAGCCACCGGGGCGGAGCGGGAGAAATACCAGGTGAGCAGCACAATGAAGAACAGGGCGCACAGGCCGACGATGGCGTAACGGCGTGACTTTGACATGCAGGCGTCCGAAAGCTTGAGTAGCTATTACAAAGGCCGTCAGCTTCGGTCAGACCAGGGCAGGTGTCAAACCGGCGTCAGGTGTGAGCACGTACTCCACTGGTTCCAAGGGCGCTGGCAGTTCGGTTTCGCCCAGCGCCGCGAGAATCTCACGCTCCAAGGTGCGTAGGAGCGCATTGCAGGGCAGGTCGTTTTCATCAAAGCCGAACGGGTCTTCCAGGTCATCGCCGATTTCATCCAGGCCAAAAAAGGTGTAGCTGACAATGGCGGTGAACACCGGTGTCAGCCAGCCCAGAGGTTCGGCCATGGCGAAAGGCAGCAGAATACAGAACAGGTAGATGGTGCGGTGCAAAAGCAGCGTGTAAGGGAAGGGCAGTGGCGTGGTCTTTATCCGCTCGCACGAGGCCTGAACCTGACTCAGGCCGACCAAGCGGGTTTCCAGCTGGGTGTAGCGCCATTCGCTGATGACGCCCTGCTGAGCCAGTACCGAAAACCGCCCGCCGAGCTGTTGCAGCACACGGTCCGGCAGGTTGGGATGGTCCGCTTCCACACTGGCCCAGGGCTGTATCGCCTGGGCTTCATTTTCATGGCGCAGTCGTGCGATCAACCCATGGGCAAAGCCCCCCAGCCCGCGCAACACGCGCGCACGTTCAGCGGCATCGGCGAGTACTTGTGTTTCACGGATCAGCGAGCGCACCTCGATGATCATCTGCCCCAACTGCTTGCGGCCCTCCCACCAACGGTCATAGCAGGCATTGTTGCGAAAGCTCATGAAGATCGACAACGAGAGCCCGAGCAAGGTGAAGGGCGTGGCGTTGACCTTGGAGAAGTACGCGGGGTGCAGGGTTTCCACGAGCACGATCACTGACGCCAGCAACGTGACCAGTAGGCTGCGCAGGGCGATGCGTTTGGCAATCGAACCTTTGAGGGAAAACAGGATACCCAGGAGATTGGGTTTAGGACGCACGATCATGGGGGGCTTCTTTGGTGGCGCAGTCCATCAGGTTAGAAGCTGATAGGGAGGGCGTCCAATCGCTTGGGCTTACCGGCTGATCGGTGGGGTCTATGATCGGAGGTGCGCCAGCTTCTGTGTTAAGCAGGCCTCTGTGGTGGGCGGGGCAAGTCCACTCACCACCAGTGCCTTGCCCCCTTGGCCAAACCAGTCAGCCATGTTGAAAGCTTTGACCATTGTCGCTGTGCAGCACCCAAGCGACTATCTGGGCCATACGCTCGTTACCCGGTCCATCGTTCAAGGAAACAATGATGCAGATTGAAAACAAGGTTTTTCTGGTCAGCGGCGGCGCTTCGGGCCTCGGCGCGGCCACCGCTGAGATGCTGATCGCCGCTGGTGCCAAGGTGATGCTGGTGGATTTGAACGCCGAAGCGGTCGCCGCCAAGGCCAAGCAATTGGGTGAAAACGCCCGCAGTGCGGTGGCTGACATCAGCCAGGAAGCTGCTGCTGAAACCGCCGTTCAAGCCACGGTTTCTACCTTTGGCGGCTTGCACGGGTTGGTCAATTGCGCAGGCGTGGTGCGCGGCGAGAAAATTCTCGGCAAGAACGGCCCTCACGTTCTGGCGAACTTCGCCCAGGTGATCAACGTCAACCTGATCGGCAGCTTCAACCTGTTACGCCTGGCCGCTGCGGCCATTGCGGAAACCGAAGCGAATGCCGACGGTGAACGCGGCGTGATCATCAATACCGCTTCCGTGGCCGCCTTCGATGGGCAAATCGGTCAGGCTGCGTATGCGGCCTCCAAAGGTGCCATCGCCAGCCTCACACTGCCCGCGGCTCGTGAATTGGCGCGTTTCGGTATTCGCGTAATGACCATCGCTCCCGGTATCTTCGAGACGCCCATGATGGCCGGCATGACGCCGCAAGTGCGCGACTCCCTGGCCGCCGGCGTGCCATTCCCGCCACGCCTGGGCAAGCCTGCCGAATACGCCGCACTGGTGCGGCACATCATTGAAAACAGCATGCTCAATGGCGAGGTGATCCGTCTTGACGGCGCCTTGCGCATGGCAGCCAAGTAAGGAGAGTGACCCATGACTGATCCCATCGTGATTGTCAGCGCCGTGCGCACGCCCATGGGCGGGTTCCAGGGTGACCTCAAGGGACTGACCGCGCCTCAACTCGGTGCCGCCGCTATTCGTGCAGCGGTTGAGCGCGCCGGTATCGCCACCGACGCCGTGGATGAAGTGCTGTTTGGCTGCGTACTCCCTGCTGGCCTGGGCCAGGCGCCAGCGCGGCAAGCGGCATTGGGCGCCGGGTTGGACAAGTCCACCCGTTGCACCACCCTCAACAAGATGTGCGGCTCAGGTATGGAAGCCGCCATCCTGGCCCATGATTCACTGCTGGCGGGCAGTGTCGATGTGGTGATTGCTGGCGGTATGGAGAGCATGTCCAACGCGCCGTATTTGCTGGACCGCGCCCGCAGTGGCTACCGCATGGGTCATGGCCGCGTCCTCGACCACATGTTCCTCGACGGCCTGGAAGACGCTTACGACAAGGGCCGTCTGATGGGCACCTTCGCCGAAGACTGCGCCCTGCATAACGGCTTCACCCGTGAAGCCCAGGACGCCTTCGCCATTGCCTCCCTGACCCGCGCTCAGGAGGCGATTACCCACGGCAACTTCGCTGCCGAAATCGTCCCGGTACAGGTCACTGTCGGCAAAGAGCAAAAAACCATTCTGCACGATGAGCAGCCCCCCAAAGCCAAGCTGGACAAGATTGCCAGCCTCAAACCGGCGTTTCGCGAAGGCGGCACGGTGACAGCGGCCAACTCCAGCTCGATTTCCGACGGTGCTGCGGCGCTGCTGCTGATGCGCGAGTCCGAGGCGCACAAGCGTGGGCTCAAGCCGTTGGCGGTGATCCATGGGCATGCTGCATTTGCCGATGAGCCGGGGCTGTTTCCCGTGGCGCCAGTGGGTGCGATTCGCAAATTGATGAGCAAGACCGGCTGGAACCTTGATGAAGTGGATCTGTTCGAGATCAACGAAGCCTTCGCGGTGGTCAGCCTAGTGACCATGAGCAAGCTGCAAATCCCCCATTCCAAGGTCAACGTGCACGGCGGTGCCTGCGCCCTCGGCCACCCGATTGGTGCCTCGGGTGCCCGCATCCTGGTGACCTTGCTCTCGGCCCTGCGCCAGAAGGGCCTCAAGCGTGGCGTTGCCGCGATCTGCATCGGCGGTGGTGAAGCCACAGCCATGGCCGTTGAATGCCTGTATTAAGGAGCCACGATGCTGCCCAATGACGAACAACTGCAAATCAGCGACGCGGCCCGGCAATTCGCCCAGGAACGTCTCAAACCTTTCGCCGCCGAATGGGATCGCGAGCACCGCTTTCCCAGTTCGGCCATCGGCGAGATGGCCGAACTGGGGTTTTTCGGCATGCTGGTGCCGGAGCAATGGGGCGGTTGCGATACCGGCTACCTGGCTTACGCCATGGCCCTGGAAGAAATTGCCGCCGGTGATGGAGCCTGCTCCACCATCATGAGCGTGCACAACTCGGTGGGGTGCGTGCCCATCCTCAAGTTCGGCAACGACCAGCAAAAAACGCAGTTCCTCACGCCTCTGGCCAGCGGCGCCATGCTGGGGGCCTTTGCCTTGACCGAACCGCAGGCCGGTTCCGACGCCAGCAGCCTGAAAACCCGCGCGCGTCTGGACGGTGACCACTACGTGCTCAACGGTTGTAAACAGTTCATCACCTCCGGGCAAAACGCTGGGGTGGTGATTGTGTTTGCCGTTACCGACCCAGCGGCAGGCAAACGCGGGATCAGCGCGTTTATCGTGCCCACCGATTCGCCGGGCTACAGCGTCGCGCGGGTCGAGGACAAGTTGGGGCAGCATGCGTCCGACACGTGCCAGATTCTGTTTGAAGACGTGAAGGTCCCGGTGGCCAACCGTTTGGGTGAGGAGGGTGAAGGCTACAAGATCGCCCTGGCCAACCTCGAAGGCGGCCGCGTGGGCATCGCCTCGCAAGCAGTGGGCATGGCCCGTGCCGCGTTTGAAGCAGCGCGCGACTACGCCCGCGAGCGCGAGAGTTTCGGCAAACCGCTGATCGAACACCAGGCGGTAGCCTTCCGACTCGCCGACATGGCCACGCAAATCGCCGTGGCACGGCAGATGGTGCATTACGCCGCCGCCTTGCGCGACAGCGGCAAGCCGGCGCTGGTGGAAGCGTCGATGGCCAAGCTGTTTGCCTCGGAAATGGCCGAAAAAGTCTGTTCGGCTGCCTTGCAAACCTTGGGCGGTTACGGTTACCTGAGCGACTTTCCCCTGGAGCGGATCTACCGCGATGTGCGGGTCTGCCAGATCTACGAAGGCACCAGCGATATTCAACGCATGGTCATCTCACGCAATCTCTAAGGAGCCGATACATGAGTTACGAAACCATTTTGCTCGACGTCCAGGGCCGCGTCGGGCTGATTACCCTGAATCGTCCGCAAGCCCTGAATGCGCTGAATGCGCAGTTGGTCAGTGAGTTGAACCAGGCGCTGGATGATCTGGAAGCTAATCCGCACATCGGCTGCATCGTGCTGACCGGTTCGAAGAAAGCCTTTGCGGCCGGCGCCGATATCAAGGAAATGGCCGAGCTGACCTACCCGCAGATTTACCTCGATGACCTGTTCAGCGACAGCGACCGCGTGGCCAACCGACGCAAGCCGATCATTGCCGCCGTCAACGGTTTTGCTTTGGGCGGCGGCTGCGAACTGGCGCTGATGTGCGACTTCATCCTGGCGGGTGATGGCGCCAAATTCGGCCAGCCAGAGATCAACCTCGGCGTCCTGCCCGGCATGGGCGGCACCCAGCGCCTGACCCGCGCGGTAGGCAAGGCCAAGGCCATGGAAATGTGCCTGACCGGGCGCTTTATCGATGCGGTGGAAGCGGAGCGTTGCGGGATTGTCGCGCGCATCGTGCCGGCCGATGAGCTGCTGGATGAAGCGCTGAAGGTCGCCACGCTGATTGCTGGCAAGTCGGTGCCAATCAGCATGATGGTCAAGGAAAGCGTGAACCGTGCGTTTGAAGTGAGCCTGTCCGAAGGCGTGCGCTTTGAGCGCCGTGTGTTCCATGCGGCGTTTGCGACGCTGGATCAGAAGGAAGGTATGGCGGCGTTTGTGGCCAAGCGCGCGCCAGAGTTCAAGGATAAGTAAGCCAATCTTCATGTACTGAAGTGCAAATGTGGGAGGGGGCTTGCCTCCTCCCACAGTAGTTCGTTGGTGTCTGTCAGAGCTGGTAGTTCTTGAGTTCCCTAGCAATCACCATCCGCTGAATCTCGCTGGTCCCCTCGTAAATCTGCGTGATCCGCGCATCCCGGTAGTAACGCTCCACCGGGTAATCCTCCAGGTAGCCGTAGCCGCCATGTATCTGCATCGCTGACGAGCAGACCTTCTCCGCCATTTCCGAGGCAAACAGTTTGGCTTGTGACGCTTCCGACAGGCACGGCTTGCCGGCACTGCGCAGGCGCGCTGCGTGCAGGATCAGCAGGCGGGCCGCGTTCAAGCGGGTCTGCATGTCCGCCAGCAAATTAGCCACGCTCTGATGCTCGATGATCGCCTTGTCGAACTGCACCCGGTCCCGGGCGTAGGCCAGCGCCGCTTCAAACGCTGCTCGCGCGATACCCAGGGCCTGGGCGGCGATACCGATGCGGCCACCTTCCAGGTTCGACAGCGCAATCGCCAAGCCTTTGCCGCGCTCGCCCAGTAAGTTGGCTTCGGGAACTGTGCATTGGTTGAGGGTGACGGCACAGGTGTCAGAAGCCCGAATGCCCATCTTGTGTTCGGTGCGGTCCACCACAAAGCCAGGGGTGTCGGTGGGCACGAGGAAAGCGGAAATGCCTTTCTTGCCCAAGTTCGGATCAGTCACGGCAAACACGATAGCCAACTTGGCGCGCTTGCCGTTGCTGACGAATTGCTTGGCGCCGTTGATCACCCACTGGCCGTCACGCAGCTCAGCGCGAGTGCGCAGATTGTGGGCTTCGGAACCGGCCTGGGGTTCGGTCAGGCAGAAGCAGCCAATCGCCTGGCCACTGGCAAGTTCTGCCAACCAGGTTTCTTTCTGCGCCGTTGTGCCGTAGTTGAGGATCGGCCCGCAACCCACTGAATTGTGGATACTCATCAGTGCGCCGGTGGCGCCATCGCCGGCAGAAATCTCTTCCACCGCCAGGGCATAAGCCACGTAGTCGACGTAGGTGCCGCCCCATTCTTCCGGGACCACCATACCCAGCAGGCCGAGTTCGCCCATCTTGGCTACCAGGTTGTCGTCAATCCAGCCGGCTTTTTCCCAGGCTTGGGCAGATGGGGCGATTTCACGTCGGGCGAAGTCACGCGCCATGTCGCGGATCATCACTTGTTCTTCAGTGTATTCAATGTCTTGCATGGCTTATCTCGCAATTTGCTCGAACTGTTGGAAGAAGCTTTCGACGTGGGCAACTGATAGCCCATGCAACGTTGGCGGGTTCCAGCGCGGGGTTTTGTCCTTGTCGATGATCAGGGCGCGCACGCCTTCGATCAGGTCGCCGCGCTTGAACCATTGCCGGTCCAAGTGCAGTTCCAGGGCGAAACACTGTTCCAACGACAGGCGGCGGCCTTTGCGCAACATTTGCAAAGTCACGGCCATGGCCAGGGGCGAGCGGGTCTGCATCAGGTGGGCCGTGTTGAGCGCCCATTCATGGCTGTCGGCAACGGTGACGGCCTGTAATTGCTCAACGATGCTCGGCACATCCGGCAACCCGAAGAAATGGTCGATCGCCGGGCGCAAGGCTGCCAAAGGCGCATCGGGCAGCTGCTGCACCGCAAGCTTTGCCAACACACCTTGCAAGTCTTTGAGCGCAGAGTCGTGCCATTGCAGGTGGTCGAGTTTCTGGTCCAGCTCGGCGAGCTTGTTGCTGTCGAGGTACCAGTCCGCCAAACCGCAATACAGTGCATCGGCGGCGCGGATCTGCACGCCGGTGACGCCGAGGTAAATCCCCAGTTCGCCCGGAATGCGCGGCAGGAAATAGCTGCCACCCACGTCGGGAAAATAACCAATGGCCACTTCCGGCATGCCCAGGCGGCTGCGCTCGGTAACGACGCGTAAATCGGCACCTTGCACCAGGCCCATGCCACCGCCGAGGACAAACCCGTCCATCAACGCCAGCACGGGCTTACGGTAGTGGTGGATGGCGAGGTCGAGGGCGTATTCCTCGACGAAGAAATCTTCGTGAAGGGTGTCGCCATTCTTGAAGCTGTCGTACAGGGAACGGATATCGCCGCCGGCACAGAAGGCTTTGTCGCCGGTGCCTCGCAGGACCACGGCGTAGACCGATGGATCGTCGGACCAGGCCTCCAGGTGCCGGGTCAGGCTGCGAACCATGTCGAGGGTGATGGCGTTTAAACCCGCAGGGCGGTTAAGGGTGAGGTGGCCGATATGGTTGCGGACGTCGGCCAGTACCTCTTCCTGAGGCGAATCGGCGCGGCTTGCTTCGGATGAAACCTGAGCAGTCATCTCTAACTCCCTGCTTTTATTGTTCTTTATCAAGATGTTCGGGGACGAACCATCTCGCGATCGTACCAGTGCAAATTTGCGCAGTACAACCCGGAATCATGCAGGTGGTTGTTGCATTTATGCAGGGCGCCCGGGCCTCTGCTCAGGGCACGCGGTTGGCCAGTACTTCGCCGATGCTGCGACGGCGCGCGTGGGTTTCGGCCGCGTGAATCAGTTGTTCAAGCTCTGCGGGCGCCACGTCGTAGAACTGCTCCATCTCGGCAAGCGCCAGCTTCAAATCGGCGGCGGTCACGGCAGCGTTTCGCGCTGCATCGGGGGTATTCAATACGGCCGAAGGGGACTCGACAGCCCCCTTGGGATAACGCGTGCGAGTGGCGTTGTTGTAGGCCAGCGCACATGCCAGCAGGGCGCTGGCGCCGAGCAGCACAGCGCCCAACTCATGCCAGCCCAGTGCGGCGGAAGCCGGGTCGGCCAGCACCAGGGTCATGGCCAGGCCACCTGCGGGTGGGTGCAGGCAACGCAGCCAGCACATCAACACCACTGCCATGCCGGCCGCCAGGCAAGCGCCGCCCAAGGTGCGTCCGAGAACCCGCGCGACCAGCAATGCCACGACACCGGCGCACAGGTAGCTGCCGATGATCGACCAGGGTTGCGCCAGCGCACCGGAGGAGACGGCAAACAACAACACCGCCGAGGCCCCTAGCGGGCCGAGCAGGTGCAGCGCCACCTCCATGCCAAATACCTGGGCACAGAGCCAGACACTGAACAATGTACCCAGTGCCATGCCAATGGCGGCCCGGCTCCATTCTGTAGGACGAGTATTGATTGCAGCGGGAAACCAGCGAGCGAGCATTGAAAAGAAATCCATAAACGGCGGGCAAAAAAAAGGCTTGTCTGGTTTCCCGGAAAAGCCCTTTGAACGTTCCTGCATTTGGGGGAGGAACCTGCGCAGTGTGCCGCGCCTCGATTATCGGCGCCAATGCATATTAATGAGGTTTTAATGCATAAATATTGAATTAAAACCCGTTTCATCAAAGGGGAATGTACGCGGTGTTCAGTTTGCCCAATACGCGGATATCGGTCTCTTCGTTGAACATATGCTTTTGCAGGTTTTCCAGGAGCCCTGGCTCGCCAGAGAGGGGACCTTTGAGTGCCACCAGAGCGTTGCGTAGCGACATCAGTCGATCCAACGGCGGAATGGGTAGGTAGCCGATATGCACTTCATCCCGGATCAAGGCAGCAGGAGTATCAGGTAAACGATCATTTGGCACGGCATTGTCCTCTCGCGAAGTGAGCCGCAGTGATGGCTGCCGCTCTTAACGTCCTTGTTGTGTTCCATGGCCTGTGGCGGTAAAGACCTACCCCACATGGCCATCGAGTTTACAGTTGGGTTTCAACCCCCGGAAAGTGAAATGACACCAGCCATTACGCATAGCTGCGTAGGATTCTTCCGGGTCGACTCAAGGCTGTGGGGGTTTGGCCAGGTACAGCAGGACAAAGGTGTTGCGATCGAACTCACCCGTTAAGGTCGGCGTGAGCGTGGCAAAGCGCGGATCTTTAAGCGCGCGGAAATCCTCTTCGCTCATCACCAGCCAGGCTGGCCCTTGCAGCGGCGTCAGGTCAGCAGCTTGCTGGGTAAACAACGGCACCTGATCGCAGTCGAGGTTGACCATGTATTTGATGGCCTTGGCGTCTTTGCCCAAACCGTGCAAGACCACGGGGGCACGCTGCTGCATCACCTGCTCATGAACGTTCAAGGTAAATGTGCGGGTGTCATAGACACTGCGCTCCAGCGGTTCCACCACCAGGATATAGGTAGCCCACACCGCCAACACCGCAGTGAAGGCCGGCCCGACCGGCCGTAGACGAGAGACGAACAACGTCAACAGCGCCAATGCCTGCAGCGCACCAAGCACACCCAGCACCAAGCCCAGATGGCTCAGTTGTTCCGGATAACGTGGGCGCACGAACAGCAGCCCGGCGATCAGCAGCGTAGGCAGCAGCGTCCATAGACCCAGCATCAGGCCGCGCAGCCAGGCGAAAAGCCGCCCGCGTGCGCCGTAAAAGGGATACGCCGCAATAATCGCCGCCATGGGCAGCATCGGCAGTACATAGCGCGCCTTTTTCGCCTGGGGAATCGACAGGCCAACCATCACCAGCAAGCCGGCAGCGGCGCAGTACAGCACCAATTGCAAGGCCGGCTCCGGCGTGCGCCGCCCACCGGTTGCCACTGCCAGCAGCGCTAGCAACGCCAGGGGATAGGCCAAGGCGTAATTACCCAGGGAGCTGGTGAAGTAATACAGCACACCGCTGCTGCCTTCGCTGCCATCCATGCGCCCGAGGAACTGCATGCGGATCACGTCCTGCATGAAACGCTCACCGCCACTGAGTTTGGCCATCAGCAACAGCAGGCCGACACAGGCCAGCAGCAGCGCCAGCGCCAGGAGGCCGAAGCTGAGCAGTTGGCGCCATTGCCGGTTGATCAGGTAATAGCTGCACAGCACACCGGTGGGCACGACCAGGCCAATTGGCCCGCGTATCGCAAACCCCAGGATCAAGAGCAGAAACAGCCAGTGCAGACGTTTACCCGCAGAGAAATGATCATGGGCGTAACCCAGATAAAACACCGTCAAGGTGATCGCGGCGAGCATCTGGTCCAGGGACACGGCGCGGGTTTCGCTGATAAAGGTGGTGCTCAACAGCAGCACCGCAATGCTCAACAAGCCCCAGCGCTGGGAGTAGGGCGCCGTGAGGCGATACACCAGGATGACGATCAGTGCCGAGGCCATCGAAGTGGGCAGCCAGGCCGTGAGGCTGGTGACCTGGCCCAGGGGCAGCGACAACAGCCAGGTCATCAGGGTCGAGGTGGCCAGATAATCAGCATACGGCTGGCCGTAAGTGGTGGGAAAAAAGCCCGGCCCATGGCGCAGCATTTCCTGGGCGAACAGCACGAAGCGTGAGTCGAAACCGATAATCGCCTGGTGCCAACTGCCGGCGATAAACAGCAACAGCGCCAGCAATCCCAGGCAGAGGGATTGGCGGCGGATCGTGGCACTCAGCAAAGGCGGTCGGGCTGTGTTCACGTATCAGGCTTCCACGACCTGTGGCACCCACTGCTGCTGCGGAATCGGCAACTGACATGAGTCGCCTCGCCCTATCGGGAAGTATTGGAAGCCCTTGCGCGACAGGCGCTCGCCGTCATACAGGTTGCGGCCATCGAAGATCACCGGGGTTTTCAGGCGCTGGTGGATCAGGTCGAAATCGGGGGCTTTGAACTGCTGCCACTCGGTGCACACGATCAGCGCATCGGCGCCAACCAGAGTGGACTCCGGCGTGCCCATCAGCATCAGCCGTTCTTCGTCACCGTAGAGGCGCTGGGTTTCCTGCATGGCTTCCGGGTCGAACGCGCGCACGTTGGCGCCGGCAGCCCACAGCGCTTCCATCAGCACGCGGCTGGGTGCATCGCGCATGTCGTCGGTGTTGGGCTTGAACGCAAGGCCCCACAGGGCGAAGGTCTTGCCGCGCAGATTGCCTTGGAAGAACGCATTGACGCGCTCGAACAGCTTGCTCTTCTGGCGTTGGTTGATCGCTTCTACGGCTTCCAACAGGTCGCTGGAGCAGTTGGCCTGTTTGGCGCTGTGGATCAAGGCGCGCATGTCTTTGGGAAAACATGAACCGCCGTAACCGCAACCGGGGTAGATAAAGTGATAGCCGATGCGCGAGTCGGCACCGATGCCCAGGCGCACGGCTTCGATATCCGCCCCCAGGTGCTCGGCCAGCTCGGCGATCTGGTTGATAAAGCTGATCTTGGTGGCCAGCATGCAGTTGGCGGCGTACTTGGTCAGCTCGGCGCTGCGCAGGTCCATGAAGATGATGCGGTCGTGGTTGCGGTTGAACGGCGCGTACAGATCGCGCATCACCTCGCGCACTTCTTCGCGCTCACAGCCGATGATGATGCGATCCGGACGGCGACAGTCGGCAACCGCCGAGCCTTCCTTGAGGAATTCCGGGTTGGAGACGATATCGAACTCCAGGTGCCGGCCAGCGACGTGCAGGGCTTTTTCGATATGGGCGCGCAGGGTGTCGCCGGTGCCCACGGGGACCGTGGACTTTTCAACCAGGATTACCGGGGCCACTCGATGACGGGCCACGGCGTCGCCCACCGACAGCACGTACTTCAAGTCGGCCGAGCCATCTTCATCCGACGGCGTGCCGACGGCGATGAACAGCACTTCACCGTGTTCGACGGCGAGCTTCTCATCGAAAGTGAAATTCAGGCGGCCGCTTTCCAGGTTCTCCTTGACCATGGCGGCCAGTCCCGGTTCGAAGATACTCACATGGCCTTGCTGCAGCAGCTTGACCTTGTTTTGATCGACGTCCATGCAGATCACATCGTGACCGACTTCGGCTAATACGGTGGCCTGTACCAGGCCGACGTAACCACTACCAAATACACTGATTTTCATGGGGCATTCCTGGGACGAGTAGCACTGGCACGACGAGAGTTGATGATCAGCACACCGAGGATGACAAGCGCCACCCCCAGGGTTTTTGAAACGGAAAAATGTTCGTTGAACACCGGCAAGCTGGCGGCCAACAGGTACACCAGCGCATAGCTGATGCTGAGCAATGAATAGGCGCGGCCAAGGGGCAGGTGCTTGAGCGCGCCGAGCCAGCAGAGCATCGACAGCGCGTAGGCGAAGATCGCCAGGCTCACCACGCCCAACGCAGCGAAGTCGATGGCGTTGCTGTTCAACGCCGCCAGCCATTCGGTGGGCAAGGGCAGGCGCGTCATGCTCCAGCGCATGCCCAATTGGGCGGCGCTGACCAGGCCAACGCTGCCCAGGGCCAGGGCAAAACCACGCACGCGGCTCATACCTGGCGCCCCAACAGCACCACACCGGCAATCACCAGCACGACACCCAGCCAATGCCGTGTGTCGATGTGTTCCTTGAACACAAAGCGCGCCACCAGCGTGACCAGGACAAAATTGAGGCTGAGCATCGGGTAGGCGATACCGACTTCCAGGCGCTGCAACACCAGCAACCACACCAGCAAACCAAAACCCAGGCACAGCAGGGCCGACCACAGCCACAGCGAGCGCAGCTTCAGCGCCCAACCGTCGGGCTGGTCGCGCCAGCTTTCCACGGCGAATTTTTGCGAAACCTGGCCCATGCATGTCAGCAGGCAGGCGGCCAATAACAGGCACAGCGTGATCATGGCGCAACCTGCGGGAACACCAGGATCACGATGTTGCCTTGCTCGTAGCGCTTGCCGTCTTTGGGCAGCAAGTCCACCTCGGCGATTTCGTCGTCACCCTTCACACGCATGACCACCCCGACGGCGCCGTGTTTACGTGCGTCGCTCATCCACTGCTGGACCTGTGTGGTGTCGACCTTGTGATGGGCCGCATCGTCGAAGGCCAAGCCATATTTCACTTCGCCGACGGTGTTATAGAGGGTCACGTCCGGGCGCTTGACGCGCCAGGCCAAGGCGGAGGCTGCGCCCAGGTCATTGCTCAGCAACGCGCTGGTCTGGCTCAGCTCCTGGAGGTGATCGATGATGAACTGGTCCGGAGTCTTGTTGTAAACCACCGAATGGGGCAGTGCGGCCGGGACCAACGCCACCAGCAACCAACTGCCGACTACCGGCGCTGCCCACAAGCGCAGCGGGCGTGACGCTTGCAGCAGGTTGGCGATGATCCAGCCGAACAGGAAGACAAACACCAGCACCAGGCTGAGGGTTTCCTGACCGTGTTCGTAGACGGGCTTCTTCAGTTGAAACCACGTCAGCGCCAGTAACGCCGCGACGCCAATCACCAGGTTCAGCCAACCGTTGATACGCACGACACGGCCGCGGCCTGCGGCGAGTTTGTCCGCCAGTGTCGAGCCCATCAGCAGCGCCAGCGGCAACAGGCACGGCATGATGTAGGAGGGCAACTTGCCCTTGGCCAGACTGAAAAACGCCAGCGGCATCAGCAGCCACAGCAGCAGGAAGGCAGTTTTCGCTGCACGTTTTTCCTGCCACGCCTGTTTCAGGGTGGACGGCAGCAGTGCGACCCACGGCAGGCTGAACGCGACCAGCAGCGGTAGGTAATACCAGAAAGGCTCGGCGTGCTGGGCATCCTCGCCGGCAAAACGCTGGATATGCTCGTGCCAGAAGAAGAAATTCCAATAGTCCGGTTCTTGCAGATGCACGGCCAGTGCCCACGGCAGGCTCACTGCAATGGCGACAACCACGGCCACCAGCCCATAACCGAGCAGTTCGCGAAAGCGCTTCTGCCAGATCGCGTAGGGCAGGGCGATCAACACCGGCAACAGCCACGCCAGGAATCCCTTGGTCATAAAGCCCATGCCACAGGCGAAACCCAGCAGCGCCCAGGATCCCAGGCGGCCGTTGCGGGAGGTGCTGTCGAAGCAGAACCACAGGGCAACGCCGGTCAGGTTGACCCAGAAGGTGAACTGCGGATCGAGGTTGGCATAACCGCCCAAGGCCGCGACGCTGACAAAGCTCATGTACAGCACGGTGCTGACCAGGCTCTTTTGCGGGTCATTCCACAGCCGGCGTGACACCAGGTACACCAGCAGGATGCTCAAACCGGTGCTCAACGCCGAGGCGAAGCGCACACCAAACAGGTTTTGCCCGAAGATCGCCTGGCCGAGCGCGATCATCCAGTAACCGGCAGCCGGCTTTTCGAAATAGCGAATCCCCATGAAGTGCGGCGAAGCCCACTTGCCGGTCAGCAGCATTTCCTGGCTGATCTGTGCGTAGCGGGTTTCATCAGGAATCCACAGGCCATGGGTGGCCAGCGGCAGCAGGTAAAACACGCCAAACGCTAACAGGAGCAGGGGCAAGGCCCAACGCCGAATCATGCCTGCTGCACTCCAAGCCAACCCTCACGGCCGCTCAATGCGCCGCGCACCAACTGTTGCTGGGGCAGGGTGGTCAGGTCCGCAGGCAACAAGTCACCCAGCGGTTTGAAATCGATGCCGCGCTGCCCTGCCTGGGCAAGCAACTGGCGAAAATCGTTGGCCATCAGAATCCCTTCTACTTCTGCGTGGATCGTGTAGACGTTGAGCTTCGACTCGGCAAACCGGTCAAGAATGAAGCTATTGAAGTCTTTGGCGGCCACCACCGGCCCTACGACTTCGTCGAAGGTCGGCAGGTCCACCGGAATTTGTGGCGTACCTGCGCTGCCATCGGCCAATGTCGGCCGAAACAGGCTGGTACCCCGGCAATCGCTGTTGTAGCGAAAGTTGAAACCTTGCTTGGCTTGCACCACACGCTCGTCGGCACGCCAACCGGCGGCCGCCGAACAGTCGATGCGTTCGCCCAGGATGTCGCTCAGGGTCTCCACGCCGCGCCGAATTTGCTCGACCAGTTGTGCATCGCTCCACCGTCCGGTGTTGGCCTGCCAGCCATGGTGATCCCAGGCGTGCAGGCCGACTTCGTGACCGGCGGCCTTGGCCTGGCGCATCAAGTGCCCCAAGTCACGGCCGATCGGCTTGCCCGGCCAGGCAGTGCCGGCGAGCAGGATGTCCCAGCCGTACAGGCCGGCAGCGTTGGAACGCAGCATCTTCCACAGGAATTGCGGGCGGATCAGGCGCCACAAGTGGCGCCCCATGTTGTCCGGCCCGACACTGAAGAAGAACGTCGCTTTTACCCCGGCCTCGTCCAGGGATTCGAGCAACCGTGGCACACCTTCACGGGTGCCCCGATAGGTATCGACGTCAATGCGAAGACCTGCCTGCATTAGCGCTTATCCGCGATTTCGAGCATGGCCTCGCGCAGGAAGAAGTCCAGCGTGTTGCCGATGGTTTCGCTCATCTCCACGGTCGGCTCCCAGTTCAGCAGGCGCTTGGCGTTTTCGATGCTTGGCTTGCGGTGTGCCACGTCTTGGTAACCGGTGCCGTAGAACGCCTTGCTCTCCACATCGCGGAAACCGGCGAACGGCGGGAAGTTGCTGCGCAGCGGGTGCGCTTCGAACTGACGCAGCAGCTCTTCGCCCAACTGGCGGATGCTGGCTTCGTTTTCCGGGTTACCGATGTTGATGATCTGGCCGTTGCAGGCATCGTTGTCGTTATCAATGATGCGGGCCAGGGCTTCGATACCGTCGGCGATGTCGGTGAAGCAGCGTTTCTGCTCGCCACCATCGAACAGGCGGATCGGCGTGCCTTCCACCAGGTTCAGGATCAGTTGGGTGATAGCACGGGAGCTGCCGATACGGGCCGAATCCAGGCGGTCGAGGCGTGGGCCCATCCAGTTGAACGGACGGAACAGCGTGAAGTTCAGGCCCTTGGCGCCGTAGGCCCAGATCACGCGGTCCAGCAGTTGCTTGGAGACCGAGTAGATCCAGCGTTGTTTGTTGACCGGGCCAACCACCAGGTTGGAAGTGTCTTCGTCGAAATACTGGTCCTGGCACATGCCATAGACTTCAGAGGTCGACGGGAAGATCACGCGCTTGTTGTACTTGACGCAGTAGCGCACCAGCTTGAGGTTTTCTTCGAAGTCCAACTCGAACACGCGCAGCGGGTTACGGGTGTATTCGATCGGCGTGGCGATGGCCACCAGCGGCAGGACCACGTCGCACTTCTTGATGTGGTATTCGATCCACTCGGTGTGGATGCTGATGTCGCCTTCGACGTAATGGAAGTTCGGGTGGCTGCGCAGGCGCTCAATGGCGTCGGAGCCGATGTCCAGGCCGTAGACTTCATAACGGTCGTCACGCAGCAGGCGCTCGGACAGATGGTTACCGATAAAACCGTTCACGCCCAGGATCAGCACGCGGGTACGGCGTGGCTTGCGGCCGGATTCGGCACCGCGCAGCACGGAGCCGTCGACCAGGCCCAGTTCGTTGGCCAGGGAAGGGCCGGCCAGGTACAGGCCGTTGTCGTTGCGCTGGCCGAACTTGACCACCAGGGAGTCCTCGCCACAGGCGATGCGCAGCGGGTTGACGCTGATCACCCGGCCCGGTGCCAGGCCTTCGTTGCCCTTGACCACCTCGGCTTGCCACACGATCAGCTTGTGTTCGCCCACGGCACAGAATGCGCCTGGATACGGTTGAGTCACGGCGCGAACCAGGTTGAACAGGGTTTCAGCCGGATGTTTCCAGTCCAGCTTGCCGTCTGCGGCCGTGCGGCGACCGAAGTAAGTGGCTTGGCTTTCATCTTGTGCGGTTTCAGTCAGCTTGCCTTCGGCCAGTTGCGGCAGGACATCACGCAGCAGGTTGCTGGCGGCTTCACGCAGCTTGGCATGCAGGGTCAGGCCGGTGTCGCTACGCTCGATGGTGACTTTTTGCTGGGCGAGGATCGCGCCGGCATCCGCACGCTTGACCATGCGGTGCAGGGTCACGCCGGTTTCGGTTTCGCCGTTGACCAGCACCCAGTTGGCCGGCGCGCGGCCACGGTACTTGGGCAGCAACGAACCGTGCAGGTTGAACGCACCTTTACGGGCGGTGGCCAGCAGCGGCTCGCTCAGCAGGTTGCGGTAGTAGAAAGAGAAAATGTAATCCGGGTTCAGCTTGGCGATGCGCTCAATCCACAGAGGGTGGTTGGCGTCCTCTGGCGCATGCACCGGGATACCGTTGCGGGCGCACAGTTGGGCAACGGAGCCGTAGAAGTTGTTTTCCTTGGGGTCGTCGGCATGGGTAAACACAGCAGCAATTTCGTAGCCGGTATTGAGCAGCGCTTCAATGCCTGCACAACCAATATCGTGGTACGCGAATACAACAGCTTTTGAACTCATGACTGAACCTGATCGGCGGAAGTGGAAGTATGGGAAGACACCAGGCCGTCAACGACGACCACAGGAGCCGGTGCTGCCGGTTGGTTGCGCAGCACTTTTTCGATAAAGAAGCGTGGGCGGGCGCGCACATCGCTGTACATGCGGCCCAGGTATTCACCCAAAAGGCCCATGCCGATGAACTGGCCACCGGTGAAGACGAACAGCACCGCGAACAGCACGAACAGGCCGTCGCCCGCCCAGTCGGCACCGAAGGCCAGGCGCAGAACGATCAGCGCGAAGGCAAACAGCATGCCCAGGGCCGCCAGGCTGAAGCCGACAATAGACAGCAGGCGCAGCGGCGTGGTGGTCATGCAGGTCAGCAGGTCGAACATCAGGCTGATCAGGCGCATGGCGCTGTATTTGGACTCACCGTGTTCGCGCTCGGCGTGGTGCACCAGGATTTCCGTGGTGTGGCGGGCGAAGCCGTTGGCGAGGATCGGGATAAAGGTGCTGCGCTCGCGGCAGGCGAGCATGGCGTCGACGATGGTGCGGCGGTAAGCGCGCAGCATGCAGCCGTAGTCCGTCATGGCCACGCCGGTAGAGCGCTGCACGGCAAGGTTGATCAGGCGTGACGGCCAGCGGCGAAACGCCGAGTCCTGGCGATTGTTGCGCACGGTGGCGACGACGTCGTAGCCGAGGGCGGCTTGCTCCACCAGGCGCGGGATTTCTTCGGGAGGGTTCTGCAGGTCGGCATCGAGGGTAATCACCACTTCGCCCTGGCACTGTTCGAAACCCGCCATGATCGCGGCATGCTGGCCGTAGTTGCGGTTGAGGATCACAGCCACCACGTTGCTGCCGTCTTCTGCGGCAGCGTCTTCCAGCAGTTGGGCCGAGTTGTCACGGCTACCGTCATCCACCAGGATGATTTCGTATTCGTAGGCCAGTTGCCTGCACGCCGCGGTGGTGCGACGCAGCAATTCAGGCAGGCTTTCTTCTTCGTTGTAGACCGGGATAACGATCGACACGCGATGAATAGGGTAGGGTTTCAAAGATTTATGACCTCGGGGTTGGAGCAGCGTGGCGCGTGAAAACGCCCGCAATCATTGGATACAAACGCCGTGCAACGGTTAAGAACCGCTAAAAATCGAAATCTAATCAAGAGGTTAGTTCAAGAATGTGAATATCGCCTTGAACTTCCGTATTTAAGATTAAGCTCAAATATGTAGGAAAGGTATGAAGGGGAAGTCGAAAATTCGTTTATTTGACAGCCAGACAGCCAGGGTTCAGCTAAACATGAGGGCGCTAAGGGGGGGCGGGGTCGTGGTGAAACAGGGACGGCATGCAACGCATTTACTACAGCGTCGGCGAACACAATCAGGCTTCGACCACGATTGAAGAATCTTCTCTGCAATGCCTCTCAAGTGCCGGTAAAGTAACGCGTCTCTTGGCAGGGTAATCGGATGAATAGCGTGCAGCTTTTACGCGGCCAGTTGCGGCCAGTATTGATGGGGTTGTTGATGAGCGTGGCGTGTGTCACGATCGTTCGCGCCGATGAAAGCGTGGCGTTGACCCGCCTCGATCAGGTGCCGGATGGCGTGGAAGTACGTGGCAAGCAGATCGCCGCTTACACCTGGGACGACCGCCAGGGCAAGAATCTGCTGGTGCTGGCTGAACAAGTCAGCGAGCGGGATGACGACGGCACCCAGTCGTCCTTTGTGTATGCCGCTCAGTACCTGATCGACGGTAACCGCCCCAAGCGCGTGTGGATGCTCTACGACGATGTGCAGCATTGCGAATTTGACGCGGCGTTGCGTTTCGACCAAGCAGCGACCAAGGTCACCGACCTGTCGGGCGATGGCATCACCCAGGCCACTGTGGGCTATTCGCGCACCTGCACGAGCGACGTGAGCCCCAATGAATTCAAGCTGATCATGCATGTGGGCAAGTCGCAGAAGTACCGTTTGCGCGGTGTCGACCGCTACGGCGCCGCCTGGTGGGATGAAGAGGCCGGGGCGTTGCGCGGGATGCCGCTGCCCAAGGATTGCAGCACCGCTGGGCAACAGGCGCTCGTCAGCCAGTACAAGGAGCAGGGCACCGAATTGCCGTTACCCGGCTGCTATGGCGATGAGAGGGATTTCGCCAATGCGCCCGAGGCGTATCTCACGTTCATGCGTCAGCATTGGTTCGCACTGATGCAAAAGCAGGACGCCGAATGGAGCCAGGCCCAGACCCAGCCCCAGGAACCCACGGAGGACGAAGAAACTGCCCCATGATTTGGTAAGAGGGCCTGTGCTGCGCTAGACTCGGCCCTCGCCAATTCACTAAATACCTTGATTTAACAATGGCTTGTTCGAGGTATTTAATCCAAAGGCTGATCTATTTTGACTGAGCATATCCGCAACCCGCTGACCCTCTACCTCACCCGCCTGGCCCCCTCCAGCCAACTCACCATGCGCTACGTGCTGCAGGACGCCGCCGACCGCCTGGGCTTCGAGGATATCAACCTTGAAGACATCGACTGGCACCTGCTGCAACCCGAACACGTCATCGCCCTGGTAGCCGCCCTGCGCGAAGACGGCTACGCGCCCAACACCTCATCGTTATATGTAAATGCGGTGCGCGGGGTGATGAATGAAGCGTGGCGCCTGAGCCTGATCAGTCAGGAACACTTGTTGAGAATGCGCACGGTCAAGCCAGCGCCCGGTACGCGTCTTGGCCAGGGCCGTAACCTGCGGCGCACGCTGATCCGCGAAATGATGGAAGTCTGTGCCGCCGACCCCAGGCCACAAGGCCTGCGTGATGCAGCGGTCATCGGCATCCTCTACGGCTCGGGCATGCGCAAGTCGGAGTCGGTCAACCTGGATCTCGCGCAGATCAACGTTGAGGAGCGCAGCTTGCGGGTCATTGGCAAAGGCAACAAAGAGTTGATCAAGTACGCGCCGCAATGGGCATTTGCCAAGTTGCAGGCCTGGCTGGCGTTTCGGCGCGAGCAGTTAAAAGAGGGCGAGCAGGACGACAGCTTCCTGTTCAATCGCATCCGCCGGGGTAGCCATATCACCCGGGAACGCATTACTAAACACGCGATTTACTACATTGCCCGGCAGCGAGGGGAACAGGTGGGGGTCAAGATCATGCCCCATGACTTCCGTCGCTCGTTTATCACGCGGGTGATCGAGGAGCATGACCTATCGATCGCGCAGAAGCTGGCGCATCACACTAACATCCAGACCACCGCCAGCTATGACGTGCGTGACGACAACGAACGCCGCCGAGCCGTAGATCGATTCGACCTGTAGTGAGCGGGCTTGCCCCTCGCCGGCTTGCATAGCAGCCCCCAAGTTTATTGGGTCTGCTTCGCAGCCCAGCGCGGGGCAAGCCCGCTCACCACAAAAGCCTGATGATCACAAAAGCCCGATCACCACAAAAAGCCCTGTCACCACGAACAGAGAGGTCACCACAGGCGCTCAGTTCATCAAGGCGCTCGCCCCAGGGAGGATGTTCAGCCTTAGAGCGCCTTCAAGGCTAGAGGATGGGTTTCCCCCCGGTAACCGCATAGCGTGAACCGGAGATGTAGCTGGCTTCATCCGAGGCAAGCAGCACATAAATCGGCGCCACTTCCACCGGCTGGCCAGGTCGGCCCAGTGGTGTTTCGCTGCCGAAGCTCTTCACATCTTCATCAGTCATGGTCGCCACGATCAGCGGCGTCCAGATCGGTCCGGGGGCCACACTGTTGACGCGAATGCCCTTGCTGCCCAGCAACTGCGCCAAACCGCCGGTGAAGTTGGCAATCGCGCCCTTGGTGGCGGCGTAGGCCAGCAGGGTCGGTTTGGGCATGTCAGAGTTGACCGAACTGGTGTTGATGATCGAACTGCCAGCCTTCATATGGGGCAGGGCGGCCTTGCAGATGCGAAACATCGCCGTGATGTTGATATCGAAGGTCTTCACCCATTCCTCGTCCTCGATCTCTTCGAGGGTTTCGTGGGTCATCTGGAACGCAGCGTTATTGACCAGCACATCGATGCGACCGAACTGTTCGACGGTGCTGTCGACCAGTGCCTGGCACTGGGCTTTCTGTGCAAGATCGCCGGGCAGTAACAGGCATTGGCGACCGGCCTCTTCCACCCAGCGTGCGGTTTCCTTGGCGTCTTCGTGCTCGTCCAGGTAGGCGATGGCAACGTCTGCACCTTCACGGGCAAACGCAATGGCAACCGCGCGACCGATGCCGCTGTCGGCCCCCGTGATCAGCGCGATTTTGTTGGCCAGCCGACCAGAGCCTTTATAGCTTTGCTCGCCACAATCGGGATAAGGGTCCATTTTTCTCTGGGAGCCTGGGACCGATTGGGCTTGAGGGGCGAAGGGCGGGCGTGGGTAGTCAGTCATCTCAATCTCCATAGGTTCCTAAGGGTGCTATGGAGTTAGTAATTCCTTGGCCGGCGATAGTTGTGCTGGATCCTGCCCAGGGCCGACGAGTGGTTAACGCCGAGCCCTGTTGTTACCCCTCAGGAGGAGGGCGGGGCACTCGCCAAGTGGGCGGGCAAACGGCGTAATGTCCAGATCACCGTGAGCATCGCCGCAACGGCACACATCGCAATACCGATGATCATTGGCGCCGGGGTGTGGTCGGCAAAGACTCCAACAAGGGTCATGGACACCGCCCCTGTGATCATTTGAATCGCGCCAAGCAAAGCGGATGCAGAACCCGCCACCGCGCCATGGTCCTCCAGGGCCAACACACCCGAGGCAGGCAACAGCAAGCCAAGGAAGCCGAAGCCGATAAACAGCAACGTCATCATCAGGACCAAGCTATCAACCCACAGCGTGGTGACCGCCAGCAGAAGCATCACTGCAGCCACCGCCGTAACTGACCAAAGTATCAACGGCACCAGACCGAAGCGTGCGCTCAGGCGCGCCGTCAGCTGGCTCATAGCGAAAAATGACGCCGCATTCAGGGCAAAACACAGGCTGAATTGCGTGGGTGTCAGGCCGAAATATTCGATGTACACAAAGGGCGCGCTGCCAATAAAAACAAAGAACGTTGCCAACCCAAAGCCGCAGACCACCGACAATCCGATAAACACAGGATCGCGCAGCAGAGCCCCATAACTGCTGAATGCAGTGCCCAGGGTTTTACCCATACGACGCTCGGGCGGGTGGGTTTCGGGCAATTGCACGGCCGTCATCACCAGGCACAACACGGCCACCACCGCCAGCACGGCGAACACTTCGCGCCAACTCCAGAGCGCAATCACCACACTGCCAGCCAGCGGGGCAAGAATTGGCGAGACACTCATCACCAGCATCAGCAATGACATCAGCCGCGCGGCTTCATGGCCGGTGTACAGATCGCGAACGATAGCCCGAGGGATCACCATGCCGGCGCACGCACCAAATGCTTGCAGGGCACGAAATCCAATCAGCACTTCAATGGTCGGCGCCAGGGCGCAGCCGATACTCCCGATGGCAAAAATCAGCAGTCCGGCATAAATCGGCGGTTTGCGTCCGAATACATCGCTGATGGGGCCGTAGAACAGCTGGCATACCCCCACGATCACAAAGAACACGGTCAGGCTCATCTGTACGGCGGCCGGCGAGGCGTGCAGGCTCGCGCCAAGGGTTGGCAGCGCAGGCAGGTAGATGTCGATGGCGAACGGGCCAACGGCCGTGATCAACCCCAGGAGCAGGGCCAAGTGGGCAATACTTCGAGACATGGGCATTTCCGGGCGGAGCAAAGGATGGCCAGCTTAAGGGATCCTCGCAGATCCGCAAACTTAGGCTTCACTAACCAGTGACTGCTGCCGATAACGTTAATAGAGGTTGGGTTCCCAACCCGCGGCTAAGGTATGGGGATACCCGCATGACGATCAAACTACGCTTGATGCTGTTGATAGCGACCGGGTTGCTTACCGCCCTGGTCATGAGCCTGGCCAGTTACCTGGGCAACACGCGGATGGGCGAGGCTGTGCAGGCCAACGAGGTCGCCATGACGGTACTGCGCAACCACATGGAAGCCGACATGATGCACGACGCCCTGCGCGCCGACGTGTTGTCGGCCATGTTGGTGGGCTTGGGGAAAAGCGCCAGTACCAAGGCCGAGGTGACGAGTTCGATCAAGGAACATTCAGAGCACTTCCGGGAGGTGCTGGGGGACAACCTCAAGTTGCCCCTGGATGACAGCCTTAAAGCCAGTCTGGAAAAAATCAAACCCAGCCTCGATACCTATATAAGCGCCGGCGAACGTATCGTCGCGCGGGCGTTGGAAAATCCCGAAGCCGCTCGCGCAGAACTGGAGAGTTTCAACACTGCGTTCAGCCGTCTGGAAGACCAAATGGCGGCGCTGAGTGAGCTGATCGAAACCAATACCCAGCAGACCAGCGCTAGCACTCAGCACGCAATCAGTAATGCGAACTTCACCCTGGGCACGGTGTTGATTGCCAGCGTATTGCTGCTGTTGGCTCAGGGCCGCTGGGTCATCCTGAGCATCATGGGGCCGCTGCAGACCGCCAGCCGCATTGCGGCGAGTATCGCCAGGGGCAACTTGAGCGAGCCGATTGTCGAACCTAAGCGCAATGATGAAGCAGGCGCGCTGATTCTCAGCCTTGCCACCATGCAGCGCGACTTGCGCGGCATGATCGAAGTGGTGCGCAGCAACGCTCATGGCGTCAATGGCATGAGCGAGCAACTGAGCCACGGCTGCCATGAAGTCGCAGGCAGCAGCCAGCAGCAAAGCGCTGCCGCCAGCACCATGGCCGCTGCTGCGAGTGAAATGACGGCGAGCATCGAAGAAATCACCCGGCACGCCGGCCGCGCCCTGGACATGGCCAATCAGGCTGAAGCCTTGGCCAAGGACGGCGGTCGCGTCATTCACCAAGTGGTCAAGGACATGGACGGTATTGCCCGTTCAGCCCAGCAATCGGCTCAGGTGATCCGCACGCTGGACAAGGAGTCCGAGGCGATTTTCAGCATTATCCAAGTCATCAAAGGCATCGCCGACCAGACCAACTTATTGGCCCTCAACGCTGCGATTGAGGCTGCCCGCGCGGGAGAACAAGGCAGGGGATTTGCGGTGGTCGCCGATGAAGTGCGCAGCCTGGCGGGTCGCACCAGCGCTTCGACCCAGGAAATTGCCAGCATGGTCGGACGCATCCAGCAAAATACTCGGGAAGCGGTGACCAGCATGGAGGAGGGCGTCACCCAAGTGGATAAAGGCATGGCGGTGACCGCAGAAGTAGAACGGGCAATCCGCGAGATTCTGCAGGCCACGTTGAACACCACGGAGTTGGTGAACGACATTTCGCGCACCATCGGGGAACAAAGCCTGGCCAGCAATGAAATCTCCCATCAGGTGGAGATGATCGCTGGCATGTCGGAAAACAACAGCCGCGTGATCGGGCAAACTGCCTCAACTACGGATGAACTTGCCAATCTAGCAGGCAAACTGTCGCAATCTGTGGACCGTTTTCAGCTCTAACAGGGGTAGCGTTGGAATGATTCATATATAACTCAACTAAATAGATATTTAGTTGAGTTATATCATTATCGAATAATTGGGACAGGGCCGGGCTAGGGGGATTTCTTAGTACCTTCACCGAAAACAATGCTCTTATGGACGAAATACCCGACGATTCCCCAGTGCTTGTCGTCGTCGCGCATTATCACTTTCTCTTGAACAGAGGTCGTGGAAAATATCGAGGCAAACTCGATCACCGCATAATTTCCGGCAGGCGCGTCAGGTAGCTGATCGATAAAACCAATCGCAATAGGTTCTCGCTTCTGGAATGAACCCAGCCCCAGTCGCAGGCCTTTGAGGCTACTGGCCCACATCAACTTAGAGGTTTTGGCTTGCAGCACGGGACTGACTGCGGGCCAAGTCATTTCGGCTGTGCCCGCATCAAGTAACCCCAAAAATCCCACAGCTGTATCGAAAACATTCTGTTGCTGTTGCGGCGTGCCAGGATCGGTTGCAGTGACATTAGGCGTGGTGTTGTTGTTGAAGCTGACGTCGCAGCCACCGAGCATCGTGAGTATGAACACCATGACTGCAATCGACTTCATGCAAAACCTCCAAGGCACTGACATCCGTTGGAACGAGTAAAGATGACGCTTAAGGGGGTTGCCATCAGCTAGGCGGAAAGTGCTGGGGTGGTGTGTGAATTCTGCAGGCCTACGGCTGGCATCCAGAAATATATGGTTACGCATAATGTATATTATGTTAAACAGGATGTTACGTAGAGATGCTCATCAGCCATATACCCCTCAACGTCTACTGTCCCTTTCCCAATTGTTGAATGGCGTCCATCAGGCATCAGTCAATTTCCAAAAAATGCCGATGCGATCGCCAAGCTGCAGGCTGTCACCGCTTCCAGCCGTCCATTTGTCAGCGTCTGGTACTGCCAACGATATTTTGCCTGGTTGGCACGTAGCTAGAATCTTGAGCAAAGCTTCTGGGGCTTGCTACGTCGAAACCACACACCTCGGGCGCCTTCTAAACTCACCAGAGTATTCGGCGCTCTGAACTGGGCATACGCACGAGTAACCAGAAAGTCAGGGCTGTCGGCCAACAGTTGATCAAAGCGCCGTAAGTGCTCGGTTTTTTCATTCTGCAGCTGACGCTTGGGCTCTTGTATCAATGGGGCAACGGCCATGCGATTTCGAAGAATCCCGGACATGCGCAACAAGGTAGCCTGGCCGATGGACGCCGCCGCCAATGGCGTTAAGGAAAACCGGTCGAAGCACCCTTCCCATCCCTTGCCTCAGCTTTCGTTGAGGGATGCACATTGCCCGAAGTCAACAGCAAGTGCCGGACGTATGTATTCCTTACAGTGAGTGACACTCAAAACTGTAGGCCCAAAAGACCCGCGTGGGCGAGGCAATCTCGACAGCGGCCGGCGTTGGGGTTTTTTAAATCACTTCACCCTTCGACTTGGTAATAGAACCCCACCCAGCGATAGGGGTCTGCTCTTGTATCAGACCTCAGGAATACATCGAATGTCCGCGCAACATAGCCTGGTAATACTCGCTCGGGGAGGCTACGCCGCTCGGGGATTGCTTTATTTGATCATCGGTATCTTCGCACTGCTGGCAGCACAAGATTCGACGAAACCGAAGGACAGCCACAAAAGCCTGGAAGCACTGCTAAGCCAACCCTTTGGCTATTTTCTAGTTGGCCTTGTGGTGGCTGGCCTCCTCGCATTTGCGGCGTGGCGCATCCTGCAAGCTACACGCGATGTCGATCATCATGGCAAGAAATTCAAAGGGTTGGTGATTCGCGCTGGTCTGTTCGCGGGAGGTATGTTCAACGGCGCTCTAGCGTTTTTTGCGTTGGGCCTACTCATTAGCGGTATTAAAAGCTCGGGCGATTCTGGAGGGCAAACCAAAGACTGGTTAGCGCATCTCTTGTCATGGGATCACTCGAATGTGTTGGTATACCTGATCGCACTCGTTCCGCTTGGGGTTGGTATTGCTCACATCATCAAGGGATGGAAAGCGTCATTCGAGAGATATTTTGAGGCCGATGAAGACGTCATGCGATACGTCCGCCCGGTATCACGATTCGGACTAATCGCCCGCGGAGTCGTGTTTTTAGAAATTGCGTTGTTACTGGCCATCAGTGGTTCCACTTATCAAGCCATGGATCCACCTGGTATGAAGGAATCGCTGGATGCGCTCCAAAATCTACCTGCTGGTTGGTTGATTTTGATGGTGATGGCCTTGGGGCTGATTGCCTTCTCGGTGTACAGCTTCTCTGAAGCCTTTTGGCGCAAGATCAACATGGATGTGCCGGGAGTACCGAGCAAGGATTGATGAGAAACGGAAGTCTCACGGCCATAGGGAGCATTACTCGCACCAGGGCCACGATCTCGGCGGGTTATCCACGAGATCTATTGATCGCACCAGCCGGTAGTAATATCCGTGAAAAAGAGTGAGCTTCCCGTAAAAACCTGCGTGATCTGTGGTCTTCCCTTCACTTGGAGGAAGAAATGGGCGCGCTGCTGGGACGAAGTCCGTTATTGCTCGGAGCGCTGCCGGCGCAGCAAACGTTGACCAGAAAAGGGCCGTCACAGGCCCTCTTGTACTCAAGCTACATGAAACAATTTACGCCTGCCCCCTCCTCCCTTCTCCGCAACGACACTTAGCTGTGGCCCGCCCTCTGGAAGCTTGATGCCGAAGGGGCGGACGATCCCTTCACAACACTGGGCGTGCCCATCACGCAGCTACAGCATAGTGCCCATTGTCAGTCCGTTTCTTTCAGCCTATCTTGTATAAACCTATACAAGGTCTATTACGATGTACAAGAAAATGAAGTGGCCGTTGACGCTGTATTTTGACGGTGAATGCCCTCTGTGTGCGCGAGAAATCAAGTTCCTGCGAGGACGCGCCGTAACGGATCGACTGCTTTTTGTGGACATCAGCAGCGGTGCATTCGATGCCGAGGCACTCGGGTTGACGTTCGAGCACATGCAGTCCTCGCTGCACGCTCGTTTCGCTGATGGCCGCTGGGTTACCGGCCTGGATGCCACTCTGTGGAGTTGGCGAGCGGCTGGCTTAGGTTTTTGGGCCACGCCACTGACGTGGCGTGCATTGCGCCCGCTGTTTGAATTCGGTTATCGCCTTTTCTGCCGTTTACGCCCCCATTTGGCGTGGTTACCTCATCCAGAGGGTGGCCGCCGCTGTGTCGATCAGCAGTGCGCGGTGCCGGCGTCAAAACCCGCATCAGACAAGCAGGCCATTTTGAAAAAAAAGCAGACCTAGAACGCTTTGCGTTGTCATGGTCCCGACGAAGAAGGTGGGGCATGGCTGATCTGACGAACCCCGTGCCATCTGCGTCAGATCGTGCGCAGCAGATACGTTCCTACCGCCATGGATTGCCGACACTTAAACCGCAGCATGGCTGCGAGGAATCAAGATGAGCCCATCATTAGCCGAACACTACCGTGAAATTCTCGTCGGCGTAGGCGAGAACCCTGAGCGTGAAGGACTGCTGGACACCCCCAAGCGCGCAGCCAAAGCAATGCAGTACCTGTGCAATGGCTACACAATGAGCCTGGAAGAAGTGATCAATGGCGCATTATTCGAATCGCAAAACGATGAAATGGTCATCGTGCGCGACATCGAACTGTATTCATTGTGTGAGCATCACATGCTGCCCTTCATCGGTAAGGCTCATGTGGCATACATCCCTACTGGAAGGGTATTGGGCCTGTCGAAGGTGGCCCGAGTGGTCGATATGTTCGCCCGCCGCTTACAGATCCAGGAAAACCTCACAAAACAAATTGCTGACGCCATTCAGCACATCACCGATGCGGCCGGCGTGGCAGTGGTCATTGAGGCTAAGCACATGTGCATGATGATGCGAGGCGTGGAGAAGCAAAACTCGGTGATGACATCTTCGGTGATGCTGGGAGCCTTTCGCGAGTCGTCCGCGTCGCGTCAGGAGTTTCTGCAGCTGATTGGACGAATGGGTTAACACCAACAAATAGAACCAGACCGCAGGAGCGCCTAGATGAACAGTCCCTTCAAGATGAACTCGCTTGGTGAGGGCTATCGTGCCCTCGTGATAGGTGCCAGTGGAGCGATCGGCTCGGCTTTTTGTGAGTTGCTCAATCAGGATCCAAGTTGCGCGTATGTGCGTGAGCTGGGGCGCAACAGTGTTCCATGCCTCGATCTGGAAGAGGCCGACAGTATTGCCAGCGCGGCCTCCGAATTAGCTCAAGAAGCCCCCTACCAATTAATTTTGCATGCTGCCGGTTTGCTCCATCGCGACGAAATCAAACCTGAAAAGAGCTACTCCGCTATTGAAGCGGATACGCTCCAGGCGATATTCCAAGTCAACACCATCGGGCCTGCGCTGGTTTTGCGTCACTTTTTGCCCTTGCTTGACCCACGAGGCGCGATGGCGATGCTCTCTGCCAAGGTGGGTAGCATCGGTGATAACCGTTTGGGCGGCTGGTACGCCTATCGCGCTTCCAAGGCGGCACTGAACATGATGATTAAAACGGCCGCCATCGAGCTGGCACGAACCCGGCCTCAGACGCGCTTGTTAAGTCTTCATCCCGGCACGGTTATTTCAGGCCTGTCACACCCCTTTCGAGGTGCCTCTGAAGCCAGGCCGGCAAACATTGCTGCACATGAGCTGTTATCTCTGATTGACCGCTTAGGGCCTGCTGACAGCGGTAATTTCTTTGCCTATAACGGAGAACGCCTTCCTTGGTAGACAGGAAGTGAACCCTGAATCTCCAGGGGCCGACCGACAGGGCCGCGCACAGGGACGTATGCAAATCAGAGCAGTTGCTGCAATTTCGCGTTCCTTTAATGGCAGATGACTGCCCTCCTCCTTAGCGCCAATTTCCGCCTTGAACTGAACCGTGCTTCCTGCACGTGGTTGTCGGCCTGTGGGTAACGACCATGGCACGTCAGGCATCAGATGGCCGCAGACTTGCAGTGTCTAGTTGGCCAAACGCACTCAGCCTGGGATCCTGGCTTGTCAGCTCGCCGCGAGATTGTTAGTGTCGATCCATGACTCACTATTGCCTCACCTCGACTACCACCACCACGACCGCTGTATGCGGAGCGTGCGAGGTGTCGTGAGCCAATAGACTACGAACTTCAAAGGCCCGCCAGCGATGGACAGGACCTTTTTTTATGCCCTTGTGTCGCTGGTTCAAACGCAAGGAGATGCACCCATGTACGCCCTATTGATACTCGATATCCAAGTCGGGCTTGTTCACGGCCCGGAAAAACCATGGCGCTGCGAAGCGTTATTGGAAACAGTGAATAGCCTAATGGACAAAGCCCGCAGCGCTGGCGCTCCGATTTTTCTCGCGCGCCACGTCGGGCCCGCTGGATCGCCCATCGGCCCCGACAGTCCGTTGACGATGCTTGCGCAGGAACTCAACCTGGTGGGTACAGAGGTGGTATTCGAAAAGCGGCGGCCCAACGCCTTTGAAATGACTGAGCTGGCGGACAATTTGCGGTCTCGTGGAGTTACCGGTGTGGTCATCACCGGCATGAAAACTCAATACTGCGTCGACAGCACTTGCCGTGCTGCTCGTGATCTTGGCTTCGATGCGGTACTCGTTGCCGAAGGTCATACCTGTTCAGACACGCCAGTGATGAGCGCTAAGGACATCGTTGCTCATCACAATGCAACCCTAGATGGGCCGTTCTGCCGGCTGGTTCGGGCCGAAGAGTGGCGCTTCTAGCAGAGCCTCAATAACGGGAATGTGCGTGACTTGCGAGAATGATTTCTTCTTGTCACGCTCTGCTACATTCATCGGAGGCCACAATCAGGGATAGAAACAAGTGACCATTCGCCTAAACGTTCGCCTTCTTTTATTCGTGCGATTCGCGAGCATCGCAATCGCGCTCACTGCAGCGACTGATGCCCACTCTGAGCAATACACAGTGGGCGGCAGATCGATTGAGCTGCCTTCGCCTCAAGGCTACTGCAAGATTGGCGAAACGCGCGGAGAGCAAAAGTTCGTTGAACTGACAGCCAAGGCCACTGGGCCGTCGAGCCGCATTTTGGCGTTGTTTTTGAGGTGCGAAGAGGTGGCAGAGTGGAGAAAAAACGCACCGTCCGAGTTAGTGAGCTCTTCCGACTGGGTGGTGTTGGGCGTCATCCTGGACCGTGATGGTCAACTGCGGCCCATGGACGGCGTGAGCCGTAAGGAGTTTGTCCGCACACTTGGAAGTGCAATGTCTAAAGATCCAGCCCTCTTCT
This sequence comes from Pseudomonas sivasensis, assembly GCF_013778505.1. Classification (GTDB taxonomy): domain Bacteria; phylum Pseudomonadota; class Gammaproteobacteria; order Pseudomonadales; family Pseudomonadaceae; genus Aquipseudomonas; species Aquipseudomonas sivasensis. The sequence goes on along the minus strand of NZ_JAAOWU010000006.1, from coordinate 49,614 downwards.
CGCGCACGAATGCTGACGCCCAGATTCGACTCAATAGCTTAGTAACCGGAGCGGACTTCAGGATGATGGGCACCCAGGTTCTAAAGGCGGACGACGAAGCCATCTATTTCATTCTGGGAAGTGAAATACTCGCCGACAATGGTGAGCACCGCCGCGTAATTGCTGTATCAGCGATCACCCTACTTAAGGGCGTGCGCATCGTTTATGGCAACTATCGTCAAGTGAACCCATCACAGAATGGCAACGCGCTCTTTGGCAAGACGAACGCACTGGTTCATGCCGCTGTGCAAGCCAATCCCTGAAACGGACCTCAGCGCCCACGACGGAAATTAAAGACTGACTCACCCCTTTATTGAGTAGTGCGGCAACCGTTAAGTCGATAAGCGCTCAAGCCCCAGACCACTAACGTTTCGGTAGCATCCGCGTCAGGGTGTTGTCCCGCACCCAGTAGTGATGAAACAGCCCCGCAGCCGCATGCAAACCGATCAGCCAATAGCCGCTGCTACCGAGCAGCTCATGCCAATGTTTGAACTGCCTGGCCAAGTCTGGATCGGGCTGGACCAGCGCGGGTAAAAAGAACCCGAAGTAAGGCATCGGTTTACCTGCTGCAGACAACATTAACCATGCAAGCACGGGCGTAGCGATCATCAGGCCATACAGGGCCAGATGCATCAGGTGCGATATCCCAGTCTGCCACGCCGGTAAGTGTGGCGTTATCGGTGGCCGAGGTGTCAGGCGACCCAGCAGGCGTATCCAGACCAGAGCAAAAATGCTCAATCCGAAGACCCCATGCAACCCGAGGAACATCGCTTTCCACGGATTACCCCGTGGCAAAAGCCCTTTGATTTCGATACAGGCATACACGCCGACAAACAGCCCCAGCATCAACCAGTGCAAGGTGATCGACAGTTTTCCGTAACGATGGTCAGTTGAGTCTGGGGTCATGATGCGCCTCTTGAATAATTAACGCGGGCAAGTCATTCGCCCGGCCACGATCCGACGTGTCACCTAATCGAATGCCAGCACAGTGCCCATCAAGCCTTAAGGTAATCTGAAGGTGCGTTTGCATCGGCTTTTGCCACATTCAGACTTCGTTAAGAAATGCCCTCGATACTCTTCCCAAACCTACCGGGGAGACGTTGTCCAATGGCCGATTTCGACTGGCACATCGCATTACCACTCCACTTCGGCCAAGCCGGCTCTCCACCGCTGAGTATGGCTCGGGCCCTGCCCAGCGATGCGGCAAGGCCTCACTTCGAAACCTTTGTGCAGCAACGCTTTCGTCAGGCACACGGTGCTGACATTCGTCATTTCATGCCGCAACTGTTTGGCATGAGCGATGCGGCCGGAGAATTGTGCGCAGTCGCTGGCGTACGCCTGGCCAGCGAAGACCCCCTCTTTCTCGAACGCTATCTAGACGATTCGATTGATCCACTGATCGCCGCGGCTGCCGGGCGGCCGGTTGACCGCGCCTGCATCGTCGAGGTGGGCAACCTGGCTGCCAGTGACAACGGCAGCGCGCGTCTGAGCATCATCACCCTCACTTACATGCTGGCCCTGGGGGGGCTTGAGTGGGTGGCGTTCACGGGGAATATCGGGTTGGTCAACAGCTTCCATCGCCTCGGTTTAAAACCCGTGACGCTGTGCGCCGCCGACCCGGCGCGGCTCGGCGATGACCGCCACAGCTGGGGCAGTTATTACGAGAGCAAGCCCTGGGTGCATGTCGGCAATGTCCGCGCGGGCTTTATCCATTTACGCAACATCGGGTTATTCAATCGCCTGGGCTTGCCCACGTCACTCCTGGAGGCCACTCATGTCGCCTGAAGTCGAGCATTTCAAGAAAACCCTGCGCAGCCATGCTGAGCGCAACACAAACACCATTTCTTTATGGGGCGATGAGCTGAAGCTGGACTACGCCACGTTGTATGCCGAGGTCGTGTATCGCCAGGAACGCCTGCGTGACGAGAACGTCAAGGTGGTCGCGCTGGCTTTGGATAACGGCGTCGAGGCGCTGATATGGGATCTGGCCGCGCTGTTCGAAGGGCTGACGTGCCTAACGCTGCCACCGTTCTTCACGCCCTCCCAGCGCAAGCATTGCCTGGACCAAAGCCAAGCAGAACTGTTAATCGCAGAAGTCGAGTTGGAGTCTGAACTGCAAACAGCGGGTTTCGAGAAAACCGGCGAATTCTGGCGTAAGACTGTTCACGGCCCATCGCTGATGCCTGAGGGCACCGCGAAACTGACGTTTACGTCGGGCACTACCGGCACCCCCAAAGGCGTGTGCCTCAGCGCCGAGAGCATTGTGTGCGTCGCGCGTGAGTTGTATGAGGCGAGCCGGCCCAACGATCCGCAGCACCACCTTGCTGTTCTGCCCCTTGCGATCCTGTTGGAAAACATCGGCTGTTATGCCGCGCTGTATGCGGGCGCAACCCTTAGCCTGCCCAGTCAGGCAACCTTGGGTATTCAGGGCGCCAGCGGCGTTGATGTACCGCGACTGCTCGGCTGCCTGGCCTCTCGCGCCCCCGACAGCCTGATTCTCGTGCCACAGCTGCTGTTACTGCTGGTGACTGCTGCCGAACAGAACGCCTTCAATCCAAAGACGCTGCATTTTGCAGCCGTGGGCGGCGCGCGCGTTTCACACGAACTTCTGGACCGTGCGCAACGCGTTGGCATGCCGGTTTACGAAGGTTACGGGCTGTCGGAATGCGCATCGGTGGTGTGCCTCAATAGCCCAGGGGCGCGCCGCGCAGGCAGTGTCGGAAAACCGCTGCCGCACGTTGAGGTGCGTCTGGCCGAGGACGGCGAAGTACTGATTAAGGGCGCTACTTTGCTGGGTTATCTGGGCGAGCCGCCTCACGCCCATGAATGGTGGTCCAGTGGCGACATCGGCGAATTTGACGATGAAGGTTTCCTCTACCTGAAGGGGCGCAAGAAACATCAATTCGTGACCAGTTTCGGGCGCAACGTGAACCCTGAATGGGTTGAGGCCGAACTGACACAGCGCCGCCACATCGCCCAAGCATTCGTGTATGGCGAAGCCATGCCAAGCAACCATGCATTGTTGTGGCCTCATCGACCCGATTGCACCGATGAGGCGTTGGCGGCGGCAGTTGCCGAGGCCAACGAGGCGTTGCCCTATTACGCCCAAGTCCATCACTGGACCCGCCTGCCCCACCCATTCACGCCCGCCAATGGCCTGCTGACCGCCAACGGCAGACCCCGCCGTGACGCCATTGTCGAGCTTTACCAGACACAACTGACTGCTCCCCTACGCACCGAGGAATCTGAATCATGAGTTTTTTTGACACGCTGCAACTGGCCACGCAAAAAGAACGGGCCGAATTGTTCAACCTTCCGGTCATTCGTGATGCCCTTGAGGGAAGGGTCAGCCTGGAAAGCTATCGGGCCTTTCTGACTCAGGCTTACTACCACGTACGCCACACCGTGCCGTTGATGATGGCCTGTGGTGCACGCCTCCCGTCGCGCCTGGAGTGGCTGCGCAAAGCGGTCTGCGAATACATCGAAGACGAATACGGCCATGAACAATGGGTACTCAACGACATCCATGCCTGCGGCGGCGACAAGGATGCAGTGCGTGACGGGCGTCCGTCCTTGCCCATTGAGCTGATGATCAGCTTCCTCTATGACCTCATCGCCCGGGATAACCCAGTAGGCCTGTTCGGTATGGTCAACGTGCTTGAAGGTACCAGCATCGCCTTGGCGACCCATGCTGCAGGCGCTATTCGCGAACGCCTTGAGTTACCGGAAACGGCGTTCAGCTACCTCAGTTCCCATGGCTCGCTCGATATTGAACATATGCAAACTTATCGCCGATTGATGGACACACTGGACGACCCGAGCGATCAGGCTGCGGTCATACACGCCTCCAAGGTCGTCTACACCCTCTACACCGACATGTTTCGTGGCTTGCCGCGTGACGGGGAGCGTTTGCATGCGCCTGTCTGAGGCCCGTGCGGTATTGACCGGCGCCAGCGGCGGTATCGGTCTGGCGATCGCTCATGCCCTGTGCGCCAGCGGCGCCTCTGTGTTGGTGGTATCGAGGAACCGAGAGTCATTGGTGCCGTTGCTTGATCAGTATCCGAACCAGGTGTTGTGGGTGGGGGCCGACCTCACGTTTCTGGCAGATCGTCGTAAGGTGCTGGCGGCGGCCGAGGCCATGGGCGGGGTCAACTTGCTGATAAACGCTGCCGGGATCAACCACTTCGCCATGCTTGAGCAACTGGCGGACAGCGACATCAATGCAATGCTGGCGGTAAACATCAGCGCACCGATCTGCCTGACCAAAATCCTGCTGCCGCTGCTCAAGCAAGCCCCAAGCGCGATGGTCGTCAACGTTGGCTCCACGTACGGCTCTATCGGCTATCCCGGATATGCCAGCTATTGCGCGAGCAAGTTTGCGTTGCGCGGATTTTCCGAAGCCTTGCGCCGAGAACTGGCAGACACCCGTGTTGGCGTTTTATACGTCGCGCCCCGGGCCACCCGCACCCCCATGAATAGTCCGGCTGCGCAGGCGTTGAATGATGCCCTCAAATCCAATGTCGACGACCCGGAAACCGTCGCATCCGCAGTGATCCGCGCAATTGCCGGCGACCACCGCGACTTGTACCTCGGATGGCAAGAGCGATTTTTTGTGCGCCTCAACAGCCTGCTGCCCAACTTGGTGGACCGAGGCTTGCGCAAACAGTTACCTCTGGTCCGTCGCCTCAGTGAAAAAAACGACAGTGAGCACCCTAAACCATGAAAAAAATTCTCTGTGGCCTGTTGCTCGGCGCTATGAGCCATAACGTCTGGGCCCTTGATGCTGCTGACCAGCAGCGCCTCGCTAATATTCAGCAAAGTTGGGCACATATCCAATACGAACTGCCCGCAGACCAGCGTACTGCTGCGTTTGAACAGCTCGCCACGCAGGCCGACGCCTTTACTCAAGAGCGCCAGTCAGTCGCCGAGGCATGGATATGGTCCGGCATTGTCACCAGCAGTTGGGCCGGCGCCCAGGGTGGGCTCGGTGCCCTGAGCAAGGTCAAGCTGGCAAAGGCCGATCTTGAAAAAGCCATCGCCCTGGACCCCAAAGCCTTGCAAGGCTCGGCTTATACCAGTCTCGCTGCGTTGTACGATCGCGTGCCGGGCTGGCCCATTGGGTTCGGCGACTCGGACAAAGCAGAGGTGTTACTCAAGCAAGCCTTGCAACTGAACCCGAACGGCATCGATAGTCTGTACTTCTGGGGTGATCACCTCTACCGTCAAAAGCGCTATACCGACGCCCACGCGGCACTGCAAAAAGCACTGCTGGCCGCCCCAAGGCCAGGCCGCGAAACCGCTGACGCTGGACGGCGTAAGGAAATCGAAGCGTTGCTGCAGGATATAACCAAGAAACTCGGCTGACAGGAGTCCGTGTGCGCATATTATTGATCGAGGATGACGTCGCTCTGGGCGAGGGTATTCACCAGGCGCTGGTACGAGAAAGCTATACCGTCGACTGGTTACAGGATGGCAGTAGCGCCTTGCATGCTCTGCTCAGTGAAACGTTTGATCTGGCCGTACTCGACCTTGGCTTGCCGCGCATGGATGGACTCGAAGTGCTGCGCCGCTTGCGTGACAGTGGCTCCAATCTGCCGGTGTTGATCCTGACCGCTCGGGACGCCACAGAGGACCGCATCGCAGGGCTCGACGCCGGTGCCGACGACTATTTGATCAAACCGTTCGACCTGGCAGAACTCAAGGCACGCCTCAGGGCGTTGCTGCGACGCAGTGCGGGCCGCGCCCAGGTGTTGATTGAGCACGCAGGCATCAGCCTGAACCCGGGAACTCAACAAGTCAGCTATCAGGGCGAAGCGGTCGCCCTGACACCCAAGGAGTATCAGTTACTCCATGAGTTGCTTTCCCCGCCGGGTCGGGTGATGACGCGCGACCAACTGATGCAGTTACTCTACGGCTGGAACGAAGAGGCAGAAAGCAACACGCTGGAGGTGCATATCCATCACTTGCGCAAGAAGTTTTCGAGCCAGCTGATCCGCACGATCCGTGGGGTCGGTTACCTGGTGGAAGAGCGCCCATGACGTCTATTCGGCGACGTACGCTCAGGTTGATTCTGGGTCTGTTGTTCCTCGGGCTGTTGCTCATGACCGTTGTCAATCTCCACGACAGCAATCATGAAATCGACGAGGTATACGACGCTCAGCTGGCGCAGAACGCACGTCTGCTGCAGGGCGTGATGCGCATGCCAATGGCGAGCAACGAGCACGCAAAGCTGTATGAGGCGTTCAACCAGGCATTGGGGCTCGCCGCGCCCAGAGTGGATGGCCACCCGTATGAAAGCAAAATCGCTTTTCAGGTGTGGAACGCGGATGGCACGTTGCTGGTGCACACCTCCAGTGCGCCGTCCTTTGGTTCGCCTCCGGTCAAACCGGGTTTCAGTGACATCACGGATATCAACAACCGAACCTGGCGCGCATTTGTCTTGGATGATGCCCAATACAATCTGAAAATTTGGGTGGGAGAGCGTGACGATGTGCGTGCCGACCTAGTGGATCGCATCGTTCGCCATACGGTTTTACCTAACTTGATAGGTAGCCTGCTGCTTGCCGCAGTGATCTGGTTGGCCATTGGCTGGGGGCTCAAACCGTTGAGCAATATGGCTGAAACCTTGCGAGCGAGGCATTCAGGTTCTCTCGAACCCTTGCAGTTGAATCCGCTGCCTACTGAGCTGGAGCCCATGCAGGCCGCCCTGAATCGTGTGCTGGCACAGATCCAGGAGGTGATGGGCCGTGAGCGACGCTTTATCGCGGATGCCGCCCATGAAATGCGCACACCGCTCGCCGTGCTCAAGGTCCACGCAGAAAACCTCGTGGAGGCCGTCAGTGAGGAAGATCGGCGCGAATCCCTTAATTACCTGATCGTAGGTGTGGACCGCACCACTCGCCTGGTCAATCAACTCCTGACCATGGCCCGTATCGAACCGCAACCCCAAACCCATGAGGCGCAGAGCATCGATCTAGTGGCGACGATTCGGGGCGGTCTGGTGCAAATGACACCCTGGCTGCTGAGCAAGGGGCTTGAACTCGTGTTCGAACCCATGGAAGAGGTCTGCCTTGTTAAGGTCGATGCAGCCGTCATACATATTGCCTTGAACAACTTGGTCACCAATGCCGCCAACTTTTCCCCTCCCCAGGGAGTGATTACCGTGCGGTTGATGAAAAACCAGGATCACTACGAATTATGTGTTGAGGACGAGGGGCCAGGCATCGATGAAGCAGAATGTGATCGACTTTTTGAGCGGTTCTACAGTCGTGGAAATGATCAAGGCGCTGGGCTGGGGCTGACCATCGTCCGGTCCATCGCAAGTCGTTTGGGAGGGAGCGTGCGTTTAGAAAACCGTGAATGCGGAGGATTGCGCGCAACATTCGAGATCTTGAGGTTCTAAAAATCCACGGCATCCGAAGTAGCCGGACAGCGCATTTTTAAAGGCTGTTGCTGTATGCCTGGGGTAAATCGTCACTGTCTGGCTGATATCCGATAGCGCATCCCTTAACCCTGATTGGGTAGAGGCGAAGCATCACGAAGGACTCTCTGGATATGAGCAACCACCTGCATGGTTGCCTCTTCGATCGTTCCTTCATTGCGGCAGAGCACCCAGTCATGATCGGCAGCCGCCTGCTCAAACGCCTCGGTGCTAGCAACATGTTCTTCCAGCGCATGCATGACCGTACTGCTCAACCCGCGCGTTCGTGCTGCCGCTCGCGCCCATGAAATCTCAGGCGCGGTGACAACCCCAACGTGCAGGTCTGGCACTTGCACGTTGCGGTCATGGTTCAGCTGGAGAATCTCTGCAAACGGCACCAGCCGGCGAAACGCCGCTTCTGACGGGTACCAGCGATCCATCAGGATGATGCTGCCCGGCGGCTGTTCCGGCAGCACCTGTTGGGAAATCCACCGGCGGCTATCAGCAAAGCGCTCGCACACCGTCAGCTCCAACTCCCTGCTGGGGTTTCTGACGAATTGATTAACCAGGGCCATGGTTTCAGCCCTGTAGGGATCGCTTTTTTTCTCGCTCAGTCGGATCACTGTGTGGTGGTCGACCCTCAGGGCTTTCGTCACGGCCTCCAACAATGTGGTCTTGCCGACGCCCTTGGGACCATCCAAAGAAACAAACAACGCACGCTTCATTTTTCACATATCAACGGGTAACGGATGACCACTCTAACCCGGTTGCTGGGTCCACCGTAAACGTCGACCCGCGACGCTCAAACCGGGGGATCTCCAATCCCAGGCTTTCACGCAAGGTTGTCCCTTCATACGCGGTGCGGTAGACACCACGCGCCTGCAACAACGGTATGACTTCCTGGGTGAAACGATGGAATTGCTCGGGGTGCCCGATGTAGATATTGAACCCATCCACGGCTCGCGCCTCGAACCATTCGGCCATTTTCTGCGCGACGGTTTCAGCCGTACCCACGAATGCACCGGGACGCAGTTGTCGGCCGAACTCTACGGCCTGGCGCAGCGTGAAGCCTTTCTCGCGCGCTTGGTCTGCAATGCGTTTGGCAGCGGTAAAGAAGCTGCTGCGCGCAGCCTCCAGGCTTTGCTGGGGAAACGGTGCATCGAGGTCGTACTGGCTGAAATCATGCCAGCCGAAATTGCGCCCGAACTCCTTCAGGGCGAGCTCAAAGCTGTGATCGATCTGATGATAGTGCTGCTCGATTTCCCGAGCGTGCTCGTCAGTGTCGCCAACATAAATTTCAGCGCCCGGCATGACCAGCAATTGCTCCGGGTCGCGCCCCTGTTGCGCCGCCCTACCCTTTATATCCTGATAAAAAGCCTGGCCCTGCTCGATACTGGCGGCATGGGTGAAGATCACATCCGCAGTCGCAGCCCCCAGGTCGCGCCCCTGCTGCGAATCACCAGCCTGGAAGATCACCGGTTGGCCTTGCGCTGAACGTTGGATATTCAACGGGCCGACCACCGAAAAGTGTTCGCCCTGGTGATTCAGGCTATGCAGTTTGCTCGGATCGAGAAACTGACCGGTCGCCCGGTCGCGCACGAATGCATCGTCCTCGTAGGAGTTCCACAACCCCTGCACCACCTGGACGTGTTCCGCCGCGCGGCCGTAGCGTGTGTCGTAGTCGTAATGTTCGTCGCGGCTGTAATTGCCCGCCGTGCCGGCGTCGCCGCTGGTGACCACATTCCAACCCGCACGGCCTTTGCTGATCAGGTCCAGTGACGCCAGGCGCCGCGCGACGTTATACGGCGAGTTATAAGAGGTAGTGAGCGTGCCCACCAGGCCAATGTGTCGAGTGCTCACGGCGAGCGCCGATAACAGCGTCAGCGGTTCCAGTCGATTCAGGTAATGGGACGGTGAGCCCGGCGTAATGAACTGGCTGTCGACGATAAATATCAAGTCGAACAGCGCCGCCTCGGCTTGGCGCGCGATGTCGATATACCAGTCGACGTTGACGCTCGCATCGACCGGCAATTGAGGGTCGAGCCACAGGTTGTGTCGGCCTGGACCGCCGCTGCCCATGGTCAAGGCACCCAGTTTGAGCTGTCGTTTGGTCATTTGCAGAGGATTCCTTGAGGCGTTCACGGCTGTTTAGTAGCGACGGCGGGCTGTAAAGACGCCGCGAACGAATCGTCAAACAAGCTGGCGGCGGGGAAAGACTTGACCAGTCCCTGGCCGGCAAAAAAGTCCACGGTCTTTTGCGCTTCGACGGGAGATTGGGCCATTACGGGCTCGACGGTAGTGCGCGCGCGGGCAAACCAGGCACGGGCGATTTCAGCATCCGCGCGGGTGCGTTTGGCCCACGCGTCGGCGTAGGCGTCTGTGTTGGCCGGCGCTTGGCGAGCCCAGTCGCGTGCTTTCTTCAGGCGCTGGAGAAAGTCACTGATGGGCGCCCGTTTGGCGTCCACAGCACTGGCGTTGGCGGCAATGAAACTCTGGGCTGGAATCAGCCCTTGCGCCGTGGCCAGCACCCGCGCGCCTTGACGTTCCTGCTGTGTCACATAGGGTTCCCAGGTCGCGATGACGTCAACCGAGCCGCCTTCCAGCGCATGGGAGGCATCCAACGCGCTCAGGTAACGCAACTCCAGCGCGTCGCGCTGCACGCCGGCTTTGTCCAGCGCCGTCAGCAACAACTGCTGACTCCAGGAGCCTTTCCAGATGGCCGCGCGCTTGCCTGCAAGGTCCGCGAGACTCTTGATCGGCGAATCCTTCGCAACCAGAATCGCCACGCCGTCGAGATTTTGCCGACTGACGGCAATCACCTTGATTGGCGCGCCCAATGCGCCCAGGAATAGCACAGGCGCATCCCCCAGCAGGCCGATGTCGAGGCTGCCGACGTTGAGCGCTTCGGCAACTGGCGAGCCGGCGGTGAATTGCTTCCATTCAAGGGTATAGGGAAGATCGTCCAGCACCCCCGCCGCTTCCATGACGGCTTGGGCGTTGTAGCTTTGGTCGCCGACCACCAGCGTTTGCGCGTTCGCGGTCAGGCTCAGCAGTGCGGCGGCTAACCCGGCCGCCAGTTTTGAAAGGTAACGCACGTTCGTCTCCAGATGCCTTGTCAGGCAGATCAAGTCGATCCGCGCGTGCGGTCTCGGTAGTGTTCACAGGAATAATCTGCCTCATACGATGAGGCCCATCCAGCCACCTGTAAAATACTGATAACGCATAACGTAATTCTATAATAATGCCACCTACGCATTTTAACGCCAGCGTGCAACATCTGTTTGGCGCATACCCCATGCTCAAACGTCATAATCCCCGGCCTGCCTGCATGGTAATCTCGCGCGACCACGAATAGACATATGTCGTCACATGACGATCAGAGCCAGGAAAGAACATGCCCAAAAAATCTCACTCGACGCTGCGCCGTGACTTCCGCGAATTGCTTGCCAAGCCGAGCTGCGTTGAAACTGCTTCCGTATTTGACCCCATGTCCGCCCGTATCGCGGCGGACCTGGGGTTTGAGGTGGGTATCCTGGGAGGGTCAGTCGCGTCGTTGCAGGTATTGGCGGCGCCCGATTTTGCGTTGATCACGCTGAGTGAGTTCGTTGAGCAGGCCACGCGCATTGGGCGTGTCGCTCAACTGCCGTTTATCGCCGACGCCGACCACGGTTACGGCAATGCCCTCAACGTGATGCGCACCGTCGAAGAGCTTGAGCGCGCCGGCGTGGCCGCATTAACGATTGAAGACACCCTGCTGCCGGCGCAATTCGGGCGCAAATCCACCGACCTGATTTCCATCGAGGAAGGCATTGGCAAAGTCCGCGCCGCCCTGGAAGCCCGTGTCGATCCTGAACTCTCAATCATCGCTCGGACCAATGCGGGTGTGTTGCCCACCGAAGCGGTGATCGAGCGCACCCTGGCCTATCAAAAAGCCGGTGCGGATGGAATCTGCATGGTGGGCGTGAGTGACTTCGAGCATCTGGAAAAAATCGCAGAAAACCTCACCGTTCCACTGATGCTGGTGACCTACGGCAATCCCAAGCTCAACGACGCCCAGCGCCTCGCGAGCCTGGGCGTGCGCGTGGTGGTTGCCGGGCATGGCGCCTATTTCGCGGCGATCAAAGCCACTTACGACAGCTTGCGTGCCCAGCGCCAATTAACCCATAGCACCTCTAATCTCAGCGCGACCGAACTGACGCACACTTACACGCTCCCGGAAAACTACGTGGCGTGGGCTGAAGAGTTCATGGACGTCAAAGAGTAATCCTCCCCCCTCACAGCCAGGCAATGTCCTCGCGCTGGTAACGGTGCGCACGGAAGATCGCGTTGTTTTCTCCCGGCAGGTAAGCCCGGGAGCCTGCATCGGGATAGGCGGCGAAGTGCGGATTGATGTACTCCCACACCACTTCGCCGGCTGGCGTGACTTCGAACAGACGGCCAAAGTTGGCTTCGGTCACCAGCGTGTTGCCATTGTGCAGACGCTGGGCGCCGCCCATGAATGGCGTGAAGAAGGCATAACCCGGCGTGTCCGCGTACTGCCATTCGATACGCTGTGTGTGCGGGTCGATCTCCAGGATGCGCGAGTGCGGCATGCTCACATGTGGGCGTGAAATGCCGTTGTCGAACACCAGCACATTGCCGTTTTCCAGCTCAGTCGGGCAATGCTGTTGCGCGACCAGATCGTGGCCCAGGCGCCACAACACTTCGCCACTGCCACGCTGGATTGCAATCACCGAAGAGACACTGCGCAAACTGAGAATGACCTTACCGTCACTGCCCGGCGAGACCGCGTTGGTCATCGGCCGGTGGTAACGCTCGAATGTGTCGTGCAGCGGGTAATCCTCGGGCCGCAAATGCTCCCAACTGCGCCACTCCCAGACCACCTGCCCTTGGCGGTCAACCTCCTTGACCACGTCCGCATAAATCACGCCACCCGCCGCCTCGCTGCCGGGAATGCCGCCGACCACTCGGCTGGCCAACTCCGCACTCAAGGGTTCCACCGTGGTGTACAGCAGGTGGCCGTTGTCCAGCCATTGAGCGTCGTGATGGTGCAGCAAATCGGTGTATTCCCACACCACCTCGCCTTGGGGGGTGACCTCGCTGAAGGCACCGCCGTGCCACACCGACCAACCGGGAAACAGCTCCGGGGAATCCGGGTGATTGCCGTTGTAGCCCAGGTTGCCGTTGCCCAGGATCACAGCGTCGCGGCCGGGGCGCTGAGGGAGCTTCCAGCGGTGCACGACCTCGCCGTCGATGTCGATCAGGAACACATTGCCCTCGGCGGTTTGCGGTGCGAACAAGGTGTAGCCACCCGCGCTGCGGGCGTGGTCGACAGTGATAAGGCCGGTCTTCTGGCGTTTGAGGGTGGTGCTGTGCATGAGATTTCTCCGGGTGCAGGAATCCCTGCCGAGGCTACGTCGACAAGGTCAGAAATAAGCGAATCAGTGGGGGGTCGGTAAAAGGCTGTTGAAGCGCGGGTCGAAGATTTGCCCGACGTCCAGCGCACGGGGGATCACCCGCTCGGCGGCGAACAGGTCCGCCAGACGCTGTTGCAAGGCGATGACGGCAGGATCAATCGGCACGTACTGCAAGGTTTGATGGGCGAGCATGTCGCGCACCAGAGCGATTGGCAGCCGCGTGGTCTGGGCAAATACCTCGGCCCAGGCATCCGGATGCGCCGTGGCCCAGGCTTGGGCGCGGGCGAGCCTGGCCAGCAAGTCACCGGCCTGCGCCGTACGCTCAGGGTCGGCCAGAGCCTTGAGGCTCGCCACCGTAAAATTCTGCCCGGTTTCCGGCCATTCGCTGCCGTCCAGCAGTACCCGCGCGCCTCGCGAAGTGGCTTGGCCAACAAAGGGATACCACACTGCCCAGGCATCGAGCCGGCCACTGGCAAAGGCGTTTTGTGCATCGACGGGGCTGGCATAGATCATGTTCAGGTCCCGCGTTGTGAGCCCGGCCTGATGCAGCGCTGCCAGGAACAGGTAGTGCCCGCTGGTGCCCTTGGCGACGGCGACCCGTTTGCCCTTGAGATCGGCGACTCGCTGGACAGTGGTCCCCTCAGGTAACAACAGCGCGTTATTGTTCTGCGCCCCGCTCGCCACGCCAATGATGCGGATATCAAAACCGCCAGCCTGGGCAAAAACCGGCGGCGCGTTGCCGACCACACCCAGGTCGATGGCTCCAGCGCTCAGGGCTTCCAGCAGCGTGGTACCTGCGGTGAATGGATGCCACACCAACGTTCCCGACAGCCCCGCATCCTCCCCCGCCGCGTGCAGCATGGCTTGGGTCAAACCGCTTTGGTCACCCACATGCAGCGCAGCCGACACCGGTTGCACGATCAACAACGCAGCCCAGTACACCAGCCCGGCCAAGCGTTGTCGTACAGCGTACTTGGCAGCACCCGGTTTTAACGTCATTGTCTTTCCCTCATTTTTGCGTTGAATCCAGTATGTCGAGGCTCGCCGTGCCGCTCCATGCCAAACACCCCTCCTTTACTGCCACGTCGGACATCGCTGTGCGCACGGTGGTGGTGCTAGCGTTCGATGACTTGCTGCTGCTCAACGCCGCTGGACCGCTGGAGGTGTTTGCCGCGATTCCACGCCTGCTGGGCGGCGCGTTTGCCACACAGGCGCCGTATCGGTTGCTGCTTGCTTCACCGTTTGGAGGCCAGGTCAGCTCGGTGTCGGGGATCAGCGCCAGCACCCAGTCACTGGAACAAATCGATCAACAAGCACCCGACATTGATACGCTGATCGTCGCGGGCGGCCCCGGCATGGACGCCCTGGAAGCCAACGAGCATGCCTGCGCCTGGCTGCGCGGCCGCGCCCCGGCGATCCGTCGCCTCTGTTCAATCGGCACCGGCGCCTTCGCATTGGCCGCCGCCGGTTTGCTCGATGGGCGCAACGTAGTGACCCACTGGAAGTTCGCCGAAGCATTGCAGGCACGTTACCCCAAGGTCATCTGCCAGACCGACGCGTTGTACCTGCATGACCGCAACTTGTGGACGTGCGGCGGAGCCACCGCAGGCATCGACTTGGCGTTGGGACTGGTCGAGCAGGATCTGGGGGCCGACGCGGCGCTGTCATTGGCGCGCTATTTCACCGTGTTCCTGTGGCGCTCGGCCGAGCAACCGCAGTTGAGCGCTTCGCTCAAAGCCCAGTCCACCGCTCTGCGCACTGATCCCGATGTACGCCTGGCGCGCTTGCATGCGTGGATTGCGGGCAACTTGAACGGTGATCTACGCGTGGAGCGCTTGGCCGAGCAATTCGGCATGAGCCCGCGTCACTTTGCGCGAGCCTATGTCGCCGCCACGGGCGATACGCCCGCACAGGCGGTGGAGAGTTTGCGCTTGGAAGCCGCCTGCCGGGTGTTGGCCACCACGAGTGAACCCATCAAGCGGATCGCGCAAACGGTTGGTTTCGGCCGTGAAGAGCGCATGCGGCGCGCTTTCCAAAAACAACTGGGCACCAGCCCGCTGGGTTATCGCAACCAAATGAAGGCAGCAACCCACCAGGCACCGTTTCCGATGGGGATCGCGCTGCAGGGTTTGGCGCATTGAGTTCAGCTAAGCCCAGCGCTCAAGGACGCCCCCACAAAAAAATCCGCCGTAAAACGTGAGCGCTGGCTTGCCCGCGACAGCGGCCGTTCGGTGTACCTATCCACTATCTAGGTAACGGCGGCTCACTTTTGGAAAAGAGCCCCAAAAGCAAGCCTGAGACCAACATCAACAGCGAGCCAGCGATTAGCCAACCCAGCCTATGGCAGTCTTGGGAATCACCTCCGACTCATCCAGCTTCGACGCAAACATACTCACCGCCTGCACCGCATCGCTGGTGCTGGTGCGAATCTGCAAGATCACCGAACCCGCCTGGTCCGCCAACTGGACGCCGCGTTGTGCGCCTTCCTGGGTGGCGTTCATGCTGGTCACTGCGTCGCGGGTTTCCGAAAGGATCATGCCGATCATCTCGGCGATTTCCGCTGTGGAGCGACTGGTACGCCCGGCCAGTTGCCTGACCTCATCGGCCACCACCGCAAAGCCACGGCCTTGGTCGCCGGCCCTTGCGGCCTCGATGGCGGCGTTGAGCGCCAGCAGGTTGGTCTGGTCGGCGATGCCACGAATGGTGTTGACGATGGCGGTAATTTGCTCGGAACGATCGCCCAACTGCCCGACCAGGCGCGCGGATGAGCCGATGTTTTCGGCAATCCGGCGCATCTCCGTGGCGGTTTCCTGGATAACCTGGGTGCCGTGCTCGGCAAACCGTTCGGTCTCGGACGAGATGTGGTAAGCACGGGAGGCGCCACGGGAGTCTTCTTCGAACTTCTCTACACGTTCGGTGATGTCGCTGGCGAACTTGACGATCTTGATCAGCTTGCCGTCGCCGTCGTAGACCGGGTTGTAACTCGCTTCGAGCCACACGACCCGGCCATGTTTGCCAAGGCGCTTGAATTGCCCGGTGAAGAATTCGCCATTGTTCAAGCGCCGCCAAAAGTCCGCGTACTCATGGCTGTTGATCAGGGCCGGTTCGCAAAACAGGCGGTGGTGTTTGCCTTTGAGCTCGGCCAGCGAATACCCCATGACGTTCTGGAAGTTGTCGTTGGCGTCCAGTACCTGCCCGTTCAAATCGAATTCGATAACGGCCATCGCCCGGTCCAACGCCGTCAGTTTGCTGCGCGTAGCGGCTTCCTGTTCAACCTTGGCAGTGACGTCCAACGCGTACTTGACCACTTTCAACACCTGGCCACGCTCATCCAGCACCGGGTTGTAGCTGGCCTCAAGCCAGATAGTCCTGCCTTGGGAGTCCACCCGCTTAAACGTACCTGACACGAACTTTCCGGCCTTGAGGTCAGCCCAGAACTGGCCATAGGCCGAGCTGCTGGTCAGCGCTGGCAAGCAGAAATCACGATGGGATTTGCCGAGCAGTTGCTCACGGCTGTAACCCAGCGTCCTCAGGAAGTTGTCGTTAGCACTCAACACCTTGCCATTGAGGTCAAATTCGACCACGGCCATGGAGCGTTCGAGTGCAGTAAACAGTCCTTTGTATTCGGTGACTTCGGCCGTCCTGGCCGCCAGTTCTGTTTTAACTGCTTTATTGAACATGACGTACCCTCAACCGTGCGAAGAAGCTGTCTGTAACTGGCTATCGGCGGCTGAATACGCGACTTTACGCGGTTTTTAATGTTTATTTTCTGGCGTCAAAAAGCCGCGCATTGCGGTTTGCCCGCGCGGCTGTTTTCGGGGACCATGGGCGCCTTTGCAACCTGCCAACGAGAGGCGCCCATGGCCAACCACGACCTGTCCTACACCCCCGATCCTGATGCTGACTCCATCTCATCCGACGTAATTGGCTTCAACGGTATCCTGGTCTCCACCCAGATCCCGACCCGCGCCGACGGCAGCCTGGAG
The DNA here is from genome assembly GCF_013778505.1 of Pseudomonas sivasensis. Classification (GTDB taxonomy): domain Bacteria; phylum Pseudomonadota; class Gammaproteobacteria; order Pseudomonadales; family Pseudomonadaceae; genus Aquipseudomonas; species Aquipseudomonas sivasensis. Next base: position 32,752 of record NZ_JAAOWU010000006.1, on the reverse strand, counting down.
CTGGGCGATATCTCCCTGCAATGCGAATGCACCCTGCAAGCGCTGAAAGTCGCGCTGGAAAAGGCCGGCAGCTCCATGGATCGGGTAATGCACCTGACCATTTATCTGACGGATATGGCCGATCGTGCGGCCTTTAATGAAGTCTACAAACGCTTCTTTGCCAAGCCCTGGCCCGTGCGTGCGGCGGTTGGCGTTGCTGCATTGGCGGTAGAAGGCATGCGCGTGGAAGTGACCGCGATGGCCGCCCAGGCCTGAGTTGATGCCGGTCAGGCATTTCACAGCTACAATGCGCGCCTCAACCGTGACAAGCCTGACTAAAAAAACTATGTCCATGCCCAAGCATCACCTGGAATTGCTCAGCCCTGCCCGCGATGTCGCCATCGCGCGGGAGGCGATCCTGCATGGCGCCGACGCCATCTACATCGGCGGCCCAAGTTTCGGCGCCCGTCATAACGCGTGTAATGACGTGAGCGATATCGCTCAGTTGGTAGAGTTCGCCCACCGTTACCATGCGCGCGTCTTCACCACGATCAACACGATCTTGCATGACAACGAACTGGAACCCGCGCGCAAGCTGATCCATCAGCTCTACGACGCCGGTGTTGACGCGTTGATCGTGCAAGACCTGGGTGTGATGGAGCTGGATATTCCGCCCATCGAGCTGCACGCCAGCACCCAAACCGATATCCGCACCCTGGCCCGCGCGAAGTTTCTCGACCAGGCCGGTTTCTCGCAGTTGGTCTTGGCCCGTGAGCTGAACCTGCAGGAAATCCGCGCCATCGCCGACGAGACTGATGCCGCCATCGAGTTCTTTATCCACGGCGCCCTGTGCGTGGCGTTCTCCGGGCAGTGCAACATCTCCCACGCGCAAAATGGCCGCAGCGCCAACCGTGGCGATTGCTCCCAGGCTTGCCGCCTGCCGTACACCTTGAAAGACGATCAGGGCCGCGTCGTGGCCTTTGAAAAGCACCTGCTGTCGATGAAAGACAACAACCAGAGCGCCAACATCCGCGCCCTCGTCGAAGCCGGTGTGCGTTCGTTCAAGATCGAAGGCCGCTACAAGGACATGGGCTATGTGAAGAACATCACCGCCTATTACCGCCAGCGCCTCGACGACGTGCTTGAAGACCGCACAGACCTGGCCCGCGCTTCCAGCGGCCGCACCGTGCACTTTTTCCTGCCTGACCCGGAAAAAACCTTCCACCGTGGCAGCACCGACTATTTCGTCAGCGACCGCAAGATCGACATCGGCGCCTTCGACACGCCGACCTTCACCGGCCTGCCGGTCGGTACGGTGGAAAAAGCCGGCAAGCGCGATCTGCAAGTGGTCACCCATGAGCCGTTGTCCAACGGTGACGGTTTGAACGTGCTGGTCAAACGCGAAGTGGTGGGTTTTCGCGCCAACATCGCCGAACCCAAGGGCGAGTTCGAGGAAGACGGCCAGAAGCGCTATCGCTACCGCGTCGAGCCGAACGAAATGCCGGCCGGTCTGCACCAGTTGCGCCCGCACCATCCGCTGAACCGCAACCTGGACCATAACTGGCAACAAGCGCTGCTCAAGACCTCGGCGGAGCGCCGTATCGGCCTGTCGTGGGTCGCGCGCCTGCGTGAAGACCAGCTGGAAATCACAGCTACCAGTGAAGAAGGCATCAGCGCCAGCGTCACCCTGCCCGGCCCGTTCGGCGCGGCCAACAAGCCGGAGCAGGCGCTGGATACCCTGCGCGACCTGCTTGGCCAACTCGGGACTACCGAGTATCACGCGACGAATATCGAGCTGGACGCGCCACAGGCGTTCTTCGTCCCCAACTCGCAGCTCAAGGCATTGCGCCGCGAAGTGATCGAAACGCTGACTGCGGCCCGTGTCGCGGCTCACCCCCGTGGTGGACGCAAGGCCGAGACCACGCCGCCGCCGGTTTACCCGGAAGCGCACCTGTCGTTCCTGGCTAACGTCTACAACCAGAAGGCCCGCGACTTCTATCATCGTCACGGCGTCCAGATGATCGACGCTGCCTTTGAAGCCCATGAAGAAACCGGCGAAGTACCGGTGATGATCACCAAGCACTGCCTGCGCTTCTCGTTCAACCTCTGCCCTAAACAGGCCAAGGGTGTGACGGGCGTGAAAACCAAGGTCGCGCCGATGCAATTGATCCATGGCGACGAAGTGCTGACGCTGAAGTTCGACTGCAAGCCGTGCGAGATGCATGTGGTGGGCAAGATCAAGGGGCATATCCTTGGCTTGCCGCAGCCGGGCAGCGTGGTGGAGCATTTCAACCCGGATAAGATCATCTTTCAGGGCACGCACTAACCCTGCGGGAGCGGGGCCACCACCAGCCCCGCTGCAACCCGGCAGCCGCCAGCAGAATAGCCGCCACCCCCAGCCATTGCAGCCAGCCCAGGCGGTGGCCAAAGGCAATCCAATCGACGACGATCGCCGCTATCGGGTAGATAAACGACAGCGCGCCGGTGATGGCCGTCGGCAGTTTCTGGATCGCCCCGTACAGCAACACATACATCAACCCGGTATGCACAACGCCCAGGGCCACCAATGCCGACCAGGCATTACTCGCCTGCGGCAGGCTATTCCAAGGCACCAGCGGCGCCAGTAGTAGCGCACCGGTAATCACTTGGATCAACGCCATCAAATGCGGCGGTACGTCCTTCAAGCGCTTGATGATCAATGCCGCTACGGCATACAAAAACGCTGCGCCCAACGCCAGGACGATTCCCGTCAAATAGTCCCCGCCACCGCTCTGCTGCTCGCCATGGGCAGTGACAATCGCCAGCATCCCCATAAACGCCACACTCAGCCAGGCCAGTTTCTGTAAGGTGATTTTTTCACCGAGAAACAGCGCCGCCAGCATGACCAACAGGAACGGCTGAACGTTGTACACCGCCGTACTGATGGCGATGGATGCGCGGGAATAGGATTCAAATAACAGTAACCAATTACCGACGATGGCCACGCCGCTGAGCATCGCCAGCCCGAGCCGGGCCCAACTGAGCAGGTCCAGGCGCAGATAACCCAGCACCGCGCAGACCAGCAGTAACGTGAGCCCACCGATCACACAGCGCCAGAACACCACCTCAATCACCGACACGCCCGACACCAGCACAAACCAGCACAAACCAGCCAATGGTGCCCGAGATGAGCATGGCGGCAACCATTTCCCAAGAACCGCGACGGATCGATGTATCCATGATTGGAGCTCCTCAAGTGAGGCTCAATTATGGCAATCTGCGCGTGATCGGCTCCAGCGACTAAAAAAGGCAAACACCGGAAATCACCTTTTCTTATTAGGCGAACACCATGATTGACACCATCGACCAGCAACTGATCGCCGCCTTGATGGACGACTCGCGTTTGTCGCTCAAGGCCCTGGCGGGTATTACCGGGCTGTCCTCGCCCAGCGTTGGCGAACGCTTGCGTCGCCTGGAAGAACGCGGCGTGCTGACCCACTACACCGTGGACATTGACCCCAAGCATTTTGGCTATTTGCTGCAAGCCATCGTGCGCATCCGTCCTCTGCCCGGTCAGTTGCAGGAAGTGGAACGCCAGATCCAGGCGATCCCCGAGTTCACCGAGTGCGACAAGGTGACGGGCGAAGACTGCTTTATCGCCCGTCTGCATGTACGCACCATGGACCATCTCGACAGCCTGCTTGACCGCCTCAACGTCTATGCCGAAACCAACACGGCCATCGTCAAGAAAACCCCGGTAAAGCGGCGTTTACCGCCCCTCTAGGGTGCGCAGGGCGCCAGCCGTCGCCAAGGTTTGGCGCTGCCTGTGATGACCCAGTTCAAATCCGGCCGTTGGTTTTGCGTCCAGTGCGCCACCTCATAGTTGTAGCGGTCATACGAGACTTTCTCGTTGTTGACCGAATAGGCTTTGCTCGCCACCCACGGCGGCGCGCAATCGCCGGCTTGCTCCGGTGGGCTGATAATCACCGAATGACTGGCGCTGGCCGTGCGATTGGCGGCGTCGGTGACAGTCAGCCCGATGCTTCGCGCGCCCGCAGTGGTGGGCGCGGTGAACGTTGGGCTGACTGTCACCGAAGCGGCCGGGGTAAAGCCCTCTGCCTGCCATGCGTAGCGTAACGAGAGCCCACTTGAGCCGGTCGCCGACAACGCCAGGGATTTGCCCGCTTCGACCGTGGTAGGCCCACTGATCTGGGCGACGGGCCTGGCGGACGGTACGACGCTCACCGTCTTGCGCAGGTTCAGGCTGGCGTTCTTGCTGTCTGTGACGGTCAATGACACCGTGGCCGGGGTCACCATGCTGACCTGGGCCGCACGCAGTGTCAGCGACGGGCCATCGACCAGCGTACCCTCCAGTGGCGGCGAAATGGACCACGCGTACTTCAGTTCGCCGCCCGGCGGGTTCGAGGCTGCGTCGGTAGTTAACAGGATGGATGCACCGGTTTCTACGTCGTCCGCGCTGATGATTTTACCCACTGGCGGTAGCGGATCAGGCTCTGGATCAGGCTCAGAGCCGCTGGCCTTGACCAACACCGCGACGGCTTTTTTGACACTGTTGCGGGCCGCGTCAGAAACCGTCACCGCCACGGTGACCACTTGATCGGTGGTCACTTGCGGCGCGGTCCAGGTCTGATCGGCGCTGTTGGGCGTGGCGCCGATCAATGAGCCTTTGACCCACGCGTAGTTCAAGGGATTGCCAACGGGCGAGGTAAACGCGGCCTGGTAACGAATGCTTTGGCCACTTACGACTTCCAGAGGGCCGTTCAGTTGACCTTGGGGTGGATTGGCGCCGGACGGCTCTCCAACAACCACGCGAGGCGTGTTGTAAATCACCGATCGAAGGCCGCCGTCGCTGACCGTGGCCTGAACCACCAACCCACCGTTATTACTCGACTTGACCGCCTTCACTCGGGCCGTGGGCTGCTCGGGGTCGGCATCCAACAATTCGAAGCTGGCGGTGTTCACCCACCAGCGATAGCTCAGATCCCGGTCTTCAGGGTTATCAATGATCACCCGGGGCTCGAAGATGTCCCCCACGTTGACATGGTTAGGCAAGATCATGCGCCCGATCAAAGGGGGATATTCATACGCCTTGATCTGGATGGTTTTGTTCGGCAGCGATGCGAAGCCCACACCATCTCGGACCAACACCCTGACGTAACCATTCTTGTTAGCCATCAACTTAGGCGCCTTGAGGGTGATCTCCCGCTGATCGCTAGGGCCTATTACCGTCAAGGCGCCTTCGGGCGGCGATGTTACGGTCCATACGTAGGTCAGTTCACGATTGTGTGGGTTGCCGATTTCGACGTGCTGGGTGAAGGCCTGATCGCTCGGAACTTGCGTTTCGCCGACGATGGTTCCCCCGACCAACTGGGTATCTTTTTTGACGATTACGTTTTTGTGCAAATTCAGCGTTGCGCCGTTGCTGTCGCGTACGTCCAGGGCCAACTCAAGCGTCGTGTCAGCCGCGACCGGCGGTGCCGTGAGGGTCACGCTCGCGGTATTGCCCACCTGGCCCGTAAACCCAGGTGGGATCCGCCAGTCATACATCAAGGGCAAGTTGCCGGGGGAGTTGACCAAGGCCGTAAAGGTCGCGGTGGTTTTTTCCACCACCTCCGCCGGAGCGTTCAGCTCGCCTTCGGGCCCGCCTTGTCCCTGGCTGCGCACCACGACCACATGCTCTTCACGGGCCTGGACCTGCCCGTCATCGACCCGAAGGGCCAAGGTGTACGGCGTCGGCGTGGTCACCGTCGGCGCGTTGAATTGCAGCCGCGCACCGTCGGTGTGTGCGCCGAGTTCGGGCGGCGCTTCCCACGTGTAAATCAGCGGGTTGGCGCCTGGGTTGATGGAACTCGAACCCGCGCCGTCCAGTTGCACGCTGTCACCACTGCTGGCCTCGGTGGGTCCGCTGATCACAATCATCGGTGGCATGGGCGGAGCGGTGCCGGGTTGCCCTTCGCTGTCCATCACGTGCCCGACCACTTTCAAGGTGTCCGCGCCCGCATGGGCCAGCAGCAAACTGGCGTCCTGGGCAACGTTGCCGAAGCGGGTGTAAGTGACGGAGTTAGTGGGGATTTTTGTTTTGGTGATCAGACTCCCCCCCACGTTGGCCAGGAAATTACCGTAATCCACCGCCGGGTTTACGGTGAAGTCGCTTGCAAGGGACAGCCCCACGGCCCCTTGGTAGTCAATGAACCCTTCCTTGAGACGGACCCAGGGCGTGCTGTCGTCGGCACAGGCCTGCAACGTCACTGGCTGATCATTGCCGTTGTTGCGCACACACAGCTCCGGGGTATCCATGGCGTGCAGGCGTCCACTGCCATCGAGCAACCAGCGCGCCGCATTGGGCTCATGACAAGCCTCCTACGCCACCAACCCGAGGGGGTTGGTCGCGTCCTTGACCACGCAGTTTTTGGATTCGAACTCGATCGGACGTAAGCGCCCTGCCGCCGCTGGCACGGGCCAGTCCATGCGTAGTTGCGCCAGCAAATTGTGCAGCTGTTGCTGCAAGCCAACAGTCACCGGCGCGTCGCGGTTGACCCTTGCCCAGTGGTCCACCGCCGCCAGACGCTGCTGCAAAGTCCTTGCGTCGTCACAGGTCTTGATCAGCCGCCAGTTCATCGGCGCCACCAATCCGCTCCAGACGGCCGGTGCACGTCGCGCAGAACTACCGCTCGCAGGCACGATGAGACGGTACAGATTGCCTTGGTAACTTACCGGCTGGCCGGGCACGGAATACACCTGCGCGGGGTCCCATGGCGCTACGTTTTCGCAAGCGTCCCCGAGGGTGCGCGGATACACCCGCACGCTGGCCACGGTGGTGTCCACGGCCCCCGTGGCATTCCTGACGGTGAGGCGAAAGCGATAGTCGGTGGGCACCTGGACTTCAGGGAAATGTGCGACGGCCATGTCCGACTGGCTGTTGTCGATCACAGCAGCCGGGGCACCTTCAAGCTGCGACCATTCGAATTGCAGCGCGTCCACGCCAGGGTTGCGTGACGCCTTGGCATTGAGCGTGGCACGCTCACCGGAAAACGGCAGGTCTTTTTGCCCCAACTCCACGAAGCCACTGGCGATGGGCGCCCCTGTTGGATCGGGAGGTGGGAAAAAGCCGGCGATTACCGAATGCCAGTTGTTGATGGAACGTACATTGTCATTCACGCCCTCCACCCCGGTGGGTAATCCCTGGTACGTCAATTGCGGATTGGAATAGACACCAATACGTACCGAGGACGGTGTGGCACCGCCGCAATACCCCATGAGGGTGTGCCAGTAAGGCAAGACGCTACGCTGGCAATAACCACGGGAATACGGATAGGGCGTCCCGGCATCTTCATGGTGTGCGCCCAATAAATGACCGACTTCATGGGCGTAGGTCTGGGCGCTGTGCATGGTCGCGTAGGCATGGCTTTGTCTCAGCGATGTGGGCCCTGCGGTGGACGCGAGGCCGCCATCGGTATCCAGCATTGCGATGACCACATGGGCCTTTAGTTGGGTGCGAATATCACTGCTTAACGTCCCGACCGGGCTCAGCAACCGATTCATGCAGGGCAAATCGCCCAGGCATTGCTTGGATGGCTGGTTGTAGTCGATGTGCGCCACCCCTGCATTTTCAAACACCCCGGTCACCCCGCTGAGCTGGGCCACCGTCTTGAAATACTCGAAGTGCTTGATGCCTTGTGCGACGGGATCAACCAACGCATCGCGAACATCGTTGCTATAGACCGTCAGGACACGTATCGGCTGCTGCACCGTGTCGCCGTTGCGCGCAACTGCCTGCACATCGCGTGCGTTCAGGGTGTCGACAAGTGGGGGGGTCAGGAAGGTCAGCGTCTTGCCTGCGCGAGACGGCAACCTGGCCATTCTCCATGGGTAAAATTTCATAACTGACCCCGTCCACGATAACGGTGCCGGTGACACGCTCATCATGGGCGATCAGGATCGCCAGGTTCTTGGGGTCTATGGCCAGGTCATGGGACAGGTCAGTACCGGGAGAGATGTAACGACGCCCGGATGCGGAAGGTTGCACCTCACCCACCCACACCGTGGCCCCGGACTGCTGGGAAACTCGAAGTTTCTTGACCCTGACCGTCACGCTCCGGTCCAACGGAATGTCCAGCCACTGCTGTGTATCAAGCAACAATTTTGCGTTACCACGGCCCAGGCTGGCGGGCTGGCCTAGCACGGTTCTCGGGGCACCACTGTCAAGGATGATCAGGGAGGGAGCATCGTCAGCCCGGGCGGTGCCCGTCGCAACAGTCACCCACACAAAGGCAATTAATACCAAGGCAGGTAATGCAAGGCGAAGCGCCCCTTTCTGCCACGTTGCAAGGGTGGAAGGATTTTTTTCGGAGCGCATCGTGCTTCTCCCTGAGTAGTCAATTACCCAGTTGCAGCAGCTGATTCCACTCGCTCCGAGACTGCGCCGGCGAAATGCCCGTGGCACAGTAAACTCGCAACTGACGCCAGATTTAACTGTAGTTCAATATGCGCGACAGGCAGCCCTTCAATCACGCAACGCCTTGGCGGCGGGCAATAACTGCTTGAATTTGGCATAGCGCATTTCCAGTAACCCATGCTGAGCCAAATCAGGCTGATAACGCGCCTTCACCGGCATACCCGCCTGCAACAACTCCGCGCCCTGCCCCATCGCCAGAAACCCCAGCTTCGCCGCCCCAATACACGCACTCAGTTCGCTGCCGTGCAGGGTATGGACTTCCCGCTGGAGGATGTTGGCCAGCAGTTGGGCCCAGTACTCGCTGCGCGCACCACCGCCCACCAGCGCACAGGCGCCGACACTGGCACCAGCGGATTGCACGGCGCGCAACGCATCCAGCAGGCCAAAGCCCACGCCCTCCATCACTGCATAACCGAGCATGGCGGGATTGCAGTCGTGACCGAGGTTCATAAACCCACCCCGCAACAATGGATCGTTATGGGGCGTACGCTCACCGGCCAGGTAAGGCAGAAACAGCGGCGTATCCAACGGCACCGGCTGTCCGATCGGGAATTGCGCCTGCACCTGATTCAACAGCGTTTGCTCATCCGCCGTCCCGGTGAGCCGAGTGACCCAGCGCAGGCAACTGGCGCCGGCGAGCATGGCGCCCATGGTGTACCAGCGGTTGGGCAGCGCATGGCAGAAACTGTGCACAGCGCTGGCCGGGTTACCGGCAGCGTGATCGGTGATCGCGACCAGGGCCGCGCTGGTACCAAGGGTGATAAACGCATCACCGGCATTGATCGCCCCCATACCCACTGCGGCCACCGGGTTATCGCCGCCACCACCGGCGATCACCACGTTTGTCGGCAAGCCCAGGCCACTGAGCGTCACGCACGCACTCGCGGCGCCACCTTCCACCAACCGGGGCATCTGCGCAGGCGTGAGGCCCGTTGCATGCAGCATCGGGGCGAACCACTCACGTTGCGCCACGTCCAGCCACAGCGTACCCGCCGCATCGGACATCTCGCTGATCCGCTCGCCACTGAGCCGCAAACGCAGGTAGTCCTTGGGCGACAGCACACAGTCAATCGCCTTGAATACCTCAGGTTCGTGCTGTTGCAGCCACAGCAACTTGGGTGCAGTCAGCCCGGCCATGGGCAAACTGCCCGTGACCTCGGCAAAGGTCGGCCCCAACTGTTCGGCTTCGGCCACGGCGCGGGAGTCGTCCCACAGGATCGCCGGGTACAGCACGCGGTCGTCCTCCCCGAGTAAAACCGCACCGTGCATCTGCCCGGACAGCCCGATACAGGCCACTCGGGCAAACGCTTCATGCTGGCGCAATTGGTCCAAGGCCTGCAGGCACGCCTGCCACCAATCTTCCGGAGCCTGCTCGGACCAACCGCTGTGGCGCCGTGACACGCTCAAGCGCACGCCGGCGTGGGCCAGTACAGCACCGCCGGTGTCCATGAGGATGGCCTTGAGTTCCGAAGTGCCGAGGTCGATTCCGAGGGAAACAGGACTGTTCATACGTGCGTTATTCCAATCAATCACAGCCGCAGGAGTTACGTAATTGCAGGGTGGGTGCCAGTCGTACGCTCTGGGGTGGCGCGCCGGGCGCAGCCATGCGCTGCAGCAGCAACTCGACCGCGCGTGCGCCGAGGGCCTTGACCGGTTGCGCGATCAGGCTCAGACGCGGCACAAACAAATCCGCCCAATCGAAATCATCGAACCCCACCAGGGCCATTTGCCCCGGCACCTCGATCTGCGCCTCCCGCAGTGCCTGCATGGCACCGAGGGTCATCAGGTTATTGCCGGCCATGATCGCCGTGGGCGGCGCAGCCAAAGCCAGCAACTGAACGGTGGCCTGGCGTGCCGGCTCAGTGTTGGAGCCGCCGTCGACCAGCAGTTGCGGATCAAACACCAACCCCGCCGCTTGCAAAGCGGCTTTGTACCCCGCCACTCGCTCATCCGTGGTGCTGAAGCCGGCACGTCCGGCGATGAAACCGATACGGCGATGCCCATGGGCAATCAGGTGTTCAATCAGGGCCTGGGTCGGTTGGGCATTCTCCACCCCGACTTGATCGAAGTGCTCACTCATCATGCGATCCACCAACACCGCTGGAATCTCGTTGGCCTGCAAATACGCCAGGGCCATCGAGCCGTTGGACGGCGCCAGGACAATCCCATCGACCCGTCGATGATGCAGCGCCGTGACCACCCGCAATTCCTGCTCCGGGTCATCATGGGTATCGACAAACAGCATCATGTAGCCGTGTTTGGCGCACTCGGTTTCAATCGCGTGCACGGTTTCGCTGAAGTAATGGTTGGACAACGCCGAGATCGCCACGCCAAGGGTGTTGGTACTGGAGCGGGCCAGCGAGCGCGCCAGGGTATTAGGGATATACCCCAACGCCTGGATCGCCCGCTGCACCGCCTGCACCGTGGCCGGGCTGACTTTGCGGGTGCCGTTCAACACGTGGGACACGGTCGACGTCGACACCCCCGCCCTGCTTGCCACGTCATCCATGGTGACCACGGCGCCGTTCCTCTCAATAGATCAATGTTTACTGGACCAACCGCTGTACGTACCGACGTTGTCGCGGGTGATCAGTTTGGGGGTCAGCAGGGTAACCGCTTCGGCCGGGGCTTTGTCATTGAGAATGTCATTGCCCACGTTCACGGCAGTCTGGGCCATGGCCCATGGGTCCTGGCTGGCGGACGCCTGGATCTGGGTGTCGGTCTTCAGGGCGTTCTCGATATCCGGCGCGCCGTCCACTGAGGTAATGATGATGCCGCTGCGCTTGAGCTGTTTGGCCGCCAGGTCGCTGCCGATGGCTTGCGGGTCGTTGATTGCGAACAGGCCGTCAATTTTGGCGAAGCGCGTCAGGTAACCCTGCATCACGTTCAAGCCGCCCTCGCGGGAGCCTTTGCCGTCCTGGTCGTCGGAGAGCACCTTGATCTCTGGCGCCCCGGCCAGTGCAGCCTTGCAGCCTTTGACTCGATCGGTCACAGCGGTCACTTGCGGGCCGTTCTGGATAATCACATTGCCTTTGCCCGAGAGCTTGTCCACCAGGTACTGGCAAGCGAGCTTGCCGGCTTCGACGTTGTCGGTCTGCACGGTGGCATTCACGCCTTTGGCGTCCACATCCACCGCGACCACGACGATACCGGCGTCGCGGGCTTTCTTGATCGCCGAGGCCATGGCGGACGGGTCAACGGCGTTGATCAGGATGAGGTCGACCTTGGACGAAATGAAGTTATCGATCTGCGAAAACTGCTTGCTCAGGTCATAGTCGGCCGACACCGAGGTGACCTTGACGTTGGGATTCAACACCTTGGCGCGGGCGGTTGCGCCGTCGGCCAGGGTCACGAAATACGGGTTACCCAACGAGCCCATGCTGATGCCGAGGGCTTTGAGCTCCCGGGCCTCCACTGCTTGCGACATCAGGGCGGCCAAGGCAATGACAGGAAACAGGTGTTTAAGCTTCATGGGAGTCTCTCTTGTGATTGTTGTATGAGTGAAATCAGGTCCGCGCACCGGACTGGCGATAACGATCCAGCGCCACGGCGCCAATGATCACGATGCCCTTGATGATGTACTGCCAGATATCCGATACGCCCAGCAGCACCAGGCCATTGGTGAGCACCGCGATAATAAGCGCACCGATCAGCGTGCCTCCAATGGTGCCCACGCCGCCGGTAAAACTGGTGCCGCCGAGGATCACCGCCGCAATCGCATCCAGCTCATAGGATTGCCCGAGTTGCAGGCCATTGGCGGCAAACAGGCGCGAGGCGCTCATCACCGCGCCAAGCCCGGCCAACGCACCGGACATGGCGTAGACAAACAGCAGCACTTTCCACACCTTGATCCCGGACAGCCGCGCGGCTTCTGGGTTGCCGCCCACCGAGTAGATCTGCACGCCCATCACGGTGCGGCGCAGGATGAACCACGACAACGCCACCACTGCCACGGCGATCACCACTAGCCACGGCACACCAAGAATCGAATCGTTGCCGATAAACGCAAAGGGCAGGTCGGGGTTGAACACGGTTTTGTCATCCGCCAGCAACCGTGCGAGGCCGCGCATCGCGGTGAGTGCACCGAGGGTGACGATAAACGGCGGCAGGCGCATAAAGGCGATCAGCCCGCCGTTGACCAGCCCCAGCAACAGGCCAAAGCCAATCCCGGCGGCAATCCCGAACATACCGAACTGCGGCGACATTGACGCTTGCAATGCCACCACGGCGGACGCGGCTAGAATCGCCCCCACGGACAGGTCGATGCCCGCCGTGAGGATCACGAAGGTCATACCCGCCGCGAGCACCACGTTGACCGAGGCCTGTTGGGTGATGATCGACAGGTTTTGCACCGTCAGGAAATTCTCGCTGGCCAGGGCGAAGCCCACCAGCAGCAAGATCAGCACCGGCAACATGCCGACCGTGCGCATCAGTTCGCGCACGCGCTCTGCCTTGCCTGTTGTTGCAATCATCGAATCAGCCATGGGCAACCACCTGATCGCCACCGGTGGCGAGGTCAATAATACGTTCCTGGGAAATAGCGTGGCCGGAAGCCCCGCCGACTTCGGCCACCAACTGGCCTTCGCGCATGATCAGCACCCGGTCGCAGGTGCCGATGATTTCCGGCAGTTCGCTGGAAATCACCACAATGCCCACGCCGGCCTGGGCCAGTTGATTGATGATGCGGTAAATCTCGGACTTGGAGCCGATGTCTACGCCCCGCGTCGGTTCGTCGAGGATGAGCACATGGGGCTTGACCTCCAACAGCCGCGCCAGCAACACCTTTTGCTGGTTGCCGCCGGACAGCGCGCCGACATTGACCTTGCCCGACGCGACGCGAATCGACAGGGACTTGATAGCGTCATTCGAGCGCTGCGCCGCAAGACCGCGATCCAGCAAGCCGCCGGCATGGGCATCCGGCACGCAGGCGCAGACGTTGATGTTGTCGGCCACGCTCATATCCAGGAACAGGCCCTGGGCCTTGCGGTCTTCGGTGAGGTACACCACGCCGGCGCGAATCGCGTCCGCCGGGGTGCGCAGTTGGGTGACGGTCTTGCCCACCACTTCCAGGGTGCCGCTGGTGCGAGGGTCGGCAGCGAAGATCAGCCGCGCCAGCTCGGTGCGCCCTGCCCCCACCAGTCCGGCGATGCCCAGCACTTCACCGGCGTGTAAATCGAAACTGCAGTTGCGCACGCGTTTGCCATCGGCCATGTCGCGCACGCGCATCACCACGTTGCCGGGGTTGTAGGCGGCGTGTTCTTTCTTATAGAAGCCGGACAAGTCACGGCCCACCATCATCTTCACCAGCACCTCGGCCGACAGCGCATCGCGGGTGAGTTCGCCGATGTACTGGCCATCGCGCAACACCGAGACGCGGTCCGACAATTCATAGATTTCGGCCATACGGTGGCTGATATAGATGATCGCCAACCCTTGGCTGCGCAGTTGCTTGATCAGCGCGAACAGCCGGTCGGTCTCGCGGGACGAGAGTGGCGTAGTGGGTTCGTCCATCACCAGGATTTTGGCGTGGGCGTGCAAGGCGCGGGCGATTTCCACCAGTTGGCGCTCGGCAATCGACAGGCTGCTGACCTGAGTTGACGGCGTAAACTCAGCTCCCAGGCGTTGCAGCACTTCGACGCAGCCGGCCTGCATGCCTTTGCGGTCGATGGTCCAGCCTCGGCGCAGCTCACGGCCCAGGTAGATGTTCTCGGCCACGCTCAGGTTCGGGCACAGGCTCAGCTCTTGATAGATCACGGCGATGCCGAGGGCTTTGGCGGTGGCGGGGTTGTAAGTGGCGATGGCTTGGCCGCTGATGCGAATTTCGCCGCCGGGGTCGGCCTGGTAGGCGCCGGAGAGGATTTTCATCAGCGTCGATTTGCCGGCGCCGTTCTCCCCCATCAAGGCGTGGATTTCGCCGGGGTAGACCTTCAGGCCGACACTTTTGAGCACGCGCAAACCGCTGAAGGTTTTACTGATGCCCTGCATCTCAAGCAAGGGTTCAAGGCTCATGGCTGAGCTCCTGGTTTTATTATTTTTGTGGTTAAGCGAGGCCGACTCTAATCCAGATACATTTTCGTACGCAAGCGCTTGCTTAGGCATTTTTGTCATTGAAGAAACGTTTCACCAAGCTGTTTGGTGAAATCTTGCGGGTAGCAGGATGGATTTGGTTACAACCCTATGCCCGTAGGGTAAGGGGCAAAGACAGATGACCTGACTAGAATGCGCGCCCCTCATTCACGCGGAATAAATCGAAGACCATGCCCCTTTCCAGCGCCGTCGTTTATATCTGGTTTCCCGTATTTGCTAAGCAAGAGACAAACGTCGGCCACGCCGCCCTGTACATCGGCGACCCACATATCGGAAAAAATATAGAGCGCAATTACTACGCGTATGCAAATAGAGAGGCACGGCATGTCGACAGGGGTGCGATCGAGCATGTCAATACCAACTACGTGAGTTGGTGGCCGGAAACTGACGCGCAGTGGTTAGGCAAGCAGCCGCAAGGACGCAACCTGTTCCTGGAGTCGGACATAAGCGCCGAAGGCAGCCCTCCCCATCTGGTCTATACAGTCTCCGGGCTGGACGTGGCGAACATGCGGGCCGAGTGGTTCAAAATACGCAACAAAACCAACGCCCATTACGATTTGTTCCGCAAAAACTGCTCCACCATCGTTTTGCGAATACTCACGGCGGGCGGAGCCCTGAAAAACTTACCCACTGCCAAGCACCTATGGTTTTCCAACAACCTTTACGTCACGCCGAAAAACATCGCGCAGATTTGCAACGAACTGCGCAATCTCAACATGGCCGTTAAGGCCAGAAGCAGCAATTGCCCACAAAGAGAATTCATGTTCGGTCTGCGCTGAGGTAAACCAGCGCTGGCGCAGGTCGTTTATCCATGAGTGAAACGATTCATTAACGACAAGCCTCAAAGGCACTCATATGAGTGCCTTCCAATCCGAAGAGATAGACCAAGACATCAAATCGCCATAATGTCTGCTATTGTCCAAGGACCTCATCTCCTCCTCGTCGCTTCATCGCGATCTTCTGTGAGCATGCTCTGCGCCCTCGCCCACTGACGATGGCGGGCCTTACGTTCACGGAACCCCACCACGATGGATAAAAGCTCAACCGACCACCCCAGCGAACCGCAGTCACGCGCTGAAAAAATCGTCGAATTCAAACGCCAGAAAACCCTGCTCAAGACCGGCGCCCTGCAAGACGCCATCTTCAATAGCGCTTATTTCTCCAGCATCGCTACCGATGAAAAAGGCGTGATCCAGATCTTCAATGTCGGCGCCGAACGCATGCTCGGTTATGCCGCTGTCGATGTGGTCAACCGCATCACCCCCGCTGACATTTCCGACCCTGCCGAGCTGATCACCCGCGCGGCGGCCCTCAGCGAGGAACTGGATACGCCGATCACCCCCGGGTTCGAAGCGCTGGTGTTCAAGGCCTCGCGCGGCATCGAGGACATCTACGAGCTGACCTATATCCGCAAGGACGGCAGTCGGCTATCGGCGATGGTCTCGGTGACGGCGTTGCGCAATCGCAATGACACGATCATCGGCTACCTGCTGATCGGTACCGACAACACTGCGCGCAAACAGGAAGAAGCCGAGCGCAAAGGCTTTGAGCGCGCCCTGGAAGAAAAGAACCTGGAGCTGGAACACGCCAACCACATGAAGTCCGAGTTCCTCGCGACCATGTCCCACGAACTGCGTACGCCGCTGAACGCGGTGATCGGCTTTTCCGAGGCGCTGAAGGACGGGCTGGTGGGCGACATGACTGATGTCCAGCGCGAGTACATCGGCGATATTTTCACCAGCGGGCAGCACTTGCTGTCGCTGATCAACGACATCCTTGACCTGTCCAAGGTCGAGGCCGGGATGATGGACCTGGAACTGGAGCCGGTGGAGCTGGCCGGTTTATTGGCCAACAGCCTGTTGATCGTGCGCGAAAAAGCCGCCCTGCAGCGTATCCAACTCAAACTCGACAGCCAGGACGACCTGGGCACGCTGATCCTGGACCTGCGCAAGACCAAGCAAATCGTCTACAACCTGCTGGCCAATGCGGTGAAGTTCAGCGCCCACGGCAGCGACGTGACCCTGGCGGTGCGTGAGGTCAGTCGCGATGAGGTGGGGCTGGTCGCCGGCGATTGGCCGGTGCATGGCTTTGCCCTGCAACCCAGCGCGCACCGCCGCTTTCTTGAGTTGAGCGTCAGCGACAGCGGTATCGGGATTGCCCCGGATGACATGGGCAAGCTGTTCAAGGCGTTCAGCCAGATCGACAGCAGCCTGGCACGCAAATTCGAAGGCACCGGCCTGGGCCTGGCGATGGTCAAGCAGCTCACCGACCTACAGGGCGGCAGCGTTGCCGTGGCCAGCCGCGAAGGCCTGGGCGCACGCTTTGTGGTGTGGCTGCCGCTGCATCGCGCCGCCGCTACTGTGGAGGCCACATGGCCAACATCCTGATTGTCGAAGACAACGAAGCCAACATGCGTCTTGCGCGCTTACTGCTGGTCAACGCCGGCCACATTGTGCTGTGGGCCGCCGACGCCGAGAGCGGCCTGACCATGGCCCGCGAACACCAGCCGGCTCTGATTCTGATGGACATTCAATTGCCAGGCATGGATGGCCTGGCAGCCACTCGCCTGCTCAAGCAAGACCCTCACACGGCTCACATCCCGGTGATCGCCCTCACCGCCATGGCGATGAAGGAAGACCGGGAAAAAGCCCGACTCGCCGGATGCGACGCCTACGTGAGCAAACCCCTGCGCTACAAGGAGCTGTACCAGGAGATCGACACCCTGCTGAACCCAACCCTCACACCTCCTGAATGAGTCCTCTCCATGGCCAGCTCACCCGCAACGCTGTTGATAGTTGACGACGAACCCCAGGTTCGCAAGCTATTGGAAACCCTGCTGCAACACGAGGGCTACCTGACCCTGAGCGCCTGCAGCGGTGAAGAAGCGTTGCAGTTGGTGGCGCAGCAACCGCCGGATCTGATCCTGTTGGACATCATGATGCCGGGCATGGACGGCTATGAAGTCGCCACCCAGCTCAAGGGCAACCCGGCCACGGCGAACATCCCGATCATCATGCTTTCGGCCTTGAGCGACATCAGCGCTCGGGTCAGCGGTCTGGAAACCGGCGCCGAAGAGTTCCTCAGCAAGCCAGTGGAGCACTTGGAACTCTGGCTGCGGGTGCGCAACCTGCTGCGGCTCAAGGCCCATGGTGACCAGTTCAAACAACGCAGCGAGCAGTTGGAGCAACGGTTGCACCAGCACACCGTGCATACCACCCAGGGCAATGTGCATGATCTGGTCCGCGTAGACATGGAGAAGGCCTTGCGTGAGGCCATTGAGCGGGGCGAATTCGCCCTGCACTACCAGCCCAAGGTCGAGTTGGCCAACGGCAATATCTGCGCACTGGAAGCTTTGCTTCGCTGGGACCGGCCCGATTATGGCGCGGTGTCCCCGGCGGTCTTCGTGCCGATCCTGGAAAGCCTGGGCCTGATCGTACCGGTGGGGCGTTGGGTGATCGAGCAGGTGTGCCAGCAGATTGCCGAGTGGCAACGCAGTGACATCGGCGCGGTAGAAGTGTCGGTCAACGTGTCCGGCCATCAGTTAATCGAGGGCGACCTGATTGCCGATATCGCCCATAGCCTGGAGAGCACCGGGGTTGAGGCGCACTGGCTGGAAGTGGAACTGACCGAAGGCTCGCTGATGGAAAACACCCAGCACACCATCGCCAGCCTGCAACGCTTGCGCGCCATGGGCGTGAAGATCTCCATTGATGACTTCGGCACCGGCTATTCAAGCCTGGCGTACCTGCGCAGGTTTCCCATCGATACGCTGAAAATCGACATCGCGTTCATCCGCGAGGTCACTACCAACCCGCAGGATGCGGCGATCACCCGCACCATCATTGAACTGGCGCACAGTCTGAAATTGCGCGTAGTGGCCGAGGGCGTGGAAACCCAGGCGCAACTGGCGTTTTTGAAGGAGGCCGGCTGTGATCAGATTCAAGGGTATCTGTTCAGCCGGCCGTTGCCGGTGGTAACGCTGGAGCGGCTATTGCTGGAGCGTCTTAAGTAACGGGCTCAGTCCTGAGCTTCGGTGTTGCCCAGATCGGCTGCTTCATCCAGATCATTAAGCGGGACTTCGGCATCATCCATTAGTGACCCGGGATCTTCATTGCCTGGGTCGTTAAGTTCTTCGTCGAGTTCTTTAGACATGACCTTCTCCTCTAACCGCCTTGGGTGTCGATATCTGCATCCGTTTCAGGCTTGGGCTCGCGCTCGGGCTTGAAATCAGGGCTGTAGTCGTTGTCCTTCGCCTTGGGATCGCTCTTGGCCTTGGGGTCCTTGGGGGCGTCAGCGCTGGTGCCGGGGGCCGGTTCGCCGCGGTCAATCGCCGGATCGTTACGGTTACTGACTTGTGGATCGTTGGATGTGCTCATGGGTCACCTCTCACTGGGATCTGTAAGGTTAAGGCGCCGCGCTGCGCGTTGAAGTTCCGTCCAATTGCCTAGCGGATCGGATTGTCGACCTGGATATAAAACGCATAGATGCCCAGCAGCAACCAGAACACCATGAACAGCCACGGAGCGCGCATGGAGAACAGCAGCGACTTGCGGTAGCCCTTATGGGAAGACTCCATCTCGGAAAACAACGGTGATTCGTCATAGGCCATGCCCATTATCGGTTCGCTGCGCAGCAACTCACTCTGCTTGAAGTGCCAGTGATCGATGATGTCATACGCAGCGCGGATGCCCGGCCAGGCGTTCAAGGAACTGAGAATCCCGAGCGCAGCGAGGAAAACCGGCACCACCAGGGTAAACAACTTGCCCCACTCGGGGTTGAGGTTGCCCATGCCGGAGACAAAGGCAATCACCAGAAACGACTGCGCGGTGAGATAGGCGTCGGTACGGTTGGCCAGGATTGAGGTTTCGTACTGAATTTCTCGACGGTAAAAGTCCAGGCGGTCCTTGGGCGAGCCGAAAATCTTGGCGGTGTGCTCGCTGTGATCGTCCAGGCTCGATTCGGGTGTGTCGGGTGAAATGATTCTGGGCACGGGCGTGCTCCACAAGGATTCGAGTTTCGTTAGAAGAACCGGGCGCGAATGAAGTTCAAGTTTGTTCATGCACCACACCAGGGCGCCCATTGCCTCTTTATGGTGAATGGGCTCCGTCAGGAAGGGCTCGCTGCTGGGAGGGGATGACTCGGCCAGCAGGCTTTATGGCGTTTGGGCGCGCTGTGGCGAGCAGGTTTGCCCCCTCGCCACAGCAAACCCAGTCACCTCAAGGGCATTCCGGCACACGCATTGCTTAACCCATTCATCTGCCCGGATACAGGAGCAATCGTTACCGCCCGACCCAGAGCCGACCCCATAAGAAAGTAAGGACCAGGCCTGCTGGCACTCTGCGCCACAGGCTCATAAAAACATGCGTTTTTTGAAGCGGCAGTGCCACCCCCACGCAACCCTGGGCACTGACAAGGTACTGGAATGGCTCTATCTTTCTTTGACGAAATGAATGACGCAAATGGCGTATGCCGTGCGCACTATCAGGATTTCTCCCGCTGGCTGGCCAACACGCCGCCGGAACTGCTGGCCCAGCGTCGCCGCGAAGCCGACCTGCTGTTTCACCGCGCCGGGATCACCTTTACCCTCTATGGTGACGAGCAGGACACCGAGCGCCTGATTCCCTTCGACATCATCCCCCGCAGCATCCCCGCCAGTGAGTGGAGCGTGATCGAACGCGGCTGTATCCAGCGGGTCAATGCGCTGAACATGTTCCTTGCCGATATCTACCACGACCAACGCATCATCAAGGCCGGGATCATTCCCGCCGACCAGGTGCTGGGCAACGAGGGTTATCAGAAGGCCATGGTTGGGCTGGACCTGCACCGCGACATTTACTCGCATATTTCCGGCGTCGACCTGGTGCGCGACGGCGACGGCACTTACTACGTGCTCGAAGACAACCTGCGTACCCCCAGCGGCGTGAGCTACATGCTCGAAGACCGCAAGATGATGATGCGCCTGTTCCCCGAGGTGTTCGCCAAGCAGCGAATCGCACCGGTGGACCACTACCCCAACCTGTTGCTCAAAACCCTCAAAAGCTCAAGCCGCCTGGACAACCCCAACGTGGTGGTGCTGACCCCCGGCCGCTTCAACAGCGCATTTTTCGAACATGCCTTCCTCGCCCGGGAAATGGGCGTGGAACTGGTGGAAGGCGCCGACCTGTTCGTGCACGACCTCAAGGTGTTCATGCGCACCACCGACGGCCCGAAAGCCGTGGACGTGATCTACCGGCGCATTGACGACGCCTTCCTCGATCCACAGGCCTTCAATCCGGACTCGATGCTCGGCGTGCCCGGCCTGGTGGCCGCCTACTGCGCCGGCAACGTGGTGCTGGCCAACGCCATCGGCACCGGCGTGGCGGACGATAAGTCGATCTACCCGTACGTGCCGGAAATGATCCGTTTCTACCTGGACGAGGAACCGATCCTGCAGAACGTACCGACCTTCCAGTGCCGCAAACCCGATGAGTTGTCCCACGTGCTGGCCCACCTGCCGGAACTGGTGGTCAAGGAAACCCAAGGCTCCGGCGGCTACGGCATGCTGGTCGGCCCCGCGTCTACTGCCGCCGAGATCGAGGATTTCCGTCAACGCATCAAAGCGCGGCCCCATGCCTACATCGCCCAACCGACCCTGAGCCTGTCCACCTGCCCGACCTTTGTCGAAAACGGCATTGCCCCTCGTCATATCGACCTGCGGCCGTTCGTGCTCTCGGGCAAGGAAACCCGCCTGGTGCCCGGTGGCCTCACGCGGGTGGCACTGCGTGAAGGCTCGTTGATCGTCAACTCGTCGCAAGGCGGCGGAACCAAGGACACCTGGGTGGTGGAGGGCTGAATCATGTTGAGTAGAACCGCCGCAGATCTGTACTGGATGTCCCGCTACCTGGAGCGCGCCGAGAACCTGGCGCGCATGCTGGAAGTCAGTTATTCGCTGTCGTTGATGCCCCAGGCCGGACGCAGCGATGGCCTCGACGAACTGGCCATGTCGCTGCTCAGCAGCGGCACGCTGGAGAGTTATCTGGAGCGCCATAAGCAACTGGACGCCGAGCGCATGCTGCACTTCTTCGCCCTCGACGAAGAAAACCCCGCCAGTATCTACAACTGCCTGCGCGCCGCCCGGGGCAACGCCCACGCCGTGCGCGGACGCATCACCGCCGACATGTGGGAAAACCTCAACGCCACCTGGCTGGAAATGCGCAGCATCGCCGCCGGCGGCCTGGCGCGGCACGGCATCAGCCACTTCTGTGACTGGGTCAAGCAGCGTTCGCACCTGTTCCGCGGCGCGACCTCCGGCACCATCATGCGCAACGACGCCTATCGGTTCATCCGCCTCGGCACCTTCATCGAGCGCGCGGACAACACCCTGCGCCTGCTGGATGCGCGCTACGAAATGTTCGGCGAAGAGTCCGAAGAAGTCAGCGACCTCTCGGCACGCGGCTATTACCAGTGGAGCGCCCTGCTCCGCGCATTGTCGTCATTCGAGGCATATACCGAGCTGTACCCGAATGCACTGAATGCTCGGTCGGTGTCGGAGTTACTGCTGTTGCGCAGTGATGTGCCGCGTTCACTGCATGCGTGTATCGAGGAGTTGAGTCATATCCTCGCGGACTTGCCCGGTAGTTATGGGCGTACGGCGCAACGCCTGGCCGCCGAGTTTGAAGCGCGGCTGAGGTATACGGGGATTGATGAGATTCTGGAGGATGGGCTGCATAGTCGGTTGACGGAGTTTATTGAGACGGTGAGGGAGTTGGCGGGGGCGGTTCATAGTTCTTATTTGGAAGTTGTTTGAGTGAGTTTCGGCCAGTTGCCTGTTTATTCGGGTGATTGGCCCGCTTGGGTTCCGCTTTTGTGTTGGGGAGAAGCGAGGTCTTACCTGCATTAATAAATAGATGCAGTCTATGCTCGAACTGCCCCTCCTCTGCCACTGCCCACACCTTACAGAGCTGGCCAATCATGCTGGTAGAGCGCGACCAATACGCACTTACCGAGCGTCGGGTGTGCCGATCATGGCGATGATCCGCCATGAGAGGACGTGATACTTAAGGCATTCTGTATGATCGCCTAACAGATATAGCGGTTGTATTTTTTGGGCGTGTGTCGGGGCAGAATCTTCATATATGAATCGTTAATAGTGCGCACTCTTCGAGTGCGCACTATCTTCTTCAACGCAAGGATTCACAGCTTGATTATTATTATATTATCGAGAGAGAAAGATGTGTCACCTCCAGCGTTGAAGTTTATAATTGTAATCTGTAGGCGGAGATTGCTTGAATTTACTCTTGGGCTGAAATCAAAAGAATGAGTACTCCAAGAATTCGATCCAATAAAAGTAGTTCTTTGAGCGCCTGCGACCCCTTCAGTCTCAACTAAAACAAAGCACCCCAAGTTAGAAGTGACCGTGAAATCGATAGTGATTCTATATGGATCCCCGGCAACCAAATAACCATAGTCAAAAAACTTAACTATGCCGCATGGAAACTGCCCGCTTCCGTTACCCTGCCAGTACCTTCGGGGATCACTACCAACAATCGAACCGGAGTTGGAGAAATTTTCCCAACCATTCATGCCTTCATTCTCAAAGTCAGTGCTTTCAACAATATGCATATCTTTATCTCACATATAGACATGTTGGGGTAATGGACAGAATGTCCGGGTTTACTACTGCGCATTCTTCGACTGATTGAACACACATAATTTTTCAGTGAAAATATTTACAGCTTGATTATCTTTATATTATCAAGCACAAAAAGCGTACTACCGCCAGCATTGAAGTTTATAATTGTAATTATTAGGCGACGATTGCTTGAATTTTCTCGTGGGACGAAATCGAAAGAGTGAGTACTCCAAGAGCTCGACCCAACTAAAGTAGTTCTTTGAGCGCCTGCAACCCCTTCAGTTTCAACTAAAACAAAGCACCCCAAGTTAGAGCTGACAGCGAAGTCGATAGTAATTCTATATGGATACCCAGCAGCCAAATAACCATAGTTAAAAAATTTAACTATGCCGCACGGAAACTGTCCACTTCCGTTACCCTGCCAGTATCTTCCGGAACCACTGCCAACAATTGAACCGGAGCTGGAGTAATTAATCCAGTTATTCATGCTTCCATTATTAAAATCAGTACTATCAACAACATTTACGCTTTTGACTGTATAAACCGTCCTTGGAAAACTAACCGCACCTGCTTCAACCGCATTCGGATCATATGCCACCTTGAAATCAACCCATATTTGATTTCCATTCGGGCAACTTTTGAGCCAGCTTAACAATACAAAGTGATCGATACCTGAAGCAGATGGGTGTGCATATCCCGTCCATACATTATAGGGGTTAGGATTTGCGCCCCCACAGTGGAAAGTCAGCCAAACCTTCTTGCCAGCGACCTGCAATGGCCAAGGTGTAATAGCAAGAGAAGCATTTGCTGTCATCGCGGCGATATCCAGCGTTCCGTTATGGGCGACACCATTGATCAAAGGTCTGGGCAAGTTAGCGTCGGGTATCGGCGTCACAGTCACTGTAACCACTTGCGATGAACGCACCACTCCGGCACGCGTTACATCGTATTTAAGCGTGAACGTCTTATTGGTATTGCCAATATTCGCGGCAATCGCAGCTGCAGGAATAGCAAATGTCACCACCCCACTGGTCAATCCGGACTTGGCTGCGATAACTGGCGAACCCGCACCGGCAGTCCCCACCATCATGACCTTGATGCTGTCAGTGGTATACATCGGCGCATATCTCACCTCCACCGTGCCGCCATTTAATACATTCAATGGCGCCAGAGATACAGATGCGCCCGTACCGGTAGCCTGGGTTAACTTAGGCACTGGGAACTGAGCCGGCAGTGTATTGACGTTGTATTCCACCACTGGAAATACAATAGCGTCAGCCTCCGTTAGGCCAGTGCCTAACGCCGCTTTGAAATGCAGCGTCAATTTGGTGTTGTGTCCTAACTCTTTCAAGTACGACGCATAGGTAATCCCACTCTGCCACCACCCTTGACTGAACCAGGTTGCATTGACAAATGCAGCGCCACCATTCCAGTGAGTGCGGTTGTGCGCCTCTCCTCCATTCTTGAAACCTCTGAACTCAATCCAAACCGGAGAACTAGTCGCAATGAAGGGCCAGTTGCCGACCCGGAGCGTTCTATTAGCCGTACCGCTTGACAGGTCTAATACCTTGGTAGTTTGGTTCGCCTCAATCATTTGGATCACGGTTTTTGCCAACTCGGCTTGAGGAATGGGCGTCACCGTCACTGTCACCACCTGCGATGAACGCACCACTCCCGCACGCGTCACTTCATATTTAAGCGTGAACATCTTATTGATATTGCCAATGTTCGCGGCAATCGCAGTTGCAGGAATAGCAAATGTCACCACGCCACTGGTCAACCCGGGCTTGGCTGCAATAACTGGCGAACCCGCACCGGCAGTCCCCACCATCGTGACCTTGATGCTGTCGGTCGTGTACATCGGCGTGTATTCCACCGAGACTGTGCCGCCGCTTTGTGCATTCAAGGGCGCCAGGGTAAACACCGCCCCCGTACCGGTTGCCTGGGTTAATTTTGGGACAGGAAATTCGGCTGGCAAGGTGTTGACCCGGTACTCCATTATCGGAAAAGTCAGAGCCTCAGCTTCGGCCTTACTGCTACTCACCGCCGCTTTGAACTCCATCTTAAGCACAGTGCCATGACCCAACCCTTGCAGGTAGGACCGCGGCAAATTGGGTTCTATTTTCCCATTAGCGATCCAGGTCGAGTTAACCGCCGAAGCCCCGGCCCCGTTGTACACCAAACGATCATGGTCAACGTTGCTGGCTGTTTTGCCCAGCAACCTCAACCACACGGGGTAAGATGCCGTGATAAATGGCCAGATGCCGACCGTGCCTCTGGCGTCTCCAGTAAAGGCGCTCAGGTCCAGTACTTGGGTGTCGGCATTGGCCTGGTTGATTTGCAAAACTGTCTTTACCAACTCGGCGAGCGGTATCGCCTTGACCGTCACCGTCAATATGTCTGAATGAACCGTTGCACCTGCGCGCGTCACCCCGTATTGGAATGTCACGGTGGTGTCCTGGTTACGAATGTTGGCGTGAATCGCCGCTTTGGTGATATCGAACTCCACCTTCTGCAGCGCTTCATTACCGGGTTTGGCCGGAATGGTCGGCGAGCCACCATTGCCTGCACCGATCATGGTGACCTGAATGGAGTCGGTACCCCGCATACCAAGGTAGGTCACCACCAGTTTGGTGCCGTTCTGTACCTTGAGCGGTTCCAGCGTGGCGGTCCCTGGGCCGGTCACCTGTGCTTCCAGCAAGGTCGGCGACGGCAGCTCGCCCACACCCTGGCTTACCAGGACCTCGGTAATTTGTGAGTAACGCGGAACTTCATCGCCGCGCTTGAGCGTGTAGAACACCGTCACCGTTTCATTCAGGTTGCTGGTGACGTAGTAGCTTTCGATGTAATGCTCGGTGGTGGCACCGTCTACGGGCACCTGCACCGGCACCTCGATACGCGCCTTCGGCCCGACCCAGTGCATCCTGATCCAGTCATCGCGTTTTGTTTCTGCAAATGGTGCAAATACTTTGGCATAGGCGCCAATATCATCCGGATTCAACTGACCACTGATTGCCTTATCGATAATCGGCGCGGGCATCGTGCGTTGAAGCTGGCCCACAACAACTTGCAACCGCAAGGATTCCTGCGGCCGACTGCCAGGACGTGTGTGGGCGTAGAACACTTCCACCAGGTGTCCGTCAAAACGCGAAAGCTCGTCAGGGTATACGATGAACTCCATGTCCCCGTCGGGATTGGCTGGAATATCGTCGACTTCGCGCCCCACCCGATGCTCGATGGTGATATCGGGGCTGCTGACCCGGAAAATCACTTCCAGATAGCCGTTTGCCGGCCAAATGGGTTGCAAGGGGAAATACACGGTTGCAGCGAAATCAGGCTCGATGTGGCCGCCCAGGTCCTCCTTGATCTGCGGCGCCGGCCATCTGACGATTTCGCCGACTACATCCAGGTAAAGCTTTTTAGAGGGCTGCTCAATCGTCCCTTGTTGAAACACGATATGCACGCTGACGGAGCCGTCGGCGATGGCAGCCACCAGCGCATTAGGCACATTGAATGTGTAGAGCCCTGCCGAATTCAGCGACCTGGTTTCTGTATAAGGAATTGAGTTCCCTTCGCGGTCCACACCCGCCCAGATCAGCGTCAGTATTGAATAGGCGGCGACCTCTGCGCTGGTGATCCAAGCTTGGATTTGTGCATCCAAACTGCCCAGTTCGGCCAGGTCAATCTCCGTGTCGGTGCCGGTGCCTGGAAATGCCAGCCACGGCGCTTCCGGGCGGATCTGATTCAGGTGCACATCAATCAGCGTTGTCGCCGACCAACGTGCCCATTCATCCGGCTGGTTACCCCCGGCGTCGCGGACCTGATAACCCACTCTTGTGTCCCGGCTGTTGCCTGCGGCACTGATAGTGGCGTAGTCAACGGTCAGCGTAATATCACGGCCTACTTCATTAGGCTGCACACGATGGAGTACCCGCTGAGACCCCCAGACCAGAATGATCAGGTCGTAGGCATGCATGTGAATCCAATGGCGGATGATGATACTGACCCCTGCCAATGCATCGACTTCGCTGACGCCATTCAACAATATGGAGGGTGGAACCACATACACCAGCCCCTGGTGGCCGGGCAATATGCTATTGGGGTCACGGTCCCCTGGACGCGTCAGGCTAACCCGGTACTTGCGCTCTTCGGTAAACGACTCATTGCCACTGACACGTCTTAATTTGCCGAATACCGGGTTGGCCCAATATTGGACGACTTTGTGGGCAGGGACAGTCAAAGGGATACGGTCCAGGTGTTCCTCACCCTCGCGAATCTGGGTAGACGCTACGGGAACATTGCGGTTGCCCCAATAGAGATACGCAACGCTACCGGGGTTGACACCGTCTTTGGGGTTTCTGAGGTAAACAATGAAATCAACCTCCGTATGCCGAAGGCCGATACCACCGTGGGCGCCGTCAGGATCGCCTTCGAAGGGAAGCTCCAAAAGCGACACTTCAATGGGGGGTAAAAGAGCTTTAGGTTTTTTTTCCGGGTCATGGCAACAGTACTCGCAGGGCGCCGTGAGGGAGGCTTACCTGCATCAAACGCTTCAAACCCTGGGTTGCCTACTGTCAGAACTAACAGGTGGCGACGAGTGGTAATGATCCGATGATTGAACAGTGTGCTCGCTATCGGCACCTATTAATTCTGAATGAGCACGTAGTTGTGAGCGCTCCTTACTATGCTTTGCGCCAACCATACGCCGGGTCTAACCATCAGCCGACTACCCACCATTTCGGCAACAACTGACGCACCCGCCCTTCCCCAAACCGATCATCCATCAACATCACCACTCCCCGATCGTGCTGGCTGCGGATCACCCTGCCCGCCGCCTGCACCACCTTTTGAATACCGGGATACAGGTACGTGTAGTCGTACCCCGCGCCAAAAATCGCGGCCATCCGCAGCTTCATCTGCTCGTTCACCGGGTTGAGTTGCGGCAGCCCCAGGGTGGCGATAAACGCGCCGATCAAACGTGCACCGGGTAAGTCGATGCCTTCTCCGAAAGCACCACCGAGTACGGCAAAGCCAATACCCTGGCTGTGTTCGGTGAACTGGTCGAGAAACGCCTGTCGCTCGGTTTCGGCCATGCCCCGCGATTGCTGCCACAGGGTGATGTGCGGGTGTCGTTCGGCGAGCAGTTGAGCCACCTGCTGCAGGTAATCGAAGCTTGAAAAAAACGCCAGGTAGTTACCCGGTTGCTGCCCGAACTGGCGGGCTATCAGCTCGACAATGGGGGCCAGCGAGGCCTCGCGATGCACGTAGCGGGTAGAAATTTCATCGATAATCCGCACCTGCAATTGCTCGGCCTTGAACGGTGATTCCACATCGATCCAGGCAGTGTCCGTCGGCAGGCCGAGCAGGTCGGCGTAATAGTGCCGAGGGCTAAGGGTCGCCGAAAACAGCACGCTGCTGCGGGCGGCGGTGAGCCGGGGGCGGATGAATTCGGCGGGCACCACGTTGCGCAGGCACAGGGTGGAACTGCTGCGTTTGCCGCTGAGCTGACGCTTGTGGATGTCGAAGATGAAGTGTTCATTGAACAGCTCGGCGACTTTGGCAAATTGCAGCGCTTCAAAGTAGAAAGCTTGCAGGTCACCGCTGAGGGCTTCGGGGTGGTCGTTGAAGTAATCGCCCAGGGCGCTGGTGCACAGGCTCAAGGCCTGGAGCAGCTTTTCCGGGCGCGCGGCGTAGGCCTGGTACGGCGCGAGCTGGTCTTTGTGAAGGGCATTCCATTCGCGATTGAGGCGCTGTAAGGGTTTCTTCAGGGGCTCGGGCGCTGTGTCGCGCAGGCTCTTGAGGCTGTGCTGGTCGAGGCTTGCGCTGTACATGGAGCGTGCGCGTTCTACCAGGTTATGGGCTTCGTCCACCAGCACCGCGACGCGCCATTGGTTGAGTTGGGCCAGGCCGAAGAGCATGGCGCCGAAGTCGAAATAGTAGTTGTAGTCGGCGACGATCAAGTCGGCCCAGCGTGCCATTTCCTGGCTGAGGTAATAAGGGCATACGTCATGGGCCAGGGCGACCGCGCGCAGGTTGCGCTGGTCGAGCAGGCTTACCTTGGAGGCGGCAATGCGCGCGGCGGGCAAACGGTCGTAGAACCCCTTGGCCAAGGGGCATGAGTCGCCATGGCAGGCTTTGTCCAGGTGTTCGCAGGCTTTGTCCCGCGCCACCAATTCGAGCACACGCAGTTGCAAGCCGGGGCTGCTGGTGAACAGCACCTGCGATGCGTCGAGGGCAAGTTTTCGGCCCGGGGTCTTGGCGGTGAGGAAGTACACCTTGTCCAGTTGCTGCGGCGCAAAGGCCTTGAGCAGCGGGAAGATCGTGCCGATGGTCTTGCCGATGCCAGTGGGCGCCTGGGCCATCAGGCAGCGCCCGGTGCTGGCGGCTTTGTATACCGTCTCGGCTAACGTGCGTTGGCCGGGGCGAAAGTCAGCATGGTGGAAACTCAAGGCTTGCGCGGCGGTGTTGCGCGCTTCGCGGTGCTGCATTTCCTGTTGAGCCCAGCCGAGGAACAGCGTGCATTGCTGGTTGAAGAACCTCTCCAGATCAGGCGCGTGGAAGCGTTGATTGAGCAGGGTCTCGCCCTCGCCGACGATATCGAAGTACACCAGCGCCAGGTCGATTTCCGTCAACCCTAGCTTCTGGCACATCAGCCAGCCGTACACCTTGACCTGGGCCCAGTGCAATTGCCGGTGGTTGGCAGGCTGGGCATCAAGGTCGCCGCGGTAGGTTTTGACTTCTTCCAAGCGATTGGCATCCGGGTCGTAGCCGTCTGCCCTGCCCCGTACCTTGAGTTGTTGGTACTCGCCTTCCAGTGCTACTTCGTTTTGGTAGTGCGCACTGCGGCGCGACGCGACTGTGCGGTGGCCCACGATACCTTCCTGGGCGCTGGGCGACGGGGTAAAGCGCAAGTCCAGGTCGCCGACCTTGGCCGTGAACTCACACAATGCGCGCACGGCCACGTTGTAGCTCAAGCCGGTTGCTCCGCCCAGCGCACGTAGCAGACGGTGACCGGCATCTGGTTCTCGCCACAGAACTCCAGCCAGCGCAGTTGGTTGTCCTGCAGACGGTCGCCCGGACCTTTGACTTCGATCATGCGGTAGGACTTTTGCGCAGGCCAGAACTGGATCAGGTCCGGCATGCCCGCGCGGTTGGCGCGGATGTCCAGGAGCAGGCGTTCAAACCAGTAGCGCAGGTGTTCGGCGGGCAAGCATTCCAGGGCCTGCTCTAACAAGTCTTCACTGAGCAGATTCCAGAATACGAAGGGCGATTGAATGCCCCACTTGGCGGCGTAGCGCTGGCGAATGAGGGCCTTGTACCGATCATCCTGCAGTTGCTCGAAACACGCGGCGAACAGTGGGGCGCGGCGCTGGTGGAAGTCTTCGCTGTGCAAGTCGGCCGGGCCACGCTGGAACGGGTGGAAAAACGCTCCCGGCAGCGGTGCGAAGATCGCGTCCCAGCACAGCAACCCGAACAGCGAATTGATCAGGCCGTTTTCCACGTAATGCACCGGCGCATCGGGCGCGCTCAAATGAGCCTGGACGCAGTACTCCACCGACATCAAGGGTTCCGGCAGTGCCAGTTCCAGGTCCAGGCGCATGACTTCCCGTGGTCTGAGCCTGGGCAACTTGGGCTCACCCAGCTTGCGACGCAGGCGCGGCATGACGCGCAGCAGGTGTTGCTGTTCGGCGGCACTTTCCGGCGCCTGTTGCGCGGTACTCGCCAGAACCAAGGCCTGGGCGTAGTCCTCCTGGCGCTCCAGCACGCGGATCAATCGCGCACGGGCGCCAGGGTAGGCGCAGGTACGATAGATTTGCTCGGCCAAGGCCAACTCGGCGCTGCGCTCACAATACTGCCCCATCTGGAACAGCAGCTTGGCCCGGCGTTTTTCCAGCCAGGGGTTGTCGGTCGTCAGCGTGGCCACCTGCGCCAGCACGTCGTGCAGCGCGGTGCCGGTTTCAAACGCGTGCTGGCATTGGTGCAGGAACAGCACGCCGTGCACGTCGTCACGGCTGCGCAAACCCCGGGATTCAGCGCAGAACGCCACTTTTTCGTAGGTGTAGATACCGAGGTCTGCCAGCACGAATTCCGACCAGTCCTGGTGCAGATTGCCGAAGAACATCAAGCGCAGCCGGTCACACAGGTCCATCACGGTGAGGCTGTACAGCGGTTCGGCAAGCTGCGGGCACCACTGGGCAAAGCTGCGGGTTTCGCTGAACTGCGCCGCCAGACCCTCAAGCCAGTCGGCCTTCTTGCCTTTGGGTTGGTCGATCCACGGCTTGAACGTGCTGAGGATTTCGCCTTTTTGCAGCAAGGCGAACACCTCTTCAAAGGCCAACAGGCATTGATCATCAACCCAACCCAATTGCCGCAATGGCGTTGCAGCCGCGTGGGTACAACCGACCTCCTGATAGCTGAGTTTCCCCGCGCGAAAGTGCACGCCCTTGCGCATTACCATGCGCACTAACAACGCCTGGGACGGCTGCGGCAAGCTGTCGAATTGCTGAATGAAATGCTGTTCGTCAGGGTCCAGCAGATCGGCATAGCGCTGCCCCAGCCATTGCATGACCTGGCGGAAGTTGTGCAGGTAATAGAGCGGGTCGTCGAGGGGGTTGGTCATGGCGCAAGCGAGTCAAATACTGGTTATGCATACAGAGTGCCGGTCCCGATGCTGTGTTGCAATCGGTAATAGATAAATGGCTCACGCAACTTTTTGTATAAAAGTGATCAGATGGTGGAGTCGATGGCGTAACATTTGCGGCCCGCAGCCGCACGCTGCGGGACTTTTCAGGGTTAAGGTAAGGGTTATGAACATGAAGAATTTGGGTCTGCCACTGGTTGCACTCACATTTCTGGTATTGGCCGGTTGCGCGACGCAAACCGTAGTGACACTGCAAAATGGCACGCAGTATTTGACCAAAGACACCCCAAACGCCAAGACCGCCGATGGTTTTTATGAGTTCACCGACATCGCCGGCAAACGCATCCGTGTCAAAGCTGACGATGTGGCGACGGTGCGCAAGGAAAAGTGAAGTGGTTCTTCAGTCGATATCTTTATTGACTGAGCCACCGCCATCGGGGGCAAGCCCCCTCCCACAGGGTTGACCGCGTTCCAATTTGACCAATAGCGTCCGCTGCCCACTGATGCGCAAGGAAGACTGATTCTCCGCTGCCAACACTGCCCAAATGTGGGAGGGGGCTTGCTCCCGATGGCGATCTTCCAGTCAACATCTCCATTGACTGAACCAACGCCATCGGGGCAAGCAAGCCCCCTCCCACAGGGTTGACCGCGTTCCAATTTGGCCAATAGCGTCCGCTGCCCACTGATGCGCAAGGAAGACGGATTCTCCGCTGCCAACACTGCCCAAATGTGGGAGGGGGCTTGCCCCCGATGGCGGGCTTCCAGTCAACATCTCCATTGACTGAGCCACCGCCATCGGGGGAAAGCTCCCTCCCACAGGGTTGACCGCGTTCCAATTTGACCAATAGCGTCCGCTGCCCACTGATGCGCAAGGAAGACTGATTCTCCGCTGCCAACACTGCCCAAATGTGGGAGGGGGCTTGCCCCCGATGGCGATCTTCCAGTCAACATCTCCATTGACTGAACCACCGCTATCGGG
>NZ_JAAOWU010000054.1 GCF_013778505.1 Pseudomonas sivasensis | reverse complement strand
CAGGATTTTGTAGTGAGCGGGCTTGCCCCGCGCTGGGTGGCGGAGCCGCCCCAAATTCAGACGCCTCAGTTCCAACTGAAGGTATGCACTGTCAGTAATGGGGCGGCTTCGCCACCCAGCGCGGGGCAAGCCCGCTCACCACAAAAGCAAGCCCGCTCATTACAACTGCAGGACTGCTCATCAAAAAAGCAAGGCTACTCACCGCAACAGCAGCAGCCCCGCTGCATCAATCACCGTAAATGTCAGCCTTGAAGTACTGCTGCGAAATCTTCTGGTACTCACCACTGGCACGAATGCCGTCGATGGCCGTGTTCAATTCGCTGACCAGCGTGGTGCGCAGGCTCTTTGTCTTGAGCAGGCCTTATGTGCTGAGCAGGATTTTGTAGTGAGCGGGCTTGCCCCGCGCTGGGTGGCGGAGCCGCCCCAAATTCAGACGCCTCAGTTCCAACTGAAGGTATGCACTGTCAGTAATGGGGCGGCTTCGCCACCCAGCGCGGGGCAAGCCCGCTCACCACAAAAGCA
>NZ_JAAOWU010000053.1 GCF_013778505.1 Pseudomonas sivasensis | reverse complement strand
TGGCGCAAGTGAACTGGAAGGCCAATGCCGGCGCGCTGATGTTCAACAACACGTCCAAATTCCATGTTGTGGTCAGCGAGCTGAAGCTCAACGGCCAGCCGATCACCCAGGCACCGGATGTGCTGCGACCCGGCCAGCAGCAGGAACTAGCGATCCAGGCCAAGCCCGGTGATGAAGTGCAAATGAGCTACATCGATGACTACGGCAGCGTCGTGACCGCCCCCATCGTCCGCCTTCACTGATACCCAAGCACCAACCTCGAAACGCCATTTCAGGAACGCCCATGCCCCGTTCACTCCCATTCATGCGCCGTTGCGCCACGAAGGCTTTCGGCTGCCCGATCGCGGCGGCCTTGGCCTTGCATTTGGCCCCTGCACAGGCTGGCTACGAGTTCGATGCGTCGTTCCTCGAGATCGGCGGCGGGCAGAGTTCGGCCGCCGTGAAACAACAGGTCAGCGCCATGAGCGAAGGCCAGTTGCCGGGGATTTACCGGGTAGACGTGTTGGTCAATGAGCATTCGGTCGAGCAGCGCGATG
>NZ_JAAOWU010000052.1 GCF_013778505.1 Pseudomonas sivasensis | reverse complement strand
CATCGCGCTGCTCGACCGAATGCTCATTGACCAACACGTCTACCCGGTAAATCCCCGGCAACTGGCCTTCGCTCATGGCGCTGACCTGTTGTTTCACGGCGGCCGAACTCTGCCCGCCGCCGATCTCAAGGAACGACGCATCGAACTCGTAGCCAGCCTGTGCAGGGGCCAAATGCAAGGCCAAGGCCGCCGCGATCGGGCAGCCGAAAGCCTTCATGGCGCAACGGCGCATGAATGGGAGTGAACGGGGCATGGGCGTTCCTGAAATGGCGTTTCGAGGTTGGCGCTTGGGTATCAGTGAAGGCGGACGACGGGGGCGGTCACGACGCTGCCGTAGTCATCGATGTAGCTCATTTGCACTTCATCACCGGGCTTGGCCTGGATCGCTAGTTCCTGCTGTTGGCCGGGGCGCAGCACATCCGGTGCCTGGGTGATCGGCTGGCCGTTGAGCTTCAGCTCGCTGACCACAACATGGAATTTGGACGTGTTGTTGAACATCAGCGCGCCGGCATTGGCCTTCCAGTTCACTTGCGCCA
>NZ_JAAOWU010000051.1 GCF_013778505.1 Pseudomonas sivasensis | reverse complement strand
CAAAGACACCGTGGCGGGCTCGTTCACCGTGGGTGACGAAGAAACCCCAGTTGCAAACCTGGTGGTCACCTTCACCGGCGACAGCAATAAAGACGGTTACTACGCCATCGTTGGCAACAACGTTGTCCTGACTCAGGCCGGTGCTGACTTCGTCAATGCTGGGAACAAACTCCCAGCGTTCGATCTGACCGTGACTGATGCTGACAAAGGCAGCGCGAACGCCGCCGCTACTCCAGATGTCACCCTGGTCAACGACATCCCGGTTATCACCGTGGCTGCGACCACCATTGTTGAGAACAGCGCCAAAGTCGGCACTATCGCCGGTAGCTTCGTAGCAACTGACGAAGAAACCCCGACGGCCAGCCTGAAAGTCACCTTCACCACTGGCACCAACGCGGACGGCTACTACACCCTGTCCGGTACCAACGTGGTGCTGACGCAGAAGGGCGCGGACTTCGTCAACGCCGGTAATCAACTGCCGAAAATTGACCTGACCGTCACCGACGCCGACAACGCCACTTCGCACAGCGATGCTCAGCCGGTCGTTACTTTGGTCA
>NZ_JAAOWU010000050.1 GCF_013778505.1 Pseudomonas sivasensis | reverse complement strand
CGGCTAAACCGGCATCCCTGCCGGTTTACCCCCCAAATCAACGTCGAATTCCGGCCATCGTGGTTGACGGGGCGATTTCAGATCAAAAGCAAGAGCGCGGCGGCCTTAGAGCCGACCGGGTTCTCAGGTCGACCTCATTTCAAATGTGGGAGGGGGCTTGCTCCCGATGAGGGTGTGTCAGTTGATGCAGTTGTGACTGACCCACTGCTATCGGGAGCAAGCCCCCTCCCACAGTTTGATCTCCATAGATCAGACAGATAGGTTTTAGCCTGCTGTCCTGCTGTCCTGCTGTCCTGCTGTCCTGCTGTCCCGCTTTTGCTCTGCTTTTGCTCTGCTTTTGATGTGCTTTTGATCTGGCTCTTACATCCTTTTCGCTGACGAAGTCAGCGGTCTTTTGATCTGCGCTTTTGATTGTGATCTTGATTTTGATCTTAGGCGCCCCGTCAAACACGCTGGCCGAACGCAGGCTTGAATCCGTGGGTAACCCGGCAGGACGCCGGGTTAGCCGCGCTGGGCCATGGATGGCCCATCGCGGCGGCCCACGGATTCAAGCCGGAGTG
>NZ_JAAOWU010000049.1 GCF_013778505.1 Pseudomonas sivasensis | reverse complement strand
CCGCTTCCGGGTTGCCGCCGATGGCCATGGTGTTGCGCCCGTAGGTGGTGTAGTTCAGCAGCCAGCCGAAAAACACAAAGCACACGATGGTGATCAAAATCGGCACCGGCACGCCGAACAACTGGCCGTTGCCGAACACAAAGAACTGCTCCTGGGACACGCCAACCGCCTTGCCGTCGGCAAAGATGTAGGCCAGGCCGCGCACGATCTGCATCGTGGCCAAGGTGGTGATCAACGCATTGACCCGCAGCTTGGCGATGACGATGCCGTTGATCAGCCCGACGATCAGGCCCATCAGCAGCGCGGCGCCGATGCCGAGCATGACGCTCTCGGTATCGCGCATCACAATCGCCGCCACCACGCCGGCACAGGCGATCACCGAGCCCACCGACAAGTCGAAGTGCCCCGACGCCAGGCAGAACAGCATGGTGCACGCGGCGATGCCCACGGTGGAAATCGCCAGGCCCAGGCCGCGCATGTTCAGCGGTGAGAGGAAGTTGTCGATCAGCAAGGCGCACAGCACAAAGATGCTCACCGCCGCCAACAGCATCGCCCAGTTGTCGAGCA
>NZ_JAAOWU010000005.1:156923-356634 GCF_013778505.1 Pseudomonas sivasensis | reverse complement strand
CCCGATGGCGGTGTGTCAGTCACAGCTGCATAACTGACACACCGCCATCGGGAGCAAGCCCCCTCCCACAGTTTGATCTCCATAGATCAGATAGGCCTCACCTTGTCTTGGATCTGCTTTTGATTTGGCTCTTACATCCTTTGCGCAGACGAATTCAACGGTCTTTCGATCTGCGCTTTTGATTGTGATCTTAGGCGTCCCGTCAAACACGCTGGCCGAACGCAGGCTTTAATCCGTGGCTAACCCGGCAGGACGCCGGGTTAGCCGCGCTGGGCCATGGATGGCCCAGCGCGGTGGCCCACGGATTCAAGCCTGAGTGCGGGCACACCGAGCCTAGGCGGCTAGTGGTTCCGCTCTTACAGTGGGTCACTTTTGTAAAGGCCGGAATGCCGGGCATCGTGGTTGACGGGGCGATTTCAGATCAAAAGCAAAAGCGTGGCGGCCTGAGAGCCGACCGGTTCTTAAGTTGAACTCATTTCAAATGTGGGAGGGGGCTTGCTCCCGATGGCAGTGTGTCAGTTTATGCAGCTGTGACTGACCCACCGCCATCGGGAGCAAGCCCCCTCCCACAGTTTGATCTCCATAGATCAGATAGGCCTCACCTTGTCTTGGATCTGCTTTTGATTTGGCTCTTACATCCTTTGCGCAGACGAATTCAGCGGTCTTTTGATCTGCGCTTTTTGATTGTGATCTTAGGCGCCCCGTCAAACACGCTGGCCGAACGCAGGCTTTAATCCGTGGCTAACCCGGCAGGACGCCGGGTTAGACGCACTGGGCCATGGATGTCCCAGCGCGGTGGCCCACGGATTCAAGCCTGAGTGCGGGCACACCGAGCCTAGGCGGCTAGTGGTTCCGCTCTTACAACGGGTCACTTTTGTAAAGGCCGGAATGCCGGGCATCGTGGGTGACGGGGCGATTTCAGATCAAAAGCAAGAGCGTGGCGGCCTGAGAGCCGACCGGGTTCTCAGGCCCAACTCCGTCCAAATGTGGGAGGGGGCTTGCTCCCGATGGCGGTGTGTCAGTTTATGCAGCTTTGACTGACCCTCTGCCATCGGGAGCAAGTCGAACCGTCGTACCGCCCATCCCACAGGGGATCTCCATTTATCTTGAGGTCTTCACAAAGCCAGGCTTGAGGCCAAACACCTCAACCCCCTGCGCCGTCGATTGCCCGGTGGTCACTTTCACCCGCTCCACCGGCTTATCCATCGCTTCTCGATACTCCACCGTCATATCCGCCTGGATCGCCTCGCTCGGAATCACAATCGCCTGCGCATTGTTGTAGGTGATGATGGTCAACCGCGCACTCATCCCCAACCGCACCCGCTGCAACTGCTGGGGCGTCAGCTTGGGGATCGATAGCGTCACCGGAAACTGCGCACTGCCCTGGCTGTCACTGGCCATCGCCAACCCGCTGACCACACTGACTGAGCCAGTCAGCCGCTCGCCATCAAACCCATCGCCCATGACCTCCACCGCTTGGCCCTGATGCAATTGGTTGATGTCCAACTCCGAGACCTTGGCGACGATTTTCAGCCGTTCTATGTTCGCCAACCCGAACAACACCTGGCCTTGGCTGATCTTGCTCCCAACTTGGATGGGGGCGTTGGTAATGCCGCCGCCTTGAGGTGTGTTATTGCCAGGCGCGGGTACCACGATGCCGGAAAACGGCGCCTTGACCTCCTGGCCTTCGAGCAACGTGCGCAGGGCCTCGTATTTCACCGTAGCGTTGGTCAGTTCCATGTCGGCAATCTGGCGGTATTCGCCTTTGCCCTGATCGAGCGCCTGTTGCAGTTCGCTGCGGGCGGAGGCGAGGTCCAGCTGTTGCTGCTGGGCTTGCTGCTTTAGTTCGTCCAGTTCGTTGCGCGGGATGATGCCGCGCTTGAACAGGTTGTCGCTTTCGGTGAGTTTGCGCTGGGTGTTGCCGGCATTCATCTCGGTGGTGCGCAGACTGCGGCGGGCACGGCTGACTGCCGGGCTGCTCTCCCAGTCTTGCATCTCCTGCACGGTACGCCGGGCCTTGAGCTGGGCGGAAAGTGCGTCGCGCAGTTGCACTTGGAGGGTGGCCGGGTCCATGCGCAGCAGCACCTGACCGGCCTCGACCCGTTGGCCTTGTTCCACCAGGTTGGCCTGCACGTTGCCGTCGAACGGGGCGGTGAGGATGAGGGTGGTGTCGGGCTCGATCTTGCCCACCAGACCTATCTGGTGCACCAGCGGGTCGGGTTTTATGGCCAGCCATTGCTCGGCGGTACTGGCGGGACTGGAAGCAGGACTGCGCAACGCCAGCCCCGCTCCGACCAGCAGCAGGATCACTACAGCGCCCAGCAGGCGTTTTCGATTAGTAGTCATTGAGGGTGATTTCCCAACTTTCCAGCGTCATGCCCAGGGTCAAGTCGAGCTGGGTCTGGGCGTTCAAATAAGCGATCAGTGCATTGAGCTGCGCGTTTTCGGCGTTGCGCAGGTCGGTCTCGAAACTCAGCACCTGGAAGTTGGTGGAACGTCCGGCACTGAGCTTTTCCCGCTCGATCTCGATCTTGCGCCGTGACAGCTCCACCGCACGCTGGGAGATTTCATATTGGCGCCAACGGGTGCCGAGGTCGCGCACCACATCGTTGACGCTGCGCTCCAGTTCCTGACGGGCGTCGGTGATGCGGATTTCCTGATCCTCCACATTCACCCGCGCACGCACTTCGGCCTGGCGTGTGCTGATGTCGCCGATGGGGATCTGCACCTGCACCCCGGCGTAGCTGTCCCAGGTGCGGTTATTGCTGCTGCCGGCGTCGTTATTGTAGTTGTCGCGAATCTGGTTCGCGCCGGCCACCAAATCCACCTGCCAGCGCCCGGAGTCTTTGGCGATCACCAGGTCGAGGTCGGCCTGCTGGCTGCCGAGCAGGGCGGCGAGGTACTCCGGTTGCTGGGTTTGCGCCAGGGTGAAGGCCTGGCGCTTGTCGATCTGCATGGGCTTGGCCTCCAGGGCTTCGGTGGCGCGAATCGGCGTGGACAGGTCCAGGGCCAGCAGACGCAGGAGCGCCATGCGATTGGTATCGAGTTGGTTTTGCGCTTCTTCCACGCCCAACTGCTGGGTGGCGATATCGGCTTCGGTCTGCACGATTTCGAACTCGGCCATGCGCCCGGCGCTGATCAGCGCCTTGTTCACGTTCAGCAAGGTGTCGGAGCGTTTGAGGGCTTCCTGCACGATCAGCAGTTGTTCCTGGGCGCGCAGCAGTTCGCGGTAGGTGGCGATGATCTGGCTGATGGTCTGCGCCACGGTGGCCTTGAGGTTCAGGCGATTGGCCTGTTCCGACAGGCGTGACAGGCGCAGCGGCGCGGTGGTGGCGTCCCAGCCGGCACCGCGCAGCAGCGGTTGGATGATCGCCAGGTCCAGGCCGTCGCTGCGGTAACGGCCGGCGCGGTCGGCGTTGTTCAGTTGCTGGGTCCAGCCCATGCTCAGTCGGGTGCCGTACTCACTGAGCAAACTGGTGGCCGGCGCCACGTTGGTGTTGCGTGCGCTGTCCTGGGAACCGCGGGTGGCGCGGTAATAGCTGTTGAGGGTGAGCTTGGGGTTGAACACGTCTTCAGCGACCCGCAGGTCGAACTTCTGCGCCACCCGTTGCAGGTAGGCGCTGCGGATTGCCGGGTTGTTGCGCAGGCCCAGGTACACCGCGTCGCCAAGGGTCAGCGCGGTGACCTGGGCGTTCAACGACACGCTGCGGGGGCTGCTGGGGGCCGAGGGACGGATGACCACATCGGCCGCCACGCCGGGCAGGCTGATCAGCGCGAGCAACCAGAGCCATTTACTCATCACGCAGGGCCTCCACCGGTTGCAATCGCGAGGCCGAAACTGCCGGGTAGAGGCCGAAGAACAAACCCACCAGCAATGTACTGCCCACGCCGAGGGGCAGGGCGGCAGCCGCCAGCGCGAACTCCCAGCCCGACAGCCAGGCGTAGAGCCAGGCAGCGCTCATGCCCAGCACCGCGCCGCATAGCGCGCCGACGGCGGTGAGGGTCACGGCTTCGAGCAGGAACAGGTTGCGGATATCCCGCTGGCGAGCGCCCAAGGCCATGCGAATGCCGATCTCGCGGCGGCGCTCCGAGACGTTCATCAGCATCACGTTCATCACCCCCACGCCACCGCCCACCAGGGAAATCGCGCCGAGGGCCAGTAGCAGGTAGGCGAAGGTGCGGCTTTGCCGGGTCATGCCGTCGATCATTTGCTGGGGCACCTGAATGTCGACAGTGTGTTCGGTGAGCTGGGTCTGCAAGGCGTCGGCGGCTGCCCGGGCGATGTGCTCCATGTCCTGGCCGGGCGCGGCGCGGATGATCACATTGCTGATCTGCGGCGTGGCGTAGATACGGCGCATGCCTTCGGCGGGGATGAACAATGACTCGTTGGCCTGCACCGGCATCAGCATCGCCCGCGGTTGGTTGTGCAGAATGCCGACGATCAGGAACAGGTAGTCGTTGATGCGCACCCGGTCGCCCAGTTGCACGGGATCGCCCGGCGCCCCGAGTGCCTGGGCGACCTGGTCGCCAATCACGCCATAGGTTTCGTTGGCGTCGTAGCTCGACAGAAAACGCCCTTGTCGCAGTTCCAGGCGCATCGTTTGGGGAATCTCCGCTGTGCCGCCGACGAAGTTGGCGTTGGCTGTGCGGCCATGGAACACGATGGGACCGCTGAACAGGCTGAGTGCGCCGATATGCGCGATGCCTGGCACGGCCTCGCGCACCGCTTGCAGGTTGAGTGGGGTACGCATCGGCACATTGTTGTTGCCTTTGGGCGGGAACTGCACCACCAGGGTGTCGGTGCCCATGTCCTTGAAAATCATCGCGGCATCCACTGCCGCGTTATGGCCGATATTGATCAGTGCTACCACCGACGAACTGCCAATCACGATGCCCAGCAGGGCCAGAACCGAGCGCTTGCCAAGGGTGCGCAGGCTGATGAAGGCTTCATGCAGCAATTGGCTGAGGCTCTGTTCGACCCGCAGGCTCATAGGCGACCGACCTCGTGCACCACGCCGTTGCGCACCAGAATCTTGCGTTCCAGTCGCTCGGCGATAGTCGCGTCGTGGGTGACGATGATCAGCGTGACCTGTTGCTCGCGGTTCAGCGCCAGCAGCAGGTCCATGATGTCCTGAGCGGTGCTGCTGTCGAGGTTGCCGGTGGGTTCGTCGGCCAGGATCACCGAAGGTTTGCCCACCAGCGCGCGGGCGATAGCAACGCGTTGGCGCTGACCGCCGGAAAGGTCGGCGGGGCGATGGTGAGCGCGGTCGGCCAAACCCACTTGTTCGAGCATGCGCAGGGCCTGCTCCACCGATTCGTGGCGCGACACACCGCGATAGCTCAGCGGCAAGGCGACGTTGTCCAAGGCGCTGAGGCGCGGCAGCAGGTTGAAGCTCTGGAACACAAAACCGATCTGCTGGTTGCGGATCGCCGCCAGTTCATCCGGAGTGGCGCTGAAAATATCGTGGCCCGCAAAGTGGTACTGGCCGCAGTTGGGCAAGTCCAACAGGCCAAGAATATTGAGTAGGGTGCTTTTACCGGAGCCGGACGCGCCGAGAATGCCGCAGCTGTCACCGCGGGTGATGGACAGGCACACGTCATTGAGAATGGACAGCTCTTGCCCGGCCAACTGATAGCGTTTGCCGATGCCTTGCAGGGAGATCAAGCCTGGGTGCGCGGGGGTATCTGTCATCATGACTACGCCTGCAGTCTCGACGCTGCCGTCATGTCCCCCGGTAAATCCTTGTAACAAGTTCGGGAGTTGTCAGGTACGCGTCACGGACTGGTTTTATTTCTTGTTTTTAAAATATTGTTTGAATACTAACCGTGTTCCCAGCGCTTCGCCAGCCATGGATGTAGAGCGGTTTTACCCTTTGAAACGATTACATAAGACGGTGTGAGGGGCCGCCAAAATTGCCCGGATCACCCTCAAAATGCCCGCTGGCCAAGGCTTTGAATCGTATGGCGGTGTATCCCCACTTGCTTTCGACCGGCCGCCCCGGTATAAAAAATCAAATTATTTTTTAAAACAATATTTCCGCCGTGGAACCCTTTATGGTCGCGAAGAAACTCAGCGCTCCAAACATTACCAAGACTCGATTGCTGGATGCGACAGAGGCGCTCTTTATTAAGTACGGTTATGACGCAGTGTTGTTACGGCAGATTACCGAGCGAGCCCAAGTAAACCTGGCCGCTGTGAACTACCACTTCGGGGACAAGGATTCCCTGATGAAAACCCTGCTGATGCAGCGCCTGGAACCGCTCAACGAGCAGCGCCTGGAACTGCTGGCGCGCTGCGAAGCCGAGTCTGATGGCCCACTCGATTGCGATACCCTTCTAGGCGTGCTGTTCGCCCCGGCCATGGGCCTGGAGCGCAGCGATCCGGCCAGTGCGAGTGGGGAAGGGCGTTCGTTCATCCGTTTCCTGGGTCGTGTGTACAGCGACACCTCACCGTTCATCCAGGAATACCTCAAGGTGCATTACCAGCCGGTGTTCCAGCGCTTCTTCGAAGCGTTCGCCCTGGCCTTGCCAGATCTGCCGCGCAATGAGCTGGGCGTGCGCCTGCAATTTGCCCTCAAGGCGATTTCCGGGGTGATGGCCGGCACCGAACTGCGCCTGCTGATGAATTCCATGAGCCTGGGCCGCCCGGCGACGGATGCCGAAGTGATGGCCAAATTGATCACCTTGGTCTCGGCGGCGATTCGTGTGCCGCAGCAAAGCCCGGAAGCGGAAACCGCGTTGGCGAAGGTGCTGGATACCCAGCGTGCCATTCGTGAGCAAGCGGCCGCGCCCGCTGCCAAGGCCTCGCGTTAAGTCAAATCCCAGGCAAAAAAAAGCCCGCTGGGGCGGCGGGCTTGATGTACAACGTTTGTAACGGATGAGGCTTCACCCTACGTCCCGGGATGTGAATAAAACGTGAAAAATATGTAGGAGAAAGTGTGAAGGTGTAGATGCTGGGTACACGTCAACGGACCAGCTTTCTAGATCTTCCAGCGCCCGGCGCTCTTAGCCAGCCGCTGGCGCATCCCATCCACATTCGCCGCCAATTGCACCGTCAGCAACCGATAACCGTCCAACGCGCTGTAGACCGGCGTATCCAGCGCCGGCTCGCTCACGCCGGCATGGCTTGGCCGCTCCAACCGCTCTGTCACCCCCGACTTCAGCGCCCGCGCCATCCCCACCAACTGCACACGAATCTGCCGGTGCTCGGCCTTCAACATCATCTGCATGCGCGCAGTGGCCTGTTCATCTCGCGGGTCCGGCCGCGTGTTGCCGAGAATTTCCAGGGTGCTGATGCACATGCGCAGATGCCGCTGGATCGCGTCCAGTTCGGTCATGGAGATGCGCACTTCCTTGGACACCGACGGCATCAGCGAGCGCAGTTGCACCATCGCGGCATTCAAGCGGTTCAACAATTT
Source organism: Pseudomonas sivasensis (assembly GCF_013778505.1). Lineage (GTDB taxonomy): Bacteria > Pseudomonadota > Gammaproteobacteria > Pseudomonadales > Pseudomonadaceae > Aquipseudomonas > Aquipseudomonas sivasensis. The sequence continues at coordinate 349,216 of NZ_JAAOWU010000005.1, read as the reverse complement.
GAGGTGTTCATCATCGGTGACCGATTGGCCGTTGATGATCCTGCTGTAAATCGCCGCACAGTCGCGCAAAGCACTGGCCAGGTTGTAGCGCCACGAGTACACGGCATACAGCGGTAGGGCGAAGGAAAACGCCAGGGCCAGCACGATGCCAATCAGGATATCGACCGTGCGCCACAAACCATCCGAGATCGGATTGTCGCCGTGGCCGGCGACGATAAACACCGTGATCGCCGACAGCAGGGCGATGTATCCGCCCTTGCCGATGGCGTGATAGGAAAAGAACCCGCACACCACCGACATCAGCAAATAGGTCAACAGCGGCAGACCGAAGTAGGCCTGTTGCACCACCAGCAACAAGCCGACGCTGGCGCCGATCAAAGTACCGTAGGCGCGCTCCACGGCTTTCTTGCCGATATTGCCGTGGTGCTGCAAACCGCCGATCACGATCAGCATGGTCACCGACGCCCACTCACCGTGGGGCAGGTTGATGCCGGTGGTCAGCAGGATCGTCGCCAGCAAGCCAATGGACACGCGCACGGCGTGGATCAGCTTGGCATGGCGATAGCGACGGTACGGGTCGAGCAACGGGCGCAGCAGGCGCCGGGCAAACATAGGCAAATGCAGGTTAATCAACTGCTCGCGTTCCTCTAGAAAATGTAATCGGTGGTCAGGAAGCTCGAATCGCGGTTGCGCAGGATGTCGCTGACCAGCGCCTTGTTGCTCTCCTGGAACTTGGTGGCCACCAGGGTGCGGATCGAGAACACCCGCAAGGCGTCATGTACCGACAACGTGCCTTCGGCCGAGTTCTTGCGCCCGTTGAATGGGAACGTGTCCGGCCCGCGTTGGCATTGGGCGTTGATATTGATCCGGCCAACCTGATTGGCAAAGGTGTCCACCAGACGCCCGACTGCCACGGCGTTGGTGCCGAAGATGCTCAATTGCTGCCCGAAGTCCGAGTCGAGTACGTACTCGATCACCGTCTCCAGATCGCGGTAAGGCACGATCGGCACCACCGGGCCGAACTGTTCTTCGTGGTACACGCGCATCTGCGGGTTCACCGGATACAGCACGGCCGGGTAGAAAAACGAACCACGGCTGGTGCCACCGTTGGCATTCACCACCTGGGCACCGTGTTGTTGAGCATCGGCCACCAGATCGTTGAGGTAATCCACCTTGCCCACTTCCGGCAGCGGCGTCAGCGACACGCCGTCTTCCCATGGCATGCCGGGCTTGAGTGTCGCCAGCTTGGCGTTGAATTTCTCGATAAAGCTGTCGACCACATCCTCATGCACAAACAGGATTTTCAACGCGGTGCAGCGCTGGCCGTTGAACGACAACGAACCGGTGACGGCCTCGCTGACGGCATTGTCCAGGTCCACCTCGGGCAACACGATGCCGGGGTTTTTCGCGTCCAGGCCCAGTGCAGCACGCAAACGGTGCGGCTTGGGGTGCAGTTTTTTAAGGTCGCTGGCGGCCTTGTTGGTGCCGATAAACGCAAAGATATCGATCTTGCCGCTGGCCATCAGCGCGCTGACGGTTTCACGGCCACTGCCGTAGATCACGTTGATCACTCCGGCCGGGAAGCTGTCGCGGAACGCCTCCAGCAGCGGGCGGATCAGCAGCACGCCGAGCTTGGCCGGTTTGAACACCACGGTGTTGCCCATGATCAACGCCGGGATCAGCGTGGTGAAGGTCTCATTGAGCGGGTAGTTGTAGGGGCCCATGCACAGCGCTACACCCAGCGGTACGCGGCGGATTTGCCCGAGGGTGTCCTGTTCCAGTTCGAAGCGGCTGCTGCGACGGTCCAGTTCCTTGAGGGCATTGATGGTGTCGGTGATGTAGTCGCAGGTGCGGTCGAACTCTTTTTGCGAGTCCTTGAGGTTCTTGCCGATTTCCCACATCAGCAGCGTCACCACGGCATCGCGCTGTTCGCGCATACGGCGCAAAAACGCTTCGACATGCTGGATACGGTCCGCCACACGCATGGTTGGCCATTCGCCCTGGCCCCGGTCGTAGGCGCGCACGGCGGCATCGAGGGCGGTGAGGGCGGTGTCGGCGTCCAGCAGCGGCGTGCTGCCGATCACCACACGGCTGTCGCCCAACTGCACCGGGCTCTGCACCTGGGCCAGCGGGCCGTTCCACACCTGCAACTGGCCATCGACCAGGTAATCACGCTGTTCAATGGGCGCTTCAAGCCGGAATTGCTCGGGAATATCGGCCACGGACGTTGGAAACAGCTGGGCGAGCAGGTTGCTGGTGGTCATGTCGCTACCCCTGGAATAGTTTCAAAACATGACTAGAGAGTCACCCAACAGAGGGCTCTATGGCAAGGCTTGCGCGCTTTCTCCTACGCACGATGACGTACCGCGGGTAAACTGCGCGCCTTTCTTGAAGGAGTTCACATGAGTCACTACCAGCCGGGCATTCTTGCCGCACCGGTGCCTTTGCAGGCACGCCATCTGTTTTTTGCCGTGCAAACCCTTGAAGCCGTACCGGCCGCGTTGGACGCGCTGGTGCAACTGGTGGATTCGGCGGCAGTGGTCGGTTTAGGTGAACCGCTGGTAAATGCACTGGGCACGCACATCGATGGTCTGCGCCCATTCCCGGCGGTCAGCGGCCCGGGTGCGAATAATCCGTCCACCCAGCAGGCACTGTGGGTGTGGCTGCACGGTGTGGATCGCGGTGAACTGCTGTTGCGCAGCCGTGCCTATGAAAAGGCCCTGGCCCCGGCGTTTGGCCTGGTGCAGTCAACCGAAGGCTTTCGCTACAAGACCGGTTTTGACCTCACCGACTATGAAGACGGCACCGAAAACCCCCACGACGACGCCGCCGTTGACGCCGCGCTGACCGACAGCGGCGCCAGCTTCGCTGCGATCCAGCAATGGCAGCACGATCTCGACGGCTTCGCCGCCTTGCCCGCCCAGGAGCGCGACCACATCATCGGCCGCCGCCATGGCGATAACGAAGAGCTGGACGACGCCCCCGAATCCGCCCACACCAAACGCACCGCCCAGGAAAGCTTTACCCCGGAAGCCTTCGTGGTACGCCGCTCGATGCCGTGGGCCGAGAACGGTCAGGCGGGGTTGATGTTCCTCGCGTTCGGCCACTCGTTCGATGCTTTCGAAGCACAACTGCGCCGGATGAGCGGGTTGGAAGACGGGATTGTCGACGGGCTGTACCGCATCAGCACGCCGTTGACCGGTGGTTACTACTGGTGCCCGCCGGTTATAGGCGGGCATTTGGACCTGAGCGCGCTGGCGAACATGAAATTGTCGACAGGCAACTGATCCGCGGCTGAAAAAAATCAGCGCTGCCCTTAATCTGGCAGCCTTATCACCCGCGTGGATCGTTCATGTCTTCTGCCGCCGATGGCCTGCCTCTCAACAAACGCCTGCCTGCCGTGATCGCGATCTCCCTGGGGATCGGCATGGCGACGTTGGACACGGCCATCGTCAACACCGCACTGCCGACACTGGCCGAAGGGATTGGCACCGATTCCGCCTCGGTGATCTGGGTGGTCAACGCCTACCAGTTGGCGATTATTGCCACGGTGCTGCCGTTTGCGTCGCTGAGTGACGTGCTGGGGCATCGCCGTGTGTACCTTGGCGGGTTGCTGCTGTTTATCGTCTCGTCGCTGTTTTGCGGGTTGGCAGGTTCGCTGGAGACCCTGACGGCTGCGCGGGTGGTGCAGGGGCTGGGGGCGGCGGCGATCATGAGTGTGAACACGGCGTTGCTGCGGCATATCTACCCGTCGAAAATGCTTGGGCGCGGCCTTGGTTATAACTCGTTGGTGGTGGGGTTGGCCTTTACCTTGGGGCCGACCGCCGCCTCGGCGATCCTGTCAGTGGCGACCTGGCACTGGCTGTACCTGATCAATGTGCCGCTGGGGCTGTTGGCCCTGGCACTCGGCGTGCGTTCACTGCCCGTTCTCCCCATCACCGGGCATGCGTTTGACCGGCTGGCGGCATTGTTATGTGCCGGTTTGTTCGCCTTGTTGGTCTTGGGCCTTGGCACAGCGGTGCACGGCGCTCAAGGCGCACTGACCCTGGGCTTGATTGCCGTGGCGCTGCTGTGCGGCACCTTGTTGCTGCGTCGCCAGGCCGGTCATCCGGCGCCGATGCTCGCCTTGGACCTGTTCAAGCGGCCGGTGTTTGCCTTGTCTTCTCTCACTGCGATCTGCGCCTTCAGTGCCCAGGGCCTGGCCTTCGTGTCGCTGCCATTTCTGCTGCAAGCAGTGCTCGGCCATAGCCAGGTGGAAACCGGCTTCCTGATGACGCCGTGGCCTGCCGTGGTGGCGGTGATGGCACTGGTCGCCGGGCGCCTGGCCGACCGTGTGTCCCTGGGCCTGCTGTGCGGCATCGGCCTGCTGATGTTGAGCCTGGGCATGGCCGCATTGGCGACCTTGGACACCGGCGCGTCGGCCTTCGATATCGGTTGGCGCATGGCCTTGTGCGGCGCCGGTTTTGGTTTTTTCCAGTCGCCCAATCTCAAGGCGTTGATGACCAGTGCACCGCTGGCGCGCAGCGGCGGGGCCAGTGGCATCGTGGCGATTTCGCGCTTGTTGGGGCAGACGCTGGGCGCCTCGCTGGTGGCGTTGTGTTTCCACCTGTTCATGGCCAGCGGCCCGCACTCTGCGTTGTGGCTGGGCTGCGCATTTGCGCTGGTGGGCAGCGTGGCCAGCGGTTTGCGTTTGCTGCCCTATGGGAAAAAGACGTGACGGGGCGTTGTAAAGCGCGGTTCGCTAAGGCTACCGTGGCGACCTGAATATTTCGGGATGTTTCAGATTTATGTCCAGTCAGGCCCAACGCACTGCCGACACCACCTCCCGCCGCGCCGCGCTGACCCTGGCGTTGTGCCTGCCCAGCGACGTGTTGCTCTACCTGCTGTTGCCCATGGAATCCCAGGCCTTTGGCATTACCCTGGCCCAGGCCGGGGTGTTGCTGGCGGCCAACCGCCTGGTGCGGATTTTCGGTTACCGGCATGTGTTGAATTTCTATGCGCGCAACGGCGATCGCCTGACCTGCATGATCGCCGCCGGTGCCGCTGCGCTGTGTGCCCTGGGCAATTCGGTGCTGTCCGGCTTCGCCGCGTTGCTCGGGTTGCGGCTGGTGTGGGGCCTGTGTTTTGCCGCGTTGAACCTGTCGACCCAGGTATTGGCCACCGCTGAGCCAGAGGGCGCCGCGCGCCGGGCCGGGCGTTCGCGGGCCTTGATCGCCTGGGGACCGATGCTGGCGTTGCCGTTCGGTGGTTGGCTGACGCTGTGGGCCGGGCCGCGTCCGATCTTTGTGATTCTCGCCGGTTGCTGCCTGATAGGCCTTTGGATGGCGCGCGGCTTGCCCAGCGCCGGACATGATTTGCACAGCACACCAGGGCGTCGCTTCAAGTGGCCGGACAGCGTGGCACTGTGGTCGTTTATCGAAGGCGTGGCGCTGGACGGGCTGTTTATCTTTGGGCTGTCGATCCAGGCCCAGAAAATTCTCGGCGGCGATGCGGTGCTGATTGCTGGTGGCTTAATGGCCCTGCGCTACGTCTCGGAAATGCTTCTGAGCCCCCTGGGCGGTCGCGCGGCGCAGCGATTTGGCGCCACCGCCATGTTGCTGCTGTTTTCGTTCTTGAGTGCCCTGGCCTTGAGCGCATTCGGCAGCTATTGGGTGATCGTCGGCGCGGCTGCGGTGCTGGTGCTGCGCGCATTGCAACTGCCGCTGGTGACTACCTTGGTCGCCGAGCGCAACCCCGGTTCGATGCGAGTGTCGGCGCTGGCGTCCAATGCGGTCTGGCGCGACATCGGCGCTGGCCTGGGGCCGCTGCTGGCGGGTCTGCTGCTGCCGGTGGCGTCGGCGCCGCTGGTGTTTGGCGTGGCGGGGGCGGCGATTGCGGTGAGTGCGTTGTTCTGCTGGCGAGGCAGATGATTTAAACGCTTTTCAAACCGTCCAGCCACGCGGGGTCGAAACGGGTCTGTTCGGTGTCGATTCCCAGCGTCTGCATCCTGGCTTTATGCGCGTCCATTTCGCCTACCAGTTGCGCCTGGGCGCTGGAGTTGGCGTCCAGTGCATGCATCTGCGTCAGCCCCAGGTGATAGAAACGCAGCACTTTCATGGCCGTCGGATCATTGGCCTGCGCACGTTCGGTGACGGTGTGCATCACATTGGTCACGCGCATCAGCGTGCGCTTGAGCTGCCAGCCGTACACCGCAGCGGCCAGCCACGACTTGGACCAGAACGGGCCGCGCACCAGGGCGACGGTAATCAGCACCCCCGCGAACACACCGCCGACATTGAAGCGAAAGTTATCACCGCCGGGTTCGCCGAACAGCATCACCGCCAGGGTCGACAGCAGCATGGCCAAGGCCATGAACAGCACGGCCACGATCAACGTGCTGCGGCGGGTCTGTTGGCGGTAGGTGACGGGGTCGCAGGGTTTGAGCTCGAACATCCGGTCCAGGTCTCCAGGGCGGGTAGGGGGTGGCATCTTCTCATGGTCAGCGGTCAGCGGTGGGGCAATCAAGTTGAACCATGATCTGTGGCAGTTTCTCTAAACGAATGTAGTCCCTTTGAGGTGAACCACCATGCCCGAATACAAGCAACCACCGCCCGGTACACCCGACCCTGATCGCACACCCGGTGAAGAAGAGCGCGACAACGATGCCTTGCGCCCCAATGACCCGAAAGAGCGTGACGACCATGATGATGTGGAGCGCGTCGAAGAAGACTTGGAAAACCTCCACGACAAAGCTCGCCCGCTCTAACAGGAGACCATGATGAACAAGCGCTCGGATGGGCCCCCCTCTAACGAACACGCCAGCGGCAAGGATGAGCTGGGATTTGACCCCGACTCGCCGGATGTGGCTGATCCGCAGGTTGATCCGGTAGGTCCGGCGATTGCCCCGCTGGATAAAAAGGACAAGGACGAGGCGAAAAAAAAGCCGCCCTACGATCCGTTGGGCGACTTAAAGAAATAACAGCGTAATAGGTAATCAGGCCCCGCCATTGAGCGGGGCCTTCGTTTATTTAGGTGGCGTCCAGGAAACGTCGGTAATCCCGAACTTCTCCGCCCAGGGCCGGGTGGTTTTTTTCACTTGCTCGTGGCCAACGCGGCCGATACGGCTGACATGAGCAATGTCGGCATCGACCGCTGCCCAGTGCCAGGCCTCGGCGTTATTCATCACTTCGGCACGCACCACAAAGGACTTCGGTTGACCGTGCAGTTGGTAGTGGATGGTGTAGATTTTTGCGGTACTCATGTTGCCTCCCTGTCTTGTTATAGATGGAGGCTGAAGCGTTCAAAAAGGTTCATTCAAAATGACAGTTTGCATGTGAACGCGGCATAGTGACGCACTCTTACTGCGCCCAAGGACCGTGCCATGACCCGCCTCAACCATAGCCATCTGTACCTGCAGCGCCTGGGATACGATTCGCCGCCACCGCCCACCCTGGCAACTCTGCGGGATCTGCAACTGCGCCATGTGTGCACCTTCGCCTTTGAAAGCCTGTCGACCCTGCTGCGCCTGCCGGTGCCGATCGACTTGCCCAGCGTCGAGCAAAAGGTGTTGTTCGATGGCCGCGGCGGCTATTGCTATGAGTTGAACCAGATGTTCCTCGCGCTGCTGCAGGAACTGGGTTTCGAGGCCCGTGGCATTACCGGTCGGGTGGTGATGGGCGGACCGCCGGACGCGCGCACGGCACGCACCCATCGTTTGAGCCTGGTGACCCTGGACGGGGTTCGTTACATCACCGATGTAGGCTTTGGCGGCATGGTGCCCAGCAGTCCGTTGCAGTTGGACACTGAGGCCGTGCAGGCCACCGCCCATGAGCCCTATCGCCTGACGTTCAATGCAGGGGAGAACAGTTACACCTTATGGGCCGAAGTGGCCGGGGAGTGGCGTGGTTTGTATGTGTTCGACTTGCAGGTGCAGGGAGCCATCGATTACGAAATCGGTAATTGGTATGTCTCGACCCACCCGAACTCGCCGTTCTTGGGCCAATTGAAAGTCGCACTGCTGGCGCCCGGCAAACGCCATACCTTGAACAACGCGCATTACGCGATCCATTTCCTGGATCAGCCCAGCGAAAAACGGCTGCTGAACAACGCGCAAGAGCTAACGGCCTTGCTGAGGGACACCTTCGGTATTCGCGTGCCGGTGCAGCCGTCACTGGCTCAAGCAATGGCCGGCGGGTGGCCGACCTAAAGCCAGGCGACGCCATTTATGAGTGCGCGTTCTCTGTTCACAAGCGCTGCATTCGCAGCTTAATCCTACGCCCCGCAATGACACTGCCTGCATTCTCGTGTGGTCCCATCGCTATATAAATCCGCCCACGCTGAATATTTTCGGCAGTAGGCGTAGCGCGGGGGCTCCAACAGGCTCAGTTTTCTGAACCGTTGGATTCGACGTCCCGACTCGCGGCTCTACTGCCAGAGCCATTTGCCCGAGGGACACATGATGGGGTCGCCCACCGAAGCTCAACCACTGGATTTCACCCTGTTGTGCTTGCCCCTGAGCGAGGCCGATGGCGGTGGCCAGAACTTTGAATATTCGGCGCAATTCTTAGAACTTGAAGAAGAGGCACTGGGTAAACCCGAGGTTCAGTACGGCGACACCGTTACCGACGCCATCGAGCCGAACTGGAAGCGCGTCATGGCCCTCGCACTGCCGATGTTGGAGCGTAGCCGCGATTTGCGCCTGGCCATCTGGGCCACCCGCGCCGAACTCAACGTGCACGGCATCGCCGGCCTGTCGGCTGGCCTGGGGCTGGTGCAGGGGTTGTTGGAAAATTGCTGGGACGGGCTGTACCCCAGGCTCGACCCGGAGGATGGCCATGACCCGCTGTTGCGCATCAATGTCCTGGCGTTCCTATGTGCCCCCAACGGCCTGGTACGCGACATGTTGGATGCGCCGTTGATCAACGCACGAGGCATCGGCGCGGTCAGCTTGAGAATGATCGATCTGGCGATTGTCGAGCACGGCGGCGAGGGCAATCACCCGAGCCTGGCGATGATCGAAGGGGCGCTTGTCGATGCCAATGCGCAACAGCTACAGGCCATTCACCTTGCGCTGACCCAGGCGTTGGCGCACAGCCTGCAGATTGAGCAGTGGCTGACGGAAAAAGTCGGCGTAGGTCGCGCCATCGACCTCAATGGACTGGTCGCTCCACTGCGTCGCGCCGCTGAAATAGTCCGCCGGTTCTTGCTTGAACCTGCGCCAGTCGAAGCGGCTGCCGCCACTGTTGCTACCTCAGAGGTGGCCGCACCGCAGGCACTGTTCGGCGAGATCCGCAGCCGCGAAGAGGCGCGCCAGGTCATCGATCGGCTGTGCAGCTATTTTCATACCCATGAGCCCGCGAGCCCGGTGCCGTTCCTGCTGCAACGGGCAAAAACACTGATCGACAAGAATTTCATGGAGTTGCTGCAAGACCTGGCGCCCGATGGACTTGCGCAACTGGCGCAGGTCAGCGGCATCCGCACCAACGACAACTGAACGTTCATCTATCCACTCCACTCACCGGAGCCAGTTCCGTGGCCAAAGAAAGTAGCCAGAAGTTTATCGCCCGCAATCGTGCGCCGCGCGTCCAGATCGAATACGACGTGGAGATCTACGGCGCGGAAAAAACCGTGCAGTTACCCTTCGTGATGGGCGTGTTTTCAGACCTTTCCGGCAAACCGGCCGAGCCTTTGCCGCCGGTAGCCGAGCGCAAGTTTCTGGAAGTCGATGTGGACAACTTTGACGAACGCCTCAAGTCCATGAAGCCCCGTGTGGCATTCCAGGTGCCCAATACCCTGACGGGCGAGGGCAACCTGCCGGTGGAGATCACCTTTGAGAGCATGGACGACTTCTCCCCAGGTGCAATCGCCAACAAGGTGCCCAGCCTTAATCAGTTGTTGGCCGCGCGCCGCCAGCTGTCGAATCTGCTGACCTATATGGACGGCAAGGTAGGGGCCGAAGAATTGCTGGCCAAAGTGCTCAGCGATCCGAGTGTGATGCAGGCCCTGTGCGCGGCCCCCCAACAACCCGACTAACTGAATGACCGTGGTCTCTGCCGGCGCCTCGTTTGCCCCGGTATGGGGACGCTGTTGCCCATAATTCAAGGATACCGTCATGTCCACTACGCAATCGGAACAACCCGAACAGGGAGCTCCGGCCACGGCATTCGACGCCGGTGACTTCGCCAGCCTGCTGCAAAAAGAATTCAAGCCCAAGACCGACAAAGCCAGGGACGCCGTGGAATCCGCCGTGCGCACCCTGGCGGAACAGGCGCTGCAAGGCACGCAGGTGATGTCCCATGACGTGCTCGGCACGATTGAAGGCCTGATCGCCAGCCTCGACCAAAAGCTCACCGAACAGGTCAACCATATCCTCCACCATGAGGAGTTCCAGGCCGTGGAAAGCGCCTGGCGCGGCTTGCATTACCTGGTCAGTAACACCGAGACCGACGAGTCCCTGAAGATTCGGGTGATGAACATTTCCAAGCACGAAGTGCATAAGACTCTGCGCAAGTTCAAAGGAGTGGCCTGGGACCAGAGCCCGATTTTCAAGAAACTGTATGAAGAGGAATACGGCCAGTTCGGTGGCGAGCCCTATGGCGCCTTTGTCGCTGACTACTACTTCAACAACAGTGCGCCGGACGTCGAGCTGTTGACCCAGATCGCCCGTGTCAGTGCCGCCGCGCACTGCCCGCTGATCACCGCCGCTGACCCCAGCGTGATGCTCATGGAGTCCTGGCAGGAACTGGCCAACCCACGTGACCTGACCAAAATCTTCCAGACCCCGGAGCACGCGGCGTGGCGCAGCTTGCGCGCCAGTGAAGACTCACGCTACGTGGGCCTGGCCATGCCGCGTTTCCTGGCTCGTGCCCCTTACGGTGCCAAGTCCAATCCGGTGGAAGACTTCGATTTTGAAGAAACCACCGACGCCGCCGACGCCAAGGATTTCACTTGGGCCAACGCGGCTTACGCCATGGCCGTGAATATCAACCGTTCGTTCAAACACTATGGCTGGTGTTCGCAAATTCGCGGCATCGAATCCGGCGGCGTCGTGGAGGGCTTGCCGGTGCATACCTTCCCAACTGACGACGGCGGTGTGGACATGACCTGCCCGACCGAGATCGCCATCAGCGACCGGCGCGAAGCCGAGCTGGCCAAGAACGGCTTCATGCCTCTGGTGCACAAAAAAAACAGCGATCTGGCGGCCTTCATCGGCGCCCAGTCCCTGCACAAACCGGCGGAGTACGACGACCCGGATGCCAGCGCCAACGCCAACTTGGCAGCGCGTCTGCCGTACCTGTTTGCCACGTGCCGTTTTGCTCACTACTTGAAGTGCATCGTGCGCGACAAGATCGGTTCATTCAAAGAGCGCGACGATATGCAGACCTGGCTCAACAACTGGGTTGGCCGCTACGTGGAGCACAACCCGGCGACCGCGACCGATGCCGATAAAGCGCGTAAGCCGCTGGCGGGGGCCGAGGTCGTGGTGGAAGAAATCGAAGGCAACCCCGGTTACTACAGCGCCAAGTTTTTCCTGCGTCCGCACTACCAGCTTGAAGGCTTGACCGTGTCCTTGCGGTTGGTCTCCAGGCTGCCTTCAACCCAAGCGTCATAACCCCGTTGTTCAACCTGAAAGGTACTCACCATGATCCTGCTGAACTTTAAAGGCACCCCAATCAAAGGCACTTCCACCGTCGACGGTCACAAAGACTGGATCACCCTCGATGCTATCCAAATGGGGGTTTTCCGAGCGATTTCCTCCAGTGGCGGCGGTGCTGACCGTGACACCAGCAACCCTTCGTTCTCGGAAATTTCCGTGACCAAACTGGCCGACGTGGCCTCGGCTGATCTGTTTATGCAGGCTGTGTGCGGCAAGAGCCTGGGCGATGCCGAGATCCACTTTGTCCATACGGGCGGCGCGGACAAAAAACAGCAAGTGTTTCTTAAGATCATCCTGGGCGGCGCGATTATCAGTGCTTACTCCGCCAGCAGCACTGGCGATCGGCCTGCCGAAACCCTTTCGATCAACTTCACCACCATCAGCTACGCCTATGACGCCTTCAACGGTGACACGGTAATCACCGGTACGCCGAAGAAGTGGGACTTGGAAAAGAATCAGAAGATCTGATTCGGATGCCCGACGGTGGGTGGGTTCGCCCGCCCGCCGTCCTGTCGATGGAGGCCTCAGCGCATGGCTGAACTAACCAGTCTCGAACGTTTGCAACCGTCCTTGCTCGATCGCTTGAGTGATGACGACACCGCGCAGGTTTTCGAGCCTCGCGACAAGCGCGTGTTGTCCATGCGCCGCTTGCGCAAGGCGGTATTACGCGATTTGGGGTGGCTGCTCAACAGCACCAGTCTGGGCAGCTTTCGCGACCTGAGGAAGTGCCCGTTGGCGGGACAATCAGTGCTCAATTTCGGGCTGCCCGATCTCGCGGGAAAGACGGCTGCCGGCCTGGACCGCGAAGCGTTGGGACGCCGCATTCGCCAGGCGATCTGGGATTTCGAACCGCGGATTTTGCGCGAAAGCCTGCGTGTCGTGCCGGTTGCCTCCTCGGGTGCAACCATCAGTCCCAACCAGATGACCTTTGAAATTCATGGCGAACTCTGGGGCCAACCGTTGCCCGAGCGCCTGTACCTGAAGACCGAACTCGACCTGGAAGCAGGCGAGGCGCGGATCTTCGATATTGAGACAAGGGACGTGCGTTGAACGCAAAACTGCTGCGCTATTACGAGCGTGAGCTGGCGCATCTGCGGGAAGTTGGCGGTGAATTTGCCCGCGACTACCCCAAGGTTGCCGGCCGCCTGGGGCTGGAAACCTACGCCTGTGCCGACCCCTATGTTGAACGGCTGTTGGAAGGTTTCAGCTTTCTCGCCGCACGGGTGCAACTGAAGATTGATGCCCAATTCCCACAATTTACCCATCACCTGCTGGAACTGATCTACCCACACTACTTGGCGCCAACGCCATCGATGGCGGTGGTGCAACTGCACCCGGACATGGGCGAGGGCAGCCTGGCCGCCGGCTTCAAGGTGCCACGCCACACGGCATTGCACAGCCAGTTGGGCAAGGGGGACCAGACCGCCTGCGAGTTTCGCACTGCCCATGAGGTAACCCTGTGGCCGGTGGAGTTGGTCGAGGCGCGCTATTTCGCCTGCAGCACGCAGGTGGCCGGGGTTGACCTGTCACGTCTCGGCGCAGTCAAGGCCGCGTTGCGCCTGCGCTTGAGTGTCGGGGCTGGCCTGGCTTTCAGCGACCTGGCCCTCGACACCCTGCGGCTGCACATCCGTGGCGGGGACGGCACGCCCGCGCGGGTTCTTGAACAGCTGTTGGCCCAAGTGGCGGGTGTTCTGGTCATGCCCATGCAAGCGTCTGGGGACTGGCATCAGCTGCTGCCCAACAGTGCGATTCGCAGCGTGGGCTATAGCGACAGCGAAGCCTTGCTGCCCATCGGGCCGCGTTCGTTCCAGGGTTATCGCTTGTTGCAGGAATACTTCGCCTTGCCGCAACGCTTCATGTTCGTCGACGTGGTGGGGTTGGCGAGCAGTGTCAGCCGCTGCACCGCCGAGCAACTGGAGCTGATCGTGTTGTTCAAGACGGCAGACCCGTTACTTGAGCAAAACCTCAGTGCCGCCAATTTCGCGCTGTATTGCACGCCGGCGATCAACCTGTTCCCGATGCGCACCGAGCGTGTGCACTTGGATGAACAGCGCTCTGAATACCATGTGAGCCCCGACCGCACACGGTCAATGGATTACGAGATCTACGAAATTGAAGGGGTGACCGGTTACGGCAGTGGCGCCGAGGCCAGTCAGACATTCGAACCCTTCTACCGCGCCAACGACCTGCAGGGACGCACGCCGCCGCGTGCGTACTACCAGGTACGGCGCGACACGCGGGTTTTGTCCGAACAGCAGCGCAGCCGAGGCCCGCGCTCCAGTTATGGGGGCAGCGAGGTATTCGTGTCGCTGGTGGACGGCGAGCAGGCTCCTCACCGCAGCGACCTGCGCCAATTGGGCATCGACGCCCTGTGCAGCAACCGCGACCTGGTGCTGAGCATGCCGGTGGGCAGTGGCAGCACCGACTTCAGCGTCCAATCCGCTGCGCCGGTGCAGTCGGTACGTTGCGTGGCAGGGCCCACGGTGCCCGCGCCGTCGTATGCCGAAGGCGATACCGCATGGCGTCTGGTCAGCCATTTGTCCCTTAACTACCTGTCACTGCTGGACCAGGACACGGAGCAGGGCGCTGTAGCCTTGCGTGACATGTTGCGCCTGTATTGCCGCGTCGACGATGCCGTTGCACATAAACAGATCGAAGGCGTGCGTTCGGTGACTGCGCAGAGCATCGTGCGGCGCCTGCCATTGTCTGGACCCGTCACCTATGGGCGAGGTTTGCAGATCAGTGTGAGCGTGGATGAGTCTGCGTTCGAGGGTGCAGGCGTCTGTGTATTGGGCTCGGTGCTGGAACAGTTTTTCGCCAAGTACGTGTCGCTCAACTCATTCACCGAGACGCGGATCGTGAGCGCGTCACGCGGCGTAATCATGCAGTGGCCTGCGCGGGTGGGCAGATGCGAGATCCTCTGAGCCTGCTCAGCGAGCTTGAAGCGCATCCGGGTCGGTTTGATTTCTACGCGGCATTGCGCCAGTTGGAGTGCGCCTTTGCGCACCTGCCGCGTATCGGCGAGGCCACGCGCCCGGCGGACGAGGCGGTGCGTTTCGGCCAGCATTCTTCGCTGGCGTTTGAGCCGGCAATGATTGCGGGCCTCATACCCGGCGACACGCCTAAACTGCTGCTCAATTTCTTCGGCCTGATGGGCGCCAATGGCCCGTTGCCGATTCACCTCACCGAATACATTCGCGACCGTCAACGCAACCTCAACGACCCTACGCTGGCGGCATTTTGCGACGTGTTTCATCACCGCATGATCAGCCTGTTCTATCGCGCCTGGGCCAGTGCCCAGCCAACGGTGAGTCTGGACCGTCCGGGGGCGGACCGGTTTGCCAACTACCTGGGATCGTTGCTCGGTATTGGCCTACCGTCGCTGCAGGCGCGCGACGGCGTGGTGGACCTCGCCAAGCTGCATTTCGCCGGTCGCCTGGGACCGCAAACACGCAATGCCGAAGGCCTGGCCGCCTTGCTTGGCGACTACCTTGGCGTTCCCGTAGAGGTCGAGCAATTTGTCGGCCACTGGATGACCCTGCCCCGTGACGGGCTGTGCACCTTGCGCAGCGGTCCGGATGCGGTGGTGCTCGGCCAGGCCACGGTCATGGGCCGGAAAGTCTGGAATGCCCAACACAAGTTTCGCCTGCTGATTGGCCCTCTGGACCTGACACAAACCCGCCGTTTGCTGCCCGGTGGCGACAGCCTGCAACGGGTGCAGGATTGGGTGCGTCAGTACGTCGGCATGGCGATGGACTGGGACGTCAACCTGATCGTCAAGAAAGAACACCGGCCTCGCTTGCGCCTGGGGTCCACGTCATTGGGCTGGACCAGTTGGCTGAGCAGCAGAGCGCCCCAGCGGGATGATCGGCAATTGCTGATCAAGCCTCGACCCTCATTTTCTTCTCAAGGAACTGCCCATGGCTGATATCAGTCGCGTCGCGCTTTTCGGCAAGCTCAACAGCCTGTGCTACCGGGCGATTGAAAGCAGCACTGTGTTCTGCAAACTGCGCGGCAATCCCTATGTCGAGCTGGTGCACTGGTTGCAGCAGTTGTTGCAATTGACCGATTCGGACCTGTTGCGCCTGGTCCGCCATTACGGCATTGATCCGGTGGTGTTGGACCGGGACCTCACTGCCGCCCTAGATCGTTTGCCTAGGGGCTCGACCTCGGTGACGGACCTGTCCTCGCAGGTCGAGGAAACCGTGGAGCGTGCTTGGGTCTACGCGACCCTGATGCTGGGTGAGTCCCAGGTGCGTTCTGGCCATTTGCTGCTGGCGATGCTGAAAACTCCGGCATTGCGTAATGGTTTGTATGGTGTGTCCCGGGAGTTCAACAACGTCAGGACCGACGATCTCAGCGAGCAGTTTGGCGCGTTGCTCAAGGATTCGCCCGAGGCCCGCATGACGGCCAGCGACGGGTACCAGGTGCCGGGTGAGGCTGTCGGTGCACTGGCGCCCGACCGTCAGGAAGGCCTGAAGCGCTTCACTGTCGACCTGACCGAGCAGGCGCGGCGAAACACGATGGACCCTATCGTCGGACGCGATGAAGAGATCCGGCAGGTCATCGATATCCTGATGCGCCGTCGCCAGAACAACCCGCTGCTGGTGGGCGAGGCGGGCGTGGGCAAAACTGCTGTGGCGGAAGGATTCGCCCAGCGCATCGCCCGTGGCGACGTGCCGCCTAGCCTGCGGGACGTACAATTGCTGGCCCTTGATGTCGGCCTGTTGCAGGCCGGTGCGAGCATGAAAGGTGAGTTTGAACAGCGCCTGCGCTCGGTCATCGATGAGGTTCAAGCCAGCGTCAAACCGGTGGTGCTGTTTATCGATGAAACCCACACCCTGGTAGGCGCAGGTGGCGCCGCGGGTACCGGCGATGCGGCTAATCTGCTCAAGCCGGCCCTGGCCCGTGGCACCTTGCGTACCTTGGGCGCAACCACGTTTGCCGAGTACAAAAAACACATCGAAAAAGATCCGGCCCTGAGCCGGCGCTTTCAGACGGTGCAGGTCGATGAGCCGGATGAAAGCCGCGCGCTGCTGATGCTGCGCGGTCTTGCCTTCAGCCTGCAGGAGCACCATCAGGTGCAGATCCTCGATTCGGCGCTGGAAGCGGCCGTGCGTTTGTCCAATCGCTATATCCCAGCGCGCCAGTTACCGGACAAAGCGGTGAGTCTGATCGACACCGCGTGCGCCCGCGTCGCCATCAGCCTGCACGCCACCCCGGCGGAAGTCGATGACAGCCGCCGGCGTATCGAATGCCTGGAAACCGAGCAGGCGATCATCCAGCGTGAACGCGCCATGGGGGCGCAAACCTCAAGTCGTTGTGCATCGGTCGATGCGTTGCTGGCGACCGAGCGCGAGCGCCTGAAGGTCCTTGGCAGCCGCTGGCACAGTGAGCTGGCGCTGGTCATGCAGATCTTGCGTCTGCGTAGCCGGTTGGTCGATGTGGATGCCGATGAACCTGAAGCGGGCCGGTTGGAACTGCGTCAATTGCAGGACCAACTGGCGTTGTTGCAAGGCGAGACTCCGTTGGTCCTGGTCAACGTCGACGAACAGGCCGTCGCGGCGGTAGTACAGGACTGGACCGGCATCCCCGTGGGTCGCATGGTCAAGAATGAAATCGAGAACGTGTTGCACCTGGCAGACCGTTTGGGCCAGCGCATTATCGGTCAGGATCATGGGCTGGAGATGATCTCGCGACGTATCCAGACCTCCCGCGCGGGCCTCGACAATCCAGGCAAACCGGTGGGGGTGTTCATGCTCGCCGGCACCTCCGGGGTGGGTAAGACCGAGACAGCCCTGGCCCTGGCCGAGGCGTTGTACGGCGGCGAGCAGAACGTCATTACCCTCAATATGAGCGAATACCAGGAAGCCCACAGCGTCTCTACCCTCAAGGGCGCGCCGCCTGGTTACGTGGGCTACGGCGAAGGCGGCGTGCTCACCGAAGCAGTACGGCGAAAGCCTTACAGCGTGGTGCTGCTGGACGAAGTGGAGAAGGCGCACTCGGATGTGCACGAACTGTTTTTCCAGGTGTTCGACAAGGGCTGGATGGAAGACGGTGAGGGGCGAGTCATCGACTTCAAGCACACCCTGATCCTGCTGACCACCAACGTCGGCACTGACCTGATCGCCCGCCAGTGCTGTGACCCGCTGGCAAAGCCAGAACCGCAAGCCCTCGCAAAAGCCTTGCGTGAGCCGTTGCTGGAGGTCTTCCCGCCGGCTTTGCTCGGACGCCTAGTGGTAATCCCGTATTACCCCCTCAGCGACGCCATGCTCGACCGCATCATCCGCCTGCAACTGGAGCGGATCAGGCAGCGCATCGCTGACAGCCACAAGATTCCCTTCACGTACAGCGATGACGTGGTGCAGTTGATTGCCAGCCGCTGCACCGAGCTGGAAAGTGGTGGGCGGATGATTGACTCAATCCTGACCAACTGCTTGCTGCCAGCAATCAGCCGCGAGTTCCTCGATCGTCTGTTACAGGGCATCCCGGCCAGCCAGGTTGGGGTCAGCGTGGAAAACGGCGAGTTTGCCTATGTCTTTTCCGAGTCCGCGAGGTAGTCCCTATGGCAACCAGTCAAATGCATCGTGACATTCAGGTCAGCAGTGTGCTCGGCGACGATGTGCTGCTGTTTCGCAGCATGCAGGCATTCGAGGGGCTGTCTCGTCTCAGTGAATACGAGGTGGAGCTGTACAGCGAACGCGCCGACCTGGACATCAACGACTTGCTCGCTACGCCGATGAGCATTGCGGTGGACTTGCCCAAGGGCGGTAGTCGTTACTTCAGCGGGCATGTGAGCCACTTCTCCATAACCGGTCGTCAAGGGCGCTATACCACGTGCAAAGCGGTGTTGAGGCCGTGGTTGTGGTTCCTGACACTGGCCAGCGACTGCCGTATTTTCCAGGGCCTGAGCGTGCCGCAGATCCTCAACCAGGTGTTCGCGCCTTACAGCATTGCCGATGTCGACACCTCGGGCTTGAGTGCGGACTACGCGGCACTTAACTATTGCGTGCAATACCGCGAGAGCGATTTCAACTTTGTCAGCCGGCTGATGGAGCAGGAAGGTATCTACTACTTCTTCAAAAGCGCTGCTGGCCGTCATACCTTGGTACTTGCCGATTCCTGCGGCGCGCATTCGCCGGCGCCGGGCTATGCCCAACTGCGCTACATGCCGTCCCAGGATCACGCCCTGCGCGAAAGCGAGGTGATCTACGCCTGGCACATGAGCGGCGAGGTGGCGCCGGGCGGCTATACCCTGAAGGACTTCGACTTCGAAAAGCCCAGCGTCAATCTGATGGTCAAGTCAGCCATGCCTGGTGACTACCCGCAGTCTCGTCACGAACGTTACGACTATCCGGGTCGATACACCGAGCGCAAACAGGGCGAAACCTATGCCCGCACCTTGATTGAATCGCTGCAGACCGGCGCCGGTCGGATCAGCGGTGCCACTCGTGCCCGGGGGCTGTTCCCGGGAGCGTTGATGACCTTGGCCGAGCACCCGCGCAGTGAACAGAACGCGCAGTGTTTGCTGCTGGAAGCGCGTTACACGTTGTCGTTAGACACCTATGAGCCGACGCCACCGACCGAGCCCGCGCCCGTGTTGACTTGCGAGTTCGTGGCCATGCCGCACCAGCAGCCATTTCGAGCACCTTGCGTATCGCCCAAGCCACGGATGCACGGTCCGCAGACCGCCAAGGTGGTGGGCAAACAGGGCGAAGACATCTGGACCGACAAATACGGACGGATCAAGGTGCAGTTCCACTGGGACCGCGAGGGCAAGGGCGACGAAAACAGCTCATGTTGGGTCCGAGTAGCCCAGGGCTGGGCCGGCAAGCGTTGGGGCAGCCTGCATATCCCGCGTATCGGCCAGGAAGTGGTGGTCAGCTTTCTCGACGGCGACCCCGACCAGCCGTTGGTCACCGGCAGCGTCTATAACGCGGAATCGCTGCCGCCCTATGCACTGCCAGAAAATGCCACCCGCTCGACCCTCAAGACCCATTCTTCAAAGGGCGGTGGTGGCTACAACGAACTGCGCTTCGAGGACAAGAAGGGTTCGGAGCAGGTGTTCCTGCACGCCCAGAAAAACTTCGACCAGCGAGTGCTCAAGGATGCCCTGGACTGGGTAGGCGGCGACCGTCACTCCAGAATCGACCAGGACCTGCGCGAGAAGGTCGGCGGTGATCGTCATTCCTCTGTGGACGGCAACCGCAATGAAAAAACCAGCGGTGCGGTGTCGATGAGCGCCGGCAGCGAGATGATTATCGAGGGCGCCATGAAGACGGGTATTACCGCCGGTACCGATGTGCATATCAAGGGCGGGGCGAACGTGGTGATCGAAGCCGGCGCGAGCATCACCTTGAAGGTCGGTGGGGCCTTTATGACCTTTTCTCCAGGTTCGATTCTCGCTTCGGCCATGCCTGTGCCCTTGCCTCAGGCCGCAACCGCTGCCACCGCCGCGGCATTGGCGGCGGCCACCGGGCCTGCGGGTGTGCCGCTGCCGCCCAAGGAGGCCGACGATGGCAAGTAAGCCGTTGTCGGCTCTGTCTGCTTCTACCGTTGCCAATATTGGAAGAACTTAATGTCCTGGAAACACAAAGTGGTTTGGTCCGAAGGCATGTTGTTGCAGCCTCAGCATCTGCAACAACATGACCGTTTCCTGCAAACCCAACTGGAGGCACGGGTCACGGCGTTGCGTGCGTATGGCTGGGGCTTTTCGGCGTTGGACATTGACCCGCAGCAACTGGCTCTGGGCAAGGTATCGTTGCTTTCATACAGCGGTATATTCCCGGATGGAACGCCTGTCGGCCTGCCATTCGATGATGAAATGCCGCCGCCCCTGACCATCCCCGATGATGCGCGCGACCTGACAGTGGTGTTGGCGTTACCAAGCTTACGTCCCGGGATCCCGGAGGTTGACGACAACCCCAGTATCGAAAATTTCGCCCGACTTCGCAGCGCTGAATACGAAGTCTGGGACAGTAATGGACTGGACAGCAGTGCGCTGATGAGTGTCGGCAAGTTGCGCGTGCGTCTGGCCTTTGAGGGCGACGTGGCCGATGCCTTCACCTCACTGGGTATCGCCCACGTGGTGGAAAAGCGCGCCGACAACTGTGTGGTGCTTGATCGCGGCTACTGCCCGCCCTGTCTGGATATCCGGGCGGCCGAATGCCTCAAGGCGATGGTCGATGAGGTCGCAGGGCTGGTGCAGCAGCGGGGCGAAGCCACGGCCTCGCGCGTGGCCCGGCTCGATGGCAGTGGTGCAGCGGACATTGCCGATGTCCTGCAACTGCAGGTGCTCAATCGTAGCCTGCCGCTGATGCGCCATTTATCGACCATGAGCGGCCTGCATCCCGAGCAACTGTATCGCGACCTCTCGGCCCTGGCCGGTGAGCTGGCAACGTTTAGCCGCGACGATAAGCGCACGCCTGCCTACCCGGTGTATCGCCATACGGCCCTGGCAGAAACGTTTGCTCCGGTGATGCTTGAACTGCGTCGGATGCTCTCGACCGTGATGGATACGCGGGCCATCGCTATTCCCTTGGAAGAGCGCCAATACGGCATCCGTGTGGCCGTGCTGCCGGACCGGGCGTTACTGGCCTCGGCCACCTTCATCCTGGTGGTTCAGGCTCAAATGGCGGCGGACAGCGTGCGCAGCAGTTTCCCCTCCCAGGTCAAGATCGGCTCGATGGAGAAAATCCGCGACCTGGTCAACCTGCAACTGCCGGGTGTTGGCCTGCGGCCTTTGCCGGCAGCCCCACGGCAATTGCCGTTCTATGCGGGCTGCACGTATTTCGAACTTGATCGCAGCAGCGAGTATTGGCAACTGTTGAGCCAGTCGAGCGGTTTTGCGATCCATGTACCCGCCGGGTTTCCTGGGTTGGATATGCAATTTTGGGCTATCCGCGATTTGGCCCAAAACGAGTGAGGTGAACGCCCTGTTGCAGGGCATCCAGAAACGCAAAACGGCGCCCGAAGGCGCCGTTTTGTTTACTGCATCCCGCTAAGCGATCAAACGCCCAGTACCGCGTGCTGCACCAGGGTGAGCAACGGTTGTGGGTACACGCCCAGGAAGAACGCGAGCAGGGCGATGGCCAGCAGCATCACGCCGCCTGCCTTCTGTTCCCAATGCAGCTCGGCATCCACACGGCGCAGGTTTGGCTCGATCAGGTACAGGGTGACCATCACGCGCAGGTAGTAGAACACGCCGATAGCGCTGCCCAGTACCAGGGACGCAACCAGCCACCACTCGTGGGCTTCGACACCGGTAGCGACGATGTAGAACTTGCCGATGAAACCCGCGGTCAGCGGGATACCGGCCAGGGACAGCATCATCACGGTCAGTACGGCGGTCAGGTACGGGCGGCGCCAGAACAGGCCGCGATACTCGTACAGGGCGTCAGCGTCACGGCCTTTGTACGGCGAGGACATCAGCGTAATTACACCGAAGGCGCCGAGGCTGGTGATCACGTAGGTGACCAGGTAAACGCCGATGGCTTCCACGGCCAGGCCTTTGCTCGCCACCAGGGCGATCAGCAGGTAGCCGAAGTGAGCGATGGACGAGTAACCCAGCAGACGCTTGAGGTTGTTCTGGGTCAGGGCCAGCAGGTTACCGAACAGGATCGACGCGATGGCGATCACGGTCAGCACGTTGCTCAGCACGCCGGTATTGGCAGCAGGCGAGATCTGGAACAGACGCACCATCACGGCAAACACAGCAACCTTGGACGCGGTAGCCAGGAACGCAGCCACCGGCGCCGGGGCGCCTTCGTACACGTCTGGGGTCCACAGGTGGAACGGCACCAGCGACAGCTTGAATGCCAGGCCGATCAGCATCATCGCCAGGCCCAGTTGGGCAATCGGCGCCGGGCTGTTGGTGGCAGCCAGTGCGTGGCCGATACCGGTGAAGCTCAGGCTGCCGGCTTCGGCGTAGAGCAGGGCCATACCGAACAACAGGAACGCGGAACCGGCCGCCGACAGCACCATGTACTTGATGCCGGCTTCCAGGGAGCGCTTGTTGAAGAAGGCGTATGCCACCAGGCCGTAGGTCGGGATCGACAGCAGTTCCAGGCCGATGAACAAGCCGGCCAGGTGCTGTGCGCTGACCAGCACGATACCGCCGGCCGCAGCCAGCAGGATCAGCAGGTACAGCTCTTCGCGGTTGCCTGGGTAGCCGGTGCCGCCTTCGCCGAGGTAGGCGTGGGCGAGGGTGACGCAGGCGAGGGTGGCGACAAGGATCAGCGCGATATACAGCAGCGCGAAGTCATCGACCATCATCAGCGGGGTCACCGCCAGTGGCGCGACCTTGAGTGCCGGGATAATCGACAGCAAAGCCAGGTTCAAACCGGCACAGGACAGCAGGAACGTTTGTGAGTGATTGCGGCGCCAGGCGATTGCCAGCATCACCACCACGATGGTGAGGCTGGTAATCAGCAGCGGCGCAAGCGCGATAAAGTGTTGGATCGTGAATTCCATAGCGCTCTTACCGGGCCGAAGCGAGTTGAGAGAAGGCGGTGCCGAACCACTGCTGCACGCCATGCATCGTTGCGGCAGAAGTGTCCAGGAACGGTTGCGGGTACACGCCGATGTAGATCAGCAGCACCGCAAGGCCGAGCACCATGATCAGTTCGCGAGCATCCATCCCTTTCAGGACGGTGTCGGACTTGGCCGGGCCGAAGTAGGCGCGGTGGATCATGATCAGCGAGTAGACCGAACCGAATACCAGGCCGGAAGTAGCAATGGCGCTGATCCAAGGCGTTTGCACGAAGGCACCCATCAGGATCAGGAACTCGCCGATGAAGTTGCCGGTACCCGGCAAGCCCAACGAGGCAGCGGCAAAGAACAGGCTGATCGCCGGCAGGTACGCGATGCGCGACCACACGCCGCCCATCTCACGCATGTCACGGGTGTGCAGGCGCTCGTACAACTGGCCACTCAGGATAAAGAGTGCAGCGGCGGAAACACCGTGCGCCAACATCTGGATCACTGCGCCTTGCAACGCCAGCTGGCTGCCGGAGTAGATGCCGATCAGTACGAAGCCCATGTGGGAAACGGACGAGAAGGCAATCAGACGCTTGATGTCGGTTTGCGCGAACGCCAGGAACGCACCGTAGAAGATCCCGATCAGACCCAGGGTCATGGCAATCGGCGCGAACTCCGCCGAGGCGTTCGGGAACAGCGGCAGCGCGAAACGCAGCAGGCCATAGGCAGCGGTTTTCAGCAGGATGCCGGCGAGGTCAACGGAACCGGCGGTCGGTGCCTGGGCGTGAGCGTCAGGCAGCCAGGAGTGGAACGGCACCACCGGCAGCTTCACCGCGAACGCGATGAAGAAGCCCAGCATCAGGATGTACTCGGTGGTCAGGGACATCTTGGTTTTCAACAGGTCGGCGTAGTTGAACGTAATCACGCCTGTGCTGTTGAAGTTGACCAGTACCAGACCCAGGATCGCCACCAACATGATCAGGCCGGAAGCCTGGGTGAAGATGAAGAACTTGGTCGCCGCGTAGATCCGGGTTTTCTTGCCGTCCGAAGAACTGTGACCCCAGAGCGCGATGAGGAAGTACATCGGCACCAGCATCATTTCCCAGAAGAAGAAGAACATGAACAGGTCGAGGGCGAGGAACACGCCGACAACGCCGCCCAGGATCCACATCAGGTTCAGGTGGAAGAAGCCCACGTGACGCTGGATCTCTTTCCAGGAGCAGAGTACCGAGAGGATACCCAGCAGGCCGGTCAGCAGGATCATCAACAGCGACAGGCCATCGAGGGCCAGGTGCACGTTGATGCCGAAGCGCTGGATCCACACGTGCTTGAATTCAAGCGCGAAAGTCGGATCGACACCCGGTGCCGGAGCGAATGAATAGTCACCGTGGGCCCACAGCCAGAGGCCGAGTGCGAGTTCCAGGGACATGGTCAGCAACGCAATCCAGCGGGGGAGGGTGGCGCCGAAGCGTTCACCCATCCAGCAGAGCAGGCCGCCGATGAAGGGGATCAGGATTAGCCAGGGCAGAATCATGACAGGCTCGTTTCCTTTCGCAAGTTTGCAAAGTTCGCAATGTACATAGACATGGTCAGACCGCCACGACAACGATGGCGCCGATCACCAGCACGGCACCGACCGCCATGGACGCTGCATACCAACGCAGTTGGCCGGTCTCGCTGCGGCTCAGGGCGGTGTGACCGGCCTTGGCGGCGCGCGGGATCAAACCGATGGTCTGGTCGAGCGGGTCTTTGCGCAGTACATGGCTGATAGCCAGGTAAGGCTTGACGAACAGTTTGTCGTAGATCCAGTCGAAGCCCCAGGCGGCGAACCACCAGGCCGACAGGAAGCGGCCAATGCCACTGTTGGCCACGGCCGTCACGAAGCGACGCTTGCCGAGGAACAACAGCGCGGCCAGCAGGATACCCGCGATGGCAATGGCGCCCGAGGCGATTTCCAGGCTGTGCTTGGCGGCGCCACCGGCATGGCCGGCGCTTTCCGGCAGTACACCGGCCAGGGGCGGGGTGATCAGGGCGCCGACGAAGGTCGACAGTACGATCAGCACCGACAGTGGCAACCAGTGGGAGATGCCGTGACCTGCGTGCGCTTCGGTCTTGGCTTCACCGTGGAACGTGATGAAGATCAGGCGGAAGGTGTACAGCGAGGTCATGAACGCACCCACCAGGCCTGCGTAGAGCAGGTTCTGGTTACCGCTGGCAAAGGCTTCCCAGAGGATTTCGTCTTTCGAGTAGAAACCTGCGGTCACCAGTGGCAGTGCGGCCAGGGCTGCACCACCGACGATGAAGCTGGCGTAGGCCAGCGGCAGTTTCTTCCACAGGCCGCCCATCTTGAAGATGTTCTGCTCGTGGTGGCAGGCAACGATCACCGCGCCAGAGGCAAGGAACAGCAGGGCCTTGAAGAAAGCGTGAGTCATCAGGTGGAAGATCGCCGCGTCCCAGGCGCCAACGCCCAGGGCCAGGAACATGTAGCCGATCTGGCTCATGGTCGAGTAGGCGAGGATACGCTTGATGTCGGTCTGCACCAGCGCGGCAAAGCCGGCCAGCACCAGGGTCACGCCGCCGACGATGCCCACCAGGTGCAGGATGTCCGGCGCCAGGGTGAACAGGCCGTGGGTACGGGCGATCAGGTAGACACCCGCAGTTACCATCGTAGCGGCGTGGATCAGTGCCGACACTGGGGTAGGACCGGCCATCGCATCCGCCAGCCAGGTTTGCAGCGGCAGTTGCGCGGATTTACCCACGGCGCCGCCCAGCAGCATCAGGGTCGCCAGGGTGATCCAGAAGTCGCCGACCTGGAATTTCTGTGGTGCCAGCACCAGCAGTTCCTGGATGTTCAGCGTGCCCACCTGTTGGAACAGGATGAACAGGCCGATGGCCATGAACACGTCGCCGATGCGGGTAACGATAAATGCCTTGAGTGCCGCGTTACCGTTGTTGCGGTTGCTGTAGTAGAAACCGATCAACAGATACGAGCACAGGCCCACGCCTTCCCAGCCGAAGTACAGGAACAACAGGTTATCGCCGAGCACCAGGAACAGCATGCTGGCGATAAACAGGTTGGTGTACGAGAAGAAGCGCGAGTAGCCCGCTTCACCGCGCATGTACCAGGACGCGAACAGGTGGATCAGGAAGCCCACGCCGACGACCACGCCGAGCATGGTGATCGACAGGCCGTCGACGTAGAGGGCGAAGTTAGGCTTGAAGCCTTCCACCGACATCCACTGCCACAGCACCAGGGTGTAGTGACCACCTTCCGGCGGCGCTACGTTGAATTGCCAGATGACGTAGGCGGCCACGATGGCCGACAGGCCAATGGAACCCACGCCGATCAGGGCCGAGAGGTTTTCCGACCAGCGTCCACGGGAGAACGACAGCAGTAGGAAACCAATCAGGGGAAATACGAAAGTCAGAAAGATCATGTTCATCCGCGCATCTCACTGGCAGCGTCGATATCAAGCGTGTGGAAGCGACGATACAGTTGCAGCAGGATCGCCAGGCCGATACTGGCCTCGGCGGCTGCCAGGCTGATCACCAGGATGAACATGACTTGTCCATCAGGCTGGCCCCAACGTGCACCTGCAACGATGAACGCCAGTGCCGCAGCGTTCATCATGATTTCCAGGCTCATCAACACGAACAGAATGTTACGGCGAACCATCAGGCCGACCAGGCCAAGGCAGAACAGGATGCCGGCAACCGCCAGACCATGCTCCAAAGGGATAGCAGGCATCGTCATTGCTCCTTGGCTTCGTTGCGGCCCAAGTGGAAGGCGGTGATGGCTGCCGCGAGCAGCAGCATCGAAGCCAGTTCGACCACCAGCAGGTACGGGCCGAACAGGCTGATGCCCACGGCTTTCGCGTCTACGGTGGTGTGGCCGATGGCCTGGCCGCTCTGGTGAGCGAACAGCACATACAGCAGTTCACCCAACAGCAGCGCTGCGAGGACAACCGGGCCGAGCCAGATGCCGGGCTTGAGCCAGACGCGTTCCTGGGCGACCGAAGCCGGCCCCAGGTTGAGCATCATCACCACAAACACGAACAGCACCATGATGGCGCCGGCGTAGGCGATCACTTCGAGCACACCGGCGAACGGTGCGCCAAGGCTGAAGAACGTCATGGCCACGGCGATCAGCGAAATGATCAGGTAGAGCAGGGCGTGCACGGGGTTAGTGTTGGTGATCACGCGAAGCGTGGACACCACTGCAATACCCGATGCGAAATAGAAAGCGAATTCCATCTTTCTTCCTTAAGGCAGCAAGCTCTTCACGTTGATCGGCTCGGCTTCGTTTTGTGCGGCGCCTTTCGGCTTACCGGCAACGGCCATACCTGCAACACGATAGAAGTTGTAATCAGGGTTTTTACCGGGACCAGAGATCAGCAGATCTTCTTTCTCGTACACCAGGTCCTGACGTTTGAACTCGGCCATCTCGAAATCCGGTGTCAGCTGGATTGCGGTGGTCGGGCAAGCTTCCTCGCAGAGGCCGCAGAAAATGCAGCGCGAGAAGTTGATGCGGAAGAAGTCCGGGTACCAGCGACCGTCTTCGGTTTCAGCTTTCTGCAGGGAGATGCAACCCACCGGGCACGCTACGGCGCACAGGTTGCAGGCTACGCAACGCTCTTCGCCATCGGGGTCGCGGGTCAGCACGATACGGCCGCGATAGCGCGGCGGCAGGTACACCGCTTCTTCCGGGTATTGCAGGGTGTCGCGTTTGCGGAAACCGTGACCGAATACCATCACCAGGCTTCGCAATTGGGTACCGGTACCCTTAACGATGTCGCCAATATATTTGAACATGGGTCAAATCCTCACTGAACCGCGGCCGCTGGCGTGTTCAACAACACAACGGCAGCAGTCACCAGCAAATTGATCAGGGTCAGTGGCAGGCAGAAGCGCCAGCTGAAATCCATCACCTGGTCGTATCGTGGACGCGGAATGGAAGCGCGCAGCAGGATAAACAACATGATGAAGAACGCGGTCTTCAGGAAGAACCAGAAGAACGCCAACTGCGGCAGGATACCGAACGGACCGTGCCAGCCGCCGAAGAACAGCGTCACCAGCAGGGCAGAGATCAAGATGATGCCGATGTACTCACCGACGAAGAACATGCCCCATTTCATGCCGGCATATTCAATGTGGTAACCGTCGGCCAGTTCCTGTTCTGCTTCAGGCTGGTCGAACGGGTGACGGTGAGTCACGGCGACGCCAGCGATGAAGAACGTACAGAAGCCGAAGAACTGCGGAATGATGAACCACAGGTTCTGCGCCTGGTACTCGACGATGTCGCGCATGTTGAACGAGCCGACCTGCACCACGATGCCCATCAGCGCCAGGCCCATGAACACTTCGTAGGACACGGTCTGCGCCGAGGCGCGCAAGCTGCCCAGCAGGGCGAACTTGTTGTTACTCGACCAACCGGCGAACAACACCGCGTATACCGACAGACCGGCCATGGCGAAGAAGAACAGCAAGCCGATGTTCAGGTCCGCCACGCCCCAGGTCGGGGTGATCGGGATGATCGCGAAGGCAATCAGCAAGGCGCTCATGGCCACGACCGGCGCGAGGGTGAAGATCACCTTGTCGGCAAACGGTGGGGTCCAGTCTTCCTTGAAGAACATTTTCAGCATGTCGGCAGCGATCTGGAACATGCCGAATGGGCCAACGCGGTTCGGACCGTAACGGTCCTGCCACCAGCCCAGCAGGCGACGTTCGACGAAGCTGAGCAGGGCGCCCGCAACGACCACGGCCAACAGGATCACGATGGCCTTGACGACCGAGATGATCACGTCGATCACTTCAGGGGTGAACCAGGTCATTGCGCTGCCTCCTGCAGACCGTCAACGGTTTTGCCAAAGATCGCAGGCGGAATGCCGGCGAGGCCTTTAGGCAGTGCAACCAGGCCAGCGCCCAACGCTTCGTTGATACGCAGCGGCAGACGCAGAGTCTGGCCGGCCACGTTCAGGCTGAGCACGGCACCGTCGTTGACGCCGAGACGGTCGGCTTCGGACTTGGCCACGGACACGTACGCTTCTGGGATGCGGCTTTGCACCGGCGCGGCCTTGGAAGAGTTCTCTTCGCTGCCGAACAGGTGGAAGAACGGCACAACCTGCCAAGTGCCCTGGGCCGGGTTGAACGGGCGCGGTACTGCTGCGAACCAGTTCAGCGAGTCACCGGTGCTTTCGATCAGGCGGGTGCCTGGGTCGCCAGCGCGGATGTGACCACCGACTTCGTCCTGGAACTTGTTCCAGGCTTGTGGCGAGTTCCAGCCCGGCGACCAGGCAAACGGCACCTGCTGACGCGGCTCGACTGACCCCGAGTAACCTTCCATGGAGAAGGCGAACGCGGTGTCGTTGTCTTGTGGGGTACGCGGTTCGTGCACGCTGATGTCGGCGCGCATGGCGGTACGACCGGAGTAACGCAGCGGTTCACGGGCCAGTTTCATGCCCTTGATGCGGAACGCGGCGGACGGTGCGGCATCGACGATACGCGCAAGCTGCGGTGTGCTGCCGGCGACGGCTGCGGTCACGTGGTCCAGTTGGGTCCAATCGATCGGTTGGTTCAACAGGGTCGCGCGCAGGGCATGCAGCCAGCGCCAGCCTTCGTGAACCAGGATGCTGGCGTCCATGTACTTCGGATCGAATACCTGGAAGAAGCGCTGGGCGCGGCCTTCCTGGCTGACCAGGGTGCCGTCGCCTTCGGCAAAGCTCGCCGCTGGCAATACCAACTGAGCGCGGTCGCTGGTGGCGGTCTTCTGGTGGTCGGCCACGATCAGAACTTTGGCGGCGTTCAGTGCAGCGTCAACCTTGGCGGCGTCGGTGCGTGTGTACAGGTCGTTTTCCAGCACCACCATGGCGTCGGCGTTGCCGTCGATCACGGCTTGCAGGCCAGCGTCCAGGGACTCACCACCCAGCATGGCCAAGCCTAGGCTGTTGGCTTCCGGCACGACCAGGCTGATGGAGCCGTTCTTGTCGCGCAGCTTCAAGGCCTTGGCGATGTTGGCGGCGGCTTCGATCAATGCTTTGGAACCCAGCGAGGTACCGGCAATGATCAATGGACGCTTGGCTGCCAGCAGGGCGTCGGCAATGCGTTGGGCCAGTTCGACGGCTTCAGTGTCCAGGCCTTCGACGGCAGGCGCGCTGGCGTCCAGGGCGTGGGCCACGGCGAAACCGATGCGGGCGAGGTCGTCCGGTGCAGCGTGGACGCATTCTTCGGCGATGTCGTCGAGCTTGGTTTCAGCGATGCTGGCGATAAACAGCGGGTTCAGCGCGTGCTGGCCAATGTTTTTCACCGCAGCGTCCAGCCACGGCTGTACGCGCATGGCGTCGGCCATCTCTTCAGCCTTGCCTTTGACCGACTGACGCAGGGACAGCGCGATACGCGCGGCGGTCTGGGTCAGGTCTTCACCGAGCACGAAGATGGCATCGTGGTCTTCGATGTCGCGCATGTTCGGCACTGGCAGCGGGCTGTCGTTCAGCACTTGCAGGACCAGACGGATGCGTTCCAGCTCACCAGCTTCGATGCCGGAGTAGAAGTGCTCGGCACCGACCAGTTCGCGCAACGCGTAGTTGCTTTCGAGGCTGGCGCGAGGCGAACCGATACCGACGATATTACGGCCGCGCAGCAGGTCGGCGGCTTTATCCAGCGCGTCGTCCAGGCTCAGCTTAGTGCCGTCGGCCAGCAGTGGTTGGCGCGGGCGATCCTTGCGGTTGACGTAGCCATAGCCGAAACGGCCACGGTCGCACAGGAAGTACTGGTTGACCGAACCGTTGAAGCGGTTTTCGATACGACGCAGTTCGCCGTAGCGTTCGCCCGGGGAAATGTTGCAACCGCTGGAGCAGCCGTGGCAGATGCTCGGGGCGAATTGCATGTCCCACTTACGGTTGTAGCGCTCGGAGTGGGTCTTGTCGGTGAACACACCGGTCGGGCAGACCTCAGTGAGGTTGCCGGAGAACTCGCTTTCGAGCACGCCGTCTTCAACGCGACCGAAGTACACGTTGTCGTGGGCGCCGAAGACACCAAGGTCGGTGCCGCCAGCGTAGTCTTTATAGAAACGTACGCACCGGTAGCAGGCGATGCAGCGGTTCATCTCGTGGGAAATGAACGGGCCGAGGTCCTGGTTCTGGTGGGTACGCTTGGTGAAGCGATAACGGCGCTCGTTGTGGCCGGTCATCACCGTCATGTCTTGCAAGTGGCAGTGACCGCCTTCCTCACAGACTGGGCAGTCGTGGGGGTGGTTGGTCATCAGCCATTCGACAACGCTGGCGCGGAACGCCTTGGATTCTTCATCTTCGATGGAGATCCAGGTGTTGTCGGTGGCTGGGGTCATGCAGGACATGACGATACGACCACGGGTGTCGTTCTCGTCGGTGTATTGCTTGACCGCACACTGGCGACAGGCACCGACGCTACCGAGTGCGGGGTGCCAGCAGAAATACGGGATGTCGAGGCCTAGTGACAGACATGCCTGTAACAGGTTGTCCGCCCCATCGACTTCGAGCGCTTTGCCGTCTACGTGGATAGTGGCCATGGTTCAAAGTTCTTCGTTGGCCCGTTGTCAGCGGGCGTGGCTAATGGAATCTTGTTATTCATGGGCATCAACACAGCCTTTACGGCGTCAGCCCATGAGAAGACGAAGGGCACGGACCCTTCGCCTTTTAAAGCGTTACGCGCCGACTACGATCGGCCTTGCCAGAGGCGGGACGGCGGCGCTGGTAGGCGCAATACCGGCTTCGAACTCCGAGCGGAAGTATTTGATTGCGCTGCCCAATGGCTCCACGGCGCCCGGTGCGTGAGCACAGAAGGTCTTGCCTGGGCCGAGGAAACCGACCAGACCCAACAGGGTCTCGATGTCACCCTCACGGCCTTCGCCATTTTCCAGGGCCATCAGCAGCTTGACGCTCCACGGCAGACCGTCGCGGCATGGGGTGCAGAAGCCACAGGATTCACGGGCAAAGAACTGCTCCATGTTGCGCAGCAGCGAGACCATGTTCACGGTGTTGTCCACCGCCATCGCCAGGCCAGTACCCATCCGGGTGCCCACCTTGCCGATGCCGCCGGCATACATTTGTGCGTCGAGGTGCTCGGGCAACAGGAAACCGGTACCAGCGCCGCCTGGCTGCCAGGCCTTCAAGGTGTAGCCGTCGCGCATGCCGCCGGCGTAGTCCTCGAAAAGCTCGCGTGCGGTAACGCCGAATGGCAGCTCCCACAAGCCAGGATTCTTGACCTTGCCGGAGAAGCCCATGAGCTTGGTGCCCATGTCTTCGCTGCCTTCACGGGCCAACGATTTGTACCAGTCCACGCCGTCGGCGATGATCGCCGGCACGTTGCACAGGGTCTCAACGTTGTTGACGCAGGTCGGCTTGCCCCATACGCCCACGGCGGCGGGGAAGGGGGGCTTGGAGCGCGGGTTGGCGCGGCGCCCTTCGAGGGAGTTGATCAGTGCGGTTTCTTCACCGCAGATGTAACGCCCGGCGCCGGTGTGCACGAACAGTTCGAAATCAAAGCCGGAACCCAGGATGTTCTTGCCCAACAGGCCAGCAGCCTTGGCTTCTTCCACGGCACGGTTGAGGTGCTTGGCGGCGGTGGTGTATTCGCCACGCAGGAAGATATAGCCGCGATAGGTTTTCAGCGCGCGGGCACTGATCAGCATGCCTTCGATCAGCAAATGGGGCAGTTGCTCCATCAGCATGCGGTCTTTCCAGGTGTTCGGCTCCATTTCATCCGCGTTGCACAGCAGGTAGCGGATGTTGATGGACTCGTCCTTGGGCATCAGGCCCCACTTCACGCCCGTGGGGAAGCCTGCACCGCCGCGGCCTTTGAGGCCGGCGTCTTTCACGGTCTGGACGATGTCGTCCTGGGCCATGTCGGCAAAGGCTTTGCGCGCAGCGGCGTAGCCGTTCTTGGCCTGGTACTCGTCGAGCCATACCGGCTCGGCATCGTCACGCAGGCGCCAGGTGAGAGGATGGGTCTCAGGCGAACGCTTGATCAGGTTGGCGGGGCCGAAAGATGTAAGGGTCATGGGTAGCCCTCAAGCAATTGGGTCACGCCAGCAGGCTGCACGTCACCGAATGTGTCGTCGTCGATCATCAACGCCGGCGCCTTGTCGCAGTTGCCCAGGCAGCACACCGGCAGCAGAGTGAAGCGGCCGTCCGGAGTGGTTTGGCCCAGGCCGATGCCCAGTTTGTTCTGGATCTCGCTGACCACGGATTCGTGACCACCGATGTAGCAGACCATGCTGTCGCACACGCGAATGATGTGACGGCCCACCGGTTGGCGGAAGATCTGGGTGTAGAACGTCGCCACGCCTTCAACGTCGCTGGCGGGGATGCCCAGAATCTCGCCGATGGCGTAGAGGGCGCCGTCCGGCACCCAGCCACGTTCCTTCTGAACGATCTTCAGGGCTTCGATCGACGCCGCGCGCGGGTCTTCATAGTGATGCAGCTCGTGCTCGATGGCCGAGCGCTCGGTTTCACTCAGGGTGAAACGGTCTGTCTGGATAAGCGTGCTGTTCATGCTTAGCGGTCCACGTCGGCCATAACGAAATCGATACTACCCAGGTACGCAATCAAGTCCGCGACCATCTCGCCTTTGATCACCGAAGGGATCTGCTGCAAGTGCGGGAAGCTTGGAGTACGAATCCGGGTGCGGTAGCTCATGGTGCCGCCATCGCTCGTCAGGTAATAACTGTTGATACCCTTGGTCGCTTCGATCATCTGGAAGGATTCGTTGGCCGGCATGACCGGGCCCCACGAAACCTGCAGGAAGTGCGTGATCAGGGTTTCGATGTGCTGCAGCGTGCGTTCTTTGGGCGGCGGCGTGGTCAGCGGGTGATCCGCCTTGTACGGGCCGGCCGGCATGTTGCGCATGCACTGTTCGATGATCTTCAGGCTCTGGCGCATTTCTTCGACGCGCACGATGCAACGGTCGTAGGCATCGCCATTGGCGGCCACCGGCACTTCGAACTCGAAGTTCTCGTAGCCGGAGTATGGGCGCGCTTTACGCAGGTCGAAGTCGCAGCCAGTCGAGCGCAGGCCTGCACCGGTGACGCCCCATTCCAGGGCCTCTTTGGTGTTGTAGGCGGCGACGCCGATGGTACGGCCCTTGAGGATGCTGTTATCGAGCGCGGCTTTTTGGTACTCGTCCAGACGCTTGGGCATCCAGTCGATGAACTCCTTGACCAGGCGCTCCCAACCATTCGGCAGGTCGTGGGCCACGCCGCCGATGCGGTACCAGGCCGGGTGCAGACGGAAACCGGTGATGGCTTCGATGACCTTGTAGGCGCGCTGACGGTCGGTGAATGTGAAGAACACCGGGGTCATGGCGCCGACGTCCTGGATATAGGTACCCAGGAACAGCAGGTGGCTGGTGATCCGGAAGAACTCGGCCATCATGATGCGGATGGTGTCGACGCGGTCCGGGACCTTGATGCCGGCCAGCTTCTCGACCGAGAGCACGTACGGCAAGTTGTTCATCACGCCGCCGAGGTAGTCGATACGGTCGGTGTACGGGATGAAGCTGTGCCACGACTGACGCTCGGCCATCTTCTCAGCGCCACGGTGGTGGTAGCCGATGTCCGGCACGCAGTCGACGATTTCTTCGCCATCCAGTTGCAGGATGATACGGAAGGCACCGTGAGCCGAAGGGTGGTTCGGGCCCAGGTTGAGGAACATGTAGTCCTCGTTGGTGCCGGAGCGTTTCATGCCCCAGTCTTCCGGACGGAAGCGCGCAGCCTCTTCTTCAAGCTGTTGCTTGGCGAGGTTGAGGCTGAACGGGTCGAATTCGGTGGCGCGGGCAGGGAAGTCCTTGCGCAGCGGGTGACCTTCCCACGTTGGCGGCATCATGATGCGCGTCAGGTGCGGGTGGCCGGGGAAATCGATGCCGAACATGTCCCACACTTCACGCTCGTACCAGCTGGCGTTCGGCCAGATACCGGTTACGGTCGGGACGCTCAGGTCGCTCTCGGAGAGGGCAACCTTGATCATTACGTCGCTGTTACGTTCCAGCGACATCAGATGGTAGAACACCGTGAAATCGGCACCGCTTGGCAGGCCCTGGCGCTTGGTGCGCAGACGCTCGTCCACGCCATGCAGGTCATAAAGCATGACGTACGGCTTGGGCAAGTTACGCAGGAAGGTCAGGACTTCGACGAGCTTGGCGCGCGCCACCCACAGCACCGGCATACCGGTACGTGTGGCCTGGGCGGTGAAGGCGTCAGGGCCAAAACGGTTATTGAGTTCGACGACCACATCCTGGTCGTCTGCCTTATAAGGCGGGATGTACAGAGCGCTGCCTGTAGTCATGGTTTTTTATCGCTTTCGGTCAACGTAAAGAATGAAGCCAGGTGTTCGTTCTATAAAAGAAGCGGGCTGGATCAGACTTCGTCAGGGCTGCGCAGGTTGGTGACTGCGATTCGCTGTTCGCGGCGCTGTTCCTTTTGCGAGGGCATCTCGGCGCGGTAAACGCCTTGATCGCCGACGACCCAGGAAAGCGGACGACGCTCCTTGCCAATCGATTCCTGCAACAGCATCAAGCCTTGCAGAAATGCTTCAGGGCGGGGCGGGCAGCCAGGCACGTAGACGTCCACGGGCAGGAACTTATCCACCCCTTGGACCACTGAGTAGATGTCGTACATGCCACCGGAGTTGGCGCACGAACCCATGGAGATAACCCACTTCGGTTCGAGCATTTGCTCGTAGAGACGCTGAATGATCGGCGCCATCTTGATGAAGCAGGTTCCGGCGATAACCATGAAATCCGCCTGGCGCGGTGATGCCCGGATAACTTCGGCGCCAAAGCGCGCGATGTCGTGGGGCGCCGTGAAGGCGGTGGTCATTTCCACGTAGCAGCACGAAAGGCCGAAATTGTACGGCCACAGGGAGTTTTTACGCCCCCAGTTGACCGCGCCACTCAGCACGTCTTCGAGTTTGCCCATGTAGATGTTTTTGTGGACTTGGTCTTCTAACGGATCGGAAACGGTTTCCCGTTCGCCGATGGGGTACTGCTCGTTAGGAGCATCCGGGTCGATCCTGGTGAGATTGTATTGCATCGCCAAAGCCTCATTGTTTCAGCTTCGCTTGCCGCTTACGACGAGCTTCCGGAGCCCAGTCAAGGGCGCCCACTCGAAATAGGTAGACAAGGCCTGCCAACAGAATTGCTATGAAAACGAGAGCTTCGACGAATCCGGTCCAGCCGCTTTCGCGGACGGACACAGACCAGGCAAAGAGAAAGAGGGCTTCGATATCGAAGATCACGAACAGCATCGCGACCAGATAGAATTTGGCTGAGAGCCGCAGGCGGGCGCCACCTGTAGGTAGCATGCCCGACTCGAACGGTTCGTTTTTGCTGCGGCCCCAGGCTTTTGACCCGAGGAGGCTGGAAACACCGAGCATGAAGGCGCAAAGGCCGACAACACCGAGGAGGAAAATGGCAAAGCCCCAGTTGTGGGCCATGAGTCCTGTCGCTTCGGTCATGCTGGAAATCCTTAACAGAGAGCAAAGGTCTCTGAGCTCGAAAAAGTAATGATGCAGTGACGATATGTCGCAGCGCAGTCAATCGCGGTGATTTTATGGCTAAACACCGGGCAAGTAAAATTCCTATAGCGAAATTATTCGATGGAATAAGGACATAGTGCACCTTCTTGGGGCTGTAGCCCTTGCGGGGCGGGGATTAGCGGGCATTTGATCAATTATGTTTTGTTTAACCAGTAACGAAGTTTTCATGGTCTAAATGATAATGAATATTGTTTGCGCGGGGTTTAAGCGATTGTTTCTCATGTGGCGGGGTAAGTTGCCGTTACTTGTTTGATTGGCGCAAGTTGCCGGAGCGGATCTTTTAACCGATTTATCCGCAGCGAATACCGCTCTGGATCAAGGTTTTGTACAAAATCTTCAGGTTGCGTGCGTTCCCTTGTGGGAGGGGGCTTGCCCTCGATGGCTGAGTGTCAGTCAATAACGCTGTTGCTGATCCACCGTTATCGGGGGCAAGCCCCCTCCCACATTTGGATTCTCATTGGCCCGGGGCAGATATCTCAGGCAAAAAAACGCCCCGAACCAGTCGGGGCGTGATTGTCGTGCAGCACTGCGGTTAGCTCTTTAACGGGTCCGCAGTGGCTGTGTACTCACATCGATCAGTGGAACTGCTCTTCTTCAGTCGACCCGGTCAGCGCGGTCACGGACGAGGTGCCGCCCTGGATCACGGTGGTCATGTCGTCGAAGTAGCCAGTACCCACTTCCTGCTGGTGCGCCACAAAGGTGTAGCCTTTGGAGGCGTCAGCGAATTCCTGCTCCTGCAGCTTCACGTAGGCGGTCATGTCGTTGCGGGCGTAGTCGTGCGCCAGGTTGAACATGCTGTGCCACATATTGTGAATGCCGGCCAGGGTGATGAACTGGTGCTTGTAGCCCATGGCGGACAGTTCGCGCTGGAACTTGGCGATGGTCGCGTCGTCCAGGTTCTTCTTCCAGTTGAAAGAAGGCGAGCAGTTGTAGGACAGCAGTTGGTCCGGGTATTCCTTCTTGATCGCTTCGGCGAAGCGACGCGCTTCGTCCAGATCCGGCTTGGCGGTTTCGCACCAGATCAGGTCGGCATACGGTGCGTAGGCCAGACCGCGGGCGATGGCCTGGTCGAGGCCGGCGCGTACCTTGTAGAAACCTTCCTGGGTGCGTTCGCCGGTAACGAATGGTTGGTCGTACGGGTCGCAGTCGGAGGTCAACAGGTCTGCTGCGTTGGCGTCGGTACGGGCCAGGATGATGGTCGGCGTGCCGGCAACGTCAGCCGCCAGACGGGCAGCGGTCAGCTTCTGTACAGCTTCCTGGGTTGGAACCAGTACCTTGCCGCCCATATGGCCGCATTTCTTCACGGAAGCCAGTTGGTCTTCGAAGTGAACGCCCGCGGCGCCTGCTTCGATCATGCTCTTCATCAGCTCATAGGCGTTCAGTACGCCGCCGAAGCCGGCTTCGGCGTCAGCTACGATTGGCGCGAAGTAGTCGATGTAGCCTTCATCGCCTGGGCCTTTGCCGGCTTTCCACTGGATCTGGTCAGCACGACGGAACGAGTTGTTGATGCGCTTGACTACGGTCGGCACGGAGTCAACCGGGTACAGCGATTGGTCGGGGTACATGGATTCAGCGGAGTTGTTGTCCGCTGCCACTTGCCAGCCGGACAG
Source organism: Pseudomonas sivasensis (assembly GCF_013778505.1). Classification (GTDB taxonomy): domain Bacteria; phylum Pseudomonadota; class Gammaproteobacteria; order Pseudomonadales; family Pseudomonadaceae; genus Aquipseudomonas; species Aquipseudomonas sivasensis. Next base: position 310,928 of record NZ_JAAOWU010000005.1, on the reverse strand, counting down.
GTAGATCGCCTGGATGCCGGCTTTTACCTGTTGGACTGCTTGGCCGCCAGTGAGGGCGCCCATGCAGTTGACGAAATCTTTGTCGGGGCGGAAGGAAGGCTTGGCACCTTGGGTGACCAGGTTCCACAGCTTCTCGGCGCCGAGTTTTGCAAAGGTGTGCTCAGGTTGAACCGAGCCACGCAGGCGGACGACGTCAGCAGCGGAATAAGCGCGGGTTACGCCTTTCCAGCGTGGGTTTTCAGCCCAATCTTTTTCAAGGGCTGCAATTTGCTGTTCGCGTGTCAGTGCCATGGGGAAAAACCTCGTCGCATAGGTCTAGGTGGAAAGATCCATTTGCCAGCCGCGCAATCGTTGCGGGGTATGGCTGCTCGCTGACCAGAAGCATAGGTGGTCAAGTCAGGTTCGACGGGGAAGGCGACGGTGAACGATGATCGAGAGGGGGCAGGTAAAGGCTGGCCGAGAACGGTCTTCGGGCATCGTGGGCCCTTGGGTATTCTGCAGCATGTTGCCGGGTTACCTGGTTAGCTTCCGTCCCTCGGGACAACTTCGTTCCAGTCGCAACCTCGTCAAACACACCTTGTGGGCGGTACAGACACGAATCGGCTCAGGTGGGTAGCTTAGAGCGACGATCCGAAGGCCCTTGCCAGGGCCCCTGATTAGCGGGAGCGAGGCCATCATGCCCATGCTTTTTTGGATCGTCAAATGTTTTGTAGTGCTTTTTTTATGGCACTACATCTTTAGTCTAATACGACTCATCAGTCAGTTTTTGGTGCTTCAGTTCAGGGTGTCGACCTTGACCCGCAACGTCAGGTCATCACGGCCCTGGGTAGAGTAGCTGCGGGTTGTAGAGGATTTGTCGGCTTGGGTTTCACGGTTGATGCCGGCCAGGGGGATCCAGTCGCCAAGACGCCCGCTGACGGTTGTGTCGGTACTTTGTACATTCACTACATCGGGACGTTCCTGGCTCATGCGGTCACGGTTGGTACTGATCGCCAGATGCACGGTCTCGCCGGTGACGCTGGCAGTGACGTAGAAGCCCTGGGTGACGTTGCGGTATTGGGTCTGGTTCTGCGGGCGGCCGTAGGCGTCTGGTTGGGTGGTGGTCAGTGGCACGCTCTGGCCGACCTGGATTAGCGCAGGCACGCCTTCGCTGGCCTGGATCTGCTGGATGCCGCCGTCGCGACTGGCAGTACCGTAGTTGATGATGCGGGTTTGGCTATCGCCACTGTTCTGTTGGTTGTTTTCGTTGGTGTCTACAGTAATCAGCAGGCGCTTGGCCGGTGTGTCCAGTTGTGCAATAAATGCGCGCAGGTCCTGGAGCTTGCTGGGATCGGCGTTAACAATAAGTTGGTTGCCGTAGGCGCTGACGGTGCCGTCCTTGCCGATGAAATTCTGCGCCACCGGCAATAGATCGGCGCTGGTGCGGTTGTTCAGGTTGACGACTTCGGTGTCGGCCATTGTCGAGCAACTGACGGCCAGGAGGAGGGCGGTGAGCAGGGTGCGTAGGGACATGTCCGTTATCTCTGCGAGTCATTTAGGCTTGATAGTGCCAGTTTGTCGGCCTGGCGTGTAGTGAGCGGGCTTGCCCTGCGCTGGGCTGCGTAGCGGCCCCTATAAAAAACGCCGCGTTCTTTCAGAAAGAACGCGGCGTTTGGTTTTGTGGCTGCTAAGCAGCCCAGCGCGGGGCAAGCCCGCTCACCACAGACAAGCCCTTAAGCAGGGATCAGCCCCCACGCACCATATCAACATGGGGAATCCCGACTTCCAGGAACTCATCGCTGACGATCTTGAAGCCCAACCGCTCATAAAACGGCGCTGCGTAGACCTGCGCGCTGAGGAACTGTTTGGTCTGGCCGCGTTGCTCGGCCACGCCAATCACCGCTTCCATCAGCTTGTCGCCAACCTTCAGGCCGCGCCAGTCCTTGAGGACCGATACGCGGCCGATCTCGCCGCTGGGCAGCAGGCGAGCGGTGCCGATTGGAAAGTCGCCTTCGAACGCCAGGAAGTGCATCGCACCAGCGTCATCCGCGTCCCACTCCAACTCGGGTGGAACCGATTGTTCAGCGATAAATACCGCTTCACGAATGCGCCGAATCTCGGCGATATCCTTTTGCCAGTCCGCGACACTTACGTGAATTTTATTCATCGGCAAATCCCAGGCTGCCTTGCTTGACCAGCTCGCACAGCAGGTCGCGGCCGTCTTCGTCGGCGAGCCACTCACCCAGGTTTTCGCTGTGCAACGCATCTGCGGAGCACACCAGTTTCAACAGTTCACGCAGCTTGCCGGGCAGGTAGCGGCTCTGGCCGCTGGCAAACAGCAGCACGTCGTCGTCCACTTCCGACCACGCCATGCGCGCGCTTGGGTTGCGTACCAGAATCGCGCCGTCTTGCAGGGTGCTGATGAAGTCTTCTTCGCCCAGCTCTTCGCCGGCGACGAGTTCTGGGTAGCGCGGTTCGGTCATGAACTGGCCGAACCAGGTCAGTAGCATGCGTTCGTCGCTCATGTGCTCGGCCAGCAGGCTCTTGAGGCGGTCGAGGGCGTCGCGCTGGATCTGATGCGGGTCGCTGACCGGCTGCGCGTCGGCGTCGGTGTAGCGCTCTTCATCCGTCAGGTATTGGGCGAGGAAATCGGTGAAGTGCGTGAGCACTTCGGCGGCGCTCGGCGCACGGAAGCCGACCGAGTAGGTCATGCAGTCGTCTTCGGCGATGCCGAAGTGTGCCAGGCGTGGCGGCAGATAGAGCATGTCGCCCGGTTCGAGTACCCATTCGGCGGTTTCTTCGAATTCGGCGAGGATGCGCAGGTCTGCGTGTTGCAGCAGCGGGCTTTCGGAGTTGCACATCTGGCCGATCTTCCAGTTGCGCTTGCCTTGGGCTTGCAGCAGGAACACATCGTAGTTGTCGAAGTGCGGACCAACGCTGCCGCCAGGCGCGGCGAAGCTGATCATCACATCGTCGATGCGCCAGCTTGGTAGAAAGCGGAACTGCTCCAGCAGCTCGGCCACTTCCGGAACGAACTGGTCGACCGCCTGCACCAGCAGGGTCCACTCGCGCTCAGGCAGGCTGCCGAAGGCGTCTTCGGCGAACGGGCCGCGACGCAGTTCCCACGGGCGCTCGCCGTGTTCGATCACCAGGCGCGATTCGACTTCTTCTTCCAAGGCCAGGCCGGCCAGTTCGTCGGCGTCGATCGGGCTTTCGAAATCAGGGATGGCCTGACGGATCAGCAGTGGTTTTTTCTGCCAGTAGTCGCGCAGGAATTCCCGTGCCGTGATGCCGCCCAGAAGTTGAAGAGGGATGTCAGGATTCATGTGTAACCTATTGAAAGAAAGCACTTTTCAGACTGGAATAAAAACGCCCGGCGCGGCCGGGCGTCTCAAGGGTCTTGCGATGATCAGATGCGCTTGGCTTGCTCTACCGCGTTGCCGATGTAGTTGGCCGGGGTGAGCAGTTTCAGCTCGGCCTTGGCGGCGGCTGGCATGTCCAGGCCGTCGATGAAAGTTTGCAGCGCTTCAGGGCTGATGCCCTTGCCGCGCGTCAACTCTTTCAGCTTCTCGTACGGGTTTTCGATGTTGTAGCGACGCATCACGGTCTGGATCGGCTCGGCCAGCACTTCCCAGCATGCGTCCAGATCAGCGGCGATTTTCTGCGCGTTGAGCTCCAGCTTGCTGATGCCTTTGAGGCTGGCTTCGTACGCGATCACGCTGTGGGCAAAACCCACGCCGAGGTTGCGCAGTACGGTCGAGTCGGTCAGGTCGCGCTGCCAGCGGGAGATCGGCAGCTTGCTGGCCAGATGCTGGAACAGGGCGTTGGCGATGCCGAGGTTGCCTTCGGAGTTTTCGAAGTCGATCGGGTTGACCTTGTGCGGCATGGTCGACGAACCGATTTCACCGGCAATGGTGCGCTGCTTGAAGTAGCCCAGGGAGATGTAGCCCCAGATATCGCGATCGAAGTCGATCAGGATGGTGTTGAAGCGCGCAATGGCGTCGAACAGCTCCGCGATGTAGTCGTGGGGCTCGATCTGCGTGGTGTAAGGGTTGAAGCCCAGGCCCAGCTCGTCTTCGATGAAGGCGCGGGCGTTGGCTTCCCAGTCGATCTCAGGGTAGGCCGACAGGTGCGCGTTGTAATTGCCGACGGCGCCGTTGATCTTGCCCAGCAATGGTACGGCAGCGACTTGAGCAATCTGACGCTCCAGACGATACACCACGTTGGCGAGTTCTTTGCCCAGCGTGGTCGGCGAAGCCGGCTGGCCGTGGGTGCGCGACAGCATTGGCACGTCAGCGAAACGGATGGCCAGTTCGCGGATAGCTTCGGCGGTCTGGCGCATCAGTGGCAGCATCACGTCATCGCGGCCTTCGCGCAGCATCAGGGCGTGGGACAGGTTGTTGATGTCCTCGCTGGTGCAGGCAAAGTGGATGAACTCGCTGACCTGGGCCAGTTCCGGCAGCTTGGCCGCCTGCTCTTTGAGCAGGTATTCAATGGCTTTGACGTCGTGGTTGGTGGTGCGCTCGATCTCTTTCACACGCTCGGCGTGCTCCAGGGAGAAGTTTTCCGCCAGCGTGTTGAGCACAGCGTTGGCTTCGGCAGAGAACGCCGGCACTTCGCTGATGGCGGGATGAGCGGCCAGGCGCTGGAGCCAGCGCACTTCAACCAGAACACGAGCACGGATCAAGCCGTATTCGCTGAAAATAGGGCGCAGGGCCTGGGTTTTGCCGGCGTAGCGGCCGTCAACAGGGGAAACCGCAGTGAGCGAAGAGAGCTGCATGGGGTGTTCTCGGACAGTCGGGCAACGAAATGGGGCGCGTATCATACATGAAAAAATCCGCCGGTCCGTCGCCAACTGACCGGCGTATTACGCGTAACGGCTTGAAAAAAGCCCTTTGCTGCGACTTATTCGTTGCGCATCAACGGGTAAAGCTCTTTGAGCAATTTTCGACGGCTGATCACCAGCTGCCAGCGATGGCCGCCCAACTGGCGCCACAACCGCGCCGAGCGAATACCGGCCAGAAGCAGGGCGCGGATTTTCGAGGCGTTGTTCGGTTGCTGCAGGTTGCGCATGTCGCCGTGAACCTGGATCCGCTGGCGCAAAGTGCTCAAGGTGTCTTGATACAGCGCACCACAGGCGGCGATCACGTTTTCGTGGGCCGGGCCGAAGTGTTCTACCTGAGACTGGATCTGTGGCAGGCGTTTGCCGATGGTTTCCAGCATGTCTTCGCGCTTGGCCAGTTGGCGCTCGAGGCCGAGCATCGACAGGGCGTAGCGCAGCGGCTCGCGCTGCAGGGTGCTGGGGTCGCGCTCCAGGGCGCCGATCAGGGCGCGGTAACCTTCACGCAGTGCGAGGTCGTCGCCGCCGTAGACTTCCAGGGTGTCCTTGGGGTCGCGGATCAGCAGGCTGCCGAGCATGCAAGTCAGGCCGGCTTCGGTGACCTGGCCGGTCTTGGCGATCTTGTCCACGAGCACGGCGGAGAGAAATACCCCGCCGAGTGCCGTCAATTGCTCTTGGGTAGGGCTCATGCCGGGTTGCTCCAGGCTTGCGCGACTTCAATCACGCCGCCGCCCAGGCAAATTTCGCCGTCATAGAACACCACCGACTGGCCAGGAGTGACCGCACGTTGCGGGTCATCAAAGGTGGCGCGGTAGCCTGTCGCCGTTTTTTCCAGGGTGCAGGGCTGGTCGCTTTGGCGATAGCGCACTTTGGCAGTCAGGCGGCGCGGGGTGCTCAGGTCGATCGGGTTGACCCAATAGATCTCCGAGGCCAGCAGCGCGCCCGAGAACAGCAGCGGGTGTTCATTACCCTGGCCGACGATCAGCACGTTGTTTTCCAGGTCCTTGACCAGCACATACCACGGCTCTTCACCGGCGTCTTTCAAACCGCCGATGCCCAGGCCCTGGCGTTGGCCGATGGTGTGGTACATCAGGCCGTGGTGACGGCCGATCACTTCACCTTCGGTGGTCTTGATCTCACCCGGCTGCGCCGGAAGGTATTGCTTAAGGAAGTCGCTGAAGCGGCGCTCGCCGATAAAGCAAATCCCGGTGGAATCCTTTTTCTTCGCGGTAGCCAGGCCGTGTTTCTCGGCGATCCTGCGAACTTCGGGTTTTTCCAGCTCGCCCACCGGGAACAGGGTCTTGGCGATCTGTTCACCGCCAACAGCGTGTAGGAAGTAGCTCTGGTCCTTGTTCGGGTCCAGGCCCTTGAGCAGTTCAGTACGGCCATCGATGTCGCGACGGCGCACGTAGTGGCCAGTGGCAATCAGGTCGGCGCCAAGGATCATGGCGTAGTCGAGGAACGCCTTGAACTTGATTTCGCGGTTGCACAGGATGTCCGGGTTCGGCGTGCGACCGGCCTTGTATTCAGCCAGGAAGTGCTCGAACACATTGTCCCAGTACTCGGCGGCGAAGTTGGCGGTGTGCAGCTTGATACCGATCTTGTCACACACGGCCTGGGCATCTGCCAGGTCGTCCATGGCGGTGCAATATTCCGTTCCATCGTCTTCTTCCCAGTTCTTCATGAACAGGCCTTCCACCTCATAACCCTGCTCCATGAGCAGAACGGCGGAAACGGAAGAATCCACGCCGCCGGACATGCCGACGATGACGCGCTTCTTTTGTGTGTCAGAAGGGGCTGGATCACGCATAGGGTTTCAACGGGTGTCTTGAAAAAGGACGCGATTCTAGCAGGCCTGGGCCCGCAAGGCTAAAGAGAAGGGCGGATCAATTCCAGACTGTGACGCTGGCCGGCCAGATAATCATCGATGCAGTGGATGATCAGCTCGCTGCGCCAGTCCTCGCGCACGGCCATCAGCTCGTCACGGCTCAGCCAGCGGGCGCGCAGGATGCCTTCGTCGAGTTGGTAGTTCGGGTGGTGTTTCAGGGCTTTGGCAATGAAACAGACCCGTTGGTAGGTCACGCCATTGCTGGGTGCGGTGTACAGATAGATGCCTACGATACCGGTAGCTTCCACGTCCCAGCCGGTTTCTTCGAGGGTTTCACGCACGGCTGCTTCGGTGAGGGTTTCATGCGGGTCGAGGTGGCCGGCGGGCTGGTTGAGCACAGCGCGGCCGCCCTTGAGTTCTTCGACCATCAGGAAGCGTCCGTTGTCTTCGACGATGGTGGCGACGGTAATGTGGGGTTGCCAGGTCATAAGCGGGTCTCGAATTCAGGCGGGGCAGCTCCCATGATACGCCTGGCATCAGCAAGCTGCTCAGAACGTGCCGGTGGTCTGAGCCGAGGGAGAGAAAATCAATGTCGTCTCATTGTCCGGGTCGGGTTGCCACTTCTGAACATCCAGAGGGTTATTTTCGTTGCGAATAATACACTTCCACTTCACCTCCTGATTGAGCTCAACATTTGCAAAACTCACCTCGCCTGTCCACGTCGGGTAGTTTGCAGGGCTTAGCAAAAAAGCTTTCGCTGGAACCCATTCCCCGATCTCCGGTCGCGAGCCAACCACGTAAACGCTATATCCGGGTGTCGTGATGCCGTTTTTACAGGTGAAGTTTGCCTGGAGGAAATACTTTATTTTGATGTCTTGACCTGCATCTGACAATGGCGCTAAAGCGAGCAGGAACAGGTATAGCGGCAGTAGTTTGTGGGTGCGAAACATTTGATGGACTCCTGTTCTCGGGTCATTAATCACAAGAGCAGAATGTTCTTTTGGGGGCAGGGCGTAACCTGTCAACATTTACAGTTCGCTAGCATTTTTCGATATAGCTTCAGCTCTGTCAGGGCCTTAAAACAAAAACCCCGGCACATGGCCGGGGCTTCTTTGCATCCTTACAACCTTACTTCAACTTGGCAATCGCCGCATTGAGGGTGTTGCTTGGGCGCATGGCCTTGCTGGTCAGCTCTGGGTTCGGCGCGTAGTAGCCGCCGATGTCCACTGGCTTGCCCTGTACGGCGTTGAGTTCGGCAACAATGGTTGCTTCGTTCTCGGCCAGAGTTTTTGCCAGTTCGCCGAACTGCGCTTGCAGTGCAGTGTCCTTGGTCTGGGCGGCCAGGGCTTGAGCCCAGTACAGCGCCAGGTAGAAGTGGCTGCCGCGGTTGTCGATGTTGCCGACTTTGCGCGATGGCGACTTGTTGTTGTCGAGGAATTGGCCAGTGGCCTGGTCCAGGGTCTTGGACAGTACCAGGGCTTTCGGGTTGTTGTACGTCACACCCAAATGCTCAAGGGAGGCGGCCAGGGCCAGGAATTCGCCCAGGGAGTCCCAGCGCAGGAAGTTTTCTTCCAGCAACTGTTGCACGTGCTTCGGTGCCGAACCGCCGGCGCCGGTTTCGAACAGGCCACCGCCGTTCATCAGCGGCACGATCGACAGCATCTTGGCGCTGGTGCCCAGTTCCATGATCGGGAACAGGTCGGTCAGGTAGTCGCGCAGTACGTTGCCGGTCACCGAGATGGTGTCCAGGCCCTTGCGGGTGCGCTCCAGGGTGAACTTCATCGCGTCGACTGGCGACATGATGCGGATGTCCAGACCTTCGGTGTTGTGGTCTTTCAGATAGGCCTGAACTTTCTCGACCACGACGCCGTCGTGAGCGCGCTTAGGGTCCAGCCAGAAGATGGCAGGGGTGTTGCTGGCGCGCGCGCGGTTGACGGCAAGCTTGACCCAATCCTGGATCGGCGCGTCTTTGGTCTGGCACATGCGGAAGATGTCGCCGGCTTCGACGTTCTGTTCCATCAGCAGGTTGCCCTTGCTGTCGGTGATACGGACTACGCCGTCAGCCTTGATCTGGAAAGTCTTGTCGTGGGAGCCGTACTCTTCGGCTTTCTTCGCCATCAGGCCAACGTTTGGCACGCTGCCCATGGTGGTTGGATCGAACGCGCCATTGGCCTTGCAGTCTTCGATGACGGCTTGGTAGATGGTGGCGTAGCAGCGATCCGGGATCACGGCCTTGGTGTCGTGCAATTGGCCGTCGGTGCCCCACATCTTGCCGGAGTCACGGATCATGGCTGGCATCGAGGCGTCGACGATGACGTCGCTCGGCACGTGCAGGTTGGTGATGCCTTTGTCGGAGTTGACCATCGCCAGGGAAGGGCGAGCGGCGTAGACCGCCTGGATGTCAGCTTCGATCTGCGCTTGCTGCTCGGCCGGAAGAGCCTTGATGCGAGCGTACAGGTCACCGATGCCGTTGTTCAGGTTGAAGCCGATCTGCTCCAGTACCGTGGCGTGCTTGGCCAGGGCATCTTTATAGAACTCGGCAACGATCTGGCCGAACATGATTGGGTCGGAGACCTTCATCATGGTGGCTTTGAGGTGGACCGACAGCAGTACGCCTTGTTTCTTGGCGTCTTCGATTTCAGCGGCGATGAACGAGCGCAGTGCGTTTTTGCTCAGCACGGCGCTGTCGAGGATCTCGCCAGCTTGAGCGGTAGTCTTTTCTTTCAGGACGGTGGTGGTGCCGTCCTTGCCGACCAGCTCAATTTTGACAGCATCAGCGGCTTCGATCTGTACGGCTTTTTCGCTGCCGTAGAAGTCGCCATTGCTCATGTGGGCGATGTGGGACTTGGAGTCCGCAGCCCATGCGCCCATTTTGTGCGGGTGCTTGCGGGCGTAGTTCTTGACCGACAGCGGCGCACGGCGGTCGGAGTTGCCTTCGCGCAGTACCGGGTTCACGGCGCTGCCCTTGACCTTGTCGTAACGTGCGCGGGTTTCTTTTTCCGCGTCGGTGGTTACGGTTTCCGGGTAGTCCGGCAGGGCGTAGCCCTGGGCCTGCAGTTCCTTGATCGCCGCTTGCAGCTGCGGGGTCGAGGCGCTGATGTTAGGCAGCTTGATGATGTTGGCTTCAGGGGTAACGGCCAGGTCGCCCAGTTCGGCGAGGTGGTCCGGTATGGCCTTGTTGCCCAGTTGCTCGGGGAAGCTTGCGAGGATGCGCCCGGCGAGAGAAATATCGCGGGTTTCCACGGCAATATCAGCGGAAGCGGTGAAGGCCTCTACGATAGGCAGCAGTGAATAGGTGGCGAGGGCAGGGGCTTCGTCGGTGAAGGTGTAGATGATCTTCGAGCGGGTGGGCATATTCGGATTAACTCTCTTCTTTGCTGAAAGCGTGCGCAGAAACTCGAGATGCGCCGGGTGGAGCGCGTTCGTTCAAAGTCATCCATGAGCGAAATGTCGAGGTTTCTTCGCGGTGATGTTGGGTTGCATCAGTCGAGCGTCAAGCGGGTGGACTATTGTAATAGTCCGGCTTTGTAGCTGAAGGCACCTATTCTAGAGCGGTCAGCCGTCGTGACTCTTGGGTCAGCGGCGGCATTATACATAGGTCGCTATGCTTACGCCGAGCCTTCATACAAAAGGTGTGTCGTCCATTGGTCTAAAGGTCGCAGGTGCCGGGGTACGCCTAAAGTCGCATGATGTGCTCAAGATTGGCGCTTTTCCCTTTGCTTTCAGGCTTGTAGGCGACAAATTATGCTGTTTTCGATGCAAATGAACATGGCGTGAGGTTTCGGTCGTCATTTATCTGGAGTAGGCTCGAACGCAGCCAGATGTTTAATCCATAGATGGAGTTCAGCATGGGATACAAGAAGATTCAGGTTCCGGCAGTCGGCGACAAAATCACCGTCAATGCAGACCATTCTCTCAATGTTCCTGACCAACCGATCATCCCTTATATCGAAGGTGACGGTATTGGCGTCGACATCAGCCCGGTGATGATCAAAGTGGTCGACGCAGCTGTTGAAAAGGCATACGGCGGCAAGCGCAAGATCTCGTGGATGGAGGTGTACGCCGGCGAAAAGGCGACTCAGGTCTACGATCAGGATACCTGGCTGCCCCAGGAAACCCTGGATGCCGTCAAGGATTACGTGGTGTCCATCAAGGGTCCGCTGACCACGCCGGTCGGTGGTGGTATTCGATCGCTGAACGTGGCTCTGCGTCAGCAGCTCGACCTTTATGTGTGCCTGCGCCCAGTGCGTTGGTTCGAAGGTGTGCCGAGTCCGGTCAAGAAGCCCGGCGACGTGGACATGACCATCTTTCGCGAAAACTCCGAAGACATTTACGCCGGGATCGAGTGGAAGGCTGGCTCGCCGGAAGCTATTAAAGTGATCAAGTTCCTCAAGGAGGAAATGGGCGTTACCAAGATCCGCTTCGACCAGGATTGCGGGATTGGCATCAAGCCGGTGTCCAAAGAGGGCACTAAGCGCTTGGCGCGCAAGGCCTTGCAATATGTGGTGGATAACGACCGCGAATCGCTGACCATCGTGCACAAAGGCAACATCATGAAGTTCACCGAAGGGGCCTTCAAGGAATGGGCCTATGAAGTGGCGGCCGAAGAGTTCGGCGCGACCCTGCTCGATGGTGGGCCGTGGATGCAGTTCAAGAACCCGCGCACCGGCAGGAATGTGGTGGTCAAGGATGCAATCGCCGACGCCATGCTCCAGCAGATCCTGCTGCGTCCGGCTGAATATGACGTGATTGCAACCCTTAACCTCAATGGTGACTACCTGTCCGACGCGTTGGCGGCGGAAGTGGGTGGTATCGGCATTGCGCCGGGTGCCAACCTGTCTGACACCGTGGCAATGTTCGAGGCGACTCACGGGACGGCGCCCAAGTATGCGGGCAAGGATCAGGTCAATCCGGGGTCTTTGATCCTTTCAGCGGAAATGATGCTGCGTCATATGGGTTGGATTGAAGCTGCCGATCTGATCATCAAGGGCACCAATGGCGCCATTTCGGCCAAGACCGTGACCTATGATTTCGAGCGCCTGATGGAGGGCGCCACGCTGGTGTCGTCGTCGGGCTTCGGTGATGCGCTGATCTCGCATATGTAACGTCTCACGCGACAAAAAACGGCCATCCCAACTTGAGTGGGATGGCCGTTTTTCTTGCCGCAGACTGCATGCTCGGCGGCGGTTCAGGCCGGTTGCTTCTTCTCTTTATGAGCGTGTTTCTCCGTGGTCTTTTCCGATGCTTGCGCGCTCACTGCGCCGATGTTCACGGCATGCAGTCCCTTGGGGCCTTGAATGATTTCAAAACTCACGGGCTGGCCCGCTTTCAGCGTTCTATAACCATCCATTTGGATTGCTGAATAGTGCGCAAAAAGGTCCTCGTTTTTCCCTTCCTCATTAACAAAGCCATATCCTTTGGCGTTGTTGAACCACTTGACCTTGCCATTGATCTTGACGCCGGACATACCCATTTCCCTCTGCACCAGACTCCATCACTGGAGTATCATCCAGTTTATCCGTCCTAACCCGAATAAATTAAGGTTGACTGCGCGGACCTTTTTTACCCACTGTGGGTTCTATTGGTTGTAACACCGATTCGCCGATAGTCAAGGCGACCGGCCAGTTGAGAGTTGAAATTCTGACAGGTCGCCCCCACCACTGTATTTGAACCACTGACGAACCTTTCTTTCCATGCATGCAATCAGCCAGATTCGACTAACATTCAATCAGGATCGACCGGATCACGAACACGATGACGACGGTTCTGCAGGCATTGCTGTTCAGGAGGCCAAGCCTGCTCTACAGGCGCCGCCGATGTACAAGGTGGTTTTGTTCAATGATGACTACACACCGATGGATTTCGTGGTCGAAGTGCTCGAGGTGTTTTTTAACCTGAACCGAGAGTTGGCGACCAAGGTAATGCTGGCCGTTCACACAGAAGGACGGGCAGTATGTGGAGTGTTTACCCGTGACATCGCCGAGACAAAGGCCATGCAGGTCAACCAGTACGCCAGGGAAAGCCAGCATCCGCTACTCTGTGAAATCGAGAAGGACGGTTAACGCCGACCACTTGGGTATGAGGTGAAGCTATGTTAAACCGCGAGCTCGAAGTCACCCTCAATCTTGCCTTCAAGGAGGCTCGTTCGAAGCGTCATGAATTCATGACAGTCGAACACCTTTTGCTGGCACTTTTGGATAACGAAGCTGCTGCCACCGTTCTGCGTGCGTGCGGCGCCAACCTCGACAAACTCAAGCATGACCTGCAGGAGTTTATCGACTCCACCACGCCACTGATCCCCGTGCATGACGAGGACCGCGAGACCCAGCCAACCCTGGGCTTCCAGCGGGTATTGCAGCGTGCTGTTTTCCACGTACAGAGCTCCGGTAAGCGTGAAGTCACAGGCGCCAACGTGCTTGTGGCGATCTTCAGCGAACAGGAAAGCCAGGCAGTGTTCCTGCTCAAGCAGCAGAGCGTTGCCCGTATTGATGTCGTCAACTATATCGCCCACGGTATCTCCAAGGTGCCTGGGCACGGCGATCATTCCGAGGGTGAGCAGGATATGCAGGACGACGAGGGCGGTGAGTCTTCTTCTTCAAGCAACCCGCTGGATGCCTATGCCAGCAATCTCAACGAACTGGCGCGCCAGGGTCGGATCGATCCGCTGGTGGGGCGTGAGCTTGAGGTTGAGCGTGTAGCGCAAATCCTCGCGCGTCGCCGCAAGAACAATCCGTTGCTGGTGGGTGAGGCGGGCGTGGGTAAAACCGCAATCGCCGAAGGCTTGGCCAAGCGTATCGTGGATAACCAGGTGCCTGACCTGCTGGCCAACAGCGTCGTCTACTCCCTTGATCTGGGCGCGTTGCTCGCCGGGACCAAGTACCGGGGCGATTTCGAGAAGCGCTTCAAGGCGTTGCTCGGCGAGTTGAAAAAACGCCCGCAGGCGATCCTGTTCATCGACGAAATCCACACCATCATTGGTGCTGGCGCGGCGTCTGGCGGGGTGATGGATGCGTCCAATCTGCTCAAGCCGTTGCTGTCGTCGGGTGATATCCGCTGCATTGGTTCGACCACCTTCCAGGAATTCCGTGGCATCTTCGAGAAAGACCGTGCGCTGGCGCGTCGCTTCCAGAAGGTCGACGTGTCCGAGCCTTCGGTTGAAGACACCATCAGCATCCTGCGCGGGCTCAAGGGGCGTTTTGAAGCGCACCATGGCATCGAGTACACCGATGAGGCGCTGCGTGCAGCTGCAGAGCTGGCGTCGCGTTACATCAATGATCGGCATATGCCGGATAAAGCCATCGACGTGATCGACGAGGCGGGGGCTTATCAGCGCCTGCAACCGATCGAGAAACGTGTGAAACGCATCGACGTGCCTCAGGTCGAGGACATCGTGGCGAAGATTGCGCGAATTCCACCAAAGCACGTCAACAGCTCCGACAAAGAGCTGCTGCGTAACTTGGAGCGCGATCTCAAGCTCACTGTGTTCGGCCAGGATGCAGCCATCGACGCGCTGTCCACTGCGATCAAATTGTCGCGTGCGGGCCTCAAGTCGCCGGACAAACCGGTCGGCTCGTTCCTGTTTGCTGGCCCGACCGGTGTCGGCAAAACCGAAGCGGCGCGGCAGTTGGCCAAGGCCATGGGGATCGAGCTTGTGCGGTTCGACATGTCTGAGTACATGGAGCGTCATACCGTGTCGCGCTTGATCGGTGCGCCTCCTGGGTATGTAGGCTTTGATCAGGGCGGTTTGTTGACCGAAGCGATCACTAAGCAGCCCCATTGCGTATTGCTGCTCGATGAAATCGAGAAGGCTCACCCGGAAGTCTTCAACCTGCTGCTGCAGGTCATGGATCACGGGACCCTGACCGACAACAACGGACGCAAGGCGGACTTCCGCAACGTGATCGTAATCATGACCACCAACGCCGGTGCCGAAACAGCCGCGCGGGCTTCGATCGGCTTTACCCATCAGGACCACTCCTCTGATGCGATGGAAGTGATCAAAAAGAGCTTCACGCCGGAGTTCCGCAACCGTCTGGACACCATTATCCAGTTTGGTCGCCTCAGCCACGAGGTTATCAAGAGTGTGGTGGACAAGTTCCTCACCGAGCTTCAAGCGCAGTTGGAAGACAAGCGCGTGCAGCTGGATGTCACGGAGGCGGCGCGCAGTTGGATCGCCGAGGGTGGCTACGATGCCGCAATGGGCGCCCGCCCAATGGCGCGTCTGATCCAGGACAAGATCAAGCGGCCATTGGCCGAAGAGATCCTGTTCGGCGAACTCTCCGACCATGGTGGCGTGGTGCATATCGACCTGAAGGATGGCGAGCTGACCTTCGAGTTCGAAACCACGGCTGAAATGGCCTGATCGTTCTGCAGTAACGCAAAAGGCGCCGAAAGGCGCCTTTTTGCTGTCTTGAAATGCAGTTCTCAGAACAATGAAGATCCGGTGTGGGAGGGGGCAAGTCGCCTCCCACAGGAATCATCGGTGTTTGAGAATCCCATGCACACAAAAACGCCCGGCATAACCGGGCGTTTTGTATTGACTTGCTTAGCGAGCGCGGTAAGTGATGCGCCCTTTGCTCAAGTCATAGGGCGTCAGCTCGACGCGCACTTTGTCACCGGTAAGAATACGAATGTAGTTCTTGCGCATCTTGCCGGAGATATGCGCGGTTACGACGTGCCCATTTTCCAACTCCACACGAAACATGGTGTTGGGCAGGGTGTCGACGACAGTGCCTTCCATTTCGAAGCTGTCTTCTTTCGACATGCAGTAAAGCCCTCGGTATCCAGTGAATGGCCCGGTGCAACTGCGCCAGGCAAAAGCGGCGTGCATTGTGCCCGAAAAAGGGTGTTTAAGCCAAGGGGTTCTAGTTAAGCGTGACCCATCTTTGATTAATTAGCAGTTCTATGGGGCGATATTGGGTCTTGTAGCTCATCTTTTTGCAGTTCTTGATCCAGTATCCGAGGTAGACGGCCTCCAGCTCCAGGCGCAGTGCTTCGCCGATTTGCCAGAGGATTGCAAAGCGCCCGAGGCTGCGGCGCTCTTCGGCAGGTTCATAGAACGTGTATACCGCCGACAGGCCATTAGGCAGCAAGTCGGTCACGGCGACGGCCAGCAGGCGACCGTCCGCTCGAAACTCATAGAAGCGTGAAAAGGGTAGGTCACGCACTAGAAACGTGGAGAACTGGTCGCGGCTCGGGGGGAACATATCGCCGTCGGCGTGGCGTTGCTCAATATAGCGCTGGTAAAGGTCGAAATATTCTTCGGTAAATCGAGGCTTGCACGATGTCACCGTCAGGTCGGCGTTGCGCTTGAGGATGCGCTTCTGGTTACGATCCGGCAGAAATTGCGCCACGGGCAGGCGTGCCGGTACGCAGGCATTGCAGTTCTGACAATGGGGTCGGTAAAGGTGGTCGCCACTGCGTCGAAAGCCCATTTCCGAAAGATCGGCATACACGTGCACGTCCATCGGTTGGCTGGGGTCGAGGAACAACGTGGTGGCCTGCTCGTCTGGCAGATAGCTGCAAGAGTGGGCTTGAGTGGCATAAAACTTCAAACGCGCCAACTCGGTCATGATCAACCCTCGGGATAAGCTTTGAAATAAGTGTAAGCCAGGTGCGCGGATGTCGCCTAAGAAACCCATGGTCCGGTGTTGGGCTGGTCCAAGTGGTCGCGTAGAAAACCGGCGAACTCAGTGCGAGGAATGGCGCGGGCACCCAAGCTGTGCAAGTGATCGTTGGGCATCTGGCAGTCGATCAGCACAAAGCCCCAGGCCTGTAATTGTCGTGTCAGTGTGGCGAAGCCGAATTTTGAGGCATTGTCGGCGCGGCTGAACATGGATTCGCCAAAAAACAGTTGGCCCATCGCTAGGCCATACAGGCCTCCCACCAGCACCCCTTCGTCCCATACTTCTACCGAGTGTGCATGGCCGCGTTTGTGCAACTCCAGGTAGGCGCTCTGAATGCCTTCGGTGATCCAGGTGCCATCGGCATAGGCGCGCGGTGCGGCGCAGGCTTGGATGACTGCTGCGAAGTCCTGGTCGAATGTCACGCTGTAGCGCTGCTGGCGTAACAGCTTGCTCAGGCTGCGGGATACGTGCAGCTCGTCAGGGAAGATCACCGTGCGCGGGTCCGGAGACCACCAGAGGATCGGTTGACCCTCCGAGAACCATGGGAAGCAGCCATGGCGGTAGGCTTGGACCAGTCGCTCGGCCGACAGGTCGCCGCCGGCGGCGAGCAGGCCATTGGGTTCGCGCATAGCTTTGGCCAGCGGTGGGAAGGTCAGGGTATTGCGTTGTAACCAGGTCAGCATGGCATCCAGGCTTATGGAAGGGGAGGGGAGTGGCAGGTATGACACCCGCCTCGGCAGTGCTGATTATTGTCGACGCAGCGCCATCGGGCCAGCTTGAATCAGCCATTGATGCGTATTAGCGTGAGCGGGTGTTTCTGCAACTCTATGCCGGGGGTGTGGTCGTATTCGGGGCCGGCCCATGCAGGCCATTTGCCAAGCTTGTCTGGATTAGTAAAAACAGTTCATAAGCCTTTGTCAGCAAAGACAATGCATGCTCAAATTGAACATGTCGTGACACACAATTGGCTATGCTGCCTGAAGAAAGCCAAGTGGCGTGGCATCGGGGGTACAAACCCGTACAATGCGGCCATTGTGGCGTTATCGTCCTTTCATTCAGCAATTGCCCAGTGTTAAACGTACATTCAACGACGATCGTTTATTTTTCAACTGCTCGGATTGGGCAGTATTTGCAGTCATTCAACAGATGGACGCGCTAAATGCGCAGGAAAAGACCCGTTTTGAAGAAATCCGCCGCAACACCTAAAGCAGCAGTCGTGCCGGCTTGGCGCCAGCACCTGCATTATCGACTCAAGGAAGGCGCGCTGATCGCTATCGGCGCGCTGTGCTTGTTCCTGATGATGGCCTTGCTCACCTACGGCAAGGACGATCCGGGCTGGAGCCACAACAGCAAGATAGACGATGTGCAAAACTTCGGCGGTCCGGTGGGTTCCTACAGCGCCGACATCCTCTTCATGGTGCTGGGTTACTTTGCTTACATCTTCCCGCTGCTGCTGGCGATCAAGACCTGGCAGATCTTCCGTCAGCGTCACGAGCCGTGGCAGTGGAGCGGCTGGCTGTTCTCCTGGCGCCTGATCGGTCTGGTGTTCCTGGTGCTCTCCGGCGCGGCGCTGGCCCATATTCATTTCCATGCGCCCACCGGTTTGCCGGCGGGCGCGGGCGGGGCCTTGGGCGAAAGCCTCGGCGACCTGGCGCGCAAGACCCTGAATATCCAGGGCAGCACTCTGATGTTTATTGCGCTTTTCCTGTTCGGCCTCACGGTGTTCACCGACCTCTCGTGGTTCAAGGTGATGGACGTGACAGGCAAGATCACCCTCGACCTGCTCGAATTATTCCAGGGCGCAGCCAACCGTTGGTGGTCCGCTCGTGTTGACCGCAAACGCATGGTGGCTCAGTTGCGTGAGGTGGATACCCGCGTCAACGAAGTCGTAGCCCCAAGCACACCGGATCGCCGCGAACAGGCCAAGGTCAAGGAGCGCCTGATCGAGCGCGAACAGGCCCTGAGCAAGCACATGTCCGACCGCGAGAAGCAGGTGCCGCCTGTGATTGCACCTGCGCCGCCCAAGGCCCCCGAGCCAAGCCATCGCGTGCAGAAAGAGAAACAGGCGCCGTTGTTTGTCGATAGCGCTGTCGAAGGCACCTTGCCGCCGATCTCGATTCTCGACCCGGCTGAAAAGAAACAGCTCAACTATTCCCCCGAATCACTGGCGGCTGTCGGCCACTTGCTGGAAATCAAGCTCAAGGAATTCGGCGTCGAAGTGTCGGTGGACTCGATCCACCCTGGCCCGGTGATTACCCGTTACGAAATTCAGCCGGCCGCTGGTGTGAAAGTCAGCCGCATCTCCAACTTGGCCAAAGACTTGGCCCGCTCCCTGGCCGTGACCAGCGTGCGTGTGGTGGAAGTGATCCCCGGCAAAACCACCGTGGGTATCGAGATTCCCAACGAAGACCGCCAGATCGTGCGCTTCTCCGAAGTACTGTCGACGCCGGAATACGACAACTTCAAATCGCCGGTCACCCTGGCGCTGGGCCATGACATCGGCGGTAAGCCGGTTATCACTGACCTGGCGAAAATGCCTCACCTGCTGGTCGCCGGTACCACCGGTTCCGGTAAGTCGGTGGGCGTGAACGCGATGATCCTATCGATCCTGTTCAAGTCCGGCCCGGAAGACGCCAAGCTGATCATGATCGACCCGAAGATGCTTGAACTGTCGATCTACGAAGGCATTCCACATCTGCTGTGCCCAGTGGTAACCGACATGAAGGACGCCGCCAACGCCCTGCGCTGGAGCGTTGCCGAGATGGAGCGCCGCTACAAGCTGATGGCGAAGATGGGTGTACGTAACCTGTCGGGCTTCAACGCCAAGGTCAAGGAAGCCCAGGACGCCGGCACACCGCTGACCGACCCGCTGTACAAACGCGAAAGTATTCACGACGAAGCGCCACTGTTGAGCAAGCTGCCGACCATCGTGGTGGTGGTCGACGAGTTCGCCGACATGATGATGATCGTCGGCAAGAAGGTTGAAGAGCTGATCGCGCGTATCGCCCAGAAAGCGCGGGCAGCAGGTATTCACTTGATCCTCGCCACCCAGCGTCCGTCGGTGGACGTGATCACCGGTCTGATCAAGGCCAACATCCCGACGCGCATGGCGTTCCAGGTATCGAGCAAGATCGACTCGCGGACCATCATCGACCAGGGTGGCGCCGAGCAACTGTTGGGTCACGGCGACATGCTCTACATGCCACCGGGCACCAGCCTGCCGATTCGCGTACACGGCGCCTTTGTTTCCGATGATGAAGTGCACCGCGTGGTGGAAGCCTGGAAGCTGCGCGGCGCACCCGAATACAACGACGACATCCTCGCCGGCGTCGAAGAAGCTGGCAGCGGTTTCGACGGTGGCAGCAGCGGTGGCGACGACGATGCCGAGACCGACGCCCTTTACGACGAAGCCGTGGCGTTTGTGCTGGAAAGCCGTCGCGCGTCGATTTCTGCAGTTCAGCGCAAGCTGAAAATCGGCTACAACCGCGCCGCCCGCATGATCGAAGCGATGGAAAACGCCGGTGTCGTCACCGCAATGAACACCAACGGCTCGCGTGAAGTCATTGCCCCTGGGCAGATGCGCGACTGATCCCGCGCCGCGTGGCAGCACGCGGCGCGCCCTTACGACTCAATGAGGACTCCCATGCGCTTTATCCGCATGCTGTTGTTGCCGGCACTGGCCCTGACCGCTGTTTCGGCTCACGCTGACCCGGCCTCTGTCGCCAGCCTGACCAACCTGCTGGACAAATCCAAGACCCTGACGGCGCGCTTCTCCCAACTGACCCTGGATGCCGGCGGTACCCGTTTGCAGGAAACGGCAGGCGAAATGGCTGTGCAGCGTCCGGGGCTGTTCTACTGGCACACCGAAGGGAAGGCTGAGCAGACCATCGTTTCCGACGGCCAGAAGGTCACGTTGTGGGACCCGGATCTGGAACAGGCGACTATCAAGAAGCTCGACCCGCGCCTGAATCAGACGCCTGCGCTGTTGCTGTCGGGTGATGTGTCGAAGATTAACGACAGCTTCGACATCACCTCCAAGCAAACCAGCAACGTGATCGAATTCACCCTCAAGCCGAAGTCCAAGGACACGCTGTTTGACAGCCTGCACCTGTCTTTCGGTAACGGCGTGATCAATAACATGCGCCTGATCGACAGCGTCGGCCAACGCACCGATATCCTGTTCTCCGGGGTCAAGGCCAACGAGCCGGTGCCTGCTTCCAAGTTCAAGTTCGACATCCCTAAGGGTGCCGACGTGATCCAGGAATAAACCAGAGGTTTCAAACGCTGCCCATGGATCTGTTTCGAAGTGACCCGATTGCCCAACCCCTGGCCGCGCGTTTGCGTTCGACCAACCTGGATGAGTACGTCGGTCAGGAACACCTGCTCGCTCGCGGCAAGCCTTTGCGCGAAGCCCTGGAGCAGGGCGCGCTGCATTCGATGATTTTCTGGGGCCCGCCGGGGGTGGGTAAAACCACTCTGGCGCGGCTGCTGGCGAAAGTCTCGGATGCGCACTTCGAAACGGTTTCCGCGGTGCTGGCTGGGGTCAAGGAAATCCGCCAGGCGGTGGAAGTGGCCAAGCAGCAGGCTGGGCAATACGGTAAGCGCACCATCCTGTTTGTCGACGAAGTGCATCGCTTCAACAAGTCGCAGCAGGATGCGTTCCTGCCTTATGTCGAAGATGGCACGCTGATCTTTATCGGCGCCACTACCGAAAACCCGTCCTTCGAATTGAATAACGCCTTGCTGTCGCGGGCGCGAGTGTATGTGCTCAAGAGCCTCGATGAAGCGGCGATGCAAAAGCTGCTGCACCGCGCGTTGAGTGAAGACAAGGGCCTGGGCAAGCGCCAACTGAGTGTCAGCGAAGAAGGCTTCAAGATCCTGCTCACCGCTGCCGATGGCGACGGTCGCCGTTTTCTCAACCTGCTGGAGAATGCGTCGGACCTGGCCGAGGATGGCAGCGAGATTGGCGTCGATCTGTTGCAAAGCCTGCTCGGCGACACTCGTCGTCGGTTCGACAAGGGCGGCGAAGCGTTCTACGACCAGATTTCGGCGCTGCACAAATCTGTGCGTGGCTCCAACCCTGACGGCGCGCTGTATTGGTTCGCGCGGATGATCGACGGCGGCTGCGACCCCTTGTACCTGGCGCGCCGCGTGGTACGCATGGCCAGCGAAGACATCGGCAACGCTGACCCGCGCGCCTTGAGCCTGTGCCTGGCGGCGTGGGACGTGCAGGAGCGGCTCGGCAGCCCGGAAGGTGAGTTGGCGGTGGCCCAGGCCATCACTTACTTGGCCTGCGCGCCGAAAAGCAACGCGGTGTACATGGGCTTCAAGGCGGCGCTACGTGCTGCCGCCGAGCACGGCTCCCTTGAAGTGCCGCTGCACCTGCGCAATGCGCCGACCAAGTTGATGAAACAATTGGGCTACGGCGATGAATACCGCTATGCCCACGATGAGCCGGACGCCTATGCCGCCGGCGAAGACTACTTCCCAGATGAGCTTGAGCCATTGCCGCTCTACCAGCCGGTGCCCCGTGGCCTGGAGCTGAAAATCGGTGAAAAACTCAATCACCTGGCCCAACTCGATCGCCTCAGCCCCAAACAGCGGAGAAAGTAGTGCTCAAGACGATTCTTGCCGTGTCCGCAGCCGGCATCGCTGGTACATTATTGCGTTTCGCCACCGGTACTTGGGTGAGCGCCAACTGGCCTAAGCATTTTTATGCCGCAACCCTTGCGGTCAACCTTGTTGGCTGCTTGATCATTGGGTTGCTGTACGGCTGGTTCCTGTTGCGCCCGGAAATACCGATTGAAATTCGTGCCGGCTTGATTGTCGGCTTTGTAGGCGGTCTGACGACCTTTTCATCCTTTTCACTGGATACGCTGCGCTTGCTGGAAAGCGGGCAGGCCCTGGTCGCCTTTGGGTACCTGGGCATCAGCGTGTTCGGCGGGCTGCTCGCCACCTGGGCTGGCCTGTCCTTGACCAAACTTTGATAAACGAGAGACCGACATGCTCGATTCCAAACTGTTACGTAGCAACCTTCAGGACGTAGCGGACCGCCTGGCATCCCGTGGCTTTGCCTTGGATGTTGCGCGCATCGAAGCGCTGGAAGAACAGCGCAAGACCGTCCAGACCCGCACCGAAGCACTGCAGGCTGAGCGTAATGCGCGTTCCAAATCCATCGGTCAGGCCAAGCAGCGCGGCGAAGACATCGCGCCGCTGATGGCGGACGTCGAGCGTATGGGCACCGAGCTGTCCGACGGCAAGGTCGAGCTGGACAAGATCCAATCCGAGCTGGATTCGATCCTGCTGGGCATCCCCAACATTCCGCACGAGTCTGTGCCCGTTGGCGAAGACGAAGACGGCAACGTCGAAGTGCGCCGCTGGGGCACGCCAAAAGCCTTTGATTTCGAGATCAAGGACCACGTCGCCCTGGGCGAATTGACCGGTGGCCTGGATTTCGAAACCGCCGCCAAGATGTCCGGCGCGCGCTTTGCGTTGCTGCGCGGTCCGATTGCGCGCATGCACCGTGCCTTGGCGCAATTCATGATCAACCTGCACACCGGCGAGCACGGCTACGAAGAGGCCTACACCCCGTACCTGGTTCAAGGTCCGGCGCTGATGGGTACCAGCCAGTTGCCGAAGTTCGAAGAAGACCTGTTCAAGATCAGCCGCGATGGTGAAGCCGATCTGTACCTGATCCCGACTGCTGAAGTGTCGCTGACCAACATCGTCGCTGGCGAGATCCTCGATGCCAAGCAACTTCCACTCAAGTTCGTGGCCCACAGCCCGTGCTTCCGCAGTGAAGCCGGTGCATCGGGTCGTGACACCCGCGGCATGATCCGCCAGCACCAGTTCGACAAGGTGGAGATGGTGCAAGTAGTTGAGCCGTCGACCTCCATGGAAGCCCTGGAAGGCCTGACCGCCAACGCCGAACGCGTGCTGCAACTGCTGGAGCTGCCGTACCGAGTGCTGGCTCTGTGCACCGGCGACATGGGTTTCAGTGCCGTGAAGACCTACGATCTGGAAGTTTGGGTGCCGAGCCAGGATAAGTACCGCGAGATCTCGTCGTGCTCCAACTGCGGTGATTTCCAGGCCCGTCGTATGCAGGCGCGTTTCCGTAACCCGGAAACCGGCAAGCCGGAACTGGTGCACACCCTCAACGGTTCGGGCCTGGCTGTAGGTCGTACCCTGGTTGCCGTGCTGGAAAACTACCAGCAGGCTGACGGTTCTATCCGCGTACCTGAAGTGCTCAAGCCTTACATGGCGGGCGTTGAGGTCATCGGCTAAATGGAATTTCTGCCGCTGTTTCATAACCTGCGCGGCAGCCGTGTGTTGGTCGTTGGTGGCGGGGAAATTGCTTTGCGCAAATCCCGGCTGCTGGCCGACGCCGGTGCGGTGTTGCGGGTGGTTGCTCCTCAGATCGAAGACCAGTTGCGTGAATTGGTACTGGGCAGTGGCGGGGAACTGATTGTGCGCGGTTATCAGGAGGCCGACCTTGACGGTTGCACCCTGATCATCGCCGCCACCGACGACGAGCCACTGAATGCGCAAGTGTCCAGTGATGCCAAGCGTCGCTGTGTACCGGTCAATGTGGTGGACGCGCCGGCCTTGTGCAGTGTGATCTTCCCGGCAATTGTCGACCGCTCTCCCTTGGTGATTGCGGTGTCCAGCGGCGGCGATGCGCCGGTGCTGGCACGCTTGATCCGCGCCAAGCTGGAAACCTGGATTCCGTCCACCTATGGCCAGTTGGCGGGGTTAGCGGCGCGTTTTCGTGCCCAGGTCAAAGGCTTGTATCCGGATGTGCAGCAACGTCGTGCGTTCTGGGAAGAAGTGTTCCAGGGCCCGATTGCCGACCGCCAGTTGGCCGGGCAGGGTGATGAGGCTGAGCGTCTACTGATTGAAAAGGTCAACGGCGCACCGCCGTATGCGCCGGGTGAGGTCTACCTGGTGGGCGCAGGCCCGGGCGATCCCGACCTGTTGACCTTCCGCGCGCTGCGTTTGATGCAGCAAGCGGACGTGGTGCTCTATGACCGCTTGGTCGCCCCGGCGATTCTTGACCTGTGCCGCCGCGATGCCGAACGTGTGTATGTCGGCAAGCGTCGCGCAGACCATGCCGTGCCGCAGGACCAGATCAACCAGCAACTGGTGGACCTGGCCAAGCAAGGCAAGCGCGTGCTGCGCCTCAAGGGTGGCGATCCGTTCATCTTCGGGCGTGGTGGTGAAGAGATCGAAGAGCTGGCGGCCCATGGCATCCCGTTCCAGGTGGTACCAGGAATCACGGCGGCCAGCGGCTGCGCGGCCTATGCGGGTATTCCGCTGACTCACCGTGACTATGCGCAGTCAGTACGCTTTATCACCGGGCATTTGAAGAACGGGACGTCGGACCTGCCTTGGAGTGATCTCGTGGGGCCGTCGCAAACCCTAGTGTTCTACATGGGCTTGATTGGCTTGCCGATTATCTGCGAGCAACTGATCAAGCATGGCCGTGCTTCTGATACCCCGGCGGCGTTAATCCAGCAGGGCACCACCTCCAACCAGCGCGTGTTCACCGGCACGCTGGCGGACTTGCCGCGCATGGTGGCGGAGCATGAAGTGCATGCGCCGACGCTGGTGATCGTGGGTGAGGTGGTGATGTTGCGTGAGAAGCTGAAGTGGTTTGAAGGCGCCCAGTCTCAGGTCTGAGCCTTTTAAAAACATCGGGAGCAAGCCCCCTTCCATATTTTTACTGTATTCACAGTTCCAAATGTGGAAGGGGGCTTGCTCTCGATGAGGCCATCACACACAGCGCATTTCCTGAATCAGCGCCAGACGCCTTCGCCACTCAACCGCTGGCGATCATGCCCAGCATCAAACCTTTGCAACGGCCCCTTTGGCACAACCCCCGTCGGGTTGATCGTGCGGTGACTGGCATAGTAATGCCCCTTGATGTGCTCAAAATCCACCGTCTCGGCCACCCCCGGCCACTGAAACATTTCCCTCAGCCAATTCGACAGATTCGGATAATCCGCAATCCGCCGCAGATTGCATTTGAAGTGGCTGTAATACACCGCATCAAAACGAATCAACGTGGTGAACAACCGCACATCCGCTTCGGTCAGGTACTCGCCGGCCAGGTAGCGATGGTCGCCCAAGTGCTGTTCCAGATGGTCCAGTTCAGCAAACACATCATCAAACGCGCTTTCATACGCTTTTTGTGAGGTGGCAAAACCTGCGCGGTACACGCCATTGTTCACGGCCGGATAGATCCGCTCGTTCAGCTCATCGATGGTTGTACGTAGGGACTCGGGATAGAAATCCAGGGTATTGCCAGTCAGTCCGTTGAAGGCGCTGTTGAACATGCGGATGATCTCCGCCGATTCATTGCTGACGATGCGCTTGAGCTTCTTGTCCCACAAGACCGGCACGGTCACGCGGCCGGTGTAGTCGGCTGTGTCGGCGGTGTAGCGTTGGTGCATAAATTCGAAATTATCCAGCTTATCGCCGGTCGAGCCGTGGGCCTTGTCGAAGGTCCAGCCGTTTTCCAGCATCAGCCAGCTGACTACGGACACATCGATCAGGCTTTCGAGGCCCTTGAGCTTGCGCAGGATCAGCGTGCGGTGCGCCCATGGGCAGGCCAGGGACACATAGAGGTGATAACGACCGGCCTCGGCCTTAAAGCCGCCTTCGCCGCTCGGGCCAGGTTGGCCGTCGGCGGTCACCCAGTGGCGCCGCTGTGCCTGTTCCCGTTGGAAAGCGCCGTCTGCGCTACTTTCGTACCACTGGTCTTTCCAGCGTCCTTCGATCAGCAAACCCATGACTGGCTCCTTGGCTAATAAGCGTTGGAGCCCAGTCTAAAGGGATGAGTTCGAACTAAAAGCGCAAAGACTGCGGATGAATGATCGATTAAATCGATTTATCCCGTGCTTCCCAATATTGCTGCGCCAGTTCGAACGCCTGCTCCCGCGGGTGGTCAAGGCCGCGCAAGGCCAGGGCCATGGTGGCGATCAGCGCCAGCTGCGGGTAGCTGTCCTCTGCATCGCCGCGCCATACGGCCTTCAAGTGCTCAGGCTCCAGCGTTGCCGGCTTGACGTGGCGCTGGGCGGAGAGGGCGGGCCATTCTTCATCCCAGCTCTCGCCGCCGGTGGTGCCGTACAGGTGGCTGATAGTGTCGGGGTTGATCTCTATCTCGCCACCGTCGCCTTTCACCACAATCACGTTATCCCCGAGCAGCCCGCTGGCATCGCGGTGCACGCCCTGGTAGCCCGGATGAAAGATGCTTTGCAAGCCGCAACGGGCATTCAACGGGTTGAGCAGCCGCGCCAGCGAGTGGATCGGCGAGCGAAGACCCAAGGTGTTGCGCAAATCGATCATGCGTTGCAGTTGTGGTGCCCAGTCGCCCAGCGGGATAAATGCGAGGTTTGCGTGCTCAAACGCCGTACCGACCTGTTGCCAGTTTCGGCACAGGGGAATGTGCAGGGTATCCAGCAGCTGCTCGGTGTATAGCCGGCCCGCCGTATGGGCGCCGCCGCCGTGTATCAGGATGCGCACACCGTTCTGCGCCAGGCATTTGGCTGCCAGCAGGAACCACGGCAGGTGGCGTTTCTTGCCGGCATAGGTGGGCCAGTCGACGTCGACATTCAGTGCGGGGGCATCCAGGCGCTCGCGCACGGCTTCGGTGAAGCCGGCGAGTTCTTCCGGGCTTTCTTCCTTGTGCCGAAGCAGCATCAGGAAGGCGCCCAGTTGGGTGTCTTCGACTTTTTCGTCGAGCAACATGCCCATGGCTTCGCGGGCTTCTTCGCGGGTGAGGTTACGCGCGCCGCGCTTGCCTTTGCCCAGGATGCGTACGAATTGCGCAAATGGGTGCTCGGCAGGAGTTTGCAGGGTCAGTGGGGAGAAGTCGGTCATAAGCAATTCGTCGGCCGGGGCAGGCCCGCCAGCTTGGCGGCGAGTTTGGCGGGAGTGCCGTTGAACAATTGGTTGAGGTGCAGGCTGTTGCCTTTGTCCGGGCCTAGCTTCAAGGCGGTGTACTTGATCAGCGGGCGCGTGGCTGGGGACAGCTGGAATTCGGCGTAAAAGCCGCGCAATAGTTCGAGGATTTCCCAGTGCGCCGCAGTCAATACCAGGTTTTCGGCGGTGGCCAGGGCGTTGGCCACCTCGGTGGACCAGTCGTTCAGGTCGACGAGGTAGCCGTCTTTGTCCAGTTCGAGGCGGCGCTCGCCCACGGTCAGGGTGTTCATAGCCAGGTGTTGACCTTGTCGTAGTCGATCGACAGTTGCACGAAACCGGGATAGTCCACGCTGTCGGCCCAGTCCGGTAATGGCAGGTTGCGCGCCTGCATGTCTTCGGCCAGCACAAAGACCTTCACGCCCTTGGTTTGCAGGGCTGGGGCGTGCAGGCCGTAGGCGCCGTCGCCGCACAGCAGGATCGCGTCCTCGGCGCCGCAGATACGCAGGCAGCTGTCGAGGCGGCTATCGGTAAACGGGGAGTGAGACACCACGTGTAAAGTCGACATCAGAGGGTAATTACCTGGTCGTAACGGTCAATCAATTGGGAAATAGCGTCGTTGCTCAACGGTTTCGCTTCGGTTGGCGGCGTCAAGCCACGCACGGCCATGCTGTGGCGGCAGACAAACACATCGTCGATGCCGAACAGCTCCAATGCCTGCAGGTTGGCACTGAGGTCCTTTTGTTGCACGGCCTTGGCGTTCTGGTGCGGCGCGAGCTGGAACACGCCGTCATCCATGAACAGCAAGCCGATGGGCAGATCAAAGGCGCCACCCGCCAGCACGATATCCAGCGCTTCCCGTGCGCTCGGCCCGGACCACGGCGCCTGACGGCTGATCAGCAATAAGGATTTGGACATTTCACGGCCCTCCAAAACAGATCAGGCGGTCGGCATCCTGGATTGCATCATGCAATTGCCCCAGGCCTGACAGCGTCCACGGTGCATCCAGGTTCACTGCGCTGCGTTGATAGCGCGTGGCCTCTTCGCTGTTGAGCACGCCACGACGCAGGGCGGCGGCGATGCATACCACGCCGTCGAGCTGATGAGTGCTGACAAACTCACGCCATTGGCGGGCAATGTCCTGCTCATCTTGGGGCGCTACGAGGTTGTTGGACGCGCTGTAAACGCCATCCTGATAAAAAAACAACCGCACAATCTCATGCCCACCGGCCAACGCCGCCTGGGCGAAGAGCAAGGCGCGGCGCGAAGAGGGCGCGTGGGCGGCGGAATACAGGGCAATCGCGAACTTCATGGAACACTCGGCAAGCAAACGTAGGCCAATGATAAAGCCGCCGTCGCGAAAAAGCCCGCCGTGATCAAAACGGTCACTGTCGGTGATCGTTCTGACGATTGCCGGTAGGCGCAAGGCTGCCTAGTCTGTGGGCATTCGAACCGAAAGTGGAGTCCCCATGTCAGGTCCCTTGGCGTCCCTCAAAGTGCTGGATTTTTCCACCTTGCTGCCCGGCCCGTTTGCTTCGTTGATGCTGGCGGACATGGGCGCCGAGGTGCTGCGTATCGAATCGCCCACGCGCCTGGACATGCTGCGGGTCTTGCCGCCCCATGATCAGGGCACCTCGGCAAGCCATGCCTACCTCAATCGCAATAAACGCAGCCTGGCGCTGGACCTCAAGCAGGTCGAGGCCTTGGAGATTGTGCGGGCGCTGGTCAAAGACTACGACATCGTGCTCGAACAGTTTCGCCCCGGCGTGATGGAACGCCTGGGCCTGGGGTATGAGGCCTTGAAGGCGATTAATCCCCGGCTGATTTATGTGTCGATCACCGGTTATGGCCAGACCGGCCCGTATAAGGATCGCGCCGGCCACGATATCAACTACCTGGCACTGGCAGGCGTGGCCAGCTATACCGGGCGCCAGGACAGCGGGCCGCTGCCGTTGGGTGTGCAGTTGGCGGACGTGGGCGGGGGTTCGCTGCATGCGGTGGTGGGGTTGCTGGCGGCCGTTATCGCCCGCCAGCAAAGTGGCGTCGGGCAATACCTGGATGTAAGCATGACCGATTGCTCGTTCAGCTTGAATGCCATGGCTGGGGCGGGTTATCTCGCCTGTGGTGCGGAGCCGGAATGGGAAGGCCATGTGCTCAATGGCGGGAGTTTCTACGATTACTACCGCTCGCGCGATGGGCGCTGGATGTCGGTGGGCAGCCTGGAGCCGGCGTTTATGCAGCAATTGTGTGAAGCGTTGGGGCGCCCGGAGCTGGCCGCGCAGGGCTTGAAGCCAGAGCGGCAGGCGGCGCTTAAGCAGGCCTTGCAAGTGGAGTTCGAGAAGCGCAGTTTCGCGGAATTATGCGAGCTGTTTGCCGGGGTTGATGCCTGCGTTGAACCTGTGCTGACGCTCAGCGAAGCCGTTGCCCATCCGCAGTTAAAGGCGCGGGCACTGGTCAGCCAGGTGCCCAGGGGCGATGGCTCGAGCCAGGCGCAGATTGCCTGCCCGTTGAAATTTTCGGAAGGGTTGCCAGCGCCCCGGCACATTGGCGTCGCCGTGGGCGCGCACAGTGATGAAGTGTTGGCGGAGCTGGGCTTGAGCCCGCCGCGCATCAGCGAGCTGCGCAGCTCCAAGGTGATTATGTAGTGGCTGGGCGGACGATATCGGGAGCAAGCCTCCTCCCACATTCAGGCCTGTGAATACGATCAAAATGTGGGAGGGGGGTTGCTCCCGATGAGGCCTTTATTCCACCCGGGTTTCGCCGGTAAACACCAATGTCTGCCGACAGCGCCGACACAGATACCGCCGCCCCTGAGCCACCATGCCATGGCGCTGCGACGAAAACGGAAAGTCGCTGTCGGCACATGGGCAGCGGTAGATATAGCGGGTCACCTGGCGCCGCTGCACGGCATAGGTATGGCAACGGTCCGGCGGCAGTTCGTAGACCCCGCGCATGATCAACTGCCATTCCTCGCCATGGGGCTGGATGCGTTCACCAAACAATTGGTGGGCGATCAGGTGCGCCACCTCATGGGCCACGGTCTGCTTGAGGAAGTGCTGGCTGTTTTCTCGGTACAACTGTGGGTTAAAGCGCAGCAGGTTCTCGTGCAAATGCGCGACACCGGCTTTCTGGCCCCGCAGCTTGAGGCTGACCTGGGGGCGTTTGAAGCTTCGTTTGAAAAAGGATTCGGCTTGCAGGAAACAATCTTCGACGCGGGTATTGAGTTGCTCGGGCATGCTGTACATATCTCCAGAGATGCCCAGTATGCCGCAAAGCTGAGTGTTTCCGAATCTGTCAGGCGCCGAATGGTCATGCATAACGCACAAAGCCACCTTGCGGTGGCCTTGCCTACGGTTTCAGCGGTTCAGTTGGTATAGATCGGCCCTACGCCCAGGCCCCAGACGATCACCGTAAACGCCATGATCGCCACCAGCACCACCAGGCCTACGGCCAGTACCGAGCTGGAAAACAGGAAGCCCTCGTCCGGATCGATGTTCATGAACGTCGGCAGCCCCACATACAACAGGTACACCGTGTAGCAGATCGCCGCTGTGCCCACGACCATACCCAGCCACATGTGCGGGTAGAGCGCCGCCAGCCCGCCGATAAACAGCGGCGTCGCGGTGTAGGTCGCAAAGGCCACGCAGCGGGCCATGCTGGGGTTGGCGTCGTAGGTACGGGCCATCCAATGAATGAACGCGCCCATCACCGCCACGCCGCCAAGCATGGCTGCGTACGACATGATGGTCATCCACAACGCACTTTCCTGGGTCAGCATCACCGGCGCGCGATTGCCGATGACCCAGCCCACCTGGGTGGTGCCGATAAACGCTGATATTGCGGGAATTGCCGCGAGAATCAGGGTGTGAGTGAGGTACATGTGGCCGATGCTTTCTTCTTTATCGCCACGGATTTCCCGCCATTCCTGGTCGGGATGGGTAAACAGCCCCACGACGTGATGGATCATGCCAGTCACTCCTGTCGTTGTTACCATCGCCCCCCATCGGAGCGCCCACGGGCCAATTGGCCTGAAAGGTCTGGATATAGATGTGCGACCTCACGTCGCAGTATAGGAAGGGATGACCGGAATAACTGTAGGGCCTTTAGAGCAAATCGCACTGTAAACAGTGGGCCTAATCGCAGATTGGAATGCGGGGCCACGTTGAATGTGTGGACTCGACATCGGTAAGATACCCGGCTTTTCGTCACACACCTCCAGCGGATCCAATCGCCATGGGCACTCTTACGGTCAACCAGAACAAACTGCAAAAACGCCTGCGTCGCCTGGCGGGTGAAGCAGTCGCCGATTTCAACATGATCGAGGATGGCGACAAGGTCATGGTCTGCCTCTCCGGCGGCAAAGACAGTTACACCCTGCTCGATGTGCTGCTGCACCTGCAAAAGGTCGCGCCGATCAAGTTCGACATCGTTGCCGTCAACATGGACCAGAAACAACCGGGGTTTCCCGAGCACGTGCTGCCGGCTTACCTGAAAGCGCTGGGCGTCGAGTACCACATCGTCGAGAAAGACACCTATTCGGTGGTCAAGGAGTTGATCCCGGAAGGCAAGACCACCTGCTCGCTGTGCTCGCGCCTGCGCCGTGGCACGCTCTACACCTTTGCCGATGAAATCGGTGCGACCAAGATGGCATTGGGTCACCATCGCGACGACATCGTCGAAACCTTCTTCCTCAACATGTTCTTCAACGGCTCCCTCAAGGCCATGCCGCCCAAGCTGCGCTCCGATGACGGACGCAACGTAGTAATCCGTCCGCTGGCGTATTGCAACGAAAAAGACATCCAGGCCTACTCCGACTTCAAGCAATTCCCGATCATCCCGTGCAACCTGTGCGGCTCCCAGGAAAACCTGCAGCGCCAGGTGGTCAAGGAGATGCTGGTGGACTGGGAGCGCAAGACGCCGGGGCGCACCGAAAGCATCTTCCGCAGCTTGCAGAACGTGCAGCCGTCGCAGTTGGCCGACCGCAACCTGTTTGACTTCACCAGCCTGAAAATCGACGAGACGGCCGCTTCGCGCTTCGTCAACGTAGTGAACCTCTGAAGCAGTTCAACGCTCTGAAAGACGGCGCTCAAGGGCGCCGTTTTCATTTCAATCCCCAGGAGAGGGCATGCGCGATTACAAGTGGCTGCACGAATATTGTCTGAACCGCTTTGGTTCAGCGGCTCAACTGGAAGCCCACCTGCCGGCACCCAAGACCCCGGCCCAATTGCGCAAGATCAGCGATGATCGCTACCTGTCGACCTTGGCGCTCCGGGTGTTTCGCGCCGGGTTGAAGCACAGTGTAGTGGACGCCAAGTGGCCGGCGTTTGAGCAGGTGTTCTTCGGCTTCGATCCGGAAAAAGTCGTGCTGATGGGCGCCGAGCACTTGGAACGCCTGATGCAGGACACGCGTATCATCCGTCACCTGGGCAAGCTCAAGAGCGTGCCGCGCAATGCGCAGATGATTCTGGATATTGAGCAAGAGAAGGGCAGCTTCGGCGCGTTTATCGCCGACTGGCCGGTGACGGATATCGTCGGGCTCTGGAAGTACCTGAGCAAGCACGGCCATCAGTTGGGCGGCCTGTCGGCGCCGCGATTCTTGCGGATGGTGGGCAAGGATACGTTTGTGCCGAGTGATGACGTAGTGGCTGCATTGAATGCGCAGAAGATCGTCGACAAGGCGCCGACCAGCCTGCGGGATCTGGCAACGGTTCAGGGCGCGTTCAACCAGTGGCATGCCGAGAGTGGGCGGCCGATGTGTCAGTTGTCGATGATGTTGGCTTACACCGTCAACCACTGACCCAGTCGGCGCAAGTTCTTGTGTGGTGAGCTCGCTCGCCACACAAGCCGGATGCACTGCAAATCGTTGATCAGGCCTCAGCCAGCCGCCGATTCAACTGATGCCGCCACCGCACATAGAGCAGTGCGGTACAAAACACCGCCAGACTTGCCAGCATCTCAAGCACCCCGAACCACTGGCGGTTCGGATCATACGCCGCCAGCGCGCCCTTGATGAAATACAGGTTCACCGCAAAGCACATCCATGAATGCCCCCGCGCACTGCCGCTGATCATGCCCGGCGCCAGCAACAACAGCGGCACCAGTTCGATCAGCAGGATCACCCACGGGCGTGCGCCATGCAGGTCGGCGACGAACAGGTAATACACGCAGAGCAAACCCACCAGGCTAAAAAACGCCAGCAGGCTCAGCGCGCGTGCCACCTTGACCCGCGGCTCCAGCCACGCTTGGGGCGGCAGAACTTTAGGCTTTTTGGCCACGACCATTCTCCAGCAGCGTGGCGGTGGTGGCGAGGCGCAACCCCAGTGCCCGGCACAGGGTGATTTCATGTTGATCGAGCATGCGCTTGCCGTCCGGCCCGGAATGGTGGCTGGCGCCATATGGCGTACCGCCGCCCTGGGTGTCGAGCAATGCCTGTTCGCTGTAGGGCAGGCCGGTGATCAGCATGCCGTGGTGCAGCAGCGGTAGCAGCATCGACATCAGCGTGGTCTCCTGGCCGCCGTGCAGGCTGGCGGTGGAGGTGAACACGCCAGCCGGCTTGCCGACTAGCGCGCCGGTGAGCCACAGGTTGCTGGTGCCATCGAGGAAGTACTTGAGCGGCGCAGCCATGTTGCCGAAGCGCGTCGGGCTCCCCAGGGCCAGGCCTGAGCAGTTCTTCAGATCATCTAGATTGGCATACAGCGCGCCTTCGTCCGGAATGCTCGGCGCCACGGCTTCGCATTCGGTGGAGATCGCCGGCACTGTGCGCAAGCGCGCCTCCATGCCGCCTTGCTCAATGCCCCGGGCAATCTGCCGGGCCATTTCGCTGACCGAGCCGTTGCGGCTGTAATACAGCACCAACACGTACGGTGTGGTCACGGCAGAATCTCCAGCACGTTTTCTGGTGGGCGGCCGATGATGGCTTTGTCGGCGGTTTCCAGGATCGGACGCTCCATTAGCTTGGGGTGTTCGGCGATGGCGGCGATCAGATGGGCTTCGCTGAGGCTGGCGTCGGCCAGGTTGAGAGTTTTGTACTCGTCTTCGCCGGTACGCAGCAATTGACGGGCACTGAGGCCCAGTTTGGCCAGCAAGGCCTTGATTTGCGACGCACCCAGCGGGGTTTCCAGGTAGCGCACCACGGTTGGGGTGAGACCGCGGGCTTCAAGCAATTCGAGCGCACCGCGGGATTTCGAGCAGCGCGGGTTGTGATAAAGCGTCAGATCGGTCATGTGCGGGTCGCATCTTGCGTAAGGTGGCGGGTATTCTACCCGCGCTGCACCCCGTCCTTAAACCGTAAGAGGCGATAGGTCGCAGCCAACGTTCATTTTTGCGAAGGATTACCCCATGACACGTCGACTGATCGGTGCATTGGCGATCATTACAATCCTGCTGCTCAGCGGCTGCGGGAATGACTATGGCGTTGACCAGTACGGCCAGAAAGTCGCGGCCGAGCGCTTGGACAAGCAATGGCTGGTGGTCAACTACTGGGCAGAATGGTGTGGCCCGTGCCGCACGGAAATCCCTGAGCTCAATGCCTTGGCGGAACAGCTGAAGGGGCAGGGCGTGGGGGTGTTCGGGGTTAACTTCGACAATGTGCAGGGTGCAGAGCTGAAAGAGGCCAGCGACAAGCTGGGCATTAAATTCACCGTGCTGGCGCAAAACCCCGACGGGATCTTTGAAATTCCGCGCAGCGAGGCATTGCCGGTGACTTACATCATTGATGACAAGGGCAAGGTGCGTGAGCAGTTGATGGGCGAACAGACGGCGGAAGGGGTACTGGCCAAACTCAAGGCCTTGCGCGGTTAAAGCAACCACTCAAATCAAATGTGGGAGGGGGCTTGCCCCCGATTGCAGTGTTTCAGTCAATACATCCGTTGACTGTTACACCGCCATCGGGGCCAAGCCCTCTCCCACATTTGGACCGCAAGCAGCGTGATCAGCCTTCTTCCAGCCACAGGCGAATCGGCTTGCCTTCGGCCGGCCAGAAGCGGGTCTGCTCGATCGGCGAGATGTCCCAGCGTTGTACGCTTTGCAGGGCCTGGAAGAAGCGATGCTCCTGCTCCATCAAGGCCTCGGCGCAGAGCTTGCGGGTGCTGCCGATTTTGCCGAAGCTGAGTTTGTCGCCATCGACCGTGTACGGCGCAAACCAGTGGTTGCAGCCGCCATTACCGTAGGCGCGGCCATCGGCGCCGAGGGTGACAGTCAGGTGTGCGTAGTCCATCAATGGCCGCTCACCAATCCACTCCACCACGTAACTGTGATCCTGCTTGAGCTTGACCGCATCACCGGCACAGCCGCTCAAGGCCACGCCGACGGCGGCGAGCAGAAGCAGGCCTTTCATTGCGCAGCCTTCTGGCATTTCGGGCAGCGGTGCTTGTCGCCTTCACTGGCCCAGCCCAACTCTTTGATGCGCGCGTTGGCGGCAGGCTGCAGCGGTTCTTTGGTCAGCTTGGTTTCTACCGCGAATTCAAACTCCAGCACGGTGTCGCAGCTGTCGCAGTTGACCTTCCAAGTGTGAATCTCCAACTCGCCGAATTTCGGCCCTTGAGCCATGGCGACCCATTGGCCCGCCGGGCGGATGGAGTAGCGCGCGTCACCTTCAACGGTCAGGCGCATCGACAGGGTTTTACTGCCGCGCAGGGTGACGATCAGGACATCGCCATGCTTGATCGAACCACCGTTGCCGGTGACTTGGTAACGGCCCGGCACTAGGGCTCGGCATTCGATTAGGGTGTGTTGCGGGCTCAGCAAGCTGAAGCGGAAATCGTGTTCGGCCATGGATCCTCCAAATAGGCGCGGCATCCTATCACGGGTGCCTGCTCATCATGAGCTTGCTATGTGACCGCTGATCATCCTTCGACGAGGTTCTGCGCCCGACCATCGGCCCATGCAGCAATGTTGGCAAGGGTAGTGCCGGCAATGGCCGCCAGGGCCTCGCGGGTAAGGAACGCCTGGTGTGCGGTGATGATCACGTTGGGGAAGGTCAGCAGGCGTGCGAGCACGTCGTCTTGCAGGGGCAAGTCCGAGCGGTCCTCAAAAAACAGCTGGGCTTCTTCTTCATAGACATCCAGCCCCAAGTAGCCGAGTTGGCCGTCCTTGAGGGCTTCGATCAATGCCGGGGTATCCACCAGGCCGCCACGGCCAGTATTGATCAGCATCGCGCCGGGCTGCATGTGCGACAGGGAACGGGTGTTGATCAGGTGCTTGCTGTCGGCGGTCAGCGGGCAGTGCAGGCTGATGATCTGCGCCTGGGCCAGTAACTCGGGCAGGCTCACGTACTTCGCGCCCATTGCCTGCACCTGTTGATTGGGGAAGGGGTCGTAGGCGAGCAACTCACAGCCGAACCCGGCCATGATCCTGGCGAATGTCGCGCCGATCTGCCCTGTGCCGACAACACCGACAGTCTTGCCCACCAGGTCGAAACCGGTAAGACCGTGCAAGCTGAAGTCACCCTCGCGGGTGCGGTTGTAGGCACGGTGCAGGCGGCGGTTGAGTGCGAGGATCAGCGCTACGGCTTGTTCGGCGACCGCATGGGGCGAGTAAGCGGGTACCCGTACGATCGTCAGGCCCAGGCGCTTGGCGACGGCGAGGTCGACATGGTTGTAACCCGCCGAGCGCAGTGCAATCAGTCGGGTGCCGCCCTTTGCCAGGTGTTCCAGCACCGGGGCGCTGAGGTCGTCGTTGATAAAGGCGCAGACCACCTCGTGGTGTTCGGCCAGGGCCACGGTGTCGAGATTGAGTCGGGCCGGCTGGAATTGCAGTTCCAGCCCAGGTGGCAGTGGCTCGCCGAGGAAACTATCGCGGTCGTAGGTCTGGCTGCTGAAAAGAATCACGCGCATTGAAAAGCTCCCTGCAATTTGTCAGTGGGTCAGCGCCATGAAATAGGGTCAGACACTGACCCGTGCTTCACTGGCCAATCGCGCGATGGCCATGTCCAGTTCGTCCAGCGCGGTCATCGCCTTGGCATCGTCCTGCTTGAGCAGGGTTTCGGCGCGCTGGCAGGCGGCGCGCAGTTGCGGTACGCCACAGTAGCGGGTGGCGCCGTGCAAGCGGTGGACGCGTTCGATCAGCGCCAGGTTGTCCTTGGCGTCGCGGGCGATGTGAATGGCTTGGCGGTCGGCTTCCAGGGAGGCCAGCAGCATGGCAAGCATGTCAGCCGCCAGATCGGTTTTACCCGCGGCCAGGCGTAGGCCTTCCTCATGGTCCAGAACCGGCAACTGCACCCCTGGGCCCAGACCTTCAGTGACACGCTCAGGCACTTGGTTGCGCAAGGCCAGGCCGGTCCACTTCAACACCACTTGGGCCAGTTGTCTTTCGCTGATGGGTTTGGTCAGGTAATCGTCCATGCCGCTTTGCAGCAAGGCGCGTTTTTCGTTAGCCATGGCGTGGGCGGTAAGGGCGACCACTGGCAAGGGTGTGCCATGGCGCTCACTTTCCCACTGGCGGATCGCCTCGGTGCTCTGGCGCCCATCCATGCCAGGCATTTGTACGTCCATCAGCACCAGGTCGAAGGTGTCCTGTTTTACCGCGTCGACTGCGGCATAACCGCTTTCTACCGCACGTACCTGGGCGCCCATGTCCTCCAGCAACGTTTGCACTAAGAGCAGGTTTGCCGGGTTGTCGTCGACACACAGCACACGCGGCGCACGGCTGGACAGCGGCTCGCCCGGTTCGCTGCGCGACGGGCGCGGGCTGATCAGGTCGGAGAGGGCGCGGCGAAGCTTGCGGGTGCATGCCGGCTTGGCCTGCAACTGGCTGTTGGGGTTGGGCACCGACTGGTTGAACAGCATCTGTTCCGTGGTTGGGCACAGCACCAGCACTTTGCAACCCAGGCGTTCCAGGTCCCAAAGATGCTGGTTGAGGCGTTCGGGCGGGATGTCGTTGGCGGTGACGCCGAGCACCGCCAAGTCGATGGCTTGCTCGGTCTGATGGGCACTGGTGATGCCGTTGGTCAGGTTTTCCAGGCTATTGAACGGCGTGACTTCCAGGCCGCAGTCTTCCAGTTGATGTTGTAAGGCCTGGCGCGCCAGTTCGTGGTTTTCCAGTACTGCCACGCGATGGCCCAGCAGCGGCGCGCAGGGCAGGTCTTCGATATCGTCGCGGGTTTTGGGCAGGTTCAGGCTGATCCAGAATTCCGACCCTTCGCCCGGCGTACTGTCGACGCCGATTTCACCGCCCATTTGCTCGATCAGGCGCTTGGAAATCACCAGGCCAAGCCCGGTGCCGCCCGGCTGGCGCGACAGAGAGTTATCGGCTTGGCTGAACGCCTGGAATAAAGCCCGCACATCCTGGCTGGACAGGCCG
Organism: Pseudomonas sivasensis; assembly: GCF_013778505.1. Taxonomy (GTDB): domain Bacteria; phylum Pseudomonadota; class Gammaproteobacteria; order Pseudomonadales; family Pseudomonadaceae; genus Aquipseudomonas; species Aquipseudomonas sivasensis. The sequence goes on along the minus strand of NZ_JAAOWU010000005.1, from coordinate 272,437 downwards.
ATGCCGGTGTCCTGCACGCTGATGCGCAGTTGCACGCTGTCTTCCTGTTCTTCCTCGATCATCGCCCGGGCCACGATAGTGCCCTCGCGGGTGAACTTGATGGCGTTGCTGATCAGGTTGGTCAGGATCTGCTTGAGCCGCAGAGGGTCGCCCACCAGTGCTAGCGGCGTGTCGCGGTACACCAGGCTGACGAGCTCCAACTGCTTGGCATGGGCAGCGGGGGCGAGGATGGTGAGGGTGTCTTGCAGCAAATCCCGCAGGTTGAACGGGATGCTGTCGAGCACCAGCTTGCCGGCCTCAATCTTCGAAAAGTCGAGGATCTCGTTGATGATGCCCAACAGGTTGTCGGCGGATTTTTCGATAGTGCCCAGGTAATCCAACTGGCGCGGTGTGAGCTCGCTTTTTTGCAGCAGGTGGGTAAAGCCGAGGATACCGTTGAGCGGTGTGCGGATTTCATGGCTCATATTGGCCAGGAACTCGGACTTGATACGGCTGGCCTCCAGCGCTTCTTTGCGAGCCAGGTCCAGCTCGATGTTCTGGATTTCGATGGTTTCCAGATTCTGGCGCACGTCTTCGGTGGCCTGGTCGATGCTGTGCTGCAACTCTTCCTGAGCGTTTTGCAGGGTTTCGGCCATGCGGTTGACGCCTGAGGCGAGTTGGTCCAGTTCCTGACTGCCCAAAGGAGGCAAGCGGGTTTCCAGGTTGCCGTCCTTGAGCTGGGCCACTGCTTGCTTGATCAGGCCAATCGGCTCGTTGATCGTGCGGCTGATGCGCAGCGCCAGGGCTGCTGTGCAGATCAGGCCAATGGCGATCAACAGCAGGCTGGCGAACAGACTGCGATAGCCGCGCAGCAACATACCGTTGTGGGACAGTTCTACTTCGACCCAGCCCAAGAGGCGGTCGGCTTCATCGGGGATCAAGTCGCCGGCAAGGTTGCGATGGCGGCCAAACACCGGCAGCAGATAGCGCGTGGCGTCATTGTCGGTGCGTTGCAGCAGGTGAGAGCTGTTGCCGGCCGGCGGCTGGTTGAGCATGGTCGGGCCAGCGTGGGCGAGGGGCGTACGGTCCGGCGCAAGGAACGACACGGTGCGCACGTCCAGTTGTTCCAGGGATTGAGTGGCGATGCGCTCCAGCAGGTCAGTGTTCTTGCTGCTTAAAGCAGGAGCCACCAGAGGCGCCAATTGCTCGGTGATCATTTCGCCGCGCTGCAGCAATTGGGTCTGCAACTCCGAGAGTTGCATCCAGGTGAAGTAGCCCCCCAACAGTAAGGCCATCAGGCTGGTCGGTAATAAGCTCAGCAACAGTACGCGGCCTTTTATCCCCATTCTTCTAAGCACGCCACTCTCCTGCTACCACACTGAAATCAATCTTCCGCGCCGGCATCCGGCCCGCGCCACCTGCGCAGTGTAGCCATTTGCACGGCCTGGAATCTCGCAAATTGTTGAGAGAGGGCAATCTTCGGCTCGTTTGGCCCCGTAGCGATTGCCTGCGCCAGGGTAATCTTGAATAATCAGCGATTGAGAATGACTTGCAGACGCTAATGAATCCCGCAGCAGTTGGCCTACCCAATATCCTGACCATCGAAGATGATCCCGTGCTGGGCGCCTATGTCCACGAGCATCTGGGGCGCTGTGGCTTCCAGGTCACCTGGTGCCAGAACGGCCAGCAAGGGCTGGCGATGGCGCGCGAACAGGCGTTCGACCTGGTGTTGATGGATATCCTGCTGCCGGGGCTGGATGGTTTGTCGATCTTGACTCATCTACGCCAGAGTCATTCGATCCCGGTAATCCTGATGTCGGCATTGGGTGCCGAGGCCGATCGCGTCAGCGGTTTTCGCCTGGGCGCCGATGACTACTTGCCTAAGCCGTTCAGCATGGTCGAGTTGCGCGTGCGCATCGAAGCCATCCTGCGCAGGGTGGCCCTGGATCGACGCCCGCTGCCGACGCTTGCGCCGGTGCGTGGGGATGCTCGCACACTGCGTTTCGACGATGAGCTGTGCGATGTGTTTCATCAGGAACACTGGGCAGGCCTGACCCGCAGCGAATACCGCCTGTTGGAAACCCTACACCGCAACACTGAAGAAGTCCTCAGCAAAGCATTCCTTTACCAACATGTGTTGCAGCGCGGCTATGCGCCCCATGACCGCAGCCTCGACATGCACATCAGCCAGATCCGTCGCAAGCTCAAGGCGATCGGCTACAGCGAGCGCGAAGTGCGCACGGTGTGGGGCAAGGGCTATGTGCTCAGTGGTCACGACGATGGGCTTTGAAAGGGCGCTGAAACGGCTGCCGGGCAAACATTCATTATTTTGGAAGCTCGCCTGCCTGTTGATTGCCTTCTGTTTGCTGATGATCTGGCTTAGTTGGTCCTGGGGCCGGTACATGGAGCAAAAGAACGCGTATTTGTCCGACGAGGCGAGGGTCACGCTGAGTGGTTATGCGGTGAGCGCCGAGCAGGCCTGGAACCGTGGCGGCCATGCCGGTGTTGATGCGTGGCTGCAGGCGATGGGCAAACAGGAAAGCACGTGGATCGGCGTAATAGGCAACGACTTGCAGTCGTTGAGCAGCTATCCACTGACCGCTACGGAAAGCCAGCGCCTGACGTTCTTGCGGGGCCTGGATTGGCCGGTCAGCCGCCACGTCAAGGGCTTGCCGTGGCTCAAGATCCCGTTTGCGGTAGATCCGGGTGCCGGTTCGCTGGTCATTGAATTGCCACAGCGTTTTATGCCGGGGCGTTATCAAGTTGTCTGGCGCGTGGTGACCAATGGTGTGATTCCAGGCCTCTTTACCTTGTTGCTGTGCGTCGGCCTGTACCGGCTGCTGATCATGCCTCTCAATCAACTGCGCGAGCAGGCCAATGCCTGGCGTGCCGATCAATTGAACACGCGGATGCCCCTTGACGCCACCAGTCGACAGGACGAATTGGGCGAGTTGGGCCGTGCGTTTGACCACATGTCTGAGCGTTTGCAGGGCACTGTTGTATTGCAACAACAACTGCTGCGGGACATGTCCCATGAACTACGCACTCCGTTGAGCCGCTTGCGCGTGGCCTGCGACAGCGAGCAGGATCTTGCTCAGTTGCGTGAGCGTTTGGGCCGAGAGATTGACGCTATGCAGCGCCTGGTGGAAGACAGCTTGCAGCTGGCCTGGCTGGACACCGAGCGGGCGCCACTGCCCAAGGAGGATCTTCAGGTACAGGCGTTGTGGGACATGTTGCGGGAGAATGCCTGCTTTGAAAGCGATTGGTCCGCATCGCGACTGCCGTGCCTGCTGGGCGCTGACTGTTGGGTGCGCGGTAATCTAAACGCCCTGGCCCAGGCCTTGGAAAATATCCTGCGCAACGCCATACGCCACTCTCCGGAGAACGGGGTTGTGTGTCTGGATGGGCGACGCGATGGGGAGTACTGGCACCTGTGGTTGGAGGATCAGGGCGGGGGGATTGATGAGCGTGATCTGGAGCGGATTTTTGCGCCGTTCACGCGCTTGGACGGCTCGCGGCCCGGTGATGGTGGTTTCGGCCTGGGCCTGAGCATCGCGCGCAATGCCGTTCAGCGTCAGGACGGCAGCCTGTGGGCGCAAAACACCGGTCAGGGCCTGCGTGTACACCTGCGGTTACCGGCGCGCTAGGGCTCAGCCCCGGCGCAGCTTGCGCTTCTTCCATTGGCGCGCGACCCACCAGCGCCAATAGCCCATCGTCAGGCAATAGGCCAATGCGCCCAGCACCAGCCCCAACACCACTGAGCCGAGCAAGAAGGGTTGCCACAGCGTACTCAACTGGCCGCTGATCCATTCCCAGGTCAAGTCATCGGGCAGGCTGCGCGGGGGCACGTTCATCAACCAGGCGCCGGTCATGTAAGTACAAACAAATACCACTGGCATCGTGATCGGGTTTGTCAGCCAAACCAGGCTGACGGCGATGGGCATATTGCCGCGCACGGTAATTGCCAGCACCGCAGCCAATAGCATCTGCAACGGAATGGGGATAAATGCTGCGAACAGACCCACCGCCATGGCGCGCGCCACTGAGTGCCGATTCAGATGCCAGAGGTTCGGGTCATGCAGCAGCGTGCCAAGAAACTGTAATGACTTGTGTTCCCTGATACTGGTGGGGTCGGGCATGTACCGTTTGAATAAGCGCCGTGGCATAAGGGGTCCAGGTCAGTTCGAGGGGCAAGTATGCCCGCATTCTATAAACAGAAAATTCAGACTTTGTGACAAAACATCATAGGACGTACCGAGCACCCAGCTAAGACTGAGTGGATCACTTGAAAAGGATGATTCATGAAGACAGGGATGTTCGCGCTGGCGCTGGGCTTGCTTGCCCTGCGTTTCCTACCTGAGTTACCGACCACTGGATGGCTGATAGCCATGCTGGTGCTGGTTTTGATGCTGCTGCCATTTCGTACGTCTCCCTTGGCGTTTTTCCTGCTGGGCTTGAGCTGGGCGTGCATCAGTGCGCAATGGGCGCTGGATGATCGCCTGCCACCGGCGCTCGATGGCCAGACGCGATGGTTGGAGGGGCGCGTCATTGGGTTGCCACAACAGACCGGCACCGGGGTGCGTTTCGATCTGGCCGACAGCCGGTCGCGTAACGCCCGGTTGCCCAAGCGCATCCGTGTGTCCTGGCACGGTGGGCCCGAGGTACGCAGCGGGGAGCGCTGGCGCCTGGCAGTCACGCTTAAGCGGCCGTCCGGGCTGCTAAATTTTCACGGTTTTGATCAAGAGGCATGGTTGCTGGCCCAACGCATTGGCGCCACTGGCTCGGTAAAAGACGGTGAGCGCCTGTCGCCGGCCCGCCATGCCTGGCGCGACACGGTCCGCCAACGGTTGATTGCCGTCGACGCTCAAGGTCGCGAGGCGGGCCTGGCAGCTTTGGTGCTGGGGGACGGTTCCGGGCTGGCAGCCGAGGATTGGCAGGTGTTGCAGGACACCGGCACGGTGCACCTGCTGGTGATTTCCGGCCAGCATATCGGCCTGCTGGCGGGGCTGATCTACGGGTTGGTCGCGTTACTGGCACGCTACGGTTTCTGGCCTCGAATGTGGCCATGGCTGCCGTGGGCGTGTGGCTTGGCGTTTGCGTCCGCGCTGGGTTATGGCCTGTTGGCGGGGTTCGGTGTGCCGGTCCAGCGGGCCTGCGTCATGGTGGGCCTGATGCTGCTGTGGCGTTTGCGCTTCCGTCATTTGGGGTTCTGGTGGCCGTTGTTGCTGGCGCTCAATGGTGTACTGATCCTTGAACCATTGGCCAGCCTGCAACCGGGGTTTTGGCTTTCTTTTACGGCTGTTGCCGTATTGATCCTGGCTTTCGGCGGGCGCCTGGGGCCGTGGGGTGTCTGGCAGGCCTGGACGCGTCCTCAATGGTTTATTGCCATTGGCCTGCTTCCTGTGTTGTTGGTGCTCGGGTTGCCCATCAGCGTCAGTGCGCCGCTGGCCAATCTGGTGGCCGTGCCTTGGATCAGTCTTGTGGTGTTGCCGCTGGCGTTGCTGGGGACCGCCATGCTGCCGCTGCCATATTTGGGGGAGGGCTTGCTGTGGCTGGCGGGTGGGGCGTTGGATGCGTTGTTCCTGGGTCTGGCATGGCTCGCAGGGCAAGTGCCCGCGTGGATACCTGCCGATGTGCCCTTGGGTTACTGGCTGATCAGTCTGATGGGTGCGGTGCTGTTGTTGCTGCCCAAAGGCGTGCCGTTTCGGCTGTTGGGCTGGCCTATGTTGCTGTTGGCAGTCTTTCCACCGCGTGAGCCGGTGCCCCATGGGCGTGTGGAGGTGGTGCAGTTGGATGTGGGGCAGGGGCAGTCCTTGATTCTGCGTACCCGGCATCACACGTTGCTTTACGACGCCGGCCTGCGGTCTGGCACAGTTGATCTTGGGGCTCGTGTGGTATTGCCGTCGCTGAAAAAACTCGGCGTCGAGTCACTGGACATGATGTTGCTTAGTCACGCTGATGCCGATCATGCCGGTGGGGCAGCGGCTGTTGCCCGAGGGGTGCCGATCAAGCGGGTCGTGGGCGGCGAAACCGAAGGGTTGCCAGCGTTTCTCGGAGCCCAGCCATGTATCAGTGGCGAACAGTGGGAGTGGGACGGTGTGTCATTCGAGTTGTGGCAGTGGTCTGAGGCTATTAATGGCAATCCAAAGTCTTGCGTTCTGCAGGTCCAAGCCAATGGTGAACGGCTATTGCTCACCGGGGATATTGATCGCGCCGCCGAACGGGCATTTCTCGACTCACCACTGGCCGTGCGGACCGATTGGCTGCAAGCCCCTCACCATGGCAGCCGGAGTTCGTCATCCTGGCCTTTTCTACGGCGGCTGGCACCCACGTCAGTGCTGATCTCCCGTGGGCGTGGCAATGCGTTCGGCCATCCTCATCCACAGGTGGTTGAGCGCTACCAGGCGCTGGGCAGCCAGTTATATGACAGTGCTGAGCATGGAGCGGTGCGCTTGCAATTGGGGGCTTTCCTGCCACCCATTGTTGCGCGTAGTCAACGCCGTTTTTGGCGCGAAGCGTTACCGTAATTCGACGTTACTATAAGGCTGGAGCCTACGACAGGCGAAGCCATGGCTGACGAACCCCGTTGCCGAACCTGTATGGTAAAGTGGCGCACTTTTTCGAGGGGACATTCACTGTGTGGGAATTGGTCAAATCCGGCGGCTGGATGATGTTGCCGATTATCTTGAGCTCCATCGCCGCACTCGGCATCGTTGCCGAACGCTTGTGGACCCTGCGCGCCAGTCGAGTCACGCCCGAGCATCTATTGGGGCAGGTCTGGGGCTGGATCAAGAACAAGCAACTGGACAAGGAAAAACTCAAGGCATTGCGCGCTGATTCGCCTTTGGGCGAAATCCTCGCCGCGGGCTTGGCTAACTCCAAGCATGGCCGCGAGATCATGAAAGAGTGCATTGAAGAGGCCGCCGCCCGGGTTATTCATGAACTGGAGCGCTACATTAATGCTCTCGGCACCATCGCTGCCATGGCACCGTTGCTCGGTCTGCTGGGAACGGTATTGGGCATGATCGATATTTTCAGCTCATTCATGGGGTCGGGCATGACCACCAACGCGGCGGTGCTCGCCGGGGGGATTTCCAAGGCCCTGATTACCACGGCAGCAGGCTTGATGGTCGGTATTCCTGCGGTGTTCTTCCATCGTTTCCTGCAGCGGCGCATTGATGAGCTGGTGGTCGGCATGGAGCAGGAGGCCATCAAGTTGGTGGAAGTGGTGCAAGGCGACCGTGATGTGGACCTGGTTGGGGGCAAAGCGTGAAATTTCGCCGCAAGCAACGGGAAAATGTCGATATCAACCTCGCGTCGCTGATCGACGTGGTATTTATCCTGCTGCTGTTTTTTGTCGTCACCACCACCTTCACCCGGCAGACCGAACTGCGTGTCGACTTGCCGGAAGCGGTGAGTGGTTCGCCGGCGGAAGACCAGGAAATCAAGCAACTGGACATCGCCATCAGCGCCGACGGCGCGTTCTCGGTGAATAACCAGTTACTGGAGAAAAACGATCTCGACAGCCTGATGGTCGCCCTGGAGAAAGAATCCGGAGGAGACACCAAGATGCCGTTGTCCATCAGTGCCGATGGCAAGACCCAGCACCAGGCCGTTATCACCGCGATGGACGCCGCCGGCAAGCTCGGTTTCAGCCATCTGCGCATGAGCACTGTCGAGGCGGCGAGCCAACCTTGATGTCCATGTCCGATCGTTTGCTCAAGGCCTGGTACGAGGGGCATCCGGCGCTCGCGTTATTGCGGCCGCTGGAGTCTTTGTATCGCCGCGTAGTGCAGCGCAAACGCGCGCGGTTCGTGGCGGGCGAGGGCGACATTTATCAATCGCCCGTGCCAGTGGTGGTGGTCGGTAACATCACCGTAGGCGGCACCGGCAAGACGCCGTTGATCCTGTGGTTGATCGAACACTGTCGGCGCAATGGCTTGCGTGTAGGTGTGGTCAGTCGAGGGTACGGCGCCAAGCCTGCGCAACTGCCATGGCGCGTCGAGGCCAGCCAAAGCGCCGAAGTGGCGGGTGACGAACCTTTGTTGATCGTGCAGCGTTGCGGCGTGCCCATGATGATCGATCCCGATCGCAGCCGTGCGGTCAAGGCACTGTTGGCCAGCGAGCCGCTGGACCTGATTCTTTCCGATGATGGTCTGCAACACTATCGCCTGGCCCGTGACCTGGAACTGGTGTTGATCGACGCCGCCCGTGGCCTTGGTAATCGTCGTTGCCTCCCGGCCGGGCCGTTGCGCGAGCCGGTCGAGCGCCTGCAGAGTGTAGATGCGCTGCTCTATAACGGCGCAGTATCAGATCGCGACGATGGCTTTGCCTTCCGCCTGCAGCCTACGGCACTCGTCAATCTGTATACCGGCGAACGCCAGTCGGTGGAGTACTTTCAAGCAGGTCAACGGGTGCACGCGGTCGCCGGTATCGGCAACCCGCAACGTTTCTTCAACACCCTTGAAACGCTACACTGGCAACCGATACCCCATGCGTTTGCCGACCATGCGCCCTACAGCGCCGAAGTCTTGAATTTTACTCCGTCATTGCCGCTGGTAATGACCGAGAAGGACGCGGTGAAGTGCCGCGCCTTTGCCCAGCCCGACTGGTGGTACCTTGCGGTGGATGCGGTGCCGTCACCGGCGTTCGTCGCGTGGTTCGACACGCAGCTGACGCGCTTGTTGCCCGCCCGTCTCTTGCCTTAAAACACTTCTTTCCAGGAAATATTCATGGACACCAAACTGCTCGATATCCTTGCTTGCCCGATCTGCAAAGGCCCGCTCAAGCTAAGCGCCGACAAAACCGAGCTGATCAGTAAAGGCGCGGGCCTGGCATATCCGATCCGTGATGGCATCCCGGTGATGCTGGAAAGCGAAGCCCGCACCCTGACCACCGATGAGCGCCTGGATAAATGACCACCGCCTTTACCGTTGTCATTCCCTCGCGTTACGCATCGACCCGCCTGCCAGGCAAGCCGCTGCAATTGATCGGCAGCAAGCCGATGATCCAGCTGGTGTGGGAACAGGCCTGTAAAAGCAGCGCTGATCGGGTGGTTGTAGCGACCGACGATCCACGCATTATTGACGCGTGCAAACGCTTCGGCGCCGAAGCGGTATTAACCCGCGAAGACCATAACTCCGGCACCGACCGCCTGGCCGAAGTGGCCACGCAGCTTGGTCTGGCGCCTGACGCCATCGTGGTCAATGTACAAGGCGACGAACCGTTGATTCCGCCGAGCGTGATCGACCAGGTGGCCGCCAACCTGGCTGCCCATGGTGAAGCGCGCATGGCCACCCTTGCCGAGCCGATTCACGACATTGAAACCCTGTTCAACCCGAACGTGGTGAAGGTGGTCAGTGATGTGAATGGCCTGGCGTTGACCTTCAGCCGTTCCACCTTGCCCTGGGCACGTGACGCCTTTGCCAAGAACCGAGACGTGTTGCCGGAGGGCGTACCGTACCGCCGGCATATCGGCATCTATGCCTACCGCGCCGGTTTCCTGCATGACTTCGTCAGTTGGGGACCGTGCTGGTTGGAAAATACCGAATCCCTGGAACAACTGCGGGCCCTGTGGCACGGCGTGCGTATTCACGTAGGCGATGCGTTGGAAGCGCCGCCTGCCGGTGTCGATACCCCGGAAGACCTTGAGCGCGTCCGTCGCCTGCTGGGGGCCTGATGGAGGTTCTGTTTGTCTGCCTGGGCAATATCTGTCGCTCGCCCACCGCTGAAGGCGTCCTGCGCCATAAATTGCGCGAAGCCGGGCTGGCCGGACAGGTCGAGGTAGCTTCTGCTGGCACCGGCGACTGGCATGTCGGTAACCCGCCGGACCAGCGCAGCCAGCGTGCAGCGTTGGTCCGCGGTTACGATTTGTCGGCCCAGCGTGCCCAGCAGGTCTCCCGTGCTGACTTTGCGCGTTACGACCTGATCCTGGCGATGGATAGCAGCAACCTGCGTAACCTCAAGGCGCTACAGTCAGGGCAGGGTAAGGCCGAACTGGATTTGTTTCTGCGCCGCTACCATTCGGAAGTGGACGACGTGCCAGACCCGTATTACGAGGGCGAGCAAGGCTTCGAGCGGGTGCTGGACCTGATCGAGCGGGCCTGTGATTTATTGGTGATCGAATTGAAGGGGCGGTTATGACCTTGCAAGTGCATGCGCAGGTTTCGCTCAAGCCATTCAACAGTTTTGGCATCGACGTGCGCGCCTGGCTTTATGCCGAGGCCAGCAGCGACGCCGATGTGCGAGAGGCATTGGCTTACGCTTCGGCACAAGCGTTGCCCTTATTGGTGATTGGCGGTGGCAGCAATCTGCTGCTGACCCAGGACATACCTGCGTTGGTGCTACGTATGGCCACCCAGGGCATTCGCGTGCTGCACGATGACGGCGTGCATGTGGTGGTTGAAGCCGAAGCGGGCGAGGCGTGGCACCCATTTGTACTTTGGACATTGGCGGAGGGCTTTTGCGGTCTGGAGAATCTCAGTCTTATCCCTGGGACCGTTGGGGCTGCCCCCATGCAGAACATTGGCGCCTACGGTGTGGAGATCAAGGATGTATTTGCCGGCCTGACCGCACTGGATCGTTACACCGGTGAGCTACGGGACTTCAGCCTGCAAGAATGCAACTTTGCCTACCGTGACAGCCTGTTCAAGCACGAAACCGGACGCTGGTTGATCCTGCGGGTACGCTTTGCCCTGAGCCGCGTCAGCCACCTCAAACTCGACTATGGTCCGGTACAACAGCGCCTGGCAGGGCAGGGCATCACTGACGCGACGCCAAGCGATGTCAGTCGCGCGATTTGCAGCATTCGCAGCGAAAAATTGCCAGATCCGGCAGTACTGGGCAATGCCGGCAGCTTCTTCAAGAATCCGCTGGTGACCAGGGCATTGGCTGAAGAACTTCGAGCGCAGTATCCGGACCTGGTGGCCTACCCCCAGGGGGATAGGCACATGAAGCTTGCCGCCGGTTGGCTGATCGACAAGGCCGGCTGGAAGGGCTTTCGTGAGGGTGACGCGGGCGTGCACAAGCTGCAGGCGCTAGTGCTTGTCAACTATGGCAACGCCACAGGGCATGATATTGCGCACCTGGCCCAGCGTATCCAAAAGGATATCGTTGAGCGTTTCAAGGTCGAACTGGAAATGGAACCCAACCAGTACTGATGCCTTGCTCCTAGTAAGTAAAAAATAAAAATGCCCCGTATCTTTCGATGCGGGGCATTTTTTATTCGGCTAACAATCAGTCATCGCGGCTCATGATGCCGAAGATCTGCAACAGGCTGATAAACAGGTTGTAGATCGACACATACAGGCTAACAGTGGCCATGATGTAGTTGCGCTCACCGCCGTGGATAATGGCGCTGGTCTGGAACAGGATGCACACCGAGGAGAACAGCACAAACCCCGCGCTGATCGCCAGTTGCAGGCCACTGATCTGGAAGAACATGCCTGCAACCACCGCCGCCAGCAATACGAAGAAGCCTGCGGTGATAAAGCCGCCCAGGAAGCTCATGTCCTTGCGGGTGATCAGCACGTAGGCCGACAGACCGCCAAATACCAGGGCCGTCATAGCAAACGCCGAGCTGACCACTTCCGCTCCGCCAGCCATGCCGAGGTAACGGTTGAGGATCGGGCCGAGGATGAAGCCCATGAAACCGGTCAAGGCAAACGCCGACACCAAGCCCCAGGCCGAGTCACGCAGCTTGTTGGTCAGGAAAAACAGACCATAGAAGCCAATCAGCACGACAAAGATATTCGGATAGCCGACGCGCATCTGCTGCGCTACGAACGCCATCACGCCGCTGAATGCGAGGGTAAGGGCGAGCAGGCCATAGGTGTTGCGCAACACGCGGCTGACTTCAAGCTGCTCAGCCTGCGCGTTACCATTCACTGCGTAATTCTGTTCGCGCATGGCGACACTCCTTCGGTTTTGAAACGTTCAGTCGCAAAGATCATAACAGACGCTCTGTAACAAGCGATGGCGAGAGTTTGACAGTGTGTTTCATTCGGGTATTATGGCGCCCGCTGAGACAGGATGACCTACTATAATCCTGTGACGCAAAAGGGAAATTGGCAGAGTGGTTGAATGCACCGGTCTTGAAAACCGGCGAACGTTAATAGCGTTCCCAGGGTTCGAATCCCTGGTTTCCCGCCAAGATTCATACGAAAGCCCCTCGATTGCGGGGCTTTTGTGTTTCTGGGGTTTGGGCAAGGTGTGACGGTTTTTGACAGGCGTTCCGAAACTTTCGGGTAGGCGTTCCGAAACTTTGCTTATTTGGAGGGCTTGGCGGTGGCTCCAATCCTCCTGTACACCCGTTTGGTGATCTCCTGCTTACTGTGCCCCAGCAGCAGACTCGCGTCGCCAATGTCGATGATTTCTGATGCTGCCTTGGGCCGAATGTCTCGAAACTGAAACCCGCCAATCTTCGCGGCGAGCATAGGGTCGCCCTGTTCCAACGCATTCTGCTGCGCTTTCTCTCGCGCCTTGTCCCAGCGCAAGCGCAACATGCCTTTCGTCATCCTTTTTCCATATTTATTGATCAGTAGGTACTTGGAAGAGTGGTGTGCATTTCTTTCGGTTATCTCTCTAACCAATTTCCCGAGGCTGTTTTCTCCCGTTTCTGCCCGCATCAGAATCCTAAGTTTTTGCCCGGTCTTACCCTGGGTAACCAGGAAGTAGTCTCCCTCAGTGTCGTCGCTACGCATGATGATCACATCGGCGGGCCTCTGGCCGGTCAGGTAGGCCAAATCCATGGCCTCCTTGAGTTCCGGCCCTGCCATTCCATAAACCGCATCCCAAACCACTGCATTGGCGTAGTAGTCGCGTGGCACTTCTTTGTTTTTTCTGATGCCTTGGCACGGGTTCTCTCGCTCCGTAAGGCCCCACTCGCGTGCCATGTTGAACACGTGAGAGAGAAGGGCAATTTCCCGGTTGGCCCTAACCCTGGCAGTGCGTGCGTCTCGATACCCCGCGATGTTTGCTGGGGTGATCGAGTCGATGGGAGCGCCATCGAAGGTGGGGCGAAGCTGTTTCAGTTCGGCCAGGTTATCTTTCTGGGTACGCTCTCCTTTTTTCGGGATGACGTCGCGGACGTAACGATCAAAGATCCCCTTCATCATCGTCAGATCAGCTGGCTTTTCCTTGGCCTCAAGCTCTGCCCACTTCAATCTGGCTTTACTCAAGTCTCCGCCAAGCGAGATTTCTTTTCCTATCGAGTCTCTGTAGTAGTACCCGACCCACACTTTGCCGTTCTTACGAGGGCGCTTGCGTCGCACCATTCCGGGTGGCAAGTCCCTGTTTTCTGTATTTCGAGGGCGCATCTCAGTTCACCCTGGAGAAGTCAGGTGTCCAAGCTGGCCGCGTCGGCGGTGGCAGCTGTTCAGTAAATGCTGGATTGGTCATGCCAAGCTTCATGCGAGCGCACATGCGCCCAACTAACGGACGGCCCCCACGGCTCTCGATGAAGACCCAGTTGCGGTCGCGAAGCCATTTCCGTTGATGGGCTCGCTGTTTATAGCCTGTAAGGTCGGCCAGCTCTTCGTCTGAGAAGATTTCAGGCTCTATGGCTTTGGGCAGTGAAAGGGTCGTATACCCCACGACAGGCTGCGCGAGCGGGCGTTTCTGAGTGTTTAGCGTTGCATCAGCGAGCGCTGCCCCGCGCAGCTTTTCGTGGGGTACAAGTGCCTCGGCGGTGGCGCTGAGAGGAGCAGTAATGCCTGCTGCAGCGCAGCAGAGACTGTTTGTTTCTAGTGTGTCGCCACCATTGGCTGTGCGGAGCAAAGCGGGTAGGGCGCTGGTGTTATCCTGGTTGTTCTTCATGCCGCTTTTCTCCGATGTTCGATGGCGAGTTGGTTCATTAGGCGCTGGTGGTAGGTGAGTCGGGCTTCTGCGGCAGGCCATCGGCGGATGGTTTCAACCATGGGTTTGATGCCGACCAAGCAATCCCAGATGGCCGCTTCGGGTGGCATGAGGTCGCGGCGTTCGGTAGCCAGTGCAATCAGGTCGGCCTTGTAGATGCATGCGGGGAGTTCTGGAGCGATGTCGAACCGCTCGCAAATACGCCACCAGATACAGTCCTCGAAATGCTGGAAGGAGCTAATCCATTGCTTGAGTGGTCGCGTCATGTCGCCCACGTACGCCTCAGCGGCATCGTGAAATAAGGCCGCGAGCTTATGTTCTTCCGGCACCAACTCGGCGACGATGCAGCTCTGTTGGGCCACGCTGTAGTATTCGCGGGTGTGACCGTTGAAGCGGCAAAGGTGAGCCAGCGAGTGTGCAATGTCCCGTGGGTCGATCATGTCGGCGTCAGGTTCGAACAGGTCGAAGCGCTTGCCGGTAGAGGTGAGGATCCAGTTCATGCGGCCTCCCTCACCAGGTGGGCCAGCAGCAAGGTATTGTCCGTTGCCTTGTGCAATTGGCGCAGAGCTTCATAGCCAATCAGGGCTTTCAACTGGCGGTCGAACTCTTTGGTGTAGCGGGTGAGCGCGCGTAGTTCCTTGGTGGCCTTGGCGTGTTGCTGCTGCAGTGTGCCAGCGGCCTGGGGCGTCAGGCGCAGCATCGGAATGGCGCGGCTCATACGTCACCGCCGACTGCTCTTTGGTTTCGGGTTTCAAGTTCCGCTTCGGTTCTAAAAAAACGCACTGCTCTGCGGGCTTCTTCAGGGCACATTGCTTCGGTTGGCCCGCGCTCTATCACCCATCGGCCTTTTGGCTTAGTGGTTGAGCTGTTCGCTGGGGCCGGTTCCAGCTTTGGTGATACTTGATCGAGTAACGCCGCCATGGCGAGCGCTTGGTCGCGCAGAGCTAGCGAGTCACGTTCGAGTTTCTTGCCGGTACGGAACGCGCTGAAGGTTTCCGCAGCAATTCGTAATTTGTCGGCAATGTCCAGCAGTGTCTGGCGGGCCGGCTCTCCCAGTTTTGATGCATCCAATGCCCGGTTGTAGTGGGCAAACAGTTGCTTGTGGTGAGTCTGGGCTTGCTCAAGCGAAAGCTCCAGGTCCCGGATGGCGCCCGAGCTATCTGATTGCTGAATAGCCTTGCCTTCGTTGATGCCTTCGATGCGTCCATCAATCAGGCCCCCTCGATAGCCGACCCAATAGAGGATCGCGGCTGCGAAAATGATGCTGATCAATGCGCAGATTTGAATTGCGGTCATGTGGTGTGCTCCTGGTGGTTTGTTGGCTGGTGGTGGCAGCCAATTGGTGTGTTATTCGTCGTCTGGATCTGGTGGATCTGTCAGGCCACACATCAGCTTTGCCTGATAGGGCATGTAACCTTCGTCTCGAAGGACGTCATAGCGCTGATAGTCGGCGGCAAAGTAACTGCATTCATCACACAGTCGGCTGGTCTTTTCTTCGGCAGACAACGCTGTATTGCAGTGTCGGCACTGATCGAGCAGTGACATGTCACACCTCGTCGCCTGCGGCTTCTATGCGCGGCATTTCTTCATCCGCCCTGTAGGCGCGAATGTCGATTAGTGAGGCCACATGCTTGATGTGGGCGTACTTCGGTGCCTTGCGGCTGTTGACCAGCGTTGTCACGGGCAGTTGAATTCGGCCTGTGGTAATTGCGTCGGCAAAAGATCCCTCGTTGAGGTTTCGGAAGTATCGCTCCCGCAACTTTTCCACCGGGATCAAAACGTCACCAAAGGTCCGGTACAGCAGTTCGACTGTCGCCGGATCGGGTGCGGGCAGCAGTCTTAGTGGCTGTTGGTCAGCGTGTGCAGTCATTGTGTTTCTTCCGTTGAGGATGATTCCAGGCATTCAGACAATGGCGTTTGGTCAGCTCCCGCAGATGCTCTGGCACTTCGAGGAGCGCGGAGTTGCGCTCCTCTCTTGTGCGCATGGCGACGATCTGGCGGGCGTACTCCCTAGGCCACGTCACGGTTGTCTGCCGGGATGGCTGGCAGTTCTAGCCCCAGTTGCTCGGCCAGCCAGAGCATCCCGGCTTGCCGGACCTTGGTCGACTGGCTGTACTGCATGCCAGCGGTCTCGTGGTACCAGTTGCCGTTCTTGATCCGCAGATACTCACGGTCACGGACGGGGAGCACCGGCAGGTTGCGGTCATTGAGCAAGCTCTTTTCACGCATGAGCGCAATCAGCTTGGGGCGGGAGATGCCGAAGTACTTAGCGGCTTTTTCCAGGCTACGTTCCATCTCGGCCTCCTACGCTGCATGTGCGGCAGGTGTAGCTGCTGCGGCCAAGTGGTTAATGGATTCGATGACCATTCCGTAAAGCTCAACGTCTGTCCCGTACACCGTGAAGCACTTGGTGCGCGGCGACTTCACGCCTATGCCCATGATGGTGGTGATGCCGGAGCGGGTTTTGTTACGGTGAACCGCCAGGTAAATGGGCTGCTCGAAGCCCAGGTCGAGACTGATCGTGCCGCCGGTGCGAACCAGCTCGAACACTTGTTGCTTGTGTACAACATCAAACGCGCCATAGCAGCGGTTTGCGTGGAGAGTCGGCGGTGATTCAGGCAGTGCGCTGGGATCGGCCGGGCCGTTGGCAATTTCTTCGATGAAGTCGGCCAGTTTGAGGTGCATTTTTTTATTGTTGGTTAGAGTCAGCGTGTGGCGATTGCTCCCTATTTCAACAGTAAAGTGCGTGTCGGCCTTACTGCGTTCGACTTTCAGGCGGAAACCCAGCACATCGCGACGTGGTGTGGTACGCAGCGTGTGGTTGAAAGTCTCGCTGAGATTGACCTGGGCATGCAGCAGGGCAAGGGTACGGTTGTCGAGTTTAAACTTGTTCACGCCGCTTGCCCTCCGTCGTTCGAATCGAACGGCGCGGGCGCGGTGTACTGTTTTAGCTTGGGTTTGGATGCGATGAAGGTGCACCCGCAATCTTGCGCCAAGCGGCGAATTTCGAAGATGCGGAAGGGATTAGCAGCGGCCGGGTGGGCGTGCAGGGTGGCTGTGGTGCGCATGGTGTTGCCTCGCTCTGTGGTGGAAGAGTGAGGCAAATATCAACTGATGGTTGCGATATGTCAACAACCATTGGTTGATATTCTGTTTCGTGTGTGTAATTCGCTCTGTCTTCGTAGGCTAAGGTTGAAATTAAGTGTACGATTCCGTTAGATTCACGCGACGAGATTTATTAGTGCAGACATGGAATTAGGTGCCACGCATGACATTGGATGGATTCATTTCTGCAGTAAGCTTTCTATCTGATATGGCATCTTGGTTAGCATCTTCGATAGCGATCTATTTATTTGTCACGAAGAGAAAAGCAATTGCTTCTGTTTTTTCGGTTTTAATTAATTACTCTCACCAGCTCACGCTGTCAGAAATTAAAGAAAAGCTTGAGCTTTTGAATAATTTCAATGCGAATGAGCCAGGGCATACGGAGACTATCTCTAACATATTTCACGATTTGCTTGGCCAAATGCGTGGGAATGATAAATTAATTGTCTTGATGTCAGTTCAGATCGAAAAATTAGAAGTGCTTTTTGATCGTGATGTCAAAGTCAAACCTATCACGGAGGCGAAGAAGCGCGCTTTGATAAGCGAAATTCGTGAAAAGGTTAGGCATCTTAATGTTCAGAATATAGATGAGCTTGCTGGGAGTAAGTCATGAGCAAAATAGTAATAGCCGCAAATGCAATGATCGAAAATAAAGATAAAATTTCATTGGTTATTCCCGGCAAACATCAGACTGAAGTATTTTTTGTCTTCGACGGCAGATATAAGTGGTCAGTGCTCAAAAGAAATGACGGTCATTTTAATCTGACCTATTACCCGGGGCGCCAGACCATTGACGAATTGGCGTCCTTCGATGAGCATGACTGGATAGACTTCACCCAACAGGTCGTTTATACAACTAAGGATCTAGCTACTAGAGAAAGTATGGAAACTTTTCAAGAGCTTTATAGTTTGCTGAACGATCTTAAGTACGGGATGGATGGCGTGCTTGACGATATTATAAATTCTTTAGATTTTTAAATTTGTCTGGGGCTACTCTGGAAGGAACGCCCCAACTACCTTTCCGCATATGTGAGTCTCTTCAGTTATCTCTATTATTGGGTACTGAGGGTTAATAGGCCGTAAAAATTGACGCCCTGCATCAGCTACCAGTATTTTGAAAGTGGCTTCATTAGTGCGCGGTACCCTTGCAATCACTCTGTCACCTGTTTTGCTTTCAGCTTCAGGATCTACGAAAATTATACAACCTGCTGGATAGCTTCGCCCAGGGCCTGGGTTAGTCATCGAGTCTCCAAGTACCTTTAGTGCATATCCACTTTGACTAATAGCTACCGGGCAAGAAAGCCAAGTTTCGCCGTCATGTAACTCAAAATTAGCTTCGCACCATGCACCCGCTTGTACCCAAGAAATTAATGGCACCTTTCCAAAGTTTCGGGTTACTTCTCCGATATTACTTTCGTGCCCAGAGTGCATTTGGTGAAGGTTGTTCTCCTTATGCGACTTTTTCGGTAACACGCCATATTCCAACCACTCTCGTCGTACCTTCAACCAAGCACAGAGAGCGGCCATGCTATCCGCCTCAGCAATTGCTTCGCCATTCAGCCATTTACTTACTGCTTGAGTGCTTTTTTTCACTCCAGCGGTCTTAAGCTGTTTGTGGATATCCACACCACGTCCCCGGGTGCGTACACCGGCGTCGTCGAGTGCTTCGTGAAGGCGCGCCGTGAAAGCTGCCCGTAGCTCGTTCTTATCAACCATGAGTTGATACTCTCACAGGGGTTGCGCAATAGTCAGTTGATGTTAATATCAACCTAGAGTTGATAATTGGAGGTTGCCATGTTGGACCCCGCAGATTTTCCGAACGCCATCGCGTTCGCATTTGAAGCAGTAGGCGGCATTGGTGCCGCCTCCAAGGTGTGTGAAAGGAGCTATCAAGCGCTCAATAAATGGCGCTTAGCTGCCAGTCTTCCCCGCACCGATTACACCGGTGAAACCCACTACGCAAAACTTTTAGCGACCGCTGCGGAGCAGAAGGGCAACGCATTTGACGCTGCCTGGTTGCTCAACGCATCGGCCCCGCAGAAAGCTGCAGCGTAGGCAGAAAAAAGGCGACCCAAGGGCCGCCCAGTTTCTCCCGGCACACACCACCACAGTGCTGTCGGGTCGCGATAAGGAGTTGAGGGCACACCACATGCTAACCACCTCTCTTTACCGCGCTTCCAAGGCACGGAGGCCTTGGGTTGCTGCCTTTTCCACCACAGATTAGGCAGCTGTTGCGCCAGAGGTGAGAGACGGATCACTCACCTCTGCGCGGTGCCGGTTTCGATCTTGAGGATCTTGCCGGCGTTTGGGCCCTTTCAAGCCACGCGGCAAATGTAACACCACTGCAAGCCGCGCGGCACTGGCAACTTATAAGGATTAATGCCATGAGCCGAATTGCTCTGAGTTGCGTTGATCGAGCACAACGGGAAGTCCTGACGCTCGAATTAGCGCTTTACCATGCCGCACGCGATTATCCGGGTGGCGCCGCTGCAATCGCCGCCACCACAGGCCGCAATGCCACAACGCTGCAACACAAGTTGTCCCCTACCCACCCCTCGCACACGGTCAATGTTCAAGAGTTTGGCGAGATCCTCGAACTGACCAAGGACCGCCGGATTCTCGATGCGGTGCATGGTCTTGTCGGCGATACGATGTGGCAGGAATTGGCCGAGGCGTATACCAACGACATGCCGGAGACATTGACCACCGGCATTGCGGTCTACTTCCGCCAGGTGGCTGATCTGGCTGACACCTGGGCCAAGAGCATTGGCGACGGTGTTGTGAGTGATCACGAGCTGGCCGAGATTCGCCTGCAGGTGTTTCGCGGAATCCAGGGGCTGTTGGGCATGCTCAACCGTGCTCAATACGTCAACCAGACAACGCGGGGGGCGGACCGTGGCTGATATCGCTGACTTTGCAAATGACCTGGTGCAAGAGCGCCTGGATCAGGCTCTTGCTGCACGCCGAGCCAACAAGCCTGTCGCTGCTGCACATTCATTCATGTTGTGCGAGGTCTGTGATACGCCAATCCCAGAAGGGCGCCGCCTTGCTCTCCCTGGCTGTACTCACTGTGTGACGTGCCAAGAAATCGACGAAATCATGGTGGCTCGCCATGCTCGATGAGGTACTGAATCAGTTCGCGGATTATGGCCTCGAACCTGCCCAGCCCTTGGTGTTCGGCAAGCTCACCCGCTGCAAAACCACCCAGGACAAGGGCAAGGAAAAAAACGGCTGGTACGTCGTTCACGAACACCGCACCGAGAAGAACGAGACGCTGATCTTCGGCAGCTTCGGTGACTGGCGCTCGGGCGAATCGGCGAAAATCAAGGTCAAGGCCGTGCGTATGAGTCCCGAAGAGCGCGATGTCATGCGTGCTCGGCAGGAAGATGCCAAGCGGAAGGCTGCCGAGATTGCGGCCAACGCGTCACGCCGAGCGGCCAACCGTGCTGCCGGCTTGTTCAAGCGCATGCCCGAAAAGGGCAAGAGCGCTTATCTGGATCGAAAGCAGATCGTAGGTTTCAAGGTTCGCTATGCGCCACGTACAGGCGCATTTTTAGTGCCCATGTGCAACGTGCGCGACCAGATCGTCGGCCTGCAGGTGATCTTCCCCGAGAAGCAAGAGGACACCGGTCGCGACAAAGCGTATTGGCCCTACGGCATGTCGAAGGAAGGCGCCTTCCACCTGATCGGTCCGCACCCTGAACCCGGCGAGCCGGTGCTGGTATGTGAGGGCTACGCCACGGGCGCAAGCCTGCACATGGCGACTTCGCTTCCTGTCGCTATCGCTTTCGATGCGGGCAACCTGCTGCCGGTTTCCAAGGCCATGCGCGAGCGCTTCCCCGGTTGCCCGTTGATCATTTGTCGCGACGATGACTGGAAGACTAAGCGTCCGAACGGTGACTCCTGGAACCCTGGCGAAGAGAAGGCCAATAACGCCGCGCTCGTCGTCGGCGGTCAAGTGGTCGCCCCGGTGTTCTCTGGCTTGCGCGAGATCAAGTGGACCGACTTCAATGACCTGCACGTCGCCGAAGGATTGGAGTCCGTCCGCCGCCAGGTGCTGGCGGTGGTCAAGCCTCCTGCAGCGGGTGGCTGGAAAGACCAACTAGCGCGGACTGAAAACGGCTCGCTGATCGCGCACATGCAAAACGTTGAGTTGATCCTGGGCAACGACGAACGCTGGGCCGGTGTCATCGGTTATAGCGTGTTCAGCTCCAAGATTGTCAAACTGCGGTCCGCGCCCTTTGGCGGCGGTGCCGGTGATTGGGCCGACATCGACGATATGCGCGTGATGAAGTGGCTCGCACAGCAGTACAACCTGCGCGTGAAGGCCTCTCAAGTGATCGAAGCGGTCAGCGTGGTTGCCCACGACCATGCCTTCCATCCGGTGCGCGAGTACCTGGAGAAACTGAAGTGGGACCGCGTGCCACGCATTGAAACCTGGCTGACCGACGTGCTGGGCGTCCAAGCCAGCGAGTACTCGGCCAAGGTCGGCAAGCGTTGGCTGATCTCGGCAGTTGCTCGGGTGATGCGCCCAGGCTGCAAGGCCGACTCGGTGATGATCCTCGAAGGCGGGCAGGGTGCCGGTAAGTCCACTGCCATGGGCGTCCTCGGTGGCGAGTGGTTCATGGACACTCCCTTTGCTCTTGGCGATAAGGACAGCTTCCAGGCCATTCGCGGCAAGTGGATTGTCGAGCTGGGGGAGCTGGACAGCTTCAACAAGGCGGAAAGCACCAAGGCCAAGCAGTTCTTCTCCGCGTCCACCGACACCTACCGCGAGAGCTATGGCCGCAGAACGAATGACGTGCCACGCCAGTGTGTTTTCGTGGGTACCACCAACCAAGAGGAATACCTCAAGGATGCCACGGGCAACCGTCGCTATTGGCCGGTGTTCTGCAACAAGGTCGATCTGGAGCAACTGCGCGAGATCCGCGATCAGTTATGGGCTGAGGCGCTTTTCTGCTTCGAGGCTGGCGATATTTGGTGGGTGAACAAGGACGAGTCCTGGATGTTCGCCGAGGCGCAGGACGAGCGTTTCGTGGTTGACGAATGGGAGGGGCCAATCCTCGCCTGGATGGAAGAGTCGCAGATCGGCGAAACCGCCACCGGCAACGAGATCCTGACCCAGGCGCTGAAGCTGGACTTCGGCCATTGGGGTAAGCCTGAGCAGATGCGGGTCGGGGCGATTATGCACCGGCTGGGCTGGCGGAAGCGTCGCATGCCGGCATTGGCAAAAAGTGGCGTGCGGCCATGGGCCTACGAAAAGCCCAAGGCTTGGGGTCGAGCGTCTGCCTTGCAGCAGTCGGTGATCGAGGAACCATGCTTTGATTAAAGAGATCGATACACGACTAAGGACGTGGGCAGAAGAGCTGCACAGCGACTTCACCAAGGGTGGGCTTGCAGGCGGCAACATGGTCGCCATGATGATGGAGAGTAACGGTCAGTTGATCCGAGGTCGGCGGGCGTTTCGTGCTCCGCTGGAGGGCTCTCTTGATATCGAGTTGATCGTGAATAAGCATCTGGACCAAGAGCTTGCGACTGTCGTTCGTGAGCACTACTGCAACCACGACACCGACATGCGCTTGAAGTATGCCCATTGCGAATGTGGGCGCGACACCTACTATCTGCGCCTGCACGCAGCCCACCTGCATATCGCATTCATGCTGATGGAGGCGGCTGCATGATCGTCGGCGTCACTTCGCGTGCCCCTGTCCAACTGTCCTGCCTTGTCCGACTAGCATTTAGCGCGGTCGGACTGGCGCAGCCCGCGCCGTTGTTGGCCTGTCCTACCGTCCAACCTTTACCCG
This sequence comes from Pseudomonas sivasensis, assembly GCF_013778505.1. GTDB lineage: Bacteria > Pseudomonadota > Gammaproteobacteria > Pseudomonadales > Pseudomonadaceae > Aquipseudomonas > Aquipseudomonas sivasensis. The sequence goes on along the minus strand of NZ_JAAOWU010000005.1, from coordinate 249,695 downwards.
CCCATCGCACACATGAGCATAGCGGGCACGTATTCGCGCCAATGGCGCGCACGCGTGCTTTTAGCTTTCTCTCTATACACAAGAGAAAAGTAAAAAAGGTAGGACAGTAGGTCAGAGCCACGAATTCAGGCGCCTTTAGCTGTCCTACTTCGATTCAATATAGTGGGACAGTAGGACAGCGCCGAAGGCGCTTATAGCCGAACTATAGATATTCACCGACATTCCCTAGACGTACCCAGGATATTGGCCGGGTGGCATTAAAACAGGCTTGCTGCCACCGGAATCAACCTGTAAAAAGTACCCATCTTCGATAGGTGCGACCGCAAGCAGCGGGACACACCACCACACTAAACCCGGCCATTGCGCCGGGTTTTTGCGTTTATGGGGTAGGGCGATGACAAACGAGCAGCAAGCGCTTATTGAGATGCCGATCTGGATGGTGATCGTACTGTCCCTGGTCGGCGGGATTTCCGGCGAGGCATGGCGGGCCGACAAGGCGGGGGTGAGCGGTTGGTCCTTGGTCCGCCGCTTGCTCCTTCGGTCCGGGGCCTGTGTGGTTTGCGGACTGTCCACCATGATGTTGTTGCACGCATCGGGCATGTCGGTCCTAGCGGCGGGGAGCATTGGCTGCCTCACCGCGATGGCCGGCGCCGATGTCGCCATCGGCCTGTACGAACGCTGGGCCGCCAAGCGGTTGGGCGTGTGCGATGTGCCGCCCTCGGGCAGTGGACAGGTTTGATTTGCTAGAGGCCACGGAATACGTGGCCTCTAGCGGTTTGCTTCAAAATGGTGCGCCGAAAAGTCGCCGGGGACCCTGGCGGCATTCGAGGGACACGGGGCATGAAACCCGCGGGAAAGTGTTAGCGGACAGTTCACCAGCTTAGTGAACCGAGGTGAACAGGTGAACAACACCGGATTCATTGGTGAACAGGAGATTCCATCATGACCGTAATTAGCAAAACGGAGTTTGCGGCACGACGTGGCTGGGCCAAATCTTATGTTTCCAAGCTGGCTAATCAGGATCGCCTGGTGCTGACCGATGACGGCAAAGTAGAGCTGGAAGCTACCGAGGCATTGCTGGCGGAGTCGGCGGATCCCAGCAAAGCCGCTGTTGCCGACCGTCATAACCGGCTTCGTCTTGAGCGAGAGGCGAAAACAGCCGCCGAAGAACCTGCGGTGCCGCAAGTTGGGCAAGCGGTAGACTTTCAGAAGTCTCGCGCTCTGCGAGAGCACTACCTTGCTCTTCAGGAGCAAGACAACTATCGCAAACAACAAGGCACCCTGGTGGATCGCGAAGCAGTGGAAACAGGTGCCTACAATGCGGGCCGTCTGTTGCGTGATCAACTGCTTGGAATGCCCCCACAGCTTGCCCCAGAGCTGGCTGCAATGACCGACCCTTGGATAATCGAAAGGCATTTGACAGCTGCCATCCGGCGTTCGCTGGAGGACGCTGAACGTATGTCTACCTCTGACCTTGAACATGCACTAACCATGAGTTAACCCCATGCACACGGAAATTCCTGATGGTGCAGAGGTGTACCGTGAGGCGTATTTCCGTGGGCTCCAGCCCGATCCGGACGTTTGGATTGACCAGTGGGCTGACGAATACATGCGGATCCCGCGTGACTCGGGTGCCGCTGAGCCAGGCCAATACCGAACCTCGCGTACACCTTATGCTCGCGAGCCCATGCGCTGCCTTTCGCCGGCTCACCCATGCAAGCGCGTGATAACGATGGTCGCCTCCCAGTTAATGAAAACGCAGATCGGATTGAACTGGATGGGCGGCTTAATCCATATGGCGCCGTCCAACATTCTTGCGCTGCTTCCCAGCCTAGGCCTGGCGAAACGGGTGTCGTCTCGTATCAGCAAAACTATCAAGGCCACTCCCGTGCTACGCGAGCGTGTTGCCTCCAGCCGGTCGCGAGATTCACGCAACACCATGGACACCAAGGAGTTCGAGGGCGGCTCGCTGTATGTCACCACTGCGGGCTCTGCGGCCAACTTGGCCGAGTTGTCGGCGCGCTACATCTACGGCGATGAAGTTGATCGCTGGGAGGTCGATGTGGGCGATGAGGGTGACCCTATCGAACTAGCGGAAACGCGGGGTAGTACTTTTGGCCGCAACGCAAAGTTCTATTTTTCGAGCTCGCCGACGATCAAGGGCGCGTCACGCATTGCCGATCTGTTTGAATCCAGCGACCAGCGTTATTACTACGTGCCATGCCCCCACTGTGGCCACATGCAGGTGCTTGAATGGGAAAACCTTCTCTACTCAGCCGACTTTAGCGTGGTGCATTACAAATGCGCTGCGTCCGGTTTGGACTGCGATGTGTTGATCGAAGAGCACTTCAAGGGACAGATGTTAGCCAAGGGTGAATGGCGCTCCCACACCCAAGGCGATGGTGAGACCGTGGGGTTCCACCTCAATGCGCTGTATTCACCGCCGGGGTGGATGGATTGGCGGTCGCTGGCTAAGCAGTTCGAAAAGGCCAAAAAGGCTCAGGCTAAGGGTGACCTTGAACCCATGCAGGTGTTCTACAACACTCGTCTGGCAAAGGTCTGGGACAGTGCACAAGAGCAGACGAAGGCATCGGTCCTGATCGAGCGGGCTCGTAGGGAGGGTTTCTCCCTCGGTGCGGTACCTGCTGCTGTGATGATGATCACTGGCTCTGTCGACGTGCAGGCCGATCGCCTGGAGTTCATGGCAATGGGCTGGGGTGTCGGCATGGAGCGCTGGGTCATCGATCACCGAGTAATCGCCGGTGACCCATCAGATGAGCGTACCTGGGCTGTCCTCGACGAGCTGCTCAAGGAGCGCTATCGACACCCTTGCGGCGTTGGCCTGGGCATTCTTGCGGTTGCTGTCGACTCCGGTGGCCATCACACGGATGAGGTGTATCAGTTCTGCCGCGTACGGCGCTGGCGCAACATCTTCGCCATTAAGGGCGCGAGCAAGCCCGGCAAGCCGGTGATCGCTCAGCGGCCTTCGATGGTTGATGTGACCTGGAAGGGGCAGACCGAACGCGGTGGCGCAGAGCTTTGGTTTGTCGGTACAGACACTGCAAAGGACTGGATCTACAACCGCTACCCGTTTGAGTCTGGCCCAGGTGCGGTGCACTTTGCCAACGACCTGCCGGATGAGTTCTTCGTCCAGTGCGTGGCCGAGCGAAAGGTCGCTAAGTACGTGCGTGGTCACAAGCGTATCGAGTGGATCAAAGGCAAGGCCGAGCGCAACGAAGCGCTCGATCTGATGGTGTATTGCCTGGCAATGGCACATTACCTCGGCATCAACCGCTATCAGGAGCACGACTGGGAGCGGGTGCGGAACTCTCTGGCCCAGGCGGGATTGTTCGATGAAAAGGTGGTCACCGCCGAGCGTGTCACGGTCGCCGAGCCGGCTCACGTGACACCACAACCAGCGCCGCAACCCGATGCCCTGGTCGCCCAACCGCGACCGGCTTCACCCCCACGACGCCGCAGCTCCACCAGCGGTTACCTGAAGAGACGCTGATATGTCGTTTACCCCGAAGCACCTCGAAGTCATCGAGCGCGCCATTGCACGCGGTGAAAAGACCGTGCGATACAGCGACCGCACGGTGGAGTACCGCTCTATCGACGAACTGCTTAAGGCCCGCGACGAGATCCGCACGTCGCTGAGCCAAGCCGCCGGGCCGCGCTCTCGCGTGATCCGGCTTACCCACGGAGGCAAGGGAATCTAATGGCTCGAAACTATCCGACGCTCACCCGTAATGGATTCTTGCTGCCGTCGAACATCAAGGCCAGTTACGAAGGCGCCGGTGAGGGCCGACGTTCGGCCAGTTGGGAAGCGTCTGACAACGGCATTAACAGCATCAACACCCCGGCCCTGCGCAACCTGCGTGCGCGTTCGCGGGCGGCGGTGCGCAATGACCCGTACGCGTTCAACGTCATCGACAAACGCGTCAGCAACCTGATCGGCACCGGGATCACGCCCAGGCCGACCACGGACGACGCCGAGCTGCGCAAGCTCAAGCAGCAGCTGTGGGATGACTGGGCGTCCGAGGCGGATGCCGATGAGCTGACCGACTTCTACGGCATGCAGGCTCTGGTGGCGCGCACCGTTGAAACGGCCGGTGAATGCTTTGTGCGATTGCGACCCCGCAGCCCGAGCGAAGGTTTGGCAGTGCCGCTGCAGTTGCAGGCGCTGGCCCCTGAATTTGTCCCTCACGATAAATTCGAGATGGCCAAAAACGGCAACGTGATCCGGGCGGGGATCGAGTTCAACCCGGCGGGCAAGCGTGTGGCGTATTACATGTACCTGTCGCATCCCCGCGACTCGTCGTCATTGAACGCTGGCTATAACCAGTTGGTGCGCGTACCGGCAACACAGGTGCTGCACATCTTCGAACCGATGGAGCCTGGTCAACTACGTGGCGTGCCGCGTTTGGCGCCGGTATTGAAGCGCTTGCGCAGCCTGGACAACTACGATGACGCGGTGCTGTTCAGGCAGGAAGTGGCGAACCTGTTTGCCGGTTTCATCAAACGGCCATCACCGGAGATGGGGCAACAACCGCGTGACCCTGTCACTGGGCAACTCCTGACCACCGACCGCGATGGCTTCACGCCGATGGTCGCCCTGGAGCCCGGCACCATGCAGGAGCTGGGACCAGGTGAAGAGGTGGAGTTCTCCAAGCCACCGGACGCCGGCAACAACTACCCGGACTTTATGCGGCAGCAGCTGATGGCTGCTGCTGCGGGCTCGGGCACGCCATACGAGATCCTCACGGGCGACATGCGCGAGGTCAACGACCGGGCGCTGCGGGTGGTGCTCAACGAGTTCCGGCGGCGCCTGGAGCAGCTGCAATTCGGCGTGTATGTGCATCAGCTATGTCGCCCGGTGCGGGCTGCCTGGATGGACATGGCGGTGTTGTCCGGCGCCCTGGTGCTGGAGGATTACGCGCAACGTCGACGCGAATACCTGCGCACACGTTGGGTGCCGCAAGGATGGGCCTACATCCAGCCAGTGCAGGACGTACAGGCACGGCGGATGGAGGTACAAGCGGGCTTTGCCTCTCGCAGCGAGATGGTGCTGCGTACCGGTTACGACGCGGAAACGGTCGACACGGAAAATGCGGCCGATCTCGTACGAGCCACGAACCTCGGCCTCAACTACACGACTCTTGAAGCCATCGAGCTGAACGATGACAAGGAACAACAATGAGCAAAAAAGCCAAGCCCCGCGTTTATGACAAGGCGGGCAAGCAGGTCAAGGTCGCCGACAAAAGCTGGTACACCCTCCAGGCCAGTGGCGAGGCTGAGCAACGCAGTATCGAGATCTTCGTGTACGGCGAGATCGGCGCCTGGGGCGTCACCGCCAACCAGTTCGTGCAGGATCTGCGCGCCATGGATGACGGCGCGTCCCCGGTGATCGTCGCTTTCAACAGCATCGGCGGTGATCTGTTCGACGGTCTGGCGATCCACAACGCTTTGTCCCGGCTGGGCGAGCGCTGTACGGGGCGCATTGATGCACTGGCGGCGAGCGCGGCCAGTGTCGCGGTGTGCGGCGCTCACCGGGTAGTGATCGCGGCCAACGCCATGTTGATGATTCACAACCCCTACACCTTTACCGGTGGTGATGCCGAAGACTTCCGTCGCGTCGCTGACGTGCTGGACCAGACCCTGGAAGCGATTATCGCGGCCTACAAAGCCAAGGCGCCCAACATCGACGAAGCCGAGCTGCGGCGCATGGTCAATGCGGAAACCTGGCTCACGGCCAATGAAGCGGTGGCGCTGGGCCTGGCCGATGAAGTCGGCGACGGTCTCAAGGTCAGCGCCTGTCTCGGACAGGGCAGCGTGTTGCAGCGCTTCCAGAATGCCCCGCCCGAGCTGCTCGCCCAACTGGATGACGGGCCTGAAGTAGAACCGCCTGAGCCAGATCCTGCCCCTGTGCTGGATGCTGCCAAGCTGGCTCTGATGGTCACCCAGGGATGTGCAGCGGCCGGCATCAGCAACCTGGTGGACCCTATACTCGCTGCGACGAAGCTGGAAAGCGAAGCGGTGATCCAGGCAGCACTGAGCAATGCAAAAGCCTTGCACGGCCTCTGTGTCGCGGCACGACTGCCAGAGCTGACCGGCGAATTCATCACGGCGGGCCTGGATGAAGCTGCAGTTCGTGCGCGGCTCTTCGACAAGCTGGTCGGCAGTGGCGGCGGCTTTGAAATCAATAACAGCCTGCCGCTGGACGATGATCCAGCCCCAACGATCAAGGCCAAGCAGGTCGACACCCATTCAATCTGGTCCAGCCGTCAGGCGGCACAAAACGGTAACTCGAAAGGAGCAAGAGCATGAAAACTGAATCGATGCACGCAGGCGAGTTCCTGCTGTCCGAAGGTAACGGCACCATTTCCCGCGAAGCGATCAACGTCGCTGCAGGCCCTGCGTTAGAACCTGGACAGATTCTCGGTTTGGTCACCGCTACTGGTGAATTCGCGCCATACAACCCCACAGCTGAAGACGGGAGCGAGAACGCCCAGGCGATCCTCTTCGGCCCATTGAGCATGTCGGACGTGGTGCGCCGAGGACGTGCGGTGGTGCGTCTGGCGGAGGTCAGCGAAGCACACTTGACCGGCCTGGACCCCGCCGCTGAGAAAGCGCTGAACGCTCGAGACGTGATCGTCCGCTAAGGCGACTCGTTTAACCCCTTCAACCCGCATTGTGCGGGTTTTTTGTTTTCTGGAGACATGTTTCATGGCTGACATTCAAATCTTCAATGACGATGCGTTCTCGGTATCTTCGCTGACCGCCGCAATCAACGAACAGGAGTACGTGCCTGGACGTATCGGCAGCCTGGGTTTGTTCCAGGAGGAGGGTATTACCACCCTTACGGTACAGATCGAAAAGGACGGTGACACCTTGGCATTGGTGCCGGCGGGTGAACGGGGTACGTCCGGTCTGGTGGTCGGTGGTACCAAGCGCACGCTGATTCCTTTCAATACCGTACACCTGCCACAACGCTTCACTATCAAGGCTGATGAGATCCAGGGCATTCGTGCCTTCGGCACGCGTTCCGAGCTTCAGTCGGTGCAGGATGTGGTCAACAAGCGCCTGGCCAAGGCTCGCCGACAGTTGGATGTTACTCACGAGTTTCAGCGCCTCGGTGCGCTCAACGGCAAAATCTACGATGCCGACGGCAAGACGGTGCTGCTCGATTTGTATGACCGTTTTGGCGTTAAGCGAAAGTCGTTGTCGATGGGCTTGGTCGGTGAGACGAAGTCGTTTCGCGTGCAGTGTGGTGAGGCGTTGGATATGCAAGAAGACGCATTGGGCAGCGTGACCCGCAGCGGCTCTCGTGCTTTCTGCGGTAAGAATTTTTGGAATGCGCTTTTGGAAATTGAGGAGGTGAAAAAAACTTACCTCAACACCCAACAAGCAGCTGCTTTACGAGGTGATGCTCGTGAAAGTTTCGACTACGGTGGCATCACCTGGGAGCGTTATCGCGGCAAAATCGCCGGGATGACGTTTGTGCACGACGACAAGGCGCTGCTGATCCCTGAAGGCGTACCGGACTTGTATATTTCGGTATTCGCACCGGCCGACTACATGGAAACGGTCAACACCGAAGGTGTTCCGTATTACAGCAAGATCGAGCCACTGCCTTTCAACAAAGGCATGGCCGGTGAAGCTCAGTCCAACCCGCTGCACATGTGCACGCGGCCCTTGGCGCAGATCCTGCTGGAAATGTGACCGTGGCCTTCCGCGATCTGATCGACGACATCGACGACGTGGTATTCGAGACCCTGGGCGACAGCGCCCAGATCGAAGGCCGCGCCGAACCGGTACTGGGTATGTTCGCGGCACCATGGAAAGCACCGCAGTTCGGCAAGGTCCACACCGGATTGCGCGAGCCTCGATTTGAGATCCGCGTGAAAGATTCGGACGGTCTGAGCAAGGGCCTGCGGGTCACCATCGACTTGCCGACTCTGGATGGCGGCGGCGACTACGACCTGCTGCAACTAGAGCCCGGCGGCGATGGCCTGGTGGCCCTGATCTTGAGGAAGCGACCATGAGCGTCGGCAGCCATGTGCAGCAAAACCGCGATAGCGGGATGATCAATATCCTGCCGTCGGCGGTGCATTCCCAGGCCCTGCGCGAGTTCGGGCAGTTGGTGCCCAAGGCCGCTGCAGCGGCTCAGCGTCGTGCGATCAACAAGACGTTGGGTTGGCTGCGCACCTACATTGCGCGAGCCGTGGGCAAGCAGGAGCGAATCGCCATCGGCGCTGTCCGGCAGCGCCTTCGGGCTTATCCGGTCAGCGGCGGCGCGATGCGTGGCAAGTTGTGGTTTGGGGTCAACGCCATCGAGGCCAGCCGCATCGGTCGATCTCGGCAATCCCGCGCCGGTGTGTCGGTGGCGGGGCGGCGTTACCAGGGCGCGTTCTTCAAGCAGGTGTATGGCAATAGCCCCGACATCTGGATCCGCACGTCGAGCAAGCACTTCAATGCCACGGACTACCCCGGCAGCACGCAGGGGCGGCGCAGTTCGGGTTTCATCGCAGAGAGCGACAACCGCTTCCCGCTGGCGAAAGCCAAGGTCTCGCTGGACCAGGTGCGACCGCACTTCGACAACTGGGTAAAACGCGCTGACGAACGCTTGCTGGAGATCCTCAAGCAAGAACTCAACTTTGAACTGCAGAAGTACCTCAAGGAGACCGCCCGTGTCTGATCAGCCATTCAGCCTCGACCGTCTTTATGACGCCATCGAGCAGCACCTGAAGGAACAGTTGCCAGGGATTCAGGGCGCGTCGTTCTGGCCGGATCTGTCGGCAGACACCAGCATTCCCACGCCGGTAGTGCTGCTGGAAATGGCCGAGATGGAGCCCGCGCCGGATATCGGTACCGGTGAAACCTCGCTGACCTGCAAGTTCGAGGCGCGGATCATCGTCGACTCGATCAGCGCGGATCCGCAACGCCAGGCGGTGCAGTTGGCCTCCCAGCTCGCGGTGCTTCTACGGGGGCAGAGCTGGGGATTGGAGGTCGACTGCGCGCAGTTCGTGCGCTCTACGCAAGACTGGACCAAGCCCGAACTGGACGGCTATTTCGTCTGGCTGGTGGAGTGGGACCAGACGGTTTACTTGGGCGCCGAGGAATGGCCGTGGCCGGATGAGCCGCCGGGGTCTTTGGTCATTGACCTGGGGCCGGGCGTAGGGCCGGTCAACCCGGAGGATCTGCAATGAGCTACGCCAGTGCCCAGCATGACCGGATGATCGCCTCGACGGTGATGCCCTGCGTCGTGGTGGGGGTGGATCTGTCCACCGCTATGGTGCGTGTGAAGTCGGGCGACTGGATCAGCGCCTGGGTGCGTTGGCACAGCCAGGCGGCTGGCAAGGCTCGTCACTGGCGGGTGCCGAGCGTGGGAGAGCAGGGCGCGTTGATCAGTCCCAGCGGCGAGCCGGCGATGGGTACGTTTATCCCTGGCTTGTACGGCAATGCCGGCGCCCAGCCGGACAACCGCGATCATGTCGAGGTGTGGCGGTTCGACGATGGCGGCTCCCTGGTCTACGACTGGGAAGCCAACAGCTACACCATCGATCTCCCGGCGGGCACCGTCATGGTCAAGGTCGGAGGGTCTGTGCTGGAGATGACGCCGGATAGCACACGATTGGTGTCGGGCAAGATCAACCTGGTGGGCTTAGTCACCATCGACGGCGCTACCCAGATCAACAGCACACTCAATACGACCGGCGACATCAACAGTGCCGGCAAGGTCATCGATGTCGGCGGCAACACGCCGAACCACAAACACTGATCACTACCCGCCTTGAGCGGGTTTTTCGTTTTAGGAGCATCCGTTGATGAGCAAGAACAAACTCGACAGCCAGGACGAAGTTGGGCCTGGGCGCGTTTTCCGCGACACGCTCTTCACCTCGCGCACCCTGGTCCTTCCTGATGGCAGCACCTTGGCGGTGAGCAAGGCGCGCGTGACGGCCAGCACTGATGAACAGTTCGCCTTCCTCCAGGCCCACCCGGAACTTCTGCAGGAGTAATCCCGATGATCGGAATGGATCGCCACACCGGCAAACCGCTGTCCGGTCTCGACCATCTCCGACAGTCCATTGGGGACATTCTCGGCACGCCCGTGGGCAGTCGGCGGATGCGGCCTGAGTACGGCAGCCTGATCCGACGCTTTGTCGACCTACCGGTCAACGCGGGCTGGAAGAGCGCGGTGCAGGCCGAGGTGGCTCGCTCGCTGGGTCGCTGGGAACCGCGGCTAAAGCTGGAGCAGGTGCAAGTCGTTGCCATCGTCGGCGGTCGCATCGACTTCAAGTTAACAGGTGACTATCAGGGCGAACGCCTGCTGCTGGAGGTGTCGGCATGAGTACAGTGGATTTATCGGCGTTGCCGGCGCCGCAGGTGCTGGAGGATCTGGACTATGAGGAGCTGTACCAGGAGGGGATGTCATCTTTTCGCGAGTACATGGGCGATAACTGGTCGGCGGCGCTGGAGAGCGACCCGGTGGTCAAACTGGTGGAACTGGGGGCCTACGGCAAGATGCAGAATCGGGCACGGGTCAATGATGCGGCCAGGGCGCTGATGCTGGCGTATGCCGAAAAGGAGGATCTTGATCAGCTTGCGGCCAACGTGAAGCTTCAACGACTGGTTATTCAGCCGGCTAATCTGCTGGCGGTGCCGCCGGTCGAAGAGGTTAAAGAGTCCGACGATGCCCTGCGTGAGCGTATCCAGTTGGTCTACGAAGGGCTGACCACCGCCGGCCCTCGCAACAGCTACATTTTCCACTCGCGCAACGCCTCGGGGCTGGTGGCCGATGCCACGGCTGAAAGCCCATCACCGGCCGTCGTAGTGGTGACCGTGCTGAGCCTGACCGGCAGCGGCCAGGCCGATCAGGCGCTGCTAGACGCGGTGTACAGCAAACTCAGCGACGATGACATCCGCCCGGTTGGCGACCGCCTCATCGTGCAGAGCGCCGAGATCCTGAATTACCGGATTGATGCCGTGTTGCACATGCAAGGCGCCGGCCCGGAAAACGACGCCATCTTGGCCGAGGCGATCAAGCGCCTCGCGGCCTGGATCAACCCGCGTAAGCGCTTGGCGCTTGAGGTTGCTCAATCTGGCGTCGACGCCCAGTTGCACATCAGCGGCGTCGGCCGGGTCGAGCTGAAAAACTGGAAAGACCTAAAGCCGAGCAAGTACCAAGCGGCCTATTGCACCGGTTTCAGTGTTGTTCTTGGGGGCACGACATGACCAGTCTGCTCCCCCTGAATAGCACTCAGTTGGAGCGCGCCATCGAGGCCGCGCTGGCTGAGAAAACCGTTATCCCACTGCGCACCCTGTACAACCCGGACACCTGCCCGGCGCATCTGCTGCCGTGGCTGGCTTGGACCTGGTCGGTCGACCGTTGGGACAACAAATGGTCCGAAGCCGTCAAGCGTTCCGCCATTCGCTCCGCGTTCTACGTGCATGCCCACAAGGGAACCATCGGCGCCCTGCGGCGGGTGGTCGAGCCGTTGGGTTACCTGATCGAGGTGCTGGAGTGGTGGCAGACGACGCCTATGGGCATCCCCGGTACGTTCGCGCTGAAGGTCGGTGTACTGGATACCGGCATCACCGAAGAAATGTACCTGGAGCTGGAGCGCCTTATCGATGACGCCAAGCCCGTCAGCAGGCCTTTGACCGGCCTCGCGATCAGCTTGGAAACCCAAGGCGCCATACACATCGGTGTCGCCCTCTACGAAGGCGACGTAATCGACGTCTACCCACCCGTGCAGCGTGACATCGAAGTCACTGGCTACATCGGCATGGTCGGGCGCGAACACAGCATAGACACTCTGGATGTTTACCCATGATTGATCGCAACTCGCAATTTATGGCGATCCTCACCAATGTGGGGGCCGCCAAGCTGGCAAACGCCAACGCTTTGGGGATTCCCTGGAACCTCACCGAACTTGGAGTAGGAGACGCCAACGACACCGACCCGATGCCCAACGCAGCACAGACCAAGTTGATCAACGAGCGCCGACGTGCGCCGCTGAATCAACTGCGCGTCGACCCGGCGAATGCTGCGGTGATCATTGCTGAGCAGGTAATTCCGGCGGACGTGGGTGGTTGGTGGATCCGCGAGATCGGCTTGTACGACTCGGACGGTGACCTGGTTGCAGTTTCCAACTGTGCACCGAGCTTTAAGCCAGCGCTGGATCAGGGTTCAGGTCGTACGCAGATCGTGCGGATGAACTTTATTGTTTCCAGCATCAGCAACATTGTGCTGAAGATCGATCCTGCGATTGTGCTGGCGACTCGTGAATATGTTGACCTGGCGATTACGGAGGCCATCAACAAGCAGGACTTTAAACACTCGGTACTGGTCGCCACCACGGCGAATATCGCCCTGAACGGTATTCAAACCATCGACGGTGTGTTGCTTGCTGCAGATGCCCGTGTACTGGTGAAAGACCAGGCCCAGGCGAAAGACAACGGTATCTATGTCGTACCGGCTAGCGGTCCCTGGAAACGCGCCCAAGATGCAGATGCCGGCGTGGAAGTAACACCGGGTCTATTTGTCAGTGTCGAGAAGGGCACGGCCAACGGCGACAGCGTTTGGCAGCTGGTGACCGATGCGCCGATTGTGTTGGGTACCACTGCGCTGACCTTTGAGGTCGTAGCAGGGCGCACGGGTGTTGTCGCGGGCACCTATCGAAGCTTGACCGTGGATAAGCTCGGCCGCGTTATTGCGGGCACGAACCCGAATACCCTGGGCGGCTATGGCATTACCAATGCATACACCATGGAGCAGGTGGACACCGCGCTTTTGGGGAAGGCTGCGAAGGCAACAACTTTGGGAGGTTATGGCATTACTGACGCTATCCTTTCCACGCCTCAAACTGGTGTTGTTGGGAAAATCGGTGACATTAACAAGCATCATATTGGCGTATATGCGAGCGGTACTACCGATGGCATGACTAACTCTAGCGGCGGCTTGTTTTTGCGCATGAAGTACCCCGGCGACACTGCAGCCGCGTTTGACATTTTTGGCCATGTGGGGAACGGGTACGACATACTCGGTTTTCGTCGTGTGCTTGCTGATGGTTCTTTCGTATATCGAACCGTGTATCACGACGGAAACTTTGACCCCGCAACTAAAATGCCTGTTAGTGGTGGGGCTTACTCGCCTAGTTTTTTCAGTCTGCGCATTACTACCAACTCCTTGCCTATTAACAATCCAGGTGCATTCGTTTCATACGGAACTGATGGGCAGTTCACTAACGCTTTCAACTCTGTGTGCAACCGAAGCTCAGGAACTGGCGGTTTTACTTGGAGAACTGTTAACGCCGATAACAGCGTAACCGGTCCTACCATGTCGTACTCGTACGAGGGGCGCCTTAACGTTCCGGGAAGTATCTGCACGCCCGCTATTACTGGCAATACTACTGTTTGGGACCAGCCCGAAGGATACGCGGGTGCAAACATAGCTAACTGCGCCTTTGTGGCGGCAGCAGTAGGTCGGAAGGTTTCCGGCGACCGGTCAGACGCCGCTGGATTTTATAATGGTGTTAAGACCGCGCCTTATATTCGTCACATGGATGGTACAGTTGTTTATTTGCAGGTTGATCGGCCAAAAGATACAGCGCTTCTCGCTGCTAATGGCTGGAGTAAGAACGCAGACACCGGCGAGATTAATCAATGGATTGATGTCGTTGTTGGTGACTTTGCTACAGTTGGCACTATAAACGTTACTTGGCCTTTTAAATTTCCAAACCAAATTTTAAACGTCAAAATCGGCTTTAAACTCCCGGCAGGCACACAGTTTGGCGGTCAGGCACATTTCAATGCAATCACCTTGAGCGGCGCTACCATCCGGCTGGAAGAGTGGGCCGCTGTAGTCCAAACGGGACTTGTTTTAATGGTAGAGGCTCGAGGAAATTAATTGATGAAAATTTTCTATAGCGCACACGACAACACATTTTTTAATGAACAACTCTACGGTGCCCGGACTATTCAGGTAGCCGATCCCGATTGGACTCGGCCAACCGTGAATGTTCCCGACCCGGAATGGAGTCGGCCATGGATTTCGGTGCCTAATCCGGCTTGGGTGGAAGTGGTTGAAGTCGAGGGTGAGGAATCAGAAGCTCAAACTGAGTCTAAAAACATTTTGGTTCCTGATCCTGATGCAGTGCATCCAATGATTGAGGTGCCGGATGAGCAGGCCTCACCCCCGCTCATTACCGTACCCAATCCCGCGTGCTTGCTTCCGCCTGAATCCGAGCTTGTCGAGGTGCAGCAGGGCGAGCATGACGAGATATTCCGCTTGCTGTCACTCGGCGGCTCTGTGCTTGCGCCTGGCGAGAACGGTCAGCCAAGTATTGCCCCGGCGCCTGGTCCCACGCTGGAAGAACTGAAAGCTCGCGAGCGTTCAATACGCGACCGAGCATTGCTGCTCACTGATCCGTTGATCTCGCGTCACCGAGATGAGGTAGAGGCCTCACGGCCAACAACTCTCACCGCTGAGAAGTACACGCAGTTGCAGGGCTACCGACACGATCTGCGAGGCTGGCCTGAATCGGAGCACTTCCCGGCAATTGAGTACAGGCCTGAACAGCCGGTATGGCTGGCTGAGTTGATCCAATAACGCCCCGTACTCACGGGGCGTTTTCTTTTCCGTTACGCGCAACACGACCAACCTATGGCCTCGCTTATGCGGGGCTTTCTCGTTTCTGGAGTTCAACCATGAGTAATGCAGGTGGTTTTTTTCACGGCGTCACCGTGACCAACGTCGATACCGGCACGCGACCTATCGCTGTGCCGTCGTCGTCGATCATTGGTCTCTGCGACACCTTCACCCCATGCCCTGCTGCCAGTGCCTTGCCCAATCAACTGGTGCTGATTACCCGCGAAAGCGAAGCCATCGCTGCCTGGGGCGCAGAAGCGGCAATCACCAAGGCGGTGCAGGCCATTTACGTTCGCTCCAAAGCGGTGATCGTTGCCTGTGGCGTGGCGAAGGTGGCAGACGCCGCCGCGCAGACCTCGGCCATCATTGGCGGCGTCCTGGCGAACGGCACACGTACCGGCATGCAGGCGCTGCTCGACGGCAAGAGCCGATTCAACGCGCAACCCCGCTTGCTGGTCGCTCCTAAGCACACGGCGACCTTGCCCGTTGCCACGGCGCTGGTGGCGCTGAGCGACAAGCTGCGCGCGCTGGCAATCATCGACGGTCCTAACACCACCGACGAAGCCGTCATGGAGTACCGCGAAAACTTCGGCAGCAAGCGCGTGTTCCTGGTCGACCCCGGCGTGCAGTACTGGGACACCGCACTCAGTGCCACCGTCGATGCACCAAGTTCTGCCTGGGTGGCCGGGCTCTTCGCCTGGACCGATTCGGAGTACGGCTTCTGGGCCTCGCCTTCGAACAAAGAGTTTGTCGGCCTCACCGGTACCGGCCGGCCTATCGAATTCCTCGACGGCGACGAAACCTGCCGGGCCAACCTGCTCAACAACGCGCAGATCTCCACGATCATCCGGGATGACGGGTATCGCCTGTGGGGCAACCGCACCTGTTCCAGCGATCCGAAGTGGGCGTTCGTTACCCGCGTGCGGACCATGGACATCGTCATGGACGCGATTCTTTACGGCCATAAATGGGCGGTTGACCGCTCGATCACCAAGACCTACGTCAGCGATGTCACGAACGGCCTGCAGGCCTTTATGCGCGACCTGAAAAACCAGGGCGCGGTGATCAACTTCGAGGTGTTCGCGGACCCTGGGTTGAATACGGCCAGCCAGCTGGAGCAGGGCAAGGTGTACTGGAACATTCGTTTCACCGACGTGCCGCCGGCAGAAAACCCCAACTTCCGGGTCGAGGTCACCAACCAGTGGTTGACCGAAGTCCTCGACACCAACGCATAAGGAGAACCGCAGATGGTTCCGCAAACGCTCTACAACATGAACGCCCATATCGATGGTCTCAGCTTCAACGGGGAGATCACCAGCCTGACGCTCCCCAAGCTCACCTTGAAAACCGAGGAGCATCGAGCTGGTGGCATGGATGCCCCGGTCGAGATGGATCAGGGTATGGAAAAGCTGGAGTCCAGTTTCGCTGGCAAAGGTGCGCGCCCCGAGATCATGAAGTTTTACGGCCTGGCCGATCAGACTGCGTTCAACGCGGTTTTCCGGGGTTCCTTCAAAGGCCAGAAAGGCGCGACCACAGCAGTGGTCGCCACCCTGCGCGGCATGCTTAAAGAGATTGATCCAGGCGACTGGAAAGCTGGTGAGGCCGGTGAGTTCAAGTACGCCGTGGCGGTCAGCTACTACAAGCTCGAAGTCGGCGGCCGGCTGATGTACGAGATCGATCCAATTAACTGCGTCCGGGTTATCAACGGTGTCGATCAACTTGCCAGCGTCCGTCGCGACCTGGGCTTGTAAAGGAATTGCTCTTATGAAAAAACTGAAACCACTGCCTTCCTGGCTCAACATTGAGGCGGATAGCGCGACCATCACTTTGACCCGGCCCAGCGATGTTAACGGCGTGAAGATCGACCAGTTGACCCTGCGCGCTCCGACGTTGCGCGAGGTGCGCGCCTCTGACGGAATCGGTGGCGATGACGATGTGTTGTGCGAAGTGACCTTGTTCGCCTCGCTGTCTGATGCCGGCACCAAGGACATCGATGGGCTCAAACTGACGGACTATGCACGGGTACAAACCGCGTATTCGCGGTTGATCTTGGACGCGGGTATCCCCGAGAAAAAAGACGAGACTCCGACTTGGTTGGTCGTTGGCACCGACGGCGCCATCGTCACGCTGTCCAAAGCGTATGACTTCAAAGACATGAAGCTCGACCGCGTGCCGTTGCGCGCCCCCACTGTGCGCGACGTGCGGGCCGCGACCTCGGCGTCCAATGGTAACGACGAGCAGCGCGAGACCATCCTCCTGGCCAACCTGTCTGAATCCGACACCAAGGATCTGGAGGGGCTCAAGCTGACGGACTACCAGCGGCTGCAAGCCGCCTACTTTCGCCTGGTGCAGGACGACGGGGTTTAACGCCGAACTGCAGAAGCAGGTCGCGAAGCGCTTGGCGACGCAGTATTCATTTGCCGCCAATGAAATCGAGACCATGCCCTTTTCCACGATGATCTGGTGGCTCATGGACTGAGCCCCGCATCTCTGCCTGGAGTGTTCTCATGGCAAATAACCTGGCGCTCGGCCTGGTCATCGGCGGCGTCGTCAGCTCCACGGTCGGCGGCGCCTTCAAGGACGTTGAAGGCCGTATCAAGAAACTCGGCGAAACCGGCACCAAGGCTCGCGTGCTGCAGAGCACTATCGGCGACACCATCCGCCTGCGGGATGAGTGGAAAAAAGCCCACGACACCGGTGCGGCGTCGGCTGATGGTCTGCTGCGAAAGCTGGAAGGCAACCTCAAAACCCTGAAAGAGCAGGGCATTGAGGTCAGTAAGTTGCGCAAGGAATACCAGGTTCTCGGGCAGGTAGCGCGGGGTGCTGAACTCAAGGCGCTGGGCCATACGCAGATCCAGCAAGGCAAAGAGAGGATGAAAAATTCCCTCGGCCAAGCGGCGGTGCTCACGGGCGCGTTGGCGATCCCGACGAAGATCTCCGGCGATTACCAGGCGCAGGTCCGCCAAATGTCGTTGTGGGCTCACACGGCCGGCACCGGCGATGAAGCGGAGCTGGCAGCCAGCATCAGTAAGGTCGCGGCTGAGAAGGGTATGAGCCAGCAACTGTTGGCGCAGTCGGTGGGTGCCTTGATTGAAAAAGGCGTCGAGTGGGACGTTGCCACTAGTTACGCCGGTCAGATCGCTGACCTGATCGACGGCCAGGGCATGGAGCCCGATACGATTGCAACGCTGATCAACTCCTTTAAGGAAGCCGGCGTAAAGCAGGGTGACATGGCGGCCATGCTTGGTCAGGTGGCTGCGGCGGGTGACATCGGCGCGTTTGGTCCAAAGGAGATGGCGAAGTATTTGCCGGCGATGCTTGGCAATATCAAGCGTCTGGGCATGGAAGGCCCCGAGGCCGTGCGTTTCCTCGGTGCAAGCCTGCAGTCGCAATACTCGCAAACTCAGGATTCGGCGGCTGCAGCCACCAACATGAACAACCTGCTCAACGCTGTGATCAGCAGCACCAGCCAGGAACGGTTCGCCAAGGAAGGCTACGACCTAACGGGCTCGATCCTCGCTGCGACTAAAAGCGGTAAGGCTGCCAACCCAGTCGATGCGTTCATCATGCTCAGTGAGCAGTTGATCAAAAAGCAGGATCCGGCAAAGGCCAAGAAAATCGAAGCGCTCAAGGCCAAGATCAAGTCGTCGGTGGATGGTAGTGCCGAGGAAGAGCAGGCCATGATCGCCCTGACTGAAGCTGCCGGGCTGGCGACCATCGTCAGCGATCAGAGCGCCAGTGCTGGCCTGCTTGCGCAGATCAAGTACGGCGACAAAATCAAGGCTGATATGTCGACCATTGAAGCCACGGACGGCAAGGCTAAGATTGAGGCGGATGCAGCGAGGGCGAGGGAAACGTCCAACCGGAAGTGGGCAACGGCAACTGCCGGAATTGAATCCTCGATGACTCGCATCGGTGATGCGTTGCGGCCGCTGACGGATATGGCGGCAGACGGGCTGGCGAAAGTTGCCTATGGGCTTGGCGAGTTGGCGGGTCGGTTTCCGACAGTGGTCAGCGGGGCGGCTGTGCTGGCTGCTGGTGTTGTCAGCCTGGGCGCCGCGATCAATGCGATCAAGATCGGCAAGGGCCTGCTGAACGTTGCTCGTGGGTCGCTGATGGGCAATCCAAACGTCATCCAGCGGGTCTTTGTCACCAACCCCTCTGGCGGCGCTGGCGGGGTCGACGTAGGTGATGGAAAGCGGCGACGTGGAAAGGGCAAGCGTGGTCGTGGTGGTCGAGGCGCGCCCGTCAGTACCCCTGCACCTTCAGCGCCGATTGGCCCAACGGCCAGCCGGTTCGCGCCCAAGACCATGATGGGTAAGGGCCTCGGGTTCGCTAAGGTCGGCGCGCCTATGGCGCTGATCGAGGCGGGTTTGATCGCTGCTGATACGTATCAAAATGCGGAGACCCGCGATGAAAAAGCCGAGGGCTACGGCAATGCCGCTGGCACCTTGGCCGGAACGTTGGCGGGTGCTGCAGCGGGTGCCGCGATTGGTTCGGTGGTGCCGGTGATCGGGACTGTCGTTGGCGGATTGATCGGCGGATTCCTGGGCAGTTGGGGCGGCGGCGAGTTGGGCGGCGCTGTGGGCAAGGCTGCATTCGGTGGCCCGGACGCGCCGGCCGAGCGATTGGTGCTGCCGGATCAGCCGTCGCCGTTAAGGTTGCCGCCACCAGGTGCGGCGGCTATGCCGCTTCTGTCCCAAATGGCGCCGGCGTTATCGTCCGGCCCGTTGATACTCAAAGCTCCGGCAGCTCCGGGGCCAGCCTTGGGGGATGTCTCGCGTTCGTTGGCGGCGGCTCCCACAGCAACTACGGCTCCGGCCGTGCTTGCTGCTGGATTCGCCGCGAAACCGGAGCCGCCTCGGATTGATCAGCAGTGGCAGTTCTCTCCGACCGTCGACGTGACCGTGCAGGGTGACGTCAAGGATCCACGGCAACTGGCGCAAGAAATGATGCCGCACTTGCGTCAGCTGTTTGAGGAGTTCAGCCGAGAGCAGGCCCGGCGCAACCTATTCGATGCCCCTCACGTTTAAGGAGTTGTCATGGCTTACATGGAGCAACTGCAATCGGGTTTCAAATCCCTGGTCCAGGCCGGCGAGGCGGGGCGCCATAGCATCGACGACATGGTCGGCCCGGTGAACGGCGCCATTGGCGAAATCACCGGAGCGGCGGATGAGCTGTCCAGCATTCCCGGCGTGCCACCTGGTGTCGGCGAAAAACTGCAACGGGTGATGCGGGGGATTAACGCTGCGCAGGCCAAGGTCGGCACGGTACTGGCGACCTACAGCAAAGCGACGCGCGCGTTGTCGGCAATTGACGAGCGCCTGGGCACGTTGAAGGAACAAGCCGCCCGTGCCAGCACCGCAATCAATCAGATCGCCGGCAAAGTCAGTCCGCGCCTGGCGAACATTTTGCCCACCAGCGCATTGGCGCCGAATGCCACGCCCCTGGCGGAAGCGGTCAAACCGTTTCCGCACCTGCTGATCCTTCAGCCGCTGCAAACGAATGCGCAGCCTTTCTACTTCAACCTGGACACAGCAGCGTTTAACGAACTAAGACGGCAGACGGAATTCCGCTGGGCCTCGCAGGAGCGGCTCAGTCGTCGGCCAGCGCAGCAAGCCGTGGGCGTGGGAGAAGATAAGCTCAGTCTCAAGGGCGTAATTTTTCCCACGTTCAAGGGTGGGCTGAAGCAGCTCGACACCCTACGTTCAATCGGTGGGCAGTTGCTGCCTTTGAACCTGACCACCGGCTACGGCGTTGTACTCGGCACCTGGTGCCTGCGCAGCATGGATGAGGAGCAAGGCGCGCTGCTGGCCGGCGGGATCCCACGCAAGCAAACCTTTAGTTTGGAGTTCTCGCGCTATGGCGATGATATGCAGAACGTCTGACGGCGACCTGCTGGATACCCTGTGTTATCAGCATTACGGTCACCTAAATGGCACGGTCGAGGCGGTGCTTGCCGCGAATCGGCTGCTGGCAGATGAGCCGCAACCGTTGCGTACTGGGCTGCTGATCACCTTCCCGGATATTGAGCGGCCAACAGTCGAGCAGGTGCAGTTGTGGGATTGAATATTGAGGACTACCCATGAAGCCAGTCTTTCGAATCGTCGCTGATGGCGCCGATATAACAGCCTTGATCAACGACCGTTTGCTGTTGCTGCGCACGTTGGACAAGCCCGGCATGGAGTCGGACGAGTTCGAGCTGCGAATCGATGACCGTGATGGCGCCGTAGCGCTCCCCAAGAAAGGCGCTGGGATTGAGGTTTACCTCGGCTACGACACCAAAGCCATGGCACGAGTGGGTCGGTACACAGTAGATGACATTGAGGTATCTGGTCCGCCGGACACCTTGGTCATTCGCGGCAAAGCCAGCGACATGCGTGGTAGCGGCAAGACCACCCGTAGCGGCAGTTGGGAAAATGTGACGCTGTCCAAGATCGTCAGCGACATCGCTGCGCGGAATGGCTGGAAGCCTGAATGCCCAGTAGGCTCGGTTGTGCCAAGGGCTGACCAGATGAATGAGTCGGACTACAACTTCATCACCCGGCTAGCTAAGAATCACGACTGCACGGCCAAGGTCGCTGACGGCAAGTTGTTGGTGTTGCCGCGTCAAAGCGGGCAGACCGCCAGTGGAAAGAATTTGCCCGCGATCACCATCCGGCGCAGTGACGTCAGTCGCTGGCAATTCCGCTTTGCCGACCGCACCACCCAGAAGGCCGTCAAGGCCAGCTACCAGGACAAGAAAACCGGCGAGTTGGTCAACCTGACCTTGGATAACGACGATGCGCCTGAAGGTTTGCCGCCGGTTCATACCGACCGGCACATCCACCCGAACAAGTCTGCAGCTGAGCAAGCAGCCAAGGCTAGGTTGGCAGCGTTCAACCGCTCGACTGCTGAAGTTCGGCTGGAGATGGTTGGGCGTACTGACCTGTTTGCTGAGCGACAGATTAACGCGCAGGGGTTTAAGGAAGGGTTGGACGGGGAATTTCTGGTCGACTCCGTGGAGCAGGTGTACACCCAGTCTGGTTGGAGTACCACGGTTGAGTGCAACGCAGGGAAGAAGGGTAAGGCCAAGGCGGCCGGCAAGAAAAAGAAGAAATCCAAGGAGGTCAAAGTCCTGGAGCTGTAACTGGCAGTACCTGCTTCACCACACGCCGCCATCGAGCGGTATTTTTTTGTCTGGGAAAAAGCCATGTCCATTACCGAGCAACAACTCCAACGCATCATGCCCAACGCCCGCCGCCAAGCGGGCGTTTTTGTATCCGCGCTCAACGCGGCCATGACCAACCGCAAGATCGATACGCCGAAGCGCCAGGCAGCGTTCCTCGCCCAGATCGGCCATGAGTCGGGCCAACTGCAATACGTGCGCGAGCTGGGGGGCGATCAGTACCTCAGCAAGTACGACACCGGCCCGTTGGCCGCCAAGTTGGGGAACACGCCGGCAGCCGATGGTGACGGTCAACGCTATCGCGGCCGTGGACTGATCCAGATCACCGGCCACGACAACTACCTGCGCTGCAGCCTGGCACTGTTCGGCGATGAGCGATTGCTGCGCACGCCTGAATTGCTCGAACTGCCCCAGTGGGCATCAGAGTCTGCCGCGTGGTTCTGGTCGATAAACGGATTGAACGCGCTCGCGGACAAGGGGGAGTTCAGCACGATCACCCGCCGGATCAATGGTGGGCTCAATGGGCTGGAAGATCGCCTGCAGCTTTGGGCCAAGGCGAGGGCAGTATTATGCGTCTCTTCGACCTGATCCCCGCGCAGTTCCGGATTGCGGTCGTTTCCCTAATGCTGGTGTTGCTGGCCTCTGGCTCTGCCGCATTAGCCTGGACCGTTCAGGGCTGGCGTTGCGGCCAGCAATTGGAACGCCAGGCCAGGCTGCAGGCTGACACCCTCAACGAGTTATCCCAAGCCGCTGCTGCCCTGCAGCGCACTGAGCAGGAAAAGCGCTTCGCCCTGGAGCAGCGCCTGCAGAACAAAGATGAAACCCATTACAAGGAATTGACCGATGAGCAAATCAAGCAGTCTCGTCTGCGTGATCGTCTGGCTACTGCTGATCTGCGGCTGTCAGTCGTACTCGCCGCCACCGATGCCACCAGCCACTGTTCAGTGCCAACCACCACCGCCACCGGCAGCGTGGTTCATGGCCCCGCAAGAGCCGAACTTGACCCAGCGCATGCTCAACGAATTCTCGACATCACCGATGCCGGCGACCAAGGACTGATCGCGCTGCGAGCCTGCCAGGCCTACGCAAAAGAAGTTTCTACGCCGAAGTAAAAGGAGCGGCCGGGCAGGATGCGTCAACATCCAATCCGGCCACCTTCCCCGCAGAACGTCCCTGCAAGTCCAGCCAAGGCTCCTGCTTCGTGCACAAAGCGGAGCGAGCCTGGCACTGTTTATCCATACGGAAAAGGTCTTGCTTTTGTATGTCCACACCCATCATCCCTTGGATGGGCGGCAAACGCCGCCTGGCCGACCGCCTTATCCCGCTCTTCCCACCCCAAGAATGCTACGTCGAGGTCTTTGCCGGCGGCGCCGCGCTCTACTTCATGCGTCCCCAGGCCGCGCCGGTTGAAGTCCTCAACGACATCAACGGCGACTTGGTGACGCTCTACCGCGTAGTGAAGAACCACCTGTAGGAGTTCGGCGCTTTGATCTCTAAGAAACACATATTCCTCATCTTTGTATGCTGCATTTCGTAGTTGCATCTCCCGCCATGCAAGGCACCGGCGAAGATAATCTTTTCCATCAATGAAAACTGGGTGGCTGGTTTCATTAGTTTTAGCAAATAAAAAAGGTTTTTTAAGAATTGTCCTAAAGGATTTCGTAACTGGTCTTGATAAGCTGAAACGATTAAGCCGTTTAGGAAACGCAGCTGTTCGTAGACTTTTATCACTCGTGAAAGGAACCACGACCTTGCCTATGATCGATAGTAAACTCCTCAAGCCTGGCAGCGATGCCTATCAGGCGACACGCCGCGCCTGGGATTCTGCGGTGTCGGTGCTATCCAAGGCTGATGCCGTCAAGACGCCGCCTCTGGAGATGCAACGGTTGCACGTAGAAGCGCAGCAAACGTTTGAGGCGTTATTTGCCGCAGGTGCCCAACTCGCTGAGGAAGTGGCAGACGCCATTGTCCAAGCCGAGCGCCACGATTGAGTGAACTGCATCATTACTACTAACACCGCTTATCTTCAAAAGGCCCTACACTTTAGCCCGATGTGAGGGCCTTTATGAATCGCTACTTCTGTGAGCGTCCGGCCAAGTCATCTGCATGACTGGCCTGCTCGGCGTCTTATCTAGCTCAAATCATGCAAGTCTCGCCCTAGAGGCTGACTCAACGACCATTCAGAAAACTTTACCCTCAACCCTTGCCGTTCTGGTGTGCAGCACATAGGGCCAACCGAATAGCTTTCCGCATCTGGAAATGGAGCAAGCCTGAGCAACGGCCAAGTCATGCCGTCTGTGGAGTATTGCAAGCGCAGCACTCCATCTGAAACGGTTACACGAAGCCAAAAATCGGCTGGGTCGCCAGGAAAGCAGCTGGGCGCCCAATCCGATGAGCCTTGTGTCAGAACGCTACTGATCATCGGCATTCCATCGTTATATTCTATTCCCGCCTTGAGCCAGGTCTCCTCATTGAGCCTGACCATAATTCCCGCTTGGTCATAGAGTTCACGAAAGTCGGCGTTAACCCTGACTTGAGCGGTAAAGTCTCCAGTGGTCTCAAACCCAAGGAAATGTCCGCTGTCTCGAATGAAACCATAATGAGTTTCACGCCAAAAATCGGTTTGGAAGTCAGTAAAAATCTCTAAAGAGTGGTCAGCAAAGCTTTGGCAAAAGCACGGTTTATTCAGCCATTTGGCAGTTTGCCAAATTGACGCTTCCGCGTTCTGACTGACCAATTCAATTTGTTTTTTTTCCACAACGCTACCCCCCCTCCATTGATTCGTTGAATCCTGCGCTGAAAACCAGTTTTCTCTTATGACTATCTAGCCGTTCAGACCGTATCAAACTCATAATCGCCGCCGCTCGTTTGTCGGCGCAAGCGAATCCATTTGTGTACGAGGTTTGCGTTGACGCTACGGCTAAATTCGACACTGGCAATCAAAGCATCGGGCCGGGCACACTACCGAATTACCTAGCCTTTGAAGGATTTGTAGTAGGAACGGCGTATTGGCAGCATGAGGTAGCCACTTGAAACGCTAGGACTGCCCCGACAGTGAGGTAGTGATTGGGTAAGTCAGCCAAGGGCAGCTTTCGGTCGTTTTCTGCTCGTCGTGAAAGTCAGAAAACGGCCAAAAACAGTCATTCAAGCCGCGCCTGGACCAGAATGACGCGCCCCCCAAACGGTCGCAATGGACGGTAAGCGCATCCATTGACTACCATGGTTTGAAGTTTACAATCACTAAAAATGTTTGCTGCGCTCACTGGACTCGCAAACGCTGCACTTCTGCACTTCTGCACTTCTGCTCGCTTGGCCGCTAGCAGCCACAAGATCGTATTGGGGATTAACCGTTGATAAAAGAGTATGCAGAGCAAAGCTTAAAAGAGGCTAAGGCTGCAAGATCAAAAATAACAAAAAAGCCAACAACCTTTATCGGCATAGAAAGCACCGGTGACTATGGCTTGTATCTTAAAAACTATGCAAACTGTCTTCTGAACAGGCAGATAGACATCTTTGACGATAGTGTTTTTTTATTGAGTCACAATAAAGTTCCATCAGCCTGCACTGTAAGTCGAGGCATGATAGAAACATACGCGTTCTCAAAGCTTCTCTCCCAAAAAATAGCAAAAACACTAGTCAATAAAAAAGGCAAAGAAAGCACAGAATTATGTATTGAGTTGATACTTGCATTTACAAACAGTTCAAGAGTCAAGCAGAACGAACAGGAAAAATTGAAAAATGGAGCATTTAAGCTAGAAGATTACCACTTTACTGAACAAGCGAAAAGCCGCATGGGAAATATGCTGGGCAGCAGCGAACATGTGATGAGTGCGCTTCGAGCTCTTTATAAAGATGAACTCGACCACACTAAAGCCACTGAAAGCGGTTTCGAACAAGCATACGAAGTATTAAGTGAGTGGGTGCACCCTTCTCAGACAAGCATCTTTCACAATTACGCAAAAGAAACCCATGTCATCCCTACGTCATTTGGCAATATTCACTTTTTAGATTCCGCCATGGCATCTTGCATTCGAGCATTGCACTTTATAACTGACAGTATGAATATTTACGACTGGACTAATGAATTAGCTGATGAGCTATCAGCTCGGTGCAATAAAATCTGCTAACAGATCAATAAACTAAGTTTTTTAGTCGCCGGACGCAGCAGAGCTGCGCCGGTTATACGTGAAGTCTCAGCTCGAAAACCTCTGCGAAGATTCAGAATTTCAATCTCCGACGCGTACTTTACTGTCATGGAAATCAAGGCGGAATTTTTCAACAGAGCTCGCCATCTGTGACCAGTGAATATTATCCATCCACGCATTACAAGTCACGAGCATCATGAGGTTCTCTCAACGGTGTAGTGCGAGTCATATCATTAGCAAACTCAACAATGAACAGCAAAGTGCTGAGACACCTCGAATGTACCTGAGCCTATCCATTAAACTTCAGGGGTTTTGTATGCATGGCCTACATATCAATGTACGCAGGAGGAGCATCTCGATGCTTGATAGGTTGTTGTGCCCCAGGCAACCATATGCACAGGCGAGACCATATTTGATAGCAGCAGCAATATAGCGCCATTGGGTCTTCATCTTCAGCTACGCAAAGACTGTCCAACTTTTTTTCCGCTGCGTGGCATGCGTCCTTTATCAAGTCTAGAACTATTTGCACGCTAGAATGATCAACACCATGCTCGAAGTTGTTCTTCGCAATTGACATCACCTCAGCAAAAATATCGAGATATTCCTGTCGATCATCGGGAGCTGTTATGGTGGCATCATAACCCCACCAGTGAATATCTTTCTGCGCCATTACACCGCCTAATAATCTAGCGGTCGAACACGCCCAGGCATAGACTTTGAAACCGGTCAACGCGCGCCAGTCATTTTCCACAACTGCCTCAACGCCATCGCTATCAATAATTGCCAAACGCGAGCCATGACTCATCGAAAAAATAGCGCGCTTTTCTCCCAGTAACTGATCATGAAGCCTATCCCGCAACGCATCGCAACCAAACAATTTTATATCAGTGTGTGCAGCTATCTTCTTTGCAACTGCAAGATTGGCTTCGGTTTGTCTGTCGCTATGAGTGACGAAAAAAATAGTCATTTTTTTGCCTTTCGCAGCGTAAAATCCCGAGCAACTCTAAGTAATTCAGTCACATACTGCTTTCCGATCTCTGTCCCCTCACCAATATTCCTGGCCAGTTCAGCTGCACTATAAATCTCGCCAGCAAGCGTTCGCCACGCTACAGCGTCCCCAGGGAGTTCACGTAGCAACGTAGAAAAAATGTCACGACTCACTGTGGATGACATGGCGTGATCGGGTAAGTCCGATGCCAGCTCCAAAACGTCACATATACCAGCAAGGAAATTCCTTAGAGAGGGAGATCTAGCCGCCGCCCTATGAATATCTAAATTCCGCAATACGTTATATCTATGAGGCGACTTCGTGATGCGTAACACTTGGCTTGCTAAATATTTCGGGTAAGGGATCGACTCTGGCAACGGCATGCGCTCGATGGTTCGTATTGCCGATTCATTCTTTGCGAGTGAACTAGCGATTTTATCATCCGCGAATAGCCAAGCTTCGATAGTAGGTACTGCACAAAAAACAGGTATCGAGGGATTGCCAAGTTGATGCTTCGCCTCTTCCCTAGAATCAAATACACTTGGTTCATCAGCATCTATTAATGCTATGTATTTAGTACTTCCATCATTAGTCAAGTTCTTGATGGTTTTTGCTATGCGGTGTTTGCCATTGCAAACCACTATGGTTGGAGTAAGGTGAGGGTTCATGGCGTACAAGATATTTTCAACAATGGCTGCATCCGTAGCACCCTCTACAAATATTACCAGTTGTGAAAATTCCAGCGGTATCTCGTTGTTTCGAAGCATTAATGACTTTCGCATAATTCATCCTTAATTCTGTGCTGAACTATTTCGATTGTTGATGAGCTCATCTGAAATCTGGCGAACTAATGCCTTTTTTGCCAGCCCAAATCGCACTTCGATTGCTGTTTTCCTGGCCGGAGATTAAAAAACAACAAAAAACCGAACCCTGGATTTCGATGTGCCCAAGCCATGGTTTTGAGACTCGTCAACGAAAGAGAGCTTTCTTTCCACTTTAATGCTCCCCACCCCAAATGGGGCGGGCCCTACCGGTAGCACATCTTAGCTCATGCCATAAAAAATCAGGACCTGAATGGGTGATATGCCACGATAAAAAGGCAGCACGAGGGTTAGATCAATCTACTCCCCTTAGTGACTGCTTTTGGCCGTTAGCTGTCTGTTGTAGGGAAGCAAGCGCCAACCACGCCGCAAGCGAGGATAACGGCCGCTTTGGTTATCGTGGCGCGCGATTGCTGGCCCCGCATGAGTGATGTCACAATGATGTGCCACGCCTTGCACGCTCAACGATAAGCGCGATTCACGGACTATCACCATGCCTAGCCTCTGTTACTGTTCTAACACGCCAGGCCCGCCGAAGAGACTTCTCCTGGTTCGGCTGCGTCGACTGCTGTGTTTTGTGCTCGTCTGGGGTCAGGCTGCGTGGGCGGGTCCTGGCCCTCAACAGAATGGCGCCGAACAGGTGATTGATGTCCAGCTACGTTGGAAACATCAGTTCCAGTTCGCGGGCTACTATGCCGCCATCGCAAAGGGCTATTACCGCGAAGAAGGACTGGACGTGCGCTTGCACGAAGGTGGCCCCCATGTCACACCGGTCGAAGAAGTGCTCTCTGGGCGTGCCCAATACGGCGAAGCCAATAGTGAATTGCTCTACGCACGTCTGCATGGAAAGCCCTTGGTAGCGCTGGCGGTGATTTTTCAGCATTCACCTTCCGTGCTCGTGGCTCGTACAGACCAAGGTGTTCGAACTCTGCACGACCTGATCGGCAAGCCGTTGATGCTGATGGATGCACAGACCGATGCCGATTTTCTGGCGATGTTCCGTAGCGAGGGTATACCCTTCGAAAAACTACAACTGCTACCCAGCAGTTATCAAATTGGGGATCTAGCCAGCGGTAAAGTGACGGCGTTCAACTCGTACCTGACCAACGAGCCCTTCTACCTGCAAGAGCGGGGCGTGGAATACAACATCATCTCGCCCGTCACCTACGGGATCGACTTCTACAGCGACATCCTGTTTACCAGCCAGGCCGAGATTGACGAACATCCACAGCGGGTGGAGGCCTTCCGCCGCGCTACCCTGCGCGGCTGGCGCTACGCGATGGATAACCCCGAGCAAATCATAGACCTGCTGCTCAATCAGTACTCGGTGGAGAAAACTCGCGCGCACTTGCAATTCGAAGCTCAGGCCATGCGTCCGCTGGTGATATCTGACCTGATCGAGATCGGTCATATGAACCCAGGGCGCTGGCAACGTATGGCTGAAACCTTCCTCGAACTGGGTATGGTCGACAATATCGCCGGTCTGGAAAACTTCATTTACGATCCCAACCCGCCACAGCTCATCGAGCGGCTGCGCAAGACCATTGTGCTGATCAGTATCGGCTGTGTGCTTGTCCTGATGTTCGCTCTGGTTCTGTTGAATGCCCAGCGCCATCTGCGCAACGAGATCAAGTTGCGCAAACTCGCCGAAGAGGAAGTACATAAGCTGGCCTTCTATGACAGCCTGACTGGCTTACCCAATCGCAATAGTTTTATTCCCTTTGCTAGTCAGAAGCTGCTGGCCGCAAAGAGCCGTGGAGAACATCTGGCCCTGTGCTATATCGACTTGAATCACTTCAAGCAGATCAATGATCGTTTTGGCCACCAGGCAGGCGATGCCATCCTGATCCACGTAGGCACGGCCATCAAATCCAATATTCGCGATTTCGAAATAGCCGCGCGCATGGGCGGTGACGAATTCGTAGTGCTGCTCGACGGCGCGCATCACAGAGGCGAAATCCAGCGCATCACCCATGAAATTTGCAAGGCCGTCGACCTGCCCATTCCATGGAAAAACAGCCAGATCAAGGTAAGCGCCAGCCTAGGGGTGGCGTGGTATCCGGAAGATGGCGAAGGTCTGGACGATCTGATTTTCAAGGCCGACACCGCCATGTTCCAAAGCAAAGCCAGTATCGCTGCGCAGGCTTGAAGCTGCTTGTGTGGTGCCCCTGCGAAAAGACTTGGTAGTTAGAAACCAGTGCGCCACTGCGGTTTGCGTGTGCGTCGTCCTTCGCATGACGTCTCTAGTCAGCGCCGTGACTGACCCGGATTGTAGAAGCTGAATGATCTAGAGCCGCCTACGGTAATCCTCCGTCCGCTTCTGGCCGTTTTATGCCTCTCTCCAGGGGCAGCAATCGGCCGAGGCTGTGTAAAAACGTTTTTGAGCACGTCAGGTGCTCAAAACTGGACTGGAAATCGCGTTTCTACGCGAAATCCACATCTGCAGACGTGCCGATAAATTTCAGATTTAACGTAGACGCGGACACTTCAATTTTGGCGAAGCGTTTTTACACACTCTGGGCCAATAGCTGCCTGTCGCGACCAAGGGATTACGACCAAAAGCGCGCATTTGCTGAAGCTCGGTTTGGATGTTTGGAGGAGTCTACGGAACTAGGGATGATTCAACTTGGTTGTGTTTTCAACCTTACTACGGTATCACATAGACTCCTGTAATCTTGGGCTGTCTTTAGGGAAGCCGTTAGAAAGTCTTAAGGATTTTTATGACCTCTGCATACCTTGCACCAACTGAGTACGATCAACCTAAGCCCATTGACGGCGAGTATCTCGCAACAGTGTTTGAAACGTATGCTGAGTTTCAATACCTGGGGCGCAAGGTCCTAGCCAAAATTTCCGCCCAAGGCTCCATGAACGCGGATGGAAACCCTGGAAGAGTCGTTGTGAAAGGGGATGATGTGGAGATCACATGGAGTGGAAGTGCCCCGTATAAACCCTTCGAGTACGCTCGCAGTGATGAAAGAGAAGTTCGGTACGAGCTCTCTTTGATCGCCTCTTTAGTGCCCGAAGAATTTGATCAACCTCATCCACTTGCTGATAACCCATATGGCTTCAAATGTCGAACTAGAAGTATAGACGTAGAGTTTGGGGTGCTTGAGAAATATCGCGCCAGATTGGACGGCTACATACAGTTTCCTATTATAGATGCCCCCTGTGTAGTCAAACCTCTAGAAGGCGAGCCTCTGAAATGCTTGGTGGTTTTTGATGAAGAGACCATTTTCCTAGCCAAGAGGTATGGCCGGGAGGTACATGATCGGTTAGTGGCGAAGGCAGTTAACGAATTGCGAACTCTCCTTCCCTAGATACGTTATTACGGGGCCGTTGTGGCCGTATGGGCCGATCCTAGTTTCGTAGATAGCCCAGGAAACTCGTGATTGTCCACTCGTGGGCCAATAGCGGCCTGCCGTGACCGGCAGCTATCGGCCAATAGCGGTAAGTCAGAAGTCGTAAGAATGCAGTTCAGAATCTGAACATTCAGCTCGATAATCACTGTGCGTCAGTGCCACTTCCTAAAACAGTGCATGCATTGACGCGCACGCCAAGTCCTCAACTGCCCTCTGCAGAATGAGCAGCGGGCAATTTTTTGCTCGCACAGAGGCCTCATCCGATGGCGGAAATATTCCCAGACAACATCCGGATCAATATTTTCTCGGCGGACTATCTCATCTACTACTGCCTGATCACCCTTCTCGTGGAAAACCCCGATGATCGCTAGCGTCTCAATTGATGGACAGTAAGCAGTAATTGATTCGCCGCATCGATTACAAACACGTTGACCATAGTCAGTAGTCATAAATTCGTTTCAGTGCCTGGAACTGGAGATGACCTTTTTACTAGACGCGGGGTGCAGTGACAACGTCCGCTTTGGGTCGATAGCTGCCTGTCGCTGGCACGCGACTGCCGCTAACGAGCCGTTGCGTTCAACCGTCAGCGAATTTTAGGGCAAAAATAGGGCATTATCGGGGCCGGTTCTGGCCGCTTGGCGCAGGATGCAAGCGGGGAGAGCGCAGTATTTTCTGGCCTTGTGCGGCCTAAAGGCCCTGGGGAAGGGGTTCGAATCCCTATCTTTGAGTTGGTTTCTCTACGACCACATTCGAACCTAAGCTGCCCGTTGCGAAGGGCAGCAGTCGGCCAAAAGCGGACGTCGAGTATCTACAAAAGCGGGTGCTATTCAGCTCTCCGTTACCTGAGCACCTACGTATTTTTGAGGATGACGGGAAAGTCGTAATGATGAAAAGCCGAAGTGTTCCTCACTTGATCTTTGAACGGTCCGCTATGACGATTGTGCGGAGCTTACCTCGACTAAATTAATCGAATCACACGCACCGCTCTGAACGTAGTCAACTAAGTGTAAAGCCATTTCGCGGGCTGATTGTTAAGTGCCTATGCGTTGTAGGGGATTTGTCGCTTTAAAGCTTGGTCGGCGCTCACCCCAGTAACAACAAACGCATCTGGAACGCTGTTTCATTCGGTGTCTAAGGTTAAATCTGTGATAGAGACGTTTAGAAACATAATGTTTCAAATAAAAAGCCAGACTTTCCTCGTTGCGCCGCATTACTCGACGAATGGTACTTAAGCGCTCACGACAACTGACGACATAGCTTACAATTCAGACGAGGCTTTTATTATGATATTGCGCAAACTCAACCTTGCTCCACGCTCAGCTCTATGCTTCGGTTTCTTTTGCCTGATGATAATTTCGCTGGGGCTCATCGCTCTCAAACAGGCGTCGAGTTTGAAGGATTCTGAAAGTTTCGTTGAGACGAATGTCGTACCCAGCATATCCATGCTTGGGGTCATTGACAGGGAGTTCGTAAGCATCAGAGGGAGCAACGCACGGTTGCGAAACCCTGTAGAGCCAGAAAGCCGAAAAGCGCAGGCTTTAGAGGAGTTGAAAAAGGCAAGAATTAATATCCAGAATTTGATTTCGAATTTGCAGCCGCTGATCGTAACCCCGATGGGCAGGCAGAAAATTGATACGCTTTCAACAAGCCTTACCAGCTATCAGGTCTTACAAGATCAATATCTTTCTTTCATTTCTTCAGGGAATTTAGATGAGGCAGTCAAGCTTTCCAGCGAGTCGATGAAGCAATCTGCTGACGCCGTTGAGAGCGATATCAAAGCAATGATAGAAGTTAATAATAATAAAGCGAAACGGGCTGGCGAAGAGGCGAGCCGAACCTATGAGCAAGCTAAATTGATCGTTGGTGGTTTTATATTAATCAGCACCTTGGCTGCTATTGTACTTGCCCTGATGTATACCCGAAGTATTACGAACCCTATTAGTCAAACACTAGCTATTGCTGAGCGCATTGCTAAAAACGATCTCACCGGAGTCATTGAAGCAAAAGGGCACGATGAGGTGGCCAGGCTCATGCAAGCTTTAGGCGCAATGCAACATAGTCTACGAAATACCCTTTCTTTGATATCTGATTCTTCCAACCAGTTGGCATCAACTTCTGAAGAAATGCATGCTGTCACCGAAGATGCCAATAAAGGTATGTTGCGTCAAAATAATGAAGTCGAAATGGCGGCAACTGCAGTCACTGAGATGAGTGCAGCTGTTGAGGAGGTGGCTAGAAATGCGTCTTCAGCCTCCGAGGCCGCTAATCGATCCAACTCTGCCGCTTTGGCTGGCCGCGCACGCGTTGACGAAACTGTGCAGGCCATCAGCCTGATGGTCGCAAATGTCGAAGATGCATCCCAAGAGGTTCAAGGGCTCGCCGTAATGGCCACTGACATTAGCAAGGTTTTGGATGTTATTCGTGCTATCGCCGAACAGACCAATCTTCTTGCGTTAAACGCTGCTATCGAAGCTGCTCGTGCTGGTGAGGCTGGTCGAGGCTTCGCAGTAGTCGCAGATGAGGTCAGGGCTTTGGCTCATCGTACTCAGCAATCAACCAGTGAAATTGAGCAGATGATCAGCTCAATTCAGAAAGGTACTGGATCTGCCGTATCCGCAATGACCCAGACGAACACCCAAGCCCAGAAAACATTAGACACTGCTCAAGGTGCCGGTTCGGCTTTGGTGGAGATTACTGAATCTATCGACAATATAACGGAGCGCAACGTCCTGATTGCAACCGCATCGGAAGAGCAGGCTCAGGTTGCAAGGGAGGTAGATCGCAGTCTAGTGAGCATCCGTGACCTTTCAAGTCAAGCGGCAGAGGGCTCCAGTCAGACAGCTATCGCAACGTCCGAGCTCACAAAGTTAGCGGTCGAATTGAACAAGTTGGTCAGGCAATTTCAAATGTAGAGATACAGTCACTATGAATAGCAACCGCTTTTATAGATATTCGACGTCCGCTTTTGGCCGAAAGCAGTCATGGTGTATCTCATAGGTCTTTGGCTTTTTTGGTATTTTTTCATTCGGCAGAACGCCGGGGGAGGGGCAAAAACAGTTCCCAAACCAAAACCGCACCCCTTGCAGAATGTGGCCTGTAGCTTGGTTGGTTGCTGTGAGTAAAGGAACGCCGAAGGCCTTCAAGGTACCAGCCCGCTTGAGTTTGCATTGCGGTCTTGAAAACCGGCGGACGTTAATAGCGTCTCCAGGGTTCGAATCCCTGGTTTCCCGCCAAGATTCAAACGAAAGCCCCGCAAATGCGGGGCTTTCGTGTTTCTGGAGTTCTGGTTGCGGAAGACGGTTCGTCATAGGCATGCCTAAATTTGCCTATTCGAAGGATTTGACGGTTGTATATCTCCTTCTGTAACCCGTTTGGTAACCGCCTGCTCACCGTGCACCAGTGGCTGACTCGGGCCGCGAATGTCGATAACTTTCGGTGCTGTCTTGGGCCTTCTATCACGAAGTTGAAACCACCACAGTGGCTTAGTAGCCGCGTTGTACCTCCTTTGCCTTCCTGATGCGTCGGTCCGGATTCTCCCGCTCAGCATCCCCAATCAGGGGGCATGCTTAGTTTGGTCCCATAAATTGTCCCAATAATTTTGTGGCTTTTCTGAAGAGCTTTTACTCGTCATCTTTTTGTTTTTTTACTATTATCGCTCATCTGTGCACTCAAGGAAGAGAGGCTGAGCGCCTTGAGTCTGGTAGAAAATTTACACTCGATCACTGAATGAGTTATGACTTTTACCCAGAACCTAACGACTCAGCCAACCGTAATTACTTCTTGGTGAAACCGATGGATAAAATGTGTGGCATCGTTGTAGTGGTAGGACTTGCCCTCTCGGGATGCGCTACGAAAACTCCAGAAAAACCTAACGTGACTCCACCCCCTGCCGTGGTCCATGAAGCACCACCTGAAGTCGCCCATTCGACACCAGAAAATTGGACTGTGCGTTATGAAGCTGCACCTGCTGCGAACGCCAGTGCTGAATCCCCAGTCCATGCCTCTGCTGAAGCCGCTCAGTCAGAATCAGAAACAGACCTAAATCAAAATCGCGCTGAGCAATGCCGTAAAGAGCTGGATGTTTTAAAGGTTTATAACAAAGCGTCTTACGCCAAATATGAAGCGGAATACCAAGCCATTGCTGCCAAAACTGCTAAATACATGGAAATTAAAGACTCGTTAGGCCCCGATTTAAACTACATGGTTATGCCCGCTTATCAATTTCAAATTCGCGAGTTCTGCTTCCGAGTTAAAACCCGTCTGTCGGAGCTTGTGCTTCGCCAAGCCAAATAATGACTCCACGTTAGGGGGCGGTCTTTTGCCAGTAGAGGAAGCGCTGAAAAAGACTTCCGTCTCTGTTGAAGTACGTGCCTCACGGGACTCGAATGGTTGAGCGCCGATGAAGTATATTTTCTTCGCGGTTGCCGAATGCGCTGGCAAGCACAAGTAGATCCAGCATGGGCACTTCTTGGCCTAGAGATGCTATGTGGTGTCCAAGAAGCGCTCGAATCCCTGGTTTCCCACCAAGATTCATACGAAAGCCCCGCAATGCGGGGCTTTTTTGGTTTTGGGATTTTGGAGTCAGATGGGCAATACCTCTCACTGCCACACCCGCAGCCACTGTTAAAGGCAGTTTCTCATCTCAATCAGCAGAAAAGCTGAGCCACCGAAAGCAGGCAAATCATCTGGGCAAACATCTGTGCTCGAATTGGATGCTTCATCGCCGTCACCTCGTAGGCAGTTGCTGGTGGTAGTGCCGTAGGCAATGTACATATATGCGCCAGAACGCTCGAAAATGGAAATGCAACCCTGGCTCGCCAACAACACATTCAACTGCTTCCAGAAGTATAGACCCTGTGACGAATTCGTCACGAAGCGCTCTGGCACACACTTCGAACACAATCTGCCGATATCGGTCGCACTTTTTTTGATTTCTCGGCTCTATCCTTGTCCCAGCCCCGCCGATTCCCCGCGAGGGCAGTAGAACAAGATCGGGTTTCGATGGATCGTACGTTTCCTCTTTCAATCATTCGTCGCCTACGCCGGCCACTGCTGTTGGTTGCGATGTTTGTACTCGGCGCCACCGGTTGCACCCAGCAACAGGGGCAGGACATTGCCAAGCAGTTCAGCAATGGAAAGCCCGATGAGTTCTTTCAAACCAGTGTCGATCGTATGGCGACCCTGGGCATGCGTGACAACCTGCAAAGTTTGTATTTACTGATGAGCAAGCTCTATCTGCGCAATCCCAGCCAGTGGCGACAGTCGGGTTACCCGGATGCGGTGAGTGCCGAGCGAGAGATTCGCCAGGCGATTGAGCAGCGACGACCGCTGCCCGCCCTGGGCGAGCGTCGCGATCTGGTCGCCTTGAGCTACTCCTTGAGCCCAGAGTTTCAGGGCGATCGAGTCGGTGCGTTTATCTATGCGATCGGCAGCATGCTGGTGACAGCCCATGGTGGGCGCACCGAGTTCTACATAACCGACTCGATCAATCCACAGTTTGTCAGCAATGCCGCGCGCAATATCGAGAAGGCCACATGGCTGCTCAGCAAGCGCCAGGATGCGAATGGCGTGTTGCTGTTGTTTTCCAATGAGATATCGGAGGAGGGCAGCAACCTTAGTTTTGCGGTGGAATTTGGCAAGATCGTGGCGCGCCTCGATCTGCTGACACAGATGCTTGATGAACGATACCGGCGTATAGGTCTCAACTATGCGCAAAGCTTATTGCTGATGAATTTCCTGCCAGTACAGTGAGCTGCCGGCAGGCAACGCGGTAGCGTCAGCCCGATATGCACTACCCTAATCCTCGTGCAGGTAAGGTCTTTCTCTTTTGGTTGTAGGAAACAGCCTATCTTGCACCCCCGTGCTTGAAACACCCCGACGTCGGCAATAGCCTCGGACTTTTCCGAAAAAGTGAGGCCCTACCTTGGGGAAGCGAAAAACGGTGTGGCCGACGGACCGCGAGATACGCCTGCGCTTTATCCTCTTTGCGGTGATCAACGCCGCGAGTATCGAGGGAGTTCCCGCCGAGTTGTTATTGCCTGCGCACAAACTGCTGCGTGACTCACCCACCGAAGCGCAGTTGATCGAGGCCCTTCGGGAAATACTGGCGGCTGATGAGATGTACGGGTTCAGGTTTGCGGTGGGATCCGAGGCAGACGATCTGATGCAGGCACTGGATAAGCCCGGCGATTAATCCATCTTCGTTGAGCGGTACAACTGAGGGGCAAGTGACTATTCGTCGGCCTATGCTTAAGCCGTAGGCCGCATGGCCGATGCAGTGATGACTACCCCAGGGACGCCGCCATGTTTAATCGCCGTTTGAAGAAGGATCTGCAGGACCGGGACGACGAGCTTTTCCAGTTACGACAGCTTGTTGCGCAGTATGACCGTGGCATGCTCTCCATATGCCTGGATGCTGACTTGCGGCTTACGGCCGTCAACGAGGATTTTGCCCGGGCTTTGGGCTACTCCCGCGAACAGTTGCAGGGTCGACTCCTGAGTGAAATTGTTCCGCCTTACGTCATGGATTTACCCTGTTTTCGTGACTTCAACGCAGCAATCGCCCGTTCAGAGCCGGTGAGTGACGATTACCGCTTCCTGCGCAGTGATGCCAGCCTGGCGTGGATCAACCTGACATGGTGCCCGATCAGAGGGCGTGACGGCCGGCTGTCGCAGATCCAGGGCTACGGCACCGAAGTCAGTCGCGCCATTGAGCAAGCCAAAGAAAACGAAGCGTTTATCAACGCGTTGATACGTTCGACGGCCGTCATCCAGTTCCGACTGGACGGAACGGTGGTCACCGCCAATACCCAGTTCCTCGACGCCATGGGCTACACGCTCGATCAGATCGTCGGCAAAAAACACAGTATGTTCTGCACCACGCAGGAGGCCGCTTCGAGCGGTTACGCCGCGTTCTGGCAAACCCTCAATCGCGGCGAATTTGTCGCCAGCCGCTTCAAACGCGTGGACAGCCGTGGCAACGAGGTGTGGCTCGAAGCTACCTACAACCCGGTGCACGATGCGGAAGGCAAGCTGTGCAAAGTGGTCAAGTTTGCCAGCGTGGTCACCGACCAGGTCCTGCGCGAGTCCGAGGTCAAGGCCGCCGCCGGCGTGGCCTACGAGGTGTCGC
Organism: Pseudomonas sivasensis; assembly: GCF_013778505.1. Classification (GTDB taxonomy): domain Bacteria; phylum Pseudomonadota; class Gammaproteobacteria; order Pseudomonadales; family Pseudomonadaceae; genus Aquipseudomonas; species Aquipseudomonas sivasensis. Next base: position 211,432 of record NZ_JAAOWU010000005.1, on the reverse strand, counting down.
TGCAAACCGATGTCACGGCCGAACGTGGCGCCGCGGTTGTGCAGAACACTGTACAGACTATGCAAAACATTGCTCTGCAAATGCAATCCGCCACCGGGAGCATTGAGGCGTTGGGCAAACAATCGTTGCTGATCAGCGCGATTGTGCAGACCATCGGGGGCATCGCCGCGCAAACCAATCTGCTCGCGCTCAATGCCGCAATTGAGGCCGCCCGGGCGGGTGAACAGGGCCGTGGATTTGCGGTCGTAGCTGATGAGGTAAGGCAATTGGCCAGCCGTACCAGCACAGCGACCGAAGAGATCGTCAGCGTGGTCCAGCAGAACCAGCGCCTCGCCGACGAAGCCATCACAGAAATGTTCAGCAGTCGCGAGCAGGCTGAGCAAGGCCTGACACTGGCCAACCAGGCTGGCGCCGTCATCACCGAGATCCAGGGTGGCGCCAAGCAGGTGGTGAACGCGGTGGGGCGTTTCGCGAATGAGCTGCAATAGCCCAGGTATAGGGCTGCTTGGTTTTATTTGAGAATCAGGAGAGCGCTATCAAACCTTTAACCTCTGAAGAACTGGCGGTCATCGCCGAGATAGAAACGGCGTCCAATATTCTGCGGCTGGCTACACGCCTGACGGATATGCGCTTCTCGGCGATCTCGAAAATGACCGATACCCATTGGGTGGCATGTGCGGTGTACGACGAGCTGCATTCGGCGTGGAGGTCGGCTATGAATTGCAGCTTGAAGCCACGCTGTGCAACGGTCTGCGTGCTAATCCCACCCCCATCATCATCGAACACGCCAGCAAGGATCCGGTTTTCTGGCAAAACCCATTGCCCAGGGAGCATGGCTTCGAAAGCTATATCTCACTGCCGATTGTCTTCTCCGATGGCAGCGTCTTCGGCACCCTATGCGCTTTGGACGTACTCCCCAAAAAACTGGAAAACCCGCAAATGGTCGAGATACTCACCATCTTCACTCGCCTGATCAGCACCACGCTGGAATTGCAGTACAGCCGGACCTGAGGCTGGTGTTTCTGAGCCAGCGTTAGATCGTTTATTTCCTTAAGGTTGGTGGGTATTCCTGGTTCGAATATCCATCACATCGATTACGCTGTTTTGATTTACCAAACCGTTGTCATCACAGCGCAATCCCGGTCATCACATTACGTTTCGCTGTTGCGGTTGACTAAACGGGCTGCGCAACACCCATTCCCGCTGCTCTGCCGTCGTCTTGTGCAGCGCTCCGGCATCACTAGAATCGGCGCCAGAACTTAGCCATTTCCTGTCGATTACGGAGTTTCGAACATGATGAACGCAATGCAGATGCCGATGAACACCGCCATGCCAATGATGCCGATGATGGGCATGCCGATGATGATGGCGACCATGAAGTGCGAAATGGCCGGTGACGCGATGATGTGCACCATGAAGCCTGCCGCCGGCATGGACATGGCTCAGTTCAAGACCAACGCCGAGATGATGGCGATGATGATGAACTGCGGCATGCCGATGATGATGCAGTGCGCCAATATGTCGATGATGTGCCTGTCGGCCGACGCCATGGCCATGATGGCGAGCATGAATATGCCGATGATGATGCCGATGGGCATGTCGATGCCGATGATGAAGTGCGTGATGGAATGCACGATGCAGGCCGATGGCATGCTGTGCAAAATGATGCCGATGCCGGGCATGAGCATGGCCATGATGGACAACTGCTGCATGCTCATGAACAAGTTGATGAGCGATTGCGCCATGCCGATGATGATGAGCTGCAACGGCATGCCAATGATGTGCTGCACCTGCTGACAGGTCCCGCGCAACCAAAAACGCCCCGAATAGTCGGGGCGTTTTGCATTCAGTCCAACCGTTCTGGGTAGGTGATCACCAGGAACGCCACCGCCTCGCTGTCCGCCGGGTTGCGGTAGCGGTGGGGCTGGTCGGCGTAGAACAGGATCGAATCGCCGGTAGACAGCAAGTAGCGCTCTTCATTGACGCTGACTTCCAATACGCCCTGGGCGACCACCAGGTTTTCCTGGATGCCTGGGCCATGGCCTGCGGACACTTCCTCACCCAGAGCGCGCAGGCGGATCTCGTAGAACTCCGACTGGCGCGCCGTATCGTAGGGAAACAACGCTCGACTGATAAACGCCCCATCGGCACTCACCAGGCGTTTGCTCTGTTGCGCCGGCAACACCTCGACCCCTTCGAATGCGCGGTCTTCCAGGAACGCCGCCACCGACACTTTCAATCCTTTGGCAATCTTGCACAGCACCTTGATCGACGGCACGCTGCGCCCGGATTCGATCTGCGCCAGCATCGCCCGGCTCACGCCACAGGCACGGGCCAGTCCGTCCAGTGACAAATGGCGCTTGCTGCGCAGGCGTTGCAGGTTATGTGCGACGCACAGGCTGATTACATCGTCGTCCGTAGTAGGTTTGGGTAGGGGGGCGGGAGGTTCGGGAAGCACATGCAGGAAATTCATCGGCCTACGCCCGGCGGGTATCGCTGGGCGTCGCAGCGTGGTTGGTAAACACCGCCAACCCTGCGCGTGCCGCGTACATCGTCCACATCAACTCAGCCGCTGCGCGGGCCTGGCGGCGTTTGCGGTGAAGGGTAAAGTCAATGACGTTCGCGGATGTTGGCATCAGGGTTATCTCGTAGGTGACTCAGTGGCTCCACAATAATGGTTAGTGGTTATTTCTTTAAATACTGAGTTTGCATGTGTTAATTCGTTTTTGGACTTAAAAAGAAAGCGGGTCCGAAGGTGTTGTGGGAAGGGTCTGGTCCATTAAAAAGGCGTGACTTGGTGATCATCGCTGGCTTCCCATCACTGTTCGCGTGACGGCCCAGCCGTCACGCCCCCGCATTTCAAGGACTCACCCATGCTGCTGCGCCAACCTCCATTCCTGTTTGCCGCCCTGACCTTAAGCTCGCTGGTGCATGCCGAAGACTTGCAGCTGGCACCGGTCGAAGTCACCACCGCTGAAGCCACGGCTGGAGAAGTCGCCCAGGCGCAGCTCAAGAGCGTGCCCGGCGCCATCAATTACATCGACATGAGCAGCGTGCAGCAGGGGCGGGTGAGCACCAACGAAGATGTGTTCAAGTATCAGCCGGGGGTGTACGCCAAGGCGGCGAATAACGAAGGGGTGAAACTGTCCATTCGCGGTTCGGGCCTCAACCGCAGCCCTGGCTCCCATGCGTCGGGGCTCTACGAGATGTTCGATGGTCTGCCGCTGACCGGTCCCGGTGGCACACCGTACGAGCTCAAGGATCCGTTATGGCAAAGCCGGGTCGAGGTGTTACGCGGCGCCAACGGTTTTGATCAGGGCGCCCTGGCGCTCGGTGGCGCGGTCAACTACGTGACCCGAACCGGCTACGACGCACCCAAGCTGCAGGTGCGCTATGAGGCGGGCAGTCGTGGCTACGCCCAGCGCGAGATCAGTTCGGGGCAGGTGCTGGGGGATGCGGACTACTACATCAGCCTGACTGACTCGGAATCCGACGGCTACCAGCGCCAAAGCGCGGCCACGGGCAAGGGCGTGGCCGCCAACTTCGGCTATCGCTTTAACCCGAATCTGGAAACCCGCTTTTATTTCCGTTACCGCGAAACCACCAACGACACCCCCGGCAAACTCACCCGCGACCAGATCAGTCACGACCCGCGCGCCGCCAACAGCCTCAACGCCGCTCGCGACTCCAAGCGCCTGCAACCCGGCTCAACCTGGATCGCCAACAAAACCACCCTGCAACTGGACGACAACTCCCGCCTTGAAGTTGGCCTGGCGTATCACGATTACCCGATGGACCTGCGCGAGGGCACTATCCGTCTGAAAGTCGCCTACACCGACGTCAGCAGCACCCTCAATTACATCCGCCAGGACACGGTGTTCGGTCACGACAGCAAAACCACCCTAGGCCTGCGCACCACCCAGGCGATGCCCAATAACGGCGGTGCCGAGTATGTGCGCATTCCCGCTGGCAACACGGCCAGCTACGCCCCCGGCACCAAGACCCGCGACTACAGCTACCTCGGTTCCGACACCGTGTTGCATATCGGCAACGACCTGGAACTGATACCAGACCTGTGGCTGACCACCGGCCTGGCCGCCATCTACACCCGCCGCGAAACCCAGGTCAGCTATCCCGAAGGCCAGGCGCCGCTCAGCCAGCACGATTGGGACTACGCGCCTCGCATCGGGCTGCGTTACGACTTCAACCCGCAATTGCAGGTGTACGGCAACCTCAGCCGCTCGGTCGAGCCGCCGCACGCGTGGTCGATGATCTGGGGTTCCAACAAGTACTTCCCGGAGAAGAGCGGACCGGCCACTGGCCTGGCGCGCGAAGGCGTCAGCCTGAAAAACCAGACCGCTACCACCCTGGAAGTCGGCGGTCGCGGTGAAGCGTGGCTCGGCCAGTGGGACCTGGCGCTTTACCGCTCCGAAGTGCGGCACGAACTGCTCGCTGTGGAAACCCAGACTGAAGCATTAACAGTCGTCGTTGAATCCAACGCCAGCCCCACCGTGCATCAAGGTGTGGAACTGGGCCTGCTCAGCCCGGTGTGGGATGGCGGCCGCAGCGGCAAGCTTGACCTGCGCCAGGCCTACACCTTCAGCGACTTCCATTACCGTGACGACGACCGCTTCGGTGGCAACACCTTGCCGGGCATCCCCAAGCACTACTATCAGGCGCAACTGCGCTACAGCCACCCGACCGGTTTCTACACCAGCCTCAACACCGAGCATTCATCAAAGGTGGCGGTGGACTACGCCAACTCCTACTACGCCGCGGCCTATACGATCGTCGGCGCAACGTTCGGCTACGACGCGCCAAAGCAGGATTGGCAAGCTTGGGTTGACCTGCGCAACCTCACTAACCGCCGTTACGCCAACACGGTCACGCCGGGCTATGACGACAAAGGCCTGGATGTTGCTCGGTCTACACCCGCGGATGGTCGTGGCATCTACACCGGCGTGTCGTGGAGCTGGCGCTAAGCGGACACACTTGTGGGAATGGGCTTTCAGAGAATGTGAGCCCGCTTGCTCCAACGCTGTTTTACTGGCATTGTTTGCGCAATTGGTAACACTTCCCATTTGAGAATTTTTTGCGCATGCATGACATTCCGGCCGCGCTGGGCGACTCAGCGCGTCAGCAGGCCCTTACGGCGATGTACCGCGAGCACCATGGTTGGTTGCATGGCTGGCTGCGCAGGAAACTCGGTTGCTCCCAGCACGCCGCCGACTTGGCACATGACGCATTCATCCGTGTCCTGATGCTGGCCGAGCCGCAAGCTATCAAGGAACCCCGGGCCTTCCTGGCCACCACGGCAGGGCGCCTGCTGATCGACGGCGCCCGTCGTCGGCGTATCGAAAAAGCCTATATGGAAGCGCTGGTCATCCAGTGCGAAGACGCCGGCATGCCCGACCCGGCGGCGATCCATGTTGCGCTACAAGCCTTGGAACGCATCGCCGAAATGCTCGCCGGTTTACCGACCAAGGCCCGCGAGGCGTTCCTGTTGAGTCGCCTCGATGGGTTGACCTACAGCGAAATCGCCGCACGCCTGGCGGTGTCCCCCAGCACCGTCAAAAACTACATTTCCAGCGCCCTGGTGCACTGCTATCACAGCCTGCACGCGGCGGATCCACTGACATGAACTCCGAACAGATCATCCAGCAAGCAGCGAATTGGCTGACGCGCCTGCACGATGAGGATGTCACCGACGCTGACCGTCAGGCCTTCACTACCTGGTGCGAGGCCGACCCGCGCCACGCCGTGGCCATCGACCGCATGCGCGCCTTATGGGGCAGCCTCGACAGCGTGCCGGCGCAACCGGCTCGCCTCGCCCTGAACCGCGCATTTGCCCCGCAACGGGCGCGCAGCGCACAGGTGCTGGGGGTGCTCGGCGTCGTGTTCTGCGGTTGGCTGAGCCTGGAGCACCTGCCGGTGTGGATGGCCGACCAGCGCACCGGCGTCGGCGAGCGCCGTCAGATCGCGCTCGAAGACGGCAGCCAGTTGCAGCTCAACAGCAACTCGGCGGTGGACGTGAAGTTCGACGGCCACCAGCGGGTGATCGAGCTGCTGCAAGGCGAACTCTGGGTAGACGTGGCCAAAGATGCGCAACGGCCGTTCGTGGTACGAACCGACCAAGGCACGGCGACCGCACTGGGTACGCGTTACCTGGTCAAGCGTGCGCCGGACGGCACAACAGTGGTCACTGTGATCGAGTCCACCGTGGCGGTTAAAGGTGAGGTCGAGGAAGGCGTCAAGGTCACCGCCGGCCAGCGTTCCGTCCTCGACCATGGCCGCGCCATGCCTGCGCAGGCGATCGGCAATGCCGACCCGGACGCCTGGACTCGCGGCCTGCTCAAAGTCAACGACCAGCCGCTGAGCGAAGTACTGCAAACCCTGGCCAGCTACCGTCCTGGCATGGTGCGTTTCGACCCACAAGCGCTGCGCGACCTGCGCGTGTCTGGCGTGTTCAAGCTGGACGATACGGCGGCGGCCCTGTCGACCTTGGCGGATAACCTGCCGATCCAGGTGGAGTACTTCACCGACTTGCTGGTGGTGATCAAGCCCCGCTAGTGCTGGCGCAGGCGTTTGTACAAGGTATTGCGGCTCACCCCCAGTTCCCGCGCCAAGTGGGAAATATTCCCGCCGGCCGCCTTCAAACGTTGGGTCAGATCAATGCTGTCGTCCAGGTACTCACTGGTCGGCAGCGGCGGCGCCACGTTCAAATCCACAAAAAAATCATCCGGCAGATGCTCCGCCCGTATCGGTTGCTCCTCGGCCATGGCCAGCGCCACCTGCAAAACGCTGCTGACCTGGCGCAGATTCCCCGGCCATGGGTGCTGCTCGAATAACGCCAACACCTCAGCGCTCAAACCGGCCCATTGAGTGGGCTCGCGGTGTTGTTGCCACAGTTGCTGGAACAGCGCCTGCTTGTCGGTACGCTCGCGCAAGGGTGGCAACTCCAGGGTCAGGCCGCCGATGCGGTAGTACAAATCCTCGCGAAAGCGCCCGGCTTGCACCAGCTCGCGCAGTGCGCGGTTGGTCGCCGATATGATGCGCAAATCCACCGGGAACAACTCGCTGCTGCCCACCGGTTGCACGCAACGCTCCTGCAACACGCGCAGCAGGCGCGCCTGGGTCGGCAGTGGCATATCACCGATCTCATCGAGAAACAGCGTGCCCTTGTCGGCCTTGCGGATCAGGCCAATGCTGCCTTTTTGATTGGCGCCGGTGAACGCGCCTTTTTCGTAGCCGAACAGTTCCGATTCCACCAGCTCAGCGGGAATCGCCGCACAGTTCACCGCGATAAACGCCTTCTGGCTGCGGGAGCTGGCCTGGTGCAGGGCTTTGACGAACACTTCTTTGCCCACGCCAGTCTCGCCGTGGATCAGCAGCGGGATATCTTTTTCCAGCAAACGCTCGGCCTGGCGCACGGCTTTTTCTACGCGAGCATCACCAAAATGCAGGGTGTTGAGACCAATCGTCGCCTGTTTCGAAACCACAGGCTCACTGAAGACGCGCGCCTGCACTGGCATCTGCTTGGGGCGTTTCAATAAGCACTGAAACCGATTGCGTCCCGCCGCTTGCAACGAAAACGGCAAGCCCTCCGGTTGGTTGAGCAACTCCAGCAGCGACACTTTGAACAAGCTGTCGATCATCACCCGCGACAGGCTGATGCCCAGCAGGTTATCGGCGCGGCGGTTGGCCGACAGCACCTGGCCACTTTCATCAAAGATCAGCAGGCCCGCCCATTGGCTGTCCAGGTTGCTCAGGCCGGTGTTGAAGGTCAGTTGGAAATGCTCACCACGAAATAGATTGAGGATCAGCCGGTTCTCAACGGTCTGGCTCATCATCTTGACCATGCCCAGAGTGTGGGAGGGCGGCAGATAACTGTCGCTGGACACATCCAACACCGCGATGATCTCGCGCTGAGCATCGAAGATTGGCGCCGCCGAACCGGTCATGAAACGGTTGGCCTTGAGGAAATGTTCGTCGTGTTCGATATGCACCGCCTGGGCACAGGCCAGCGCGGTGCCGATGGCATTCGTACCGCTGGAGCGCTCCTGCCAACTGGCACCGGCGCTGAATCCACGGGCCAGCTTGGGCTCGATAAAGCGTTGGGTGCCCCACGAGGTCAACACCTGGCCCTGGTTGTCCGCCAGCATGATCAGGCAGTTGGAATTGCTCAGGATGTTTTCGTAATAGGGCAGGACTTCCTGGTGCGTGGTCTGCACCAGGGAATGCTGGCTTTCCAGCAGTTGGCTGATGCCCTCGGCCGGCAATTGATCGAAGCTGGGCGTGCTTTGGTGGTCCAGGCCGAAGGCGCGGCAACGGCGCCAGGAGTCTTGGATGATGGTGTCGTGCGCCAAGGGTTCGGCCATCGGGCGACCTTCTGTTTTTATTGTTTTTATGGGGCCCCGCAGGCGCGGGGGCCCCATTAGTGTTGTTCAGAACTGTTCATTGTCAACCCCCTGAGTGTTCAGTTGTTCAGCCCGATTGTTCACTCCCGAACATCCCATTCACTCCATTTCCTTGTGGATCAAGCACCTGCCGTTTTTGGCACGAAACTCGCTCTGACGACTGGCCAGATTCATTCCAATAATAAAAAGGTCGTGTCATGTCATTGACCCTGGAACATGTCTCCCGCGTCGTCGAAGGCCAAACCTGGATCGACGATGCCACCCTGCGTTTCGAACCCGGTTCCTTTAACGTGCTGCTCGGTCGCACCCTGTCCGGCAAGACCAGCCTGATGCGCTTGATGGCCGGCCTGGACAAACCCGACAGCGGTCGCATCCTGATGAACGGCGTCGACGTCACCCACAAGCCGGTGCGCCTGCGCAACGTGTCGATGGTGTACCAGCAGTTCATCAACTACCCGACCATGACCGTGTTCGAAAATATCGCCTCGCCGTTGCGGCAGGCCGGTGTGTCCAACGAGGTGATCCAGAGCAAGGTGCTGGAAACCGCCAGGATGCTGCGCATCGAGAAGTTCCTCCAGCGCCACCCGCTGGAGCTGTCCGGTGGCCAGCAGCAACGCACGGCCATGGCCCGCGCGTTGGTCAAGGATGCCGAACTGATCCTGTTCGACGAGCCGCTGGTGAACTTGGACTACAAACTACGCGAAGAGCTGCGCCAGGAAATGCGCGAGCTGTTCCAGGCCCGCCACACCATAGCGATTTACGCCACCACCGAACCCAACGAAGCCCTGGCCCTGGGTGGCACCACCACCATCCTGCACGAAGGCCGGGTGATCCAGAGCGGCAAGGCCGCGGAGGTCTACCACCAGCCACAGACGGTGCTCGCCGCCGAGCTGTTTTCCGAGCCACCGATCAACCTGATGCCTGGGCGTATTGCTGGCAACGAGGTGAGTTTCGCCAATTTTGTGCACTTCCCGCTGAACGTCGACCTGCGCCCCATCGGCGAGGGCGAATTCCGCTTTGGCGTGCGCCCCAGCCATATCAGCCTGGTGCCGAGCAACGACGACGATCTGGAGCTGGCGGTAACCGTAGAAGTCGCCGAGATCAGCGGCTCGGAAACCTTCCTGCATGTGCGCAGCGAACACTTCCTGTTGGTGCTGCACCTGCCGGGGGTACATGAGTACGACGTCGACGCGCCGATCCGCGTGTATATCCCCACCCATAAACTGTTTGTGTTCGATGGCCAGGGCCGTTTGGTCCAGGCCCCCGGGCGCCGTGTCGCGAGGGTTGCCTGATGGCCGAGATCCATTTGCAGAACCTGGCGCACAGCTATAACCCCGCGCCGACCGGGCCCGAAGACTACGCGATTCGGGAAATGAACCACGTCTGGGAACAGGGCGGCGCCTACGCTTTGCTCGGCCCGTCGGGCTGCGGCAAGTCGACCCTGCTCAATATTATTTCCGGCCTGCTCAGCCCGTCCGAAGGCCAAGTGTTGTTTGACACGAAAGTCGTCAACGACCTCACGCCCGAGAAGCGCAACATCGCCCAGGTGTTCCAGTTCCCCGTGGTGTACGACACCATGACCGTGTTCGACAACCTGGCGTTCCCGCTGCGAAACCAGGGCATGGCCGAAGCGAAAATTCACAGCAAGGTGCAGGAAATCGCTGAAGTCCTCGACCTGCAAAACCTGCTGAGCAAGAAAGCGCGCAACCTCACCGCTGACGAAAAACAGAAAGTCTCCATGGGCCGTGGCCTGGTGCGTGACGACGTGTCGGCCATCCTGTTCGATGAGCCGCTGACAGTGATCGACCCGCACCTCAAATGGAAACTGCGGCGCAAGCTCAAGCAGATCCATGAGCAGTTCAACATCACCATGGTCTATGTCACCCATGACCAGTTGGAGGCTTCCACCTTTGCCGACAAGATCGCGGTGATGTATGGCGGGCAGATCGTGCAATTCGGCACGCCACGGCAATTGTTCGAGCGGCCTAGCCACACGTTTGTCGGCTATTTCATCGGCAGCCCTGGGATGAATCTGATCGAAGTGCAGGCCGAGGCGGGCGGGGTGCGGTTTGCCGGCACCCACTTGCCATTGCCCGAGGCGTTGCAACAACGCATCGCCAGCACGGACTACAAGAAATTGCAGGTGGGTATCCGCCCGGAATTTATCCACGTGTGGGACGAGTACAACCCCGACGCCATGCAGGCCGATGTCACACATTTGGAAGACCTCGGCACCTACAAGATCATGACGCTCAAGCTTGATGGCGCCACCTTGAAAGTGCGTTTGGCCGAAGACAAACCGGTGCCCGAAGGCACGGCCTCCATCAGCTTTCCCGCGCAATGGCTGATGCTCTACGCCGATGATTACCTGCTGGAGGTGCTGCCATGAACAAGGTGCAGAACAACAAGGCTTGGTGGTTGGTGCTGCCGGTTTTCCTGCTGGTGGCGTTCAGCGCGGTGATCCCGATGATGACCGTGGTCAACTATTCGGTGCAGGACATTTTCGACCAATCCAGCCGCTATTTCGTCGGTGCCGATTGGTACAAGCAGGTATTGCTCGACCCGCGTCTGCACGACTCCCTGCTGCGCCAGTTCATCTATTCGGCCTGCGTGCTGTTGATCGAAATCCCCCTGGGCATCGCCATCGCCCTGACCATGCCGACCAAGGGCCGCTGGTCGTCCCTAGTACTGATCGTGCTGGCGATTCCACTGCTGATCCCGTGGAACGTGGTGGGCACCATCTGGCAGATCTTTGGCCGTGCTGACATTGGCCTGCTGGGTTACAGCCTCAACGCCATGGGCATCAGCTACAACTACGCGGCCAATACGGCGGATGCCTGGGTGACCGTGCTGGTGATGGACGTATGGCACTGGACCTCATTGGTGGCGCTGCTGTGCTATTCGGGGTTGCGGGCGATTCCGGACGTGTACTACCAGGCCGCGCGGATTGATCGTGCATCGGCCTGGGCAGTCTTCCGACATATCCAACTGCCCAAGATGAAAAGCGTGCTGCTGATCGCGGTAATGCTGCGGTTTATGGACAGCTTCATGATCTACACCGAGCCCTTCGTCCTGACCGGCGGTGGACCGGGTAACGCCACCACTTTCCTGAGTCAGACGTTGACCCAGATGGCCGTAGGTCAATTCGACCTTGGCCCGGCGGCGGCGTTTTCCCTGGTGTATTTCCTGATCATCTTGTTGGTGTCCTGGCTGTTCTACACCGCCATGACCCACTCTGACGCCAACCGCTGAGGCCGCTGACATGAGCAAACGCAAGCTTATTCCGCTGCTGATCTACATCCTGTTCCTGCTGGTGCCGATCTACTGGCTGTTGAACATGTCCTTCAAGAGCAACACCGAAATCCTCGGCGGGCTCACGTTGTTTCCCCAGGATTTCACCCTGGCGAACTACAAGGTGATCTTCACCGACCCCAGTTGGTACACCGGCTACCTCAACTCGCTGTACTACGTAAGCCTGAACACGGTGATTTCCCTGAGTGTGGCGCTGCCGGCGGCGTATGCGTTCTCGCGCTATCGTTTCCTGGGGGATAAGCACCTGTTCTTCTGGCTGCTGACCAACCGCATGGCGCCGCCGGCGGTGTTCTTGCTGCCGTTCTTCCAGCTGTATTCGTCCATCGGTTTGTTCGACACGCACATCGCTGTAGCCCTGGCTCACTGCCTGTTTAACGTGCCGTTGGCGGTGTGGATCCTCGAAGGCTTCATGTCCGGCGTGCCCAAGGAAATCGACGAAACCGCCTACATCGACGGCTACTCGTTTCCGAAGTTCTTCGTGAAGATTTTTATCCCGTTGATCGGCTCCGGCATCGGTGTGACTGCGTTTTTCTGCTTTATGTTTTCCTGGGTCGAGCTGCTCCTGGCGCGCACCCTGACGTCGGTCAACGCCAAGCCCATCGCAGCGGTGATGACGCGCACGGTGTCGGCCTCGGGTATCGATTGGGGCGTGCTGGCAGCGGCGGGGGTGTTGACCATCCTGCCGGGCATGCTGGTGATCTGGTTTGTTCGCAACCACGTGGCCAAGGGCTTTGCCCTGGGCCGGGTCTGAGGAGTCGATGATGGAATGGATGGCCTGGACCACCCCCACTGCACTGTTCTTTGGCGGCATCGCCCTGATTCTGGCGGGCATGACCACTTGGGAACTGCGTTCGCCGAGCATCCCCCGGCGCGGTTTGTTACCGATCAGCACCACCCGTGGTGATCGCTTGTTTATCGGTCTTCTCGGCAGCGCCTACCTGCATTTGCTGGTTATCGGCGTTACCGACTGGAGCATCTGGGTGGCGTCCGCGCTCTCCCTGGTATGGCTGTTGAGTGTGATGCGTTGGGGTTGATGCCCTTATAAATAAACAACCTGGAGGTCTCTATGTTGAATAAGAACAATAAGCTGCGACATAGCATTTCATTGGCTGCCGTACTGGCCCTCAGCGGTTTGAGCGCCACGGCTTGGGCCGATGCGTACGAAGATGCCGCGAAAAAATGGATCGGCAGCGAGTTCAAACCGTCCACGCTCACGGCTGAGCAGCAGCTTGAGGAGCTCAAGTGGTTTATCAAGGCCTCGGAACCGTTCCGTGGGATGAAGATCAACGTGGTGTCGGAAACCCTCACCACCCACGAGTATGAATCCAAGGTGCTGGCCAAGGCCTTCAGTGAAATCACCGGGATCAAGCTGACCCACGACCTGCTTCAGGAAGGCGACGTGGTCGAGAAGCTGCAAACCCAGATGCAGTCGGACAAGAACATCTATGACGGCTGGGTCAACGATTCCGACTTGATCGGTACGCACTTTCGCTATGGCAAGACCGAATCCATCACCGACCTGATGGCCAACGAAGGCAAGGACTTCACCTCGCCGACCCTCGACCTCAAAGACTTTATCGGCCTGTCCTTCACCACCGCGCCGGACGGCAAGATCTACCAGCTGCCCGACCAGCAATTCGCCAACCTTTATTGGTTCCGCGCCGACTGGTTCGAGCGCCCGGAGCTCAAAGCCAAGTTCAAGGAGAAATACGGCTACGACCTCGGCGTGCCGGTGAACTGGTCGGCCTATGAAGACATCGCCAAATTCTTCAGCGAAGACGTCAAGGAAATCGACGGCAAGCGCATCTACGGGCACATGGACTACGGCAAGAAAGACCCGTCCCTGGGCTGGCGCTTCACCGATGCCTGGTTCTCCATGGCCGGCGGCGGCGACAAAGGCCTGCCCAACGGCTTGCCGGTGGACGAGTGGGGCATTCGCGTGGAGGACTGCCATCCGGTGGGCTCCAGCGTGACCCGCGGCGGCGACACCAACGGCCCGGCCGCGGTGTTTGCCACGCAGAAATATGTGGACTGGATGAAAGCCTATGCGCCACCGGAAGCGGCGGGCATGACCTTCTCCGAGTCGGGGCCGGTGCCGTCCCAAGGCAACATCGCCCAGCAGATCTTCTGGTACACCGCGTTCACCGCCGACATGGTCAAACCGGGCTTGCCGGTGGTGAATGCCGACGGCACGCCGAAATGGCGCATGGCGCCGTCGCCTGTGGGACCTTACTGGGAAAAGGGCATGAAGAAGGGCTATCAGGACGTAGGCTCCTGGACCTTCCTCAAATCCACGCCTGAGAAGCAAAAACTCGCGGCCTGGCTCTACGCGCAGTTCGTGACCTCGAAAACCGTCTCGCTGAAAAAAACCATCGTGGGTTTGACGCCGATTCGTGAGTCCGACATCAACTCCCAGGCCATGACCGACATGGCCCCCAAACTCGGCGGTCTGGTGGAGTTCTACCGCAGCCCGGCGCGCACCGAGTGGTCACCGACCGGCACCAACGTGCCGGACTACCCACGTCTGGCGCAACTGTGGTGGAGCAACATCGCCTCGGCCGCCAGCGGCGAGAAAACCCCGCAACAGGCGCTGGACAACCTGGCCAAGGAGCAGGACGCGATCATGACGCGCCTGGAACGCTCCAAAGTGCAACCGGTGTGCGGCCCGAAAATGAACCCCGAGCGTGACGCGCAATACTGGTTCGACCAACCGGGCGCACCGAAACCGAAACTGGCGAACGAGAAGCCAAAAGGCGAGACCGTGAGCTACGGCGACCTGCTCAAGTCGTGGGAGGCGGCGCGTAAATAACAGGTCTGCTGGATTTCTGTGACGAGGGAGCTTGCTCCCGTTGGACTGCGCAGCCGCCTCATTTTTGGGGGCGCTTCGCGGCCCAACGGGGGCGGCTCCCTCGCCACATCTATCAGTGCCTCTCGGCGCCATTCGAACCGAACTCCATGGCGGTCAGAACAACTGACCATCGCCGCTGATCCGTACCTTGCCAACCCTGATTGAATTTTCCGCATACCCGCAGGTTCTGCATTTTAGAAGCGTGTGGTTTTCAGCGCTCTTGCGGGGCCTCCTTGTCGGGAGGCCTGGTTGTATCGGACTTTGCGGAAACTGCCATCATGACGCTACTTACAGCGCTGTCGGGCCAACCGGCCTCTATCACCCACCCGGTTCACGGCCAGTATCGCGGGGTTTACCAGCAGCTCTATCGCGAAGCTCCGGGCGCTGAAGAGGCTGCGCGGGCGTTTCTGCAAGGGCAATTGAGCCAGGTGCGCGAGGCGTCGTCCGAGCTGCCGCCATTGCCTGAAGAATTGTCGGCCTGGATCGAGCAGCGGTGTGCCGATGTCGCCCAGGCCTACGCCGGGTACTTGGAACAACGCCAGCAAGGCCATCCAAGGCGCTACTTCCAGAACAAAGCTCAGGCGTTGTATTTCCTGCAACGCGTGGCGCCGACCAAACAGGTCGACGGCGCCTGGCTCAACGGTTTGCTGCGCTATTGGCAGGATCCGCGGTTCGACGGCCTGCTCACCACTTACCTGGAAGAATTGGGCGACGGCGAAGCGGCGCAGAACCATGTGCTGATCTACCGCAAATTGCTCAGCGACCACGACGCCGACAGCGACGCCGGCCTCGACGACGCCCACTACCAGCAGGGTGCTCTGCAGCTGGCGCTGGGACTGTGTGCCGAAGCGTTTTTGCCGGAAATCATCGGCTACAACCTCGGCTATGAGCAGCTACCGCTGCACCTGCTGATCACCGCCTACGAATTGAGCGAGCTGGGGATTGACCCGTATTACTTCACTCTCCACGTCACCATCGACAACGCCAGCAGTGGCCATGCGTGCAAGGCGGCGCAGTCGGTGCTCAGCCTGCTGCCGCTGGGGGAGGGCCGTGCGGAGTTCTACCGGCGCGTTGCCGAGGGTTATCGCCTTAACGATCTTGGCCCTGGCACGCTGGCGGTGATCGACGCGTTTGATCTGCACGACGAGGTGGTCGCCATGCTCGAACGCAAGCGCACCTTCGGCCAGCACATGCATTCGGACTACTGCCGCTTCGAGGGCAAGACTGTCAACCAGTGGCTGGCCCAGCCGGGCCAGGCCGGCGCGTTTCTCAAGGCGATGGAAGACAAGGGCTGGATCAAGCGCCACCAGGACCCGGCCGACAGCCGCTTCTGGCAATTGATCGAGGGGGCTGGCGCTGCGATGTTCGGTGTGTTCAGCGGCTATGAGAAACAGGTGCTGCATGACTGGATCGCCGGCGACTGGATCAGCGGCGAGCGCATCGCGCCCGTACGGCCGGGGCGCGGCAGCCGGACTTCCCGCGAGCACCATCGCCCGGCCGACCCGGATATTCAGGCGCTGGTGGATTCGTTGTGGAATTTGCCCGATGAGCAGCAGCTCACCGCACTGTTGCCCTGGCTCTCGGCACGCCGCCACTGCACGCCTGCCGGGTTGTATGCGACTCGCCGATTTATCCAACTGCGCGCACGTCTGCGCTAAGGAATTCACCCATGTCTGCGCAACAACTCGCTGATCGCGCCCTGCTGAACCTGGGCCGGGGCTTGAAGGAAAACGGCTACCGTTTCATCACGCCGACGCCGTTGACCCATGAACGGTTTTACCAGCGTCTGGGGACGCCGCTGGCGGTGGACCTGCGTGACGTGTTCGGCTGGTCCATGCCGTTTGATCACGGGCTGTTACCTGATGCCTTTCGCGAAGAATTGCAGCAAGCCGATGTAGTCGAGCAGCACGATTCGCTGTGGCGCAGCACGGTGCGGTGGTCGAGCCTGAGTGATCTGTTGTTCGCCCATTCGGCGTATCCCACCACACAGGCGGATGCGGTGTTTTTCGGGCCGGACAGTTACCGTTTCGCGCAACTGATCGAGGCTCATCTGCAGCAGCGTTTCGAGCCGATTAAGCGCGCGGTGGATATCGGCTGCGGCGCAGGTGTGGGCGCGCTGATGATCGCCCGTGCGCGGCCCGACGCCGAAGTGTTGGCGGTGGATATCAATCCGCGCGCCTTGCGCCTCACGGCGGTGAATGCCGAGTTGGCGGGGCTGGTCAACGTCAGCGCGTACCACAGTGATGTGCTGGGCAGCGTCCAAAGCGAGTTCGATTTGATCGTCGCCAACCCACCCTATATGAACGACGACCGCGAACGCGCCTATCGGCATGGCGGCGGGGCGCTGGGTGAGGAACTGTCGGTGCGTATTGTCGGCGAGTCCCTCCCACGCCTGGCCTTGGGCGGCAGTCTGGTGCTGTACACCGGGGTGGCGATCGTCGCCGGGGAAGACCCTTTCCTGAAGGCGGTCATGCCTTTATTGGGCAGCGATGCAGTGGGCTGGACCTATCGCGAACTTGACCCGGATGTGTTCGGCGAAGAACTCGACAAACCGGGGTATGAGCGCGTGGAGCGTATCGCCGTGGTCGCGCTCACCGTTACGCGCTTGTTCTGACGCCGCCCAAGCCAGTGTCGCCGACACGCACGCCTGTCTGCGGTAGGTGGTGGACCGCCTTCTGGCCCAGCGTCGGGGTGACTGCTGATCAGCTGCCGCCCCGAGCTGAAAGGTCAGGCGGCCGCTTGCGGTTGCAGATGGAGCTCGCCGTCGACTTCCTTGACCAAGCCGCTGGCGAGGAACAATGGGGCCAAGCGCTTGTGCAGCTGTGGCTCGACAAATTCCTTGACCGTATCCAGTGCCAACACGCCACTGAGCGGCAACTCGGCCTTGGAGTACGACAACCATGCCTTCTTCAGCGCCATCAGTACATCACTGCCCGCTGTGGAGGCAAAGCGGCGTTGGGTCGGTTTACTGTCGAAGTTGAAAGTGTGCTGGAACTCATAGCCGCTTTCATCGCCACCGCTGGCACTGCAGCGGATGCAGGTGCACGGGCCGTCACCGAAGGCGCTGCGCAGGTAGGCGTTGAAGTCCACCACGGGCTTGAGTGACAGACGCTTATCCACTTCGAACAGGTCCCCAGTCATTTTTTCGTCAGTGTTCAACGTGCATTTCCTCGCGGGTCGGTGGCCGTTTTTCAAAGCGCGGCACAATAGCAGCCGGGCGAAGTGTGGAACAGCATTTCCACGCAGAGCGGGCTGGTGCCAGGCATGTTGCGTGGGTTGATCACCGAAACTTGCTGGGAGGGGGGCGATGAGTATGGGTCTCTACACAACTCCCAGAAGCTGAAACAACTCCCAGAGCCTTACATAAATCCCAGAGGCTGACACAACTCCCTGAGCCTCACATAATTCCTAGAGGCTGACACATGACCCTGTGGTGAGCGGGCTTGCCCCGCGTTGGGCTGCGCAGCAGCCCCAAAACCAGACGCTGGGTTCTAACAGAAAAATCCCAACTTTTGCTGGCTGAGTACATATCCGTTGCTGCGGTAACGGCCGCCTAGGGTTCTGCTCTTACAGCAGGTCTTTTTTGTAAAGGCCGGCATGCCAGCCCAGCCAAAAGTAACCAAAAGGCCTTCGCCCCACCACTCGGCACCTCGCCTAGGCTCGGTGTGCCCGTAATCCGACATTGATTTGGGGGGCCGCCGCCACGCGCCGTCCATGGCGCAGGGCCGCTAAACCGGCATCCCTGCCGGTTTACCCCCCAAATCAATGTCGAATTCCGGCCATCGTGGTTGACGGGGCGATTTCAGATCAAAAGCAAGGCCGCGGCGGCCTTAGAGCCGACCGGGTTCTCAGCTCCAACTCCGTCCAAATGTGGGAGGGGGCTTGCTCCCGATGAGGGTGTTTCAGTTGATGCGGCTGTGACTGACCCACTGCTATCGGGAGCAAGCCCCCTCCCACAGTTTGATCTCCATAGATCAGATAGATAGGTCCTAGCCTGCTGTCCTGCTGTCCTGCTGTCCTGCTGTCCTGCTGTCCTGCTTTTGCTCTGCTTTTGCTCTGCTTTAGCTCTGCTTTAGCTCTGCTTTAGATTTGGCTCTTACATCCTTTTCGCTGACGAAGTCAGCGGTCTTTTGATCTGCGCTTTTGATCTTGATCTCAGGCGCCCCGTCAAACACGCTGGCCGAACGCAGGCTTGAATCCGTGGGTAACCCGGCAGGACGCCGGGTTAGCCGCGCTGGGCCATGGATGGCCCATCGCGGCGGCCCACGGATTCAAGTCGGAGTGCGGGCACACCGAGCCTAGGCGAGGTGCCGAGTGTTGGGGCGAAGGCCTTTTGCTTACTTTTGGCTGGGCCGGCATTCCGGCCTTTCCAAAAGTGAGCCGCTGTAAGAGCGGAACCATAAGTAGCCGTTACCTAACCAACGGATATGTACTCAACTCAACCCCCCCCCCCGACTACCGGCTCTTGTAAGAAATTTCCCATAAGAGTACAAATGTACTCCATGACGACCCTGACTCCCCGCCGCACCGCCATCCTGACCTTCATCCGCGACCGTATCGCGCAACAAGGCCAGCCCCCCAGCCTCGCCGAGATTGCCGAGGCGTTCGGCTTTGCCTCCCGCAGCGTCGCGCGCAAACACGTGGTGGCCCTGACCGAAGCCGGCTTCATTGAGGTCAATCCCAACCAGGCTCGCGGCATTCGCGTGCTCAACCAACCCATGCGTCCGGAGTGGCTGGACGTGCCCGTGCTCGGCCGAGTCGCCGCCGGCCTGCCCATCGGTGCTGACGCCGAAGTGCACAGTCGCCTGCAACTCGACCCAAGCACCTTCGCGAAAACCCCCGACTACCTGCTGCGGGTGCAGGGCGATTCGATGATCGAAGACGGCATCCTTGACGGCGATCTGGTAGGCGTACGCCGCAGTGCCGAGGCCTTGAACGGGCAGATCGTGGTGGCGCGCCTGGATGGCGAAGTCACCATCAAGCGTTTCGAACGCAGTGGCGACCGCGTGCGCCTGCTGCCGCGCAACCCCGCGTATCAACCTATTGTGGTGGGCCCTGATCAGGACCTGGCCATCGAAGGGGTGTTCTGCGGCCTGGTGAGGCAAGGCTGATGGGCGCCGTCGTTGCCCTGGACGCGCTATTCAATGGCGGCCGCGTCTGGAAAGGCCGGCCGGCCGCGCCTCCCGCCAGTGTGCACCCCACCGGGCTGGCCGCGCTGGATGCGGTGCTGCCCAGCGGCGGCTGGCCTGAATCGGCTTTGAGTGAAATCCTCATGGCCAAGGAGGGCATCGGCGAACTGCAACTGGTGCTGCCCACCCTGGCGCGCCTGTCAAAGGCGGGGGAGCGCATTGTGTTGGTGGCGCCGCCGTATACGCCGTATCCCCATGCCTGGCAGAACGCCGGGGTGGATGTACGCCAGCTTTCAGTGATCCAGGCCGAGGAACGTGATGCGCTGTGGGCCGTGGAGCAGTGCCTGCGCTCCGGCAGTTGCGGCGCGGTGCTGTGCTGGCCGCGCAAGGCCGATGACCGGGCGCTGCGGCGCTTGCAGGTGGCAGCAGAAACCGGCCAGACCCTGGCGTTTGCCTGGCGCGCCTTGAGTGAGGGGGTCAATTCATCGCCTGCTGCCCTGCGTTTGGCGGTCGATGCGAAACCCGCCCAAGTACGGGTGATCAAGTGCCGTGGCGGTTTGGCCCATCCGGCGCCGATTGCGTTGGCGGGGCACTGAGGTTGCCATGCGCTGGGTGTGTATTGTCTTCCCGCAATTGGCGCTGGACGGGGTGCAGCGTGTGCACCCCGAGCCCGACCAACCCCTCGCGCTGCTGGCCGGTACGCCACAGCGGCGCGTACTGCAAACCGTCAACGACGCCGCCCGCGCCTTGGGCCTGCGTCCAGGCCTTTCACTGACGGCGGCCCATGCCCTGGCCAAGACTTTTGCCAGCGCCGAATACGACCCCGTGGAAATCGAACGCTGGCAGCAGTTCCTGGCGGCCTGGGCCTATCGCTTCAGTTCCCAGGTCAGTGTGCATTACCCGCGTGCGTTGCTGTTTGAGATCGAATCGAGCCTGGGCCTGTTCGGTCCCTGGCCGCAGTTCGAAGCGCGCTTGCGCAAAGAATTGACCGAGCTGGGCTTTCGTCACCGCATCGTCGCCGCGCCCAACCCGGCGGCGGCGCGGGTGCTGGCCAATATTTACGACGGTCTGGCCATCGACGATGAGGCATTGATGCAGGCCCTCGCACCACTGCCCATCGACCGCGCCGGCCTTGAGCCTCAGGCCGCTACCGCCTTGTCGCGCATGGGCCTGCGCACCCTGTCCCAGGTGCAGGCCTTGCCCCGGCACACCCTGGCACGGCGCTTTGATGCCGGCCTGCTCAAGCACCTGGATGCCTTGACCGGGCAACGCCCGCTGGCCCTTGGGTTTTACCAGCCGCCGGACCAGTTCGATGTGCGCATCGAATTGAATTTCGACGTGCAGTCCCACCAGGCGCTGCTGTTTCCATTGCGGCGCTTGACCGCTGATTTATCCGCCTTTCTCTGCGGACGCGACAGTGGCGTGCAGCGTTTTGACCTGCACCTGGAGCACGCCCAGTTACCCGACAGTGTGATCAAGGTTGGCCTGCTCAGCGCCGAGCGCGAGCCGGCGATGCTGTTCGAACTGGCCCGTGGGCGCCTGGAGCAAGTGCAAGTCACCGCGCCGGTGCGCGGTTTTCGCCTGGTGGCCCAGGACTTGCCGGTGTTTGTGCCGCAGCGCCAGGACCTGTTCGACGACCGCCCGCAACAGACCCTGCCCTGGGAGCAATTGCGCGAACGCCTGCGCGCGCGCCTTGGGGATGAGGCGGTACAAGGCTTGCGTTTTCATGCCGACCATCGCCCCGAGTGCGCTTGGCAAGCAACGGCCGACAGTCGCACATGCCCGACCTTGAACAAGGTGCAACGCCCCGGTTGGCTGCTCAGGGAACCCACCTTGCTGACCGAGCAAGGTGTGCAGATTCTGATGGGCCCGGAACGTATCGAATCCGGCTGGTGGGACGGCGCCGATATCCGCCGTGACTATTACCTGATCCAGACCCGCGCCGGTCAGCAAGGCTGGGCCTACCGCAGCGTGGGGCAGGGCGATGGTTTGTGGCTGCAAGGCTGGTTTGCATGAACTACGCCGAGCTGCATTGCCTGTCCAATTTCAGTTTTCAGCGCGGCGCGTCCACCGCGCTGGAGTTGTTCGAGCGCGCCAAGCGTCAGGGCTACAGCGCCTTGGCGATCACTGATGAATGCACGTTGTCAGGCATCGTGCGTGCGTGGCAAGCGGCGAAGGCGGTGGAGTTACCGCTGATTATCGGCAGCGAAGTGCGCATCGAAAACGGCCCGAAACTGGTGCTGCTGGTAGAAAACCTCAGCGGTTACCAGCACCTGTGCCGCCTGATCACCCTGGCCAGGCGGCGTGCGGAAAAAGGCAGTTATCGCCTGCTGCACGAAGACTTCGACGCACCGCTCAACGGCCTGTTGGCGCTATGGGTCGCCGACGACAGCGACACCCAGGCCTCGATCCAATGGCTGCGCCGCACGTTTGCCGAGCGCCTGTGGCTGGCGGTGCACCTGCATTGCGGCCAAGACGATGCGCGGCATCTGGAGCAGCGCCTGCACCTGGCCGCCAACCTGAATATCCCGGCGGTGGCCTGTGGTGATGTGCACATGCACGCACGCGGTCGACGCGCCCTGCAAGACACCATGACCGCCATCCGCCATCACGTCCCGGTGGCCGAAGCCGGCACGCGCCTGCACCCCAATGGCGAGCGGCATCTGCGCGGCCTTGATGCCCTGGGCACGCTGTACCCCCAAGCCTTGCTCGATGAAACCCTGGTCATCGCCCGCCGTTGCACCTTCGACCTCGGCCAGTTGCGTTATCACTACCCGCGCGAATTGGTGCCCGAGGGGCATGACGCCGAATCCTGGCTGCGCGCCGTCACCGAAGAAGGCATCGCCCTGCGTTGGCCTCACGGAATCGACGCCAAGACCATGCAGCAGATCAATCACGAACTGACATTGATCAGCAAACTGGGTTACGAAAGTTATTTCCTCACCGTGCACGATATTGTGCGCTTCGCCCGCAGCCGTTCGATCCTGTGCCAGGGCCGCGGGTCGGCGGCCAACTCGGCGGTGTGTTTTGCCTTGGGCATTACCGAGATCAACCCGAGCCTTACGAATATGCTGTTTGAGCGCTTCCTGTCAGAGGAGCGCAACGAGCCACCGGATATCGACGTGGACTTCGAGCACGAACGCCGCGAAGAAGTGCTGCAGTACGTTTTCCAGCGCTACGGCCGCACCCGCGCGGCGCTGACGGCGGTGGTCAGCAGCTACCACGCCGCCGGTGCGGTGCGCGATGTGGCCAAGGCCCTTGGGTTGCCGCCGGACCAGATCAACGCCCTGGCCGACTGCTGCGGGCGCTGGAGTGATGATGCGCCTCCGCTGGAACGCCTGCGTGAAGGCGGCTTCGACCCGGACAGCCCGATCCTGCGCCGTGTGCTCACGCTCACCCAGCAACTGATCGGTTTTCCCCGGCACCTGTCCCAACATCCCGGCGGTTTCGTGATTTCCGAATACCCGCTGGACACTCTGGTGCCGGTGGAAAACGCGGCCATGGCCGAGCGCACCATTATCCAATGGGACAAGGACGATCTGGATGCCGTGGGCCTGCTCAAGGTGGATATCCTCGCCTTGGGCATGCTCAGTGCGATTCGCCGCTGTTTCGATTTGCTGCGCCGCCACCGCAACCTCGACCTGGCCCTGGCGACGATCCCCAAGGAAGACCCGGCCACCTACGCGATGATCAGCAAGGCCGACACCATTGGCGTATTCCAGATCGAGTCGCGGGCGCAGATGTCGATGCTGCCCCGGCTCAAGCCGCAGACGTTTTATGACCTTGTGATCGAGGTCGCTATTGTGCGACCCGGTCCGATCCAGGGAGGGATGGTGCATCCGTATTTGCGACGACGTAACAAGGAAGAAAAAACCACCTACCCGTCACCGGAACTTGAAAGCGTATTGAAGCGCACCCTGGGCATTCCGCTGTTCCAGGAGCAAGTGATGCAGATCGCCATGGTCGCCGCCGACTACAGCCCTGGCGAGGCCGACCAGTTGCGCCGTTCCATGGCCGCGTGGAAACGTCACGGCGGCCTGGAACCCCATCAGGACCGCTTGCGCACCGGCATGCTGAAAAACGGCTACACCGAGGAATTTGCCGCGCAGATTTTCGAGCAGATCAAGGGCTTTGGCAGCTATGGCTTTCCTGAGTCCCATGCGGCCAGTTTCGCCTTGCTGACTTACGCCAGTTGCTGGCTCAAATGCCACGAGCCGGCGGCCTTCGCCTGCGCGTTGATCAACAGCTGGCCTATGGGTTTCTACAGCCCGGACCAGATACTGCAGGACGCACGGCGCCATCGCTTGCAGATTCGCCCGGTGGATGTGCAGGCCAGCGACTGGGATTGCAGCCTGGAACCCATTGACGGTCAGCAACCGGCGATCCGTATGGGCTTGCGCATGATCGCGGGGTTTCGTGAAGAGGATGGTCGGCGCATCGAGGCCGCCCGCCCTGGCACAGGTTTCAGCGACATTGCTGATCTGGACCAGCGCGCCGGTCTGGACGCCCGTGCCCAGGCGTTGCTGGCCGACGCCGGCGCCCTGCGTGCCCTGGCTGGAAACCGGCACCAAGCCCGCTGGGACGTGGCGGGGGTGCACAAACAATTGGGGCTGTTCGCCGGGCTGCCCAGCCCCGACGAAGCCGTGGTCGCTTTACCCGCACCGACGGTCGGCGAGGACTTGCAGGCTGATTACGCCACCGTCGGCACCACTCTCGGCCCGCACCCGCTGGCGTTGTTGCGCGATGAGCTGCGCAAGCGGCGTTGTCGCAGCTCCCGCGAGCTGATGGCGGTGGAGCATGGGCGTAATGTGAGTGTCGCGGGGTTGGTCACGGGGCGGCAACGTCCGGGCACGGCCAGCGGTGTGACCTTTGTCACCTTGGAAGATGAGTTCGGCAATCTCAATGTGGTGGTTTGGCGCGACCTGGCCGAACGTCAGCGCCAGGCGCTGGTGGGGTCGCGCTTGCTCAAGGTAGACGGGCGCTGGGAGGCGGTCGGCGAGGTGCGCCATCTGATCGCCGGGCGGCTCACCGACCTCACGCCGTTGCTGGAAGGCATGTCTGTGCGCAGCCGGGATTTCCACTGAGGTGACCCCAAATTAATACCAGATGAAACCATCTGCTCCGTGTAAGCTCCAAAAATGGCGACTGTCTTCTCTTTTGCACTGAGCCGAACGATGCAATTTTTATCTAACCCCCACGGCTGTGAAGGTTGGGCCGGTGAAATGGCCCAGCGCATTCGCGCTTTCGATTGGTCGACCACGGACCTCGGTCCCATTAACCAGTGGTCCACCAGCCTGGCCTGTAACGTGCAGATGATGCTCGCATCGCCGATGCCGATGGTGATGTTGTGGGGGCGGGCCGGGTACATGATTTACAACGACAGTTACTCGGTCTTTGCCGGCGGCCGCCACCCGTCTTTGCTGGGGGCTCCGGTGGAGTTGGGTTGGCCGGAGGTGGCGGATTTCAATCGCCATGTGGTGGACACCTGTCTGGCCGGCGGCACTCTGTCCTTCAACAACAAAGACCTGGTGCTGCTGCGCAATGGCCAGCCGGAAACCGTGTGGCTGGATTTGTATTACAGCCCCGTCGCCGGCGACAACCAGCAACCGGCCGGCGTGTTGGCGATTGTGGTCGATACCACCGAACTGGTGAAGTCCGAACAGGTGCGCCAGGAACTCACCCATAACCTCGAACAACGGGTGGCCGCTGAAGTGCAGGCGCGCTCCAGTGCCGAGGACCAATTGCGCCAATCGCAAAAACTCGAAGCCATCGGCGGCCTCACCGGCGGCGTGGCCCACGACTTCAATAACCTGTTGCAAGTGATCGCCGGCAATCTGCACTTGCTGGCCCGCCATGAGCCAGACAATGCCCAGGTGCAGCGCCGCGTCAACGCGGCCATCGCGGCAGTGGAGCGCGGGGCCAAGCTGTCGGCGCAACTGCTGGCCTTTGCCCGCCGCCAGCCGTTGTCGCCGGCGGTGTACAACCCGCAACGCATCTATGCCGGCCTTGGCGAACTGTTGCAGCGCGCACTGGGAGAAACCATTCATATCGATGTGCAGTTGCCCCAGGATTCCTGGAGCATCAACGTCGACCGTAACCAGTTGGAAAATGCGTTGCTCAACCTGGCGATCAATGCCCGCGACGCCATGAAAGGTGAGGGGGTGATCCGCATCAGCGGCGAAAACATCATCCTTAACCCCGGCGATTGCATCGGCAAAAGCGTCAGTCCCGGAGAATATGTGCGCCTGGCGGTCACCGACACCGGGGTGGGCATGCCACCTGGGATCCAGGCCAGGGTGTTCGAACCGTTCTTCACCACCAAGCGCGACGGTCACGGTACCGGCCTGGGCTTGAGCATGGTGTTCGGCTTTGTGCGTCAAAGTGGCGGGCATGTCGAGGTCAGCAGCGAAGAAGGCCAGGGCACCGTGGTGCAGTTGTACTTCCCGCGCAGCCTGGGCGAGGAGTGCCTTGAAGCGTCAGACGAGCCCGTTGCGTCCGTAGGCGGCCAGGAAACGATCCTGGTGGTCGAAGACAATGAAGGCGTGCGCCTGACGGTGGTGGACGTGCTCGAACAGTCGGGCTACACCGTGATCACCGCCGAGGACGGCGACCAGGCCATGTCGAAGCTTAAAGCTGGCCTGCAACCCGAGTTGATTTTTACCGACGTGGTCATGCCCGGCCGCCTTAAAAGCACCGACCTGGCCGCCTGGGCCCGTGCACAAACCCCGCCCGTGCCGGTGCTGTTCACTTCCGGTCACACCCGCGACATCCTCTCCAGCAACCACCTGCTGAGCCCCGACATTCATCTGCTGAGCAAGCCCTACAGCCCCGAAGCCCTGACGCTACGGGTGCGCAGCGTGCTCACCGCACGATAAGGTTGACCATGACTTCACAGCGCAACATCCCTGCGATCACTGCCCAACGCCCAGGCTTTGTCAGGGTGCGCGGCGCCCGCGAGCACAACCTGCAAAACGTCGACGTGGATATTCCCCGGGATGCCCTGGTGGTGTTTACCGGCGTGTCGGGTTCGGGCAAGTCGTCCCTGGCGTTTTCCACGGTGTATGCCGAGGCCCAGCGGCGCTACTTCGAATCGGTGGCGCCTTACGCGCGGCGCCTGATCGACCAGGTTGGCGTGCCCGACGTGGACAGCATCGAAGGCCTGCCGCCCGCCGTGGCCCTGCAACAGCAGCGTGGCACGCCCAGCGCGCGATCTTCGGTGGGCAGCGTCACCACGTTATCGAGCCTGATCCGCATGCTCTATTCCCGCGCCGGCAGCTACCCTGCGGGGCAAGCGATGCTGTATGCCGAGGACTTTTCGCCGAACCTGCCCCAGGGTGCGTGCCCGCAATGTCATGGCCTGGGCCGCGTGTATGAAGTGACCGAGGCGCTGATGGTGCCCGACCCTTCGCTGAGCATTCGCCAGCGCGCGGTGGCCTCCTGGCCGTTGGCGTGGCAGGGCCAGAACCTGCGCGACATTCTGGTGACCTTGGGCTATGACGTGGATATCCCATGGCGCGACCTGCCGAAAAAGCAGCGCGACTGGATCCTGTTCACCGAAGAAACCCCCACTGTGCCGGTGTATGCCGGTTTCACCCCGGAGCAAACCCGCGAGGCGTTGAAGCGCAAGCTGGAGCCTAGTTACCAGGGCACGTTCAGCGGCGCGCGGCGCTACATCCTGCACACCTTCAGCCACACCCAAAGCGCGCTGATGAAAAAGCGCGTGTCGCAGTTCATGCAGGGCAGCGCCTGCCCGCTGTGTGAAGGCAAGCGGCTGACCAAGGCGGCGCTCTCGGTGAAGTTTGCCGGTGTGGATATTGGCGAGTTGTCGCAGCTGTCGTTGTCGCAGCTGGCCGAACTGCTGCGGCCGGTGGCGGCGGGGCAGGACACGATGAAGCTCTCGGTGGAGAAGCGCCTGGCTGCGCAGCGTATCGCCCAGGACTTGCTGGAGCGGGTCAGCACCTTGATCGAATTGGGCCTGGGTTATCTGTCCCTGGAGCGCAGCACACCGACCTTGTCGTCCGGGGAGTTGCAACGTTTACGCTTGGCCACGCAATTGGGCTCGCAATTGTTTGGAGTGATCTATGTGCTGGATGAGCCTTCGGCGGGCTTGCATCCGGCGGATGGCGAGGCGTTGTTCACCGCGCTTGAGCGCTTGAAGGCCGCCGGTAATTCGTTGTTTGTGGTGGAGCACGATTTGGAAACCATGCGCCGCGCCGACTGGTTGATCGACGTCGGCCCGGCAGCTGGCGAGCATGGCGGGCAAGTGCTGTACAGCGGGCCACCTGCTGGGTTGGCTGACGTAGAGGCGTCGCAGACCCGTGAGTATTTGTTCGCCGAGCGGCGTACATCAAATCCCTCTCGCCGCGAACCCAGTGGTTGGTTGAAGTTGGAGGGCGTGACGCGCAATAACCTCAATGGTCTGAACGTGGATTTTCCCTTGGGCTGCTTCACCTCGGTGACCGGCATTTCCGGCTCGGGCAAGTCCAGCCTGGTCAGCCAGGCGCTGCTGGAATTGGTGGGCAGTGGCCTTGGGCGTGTGGTGGAGAACGACGAAGAGCCGAGCCTGGAAGATGACACGCCGCAAACCAGTGGCGGGCGCATCAGCGCCGGGCTGGAACAGATCCGACGCCTGGTGCAGGTGGATCAGAAACCCATCGGCCGTACGCCACGTTCCAACCTGGCGACCTACACCGGACTGTTCGACAACGTGCGCAAACTGTTCGCCGCCACGCCCGCGGCAAAGAAGCGCCATTACGATGCGGGCCAGTTCTCCTTCAACGTCGCCAAAGGCCGTTGCCCGAACTGCGAGGGCGAAGGCTTTGTCAGCGTCGAGTTGTTGTTTATGCCGAGTGTGTACGCACCCTGTCCGACCTGCCACGGCGCGCGCTACAACCCCGAGACCTTGGCGATCAAATGGCAAGGCTTGAGCATCGCTCAGGTGCTCGGGATGACCGTCGAGCAGGCAGTCGAGGTCTTTGCCGAGCAGCCAGGGGTACTGCGCTCGTTGCAGGTGCTGCGGGATATCGGCCTGGGTTATCTGCGACTGGGTCAACCGGCTACCGAACTGTCCGGGGGTGAAGCGCAGCGGATCAAATTGGCCACCGAGCTGCAACGCAATGCCCGTGGGTCGACCTTGTATGTGTTGGATGAGCCAACGACCGGGCTGCATCCACGGGATGTGGATCGCCTGCTCAGCCAGCTCAATCACTTGGTGGATGCAGGGCACACGGTGGTGGTGGTCGAGCATGAAATGCGTGTGGTGGCCCAGAGTGACTGGGTGATCGATATCGGTCCGGGGGCAGGGGATTTGGGCGGGCAAGTGGTGGCCAGCGGTACGCCGCAAAAAGTTGCCAAGAGCAAGAAAAGCCGGACTGCGCCATTCCTGGCCCGAGCGTTGATCTAACAGTTAAACAGGTCCACATGTGGGAGGGGGCTTGCCCCCGATAGCGGTGGGTCAGTCACCCCATCAAGTGCCTGACAGATAGCTATCGGGGGCAAGCCCCCTCCCACAGAGTGATCAGTGTCTGGTCAGTTGGATTTGTGCCTTGGCCTGTTTCACCACATGCTCCACCGTAAACCCAAACTTCTCCTGCAACTTCGCCAACGGCGCCGAAGCCCCGAAGCTGCTCATCACCACCTTGGCGCCGGTTTGCCCGACATAGCGGTCCCACCCCAAAGGCCCGGCCTGTTCCACCACCACACGTGCCGTCACCGCTGGCGGCAACACACTGTCGCGATAGGCCTGGTCCTGTTCTTCAAACAACTCCCAGCTCGGCATCGAGACGACTTGTGCGGCAATCCCTTCGCCCTTGAGCTGTTCATAGGCCGCCACCGCCAGGCTGACTTCGCTGCCGGTACCGATCAAAATTACCTGGGGTTTATCCGCCCCCGCCAACACATAAGCGCCTTTGGCTGCACCGGTCGCCGCTGCGTATTGCGTGCGATCCAGAGTCGGCAGCGACTGGCGTGACAGCACCACACAGCTCGGCCGATGGGTTTGCGCCAGCGCAACTTTCCACAGCTCCAGGGTTTCGTTGGCGTCGCCAGGGCGAAGGGTCAGTAACCCTGGGGTGGCGCGCAACTGCGTCAGGTGCTCAATGGGCTGGTGCGTCGGCCCATCTTCACCCACGCCGATGGAGTCGTGGGTAAACACGAACACCACCGGCAACTCCATGATCGCCGCCAGGCGGATCGGCGGTTTCATGTAGTCGCTGAATACCAGGAAGGTCGAGGTGTACGGCCGCAAATACGACAGCGCCATCCCATTGGCGATGGCGCCCATGGCGTGTTCGCGAATACCGAAATGCAGGTTGCGCCCGCTGTAGTCATCGGCGCTGAAGCGCCCGGCACCGTCGAAGGTGAGGTTGGTTTTGGTCGAGGGCGACAAGTCCGCCGAGCCGCCGAGCAGCCAGGGGATTTGCTGGGCGAAGGCATTCAGCACCTCGCCACCCGCCGCGCGGCTGGCGACGCCCTTGGCATCGGCGGCAAAGTCGGGCAGGTCAGCCTGCCAGTGCTCGGGCATCTCCCCGGCGCGCATCCGCCGTAGTTCATCGGCCAATTGAGGGTCGAGACGGGCCAGGGTCTGGTTCCATTGCTGGTAGAGCGGTTCGGCGCGGGCGTGCAGGGCGTCGCGCAAGAGCGTGCGCGCCTCATCGGGCACCAGGAAGCTGGAATCCTGCGGCCAACCATACGCAGCTTTGGTCAGGCGGATTTCGTCATCACCCAACGGCTCGCCATGGGCGGCGGCGGTGTTGTGCTTGTGGGGCGAACCGTAGCCGATCACGCTGTCGACCACGATCAGCGTCGGCGCGCCGGTATTCGCCTGGAAGGTCTCCAGGGCTGCGCTCAGTGCCTGCAAGTCGTTGGCATCGGTGACGTGCAAGGTGTGCCAGCCATAGGCCTGGAAACGCTTGATCACGTCTTCGCTGAAGGCAAGCTCAGTGTGGCCTTCGATACTGATGGTGTTGTTGTCGTAGATCCAGCACAGGTTATCCAGCTTCAAATGGCCGGCCATCGACGCCGCTTCGCTGCTGATGCCCTCCATCATGTCGCCGTCGCCACACAGGGTGTAGACGTTGTAATCGAACAGCACCTGGCCGTCATGGTTAAAGCGCTCGGCCAGCCAACGCTCGGCCATCGCCATGCCCACGCTGTTGGCACAGCCCTGGCCAAGGGGGCCTGTGGTGGTTTCCACGCCTGTGGTCATGCGGTATTCCGGATGCCCCGGCGTCTTGGAGTCGGCCTGACGGAATTGCTTGATATCGTCCAGGCTGATCGCCGGGTGCCCGGTGCGCTTGCCATGGGCATCAATTTCTTTCACACCGGCCAAGTGCAGCAGCGAATACAACAGCATGGATGCATGCCCCACTGACAACACAAATCGGTCACGGTTGGGCCAGTCGGGATGCTCGGGGTGATAGCGCAGAAACCGGCTCCACAGCGTGTATCCCACCGGCGCCAGGCCCATGGGCGTGCCCGGATGGCCGGAGTTGGCCTTCTGCACGGCGTCCATCGCCAGGGTGCGCAGGGTGTTGATGCATAGGGTGTCGACAGTGGTTGCGGCGTTAGTCATGAAACCGGTCTCCCTCAAGTGACGATCTACTGTGGAGGGCCGGGCGCCGCGAAGGTTTGATCCCATTGCCGTTGCCGCGACGAACGGGGACGTATTGACTTCAAACATGACAAGACCCTTTGCAATGGTCTAGCTTCAAGGGCGTAGGCCATTGATCAACTTGCGGAGGTACGTCATGCCAGTGAAACACGACCTGTATCAGGATTTGGGTTTGAGCAAGGAAGTCGTTCACGAACGCAGGGCGAGCGATAAACGGCTGGACTCGCTGCTCACCCAATACGACGCTGCCGACGGCGAGGTGCTCCGGGCGGAATCAGAAAAGGCCGACGACACGGTGGTGGAGGTGTTGAAGAAGAAACGCCTGCTGATCAAGGACGAAATCGCAGGGCGCCTCGACGCCTGAAACGCGGCAAGGTTTGTTCAGATTTGACTGAGGGACATCGTGGGAATCACTCCTTATGATGCGCCCCGTCCGCCCGGCTCTGGGGACGTTTTGCGGCGCACGGATTGTGCTGTTGAGCTGGGTGGACTCCTTCAGAATCGATTGAGAATTGTGCCAAATTTGAAGTGGCGGCGATTTTCATGTCGTAAGCAAGGACGGCGATTAACATACCCGCCGTCATGAAAATAAGTGTTAACGATAGAGTCGATATTTTTTGTTCGTTGAAAAGCACGCCAATAGTTAGTAGGGCGATAGGTAGGGTGAACTGTATAAGTCCGGTAAGGGCCAAGGGCATTTTTCCTGTGGCGAAAGAAAACATTAGCAAAGGTATGATAGAGATTAATCCTGCGAGCCAGATTAGCCCGCTTGATCGGTCGGAAAGTTCGCCAGGTAAAATGATGGGTAAGTCGAATAGCCAGATGACGAGCGCTAAACCGGCGGTCAGGAAAGTAGTTTCTAGGAATAAGCCATTCACAGCGTCTACTGGGGTTGCTTTTTTTAGGTATGTGTACGAGCCCCAAGTGGTAGCGATTAATAAATAAATCCAGTGATTTAAGGTATTGCTAAAGGCGATGAGCAATACAATTGCGATGAATGAAATTGAGATTGCCAGAATTTTCGTGTGCGTGATTCGCTCTCTGTAAATTGAAATGCCTAATACAATGGCGATAAACGGGGCTAGCAGATATCCCAAGCCGCTTTCCAAGACATTGCCGTTAATTGAGGCGCTTATAAAAGTCAGCCAGTTGACGGCGACAAGCAAAGATGCAGCGCAGTGAATGAGGATTGATCGCGGTGTCAGGTTTTTTATTTGATTGACTTTTCGGGGTGTGAATATAAAAAATGAAAGCGCGGCTGTAGATAATATGATCCTGTAGGTGAGTACTGTTAATGGCGGAATCTCTTCAAGTGCTTTCCAATAAAGGGACGATGCCGCCAAGATTAAGTTTGCGGAACCAGAAATAAGTATTGCCATGCAGAGCGCTGCTCGAGAGGGTTGTAGTGGTCGCATGACTTTTATTCTGGTCGATGAGGGAAATCAATGTTTCCCGCCTGGGATGAATGAAGAAAGCTATTCCATTGTCAATAATCTTTGTAGGTAAAACACAGCGCTAGTTGACGTTGTCTTGACCTTCTCTGTTCGACACGATTGCTGTTGTTAGTCAGCGTCGTACCGAATTGAATTTATTGCAAACTGCGAACTTCCTAAAATAATGTAGGGGGTTTCCGCTACCGGTAGTTTGTAAGGGCGTGAAAGACCCCTCTGCGCCCGTGACTATCGCGGCGCAAGGATGTGCTATTGGGCCGGGTGGACGCTGTCTTTCAAGCCAGCAGCGCTTCAGTGCACGCATCGATCGAACGCTGTTGGGTCTCGCTGTACAGCTGCAATTCATCGATGGTCTTGCGCCCCAAAGCCTTTTCGAATTCCGCCTGGTTTGAATTGGCGGCGTAATGACTCTGTGCCGCATCCCCCAAATTCGACTGGAAAATCCCCGCCGCACTCACCGGCAGAAAATCCTCATACACCAACGGCTCTACATCCACATGACCGGCGGCGATCAGTGCTTGCAATGTGCGTGGTTGATCGGCTTGGCCGCGTGCCGCCAGGCCTTGTTCCGTGGCGAAGTAGCGGAAGTACGCCAGGCCTTGTTCGCGCATCTGCCCGTGGTTGTCGGGGAAGGCCTGGAAGTGTTGTTCCATCAAGTGCATGTAGCGCGCGGCGTTGGATTCGTTGGGGAACGCGCCCAGTTCGTCGCGGGCGGCGTTCAGCAGTTGGTCGTAGAGGGCGCGGCCTTTGGGCGTGAGGGCGACGCCACGCTGTTCGATTTCACCGAAGCGGGCGCTGTGGCTGCCTTGGGCGTCGGTGAAGGCGATGGCTTCGTCGAGGGCCTTGAAGCTGGTCTGGCGCAGCAGGATCGGGCACTGGCGGCGCGGTGGGCCTTCGATCACGGCCTTGGGGGTTATGCCCTTGGCGGGCATGGCGGTCTGTACCTGATCAATGTCCAGGGTGCGCGGGGTGAGGTGGTTGATGTGCGGCCCCTTGAAGGCCACCACATCGGCGATCAGGCGGTGCTGGTCACTGAGTTGCTGGTACTGCGCGGCGGTAACGGTGGCGGTGTGGTGCCAGCGGAAGGTTTCCAGGGCCTGGCGGATGAATTCGGCGGCCTCGTCGGCGTTGAGGCCGCCGTTTGTTTCCGCTTTTGCGATAAGCGCCAGGGCGCCGGGGGTGAAGATCGAGCGCTTTGCCAATGCAGTTTCGGCGAAGGCGCGAAGTTCGGCATTCTCGATCAATTCCAGGCGCAGCAGGGAGGTGAACACCCGAAACGGGCTGGCTTGCAGCGCGTGTTCATGCACCGCGCGAAATGCTGTGGAATGCACCGGCACGCCGGCTGGCGTGAGGTCGTAGTAGCCCACGGGCTGCATGCCCATCACCGCAAACAGGCGGCTGATTGTGGCCAATTCCGCTGCTGTGCCCAAGCGAATGGCGCCGTGGCGTTCCATGTCCAGACGCTGGATTTCGCCGGTGCGTTGCAGCTGTTGCGCCAGGCTCGGTTCGCTGTCGAGCACGCGGCTATTGGTCTCGGCCACCAACTCCATCAGCGCGCCATACAGGGGAACTTCATCTCGGTACATATCGGACATGGCCTTGGAAAACCCCTTGCGGATCTCGTCTGGGCTGACATGTGCGGTACTGGGCATAGAAAAATTCCTGATGACGGTGGAGAGGGTGATGGTCTTTTACTGGATTTTGTTGGGCCCCAGGTGCGCTTGCAAACGAAGATTCCTCTGGACTTCATTCTGCAAATGAATGAACGGCATTCTCTGCCAAGTCTTCATGTGCACGCGGGTGTGGATGGGTTCTACACTGCTCCTCACCTTGTCGGCGATGGAGGACCCAATGACGGCCACGCCCGTAACGCAAACGATTGAAGGCCAACGCCTGGCCACTGAAGACGCCGAGCGCTGGCGCGAATGGGGCCCGTACCTGAGTGAACGCCAATGGGGCACCGTGCGTGAAGACTACAGCGCCGATGGCGATGCCTGGCGCTACTTTCCCCATGAACACGCGCGCAGCCGCGCCTACCGTTGGGGTGAGGACGGCCTGGCCGGTTTCAGCGACAAGGCGCAACGCTGGTGCCTCGGGCTGGCGCTGTGGAACGAGCGCGATGCGATCCTCAAGGAGCGGTTGTTCGGTCTCAACAACGCCGAGGGCAACCATGGCGAGGACGTCAAGGAACTGTACTTTTTCGTCGATGGCGTACCGAGTCATGCCTACATGCGCATGCTCTACAAATACCCCCATGCCGCCTTTCCCTATGTTGACCTGATCACCGAGAACGCCCGTCGCGGGCTGGGTGATGCCGAGTATGAAATCCTCGATACCGGCGTGTTTGAGGACAACCGCTATTGCGATGTCAGCGTCGAGTACGCCAAGCAGCAGCCTGACGATATTTTCATGCGAGTCACGGTGCATAACCGCTCGGAGCAGCCGACGCGTTTGCAGGTAATGCCTCAACTGTGGGCGCGTAACGACTGGAGCTGGACCTTTGATGCGCCCAAGCCGCAGTTGCGGCTGGACGGCGAGCAGGTGTTGGCCCGTCATCATGAATTGCCGGATCGTTATCTGAGTGCCTGGGGCCAGGATGGCTTGGAATGGTTGTTCTGCGAAAACGAAAGCAATGTCGTCAAGCTGGACGGGCAGCTGGCACCGGGCCCGTTCAAGGATGGCATCAACGATTACGTGGTTAGTGGCGCTCAATCGGCGATTCGCCGGGACACCGGTACCAAGGTTGCAGCGCGGTTCATCCTTGAACTGGCAGGGCAGGAAAGCAAAACTTTGTACCTGCGCTTTGCCCCCGTGGATGCGCCCGCGGCCAACGCCCGTAAGTTGTTCGAGCAACGTCGTCAGGAAGCCGATGACTTCTATGCGGCCCTGCAACAGGGCATTGGCGATGCGGACGCTCGCAATGTGCAGCGCCAAGCCCTGGCTGGCTTGTTGTGGTCCAAGCAGCTCTACTATTTCGACGTGAACCAATGGCTCGATGGTGACCCAGCCCAGCCCGCGCCGCCGACTGAGCGCCTGCATATCCGCAATACCCATTGGCGGCACTTGTCCAACTTCGACATCCTTTCCATGCCCGACACCTGGGAATACCCGTGGTATGCCTCGTGGGACCAGGGCTTTCAGGCAGTGGCGATGGCGCTGATCGATCCGGGTTACGCCAAGCAACAGTTGCTGCTGCTGGTGAAGGATCGCTTCATGCATCCCAACGGCCAACTGCCGGCTTATGAATGGCGCTTCGATGATGCGAACCCGCCGGTGCATGCCTGGGCCAGTTGGCGGGTGTACCAGCAGGACAAGGCGTTGACCGGTGTAGGCGACATGGATTTTCTAGAGCGGATTTTCCATAAGCTGCTGCTGAATTTTTCCTGGTGGGTCAACCGCAAGGACGCCGAGGGCCGCAACCTGTTCCAGGGCGGTTTTCTCGGGCTGGATAACATTGCGTTGTTTGACCGTTCGGCGGCATTGCCGCCGGGGTATCAGTTGGACCAGGCCGACGGCACCGCTTGGGTTGCCGCGTATGCCCTGGACCTGATGCGCATCGCCCTGGAACTGGCCAGGCGCAATGCCGTGTACGTGGATATTGCGGTGAAGTTTTTCGAACATTTCCTGTATATCGCCGGTGCCATTAACCGGGTCGATGACAGTGCCGAAGGTTTGTGGGATGAGCAGGACCTGTTCTTCTACGACGTGCTGCACAGCCCCGATGGGCAGAACGAGCCGGTACGTTTGCGCTCCATCGTCGGCCTGATGCCGTTGTTCGCCGTGCTGGTGCTGGAGCAGCGCGAGCATGAAGGCCTGGAGGGTTTGCGCGAACGGTTGCTGGGCTTTATGAAACACCGGCCGGACTTGGCTAAATTGGTCTCACGCTGGAACGAGCCGGGGCAGGGCAATCGCTTGTTGCTGGCGTTGTTGCGGGGCGAACGCACAAAGGACCTGCTTCGGCGCATGTTGGAGGACAGTGAGTTCCTCTCTGCGTTTGGCGTGCGCTCGCTGTCCAAAGCCTTCGCCGAGCAGCCCCTGGCGCTGAAGATGAACGGCGACACCCTCAGCGCGCGTTACCAGCCTGGCGAGTCCGACTCACGATTGTATGGCGGCAACTCGAATTGGCGGGGGCCCGTGTGGATGCCTGTCAATTACATGCTGATTGAATCGCTGCGTGAATTTCATCGGTACTACGCGGATAACTTCTCGGTGGAGTACCCAACGGGCAGCGGGTATCTGTCATCCCTGGAGGAAGTGGCTGAAGGCCTCAGTCAGCGGCTGACCGGGCTGTTTCTAAGGGATGACAATGGATGTAGGCCATCGATGGCGGGGTATTCGCAGTTGGAAGCGGACCCGCTCAGCCGTGATCTGGTGTTGTTCCATGAGTATTTTCACGGGGAAACCGGGCGCGGGTTGGGGGCGTCCCATCAGACGGGGTGGAGTGCGTTGGTGGCGTTGCTGCTGCAACCGAAGGTGTGAGCTGCGGCCTCGGACCTTGATTGATCCCAGGTTAGTTGGCAAAAAAAATCCCGCCTGGAGAGGCGGGATCGAGATGCAAGCTTGCCTGTGAATCAGGAAGGGAACAGCTCACTCAGTTTCATCGCCAGCATCATGTCGCCTTCAGTGCGCAGTTTGCCGCCCATGAAGGCCTGCATGCCGTCAGTCGAACCGTCGACGATGCCTTCCAGGGTCGCGCTGTCCATGACCAGGGTCACTTGTGCGTCCGGGTTTTCACCTTCATGCAGTTCGCAGGTTTTGTCTTTGACGACCAGGGAAAAGTTCTTGGTGTCATCGATACGGAAACCGAATACCAGGTCCAAGCCGTCGGCAGCGCTTGGGTTGAATTTGGCTTTCATTGCTTCTACAGCTTTGGCTACGTCAGTCATGGTTTCGATCCTTTTGGGTGGAGTCCAGTGACCTTGGGGTCACGGTTGGCCGCACTTCATCGGAAGGTGATGAGTTGCGGCGCCTTCAACAGTTGCAAGTGGCTATGACTGTTGAAGGAAGCCAGTGCCACCTCGCGACCGCGGAATTTCAGCTGGTTGAGCGAGGTGTTAACAATTTGCCAGTTCAGTTCGAAAGCCTGTGTAGCAGGCATTCGGGTAATCAGGTGGAGCAGGGCAGTGATGGTGCCGCCGGAGGTGAACACGGCGATTTTCTGTGTGTTGTCTGCGGCATCGAGAATGCGTTGCAAGCCACCCTGAACGCGCTCGACAAACCCCAGCCAGCTTTCCAGTCCCGCTGTGTCATAAGTGCCGGCCAGCCAGCGTTCAATGATCAGGGCGAAGATGCGTTGGAATTCGCTGCGGTTCTGCGCGGCATTGCGCAGGATGTCCAGGGCGTCTGGTTCGGTGGTGAGGAGGTCGGGGAGCAGGGCGCGGATGATAGCTTCAGCATCGAATTCGTTGAAGGCGCTGTCGGTTTCCAAGACCGGAACCGGCAGGCCAAGGGCGCGGTATTGATCGAAGGCAGCCGTGGCGGTGTGCTGCTGGCGGCGCAGGTCGCCGGCCACGCAGCGGTCGAACACGATGCCCATGTCCGCCAGGTGGCGACCGAGCACTTGTGCCTGCTCCACACCAACGGGCGACAGGACGTCATAGTCGTCTGCACCGAAGGAGGCCTGGCCATGTCGAATCAGATAGATGCTGCCCACGTCCGTTTTCCCGGTACGTTGAAAGTCTGGCGAGGTTATGGGGATGCCAGGGAGCTGTCAATGAAAAAACATACGCTTGTTTTAAAAGCTCCTTAGAGGCCTTGGCTGCCGACGGTTTGATCACTGGCCCGAATGCGGTGCCATCGGTATGCTTGGGCAATCCGCGCCTGGCGCACTGCTCTTGTAAATGCACTTGTAAGGAGTCACATGGATTTTTTGGCCGAATATGCCAGCTTCCTGGCGAAGACTGTCACCCTGGTGGTCGCTATTCTGGTGGTACTGATCAGCTTCGCCGCACTGCGCAGTAAAGGTCGTCGCAAATCCGCCGGCCAACTGCAGGTCAGCAAGCTCAATGATTTCTACAAGGGCCTGCGCGAGCGCCTGGAGTCGAGCCTGCTCGACAAGGACCAGCTCAAAGCCCTACGCAAGTCCGAAAGCAAAACTGAAAAGAAGAACAGTAAGAAAAAACCCGAGGCCAAGCCACGGGTGTTCGTGCTGGATTTCGACGGTGACATCAAGGCCTCGGCGACCGAGAGCCTGCGCCATGAAATCACCGCACTGCTGAGCTTGGCCACGCCCAAGGACGAAGTGGTGCTGCGTCTGGAAAGTGGTGGCGGCATGGTGCACAGCTACGGCTTGGCCTCGTCACAATTGGCGCGTATCCGCCAGGCGGGCGTGCCATTGACCGTGTGCATCGACAAGGTCGCGGCCAGCGGCGGTTACATGATGGCGTGCATCGGCGAGAAGATCATCAGCGCGCCGTTTGCCATCCTGGGCTCCATCGGCGTAGTGGCGCAGTTGCCCAACGTCAATCGCCTGCTCAAAAAACACGATATCGACTTTGAAGTGCTGACCGCGGGCGAATACAAACACACCCTCACCGTGTTTGGCGAAAACACCGAAAAGGGCCGCGAGAAGTTTCAGGAAGACCTGGATATCACTCATCAACTGTTCAAGAACTTCGTGTCGCGGTATCGCCCGCAGTTGGCGATTGATGACGTGGCCACGGGTGAAGTGTGGCTCGGCGTTGCAGCCCTCGACAAACAATTGGTCGACGAGCTGCAAACCAGCGACGAATACCTGGCCATCAAGGCCAAGACCGCCGAGGTGTTCCACCTGCACTATGCCGAGCGCAAAAGCCTGCAAGAGCGCGTGGGCCTGGCGGCCAGCGGTTCGGTGGACCGGGTGCTGCTGACCTGGTGGAGCCGGTTGACCCAGCAGCGGTTTTGGTAACCCCACCTTCAGAATGCATGGGGTCCCCTGTGGGAGGGAGCAAGCCACCTCCCACAGGGGTATGGGTTTCAAAGACAGGTTTTGTAATAGTTTTGCGTTGTGGGAAACTTGCTTTTCGCCTGTAAGATTCAAGTCCTTTTGTTATTTCAGGATTTGCATGAACACCCTCTCGGAGCCCCCCAGTCGTCTTTCCCCAAGACATCCGCTGCTGCCGTTCCCGCTGAAACATCCCGTATTCCGACTGCTAACCTTGTTCCGGTCCACTGACCGCGCTTTGCCGTGTCCGGCATTCTGAAACCTAGATAGAGATTTATATAAATGGAATGGTTAGCGGATCCAACGGCCTGGCTCGGCCTGTTGACCTTGATTGTGCTGGAACTGGTGCTGGGTATCGACAACCTGGTGTTTATCGCGATCCTGGCGGACAAGTTGCCACCGGAGCAGCGTGACCGTGCGCGGTTGATCGGTTTGTCCCTGGCATTGCTGATGCGCCTTGGCCTGCTGGCGAGTATTTCGTGGTTGGTGACCCTTACCCAGCCGCTGTTCGAGGTGTTCGACAAGAGTTTCTCCGGCCGTGACCTGATCATGCTGTTCGGTGGTGTATTCCTGCTGTTCAAGGCCACCATGGAATTGCACGAGCGCCTTGAAGGGCATGTGGCTCAGCGCACTGGCAACGTGGCGTATGCGATGTTCTGGCCGATCGTGGCGCAGATCGTGGTGCTTGATGCGGTGTTCTCCCTGGATGCGGTGATTACCGCCGTGGGCATGGTGGATGAGCTGGCGGTGATGATGATCGCGGTGATCATTTCCATCGGCCTGATGATCGTGGCGAGCAAGCCGCTGACGCGCTTCGTGAACGCCCACCCCA
Organism: Pseudomonas sivasensis; assembly: GCF_013778505.1. GTDB lineage: Bacteria > Pseudomonadota > Gammaproteobacteria > Pseudomonadales > Pseudomonadaceae > Aquipseudomonas > Aquipseudomonas sivasensis. The sequence continues at coordinate 170,910 of NZ_JAAOWU010000005.1, read as the reverse complement.
CAGTGATCATGCTGTGCCTGGGCTTCCTGATGATGATCGGTTTTGCGCTGACCGCCGAAGGCCTGGGTTTCCATATTCCGAAGGGTTACCTGTACGCAGCCATTGGCTTCTCCATCCTGATCGAAGTGTTCAACCAGATTGCCCGCGCCCGTCGCAAGAAATCGGCGCAGGGTGTGTTGCCGGTGCGCGAGCGTACTGCCCATGCGGTGATGCGCTTGCTCGGCGGTCGCAGCCTGGCGGTAGAAGAGGTGGGCGAAGACGTGGCCGACTTGCTGGGCGAGACAGATGCCAATCAGGGCCCGCTGTTTGATCGACGTGAACGCGTGATGATCAGTGGCGTGCTGCAACTGGCCGAGCGGCCGATTCGTACCTTGATGACGCCGCGGGCCAAGGTCGACTTTATCGACCTGGCGGACGATGCCGACACGATTCGCCTGAAATTGATGCATTCGTCCTACTCTCGCCTGCCGTTGATCCGCAACGGCGTGGTGGATGAGCCGTTGGGCTTCGTGCATAAAAAGGAACTGCTCAAGGAATACCTTGCCGGCAACGAGCCGAACCTGGAGCACCTGGCGCGTCGAGCGATCAACCTGCTGGAGAGTTTTTCGATCCTCAACGCCCTGGAACAGATGCGTCAGGAATCGACCCACATCGCCTTCGTGATCAACGAATTCGGCGACTTCATGGGCGTGTTGAGCATGACCGACATTCTCGAGTCCATCGCCGGTGAATTGCCGGATGCCAGTGAGATCGAAGGGCCGGATATTGTCGAAGAGGGCGATGGCTTCCGTGCCAATGGCGCCTTGAACCTGACCCAGATTCGTCAGCGTACCGGCTTCAAGGTTGTCGCGACGGAGGATTACCAGACTCTGGCCGGGTTGGTGATGAGCCTGCTCGACCGCCTGCCCGTGGTGGGCGATAGCCTGGAGCATGAGGGCTGGCGCCTGACGGTGGCTGCGGTCGAGGAGCGGCGGGTGACGCAGGTGGTTTTGCGCGCTTGTGGGGGGCATAGAGCATGAATGCGTTTTCGATCGTCTGCACTTGTTCGTCCTCGGGGCCGAACCCTCTGAACGTCTGCATCAGTGTGCCGTTGAGATAAATCAGCAGCGTTGGGGTACCCGTAACCTTCGGGTGCCTCGGGGTTTTCGCGCAATCAAGTACCAGGCTCACCACTGAGCGGTACTTTCGGGCAATCCTCTGGAACAGCGGCCCGGAGATCGCGCAGCCCGGGCAGTGATCTGAGACAAACAGCAGGAATACCGGCCGCGACGTGCTCAGTACGCGCTGGTAATCCTCGGCATTGGCAATGGTCGCGGTGGCAATCCCCATGATGATCTCCTTACGAGCGGCGCGGGTTTCTGCCAACGCTAAGCTCGAGGGGCATCGTCGTCTACTGTCAACCTTCACAGGTCCGCGTCACGCTCCAGGCGTTCGCGGGCCTTGCGTGCCTGACTCGCGCACTTGCGGTATTCCTCATTGTCACTGGACGCTTTGGCGCGGCGATAGCCGTGGTGGTTTTGGCTGCTGTAATTGATGTCGAAGGCTTCTTTGAGCTTGCGCAATTCTTCTTTGCATTCGCGGCGGTCGTTGTTGGCCGACGCGCTGCCGGCGGCCAGAAACGAAAGCAGTACCAGGGTGAGACTGAGCTTCATCGCAATGCAGTCCTTGTCGTTGGGTGTGTGCCAAAGGCTAGCCCAGCACAGGGATTTTTCCATGGGGCGGGCGCACCGTCGGGGTGCGCGGTAACGGGGCGGTGACGCACGCCAATGGCGCTGTGATCCCCTGTGAGGCCTTGGGTAGCAATCTGAATCCGGATGCTGGCGCAACGCCGCACCTTACGCCTCGCGTTATCTATCTGATTACCAAGGACTTTACCGAGGCCGTAGTTTTCACTAAGTGCGTATGGCACACTTTCTGCTGTCTATTCCGTTGTTACATACTAGGTTCCGGTATAGCGGAATACACAACTTCTGGAGTGCTTGTCATGCATCACCGACCTTCCGTGTTCAAAGCGTGTGTTTTTCTCTTCGCCGCATCGGCTTCCCTCGCAGGCGTTGTGCAGGCGGCGGACAGCAAGCTCGATAACGTGCTCAAACGTGGGCATTTGATCGTGGGTACAGGCAGTACCAATGCGCCGTGGCACTTCCAGGGAGCGGATGGCAAGTTGCAGGGGTTTGATATCGACATCGGCCGCATCGTGGCCAAAGGTTTGTTCAACGATCCGAGCAAAGTCGAGTTTGTGGTGCAGTCGTCTGACGCGCGCATTCCCAACCTGCTGACGGACAAAGTCGACATGAGCTGCCAGTTCATCACCGTCACCGCCAGCCGTGCACAGCAGGTGGCGTTCACCCTGCCGTACTACCGCGAAGGCGTGGGCCTGCTGCTGCCGAACAACAGCAAGTACAAAGAGATTGAAGACCTGCAGGCGGCTGGCGATGGCGTCACCGTGGCCGTGCTGCAAAACGTGTACGCCGAAGAACTGGTGCACCAGGCGCTGCCCAAGGCCAAGGTCGACCAATACGACAGCGTCGACCTGATGTACCAGGCCGTGAATTCCGGTCGCGCCGATGCCGCCGCCACCGACCAATCCTCGGTCAAATACCTGATGGTGCAGAACCCCGGCCGCTACCGCAGCCCGGCTTACGCCTGGAGCCCGCAAACCTACGCGTGCGCGGTCAAGCGTGGTGATCAGGACTGGCTGAACTTCGTCAACACTGCCCTGCATGAAGCCATGACCGGTGTGGAATTCCCAACCTACAAAGCCTCGTTCAAGCAGTGGTTCGGTGTCGACCTGCCAGAACCGGCGATTGGTTTCCCTGTTGAATTCAAGTGATCCGGAACAACCGGGGTGCCTGCCAAGGCGCCCCAACTAGGTACTGTCGACCATGAACTATCAGTTGAACTTTGCCGCCGTGTGGCGCGATTTCGACACCTTGCTGGCGGGGCTCGGTCTTGGCCTGCAACTGGCATTGCTGTCGATCGCCATCGGCTGCGTGATCGGCCTGTTGATGGCGTTTGCCATGCTGTCCAAACATCGTGCGCTGCGCATCTTCGCCTCGGTGTATGTGACAGTGATTCGCAACACGCCGATCCTGGTGCTGATCCTGTTGATCTACTTCGCCTTGCCCAGCCTGGGTATCCGGCTGGACAAGATCCCCTCGTTCATCATCACGCTGTCGTTGTACGCCGGTGCCTACCTGACCGAAGTGTTCCGCGCCGGTCTGTTGAATATTCCCAAGGGGCTGCGTGAAGCCGGATTGGCGATTGGCCTCGGCGAGTGGCGTATCCGTGCGTATATCACCGTGCCGGTGATGTTGCGCAATGTGCTGCCGGCGCTCTCGAACAACTTTATCTCGCTGTTCAAGGACACCTCGCTCGCCGCTGCGATTGCGGTGCCCGAGCTGACCTATTACGCCCGCAAGATCAACGTCGAAAGCTACCGGGTGATTGAAACCTGGCTGGTCACGACCGCGCTCTACGTGGCTGCCTGTTACCTCATTGCCATGTTGCTCCGCTACCTGGAACAGCGTCTGGCGATCCGTCGTTAAGGAGGGTTTTTATGTACGAATCCCCCAGTTGGCTACACGAGTTGTGGGTCGCCCGAGAGACCCTCTGGGCCGGCTTTCAGACCAGCATCTACTGCTCGGCGCTGGCGATTATCTTTGGCACCCTGATCGGCATCTTCGCCGGGTTGGTGCTGACCTACGGCAAATTCTGGATGCGTGCGCCGTTTCGCCTGTACGTGGATTTGATCCGCGGCACACCGGTGTTCGTGTTGGTATTGGCGTGTTTCTACATGCTGCCGGCGCTCGGCTGGCAGATCAGCGCGTTCCAGGCCGGTGCCGTCGGGCTCACGCTGTTCTGCGGCTCCCATGTGTCGGAAATCGTGCGCGGCGCACTGCAAGCCATTCCCCGTGGGCAACTGGAAGCGGGTAAGGCGATTGGCCTTACGTTCTACCAGTCCCTGGCCTACGTGCTGTTGCCCCAGGCATTGCGGCAGATCCTGCCGACCTGGGTCAATTCCTCCACGGAGATCGTCAAGGCCTCGACCTTGCTCTCGGTGATCGGCGTGGCCGAGTTGCTGCTCAGTACCCAGCAAGTCATCGCACGTACCTTCATGACCCTGGAGTTCTACCTGTTCGCCGGGTTTATGTTCTTTGTCATCAACTACGCCATCGAGTTATTCGGGCGCTACATTGAAAAGCGGGTGGCCTTGCCATGAACCAACCTCAAACAACCGAGCCGCTGCTGAACATTCGCGGCCTGCGCAAACAATACGGCGATGTGGAAGTGCTCAAAGGCGTCGACCTGTCTATGCAGCGCGGCAACGTAGTGACCTTGATCGGTTCCAGCGGCTCGGGCAAGACCACGCTGCTGCGTTGCGTCAACCTGCTGGAAGAGTTCCAGGGCGGCCAGATCACCCTGGACGGCGAATCCATCGGCTACAGCGACATTGGCGGCAAGCGCGTGCGCCACCCCGAACGCGTCATCGCCCAGCACCGGGCGATGACCGGCATGGCGTTCCAGCAGTTCAACCTGTTTCCGCACCTGACCGCCTTGCAGAACGTCACCCTGGGCCTGCTCAAGGTCAAGAAGATGGGCAAGGATGAAGCCGTGGCTTTGGCGGAAAAATGGCTGGACCGCGTAGGACTTTTAGAGCGCCGCAATCATTTCCCCGGCCAGTTGTCCGGCGGCCAGCAACAGCGTGTCGCGATTGCCCGTGCGATTGCGATGAACCCCAGCTTGATGCTGTTCGACGAAGTCACCTCAGCCCTCGATCCGGAGTTGGTAGGTGAAGTGCTCAGTGTGATCAAAGGCCTGGCGGAAGAGGGCATGACCATGTTGCTGGTCACCCACGAAATGCGCTTTGCCTATGAAGTCTCGGACAAGATCGTATTCATGAACCAGGGGCGGATTGAAGAGCAGGGCTCGTCGAAGGATATCTTCGAGCGGCCTCAATCGCCGCGCCTGGCGGAATTTCTCAAGAACATTCGTTTTTAATCAGGAGCATCGTTTTATGAGCATCACTCGTTACGGAGCCGGCAGTACTGCCGGCGGTGGCCAGCCTCGTCCCTTCGCCCGCGCGGTGGAAGCGGACGGTTGGCTGTACGTCTCGGGCCAAGTGCCTGCGGTGGACGGCGAAATCATCACCGGCGGGATCATCGAACAAACCCGCCAGACCATGCGCAACGTGGTGGCGATCCTCGAAGAAGCCGGCTACGAGCTCAAAGACGTAGTGCGCGTCGGCGTATGGCTGGAAGACCCTCGGGACTTCTGGAGTTTCAACAAGGTCTTCGGCGAATACTTCACACCCGAACATGCCCCGGCGCGGGCCTGTGTACAGGCCAATATGATGGTGGATTGCAAGGTGGAGATTGATTGTGTGGCTTACAAGAAAAAGGGCTAAATTGCCCCACTCTTAAGCACCAGAGATCAAATGTGGGAGGGGGCTTGCCCCCGATAGCGGTGTATCAGTAACAGAGGTGTTGATTGACACGCCGCCATCGGGGGCAATCCCCCTCCCACAGTGGACCTGCGCCAGCCCTACCATTTCGACCGGACCGAAATTGCCATGACCGAAGACACCATCAAACGCCGCGCCAAAGGCCTGGACCGTGCATTCGACATCCTTGATTTCCTCAAGGAAGTCGGCCAGCCCCTGCGGCCGAATGATATCGCCAGCGGCATTGGCAGCCCCAAGTCCACCGTCTATGAATTGGTCGCATCCTTGCTGGAGCGCCGCATTCTGGAAACCGTGGGCAAGGACGGTCACGTCTACCTCGGTCGCCAGTTGTACTTCCTCGGCCAGGCGCACCTGCGACACTTCGACCTGACTCGCGAGGCCGATCACGCCTTGCAGGAGATCGTCAGCCAGACCCATGAAACCGCGCAGATGTGCCTGCTCAACGGGCGCAAATACACCGTGGCGCTGATGCGCGAAGGCGAGCGGCATTTCCGGATTTCTTCGGACATCGGCGAAAACGCCCCGATCCCCTGGACCGCCTCCGGGCGCCTGCTGCTGGGGCACCTGAGTGACCAGCAAATTGTCGACCTGATCGACCACGATGACTTCATCCTGCCGGACGGCCAGCGTCTGCCGCTGGAAACGTTCCTCGCGCAAATCCGTCAGGCTACCCTCGATGGGTTCTTTTCCTTCGACAGTGTGGCCGACACCTTTACCCACTGCTTTGCCGCCCCGGTGCGGGACGCGCAAGGCATCAGCATTGCGACCCTGTGCATCGTCGCCCCTCGGGCCGATGCGCAAAAAAACTACAACGACTATCGCCGGGTGTTGATCGACAGCGCCAATCACCTGGCGCGTCGCATCAACGAATAGGAGCTTTACATGTCTGCCATCAACGCCGTTGAAAAAGGCGCCGCCGCCGTCGGCGCCCACCTGGTCCGAGACGTCAGCCTGCCGGCCCTGGTGCTGCACCGCGACGCCCTGGAACACAACATCCGTTGGATGCAGGAGTTTGTCAGCAACAGCGGCGCCGAACTCGCGCCCCATGGCAAGACCAGCATGATGCCGGCACTGTTCCAGCGTCAGATCGCCCAGGGCGCCTGGGGTATTACCCTGGCCAACGCCGTGCAGACCCGCGCCGCCTATGCCGGGGGTGTGCGCCGTGTGTTGATGGCCAACCAACTGGTGGGCGCGCCGAACATGGCGTTGATCGCTGACCTGCTGGCGGACAAGGATTTTGACTTCCACTGCATGGTCGACCACCCGGACAACGTCGCCGACCTGGGTCTGTTCTTCGCCGCCCGTGGCCTGCGCCTGAACGTGATGATCGAGTACGGCGTGGTTGGCGGCCGTTGCGGTTGCCGCAGCGAGCAGGAAGTGCGCGACCTGGCCAAGGCGATCAAGGCCCAGCCGGCCCTGGCCCTCACCGGTATTGAAGGCTACGAAGGCGTGATCCATGGCGAGCACGCCGTCAGCGGCATCCGCGACTTCGCCGCCAGCCTGGTGCGCCTAGCAGTGGACTTGCAGAACAACGGTTCTTTCGACTTGGCCAAGCCGATCGTCACAGCGTCGGGTTCGGCGTGGTACGACCTGATCGCCGAATCCTTTGAAGCGCAGAACGCCGCCGGCCGCTTCCTCAGCGTATTGCGCCCCGGCAGTTATGTGGCCCACGACCATGGCATCTACAAAGAAGCTCAATGCTGCGTGCTCGACCGCCGCAGCGACCTCAGTGAAGGCCTGCGCCCGGCCCTGGAAGTCTGGGCTCATGTGCAGTCGTTGCCTGAGCCCGGTTTTGCGGTGATCGCCCTCGGTAAGCGCGACGTGGCCTACGACGCCGGGTTGCCGGTGCCACTCAAGCGCTACAAGGCCGGTATTGTGCCGGCGCAAGGCGATGATGTGAGCGCGTGCAAGGTCACGGCCGTGATGGACCAGCATGCGTTCATGGTTGTGGCGCCTGGGGTTGAACTGCGCATTGGCGACATCATTTCCTTTGGCACTTCCCATCCTTGCCTGACGTTTGACAAGTGGCAGGTGGGTTGCCTGGTGGATGAACAGTTGCAGGTGATCGAGTCCCTGCATACCTGCTTCTAGATCGCGTCGCTCCTATCGGAGGCAAGCCCCCTCCCATACTTTGATGTGTGAACACATTTCAAATGTGGGAGGGGGCTTGCCCCCGATGAGGCCATCAGCCCCCCCCGAGACAGCAGCCATGACCACCCATCCACGCATCGCCCTCATCGGTGAATGCATGATCGAACTGCAACACCGCGCCGACGGTAGCCTGCAACAAAGCTTCGGCGGCGACACCCTGAACACGGCGGTGTACCTGCGCCGTGAGTTGGGCCCGATCGGCAGCGTCGATTACGTCACCGCCTTGGGCGATGACAGCTTCAGCGACGCCATGTGCCAGCAATGGACCGACGAAGGCCTGGGGCTGGGCTTGGTCCAGCGCCTGCCGGGGCGGTTGCCGGGCTTGTACTGCATTCAGACCGACGCCAACGGCGAGCGTAAATTCCTCTACTGGCGCAACGAAGCCGCGGTGCGCGACTGTTTCACCACGCCGGCCGCCGAGCCCATCCTGGCCGCGTTGCCGGCCTATGACGTGGTCTATTTCAGCGGCATTACCCTGGCGGTACTGGGGGAGGTTGGGCGCGAGCGTTTGCTGCAAGCGCTGGTTGACGCGCGCCGACGCGGCGCTACGGTGGTGTTCGACAACAACTACCGGCCGCGTCTGTGGGGCAGTGTCGAGGCGGCGCGTGCGGCTTATCGCACGGTTTTGGCCGAGGTAGATATCGCCTTGCTCACCGAGGATGACGAGCGCGCTCTGTTTGGCTATGCCGACAGCGAGCAGGTGTTTGCGGCCTATCCGGCGATTGAGGAAGTGGTGCTAAAACGTGGGGCGGATGCGTGTTTGATCCGCTGTGCGCGGGAGCGTTTTGCCGTGCCGGCGTTGAAGGTCGAGAAGGTGGTGGACACCACGGCGGCGGGGGATTCGTTCAGTGCGGCGTATCTGGCCGGGCGGCTCAACGGTGATTCGCCAGAGGAGGCTGCGTTGGCGGGGCATCGGTTGGCGAGCCGGGTCATCCAGGTACCGGGTGCGCTGATTCCCAGAGACTAAGTGAGTGACCGCCCGCGGCGGATCGGGCCCACACGTGACCGCATTTCATCGGGAGGAATGCGATCCCTGTGGGAGGGGGCTTGCCCCCGATAGCGGTCTTAAGTCAAAGCCTCAGTCGCGGTAAAACACCTGCACCAAGTGATACCCAAACTTGCTCTTGATCGGACCGTGAACCACCTTCACCGGCTTCTTGAAAATCACCGCATCAATCGCCCCGACCATCTGCCCCGGCCGCACTTCACCCAAATCGCCGCCACGTTTACCCGACGGGCAGGTGGAGTACTTCTTGGCCAACACATCAAAGGCTTCGCCCTTGGCAATGCGCTGCTTGAGTTGTTCGGCTTCTTCACTGGTTTTCACCAGGATATGACGGGCTTGGGCTTTCATTGGTCTCTACCAGGTGTGCGACGGCGCGCGATTATGCCTGAACTCATTCGGCTACGTTGATCATGCTGCGGATTTTAGTCGCCAGCAGGTCGATGGAAAACGGCTTGGCTACCATGTCCATCCCATCTTCCAGGAAGCCCTGGCGCTCGGCGGCTTTTTCGGCGTAGCCGGTCATGAACAGCACCTTCAAGCCCGGGCGATGCTGGCGGGCAATCTCCGCCAGTTGCCGGCCGTTCATGCCCGGCAGGCCGACGTCGGTCACCAGCAGGTCCACGCGCAGATCCGACTCCAGCAGTGGCAACGCGGTGCGTGAATCCGCTGCCTGATGCGCGGTGTAGCCCAATTCATCCAGCACATTCACCACCAGCATGCGCACCGCCGCGTCGTCCTCAACCACCACGACTGCTTCACCGGCCAGTGCCACCGGCACTTCGCCGAGGCTGGCGGGCAGGTTGCTTTCCAGTGCGGTGCCATGCAGGCGTGGCAGGTACAGGCGCACGCAGGTGCCCTGGCCAGGTTCGCTCTGGATCGTGACGTGGCCGCCGGACTGCTGGGCAAACCCGTAAATCATCGACAGGCCCAGGCCGGTGCCCTGGCCGATGGGTTTGGTGGTGAAGAAAGGATCGAATGCTTTGGCGAGGATTTTTGGTGCCATGCCGGTGCCGTTGTCGCACACACCGAGCATCACGTAGTCGCCGGCCTTGACCGGTTCGAGGGTGGTTATGTCGGTGCCGTCCAGGTAGCTGTTGGCGGTTTCAATCAACAATTCGCCGCCGTCGGGCATGGCGTCGCGGGCGTTGATCACCAGGTTGAGCAGGGCGTTTTCCAGCTGGCTGGCGTCGGTGTTGACTGGCCAGATGTCTTGACCCAGTTGCACCTTGAGCGTGATATGCGCGCCTTTGGTGCGCTGGAACAGGTCCTCCAGGGACGCTACTAGCTGATTGGGGTCGGTGGGGCGACGGTCCAGTGACTGGCGCCGCGAAAACGCTAACAGACGGTGAGTGAGGGCGGCAGCGCGGTGAGCCGACGACACGGCGGCATCGGTAAAGCGCCCGATTTCCTCGCTGCGCCCAGCGACGATATAGCGCTGCATCAGGTCCAGGCTGCCGATAATGCCGGTGAGCATGTTGTTGAAATCATGGGCGATGCCGCCGGTGAGCTGGCCCAACGCTTCCATTTTCTGCGCATGGCGCAATGCATCTTCGGCGCGCTCGCGCTCGAACATCTCGTTTTGCAGGCGTTGGTTGGCCTCGGCCAGGGCCTGGGTGCGCTCGGCCACGCGTTCTTCGAGGTTATCGTTGAGGTGGCGCAGGGCTTCTTCGGTGAGTTTGCGTTCGGTCTCGTCAATCACAAAGATGTAGAAACCATTGACCGAGCCGTCATTGCTGAAACGCGGCAGGTATTTCATCAGCGCATGGCGGGGACGCCCGTCGCGGTGGGGCGTGATGGTCATGAAGCTGCACGCCTTGCCCTTGAGTGCGGCAGCGATCTGGTGTTCGCGCCCGGCATACACTTCGTCGCCCAATACTTCGCGGATGCTCTTGCCGTACAGCTCCTGGGGCGTCATGCCGTACCAATCAAGGTAGGCGCTGTTGTTCAGGCGAAAGCGCTGCTCGTGGTCGACGTAGCCGATCAGCACCGGCATGGCGTTGATGATCAGCTGCAATTCGGTCTGGCTTTGGCGCAGGGCCTGCTCGGTGTGCTTGCGCTCGGTCAGGTCCAGGGCGGCACCGAGGAAACGTGCGGGGCGGCCGTGGTGATCCTTGTAGCAACGGCCTCGGGCAAACACCCAGCGGACTTGGCCATCGGCTTGTTGCAGGCGGTATTCCTCGGCGTATTCGGTGCCGTGGGTGATGCAGTGCTTGATACTGCGCGCCACCGTGGCCCGGTCTTCGGGATGCACACCTTGGAGGTAATCGCTGATGGGCAGCCGGTTCGCGTCGTCGGGGTCGACACCGTGCAGGTAGGCGAAGTGGGCGTCGGCAATAAAGTGATCCTCGCCGATGTCCCAATCCCAGGTGCCCACGGCGTCGGTCGCCGCCAGTGCAAGCTGCAAGCGTTGCTCGGTGTTGTGCTGGGCCTTGCGGCGCTCGTTGGTTTCGATGGCAGTGACGAGGATGCCGGCCACGTTGGCGCTTTCATCGCGGATCGGGCTGTAGGTCAGGTCGAGCCAGATTTCCGTGTCGCGATTATTGCGTTGCAGGACAAAGCGCTGCTCGCTGAAGGTGCGCACCTGGCCGCTGAGCACGGCGTCGTAGACCGGGCCGGTAAAGCTTTCCAGCTCTGGCCACGTCTGGTGCGCCGGTTGGCCCATGGCTTCGGGGTGTTTGTTTCCGGCCAGCAGGGCGAACCCGTCGTTGTAGAGTTGGGTGAGTTGGCTGCCCCACAGCAGGAGCATGGGCATCGGCGAATGGACGACAATATCGACCGCTGTGCGCAGGCTTTGCGGCCAATCATTGGCCTCACCGAGTGGACTTCGTGCCCAGTCCAGCCGCGCAATTAATGCAGCGGCGTCGCTACCGGTGGATGTTCCTTTCATAAAAAGCCCTGAGCGTAACGCTTTGAAAAATGACAACACCCATTATCCCGTGAGTCGAGAATGGGTGACTACCCCCGAAAAATAGCATGCATTCGGCGTTTGTCTTCAAATGAGTGCGTCAGCGCTGAATCCTTTCATCTTTATGCCAGTTCCGGGCGGTCGCGGAACTGTTCCAATGCCTGCGGGTTGGCCAGGGCGTCGGTGTTCTTGACCGGCTCGCCATGCACCACATTGCGCACCGCCAATTCGACAATCTTGCCGCTGATGGTACGAGGGATATCGCTGACAGCCAGGATTTTGGCCGGCACATGGCGCGGTGTGGTGTTGGCGCGGATCACTTGGCGGATCTGCTGTTGCAACGCCTCATCCAACTCGATGCCCTCATCGAGGCGCACAAACAGCACCACGCGCACGTCGTCTTGCCAGCGTTGGCCGATGGCCAGGCTTTCCAGTACCTGTGGGACTTTCTCCACTTGGCGATAGATCTCCGCCGTGCCGATGCGCACGCCGCCGGGGTTGAGCACCGCGTCGGAGCGTCCGTGAATCAGCAGGCTGCCATTAGGGCGTTGCTCAGCGTAGTCGCCCTGGGCCCACACGCCGGGGAACTGACTGAAATACGAGGCGCGCAGCTTCTTCTGGTCGGGGTCATTCCACAAGCCGATGGGCATGGCCGGGAAGTGCCGGGTACACACCAGCTCGCCTTTTTCACCGACCAACGGCTGGCCGTGGTCGTCCCACACTTCAATGGCCATCGCCAGGCTCTTGCACTGCATTTCGCCTCGGCGCACCGGCAACACCGGGTTGCCGATAACAAAGCAGGACACGATATCGGTGCCGCCGGACATGGAGGATAAACACAGCTCGCCCTTGATCTCGCGGTACACATAGTCGTAGCTCTGGGGTGACAGCGGCGACCCGGTCGAGATCAGCCCCTTGAGGCTGCCCAGGTCGTGGCTCAGGCGCGGTTGCAGCCCGGCCTTTTCCAGGGTGGCGAGGAATTTTGGGCTGGTGCCGAACACGCTGATCTTTTCGGCATCAATCAAGTCGATCAGGCGCTCAGGTCCAGGATGAAAGGGCGAGCCGTCATACAGTACAGCCGTGGCGCCGATGGCCAGTACCGAGACCAGCCAGTTCCACATCATCCAGCCGCAGGTGGTGTAGTAGAACAGGCAGTCCTCGCGGGACAGATCGGCATGCAGGCCGTGTTCCTTGAGGTGTGTAAGCAATACGCCGCCGGTGCTGTGGATGATGCACTTGGGCACGCCGGTGGTGCCGCTGGAATAGAGGATGTACAGCGGATGATCGAAGGGCACCGCGACAAACTCAGGCTCGCCGCCGGGTTGGTAAAAGTCCTGCCACAGCACAACCTTCGCCTGGGTGCGGTAGTCCTCGACCTGCGCCTCGGGCCGCGCGTACGGCACCACAATCAACTGCTCCAGGGACGGCAGCCGTTCGAGGATTTCATTGAGTTTGGCGCTCTGGTCGATGGGTTTTCCGGCGTACCGATAACCGGCGCAGGTAATAAGCACCTTGGGCTCGATCTGGCCGAACCGGTCGATCACGCCTTGGGTGCCGAAGTCCGGCGAGGAGCACGACCAGATTGCGCCCAGGCTGGTGGTGGCGAGCATGCCCACCAGGGTTTGCCAGGTGTTGGGCATGCACGCCGCCACCCGGTCACCGATGCCGACGCCAGCCGACCGCAGACTGTTTTGCAGGCCGGCGACGTGAGCGGCCAGTTCGGCGTAGGTGAGTTGTTCGCGCTGGCCGTCTTCGCTGATCGCGACCACGGCCGGATGGTGGTCACGCCGACGCAGCAGGTGTTCGGCGAAATTCAGGGTCGCGCCGGGAAACCACTGGGCGCTGGGCATCTCGGCGCCTTCGATTAGTACCGCGCCGGGCGGGCTGCGAAACTGCACGTCGAAGTAGGCGACGATCGCCTGCCAGAAGTCCGGCCGCTGGTCGATGCTCCATTGATGCAGGGCGGGGTAGTCGCCCAGTTGCAAGGCGTGGCGGTCGTTGATGAAGCGGCGGAACTGGTCCATCCGCGTGTGGCGGATGCGTTCCGGTGAGGGTTGCCAGAGGATCTCGGACATCAGCAAGGTCTCTTGTTTTTATGCAAGTCTTCAAAACAATAGAATTCTACTGTGGGAGGGGACTTGCTCCCGATAGCGGAGTATCAGCTAGCCCGTGTGGTACTGACCCGCCGCCATCGGGAGCAAGCCCCCTCCCACAATTTAGAACGCCAGTGTCTGTTTTTATTGGGCCAGCCAGCCGCCATCATTGTTTTTATGCAAGTCTTCAAAACAATAGAATTCTACTGTGGGAGGGGGCTTGCTCCCGGTAGCGGAGTACCAGCTAGCCCGTGTGGTACTGACCCGCCGCCATCGGGAGCAAGCCCCCTCCCACAATTTAGAACGCCAGTGTCTGTTTTTATTGGGCCAGCCAGCCGCCATCATTGTTTTTATGCAAGTCTTCAAAA
>NZ_JAAOWU010000005.1:10392-156823 GCF_013778505.1 Pseudomonas sivasensis | reverse complement strand
CAATAGAATTCTACTGTGGGAGGGAGCTTGCTCCCGATAGCGGAGTACCAGCTAGCCCGTGCGGTACTGACCCACCGCCATCGGGAGCAAGCCCCCTCCCACAATTTAGAACGCCAGTGTCTGTTTTATTGGGCCAGCCAGCCGCCATCATTGTTTTTATGCAAGTCTTCAAAACAATAGAATTCTACTGTGGGAGGGGGCTTGCTCCCGATAGCGGAGTATCAGCTAGCCCGTGTGGTACTGACCCGCCGCCATCGGGAGCAAGCCCCCTCCCACAATTTAGAACGCCAGTGTCTGTTTTTATTGGGCCAGCCAGCCGCCATCAATGTTCCACGCCGCGCCACGTACCTGCGCACCGGCCTCGCTGCACAAAAACAACACCAACTCACCCAACTGCGGCGGCGTCACAAACTCCAGGGACGGCTGTTTCTCCGCCAGCAAATCATGCTGCGCCTGGTGCGGGTCCACACCTTTGGTTACGCGATCATCAATTTGCTTCTGCACCAGCGGCGTCAGCACCCAGCCGGGGCAAATCGCATTACAGGTCACATTGCTGGTTGCCGTCTCCAGGCCTACCACTTTGGTCAAACCGATCACGCCATGCTTGGCCGCCACATAGGCTGCCTTGCCCACCGAACCGACCAGGCCGTGAACCGAGGCGATATTAACGATACGCCCCCAGCCCTTGGTCTTCATGCCCGGCAGGCTCAGGCGCGTGCTGTGGAACACCGAGGACAGGTTGATCGCGATGATTGAGTCCCAGCGTTCGGCCGGGAACTCTTCCACCGCCGCCACATGCTGAATGCCGGCGTTGTTGACCAGGATGTCCACGCCACCGAACTCACGCTCGGCGTAGGCGAACATATCGGCGATCTGCGCCGGGTCGCTGACGTCCGCAGGGTGATGCCCCACCTTGCCACCAAACGCCTGCACCTGCGCGATCACCGCGCTGGCGTCGCCGAAGCCGTTGAGGATCAAGTTGGCCCCTGCCTGTGCCAGGCTCAAGGCAATGCCCAGGCCGATGCCACTGGTGGAGCCGGTGACCAGGGCGGTCTTGCCATTCAAAGTCGTCATGAAAACCTCACACAATGCCGGTGGCGTAGAAAGTACCGATCACCACGAACACCGCGAGGGTCTTGATAATCGTGATGCCGAAAATGTCTTTGTAGGCTTCGCGGTGGGTCAGGCCGGTCACCGCCAGCAGGGTGATCACCGCGCCGTTGTGGGGCAGGGTGTCCATGCCGCCGCTGGCCATGGCCGCGACCCGGTGCAGCACTTCAAGGGGGATATTGGCCGCATGGGCCGCCGAAATAAAGCTCTCGGACATGGCCGCCAGGGCGATACTCATACCGCCCGACGCGGAACCGGTGATACCGGCCAGCAGGGTCACGGTAATTGCTTCGTTGACCAGCGGGTTGGGGATGCCCTTGAGCCAGTCCGCCAGCACGAGAAAGCCTGGCAGCGAGGCAATCACCGCACCAAAACCGTATTCAGACGCGGTATTCATTGCTGCCAGCAAGGCGCCGCTGACCGCACTTTTGCTACCTTCGGCGAGCTTGCTTTTGATCGCCGACCAGCCGAAGGCCAGCACCATCAAGATCCCGACCAGCAACGCCGCCTGCACCGCCCAGATCGCGGTGAGCTTGGCGATTTCAGTGGTCACTGGCGCGCTCATGCCCGGCAGGCTGAGGCTGTGGGTCTTGCCGTACCACTGCGGGATCCAGTGGGTGAACAACAGGTTCATCACGCCCACCAGGATCAGCGGCGACAGCGCGATCCACGGGTTGGGCAGAGTGAGGTTTTCGGCGGTCTCAGGCTCGTTGCGCAACTCAGTGCCATAGCCTTCACCCGCGCGCTGGGCCTTGTTGCGTTGCCGCGCCAGGTACAGCATGCCGGTGCAGAACACGAAGATCGTGCCGATCAACCCCAGCCACGGCGCCGCCCAGGCGGTGGTGTTGAAGAAGGTGCTGGGGATGATGTTCTGGATCTGCGGCGTGCCGGGCAGGGCATCCATCGTGAACGAGAATGCGCCGAGGGCGATGGTCGCCGGGATCAGGCGCTTGGGGATATTGCTCTGGCGGAACATCTCCGCCGCGAACGGGTACACCGCGAACACCACCACAAACAGCGATACGCCGCCGTAGGTGAGCAGGGCGCAGACCAGCACGATCACCAACATCGCCTGACGCGTGCCAAGCAAGCGGATCGCAGCGGCCACGATGGAGCGCGAGAACCCCGACAACTCGATCAACTTGCCGAAGACCGCACCGAGCAGGAACACCGGGAAGTACAGTTTGATAAAGCCGACCATTTTCTCCATGAACACCCCGGTAAAGGCGGGGGCGACAGCGGACGGGTCGGTGAGCAGTACCGCGCCAAGGGCGGCGATGGGGGCAAACAGGATAACGCTATAGCCACGGTAGGCGGCCAGCATCAGCAGCGCGAGCGCGGCCAGGGCAATGATCACACTCATGGTGTGTCTCCATCGGATTGTTATTTTTGTGGGTGAAACTGTGGGGAGGGCTATAGCGAGATGTGTGCCATATTTTCAAGTTATTGAAATATATGGATATTTTTTAATTTCTTTCGAGTGTTTTTGGGTTTTGTCTCAATTTCGAGACAAGCGAAGATCAAATGTGGGAGGGGGCTTGCCCCCGATAGCGGTGCATCGGCCAGCACATGTGTTGACTGACCTGATGCTATCGGGGGCAAGCCCCCTCCCACATGGATTGTCTTTATATGGAGAACTTAGTCTCTTTGTGGAGATTAGGCGATGCCCAGTGCCACCATCTTCTTGTACAGCGTCGACCGTCCCAGCCCCAATCGCCTGGCCGCCTCGACCACGTTGCCGTCACAGGCCTTAAGTGCCGTCGCAATCAGCTGTCGATCAAACCGCTCCCGCGCCTCGGCGAATGTCTCGCCCTCAACCGTTGCGACCGCGCCGCGCTCCACGGGGCTGAACGTGCCGATCGCCGCGCGAATGTCCGTGGCATTCAACACCAAGTCATCACTCAGCAACGCCGCCCGCTCCAGCACATTACGCAGCTCACGGATGTTCCCCGGCCACGCATGCTGTGCCAACAGCGCCAGAGCCTCGCGGTCCAGCTCATGCTGGCTGCGCAGTTCTTCGAGGATCGCCTCGCTCAATGCCGGAATGTCCTCCAACCGATCACGCAGTGGCGGCACGTGGATCGGCAACACATTCAGCCGGTAATACAAATCGGCGCGGAACTCACCACGCTTGATCGCCGCTTCCAGGTCCATGGAGGTCGCCGCGATTACCCGCACATCGCTGTGCAGCATCTCGTTGGAACCCACCGGTTCGAATTCCTTTTCCTGCAACACCCGCAGCAATTTGCTTTGCAGCGGCAGCGGCATATCCCCGATTTCATCGAGGAACAGCGTGCCGCCCTGGGCAATCTGGAATTTGCCTGGACGGCCCTTGCGATCAGCGCCGGTAAAGGCGCCTGGCGCGGTGCCGAAGAATTCGGCTTCGAGCAGGTCGTGGGGAATCGCCGCGCTGTTGACGCTGACAAACGCCTTGTGCGCCCGCGGCGAGGCACCGTGGATGGCCTGGGCCAGCAACTCTTTGCCGGTGCCGGTTTCGCCGAGCAACAACACCGGCGACTCGGCACTCGCGCTGCGCCGGGCACGGCGTTTGACCTCAAGGCTGGCGGCGCTGGTGCCGATAAAGTGCGCGAAGTTGTACTTGCTCTGGCGTGAGCGCAGCAGTGAGCGGGTGGAGGCCAGCTCCTGCTGCATGCTCAGGTAGCGTTCGATCAACGGCGACAGGTTGCGCAGTTCATCGAACAACGCGAAACCAATCGCGCCGATCACCGCGCCAGCGTCGTTGTGGATCGGCAGGCGCATCACCACCAACGGGCCTTTGGGTGTGTCCTGGATATCCAGCAGGATCGGCTGGTCGTTACGTACCACTTGGCGCAACAGGCTATTGGAAATCACCTGCTCGCACGGCTGGCCGATGGCTTCGTCAGCGCTTTTGAGGCCGAAGCGCTTGGCGTAGCGCTCATTCATCCACACGATATTGGCGTCGCGGTCGACAATCACCGTGCCTTCGCTGGACTGCTCGATGATCTCGAACAGCGACTGGATCGCCAGGCCGCGAACCTGTTGGTAGTCCTTGAGGCTGGTGCTCATGTCGACAGCCCGCACGCCGCCGCCAGCAACTCCTTGGTGTAGGGATGTTGTGGCGATTCGAACACATCATGGCTCGCGCCGCGCTCCACCACCTTGCCGTCCTTGATCACGATCATGTCGTGGGCCATGGCGCGTACCACGGCCAGGTCGTGGCTGATGAACAAGTAGGTCAGGCCGTACTTTTCCTGCAGCTCGCGCAGCAGTGCAACCACCTGTTTTTGCACCGTGCGGTCAAGCGCCGAAGTCGGTTCGTCCAGCAGCATCAGCGCGGGTTTCAACACCAGGGCGCGGGCGATGGCGATGCGTTGCCGCTGGCCGCCGGAGAATTCATGGGGGTAGCGATGGCGGCTGGCGGGGTCTAGGCCCACGTCCTTGAGCACCTGGATCACTTGCGCGTCGCGGTCGGCGAGGCTGCACGGCGCGTGGACTTCCAAGCCTTCGCTGATGATTTGCTGTACCGACATGCGCGGGCTGAGGCTGCCGTAAGGGTCCTGGAAAACCACCTGCATCTGTTTGCGCCATGGGCGCATTTGCTGATGGTTCAGCGGGTCGAGGGATTCACCTTGGAAGCGGATGCTGCCGGTGGAATCCAGCAGGCGCAGGATCGCCTGGCCCAGGGTGGATTTGCCCGAGCCTGACTCGCCGACAATCCCCAGGGTCTTGCCGCGCTGCACGTTGAGGCTGATGCCATCCACGGCGCGCAGGTAGGTTTTGCGCCGAAACAGCCCACCGCTGAGGGGGAACTCTACGGTCAGGTCATCCACTTCCAACACGGTCTCGCGCGGATCGCTGCACAGCACATCGCCGGACGGCTCGGCGTCCAGCAACAGGCGGCTGTAAGGGTGTTGCGGCGCCGTGAACAAGGTCTCGCAGTCAGCCTGCTCGACAATCTCCCCGGCGCGCATCACGCACACGCGCTGGGCGATGCTGCGCACCAGGTTGAGGTCATGGCTGATCAACAGCAGCGACATACCGAGGCGCTGTTGCAAGGACTTGAGCAGCAGCAGGATCTTGCGCTGCACGGTCACGTCCAGCGCGGTGGTGGGTTCGTCGGCAATCAGCAACTCCGGCTCGCAGGCCAGGGCCATGGCGATCATCACGCGTTGGCGTTGGCCGCCGGACAGTTGGTGCGGATAAGCCTTGAGGCGCTCCTGGGGTTTCTGGATGCCCACCAGTTCGAGCAGTTCAATGATGCGCGCCTGCGCCGCCTTGCCGCCCATGCCCTTGTGCAGCAGCAACGTTTCGCCGATTTGCTTTTCGATGCTGTGCAGCGGGTTGAGGGAGGTCATGGGCTCCTGGAAGATCATCGCGATACGGTTGCCGCGCAGTTTCTGCAGGGTCGCCGTCGACGCGCCGATCAACTCCTGGCCGCGATATTTAACCGAGCCCGTGGTAGCTGTGCCGGCTTCGGGCAGCAATTGCAGGATCGAATGGGCCGTCACCGACTTGCCCGAGCCCGACTCGCCCACCAGTGCCAAACACTCGCCGGGGCGCACGTCCAGGCTCAGGTTACGCACCACGGTCTGGCCGCTGAAGGCGACACTGAGGTCGCGGATTTCGATCAGGTTCATAGGGACTCACTCATGAACGTGGGTCGAAGGCGTCACGCAACGCCTCGCCAATAAAGACCAGCAGCGACAGAATCAGCGCCAAGGTGAAAAACGCCGTCAGGCCCAGCCATGGCGCTTGCAGGTTCTGCTTGCCCTGGGCGATCAGTTCGCCCAGGGATGCGCTGCCCGCCGGCATGCCGAAGCCGAGGAAATCCAGGGCGCTCAAGGTGGAAATCGCGCCGGTCAAAATAAACGGCAGGTAGCTCAAGGTGGCGGTCATCGCATTCGGCAGGATATGTCGGCGGATGATCTTGCCGTCGCCCAGGCCCAGCGCCCGTGCGGCCTTGACGTACTCCAGGTTGCGCCCGCGCAGGAACTCGGCGCGCACCACGTCCACCAGGGCCAGCCAGGAAAACAGCGCCATGATCCCCAGCAACCACCAGAAATTGGGCTCGACAAAACCCGACAGAATGATCAGCAGGTACAGCACCGGCAGACCGGACCAGACCTCAAGTACCCGCTGGCCGATCAGGTCGACCCAGCCGCCGTAGTAACCCTGCAAAGCCCCGGCGGCGATGCCAATGGCTGCGCTGATGGCCGTCAGCGCCAGGGCGAACAGGATCGACACCCGCGCGCCGAAAATGACCCTCGCCAGCACGTCGCGGGACTGGTCATCGGTGCCCAGCCAGTTCACCGCCGAGGGCGGGCTGGGGGCAGGGCGGGTCAGTTCGTAGTTGGGGGTGTCATCGCTGAAAGGGATCGGCGGGAACAACATCCAGCCGCCGTCCTGTTTGATCAGCTTTTGCACATAGTCGCTGCGGTAGTCGGCCTGGAACGGCAGCTGGCCGCCGAACTGCTGCTCGGTGTAACGCTTGAACACCGGGAAATACAGTTCGTTCTTGAAACTCAGCACCAGGGGTTTGTCGTTGGCGATCAGTTCGCCGCCGAGGGTCAGGATAAAGAGGCCGATAAACAGCCACAGCGACCACCAGCCACGGCGATTTTTCTTGAAACGCTCGAAGCGTCGGCGTGCCACGGGAGACAAGTTAAGCATCAGGCGTTCCTCGCGGCGAAGTCGATACGCGGGTCCACCAGGGTGTAGCAGAGGTCACCGATGAGTTTTATCAGCAGGCCGAACAGGGTGAAGATAAACAGCGAACCGAACACCACCGGGTAATCCCGCGAAACCGCCGCTTCGTAGCTCATGCGACCGAGGCCATCCAGGGAGAAAATCACCTCGATCAGCAAGGAGCCGGCAAAAAACACGCTGATAAATGCCTGGGGAATCCCCGAGATCACCAGCAGCATGGCGTTGCGGAACACATGGCCGTACAGCACACGTCGTTCGCTCAAGCCTTTGGCCCGCGCGGTCACCACGTATTGGCGGGTGATTTCATTGAGGAACGAGTTTTTGGTGAGAATGGTCAGGGTGGCGAATCCGCCGATTACCAAAGACGTCACCGGCAACACCAGGTGCCAGAAGTAGTCGGCGATCTTGCCCACGGTGCTCAGTTCTTCGAAGTTCTCCGACACCAGTCCGCGCACCGGGAACCAGTTCAGGGAGGTGCCGCCGGCGAACACCACGATCAGGAACATCGCGAACAGGAACGCTGGCATCGCATAGCCGATCACGATGGCAGTGCTGCTCCACACATCAAAGCTGCTGCCGTGGCGCACCGCCTTACGTATCCCCAGCGGGATCGACACCAGGTAAGTGATCAGCGTGGCCCACAGCCCGAGGGAAATGGTGACGGGCATCTTTTCCAGGATCAGGTCGATCACCGTCGAGCCGCGAAAGAAGCTGTTGCCGAAATCCAACTGGGCATAGCTCTTGAGCATCAGCCAAAGGCGTTCCGGTGCGGACTTGTCGAAGCCGTACTGTTTTTCAATGTCCTTGATCAGCTTCGGGTCCAGGCCCCGACTGGACCGCGAGCCGCTGCTGATGCCTTCGCCGGATGAGCCGCCGACACCGCCGCCGCCAATCCCCTGCAAGTGGGCGATGGCCTGTTCCACCGGGCCACCGGGGGCGGCCTGCACGATCACGAAATTCACCAGCAGGATGATCACCAGGGTTGGGATGATCAGCAGCAGGCGCCGCACGATATAGGCAAACATCAGTGCGCTCCTCCGCGTTTTTTCAGTTCGGCATTCATCTGCTCAGTGGTCAGAGGTGTGGGGCTGACTTCCCACCAGGTTTCCAGGGCCTCGTCATTCTTGGCCTCGATGGCCGGGCGGCCGAAACGGTTCCACCAGGCGGCGGACGTACCGGGCGGGTAGTAATTGGGGATCCATAGGTAATTCCATTGCAGCACCCGGTCCAGAGCATGGGCGTAGGTGAGCATCTGCGCCTGTGTGTCGGCTTTGACCAGACCTTTGATCAAGGCGTCAACCGCCGGGTCCTTGAGCACCATGTAGTTGTTTGCGCCCGAATCAAAAGCGGCGCTGGAACCAAAGTAGTTGTACAGCTCCATGCCCGGCGAGGTGGTGACAGGAAACCCGGTGACGATCATGTCGTAGTCCCGTGTCATCAAACGGTTGACGTACTGAGAGGAGTCGATGCGACGGATATTAAGGGTGATGCCGATCTGCGCCAGGTTGCGTTTGTACGGTAGTAACAGTCGCTCCAGACCGGCCTGCGCATTGAGGAAGGTGAACTCAAGCGGTTCGCCTTCGGCGTTTACCAGCTTGTCGCCGTTGGGTTTCCAACCGGCCTCTTCCAGCAGGGCCAGTGCTTGGAGCTGTTTGTCACGGATCATGCCGCTGCCGTCGGTGACCGGTGCCTTGAACACCTGGGTAAACACCTCGTCAGGGATCTGCCCACGCAACGGTTCAAGAATCGCCAGCTCTTCCTGGGTGGGCAGTTGGGTAGCCGCCAGCGGGCTATTAGAGAAGAAACTCTGCTGACGAATGTACATATTTCGCATCATCTGCCGGTTGGCCCATTCGAAATCCCACAGCATTGCCAAGGCCTGGCGCACGCGGCGGTCTTTGAATACCGGCTTCTGCACGTTGAAGACATAGCCTTGGGCCGGTTGCGGCATTTCCTTGGCCAGGTGAGCGCGTTGCAGGCGGCCATCGTCCAGGGCAGGGCCGTTGTAGCCGATGGAGTAGCCGGTGGCGGAAAATTCACGATTGAAATCGTAGGCGCCGCCTCGCAGCACCTGGCGGGCTACTTCGGTATCACCGAAAAACTCCAGGCTCAGGTGATCGAAGTTGTACAGGCCACGGCTGACGGGCAAGTCTTTGCCCCACCAGTCAGGGTCGCGCGTAAAGGTGATGGTGTTGCCGGAGTCGACCTTACTGACCTTGTACGGGCCGCTGCCCAGTGGGGCTTCGTAGCCGCCGCCATTGGCGAAGTCGCGGGTCTTCCACCAGTGCTCCGGGAACACCGGCAGGGTGGCGATATCCAGGGGGAGGGTGCGGTTTTCGTTGCTGGAAAAGTCGAAGCGCACCTGGCGCTCACCTTCCACTTCGACGTGCTTGACGTCGGCGAACAGTGTGCGAAAACGCAGGCTGCCTTGGGTCATTAATAAATCAAAGCTGTAGCGTACGTCTTCGGCGGTGATGGGTTTGCCGTCGGCAAAGCGCGCCTTGGGGTTCAGGTAGAAACGCAGAGACAGGCCGTCCTCGGCGCGCTCCATTTTTTCGGCGACCAGGCCGTAGACCGTATAGGGTTCGTCCAGGGAGCGCAGGGCGAGGGGCGCGTAGAGCCAGCCGTCAACCTGTGACACGCCGATGCCTTTGTCGATATAGGGCAGCACATGATCGAAGCGTCCGATTTCGATGGCCGAACGCCGCAGGCTGCCGCCCTTGGGCGCGTTGGGGTTGGCGTAGTCGAAATGGGTAAAACCGGCGGGGTACTTGGCCGGTTCGCCGTACACCGTCAGTGACGGTTGGGGGGCCGCGATCACGGCGGTGCTGGCCAGCAGCAGGGCGAGGGTAGAGCGAAATAGAGTCGAAAAGGCCAATCGCATTATCAGTCTTGAACGCCGGAAGAACAGGAATAGGGATTTGTACGCTAACGGCATCAGCGTCGCCAGTCATCACATGCACAACGGCCCACCAAAAGGCGGGCCGTTGTTTGTAGCATCAGCGTGGACTGGATCAGTCCTGGCGGCTGGTGACTTCCAGCAGGTGGTAGCCGAACTGGGTTTTCACCGGGCCTTGCACGGTGTTGACCGGGGCGCTGAAAACTACGGTGTCGAATTCTTTAACCATTTGGCCTGGACCGAACGAACCCAGGTCGCCGCCTTGACGGCTGGATGGGCAGCTGGAGTTGGCTTTGGCGATTTCTGCGAAATCGGCGCCGCCTTCGATTTGGGCCTTGAGTTCGTTGCACTTGTCTTCAGTGGAAACGAGGATGTGACGGGCGGTGGCTTTGGCCATGGGGAGTAACTCCTTGAGTAAAAAGGGTGAGCGTACCGGATTCAGGCGGTTATTTCCTGGCAAAGTTCCCGGTATTTGATCGGCCGGTCTCAGGGCAGCACGATATAGTCGTTGCGCTGCAGGATTGCCCGGTGTGGTGCCTGGACGAGGTGCAGGTAGCGCCCGTCGACCAGGTCGATGGGCAGGCAGTCATCGATATCCAGCACGCCGTCGGTGTGACCCTGGGACCAATGCCCCAGCATCTGTTGCTTGCCCATGCGGGTGGCTTCCTGTTTGTTGCGCGCGACCACCAGCAG
Source organism: Pseudomonas sivasensis (assembly GCF_013778505.1). Classification (GTDB taxonomy): domain Bacteria; phylum Pseudomonadota; class Gammaproteobacteria; order Pseudomonadales; family Pseudomonadaceae; genus Aquipseudomonas; species Aquipseudomonas sivasensis. The sequence goes on along the minus strand of NZ_JAAOWU010000005.1, from coordinate 146,433 downwards.
GTAATGATGGGCCTCGCCAAAGGTGTTCGCTTCGTACCCGCCAAGGTTGATGAAGTACAAGTGATGGGCGCCGGCCTGGGGCGCCAGGTGGCTGAGTTCGACCTTCCAGCCGTCGACGCCATCCACGGCCATCCAGGAATCGATATGCACGCCCTTGGGGCTGCCAAACCAACCGTCGCGCAATTGCGGGTAAGTGGCTTCCAGCGTATCCGCAGCGGCGAACACCACATCGTGAACTTCGATTTTCGCCCTGGGGTGCTTGCCCCCGAGCATCACGATAAACAGCATTGCGGGTCTTTCCTCGCGACTTGGCAAAGGGCAACCATACTTCGATTGAACCCTTTTGTCCGACCAATGCCACACTGTTAATCCGCGAACTCATCAGGAGGTTGTCATGCGTACTATTGATCTGGCCGGCGTTCCCGTCCCTGTCATCGGCCAGGGAACCTGGCGCATGGGCGAAAACCCGGACCAGCACCGCGCCGAAGTCGCGGCGTTGCAACTGGGGATCGACGAGGGCATGACCCTGATCGATACCGCCGAAATGTACGGCGAGGGCGGCGCCGAAACGGTGGTTGGCGAAGCTATCCGCGGCAAACGTGACCAGGTGTTCCTCGTGAGCAAAATCTACCCGCACAATGCCAGCCACAAGGGTGTGCCGCGGGCCTGCGAAGCCAGCCTCCAGCGGCTTGGCACTGACTACATCGACCTGTACTTGCTGCACTGGCGTGGCCAATACCCGCTTGAAGAAACCGTTGAAGCCTTCGAGCGTCTGCGCGAAGCCGGCAAAATCGGTCGTTGGGGTGTCTCCAACTTCGACGTGGCAGACCTGCAGGAGCTTGCCTCCCCAGCCTGTGCGACCAATCAGGTGCTCTACAACATCGAAGAGCGCGGCATCGAGTTCGATCTGCTGCCCTGGTGGCAACAACATCACTTGCCCTTGATGGCGTACTGCCCGATCGCGCAAGGCGGTGAGTTACTGTCCAGCGCGACGCTCAAGCAGATCGCCCATCGTCATGAGGTCACACCGGCGCAGGTCGCCCTGGCCTGGGTGTTGCGCCAAGAGGGCGTGATCGCCATTCCCAAGGCTGTGTCGCCGGAGCACGTGCGACTGAACGCAGCCGCCGCCAAACTGGTGCTCGATGAGCATGATCTAGACGCCATCGACCGCGTCTTCGGCGCGCCCAAGCGCAAGCATCCGCTGGCGATGGTCTAACCCGCTGGCAGAAACGGCGCCGTCCCTGGCGCCCGTTCCTGCGCGGGGCCGGGTTAACCGGCTACCGGGCTGCGCCAGTCATCCGACCCGGACGTGCCGGACACTTCGTGGGTCCATACGATCTTGCGATAGGTGAAGTACACGTCCTCCAAGTGTGTGAAGTGGGCATTGCTCGGGTCCTGGCAGTTGGGCATGCGTGATTGGATGTCCACGATGGTTGCCCCTTCCAGTTCGATGGTGAAGTAGTGCTCCTGTGCTCCGGCAGATGTGCTGCGCATCCATTCCAGGCGGCACGTGACCTGCTCACCGCTGGTCAAGGCGCTGAACAGGAGTGGTGATGACTTATCGAAGACCTTACTGATCATCAGCGGTTTGTGAACCCTCTGGCCGGTTGGTTGACCGGACTGTGGGTCCCGCGGAACGACTACTTGGTGGGAAAAGGCCTGGACCAGGATCTGGTCTGCATGGCCCTGCTGATAAGTGTTGCCTACAGAGTCCTGAGTAAATGTGCCTGCCGTAATCAAACCCTGTTTGACGCCGGTGATAGAGAGATACGCGGGTGTTGGCATGACGGGTTTCCTTGCCTGATTGAAAGGTCGTTCACACCGGCGACTGCGCCGGTTGGAGAAATGCCTATAACAAGAAACGTGCCTGAAAGTGTGGGAACCAATAAGTACTTGGTGTCCGTTGAGTGTCTGCGTGGCATGTAGAAAGTTATTGAGGGTTTGGAGGCGGTTTGTCGGGTATTAATTGCGCATAAGTGCGCATTTAATTGCTCATGCCGATAGGGCGCCTGGCAATTGATTTTCGCTGATATTCGATTCGACAGGCTGGTTTTATTGCGCAATATCCAGCATATGCCTTGGTTTACGTCGCCCGTAGGACAAGTCTTAAGTATGTGGTTATTGCTTGCTGAATGTTATTGGCATGGCTAAGGTTTGCGAACTTCGTGGCGAGTCGAGCGAAGCCAAGATGACATTCTGGTGCGAATTTTAAGTTTGCTTAGTTTGTTGTTCGTACCTTGATTAATTGCGTGCGGTCCTAAATGGGATACTCGGATAAACTCTGCGTTCATTATCTTGAACTTGCCAAACTACCCTGTTCGCAAACAAGTTTTGCTGGCGGTGATATACGGTATTCGAGTGAGTATGAAGCCCTGGAGTCTGAACTGGGAAAGATGCAGTCCATTCATGGCGCTGGCCAGCCGGACTGGCAAAAGACTCTGAACATCAGCGAATGCCTGCTGCGTGAGCAGTCCAAAGATCTGCGCGTGGCTGTCTGGCTGACGTGGGCGCTGTACCAGCGCGAATCCTTTGCCGGTCTGCTGGCAGGGCTCGGGTTGCTGCGTCATCTCTGTGAGCATCATTGGTCCACGGTGCACCCACAAAAGCTGCGCACCCGCAGCGCGGCGTTCGGCTGGTTGGTCTTGCGCCTTGAGACACTGCTTGTTCAAAGCCTTTCGCTTCAGGACCAGCAGCCTTTATTCCGAGCGTTGCTGGAACAACTCTCGCGCCTTGATGAGCTCTGGACTGCCAATTTGGGCGAGGGCGCGCCGCTCTTGCTACCGATTCGCAGGCAACTGGACCAGCGGATGGAGCTTGCGGCGCAGGGTCATCCCGCCGTCACAGGGGTGAGTGCCGTGATTGCACACGTCAAACAGGCCACCATCCCGTTGTTGAAAACCGAACTGACGGTCAACAACGAAAAGGACGCGCATAAATTGTTGCGTGCCTTGCAAGAACAAGCCCGTCCGTTGTGTACCTGGTGGTTGCGCCACAACGCTACCGACTTGCGGGCCTTGCACCTGAGCCGAACGCTGGCATGGCTGGCCATCGTCCGCTATCCGGACGCCAACAATGAGCGCGTCACCGCGCTGTACGCGCCGCCCTGCGACACGCTCAAACGCTATCAGGAGCGGTTTTGCCAAGGGCATCACGCCGATCTGCTGGTTGAACTTGAGGCTTGCTTCTCAGGTGCCATGTTCTGGTTCGACGGGCTGCACATGATCTGGCAATGCCTGGAGGCTCAGCAGGCGAAGCAGGCCATGACCGAACTGGAAGTGAGCTTTGCCCTGTTGCTGCAACGCTTGCCGGACTTACCGGCGTTTCGTTTTCACGATGGCGCTCCTTTTGCCAGCAGCAGTACTCGCGACTGGATCGCACTGCATGTTTCCCATCACCTGCAAGCGCCTGAAGTGCCCGGTGTGGTGGCCGATGCCGAGCCCTGGGAGATCGCTTTGCAGGATGTATTGCCTCGGCTGGGCAAAGAGGGACTCAAGGCCGCCGTGCAACAACTCAAGCAAGGCTTGCACGCCGCCCGCAGTGATCGAGCACGCTTTTACTGGCGCCTGGCCCAGGCGCGTTTATGTGTCCACGCGGGCAAGCATGAACTGGCGAAGATCCTGCTCGAACATTTGGATGTCGAGCTGCAACGCTCGGGCCTGGAGCGCTGGGAACCGGAGCTGGCGTTTCAAGTCACCCAACTCTTGCATCGCTGCTGCGACCTGATGCCGCAAAACCATGCCGTGCGCGAGCGCAAGGAAGACACCCACCGCAGGCTGTGCCTCTTCGATCTTGAAGCGGTACTTGAATAGGCTCACGAGCCAAAAAAAGGAGAAATACCATGGCCAAAGAAGGTTCGGTAGCACCCAAGGAACGCATCAATATCACCTTCAAACCCGCCATCGGTGGTGCTCAGGAAGAAGTCGAGCTGCCGTTGAAACTGCTGGTGCTGGGGGACTTCACCCAGCGTGAGGACCTGCGCAAGCTTGAAGATCGCAAACCCATCGCCATCGACAAGAACACCCTTGATGAGGTGCTGGCCAAACAGGCGCTGAGCCTCACGCTGAATGTACCCAATCGTCTCCAGGAGTGCGCCGAAGTTGAAGAACTCGCCATCCAGGTACGCATTAATTCGATGAAGGATTTCAACCCCGCAAACCTGGTGGAGCAGATCCCCGAGTTACACAAGCTGATGGCCCTGCGTGAGGCGTTGATGGCGTTGAAGGGACCGCTGGGCAACACGCCGAGCTTTCGTAAAGCCATCGAACAGGCTCTGGCCGATGACGACTCCCGTGCCCGGGTATTGGCAGAGTTGGGCCTGAACAGCCAAATCGCCTGATATTTCTCAGTAAAAGGACACTGGTGCCATGACGACTCAACACACTCCGATACCTCTACACAGCACTGATGAGTGCAGCATCCTCGACAACATCATCGCTCAGACTCTGTTGAGTGCGGACGACGAGGCCTACGGCATTGCAAAGCGTGGGGTCTCGGCCTTTATCGAAGAACTGATCAAGCCGCAGAACAGCGGTGAACCGGTCAAGAAGCGTCTGGTTGACCGGATGATTGCCGAGATTGACGAAAAGCTCAGTCGGCAAATGGATGAGATTCTTCACCACACAGGTTTCCAGGCGCTGGAGTCCTCCTGGAAAGGCCTGCAGCTGTTGGTCGAACGCACCAACTTTCGAGAAAACATCAAGATCGAACTGCTGAATGTCTCGCGGCAAGACCTGCTGGATGATTTCGAAGACTCGCCAGAGGTGACTCAGTCAGGGCTCTATAAGCATGTCTACAGTGCGGAATACGGTCAGTTCGGCGGCCAGCCGGTGGGCGCGATCATCGCCGACTACTTTCTGTCGCCCAGTGCCCCTGATGTGAAGTTGATGCAATACGCCTCCAGTGTGGCTTGCATGGCCCATGCACCTTTTATCGCTGCCGCCGGGCCGGGTTTTTTCGGCTTGGAAAGCTTCACCGACCTACCTGATCTAAAGGATCTCAGGGACCATTTCGAGGGCCCTCAATTCACCAAATGGCAAAGCTTCCGCCAGAGCGAAGACGCCCGATATATCGGTCTGACTGTGCCGCGTTTCCTGCTGCGCACGCCTTACGATCCCCTTGAATGCCCGGTCAAGACTTTTGCCTACCGAGAAACCGTGGTGAACAGCCACGAACACTACCTATGGGGGAACACCGCCTACACCTTTGCCACACGCTTGACCGACAGTTTCGCGCGGTTTCGTTGGTGCCCTAACATCATCGGTCCGCAAAGCGGCGGCGCAGTGGAAGACTTACCTTTGCATCACTTTCACAGCATGGGCGAAATCGAAACCAAGATTCCCACTGAAGTACTGGTGTCCGACCGCCGCGAATATGAACTGGCACAAGAGGGCTTCATTGCCTTGACGATGCGCAAGGGCAGTGACAATGCCGCGTTTTTCTCCGCCAGTTCGGTACAAAAGCCCAAGAGTTTCGGCATCAGTGCCGAGGGTAAGGAAGCGGAGTTGAATTACCGCCTGGGCACTCAGTTGCCCTACATGATGGTGGTCAATCGTCTGGCCCATTACCTCAAAGTCCTGCAACGGGAGCAACTGGGGTCGTGGAAGGAGCGTACCGACCTTGAGCTGGAGCTCAACAAGTGGATTCGCCAGTACGTCGCAGACCAGGACAACCCCATTGCCGAGGTGCGTGGGCGGCGGCCATTGCGTGCGGCGCGCATCGTGGTCAGTGACGTTGAGGGTGAGCCTGGTTGGTACCGGGTCAGTCTGAGCGTACGACCGCACTTCAAATACATGGGGGCTGACTTCACGCTGTCCCTGGTTGGCAAGCTCGATAAAGAATGAGCAGGGGCCAAGGGGTGACCCGCAACCGAAGTCTGTTTGAGCGACTTGGGTATCCAGCTGAGCATTCAGCCTGTGGCGTGAGGTCTGTCGCAGCTCACCTGGGAAAAATGCTCAGCATCCGCGCGGGCAGTGTGCAGACATTGCCGGACTACGGAATGCCGGACCTCAATGACATGAACCAGAGTCTGCATGAGTCCTTGAGCCAGTCGCGCTTATTGATCGAGCGGTTTATCCGCGCCTACGAACCACGCTTGAAACAAGTCCGCGTGAGGTCGTTACCCCGAGGTCACGACGCTTTGGCCCTGGCGTTTGCCATCGACGCCACGCTCTCTATCGACGGGGTGACGCAACCTGTGGTGTTCACCGCGCGCCTGCGGGATGCGGGACAGGTTGAGGTCTTGCCTGATGTCCTTTAACCAGTATTACCAAAGTGAACTCAGTGCGTTGCGTCTGCTCGGGCGGCGTTTCTCCGAGCGAAATCCCGCGCTGGCGCCCTTTCTAGGGGAGGCTGGCCAGGATCCGGATGTGGAGCGATTGCTGGAAGGTTTTGCCTTTCTCACCGGTCGCTTGCGCCAGAAATTGGATGACGAGTTGCCAGAGCTGACGCACTCGTTGATGCATTTGCTGTGGCCCAACTATATGCGGCCGATACCTGCGTTCAGCATTTTGCAGTTTGACCCGCTGAAGCATACGGGCGTCGGGGTGATGGTCGCACGGAATACGCCAGTCGAAAGCGGTGCGGTGAATGGCGAACGCTGTCGCTTTCGGACCTGTTACGACACCCGCATCCTGCCGTTGCAACTGAGCGCATTGGAGTATTGCGTCCAAGGCGAACAGGCGTTGATGAGCCTGCGCCTCGACATGAGTGCCGGAGGCAATTTCAGCGAATGTGAGTTCGACCAATTACGTCTGCATCTGGCGGGAGATCGCTACATCAGCCAAGGGTTATATCTGAGCCTATTGCGCGAGCTTGAAGGTATCGAGTTACGACCACTGGACTGCGATGGACGAGCTGTGAGCGCGGCTGATGGCAAGCCCCTGTTGATGCGACTCGACGCTGAGCAGGTAAAACCGGTGGGGTTCGCCGAGGAGCATGCGCTGATGCCCTATCCGCACACTACGTTTAGTGGGTATCGCCATTTGCAGGAGTATTTCTCCTTTCCTGAAAAGTATCTGTTCGTCGATGTAAATGGGCTGGATGTGCTGCAGCGGTTGCCCCAGGACCAACTCAAGCAAATCTGCAGCATTCAAGTGTGCTTCACGTTGCGCGTGGGCTGCCAGACCACCGAGTGCCCCACTTTGAGCAACGTGAAGCTGTACTGCACGCCCATCGTCAACCTATTCAAACATGATGCAGTTCCGATACGCCTGGACGGCAAGCAGGACGAGTACCTGCTGATTCCTGGAGAGTACGCGCGGGAAAATGCTTGTGTGTTTTCCGTAGATAAGGTCATGGGTTGGCGCCCTGGCGGGTTGGGGTATCAAGCGTACGTCCCGTTTGAAACCTTCGAGCATGATGGCGATATCGACGCTTCGGCGCCCCCCACCAGCTACAGCATTCGGCAGCGCGCGTCGGCGCACCACACAGGGCTCGATACTTGGCTGACGTTTGGAAATGGGCAGGTGCATGCCCAGGAAACGCTGTCGATCGAGCTGACATGTACCAATCACAACCTGCCTCGGCAATTACAGGCAGGTGACATCAATCAACCCTGTGAGCAGACGCCGGAGGGGTTGTCGTTTCGCAATATCTGCGCGCCGACCACGAGTTTTGCGCCGCCCCTTGACCAGGATTTTCTCTGGCGACTGATCAGCAACATGTCGCTCAACTATTTGTCACTGACCGATATCAACGCGTTCAAAGTGCTCCTGCAAACCTACGACGTGCCGCGTTACCACGACCGGCACGCGCAAAAGGTCAGCCAGAGAAGGTTAGGTGCGTTGCGATCCATCAGTCATAGGCCGGTCGATCGTTTGTACCGCGGAATGCCATTTCGTGGCTTGCAGATTGACCTGAGCATTGATTTCGAAGGCTTCCTCGGGAGGGGCGAAGCGTTTGTGTTCGCCTCGGTGCTGAACGAGTTCTTCGCGCTTTACGCAAGCCTCAATGCCTACCACGAACTACGTGTCATCAGCACACAAGGAGATGTGTACCTATGGCCACCCCGGATGGGGCAGCAGCCCCTGCTTTGAAGGAACTGTGCAGTGCGATCCGCGAATATTCGCTGTTCCAGGCGATTTTGCAGGTGATCAAGCGCCTGCGCGACGCCCATCCCTTGCTGGATGACGACGCGCTCTATGACAGGTTGGAGTTTCAGGCCAACCCAGGTCTTGGTTTTCCCGGTCACGACATCGACCGGGTGGAGTTTTTTGTTGAACACGGTCAATTGCGTGCGCGTCTTCGCCTCAACGTTCTGGGGCTGTGTGGCGCTGGGTCGCCCTTGCCGGCGTTTTACGGCGAGCAGGCGTTTGCCGATGAGGCGAGTGGACACGCCACTCGCGATTTTCTGGACCTGTTTCACCATCGGCTGCAACGGCTGATGCTGCCTATCTGGCGCAAATACCGTTACCAGGTGAGCTTCCAGGCGCAGGCCCGTGACGCGTTTTCCGAGCAGATGTTTGCGTTGATTGGGTTGAAGGGCCGGCAGCTGCGCACTGCAGCGCAGTTGGACTGCAAGCGGCTGTTGCCCTACCTGGGTCTGCTTAGTCTGCGGGCGCATTCGGCGGCGGTAATCGAGACAGTGCTGCGTTACTACTTCAAGCACGACCGCGTGTTTATTGAGCAGTGGGTCGAACGCTCGGTGGTCATTACTCCCGCGCAGTTGAACCAGTTGGGTGTTGCCAACAGCGTGCTGGGCACCGACCAGGTTTTGGGAGACCGGGTCGCCGACTGCAGTGGCAAGTTCAGGGTGCATGTACAGGGCCTGGATTGGCAGCAGTTCCATGGTTTTTTGCCTACGGGTGCGGACTATCCGCTGCTGTGTGCGTTGGTACGACTGACCGCTCGCGACCCGCTGGATTACGACCTGCGCCTGGTGCTGGACAAGGAGTCCATCAGGCCGTTGCACGTGGGTGAATACAACTTCTGCAGGCTGGGTTGGACCAGTTGGCTGGCACACGAATGCGCCGACGGTGTGGTCATCGTGGCCAACAACGCTCACTAGGGGCTCTTGATGATGAATGTAGACCTGCAACAACTTATCCGGACGTTGACGCCTGCGGTCCGCCAAGACTTGGAGCGCTCGGCTGAGCGTTGTGTGGCGCGTGGTGGCAGGGAAGTGCTTGTAGAAGACTTGCTATTGGCCCAGCTGGAACATCGCGATGGCCTTTTAATGAGAGCCTTGGCCGACGCGGGGATCGAAGCACAGACGCTGCAAGCAACGCTGCAGCCCAAGGGGGAGGGAAGTGCTTCACGTAACCCGGTGTTTGCCCAAGCCCTCGTGCAATGGTTGCAGCAGGCATTGTTGGTTGCTCATCTGGAGTTGCGCCAAACCGAAGTGGACCACGGCGCGCTGTTACTGGCGCTGTTGCATCACCCGTTGCAACACGCAGGCAGTCGCTATTACGCGTTGTTGAGCCGTTTGGATACACAGCGCGTACAGGGCTTCGTGCTGAGCCAGCGCCCGGACATCATCCCCGCCGCAAGCGACGAGTCATGGCTGGCACGTTTCACCCATGACCTGACACGCCAGGCGCGCGAAGGGCGTATCGACCCGGTGCTGTGTCGTGATGGCGAGATTCGTCAGTTGATCGACATCCTCATGCGTCGACGCAAAAACAATCCGATCCTTGTGGGGGAGGCAGGGGTAGGCAAGACCGCTGTTGTCGAAGGTCTTGCGTTGCGCATCGCCAGTTCACAAGTACCGGAGCCGCTCCAGAATGTGCGGGTGCTGACCCTGGACATGGGTTTGCTGCAAGCGGGTGCCAGCATCAAGGGCGAATTCGAACGACGGCTCAAGGGCGTGATCGACGAAGTCAATGCGTCGCCCCAACCGGTGATTCTGTTTATCGATGAAGCGCACACCTTGGTGGGCGCGGGCGCTCAGTCGGGAGCCGGCGACGCAGCCAACCTGCTCAAGCCAGCCCTGGCCCGGGGCGAATTGCGCACCCTGGCGGCCACTACTTGGTCCGAATACAAGAAGTACTTCGAAAAAGATCCTGCCCTGGCGCGGCGTTTCCAGCCTGTGCTGGTCGGTGAGCCCAGCGTGGAGCAGGCGATTTCGATCCTGCGTGGTCTGGTTCCGGCGTATGAAGCCAGCCATGGGGTGTACATCCGTGACGATGCGGTCGTGGCGGCGGCGCAAATGAGCGCACGCTACCTGGCTGGGCGTCAGCTGCCCGACAAGGCCGTGGATGTGCTGGACACCGCCTGTGCCCGTGCGCGCATCAGTCAGGTAACGATGCCCGAGGCATTAGAGCGTTTATGCACCGAACAGGCTGAAGGCTCGCGGCAACGGGACGCGCTGAGTCGAGACAGAGACGCGGGGCTTGCGGTGGATGAGCAGGCTGTGCACGCATTGAACCTGCGATTGGCGGCTATCGAGAGTGAGCGTCAACGTTTGGAACAGCACTGGTTCGAACAACGGGTGCTGGCGGACCAGGTGCACGTTTGCCCGCGACGGGTGGCACAGGTTATCGGCGCATGGACGGGTATTCCCGTTGAGCAGTTGTCCCTTGAACACAGTGAATCGGTGCTGGGGGTTGCCGATGCTCTGCGCTCGCGCATTCTCGGCCAGGAACCCGCCATACAGGCGCTCGACCGCAACTTGCGTGCCGTGGCGGCCGGGCTGAACAAGGCCGAAGCGCCGGTCGGTGTATTTTTGTTGGTCGGCCCAAGTGGCGTGGGCAAAACCGAAACGGCCTTGGCGCTGGGTGATTTGCTGTATGGCGGCGAGCGTTTTGTCACCACCCTCAACATGTCGGAATTTCAGGAAAAACATGCCCTGTCCCGGCTGATTGGCGCACCACCCGGTTATGTCGGGTATGGCGAGGGGGGTGTGTTGACCGAGGCTGTGCGTCAGCGACCCTATTCGGTGGTATTGCTCGACGAAGTCGAAAAGGCCGACCCTGAAGTGTTGAACCTGTTCTATCAGATCTTCGACAAGGGGCTGGCCAATGATGGAGAGGGCCGGGAAATCGATTTTCGCAATACGCTGATCCTGATGACCTCCAACCTGGGCAGCGAGTGCATCGTCGACTTATGCGCTGGAGGTCTGCGGCCTGACACCCAGGTGCTGCAAGACGCAATCCGCCCCGCGTTGCGCGACTACTTCAAACCGGCACTGCTCGCCCGGATGCGGGTCGTGCCTTATTACCCGGTTGTGGGTGCGGTGCTGCATGACCTGGCCAGAGTCAAGCTGGACCGTCTTGGGCGAAGGTTGCAGTCGCGCAAGTTGGCATTGAGCTATACGACAGAGCTCGTCACTCACATGGCCGAGCGATGCACCCATAGCGACAGCGGTGCGCGGTACATCGATCACTGGATCGAGATTCATCTGTTGCCGCAGATAGTCGATCGGCTTTTGGGGGCGATGGCCATGGGTGAGTCCCTATCGCTGGTGCATGCCAGTCTGGATGGTGACGGGCAGCCGATCTGCGAGTTCAGCCTATGACCAACAGTGGGTTTGCCCAGCTACCCGAGCCGCTGGCCTATGCCGAGTCGTTATTGGCCTGGTTCACCCGAATGGGTATCGACAGTGACGAGTCAACGTTGCCAGACCTGTGTGTTGCAGCGGCAGCGCAACTGAGTCAATGCGAACTCAGCCAGTTGTACGGGTGTGACGAGAGCACAGGTCGACTCGATCTGATCGCCCAGCATTTGCCCGGCGCGCTGCCCCCGGGCGACCTCGCTTGCGGTCCCGACTTTCAGCATCAGCAACTGTTGCATTACGTCCTCAGTCGTTGCTGTTCCCTGAGCCTGGAGAACCTGGAAGACAGCGTGTATGAGAGCGGGTTTTTACCGGCGACAACAGTGCCGTGGCGCTCACTGGTATGCGTTCCGCTGGTCGGTCGCCACAACGCGGTCGCGGGTCTATTGCTGTGCGCCAGCCGGCAGCCGAGGTGGCTGCAGAACTACGGCCCGTCGTTAAGTCAATTGGGTAGCTTCGCCTTGAGTCAACGGGCTTTGTTGCGACGGGGGCGTCCTGCGAACATCGCTTCCCAGGCCAAAGGCTGCGCACCCACCGCTCGTGTCACCTATGGGCTGACCGGCAACAGCACAGCCATGGACGAAACCTACCGTCTGATCGGTAAGGTGCTGAATGCTCCCTACACAGTGCTTCTGCGCGGGGAGACCGGAACCGGAAAAGAAGTGGTGGCCCGGGCCATCCATACCTCTGGGCCGCGCGGTAGCAAAGCATTTGTGGTGCAGAACTGTGCGGCGTTTCCCGAGGGGCTGCTGGAAAGCGAGCTGTTCGGCTATCGCAAAGGCGCCTTTACAGGTGCGGAACGTAACCACGTCGGGCTATTTGACGCCGCCAATGGCGGCACATTGCTCTTGGACGAAATCGGCGATATGCCCTTGTCGCTCCAGGCCAAGCTGCTACGGGTGCTGCAGGAAGGCGAGGTCCGACCGCTGGGAGCCTGTGCGGCCCATAAGGTCGATGTGCGGATTATCGCTGCGACCCATCGCGACCTCAGTGCAATGGTGGCCGACGGTACGTTTCGCGAGGACTTGTATTACCGACTGGCGCAGTTCCCGATCGAATTACCGGCCTTGCGTGAGCGGGACGGCGATGTGTTGCTGTTGGCGCGACAGTTCGCCCAATCGGCCTGTTCGGCACTGGGTCGCACATTGGTGCAATGGTCTGCTGCCGCCTTGGATCAACTGTCGTGCCACGCTTTTCCCGGCAATGTTCGTGAGCTCAAATGCCTGGTGGAACGCGCGGTGCTGCTCTGTGACGACGGAGTGGTGCTGCCGGAGCACCTATCGCTGTCGTCCGCGTCGAGCGCTACTCCCGTTGACGCAACATTGCGCCAGCGCCTGGAGCAGGTTGAACGGGCATTCCTGATCGACTGCCTGCACAAGAATCGTGGCAATCGGACCCGCACAGCACGTGAATTGGGTGTCGCTCGCCGCACGCTGCTCTACCGCCTTACACGCTTGAAAATCCCTGTTGGCGACGTTCGAGGGGGAGGCTGATTCATGCACATACAGACCTCACTCTTAGTGGCCAGCCTTACTTTCATTGGAGATACCTGATGCCTCTTCGTACGTGGAAAGCCTTGGGGCTTGTCCTGTGTTTGTTGAGCGGCTGCAACGCCAATTACGTTTTTGATGATGCTGACTACCGTCCGCTGGGTGATCCCCAGGCGACCCGTCGCAGCGATTGAACAGGGAAGCCTTGCCATGCAATTAGTGTTTGAGGTGTGTAATGCCGAAAGCGGTGAGCCTGCTTGCGTCAAAACATTTGATGGCGTAGGCGGCGTGATCGGCCGCGGGGCGGGTTGTGACTGGGTCATTCCCGACGCCAGTCGGTTGCTTTCCAGTCATCACGGTCTGGTCAGTTACCGGGAGGGGCAGTATTTCTTGACGGATATCAGCAGTAACGGCATTGGCGTGTCGGGCAGTACGGAACGTTTGGGCAAGGGGCAAGCACGACTGATCAGCGAGGGCGATGTCTACCAATTGGGCGCGGTGCAAATCCGTGCGCGGGTGATGGCCCGGGGGGCACAAATTGGCCAGCAGCCGTTGTTCCGCACCGACAGGATTCCTGACGATGCCTTTTTGGTGCTGGACCCCTTGCATGCGCTGGATTGTGAAGCACTGTATGGCGATTTAACCGAGGGGCTGGAGGTGTCAAAGCCCTTGGCCGAGCAAGCGAACGGTGCACTTTTTCACGGCGCCGTCGAGCAGGATCACTTGATCGTGCCCAGATGGAGTGGGCCATTGGCGGATGAGGTCTTGACTCCAGCAGAGCAGGTTGCTGCACCCGCCCGTGACCCCTTCTGGTCCCAATTCGCCGAGGCTTTGGGCATGCAGCTGGATGCGCTCGATCCACCGGCGTGCGAGGCCGTCGCGCTGAAGGTGGCGGGTCTTTTCAGGCAAACCATCGAAGGTCTGCAGCAGAGTCTGCGGACTCGCGATGAGTTGAACGCAGAGTTGGATCTGGGCCGGACCTCGCCTGCGCTCAAGCGCTACAACCCCTTGAATGAGTGCGCCGATACCCAGTCAGCCTTGACCGCACTGTTGGGCCCCGGCGAGTTGGGGCAGTTACCTGCTGAGGTAGCAGTCGCCCAGGCGTTCCGGGATATGCAAGTCCACCAACTGGCCTTGGTCGTTGCCTGCCGTGCCGCAATGCGCGGCGCGGTTGCGGCATTTGCACCCAGCCATCTGTTGCTGTGCTTCGAGCGCCAGAGCACACCGGCCAGGTTCTCAACGGATGGATCTCATTGGCGGGCTTACCAACGCCATTACCGGAGCCTGATCAATGAGCAAACCTCGGGCGAACATCTGTTGCGTAACGAGTTTTCCAACGCCTACGAAGAGCAGGTGCGCCTGGTCGCTACTTTGCACACGACTTATCCGGGATGACCTTCATGTATCGAGCCACCGTTGTATCAATACTGATCGCACTGAGCCTGCTGGCCGGTTGCGCCAGCCTGTCACCCTTTTCGACCCTGACCAAGGTGGACCTGACGTTGACGGCAAGTGAAGGCGTCAATCCCGATCTTCATGGCCGTCCTTCTCCTGTCGTCGTGCGCCTGCTTGAGCTGCGACACCCCGTAGCGTTTGAACATGCTGACTTCTTCACCCTCTATAACCGCGCCGCGCAGGCGTTGCCCAAGGACTGGGTCAACGGCGAGGAGTTGGAGCTGCGCCCCGGTGAGCAACTGGCGTTCAAGCTCAGTGTTGAGCCACAGAGCCGTTATGTCGGGGTGCTGGCTGCCTATCGGGACCTTCCCCATGTGCAATGGCGGCTGGTGCTGCCCGTAGCCCAGCAACGATTGACGCGTGTTGAGCTGATGCTCGACGAGTCCGGGGTTCGCGTCGTTACCCCTCAAGCCCCAAGGTAGGAGGATCAGAGATGCAGGTTCATAAAGTCGTCTGGCAGGAGGGCATGCTGCTTCGCCCGCAACACTTGCAGCACAACGACCGCTACTACCGCGAGCAGCTCAACCGCACCCGCTTGCTGGGAATTGATGGCTGGGGGTTCCTGACCCTTGACGTCGATGTGCAATACCTCAATTTGGGCAAAGTGGTCGTCAACCAGGCCAGCGGTGTATTTCCCGATGGCAGCTTTTTCGAGCTGAACAACGCAATGGAACCACTGGTGTTGCAGGTCCCTGCCAACACCAGTGGGCAGGCTGTGTATCTGGCGTTGCCATTGGCCATTGGCAATCAAGTCGAGGTGCGCCAACGAGAGCAAAGCGATGTGTTGGCTCGCTACGTCAGTTGCGCAGCGCAGATCAGCGATTCCAATGCCGGTGTTGAGTCCCGTTGCCAGATCAACTGCGCACACCCGGATCTAAGATTGCTGTTAGGCGAGCAACCCGCTGACGCGCTGCATGTGAAACTGCAGGTCGCCCAAGTGCTGGACTCGACGCGCGAGGGAGGTGCGCGGCTGGACGCGGATTTTGTACCGACGTTTATCTATCTGCAAAGCTCAGGCTATGTCTCGTCATGCCTCAAGGAGGTCATCAGTCTGCTCACCACCCGAGGCGATGCGATTGCCGAGAGGATCAGGGGCGGGGGCGGATCGGAGGGCGCTCAGATTGGCGACTTTCTCATGCTGCAATTGATCAACCGTACCGAGTTGGTGTTGCGCCACTTTTTGAGTCAGGGCCAAGTGCGTCCGGAGGCTCTGTACCGGGTGTTGCTGTCGATGCTGGGCGAGTTGTCCACGTTCTCCACCGATAACAAGCGCCCCACGGTGGAAAGTCGTTACAAGCATGGTGAGCAGGGGGCGAGTTTTCGCGGGTTGATGGACGGCATTCGTGCAGTGCTGTCGTTGGTGCTGGAGCAACACGCCATCGAGTTGCCATTGGAGCAGCGGCAGTATGGGGTGCTGGTGTGCCCGGTGAGTGACCTCAAATTGCTGGGCAGCGCGACCTTCATTTTGGCTGCAACGGCCCAGTGCGACTCCGAAGAACTGCGCCACCGCCTGCCGGCACACCTGAAAATCGGCTCCGTGGAGCGCATCCGCGAGCTGGTCAACCTGCACCTCGCCGGTATCAAGGTCAAGCCACTGCCGGTGGCGCCTCGACAGATTCCGTTCCATGCCGGCAAGACCTATTTCATGCTCGAACTCAGTGCCCGAGACATCGCGCAGTTGGAGCAATCGGGTGGTTTTGCCTTCCACGCCAGCGGCGAGTTCGCCGGGCTCGAACTCAACTTCTGGGCCATCAGGAACTGAATGCCATGACGATGGACAGCGAATACCCGCAGGACGAGAAAACCGTTCTGCTTGACCTTGACGGTCGCGCTCCCGCCCAGGCGACGGTGACGGACTTCCCATCACCTCCGCGCTTTGAGCAGTTGGAGGACCGGATGATCTACACCGCCGGTCTGCAAGGAGCACAGAGCTTTAATATCGGCCCCAACGCCCTAGTGGCCGCCGCCTGGGAACTCTTTTCGCAGGTCGTCCAGCTCAAGGGCAGCACCGGCCGGGAAAGCTTACAGACCCTCAACGATCGATTGTCGTCGGGGATTACCGCGTTTGAAACGCATGCCTTGCACCAGGGCGTAGAGGCTTCCCAGGTCATGTCGGCGCGCTATGTGCTGTGCAGTGTTATAGACGAGGCGGTGGTCACTACGGCGTGGGGCAGTCGAAGTGACTGGTCGAAGACCAGCCTGCTGAGCCGCTTTCACAACGAAACCTTCGGTGGCGAAAAGTTTTTCCGGCTACTGGAGCGCTTATCCCGCGACCCCGTCAAGCACCTGGCGTTGCTGGAGCTGATGTACCTGTGCCTGTCACTGGGTTTCGAAGGTAAATACCGCATCATGGAGCGAGGAGGGATGCAGCTGGAAACGGTACGAGATGGTTTGTACCGACAAATCAGGCATGTGCGTGGTGAGCGCCCGCTGATGTCTTCTCCCGCTCCCTTGAGACGGGCACCTGGAGCACGGCTGCGCATAATTTCCGTCACCGGGTTCGTCGTCTTCACCCTCGGCTGTGTGCTGGCTATGTACTTGGCGTTTGCATGGGCATTGGCTAATGAACGCATGACAGTGCTGCAACCCTTTCAAATGTTGGCGCCGGATCAGACACGGTCGCCCTTGTAACGCTGGGAGTAATGAATGAACGCATTCTTCATGGGCGTGGGCACAGTGCTGCGCAAAAGTTGGGTCTGGAGCCTGTTGATCGTGTTGTGCAGCGCGCTGCTCGTATGGTTTTTTGGGCCGTTGCTGGCGGTGGATGATCACCGGTTCTGGCAAGGCGCTCCGGCTCGGCTGTTGACCATCAGTGGATTGTTCCTGCTGTGGGGGCTGGCGATGGTCATGGTGGGTGGGCGCCGTTCCGCACGACTTAACCAGCCTGCACACCAGGAGCGTCATGAGCGCCTGGGGTTGATCGAGGACGAGCAGAAGCAGGTAAGAGGGCGCTTCAAGGAGGCGTTGCACACGCTGAAAACTTCGCGTCGCTACGGTGAACGCAGTGAGCGTTGGCGTAGCGACTTGCCGTGGTATCTGTTGATCGGGCAGCAGGGCAGTGGCAAGACTCGCCTGTTGGCTGCCTGCGGATCGCACTTTGCGCTCGATCGAGGCGAGGGGATTAAAACCCCTGGCGCGACCCAGTATTTTGATTGGTATCTGGCCGACGAAGCCGTACTCGTCGAGAGTGCGGGGCGCTACCTGGCTCAACCGGATAGCGCCGTCGACGGGGCAGGGTGGTCGACGTTTCTAGGCCTGCTCAAAGTCCGGCGCAGGGCACGTCCGCTCAATGGCGTGATCGTGACCCTGTCGGTGGAGACGCTGCTTGGCAGCAATGAGCGCGATCTGGACTTGCATGCGCGAAACGTACATACGCGGTTGCAGGACATCCAGCAGACGCTGCATGCGGATGTGCCGATTTACTTGGTGTTGACCCACGCGGACCGACTGCCAGGCTTTGTGGAATTCTTTGATGCGGCACAGGGCGACAGTGCCGACTCTCTGCTGGGAGAGCGTTTGGTGACAGGCCCGGCCGGTGCAGACATTACCCAGGTCCGTGAAGCGTTCGAGGCGTTGCTGCAACGCCTCGCCGCAGAGTTGATCCCGCGTTTGCACCAGGAGCGAAACGCAGAGCGTCGCGGCCAGATGCTCGACTTTCCGCGGCAGGTCGCGCAAATCGGTGAGCGTTTGTGCCTGTTTGTGGAGTCTGCGTTCTCTGCCCACCGCTTCCAGCGTATTAACGGTTTGCGCGGGTTTTACCTGACGTGTGCGCAGACGGCTGACAGACGTTCCCACTTTGTACAGGGCCTGTTCAACCGGGTGATTGTTGCCGAGGCCAATCTTGCGGGACTGCATACTCCAGAGCGACAGCGTATCCGTCGACATCAAGGGTTGCTGGCGTTGGCGGCTTCCCTGGCTATTCTCGGCGCGGGAGGGCTGTGGGCCTACAGCTATTCGGTCAACCACCAACGCTTGATTCAACTGGCTCAACTGAGCAAACCACAGCCGTCCGCCGTGCCAGGGTTGGACGTTACCCTGGCGCGGCTGCCGCTGTTAGATGCTCGCTTGGCCGCTACTCAGGTATTTCCCGCGTTGGCGGACGCTCGATTGGTCGAGCGCGGTGGGTTGTATCAAGGGGAGTTGAGTCGGCCGCTGCTGGTCAGTGCCTATGAAGATTCACTGCGTGAGCAGTTGCTGCCTCTGGTCTCCTCAATGCTGGAAGAACAGGTGCGAGCCAGTCTTGGCGACCGCGAGGAACTGCTGGATAGCCTGCGGGCATACCTGATGCTCAGTCTGCGTGAGCGTCGCGATAACGGCTGGCTGGCGCAGCGTGTAGCCGGTCATTGGTTGGTGCGTTATGCCGGTGATGCTGCGACGCAGAATCGGTTGAATGAACACCTTGCACGATTACTGGGGCTGTCGTTCGAGACGTCCTCGGACGTTGAACTGGTTGCCGAGGCTCGCCAGGAGTTGCGTGGTGAATCCTTGGCAGGCGTGGTCTACCGGGTGCTGCGTGACCAGGCGCGAAGTCTCGAGCCTCTTCGCCTGGCCGAGGGACGGGGTTTTGTCACTGCCGAGCAGCCCATACCCGGCTTCTACACCAAACGGTATGTGCAGTATTTTGAAAGGCAAGGCCCGCGCCTGGTTAACTCCATCGCTCAGGATAATTGGGTCATCGGGGAGGGCGCAGATCTGAGTGCACTGGATTTGCGGCGTTTGATGCTGGAGTTGGAGCAGCGCTATTTCAGTGAGTACGCTGATACGTGGAGTGAGGCCCTTGGCCAAGTTCGTCTGCAGGGAAGTAACAGCCTGAGGCAGCATGCGGACGGGCTTGCCAGCCTGGCGTCAGCGCAGTCGCCGTTGGTGCAACTGTTGCAACAGGTTCGGGAAAATACGCGCTTGCTCTCGGCCACTGATCGCGTTGAGGCCGTTACCCAACAGGTCGTGGATGTGGAGACTTCCGCTTCCAGTGTGTTGCTCAGCCAACTGCAGGGGCAGGCTGCACCTGACTCTGCCCGACGCGCGCTGCAGCGTCGGTTCGAACCTCTGCATCAATTGCTGGATGCGGAACAAAACCCCGGCGTTGAGCTGACGCAGGCTTTGCGGCTGCTCGATGGATGGCATCTGCAACTGGCGGCCCTGAACCGCGAAGGCGTGCCGGAGCAGGCGGTATTTACGATGGTCAGGCAGCGTATGGAAGGGCAACAGCCGTTGTTGGGTAGCCTGCGTGATGCTGCTGCGCGCTTGCCGCTGCCGCTCAAAGGCTGGTTTGAAGGCATTGCCGATGACAGCTGGCGACTACTGCTCGACGATGCCTATGTGTATATCAATCAGCGCTACCAAAGTGAGGTCTATGGCTTTTACGCCAAGGCGATCCAGCATCGGTATCCGTTCGATGCCACTGCCACCAGTGATGTCGCCCTTGGCGATTTCCAGGCGTTTTTCAAACCCCAGGGCGCCATGGCGAGCTTTTATGAAAGCTACCTGCGCTCCTTTGTCAGTGCCGAGGGCAGTCGCTATCGCCTACGGGGACTCGATGGCCGTAGCCTGGGGCTGTCGCGCTCACTGTTGGACCAACTGACCAGAGCCCAGATGATCCGCCAGGGCTTCTTCACTGAAGATCAGGGGGACTGGGCGGTGCGGTTCACGCTGGCTCCCTATAGCCTTGATCAGGCAGTCAGCCGTGCCGTCTTGAGCATTGGGGATCAACACCTTGAATACCGTCATGGTCCGATTGTGCCTATGGCGTTCCAGTGGCCGGGCGAGACGGATAATGGCCGTAGCAGCCTGGTACTGGAAAGGGGTGTGCAGCGGCCGTTGGGGATTGAAAAAAACGCGGGCCCCTGGTCGTTGTTTCGATTTTTCGAGCTGATGCAAAGTGAGCCAGCGATTGGTCAGGGCGCACAGCTGATCAAGGCCGAACTCGATGGCATGCGCGCCAACTTCCTGCTCAGCAGTCAGCGCAGTCTCGGTCCGTTCCAAATGGCGAACTGGCGCACATTCCGCTTGCCGGAGCAACTGTGAACCAGGCACATACCGCGGGATACAGTGCTGGGCGAACGGCCCGGGGCAAGGCGCGTTTGCGCAACGAGGACGCGTTTCTCGACTGCCCCCAGCGGGGGTGTTGGGCAGTAGCCGACGGTATGGGTGGTCATCAGGCTGGGGATGTGGCCAGCCGCTGGGTAATCAGCAGCCTGGCTTCGTTACCTGATCAGGGCAGCTTTGACGAACGGGTCGAGGCCGTGCGGCGGTGTTTGCGATCGCTCGACAGTGAAATGGGGCAAGCAATAAAGCAAGCCGCCGAGGGCATCATGGGCAGCACCGTGGTGGTGCTACTGCGCGAGGGCAATCGCGCCGCGTGCATTTGGGTCGGGGATAGCCGTTGCTATCTGTGGCGGGGACAGCGGTTGTACCAACTGTCGCGGGACCACTCGCTGTGGCAGCACTTGATGGACAAGCAGCAGTTGAGCCTGGAGCAGGCCCAGGCCCATCCGGATGCCAAGGCGTTGACCCGTGCCATTGGCGGCCGACAGCCACTGAGCCTGGCAGTGCTGGAACTCAGTATCGAGCCGGGGGATGTATTTTTGTTGTGCAGCGATGGTTTGTATCAGGGACTCAGCCACGGCGAACTGGGCAGTGCCCTGAGTGTGGGGACACCCTTGCAGGTCGTGGATCGCTTATTTACCAACGTGATGCGAGGGGCCGCGCGGGATGACCTGACGGCCGTGGTGGTTCAGCCATGAGTGCAGTCACCGGCCCGCCGAACCTGCTTGCAGGACGCTATCACCTCGAACGCGAATTGGGCACAGGCGGGATGGGCGTGGTTTACCGCGCCCGTGATCTGCTGCACGAGGCGTTCGGCGAGCCCAACGCATGGGTGGCGCTGAAGCTGCTGGGCGATACGCTCGCCGAATCCCCCGACGGCCATGTATTGCTGTACAGCGAGTTCGCCCTGACCCGAAGCCTGCGCCACGATCATGTGGTCAGAACGTTTTCCTTCGAGGTTGACACCCCGCGCCAGGTTGCATTCTTCACCATGGAGTTGCTCACCGGTATGACCCTGGACCGGCTGCTCAAGGAGTGCCCTGATGGATTGCCTTGGAGGGAGCTGAAACCCATCGCAATGCAACTCTTGGATGCGCTGGCGTATGCCCACCAGCAGGGCGTTCTGCATGGCGATGTGAAGCCCGCCAATATCATGGTGGGCGAGCAGGGTGTGCAGTTGTTTGATTTTGGTTTGGGGCATGGCGAGGCACAGCAGGCTGCAGGTTTGCCTGGCTTGAGTCGCAGCCGCTTAAACGCCTGGACGCCGGCGTATGCGGCACCGGAATTGCTGGCGGGCGGGCGCCTGTCTCCCAGGGCCGATCTGTATGGCGCGGCCTGTGTGATCTATGAACTCGCCCAGGGAAACCGCCCCGGCAAGGGGCAGTTGAATAAGCCATTGCCGAGGCCACGACAACTGCCCCGCCAGTGCTGGTCCGCGTTGCGTTGTGCGTTGGAGGTGGACCCTGAACGACGCACTCTTTCGGCCGAAGAATTGTGCGAAGCGATAAATGGACGGCGACGCCACTGGTTGTTTTAGTGGGCGTATCAGCCGTTCAAATCGTGCAGTTGGCAGTATTCGACCCAACTCAGTCCGGCCATCTGCGCCACTTCCTTGTGCACTTCCAGGCGCAGGGCCTCGAAGTCCTCGGAGGAGTCGGTGGTCAGTTTGAGTGTCAACTCCCATGCAAAGAGACCCTGGCGTTCGGCTTCTGCCTCAAACGCTTCATGCAACCGTTCGGCGCGGTACTGTGCCAGGGTTTCGCCCTTGGCCTGGGCGGCCAGCGGGTTCAGGGTGTTCAGTTCTGCGGCCACATCGGGGTGTTCGTTCAAGAATCGGTCCAGCGCGAGCTGGTGGTTATCGCCAGGTGGTGACAAGGGTGTGCTCCAAATCAGATGGAATCAGGCTTCAGTTTTTGGCCCGAGACGAGCCATATGCGCATTAAGCGCAGACAACAGGTATTGAAGCAGATTCCAGGATCGGCCCAGGTCACAACATTCAACAATTGAAAAAAAACCGGCGTTGCCTGCTATTCATTGCTGAAATTTCCGCCCTGAACATGGCAAAAGGCTTTCGCTCCCGGTGTCAGGACGTGTAGCGTTAGCCCCGGTATTTTGGGCACTGCCTTCCATGGGCAGAGGGCGATGGGCAGAGGGTGGGTCATGGCGCAAACGCTGTTCAAACTGTTCTTCACCCAGCGTCTGGCTGCCTTGGCCAGTACCGAGTCGTTGCGTGCGATCCGCGAAGGGCTGCTGTGGATCCTGCCGTGCCTGCTGGTGTCAGCGGGTTTTCTGATCCTGTCCGAATGTGCGCGGGTACTGGGGTTCGATCCGCAAGTGGTAGCGCTTCTCGCAGGGTTGCACAACCAGATCAGTTCAGTGATTCCGCTGCTGGTGGCGGCTTCCATCGGTTACATGCTGGCGATTCAGTACCGCCTGCCGCAGTTACCGGTGGCGTTTCTGTGCCTGGCTCATGTAGTGGTCGCGACCTTTATCCTGCGCGAATACCCCCGCGCGTCTGCCACGTTCGTCCTGTTTATCGCCATTGCCTCACCGCTGTTGAACGTGCCGGCCATGGCCTGGCTGTACCGCTACCGCTGGACCCGCCTGGTCAATGAAGACCTGGTAGGGCACAACCTGCGGGGTACGATCAATATGGTGGTGCCCGGTGCCATCACCGCTCTGGCGCTGGTGGTGGCGCTGTCTTTGTTGCTGCAGATTCCTTATGTGGCGCAGTTGCAGGGGCCCCAGGTGATTGAAGCCCTGGAGTCGCCCTATGGCAGCGGTTTGTTTGTCACGTTGATGAACTCGCTGTTGTGGTTTTTCGGGATCCACGGCGTGTACGCCATGCAACCGCTGTTCGACGTACTGGATCAGGCGGTGGTGCTCAACGGCGCCGCGCTGGCAGCAGGTGAGCCGATTAAATATGTACTCAACAGCGGCCTATTGGGCAGTTTTGCCTTTATCGGCGGCTCGGGCGGTGCATTGTGCTTGCTGGTGGCAATCCTGCTGTTTTCCAAGAGTCAGTCGATGCGCCTGCTGGCCGTGGCGAGCTTGCCGCTCTCGCTGTTCAACGTCAGTGAAGTCCTGCTGTTCGGCCTGCCGA
The DNA here is from genome assembly GCF_013778505.1 of Pseudomonas sivasensis. Classification (GTDB taxonomy): domain Bacteria; phylum Pseudomonadota; class Gammaproteobacteria; order Pseudomonadales; family Pseudomonadaceae; genus Aquipseudomonas; species Aquipseudomonas sivasensis. Next base: position 122,852 of record NZ_JAAOWU010000005.1, on the reverse strand, counting down.
TCATCCTCAACCCACGCCTGTTCATTCCGTTTCTGGTAGTCCCTGCCCTGAACGCAATGGTGGCGTTGACCGTGGTGGAGTTGGGGTGGGTATCTCCGGCGGTGGCCAGCGTGCCGTTCACTTCCCCGGTATTGCTCAATGCCTACCTGAGCACCCACGGCGATCTGGCGGCAGTCGCGCTGCAAGTAACGCTATTGGCCCTGGGCACCCTGGTGTACGCGCCGTATGTACGTGCAATCCATCGCCAGGCCGCTGAAGGTGGAACGGTGTACCTGAAATCCCTCGACATGACCTTCCGAGGCCTCGAAGAGAAAGGCCGGCTGCGCGAGCTGGACCCGGTGCTGGCGTCCCACAGGACCTTCGCGCGCCAAGCCAATGAACTGAGCCACATCCAACAGATCAGCGACTACGAGTTCTACCTTGAATTCCAGCCGCAGGTCTCGACACGCACCGGCCTGTGTACTGGCTGCGAAGCGCTGATGCGCGCCCGCGATGCCCAGGGCACCGTGCACTCGCCGTGGGAATTCCTGCAATGGTTGGCGCAGGCGCGGCTGATGCCGGACGTGGATGTGTGGGTGGCGTCCCAGGCGATTCGTCAGTATCAGAAGTGGCAAAAGCTCGGTTTTGCGCTGCCCATGACCATCAACATTTCCAGCGCGACCCTGACCGACGCGGCCTATGGCGAACGCCTCGTGGAAATCCTCGCTCAGGCCCATGGGCAGGTGTCGGTGGAAATCACCGAAGACGCGCTGATCAGCGACATCCCGGCCACGCGCCAGACCATCCGCAAATTGCAGGACATCGGCGCCAAGGTCTATATCGATGACTTCGGCACCGGGTTTTCGGCCCTGAGCTATCTGCACCAATTCCCGGTGGACTTCATCAAGATCGATCGCAGTTTCGTGGTGGCCCAACACGATCCCAAAGGCGCCCAAGTGCTGACCGGCATGCTGCGTTTCTGCGAAGCGCTGAACCTGGGCGTGGTGGTGGAGGGTGTGGAGACCGCCGAGCAGTTGGCCTTCCTGAACACCGGCCCTGAGTTGATTATCCAGGGCTGGTATTTCAGCAAGGCACTGCCGGGCGATCAGTTGGAAGGCTTTGTGCGCGAGCGTGAAGCCTTGGCGCAAGCCTAGTAGCCGCGCTGAGTCTGTTCGATGTCTTCGATCAGGCTGTCGATGCCCTCCAGGCGCGCGCGGTTATCGTGGTCCCATGGATGAAAGCCGGGTTTGAAGTAGTGCAGCCAAGGCCGCAGCATCCGTGGGAAAACTCCCTTGGGCCCATACAGAAACTTCAGCATGCGCCAGAAGCCTTTGAGGTGCCCGCCGGCCTTACGGTCTGCGATCAAGAGGCGTACGTGGAAATCCAGTACGACCAGCCAGAAGAACACCGTGGTGGTCAGCATGGCGCCGGTGCGCAGCAGATAGCGCTTGGGGCCGGGCTTGATCACCGTATTCCACACGTCGAAGGCCACAGCCTTGTGTTCGGTTTCCTCCAGAGCGTGCCAGTACCACATCTGCTGGTAGCCCTTGAGTGAGTCGCCAAAGCGGGACGGATCGCTGAGCAGGATTTCCGCAAGCATCGCTGTGTAGTGCTCAAGGGCAATGGTGATTGCCAGGTTGAAGGCGGGCGGAAAGTGTTTTTTCTGCAGGTCCAGGACGAACTTGAGACGACGGTCCAGGGTGTGTGCCGGCAGCCCTGCCGCTTGCATCAGGTCGTTGTAGGCCACGTGTTCACGGCTGTGCATCGCCTCCTGACCGATAAAGCCCTGGATCTCTTTTTTCAGCGCAGGGTCCTCCACGCGCTGGCGGTAGTGGCGCACGCTGTCCATGAAAAACAGCTCGCCCTGGGGAAACAGCAGGGACAGGGCATTGAAAAAATGCGTGATGAACGGGCCCTGTTCGTGCCAGTTGGTGATGCGCTCGGCGGGCAGGACAAAACGGACGTCGCGGCGGATAGGCAGCATAGTGCGTGCTCCTGTTCAGAGACGGGGTTCGTCATTGGTTTCAAATACTGGCCTGCGTTGCTTGGGCGCCATGCGTTTGCTGGCGAACACCACCAACGCCTGATAGGCCGCGGGCAGGCAACGGGCGAGCAGGTCGAGGAAATACGCATCGCGGCCGATCAGCACGCGGCGTTTGTTTTTGCGGATGCCTTGGAGGATCACTTTGGCGGCCTGGTCGGCATCGGTGATGAAGAGTTTTTCGAAATCGGCGCGGGCTTGCTGTTCGCTGTGGATCAAGAAGCCGGTCATGTTCGCGTCGATGCGGCTGCTGCGGCAGATGTCGGTCCGAATGCCACCGGGGTGAACGCAGGTGGCCGACACGCCGCAGCGTTGCAGATCCAGTTCCTGGCGCAGTGCTTCGGTGAAGCCGCGCACGGCGAATTTAGTGGCGTTGTAGCCGCTCATTCCCGGTTGGGCAAACAGGCCAAACACGCTGGAGGTGTTGATTACATGACCTTCGCCGCTGGCTTTGAGATAGGGCAGGAACGCCTTGGTGCCGTGGACTACTCCCCAGAAGTTGATGCCGACAATCCATTCCAGGTCGGCATAGTCCACGCCCTCCACGGTGCTGGAGAGGGCCACCCCGGCATTGTTGAACACTAGGTTGACCTGGCCGTGCTCAGCCATGCAGCGCGCGGCCCATTCTTCCATGGCCTGGCGATCGGACACGTCCAGCACCTGGGTGGTGATCATCACGGGTGACAGGGTGGAGGTCTTGATCAGCGTCAGGGTTTGCTCCAGGCCTGAGGCGTTTTTGTCCGCCAGTGCCAGATGGCAACCTTCCCGCGCGAGTGCCAGAGCCAACGCGCGACCCATGCCGGATGCCGCGCCAGTGATGGCCGCCACGCGACCGTTGAATGACTTCATGACAGGCTGCCTTCTGCGGTGGAATGGGCGGCCGCCGCGGGACGGGCGGGCGTATTGAGCGGTAACCGATCGACTTCATAGTCCTTGAGCGCAAACTGTCGCGTGACCTGCTTGAAGCGCCACGTGGAGCCGGGCCACAGGGTGGTGTTTTTGCCGGTGCGCGGGTCGAGGTACCAGCTCTGGCAACCGCCGGTGTTCCAGATGGTGCGCTTGAGTTGGTCCTGCAGTCGGCGGTTGTACGCTTGTTCCACCGCCGGCTTGACGTCCACTGTGGCGATGCGCTGGCGCTGCATCTGCTTGAGTGCGTCGAGGATGTAGGTCACCTGCGCCTCGATCATCAGGATCATCGAGTTATGCCCCAGACCGGTATTGGGCCCGACGATCAAAAACAGGTTGGGATAACCCGGTACCGTCGTGCCCTTGTAGGCATGGGCGCCGTCGTGCCAGGCGTCCATCAGGTCCACACCGTCGCGCCCGATGATGCAGTCGCGGGGCACGGGGTCGGTAGCTTGGAAGCCGGTGCCGAATATCAGGCAATCGGCCGGGTGCTTGATGCCGTCGGCGGTGATCACGCCGTCGGCTTCGATGCGCAGCACGCGGTCGGTGACCACCTCGACATTGCTGCGCGACAGCGCCGGGTAGTAGTCATTGGAGATCAGCACGCGCTTGCAGCCGATGGTGTAGTCCGGCGTCAGGGTCTTGCGCAGGGACGGGCGGGCCACTTGCTTGTGCAGATGGCGTTGGGCGATTTTCTGCACCATCTTCATCAGCCTCGGGTGCAGGGCAAAGCCCACTACGCGACCTTCCAGCGCCCAGTAAAAGGCGCCGCGCACCAGGCGCTGGGTGAAAGGCAGGTGCTTGAACAGCCAGCGTTCGAGGGGCGAAATTGCCCGGTCAGGCTTGGGCATGATCCACGGTGGCGTGCGCTGGAACAGGTCCAGGTGGGCCACCTGCGGCGCAATCTGCGGCACGAACTGGATGGCACTGGCGCCGGTGCCGATCACCGCCACGCGTTTGCCTTTCAAGGAATAGTCATGGTCCCACTGCTGGGAGTGGAAGCGCTTGCCCTTGAAGTTCTCCAGGCCTGGAATCTCCGGCAGCGCCGGGCGCGACAGGCCGCCCATACCCGATACCAGCACCCGTGCGCTCACGTGCCGGCCATCGCTGAAGCTCAATTGCCAGCGTTGCTGCTGCTCATCGAATACTGCGCGTTCAAGGCCCTTGTTGAAACGCAGGTAAGGCGCCAGGCCGAAGCGCACAGCGCATTGCTCCAAGTAGGCGCGTATTTCCGCTTGGCGCGCGAACTGCCGCGTCCAGTTCGGGTTGGGCGCAAAGGAAAACGAATACACATGGGACTGCACATCGCAGGCGCAGCCTGGGTAGTGGTTGTCCCGCCAAGTACCGCCGAGGGTCTCGGCCTGTTCGGCGATAAAGAAGTCGGTGAACCCGGCCTCTTTGAGTTTGATGGCCATGCACAGGCCGGCGAAGCCTGAACCGATGATGGCGATGTCGATGGATTCACTGTGGGCATTCATAGGCTGTCCTTGATGGGCATCGGATGTGCTCCTGTTTTTGTTTTGTCTTTTAGATAAAACACCATTGCAAAGAAAAATTGAATTAATTATTTTAAAAAAGATTTTAAATAATCTACCTGAAAATATCGCCTACGCTAGGACCATGTTTGGTATGCACCACTTGTCCGACGGACGAGCACGGTCCGCATGAGGTCATAGTCCAGGGGGCGGGCGATGGCTGAGGCCTTGACCAATTCCGGTCGGGTCGCCAGCAGCAGGGAAGCAGAGGACCGAGCTATGGCTGTGGAGTGGGTTGCCGCTGCGGCGGGCGCAAGTGCGGTGTTATGGGGCTTCAGCGCCTGGATGACACGGCGCATTGAAGCCGCTGTCCCCATCAATGGGCGCTTGGTGGAGGTCGATGGCGAGCGCTTTCATTATGTAGAAGAGGGCAAAGGCCCACCCCTGGTGATGATTCACGGGCTGATGGGCAGCAGTCGCAACCTGACCTATGCCTTGTCCGGCCAGTTGCGTGAGCATTTTCGGGTGATCACCCTCGACCGTCCCGGGTCGGGTTATTCCACGCGTCATAAAGGCACGGCAGCGGACCTGCCGGCCCAGGCGCGTCAGGTCGCAGCGTTTATGCGAGCACTGGGCCTGGAAAAGCCCCTGGTGTTGGGGCATTCCCTGGGCGGAGCGATATCCCTGGCCCTGGCCCTCGACCACCCCGAGGCCGTATCCGGCCTGGTGCTGGTGGCGCCGCTGACCCATCCCCAACCCACCTTGCCGTTGGTGTTCTGGTCGCTGGCGGTGCGACCGGCCTGGTTACGGCGCTGGGTCGCCCATACCCTCACCGTGCCCATTGGCCTGTTGACCCGGCGTTCGGTGGTCAAGGGCGTATTCGCCCCGGACACCGCTCCCGAAGATTTCGCCACCCAGGGCGGCGGGCTGCTGGGCATGCGCCCCGACAACTTTTATGCAGCCTCCAGCGAGATCGCACAGGTCAACGACTTCCTGCCGGACATGGTCAAGCGCTACTCGCAACTGACGCTGCCCATCGGCCTGATCTATGGCGCGCGAGACAAGGTGCTGGACTTTCGCAAACACGGCCAGGCCCTCGCCGACAAAGTGCCAGGCCTCAAGCTGCAAGTGGTGGAAGGGCGCGGCCATATGCTGCCGATCACCGCCACGGCGCGAGTGGTTGAGGCGGTGTTGCAGGTGGCCAAGCGCGCGCGTCCGGCGCAAACGGCCACAGTCCTGCATCCGCCCTTTGCCCTGGCGAACAAATAATCGTGGTCCTCATTGCGGGTTCGAACGGCGCAAATGCTTGCCCTAGAGACCTGACCAAACGGCTGAAAAAGAGACTGCTCGGTCACGTAAAAAAGGCTTCGAAAAAGTAGTTGACGACCTAACGATTCCGCGTTATTTATTTAAAAAAATATTTCAATGTTTGTTTTGAAATGATTTTTGAAATGCCTAAGAGCGAATAAAAATGAAAAAAACGTCTTTTATCGCATGGTTGATTTCCCGGAGCCTTCTTCGCTCCCTGAACCTGTTTTCCACCTCCCTGCCAAGGAGGCTGCCATGAACCAGACTCTGGCAGCGCCAAGCGTGTGGACCGATGGCAAGCGCCACCTGTGGTGGTTGGGCATCATGCCGTTGGCCACACCCCTGTTGTCCGGCTCCCTTGCCATTTTCACCGGCGTCCAGCAGTTATGGTGGGTCGGCGTGCTGGTGATCTTCGGGCTGATCCCACTGATTGACGGCCTGCTCGGCGAAGACGTGAGCAACCCGCCCGAGTCGGCTGTCAGCCATCTGGAAACCCAACGCTACTACCGCTGGATCGTCTACACCGGCGTGCTTTTCGTCATCTCATCAGTGATCATTACCGGCTGGCTGGCTGCCGGCGGCATCGAATGGATCATCCAAGGTGGTCTGTTGCACGCCACCGCTCACCTTGATCCTTCCAACTGGCTGGTCCACGCCGCCAGTTACATCACCGATCGCACGCAACTGCATGGCGCACCGAGCTGGTTCACCTACTTGGGCATGGCCATGTCGACCGGCGCCGCCACCGGCATTGCCATCAACACCGCCCATGAACTGGGGCACAAACCCAACGCCTTGGAAGTGTTCCTGGCCAAGGTCACATTGGCACCGACCTTCTACGGGCACTTCTACACCGAGCACAACCGTGGTCACCATGTGCGTGTCGCCACGCCAGAAGACCCCGCCAGCTCGCGCCTGGGCGAAAGTTTCTGGGCCTTCCTACCGCGCTCGGTGTGGTTCAGTGCGCACTCCGCGTGGAACCTGGAGCGCGAACGCTTGCGCAAACTCGGCCTGCCGGCCTGGCACTGGAAGAACGGTGTACTCAGTGCCTGGATGTACAGCGTAGTGCTGTGGGGCGCGATGATTGCCTGGCTGGGGGCGGCGGTGATTCCCTTCTTGATTATCCAGGGCATCTACGGGTTCTCGTTGCTGGAAGTCGTGAACTATGTCGAACACTACGGCCTGAAACGCCAGAAGTTACCCAATGGTCGTTATGAACGCTGCTCGCCTCGGCACTCCTGGAACAGTAATCGGATTGTCACCAATATCTTTCTGTTCCAATTGCAGCGGCACTCCGACCACCACGCCAACCCCACGCGCAGTTATCAGTCGCTGCGCCACTTTGATGAATCGCCGCAACTGCCCTATGGGTACGCGAGCATGATTGTCTGGGCCTATGTACCTTACTTATGGCGCCGGCGCATGGACCATCGGGTGCTTAATCATTACGCCGGGGATATCAGCCTGACCAATCTTCAGCCCTCACAACGTTTGAAGTATCTGGAGAAGTACAGCAACAGCGCCAAGCCGTTCTGACATGAAGTAATACCCAGTTGTGTACTCGGGGCCTTAAATGCCGCGCAGGATTTTATCGCCCCGAGTAAGTGGTTTGACCCGAACAACAATAATTAAAGGGAAGGACGTACACCATGCAATCACCTGCCAAGTTCACTACCCATATTCTATTGGCTGCACTGGGCCTGATCGTTTATCACCAGGCCCAGGCCGCCCGTATCGAACCGGCCGGCAGTGCGTTCACCGCCCAAGGCCCCATCAGTTTTTCCAAGGGGGCGCTGATCAGCGCCGACTGCACCATTAAGGTCGCGGGCAAAGTCGCTGCCGATGGTTCATCCGTGAATGTCGACAAAGTTGAGTTCGATGGCGGCCTCAAGTGCAGCCGGGTCGAAGCCACCAACTTGCCGTGGGTGCTGGTGGCAAAAGACACCAAAAGCGGTTCCATGTCGAATATCAGCGTGGATGTGCACGCCTTCGGACTGGGCGGCAAGTGCGGGCCTTCTACCGCTGATGGCACGTGGGACAACGCCACCGGAAAGTTGGAAGCGGCCAATGTGCCCATTGGCGAAGACTGCAAAATCAAGACGGTGTCGATCAAGATGCCGCCCACCTTCAAAGTAGTTGAATAACGCCGTCCACGTTTAGAGCGGTAATTGAATTGAGATTTGGCTGGAAAGGGAAGTTCTGCAGTTTCACCGTGACCTCTCGTTCATGGCCATTACCCCCTGGCGAATGACTCGCCATTACATGTGAGGAAAAACAATGAAAAGTTTGAAAACCCTCGTTTGTGCAACTTCTTTTGCTCTGTGCTTTGGTGCCGTTTCGATGGCAAACGCCGCGACCATTGCACCTGCTGGTGCCGCTTTTACCACCTCGGGCTCTATCACCGTTAAGTCGCCGGCGTCCCTGAATATTCCGGTCACTTGCAACATTATCTTCACCGGTACCGTGGCGAGTGGTGGTGCTGGAGCTTCGATTACCGGCGCCACGGTCAGCGGTTCCAACCCGCTGTGCGGCGTTCCGGTGTTGAGCAACCTGCCATGGCCGCTGACGGTCGCTGGTACTGGGCCTGACGCGTTCACCGGCACTGTTTCGGGTGTGAAATTCAAAATCGCCTCTGACTGCAGCGCTACGCCGGTGACCATCGCGGTCAACTGGAAGAACTCCACCAACACGCTGGGTATTTCTACGCCTCAAACCGTGGGCTCTTGCACAATTACCGCCCTTACCGCTGTTCCAAGTCCAGCGTTCACCGTTAGCCCATAAGTACCCTGAGTACTTGACGTGATGATCACACGTTGAAACTGGCAAGTGCCTCGTAAGAGGCACTTGTTTGAAAAAGTTTGCAAGGGTGGAATACAACAATAAGGAGTGGCGCATGAGTATTAAGAGAACAGCCGCACGCAGTCTATTGGGCTTTAGCATTTCATCTGATCAGTGGCGCTACGCATAGGCGAAGTGACTCGCCAGACCCTGTGAGGAATAACAATGAAAAGCTTGAAAACGTTCGGTTGTGTAACACTCTTTGCTCTTTGCGGTGGGGCCATATCGACCGCCAGTGCGGCCACTATTGCCCCTGCCGGTAGCGCATTTACCACAGCGGGCACTATTACTATAAAGTCTCCCCTTAGTCTTAATGTACCAGTGACTTGCAACTTCGCGATGGCCGGTTCGGTTGCATCTGATGGATCAGTTGCAGCGATTACCAGTGCCGTGTTCAGCGGTTCAAACCCCATATGCTCAATTCCTGTCGCGAGTAATTTTGTGTGGCGTTTGAAGCTGACAGGTAGCGGTCCCGACGTGTTCCCCGGAACGCTTGGTGCGTTGAAGTTAAAGGTTGCATCGGACTGTAGCAGTTCTCCAGTGAACATCAGTGTTATCTGGAAAAACTCTACTAACACCCTGAGCATCACAAGCCCTCAAACCGTGGGGGCTTGCACGATCACAGGTCTCACTGCTTCACCCAGTCCGGCGTTTACTGTTTCTCCGTAAATGGCCTGGGTGCTGGATGGGACGGTCATGAATTGCAGTGAGCAAGTGCCTGGCAAGAGGCACTTGTTGAAGTAAACCGGGTTCGGAAAAACCGTTATCGGTGCTTAACAACTATAAGGAGTCGGGCATGAATAATAAGAAAGCACACGCACGCACGTTAATAAACCTGGCCGTTATCGGCGGCCTGATGGTTATAGCCGGCAGTGCGCAAGCCGGTGGGTTCTCTACTCCGACGTTCGGGGCGGAAGGCTGGGGCCGCGCGTTCGGTGGTGGTTCGATGTTTAAGGATGATCCGTCATCGGCTTACAACAACCCGGCGGCGATGGCGTTCATTGATCACAATATCTCGCAGTTCAACGTTGACTACGCGCGTATCAATATTCACTACAAAGGTACCGCCAAAGACTACGCAGGCAATCCGACCTCCACCACGACTGTTAACCCCGATACCTTTGAGTTCAATTCCGTGCCCCGCGATGGTGATGGAGGGCAGGGCGGTTTTACCGCCTGGGTGCCGACCGGATTCATGGTCATGCCGATCGGTGACCGTTTCGCTTTCGGTCTCAGCCAAGTGGTGCCCATGGGCGCACGTACCACCTGGGACAATGACTGGAAGGGCCGGGATTTTGCGGTTGACACGCGCATCGAAACCGTCGGGTTGACGGGGTCGCTTTCGTTCAAGGTCAACGATGAGTTTTCCATCGGCGGTGGCGCGATTGTTCAGCACACCAAAGGCTTCGTCAGCCAGAACGTTGACCTCTATGCCGCCGCTGCACTTGCTCCGAATTCGATCCCATTCCCGGCGGGCATTGGCTACTCGCTCATGCGAGTCAAAGTCGACAATACCTCGGTGGGCTGGTTTGCCGGCCTGGCCTGGAAGCCAACCCCACAAGACACTCTGGGTTTGAACTACCACGCCAAGATCAAGAACAAGCTTGAAGGCAAATACAACATCTACGCTGACGAAGGCTCCCAGGGCCTGATCGATGCTGGGTTGCCGGGCATTTTGTATCCAGGTCTCAACCTTCAAATGAACGGTAAAGCCTCCACCCAATTGGACGTTCCTGCCAGCGCAGCGATTGATTGGGTTCACCAGTTCAATGATCGTTTTACCCTCGGTGCCAGTGTCTTGTGGACCCAATGGTCGTCATTCAAAAACCTGACCCTGAAGTCTGAGGGGTCGACCATCGTTGCCATCCCTTACAACTACAAGGACGCCTGGATGGTCTCTCTCGGCGGCGACTATAAGCTCACCGATGATTTCACGTTGCGCGCCGGTGTTGCGACGGACCAGACACCTACCCGTAACTCCACCCGCGACCCGCGTATCCCGGATGGCGACCGGATCTTCACCTCGCTGGGCTTCGGTTACAAAATCAGAGCGATTCCAGGCCTGGGCATCGACGGCTCCTACTCCCACCAGTTCGTGGAAAAAGCCAAGTTGAAAACCCAGAACCAGGATCGTCTCGGGGGGGCAACCCTGGACGGCAAGGCCGAAGCCTATGGCGATGTCGTGAGCCTGGGGGTCACTTACAACTTCTGATCCTGTGTTACGCCGTGCCGGTGCGAAGCCCGCAGTCAGCGCATCTTTCTGCAGGTTTTTCACCGGTAATGCAACGAAGGGGTCGCCCACGCGACCCGTTCCGATTTCGTCCAATTCGCGTTGATTCGGCTGACAGGTTCAGTCGCTATTTTTTTCGCTTAAGCATTAAATAAAAATTTCAAAACAAAATTTGAAATTAGCTTTCCAAGTTTGTAGTGTGGCTTTACGCCGCAGGTCAATTCGACCTTGCGCACGTAAACCACGCCCTGAATCGAGTAGAGGTATCCCCATGGTTATCTGGTTATTGGTGGGTTTCGCAGCCGCGATTGCCCTGGCGTATCGACAAGCTGCCTCGACCCTGTGGTTAGGGGCCGGCTTGATCTGGTTGGCACTGGGTTACGTGTTCAACGTGGTGGCAGGTTTTGGGGCCAGCGTCGCGGCGCTGCTGGTGATAGCGCCCGCGTTGCTGATGACGATCAAACCCCTGCGTCGCACCTTGCTCACCAGCAAGGCCCTCGGCCTCTTTCGCACGATCATGCCGGCAATGTCCGACACCGAGCGTGCGGCTATCGAGTCCGGTACCGTGTGGTGGGACGCCGAGTTGTTCAGCGGCAAACCCGATTGGCAGCGCCTGTTGCAAGCCGCGCCGGCCAGCCTCAGCGCCGAGGAGCAAGCCTTCCTCGACAATGAAGTGGAAACCTTGTGCGACATCGCCAACGACTGGGAAACCACCCAGGTCTGGCAGGACATGTCCCCCGAAGGCTGGCAGTACACCAAGGATGCCGGTTTCCTCGGCATGATCATTCCCAAGCAGTACGGCGGCAAAGGCTTCTCCCACTATGCCCATTCGCAAGTGGTGATGAAGCTGTCGACGCGCTGCTCGGCGGCGGCGATTTCGGTGATGGTGCCCAACTCCCTCGGCCCGGCCGAGCTGTTGCTGCACTACGGCACCGACGCCCAACGTAATTACTACCTGCCGCGCCTGGCTCGGGGTGAAGACATCCCGTGCTTTGCCCTGACCAGCCCGTATGCGGGCTCGGATGCCGGGGCCATTCCAGACTTGGGTATTGTCTGTAAGGGCATGCACGAGGGCGAAGAAGTGCTGGGTTTCAAAGTGACCTGGGACAAGCGCTATATCACCCTCGGCCCCATCGCCACCGTGCTGGGCCTGGCGTTTCGCGCTGAAGACCCGGACGGCTTGCTGGGCCCGAAAGGTTCGCTCGGCATCACCTGCGCACTGATCCCCACGTCCCACCCCGGCGTAAACAGCGGTCGCCGCCATTGGCCACTTAACGCCGTATTCCAGAACGGCCCAACCACCGGCAAGGACGTCTTCATCCCGTTGGAATGGGTGATCGGCGGCCGTGAGCAAGTCGGTAATGGCTGGCGCATGCTGATGGAGTGCCTAGCAGCGGGCCGTGCCATTTCGTTGCCGTCGGCCAACGTCGGCCTGGCCAAGGTTGCGGTGCGTGGCACTACGGCTTATGCCGCGATGCGCAAGCAGTTCGGCCTGCCCATCGGCAAGTTCGAAGGGGTGCAGGCACCTCTGGCGCGCATGGCCGGGCATTTGTATGCCTGCGATGCGGTGCGCAAGGTATCGGTAGCGTCCCTGGATGCCGGCGAGAAACCTTCGGTGATCTCCGCCATTGCGAAGTACCACGTCACCGAGCGTGCGCGAATCATCGTCAACGACGGCATGGACATCGTCGCCGGCAAGGGCATTTGCATGGGCCCGAATAACTTCCTGGCCCGTGCGTATCAGCAAAGCCCCATCGCCATCACGGTGGAAGGCGCGAATATCATGACGCGCTGCCTCATCATCTTTGGCCAGGGCCTGATCCGTTGCCATCCCTATGTGTTCCGTGAGATGGAAGCGGCGCGCAACCCGGACCGGCGTAAGGCGCTGGAAGACTTTGACAGCGCGATGTTCGGCCACGTGAGTTTCGTGCTAGCCAACACCGTACGTGCGGCGGTGCATTCGCTGACTGGCGGCCGTCTGATTTCCGCACCTGCCAAGACCGACCCCGCGCTGGCGTCCTACTACCGCCAGGCCAATCGTCTGTCGGTGGTGCTGGCGCTGATCTCGGACATTTCCATGGGTGTGCTGGGCGGTGCCCTCAAGCGCAAGGAAAGTATCACCGGGCGTCTGGGGGATATTCTGTCGCAGCTGTACATTTTGTCCTGCGTGCTCAAGCGTTTCGAGGATGACGGCCGGCCTCAGTCAGACCTGCCGCTGGTGCACTGGTCGGCTCAGGATGCGCTAGTGCGTGCTCATGAAGCCCTTGCCGAAGTGCTGGAAAACTACCCCTCCAAAGCCGCCGCCGCCGTGGTGCGCGGCCTGACGTTCCCGTTCGGCATTCCGCTGCGCAAACCGTCGGATCGCCTACTGGCCCAGGTGGCCGATGTGGTGCAGACACCGTGCGAGACCCGTGACCGGTTGTTGGCCAATTCCTACATTCCACGTCCGGAAATCGACAAGTTGGCGTATGGCGAGTTGGGCTTCCGTCTGCTGCCACAAGTGGAGCTGATCGACGCCCGGCTCAAGCCTGCCATCAAGCAAGGCGTGCTCGAACCGATGCCTATTTCCGGCACGGCTTTCACCACCTGGCGCGTCAAGGCCAGGGCGCTGGACTTGATCAGCGACGACGAAGACGCCTTGCTCGCGCGCTATGTGGAATACGCCGATCACGGTATCCAGGTGGATGACTTCCCGCAGGACTTTGGTTTGCTGGAGGCCTTGCAGCAGCGCAAGCAGGCGTTGGAACCGGCCACCAAGCGGCGCAGCAGCCAAAGCGAAAACGCCTCGGTCAACTAGGACAAACGCGGCCAGTGTGGGAGGGCGCTTGCACCCGATAGCAATCCATCAGTCACCGACTCATTGGCTGAACCACCGCTATCGGGGGCATGCCCCTCCCACATGGACCGGGTTTACAAGGTCAGAATGTGTTGTGAGTGAATGCTGATATGAGTGACAGCTACCTATCGTTCGTCAATTCCCCCTGGGGCCGTCGCCTGGCCCAGGCAGTGGGCTTGCCCCAGCCCGTGCCGTTGCAACGCCATCGCAGCGGTCAGCCGGGCCTGGCTAATCCGGTGATTGTCGCCGGGGCAGGGCGCTTGGCCTCCCAGGTGCACCAGGTCTTCAGCGCCACCGACACGGTCGCGGCTACCCCGGCAACGCTCAAGGCGCCGTCTACGGTCAAGGCGCAGGGCGCGGTGTATGACGCCAGCGCGGTGGTCGACCTTAAACAGTTGGATGAGCTGTACGTATTCTTCCACGCCAACGCCAAGCGCCTGGGCCAACACGCACGGGTCGTGGTGCTCGGCACTGCACCTGAGCATTGCGCGGACTTGCCCCACGCCGTCGCCCAACGCGCCCTAGAAGGGCTGGTGCGTTCGCTGGCCAAGGAGCTGCGTCGGGCGATCACCGTCCAGTTGCTTTATGTTGCGCCAGGCGCCGAAGACGGGTTGGACAGCAGCCTGCGTTTCTTCCTGTCGCGGCGTTCGGCCTATGTGTCGGGGCAAGTGGTGCGATTGGAAAAACCGGTGGATGGCAACCCTAGTGTCAACTGGGACAAGCCTTTCGCTGGCCGACGTGCGCTGGTCACTGGCGCTTCCCGTGGCATCGGTTTGGCCATCGCCCAAGTCTTGGCGCGTGAAGGGGCGCACGTGGTGTGTGTGGACGTGCCCCAGGCCCAGCAATCGTTGGAACAGGCCGCCGCCAGCGTCGATGGTTCAGCGTTGCCCCTGGACATCACCGCGCCGGACGCAGCCTCGTCGTTGCTGGCCCACGTCAGCCAATACGGCGCGTTCGATGTGGTGGTGCACAACGCCGGCATCACCCGCGACAAGACCATCGCAAAAATGCCCGAAGCGGCCTGGCGCGATGTGCTGGCGGTCAACCTCGAAGCACCGTTGCACCTGAGCACCGCATTGATGGAAAACCAGGGGCTTAATCCCGGTGGGCGCATTGTGTGTGTGTCATCGATTTCCGGTATTGCCGGCAACCTCGGCCAAAGCAACTACGCCACCTCCAAGGCTGGCGTGATCGGTCTGGTGCAAGGCCTCGCGACACGCGCCGCCACGCAGCAGGTGACGGTGAATGCCGTAGCGCCGGGGTTTATCGAGACCCAGATGACAGCAAAGATCCCCCTGATGATTCGCGAAGCAGGGCGGCGCATGAACTCTATGAGCCAGGGCGGGCAGCCCATCGATGTGGCCGAGACCATCGCCTGGTTGGCGCATCCCGCGTCGGGTGGCGTCAATGGCCAAGTCGTTCGTGTGTGCGGCCAAAGTCTGCTGGGAGCCTGAGCCATGGACTACGTGACCCAGATTATCGACCCGCCGCCCTCGCGCACCCAGTTGTTGCTGGATGGCGTGCGCGCCCTGCGTAAGCCCAAGTTCGACGGCGCGCCGGTACTGCCCAAGGAGCGGCTGGTGCGCTCGGCGGTGGGGTTATCCGCCGCCGGCATCGCCGCCTATGGCCGTGCCTGCGGGTTCCGGCGCGAGCAGGGTGTGCCGCTGTCCTATCCCCATGTGCTGGCGTTCCCGCTGCACTTGATGCTGTTGACCCGGCCAAGCTTCCCGTACCCGGCCAGCGGCATGGTGCACTTGGCCAATCGCATTCGTCAGCACCAGCGCCTGCACGAAGGTCAGGCCTTGCGCCTGGAGGTGTATGCCGAGCGCTGGGTCGCCCACCCCAAGGGCCAGGCGCTGAGCATCGCCACACGCGCTTACAGCGCCGGCACCCTGGCGTGGGAAAGCGACAGCCTCTACCTGCGCCGCGACGTAAAAGACCCGATCGGCGAGCCCTGGGGCGACGCGTTGCCATTGCAGGAACACGGCCTGCTGCGCACCCAGCGCTGGGTTTTACCCGCCGACCTGGGCCGGCGCTTCGCCAAGGTTTCGGGGGATTTCAACCCAATCCACACCTCGGTGATCGGCGCAAAACTCTTCGGTTTCCGCCGCGCCATCGCCCACGGCATGTGGACGCTTGGCCGCGCCTTGGCCGCCCAGCAACCGCCCGGTGGATTGGATCAGGCCGAAGCCCATTGCGACTTCAAGTTGCCGATCTTTTTGCCCGGCCAAGTTGCCCTGTGGCAACACCCTGTGACCGGCCCGCGTCGCGAATTCGAAGTGCGCAATTTCGCCGGCGACAAACCCCATATGCGCGGGCTATTTGTCTGGAATGAGAGCCATACATGAGTGACTACAGCTTCAATCCGGCCCCGACCCGCCGCGTGGCGATTATCGGCGGCAACCGTATCCCTTTTGCCCGTTCCAACACGGTGTATGCCCACGACAGCAACCAGGATTTGCTGGTAGCGGCGCTGCAAGGCTTGGTCGACCGTTACAACCTGCATGGCCAGCGCCTGGGCGAGTTTGCCGCCGGCGCGGTGATCAAGCATTCGCGGGATTTCAACCTCGCACGTGAGTCCCTGCTATCAACCACCTTGTCCCCCGAGACCCCGGCCTACGATCTGCAACAAGCCTGCGGCACGGGCCTGGAAGCGGCATTGCTGGTGGCGAATAAAATCGCCCTGGGCCAGATCGAAGTAGGCATTGCCGGTGGCGCCGATACCACCTCCGACGCCCCCATCGGCATCAACGAATCCTTGCGCCATACCTTGCTCGCAGCCAACCGCGCCAAGGGCTTGGGCGACAAGCTCAAGGCTCTGTTGAAGGCGCGGCCGTCGATGTTCTTCAAACCGCTGCTGCCACGCAACGGCGAGCCGCGCACCGGTTTGTCCATGGGCGAGCACTGCGAAGAAATGGCCAAGCGCTGGCAGATCAAGCGCCTGGCCCAAGATGAGCTGACCCTCACTAGCCACCAACGCCTGGATGCCGCGTACAAACGCGGTTTCTTCGAGGACCTGATCAGCCCCCACCGCGGCCTGACCCGTGACAACAATCTGCGGGCCGACGCCAGCCTGGAAAAACTCGCCGGTCTATCCCCAGCCTACGACCGCCAGAACGGCACGCTCACAGCGGGCAACTCCACGCCCCTGACCGATGGCGCCTCGGTGGTGCTGCTGGCCAGCGAAGAGTGGGCGGCCGCCAACGGCTGGCCGGTGCTGGCTTACCTACGCACCGGCGAAACCGCCGCGGTGAGTTTTGTCGACGGCACCGAAGGTCTGCTGATGGCCCCGGCCTATGCCGTGCCGCGCATGCTCAAGCGCGAAGGCCTGAGCTTTGCCGACTTCGATTTTTTCGAAATCCACGAAGCCTTTGCCGCTCAGGTGTTGTGCACCCTCAAGGCCTGGGAAGACGCCGACTATTGCCGCGAACGCCTGGGACTCGACGCGCCGCTGGGCGTCATCGACCGCGCCAAAATGAACGTCAACGGCGGTTCCCTCGGCTGTGGTCATCCGTTTGCCGCCACCGGTGGCCGGCAATTGGCGGCGTTGGCCAAGGCCATCCACGAGCGCGGCGGCGGGCGCGGGTTGATCTCGATCTGTGCAGCGGGCGGGCTGGGCATTACCGCCATTGTCGAAAAGTAGCGCTACCCAAAATAACAATAAGGAGACTGCCATGAACGCTATCAGCCAGGAACACACCGAACGCGTGTGGTTGAACGCTTATCTGCCCGGCGTCCCGGCAGACATTGATGCCGCGATTGAGGAATACCCATCGCTGCGGGAAGTATTCCTGGAGCACCTGGAAAAATTCCGTGAGCGCGTGGCTTACGTCAGCATCGGCACCGAAATGACCTACGCCGACTGGCAGGTCCAAGGCATTGCGTTTGCCGCCTGGCTCCAGGGCCAGGGCGTACAGCCGGGCGACCGTGTGGCGCTGATGATGCCCAATTGCTTGCAGTACCCGATCTGCCTGCTCGGCACCATCCTGGCTGGCGCGGTGGTGGTCAACGTCAACCCGCTGTACACCGCCCACGAACTCAAACACTTGCTCAAGGACAGCGGCGCCGAGACGGTGGTGATCTTCGAAAACTTCGCCCACACCCTGGAGAAGGTTGTGGCTGGCAGCAGCGTCAAGCGCGTGGTAATCGCGGCCATCGGCGACTTGCTCGGCACCTTCAAGGGCGCGGCAATGAACTTCATCCTGCGCAGCGTGCAGAAGCAGGTACCCGCGTTCAAGCTGCCGGGGGCGGTACGTTTCAATCGGGTGTTGAAACAGGGGCGGGCCCTCAACCACTTTCCGGTGAGCATGGCCCTGGATGACCTGGCCTTCCTGCAATACACCGGCGGCACCACTGGCGACGCCAAAGGCGTGATGCTCAGCCACCGTAATATCATCGCCAACCTATTGCAGGCCAAGGCGTGGGTCGGCGACCAACTGGACCAACACAAGCAGGAAACCAACGTCACGTTGCTGCCGCTGTACCACATCTTTTCCCTGACGGTGAACTGCCTGATGTTCATGTGCCTGGGCGGGCGCAACATCCTCATCGCGAACCCTCGGGACGTGAAGCGGGTGCAGATGATCCTGCGCAAGGAGCGCTTCAACGGCATTGCCGGGGTCAACACACTGTTTAACGGCTTGCTGGAAAACAAGGAGTTCTGCGCGCGGGACTTTTCCGACCTGCGCATGGTGATCGCCGGCGGCATGGCCACCCATACGGCGGTGGCCAAGCGCTGGAAGGAAGTCACTGGGCTGCCGATCATCGAAGGTTATGGCCTGACCGAGTGCTCGCCGGTAGTGAGCATCAGCCCGATCAACATTGCGCGCATGCGCGAGATGGAATTCACCGGCAGCATCGGTGTGCCGTTGCCGTCCACCTGGGTGCGCTTTATGCGTGAGGACGGTGAACTCGCCGACATTGGCGAGCAGGGCGAACTGCAAGTGCGTGGCCCGCAGGTGATGCAGGGCTACTGGAAACGCCCCGAGGCAACCGCCGAGGTGCTGGATGCGCAGGGCTGGTTGTCCACCGGCGATATTGGCGTGATGGACGAGCGCGGCTATATCCGCCTGGTGGATCGCAAGAAGGACATGATCCTGGTCTCGGGCTTCAACGTGTATCCGAATGAAATCGAAGACGTGGTGGCGATGCACCCCGGCGTAGGCGAAGTAGCCGCGATTGGCGTGGAGGACGGCGTCACGGGCGAGAAAGTGAAGATCATCGTGGTGCGCAAGGACCCGAACCTGACCCAGGAACAGATCCTCGCCCATTGCCGGGAATACCTGACGGGCTACAAGGTGCCCAGGTATGTGGAGTTTCGCACCACCGAGTTGCCTAAAACCACCGTGGGTAAAGTGCTGCGCCGAGCCTTGCGCTGATTTAAATGTGTGTAGGCGATCTAAATGTGTAGGTGATCTAAATGTGGGAGGGGGCTTGCCCCCGATGGCGGTGGCCCAGTTGGAACATCTTCGTCTGACACACCGCCATCGGGAGCAAGCCCCCTCCCACATGTTCAAACCGAGTTCACGTTGACCCAACGTTCTTCCTGGGCAGCCACGCGAA
The DNA here is from genome assembly GCF_013778505.1 of Pseudomonas sivasensis. GTDB lineage: Bacteria > Pseudomonadota > Gammaproteobacteria > Pseudomonadales > Pseudomonadaceae > Aquipseudomonas > Aquipseudomonas sivasensis. The sequence goes on along the minus strand of NZ_JAAOWU010000005.1, from coordinate 103,677 downwards.
TCGCCGTCGCCAACCGCTCCACTTCCCACGCGGCTTCAAAGTCGGTGCCATCGGTCCCCTGGCCTGCGACGGCCATGATCAATTCTTGCACTTCCAGGGTCTTTAACTCGTTGTAGCCAAGTTGGTGTCCCGCTGCCGGGCTGAACGCCGCATAACCGGGCAGGGAAGGGCCGGCCAGCAAGCGTTGGAAGCCGTCCTGGCCGACACGGCACAGGCGAAGCTCATTCAAGCGCTCCTGATCGAACGCCAAGGTGCCTTTGGTGCCGCTGATCTCGAAGCTCAAGTGGTTCTTGTAGCCATGTTTGAGCCAACTGCTGCTCACCGTGCCGCGCGCGCCATTGGCGAAACGCAGCAGGGCATGTACCTGGTCATCCACGGCGATAGGTTTGAGTTCGTTGCTGCCTTTGACAGCCGGGCGTTGAACGTGGACGGTCTGGGTATCGGCGCAGACGCTGACCACATTCCCGACCAGATAGCGCGCCATCGACAGCAAGTGGCTGCCCAAGTCCGCCAGGGCGCCGCCGGCGTGTTCCACTTCGCAGCGCCAGGACCAGGGTGATGTTGGGTCAGCCATAAAGTCTTCGCTGAACTCGCCCTGGAAGCTGATGAGGTCACCCAACTCGCCACTGGCGATCAATTGCCGCGCCAAGGTGATCATCGGGTTGTGTTGATAGTTGTAGCCCACCCGGGTTACTACCCCGGCGGCACTGGCGGCGCGGCGCATGGCGTCGGCCTGTTCCAGGCTCACGGCCAGGGGTTTTTCGCAATACACCGCTTTGCCGGCGGCAATCGCGGCCATCGCCATGGGGTAGTGCAGGTGGTTGGGGGTGGTGATGGCCACGATATCGACCTTGGGGTCGTTGATCAGCGCCTGCCAGTCGCCATGGGCGTGATCGAACCCCCAGGACGAGGCGCAGTGCTGGGCGCGTTCGGTGTCGGCATCGGCCAGGGCGGCCAGCTTCAGGGTGACTGGCAGTTCAAACACCGCCCGGGCATTGTTGAACGCCAAGGCGTGGGCGCGGCCCATGAAGCCTGTGCCGATCAAGCCGATTCCGAGTTCACGCATAGCCGTGGTCCTTTGGATTATTGTTTTCAGGATGTGCATTAATGGAATAAAAATTCCCATATTTCAATAGATGGAATAAAAATTCATTAACGCCTCGGTAATCACCTTGGCGAATGCAGCTATATTCACCAAGTGGCCAAAAGCCGCCAGTTAACAAAAGATAACGTAGCGCCGATTGTCAGACGATTCCAAAGCCCGATAGGATGGCCCCTGCTTCCTTCAGGCGCTCTAGATTGCAGGTTTCAGAGCCCGGGAAGGCAAGACCTAACAATAATAAATGGGAGAAAGGTCTATGAGTGAGCCTGTCATGGGTTGGGTTGTTTGCCGCCCACGCGCCGCACGCAGGGTTGCGTTGCTGGCCACAGCGCTCTCGTTGCTGGCCGGTGCTGCGTTGACGACACCGGTGCTGGCAGCCAGCGATACCCCCGCAACGCCAGCGTTTGCGATTGAGTCCCCCAAGGCCGCCAAAGGCCTGATGATCGACGTGGTGCATGCCGGCAAGCGCCTGGTAGCCGTCGGTGATCGCGGGCATATCCTCTATTCCGATGACCAGGGCTCTACCTGGACCCAAGCCAAAGTCCCCACCCGCCAATTGCTCACGGCAGTGTTTTTCGTCGACGACAAACATGGCTGGGCGGTAGGCCACGATGCGCAAATTCTCGCCAGCACCGACGGCGGCGCCACCTGGGCCCAGCAATACCAGGACCTCAAGCGCGAAGCGCCGCTGCTCGATGTGTGGTTCAAAGACGCCAATCACGGCCTGGCCGTCGGCGCTTACGGTGCATTGATCGAAACCACCGATGGCGGCAAGAGCTGGAACGACGTCAGTGACCGCCTCGACAACGAAGACCAGTTCCACCTCAACGCCATCGCCCAGATCAAGGATGCCGGCCTGTTTATTGTCGGCGAGCAGGGCAGCATGTTCCGCTCCAGTGACGACGGGCAGACCTGGGAAAAACTCGAAGGCCCTTATGAAGGTTCGCTGTTCGGTGTAATCAGCACCGCGCAACCGCAAACCCTGCTGGCCTTCGGCCTGCGCGGCAATCTGTACCGTTCCACCGATTTCGGCAGCACCTGGGAGCAGGTTGAGTTGAACGCCACCCGTGGCGCCTTGGAGTTTGGTTTGTCGGGCGCGACCTTGCTGGATGACGGCGCAATCGTGGTGGTCGGCAACGGTGGCAGCGTGGTGGTCAGCCACGACGATGGTCAGACCTTCAGCGTGTTCAACCGCTCTGACCGTATTTCACTGTCGTCGGTGACGGCGGCGGGCAATGGCAACTTGATTCTGGCCGGGCAGGGTGGCGTTCGCGTATCGACGCCGACTGGCGCTGAGCTCGTAAAACAATAAGAAGGCGGGGACAGAATGAGCAGTCATCACAACGATAAAGCGACCTTTCTTGAGCGCCTGATTTTCAACAATCGCCCGGCAGTGATCGTCATCTGCCTGCTGGTGAGCGTGTTCCTGTTCTGGCAGGCGACGCTGATTCGCCCGTCCACCAGCTTTGAAAAGATGATCCCCCTCAAGCACCCCTTCATCGAAAAGATGATGGAACACCGCAACGACTTGGCCAACCTGGGCAACACCGTGCGCATCTCGGTGGAGGCCAAGGACGGTGACATCTTCACGAAGGAGTACATGGAGACCCTGAGGCAGATCAACGACGAGGTGTTCTACATCTCCGGCGTCGACCGCTCGGGCCTCAAGTCGCTGTGGAGTCCTAGCGTGCGCTGGACCGAAGTGACCGAAGAGGGGTTCGCCGGCGGTGAGGTGATCCCCCAAAGCTACAACGGCTCGGCGCAAAGCCTCGATCAACTGCGCAATAACGTACTCAAGTCCGGCCAGGTCGGGCGCTTGGTCGCCAACGATTTCAAGTCGAGCATCGTGGATATCCCGCTGCTGGAGTCCTATCCGGACCCGCAGGATCAGGGCAAGTTGCTGGCCCTGGACTATCGCAAGTTCTCCCATGAACTCGAAGACAAGATCCGCGACAAGTTCGAAGCCCAGAACCCCAACGTCAAGATCCACATCGTGGGCTTTGCCAAGAAGGTCGGCGACCTGATCGACGGCCTGGTAATGGTGGTGCTGTTCTTCGGCATCGCATTCGTCATCACCCTGATTCTGCTGCTGTGGTTCACCAACTGCCTGCGCAGCACCATCGCGGTGTTGAGCACCACCTTGGTTGCGGTGGTCTGGCAACTGGGGTTGATGCACTTCTTCGGCTTCGGGCTGGACCCGTATTCGATGCTGGTGCCGTTCCTGATTTTCGCCATCGGTATTTCCCATGGCGTGCAGAAGATCAACGGTATCGCCCTGCAATCCAGCGAGGCCGACAACGCGTTGACGGCTGCACGGCGGACCTTTCGTCAACTGTTCCTGCCGGGGATGATCGCGATCCTGGCGGATGCGGTCGGGTTCATTACGCTGTTGATCATCGACATCGGCGTGATTCGTGAGTTGGCCATCGGCGCGTCCATCGGCGTGGCGGTGATCGTGTTCACCAACTTGATCCTGCTGCCGGTGGCGATTTCCTATGTCGGCATCAGCAAGCGCGCCATCGCCAAGAGCAAGAAAGACGCAAACCGCGAGCATCCGTTCTGGCGCCTGCTGTCCAAATTCGCCAGCGCCAAAGTCGCGCCAGTGTCGGTCTTGCTAGCCCTGGTCGCCTTTGGCGGCGGCCTCTGGTACAGCCAGAACCTCAAGATCGGCGACTTGGACCAAGGTGCACCGGAGCTGCGCCCGGACTCGCGCTACAACAAAGACAACAACTTCATCATCAGCAATTACTCCACCAGCTCCGACGTGCTGGTGGTAATGGTCAAGACCAAGGCCGAAGGCTGCTCGCGGTATGAAGCCATGGCGCCCATCGATCAGTTGATGTGGAAGATGCAGAACACCGAGGGCGTGCAGTCGGCGATCTCGCTGGTGACCGTGTCCAAGCAGATGATTAAAGGCATGAACGAGGGCAACCTGAAATGGGAAACCCTGTCGCGTAACCCGGACGTGCTGAACAACTCCATTGCCCGCGCCGACGGCCTGTACAACAACAACTGCTCACTGGCGCCGGTGCTGGTGTTCCTCAACGACCACAAGGCCGAAACCCTCGACCGCGCCGTGCATGCGGTGCAGGACTTCGCCAAGGAAAACAACAAGGACGGCCTGGAGTTCATCCTCGCCGCCGGTAACGCCGGGATCGAAGCTGCCACCAACGAGGTCATCAAGGAGTCGGAACTGACCATCCTGATCCTGGTGTACCTGTGCGTGGCGACCATGTGCATGATCACCTTCCGCTCGTGGGCCGCGACCCTGTGCATCGTGCTGCCACTGGTGCTCACCTCGGTACTGGGCAATGCGCTGATGGCGTTCATGGGCATCGGCGTCAAGGTCGCGACCTTGCCGGTGGTGGCGTTGGGCGTGGGGATTGGCGTGGACTACGGCATCTACATCTACAGCCGCCTGGAAAGTTTCCTGCGTGCCGGGTTGCCGTTGCAGGAAGCCTATTACCAGACGCTCAAATCCACCGGTAAAGCCGTGCTGTTTACCGGCCTGTGCCTGGCCATCGGCGTGTGCACCTGGATCTTCTCGGCCATCAAGTTCCAGGCCGACATGGGCCTGATGCTCACCTTCATGCTGCTGTGGAACATGTTCGGTGCACTGTGGCTGCTGCCGGCACTGGCGCGCTTCCTGATCAAACCCGAGAAGCTGGCGGGTCAGAAGGGCAATTCGCTGTTTGCCCACTGAGCCCAAGGCGGTACACAACGTCCGGCGTCAGCGACGCCGGACGTTGAGGGTCAATTGATGGTTGGCGCGATAGCCAGGAAGAGCTGGTCCTGGGGCGGCGCGATCAATACGTACAGGATTCTTTCCACCGGGTCGGCCCCAGCCGCCTGCTCAGTGCGCAATTTCGACTGGACATGTTCCTTGAGCAAATCCTTTTGCGTGTATTTGCGCTGGCTTGCCAGTTTCAAGTGGGCTCGCGTGTAGCGCTCAGGCGGTGCGTCGGCGGTGGCGTAGTGAAAGTGGGCATACCACAGCACACTGGGCGGCTTTTGCGCTTTGTCGTACACCGCGTATTCGGTGAAGAAATCCCCACTGAGGGTTGGCCGCTGCGGGTCTGCCAGGCTGGTCAGGTTGATATCGATCTCCTTGTGCCGCCAGAGGTAATCGAGGCTTTCCAGGGTTGGCCACTGGCGTTTGTAGGCGTCGCTGCACAGTCGTGTGGCCATGCGCTGCATGTCCCTGGCGTTGGCGCGGTAGCGATCGATGGCGTCCTGCGCCCTGGGCTGGTCGCTGTGATCCCGTGCGATTTCATCCGCAAGTGCGTTGAGTCTATCGGCCTGTCCGGTGAGCAACTCATCCCAGTCGGCCGGGTTGACGTCTTGCCGGGTGAGGGCGGACTCCAGCTTCTTCTGTTGGGCACTGATCAGACGTTCGATCTCGGGGCGTTGCCGCAGCACTTTCTCGCCCTGGTCTTTGAGCATTGCCAGGGTAGAGGCCGGCGCCGCCGGTTCGGGGGCGGCCATGGGTTGCTGGGGCGTTTCCACCCAACTGCCGGCATCATCCGCGTCGAAGGTGGTCAGGGGTTCACCGGTCAGGCTATTGGTAATGGTGAGTCGTTCGCGAGGGTGTAGACCATCGACAGGTTTCAGCTCGCCGATCCAGTACGTGCGCGTACGGGTTTTGAAGATACGTTTGGCCGGCTCTTTCGGCCTGAGCAACGTGGCGGCGGATGCTTCGACCTCCAGTGCTTCCTGGCTGCGCACCACACTTTCCAGCTCGTTTTCAGCCAGCGTCCGCGCCCGACTCAGCCCGGCCAGCAGGCGTTCGGCCACGGGGTGTAAGCGTTGCGGATTGATGAACGTGAGCGCCTCGATGGCCTGCTCGTAGCTGCGGTACTTGTCCAGGATTGTGCCGTACAGCAATCGTTGCTCATCCAGCGGATAACCGCTGCTGCTGCGCACTTCGGTATGTGACAGCAAGGCCTGGCCCAGGCTCGAATTGTTTAGATGGTCGATGTACAGCGCCTCCAGCGGCGACGCCTCCAGCGCCGACAATTTCACGACCACCCACGAGAGCGGGATCAGCGCATGCATCTCCAGGTTCTGCGCAAAAAAGTGCTGGAACGTCGTAATTTTGGACAACGCTTGCGTGCGCAACACACGTCCGGCCACGGAGTCCTGTTCCAGCAACTCAAGGGTGGTTTCCATCTCGCGCGAGCGGGCCGCCATGCGTTGAACGACGTCCGCCAGTTCAATCGAGCGGGTCACATGTTCGTTATACGCCCAGGGACGACCTTCGCGCAGTTCCTCGCGCATCCGGCTGGCCAGGTGGCTCATGGGCTCGCCACGCTCAGTGAACATAAAGGTGTCGGCCCATTTCTGCAGGTGGAAATGCGTGCGCATTTGCTCGTCCCAAAGCGTTTTGAGCGTGATGGCCTGGTCCTGCACATGGGGGCCGGCACCCGCGTATTTCTGCAGGTCCTGACCTACCTTGTACAGCTCGATGCGCTTTGGCAGTACCTTGGCGTAACTCTGCTCGAGTTTATCCAGGACCACCTCATAGTCGGTGCGCGCCTTCGAATAGTTGGCCATCGCCTCCTGATGCTTTGCTTCGATCGCGGGTTTCAGCACATCGAGGGCGTTTTGCAGCAGGTTCCACAGCTTCTTTAAGGTAATCGCATGTTTGTTCAGGGCGTCGCGGTTATTGTTAAGGCGGGTCAACCAATCTCTGAACTCGGCCATGTCCGGGGAAATCTGCGCATTGAGCGTGTCCATGCGGTCCTTCAATTGCACCGCCTGGCGACGATTCTCCTCGCGCAGCGTTGCCAGGCGCTTGGGCCCACCGCCCGCCAGCTTGAGCCCGCGGTCTAGGGTCCAGTGGCCCTTGCCATCGGTGCGCAGCTTGATGCCGGGGTGGTCGGGTTTGTTCGGGTCAATGATGAATATGTCGTCCACGTCCGGGGTAATGTTGACGCGAAACAGCAGGCCGCCCACCGTGGCGTGCCAGCGCTGGCCGATCTTGAACAACCCGCGATAAGGGCCGAGCGCGACGGGGTCCGGGGCGTGTTCAGGCCAGGGCACATTGACCTCCAGCAGTTTCCTTAACAAACGCGCCGAGGCACTGTCGCTGGCCAGGGAGCGGTCGATATCCAACAGGGTGCGGCCGCCGCCGGGCGGTTCGGCAGGCAAGCCGACGATGCCCCGTCGCACCACGGCCGGGGTTGAGATGGCCTGGCCCTGCGGGTGTTGCAATGGCAACCGTGGGACCTCCGCTTGCGCAGGAGGCTGTGCTACGTGGTCGCGTATCCCCAGGTGAATCAGAACCATGCTGGTGTTGAGCAGCAGGTCGACCCACGCCAGTTCACGGGCAATCGGGTCTTTGCTTTCCAGGGCTGGTACGTCCTGCTTGAGGCTCAGGGCCAACTGCATGAACCAGCCCACCGCCGCCAAGGGCCCACGCACCAGCATCAGCAAGGTGTTGAAGCCCAGTTGCACGCCTTCGAGAATCAGCGCCCAGCGGCTTTCGGCGTTGGAGGTCGAATCACGGTCGGCTTGCTCCTGCAGTTGCCGCGCTTCGCACTCGTACAGGTAGTCCATCAGTTGGTTGTTGCCCAGCGCCTGGAGGATTTGATCGCTGCTTTCATCACTCGGCGGGGCCAGCGTCGCGGGGCGTGGAATGGGCGGCAAGGGGTCGAACTCGGAACCTATGCCGCTGACACGCACGTAATGGGGTTCCCGGAACCCGCCGTTGCTGTACACCGCTCTGGCAGGGTCTTCCATCCAGGCCAGGACGCTGTCCTGCAGCTCGCCGGGTTCGGCGATGGCGGCCAGCAGACTGGCGCGGTCGGTGAATTCCAACAGCGAATCCCGATATGCCGGGCGATACAACAAGCGCGGGCCTGGCTGCCCGTTGCGCGGCTCGATGATGAACATATTCTGCACCCCATCCGCCTTGGCGCCGGGCTTGCGTTGAAAGGCGAGCACACGCATGACCACTTCATCCATGCCCGCCCAGCGCTCGGTACTGTGGGTGCCCAGCACTGCTTCGACATAGCGCAGCCCTCGCGACGTAAGCCCGGCCTGGCCTTTGATCTTGTATTCCAGGGCCTGGGTTTTCAGGTCGATGGGACGCTGCACAAGGAACAGCCGCTTGCGCTCTTGCGCCTGGGCGTCCTCGCCGAGCAGTGACTGGTGAAGGTAAGCCGGGTAGTTGCGCCCGACATCGATGCGCTGCACCAGCGCGAGCAGGTACTCCGGGGTCAGGCTGCTGTCGACCGGCTGGCCATCCGCATGGCGCACCGTCATGCGGCCGGCAGGTTTACCTGAAAGGTTCTTGAGCGCCAGGTCGACCAGGCTCATTGACACGCGGTCGATGTAGCCACTTTGCAGGGTGCCCACCGGCACTTCGAAGGTCAGTTGCAGTGCGCCGGCCCGGTAGGCGCCCTGGGCAAGTTCCTTGCAGCTGCGTTCGCCGTGTTCGGTGGCGTTGCGGTCCAGGCACAGTTGGTGATCCAGATGGCTGGCGGCATAGCTGCGAATATCCTCGAGATCATCGAGGTAGTGTTTGCCTTGATTCAGACGCCGAAGGCTGGCCTGTTCGAGCAGGCACTGAGAAAACGCGAAACGATCGGCCGCCGAGGCGTTTTGCAGCCAGCCGGGCAGGGCCGCCTCGATCGCCGGCGCGGGATGGCTGGCGATGGCGGGGGAGTCGGTGAACAGGCTCGCCAGGTCGGTGATTGCCGCAAACTGCTGTTCCAACGCCTTGACGCTGGTGCCCGCAGGCAGGCGCAGACTGGCCAGGTTCTCCAGTTGCCGATCCAATACCAGCGCCGCCTGCACTTCGAAAATATCGCCATCGGGCTCGTACAGGCGCCAAGTGATGGTGTCGGCCATCCTCTCTGCCTGCATGCGTTTGCCCCATGCCTCGCCGAATGCATCCAGGCTGGCGTAGGAATCGATCCGGCCGGACAAACCACACAGCAGCACGCGCGTGCCGCTGACCACTAGAATATCGCTGGCCTGCTGCGTCAGTGATGTGCTGCCTTGTACAAGCTGGGTTTCCAGGGTGTAGGCGTGGATCGCATTGGCAGGCCATGGCTGCTCGGTCCTGGTTTCTCGGCTGGGATAGTCGGCCAGGGTGCTCAGTATCTGCAGTTGCTGGGTGTCGTCCCCCGATTGACGGACGGCGCTGGCCCTGAATGCGCCGCGCAGCACTTCGGCCAACCATTGCCAGCGACTGACGCCGGTATCGCTGTCCTGTTCCCAATACGCGGCCAGCGCCTCTTGGGCCCCGATAAACAGGATCAAGGGCAGTTCCCGTATCGCGTTTTCGAAGACGTTCAGGTCGTAGCTGCGCTCGCCATCGGCCTGAAACGTGAGTCGGCTGCCGGTGGCGTCGCTCAGGTAGGCGTCCAACCCGTAACTCAATGAAAGGTCGGGAAAATGGCCGTTGGCAAGGAATTGCAGCGCCACATCCAGCAGCGGCCGCAGTGCCCGGCCGCCCCCCTCACGGGGGAGCGCCATGTACAGATCCGAAGGGGCGATGGACAGGGGCGGGTAGTGTTCTTTCAGGGTGCGGGCCAGCATTTCTGCAACTACCGACCGCAGGGCGGGGCGCGTTGAAAACTGCCCCTTTATCACGGTTTTCAGCAGGTTTTCCGCCGGGATCGGCGTGACGATTGGCATGAAAGGTATTCCTTTACGTTGGATAAGCGAATGCCCGCCTAACCTAACGCCAACGCCACGCCTGATGCGGTAGCCCGATAGTGCACACGTGCGCGAACGGCTCGGGCCGGTTTATTACGGGAACGATAAGAACCAGCGCTGCGCCAGCGCCTTGCCAATCAAGCCTCGGTGTACGTCGACCACTGCCTGCGGGCCCTGCGCCTTGGCGAGCAACGAGTAATAGCTTTGCTTGCGCTGTTCGCGGGTTTTCACGTGCGCGGCGGTGTAGTCGGCCCCTGCGGTGTCTGCGGTGGGGTAGTGAAAATGCGCATACCACACCGGGTAGCCTTTGGGATCATTGATCGCGTACTCCTGGATGAAGTCCTGGCGCTCCCCCTTCAATCGGGTCCGCCCGCCCAACTTGGCCACGTTGACCTGGCGCTGATTGAGCAGGTATTCCAGATTGCCGTGGGTGGGCGGCAGTTCCAGGCTCAGTTGGTGCCGCAATGTCTGGCCCAAGGCACTCAAGCGTTCACCGGCCTTACGCATGTCGCTGGCCAGTGCCTGGTCAGCGGTGGTCCTGGCACTCTCGGGCTGAGCGGCGATGGCCTGGTCCAACTCGGTGGCGAGTTTGTCATAGCGAGCCGCTTCGTAATCCAGGACCTCCTGGACCTCCTGGGGGTGCCTGCTGCTTTTTTTGTAATGCTCGGCCCTGCGCAGATGATCATCCAGCATGGCCAGCAACTTGCGGGCTTCACCCTTGACCTGGCTCAGGCTGCGCGGTGGGACGGGCGCCTGGGGCGGCGTCTGCACCACATACTCGACCCATACATCGCCCTGCTGTGAATAGCTCTCGACCACTTGCCGGGTGTTCTCGTTGCGTACTTCGACCACTTCAACGTTGTGCACCCGCTGCACGTCGCCGATCAGCGTGCCCCTGCGCCGGGTCTTGATTACCCGTTTTGCCGATGTGGCCGCCGGGGCCTGAGCCGGCACGGGCCTGGGCGGCTGGTTGCTGGTGTGTGCAATCGGTCTGACCTCCCTGGACAGACGTTGTGTTACCTCGTCGTAGAGCCCGCGGACCAGGTTCAGCAACCGGCCGCTGAACGTCGCATCCAGGCCCTCGACGTCGACAATTTCCAACCCGAGCAACCCATCCAGCGCACGGCCGTAATGCTCCACCAGACTTTCCAACACACTCAGCCGATCACTGGCCGACAGCACCAGGCCGTTGAGTTCGGCGTGGGTGCGTACCTGCTGCTGCAGCGGGCTGACAATGTTATCCATCGCTTTGAACAGCGGGTGCCCGAAATCCTTCACGCTCAGGTATTTCAAGGTGCGCAGTTGCAAGTCCTTGATGGACAGCGCGCTGATCTCGTTCACCCGATTGGCAGTCATCTCGTTGAATCGTTTGGCGCCGCTGGAGCCCATTGACTGCATGTGTTCAAGGTGGCGCGCCTGGCGTTCAAGCCAGCGGATACTGCGCTCGTTGATGTCTGCCAGCTGGGACGTGAACTGGCGATAGCGGTTGCGTTCAAGCACGACTGCCACATTGAAACCGGGACCTTCACGCCGGAACTGCGGGTGGGCGCGGTACAGGTCTTCTCTGTCGAGCTCGGCAATGGCCACATGTTTACGGGCATTGAGAACGGCGTCGTGCAACAGGTCCAGGGTTTTTGTCAGCGATAAGGGAACATTCAATGCTTCACGCTCCTTGAGGCTGTCCAGGATCTGCTGCTGGTGCTGGCTTTGTTTCTCAAGGGCGGCATCGTACTGCTGACGCGCCTCTGCCAGTGGCTTGCCGCTTAAACCGGTCTGCCGGGCTTCTGCCTTGTCGACCTCGGGCTGAGTTTGCAAGTAGGCCTGAAGGTCATCCTCCAATGCCTTGACGCGGTTGGCCTTGCGCTCGCGCTCGGCAGCGATGCGCTTTGGCGGCATGCCACCGCGCAGGCGCAGCCGGGAGTCCACTGACCAGATGCCCTGGCCGTCGTCGCGCAGGTAAGGGCCAGGCCGTTGGGCATCGGTGGGGTCGGTAATTCGCACGCTACCATCGTCCTCCAGGTTGACGCGGAACAGGTCGCTGTCGACCTGCGCATGCCAGCGGTTATCGATGAGGTACAAGCCCTTGCGGGGGCCATTCAAGACCGGCTGTGGCAGGTCACCCGGCATCGGCACCTTGAGTGACGCGAGGTTGGCGCGCTGGCTGGGCGTAAGGCGATAACGGGCCTGGGCGTAGCTGAAATCCACGGCGGTGTGCAAGCCTTGTGGCTGCACGCCGGGCAATGCAACGGTGCCTTGGCGAATCCGTGCAGGTGCGGGCGCCGGCCATGTCTGCGGGCGTCGCTGCGGCACGCGTAGCGCCACGGCTGGGGGCGGGGCAGTGGGTGCCAGCGGGGATTCCAGCAGCAGTGTTGCGACAGTGAGCAACAGGTCGATCGCGCCTTGCTCGCGAGACGTGGCGGATGAACTGTCGAGCAACTGAATGTCCTGGCTGAGGCTGCTGTACAGCGCCAACAACCATCCCACTATCATTGACGGGCCTGACAAAAGTGGTTGCAGCAAGCTGCCGAACAACAAACTCCCGCCCTCCATCAGCACCTGCCAGCGACTTTCACTGTTGGACGTGGACTCGCGCTCGGCCTGTTCAATCAAGGCCCGGCTGTGGTCGCTGAACAGGTAAGTCATCAGCCGCCCGGTGACCAGGCACTGGTGCAGTTCGTCGTTGGCGCCGTCGCTGGCGAATGTCGCCGGTGGCGGCGTGCGGCGCGGCGCGAACTCATCGCCCTGGCCAAAACGCAGATAATGGGGCTCCTGAAAACCGCCGTGGTCGTAAATCGGTCGGGCGGTATCGGATAACCAGGTCAGGACACTGGTTTGCAATTCACCCGGTTGCGCAATGGCCTGGAACAGCGCCGCCCGGCTGGAGAACTCCTGCAATGCCTGGGCATACAAGGGCCGGTAAAGCAGATGCGGGCCGCGTTCACTGTCCTGGAACTCGATCAAGTACATGGCGCTGACCTTGTCGGCCTTTGCGCCGGGGCTGCGCAAAAAGGACAGGTGACGGATCACCACCGGCTTGCCGTCGACCTTCTGTTCAGCGCTGCTCCCTTGCATCAACGCCGCCACCATACGGGCGCCTTGTGGCGTGATGCCGGCTTCGCCCTTGAGGCTCAGTTCCAGCGCCAGCAAGCACAGTTGCATCGGCTGCTGAGCGGCGAACAGTGTTTCCCGCTCCCGCTCCCGCGCCTGAGGCGTGTCGCTCAACAGCGCTTGCTTGAGCAACTCGGGGTAGTGCTTGCCGATGTCGACGCGCTTGATCAATCCGTCGCCGCCAATCACCGTTTCGCGGGTCAACCAGGCCGGTAACGGTGAGCCCTGGCGATGGGCGATGGACAACTCGCCGCTGGGCAGGCCTGCCAGGTTCTTGAGCGCCAGTTCCGTCAGGCTCATGTGGACACGTTCGACAATACCCACGGTGCCAGGGTAGCCCGCGGCAACGACGAACGTCAGTTGCAGGTCATCAGGGTGCAGGGCCACTTGCCCGGTGGTGTCACCGGCAGCGCTCGCCTCATGGTCAAGTGCTTGCTGCAGGGCATGCACGGTATAGGTGTGGATATCGTCGATGCCGGTGAGAAAAGAGCGCCCACCCGCCCGCTGTTTCGCGGTGGCCAGGGCCAGGCTGTATTGCCGGTATCGCTCGCGGTATCCGGGGGGCGCATCGCGCAAGGCATCCGGCAACCGAGCGCGCACGGCATCCAGGGTGCGGACGGCGCCGTCTTGCGCATCCAGGAAAAACTCGCCGGGGTCGGTGAGCCGCAGGTACAGCCCCTGCAGGGTTTCCTGGCGTTGTTCCAGGGGCAGTTTCAGAGCGGCCAGGCGTTCCATTTGCAGGTTAAACAGCGTCGTGGCCTGGTAATCAAAGATCGAGCCCTCGGGCTCGTAACGATTGCAGGTGATCGTCTCTGCCTCGTACTGGGCTGCGGCGCGCTCGCCCCAAGCAAGGGTGAAGGCATCCATGGACGAGAACGCCTCGACACGCCCGCCGGGGGAACACAGCACCGGCGCCTTGCCGTTGATGGCACGCGTCAGTAGCAACTGCTCTGACAACACGCGCGTGGTTTGGCCTGCGTTATCCAGTTGTGTCTCCAGGCTGTAGGCGTATACCGCGTGCTCACCATATCGCGCGATCCGCTGTTCGCGGTCCGGGGTGCCAATGAGTTGGTCAAGGGTCTGCCGCACGTCCGCATCCAGGTCGGTCAGACGCAAGGCGCTGGCTTGCAGGGTGGTCATGAGCATGTCGCTGAGCCAACGCCAGCGGCTGCCGCCCGTGCCCGAGGGCTCATTCCAGTAATGGGCCAATGCGTCCTGTGCGGCAATGGGCAGTGTCGAACACAGATCCTGGATCAGCGATTGGACCACCGTCATCTCCAGCTTTTCGCGGGTCAGGCCCGGCAGTTTCAGACGTTTGGGCGGTACGTCCGAGAGGTAGTGATCGATACCGTACGCCTCACCGAGATCCAATGGCCCGATACCGGCGAGGTAATTGAAGATGACGTCCATCAATGGCTGAAACGTCCAGCCCTTAGTCGCTTGCGGGATTGCCAGGTGCGTAAGCGCCAGATCAATGCTCAACGAGGGGTAGCGTTCGCGCAGGGCGTTGCCGAGCAGGGTCTGGACCAAGGGCATGAGGCTCGGGCGGGTGGCGAACTGGCGGCTGACGGCCTGGACGGTTAGGGGAGGAGACGATAACGGTTGCATAGGGATGAAAATCCTTTTCGTGCGGATGCGGGCTTCAATCGCAGTGGCCGGGGTGCTGGTCGGTGGGCCATGCGCCACGGATGTGGACCAAGAATGGCAAGTCGGCGCACGCGCTGGCGGTATCCGGATATCGTTGGGCAACGCGATGGGGGAAGGGCGTGAGGAATTGGCTTATCATCACGCTCTTTTCTTTGCGTGAACGATCCCGATGACTGCCGCTAGCCTCCTTACTGAACTTGCCAACACCGATATGCTCGAAGTCGATGGGTTGCACGCCTTTGATTTCACCCTCGACGATCAGGCGCTGGTGATCACCTGCATCGACGGACGCGCTGAAAAGCGCTGGTCTTTCAGCGTGGCGCAAGTACAGGCCGCGACCTTTGATGAAACGTTGCAAAGCTGGACCCTCACCGGTGACTCGGGCGAGCACCGTCTCTTGTGCATGAGTGCTTTCACCGGCAACAATAACGACGAGGAAGACGAGCATGATGATGCGTAAATTCTGGCCCCTGTTGATGGCGGGCAGTGTCGGTGCGATGTCGGTACAGGCCGCGCCGGCCGAGACCTATGAACTGTTGGTAGGCAGCTACACCGCCGGCAGCAGCGAAGGGATTTACCGCCTGCAATTCGACAGCCGCACAGGCCGGTTTCAGGGCCAGCCGGTGTTGGCGGCCAAGGCGGACAATCCGTCGTGGCTGACCCTTTCCAAGGACCAGACCCATCTGTTCGTGGTCAATGAAAATGGCCCAGGCCAGAAAGACCCGGTCGGCCGCGTGAGCAGCTATCGCATCGACCCGAAGAATCAGCAACTGACCCTGATCAACCAGGTGCAGAGCCTGGGTAATGAGCCGACTCACTCCAGCATTGCGGCCGATGGACGTTACTTGTTTGTCGCCAACTATTCCGTGAAGGAGGATCCGGGCGGCAGCCTGGCGGTGCTGCCGGTGGATGCCGAGGGCAAGCTGTCGGCACCGGTGCAGTTGAGCGGACACCCCGCCAGCCGGGTCAACCCTGAGCGTCAGGCTTCCAACCATGTGCACTCGGTGGTGTCGGCGCCGGATGGCAAGTACGTGTTCGTGCAGGACCTGGGGGCAGATAAAGTGTTTGCTTACCGCTATGACCCCAAGGCCAACCACGAGCAACCACTGACGCCGGCTTCCCCGGCCTCGGTGCAACTGCCTCCGGGCAGCGGGCCGCGTCACTTGCTGTTCAGCGCCGATGGCAAGCACGCCTGGCTGACGACCGAAATGAGCGCCCAGGTCGCGGTGTTTGACTACCACGACGGCACACTTACGCAGACCCAGTTGGTGGATTTCGCCGCCGGGCAACCGGTGTCGGACAAGGCCGGCGCAGCGTTGCACGCATCCAGCGACGGCAAATTCCTGTACCTGAGCAACCGCGGCACGGCCAATCAGCTGCTGGTGTTCAGCATCGACCCGGCGACTGGGCACCTCAAGGAGCTGCAGCGCCGTTCCGTAGAAGGCGACCATCCGCGCGAATTCAGCCTGGACCCGAGCGGCAGGTTCCTACTGTTCGCCAACCAGAAAAGCAATGAAATCGTGGTCGTCGAACGCGACCCCAAGACCGGCCTGCTGGGTAAAACCGTGCAGAAATTGCCGATCGATGCGCCCAGCGACCTCAAGTTCCTGGTGCGTCAATAAGCCACAGGCCCCGCAGTGCGGGGCCTGAGCCTTTGTATTAATTGCATTAATAGCGGCTAATGTTTCAAAGCATTTCTAAGGTTTAACCCTCGGGCGTAAGTTGGGTTCCAAGGCCTTCCCAGGCCACCCCACCAAACGAATACAAGGGCTACCGACATGAACTTCAATCTCTTCTCGATCATCGCCGCTTCCGCCGTCTCCGCCACCGTTGCCTTGCCTGCCGCCGCCAGCGTGGAAGTCAGCGGCAAACAGTCCGGCACCACCGCGTACACCCAGAAATACCTGCAACAAAGTGCCAACTTCTATGCGGCGCTGGATCACAAAACCCAGCACTGAGCGACAGGTGCGTGAGATCTGATGTGGTAGGGCTCAGGATTTGGCCATCACCGCGATAAACAACGGTGATTCCAGAAAGCGTTGCAGCCAGGCCTGAAGCCGGTGATACGGCGTCCCTGCAAACCATTCCCGATCCACATGGGCAAACTGGCGCACAAACGGCGCCAGTGCCACATCGGCAAGGCTCAGGTGATCGGCCAGCAAGTAATCTCGCTGCGCCAGCAATCCTTCCAGCTTTTGCAAGAACACCTCACCCTCGGCCCGATAATGTTCCATCGGCTGCTCGGGGTAGCGTTCGGGGTACTTGTATCGATTCAAGTGCTGTTTGAACCCCAGATCATTCTCGGCGATCAGTGCCAGCGTGGCCGGGTTGCCCTGTAGCAACCAATCGTCAGGATCGTGCTGCGCCAGGGCCCATTGCATGATCGCCAGGCTCTCGTCGATGACCACGCCATCCACCACCAGCACCGGCACCGTACCCTTGGGCGACAGCGCCAGCATCTCGGCCGGCTTGGCCTTGAGGCTCACCTCGACAATACGCATCGACACCCCCGAGTAGCGCAGCGCCAGACGAGCGCGCATGGCGTACGGGCAGCGCCGAAACGAATACAGCAACACTTCGCTCACTTGACCTCCAGCGTGCTCAAACCATTGCCCTGGCGCATGACCTGGATCTGCACCGGGATGCGCTCGTGCATTTCCTGTACGTGGGAAATCACCGCCACCTTGCGACCTTGGGCCTGCAAACCGTCCAGTGCATCCATCGCCAATTGCAATGACTCGGGGTCCAGGCTGCCGAAACCTTCGTCGATAAACAGCGACTCGATCTTCAATGTGCTCGACGCCATCGATGCCAGGCCCAGGGCCAATGCCAGCGACACCAGGAACGTCTCGCCGCCGGACAACGAGTGCACCGAGCGAAGTTCATCACCCATTTCCGTGTCCATCACCAGCAACCCCAACATGCTGCCGCCGCGCTTGAGGCGATAGCGGCGCACCAGTTGGCGCAATTGCACGTTGGCGTGATGCACCAGCAGGTCGAGGTTGTAAGCCTGGGCGAGCTTGCGGAATTTGTCGCCGCTGGCCGAGCCGATCAGCGATTCGAGACGTGCCCAACGCTGCCATTCCTCATAGGCGTTGGCGGTGGTCAGCGCCAGCGCCGCGTTGGCTTCTTGGCGCCGCTGGTCTTCGGACTGGCGCGCGCGTAATTCAGCGACCTGTTTTTCGCCCTCGGCCAATTGCTGGTTGAGGGCGGCGAGGGTGCTGTCCAGTTGTTCGGCGTCGAGGTTGCCGTTGTGCAGGGCCTGGTGCTCGGCAAGGCGTTGTTCGCGCTCCAGCAGCAACACCTTGGCTTGTTCGACGGCCTTTTCGCTGGCCTGCAGATGCTGGCGCAGGGCGTTGACCTGAGCGTCGTCGAAGGCCAGCAGGCGGGTGAGGCCAGTGTCGTCGAGTTCCGGGTGCTGGGCACGCCACTCAGCCAGGCGCGTATCAAGGGCCTGTTGCTCGGCATGCAACGCTTGCGCACGCTCCTGTTGAGCCTTGAGATCGGCCGCCAGTTGGATCAGTTCGTTGTGCAGGACCTGCAACTGTTGGTTGGCGTCGGTTTCGCTCTGGCGCGATTGCACCACGGCCTGTTCCAGTTGCTGCTGCCACTGTTCGGCGCTGGCGTGCACGCCCAGCAAGGTGCCGAGAGTTTCCTGGGCGGCCTGTTGTTGCGCTGCCAACTCGCTGACTTGTTGGTTCAATGTCTCGAGCTGCGCCAGACGATGTTGCTGATGGGTGTGCTCTTTCTCGATGGCCTGCTGGCGTTCCTGCTGCTCGACCAGCTCATCGCGTTGTTGGCCCAGTTGTTCAAGGCGCTGACTGACCTGCTGGTCGAGCAGCATAAAGGTCGCGGCCGGTTCGCTGCGCAAGCCTTCAAGGGTCTCGGCCGGCAACAGGCTGGCGAAGGCGTGTAGTTCTTCTTCAAGACGCTCGCGGTCGTTGGACAGTTCGCGCTGCTGATCCAGCATCAATTGGCGGGCCTGCTGGCTCGCATCCTGAGCGATTTGCAGTTGCTGCTGCAGGCGTCCGGCATTTTGTTGCAAGTTGAGCAGGGCGCTCTGGCGTTGCTCGTCCTGGGTGGTGCGTTCGGTCAGTTGGCTCAGTTGCTGGGTCAACCAACTGCTTCGCTTGGCCACGTCCTGGTTGAACAGCGAGGCGGACAATGGGTGCGCCTCAAGGCTGGGTGTGAGGCCCTGCTGCTGGTTTGCCAACTGCTCCTGCTGGTGCAGGAATTCCTTTTGCTGGGCGATCAAACCGCCCACTTCACCACGCAGTTCGTTGAGTTTTTCCTTGAGGGTATCGACGGTTTTCTGCGCGCTGGCCTCTTCGTTTTCATCATGGCGGCCGAGACTGTGCAGCAACGCTTCGGGCTGATGATACGGGTGCTCATGGCTGCCGCACACCGGGCACGGCTGGTCATCCTGCAACTGTGCGCGCAGTTCCTCGACGCTGGCACTGCGCGCCAGGCGCTGGCGTTCCAGCAGGTGTTTGGTCACCGTCAGGGTCTGTTCGGCCACGGCCAGTTCGGCCTTGGTTTGCAGGCCTGTCTGGTTCAACTGCTCCCGTTTCTGCGCGGCATCGGCGAGCTTTTGCGTGAGCGCAGCCGCTTGCTGGTCCAACTGCTGCTGGCTGTCCCACAGGCGTATCAGGTCTTCGAAGGCACGTTGTTGTTTGCGGTTGTCGTGCAACAGACTGGCCAGCAACTGCACCTGTTCGGCCACGGCGTGGGGTTCGGCGCCGGCTTCTTGATAGAGCAGGTCGAGGGCTTCGCGTTGCTGGGAAAATTTCTCTGCGGCCGTGGTGGCGCGCTGTTCCAGTTGAGGCAGTTCGGCCTGGCCTTTTTTCAGGCGGTTGCCGATCAGCATCAGCTGTTGCAGGCGGTCACGGTAGGCGTTCCAGGCATCGCTCAGAGGGGCGAGGGCGGCATTGCGCTCAAGTTCGGCCGACAAGCGCTGCAGCCGCTCGGCGACGTGGGTGTGTTTGTCTTGCAGGCCCTTGAGCAGGGCGTGGCCTTCGGTGCAGGCGTGTTCCTGCTGCTGTTTTTCCTCGGCGCGCTTGCTCAAATCCCGAGTCAAGTGAGCCAGGGTGCTTTGTGCTTCAAAGGCCTGGCGCAATAGCGGGACAGCGTCTGCCT
This sequence comes from Pseudomonas sivasensis, assembly GCF_013778505.1. Taxonomy (GTDB): domain Bacteria; phylum Pseudomonadota; class Gammaproteobacteria; order Pseudomonadales; family Pseudomonadaceae; genus Aquipseudomonas; species Aquipseudomonas sivasensis. The sequence goes on along the minus strand of NZ_JAAOWU010000005.1, from coordinate 84,017 downwards.
GGTTTTTCAAGGCCTGGGCCAGGGCCGTTTGCGCGTTCGATTGTTGCTGTTGGGCTTGTTGCTGACGGCTATGCAGGGCGTTTTGCTGCTCGATATGCTGCTGAATCTGCACGGCCAATGGCTGAAGCAACGTCTCGAGTTCACTCAAACGTGCGAAATGATGGCGTTGCGGTGCCAATTGCTCCAGGCGATTGAGGTCCTGGCGCTCTGAGCCCTGGTTAGCCCAATCTGTCTCTGCGCGTTGCAACTGCTCGGTGGCAGCGCGTTGGCGATCCTGCCACTCACGCAACTCCTTAAGCCAGGTGTGCTGCAACTCCAGTTGCTTGAGCTGGGCCTGCTGGGCCTTGAGCTGTTGCTGGGCGTCGGCCAGTTGCTGATCCAGTTCGGCGCGTGCTTCAGCGGCCAGGGGCACCACGCCGGTGGCCTGGTCCTGCAACTGTTTGTGCGCGTCCTTGGCCTCCTTGGCCTTTTCGAAGGCGCGACGGCCGAGTTGGGTGTACAACGCGGTATCGGTGAGCTTTTCCAGCAGTTCGCTGCGCTCGTTGTCGTTGGCCTTGAGAAACGCGCTGAACTCACTTTGCGCCAGCAGCACGGCGCGGGTGAACTGCTCGAAATTCAGGCCCAGGGCCAGTTCCAGCTGGGTCTTGTATTCGGTTTTCTGGCTGGCCAGCAGTTGGTCGCTGTCCAGGTCAATCAGGCTTTGACGGCTGTTTTGCAGTTTGCCACTGGCTTTGTCGCGGGCACGATTGGCTTCCCAGCGCGCGCGATAGCGACGGCCGCTGACACCGACAAAATCCACTTCGGCATAACCGCCGCCGGTGCCGCGACGGATCAGAGTGCGCGGGTCGCCGATGGAAATATCGCTGTCGGCATCCGGCATTTTCGCCTGGCCGGTATCGCCCAGCCGTGGCACGGCGCCGAATAGCGCCAGGCACAGCGCATCGAGCAGGGTACTTTTACCGGCGCCGGTAGGCCCGGTGATTGCGAACAAACCCGCGCTGGCCAGGGGCTCGGCGGTAAAGTCGATCTCGAATGGGCCGGCCAGGGAGGCGAGGTTCTTCAGGCGGATGGCGAGAATTTTCATGGCTGTTCCTCCTGCTGTTGCACTTCCTGGAGCAGCACGGCGAAGTCCTTCAAGGTCTGTTCATCCACGTCGCTGCCGTAGCTGTCCTGCCAGGCGCGGCTGAACAGCTCTTGCGGCGTGAGTTGGTCGAGTTCGATCAAGCGTTCTTCGTCAGTGGCATCGCTGCCGCGTTTGCCTGCGTATTCGGCGGCGATGCGCACCAGGCGCACGGCCTTGCCTTGCAGGGCGCTTTCGATTTGCTGGCGCAGGTCAGGCTGCGGCTCGTCAAGGCGCACACGTACTTCGAGCCAGGGGTGGCGCTGGGTTTCGGCGAGCAGGTCGACATCGGGCAAGTCCGCCAACGCTCTGAGGATGTCGGCCAGGGGCGCGGCCTCCAGCCGTTGCAGGTTGACCGAGCGCGGTATCAGGAGCGGTTCGACGCTGACCAGTCGTTCGCCCTGGAACGTCACGTCGAGAATCTGGTGTTTGTAGCCGATCTCGGAAAACGACAGCGGGATCGGCGAGCCACTGTAGCGAATGCGTTCTTCGCCGTTCACCTTTTGCGGCTTGTGCAAGTGGCCGAGGGCAACATAGCCGACACTTTTGTCGAACAGGTTGGCGGGCAGCGCCTCGGCATTGCCGATGATCAGGCTGCGCTCGGAGTCTTCCGACACTGAACCACCGGCCATATGGGCGTGGCTGATGGCAATCAGCGCCTGGCCTCTTTTGCGTTTGGCGTTGGCGGCGGCGATCAACCATTCATGTACCTGGCCGATACCGCGCAGGTAGTCGTCACCCAGGTGCGCGCCGGTCACTTCCGCCGGGCGCAAGAAGGGCAATGCCAGGCACCACGCGGCGATCTTGCCTTTGGCATCCGGCAGTGGAATCAGCAGGCGTTCGGCGTCCAATTGGCCGTCATCGAGCCACAGCACGCGCCCGAGAGCATGGGCGCGCAAACGGCGCATCAACGGTGCAGGCAACTCGATGCGCGAACCGGAATCGTGGTTGCCGGCGATCATCACAATGGTCAGCTTGGGGTTTTGCTCGTGGGCGCTGATGATGAAGTCATACAGCCGCTCCTGTGCCTTGAGCGGCGGGTTGACCGTGTCGAAGATATCGCCGGCGATCAGCAGCACATCGGGATGTTGGGCGCCGATCTGGCGCAGCAGCCATTCCAGGAAACAAGCGTGTTCGTAGTCGCGTTCCTGGCCGTGGAGGTTTTGGCCAAGGTGCCAGTCGGAGGTGTGGAACAAACGCAAGGCGAACTCCGTGAAAAAAATAGAAAAGTGAATGGCCGCCGTATACAGAGAATGGCGGTGAAAAGGAGGGGAGTTTACCTTACAGAGCAGTGAACCTACTCAGCCAACGACGCAACTTTGTCGACTGAGTGAGGTGTCTGGCGGGGGGGGGGCAGCTTGCTGGCTGGCTTACGCCGGAGTGAAGGGGGAAAACGGCAAACTTTCATTCAGGACATCCTTGCCTGTTCGCGTTCCTACAATGTATTGCGCGGGAATCGCCGTCAGGAAGGTGGCCTCTCGGGTATGTACCGGATGACAAAGCGCGATAATCGTTGCCGTCTCATAGGTGTTGCTGTTGTGAATGATGCAGTATTTGCGGGTGGTTCCGACGTTCGACAACGGTATCTGTCGTTCTCGATCGCCCTTGTTGGTCAGTTCCCACGCCATGAGCTCACGGTCGGGGATTGAAATCTTGTAGAAATAGCTTTTCGCGAATGCGCCCTCCTGCGTTTGAGCGGTGGCCACCAGCCCGCCAGGGGTTTGTTCGCGCCACGTCATGCCCACGTCATGGCATGAAAGGCGCATGTTTCCTTTCATGAATTGTTGAGCGAGATATAGACGTGCCTGGTTGCCGTTCATGGTTGGGATAGGCGGTTTTGCGGTGAACCCTTGTTTACGAATCACGCTGTCCGCTGGGTTGCGGTCGTCACCTCGGTAAAAGTCCATCCAATAAATCCTCTGATTTCAAGCGCACGGCAGGTATTGCCGACCGCTGCAGAAGTTTGACTGGCGGGGAGGTATTTGCTGAATCGGACTAATCTGCTGGTTCAGAAAGCGTCAACTCCCGTGTAGGAAATTGACTGGCGTGTGGGCTCTCAATCGCGAGGTTTTTTTGCTGGGCAATGGCCTACTTGGGATAGAGCGGCGGCAGGCTGGTGGTGTCGGTCGTTGAGTCCAGCTCGCGTTCGGCGATTGGGATGGCTTTTATCGCGCGCCATAGGTCTTCGCCCAGCCAGTATTGGCCGCTCTCGCTGTACAGCGCGCCGTTGAGCCCATCCAACGCGTCCGACAACGGCACAAAGCGCGCCGCCATGTCGGCCAGGGTTTCCGGTTGTTGGCGTGCCCAGGCGTCGAGCGCCTGGCGGGTGGCCTGGGGGTCGTTGGCCTGGGTCGCGCGTTTGAGGTCGTCGAGCAAGGTGCGCGGGCTCGGGCCGGTTTGTGCGGCGCGCAGTACCGCCGGTTGCCGGCGCGCACGCCACCACAGGCCGAAGCCCAGCAGCGTGGTGCAGGCCAGGATCAGCGTACTCAGTTGCCACAGCCACAAACGGCTGTCGTCCGGCGCGGTGATGATGGTCGGCGTGGCGGGGGTGTCCACCACCAGGCTGGGGTTGTTGGCCACTTGCAGCGTGCGGGCGGGCAGGCTGGTGCGTTCGAGGTGGTCTTCGTGGGTGTTCCACCACACCACTTCCACGGACGGCAGTTCCAGCGGGCCGACCCGGTTGGGCACCAGGGCTTCGCGGTCTTCGCGGCTGCCGATCAGGCCACGGTCGCTGGTCTGGTTGCCGAGCACCGGTTGGTCGGGATAGCGGCGCAGGCCATTGATGTCGGTGCTGGGCAAGGCTGGCAGTTGGGCACTGGACAGGCCCTCGGCCTTGACCGTGAGGCTGCGGGTCAAGGAGTCGCCGACTTGCACATGTTCAGGTTCTGGGTTCCAGGCCTCGGTCAGCGTCAGGCTGCGCGCCGGCAACCAGGGCGTGTCGGCGGGATACAACTCTGGCTTGGGTTTGACCTGCAACGTCAGCGGCGCCGAGCTCACGTGGATCAGCTTGCCGGGCTTGGTGCCCTGAAGGGTGTTTTCCTGAGGCGGGCGCGATTCCACCAGCGTGGCGCTGAAGGTCTGCGTCGGCAGTTCCAGGGCGCCGCTGTGCTGCGGGTAGATCGCATAGCGGGTTTCGATCACGCCATGGCGGATGCTGTTGATGACTTTTTCGTACGTGCGCGACTCGCCCAGTTGTTCCACGCGGGCATCCGGAATCTGCAACGGCGTGAGGCTGCTGTCGTCATACAGCGACACCGAGTGGTAAACACGTACGGTCAGCAGCGCCTGGGCCTGCACGTACACGCTGGTCTGGTCGAGGTTGGCTTCGATAAAGACGGGTGCCAATTCGGCATTGCTGTTCTGGCTGGCGGTTTCCACCACTTGCAGGCTGATGGGTTGGGTCGTGTAGTCGCCCACTTGCAAGGGGGGGATCACCACCGTGCCGTTTTCCTTGGGCAGCAGGGTAATGATCCAGCGCGTGGTGGCGTGGTTATCGCCGCCCAGGGTGGTGAGCTGGTTGAGCTGGCGGGTGCCGCTGACTTCAAACTGCGCGTCCAGGGGCGAAAGGTCGGGCTTGCCGAACTGGGTGACGTCACTCGATTCCACCGTCAGTTCCACCGTTTCCCCGGAATTGAGGCGGCTGCGGTCGACGCTGGCGACCAGGTTCGCCGCCTGGGCGTGGCCTGCCGTCAACGCGAGCAGAAGCAGAAGGGTGGTGCGGCGGCTCATCGAGTCTTGTCCTGATGTTGTTGCTGTTCGTACCAGAATTTGCGTCGCAGCAGTTCGCCGGGGTTGTCCGGGATCTCCTGCAGCCATTGTTCCAGGGCTTGGCGACGTTCACCGTCGAGGCTTGCGTCGTTAGGGCGCAGCGGCGGGGTGGTGGTTTGCTCGTCGCCCAGTTCGCTGCCCGGCACTTCGTTGCCGCCGGTTTGCGGTGTGGCGCCAGTCTGGGTATCACCGGTGCCTGCTTCGCCTTGGCCCTGGGACGACTGCTCGCCGCCAGTGGCATTCTGCCCGCTGGCGCCCGGTTGCGCAGTTTGGCCGGGTTGGGTGGATTCGTCATCCTCGTTTTTTGCCGGCTGTTCTGGCTCGGGCTTTGCCTGTTCCTGCATCAGGGATTCCACCAGAGCCTTGTTTTTCAGGGCCGGTTGCAGGTCAGGTTGGGCTTCCAGGGCTTGTTCGTAGGCGTCGATAGCCGCTTCCAGTTCGCCGGATTTGGCCAACGCGTTACCGCGATTGTAGTGAGCGTAGGCGTCATTGCCTTCGGCAAACCGCTTGATGGCTTCGGCATAGTTGCCAGCTTCGTACAGGGCAACGCCTTGCCATTGCACGTCCTGAAAGTGTTCGGCGGCTTCGGCGGGGCGTTTTTTCTTCAGCAGGTATTGGCCTTGCTGGTCGGGACGCAGCCACAAATCCTGGAGTTCAAAGGCGTAGCTCGGCTGCGGCGCTGCCATTAGCAGCAAGGGCAGGCAGAACAACCAGCCACGGCGCCCGGCGCAAGCGGCGAGCAGCAGCAACGGGAGGAGCAGCCAGTAACCCTGGTCGGCCCAGGTGTCGAGGTGCAGCAACTGGCCGTCATTGCGCAGGGCTTGCGGCGGGTCGAGTACGCCGAGCTGGCGCAGGTCTTTATCGTCGAGGCGTGCGGCACGGTAACGCCCGCCCATTTCGCTGGCGAAGGCTTTGAGCGTGGGGCTGTCGAGGCGTGGTACCAGAATCGCACCGTGTTCGTCCTTGAGAAATTCGCCGCTTTCCTGGGTGACCGGCGTGCCTTCGCGGCTGCCGATGCCGAGGATCGACAGGGGTGGCGACTGGTTACTTTGCAGCAGCAGGCGAATGCCTTGGCGCTCCTGCTTGGACAGGGATGAACCGATCAGCAGCAGGCGCCCTTGGCCGAGACCGCTGTGCTTGAGCAGGTCGAGGGCTTTCTGTACTGCCAGGTCGGCGCGGTGGCCGGGTTCGGGCATGATCGAGGGGCGCAACGCTTCGAGCAGGTTGCGGCTGGTGCCCAGGTCGTCCGAGAGTGGCACCAGTGTGTGTGCGCTGCCGGCATACACAACGATGGCGGTTTGCGCGTCGGTGCGCGCTTGCAACAAGTCATACAGCTTGCGGCGTGCCTGTTCCAGGCGGTTGGGCGGGCTGTCGGTGGCGAGCATTTCCGGGGTCAGTTCCAGCAGTACCACCAACGGGTCGGACGGCTTCTGACTGGTTTGTTCAACCCGTTGCCAACTGGGGCCAAGCAATGCCAGCACGGCCAACAGCCAGGCGATACCGAGCACCACCCACGGCGATTTACTTTCGCGGCCGTTGCCACCGCTGAGCAGCACGGCGTGGAAGGCCGGCGGCAGGATCATCTGCCAGCGCCCGGCGCGTTTTTGGCGGTGCCACAGTTGCCACAGCAACCAGCCGAGCAACGGCAACAGCAACAGCCACCAGGGGCGGAACCAGTGCGGCCAGAGGTCGATCATCGACGCCTCCGCAAACGCAGGCGTTTAAGGCGCTGGCGCCATTCAGGGCTTTGTTGCAGGAAGATCCCCTTGCTCGACAATTTGCTGAACCAGCGTTGCAGGGCGTTGTTGGGCCAGCGTTCCTGGATCACCAGCAACATGCTCAGGAGCAGCGCCAGGGCCAGCGGGCCGCTGTACAACGCCAGCGCCGGGCGGGCTTGGGTTGGTTGCTGTTCGACGGGCTCCAGTTGGTCGAGGGTTTCCTTGATGGTTTGCAGTTCTTCGCCGTCGCGGGCACGGAAATATTGCCCGCCGGTGGCGTTGGCAATGGCCTTGAGCGCCGGTTCGTCGAGGTCCAGGCTTGGGTTGACGCCGAGAATGCCCAGGGATCCGGTTTGCTCAGGGTCAGCGCCGATACCGATCGGGTAGATCTTCACGCCTTCTTCGGCAGCCAGGCGCGCGGCGGTCAGTGGATCGATCTGCCCCGCGTTGTTGGCGCCGTCCGTGATCAGAATCAGCACACGGCTTTGCGCCGGGCGCTGGCGCAGGCGCTTGAGGGCCAGACCAATGGCATCGCCAATGGCGGTATTTTTGCCGGCGATGCCGATGCGCGCTTCATCCAGCCAGGTACGCACGGTGCGGCGGTCAAACGTCAGCGGCGCTTGCAGGTAGGCTTGGCTGCCGAACAGGATCAGGCCGACACGGTCGCCGTCGCGGTGCTCAAGGAAGTCACCGAGGAGGTTCTTGACCAGGGTTAAGCGGCTCACGTCCTCGTCCCGCCAATGCATATCGGGGAAATCCATGGAACCGGACACGTCGACCGCCACCAGCAGGTCGCGACCACTGGCGGCAATCGGCAGTGGTTCGCCGAGCCACTCAGGACGTGCGGCGGCGGTCAACAGCAGCAGCCACAGCACCACAAAAGGGGCTTGTTGGCGCCAGCCCGGCAAGTTGACGCGGGCGCGGCGCTTGGCCAGGCCTTCGAGATCACTGAGGTAGCTGACTTTCAGTGCCGGCTCGCCGCTGTCGGCCACAGGCAGGATAAGCCGCATCAACCAGGGCAACGGCAACAGGACGAAGATCCACGGCCAGGCGAACTCAAACATGTTTGCGAATCCAGGTGTCGACGGCTTGGGTCAGGCCGGCGATGGCCTTGTCGTCGAGTTTGCATTCGGGTTTATAGGCGCCTTCCACCAGTACCATCCAGCGGGTGAGGCCGGCAGCCGGGCAGCGGTTGTCGAGGAACGCCAGCCATTTGCGCCCATTGAGGGTGTGGCTCTGGCTGTAAGGGTAGTCGTTGCGGCACAGGCGCTTGAGCAGGCCATTGAGTTGTTGCAGCCAGGCACCGGCGGGCGCGCCGTCATAGGGTTTGGGCATGAGGGCCAGTTCTGCCAGTGCGGCGATGCGCAGCGGGTCCAAGGGTTGTTCGGCGCGTGCCACTGGGCGTCGCGCAGGGAGGAAGCGGCGCAAGGACCAAAGCCCCCAACCCAGCAACGGGATCACCAGCAGCAACAGCCACCAACCCGGTGCAGGCGGCCAGAAGCCGATGCTTGGCGGGGCGATCAGCGGTTGCAGTTGGTCAAGGCTGCTCATTGTTTTTTGGCCGGGCGTTGCGGGTTGAGGTATTCGCGCAGTTGCTCGACCATTTCGCTCTGGGTGCTCAAGGGCATCAGCAGTATTCGCAGTTTTTGCGCGAGCAGTTCCCAGCGGGCGATGCGTGCTTCAGCTTGGGCCTTGTAGGCCTGGCGCAAGTCGTAATTCAGCGTGTCCAGTTCCAGTTGCGCCCCTCTTTGCGCAAAACGCAGCAGCCCCGCGGCGGGCAGGGCGTGGTCCAGCGGGTCGGAAATCGGCAACAGCAGCAGGTCGCAATGGCGTGACAGTAGGCTCAACTGTTGCTCGGCGCCCTCAGTGAGGGCGCGTTCATCGCAGATCACAATCACCAGGCTGCCAGGGCGCAGCACTTCGCGGCCACGGCGCAGGGCCATGCCCAAGGCATCGGCTTCGGGGCGGCTTTCGGTGTCCAGGCTCTGGTTGACGCGCACCAGGCGGTTAAGCAGTTGCAGTAGGCTTTGCTTGCTGCGCCGGGGTTTGATTTCGTAGTGCTCATTGTCTCCAAACACTAGCCCGCCGACCCGGTCGTTATGCCCCAGCGCGGCCCAGCCGATCAGGCTCGCCGCCTGGGCCGCGAGCACGGATTTGAACATCTGGCCCGAGCCGAAAAACAGCCGGCAGCTTTGCTCGACCATGATAAAAATCGGTCGCTCGCGCTCTTCGTGGAACAGTTTGGTGTGTGGTTCCTGGGTGCGGGCAGTCACGCGCCAATCGATGGTGCGCACATCGTCGCCAGCCTGGTATACGCGCACCTGGTCGAAGTCGACTCCGCGCCCGCGCAGTTTGGAGTGATGCAAGCCGATCAGCGGGCTGCGCTGGCTCGGCGTGGAAAACAGCTGCACTTCGCGCACGCGGTGGCGCATCTCAATCAACTCGCTGAGCGTGACGCGGATTCCATCGCTGGCATTCATCGAGTTCAAGCGACGGCAACGACGTCGAGGATGCGTTGCACCACACGGTCCTGGTCGATGCCAGCCGCTTCGGCTTCGAACGACAGGATGATGCGATGGCGCAGTACGTCGAACAACACCGCCTGGATATCTTCCGGGCTCACGAAGTCCCGTCCGGCCAGCCAGGCGTGGGCGCGGGCGCAGCGGTCGAGGGCGATGGAACCGCGGGGGCTGGCGCCGTAGGCGATCCACTCGGCCATCTCTGGGTCGAACTTGGCCGGGGTGCGTGTGGCCATGACCAATTGCACCAGGTATTCCTCCACCGCATCGGCCATGTACAGGCCGAGGATTTCTTTGCGCGCGGCAAAAATCGCCTGCTGGCTGACGCGGCGTTCGGGCTTGGTTTCACCATTGAGGGCTTCGCCACGGGCTTGTTGCAGGATGCGCCGCTCCACGGCGGCATCCGGGAAGCCGATCTTGACGTGCATCAGGAAACGATCGAGCTGGGCTTCGGGCAGCGGGTAGGTGCCTTCCTGCTCGATGGGGTTTTGCGTGGCCATCACCAAAAACAGCGGCGACAGTTCGTAGGTGCTGCGTCCTACGCTGACTTGGCGCTCAGCCATGGCTTCGAGCAACGCCGATTGCACTTTGGCCGGCGCCCGGTTGATTTCGTCGGCCAGCACCAGATTGTGGAAGATAGGCCCTTGCTGGAACACGAAGCTGCCGGTTTCCGGGCGATAGATCTCGGTGCCGGTGATGTCGGCGGGCAGCAGGTCTGGGGTGAACTGGATACGATGGAACTGCGCTTCGATGCCTTCGGCCAGCTCTTTGATGGCCTTGGTCTTGGCCAAGCCAGGCGCGCCTTCGACCAGCATATGGCCGTCGGCGAGCAGGGCGATCAGCAGGCGATCAATGAGTTTTTCCTGGCCGAGAATCTGCGTAGAAAGAAAGGTTCGCAGCGCGAGCAGCGCTTCACGATGTTCCATCGATGACGGTTCCTGGAGAGATGAGCCTCTACGTCATGCAGCAAACGTCGGGCTGGGGCGACTACTTTAATGCATGGCGGGGGGTGGCGACTAACGGCGCGCGGGGTATTTTCAGGAAAACTTGTAGGAATTTTGTTTAGGAAGCAGGAATGGGGTGAGCGGGCTTGTCCGCTCACCCCGGATGCTTCAAGGGCATGGCACCCCGATTTTCCATTCTTTGCCCCATTGCGCGGAGTAAAGGTCCGGCGGCTTGTTCTGGCTATAGAAGTTATGTTCGTAGACCTTGTCTTTGTACAAGACTTTCTCCCAGGCGGTCTGGTAGGTCTTGGTCGGCGACCACGGCGGGGTGCTTCTGCAGTTATCTGCTTTGACGGTGATCGGCCGGTCCAGCCTTAGCGTACCTCCGCGCCCGTCACTGACCGCCACGCTGATGGTCGCGCGGGTGTCGCTGCTGACCGGGCGGGCGGTCACGCTGAGGGTGCGGGTATTGAGGGCGGTGGCGGTGAGGACGGTTGGGAGCGTCCAAGCGTACGTCATGGGGTCGCCATCCGGGTCGCTGGTGTTGGCGGTGAAATTCGCGGTTTTGCCCGATTCGACCGTCTCATCGCCCAGCAGGCTGCCCACCGGCGGCCGGTTGACGGGGGCGCTGGCGTTCACTTTGACAGTGTGGCTGGCACTGGCGCTGGCGCCGCGTGCGTCGGTGACGGTCAATGTGATGCTGCGCGTACCGTCCGTGTTTGGCGCGACGAGCGTAGCGGTCGGCTGCGTCGACGTTGACGGGGTAAAGCCCGATGCGGTCCATGCATAGCGCAGGTCCTGGCCGGTGGACGAAATGCCCGACACTTGCAGCTGCTTGCCGGCTTCAACCGTGGATGGCGCGGTGATCCTGGCGACAACGGGTGATTCGCCACCGCAGGTGCCCAGGCGACGCCAGGGTTTGGCGGCGCCGGTTTCAACAAAATTCAGGTCCGGGCGTGCGCCCTGGGACCAGTGCGCGACCTGATAGTTGTAACCGCTGTAGGAGACTTTTTCGCTGACATTGGAGTACGCCTTGGTGGCGACCCACGCGGCGACGCAGTCACCGACCGGTGGCGTTTCGGTGGCTTTGATCGTGAGGTTTTCGACCAGCGTGATGCTGCGTGTGCCATCGGACACCAGCACTGATATAGACGTGCGGGTGTCGACGGGCATCACGGGTGCCGCCAGTGCAATGGTCGGCCCCTCACCGGTCGCGGGCGTGAAACCCGTGGCAGTCCAGCGATACGTCAGCGGTTTGTTGGTGGGTGATTCGGCGTAGACCTGCCCGGTGAACGCCGCGCCCGACTTAACCTCTTCGGGCAGGGCCAGGCGGCCGGTGGGCGGCTGGCCTGCGCCGTCGGCGAGCAGTTTCTTGATCGCTAAATCCAGGTCGGGCTGCACGCCGATCTCGGTGCGATTGCCGTTGGCCTGTGGGTAGCCGGTTTCGACGAGGATTCTGCGCAGTTCCTTGGGCGGGATGTTGCCCAGCCCGTTGGCTCGCGCCACGCCTTGTAACGACGCCATCACCCCGGCAATGATCGGGTTGGCTGACGAGGTGCCGCTGTACGTGTGGCTATAGCCGGTGGTGGGGTTGGAAGCACTCCACGTGGTCGTGGTCACGGAACCGCCCCAGCTGAACACGTCCACCCGGCTGCCGTATTGGGAAAAATACGACCTCAATCCGGTCTTCGGCTCGACGGCGCCGGCATAGACACTGCCGGAGTCGAATATGTTGCGATCGAACCAGCCGTTGAAGTAGGGGTGATCAAGATTGATGTTGCCGTTCGCCGCCGCCAATACCACGTGCAAACCTTTTTCCTCTGTCATGAAGGTGATGATGTCACGGACGGCCTTGCTGTACTCAAGGGGCATGAAGCAATCGGCGGCGCAGCCTACGCCGGGCAATGTCGCATATTTGAAGTGCACGCCTAACTGTACGACGTCGCCAGGACTGGAGCGCTCGGCCAGTTGCAGCAGTCGTGAGTCGCCATATTGGGTGTAGCCCAACTGCGTCTCGGGGACGATGCCGGTGGTTCCGAATCCATTTTCCCTGGAGGCGATGGTGCCGACGCTGGCCGTGTCATGGGCGCCAACGACGGCACCCTGGCTGATTTCCAGAAAAGGCTTAGGCAAGTCCAGATGGTTGTAGGACCAATGACTGATTTCCGAAGAAACTACTCGCATGTTTTCGCCCTTGCCGCCAGGAATTTTCCAGGCTTGCGTAGCATTTACACCGCCTATTCTGTAGGGCGCTAGCGCGGTCCTGTCATACAGATAGCCTTGGCGAGCAGTGTGGTCCGGAATGTCATTACGCAGGCTTTCCATCGCCGGCGTGCCGTTATCGTTTTCCATTCCATCGACCTGCGGCTCGAAGTCGACGTCTTCAATCGCCGGGTCCTGCTTGAGCTTCGCAGCCAGTGCCTGGGCTTGGTCAGGTGTCAGGTGCTGGGTGTCGATAATGTAATAGCGGTCCAGCCGATGCCGCTGCAAGGCCTGAAATCCCTCCAGCGTACGCGTCTTGGAAGGCGGCACCAGCGCCTTGATGTTGGGTACATGGGTCTGGAAGGTGCTGGACGGGTCGTAGGTGTCCTGGAAATGCCTCGACGTCGAGCCATCGTCCTTGAGCAGCAGGACCAGATGTGAATAACCAGCGTTGGCAGGCGCTGCCGACAACGCCGAGGAAGCCGCGCCCAAAAGGACGATGGCGAGAAGCTTGCTGATGGATTTCATCGGAGCACCTGTGCAGTCACCGTGATTTCAATCAGCTAAGGCGCAAAACCGAAGGCGGGATACTGTTAGAAATAACAGTCACGACAAACGGTCAAGGCCCTCGATCTTGACTGCGCAGGGGGTTGAAGGCCCCGGTTTCAGGCGCGAACGTAGGTGCCAGTGCCCTTGAGGATGTTCTGCAGAGTTGCTTCCACTTCTGCCATATCTGCCACTGCTGTGGCGTGGCTGATCTCCAATTTATCCTTGCCACCGAGGGCGTCGGCATCGCCGGCGGCCAGTTCCACGGTCAGGGTCGTGTCGCTCAGGGTGATTTTCAGGCCATCGAGGGTTGAAGGCCCGTAGTCCCAGGTGAGTTCCACTTCGTCTTCATCGGGGTAGCGGGTCAACATGAACATTTCGCCGTTCTTGCCGTGGCAGCAGAGCATGGCCATGTTGTCTTCTTCGTCGTCGCACGGTGTGGCCATCAGGGCGTCGGTTTTGATTTGCAGCATGGGGAATCCTGTCTGGGGGAGGGCATCGCGTGGGCAATTGTGCCATTGCCGCGAATTTTGTGCTTCTTCCTGTGTCAGACTCAGGGCATGACCTGGCATGGAGAATCAGTCATTTTCGACACTCACCCCCGAACAATCAGGCGTTTTTTCACCCGAAATCACGGGTTGCCCAAGTTGCAACCGCGAGCCTGCTTACCGATGACCGAATATGTCGCAGCTTCGCAAGCAGCGCGCTTCCCTCAGTCGTTAAGCTGCGCAACGGATGCAGTTCTCGTTCCACAGCCTGCCAGGCGTCTGACCTGCCCGTCGTACCGTCACCCGGCAGGGTGCGCATCTTATGGAAGTTGTATGTGACCTCATTGTCTTGTCCAGCTTCACCCTCCTGTCATCCTGATTCGTCTATGGTGCTTTAGTTACCGGCGAACAGAGCTGACGGTCTCCCCGCAAGGGGATAACACGCGACGCTTCCATCAATAACAAGCCCAAGCGGAGTACCACAGATGGCGTTCTTCACCGCAGCCAGCAAGGCCGACTTCCAGCATCAACTGCAAGCGGCACTGGCGCAGCACATCAGCGAACAGGCACTGCCACAAGTGGCGCTGTTCGCTGAACAATTCTTCGGCATCATTTCCCTGGACGAACTGACCCAGCGTCGCCTTTCCGACCTGGCCGGTTGCACCCTGTCTGCCTGGCGCCTGCTTGAGCGCTTTGATCATACCCAGCCACAAGTGCGGGTCTACAACCCCGATTACGAACGTCATGGCTGGCAGTCGACCCATACCGCGGTCGAAGTGCTGCACCATGACCTGCCGTTCCTGGTGGACTCGGTACGTACCGAGCTGAACCGTCGCGGCTACAGCATTCACACCCTGCAAACCACCGTGTTGAGTGTGCGTCGTGGCAGCAAAGGCGAGTTGCTGGAAATCCTGCCGAAAGGCACGCAGGGCGACGACATCCAGCAAGAATCGCTGATGTACCTGGAAATCGACCGCTGCGCCAACGCCGCCGAACTGAACGTGCTGAGCAAAGAGCTTGAGCAGGTTCTGGGTGAAGTGCGCGTGGCCGTGGCCGATTTTGAACCGATGAAAGCCAAGGTCCAGGACCTGCTGGCCGGTATCGACGCCAGCCAGTTCGGCATCGACGGCGAAGAAAAAGCCGAGATCAAGAACTTCCTGGAGTGGCTGGTGGGCAACCACTTCACCTTCCTGGGCTATGAAGAATTCGTGGTACGTGACGAGGCGGACGGTGGCCATATTCAATATGACGCCAGTTCCTTCCTCGGTCTGACCAAGCTGCTGCGTGCTGGCCTCACCGCCGATGACCTGCGCATCGAAGACTACGCTGTGTCTTACCTGCGTGAACCGACCGTGCTGTCGTTCGCCAAGGCTGCGCACCCAAGCCGTGTTCACCGCCCGGCCTACCCGGACTACGTATCGATCCGTGAGATCGATGCCGACGGCAAGGTCATCAAGGAACATCGCTTCATGGGCTTGTACACCTCGTCGGTGTATGGCGAAAGCGTGCGAGTCATTCCGTACATTCGTCGCAAAGTGGCCGAAATCGAACGCCGTTCGGGCTTCCAGGCCAAGGCGCACTTGGGCAAGGAGCTTGCCCAGGTCGTTGAAGTACTGCCCCGTGACGACCTGTTCCAGACCCCGGTCGACGAGCTGTTCAGCACTGTGATGTCGATTGTGCAGATTCAGGAACGCAACAAGATCCGCGTGTTCCTGCGCAAAGACCCGTACGGTCGTTTCTGCTACTGCCTGGCCTATGTGCCGCGCGACATCTATTCCACCGAAGTGCGCCAGAAGATCCAGCAAGTGCTGATGGATCGCCTGAAAGCCTCGGACTGCGAGTTCTGGACCTTCTTCTCCGAGTCCGTACTGGCCCGTGTCCAGTTGATTCTGCGGGTAGACCCCAAGAACCGCCTCGACATCGACCCGCTGCAACTGGAAAAAGAAGTGGTGCAGGCCTGCCGCAGCTGGCAGGACGACTACTCCAGCCTGGTGGTCGAAAGCTTCGGCGAAGCCCAGGGCACCAATGTGCTGGCGGACTTCCCGAAAGGCTTCCCGGCCGGCTACCGCGAGCGTTTTGCCGCGCATTCAGCCGTCGTCGACATGCAGCACCTCAACAGCCTGACCGAAGCCAACCCGCTGGTGATGAGCTTCTATCAGCCACTGGGCCAGGTCTCCGGCCAACGCGAGCTGCATTGCAAGCTCTACCACGCCGACACCCCGCTGGCGCTGTCCGACGTACTGCCGATCCTGGAAAACCTCGGCCTGCGCGTGTTGGGTGAATTCCCTTACCGACTGCGCCACGCCAATGGCCGTGAGTTCTGGATCCATGATTTTGCGTTCATCGCCGCCGAAGGCGTGAACCTGGATATCCAGCAGCTCAACGACACCCTGCAGGATGCGTTCGTGCACATCGTCCACGGCGATGCCGAGAACGATGCGTTCAACCGTCTGGTATTGACCGCCGGCCTGCCATGGCGCGACGTCGCGCTGCTGCGTGCCTACGCCCGTTACCTGAAGCAGATCCGCCTGGGCTTCGACTTGGGTTATATCGCCAGCACCCTGAACAACCACACCGACATCGCCCGCGAGTTGACCCGGTTGTTCAAAACACGCTTCTACCTGGCGCGCAAGCTCACCGCCGATGACCTTGAAGACAAGCAGCAACGCTTGGAGCAAGCGATCCTCACGGCCCTGGACGACGTCCAGGTGCTCAACGAAGACCGCATCCTGCGTCGCTACCTGGACCTGATCAAGGCCACCCTGCGTACCAACTTCTACCAGACCGACGCCAACGGCCAGAACAAGTCGTACTTCAGCTTCAAGTTCGACCCGCGCGCCATTCCCGAGCTGCCTAAGCCGGTGCCGAAGTTTGAAATCTTCGTGTACTCGCCACGGGTCGAAGGCGTGCACCTGCGCTTTGGTAACGTCGCTCGCGGCGGCCTGCGCTGGTCCGACCGTGAAGAAGACTTCCGCACCGAAGTGCTCGGCCTGGTAAAAGCCCAGCAAGTGAAGAACTCGGTGATCGTACCGGTGGGCGCCAAGGGCGGCTTCCTGCCGCGTCGCTTGCCACTGGGCGGCACGCGGGATGAAATCGCGGCCGAGGGTATTGCCTGCTACCGCATCTTCATTTCGGGCCTGTTGGACATTACCGACAACCTCAAGGACGGCGCCCTGGTGCCGCCGGCCAACGTCGTGCGTCATGACGACGATGACCCGTACCTCGTCGTCGCAGCGGACAAGGGCACCGCGACCTTCTCCGACATCGCCAACGGCATCGCCATCGACTACGGCTTCTGGCTGGGTGATGCGTTCGCATCCGGTGGTTCCGCCGGTTACGACCACAAGAAAATGGGCATCACCGCCAAGGGCGCGTGGGTCGGTGTGCAGCGTCATTTCCGTGAGCGCGGCATCAACGTGCAGGAAGACAGCATCACCGTGGTGGGCGTCGGCGATATGGCCGGTGACGTGTTCGGTAACGGCCTGTTGATGTCCGACAAGCTGCAACTGGTCGCAGCCTTCAACCACCTGCACATCTTCATCGATCCAAACCCGAACCCGGCGACCAGCTTCGTCGAGCGTCAGCGCATGTTCGAGCTGCCGCGTTCGGCCTGGACCGACTACGACACCAGCATCATGTCCGAAGGCGGCGGTATCTTCTCGCGCAGCGCGAAGAGCATTGCCATCTCGCCGCAGATGAAAGAACGCTTCGACATCTCGGCCGACAAGCTGACCCCGACCGAACTGCTGAACGCCTTGCTCAAGGCGCCGGTGGACCTGTTGTGGAACGGCGGTATCGGTACGTACGTCAAGGCCAGCACCGAAAGCCACGCCGATGTCGGCGACAAGGCCAACGACGCGCTGCGCGTCAACGGCAACGAACTGCGCTGCAAGGTGGTGGGCGAGGGCGGTAACCTCGGCATGACCCAGCTGGGTCGTGTGGAATTCGGCCTCAATGGCGGCGGTTCCAACACCGACTTCATCGACAACGCCGGTGGTGTGGACTGCTCCGACCACGAAGTGAACATCAAAATCCTGCTCAACGAAGTGGTGCAGGCCGGTGACATGACCGACAAGCAACGCAACCAGTTGCTGGCGAGCATGACCGACGAAGTCGGAAACCTGGTGTTGGGCAACAACTATAAGCAAACCCAGGCCCTGTCCCTGGCTGCCCGCAAGGCTTACGAGCGAGCAGCTGAGTACAAACGCTTGATGAGCGACCTGGAAGGCCGTGGCAAGCTGGACCGCGCCATCGAGTACCTGCCGACCGAGGAGCAGCTCGCAGAGCGCGCCGCCAACGGCAAGGGCTTGACCCGTCCGGAACTGTCGGTGCTGATCTCGTACAGCAAGATCGACCTCAAGGAAGCATTGCTCAAGTCCCTGGTGCCGGATGACGAGTACCTGACCCGTGACATGGAGACCGCGTTCCCACCGAGCCTGGTCGCCAAGTTCGGCGAGGCCATGCGTCGTCACCGCCTGAAGCGTGAGATCGTCAGCACCCAGATCGCCAACGACCTGGTTAACCACATGGGCATCACCTTCGTTCAACGACTCAAAGAGTCGACCGGCATGAGCCCGGCGAACGTGGCCGGCGCTTATGTGATCGTGCGCGACATCTTCCACCTCCCGCACTGGTTCCGCCAGATCGAAGCCCTGGACCACCAGGTCTCCGCTGACGTGCAATTGCAGTTGATGGATGAGCTGATGCGCCTGGGCCGCCGCGCTACGCGTTGGTTCCTACGCAGCCGTCGCAACGAGCAGGACGCTGGGCGTGACACCGCGCACTTCGGTCCGCACCTGGCCGCACTGGGCCTCAAGCTCGACGAACTGCTGGAAGGACCGACCCGCGAAGGCTGGCAGAAACGCTATCAGGCTTACACTGAAGCGGGCGTGCCGGAGTTGTTGGCGCGTATGGTTGCAGGCACTACTCACCTGTACACCCTGCTGCCAATCATCGAAGCCGCTGACGTAACCGGGCATGACGCCGCCGAAGTGGCCAAGGCCTACTTCGCCGTAGGCAGCGCTCTGGACTTGCCATGGTACCTGCAGCAGATCAGCGATCTGCCAGTGGCCAACAACTGGCAGGCTGCGGCTCGCGAAGCGTTCCGCGACGACGTGGACTGGCAGCAACGGGCGATTACCATTTCTGTCCTGCAAATGGCCGACGCGCCACAAGACATGGAAGCCCGCGTGGCCCTGTGGCTTGAGCAGCACAAGGACATGGCGGATCGTTGGGTGGCCATGATGGTGGAGATTCGTGCTGCGGTCGGTACGGACTACGCCATGTATGCGGTCGCCAACCGTGAGTTGCTGGACTTGGCCTTGAGTGGGCCGTCTGTGCTGCAACCGGCTTGATTTAGCGCCTGAAACAAAAGCCCCTGCATTGTGAGATGCAGGGGCTTTTTGTTGGAATGCCCTTTATCAAACACCCCAAAAACTGTGGGAGGGGGCTTGCCCCCGATAGCAGAGTGTCAGCCAGCCTCTTCATGACTGGCCCACCGCTATCGGGGGCAAGCCCCCTCCCACATTTTTATCTCGTTTTATCTGGAGATTAATGGTGTTTCAGCAACTTGGCTTCCAGGTGATCCAGGTGTTGGGTCATCAGGGTCACTGCGGTGCTTGAGTCGCGTTGCTCCACCGCATCCACAATCGCCACATGCTCCTGCCACGCGCAATACGTGCAGGCTTTTGCTTCGAATTGGGCAATGATCAACGACGTCAACGGCACCAGGCTGTTGAGGAACTGCGCCAACGGACCATTCCCCGCCATCACCGCCAGTTGCAGGTGAAACTCCCCCGACAAGCGAATCGCCGGCCCACGCTGGTCGCGTTCAATGCACTCGCGTTCGCGAGCAATCAACTCGCGCAGTTGGCGTATCTGCGTCGCCGTGGCCTGGGCACACGCCAGTTGCACCACGGTGATTTCGGTCATGCGCCGTGCTTCGAGGATCTGCCGCGTCTGCTGTGCGTCCGGTGCCGCTACTTGAGCGCGCTGGTTGGGACGCAGGATGATCACTTGCTGATGAGACAGCTTGGCCAATACGCGGCGAATCACACTGCGGCTCACGCCAAAGGTTTCACCCAGGCTTTCTTCTGTAAAGCGGCTGGCCGGGGCGATGCGTTGTTCGAGGATCGCGTCGAACAGCCGTGGGTAGATGTCATCCACCGTTGGCTTTTTACCGGCTACCAGGCGCAGGGCGGGGAGGAAGGGCTCGCGGTGCAGGGCGTGGGCGGTCATGGTCGTCTCCAAAAAGTCAGCTGCCCAGATGGTCGTCCGGGATGTTCAAGCGAATACCCATGCGCAGGCCTTCCTGGAGGATGTGCTTGCGCATTTCTGCGCTGGCCAGGGCGCTGTTCTTGTTGCGTATGGCGCGCACCACCGCGTCGTTTTCCTGCAGGCGCTCGGCCAGGTGTTCAGGAGAGTTGCGCAGAACCTGGGCGCTTTGCTTGAGGGCGTTGCTGGTCTGTTGCACCACGTTCTGGAAAATCGGGTTGGACGTGAGGGCGAAGAGTTCTTCGTGAAAGCCAATGTAGGCGTTCATGCCTGCTTCGGCGTCACCAGCGTCGAGCGCCTCGCGCATGTCCATTAGGGTCAAGCGCAATTGGCCGACTTCCTTGCTGCTGATGGACTGGGCCACAAGGCCGACGATGAAGGGTTCGAGGGTGTAGCGCAGTTGCAGGAGGTCTTCGAGACTGGCGTCGGCCACGGCGTCGCTGGATTGGGGTTCACTGACGCTGGTTTCGAGCACGACCACGCCTTTGCCGGGCATGGAGCGCACCAGGCCGAGGGTTTCCAGCACGATCACCGCTTCGCGCAGGCTGGGGCGGCTGATGCCCATCTGTTCGGCCAGTTCGCGCTGGCCGGGCAGCATTTCGCCCCGGCGCCACTGACCTCGCGCCAGGGCGGCGCGGAGTTTTTCTACGACTGAATTGACGACCGTTGAGGTGCTGATCACGTCGATACTTCCTTAATGTTGCTAATACAGTCATGTGGGAGGGGGTTTGCCCTTGATGGCGGTGGATCAGTTACAGATCTATCAACTGACCGTCCTCATCGGGGGCAAGCCCCCTCCCACATTAGCCAGTGTTGCCCATGAGACAGCGTTAGAATTCCTGGTGGGCCGGCAGCACCGGTTTCTTGGCCTGGAAGGCATACCCTTGCTGGCCGTCCAACACCTTGTTGGCGCGCTGGATATCGATGTCTTTTTCCCAGCGTGCGATGGCCACGGTGGCGACGCAGTTGCCGATCAGGTTAGTCAGTGCGCGGCCGATGCCCATGAACCAATCCACCGCCAATACCAGCACCAGGCCCACTACCGGAATCGCCGGGATTGCTGTCAGCGTTGCCGCCAGGATCACCAGCGCAGAGCCGGGAATCCCGTGGGCGCCTTTGGAGGTGATCAACGACACGAGCAGGATGGTCAGCAAGTCAGTCATCGACAGCGGCGTGCCGGTGGCGTTGGCGATAAACACGATGGCCAGGGTCAGGTAGATCGAGAAACCGTCGAGGTTGAACGAATACCCCGTTGGAATCACCAGGCCCACGGTGGAGCTACCAATGCCCAGGTGTTCGAGTTTGCGCATGACCTGCGGCAGCACGGCATCGGAGGAGGCGGTCCCCATCACGATCAGCAGTTCTTCGCGCAGGTACTTAAGCAACGGCAGCATGCGCAGGCCCGACAGGCGCATTACCAGGCCCAGGATCAGTCCGACGAAGGCAAAGCAGGTCAGGTAGAACAGGCCAACCAGGCTGCCCAGGTGTTGCAGGGAGTCCAGGCCGTAAGTGCTGGTGGTGAAGGCAATCGCGCCGAACACACCGATTGGCGCCAGGCGCACGATCATGCCCATGATGCGGAAGATCACGTGGCTAAGCTCATTGATCAGCCGTGTGATGCCTGAGGCCGCTTCGCCCACCAGGTTCAGCGCGCTGCCAAACAGCACCGAGAACAGCAGCACTTGCAGCACGTTGTTGTCGGCAAAGGCGCCGATCACCGAGTTGGGGATCAGGTCCATCAGGAACTGGCTGGTGCCCTTGATGTGCTGGCCCTTGTCGGCCAGTTCATTGAGGCCGGCGGAGGAGAGCTGCTCCAGGTGGATATTGGCACCTTGGCCGATACCGGTGCTGAAGGCCATGACCAGGCCGATCACCAGGGCGATGGTGGTGAGGATTTCAAAGTAGATCACCGACTTGAGGCCGATTCGTCCGACTTTCTTCAAGTCGCCGGCGCCGGAAATGCCACTGACCACGACGCAGAACACGATCAGGCCAATCAGCATTTTGATCAGCTTGATAAAGCCGTCACCCAGGGGTTTGAGTTGCGAGGAGAATTCGGGAAGGGCCAGGCCGCAGATGATGCCAAGCATCAGGCCAATTACGACTTGCAGGAAAATCGAACGCGAGCACCATCTGAGCATGGGAGGGATCTCTATTCGGTGCCCTGGTGGTTCCAGGGCTTAATTGTTGTGGTCATACCGGTAAGTCCAGTGCGGGGCCAGTCTACGCCGGGTTTTTTCGAAATCACAAGTCATTATTGGTTGATTGACAAGTCCCGGTCTGACCAGTTGGTCGCTGAGGGCGATGCTTGAGCGGTTGGCGGGCTGGAAAAATTTTCGTCTATCATCCGCCGCTCGGCTTATGAGGTGATGGATGGACACTCCAGGATTGACCACTGACGCAGCGGGCCACACCCATTGCAGCTGGCGCACCTCGGCGCCGGAATATCCGCGTTACCACGACCAGGAATGGGGTGTGCCGGTGGCGGACGATGTCCAGCTGTACGAGAAAATTTGCCTGGAAGGCTTTCAGGCGGGGATGGCGTGGATCACCATTTTGCGCAAGCGCGAGCAGTTTCGTGCGGCGTTCGAGGGCTTTGATTTTCGTCGGGTGGCGCAGTACGGCGAGGCTGATATAGAGCGGCTGATGCAGGATCCGGGGATTGTGCGTAATCGGGCCAAGATCGTGTCCACCATCAACAACGCGCGCAGGGCCTGTGAGCTGGTGGATGAAACCGGATCGCTGGCGCGGTGGTTGTGGGCGTTCGAGCCGGGTGATGAAGAGCGCCCGGCGGTGGTGGACCTGGCTTACTGGACGGGCAACCCCACCTCATCGGCCTCGGTGCGACTGTCCAAGGCCCTTAAAAAACGTGGCTGGACCTTTGTAGGTCCGACCACGATGTATGCGCTGATGCAGGCGATGGGGATGGTCAATGATCACCTTGAGGGCTGTGTGTGCCGGTCAAGGATCGAAGAACTGCGCTGCCTATTCAAACGCCCCTAGTCCCTGACTCAACGCGGTCAAAACTGTGGGAGGGGGCTTGCTCCCGATAGCGGTAGTTCAGCCAAATGGGTGTCGTGACGCACTGCTATCGGGAGCAAGCCCCCTCCCACATTTAGCGACCGCCCATACTTCTGATAGATGTCTTAGCTGATCATTTTGGAAGAGGGGTCAGCACCTCGGCCTTGTCATCCAACACCATCACCACCAGTAACTTCGCTGGCTGGGTCTGGCTGGCATTGCTGGATTCAAAGTGCCGCGAACCCGCGGGCTCGTAGAACGATTCGCCGACCTTGTAGGTTATCGCCTCCTCATCATTGACCCGCGAAGTGATCGCGCCCTCCAGCACATAGGCCACCGCCGTACCCGTATGGCTATGGGGAACGGTGGCCTGGCCGGGGGCGTAATCAACGGTGAGCATGATGGTTTTCTTGCCGGGCACGTTGGTCAGGGCGTGCTCCTGCAGCACCTTGATCGACTCCTGGTTGTACACCGGTTCGTGGGCAAAGGCGCTGAGTGAAGCGAGCATCAGAGTGGTGGCGAGCAGGCGTTTCATGTTCGGGTTTCCGAGTAGTTCGAGACCTGTCCACCCTACGCCGCAGAACCTGGCCGACCAATGACCAATCCGCCGGAAAAGCCCCTAGCCAATCTGTTTGAGAATGTCGCGCACCTTGTCCAGCGCCGGGTCTATATCCAGGGTTTCGATGGCGCCGAATCCAATAATCAGCCCAGGGCGCACCGGTGCGTCGTGGAAGAACACATCAAGCGGGTATAAACCCACTTCGGCCTCACGCGCCAATGTCATCAGCAACGGAATGCTCACCGGCACCTTGCACAGCGCCGCCATATGAAACCCCGCCACGGTGGGCACGGCTTCGAACCACGGCGACAAATCCCCGGCCAGTCGTTGCAGGATGCGCTCACGACGCCCGGCATATACGGAGTGGCAGCGGCGGATGTGTTTGAGCAGGTAGCCTTCGCTGATGAACTTGGCCAGCGCCCACTGCGGCAAGGTGGAGCTGTGCTGGTCGGTCAATTGCTTGGCCTTGAGTACCGCGCCGTGGATCGCCGGCGGCAGCACCAAATAGCCCAGGCGCAGTTCGGGCAGCAGGGTTTTGGAGAAGGTGCCGACGTAAGTGACTACGCCGCGGGTGTCCATGCTTTGCAGGGAATCGGTGGGGCGGCCTTCGTAGCGGAATTCACTGTCGTAGTCGTCCTCGATGATGATCGCCCCCAGGTCGAAGGCGCGGACCAGCAAGGCTTCACGGCGCGCCAGGCTCATGGGCATGCCGAGGGGGAACTGGTGGGAGGGGGTCACATAGATCAAGCGGGTGCCGTCGGGGATCTGATCCACCTGAATGCCTTGGTCATCCACCGGCACACTGGCGACCCGGGCGCCCATCGCCTGGAACAACTGGCGTGCGGGGCTGTAGCCAGGGTCTTCCATGGCGACGATGCTGCCTGGTTCCAGCACCACGCGGGCCAGCAGGTCCAGCCCTTGTTGCGCGCCATTGGTGACCACGATGTCGTCATCGCAGCATTTGACGCCTCGGGAAAAGGCGATATGCCCGGCGATGGCACTGCGCAGTGCTGGCAAGCCTTCGGGTTGGCTGTAGAAGCCGCTGTTCTGGGCAATGCGGCGCAGCGCGTCCTGGGTGCAGCGTCGCCATTCGTCTTGTGGGAACTGATTGCGGCTGGTGGCGCCGCCGAGAAATTCGTAGCGCAGGAGATTGTCGCGTGTGGGGTGGCGCATCGGCGAGGGCAGCGCCTGCCATTTAGCCAGATTGCTGGCGCAGGCCAGGTCGGTGGCAGTTTGTAGACGATCCGCTGGGGGCGCCCAAGCGTTAACGAAGGTGCCACGACCGATCTTTCCCACCAGCAAGCCTTCATAGGTCAACGTGGCGTAGGTATCGGACACGGTCTTGCGCGATACGCCCAACTGCTCGGCCAGCAGGCGGCTGGGCGGCAGTTGCGCGCCTGCCGCGAGACGCCCGGCCGCAATGGCTTCGCGCAATTGCTGATAAAGCTGGGCCGCCAGGTCCTTGCGGCCTTTGATGACGATGTGCAGTTCCATGTTTCACTCTGAGACAAATCGATCTACGCCAAGGTTACGCGTAAATCGACCTGTAGAAACCCGGGCGAAGTCAGGAGAGGAAACCACCGTCTACATTCAGCGACACACCGGTGGTGTAGCTGGACGCGTCACTCGCCAGAAACAGCACCGCGCCGGCCATCTCGCTTGGGTCGGCCACACGCTTGAGCGGGATCTGCGCCAGGGCCATTTTCAGGATCGCATCGTTTTTCACCAGCGCCGAGGCGAACTTGGTGTCCGTCAGGCCCGGCAGCAGGGCGTTGCAACGGATGCCGAATTCAGCGCATTCCTTGGCGAACACTTTGGTCATGTTGATCACCGCGGCCTTGGTCACCGAGTAGATGCCTTGGAAGACACCCGGCGAGATGCCGTTGATCGAGGCCACGTTGATGATGCTGCCGCCGCCGTTTTCGCGCATCAGCTTGCCGGCTTCCACCGACATGAAGAAGTAGCCGCGAATGTTCACGTCAACGGTCTTCTGGAACGCGCCCAGATCGGTGTCCAGCACGTTGCAGAACTGCGGGTTGGTGGCTGCGTTGTTGACCAGAATATCCAGGCGGCCGAACTGCTCGCGAATGCCGGCGAACACCTGGCTAATCTGCTCCATTTCACCAATATGGCAGGCAACCGCAGTGGCCTTGCCGCCGTCGGCGATGATTGCGTCGGCCACATGCTGGCAGCCTTCTAGCTTGCGGCTGGAGACGATCACATGGGCGCCTTGCTGGGCCAGCAACTTGGCGATGGCCTCACCGATGCCACGGCTGGCGCCGGAGACAAACGCAATTTTGCCGTCGAGGTCGAACAGATGAGTCTTGGACATGGGGGTTCCTTGTTTTTGTGCGATCAGAGGGCTGATTTAGCGATTACCTTCAGGCTCATTTGCTCCAGCAGTGAGTTCATCTGAATGAACTGAGCAAAGCGTTTGTCCTGGGTCTGGCCATGGAAGAAACGGTAGTAGATCTGCTGAACGATGCCGGCCAGGCGGAACAGGCCGTAGGTGTAATAGAAGTCGAAATTATCGATCTGGATGCCCGACCGTTCGGCGTAGTAGTCGACGAACTCGCGGCGGGTGAGCATCCCGGGCGCATTGCTTGGCTGGCGGCGCATCAGTTGCACCGGCGCGGGGTCGGCGGCCTCTATCCAGTAGGCGAGGGTGTTGCCCAAGTCCATCAGCGGATCGCCGAGTGTGGTGAGCTCCCAGTCCAGTACGCCGATGATCTGCATCGGGTTGTGCGGGTCGAGGATCACGTTATCGAAGCGGTAGTCGTTATGCACGATGCTTGATGTCGGGTGGTCGGCCGGCATCTTGTCGTTGAGCCAGGCCCGCACTGCCTCCCATTTGGGCGCATCGGGGGTCAGGGCCTTTTCGTAGCGGTCGCTCCAGCCGCGAATCTGGCGTGCCACATAGCCTTCGGGTTTGCCCAGGTCGGCCAGTCCGCAGGCGGTGTAGTCGACTTGGTGCAGCTCGACGAACTTGTCGATAAAGCTTTTGCACAGTGCTTCGGTCTTGGTTGCATCCAGCCCCAGCTCAGGCGGCAGGTCGGAGCGCAGGATGATGCCCTTGACGCGTTCCATCACGTAGAACTCAGCGCCGATCACCGACTCATCGGTGCAATGCACATAGGCTTTGGGGCAATACGGGAAGCCATCTTTTAGCTGATTGAGAATGCGGAATTCACGGCCCATGTCATGGGCTGACTTGGCCTTGTGACCGAAGGGCGGGCGGCGCAGGACGAATTCCTGCCCAGGGTATTCCAACAGGTAAGTCAGGTTGGACGCGCCGCCGGGGAACTGACTGATCGCAGGCGTGCCGCTCAGGCCCGGGATATGGGCCTTGAGATAGGGATCGATCAGGCCAGCATCAAGTTCTTCGCCTGGGCGAATCTGGGTCGATTGGTCGTTCAGCGCCATGCTTATCCCTTCTGCTTATTCTAAAGGCCTTGGACTATTTCCTAATCTAATGCGCACGACCGCCCAGCGACAAGGTCGGGGCGGCTTAATAGGTTAGCGTGTTGGATGATGATCAGCGTGCCTGATTGGTCATTTTACGGGCGCGGGTAACACGACCGGCGTGAGCACTGGTCGGCCGGCGAAGTACTCCACCAGATTGTCGGCCACCCGTTGCACGGTGTCGTGAGCGGCTTCCGGTGAAAGGCCGGCCACATGGGAGGTGAGTACGGTATTGCTCAGGTGCTTGAGGGCGTCGGGCACCTTGGGTTCGTCGTCGAATACATCCAGCGCAGCCCCGCCAATGCGGCGCTGTTCAAGGGCGGTGATCAGGTCGGCGGTAACCACCACGCTGCCACGGCCGATATTGACCAGGTAGCCATTCGGCCCCAGAGCATCCAGGGCGTGACGATCAATCAGGTGACGGGTGCTCGGGCCACCGGGCGTGGCCAGGATCATGAAGTCCGAAGTGCGCGCCAGCTCCACGGCGCTGGCGCAGTAGGTGTAATCCACATCATCACGGGGCTGACGGTTGTGATAGCTCACTTCCATACCGAATCCGAGGGCGGCGCGCTTGGCGATTTCCAGGCCCACGGCGCCCAAGCCAAGAATGCCCAGTTGCTTGCCGCCCAGGGAAGGGCGCATCACCTTGGGCCATTCACCGCGCCGCACGGCGACGTCGGTCTGCGGGATGCCGCGCACCAGGGACAGCAACAGCGCCATAGCGTGGTCCGCCACCGACGGCGCATTCACCCCGGCGCCGTTGGTCACGACAATCCCACGATTGCTGGCGGCCTGCAGGTCAACATGTTCGTAACCGGCGCCGATCACACAGATGATTTCCAGCAGCGGCAGCGCGGCGATTTCGTCTGCGTAGAGGCCCAGGGGGCCGCGGGTCAACACGGCGTTGATCTGGCCGCCATGGCGCTTGATGGCTTGGGCTCGTTCGGCTGGGGTTGGCGCCAGGATCACATGAAAGTCATTGCTCTCGATGATTTGCAGGTAGTCGTTGATGGTTTCAACCAGGACCAGAACAGTGGTGGTCATCGGACGGCTCTTCCTTGTGGGGCGGGATGGAAGAGAGAGTATGCGACATTTTATAGGGCGGTGATGCAAGGTCCGCAGGGGGCGGGTAGAGGGCAGTGAATCCATAGCATGGATCCACGCCCTGGTGAGTCGCGCAGTCTTAGCCGATGCGAGGCATTGGGATCATTGTGTTGTTGGGTTTGGGCGCGGCAGCATATTCAATGCCGTTGAAAGGGAAGCTGGGAGGCTGCTGTGGCTTGGGCTTATCTTGTGCCGCGATTTGATCGGCAATATGCATCGCCACGCTGTCGACCAAGTGGCCGGCGTGGGACAGATTGAGGTTTGAAATCGTCATGGTTGAATCTCCAAGGTTTGTGATAAGGCTCCCTCTGAGTGGGCGAAACAGGCGTCACGTTCCTGACTGGAACAAATTGTCGTCAATTGGATTGATCTGCTTCGTACAACCATTCCTCAGCTAAGTCTTTGCTTATTCAAAAGAATCCCGGACAATCCGGCCCCTTCTATGGTCGGGGCGCTGCCTGTCAGGTTTTTCTGACTCGTCCCGGCCGTGTAAATGCGGAGATCCGACCGGATGAATGATCAGGCCAATAGCGTCGACGAACGCTATGCAACGACACCTGCAACCCTCACAAGCTGGAGCCGCCAGGACACCACCTGGATGCTTGGCCTGTTCGGCACCGCCATTGGCGCCGGTACCTTGTTCCTGCCAATCAACGCCGGCCTGGGCGGTTTCTGGCCGCTGGTGATCCTGGCAGTGCTGGCGTTTCCGATGACCTTCTTTGCCCACCGTGGGCTGACCCGTTTTGTGCTCTCCGGCCGTGAAGGTTCGGACATTACTGATGTGGTCGAAGAGCATTTCGGTATCAAAGCGGGTGCACTGATCACCTTGCTGTACTTCTTCGCGATTTTCCCGATCCTGCTGATCTACAGCGTGGCCCTGACCAACACGGTCAGCAGCTTTATGGAGCACCAGTTGCACATCATGCCGCCGCCACGGGCGCTGCTGGCGTTTGTGCTGATCCTCGGCTTGCTGGCGGTGGTGCGTTGCGGCGAACAAGTGATCGTCAAGGCCATGAGCATGATGGTGTACCCGTTTATCGTCGCCTTGCTGTTCCTTGCGGTGTACCTGATCCCGCATTGGAACGGTGGCATCCTCAGCACCGCGAGTGTGGTCCCGGCGCCTTCGGCCTTGCTCAATACCCTGTGGCTGGCGATTCCGGTGATGGTGTTCTCGTTCAACCACTCCCCGATCATCTCGGCGTTCGCGGTTGACCAGAAGCGCCAGTACGGCGAACACGCCGATGAGCGCAGTTCGCAGATCCTGTCCCGCGCGCACCTGTTGATGGTGGTGATGGTGCTGTTCTTCGTGTTCAGCTGCGTGCTGACCCTGTCGCCGGCCCAGTTAGCTGAAGCGAAGGCGCAGAACCTGTCGATCCTGTCGTACCTGGCCAACCACTTCAACAACCCGACCATCGCGTTCGCTGCACCGTTGATCGCGTTCGTGGCGATTGCCAAGTCGTTCCTCGGTCATTACATCGGCGCGAGCGAGGGCCTCAAGGGTCTGGTGCTCAAAAGCGGTCGCCGTCCAGCTGCGAAGACGCTGGACCGTATGACTGCGGGCTTCATGCTGGTGGTGTGCTGGATCGTCGCCACGCTGAACCCCAGCATCCTCGGCATGATCGAGACCCTGGGCGGGCCAATCATTGCGTCGATCCTGTTCCTGATGCCGATGTACGCGATCCGCAAGGTGCCGGCCATGGCCAAGTACCGTGGGCACGCGTCCAACGTGTTTGTCACCGCAGTGGGCCTGGTGGCAATTACTGCATTGATTTACTCGCTGCTGTCCTGAACCCAGGGCTCACGCAAGCAAGCCGATTCGCGCATAGCGCGAATCGGCTTTTTTTTGCCCGCGCAAAAGCTGATGCGGCTCAACCGCAGCCGAGCAATGAGGGCTAAGCTTACGCACGCTTTTTGCCAGGATGGGTTGGGCCGATTGAAGACTGAAACCGATGCACCCGTTGCCGTACCGTCGAACCGCATCCAAGACCTGCTGGCTGGCTTATCCATCGCGGGTTTGCTGCTGCCCGAAGCCGTCGCCTATTCCAGTATCGCCGCGCTGCCGCCCCAGGCCGGGGTGATCGCTTTATTTGCAGGCCTGGTGTGCTACGGCCTGTTCGGCACTAGCCGCTTTGCGATTGTTTCGGCTACCTCGTCGTCGGCGGCCGTTTTGGCGGCGGCGACGGCGAGCCTGGCGGGAGATGAGCCGGCATTGAGGCTTTCCCTGGCCTTCGGGCTGGTACTGCTCACCGGGGTGTTTTTCCTGTTGGCCGGCCTGTTGAAACTTGGCGGCGTCACTTCGTTTATCGCCAAGCCCGTGTTGCGTGGCTTCGCCTTCGGCCTGGCGCTGACCATCATCCTCAAGCAATTGGCCAGTGTGGTGGGCGTGCACCTGACCGATAACAACCTGATCCGTTTTCTGCCGCAGTTGCTGGAGCAGCTACCGCGTTGGAACTGGCCTGCGGCACTGGTGGCGGGGCTGGCGTTGCTGGTGTTGTGGCTGTGCGCACGCTTCCCGCGTCTGCCGGGTGGTCTGGTGGTCGTGGTGCTCGGCATCGCTGCCGGGCAGTACCTGGACCTGCAGGCCTATGGCGTGGCGCAGATCGGCATGATCGACCTGCGCCTGGAGCTGGGGCATTTGCCGATGCTGCCGTTTGCCGACTGGCTGCGCCTCGGGGAATTGGCGTTTGCGCTGGTGATGATCCTGTACGCGGAGTCCTACGGCTCTATCAGTTCGTTCGCGCTCAAGCATGGCGACCGCGTGTCCTCCAACCGTGACCTGCTTGCGCTGGGAGTGGCCAACCTGGTCTCCGGTCTGTTCCACGGCATGCCGGCCGGTGCCGGGTATTCGGCGACGTCGGCCAACGAGGCGGCCGGCGCCTATTCGCGCCTGGCGGGGATTGTCGCGGCGCTGGTGATATTGCTGATCGTGCTGACGGTGCTTCCCTATGTCGCGCTCACGCCGGAGCCGGTGTTGGCGGCCGTCGTCATCTATGCCCTGGGTCGAGGCTTGAGTTTGCAGCCGCTGGGGCGTTATTTCCTGTGGCGCCGCGATCGCGTGCTGGTGATTTGTGCGGTGGCGGCGGTGCTGGTGCTGGGCGTGCTGGATGGTTTGCTGCTCGCGGTCGCAATCAGTGTGATGTTGATGCTGCGCCAGATGTCGTCGGCCGACATTCAAGTGCTGGGCCGCCTGGGTGACAGCCATGACTTTGTCGACCGCCTGCACCATGCCGATGCCCTGGCCGTCCCGGGGGTATTGATCGTGCGGCCCAGCGAAGCGCTATTTTTTGCGAATGCCGAGCGCATCCTGGGCGCGGCCTTGCGCCTGATGCGTCATTCCCAGGCGCAGGCGGTAGTGTTGAGCCTGGAAGAATCGCCGGACCTCGACGGCACCAGCATCGAAGCGCTGGCGGCTTTTTTTGCGCAAGTACACGGGGAGGGCAAGCGCCTGGTACTTGCCCGCGTGCGGCATGACGCGCGCGAGGTGTTGCAGGGGCTGCCCGAAGCATTGGCGTCCCATGTGCTGCTCAGTGGCTTGAGCGTCGATGGCGCGGTGCAGCTGGCGCTGGAGGTGAGCAAGGCGTGACGCGTGGGGATTGCTCCAAATAGCGGTGGGTCAGTGGCAGATGCGTCAACTGACTCGCCCATCGGGGGCAAGCCCCCTCCCACATTTGGAGCGGTGTCTTCAGCCAGCTCATCTTCAGGATCAGACGGTGGTGCGGTTGAAGGTATAAGGTCGCCCGTTGCGGTCAAAGCTGTGGGAGGGGACAAGCCCTCTCCCATATTTGGATCGGTGTCTTCAGCCAGCTCACCTTGAGGGTCAGACGATGGTGCGGTTGAAGGTATAAGGTCGCCCGTTGCGGTCAAAGCTGTGGGAGGGGACAAGCCCTCTCTCACATTTGGATCGGTGTCTTCAGCCAGCTCACCTTGAGGATCAGACGGTGGTGCGGTTGAAGGTAGAAGGTCGCCCGTCGCGGTCAAAACTGTGGGAGGGGGCAAGCCCCCTGCCACATTTGGAGCGGTGTCTTCAGCCAGCCCACCTTGAGGATCAGGCGGTGGTGCGGTTGAAGGTATAAGGTCGCCCGTCGCGGTCAAAACTGTGGGAGGGGGCTTGCTCCCGATAGCGGTGGGTCAGTGACAGAGGGATCAATTGAATGTGTTTATATTCCAGGCATAAAAAAACGCCGCGTATCTTGCGATACGCGGCGTTTTTGTTACATCAACACCTTAGGCTTGAATCACCGGGATGTTGGCGCTTGCTGCGATCTTGCGGAACTCAGCGATCTGGTCGAAGTTCAGGTAGCGGTAGACGTCGCTGGCCATGGTGTCCAGTTTCGCCGCGTAGCCCATGTACTCTTCGACGGTCGGCAGGCGACCCAGGGTGGAGGCTACTGCCGCCAGCTCAGCCGAGGCCAGGTAGACGTTGGCACCATCACCCAGACGGTTAGGGAAGTTACGGGTCGAGGTCGACACAACAGTCGAGTTCGGTTCTACACGTGCCTGGTTACCCATGCACAGCGAGCAGCCCGGCATTTCCATGCGCGCGCCAGCCTTGCCGTAGATGCCGTAGTAGCCTTCTTCGGTCAGTTGGTGAGCGTCCATCTTGGTCGGCGGCGAGAGCCACAGACGGGTAGGCAGCTGACCCTTGACCTGCTCCAGCAACTTACCGGCAGCGCGGAAGTGACCGATGTTGGTCATGCACGAACCGATGAACACTTCGTCGATCTTCTCGCCGGCAACACTCGACAGCAGACGAGCGTCGTCCGGGTCGTTTGGTGCGCAGAGGATCGGCTCGTTGATTTCGGCCAGATCGATCTCGATGATTTCGGCGTATTCCGCGTCGGCATCGGCTTCCATCAGCTCTGGGTTGGCTACCCAGGCTTCCATCGCTTGAGCGCGACGTTCCAGGGTACGTGCATCGCCGTAGCCTTCGCCGATCATCCAGCGCAGCAGGGTGATGTTGGAGTTCAGGTACTCGGTGACGGACTCTTTCGACAGCTTGATGGTGCAACCGGCAGCCGAACGTTCGGCCGAGGCGTCGGACAGCTCGAAAGCCTGTTCCAGCGTCAGGTCGTTCAGGCCTTCGATTTCCAGGATGCGGCCGGAGAAGGCGTTTTTCTTGCCTTTCTTCTCGACAGTCAACAAACCGGACTGGATCGCGTAGTAAGGAATGGCATGAACCAGGTCACGCAGGGTGATGCCAGGTTTCATTTTGCCTTTGAAGCGCACCAGGATCGATTCCGGCATGTCCAGTGGCATTACGCCAGTGGCTGCGGCGAACGCGACCAGACCGGAACCGGCTGGGAACGAGATGCCCATCGGGAAGCGGGTGTGGGAGTCACCACCGGTACCGACGGTATCCGGCAGCAGCATGCGGTTCAGCCAGCTGTGGATGATGCCGTCGCCTGGACGCAGCGATACACCGCCACGGGTCATGATGAAGTCAGGCAGGGTGTGGTGGGTGGTCACGTCGATCGGCTTTGGATAAGCCGCGGTGTGGCAGAAAGACTGCATTACCAGATCGGTCGAGAAGCCCAGGCACGCCAGGTCTTTCAGTTCGTCACGGGTCATAGGACCGGTGGTGTCCTGGGAACCCACGGTGGTCATCTTCGGTTCGCAGTACGTACCTGGACGAACGCCTTTGCCTTCCGGAAGACCGCAGGCCTTGCCGACCATTTTCTGGGCCAGGGTGAAACCCTTGCCAGTGTCGACCGGTGCTTCAGGCAGCTTGAACAGGTCGGTAGGGCCCAGACCCAATTCGGCGCGAGCCTTGTCGGTCAGGCCACGGCCGATGATCAGCGGGATACGGCCGCCGGCACGAACTTCGTCCAACAGGACCGGGGTCTTCATTTCGAAGGTGGTCAGGACTTCATCGGTGCCGTGTTTGCAGACTTTGCCAGCATGAGGATACAGGTCGATGACGTCGCCCATGTTCATGTTGGTCACGTCGAATTCGATTGGCAGTGCGCCAGCATCTTCCATGGTGTTGTAGAAGATCGGAGCGATCTTGCTGCCGAAGCAGAAACCGCCGGCACGCTTGTTCGGTACGTAAGGTACGTCGTCGCCGAAGAACCACAGTACCGAGTTGGTAGCGGATTTACGCGAAGAGCCGGTACCGACCACGTCACCGACGTAGGCGATCGGGAAGCCTTGGCCGCGCATTTCTTCGATCTGCTTCATCGGGCCGGTCTTGCCTTGCTCGTCCGGCACGATGCCTTCGCGAGCCATTTTCAGCATGGCCAGGGCGTGCAGTGGGATGTCAGGGCGGGACCAGGCGTCCGGAGCAGGGGACAGGTCGTCGGTGTTGGTTTCGCCGGTGACCTTGAATACGCGCAGGCTGATCTTGTCGGCCAGGGTAGGGCGGTTGCGGAACCATTCGCCGTCAGCCCAGGACTGGATTACGGCTTTAGCGTGCTCGTTGCCGTTGCGGGCTTTTTCGGCGACGTCGTGGAACGCGTCGAACATCAGCAGGGTGTGCTTGAGTTGGGCCGCGGCGACAGGCGCCAGCTCGGCGTCGTCCAGCAGCTCGACCAACGTCACGATGTTGTAGCCGCCTTGCATGGTGCCGAGCAGTTCAACAGCGCGTTTCTTGTCGATCAGGGGGGAAGTGGCTTCGCCCTTGGCCAGGGCAGACAGGAAACCGGCCTTGACGTAGGCAGCTTCGTCAACACCAGGTGGAATGCGGTTGGTGATCAGGTCAACGAGGAATTCTTCTTCGCCGGCTGGAGGATTTTTCAGCAGCTCGACCAGGCCTGCGGTTTGTTCGGCGT
The DNA here is from genome assembly GCF_013778505.1 of Pseudomonas sivasensis. GTDB lineage: Bacteria > Pseudomonadota > Gammaproteobacteria > Pseudomonadales > Pseudomonadaceae > Aquipseudomonas > Aquipseudomonas sivasensis. The sequence goes on along the minus strand of NZ_JAAOWU010000005.1, from coordinate 49,526 downwards.
TAAGCGGCTGGGGAACAATACCCAGGGCTGCACGCTCTTCGATATGTTTGCGGTAGGCTTCAAGCACAGTTATTACCCTCATCAGTGGTCCCACGGGACGCTCATCCAGAAATGAACGGCACGCATGCGCTCGGGGGCTTTTTGGGCCGCAAAGCCAGCGCTGCCGGCATTCCTCACAGAAGCTGCTTTCAAAGTTTTACGCCTGCAGAACGGAGCTGATGAGGGTTGGCGCGGTTGTTGACCTACCGGGGTCAAGTCCGCGCCAACACCGTTCTGAAGGAACGACTGTGCTCGTGACGCTTTGAAAACAGCTTCCAGCGGATTATTGGCGCCTTACAAGGCCGGATGATTCTACGGCAAAAAATTTCTAAAGGTAAGTTGCCATGGCAAGTTTGCTGGGTGATCAACCTTAGACAAAGGGCTAACATGGCGCACTGTTTCGCTGATTTGCGTGTCGTTGCCCATGTCCAACCAAACCATCAAGACCCCCTGCGTCGGCCTGTGCTCCACGGTTTACGGCGATCTGGTGTGCCGTGGCTGCAAGCGCTTCCACCACGAAGTAATCCTGTGGAATGGCTATAGCGAAGAAGAAAAACGTGCGGTATGGCTGCGCCTGGAGCAACTGCTGGTGCAGGTGATGGCCGGCAAACTGGAGATTTTCGACCCCAAGACCCTGCGCGGTCAGTTGGAGCAGCGCAAGATCCGCTTCGTGCCGCACCAATCCGAGTACTGCTGGGCATACCAGTTGATTGCGCGCGGTGCGCGGGTCATCAATAACCTGGAGGCGTACGGCATGGTGCTGTTGCCGGAGTTTCGTGAATGGGCGTTGCCGGAACTGCGCGATGCCATCGACCGTGAGTTCTTTATCCTGTCCGAGGCCCACTACCAGCGCTATATCGCCCCAGGGTTCCTCAGGGATGCGCTCTCTACCTGACGGCAAAAATCGGAATGTGGGAGGGGGCAAGCCGCCCCCCACATTGGACGTCGGTTATCTGGAGGATAGGCGTCAGGGTTTGGTGACCAGCTCTTCCAGGTGATCCATCAATGTCTGCGGCTTGAGCACCAACACATCACTTTCCACAGCATCCAGCACCACCTCCGCCGTGTTGCCGATCAGTGCACCGGAAATTCCGGTGCGCGCTACGGTACCGATGATGGTCACTGCTGCCTGCCACTTGTGCGCCGCGAATGGAATCAGCACATCCGCCGGGCCTTCCTCGATATGCAGGTGCGCGTCGTCCACGTCGAACTCAGCCTGGAACGCCTGGCACTGCTCGCGGTAGCGCGCTTCGATGGTTTCCTTGAGTTGGAACGTCGGGTCCGCCGCCGACAACATCGGCGACGGATGGGCGCTGATCACGTGCAGCTGCGCCTTGGCGAGGCTGGCGATGTCGAAGCCATGATCAATGATCGAATTGTGCAGCGAACGGTGCTCGCTGTCGGTATTGCCCACATCAATTGCTGCCAGGATCACCCCGCCAGCCCATGGCGTGGACGTCTTGACCAGCAACACCGGTGTCGGGCAAAAGCGCAGCAGCTTCCAGTCCGCCGGTGTCAGCAGCGCCTTCTTCAGCGGGCTGTCGGGAAAGTGTTGCTTGATCACCAAACCGCAGCCCTAAGCCTGCTGCACATCAATGATGGTTTCATGCAGGCTGGCATTCCACGCCTGTTCGGTGGTCACGCTGTAGCCATCCTCCTGCAATCCAGCCTTGAGCAGGCTCAACAGAGCCGAATGCTCATGGTTTTTATCGCAGACCAGCAAGTGCAAGTGCGCGCCGGTTACCTCGGCGATCAGCTTGGCGCGCTTGAGGGCCAGGCTTTCCGAATGCTCGGGCTCGATGACCACCAGGATGCTGCGGATGGCTTGCATGGTCGGGATCTCCAAAAGAGTGGGCGTGGAATAACTATAGTTGCTGCCCGGCAGCCGTCATGTTGATGCACATCAAGGCCGGTGGCTGGTGGTCTGCGGCGTGGTCGGTATAATCGCCGGCCTTTTGTGATCCTTTTGCCCGTGAGCCCGATGAACCTGCCAGAAATCCACGAATTCCTCGGTTGCCGCACCCCCGACGCCTGGGTCCAGGCCGCGTTGGCCGATCAGGAAACGCTGCTGATCGACCACAAGAACTGCGAATTCAAGGCCGCGAGCACCGCCTTGAGCCTGATCGCCAAGTATCACGGCCATGTCGACCTGATTAACATGATGTCGCGCCTGGCCCGCGAAGAACTGGTGCACCACGAACAGGTCATGCGCCTGATGAAAAAGCGCAAGATTGAACTGCGCCAGTTGCACGCCAGCCGTTATGCCTCGGGCTTGCGCAAAGTCGTGCGCAACCATGAACCAGTGAAATTGGTGGATACGTTGGTAGTCGGGGCGTTTATCGAGGCGCGCAGTTGCGAGCGTTTCGAAGCGTTGGTGCCGCATTTGGACGAAGAACTCAGCAAGTTCTACTTCGGCCTGCTGAAAAGCGAAGCGAGGCATTTCCAGGGTTACCTGAAGCTGGCCTACCAGTATGGCGATGCAAAGGATATCGCCCAGGTGATCGAGCGGGTGAGGGCGGCCGAGCAGGAATTGATTGAGTCACCTGACGTCGAGTTTCGCTTTCACAGTGGTGTGCCGGCCTGAGGCGACGGCCACGCCGATCAGTGCGGTGATCCCGGTCAGCAGCAGGATCACCGTTTGCGTGCCCAAGGGCGCTGCCAGCACGGCAATCACCAGGCCAGCCACGGGCTGTGGCAGGTTATTGAGTAGGGTGATCATGCCGACGGTCTTGCCAAAGTCCTCTACCGGGATGACCTGCTGGCGCACGCTGCGCATATAGACGCTGTACATCTTGTCGAAGCCTATAACCAGCAGGAAGCCAAGGCTGTAAGCCCACAGATTGGGGCTGACCGCCATGATCAGCGCGCCCACAGTGATCAGTCCGTAAGACACGCCGCCGAGGCGTTTTAACGGCAAGGTCGTGCGCGACAGGTAAAACAGAATCACGATAGTCACCAGCGCACCTGCCGCTTGCAGCAGCGCGTAGGCATCCTTGTCGGCGTTGAAATCGCCAGTGACCATGGCGGCGGATGTGGCCAGGGTGGCGCCAATGAGCAGGTTCACGCCCACCGTCAGCGCAATCAGGCGTTTCAACCCCGGCAGGTTGCGGATATGCGCGACGGCGATGCGCAGCGGTTGCAGCCAGATATCACGGTGCTGCTGATGGGGTTGCGGGTTGACTGAGGTGTTACGTTGCCACGCGCGCATCGCCAGGTCTGCCAACACGAACAGCCCTGCAACCCCCAGCACTACCCAATGCCAGGCCCACACCTCCAGCATCAGCGCGGCCAACAACGGCCCCAGTACCAGGCCGGATTGGTCGGCGATCTGGGAGTAGGACAACGTCTTGGCATAGCTGTATTGCGCAAAGATATGCGGCATCAGCACCTCCCGGGCCATGATGCCTTGGGTGGTCAGCACCCCACATAGCGCGGACAGCAGCACCAGCCAGTAGATACCGTCGAACATCCCGTAAAGCGCCACAGCCACCACACAGGCCAGCGCCCGGTAGACCTGGCTGATATGCAGGATACGCACGGGCGAATACTTGTCGCACACGGCGCCGCACACCGGGAAGGCCAGGAAGCGTGGCAGCGACTCGATAAAAAAGGCCAGGCCTGCCCACGACGCACTTTGGGTGGTTTGAAATACGATCAGCGGCACGATAAACAACAGGATCTGATCCGCCAGACGCGACAGGAACAGCGAAACAAAGAACGCCAGGTAATCCTTACGCATACAACTCCCTGTGATTGGCGTTAAAGAATGCAGGCTATTTGTAAAAAGCTCTTAAAAACATGAAGCTTCAGCGACGCCCGTTGGCTATCTGCTTCAGTTGCCCAGCTTGCCACCTATAATGCCGCCTCTTCAATCCGCGTGCGCGCACTGAGAACGTATGGAAAACCTGGGTCAGGGTAAGGTTCTGCTTGTTGAGGACGACGAGAAGCTGGCGGGGCTGATCGCGCATTTTTTATCACAACATGGCTTCGAGCCTCGCGTGGTACACCGAGGTGATGAAGCCTTGGCGGCGTTCCTGGCGTTCAAACCGAAAATTGTCGTACTCGACCTGATGCTGCCGGGCCAGAGCGGCCTACAGGTGTGCCGCGAGATTCGCAGTGTGTCCGACACTCCCATCGTGATCCTTACCGCCAAGGAGGATGACCTGGACCATATCCTCGGCCTGGAATCCGGCGCCGACGACTACGTGATCAAACCGATCAAACCGCCGGTGCTGCTGGCGCGCCTGCGTGCGCTGCAACGCCGCCAATTGCCGGAGCCTACCGTACGCGGGGCGCTGGCGTTCGGTCGGTTGGCCATCGACCGCAGTTGCCGGGTCGTCAGCCTGGGGGACGACAAGATCGACCTCACCACCATGGAGTTCGAATTGCTGTGGTTGCTCGCCAGCAACGCCGGCACCATTCTTTCCCGCGATGACATTCTCAACCGCATGCGCGGCATCGCGTTCGACGGCCTTAACCGCAGCGTCGACGTCTACATCAGCAAACTGCGCGGCAAACTCAATGACAACCCACGTGAGCCGGTGTGTATCAAGACGATCTGGGGCAAGGGGTATCTGTTCAATCCGTTTGCTTGGGAGGTCTAGATGCTGCGCTTATACATGCGCCTGTACATCATCCTCGCGCTGGGGTTGGCGGGGGCGATTTGGCTGGTCAACTACACCTTTGATGAACTGCTGCCCGAAGCCAACGAAACCTATAATCGCGAAGCCATGCGTGGCCCGGCGTACGGTCTGGTAGAGCAGTTGCGCCCGTTGCCAGCCGATGCGCGCCCGGCGCGGCTGGCCCAATTGCAGCCACATTATGGTTTGCTGCTGAAACTGGTCCAGCGTGATGAATTGGCCCTGACCCCCCGTGAACAACAATTGTTGGCGGCCGGCCACTTGGTAGTGCGTGGCGATTTCATGGAGTTCATCGCCTCGGTCGACAGCGGTCCACAACTGCTCGAAATCAAACTGCCGGCAGAGCCGAAATGGCTATACCTGTGGGCCTACAGCCTGCTGGGTCTGTGCCTGGCGGTAGTGCTGTATTTCTGGGTGCGTCCGCATTGGCGTGACTTGGAGCACATCCGTCTGGCCGCACAACGTTTTGGCGACAACGACCTCGGCTCGCGCATCCTGCTGCCGCGCCGCTCCACCGTGCGCGAACTGGCCGGGCACTTCAATCAGATGGCCGAGCGTATCGAGAGCCTGATCGCCAACCAGCGCGAACTCACCAATGCGGTGTCCCATGAGCTGCGTACGCCAATTGCACGATTGTCGTTTGAACTCGACCAACTCAAGCAGCAGGCCGACCCGCGTCAGCGCAGCGAATTGATCGCTGATATGTACGCCGACCTGGGCGAGCTGGAGGAAATGGTCTCCGAACTGCTGACCTACGCCAGCCTGGAACGCGGCGCGACCCAGGTCACTCGCGAGCGCATCGAAGCCCATAGCTGGCTCGACAGCGTGATCGGTAGCGTGGCCCTGGAGGCGGAGGCGGCGGGCATACACCTGTCGTTGCGCACCTGCGAAGTGGACGTGATCCAGATCGAGCCGCGTTTCATGGCGCGAGCGGTGATCAACCTGCTGCGCAATGCCATCCGTTACGCCGAGCACCGTGTGGACATTTCACTGATCAAATTCGGCAACGGTTATGAAGTGCGGGTATGTGACGACGGCCCGGGTGTACCCGAGGAGAGCCGGGCGAAGATCTTCCAACCGTTTATGCGCCTGGATGCCAGCCGTGATCGCCGTACCGGCGGCTTCGGCCTGGGCCTGGCGCTGGTGCAGCGAGTGTCCCAATGGCATGGCGGGCAGGTGCATGTGCAGGATTCGGAGCGGGGCGGGGCGTCGTTTCGGATGACGTGGGCGAACGCTGAATAACGTTTATGAACACGATGAAGGTCAAATGTGGTGGAGGGCTTGCTGTGGCTGAGCAAGCCCTTCATCACAGGGTGGGCTCGTGTCCGGCTTTAATGGTCCAGCGCACTCAACACTGCATGGGCGACTTTCACCCGCTCTGCATTCGGGTAGTTCTTGTTCGCCAGAATCACCACCCCTAATCCCTTGCTCGGCACGTAGGCCACATAGGCGCCAAAACCATTGGTGGAGCCGGTCTTGTTCACCAGCGAGTTGGCGTGGGGCGCCTGGGCAGGGGTTAGCCAGTTCACCTTGTGCGGCTCCATGGCCATTGGTGTGGAGTTGCCGTCAGTCAACGCATCGAGCGTGATGGGATAAGGGTACATTTCCCAGCCCAGCCCTTGGGTCATGCCGTCGACGGTGTAGTAGCCGGTATGAGTGATGCTGACCGCGCGTTGCACGGCGCTTTCCAGCTTCGCCGGGTTCATGTTGGCTTGCACATAACGCAGCAAGTCCGAGGCGCTGGTCTTGATGCCGTAAGCCTCACTGTCCATGGCGCCGGGGCCGACGCGCACCGGTTTGCCATCCTTGCCGTAGCCTTGTGCGTAGAGGCTCATCTGACTCGGCGGCACCTTGACGAAGGTGTGCTTGAGCCCAAGTTTGGGCAGCAGGGTTTTTTCCATCGCCTGATCGAACGGTTGCTTGAGGCTCTGCGCCGTCAGGTAGCCGAACAGGCCCAGGCTCGGGTTGGAATACAAACGCTGGGTGCCTGGGGCGAAGTCGGGCTTCCACTGCTGGAAGTAGCTGATCATGTGCTGATTGTTGTCAGCCTCCGGTGGAAATTGCAGAGGCAGGCCGCCGGCGGTGTAGGTGCCGAGGTTAAGAATGCTGATGTGATCAAACTTGCCGCCACCCAAGGCTGGAAGGTAGCCGCTGGCCGGGGCCGAAAGCTTGAGTTTGCCGGTAGCCGCCGCATAACCAGCGAGGGTGGCGGTGAAGGTTTTGCTCACCGACCCGACTTCGAACAGGGTGTTCTCGCTGACGGGCTGCCCCGTTTCCTGGGAGGCGACGCCGTAGTTGAAATAGTGCGCTTTGCCGTCCTGAACCACGCCGACCACAAGACCGGGAATGGCCTGTTGCTGCATCAGCGGCTTGACACTCGCGTCCACCACCGCCTGCAGATCGGTCGCGGCCAGGCAGTGGCCGGTAGCGACAAGGGCGGCTACCGCCGTGAGATTGCGCATGCCTGAGAACATAGATAGGGGCATGAGAGTGTTTCCATGAAAGTGATCGATTAAAAAAAGACCCTCGCGGGGGATGCAAATATAGGCAGTTCGCCTGCTCTGGGCAAACGATGAAGTCTCTTGCCTGGGTATAACGGGAGAAGGCCAACGTGATAAATTTTTTAGAAACATAATGAAACATTCTCCGAGGCGCACCGCTCTACCGCTACACCTGTACTGAGTTATTCCATGAAAACACCGCGCCCCTCCGCTCGTATGCCCCACCTGACCCAACTGCGAAACCTCAAGATGGCGCGCTCGGCGCACGCTTATGTGCGCGGCAGTACCGTTCAATTCTACGAGTGGCTGCACAGCTTGCCTGGACGCCGTTTGCCCCGCGGGCCAGCGATCTGGATCTGCGGCGACTGCCACGCTGGCAACCTTGGCCCCACCGGCGACACCAAGGGGCGCATCGATATGCATATCCGCGACCTGGACCAGGCAGTGATTGGCAACCCGGCCCACGACCTGGTGCGCCTGGCCTTGTCCCTGGCGACCGCCGCGCGAGGCTCGGACCTGCCGGGGGTAACCACCGCACGCATGCTCGAAGAAATGATGGTGGGCTACGAACAAGCCTTCAAAGACAAACCCGATGAAACGCCGCCACGCCCGTCCCAGGTCAAGGCAGGGATGCGCAACGCCGTGGCGCGCACCTGGAAGCACTTGGCCCGTGAGCGCATCGAAAGCGCCCGGCCGACCATCCCGTTAGGCAAGCATTTCTGGCCGTTGTCGCGGGCCGAAAAAAGTGCGCTGAAAGTCGTCTGCGCGTCGGACGAGATCCACCAGTTGGTTACTTCGCTCAAAGGCCGGCCCAAGGATGCCAAGGTCGAACTTTTGGATTGCGCTTATTGGGTCAAGGGCTGCAGCTCCCTTGGCTTGTTGCGCTACGCGGCCTTTCTCGGTGTTGGTGATAAGGATGATCAGGCGTATTGCCTGATCGATATCAAGGAGGCGGTCGGCGCCGCTGCACCCCGGGCCGCACGGGCGAAGATGCCGAGGGACAACGCCCGCCGGGTTGTGGAAGCTGCGCGTCAGCTGTCGCCGGGCCTTGGCGAGCGGATGGTGGCGACGCGGTTTCTGGATCACGGGTTTTTTATTCGCGAACTGCTGCCTCAGGACATGAAGTTGGAGTTGGATGAGTTGAGCGAGACTGACGCGATGCACGCTGCGGGTTATTTGGCTCGGGTGGTTGGCGTTGCTCATGCCCGGCAGATGGATCGGGCGACTCGTAAGGATTGGATGGCGGTTTTGCAGGAAAACCGGTCAAGGGAGTTGGATGCGCCTTCGTGGTTGTGGACCAGCGTGGTGCAGCTGGTGGGGAGTCATGAGCAGGGGTATTTGGATCATTGCCGGCGGTATGCTTTGGAGCATTGATGTCGAGGGGGTGATGGGTTTTGCGTAGGAGAGCTGGTAGATGTCTGTTTCTGCGTCAACGGCGGCCAGGGTTACGCCATTTGACTGATGGTCCCCTATCCAAATGTGGGAGGGGGCTTGCTCCCGATGGCGGCCTGACAGTCGACTCATATGTTGGTTGGGGTACATAGCCATCTCTGCGGTAACGGCGGCTTAGGGTTCCGCGCTTACAGCGGGTCACTTTTGGAAAGGCCGGAATGCCGGCCCAGCCAAAAGTAACCAAAAGGCTTTCGCCCCAACACTCGCTGCTTCGTCTGGAATCTGCATGCCCTCACTCCGGCTTGGATCTATGGCCCAGTGCGGCTAACCCGGCGTCCTGCCGGGTTGCCCACGGATTCAAGCCTGCGTTCGGCCAGCGCGTCTGACGGGGCGCTTTGGATCAAGATCAAAAGCAGGAGCAACAGCCAGAGCAGCGCCAGTCATGCCAGGTATTTGTTGAACCACCCCAGTGTTCTTTCCCATGCCAGATTGGCGGCTGCTTCGTCATAACGTGGCGTCGAGTCATTGTGGAAGCCGTGATTGGCGCCCTTGTAGATGAACGCTTCATAGGTTGTGCCGGCCGCTTTCAAGGCTGCCTCGTAGGGCGGCCAGCCTTCGTTGATGCGTGTATCCACCTCGCCGAAGTGCAGCATGATCGGCGCCTTGATCCGCGGTACGTCCTTGGCTTCCGGTTGGCGGCCGTAGAAGGAGACGGCTGCGCCCAGTTCGGGGTAGGCCACCGCTGCTGCGTTGGTCACGCCACCGCCGTAGCAGAAGCCGGTGATGCCGACTTTTCCGGTGCTGCTGTCGTGGTGCATCAGCCATTCGATGGCGGCGAAGAAGTCGTTCATCAGTTTGGTCGGGTCGACGGTCTGTTGCAGCGCTACGCCTTTTTCGTCATTGCCGGGGTAGCCGCCGACCGAGGTCAGACCGTCCGGGGCAAGGGCGATGAAGCCGGCTTTGGCCAGGCGTCGGGCGACGTCTTCGATATACGGGTTCAGGCCGCGGTTTTCGTGGACCACCACCACCGCCGGTAACTTGCCCGCAGCCTTGGCCGGGCGTACCAGGTAGCCGCGTACCGTGCCGTTGCCCTTGGGTGAAGGGTAGGTGACGTAGTCGGCGACGATGTCCGGGTCGGTGAATTTCACTTGCTCGGCCAGGGCGTAGTTAGGGCTCAGGGAGGCGAGCAGGGCGGAAGCGGTCAGGCCGCCAAAAGTGAACAGCGCAGCGCGGTCGAGAAACTCACGGCGGTTGATCTTGCCGTGGGCGTAGCCGTCGTAGAGTTCCAGCAGTTCGGGGGCAAAGTCTTTCGCGGTGAGACGAGTCATCGGTGCAATCCTCGATTAGCGGTGACAGTCAATGTAGACCAGCTTCAGTCCTCGCGGCCATGGGCGGCAGCGGCCAGTTGCCCGGTGTCGACGCGCACGAACACCGAGTCGCCGATCGCCGTGAGCACGTCGCCGGCGTATATCTCGCAGACCACGCGGGTTTTGCGCTTCACGTCGCCTTCGACCCTGGCGCGCAAGGTGAGGGTGACGCCCATGGGCGTGGGCTTGATGAATTTGATGCCGAGGTTGCCGGTCACGCAGTCAATACGTGGCAGGCTGCCGGGTTCGCGTTGCTCGGTGCGGTAGTGGTAGGCCATGGCGGTCCAGTTGGAATGGCAGTCCACCAGCATGGCGATCAGGCCGCCGTAGACCAGGTCCGGCCAGCCAGTGAAGTGAGCTTCTGGCGCGTGTTGGGCGATCAAATGGATGCCGTCTGCGTCCCAGCGGCTCTTGATGTGCAGCCCGTGAGGGTTGCTGCCCCCGCAGCCGTAGCAGATGCCTTCCGGTGCGGTGATGTCTTGTAGCGCTTGCATGCAACATCCTTATTGTTGTGGGCGACTATTCTGTTTAGCAGGACAAACGCGTGATGGGAATACATCCAGACTTTGCGGAGTGGTGCATGAAACGTGGATTTTTGCCGGTTGCGCTTGTCCTGGGCTTTATCGCCAGCGCCCAGGCGGTGGAGTACAAGGACGTCAATCACACTGCCAGCCAGATCAGTTTCACCTACGAACAACTGGGGCAGCGGATGTATGGGAGGTTCAAGGAATTCGAGAGCACCTTGGCCTTTGATACGCAGGCGCCGGAGGCGGGACACGCGCTGCTCAAGATCCAGCTCACCAGCATCAGCGCCGGCAGTGAGGATGCCAATGACACCCTGCAACGCGCGTCCTGGTTTGACACCGCGACCTATCCGGTCGGAGTGTATGAATCCACTGGGGTCAAGGCGCTGGGGGATAACCGCTTCAGGATCAGCGGCAACCTGACCATCAAGGGCACCACACGCCCGGTTGATGTAAAGGTGGTGCTCAAGGAGCTGGATGGCATTGGCGTGTTCGACGGCGAATTCATCCTCAATCGCGGCGATTTCAAGATCGGTGAGGGTGAATGGGCCGGCAATAGCGTGGTTTCCAACGACATCCATATCAAATTCAAGATGGTCGCACCGCAGCGCTAGCGGGCGAACTTCTTCGCACCGGCCACGCAGGCGATCACCGCCACCGTCACCAGCACCATGCCGAGACTGACCTGTTCATGCAGCAGGCCCGCCGCCAGCGCCAGGCCGAAGAACGGTTGCAGCAACTGCAACTGGCCGACGGCCGCGATGCCACCTTGAGCCAGGCCGCGATACCAGAACACAAAGCCGATCAACATGCTGAACAGCGCCACATAGCCCAGGCTCAGCCAGGCTGTCAGGCTGATGCCGGCAAAGCTTGGCGGAGCAAGGAGCAGGCCTAACGGCAGCACCACTGGCAGCGACACCACCAGCGCCCAGCAGATCACCTGCCAGCCGCCCAGGCTGCGCGACAGTTTCGCGCCCTCGGCATAGCCCAAGCCGCACACCAACACCGCCAGGAGCATCAGCAAATCGCCGGCCGGTGCGGCGCTCACGCCCTGGGCGAAGGCATAACCCATCACCAGGGCACTGCCCAGAATCGAAAACACCCAGAACACCGGTCGCGGCCGCTCGCCGCCGCGCAGTACGCCAAACACCGCCGTGGCCAGGGGGAGCAGGCCGATAAACACAATGGAATGGGCGGAGGTTACGTATTGCAGGGCCAGGGCGGTGAGCAGGGGGAAGCCGATCACCACGCCGAGGGAGACGATCAGCAGGGGCACCCATTGAGTGCGCGCGGGGCGTTTTTCCTTGAACAGCCACAGCAGAAGCAGCCCCAATGCGGCAGCGATGGCGGCGCGAATCATCGTCAGAAACACCGGATCGAATTCCATGACCGCCAAGCGCGTAGCGGGCAGTGAGCCGCTGAAAATCACCACGCCGATAAAGCCATTGATCCAACCCTGAGTGCTGTTGTCCAGGGCGTTGAGGGGAGACGTACGTTCCATGGGGGCTGTCCCGAAAAAGAGGAGTTGCGTGGTGCCCATCCTAGGATCGAGAATCAAGACAATCAAAAAATTGTCATGGATACATCGCCAATGCCCCGCGCCCGTTACAAGTCACTGGTCGACACCTTTGCCGAAGACATCCGCAGCGGAAGACTGCCCCCTGGTATGCGATTGCCTACCCATCGCCAATTGGCCGCGGATCAGGGCTTGGCGCTGGTCACCGCCAGTCGGGTGTACGCCGAGCTGGAGGCAATGGGGCTGGTCAGCGGAGAGACCGGGCGCGGCACCTTCGTGCGCGAGATTGCGTTGCCGCCAGGGCAGGGCAGTGGGCAGATGACCATTGCGGCGGGGATGCTCGACCTCAACTTCAATTACCCTTCGTTGCCGGGTCAGGCGGACTTGCTGCGCACTGCGTTGCGCCAATTGGCGCTGTCCGGTGACCTCGAAGCGCTGCTGCGTTATCAGCCCCACGCCGGTCGCCTGCATGAGCGCGCCACCATTGCCCGCCACCTGCTGAGCCGAGGGCTGACAGTGCAGGCCGAGCAGGTGTTGGTGGTCAGCGGCGCCCAACATGGGTTGGCGGTGGCGATGATGGCGTTGCTCAAGCCGGGGGATGTGATCGCGGTGGACGCGTTGACCTATTCGGGGTTCAAGGTGTTGGCAGAGACCCTGCATCTGGAAATCGTCGCGATTCCCGTCACCGCCAGCGGCCCGGACCTGGAATATCTGCATAGCGTGTGTCGCAAGCGTCCGGTTCGCGCGGTGTACAGCATGCCGACCCTGCACAATCCGCTGGGCTGGGTGATGGGCATGGCGCAGCGCGAGCAGCTGGTCGCCATCGCCCGCCAGCACAACCTGATGATCATTGAAGACGCGGCCTACGCGTTTTTAGTTGAGGACGCGCCAACGCCCCTGGCGAGCCTGGCACCGGAGCGTACGGTGTATGTGGGTGGGTTGTCGAAGAGTGTCGCCACAGGGCTGCGCGTGGGATTTGTCGCGGCGCCTGTTGCGTGGATGAAGGCGTTGGAGCGCACCATCATGGCGACCACCTGGAACGTGCCCGGGGTGATGAGCGCGATTGCCGTGGCCTGGATCGAGGACGGCACCGTTGCCCACTTGGAAGCACAAAAGCGCCAGGATGCCCGGGCTCGGCAAGCCTTGGCTGCGCAGGTGTTGAAGGGGGTGGCCCACACCAGCCACCCGTCATCGTATTTTTTGTGGCTGCCCCTGGCGGAAGATGCCCGCGCCGATCAAGTCGCCATGGCCTTGCAGCGCGAGGGCGTTTCCGTGTCCACCGCTGAGCCCTTTGCCGTTTCGGCCCAGGTGCCCCATGCGCTACGCCTGGCGTTGGGTTCGGTGGACATGCCGTCGCTGCGCGAGGCGTTGCTCAAGGTGCGCAACGTGGTGGCGTGGTGAGCCACCGCTAGCCATCAGAATTTAAAGGCCTGGCGACCGATCAGCAGCCAGTGGCCTTTCTGCTTTTGCCAGACCTGGAAGTTTTCGATATCGGTAGGCACTTCGACGCCACTGTTCACTGCCTGTGCGTGAAAGTGGTTGCGCACCAGTGCCGTGTCGCCTTGCAGAGTGATGGTTTGTTTTTGCATTTCCAGAGTCTTGAAGCCGCTGCGACCGGTCTCGATATCGGCGATGAATTCCTGTTTGTTCTGAATTTTGCCGCTGGAGTGGCCGTAGGTGAGTTGCTCGGCGGTGAGGGCCTGGAGCTGCTTGATGTCTTTGTGCAGCATGGCTTGGGTCAGGTGATCGACCGCTTGGGCTACGTCGTTGTCGGCGGGGGCTGCGGCCACGTAGCCGCTGAACAGGCACAGAAAACCGATCAGCACTTTGACGTTTTGCATGGGTGTTTCCTTATTGTTGTTGGGGTGTGCACGACAGCTATAGTCGTCGTACAACCATGCAATATTTGCCGGGTCTAAGGAAAGTAAAATTTTGAAATACCCTGACAAGTTTGGTGTTTGTAGGTTTTAGCTCCTTATACGATGTCCCAACACGCGGGGTGCTCGTACACGGCAGGTTTTGGCACTTCCTGGGTGGCTGGCACATCGCTATGCTAACGCCGACCCAACACCTGCCCGAGTGACAAAATGGATTTTGACTGGCACAGCGACCCCATCACCCGCGCCACCCCGGTGACCGCACACTACAAAAACACCCAGAACGTGCGGCGCTTCATGCGTGAGCACTGCGGGCCGACCTTCAAGTTCGATCGTCCCTTCATGGCCTGGATTCGCAACGATATCCCCAAGACCCTGGGCGACGTGGTGGATGAATGGCAGCGCCTGAACCATGACAACCGCCCATGATCACCCAGGGACTGGTGGTACTGATCAACTACGGCATTCACCTGGCGTCCGGCCTGTGGTTTGCCTTCACCCCCAAATCGCTGCCAGGTGCGGCTGTGTGCTGCCGGCATTTGTCGTTGAAACAAAGCCGGTAACTGACACGATGAGGATCAAAATGTGGGAGGGGGCTTGCTCCCGATGGCGGTGGTTCAGTTGGAATAGCTTTGCCTGATACACCGCCATCGGGAGCAAGCCCCCTCCCACAGGGTAAATCGTTAGTTTGTGATCAGTGGCGGGGTGCGCGGGGGAATCAATCGCTTGCTGCCGGTCGCTTCATACGCCGCCGCCAACCGCAGCAATGCCGAGTCATCATAAGCGCGCCCGGCAAATGTCAGCCCTACCGGCATGCCGATGTCCGCCATCACGCCCATCGGCACGGTGACGGTTGGCACGCCCAGGTGGCGGATGGCGAGGTTGCCGTTGGCCACCCAGATACCATTGCTCCAGGCGATATCGGCGCTGGCTTCGTTTACATCGGCATCCGCCGGGCCCACGTCGGCGACGGTGGGGAACAGCACAGCGTCGAGGCCGAGTGTTTCCATCCAGTCCTCCAGGTCGATTCGCCGGGTTTGCTCCAGGCCGCGCAGGCCATCGGGCACGGTGCTGATTTCATTCCAGGGCGTGATGCCGCGCTGGGCCATGCGCACGTATTCGTCCATGCCGGCGGCGAGGTCGTCTTCACGGTTGGGCAGGGTGCCGGGGTCGTGGGGGAAGATTTTCGGGCCGTCCACATCCGCCAGGCGGTTGAGGGTTGGGTCGTTGTTGGCGCGCAGGAAATCATCGAAAGCCCAGGCGGACAGTTCCCATAACTCGTCGTGCAGGAATTCCTTGGACACCAAACCTCTGGTGAACACCGTCGGCGCGCCGGGGCGATCGCCTTCGCAGTTGGACACCAGGGGGAAATCCACTTCGATGACTTCGGCGCCAGCCGCTTCCAGCGCCTTGCGGGCGTCTTTCCACAGGTCGATCACGCTGGCGCGGGTGTTGATCTGTTGCCCGGTCGGGCCGCCGATGCCGGGTTTTTCGCTGGTGCCGGCGTCGGGGTCGGCATTGATGTACATGCGCGGTACACCCAGGCGTTTGCCCGCGAGGGATTCAGCCGTCGCAGCCAGCTCAGCGTAAGACGCCGGGCGCACCGAGGCGACGCTGGGGATCGGCACCCAGGGTTGCAGGCGCCATAGGTCGCCACGGGTGTCGGGGTCTTCGGCGACCACCACATCGAGGACTTCCAGCAGGTCGGCCATGGTGCGGGCGTATGGCACCACCACGTCCATGGTTGGCGTCAGCGGCCAGTTGCCACGCACCGAAATCACCCCACGGGAGGGGGTGTAAGCGCACAGGCCATTGTTGGACGCCGGACCGCGTCCGCTGGACCAGGTTTCTTCTGCAAGGCCGAATGCCGCGAAACTGGCGGCGGTTGCAGTACCCGCGCCGTTGGAAGAGCCGGAGGCGAACGGTGCGGTGAGGTAGTCAGCGTTATAGGGGCTTTCGGCGCGGCCATATACGCCACGCTGCATGCCGCCATTGGCCATCGGCGGCATATTGGTCTTGCCCAGGCAAATGGCGCCACCGGCGCGCAGGCGTTCGATGGTGAACGCGTCGCGCTGGGCGGTCAGTTTGGCAAATGCCGGGCTGCCGGAGGCCGCAGTCAGGCCTTTGACCAGGTAACTGTCCTTGGCGGTGTAGGGAATGCCATCCAATGGCCCAAGCGTTTCGCACTTGGCCCGGCGTGCATCGGACGCCTCGGCCTCTTTGAGCGCGTGTGGGTTACGCACCACCACAGCGTTAAGCGCGGTGGCGGTCTGCGGGCCGTCGTACGCGTCGATCCGTGCGAGGTAAGCCTGGACCAATTCAACGGCAGTGGTCTGGCCGGATTCAAGCGCCGCGCGCAATTGGGCAATGGAGACTTCGGTAACTTGCATGACGTTTTCTTCGCCGCCTTCAGATGGAGGTATGGCCGCAGTCTACGTACAGATATTTCACAAAACCAGCGCCGAATAGTCCGCGAAGGCAGCGCGCATCACCTGCCAGGTCGCCTCGTCAGCCGGAATCAGATGCTCGATGCGCAGCGAGGTGAGGGTGATGTCCTGGGGCATGCCGAACGTGGTGAAGGTCGACAGAAAGTTCAGCTCGCCTTCGAGTGAGCGGATGCGCGTGAGCACCAGCGGCGGCATTTCGGTGGGTAATTGGGTGTGAGTCGGCGCTGGCAAACTCGCCATCAGCGCAGCCAATGCCGGATTGCCCAGCGCCTCGCGGGTTGCCCGTTGCCAGGCCAGGGTGCGGATCTCTTCGGCGTTGATGAGGTGGTCGCCCAGGCCACCGGTTTGCAGCAGGGTGGTCAGCAGGTTCAAGCCATCGGCTGCATCTGCTTTGATGCCCACCCGTTCAAACAACAGCCCGGTACTGACATTCGCCGCCAGCACTTGCCACTCACTGCCCAGCAGAATCGCAGGCGCGGGGTTGTTTGCATGCAGCACATGGTTGACCGCTTCGCGAACCGCGGCCATGGCCGGTGAGGCAAGCGGGGTCGCGGTGTAGCGCGGGGCGTAACCGGCGGCGAGGAACACGCGGTTGGATTGCTCCAGCGGTGTCTCCAGTGCCGTCAACAGGTTGTGCAGTGTCCCCGGACTAGGTGTGGCGCGACCGGTTTCGAGGCAACTGAGATGACGCTGAGAAATCCCGGTGATCAGGGCGAGGTCCAGTTGGCTCAACTTGGCCTGTCGGCGCAGTTGGCGCAGGTGTTCACCGGCGCTAGCAGGGTTTGCCGTGACGTGTTCATGACCTCCGAGGTCATTGCGAGGGGCCAAACCTTATCACTAAGGTGGGCCTCGATCACCTCAAGGACGACACCATGCACAGACCTTATATTGCCCTGGCCGGCTTGCTCGGTTTTTCGCTGTACACCCTGGTTACGATGCTGACTGCCGAGCAATCGCTGCTGGCCTTTGGGCGCGAGCTGATGTCTCGACCGGACACCGCGCAAGTGGTGATCGACCTTTACCTGATGGCGGTATTGGCGTGTGTATGGATGTATCGGGATGCGCGCGGGCGAGGGCGGTCAGTGCGTTCGGTGGTGCCGTACTTTTTATTGACGGCGGTGTTTGTGTCAGTGGGGCCGCTGCTCTATATCGTGGTGCAGGGAGTCAGGGATGAATGACCTCCTGAGAGTCTATGCCCTGTGTGTACTGGTGCTATGCCTGAAGATGTTTGCGGTTTCCTGCTACCAAGGGTATTTCCGCATTCGAGGCCTGGCATTCACCAACGCTGAAGATGCGGCTTTCTTTAAGCGCGCCAGGCATTCGATAGAGCTGCCACCGGTTGGCCGAGCGAGCAGAGCGTGGGCCAATGATCTGGAGAACATCCCCGTGTTTTTTGTGCTGGGAGGGCTGTGTGTTGCGCTGGAGGCGCCCGCTGTGGCGAGTGCGTGGTTGTTTGGCGGTTTTACCCTGGCCCGTCTGGCGCATACGGTGACGTATCTGGCGGGTTGGCAACCTTGGCGAACGCTGGCGTATGGGGTCGGGGTGATCTGTTTGCTCGGGCTTGGCGCGATGACTTGTTGCAGGCTTGTCTGAAATTCAGCGGCATCCCGCTTACTTCTGTAGTGAGCGAGCTTGCCTCGCGCGGGGCAAGCCCGCTCACCACAAAAAGCGCCTCACTGACTCAAACCCATCGCCTGCCTTTGGTTGTCTTGATACGCCGTGACCTGTAACTGGCCTTGAAGTCGTATGGGGTCGGGGTGATCTGTTTGCTCGGGCTTGGCGCGATGACTTGTTGCAGGCTTGTCTGAAATTCAGCGGCCTCCCGCTTACTTCTGTAGTGAGCGAGCTTGCCTCGCGCGGGGCAAGCCCGCTCACCACAAAAGCGCCTCACGGACTCAAACCCATCGCCTGCCTTTGGTTGTCTTGATACGCCATGACGTGTAACTGGCCTTGAAGTCGTATGGGGTCGGGGTGATCTGCTTGCTCGGGCTTGGCGCGATGACTTGTTGCAGGCTTGTCTGAAATTCAGTGGCATCCCGCTCACTTCTGTAGTGAGCGAGCTTGCCTCGCGCGGGGCAAGCCCGGTCACCACAAAAGCGCCTCACTGACTCAAACCCATCGCCTGCCTTTGGTTGTCTTGATACGCCGTGACCTGTAACTGGCCTTGAAGTCTCCGGCGCCACCGGCGGACTGCTCACACCGAAGCGTTGGAGTCGGTCAGGACGGGGCGGAGTGTGGGGGTTAGTTACGATCTCTAACCGTAGGGCGTGGCGCCCCTGCGATCCACCAACCGGATACTGTCCCGCCCACCCCGCTTGGACTCATACAGCGTCGTATCCCCTTGCTCAATCAACGCCGCCAGGCTCTCCGGCGGCTGATCGAACAGGTTGGCGCCAATGCTCAGGGTCACCGGTTGCGGGGTGCTGAAGCTCTGCGAGGCCAGTTGCTGAAACTGGTCGCGCAGGCTGCTGCCCAGTTCGACTATCTGCTCAGCCGACGTGGGATTGAGCAGGATCACAAACTCATCGCCGCCCAGCCGTGCTGCCAGTGCGCCTCGGGGCACGACGGCGCGGATCATTTCGCTCAATGCGATCAACAGGCGGTCGCCGGCGGTGTGGCCGTGGAGGTCGTTGACGCCTTTGAAGTTGTCGATGTCGATCAGCAGCAGTGCGCCGGGTTGGGTCGAAGATACCTGGGCCAGCAGGCGAGGGGCGCGCAGGTCGAGGGCGCGACGGTTATAGAGGGCGGTGAGTGGATCGCGGGCGGCGAGGCGGGCGATCTGTTGTTCGCGGCGGTAGCGTTCGGAACCCGTCATGGACAAGGCAATCAGCATGATTGCCATGGCGCCTTCCACCAGGGAGATCTGGATGATCTCGCCCTTGAAGGCGGCGAGGTCGATCAGGGTGCCGGGAATGACCACCGACAGCGTTTTGGCCACGTAAAAGGTCCCGTGGAGCAGCAGCACAAAACGCAACTGCACCGCGCCGACGCTCAGGGACCGGCCATGGGGCCGCAGCAGGAAACTGGCGCGCAGGGTGGGCAGGGCGACCAACAGCGATTGCACCGCCAGCATGGCTTTGGACCATGATTGGTCCGTTGGCAGCGCGAGCATGGCGAACCAGATCACGGGCATCAGGGCCCAGGCGCGTGACACGCGTACTTGGGTAAACCGCGCCACGCCGAGCAGAAACAGGAAGTGTGCGGTCACCAGCAAACCGTTGGCGAACCAGATGCCGATGACTAAAAAGCCATTAATGCGCAGCAGGGCCAGGAGCGAACCGATGGTGATGGTGGCGAAACCGCTGCTCCACAACAGCAGCGAGGGTTCGCGCACGCTGCGCCATTCGACCAGCAGGTAAAGGGCGGCAGCGGCTGCCAAGGCAACGGTGAGTGCCAAAATCGTGGGAGGGTCGAGCGTCATTTCTTGCTGGGTCTGCCTGGTGTGCGTTTAAACCGGGATTGTAAGCGCACACGCAGGTTTTTCAGAGCATTCTGTGTAGTGGCACACAGCCAGCCGATGATCGGCGGGTCAAACGCCTTTGGTCGACGGCAGCAGAATCGTCAGGATACCCACCAGCGGCAGGAACGAGCACAGTTTGTAGACGTACTCGATGCCGTGGTTATCCGCGAGCAAACCGAGCAACGCCGCGCCAATCCCGCTGAAACCGAACATCAGGCCAAAGAACACACCTGCGATCATCCCGACATTGCCCGGCACCAGTTCTTGGGCAAACACCACAATGGCCGAGAACGCCGAAGCCAGGATAAAGCCAATCACCACACTGAGCACGGCGGTCCAGAACAGATCGACGTAGGGCAGGGCCAGGGTGAAGGGCGCGGCGCCGAGGATGGAGAACCAGATGACTTTCTTGCGGCCGATTTTGTCGCCGATCGGGCCGCCCGCGAAGGTGCCCACGGCCACCGCACCGAGGAACAGGAACAGGTACATCTGGGAACTCGATACCGACAGGTGGAATTTTTCAATCAGGTAAAACGTGAAGTAGCTGGTCAGGCTGGTCATGTAGAAGTACTTGGAGAACACCAGCACTGCGAGCACCACCAGGGCAAACGTCACGCGGCCTTTGGACAAGCCGTGGGTGGCTTTGCCGCCTTGCTTGAGCTTGAACAGCGCGAGGTGGTTGCGGTACCAGCGGCTCAAGCCATACAGCACCAGGATCGCGAACACCGCGAACAGACCGAACCAGGCGATATTGCCCTGGCCGTAGGGAATGATGATCGCCGCTGCCAGCAACGGGCCGAAGGCGCTGCCGGTGTTGCCACCGACCTGGAAGGTCGATTGCGCAAGGCCGTAGCGTCCGCCGGAAGCCAGGCGCGCCACGCGGGAGGTTTCCGGGTGGAAGGTCGACGAGCCTACGCCCACCAGACCCGCCGCCAGCAGGATCGCCGGGAAGCTGCCGACAAACGCCAGCATCAGGATGCCGATCAATGTGCACACCATGCCGGCCGGCAGCAGCCAAGGCTTGGGATGACGATCAGTGTGGTAGCCGATCCACGGTTGCAGCAGCGAGGCGGTCAGTTGGAAGGTCAGGGTGATCAGGCCCACCTGGGCAAACGTCAGTCCGTAATTGGCCTTGAGCATGGGGTAGATCGACGGCAGCACGGCCTGGATCAGGTCATTGATCAGGTGCGCCAAAGCGCAGGCACCGAGGATACGCATAACTAATGGGCTTGCTTGGGGCGCACTGGTAGCAGTGGCGGGTGACGCGGTGAGTGTCGACATGCAGGCATTCCATACAAGGCAGCGAACAGGGGCCGCCAATACGTGGCTGGCGGCCCATTTCAAATTGTGTCGGGCTTTATGCTAGATTCAGTAAAAATGTCTGTCTCACGAAATTCGGGCAGTAACTGTCGCAAAAAGGGCTAAATGATCAAGTCACTGGATAAATTCCTGCAGGAGATCGACGAAGGCGAGTGGGCCGTGATCAGTTCGGCCACCGACTATCCTGAAAACTGGGTGATCCCCGACCACAGCCACGAGAAGCATCAACTGCTCTACGCGACCGAAGGGGTCATGGTAGTGCATTCGGCGCAGAACCAGTGGACAGTGCCGCCCAATCGCGGCTTCTGGATGCCCTGCGGGCACGTGCATTCCCTGCGCTGCGTAGGGCCGCTGAAAATGCGCAGCGTGTTTGTGCGCCCCGACAGCTTCCCCAATCTGCCCACCGAAACCAAGGCTGTGAGCATCTCGCCGCTGCTGAGCGAGCTGATCAAGGCCTCGGTCAGCCTCAAGCCACCTTATGCCGAAGACTCGCGGGATGCGCGGATCATGCACCTGATCCTCGACGAACTGGCCATCCTGCCCGCGTTGCCGTTATCCCTGCCACAGCCTGCCGACCCGCGTATCCAGCGGATCTGCCTGGCGCTGCAACAGAATCCGGGCGATGCCTCGACAGTGGCGCACTGGAGCGAGCGCCTGGGCCTGGATCAGAAAACCATCCAGCGCCTGTTTCGCAAGGAAACCGCCATGACCTTCGGCCAATGGCGCCAACAGGCGCGGTTGCTACTGGCCCTGGAGCGCATGGCGATGGGGGAAAAGATCATCGACGTAGCGTTGGAGCTGGGCTACGAAAGCCCCAGCGCCTTCACCAGCATGTTCAAGAAACAGTTCGGCAAGACGCCGAGCCTGTTTTTCAAACCGGGCCCAGCAGCCGGTTGAACGCGTCGGTATCCAGCGGGCGGCTGAGGAAGTAGCCCTGGCCTTCATCACAGGCCACGGCCTTGAGCATCGCCAGGTGCTCGGCGGTTTCGATGCCTTCGGCGGTCACCGTGAGTGCCAGGGCACGTCCCAGGCCGACGATGGCATGGATGATGGCTTGGTCGTCCTCGCTGTCTTCCAGTCGGGTCAGAAAGCTGCGGTCTATTTTCAAGCCATCGAACGGGAACGCGCGCAGGTAGCTCAGTGATGAATACCCGGTGCCAAAGTCGTCCATGGCGATGCGGATGCCCAGTTGTTTGAGGGCGCGCATCACGTCCAGCGCACCGACGGCGTCTTCGAGCATGACGCTTTCGGTGATTTCCAGTTCCACCCGCGCCGGTTCGATACCCGATGCCTGCAACGCGTGACGCACGCGCTCCATCAGGTTGCCGCGCTTGAACTCGGTCGGCGACAGGTTGACCGACACAAACAACGCATCCGGCCACTGGGCGGCACAGGCACAGGCGGTTTCCAGCACCCAGTCACTCAGCGACAGGATCAGGCCGGACTCTTCGGCAATCGGGATAAAGGTGTCCGGCGCGATCAGGCCGCGCTCCGGGTGTTGCCAGCGCACCAGCGCTTCGGCGCCGACCATCTGCCCGTCGGCTATGCGGTAACGCGGCTGAAAGTGCAGGCGCAATTCCCCATGTTTGATCCCATAGCGCAGGTCGCTTTCCAGGCGTCGACGCTCGATGATTCGTGCATTCATCTCGCCGGAGTAGAAGCGCCAGGTATTGCGCCCGGCGGACTTGGCCTCGTACAGCGCGATGTCCGCGTAGCGCAGCATTTCGGTGACGTTGCCGGCGTCATTGGGCGCCAGCGCAATACCGATGCTGGCGCTGATAAACACTTCCTGCTCATCGATCCGGATCGCGCGCTCAAGGGAGACGATCAAGCGTTTGCAAAAGTTTTCGACGTCGTCCTGGGTGCCGGCATCGCTGAGGATCAGCACAAATTCATCGCCGCCAACCCGCGCCACCAGATCACCGTGGCGCACGCAGTCGGTCAGGCGGCTCGACACTTCATTGAGCACCCGGTCGCCGGCGGCATGCCCGAGCAAGTCATTGACCGGTTTGAATCGGTCCAGGTCCAGGCTGAGCATGACCAAGGGTTGCTCAACGAGGGGCAGCGTCTTGAGCTTGGCGTCCAGGAAGGCTTGCAGACGCGTGCGATTGGGCAACCCGGTCAGGGCGTCATGCTGGGACAAAAATTCAATGCGTCTGCGCGCCTCGACTTCTTCAGTCACGTCGGTGGCGGTGCCGCGAAACCCGCCGCACGGCATTTTCCGCGCCGATAGCCGGGTGGTGCGCTCTTGCCCTTGGGCATCCACATACAGGCATTGCACGCTGAGGTCCGGGCGTCGGCCGGGCGTGCACAGCCACTGTGACAACAAACCGTCTTCGGTGCCCAGCAGGTCATTCATGGCCGCGCCGATCCAGGCGTCGCGGGTCAACCCGGTTACGCTTTCGAAACGCTCCGAGAGGTAGGTAAAGCGCCAATCGCCGTTGATCTCCCAGACCCAGTCGGAACTGGCTTCTACCACATCGCGAAAGCGCGCTTCGCTGGTGGCCAAGGCGTTCTGGCTGGTTTGCAGCGAGCTGTGACTGGCATCCAGCGCCAGGGCGGCGGCTGTGCTGCGGCGCAAGATCATCCACGTCATCAGGCACACCAGCAGCGCGGCCAGGCCCAGCAAGGGCAGGCCGACGCCAATGAGGCGTCGGCCGGGCTGTTCCGGCTGCCAGTACAGGCTACCGGCGCTGCCGTTGTCGCCGAGGGGTAAAAACACGCCCTTGGCGATGTCTTCAGGGGTGGCGATGTGCAGGTTGCCCACGCCGAAGTCATCGCCGATCAGGCCCAATTTGGCGCTGTCGAGGATGTCGACAAAGACCAGCACCGAGGCTGGCCTACCGTCTGCAACCACCGTGGGGTCGGTGCCCGGCGTAATGGCTGCGGCAGCCACCAGGGCGGGGCTGCCGCGTACGTTGATGAACGTGCTCACCGGGGTTTCGTTGTCTACGCCGGCGCGAGCCTGTTCGAGCAGTTGGGTGAGGGGCTGATCGAGCCATTCGCTGAGCTCAAAGGTTTGCAGTTCGCCTTCGACCACGGTGTACACCGTGCGATTGGCATCGTTGACCACAAACAGGCCCTGAAAACCGAAGTCTTGGAACAGTGTGGGCCCGATATTGCCGCGCTCGAAGGCCCAATCCTTGTCCACCTGTACATGCAGGTGCTTGTAGGCATCGCTCCAGAACGCGTAGTCCTTGACCGTCACCCGCATGGCTTTTTCCATGGACTGTATGGCTTTGCGAGTATGGAACGCGCTTTCGGCCTGCTCGGTGCGGTCCAGGTCATGGGCGATGTAAAGCAGTGAGTAAGCCGCTGCCGCAAAGACAACGGCCAGCAAGGCCATGAAATTCAACAGTGACGTGCGTGCCAGTGACAGGCTGGTGCGGGTGGACAGCGAGCGGACGATTGGAGCGAGAGAGTTGGGCATTATTTAGCGCAGGGCCTCGCTGCAAGTCAGGGGTATGACAAGTTATCGGCGGCCCTTGGAAAAGATTGAGTGCGTCAGGCTGTGCTCAAGTGTTGTGCGCGAACACTGACGCAGCGTGTTGCCCACGCAAGCAACGCCGCCCCGCACAGCAGCGCCGCACTCAACTCAAACGTCGCCCGATAGCCACTGAAGTCAAACACCACACCGCCCACCGTGGCGCCTGAAGCAATCGCCAACTGGATGATCGCGACCATCAGGCCGCCCCCTGCTTCGGCATCCTTGGGCAGGGTGTTGGCCAGCCACGTCCACCAACCCACGGGGGCGGCGGTCGCGACCAGGCCCCAGAGCCCCAGCAACAGGGTTGTCATCGCCGTCGAGCTGCCGAAGGCGACCAAGGCCAGGGCGATCAACGCCATCAGCAGTGGGATGGCAATCAGCGTGGGATACAGGCTGCGCTTCAAAAAACGCTCGATCAGGAACGTGCCCGCCAGACCGGCCATGCCCAGTACCAGCAGCATCAGCGACAACAGGGACACGCTGACCTGGGTGACGGTTTCCAGGAACGGTCGCAGGTAGGTGAACAGCATGAATTGACCCATGAAAAACACACTGACCGCCAGCATGCCCATGATCACAGGCGGCTGTTTCATCAGGCGCAGTACGTTGGTGGTCTTTGCCTCGCCCTGCGACTTGATCGACGGCAGGCTGATCAGCAGCCACACCACGGCGATCACCGCCACCGGCACCACGCAGAAAAACGCGCCACGCCAGCCGATCATTCCGCCCAGAAAGCTGCCCAGTGGTGCAGCAATCACCGTGGCCAGGGCGTTGCCACCGTTGACCATGGCCAGGGCACGCGGCACTTGATCGTCCGGTACCAGGCGCATGGCGGTGGCGGCCGACAGTGACCAGAACCCGCCGATGGCAACGCCGATCAGCGCTCGCCCCAACATGAAGACCATGTAGTTCGGCGCAAAGGCCACGACCGTTCCGGACACGATCATCAGCAATGTCAGTGCCACCAGCAGGCGCTTGCGATCCACCCGCGCTGCCACGGCGGCAATCACCAGGCTGGTGAGCAAGGCAAACAGCCCTGACACCGAAATGCCCTGGCCGGCCTGGCCTTGAGTGATGTTGAGGTCGGCCGCCAGTGGCGTCAGCAGGCTGACCGGCATGAACTCCGAGGCGACTAATGTAAAGGCCGCCAGGGACATAGCGAGCACCGCGCCCCAGCGCGGTGCATTCGGGTTATTGGGCATCACTTGAGGTTGTTCTTGAAGAAGGTGGTGAGGTGGGCAAACGGAATCAGATTGACCCGGTCGTACAGGTCCACATGCCCCGCGTTCGGGATGATGAGCAATTCCTTCGGTTCGGCCGCACGCTGGTAGGCGTCTTCGCTGAACTCGCGGGAGTGCGCGTTGGCCCCGCTGATCAGCAACAGCGGACGCGGAGAGATCGTCTCGATGTCGTTGAACGGGTAGAAGTTCATGAACTTCACGTTGCTGGTCAGCGTCGGCATGGTGGTGGTCTGCGGCGACGCACCGGCAGGCGTGACCTGGCCACGTGGCGTGCGGTAGAAGTCAAAGAACTCGTCCCCCACCGGATTGCCCGTCAGCTTGAGCGGCGTGCCGCTGGTGTAGAGGGTCTCGCCGCCCTGGAATTCCACATAGCGCTGGTTGGCCGCTTGCAGCAGGATATGCCGGCGCTGTTCCAGGGTGACGCCGTGCTTGAGGCCGTTGCGGTTGGCCGCGCCCATGTCGTACATGCTGACGGTGGCGATGGCCTTGAGGCGGGGGTCGATCTTCGCCGCCGCGATGACGAAGCTGCCGCTGCCACAGATACCGATCACGCCAATGCGTTCACGGTCGACCATCTGCCGGGTGCCGAGGAAGTCCACGGCGGCGCTGAAGTCCTCGGTGTAGAGGTCGGGCAGCACCGCGTTTCGCGGTGTGCCGGCGCTGTCGCCCCAGAACGACAGGTCCAGAGAGAGTGTGACGAAGCCCTGTTCGGCCATTTTGGTGGCGTACAGGTTCGCGCTCTGTTCTTTGACGGCACCCATCGGGTGACCGACGATAATCGCGGGGCTTTTAGCACCCGAGCTCAGGTTTTTCGGCACGAACAGGTTGCCGGCAACCTGCAGGCCGTATTGGTTGTTGAAGGTGACCTTTTCGACCGTCACCTTGTCGCTTGTGTAGAAGTTGTCAGCACTGTTGGACATATCGGCTCCCAGAGCAGTTAAAGACGTCACCAGCAAACCAAGGGCAAGCAAGAGGCGTTTCATGGGCGGATCCTTGAAAGGGTTGGTCCGCACATTTTCCCGGTGTGGCGGCGGCGTCTGTAGTGCGTTCCGATGGATTACTTGCCTGATGCTCTGAGTCTGGGGGGTTACGGGGGACGCCGTGGACTGCGCGGGGTAGAGTTCGCGGATCAACAAAAAGGGCAGGTTATGAAGAACAATCTGGACGCGCTGGTCCACGCTATTGCATCGCGCATCGCTGCGCCTGGGGACTGCCCCATGCCGATCCCGGGCCTGGGGTTCTATCGGCGTGAGCAGCCGTGCACGCCGGTGGTGTGCATGGTCGAACCGAGCATTGTGCTGGTGGCCCAGGGGCAGAAGCAGCTGTGGGTGGGCGGCGAGGGGTATCCGTATGACACGTCACGCTTCCTGGTGACATCGCTGGACATTCCTGCCAATTCCGAAGTGCTGCAGGCGAGCCCCACGCGGCCGTGCCTGGGGCTGACCTTTAAGCTGGACCTGCGCATATTGGCCGAGCTGATCGCCCAGAGTGAGCTGCCGCCCAAGCGCGAGCGTTCAGTGCTCAAAGGGGTCGGCATCGGGGTTGTCACCGACGGCATGCTGGCGTCGTTTGCGCGGCTGGTGGCGTTGCTCGATGAGCCCGAGGCGATCCCGGTACTCGCACCACTGATCCAGCGCGAGATCCACTACCGCTTATTGCAAAGCGACCAGGCTGGACGACTGCGGCAGATTTGTTCAGTGGACGGGCAGGGCTACCGTATCGCCAAGGCGATTGACTGGCTCAAACTCAATTACGACGCAGTGCTGCGCGTGGAAGACTTGGCGGCGCGGGTGCAGATGAGCGCGGCCACGTTCCATCATCACTTTCGCCAACTCACGGCGATGAGTCCGTTGCAGTATCAGAAGTGGCTGCGTTTGAACGAGGCGCGCCGGTTGATGCTTAACGAGCATCAGGATGTCTCCAGTGCGGCGTTCAAAGTGGGCTATGAAAGCCCGTCGCAGTTCAGCCGCGAATACAGCCGGCTGTTTGGCGTGCCGCCCAAGCGCGACATCGCCGGGTTACGCGGCAAGCCGAAATTTAACGATCATTCTGTGTCAAGTTAGCGAAAAAGATGCAGCCAATCAGTCGGGCAAACAGGCTCAGGGTTTCCGGCAGGTTGGGGTCATCAAACAGCATCGCTTGTGAATCCAAGGCACACAGCGCGCCGAACAAGCGGCCATCTGGCAGGAAAATCGGCGCGCCGGCGTAGCTTTCGATAGCGAACTGCTTGACTACCGGGCGTGAAGCGAAGCGGCCGTTTGCGCTGACCTGCGGGATGAACAAGGTCTGTGGATTAATGCAGAACTCGCTGCACAGGGTGGTTTCCAGGTTAAGCACGTCATCCACATTGATCCCCATTTCCATAGGGTCGTGGACCGAGCAGACCACCCATTCCAGGTCGGTGAACTTGGCGATGCCGGCAAAGCGCATCCCGGTCAGGCGGGTGACCAACTGCAGAATGCTGGTGGTGGCTTCTATTTCGGCGATGGCGGCGCGTTCGTCTGCGCTCAGTAGCGAATGTGCTGCGGTGAAGCTGGGAAGCATGCTGAGCTCTCCAAAGGCGTGGTGGCCGGGGCCACCACGCACGGTCAAGTCTTAATTAATTCGCGGGTGCTGTTGCACCAGATTCTGGCGCTTAGCTTCCAATTCCGCAATTTCGGCGTCGATGTCTTCGATCTTCTGCTCGATATTGTCGTGGTGTTCCTGCAGCAACTCCTTGGCTTCTTCCATGTCCGAAGCTGCCGGTGCCGCGCCACGCAGAGGCTTGTTGGCAGTTTCCTTCATCGTCAGGCCGGTGATCAAACCGACCACGGCAAACACCATCAGGTAGTAGGCGGGCATGAACAGGTCATTGGTGCTTTCCACCAGCCACGCCACGGCCGTCGGTGTTACACCGGCGATCAGTACCGAGACGTTGAACGCACTGGCCAGCGCGCTATAGCGCAGGTGAGTGGGGAACATCGCTGGCAAGGTCGAAGCCATCACGCCGATGAAGAAGTTCAGGATCACAGCGAGGATCAAGAGGCCGGCGAAGATCAGGCCGATCTTGCCGCTGGTGATCAGCATAAATGCCGGGATCGACAGAAACAGCAAGCCAACACTGCCCGCGATGATGAAAGGCTTGCGGCCGATCTTGTCACTGATAAAGCCAATGAACGGTTGCACGAACAGCATGCCGACCATGATCGCGATGATGATCAGCACGCCGCTGTTTTCTTTGTAATGCAGGTTGTGGGACAGGTAGCTCGGCATGTAGGTGAGCAGCATGTAGTACGTCACGTTGGTGGCCGCGACGATACCGATGCAGGTCAGCAGGCTGCGCCAATGCTTGGTGGCGACTTCCTTGAAGGAGACCTTGGGACCGTGGGTCAGGCCTTCGCGGTCGCCTTGTTCGAGCTTGTCCATGTGTTGCTGGAACGCGGGGGTTTCTTCCAGCGCATGGCGCAGATACAGGCCGATGATGCCCAGAGGCAGAGCCAGGAAGAACGGCAGGCGCCAGCCCCACGATTCGAATTCGGCTTCGCCAAGCACGCTGGAGATCAATACCACTACGCCGGCACCGAGCACAAAACCGGCAATCGAGCCGAAGTCCAGCCAACTGCCGAGGAAGCCGCGCTTGCGGTCCGGGGCGTATTCGGCGACGAAGATCGACGCGCCGGTGTATTCACCACCCACCGAGAAACCCTGGGCCATCTTGCACAGCAGCAGCAGGATCGGCGCCCAGATGCCAATGGACGCATAGCCGGGAATCAGGCCGATGGCGAAGGTGCTCAGGGACATGATCACAATGGTGGCGGCGAGGACTTTCTGCCGTCCGTATTTATCGCCCAGCGCGCCGAAGAACAGGCCACCCAGCGGACGAATCAGGAAAGGCACGGAGAACGTACCCAGCGCGGCGATCATTTGTACGCTGGGGGAGGCGTCCGGGAAGAACACTTTACCGAGCACATAGGCGACAAACCCGTAGACACCGAAGTCGAACCATTCCATGGCATTGCCAAGGGCGGCGGCGGTAATTGCTTTGCGCACCTTGGCATCGTCGACGATGGTGATGTCCTTCAACCCGATGGGTTTGACGCTTTTTCTACGTAATTTCATGCGAACCACTCTAAAACAGAACAGGGGTGGTGCTATCACTGCGATAGCACCGCTCTGTCACTTCAGATACAAGCGGACACGAAAAAATTCACCCGTTGCTGTACTTTTTCTCGACTGGCAGCAGATCTACCTGTGAAAAGCGCTATTTCACGACCCCGCTACCCCCTGTAGTGAGCGGGCTTGTCGAATCGTCGCACCGCCCGCGCTGGGCTGCGAAGCAGCCCCAAAACCACACAACCCGGTTTGTCTGGAAAACCGGGTTGGCGTTGATGGGGCTGCTGCGCAGCCCAGCGCGGGACAAGCCCGCTCACCACAAAAGCCCGCTCACCACAAAAAAGAGCGACATCCTTGAGAGAACCACCCCAATGCCCACCTCACGCCTGATCTACCGCCCACCAACACTCGAGGATCTGCCGCGATTGTTCTCGATCTTCGGTGACCCACAGACCAACCGGTTCAATCCTTCCGGTCCCTTGGCAAGCCTTGCCGATGCGCGGCGGTTGCTCGACCACTGGCTCGCACAATGGGCGCGCGACGGTTATGGCTGGTGGGCGATTGCCCGGCGTGAATCCCCAGAGCATCTCATCGGCTTTGGCGGTATCGCACCGCTCAACTACCTCACTGAGCGGCGTATCAACCTCGGCTACCGTTTTGCCGTGGAGGCCTGGGGGCAGGGCTATGCCACTGAGCTTGCCCGCGATGCGCTGGTGCTGGCGTTTGAAACCCTGAACCTGCCCGAAGTGTTCGGGCTGGTTCGGCCCGATCACGCCGCCTCGATCCGCGTGTTGGAAAAGGTGGGCCTGCAGCACATTGGCGTCCTCGACGATGTGCCCGGTCAGGCGCCGAGTCTGGTGTTACGCATTTGTCATCCTACAACTACCTCTCTCTGAAACTTCTCGTAACCACGTAGTCCCTAGACAGGCGGCAATCTTTCAGATTGACACCGCTCATGGGTCTCGATATAAAAGTCGCAGTTGTACGACGACATATGACGTTACATATGTCCTGCCTAACAAAAATAAAAAGTGATGCCATGAATCTGAACGAGCCCATCAGCGCCCAGCGCGTTGGCCAGGCGGTAGGCAACTATCGCTGGACCATCTGTGCGATGTTGTTTTTCGCCACCACCGTCAACTACCTCGACCGCCAGGTGCTCAGCCTGTTGGCACCGCAGCTGTCCACGCAATTTGGCTGGAGCAATACCGATTACGCCAACATCGCGGCGGTGTTCCAGTTCGTGTATGCGATTTCCATGCTGTTTGCTGGGCGCTTTGTCGACAAGATCGGCACCAAGGCCGCTTACGTGGTCGCCATCGCCATTTGGTCCACCGGCGCCGTCATGCATGCGTTCTCGGTGCAGATGGGCGAGGGCATTGCCGCTGTCAGCAGTGCGATTGGGCTGGCGGTGATTCCGGTATCGATTGCCGGGTTCATGCTCTCCCGAGCGGTGCTGGCGATTGGCGAGGCGGGTAATTTTCCGATCGCGATCAAAGCCACTGCCGAATACTTCCCCAAGAAAGAGCGCTCCTTCGCGACCGGCATCTTCAACTCCGGCGCCAACGTCGGCGCGATCCTGGCGCCGATCTGCGTGCCGCTGATTGCTGGCATGTGGGGGTGGGAAGCCGCGTTCATGGTGATCGGCATGCTCGGTTTCCTGTGGGTAGCGGTGTGGGCAGCGGTGTATGAAAAACCCGAGCAGCAAAAACGCCTGTCGGCCGAAGAACTGGCCTATATCCGCAGTGACCAGACCGTACAGCCGTTCACCAAAGCCCCGTCTGGCGCGCCCGAAAAGAAAGTCTCGTGGTTCAAGTTGCTGACCTACCGCCAGACTTGGGCCTTTGCCTTTGGCAAGTTCATGACCGACGGCGTGTGGTGGTTCTTCCTGTTCTGGCTACCGACTTACCTGTCCGCGCAATACGGCATGAAGGGCGCCGATATCGTGATGCCGCTGGCGGTGCTGTACAGCATGACCATGGTCGGCAGCATCGGCGGCGGCTGGTTCCCCAGCTACTTTATGGCGCGCGGCGATGCCCCGTACGACGGCCGTATGAAAGCCATGCTGGTGATCGCGCTGTTCCCGTTGGTGGTGTTGTTGGCGCAGCCCCTGGGCTACATCAGCTTCTGGGTGCCGGTATTGCTGATCGGCGTGGGCGCGTCTGCGCACCAGGCGTGGTCGTGCAACATCTTCACTACCGTGTCCGACATGTTCCCGCAGAAAACCGTGGCCTCGGTGGTCGGTATCGGTGGCATGGCCGGTGGGATCGGCGGTGTGGTGATGACCAAGATCGGCGGGTGGGTGTTTGACTATTACAAGTCAATCAACGACATCCACACCGGCTACATGATCATGTTTGCTATCTGCGCCCTGGCCTACCTGGTGGCGTGGAGCGTGATGAAGACCTTGGTACCGCGTCACAAGGAAATCACCGACCTGTGAAAACCACAGGTCGCGAGGTGCACTTGCGCCTCACACCCGTTCAGCACCCCCGCAGGTGCTGGCGGGGTCTGCCCTGGTCAGGATGATCCGCACCGCCATCACCACACCGGTTAGCACAGCGGCCAAGCCTGCGGTTTCCATCGGCGTTGGCCAGCGCCCGTGAAACCCCAGGCCGAGCAGGGTGGCGAAGAGTGATTCAAGGGCGATCAATTGGCCGCTCAATACCATAGGCAAGCGCTGTGTTGCGGCGTTCCAGGCCCAGGCGCCGACCACGGTCGACATCAGCGCGATGATCAGGCTCCAGGCATACAGCGGCCCAGCGCGGGAGAGCTCAAGGCCCAACGTCGGAAGCTTGAGCAGGCCGAAGCTCTGTATCAGCGGCAGCAACCCCAGTGTGGCGGTGCCTGCACCGAGCAGCATCAACGCGCTCCAGAGTCCAATGCTCGACGCGGGAAGGTGCATCAATTGCTTTTGATTGATCACGCTGAAGCCTATCCACAAGCCAACCGCGCTCAACGAAAACAGCAGCCCCAACCACCAGGAAGCAAGGCTCAATGAAGGCTGGTGCAGGCTGCTCAGATTGGCCAACAACAGCCCCACGGTCAGGCACGTCAACGGCATCGCCAGCCTGCGCCACTGCACGGTTTTGTCCCTGGCGTTGCCGAGCAGAGCCAGCAACACGGGGACCATCCCCACCAGCGTCGGCGTCAGCACCGGGCCGCCGAACATGACTCCCGCAGCGATGCACGCGCCGTATCCCAGGCAGCCCAAGGCGCCGAGCGCTGCGGCGAGGCAGAGCTGGCCAGGCCGCAAAAAACGCAGGTGCGCCCGGCACAGAATCACGCCCAATACACCCAGTGCGCCCGCGATCAAAAAACGCACCACCATCAGGTCGTAGAGGGTGTATTCGCCACTGACGTAAGGCGTGATGAAGTTCAGCGCCCAGCCTAGGGTCGAGATGACCGCCAGGGTTACGCCAACAAATATCGAGCTCTTCGGTAAGGTCATCAGGGTTATCCATCAGGCGAGAGATCCATGGTGCCTAGCCGCGAGGCTGTGCTACAAACGAGTTCTCCGCCCTGAATGCATAACTTCAGATTATGAATACGCTCGGTAAAACCTTGCCGCCTCTTGCCAGCTTGTTGCCCTTTGAAGCAGCAGCGCGCCTGTGCAGTTTCTCCAGGGCGGCGGATGAATTGCACATCACCCAGGCGGCTGTCAGCCGACAGATTCGCGGGCTTGAAGACAACCTCGGGGTGAAGCTGTTTTACCGGCGCAACCGCGCGGTATCCCTTACGCAAGAAGGGCGTGACCTGGCGCGGGTGGTTAGCGACGCATTGCACAGCATCGGTGACAGCGCAGCCCTCTTGCGCGCCGCGCAACGCAGCGACCGGGTGGTGCTGCTCTGCCAACTGTGCGAGGCGTTTTATTGGTTGATGCCGCGTCTGTCGAGTTTCCACCAGCAATACCCGCATCTCGATATCCAGGTCGTGACCTCAACCCGGCCGCTGACGGAGTTCAATGCGCACTTCGACGTTGCTCTGCAAAGTTCGCGGCGACCCAGTGGCCCACATCCCTTGATGTTCACCGCTGCTGACGAAGTGTTCCCGGTGTGCAGCCCGGCCTACTTCGATGCGCGACAACCGGTGTCGCTCACCGAATTACAGTCGGCCACTTTTTTGCACCACAGCTCCCAGCCTCCGCACTTGATGGAGTGGGACAGTTGGTTGCAGGTATTCGGGCAGGCAGTGGCCGCCAATGCGCGCAGTGCCACATTCGACAGTTATCCATTGATGTTGCAGGCAGCGGTGGAAGGGCATGGAGTTGCCATGGGCTGGCGCCGTACGGCAAGCAGGCTGATCGAGAGTGGGGCGCTGGTCAGGCCCTGTGTGGAGAGCGTGCATTTACCCGAGGCGATTTCGATTTATCGTCATCAAGGCGCGGGCGACCGCCTAGAGATCGCGGCGTTGTTGGGCTGGTTGCAGGAGCAATTAAAGGGCGACAGCTGACGGCTGATCAGCTGTCGCACACTCAATGCGCTGTTATTGGTTACGCGTCACGCGCCACACCGTATTGGCCAAGTCATCCGCAATGATCAGCGCACCTTTGGGGTCCACCGTCACGCCCACCGGGCGGCCACGGGTCTTGCCGTCGTCGCCACGGAAGCCGGTGGCGAAGTCAACCGGCTCACCCGCCGGTTTGCCATTGCTGAACGGCACAAAGATCACCTTGTAGCCCACCGGATTCTCGCGGTTCCAACTGCCGTGCTCGCCGACGAACACGCCGTCGGCGAATTTTTCGCCCATGGCCGGGATGGAAAAGTCCACACCAAGTGCCGCCACGTGAGAGCCCAAGCTGTAATCCGGCTTGATCGCAGCAGCGACTTTGGCCGGGTTCTGTGGTTGTGCGCGCGGGTCGACGTTCTGGCCCCAGTAGCTGTAGGGCCAACCGTAGAAGGCACCTTCACGCACCGACGTCAGGTAGTCCGGCACGAGGTCGGGGCCGAGTTCATCGCGTTCGTTTACCACTGTCCACAATTGCCCGGAGTCGGGTTGGATGGTCAGCGCCGTGGGATTGCGCAGCCCGGTCGCGTAGGGCTTGTGCGCGCCGGTGGCGGCGTCGATCTGCCAGACCATGGCGCGGTCGATCTCCACTTCCATGCCGCGTTCGGTGACGTTGCTGTTGGAGCCGATGCCCACGTACAGCTGGCGCCCGTCGGCACTCACGGCCAGGGACTTGGTCCAGTGGTGGTTGATCTGTGCCGGCAGGTCGGTGACTTTGACCGGCGCACCGCTGGCCTTGGTCTGGCCGTCGGTGTAGTCGAAACGCACCAGCGCATCCTGATTGGCGACGTAGAGCTTGCCGTCCGCAAATGCCAGGCCATAGGGCGCGTTGAGGTTGTCGGCGAACACGGTTTTCAGCTCGTAGGTGCCGTCACCGTCGGCATCGCGCAGCAGGGTCAGGCGGTTGCCGCTCTTGACCTTGGTGTTGCCCTCGGCCTTGATCAGGCTGGCGATCACATCCTTGGGCTTGAGCTTGGCCGCACTGCCGCCACGGCCTTCGGCGACGAGGATGTCACCGTTGGGCAGCACCAGGGTCTGGCGGGGGATGGCCAGGTCGGTGGCGATGGCCGTGACGCTGTAGCCTTCGGGCACTTTGGGTTTCTGATCGCCCCATGGCGCGGGCTCGGCGATCTTCATGCTCGGCAGCAGGCTGCTTTGTTGTTCCGGCAATTTGGGATCAGGGCCGCGGGCCTGGGTTTTATCGCCTTCGCCACCGCAGGCGCTTAACAGCAGGGCGGCACTCAACAGGGTCAATGTGCTGGAGGTTTTCATTTCACATCTCCCGAACGCAGGCCGGTCCAGGTCGCTGCCAGCGTCAGCAGCATCACGATCGCCGACAACACCAGGCCGGTCGGCATGGAGGCGTAGGCGTCCTTGGCGTGTTGGAACGCGTTGACCAGACCGAGTATCCAGGTGGCCAACAACAGCAGGACATACCGAGTAGGTTGCCCGGCCTTACGCTCGGCGCGCAGCAGGTTGACCAGTGCAAACAGCAGCGCAAAACCACCGAATACCAACGCACCGGCGATCAGCCAGGAGGCGAAGTTCGCCCACTGGATCTGGTAGGTCTGGGTGTAGGCGATGTCACTGAGCAACGCGCCAAGAAACAGCGGCACGGTGCCGGCGAGCAAGGTCGCATGCAGCGGACCTGGCGTGGGGCGATAGGTGGAGAGGGTAGTCATGGGGGGGCGGCTCCTTTTTATCCAACGCCCCTGGGCGGGGCAGCGCATAGGAAATGAGCGCGGCGCTTGTCAGAAAGTTCAGGGTGATTGGTGTCTAAATATTATGAGCCCGCTGCCAGAGCCCATGCATAAGGCCGTATCATCGTGTACTTTCCTTTCGCCAGGCGCCTCTATGACACACCCTCGCATTGGCTTCGCATGCCAGTACAAGCACCCCGAACGCCTATTGTCGCCCAGCGCCCTCAAGCTGATCGAAGGCCCGTTCAACCCCCGCACGACCACCTTGCGTTGGATGGACGGGGTTACGCCGCAGGTCGCCCGCGAAAAATTGGTCGAAGTGGTCACCCATAATCTGGCAGCGCAATTGCGCCTGTTGGCCTATGTCGCCCAACTGCCGCCAACCTTGCGCATGCTGCGCTTGAGCAGCGACCTGCTGCCGTTCTACAGCCATCCGAAAGTCGCCGACGTCTATAAAGATCCCGCCATCGAGCGCCAATTGATTGAAGGTTTCGCCGCCATCGGCGAGCTGGCGCGTGCCTCGGATATTCGGCTGTCGTTCCACCCTGGCCAATACTGCGTGCTCGGTTCGGAAAACCCCGGCGTGGTTGAAAACAGCCTCGCCGAATTCGAATACCACGCCGACATGATCCGCATGATGGGCTACGGGCGGCAGTTCCAGGACCTTAAGTGCAACGTGCACATCGCCGGACGCCTGGGCGTTGAGGGCACTCGCGCGGTGTGGTCGCGCTTGTCTGAGGTGGCGCGCAACTGCATCACCTTCGAGAACGATGAAAAGACCTACGGGCTCGACCACTGCCTGCAAGTCGCCGATCTGGCGCCGGTGGTGCTCGATATTCACCACTGCTGGATCAACGAAAACGAGTACATCGACCCCAGCAGCGAACGCGTCACTCGCGTGATCGACAGCTGGCGCGGCGTGCGGCCGACCATGCATTACTCCCAGCCCCAGGAAGTCCTCCAGGAACTGGGCTTCGACGCCGAACACAAGTTGGAAATGGACGCGCTGTTGCAGGTGGTCTCCAAGCGTGACCTGTACGCCCACAGCGCGCAGATGTGGAACCGCTGGACCAACAACTACGCGCTGCAGTTTCTGGAGCGCTTCGACATCATGTTGGAATCCAAGGACAAAAACGTGGCAGCGCTGGCGTTTTATGAGCACTGGAAGAGGCAGTCGTGATGATGTCGAACAGCTCGGGTATTGACCCGGATGGCTATATCCTAAGCGTCCCCCACAACCCAATGCAGCCTGAGTTCCAGGCATTGCTTGAGGATGTCTGCGCTTCGCTGTCTCCGGATGATTTGGGGCTGGACAGCCTCTATCTGTACGGCAGTGTCGCAAGGGGAGACGCCACGCCCGGTGTCTCTGACCTGGACCTCACGCTGGTGCTGCGCGAACCGCCCACTGCGCCGCTGCTGGCGCGTCTGGAAGCGATTCGCCGGGCGCTGGAGCAACGGCACCCGCAAGTCATTAAGGTCGATTTTGACATCGGCAGTCGTGGGCAAGTGTTAGCGGCTGACAACAGCAACAGTTGGGGCTTCTGGCTCAAGCACCATTGCCGCTGCCTGTGGGGCAATGATCTTTCCCTGCATTTCGAGCGGTTTCGGCCGTCCCGCGACATTGCCGTGGCGTTGAATGCCGACTTTGAACACGTGCTGGCCGGCTACCTCACGCGTATTGCGCAAGCCGCTACCCAGCAGGACCGATTGCGCTTGCAGCGTGAAGCATCGCGCAAGGTGGTGCGGGCCACGCATGTGTTGCGTTCGCAGGATGCAACAACGTGGCCGCAGACACTTGAAGAGCATGTTGCACTGTTCGTCAGGCGTTATCCGACGATGATCACGCAGGTGGCGTTCTTTCTGTTTGAAGCGCGAAATCCTGAAGCCGAAGTCGACAACTTCACGACCCGGCTGCAGACATTTCTGGGTTGGATGGCCTCGCAACAGCAATAAAGGTGTTGGCCGTGAGGCCGCCACTGCAGCATGGCCATCTCCACACTTTCTAAAGACCAACACATGACCCAGTAGTGAGCGGGCTTGCCCCGCGCTGGGCTGCGAAGCAGCCCCAAAACCTGGCACTGGGTGTTACTAAGAAATCGCGGTGGTCTTATTGGGGCCGCTTCGCAGCCCAGCGCGGGGCAAGCCCGCTCACCACAAGAGCATCGTTTTCTCAGGTTATGTCTTCACCGCAGATGTGTAGATGCCCACGGCCATTGCAGCATGGCCATCTCCATACTTCCTAAAGACCAACACATAACCCTGTGGTGAGCGGGCTTGCCCCGCGCTGGGCTGCGAAGCAGCCCCAAAGCCTACCAACGCGGTTTTACTAAGAAATCACGGCGGTCTTAGTGGGGCCGCTCCGCAGCCCAGCGCGGGGCAAGCCCGCTCACCACAAGAGCGTCGTTTTCTCAGGGTATGTCTTCACCACAGATGTGTAGATGCCCACGGCCATTGCAGCATGGCCATCTCCATACTTCCTAAGACCAACACATAACCCTGTGGTGAGCGGGCTTGCCCCGCGCTGGGCTGCGAAGCAGCCCCAAAACCTGGCAACGCGGTTTTACTAAGAAATCGCGGCGGTCTTTAGTGGGGCCGCTCCGCAGCCCAGCGCGGGGCAAGCCCGCTCACCACAAGAGCGTCGTTTTCTCAGGGTATGTCTTCACCACAGATGTGTAGATGCCCACGGCCATTGCAGCATGGCCATCTCCACACTTCCTAAAGGCTGACACATAACACTTTGTGGTGAGCGGGCTTGCCCCGCGCTGGGCTGCGAAGCAGCCCCAAAACCTGCCAACGCGGTTTTACTAAGAAATCACGGCGGTCTTAGTGGGGCCGCTCCGCAGCCCAGCGCGGGGCAAGCCTGCTCACCACAAGAGCGTCGTTTTGTCTGGTTATGTATTCACCACAGATGTGTAGATGCCCACGGCCATTGCAGCATGGCCATCTCCATACTTCCTAAGACCAACACATAACCCTGTGGTGAGCGGGCTTGCCCCGCGCTGGGCTGCGAAGCAGCCCCAAAACC
>NZ_JAAOWU010000005.1:0-10292 GCF_013778505.1 Pseudomonas sivasensis | reverse complement strand
TGCCAACGCGGTTTTACTAAGAAATCGCGGCGGTCTTATTGGGGCCGCTCCGCAGCCCAGCGCGGGGCAAGCCCGCTCACCACAAGAGCGTCGTTTTCTCAGGTTATGTATTCACAAGATGTTTAGCTACCCACGACCATTGCAGCATGAGCATCTACACACTTCCTAAAGGCTGACACATAACACTTGTGGTGAGCGGGCTTGCCCCGCGCTGGGCTGCGAAGCAGCCCCAAAACCTGCCAACGCGGTTTTACTGGGCCAACGCGGTGGTCTTAGTGGGGCCGCTCTGCAGCCCGGCGCGGGCGGTGCGACGATTCGATAAGCCCGCTCCCAGCGTTGATCAATGTGCTTGCCAACCCTCAGGACTTGAAGCGTCCCACCAACCCATTGAGCTCATCCGACAAATTCGACAAGCGCCCCGAGTCGTCCTGCGCAGAGTTGGCCAGGCTTTCCACCAGGCGCGCTTCGTCGTAGATCTGCTGGATATGCCGGTTGATTTCTTCGGCCACGCTGTGTTGTTCCTCGGCGGCGGCGGAGATTTGCAGGTTCTGGTCGCGGATCTCGTTGACCGACAACTGGATGCCTTCAAAGCTGTCCCGCGCGCTTTCAATGGACGACACACTGGCCCGTGACAGGTCCAGGCAACTGCCCATTTTTTGCGTGACTTCCTGGGTCTTGTTTTCCAGGGTGCCCAGCAGATTTTCGATTTCGCCGGTGGAGTCGGAGGTGCGCTTGGCCAGCGCGCGTACTTCATCGGCCACTACCGCAAAACCACGACCCTGATCACCGGCGCGGGCTGCTTCGATGGCGGCGTTGAGCGCCAGCAGGTTGGTCTGTTCGGCAATCGCGCGGATGGTGCCGATGATCTGGTTGATGCTGCGGCTGCCGGCTTCGAGTTCGACCATGGCGTCGGACGACTCGGTCAGACGGCGGCCCAGGCGGTTGACGTTATCGGTGGTGACTTCGATCTGTTGCTTGCCCTCGGCCACACGGCGATGGCCGTTCTCCGCCGACTCTGCCGCGCTGCTGCAGGAGCGCGCGACTTCGTTAGCGGTGGCGACCATTTCGTTGAATGCAGTGGACACCAGTTCCACGGCCTCGCGCTGGCGCCCGGCGGCTTCGTTCATGTTGTGCGCCACTTCGCTGTTGACCTTGGAGGCGTTGTGCAAATTGGCCGAGGCCGCGCCGATGTGCTGGATCAATTGGCGGATGGCGGCGAGGAACTTGTTGAACCAGCCAGCGAGTTCAGCGGTTTCATCCTTGCCCTGCACGTGCAGTTCGTGGCGCAGGTCGCCTTCACCCTCGGCAATCGACTGCAAACCGGTACTGACCTGGCCGATGGGCTTGACGATCACTTTGGAAAACGCCGCCGCGAGCACGCCGAAGATCAGCACCAGCACGCCGACGATGACGGCGGTGAGGTAGGTCATGCGCGTGGCTTCGGCCATGACTTCGCGGTGTTCGATCAGGCCGATATAGCGCCAGCCCAGGCCGGGAGAGGTCCACACGTTGGCCATGTAGCGCACGCCGTTGATTTCCACTTCGGTAGAACCCTGCGGTGTCTCGGCCAAGTGCGCATAGGCGGCACCCAACTCCTTGAGCGGCTTGAAGCTGTGGGCGGCGTCGCGCGGGTCGACCAGCACCACACCGTCCTCGATCAGCATTACGTAGCCGCTTTCGCCGAGCTTGATGCTCTTGACCAACTCGGTGAGGTTCTTCAGCGACACGCTGACCACGAACACACCCTTGGCCTTGCCGGCGTTATCCAGCAATGCCCGCGCGGTGCCCACCAGGGCCACGTCGTCTTTGTCGTAATAGTACGCCGGGGTGCGTACGGTCTTGCCGGGGCTGGCCATCGCGGCTTTGTACCAGGGGCGTGTGCGTGGATCGTATTTAGCCAGTTGTGGATCATCGGGCCATTTGACGTAGGTGCCGTCTTCCAGGCCGATGGACAGGATGGCCGCCGCCGGATGGGTGGCGCCAAACCGGGCGAATCGGTCGATCACCTCTTGCGCGGCCGCAGGCATCGGTTGGCTGGCAGCGTCGGCGGGTTGGTAATTCTTGAGGGTGTTGACGGAGGTGTATACAGGATCCGTGGCCATTTGATCGACGTTCTGCAGCGTGCCGTCGAAGAACTGACGGATATTGCCATCGATCTGGCGGATTTCGCGGGTGCTGCCGTCGATGAACTGATCGACCGCCTGGGTCCGCGTGTTCATGACAGAGATCACCGCCACCAGGCTGACCGGGATAAACGCGACAGAGACAAACGCCAGTACAAGCTTATTTTTTATTTTCATCGAGACGACCATCAGCACGGAGGGTGGTGAAACCATCGCATTCTGCACCCGCAGCGCGGCGATTTGCTATCACCGCTGTTTCGGCTAGATGCCGGCAAATCTTTAGGGTTTTTTGTACACAATACAATCGGCGATTGTTCTGTATCCAATCAGTAGACATCACGCAGATAACGCTTCTGCTCACTCAGTTGGCGCCAGTACTCCACGGCGTCCTCTACGCCCAGTCCGCCGTGGGTATTTGCGACCTGGCGCAGTGCCTGGTCAACGTCCTTGGCCATATGGCTGGCATCCCCGCAGATGTACAGCTTGGCGCCGTCCTGCAACCAGCGCCACAGCTCGGCGCCGTGTTCGCGGATGCGGTCCTGCACGTAGATCTTCTGCGCCTGGTCGCGGGAAAACGCCAGGCTCAGATGAGTGAGTAGGCCGTCGCGCTGCATGCCTTGCAGTTCGTCCTGGTAATAAAAATCGCTGGCGGCGTACTGCTCGCCAAAAAACAGCCAGTTACGCCCCTGATGCCCCAGGGCCCGACGCTCCTGCAAGAACGCACGGAACGGCGCCACACCGGTGCCGGGACCGATCATGATCATCGGCACGTCACCGTCGTTGGGCGTGCGGAAGTGTTTGGACGGCTGCACAAACACCGGCACTTCGCCGTCGCCGACGCGGTCGGCGAGGAAGGTGGAGGACACGCCTTTGCGCTTGCCATAACGCACGGCGGCCACCGTCAGGTGCACTTCGTGGGGATGGGCCTTGGCACTGGAGGCAATCGAATACAGACGCGGTTGCAGACGTTTGAGGGTGCCCAGTAGCTCGTCCGCCGAGCAGTCGATGGGATATTGCTGCAGCACATCCGTGAGCTGTCGGCCCCATAGCCAGTCTTTGAGTTCAGCCTTGCGCTCGGGCCGCAGCAGTTGTTCCAGGCCCGGATTGGCACTGCGCTCGGCAATAAAGGCCAGGGTCTCGCTGCCAGGACGGGCGATCTCGAAGTGCTGGGTCAGCGCCTGTTGCAGCGATACCTCACCAAAGGTGTCGATGTTTACCGAGGCGCTGGCGCTCAGGTGGGTCAGCTCCAGCAGTTCGCTCACCAGTTCCGGGCAGTTGCGCGGCCGCACGCCGAGGGCGTCTCCGGCTTCGTAGGTCAGGCCGGAGTCCGCCAGGTCCAGGGCGAATTGGCGAGTTTCCTTGTGGGCGTTCTGGGGGTTCAGGTGCCGGTTGAGCAGCAGGCGTGATTGATGCAGTTTGGTTTTGCCGGCGGGTGTGGCGGCCAGTGTGACGGGCTTTGCCGGGTTGAGGGTTTGCTGCAACTTCGTCAGCCAGGCATCGGCGCGTTCTTCGAATTCGGTATCGCAGTCGACGCGTTCCAGCAGGCGTGTGGCACCCAGTTCCACTAGGCGCTGGTCAAGCCTTTTGCCGTGCTTGCAAAACTGGTCGTAATTCGGATCACCCAGGGCCAGTACGGCAAAGCGCAGGGACTCCAGGCGCGTGTCGACGGTGCTAAGGCTGTGCCAGAAACCTTCGCCATTGTCCGGTGGGTCGCCGTCGCCAAAGGT
This sequence comes from Pseudomonas sivasensis, assembly GCF_013778505.1. Lineage (GTDB taxonomy): Bacteria > Pseudomonadota > Gammaproteobacteria > Pseudomonadales > Pseudomonadaceae > Aquipseudomonas > Aquipseudomonas sivasensis. The sequence goes on along the minus strand of NZ_JAAOWU010000005.1, from coordinate 6,442 downwards.
GCTGCTGATCAGCGCCAGGTTCTGGGTACTCGCCAGTTTGCTCGTCGGGAAGTCCGCCATGGCGCTCAGCTCCACGCTGATGCCCGCTTCGCGCAGGCGTTTGGCGAAGCGCTCGGCCAGGGCTTCGGCGTTGCCGGTCTGTGAGGCCCACAACAGGGTGACGTCCGGGGAGGGGAGCGGTGCAGCGCCTGTGCGACTGAACAAACCACCGAGTAACCCGTCCAGCCACAAGCGGGCGTCCTGGGCCAATGGCGCGCTTGCCGGCATCACCGGGACGCCAGTGTCTTGCCGCGCGGCGCTCGAGTGCAGGCCACTGAGGAAGCCGGCGAGGTAGGTGCGTTCACTGTCGCTCAGTGTCGGGGCCGGCCTGTTACGGATACCGGCGAGATCAGCGAAGGCGTCAAGGCGCGACATGGTGAGGTCCTCCGGAAGGTCATGGGAAGTGGGCGCCGGTTGGTCGAGGAATTGATGGTCGATCAGCTCGACTCGGGCCAGCGCGACCGCGCAGCACTTGAACTCGGGCTGCAGGGAAATCGGGTCGACGGCATCGTTGGTCACCGCATTGATCGCCAGGTGCTCGCCAAACACATCGTTCCAGTGGAAGGGCGCAAAGCAGTTGCCGGGCCGCACGCGGTCAGTGATCACCGCAGGCAGCACGGCACGCCCGCGCAAGGAGCGCACCTCCACCGGATCCTTGGCCGTGATGCCGAGGCGCGCGGCATCGTCGGGATGGATCTCCACGAACGGGCCGGGGTTGAGTTTGTTCAGGGTGGCGACTTTGCCGGTCTTGGTCAGGGTGTGCCACTGGTGCTGCAGGCGGCCGGTGTTGAGCACGAAAGGGAAGCGGTCGTCGGGCATTTCCGCAGGCGGCATATGGGGGCGCGGGAAGAACTGGCCTTTGCCGCTGTCGGTGGCGAATCTGAGCGTGCCGGTATTCAGGTAGCGGATCGGGTTTCGGTCTGCGCCGTCGGCTGAAGGGCAAGGCCATTGCAACGGTTGTTCACGCAGGCGCGCATGGCTTGCGCCGCGCATGTCATAGCCGGTCTTGGGGTTCCAGGCGCGTTTGATTTCTTCGAACACGTCGGCGGCGCTGGCATACGTGAACGCGTCGGCAAAGCCCATTTCACAGGCGACACGGGCGATGATCTGCCAGTCCGGCAAGGTTTCACCGGGTGCATCGACGGCCTTTTGCATCAGGGTCAGGTTGCGCTCGGAATTAATCATCACCCCTTCGGCCTCGGCCCACAGCGCGCCGGGCAGCAGGATGTCGGCGTAGCGGTTGGTCTCGGTGTCGAGGTAGGCGTCCTGGGTGATCACCAGTTCTGCTGTGCGCAAACCGTCGATAGCGGTTTGGCGATTGGGCACGCTGGCCACCGGGTTGGTGCAGATGATCCAGCAGGCTTTGATCTGCCCGGCGGCCATCTGTTCGAACATCGCCACGGTGCCGTTGCCGGCTTGGCGCGGCAGGTGGCCAGGCGGGATTTGCCAGAGGTCTTCGATAAATGTGCGGTCGGCGTCGACCATGACCGAGCGCTGTCCTGGCAGGCCCGGGCCCATGTAGCCCATTTCGCGGCCGCCCATGGCATTGGGTTGGCCGGTGAGGGAAAACGGCCCGCTGCCCGGGCGGCAAATCGCGCCGGTGGCCAGGTGCAGGTTGCACAAGGCGTTGGTGTTCCAGGTGCCATGGGTGCTTTGGTTGAGGCCCATGGTCCAGCAGCTCATCCACTCGGCGGCCTGGCCGATCCAGTCGGCGGCTTGGCGGATATCCGCTTCGGCCAAACCCGTGATGGCAGCGACGCTGTGGGGCGGGTAGTCCTCAAGAAAACCGGGCATAACCTCCCAACCTTCGGTGAACGTGGCGATAAAACCGGGGTCGGTGTGGCCGTTTTTCACCAGCAGGTGCAGCAGGCCATTGAGCAGCGCGAGGTCGGTGCCGGGTTTGATCGGCAGGTACAGATCAGCTTTGTCGGCGGTGGCGCTGCGCCGGGGGTCGACCACGATCAGCTTCGCCCCGGCCTTGACCCGGTCCATCATGCGCAGGAACAAAATCGGATGACAGTCAGCCATATTGGCGCCGATCACGAAGAACAGGTCGGCGCGGTCAAAGTCTTCATAGGAACCCGGTGGCCCGTCGGAACCTAGGGACAGCTTGTAGCCGCTGCCGGCACTGGCCATGCACAACCGCGAGTTGGATTCGATATTGCGGGTGCGCACAAACCCCTTGGCCAATTTGTTGATCAGGTACTGCGCCTCCAGGGACATTTGTCCGGACACGTAGAACGCCAACGCATCGGGGCCGTCACGGTCGAGGATATGGCGCAAACGGCCGGCGGTTTCGCTGATGGCGGTGTCCATGGCGACCCGCACCGGGTCGTGATCGCGCTGCTCACGCAGGTAAGCGTTTTCCATGCGCCCGGACTCGGCGATGGCTTGGCCGCACGTAGTGCCTTTGGTGCACAGGCGGCCAACGTTGGTAGGGTGGGCCTTGTCGCCGATCACCTTGACCACCTTATTGTTTTCCACTTGCATCACGATGCCGCAGCCAACGCCACAATAAGGACACACGCTACGTACGCTTTGGTTTGCCATCCGTCACCCTCTAAACTTTTTTACCCGCCAACAAAAAAGCGCCCTGCAACCCTCCGTTTGGAAACGGGGGTTGCACGGCGCCTTTGTCGTGAATGGGCAATCAGCGTTGACTGCTTTATGCAGGTGTTCCTAGCAAGTCACGCGCCAGGTTTTTTCGAACGCTGCAATGGGTGCTTTTTTGTGAAGAGCCGGGTTGTTCCGGTGAGCTGGCTGTTGGGGTGTGCGGGCTAGTCGAATCGTCGCACCGCCCGCGCTGGGCTGCGAAGCAGCCCCAACACTCATCAGCCTGGAAATTGATGATGCAAGTGCGCCTTTTTGATGCAACACGCACCAGTTGGATGCGCAATCCACGCTGTACAGGCAACGCGAGGAGACCGCAGCGGCCCCACGTACGGCTCCGCGGCCAATTGGCATAGAGCCTGCAAGCTCCCCGTCAACCCCACTCGGTCAACGACGATCGACAGGCCATTGAGGTCATGGGCATAAAGCGATGGATCCGGCGAAGTCGTCCGAACAGATCCCGCATAAGAACAGGCAAAGACGCCTGGAACCGCAAGGTTTCAGGCGTTTTTTTTTGCTTTTTAAACCGTGATGAATGTTGTCAGGTGCTGATATGAACAAACCGATGAAAACCCTGATCGTCGTTGGCAATGGCATGGTCGGTCACCATTGTGTGGCGCAACTGATTGAGCGCGGCGCGCTGCAACACTACCACCTGCATGTGTTCAGCGAAGAGCCGATGCGCGCCTATGACCGTGTGCACCTGTCCGAGTATTTCACGGGACGCGATGCCGAGTCGTTGGCACTTTCCGAGGCGTCGCTGTACCAGACGCCGGGAGTGACGTTGCACCTGGGCGTGCCGGTGCTGGAGATCGACCGCGTTCGCCGTGAGGTGATCACGGCTCTGGGCTGCGTGGCCTACGACACATTGGTCCTGGCCACCGGCTCCTATCCGTTCGTGCCGCCGATCGAAGGCGCCGAAGGGGATTCGCGGTTGGTGTATCGCACCTTGCACGACCTTGATGCCATTCGTGCAGCGGCAGCCAATGCCCGACGTGGTGTGGTGGTGGGCGGTGGCCTGCTGGGCTTGGAAGCCGCCAACGCCCTGAAAAGCTTGGGGCTGGAAGCCCATGTGGTGGAGTTCGCACCGCGCTTGATGCCAGTGCAGTTGGATGATTTCGGCGGTCTGGCGCTCAAGGCCCAGATCGAACGGCTGGGCGTCGGTGTGCACCTGTCCCGTGCCACGCAGTCGATCAGTGCGGGCGAGCGGTACCGCTATCGCATGAACTTTGCCAACGACGAGTTCCTCGAAACCGACCTTATCGTGTTCTCCGCCGGCATCCGTGCACAGGACGCCCTGGCGCGCCAGGCTGGCCTGGAGATTGGTCCGCGTGGCGGGGTGGTGATCAACGATGAATGCTTGAGTTGCGACCCGCACATCTACGCGATTGGCGAGTGCGCGTCGTGGAACGGAAGCCTGTTCGGCCTGGTCGCGCCGGGGTACCAGATGGCCCGAGGGGTAGCCGCATTGTTATGCGGGCAGGTCGCCGAGCCCTTTGTCGGTGCCGACATGTCCACCAAGCTCAAACTGCTCGGCGTGGACGTGGGTTCCATCGGCGACGCCCATGCCCACACGCCGGGTGCGCGCAGCTATCAGTTCATCGACGAGGCCAGCGCCAGTTACCGGCGCCTAGTGGTGGACGCATCGGGCAAGCATGTGATCGGCGCAGTGCTGGTTGGCGACAACAGCTACTACGACACGTTGCTGCAATACATGCAGAACGCGATTGCACTGCCTGCGGAACCGGCCAGCCTGATCCTGCCTTCGTCCGCCGGTGCACCGACTCTCGGCCCAGGCGCGTTGCCGGAATCGGCCACGGTGTGTTCCTGCCACAACGTGACCAAAGGCGCGATTTGCTCGGCCATCGACGGCGGTTGCAGCGACCTCGGCCTGCTCAAATCCCAGACCAAGGCTTGCACCGGTTGCGGCGGTTGCGCGGGCTTGCTCAAGCAAGTGTTTGAACACGAGTTGATTGCCCGTGGCGTCAGTGTCGACAAGAGCCTGTGCGAACACTTCGCCTACACCCGTCAGGAGCTGTATGCCCTGGTGCGTGTGGAAGGGGTGACCACCTTCGAAGAACTGCTGACCAAACACGGCCGTGGCCACACCGGTTGCGACGTGTGCAAACCGGCGGTGGGTTCGATCCTGGCGTCGTGCTGGAACCAGCCAATCATGGACGCCTCGTTGGTGCCGTTGCAGGACACCAACGACACGTTCATGGCCAACATGCAGAAGAACGGCACCTACTCGGTGGTGCCACGGATTCCCGGTGGTGAAATCACGGCCGACAAGCTGATCGTGATTGGTGAAGTGGCGAAGAAATACGACCTCTACACCAAGATCACCGGCGGCCAGCGCATCGACTTGTTTGGCGCGCAGTTGCATGAACTGCCGGATATCTGGGCCGAGCTGATCGCCGCTGGCTTTGAGACCGGGCACGCGTATGGCAAATCCACGCGTACGGTGAAGTCCTGCGTGGGCAGCACTTGGTGCCGCTACGGCGTGCAGGACAGCGTGAAAATGGCGCTGCTGATCGAGGATCGCTACAAGGGCCTGCGTTCGCCGCACAAACTCAAGTTCGCGGTGTCCGGCTGCACCCGTGAATGCGCCGAAGCCCAGAGCAAGGACGTGGGCGTGATCGCCACCGAGAAGGGCTGGAACCTTTACATCGCGGGCAACGGCGGCATGCGTCCGCGCCATGCCGAACTGTTCGCTACTGACCTCGACGACGCCACGTTGATCCAGTACATCGACCGCTTCCTGATGTTCTACATCCGCACCGCTGACAAACTGCAACGCACCTCTGTGTGGCGCGAAAGCCTGGAAGGTGGCTTGGATTTCCTCAAAGACGTAATCCTGCACGACAGTCTCGGCCTGGGCGCGGAGCTGGAAGCGCAGATGCAGCTGGTCGTCGACCGCTACGAATGCGAGTGGGCCAACGCCCTCAAGGATCCGGAAAAACTCAAGCGCTTCCGCACCTTCGTCAACGACAAACGCCCCGACCCGGACATCCACTTTGTCCAGGAACGCGGCCAGCGCCGGCCGATCATGGCCGCCGAACTCAACCTGATTCCCGTCATCGAGGAGATTGCCTGATGAGCCAGCCTGACACTCAGCACCACCTGTCCACCTGGAAAGGGGTGTGCAGTGAGCAAGACCTGGTGAGCAACTCCGGCGTAGTGGTTTGGCTGGACGGCGCGCAAGTGGCGCTGTTCTACCTGCCGGGTGCGCAGGAGCAGACGCTGTTCGCCATCGACAACCATGACCCGGAGTCGGGGGCGAATGTAATTGGCCGTGGATTGATCGGCAGTATCAAGGGCGATTTGGTGGTGGCTGCGCCGATCTATAAGCAGCATTACCGCTTGCAGGATGGCCAGTGCCTGGAGTCGCCACACCAGCGATTGCAGGTGTGGCCGGTGCGATTGAATGAGGGCGTGGTGGAACTCGCAGTGAGTTGATACACCTCGGTCAAAATGTGGGAGGGGGCTTGCTCCCGATGGCGGTGTGTCAGTCAATATCGGTATGGCTGAACCACTGCCATCGGGAGCAAGCCCCCTCCCACATAAAAAACTGCATCGCAGTGGAGAAATCTTACTGCTCTTTGCTGCAATCACGCTGCGTAATGCCTTTCTCCTTTGCGTACTAGGACGACCAGTGCCTGGAGGCGCCACACCAGCGATTGCAGGTGTGGCCGGTGCGATTGAATGAGGGCGTGGTGGAACTCGCAGTGAGTTGATACACCTCGGTCAAAATGTGGGAGGGGGCTTGCTCCCGATGGCGGTGTGTCAGTCA
>NZ_JAAOWU010000048.1 GCF_013778505.1 Pseudomonas sivasensis | reverse complement strand
ATGCCCACGGTGGAAATCGCCAGGCCCAGGCCGCGCATGTTCAGCGGTGAGAGGAAGTTGTCGATCAGCAAGGCGCACAGCACAAAGATGCTCACCGCCGCCAACAGCATCGCCCAGTTGTCGAGCAGTGCGCGCAGGTCGAAGGGTTTGCGTGCGGTGGGCAACGCGTTGTTTTGAGTGTTCATGGTCGTCTCTCAGTTCGTCACGCGGCGCGGCAGGGCCAGCTGCAGCAGGTTGGATTCGGTGGCGTTTTCACGGGTTTGTTCACCGCGCAGGGCGCCTTCGCACAGCACCAGGATGCGGTCGGAAATACCCATGACTTCCATCAAGTCGCTGGACACTACGATCACCGCAATGCCGCTGGCCGCCAGGTTATGGATGATCTGGTAGATCTCCGACTTGGCGCCGATGTCGATGCCCCGCGTCGGTTCATCCAACAGCAAGACCTTCATCGGCATCGACAGCCAGCGCCCCAAAATGGCCTTCTGCTGATTGCCGCCGGACAGGTACATGATTTTCTGTTGCGCATCCGGGGTTTTGACTTTCATCGCCTTGATTTGCTGGTCGGCGTTGCCTTTCTCCCAGGGCTCGCGCAGCAACCAGCCGAACGA
>NZ_JAAOWU010000047.1 GCF_013778505.1 Pseudomonas sivasensis | reverse complement strand
ACCGCATGGAAGAGGTGTTCCGGATTTGCAATGCCGTGACGGTGTTCAAAGACGGGCGTTACGTGCGCACCTTTGATGATATGAGTGCGCTCAGCCACGACCAGTTGGTGACCTGCATGGTCGGTCGCGACATTCAGGATATTTACGACTACCGCCCGCGAGAGCATGGCGAGGTCGCACTCAAGGTCGACGGGTTGCTGGGGCCTGGCCTGCGTGAGCCGATCAGTTTCGACGTGCGCAAAGGCGAGATTCTTGGCTTGTTCGGGTTGGTCGGGGCAGGGCGCACGGAGCTGTTTCGTTTGCTCAGCGGGTTGGAACGCAGCAGCGCTGGCAGCCTGCAATTGTGCGGTGAAAACCTGCAACTGCGCTCACCTCGCGACGCCATCGCCGCCGGTGTGTTGCTGTGTCCCGAGGACCGCAAAAAGGAAGGCATCATTCCGCTTTCCAGCGTCGCCGAGAACATCAATATCAGCGCCCGTGGTGCCCATTCCTCGTTCGGCTGGTTGCTGCGCGAGCCCTGGGAGAAAGGCAACGCCGACCAGCAAATCAAGGCGATGAAAGTCAAAACCCCGGATGCGCAACAGAAAATCATGTACCTGTCCGGCGGCAATCAGCAGA
>NZ_JAAOWU010000046.1 GCF_013778505.1 Pseudomonas sivasensis | reverse complement strand
ACCGCATGGAAGAGGTGTTCCGGATTTGCAATGCCGTGACGGTGTTCAAAGACGGGCGTTACGTGCGCACCTTTGATGATATGAGTGCGCTCAGCCACGACCAGTTGGTGACCTGCATGGTCGGTCGTGACATTCAGGATATCTACGACTACCGCCCGCGAGAGCATGGCGAGGTCGCACTCAAGGTCGACGGGTTGCTCGGGCCTGGCCTGCGTGAGCCGATCAGTTTCGACGTGCGCAAGGGCGAGATTCTTGGCTTGTTCGGGTTGGTCGGGGCAGGGCGCACGGAGCTGTTTCGTTTGCTCAGCGGGTTGGAACGCAGCAGCGCTGGCAGCCTGCAGTTGTGCGGTGAAAACCTGCAACTGCGCTCACCTCGCGACGCCATCGCCGCCGGTGTGTTGCTGTGTCCGGAAGACCGCAAAAAGGAAGGGATCATTCCGCTTTCCAGCGTCGCCGAGAACATCAATATCAGCGCCCGTGGTGCCCATTCTTCGTTCGGCTGGTTGCTGCGCGAGCCCTGGGAGAAAGGCAACGCCGACCAGCAAATCAAGGCGATGAAAGTCAAAACCCCGGATGCGCAACAGAAAATCATGTACCTGTCCGGCGGCAATCAGCAGA
>NZ_JAAOWU010000045.1 GCF_013778505.1 Pseudomonas sivasensis | reverse complement strand
TAGTGAATGTTCACACCACCTTCGCAGAAGCCTTCATCACGAACCAGGTCCCGATGCAGCGGGATGTTGGTCTTGATGCCATCAACCACGATTTCGTCCAGGGCGTTACGCATACGGGCCATGGCCTCGTCGCGGGTGGCGCCCCAGGTGATCAGCTTGCCGATCAGCGAGTCGTAGTTGGACGGAACCTTGTAGCCGCTGTACAGGTGCGAATCCACACGTACGCCGTTGCCGCCGGGCGCGTGGAAATGCTTGACCAGGCCAGGGCTTGGGATAAAGGTTTTCGGGTCTTCGGCGTTGATGCGGCACTCCAGGGAGTGGCCATGCATCTTCACGTCGTCCTGGGTGAAGGACAGCACGTTGCCAGCGGCGATGCTCAGCATCTCCTTGACGATGTCGATACCGGTGACCATCTCCGAAACCGGGTGCTCTACCTGCACACGAGTGTTCATCTCGATGAAGTAGAAGCGGCCGTTCTCGTAGAGGAACTCGAAGGTACCGGCGCCACGGTAGTTGATGTCGATGCACGCCTTGACGCAGCGAGCCAGAACTTCCTGGCGAGCCTTTTCATCCAGGCCTGGTGCCGGCGCTTCTTCCAACACCTTCTGGTGACGACGTTGCAGCGAGCAATCGCGGTCGCCCAGGTGGATGGCGTGGCCTTGGCCGTCGGAGAGAACCTGCACTTCCACGTGACGTGGGTTGGTCAGGTACTTTTCCAGGTAGACCATCGGGTTGCCGAACCAGGCACCCGCTTCGGAACGGGTCTGCTTGGCCGCTTCGATCAGGTCTTCTTCCTTGTGCACCACGCGCATGCCGCGACCACCACCGCCACCGGCGGCCTTGATGATCACTGGGTAACCGACTTCGCGACCAATGCGCAGAGCGGTTTCCTCGTCTTCAGGCAGTGGGCCGTCGGAGCCAGGAACGGTTGGCACGCCGGCTGCGATCATGGCGTCCTTGGCCGATACCTTGTCGCCCATCAGGCGAATGGTTTCGGCTTTCGGGCCAATGAAGGCAAACCCGGATTTTTCCACCTGTTCGGCGAAATCGGCGTTTTCCGCGAGGAAGCCGTAGCCCGGGTGGATGCCATCAGCGCCGGTCACTTCAGCCGCGGCGATGATGTTCGAGACTTTCAGGTACGAGTTCGTGGCCAGTGGCGGGCCGATGCAGATGCTTTCGTCCGCCAGTTTCACGTGCATCAATTCGGTATCGGCCGTCGAGTAAACAGCGACGGTCTTGATG
>NZ_JAAOWU010000044.1 GCF_013778505.1 Pseudomonas sivasensis | reverse complement strand
CGCAGCACATCCGGTGCCTGGGTGATCGGCTGGCCGTTGAGCTTCAGCTCGCTGACCACAACATGGAATTTGGACGTGTTGTTGAACATCAGCGCGCCGGCATTGGCCTTCCAGTTCACTTGCGCCACCGCGTCCTTGAGTTCGCCTTTAAGGCCAGCGGGGCGGTAGAACAGCTTGATGGTGGTCTTGAGGGCGATCTGCAGCACGTTCTTGCCTTTCTGGTCGTCACTCATGGCCGGGATCGCCTTGACGTTCATCAGGAACAGGCTTTCACGGTCTTGTGGCACATCGGCGCCACCGGCAAAGATCACACGCAGGATGTTTTCCTTGTTGGCGTCGAGCCGGAACAGCGGCGGGGTGACGATAAAGCTGTCGACGCTTTCTTCGCTGGTGCCGCCGAAACGGCTGACCCAGGACTGCACCAGGTAAGGCGAGGTGTCTTCGCGGTTGCTCACATTCAGATTGGCTTCGTTGGAGGCGCCGTTGTAGATCAGGCGCGTGGCGCCTACGGTCACGGCGGCGTCCGCTGCTGCGACATGCCAGAGCGGTAAGAGCGCGAGTAAAAAATACAGTTTCAAACGCATGAGGGGAGACCTTTAAAAGTCCGTAGGCCGGCGCGGCGGCGCCAGGCCCACGGTGTTGACGAGCAATTACTTGTAGGTAACGTCGAAGCTGGCCAGGGCGTTGACTTGACCGGTGCCGATGCCGGACGTGGTCACTGCATCGTCGCCCGTGCCCGTAGTCACATCGGCGGCGGTGCGCACATAGGCGGCGGTGAAGTTGAAGGTGTTGGACATCGCTCGCAGGTCGTAGTCGGCGGTCGCGGTATTCAGTGGAACCGCGTTTCCGGTACGCGCGTCAGCGATCTTGATCGCGATACCTGTGACCTGGTTTTCACCGGTCAGGCCCAGCAGGGTGGAGTCGCTGGCGTCTTCCTGGCCGCTGAAGGTAATCGCGACGTTTTTCTTGGTCGCGGTGCTGCAGTTGTCCAGGCTGATCGAGAACGCTTTCGGCTTGGCGGTGGCGCCCACTGTTTTCCCGAAGTCAGCGATGCGCACCGGATCGAGTGTCACGGACTTGCTCTCGTCGCCGGTTTTGATGGTGCACGCGTTGTCGGTCACGGAACCGGTGAATTGGATCTGCCCGTCCGCAGCCTGTGCGGTACCGGCCAGCAGCCAGCAAGCGCCGCATGCGAGAGTGATTTGGCTCAGTTTGTTCAGCATTGCAATGCCCTTTACGAGATGG
>NZ_JAAOWU010000043.1 GCF_013778505.1 Pseudomonas sivasensis | reverse complement strand
CGACCGACCATGCAGGTCACCAACTGGTCGTGGCTGAGCGCACTCATATCATCAAAGGTGCGCACGTAACGCCCGTCTTTGAACACCGTCACGGCATTGCAAATCCGGAACACCTCTTCCATGCGGTGCGAGACGTACAGCACCACTTTGCCCTCATCCCGCAGGCGCGTGATGATCGCCATCAAACGGTCGATCTCCCGCGCCGACAGGCTGCTGGTCGGTTCGTCGAACGCGATCACATGGGCGCCACGGGACAACGCCTTGGCGATTTCCACCAGTTGGCGCTGGCCCAGGGACAAGCGCCCGAGCTTTTCTTCAGGATCGATTTCATCGGCCAGACCCTTGAGGCACGCCAGGGCCTGCTTGCGCAGCAGGCTCCGGTTGACCACCCCAAAACGCGACGGAAGGTGCCCAAGGAAAAGGTTCTCCGCCACGGTCATTTCCGGCACCAGGTGCAGCTCCTGGTGAATCACCGCGACGCCGCTGGCGATGCTGTCCGCAGCGCATTTGAACGCCATGGTCTGCTCGCCGATCTGCACCGTGCCGCTGCTGGGAATGTAGGCGCCGCCGAGGATTTTCAGCAGCGTCGACTTGCCCGCGCCGTTCTCGCCCATCAAGGCATGCACCTGCCCCGGCTGGGCGCTGAAGCTGATGCCGTCCAGCGCCTTGACCCCGGGAAAGGTTTTGCCGATACCCTCAAACCGCAGGGCCGCCGCACTCATTTCCACAGCCCGATCTTGGTCAGTTCTTCCTGGAAGTTGGCGCGGGTGATCAGGGTGACTTCATCCATCGCGGTGTACTTCGGTGGCTCGGTACCTTTGGTGACCCACTCGTACATCATCAGCGCCGTGTTGTAGCCCTCGATATGCGGGCTTGGCAGCATGGAGCCGAAGAAGCCGCTGTCGGCCTTTTTCAGTTCGCCGATGGCGTCGGTGCCATTGATGCCGATGCCAATCACGTTGGCCGCTTTGAAGCCTGCGCTTTCGGTAGCGCGCACGCCGCCGAGCACGGTGTTGTCGTTCATGCCGCCGATGATCAGGTTTTTCGCACCGCTGGGCAGCTTGACCAGCGCCGAGTTGGTGGCGTCCATGCTGCCGGGGACGTCGAGGGTTTTCAGTGCGGCGGTGAGGATGTGGTCTTTCGGAATGCCGGCTTCTTCAAGGGATTTGATCGAGCCGTCGGTGCGTTTTTTACCGGTGTCGAGTTCGTTGAAGGTGTTAATCACCGCGTAGGTGTCCTTCCAGTCCCAGCCACGTTTTTTCGCTTCGGCAGCCATGGCGGCGCCTTGTTTCTGGCCGACTTCAAAAGCGGCCATGCCCAGGTACGGCACGTCCTCCATGAAGTTGCCTTTGGCATCGACGAAGCGGTCATCCACGGCCATGACTTTCAAGCCATTGAGCTTGGCCTTGGCCACGATGGCTGGGCCGAGGGACACGTCCGGCGGGCAGATCACAAAGCCCTTGGCACCGTTGGCGGCCAG
>NZ_JAAOWU010000042.1 GCF_013778505.1 Pseudomonas sivasensis | reverse complement strand
ACTTACGAATCCTTGGCACCCGACCCACCGGCCGCGCGCTCACATTGAATGTTCAGTTGTGTAATCCCACCCTCGGCAGGCCCTTTATCGTCCAGTTTCAATTCGCGGCTGCACCACGGCTGGTTATCCACGCTGATCAACAGGCGTGACTGCGCCGGTACGCCGCTCAGGTACGCACGGCCCTTGTCGGCCACCAGTGTGCTACCCAAAGAGCGCCCATCCGGGGCGAACAGTTCGGCCTTGGCGGCAAACGGTGCCGCTTCGCCGCGTGCATCGATGATGCGGAACAGAATGCGTTGGCCTTTGCGGGTCTCGAAGTCCGCCAGCACAAAGGCCCCGCGATTCGGCGTGACCTCCTGCACCAGTTGGGCGATGTCGACGTCAGCCGGCATCGACTGGGTGTCCAGCGACATACGGTTCTTGCGGTAGGGCAGGGCAGACGGCACCACCGTGTAGCCATTGGCATTGGTGCGCACACCCCGCTTGTTGGCGATTCCCACGTCTGCGGCACCGGGTGTGGCCACGATCACGTTGGTTTCGCCCAGAGGCTGACTGAAAATCAGATTGCGGTCATAGGCGACCACCGAGCCCTCGATGCCCATGTCCAGTTGCCGGCTACCGGAGGTCTCGTTATAGCCGCCGTGCACGATGGCGTTGGGTGCGTCATAGCGCGCGGCAAACGTGCTGCCCATCACGCGGTCATTAGCGTTGACTTGCTGCGACACGCCAGCGCTGTAGGCCAGGGTGTCGTCCTCCAGCGCATTGCCGCTCAACGTCGCCGTGCGCGAGGCCGTGCCCCGCGCGCTCTGGTTCGCGTTGACCGATACACGCTGGTTGCGTGTACCGCCCAGCGGCATGCTGATGCTCAGGGACAGCGTGCGGTCATTGCTGCTGTCCCCTTTGTTAGCGCTCAAGCCGAGAGTGTAGGAAATGTCCCCGACGCTGGCGCTGTAGCCCAGTTGAATCGAGGTGTCGGCATTGCTCTTGTCCCAGTAGTTGGTTTTCGTCACGTTGGCATACACACCGCCGTAGCCGCCCAGTTGCTGGGACACGTTGGCGGTGAAGTTGCTCTTCATATGGCCGCTGCGGTACATCTCCAGCGACTGCTCGTTGGTGCGGCTGTTGAGCGCCTCGTTGAACGAGTAGTAGCCGCCGGTGGAATAGCGATAACCGATCAGGCTGAAGTTGGTGTCGGTGGCCGCCAGGGCTTTGGAGTAGCGAAAGCGAAACGACTGGCCGCTGGCGGTGGTTTTTGCCGGGCCCATGGCTTCGCTGCGCGCGTGGGTCATGTCCACTGAAATCGCACCGAAACCGGCGAAGTCGTGGGCGAACCCTAGCAGGCCGGCGCTGTACTGATCACTCAGCAGGCTGCCGCCGAACAGCGTGGTGCCGCCGGCCAGGCCGCGCCGCAGGGACGCCTGGATAAAACGCGGGGTGTCCTGCTGCGTGGTCGCTTGCGCCGGGCGGTACTGGCCGGCGAATACCGAGTAGCTCTGTTGGCCCTCACGCAGCATGTAAGGCACCGACGAAAACGACTGGGTAAACACCTGGCGCTGGCCATCGGGGTCTTCCACGGTGACTTCAATGTCGCCATTGCTGGCGGTGGGGTACAGGTCGGTCAACGCGAACGGCCCCGAGGGCACCCACTGCTCATGGATCACGTAACCGCGCTGGCGGATGATCACCCGCGAGCGGCCGTTGGCGATGCCACGAATCACTGGCGCGAATTGGCGGGCCTGGTCCGGCAGCATGTCCATGTCCGAGGCAATGCCCAGCCCGCGATAGGGGATGGCGTCGAACAGGTCACCTTCGGTGGTGGAGTCGCCCACGGTGGCAATCGCCATCATGTTGCCCATGTTGCGCTGGGCGTAGGTTTCCATCGACTCCCAACGCCCGGTGTCGCCTGTGCCTTTCTGCCAGGTGGAGAAATTGCGCAGCCGCCAGGCTCCGGCGTTTAAACCGCTGCGCAGGCTGCCGAACTGGTCCTGGCGGCGGCCGGTGTCCGACTCCACCGTACTCCCGGAAAAGCTGTAGTTGGTGAACGCCACTTGCTCGCCGTCACTCCACTGCCGGCGGCGTACTTCAAACGGGATGCTGCCCAGGTACGCTTGGGGGATCTCAATCGACAACACCTGGCGGTTGAAATCGTAGTCGTAGACCATCCCGGCCAGGCCTTGGTCGAACGCGATGCAGGTAGCGTCGGCGTCGCTGCGGTTTTGCAGGGCGGTATCGGCAACCCCTTGGCTACGAAAAAAGTCGGTATCCAGGCACGGGAAAAGCCCGGTGGAGGAGCGGTCCGACGTACCGCTGGCGCGAATAAAGCGTACATCGCGCTGCTCGACCGAATGCTCATTGACCAACACGTCTACCCGGTAAATCCCCGGCAACTGGCCTTCGCTCATGGCGCTGACCTGTTGTTTCACGGCGGCCGAACTCTGCCCGCCGCCGATCTC
>NZ_JAAOWU010000041.1 GCF_013778505.1 Pseudomonas sivasensis | reverse complement strand
GAAGTTGAAAAAGAGGTGTTGACAGCAGCGTGTAACGCTGTAGAATTCGCCTCCCGCTGATGAGAGATCAGAAGCGCAAGTGGTTGAAGTTGTTGAAGAAATCTTCGAAAGCTTCTGAAAATAATCACTTGACAGCAAATGAGGCTGCTGTAGAATGCGCGCCTCGGTTGAGACGAAAGATCTTAACCAACCGCTCTTTAACAACTGAATCAAGCAATTCGTGTGGGTGCTTGTGGAGTCAGACTGATAGTCAACAAGATTATCAGCATCACAAGTTACTCCGCGAGAAATCAAAGATGTAACCAACGATTGCTGAGCCAAGTTTAGGGTTTCTTAAAAACCCAAAGATGTTTGAACTGAAGAGTTTGATCATGGCTCAGATTGAACGCTGGCGGCAGGCCTAACACATGCAAGTCGAGCGGTAGAGAGAAGCTTGCTTCTCTTGAGAGCGGCGGACGGGTGAGTAATGCCTAGGAATCTGCCTGGTAGTGGGGGATAACGTTCGGAAACGGACGCTAATACCGCATACGTCCTACGGGAGAAAGCAGGGGACCTTCGGGCCTTGCGCTATCAGATGAGCCTAGGTCGGATTAGCTAGTTGGTGAGGTAATGGCTCACCAAGGCGACGATCCGTAACTGGTCTGAGAGGATGATCAGTCACACTGGAACTGAGACACGGTCCAGACTCCTACGGGAGGCAGCAGTGGGGAATATTGGACAATGGGCGAAAGCCTGATCCAGCCATGCCGCGTGTGTGAAGAAGGTCTTCGGATTGTAAAGCACTTTAAGTTGGGAGGAAGGGCAGTTACCTAATACGTGATTGTTTTGACGTTACCGACAGAATAAGCACCGGCTAACTCTGTGCCAGCAGCCGCGGTAATACAGAGGGTGCAAGCGTTAATCGGAATTACTGGGCGTAAAGCGCGCGTAGGTGGTTTGTTAAGTTGGATGTGAAATCCCCGGGCTCAACCTGGGAACTGCATTCAAAACTGACTGACTAGAGTATGGTAGAGGGTGGTGGAATTTCCTGTGTAGCGGTGAAATGCGTAGATATAGGAAGGAACACCAGTGGCGAAGGCGACCACCTGGACTGATACTGACACTGAGGTGCGAAAGCGTGGGGAGCAAACAGGATTAGATACCCTGGTAGTCCACGCCGTAAACGATGTCAACTAGCCGTTGGGAGCCTTGAGCTCTTAGTGGCGCAGCTAACGCATTAAGTTGACCGCCTGGGGAGTACGGCCGCAAGGTTAAAACTCAAATGAATTGACGGGGGCCCGCACAAGCGGTGGAGCATGTGGTTTAATTCGAAGCAACGCGAAGAACCTTACCAGGCCTTGACATCCAATGAACTTTCTAGAGATAGATTGGTGCCTTCGGGAACATTGAGACAGGTGCTGCATGGCTGTCGTCAGCTCGTGTCGTGAGATGTTGGGTTAAGTCCCGTAACGAGCGCAACCCTTGTCCTTAGTTACCAGCACGTAATGGTGGGCACTCTAAGGAGACTGCCGGTGACAAACCGGAGGAAGGTGGGGATGACGTCAAGTCATCATGGCCCTTACGGCCTGGGCTACACACGTGCTACAATGGTCGGTACAGAGGGTTGCCAAGCCGCGAGGTGGAGCTAATCCCATAAAACCGATCGTAGTCCGGATCGCAGTCTGCAACTCGACTGCGTGAAGTCGGAATCGCTAGTAATCGCGAATCAGAATGTCGCGGTGAATACGTTCCCGGGCCTTGTACACACCGCCCGTCACACCATGGGAGTGGGTTGCACCAGAAGTAGCTAGTCTAACCTTCGGGAGGACGGTTACCACGGTGTGATTCATGACTGGGGTGAAGTCGTAACAAGGTAGCCGTAGGGGAACCTGCGGCTGGATCACCTCCTTAATCGACGACATCAGCTGCTCCATAAGTTCCCACACGAATTGCTTGATTCATTGAAGAAGACGATAAAGAAGCAGCCCGAAATTGGGTCTGTAGCTCAGTTGGTTAGAGCGCACCCCTGATAAGGGTGAGGTCGGCAGTTCGAATCTGCCCAGACCCACCAATTTTGTGTGGGAAACGCCTGTAGAAATACGGGGCCATAGCTCAGCTGGGAGAGCGCCTGCCTTGCACGCAGGAGGTCAACGGTTCGATCCCGTTTGGCTCCACCACTACTGCTTCTGTTTGTTGAAAGCTTAGAAATGAGCATTCCATTGTGATGATGGTGAATGTTGATTTCTAGTCTTTGATTAGATCGTTCTTTAAAAATTTGGGTATGTGATAGAAAGATAGACTGAACGTTACTTTCACTGGTAACGGATCAGGCTAAGGTAAAATTTGTGAGTGGCTCGAAAGAGCCAAATCGAATTTTCGGCGAATGTTGTCTTCACAGTATAACCAGATTGCTTGGGGTTATATGGTCAAGTGAAGAAGCGCATACGGTGGATGCCTTGGCAGTCAGAGGCGATGAAAGACGTGGTAGCCTGCGAAAAGCTTCGGGGAGTCGGCAAACAGACTTTGATCCGGAGATGTCTGAATGGGGGAACCCAGCCATCATAAGATGGTTATCTTACGCTGAATACATAGGCGTAAGAGGCGAACCAGGGGAACTGAAACATCTAAGTACCCTGAGGAAAAGAAATCAACCGAGATTCCCTTAGTAGTGGCGAGCGAACGGGGACTAGCCCTTAAGTGGCTTTGAGATTAGCGGAACGCTCTGGAAAGTGCGGCCATAGTGGGTGATAGCCCTGTACGCGAAAATCTCTTAGTCATGAAATCGAGTAGGACGGAGCACGAGAAACTTTGTCTGAATATGGGGGGACCATCCTCCAAGGCTAAATACTACTGACTGACCGATAGTGAACTAGTACCGTGAGGGAAAGGCGAAAAGAACCCCGGAGAGGGGAGTGAAATAGATCCTGAAACCGTATGCGTACAAGCAGTGGGAGCCCACTTTGTTGGGTGACTGCGTACCTTTTGTATAATGGGTCAGCGACTTATTTTCAGTGGCGAGCTTAACCGAATAGGGGAGGCGTAGCGAAAGCGAGTCTTAATAGGGCGTCTAGTCGCTGGGAATAGACCCGAAACCGGGCGATCTATCCATGGGCAGGTTGAAGGTTGGGTAACACTAACTGGAGGACCGAACCGACTACCGTTGAAAAGTTAGCGGATGACCTGTGGATCGGAGTGAAAGGCTAATCAAGCTCGGAGATAGCTGGTTCTCCTCGAAAGCTATTTAGGTAGCGCCTCATGTATCACTGTAGGGGGTAGAGCACTGTTTCGGCTAGGGGGTCATCCCGACTTACCAAACCGATGCAAACTCCGAATACCTACAAGTGCCGAGCATGGGAGACACACGGCGGGTGCTAACGTCCGTCGTGAAAAGGGAAACAACCCAGACCGTCAGCTAAGGTCCCAAAGTTATGGTTAAGTGGGAAACGATGTGGGAAGGCTTAGACAGCTAGGAGGTTGGCTTAGAAGCAGCCACCCTTTAAAGAAAGCGTAATAGCTCACTAGTCGAGTCGGCCTGCGCGGAAGATGTAACGGGGCTCAAACCATACACCGAAGCTACGGGTATCACGTAAGTGATGCGGTAGAGGAGCGTTCTGTAAGCCTGTGAAGGTGAGTTGAGAAGCTTGCTGGAGGTATCAGAAGTGCGAATGCTGACATGAGTAACGACAATGGGTGTGAAAAACACCCACGCCGAAAGACCAAGGTTTCCTGCGCAACGTTAATCGACGCAGGGTTAGTCGGTCCCTAAGGCGAGGCTGAAAAGCGTAGTCGATGGAAAACAGGTTAATATTCCTGTACTTCTGGTTATTGCGATGGAGGGACGGAGAAGGCTAGGCCAGCTTGGCGTTGGTTGTCCAAGTTTAAGGTGGTAGGCTGAGATCTTAGGTAAATCCGGGATCTTAAGGCCGAGAGCTGATGACGAGTTAACTTTTAGTTAACGAAGTGGTTGATGCCATGCTTCCAAGAAAAGCTTCTAAGCTTCAGGTAACCAGGAACCGTACCCCAAACCGACACAGGTGGTTGGGTAGAGAATACCAAGGCGCTTGAGAGAACTCGGGTGAAGGAACTAGGCAAAATGGCACCGTAACTTCGGGAGAAGGTGCGCCGGTGAGGGTGAAGGACTTGCTCCGTAAGCTCATGCCGGTCGAAGATACCAGGCCGCTGCGACTGTTTATTAAAAACACAGCACTCTGCAAACACGAAAGTGGACGTATAGGGTGTGACGCCTGCCCGGTGCCGGAAGGTTAATTGATGGGGTTAGCTAACGCGAAGCTCTTGATCGAAGCCCCGGTAAACGGCGGCCGTAACTATAACGGTCCTAAGGTAGCGAAATTCCTTGTCGGGTAAGTTCCGACCTGCACGAATGGCGTAACGATGGCGGCGCTGTCTCCACCCGAGACTCAGTGAAATTGAAATCGCTGTGAAGATGCAGTGTATCCGCGGCTAGACGGAAAGACCCCGTGAACCTTTACTATAGCTTTGCACTGGACTTTGAATTTGCTTGTGTAGGATAGGTGGGAGGCTTTGAAGCGTGGACGCCAGTCTGCGTGGAGCCAACCTTGAAATACCACCCTGGCAACTTTGAGGTTCTAACTCAGGTCCGTTATCCGGATCGAGGACAGTGTATGGTGGGTAGTTTGACTGGGGCGGTCTCCTCCTAAAGAGTAACGGAGGAGTACGAAGGTGCGCTCAGACCGGTCGGAAATCGGTCGTAGAGTATAAAGGCAAAAGCGCGCTTGACTGCGAGACAGACACGTCGAGCAGGTACGAAAGTAGGTCTTAGTGATCCGGTGGTTCTGTATGGAAGGGCCATCGCTCAACGGATAAAAGGTACTCCGGGGATAACAGGCTGATACCGCCCAAGAGTTCATATCGACGGCGGTGTTTGGCACCTCGATGTCGGCTCATCACATCCTGGGGCTGAAGCCGGTCCCAAGGGTATGGCTGTTCGCCATTTAAAGTGGTACGCGAGCTGGGTTTAGAACGTCGTGAGACAGTTCGGTCCCTATCTGCCGTGGACGTTTGAGATTTGAGAGGGGCTGCTCCTAGTACGAGAGGACCGGAGTGGACGAACCTCTGGTGTTCCGGTTGTCACGCCAGTGGCATTGCCGGGTAGCTATGTTCGGAATAGATAACCGCTGAAAGCATCTAAGCGGGAAACTAGCCTCAAGATGAGATCTCACTGGAACCTTGAGTTCCCTAAAGGGCCGTCGAAGACTACGACGTTGATAGGTTGGGTGTGTAAGCGCTGTGAGGCGTTGAGCTAACCAATACTAATTGCCCGTGAGGCTTGACCATATAACACCCAAGCAATTTGCTTGCTTCGAGCTTAAAAGCGAAAGAGCACCAGATTGCGGTGTGTGAAGACGAAATGAACCGAAAGTTCGACTCTTGCAAACACCGAAAGCTATCACATACCCAATTTGCTGAAGCGAGGCCAACTGGTCACGACTCAGTACCCGAATTTCTTGACGACCATAGAGCATTGGAACCACCTGATCCCATCCCGAACTCAGTAGTGAAACGATGCATCGCCGATGGTAGTGTGGGGTTTCCCCATGTGAGAGTAGGTCATCGTCAAGATTAAA
>NZ_JAAOWU010000040.1 GCF_013778505.1 Pseudomonas sivasensis | reverse complement strand
TGCGTTGGGATTTGGCCCAGGCGTAAGGGAGAAGGCTCACAAGGTATCTTCCTGACCGAGCACGGTCCAAATGTGGGAGGGGGCTTGCCCCCGATAGCGGTGGGTCAGTGTGTACATCTGTGGCTGACACACCCTCATCGGGAGCAAGCCCCCTCCCACATTCAAATCTTCATTTGGATTCATGGCCGTGCACCTACCGGTACAGCCCGAATCACCGCCCTCGGCCCCGGCTGCTGACCGCCCGGAATCGCCTTCTCCACCGAAGGCAACTGCGGCGCCTGCACATCCGGCATCGCCCAACTGTGTTCCGGCTGCAACCCACCCTGCGCCCGACGCATAAACTCATAGCGGTTCAAGGTAATACTGCGCCCCGCCCCACTGTCGCGAATGATGTAAGGCCGCAAAAACACCATCAAGTTGGTCTTGCTCACACTGCGCTTCTCATTGCGAAACAACGCCCCCAACCCCGGAATATCCGATAGCCACGGCACCGCGTCGTTGCTCTGGCTATAGCCATCCTGCAGCAACCCACCCAGCACCATGATCTGCCCGTCATCCAGCAGGATGCTGGTATCGATCGCACGTTTGTTGGTCACCGTGCCCGCTGCCACCGACGCCCGGGAATCCACACTGCTGACTTCCTGATAGATATCCAGCTTCACCGTGCCGCCCTCGGAAATCTGCGGGCGCACGTTTAGCTTGAGCCCCACTTCTTCGCGCTGCACGGTCTGGAACGGGTTATTGCTGGTGCCCCCGCCGCCGGTCACATAACTGCCGGTGACAAACGGAATCGTCTGCCCCACAAAAATGCTCGCCGCTTCGTTATCCAGGGTCAGCAGGTTGGGCGTGGACAGCACGTTGGTGCCGCCCTTGCTCTTCAAGGCGCGGGCCAGCACCTTGAGGTCGAGCACCTTGCCGATCCCTGGAATATCCACAGTGCCGTTGACCAGGCCAATGTTCAGGCCCTTGGGCAACACATCAATGCTGGTAGGACTGGCGGGCGTGCCATTCACACCGCTGCCGCCGAGGTTGACGCCGCCAAACCCGCCTTTGCCCGCCAGGTTGCCGGCCTGCCATTGCACGCCGAATTCCGTGGCGTCGTCCTCGCCAACTTCGACGATCAGGCTTTCGATCACCACTTGGGCGCGGCGTTGATCGAGCATGTCGATCACTTCCCGCAGGTTGCGGTACAGCGGGTCCGGCGCGGAGATCAGCAAGGTGTTGGTGGTGGCGTCGGCCTGGATGGTCACGCCGCCGGCGCTGAACGCAGTGTCCTGATCCTTGGACGGGCTGGCGGTGGAAGGTGAATCCTGGCCATAGCTCGATTGCACGCCACTGCCGGTGGGCGTACCACTGCTGTTCTGCGCATTGCTGGCTGGGGTGGTGTTCTGGCCATTGCCGCCCATGGCGCTGAGTTTGCTGCGCGCCTCGTCGCTGACCCCGGCGTCACTCTCGCCGGTCAGCAACCCGCGCAGCGACTGGGCCAGCTTGCCCGCCTGGGCGTTGCGCAGGTACACCACGTGCATGTTGCTGGGGTTGCTTTGGGCGTTGTCGAGCTTGTAGATCAAGTTACGCGCCAGCTCCGTGCGCTCGGGGCTGCCGGAGCGAATGATGATGGAGTTGGAACGCGGATCGCCAATCACATTGATCTTCTGGGTCTGGTCGGCCCCCTGGGTTTCCAGGAGCTCGGCGACCATGGCCGCGATATCGACAGCAATGCCGTTCTGGATCTGCACCACGTCAGTGTCGATGGCGCTGGGCGTGTCGATGCCACTGATGATCTGCGCGACCCGCGCGAGGTTTTCTGCATAGTCGGTGATGACAATGCTGTTGTTGCCGGGGTAGGCGTTGATCGGGTTGTTTGGCGACACGATGGGGCGCAGCACCGGGATCAGGTTCACCGCGTTTTCGTATTGCAGGCGGAAGGTACGGGTCTGCATGCCGCTGCTGCCGGCGCTGTAGATCGGCCCGCCGAGCAACTTGGCATCGGCCTCCGGCACCACCTGGGCCACGCCGCCGACATCAACCACGCTGAACCCCTGCATGCGCAGCGCCGCCAACAGCATGTCGTAGGCCTGATGCGCGGGGACCTGGCCTTCGCTGACCAGGGTCAGGTTGCCTTTGACACGTGGGTCCACCAGGAACTGCTGACCGGTAGCACGGGACAGTGCGCGCACCACGGCCTGAATATCGGCGTCGACAAAGTTGAGCTGCACCGGTTGGTCGCCCAGCGGATTACGTGCCTTGACGGTCGTCGGGGCCTGGCCTCGGGCGCTGTTGGTCACCCGGTGCTGTATGGCAGGTTTGGGGACAAGTTCGCGCTGGCGATCCAGCACGGTATCGCCGCCGCGGCGGGTCTCGGCCAACGGCTGGCCGAGTTCGCTGTCCACCAACAACGGCTTGGTGGCCTGCTGGGTGCTGCACGCACTGAGCGCCAGCAACAGCAGTGGCGCGGCCATACGAAAAGGGGGGACTGACCACTTCATGAAGCTTCCTTAGCGCCAAGCGCCTGATCCATGCGAACGGTCCCGGACACAGTGCCGGCCGAAGTGTCGACGGTGTCCGGGGCACGCTGCAAACGTGCCTCGGACACTTCCAGAGAAAAGGTTCGGGGATTGCCCAACAACCAGCCCACCACAGCGTCCGCCGGGGCGTTGTCGAAGGTCAGGCGCCAACCGCCAGCATCCAGCGCCTGCAACTGGTAATGCTCGCGCAGACCGGCGCTGTCCAAGGCCTGGCGCAGCGCAGCTTCGTCGGCGGGCCGAGGTGCTGTGACGTCCTGCAACAGCACCTGCAACGCGGCAGCCTGGGCGCGCAGCTTGGGGGTTTCGGCTTGCCAATAGTCGATCTTTTTAAGCGCGGGCTGGACCAGAATCAGCCAGGTCAACAGGCTCGCCAGCACCAGACCGGCCCCCACCAGCATGCGTTTTTCACGCAGGGCCAGGCCGTTCCAGAACACATGGGTCTGGCTGCGTACGCGGTGCCATTTATTCATCGCCGGCTCCAGGTTTTTCCGCGATCTGGGCGGGCGCAATGCTCCACCCACGGTCGTCCCGTGTGGCGGCAAAACCTGCCTGGGCCAACGCGGCTTGCCACTCGCCCTCGGCCGCCGGGCTGCGGCTGTCAGCCAGCAGTTCCAGGTGCAATCGCCCCTGCTCGAAGGTCAGGGTGTCGACGCTGCCCACCATAAACGGCAGATGGCTGCCCACCAGTTGCAGCAGGCTGGGAAAGCGCTGGCCGGGGTCGGCGGCGGCGCCAGTCTGGCGTGCAGTCAGTTGCTGACGGGCCTGCTGCAACGGGTTGAGCACCACCGGCAATTCAGGAAACGCCTGGCGTACCTGCTGGCTCATCAACGCCTTGAGCCGCTGGCCTTCATCCGCCTGGCGGGCGGCGTACAGGTTGAGGCCGACCGTCCACACGACGGCAGCCAACGCGACACAGCCCAGCGCCCTGCCCCAGCCACCGCTGGACGCTTGGCTGAGACGCGCGTGCAGGCCCCAGCTCGGCACGGCACCGGCCCAACGCTGCGCCGCGTCCACCAGCGGCACATCGAGCGCCTGCAAACCCAGCGGGTGCACCGCTGCTTGTTGCAGGCTGTCGCGCGTCAACAAATAGCCTTCATCCAACGCCGCAGCCCCTACCGGCAAGGCATAGGGCGCGGGATACAGGCCGCGCAGTTTGAGTGGCGCCTGCGCCAGGACCTGGCTGAGTCGCTCCAGCCCAGCCTTCGGCACCCAACCAACCTGCACGCGGCCATCGCTTTCGCGCGGGCCGTGAGCCACTTGCATCTGTTCCACTGGGCCGAGGATCAACGCCTGGGCCGCGCAGGCCACGGCGGCATGGGTTTTGGCGGCAGGCAGTGGCGGCAATTCGAGGCTTGTCAGCAGGCTGTCGCAGGGGTGCAGAAAGCAGTCCACCGCGTGGCGGCCCTTGCCCAATTGCGCCAGGCTCTCATGGCCTTCAGAGGCCACCGTGCCACGCTCCCACCAGGCCCATTTCACCCGGCTGTCCACACTCAATTCAGCCAGCGGCGGCAAGGCAATGCGCAAGCGTTTCATACGCCCACCCGCGACCAGATCACCTGGGGCCGGCGGTTTTCCGGACGGTGCAGCAGCGCGTCGAGGGTCACCCGACGTTGCTCCTGCCGCGCCTGGCCTTGCAGGCGAAACCACTCGCTGGTGATGCCGACCTGCACTGAGTCCACCGCCACCTGGGGCAAGTGCAGGCGATTGACGAAATCCCCCCGGTTGATAAACCAATGCCCGCCGTCACGCTCAGCCACCAGCGCCTGGGCCTGGGACAGACTCAGTTGGGGCACCACGGCGCTGAGCACTTCGGCGCGGGCGGTGTTGCCGTTGACCCAAGTCATGTCGGGCAGCACGCTGATATAGGTCTGCATGCGCTGCAACACCGCGGCGTCGAGGCCTTCCACACCGCTCAAGTCATCCAGGCTGCGCAGCATCGGGTACTTGGCGGGCGTATCGAGTTGCGCATAGGACGCGATGACCCGCTGGCTGATACGCCGGCTCACCGCCGGGTCAACGCCGATCAGGCGGCACAGGCGTTCAAAACTCTGCAGTTGCTCGGCATCCACCCGCTGGCGATTGACCAGGTTGCGCAGGTTGAACTTGCCCTGCTCGTCTTCAACCCGACCTTCGAATGTGCCGCCCTGAGCGCGGGCCCAAGGTTGGTCAAGGCGGGTCAGCACGTCTTTCTGGCGCGCCTCCCACAGCATCTGTCGGCTGCGCTCAAGCCCTCCCTGCAACAGCCACTGGCCCTGCGTGCGCATCTGCTCGGCTTCCAGGCTGCGGGTAAACACGGTCTGGCGCGTGAGCATGGCGCCGGCGATCACCGCGACCACGGCGGCGATCAGCAACGCGCTGATAATCGCCATGCCGCGCTGCTTCGCCGCTGGGGGCGAATACTGTTTCATGGCGCGCCTTACAACTGCCAGGAGCCAATATCGGCATTCACGCCATCGCCATCCGGCTGGCCATCGGCGCCGAGGGAGAACACATCGACTTCACCATTGGCGCCCGGGTTGAGGTAGTGATACGGGTGGCCCCACGGGTCATTCGGCAATCGGTCAAGGTAGGCGCGCCAGGTGTTGGTCTTGGCATCCGCCGGGCGTTCCACCAGCACTTTCAGGCCCTGGGTCATGTTCGGGTAAGTGCCGTGGTCGAGGCGGTAGAGTTTCAGCGCCTGCATCAAGCCGCCGATGTCCTGCCTGGCCGCCGTGGCCCGCGCCTGGTCCGGCCGGTCGAGCACCTTGGGCACCACCATCGCCGCCAGAATCCCGAGGATGACCACCACCACCATGATCTCGATCAAGGTAAAGCCACGCTGGCCGCGAGGGCCTGGCAATGGGGACGTTAGGCGCGCGATATCCATCTCGACATTCCTTGGGTTGGGTGCATTTCGTGGCGCAGTGTTGCAAGAACATATGTCAGTCGTATTGAAAATCCTCGGGAGGTTCGGTCGCCAATCGGTCAACTCGCGGCGCTAGTCTGCGGGCCTGTTTACGGGCTTTGAGAGCGCCATGTACGGCCATCGCAACGAGCAAGGATTTACCCTGATTGAAGTGCTGGTGGCGCTGGCGATCATTGCCGTGGCCATGGCCGCCGCTGTGCGTGTGGCCGGATTGATGACCCAGAGCAACGGGCTGCTGCGGGATAAGTCGATGGCGTTGCTGGCGGCCCAAAGTCGCCTGGCGGAGGTGCGCCTGGAGGGCGGCCTGCGAAGCGGCAAGAAGACCTTCGAGTGCGACCAGGGCCGCTTGAAGCTGCGGTGCGAACAGACCGTCAGCGCCGATGGCCCGCTCTTTCAAATTAGCGTGTTGGTGCTCGACGCCAGCCGTGAGGCGCCGCCCCTGGCGCGGCTCGCCACCCAGGTCATGGCCGAGTGAGGCGCGGCAACGCAGGGGCATCCGGCAACTTATCGAGGTTGACGCGCAGCTTCTCGCCACCGCGCTCAATCTCCACGCCATCGCCTTCGATAGCCGTCAGCCGCACGCCAGGGCTGAGGCGTTCACCCAAAAGAAAACTGCGCGGCGGGCCGTCGTTGAGGCTGAGGATCGCCACCGCACCGCGCGCGCCAGCGAGTACGCCAGTGACCTTGACCTGCAACGCCGTCGGCGCATTGGCAAACCATTGCAGCGCCGGGTTATCGCTGCGTGCCGCCAGAGCCTGCGGGGTGGCCTGGGGCGTGTGGGATTCGGCGGACGTGAGTAGCAGCGGCGTCCACACCACCCCGCCAGCCAAAGCCGCCAGCAACGCACCGATCTGCACGCCCTGGGCGGGTGAAAAACGCAGGGAAAAAGCCATGAGTGGGACCTCCTGTTTGTCCGTGTCTCCAGCGTACAGGCCAATTCGCACGTTTTTATTTCACAACCTCGCCAGTTCAGCAGGTGCCCCACGATGAAACAGCACGGCTTCACCCTGATCGAGCTAATGGTGGTGCTGGTAATCATCGGCATCGCCAGCGCGGCCATCAGCCTGAGCATCAAGCCTGACCCGCTGCACCTGCTGCGCAAAGACGCCGAGCGCCTGAGCCAATTGCTGCAAGTGGCCCAGGCCGAAGCCCGCGCCGACGGCCGCCCGATTACCTGGCGCGCCGATGCCAAAGGGTTTCGCTTCAACCGTCGCCGTGATGACGGGATGGGCATGGAGGCGTTCCAAGGCGATGCCCAATTGCGCCCACGCTTATGGGAGAGCACGCCGATGCAAATCAACATCGAACCCCGGCAAACCCTGGTGCTCGATGCCGAGTGGATCAACCCACCCGTGCGTGTGGTGCTGTCCGACGGGCAACACAGCCTAAGCCTGCAACGCGATGCCGCCGGTTTGATGCGCGTGGTGAGCCAGCCATGAGTTCATCGCAGAAAGGCTTCACCCTGATCGAAGTGATGGTGGCGATCATGTTGATGGCGGTGGTCAGCCTGATCGCCTGGCGCGGCCTCGACAGCGTGACCCGCGCTGATCATCACCTGCAGGCGAGCACGGAACAGACTGAGGCGTTGTTGCGAGTGCTGAACCAGCTGCAGCGGGACATCAGCCTCCGGGCCAGCGTCGAACTGACCGCACCGACAGACGACGCCGACGGACTGGCCGCGGTGACGGTGCGCAGCTCTGACAGCAAGGGGTTTGAGTTGGACGTGATTCGTCGTGCACCGGTCGCCGGGGATGGGCTGCAACGGGTGCGCTGGTGGCTCAAGGGCGACAACCTGTATCGCGCGGCGGCGCCTGCGCGGGATCGGTTTCCGTTGCCGGCGGCCAAGGATGGCGTGGTGGTGTTGACGGGGGTGAGCGATTTGCAGGTGCGGGTGTGGGAGACGGATAAGGGCTGGCGGCAGTTGAGTGGGAATCGGCGGGGGGATCCTTTGGGGTTGGAGGTTAGGCTGGTCAGGCAGACCGCTCAGGGGGTTGAGCGGTATCGGCA
>NZ_JAAOWU010000004.1 GCF_013778505.1 Pseudomonas sivasensis | reverse complement strand
CTCCCGACGGCGGAGTGTCAGTCACCATTGAGCTGGCTGACACTCCGCCATCGGGAGCAAGCCCCCTCCCACATTTGTTTTTGCAGGGATTCAGAAAATTTGGTTTTGCAGGGATTCAGAAAATCAGGCGCTGAACCCACCATCAATGGTCAGGCTGGCACCGGTGATATACCCCGCTTCCGGTCCGGCCAGATAGGCCACGAAACTGGCAATCTCTTCCACATGCCCATAACGTCCCACCGCCATTAACCCGATCAGGCTCTCGGCAAAATCACTGTTTGCCGGGTTCATATCGGTGTCCACCGGCCCAGGCTGCACATTATTGATGGTGATGCCCCTCGGTCCCAGATCCCGCGCCAACCCCTTGGTCAGGCCCACCAGTGCCGCTTTGCTCATCGCGTACGGGCCACCACCGCCAAAGGGCATGCGTTCGGCATTGGTGCTGCCGATGTTGATCACCCGACCACCTTCACCCATATGCTTGGCGGCTTCCTGGGTAGCGATAAACACGCTGCGCACGTTGATCGCCAAGGTTTGGTCGAAGTCTTCCAGCTTGAAGTCTTCCAGCGGTGCGATGGCCAGCACGCCAGCGTTGTTCACCAGGATGTCCAGGCGGCCAAAGGCTTCCACGGTGGTATTGACCGCGTTGCGGATCGCAGTGGCATCGGCGCTGTCGGCGTGAATCGCCAGGGCTTTGCCGCCGGCGCTGATTACGCTGTTCTGCAACTCTTCTGCCTTGGCGGCCGAGCTGACATAGGTGAAGGCGACCGCTGCGCCTTGGGCGGCGAGGCGCTTGACGATGGCGGCGCCGATACCGCGGGAACCGCCTTGAATCAAGGCGACTTTGCCGCTGAGGTTGAGTGTGGTCATGTCGATCTCCTGGCTGTTCAAGGCAGGCTGCCTTGTTGTTGGAGCCGAGTATCGACTTCACCCAGCCCTACCGGTAGACCGTGATTGCTATAGTCTGTGTAAACCAAAAGTTTAGAGTGGGGCGTGATGGAAAGCTTTGGAAGTATCGAATGCTTCGTGCGCAGCGCCGAAGGTGGCAGCTTTGCCGAAGCGGCGCGGCACTTGAGCCTGACCCCGGCGGCGGTCGGTAAAAGCGTCGCCAAGCTGGAAGCGCGCCTCGGTGTGCGGCTCTTCCAGCGCAGCACCCGGCGCCTCACGCTGACTGAAGCCGGCAAGCTGTTTCTAGAAGAGGTCAGCGCCAGCCTTACCACTATCCAGAACGCCGTCGCCAACCTGGCCAGCGCCGAAGGGCGACCGGTGGGTACGCTCAAGGTCAGCATGGGCACGGTGTTCGGCAATCGCTATGTGGTGCCGCTGCTGGGGGAGTTTATGCGGCGTTTCCCGGATATCAGCCCGGACTGGCATTTTGATAACCGCCAGGTGGACCTGATCGGCCAAGGCTTTGATGCCGCGATTGGCGGCGGTTTTGAACTGCCCCAAGGCGTGGTGGCGCGCAAGTTGACGCCCGCGCACCGGGTGCTGGTGGCTTCACCGGGTTACCTGGCGCAACGCCCACCGGTGCGCGAGCCTGAAGACTTGTCGCGGTGCAAAGGTATCCTGATCCGCTCACCGCAAACCGGGCGTATCCGTTCCTGGCAGTTGACCAGTGTCGAACGTGAATGCCGCCCGCTGGTGCTCAAACCCGGCATGACCATGAGCGACTCCGAAGCCGCCTGCCGCGCCAGCGCTCAAGGCTTGGGAATTGCGCTGGTGAGCATGCCCATGGCCGTGCCGTTCCTCGACAGCGGCGAGGTGGTAAGGGTATTGCCCGACTGGTACGTCGACGACGGCAATATTTCCATCTACTACGCCGAGCACAAACTGCTGCCCGGCAAGACCCGGGCGTTTGTGGGCTTCATCATTGAGCAGTTTGCCGAAAAAAAACTGGGGCAAAGGTTCAGCGCAATCTAAAACCAGACGCAGCTCGAAATGTGGGAGGTGGCTTGCTCCCACATTTGATTTTCAGCGGCCGAACCGGGTCGGCCAGCCAATGACCTTCTTCGGCCGAGGCGTCGCGTAAGTCCGGATCTTCGACGTCGACAACCCCAGCCGCACCAAGGATTCGGCGATGGTCACTGCCGCCGTCACGCCATCCACCACTGGCACCCCGGTGCGCTGACGAATCTGCTCATCCAGCCCGGCCATGCCGCCGCAACCCAGGCAGATCACTTCGGCCTTGTCCTCGCGGATGGCCAGTTCCGCTTGGCGCACGATGGCTTCCATCGCGGCCAACGGGTCTTCTTCCAGCTCCAAAACCGCCATGCCACTGGCCCGAACTGAAGCGCAGCGCTGGTACAGGCCGGCAAGTTTCAGGCGGTCTTCGATCAGCGGCACGGTGCGGTCCAGGGTGGTCACCACCGAATAGGCATGGCCCAGGAACATCGCCGTGCTGGCCGCCGCTTCGGTGATATCCACCACTGGCACATTCAATAACTCCTGCAAACCTTCCCGGCCGTGTTCGCCGTAGCCGGCCTGGATCACCGCATCGAACGGTTGGTCGTAAGCCATCACCCGGTCCATCACGGCGATGGCGGCCAGGTAGCTCTCAAAATTGCCTTCAACCGATTCCGCGCCGAAGTACGGGGTAAGCCCGACAATCTCAGTGCCCGGCGAGGCCACGGCCCGCGCTTGCTGGGCGATGGTTTCAGTGATGGATTCGGTGGTGTTGACGTTGACCACGAGGATGCGCATGCAAGGTCCTTACTCAGTGACTGACGTTATCGACGGCAATGCTTTCGCCGCTGACATCGGCGTAGAACGGCTGGCGCTTGGCGATCAGCAGGTACAGCAACCCTGCAATACCGGCGCCAAACAACCAGGAAAACGGTGAGACGCTGGCAAATCCCGGCAACAGCGCCAGCAGGATGGCGATGATGGCCGCAGGAATAAACGCCGCCACTGCACGCATATTCACCCCACGGTTGTAGTAATAAACGCCATTCGGGTTTTCGCTATACAACTGCGGTACGTCCACCTGGCTTTTACGGATCAGCCAGTAGTCGACCATGATCACCCCGTACAACGGGCCTAGCAGTGCGCCGAGGCCAGAGAGGAAATACACGATCACCAGCGGGCTGTTGTAGAGGTTCCACGGCAGAATCAATACAGCCACGGTGGCGCTGATCAGACCCGCACGGCGGAAGTTCAGGTACTTGGGCGCCAGGTTGCTCAGCACAAAGGCAGGCGCAACGAAGTTGGCCATGATGTTCACCGCTACGGTGACGATCAAAAACGCCAGGCAGCCCAGCACGAGAAAGAAGGTATTGGGGATGGCCGCGATGATTTCAGTCGGGCTTTCGATCACCCGGCCATTGAGTTGGAATTGGCCGCCGCAGAGCAGCACGGTGATCGCGGCAAACACCAGGATATTCACCGGCAAGCCCCAGAAGTTGCCGACCAGGATGGTCTTGCGGCACGGCGAAGAGCGTGCAAAGTCGCAGAAGTTGAGGATCAGCGTGCCGTAGATCGCCAGCCATAGCGCGCCGCCGGCAAAGATATTGCGCCACATCTCACCACCGCTCAGCGGTTCGCGGATCGACCAGGCAATGTTGCCGCCTGCCTGGAAGTACATCCAACCGGCCAGCGACGCCACAGTCAGCAAAATCACCGGCCCGGCGAAGCCTTCATAGCGCCGTACCATCTCCATGCCGTAGGCCAGGATCACCAGTTGTACGAACCATATCGCCACAAAACACGCCCAGCCAAGGGATGACAGGCCGAGGATTGAGTTGTGGTCATAGTCGGCAAACCCTGGATGAATTGCCGTCAGCAGCACGCGGAAAACCACTGAGGCCAGGTAGGTCTGGATACCAAACCAGGCAATCGCAATGACCGCACGGATCAACGCGGGAATCTGTGCGCCGTGAATGCCAAAACTGATACGGCTGATGACCGGAAACGGTACGCCGGTCTTCTGCCCCATATACCCCGACAAGTTCATGAAGAAGTACACCAGCGCCGCACCGATCCCCAGGGATAACAGGATCTGCCAGCCGCCGAGGCCCAGTGCATATAAGCCAATGGCGAACGAATAGTTGGCGATGTTGTGCACGTCATTGGTCCACAACGCAAAGATGCTGTAGCGCCCCCATCGACGGCCTTCGATCTTGGTCGGCGCCAGGTCTTTATTGTGCAGGCGTGGGCTGAGCACTAACGGGCCGGGGCATGCTGCGTCCGGGTTCAGGGCGGAGGAGGGCAGATCCAGTGCGATATTGTTCGAGAGGCTTGTACGCATTCCGGCAGGCTCCAGCATATCTGCCGGGAAGAGGCAGATGGCAAAGTGTATGTATGTTTTGTATTTATTGTATACAAAGCGCAATTCACCTTAAGCCACATGCGTGCCAGTTTTGGATCTATGAAAGTCCTGGGTAATTTCGTTTTTATAGGTTGGTTAAATAAATAGCTGAATTTAAAGAGATATAAATTGACCGACTGAACAGCTATTTATTTTTGGGTTGCCAGTATGCGATTCGCCAGGCCAATCGAGGGGAGGGGATAGGTGTTACGTTATGGTGCGGCCGAATAAGAATTGCACACATAAATGGCACCGATGGTTACATGTATGTGTACATCTCCAACACTCAACACAAGACAAATGTGGGAGGGGGCTTGCCCCCGATAGCGGTTTTCCAGTCAAACATAGGTTGACTGACAGGCCGCTATCGGGGGCGAGCCCCCTCCCACATTTTCTAACCGCGTCAGCCCTTAGGCCTTGCTGATGATGTTCCCGGCATGCAGCCCGCATTCTTTCTGCGTGGCTTCTTCCCACCACCAACGACCCTCTCGCTCATGCTGGTTCGGCAGCACAGGCCGGGTGCACGGCTCACACCCGATGCTGATAAAACCGCGCTCATGCAAGCTGTTGTACGGCAGCTCCAGCATGCGGATATAGCCCCAGATCTCTTCGCTGCTCATCTGCGCCAGCGGGTTGAATTTGTATAGGGTGCGTTCCGGGGTAGAGAAGGCGGTGTCGATCTCCAGCGCCGCCACTTGGCTGCGGGTGCCAGGGCTCTGGTCACGGCGTTGGCCGGTGGCCCAGGCACTCACGCCCGACAGCTTGCGGCGCAGCGGCTCGATCTTGCGCACGCCGCAGCATTCGCCATGACCATCCTTATAGAAGCTGAACAGACCTTTCTCCTTGACGAAGGGCTCCAGCTTGCTCTGGTCCGGCGAAATCAGTTCGATGTCGATCTTGTAGAAGTCGCGCACCTGCTCGATAAACCGGTAGGTCTCCGGGTGCAGACGGCCTGTGTCGAGGCTGAACACCTTGACGTTCTTGTTCAGCTTCCAGGCCATGTCCACCAGCACCACGTCCTCGGCGCCGCTGAAGGAGATCCACAGGTCATCGCCGAACTGGCTGAACGCCAGCTTGAGAATGTCCTGGGCGGATTTGTTGGCGTAAGTCGCGGCGAGTTCAGCGACGTCGAAGGCTTGGTTCATCAGGACGGTTCCTACAGGTCAGTGGCGCTGAGCGCTCTATAGGGGAGCGATGGTATCAAAATCCGCTCCGCGTTGCGGCGGCGAGCTTGAATCGCTAGAGTTCGGCAGTCCTTTTGCTCGCTCAACTAACAACATCCAATAGGAGTGTCTTGTGGAAATTGCCTGTCTCGACCTGGAAGGGGTACTGGTACCGGAAATCTGGATCGCCTTCGCCGAAAAAACCGGTATTGAATCGCTACGGGCCACCACCCGGGACATTCCTGACTACGACGTGCTGATGCAGCAGCGCCTGCGTATTCTCGACGAGCACGGGCTCAAGCTCGCCGATATCCAGGCAGTGATCGCCACGCTCAAGCCTTTGGACGGCGCCATCGAGTTCGTCAACTGGCTGCGCGAGCGTTTTCAGGTGGTGATCCTGTCCGACACCTTCTACGAATTTTCCCAGCCGCTTATGCGCCAACTGGGTTTCCCGACTCTGCTGTGCCACCGCCTCATCACCGATGAATCCGACAGGGTGGTGAGCTACCAACTGCGCCAGAAAGACCCCAAGCGCCAGTCGGTATTGGCGTTCAAGACTCTTTACTACCGCGTGATCGCCGCTGGCGACTCCTACAACGACACCACCATGTTGGGTGAGGCCGACCGTGGGATTCTGTTCCATGCGCCGGAGAATGTGATTCGCGAGTTCCCGCAATTCCCGGCGGTGCATACGTTTGAGGATTTGAAGAAAGAGTTCATCAAGGCGTCGAATCGGTCGCTGAGCCTCTAAAGCGGATTGTGGCGAGCGGGCTTGCCCCCGGAATGGGACTGCTGCGCAGTCCAACGCGAGCAAGCTCCCTCGCCACAAGAGGTCTACCTGCTACAACCCTTCCAGCGTTTGCAGCAAAACCCGCACCTTCGTCAGCGACTCCTGATACTCGGCCTCCCACTGCGAATCCGCGACAATCCCGCCGCCGCCCCAGCAGCACACTTGACCATCCTTGACCAACAAGCTGCGAATGGCGATGGAGCTGTCCATCTCGCCGCGTACGTCCAGGTACACCAGTGAACCGCAGTACAAGCCGCGTCGGGTGGGTTCCAGTTCGTCGATGATCTGCATGGCGCGAATCTTCGGCGCGCCGGTGATGGAGCCACCAGGGAAGCTGCCGGCGATCAGGTCGAGGGCGTCTTTGTCGTCGGCCAGTGTGCCGATGACGCTGCTCACCAGGTGGTGCACGTTGGGGTAGCTTTCCAGGCTGAACAACTCCGGCACGCTCACCGAGCCGGTGCGGCAACTGCGCCCCAGGTCGTTGCGCAGCAGGTCGACGATCATCAGGTTTTCGGCGCGATCCTTGGGGCTGGCCAGCAGTTCCGTGGCGTGGGCGGCGTCTTCTTCAGGCGTGACACCGCGTGGGCGAGTGCCTTTGATCGGGCGGGTTTCGACCTGGCGCTCGCTGACGCGCACGAAACGCTCCGGTGACAGGCTCAATACCGCGCCGTCATTGGGCAGGCTCTGGAATCCGGAGAAGGGCGTCGGGCAGGCTTCGCGCAAGGCGCAATAGGCGACCCAAGGATCACCGCTGCACGGCGCACGAAAACGTTGGGCGAAGTTGACCTGGTAGCAGTCGCCGGCCTGGATGTAATCCTGGATGCGCTCAATGGCCTGCTGGTAAGCCTCGACGCTGAGATCCGGCGCCATGGGGCCCTGCAATTTGAAGGTTGCAGGGGCGGTGGCGGCGTCACCGCTGAACAGCGTGATCAGTCGCTGCCGTTCGCTACCGGCCAGCGCCGGGTGAAATACCAGTTGGCTGGTCTGTGCCAAGTGGTCGCTGATCAGCGCCCAGGCATACAGTCCAAAACGCGCATCCGGCAGGTGCAAATCATCCACCGCCAAGTGCGGCAGCTGTTCCAAATGCCGGCCAAAGTCGTAGCTCAGGTAGCCGATCAAGCCACCGGCAAACGGCAACTCATAGCCGTCGGGCAATTTCGCTTCACCCAACTGTGAAAGGTTTTTCCGTAATCGCCGCAGGAAGTTGCTGCCGCTTTCGTCAGGATCCACTGCAAGAGTCGCCTCGGGCCAGGCGCTGAGCAGGTCATAACGACCGCGTTCGGCAGCAGGTCGGCCGCTGTCGAGCAGGACCGCGCCGGGTGCATGGCGAATCGCCGCAAAATACTCGGCGGGGTTGGCCCGATAGGGCAGCGGGTGTACTGAACAGGTCGACATGCGAGGGTGGATCAGCCAAGGCGCGGGGGAGGGGATTGTAGTCCCCTGTAGGATTTGCTCCTAGAGGGGATGTCGGCGATAGACAGTTCGAAGACCGGATCAGCCTTCTACGGGGGGAATATGCCCAAACATTTCCTGCACAAACTTCACCCGCTCTTCCGGGGTTTCCGTCACGCCGGCGGCTTTGAGTGCTTCCAGTCGTGCTTCTACCGCGTGGGTGCGCAAGGTCAGGCCGCAATCGTTGGCGATCTGGATGTTCAGCCCTGGCCGCGCATTGAGCTCCAGGATCAGCGGGCCTTTTTCCTGGTCCAGCACCATGTCCACACCGATGTAGCCCAGCCCGCATAGCTCATAGCAGCCGGCGGCCAGCTTCATGAAACCGTCCCAGTTGGGCAGTTGCACGCCATCCACCGCGTTAGTGGTGTCGGGGTGTTTGGTGATGATGTTGTTCAGCCAGGTACCGCGCAGGGTCAGGCCGGTGGCAAGGTCCACACCGACGCCAATGGCGCCCTGGTGCAGGTTGGCCTTGCCGCCGGACTGGCGGGTCGGCAACCGCAGCATGGCCATCACCGGGTAGCCCATCAGCACGATGATGCGGATATCCGGCACGCCTTCGTAGCTGATGCTCTTGAAGATCTGGTCGGGCACCACGCGGTACTCGATCAGCGCGCGGTCACGGTGGCCGCCCAGGGAATACAGGCCGGTGAGGATGCTGGAAATCTGATGCTCGATCTCTTCATGGCTGATGATCTTGCCGGACACCGTGCGGTAGCGCCCTTCAAAACGGTCGGCCACCACGAGAATGCCGTCACCGCCGGCGCCCTGGGCCGGCTTGATCACGAAGTCGCTGCGCCCACCGATAATTTCATCGAGCTTGTCGATTTCCTTCTCGGTGGAGATCACTCCATACATTTCCGGCACGTGGATACCCGCCGCGATCGCCCGTTCCTTGGTGATGATCTTGTCATCCACGATCGGGTACAGGCTGCGCTTGTTGTACTTGAGCACGTAATCGGCGTTACGCCGGTTGATGCCCATGATTCCCCGCGCTTCCAGGGCTTTCCAGGTCTTCCAGAAACCGAACATTACTTATCAGCCTTCAAGAACGCCTTGAAACGCACCAGCTCGGTCAGGCGGTAGCCGCGATAACGACCCATG
The DNA here is from genome assembly GCF_013778505.1 of Pseudomonas sivasensis. GTDB lineage: Bacteria > Pseudomonadota > Gammaproteobacteria > Pseudomonadales > Pseudomonadaceae > Aquipseudomonas > Aquipseudomonas sivasensis. The sequence continues at coordinate 430,593 of NZ_JAAOWU010000004.1, read as the reverse complement.
GCCAGCATGAAGCCCACCAGGATCAGGAGGATCGCAGGGAAGGTGAACACGAAGTACACCAACTCCGGCACGCTCATAATCAAGTGCGCCAGGGAGGCAGCGAACAACGTACCAATCGCCACTTTCAACGCATGGTTGGCACCACGTTCTTCCCAGGTGATCGACAGGCGTTCGATGGTCATGGTCAGGATCACCATCGGGAACAGTGCCACCGACAGCCCGCGCTCCAGCCCCAGTTTATGGCTGAACAGACTGATGGCCGCGATCAGCACCACCACGAAGGTCAGCACCACCGACAGCCTCGGCAGCATTTGCAGCTTCAAGTGTTCCAGGTACGACCTGAGTGACAGCCCCAGTGCCGTAATAATGGTGAAAAGCACGATTCCGAAGCCCAATTGCGTCTCGCGGAACGCGAGTGCAATCAGCACTGGCGTGAACGTGCCCAGGGTCTGCAGGCCGATCAGGTTGCGCAGGATCAGAATCACCAGCACGCCAATCGGGATCATCACCATGATCATGAACGTCTGCTGGGTTTGCAGCGGCAGGCCGTACAGCGAGTATTCGAGGAAGTTGGCGTCGGTGTTTTCATCCGTCAGCTTGGCCAGGCGAATCGCGTTCATTTCGCTGTTGTTCAGGCTGAACGTCACCATGGCTTTCTTGCCGCCGTCGACCGTGATCAGGTTTTCATCGCCGGTCCACCACAGCAGGCGGTCGCTGGGCAGGCCCTGTTCGCCGGTTTCCGGGTTGAAGTAGAGCCAGTCATTGCCATTAAAGCTGCGCAGCCAGAGTTCGGGCGTTTGCGGCTGGTCGGCGACCAGGCGGATGGTGTGGACCTTTTCCACCGGCACGTGGGCGATGGACAGCAGCAACTCGACGATCTTGGCCTTGTGCGGCGTGGACGGGTCGCCGGCGAGCAACAGCTTCACATTGTCGTCGTTGAGGTTGTTGGTGCGCTTGATGGCTTCGGTAATGAAGGTTTCGACGTCGGCCGAATGCTGGCGGATCGGCGCCAGCAGGGCTTCGGCGGCGATTTTTTCCGGGCCTTCCACCGCGATGCTATCGCGGAACGTTGGGCCTTTGATCTTGGTTTTTTCACCGCTGTAACGCTTGGTCAGCACCAGGCGGTAATACAGGGTCTGGTTGCCGTTGGCGCGGCGTGCCGACCAGGTGACCTTACGGTTACCGTCAATACGATTGACGCTCACCCCATAGTTGTTCGAGATAAAGCTCTCATTAAGGCTGACGAAGTCGCGGCTCAGGGGCGGCACGAACATCTGGATCTTCACCGGGTCCTTCGGATTGGCGACGAACTCGACCTTGGCGTCGATGTTCCACAAATCGTCGGTCGCGTCCTCGGTGACAGGAATGCCCAGCACGAAGATTTGGTAGGCGGTGACCGAAATACCCAGCACCACCAGGATGGCGATCAGGATTTTCAGGTGCAGGGTAAGAGAGCGCATTCGGTTTACTCGGCGGTATGAGCGTCGGCGGCGCAGGAGGGTTTGCCTGCTGCGTATTTAAGACTGGGGTCGACCAGCGCATCAAAGCGTTTCAACGCTTCGGAGCCGATCAGCAGCGGATATTGGAATGCGCTGCGGTCAGTCAAGTTCACTTCGATGCTGCGTAAAGCGGTGCCCATGCAGATATCCAGGGCTATCACTGGACGGGCGGTGTAGTTCTTGTCCTCATCGGGGTCGTAGTCACCGGCGCGGCGCTTGATCTTGCTGACGCGGGCCAGGGGCCGTTCGATGGGGTGGGAATGGGCGGTGTCGATGGCCAGATAGAAGCGCACCCAGGATTCGCCGTTGCGCTTGAAGCGCTTGATATCACGGGCGCTGAGGGAGGCGGTCTTGGCGCCGGTGTCCAGCTTGGCGGCCACTTCAAGGTCGATGCCAGCCAATTGGGCATATTCATTGAGGCCATACACGGTCTTCTCGGCGGCAACGCCAAGGCCGGGGATGAACAGTAGGCAAAACAGGGGGAAGGGCTTGAGTCTCATAGATCCTGAGGCGGTGCAGTGCGATGTTCAATTCAAGGCGACTGGCATTGCTGCGCAAACTCCCTCGTGCGCCGTTTCATCAAGCGATGTCAGGCAAATGCGGCGGCATTCTAACATGATGCTTTTTTGGCGCCACCGCTGGCAGGCGGCCATGCTCCGAGCGCGTGCAACAAGGGTTATTAGACGATTGTCGACAATGTGTATTTATTCTTTGACTATCTAGGTCTGATTGGCTAGTTTTTGCGGCATTGCTTTTCAAGGTGTCGACAATATGCTGGTTCAGCCTGAAGCTCCGATAGTCGTGTCGGACGAATCCCAAACGATGTCGGAGAACGTTTTCCGGCGCATCCAGGCCGCCATCGTCAAAGGCGAGATCGCCCCCGGCAGCAAGATCTCCGAACCGGAACTGGCCCGCACCTACGGCATCAGCCGTGGCCCGTTGCGTGAGGCGATTCACCGCCTGGAAGGCCAGCGCCTGCTGGTGCGCGTGCCCCATGTGGGCGCGCGGGTCGTGTCCCTGAGCCACGCCGAGCTGATCGAACTCTATGAAATCCGCGAATCTCTGGAAGGCATGGCCTGCCGCCTTGCCGCCGAGCGCATGACCGACGCCGAAATCGAAGAGCTGCGCCAAGTGCTGCACACCCACGAACGGGATGCTGCGTTCCAGGCCGGCGTCGGCTACTACCAGCAAGAAGGCGACTTCGACTTTCATTACCGGATAATTCAAGGCGCCGGTAACCGCACCCTGACCCAAATGCTCTGCGGCGAGCTGTACCAGTTGGTGCGCATGTACCGCATCCAGTTCTCCACCACCCCCAATCGTCCACGCCAGGCTTTTGCCGAGCATCACCGCATTCTTGACGCGATTGCCGATCGCGACGGTGAACTGGCCGAACTGCTGATGCGCCGTCATATCGGCGCGTCCAAACGCAACATTGCCCGTCACTTCCCGGACGGCGCCCCTGATAGAGGTGAGTCATGAGTTCGAACAATAAAAGCACACCCGGCCAGCGTTTCCGTGACGCAGTCGCCAGTGAACAGCCGTTGCAGGTAGTCGGCGCAATCAACGCCAACCACGCGCTGCTGGCCAAGCGCGCTGGCTTCAAGGCGATCTACCTGTCAGGCGGGGGCGTGGCGGCCGGTTCCCTGGGCGTGCCCGACCTGGGCATCACTGGCCTGGATGACGTGCTCACCGACGTGCGTCGCATCACCGACGTCTGCGACCTGCCGCTGTTGGTGGACGTGGACACCGGCTTTGGCTCCTCGGCGTTCAACGTGGCGCGCACCGTCAAATCGATGATCAAGTTCGGTGCCGCCGCGATTCATATCGAAGACCAGGTCGGCGCCAAGCGCTGCGGCCATCGCCCGAATAAAGAAATCGTGTCCCAGCAGGAAATGGTCGACCGCATCAAGGCCGCCGTGGATGCGCGCACCGATGACAGCTTCGTGATCATGGCGCGTACCGATGCCTTGGCCGTCGAAGGGTTGGAGTCCGCCCTGGAACGCGCCGCCGCCTGCATCGAAGCCGGCGCCGACATGGTGTTCCCGGAAGCCATTACTGAACTGGAGATGTACAAACTGTTCGCCGCCCGTGTGAAAGCGCCGATCCTGGCCAACATCACCGAATTTGGCGCGACGCCGCTGTACACCACCGAACAGTTGAAATCTGCTGATGTTTCCATCGTGCTGTATCCGCTCTCGGCCTTTCGCGCCATGAACAAGGCCGCTGAGAACGTTTACACCGCGATCCGTCGCGACGGCACCCAACAGAACGTGATCGACACCATGCAAACCCGCATGGAGCTTTACGATCGCATCGACTACCACACCTTCGAGCAGAAGCTCGACGCGCTGTTCGCCGCGAAGAAGTGACGAACACGTCTCCCTGAATAACGACAAAATTGGAGAAAAACCATGGCTGAAGCAAAAGTACTGAGTGGCGCCGGCCTGCGTGGCCAGGTCGCCGGGCAAACTGCACTGTCCACCGTGGGCCAGGCCGGTGCCGGCCTGACCTACCGCGGCTACGATGTTCGCGAACTTGCTGCCGATGCGCAGTTTGAGGAAGTCGCCTACCTGCTGCTGTACGGCGAATTGCCGACCAAAGCCGAACTGGCTGCGTACAGCCAGAAGCTGAGCAAGCTGCGCGACCTGCCGCAAGCGCTCAAGGAAGTGCTGGAACGCATCCCCGCCGACGCCCATCCGATGGACGTGATGCGCACCGGTTGTTCGTTCCTGGGCAACATCGAGCCGGAAAAAGACTTCAGCGTGCAGCGCGATGTCACCGACCGCTTGCTCGCCGCCTTCCCGGCAATCATGTGTTACTGGTACCGCTTCAGCCACGACGGTAAGCGCATCGACTGCGTGACCGACGAGCCGAGTATCGGTGGTCATTTCCTGCACCTGCTGCACGGCGAGAAACCGAGCGAGCTGCATGAGAAGGTCATGAACGTCTCGCTGATCCTTTACGCCGAGCACGAATTCAACGCGTCGACCTTCACCGCTCGCGTGTGTGCCTCGACCCTGTCCGATCTCTACTCCTGCGTCACTGCCGCCATTGGCTCCCTGCGCGGTCCGCTGCATGGCGGCGCCAACGAAGCGGCGATGGAAATGATCGAGCGTTTCGGTTCGGCAGAGGAGGCTGTCGAAGGCACCCTCGGCATGCTGGCGCGTAAAGACAAGATCATGGGCTTCGGCCACGCGATCTACAAAGACAACGACCCGCGTAATGAAGTGATCAAGGGCTGGTCGAAAAAACTCGCTGACGAAGTGGGCGACACCGTGCTGTTCCCTGTCTCCGAAGCCATCGACAAGACCATGTGGGAACAGAAAAAACTCTTCCCTAATGCCGACTTCTACCATGCCTCGGCGTATCACTTCATGGGTATTCCGACCAAGCTGTTCACGCCGATTTTCGTCTGCTCGCGCCTTACCGGCTGGGCAGCTCACGTATTCGAGCAACGCGCCAACAACCGCATCATCCGTCCAAGCGCCGAGTACACCGGCGTCGAACAGCGCAAGTTCGTGCCAATCGAACGTCGCTGAAGACTGACGATCCCAGGATTGGAATGAGGTCAAAGTGTGGGAGGGGGCTTGCTCCCGATGGCGGTATGTCATTCAACACCTATGGCAACTGATAAACCGCTATCGGGGGCAAGTCGAAACGTCGCACCGCCCCTCCCACATTTGAATCGCATTTCAATTCTGGATCGGCCCAGGTCTTCCTTTTGTAATCACCGTGACCGAGTCCTGACGATGAACACAGAATTTCGCAAACCGCTCCCCGGCAGCCGCCTGGATTTCTTCGACGCCCGTGCGGCAGTCGAAGCAATCACCCCTGGCGCCTACGCCACCTTGCCCTACACCTCCCGCGTACTGGCAGAAAACCTGGTGCGCCGCTGCGACCCGGCCACTCTCAATGCTTCCCTGAGCCAGTTGATCGAACGCAAGCGTGATCTCGACTTCCCCTGGTTCCCGGCGCGTGTGGTGTGCCACGACATTCTTGGCCAGACCGCGTTGGTCGACCTCGCCGGCCTGCGCGATGCCATCGCCCTGCAAGGCGGTGACCCGGCCCAGGTCAACCCGGTGGTGCCGACCCAATTGATCGTTGACCACTCCCTGGCCGTCGAAGCCGGGGGTTTTGACCCCGATGCGTTCGAGAAAAACCGCGCCATTGAAGACCGTCGCAACGAAGACCGTTTCCACTTTATCGAGTGGACCAAAAAGGCCTTCAAGAACGTCGACGTGATCCCGCCGGGTAACGGCATCATGCACCAGATCAACCTGGAGAAAATGTCCCCGGTGATCCAGGTGCGTGACGGCGTGGCGTTTCCGGATACCTGCGTCGGCACCGACAGCCACACGCCCCACGTGGATGCTCTGGGCGTGATCGCCATTGGCGTCGGCGGCCTGGAAGCGGAGAGCGTGATGCTCGGTCGCGCCTCGTGGATGCGCCTGCCGGAAAGCGTCGGTGTCGAGCTGACGGGCAAGCTGCTGCCGGGCATCACCGCCACCGATATGGTGCTGGCGCTGACCGAGTTCCTGCGCCAACAGAAAGTCGTCGGCGCATGGCTGGAGTTCTTTGGCGAAGGCGCATCAAACCTGACCTTGGGCGACCGCGCGACCATCTCCAACATGGCCCCGGAATACGGCGCCACGGCAGCGATGTTCTACATCGACCAACAAACCATCGCCTACCTGAAACTCACCGGTCGTGAAGATGAACAGGTCGCACTGGTCGAGCAATATGCGCGTCACACCGGTCTGTGGGCGGATGATTTGAAAGGCGCGCAGTACGAGCGCGGCCTGACCTTCGACCTGTCCAGCGTCGTGCGCAACATGGCCGGCCCGAGCAATCCCCACGCCCGCGTCGCCACCCGCGACCTGGCGGCCAAAGGTATCTCCGGACAGTGGGATGAAGTGCCAGGGCAAATGCCTGATGGCGCGGTGATCATCGCCGCCATCACCAGTTGCACCAACACCAGCAACCCGCGCAACGTGATCGCCGCCGGGCTGTTGGCGCGCAATGCCAACAAGCTGGGGCTCAAGCGCAAGCCGTGGGTCAAATCCTCCTTGGCACCCGGTTCGAAAACCGTGGCCATGTACCTGGAAGAAGCCGGCCTCGGTCACGAACTGGATAAGCTCGGTTTCGGCGTGGTGGCGTTTGCCTGCACCACCTGCAACGGCATGTCCGGCGCGCTCGACCCGGTGATCCAGCAAGAGATCATTGACCGCGACCTGTACGCCACCGCCGTACTGTCGGGTAATCGCAACTTCGACGGGCGAATTCACCCTTACGCCAAGCAAGCCTTCCTCGCGTCGCCGCCGTTGGTGGTGGCGTATGCGATTGCCGGCACCATCCGTTTCGACATCGAGAAGGACGTGCTCGGCCTCGACGCCGACGGCAAGGAAATCCGCCTGCAGGACATCTGGCCGAGCGACGAAGAAATCGACGCGGTGGTCAAGGCCTCGGTCAAGCCGGAGCAGTTCCGCGCGGTGTATATCCCGATGTTTGCGATCCACGAAGACACCGGCCCCAAAGTTGCGCCGCTGTACGACTGGCGTCCGCAGAGCACGTATATCCGCCGTCCGCCGTATTGGGAAGGTGCGCTGGCCGGAGCGCGTCCGCTGAAGGGCATGCGCCCGCTGGCGGTGCTGCCGGACAACATCACCACCGATCACCTGTCGCCGTCCAACGCGATCATGCTCGACAGCGCTGCCGGTGAATACCTCGCGAAAATGGGCCTGCCGGAAGTCGACTTCAACTCCTACGCAACCCACCGCGGCGACCATTTGACCGCGCAGCGCGCAACGTTCGCCAACCCGAAACTGTTCAACGAAATGGTGGTGGAAAACGGCAAGGTCAAACAGGGTTCCCTGGCGCGCATCGAGCCGGAAGGCCAGGTTACGCGGATGTGGGAAGCCATCGAAACCTATATGGAACGCAAGCAGCCGCTGATCATCATCGCCGGTGCAGATTACGGCCAGGGCTCGTCCCGCGACTGGGCGGCCAAGGGCGTGCGCCTGGCTGGTGTGGAGGCGATTGCCGCCGAAGGTTTCGAGCGCATCCACCGCACCAACCTAGTGGGCATGGGCGTGTTGCCGCTGGAGTTTTTGCCGGGGACCGACCGTCACACCTTGCACATCGATGGCAGTGAAACTTATGACGTGGTCGGCGAGCGCACCCCGCGTGCGCAGTTGACCCTGGTGATCAACCGCAAGAATGGCGAACGTGTCGAAGTGCCGGTGACCTGCCGCCTTGACACCGCCGAAGAAGTGTCGATCTACGAGGCGGGCGGCGTGTTGCAACGTTTTGCCCAGGACTTCCTGGAATCGGCGGCGACCGCTTAAGAGGACAACCATGGCACACGTACCGCAAATCAAGATCCCCGCCACCTATATGCGTGGCGGCACGAGCAAGGGTGTATTTTTCAGCCTTCAGGACCTGCCCGCCTCGGCGCAGGTACCGGGCGCTGCCCGCGATGCCTTGTTGTTGCGGGTGATCGGCAGCCCCGATCCCTATGACAAACAAATCGACGGCATGGGCGGCGCCACTTCGAGCACCAGTAAAAGCGTGATCCTGGCCAAAAGCACCCGCGCCGAGCACGACGTGGACTACCTGTTTGGCCAAGTCTCCATCGACAAACCCTTTGTCGACTGGAGCGGCAACTGCGGCAACCTGTCGGCGGCGGTGGGTTCGTTCGCCATCACCGCCGGGTTGGTCGACCCGGCTCGCATTCCGCACAACGGCGTGGCCGTGGTGCGTGTGTGGCAGGCCAATATCGGCAAGACCATCATCGCCCACGTGCCGATTACCGACGGCGCTGTGCAGGAAACCGGCGACTTCGAACTGGACGGCGTGACCTTTCCGGCCGCCGAAGTGCAGCTGGAATTCATGGACCCGGCGGCAGAAGAAGAGGGCGGCGGCTCGATGTTTCCCACCGGCAACCTGGTCGATGACCTGGAAGTGCCCGGTGTCGGCACCTTCAAGGCCACGCTGATCAACGCCGGCATCCCGACGATTTTCATCAACGCCGAAGACCTCGGCTACACCGGCACCGAGCTGCAAGGCGCGATCAACGGCGACCCCAAGGCTTTGGCCATGTTCGAGACCGTGCGGGCCTATGGCGCGTTGCGCATGGGCCTGATCAAACACCTGGACGAAGCCGCCCAGCGCCAGCACACGCCGAAGGTCGCGTTTGTGGCCAAGCCTGCGGATTACGTGGCGTCCAGCGGCAAGGCGATCAAGGCTGGCGATGTGGATTTGCTGGTGCGCGCCCTGTCCATGGGCAAGCTGCACCACGCCATGATGGGCACGGCTGCCGTGGCGATTGGTACGGCAGCGGCGATTTCCGGGACATTGGTCAACCTTGCCGCAGGCGGCATTGAACGTAATGCGGTGCGCTTCGGGCATCCGTCCGGCACGTTGCGCGTGGGGGCTGAAGCCACCCAGGTGAACGGTGAGTGGGTGGTGAAGAAAGCCATCATGAGCCGTAGTGCACGGGTGTTGATGGAAGGTTTCGTCCGCGTACCCGGCGACTCTTTCTAAAGTCCAACACCAATCCCTTGTGGGAGGGGCGGTGCGACGATTCGACTTGCCCTTGATAGCGGTGTGTCAGTCGACCCATTCATCACTGACCCATCGCCATCGGGGGCAAGTCGAATCGTCGCACCGCCCCCCCACAGTCATAAGCAGGCATTCAGACCTGCGAAACGATCAACCCTGACCCTGAGGATGCAACAACCCTAACTCACTTTGGAGATCTGCCATGAGCACCAACGTCGACCAGAACAACCGCCCCGACTACGACCAGGTTCTGCAGGACATCGCCGACTACGTCCTCACCTACCGGATCGACTCCCCAGCCGCCCTCGACACTGCCCGCAACTGCCTGATGGACACCCTCGGTTGCGGCCTCCTGGCGCTGCGTTTTCCCGAGTGCACCAAGCACCTGGGGCCGATCGTCGAGGGCACGGTGGTGCCGTTCGGTGCGCGGGTGCCGGGCACGTCGTTGCGCCTGGATCCGGTCAAGGCCGCCTGGGACATCGGCTGCATCGTGCGTTGGCTCGACTACAACGACACCTGGCTCGCCGCTGAATGGGGCCACCCTTCGGATAACCTCGGTGGCATTCTGGCCGTGGCCGATCACCTGTCGCAAAAACGTGTGGCCAATGGTGATGCGCCGCTGACCGTGCGTGCGGTGTTGGAAGCGATGATCATGGCCCACGAAATTCAGGGCGTTATTGCGCTGGAAAACTCGTTCAACCGTGTCGGCCTCGACCATGTGCTGCTGGTCAAAGTCGCCTCGACGGCGGTCACTGCCAAGCTGATGGGCGCCACCCGTGAGCAACTGCTGGCGGCCTTGTCCCACGCGTTTGTGGATGGGCAAGCGCTGCGCACTTACCGCCATGCGCCGAATGCCGGCTCGCGAAAATCCTGGGCGGCGGGTGATGCATCAAGCCGTGGCGTGCGCCTGGCGGATATCGCGCTGCGTGGCGAGATGGGCATTCCTGGTGTCTTGAGCGCGCCGCAGTGGGGCTTTTACGACGTGTTGTTCAGCCACACCAACAAGGACCTGGCGCTCAAGCCCGAGGACAAGCGCGCGTTCAGCCTTTCCCAGGCATACGGCACCTATGTGATAGAAAACGTGCTGTTCAAGATCAGCTTCCCCGCCGAGTTCCATGCGCAAACAGCCTGCGAAGCGGCGGTGACCTTGCATCCTCAGGTCAAACATCGACTGCATGAGATCGAGCGCATCGTGATCACTACCCATGAGTCGGCGATCCGCATCATTTCCAAGGTGGGTCAGTTGGCCAATGCCGCTGATCGCGACCACTGCCTGCAATACATGACCGCCGTGCCTCTGGCGTTCGGCAATCTGGTGGCCGAGCAGTACGAAGATGAATTCCATGCAGCCCACCCCATCATTGATGAGCTGCGCGACAAGATGGTCATTGTCGAAGACCCACGCTACAGCCGCGAATACCTGGAGGCCGACAAACGTTCCATCGCCAATGCAGTGCAGGTGTTCTTCAAGGATGGCTCCAGCACCGAACAGGTCGCGGTGGAATATCCCATCGGCCATCGTCGCCGTCGCGTGGATGGCATTCCGTTGCTGGAAGACAAGTTCAAGGCCAACCTGGCGACGCGGTTTGCCGCGCAACGCAGCGCCGAGATCTTTGCGTTGTGCAAGGACCAGGCGAAGCTTGAGGCCACAGCTGTAAACCGCTTCATGGACCTGTTCGTGATCTAGCAGGCGACGCAAAACTAAAAATGTGGGAGGGCGGCGCGACGATTCGACTTGCCCCCTCCCACATTTGAATTGCGTTCATTCGAACCGCAGGATCACCCGGCGATTGTGCTTACTCTTCTTCTCGATCTTTTCGCAGAACACCCGGCCGATTTCCTCAGTGTTGATCACGTGGGTGCCGCCGCACGGCTGGATGTCGATCCCGGCAATTTCAATCACCCGTACCGAACCTTGGATCACCGGGGGGGCGACCGCCTGGGTGCGGGTGATCTGCAACAGGGTGGAGTATTCCGTGGCAGCCATCGACAGGGTTTTCACCGGGTGAGCCTGTTCGATCAGCGCGTTGAGGTCGCGGGTGATGCTGTCTTTGTCGAGGGTCATTTCCGGCAGGTCGAAATCCAGGCGACCTTTGTCGGCACTGATGCTGCAGCCCGTTACCGGTGCATCGATGAGCGAGCACAACAAATGCAGGCAGGTGTGCATTTTCATGTGCTGGTAGCGCCGTGCCCAATCCAGCCCGGCATCCACCTGTACTCCGGCAACCAGTTGCTCGGGGCAGTGTTCAACCTGGTGCCAGATGATCGAGCGCAGTACTTGGTCGCGTACGGTGCCGATCACTTCGACCCGCGTACCATCGGGTAAGGTCAAGTGGCCGGTATCGCCCGGCTGTCCGCCGCCGGTGGGGTAGAACAGTGTGTGCTCCAGGGCAATGCCGTGCTCGCTAACGGCAATCACCCGGGCGCTGAATGCGTTCTGGTAGGGCGCGCTGTCATACAGCGCCAGGGTTTCCATGGAGTGCACGGACATGTTCAACCTCCGACGATCAGTGGGCTGGCTTGCAACAGGTGGCGCACCATTGCACTCAAGCCAGGGGGGGAAAGCAGGGTTATTTCAAATTCCGGGCCGCAGATTTTCAGGTTCAGCGGCAGGCGCGGCAGTTGATTGCCGGCTTCGACCCGGTGCAGACGAAATTGGAGGTGATGACGCTCCTTCACTGTCGGCTCCAGCATCAGCCCAGGCAAAGGGTGGAAGTCGGCGTCCAGCACCGTCACCTTGTGGCTGGCGTTGACCTCGCCGACCACGTGCAAGCGCTCCTCCAGGGCGAAGGCGCCAAGGTAGCTGCTGTGGTCCGATTCATCGTTTTTCTGCAGTTGGATCTGGTTGACCACCTTGACCTTGGTCCCGGCGGGCACGTCCTGGGTGATCACGCAGGACGGGCTGATAAACACGTTATCGCCAATTAACACATACCCCAGCACCCGGGCACCGGAGCCGACTTCGACGTTGTTGCCCAGGCGTGGATGGCGCTTGCCGTCAGGGTTGTTGGCAATGCCTCGAGCGCCGAGGGTCACGCCGCAGAGGATGTAGCAGTCGTTGCCGATCTCGCAGGTTTCACCGATGACCGTGCCGTAGCCGTGGTCCAGTACAAAGCGCCGGCCGATGCGCGCCGCCGGGTGTATCTCGGCGCCGGACAGCACTTTGCCCTGGTTGCTGAGCTTGAGGGCGATGCGCGAGAACACGCCGTTGGTCTGGTCGGGGAAATTCCACACCAAATGCGCAAGCCGGTAATACAGCACCGCCTTGAACGAGGCATAGGATTCCAGAATCAGCTCGCCGCGACCGCGTGAAGCCGGGTCGCGGTAGGCATAGGCGATCAGGTCTTCGGCCACCGATTGGGCGGCGCTCTGGATCAGCGGCGCCAGGTGCGGTTCCAGCTGTTTCATTTGCGCAGGCGTCAGGGTCTTGATGAGTTGGGTGAGCAACTCATCATGCAGGTGTTGCATGTCGATAAAGCCGCCCATGGAGGAACCCCCGCATTCTGGCTGGTTGGAAAACCGGTTATTCGAAACTGGGCAGGTAGCTGTCGGCATTGTCGTAGACCATGGTCAACACCACCGTTTCGGGCGGCAGTTCGGGGGCAAGCCTGGCGACGGCCACCATGTTGGCGGCGGAGGAGAGGCCCAGGCTGATGGCGTCGGTGCGCATGATGCGTTTCATCATGTCGATGCAGTCTTGGCGCGAAACCTTGAGCATGCCGTCAATCACATCGAGGTTGAGGATGCTCGGGATCAGCCCAATCGACAGGCCCTGGATATGGTGCGGCGCGTGTTGGTTTTTCAGCAGGTCACATTCTTCCGGTTCCACGCCCATTACGCGTAGTGCCGGCCAGGCGGCTTTGAGGGTTTCGCCGATACCGGTGATATGGCCACCGGTGCCGATGCCGCTGACGAAGTAGTCCACGCGGCGATCACCAAAGGCGCGGAGGATTTCCGGCGCGGTGGTGTCGCGGTGAGTCTGCGGGTTGGCGCCGTTACGTTGCTGGTTGAGCATCACGTAGTTGGGGTTTTCCAGCTGCAACTCCATGCATTTTTCACCGTGGGAATTGTTGCCCAGGCGGCTGTCCGACAGCACCACCTTTGCGCCGTACAGGCGCAGCAGCTTCTGTTTTTCAGGGCTGTAGTTGTCGGGAATCACCAGCACCACCTTGTAGCCCAGCACGTTACCGGCCATCACCAGGCCGATGCCGGTGTTGCCGCCACTGGGCTCGATGATGGTTTGCCCGGAATCGCGCATCAGCACGCCCCGGCGCTCGGCGTCGAGGATCATGCCAAGGGCGATGCGCGCCTTGTGGCTGCCGCCGGGGTTGAGGGATTCGAGCTTGGCGTAGACCTCGATGCCGAGGTCTTCGGAAAACTGCGCCAGACGCACGATGGGCGTGTGGCCGATGGCATCGAGGATCGAGTTATGCAACATCAGTCAGTCCTCAACTCAGTACAAGGGCATGTCGGGTTCGACGTCGCGAACCCAGTGCTTCATGCCGCCTTGCAGGACTTTGGTGTTGGCAAAACCTGCCGCGAGCAGCGTACTGGCCGCTTGCTCGGCGCGGGTGCCGGCGTAGCAGATCAGGTAATGAGTGTTGTCGCGGCTGAGGCGGTCGAGTTGACCGTCCAGCTCAGCGAGGGGGATGTGCACCACCCCCGGTAACTTGCACACCTCCAGTTCGCTGGCGTCGCGCACGTCCAGCAGCACGTCGGCGCTGTGCGGGTGTTCGAGCAATTGCTTGAGAACGCGCGGCTTGATGTAGCGCTCTTCAGCGAGTGACGGTGCGCTGGGCATGGTGTCGGCGCACACGGCTGGCGCGACCGTTTCACTGTGGCGCAGTTCGGAGCAGCACGGGCAATCAGCGCGGCGTTTGAAGCGGATTTCACTGAATTTCATCGCCAGCGCATCGAAGCGCATCAAGCGCCCGGACAGCGGTTCGCCAATGCCGATCAACAGCTTGATGGCCTCGGTGGCCTGGATCATCCCAACCACTCCGGGCAGTACGCCAATCACGCCACCGGCGCTGCAATTGGGTGCCAGCTCTGCGGGCGGTGCGCTGGGGAACAGGCAGCGGTAGCACGGCCCGCCCTTGTAGTTGAGGACGCTGATCTGCCCGTCGAAACGGTAGATGGCGCCATACACCAAGGGTTTTCCAAGCTGTACGCAGGCGTCATTGACCAGGTAGCGGGTGTCGAAGTTGTCGGTGCCGTCGATCACCAGGTCATAGGCACCCACCAACTCCAGGGCATTGTCGGCATTCAGGGCGGTGTCGTGGGCGTTGATCTGGATATGACTGTTGAGGTCTTGCAGGCGTTGCTTGGCGGATTCGACCTTGGGCATGCCGAGGGTGCTGTTGCCGTGGACGATTTGGCGTTGCAGGTTGCTGCTTTCTACTACATCGAAATCCACCAGGCCCAGAGTGCCGACACCGGCCGCCGCCAGGTACAGGCTGATGGGGGAGCCCAGGCCACCGGTGCCGATGATCAAGACCTTGGCTTTTTTCAGGTTCAACTGGCCTTCGCGGCCGACGCCCGGCAGGGTGATGTGGCGCACGTAGCGCTGTACTTCCTCGTTGCTCAGACTGTCGAGGTCTATGCCGCCGGACGTGGCGAGCAGCACTTCGATTTTGGCTTGTTCCGGCAAGGGTTCGTCGGCACCGATCAGCTCTTCTTCGGCGGTAAACAGGAAGTGTTCCTTGAGCTGGTTGTTCTTCTCGTGAAACAGGTGCGCACGCAACTGCGGGTGGCTGCTGCAGAGGTTTTCAATGACTTCGCGCAATGTCGATCCGGTGCTCTCAAGGGTCGATTCCGGCAGCTTGGCCACGCGAACCAGGATATCGGGGAAAGAGACAGCGTTCATGGACAACTCCGTGTGCAGGTCGTTGAAAGGTTGAAGGGCGAAATGTTTGCCATCCCAGGCAAATAGCTTGGAACCGAGGGCCTGGCCCTGGCGAACATCCACCACCAGATAGCTCACGGGGTAGATCGGCTCGCCCAGGAACAGCGCCTTGTCCTGGTCCTCGTCGCTGAAATACGCGCCGACGTCCGGGTGGGAGTGGTAGATCACCACCACGGGGTTGTCGCCGCGAAATGCCTTGTTCAGCAGCAGGGTGTCGGCCACCGAGAAGGTGTAGCCGCTGGCCGCGCTGCGCGGGTACATCTCGGGGTTCTTGTGGTGCAATTCATTTTGGATATTGCTGCCCAGGTACACGCTGCCGTCGGCAAAGACGTAGCCACAGCATTCCTCGGGATAGCTGCGGCTGGCGTGGGCGTAGATCTGTTCCAGGGCGGTGGGGCGGAGGACTTCCATGTTTCTCTCGCGTTGGTTGTGGGTCAATTTTTCTTGGCCATGAGTTTTTCAATCGGCAACTTGGTGATCGCAAAGCCAGCCAGCAGGATGGCCGAATACAGCATCAGGTCGCGTGAAATCGCCACGCCTTCGTACCAGGCGCCGATGATCACCGCGAACACCGGGAAGATGATGAACACGAACGACAGGATGATCGGGCTCAAGCGCTTGAGCAGCATGAAGTACACGATGAACCCGCCCACCGACGCCACCAGTCCGAGGTAGAACAGGGCACTCCAGGAGCGCAGGGTGATGTCTTCAAAGGTGGGTGTTTCAAACCACAGCCCGGCGACGAACAGCATCAGCCCGGCGATGCCGATGGGCAGGGTGTTGTAGGTGATCACGCTGATGGCGCTGCCTTTCTGCTTGGTAATCACGTAGCACAAGGCATGCATGATCGCGGCGGTCAGAATCGCCAGTACGCCGAAGAACTCAGCGTGGTCCAGGTGCAATCCCTGGCTCCTGATGATCATGTAGAGGCTGCCGAAGCCGATGCCGATGCCGACCACTTGGGAAAAGTAGATGCGCTCGCGCAGAAATAGCGCGGAGAAAATCAGGATGAATACCGGCATGCAACTGAAGAGCAGGGCGGTCAGGCCGGACGAGACATGCATCTCGCCATAGTTGAGCAAGTAGTAGGGAACGCTGAAGTAGGACAGGGTCACGAACACGAAGAACCAGCGGCTTTCGCGGGGAAACAGGATCGGCTCGCGCCGCACCATGGCAAAACACAGGAACAGCGGGAACGCGATCAGGAAACGCAGGCCGGCAGAGGTCAGTGGCGGCACGCTTTCCACGGCAATTTTGATGCCCAGCCAGGTCGTGCCCCAACTCAGGCACACGATCAGGAACATCACACTGGTGATCAGCCCGGCCAACCACTGTTTTTGGGTGTTGGTTTTGGCGGTGTTTTCTATAACGGCGGACATTGGCATCGTTTATTGCTTCCCTGAGCCGGAATTGAACTCTATATTGAACTTGTAATGAGTTATGAAATTCGGCGATTGAACCCGTAAAAGCACACTATTAGGGCGAAAGATGGCTGTCAAAACAAATATTGACATGGTGTCAATTATGCGTGAGGGCTTGTCCAACGGTCAGGGCGTGAAGTACAAGCGCCTGTCCGATGTCATGGAACGGGGCATCCTCGAAGGCTTGATTGAGCCGGGACGAAAACTGCCGCCCCATCGGGTGCTTTCCGACAATCTGGGTGTGACCATCGGCACCATCAGCCGGGCCTACGGTGAGTTGGAGCGCCTTGGCTTGGTGGTTGCACGAGTCGGTGACGGAACATTCGTGCGCAAGCGTGGGATGGAGCGCCAGCGCGATGAAGGCTTTCGCAACGTCAGCGAGGAGCCGCGCCAGTACTTCGATATGAGCCGCAACATGCATATCCCCGGGCAGGAGACGGCGTTCCTGGCCCAGAGCTTCCAAACCTTATCGACCAACGCCAAGTTCCTTCAGGACATCAGCGCCTATACCCCGGACGCTGGCCTGCCGCGCTACCGCGAAGCGGGTGCGCAATGGCTGGTGCAGAGGGATTTTCATCCGATTCCCGAGCAGGTCATCTGCGTCAATGGCGGCCAGCACGGCCTGCTCTGCGCGATGATGGCGCTGCTGCGTGCCGGCGATACGGTGGTGACCGAGCAACTGACGTATCCAGGCTTGATCACCGCGGCGCGCATGCTTGGCATCCGCCTGATCGGCCTGGAGATGGATGACGAGGGCGTGTTGCCGAATGCGCTGGACGAAGTCTGTCGAAACCACCGGATTTCGGCGCTGTACTGCACGCCGACGATCCAGAACCCCACCACCGCCGTGTTATCGGTGGCGCGCCGCGAAGCGCTGGTTAAGGTGTGTCGCGAGCACAATCTGCTGATCCTTGAAGACGAAGCTCATGGTGTATTAGTCGAAGACCGGCCGCCGCCCCTCAGCCATTTCGCCCCCGAGCGCACGATTTTGATCAGCAGCCTGAGCAAAGCCGTTTCCGCCGGGCTGCGCGTGGGCTATGTGCATGCGCCGCCGGCGTTGGTCAGCCGTATTTCGGCGGCCTTACGTTCTACGTGCTGGATGGCTACGCCGGTGACCTTGGAACTGGCCACGCAATGGATCGAAAATGGCACGGCCGAATACCTGCTGCGCCAACAGATCAACGAGATCAGCCGGCGTAAAGCCTTGGTGAGTGACCTGCTGGAAGGCCTGGCATACCGCACCCACCTCAATAGCCCGCACTTCTGGATTGAAGTGCCGGAGCCGTGGCGTGCGTCGGAAATCGAGGCTGAACTCAAGCAGAACAATTACCTGATCGCCACCGCCGAAGCATTTGCCGTAGGGCAGACGGCGGTCCCGCAGTTTATTCGGGCGAGTATCTGCAATACCTCGGGAGATGATCAGTTGTTGCGAGCGGGGTTTGATGCGTTGGCGACGGCGTTGGGGCAGGGCGGGGGCAGGTTCCATCTGTAGAGTTGAATGTACGCCGACCCAAATGTGGAAGGGGGCTTGCCCCCGATGGCGGTGGATCAGTCAATTAATCTGTCAACTGACACGCCGCCATCGGTAACAAGCCCCCTCCCACAGGTTATTTGAACCTGCGCTCCACACCTTTCTCCACCAGAATCTTCGCCGAAATCTCTTCCACCGAAAAATGCGTGGAATTGATGTGCGCAATATTCTCGCGACGGAACAGATTTTCCACTTCGCGCACTTCAAACTCGCACTGGGCGTAGCTTGAATAGCGGCTGTTGGGCTTGCGCTCGTTGCGGATGGCGGTGAGTCGGTCCGGGTCGATGGTCAGGCCGAACAGCTTGTGGGAGTGAGCGCGCAGGGCGGCCGGGAGTGTCAGGTGCTCCATGTCGTCTTCGGTCAGCGGGTAGTTGGCCGCGCGGATGCCGAATTGCATGGCCATGTACAGACAGGTGGGCGTTTTGCCGCAGCGCGACACGCCCACCAGGATCAGGTCGGCTTTGTCGTAGTAATGCGTGCGGGCGCCATCGTCGTTGTCGAGGGCGAAGTTCACCGCCTCGATACGCTCCATATAGTTGGAGTTATGCCCAATGGAATGGGACTTTCCTACGGAGTAGGAGGAGTGTTCGCTCAGCTCCTGCTCCAACGGCGCCAGGAAGGTCGAGAAGATGTCGATCATGAAACCATTCGACGTTGCGAGAATCTCACGGATGTCTTGATTGACGATGGTGTCGAAAATGATCGGCCGAAAGCCGTCTTTTTCAGCCGCAAGATTGATTTGTTGTACCATGGCCCGCGCTTTATCCACGCTGTCGATATAGGGCCGTGTGAATTTTGCGAAGGTATTGTTTTCGAACTGCGCGAGCAGGCTCTGACCCAATGTTTCGGCTGTAATGCCGGTGCCGTCGGAGATAAAGAAAGCAGATCGTTTCATTTGAGCCCTGGGCCTTAAGCTGATGGCGAATCTTGGATATGATAGGCGCGATTTTGCCGTCCCGCAGTGGGCCGCATTCTCACTTATTTTCCAGGTCCAGGCCACAAGCACGGGCGTTAGCTCCTACTGAGCCGCCGGCGTCCTGAGCTTTTCCAACACAGAAAGTGGAGAGATCACCTTGGTAGAGTACGTAGTTTCCCTCGATAAGCTCGGCGTCCATGATGTAGAGCACGTGGGGGGCAAGAACGCATCCCTCGGCGAGATGATCAGTAATCTTGCAGGCGCTGGTGTCTCGGTGCCCGGTGGTTTCGCCACCACGGCCCAGGCTTACCGCGATTTCCTCGAACTGAGCGGCCTGAACGCTCAGATCCACGCCGCGCTGGACGCCCTGGACGTCGATGACGTCAATGCCCTGGCCAAGACCGGCAGCCAGATCCGCCAATGGATCATGGACGCCGAGTTCCCCGAGAAGCTCAACGAAGAAATCCGCACCGCCTTCGCCACATTGTCGGCCGGCAACCCGGACATGGCTGTCGCCGTGCGCTCCTCGGCCACCGCCGAAGACTTGCCCGACGCCTCCTTCGCCGGTCAGCAAGAAACCTTCCTTAATATTCGTGGCGTGGAAAACGTGATCCGCGCCGCCAAGGAAGTGTTTGCCTCTCTCTTTAACGATCGCGCCATTTCCTACCGCGTACACCAAGGTTTCGACCACAAGCTGGTGGCTTTGTCTGCCGGTGTGCAGCGCATGGTGCGTTCGGAAACCGGCACCGCCGGCGTGATGTTCACCCTGGATACCGAGTCGGGCTTCCGTGACGTGGTGTTTATCACCGGCGCCTATGGCCTGGGCGAAACCGTCGTTCAGGGC
Source organism: Pseudomonas sivasensis (assembly GCF_013778505.1). Taxonomy (GTDB): domain Bacteria; phylum Pseudomonadota; class Gammaproteobacteria; order Pseudomonadales; family Pseudomonadaceae; genus Aquipseudomonas; species Aquipseudomonas sivasensis. The sequence goes on along the minus strand of NZ_JAAOWU010000004.1, from coordinate 410,914 downwards.
GCGGTCAACCCGGATGAATTCTACGTACACAAGCACACCCTTGAAGCTGGCCGTCCCGCCATCCTGCGCCGCAACCTGGGCAGCAAAGCCATCAAGATGATCTACGGCGACGAGGCCAAGGCCGGTCGTTCGGTGAAAACCGTTGATGTGGACAAGGCCGAGCGTGCACGTTTCTGCCTGTCCGACGCGGAAGTCAGCGAGTTGGCCAAGCAAGCGATGATCATCGAAAAGCACTACAAGTGCCCGATGGACATCGAATGGGCCAAAGACGGCGACGATGGCAAGCTGTACATCGTGCAGGCCCGTCCGGAAACCGTGAAGAGCCGCACTTCGGCCAACGTCATGGAGCGCTACCTGCTCAAGGAAACCGGCACCGTGCTGGTGGAAGGCCGTGCCATCGGCCAGCGCATCGGCGCCGGCAAGGTGCGGATCATCAAGGACGTGTCCGAGATGGACAAGGTCCAGCCAGGCGACGTACTGGTCTCCGACATGACCGACCCGGACTGGGAACCAGTGATGAAGCGTGCCAGCGCTATCGTCACTAACCGTGGCGGGCGTACCTGCCACGCGGCGATCATCGCTCGTGAGCTGGGCATTCCGGCAGTTGTAGGTTGCGGCAACGCCACCCAACTGTTGAAGGATGGTCAAGGCGTGACCGTGTCCTGTGCCGAAGGCGACACCGGTTTCATCTTCGAAGGCGAACTGGGCTTTGACATCAAGCAAAACTCCATCGACGCCATGCCGGACCTGCCGTTCAAGATCATGATGAACGTCGGCAACCCGGACCGTGCCTTCGATTTCGCGCAGTTGCCGAACGCCGGTGTGGGCTTGGCCCGCCTGGAGTTCATCATCAACCGCATGATCGGCGTGCACCCCAAGGCGCTGTTGAACTACGACGGCCTGCCGCTGGATATCAAGGAAAGCGTCGACAAGCGCATCGCCGGTTACAACGACCCGGTGGGCTTCTACGTCGAGAAGCTGGTGGAAGGCATCAGCACCCTGGCGGCGGCGTTCTACCCGAAAAAGGTCATCGTGCGCCTGTCGGACTTCAAGTCCAACGAATACGCGAACCTGATCGGCGGCAAACTCTACGAGCCGGAAGAAGAAAACCCAATGCTGGGTTTCCGTGGCGCCTCGCGTTACATCAGCGAAGCGTTCCGTGATTGCTTCGAACTGGAATGCCGCGCGCTGAAACGTGTACGTAATGAGATGGGGCTGACCAACGTCGAGATCATGGTGCCGTTCGTCCGAACTCTGGGCGAAGCGAGCCAGGTCGTGGACCTGCTAGCTGAAAACGGTTTGTCCCGTGGTGAAAACGGTCTGCGCGTCATCATGATGTGCGAACTGCCGTCCAACGCCATCCTGGCCGAAGAGTTCCTGGAGTTCTTCGACGGTTTCTCCATCGGTTCCAACGACCTGACCCAACTGACCCTGGGCCTGGACCGCGATTCCGGGATCATCGCTCACCTGTTCGACGAGCGTAACCCTGCGGTTAAGAAGCTGCTGTCCAATGCTATCCAGGCCTGTAACAAGGCCGGCAAGTACATCGGCATCTGCGGCCAAGGCCCTTCCGACCACCCTGACCTGGCCCGTTGGCTGATGGAACAGGGCATCGAAAGCGTCTCGCTGAACCCCGACTCCGTGCTGGAAACCTGGTTCTTCCTGGCGGAAGGCCAAGCGTCCGCCTAAAGTCGCTACGTCAAAAGTGCCGGTCACTCGTTGTGGGTGACCGGCATTCTTATCTGTGCAGGGCGGATCTCCTTCCGGACGCCGCCCTTTTTTGTGCAAGAGCATTATGCAAAGCAGCAGCAATCTGTTTCCCGTCGCCCTGATCAGCGCTGAACGTCGTGGCGACCTGAGTGAAGATGTATATCGCCTCAAACCCGGTAATAGCCCCGACGGCACCGTTGAGCTGGCAGTTACCCGTTTGGGCCTTGCCGATGTCCCGGAAAACCGGGGCATCCCGGTTATTTTGTTGCACGGCAGTTTTTCCAATCGGCGTTTCTGGTATTCGCCTAAAGGCATCGGCTTGGGTGCTTTCCTGGCGCGCCAGGGCTTCGATGTGTGGATACCGGAAATGCGCGGCCATGGTTTGTCCAAGCGCAATCATGACTACGCCAAAAATCGGGTCGCTGACTACGCGCGCTATGATTTGCCGGCTATCGGCGCGTTTGTGAGAGAGCAAAGTGCGCAGATCCCCCACTGGATCGGGCACTCCCTGGGCGGCACAGCCTTGGCGGCGGCGCTGGGTGGTGAGCACCTTGGCGCGCCGGCAGTGGCTTCCGTGGCCTTGTTTGGTTGCCAGGTCAGTCGCACCCACTGGCCATTGAAGCTTCCTCCGGTGGAGTGGACCGGTCGATTGCTTCTGAAACGCTTCGGGGAATTGTCCGGCTCGCGCCTCAAGCGCGGTCCGGAGGATGAGCCCGCAGGCGTGCTGATCGAAGCCATGCGTTGGAATGGCCTGTTTGGACGCTTTGGCGAGGGTAAGCAGGACTGGTGGAAAGGCCTGGCAACCGTCGATGTGCCGCTGTTGGCCGTCAGTGCTGCCGGTGATCAACAGGACCCTGATTGGGCATGTCGCAAGTTGTTCGAGCAAATCGGTTCTGAGCATCGGCAATACCTTTGCCTGGGCCGCCAGCAAGGTTTTACCGAGGATTTCGGGCATGTGGAAATGCTGGTGAGCAAGGCCGCCCAGGCCGAAGTGTGGCCGCTGGTGGCGCAATGGTTAAAAGATCCGCTCACACCGTTGCTTGGCGCCCCGGTCGATACAGTGGCGACGGTTTGACGCAGCGCTCTGCCAAGGGCGTTTCGCTTGTGCGAGGTTGCGGCTAAGATATGACGCGCTGAACGCTTCTGGTCATATTCAGTCGCGCAGTGGCTCTTGCGTTGCGGCGAGGCGAAAGGGATGTTCCCCGTCCGCTTCGGCCGGTACTTCTTTGAAAGACACTTCTCTGGCAGAAAGGAATTTTTCGATGAACCATTACGTGACCCCCGACCTCTGCGACGCCTACCCGGATCTGGTGAAGGTGGTCGAGCCGATGTTCAGTAATTTTGGCGGCCGAGATTCCTTTGGCGGCGAGATTGTCACCATCAAGTGCTTCGAAGATAACTCGCTGGTGAAGGAGCAAGCCGACCAGCCGGGCGCCGGCAAGGTGCTCGTGGTCGACGGGGGCGGTTCCCTGCGGCGCGCGTTGTTGGGCGACATGATTGCCGAGAAAGCTGCAAAAAACGGCTGGGAAGGGTTGGTGATCTACGGTTGCATCCGTGATGTCGATGTCATCGCGCAGACCGATCTTGGCGTCCAGGCCCTGGACAGCCACCCGATGAAGACCGACAAGCGCGGCATCGGTGACTTGAATGTGGTGGTCACATTTGCCGGCGTGACCTTTCGTCCGGGTGAGTACATCTATGCGGATAATAATGGCGTGATTGTGTCGCCAAGCCCGCTGAAAATGCCTGAATAAACCGCAATAACCGACGGGGTGAGGATGTTCGAGGAAGAAAACGCGCAATGGGGGCTGGTGCATGCTCTGGTGCTGGACGGTAAAGGCGGTGCGCGTTCGATTGCCCGGACTGAGCTCGACGACTTGCAACTGCAGCCCCAGGAAAGCCTGTGGCTGCATTGGGATCGCAGCCATCCGCAGACCCAGACCTGGCTGCGTAAATCCAGTGGCCTGAGCGAATTTGCCTGCGACCTGCTGCTGGAGGAGAACACCCGCCCGCGCTTGTTGCCGCTGCCAGAGGGCGAGCTCCTCTTGTTCCTGCGCGGGGTTAACCTCAATCCGGGTGCAGAGCCCGAAGACATGGTGTCGGTGCGTATCTTCGCCGCCGCCAGCCGCGTGATTTCCTTGCGCCTGCGCCCGCTGCGCGCTACCGATGAACTGCTTGTGCAACTGGCGGAGGGAAAAGGGCCAAGAACTGCGTCTGAACTCATCCTTTATATGGCGCAGTACCTGACCAATAAAGTGCAGGATCTGGTCACGGACCTCTCTGAAGTCGTGGATTCCGAGGAAGAAAAACTCGATACCGACGAACGGTATACTCCGGAGCACGGCAGCGTGTTGCAGATCCGTCGACGAGCGGCAGGGCTCAAGCGATTCCTCGCGCCGCAGCGGGACATTTTTGCTCAACTGACGCGGATCAAATTGCCATGGTTTTGCGATGACGATGCCGACTATTGGAACGAATTGAACAACAGCCTGACCCGCTATCTGGAAGAGCTCGAATTGACCCGCGAGCGCGTGGGGCTTGTGCTGGAGGCCGAAGACCGGCGCTTGAGCGTGCGCATGAACCGCACGATGTATCGCTTTGGGATCATCACTGGAATCTTCCTGCCCATGAGCTTCTTGACCGGCTTACTGGGTATAAATGTGGGAGGCATACCTTTCTCTCAGAGCCCCTATGGCTTCATCATTGCGTGCCTCTTGATGGTGTCGGTGGCCCTCGGACAATGGTGGCTATTTCGGCGGTTACGCTGGGTTTGAGCTGAATATCACCTGAATGTAGGAAGGGTCCTATGTGACCCCAGGAATTTTCCCCTCGTCTTTAAAACACTTGCGAGAGGTCTTTATGCACGATCCGTTCGAACAGTCTTTACGTGACATGCTCAATGCCTCGCCGTCCAACCGTGACGACGATGCCTGCCTGGGCCGCGTGTTGAAAACCGCTAACCGCCAGGTGGGCGCGGGTGACCTGTTCGGTCTGCTCGGCCGCTGGGTGCCGGCGTTGATGATGGCCTTGAACAACGGTTCGGCCCACGTTTCACCGGTTTCCCGTCGTAAACCTCTTGCTCGCACTGCTGATAAGGCTGATTGAATATGGAACTTGATCTCTGGACCCAGAGCCTGGTCACTGCAATGACCGCATTGTGGACCAAGGTGGCGAACTTCATTCCCAACCTGTTTGGTGCTCTGGTCCTGGTATTGCTGGGCTTTGTCGTAGCCAAGCTGCTCGATACGCTGCTGTCCAAATTGCTCGCTAAACTCGGGCTTGATCGCCTGATGGCAGGTACTGGCCTGACCAAGCTGCTGGGGCGCGCCGGGCTGCAAGTGCCGATCTCCACGTTGATCGGTAAGATCGTCTATTGGTTCGTTTTGCTGATTTTTCTGGTTTCTGCGGCTCAATCCCTTGGACTTGAGCGAGTTTCAGCTACGCTCGACATGCTGGCGCTGTATTTGCCGAAAGTTTTCGGCGGCGCGCTGGTACTGCTGGTAGGTGTTCTGCTGGCGCAACTGGCCAATGGGCTGGTGCGCGGAGCTGCCGAAGGCGTGGGGCTGGACTATGCTGCTGGCCTTGGGCGAATTGCCCAAGGACTTGTGATCATCATCAGTATTTCGGTCGCGATCAGCCAGTTGGAGGTCAAGACTGACCTGCTCAACCACGTAATTGTGATCGTTTTGATTACCGTTGGTCTGGCCGTTGCGCTGGCCATGGGTTTGGGAAGCCGGGAAATTGCGGGTCAGATTCTTGCGGGAATCTATGTGCGCGAGCTGTATCAAGTTGGGCAACAGGTGCGTGTAGGCGAGGTCGAAGGGCAAATCGAGGAGATCGGCACGGTCAAGACGACGGTGCTGACCGATGACGGTGACCTGGTGTCGTTGTCCAATCGGATTCTCCTGGAGCAGCAGGTCAGTAGCCGCTAATCCGGTAAACCCTGCTAATGTACGCCGCCGCAAGCTCGGCTGACCGGGCTGTAGCGGACATTGACCTGACTGTCGGCACGACTTGTTTTGAATAAAGCCCAAACGCTGTCCACGCGCTATGACCCCCGTGAGCTCTCTGATGAGGAGTTGGTCGCGCGCTCGCACACGGAGCTGTTTCACGTCACTCGCGCGTACGAAGAATTGATGCGCAGATATCAACGCACTCTGTTCAACGTTTGTTCAAGGTATTTAGGGAACGATAGAGATGCGGACGATGTCTGTCAGGAAGTGATGCTCAAGGTGTTGTACGGCCTGAAGAACTTTGAGGGTAAATCGAAGTTCAAGACCTGGCTCTACAGCATCACGTACAACGAGTGCATCACGCAGTATCGGAAGGAACGGCGAAAGCGTCGCTTGATGGACGCTTTGAGTCTGGACCCCCTTGAGGAGGCGACTGAAGAGAAGTCGCCGGCACCCGAGGAAAAGGGCGGACTCGATCGCTGGCTGGTGTATGTGAACCCGATTGACCGGGAAATTCTGGTGCTGCGATTTGTCGCAGAGCTGGAGTTCCAGGAAATCGCTGACATCATGCACATGGGTTTGAGTGCTACAAAAATGCGTTACAAACGTGCTCTAGATAAATTACGTGAGAAATTTGCGGGCGAGACTGAAACTTAGTGCGTGGCAAATATCTCTTACGTGTAGGCAAGTTCTGTTAGACTTGTCGCCGAGTTGTCCCCCGGTTTGTGGGACTGCTTTACAATCACCAGATGGGGATTTAACGGATGAAACTGAAAAACACCTTGGGCTTGGCCATTGGTTCTCTTATTGCCGCAACTTCTTTCGGCGTTCTGGCACAAGGCCAAGGCGCAGTTGAAGGCGAGCTGTTCTACAAGAAGCAGTACAACGATAGCGTCAAGCACATCGAAGACGGCTTCAATCCTGGCGCTCGCATCGGTTACTTCCTGACCGACGACCTGTCCTTGAACTTGTCCTACGACAAAACCAACCACACCCGTTCGAACGACGGTACTGGTAGCCAGAAGATCAAAGGCGATACCGGCAGCCTGGTTGCCCAGTATCACTTCGGTCAAGCTGGTGTTGACAGCCTGCGTCCATACGTTGAAGGCGGTTTCGGCCACCAGAGCCGTGGCAACGTACAAGCTGACGGCCACAGCGGTCGCGATCAGACCACTTTCGCTACCGTCGGTACTGGCGTGAAGTACTACTTCACCAACAACCTGTACGCTCGTGCCGGTGTTGAAGCTGACTACGGTCTGGACAACGGCAAGTGGGACTACTCCGCACTGGTCGGCCTGGGCGTAAACTTCGGCGGTAACGCTGGCGCAGCTGCTCCAGCTCCTACTCCAGCACCAGCTCCAGAGCCAACTCCAGAGCCAGAAGCTCCAGTTGCTCAGGTTGTTCGTGTTGAGCTGGACGTTAAGTTCGACTTCGACAAATCCGTTGTTAAGCCTAACAGCTACGGCGACGTGAAAAACCTGGCCGACTTCATGGCTCAGTACCCAGCTACCAACGTAGAAGTTGCTGGTCACACTGACTCCGTAGGTCCAGACGCTTACAACCAGAAGCTGTCCCAGCGTCGTGCTGACGCTGTTAAGCAAGTCCTGGTTAAAGACGGCGTTGCTCCTAGCCGTGTAACTGCTGTTGGTTACGGCGAATCCCGCCCAGTTGCTGACAACGCAACTGAAGCAGGTCGTGCTGTTAACCGTCGCGTAGAAGCGTCGGTTGAAGCTCAAGCTCAGTAATTACTGAGTAGAAAAAAGCCCGGCTCAGGCCGGGCTTTTTTTCGCCTGGAATTTGCCTCAGGCACTGGCCGCTGCCGTGATGTAGGCCACTTGGTCGGTGGCGGCAACACTGCCAATCACCAGGATTGCAGGGCTCTTCAAGGCAAAGGAATGAGCATCCTCGTGCATGCGTGACAGCTCACTACGGCATTCGCGCTGCTGGGGCAGTGATGCATTTTCGATCATCGCCACTGGCATATCAGCTGCCATCCCGCCTCCGAGCAATTGCTGGCGAATCTCCTCCAGCTTGGCCACCCCCATGTACACCACCAATGTCGTTCCACCTTCTGCCAGCGCGCGCCAATTAACGCTGCTGTCGTCTTGAGTGTGGGCCGTGACCAACGTCACGCCGCGGCTGACACCGCGCAATGTCAGAGGAATCGCGCAGTTCGTCGCACCCGCCAGCCCTGCGGTGATCCCGTTGACCAACTCCACCTCGACGCCACGCTCGCGCAGCCACATGGCCTCTTCACCACCGCGTCCGAAAATGCACGGATCGCCACCTTTGAGCCGCACCACGCACTTGCCTTGGCGGGCGTAACGCAGCATCAGGCGATGGATAAAATCCTGCGGGGTTGAGCGGCAGCCACCGCGTTTACCCACGGTAATCACACGAGCCTCGGCGCAGTGCTCCAGTACGGCCGGGTTGACCAAATCATCGATCAACACTACATCGGCTTCGTTCATTGCCCGTACGGCTTTGAGGGTCAACAGTTCTGGGTCGCCGGGGCCTGCGCCCACCAGCCAGACTTTTGCGTTCATGTGTTTTTCCTCGTCTAGAGCGGACGTCAGCTATGAAAGAGTGAATACAGAAGAATCAGATTGATCAGCATCGAGACCAGGCCCAAGGTGCGCCAAACCTTCAAAGGTTCGCGCTCAAGGAGTGGCCTCGGACGGATGCTCAGCTCTTGGCGATCAGCCTGCTCCAGCACCAGCAGCCATTCCTCGGCAGTCTCGTAGCGATGCGCGGGCTGCGCTGCCACCGCGCGTTCCAGGCTCAGAGGTAGCCAGTCCGGGAGGTCCGGACGATAGCGGCTGGCGGTGACGGATTGGGCAAATCTAGGTCGTTGGAAAGCTTCGATTTCACCGTATGGGTAGTGCCCGGTCAGCAGGAAATACAGCGTCACACCAACGCTATATAAATCCTGTTGTGCTGTAGGACGGTCGCCATTGAACGCCTCAGGCGCGATAAAGCTCGGAGTGCCGGGCAGCACATGGGCGCGATCCTCTGACAGGCCGGAGCAATACGCCAGACCGAAATCCAATACTCGCAATTCTCCGTCGTCCCCCAGCAGCAGGTTTTCCGGCTTGATATCGCGGTGCAGGATCTGCCGTCGATGCAGCATGCCCACCGCGCGCAGCAAACGCTCGGCGACGGACTGCCATTGCGCCAGGGGCAGTGGGCCCTGGCGCTGAAAGAGCTCGGCGAGGGTCATACCGGGATATTCACGCATCACGTAGTACAAATGCTGACGCCCGCTGGCCGTATGGACTTCCGGAAACGCCCGCCCGGCAACCCGTCGCAGAAACCATTCTTCCGACAACAATGCCTGACCGCCGTCGCTGTCATTATCGCGGCTCAGGGGCAGCGTTTTCAGCAGCCAGGGTTGCTGCTGGGCATCGCGTACCCGGTACAACAATGACTGCCTGCTGTGTGCCAGGACGGCGTCGACCTGCCAACCTTCAAAGTGTTGCCCGGCTTTGAGCGGCGGTGGCAAGGGCCATTGCTGCAGCTGCACCAAGGCGTCACCGAGTGTGGCCTCGCCGACCGTGTCGACACGCACCAGCAGGGCGCTGGCATTGTCCTGGCTACCCGCCAGGTGCGCGGCGTTGATCAGGGTGCTTACCGCCAGGTCGAGGTCGGTTTGTTCACGCAGGATCGCGCTGATGCTGTGATCGGCCAGGGTCGCCCACACGCCATCGCTGAGCAGCAGGAAACACTCACCCTCGCGCAATTGACCGTCGAGAAAATCCAGGACCAGATGTTGATCCAGGCCAAGGGCACGCTTGAGCACATGCTGCATGCCCGGCTGTTCCCACACATGGTCTTCGCTGATGCGCTGCAACTCGCCGTCCAGCCAGCGATATGCCCGGCAATCGCCGACATGGGCCAGGGTGAAGCGCTGGCCGCGAAAGACCAAGGCGCTGAGGGTGGTCAGCAACGGTTGACCTCCCCCATTGGCCTGCAGCCAGCGGTTCTGTGCGAGTAGCAACCGCTCCAGTGCCTGTGCCACGCCCCAGGTTTGCGGCGTGGCGTAGTAATCCAGGGCCAGGGCCTGCAGAGTTGAGCGGGCGGCCAGGCCACCGTCTGCACACTGGCTCACGCCGTCGGCCATGGCGCACAGATAGCCTTTGCTCGCCGCCAGTTCCGCAGCGGGGGTAACCACCCGCAGCGCATCCTGGTTTTCCGCCCGTGGGCCGATGGCACTGGCGTGGGCGATGCTCAGTTGCAGGCTCATCAGACGCGCGCGGCGGTCACAGCGGCCGAACCCCAAGTAGTTCTCCAGCGGCGCTTGACGCCATGCAGACCGAACCAGGCCAATACGCCCAGGCTCGCGAACAACCACAAGGCCAATTGATAGCTTCCGGTGCTCTGCTTGATCGCGCCCATGCCCGCCGCCAGGGCGAAACCGCCGATGCCGCCGGCCATGCCAATCAGGCCGGTCATTACGCCGATCTCACGCCGAAAACGCTGTGGCACCAGCTGGAACACAGCGCCATTGCCTGCGCCCAAACCGAGCATGGTGCAGACGAAAAGCGCCAGCGCCGCGTAGGAACTGGGCAGGTTGAAACCGACTGCCGCGATGCAAATTGCTGCGACGCTGTACATGCCGAGCAGTGTGCGGATCCCGCCGAAACGGTCGGCCAAGGCGCCGCCCAGTGGGCGCATCAGGCTGCCACCGAACACGCAGGCGGCGGTGTAGTAGCCGGCGGTCATGGGGCTCAGGCCGTATTGATCGTTGAAATAGCCGGGCAGGGCGCTGGCCAGGCCGATAAAGCCACCGAAGGTCACGCTGTAGAAAAACATGAACCACCAACTGTCGCGGTCGCCCAGAGCCTTGAAGTAATCAGCCACGGACTTGGCTTTAGGGCGTTCAGGCGCATTTTTCGCGAGCCAGGCGAACACGATCAGGGTCAGGATCAGCGGAATCAGTGCGAAGCCGAACACGTTGCTCCAGCCAAAGGCCGCCGCCAGTACCGGGGCCAACAATGCAGCGAACACTGTGCCCGAATTACCGGCGCCGGCGATGCCCATGGCCTTGCCCTGGTGTTCGGCTGGATACCACTGGGACGCCAACGGCAACGCCACTGCAAAGGATGCGCCGGCCATACCGAGGAACAGCCCTAGCAACAAGGCTTGTTCGTAGCTGTGAACCCCCAGTTTCCAGGCGCCGAACAACGCGACAATCACAATCACCTGGCCAATCAGCCCGGCTGTCTTTGGGGATAGCTTGTCCGCCAGCATGCCCATCAGGAAGCGCAACACAGCGCCCGCAAGGATCGGTGTCGCCACCATCAAGCCGCGTTGTTGAGTGGTCAGGTGCAAGTCGGCGGAAATCTGTACCGCCAGCGGGCCCAACAAATACCAGACCATGAAGCTCAGATCGAAATACAGGAACGCGGCAAACAGGGTCGGGGTGTGCCCGGATTTCCAGAAGCTTGATTTCATCACGCACCTCAACGGTTGGGAGTCTTGTAAGAAGGCCTAGTGATGGAGCAGCCGGCTGAGGCCGCCCCACCGGCCCCGTGCTGCTGGGGCCAAAACGAAAAAAAGCCGCCATCGGGTTCGCGAGGGCAAACCGGATGTGCGACGTCTTTGTCGTGGAGGGGCAACCGCCGTTGGTTACCTGTGATGATTGTTTAGCAAGTCCCGCGCCACATCAGCCGAGCAGTTCACTCATGGCGATGATTTGCTCTGCCACTTGGATCAGTTTCTGTTGGCGGCTCATGGCTTGGCGGCGCATCAGTGTGTAGGCCTCTTCCTCATTACAGGCCTTCATTTTCATCAGCATGCCCTTGGCCAGTTCGATGCGCTTGCGCTCGGCCAACTGCTGGTCCCGCGCCTGAAGCTGGGCGCGCAAGGCTTGGTCGCTTTCAAAGCGGGCCATGGCCACGTCGAGGATCGGTTGCAGGCGCTGGGCCTGGATGCCCTCGACGATATAGGCACTGACACCGGACTTGATGGCCTGGCGCATCACGTTCGGGTCGTGCTCGTCGGTAAACATCACGATAGGCCGGGGCTGGTCGCGGGTGACGAGCACCACTTGCTCCATCACATCGCGGCCCGGTGACTCGGTATCGATCAGAATCACATCCGGGCGCACTGTTTCGACGCGTGCCGGCAAGTCGATGGTCAGGCCGGACTCATCGATTACCTCGAAGCCAGCTTCGATCAGCGCCGTACGCAGGCGCCCGACCTTGCGCGGGGTGTCATTGATCAACAGGATTCGCAGCATAGAAGTGCTCCTGTCAGCGCAAGGCTTGGCGGTTGGCGTGGTCGGCGATGGCATGCAATCGGAAACTGCGGGCGTAGCCGACGGGGTCCGAGCCGTCCCACACCTTGCCGTCGATCAGTTGGCTGCTGCGCATGTCCTGGCGTTGCGCATTGATGCCCAGCGCGTCTGCCGCCTGGCGATAAAGCGTCAGTTGCTGGACCTGGCGCGCAACGCCCAGGTAATCAGGGTCTTCGCGCAGCAGGCCCCAGCGTCGAAACTGGGTCATGAACCACATGCCATCGCAGAGATATGGCAGGTTCACTTCGCCATCGGCGAAAAAGCGCAGGGCATGGGGATCCTGCCAGTGGTTGCCCAGGCCATCGTTATAAATGCCCAGCAGGCGGGGTTCGATGCAGTCGAGAGGCGCGTCAAGGTACTCGCGGCCGCTGAGCAACTGCGCGGTGGAACGCCGGTTTTCGATACTTTCTTCAATAAAGCGGCTGGCTTCGAGGATAGCCATGACCAATACGCGGGCGGTGTTGGGGTATTGGTCGACGAAGGCCTGTGTGCAGCCGAGCACCTTTTCTGGATGGTTCGGCCAGATCGCTTGGGTGGTTGCCAGTGTAAAGCCCTGGTTTTGCGCGACTGCGCTGGCACTCCAGGGTTCTCCGACGCAAAAGCCATCAATCCGACCAGCTTGCAGGTGCGCAACCATTTGCGGGGGCGGTACCACGACGCTGTCCACATCCTGTAACGGATGAATGCCCTGACTTGCGAGCCAGTAGTACAACCACATGGCGTGGGTACCTGTGGGAAAGGTCTGGGCGAAGGTCAGTTTTGTTCGGCTTTGGTGCACGTGACGATCCAATGCCTCAGGAGTGACCACCCCTTGTCGTTGCAGGGCGTGGGACAGGTTGATGCTTTGACCGTTCTGGTTCAATCCCATCAGCACGGCCATGTCGGTGGGTGCGACGCCGCCGATGCCCAGGTGAACGGCATAGATCAACCCGTACAGGCTGTGGGCGGCGTCCAGTTCACCGCTGACCAGTTTGTCCCGCAGGTTGGCCCACGAGGATTGGCGCTTGAGGTTTAGCGTCAGGCCATAAGGTTGAGCGAAGCCCTGGGTTGCCGCCACCACCAAGGAGGCGCAGTCGCTCAAAGCCATGAAGCCAAGGTCGAGGCTGCTCTTTTCCGGAGCATCACTGCCGTTGACCCAGGCCAGCGGGTCTCTTGTCGGGCTGCTGCCAACCGAATCGTTCATCAACACCTACCTTTTCTTTCAAAAAAAAGCGCCGTTCCCTCAGATGGCGATGCAAGGCCATTGCGGGTAACGACGCCTTTGTCCGTAAGCTCGCTCCGCCGTTGGAGTGCGCTCTGATACCGAGTGCAAAGCAAGGCACATGCCACGGGCCTGGAAGCGCTGTCGGCCGTCACCTTTCCATCAAGATTGAAAATGGACGGCCTCTCAGTATGGCCGCCTCTCACTGCCAGGCCGCCCAGGAAACCTACGGTGTACGCTGACTTCCCCTTAACGACTCCCTGCCTCTGGCTACTGCTTGCCGCGCTGATGCTGGGAGGTGCCGATGCCCATGGCGAAACCTATCAGGCGCAGGACGAGAGCCTGCATACCGTCTTTACTGCCTTGTCCGTGCCTATGGGCCTGCCCATTGTCGTGAGCAGTGAAGTGGCGCGCACACGCATCAGTGAAGTCATTGACCTCGATACACCTCAACACGCCCTGGAGACGCTTGCATTGCAATACGGCTTGATCTGGTACAGCGATGGGCAGGCGCTCTACCTCTATGACGTCAGCGAAGCAAAAAGCTCGACCGTGACGTTGTTGCATATATCCGTCGACAGGTTTCGTGCCCTCATGCGCCGCTCGGGGATTGATGAAACGCGCTACCCCCTTAGGATCAGCGGAGCTCGGACATTCTCCGTGTCGGGTCCGCCTAATTATGTCGATCAGGTGTTGCAACTGGCCCAATTGATGGACCTTGAACGTGCTGATTTGCGCGTGGGTACCCAGGCGTTTGCTGTCGTCCAGGTACTCAACACCCATGTTGCTGACCGGGTGTACTCCATGGGCCCGGAAAAGGTCACGGTGCCGGGGATCGCGTCGCTGATCGACACCCTGCTGGCGTCTGAGGAGGACGGACCACTGGCCGACAAGAGTCTGGTGGTGATCCCCTATTTGGATACCAACAGCCTGCTGATCAAGGGCGAACCTGAGCAATTGGGTTTCATCGAGCGATTGATCGCCGAGTTGGACACACCCAAGCGGTCTGTCGAAGTCTCGCTCTGGATGGTGGACGTGGAGCGTGACGACCTGAAAAAACTGGAGCCTGCCTGGGATAAGGAGGCGAAGGGTCAGGCCACGCGAATCCTGGAACCGATTGACGATAACCGCTTGATGGCGCAAATCGCCACGCTGGAGCATCGGCGGCGAGCGAAAGTGATGACGTTACCGGTGATTCTCACCCAAGAGAACGTGCCAGCGGTATTTCAGGATAACCACACCTTCTATCTGCCCGCTCCCGGACAGGATCATGCTGATTGGAAGCCTGTGCATTACGGCTCCCAAGTCAGCGTGTTGCCGCGTTTTGCCGAAGCGAATCAGATCGAGATGCTTCTCCACGTTGAGGATGGTCGCCAGATGAGCCAGGCCGGTCGGCGCGGCAAACCGAGCGCGGTCGGGCGGGTGAGTATCAGTAGCGTGGTGCAAGTGCCGCAGGGCAAGCGCCTGTGGTTGGGGCCGTTTAGCCGTGAGGCCAATGAGCAGGGACGAAACGCCGTATCAAATGGCTCGGCCAAGGTTCGTCTGTTTGTGATTCAGTCCCGGGCCGTGGGTAGCGAGAAGGCCTTACCGGCAGGCGTTGGTGCGCCGCCGTTGACTGCGGCGCAATACGAACGAGTGCAACGTGCGTTTGTGCACCCGGGTCGCGATATCTCTCCGTGAAAAAGGTGCTAACCCGTGCATATGGAAATTCTTCTACAGGAACAACTGGTCAGTTTCAGGCGCCTTTCAGCCTTTGCGCCTGGGAAGGTGCTGCCATTGGCGCCTGGAATCAACCACTGCGTGGAGGTTCGGGTTAACGGCCGGCTATTGGCGTTGGGGGAGTTGGTGCAGTTGGAGGATCGCCTGGGGATTGAATTGCACGAGGTCTATCGAAAAGGGGCATCTGACAGTTGTAAATGAACGGTCTTACAGGGTGATGCTGAAAAGCGGCGGCTGTATGGGTTTTTTCCTAGCGTGGGCTGCAAGGCGGTTTTTTATAGTCATGACGTGGGCACAAGAGCCAGTACTGGAAATAAGGAATGAGTCGGATGCCGAGGTGGATATGGCCGTCGTGAATGATGGGTTGACTGCGACTTCCCTGTATTTCTCCCAGTGGATACTGCATGGCGATGGTCGTCTAAGCGGTAAAGTCAGCGATGTTCAGTTGCCGCCCAAGGAGCTGCATGTTTTGCGGTTGCTGCTTGCCTCTGGCGGTGTCCTGATGACCAAGGATCATTTGCTTGAACTGGCCTGGCCACAAGGGGAGGTCGCGGAGGAGTCACTGACCCGTTGCATTTACTCGCTGCGCAAGCATCTTGGAGCCGACAAGGGTTTTATCAAGACCATCTACGGTCGTGGGTATCGCTTCACCTGTCCGGTGAACGTTGAGCGGCATGGGGCCGGGCATACGGATGCCGCGCAGCACCTGTGTTCGGCCTGTGGCCAGCTCAGGCGTGGCTAAGCTGTGGCGCAGGCTGCTGTTGCTCGGCCTATTGATCAGCGCAAACCAGGCGTTTGCCTACTGCTGGGAGGAAACCGCCAGTCGCTACGGTATCGAGCCTGAATTGCTGCAGGCTATCGCTGCCGTGGAGTCGGGGTTTCGTGCAGATGCGATCAACCACGCAAACCAAAATGGTACGCGTGACATCGGCCTGATGCAGATCAACAGTATCCATTTGCCCCGCTTGCTCAAGCTGGGCATTACCGAGGAGCGGCTGTTGAGTGAGCCGTGCCTCTCAGTGGAAGTAGGCGCTTCCATACTGGCCGATTTCATTCAGCGCTTTGGCTACAACTGGACGGCGGTAGGTTCCTACAATGTTGGCGCCGGCTCAGGCCCTCAGCGCGACGCATTGCGCATGCGCTATGCAGAGAAAATCTGGGCACGCTATGAGTTGCTCGTACAGCAGCGCTATTGATGTTTGGGTAGCACGCCTCGCGTGCACCCCGTCACCCCGGCTATAATCGCCGCCACCTTTCGCCGCCATCCGAGTCTAGCCCGCCCATGTATACCCTGGCCCGCCAGCTGTTGTTCAAACTCTCCCCGGAAACCTCCCACGATCTGTCCCTGGACCTGATCGGCGCCGGTGGCCGCCTGGGGCTCAACGGCCTGGTGTGCAAGGCACCCGCAAAAATGCCGGTATCAGTGATGGGGCTCGACTTCCCCAACCCGGTCGGACTGGCCGCTGGCCTGGACAAGAACGGCGCGGCCATCGATGGCTTCGCGCAACTGGGTTTCGGTTTTGTCGAGATCGGCACCGTGACGCCACGGCCGCAGCCCGGTAACCCCAAGCCGCGGATCTTCCGCCTGCCTGAAGCCGAGGCGATCATCAACCGCATGGGTTTCAACAACCTCGGCGTCGATCACCTGCTGTCGCGGGTTGAGGCTGCGAAGTACAAGGGCATCCTCGGCATCAATATCGGCAAGAACTTTGATACACCGGTTGAGCGAGCGGTGGACGACTACCTGATCTGCTTGGACAAGGTCTACGCCCACGCCAGCTATGTCACCGTCAACGTCAGCTCGCCGAACACACCGGGCTTGCGCAGCCTGCAGTTCGGTGACTCCCTCAAGCAGTTGCTCGAAGCCCTGCGCCAGCGCCAGGAAGATTTGGCAGTGCGCCATGGCAAGCGCGTGCCGCTGGCCATCAAGATCGCCCCGGACATGAGTGACGAGGAAACCGTGCTGGTAGCCCAAGCCCTGGTGGATTCGGGTATGGACGCAGTGATCGCTACCAACACCACCCTCAGCCGTGTCGGCGTCGAAGGGTTGGCCCATGGCGACGAAGCCGGTGGCCTGTCAGGTGCGCCGGTGCGGGACAAGAGCACCCATATCGTCAAGGTGTTGGCTGCTGAGTTGGCCGGGCGTTTGCCGATCATTGCAGTGGGCGGTATCACCGAAGGCAAGCACGCTGCCGAGAAGATCGCCGCCGGCGCGAGCCTGGTGCAGTTGTACTCCGGGTTTATCTACAAAGGCCCGGCGCTTATTCGTCAATCGGTGGATGCGATAGCAGCATTGCGTTGAAGGATCGCCCAATAAAAAGGGCTCCTTAAAAGGAGCCCCTGGGCCGAAGCCCGCCGCCTTGAGAGGGCGTGCGTGGTTAAGTCGTCATCTATTCGTGGTGGTGTCGGAATTAAGTGCCCTTGATTAGCCGACGGCGTGAAGTTCGTTGAGTCTGTGGATTCCCGCAGTGCCAGTCATACCGTCCCAGTTGTCGCCTCGTCCTTCTCGCCAGCCGTTGATCCAGGCTTGGCGTACCGACGGTAGAGTAAATGGGCAAAGCTCACGGGATTTGCCATGAACGCCATATTGATATCCGCGTAAAAAAGCTCTTTCCAACGGATCACGCTTAAGTCTTCTCATAGGGTGTTTCCCTCACTTGTTGACTGTCTTGATATCCTTCGGCCTCGTCTGAGGCCGGGCAGAGTTTTTCTGCCGTTGGTGGGCTCGCTGCCGGCGTGGCGAGCCTAGGTGTTGGCGTCGTTACGGCGCCAACCTGTGTTGAGTTCTAACCAATAGGTCACACGGATTCAATGATCGTTTTGTCATAAGCACGTAACGATTACGATGCTATAGCCATAAGCTGGGATGGCTTTTCGCCCCTTTTTTGAGGCAAAGCCAGCTATGATGCACCCTGCAAAGAGGATGGGTTTAATCCTTTAGTGAGAATGCTGGCCCGTTGCGGTCGGTTACTATTCGACGAAGGGTCGGAATATTTCTTTTTGTTGCTTAAAAAAATCACTCTGCCCCGTCAATAAAGGCTCAAGGGCCCGTCAGACGGGGTGGGACGGCACATTCGTGCCACGCGAGCACTCTTCGAGAAAAGTGCTTGATTGAAAACCGAACCGGCGATGCGTCGCCCGTTCATTTATTGCTGAAAAGCCTGGAATGCCCCATGTCGGACCGTTTTGAACTCTTCCTCACTTGCCCCAAGGGCCTCGAAGGCCTGCTGATCGAGGAAGCCGTCGGGCTTGGCCTTGAGGAAGCCCGCGAGCACACCTCGGCCGTGCGCGGCATGGCCGACATGGAAACCGCCTATCGCCTGTGCCTCTGGTCGCGCCTGGCCAACCGCGTGTTGCTGGTGCTCAAGCGCTTCCCGATGAAGGATGCCGAAGACCTCTACCACGGCGTGCTGGACATCGAATGGGCCGACCACATGGTCTCCGACGGCACCCTGGCGGTGGAGTTCAGCGGTCACGGTTCGGGCATCGACAACACCCACTTCGGCGCGCTGAAGGTCAAGGACGCGATCGTCGACAAGCTGCGTACCCCGACCGGCGAACGCCCGTCCATCGACAAGATCAACCCGGACCTGCGCATTCACCTGCGCCTGGATCGTGGCGAAGCAATCCTGTCCCTCGATCTTTCCGGCCACAGCCTGCACCAGCGCGGCTACCGCCTGCAGCAGGGCGCGGCGCCGTTGAAGGAAAACCTGGCGGCGGCGATCCTGATTCGTGCCGGCTGGCCGCGTATTGCTGCCGAAGGCGGCGCGCTGACTGACCCGATGTGCGGTGTGGGGACCTTCCTGGTCGAAGGCGCGATGATTGCCGCCGACATGGCCCCCAACCTCAACCGCGAACTGTGGGGCTTCACCACCTGGCTTGGCCACGTGCCGGCGCTGTGGAAGAAACTTCATACAGAAGCCACTGAACGTGCCGCCATCGGCATGAACAAAACCCCGCTGTGGGTGCGTGGCTACGAGGCTGACCCCCGTCTGATCCAGCCCGCGCGCAACAACATCGAGCGTGCTGGTCTGAGCCATTGGATCAAGGTGTACCAGGGCGAAGTCGGCACCTTCGAGCCGCGCCCGGACCAGAACCAGAAAGGCCTGGTGATCTGCAACCCGCCCTACGGCGAGCGTCTGGGTGACGAAGCCAGCCTGTTGTACCTCTACCAGAACCTCGGCGAGCGTCTGCGCCAGGCCTGCATGGGCTGGGAAGCCGCGGTGTTCACCGGCGCACCGGACCTGGGCAAGCGCATGGGCATTCGCAGCCACAAGCAGTATTCGTTCTGGAACGGCGCGTTGCCGTGCAAATTGCTGCTGATCAAGGTCAACCCGGATCAGTTCGTTACCGGCGAGCGTCGTACCCCGGAACAGCGCCAGGCTGAACGTGAGCAGGCTGTTTACGACCAAGCCCCGGTCGAGCCACAAGAGCGCCAGTACAACAAGAACGGCAACCCGATCAAGCCAGCCCCGGCTCCTGTGGTCGAGCAGGCGCGCCTGAGCGAAGGCGGGCAGATGTTCGCCAACCGCCTGCAGAAGAACCTCAAGCTGCTGGGCAAGTGGGCCAAGCGTGAAGGGGTGGATTGCTATCGCGTGTACGACGCCGATATGCCCGAATACTCCATGGCCATCGACCTGTACCACGATTGGGTGCATGTGCAGGAATATGCCGCGCCGAAGTCCATTGACCCGGAAAAAGCCTCTGCACGTATGTTCGATGCGCTGGCGGCGATCCCTCAGGCGCTGAACATCGACAAGAGCCGCGTGGTGGTCAAGCGTCGTGAGCGCCAGAGCGGCACCAAGCAGTACGAGCGCCAGAGCGCCCAAGGCAAGTTCACCGAAGTCAGTGAAGGCGGCGTGAAGCTGCTGGTCAACCTCACCGATTATCTCGACACCGGCCTGTTCCTAGACCATCGCCCGATGCGCATGCGTATCCAGAAGGAAGCGGCCGGCAAGCGTTTCCTTAACCTGTATTGCTACACCGCCACCGCCAGTGTGCATGCAGCCAAGGGTGGCGCGCGCAGCACCACCAGCGTCGACCTGTCCAAGACCTATCTGGACTGGGCGCGTCGCAACTTCTCCCTCAACGGGTTCTCCGACAAGAACCGCTTGGAGCAGGGTGACGTGATGGCCTGGCTGGAGGCCAGCCGCGATGAGTTCGACATGATCTTCATCGACCCGCCGACCTTCTCCAATTCCAAGCGCATGGAAGGCATTTTCGACGTGCAGCGTGACCACGTGCAGTTGCTGGACCTGGCGATGGCACGCCTGGCACCGGGTGGTGTGCTGTATTTCTCGAACAACTTCCGCAAGTTCGCGCTGGAGGAAAACCTCAGCGAGCGCTACACGGTCGAGGAAATCAGCGACAAGACCATCGATCCGGATTTTGCGCGCAACGCCAAGATCCATCGGGCCTGGAAAATCACCGCTCGCGGTTAACCAACAGCCTGAAGCCGCAAGCCTGGTTTAATCCGGTCTTGCGGCTTTTTTACGCTGGTCAAACTCTGGGCCGATAGCTATAACTTAAGGCCTAGCCAAAGTGACACCCCCGCACGCTGGCGTTGTGAGTGTTGCTTATGCCGATGCAAGCCGTTCGCCCGAAAATCCTAGGCTTTATCAGTGAACAGGCGTCGGCTTGGCTGGTGGCATTGGTGGTGTTTCTGGCGGGCTGTACCCTGACGCTCATCGTCGCCTGGGCGTCCTTCGATCTCTATCAACAACAGGTG
Source organism: Pseudomonas sivasensis (assembly GCF_013778505.1). Taxonomy (GTDB): domain Bacteria; phylum Pseudomonadota; class Gammaproteobacteria; order Pseudomonadales; family Pseudomonadaceae; genus Aquipseudomonas; species Aquipseudomonas sivasensis. The sequence goes on along the minus strand of NZ_JAAOWU010000004.1, from coordinate 390,305 downwards.
CGCCAGCGTTTCCAGTTGCTGGTCAACGAGCGGTATACCCGCCTGCAGGAACGCTTCGAAGATCAGGAACAGCGCTTGAACAGCCTGCGGCGGTTCTTCGTCAATTCCGACGACGTGTCCCGTGAAGAATTCGATGGTTTCGCCCAGCCTTTGCTATTGCGCACCCGGGCCTACGCCTGGGCGCCGCGCGTGTCTCGCGATCAACGCAGCCAGTTCGAACAAGAGGTGTCCCGCCAGCGTGGTGCGCCCTTTGTCATCCGTGAGTTAAATAGCGCCGGAGAACTGGCCCCGGCGCCTGAGCGTGATGAATACGTGCCGGTGCTCTACAGCCAGACTCAAAGTCTGCTGGGCTCTCCATTGGGTTTTGATCTGCTGGCCCAGCCCCTGCGGCGCTCAGCCCTTGAGCGCGCACAAAAAAGCGGCAAGCTGGCGGTTTCCCAGCCCATGCAACTGGTAGGCGTTGAGCCTGCTTATGCCACTGGCGTATTGCTGGTGGCGCCGGTCAGTCACCTGTCCACTTCCGAGCAGTCCCAGCATGAGCCCTTTGGCTACGTGATGGCCGTGATCAGCATGCGCCAGTTAGTAGCTGACGGCTTGCCCAAGCCGGAACGGGACAACCTGGTGATGCAGATCGTCGATACCTCCGACCTACAGAAACGTGTGCTCTACGAATCGAGCAATAGCGTGGCAAACGGCGACCTGATCGGTGCGCGCCGTCTTACCTTGGGGGACCACGTTTATGCCCTGACCCTGCGTCCGAGCCAGGTGTTCGACCAGACTAACCATTCTTCGTTGATCACGATCCTGACGATGGGCGGGTTGCTCAGCCTGTTGCTCAGCGCTTTGCTCTATGTGCTGGTGAGCCAACGCCAGCGCGCCGTGAAGCTGGTGGAACAGCGTACCGTGCAGTTGCGCCTGCGTGAGCAGGAGTTACGCGGTGCCCATGGCCAACTGCGCAGCGTGCTGAATGCGGCGACCCAGGTCGCCATCATTGCCACCGACTTACGCGGCGTCATCAACACCTTCAATGCCGGTGCCGAACAAATGCTCGGGTTCTCAGCCGAGCAGGTGGTGGGTAAGTTGACCCTGGAAAGCTTGCACTTGGCGTCGGAACTGGAAGCCCGTGCAGCTAGCCTGAGCGTGGCCTTGGGCAAGCGAATCCCTGCCAGTCAGGCGATGCTGGTCGAGAGCCCGGATAACCTGCACGAAGCCCGGGAATGGACCTTGGTGCGCGAGGATCGCAGCCAGTTGACTGTGAACATGCTGGCCACTGTGTTGCTGGATGATCACGGTTTGTGGATCGGGCACTTGGCGATTTACCTGGACATTACCGAGCAAAAACGCGCTTACGAAGCATTGGCGGCCCGTGACCGCCTGCTCAAGAAACTCAGCGCCCATGTGCCCGGCGGTATCTTCCAGTTCACCCTGGAGCCCCGCGAAAACTGGCGGTTCATCTATGCCAGCGATGGTATGCGCGACATTTATGAAATCGAAACCGGTGTGTTGCAGCAGGACGCGAAGAAAGTTTTCGAGCGTATCCACCCGCTGGACGTGGAGCGGGTACGAGCCTCGATTCGCCTGTCGGCGTTGCAGTTGAGCCATTGGCGCGAAGAGTACCGGGTGCAGTTGCCACAACGGGGTCTGCGCTGGATTCGCGGCGAAGCCACACCGGAAGAGTTACCGGGTGGCGGTACGCTGTGGCATGGCTACGTGTCGGACATTTCCGATTTGAAGCGGGTTGAAGAGGAGCTACGCGCACTGTCCATCACTGATTCCCTGACCGGAATTCACAATCGCCGCTATTTTCAGGACCGACTCAGGGCCGAGATGGTGAGGCTCAATCGGACCAGCGGGGCATTGTCGGTGATCATGCTCGATATCGATCACTTCAAGCGCATCAACGACAAGCATGGTCACGCGGTCGGCGACGCGGTGTTACAGGAGTTGTGCAAACGCATCGGCCAACGCTTGCGTCGTTCCGATGTTTTCTGTCGGCTGGGTGGCGAGGAATTCATGGTGCTTTGCCCCAACACCGGTGGCGAACAGGCCTACAGCCTGGCGATGGAATTGTGGCAGTCGCTGCGCAACGAGCCTATGGAAGCGGTGGGCATCGTCACTGCCAGCTTTGGTGTGGCCAGTTGGCGGATCGACGAAGGCATTGATGGGTTGTTGCTGCGCGCCGACTCGGCCGTTTATGTAGCCAAGCAGGCGGGCAGGGATCGGGTAGAGGCGACGCCGCTGTGTTGAGTGACCTTTGTGGTGAGCGGGCAAGCCGCTCACCACAGGCCCCAGTTCAGCGTCAGAGTACTGGGGCTGAAGCCGCCAATTTAGGTTGGCGATACAGGTCCAGCAGCACCTGATCCAGCACCGACGAAGCGCCCCATGGCTTCGGATCGTTGAGAATCGCCACCACCGCCCAGGTATTGCCGTTGTTGTCGCGGCTGAACCCGGCAATGGCGCGTACGGTGTTCAAGGTGCCGGTCTTGACGTGGGCTTCGCCGCGCATCGCAGTGGTCTTCAGGCGTTTGCGCATGGTGCCGTCGGTGCCGGCAATCGGCATCGAACTGATGTATTCGGCAGCGTAGGGGCTTTTCCAGGCGGCTTGCAGCATCGCGGCCATCTCGCGGGCGCTGACCCGTTCGGCACGGGACAGCCCGGAGCCGTTCTCCATCACCAGATGCGGTGCAGTGATACCTTTTTTCGCCAGCCACTGACGCACTACGCGTTGCGCGGCCTTGGCGTCGTCGCCGTCGGCATCGTTGCGAAACTGCGCGCCCAGGCTCAGGAACAACTGCTGCGCCATGGTGTTGTTACTGTATTTGTTGATGTCGCGGATGATTTCCGCCAGGTCCGGCGAGAATGCGCGGGCCAACACCTTGGCATCCTTGGGCACGGGTGCCTGGATATCACGGCCCTGGATGCTGCCGCCCAACTCCTGCCAGATTGCCCGCACGGCGCCGGCGGTATAGGTGGCATGGTCGAGCAGCGACAGGTACGTCTGGGAGCTGCAGCCGTCGCCCAGTTGGCCACTGACGGTGACCGTCACGCTGCCATCGGCGGCAGTGACCGGGTTGTAGCGCACGTCGCCGGTGCATTGCTTGGCGTTGGAAACCTTGACCTGATTGTCGATGCGAATACTGGCGATCGGCGGCTCCACCGATACGATCACACGGCCTGAGTCGTTGCGGGTCACAAAGCGCAGGGCCTTGAGGTTGACCAGCAGGGCGTCGGGCTTAACCAAGAAGGGCTTGTTCTCGTCGTTGCCGTCGTCATTGAATTCCGGCAGTTGTGGCGGGATAAAGAAGCCACGGTCCAACACCAGGTCGCCAGTGACTTGCTGTACGCCATTGGCGCGCAGGTCGCGCATCAGCAGCCAGAGTTTTTCCATGTTCAGCTTGGGATCACCGCCGCCCTTGAGGTAAAGGTTGCCATGCAACACGCCGCCGCTGAGGGTGCCGTCGGTGTAGAACTCGGTTTTCCACTGGTGGTTGGGGCCGAGCATTTCCAAGGCGGCGTAGGTGGTAACCAGCTTCATGGTGGAAGCGGGGTTTACCGAGACGTCAGCGTTGAAGACGGTGGGGGTGCCAGGGCCGTTCAGGGGGATCATCACCAGTGACAGCGCGGTGTTTTGCAGCTTGGCTTTGGCCAGGGCCTGCTGAACATTCGGGGGGAGGGTGTTATTGACTGGGGCAGCTGTGGCGCTGAGGGCCAGTGGCAAGAGGAGACCGGCTAGCAAGACTGAACGTAAAGATTTGATCATAAGAAATGAAACCCTACTGCTGAGGAGGGTGAAAAAGGCGAGGGGTAAATAGGAAAAATCCCTCATTGGTCATGAAAGTGTCGGCATTATGCCCCAAGGTGGGCGCGCTTGTGGCTGAACCATAGCTGGAAATCAGCGTTTTTTTTACAGGCAAAGTGCCGCCTGTCCCAGAGAGTCGGGCAATCGTCGCCTTAAACTGCTAAAGTGCCGCCCGTTATTACTTATGAGGATTGTTCCAATGGCGACTAACCGTTCCCAGCGTCTGCGCAAAAAACTGTGCGTTGATGAATTTCAAGAGCTGGGTTTCGAACTGAACCTGGACTTCAACGAAGGCCTGAGTGAAGAAGCTATCGACGCTTTCCTCGAAGCATTCATTAAAGAAGCCATGGAAGCCAACGGTCTGGGCTATGTCGGCGGCGATGACTTCGGTCTGGTTTGCCTGCAGAAGCGTGGCTCGGTCTCCGAAGAGCAGCGCGCTGCTGTTGAAGCCTGGCTGAAAACCCGTTCCGAGCTGACCAAGGCTGAAGTCAGCCCGTTGCTGGACGTGTGGTATCCGGAAAAGCCGATCAACGCGGCTAAGTGATACTGAAAAAAACGGCGACCTGAGGGTCGCCGTTTTTTTATGCCTTGCGCCAGTTCAGAATCAGCAGCGTCAATACCCCCGCCACAATCCCCCAGAACGCCGACCCGATGGAAAACAACGTCAAGCCTGACGCGGTGACCATAAAGGTGATCAGCGCCGCTTCCCGTTCCTTCGGCTCATTCATGGCGATACTCAAGCCGTTGATGATCGAGCCAAACAACGCCAATGCCGCAATCGACAGCACCAGCTCCTTGGGCAATGCTGCGAACAATGCCGCCAACGTGGCGCCGAACACGCCTGCAACCCCGTAGAAAACCCCGCACCACACGGCCGCGGTGTAGCGTTTGTTGTGGTCTTCGTGGGCATGGGGCCCGGTGCAGATGGCTGCGCTGATCGCCGCCAGGTTGATGCCATGGGAGCCAAAAGGTGCCAGTACCAGCGAGGCCAGGCCGGTGGCTGTGATCAGTGGTGATGCCGGCACGTTGTAGCCGTCGGCGCGCAACACGGCGACGCCGGGCATGTTTTGCGAAGTCATTGCCACCACAAACAGCGGAATGCCGATGCTGATCGTCGCGGCCAGTGAGAAGTGCGGCGTGGTCCAGACCGGCGTCGCGACTTCCAGGTGGAAGCCGCTGAAATCCAACAGCCCCATCACCCCGGACAGCGCGGTGCCGATCACCAGCGCGGCCAGCACCGCATAACGTGGCGACAGACGCTTAATGATCAGATACGTGAAGAACATCCCCAGCACCAGGCCGGTGCGATGCTGCGCGGCAACGAAAATCTCGCTGCCGATCTTGAACAGGATCCCTGCCAATAAGGCCGCCGCCAGTGAGGCAGGAATGCGTTTGACCAGTTTTTCAAAGCTGCCGGTCAGCCCGCAGATCGTCACCAGCACCGCACAGGTGATATAGGCACCGATGGCTTCGCCATAACTCACGCCGCCCAGGCTGGTGATCAACAGCGCCGCGCCAGGCGTGGACCAGGCAATGGTGATCGGTGTGCGATAGCGCAGGGACAGGCCGATGCTGCACACCGCCATGCCGATGGAAATTGCCCAGATCCATGAGGAAATCTGCGCGGTGGTCAAGCCGGCGGCTTGTCCGGCTTGGAACATCAGCACCAGGGAACTGGTGTAGCCGGTCATCATCGCAATGAAACCCGCGACGATGGCCGATGGAGAAGTGTCGGCCAGCGGGCGCAAAGGCGCTTGAGTGGCTTCGGTCATGGAGAGGTGTTCCTTTTACCTGGGTATTTGCCGGTGATGGCGCAGATTCAAGCCTAAACTCAAACGTAACTAGTCATTGCAATACAGCCGCCGGCGCAATCAGCCGTACAGTGTGTTGGCGCATTGGGTTGTGTACAATGTGCCGTGTTTTTAGGTGATACTTGCCAGCGACCCTCGCTTGCCGTATTACCGTTAATTCGCCGCCGTTCTCCAAACCCGAGTGCCCATGAACGAACAGTTGCAACCTCTCAAGAAACAACCGCGAGCCGGCAAGGCCGGTCGCAGCGGAACCCAGGACGATATCGTCTATGCGCATATCTTCGAGGCCATCCTCGAACAACGCCTGGCGCCCGGCACCAAATTGAGCGAAGAAGCACTGGGCGAAATCTTCGGCGTAAGCCGCACCATCATTCGTCGCGCACTGTCGCGCCTGGCCCATGAAGGCGTCGTGCTGTTGCGGCCCAATCGTGGCGCGGTGGTGGCGAGTCCAAGCGTGGAAGAGGCGCGCCAAGTGTTCCTGGCACGGCGTCTGGTGGAGCGGGCGATCACCGAGTTGGCGGTGCAGCATGCTACCGCCGAACAACTGGCCGAGCTGCGCCAGATGGTCAACGACGAGCGCGACAGTTTCTCCCGTGGTGATCGCGGTGCGGGTATCCGCCTCTCCGGCGAATTCCACCTCAAGCTGGCCGAAGCGGCAAAGAACGCGCCGCTGATCAGCTTCCAGCGCAGCCTGGTGTCCCAGACCTCACTGATCATCGCCCAGTACGAAAGCGGCAACCGCTCGCACTGTTCGTATGATGAGCACACCCAGTTGATCGACGCGATTGAAGCGCGGGACGCGACACTGGCGGTGAATTTGATGATGCATCACATGGATCACATCGACAGCAAGCTCAACCTCGACGAGGAAAGTGCGTCGGATGATTTGCATGCGGTGTTTTCGCATTTGCTCCAGACCAAAAAGCCGGTGCGTTCTTCGGTCAAACTGTAATTTCCCCGTTTCACCCGGAAACAAATGTGGGAGGGGGCTTGCTCCCGATAGCGCTGGATCAGTTAACACATGACTAACTGAACCACTGCCATCGGGAGCAAGCCCCCTCCCACGTTTGGTTTTGTGTAGCGGTTGAGATCAGCGTTGGTGCACGAGTTGGCCGGCAGCGTAGGTCTGCAACACCGTCCGATCATCCCCCAGCGTCATCAACACAAACAACGTATCGGCAATGTTGTTCGCCTGTTTCAAGCGATAGCTGAGCAGCGGCGTGGCGTTGTAATCCAACACCAAAAAGTCCGCATCCGTGCCCGGCTGCAACGTGCCGATCTTGTCCTCCAGGCGCAGTGCACGCGCTCCGCCGAGGGTCGCCAGGTACAGCGATTTGAACGGGCTCAACCGCGCCCCTTGTAGTTGCATGACCTTGTACGCTTCGTTCAACGTTTGCAGCAGCGAGAAACTGGTGCCGCCGCCCACATCAGTGCCCAGGCCCACATTCAACTTGTGCTTCTCGGCCATTGGCAGGTTGAACAACCCACTGCCGAGGAAAAAGTTCGACGTCGGGCAGAACGCTACCGCCGAGCCCGTCTCTGCCAGCCGCGCGCACTCGTCATCACACAGGTGCACGCCGTGGGCAAATACCGAACGCTCGCCCAGCAGGTTGTAGTGGTCGTAAACATCCAGATAGCCTTTGCGCTCCGGGAACAACTCCTTCACCCATTCGACTTCCTGCTTGTTCTCACTGATGTGCGTCTGCATGTACAGGTCCGGGTACTCGCCCAGCAGTTGCCCGGCCAATGCCAGTTGTTCCGGCGTGCTGGTCGGTGCGAATCGCGGCGTGACGGCATAGTGCAGACGGCCCTTACCGTGCCAGCGCTCGATGAGCGTCTTGCTTTCCTGGTAGCCGGTTTCGGCAGTGTCGGTGAGGTAGTCCGGCGCGTTGCGGTCCATCATCACTTTGCCAGCGATCATGCGCAGGTCGAGTTTCTCGGCCGCTTCGAAGAATGAGTTCACGGACTGCGGATGCACGCTGCCGAACACCAGCGCCGTGGTGGTGCCGTTGCGCAGCAGTTCCTTGATGAAAATATCCGAGACTTCGTCGGCGTGGGCCTTGTCGGCAAATTGGCTTTCACACGGGAAGGTGTAGGTGTTGAGCCAGTCCAGCAACTGCTCGCCATAAGCACCGACCATGCCGGTCTGCGGCAGGTGGATATGGGTGTCGATCAGGCCTGGGGTGATCAGCGCGTCCTGGTAATGGGTGACTTCGATGTCGGCCGGCAGGGTCGGCAGCAGGTCGCCAGCATGGCCGACAGCGCTGATCTGGCCGTTGTCGATCACCAGCAGACCGTCTTCGAAATACTCATAGGACGCTTCGATCCCAACGATGGCGGGGTCGGCGATGCTGTGCAGGATGGCGGCACGGTAGGCTTTGCGAGTCAAAGGCATGGTTATCTCAATTCGTGGCTTGGCTGCGGCGTGACACCGGCAGCAATTTGGCAATGGGTTCGGCGCTCGCGGTGTGCTGGCCGAAATTAGCGTTATAGGTGGCGATGATTTCGCCGGCGATGGAGATGGCGATTTCTACCGGTAATTTGCCCTTCACCTCGGTGAGGCCCATGGGGCAGCGCATGCGTTGCAACTGCGCGGCGTCGAAGCCACGGTCACGCAGGCGGTGTTCAAACTTGACGCGCTTAGTCTTGGAGCCAATCAGGCCGAAGTAGGCGAAGTCATTGCGCTTGAGCAGGGCGGCGGTGAGTTCCAGGTCCAGCGCGTGATTGTGGGTCATGACGATGCAATAACTGCCCGCCGGCAAGTCGGCAATTTCGTCGACCGGTTCTTCGCTGACGATTTTACGCACGCCCTGGGGGATATGTTCCGGGAACTCCTGATCGCGGGAATCGATCCAGCGTACCCGGCACGGCAGGCTCGCCAGCAAGGGCACCAGCGCGCGGCCGACGTGACCTGCGCCGAATACCGCAATCTGCGCCTGCACCTGGCCCATCGGTTCAAACAGCAACACGGTGACGCCACCGCAGCACTGGCCCAGGCTGGCACCGAGGCTGAAGCGCTCCAAATGAGTGTTTTGCTGGCCGCGCGCGAGCATCTCGCGGGCGATCTGCATGGCCTTGTATTCCAGGTGCCCGCCACCGATGGTGTCGAAGGTCTGCGCGGCGCTGATCACCATCTTCGAACCAGCATTGCGCGGCGTGGAGCCGAGTTCTTCGATGATGGTCACCAGTACGCAGGGGTCGCCTCTGTTTTGCAGGTCGGCGAGGGCGCTGATCCAGTTGTTCATGTTTACCTCAACATTACTGTTGTCAGTCAGGCCGCTATTGGGGGCAAGCCCCCTCCCACATTTGAGGGTATTCACAGATCAAAATGTGGGAGTGGGGCTTGCCCCCGATGGCAGCGCCTCGGTCTAGAGCGAAGCCATCTCGGTATCAGCCTCAACCACCTTCGCAGCAGCCAACTTGCGCATCTGCTCACACCCCCACAACACTCGCTCCGGCGTCGCTGGCGCATCGATTTTCGGCTGATGGCGATAGTCACCCAGACTCGCCACCGCATCCTTGATCGCGCACCACGAGGCAATCCCGAGCATGAACGGCGGTTCGCCCACGGCCTTGGAATGGAACACTGTGTCTTCCAGATTTTTGCGGTTTTCTACCAGCTTCACCCGCAGATCCAACGGCATGTCCGCCACCGCCGGGATCTTGTAGCTGGCCGGGCCGTTGGTCATCAGCTTGCCCTTGTTGTTCCACACCAGCTCTTCCATGGTCAGCCAACCCATGCCCTGGATAAAGCCGCCCTCCACCTGGCCGATGTCGATGGCCGGGTTCAGCGAGGCGCCTACGTCATGCAGGATGTCGGTGCGCAGCATTTTGTATTCGCCGGTCAGGGTGTCGACGATCACTTCGCAGCAGGCTGCGCCGAAGGCGAAGTAATAGAACGGCCGCCCGCGTGACTGGCTGCGGTCGTAGAAGATTTTCGGGGTCTTGTAGAAGCCGGTGCTCGACAGCGACACCTGAGCGAAGTAGGCCTGCTGGATCAGTGCCTCAAAGGTCAGGATCTGGTCACGCACGCGCACATGGCCGTTGTGGAATTCAACGTCCGCCTCGCTCACGTCGTATTTGCGCGCCGCAAATTCCACCAACCGTTGCTTGATGGTTTCGGCGGCATTCTGCGCGGCTTTGCCGTTCAGGTCCGCGCCGCTGGAAGCGGCGGTCGGCGAGGTGTTGGGCACCTTGTCGGTGTTGGTGGCGGTGATTTGCACGCGGTCGATTTCCACCTGGAACACTTCGGCCACTACTTGCGCCACCTTAATGTTCAAACCCTGGCCCATCTCGGTGCCGCCGTGGTTCAGGTGGATACTGCCGTCGGTGTAAATATGGATCAGCGCACCGGCCTGGTTCAGAAAGCTGGCGGTGAACGAGATGCCGAACTTCACCGGTGTCAGCGCCAGGCCTTTCTTCAGGATTGGGCTGTGCGCGTTGTACAGGCGAATCGCTTCGCGGCGCTCGGCGTATTGGCTGCTGGCCTCCAGTTCGGCGGTCATCTCTTCGAGCATGTTGTGCTCGACGGTCTGGTAGTAGTGGGTGACGTTGCGCTCGGTCTTGCCATAGTAGTTGGCCTTGCGCACCGCCAGCGGGTCCAGCGCCAGATGGCGGGCGATGGCGTCCATCACTTCTTCGATAGCGACCATACCTTGGGGCCCGCCGAAGCCACGGTAAGCCGTGTTGGACGCGGTATTGGTCTTGCAACGATGGCCGTTGACCGTGGCATCGCCCAGGTAATACGAGTTGTCGGAGTGGAACATGGCACGGTCGACAATCGAGTTGGACAGGTCCGGCGAGCAGCCGCAGTTGCCGGCCAGCTCCAGGTTGATCCCGTGCAGGCGGCCGCTGTCGTCGAAGCCCACGTCGTATTCGATATAGAAGGGGTGGCGCTTGCCGGTCATCAGCATGTCTTCCACACGCGGCAAGCGCATTTTGGTCGGCTGTCCGGTGAGGCGCGCCACCACTGCGCACAGGCAGGCGGGGCTGGCGGCCTGGGTTTCCTTGCCACCGAAACCACCGCCCATGCGGCGCATGTCGACGACGATTTTGTTCATCGACACATCGAGTACTTCGGCTACCAGTTTCTGCACTTCGGTGGGGTTTTGTGTGGAGCAGTAGACGATCATGCCGCCGTCTTCGGTGGGCATCACCGACGAGATCTGGGTTTCCAGGTAGAAGTGTTCCTGGCCGCCGATGTGCAGAGTGCCCTGGATACGGTTTTTCGCCGTTGCCAGTGCGCCTGCCGAATCGCCGCGTTGATGGGTATGACTGTCGAGCACAAAGTGTTTTTTGCGGTAGGCCTCGACCACGTCCAGCACCGGTTCCAGGTCTTCGTATTCGATCACGGCGGCCATGGCGGCTTTGCGTGCGGTGTCCAGGTCACGGGCGGCAACCGCCAGTACCACTTGGCCAACGAACTGCACGGTATCGATGGCCAGCAGCGGGTCGCCGGGCATCAGCGGGCCGATGTCTTTCAGGCCCGGTACGTCTTCGTGAGTGATAGCGATGCGCACACCTTCGAAGGCGTAGCAGGGCGCGGTGTCGATGCTGATGATTCGGGCGTGAGCGCGGTCAGACATGCGCGCATACAGGTGCAACTGGTTGGGGAATTCCAGGCGGTCATCGATGTACTGCGCCTCACCGCTGACGTGCTTGGCGGCGCTGTCATGCTTGACGCTGCGACCGACTCCGGAGGTCAGGTCCTGGGCGAACAGCTCGGCGAGTTCGGCCTGGGTTTTTTCCACGGCGTGATGGTTAGACATAAGCGGTCACCCGAGTCTCGATGTGCGGCGTTTGCAGTTCGATGAAGTATTTACGCAGCAGGTTTTGCGCGCTGAGCAGGCGATATTCCTTGCTGGCGCGGAAGTCCGACAGCGGCGTGAAATCCTGGGCCAGGGCGGCGCAGGCTTTCTCCACGGTGGCGGCGTTCCAAGTGGCGCCGACCAATGCGGCTTCGCAGCTTTTCGCGCGTTTTGGTGTCGCGGCCATGCCGCCGAACGCGACGCGTGCCTCACGAATTACGCCGTTGTCGATCTTCAGATTGAAGGCTGCGCAGACGGCGGAAATGTCATCGTCCAGGCGCTTGGAAACCTTATACGCACGGAACAGCGTATGGCCCTTGGGTACGATGATTTTCTCGATGAATTCACTGTCCTGGCGGGCGGTCACGCGGTAGTCGATGAAGTAGTCTTCCAGAGCCAGAGTGCGGCGTACGTCGCCCTTGCACAGCACGATCTGCGCGCCCAGGGCGATCAGCAGTGGCGGTGAGTCGCCGATGGGTGAGGCGTTACCGATATTGCCGCCCAACGTGCCCTGGTTGCGGATTTGCAGAGAGGCGAAGCGGTGCAGCAGCTCACCGAAGTCCGGGTATTCGTGATGCAGTGCGGTGTAGCAGTCAGAGAGGGCGGTGGCGGCGCCTATTTCCAGGCGGTCGTCGAACGATTCGACGCGCTTCATTTCTTCAATATTGCCGACGTAAATCATCACTGGCAGTGTGCGGTGAAACTGGGTGACTTCCAGCGCCAGGTCGGTGCCGCCGGCCAGCAGGCGGGCTTGGGGGTAGGCGTCATAGAGGTCGGCCAGGTCGGCCACGGTCAGCGGCACCAGGCAGCGTTTGTCGCCGCTGTTGAGCTCGCCCGTTTGGGTCGGCGCGATGGCTTTGAGGCGTGCAATGGTCTCGGCCTGGCGGCTGTCGAACTGATCCTGGGGCTTGTTGCAGCAGGCCTGTTCGGCGGCTGCAAGAATCGGGCGGTAGCCGGTGCAGCGGCACAGGTTGCCGGCCAGGGCTTCATGGGCTTTCTGGCTGTCGGGAGCGTCGCTGTTCTTTTGCAGGGCGAACAGCGACATCACAAACCCTGGAGTGCAAAAGCCGCATTGCGAACCGTGGCACTCAACCATGGCTTGCTGCACGCTGTGCAGTTGGCCTTGGTGCTTGAGGTCTTCGACGCTGATCAGTTGTTTGCCGTGCAGCGACGACACAAAGGTCAGGCACGAGTTAAGGCTGCGATAACGAATCTGCTCGACGCCTTGATCGTCGCGATGCAGCTCGCCGACCACCACGGTGCACGCACCGCAGTCGCCGCTGGCGCAGCCTTCCTTGGTACCGGATTTGCCCACGTGCTCACGCAGATAGTTGAGCACGGTCAGGTTGGGGTCCAGGGCGTGCTCGCTACGGAGTTCCTGGTTGAGTAAAAACTGGATCACGGAAGGCCTCGCAGACTCATTATTGTTGTTAACCGCTTTTCGCCGAATCTAGTCATGTCTGACTTTTCGGTCAATGATTTTCTGACCAGCAGGTCAAGAAAATGCGATCGCAACACTCTCAATTATGGTCCAGTCTTTTGGAACCGGCGTTTTTGCGGGCTTACGCTGCTCAGCCGCTGCTTATTTCATGCCAAATTCGCCACGGTGGGCGTAGCGCCATCAGCCAGCCAATGCGCTACACTGCCGCGCTTGTACCGATAGAAGATTTTGAAGGGAAAACATGACGTTCAAGGCGCCGGACAGTCTCGCCGAGCAAATCGCTCACCACCTCGCCGAACGCATTATTCGCGGCGATCTCAAGCCTGGTGAGCGCATCCAGGAACAGAAAGTCACGCTGGCGCTCAATGTCAGCCGTGGTTCTGTGCGCGAAGCCTTGCTGATCCTCGAACGGCGCCACCTCATCGCGATCCTGCCGCGCCGTGGCGCCCACGTGACCGAGCTCACCGCACACAAGGTGCAGAGCCTGTGCACGCTGATGAGCGAGCTGTACATCCTGCTCGGCAATGCCGTCGCCGAAGGCTGGCAGACCCAGGCCGACATGGCGCCGTTCGTGCAGATCCAGCAGCGCCTGGTGACCAATTTCGAGCGTGAGGACATCCGCGCCTTCGTCGAAGAATGCTTTAACGTGATGCGCGCCGCGTACCCCTTTGCCAACAACCCGTACCTGCAGGAAACCGTCGAGAACCTGCAACCGGCGATGAACCGCGCTTATTACCTGGCCCTGGATCAGCGCAAGGCCTCCATGAGCGAGTACCTGGCGCTGTTCGAGCAACTGCTCGCCGCCGTACTGGCCCGTGACGTGCCGCAGATTCGCCTGGTGCTGTCGGCCTACTGCCAGCGCAGCAGCTCGTTGGTCATCGCAGCGTTGGCGGACGGCTAAGCGTGCGGCTCAAGTGCATCAAACTGGCGGGGTTCAAATCCTTCGTCGACCCGACCACGGTGAACTTCCCCAGTAACATGGCGGCGGTGGTCGGGCCCAATGGTTGCGGCAAGTCGAACATCATCGACGCCGTCCGTTGGGTGATGGGCGAGAGCTCGGCAAAAAACCTGCGCGGCGAGTCGATGACCGACGTCATCTTCAACGGCTCCACCAGCCGCAAGCCGGTGAGCCAGGCCAGCATCGAGTTGGTGTTCGATAACTCCGACGGCACCTTGATCGGCGAGTACGCGGCCTACGCGGAAATTTCCATCCGCCGCAAAGTCACGCGCGACAGCCAGAACAGCTACTTCCTCAACGGCACCAAGTGCCGTCGACGTGACATCACCGATATTTTCCTTGGCACCGGCCTGGGCCCGCGCAGCTACTCGATCATTGAGCAGGGCATGATCTCCAAGCTGATCGAAGCCAAGCCCGAAGACCTGCGTAACTTTATTGAAGAAGCGGCCGGCATCTCCAAGTACAAAGAGCGCCGCCGCGAAACCGAAAACCGCATCCGCCGTACCCACGAAAACCTTGCCCGCCTCACCGACCTGCGCGACGAGCTGGAGCGCCAGTTGGAGCGCCTGCACCGCCAGGCCCAGGCGGCCGAGAAATACCAGGAATACAAGGGCGAAGAACGCCAGCTCAAGGCACAACTCTCGGCCCTGCGCTGGCAGGCGCTGAATGAGCAAGTGGGGCAGCGCGAAGCGATCATCGGTACCCAGGAAATCAGTTTTGAAGCCTTGGTGGCGGAGCAACGTAACGCCGACGCCAGCATCGAGCGTCTGCGCGACGGGCACCATGATCTGTCCGAACGCTTCAATCTGGTGCAAGGCCGCTTCTATTCGGTAGGCGGCGACATCGCCCGTGTCGAGCAGAGCATCCAGCACGGCCAGCAGCGCCTGCGCCAATTGCAGGACGATCTGAAGGAAGCCGAACGCGCGCGTCTGGAGACCGAATCTCACCTGGGCCATGACCGCACCTTGCTGCTGACCCTGGGCGAAGAGCTGGACATGCTCACCCCAGAGCAGGAAATCACCAGCGCCGCCGCCGAAGAAGCCGCCGCGGCCCTGGAAGAATCTGAAACCACCATGCATGGCTGGCAGGAACAGTGGGACGCTTTCAACCTGCAATCCGCCGAGCCGCGTCGCCAGGCCGAGGTGCAGCAGTCGCGCATCCAGCAACTGGAAACCAGCATGGAGCGCCTGGCCGAGCGCCAGCGCCGCTTGCAGGAAGAGCGCGTATTGCTCGCCGCTGATCCGGAAGACGCCGCGATCATGGACCTCAGCGAGCAACTGGCCGAAAGCGAAATGACGCTGGAGGAGCTGGAAGCCAGCGAAGAACAACAAGTGGAGCGCCTGGAGCAACTGCGTCAGCAACTTCAACAGGCGACCCAGGCCCAGCAGCAGGCCCAGGGCGATTTGCAGCGGCTCAATGGTCGGCTGGCATCCCTTGAAGCCTTGCAGCAAGCTGCGTTGGACCCAGGTACCGGCACCGCCGAATGGTTGCGCGACCAGCATTTGGCCGAGCGGCCACGCCTGGCGGAAGGCCTGAAGGTCGAAGCCGGCTGGGAATTGGCAGTGGAAACCGTGCTCGGTGCCGATCTTCAAGCAGTGCTGGTGGATGACTTTGGCGGTTTCGACCTGGCCGGGTTTGCCCAAGGCGATCTGCGTTTGCTCAGCCCCGCCGCCGATGGTGCGCGGGTGCCGGGCAGCCTGCTGGATAAGGTCGAGGCCGCCATTGACCTGTCGCCGTGGTTGGGCCAAGTCAAACCGGTGGATTCCCTGGAGCAGGCCCTGGCCCAGCGCGGTCAATTGGCAGCCGGCGAAAGCCTGATCAGCCGCGATGGCTATTGGGTCGGCCGGCACTTTTTGCGGGTTCGCCGCGCCAGTGAAGCGGAAAGTGGCGTTCTGGCCCGTGGCCAGGAAATCGTCAACCTGATCGCTGAGCGCGAAGAGCGTGAAGCGACCCTCGAAAGCCTGGAAACCGAACTGCAAACCCTGCGCGCCACCCAGCGCCAGCAAGAGACCGGCCGCGAACACCTGCGCCGTCTGTTGCAGGACGAAGCGCGTCAGCAAGGCGAGTTGAAGGCGCAACTGTCGGCGAGCAAAGCCAAGGCCGAACAACTGACCCTGCGCCGTACCCGTCTTGATGAAGAAGTCGCCGAGATGGGCGAGCAACGCGCCCTGGAACATGAACAGATCGGCGAAGCGCGCCTGCACTTGCAGGAGGCGCTCGACAGCATGGCCCTCGATACCGAGCAGCGCGAACTGCTACTGGCCCAGCGCGACAGCTTGCGCGAACGCCTTGACCGCGTGCGCCAGGAAGCCCGGCAGCACAAGGATCACGCGCACCAATTGGCGGTACGCCTCGGCTCGCTGCGCGCCCAGCATGATTCCACACGCCAGGCCCTTGAACGCCTGGAGATGCAATCCGAACGCCTCACCGAAAAGCGCGAGCAACTGAGCCTCAATCTGGAGGAGGGCGAAGCGCCGTTGGAAGAGCTGCGCCTCAAGCTCGAAGAATTGCTCGACAAGCGCATGACCGTCGACGAAGAACTCAAGACTGCGCAGATCGCCCTGGAAGACGCCGACCGCGAATTGCGCGACGCGGAAAAACGCCGAACCCAGGCTGAGCAGCAATCCCAATTGATTCGCGGCCAACTCGAACAACAGCGCATGGAGTGGCAAGCCCTGACCGTGCGCCGCAAAACCTTGCAAGACCAATTGCTGGAAGACGGCTACGACCTGCACGGCGTGCTCAACACCCTGACCGCCCAGGCCAACGAGAAAGAAGCCGAGGAAGAACTTGAGCGGATTGCTGCACGTATCCAACGCCTGGGCGCGATCAACCTCGCGGCCATCGATGAATATCAGCAGCAGTCCGAGCGTAAACGTTATCTGGATGCCCAGGACGCCGACCTGGTCGAAGCCCTGGATACGTTGGAAAACGTGATCCGCAAGATCGACAAGGAAACCCGTAATCGCTTCAAAGATACCTTTGATCAGATTAATAGCGGTTTACAGGCGTTATTCCCGAAAGTTTTCGGCGGTGGCAGCGCTTACTTGGAACTGACGGGCGAAGATCTACTCGATACAGGGGTAACGATCATGGCGCGGCCTCCAGGTAAGAAGAACAGCACCATTCATTTGTTGTCCGGCGGCGAAAAAGCCCTGACCGCATTGGCCCTGGTATTTGCCATCTTCAAATTGAACCCGGCGCCGTTCTGTATGCTCGACGAAGTTGACGCTCCATTGGATGACGCTAACGTTGGACGCTATGCACGACTGGTCAAAGAGATGTCCCAGACCGTGCAGTTCATCTATATCACCCACAACAAGATCGCCATGGAAATGGCTGATCAGTTGATGGGTGTGACGATGCATGAACCGGGCTGTTCGCGTTTGGTCGCAGTGGATGTCGAAGAAGCGATGGCGATGGTGGAATCCTGAGCTGCGCCATGAGAGATAGTTTTCATGCGATGTCAGGTGATTTACCGGTCAAGTGAAAGTGGCAAATGGACATATTTGTTCAAGGCATTTTGACAGACGGTGTAAAGTTATCTTTGGTCGTGCTAGTTTAATGTCAATTTTTCGTGTGCGTGGGCAAAACGTCAGTCAGAACATAGAGTTGGCGCCACGTTTTAAAGCGGTTTGCACGGTGCTAAACCCCTTATTTTTCAGCATTTTTTATTAGAGGCACGGGATTACATGGAAATCGGTCTGCGCGAGTGGCTGATCGTCATCGGCATTATTGTCATTGCCGGTATTCTTTTTGATGGCTGGCGCCGCATGCGCGGTGGCAAGGGCAAGCTCAAATTCCGTCTGGACCGCAACCTGTCCAACTTGCCTGACGACGACGGCAGCGCCGAGCTGCTGGGGCCGCCCCGTGTGCTGGACACGCATAAAGAGCCGCAACTGGACGAGCACGACTTGCCGTCGATGAGCGCGCCGTTGCGTGAAGCCCGTGAACCGTCCTCCAAACGTGGCAAGCGCGCCAATGCCGCCGTGGCCGAGCCCCATCAGGGCGACCTGAACCTCGACGTCGACGAAGGCCCGAGTTTCAGCAGCCGTGACGATGACTTCCCGGACGAAAACGTTGGCAAGAACGCGCCGCGCCAATCGGTTAACGATCAGCCTGCTGCTGAAGAAGTGCTGGTGATCAGCGTGATCTGCCGCGACGCCGCCGGCTTCAAAGGCCCGGCCCTGTTGCAGAACATCCTCGAAAGCGGCCTGCGCTTTGGCGAGATGGATATTTTCCATCGCCACGAAAGCATGGCAGGCAACGGCGAAGTGCTGTTCTCCATGGCCAACGCAGTCAAGCCCGGCACCTTCGACCTGGACGACATCGACCTGTTCAGCACTCCAGCGGTGAGCTTCTTCCTTGGCCTGCCAGGCCCGCGTCACCCGAAACAAGCGTTCGATGTGATGGTGGCTGCAGCACGCAAGCTGTCCCAGGAGTTGAACGGCGAACTGAAGGACGACCAACGTAGCGTCCTGACCGCCCAGACCATCGAACACTACCGTCAGCGCATCGTCGAATTCGAGCGTCGCGCCCTGACACAGAAACGCTGAGGTTTGGCTTCAAGCGTTGTCGATAGAATTAAGCGCACCAACATTTGAGCAGCTTCGGCTGCTCTTTTGCTTTATGAGAGAACACCCATGACCGCCGCCCACACCCGCATCCTCGAACTGCGCGCTGAACTGGATCAGCACAACTACCGTTACCACGTCCTCGACGAGCCGAGTATTCCGGACGCCGAGTACGATCGGCTGTTCCACGAGCTCAAGGCTCTGGAAGCTGAGCATCCGGAACTGGTCACACGGGATTCGCCGACGCAGCGGGTCGGCAGCGCGGCGTTGTCGGCGTTCACTCAGGTCAAGCACGAGATCCCGATGCTCAGCCTGGGCAACGCCTTTGATGAAACCACGATGTTGGAGTTTGATCGCCGGGTGACTGAAGGCCTGGACTTGCCGGTGGGCGACCTTTTTGGCGCTGGTGCTGAAGTGGAGTACAGCTGCGAACCCAAACTGGACGGCCTGGCGGTCAGCCTGCTGTATCAGGACGGTGAGTTGGTGCGCGGTGCCACCCGAGGTGACGGCACCACTGGCGAAGACATCAGCGTCAACGTGCGCACCGTGCGCAATATCCCTTTGAAACTGCACGGCAGCGGCTGGCCGGCGACCTTGGAGGTGCGTGGCGAAGTCTTTATGTCCAAGGCCGGCTTCGAACGGCTCAATGCCTCGCAACTGGAAGTCGGCGGCAAGACCTTCGCCAACCCGCGCAATGCCGCCGCCGGCAGTCTGCGTCAGTTGGATTCGAAAATCACCGCCAGCCGCCCGCTGGAATTCTGCTGCTATGGCATTGGCCAGGTAACTGCTGACATCAGCGATACCCACATCGGGAACCTGCAGCAGTTGCAAAAATGGGGCATGCCCATCAGTCATGAACTGAAGCTGGCCAAGGGTATTCAGGATTGCCTGGATTACTACCGCGATATCGGCGAGCGGCGTAACAGCCTGCCCTATGAGATCGACGGCGTTGTCTTCAAGGTCAACAGCATTGCTGCTCAGCGTGAATTGGGCTTCCGCGCCCGTGAGCCGCGCTGGGCCATCGCCCATAAATTCCCGGCGATGGAAGAACTCACTGAGCTGCTCGACGTGGAATTCCAGGTCGGCCGCACCGGCGCCGTCACCCCGGTAGCGCGTCTGAAGCCCGTCAAGGTCGCGGGTGTGACTGTGTCCAACGCCACCTTGCACAACATGGATGAAGTGGCGCGTCTGGGCGTCATGATTGGCGACACTGTGATCATCCGGCGCGCTGGAGATGTGATCCCTCAAGTGGTGTCCGTAGTGCTTGAGCGACGTCCGGCCGATGCCCGCGCGGTACCGGTTCCCGAGAGCTGCCCGGTGTGTGGCTCGCACGTGGAGCGCACTCAACTGGTCAAGCGCAGCAAGGGCAAGGAAACCGTCAGCGAAGGCGCCGTGTACCGCTGCGTCGGGCGCCTGGCCTGTGGCGCTCAGCTGAAGCAGGCGATCATTCATTTTGTCTCGCGCCGGGCCATGGACATTGATGGGCTGGGTGACAAGACCATCGAGCAACTGGTGGATGAAAAACTCATCGGTTCGCCAGCCGACCTCTACACGCTCAAGTACGAGCAGATCATCGACCTGGAAGGCTTCGCCGACATCTCCAGCAAGAAGCTGATCGCCGCCATCGAGAACAGCAAGACGCCGACCCTCGCGCGTTTTATCTACGCGCTCGGCATCCCCGACGTGGGCGAGGAGACCGCCAAAGTGCTGGCACGCTCGCTGGGGTCCCTTGAGCGCGTGCAGCAGGCCTTGCCGCCGGTGCTGACGTACTTGCCCGACGTGGGCCTTGAAGTGGCGCACGAGATCCACAGCTTCTTTGAAGACAGCCATAACCAGGAAGTGATTGGCGCACTGCTGTCGCCGGAGAAGTGCGGCCTGCAATTGCAGGATCAGGGCGACCTCAGCGCCGAGTTCGCCGCTAGCACCACCTTGGGCGGCTTGCTCGACAAGCTGCACGTACCGTCCGTGGGCCCAGGCGCTGCGCAGAAGCTGGCGGACAAGTTCGGCAGCCTGGAAGGCGTGATCAAGGCCGACTGGCTGGACATGCGCCAGGCGCTGCCCGAAAAGCAGGCCAAGGCCGTGCGCGACTTCTTCGACAACCCGGACAACGCCCAGCACGCCTTGGCCATTGAGCAGCAGCTCAAGGACTTCGGCATGCACTGGCAAAGCGAGAAAAAGGTCGTAGAAGGCTTGCCTGAAGCCGGACACACGTGGGTACTCACTGGCTCCCTGGAGCTTATGAGTCGCGACGTGGCCAAGGAAAAGCTCGAAAGCCTCGGCGCCAAGGTGGCCGGTTCCGTCTCGGCGAAAACCCACTGCGTGGTGGCCGGGCCGGGTGCTGGTTCGAAACTGGCAAAGGCCAGCGAGTTAGGCTTGAAGGTGCTGGACGAAGAGGCCTTCGTGGCCTTTCTCGCCACGCACAACATTCCAGTCAGTTGACCCTCACCTGTAGGCGTCCGGCTTGCCGGCGATCGCGCGCCAAGGAGTGCCATCGTCGGCACGCCTGACGCCTATAGGGATGTCATCCCATTTTTGGAACGATCTTCGAAGGGAATTGATCTAGTCTTGGTCACCCCAGGAAGAGATCGCCATGTTCCGCTACTTCGAGCAACTCAGTTCGCGCATTGCCGCACCGTTCATGGCCGAATCCTCGCGCAACAGCAAGGTTTGGCAATGTCGTTGCGGCCAGTCCCTATTCTTTCGCAACAGCCAATGCCTGGCATGCGCAGCGCTGCTGGGCTATCAACCCCGGCAAAGTCGCTTGTCCTCGCTGCAACCCGGCCCCGTCGAAGGCACCTGGCTGCAGGACGATAACCTCGACGCCGGCGCCTTTCGCCGCTGCGCCAACCTTGGCACGCCTGCCGCCTGCAACTGGCTGATTCCGGCCCACAGCACCGCACCGCTGTGCGTGGCCTGTAGTCTCAACCGCACGATCCCCGACCTGTCGATCCCGGAAAACCATGAGCGCTGGCGCAAGGTAGAAACCGCCAAGCGCCGGTTGGTGGCGCAACTGATCAGCCTGGGCCTGAGCGTCGTGCCCAAGAGCGTTGACGAAGACACCGGCCTGGCCTTCGATTTCGTTGGCATCGACCTGGAAGGCAACGCCCCGATGACAGGCCATTCGAACGGCTTGATCACCCTCGACATCAAGGAAGCCGACGACGCCCACCGCGAAAAAATCCGGGTGCAGATGCGCGAGCCTTACCGCACCTTGCTCGGTCACTTTCGCCATGAGGTCGGCCACTATTATTGGGATCGCCTGATCGCCAATACCCACTGGCAGGACTCCTTTCGCACCCTGTTCGGCGACGAACGCGCCAGTTATGCCGACGCCCTTGACCAGCATTACCAAAACGGCCCGCGTCCTGACTGGCAGCAAACTTGCGTCAGCGCCTACGCCACCATGCACCCTTGGGAAGACTGGGCCGAAACCTGGGCTCATTACTTGCACATGATGGACGCCGTCGACACTGCCCTAGGCTTTGGCATGAGCGCCCGCGAGATGGACCTGGATTACCAGCCGTTCCCCCTTACTACGCTTTACGACCCCCAACATCCCAGCGGTCCTGCGTTCCTGTCGTTCGTTAACGCCTGGATTGAACTGGCGGGCATGCTCAATGAGCTGTCGCGCGCCATGGGCCAGCCGGATTTCTACCCGTTCGTGCTACCACCGGCGGTGATCGCCAAGCTGCACTTCATTCACTTGGTGATCCAGGAAGAGGGCGGCCGGGCGGATGAGGTGTTGCAGGCGCAATGACGAACCAATGTGGGAGGGGGCTTGCCCCCGATAGCGTTGGGTCAGTCACTGATTTATTGGCTGGCAGTCCGCTATCGGGGCAAGCCCCCTCCCACAGGGGATGGCGGGGAAGCTAATGGCCATGGCAAGTGCTTGAACCCCTTCATATTTTTAATCCGTCACCAACGGTTGTAACTTCCGATGAGATCGGTACAATGGCCCCGCTTGCCGAGAGGCAGGCGTCGTTATGGTGACCCCATCGGTCCCCCCGCAACGATTACCCGTGAACCTGGTCAGAGCCGGAAGGCAGCAGCCACAGCGGGAACATTGTGTGCCGGGGTGTGGCTGGTGGGGTTACCACCTATCTCTAAGTCCTTGATTTTACAAGGATTTCTCAGTCAAAAATCTCGAAGTGTGACAGCGTGTAGGTACACCGAAGTGGTGCATCATGCTCGACATTTTAGCTTGCAGCCTACCTCCTTCCAAGTCTCTCTCCGCATCGTCTCAATTTTCGCAATCCACCACTGGTCTCTTCGTTCGGCTGGGGTGTGATTCAGAATTGCCAGCATTGGTGGCTCCCACTAGGATAGTGCTCTCTATGCAAGGAACGAGATATGGAATTTCTAGAGCGACTGAACGCGTTATCCGCCAAAATTCGACAGCAGGGCGCTGCAATCCAGACGGAAGAGGCTACGAAGATTGCCTTCGTGATGCCTTTCATCAATTCCGTGCTCGGGTATGACGTGTTTGATCCTTCAGAAGTGACGCCAGAGTACATCTGTGATGTCGGGACCAAGAAGGGTGAGAAAATCGACTACGCAATCATGAAGAATGGAGAGATTCAAATTCTGATTGAATGCAAGAAGATTGGAGAACCGCTGAATATCAATCATGCCAGTCAGCTTTTCAGATATTTCCACGTCACCAATGCTCGGATTTCGATCCTGACCAATGGGCGGGTCTACAAGTTCTTCACTGACCTTGATGCACCGAACAAGATGGATGAAAAGCCATTTCTAGAGCTTGATCTGCTCGATCTTGATGAGCATGTGCTTCCTGAGCTTCAGAAGCTCACCAAGTCGGCCTTTGACGTCGATTCGATCATCAGTGCTGCTGGCGAATTGAAGTATGTAAGCCAGATCAAGAAGGAAATGGCGGTTCAGTTCAGTCAGCCGACTGAAGATTTCGTCAAGTTCTTCGCTGCTCGTGTATATGATGGGATCATTACACAAAAGGTTCGGGAGCAGTTTACTACTTTGACCCGGAAAGCGGCTGCTCAGTTTCTCGGGGATCAGGTTAATGATCGTTTGAAGTCTGCTATGAGCGGTGCTGTCGAACCATCCTATGCAATGGCGGCAGTGCAAAGCGATGCAGCAAATGATACCCCCGAAGAGTCTACTGAGGATCGCGTGCAGACGACACTTGACGAGCTGGAGGGCTTTCATATCGTCAAGGCTATCGTAAGGACAGTAGTTGACGCGAAGCGAATTGTCCATCGAGACACGCAAAGCTACTTCGGTATTCTACTCGATGACAACAACCGTAAACCAATTTGCCGACTCCATTTCAATCGGAGTCAGAAGTACATCGGTCTTTTCGATGGGGAGAAGAACGAAACTCGACATCCGATAGAGTCGCTAGATGATATCTTTGTTTTCGCAGAACAGCTGAAAGGGGTTATCTCGTACTACGAGTAATTTTTTATCTCGATCGTTCATTCGCACTGAGAGGCTCCCCACTTTCCAGAAAATGGGTGGGGTAGTCCGCTTCTATTCTTGGTGGAAAGAGCCTTTAAGTTTGCAGCGATATAACTCATGGCGGCTATAATTAGAGCTGTTCTGGTGCAGCAACCGGACAAGTGACTTTGACACGGTTTTCTATCCCGCCCCGAAAATTTCCAGTGCACTTACATATCTATTCGATTATCTAGCTGGAAATGTAATGTGTTGTTATTGCCCGAGGTGCTTAGCCAAGTGCGAGCTGGTCAATAGGAATCGTTCTTGATTTCAAAATAAGTTAGGGCAATCAGGGTTCGTCGCCCCTGACCGGGCGGCAGGGACGTGGCAAGCATCAATGATGTTACGCGGCCTTCACTCGTTGCACCGTGGACACTGCACAGCCGACAATCTCGGCAGTCTTGCGGATACTCTTACCAGCCTCGAGACATGCCTTGATGCGGTTATGAAGTGCCTGATCGATCTGTCGGCCCTTGTACACCTCTCTGGCCTTGGCTTTCTCAATACCCTCAGCCTGACGGCGGCGACGGTCGTCATAGTCCTTGCGTGCGACCACAGCGAGCATGTCGAGCAGCATTCCGTTTACGGCAGTGATCATGCCTTTGGTGAAGTCATCTTGGCCTTGAGTGGGCTTCAATGCTGCATGGCTGGTAGCCAAGTCAAGGGACACCACTGTGACTTTCTTGGCTGCGATGATGGCTTTCAGGCTCGCCCAGTCATCGGGAGACAAGCGAGAGAGCCTATCCACCTGCTCAATCAGCAGCACATCACCATCGTGGCTATCGTCCAGTAACCGGAACAGCTCAGCTCGGTCTAGCTTCGTCCCTGATTCGTTCTCGGTGTAGAAGGAAGCGATCTTATGACCGTTGTCAGCAGCAAACTGAATCAGAGCGCCTTTAGCACGATTGGCGTCTTGAGAGTCGGTCGAAGCTCGGAGGTAAGCACGGATGAACATGATGCTGAATGCCTTGTACCGTTTTGGGTGTGCCGATTGTATCTGTGCTCGTTTGGGTTGTCTATAGGCGTAGTCGGTACACCTGCAAGGCGCCATCAAGCCGTACTCGCTGATGTATACGCAACTAGGTGCACTGGTGATACAGAATCAGTCGCGTCGGAAAATCTCCCAAAGCACTTGGTTACCAGCCGGAGTAAGTGAGGCGTTGATAAACTCGGCTTCGTCACTACTCGTACCCGTTACCAAGCCCCTGCCGAGCAACATCCTAAACGTCGAGGCATCTTCCTTGGCAATCCTCGTTTTCCTGCCTTCGTGAATTGCGATCAAAAGCCTTTCCTCCGTCACAAACATACGCATAGCAGTATTCCTTTCGTTCTCTGGAGCTGAACTGGTGAGGAAGCAGCTCTATCCTGTGGTGGTGAGTATGTATCTTCAGGGGGGATGCTAACTCACCTTGACCCTTTGCACTTCTGTACAATCTGGCAATCTGATATTGGAGCGCCAACAGGCAAAGGGGTAGGGATGAAACATCTGGTCATTAAGGTTGTGAGCTTTTTCGCATGGTTAGGTATCCTCTTCAGTGTCATCGGAGGTGCCATTGTGGGTTCCGGAGCAGGCCACCAAGTCATCGGTGCAATACTGGGTTTTCTGGTTGGCTGCTTCGGTTCGGGCATTTGGTTCCTACTGGTGTCTATGCACGACAAGCTCACGATCATTGCAGACGCAGCCAGTGGTCATGACTCTTCTGTTCGAAAAGCACCAATCCTCGCACCAGAGGAAAAGACTCCGGGGTGGTTGGATGTAATTTCGGGGGGTAAGCCTTAAGTCGACTTCCTATCCGGCCACTACTGGGTCGTTCGCACCGAAAGCGGCAAGCTTTCAGTAGTTCATGCTCAATCGTTGAACGCCACTGACCTGACGGTCGAACAGAGCACCAATAACAAATCATCACAAATCCAGCTCTTGCCTTTGATCTTGACTATTGGTGCAAGATGGTTAGCGAGAGCTAACGATGGTATCTGTACAAGCTTCGCTTGACTGGTTGCACCACAAGGCGGTCAGCCTTCAGGTTTTTGGGGATGATATTGTATATCATTCATCCCCCTTTCCATTTCAGTAGAATCAACCTGTAAGCGCCGCTTAAACGGGGTACCCATCATGCTCCGCATACCAAGTACATCAAGGTCAAAAGCGAGAAGCCTTGGAGTGTGCTGATGCTATTGGATTGGATGGTGTGCTGATCCAGTATCGGGACGATACGACTACTGTTGTTCTAGCTCATGCCTCGCATGAAATGGTATTCCACCCAATGCTCCGCATTGAAGTGCTTCTATGATACATGCGGCCGAATTAGTCCCCCCCCCGAGTGAAGCCGCTCAAGCGGCCTGCAACTCGACCTGCACAGTCTGCATTTCGTCACGCCACTTCCTGATGGTCTTTGCCGATACATCAGTGTC
Source organism: Pseudomonas sivasensis (assembly GCF_013778505.1). GTDB lineage: Bacteria > Pseudomonadota > Gammaproteobacteria > Pseudomonadales > Pseudomonadaceae > Aquipseudomonas > Aquipseudomonas sivasensis. The sequence continues at coordinate 364,031 of NZ_JAAOWU010000004.1, read as the reverse complement.
CCTCTCAATGGCCTTAACCGCCATGCCTTGTGCGAGCATCCGTAACACATCCTGCTTCTTGGAGTGCTGTTGACGAATAGGGAAAGCTACGACACTTGAAGATGCTGGAAGCATTGGGTATTCCGCTTCGTACTCTTCCGCAGTCCTAAACTCGGTCAAGGTGCGTAAGTCGTGGTGAAGCTTCGCCAGCTCTTCGGTGCTCGGTCTGTAGAGATCGTCACTGTCATCCCATTCGCATGCTTTCGGCTCAGGCTCGATGCCATCCATCTCGTTGATGAGGGATCGAGGGCGGCACTCCATCATGCTAGGGATGATCAGCTCAATCGCCTTGACGTAACGTCTGGCGTGTCTCTCTCCGAGGCGAAGTAAGTCTTCTACCGCTTCGTTGGTAACGACAGGAAGGCTTTCGATAATCACGGCAAGGTTACGTACAGACAATGGCATGGACTTTCCGCCTGTCCCGATAGGGCGGTCATGCCAATCCAGCCTCGCTACTCCTTCTATAACGCTTTCTGCAAAGACCGGGTAGCGTCCCCAATACGTCGTGTAACCGATGAAGCCATAGAATGGGTTCACAATGATCTTGGGCTTTCTCCCGCGCTCACTCTTTGTCTTACGTGGGGCCTTCGTTCTGGTCTTCGGTGCATTGTCTGCCAGCCACTGTTCGGCGTTAGCGGCGATACGCGCATTCAATGCTTCCACTTCTGCTGGGGAGAGTAGGTCGGAAGTGGGGAGGAATTTACTGGTGGCGGTGGTGTTGGTACGCGATTTGAAGGCGAGCGGATGCGACATGGATTGTTCTCCTTTGTTAGTTCATTTCGATAGGCAATTCCTCTCGGTAGCTGCCGGTTAGGGTTGGTAAATCACAGGCGTTAAAAAGCCCCCTTGCAAGGCACCAATTTGGTGGTCGCGGTGGAGGCTTCTAAGCTGTCTGTCTACCTACTGGGTAGGCGGAGAAGTATACACGATTTCGATGATCGGTCAAGACCGGACTTGACAAGCTAGATTTCGCCAAAAACCAGTTTCATGGTGAGGAACGCCTTTTGCTTAGTCCAGACAACAATGTAAGCCCGTAAACACTGGACAGAACGGAAGTGGGTGATTGGAATGTGAAGGCAGTGGTGCAAGTTTTGCCGAGGTTTATCAAAGTTTTCAGCAGGTTTCCGATCCGTGCTCAAGTAGCTCGAAAGTCTAGAACGTCTGCCTCCATAAGCTAATGAGCAGCCATGTTGATGGTGTCCAGTGATGGGGCGCTGGCGTGTGAACCAGTCGCCCAGTCTCTGTTGGTCAGGTGATGTGTTTCAGTGCCGCCGCCATCGCTTTCAGCGGTGTCCTGCTGCCATAGATGCCGAATGTCACCGAGCTGTCCTCATGTCCTACGATTCGCTTGATCAGTGAATCTTGCACACCAGCGTCCCGCAAATCATCAATCAGCGTATGGCGGAAGCTGTGGAACGTCTTCTTCGGATCAGTGATGCCGCACTTCGTCTTGTATCTGCCAAACCACTTGGAGGGGGCATGGCCCAGCTTTCCTCTTACTGGCTCCAGTTCAGGGAACAGGCGATCTACTCCAGTCGTTCGGACTGATTCAACCTGCTGTAGTAGGCCAAGCTCGATCAAGGTGGGGTGGAGGGGTAGCAAGCGTCGGCTGCTGGCGTTCTTGAGGTTCTGGCCTTCACGGCTGTCATCGATGCGGATGCACTGCATGCCCTGTTGCTCGATGAAGTCATCCACCCGCAATTGGCAGAGTTCTTCCAATCGTGCCCCGGTGGCTCGCCCTAGGAGCGGCAACCAGTAGCGCCATGGATGCTTTCGGGCTTCTGTTTTGAGTGCATCCAGATTGAGCAGGGTGGTCAGATCGTGTCGATCAAAGGACAACCGTGCCTCCTTGGCCGATCCAGTCATCACCTTCATGCCCACCAGAGGATTATCCACTACATATCCATTTGTCTTGCACCAGTTCAGGAAGGCAGAGAGCTTGCGTAAGCGATTGTTCACGGTAACGGCGGTGATGGTCTTGTAAGTGGCGCCTGACTCAACCACCTGCTTTAGGGTCTTGCCCTCGTACTCGGGGCGTAGGCCGAAGTATTGCGGGCAGCGACTCAAACGATCTTTCAACAGGCGGGCTTGCTGGACGTCGAATGCTTCCACGGGCATGTCACCCATCAGTTCGAACAAGTCTCGTAATGAGCGTTCGATTTCGTGCGTGCTGACCTCACGCCATGTGCCACCACGTTTTCCTTCTTCTATATAGAGCTTGGATAAGCTGGCGAGTGTAGGGCCGTCGCTATTCCGCTTCATGGTGGCAGCTGGCGCCTTCCTTGGAGCAGTCTGGATGGGCTGCGTTGGGGTAGCATCTCGCCACTCCGAACACAGCCTACGCAGCGTCTGAAGGTCGGCCATGGGGTGGGCGTTCAAGTGGCTGTGGACTTGCTGGGCGAGTGAAGCAGCGAGGAACAGGGCGCTCTGCCGCTGCCGGATGTTCAGGCTCAAACGTAAAGTGTGACACCTCGGGAAGAGGAGCTTGGGTAGCTTGAGATTGAGGTAATAGAGCGCCCCGCGCTTGATCATGTAAGCCATGGGTGTGACACCAAAGTGTTACAGCAAAGTGTGACAGTGCTGGCTACACCCCAAGTTTTTACTGCCCGTGCAGGGAGTTTGCACGGTAGAGATATTGCAACCAAAAGAGCCTGAAACCCTTGTACCGTAAGGCCCGCAACGATTGCCGAGCATGCTTGCATGCCACCCGGTCAGAGCCGGAAGGCAGCAGCCACAGCGGGAACATTGTGTGCCGGGGTGTGGCTGGTGGGGTTGCCTCCATAACGCTCCTCCTTGCAATACCCCTTCGATTCAAATCAAAACTTCTTATTTTCAGCCAACTGCCGATCTTTATTGCGCAGTCGATGACGGCTGTTTCACAACTTTCCAAACCCCCGCTGGACAACCCTAAACCGCCTTGTTAGTTTGCGCCGGCCACTTGTTTCAGAATATGACAATGGCGCTGAATTGATATTGAAGTGCTATCACTTCTTTAACTAACAAGGATGTCTGTGATGAAAAGCCTGCAAGGTTTACCTCGTCTTATCAGTGCTTCGGTAGGCGCTCCGGGTAAAGCCCGCAACTTGCCCGCCGATGTGCAGTGCATCCAATATTTATTCAATCTGATCATTCCCAAGATGGGTTTCCCGTTGGCCGAAAACGGCAAATGCGATGGTCAGTTGGTGCAGTGCATCAGCCAGTATCAGTTTCGCCATCTCAAATACGCCCATCCAGATGGTGTGGTCGACCCCACCGGTCGCACGTTTAACAGCCTGATCGAAGAGGCGGTGAAGGTGCCGGTGAAGTCCTTCCCGACGATGCGTATACCGAGTTTTCTCAACGCATTTGGCAACAACCAGGGCGACGCGGTGCAGGCCACGGTCAATGTGTACCTGGACCGCATGCGCGCGATGATTGAGGCCGAGCGGCGTAACCGGCAATTGATGCTCCAGGCCACGTGCGACGGGGGCATGACCCTTAGCGAAACGGACTTCCAGAACGCCGCTACGCAACTGGGTAGCGGTATTTCGGTGAATATCATCAAGGCCTTCGCCACCGTGGAATCTGGCGGGCGCTCCGGCTTCGGGCCGGCCAAGCTGCCGGTGATCGCCTTTGAAGGTCACCTGTTTCGCAAATACACCAAGCACATCTATGACCAGGCGCACCCGCTGCTGTCCTACCCCTACAAGAAAAAAGCAGGGCCGCAGTGGCAGGCGAACAACAAGGACCAGACAAAGGCTTGGGAAACCATGGCTACCGCATTCGCCCTGGATCAGGAAGCCGCATTGATGTCGGCATCGTGGGGCATGTTCCAGATCATGGGTTTCAACTTTGCGTCGTGCGGGTACAAGACGGTATTTGAGTTTTCGGCGGCATTAAAGGTGAATGCTGGCAACCAACTAAAGGCGTTCCTCGGCTTTTGCAGTAAGAGCCCTGCGTTGATGAAGGCCATGAAGGCCAAAGACTTTACTGGAATGGCGCGTAACTATAACGGTGAGGACTACGGCAACTACGACGTCCTTATGCAAAAAGCCTACGAAAAACTTGAAGGGAAAAAATAGGATGATCCGTTTACTCGCGATAGGTGTGTTGTCGTTGTGCGCCGTGGCACCTGCCATGGCTGGTTCGGCCGCGCTGCATTCGGGCAAGTACGAAGGGCTGATGCTGGCAGTGACGCCGGAGCATCAGGTCGAAGGTTTTTACACGGAATCAATGGGTGAGGGCGTGACGCGCAGCTGTGCGTTCTACCTGCAAGGTAAGCCCGACGCGCTCACCACTTGGCTCGACGACGCCTACCCTGGCAGCGTGGCGCCGTCGTCCGACGGTGTGACCCTGACCGTGGAAGAAGGCCGTCAGCATCCCGGCTGCATCAACGTACTGATGCCGGAAATCGCCACCGGCCTTGATCTGACCCAGACCGCCAGTAAGAAGTGGATCGGCCTGGTCACAGTGTCTGCCGACAAGGCTTACTTGCAGAAAACCCCCGGCGCCAAGGCGGCCAAGCGTCCGTATATCGTCAAGAACGATGTGGTAGGGGTGCTGGCGTTCAAGGATGGCTGGGCTCAGGTTGAGTTCATCAATGCTGAGGATCGCTCGTTTAAGGGTTGGATCACCCAGGATCAATACAGTCGTCTGGCCGCGCCCACTGCAAAAAACTGAGCAGAACCGCGCGCACAAAAACGCCGCAACGTGTCCAGCACGCTGCGGCGTTTTTGTGTGCGGCGGTCAGGCCTTGTTGCGGTTGAACAGCTTGCGGATCACCGCGAACAACGCCACGACACCTACCACCAGAAACTTTTTCGCGGCCAGCAGGAAGATCCCGATCTTGGCGAATAAACCGGCCTTGGCGGCAATCCCGCCGGCAACCAACGCGGCTAGGCCGTAAGTGGCGAGCTTGTCGGTTTTCGGGTTGAAGTCGGTGTAGAGGTTGCCGTCGGTGAAGTTGGTAAACGCCAGGACCTTGGGCAGTTCCTGCTTGATGGTCGGCAGGTCGGCCATCGCCGCGACGGCATTGAGTTCCAGTACGCCCTCACGGCCCAGCACGCGGATGCTGTAGTTGAGGGTGTTCTGGTCGGCGTCGTCGGCCTTCAGTTCACGGGCCCAGTACATCTTGTGGGTGGTGTCGTCGTAGCGCGGCGGCTCGGCCCAGCCCACCAGATGCAGGCCGGCGTAGCCTTGTTTCTGGCGTTCCTTGTTATCTGTTTCGTCTTCTTCCTGCATTTGCTTGAGCAGGTCGGAGTAGTCGATTTTTGCGGCATCTTCGTCGGAAATATGCCCGTCGGCCTTGTAGCTGACGATGACGCCCCAGCCGCGTTCCGACAGTGGGCTGACGGCTTTAGGCACGATCATGCCCAGGGTCTTGAAGCCCGGCGGGTTGCCCCAGCCATCGGTGAGCAAGCGCTCAGTGTCGGCGGGGTCGAGGTAATAAAATTCGTCGTTGAGCTTGAGGGTGGCAATGCCACTTGGGAGCGTGACGGTGCCGGTCTTTTGCTTAAGTGACGCCAGAAAGTGCTCGGCCGTTTCGGCGGGGGCACTGGCCTCAACGGGGGCAGGCGAGGCAGCAGCAACGGCAGGTGCGGTAGGCAGGCTCAGAGCGGCCGCCGCCAACAAAAGGCGGAAGTAATTCATGGTAGTCCCTTACATTTTGAATTAATTTCGTAAGAGGATAACCGAAACAACATGTTGCGAGTTAGCCGAAAGTCTCCCGCAACAGCCCCGCGAATGCATCCCGTGCCAGGTGGCGTTGGGTGTCCTTGTGCCAGAACAGCAGGTTATCCACGGCCGCCAGCTCTTCAAATCGATAAGACGCCAGCTGATTGGCCTGCTCATAGCGCGCCAGGATGCCTTCCGGCGCCAATGCCACGCCAATCCCGGCGCTGACGCAACCGATGATCGTGCCCCAACTGGCATAGCTGGCAATGGTCGGTTTGAAGTTGTGCGGCTTGACCCAGTTTTCCAGTGCTGCGCGATACGGGCAGCCAGGCGGCCAGACCAGCAAGGTGCGGCCGGCGAGGTCCTCGGCGCCATTGATGGGTGCACTGGATGCGCTGGCGATCAGCACCAGGCGCTCGCTGTAGACCACGCTGTGTTCGAGCTTGGAGCGTTTGTTGCCGGCGGCCACGAGCGCCACGTCCAGGCGATGGTGTTGCAGGTCGTCGAGCAACGGGCCCCAGGCGCCTGTCACCAGTTCCAGGCTGACATCCGGGTAGCGCCGGTGATACTCCGCCAGCAGCGGCGGCAAACGTCCGCTGGCGCTGGATTCCACCGCGCCGATACGCAAAGTGCCACGGGGAATGGCGCTGGCGTCCACGGCGCGTTTGGACTCATCCACCAGCGCCAGAATGCGCTCGCAGTACTCCAGGAAAATCTCACCGGCGGCACTGATCGCCAGCCCACGCCCGGCGCGGATGAACAGTGGTGTGCCCAGCTCGCCTTCCAGCTGCTTGATGCGCGTGGTGATGTTGGACGGCACGCAATGCAGCAGCACGGCTGCTTGGGCCACGCTGCCGGTTTGTGCCACGGCTCGCACCATTTTCAGTTGGGCCAGTTCCATTGCTCAGTTCCAGTGATTGCAGAAGTCAGAAACGGTTAATTGTCCTGCGCCTTACGGCGGCCAAGACTGACGGCACACCTTCTCAGTTTCTGGACGCCGTCGATGAATAACCCTTCACCCGCAAAGCTTACGCTAGTCATCGCCAGCGTCATCCTGTGTTGGGCCTATTCGCCGATTGGCGTGCACATGGGGCTGCACAGCTACAGCCCCGGACAATTGGCGTTGTTAAGGTTTTTGATTGCGTCGGTGTTCATGGGCGGTGTGGCACTGGTGATGGGCATCGGTCGGCCGCGCTTGCGGGACTTTCCGTGGTTGCTGGTGCTGGGGTTCTTCGGCGTGTTCCTGCACCACACCAGCCTCAACTATGGGCAGCAATGGGTCACGGCAGCGGCGTCCAGCGTACTGGCGCAGTCGGCGCCGCTGTTCAGTGTGCTGATCGCGTTTTTCTGCCTGAAGGAGCGGGTCAGCGCTTGGCGCTGGGGCTGCGTATTGCTGGGGCTGCTCGGCGTGCTGGTGGTGATCTGGGGGGATCAGGGGCTGGGTGAGATCGACCCGCGTGGCTTGTTGATCCTGCTGGCGGCGGTGTCGTGGAGTGTGTATTTCGCCCTGCAGAAACACTATGCCCACCGCTACAGTCCGCTGACTATGGCGTGCTACATGGTGTGGGCGGGCACCCTGATGCTGTGCGTGAACCTGCCGGGCCTGCCTGCTGCGGTGGTGCAGGCGCCGTTGGCGGAGAACGTCGCGGTGCTGGTACTCGGTATTTTTCCCAGCGCCTTGGCGTATCTGGCTTGGGGTTATGTGTTGAAGCATGTGGAGGTCAGTCGCGCGTCGGTGGCGATGTACCTGATCCCGCCGGTGGCGATGGTGATGGCCGCGACGTTGCTGGGTGAACACATTGCCTTGCAGGTGATGATGGGCGGTGTGATCGTGCTGGCCAGCGTGGCGGCGATCAGTCTGGAAGGGCGCTGGCGGTTAGTCGTTCAGACAAAACGCACGCAAACGGTGGCCATCGAAGTCCAGGGCCGGCGGTGACTGGATAACGATGGCGCCGCATTCTACCCATCGGTCCCGCAGCAAGAAGCCCACTTCACCGCCGGCTGTAAGCTGGACTGCGGCTCGACCAGAGCCCGAGCCTATAAGGAGCGGCTGTCAGTTTTTGTCAGGGGCGAGCAGGGGCGCCGGGTTTTCGCCGGTGTACAGCTTGATGATGTCGTCGATTTCGCCGGACATTTTCATCCGCAACAAGGTGCGCAGGATTTTTTGCGCCGGCACGTCGGGATCGTTACGCACGATGCAACCGAGGTTTTGCTCGTCAATCAACGCGACCTTGTGCAGCCGCTGGCTGATCGGCATTTTCTGGTTGAAACGGTCGACGATCCATTCGTTGCTCACCGCATAGTTGAATCGCCCCGCCACCAGTTTGTGCAGCACCAGCTCTTCGCTATGGGCGTCGTCGCGGGTGAGTTGGCCGTTGGCAAACAGCGGGTCGAGGGCGGCATAGCGATAGTTGAGCACCGTGCCGATCGGCTGAGGTGCCAGCTTGAGCACCTGTACCGGCTGGTTTTGCGCACTGACCAGCACATTGCGCTGCACCATTAAAGGCAAGCTCCAGATGTAGTCGCCGGACAGGTTGTCGACCCACGCCTGGGTGACATAACAGCGCACATCAATGTCGCCGTGTCCCATGGCCGCAGAGATGCGTGCCCGGGCCAGCACGTGGAACTGCGCCGGATGGCCAACCTGGGTGGCCAGGCTCAGCATCACGTCATACAAAATGCCCTGGGTCGGCCGACCGTTCTCCAGTTGCACCATGGGCATCGCCCAACTGTCGGAAACCGAGAAGCGCAGCGGTGCAGGCGCCGCCAGGCTAGCCGTGGTCATCATCCATAAAGCGCCCAGGACTACGCGCATACACTCTCCGGGTTCAGGCCTTTTGGAGGCCAGTCAGCAGAGCTTAGTCAGATTAGGCGAGCGTGCCGGATGCAATTTCCCCCTTGCTCCGCTAGCATTACCGGCTTCCGCTTCCCAGTTGCGACGGTTTTCGATGAGTTATCAGGTTCTTGCACGTAAATGGCGTCCGCGCTCGTTCCGCGAAATGGTCGGCCAGACCCATGTGCTCAAGGCTCTGATCAATGCCTTGGACAGCCAACGGCTGCACCACGCCTACCTGTTCACCGGTACCCGGGGCGTGGGCAAGACCACCATCGCGCGCATCATTGCCAAATGCCTGAACTGTGAAACCGGTATCACTTCGACGCCTTGTGGCACTTGCTCGGTGTGCCGCGAGATCGACGAAGGGCGTTTCGTCGACCTGATCGAGATCGACGCCGCGAGCCGCACCAAGGTCGAAGACACCCGCGAGTTGCTCGACAACGTGCAGTACGCGCCTAGCCGCGGTCGCTTCAAGGTCTACTTGATCGACGAAGTGCACATGCTGTCCAGCCATTCCTTCAACGCGCTGTTGAAAACCCTGGAAGAGCCGCCGCCCTACGTCAAATTCATCCTGGCCACCACCGACCCGCAGAAACTTCCTGCAACGATCCTGTCGCGGTGCCTGCAGTTCTCCCTGAAAAACATGACCCCCGAGCGCGTGGTCGAGCATTTGACCCACGTGTTGGGTGTCGAGAACGTACCGTTCGAAGACGACGCGCTATGGCTGCTCGGCCGTGCCGCCGATGGTTCGATGCGTGATGCCATGAGCCTTACCGACCAGGCCATCGCCTTCGGTGAAGGCAAGGTCATGGCCGCCGATGTGCGCGCCATGCTCGGCACCCTCGACCACGGCCAGGTGTTCGATGTGCTGCATGCATTGATCGAAGGTGATGCCAAGGCGTTGCTCGAAGCCGTGCGCCACCTCTCGGAGCAAGGCCCGGACTGGAATGGCGTGCTCTCGGAAATCCTCAACGTCCTGCACCGCGTCGCTATCGCCCAGGCTTTGCCGGAAGGTGTCGACAACGGCCATGGCGACCGCGACCGCGTGTTGGCCCTGGCCCAGGCGTTGCCGGCCGAAGATGTGCAGTTCTACTACCAGATGGGCCTGATCGGTCGTCGGGACTTGCCTTTGGCGCCGGACCCGCGTGGGGGCTTTGAAATGGTCCTGCTGCGCATGCTGGCGTTCCGGCCAGCTGATTCGGCCGATGCGCCGAGACAGCCGCTAAAGCCAGTGGGGATCAGCCAGGCCACAGTTGATTCCGCCAAACCAGTGGCTGGCGCGGCGGTGGTTGCGCCAGTGGTTGCTGCCCCGGTTGCGCCGGCGCCTGAGCCAGCCCCTGTGGTGGTGGCACCTGTGGTTGAGCCGGAGCCGGTGGTTGAGCCCGAGCCTGTCGTCGACTTGCCTTGGAATGACCCGGTAGAAGCCGAGGTCGAAGAAGTCGAACAGCAGCCCTATGTTGAGCCCGTGCTCGAAACCGCCAGCGAGCAGCCTGAGCTGACGCCTATGCCTGCGCCGACACCGGACAGCGTGGTGCCAGCCGCTCCTGAGTGGGTTTCAGCACCGGTTCCCGAGCCGACAGTCGCCCAGGTTGAGGCCGCAACCCCAGGCATCGACCTCGACGACGAGCCGCCGCTGGACGAAGACTACATCGAGCCGGACATGGATTCGGCCTACAGTTACCTGGACGATTTGGCCAGCGAACACACCGCCGAACCGGCCCCCGAGCCCGAAGCAGAACCCGCGGCAGCCCCGGCCACCGGCCTGGCGTTGCAATGGCTGGAACTGTTCCCGAAACTGCCGATCTCCGGCATGACCGGCAGTATTGCCGCCAACTGCACCCTGATTTCCGTCGACGGCGACCATTGGCTGTTGCACCTGGACCCGGCCCACAGCGCCCTGTTCAACGCGACCCAGCAACGGCGCCTCAACGATGCCCTGAACCAGTACCATGAGCGCACGCTGACCATCACCATCGAGCTGATCAAGCCCGAGCAGGAAACCCCGGCCCAGGCCGCGACCCGCCGGCGTATCAACCGTCAGCGCGAGGCTGAGGATTCGATCCACGCAGACCCGCTCATCCAGCAAATGATGCAACAGTTTGGTGCGGTCGTTCGTCACGATACTATTGAACCTGTCGAAGCCCCGGTGACCCAAGCGTCATGACACCGGGCTATTAATTGATCCACGTACTTTTGAGGTGATTCCCATGATGAAAGGTGGCATGGCCGGCCTGATGAAGCAGGCGCAGCAGATGCAGGAAAAGATGGCCAAGATGCAGGAAGAACTGGCCAACGCCGAAGTCACCGGTAAAGCCGGGGGCGATATGGTCAGCGTGGTGATGACTGGGCGTCACGACATCAAGCGCGTGAGCATCGACCCAAGCGTGCTGCCAGGCGTGGGTGAAGATGACCTGGAAATGCTCGAAGCGCTGTTCGCCGCGGCCGTCAACGACGCCGTGCGCAAGATCGAAGCCAATAGCCAGGACAAAATGTCCGGCGTGACCGCTGGCATGCAACTGCCACCGGGCATGAAGATGCCGTTCTGATTCTCCAGCGTTAGCTAGACTCCAATGCCAGGCCCAGTGCCTGGCATTTTTGTTTGTGCCTATTCAATCGAATCCCGATCGAACCCTGGCCCGGCACCCATGGTCTGCAACCTATACCGATGAATTCGATAAGGAGCCCCTGATGCCTCAAGAACTGACCCTGAACCAACGCATCGTGCTGGTCTCGCGGCCCCAAGGCGCGCCCACTCCGGAAAACTTTCGCCTGGAGCGCGTGAGCTTGCCGGAGTTGGCGGACGGCCAAGTGCTGCTCAAGACCCTCTACCTGTCCCTTGACCCCTACATGCGCGGGCGCATGAGCGACGCACCTTCCTACGCCGCCCCGGTGGAAATCGATGAGGTGATGACCGGCGGTGCTGTCAGCCGTATCGAGCAATCCCGTAACCCTAAATTCGAAGTGGGTGATCTGGTGGTCGGCGCCACCGGTTGGCAGAGCCACAGCATTTCCGACGGCCGCAACCTGATTCCGGTGCCCAAAGGTCTCGCCAGTCCGTCCATGGCGTTGGGCGTATTGGGGATGCCGGGTATGACCGCCTACATGGGCCTGATGGACATTGGTCAACCCAAGGCTGGGGAAACCCTGGTGGTCGCCGCTGCCTCCGGCGCAGTCGGTTCGGTAGTGGGCCAGGTCGCCAAGCTCAAGGGCCTGCGCGTGGTCGGGATTGCAGGCGGTGCGGACAAGTGCCGCTATGTCGTGGATGAACTGGGCTTTGATGCCTGTATCGACCATAAGAGCGCAGACTTCGCCGATCAACTCGCCCAGGCTTGCTTCAACGGCGTGGACATCTATTTCGAGAACGTCGGTGGCAAGGTGTTCGACGCCGTGGTGCCTTTGCTCAACCCCAAGGCACGCATTCCTTTGTGCGGGCTGATTGCCGGCTACAACGCCCACGAAGCCCCCAGCGGGCCTGATCGCTTGCCGGCGCTGCAACGCACGTTGCTGACCAAGCGGGTGCGCATCCAGGGCTTTATCGTGTTTGATGACTACGGTGATCGTCAGCCAGAGTTCCTCAGTGCCATGGCGCCCTGGGTCCGCGACGGTAAGATCAAGTTCCGCGAGGACGTGGTCGATGGCTTGGAGCAGGCGCCCGAAGCCTTTATCGGCCTGCTTGAAGGGCGCAACTTCGGCAAGTTGGTGGTGCGGGTCGCGCAGGATTGAGGATTTGACGCTAATCCGGGGCGCGGGTATAAACCGCGTCTCGTTGTTTTGTCGGACCATTGCCCCATGAGCTTCAGCCCCCTGATTCGCCAACTGATCGACGCCCTGCGCACGTTGCCGGGTGTCGGCCAGAAAACCGCCCAGCGCATGGCGCTGCAACTGCTGGAGCGTGATCGCAGCGGCGGCACCCGGTTGGCCCAGGCCCTGAGCCAGGCCATGACGGGCGTCGGCCACTGCCGCCAGTGCCGAACCCTCACCGAAGAAGACCTTTGCCCGCAATGCGCCGATCCGCGTCGCGACGACACGTTGCTGTGTGTGGTGGAAGGCCCGATGGACGTCTACGCGGTGGAGCAGACCGGTTATCGCGGGCGTTACTTCGTGCTCAAGGGCCACCTGTCGCCGCTGGACGGCCTGGGTCCGGAGGCCATCGGCATTCCGCAACTGGTGGCACGTATCGAAGAGCAGGGCACCTTTACCGAGGTGATCCTGGCCACCAACCCGACCGTGGAAGGTGAAGCCACCGCCCATTACATCGCCCAACTGCTGAGCAACAAAGGCCTGATCACTTCGCGTATCGCCCATGGCGTACCGTTGGGTGGGGAGTTGGAGCTGGTGGATGGCGGCACGCTGGCGCATTCGTTCGCCGGTCGCAAGCCGATCGCGCTCTAACAATAAACACCAGCCAAATGTGGGAGGGGGCTTGCTCCCGATGGCAGTGGATAAGTCATGAATCTATTGGCTGACACACTGCTATCGGGAGCAAGCCCCTCCCACAATGGTTTTGCGGTGTGATTGAGATCTGTGTTGCTAACCAAGCAAGCGCTTGGTAATTTCGCTCCACCTCTCCGTGGAGCTTGCAGATGTCTGCCTATCAGGACTACTTCGACCCCAGCCACCAATTGCTCCGCGACAGCGTGCGCCGTTTTGTCGAGCGGGAGCTGTTACCGGGCATCGAGCAATGGGAGGAGGCGGAGAGCTTTCCCCGAGCGTTGTACCTTAAGGCCGGTGCGGCGGGGATCCTCGGTATCGGTTATCCCGAATCCTTGGGCGGCAGTCACGAGGGCGATCTGTTCGCCAAGGTGGCCGTCAGCGAGGAATTGATGCGCTGCGGCTCCGGCGGCGTGGTCGCGGGATTGGGCTCGCTGGATATCGGCTTGCCTCCCATCATCAAATGGGCGCGGCCCGAAGTGCGCGAACGTGTGGCCCCGCAAGTGCTCTCGGGCGAGAAGATCATCGCCTTGGCCGTCACCGAACCCAGCGGCGGCTCCGATGTAGCCAGCCTGCGCACCCGCGCCGTGCGTGATGGCGACGTTTACCGGGTCAGCGGCAGCAAGACCTTTATCACCAGCGGCAACCGCGCCGATTTCTACACCGTTGCTGTTCGTACCGGCGGGCCAGGCTTTGGCGGCATCAGCCTGTTGCTCATCGAAAAAGACACCCCGGGTTTCACCGTCGGCCAGCCCCTGAAGAAAATGGGTTGGTGGGCGTCGGACACGGCAGAGTTGTTCTTCGATGATTGCCAAGTGCCCGTAGGCAACCTGATCGGCGCCGAGAACATGGGGTTTGCCTGCATCATGGGCAACTTTCAGAGTGAACGGCTGGCGCTGGCGTTGATGGCCAATATGACCGCGCAGCTTGCGCTTGAGGAAAGCCTCAAATGGGCCGCGCAGCGTGAAGCATTTGGCAAGCCCATTGGCAAATTCCAGGTGCTCAAGCATCGCCTGGCGGAAATGGCGACGGCTGTGGAAGTGTCCAGGGAATTCACCTACCGCCAAGCCGCCAAGATGGCCGCTGGCAAGAGTGTGATCAAGGAGATATCCATGGCCAAGAACCTGGCCACCGATACCGCCGATCGGGTGACTTATGACGCCGTGCAGATCCTCGGCGGCCAGGGCTATATGCGCGGCAGCCTGGTGGAGAGGCTGTATCGCGACAACCGTATCCTGTCGATCGGCGGCGGCACTCGTGAAGTGATGAATGAAATCATCAGCAAACAGATGGGGCTTTGAGGCGGCTTACCTGCCTCATCGGGGCAAGCCCTCTGCCACATTTTGATGTGTAAACACCTTCAAGTGTGGGAGGGGGCAGCCCTTGATAGCGTCAGTCCAGCCAAATATTACCGCTCGGACAGCGCAAATTGCGTCAGGCAAAACGTCGGAATTCCCATGTCTTCCAAACGCTGCGAGCCACCCAGCTCCGGCAAATCAATAATTGCCGCGGCTTCAAAAATCTTCGCACCCATGCGCCGCACCAGGTTCGCCGCAGCGATCAAGGTCCCGCCTGTGGCGATCAGGTCATCGAACATCAGCACCGAGTCGCCTTCGCACAGGCTGTCGGCGTGCACTTCCAGGAAAGCTTCGCCGTATTCGGTCTGATAACCCTCGGCCAGGACATCGGCCGGCAGCTTGCCCTGCTTGCGGAACAGGATCAGCGGTTTGTTCAGTTGGTAGGCAATGATCGAACCGATCAGAAACCCGCGGGCATCCATCGCGCCGATGTGGGTGAAATCGGCTTCGACATAGCGATGGGCAAAGGTATCGGCCACCAGGCGCAGGGCCTTGGGCGATTGGAACAGCGGCGTGATGTCACGGAAGATCACCCCAGGCTTGGGGAAGTCGATGACGGGGCGGATCAGGGATTTGATGTCGAACGAATCGAAGGTCATCGTCGAAGAGTCCTGGGAGGAAAACGGACTCGAAGTATACCTGCGGCCTCACCGATTGGCGCGGCCACAAGTGTCTGCATCAACCCTCTAGAGAACCACCCGCCAGCGCACACAGCTGGATCGGGTCGAGAATGTGCACTTCCTTGCCTTCGGCGGCAATCAACTCGTTCTGCTGGAAACGGGTGAACACGCGGGACACGGTTTCCACCGCCAGACCCAGGTAGTTGCCGATTTCGTTACGCGACATGCTCAAGCGGAACTGGTTGGCCGAGAAACCGCGTGCCCGGAACCGGGCCGACAGGTTGACCAGGAATGTCGCGATGCGCTCGTCGGCGGTTTTCTTCGATAACAGCAGCATCATCTGCTGATCGTCACGAATTTCTCGGCTCATCACGCGCATCAACTGGCGGCGCAGTTGAGGTAATTGGATGGCCAGTTCGTCCAGGCGTTCGAAGGGGATTTCGCACACCGACGTGGTCTCCAGCGCCTGGGCCGACACGGGATGCATCTCGGTGTCCATGCCCGACAAACCCACCAGTTCGCTGGGCAGGTGAAAACCGGTGATCTGCTCCTCGCCGTTGTCGCTCAGGCTGAAGGTCTTCAACGCGCCCGAACGTACTGCATAGACGGAGTCGAACTGATCGCCCTGACGAAACAGGAACTCGCCTTTCTTCAGCGGGCGACCACGTTTAACGATGTCGTCCAGCGCATCCATGTCTTCCAGATTCAGCGAAAGTGGCAGGCAGAGGGGGGCCAGGCTGCAATCCTTGCAGTGAGCCTGGCTGTGAGCGCGCAGTTTGACTGGCTCGGACATTTCTTAAATCCTTGTGGGAAAACACACATAAGACGTAAGGGTAACGCACTGGGGGGCAGTGAGGCCAGCGTGTACAAAAAACAGACAGCCGTATAAAGCTTTGTGTATCGGTGCCGATACATATGTGTACGTTCATGAGCAGGAGCTCAGCGCATGTTGATCATCGCCGCCAACAACCCCTCCATCCGTGTGCCAAACCCAGAGCCGGCCCCGCCCGCTGCGGCGGTTGAGACGCAGGATGCCGTGTCAACGCCTGCCACGAGCGAAGGCGTGAAGGTGAGCATTTCGCCGGATGGCTTCAAGGCTGCGGGTGCGGCCAAAAGTGCCAACGCCGATATCGACGACAGCGGTCTGGACGACAACGTTAAGCAAGTTCTTAAAATGATCCGTCAGTTGAAGCAGCAGATCGCCGAAAAATTGGCGGAGCTTCAGGCCATCGCCGCGGACAAAAGCCTGACGCCGGAGGAGGTTCAGGCCAAGGTCGCTAACGTGCAAGGTGCCATCAGTTCCTTGCAGGCCGGCTTGATGACGGCCCAAATCTCCTTGGCCAATGCCATGAAAACCATGAGTGCCGATCAGGCGCTCAAGGCCGCTTCGTTGTCGATGTAACTAGGTCGATGTAACTAGATCACCCGTGAAAACCGTTGCCGGTTCTGGTGTTCCAGGTACGCGTCGAACACCATGCACACCGAGCGCACCAGCAAGCGCCCTGCGGGCAGCACCCGAATGCCCTGGGCGTCGAGCGCGATCAGGCCGTCCTTGGCCATGGCCTCAAGTTGCAGCCAGATCTCATCGAAGTACCCGCGAAAATCAATATTGAAGGCCTGTTCGATACGCTCGAATACCAGGCTGAAATTGCAGATCAACTGCTGAATCACTTCCCGTCTTAGTCGATCGTCTGTGGTGCAGACCAAGCCACGGCTGGTCGCCAGCTGCGCGCCGGCCAGGGTGTTCTGGTAGCCGTTGAGGTCACTGCTGTTCTGGCAATACAAGTCGCCGATCTGGCTGATCGCCGACACACCCAGGCCGATCAGGTCGCAATGGCCGTGGGTGGTGTAGCCCTGGAAATTGCGTTGCAGTGTGCCTTCTTCTTGGGCGATGGCGAGTTCGTCATCCGGCAGAGCGAAGTGGTCCATGCCGATGTAGCGATAACCCGCCTCGGTCAATTGCGTGATGGTGGTTTGCAGCATCAGCAGTTTTTCCGCCGGTGCTGGCAGCTCGTCGCTGTCGATGCGCCGCTGGGGCATGAAGCGCTCCGGCAGGTGCGCATAGTTGAACACCGACAGGCGATCCGGTTGCAGCTTGATCACTTCTTCCACGGTGCGCGCGAAGTTGATCGGCGTTTGCTTGGGCAGGCCGTAGATCAGGTCGATATTGATCGAGCGAAACTGCAAAGTGCGCGCCGCATCGATTACTGCGCGAGTCTCTTCCAGGCTTTGCAGGCGGTTAACGGCCCGCTGCACCTCGGGGTCGAGGTCTTGCAGGCCAATGCTGACGCGGTTGAAACCGAGTTCACGCAGCAGGCCCATGGTGGCCCAGTCGGCTTCGCGCGGGTCGATTTCGATGCCGTAGTCGCCGGAATCATCATCGAGCAAATTGAAGTGCTGGCGCAGGGAGCCCATGACCTGACGCAGTTCGTCGTGGCTGAGAAACGTCGGCGTGCCGCCGCCGAAATGCAACTGCTCCACCGGCTGTTTCGGGTCGAGGTGGCAGGCCACCATTTGGATCTCCTGCTCCAGGCGGTGCAGGTATGCCTGGGCGCGGCCACGGTCTTTGGTGATCACCTTGTTGCAGGCGCAGTAGTAGCAAATGTTCGCGCAGAACGGCACATGCACATACAGCGACAATGGGCGCACAGCCTTGCGACTGTCGCGCAGGGCGTGTAGCAGGTCGAATGTGCCGACCTGGCTGTCGAATTGTATGGCGGTGGGGTAGGACGTATAGCGCGGTCCCGCCAGGTCGTAGCGATGAATCAGATCGGTGTCCCAACGAATGGCGTCGAGCATGCGGGCGTCCCCCGGATAGGCTAGTGGGCCGAGTCTAGAGGCGTGGGGCAGAGGGCATCTTGATTTGCATCAACGAGCAGCGGCGCTATGCCACATGGCCTTTTAGTGGCCCATCAGCCAGTGCTGGTGCGGCCCTGGCAAGGTCCAAATACCGAACACAATGACCAGCAATCCACCGGCCATGCGCACGCTGCGTTTGCGCAATAACGCGGTGACGCGTTCGGCGGCCAGCCCAGTCGCCAGCAGCACGGGCCAGGTGCCCAACCCGAACGCGAGCATCAGCAAGGCACTGTCCAGCGCATTGCCCTGGCTCGCGGCCCACAGCAGGGTGCTGTAGACCAACCCGCACGGCAACCAGCCCCACAGCGCGCCCAGCAGTAGAGCGCGGGGCAGGCTGGACACCGGCAGCAAACGGGTGGCAACGGGCTGGATATGCCGCCACAGGCCGCGCCCGAGGCTTTCGATACGGGTAAGGCCGCTCCACCAACCGGCCAGGTACAGGCCCATGCAGATCAGCAGCAGACCGGCCAGCACGCGCATGAACATCGCCGCCGGGCTATTGGCCACGGCCCAGCCGGCCAGGCCGATCAACAGCCCAGCCGTGGCGTAACTGAGGATTCGCCCCAGGTTGTACGCCAGCAGCAGGCGAAACCGGCGACTGCGTTGTTCCTTGGGAATTGCCAAAGTCAGCGCGCCCATCAGCCCGCCGCACATGCCCAGGCAATGACCGCCGCCCAGCAGGCCCAGAATCAGCGCGGAGACCAGCAGCGGCGCCAATTCAAGCATGAGGTGGGTCTTTGGGCGGTTGTTCCGGACCGTTGGCTTCGTCGATGGCGGCCAGGTGGTTCGGGTCCTGGTCGTCGAACAGCACGCTGTGGGCCGGGCCGTCGAGGTCATCGTACTGGCCGCTGTCCACGGCCCAGAAGAAGATGTAAATAGCGATGGCCACTATCAGCAGCGCCGCCGGAATCATCACGTATAAAGCTGGCATCTGCACTCCATGCCCGCGCGGCTCACGCGGGCAGCGGGCGGGTGATTGAGGGGGCGCTGGCGGCCTGTGCGCTCGGCACGCGAGTCAGGCGCAGGGCGTTGAGTACCACGGTCAACGAACTGATGGACATGCCGACTGCCGCCCAGATTGGCGTGATCCAGCCCAAAGCAGCAAACGGCAACATCAGGCCATTGTATAGGCCCGCCCAGAGCAGGTTTTCAATAATCACTCGTCGGGTGCGCCGCGCCAGGCTGAAAGCCTGCACCAGAGCGTCGAGGCGATTGGAGAGCAACACCGCATCGGCACTGGTCTTGGCCAGGTCGGTGGCCGAGCCCATTGCCACGCTGATATCGGCGGCGGCGAGGACGGGGACATCGTTGACGCCATCGCCGAGCATCAGCACCTTGCGACCTTCCTTGTGCAGCTGTTGCAGCACGTGCAGCTTGTCGTCGGGACGCAGGCCGCCGTGGGCCTCGTCTATGCCCAGCTCAAGGGCGACACTGGCGACCATCGGCGAACTGTCCCCGGACAGCAGCAGTGTGCGCCAACCGCGCGCCTTGCAAGCGGCGAGCAGGGCGGGGGCGTCGCTGCGCAGGCGGTCATCCAGTACGAACCAGGCGAGGGCGCCGCTGCGGTCGCCCAGCAGCAGCCATTGCCCGGCGTCGTCCGGCGGAGCGGGGATCGGGCAGCCACTGAGTTCGCAGACGAAACCCGGCTGGCCGATGCGCAGCAGACGCTCGCCCACTCGACCTTCCAGACCGAGACCGGGCGTACTGAGCACTTCGTCAGCGGCCAGTGGCGCACGGCCAAAGGCGCGGGCAATCGGGTGTTCCGAGCGGTTTTCCAGGGCGGCGGCGAGACCCAGGCAGTCGTCGCTGCCCAATTCGCCCAGCGGCCGGATCGCGCGCAGGGCCAGGCGACCTTCGGTGAGGGTGCCGGTCTTGTCGAAAATCACCGTGTCGATCTGGTTCAGGCCCTCCAGCACATGGCCACGGGTCAGCAGCAGCCCGAGTTTGTGCAGGGTGCCGGTGGCGGCGGTCAGGGCGGTAGGTGTAGCGAGGGACAACGCACATGGGCAGGTCGCCACTAACATCGCCAGCACGATCCAGAACGCTCGTGATGAGTCCAGTTCCCACCACAGCAGGCCGATCAGCGCAGCGGCGATCAGCGAACACAACAGGAACCACTGCGCGGCGCGGTCGGCGATTTGCGCCAGTCGCGGTTTTTCGGCCTGGGCGCGCTCTAGCAGGCGCACGATGGCGGACAGGCGGGTCTCGTGGCCAAGGGCGCGCACTTCGACGGTCAGCGCGCCGTCGACGTTGAGGGTGCCGGCGGTGACGGTGTCGCCGACTTGGCGCGGTTGCGGCAAGTACTCGCCGGTGAGCAGGGACTCATCAATGCTGGACTGGCCATCGAGGATCACGCCGTCTGCTGGCAGCACCGCGCCCGGATGCACCAGCACGCGGTCGCCCAGGGCCAGTTCGCTCAACAGGATGCGTTCGCTCTGGCCGTCGTCTTTCAAGCGCAGGCACGACGCAGGCAACAGGTTGACCAACTGCGCAGTGGCCGCCGCCGTGCGCTCCCGGGCACGGCGTTCCAGGTAGCGACCGGCCAGCAGGAACAGTGCAAACATGCCCACTGCATCGAAATACAGCTCGCCGACGCCGGTGATCGCGGTCCATATTCCCGCCAAATAAGCCCCGCCAATGGCGAGGGATACTGAAACGTCCATGGTCAGGTGCCGCGTGCGCAGGTCGCGCATGGCGCCCTTGAAGAACGGCGCGCAGCTGTAGAACACGATGGGGGTTGTCAGAAACATCGCCACCCAGCGCAGGATTACATGCAGCTCCGGGCTCAGGTCGATATTGAATTCCGGCCAGGTGGCCATGGTTGCCATCATTGCCTGGAACCACAGCAGCCCGGCGACACCGAGTTGGCGCAAAGCCAGGCGGTTTTCGCTGGCCAGTTGCTCGGCGGCGCGGTCGGCCTGATAAGGATGGGCGGCATAGCCGATATGGCGCAGCTCACTGAGCACTTGGCTCAACGGCAATTGCCCGTCGGCCCAGCGCACCTGCAAGCGATGGTTGGACAGGTTCAACCGCGCCTCGGCAACGGCGGGCAAGCTGCGCAGGTGTTTTTCGATCAGCCAGCCACAGGCGGCGCAGCTGATGCCTTCCATCAACAGGGTCGTTTCAGCCAGTTCGCCTTGGTGGTGCACGAAGGGTTTTTGCACGTCCGCGCGGTCGTACAGCGCCAGTTCATCCACCAGTTGCACCGGCAGCGTTTCGGGGTTGGCCGAGGCTTCGCTGCGGTGCTGGTAATAGCTTTCCAAACCTGCGGCCACGATTGCTTCGGCCACCGCCTGGCAGCCCGGGCAGCAGAGTTCGCGGCGCTCGCCGAGGATATCGGCGGTGAACCGGCTGCCGGGCGGTACGGGCAGGGCGCAGTGGTAGCAGGGAGTGGGGGTGGTCATGGTTCGGGATCTTTGGTGGCTGGGAAGGCCCCATCGCCGGCAAGCCGGCTCCTACGAGAGGGGTGTGGGTCTGTAGGAGCCGGCTTGCCGGCGATGCGCGAAGCGCAGGTGTTTATTTCTTCAGGTCTTCGGCACCCTGCAACGGTTCATCACCCAACAGCAAGTCTTTGTCGTGGCTGACTTCTTCTTCCTCGAACAGCCGCCAGGTCTTGTCGCCTTCCACGCCCAGCAGTTCCACGAAGCGGCGGCCTTCGACTTTGTCGGTGACCTGGCCGATGTAGCGGCCGGGTTCGCTGTCGCTGCGGGCCAGGTTGATTTTGCGATCTTTCTCCGGCTGAGTCGGGGAAATCAGGTTCAGTTCCAGGGTGTTCGGGTTGCTGTAGCCGGTGAGCTTCAGCTCGACTTCACCGGTCAGTTCGTCCAAATGCAACTTGGCGCGCAGTTGCAGGGTCTGCGCCAGGCGTTCGCGGTCCAGTGAGCGGTTGATGCCCTTGCCAGCCTCGTAGTAGTTGTCGTTGACCAGGTTGTCCGGGTTGTTTACCGCGATGGTCACCATGGACAAGGTCAAGGTCACCGAGCAGGCGAGGATCCCGATGATGATCCAGGGCCAGAGGTGCTTGTACCAAGGGCTTGCGGCAGTGGCTAAGGGCATTGTTCCGTTCTCTCTTTATCGAACTTGTGGGCCGATGAATCGGCTCTTGGCTTCAATGTTGACGCTGGCGTCATCGGCATCGGTGAGGGTGAATTTCACCTCGTTGGTGCTCGACGGCAGTTGTTCCGGCGCACTCGACAGTTCCACTGGCATGCTGACGATATCGCCGGCAGCCACCTTGATCTCGCGCCGGCCCTGCAGCTTGAGGTCTGGCAGGCCTGATGCGTCGAGCACGTAGGTGTGGTCGCGCTGGTCCTTGTTCATGATCTTCAGGCTGTAGACGTTTTCGATACGGCCTTCGGCGTTTTCGCGGTAGAGCACGCGGTCTTTGCTCACGTCGAAGCCCACCAGCGACCGCATGAAGAACGCCCCGGCCAACAGGCTGATCATCGCCAGCAACACCAGGGCGTAACCGATCAGGCGTGGGCGCAGCTTGTGGGTTTTCTGCCCGGACAGGTTGTGCTCGGTGGTGTAGCTGATCAGGCCGCGCGGGTACTCCATTTTGTCCATGATGTTGTCGCAGGCGTCGATGCACGCGGCGCAGCCGATGCACTCGATTTGCAGACCGTCGCGGATGTCGATGCCGGTGGGGCACACCTGCACGCACATCGTGCAATCGATGCAGTCGCCCAGGCCTTGGGCCTTGTAGTCGATCCCTTTTTTACGCGGGCCACGCAGCTCTCCACGACGTGGGTCGTAAGAGACGATGAGGGTGTCTTTGTCGAACATCACGCTCTGGAAACGCGCGTACGGGCACATGTAGATGCACACCTGTTCGCGCAGCCAGCCGGCGTTGCCGTAGGTGGCGAGGGTGAAGAAACCGACCCAGAAATACGACCAGCCATCGGCCTGGCCGGTGAAGAAATCGAACACCAGTTCGCGGATCGGCGAGAAGTAGCCGACGAAGGTAATCCCGGTGGCAAAACCGATCAGCAGCCACAGGCTGTGCTTGCTGAATTTGCGCAGGAATTTGTTGGCGCCCATCGGCGCTTTATCCAGCTTGATGCGTTGGTTGCGGTCGCCTTCGGTGACTTTTTCGCACCACATGAAGATCCACGTCCACACGCTTTGCGGGCAGGTATAACCGCACCACACGCGGCCGGCGTACACCGTGATGAAGAACAGGCCAAACGCCGCGACGATCAGAATGCCCGACAGCAGGATGAAGTCTTGGGGCCAGAAGGTTGCACCGAAAATGAAGAACTTACGCTCCGGCAGGTTCCACCACACGGCCTGGTGGCCACCCCAGTTCAGCCACACCGTGCCGAAGTAGAGCAGGAACAAAGCAGCGCCGCCGAGCATTCGTAAATTGCGGAACAGGCCGGTAAAGGCGCGGGTGTAGATTTTCTCGCGCGGGGCATAGAGGTCGACGGTGGCGGTCGAGTGTTTGGCAGGCGGGGTAACGTCATGTACCGGTATTTGGTCGCTCATCATTGCATCCCACGGCGGTGGAGATTTGCCTCGGCCAGTACGTGCCAACCGGGGTCAAATTAGGGGTCTTGCAGTGGCGTAATGATACGCCCCCGATGCTGCGCAAGGGGTGCGACCTTTGGTCGCGTTGGGGAAAATCAATTGATGGTGTACGTGATCTGGATCAATTGACTTGTGAAGTATGGACGGTTTTTGCGGGCTCAACCTTCAAAAAGCCGAAGATCCAATGTGTGAGGGGGCTTGTTCCCGATAGCGGCGTGTCAGTCAGAGTCACTAATACTGATCCACCGTCATCGGGAGCAAGCCCCCTCTCACAAGGGTTTTTTGGTGTTTCTGGGTAAGGGGGTCGCCTTACTGCTCCTCGGCCTTCTTATCCCCATGGGACAAGCTGTAAACATACGCCGCGAGCAAGTGCACCTTGTCATTGCCTTGCAATTGTTCCTGCGCCGGCATCTGGCCCTGGCGGCCGAAACGGATGGTCTGCTGCAGTTGGGCGAAGCTCGAACCGTAGATGAAGGCGCCGGGGTGGGTCAGGTCGGGCGCGCCCATTGCTGGGGTGCCTTTACCGGCTGGGCCGTGGCAGGCCACGCAGTTGGCGGCGAAGAGTTTTTCGCCGTTGGCTACGTCGGCCTTGACGCCTTCGGGCAGTTTGCGGCCGTCGAGTTGAGTGACCACGTAGGCCGCCACGTCGCTGACACCCTCTTCTTGCAGCACCGGAAGCCAGCCCGGCATCACGGCATGACGGCCTTTCATGATGGTTTCCTTGATCGTCGCCGGCTCCCCACCCCAGCGCCAGTCGGCGTCAGTCAGGTTGGGGAAGCCGTAGGCACCCTTGGCGTCGGACCCGTGGCACACCGAGCAGTTGGACGCGAACAAGCGGCCACCCATCTTCAGGGCTTGCGGGTCTTTGGCGACTTCCTCAATGGGCATGGAGGCGAATTTGGCGAAGATCGGACCGAACTTGGCGTCCGACCGGGCCATTTCCTTTTCCCATTCGTGCACACCGGTCCAGCCGGTCTGGCCGTTGGCGAAGGGGGTTTGTTTGTCGTTGTCGAGGTAGTTGTAGCCCGGCAGCAGGCCTTTCCAATTTCCCAGGCCTGGGTACAGCACCAGGTAGCCAAGGGCAAAAATGATGGTGCCGACGAACAGCATGAACCACCACTTGGGCAATGGGTTGTCGTACTCCTCGATGCCATCGAACGAGTGGCCGACGGTCTCGTCGGTTTGCTCGGCGCGCTGGCCCTTGCGGGTCGACAGCAACAGCCAGGTCAGGGCGAAAATGGTACCCAGACTGAGGACTGTGACGTACAGACTCCAGAACGTAGTCATTCTTTGTTACTCCTAGAAGCTTGCTCGACGTGCTTGATGGCTTCGGGATCATCCGCAAAGGGCAGCAAGGTCGCGTCTTCAAACTCCGACTTGCGCTTGGGGCTGAACACCCACAACGCCAGGCCGATAAAGGCCACCATCACCACAACGGTGCCCAGGCCACGAATCATCCCGATATCCATGAAGAATCACCGTTTGCTTTTGATGATGGTGCCCAGGCCTTGCAGGTAGGCCACCAATGCGTCCATTTCGGTCTTGCCCTTTACGGCTGCAGCTGCACCGGCGATGTCTTCGTCGGTGTAGGGCACGCCCAGGGTGCGCAAGACTTCCATCTTCTTCGCGGTGTCCTTGCCGTCGAGCTTGTTTTCCACGAGGAACGGGTACGCCGGCATTTTCGACTCAGGCACCACGTTGCGCGGGTTGTACAAGTGCGCACGTTGCCAGTCATCGGAGTAACGCCCGCCAACACGGGCCAGGTCAGGGCCGGTGCGCTTGGAGCCCCACAGGAACGGGTGGTCCCATACGCTTTCGCCGGCGACCGAGTAGTGGCCGTAGCGTTCGGTTTCGGCGCGGAACGGGCGGATCATCTGCGAGTGACAGCCCACGCAACCGTTGGCGATGTAGACGTCGCGGCCTTCCAGTTCAAGGGCGGTGCGCGGCTTCATGCCTTCCACCGGCTTGTTGGTCACGTCCTGGAAAAACAGCGGAACGATCTGGGTCAGGCCGCCGATACTCACGGCGATGACCATGAAGAAGGCCAGCAGGCCGATATTCTTCTCGACTACTTCATGCTTCATCAGTGGGCTCCCACAACGGCAATCTTGGCGGCGGCTTCGGCTTCTGCCGGGTCCGAGGCACGCACGGTGCGCCAGACGTTGTAGGCCATGAACAGCATGCCGGCAGCGAAGAACGCACCGCCCAAGGCACGGACGATGTAGCCCGGATGGCTGGCTTGCAGCGCTTCGACGAACGAGTAGGTGAGGGTGCCGTCATCGTTGATCGCACGCCACATCAGGCCTTGGGTGATGCCGTTGACCCACATCGAAGCGATGTAGAGCACGGTGCCGATGGTGGCCAGCCAGAAGTGCGTGTTGATCAGCCCGACGCTGTGCATCTGCGCACGGCCGAACAGTTTGGGGATCATGTGGTACAGCGCACCGATGGAGATCATCGCCACCCAACCGAGGGCACCGGCGTGAACGTGGCCGATGGTCCAGTCGGTGTAGTGGGAGAGCGAGTTGACGGTCTTGATTGCCATCATCGGCCCTTCGAAGGTCGACATGCCGTAGAACGCCAGGGATACCACAAGGAAGCGCAGGATCGGGTCGGTGCGCAATTTATGCCAGGCACCCGAGAGGGTCATCATGCCGTTGATCATGCCGCCCCAGCTCGGAGCCAACAGGATGATCGACATCGCCATGCCCAGGGACTGTGCCCAGTCCGGCAGTGCGGTGTAGTGCAAGTGGTGCGGGCCGGCCCAGATGTAGAGGGTGATCAATGCCCAGAAGTGCACGATGGACAAACGGTACGAGTAAATAGGACGTTCGGCCTGTTTCGGCACGAAGTAGTACATCATCCCCAGAAAACCGGTGGTGAGGAAAAAGCCTACGGCGTTATGCCCGTACCACCACTGGATCATCGCGTCCGTCGCGCCGGCATACGCCGAGTAGGACTTGAACAGGCTGACCGGCAGCGATGCGTGATTGACGATGTGCAGCATCGCCGTGACCACGATGAACGCACCGTAGAACCAGTTGCCCACGTAGATGTGCTTGGTTTTGCGCTTGACGATGGTGCCGAAGAACACCGCACCGTAGGTCACCCACACAATCGCCAGCAAAATGGCGATCGGCCATTCCAGCTCGGCGTATTCCTTGGTGGTGGTGTAGCCCAGTGGCAGGCTGACGATGGCGCCGACGATGACCGCCTGCCAACCCCAGAAGGTAAAGGCGGCGAGGCCATCGGAGATCAGTCGCGTCTGGCAGGTTCGCTGCACGACATAGTAGGAGGTGGCAAACAATGCACATCCGCCGAAGGCGAAAATCACCAGGTTGGTGTGCAGCGGGCGTAGGCGACCGAAGGTCGTCCATGGCAAGTCGAAATTCAATTCCGGCCAAACCAGTTGCGAGGCGATGAACACCCCGAGCCCCATGCCAAGGATCCCCCAGACCACCGTCATGATGGCGAACTGGCGGACTACCTTATAGTTATAAGCAGTCGGACTGATTGCTGTGCTCATTCTAAGGTTCCACGGTTTAGGTTTTTTTATAGGTAAAATCGGCCGCAAGTATGTAGAAAGCGAGGGGCCATTGCAACGCAATGGCTGACCTGGATCAATGCGTTCCACGCCAGATTCTGCGCCCTTTCCATGTTTGGCGTAAGGACAAAATCAGAAATCGAAAGCTGATCGAGTGGACAGGAAATTTTGGGGGTCGCAACGACTGTCGTCGCGTACGCCAAGATCGGTCCGCTGTGCAAGCAAGCGTAGACCCGAATGGCAGTAGGGGAAAGTTGTGCTTTGGAGGGGTGTGACACTTGGTCGCGTAGCGCGGTAGAGCTGCCGCCCCAAATTGGGGCGGCAGTCAGGTGTTACTGAGCTGCGCTTTCTGGCATTGCACCATCAGCGTTGTGAGACAGGCTGTACACGTAAGCTGCGAGCAGGTGCACTTTGTCGTTGCCCTGCAACAGTTCCTGCGCCGGCATCTGGCCCTGACGGCCGTGACGAATGGTCTGCTGCAATTGCGCCAGGCTGGTGCCGTAGATATAGCCGCCTGGCAGCGTCAGGTTCGGCGCCCCCATGACTTCCATACCGTGGCCTTCCGGCCCATGGCAAGCCACGCAGGTGGTGTTGAACGCCGCTTTGCCCGCATCCAGGTCGGCAGTGCTATCGGCCGGCAGTGGCAACTTGGCCAAATCGTGACGTACATAGGCAGCGACGTTTTTCACACCGTCGTCACCCAGCACCGTACCCCAGGCCGGCATCGCCGCGTGGCGACCGTTCAGGATAGTGGTCTTGATGGCCTCAGCCGAGCCGCCCCAGCGCCAGATGTTGTCTGCCAGGTTAGGGAAGCCGAACGCGCCCTTGGCGTCCGAGCCGTGACACACCGCGCAGTTGGACGCGAACAGGCGACCGCCCATCTTCAGCGCTTGCGGGTCTTTAGCGACTTCTTCAACGGGCATGGCCGAGAATTTGGCGAAGATCGGCCCGAACTTGGTGTCGGCCTTGGCCATCTCCTTGTCCCACTCCTTGGCCGAGGTCCAACCGTCTTCATAGCCCGGCAGCACACCTTTCCAGTTGCCCAGGCCCGGGTAGAGCACCAGGTAGCCGACCGCAAACACCAGGGTGCCGGCGAACAGCATGAACCACCACTGGGGCAGCGGGTTGTCGTATTCCTCGATACCGTCGAAGGCGTGGCCCATGGTCTGGTCGACACTGCCCTTGGTCTCGCCCTTGCGGGTGGCGATCAATAGCCAGGTCAGCCCGATCAGGCTGCCGAGGGTCAGTACGCAGATCCATGTACTCCAGAATAGGGTCATGGCCGATTGCTCCTTGTTGCAGGCTCTTCTTGAGCGTCGGATGGAGAAGGTTCATCGGCGAAGGGCAGCAGGCGCGCCTGCTCGAATTCCTCATTGCGCCGGTTGTTGAACACCCACAGCGACAGGCCGATAAAGGCGATGGCAACGACCAGCGTGCCAAGGCCGCGGATGGTGCCCGCATCGAATTCAAATCCCATGGCTCACCTCTTGCTCTTGATGGCAGTGCCGAGTACTTGCAGGTACGAAACCAGCGCGTCCATCTCGGTCTTGCCCTTGAGGCTGGCCACGGCGCCACTGATGTCGTCGTCGGTGTATGGCACGCCGAGGGTGCGCATTACTTTCAACTTGTTCTCGGTGTGGCTGCTGTCGACCTGGGCCGTGACCAGCCACGGGTAGGCCGGCATCTTCGACTCGGGCACTACGTTGCGCGGGTTGTACAAGTGCGCGCGGTGCCAGTCGTCCGAGTAGCGGGCGCCAACGCGGGCCAGATCCGGGCCGGTGCGCTTGGAACCCCACAGGAACGGGTGATCCCACACGCTTTCGCCCGCCACCGAGTAGTGGCCGTAGCGTTCGGTTTCGGCGCGGAACGGACGGATCATCTGCGAGTGGCACTGCACGCAGCCTTCGCGGATGTAGATGTCGCGGCCTTCCAGTTGCAGCGCGGTGTAGGGCTTCATGCCTTCCACCGGCTTGTTGGTCACGTCCTGGAAGAACAGCGGGACGATCTGGGTCAGGCCGCCGATGCTCACGGCGAGCACCATGAGCAGCATCAGCAGGCCGACGTTCTTTTCAATCGTTTCGTGTTTCATCACAGACTCCTCAGGCCAGCTGCGCAGTGGTGGCGGCTTCGACAGGCTGCGGCGAACGCACGGTGCGCCACGTGTTGTAAGCCATCAGGAACATGCCGCTGAGGAACACCGCACCGCCCACCAGCCGCACGATGAAGCCTGGATGGCTGGCCACCAGGGTTTCGACGAAGGAGTAGGTCAAGGTGCCGTCTTCGTTGATCGCACGCCACATCAGGCCCTGGGCGATGCCGTTGACCCACATCGAGGCGATGTAGAGCACGGTGCCGATGGTGGCCAGCCAGAAGTGCGCGTTGATCAGGCCGAGGCTGTACATCTGCTCGCGACCGAAGACTTTCGGGATCATGTGGTACAGCGCGCCGATGGAGATCATCGCCACCCAACCGAGGGCGCCGGCGTGTACGTGGCCGATGGTCCAGTCGGTGTAGTGGGAGAGGGCGTTGACGGTCTTGATCGCCATCATCGGGCCTTCGAAGGTCGACATGCCGTAGAACGCCAGGGACACCACCAAAAAGCGCAGGATCGGGTCGCTGCGCAACTTATGCCAGGCGCCCGAGAGGGTCATCATCCCGTTGATCATGCCGCCCCAGCTCGGAGCCAGCAGTACCAGAGACATCACCATGCCCAGGGACTGCGCCCAGTCCGGCAGCGCGGTGTAGTGCAAGTGGTGCGGACCGGCCCAGATGTACAGGGTGATCAGCGCCCAGAAGTGCACGATGGACAAGCGATAGGAATACACCGGACGTTCGGCCTGCTTGGGCACGAAGTAGTACATCATCCCCAGGAAGCCTGCGGTGAGGAAAAAGCCTACCGCGTTGTGCCCATACCACCACTGCACCATTGCATCCGTCGCACCGCCGTAGAGGCTGTAGGACTTGGTCAGGCTGACCGGGATTTCCAGGTTGTTGACGATATGCAGGATCGCCACGGTGATGATGAACGCACCGAAGAACCAGTTACCGACGTAGATGTGCTTGGTGTTGCGCTTCATCACCGTGCCGAAGAACACGATGGCGTAGGCCACCCAGACAATGGTGATCAGGATGTCGATCGGCCATTCCAGCTCGGCGTATTCCTTGGAACTGGTGTAGCCCAGCGGCAAGGTGATCGCAGCCAGCAGGATGACCAACTGCCAACCCCAGAAGCAAAACGCGGCGATTTTCGGCGCGAACAGCTGCGTTTGGCAGGTGCGCTGCACCGAGTAGAACGAGCTGGCAAACAGTGCGCAGCCGCCGAAAGCGAAGATCACCGCGTTGGTGTGCAGCGGGCGCAAGCGGCCGAAGCTGGTCCAGGGCAAATCGAAGTTGAGTGCGGGCCAAACCAATTGGGCGGCGAGAAAAACCCCGAGCCCCATGCCGACGATGCCCCACACCACCGTCATAATGGCGAATTGGCGGACCACCTTGTAGTTATAGGCGGTACTTAAAGTAGTGTTCATGGTTCCCCATCCACGGTTCAACCCAAGCAAATGCGGCACTTGGGCTGGAGTTATAGGCAGACTAAATAGCGAGGCAAGCATGGGCAAAGAGCACAAGGCCAGTATTGACGGGGATCAATGGGCGCAGTGTGTGCGGGAACACGGCTGGTTGTGGGATGTCGCGAAAGGGTCTATCGCGCGTACACCGGTGACGCTGATCCTGGCCCACGGCGCTGGCGCACCGATGGACTCATCCTTCATGAACGACATGGCTGCACGCCTTGCCGGGCATGGCGTCAACGTGTTGCGCTTCGAGTTTCCCTACATGGCCCAGCGTCGATTGGACGGTGGCAAACGCCCACCCAACCCGGCGCCGAAACTGCTGGAAGCCTGGCGCGAAGTGCATGCCGAGGTGCGACGTCATGTCGCTGGGAAACTGGCCATTGGTGGCAAGTCCATGGGCGGGCGCATGGCGAGTCTGTTGGCCGATGAATTGGCCGCGGACGCGTTGGTGTGCCTGGGTTATCCGTTCTACGCGGTGGGCAAGCCGGAAAAACCGAGGGTCGAGCATTTGGCCGAGCTAAAGACGCCGACGTTGATTGTGCAGGGCGAGCGCGATGCGCTGGGCAATCGGGCGGCGGTGGAGGGGTATGTGTTGTCACCGAGCATCGAGGTGAGGTGGCTGGTGGCGGGGGATCATGATTTGAAGCCGTTGAAGGCTTCGGGCTTCAGCCATGAGCAGCATCTGGAGGCTGCGGCGGTGCAGGTCGCCAGGTTTCTCGGCGCCTGTTAGGGATGTATCGGGACGTAGGTATCTACACATCTTCGATGCAAACATGCCCTGAGAAAACGAGGCTGTTGTGGGGAGCGGGCTTGCCCCGCGCTGGGCTGCGCAGCAGCCCCAAAACCTGCCAGTCGGGTGTTGCTGAAAAAATGCGGTGTCTGGGTTAGGGCTGCTTCGCAGCCCAGCGCGGGCAAGCCCGCTCACCACAGAGTTATGTGTCTGCCTTTAGGCGTTGTGTAGATAACCCTGCCCCCGGGAGCGTTCTAGCGGTTAAAACGCTCCACCAGCGAGTACTGGGTATTGGCGGTATGCGTCAATTCCTCACTCAACTGCGCCGAGTTCATCGCCTGCTCCGAGGTCTGATCTGCCAACAGCGCAATGGTGCTGATGTTACGGCTGATCTCTTCGGCTACCGAGCTTTGCTCTTCAGTCGCCGCTGCAATTTGCGTGGTCATGTCAGTGATGTGCGCCACCGCTTCACTGATGCCCACCAACGCCTGATCCGCCTCCATCACCCGCGCCACGCCTTCTTCGGCCTGGCGATGCCCGGCGTCCATGGTTTGCACGGCTGCGGCGGCGGTGTGTTGCAGCTTGGCGATCAGGGCATGGATCTGCCCGGTCGACTCGGCCGTACGCTGCGCCAGCTGCCGTACTTCGTCGGCTACCACGGCAAAGCCACGGCCCATCTCGCCGGCACGAGCGGCTTCGATAGCGGCGTTCAATGCCAACAGGTTGGTCTGGTCGGCAATGCCCTTGATCACGTCAACAACGCCGCCGATCTCATCGCTGTCCTTGGCCAGTTGAGTGACGGTCACGCCCGTCTCACCCACGGCAACCGACAGACGCTGAATGGCCTCGCGGGTTTCCCCCGCGATATCGCGGCCGCGACCGGTCAAGCGATTGGCTTCCTGAGTGGCGTCAGCCGTGCGCTGCACATGGCTGGCGACTTCCTGGGTGGTCGCGGCCATCTGGTTGACCGCTGTGGCCACCTGTTCGGTTTCCACGCGCTGGCGTTCCAGGCCGCTGGAGCTGTTGTGGGCCAGGGTGTTGGACTGCGCCGCTTGCTCGTTGAGATGCTCAGCAGTGTCCTGCAAGCGTGTAAGGCATGTCTTCAGACGCGCTTCCTGGCTGAGGATCGACATCTCTAAGCGCGCCTGAGCGCCACGGCTGTCGGTGTACATCTGCGCGATCAACGGGTCGGAGGTGGTCTGCTCGGCCAAACGCAGCAGGCGCTTGAGACCGCGCTGTTGCCAGCTCAGGCCCAGCAGGCCCAAAGGCACCGACAAACCCGCCGCCAGGGCAAAGCCCCAGTGGGAGTTGAGCGACACGCCAATCATGAAGCTCAACTGGCTGATCAGGATAAACGGCAGCCAGTCCTGCAACACCGGCAGCCACTTGTCCCGCTGGGGAACGGCCGACTTGCCCTGGTTGATACGTTGGTAGAGCGCTTCGGCCCGGCGGATCTGCTCGGCGGTGGGCTTGATGCGCACCGATTCGTAGCCGACTACCTGATTGCCTTCGAAGACCGGCGTCACATAGGCGTTAACCCAGTAGTGATCGCCCGTCTTGCAGCGGTTCTTAACGATGCCCATCCATGGCAAGCCTTGTTTGAGCGTGGCCCACATATGCCCGAACACCGCCGCCGGCACATCCGGGTGACGAACCAGGTTGTGCGGGGCGCGTACCAGTTCTTCGCGACTAAACCCACTGATCTCGACGAAAGCATCGTTGCAGTAGGTGATCACGCCTTTGGCATCTGTGGTTGAGATCAACCGTTGCTGAGCGGGGAAGGTACGTTCGCGCTGGGTAACGGGTTGGTTATTACGCATGGTTGTTCAATCCGCAAGGCTTTCAGGGGGTATCGGCGGTGCCGGGGGTTTATTTAACTTATTTTTGCAACAATTGGCTCGCCAGCGTCGGGTATGTAAACAGCTCGGAGTGAGGGGGGCAGGCTGAAATGCGTGACAATTGCTGGGCCTGAACCGGCGAAGCGGTAGGTTAGGCCATAGCGGACTAAGGCGATGCTCGTTAATAGCACGCAGCGCCAACCCGTACCCAAATGCACCAAGCCCAAGAGCAACGAAGCCAGCAGCAAGGCGAGGTTCTGGCCATGATGAAGGTGTTTGAAGCGCAGGGCAGGCCGTACTGGACGTAGCCACGGAACTGAAACTGCCGGGTCCTAGCAAGCCCCTGCTGCACGCGGTGGCGACCGGCTTGGTGTTGGTGAGGGCTTACCAAATTTCCTATCTGCTTGATCTGGGCCTAAAAGTCACGCCCGGGGTTATGGTGACCATCATGGGCGTTAACCCGATCCTTAGCGTGGTGTTGATGGACTGCAGGGTTTCTGGCGACGTGTGTTTGGCCAGGGGCTCGGTTGGCGGAGTAGATCATGGCTGCCTATCAGGGTACTGGCCTCTACGGAATGATCTCGGCTCTATCACGCAAATGCACATCACAGACAATCCTTTGGATTTTACCTGTGCCATATGTAGCTGGTCTGTTCCTGTGCGCAGTGTTTGTGCCGTTTAAACCATTTCACTTTGAGCAAAGTGCCAGCTTTTACGTACCTGTACTGTGGATGGGGTTGCCAGTGCCACTACTGGCGATACTTTTGATGTACCGTATGCGTCCGGCCAACACACCTTCCTGACCCCAGCGCCAAAGGCGATGGTGTCCACCTCAAAAATAAGTGGACACCATTTCTAGCCTTTTAAGCGGGTCTTTCATGCAGTCACAACGACGTTCCTATTCAAAATCCTTCAAGGCTCAGGTCATTCAAGAGTGCGCCCAGCCAGGGGCCTCGATTGCCAGCGTTGCGCTGAGCCACAGCCTTAACGCAAACCCCGTCCATAAATGGATTCGAGTCCAAACGCAGAAAACCATGACTCTGCAGCCTGCCTTCATTCCGCTGCCCTTGCAGCTAGCCGGCGTAAATTCGCAAGCCGCGTCGCCGACTATATGTCTCGAAATCCCGCACCCCCGCGGCAACGTCAAAGTGAACTGGCCAACCGAAAACGCCGCTGCCTGTGCCACCTTTCTGCGAGATCTGCTGCGATGATCCGCATCTATACCATCTGGCTCGCCACCGAGCCGATGGACATGCGCGCCGGCACCGACACCGCCATGGCCCGCGTGATTTCAGTGTTCGGTGCGGCGCAGCCGCACTGCGCTTATCTGTTCGCCAACCGCCGCGCCACCCGCATGAAAGTCCTGGTGGACGACGGGCTGGGTATCAGGTTGGCGGCGCGTCGGCTCCACCAAGGCAAATTCGCTTGGCCTGGCACGCGCCACGGTTCACAAATGGAGCTGAGCGCCGAACAGCTACACGCCTTGATACTGCGCTTGCCATGGCAGAGGGTTGTCCCCGGAAACGCCATTTCCGTCCTCTAAGCCGAATCATGCCCCATCCGGCAGCGCAATTGTCCGATCAGCCTGTCGTCCTGTTTACGCTGATCTGGCAAGATCGCGGCATGACTTCGATCTCCGACCTCGATCAACTGAACCCCGAACAACTGCGTGCACTCGCGGCGCAGTTGCTGCAACGCGTCTCGGCGCTCGACGAGCAAGTTGAAACGATGGGCAAGACCGTCTAGGTCATGGACAAGAAGATCCATTACGACAAAACGTTGATCGAAAAACTCAGCCACGAGATCGCCCAGCTCAAGCGTTTCAAGTTCGCCAAACGCAGCGAGCAAATGAATCCGGAACAGGCCAGTTTGCTTGACGATCTGATCGATACCGATATCGCTGCCATTGAAGCGGAACTGGAGTCGCTGCAAGTTACTCCGGCACCCCCCCAGGAAAAGCAGAAACCCAAACGTCGCGCCTTGCCGCCTGAGTTTCCCCGCACGCTGATCCATCACGAGCCGGACAATACGGAGTGTGCCTGTGGCTGCGCGCTCAAACGCATCGGTGAATATGTCAGCGAGAAGCTCGATTACACACTTGGCGTGTTCACCGTGGATCGCCATATCCGTGGCAAGTGGGTCTGCGACAGTTGCGAAACACTGATCCAGGCCCCGATGCCAGCGCAGGTGATCGACAAGGGTATCCCGACTGCGGGCTTGTTGGCCCACGTCACGATTGCGAAGTTTGCTGACCATCTGCCGTTGTATCGCCAGGAAGCCATGTTTGGCCGCGCCGGCCTAGTTATCCCGCGTTCGACCCTCGCCCAATGGATTGGCGCCTGTAGCGTGCATTTGCAGCCACTGGTCGATGCGCTGCGTGAAGTGGTGCTTGAACAGCCGGTCGTTCACGTTGATGAAACGCCGGTGCAAATGCTTATGCCGGGCACCAAGAAAACCCATCGTTCCTACGTTTAGGCTTACGCCACCAGCCCGTTTTGCGAAACCTCGGCTGTAGTTTACGACTTCAGCCTCAGCCGGGCCGGCGAGCATGCGAGTAACTTCCTGCAAGACTGGAAGGGCAAGCTGGTCTGCGATGATTTAGGCGGTTACAAGGCCAGCTTCGAACTCGGCGTGACTGAAATCGGCTGCATGGCCCATGCGTGGCGCAAGTTCTTCGAACTGCATGCGACTCACAAGATCGCGCTGGCTGAGCAAGCCTTGCGTTACATGCAGACGCTGTACGAGATCGTGGGGGAAATCAAGGATCTGGAACCGGACATACGCCGCCGAATACGGCAAGAAAAGGCGGTACCGCGGTGATGGATGCGTTGCATGGCTGGATGGTTGCCCAGCGCGATATCGTGCACAACGGTTCGGCCATTGGCAAAGCCTTGGATTACAGCTTGAAACGCTGGACGGTGCTGTCGCGCTACCTCGATGACGGGGCCGTACCTATTGATAATAATTTGTGTGAGAGCCAGATACGGCCTTAGGCGCTGGGGCGCAAGAACTGGCTCTTTGCTGGGTCGCTACGCAGCGGCAAACGCGCCGCTGCGATCATGAGTTTGATCCAGTCGGCCCGGAACAATGGGCACGATCCATATGCCTACCTGAAGGATGTGCTGACGCGCCTGCCTACGCAGCAGGCAAGTGAGATTGCAGAGTTGCTGCCGCATAGGTGGCGTCCGGCTTAGTCGTGCAAGACGGTTTGCCCGTACGCTTACGATGTACCGCCTTATTCGTGGGGCATTTTGGTGAATGTCACCAGTATGTTTTACTTGGTGCCGGCGGTGACTGCGATGATGGATTTTTGGTAATCGCTCACGAACTGCTCACCGACGATGCCACAGTAGACGGTTGACCCATCTTGGGGTAGGTGAGGTTTTGGACCGCATGCAATTGGCCTGCAGTATTGAGTCCGCAGAGGGTGTAGCTGATTATTGTTGGGTTGGGGTTGTATTCGTAAAGGCTAGATGCTAAGCCTCCCTCCTTCGTCGTTCTGGGCTTAGGAGGGTTAGGCAACTCGTAGGGAGTTATGGCTCCGAGAGTGAGGTTTCGAGAGTGTCCGCCATAAGCTTCACGTACTCTCGCAGTTCTGGCACTGCAGTGGCCTCCCAGTCGCGTGCCTGGAGGAAAGGGCCGACGTAATACAGCCAGCGCGATTCTTCTAGATTACTATCCATCAGCGCCCCTGAAGGAGCTATTTCCATGCTTGTTCCGAGTGCATCGGGTATCAGTAAGCCACTAGTACGCAGCGACGCGAGAAGCGGGTCGTCCAGTTGTCGCAGGTCGAATGCTGGGGTCGTGCAATTGATCACGGCAGCTACTTCAATGCGTTCCTCACTCTGTGCGCCACGGCGCCGCAGATGAACGCTGACATAATCCGAGCTTGAATCGTAGCGTGTTATCCGTCCTGCGAAGAGTTTGAGTTTTCCGGTGTCAATCTCTGCCTGCATGCGTGCCCCTGGTTGTGGCGCGCAGCGGTGACGGTGCGTGTCCCAGTACGGGCGTACATGGCGCAAGAAGCGTTGCCGCTCAATGGTGGGAAGTGCATGCCACAGTTGTGATGTTGTAGATCTCAGTCCACCAATCACGTCCCTCCAATCCCCCCCATTACGGGTCTGCTGCTTTGCCGCGTCACGGACTGCGCGTAAATAGTGGCGAGTCGTACAGTTCTTGAGCATTTGCTGCGAAAGCTGCCCATCATAGAGAGGATGTGAGCTCAATACACGATGAGGTTGAGGGGAAAGGCCTCGACGAGAAACTGAATAAACCATGCCCCTGTGCCCGCGATCACGTAGGTCAAGTACGACGTCCAGCATGGTAAGGCCGCTGCCGATGAGCAGCACGGGGTCACTTTCTCCAATATTGCCTAATGCGCCGGTTTGCCACGGATCGTGGACATAGCGAGAGCTCTCGTAGAAGCTTCGATATTCCGATGCAATTGCAGGCTTTTGACGCGCGCAATGGCCAGTGCTCAAGACGACTGTATCGGCGTCAACATATTCACCGCTTTCCAAGATGAGTCTTGCAGCCTTGCCAGAATTGCTTGGTGTTACCCGAATGACCGTCCCTATCAAAACTTTGAGCTCAGTACCAGTTGATGGGGTTTTTGATGCGTCGTTCAGCAGTGCCGTCAAGTAGTCGCCATACAAAGTACGATTTACAAATGATCCTGGCGTCATAGTAGGGTCGTATTGCACCGCGTACTCGTGAAAGCCAAATTCCTCTTCTGGCAACGCCCCCATCCTCCCAGCAGGAACATTCAGGACATGGGCTCCGGCATGAGTGCCGTAAGCCACCCCTCTGCCCAGTGTCCCAGCACGGGTAATAAGAACGATGTTGAGTGAATTAATTGAATGCTGCCGCAGTAACCGTATCGCCAGCGTCGAACCACAGAAGCCCGCACCGACAATTACTATGGTCTTCGACTTCATTTTTAATGCTCCAGTTATGTGTACTCAAAAAACTAGTCTTTAAATACAAAATACCGATTGAGTGTGTATGAGACAATTACTACAAGAAAAATAGAACCTATAACTCCAATTAGGTAATGCGCTTGTAAATAAACTGATAGCCACACTGCGCTCCATGAGATCGCCAATCCAATCAGACTAACAAGGAAAAATTTAAAGTACAATTTAATTGATCTCTTTTTTTGAAATGTCCAATTTGCATTAAAAAAGTAAGATGTCATGTTGGCAAAGAGAAAGGCGATGACATTTGCTATGGGAGGCGCGAGTAAAAATAATTCAACTATAAGCAGAACCAAGCCTATGTGAATGACTGTGTTGCAGACGCCAACACAGCAGAACCTTATAAATCTTACTAAGTCTTGGTCTTGAGTCATGGTTAATGACCCTTTTTGTGTACGGAGCGTACAATAAACGGGGGGCGTCGTTTGGCTTCTAGATATATTCTGCCCACGTATTCGCCGAGCACACCGAGGCCGATCATTTGCAAGCCAGACATAAAGAGGAGTATGGAGGTGAGCGATGCATAGCCGGGAACGTCTACTCCGAATATTATCGTGCGTCCTACAATGAAGCTGCCGTATATAAACGAGCACGCTGCAACGAGAAAGCCAATGTATGTCCAAATTTTAAGGGGGACAATGGAGAAGGAGGTGATACCTTCTAATGCAAGATTCCATAACTTCCAACCCGAAAATTTACTGGTGCCTATATTTCTTTCCGGTCTGACATAGTCAACGGTGATCGTGCGAAAGCCCGCCCAGGCAAACAGACCTTTCATGAAGCGCCTTGCCTCGGGTAACGTTTTTAATACGTCTACCACTCGACGATCCATTAGTCGAAAGTCGCCAACATGATGGGGGATATCTACATCTGAAAGTCGATTGATCACGTTATAAAAAGCGCCAGCAGTAACCCGTTTCAAAAAGCTGTCGCTTGAGCGGTCGATCCGCCTAGCTAGAACCACGTCATAACCCTCTTGCCATTTTTCAACCAATGCCGAAATCAATTGTGGTGGGTCTTGCAGGTCAGCGTCTAATGGGATGATTGCATCACCCGTCGCTTGTTCGAGGCCGGCAGATAAGGCTGCTTCTTTGCCAAAATTTCTTGAAAGGTCGACGATCACCAATTTAAACGCGGTAACATTCGATTCCATAAGCTTTTTTAGAGTATTGTCTGTGCTTCCATCGTTAACCGCGATGACTTCCCATGAAAATCCATTGTGGTCAATGCTGTCAGCAATGGCTTTCAGCGTGGATTCAACGTTGGCCTCTTCGTTGTAAAAAGGCGTAACTAACGAAATGGTTTTTTTATTTGCAGTGCTGGATTCTACGTCGAACATTATTTTGGCTCGCTTGGTGCGTGTGGAGTGATGGTCAGCTGGCAATTAAAGTATTTGCTCACTTGAGTTAAGCTGCTAGCTACCCATTCCTCTCTGTTATTTAGTATTCCTATATCATTGCGTATCGGGATAAGTTGAATGGGTAGGCCTTCTTGGCATTCAATAGTCCCTTGTTTTGTGAAAATGAATTCGGAGCGCGAGTTGACTTCTCTCGAAAATTCTGAGTACTCCGAAAATACTTGGGTAGCCATGCCCATGCTAGCCAATCCAAGGCAAGATATAGTTACGAGTGCTAATCTCCTAGGCAGAAATGTGACAATTTCATAAAAGCATCTGATAATAAATATTATTAATATTACCCAGGTTAGAAAGAATGCTCTAGGTTCGACGTAGGGGGCCTTTACTACGGAGGCGATACAAAGAACAGCAGGGATTAGCAAGAAATAAAACTTGACAGGTTGATCCCATATTTTGATTTTTAAATAGGTCGCGATTGCAACAGCAGTTAATAAGGCGGCCAAAAGTTTTGCGCTGCTATTGAAGAATGCTTGGATTACAGCGATAGCCTGCCAGAAATAATAGTTTAAGGAGGGGGGCGGAATATGAAGCGCTTCGATATAGTAGGCTGTCCTGAATTTGGTGGATGGAGCTAGCATTAATGCGCACCAGGCCACGAGATAAGCCAGAGTTATGAGTCCGAGTTTCCAGCTAAAATTTTTATTGTCTTTATAATTTTTATATGTCATACATGCCATGTAGGGGATTATTGAAGGCGGGACGTTTTCAAATGAGAGGCCACATATAATCGCTAGTGTGATAGCAGCTAGGGTGCTCGGCCAAGATCTTAGTAAATGCTGGTAAATACGTGAGGAGTGAAAAGGCAAAATAAGCAATAGGGTAAGTACCATTGGCTGTAAGTAGCCAGCTGTTGCTGTCTGCCAGAAGAATATTTCCAGTCGCGGCCATAGCAGAAAACATGTTGCTAATACGAGCATGCTTGAAAGTATTAAACTTTCAAAGTTCCATTTTTTTTGTGGTGTGGAAATGAGTGCTAGTAAAAATGTAAATGTGGATATGAATAAAATCGTCGCTATCGAAAACAAGGCTTTTGGCATTGCGAGCCAGAAAATTGAGAGCTGCTCACCAAAACGAGCGTTCCAATTTTGGATCTGGTGTGTGGATTTGTCTAGTACCCAGTTGATGCGATCAAATAAATTGGTATTTTCAAATGGTCTGCTAAGTGCATAGTCTTCGCCATTTGTTGGTGAAATTGAAAAGGTCAGCGCAGATGTCAATATCAGCAGAAAAAGAAAAATCGCGGTCAATAGTGTTGTCGACGATATTGAGTTCTGTTCCGAAATTTTATTATTCCCTATAGCGGCATGAGGGGGCATGCAGAATCTCCGTAAGAAAGTATCGGGCACTGTTGCAGTTTCTGGGGGCGGGGTTGCGCTTGCTAGACTGTAATCTGAAGCAAGGATAGTGTACGCGATTGTCTTAATGGTTTGCGAGTGTCGCTACCGTGCGCGGCAGGCTCCTGCCTTGTCCGCTGGGATCGGAGCTCTTCGATAACGGCAGGTGGGAACCTGTCACGGATGGGGGCGGCAATAGGTGCTACCGTCACCGTCAGCTGCGCGTTCACCTCTCACCCAGAGAAAAACTGCTGCTCTGCCGCGTACGTTGACTGACCCGGCTCTTCGGTCCAGGTTCCGATTTATAGGACGGTGGTGGTTTTCTGCATAGCAGTCGATTACTACACATAGATTGAGGCGTGAAAGCCGCATCAATGATCGAGCCGGGTTTGGTCGTTGTCTTTTTGTCAAATTTGATCGGCTGGCGTACCCGCCTGGGATTTGGCGGATATCGTTACGGAGAGTGAGGCGGCGAGTAGTCGCCTGCGTATTCTGTTTATGGTCTTAGGAGCGGGGGTTGTGTAGTTAAAGGCTGAGAGCCCCTGCCAGTGATTGATTCGATTGAGCGAGTCTTTTTTGATTTCTATCGTGCCTGCATAAAAATATGGGGATGGCTCACATACTTTGGATGATTATGCGCCGAACCAATTCGGTCCTATTGCTTCGATATTAATGAAGCATTCACTTATGGGTATTGTCATCAATGCTGCAGTGGTCGGTTTGTGGGCGTCACACTAGGCTTTCCTACCCCTTGAGGGCAGGCTCAAACCCAGCAGTGCTCGCCCGCCGTGCCGGGTGGTAACGTCCGACAACTGGTTGAAGACTACAGATTGTGCGTACACGCGATAACTGTAATAATTCTGTCTTTCTCAGGGCGCATATCCATGTTTCCTACGGGATATTAGTAGTTCGCGAAGGGATATCTGTGTCTATTTTTGCTTTGCGCAGTACATCTGCTCTCAAGTCGCACGATTCCTGCACAGCAAAAGTTGCGGTGCTGATGTGCACGTACAATGGCGAAGCCTACCTTTCCGAGCAGCTCGATTCGTTTGCGCGCCAGACTCATGTTAAATGGGTCTTAGTGGTATCTGACGACGGCTCTCAAGACGGAACCCTTTCGCTTCTCGACCGTTACAGCACTAGGTGGGGAGGCGAGCGCCTGAGGGTTCTGAATGGCCCCGGCCGGGGGTTTGCAGCGAATTTCCTTTCGTTGACTTGTCGTAATGATATCGATGCCGACTTTTTTGCATGGTCAGATCAAGATGACATCTGGACGGATGACAAGCTTCAGGTAGCGCTTGCTTGGTTGCAGACCATTCCCAAGCATGTTCCGGCTCTCTATTGCGGTCGTACTCAGTTGATCAGCGACTCAGGCGAGCCTTTAGGTTTTTCCCCTCATTTCTGTCTGCCCCCTGGTTTTCCTAATGCGCTTGTGCAGAGTATCGCCGGTGGCAACACCATGGTTTTCAATCAGGCTGCTCGTGAACTGTTGCGTAAGGCGGGATCTGAGCTGAAAATCCCCGCCCACGATTGGTGGGCGTATCAGTTGATATCAGGTGTTGGAGGGGCAATTCACTATGATCCCGAACCCAAGATGCTCTATCGGCAGCACAGTGAAAACCTGATTGGTAGCAATTCGGGCTGGCTTGCGCGATTGATTCGTCTGCGCATGGTATTCCAAGGTAGATTCTACGAATGGAATGAGCAGAATATTTGTGCTCTTGAATCCATGCAGCAACACCTTTGCGAGGAGCATCTAGCGACTCTTGCTCGCTTCAAGGCCGCAAGAGGGCAAACATTTTTTCGACGCGTCC
Source organism: Pseudomonas sivasensis (assembly GCF_013778505.1). Taxonomy (GTDB): domain Bacteria; phylum Pseudomonadota; class Gammaproteobacteria; order Pseudomonadales; family Pseudomonadaceae; genus Aquipseudomonas; species Aquipseudomonas sivasensis. The sequence continues at coordinate 321,488 of NZ_JAAOWU010000004.1, read as the reverse complement.
GGGGGATCCGGTTGGCTGGTTTGTACCGGCAAACTTTCATGGGGAACCTTGGGCTGACTCTCGCAACATTACTGAAAAAGATCTGACTTAATGACTATCTTAGTAACCGGCGGTGCTGGCTTTATCGGTGCCAACTTTGTATTGGATTGGCTTGCTCAAGTAGACGAGCCCGTGATCAATCTGGATAAGCTGACGTATGCCGGCAACCTGGAGAATCTCAGTACGCTTGAGGGTGATAAACGCCATGTATTCGTGCACGGTGACATCGCCGACACACATTTAGTTGAGCGCTTGCTTGCTGAGCATAAGCCGCGGGCCATATTGAATTTTGCTGCAGAGTCGCACGTCGACCGCTCGATCCATGGCCCGGAAGACTTTATTGAAACCAACGTTGTCGGCACCTTCCGTTTGCTTGAGGCTGTGCGTTCCTACTGGAAAGGGCTACCAGCCGATGCGCAACATGCATTTCGTTTTCTGCACGTCTCGACTGACGAAGTGTATGGTTCTCTGGCTAAAGACGAGCCTGCGTTCACCGAACATCATCAGTACGAACCTAATAGCCCTTACTCAGCCAGCAAGGCCGCAAGTGATCATTTGGTACGTGCCTATCACCACACGTATGGCTTGCCGGTCCTTACAACCAATTGCTCAAACAATTATGGCCCGTATCATTTCCCGGAAAAACTTATTCCGTTGATGGTCGTCAATGCGATAGCGGGTGAGGCTTTGCCGGTATATGGCGATGGTCAGCAGATTCGTGACTGGCTGTACGTTAAAGATCACTGCAGTGCCATTCGCCGTGTTCTAGAAGCTGGCAGTGTTGGCGAGGTCTACAACGTTGGTGGTTGGAATGAAAAGCCTAACTTAGAAATCGTCCACACTGTTTGCGCCTTGCTCGATGAGCTGCACCCCCGCGCAGATGGCAAACCGTACAACGAGCAAATTGCCTACGTGGCGGACCGCCCTGGGCATGATCGTCGTTATGCTATCGACGCTCGCAAGCTGGAGCTAGATTTGGGTTGGAAACCGGCGGAAACGTTTGAAACCGGTATCCGCAAAACCGTAGCCTGGTACTTGGATAATCAGGTTTGGGTTAGTAATATCCAATCGGGTTCTTATCGCGAATGGGTAGAAAAAAATTACGCCCAGCGCTTCGTATGAAGATTCTTTTACTTGGTAAAAATGGCCAGGTAGGGTGGGAGTTACAGCGCAGCTTGGCCACTTTTGGCCAATTGCTTGCGTTGGACTCGAGAAGCCAAGACTACTGTGGTGACTTGAACGATCTGCGAGGGCTGGCTGCGACTGTGCAGCGTTTTGCCCCGGACGTAATCGTTAACGCTGCTGCTTACACCGCAGTGGATAGGGCCGAGAGCGAGCCAGACCAAGCGCTACGCGTGAACGCAGAAGCTCCGGCAGTATTGGCCGCAGAAGCTTTGAAGCTGAACGCTTTGCTAGTGCACTATTCCACGGATTACGTCTTTGTTGGCAATGGCGATACGCCTTGGCAGGAAAGCGACCCGGCCTGCCCTCTCAATGTCTATGGCTCTACCAAACTTGCGGGTGAACAGGCGATTCAGGCATCCGGTTGCTCTCATCTAATCTTCCGAACTAGCTGGGTGTATGGCACGCGGGGGAACAACTTCCCGAAGACGATGCTACGTCTGGCTCAAGAAAGAGACAGTCTGGGCGTCATTGATGATCAGTTCGGCGCACCCACCGGCGCCGATCTCTTGGCTGATGTAACAGCACACGCTATTCGCGTAACGCGCCAGCAGCCAAAGCATGGGGGGATTTATCACCTTGCGGCGGCGGGCGAAACCACTTGGTACCACTATGCCCGTTTCGTACTTGAACAAGCTAAAACCGCAGGAGTACAACTCAAGGTGCCCCCAGCCTCCTTGGGGGCGATAGCGACAGCAGCGTACCCTACACCTGCCAAGCGGCCACGTAACTCACGACTCAACACTAAAAAATTGCAGAATGCCTTTTCATTAAGCTTGCCCCAGTGGCAAGTAGGTGTGGCACGGATGCTCATAGAAACGCTAGAGAAATAAACATGCTCAAACGTAAAGGAATCATTCTGGCTGGCGGCTCAGGTACGCGTCTGCACCCTGCAACTTTGGCTATCTCCAAGCAACTGCTGCCGGTATACGACAAGCCAATGATCTACTACCCGCTCAGCACGTTGATGCTGGCGGGGATTCGCGACATTCTGATTATCTCGACGCCACAGGATACGCCGCGCTTTGAGCAGCTATTGGGAGATGGCAGCAATTGGGGGTTAAATATTTCCTATGCAGTGCAGGCGGCCCCTGATGGATTGGCCCAAGCGTTTATTATTGGCGAGGACTTTATAGGCAATGACCTGTCGGCATTGGTGTTAGGCGACAATATTTACCACGGTCATCATTTCAATGAGTTGCTCAGCAGTGCAATGGTTCGTGAGGAAGGTGCCAGCGTATTTGCGTATCACGTGTACGACCCAGAGCGTTACGGGGTTGTCGAATTTGATAGCAAAGGCAAGGCGGTGAGCCTGGAAGAGAAACCCCTCGAGCCAAAATCAAACTACGCGGTAACCGGCCTATATTTTTACGACCGGCAAGTCGTTGATATTGCTAAGAGCATTAAACCTTCGCCTCGCGGTGAGTTGGAGATAACTGACCTCAACCGTATATATATGGAGCAGGGTGAGTTGTCGGTAGAGATCATGGGGCGGGGGTACGCGTGGCTTGATACAGGTACCCATGATTCGCTCCTGGAGGCGAGTCATTTCATCGCTACGCTTGAGCATCGCCAGGGCCTTAAGGTCGCCTGCCCGGAAGAGATCGCCTTCCGTCAAGGCTGGATCAGTGCAGAGACGCTTGAAAAGCTCGCCGCCCCCTTGGCAAAAAATGGTTATGGCCAATATCTAAAACGCCTGCTTCACGAGAAAATTTTCTGATGAAAGCGACACCTTTAGCAATTGCAGACGTAATGCTATTCGAGCCGAAAGTTTTTGGTGACGAACGTGGTTTCTTTTTCGAGAGCTTTAATCATCGCTCTTTTGAAGAAGCCATTGGTCGATCCGTACGGTTCGTTCAAGATAATCACTCTCGATCTGTGAAGGGGGTGTTACGAGGTCTGCACTATCAAATTCAGCAGACACAAGGAAAGCTTGTACGAGTTGTCGCAGGCGAAGTTTTTGATGTCGCCGTGGACATACGTCGTAGTTCTTCTACCTTTGGACAATGGGTGGGAGCTTACCTGTCGGCTGAAAATAAGCATCAGCTCTGGGTACCAGCGGGCTTCGCGCACGGTTTTGTGGTGCTGTCCGAAACTGCAGAGTTTCTTTATAAAACCACAGATTATTATGAGCCAACTTTTGAACGGTCTATACTTTGGAGTGATCCAGATTTAGCTATCGACTGGCCTTTAAATGGAAATCCCGCATTATCTTCGAAGGATCAGCAAGGGGCTTTGCTAGCCGAAGCTGAGGTTTTTGACTGATGCAGAATTTCCCCGCCTCTCCTGTTGAAATGATTGCTGGCTTTTGGCGTAATCGTTCGCTAATTGGTGCACTGGTAAAACGCGATATCTTGGGGCGATACCGCGGTTCAACACTGGGCCTATTTTGGTCTTTTTTTAATCCGGTCCTAATGCTTGCAGTTTATACGTTTGTATTTAGTGTGGTGTTCAACGCTCGCTGGGGAACTGGGGGCGGTGGTTCAAAGACTGAATATGCTCTCGTATTATTTGCCGGTCTAATAGTATTTAACGTTTTTTCGGAGTGTGTTGCACGGGCTCCTGAGTTGGTTTTGTCGAACGTTAATTACGTAAAAAAGGTCGTCTTTCCGTTGGAGGTTTTGAGCTGGGTCTCATTAGGGTCAGCACTATTTCATGGCTTAGTCAGCTTAAGTGTGTGGCTGGTCTTTTACTGTTTTTTCTTCGGTGCTCCACATTTGACTGTGCTGTATTTTCCCGTTGTCATTCTCCCGCTCTTGATATTTTCAATGGGACTTTCCTGGGCGCTTGCGTCTTTGGGTGTATTTCTACGTGATATATCTCAGGTGATTGGTGTCATTCTCACAATGCTGATGTTTCTCTCCGGGATATTTTATTCTGTGTCGTCTTTGCCAGAAGACTATCAAGTCATCATGCAAATGAATCCTCTTGTTACTATTATTGACCAGTCAAGAGCAGTTCTGATTTGGGGACAGCAACCCAATTTTTTGCTTTTGCTTGGCTATTTGGCAGGTGCCTCGGCGGTGGCTTGGATAGGTTTTGCTTGGTTCCAGAAGACACGTAAGGGGTTTGCCGATGTCCTCTGATAATGAAGAGTTGACTTCCGTTCCTGAAGAAGTTAGGTCTAGCGATTGCGGGACTGATATCGCTGAAGATACAGCAATACTCATCAGTAATCTGAGCAAATGTTTTCAGATATACGAAAAGCCGAGTGACCGTTTACTCCAAATGCTGTCGCGTGGATCCAAGAAGTATTATCGTGAGTTTTGGGCTTTAAAAGGTATTTCTTTTGAAGTCAAGAAAGGCGAGACGATAGGAATCGTCGGCCGCAACGGTAGTGGAAAATCTACATTATTACAGTTAATTTGCGGCACCTTGAATAGTAGCGGCGGTAGCATACAAGTTAGTGGTCGCATAGCTGCGTTGCTTGAGCTCGGATCAGGTTTCAATCCAGAGTTCACCGGTCGCGAAAATGTTTACATGAATGCGGCTATACTTGGTCTCAAAAAAGAAGAAATTGATTCTCGCTACGCAGAGATTGAAAGTTTTGCCGAGATTGGTCAGTTCATTGATCAGCCTGTCAAAACGTATTCGAGCGGTATGGCTGTTCGCTTGGCGTTCGCGGTCGCCATTAACTCAGATCCTGAGATTTTGATTGTAGATGAAGCTTTATCTGTCGGCGATGAGCTTTTTCAGCGTAAATGTTTTTCTAGGATAGAGGCGATTAAAAAAAATGGTGCGACAATTTTGTTTGTCTCACATTCAGGAGCAACAGTTGTAGGTCTGTGTGATCGTGCGGTTTTGATTGATCAGGGTGAGCTCCTTAGTTCTGGAACGCCAAAAGAGATTGTCGGGAAGTATCAAAAGTTACTATATGCTCCGACGCATAAGCAACAAAGTATACGAGCGGATCTTCGAGTCGATCTCTCTCGGGCAGTAAATGAAGAAGGATCAATAGTTGGAATAGACCAGCCCGAGGAGTACTTTGACCCGGACCTAGTTCCAAAGAGTACTTTGGCGTATGAATCTCAAGGAGCGCATATTAGTGATGTGCACATACTGACGCTCGCGGGCGAAAAAATTAATTGTTTGCGGCGAGGTATAGAGTATCGCTATTTCTATAGAGTTAAATTCCAAAAAACCGCGACGCTTGTTAGATTTGGTATGTTGATCAAGTCTGGCATGGGAATTGAGTTGGGAGGGAGTGCATCGGCGCCCACTGCCGAGCAGTGTATTTCTTATGTTAACTCTGGCGCACAATTTGATGTCGAATTTAAATTCAAGTGTATGCTTAACTCGGGTACGTATTTTCTGAACGCCGGCGTTCAGGGGGCTACCGACGCCGATCAGATATTTCTCCATAGAATACTAGATGTTTGTATGTTTCGAGTCTTGCCGGAAACTGATAACTTGGCGACCGGCATGGTTGATTTCAGCTGTTACCCAAGTTGGTCTGAGGCAACCTCTCACGAAGACAAGGTGTCAGTATGAGTTCATTTTTTTCTAAAAACAGCAACACACAGCATATCGTTGTAGTTCTTGGGATGCATCGAAGTGGAACTAGCTCTTTGACCCGAGGGCTGAAAGTGCTTGGGGTTGACTTGGGTGCCAATCTATTTGATGGAATAGAGGGTAATAACGACAAAGGTTTTTTTGAAGACGTGGACGTTAATAATTTTAACGTCGAGCTTCTTGGATCACTAGGGCGCGATTGGCATTCTTTAGAGCCTATTCACCCGGATGAATTGAACAGTTCCGCCGTTCAAGAGTTTAAGTTAAGGGCAATACAGCTTTTACGCAGTAAGATAAGGTCTTCTCCCTGTTTTGGATTGAAAGATCCCCGCATAACTCGCTTACTACCGTTCTGGTCGTCAGTTTTTGAACACTTGAAACTGAGGGTTAGTTACTTAGTCGCCTTTAGACACCCGATGAGTGTTGCCAGGTCTCTGCAGCGCAGAGATGAGTTTGAATTTGAGAAGGGATATCTCCTCTGGGCTGATCATATGCTGGCCGCCTTGAGGGATACCTTTGGCCAGGAGCGCGTTGTAGTTGAATATGACCGTCTGATGAGACAGCCTGAGAAGGAACTTCAGAGGATTGCGACAGAGTTCGAACTAGACTTCGATCCTAATGGTAAAGCACTTGCGGAATATAAAACGGGTTTCCTAGACAGTTCTTTGCGGCATACAGAATTTCAACCAGAGGATTTGTTGATTGACCCGTTAGCTCCTGCTGGTACGGTCGAGCTTTATCAACTCCTTCTGGCGCTGTCAGAAGACCGCCTCGTTCTTGATGCGGTGGAAACTAAGCTGACGGTCGAAAATCTAACACTGCAGTTGAAGAAAAGTTACCCGTTGTTGAGGTTTCTGGACCGTAAGGATATCGAGCTTAATTCCCTGAATGCATGTCTCCTTGATACAAGGGGGCAGTTAGCTGCTTTGGGACAGGAACTCATGCTAAAGGGCAATGAGATTGAGGGACTTGGTCAGGCCATCCTTCAACGTGATGGTCATATTGCTAGCCTAAATGAAGCTATTGCTCAGTATGTGGAAAAAGTCAGTGCCGCCAACGATATAGTCACTCAGTACAGCGATAACGTTAACATCTTGAATCAAGAGTTGTTAGAGCGTAACGAAAAGATTGATGCGCTTAATCAAAAGGTCAGTCAACTAGATGCGTTGGAAGTGAGCTTAGCTGAACTTCAGAATGATTTTCATGCCTCAAATGTGGAAAATAAGCTATTGGAAGCAAAGAGTCGTGACTTTGAGCACCTCATTCTGCAATTGAACGAAAGCATTGAAAAAGTATCGTCTGAGCGAAATGATCTTTTACAGAGATTAGAAGAGTCAAAAGCTGAGTTCGCTATAGCATTAGATACATTTGAAAAAAGTGTTGAAGAGAATGAAAAGCTGCATGTTCAGACAGTCGCTGATTTGGAGGCGCTCGTCGTTGCAAATGGGCATACAATTGATGGCAGTACAGTGGGACTGATCAAACCAGACAGTGTGATAGACAGGAACTGTTGCGATACCATGGAAAATAATGCTGTGGACGATCTCGATGGTAGCGCGCCGCCTGATAAGGATGTGTCCACTCAAAATCGATATATCGCTCAGTTAGAGGCGTCATACGAGATTGCCAAGCAAGAAATATCCGATCTTGAAGCAAAGGTTTATTACGCTTGGAAAGAAGTCGATGAGCTGAAAAATGCTAATGCCGAAGCTAGATATAAACATGATGTGCTGCTCAATAGCACTTCGTGGCGTATAACAGCTCCTCTTCGGTTTGCTGTGCGTAATTTTATAATCAAGCCTCGAGCTTATGGTAAGCGCTTGGTCGTCGGCTGCTCGCGAGCGTGCTGGCGCGCGCTTCCAATATCAGCACCTAATCGATTAAAGCTGAAGGGGGCTCTTTATACGGTGCTTCCATTTGTGTTTGTGGGGACTGAGAATTATAAACAATGGAGATTTTATACAGATTCTCGAAAAGCCAGTCTTGAAGCTCAGCAACTTCTTGATGCTAATGTACGTGATAATACAAGTATACCAGCTGTAGTTGCAGGCATTCCAAGAATTCAGTTCGACTCAACTCAAAATAGATTTGTAGAGTATCGTAAAAACCCTGCGATTGAACCGGTTGTAAAACTGATAGCCTTTTATCTTCCTCAGTTTCATCCCTTTCCTCAAAACGATGAGTGGTGGGGAAAAGGCTTTACTGAGTGGACGAATGTAACGAAGGCGTTCCCTAATTATGTGGACCATTACCAGCCCCATTATCCGATTCACAGTGGCTATTATGATTTACGTGTTGCTGAGGTAATGGAAGAGCAGGCGCGTCTTGCAAAAGAGTACGGTGTCTACGGGTTTAGTTATTATTTTTACTGGTTCGCCGGAACCATATTGATGGACAAGCCTCTAGAGCAGATGCTGGCCAATCCAAAAGTTGAGATGCCTTTTTGTTTTACTTGGGCCAACGAAAACTGGTCCAGGCGCTGGGACGGACAAGAGAATGATATTCTTATAGCTCAGCATCATAGCGATGCTGACTCTTTAAATTTTATTCGACATCTTATGAAGTATTTCAAAGATGATCGCTATATAAAAATAGATGGTAAGCCGCTTCTGATTATTTATCGCGCTAGTATTATTCCTGATATGGAAAAAACAGCGATGATATGGCGTCAGGAGCTTGAAAAAAATGGTTTTCCTGGACTTTATCTGGTTTGTGCTCAAAGCTTCGGAATTAGATCGCCTGACGAGTTTGGTTTTGATGCCTCGGTTGAGTTCCCACCTCATACCGTAAGCAGTACTGATATACGTCATGAGTTGCAGATGACCAATTCGGAGTTCGGTGGTCATATATTCAGCTATGATCAGGTTGTAGCTAATGCCGTAGCCAGTAAAGAGCCTGACTATAAATTATTCAGAGCGTCTATGTTGTCTTGGGATAACACTGCCCGTAAACAACACAATAGTCATACCTTCCATGGCTTCAGCCTTCTCAGATATAAGCAGTGGTTGTCTTCAATTACCAATAATGTATTCAATAATGCAAAATATTCAAAAGACGAAAAGTTGGTTTTTGTCAATGCATGGAACGAGTGGGCAGAGGGAACCCATCTTGAACCTGACCGGAAATTCGGGTATGGATATTTGCAGGCTACGTATGATGTGCTTGCTGAATATGATATGTCCAAGGTTTCGCGTTTAGCATACAGGCGCTCCACGCGCGAAGCCGATTATGCGGTTGTCCTGCATCTTCATTATCAAGACCTCTGGGATGATATAAAGAGGTATCTTGAATCCTTCGGAGAAACGGCGTTCGACCTATACGTAACTGTGACCTCCTCCTCCGCAGGCTTGAGAGTTGCAAAAGAATATCCTAAAGCTCATATCCACTTGGTTGAAAATCGCGGTCGTGATGTGCTCCCTTTTTTGAAGGTGCTTGAAGTCATCAAAGATATGAATTATGTTGCTGTTTGTAAAATTCATTCTAAACGTAGCATATATCGGGATGATGGGGATAAAATTCGAGACGATCTTCTTGAGCAGTTGTTGGGCTCTAATAGCACTGTCCTGAATATCGTTGATCGTTTTCGTCAGCAGCAGGACCTTGGTATGTTGGCGCCTGGGAAATATCTTATTCCTCACACAGATCATAATATGACTTATTGTGGCCCCGTTGTTGCGGAACTCTCATCAAAGCTACATATAAATTTTTCATATAGTGAATTTATCGCGGGTTCGATGTTTTGGTTTCGACCGAAGGCTCTAGAGGCACTGCTGTCAATTGAAGAATCTTTATTTGAGGTGGAAGAAGGGCTTGCTGATGGCACGCTTGCACACGGTGTAGAAAGGATTCTTTGTCACGTGGTCATGAAGTCGAATCATAATGTCAAGACCATATAATTATTGGTTTGCATAGATTTAAATACCAAGCACTAATGATGCTGTGCTCATTGGCAGCTAGGATGTTTCTTTGGTCGATATGAGCACTAATCGGGCGTACGGCGGCCCCGGTTAGTGCGTTTTTTTGAGTTTTTCCGTGTCTAGAATATTTGCGTGAGGCGCTTAGTTTTTTACTCCGAACGGAGGTGTTTTTTAGTTGTTGTGTGAGCTATAAAATAATTATTAATTATTAATTATTAATTATTAATTATTTCTGTGTTTTTTTTTTTTTTTTGATTGGCGCGGTACAGGAGGGAATGTTGTGAATGATAATAAGATAACATCTATACAGTCAATGCGGGGTATAGCTGCATCCTGTGTTGCTTTATTCCATCTTTCAAGTATTACTTTTTTTCCGACAGTGAGTCCTCCTGGTTCAATTGCATGGTTAGTTGAGGCGGGCTAATCTGGATTTAGTTTGTTTTTTATTATAAGTGCGTTCACTATGTGCCTCTCAACAGAGGGGCGGAGTGAAAATGGATTTATTCCATTTTTCATACGTCGGTTTTTCAGAATAGCGCCATTGTTTTATCTCTGGATAGTGTTGGCGTGCGCACGGGATTATCTGCTTTTTGATAAGCTTCATACCGGAGCGGAGATTTTTTGGAATTCAATTTTCTTGATTAATTTCAAGAGGTATTATATTGAGGCTATTCTTTGGGCTGGTTGGACCATTGGAGTGGAGATGATATTTTATGCGTGCTTTCCGTTTGTATTTAAATTTACGAAAAGTGTTCGGGATTCAGCCTTGTTTTTAGCTGTTGTTACAGCGACAGGTTTGCAATGGTCGTCCCATTTTTTAATCGAACATAACGATGTGAAGTATGCAGCACTCGGCTTTGCTTCCAGGTTTCCGATATTTATTTTGGGCATTGTCTTGTATCGACTTTATTTGTTTTCTGATGTTATCAGTAAGGAAAGCCGCAGATATTTCTCTGTAATGGCAATTATGGCTGGTTTGGTGCTGATGATTTATACATCAGAACAAAAGATTGGCTTGGCGGGATTACCGGTTGATTACACACAATCCTTGGCATGGGCAGCAGTGATGTATGGACTTCTAATCAGCCCGCGCGGGCTTTTAAATCTTAAACCATTAGTGTTTGTTGGTGATGTGAGTTATTAGGTCTATTTGTCCCACGCCACGGTACTTCATCTTCTTTCCATGATGGGGCTCTTTTCCTGGATAGCATCTCTGACCGGGGGGCTGGATTTTTATTTTATTTTGGATCCTTTGTGGCTGGAATGATTGCTGTGCTCGCTATTTCTTACGTGACATATAGGCTAGTAGAAAGTCCGGGCATTCTCTTAGGCTCCCGGCTTTAAGAGGTTACCGGCTTCGTAAGCGGGTCATTAATGAGTAAGCGTTCCATAACCCGACTGGGCGTGTTTTGGTAGAGTAGTTCGTATCCGCCCTATGAACCTCCGCATGCGTAGGGCCGCTTATGGCTTGTGCAGGACTTCTATACATCGCAACCGGCAGAGGCTCGCGTTTGTTACGTCGCGTGGTCTAGGAGACCAATTGTCTGCATTTGTTTTATCATTACGCTTGACAGCGCTTTTAGCTTGGATCTTTCCGTTATTCGGCTCTCGCTCATTCGGCATTTTTAGCAAAAAATGGTCCTCAGGAAGTTCTTTTGGCATGACAATCATGCCCCAATTATACCTAATCAGGCGGCAACTTGATCCGCTAAAATCCTAGGCGGAAGCTGTATGCGATCATTGTGCAATCTGCAAGTAGGGATACATTTGGGGACGTGACTACCATTAGTCGCTATCAATGGCCGTACTACGCGCCCAATGCATTGCGGCCCCATGGCAATAGACCGATTGATGATAACCACCTCGCGTCGCTTACGTTCGATTAAAAATTTGATCGCCGCAGCAAAACTGTGAATACTAGCGCCGCTAATCACAACTGTCTTCAGCTTATGATTTTTCTTCCAGCTTCTTGATAATTCGGGCGACAGTAGTACTCAGGTCCTCCTCAAGCGTATTCACCCTTATTTGCGGTGCGGAAGGGTGTTCATACGCGGAGTCAATGCCTGTAAAGTTTTTTATCAGGCCCTCTCTTGCTTTTTTATAGAGCCCTTTTGGGTCGCGCCGCTCACATTCTGTAAGTGGTGTGTCAATAAAAACTTCTACAAAGTTCGCGTCGCCAATAACGCTTCTTGCCAGTGCCCTGTCGCGTAAAAAGGGTGATATAAAGGCCGTGATAACTATCAGGCCTGCATCTAAGAATAACTTTGCTACTTCTGAAACTCTTCGGATGTTCTCTTCGCGATCGGAATTGTTAAAACCTAGGTCTTGGCAAAGTCCGAGTCTGACGTTATCTCCATCGAGAAGATAGGTGTGACGTCCCGCGTTCGCTAGCTCCAATTCCAATGCATTTGCGATAGTCGATTTTCCCGCTCCACTTAAACCGGTAAGCCATATAACTTTCGGTTGTTGACCCTTGATTTTGGCTCTATGTTCAGCCGTAACGATTTGAAGCTGAGAAGTTATATTCTTATTCATCTGAACTCTTGTGTAGCAATGTGTGGGGGATCTGTTCTCTTTGTTACTCAGCTGTCATGGATCATTGCATTTAAAGTATTCATTATGCATCTTAGCTCTGACCAAGTGTAGCTGATGCTAGTTTGACGCTCAATTCTATTTCTAGTTCAATCACCGGGAATGCTTTGGAAACGCTGACGGTCATAGAGCATTATTTGAGAATATCGGCTCGACACTGTATTGGATCCATTCTGTGCTCTCTTCTCTTCGGATCGACTAATTGGGTCGCCTCAACCAATTTGTAATTGATGTCAGGCATTTCCATGGCCTTTAGTGGCGTGTGGCCCCAACACCAACCCCAACGCCCCCCCAAACATGCGCCATCGACAACGGCTCCCCCAACAACAGCGCCCTCCACAACACCCCAAACGGCGGGATCAAAAACGTTGTCGTCATCGACCGCACCGGCCCTATAGCCGTCATCAACCGAAAGTACGAAACATACGCAAACGCCGTACACCCCAACCCCAACCCGAGCAACGATGCCCACACCTCCCAGCCACCCCAGCTCGCGGGCGGATGCAGGGCGGCGCTGTAGGCGAAGAGCGGCAACAGAAACAACGTCGCGCCGAGCATGCTGCCCAAGGCGGACAGGCGACTGTCCAACCCGCCACGCTGGTCCAGCCAACGCCGCGCGAGGAAGCCGGCGAAGCCGTAACAGGTGGTCGCCACCAGGCAGGCCACTGCGCCCATCAACAGCTCAAAGTCAAAGGCCACCGGCCCGGCGCGCGTGAGTACGCCTACACCAAGCAGGCCAAGGCTCACCCCGGCGATTTTTGAAGCGGTGAGCCGTTCGCTGAAGAACAGCCCGCCGATCAATACGCCCATCAGCGGCGTGGTGGCATTGAAGATCGCCGAGTAACCGGCCGGCAGCACTTGGGCGGCCACGGAGTACATGGTCGCCGGGATCCCGGAGTTGATCACGCCGAGCAACAGGACTGTCTTGAACTTGCCCTGGAAATCCCATCGCACTCGCATTACTGCCAGCATCACCAGCAGGCCGGCAGCGGCAATCGATACGCGGAAAAACGCGGTCGGCACGGGGCCGATTTCCGGGGCGATGATGCGCATGAACAAAAAGCTCGCGCCCCAAATGGCAGCCAGCCCCAACAGGTACAGGGTGTCGACAGGTCTCACGGAATATTCCTACATCAATAAGGCCGCGAGTCTTGCCCAGTCACCTGTCCGACACAATCACTGTTTACACGACAAATCGCGTCACCAAACCGTTGAGGTCCACTGCCAGGCGCGATAATTCCTGGCTGGCGGCCGAGGTCTGGGTAGCGCCGGCGGCGGTCTGGGTGGACAGGTCGCGGATATTCACCAGGCTGCGGTCCACTTCGCGGGCCACCAGCGCCTGTTGCTCGGCGGCGCTGGCGATCACCAGGTTGCGCTGGCTGATCTGCGAGATGGCGGCGGTGATTTTCTCAAGGGCGCTGCCGGCGCTGTTGGCCCGTTGCAGGGTCTGGCCAGCGTGCTCTGCGCTGCTGTTCAACGCTTCGACGGTGTCCTGCGTGCCTTGCTGGATACCGCTGATCATCTGCTCGATTTCTTCGGTGGAATCCTGTGTGCGCTGCGCGAGGGAACGCACCTCGTCGGCAACCACCGCAAAACCGCGCCCGGCTTCACCTGCGCGCGCCGCTTCAATCGCAGCGTTGAGGGCCAGCAGGTTGGTTTGCCCGGCAATCCCACGGATGACTTCCAGCACCTTGCTGATGTCCTGGGCCTGTACCGCCAGGCCTTCGGCTTTGTTCGAGGCGCCGAGTACTTCATCCACCAGGTTCTGGATCGAGCTGATGGTTTCGCTGATCTGGTAGTGGCCGTGCTTGCTGTCTTCATCCGAGGCCTGGGACGCTTCGGCGCTGGACACCGCATTGCCCGCCACTTCGTCCACGGCCGCGCTCATCTGGGTAACGGCGGTGGCGGCTTGTTCGATTTCATCGTTTTGCGCTTGCAGGCCGCGCGTGCTCTGTTCCATCACCGAGCTCATTTCTTCGGCGGCCGAGGCCAGTTGTTGCGCCGATTCGCTGATCCCACGGATGGTGGTCTGCAACTGCGTCTGCATGGTGACCAGGGTGCCAAGCAGTTGGGCCGGCTCATCATTGCCGCTGACGTTGATCGGTTGGCTCAAGTCGCCGGCGGCGATGGTGCGCGCCACGGACAGCGCTTGGCTGAGCGGCGCGGTGATGCTGCGGGTCAGCAGCCACGCCAGCAGCAAAGTGGCGATCAGTGCAATCACGATGATCAGGCCGACCACCCATTGCGCGCTCGAATACATCTGTGCAGCGGAGTCCGCGGCGGCTTCGACACCGTTCTGATTGAAGACGATCAGCTTTTCCAAACTCTGGGTGAGGAGGGTGCCTTGAGGCGCAAGACGGTTGTTGAGCAGGTCAATAGCGTCTTGTTGCTGATCCTTATCGATCAAATCAACCATTTGGCCGACGATCGCCAGGTAGCCGGCCACGTCGGTTTTGACCTGCTTGAGCATCTCGCGCTCTTCGTCATTGGTCAGCAGGGTTTCATGGCGGGCCAGCAGGGTTTGCAGTTCGTTGCGCTGCAGGGTGATCAGGTTTCTGCTGTTGTCACGCACCCGGGACTCATCGGTGGTCACCAGGCGCAAAGCCTCCAGGCGGATACTGGCCGCGAAGGTCGCGCTGTCGTGGATATTCTCGATGCTCGGCATCCACGACTGCTCGATGACCAGCGCGCTTTCGCGCAGCTTGGCCATCTGCCCCAGGCCGAACAGGCCAACAATCACCAGCAAGCTGGTCAACACCCCAAAACTCAGACTGGCACGCAGACCGATCCTCATGTTCCTCAATGACATCTCAATGCTCCTTGGGCAATTAGAACCTGCTCCCGGATCGGTCTTTTGACCTTGTTAGGGTGGGAGAGGGCGCGCTGTATATCAAAGTGCCATCAAGGTGGTAATCGGGGTTTCCCTTAGTTGGATCCAACGCTAGAGGCGGGATCAAAATTGGAATCGACCCCGCAATTTCTGGCACGAGCTGCCAAGCCCCGCCGTTAGAGCCTATTGGCCAAACGGAGGACGACTAATAGGTGTTTTTATTGACCGTATGGTCGAATTAAAAAAATTGAAAACAAATGTACGATGTGAACGAAGTTGTACAACGCAGCGCAAAAAATCAGCCTTCTCCTGCTTACATACACTGGCTAAGCTCAGGGCTTCCCGATGCTCGTTCGAGGTTTTCCGCATGTCGCAACCCACGCCCGCCCTCGCTATCGCCCGCACGATCCTCGACGGCTTCGACGATTACCGTGAGCACTTTCGACAGATCACCGATGGCGCCCGCGAGCGTTTCGAAAAGGCCCAGTGGCAGCAGGGCCAGGCGGCGTCGGCGGCGCGGATCAACCTGTATGAAGAGAAGGTCTCTGAGGTGATCGCTGGCCTGCGCGCCCGTTTCGAAGACGCGGACTTACTGGATGTCGACCTGTGGCCCTTGGTCAAAAGCGCCTATATCGACTTGATCGACCTGCGTTTCGACGATGAGCTGTCCGAGACTTGGTACAACTCGATCTTCTGCGGCCTGTTCAGCCACGACCTGATCAGCGACGGCTGCATGTTTATCCACACCACTCGGCCCAGCCTGCGTCGGGCGCGGGCAGCGCAGACCCGCACCTATACGCCCGCCGGTAAAATCGGCGAGATGCTTGCGCAGATCTTTGCGGACTACCGTTTCAGCGAGCCCTACGCCGATCTGAACGCAGACCTGCAGCGCCTCGAAGCGCAATTACGGGAAAACTTGCCCGATTGGGTGTGCAAGGACCCGGACCTCAAGGTCGAGTTGTTTTCTTCGGTGCTCTACCGCAACAAAGGCGCCTATCTTGTAGGTCGCCTCTACACCCGAGAGGAACAATGGCCCCTGGTGATTCCGTTGTTGCACCGCGAAGGGCAGGGCATCCAGATCGATGCGTTGATCACCGACGAAGCCGATGTGTCGATCATCTTTTCGTTTACGCGCTCCTACTTCATGGTCGACGTACCGGTGCCCGCGGAGTTCATCGGTTTCCTCAAGCGCATCCTGCCGGGCAAGCACATCGCCGAGCTGTACACCTCCATCGGCTTCTATAAGCATGGCAAGTCGGAGTTCTATCGCGCGCTGATCAATCACCTGGCCACCACCGACGACCAATTCATCATGGCGCCGGGCGTGCGGGGCATGGTCATGAGCGTGTTCACGCTGCCGGGTTTCAACACCGTGTTCAAGATCATCAAGGACCGCTTTTCACCGTCGAAAAACGTCAACCGCGCCACGGTCATCGAGAAGTACCGGCTGGTCAAAAGCGTCGACCGTGTGGGGCGCATGGCCGATACCCAGGAGTTTGCCGACTTCCGTTTCCCCTTGAGCAAGTTCGAGCCCGAGTGCCTGGCCGAGTTGCTGGAAGTCGCCGCCGGCACCGTCGAAGTAGAGGGCGACACCGTGCTCATTCGTCACTGCTGGACCGAGCGGCGCATGACCCCGCTCAACCTGTACCTCGAAAACGCCAACCCCGCCCAGGTGCGCGAAGCCCTGGAGGACTACGGCTTGGCCATCAAGCAACTGGCGGCGGCGAATATCTTCCCCGGCGACATGCTGCTGAAGAACTTCGGCGTCACCCGCCACGGCCGCGTGGTGTTTTATGACTACGACGAAATCTGCTTTCTCACCGAAGCCAATTTCCGCCACATCCCCGAGCCACGCACGCCCGAGGATGAAATGGCGTCGGAACCCTGGTACTCCATCGGTCCGCTGGACGTGTTCCCAGAAGAATTCCCGCCGTTCCTGTTCGCCGACGCCGGGCAGCGCAAGCTATTTGATGAATTGCATGGCGAGTTGTACAACGCCGACTACTGGAAGGGACTGCAAGAAGCGATTCGCGCGGGGAAGGTGATTGATGTGTTTCCGTACCGACGCAAGGAGCGCGGTTACTCCTGAAGGGCGAGGTGTGCTGGAACCCCCGCCCTGAGTCGGCCGGCGTCAGACGATGACACATACGCCCTTGGTTGCCTCCACGCCCATGCTCCTTAAATGTTGCAGCGGGGGCCTCAAGTCACTTTGCTTGGGTAAGTAATGGCCTGACGTATTGGATAGACAGACTTTCCCCAGCAGGTTTTTTTTCATGTACCCGGCACTGACGATCTTCTGCGACTGACCGGGGCCAGCGCCGATTTCGGCAATGGCGGTGTGAGACATCCACTTGGGTGGCACGTTTTTGTCGATGTTGCCGACTACCAATTGGCCGCCCTGGGTAAGCACAAACTTATTCAACGAAGTTGGTTTATCCAGGATCTTCAGGTCTTTTGGCTGATTGACGTTCACCAACTGAGCTCTGGGGTTTTTGGGGTTCAGCGCCGCGCCTGCCAGGTGCAGCTCCGCATTCAGGTCCCGCGCTTTTGTATTGTTCAGCAGCGCATAGCCAACGGAAGTGCAGCAGGGTAACGGCGAGCCTTTATAAGGCGTGACGTCGTGATGTGTGTTGGCGTGTGAATGCGAGAAACTGCCGCTGGTAGAGCGATGGGGATCAATAGGCATACGAAATCCTCTTGGGGGGGCAGATTTGAACCCCGCGTCGCTCGCTCAATACATCGGATTTCAGCTTTAACGCGTGGGAACGGTGGTCGGATTTTTGTAGGAACCGTCCTTGTGATGGGGTTGCCAGCGCCGTTACCCGATGACGCAACGTCTCCCGTCCTGTCGAAATCTGCGACAATCGCGTCCATTCCATCGACTGATGCTGCGCAGGCCTCACCTGCCTCACCCAAAAGACCCTTGCCGCCCTGATGACTGACCAAGCGCCCGCTATTGACCAACTGCTGAAAAACCTCGATCACGCCATGCTCGCCGACCGCCACCGCTTGCGGCGGCAGTTGCTTGAGCTGCGCAAGAAGCCCGACGAGGAAAAACTGGCGCAGTGGGTCACGCGCATGCAGGCGTCCTGCGCCCAGGTCACGGCACGGCGCTCCAGCCTGCCGGTGATTCGCTACGACGACAGCCTGCCGATTGCCGCCAAGCGCGACGAGATCAAGGACGCGCTGAACAAACATCAGGTACTGATCATTGCCGGCGAAACCGGTTCGGGTAAAACCACCCAGTTACCGAAAATCTGCCTGGAAATCGGTCGCGGCCAGTACGGTTTGATCGGTCACACCCAGCCACGCCGGATTGCCGCGCGCAGCGTTGCCAGCCGGGTTGCCGAAGAGTTGGCCACGCCTTTGGGCGCGTTGGTGGGCTATCAGGTCCGGTTCGAGGATCAGAGCGATTCCAACACCCTGATCAAGCTGATGACTGACGGTATCCTGCTGGCGGAAACCCAGAACGACCGTTACCTGGAACGCTACGACACGATCATCGTCGACGAAGCCCACGAACGCAGCCTGAACATCGACTTCCTGCTCGGTTACCTGAAAACCCTGCTACCGCGTCGCCCGGACCTCAAAGTCATCATCACCTCGGCCACCATTGACCTGGAGCGCTTTTCCAAGCACTTCGACGATGCACCGATTGTCGAGGTCTCGGGTCGCACGTTCCCGGTGGACACGTGGTACCGCCCGCTGACCCTGGAGCAGGACGAAGAGGGCAACCGCGTCGAGGATGACTTGACCGTCGACCAGGCGATTCTCGCCACCCTCGATGAAATTGCCGCTTACGAGCGCAGCGAACGGCGCAGCCCCGGCGATGTGTTGGTGTTTTTGCCGGGCGAGCGCGAGATTCGTGACGCCGCCGAGATGCTGCGCAAGGCCCAGCTCAAGCACACGGAAATCCTGCCGCTGTACGCGCGCCTGTCACCGGCCGAGCAGCAGCGGATTTTCCAATCCCACCCGGGCCGGCGCGTGGTGCTGGCGACCAACGTCGCGGAAACCTCGCTGACCGTGCCTGGCATTCGTTATGTGATCGACAGCGGCACCGCGCGCATCAGCCGCTACAGCTACCGCGCCAAGGTGCAGCGCCTGCCGATCGAGGCGATTTCCCAGGCCAGTGCCAACCAGCGTAAAGGTCGGTGTGGCCGGGTCGAGCCGGGTATCTGCATCCGTCTGTTCAGCGAAGAAGATTTTATCGGGCGGCCGGAATTTACCGATCCGGAGATCCTGCGTACCAACCTCGCCGCCGTGATCCTGCAGATGCTGCACCTGCGCTTGGGTGAAATCACCGACTTCCCGTTTATCGAACCGCCGGATGGCAAGGCGATCAGCGACGGTTTCAACCTGTTGCAAGAACTCTCGGCCGTGGACCGCAACAGCCAACTCACCCCGCTGGGCCGCCAACTGGCGCGCCTGCCGGTGGACCCGCGCATGGGGCGCATGTTGCTGGAAGCCGCCAAGCTCGGCAGTTTGCAGGAAGTGCTGATCGTCGCCAGCGCCATGTCGATCCAGGACCCGCGCGAGCGTCCGCCGGAGCGCCAACAGGCCGCCGACCAGGCTCATGCACAGTGGAAAGATCCCGATTCGGACTTCGCCGGGCTGGTCAATTTGTGGCGCGGCTTTGAAGAACAGCGCCAGGAGCTCACGGCCAGCCCGTTGCGCAACTGGTGCCGCAAGAACTTCCTCAACTACCTGCGCCTGCGCGAGTGGCGTGATTCCCATCGCCAGTTGAGCCTGATCTGTCGTGACATGCAGTTGACCATCAACAAAGAACCGGCTGACTTCCCGAAACTGCACAAAGCGGTGCTCTCCGGCCTGCTCAGCCAGATCGGGCAGAAGACCGAAGACGGTGACTACCTCGGTGCGCGCCAGCGGCGCTTTTGGATTCACCCCTCGTCGGGTATCGGCAAGAAGCGTCCGCAATGGCTGATGACCGCCGAACTGGTGGAAACCACCAAGTTGTACGCGCGGATGGTCGCCAAGATCGACGCGGACTGGATCGAACCGCTGGCCGGGCACCTGATCAAGAAAAACCACTTCGAGCCGCATTGGGAGAAGAAGCGCGGCCAAGTGGTGGCGTTTGAGCAGATCACTTTGTTCGGGTTGATTGTGGTCGGGCGTCGGCCGGTGCATTACGGGCCGATTGACCCGGTGGTGTCCCGCGAGCTGTTTATCCGCGAAGGCCTGGTGCGCGGCGAGATTCAATCCCGCGCCAAGTGCCTCACGGCCAACCAGCAACTGCTGGAACAACTCGACGAACTGGAAGCCAAGGCCCGCCGCCGCGACATCCTGGCCGATGAAGAAACCCTGTACGCCTTCTACGACGCGCGTTTGCCGGCGGAGATCCACCAGACCGCCACCTTTGACAGCTGGTACAAGGTCAACAGCCAGAAAGACCCGCAACTGCTGATCATGCGCGAAGAAGACGTGCTCGCCCGTGAGGCCAGTGAAGTCACCGCCGCGCATTACCCGGACACCCTGCACTTGGGCGATCTGGAACTGGCCCTGAGTTACCACTTCGAACCCAACCACCCGCGCGACGGCGTGACCCTGCGCGTACCGGCGCCGCTGTTGCCGGCCTTGCCGCCGGAACGTTTGGAATGGCTGGTGCCGGGGGTGATCGAAGCCAAGTGCATCGCCCTGGTGCGCAACCTGCCCAAAGCGCTGCGCAAGAATTTCGTGCCGGTGCCGGACTTCGTAAAGGCCGCACTGCAACGCATCGAGTTCGGTCAGGGCTCGCTGCCCCAGGCGCTGGGGCGTGAACTGTTGCGCATGACCGGCGCGCGGGTCAGCGATGAAGCTTGGGCCGAGTCGGCGCAGCAGGTGGAAAGCCACCTGAAGATGAACCTGGAAGTGGTCGACGGCCAAGGTAAGTTCCTCGGCGAAGGTCGCGACTTGGCTGAGCTGACCGCACGCTTTGCCGAAGCCAGCCAAGCCGCGTTGGCCGTGCCGCAAACGGCGAAAAGCCAGCAGCCGGTGGAAGCCAAGGTGTTCGCCGCTGTGGCCGAGAAAACCCAGCAAAAGATCGCTGGGCTGTCGATGACGGTGTACCCGGCGCTGGTGGAAGAAAACGGTACGGTCAAGGAAGGTCGCTTTTCCACCGCCGCCGAGGCTGAGTTCCAGCATCGCCGCGCGTTGCAGCGTCTGCTCATGCAGCAACTGGCGGAACCGGCGAAATTCCTGCGCGGCAAGCTACCCGGCCTCACCGAGTTGGGGCTGATGTACCGTGAATTGGGGCGTATCGATGCGCTGGTGGAAGACATCCTGCTGGCGAGCCTAGACACCTGCGTGCTCGAAGGCGAAGCCAGCCTGCCGCGTGATGGCGCTGGTTTGGCCGCTTTGGCCGAACGCAAGCGCGGCAGTTGGACCGAACACGCCGAACGCCAGGCGCGCTTGACCCTGGAGGTGCTGAAACTCTGGCATGGCTTGCAAAAGCGCTTCAAAGGCAAGATCGACCTGGCGCAGGCGGTGGCCTTGAATGACATCAAGCAGCAACTGAGTCATTTGGTCTATCCAGGTTTTGTGCGGGAAACCCCGGCGCAGTGGTTCAAGGAGCTGCCGCGTTACCTCAAGGCCATTGAGTTGCGTCTGGAAAAACTGCCGAGCCAGGTGCAAAAAGATCGGGTGTGGAGCAGCGAGCTCAGCGGGCTGTGGGCGCAATACCAGAACCGCCTGAACAAGCATGCCCAGGAAGGTAAGCGTGATCCTCAGTTGGAGCTTTATCGCTGGTGGCTGGAGGAATATCGGGTGTCGTTGTTTGCCCAGCAGTTGGGCACCAAAGTGCCGATTTCCGACAAGCGCTTGAGCAAGCAGTGGACGCTGGTCGAGGCCTGATCCCTTCACGATTTCCAGCATCAACAGGTTTCAATGTGGGAGGGGGTTTGCTCCCGATGGCGGTCTATCAGAAACAAATTCTGTAACTGACACACCGCTATCGGGAGCAAGCCCCCTCCCACACATTAAAAAGGTGTTTGTCTGGGAAGTGGCGCCAAACCCCAGCGTTTGTGGCAAACTTCGCGCCCATAAATGCCGGGATCGTCGTAGCAGCGACGCGATGGAATAAAGCGATGCCAGTTTGATGTCCGCTGGGCGGAATAGAACTACTCACAGTTTGGTACGACGGTACCAATATCTTCTGCCTGACAGATTTAGAGGAACGACCGTGCATAACGTCGTCATCAGCGGCACTGGCCTTTACACCCCTGCCAACAGCATCTCTAACGAAGAGCTGGTGCAGTCTTTCAATACCTACGTGCAGCAGTTCAATGCTGACAACGCCGCTGCCATCGAGCGTGGCGAGGTGCAGGCGCTGACTGAGTCCAGCGCGGCCTTTATCGAAAAGGCGTCAGGCATCAAGAGCCGCTTCGTGATGGACAAAGACGGCATTCTCGATCCGCAGCGCATGGCCCCACGCCTGCCTGAGCGCAGCAACGACGAATGGTCGGTGCTCTGCCAGATGGCCATCGGCGCCGCCGAACAAGCCCTGCAGCGTGCGGGCAAGACCGCCGCCGACATCGACGGCGTGATCGTCGCTTGCTCCAACCTGCAGCGCGCCTACCCGGCCATTGCCATCGAAGTCCAGGAAGCCCTGGGTATCGCCGGGTTCGGTTTTGACATGAATGTGGCGTGCTCCTCGGCGACCTTCGGCATCCAGAACGCCGCCAACAGCATCCAACTCGGCCAGGCCCGGGCGATCCTGATGGTCAACCCGGAGGTCTGCACCGGCCATCTGAACTTCCGCGATCGCGATAGCCATTTCATCTTTGGTGACGCCGCTACTGCTGTGGTCCTGGAACGTGCCGACCTGGCAACGTCCGAGCACCAGTTCGATGTGGTGAGCACCAAGCTGCTGACCAAGTTTTCCAACAACATCCGCAACAACTTCGGCTTCCTCAACCGTGCGGCGGAAGAGGGCATCGGCGCGCCCGACAAGCTGTTCGTGCAGGAAGGCCGCAAAGTCTTCCGCGACGTATGCCCGATGGTGGCCGAGCTGATCGGCGTGCACCTCGAAGAAAACCAGTTGAACGTGGCCGATGTGAAACGCTTCTGGCTTCACCAGGCCAACCTGAGCATGAACCACCTGATCGTGAAGAAACTGCTGGGCCGCGAAGCCACGGTAGAAGAGGCCCCGGTGATTCTCGATACTTACGCCAATACCAGCTCTGCTGGCTCGGTGATTGCGTTTCACACCTACCAGGATGACCTGCCCAAGGGGTCGGTTGCGGTGCTCAGTTCGTTCGGTGCAGGCTATTCCATCGGCAGCGTGATCCTGCGCAAGCGTTGATCCTGCGACAGGCCTTGCAGTGAAATCGAGGTAGACAATGGCAGCAGCGGACCACGCGCATCTGCTTGAACGCCTGCTCAAGGGTGATCAACGGGCTTACAAGGAGTTGGTCACCACCTACCAGAGCGCCATGCGGGCGGTGGCATATGCCATCGTCGGCCAGCGCCATGCCGATGAAATCGTCCAGGACGCCTGGCTGTCGGTAGTGCGCAACCTGTCCAAGTTCGAAGGCCGGTCCAGCCTCAAGACCTGGCTGCTGACCATCACCGCTAACGCCGCCAAGGGGCGCTACAAGCAGAATCGTCGTGAGGTGTTGCTCGACGATTTGCCTTCGCCCCACGGCACCATCGGCGATGACCGCTTTACCCCCGACGATGGCCACTGGGCGGTCGCCCCCTTTGCCTGGCATCAGGACACGCCGGAAGCCTTGCTGACCGAGGATGAGCTGCGTGATTGCCTGGAGCATACGCTGCTGAGTTTGTCGCAGTTGCAAAGCAGCGTCCTGGTGCTGCGTGAACGCCAGGGCCTGGAGTTGGAGGAGATTTGTAATCTCCTGACGCTCTCACTCTCCAATGTCCGTGTGCTGTTACATCGAGGACGGCTTAAAGTCTTTGCCACGGTGGAGCATTTTGAGGAAACGGGCGAATGTTGACCTGTAAAGAACAAGTGGCACGTTCCAGTGACTATCTCGATGGGCAATTGACCTTTCGCGAGCGCTTGCTGGTGCGTCATCACTTGATGTTCTGCCCGAACTGCCGCCGGTTTATCCGTCAGATGCGCCTGATGCAGGCGACCCTGAAGATCATGCCGGATGAGCCGGTGAAGGATGTGGATGCCTTGGCGCAACGGCTGGCTGCCGAGCGGCTCAAGGATCAATAAAGGCGGGGTAGAAGCAGACTCGCGTGGCGCGATCGAACGGATGATGGGGATCGATCTCGCCACGCAAGGCTGTTGCAACCACCTCGGGCCGTCCTGGCCCAAGGCTTATTACACGTACTGTTAGAACTTGGCTTCTGCGTCCAACTGCAGGGTATTGGCATTGGCGTCGCGGTAACCTGCGACGCTGGCGTAGTCTGCCTTGGTCAGGAAGTAAGTCGCGCCAATGGCGAAGTTCTTGTCGATGTCGTAACCGACCTTGAACTTGTGACCCCGTGCACCGGTGAAGCCGCCGGCGAAGTCCGAGTCGGTGAGGGCACCCACCACCGCGTAACGCTGCACATCGCGGTAGTTGTAGTCCAGGTTCAGGCCAAACACCTTGGACTTGGCACCCAGCAACCAGGCTGTGTCCTTGTCTTTATCAGTGGCTTTGGTGTTTTGCACGTACTGGCCGTAGAACGACAACGGTACGGCCAGGCCGCCGATATCGATTTGGCTGAAGCCTTCGTACAGGCGGTATTCGCTGGCATTGCCGGCCGTGGTGTTCGCCACGGTTTCAGCCGGGGTCAGGCACTGGAAGGAACCGGCGGTCGGGCAGCGGCTGTCTTCGTCATTCTGGAACGCATAGACACTGCCGCCCAGCGTCAGCTTCAGGTTGTCGGTCAGGGTGAAACGCGAGCCCAACTGGCCGGCGGTCATGCGCAGGTCATTGCGAAATTGCACGCCGTCGCCATTGACGTTGTCTTTGAGGTTGTAGTTACCCAGGCTGCCGAACAGCTCGGCGCTGCTCCCCAGTGGGTATTTGTAGGTCAGGGCCAGACCTTCCGGGTTGATATCGCTATCCCAGATCACGTCGCCCATGCTGACCCACGGTTGCAGCATCTTGCCGCCGATCACGTGCAGGTTTTTGATTTGGTCCGGGTGGTAGTCGATGTAGCCCAGGTCCAGCCAGATCGACTTCTTGTTGAAGTAGCCATCCAGGTCCTGGTTGGTGGAACGGGCGTCGTCGCTGCTACCGGTAGCAATGCGGATGCCGGTATCTACTTGTGGGTTGATTTCGGTGTAGGCGCCCAGACGCGCGCGGATGCGCTCACGGTCCTTGTCCTTGCCGCCATTGTTGGGGGTGCCATCGATCTTGATGGTCTCGTGGCGGAAACGTACGTCACCCTTGAATTGTGTCTTGGCTGCCCAAGCCAGCTTCTGGTCGAAGCTGCTCAGCTCATTGGTTTTTTTCGCGGTGGCCGCGATCTGTTCGTTGCTCTCTTGCTGAGCTTGCCGGGCGATCTGCTGTTCTTTCTGGTCTTTGGCCAACTCGTTTTGCAGTTCGGTGTACTGCGAAGCGGTGATCTGGCCGTTGGCCTTGAGCATGTCGAGCAGTTTAGCGTCGACTGCAGCGCTGGCCGGAACGCTCAGGGCCAGTAACAGGCCGCCGCACAGGGCCGCCGCAGTTTTAGTGGAAGCAAGACGCATATCAATCTCCGAAAGTGAGGAGGGATGGCAAACCATCCAGGACACAACCGACCGATGACGGACGGAAAAATAGCCGACTGGTAGAACCAGGCGCTCTAAAAACAGGCGTCAGTATCGCGATGGTTTATGACGCAGCAGTGGCGAAGTGATGTCATCTGTGTGACAAATTCTTCTGCTTTGGAACTATTGTTTTAGAGCCTTGTCGGGCGATTTGAGGGTGTGTGAAACCTAGCGATAAGCGATACTCGCGGAGCTTTTACGCCCTGATGTAGTGAGGATGCCGATGCCGTTGCAACGCCTGCAAAGCTTGTCCGAAATAGCCCCGCAGACCTGGGATGCCTTGGTGCCTCAGGCCCAACCGTTCGTGCGGCATGCGTTCCTGAGCGCCCTCGAAGACAGCGGCAGCGTCGGCCCGCACTCCGGCTGGCAGCCGGAGCATTTACTGCACTGGGAAGGTGATCGGCTGGTGGCGGCACTGCCGGGTTATCGCAAGTGGCATTCTTATGGCGAATACGTGTTCGATCACGGCTGGGCCGATGCCTGCGAGCGGGCCGGTATCGAGTACTACCCCAAATTGCTGACAGCTGTACCGTTCAGTCCGGTCAGTGGCCCGCGCCTGTTGGCGGCCAACGCACAGGACGGTTTCGAATTGCTCAACAGCCTGCCGGGCTACCTGGAAATCGAAGGGCTCTCCAGTGCGCATATCAACTTTACCGATGCCTTGGCCGATGAGGCCTTAGCCCTGCAACCGGGCTGGATGCAGCGCCTGGGCTGCCAGTTTCATTGGCAGAACCGTGGCTACCGTGACTTCCAGGATTTCCTCGACGCCCTGAGTTCACGCAAGCGCAAGCAGATGCGCAAAGAGCGTGAGCAAGTTGCGGGGCAGGGTATCGACTTCGAATGGTTGCAAGGCCATGAGTTGAGCGAGGCGCAGTGGGATTTTGTCTACGCCTGCTACGCCAACACCTACGCGGTGCGCCGCCAATCGCCTTACCTGACCCGCGCGTTTTTCAGCCTGCTGGCCGAACGTATGCCCGAGGCAATCCGGGTGGTGCTGGCCAAACAAGGCGCGCGGCCGGTGGCCATGGCCTTCAGCCTGATCGGCGGTGATAGCTTCTACGGCCGCTACTGGGGTTGCCTGGCGGAGTTCGACCGCCTGCATTTCGAAACCTGTTTCTACCAGGGCATGGACTACGCCATCGCCCACGGCGTGCAACGCTTCGACGCTGGCGCCCAGGGCGAGCATAAATTGATTCGCGGGTTTGAGCCGGTGATCACCCACTCCTGGCATTACTTGCGCCATCCAGGGTTGAAGAATGCCGTGGAGGATTTTCTTGAGCGTGAGCGGGTAGGGATTCTGGCGTATGCCGAAGAGGCGAGGGCGGCCCTGCCTTATCGGCAGGGCTGACCCCCGCTGGTTTCAGGCTGAGTCCTCCCTGCCCAGCCACCGATAGGTAACACCGCCGATGACCGCACCGAGGATCGGCGCGAGCCAGAACATCCACAATTGCTGGATCGCCCACCCGCCCACGATCAGTGCCGGCCCGGTACTGCGAGCCGGGTTGACTGAGGTGTTGGTGACAGGGATGGAGATCAAGTGGATCAAGGTGAGCGCCAGGCCAATGGCGATGGGCGCGAGGCCCTTCGGGGCGCGGTGGTCGGTGGCGCCGAGGATGATCAGCACGAACATGGCCGTCATCACCAGCTCGCACACCAACCCCGCCGCCATCGAATAACCGCCCGGCGAATGCTCGCCATAGCCGTTGGAGGCCAGCCCGCCGGCCAGTTCAAAGCCAGGCTTGCCGCTGGCGATGAAGTACAACAATGCGGCGGCGACTACCCCGCCAATGACTTGGGCCACGATGTACGCCGGTAACTCCCTGGCCGGAAACCTCCCGCCCACTACCAGCCCCACCGATACCGCCGGGTTGAGGTGACAACCGCTGATATGCCCAATGGCAAACGCCATGGTCAGCACCGTGAGCCCGAACGCCAGGGACACGCCCAACAACCCGATCCCGACAGCAGGAAACGCGGCGGCCAACACCGCACTCCCGCAACCGCCCAACACCAGCCAAAACGTACCCAGCCCCTCTGTGACTGAACGCTTGAACAAAGACATGCAGCACGTCCTTGATAGATCACTCTACCGAATCAGTAAATCAATGATGCTCCCTGCAGATTTACTTCAGCGCCCGTCTGGGCACTGCACTCAGTACAGCACGGTTTTTACACAAATCCAGGCGATGAAAAAGCGCCAAAGGGCTGTGGGCGTTGGCGCGAACTGCACATTCTACTGAGTGGCTGGCTACTGAATGGCTGTGAGCAAATGTGGGAGAGGGCTTGCCCCCGATAGCCGTGTGTCAGTCACCGATGCAGCAACTGACACACCCTCATCGGGGGCAAGCCCCCTCCCACATTTTGAACGGCGTATAGGATTGAAATCCTCAGTCGATTCCGACAAAACCGCCCGTCTGGTGCTGCCACAACCGCGCATACAAGCCCTTATGGGCCAGCAACTCGGCATGGCTGCCGCTTTCGGCAATCTGGCCTTTCTCCAGCACCACCAAGCGATCCATCCGCGCAATCGTAGACAAGCGGTGTGCAATCGCAATCACGGTCTTGCCTTTCATCAGGGTTTCCAGGCTTTCCTGGATCGCCGCTTCCACTTCCGAGTCCAGGGCCGAAGTGGCTTCGTCCATGATCAGGATCGGCGCATCTTTGAGAAGCACGCGTGCGATGGCAATACGCTGACGTTGGCCACCGGAGAGTTTCAC
Organism: Pseudomonas sivasensis; assembly: GCF_013778505.1. Classification (GTDB taxonomy): domain Bacteria; phylum Pseudomonadota; class Gammaproteobacteria; order Pseudomonadales; family Pseudomonadaceae; genus Aquipseudomonas; species Aquipseudomonas sivasensis. Next base: position 292,997 of record NZ_JAAOWU010000004.1, on the reverse strand, counting down.
CCCGCGTTCGCCCACGTGTGCATCCAGCCCGGTGCGGCCTTCGGAGTCTGACAGCAGTGGGATGAACTCATCGGCGCGAGCCTTGTGCACGGCGGCCCAGAGCTCTTCGTCGGTGGCGTCGGGCTTGCCGTACAGCAGGTTGTCGCGGATCGAACGGTGCAGCAGCGAGGTGTCCTGCGTGATCATGCCGATTTGGGCGCGCAGGGATTCCTGGGCGACCTCGGCTATGTTCTGGCCATCGATCAGGATGCGCCCGCCTTGCAGGTCGTACAGACGCAGCAGCAGGTTGACCAGGGTTGATTTGCCCGCCCCGGACGGGCCGATCAGGCCGATCTTTTCACCGGCCTTGATCTCAAGGTTCAGGCCGCCAATGATCCCGCTCTGTTTGCCGTAGTGGAAATCCACCTGCTCAAAGCGTACTTCGCCACGGGGCACCGTCAGGCGCGGCGCGTTGTCGCGGTCAATCACCGCCAATGGCTGAGCGATGGTCTTGAGACCGTCCTGCACCATGCCGATGTTTTCGAAGATGCCGTTGACCACCCACATGATCCAGCCGGACATGTTGACGATGCGGATCACCAGACCGGTGGCCAGGGCAATCGCGCCCACGGAAATCAGCGACTGGGTCCATAGCCACAGGGCGAGGCCGGTGGTGGTGACAATCAGCAGGCCGTTCATGGTGGTGATCACGATGTCCATGCTGGTCACCACGCGGCTGGCCAACTGGGTTTTTTCGGTCTGCTCGATGATCGCTTCCTTGGCGTACTCCTGTTCGGATTGGGTATGGGCGAACAGCTTCAAGGTGGTGATGTTGGTGTAGCCGTCGACGATGCGGCCCATCAGTTTGGAGCGCGCCTCGGAGGAAATCACCGAGCGCTCCTTTACCCGTGGCACGAAGTAACGCAGTGCCAGGCTGTAGGCGATGATCCAGGTCACCAGCGGGATCATCAGGCGCCAGTCGGCCTCAGCGAACAGCACCAGCGAACTGATGGCGTAGATCGCCACGTGCCAGATCGCATCCACCGCCGCCACGGCGGAGTCGCGCAGGGAGTTGCCGGTCTGCATGATGCGTTGGGCGATACGACCGGCGAAGTCATTCTGGAAGAAGTTGAGGCTCTGTTTGAGCACATAGCTGTGGTTCTGCCAGCGAATCAGGCTGGTCATCCCGGGGCTGATGGTCTGATGCACCAGCAAGTCATGCAGTGCGCCGAAGATCGGGCGCAGCAACAGGGCGACAACGGCCATCCAGATCAGCTCGGTGCTGTGGGCCTGGAAGAAGTCAGCGGGTGGGGTGCCTTGGGCGAGGTCGATGATGCGGCTCAGGTAGCTGAACAGCGCGACTTCGATCAGCGCACCAATCAGTCCAACTACCAGCAAGGCGGCAAAGTGCGGCCACACCTGGCGCAGGTAGTAGAGGTAGAAGGGCAGGACTTTATCGGGAGGGGCTTCGCTGGGTGCGTCGCGGAAAATATCGATCAGTTGTTCAAAACGACGATAGAGCATTGAGTATGACGCCCGCTGTGCGGGCTCTCCTTTCAAATGCGCGCGCCGCCTTGTGGGCCGCGCGCGGAACTACCTGCTACCTCAGTCGATGCGCTTGGCCGACTTGATGTACACAGGATCGATTGGCACGTTCTGCATGCCCTGCTTGGTAGTGGTTTGCGAGTTGACGATCACATCAACCACGTCCATGCCCTTGACCACTTTGGCGAACACGGCATAACCGGCATCGCGACCCGGATCGAGGAAGGCGTTGTCAGCCACGTTGATGAAGAACTGGCTGGTCGCCGAGTTCGGGTCATTGGTGCGCGCCATGGACAAGGTGCCACGCACGTTATGCAGGCCGTTGCTGGCTTCGTTCTTGATCGGTGCTTCGGTCGGCTTTTGCGACATCGACTGGGTAAAACCGCCACCCTGGACCATGAAGCCCGGGATCACACGGTGGAAAATCGTGTTGGTGTAGAAACCCTTGTCGACATAGGCCAGGAAGTTCTTAGTACTGATCGGCGCCTTGACCGGGTCCAATTCGATTTCAATGTCGCCGTTGGTGGTGGAGATCAATACGTGTGGCGCCTTGGCGGGTTCGGCCGCCATCAGGTTGGCAGCGAACAGAACGGAACCGGCAAAGAAGGCGATTTTTTTCAGCATGGGTCAGTGATCCTGGGTAGTGGTTTCGACTGTCTCTAGAAAATCGAGCAGGGTGGTATTAAAGACTTCGGGTTGGTCCAAGGGCGTGGCGTGGCGGGAATCCTTGATCACCACCAGCCGCGCATCGGGCAGCAGTTTTACATAGTTTTCTTTCTGGGCCACGGGGGTGTAGTCGTGGTCGGCGCTGATGACCAGGGTTGGACAGGTAATCCTCGAAAGTCGTTCCTGCACGCCCCAGCCCACAATCGCATCGAAGCTGGCGAGATAAGCACGTTTGTCGTTTTTTGCCCAGCGTTCGGCCATCTTGCGGCGCAGGTCGGCCTGCGCGGGTTTGGGGAACAGCCGGTCGCCGAGGGCATTGCCGATGGTCGCCAGGCTGAGCACGCGGGCCAGCGTCCAGCGCTTGGCCCACTGCCAATAGTCATCGGCACTGCGCACCTTGACCTCGGGTGCGCTGTTGACGATGCACAGGCTTCTGACCAACGTAGGTTCATCCACGGCTAACTGGAAAGCGATCATGCCGCCCATGGACAGGCCCACCACATGAGCGGCAGGCAGGTTCAGGTGCTCGAACAGCGCCACCACGTCATGGGTGAACCCTGGGATGCTGTAACGCTCACGCGGTTTGTCTGAGCGACCATGACCGCGTACGTCCACCACGATCACCCGGTAGTGCCTGGACAGTACCGGAATCTGCAATTCCCAATCCTGGCTGCTGGAGCCCAGGCCGTGGATCAGCACCAGCGGTGTGCCGTGGCCGTATTCCTCGTAGTGCAGGCTGCATCCTTCGTGGTCGAACCAGGCCATGGATGAACTCCGTTTCAGGCTTGTTGGGGGGCGGCGAAAGGTGCGTCCAGGGGCGCCGTGTCAAACGTGCGCAGTAACTCCACGAGGATCTGCGTCGCTGGCCCCAGGGGTTTGTCCTTGTTCGAGTACAGGTAGAACGCGGGGTGACGGCTGCCGCCCTGTTCCAAGGGTAGTTGCTTGAGCACGCCCTCGGCGAGTTCGCGTTCGATCATGTGCCGCGGCAGCCAGGCGAAGCCCAGGCCGCTGCCGACAAAGGCGGCCGCGGTGGCCAGGCTGCCGACGGTCCAGCGTTGTTCGGCGCCGAGCCAGCCCACATCCCGTGGCTGCTGGCGGCCGGAGTCGCGGATCACCACTTGCATCTGGCTTTCCAGGTCCTGGAAGCTCAGCTCGCGATTCATACGGTGCAGCGGATGCTCGGGGTGGGCCACGGCGACGAATTCCACGTCGCTCATTTCCGTGCCCAGGTAACCGGGGATGCTGAAGCCGCAGATCGCCAGGTCGGCCACGCCTTCGATCAACAACTCTTCAACGCCGGACAACACCTCTTCACGCAGGCGCACGCGGCAACCACGGCTTTGCGGCATAAAGGCTGTGAGGGCGCGCACCAGGCGGGCGTTGGGGTAGGCAGCGTCCACGACCAGCCGCACTTCGGCTTCCCAGCCCTGTTCCATATGGTGGGCGAGGTCTTCCAGCTGACTGGCGTTTTTCACCAGTTGCCGGGAGCGGCGCAACAGCACTTCACCGGCGTCAGTGAGCACGGCTTTGCGCCCGTCGATGCGCAGCAGCGGCACGCCAAGCTGGTCTTGCATGCGGGCCACGGTGTAGCTCACCGAAGATTGCGAACGGTGCAGCGCTTCGGCCGCCTGGGCGAAGCCGCCATGGTCGACCACGGCTTGCAGCGTGCGCCATTGATCGAGGGTAACGCGGGGCGCTTTCAAGATAGGTTCCTCTTGTCCTAAGCTGGCGGTCCTTATTGGAGACTGCCGAATGAGAAAATTTTGTTATGTGCTATTGGCGCTGCTGCCGATGAGCGCGTTTGCGTACCCCATCGACGTGACAAAAAAGATCAGTGGCGTGAGCGTGGACTACACCGCCTCAGACGTGGACGGCGACATCAGTTCGATTCAACTAAACAACTACGGCACCAACGATGCCCTGTGCTCGGTAGTCTTCACCAATGGCCCGGAGGCACCACGCCGACGCACGGTCTCGGTGCCGGCAGGCAAAAGCACCAACACCACGGTCAAGTTCAACCGCGCCATTATCAAGATGCGGATTGCCTTGGACTGCGCGCCAAAATAAAGGGGTAGCGGAGCATGTCTACAGGAATACTCCGCATATCAACAAATTTCTAGATGGGTTATAGCAGTTTTTTGCGCTTTTTTATCGAATGAGCCATGGTTAATCTTTTCTCCATCGACTTACAGCATTTACAGATGGAGCCTACGAAGCCATGTCCAACGTTCTGATCATCGAAAGCAGCGCCCGCCAACAGGACTCGATCTCCCGTCAACTGACCCAGCAGTTCATCAGCCAATGGCAGGCCGCCCACCCGGCAGACCAGATCACCGTGCGCGACGTGGCCCTCAACCCGGTGCCGCACTTGGACGCCAACCTCCTTGGCGGCTGGATGAAACCTGCGGATCAGCGCAACGACAGCGAGCAGGTGTCCCTTAACCGCTCCAACGAATTGACCGACGAACTGCTCGCCGCCGACGTACTGGTGATGGCCGCGCCGATTTACAACTTCGCCATCCCCAGCACCCTCAAGGCCTGGCTGGATCACGTGTTACGCGCTGGTGTGACCTTCAAGTACACCCCCACCGGCCCCCAGGGTCTGTTGACCGGCAAGCGTGCCATTGTCCTTACCGCGCGCGGCGGCATCCACGCCGGCGCCAGCTCCGATCACCAGGAACCTTACCTGCGCCAGGTCATGGGGTTTATCGGGATTCATGACGTCACCTTCATTCACGCCGAAGGGGTGAACCTGAGCGGTGACTTCCAGGAAAAAGGCATCAACCACGCCAAGGCCCTGCTGGTGCAGCTCGTGGCATGAGCCGCTTGATCCTTTAATCGTCAGATAATCGCGCGGTGTTTATATCGCTCCACGCAAACCCTTCAAGTACGCGTACGAACCTCCCTTTGCACTTGTTGCTCCTAAGTGCTCCTGCCCGACTGACGCTTTAGCGAGGTCGGGTTTTTTTTGCCCTGAGTTTCTTCAAACCCTGAAAACCTTTAATGTCGCGCCCATTCGAAGCGAGGCACACATGGGCTATCTACTGGTTGTCACCCTGATTCAGGCATTTTCCTTCAGTCTGATCGGCGAATACCTCGCCGGTCATGTCGACAGTTACTTCGCCGTGCTGGTGCGCGTCGTGCTGGCCGGGCTGGTATTTATCCCGCTGACCCGCTGGCGCTCGGTAGAGCCGGCCTTCATGCGAGGCATGCTGGTGATCGGCGCGCTGCAGTTTGGCGTGACCTACGTGTGCCTGTACCTGAGTTTTCGCGTGCTCACGGTGCCGGAGGTGTTGCTGTTCACCATCCTCACGCCGTTGCACGTGACGCTTATCGAAGATGCGCTTAACCGGCGGTTCAATCCCTGGGCCCTGGTCGCCGCCTTGGTGGCAGTGGCGGGGGCGGCGGTGATTCGTTTCGATCAGATCACGCCTCACTTCCTGATGGGCTTCCTGCTGCTGCAACTGGCCAACTTCACCTACGCCGCCGGGCAAGTGATGTACAAGCACCTGGTAGCGCGTTATCCGAGTGACCTGCCGCACTACCGGCGCTTCGGTTACTTCTACCTCGGTGCGTTGCTGGTGGTGTTGCCGGCGTTCCTGCTGTTCGCCAAGGCCGACTTTCTCCCGCAAGCGCCGCTGCAATGGGGTGTGTTGGTGTTCCTCGGGCTGGTCAGCACGGCGCTGGGCATGTACTGGTGGAACAAGGGCGCGTGTTTGGTGCATGGCGGCACGCTGGCGGTGATGAACAATCTGCATGTACCAGTGGGGTTGTTGCTGAACCTGCTGATCTGGAACCAACACGAACCCCTGGGCCGCCTGGCGTTGGGTGGGTTGGTGATTCTCGGGGCGGTGTGGATCAGTCGGTTGGGCATAAAGCCTGCGCCTGGCGTAAAGTCTGCGACGTGATGGCCCCAAGGCATGCGTGAGCGGCAATGAAAGTCTGTTATAGAAAAGAACGGTGTGGGGGCGGCAGAGTGGACAAGATTGATGAACTGATCATTGCAGCCTTGAAGGACGACTCCCGGGTCAGCCTGGCGCAATTGGCGCGGCAAGTTCATAAGTCGCGAACAGCGGTGGAGTCGCGTGTCCAGAAGTTGATTGAAAAGGGCATCATCCTAGGCTTCACCATCAACGTAGCCGAGGGCGATGAGACCCTGCAAGCGGCGTTCTTGATGCTGACGCTCAATGGCAGCAACTGCCACCTGGTGTTTCCGAAGATCCAGCAGTTCAGCCAAGTGGTGCACGCCTACTCACTGTTTGGCGACGTGGACATGATGCTCGACGTTCGCTACAGGAGCTTTGAAGAACTGATGGTCTTCAAGGAAAGCCTGCTGAACATCGAGCATGTGAAGGAAGTCGTGGTCAACCCCGTGCTGAAGGCCTGGCGCTAGGCGCCGGCCGTTTCTTCAACGCGTGGCTTCAGGCGTGATCGCGAACCGTTTCAAGGAAGTGATGGCTCAGGTTCGGCATTTTCTGACGAAGCGTGTCCACCAGCTCTTCGATGACGCCCTGGTTGAATTGAAGCGACGTGTCGTCATGCCCCAGGATCACCACCAGAAGCCTTGACGAGTCCTTCGTCAGCCGGAAGTCATGGGCGTCGGCGTCAACCTTGCCGATGCTCGCCAACGGCACATCCCCGCAGGTATAGACGATATCGCCAACGGGAATGGTGATGGCCTTCTTGGCAAACAGTGGGCGTAGAACCCTTGGTTTGTCAGAGCGCATCACGTAGATGTCATCTTTCTGATGATAGGTGTGCACACCGATGCTGACCCCATGACGGATGGAGACGGCGTTATAGGCGTCAACGATGTTGTTGATGGGGTATACGCCCTTGGCGATGAAGCGCCGCAGCAGCTTTTCGTTGGCGCTGACGGTGTTTTCGTAGCCGAGTTTTTTGAGCTGCTTGGCAAACCCTTCATACACGATGTTCGAGTCCAGCTCATTGAGGCGGGATGCGACGTGGTTCAGGTTGCTCTGCAACACCCCGACGAAGCTTTGGTCGTCTGAAACGGTGATGTCTTCGATAACCGCGGCGCACGCATTATTGATGCCCAGCTCACAGGCTGATTTTTTGATGATCAAGCGACTTTGCATAACCTTAGCCCCAGAGTAGTTTTCGAAGGTTCGCGGTACTGGTGTCCAGTTGCAGCGCCGAAGGACTCTGTAGCCAGAACAGCCCCGGACAGGTGGCGAAGTCAATCGTGACCGGCGTGGTATGACCGGGAGCGATGAAGTACCGGTGGCCGCAATAGGCCTCGTCCGCTTGGGCACTCTGGAGGGCCTGGGGAGAGGGAGGATCGAAGGTGCGTTGTGCATCGGAGCAGAAGAAACCGATCCGGCCATGGCTGATCTGGCTCGCTGCATCAGCTTGCGGGCGTGGGTGGCCGAGGTAGCTGTCGATCGACAGCGACAGCAAGTCGGGGTGATAGACCTGTTGAAACAGAAGGGGCGCGATGCCGCCGTGCAAGCGACCTCCGGCTTCAATCATCACCGGCCCGGCATCGGACCAAATGATCTCCATATGAATCGGCCCGACCCGCACGCCGAGCGCCGCGGCTGCCTGGCGGGCGTAATCGGTCAGCGGTTGCAGGTGCGCAGCCTGGGGATCAAGTGTGTCCAGGCTTTCGTAGACAAACATGCTGCCGTTCTTCTGAATTTTGGTGTACTTGCAGACACTGGCAATGATGTACGTGCCGTTGAAGGCGACCATATCCACCACGTACTCCGGCCCCGCGATAAACGACTGCACGATAAACCCCAGGTTGACCTCACCCAGGTCATTCTTCTGCTGCCAGGCCGCGTTTCTCAACGCGGTTTCTGCTTCGCCTTTGCCCTGGGCAAACACCACGCCTTCGGTGGCGGCCGAATTCAGCGGCTTGACCACATAGGTGGCCGACTCTTCCAGCTTGGCCACCACTTCGCCAATGCGGCTTGGCGAGCTCAACAGGTGCGAGTCGATGTGCGCCAACTGGTGTTTTTTCAGCGCCTGCTGCATGGAGAATTTGTTGCGCCGCAGGTCGCTGGTGATACGGCTGTTACCCGGAATGCTGAGCAACTCCGTCAGGTAGTCCGTGAGGTAGATGGCGGTTTCGCAACCGGCGATCACTGCGCTCAAAGACAACGTTTCCAGGGTGATCAGCAGGCTCTCTTCCCAGTGATACACCTCATGGAAATTCTCAGCGACCAGGTCGTTGGTGAAGTGTTCGGGCAAGGCGCGTGTGGAGATCACGGCGATGCACCGTATGCCCTGCGCGTTGAGCAGGGGCGCATAGAGCTTGCCCGTGGAGAATGGGTCAACAATCAGTACGGTTTTCACGTCGTGCAATCCTTATTCCGTGGTGGCGGCAGGCGAGGCTGCGGGGGTCAGGTTCCACGCCAGTACGGCAGTGGCCAACAGGCCGGCGGAGACGATCATCAACAGCCGTGCGCCTTCGAGTCCGAGAAAGCCCGAGGTGGTAAAGAACGTCAGGATCATCGGTGCCGAGCCACTGACCAGCAGGTAGTAGAGCGAGCTTTTCGCGGCGATGACGTCGGCTACCCGGTCGTTGGGCGCCGATTCAATCAGGGTTTTACGCAGTTGGATCCGCAGGCTGTTGATGCAAAAGCCCAGCAGGAACGCAGCGGCCATCATCACGTAGAGATTCTGGAAGTAGACGATTGCCACGTCCGCCAGAATCACCAGTGCGATGGCCCCATAGCTGTTGAGCTTGATACGCGGAAGCACGGCGGCGCTGAAGGCCCCCAGGCCGGCCAGGCCACTGGCGACGCCAAACAGGGTGGCGTTCCACTCATAGAGCTTTTGAAAAACGATAGGCACCAGGCTGTTGAACGCGCCGATATGGAAGCCGATCATGCTCAACACAATGATCAGAATGTAGAGGTTGCGCGGCAGGTCCAGCGGCGCGGCGGCGGTGGAGGCTGCGGTCTGATCGGTGCCGTGTGCGCTGGGGCTGTCGGCCACCAGGTAGACGCCCGCCAGTGACACAATCGCCGCCAGGCTGATGATTTGCAGCGTCTCGTTGACCGAGAACACATCCACGATCAAACCGCCCAGGAGCGCGCCGCCGAAGGCACCGATCTGGATGGAGGTTTGCATCAACCGCGCGCAGGTATCGCTGTCGGTGAGGCCTGCCAGCACCAGCTTGGTGTTTTTCGATTCCAGGGTACTGATGGTGAAGTAGTCGGTGACGCCCACCACAAACGCGATCGCCAGGAAGCCGATCGGCAGCAAGGCGGCCTGGGTAAACGACAATCCCAGGACGGCGGCGAACGCAGCCAGGCGTATGTACAGCAGCCGTTTCAGGCTGAGTTCAATCGTGAAGAACTTGCCGATGTACTGTTCGCATAAATAGGGGACTACGGTCGCCATACACAAGGTGGCGCCTACCAGGAATGTGGACCCGGTGGTCTCAAGGCCAAACCAGACCATCGCGATCACAATCGCCATGTCGAGGCCGGTGAAGAGGGTCACGATTGAATAGAACGCGGTCAGTGTCGAATTAGTCTTCATGGGCTTCATCCGTCGTAACGGGAGAGTTTAAGTAGCGGCACGCACCGTTCGGTGTCGCCGACCACGGTGCTGATCTGGTTTCTGACGCGCACGGTGGGCAGCGCCTTCTTTTCCAGGTTGCAGACCTTGTAGGCGTTGTCGTGCCAGGGACAGATCACGCTTTGGCCGTCGCCCGTCACTTCGCCCATGTGCAGTGGGCCGCCACGATGGGGGCACGAGGTGGGCAGCAATTGCGTCGAATACGCGTGACGCTTCAGAAAATAGGTTCTGTCCTCCACGGCCACGTAATGGGCGTGGGTGATATTCAGGCTGATGGCTTTCATTGGGTGGCCCATTCAGATGGCGGTGACGGTGTACGTGCAGGACGGACTGACGATGCGCGTGCCATGGAGCATTCCCTTGGGAATCACGACGCCTTCGCCGGCGATGAGGCGCACAGTCAATTCGGGGCTGGCGATAAACTCCAGCTCGCCGGATTCGACCCAGAACAGTTCGTCATTGGGGTGGGTGTGCAGCACCGAGAGCTCGTGTTCAGCCTCGGTGATTCGCAGGTCCACCGGCTTTTGGCCCTGAAGCTGCGAAGCCTTGGCGCGATGTTCATCCAGCTCGTCGTGCCATTTGATATGGGCATACAGTTCTTCGTCGGCGATGTCCTGAAGGAGCTTGAACTCTTCAAAGCCGCGGATAAGGTCGGGGATGATCTTGGTGCCGAACTGCTTGATCATGGGAATGATCAGGCGCTGAAGTGCCATTCTGCCGTGGTGCACATCGATATGAGCATGCTCATCGAAGTAGGCAGTGGAGACCTGGCCATCGAAGATGGTCTTGATCGCACGGGACTGGTGCTTGGTCGTCAGCGCCAGCGTGGCTTCGGTGTAGTACATGGCGCCGATGTAGCGGAACAGTTCGCCGTGGTTGGCCGACACATAGTGGAAATAGTTGGTCAGCGACAGCGACGCCGGCGTGTAGAACTGCCAGTAATGGTGCACGTGGTGTGACATGTCCATGTCCTGGAGCATGTCTTCAAAGATGGTGCTGTGCTTCTTTTTGTCGACGCCGTAGCCATACTCGTCGATCAGGATCTTGAATAACTCGCTGGTGTACACACCGCAGTTACCCAGAACATTGCGCGCCATGGCCGAGGCTTCACTGAGGAAATCCCCTGCGCATTGGGTCATGAAAAAACGCGCGGCACGCTGGGGGTTGCGGCTGGTGGTCAGCACCTCATGCAGTTTGGAGTCGGCTTGGGCTACATCATCCAAGACTTTATCGGTGTGGGCGACAAAAGAGTCCAGGCACCAAGGACCATTGATGTGCACTTCTTCCTTAAGCCAGTTGTATAAGTAGTGTTCCAGTAACGGGCGGATCTTTTTGCCACTGGCGGCATGTTGGGGGTCATAGAACTGTTTGAAAGCCTTTAAGTCGAGTTCTAATGGCGGCTTGGGCAAGAAGACTAAGTCTTGCTCGTAGATATTCAATAACAAGCGTTGTGCCAACAAATGCTGACTGTCTGAAAGTTGGTCGCTGGTCAGGCTGGTGGTGATGATCGAGTCGGTCACGTCCTGCGGCCTGGAAGGTCGCTGATAGGGACTAGTGGTATAAAAATCGCGAGGTTGAGCAAAGGCACTAGCACCACAATAGTGGGTCAACGCTTCGGCATTCGAAGTTAATACAAAGTCTGCCGCATTATCAGAAAGCTGAGTTGTCCATAACATGAGGGATGGCCTTTATCTGGCGTTGTTTGATGGCCAAATGCTAAGGCGTTGGTTTTTTTAAAAACAGATTAGAAATAGTGCGCACAAGTAGTGAGAATCACTAAAGGCGTAGGAGAAATTTTCTTTATTGTTTGCGTCAGTTGATTATTCGGTCGCAGCGGCTACACATAGTTGCCGGCGCTTAGGGGGATATTGCGCCGGCGAGGCGCGTATTTTCACCTCGCCGGCTTCGGGCTCACTGCAGGGCTGGCGTGCTCTGGGGGCTGGGTGTCAGCGCCAGAATTCCTGCCCGTAGATCGGTGCCACTCGGTTGCTGGTACAGACTCAGTCCAAACTCCGGCAACACCGCCAGCAGGTAATCGAAGATGTCCCCCTGGATGCGCTCGTAATCGGCCCACGCCGTGGTGCGGGTGAAGCAGTAGATCTCCAGCGGCACGCCCTGAGCCGTGGTTTGCATCTGGCGCACCATGCAGGTCATGTTCGGCTGGATGTCCGGATGGCTTTTCAGGTAGGCCAGGGCATAGGCGCGGAAGGTGCCGAGGTTGGTCATTCGGCGACGGTTGGCCAGCAGTTGTGCGCTGTGTCCTTGGGCTTCATTCCAGGCCTTGAGCTCTGCCTGCTTGCGCCCGATGTAGTCGGTGAGCAGGTGCACCTGGGTCATGCGCACCTCTTCGTCATCGCGCAGGAAACGCACGCCGCTGGCATCGATGAACAGGCTGCGCTTGATCCGACGCCCGCCGGAGGCTTGCATGCCGCGCCAGTTCTTGAACGACTCGGACATCAGGCGCCAGGTAGGAATGGAGACGATGGTCTTGTCGAAGTTCTGCACCTTGACCGTGTGCAGAGTGATGTCCACCACGTCGCCGTCGGCGCCGACCTGGGGCATTTCGATCCAGTCACCGACCCGCAGCATGTCGTTGCTGGTGAGCTGCACGCTGGCGACGAACGACAGTAGCGTGTCCTTGTACACCAACAGAATCACCGCCGACATCGCACCCAAACCCGACAGCAGCAACAGCGGCGAGCGGTCAATCAGTGTGGCGACGATGATGATCGCCCCGAACACGAACAGCACCATCTTCGCCAACTGCACGTAACCCTTGATTGAGCGGGTGCGTGCGTGTTCGGTGCGGGCATAGATGTCCAGCAGGGCATTGAGCAGGGCGCTCATGGCCAGGACCAGGAACAGGATGGAGATGGCCAGCGCCACGTTGCCGATGAACAGAATTGCGGTTTTGCTCAAGTCCGGCACCAGGTACAGGCCGAACTGGATCACCAGGGACGGCGTCATTTGCGCCAGGCGGTGGAAGACTTTGTTGTGCCGCAGATCATTGAGCCAATGCAGTGACGGTTGGCGGCCGAGCAATTTGACGGCGTGCAGGGTGAGGTATCGCGCTACCCGTCCGAGCAGCAGGGCCACCACCAGCAACACCATAAAACCAAGGCTGGCATGCAGCACCGGGTGTTGGTCGAGGGCGCCCCATAGGTCTTGGACGTTGAGCCAAAGCTGTTTGATATCCATGGGTGAAACCGATTCCTCTGTAAGACAAGACGGCGCGATTAGAGCATCTAAGTGCGACAAAGTTGACGTTGTAGACAAATGCCCTGACAAAAAAGCACCTGATTCGCACCGTTCGCGTAAAGAAACTCGGTTTGGGCGCCCGAAACCGTTACCCTATGCAGCTGATATTTTGTATTTCTTCGAGGTAGCACCCGTGTTTTCCCAATTCGCCCTGCACGAACGCCTGCTCAAAGCCGTGGCCGAGCTAAAATTTGTCGAGCCTACGCCTGTGCAAGCAGCGGCCATCCCGCTCGCGCTCGAAGGGCGTGACCTGCGGGTGACGGCTCAAACCGGCAGCGGCAAAACCGCCGCTTTCGTCTTGCCGGTTCTGAATCGTCTGATCGGCCCGGCCAAAGTCCGCGTGAGCATCAAGACCCTGATCCTGCTGCCGACCCGTGAGCTCGCCCAGCAGACTTTGAAGGAAGTGGAGCGCTTCTCGCAGTTCACCTTCATCAAGTCCGGCATTATTACTGGCGGCGAAGACTTCAAGGTCCAGGCCGCCATGCTGCGCAAGGTGCCGGACATCTTGATCGGCACCCCAGGCCGTATGATTGAGCAACTCAACGCCGGCAACCTCGACCTCAAGGAAGTCGAAGTGCTGGTGCTCGACGAAGCCGACCGCATGCTCGACATGGGCTTTGCCGACGACGTTCAGCGTCTGGTTGCCGAATGTGTCAATCGCCAGCAGACCATGCTGTTCTCCGCCACTACCGGTGGCTCGACCTTGCGCGAAATGGTCGCCAAGGTGCTGAACAACCCTGAGCACTTGCAGGTCAACAATGTCAGCGACCTGAATGCCACCACGCGCCAGCAGATCGTCACCGCTGACCACAATGTGCACAAAGAACAGATCCTCAACTGGCTGTTGGCCAACGAGACCTACCAGAAGGCCATCGTGTTCACCAACACCCGCGCTGCCGCCGACCGCATCTACGGTCGCTTGGTTGCCCAGGAATACAAGGCTTTCGTGCTGCACGGCGAGAAAGACCAGAAGGACCGCAAGCTGGCCATCGATCGCCTCAAGGCGGGCGGCGTGAAGATCCTGGTGGCTACCGATGTGGCTGCCCGTGGCCTGGACGTTGATGGCCTGGACCTGGTGATCAACTTCGACATGCCACGAAGCGGCGACGAGTACGTGCACCGTATCGGCCGTACCGGGCGTGCCGGCAACGATGGCCTGGCCATCTCGCTGATCTGCCATGGCGACTGGAACCTGATGTCGAGCATCGAGCGCTACCTCAAGCAGTCGTTCGAGCGGCGCACCATCAAGGAAGTCAAAGGCACCTACACCGGGCCGAAGAAGGTCAAGGCGTCGGGCAAGGCTGTTGGCGTGAAGAAGAAAAAGACTGACGCCAAGGGCGACAAGAAGAAAACCGGTGCCAAGTCGCCGACCAAGCGCAAGATCGCCAACCGTCCGAAGACCGATAACCTGTCGTTGGTCAGCAAAGACGGCATGGCCCCGCTTAAACGCCGCAAGCCCGAAGCACCGGCTGCTGAATAAGCCAGCGCTGATGTGAAAAAACCGGACATCGTCCGGTTTTTTTATGCCTTCAGTTTTTGGCTTTTGCCGCAGCTTCTTTCAATTCTTTAAGGCGGGCGTCGATGAGCTGGCACTTGTCAGGGAATTCCGCGCTTTCAGTGTCCAGGTCCATCTTCTGCAGCTCGTCGTTCATCTCTTTGGCTTTGGTGGGGTTCTGCTCGGTGAGCTTGGTCACTTCCGTCGCCAACTGCTCTCGTTTCGCCGTGGCCTCTTCGGGCGTGCAGGCCCAGGCGGGCAGGGCCGTGAGCAGGGCGGCGGCGATGGCCAGGTTTCTCAAGGTGTTCATGGTACGTACCTCCTTGGTGATGATGTGCGGTTGAGGGGGCGAACGTCTTGAAAGTTCAGAGAAATGACGTCCGTCTGGCGGGCTGAACGGTGGCAGGTGTGGCATGTCACACCTTTTGACGGGCTACTTTTTCTTAGGCCTGCAGGAGGAATCAGGATGACGACTTACAACTGGGATCTAATCGAACGTCTGCTGCACGAAGTGCAGAACGGCGAAGGCAGCTTTGCCCCGCGCAAATACGCCGAGCAGGAAGCGGCCGAGAAGGCCACGGCGGGTGAGAACACCGGCAATCTGGATGCGCTGAAAAAGACCGCAGCGGATTATGAAGCGCTGCTGTTCAAGCGCGGTTTTATTGAATCGCGCCCCGAGGCAGAGGGCGGAAATGGTGAGAACTTCATTTTGACGCAATTGGGTGCCCAACTGCTGGCGCTGATCGACAGTTCCATTCCCGGCAACGATCACCCGCGCCAAGTGCTGGATGAGCAGCCGGATGCACTGGACCCGGCAACCTTCGCTGAAGTGGCGTCCAAAGCGCAGATTGCCTGACGGGTATGCGCGGACCCAGTGTGGGTGGCAGCCCCTCCCACATTAAATCCCGGCGGCCTTGAGGCATTTGAGTGCCTTGAAGTCGCTGCGTACGCCGTCGATTTTCTGCGTGAGTTTAAGGCGTTGCTGCGGCGTACTTTCGGCCATCACGTCGACAATCAGGCTGCGCGCCGCAGCTTCGGTCTGGGCGTAAGCCGCGCGATATTGCGGGGTCCATAGGCTTTCGCGGTCCACCAGCAGTTGCTGCATCTTCTGTGGGAATTCGGCGCTGTGGCGTTGCTGCACCGCTTCGATAAATTGCGCCTGCCAATGGGCGCGATTGCCGATCCATTCCTGATTCTGTTCGCCCAGCGCGACGGACCACGCGGTGACGCGATTTTGCTGGCTAGCGCTCAGTGGGCCCATCCAGGTGTCCAGGCGTTTGTTCATGCGCTCGGCGCGGTCCTTGATTTGTTGGGTGAGGGGCGGCTTAAGGTAGTCGTCCTGGCGTTTGCGCAGATCCTTGGCCAGGGCGTCATTCATTTCTTTGACCTGCTGATCATTCAACCCCTGGAGCAATTCGATGGCTGAGGGGGTGATTTCGCGGGCGACGTCAGCGATTGCCTGTTCGGCTTCGGCGGTGCGCGTTTTCAGTGCCGAATCGGTGACCTGGTTTTCGTCGACCATCTGTTGCAGGCGATCGAGCCAATCGAGATAACCCGGCAACTGCGTGGTGCAATGCCAGGCCAGGTGTTCCTTGAGCTTATCGTTGAACCAACTCTTCTGCCCGGCGTTCATGTCCAGGTAGTCATTGAGGGTCCAGGGGATGATCACGTCCAGGTTGCGGTAGGCCAGGCCCACGCGGTTGCAGCCGGCGAGTGCCAGGCTTAGGGTCAGCAGGGCCACCAACAGTTTGAGCCGACGCAGCATGGGCGTTTCCTTGGGCAGAGGGATTCAATGCATGTGAACCCGCGCCAGGCGCTACAGTTCAGCCCATCAATAAAACGACCGCGCGGCCTTTAACGTCAACAGCCCGTCGCATTGCGAATTGTGTCCGGAGTACGCCGAGCAGTCGCCGCCGCTAAGGCTGGAGTCGCTGTAAATCAGGTCCAAGTCGATGCCCTTCCAGGCGCGGGAGAACTGAACCGACCAGTCGCTGAAGCTGCTGATGGTGCCGCCGTCCACCGAAGCTGGAGTGCCCAATTGGTGGGTGGTGTACTTCATGCTGACGCCGATGCCGAAGGGTTGGGTGCCGCCGAGGTCGGCGAAAATCGTGCTGTCCTGGCGGTCCGGGTCGTTGCTGAAGGAGGCACCGAAACGATTGCCCAACAGGTTCAAGCCGCCGTAGAACTCTTGGCTGTCGAGGGGGCTGAGCTTGGGGTAGCTGTAGTGGATCAAGCCGACTTCGTAGCCGAGCGTCTGGTCGAAGGGGTGTTTGAAGCCCATGTAGGAGTCGACTTCGAGGGTGCTTGCCGAAGACAGGCCCATGTTTGGCGAGAACTGGCCGAAGTACAGGCCGCTGTTGTGGCTGAGGTCTAACCCCCCGTGGAAAGAGTCGCTGCCCGGCGAGGTCGGCTTGACCAGGCCCTGTGCCATGCTGCGGCTGGGGGTAGTGCCTAATTTCAGGTCGAAGTCGCCCAATTCGCGCTGGAAGATCTGCGCTTCGGCAAGGGGGCAAGCCACTAATGTGCTGACCAGAAAAATGCAGGATTTGAGCATGCTTCACTCCATGAAAAGCGAGGAGCAGTAACGGAGAAAATCGGGCAGATGCCCGTGCTAGACGTGTGCAAGGATACCGGCGAATGCCAGGCGATGAGGCCCGTTCGTCGATTAACGCAATATTGAATGTAGAAGGAGGGTGTTTCGGGCTCTAGTCCTAGCGCCTTGGAGGCAAGACGCTTAGGGACCAGGTATTTTGCGCGGTGTTACTTTTTACCCAGGCTGATCTGCTTGGACGGGCCGAAAGTCTGGCCGCTCACGCCTTTTGCAATTTGCTGGATTTCGCCACCGGACTTGAGGAAAGCAGCGATTTGGCTGTTGATCGATTCGCTGGTTTCAACGGCTGGAGCTGGCTTTGCTTTGCTGTTGGATGCTTTTACGCGCATGGCGGCCACTAACCTGTAGAAAATTAACTTGGCCAGGCATCGTACAGGAAATACTTGACAATTGCTTGGCAAATCTCCCCTGGGAATAAGTAGCGCGGCTGGAAATAAACGAAGTTCATCGTTGAAATTAGGCCCTAACTTACTGTTTTGACTCAAAACCACCTAGCAAAGCAGTGCTGGTGGAAGGGCAAAACTCAGTCGAATGATCGGACGAGCGGAGCGATGCCATCGTAGGGCCATGCCAGGCCGCGATTTTTCAGGCGTGCGCGCGTCGCGGGCGCAACTCGGGTAGAATGCCGCCCACGCAATGAGGGTATTGGAAATGGCTCTAGTCGGGCGCTACAACAGCTTACAAGTGGTTAAACACACTAACTTCGGTTTGTACCTTGATGGTGCGCAAGATGGCGAAATCCTCTTGCCTAATCGGTATATCCCAAAAGATATTCCCAGTGAAGATGAAGACTGGCTTAACGTTTTTATTTACCTGGACAGCGATGACAAACTTATCGCCACCACCGAAAAACCCAAAGTTCAAGTCGGCGAATTTGCCAGTTTGAAAGTGGTGGAAGTCAACAGTATTGGCGTGTTCCTCGATTGGGGTCTGCCAAAGGACCTTTTGCTTCCGTACTCGGAAGAAAAACGTCAGATGACCGCCGGTGAATACTGCGTGGTGCACGTCTATCTCGACAAGCACACCAAGCGTATTACCGCCACCGCGCGCCTTGACCGCTACCTGGACAAGACGCCGGCCAACTACGTTGTGGGCCAGGAAGTCGACCTCTTGGTGGCCGAAGCCACTGATATGGGCTTCAAGGCGATCATCAACAACAAACACTGGGGGCTGATCCACAAGAACGAAGTGTTCAAGTTCCTGCGTCCCGGCAAGGAAGAGAAAGGCTTCATCAAAGAGATCCGTGCCGACGGCAACATCAGCCTGAGCCTGCAACCGGTCGGCCAGGAAGCGGCCTCCAGCCTCAACTCGAAGATCCTCGCCAAGTTGCGCGAAAACAACGGCACGTTGCCGGTCAGCGATAAAAGCGACCCGGCAGTAATCAGCAACTTGTTCGGTGTGAGCAAGGGGAACTTCAAGAAAGCTATTGGTGCGCTCTACAAGCAGGGTCAGATCGTGATTCACGCGGATCGCATTGAACTAAGCTGAGTAGGGTTTGCTCTTCTGTAGGAGCGAGCTTGCTCGCGAAAAGGGTACATCCGATACCGCGATGGGCCTGAGATATTTTCGTGAGCAAGCTCGCTCCTACAGAGGTCCGCTTGATGTCTAAAAAATCGTTGTTCGCCTACCTCGGCACCTTGCTTGCTTTTCTGGTGCTCGACGGCCTCTGGCTCGGCGTCCTCATGGGTCCTACCTACAAATCCTTGCTGGGCCCGCTGATGCTTGATCAGCCCCGCCTATTGCCCGCAGTGCTGTTCTATCTCCTGTATGTCCTCGGTTGTGTGGTGTTCGTGGTCTTGCCAAGCATCAACTGGCAACGCGCAGCGCGTCTGGGTGCCTTGCTGGGTCTGGTGGCCTATGGCACCTATGACCTGAGCAACTGGGCCACACTGCAAGGCTGGTCTGCGAGCTTGGCCCTGATGGACATGGCCTGGGGCACCTTCCTGACAGCGGTGTGTTGCACGGTTGGACACGTGTGTGCACATCGGGTGCACCGATGATTGTGTACAGGATTTATGTGCACCGTTGCTGAGCGCGGTCCCCGCTACTAAACCGTCATAAGCGCCTTTGGAGCACCGTCGTAGAGGGATTGTGTGCCATTGGCACGCATTCTGCTGACTGTCTCGTATACAAACCTGGCCGCCTCCCGTATGCATCCCCGTGACGGAAGCGCAGGCCGGTATTACGAGGAGCCCAGCGATGACCGAACAATTGCCCAAAGGCTATAGCCCGCGCCTGTACAACCAGGATCTGGGCCCACTGCCGCAGAAGTGGAACTGGTACAACATTTTTGCCTTCTGGATGAGTGACGTGCACAGCGTCGGCGGTTATGTATTCGCTGCCAGTCTGTTCGCCTTGGGGCTAGCCAGTTGGCAGGTGTTGATCGCCTTGCTCGCGGGTATTTGCATCGTGCAATTGATCGCCAATCTGGTGGCTAAGCCTAGCCAGCAGGCCGCCGTTCCTTATCCAGTCATCTGCCGGCTCGCATTTGGTGTGTTTGGCGCGAATATTCCTGCGGTGATTCGTGGCCTGATTGCCGTGGCCTGGTACGGGATTCAGACTTATCTGGCGTCCAGCGCTTTGATCATCGTGGTGTTGCGCTTTTTCCCACAGATGGCGGTGTATGCAGAACCGCATTTCGCCGGTCTGTCCTACCTGGGCTGGTTTGGTTTCCTCAGCCTGTGGGTACTGCAAGCTGCAGTTTTCTGGGCCGGCATGGAGTCTATCCGCCGCTTTATCGATTGGGCGGGGCCGGTGGTATATGCGGTGATGTTTGCCCTGGCTGGCTGGATTGTGTGGAGGGCTGGCTGGTCGAACATCAGCTTTACTCTGTCGGAAAAGTCCCTGTCGGGCTGGCAAGCGTTCGGCCAAGTGATCGTAGCCACGGCGCTGGTGGTGTCGTACTTCTCTGGGCCAACCCTGAATTTCGGCGATTTCAGCCGCTACTGCCGCAGCATGCAGGATGTGCGACGCGGAAACTTTTGGGGCCTGCCGGTGAATTTCCTGGCCTTTTCCCTGGTGACGGTGGTGATCGTCTCTGGCACCTTGCCGGTGTTTGGCGAAATGCTCCACGACCCGATCGCCACGGTTTCGCGTATCGACAACAACATGGCCGTGCTGCTTGGCGCATTTGCCTTTGTGACCGCGACCATCGGTATCAATATCGTCGCCAACTTTGTGTCCCCTGCGTTTGACTTCGCCAACGTCGCGCCAAGCAAAATCAGCTGGCGTGCCGGGGGCATGATCGCAGCGGTAGCCTCGATCTTTATCACTCCATGGAACCTGTTCAATAACCCGCTGATGATCCACTACACCCTGGATATCCTCGCGGCGTTTATCGGGCCGCTGTTTGGGATTCTGTTGGTAGATTTCTACCTGATCAAAAAACAGAAAATCGATGTAGATGCGCTGTTCGATGACAGCCCAAGCGGGTGCTATTACTTCGACGGCGGCGTGAACTGGACAGCGGTCAAGGCGCTGGTGCCCGCAACACTGGTGGGCGTCGCGATCACCTTCACACCGGCGTTACAGGGCATGGCCAACTTCGCCTGGTTTACCGGCTGCTTCCTGGGAGGGCTGTTTTTCCTGGCGCTGTCACGGCGCGAACAGGTGCGCACGCAAGCGCCTTTGGTTGCTGGCTGACCAATATCCCCCCCGCCAAGAACAGGCCTGTACCGGCAATCACCAATGCCGGTTGCAGGCCGCCGCTTAGATGGCTGCTCGCCGACGCCAATAAGGGCCCGCTCAATTGGCCGATGGCAAAGCTGGCGGTCAGCAGACCGGTGCTGCGCTGGTAGCCGTGGGGCGCCACATCCCGCAAGCGCGCCATCACCAATTGCATACAGGCCAGGAACGGACCGCCGCAAAGCAGAACGCCCAGTGCCAACCCCCAGCCATTGCCCAGCAAGCACGTGAACACTCCGGCCGCTTGCAGCCACAGCGTTGTCATCAGCCAGCGGCGAGTAGCGTCTGGATCTTTGCGACGCAGAGTCGCCACGCCCACGCCAATCGCTGCCAGCAGGCCAAAGCACGGCCAGAACAGATCGGCCTGCCAGGCCCCTTTGAACTGGGCGCTGGCCATCTGTGACAGGAAGGTCGCTGGAATGATGTAACCCAGTCCGAATAGCACATAAACCCAGCACAGGTGCGTGATGCTGCCGTTGCTGCCCGCGTCGCTATGACCGGCGCCAGGGGGGCTGGCACAAGGCTGCGGCAAAAACGGCAGGATCGCCAGCAGCATCACCAGTGCTACAGCACCATAGATCAACCATAACGTGGCGGAGTTTTGCCCCAGCAGGTTTGAGCCGAGCGCCAATAGCCCGGTCAACAGAATCCCCAGGCCCGGCCCGGCAAATACCAGAGCACCCAGACGCGGGCGTCCGGCGGTAAGCGCCAGCGGCTGGCTCAAGCTAGTGATCATCACCAATGCCCAGGCACTTGCCACGCCAGTGCCAAAGCGCAACAGCAGATGAGGCCAGAACCCATGGGCCCAAGAGGACGCAAAGGTCAGCAGCACACATAACCAGAGCCCACCGTACAGCCGACCGCGTACATGACGGTGACCGCGGGCGAAAATCGAATCCACCGCGCCCACGAAGTAGCCGAGGTAATTGGCGGCGGCGATCAGGCCGGCGTCGGTCAGGTCGATCTGCCCTTCGCTAAGCATGTGGGGCATTTGTGGAGTGAGGGCGAAGCGGCCAATGCCCATGGCCATCATCAGGGCGATGGAGCTGGCGAGTAAGCGAACCAGGGGTGACATGGTCAGGTGTCCTGCTGAGAAACGAATGACCCTCAGCCTAAGGTGTGTTGACTTTCTGTAAAATTGAATAATATTGAGTAACTTATTCAGTTTTGGAGAAAGTCGTGGAGTTCAGTCAATTGCGCATTTTCCAGGCCGTGGCGGAAGAGGGGTCCATCACCCGCGCGGCTGAGCGCCTGCACCGCGTGCCGTCAAACCTATCGACCCGACTCAAACAGATGGAGGAACAGCTCGGTGTAGAGCTGTTCCTGCGCGAACGTCAGCGCTTGCAGCTGTCTCCGGCGGGCAAGATATTGCTGGACTACAGCACCCGTCTGCTGGCACTGCACGATGAAGCCCATGGCGCCGTGCAAGGTGGGCAACCGGCCGGCGACTTTGTTCTGGGCAGCATGTACAGCACTGGAGCAGTGCATTTGCCCAAGCTGCTGGCGCGTTATCACAAGGCCTACCCAATGGTGAATCTGCAGGTGCAGTCAGCGCCCAGTGGTGAGTTGCTGGAAGGTCTGATCACGGGGCGTCTGGACGCAGCGTTTGTGGACGGCCCGCTGACCATCGCCAGCCTGGACGGCGTGCAGTTATGCGAGGAAAAACTGGTGCTGATCTGTGAAGCCGACCACCCACCCGTGCGTGGTCCCCAGGATGTTGCCGGCCGTTCGGTGTTTACGTTCCGACGCAGTTGCGCTTATCGCACACGCCTGGAAAGCTGGTTTTCCCACGAGCGCGTAGCCATGGGACGGGCGATTGAGATCGAGTCATATCAAGGCATGCTCGCTTGCGTGATTGCTGGTTCAGGAGTGGCGTTGATGTCCCAAGCCATGCTCGACAGCCTGCCAGGCAAGGACAGCGTGTCCGTTCATCCACTGACAGGGCATTTTGCCACTGCGACCACCTGGTTGATGTGGCGAAAGGGTATGCTCGGCGCTAACCTCAATGCGTGGATCGACTTGCAGCAAGAGGGCCAGGCGACGGTAATGAAAGACACCCGCGCCATTGCCTGACCGGTCCGTCAGAATTCGGATGAATTCAGTAATAGTTCGTTGTGGTTTCGTTCAAGCAATATGTAGGACTTAGGGCTACTATCAGTGTAGGAAAAGGCGACATAGCTTGCGCCTACAAGCATTACCCTCAAAGGGGGCAAACCATGAAAGAGAAAATCCAAAACTGGCTCCATGATCTGGGCGTTGCACTGGGCTTGATCGAGCCTCCGCTGCAGCCGGTGCCGATTCGTACGGATGACGAGCAGCGTCGCCCACGTCGCAGATGAGGCCCCGGGGAGCGCTCGCGCGATGAATACCTCTCTATGTCGTGGGAGCGCTGCCAGGTAAATCGGATGGCTGTACGACGTGTGAGTTGCGTCATTCGCCTTTACTGACTTCGGTAAACCCGAAGCTATGTATGTGGTCCTCGCCAGTGGCGCAATCGTGATAATGGCCCTTTACCTCCATCTCACCATTGAAACTTCCGTGAACTTCAAAGCCGAACCAGTCTTTAAATGCTCGTTCTATGGGCAGTGTGGCAAATGAAGTCCCGTTTTTATAAAACATGAGCTTGTATATTCCAATGCAGACGCCTGCGTGGGGGCCGTTTATATGCACGCGGTCGCCTGTCTTAAGTTGCGGTGGAACTGTTGACGCAGCGGGGTAGCTAGGATCGCGCTGTTTCATTTCATCACCTCATGGGTTATCGGGTAGCCAAGCCAATTTCTTCAGATTTGAAATGGCCATGTCAGGCTATTACGGCCCTCAGCGGTCCTTCTACTGTGATAACGATCAGTTCCGACTAATGGCAGCTGGGTGAGCTCAGGGAAAACAGGTGCAGCATCCGCGTGCATCTGATGCAGTAAATTCCTCCCGAACATATTCGTTGGGTAACGCCTCGTAGACACGGGTTGTAGTACGAAAGTGAGCGTGCCATTCAGGCTGTGCTTTTTTAAGACCGGAATTGGACTACCCGTTTATCAGAAGCGGTTGGGTTAGTTAGTTTGAAATATCGGAGTAGTTTGAGTTTCGTTAAGTAATGATTTGTACCGCTTACTGATATAAAGCTTCCTGAAGAAAACGGGTTTATGAAGAGTGAGTTTTAGGGCTTTAAGTATTTAAAGTGTTGGCCCCAACTTATTTAACTCCTATCTCCAGGCATTAGTCAGCCAGAATTGTTGGAGACGAAACTATGCTGCTCTCTCACGTTCCGCCAGTTGCCGCGTCACTCATCGCCACTACCGAAAATATTTTACATATCGCACCTACGTCGAGCCGTTGGAAGGCTGATGCACCCAGCAACGTAGTGTTTTTCCCCCCGAACTCAACCAAGCAAGCGCTGCTGCTACAGATCGGGCTCGTGCGCCCATCAACGATCATTATTGGAGATCAGGTTATCGATGGGGAGGTCATTGACCTATGGCGTTTAAGCCACCCATTTGGAGATCTCTGTCTGATTCGCCGAGGCACAAGTCTGGATAAGGTGCGGTTGGATTTATGCGAGTCAAACGGCATTCGAGTGGTCAACACTCCTGGGGTCAACGCGCCGCACGTTGCGGCTTATATCGCGCACTGGCTGACACTTGCCGATGGCTCTACACCCCAAGACATCTGTGTCCTGGGTTACGGAAATGTGGGGAAAGAGCTGGTCAAGTTGTTACTTGATCGAGATCCGCATGTTCGGATCAAAGTGTTGAGTCCACGCAGCCAGGCGTGTCCAGATAGCCGAGTCTCATTTGTGTCGGACTGGTCCGAGGCACTGCAAGGGGCTCGTTCTATCGCCATTTGTTTATCCCTGAATGATGATTCTGCCCATCGCATTGATCGGGCCCTGATTCAATGTATGCACAGGCAGGCGCGTCTGATCTGCGTCGCCAAACCAGATGTGTTCAGCGACGATGCGTTGCAATCCCTTTCACTGGCTGACGACGTCCAACTTGTCTTGGATTACGGGCCTGCGACATTGGAGGCGTTTCGGATACGTACACAAGCGCTCGGTTGCAGTGTCGCCACCTGGCGGAGACCGGCGACGCTGACTGCACAGGCGGCAACCACCGAAGCCTGCCATTGCGACCTTGATTATGCCGTCGCTGTTCAATTGAGCTTGATGGCCCTGCGTGGCCTTGTCAGGCGCAAACTTGCACCCTCACTGACGATCCCCACACTGCATGCACATGCCGATGCGCCCCGTGTATCAATCATCGGCAGAGGGATCAACGGCCTGCTCCAGGCCGTGATGTTTCGCTTGGCGAATTATCAGGTAACAGTCTATGGAGGCAATCGGGACAGTGATGGTGCCAGCCATAAGCGTATGAATATGCGCCATCTTTCAGCAACTGAGACGACTGCAAAGCCGCCACATAACGACTATTTACTTCCAGGAAATCAGTATCTGGCCATTGAGTGCAACCGCGCCGGCATTGAGTTGTTTGAAAAATTTCTGGCTGACAACCCATCACTGGAGCAATTTGCGCGAGCGCGGGTTGTGCGCGCTTATAGGGAGACAACCAGTGAAGTAGATGCCGCAATACGCGAGCAGCGCGAGATCGAAAGCAGACCGTGGCCTAGTGGCAAACCTGGAGGTGAGCTCCGAGAAATCAGTCCGCAGCAACTCCACGCGCTTTGTGGCATCCATGGAGTCGGTAGGGCTATTGAAGTATCAGGCTACGATGTGGAATTTGTTCACCTAATGGATGAGATTGAGGTGCTGTTGCAGTGCTCTGGGGTTCAGTTCCAGGCTCAGCATCTGAGTCGTGTTCAAATTGCTGAGCTGAGCAAAGAACATTTCGTCGTCAGTGCCATGGGCGTAGAGGAGCCAGAGGTTATCGCGATCATCGGCTGGTTTTTCAAGCTGCCTGCTGTGGGTAATGAAGGCGCTGAAATGCGGGGGCTCAAGCTTCAATACGATCTGCCAATTGGTGTCATGAATTGCCGCTTGGACGGGCACTGCATTCTCGTCTCCGGTGGACAGGTCCCGCCCGATTCGGCGCCGGAGCACAAAGAGCAGATCCTGGCAGCTTGTCTGGCCGCTGTTTCTCTTCACTTTCCAATGTCTTATTGCAGTGCAATCGAAAGTGGCGACTTGCATATTGTCGAATGTGCCAGGCCCGGCACCTCAGATGGACTTTCGATCGTTTATTGGGCCGCCCATCATCAAATCGCCGCCGGAGGCACCTATGCCGGAGGCACAACCCAAGGATTGGTATGGGCCTCCCTGGTCCAGGAAATCATCCAGGCAAACCAAAACCTGTCAGTTGGACGATAAAAAAACGGGCGCGACATCCGACGTCGCGCCCGTTGAAGAAACCGCTCTTGATTCTGTGAGGCGTCAAACCACCCGAGTCGCCATCGCCTCCGGCCGCCGGGACAACAAACTGACCAGCACAAAACTCACCAGCCCAACCGCCAGGCTGTAGTAAATCGGCGTGTTCGCATCCAGCCCATCCTTGAACATGAACACCAGCGCCGTCACAAAGCCCAGCGTCATGGACGTAATCGCACCGGACGTGGTCGCGCGCTTCCAGAAGATCGCGCCAATCAACGGGATCAACATCCCGCCGACCAAAAGGTTATAGGCCAGGGTCAGCGCGCTGATTACATCGCTGACCACCAGCGCGATACCCAGCACGGCGATACCGGTCAGCATCGTGAACAGGCGGTTGATGTTGAGGCTCGACTGCTTACCACCACGCAAACGCGGCAGCAGGTCCTCGGTCAGTACGGTGGAGGCGGCCAGCAAGCCGGCGCTGGCCGTCGACATCATCGCCGCCAGTGCTGCCGCGATCACCAGCCCACGGATGCCGTCCGGCAGCGACAGTTTGACGATGGCCGCAAACGCGTTGTTGACGTTGTCCAGGTCCGGAATCAGTACATGGGCCGCCATGCCGATCAGCGCACAGGCCAGGCCGTAAAGGATGCAGTAGAAACCGGCGAAGGTGCCTGCGTACTTGGCGACTTTTTCATCACGGGCGGTGAACACCCGTTGCCAGATGTCCTGGCCGATCAGGATGCCGAAGAAGTAGATCATGAAGTAGGTAATGATCGTGTCCCAGCCGATCGCGGTGAAGCTGAAGCTCGACGCCGGCAGCTTGGCTACCAGTTCATCCCAGCCGCCTACGCGGTACAGGCAGATCGGCAGCAGGATAAACATCAGGCCGACGGTCTTGATCACGAACTGCACGATGTCGGTGAGGGTCAGCGACCACATGCCGCCGATGGTCGAGTACACCACCACCACGCCGCCGCCCAGCAGTACCGAGATCCAGAACGGCAGGCCGAACAGCACTTGCAGCACGGTGCCGATGGCCAGGATCGAAGTTACGCCGATCATCAGCGCGTAGGCCAGCATGATCACCGCACTCGCTTGGCGAGCCATGGGGTTGTAGCGTTTTTCCAGGACCTGGGTGACGGTGAAGATCTTCAGTTTGAGCAGCGGCTTGGCCAGGAACAGGTTCAGCGCAATGATTCCCATGCCCAGCGCGGCGCACAGCCAGAAGCCGGAGATGCCATGCACATAACCCAGGCGCACGGTGCCGACGGTGGACGCGCCGCCCAATACCGTCGCGGCCATGGTGCCCATGTACAGCGACGGGCCCAGGTTGCGCCCGGCCACCAGGTAGTCTTCGTGGGTCTTGGCGCGGCGCATGCCGTAATAGCCGAGCACGAGCATGCCGGCGGCGTAGATGAGTACGACGAATAAATCCAAAGCCATGACGGCGAGTCTCCGATTATCTTTTTTATGAGGTCAGGCGGCGGGTTGCATCGCCGGTTTAGCGAGCGAATCCATGCTCTTGCTGCGTGGATCAGTCGGTCCATAAACAGAGGCCGGCTCCGGGAACACTCGCAACAACGTCAGGTAAACCACTGACGCCAACCCCAGCGTTACCGGCAGGCTGATATCGATGCCATCGGCCAAATTGCCCAGCGGCCCGACAAACTGCCCCGGCAGGTTGACGAAGCACAGGCCCACCAACGCGCTCGGAATCCAGGCCCCCAGCCCGCGCCAGTTCCAGCCATGGCTGAACCAGTAGCGCCCGCCGGTTTCACCGCGGGTGAACACTTGCAGGTCATCCGGGCAGTAGAAGCCGCGGCGCACGATCAGGCCGATGATCATCATCACCATCCACGGCGTGGTGCAGGTGATGATCAGCACGGCGAAGGTCGACACGCTCTGCACCAGGTTGGCGGCGAAACGTCCGATAAAGATGAAGGCAATCGACATCACCCCAATCAGCAGCGTGGCCTTGACCCGCGACAGCAGGCGCGGGAATACGCTGGACATGTCCAGCCCCGTGCCATAAAGCGAGGTCGTGCCGGTGGACATGCCGCCGATCACCGCGATCAGGCACACCGGCAGGAAGAACCAGGTGGGTGCAACCGCCAGCAGGCCACCGACATAGTTGTTGGCTGCGATGTAATCCGGTGCCTTGATCGCCACGATGGTCGCGGTGGCGAGGCCAAACAGGAACGGGATCAAAGTAGCGATTTGCGCCAGGACCACTGCCAGCATGATGCGCATTTTCGGCGTCTCACGGGGGATGTAGCGTGACCAGTCTCCGAGGAACGCGCCGAAGGAAATCGGGTTGCTCATGGCTACCAGCGCAGCGCCGATAAACGCGGCCCAGAAGCCGGTCTGGCCCATGGCGACGCTGCCTGAGAAGTGGCTGTCAAAGGCTGGCGCGAACGCGAAGATCCCCAGCAAAAACAGCAGGCTCGCCGCCCACACCGCAATTCGGTTGACCCACAGCATGAAGCGAAAGCCGTAGATGCACACCGTGAGGACAAGCAGGGCGAACAGGCCGTAGGCCAGGCCCAGGGTCAGGTCGGTTTCCGGCAGGCCAATCAGACGTTTCGCACCTCCGACCAGCGCATCGCCTGAACTCCACACCGACAGTGAGAAGAAGGCAATTGCCGTCAGCAATGACAGAAACGAACCGACGATCCGCCCGTGCACCCCAAAGTGCGCACCGGAAGACACCGCGTTGTTAGTGCCATTGATCGGCCCGAACAAGCCCATAGGCGCCAGGATCAGAGCACCCAGCAGCACGCCCAGCACAATGGCCCAGACACCGGCCTGGAATGACAAACCAAACAGCACTGGGAAGGAGCCCAGCACGGCAGTGGCGAAGGTATTGGCACCGCCGAAGATCAGACGGAACAGATCCTTGGGGTTGGCGGTACGTTCGTGGTCCGGAATCTGTTCGACCCCGTTGGTTTCAATCTTGCGAATACTGTTTTCGTTGTTTTTATTATTCATGATCAGCTCCGATCACATTGGCTAAGGGGGCGGCAGCCCTTCCGGCACAGCGGACAAATGTTCGTGACAGGCCAGCCACAGGCCTTGTTTTTGTTGTGTGCGTAGCCCTTGCCGTTTGAAGACAATGGTCTCGCGTTCCTGGCTGAAAAATTGCTCCCCGTTCATGCGCAACTCGGTGGCCACGTCATGAATAAATATCGCCACATCCTCACCTTGCAGGCTGACAGACGGGTTGCTCGACGTGCAGGACAGCACCTCGAAGCCCTCGTCCGCGCGCCAGCTGTCCCACAACGCCTGGTAGGCATCGCGGCTGAGCAGCGGTTGGGGGAGGGTGTAGAACACAAAGCTGGCATCGGCCGTGAACGCACCGAAGTAGGCGGCGCGGTCATTGCGGGCGAAGGCCGCCACCAGGTCGGCGGCGGCTTGCAGCACCTCGTGCGAGCTCATCAGCGATGCGCCACGCCGGGCAGTACGCAGAGCATCTCGTACAGCAGGTTGGCGCCGAGCAGCGAGGTGTTGCCGGTGGTGTCGTAGGGCGGCGAAACTTCTACCAGATCACAACCAACCAGGTCGAGGCCCTGGCAACCACGGATGATCTCAATGGCCTGGATAGTGGTCAGCCCGCCGATTTCCGGAGTGCCTGTGCCGGGGGCCCAGGCGGGATCGATGCCGTCGATGTCGAAGCTCAGGTACACCGGGCCGCCGCCAACTTTCTCCCGCACTTCGGCCATCAACGGCGCGAGGGAGTGGTGCCAGCATTCTTCCGCCTGGACCACGCGAAAGCCCTGTTTGCGGCTCCAGTTGAAGTCTTCCGCGGTGTAGCCCTGGGCGCGCAGGCCTATCTGCACCACGCGGTCGCAATCGAGTAGGCCTTCTTCCACGGCGCGGCGGAAGGTGGTGCCGTGGGCGATTTTCTCGCCGAACATATGGTCGTTGACGTCGGCGTGGGCATCGATGTGAACCAGCCCGACCTTGCCGTGTTTCTTGTGGATCGCCCGCAGGATCGGCAGGGTGATGGTGTGGTCACCGCCCAGCGTCATGGGGATCACATCGTGTTCTAGGATCTCGTCGTAGGCTTCTTCGATGATGCGCACGGCGTCGAGCAGGTTGAAGGTGTTGATCGCCACGTCGCCGATGTCAGCCACGGAAAGCGAGTCGAACGGTGCTGCGCCGGTGGCCATGTTGTACGGACGGATCATCACTGATTCGGCGCGGATTTCACGCGGCCCGAAGCGGGTGCCGGCACGCAGCGAGGTGCCGATGTCCAAGGGCACGCCGACAAAAGCAGCGTCCAGGCCTTTGGCCGATTGCAGGTGGGGAAGACGCATCATGGTGGCGATGCCGGCGAAGCGCGGCATTTCGTTGCCGCCCAGTGGTTGGTGGAAGATCTTGTCCACGGGATTGCCTCATCGTTGTTTTGTTTATTAGGGGCCGATTCTGCGAAATGCGAAGGAAGGGAAGAATCGGCAGAGGCAAATACTTAGTTCAGGTTTTTCTAAACTAATGCACGCGAGTAAACTGCCCCGGTCCTTACCCGGAGCCGACCATGGCCAACGCCTTGCCCGACCTCAAACTCCTGCGCATCTTCGTCAGCGTCGTGCGCCACCAGGGGTTCGCCAACGCCCAGCACGAACTCAACCTGTCCACGTCGGCCATCAGCACCTATATGAGCCAGTTGGAAAGCGCGTTGGGCCTGGTGCTGTGCCATCGCGGGCGCGGCGGCTTCAGCCTCACCAGCAAGGGCGAGTTGTTTCACCAGGAAACCTTGCGCCTACTCGGTGAACTGGAAGGCTTCGAGCAGTACGCCGCCGCGCTCAAAGGGGAGTTGCGCGGCACCCTCAAGCTCGGCGTGCTCGATTCCACCGTCAGCGACAAGGCCCTGCCGTTCGCCGAAGTGATCGGCGCCTACAGCCTGGAACATCCGGCGGTGCATCTGCATCTCTCGGTGATGAGCCCGTACGAATTGCAATTGGGTGTGCAGGACAACCGCCTCGACCTGGCCATCGGCGCCTTCTCCAACCGTATCAGCGGGCTGATCTACATGCCGCTTTATCGCGAGCAGCATTGGCTGTATTGCAGCACGCGGCATCCTTTATTCAATGAGCGACGCATTCCCGAACAAGTGATCACCCAGCAACGCATGGTCGGGCGCGGCTACTGGAGCCAGGCGGAACTCGCGCGCCACGGCTTCAAGCACAGCGCCGCCACGGTGGAAAGTATGGAGGCGCAGCTGATCCTGGTGCTGTCCGGCGCCTATATTGGTTACCTGCCGGAGCATTACGCTCAGGCCTGGGCCGACAAGGGCGACCTGCGCGTATTGCTGCCAGCCACCTTTGGCTATCAAGCGCCATTTTCGATGATCATGCGCCGGGGCCGCAGCCGTGAGCCGCTGATCCAGACCTTCCGCGATTTGCTCAAAGCCCAGCTCAATCAGGCCTGAAGAACCATGTCCAGACCCCAATGCTCCCGTTGCCTCAGGCCCACTGCCCATTGCTTGTGCGCGCTGATCCCCAACCTCGACAACCGCACCCGCGTATTGCTGTTGCAGCACCCGAGCGAGGTCAACCATGCGCTCAATACCGCGCGGTTGGCGGCGCTGGGATTGAACAATGCGCAGTTGGTGGTGGGCGAGGTCTTTGATGACTTGCAGGCCCTGTTGAACCCGCCCGGCTACCAGGCGAGGCTGTTGTTTCCTGCTGACGATGCCCAGCCGCTGCAAGCCTACGCGCCAGGGGCTCAGCCGCTGTTGCTGGTGGTGCCTGACGGCACTTGGCGCAAGGCGCGCAAGCTGTTGCACCTCAATCCCTTGCTGGCGGCGTTGCCTCGGGTGACGCTGGCTGAGGCCGCCGTGTCCCGCTATCGACTGCGCAAGGCGCCCGGGCCAGGGGCGTTGTCGACGGTGGAGGCGATTGTGCAGGCGCTGCAAGTGCTGGAGGCGCCGGTGTCGTTTGAACCGTTGCTCAAGCCGTTTGATGCATTGATCGAAGGGCAGATTGCGGCGATGGGTGAGGAGGTCTTTCGGAAAAATCATGGCGATGGGCATTTGGGCTAGGCGGGGTATCGAGGCGCGGCCATCGGGAGCAAGCCCGCTCCCACATTCCACCGAGTTCCAGCATGAGAATGCGGTCCAGTGTGGGAGGGGGCTTGCTCCCGATCAGGTCCTCAAGCTCACCCTCTTTTCCGCTTATTCCTTTAAGCCATAAGCACCACACTTTGCGTGATATGGCCCGCCGGCCTTTCCCGGTATGATGTGCGCCCCGCAGTCTGGATTGCGAATACGCCATGACCTTGCAGTACCCTACAATCGCCGATTGCGTCGGCAACACGCCTCTGGTCCGCTTGCAACGCATGGCGGGAGAAACCAGCAATACCCTGTTGCTCAAGCTTGAAGGGAACAACCCGGCTGGCTCCGTCAAGGACCGCCCGGCGCTCTCGATGATTACCCGTGCCGAATTGCGCGGGCAGATCAAGCCTGGTGACACCCTGATCGAAGCCACCTCGGGTAACACCGGCATCGCCCTGGCCATGGCCGCCGCGATCAAGGGTTACAAGATGGTGCTGATCATGCCCGACAACGGCAGCGCCGAGCGCAAGGCGGCGATGACCGCCTATGGCGCCGAGTTGGTGCTGGTCACCCAGGAAGAAGGCATGGAAGGCGCCCGCGATCTCGCCGAGCGCATGGCCGCCCAAGGCCGTGGCCAGGTGCTGGACCAGTTCGCCAATGGGGACAACCCCGAAGCGCACTACACCACCACCGGTCCGGAAATCTGGCGTCAGACCCAGGGCACCATCACCCATTTCGTCAGCTCCATGGGCACCACCGGTACCATCATGGGCAACTCGCGCTACCTCAAGGAGCAGAACCCGGCGATCCAGATCGTCGGCCTGCAACCGATGGAAGGCGCGGCCATCCCAGGCATTCGTCGCTGGCCCGAAGAGTACTTGCCGAAGATCTACAACGCGACCCGCGTGGATCGCATCATCGACATGGCCCAGCGTGAAGCCGAAGACACCACCCGCCGACTGGCCCGTGAAGAAGGCATCTTCTGCGGCGTGTCGTCCGGCGGTGCCGTGGCGGGTATGTTGCGGTTGTCCAAGGAAGTGGAAAACGCGGTGATCGTCGCGATCATCTGTGACCGAGGCGACCGTTACTTGTCGACCGGCATTTTCGACGAACCCAGCTGATGGCCAAGCACGAGAGAGGCCTGCGCTTCCAACCGACGGGCGGCAGCCGGGCCCCACAGATTCCAGTGGGCAAGAAACAACGCCTGACCATTGAGCGCCTGGCCAACGATGGCCGTGGCATCGTCTTTTTTGAAGGCCGCACCTGGTTCGTCAATGGCGCGCTGGCCGGCGAAGAAGTCGAAGCGCGGGTGTTGGGTACCCACGGCAAAGTGGTCGAGGCTCGCACCGAGCGGGTGTTCAAGGCCAGTGAACTGCGCCGTCCTGCACCGTGCGCGCACTTCGGCCGCTGTGGCGGTTGCAGCGTGCAGCACTTGCCCCACAACGAACAACTCGCCCTGAAACAGCGCATGCTCGCCGAGCAACTGTCCCGCGTGGCCGGTGTCGAACCGCAAGAGTGGGCCGCACCGTTGAGCGGCCCGGAGTTCGGTTACCGGCGCCGTGCCCGCGTGGCGGTGCGTTGGGATGCCAAGGCAAAAAAACTCGACGTGGGTTTCCGCGCTGTTGCCAGCCAGGACATCGTCGCCATCGATGATTGCCCGGTGCTGGTACAGGCCTTGCAGCCGATCATGCAGCGCTTGCCCAACATGCTCCGTCGTCTGAGCAAACCTCAGGCACTGGGCCATGTTGAGTTGTTCAGTGGCTCGTCCGTCGCGTTGTTGCTGCGGCATATGGCGCCGTTGTCGGAGGCGGACCTGCTGATCCTGAAAGAATTTTGTACCTTCCATGAAGCCCAGTTGTGGCTGCATGGCGAAGGCCAGCCGGAACCCTTTGAGGCCGATCAGTCACTAGGTTTCCGATTGGACGCATGGGGCTTGGAGTTGGCGTACCGGCCGGGGGATTTTGTCCAGGTCAACGCCGGGGTCAACGAGGCGATGGTTGCCCAGGCCCTGGACTGGCTGGCGCCGCAACCTGATGAACGGGTGTTGGACCTATTTTGCGGCTTGGGCAATTTTGCCCTGCCACTGGCCAAACAGGTGCGTGAAGTGGTGGCAGTGGAAGGGGTGCAGACCATGGTGGAACGGGCTGCACAGAACGCCATCAGCAACAATTTGCATAATGCGCAGTTTTTTCAGGCCGATTTGTCCCAGCCTTTGACTGACGCGGATTGGGCCAAACAGGGCTTTTCTGCGGTACTCTTGGATCCACCCCGCGATGGTGCCCAAGAGGTTGTGCGCAAGCTCGCCACCCTGGGGGCCAAGCGCCTGGTGTATGTGTCCTGCAACCCGGCGACGCTGGCGCGGGACACGGTTGAGTTGGTCAAGCAAGGCTACCGGCTAAAACGGGCCGGGATCCTCGACATGTTTCCGCAGACGGCGCATGTCGAGGCGATGGCGTTATTTGAAGCGGGCTAGGATGCCCGTTTAATCCGACTGGCCTGC
Source organism: Pseudomonas sivasensis (assembly GCF_013778505.1). Taxonomy (GTDB): domain Bacteria; phylum Pseudomonadota; class Gammaproteobacteria; order Pseudomonadales; family Pseudomonadaceae; genus Aquipseudomonas; species Aquipseudomonas sivasensis. Next base: position 258,333 of record NZ_JAAOWU010000004.1, on the reverse strand, counting down.
ATTCTCCAAGGCCGTGAACTGCCAGGGAGTTTGCAGCAAAAGGTCGGCATGATTTTTGGCGCATCCAAGGTGCGTCGTAGGGAAGGTAAGCAAGATGGTACAGGTGAGAGCACACCAGCCGATCAACACCGACGGCAGTATCAACCTGGAGGCATGGCTGGATCATGCCATCAGTGTCGACCCGGCACTGGACCGTGAAGCCTTGAAAGCAGCCTGCGAGTTCGCTCGCGAGTCTGAGCAGCAGGACAATGCGGCCAAGAACCTGTGGGCTGAAGGCACTTCCAGCTTTCGCACCGGGTTGGAAATCGCCGAGATTCTTGCCGATCTCAAGTTGGACCAGGATTCGCTGATCGCCGCCGTGCTCTATCGCGGCGTGCGTGAAGGGCACATCCAGTTGCCGACGGTCAGCCAGCGTTTCGGCGCAGTGGTGGCCAAGCTGATTGACGGCGTCCTGCGCATGGCGGCCATCAGCGCGAGCCTCAGTCCGCGCCAGTCCATGGTGCTGGGCACCCAGGGCCAAGTCGAGAACCTGCGCAAGATGCTGGTCGCTATGGTCGACGACGTACGCGTCGCCCTGATCAAGCTGGCCGAACGCACCTGCGCGATCCGTGCGGTAAAAACCGCCGACGACGAAAAGCGCAACCGCGTTGCCCGCGAAGTCTTCGACATCTACGCCCCCCTGGCTCACCGCCTGGGCATCGGCCATATCAAATGGGAGTTGGAGGACTTGTCCTTCCGCTACCTGGAACCCGATCAATACAAACAGATTGCCACGCTGCTGCATGAGCGGCGGCTCGATCGCGAGCGGTTTATCAGCGACGTGATGGGCCAGTTGCGCTCCGAGTTGCAGGCCACCGGGGTCGACGCCGACATCAGTGGCCGTGCCAAGCACATCTATTCCATCTGGCGCAAAATGCAGCGCAAGGGCCTGGCCTTCAGCCAGATCTACGACGTGCGTGCGGTGCGCGTGCTGGTGCCGGAAATGCGCGACTGCTACACCGCGCTGGGCATCGTTCATACGCTGTGGCGTCACATTCCCAAGGAGTTTGACGACTACATCGCCAACCCCAAGGAAAACGGCTATCGCTCTCTGCACACCGCCGTGATCGGCCCCGAAGGCAAGGTACTGGAAGTGCAGATCCGCACCCACGCCATGCACGAAGAGGCTGAGCTGGGCGTGTGCGCGCACTGGCGCTACAAGGGCACCGACGTCAAGGCCGGGTCCAACCAGTACGAAGAGAAAATCTCCTGGCTGCGCCAAGTGCTGGAATGGCATGAAGAGCTCGGCGACATCGGCGGCCTGGCCGAACAACTACGTGTGGATATCGAACCGGACCGGGTCTACATCTTCACCCCCGACGGCCACGCCATCGACCTGCCCAAGGGCTCGACGCCGCTGGACTTCGCCTACCGCGTTCACACCGAGATCGGCCACAACTGCCGGGGCGCCAAGATCAACGGGCGCATCGTACCGCTCAACTACAGCCTGCAGACCGGTGAGCAGGTCGAAATCATCACCAGCAAACACGGCACGCCGAGCCGCGACTGGCTGAACCCGAACCTGGGCTACATCACCACGTCGCGGGCACGGGCGAAAATCGTCCACTGGTTCAAATTGCAAGCGCGCGACCAAAACGTCGCCGCCGGCAAGACCCTGCTTGAGCGCGAACTGGCTCGCCTGGGCCTGCCGCAGGTGGACTTCGACAAGCTGGCCGAAAAGGCCAACATGAAGATCGCCGAAGACATGTTCGCCGCCCTCGGTGCCGGCGACCTGCGCCTGGCGCAACTGGTCAATCTGGCCCAGCAGTTGGTCGAGCCGGAACGCGGCAACGAACAACTTGAGCTGATCCCCCGTAAAGCCACCGGCTATAAGCCTGGCAAGCGCGGTGATATCCAGATCCAGGGCGTGGGCAACCTGCTGACGCAAATCGCCGGCTGCTGCCAGCCGCTGCCGGGGGATGCGATCGTCGGTTACATCACCCAGGGCCGTGGCGTGAGCATTCACCGCCAGGACTGCGCCTCGGTGCTGCAACTGGGTGGGCGCGAGCCGGAGCGGATTATCCAGGTCAGCTGGGGCCCGGTGCCGGTGCTCACCTACCCGGTGGACATCATCATCCGTGCCTACGACCGTTCCGGTTTGCTGCGTGACGTCTCGCAAGTGCTGCTCAATGAGCGGATCAACGTGCTGGCGGTCAACACCCGCTCGAATAAAGAGGACAACACCGCGTTGATGTCCCTGACCATCGAGATCCCGGGGTTGGACGCATTGGGCCGGTTGCTGGGGCGGATTTCCCAGTTGCCGAATATCATCGAGACACGGCGTAACCGCACACCATGATTCGCGGAATGAATGCAGGCTAAATGTGGGAGGGGGCTTGCTCCCGATAGCAGGCTGTCAGTTGATACATCTGGTGGCTGACGCACCGCTATCGGGAGCAAGCCCCCTCCCACACTGATCGGACACAGAAAGATGTATTCACTTGAAGACCTGCTGCACCTGATGAGCCGCCTGCGAGACCCGCAATATGGGTGCCCGTGGGACCTCAAGCAAACCTACGCGACCATCGTCCCGCACACCCTCGAAGAAGCCTATGAAGTGGCCGACGCCATCGAGCGCGGCGACTTCGATCACCTGCAAGGCGAGTTGGGCGACCTGTTGTTCCAAGTGGTGTATTACAGCCAGTTGGCGGGGGAAGAGGGGCGTTTCGAATTTGCCGGCGTGATCGACAGCATCACGCGCAAGCTGATCCGGCGTCATCCCCATGTGTTCCCCACCGGTGATCTGTATGCGCCATTAGATATCCCACAGTTGAGCGAAGAGCAGGTCAAGGAGCGCTGGGAGCAGATCAAAGCCGAGGAGCGTGCGGAAAAATCCGACGCACCAGAGCAGCTTTCCCTGCTGGATGATGTGCCCACGGCGCTGCCGTCCTTATCCCGTGCCGCCAAATTGCAAAAGCGCGCCAGCCAGGTCGGTTTCGACTGGCCGTCTGCCTTGCCGGTGGTGGACAACGTGCGCGAAGAGCTGGATGAAGTGCTCGAAGCCATGGCCGATAATGACTCGGTAGCCATTGCCGATGAAGTCGGTGACCTGCTGTTTGCGGCGGTCAACTTGGCCCGTCACCTCAAGGTTGACCCGGAAACCGCACTGCGTGGCGCCAATGCCAAGTTCGAACGACGTTTCCGATTTATCGAACAGGCATTGCGCGACACCCGTCGTCCCATAGAAGATTGCACCCTCGAAGAGTTGGACGCCCTATGGGGCGAAGCCAAACGTCAGGAAAAGAATGTGTCCAGCTGCGGTTGAGCAGTTGCCTAAGTGAGTAAGCACCATGAGCCTTTCCCTTCGCGACCAGTTGCTCAAAGCAGGTCTGGTCAACCAAAAGCAGGCCAAGCAGGTCGGCAAAGAGAAACAGAAGCAGCAGCGCCTGGTCCACAAAGGCCAAGCCGAGGTCGATGACACCCAGGCACGCCTGGCTGCCGAGGCACACGCCGAAAAGGTCAAACGTGACCAGGAGCTGAATCGCCAGCAGCAGGAAAAAGCCGAGGCCAAGGCCCGCACGGCTCAGGTCAAGCAATTGATCGAAACCTCGCGCCTGCCCAAGCTGACCACCGAGGATTACTACAACTTCGTGGATGACAAGAAGGTCAAGCGCCTGTCGGTCAACACGCTGATGCGTAACAAGCTGAGCAACGGCTCCCTGGCGATCGTGCACCACGGCGGCGGCTACGAAGTGATCCCGCGTGAAGCGGCGTTGAAGATTCAGGAGCGCGCACCAGAGCGCATTGTGCAACTCAACATCCTCACAGAAAGCCAGGTGCCGGATGAGGACGATCCGTACGCGGCTTACCAGATCCCGGATGATCTGATGTGGTAAAGCGTTCAAGCACCTGAGTGGTAAGCAGTACCTCTCAAAACAACAAACCCCGCTCAAAAGGCGGGGTTTGTGTTTTCAGGCGTCGGGCTGCGTGGGCCTTGTGCCGAAATCCTGCGAATATTCAGGAGCTTTGTGCCTGGCGTTTCATCTCAAGCGACTCAAGCTCGTTTTTATAATTGTGAGCGTCGCTCTCGTTGTGAAACATGCCGACCAGCAGGTCTTGTTGGTGTACATCCCAGATGTGAATCCCATGGCCCAGCGCTTCGTGGGACATATGTGCATCGTCGCGTTCAGTTACTTTTACAGTCATCTGCTTGCTCCAATTTCTGGTGGGTATGCGGCAAGTCGTCGCAGGTCTTTTTATACGATTTGTTAGCTTGCTAAGTAAACCGCTTTGGCGGTTTATGACAGAAGTTTCATGTTGGGCGGCAGCCTGATAGGGCTGTGTTGGTCATGCCGGCGCCATCGGGAGCAAGCCCCCCCCACAGGGGAAAGTGTTCGCAGTTCAAATGTCGGAGGGGGCTTGCTCGCGATGATGGCAGACACTTGAACCCAAAACCGCCAGACGAAAAAAAGCCCCGCATTCAGCGAGGCTCTTGTTCAGCTCATCCGCGCAATCAGTTGCCTTTGACAGCCTTGCCGTCAACGGTACCGTCTTGCAGCATGATGTTGTATTCCTTGCCGTCGGTCTCAACCTGACGCAGGGCGACCAGGATGCCGCCCTGGTCCTTGGCAAACCACATCTGGGTGATGCGCTTGCTTTGGGTCGGGTCACGCACGCGCTCGACCTTGATCGCGTCGATGGAGCCTACCTTGGTCTGGACCTTTTCCGGGCCGATCACGCGGAAGTCGTAGGTGTCGACGTCGGTCCCTTCAACCACGTTGTAGCTCATGCTTTTCTTGCCGGCTGCCACATCGCGTTGCAATGCGAGCTGGTAGGTCGACTTGTCGAGCATGTTGCTTTGCAGGGCCACGTTCACCGGGTCTTTGTTTTCAAAACCGGTGACTTTCTTGGCGGTCTGGTCGAAGTCCAGGTTGATTTTCTTTGCCTTGCCCAGGCCGCCACGTTCGAAGCTGTAGCTCACGGGTTGCAGGGTGTCCTTGTCGAAGCGGATCACGCTGGTTTCGGTCAGGCTGGCGATCATCATGGATGCCTTGAAATTCAAGGTCCACGAGCCGTTGTCGTTCTTGGTCAGGCTGCGCTCAGCCGAACCACTCATGGGCAACTGTTTCCAGTCGGCGGTGTAGCTGGCGGAGAAGGGGTGAAGGTCGGCTGCCTGCACGGCAGGCAAGGCGAACAGCGCAACAGCGAAAAGCAAGGCGCGACGCATAAAATCTCCTAGGTTCGAATCAAGTGGCCGCTGGCCGCAAGTAACTGACCGTCCAATAATGCACCCTGGTCACCAAGAATCAACCGCCCCTCGGCAAACCAGCGCACAGCCAGCGGGTAAATCCTGTGTTCCTGGGTATGAACCCGTTGCGCAAGTGTCTGCGCCGAGTCGTCAGACTCTACCGGAACCACTGCCTGTACGACCAGAGGCCCGCCATCGAGTTCCTCGGTGACAAAGTGCACGCTGCAGCCATGCTCACTGTCACCGGCTTCAAGGGCGCGCTGATGGGTGTGCATGCCTTTGTATTTGGGCAGCAGGGAAGGGTGGATATTCAGCAGGCGCCCGTCGTAGTGCCGCACGAAATCGCCGCTGAGGATTCGCATGAATCCGGCCAGTACCACGAGTTTGGGGTTGAAGGCATCGATGAGTTCGATCAAGGCGCTGTCGAAGGCCTCGCGGCCCTCGAAAGCCTTGTGATCCAGCGAGCGGGTTTCGATACCCGCGTCCCTGGCACGTTGCAGGCCGTAGGCGTCGCTGCGGTTGGAGATCACCGCAGCGATGCGCACCGGGCTGTCGCCGGTGCGCGTGCTGTCGATCAGGGCCTGCAAGTTACTGCCGGTGCCGGAGAGCAGCACCACAACATCACAGGTCTGAGACATCAATGAGCCTTGAGGTTCTTCAGTTCAACCTGGGCCGCGCCCTCGGCAGCGGTGGCGATCTGGCCGATGACCCAAGGCTGCTCGCCGGCTTCACGCAGGACGTTCAGCGCAGTTTCAACGTGTTCTTGCGCTACGCAGATCACCATGCCAACGCCGCAGTTCAGCACGCGGTGCATTTCGGTTTCATTGACGTTGCCTTTCTCTTGCAGCCAGTCAAATACCGCAGGACGCTGCCAGCTGGCCACGTCGACGATCGCCTGAGCGCCTTTTGGCAGGACGCGCGGGATGTTGTCCAGCAGGCCGCCGCCGGTGATGTGGGCCATGGCTTTGACCGCGCCAGTGTCCTTGATCAGCTTGAGCAGTGGCTTGACGTAGATGCGGGTCGGGGCCATCAGCAGGTCGGTCAGTGGCTTGCCGTCGAGTTGGATGTTCTCGATGTCGGCACCGGACACTTCGATGATCTTGCGGATCAGCGAGTAACCGTTGGAGTGCGGGCCAGAGGATGGCAGGGCGAGCAGGGCGTCACCGGCAGCCACTTTGGAACCGTCGATGATTTCGGCTTTCTCTACAACACCCACGCAGAAACCGGCCAGGTCGTAGTCTTCGCCTTCGTACATGCCTGGCATTTCAGCGGTTTCGCCGCCTACCAGGGAGCAACCCGACAGTTCGCAACCCGCGCCAATGCCGGTTACCACTTGGGTAGCGGTCTCGACGTTGAGCTTGCCGGTGGCGTAGTAGTCAAGGAAGAACAATGGCTCGGCGCCGCATACCACCAGGTCGTTGACGCACATGGCCACCAGGTCGATGCCGATGCTGTCGTGCTTGTTCAGGTTCAGTGCCAGGCGCAGCTTGGTGCCCACACCGTCGGTGCCGGAAACCAGAACAGGCTGCTTGTAGCCGGCCGGGATTTCGCAGAGGGCGCCAAAACCGCCCAGGCCGCCCATGACTTCGGGGCGCGCAGTGCGCTTGGCGACGCTCTTGATGCGTTCGACCAATGCTTCACCGGCGTCGATGTCTACACCGGCGTCCTTGTAGCTCAGGGAGGGTTGCTTGCTCATGATCCAGGCCTTTAGGGGGGATTCAGGGGTAACGACCGAGCGGGCAGGGGCTTTTGGTAAAAGGCCCAGCCGATGACGGTCTGCGAAGGCGCGCGATTTTATCAGGCTTGAGGGGCAGCGGCCATCCTCGGGCCGACGGGCAGGGCCATATAGGTTAAAAAAATGCTAATCGCGTCAGCCGTGGCACGTATTAAGGTATAGCCTTGAACCCGCTATCGTTATGACAGCATGAAAACTTACCAGGACTCTGTGAATGTTTTACCGGTTGCCGTGGTCACAGCCTTGGCAAACCGAGTTCACGCGGTCTGTTCCAGCCGCTAAATTTGTCGTTCGGGAATCTTCCATGCGTCTGTGTAAATTCTTCTTTATGGGCTGCTTGTCGTTGGTCAGCCTGGCGAGTCATGCCGAAACCCTCAATGGTCTTTATCAAGTACTTGAACCCGTCAGCAGCCAATCGCCCCAAGAGCGCGACCAGGCCACCCAGCGCGCGGTGCAGACCCTGGTAATCCGTCTGACCGGCGACGCCAAAGCCGCCGACGGCCCAGGCCTGGCGGCGATTCGCAAGGATCCGCAGCAAATCATCACGCAATACGGTTACGACGCCGGCCCACCCGAGAGTCTGCAAGTGGATTTCGACCCGGTCAGCACCGACCGCGCTCTGCGTGATGCGGGCCTGTCGATCTGGGGCAGCAATCGGCCGTCGATCCTCGGCTGGTGGTTGAACGATTCCACTGAAGGCAGCAGCCTGGTGGGGGATGGCCAGACCGTCGCCCAGGCGCTGCGTCATGCAGCCCAGCACCGTGGCTTGCCGTTGCGTCTGCCGCTGGGCGATCTGGATGAGCAGGTCGTCGCCACGGCGCCGAACCTGGAGAGTGCCGACGCCACACCGTTGCGCGCCGCATCCGAGCGCTACGGCGCCGACGCGTTGCTTGCCGTGCACGCGCGTCAGGAAGGTAACCAATGGCAGGCCAAATGGCGCCTGTGGCTGGGCGACAAGAGCGAACAGGGCACAGCCCAAGGCCCCGACACCGGCGCGGTGGCCGACGCAGTGATGCTGGCGGTCAGCCAGAAATTGGCGCCGCGTTTTGCGGTCAAGCCTGGCGTGAGCACCGAACAACTGCTGGAAGTGCAGGGGATGACCCTGGAGCGCTACGCGGCACTGGGTCATCTGCTGGAGCCGTTTGGTGGCCAGCCGCAGTGGGTTGACGGCAATCGCATTGTGTATCGGGTTAACGGGAGCGCCGATCAGTTGCGCACCCAGTTGAGCCTGGCCAAGCTGCAGGAGATCCCTGCGGGCGAGTCGCCGGCTACGCAGCCAGTCGCTGAGGGCGCGCAACCGGCCGCTGCGCCTGAGCCTCAGGCGCAACTGCGTTTTCGTTGGTAACAGTTCTTCCTTATATAGAAGCAATGGAGTGGTTTATGGCGGATACGCGTCGTTGGGTGTGGCTTGGCGGGATCGTCCTGCTGTGCGTTTTTGTGTTCTTGCTGCATTCGATCCTGACGCCGTTCCTGGTTGCGTTGCTGCTGGCCTATCTGTTCGATCCGGTGGTGGATCGTTTGGAGAAAGCCGGGCTGTCGCGGACCTTGGGCGTAGTGGCGGTGTTTGCGCTGTTCACCTTGATCATCACCGCGCTGGTGCTGGTGTTGGTGCCGATGCTGGCCAAGCAACTGTTTCGTCTCTATGAGTTGGCGCCGCAGATGCTCGACTGGTTGCAGCATACGGCAATGCCGTGGGCCCAGGCCAAGTTGGGGTTGTCGGACGGCTTCTGGAAGTTCGATAAGGTCAAGGCGGCGATCAGTGAGCATATGGGGCAAACCACCGATATCGTCGGTGTGATCCTCAGTCAGGCGACTGCGTCGAGCCTGGCGTTGATCGGCTGGCTGACCAATCTCGTGCTGATCCCGGTGGTGGCGTTCTATCTGCTGCGCGACTGGGACATCATGATGGCCAAGATCCGCAGCTTGCTGCCGCGTGATCGTGAGGAGCGCATCGTCTCCCTGGCCGGTGAGTGCCATGAAGTCCTTGGCGCATTCGTGCGTGGCCAGTTGCTGGTGATGCTGGCCCTGGGCGTTATCTACGCCGCCGGCCTGATGGCCATCGGCCTGGAGCTGGGCCTGTTGATCGGCCTGATCGCTGGCCTGGCGGCTATCGTTCCTTATATGGGCTTTGTGATCGGCATCGGCGCGGCGCTCGTGGCTGGCCTGTTCCAGTTTGGTGGTGATCTGTATCCGATGCTCGGGATTGTCGCGGTGTTCATGGTCGGCCAGGCCCTTGAGGGCATGGTGCTGACGCCGTTGTTGGTGGGTGACCGGATCGGTCTGCACCCGGTGGCGGTAATCTTTGCGATCCTGGCGGGGGGCGAGCTGTTTGGCTTTACCGGCATCTTGCTGGCATTGCCGGTGGCGGCGGTGATCATGGTGCTGGTGCGCCATATGCACGATTTGTACAAGGATTCGGATGTGTACACGGGCGTCGAAGACCCCGACCTGTAACCGCTGCTTATAAACCCGGCTTCGGCCGGGTTTGTTGTTTATGGGGGGGGGGCGTCAAACAATCCGCGTAAAACCGGCAAGTTAACGCAAACCTTTGATTTTGCTTGTGGTCTGCTGCATTGTGCGCCCCGCGTCACGGGTATAAACTTTGCAAACTTTACACAGAGGCCACTAGCGGTTCGATGGGAGCCGTTCAGTCAGCATGAAACCGATTCAGCTGCCCTTAGGTGTGCGTCTGCGTGATGACGCCACCTTTATCAATTACTACCCAGGCGCCAATGCCGCTGCACTCGGCTATGTCGAGCGGCTCTGCGAAGCCGACGCCGGGTGGACTGAAAGCCTGATCTATCTGTGGGGCAAGCACGGCGTGGGGCGTACTCACCTGTTGCAGGCCGCCTGCTTGCGCTTCGAGCAAATGGGCGAGCCGGCGGTGTACCTGCCTTTGGCTGAATTGATGGACCGCGGTATCGGGATCTTCGACAACCTTGAGCAATACGAGCTGGTATGCCTGGATGACCTACAGGCGATTGCTGGCAAGGCCGATTGGGAAGAGGCGCTGTTTCATCTGTTCAACCGCCTGCGAGACAGCGGACGGCGCTTGTTGATTGCTGCCTCCACATCGCCCCGCGAGTTGCCCGTCAAACTGGCCGACCTCAAGTCGCGCCTTACCCTGGCGCTGATCTTCCAGATGCGCCCGCTCTCCGACGAAGACAAATTGCGCGCCCTGCAACTGCGTGCTTCTCGCCGCGGCCTGCACCTCACCGACGAAGTCGGACACTTTATCCTCACCCGTGGCACTCGCAGCATGAGTGCGTTGTTCGATTTGCTCGAACAGCTCGATCAAGCCTCTTTGCAGGCCCAGCGTAAACTGACCATTCCCTTTCTCAAAGAAACCCTCGGCTGGTAGCAACCCCTTTGTTTGCAGGGGTTTTGGCAAATTCCAGGCGTCAGAAAACCCGCGTTTGGCCGGTTTGGCCACGCGAAAGGTGCGTATAGGGTGTTAAGGGCTTAGATGTCATAGTCCAAACAGGAAGTCACATAGATCACGATTGAATTTGCAAATCGATGTGATAGAGGGCATAGTCTCGGCTTCTTTACACATCAGCCACGGTCGTGCCCATGCTAAATCGCTTCGCACCCCTCGTGCCTCTCGCACTCGTTACCCTGTTGTTTGGTTGCGCCTCCCACCCTCAGCAGGTGGTTGAGCAGCAAAAGCCTCAACAACATTCCCAGGCAAAATTTGTTGCAGCGCAGTCTTCCACTGTCTATGAGGAAGAAGTTGCAACAGAGAAAGAACTGGCCGATTTCTCCGGCAGCAAGCCTTATCAGCTTCCAGTTCTGGCCGACAGCATTCTCGAACGCGGCATGTCCCTGATCGGTACCCGTTACCGTTTTGGCGGTACTTCCGAAGCCGGTTTCGACTGCAGCGGTTTCATCGGCTATCTGTTTCGTGAAGAAGCTGGCATGAACTTGCCACGCTCCACTCGCGAAATGATCAACGTGAACGCACCGTTGGTCGCGCGCAACAACCTCAAGCCCGGTGATCTGCTTTTCTTCAGTACTGCAGGTCGTGGTCGTGTCAGTCACGCCGGTATTTACCTGGGTGATAACCAGTTTATCCACTCCAGCAGCCGTCGCAGTGGCGGTGTCCGAGTCGACAACCTGGGCGACAGTTACTGGAGCAAAACCTTCATCGAAGCCAAGCGTGCACTCGCCATGGCCCCGACGACCGTTACCGCTAGCAAGTAAACTTAAAGTGATACTTGAAGTTTGACGTGTAAGCGCTAGAATCCCTGGACATTGTTGTAATCCGTTCGCGCGAGCCTTGCTTGCGCGTTCTGGTTTTCAGCGTTCGGCAGCGAAAGCCGCATCCAGATCAGGATTGTTCTGCACATGTCGACGTCAGCCCGCCTAGTTCTTCTCGTTTGCGCCGCGCTGCTCAGCGCCTGCGCCAGCCGTCCGCCGCCTGCTCCTGTGGCGGTCAAGCCCAAGCCAGTATTCAACTACGCCACTCAGAACTTCTCGCCTGCTGCTGAAGACGTGCTCTTCCGTGCGCTGGGCCTCGTCGGCACGCCTTATCGCTGGGGCGGCAACACGCCGGACTCGGGCTTTGATTGCAGTGGCCTGATCGGCTTTGTGTTCCGTGACGCCGCCGGCATTTCCCTGCCACGCACTACCCGTGAGCTGATCGTGATGCGCGCTCAGGACGTGAGTGAGCAGAACCTGCAAACCGGTGACCTGCTGTTCTTCGCCACCGGTGGTGGTTCGCAGGTCAGCCATGCTGGGATCTATGTGGGCGAGGGCCGCTTTGTCCATGCGCCGCAAACCGGCGGTACGGTGAAGCTCGATACCCTGTCCAAGGCGTATTGGCAGAATGCTTATCTGAGCGCCAAGCGGGTATTGCCAGCAAACCTGGCACGTAATCCCTGAACCCAATACCTAACTAAATGTGGGAGGGGGCTTGCCCCCGATAGCGAAGTATCAGTCACAGTATCTGTGCCTGACCCACTGCTATCGGGAGCAAGCCCCCTCCCACATTGGTTTTGTGATGCTTCTGGGGGCGTTTATTTGGCCGCCGACACCCGCCATACCTTGTTCCCCACGTCATCCGCCACCAGCAAGTCCCCTTGCTGATCAATCACCACGCCCACTGGGCGGCCCATGGCTTTCTCATCTTTATCGAGGAAGCCGGTCAGCACGTCCACCGGCTGACCTTTAGGCTGGCCTGCCTCGAATGGCACGAAAATCACCTTGTAGCCGCTGTGCGGCTTGCGATTCCACGAGCCATGCTGGCCGATGAATGCGCCGTTGCTGAACGGCGCCGGGAGTTTGCTGCCCTCGGCGAACGTCAGGCCCAAAGAAGCGGTGTGCGGCCCTACGGCGTAGTCCGGCGCAATGGCCTTGGCGACCAGGTCCGGGTTCTGCGGCGTGACGCGCACATCCACATGCTGGCCGTAATAGCTGAACGGCCAGCCATAGAAACCGCCGTCCTTGACCGAGGTGATGTAGTCCGGCACCAGGTCGCTGCCGATCTCGTCGCGCTCGTTCACCGCTGTCCACAGCTTGCCGCTCTGCGGTTCCCAAGCCATGCCATTGGGGTTGCGCAGGCCGGAGGCGAAAATACGGTGCTGGCCGCTGGCGCGGTCGACTTCCCAGATCGCGGCACGCCCCTGTTCCGCCTCCAGGCCGTTTTCACCGACATTGCTGTTTGAGCCGACGCTCACGTACAGCTTGCTGCCATCCTTGCTGGCCACCACGTTTTTCGTCCAGTGATGGTTCAGCGGACCGCCTGGCAAGTCGACCACCTTGGAGCCTTGGGCCTTGATGGCAGTTTCGCCTGGCTGATAGGGGAAACGCAGCAGCTTGTCCGAGTCGGCCACATACAGGTCGTTTCCGACCAGGGTCATACCGAACGGCGAATTGAGGTTTTCCAGGAACACCGTACGTGTTTCGGCGACGCCGTCGTGGTCGGCATCGCGCAATAGAGTGATACGGTTCGGGCTCGGCACCCCGGCGCCGGCACGTCCCATGACCTTCTCCATGACCCAGCCGCGTATGCCCTTGGCGTCATCCGGTTTGGGCGGTGCGTTGGTTTCCGCCACCAGCACATCGCCATTAGGCAACACATACAGCCAGCGCGGGTGGTCGAGGCCCTCGGCGAACGCGGCCACTTGGGTGCCGGGGGCTGCCGTTGGCTTCGCGCCATCTGGCCAGCCGATAGCCGGAGCGATGTTGACGGTAGGGATCAGCGTTTTGTTCGGCTCCGGCAGTCGGGGCGAGGGGCCGGTGCCGTCGGAAACCTTCAGGGTTGAGCTTTCTCCGCACGCCGCGAGGGTGCCGGCAAGCATGATTAACAGGGCGAGTCTGGTTTTATGCATGGTGTTCTCCTTGATACCTGTAAGGGTAGAGGAGGGCGGTGGTGCGATGGTTCAAGTACTCGACCAGCTTTCATTGACGCTCCACCCCCAACCCACTAACCTTCGCCGCTTGTTCCAGGTGCTCTGTGACCCGTGGGTCGACAGAGTGAAACAGGGAAGCCGGTGAGTGAGCGCGCTTGTACACAGCGCCGCCGCAATTCCGGCGCTGCCCCCGCAACGGTAAATGAGTCAAGACGCTGCTTTTGCCACTGTATCGCTTGCGATATGGGAAGGCGCAGCGTTGGCCTGCTTGCTCTCTACAAGAGCTGCGCCACTCATGAGCCCGGAGACCGGCCTGGATCATCCAACAGCATCACGGTGGGCGATGCTTGGCTGTCTGTTTTTTCTTTTTCCTGCCCGCCGTTTTTGTCCAGCCCCAACGGAGAGCTGCCATGACCGATACCCCCGACCGCGACGAACGCCACCTGGCGCGCATGCTGCGCAAAAAAGCCGTGATCGACGAGCGCATCGCCAACTCCCCTAACGAATGCGGCTTGCTGCTGGTACTCACCGGCAACGGCAAAGGCAAGAGCAGCTCGGCGTTTGGGATGCTCGCTCGCGCTATGGGCCATGGGATGCAATGCGGTGTGGTGCAGTTCATCAAGGGGCGTAACAGCACTGGCGAAGAGTTGTTTTTCCGCCGCTTCCCCGAGCAAGTGCGTTTCCACGTCATGGGCGAAGGCTTTACCTGGGAAACCCAGGACCGCCAGCGCGATATCGCCGCCGCCGAGGCAGCCTGGGCGGTATCCCGCGAACTGCTGCAAGACCCAACCATCGGCCTGGTGGTGCTGGACGAGCTGAACATAGCCCTCAAGCACGGCTACCTCGACCTGGACCAAGTGCTCAGCGACCTGCAAGCCCGCCCGCCGATGCAACACGTGGTGGTCACTGGCCGTGGCGCTAAGCCGGAGCTGATCGAGATGGGCGACACCGTCACCGAAATGGGCATGCTCAAACACGCATTCCAGGCCGGTATCAAGGCACAGAAGGGCGTCGAACTTTGAATCAGCCCCGTCATTGCCCGGCCGTATTGATCGCCGCACCGGCGTCCGGCCAAGGCAAAACTACCGTCACCGCCGCCCTGGCCCGTTTGCACCGCAATCTGGGACGTAGGGTGCGCGTGTTCAAATGCGGTCCGGACTTTCTGGACCCGATGATCCACGAACGCGCCAGCGGTGCGCCGGTGTATCAATTGGATATGTGGATGGTGGGCGAGCAGGAAAGTCGCCGCCTGCTGTGGGAAGCGGCGGGGGAGGCCGACCTGATCCTGATCGAAGGCGTGATGGGTCTGTTCGACGGCACGCCCTCCAGTGCCGACCTGGCGCGGCACTTCGGCGTGCCGGTGCTGGGCGTGATTGATGGCACCGCCATGGCCCAAACCTTTGGTGCTCTGGCGCTAGGCCTTGCGCGCTACCAGCCGGATCTACCGTTCGCGGGCGTGTTGGCCAACCGCGTCGGCACGTTGCGTCATGCGCAATTGCTCGAAGGTAGCCTCACTGAAGGCCTGCGCTGGTACGGCGCGCTGTCCCGCGAGACGGGAATCGAGCTGCCGAGCCGTCATCTGGGCCTGGTTCAAGCCAGCGAACTGAATGACCTCGATGCACGCCTGGACGCCGCCGCCCAAGCCTTGGGCAGCAGTTGCGAAGTCGCTTTACCGCCGCCCGTGACCTTCGCCGCGCCTGAAGTGATCGAAGCTGAGCCGTTGTTGGCCGGTGTCCGCATTGCCGTGGCCCGCGACGAAGCCTTCGCCTTCACCTACGGCGCCAGTCTTGACCTGTTGCGGGCGATGGGCGCTGAGCTGACATTTTTCTCCCCGATCCACGATCGCGAATTACCTGACGCCGACAGTCTGTATCTGCCTGGTGGCTACCCGGAACTGCACCACCAGGCGTTGTCGGAAAATACTCCGATGCTCGACGCCATCCGTGCTCACCATGCGGCGGGTAAGCCGTTGCTCGCTGAGTGTGGCGGCATGCTCTACCTGCTGAACTCCCTCACCGACGTCGACGGCAACCGCGCCGAACTGCTCGGCCTGTTGCAGGGTGATGCAGTGATGCAAAAGAAACTGGCGGCCCTGGCGCTGCAAAGCGTCGAATTGCCGGAAGGCGTACTGCGCGGCCATACCTATCACCACTCCCTGACCAGCACCGAATGGCAACCGATTGCCCGTGGTTTGAGCCCCAATGGTGGGCGCGGGGCCGAAGCGGTCTACCGACAGGGGCGGATGACGGCCTCTTACGTGCACTTCTACTTTCCGTCGAATCCGGCTGCTGTGGCCGCATTGTTTTTACCCACGATAGCGCCATGACTGACAACGCCTTCCCCCAGGCCGACCGCGATGCCGTTTACCGCGCCATTGCCGAACGCCGCGACATGCGCCACTTCAGCGGTGGCACTGTCGCCCCTGAATTGCTCCACCGCCTGCTTCAGGCCGCGCATCAGGCGCCGAGTGTCGGCCTCATGCAGCCCTGGCGTTTTATCCGCATCAGCGACCGCCACCTGCGCGGGCAGATCCAGCAACTGGTGGAAGAAGAGCGCGTGCGCACAGCCGAGGCCCTTGGCGAGCGCACCGATGAGTTCATGAGGCTCAAGGTCGAAGGCATCAACGACTGTGCCGAAGTGCTGGTGGCGGCATTGATGGATGATCGCGAGCGCCATATTTTCGGCCGGCGCACCTTGCCGGAGATGGACATGGCCTCGCTGTCCTGTGCGATCCAGAATCTGTGGCTGGCCGCTCGCGTGGAAGGCCTTGGCATGGGCTGGGTCTCGTTGTTTGAGCCCCAGGCCCTGGCCGATTTGCTGGGCCTGCCGCCCGGCGCAAAACCTCTGGCTGTGTTGTGCCTGGGGCCGGTCGTCGAGTTCTATCCGGCACCGATGTTGCAGCTCGAAGGCTGGACCGAACCGCGTCCGCTGAGTGACATGTTGTATGAGAATACGTGGGGAGTAAGTCAATGAGTGTGGCCTTGCTGTGTGTCGCTGCAGTGGCGTTGGATGCGCTACTGGGCGAGCCCAGGCGCTGGCATCCGCTGGTGGCGTTCGGCAATTTTGCCGGGCGCATCGAGCAACGTTTCAACAGTGGCGGCCGTGGCTGGCGCAGTCACGGCGTGACGGCGTGGTTTATCGCCGTGGTGCCGCTGACGCTGCTGGCCACCGCGTTGTCGTGGGCGCCGTATATCGGCTGGGTGTTGGAGATTCTGGCGTTGTACTGCGCCCTCGGTATGCGCAGCCTCGGCGAGCATGTGATGCCGGTGGCCCAGGCGTTGCGCAGCGATGACCTGGATGAGGCCCGCACGCGGGTGAGTTACCTGGTGAGCCGCCAGACCAGTGAGCTGGATCGCACCGAAGTCGCCCGCGCCGCCACCGAATCAGTATTGGAAAACGGCAGCGATGCGATATTCGCCGCGCTGTTCTGGTTCGTGGTCGCTGGCGTACCGGGCGTGGTGCTCTACCGATTGAGCAACACCCTTGATGCCATGTGGGGCTATCGCAACGAACGCTTCGAGCGCTTCGGCTGGGCCGCAGCGAAAATCGACGACGTGCTCAACTACATTCCGGCACGCCTGGTGGCCTTGACCTACGCCGTGCTCGGCAAAACCCGCCTGGCCCTCAAATGCTGGCGCACCCAGGGCCCGACCTGGGACAGCCCCAACGCCGGGCCGGTGATGGCTGCCGGCGCAGGCGCCTTGGGTGTTGAATTGGGTGGTGCTGCGATTTATCACGGCGAAGTGCACCAGCGTCCGCCATTGGGCGAAGGCCCGGCGGCGGATGCCGACTCCATCGTCCGAGGCTGGCAACTGGTGCAGCGCGGCGTATGGTTGTGGCTGCTGATCCTATGTGCGGGGGCGCAATTCTATGCTTGAACACGGTGGCCGACTGCGTAAAGCATCCATTCAATACGGGATTGCCGAGGCCGACTGGCTTGACCTGTCCAGCGGTCTCGCGCCTTGGCCCTGGCCGATCCCGCCGATCCCGCCGCGTGCCTGGGCACGATTGCCAGAGACCGACGACGGCTTGGAACAGGCTGCCAGCGAGTACTACGGGGCCGCGCATTTATTGCCGGTGCCCGGTTCCCAGGCGGCGATCCAGTTGCTGCCGCGCCTGCGCCGATCCGGCAAAGTCGGCGTGCTGTCGCCTTGCTATGCCGAGCATGCCGAAGCCTGGCGCCGCGCCGGGTATGTGGTGCGCGAGGTGCAGGAACAGGAAGTCGACTTCTTCCTCGATAGCCTCGACGTTTTGGTGGTGGTCAATCCCAACAATCCTACAGGCCAGAGCCTGACTCCCCAGCGCCTGCTGGACTGGCACACACGGCTGGCCCAGCGCGGCGGCTGGCTGGTGGTGGACGAAGCGTTTATGGACGTGACGCCGGAGTTGAGTTTGGCAGGCCAGGCTCATCAGGTCGGTCTGATTGTGTTGCGCTCGTTCGGCAAGTTCTTCGGCCTGGCCGGCGTGCGTCTGGGGTTTGTGCTGGCCGAACGCAAGTTGCTCAAGTTGCTCGCTGAACAGGTCGGGCCTTGGGCCGTCAGCGGACCGACACGCGTGTTGGGGCAAGTGTGCCTGCGCGACACTGCCGGGCATACCCGTCAGCGGGCGCGTTGCGTCGAGGCAGGCGAGCGATTGTTCACGCTGCTTGAGCGCCACGGATTTCAGCCTCAGGGCGGCTGCGCGTTGTTCCAATGGCTGATCACCCCGCACGCCGAACGCATGCACGAATTCATGGCCCAGCGCGGCATCCTCTTGCGCCTGTTCGTCCACGACAGCAGCCTGCGCTTCGGCCTGCCCGACACCGAGGCCGATTGGTTGCGACTCGACGCCGCACTGGCCGCCTATAAGGATGCTTCATGAGTACGCTGATGGTGCAAGGCACCACGTCCGACGCCGGCAAAAGTACGCTGGTGACCGCGCTGTGCCGCTGGCTGGTGCGCCAGGGCGTCGCAGTGGTGCCGTTCAAGCCGCAGAACATGGCGCTCAACAGTGCCGTGACGGCCGAAGGCGGCGAGATCGGCCGCGCCCAGGCGGTGCAGGCCCAGGCAGCTAATCTGGCGCCTCACACTGACATGAACCCGGTGTTGCTCAAACCCAACAGCGACACCGGTTCCCAAGTGATCATCCACGGCCGCGCCGTGACCACCATGAACGCCGTGGCCTATCACGACTACAAAGCCATCGCCATGCAGGCAGTGCTGGCCTCCCACGCACGGTTGAGCGAAGCCTATTCGGTGGTGATGGTGGAAGGCGCAGGCTCCCCGGCGGAGATCAACCTGCGCGCCAATGACATTGCCAACATGGGCTTCGCCGAAGCCGTCGACTGCCCAGTGCTGCTGATCGCCGACATCAATCGCGGCGGTGTGTTTGCCCATCTGGTCGGCACCTTGGAATTGCTTTCGCCCACCGAACAAGAGCGGGTCAAGGGCTTCGTCATCAACCGTTTTCGCGGCGATATCGCGCTGTTGCAACCCGGTTTGGATTGGCTGCAAGCACGCACTGGCAAACCGGTGGTGGGGGTTTTGCCCTACGTGATGGATTTGCACTTGGAGGCTGAAGACGGCATCGACCAGCGTCAGATCGACAAGGCGGCGCAGGTGCTCAAGGTGGTGGTGCCGGTATTGCCGCGCATCAGCAATCACACGGATTTTGACCCACTGCGCCTGCATCCTCAGGTGGATTTGCAGTTTGTCGGTCCGGGCCAGTCGATTCCTGCCGCCGACCTGATCATCCTGCCGGGCTCGAAAAGCGTGCGCAGTGATTTGGCGTATCTGCGTGCCAATGGCTGGGATACCGCCGTAGCGCGGCATTTGCGGTATGGCGGCAAGGTGCTGGGGATTTGCGGCGGGTTGCAGATGCTGGGCGAGCAGGTGCATGACCCATTGGGGCTGGAAGGAGCGGCGGGTTCCAGTGACGGGTTGGGGTTGTTGGCGTTCAGCACGACTTTGGAAGAAGAGAAGCAACTGCGCAATGTGCGGGGGCGGTTGTTGCTGGAGGATGCTGAGGTCAGCGGGTACGAGATTCATGCGGGTGTGACGTGTGGCGCTGCCCTGTCGAACGCCGCCGTGCTGCTGGAGGACGGTCGCAGTGACGGCGCGCAAAGTGCTGACGGGCAGATTCTCGGCACGTATCTGCATGGCTTGTTCGAGACCCCGGCGGCCTGCAGTGCGTTGCTGCGTTGGGCAGGGTTGCAGGATGTGCAGGAGGTGGACTACCACGCCCTGCGCGAGCGCGATATCGAACGCCTGGCCGATCTGGTGGAGAACCATTTGAACACCGATTTGTTGCGCAAACTGTGTGGGATTTAATGGTGTACACACGGTTCAAAGGTGGGAGGGGGCTTTCGGTGTACATATCCATTCCTGCGTTCGGCCAGCGTGGTTTACGGGGCGACTTCAGATCAAAAGCAGGATCAAAAACGACTCGCTTCGCATCGTGGATGGGTGAATGGGTAGGGGGTGTCTCATGCTTCAACTGATTTTAGGCGGCGCTCGTTCCGGTAAAAGCCGCCTGGCCGAAAAGCTCGCCAGCGACAGCGCTTTGCCCGTCATCTATATCGCCACCAGTCAGCCGCTTGACGGCGAGATGAATGCCCGCGTTGCCTCGCATCGCGAGCGTCGCCCTGATCATTGGGGTTTGATCGAAGAGCCTGTCGAGCTGGCGCGTGTGCTACGCGAAAACGCCGGAGCCGGTCGCTGCTTGCTGGTGGATTGCCTGACCCTGTGGCTGACCAATCTGCTGATGCTCGAAGACGCAGAGCGCTTGGCGTTTGAGCGCGATCAATTGCTGGAAACCCTGGCCACGCTGCCGGGGGAAATCATTTTTGTCAGCAACGAGACCGGAATGGGTGTCGTGCCGCTGGGCGAATTGACTCGCCGCTATGTGGATGAAGCCGGTTGGCTGCATCAAGCTTTGGCCGAGCGGTGTCAGCGTGTTGTCCTGACGGTTGCCGGCCTGCCCCTGACTTTGAAAGGTATTGCGTTATGACTGACACCTGGTGGCTCAACCCTTGTAAGGCGATTAACGCCTCGGCGTACGAACAGGCCCTGGCGCGCCAGCAGCAATTGACCAAGCCGACCGGTTCCCTCGGTCAGTTGGAAGCGCTGGCCGTGCAATTGGCTGGCTTGCAGGGCCAGGTCAAACCGTCGGTTGATCACGTGTGGATTGCGATTTTTGCCGGGGATCACGGCGTGGTTGCCGAAGGTGTGTCGGCGTATCCCCAGGAAGTGACCGGGCAGATGCTGCATAACTTTGTCACCGGTGGTGCGGCCATCAGCGTACTGGCGCGGCAATTGGATGGGCAGTTGGAGGTGGTCGACCTCGGTACGGTGAACCCGTCGCTGAGCCTGCCGGGCGTGCGTCACCTGAATATCGGCACGGGCACCGCCAACTTCGTCAAGGGCCCGGCAATGACCGTGGCTCAGGGGCAATTGGCATTGCAAGCGGGTCGCGATAGCGTGCTGCGTGCCCGTGAAAGCGGTGCGCAGTTGTTTATCGGCGGCGAAATGGGCATCGGCAACACCACCGCTGCCAGTGCGTTGGCGTGCGCGTTGCTCGATTGCCGCGTCAGCGATCTGACCGGCCCGGGTACAGGGTTGAACGCTGAAGGGGTGAGCCACAAGGTTGCCGTGATCGAACGCGCATTGGCGTTGCATGGCGGGCAGCGTGGTGACGCACTGCACACCCTGTTCAACCTGGGCGGCTTTGAGATTGCTGCGTTGGTGGGAGCTTATCTGGCGTGCGCCCAAGAAGGCGTGGTGGTGCTGGTGGATGGGTTTATCTGCACGGTCGCCGCACTGGTGGCCACGCGTCTGAATCCGGACTGCCGCGATTGGCTGTTGTTCGGCCATCGGGGCGCTGAGCCGGGTCATCGTCATGTGCTGCAAAGCCTTGATGCTCAACCGTTGCTCGAACTCGGCTTGCGCCTGGGCGAAGGCAGCGGCGCCGCGTTGGCGGTACCGTTGTTGCGCCTGGCGTGTGCGCTGCACGGGCAGATGGCGACCTTTGCTGAAGCGGCCGTGGCAGACCGTCCGGCATGATTTTGCACCTGGACCTGCTGCGCCACGGCGAAACCGAGCTGGGCGGCGGCCTGCGTGGCAGCCTGGATGACGCCTTGACCGCCAAAGGCTGGGAGCAGATGCGCGCCGCCGTCATAGCGCAGGGGCCTTGGGACCGGCTCATCAGTTCGCCGCTGCAACGCTGCGCGCGCTTCGCTGATGAGTTGGCGGCGCGGCTGAAGGTGCCGGTGAGCTTGGAAAAGGACCTGCAAGAGCTGCACTTCGGCGCTTGGGAAGGACAGAGCGCGGCGGCGTTGATGGAAACCGACGCCGAAGGCTTGGGCCTGTTCTGGGCCGATCCCTATAGCTTCACGCCACCTGAGGGTGAGCCGGTCAGGGAATTTTCCGAACGTGTTTTGAGCGCCGTCTCACGCTTGCATCAGGCCTATGCTGGTGAGCGCGTGCTGTTAGTCAGTCATGGCGGGGTGATGCGTTTGCTATTGGCCCAGGCCCGAGGCTTGCCCCGCGAGCAGTTGCTGAATGTCGAAGTCGGCCATGGTGGGCTGTTCAGCTTGCAGGTCGCTGCCGATGGCGTGTTGAAGGAAGGAATCTGACGATGCTGCCGTTCTGGATCGCCCTGCAATTTCTCAGCAGCCTGCCGATTCGCTTGCCGGGCATGCCGCAGCCGCAGGAGTTGGGGCGCTCGTTGCTGTTTTATCCGGTAGTCGGGCTGCTGTTCGGTTTGCTGTTGTGGGGTTTGAATACGGCGCTGATGGGGGCGCCATTGTTGCTGCATGCCGCGCTGCTGCTGACGGCCTGGGTGCTGCTCAGTGGCGGGTTGCACTTGGATGGCCTGGCGGACAGCGCGGACGCCTGGCTCGGTGGTTTTGGCGACCGTGAGCGCACCCTGACCATCATGAAAGACCCCCGCAGTGGACCGATTGCGGTAGTCACCCTGGGCTTGGTGTTGCTGCTCAAGTTCACTGCACTGGTGGCCTTGATTGAGCAACACAACGGCGCTGCGCTCATTTTGGCACCGCTGATCGGGCGGGCCTCGATGCTGGCGTTGTTTCTGACCACTCGTTATGTGCGTGCTGGCGGATTGGGTCAGGCATTGTCGGATCATTTACCTCGGCTCGTCGGCCAACAGGTGCTAATCCTCAGTGGTCTGGCCTGCATTCTTATCGGGGGATTCAGTGGTGGGATCGCGGTGCTGCTCGCGGCGATCTGCTTCATTGGTCTGCGCCAGTTGATGGTCAATCGCCTCGGCGGCACCACCGGCGACACCGCTGGAGCCTTGTTGGAGCTGCTGGAAGTCGCTGTATTGGTCGGTCTGGCGCTGTAACACTTTCTTGCATTTCAATAATCGCGGGTATATACACGTTCCATGCTTGCCTCCCAATGTTTATGCACCAACCTGCGACGCGCCGCCCGTGGCGTCAGCAGGCACTACGACGGCGCCCTCGACGGCTTCGGGATCAACGTTGCCCAGTATTCTTTGCTGTGTAACCTGCAGCGCCTTGATCAGCCGAGCATTTCCAGCCTGGCGGACGCCATGGGGCTGGACCGCAGCACCTTGGGGCGCAATCTCCGGGTGTTGGAGTGCGAAGGATTGGTCCAGTTGGTCGAGGGCAATGACCTGCGCAATCGCCTGGTGTTGCTGACCGAGGCCGGTGCAGAACGGCTGGCCGCCGCCTTGCCAGCCTGGGAGGCAGCGCAACAGAAATTGATCGATCAACTCGGCGCGGATAAACGCGAAACCTTGTTGGCCTTGCTGGATGAGCTCGCCTGAAGGCGAGCTTGTTCGAACATAAGCGGGTATATACCCGCGAGCGGAGAATAAGAAATGACCTCGATGTGGCGCACCAGTGGTTGGATCCTAGTGGGGAGTGCGCTGATCCTGGCGTTGTCATTGGGGGTGCGGCACGGTTTCGGCCTGTTCCTTGCGCCAATGAGCAGTGAATTCGGCTGGGGTCGAGGCACGTTCGCCTTGGCGATTGCGCTGCAGAATCTGATCTGGGGCCTGGCGCAGCCATTTGCGGGGGCGGTGGCCGACCGATTCGGCGCGACCAAAGTGGTATTTGTAGGTGGAGTGCTGTACGCCGTGGGCCTCGTGTTGATGGGCCTGTCCGATTCCGCGTGGTCGCTTTCGCTGAGTGCCGGTCTGCTGATTGGTATCGGCCTCTCTGGAACCTCGTTTTCGGTGATTCTTGGGGTCGTAGGCCGTGCCGTGGCGCCGGAAAAACGCAGCATGGCCATGGGTATTGCCAGCGCCGCAGGTTCATTCGGCCAGTTCGCTATGGTGCCCGGCACCTTAGGCTTGATCAGTTGGCTGGGCTGGTCCGCAGCACTGCTTGCGTTGGGCCTGATGGTGGCGTTGATCTTGCCGCTGGTCAGCATGCTAAAGGATCAGCCGCTGCCGGTACTGGCCGGGCAGCAGACCTTGCGCGAGGCATTGCACGAAGCCTGCGGACACTCCGGATTCTGGCTGCTGGCCTTTGGCTTTTTCGTCTGTGGTTTCCAGGTGGTGTTTATCGGTGTGCACCTGCCGGCCTATCTGGTGGATCAGCACTTGCCGGCCACCACAGGCACCACCGTGCTGGCATTGATTGGCCTGTTCAATATCGTCGGTACCTACACCGCCGGTTGGCTGGGTGGGCGTATGTCCAAGCCGCGTCTGCTGACCGGGTTGTACCTGTTGCGAGCGGTGGTGATTGTGCTTTTCCTGTGGGCGCCGGTGACCCAACTCAGCGCCTACCTGTTCGGCATGGCGATGGGCTTGCTGTGGTTGTCCACGGTGCCGCTGACCAACGGCACAGTAGCCACCTTGTTTGGCGTGCGAAATCTTTCGATGCTCGGTGGGATTGTGTTCTTGTTCCATCAGATTGGTTCGTTCCTCGGCGGTTGGTTGGGCGGGGTGGTCTATGATCGAACCGGCAACTACGATTTGATCTGGCAAGGTGCCATTGTGTTGAGCCTGCTCGCAGCCGCCCTCAATTGGCCGGTACGCGAGCGGCCGGTGGCGCGTCTACAGGCGCAAATGGAGGCGGCATGAGCCTGAAAGCACAGGGTTTATTGATTATTGCGGGGCTCATCCTGCTGGTGCTGGCATGGTGGGGCTGGCAGCGCGGCGGGCTGGCATTGATGCAACTGGGTATGTCGATCTGTTAAGTTCGATCCCTGAACTCTTGAAAGGACGTTTCGACATGCAGATGCGCTGGCTGGCTGTACCTGTGCTGATGGCGGCTTTTGGCGGTGTGGCGTTGGCTGCTGATTGCCCACCTTTGCTTGAAGGCCAATTGCCCAAACTGCGCGCCAAGGAATCCATCGACCTGTGCCAGCGCTTTGCCGGCAAGCCTTTGGTTATCGTCAACACCGCGAGCTTTTGCGGATTCGCCCCGCAGTTCAAAGGCCTCGAAGCTTTGTATCAACGCTACAAGGATCAAGGGCTGGAAGTGATCGGCGTGCCGTCCGATGACTTCAAGCAGGAAGCCAAGACCGGCGAGGAGACCGCCAAGGTCTGCTACGTGAACTACGGCGTGACCTTCACCATGACCGAGCCGCAGAAGGTCAAGGGCCCTGATGCAGTGAATCTGTTCAAGGTGTTGGCACAGCAGAGCAACGCGCCGAAGTGGAATTTCTACAAGTACGTGGTGGATCGCCAGGGTAAGGTGATTGGCGATTTTTCCAGCCTGACCAAGCCGGACAGCCCGGAGCTGATCAAGGCGGTGGAGCAGGCGATAGCGTCTAAACCCTGATCCGCGCCCAATGAAAAGCCCCGCCTCCTTTGCAGGAGAGCGGGGCTTTTTTACACCTGCCTGAATCAGAAGGTGTAGGTCATGCCCAGGCCGAAACCGTTGGCACTGTTTTCGTACTTGGCGCTGTAGTTGGACGGCAGCGAGGTGTTATTGACCTTGACGTCTTCTTCCTTGAGGTAGGAGTACGCCAGGTCGACCGTCATGTTATCCATGACCTTGTAGCCCAGGCCCACGCTGAAGATCGTCCGGTCGCCAGTAGGAATACGTGGCGAACGATCGGTGTTGTTGGTTGGCGACTGGTCGAAGGTCAGGCCGGTACGCAGTACCACCTGCTTGGTCAACTGGTATGAGGTACCCACGGCATAGGCCCAGGTGTCGTGCCAGTTTTGTTCTTCGGTGATGTTGGCGATTCGGCTAGGGGCCAGGGCGCCACCGTTTGTCCCAGTCACACCTTCGTTGTTGACGGTGATCTCTTTCAGGCGACTCCAGCGTGTCCAGGTTGCACCGCCGTACACTTTCCAGGCATCGGTCAGGTCTTGAGTGACCGACAGGTCGTAGGATTCCGGGGTCTCGATTTTCAAGGAGGCGTCGTAACGGTTGTTACGCAGCGCGCCTTGAGTCTGGGCCGGACCGCTGACGGTGGTGTGCCCCTCAAGCTTGTAATTGACCTTGGAGTGGTAGGTCAGGCCGACGCGGGTAGTATCGGTTGCCTGGACCAGCACACCAACATTGAAGCCCAGTGCGGTGTCATCACCCTTGATCTTGACGTTGGTGTCCGAGAAAGGCGCGCCGATTACCAATGTCTTGTCCGACTCCAACACCCCGGAGATGCGGTTGATGGTCGGACCAAAACCGATGGAAACCTTGTCGTTGAAGGCATAGCTGACAGTCGGCTGGAAGGTCATGACCTTCACTTCGCTCTTGCTGCCAAAGCCACGGCCCTGGAAGCCGTTTTCGTAGTCGGTCACCAGACCGAACGGTGCATAGACGCCGAAGCCGATGGCCCACTGATCGTTGAGTTTGTTGGTGTAGAAGCCGAATGGCACCGCAGTGAACGGAACCATATCACCTTTGTTGGAGCCGCTTGGGCGGCCACTTGCGTCCTTGATATCGGTCGAAGCATCAATGGCAGCAACACCGCCCGTGATCTGCTGGCCATTCAGGCGAGCCATACCGGCAGGGTTACCGTAAACAGTGCTTGCATCATCGGCAGAAGAGGAGCGACCTGCGAAACCCGTACCCATCCCGCTCACGCTTTGTTCGTTCAGTGCAAAGCCGCTTGCGAACAGTTGGGAGGATGCCATGGCAACGGCGAGGCTAAGTGTGGTCTTGAGCATTACTTTTTTCATTATTAGAACTCCGTGGTGATCACCGCTGCGGAAAGTACCAATAAAATTAACATCGCGCTATAGGCTGTAATGTCGGAGATAGAGCGTTTTTGTAGGACAATCCGACCAAAATTCAGCGTTTTTGGCGAATCTTGCAAATTGCCCGGTCAGCAGGCCACGTGATTCATGGGTGAAACACAGGTTTGCCAGGTTTGGGTGAAATCTCGCAGCCTTCCTTGCGGATGAAATATTTCTTTCCAGATACGTGCCATCGCTAAAACGTCACCGGATTGAGGCAGGGCAGGGCTATGTTGTTCCACCAGAAGCCATGCGATGGCGGTGGCGTAACGCAGGTTTACGGTGAGCTCCAATTGTGGGGCGCTGAGAAAGGCGTGTTGGCTGGCCAGCCCGCGCACCAGGCTGGCACGCTCGGGGTCGAGTGCCAGGTAGGTGTCCCACAAGGCGCGATGACGGGGTTCGGTGATGCTGTACAGGCCGTGACCGCGTCGATCGTGCAAGGCGGAACCCAATTCCGACTGGCTGGCCGCGATACCCAGGAGCAGAGACTCTGCCGTTGGGCTCTGTCGGTCGAGGTACATCAGCGTCGGCCGGATTACATAACGACACAATTCACTGGCAGCGATACCCATACAAGCCTCAATCCGTGAAAGTGGTCGACGAGACCTGAGAAGGAGGGGGCTTGGCAGCAGTGGATCGGATCTCAGGCTCGCCGGAAGCGGATCACGCCGCTTGAGTTGAAGTGTAGTGTCATATTCGCGATGTAAAGGCCTGTTTTTAAAACATCTTATTCAACCAGTTATAATGTTTATATCGATTTGAACTTAGTAAAACTTCGCAATTCAGGAATCGCAGGCAATAAAAAACCCTGTGTTTTAAACAGGGTTTTTTGTGTTTCAGCGACTCGGGTCGATCAGGCAACCAGTGCCTGACGGGTACGCTCGATCACGGCCTGCAGCGGTTCTGCGCTGGAGTATTGATCGGGGTACAGGCGTTCGCTGTGACGAGCGATGCCGTGTTCGTTGACCAGTGTGAAGCTGAAGCAGCCTTTGCGAGCGGCCATGATCAGGCAGTTCATTGGGGCAAAAGCATTAGTGAGGGTGCGAATGGCATCCTGAGTATGGATTTGAGCGTTCATATTATTGGTGTTCCTACAAATGACACGGATTAAGAGCCGTGCAACGTTAAAACGTTCCAGTAACGTTGATCACCATTGATCAAACGAAGAACCTGACTGGAACAAAGCAGCCAGTTTGAAGCGCTAATAAGTTAGGCGCGCTTGGGCTGGCAGGTAGGTACTTAGGAGGGCAGGCAGCACAACAGGGGCAAAGGTTCTGGGCCCAGGGTGAAGATCCTGATCAATTTGCAGGTTGGTTCGGTCAGAGTATGGAAACTTCGCGACACCCTTTGCTTGTTCAAAGGCAATGTCGTCGCAAGTGATACCTGGAAACCTTCGAGGTGGTCGATCCCGTGTTGTTCAGGGGAGTTGTTCGACCAGAATTGACTTTCAGCTTGGTACTAACGCCGCGGATAGTAACGGAATGAAACAGGTAATGGAAGTGTGTTACCAAAAAAACTTCAATCAGCCAGCCAGCAGGCTGCGGTAGACCAGTACGGTGATAGCTGCGGCCATCGAACAGCCCAGACCATAGGCGGCTAAGGTCAGGCGCAGTGATTGGCCGGTCTCAATGACCTTCATCACATCGCGCATATCGTTGATGCGGCCATCGCCGAGCTCGATGCACAGGCTTATGGCCGTGAAAGCGGCCGACAGCAAGATAGCGATGGCGAACAGCGCGCCATCCGGCGATGGCAGCGCGGCATTAATCCACAATGAGATGGCGCAGATGGCCAGTAACAGCACAGCGAATAACAGAATTCCTTTCATCGACCTAGTCCGCATTGCGTTGCCCGTCGGGCAGTGTGGAGAGCCGGTAAAGATTTGAAAAGTCCCCAATTGGCTTCGCGGTAACGTTTTTGAAGGCAGTCGCTCCAAAAAAAGCCGGGGATATAACCATCGGATCGGTACTTGTGCACATTGGTTGCGGCAGGTGTAACCAGGCTGTCCATCGCATCGCAGCCTCGCCATTTGCCTGTAATGGAAATTTAAGTCAATGAAAAATCTGGCTTTTTTTTATTGGTGAAAAAATCGTCAGTTTGACTGCGAGCCCCGCTCCATGGGCCTTTGCGCGAGTTTAAGGTAGGTTGTCCACTGAGTTATCCACAGCTTCTGTGGATTGTCCCAAGCGCTTGCTCTAGCACGGGCGTGCACGGTTTTTTGAGCTTTACCTGTACGAAAAAAAGAGTAGAGTGGCGCGCCTTCCGTTCTGTCCCACAGTGCTTTATGAAGTTTCGCTCAGTATCACCTTCTGTTACCGACACCCTACAGACTGTTACCGCACCCAAGCGCTTCTCATTGAAAGTGGCCCTGTGGTTGCTCGACAGCCCGCGCCTGGGACACAGCAGCAACGTCAAACACTTCGCCGGACGCTTGCTCAAGCAGCCGGCTCGTGAAGGCGTCGTCGCCGCACAAAGCCGCCTGGGCCAATTGATGTGCCGTGAATGCGGCAATGCCCGCGACCGCCGTATCGGTCACGACCTGCTGCGCATGGCCGCCCGTGCCGGTGACCTGCGCGCCCAACGCGAACTGGGCCAGGTCGAAGACTGAGCTGTCTTCCCGCCCTATGCTTGGTTAACCTTGCTCCTTTTCGGTGATGGCAGAAATGGCTATGGCTTTTGACTGGACCAGTATTGCCCTGGGCCTTGCAGGCGCTGCAGTGCCGTTGTTGGTCGTGTGCTGGCAGCTCCAGCGGCGGTTGACCGCGCGCACCACTGGCTGGGAACTGCTTGAAGAGCGCCTGGCCACTGCGCAACTGGCCCAGGAAGGCCTCGCCGCCCAACTGGATGCCAGCCGCGATGAAATCAGCGACCTGAGCCAGGCCAACGCCGCCAAGCAGGCCGACCTCGCCGCTGTGCGCCGTGAAGTCGAACTGCTGCAGATCGACCGTGACAACGCCCGCGACGCCGCCCACGCCTGGAACCTCGACCGCAGCGCAAAAGACACCGAATTACGGCGCCTCGACGCCCTGGCGGCCGGCTTGCGCGCCGAACTGCGTGAGCAACAGGACAGCCATCAACAGCGTCTGACTGACCTGCAAGGCTCGCGAGATGAGCTGCGCGCGCAGTTCGCCGAATTGGCCGGCAAGATCTTCGACGAGCGTGAACAGCGCTTTGCTGAAACCAGCCAGGAACGCCTCGGACAGTTGCTCGATCCGTTGAAGGAACGCATACAGTCCTTCGAAAAGCGTGTGGAAGAGAGCTATCAGAACGAGGCGCGTGAGCGTTTTTCCCTGGCCAAGGAGCTTGAGCGCTTACAGCAACTGAACCTGCGTCTGTCAGACGAAGCCACCAACCTGACCCGCGCCCTCAAGGGCCAGAAAACCCAGGGCAACTGGGGCGAACTGATCCTTGAGCGCGTGCTGGAACATGCGGGACTGGAGAAGGGGCGCGAGTACCAGACCCAGGTCAGCCTCAAAGGGCCGGACGGCGAACGCTTTCAGCCGGATGTGCTGATCATGTTGCCTGGCGACAAGCAGGTGGTGGTGGATTCCAAGGTCAGCCTGACGGCGTATCAACAGTACGTTGCGGCTGATGATGAAGTGATTGGCCAAGCGGCGCTGAAACAGCACGTGCTGTCGCTGCGCAATCACGTCAAAGGCTTGGCCGGCAAGGACTATAAGCGCCTGGAAGGCCTGCACAGCCTGGATTTCGTCTTGCTGTTCGTGCCGATCGAAGCGGCGTTTTCCGCTGCGTTGCAGGCCGAGCCGAATCTGTTTCAAGAGGCCTTCGACCGCCATATCGTGATCGTCAGCCCTACGACCTTGCTTGCGACACTGCGGGTGATCGACAGCCTTTGGAAGCAGGAACGCCAAAGCCAGAACGCCCGGGAAATCGCCGAGCGCGCTGGTTGGCTGTATGACAAGTTTGTGCTGTTTATCCAAGACTTGGACGAAGTGGGCAACCGTCTTCAGCAGTTGGATAAGGCCTACAGCGCCGCGCGAAACAAGCTGACAGATGGACGCGGAAATCTGGTCAGCCGCACCGAGCAATTAAGGCTGCTGGGTGCTCGCGCGAGCAAAAGCCTGCCGGCGGACTTGCTGGAGCGGGCGATGACCGATTCAGACGGCGTCGCACACCTTCCCGAATAAACGCAGCGCTAAATGTGGGGGGCGCATCCGGTTTATAGAGGTAAGTGTCGACTCAGCAACGCCCGCAACGCCGCCGGCTTCACCGGCTTGGCCAGATAGTCCAAGCCAGCCGCATGCACCTCGGCAACCATCTCCGGACGGCCGTCGGCACTGATGACCACACCGGGAATAGGCTCCGCCAACTGCGCGCGCAGCCAACCCATCAATTCAGTGCCGGTTTCTCCATGATCCAAGTGGTAATCCACCAGCGCCAGTTGCGGCCGCACCCCTTCGGCTAACAACGCCGCGCACTGCGCCTGGTCGGTGGCGGTCCACACTTCGCACCCCCAGCGCGTCAGCAGGCTGCGCATGCCGATCAGGATGCTTTCTTCGTTATCCACGCACAGCACTTGCGCGCCGCTCAATGGCTGGCCGTTATCCGCTGTCGGCTTGGGCTGCGGGCTGGCCTGGTTGCGCGCCAGTGGCACGCGCACGCTGAACACGCTGCCTTTGCCCGGCCACGAGCGCACGCTCAGACGATGGCCCAGCACCCGGCACAGGCCGTCGGCAATCGCGAGGCCCAGGCCCAGGCCTTTCTCGGCGCGGGTCTGATGGCTGTCCAGGCGCTTGAACTCTTCGAAGATCACCTTCTGTTTATCTTGCGGAATACCGGGGCCTCTGTCCCACACCTCCAGGCACAACTCGCCCTTGCGCCGGCGTACGCCAAGCAGCACCGGGCCGTCGGCATAACGGAAAGCGTTGGTCAGGAAATTCTGCAGGATTCGTCGCAGCAGCTTGATGTCGCTGTCGACCCGCAGGCGGCTACCGCGCAGGCGGAAGCGCAAACCTTGTTCCTGGGCCAGTGCCTTGAATTCCGCGCCCAGAGTGTCGAACAGCTCGTTGAGCACAAAGGGCTGGCGTTGCGGATTGATTTTGCCGTTTTCCAGGCGCGAGATATCCAGCAGGTCGCTGATCAGGTCTTCGGCGGAGCGCAGCGAACTGTCCAAGTGCTGCACCAGTTGCCGGGCTTCGCTGGACAGGCCGTCGTTCTGGTGGGAGAGGGCGGCTGAGAACAGGCGGGCGGCGTTCAATGGTTGCATCAGGTCATGACTGACGGCTGCGAGAAAGCGTGTCTTCGACTGGCTGGCGGATTCGGCCACGCCTTTGGCATCGGTGAGCGCCACATTGAGCTGCGACAGTTCATGGGTACGTTCGGTCACCCGCTGCTCAAGGCCTTCGTTCGCTTCGGTGAGCGCCTGCTCGGCTTCGCGGAACGCGGTGATGTCAGTGAAGCTCATGACAAATCCACCACCGGGCATCGGGTTGCCAATCAGCTCAATCACCCGTCCATTCGGGAACAAACGCTCGGAGGTGTGCGCGCGGCCCTGGCGCATCCAGTGCAGGCGTCGCGCCACATGCACTTCGGCTTCGCCCGGGCCACAAAGGCCGCGCTCGGCGTTGTAGCGGATGATGTCGGCGATTGGCCGGCCGACGCTGATCAGCCCGTCGGGGTAGTTGAACAGTTCCAGGTAGCGTCGATTCCAGGCCACCAGCTTGAGCGACTGGTCGACGACGCTGATGCCTTGGGTAATGTTTTCGATAGCACCTTGCAGCAGCGCGCGGTTGAACTGCAGCACTTCCGACGCTTCATCGGCGATGCGTACTACGTCCTCCAGCTGCATTTCCCGCCCTTCAATCGCAGCTTTTACCACCGCACGCGTCGAAGAGGCGCCGAGCACACCGGCCAACAGGCGTTCGGTGTGGGCGATCCAGTCGTTATCGGCATTCTGATTGGGGTTGAAGCCTTTGCCCTGGCGGTAGGCAAAGCGAATAAAGCTCTGCTGGGCACGTTCTTCACCAACAAAACGTGCCGCCAGGCTGAGGAGGTCGCTGATCTGTACCGACAGCATTGAGCGGGCGTTGGCGCGCTGGCTGATTTCCTGGCCGATAAAACGCCCGGCTTGCCAGTGCTCCGACACCCGCGTGCGCGACAGCATCGACACCCACACAAACAGCGTGAAGTTACCCGCCAGGGAGAACACCGTGCCTAGGGTCAGCGAGGTGACGGATAAACCCAACGGGTGTGAATGCATCCACGTAAGCCCTGGGAAAAGGCTGAGGGACCAGCCCAGGCTTTTCGCCGTTACGGGTAGGACCAATGTGTAGAACCACAGGAATGTGCCCGCCGCCAGGCCGGCAAACACACCGCGGCGGTTGGCCTGCTTCCAATACAGCGCGCCAAGCATGGCCGGGGCGAGCTGGGTCACGGCGGCAAAAGCGATCTGTCCGATAGTTGCCAGGCTTGCCGTAGAACCCAGTAAGCGGTAACTCACGTAAGCCAACAGCAAAATGATCACAATGCTGACCCGGCGCACCGAGAGCATCCAATGGCGGAACACCTCGAACGGGCGCTCTGCGCTGGAACGGCGCAACAGCCACGGCAGCAACATGTCGTTGGAGACCATGGTCGACAGTGCGATGCTCGCCACGATTACCATGCCGGTGGCCGCAGAGGCGCCGCCGATAAATGCCAGCACCGCCAACGCCGGATGGGCTTCGGCCATGGGCAGGCTGATCACGTAGGAGTCCGGCAATACGGAGCCGGGCAGCAGCATCTTGCCGCCGAGAGCGATGGGGATGACGAACAGAGCGGCGAGGATCAGGTAGGCGGGAAATACCCACTTGGCTACGCGCAGATCCTGCGGGTCGATGTTCTCTACCACCGTCACGTGAAACTGTCGGGGCAAGCAGATGATCGCCATCATCGCTACGCCGGTCTGCACCACCATTGACGGCCAGTTGACGGTCTCCTTCCAGTATTCCTCCAAGCGTGGCGCGAGCATTGCCTGGCTGAACAGGTCGCCGAAACCGTCGTAAAGGCCGTAGGTCACGAACGCGCCCACTGCAAGAAAAGCGAACAGCTTGACCAGGGATTCAAACGCAATCGCCAGCACCATGCCACGGTGGTGTTCCGTGGCGTCGAGGTTGCGCGTACCAAACACAATGGTGAACAGCGCCAGCACCAAGGACACGATCAGTGCCGTGTCCTGGGCCCGCGTGCCGGTGGTATCGGCGCCCGCGCCGATCAGCAGGTTCACCCCCAGCACGATGCCTTTGAGTTGGAGGGCGATATAGGGCAGCACGCCCACCAGGCAGATCAGCGCGACCACCACTGCCAGGGACTGGGATTTGCCGTAGCGCGCGGCAATGAAGTCTGCGATGGAGGTGATGTTTTCCTGCTTGCTGATCAGAATCATCTTCTGCAGCACCCAGGGTGCCAACACAAGCAACAGCACCGGTCCCAGGTAGATCGGTAAAAACGCCCACAACTGTTCGGCGGCTTGGCCTACGGCGCCGAAGAACGTCCAACTGGTGCAATACACCGCCAGAGACAGGCTGTACACCCAGGCGCGCACGCGCGGCGGCAATGGCGCGCGACGGCGGTCACCGTAGAAGGCAATGGCAAACATAATGGCCATATAGGCCAGGGCAACGGCTGCAATCAGCCCGCTGGACAGCGTCATGGTAACTCCGAGCATAGAAACACCCGGGTATTCCTGCCCCGGTTGGACAGTCTCGCATGATGGCTGAGGTTAGTCAGTGTCGACCAAGGTCGTGTGGGATCTAATGTCGCAGGGCGACACTTAGCGCGGTGGCAGGGTTTTCTGGCGCAGGATGTAGATCGTGACGAGTACCGCACTGGTCAGCATGAACCCGCGTGCCCACGGCAGCGGCACCAAGTAGCACGAGAGGCCGATGCTCAGCCACATCAAGCCAATGGCGTAGACCTTACCCTTGAGTGGGATGCCATTGCCGTCCAGATAATCGCGAATCCAGGGGCCCAGGCGCGGATGTTCCACCAGCCACTGGTAGAAACGCGGGGAGCTTCGAGCGAAGCAGGCGGCGGCGAGCAGGAGGAAGGGCGTGGTCGGCAATACCGGTAGGAAAATGCCGATTACCCCCAGCGCTACGCTTAACCAGCCGATGGCTAGCAGCACGTAACGCAGGAGGAGCGAGCGATTGCCCATGGGTGTCACGGGCAAGGGACTCAGTGGTGACGAGGCTTGAGGATCGCCGGTTTTTCGTCAGGGGCGTTGCACAGCAGGTACAGGGCGGTCAGGGCTTCCGGGATCTGTACGATCATGTCGTCCATCAGGTTGGCGTCGGCGGCGATGTCGGAAAACTCAGCTTCTTCTTCAAACAGCCCCGAACCGACCATGATCGGCAGCAGCATTTCGCTGACTTCTTCCTCGGCGGTTTCGAACCAGGCAGCTTCACGCAGGAACACGCCTTCCATGAAACCGATGCACCAGCCGCGCAGGTCGGAGTCGTCCGGATCTTCGCCCAGGTCCAGCTCGCATGGCAGTTCGAATTCCTCATCGGAGGCCAGTTGGCGAGCGATGTGGGCCTTGAGGGCCAGCAGGGTGGATTCGATTTCTTCGCGCTGGGCGTCGTCTGCGTAATGAGGCTCTTCAGCGAATAGCGCGTCAATCCATTCACGGTCGGGAACGACGTCGGAGCAGATCGAAAGGGCGGTCAGGTAGCCGTGGGCGGCCACATAGTCCAGCGCCTCGTCATGCAGCTCATCGGCGTCGAGGAAGGCTTGCAGGCGGGTTAGTTGCTCAGCGAAGGACATTGAAGGACTACCTTGGGAATAAACGATGCTGAATTCTAGGCGTTCTTGCGCGCCCAAGCCAGTCGGCATGCAGATTTGCCCGGTTTTAGAGACGGGCTGCAATTCGTCAGCGGCGCCCTTTGCCGGATGGTGCTCGGGTATACTGCCGCGTTTTGTGATGCCCCAGCAGGCCAAGCGCCAGGTCGAGAAAACTCCACTTACGGATTATTTTCCGTGAGGTCGGATTTTTTCGACCAGCCTGTACAGAGGGATTTCGGCACTATTTTGTTGGAGTTATACATGCTCGATCAGGCTCAACGCGTCCTCAAGGACATCTTCGGCTACGACAGCTTTCGTGGCCGCCAGGGTGCGATCATTGAGCGCGTGGCCAAAGGCGGTGACGCCCTGGTACTGATGCCTACCGGCGGCGGCAAGTCGTTGTGTTTCCAGGTGCCTGCATTGTTGCGCAACGGGCTGGCCGTGGTGGTGTCGCCGTTGATTGCATTGATGGACGACCAAGTGGCGACCCTGGAAGAACTTGGTGTCGCCGCCGCCGCCTTGAATTCCACCCTCAGTGCCGAGCAGCAGCGTGACCTGGCCGCACGCATCAAGCGCGGTGAAGTGAAAATGCTCTACCTGGCCCCCGAACGCCTGGTGCAGCCGCGCATGCTGGCGTTTTTGCAGAGCCTGGAAATTGCCCTGTTCGCCATCGACGAAGCTCACTGTGTATCCCAATGGGGGCACGATTTCCGCCGCGAATATTTGCAGTTGGGTCAACTGGCGGAGCTGTTCCCGGACGTTCCGCGCATCGCCCTGACCGCCACCGCCGACAAGCGCACCCGCGAAGAAATCGTCGAGCGCCTGCACCTGCAGAACGCCGAGCGTTTCCTATCGAGTTTCGACCGACCGAATATTTTCTACCGCATCGTGCCCAAGGAGCAGCCGCGCAAGCAGTTGCTCGCGTTCCTCTCTGAACGGCGCAGCGACGCGGGCATCGTCTATTGCCTGTCGCGCAAGAAGGTCGATGAGGTGGCCGCGTTCCTCTGCGAGCAAGGCTACCCGGCGCTGCCGTACCACGCCGGTCTACCTAATGAAACGCGCTCCGCTCACCAGAAGCGCTTCCTCAACGAGGAAGGCCTGATCATGGTGGCGACCATCGCGTTCGGCATGGGCATCGACAAATCCAACGTGCGTTTTGTCGCCCATATGGACCTGCCAAAATCCCTTGAGGCGTACTACCAGGAGACCGGGCGTGCTGGTCGTGATGGTTTGCCGGCGGATGCGTGGATGGTCTACGGCCTGCAGGACGTGGTGATGCTCAAGCAGATGCTGCAGAACTCCGAAGGCGATGAACGGCACAAGCGCTTGGAGCAGCACAAACTCGACGCCATGCTCTCGTTGTGTGAAGAGACTCGCTGCCGTCGTCAGACCTTGCTGGCGTATTTCGAC
Source organism: Pseudomonas sivasensis (assembly GCF_013778505.1). Classification (GTDB taxonomy): domain Bacteria; phylum Pseudomonadota; class Gammaproteobacteria; order Pseudomonadales; family Pseudomonadaceae; genus Aquipseudomonas; species Aquipseudomonas sivasensis. The sequence goes on along the minus strand of NZ_JAAOWU010000004.1, from coordinate 221,666 downwards.
GAAGACATGCCGGAGCCTTGCGGCCATTGTGATAACTGCATTGATGGCGTGCAGACCTGGGACGCTACCGAGCCCGCACGCCAGGCGTTGTCGACCATCTACCGCACCGGTCAGCGTTACGGTGTGGGCCATCTGGTGGATGTGTTGCTGGGTAAGGACAACGAAAAAGTCCGCAGCTTCGGTCACGAAAAACTCTCGGTCTACGGCGTCGGTAAAGCCCGCGCTGAGGGCGAGTGGCGTTCGCTGTTCCGCCAGATGGTCGCGCGCGGCCTGGTGGATATCGACATTGAAGGCTACGGCGGCCTGCGTCTGAATGACAGTTGCCGCCCGCTGCTCAAGGGCGAGGTCAGCCTGGAACTGCGTCGCGACCTCAAACCGCAAACCACTGCCAAGACCAGCACCAGCCAGGCCAGCCAGCTCGTGCGAGGCGAGGAGCGCGAGCAATGGGAAGCCTTGCGCACCCTGCGGCGCAAATTGGCACAGGAACACAGTGTGCCGCCTTACGTTATTTTTCCCGACTCCACCTTGCTGGAGATGCTGCGCGAGCAGCCCACCACCATGGCCGAGATGGCGCGGGTCAGCGGCGTCGGTGCACGCAAACTGGAGCGCTATGGCCAGGCGTTCCTCGAAGTGCTCGGCGGCCAGGCCGAAGCACCTAAGGAAATCGCCGACATTCGGCACGAGCTGATCAGCCTGGCGCGCGCTGGCATGACGCCGATCCAGATCGCGGGCCAACTGCAATGCTCGGAGAAAAACGTCTACACCCTGCTTGCTGAATCCATTGGCAAGCAGCAGTTGTCCCTGGAGCAGGCCCTTGATTTGCCGGAAGATTTGCTCGGTGAAATCCAGGATGCATTTCTCGACGGAGAAGGCGAACTGCCACCGGTAGCCGAGATTGCGCCACTGTTCACAGGACGTGTTCCAGAGGGTGTTTTGTACTGCGTGCGGGCCGCTTTGCAGTCTGAATTCGAAATTTAGTGTGCCAATTACGACAATGTAACGATTCAGTTCATAGCAACTCTTGCCTAGTGGCATGGCTCATGCTTAGCTGGCTAATAATTAGCCACACTTTATTTTCAGTCTAACCCATGAGTTTTTTATGCCGTTAACCGATCAACACCGATTTGGCATGCAGCTGGCGCAAATGTCCCGAGGTTGGCGCGCCGAGCTAGACCGCCGTTTGGCGGGGCTGGGCTTGTCCCAGGCGCGCTGGCTGGTGCTGCTGCACTTGGCCCGTTTTGAAGAAGCTCCCACTCAGCGTGAGCTGGCGCAAAGCGTTGGCGTAGAAGGGCCGACCCTGGCTCGCTTGCTCGACAGTCTCGAAGGCCAGGGCCTGGTGCAACGCCAGGCAGTGGTTGAAGACCGCCGCGCCAAGCGCATTCTGCTGTGTGACACCGCGCGGCCGCTGATCGAACAGATTGAAACCATCGCCACTGAGTTGCGTCACGAGCTGTTCGTGGGCGTGGATGAAGCGGATTTGAGTGTGTGCATGCGCGTGCACGGGCACATCCTGGCGAATCTGGAAAAGTCCTGAACCCAAGTGCAGTGAAGATCAACGTGTGTGGGGCTAATTGTGGTGAGCGGGGCAAGCCCGTTCACCACAATTAGCCGCTCCAACACTGATTCAGCGTTGTCTCAGAACGTCTGCCCCAGGTTCAGGTACACCGCCTTCTGATTATCATCGTTGAACCCGTAGCTGAAATTCAGCGGCCCCAACGGTGTATCAAACCCCAGAAAAATACTCGCAGCGTTGATATAACCGCTGTCGAACTCATTGTCGTTGTTCCATGCCCGGCCCCGCTCCAGAGACGCGCCCAGGTACAACGGGAAATCCAACGGTAAGTACGAGCGCGGCGTCAGTCGGCGGTAGTACACCGCGCGCATCAGGCTGATGTTCTGCCCGGAAATCGCATCCTGGCGGAAGCCCGACAACTGTCGCGCACCGCCCAGCAGGAAGCTGGAAATCACCACATCGGAATCATCCAGGGTGCGCCCATACCGGCCGCCCAGCACCAGCGTGTCCGGGCCATGGCTCATGGCCTTGTCCAGCTTGAATTCCCATTGTCGATAGCGCTGGTCCGAACCCAGTCCCGGTTCGAACTCGCGGTAGGCCAGGCCGATGTCCTCACCGGTGTGCGGGAAGTACACGTTATCCAGGGTGTCGAAGGAGTACTTCAGTTCATAGAAACCTTCGCTGAAGCTCACACTCGGCAGGTCGCGGTCGCCAATGCGCACATCCGCCTTGCCCCAGGCCTCGCCGACACCGAAGCGGATCTCGCCGCTGTTGCCGATCTGCCGCCCCACGTTCAGGCCGAAACCATAGCGTTCCAGGCGGTATTCGGAGATGGGGTCGTTGTCCAGAATCAGCTCGACGTTCTGCGCCTGGGCGCTGAGATAGGGCGCGATGAAGTAGCGCGAGCCAGCGTCCATCGGTTGATAGAACTCGCTGTACAACTCTTGCCGATCACCGATCTGCACGCGGGTCAGCCACTCGGCACCGAGGCGATTGATGCCGTTCATGCGGTAGCTCGCGCCGAGGTTGAAGGCGCTGTCGCCGCGCATATCGTCCGACAGGTTCAAGCCCAGGCGCAGGTAGTCGGTGCCGCTGCGCTTGCCCCGCGCGCTGATCACCAAGGTGTTGTCGTGGCCTTTTTTCACCACGCGGTATTGCACCTGCTCGAAGTAATCCAGGCCGTACAACGTGCCCATGTCGGTTTGCAGACGGCCAAGCTCCAACGGTTCGCCCAACGGTTGGCGGATGTAGTAGCGGATCACGTCGTCGCTGACTTTCGAATCGTTCTCCAGCTTGATCGCGGTGATCACCGGGGTTCGCTCGCCTGGAGTCCGCGCGGCCACCAATTCGGGGTCAACCGGTTCGGCAGGGCGCAAATGGGCCAGGCGAACGTCAAGGGCGCGGGTGGCACGGTAGCCGGCGTCGATCATGTCTTTGGCGCGGCCGAAATCGGTCACGCCAAAAGCGGACAGTGGCGGCTGGATCAGTACGTCCTTGGGATTGAGGGCCTTGAGCTGTTCTTCTGAGTTGCGCCGGGTCATCAGGGTGATGGACTGGTTGAGCACATCTACCACGGTCGCGAGTTGCTTGCGTGAGCGCAGCGGGGTGCCGATGTCGACCACGATGGCGATGTCCACGCCCATCTCACGCGCCACATCCAATGGGATGTTATCGGTCATGCCGCCATCCACCAGCAGCCGGCCATCCAGCTCTACAGGGGCGAACACCGCCGGGATCGACATACTGGCGCGGATTACCTGGGGCAGGTGGCCCTTGCGGAACACTACTTTTTCGCCGGTGGTGATGTCGGTGGCCACGGCGCGAAAGGGGATCGGCAGCTTGTCGAAATTACGCGTGTCGCTGCTGTGGGCGAACATGCTTTCCAGCAGCAGCGCCAGATTCTGGCCCTGGATCACGCCCAGGGGCAGGCCGAGGCTGCCGTCATCGCGGAAGCTGAGCTTCTGCTTGACCAGGAAGTCCCGGTCATCCTGCTTGCGCCGAAACGGCACGTCTTCACGCGGCGGTGCGTCGGATAACGCCTGCTGCCAGTCGATGCTCAGGGCGAGCTTTTCCAGCTCGTCGATCTTGTAGCCCGAGGCGTATAACCCACCAATCACCGCGCCCATGCTGGTGCCAGCGATGGCGTCGATATGGATGCCCTGTTCTTCCAGGGCCTTGAGCACGCCAATGTGCGCCAGGCCGCGGGCGGCACCGCCGGACAGCACCAGGCCGATTTTCGGTCGGGGTGGTTCAATGGCGTCGGCAAGCAGGGGGACGAGGCACAGAAACAGGCAGGACAGCAGGCGGCGCATCAGGAATCTCAGGGCTGGGCGATAAAGGCCGGTATTATAGCCACTCGATCCTCATCACTCGTCATGCCAGGAACTTGTCAAATGATGTCCGTCAGCAAACCCGAGATCGTTATCACCTATTGCACCCAGTGCCAGTGGCTGCTGCGCGCCGCGTGGTTGGCTCAGGAACTGTTAAGCACCTTTGCCGATGACCTGGGCAAAGTGTCGCTGGAGCCAGCGACTGGCGGCGCATTTCGTATCACCTGCGATGGCGTGCAGCTTTGGGAGCGCAAGGCTGACGGTGGTTTCCCTGAGGCCAAGGTGCTCAAGCAGCGCGTGCGCGATCAGATCGACCCGCAGCGTGACCTGGGGCACAACGACCGTACACAGTGAAGGTCACCGCCATCGGCTGACGGTGACTGATGGAGGCCGCTACTTGGCGGCCATTTTGCTTTTGATGAAGCCCACGACCCACGTCAGCACCAGGCCTCCGACGCCGCCGCCGACAATATTGCTGCCGACCGCCGCCACATCCAGCGCCTCACCGCCCGAAGCGCCCGTCAGTGCCGTCACTATCTGGCCCAGTACAAGCCCGCCGACACCGCCCAGCATGGTATTGAGCCCGGTCCCCAGGCTTTGTTTGGTCATGCCGGCCAAATTGCCGCCGACGGCACCGCTGATGATTTGAACTAGTAAGCTGATAAACATTTCCATGATGTAGCCTCTGCATCGCGTTTAAGGAGTGACTACTCGCTTGCAGCAACTGCAGGGCACACCAAGGCTGTCGTCGAGCGGTCAGTTATCCGTTGAACGACTCCAGACTGTTGCGGATGTTTAAAGTATAGATCAGGTCGTTGCAGTCGGCTGTTTGGCCTGGCTGGCGCTGCCCATCAGCCCTGAGAGCACGATGGCGACGATGATCAGCGCGCCCCCCAGCAGCATGCGCAGCGTCGGGGTTTCGGCGAACAGCAGCCAGGCCGCGGTAATGCCGTAGACCGGCTCCATGGCAAATACCACGGAGGCGGTACGCGCCTTGATTACTGCGAGGCTGGCGACAAACAGGCTGTGGGCCAAGCCTGTGCAGAACACGCCGAGCAGGCCGATCCACAACCAGTCCAGCGCACGCACATCCGCCAACCCCGGCGCGGCCACGGGCAATAGGCACACCGCAACGACCACGTTCTGGCACAGGGCTGCCTGTACGGCAGGAATGCGCCCGGAGCTGGCACGGTTGTTCAGCGACAGTAAAGAGAACAGCAGCCCCGACGCGATGCCCCACAGCAGGCCGCCGGTGGCTTCGCTGGCCAGGTTGAAGTCCGGCGTCACCAGCACCAGGCCAACGGTGACCAGCGCCACCAACACGACTTCATTGGCGCGGATACGCTCGCGGAAGATCAGCCCTTCAAGGATCACGGTAAACGCCGGAAACGCCGTGAACCCGAGCGTGGCGACGGCCACGCCAGCGACTTTGACCGCCATAAAGAACGTCACCCAATGTGCGGCCAGCAACACGCCGCTGACCAGCAGGCGTTTCCAGTCGCGCAGTTCCAGCGTTTTCCAGGGTGCGTTGCTGACGAAGCGCGCAAACACTGCCAGGGCAATCACGGCAAATGCGGCGCGACCGAATACGATAATGGCCGGTGAGGCGGCCGCCAGCTTGCCGAATACGCCGGTAAGGCCAAACATCAGTGCGCCGATATGCAGGGCGCCGAGGGCTGAACGGGGAGTCATTGCGATCCTTGAACCAACGGGAGTGACAGGACCGCAGTCTAGAGGGTGCTACTACGCACGTCTGTCGCGCAGCTCGCGATTTTTAGCGCCAGCCTCGCCCTATGCCGAGCGCCGCAACGCGCCGGGAGAGGCGCCAAACTCGCGCAACATAGCGGCGGCAAAGGCACTTTGCGAGGTGTAGCCGACACGCTCGGCGATTTCACCGATGGGCAATGGCGTTTCGCGCAGCAGGTTCAGGGCCAGTTGCAGGCGACGGCTGCGGATGTAATCCATGGGCGTTTGGCCGCACTCGGTCACAAAGCGCGCATGCAGGCGCGCCACCGACAGGCCGGCAATCCGAGCAAGGTCGGCGACCTGCAGCGGATGGGCGACGTGGCGCTCTATATGCGTATTGAACGCCGCATACGGCAGGCGCCGGCCAGGTACCGGTTGGGCCAGTGAATGATTGAGGCTGGCCAGCAACAGCACCGCGCCCTGTTGCACGATCAGTGGGTCATCCACCGGGCTATGGGCCAGCCATTGCACCAGTTGGTGTTGTCGCGAATCCAACGCCAGGCGCGCCGGTTGATCCAGCAAGCGGCGGCTTGTATCGGCGTGTTCACCCAACGATTGCAGCACCCAATGCTCCGTGGGCACATCCAACACCAGGCAGCGGCTGCCATCGCGACTGCCGCAGGCATGGTGGGCAGAGAAGGGCAGGACCATCACGCTGCTTTCACGCACCTGGCTGCCACGGCCATCGACTTCCAGGTCCAGATGACCGGACAGGCCGAACACCAACTGCGCATGTTCATGGCTATGGGCGATGGGCGCTTCGAGGTAGTGGCGCAGGGTGAGGGTCGGTCTCATCGCGTTCTCCTATGCAGGTCGCCAGTCTACAACGCTTCGCGAACACGGGCGTTGTCATCAGACTGACGCACAGTTGTCATGGGCTATTAATCGCTATGGCGCAAGCTCGCGAAAACAGCGTCGAGTGATGCCCATGACCAGTGCCGAGTTCACCAAGCCCAGCCGCAAGCAACGGGTACGTACCCTGTGGATTTCCGACGTGCACCTGGGCACCCGGGATTGTCAGGCCGAACATTTGTCGCAATTCCTCAAGGGTTACCACGCCGACAAGGTGTACCTGGTGGGCGATATCATTGACGGCTGGAAAATGCGCGGCGGCATGTATTGGCCCCAGGCCCATACCAACGTAATCCGTCGCCTGCTGACCATGGCCAAGCGCGGCACCGAGGTGATCTACGTCACCGGCAACCATGATGAGTTCCTGCGGCGCTATTCCAAGCTGATCCTGGGCAATATCCAGTTGGTCGATGAAGCAGTGCACGTCACCGCCGATGGCCGGCATTTGTTGGTGATCCACGGTGACCAGTTTGATGTGATCACCCGCTATCACCGCTGGCTCGCATTCCTCGGCGACTCTGCCTACGAATTCACCCTCACGTTGAACCGCTGGTTGAACCATTGGCGTGCGCGGTATGGCTACGGCTATTGGTCGTTGTCGGCGTATCTGAAGCACAAGGTCAAAACGGCCGTGAGCTTTATCAGCGATTTCGAAGAAGCCATCGCCCATGAGGTGACCAAACGCGAGTTGCACGGCGTGGTGTGCGGGCATATCCACCATGCGGAGATTCGCAAAGTGGGCGAGGTGGATTACCTCAACTGCGGGGATTGGGTGGAGTCGTGCACGGCATTGATCGAGCACTGGGATGGGAGTATCGAGTTGTATCGGTTGGCGGACGCGCAGGCGAAAGAGGCGCTGCTGAAAGCCGAGATGGTCGCCAGCTGAAGGGTGTACTCGGTCAAAATGTGGGAGGGGGTTTGCCCCCGATGAGGGAGTGTCAGCCAGTACACCTGTCACTGACCCACTGCCATCGGGAGCAAGCCCCCTCCCACATTTTCAGTCCCGGTTTCGTCAGTTGGAGACGTCGGCGATGGCTTCGGCCAGGAGTGTCAGGCGTGTCGCATCAATACCCGCCACGTTGGCTCGCCCCGAACTGACCATATACACGCTGTGCTTTTCCCTCAGTTGCTTGACCTGCTCGGCACTCAAACCGGTATAGGAAAACATCCCGCGTTGTGCGCCGATGTGCGCAAAGCGCTCCGATAAACCATGGGGCGCCAACGCCTCCACCAGTCCGGAACGCAACTGCGCGATCCGCGCACGCATGGCTTCGACTTCCTCGCTCCACTGCTTTTTCAGCTCGGCATCACCGAGGATAGTCGCGACCACTGCCGCACCATGGTCCGGCGGCGTAGACCACAGATTACGCGCGATATTCGCCAGTTGGCTGCGTACATCCGTCAGCTTCTCGGCGTCTGCAGCGCACACGATCAGCGCGCCAACACGGTCGCTGTACAGGCCGAAGTTTTTCGAGCACGAGCTGGTGACCAATACTTCCGGCAACTCTCTGGCAAACAAGCGCACCGCCCAGGCGTCCTGCTCCAGGCCATCGCCGAAGCCCTGGTAGGCGAAGTCGATCAGTGGCAGCAGTTGGCGCTCGCGCACGATCTGCAGCACGTGGCGCCAGTCATCCTGGGACAGGTCGAACCCGGTGGGGTTGTGGCAGCACGCGTGCAGCAGCACCACATCACCTTTTGGCACGGTGGAAAGGGTCGCTAGCATCGCCTCCACATCTAGGCGGTTGTCGGCGCCTACATACGGATAGTGGCTGACCTTGAGCCCGGCCTTGGCAAAGATGCTTTCGTGGATTGGCCAGGTCGGGTTGCTCAGCCACACGCCGCGTCCTGGAAGGTTTTGAGCGATGAAGTCGGCACTGAGGCGCAAAGCACCGGTACCACCCGGGGTTTGCGTGGCGCCGGCCCGGCGTTCACGGATAAGTGCAGAATCGGCACCGAGGACCAGCTCGCTGATCAATGTGCCGAACGCTGCATTGCCGTGGCCGCCGATGTACGTTTTGGTGGTTTGGGTGTCAACCAGGCGCTGTTCGGCGAGCTTCACCGAATGGGGAATCGGCGTCAGGCCCTGATCATCTTTATAGACGCCCACGCCGAGGTCGAACTTGTTCGGGTTGGTGTCCTGGGCATACAGGTCCATCAGCCCGAGGATCGGGTCGCCGGGCACGCGGCCAATGGCATCGAAATGCATTACTTGCGGCCCTCGGCGTCCTTGGCCACTTCGTCGGTGCGGGCGGCCATGATGAAGTCGTTGCGGTGCAGGCCTTTGATGGAGTGGCTCCACCACGTCACGGTGACTTTGCCCCATTCGGTGAGCAGGCCCGGGTGATGGCCTTCGGCTTCGGAGATTTCACCCATGGCGTTGGTAAAGGCCAGGGCGAATTTGAAGTTCTTGAACAGAAAAACCTTTTCCAACTGCATCACGCCGTCGCGGACTTCGATGTTCCAGTCTGGGATCTGCTTGAGCAGCACCGGCAATTCTTCATCGCTGACTTGTGGGGCATCGGCGCGGCAGGCTTCGCAGTGGGCTTGGTTCAAGGTGGTCATGTGGTGGTGTCCTGAATTCGAGTGTTTAAAAACGGTCGTCAGTGGCGTCACCCTAAAGCAACGCGGGGCCAGGGAACAGACTCACCTGGCCTTAAAAGCCACGGTTCATGCGGCCTTGGGTTTTGGCGGGAATTTCGGCGCATGCAACCCAAGCTGCATACCGCGCTCGACCATGCCCATGATGTCTTCCTGCGCGACTTCGAACAGGCGCTTGAGGTTGGGCAGTACGAAATACAGCGGTTGGAGGATGTCGATGCGATACGGCGTGCGCATCGCTTCCAGCGGGTCGAAGGCCTGGTGCTCGGGCTCGTCCGACAGGCAGTACACGCTTTCCTTGGGCGACGACAAAATCCCGCCACCGTAGATGCGCCGACCCTCGGGCGTATCCACCAAGCCGAACTCGATGGTCATCCAGTACAGGCGCGCCAGGTACACCCGTTGCTCCTTGCTGGCCGCCAAGCCGAGCTTGCCGTACGTGTGAGTGAATTCGGCGAACCAGGGGTTGGTCAGCAGTGGGCAGTGGCCAAAGATCTCGTGGAAAATATCCGGCTCTTGCAGGTAGTCCAGTTCTTCACGGGTACGAATAAATGTCGCCACCGGAAATTGCTTGTTAGCGAGCAATTCGAAGAAGGTCTGAAAGGGGATCAGCGCGGGGACCCGGGCCACTTGCCAGCCGGTGGTCTCGGCCAGCACTTTATTGATTTCGCCCAACTGTGGAATGCGGTCCAGGGGCAGGCCAAGTTTGTCGATACCGTCCAGGTATTCCTGGCAAGCGCGGCCTTCGATCACTTTCAACTGGCGCGTGATCAGAGTGTTCCACACCGCGTGTTCTTCCGGCGGGTAGTGGATAAAACCTTGCGCATCGGGCTCGCGGGCCACGTAGTGCGTCTGCTTCATACGGCTCTCCTGCTAGGCATTCGTTCTTGTTATGTCCTGCGATGAACCTATTGATAACCCGCGCGGAGCAGGATTCCATCTGTTTGTGAGCGGATATTGTAGGAAAAAATACCGATTTTCGTAAATTAATCGTTACGCTTGTGTGGTTCATCGCGCCGTTGGGCTGTGAAAAGCACATAAGCTGTCACATAATCTTGACGACTATCTGCGCCCAGCGACAAAAAGACGCGGCGCCTACCCACTTTTTCGGGCCCTTTCATGCGTATCAAAGTGCACTGCCAAAACCGCATCGGCATATTGCGGGACATTCTCAATCTGTTGGTGGAGTACGGCGTCAACGTCGCCAAGGGCGAGGTCGGTGGTGAGCATGGAAATGCCATTTACCTGTTTTGTCCGAACCTGGTGAACATGCAGTTCCAGGCATTACGTCCGCAGTTCGAAGCCATTGCCGGGGTGTTTGGCGTGAAAAGGGTAGGGCTGATGCCCAGCGAGCGCCGGCACATGGAGCTCAATGCCTTGCTCGGTGCGTTGGAGTTTCCGGTGCTGTCCATCGACATGGGCGGCTCCATTGTCGCCGCCAACCGCGCGGCGGCGCAGTTGCTCGGGGTGCGCGTGGACGAAGTTCCGGGTATTCCGCTGTCGCGCTACGCCGAGGACTTCGACTTGCCGGAACTGGTGCGCGCGAGCAAGTCGCGGATCAATGGTCTGCGGGTCAAGGTTAAGGGTGACGTGTTCCTGGCGGACATAGCGCCACTGCAATCCTCCGAGCACGACGACAGCGAGGCCATGGCTGGCGCGGTGCTGACCCTGCACCGCGCCGACCGCGTGGGCGAGCGCATCTACAACGTGCGCAAGCAGGAACTGCGCGGCTTTGACAGCATCTTCCAAAGCTCCAAAGTCATGGCGGCGGTGGTACGTGAAGCCCGGCGCATGGCGCCGTTGGACGCACCGCTATTAATAGAAGGCGAAACCGGCACTGGCAAAGAATTGCTGGCCCGCGCCTGCCACCTGGCCAGCCCCCGTGGGCAATCGCCGCTGATGGCGCTCAATTGTGCTGGTCTGCCGGAGTCGATGGCTGAGACCGAGTTGTTTGGCTATGGCCCCGGCGCGTTCGAAGGCGCGCGGGCCGAAGGCAAGCTCGGGCTGCTGGAGCTGACGGCGGGCGGTACGTTGTTTCTCGATGGCGTGGGGGAAATGAGTGCGCGCTTGCAGGTGAAATTGCTGCGCTTCCTGCAGGATGGTTGCTTCCGTCGGGTGGGCAGTGATGAGGAGGTGTACTTGGATGTGCGGGTGATCTGCGCAACCCAGGTGGATTTGTCCGAACTCTGCGCCCGTGGCGAATTCCGCCAGGACCTTTATCACCGCCTCAACGTGCTGTCGTTGCACATCCCACCACTGCGCGAATGCCTTGATGGGCTGGGGCCGTTGGTTGACCACTTTCTTGACCAGGCCAGCCGTCAGATCGGCTGCCCACTGCCCAAGCTGGCGCCGGCGGCGATGGAGCGACTCAGTCACTACCACTGGCCGGGCAATGTGCGGCAGTTGGAAAACGTGCTGTTCCAGGCCGTGTCGTTGTGCGAGGGCGGGACGGTCAAGGCCGAGCATATTCGCTTGCCGGATTATGGCGTGCGTCAGCCGCTTGGCGATTTTTCCCTGGAGGGTGGGTTGGAGGCGATCGTCGGACGGTTCGAGAAGGCGGTGCTGGAGAGCCTGTATGCCGAGCACCCGAGCAGCCGGCAGTTGGGCAAGCGGCTTGGGGTATCGCACACCACCATAGCCAATAAGTTGCGCGATTACGAAATTCTGAAGGCTGATAAATAACCTGTGTGGTTGGGGGGGCTGCTTCGCAGCCCGGCGTGGGGCAAGCCCGCTCACCACAGCAAGCTCGCTCTCACATTTGATCTACGTCGTTGCCGTAAGCGGCAGTAGTCCGCCGTTTTTTCGACTATCCCCAGTCCTTCAAATCCTGCTGACTCAACGCAAACCCCCGTCCTGCCTGGTCTTTCCCCTTTTTTTAAAAGTTGGTTCGCAAATTGCTTAAGCCTCATCAGTACAGCGGTGGGCGGCAAGCCTGCGTCAGAAAGAGGAAAGAATGTGGACAAGTACCTTTATGTGGCAATGACCGGCGCCAGCCAGAATGCTCTGGCGCAGAAGGCCCATGCCAACAACTTGGCGAACATTTCCACCAACGGCTTTCAACGTGACCTGGAACAGGCGCGTTCGATGCCGGTGTTCGGTGACAGCTTTCCGGCGCGGGCGTTTGCCCTGACCGAACGTCCAGCCACCGACTTCACTCCCGGCGCGATGATCGAAACCGGTCGTGATCTGGACGTGGCGGTCAACGGCGACGGTTGGATGGCGGTGCAAACCCCGGATGGCAGCGAAGCCTATGTGCGCAGCGCCAGCATGAACGTCGATGCGTTGGGCGTGCTGCGCGCCGGTAACGGCATGCCGATCATGGGCAACGGTGGCCCGATTGCCGTGCCGCCCCAGCAGAAGATCGAAGTTGGTTCCGACGGCACCATCAGCATCCGCGCCATGGGCGAAGGCCCACGGGTGATGGCTGAAGTGGACCGGATCAAGCTGGTCCAGCCTGACCTGAAGAATATGAATAAAGGCCTCGATGGCACCATTCACACCAAAGATGGCCAGCCGGCCGTGGCCGATGCGAGTGTCAAGCTGACCTCGGGTTTCCTGCAGGCAAGCAACGTCAATGCCGTGGAAGAAATGACGGCAGTGCTGGCGCTTTCCAAGCAGTTCGAGCTGCACATCAAGATGATGAACAGCGCCAAAGAAGACGACCAGGCCATGACTCGCGTCATGCAGATGAGCTGATCAGCGCTCACTCACTAATTTGCTAAACGGCGCCAACAAACAGGCGCACGAAGGAGAACACCATGCTTCCGGCTCTATGGGTTGCCAAAACAGGTCTGTCCGCCCAGGACACCAACCTGACCACCATTTCCAACAACTTGGCCAACGTGTCGACCACGGGCTTCAAACGTGACCGCGCCGAGTTCCAGGACTTGCTCTATCAGATCAAGCGCCAGCCAGGCGCCCAGTCGACCCAGGACAGCGAATTGCCGTCGGGCCTGCAATTGGGTACCGGTGTGCAAATCGTCGGCACCCAGAAGAACTTCAACGCCGGTAACCTGCAGCAAACCGGCCAGCCGCTCGACATGGCTATCAACGGCAAGGGGTTCTTCCAGATCCTGCAACCGGATGGGACCACTTCGTACACCCGTGACGGCACGTTCCACCTGGACGCCAACGGCCAGATCGTGACGGCCAACGGTTTCGCCCTGGAACCGGCCATCGTCGTGCCGAACAACGCCCAGACCTTCACCGTCGGCAACGACGGCACCGTGTCCATCACCGTGGCCGGTAACCCGGCATCGCAAGTGATCGGCAACCTGCAAACCGCCGACTTCATCAACCCGGCTGGCCTGCAGGCCATGGGTAATAACCTGTTCCTGGAAACCGCCTCCAGCGGCGCGCCGCAAATCGGCACCCCTGGCCTGAACGGTTTCGGCACCACGCTGCAAAGCACCCTGGAAACCTCCAACGTGAGCACCGTTGAAGAGATGGTCAACATGATCACCACTCAGCGCGCCTACGAGATGAACTCCAAGGTGATTTCCACCGCCGACCAGATGCTCTCGTTCGTAACGCAGAATCTGTAATCAAGTCTATGGGGCGCTCTTGAAGGCGCCTGCAACACCGTGAGGTATGGGTCATGAATCGCTATGTTTCCGTTTTGGCATTGAGTGGGATTGCCGTGCTCGCGGGCTGTGTCGCCCCGACGCCCAAACCCAATGACCCGTACTACGCGCCGGTGTTGCCGCGCACGCCGTTGCCGGCGGCGGCCAACAATGGCTCGATCTACCAGGCGGGTTTCGAACAGAACCTGTACAGCGACCGCAAGGCGTTCCGGGTTGGTGACATCATCACCATCACCCTTAACGAGCGGACCCAGGCCAGCAAGAACGCCAACTCGCAGATCGGCAAGACCAGCAAGGCCAGCATTGGCCTGTCCTCGCTGTTCGGCGGTGTGCCGAACACCAATAACCCATTGGGCAGCGGTGACTTGAGCCTCGATGCCGGCTACAGCGGCGACCGTGCTACCAACGGCAAGAGCGCTGCGGCGCAAGGCAACACACTGACCGGTTCGATCACCGTGACCGTGGCCGACGTGTTGCCTAACGGCATCATCGCGGTACGCGGTGAAAAGTGGATGACCCTCAATACCGGTGATGAACTGGTGCGCATCGCCGGCATGGTCCGTGCCGATGACATCGCCACCGACAACACCGTGCCGTCGACACGGATTGCCGATGCACGCATTACCTACTCGGGTACGGGTTCGTTTGCTGATGCGAGCCAGCCGGGTTGGTTCGACCGTTTCTTCCTTAGCCCGCTGTTCCCTTTCTAGGTGGCCACTTTGAAACTCAAACAGCTGATGGCTGCCGCACTCCTGCTTTCGTTAAGCGCTGTCGCCCAGGCCGAGCGCCTGAAAGACATTGCGAGCATCTCCGGCGTGCGTTCCAACCAGTTGATCGGTTACGGCCTGGTAGTGGGGCTCAACGGCACGGGTGACCAGACCACCCAGACTCCGTTCACTCTGCAGACCTTCAACAATATGCTCTCGCAGTTCGGCATCAAGGTGCCGGCGGGCTCGGGTAACGTGCAGCTCAAGAACGTCGCGGCCGTGTCTATCAGTGCCGACTTGCCGGCGTTCTCCAAGCCGGGTCAGGTGGTGGACATCACCGTGGCCTCCATCGGTAACTCGAAAAGCCTGCGCGGCGGCACGCTGCTGATGACGCCGCTTAAAGGTATCGACGGTAACGTCTATGCCATCGCCCAGGGCAACCTGGTGGTGGGTGGGTTTGACGCCGAAGGTCGTGACGGTTCGAAGATTACCGTCAACGTGCCATCGGCCGGTCGCATTCCTGGCGGTGCCACGGTGGAACGTACCGTGCCCAGTGGTTTCAACCAAGGCAACAGCCTGACCCTGAACCTCAACCGTTCCGACTTCACCACCGCCAAGCGCGTGGTCGACAAGATCAACGACATGCTCGGCCCTGGCGTGGCCCAGGCCATCGACGGCGGCTCGATCCGTGTAACTGCGCCGCTGGACCCAAGCCAGCGTGTGGATTACCTGTCGATCCTGGAAAACCTTGAAGTCGACCCAGGCCAGGCGGTGGCCAAAGTCATCATCAACTCGCGCACCGGCACCATCGTGATCGGCCAGAACGTCAAGGTGTCGCCGGCAGCGGTGACCCACGGCAGCCTGACCGTGACCATCACCGAAGACCCGATCGTCAGCCAGCCTGGGCCGTTGTCCAATGGCCAGACGGCGGTAGTGCCGCGCTCGCGGGTCAATGCTCAGCAGGAAGCCAAGCCGATGTTCAAGTTCGGCCCTGGCACCACGTTGGATGAGATTGTCCGCGCGGTGAACCAGGTGGGCGCTGCGCCAGGCGACTTGATGGCAATTCTTGAAGCCCTGAAACAGGCCGGCGCCTTGCAAGCCGACCTGATCGTAATCTGAGGCCGTGGCCATGGATATGCGCAAGAGCGGGATCAGCAGCACGGCGGACTCGGGGTCTTACTCCGACTTGAACCGGCTTAATCAGCTCAAGGTCGGCGACGACAAGAACAGCGAAGGCAATATGCGCAAGGTGGCGCAGGAGTTCGAGTCGCTGTTCTTGAGCGAGATGCTCAAGTCGATGCGCTCGGCCACCGAGGCCCTGGGCAAAGACAACCCGATGAACACGCCTGCGGCCAAGCAATATCAGGAGATGTACGACCAGCAACTGGCGGTGTCGTTGTCCCGTGAGGGCGGTGGTATCGGCCTCGCCGACGTGCTGATGCGCCAGATGCAGAAGAACAAACCGGTGGACGCCGCTGCGGCCACTTTGCAGGGCCCGGCAGCCGCTGAACCGGTTAAGAAAGTCGACGTGCCGACGGAAATTGCCGCCGGCACCCAGGCCCAGGGTCCGCTGGGTCGCTCCAATGGCCAGCGTCCGTTGTGGGCCTACCGCGTGGCAGAGCCCCAGGCCGGTGCCGCTGCTGCCCATAGCAACGATATGGAGCTGATGAACCAGCGCCGGATCGCCTTGCCAAGCAAGCTGACCGATCGCCTGCTCGCCGGCATCGTTCCGAGCACCCAAGTGGCGACCGAGGCCAAGGCCGCGCCGCTGCGTAACAGTGCCTCCGATGACAACGTCGTCAATAGCACCGCTCGCAGTTTTGCGGTGCCCAGCGACCGTATGCAGATCTACAGCCGTGCCGTGGCCCAGCCGCCGCTGGCACCGGCGAAGAAGGCGTTCAGTTCGCAGGACGAATTTGTCGCCACCATGCTGCCGATGGCCAAGGCGGCTGCGGCGCGCATTGGTATCGATCCGAAGTACCTGGTGGCCCAGGCCGCCCTGGAAACCGGTTGGGGCAAATCGGTGATGCGCGCCGAAGATGGCAGCAGCAGTCACAACCTGTTCGGCATCAAGGCCGGCCAGAGTTGGCAGGGCGGTCAGGCGCGTGCGATCACCAGCGAGTTTCGCGATGGCGCGATGGTCAAGGAAACGGCGCAGTTCCGTTCCTACGACTCCTACCAGGACAGCTTCCACGACCTGGTGACATTGCTGCAAAGCAATGATCGCTATAAAGAAGTTGTGAAGTCGGCCGACAACCCGGAACAGTTTGTGCGCGAGTTGCAAAAAGCCGGTTACGCCACCGATCCGGCCTACGCCAGCAAGATTTCGCAGATCGCAAAAACGATGAACAGTTATCAGAATTACGCTGCCGCGGGCGCGACCACTCATTTATAAGGTCTGAACCATGAGTTTGCTCAATATCGGGATGTCGGGGCTTAACGCCGCTCAAGGATCGTTGTCGGTCTTGAGTAACAACATCGCCAACGCCAATACCGCGGGCTATTCGCGTCAGCAGACCACCCAGAGCGCGAACGCGTCGAATCAGTACGGCGGCGTGTTCATCGGCAGCGGCACCACCCTGGCCGACGTGCGCCGGGTCTACAACGAATACCTGGACACCGCTTACCAGAACAGCACCTCGCTCAACAGCGATGCCAAGGCTTACCTGGACCAGATCAGTGCGGTCGACAAGACCCTGTCGGACAAGACCACCGGCATGTCCGCCGTGCTCAGCTCGTTCTTCGCGGCGGTGCAGACCGCCTCGGCCAGTCCGAACGATGCTTCGGCCCGTCAGATCCTGCTTACGAATGCCCAGACCCTGACCAACCGGTTCAACACCATCTCCAGCCAGTTGAGCCAGCAGAAAGAGACCATCAACAGCCAGTTGACCTCGATGAGCGATCAGGTCAACCAACTGACGTCGTCGATTGCGTCCCTCAACAAGCAGATCGCCCAGGTACAGGGTTCGTCGAACACCTCCCCGGCCAACCTGCTGGACTCCCGTGCCGAGGCTGTGCGCTCGCTCAATGAGTTGATTGGCGTGACCGCCACGGAAAAGAACGGCGTGTTCAGCCTCAGCACCGGCAGTGGCCAGTCCCTGGTGCTGGGCGATCAGTCCAGCAGCATTTCCGCGGTGCCGAGCAAGAGCGACACCAGCCAGTACACGATCCAGCTCAATGCGCCGGGCGGTACCGCCCTGGACTTGGGCAACGTGATCAGTGGCGGCAGCATCGGTGGCCTGCTGCGTTATCGCAGCGATGCGCTGATGCCGGCAATCAATGACTTGGGGCGTATCGCGATTGTCACTGCCGATGCGCTCAACAGCCAGTTGGGCCAAGGCCTGGACCTCAATGGCGAGTTCGGCGCCTCGATGTTCACCGACATCAATAACGCAGCCTCCGTTGCCCTGCGTAGCCAGGCGGCCCAAGGCAACCTGGGCGACGGCGCCTTGGGCGTGACGATCAAAGACAGCAGCCAGTTGACCAACTTCGATTACAAGGTCAGCTTCAACGATGTGACCAATCTCAACAAGGTGACGGTCCTGCGATCCGACGGCAAGGCTATGGGCACTTATGACCTGAGTGCCACGCCGCCGCCGGTTATCGACGGTTTCACCCTGGCGGTCCAGAGCGGCGCAGTGCAGGCGGGTGACAGCTTCAAGGTCAGCCCGACCGCCAACGGCGCCAAGGAAATCGGCACCGTGCTCAGCGATCCGAGCAAGATTGCCTTTGCCGCGCCGTTGCAGGGCGAGGCGGGTAAAACCAACCAGGGCACCGGCACCTTTACGCCGCCGACCCTCACAGTGCCTCTGGATATCCAGGGTGGCGCCGACACCGCGCAATTGCGTACGGGCATTGAGCACTCGATGCCGGTGACGATGGTCTTTGGTAAACCCGCGGCCGATGGCACTCAGGCTTACACCCTCAGCAACGCCCAGGGTGATCCGATCGGCTCCGGCACTATCATTCCAGGCCAGGCCAACAAGATCAGCATCAGCGTGCCGATGCGCGATGCCGGCGGTGTCTTGTTGTCGCCAGCCAAGAGCTTCAGCTTCGACACCACGGTGGGCGGTTCGCCAGCGAACGGCGACAGCACCTCCTTCTCGTTCAATGCCTCCGGCAAGTCCGACAACCGTAACGCCCAGGCCCTGCTCAACCTGCAGACCAAGTCAACCGTAGGCCTCGCGGCCGATGGCAGTGGCGGCACCAGCCTGGTGGGGGCCAACAGCAAGTTGGTCTCGACCGTCGGCGCCAAGGCCGCAGCGGCCACCACAGACACCACAGCGACCAACGCGCTGTTGACGGCCAACAAGAACGCACGCAACTCCGTATCCCAGGTCAACCTGGATGAAGAAGCGGGCGACATGATCAAGTTCCAGCAGTACTACACAGCGTCGTCGCAGATCATCAAGGCTGCGCAAGAAACCTTCAGCACGCTGATCAATAGTCTTTAAGGGAGTCTGGGACGATGCGCATTTCTACACAGCAGTATTTCGACACCAGTGCCAGCAAGTATCAGAACAATTATTCAGGTGTGGTGCAGGCCCAGCAGCAGGCCAGCTCCGGCGTGCGTGTGCAGACCGCCGCCGATGATCCGGTGGCTGCCCAGCGCTTGCTGATGCTGCAACAGCAGAAAGATATGCTGTCGCAGTACAGCGGCAATATCACCAGTATTCAGAACAAGCTGACTAACGAAGAAAGCATCCTGGATGCGATCAACACCACGATCCAGGCCGGCAGCCAACTGGCGCTGCGTGCCGGTGGCGTGACCAGTGATGCTGACCGCAAGTCCATTTCGGTTGAGGTGGGCGCGCTTGAGGATCAACTGTTGGGCTTGCTCAACAGCAAGGACTCGGCCGGCAATTATCTGTTCTCAGGCTCCAAGACCGACACGCCGCCGTACTCGCGCAACAACGATGGTACTTACAGCTATCAGGGCGACGAGAACGAGCTGAGCCTGCAGGTATCCGAGACCCTGACGGTTCGCACCGGCGACACCGGCAAGACCATCCTGGAAGGGGCGGTCAACACCAG
Source organism: Pseudomonas sivasensis (assembly GCF_013778505.1). Classification (GTDB taxonomy): domain Bacteria; phylum Pseudomonadota; class Gammaproteobacteria; order Pseudomonadales; family Pseudomonadaceae; genus Aquipseudomonas; species Aquipseudomonas sivasensis. The sequence continues at coordinate 202,303 of NZ_JAAOWU010000004.1, read as the reverse complement.
TCGCACCCAGTCCAATTACCTCGCGCCTGCCACTGCGCCGGTGGCGCCTGCGATTTCGCCGCCGCTGGTCGACGACCACAAGGTCGCCTTATCGAGCGGCCTTGTGACTTCGGGTTCCGACTACACCCGGCAGTTTGCCGACGGCCAGCCGTACAAACTGACGTTCACCAGTAGCACCCAGTACGTCATTACCGACAAAGACAACAACGACATTACTTCGCAGGTTGCCGGTAACGGGACGTTCGACTCCACCAAGGAAGGCAGCGCCAGCGTCAACCTGCGTGGCGTCAAGTTCGATATCACGGTAGACCTGACCGACCTTGCCACCGGGCCTGATGCCGATGCGCTGGTCAAGGGGCGTGAGTTCAGCCTCAGTGCCAAGCCTGACGGGTTCAACATCGCTCGAACCCCGAGCAACACTTCCAGCGCGCAATTGACCAATGCCAGCGTCAGCAGTGCGGCCAACTATTCGAGCACGTTTCCTAACAGCGGCGTATTGATCAAGTTCGACGACACCGACCCGACGGCCTACAAGGTCTATGCCCAGCCGTATACCGCCGGCAGCAAACCGATCGTGGACAATGGCGTCATCACTCCCGGCACCGGCACCCCGCCAGGCCCGAGCACCATCACGGCGGCAGGCGTTACCTTCGAACTGAGCGGCACGCCGAACGTTGGCGACCAGTTTTCGGTGGGCAACACCACCCAGAAAACCCAGAACGCCCTCGATACGCTAGGTCAACTGCGCAAGGCTCTGGAACAACCGGCGGACGGCATTCCGGGCGCGCGGGTCAAGCTTCAGGACGCCCTCAACGCCGCCGTCAGTAACCTGACCAGCTCGGCCGACCAAGTGGACAACGTACGTGGCTCCATCGGTGCGCGTGAAAATGCGTTGACGGTGCAGGCCAGCGCAAACACTAGCATCAGCTTGGCCAACACCACGACCATGAGTGCACTGGCCAACGTCGACATGGGTGAGGCGGCGATCAACCTGACGCTTCAGCAAACCATGCTCGAAGCCTCGCAGCTGGCGTTCGTGAAAGTCTCGCAGTTGAGCCTGTTCAACAAGATGTAAGTGGCGCCAAGTCAAGCGGCCCGCTCTGGAAACAGGGCGGGCCGTTGTCGTTTCTGGGGTTAAATTGTTGAAACGTTTTGCATAAAGCGCACAAAATTGAGTGACCTGTGAGTCATAAAGCGCATCTTCACTGTATCGTGTGAAAAGGATAAGTCGTCACAGGGTCCTTGCGGGGCGGCTTTCAGCGAGATTTTTATGGGGTTATCCCCTTTATTGTCAGCACTCCGGGCGCAGTCCTCGGGGTGTTCTCCAGCTATTTAGTATTGGGAAGCCACAATGATTGGCATAAAAAGCATCGCCAGTTACGTGCCGGCAGACGGGATCGATAACTACGCCCAGGGTGCCAAATTCGCCAAGGATGAAGAATTCATCATTGGCAAGATCGGTTCTGCGTTCCTGCCGCGCAAGGAAGCCGCGCAGGAAACCTCCGATCTGTGTGTCGAGGCGGTCAACGCTTTGTTTGCCAACAACCCGGATCTGAAGCGCGAATCGATTGATGCGCTGATCGTCGTCACCCAGAACGGTGATGAAGAGGGTTTGCCCCACACCGCCGCGATCGTCCAGGACAAACTGGGCCTGCCGACGCATGTGGCGGCCTTTGATATTTCCCTGGGCTGCTCCGGCTACGTCTACGGTATCTACGCGATGAAGGGCTTCATGGAAGCCACTGGCCTGAAAAACGGCCTGCTGATCACCGCCGACCCGTATTCGAAGATCGTCGACCCGGAAGACCGTAACACCACCATGCTGTTCGGCGACGCCGCTACCGCCACCTGGATGGGTGAAGACGCGCCGTGGTTGCTGGGCAAGTCCAAATTCGGCACCGATGGTTCCGGCGCACCGCACTTGAAGGTCAGTGATGGCGTGTTCTTCATGAACGGTCGCCAGGTCTTCAACTTCGCCTTGCTCAAGGTGCCGGCGCATTTGCACGAACTGCTCAACGAGTCGGACCTCAAGGCTGATGAGATCGACGCGTTCTGCATTCACCAGGGCAGTGCGGCCATCGTTGATGCCGTGGCACGCCGTTTTGAAGATGCCCCGGTGGACAAGTTCATCAAGGACATGGTCGAGACCGGCAACACCGTGTCGTCGAGCATTCCACTGCTGCTGGAAAAGCACGTGATGGACGCCAAGTGGAAGCGCGTGGCAATCAGCGGTTTTGGTGTGGGTCTGTCGTGGGGTTCGGCGATTCTGTATCGCCCGTGACGCTTTAATAGGCTGCATAAAAAAACGCCGATGATCTAGAGATCATCGGCGTTTTTTATTTGGCGCCAGAAAAGCCAATGAATCCGGGGTTTTGAGCTGATGTAAGCCGTTGAATTGCAAAGGGTGGCACGGCGCCAGTAAAAAAAATCAAAAAAATCCTCAAGCAACTGCCTACCACGACGATAACTATTACGTAGGTTCTCAGGCCACACCCGGCGGTTGCCAGGGCCGGAAGCCGCAGTATCCATCCAACGAGGATTTCGTCATGGCTTTAACAGTAAACACCAACATTGCTTCGATCACTACTCAGGGCAACCTGAACAAAGCTGGCGGCGCCCTGGCCACTTCCATGCAGCGCCTGTCTTCCGGCCTGCGTATCAACAGCGCTAAAGACGACGCAGCTGGCCTGCAGATCGCTAACCGCCTGACCAGCCAAATCAACGGCCTGGGTCAAGCAGTAAAAAACGTGAACGACGGTATCTCCATCGCTCAGACCGCTGAAGGCGCGATGCAGGCTTCGACCGACATCCTGCAAAAAATGCGTACCCTGGCTCTGTCTTCCGCTACTGGCTCCCTCAGCAATGACGACCGTAAGTCGAACAACGACGAATACCAGGCTCTGACTGCTGAACTGACCCGTATCTCGCAGACCACTACTTTCGGTGGCCAGAAGCTGCTGGACGGTTCGTACGGTACCAAGGCTATTCAGGTTGGCGCCAACGCTAACGAAACCATCAACCTGAGCCTGGAAAACGTTGCTGCCAACAAAATTGGTTCGCAGCAGATTAAAAGTTCTGACGTCACTATCACCGAAAAAGGTTTGGCTGCAGGCGACATCGCTGTAACAGGTAACGGCCAGACCAAAACCGTAAGCTACCTTGAAGGGGCTTCCGCAAAAAGCATTGCTGCTCAGCTCAATGGTTCGATCGGTGGCCTTACTGCGAGCGCCAGCACCGAGGTCAAGCTGAGTGTTGATACGTCCAAGACCACTGGTGCAGCGACACCGACCTCTGCCAACTTCACGCTTACTGTTGGTGATGGTAAAGCGGTGAACTTCATCGGTGTTACCGATAACGCTAGCCTGGCTGACCAGCTGAAGTCCAACTCCGCTAAACTGGGTATCAGCGTCAACTATGACGAAATTAACGATACCTTGGAAATCAAATCCGATTCTGGCGAAAATTTGGTATTCGGTGCGGGCACGGATGCTAGTGCTGTTTCTGTAAACGCCAAAAACGGTAAGGGCGAATACACATTCGATACAGCTACTCCTCCTGCTGAGAAGTTCACCCCCCTGTCGGATACAGCAGCGTCCACCGTTACCGGTCAAGTCTCGCTTGATTCGGCTAAAGGCTACTCCCTGGCTGCCGGCGCTGGTGGTGATGGTGTAACCGCTCTGTTCGGTAAAGCCAGCGTTGTGGCAGAGAAGACTGCCATCTCTGACACCACCGTAACTGACGCCAACAGCGCTCAGAACGCCCTGGCTGTAATTGACAAGGCCATCGGCACCATCGACAGCGTGCGTTCGGGTCTGGGTGCTACCCAGAACCGTCTGACTACCACTGCAGACAACCTGCAGAACATTCAGAAGAACTCCACCGCTGCACGTTCCACCGTTCAGGACGTCGACTTCGCTTCCGAGACCGCCGAACTGACCAAGCAACAAACCCTGCAGTCGGCTTCCACCGCGATCCTGTCGCAGGCTAACCAGCTGCCATCCGCTGTACTGAAGCTGCTTCAGTAATCCCAGCGCTTGGTAACTAACGGAAGGGCGCGTCTACGTGCCCTTCCGTTTTTTCGGTTTAGAGGAGATTGGACATGGACATGAGTGTAAAGCTGAACCAGTCTTATCCGCCGGTTGCACCTCAAAGCGCACCTGCCAAGGTAGTGGCTGACAACAACGTTGTGAATGTCCAGGCAACGCCCGCGATTAGCCAAGAGCCCGCACGCGCCGACCTGGAAAAAGCAGTCACCGATATTCGCGATTTCGTTCAAGCTACCCAGCGTAGCCTCGATTTTTCCATTGATGATTCCACCCACCGTGTGGTGGTCAAGGTCATCAATACCGACAATGGTGAAGTGATTCGCCAGATTCCGTCGGAAACAGCATTGAAGCTGGCACAGAACCTCAGCAGCGCAAGCAACCTGTTGTTTGACGACAAGGCCTGAGCTGGCATGAAACTTGTTGCTGTCCGGTCTTGAGGCGTAATAAGTCAAGATAACGGCAGCCACCGAACAGGAGATAGATGATGGCGGGTTCAACGGTAAGTGGTATCGGTTCGAACATCGATACGCAAGCGATCGTGACATCCTTGGTTAACGCCGAAAAGGTGCCCAAGCAAACGCAGATCAATACCGCGTCTCAGAAGGCGACCACCACGCTGTCTTCGATCGGCAAGATTCAGGCCGCGCTGGATGCGTTTCGTGGTGCACTGGACAACATGGCAACCAGTTCCAGCTTCACCGGTTTGACCGGTTCGTCTTCGGACGAAAAAGTTGCAACCATGACTGCGAGTAATACGGCCTCGAACGGCAGCTTTCGATTAATTGTCAGTCAGCTGGCGCAGGCATCGAAATTGTCGTCTCAAACCTTCAAAGGCGGCACATCGACCGTGGTGAATGCCACTGACAAGCCGACGACATTAACTATCAGCCAGTCCGGCAAGAATTACGATGTCAGTATCCCCGTCGGCGCGACCCTGCAGCAGGTGCGTGATTCGATCAATACCCAGTTCGGCACGTCGGGGTTGAGTGCGAACATCCAGACTGACTCCAACGGATCGCGATTGATCCTGACCTCGACTACCATGGGTACGGGGTCTGATCTGAAGCTGTCGGGTAATTCGGGCTTGGATGTCGGCGCTACAGTAGTTGATGAGCCCAAGGATGCGCTTTACAGCATCGACGGTGTTGCTTCGGTCTCCAAGACCAATAGCATCGAAGGCGCATTGAGCGGCGTGAATATCAAGCTGGTATCGGTGTCGGCGCTCAAGACGGCGGGTGACACAGCTAAGGACCCAGATAGAACCGCCACGCTGATTACTGTAAGCACCAACAACGCGGCACTCAAATCAGGGGTCAAGGGTTTTGTAGATACTTACAATGCGCTGATTACTGCGATGAACGCTGAAACCAAGGTCACCACTAACCTGGATGGTAGCACCACGGCGGCAAGCCTCACCGGTGACTCCACCATGCGCTCGTTGCAGGCGGCAATTCGTAACGAGTTCAACCAGCTGTCGGGAACAGGCAAGTTCAAGTCCTTGGCTCAATTTGGTGTCACCACCAGTTCCAGCAACGGTTTGTTGGCCCTGGACGACAAAAAGTGGGACGCGGCGGTAAAAACCAACGCAGCCGATATCAACAGTATGTTCAGCGGCCCTGACGGCATGCTGGCGCGCATGAAAAGCGCTACGGATGATTACGCCAAGTCCACGACGGGCATCCTGGCTACGCGCTCCACGTCTTTGTCCGACACACTCAAAGACTTGACCAAGCAGCAGTCGTCCCTCGACGAGCGCATGACCCTGCTCACCAGCAGCCTGTCGGCCAAATACAACGCCATGGACACCCTGGTCGCCCAATTGCGCCAGCAAAGCACCAGCGTCATGACCACGCTCAACGCCTTGAACAATCCCAAAACCAATAGCTGATGCCTGCGCATGAAAAAGGCCAGGCAATCTGCCTGGCCTTTTTTTATCGCGGGACAACTGGCCCTAAAGCTTTTTGCGAACCCGTCGACATATTGGTTACTAGAATCCTTTTCGCTGTCGCCCGTCACGAGGTAGAAACATGAATCCCATGAGAGCCCTTCGCCAATACCAGAAGGTCAATTCCCATGCTCAGATCTCCGAAGCCAGCCCTCATCGCCTGGTGCAGATGCTGATGGAAGGCGGGCTCGACCGCATGGCCCAGGCCAAGGGCGCGCTGGCGCGTGGCGACATCGCACAGAAGGGGCTGATGCTCGGCAAGGCCATTGATATCGTGATCGGCCTGCGTGACGGCCTGAACGCTGATAAGAGTGATAACCCGGCTTACGTTCAGCAGTTGGAAAGTCTGTATGCGTACATGACCAACCGTCTGATGGAAGCCAACCTGCATAACGACGCTGACATGATCGACGAAGTTGCTCGTTTGATGATTACCGTTAAAGAAGGCTGGGATGCGATTGGCGCGCCACAGGCTGCAGCAGAATAAGGCCTGGGTGCCTTGAGGAACACGTCATGAGCCAAGCACTGCAACGCATTGATGAAACCCGTGAGGCGCTGATGGGCGCGCTGGCAGACCGTAACTGGGACGCCATTGGCGAGCTGGATATGGGCTGTCGCGACGTGATCGAGCAGGTGCTCAGCGAAGCACCGGTGGATGAGGATGCGTTGCGTGAAAAGCTTGAGAGTTTGTTGGCGGTATACCAGCAATTGCTTGAGGTGACGACCGGCGAACGCCAGGCGATTTTCGAAGAGATGTCGCAGATCAACCAAGCGAAAAATGCGTCAAAGGTTTACCATCTGTTCGGCTGAACAGTCGAAGTTAATCCTACCGGCGCGTCATAAATTTGACCGTGCCAGCATTTTTGACTTAACTAGTGCTGTTTTCAGATTTCAGACGTCTATAAGGTAAGAAGTCTTACAGGCGCCTCGATTGCCCTCAATCTCGGGGCAGGAAGTTTTACTAGGGAAGTTGCTATTGCATGTGGCGTGAAACCAAAATTCTGCTGATCGATGACGATAGCGTCCGCCGCCGCGACTTGGCGGTGATTTTGAATTTTCTTGGCGAAGAAAATCTGCCCTGCGGTAGCCATGACTGGCAGCAGGCGGCCAGCTCATTGTCATCGAGCCGTGATGTCATTTGTGTGCTGATCGGGACAGTAAACGCTCCAGGCGCTGTTTTGGGCTTGTTAAAGACACTGTCTACGTGGGATGAGTTCCTTCCGGTCCTGCTAATTGGAGATATTTCTTCTGTTGAGCTGCCGGAAGACCAGCGCCGCCGCGTGCTTTCCAGCCTGGAAATGCCTCCCAGCTACAGCAAATTGCTTGATTCCCTGCACCGTGCCCAGGTCTATCGGGAGATGTACGACCAGGCCCGCGAGCGCGGTCGCCACCGCGAACCTAATCTATTCCGCAGCCTTGTCGGCACCAGCCGCGCCATCCAGCACGTGCGCCAGATGATGCAGCAAGTGGCCGATACCGACGCCAGCGTGCTGATCCTCGGCGAGTCGGGCACTGGCAAAGAAGTGGTCGCGCGTAACCTGCACTACCATTCCAAGCGCCGCGACGGGCCATTTGTGCCGGTCAACTGCGGGGCGATCCCTGCAGAGCTGCTCGAAAGCGAACTGTTCGGCCATGAGAAGGGCGCCTTTACCGGGGCGATCACCAGCCGTGCCGGGCGTTTCGAGCTGGCCAACGGCGGCACCCTGTTCCTTGACGAAATCGGCGACATGCCGCTGCCGATGCAGGTCAAGCTGTTGCGCGTATTGCAGGAGCGCACCTTCGAGCGCGTGGGCAGCAACAAGACCCAGAGCGTCGACGTACGCATCATCGCCGCTACCCACAAGAACCTCGAAAGCATGATCGAGGTGGGCAGCTTCCGTGAAGACTTGTACTACCGCCTAAACGTTTTCCCAATCGAGATGGCCCCGCTGCGTGAGCGCGTGGAAGACATCCCGCTGCTGATGAATGAACTGATCTCGCGCATGGAACACGAAAAGCGCGGCTCGATTCGCTTCAACTCCGCTGCGATCATGTCCCTGTGCCGCCATGGCTGGCCGGGCAACGTCCGTGAGCTGGCCAACCTGGTGGAGCGCATGGCGATCATGCACCCCTACGGTGTGATCGGCGTGGTCGAGCTGCCGAAGAAATTCCGCTACGTCGACGACGAAGACGAGCAGATGGTCGACAGTCTGCGCAGTGACATGGAAGAGCGGGTCGCCATCAACGGCCATACCCCGGACTTCGGTTCTACCGCCATGCTTCCGCCGGAAGGTCTCGACCTCAAAGACTACCTCGGCAACCTGGAGCAAGGCTTGATCCAACAGGCCCTGGACGACGCCAACGGCATTGTCGCCCGTGCCGCCGAGCGCCTGCGTATCCGTCGAACCACCCTGGTGGAAAAGATGCGCAAGTACGGTATGAGCCGCCGAGAAGGTGATGAACAGGCAGATGATTGACGCCTGTTTTTCAAGCCGCTGATTAATCAGCGGTTTTTTTTCGGCACAAGTATTGCTACAGCCCTCGCAACGTTCCGTTTAACTGACGGTCAGCCAAGCGAGAGAGCATGATGCCCCACGCCGCCCAACTATCTTCGGCCCCTGCCATCCAGGGACTGATTGCGCCTGTAGAACCGCAGACCCGCCAGGGTCTTGAACAAGCGTTCTCGCAGTTCAACCAGATGTCGAGCCAACTGACTGATTCCTACAGCCTGCTGGAGGCCCGGGTCTGCGAGCTGAAAGGCGAACTGGCGGTAGTTAGCGCCCAGCGCATGCAAGAGCTGGCCGAGAAAGAGCGCTTGGCCAACCGTCTGCAGAACCTGCTGTCGCTGCTGCCCGGTGGCGTTATCGTCATTGACGAGGAGGGCCGCGTGCGCGAAGCCAATCCGGCAGCCTGCGACATGCTCGGCCTGCCGCTGGAAGGCGAGCTGTGGCGCCACGTCATTACCCGCTGCTTTGCGCCGCGCGAGGATGATGGTCACGAAATCTCCCTTAAAGACGGGCGCCGCCTGTCCATCGCTACCCGTTCCCTGGACGCTGAGCCAGGGCAATTGGTGCTGCTCAACGACCTGACCGAAACCCGTCACCTGCAAGACCAATTGGCGCGCCACGAGCGTTTGTCCTCGTTGGGCCGAATGGTCGCTTCTTTGGCGCATCAGATCCGTACGCCGTTGTCGGCGGCCTTGATTTACGCCAGTCATTTGACTGATGAACAATTGCCCGCTGCCACACAGCAGCGGTTTGCTGGTCGTCTCAAAGAGCGCCTGCACGAACTGGAGCATCAGGTACGCGACATGTTGGTGTTTGCCCGCGGCGAATTGCCGCTGACTGACCGCGTGACACCTGCCCAATTGATGCAGGCCCTGCAAGCGGCGGCGGCCACCCATATTCAAGACACTCAGGTGCGTTGGCAGTGCGACAGCCACCTTGGCGAGTTGCTGTGCAATCGCGACACCCTGGTGGGCGCGTTGCTTAACCTGATCGAAAACGCTATCCAGGCCAGCGGCCCGGGCGCACGGCTCAAGGTGCACCTGTACAACCGCGAGCAAACCCTGCGCCTGTGCATCAGCGACAGCGGTGCTGGCATTGATCCTGTGGTGCTTAAGCGCCTTGGCGAACCCTTTTTCACCACCAAGACCAATGGAACCGGCCTCGGCCTGACCGTGGTCAAGGCTGTGGCGCGTGCCCATCAGGGAGAATTGCAGCTGCATTCCCGACTGGGGCGTGGCACGTGTGCATTGATGAGCTTGCCGCTGTTTTCATGCGCGGCAAGCGCGGAGTAAAAAGTAATGGCTATCAAGGTTCTGTTGGTGGAAGACGATCGCGCCCTGCGTGAAGCATTGGCGGACACGCTGCTGTTGGCGGGTCATGACTACCGGGCGGTCGGTTCTGCCGAGGACGCCTTGGACGCGGTGGAGCAGGAAACCTTCAGCCTGGTGGTCAGTGACGTGAACATGCCCGGCATGGACGGCCACCAGTTACTGGCCTTGCTGCGCGCGCGCCAGCCGCAACTGCCGGTGTTGCTGATGACCGCTCACGGCGCGGTGGAGCGTGCGGTGGACGCTATGCGCCAAGGCGCGGCGGATTACCTGGTCAAGCCGTTCGAACCCAAGGCGCTGATCGAACTGGTGGCGCGGCACGCCCTGGGTGTTATCCCTGCCAACGAAGGCGAAGGCCCGATTGCCTTCGAGCCGGCCAGTGCGCAATTGCTTGAGCTGGCGGCCCGGGTGGCGCGCAGTGATTCCACGGTGCTGATCTCCGGCGAGTCCGGTACCGGTAAAGAGGTGCTGGCACGTTACATCCACCAGCAATCCACTCGCGCCAAACAACCGTTCATCGCCATCAATTGCGCGGCGATCCCCGACAACATGCTTGAAGCCACCTTGTTCGGTCATGAAAAAGGCTCGTTCACTGGCGCCATCGCGGCCCAGGCCGGCAAGTTCGAACAGGCCGATGGCGGCACCATTCTGCTGGATGAAATCTCGGAAATGCCTCTGGGCCTGCAAGCCAAGCTGCTGCGGGTGCTGCAAGAGCGCGAAGTGGAGCGCGTCGGTGCGCGTAAACCGATCCAGTTGGATATCCGTGTGGTCGCCACCACCAACCGCGACCTTGCTGGCGAAGTGGCGGCGGGGCGCTTCCGCGAAGACCTGTTCTACCGGCTATCAGTATTCCCCCTGGCCTGGCGCCCGCTGCGTGAGCGTCCGGCGGACATCATTCCGCTGGCCGAGCGGTTGCTGAACAACCACGTCAAAAAAATGAAGCACGCCCAGGCGCGGCTCTCGGCCGAGGCGCAAGCGTGTCTCATCAGCTATCCCTGGCCGGGCAACGTGCGCGAGTTGGATAACGCCATCCAGCGCGCGCTGATTCTGCAACAGGGTGGCTTGATCCAGCCCCAGGATTTCTGCCTGGCCATGGGCAGTGGTGCGGCCCCATTGCCTACCTTGGCGCCCACGCCGGTGGTTGCAGAGGCTGAGTCTGCCGGTGCCCTGGGGGACGACCTGCGTCGCCGCGAATTCCAGATGATCATCGACACCCTGCGCGCCGAGCGCGGCCGTCGCAAAGAGGCCGCCGAGCGTCTGGGCATCAGTCCGCGCACCCTGCGCTACAAGCTGGCGCAGATGCGCGACGCCGGGATGGACGTCGAGGCGTATCTGTTCGCCACATAACCGGTAACAACGTCGATAAGGTTTGTCGCCTTTTCTTACGAGTTGATACAGAGCTGGCACCCTTGTTGCTACCTCCCCTAGTAATCGCTGCGTAGTGTCAAAAATTTGCGGGTTGGAGAGAGAAGTTCATGAGCCAGGGTATTGAGTTCAATCGGTTGATGTTGGATATGCGCTCCATGCAAATGGATGCCATGGCTCAACCGAAATCCGTCGCGCCAGCGCCGGAATTGGGCCAAAGCAGCTTCGCCGACATGCTCGGCCAGGCCATCAACAAAGTCAGTGACACCCAGCAAGCTTCCAGCCAGTTGGCCACCGCGTTCGAGATCGGCAAAAGCGGCGTGGACCTCACCGATGTGATGGTCGCCTCGCAAAAGGCCAGCGTCTCCTTTCAGGCTCTGACCCAAGTGCGTAACAAGTTGGTTCAGGCCTATCAAGACATCATGCAGATGCCGGTTTAAGGGCGAGATTTAAGTCATGGCAGAAGCAGTCTCCGACAACGTACCCGCCAAGGCAGACGGCAAGCCGCCGCTGTTTGGCCTGTCGTTCCTGGAAAACCTCTCGGAAATGACCATGTTGCGTCAGGTGGGCCTGATGGTCGGCCTGGCTGCCAGCGTGGCGATTGGTTTCGCCGTGGTGTTGTGGTCGCAACAACCCGATTACCGTCCGCTTTACGGCAGCCTGGCGGGCATGGATTCCAAGCAGATCATGGAAACCCTCGCCGCCGCCGACATCGCCTACACCGTAGAGCCTAACTCTGGCGCGCTGCTGGTTAAGGCCGATGACGTGGCCCGTGCGCGCATGAAGCTTGCCGCTGCCGGCGTAACGCCGTCCGACAGCAATATCGGTTTTGAAATCCTCGACAAGGACCAGGGCCTCGGGACCAGCCAGTTCATGGAAGCCACGCGCTACCGTCGTGGCCTGGAAGGCGAGCTGGCCCGCACCATCTCCAGCTTGAACAACGTCAAGGGCGCCCGTGTGCACTTGGCCATTCCGAAAAGCTCGGTATTTGTGCGCGACGAGCGCAAGCCAAGTGCCTCGGTACTGGTGGAACTGTTTTCCGGCCGTTCGCTGGAGCCTGGCCAGGTTCTGGCGATCATCAACCTGGTGGCCACCAGCGTTCCCGAACTGAGCAAGTCGCAAATCACCGTTGTCGACCAGAAGGGCAACCTGCTGTCCGACATGGCGGAAAACTCCGCCCTGACCCAGGCCGGCAAGCAATTTGACTACAGCCGCCGTATGGAAAGCATGCTCACCCAGCGTGTGCACAACATCCTGCAACCGGTGCTGGGCAACGACCGCTACAAGGCTGAGGTGTCCGCCGACGTGGACTTCAGTGCCGTCGAGTCGACCTCCGAGCAGTTCAACCCGGACCAGCCAGCGCTGCGCAGCGAACAGTCCACCAGCGAACAACGCACCGCCAGCAATGGTCCGCAAGGTGTGCCGGGTGCCCTGAGCAACCAGCCACCAGCCCCGGCTTCGGCCCCGCAAACCACCGGTGGCGCTGCTGCCACCGCTGGCGCGATCCAGCCCGGCCAGCCATTGTTGGACGCCAACGGCCAGCAGATCATGGACCCGGCCACCGGCCAACCGATGCTCGCCCCGTACCCGGCGGACAAGCGTAACCAGTCCACCAAGAACTTCGAACTCGATCGCTCCATCAGCCACACCAAGCAGCAGCAGGGTCGCGTCAATCGCCTGTCGGTGTCGGTGGTGGTCGATGACCAGGTCAAGGTCAATGCGGCGGATGGCGCCGTTACCCGTGCGCCGTGGAGCGCCGACGAATTGGCGCGCTTCACTCGCCTCGTGCAGGACGCCGTCGGCTTTGACGCCAGTCGTGGTGACAGCGTCAGCGTGATCAACATGCCGTTCTCCGCCGAGCGCGGTGAAGTCATCGCCGAAGCGGCGTTCTACACCCAGCCGTGGTTCTGGGACATCGTCAAGCAAGTGCTGGGTGTGTTGTTCATCCTGGTATTGGTGTTCGGCGTGCTGCGCCCGGTGCTCAACAACATCACCGGCAACGGCAAGAACAAACAGCTGGCGGCGTTTGGCGGCAGTGACGTCGAGTTGGGTGGCATGGGCGGCCTAGACGGCGAACTGGCCAACGACCGCGTCAGCCTCGGCGGCCCGCAAAGCATCCTGTTGCCAAGCCCGAGCGAAGGTTACGACGCTCAGTTGAACGCAATCAAAAGTCTGGTAGCAGAAGACCCGGGCCGTGTGGCCCAGGTCGTGAAAGAGTGGATTAACGCAGATGAGTGATCGAGCCGCTGTTGCCAAGCTCACCAAGGTCGACAAAGCCGCAGTCCTGCTGCTGTCGCTCGGTGAAACCGATGCCGCCCAAGTGCTGCGCCACATGGGGCCCAAAGAGGTCCAGCGTGTGGGCGTGGCCATGGCGCAGATGCGCAATGTGCACCGTGAGCAAGTCGAGCAGGTGATGAGCGAGTTCGTCGAGATCGTCGGCGACCAGACCAGCCTGGGCGTCGGCTCCGACAGCTACATCCGCAAGATGCTCACCTCGGCCCTGGGCGAAGACAAGGCCAACGGCCTGATCGACCGCATCCTGTTGGGCGGCAACACCAGCGGTCTGGACAGCCTCAAGTGGATGGAACCGCGCGCCGTCGCCGACGTGATCCGCTTTGAACACCCGCAGATCCAGGCCATCGTGGTGGCGTACCTCGATCCGGACCAAGCCGGTGAAGTGCTCGGCCATTTCGACCATAAAGTGCGCCTGGACATCATCCTGCGCGTCTCGTCGCTGAACACCGTGCAGCCGGCGGCCCTGAAAGAATTGAACACCATCCTGGAGAAGCAGTTCTCCGGCAACTCGAATGCCTCGCGGACCACCTTGGGTGGTATCAAGCGTGCGGCAGACATCATGAACTTCCTCGACAGCTCGGTCGAAGGCCAGTTGATGGACTCGATCCGCGAGATCGACGACACCCTGTCCGGCCAGATCGAAGACCTCATGTTCGTGTTCAACAACCTCTCCGATGTCGACGATCGTGGCATCCAGGCGTTGCTGCGCGAAGTGTCCTCCGACGTGCTGGTGCTTGCCCTCAAAGGCTCGGACGAAGGCGTCAAAGAGAAGATCTTCAAGAACATGTCCAAGCGTGCTTCCGAACTGTTGCGCGACGACCTGGAAGCCAAAGGCCCGGTGCGCGTCAGCGACGTAGAAACCGCGCAGAAAGAAATCCTCACCATTGCCCGCCGTATGGCCGAAGCCGGAGAAATCGTTCTCGGTGGGAAGGGCGGCGAAGAAATGATCTAAGGCGCCCCTGATGTCGAACAAAGATGAGGCGCCCAGCGATCTGATTCGCGCACGGGATGTCGGTGGGTTCGACATCTGGTCGTTGCCCAGCTTCGACCCGCATGTGCCCGAGCCTGAGCCGGAACCCGTTGAAGAAACGCCGGTGGAAATGGAAGAAGTGCCGCTGGAAGAAGTCCAGCCACTGACCCTGGAAGAGTTGGAAAGCATCCGCCAGGAGGCTTACAACGAAGGCTTCGCTGCGGGTGAAAAAGACGGTTTTCGCAGCACCACTCTCAAGGTGCGCCAAGAGGCCGAAGCGGCGCTGAGCGTCAAGCTGGCCAGCCTGGAACGTTTGATGGGTGTGCTGTTCGACCCTATCGCCGAGCAGGATGCGCAGATTGAAAAATCCATGGTCGGCCTGGTGGAGCATATTGCACGCCAGGTGATCCAGCGCGAACTGGTACTCGACTCCAGCCATATCGAAAGCGTGATGCGCGAAGCACTCAAGCTGCTGCCCCTGGGTGTCGGCAATGTGCGGCTGTACATCAACCCGCAGGATTTCGAACAGGTCAAAGCCCTGCGCGAGCGCCATGAAGAAACCTGGCGCATCGTCGAAGACGCAGCGCTGCAGCCCGGTGGTTGCCGGGTCGAGACCGAACACAGCCGCATTGATGCGACGGTGGAAACCCGCATCAGCCAGATCATGGCCAAGCTGCTGGATCAAGTCCACGAGCAGGTGTTGAACCCAGCCGAACCTGACCTCAGCGTCGACCTGGACGCCGCCGATGCGCCTTGATCGCACCAGCTTCGTCAAGCGCCTGAGCGGCTACGTCGAGGCCACTGAATTGCCCGGCCAGCCGATCCTTGAAGGGCGTCTGTTGCGCATGGTCGGCCTGACCCTCGAAGCCGAGGGCCTGCGCGCCGCCATGGGCAGCCGCTGTATGGTGATCAACGATGACAGCTACCATCCGGTGCAGGTCGAAGCGGAAGTGATGGGCTTTTCCGGCAACAAGATCTTCCTGATGCCCGTCGGCAGCCTGGCGGGCATCGCCCCCGGCGCCCGCGTGGTACCGCTGGCCGATACCGGCCGCCTGCCCATGGGCATGAGCATGCTCGGCCGGGTGCTGGACGGCGCCGGTCGTGCGTTGGACGGCAAGGGCGGCATGAAAGCCGAAGACTGGGTGCCGATGGACGGCCCCACCATCAACCCGCTCAATCGCAACCCCATCAGCGTGCCGCTGGATGTGGGCATCCGCAGCATCAACGGTTTATTGACGGTCGGCCGCGGCCAGCGTCTGGGCCTGTTCGCCGGTACCGGTGTGGGTAAGTCGGTGTTGCTCGGCATGATGACGCGCTTTACCGAGGCCGACATCATCGTGGTGGGGCTGATCGGCGAGCGGGGCAGGGAAGTTAAGGAATTCATCGAGCACAGCCTCGGTGAAGAAGGCCTCAAGCGCTCCGTCGTCGTCGCCTCCCCAGCGGATGATGCGCCGCTGATGCGTTTGCGCGCGGCGATGTACTGCACGCGCATCGCCGAATACTTTCGCGACAAGGGCAAGAACGTCCTGTTGCTGATGGACTCGCTCACCCGTTTTGCCCAGGCCCAGCGGGAAATCGCCCTGGCCATCGGCGAACCGCCGGCGACCAAGGGCTACCCGCCGTCGGTGTTCGCCAAGCTGCCGAAACTGGTGGAACGCGCCGGTAATGCCGAGGCCGGTGGCGGCTCGATCACTGCGTTCTACACGGTGTTGTCCGAAGGCGATGACCAGCAGGACCCTATCGCCGACTCGGCGCGGGGCGTGCTCGACGGCCACATTGTGCTGTCGCGCCGTTTGGCCGAAGAAGGGCACTACCCGGCTATCGATATCGAAGCGTCCATCAGCCGGGTCATGCCGGCGGTGGTCACGCCGGAGCATATGGTCCGCGCGCAACAGTTCAAGCAGTTGTGGTCGCGCTATCAACAGAGCCGCGACCTGATCAGCGTTGGCGCCTACGTGGCCGGTGGCGATCGCGACACCGACCTGGCGATCGCCCTGCAACCGCAGTTGGTGACTTACCTGCGCCAAGGCCTCAACGACAAGATCAGCATGGGTGAAAGCGAAGCGCATCTGCATTCCATCTTCGCCCCTGCGCCAGGCGGCTAAGCCATGGCCAACAGCCGCGCCGCGCGCCTGGCCCCCGTGGTGGACATGGCCGAAAAGGCCGAAAAAACCGCCGTACAGCGCCTGGGTTATTTCCAGGGCCAAGTGCGCTTGGCGGAAAGCAAGTTGGGTGACTTGGAACGCTTTCGCGGCGAGTACCAACAGCAATGGATCGAGCGCGGCACCAAGGGCGTTTCGGGTCAGTGGCTGATGGGCTACCAGGGCTTTCTCAACCAGTTGGAAACCGCCGTGGGCCAACAGCGCCAGAGCCTGGCCTGGCACCAGAACAACCTCGATAAGGCCCGCGAAAGTTGGCAAGAGGCGTTTGCCCGGGTCGAAGGTTTGCGCAAGCTGGTGCAGCGCTATATCGATGAAGCGCGGGCGCTGGAAGACAAGCGTGAGCAGAAGTTGCTCGATGAGCTGTCACAACGTCTTCCCCGCCAATCACAATTCTGAATGTGCGAGGGGGCTTGCCCCCGATAGCGATAGATCGGTCACTGAATTTGTTGACTGACCCACGGCTATCGGGACCAGGCCCTCTTCCGCATTTGACCTGCGGTGTTGCCCGGATCTCATTCGCCTGCTACACCTTGTGTCTATGCCCATGACAAGGAAGCAGTCGCATGTCAATCGAGTCAGAAGTATCCCTGGACGGGAAGAAGTTGACGATCGCTATCAAGGGACGGTTTGATTTCGGCAGTCATCAGACGTTTCGTGACGCCTACGAGCGTTACTACAAAGTGCCTGAGCTGTATGTGGTCGATCTGAAAGAAACCACGTACATGGACAGCTCGGCCTTGGGCATGCTCCTGCTGTTGAGGGACCATGCTGGCGGCGAAGAGGCGCAGGTTGAGGTGGTCAACACCAACTCCGATGTGCGCAAGATCCTCGCCATCTCCAACTTCGACAAGCTGTTCGACATCAAGTGAGCGCCCAGGCCCCCGCGGTTGAGCCGCTGACGATCCTGATCGCCGATGATAACGCTGCCGATCTTCTGTTGCTGTCGACCATTGTGCGGCGCCAGGGGCATCAGGTGCTCACCGCTACCAACGGCGAGGAAGCCGTCGAAGTCTTCGCCCGCGAACGGCCGCAGCTGGTGCTGATGGATGCCTTGATGCCAGTGATGGATGGCTACGGCGCTGCGCGGTGGATCAAGCAACTGGCGGGGGAAGAATTGGTCCCCATCATTTTCCTCACCTCCCTGCGCGAAAGCGCTGCCCTGGCCGAGTGCCTGGATGCCGGCGGTGATGACTTCCTGCCCAAACCCTATAACCAACTGATCCTGGCGGCCAAGATCAACGCCATGGACCGCCTGCGCCGCCTGCAAGCCACGGTGTTGCAGCAACGCGACATGATTGCCAAGCACCACGACTACCTGCTGCATGAGCAGCGCGTGGCCAAGGCAGTGTTCGATAAGGTCGCCCACTCCGGCTGCATCAATGCCGCACCGAACATCCGCTACCTGCAATCGCCCTATGCGCTGTTCAATGGCGACCTGCTGCTGGCGGCCTACACGCCGTCAGGCGACATGCATGTGCTGCTCGGAGATTTCACCGGCCATGGCTTGCCGGCGGCGGTGGGCGCTATGCCCCTGGCGGAAGTGTTCTACGGCATGACCGCCAAGGGCTATGGCCTGACGCAGATCCTTCGGGAGATGAATGCCAAGCTCAAGCGCATCCTGCCGGTAGACATGTTCTGCTGCGCCACCCTGTTGTGCCTGAGCACCGAGCGGCGCGTGGTGGAGGTGTGGAACGGGGGCATGCCCGACGGTTATGTGCATGACATCGCCAGCGGCAAGCGCACCCCGATGCAGTCGCGGCATTTGCCGTTGGGGGTGTTGTCGGCGCAAGCCTTTGATGACCGCACCGAAGTCTGGCCCATGGCGTTGGGCGACCGTGTGTTCCTGCTGTCCGACGGCGTGTTGGATACCGCAGATGCCAACGATCAACTGTTCGGCGCCGAGCGTTTACAGCAGGTCTTTGCGGCCAATCGCGAGCCCAATCGTCTGTTTGAAGACATCGAACAGGCCCTGGCGGCGTTTCGCGGTGAAGCGCGTGACGACGTGAGCATGGTGGAAATCACCCTGCAGCACGGCCAATCCCTGCGCGCCACCGGGCCGTTGTATGCCGACAGCGGCCAATCCTGCCCGCTGGATTGGTCGGTGAGCTTCGAGTTTCGCGCCGAGACCCTCAAGCGCTACAACCCTTTGCCCTATCTGCTGCAACTGCTGCTTGAAATCCACGGCCTGCGCGAGCAGAGCGGGGCGCTCTACAGCGTGATGGCTGAGCTGTATTCCAACGCCCTGGAACATGGTGTGCTGGGGCTGGACTCGCGGCTCAAGCGCAATGCCCAGGGGTTTGCCGAATATTACCGCCAGCGCAATGACCGCCTGGCGAAGTTGAACAGCGGTTACGTGCGGGTGCATGTGCAGGTGGCGCCCACCCACATGGGCGGCAAAATGACGTTGCGCCTGGAAGACAGCGGGCCGGGTTTCGACGTGGAACAGATGCTGGCACGGCCGCTGGACGTCGATCGTCTGTCGGGTCGGGGCCTTAGCCTGGTGCGCCAGTTGAGCAGCGACGTACGCTGGTCTGACGGCGGGCGCAGTGTCTGCGTGGAGTTTTGCTGGGGGGCTCTGGCATAATCCGCCGATTCTTGATCAAGGAGCGAGCAAGTGGCAGAGATTCATATGGACCCGCAGGTGTTGTCGGGTTTGCAGGAGGTTATGGAGGGCGAGTATCCCAAGCTGCTTGATACCTTTCTTGATGACTCCCAGAAACGCATCGAGGCCCTGCACCAGGCGCGGGATGATGCCAAGGCGTTGGGACGGATTGCGCATAGTTTCAAGGGGAGCAGTGGGAACCTTGGGGCGCTGCGGTTGGCGCAGTTGTGTCAGTCGCTTGAGGCCAGGTCTTCTGAGCCGGCTTCGGACTTGGGGGAGTTGGTGGATCAGATTGATCGGGAGTTTGCGTTGGTGCGGCCCTTGTATGAGCACGAAAGGCAACGGTTTCAACTTTGATGGGTGACCTATCCGTTACCGAATAACGGATAGGTCCACCCAAAAAACCGCAATCCAACAAACCTGGCCCAACTCTTGCTCTATCTCCAGATACTGCATCCCCGACCCCCATGCAGTGGAGACCTTTACCTATGCCAGTCGCCCCCAATTCGCTTCTTCAGGCTGCCCCCGCGGCCAAGCCTCAAGCGCCCGCTGCCAACCCCCAGGTAGCGGCTGCGGACCCACGGGACAAGGGCCCTGGCTTCGCTCAAGTGTTCGCCAGCCAAGGCTCGAAACCGTCGGTCAAAACCGACGACAACGCGGCTAAACCCACACGCGACAAGCCTGTCGACGCCAGCGCCAAGCCGGCTGCCGGTACCGACAAGCCTGCCGCCAGTACACCGGCGGTTGCCGATAGCGGCAAGACCTTGCCTGCCAAGCCGTCCGACGACAGCGCCAATAAGGATGACGACGCACCCGCCGATCCAGCACTCGCGCAGCAGCCCCCGACTGATCCCGTCGTCGACCCGGCCATGATTGCCGCTGTGACGCCTGTGGTCTTGCCGGTGGTCGTGCCGGTGGAAACCCCGGAACCCGCCGCTGCCGCCCAGGACGACAAGGCCCTGCCGTTGGTCGCTGTGCCCATCGCGGCGACCGAGGAGGTCAAGCCGGTCTTCGATCCTGAGGCTGATCCCCTGGATGCCATGCCGGCCGTGCGCCTGGCGATGGAGCAGGGCGGGCATGTGTCGGCCAGCAGCCAGGCGCCGGCCAAAACCGCACCGACGACTACCCAGGACCAGCCAACCGCCGCGCAGAACTTTGCCGCTGGCCTGGCCACAATGGTCGACCAGCAAGCCACCAAAGACAGCACTGACCAAGGCGGTGACAAGGCCTTCAGCGGCTTGATCGAAGACGGCCTCAAAGACCTTAAAAACGCCACCAGCGACACCCGTGTCGATGATTTCGCCAATCGTTTGGCGGCATTGACCCAGGCGGCCACGCCGAGAACGGCCAACGCTTTGCCGCCGGTGACGAATGCGCCACTGGCCATGCACCAGAGCGGTTGGACCGACGAGATCGTCAATCGGGTGATGTACCTGTCCAGCGCCAACCTCAAGTCGGCGGAGATCCAGTTGCAACCGGCTGAACTCGGTCGTCTGGATATCAAGGTCAACATGACCGCCGACCAGCAAGCCCAGGTCAACTTCATGAGCGCCCACCCGGTGGTGCGTGAAGCGCTGGAAAGCCAGTCGGGTCGCCTGCGGGAAATGTTTGCGCAACAGGGCATGGGGCAGGTGGACGTCAACGTGTCCGACCAATCCCGTGGTCAGGAGCAGCAACAGCAGCAGGCCCAGACCAGTGGCGTGAGTCGCAGCGGGCGAGGGGCTGACAGCGGCGACAGTGGCAACCACATTGATGTGGCAGAAGCCGTGGTGCCAGTGAGCTCTACAGTGATCGGCTCCAGCGCCGTCGATTACTACGCCTGACTTGAGCCGCGTACAGATCCAAATTGTGGGAGGGGGCTTGCCCCCGATGAGGGTGTATCAGTCAACCGATGTATGAACTGACACACACTCATCGAGGCAAGCCCCCTCCCACATTTGTTTTGTGGTGTTCGTTCGTCTCTGCCTGCCAGACAACTCTGGCATAACACTTGCTCTTGCCTATCCGTAGATCTATGAATTCCCGAATAGTGACGGATTATTGGCATGGCGAAGAGCGACGACGCAGCAAAAGCACCCGCACCGGCAGGCAAAGGCAAGCTCAAGCTTATCCTGATGATAGTCGTGGGCCTGCTCCTGGCCATCGGGGCCTCGGTGGGCGGCACTTGGTACATCATGCATAGCAGTGCAAGCAAACCGGCACCTGCCGCCGAAACCGCCAGTAACGTCAAGCCACCGGCAATCTTCGAGCCGATGCTTCCGGCCTTTGTCGCCAACTTCAATCAGAACGGTCGCCAACGCTACCTGCAAGTGAGCATCACCTTGCTGGCACGGAATGCGGCGGACCTGGATGCCCTCAAAGTGCATATGCCGGTGATCCGCAACAACCTGGTGATGCTGTTCTCCGGGCAGAGCTTCGACACCTTGGCCACCCCGGTGGGCCAGGAAATGCTGCGCCAGAAGGTCACTGCCAGCGTGCAGGAAGTGGCCCAGAAGGAGCTCGGCAAAGTCGTGGTCGAGCAGGCGCTCTTCACTAACTTCGTATTGCAGTAGGATCACGACATGGCCGTGCAAGACCTGCTGTCCCAGGATGAAATCGACGCGCTGTTGCATGGCGTCGACGACGGTCTGGTACAGACCGAAATGGCTGCCGAGCCCGGCAGCGTCAAAAGTTATGACCTGACCAGCCAGGATCGCATCGTCCGTGGACGCATGCCGACGCTGGAGATGATCAACGAACGCTTCGCTCGCTACACCCGGATCAGTATGTTCAACATGCTGCGCCGCTCGGCGGACGTGGCGGTGGGCGGCGTGCAGGTGATGAAGTTCGGTGAGTACGTGCATTCGCTGTACGTTCCCACCAGCCTTAACCTCGTCAAGATCAAACCGTTGCGCGGCACTGCGCTGTTCATCCTCGACGCCAAGCTGGTGTTCAAGCTGGTGGACAACTTCTTCGGCGGTGACGGTCGTCACGCCAAGATCGAAGGCCGTGAATTCACCCCCACCGAATTGCGCGTCGTGCGCATGGTGCTGGAGCAGGCCTTCATCGATTTGAAGGAAGCCTGGCAGGCGATCATGGAAGTCAATTTCGAGTACATCAACTCGGAAGTGAACCCGGCCATGGCCAACATCGTCGGCCCGAGCGAAGCGATTGTGGTGTCCACTTTCCACATCGAACTCGATGGCGGCGGCGGCGACCTGCACGTGACCATGCCGTACTCGATGATCGAGCCGGTGCGCGAGATGCTTGATGCCGGTTTCCAGTCCGACCTGGACGACCAGGACGAGCGTTGGGTCAAGGCCTTGCGCGAAGACTTGCTGGACGTCGATGTGCCGCTGAGCGCCACCGTGGCCCGTCGCCAATTGCGCCTGCGGGATATTTTGCACATGCAGCCGGGAGACATCATCCCGGTCGAATTGCCGGAAGAAATGATCATGCGCGCCAACGGCGTGCCGTCGTTCAAGGTCAAGCTGGGTTCCCATAAGGGCAACCTGGCGCTGCAAGTGGTTGAGCCGATCAACCGTCGCTGATGCATCCCCTATTTATGAATGTTTGCTCCGCCGAGGACATGTAATGGCTACCGAACACGAAAACACTTCCGCCGAAGACCAGGCTCTGGCTGACGAATGGGCTGCGGCCCTGGAAGAAACCGGCGATGTTGGCCAAGACGATATCGACGCCCTGCTGGCCGCCGATGCCGCCACTGCCCCCGCAGGTAACCGCCTGCAGATGGAAGAGTTTGGCAGCGTGCCGAAAAACAACGACCCGGTGACCCTCGATGGGCCGAACCTGGACGTGATCCTCGACATCCCGGTGTCGATTTCCATGGAAGTGGGCAGCACCGACATCAACATCCGCAACCTGCTGCAACTCAACCAGGGCTCGGTGATCGAGCTGGATCGCCTGGCGGGTGAGCCCTTGGACGTGTTGGTCAACGGCACCCTGATTGCCCACGGTGAAGTGGTGGTGGTCAACGAAAAGTTCGGCATCCGCCTGACGGACGTGATCAGCCCAAGCGAACGCATCAAGAAGTTGCGCTGATATGAAGCGGCTGATGGTGGGACTGTTGGTCGCGCTGCCATTGGGCGCTTGGGCCGCAGAGCCGGTGGCCCAGGCGGCCGCCGCGGCGGCGCCGGTCGGCAGCGGCCTCGGTGGCCAGTTGACCCAACTGGTGCTGGGGCTGTTGCTGGTGGTTGGCCTGATCTTCGTGTTGGCCTGGCTGTTGCGCCGCGTACAGCAGGTGGGTCCGGGTAACGCGCAGGTGATCGAGATGATCGGCTCCCGCGCCCTCGGCCCGCGTGATCGGCTGGTGCTGGTGCAAGTGGGTGAAGAGCAGATCCTGCTGGGCCTCACTCCTGGCCGCATCACCCCGTTGCATGTGCTCAAGACTCCAGTGAACGTGGATCAGTCCAAGCCCGCCACGCCCGAATTCGCTCAGCGCCTGATGGAACTGCTGGGCAAGGATCAGAAGGATAAGAAGTAATGCGCGTGTTATTGACGCTCATGCTGTGGCTGGCGGCGCCGTTGGCGTTTGCCGCCGACCCGTTGTCGATCCCGGCGATTACGCTGGGTACCAACGCGGCCGGGGCCCAGGAGTATTCGGTCAGCCTGCAGATCCTGCTGATCATGACCGCGCTGAGCTTTATCCCGGCGTTTGTGATGCTGATGACCAGCTTCACGCGGATCATCATCGTGTTCTCGATCCTGCGTCAGGCCCTGGGCCTGCAACAGACGCCGTCGAACCAGATCCTCACCGGCATGGCGTTGTTTCTGACCATGTTCATCATGGCGCCGGTGTTCGACAAGGTGAACCAGCAAGCCCTGCAGCCCTATCTGGCGGAAACCATCACCGCCCAGGTGGCGATTGACCGGGCACAGGTCCCTATCAAGGATTTCATGCTGTCGCAGACCCGCTCCAGTGACCTTGAGCTGTTCATGCGCCTGTCCAAGCGTACCGACATCGCGACCCCGGACCAGGCGCCGCTGACCATTCTCGTACCGGCCTTTGTGACTTCCGAGTTGAAGACCGCGTTCCAGATCGGCTTCATGATCTTTATCCCGTTCCTGATCATCGACCTGGTGGTGGCGAGCGTGCTGATGGCCATGGGTATGATGATGCTGTCACCACTGATCATCTCGTTGCCGTTCAAGATCATGCTGTTTGTGCTGGTAGACGGTTGGGCGCTGATTATCGGCACCCTGGCCGGCAGTTTCGGCGGGGTATAGCGCAATGACGCCAGAAGTAGCCGTCGACCTGTTCCGAGAAGCGCTGTGGCTGACCACCATGATGGTTGCCGTGCTGGTGGTGCCGAGCCTGTTGGTGGGCCTGCTGGTGGCGATGTTCCAGGCTGCCACCCAGATCAACGAACAGACCTTGAGCTTCCTGCCGCGCCTGCTGGTGATGCTGATCACCCTGATCGTCGCCGGCCCGTGGCTGGTGCAAACCTTTATGGAATACATCCTGCAGCTGTACGGCAGTATTCCGCAGTTGATCGGCTGATCGGGTGAATTCCCTGCTGGCATTGACCGACACCCAGATCAGCACGTGGGTGGCGTCGTTCATCCTGCCGTTGTTCCGCGTGACGGCCATGTTGATGGCCATGCCGGTGTTCGGCACGACCCTGGTGCCACGCCGGGTGCGCCTGTATTTGGCGGTGGCGATCACGGTGGTGCTGGTGCCGGGCTTACCGCCGATGCCGTCGGTGAATGCGCTGGACCTGAGTGCCCTGATGCTGATCGCCGAACAAGTCCTGATCGGTGCCATGTTGGGGTTTTCCCTGCAACTGTTCTTCCAGGCGTTTGTGATTGCCGGGCAAATCATCTCGATCCAGATGGGCATGGGCTTCGCCTCCATGGTCGACCCCACTAACGGTGTGTCGGCGGCGGTGATCGGGCAATTCCTGACGATGCTGGTGACCTTGCTGTTCCTGGCGATGAACGGGCATCTGGTGGCGTTCGAGGTGCTGACCGAAAGCTTCACCACCTTGCCGGTGGGGTCGGGGTTGGTGGTCAATCACTTCTGGGAAACGGTCGGGCGCCTCGGTTGGGTGCTGGGGGCTTCGCTGTTGCTGGTACTGCCGGCGATTACCGCATTGTTGGTGGTCAACATCGCGTTTGGCGTGATGACCCGTGCGGCACCGCAGTTGAACATCTTTTCGATTGGTTTCCCGTTGACCCTGGTATTGGGCATGGGGATTTTCTGGATCGGCCTGGCCGACATTCTCAATCAGTATCAACCGCTGGCGACCGACGCCTTGCAGTTCTTACGTGATCTGGCACGGGCGCGCTGAGCCATGGCCGAGAGCGAGAGTGGTCAGGACAAAACAGAAGACCCCACGGAGAAACGTAAAAAGGACTCCAGGGAAAAGGGCGAGATTGCGCGCTCCAAAGAGCTCAATACCGTTGCGACGATGATGGCCGGTGCCGGCGCCTTGCTGATCTACGGCGGTGGTTTGGCGCTCGACTTGCTGGAGCTGATGAAGCACAACTTCACCTTGCCTCGTGAGGTGTTGCTCAACCCGGATGCGATGGGGCAATACCTGTTGCACTCGGGCAAGATCGCGATCCTGGCGGTGCAGCCCATCCTGATTACCTTATTGCTGGCCGCGCTGATCGGCCCGGTAGCCCTCGGCGGCTGGCTGTTCGCCGCGAGCAGCATGGCGCCCAAGTTCAGCCGCATGAACCCGGGGGCCGGGCTCAAGCGCATGTTCTCCGCCAAGGCCCTGGTGGAGCTGCTCAAGGCCCTGGCCAAGTTCATCCTGATTCTGTTTGTGGCGCTGATGGTGTTGTCGTCCGACATCGACGACCTGCTGCGTATCGCCCACGAACCGTTGGAGTCGGCGATCATCCACAGCGTGCAGGTGGTCGGCTGGAGTGCGCTATGGATGGCCGCCGGGCTGATCATCATTGCGGCAGTGGATGCGCCGATCCAGCTGTGGGAAAGCCACAAGAAACTGCTGATGACCAAGCAGGAAGTGCGCGACGAACACAAGGATCAGGAAGGGCGGCCCGAGGTCAAGCAACGCATCCGCCAGCTGCAGCGGGAAATGTCCCAGCGCAAGATGATGGCGTCGGTGCCCGACGCCGACGTGGTCATCACCAACCCGACCCACTACGCCGTGGCCCTCAAGTACGACCCGGAGAAGGGTGGCGCACCGATGCTGCTGGCCAAGGGTAGCGACTTTACTGCGCTGAAAATCCGCGAAATCGCCGTGGCCCACGACATTCTGTTGCTCGAATCGCCGGAACTGGCGCGGTCGATCTTCTACTCCACCGATCTCGATCAGGAAATCCCCGCCGGGCTTTACCTGGCCGTGGCTCAGGTGTTGGCGTATGTCTATCAGATCCGCCAATACCGCGCGGGCAAGGGCAAGCGTCCGGACCCGCTCAAGGATCTGCCGATCCCGCCGGAATTGCGCCGCGATTCCTGATTATCAGCTGCCCCGAACTCTCCCTCCCGGCTCCATTCTTCCCCCTACCACTCGTCGTTGTCGGTCGTCTACCTGTCAACTTTGACAGTAGCTGCCGTCCCTTTATCGCGGTTCCATAACACTGGGTTTTCCACGCACATTGCTGTGCGTGAGGCAGAGGGTGTTGCAATGGAAGTGGTTAAAGGGACGGTCGAGGAATACGACCGCAAAACAGGGGAGGGAGTGATTGCAATGGATGGCGGCGACGAACACGTGTTGGTGGATCTCACGAGTTCTGCAGGGATTTGGCTCAGAGAGGGCCTAAGGGTGCAATTTACGAGGATCCACCGCCCTGAGGGCGTATTCGCGTCCCATATCAAGATTATCCAGTGAGTCTCGTGTGGTGTGCTGAGCGAGGTCAGGAGAGCGGCAATGTCGACAGGTACGGTGAAGTGGTTTAACGGGGAAAAAGGCTATGGCTTTATCGGTCAGGATGGTGGGGGAGATCTCTTCGTCCACTATTCGGCGATCAAGGGCGAGGGCTATAAAACCCTTGAGGAGGGGCAGAAAGTGGAGTTCAAAGTAGAAACAGGTCAAAAGGGTGATCAGGCTACCGAAGTGCAAATCGTCAGTTGAATTGCCCGGCTTGATAGTGCTCCAGCGTGCTTGGGAGCAATCCGCGTTTTTTAAAGCAAAAGTTGGAAGGCTTCTTGCAATACCGCCTCCAGGACGCCTTCCGGCGTCAAAAGTTTGCTTCAAGGAAACGAGGAATACCGGTGGTGGATCGCTCTCAAATGCTCGGCACGGCCCGTACGACCCTGACTGACCTCTCGCGGGGCAATCTGGGTGTGCCGTTGTTGTTGCTGGTGATGCTGGCAATGATGATGTTGCCGATGCCGCCGTTCCTGCTGGACGTGTTCTTCACCTTCAACATTGCGTTGTCGGTCGTGGTTCTGCTGGTGTGCGTTTACGCCCTGCGGCCGCTGGACTTTGCGGTATTCCCGACGATCCTGCTGGTGGCGACCCTGCTGCGGCTGGCGCTCAACGTGGCGTCCACCCGCGTGGTCATGCTCCACGGCCAGGACGGCCACGCCGCCGCCGGTAAGGTGATCCAGGCCTTCGGTGAGGTGGTGATCGGCGGTAACTACGTGGTCGGTATCGTGGTGTTCGCGATCCTGATGATCATTAACTTCGTGGTGGTCACCAAGGGCGCCGGGCGGATTTCCGAGGTGAGCGCACGCTTTACCCTCGACGCCATGCCCGGCAAACAAATGGCCATCGACGCCGACCTCAACGCCGGTCTGATCGACCAGAATCAAGCCAAGACCCGCCGCCTGGAAGTGGCCCAGGAAGCCGAGTTCTACGGCTCCATGGACGGTGCCAGCAAATTCGTGCGCGGTGACGCCATCGCTGGCCTGTTGATTCTGTTCATCAACCTGATCGGCGGCATGGCCGTCGGTATCTTTCAGCACGGCATGACCTTCGGCGATGCGGGCAAGGTGTACGCCTTGCTGACCATCGGTGACGGTTTAGTGGCGCAATTGCCATCACTGTTGTTATCTACAGCTGCAGCCATCATGGTGACCCGTGCGTCGGGCTCCGAAGACATGGGCAAGCAGATCAGCCGGCAGATGTTTGCATCGCCCAAGGCGTTGGCCGTGGCGGCGGGCATCATGGCGATCATGGGTATCGTCCCGGGCATGCCCCATGTGTCGTTCCTGAGCATGGCGGCCATGGCGGGCGGTGGTGCCTACCTGTTCTGGAAGAAGCAAAACGCGGTCAAGGTCCAGGCCCTGCAAGAAGTTGCGCGTCAACAAGAACTGCTGCCATCGCCAGCCCGCGCCCAGGAAACCAAGGAGTTGGGCTGGGACGACGTGACCCCCATCGACATGATCGGCCTGGAAGTCGGCTATCGCCTGATCCCGCTGGTGGACCGCAACCAAGGCGGCCAATTGCTCGCGCGGATCAAGGGTGTGCGCAAGAAGCTCTCGCAGGACCTGGGCTTCCTGATGCCCACCGTGCACATCCGCGACAACCTCGATCTGGCTCCGAGCGCCTACCGCCTGACCCTGATGGGGGTGATCCTGGCCGAAGCCGAGATCTATCCGGATCGCGAGTTGGCGATCAACCCAGGCCAGGTGTTCGGCAGCCTCAACGGCATTACCGCCAAAGATCCGGCTTTCGGCCTGGAGGCGGTGTGGATCGAAATCAGCCAGCGCAGCCAGGCGCAGTCACTGGGCTATACCGTGGTGGACGCCAGCACGGTCGTCGCGACCCACCTCAACCAGATTCTGTACAAGCACTCTCACGAGCTCATCGGCCACGAAGAAGTCCAGCAATTGATGGGCTTACTGGGCAAAGCCTCGCCAAAACTGGCGGAAGAGCTGGTGCCCGGCGTGCTGTCGCTGTCGCAATTGCTCAAGGTGTTGCAGGCGCTGCTGGCCGAACAGGTGCCGGTACGCGACATTCGCAGCATTGCCGAGGCCATCGCCAACAACGCCGCCAAGAGTCAAGATACCGCCGCGCTGGTGGCTGCGGTGCGTGTCGGATTGTCCCGTGCAATCGTGCAAAGCATTGTAGGGCTTGACTCCGAGCTGCCTGTGATCACCTTGGAACCAAGGTTGGAACAAATATTGCTCAATAGTATTCAGAAGGCAGGACAAGGCCAGGAAGAGGGCGTTCTGCTGGAGCCAAGCATGGCTGAAAAGCTGCAGCGTTCGTTGATCGACGCTGCACAGCGTCAGGAAATGCAGGGCCAACCGGTGATTCTGCTGGTGGCAGGTCCGGTCCGCGCGATGTTGTCGCGGTTTGGACGCTTGGCAGTACCGAATTTGCACGTTTTGGCTTATCAGGAAATTCCTGACAACAAGCAAGTGACTATCGTCGCGACAGTAGGGCCCAACGGCTGAGGGTAGTGGGTTATGCAAGTTAAGCGTTTTTTCGCCGCCGATATGCGTCAGGCCATGAAACTGGTCCGTGATGAGCTGGGCGCCGACGCCGCGATTATCGGTAACCGTCGTATTGCCGGCGGTGTCGAGCTGACGGCTGCCCTGGATTACACCCCCTCGGCGCTGGCGCCGCGTGTACCGAACATGGAGCTCGAAGACGAGCTGCGCAAGACCGCTTCGCGCATCGTCTCGGCCCAGGCTGAGCTGAGCATGCGTGGCGACAGCGATACCACCACCAATCGCCAGTTGTTCGCCGGGCTGCCGCTGACCGCTGCCGAACCATTGGTTGAGCCGACTTTCGTCGAGCCGCCGCGTCCTGCCGCGCCAGCCCCGGCCGCCGCAGTTGACCAGCGTGTGTTCGACTCGATGCGCTTTGAGCTCAACGGCCTGCGCGAACTGCTGGAAGTGCAGCTCGGCTCGCTGGCCTGGACGCAGCTGCAAGGCAGCAAACCGCAACAGGCCAACCTGTGGCGTCGCCTGCAACGCATTGGCTTGTCCGGCCCGTTGTCCCGCGACCTGCTGGCCCTGACCACCGAAATCGAAGAACCACGCCAGGCCTGGCGCATGTTGCTGGCCCACCTGGCGCGGATGATCGCTACCCCGGAAATCGAACCCCTGGAAGAGGGCGGTGTGATCGCCATGGTCGGCCCCGCCGGCATGGGCAAGACCACCACCCTCGCCAAGCTGGCAGCGCGTTATGTGCTCAAGTACGGCGCGAATAATATCGCGCTGGTGAGCATGGACAGCTACCGGATCGGCGCCCAGGAGCAGCTCAAGACGTTGGGCCGCATCCTCAATGTACCGGTGACCCACGTCGACCCGGGCCAGTCCCTGGCCAACGCCCTCGATCCGCTGCTGCGCAAGCGCGTGGTGCTGATCGACACCGCCGGCTTGCAAGCCAGCGACCCGGCGTTGCGCATGCAACTGGAAACCCTGGCCGGGCGTGGCATCAAGTCGAAAAATTACCTGGTGCTTGCAACCACCAGCCAAAAACAGGTTCTTACCGCTGCGTACCATAGCTACAAACGCTGTGGCCTGGCCGGTTGCATCCTCACGAAACTGGATGAAACCGCCAGCCTGGGTGAAGTGTTGAGCCTGGCTATCAGTCATGAATTACCGGTTGCCTACCTGACCGACGGGCCGCGGATCCCGGATGATCTTCATCTGCCGCGCCGTCATCAGTTGGTCAGCCGTGCCGTCAGCGTGCAAATGCAAGAAGAGCCTAGCGAGGAAGCGATGGCCGATATGTTCGCCGACCTCTACCACAACCCGGCAAAACGGGTCGGTTGAAGTCAGGATGAACACCGTGAAATGTACCTACATTGATGGTCTGCAAGCGATTCACGCGGCCAAGCCATGTAGCCTGCGTCTAAGCAAGACAAGGTAAAGAAATAAAATGGGCAGCATGCATCCCGTACAGGTGATCGCGGTGACCGGCGGCAAAGGTGGCGTCGGAAAGACTAACGTGTCAGTGAATTTGTCCCTGGCCCTGGCAGAGCTTGGCCGTCGCGTCATGCTGCTGGATGCTGACCTGGGGCTGGCGAACGTCGACGTTCTGCTGGGACTGACGCCCAAACACACCCTTGCCGATGTGATCGAGGGGCGCTGTGAGCTGCGCGACGTGCTGCTCCAGGGCCCTGGCGGGATCCGCATCGTGCCGGCTGCCTCCGGTACCCAGAGCATGGTGCACCTGAGCCCGGCGCAGCATGCCGGCCTGATCCAGGCATTCAGTGATATCGGCGACAACCTCGACGTGCTGGTGATCGACACCGCCGCCGGGATCGGCGAGTCCGTGGTCAGCTT
This sequence comes from Pseudomonas sivasensis, assembly GCF_013778505.1. Classification (GTDB taxonomy): domain Bacteria; phylum Pseudomonadota; class Gammaproteobacteria; order Pseudomonadales; family Pseudomonadaceae; genus Aquipseudomonas; species Aquipseudomonas sivasensis. Next base: position 170,944 of record NZ_JAAOWU010000004.1, on the reverse strand, counting down.
CGTGCGCGCCGCGCAGGAAGTCCTGCTGGTGGTCTGCGATGAACCCACCTCGATCACCGACGCCTACGCCCTGATCAAACTGCTTAACCGTGACTACGGCATGAACCGCTTCCGCGTCCTGGCCAACATGGCCCAGAGTCCGCAGGAAGGGCGCAATCTGTTCGCCAAGTTGACCAAGGTCACGGATCGCTTCCTCGATGTCGCCTTACAATACGTCGGCGCAGTTCCCTACGACGAGTGCGTGCGCAAGGCTGTGCAAAAGCAGCGTGCAGTCTACGAAGCGTTCCCTCGTTCCAAATGCGCATTGGCGTTCAAGGCTATTGCCCAGAAGGTCGATACCTGGCCGTTGCCCGCCAACCCTCGTGGGCATCTGGAGTTTTTCGTCGAGCGATTGGTACATCAGACGAGCGCAGGACCGGTGCTATGACAGCGAATGGCTACAACGCCTACAAGAAATCTGCCCGTGACAGTCAGGGTGAGTTGATTGAGCGCTATGCGCCGCTGGTCAAGCGTATCGCCTATCACTTGCTGGCTCGCCTGCCCGCCAGCGTGCAGGTCGAGGACCTGATCCAGGCCGGCATGATCGGCTTGCTCGAAGTGTCGACCAAATACGACGCCAGCAAAGGCGCGAGTTTCGAGACGTATGCGGGTATCCGTATCCGTGGCGCGATGCTTGATGAGGTGCGTAAAGGTGATTGGGCGCCGCGTTCGGTGCACCGAAATACGCGCATGGTCAGCGACGCAATTCGTGCAATTGAAGCAAAAACCGGTCGCGACGCTAAAGATCATGAAGTTGCGGCCGAACTCCAATTGAGTCTCGACGATTATTACGGGATTTTGAACGATACCTTGGGCAGCCGCCTGTTCAGTTTCGACGACCTGTTGCAGGACGGCGAACACGAAGGGCTGCACGAGGACGGCGCGAGCGCGCATATGGAACCGTCACGCGACCTGGAAGATGAACGCTTCCAGGGTGCATTGGCGGACGCCATTGCCAACTTGCCCGAGCGCGAGCGGTTAGTGTTGGCGCTGTATTACGACGAAGAGCTGAACCTCAAGGAAATCGGTGAGGTCCTGGGGGTCAGCGAATCGCGTGTCAGCCAGTTGCACAGCCAATGCGCAGCCCGCTTGCGGGGGCGTTTGGGAGAGTGGCGAGCGCGCTGACAGGCAGTGTGGGGAGCATTGCAAAGCGATACCGCGAAGGTGATAGGCCTTCGTGGGTTCGATCCGTGGTGCCCCCGGCAGTCCTTTTTGTGTAATGCCTGTTGATTGAAATGGCGCGTCCAGGTGCTGGGCGCGTTTAAGACTGCTTGGAGGTCGAATTGGACAAGAACATGAAAATCCTCATCGTTGATGACTTCTCAACGATGCGGCGGATCATAAAAAACCTGTTGCGTGACCTTGGGTTCACAAACACGGTCGAGGCGGATGACGGCCTTACGGCGATTCCGATCCTCAACAGCGGGAGCATCGACTTTCTGGTAACAGACTGGAACATGCCGGGCATGACCGGTATCGACTTGTTGCGCCACGTGCGTGCCGACGAAAAACTGCGCAGCCTTCCCGTGTTGATGGTGACCGCCGAAGCCAAGCGTGAACAGATCATCGAAGCCGCCCAGGCCGGGGTCAACGGTTACGTAGTCAAGCCATTCACTGCACAGGCCTTGAAAGAGAAGATCGAAAAGATCTTTGAACGCATCCACGGCTAATGCCATCGCGGGGGAGCTATGGAGCATAAAGAAACGTCACAGGGAGACTTTGAGTCGACCCTGAAAAAGCATGCTCACCAGTTGGTCGACAGCCTTGAAAAAGGCCACTTCGGCGACGCGGTGCAGTTGATCCATGAGCTCAACCAGACCCGTGACCGCGGCCTGTACCAGGAAGTGGGCAAGCTCACACGCGAGCTGCACAGTGCGATCGTCAATTTTCAGATTGACCCGCACATGCCCCAGGCCGAAGAAATCTCGCAGATCACTGATGCCACCGAACGCCTGTCCTATGTGGTCAGGCTGACCGAAGCCGCGGCCAACCGCACCATGGACCTGGTGGAAAATGCCACGCCTCTGGTCAACGGCATGGCCAATGAAGCCCAGGCCCTCAGCGTTGACTGGGGCCGCTTCATGCGTCGCGAAGTCGGGGCTGAAGAGTTTCGTGAATTGGCCCGTCGGGTCGACAGTTTCCTGTCGCGCAGCGAACAGGAAAACCGCACGGTTTCCAGCAACCTCAATGACATTCTGCTGGCCCAGGATTACCAGGACCTCACCGGTCAGGTGATCAAACGTGTAACCCAGTTGGTTACCGAAGTGGAAAGCAATTTGCTCAAATTGGTGCTCATGGCTGGCCAGGTAGACCGTTTTGCCGGCATCGAACATGACCGCGAAGCGATCCTCTCTGAAAAAGATCCACAAAAACATCTCGCCAAGGGTGAAGGTCCGCAGATTCATGCCGATAAACGTGAAGACGTTGTGTCAGGTCAGGATGACGTAGATGACCTGTTATCCAGTTTAGGCTTCTAAGGAGCACCCACATGAGCTTCGGCGCCGATGAAGAGATCCTTCAGGATTTCCTTGTAGAGGCCGGCGAAATTTTAGAGCAACTGTCCGAACAACTGGTCGAGCTGGAAAGCCGACCGGATGATGCGAACCTGCTCAATGCAATTTTTCGCGGTTTTCATACTGTAAAAGGGGGCGCCGGCTTCCTCCAGCTCCATGAGCTGGTGGAGTGCTGCCACATCGCCGAGAACGTGTTCGACATCCTGCGCAAGGGTGAGCGTCACGTTGATTCGGAATTGATGGACGTGATTCTCGAAGCACTGGATGCGGTCAACGGCATGTTCAGCGAAGTTCGCGAACGCGCCCCGATCACGGCTGCCACCCCGGAACTGCTGGCCGCCCTGGCGCGCTATGCAGAGCCAGCCGACACCACGGCAGCGCCGGTGGTTGAGGCCGCGCCTGAGCCGGTGGCGGAGCCTGAAGCGGATGTGACGGACAACGAGTTCGAACAACTGCTCAACTCCCTCAGTGCCGTCAAGGCCGAAGCTGAAGCACCGGCCGCCGTTGCCCCGGCAGCGGCACCGACCAGTGAAGACATCACCGACGCCGAGTTCGAATCCCTGCTCGACCAGTTGCACGGTAAAGGCCAGTTCGCCGCCGATGCGGTGGCGCCTGTCGCGGCTGCCGAAGCGCCTGCGGCCCCGGCCAGCACCGACATCACCGATGACGAATTCGAAGCCTTGCTTGACCAGTTGCACGGCAAAGGCACGTTTGCGGTCGACGCCCTGCCGGAAGTGGCGGCAGCGCCTGCTGCTGCGGCGGCGGCTGCCAGTGCCAAGCCTGCGGACGATGGGTTGATCTCTGATCACGAATTCGAAGCGCTGCTGGATGATTTGCACGGCAAGGGCAAGTTCAGCGAAGTTGCCCCAGCGGCTGCAGTCGCCACGGCAGCACCGGCTGCTGCTAAAGCGGCTGCGCCTGTGGCAGCGGCCAAGCCCGCAGCCCCGGCTCCAGCTCCTGCGCGTGCGGCTGCGCCACCACCGGCGGAAAAACCCGCCAGTGAAGCCGAAACCACCGTGCGGGTTGATACCGCGCGTCTGGACGACATCATGAACATGGTCGGCGAGCTGGTACTGGTGCGTAACCGCCTGGTGCGCCTGGGCTTGAGCAGTGGCGATGAAGCCATGCAGAAGGCCGTATCGAACCTCGACGTGGTGACGGCTGACCTGCAAACCGCGGTGATGAAAACCCGGATGCAGCCGATCAAGAAAGTCTTCGGCCGCTTCCCGCGCCTGGTTCGTGACCTGGCGCGCCAGCTGAAGAAAGAGATCAACCTGGAACTGGTGGGTGAAGAAACCGACCTCGACAAAAACCTTGTCGAGGCCCTGGCCGACCCGCTGGTCCACTTGGTGCGCAACGCTGTCGATCACGGCGTCGAAACCCCTGAAGAACGCGAAGCCTCGGGCAAGTCCCGTGGCGGCAAGGTGATTCTGGCGGCGGAGCAAGAAGGCGACCACATCCTGCTGTCGATCACCGATGACGGCAAGGGCATGGACCCGGCGATCTTGCGCAATATCGCCGTCAAGCGTGGCGTGATGGACAAGGACGCCGCCGACCGCCTGACCGACACCGAGTGCTACAACCTGATCTTCGCCCCTGGCTTCTCGACCAAGACCGAGATCTCCGACGTGTCGGGCCGTGGCGTGGGCATGGACGTGGTGAAGACCAAGATCAGCCAGCTCAATGGCTCGATCAACATCTACTCGACCAAGGGCCAGGGCTCCAAGATCGTCATCAAGGTGCCGTTGACCTTGGCGATCATGCCGACCCTGATGGTGATGCTGGGCAACCAGGCGTTCGCCTTCCCGTTGGTCAACGTCAACGAGATCTTCCACCTCGACCTGTCGCGCACCAACGTGGTGGACGGTCAGGAAGTGGTGATCGTGCGTGATAAAGCGCTGCCGTTGTTCTACCTCAAGCGCTGGCTGGTTGCGTCGGCTGCCCATGAGGAGCAGCGCGAAGGCCATGTGGTGATTCTCTCGGTGGGCACTCAGCGGATCGGCTTTGTCGTCGATCAACTGGTTGGCCAGGAAGAAGTGGTCATCAAGCCTTTGGGCAAAATGCTGCAGGGAACCCCGGGCATGTCGGGTGCGACCATTACCGGTGACGGTCGGATCGCGCTGATTCTCGATGTTCCGAGCATGCTCAAGCGTTACGCCGCACGGCGTATTTGATTCTGGCGGGGCAGGGCGGTAATGCCCGCCCCGCCTAACGGAGTGTTTATGGCAGTCAAGGTCCTGGTGGTGGACGATTCGGGTTTCTTCCGCCGCCGCGTCTCGGAAATTCTTTCCGCCGATCCAAGCATCCAGGTGGTCGGTACGGCCACCAACGGTAAAGAGGCGATTGATCAAGCCATTGCGCTAAAGCCGGACGTGATCACCATGGACTACGAGATGCCGATGATGGATGGCATCACGGCAGTTCGGCACATCATGCAACGCTGCCCGACCCCGGTATTGATGTTCTCCTCGCTGACCCATGAAGGTGCCCGAGTGACCCTCGATGCGCTGGATGCCGGTGCGGTGGACTTCCTGCCGAAGAATTTCGAAGACATCTCGCGCAACCCCGATAAGGTCAAGCAACTGCTGTGCGAGAAAGTCCACAGTATTTCCCGCAGTAACCGTCGCAGCCTGTTCAGCGCCCCAGCACCCGCCCCGGCGCCGGTAGCTGCGCCGTCTGCGCCCACCAGTTCCTCGTTCAGTCGCCCGGCGCCTGCCCCGGTTACCCGGCCTGCGCCGCCGCCGGTACGCACGTCGGCACCGGCTGCCGCGCATGCCCATTCGCCAGCGCCCAAGCGTAAGGCTTACAAGCTGGTTGCCATTGGGACTTCCACCGGTGGCCCGGTGGCCTTGCAGCGCGTATTGACCCAATTGCCGGCCAACTTCCCGGCGCCGATCGTGTTGATCCAGCACATGCCAGCGGCGTTCACCAAAGCGTTTGCCGAGCGCCTGGACAAGTTATGCCGCATCAGCGTCAAGGAAGCCGAGGATGGCGACATCCTGCGCCCTGGCCTGGCGCTGCTGGCCCCAGGCGGCAAGCAGATGATGGTCGATGGCCGTGGCGCGATCAAAATCCTTCCGGGTGACGAGCGCCTCAACTACAAGCCGTGCGTGGACATTACCTTCGGTTCGGCGGCCAAGTCCTACGGTGACAAAGTTCTGGCGGTGGTGCTCACCGGCATGGGCGCCGACGGTCGTGAAGGCGCGCGCCTGCTCAAGCAGGGCGGCAGTGCGATCTGGGCCCAGGACGAAGCCAGCTGCGTGATCTATGGCATGCCCATGGCCATCGTCAAGGCTGACCTGGCCGACGCCGTTTACAGCCTGGACGACATCGGCAAGCATCTGGTGGAGGCCTGCCTCTGATGGATGTATTGAGCCTGATCGGCATCATCATGGCGTTTGTCGCCATTATCGGCGGCAACTACCTCGAAGGCGGCCACCTCGGCGCCCTGGCCAACGGCCCGGCGGCGCTGATCGTGATTGGCGGCACCGTGGGCGCTGCGTTGTTGCAGTCACCGATGAGCTCGTTCAAGCGTGCGATGCAGATCGTGATCTGGATCATCTTCCCGCCACGTGTCGACTTGGCCGGTGGCATCGACCGGGTGGTCAACTGGAGCCTCACCGCACGCAAGGAAGGCCTGCTGGGCCTGGAAGGCGTGGCCGATGCCGAGCCCGACAGCTACTCGCGTAAAGGCCTGCAGTTGTTGGTCGACGGTGCCGAGCCGGAAGCGATCCGCAGCATCCTGGAAGTGGATTTCTACACCCAGGAAAGCCGCGACATCAACGCCGCCAAAGTGTTTGAAAGCATGGGCGGCTACGCGCCGACCATCGGCATCATCGGTGCAGTCATGGGCCTGATCCACGTGATGGGCAATCTGGCCGACCCTTCGCAATTGGGCAGCGGCATCGCCGTGGCGTTCGTCGCGACTATCTATGGTGTGGCCAGTGCCAACCTGGTGCTGTTGCCGGTAGCGAGCAAGCTCAAATCCATTGCCATGCGCCAGTCCCGTTACCGCGAGATGCTGCTCGAAGGCATTCTCTCGATTGCCGAGGGCGAGAACCCGCGCTCCATCGAATTGAAGCTTCAGGGCTTCATGGATTGATGGGGAGTAATGCCAATGAGCCGTCGCCGTCGCGAGCCTGAGGAACACGTCAACCACGAGCGGTGGCTGGTGTCCTATGCGGACTTCATCACCTTGCTGTTCGCATTTTTCGTGGTGATGTACTCCATCTCGTCGATCAACGAAGGCAAGTACAAAGTCATTTCCCAGGCGCTGATCGGCGTGTTCAACGACGCCGACCGTTCGCTCAAGCCGATCCCCATTGGCGAAGAGCGGCCCAAGAGCGTGACCCCGGCCAAGCCGCTGGTCAACGACAGCGACGAAACCGCTGCCGGCGTGGGCGGCACCAGCGATCCGCTGAAAAGCATCGCCGATGACATCAGTGCCGCGTTTGGCGACCTGATCAGCTCCAACCAGATGACCGTGCGCGGCAATGAGTTGTGGGTGGAGATCGAGCTCAATTCCAGCCTGCTGTTCGCCAGTGCCGATGCGTTGCCCAGCGACCAGGCGTTCACCATCATCGACAAGGTGGCGGCGATCCTCAAACCGTTTGAAAACCCCGTCCACGTCGAAGGTTTTACCGACAATGTGCCGATCAGCACCGCGCAGTACCCGACCAACTGGGAGCTGTCCTCGGCCCGTGCCGCCAGCATCGTGCGCATGCTCGCGATGCAGGGTGTGAACCCCGGGCGCCTGGCGTCGGTGGGGTATGGCGAGTTCCAGCCGGTGGCCAATAACGCCACCCTGGAAGGCCGCGCGCGCAACCGTCGGGTGGTGTTGGTCGTCTCACGCAACCTGGATGTGCGCCGTAGCCTGACCGGCACCGGCACCGCCAATGCAACACCGGATGCGGCCTTGAGGCGCGCTGGCACACAAACTGCACCGGCCCCTGCAAAGCCGCCGGTTCGGCAGAGTGCCGTCAATTCTCCGTCACCGGCTCAATAACCTATGCAATGTCTCGGTCGCGCACGTGCCCACCGGGAGGAACCATCCGAATGAGAGTCTGGGCAGTTGCCAATCAAAAAGGTGGAGTCGGCAAGACCACCACCTCCATCGCTTTAGCCGGCTTGCTGGCCGAGGCGGGCAAGCGTGTGGTCGTGGTCGACCTCGACCCCCACGGCTCGATGACCAGCTATTTCGGTTACGACCCGGACGCGCTGGAGCACAGCAACTATGACCTGTTCCTGCACAAGGGCAGCGTGCCGAGCGACTTGCCCGGCCAACTGCTGCTGCCGACCAGTAACGAGAGCATTTCCCTGCTGCCGTCCAGCACCGCGCTGGCCACCCTTGAGCGCCAGTCGCCGGGGCAGAGCGGCCTGGGCCTGGTGATCGCCAAGACCCTGGCGCAACTGTGGCAGGACTTCGATTACGCGATCATCGACAGCCCGCCGTTGCTCGGCGTGCTCATGGTCAATGCCTTGGCGGCCAGCCAGCAGTTGGTGATCCCGGTGCAGACCGAGCACCTGGCGGTCAAAGGCCTGGAACGCATGGTCAGCACCCTGGCGATGATCAACCGCTCGCGTAAACAGGCGCTGCCGTACAGCATTGTGCCGACCTTGTTCGATCGCCGTACCCAGGCGTCCCTGGGCACGTTGCGCGTATTGCGTGACGCCTATCCGCAGACCATCTGGAACGGCTACATCCCGGTGGACACGCGCCTGCGCGATGCCAGCCGCGCCGGGCTGACGCCTTCGCAGTTCGATGGTAAAAGCCGTGGTGTGTTGGCCTACCGCGCATTGCTCAAGCACCTGCTGTCCCAGCAGCTTGTTGCGCAGGTGGCGTGATGAATCGTCCTGTCGAACTCAAGACCCGGCCGCAACTGGCACTGGAATCCTACCTGGATGCCTTGTTGCAGGAAGCCACCGCAGAAGAATTGCCGGAACCGATCCTGGTCCTGGAGCCAGCGGTAGAAGAACCGTCGTCCAGTACCCTTGATGAGTTCCAGTTGGCCGTATTGGAAGAGCAGGCGCGTGATGCCTACGTCGCGCCGGTGATCGTGCCGGTCGCCGTCCCGGTGGTCATGCCCGTCGCGCCGGTGGTGGTCGAGCCCGTGGTGGAAGTGCACCTGCCACCGAATATTACGCCGCCGCCCGTGAGCGGCGATGGTCGTCCGGCCTGGGCGGCGGAGCCTTTCGAATGCCTGCTGTTCGACGTCGCCGGCTTGACCCTTGCGGTGCCGCTGGTGTGCCTGGGCTCGATCTACTCCCTGGCCGGCCAGGAACTGACGCCGCTGTTCGGGCAACCGGAGTGGTTCCTCGGAATCCTGCCGAGCCAGGCCGGTAATCTCAAGGTACTGGACACCGCGCGCTGGGTGATGCCCGATCGCTACCGCGACGACTTCCGCCAAGGCCTGCAATACGTGATCTCGGTGCAGGGTTACGAGTGGGGGCTGGCGGTGCATCAAGTCAGCCGCTCGTTGCGCCTGGACCCTAACGAAATCAAATGGCGCAGCCACCGGGGCCAGCGGCCTTGGCTGGCGGGCACCGTAATCGAACACATGTGCGCGTTGCTCGACGTCGCCGAACTGGCCGAGTTGATCGCCAGCGGTGCCGTCAAGTCGATGCCCGTGAACATACGCAGTTGATTGAACAATAAGGGCCGCACGCGAGTGCGGTCGACGAAGCACACACGCCGTTCGTAACGGCATTTGAAGGGGTCATGGGTATGAATAAGTCAGCATCTGCACAAGGTTTGGATGATCCGATCCTGCAATGGGTTACCTTCAAACTGGACAACGAAACCTACGGCATTAACGTGATGCGCGTGCAGGAAGTGCTGCGCTACACCGAGATCGCCCCTGTTCCAGGTGCGCCGAGCTACGTGCTGGGCATCATCAACCTGCGCGGCAACGTGGTGACGGTGATCGACACCCGCCAGCGTTTTGGCCTGGATACCGTCGAAGTCAGCGACAACACCCGTATCGTCATCATCGAAGCCGACAAGCAAGTGGTCGGGATCATGGTCGACAGCGTGGCCGAAGTGGTTTACCTGCGCCAATCGGAAGTGGAAACCGCGCCGAACGTGGGTAACGAGGAATCAGCCAAGTTCATTCAGGGCGTGTGCAACAAGAACAACGAACTGCTGATTCTGGTTGAGCTGGACAAGATGATGAGCGAAGAAGAGTGGTCGGATCTGGAGAACATCTGATTGTTCCTTGAAGCAGCAGTGATTGTCCTGGCCCTGCTGTGGGCCGGGACGCTGGCGTTTATGCTGCGCTATGTGCGCCAGCAGCGAGAATTGGCCATGCAACAGGCCGAGCGCGATGCGCTGCGCGACCGGCGCATTCTGGAGCTGGTCAAGCGGGTTGATCACTTCCAGCAAAGTGCGGTGAGGGTCGGGGATGAGGTGCATGAACTGCGCGCCATCCTCGCGCCGTTGCCGGACAAGCTGGCGCAGATTGAGCAGCGCGACCCTGCGAGCCTGTCGTTTGCCCAGGCAGCGAAGCTGGTGGGCATGGGCGCGACGGTGGATGAACTGACCCAATCCTGCGGTTTGACTCAGGCTGAGGCGCAATTGATGAGCAAATTGCACAAAAACTGAGGATTAATTTTCACACCTGAAAACCGCTATAACCCTTGAGTTAGAGCGTTGCAATGTGACAGTCATGGCGGCCTGCAGTGGCCGCTTTTGCGAATCAAGTCACAGTGCCATGTTTTGCTGGGGCACTTTTGTGTCGTTGTGGTGACAAAGCCTGCGCATGTAGGAAGTTTCACTCACAAGGATGCGAAATGTCTCTCGTCGCTGTATCTAGAACAAAACCATCAGTTTTGCTGCAGTCGTGCGTTTCCACCTGTACTGCAGTTGGTTTGCTAGCCAGCGCGGCTGCGTTTGCGGCCGAGCCGCAAGCGCCGGCCCAGCAATTGATCCAGCAGCAACAGCGCGAGCGTGCACAACGCGAGCAGCTGGAACCGTCGCCCGACGTTCGCCTGCAAGCGCCCCAAGACACCGAAGCCAGCCTGCGCCTGCCGCGTGATGAAACGCCGTGCTTCAAGATCGACCGCGTGGTGCTCAGTGGCGACCAGGCCGAGGATTTCCAGTGGGCCCTGCGTGCCGCCAACCCGTCCGATGATCCAGTGCAAGGGCGTTGTGTTGGCGCGCGCGGGATCAACCTGACCATGAAGCGCATCCAGAATGCGATCATCGCCAAAGGTTTTATTACCACCCGCGTGCTGGCCCGGGCCCAGGACTTGAATCAGGGCACCCTGTCCCTGGTGGTGGTGCCCGGCCGGATCAAACACATCCGTTTTGCCGCCGGCACCTCGGCCCGCGCCAACTATTGGAATGCGATGCCCGCGTCCGATGGCGATGTGCTGAACCTGCGCGACATCGAACAGGCGCTGGAAAACTTCAAGCGCGTGCCCACCGCCGAAGCCGACGTACAGATCACCCCCGCCGAAGGCGCCGATGCGCAGCCAGGTGAAAGCGATGTGGTGATCGCCTGGAAGCAGGCCGTGCCCGTGCGGGTCAGCCTGTCGGTGGACGACTCCGGCAGCAAGCAGACCGGCAAGTACCAGGGCAACGTCGCGCTGTCGCTGGATAACCTGGCGACCCTCAACGACCTGTTCTACATCAGCTTCAACCACGACCTCGGCGGCGGCGAAAGCGGCGACCGTGGGTCCAAGGGCCACACCATTCACTACTCGGTGCCCTACGACTATTGGCAGTTGAGCCTGACCTCCAGCGAATACGACTACCACCAGACGATCGCCGGGGTGAACCAGGCGTATTCCTACAGCGGCCGCAGCCGGACCAATGAGGTGCAGCTGTCGCGCGTGATCTATCGCGACGCGGTGCGCAAGACCACCGTGTCCCTCGGTGGCTGGAGCCGTACCTCCAGCAACTACGTCGAAGACACTGAAATCGAATCTCAGCGCCGGCGCATGGCCGGTTGGCAGGCCGGGATCAATCACCGTGAATTCATCGGTGCGAACACCCTCGACCTTGGCGTCGGCTATCGCCGTGGCACCGGTGCGCGCGATGCCTTGCGCGCGCCCGAGGAAGAAAACGGCGAAGGCACGTCGCGCTCGCAGATCATTACCGCCAACGCGCAATTGCAAGTGCCGTTCAGCGTCGGCCAGCAGAAGCTGCGTTACATCGGCGGCTGGCGCGGGCAATGGAACCGCACGCCGCTGATTCCCCAGGACCGCTTTTCAATCGGTGGGCGCTACACCGTGCGCGGCTTTGATGGCGAGCAGATTCTGTCGGCGGAACGCGGCTGGACCTTCAGCAACGACCTCGGCCTGAGCCTGGGCAACACCGGTCAGGAGCTCTATCTGGGCGTGGATTACGGCCAGGTTGGCGGGCATTCCACCGAGTATTTGCTGGGTCGCCGCCTGGCCGGTGCGGTGGTAGGCCTGCGCGGCGGCTACAAGCAGTTTTCCTATGACATCTACACCGGCAAACCTCTGGAAAAACCCAAGGGTTTCCAGACCGCCGACGTGACCAGTGGCTTCAGCGCCAACTGGTCATTTTGAAGGAGGCCAGCATGTCGGATGACACCCTCGAAGTGCTTGCGCCCACGGGGCCCGACAGTCCCATCGACGAAGCCCAGGTGTTGGGTTCGGCGGTGTGGTTGTGGATGCACTCGGCGGCGCATCGCGATGCGCCATTGCACAGCCTGTCGACCCTGTTGCTGCCGGCGATCAAGCGCCGTCAGTTCATCCTGATCAGCGAAGCGGGGCGCCCGGTGTTTTTCCTGTCGTGGCTCAACCTCAGTGCCGAGGCCGAGGCGCGCTATCTGCGCGAACCAGCCGTCTGCCTGCCTGCCGCGGACTGGGACAGCGGCGACCGCCTGTGGATCAACGACTGGGTCGCGCCGTTCGGGCATACCCGACGAGTCAGCGGCCTGTTGCGACGGCGGCTGTGGCCCGGGCGGATCTTCCGTTCGCTGTACCACCGAGGCGATGAGCGCGGACTGCGCGTCATGAATTTCCAGGGTATCGCCGTCCTGGACCTGGAGGCGCAAGCCTGGTTTGCCACTCACCCGTTACCCAGCGACGCGCTCTGATCAGCCACCGCGCAAAGGACTTGCATGAATAAGCATCTGTATCGAATTGTTTTCAACCAGGCTCGCGGCCTGCTGATGGTGGTGGCCGAAAACGTCAAGAGCGCGTGCAAGGCTCCCGGCACGACCGGCGCCGTAGCGCGCCCGGGTACGGCGGTTGCCACGCTGACGCCGCTGCGGTTTGCGCTGATGCTGGGCATGGGCTGGGTCGCGCTGGCGGCGCCGGTACAAGCGCAGGTGGTGGTCGATGGCTCCGCGCCGGCGGGCCAGCGCCCGACCATCGGCGCCGCCGGCAACGGCACCACGGTGGTGGACATCACCCGGCCAAGCGGCGCGGGCGTGTCGCGCAACACCTACACCCAGTTCGACGTGGACAAGCGCGGGGTGATCCTCAACAACGGCGTGACCAACAGCCAGACTCAACTGGGCGGGTGGATCGAAGGCAACCGCAACCTGGCCAATGGCAGCGCACGGGTGATTCTCAACGAGGTCAATTCGAGCAACCCTAGCCAGTTGCGCGGCTTTGTCGAAGTGGGGGGCTCCAAGGCGCAGGTGGTAATTGCCAACCCGTCGGGCATCACCTGTGAAGGCTGCGGGTTTATCAACGCCGACCGCGCGACCCTGACCACCGGGCGCGCGCAGTTCGAGAACGGCCTGATCAGCGGCTATGAAGTCTCGGGCGGCAAGATCAGCATCGGCGGCGAAGGCATGGACACCAGCCGCGCCGACTACACCGAAATCATCGCGCGCACCGTTGAGGTGAACGCGGGCATCTGGTCCAAAGACTTGACCATCAAGGCCGGCACCACCGGCGCGGCCCCGACCGACACGCCAACCGTCGCCATCGACGTGGCGCAGCTGGGCGGCATGTACGCGGGCAAGATCACCTTGGTCGGCAATGGCGCAGGCGTGGGCGTGCGCAATGCCGGGCAGATCGGCTCCAGCGCCGGTGAAGTGGTGATCGGCACCGACGGCCGGATCGAAAACCACGGCCAGATCAGCAGCGCCACCGATTTGACCGCCCGCGCCGACAAGGGCATCGACAACGACGGCACGCTATACGCTCAAGGCAACCTGGCCGTGCACACCGCTGGTGATATCGACAACCGTGGCATCGTGTCCGCCCAGGGCAATGCCGCGCTGACCGCCACCGGCGCCAATTCGGCGATTCGCAGCCACGCAGGTTCCGCATTGGCCGCGGGCGTGGACAGTACCGGCAAGCTCGGCAGCAGCGGTTCGCTGACGCTGACCTCGGCTGGCACCTTGACCGCCAAAGGCCAGAACCTCGCCGCGCAGACCCTCAAGGCCAGCGCCGCCCAGGTCGACCTGAGTGACAGCCAGACGTCCGCCCAGACCGTTGAGTTGACCAGCACCGCCGGCAATCTCGACTTGCGTCGCAGCCGCGTCACCGCCGGCCGCGCCCTCACGGCCGACGCTAACCAGGGCGTGCTCAGCGATGCTGCACAGGTAGGCGCTGCACAGATCAGCGTGACCGCGCTGGACCTGTCCAACGTCGGCGGCAAGTGGGTGCAGACCGGCAGCAACGGTATGCAGATGACCGTCGCGCGCAGCCTCGACAACAGTGGCGGTACGCTGTCCAGCGGTGGCGCCCTCGTCGTCAGCGCTGACACCCTGAACAACGCGGATGGCCTGGTGCAGTCGGGTGGCCTTGGCGACTTGTCCGTCACCGCGCGCCAGCACCTGAACAATCAGAAGGGCAAGCTGGTCACCGCCGCGCAATTGACCCTCAACGGCGGCACCCTGGACAACAGCAGCGGGCAGATCACTGCCGGCGGTGCGCTGGGGATCAAGGCCGCGCAGTTGAACAACGCCAATGGCACCGTCGCGGCCACGCAAACCTTGACGGTCAAGGCCGACAGCCTGCAGAACCAGGGCGGTACCCTCGGTTCGGTGGCCGCCGACCTGATCCTCAACAGCGACACTAGCGTGCTCGACAACCGTGGCGGGCGTCTGGAGGCAGCCAAGGCGCTGACCCTCAATGCACTCGGCCTGAACAACCAAGGTGGGGTGATCACCGGCGCGCAACTGCTGCTCAATACCCAGGGCCAGCAACTCGACAACAGTGCAGGCACCGTTAACGCCAGCGACACGCTGAGCGTCGACAGCGGCGCGTTGATCAACGACGGCGGCATCATGCAGGCCAAGTCGGACCTGCGCGTGGATACCCACGGCCAACAGCTGAGCAACCGCAATTCCGGCAGCACCGGCGGCATCCTCGGCCAGCGCGACGTCACCGTGCGCGCCGGTCAAGTGTTCAACGACCAAGGCTTTATCGGCAGCGCGCGCACCCTGGACATCAACGCCCAGCAACTGAGCAACCAGGCGGGCTTGTTGCGCGCCGACGGGCATCTGTTGCTGACCGCCGCGAGCGTGGACAACAGCGCGACCCAGGGCGCGAACCAGGGCATCAAGGGCCAGAGCGTCGATCTCGACACCGATACGCTGACCAACCGCGCTGGCTCAATCGTGTCCGACACCACGCTGAACGTGAAGGGCAGCGGCAGCGTGGACAACGACGCGGGCATCCTTTCGGCGGGCAGCGTGCTGACCCTGGCCGATCGCAACCCGGCGCAGAAAAGCCTGGCCATCAACAACGGCGCGGGCACCCTGATTGGGGGCCAGTCCGTGTTGCTCGACAGTGCCAATTACAGCGGCGCCGGCAAGGTCCAAAGCCTCGGCGACCTGACCTTCCGGTTGACTCAAAACTTCATCAACAGCGGCCTGGTGCAGAGCAACGGCGACCTGTCGCTGCAGACTGGCGGCACGATGACCAACCAGGGGGCGGTGCAGTCCGGCGCGCTGGTGCGCGTGGATGCCGGCGCTATCGACAACGGTGCCAACGGCGTGATCAGTGGGCGGCGTGTGCAGGCCAACGCGGTCAACCAATTCGACAACCGTGGCGTGGTCGACGGCGAGACGACCCGCCTCAGTGCTTCGACCCTGAACAACCTCGGCACCGGGCGCCTCTACGGTGATCATTTGTCGATCACCGCCGGTACGCTCAACAACATCCTCGAAGGCGCAACGGCGGCGACCATCGCGGCACGCAACCGCCTGGATATCGGCGCTCAGGTCATCAACAACCGTGAGCACGGATTGATCTTCAGCGCCGGCGATACGGTGATCGGCGGCTTGCTTGACGCCAACGACCAGGCCAGCGGCCAGGCACAGGTGCTCAACAATGCGAGCGCCACCGTCGAAGCGCTGGGCCATCTGAGCGTCAACGCCAAGCAGATCAACAACACCAACGAACACTTCGCAACCGACCGCGTGCTGGTGTCCAACCAAGTGCTGCAGGAGTACCTGCTGTCGGGCTCGACCAACCGTTACACGCCGGACCAGATCTCGCTGTACAACGACGAGGTGCTGCACCTGGTCACGCCGGAAGGCTACGGCACGCGCTGGAACCGCTATGACTACACACGCAGCGTCACCGAGACGCAAATTGTCAGCTCCGACCCTGCGCAGATGCTTGCCGGTGGCAACCTCACGTTGATCGCCGACCAGGTGCTCAACGACAAGAGCCGGATCATTGCCGGGCAGGCGCTCAACGGCAGCATCGGCCAAGTGATCAACACCGAAGTGACCGGCGAACGGGTCACGGCCGACAACGGCAGCGTGGCCAATTACTATCGCATCCAGCGCAAGGGCCGTGACCGCCAGGGCGTCGGCCTGACCGGTTATACGCCGGCGCCGCTGATCGAGCAGATCTCCCTTAAACCCACGGTGTACACCGAGTACGCGGCCATCAACGGCAGCGGCACCCAGGTTGGCGCGCTGGTTCTGGCCAACGTTACCGACAGCACTGCGGGTACCGGTGAGCTGGCGGGCGCTGGCCGCACCCACGCCGTGAGCCCGATCAGTGAAGTGAAGGCACTGACCCAACTGGACGCGGCAGGCGCGGTGGAGCAGATCCGCACGGGTGGTTTCAACCCCGACCTGCCCAACAGCAGCCTGTTCCAGACCAACCCGAACAGCACCGCCGGTTATCTGGTGGAGACCGACCCGCGCTTCGCTAACTACCGCAAGTGGTTGTCTTCGGACTACATGCTCGGGCGCCTGAACCTCGACCCGGCGGCCACGCAGCAGCGTCTCGGCGACGGCTTCTACGAACAGAAGCTGATCCGTGAGCAAATCGCGCAACTCACCGGCCGGCGCTTTCTCGACGGCTACGCCAGTGATGAGGAACAGTATCGCGGCATGATCGACAGCGCCGTGACCCTGGCGGATCAGTGGAAACTGATTCCTGGTGTCGCCCTGACCGCCGAACAAATGGCGCAGTTGACCAGCGACATCGTCTGGCTGGTGTCCAAGGACGTCACGCTGGCGAGCGGTGAAGTCCGTCAGGTGCTCGTGCCGCAAGTCTATGTGCGGGTTCGCGAAGGTGATCTGGATGGCTCCGGCGCACTGATGGCTGGGCGCACGTTGAACCTTGATGTGCGCGGTGATCTGGTGAACTCCGGCAGCCTGTCCGGGCGCGATGGCGTGAACATCAGCGTGCAGAACCTCGACAACCTCGGTGGCCGTATCCAGGGCAACGACGTGGCCCTGACCGCCAGCCAGGACATCAACAACATCGGCGGCCTGATCAGCGCCAACAGCCGTCTGGCTTTGAGCGCCGGCAACGACATCAATGTGCGCTCGGTCACCACCGACAGCGAGAGCGATCAGGGCACCCGCACTGGCTTGTCGCGGGTGGCGGGGTTGTACGTGTCGGCACCGGCGGCGAACCTGATTGCCACCGCCGGCAACGATATCAACCTGCAAGCCGCGCAAGTGAGCAACACCGGCGTCGGCGGCAAGACGTCGCTGGTGGCGGGCAACGACATCACCCTGACTACAGTGAAAGAGTCCTACACCCAGTCCAACCAGTGGGATGGCGACAACTGGCGCAAGGAAGCCGGACGCAATGAAGTCGGCAGTTCGGTGCAGGCCAACGGCGATGTTCGCGTGGGCGCCGGGCGTGACGTGCAGGTGCGCGGGGCGATGGTCAACAGCGACGCGGGGGCTGTTGCTGTGAGTGCGGTGCGCGACATCAATGTCGAGGCCGGCGAGCGCTTCAACAGCGCCGACGAAGCGCACAAGGTCAAGGGCAGCAACGGGATGTTTTCGAGCAAGACCACCACCACCCGCGACACGGTCAGCCAGACCACCGCACAGGCCTCGACCTTCAGTGGCGAGCAGGCGGTGATGCAGGCCGGCAACAACATCACGATTACGGGTAGCAACGTGGTTTCCACATCGGGCACGGTGCTGGCGGCGGGCAACGACATCAAGGTATTGGCAGCCACCGAGCAACTTGACGAAAAACACATGAAGGATGTGAAGACCAGCGGTATGTTCAGCGGGGGCGCCATTGCCGTCACCGTTGGTTCCAAGCAACAGACCAATAAAGACAGTAGTCAGCAGACTACGGCGGCCGCGAGCAACATTGGCGCAACCGACGGCAACGTGCTGATCAGCGCCGGCGGCGAATACCGTCAGGTGGGCAGCAATGTGAACGCGCCCAATGGCGATGTGTCGATCGACGCGTCCGAGGTCAATATCCTCGAAGCGCGCAACCTCAGTGCGCAGCAGCAGGAGCAGCGCTTCAAGCAGACCGGCGTGAGCCTGACCCTGACCAACCCGATCGTGAGTGCGGTACAGACCGGCCAGCGCATGAACAAAGCCGCTGAACGTACCGATGACAAACGTATGAAAACTTTGGCGGCGCTGAGTACTGTGTGGGCCGCCAGCGATGCGCACACTCAGGTCATGGCCGACCCGGCGGCGGCGGGCGGTATCAACTTGAGCATTGCCCTGGGCATGAACAAGAGCGAGAGCAAAAGCGAGCAGACCAGCAACACCGCAGCCGCTTCGACGGTCGCGGCGGGAGGGGATGTGACGATCGTATCCTCGGGCGGCACGCGCAACAACAACCTGACCGTGCAGGGCAGTGAGATCACGGCGGGCAACAATGCGTTGTTGAAAGCTGACGGCAACATCCTGCTGGCGGGTGCGCAGAACACCATCGAGCAACACAGCACCAACAAAAGCGTCAACGGCAGCCTTGGCATCGGCATCTCGTTTGGTAGCGAGAAAAACGGTCTGAGCTTCAACGCGTCCGCCTCTCAGAGCCGTGGCAATGCCGATGGCAATGACTTGGTGTGGAGCAATACCCACGTGACTGCTGGCAAAGAGGTCAGTCTGATTTCCGGTAAGGACACCACCCTGCGTGGTGCGGTGGTGTCGGGTGAGACGGTCAAGGCCGATATCGGCGGCGACCTGAATGTCGAGAGCCTGCAGGACACCAGCACCTTCGCGTCCGAGCAGAAGAGCATGAGCGCTGGGATCAGCATCTGTATCCCGCCGGTCTGTGCCGGTGCGGCGACCGCTAGCTTCAGCTCCACAAACGCCAAGCAGAAGTCCAACTTTGCCAGCGTGATCGAACAATCGGGCATACGTGCCGGCGACGGTGGTTTCGACATCAACGTGCGCGGCAATACCGACCTCAAGGGTGGCGTGATCGCCAGTTCCGACAAGGCCATTGCCGACGGCAAAAACAGCCTGACCACCGGCACGCTGACGGTGTCCGACATCCACAACGTGTCCGAAGCCAGCGCCAAAACTTCAGGCGTCGACCTGAGTTCGGACATGCTCGACGGCAAACTGGGCACGGCCAAGGCGCTGCTCGCCAACAGCATCAACAACGGCTCGGACTCCGACTCCGCCGACAGCGACACCCGCAGCGCGATCAGCGCCGGCACCTTGGTGATCACCAATGCCGAGCGCCAGCGTGTGGTTGGCGGCATGACGGTTGACCAGACAATTGCCAACCTGAACCGCAACACCGAGGCCGCCCATGTCGCCGTGGGACGGTTGGATGTGGCGGAAATGGGGCGCAAGGTAGCGGCTGAGCAGGAGATCAAGCGTGAGTTCTATCATCAGGTCTCGCTGCTGGCGGATGAGGCGTATCGCAAGATCTTTATCGAGAAGGCGCGGGTGTATGAGGTCTCGAAGGACAAGGAGGGCAAAGTTCAACGTCGCGAACTGAGCGACGAAGAGAAAATGAACCTCAAGAAAGGGCCGGACGGCAAAGTGCATATCGCCAACAATGGCATTTTCAACGATATCGATGGTGCGGCCAAATACGCCGAGCAGCACAGTTCGGCTGATAGCGGGCCGCAATACTTGATCCACTTCGAGCAAGCCAACAACTTCACTTCCGAGCTGATGATCGCTGCTTATCAGAAGAATCTGGAGAATGATTTCTGGGGGTTGTCCAATGCAACGGTGCAAACCAAAGACTACATGACGCAGTTCGGCCAGAGCGGGTTGCACATCGATGGTCACAGCCGGGGCACGTTGACCACTGGCAGCGCCATGGAGTCGCTGGCCCGTGATCCGGCCAACGTGGGCATTCTCGGCAAAACGTCGATGAACTTCTTCGGTGCTGCCTACAGCGTGCAGAAGGCCGACTCGTTGTTAGGGGTCTTACAGAGTCGTTCAGGGGTGAGCTCCGAATCACAGCGCGAGGCGATGGAGCTGCGCTACCAGAATCACAATCTCGATCCGGTTGCGCGCTTGCCGCTCGTAGGGTTCAACCCCGCTACGGGCGGTACGGTCCCGGACGGCAGCGTGCGTGTATGGGAATGGCTGAAAGTGCTTGGCGGCGATAAGACAGTGCACAACTGCTACGGCAATGGAGGGCCCGCCTGCAAGCCCTTCTGGAAAGATTCAACCGATGGCGTTCCACACTTTAAGCGCGCCGGAGAATAAGGAAGAACGTTATGTTGAGAAGTACGTTGCTGTTGACTATTGGCGCTGTGTTACTGACCGGCTGCACGGGGAGGGGCTTTCAACCGCCGCCGCCGGAATTCACCAATTGGAAAAAAAGTGGGGTCTCCCAAGAAGGCGTCAAGAGTGCGATGAGAGCTTGCGGGTATATCAACCTGACAGGCACGGGGGACACAACGCCTATTGACCAGGTACTCACACAGTTTTATTGCATGAAAGACTCGGGTTTCAAGCGCACAGATAACATTGACCTGTGCAAAGAAGGCCGCATTGGTGAATCACCGGTGTGCGAAGGCCGCCGTTAATCGATCACTGAAAGGTCGCAGGGAATGAACGATTAACGCAAACCTTAAGGAACACCCCTATGTCCAGGAGCGGGCTGCTGTTGAGTGTTTGCGCTGTACTGCTGGTCGGCTGCACAGGCAGGGGTTTTCAGCCGCCGCCGCCTGATTTTGTCTATTGGCAAAAGAGTGGGGTCTCTTTAGAGGGCGTCAAGAGCAGTATGCTCGCGTGCGGGTACGAGAATGTGGCGGGCACGGGCGGCGGCTCAATCGATGAGCGGCTTAGGAGCTTCTACTGCATGAAAGATGCGGGCTTCACACGCAAAGATAACTTGGACATGTGCAAGCTTGGCCGTATCGGCGAATCACCGGTGTGCGAAGGCCGTCGGTAACCCATCCCTAAAAGGAAGCAAGGAATGAACGATTTACGCAATGGACTGTACGGCGTCGCGCTGGCATTGGCGGCGACAGGGTTGGGCGGTTGCGCCTCGTCGATGACGGTCACCGGCGAGCCGGGGGTGAGGATGGGCCAGAGCTATGCACAGGTGCTCGCGGTGGTCAGCCGCAACAACGCCGTGACCAAGCAGGTCGATGGCGAAGGCTTCCGGGCGGAGGGTTACTCGTCGATGTTCAAGGACTGCCGCATCAAGTACTTCATCTTTCAGGGCGCCGATGGCTTGCAGCAGGTGAAGTACGAGCCCGCACCGCAGTTGTCGGTCAGCCAGAATTGCCGTCAGCCGTAAACAGCCCTTTATTCCTTTGCGAGTTGACTGCTGATGAGCGTTTTACGTGGGGTTCCCGTGGCGTTGCTGGTGCTGCTGACAGGCTGCGGCCAAGTGGCGAATATCCGTTCCTTGTCTACCGGCTACGTCGCACCAACGTCTGGCGAGACTGCCCGTGTGCGGTTGATCACCGATGGTATGGTGCGCGCGGTGCCGGGGCGTGATTGCCTGGACTGGAATGTACCGGGCGCTGGGGTGATGGCGTCGACGAAAGCGGGCTTCCCCGATCACAACGGCGAGAGCCTGGGCATGCCTGGGCCGATTTACTCGTGGGCGGCTGCGGTATCGTCGGAGTTGGTGGTGCCGGCGAACACCCCGATCGCGTTTCATTACTTGGGGAAACTGCAGTATTCCCGGCAATGCTCCAGCACCATGACCTTTGTGCCTCGGCCGGGGATGGACTACATGGTGCAGGCGTCCATCTATGCGAGCTGTTCGTTCCAGCTGCACGAGCTGCCGCCGGGCGGTAAGCAATGGGTCGAGGTGGAGCCTGCGCCCAAGGGCAAGGTGTCGATGTGCAACGCGATGGATAATTTCTAGCGAGCCAATTATTTTTCGACCTTAATGACTTTTTCCTACTCCTCAAAGGTCAACATCCTTCAAGCACCATTGACTCCAGGAGTACGCCCCCCATGACCACCCCCAAGGCACTGTTGATCCTTCACGGCAAGCAAGCCCTCAACGAGGACGTACGCGCGGCCGTGCTGGCCCGGCGCGAGTCGGGTTTGGAGCTGGCGGTGCGGGTGACGTGGGAGGGCGGTGACGCTCAACGGCTGGTCAAGGAGGCTGTGGACGGCGGTTACACCCACATCATTGCCGGCGGCGGCGACGGCACCTTGCGCGACGTGGCCGAAGCCATGGCCCAGGCCAAGAGCGACGCCAGCCTGGTGCTGATGCCCCTGGGCACCGCCAATGATTTTGCCAAGGCTGCCGGCGTGCCGTTGGAGCCTGCCCAGGCCCTGGCATTGCTGGATGTGCCCCCTAGGGCAATCGACCTCGGCCAGGTCGGCGGGCAGATTTTCCTGAACATGGCCACTGGCGGCTTTGGTAGCCAGGTCACGGCCAATACCTCCGAAGATTTGAAGAAAGTCCTCGGCGGCGCTGCTTATCTGTTTACCGGCCTGACGCGCTTCAGCGAGTTGAAGGCCGCCTACGGTGAGCTGGAAGGACCGGACTTTCACTGGAAGGGCGAGTTGCTGGCGCTGGGTATCGGCAACGGCCGCCAGGCGGGCGGTGGGCACATACTGTGCCCCGGCGCATTGGCCGATGATGGTTTGCTCGACGTCAGCATTCTGCCGGCGCCTCAGGAAGTGGTCGGCACGCTGCTCAATCTGGTGAGCGACGGTGGGATCGACAACATGTTCGTACGGGCGCGCCTGCCGTGGGTCGATATCAAGGTGGCGCAGGGCTTGTACATCAACCTCGATGGCGAGCCGCTGGAAGGTGACGACCTGCACTTCGAGGCCTTGCCCAAGGCGCTTCGCGTGCATTTGCCGGTGGATTCGCCCCTAGTCGTCCAGGCTGATGATCTGCTCGCGCACAGCGAATAACACCAGGCCTGCCACATCAAATATCTGCAGACGCTTCATGATTTGCGAACGGTGGGCTTCTACGGTCTTGATGCTCAGGCCCAGGCCGTGGGCGATCTCACGGGTGGATTTGCCACGCACGATCAGGCGCAGGATCTCCAGTTGGCGTGCCGTGAGGTTATGGCTTTGACCGGCGGGCGTGATCGGCCCCTGGCTGCGCACCAGCGCCTGGTTGATCACGGTGTGGGCGATCGCCGGGCTCAGGTAGCGCTCGTTGTTGCGCAAGGCCTGCAGCGCGTGTTCCAGCTCATTGGCGGTAGTGTCCTTGAGCAGGTAGCCATGGGCACCGGCTTGCAGCGCGCGCATGATCAACTCCGGGTCGGTGTGCATCGACAGGATCAGCACCTTGCTCTTGGGGTGCGCACTCTTGAGTTGCTTTAAAGCGTCGAGGCCGCCGGTGTGCTTCATCGACAGGTCCAGCAGCACAATGTCCGGCAGCAAGCGATTGAACTGCTCCAGCAATTGGGCGCCATCACTGGCTTCGCCCGTCACCGTGTAGCCGGGAATATCCTGGATCAGCGCACGCACGCCGGCCCTGATCAGGGCATGATCGTCCACCAGAAGTAATGTGCAGGTCACTCGATAACCTTAGGGGCGCTGGCCCGTTCGAGGGCGCGGGGCGCCCAGGGGAAGAGCGCTTCGATGCGCGTCCCGTTGCCTGGCTGGCTGCTCACGGACAATGTGCCGCCAAGCTGATCAACCCGCTCGGACATGCCCGCCATGCCCCGCTGGCCTTCCAGGCTGGGATTGATGGCGGGCAAAAAACCCTGGCCGTCATCACAAATACTCAGCGACAGGCCTTCGGGTAGACGTTGCAGGCGCACCAGCAGGTTGTGTGCCTGGGCGTGGCGCAGCATGTTGGTGACGGCTTCCTGGGTGATGCGAAAGGCCGCCACGGCCATTTCTTCCGGGATGCCGGTCAGCCGTTGCTGGCATTCCAGGCTCCAGTGCACCGGGGTGTTTTCCAGGGTCTTGAGCAGGTGCGCGCGCAGGCTGGCTTCGAGGCCCAGGCTGGCGAGCTGTCGGGGGTTGAGGATGGCAGAGACGTCGCGCACCTTGGCCAGGGTCTCGTTCAAGGTGTTGCACAAGACGTTGCACTGGGTTTGCAGCTCATCCGGCATACGGCGCTTGAGCCATTCGCTTTGCAGCTTGGCGGCGGTCAGCAGTTGCCCGATGTCGTCATGCAGTTCGCGGCTGAGGCGGTGGCGTTCGTTTTCCTGCACTTGCAGCAGGCGATCGGCCAATTCCTGGGGCTGGAACTTGATGGATTTGCGCGAGTACCACTGTTGCAGGCCTACCACTAATAAGGTGGCCAGGTTGAGCAGCAGTACCATCAGCGGCAGCGGTGCGGAATGGGCGTAGGCCCACAGGCTCAGCAGCAGTGAGCCAAGGCATAGCGTGAGGATCAAACGGCGTGCATTGCTGCGGGACGCGGACCTTGCGATGAATGTCTTGAGGCTGGCATGCATAGCGGATGGAGCCAATGAAGGTTCGCTGCGGGAAGACCGGTCGACACTGACCGGGCGCTGTTTGAGATACGTTATTGAATCGTTTTCAAAGTTAATAAATTCAGTCACTTTGAGGGGGTGATAGTACCACTACTCTTACCGTCGGTCGCCAGGCGCCTGTCTGGCGGGATTATCTAAGCGCGCAAATATTCAGGGACGATAGTCCCAAAGTTAATGAAGGGGGGATGTATTACTTCAACAGGAATGTAGGGGTTATGGCTAATTGATATCTACGCATGCGCCATTCAGTTTCAATGGGTTGGTTAAACCTGTCGTTTTTAGAAAACTGCGCGTTATTTACGACCTCATAACCGCTCAGGACGAGGGGTGTAAACGCTGCTGCGGTTTATATCTGAAATCCTTTTGTGGGATTTGCAGTGTGACCGTAGCAATCAATGAGGTTTGTTCCGATTCATCCAGTGCCAATAGGCCTGTCTTTGCATCGATAAGCTCCAGTTGCCAGGCCAGCAGTCTCAGGCAGTCTTCCAGGGCGCTCAGGGCCTGATCATGCAGCTGCAACGGGTTTTCGGCGTTGGCGATCACGTATTGGATATGCCGCGAAAATTCGCTGATCGCCTGTAGGGCCAGGCAATCGGCTTTTTCGGCGAGCTTGATCAGGCTGGCTTTCATGCAGTCGATGGCGTCGCTGTCGTTGCGAATCAGATGCAGGTGACTCAGGCACTCTTCCGACTTGGCCAGCAGGTTTTCAGCCTCGTGCAGGAATTCGGGAAGTGCAAGTTGCCACTCGTTACCGTCGTTCATCATGCAAGTCTCCACAACATAAGGTGGGGTGATGAGAGGTCGCATTGGGTGAGTGGCGTAAAACTACTGCTGAAAGATAACTGGAGTCTGTAGGTTGCTTCTGAGCGTTCAGTAGGACGTTTATTTGAATGATGGCGACGGCTGCGCGCGGCCCTCGTGAGCGGGCTCAATTGCACACCTTCAGTTGCCGCGACGTGAGTGTCTGGTAGACCCGTGGAACGAGGGCTTGGGATGGCAAACAAAGCCTGACTCCATTCATGCAATGAGAATGGCGTCACATTAATGACTATTAGATAAAGCGAATATCAGGTTGGGCCTGATTGCTTATAGGGGAATCCCTTACATGGCGGAACTTTACATCGCTTTGAATGTCCGGCAACGCCGATGTACCGCTGTCTGGAGAGGTTCATGCAGTAGAGCATGATGTCAGTGTGACATCAATGAATTTACGTGGCATTTTAGCAGGGGGTCAAGGTCTGGCTTTCGCCGCCGATAACAGCAGTAATGAATTGCACAATCCCTTCGCGCATCTAGCTGCGCACACCAGGAGCTTTTGATGGCCGGCATTCTCGACACAGTAGACCAACGCACGCAACTGGTGGGTGAGAATCGCCTGGAGATCCTCATGTTTCGCCTGGCCGGGCGGCAACTGTTCGCAATCAACGTGTTCAAGGTGCAGGAAGTCCTGCAACTGCCCAAGCTGACCCTGATGCCTCAGCGTCACCCCTTCGTGTGCGGCGTGGTCAACCTGCGTGGCCAGACCTTGCCGGTGATCGACCTGTCCCAGGCCATCGGCATGCGCCCACTGGTACCGGGCCCGAACAGCACCATCATCGTCACCGAGTACAACCGCTCGGTACAGGCGTTCCTGGTGGGTGGTGTGGACCGCATCGTCAACATGAACTGGGAATCCATCCTGCCGCCGCCGACCAGCGCCGGGCGTCAGCACTACCTGACCGCCATCAGCAAGGTCGATGACCAACTGGTGGAGATCATCGATGTGGAAAAAGTCCTCGCCGAGATCGTGCCCTATAACGCCAAAGTTTCCCGTGAAAAACTTGAAGACCCTGTGTTGGAACGTGCCCGTGGCCGCGAAGTGCTGCTGGTGGACGACTCCAACGTCGCCCTGTCGCAACTGCGCGACACCTTGGGTCAACTGGGTGTGAAGATGCACATCGCCAGCGACGGCCTCAAGGCACTGAACATGCTCAAGGCCTGGGCCGACGCCGGCCACGTGATGACCGACAAGCTCCTGATGATCTTCACCGACGCCGAAATGCCCGAGATGGACGGCTACCGCCTCACCACCGAAATTCGCAACGATCCACGCCTGCGCAAGCTCTACGTGGTGCTGCACACCTCGCTGTCGGGCAGCTTCAACGACTCGATGGTGAAGAAGGTTGGGTGCGACAACTTCCTGTCCAAATTCCAGCCCGACAAACTGGTGGATGTGGTGCGCCAGCGACTGATGCTGGACGAAGCCACCGCTTGACCTTAGGGTTGCATCTTTGCCCCTCAGGAATGCAGGCCCATGCTTCGTCTCAGCGCGTTGTACCGTTACCCCTTGAAGTCCGGCAAGGCCGAAACCTTGCAGCACATCGGCCTGGATAAACTCGGGTTGAATGGGGATCGACGCTGGATGCTGGTGGACGAGGCCAGCGGGCGTTTCCTCACGCAGCGGGCGGTGGCGAAGATGAGCCAACTCTCTGCGCTGTGGAACCGCACGGGCGGCCTGACCTTGAGTTCGCCTGGCTACGCGCCGCTGGACGTGGCGCTGCCCGGCAGCGACGCCGAGTTGCGCGGCGTGACCATCTGGCGCGACACCTTGCGCGTACCGGACGCCGGTGATGAAGCTGCCGCCTGGGTCAGCGACTTTATCGGCAAGCCGACACGGCTGGTGCAGATGCCCTTGGACCGTGCCCGCACCACCCAGGCCGGTTTCGGGCGTGATGATGATCAAGTGGCGTTTGCCGATGGTTATCCGTTGCTGCTGATCGGGCAAGCGTCGCTCGACGACCTCTCGCAAAAAATCGGCCGCCCCATGGAGATGCTCCGCTTTCGCCCGAACCTCGTGATCGAGGGCGGCGAAGCTTTCGCGGAAGATGGCTGGAAGCGTCTGCGCATTGGTGATGTGGAGTTTCGCGCCGTGAAACCCTGCTCACGTTGCATTCTCACCACCATCGACCCGCAAACCGGTGAACGCAGCGCCGACCGTGAACCGTTTGTCACGTTGGAGGCTTATCGCAAGACGGAAGACGGCGCGATGTTCGGCCAGAACCTGGTCAACGATGGTAATGGACGCCTGGAAGTGGGCATGCCAGTGACCATTCTCGAATAGCCTTCGGCGCCCATAAAAAATGCCCGTCTCCCATGAGACGGGCATTTTTTTGACCGGGCGAATGCTTAGCCGCGGTACTCGCACAGGTAAGCAGTATCCACGGCGACCTTCAGCTGGAACTTGCTGTTGGCCGGTACGTGGAACTGGCTGCCGGCGGCGAAGGTTTCCCACTCGCTGGCGTCAGGCAGTTTAACGGTCAGGGCGCCGGAGACTACGTGCATGATTTCACGCTGGGCGGTGCCGAATTCGTATTCACCCGGGGCCATCACGCCGATGGTCGCCGGACCTTCTGCGGTGCCGAAAGCGATCGACTTGACGGTGCCGTCGAAGTACTCGTTGACTTTGAACATGGGCGAATCCTCGGAAAAAGGGTCTGGAAAGGTCGGCCAGTATGCCCAAGGGCAGGGGAGCTGCCTAGACCGGTAAAATCAGCGGCAACAGGCGCGCGGTATTGCGTGCATCTTCCAGCGCCCGATGTTGCTGGCCATGGAACTGCATTCCCGCCAATTGAAGGGCGCCATTGAGGCCCAAGGGCTTGTCCAGGCGCCGGGCCTTGGCGAAGCGCTGCTTGAGGTTCACATGAGGTGTCTTGGCGAGTGCACTCACCAGGCTGTTGCGCTGCCATTCGAGCTCAAGCTGCGCGCGGTCATAGTCACCCCAACTCGCCCAGCCTTCCAGGCGCGGTTGATGCTGGCCCAGCCAGCGTTCGAACAGCGGCCACACCTCGGTGATGGGCGCGGCGGTGTCGATATTGGCCTGGGTGATATGGGTCAGCTGGCGGCAAAAGGGCGTCAGCAATGGGCGCCGCAATGGCCGCACAAAGCGCTGGAAGTGGTCCAGTTCGCGGCCCTGGCGGTTCACCAGGCTCGCGCCGATCTCGATGACTTCCATCTCCGTCACGGGCCAGCCGCCTTCATCCGTTGTGGCTTCAAGGTCAATAATCAGCCAATGAGGCATTGTGCAGGTTCCCGTACTCGTCCCTTCCTGATGGGGATAGAGCGTAGCCCGGCCCTGTAGTTCCGCCTAGGGACTATTCGATCTCCAGCAATACCTGCCGATTACGCACCTGATCGCCCGCCATTACCTGCACGGCCTTGATCACACCGTCGATGCCCGCCGTGAGCGGGTGCTCCATTTTCATGGCTTCAAGCACCAGCAGCAGTTGGCCTTTGCCGACACGCTCGCCTGCACGGACCCGCACATCGACAATGGCGCCATCCATCGGCGCCTTGACCGTGCCGCTGCTGGCGTCGGCCTGGCGGCGGGCGACCTGTTGGGTGCGGTTGGTCACGGTCAGGCCAGGTAGCCGTAATTGGTCGCCGTCGAGGTGGTAAGCGATACGGCGCCGGATCCCGTTGAGCACGCGCGTGGCGTAGCGGCCGTCGGTGCTGAGTTGCAGGTCGTCAACGGTGACCGTTTGAAGGTCGCCGTTGACCTCCAGGCGGTATGTCCAGGGGATGCTTGCGTTATTGCGCCATCCCGCCAGACCCAGGGCGTGCTGGTCGGCGCTGTGGTGATAAAACAGCGCGGCGGCCAGGGCAAGCTGTTCTTTCGACGCGGCGGGCGGCGGTATTTCGCGAAAGTGCTCGGCGATAAACCCGGTGCTGAAATGGC
This sequence comes from Pseudomonas sivasensis, assembly GCF_013778505.1. Classification (GTDB taxonomy): domain Bacteria; phylum Pseudomonadota; class Gammaproteobacteria; order Pseudomonadales; family Pseudomonadaceae; genus Aquipseudomonas; species Aquipseudomonas sivasensis. The sequence continues at coordinate 141,657 of NZ_JAAOWU010000004.1, read as the reverse complement.
CGTCGATAAAGTCCGGTTGCTTGAGCAGGTCGGCCAGCAGTTGCTGGTTGGTATTGACGCCCAGCAGCACGGTGTCTTCCACGGCGCGCAGCAGCTTGCGCCGCGCCTCTTCGCGGGTGGCGCCGTGGGCGATGATCTTGGCTTGCATGGCGTCATAGAACGGGCTGATTGTTTGGCCTTCGCTGACGCCATGGTCAATACGTACGCCTGCGGCCGGCTCCCAGCGCAGCACCTCACCGGTTTGCGGGAGGAAACCTTGGGCCGGGTCTTCGGCGTACAGGCGCACTTCCATGGCATGGCCGCTCAGGGTCACCTCTTTTTGGCTCAATGGCAGTGGGTGGCCGGCGGCGACCAGCAGTTGCCAGGCCACCAAGTCCAGGCCGGTAATCAGCTCGGTGACCGGGTGCTCCACTTGCAGGCGCGTGTTCATTTCCAGGAAGTAGAACTGACCGTTGCGGTCGAGCAGAAATTCCACGGTGCCGGCGCCGACGTAATTCACCGCGCGCCCGGCCTTGAGCGCCGCCTCGCCCATGGCCTGGCGCAGTTCCGGGGTCATGACGGGGCAGGGCGCTTCTTCGATGATTTTTTGGTGGCGACGCTGGATCGAGCAGTCGCGTTCGCCGAGGTAGATCAGGTTGCCGTGGCTGTCGCCGAACAGTTGGATTTCGACGTGACGCGGGTCGATCAGTGCCTGTTCGAGGATCAGTTCGTCACTGCCGAAGGCGTTCTGCGCTTCGGAGCGGGCGGTGCGCAATTGCTCCAGCAAGTGCTCGGGTTTGTGCACCAGGCGCATGCCTCGGCCACCGCCGCCGGCGCTGGCCTTGATCATCAGCGGGTAGCCGATGCGGTCGGCCTGGTGTTGCAGGGTGGCGTCGTCCTGGGCGCTGCCCTGGTAGCCGGCGATGCAAGGCACTTCGGCTTCCAGCATGGCGAGTTTGGACCGGCGCTTGCTGCCCATCAGTTCGATGGCCTCGACGCTGGGGCCGATGAAGATCAGGCCGGAGTCTTGGCACGCGCGGGCGAAACCGGGGTTTTCCGAGAGGAAGCCGTAGCCGGGGTGTATGGCGTCGGCGCCGGTTTTTTCGGCGGCCTCAAGGATGGCCGGGATGTTGAGGTAGGACTGTTGTACCGGGGCGGGGCCGATGCGCACGGCTTCGTCGGCCATCTGCACGTGCAGGGCCTGGGCGTCGGCGTCGCTGTAGACGGCGACGGTGCGGTAGCCCAATGCCTGGGCCGTGCGCTGGATGCGGCAGGCGATTTCACCGCGGTTGGCGATCAGGATCTTGTTGAACTGCGGCATAGGTGTTTTCCCTGGGACTGAGTACATATCCGTTTCTTCGGTAACGGCAATCTATGGTTCCGCGCTTACAAAGGGTGGCCTTCGCCCCAACACTCGGTACCCGGCCGAGGCTCGGTGTGCCAGCTTGTTTGACTGGGCGATCGCAGTTCGAATGTGGGAGGGGGCTTGCTCCCGATAGCAGTGGTTCAGTTACACATCTGTTGGCTGATACACCGCCATCGGGAGCAAGCCCCCTCCCACATTTGGATCTCCACCTATCAGATAGGTCTCACCCTGCTTTTGACCTGCTTTTGATCTGACCCTTACATCCTTTTTGCTGACGAAGTCAGCGGTCTTTTGATCTTGATCTCAGGCGCCCCGTTAAACACGCTGGCCGCACACCGAGCCTGGGCGAGGTGCCGAGTGTTGGGACAAGAGCCTTTTGCTTGTGTGTGGCTGGGCTGGCATTCCGGCTCTTCCAAAAGTGAGTCGCCGTAAGGGCCAAACCATAGGTAGCCGTTACCCAAATAACGGATATACCCCCAATCAACGAGCCCATTCAGGCCGACGCCTCTGCAAAAAAGCCCGAGTCCCCTCAACTCCCTCCGCCCCGCTGACCGCCTCGGCAAACCACTGCGCCCCGCGATCCAACACAACCCCAATCGGCTCATCCACACTGGCCAACAACAACGCCTTGGTGCGCGCGTTGGCGCCTGGTGCGCAGCGCAGCACCTGCCCCAGGACTTCATCCAAACGCTCCGCCAACGCCTGCGGATCGCGCTCGGTGAAGTGCACCAGCCCCAGCCGTTCAGCTTCCTGCCCATCAAATCGCGCGGCGGTCAGTGCCAGTCTCCGCGCCTGGGTCAGACCGATCCGCTTGACCACAAACGGCGCAATCTGCGCCGGCAGCAACCCCAGGCTGGTCTCCGGCAAACCGAACTGCGCCTGGTGATCGGCAATCGCGATGTCGCTCACACAGGCCAAGCCAAACCCGCCGCCGAGCACCGCGCCTTGCAGCACCACGATGACCACTTGCGACACGGCTTCAACCTCTTGCAGCAACGTGCCAAAGGCCCGGTTCAGCGCCTGCAATTGATCGCCTGCGCTGACCAGGTCCTTCACGTCGGCTCCCGCGCAGAAATGCCCGCCGGCGCCGCTCAGAACCACCGCGCGGACTTGGTCGTCGAGTTGGGCCACTACCGATCGCAGTTCGTGGACCATCTCCAGGCTCATGGCGTTGCGGCATTCGGGCCGATTGAGGGTGATGTGCAGCACGCCGTTATGGGGCTCCAGCAGCAAGGTGCTCATGGTTTTTTTCCCGGTAGCGTGCCCATCAATTTGCAGATGATGCCCAGCATGATTTCGTCGGCACCGCCGCCAATCGATACCAGACGCACATCGCGATAAGCACGGGCAACGGGGTTGTCCCACATAAAGCCCATGCCGCCCCAGTATTGCAGGCAACTGTCGCTGACCTCACGGCCCAGGCGTCCGGCCTTGAGTTTGGCCATGGAGGCCAGGCGGGTCACGTCCTGGCCTTTGATGTATTGCTCGGTGGCCTGGTAAACCAGCGCCCGCAGGCATTCGATTTCGGTGGCCAGTTCGGCCAGGCGAAAGTGGATCACCTGGTTGTCTATCAGCGCTTTGCCGAAGGTCTGGCGTTCCTTGCAGTACTCGATGGTGCTGTCGATGCAGTACTCCAGGCCCTTGATCATATTGGCCGCGCCGAACAGGCGTTCTTCCTGGAATTGCAGCATCTGCATCATGAAGCCCGCGCCTTCGTGGCCGATACGGTTGCGCTGGGGGATGCGTACGTTGTCGAAGAACACCTGGGCGGTCTCGGAGCTGTGCATGCCGAGTTTTTCCAGGGGCGGGCTGACGCTGATGCCGGGGGTGTTCATCGGCAGCATGATCAGCGATTTGTTGATGTGCGGCTTGTCGTCCGAGGTGTTGGCCAGCAGGCACATGAAGTCCGCGCTGGGCGAGTTGGTGATCCACATTTTGCTGCCGTTGATCACGTAGTCATCGCCGTCCTTGCGTGCGTAGGTCTTGAGCCCGGCCACGTCGGAGCCGGCGCCGGTTTCCGAGACGCCGATGCAACCGACTTGCTCGCCGCTGATGGCCGGGCGCAGGAATTCGTCGCGCAGTGCATCGCAGCCGAAGCGGGCGAGGGCGGGGGTGCACATGTCGGTCTGCACGCCGATGGACATGGGAATGCCGCCGCAGCGAATGGTGCCGAATTCTTCGGCGGCGACGATCGAATAGCTGTAGTCCAGGCCCATGCCGCCGAACTGTTCGGGTTTGGAAATGCCCAGCAGCCCGAGGTCGCCGGCCTTGCGCAAGATCGCGTGGATGGGAAAGCGCCCGGCTTTTTCCCATTCGTCCACGTAGGGGTTGATCTCGCGATCGACGAAGGCGCGGACGGTGCGGCGCAGTTCCTGATGTTCCTGGGTGAAGATCATTGTTCTTGTTCTCCTGTTAGAAACGCGCCACACCGAAGCTGTTGGGCTGCAATTGCCGCACCTCGGCGTCATGGCAAATATCCAGCAAAAAGCCGAGCAACGTGCGGGTATCCCGGGGATCAATCAGCCCGTCATCCCACAGGTTTGCGCTGCCGTACAGGGCGGTGGATTGGCTGTCGAGCTTCTGCGCGGTGACCTGTTCCAGCATGTCCAGCACCTTGGGGTCGGGCACCAAGCCGTCTTTGAGCTGCTTGGCCTCGGTGACGATACGCAGCACCTTGCCCGCCTGCGCGCCGCCCATCACCGCCGTGCGGCTGTTGGGCCAGGCGAAGATAAAGCGTGGGTCCAGACCCCGGCCACACATCGCATAGTTGCCCGCACCGTAGGAGCCGCCGACCACCACGGTGAGTTTAGGCACCCGCGCATTGGCCACCGCCTGGATCATCTTCGCGCCGTGCTTGATTACGCCTTGTTGCTCTGACTCGGTGCCGACCATAAAGCCAGTGGTGTTGTGCAAAAACAGCAGCGGCGTGCGGCTCTGGTCGCACAGCTGGATAAACTGCGCAGCCTTGCTCGCGCCTTTGGGCGTGATGGGGCCGTTGTTGCCGATCACGCCAATGGCGCGGCCCTGGATATGCAGGTGGCCGCAGACGGTGTGGGCATCGAACTCGCCCTTGAATTCAAGGAATTGGGAACCGTCAGCCAGCCGCGCCAGGATCTCGCGCACGTCGTAGGGTTTTTTCGGATCATCGGGGATCAGCCCCAACAGTTCCTCGGCGCAGTACAGTGGTTCTTTGTAGGTGCGTTTTGGCGCAGACGGCAGGCGGTCATCCCAGGGAAGCAGGCTGACGATCTCACGCACGATACGCACGCCATCGGCGTCGTTTTCCGCCAGGTATTCGGCGGTGCCGGCCGTTTGCGCGTGCATCTCGGCGCCGCCCAGTTCCTCATCGGTGGCCACTTCGCCCGTCGCCGCCTTGAGCAGCGGCGGCCCGGCCAGGAACAGCTTGGCCTTGCCGCGCACCACCACCACGTAATCCGACAACCCCGGTTGGTACGCGCCACCCGCCGTGGCCGAACCGTGCACCACGGTGATCTGCGGCAGGCCCATGGCTGACATGCGCGCCTGGTTCGCGAAGCTGCGTGCGCCTTCGACAAAAATCTCGGCAGCATAGTTGAGGTTGGCGCCGCCGCTTTCGGCCAGGGTCACCACCGGCAATTTGTTCTCCAGCGCGATCTGCTGCAGGCGCAGGGATTTTTTCAGCCCGGTAGGAGAAATGGTGCCGCCCTTGATCGCGCTGTTATTGGCCACCACCAACATGCGCACGCCGCTGACGTAGCCGATTCCTGCGATCAACCCACCCCCGGCGGCGCTGCCGTCCTTGTCGTCGTGGAGTTTGTAGCCGGCCAGGCTGGCCAGTTCCAGGAACGGCGCGCCGGGGTCCAGCAGCAAGTTGAGGCGCTCGCGGGGCAACAATTGGCCCCGTTTGTCGAACTTGGGCTTGGCTTCCTGGGCCTTGCTCAGCAGGTTTTGCTCCAGTTGGCGCAGGTGCTGAATGCTGTCCAGCATGGCCTCACGGTTGCGTGCGAACGCTGCGCTGTGGGCGTCGATCAGGCTTTCAATCACCGGCATGATTTATTTCCCTTCCTTGAGCACGTCCGGCAGGTAAGCGCGGTGAAAACCATTGAACGGTTCGCTCGGCGGCTGGGCCTTGTGCAGCGGCCAGGCACGGCTGCCGAGGCAGGCGGCGCCGTCGATGCGCAGGGTGCTGCCGCTGATAAATGCAGCGGCGGGGCTGAGCAGGAACACAATGGCGGCGCTGACTTCCGATTCGGTGCCGATACGCTTGAGCGGCACGTGTTCACGCAGGGTGGGGATCACCGCCTTGAACGCGCCCTCGTAGGTGTCCATGCCGCTGGAGGCGATCCAGCCCGGCGCCACGGCGTTGACCCGAACCCCGGCGCAGCCCCATTCGAAGGCGGCGGTTTTGGTGAAGTTGTCCATGCCGGCACGGGCGGCGCCGGAGTGGCCCATGCCGGGCATGCCGCCCCACATGTCGGCGAGCATATTGACGATGGCGCCACCGTGTTTGCTCATGGATTGGTTGAACACTTCGCGGGCCATCAGGAAACCGCCCACCAGGTTGGTGCGCAGAACGGTTTCAAAGCCTTTCTGATTGATCGACGCGAGCGGTGATGGGTACTGGCCGCCAGCGTTATTCACCAAACCGTGGACCTGGCCGTGGTCATTCAGGATTTGGCTGACCAGCGTCTTCACCGCCTCTTCATCGCGAATATCGCAGGCGCTGCAATGGGCGATGCCGCCATCTTCGGCAATTTCCGCCGCGACCGCTGCGAGCTTGTCCGGCTTGCGTCCGACCAGGATCACCTGGGCGCCGAGCGCTGCCAGCTCATGGGCGGTGCAGCGGCCAATGCCACTGCCGCCACCGGTGACAATCACGGTGTGACCCTGGAATAGGTCGGCTTTGAAGATCGAGTCGAAGGCCACGGCAACGCTCCTGTTATTGGCATTGATCGGCAATGTGTTGCGGCACCGCAATGGGAATTTCCAGCAGTTGCTGGGCGAAAGCCTTGCCTTGGGGGTCGATGCGCAGGCTGGCAATGCCGCCGCCGCCCAACGCGTTTTCCAGCAGGAAATTCAGGCTGTGGCTGCCGGGCAGATACCAGCGCTCGACGCGGCCGTGCAGCGGGTCGAGCACGTGGCTCATCCAGTCGACGATCACCGCGGGCGTCAGCGCTTCGGCGATCCATGGCAGGTACTCGGGATCACGGGCGATCACGCCGATATTGCTGTGATTGCCCTTGTCACCGGAGCGTGCCACGGCGAGTTTCACGAGGGGCACGCTGGCGTCGGCGCGACCTTGGGGCTTGGGTGGATCCATCGGCGCGGCGGGCAGGGTTGGGGCATCGGTGATGGGTAGCGCGCAAGCGTGGCGTTCACCTTGGAAGTCGATCAGTAACTCGCATGAGGACTTGTCGATCAGAAACGAAAACAACCGAATCAACGGATACACCGTCGGGCGACCCCCTACGATTCCGGTCAACCCCGGCGCCATCCCGGTAGCGGCCTGGGCGATCTCGCGCGCGAACAGCACCAGCGCCTGCTTGCTCGGGTGTCGCACCGCCAACTTGACCACCACTTCACGACAGTCATGACGCATCGCATGTGCGCCATAGGTTGCTTCGCTGCCCAGCAGCTCGATATTCACCTCGGTGTACGGCGCCCAGCCGCGTTGGCTGAACAGTTGCGAGGTCTTGTTGATGATCGCCTGGCTGACCCGCTCGGCCTTGGCCACCGCGTCGATCCCGGCAATCAGGCAACTGGCGGTGCAACGCGAGCCATCGGGATACGTGGCGCTGACCTTGTACTGGTCGGTGGGTGGCGAACCCTTGGCGCCGTGCAGGTGCACGCGGTTTTTTCCCTGCTGCTGCAGTTTGACCTGGCTGAAATCGCAGATCACGTCGGGCAACAGATAGGCGCGTGGGTCGCCGATTTCATACAGCAACTGTTCGGCCACGCTGAGTTCGCTGATCAACCCGCCGGTGCCGTCGACCTTGGTTACGGTGAACTGGCCGTCGGCGCTGACCTCGACGATGGGGAAACCAATGTGTTCGTAGTCCGGCACATCGCGCCAATCGGTGAAGTTACCGCCGGTGCACTGGGCGCCGCATTCGATGATATGCCCGGCCAGGGCCGCTTGGGCGAGGCGGTCGTAGTCGTGCCAGGACCAGTCGAATTCATGCACCAGCGCTGCGCTGACCACGGCGCTGTCGACCACGCGGCCGGTGATAACGACATCGGCACCCAGCGCCAAGGCTTGGGTGATGCCCGGTGCGCCAAGGTAAGCGTTGGCGGACACGCACACCGGCGGCAGCGGTGTGCCGCTGAACATATCGGTCGTGCCCGTGAGGTTTTTCAATTGGGGTTGCAGGTCATCGCCCAGCAGAACGGCTATTTTCAGCGGTACCTGGGCTTTATCGCAGGCCGCTTGCAGGGCTGCGGCGCAGGCTTGGGGATTAATGCCGCCAGCGTTGCTGATTACGCGGATGCCTTGGCCCTGGATATCGGCCAGCAGCGGCGTCAGCACCTCGACAAAATCCGTGGCGTAACCGGCCTGGGGGTCTTTCATCCGTGCGCCGGCAAGGATCGACATCGTGACTTCCGCCAGGTAGTCGAACACCAGGTAATCCAGCTTACCGCCGTGCACCAACTGGGCGGCGGCAGTGCAGGTGTCGCCCCAGAAGGCGCTGGCACAGCCGATACGAACCGTCTTGCTCATGAGAAATCCTTCCTCGAATGGCTGCTGGCGAGACTACCAAGCAAGCGCTTGGTTTGTAAACTCCAGTCACAAGTTTTAGCCAAGCGCTTGCTTGGTTGGCGGCCACGGCCTAAATTGCCGGCCAAGACGTCAGTAGAAGTAGAGGAGAGCAGCATGGATGAGCACAAAGCCCTGCGGGTGATGCGCACCATGGTCGATGGCGGCCAATTGACCGATCCCGACAGCGCCCGGGGCAAGTTGCTGCAAACGGCGGCCCACCTGTTTCGCAACAAGGGTTTCGAGCGCACCACCGTGCGTGACCTGGCCAGTGCGGTGGGCATTCAGTCCGGCAGCATCTTTCATCACTTCAAGAGCAAGGACGACATCCTGCGGGCGGTGATGGAGGAAACCATCCACTACAACACGGCGCTGATGCGGGCTTCGCTGGAGGAGGCGACAAACGTGCGCGAACGTGTGCTGGCGCTGATTCGCTGCGAGTTGCAGTCGATCATGGGCGGCAGCGGCGAAGCCATGGCAGTGCTGGTGTATGAATGGCGCTCACTGTCGGCGGACGGCCAGGCCCAGGTCCTGGCGCTGCGCGACGTGTATGAAGACCTCTGGCTGCAAGTGCTGGGCGAGGCCAAGGCTGCTGGCTACATCAAGGGCGATGTGTTTATCGCGCGCCGCTTCCTCACAGGCGCATTGTCCTGGACGACCACCTGGTTTCGCGCCGAGGGCAGCATGACGCTGGAGCAGTTGGCCCAAGAAGCTTTGTTGATGGTTCTGAAAGCCGACTGAGGCGCAAGCTATTAATTTGCTGGCGGAAAGTTGTCTCGCCAGACAAAAACGCCTAGCTTATCGCCATCAGAGTTTTGAACGGTGTGTGCCTTGATGTTTTCGCCATGGCGGCTGGCTGCAGGACTTACCTTTTGGGCACTGGGCACTGCGTGGTGGATGCCGGCGTCGGCTGCGCAATTGGTGCGCATCGGCGCGGCGCATTTCCCTCCTTATACGGTGCGCCCGGAGCAGGGCGCCGACACGGGATTGCTGCCGCAACTGGTGGAGGCCTTGAACGCCTCGCAAACCGACTACCAATTTGTGCTGGTGCCGACTTCCATTCCTCGACGTTTCCGCGATTTCGAGCAGGGCCGGATCGACATGGCCATCTTCGAAAACCCCGCGTGGGGCTGGCAGAAAATTCCCCACACCAGCGTCGACATGGGGCTGGAGGACGCGGAAATCTTCGTCGCTCAGCGTGAACCGGGTCGCGCCCAGGACTATTTCGCCGACCTTGCGGGCAAACGCCTGGCGGTGTTCAGCGGTTATCACTACGCCTTCGCCAGCTTCAACCCCGACCCCAAGAACATGGCCGAGCACTTCAACGCCACCTTGACCTATTCCCACGACAGCAACCTGCTGATGGTTGCGCGCGGGCGTGCGGACATTGCCTTGGTGACCCGTTCGTACCTGAGTGACTTCATGGTGCGCAATGCGGATATGGCCGCGCAGTTCCTGGTGTCTGAGCGTATCGATCAGGTCTATCACCATTACGCCTTGCTGCGGCCGAAGGCGCCGATCACGGGCCAGGCTTTTTCCGCGTTGCTCAAGCGTCTGCGCGATGACGGCGAGATGCTGAAGATTTTCGAGCCGTACCGCATCGACGTGATGCCGGTACCTTGATCGGCTAAATTTCCTCTCCCGGCTCACGTCACTTCTTTATCTGTCGACGGTTACCGTGAGCCCCTCCCATGTCCAATCTGAATGACCTGTCGGTCCTGCCGTTACCGGCCGGGCCTGCCTTGAATGCTGATGAAACCGAAAGCCACCTGAGCCTGACCCTGGAAGGCCAGCCGCTGGCGCGTTTGCGCCTGGAGCGTGGCGATGACCTGCAGGTGCATTTGCAGACCCCCGCCGAGGTGCCTTCCCCCCGCGCCTTGTGGGCTGCCTGCTACTGGTTGTTTACCAAGGAGCCGACTCGGCAACGTCTGACCTGGCACCTTGAGCATGCGCCCGAAGACGCCTTGCGCAGTGGTTTGCTGGTGGCTAGCGAGATCGCCGGGCAGTACCGATGTGAGCGCACCCTGTTCTGGCAATTGCCCCAGCCATGGTTGGGACTCTCGCCCAGTGGCAGCTACCCGCAGCAGATGATCATCAGCGCCGGCAAGCGCCACCCCGTCCGTGCGCCGAAGCCTCGGGGTGAGGTTTACCGGCGTTATGACGCACGTCTTGGGGCCTGGATTTCCCTGCGCACCGTTGAGGTCGATGTGGATTTGGCGCGCTTCAATCGCTGGCAGAACAGCACGCGCGTGGCGAGTTTCTGGCAGGAAACCGGCAGCCTGGAGCAGCACCGGGAATACCTGGATAAGCTCGCCGCCGATCCGCACACCCTCACGCTGATCGGCTGTTTTGATGATGAACCCTTTGCCTATTTCGAAGCCTACTGGGCCAAGGAAGACCGTATCGCGCCGTTCTACGATGCCGCTGACTACGACCGTGGCATCCACATGCTGGTGGGGGAGGAACATCATCGCGGTCCGCACAAGGTCGCCAGTTGGCTATCGGCGCTGGTGCACTACCTGTTCCTGGATGACCCTCGAACCCAACGTGTGGTGGCAGAACCGCGCGCCGATAACGCGAAGATGATCGGCCATATGCACAACCAGTGTTTCCACTGTGAAAAGGAGTTCGATTTCCCGCACAAGCGCGCGGCGCTGATGATTTTGGGGCGGGAGCGGTTTTTTGAGCGGTGCGGGCTGGTGTGAGCGGTGGGGGCGGGCGTGCTCGCCCCCATTATGGGCAGATCCGTGTGGATCAGACGCGTCGTGCAAACGTATCGCTATGGCTGCCCGACACCTTGCGGCAGTGCACCAGCGCATCGCGAATCATGAAGTTCACCAGCGTTGGTGACACCCCCAACTCCTTGGCGATGTCCTTTTGCGGCACGCCGTGCAGACGGTACATCTCGAACGCGTAACGGGTGCGCTGGGGCAGCTCAGTCAGGGCGTCGGCGATGTTTTCCAGGGTGTTGAAATTGATATGGGAGGTTTCCGGTGAAGCGCCGTGAATAACCACATTCAAGCCTTCCTCTTCCGTCCCGGAGTATTTGAGCTCCAGGGCCTGCTTACGGTAGTGATCGATGGCCAGGTTACGGACGATCTGGAACAGGTAACTCAATTGGGCCTTGAACGAGGATGTGATCGTCGGCGCCGATTGCAGGCGGAAGTAGGCATCCTGCACGACGTCTTCGGCGCGGGAGCGGCAGCCGGTAATTCGTGCTGCGATCTTCACCAGAATCAGTCGGTTGTCGACGAATGCCTGGAGAAGTGGTGAGTCGCACCTGCCTGTGGATACTTGTTCCGTCATGGAAATCACCTTGAAAAATAGGTTGGGGGAGGGCGTCCTTGCTGAGGCCTCCTACACATCGGGCAACAAATTAGGCTGAATGATAATGATTGTCAAATGAGAAGACGAACTAATCTTATGCTTTCTTGTTCGGCGTGAACCACGTCTCGCTCATGCCCGGCGACTAATTATTTGCCGGTGCCGTCCGTTCTTCTGGGTGAAAGGTCCGTTAGTCAGGCGGCCAAGGATCAGCACCCGCAGGAGGACGAGATGGGTTTTTATCGTGCATACAGCGTGTTTCAGTTTGGGGTCTTCGAGCGATGAGCGCGCCGACCCGACTGCGCCTGTTCTGCCTGCCCTATTCAGGCGCCAGCGCCATGGTCTATGCACGTTGGCGCCGGGTGTTGCCCGAGTGGCTGCAGGTATGCCCGCTGGAATTACCCGGTCGTGGCATGCGCATGGACGAGCCCTTGCAGCGCGATATCAAGGCCTTGGCTGCGCAACTGGCGGACGAAATCTGCCACGACTTGAGCGGCCCCTACGCGTTGTTCGGCCACAGCCTCGGCGGCCTGCTCGCCTTTGAATTGGCCCATGCGTTAAACGCACGCAACGTCCCTGCGCCGCTGGCGCTGTTCGCTTCCGGCACTGCCGGCCCGGCGCGTCGCGATGTCAGCGAATACGCCATCGAAAAGACGGATGAGCAACTGATCGCCCGTCTGCGCGAACTGCAGGGCACCGCCGAAGCGGCCCTGGCCAACCCCGAATTGATGCAACTGATGCTGCCGATCCTGCGCGCTGACTTCCTGCTGTGCGGCAGCTTCACCTACGGCGAGCGTGAGCCGCTGGGCATGCCGATCCATGTATTCGGTGGCAAGCAGGACAGCGTACGCGCCGACCAATTGCTCGACTGGCAACTCGATGCCGCCAGCGGCTTTTCCCTCGATATGTTCGACGGCCACCACTTCTTCCTCATGCAGCACGAAAGCACCGTATTGCGCTGCCTGCGGCGCTACGCCGACGAACACCTGGCCCGCTGGCGCAATGGCGCGGCGCGGCAGCTGGTCGCCGGCTGATAGCTACTCAATTTCCGAATTTCCCGTAAGCCGATTTCAGGCAGGAACCCCATGATGGACGCCTTCGAACTTCCCCGCACCCTGGTCCAGTCCCTTCAACGTCGCGCCGCGCAGACCCCGGACCAGGTGGCTCTGCGCTTCCTCGCCGAGTCCGCCGAGCACAGCGTTGTGCTCAGTTATCGCGACCTCGACCAACGCGCCCGCACCATTGCCAGCGCCCTGCAGGCCAATGCCGCGCTGGGCGACCGCGCAGTGCTGTTGTTCCCCAGCGGTCCGGATTACGTCGCGGCGTTTTTTGGCTGCCTGTACGCCGGGGTGATCGCAGTGCCGGCCTACCCGCCGGAGTCCACCCGCCGTCATCACCAAGAGCGTTTGCTGTCGATCATCAGCGACGCCGAACCGCGCCTGCTGCTGACCATTGCCAGTCTTGCCGATGGCCTGGCACAGATAGAAAATGCGCCGCCGGTGTTGAGTGTCGATACCCTCGATGCGCCAGTGGCCGATGCCTGGATCGCCCCCGACCTACAGCCCGACGACATCGCGTTCCTGCAATACACCTCCGGCTCCACAGCGCTGCCCAAAGGCGTGCAAGTCAGCCACGGCAATCTGGTGGCCAACGAAGTGCTGATCCGCCGTGGCTTTGGCATCGACCTCAACCCCGACGACGTGATTGTCAGCTGGCTACCGCTGTACCACGACATGGGTCTGATCGGCGGCCTGTTGCAACCGATCTTCAGTGGCGTGCCGTGCGTGCTGATGTCGCCTGCGTACTTCCTTGGCCGGCCATTGCGCTGGCTGGAAGCGATCAGCCAATACGGCGGCACCATCAGCGGCGGCCCGGATTTCGCCTACAGGCTGTGCAGTGAACGGGTCAGTGAGTCAGCCCTGGAACGCCTGGACCTGAGCACGTGGCGCGTGGCCTATTCCGGCTCCGAGCCGATCCGGCTCGACACCCTGGACCGCTTCGCCGAGAAATTCGCCGCCTGTGGTTTTAGCTCAGACAATTTCTTTGCGTCCTACGGCCTGGCCGAGGCCACGCTGTTTGTCGCTGGCGGCACCCGGGGTCAGGGCATCCCGGCGCTGCGCGTCGACGAGACGGCGCTGGCCGCCAACCGCGCCGAACCGGGGCAGGGCAGTGCGATCATGAGTTGCGGCACCAGCCAGCCGGAACACGCGGTGCTGATCGTCGATCCCCACACCTTGAGTGAGCTGCCCGACAACCGCGTCGGCGAACTCTGGGCCACCGGTCCGAGCATCGCCCACGGCTACTGGCGCAACCCCGAAGCCACGGCCAAGACCTTCGTCCAGCATGCCGGGCGGACCTGGCTGCGCACCGGCGACCTGGGCTTTATTCGCTTTGGTGAGGTGTACATCACCGGCCGCCTGAAAGACCTGTTGATCGTGCGCGGTCATAACCTCTACCCGCAAGACATCGAGCAGACTATCGAGCGCGAAGTGGAAGTGGTGCGCAAAGGCCGGGTTGCGGCGTTTGCGGTGAATGACCAGGGCCTGGAAGGCATCGGCATCGCCGCTGAAATCAGCCGCAGCGTGCAGAAAATCCTGCCGCCCGAGGCGTTGATCAAAGCCATCCGCCAAGCCGTGGCCGAAGCCTACCAAGAAGCGCCGAGTGTGGTGGTGTTGCTCAACCCCGGCGCATTGCCCAAGACCTCCAGCGGCAAGGTGCAGCGTGCGGCCTGCGCGCTGCGTCACGCCGACGGCAGTCTCGACAGCTATGCGCAGTTCCCCGATCTGCAAGGACTGGCGGGCGATGCTGCGCTGGAATCCGAACTGCAACAGCAGATCGCGGCGATCTGGTGCGAACAGTTGCAGGTCGCGACCGTTGCTGCCGACGATCACTTCTTCCTGCTCGGCGGTAACTCCATCACCGCTACCCAAGTGGTCGCACGCCTGCGTGAAACCCTCGGCCTGGAGCTGAACCTGCGCATGCTGTTCGAGGCGCCGACCCTGTCGACGTTTGCCGCCAATGTTGCGCAATTGCAGCAGGACGGCGGCGTAGCCCAAGGTGCAATTCATGCCTTGTCACGCCAGGACGAACTGCCTCAGTCCCTGGCCCAGAATCGCCTGTGGATCACCTGGCAACTGGACCCTCAGAGCAGCGCCTACACCATTCCCGGCGGCTTGCGCCTGCGTGGCGAGCTGGACGAAGACGCAGTGCGCCTGAGTTTCCAGCACCTGATCCAGCGCCACGAAGCCCTGCGCACTCGCTTCTACGAGCGCAACGGCCAGGCCTTCCAGCGTGTTGACGCCAACGTGGCGTTCGACCTGCAAGTCATCGACCTTAGCGACTTGCCCGCTGCGGAGCGCGAAACCCGCGCGCAGCAGATTCGCGAAGACGAAGCACGCACTCAATTTGATCTGGAAAAAGGCCCGCTGCTGTGGGTGACACTGGTGCGCCTGGACGACGAAGACCATCAACTGCTGGTGACGCTGCATCACATCATTGCCGATGGTTGGTCGCTCAACATCCTTATCGACGAGTTCTCGCGCCTCTATGCCGCTGCATCCCAGGGACAATCCCTGGAACTGCCGGCCCTGGCCCTGCAATACGCCGACTACGGCAGTTGGCAACGTCAATGGCTGGCCGAAGGTGAAGGTCAGCGCCAACTGGCGTACTGGAAAAACCAACTGGGGGACGAGCACCCGACCCTGAGCCTGGCCACCGACCATCCGCGCTCCGCGCAGCACATCCGCAGTGCTTCGCGCCATAGCGTGCGCCTGAGCGTCGGCCTCAGCGAAGCGATTCGCCAGACCGCCCAGGCCAATGAGTCCACGCCATTCATGCTGTTGCTGGCGGCGTTCCAGACCTTGCTCTATCGCTACAGCGGCCAGCGCGATATCCGCATCGGCGTGCCCAATGCCAACCGCCCGCGCCAGGAAACCCAGGGCCTGATCGGCTTTTTCATCAACACCCTGGTGCTGCGCGCCGAACTGGACGGGCGCCTGCCGTTCAACCAGCTATTGGCCGCCACCCGCGAGACCGCACTGGGTGCCCAAGCCCATCAGGACCTGCCCTTCGAGCAACTGCTGGAAGCCTTCCCTCAGGCCCGCGAGCAGGGCTTGTTCCAGGTCATGTTCAACCACCAGCAACGCGACCTCAGCGCCTTGCGCCGCCTGCCGGGCATGCTCGCCGATGAGCTGCCGTGGCACAGCCGCGAAGCCAAGTTCGACCTGCAACTGCATACCGAAGAAGACCGCAACGGCCGCCTGAGCCTGGCGTTCGACTACGCCGATGAAGTGTTTGAAGGCGCAACCATCCAGTGCCTCGCCGAGCACTTCATCAACCTGCTGCACGCCATCTGCGAGCAACCCCAGCAAGCCCTCGGCGACCTGCGTTTGCTGCAAGCGGACGAACAGCAACCGTGGAGCCAAGCGCCGTGTGCGCCCGCCCAGCAGTGGTTGCCCGAGCTGCTCAATCAGCAGACTTCGGACAACACCGCGTTGGTCTGGCAGGACGGCAGCCTGACCTTCGCCCAACTGCATGCCCAAGCCAACCGCCTGGCCCATTACCTGCGCGACAAAGGCGTGGGCCCGGACGTGTGCGTGGCTATCGCCGCCGAGCGTTCGCCGCAACTGCTGATCGGCCTGCTGGCGATCATCAATGCCGGTGGCGCCTACGTGCCGCTGGACCCGGATTACCCCGCTGAGCGCCTGGCCTACATGCTCAAGGACAGTGGCGTGCAACTGCTGCTGACCCAGACCGCAGTGTTGGAAAAACTGCCGAGCGCTGACGGCGTGTGTGTCATCGCCATGGACAGCCTGCATCTGGAAAGCTGGCCGACCCAGGCGCCGGGCCTGCACCTGCACGGCGACAACCTCGCCTACGTGATCTACACCTCCGGTTCCACCGGCCAGCCCAAAGGCGTGGGCAATACCCATGGGGCCCTGGCCGAGCGCTTGCAGTGGATGCAGGCCACTTACCAACTGAACGACACCGACGTGCTGATGCAAAAGGCACCGATCAGTTTCGACGTGTCGGTGTGGGAATGCTTCTGGCCGTTAATCACCGGCTGCCGCCTGGTGCTGGCCGGCCCTGGCGAACATCGCGACCCGCACCGCATCGCGCAGTTGGTGCAGGAACATGGCGTGACCACCCTGCACTTTGTGCCGCCGCTGTTGCAGCTGTTCATCGACGAGCCGCTGGTACCCGAATGCACCAGCCTGCGTCGCCTGTTCTCCGGCGGTGAGGCGTTACCAGCCGAACTGCGCAACCGCGTATTGGCTCAGTTGCCGGCGGTGCAGTTGCACAACCGCTATGGCCCGACCGAGACCGCGATCAACGTCACCCACTGGCACTGCACCGCTGAAGATGGCGAGCGCTCGCCGATTGGCCGACCGCTGGGCAATGTGATCTGCCGCGTATTGGACGATCACCTCAACCTGTTGCCAGCCGGTGTGCCGGGCGAACTGTGCATCGGTGGCATCGGCCTGGCGCGGGGGTATCTGGGACGTGCCGGTTTGACCGCCGAACGGTTTATCGCCGACCCGCTGGGCGAGGCGGGTGCGCGCCTGTATCGCACTGGCGACCGTGTGCGCTGGAATGCTGACGGCGTGCTCGAATACCTGGGGCGTCTCGATCAGCAGGTCAAGCTGCGCGGCTTCCGCGTGGAGCCTGAAGAAATCGAAGCGCGCCTGCTGGCGCTGGACGGTATCGCCCAGGCCGTGGTGCTGGTGCGCAATGCCACACTGATCGGCTACTACACCGCAAGCAGAGCGCTGGACGAACAGGACGTGAAAGCCGCCCTGGCCGCCGAGCTGCCCGAGTACATGGTGCCCGCGCAACTGATGCGCCTGGACGCCATGCCCCTGAGCCCCAGCGGTAAGCTGGACCGCCGCGCATTGCCGGAGCCGGTGTGGCAAACCCGCGAACACATTGAACCCGAAACCCCGTTGCAACAGCAGATCGCCGCAATCTGGCGCGAAGTGCTCGGCCTGCCGCAAATCGGCCTGCGCGATGACTTCTTCGCCCTCGGCGGCCACTCATTGCTGGCCACGCAAATCATCTCCCGCACCCGCCAGGCCTGTGACGTTGAGCTGCCGCTGCGTACCTTGTTTGAAGCCAGTGAACTGGGCGCGTTTGCCGAGCAAGTCGGCCTGATCCAGGCCTCGGGCCAGCGCAACCAGCAAACCGCGATTGCCAAAGTTGACCGCAGCCAACCGGTGCCGCTGTCCTATTCCCAGCAGCGCATGTGGTTCCTCTGGCAGATGGAGCCGGACAGCCCGGCCTACAACGTCGGTGGCATGGCGCGACTGCGGGGCGTGCTGGATGTGGGGCGTTTCGAGGCGGCGTTGCAGGCCTTGATCATGCGCCACGAAACCCTGCGCACCACGTTCCCCAGTGTCGACGGCGTGGCCTATCAAAAGGTCTCGCCGCAGACCGGCGTGCGCATGGACTGGCAGGATATTTCGGCGCTGAATGAAACCGAGCGCGAGCAGCGCTTGCAGCAGTTGGCCGATCACGAGGCCCACACGCCGTTCAACCTGGAAACCGGCCCGTTGCTGCGCGCGTGCCTGGTCAAGGCCGGCGAGCAGGAACACTACTTGGTGCTGACCCTGCACCACATCGTCACTGAAGGCTGGGCCATGGACATCTTTGCCCGTGAACTCAGCGCGCTGTACGAAGCCTTTATCGACGAGCGTCTGTCGCCACTGTCGCCGTTGCCGGTGCAATACCTCGACTACAGCGTGTGGCAGCGTCAGTGGCTGGAGTCCGGCGAGCGTCAACGCCAGTTGGATTACTGGACCGCGCAACTGGGCACCGAACACCCCTTGCTGGAACTGCCCGGCGACCGCCCACGACCACCGGTACAAAGCCACCAGGGCGAGCTGTACCGCTTCGATCTGAGCGACGCGTTGGCTGCCCGCGTGCGTGCCTTCAATGCCGAACGCGGCCTCACGCTGTTCATGACCATGACCGCGACCCTGGCCGTGTTGCTCTACCGCTACAGCGGCCAGACCGACCTGCGCATCGGCGCCCCCGTGGCCAACCGTATTCGCCCGGAAAGCGAAGGGCTGATCGGCGCATTCCTCAATACCCAGGTGCTGCGTTGCCAGCTCAACGGTCAGATGAATGTCGGCGAGTTGTTCGAGCAAGTACGCCACACCGTGATCGAGGGCCAATCCCACCAGGACCTGCCGTTCGACCATCTGGTGGAAGCCCTGCAACCTCCGCGCAGCGCCGCGTACAACCCGTTGTTCCAGGTGATGTGCAACGTGCAGCGCTGGGAATTCCAGCAGAGCCGTCAACTGGCCGGCATGACCGTCGAATACCTGGCCAACGATGCTCGCGCGACCAAGTTCGACCTCAACCTGGAAGTGACCGACCTCGACCATCGCCTGGGTTGCTGCCTGACTTACAGCACTGATCTGTTCGACGAACCGCGCATTGCGCGCATGGCTGAACATTGGCGCAACCTGCTGGAAGCGTTGATTGCAGACCCCGATCAACGCCTCAGCGAACTGCCGCTGCTGACCGCCACCGAACAACGCGCATTGCAGGACAGCCTGGGCGTCGAGGCCGGTTTGCATCCTCTCGACCAGTGCATTCATCAGCTGTTCAGCCAGCAGGCGCAAATGCGTGCGCAGGCTCCGGCGCTGACCTTTGCCGGCGTAACCCTCACTTACGCGGAACTCAATGCATGCGCCAATCGCCTGTCCTGGATGCTGCGCGAACGCGGCGTTGGCCCGCAGGTGCGGGTCGGCTTGGCGCTGCCACGCTCCCTGGAAATGGTCATTGGCCTGCTGGCGATCCTTAAGGCCGGCGGCGCCTATGTACCGCTGGACCCGGAATACCCGCTGGACCGCCTGCACTACATGATCGAAGACAGCGGCATCGGCCTGTTGCTCAGCGACGCAGCGATGTTCGAAGCCCTGGGTGAACTGCCGGCCTCGGTGGCGTGCTGGTGCCTGGAAGACGACTCGCCAGTGCTGGCGAATTACCCGGCCGATGAGCTGCCATTTATCAGCCTGCCGCAACACCAGGCGTACCTGATCTACACCTCCGGCTCCACCGGCAAACCGAAAGGCGTGGTGGTGTCCCACGGCGAAATCGCCATGCATTGCCAGGCTGTGATCGAGCGTTTCGGCATGCGCCCGGACGACTGCGAGCTGCATTTCTATTCGATCAACTTCGACGCCGCCACCGAGCGTTTGCTGGTGCCGTTGCTCAGCGGCGCGCAGGTGGTCTTGCGGGCCCAAGGCCAATGGGATGCGGAGGAAATCTGTGGGCTGATCCGCACCCATCGCATCAATATCCTCGGCTTCACCCCAAGCTATGGCAGCCAGTTGGCGCAGTGGCTGGCGACTCAACACCAGACCCTGCCCGTGCGCATGTGCATCACCGGCGGTGAAGCCCTGACCGGTGAACACCTGCAGCGCATTCGCGCAGCCTTCCAGCCAGAGGTGTTCTTCAACGCCTATGGCCCGACTGAAACCGTGGTGATGCCGTTGGCCAGCCTGGCGCCGGAGCACTTGGAGGAGGGCGCCGGCAGCGTGCCGATCGGTAGCATTATCGGCGACCGCGTGGCCTACATTCTCGACGCCGACCTGGCCTTGGTGCCCCAAGGCGCGACCGGCGAGTTGTATGTCGGCGGCGCGGGCCTGGCCCAGGGTTACCACGAGCGTCCGGGCATGACGGCGGAGCGTTTTGTCGCCGATCCCTTTGCCGCCAATGGTGGCCGCCTGTATCGCACCGGCGACCTAGTGCGCCAACGCGCCGATGGTCTGGTGGAGTACCTGGGGCGTATCGACCATCAAGTGAAAATCCGTGGTTTCCGTATAGAACTGGGCGAGATCGAAACCCGCCTGCTGGAGCACGAAGCTGTGCGCGAAGCGGTGGTGCTGGCGCTGGATTCGCCGAGCGGCAAACAGCTCGTGGCGTACCTGGTCAGCGACGCAGAGCACGGCCCATTGCGCGAGGCGCTGAAGGCGCATCTCAAGGCGCAACTGCCGGACTACATGGTGCCCGCGCACCTGATCGTGCTCGACAGTATGCCGTTGACCGCCAACGGCAAGCTCGACCGCCGTGCCTTGCCGCAACCGGACCCCGAGGCCAATCGCCAACAGTACGTAGCCCCGCGCAACGAACTGGAAAGCACCTTGGCCGCGATCTGGTGTGCGGTGTTGAACGTGCAACAAGTCGGCCTGGACGATAATTTCTTTGAGCTGGGCGGCGACTCCATCCTGTCGATCCAGGTGGTCAGCC
The DNA here is from genome assembly GCF_013778505.1 of Pseudomonas sivasensis. Lineage (GTDB taxonomy): Bacteria > Pseudomonadota > Gammaproteobacteria > Pseudomonadales > Pseudomonadaceae > Aquipseudomonas > Aquipseudomonas sivasensis. The sequence continues at coordinate 121,000 of NZ_JAAOWU010000004.1, read as the reverse complement.
GTGCGCGGCAGGCAGGAATTCATTTCAGCCCCCGCGACCTGTTCCAGCACCAGACGGTGCAAACCCTGGCCGCCGTGGCCACGCGCTCCGAGCAGGTCACGGCGGAGCAGGGCGTACTCACCGGCAGCTCGGGCCTCACGCCGATCCAGCATTGGTTCTTTGACACCGAGATCCCGGCGCGTCAGCACTGGAACCAGGCGTTGGTCCTCAAGCCGCTGCAATTGCTCGAACCCCATCGCCTGGAGCAAGCGCTGCTGGCGGTGCTGGAGCACCACGACGCCCTGCGCCTGAGCTTCACGCGGCGCAATGCGCAATGGCATGCCGAACATTTGACCGTGCCCCAGGGCGGCGTGCTGATGCAGGCGCAAGTGCGCGATATGGCCCAGTGCACCGCGTTGTTCACCGACACCCAACGCAGCCTCGACCTTGAACACGGCCCGCTGCTGCGCGCCTTGCTGGTGGATGGCCCCGAAGGCCAGCAACGCCTGCTGATCGCGATTCATCACCTGGTGGTGGACGGCGTGTCGTGGCGTGTGTTGCTCGAAGACCTGCAGAACGTGTATCGCCAACTGAGCGAGGGCGAGTCCGTCAGCCTGCCGGCCAAGACCAGCGCCTTGCGTGACTGGGCCGCGCGCTTGCAGGCTTATGCCAGCAGCGAATCCCTGCGTGAAGAATTGAGCGTGTGGCAGGACCACTTGGCGGGCCCGACGGTGGCGTTGCCGGTGGACCGTGCACAGGGCACGTTGCGCAATCGCGATGCCGACACGGTCAGCGTGCGCCTGGATGCCGAACACACCCGTCAGTTGTTGCAACAAGCCCCAAGCGCATACCGCACCCAAGTCAATGACCTGCTGCTGACCGCCTTGGCCCGCGTGCTGTGCCGCTGGAGCGGGCATGACTCGGCGCTGATCCAACTGGAAGGCCATGGCCGCGAAACCCTGTTCGATGAGATCGACCTGACCCGCAGTGTCGGCTGGTTCACCAGTGCCTATCCACTGCGCCTGACGCCCGTGCAAATCGAAGAAGCGGCCGGGCAGGGCGCCTCGATCAAGGCGATCAAAGAGCAACTGCGGGCGGTACCCCACAAAGGGTTGGGCTATGGCGTGCTGCGCTACCTGGCGGACGACCTGTGCAAGCAGGCCATGGCCGCGCTGCCAACCGCCGACATCACCTTCAACTACCTCGGCCAGTTCGACCAGAGCTTCGGCAGCGAGGCGCTGTTCCACCCGCTGGATGAGTCGGCGGGCCTGGCCCATGACCCGGATGCGCCGCTGCCCAACGCCCTGAGCGTCGACAGCCAGGTGTATGGCGGTGAGCTGGTGCTGCGCTGGACCTTCAGCCGTGAGCGCCACGATGCAGACACCATCCGCGAGTTGGCCGAGGCCTATGTCGCCGAGCTGTACAGCTTGATCGCCCATTGCCTCAAGGATGATGCCGGTGGTCTCACACCGTCCGACTTCCCCCTGGCGAAATTGACCCAGCCGCAACTCGACAGCTTGCCGGTCCCGGCCAGTGCCATCGAAGACGTGTACCCGCTGACTCCGATGCAAGAGGGCCTGTTGCTTCACACTTTGCTGGAGCCGGGCACCGGTCTGTACTACATGCAGGACCGCTACCGCATCAACAGTGCCCTGGACCCTGAGCGTTTCGCCCAGGCCTGGCAAGCGGTGATCGCCCGTCATGAAGCCTTGCGTGCCTCGTTCTGCTGGAACGTTGGCGAAGACATGCTGCAAGTGATCCACAAACCCGGCAGCACGCCGATTGAATACCTGGACTGGAGCAACGATCCCGAGGCTGAGCAAGAGCCGCGTCTGCAAGCGCTGCTCAAGGCCGAGCGTGAAGCCGGCTTCGATCTGCTCAACCAGGCGCCGTTCCACCTGCGCCTGATCCGCGTCGGCGAAGCACGCTACTGGTTCATGATGAGCAACCACCACATCCTTATCGATGCGTGGTGCCGTTCGCTGCTGATGAATGACTTTTTCGAGATCTACATGGCCCTGGGCGAAGGCCACGACGCGCAGTTGGCCACGGCGCCGCGTTATCGCGACTACATCGCCTGGCTGCAACGTCAGAACCTGAATGAAGCGCGCGAGTGGTGGCAACAGAACCTGCAAGGCTTTGAGCGCACCACGCCGATCCCGAGCGACCGCCCGTTCCTGCGCGAACATGCGGGCCACAGCGGCGGCATGGTGGTGGGCGACTGCTACACCCGTCTTGATGCCCGCGATGGCGCGCAACTGCGTGAACTGGCACAGGCCCACCAACTCACCGTCAACACCTTTGCCCAGGCGGCATGGGCCCTGGTGCTGCGCCGCTTGAGCGGCGATCGCGACGTGCTGTTCGGCGTCACCGTCGCCGGGCGTCCGGTGGAAATGCCGGAGATGCAACGCACCGTCGGCCTGTTTATCAACAGCATCGCGCTGCGGGTAAAGCTGCCGGAAGACGGTCAACGTTGCAGCGTGCGCCAGTGGTTGAACGGCTTGCTCGACAGCAACATGCAATTGCGCGAGTACGAATACCTGCCATTGGTGACCATCCAGGAACACAGCGAATTGCCTAAAGGCCAACCGCTGTTCGACAGCCTGTTCGTGTTCGAAAACGCCCCGGTGGAAACCTCGGTGCTGGACCGCGCACAAAGCTTGAATGCCACCTCGGATTCCGGCCGCACCCACACTAACTTCCCGCTGACCGCCGTGTGCTACCCCGGCGATGACCTGGGCTTGCACCTGTCTTACGACCAGCGTTACTTCGACGAAACCACCGTGCAAAACATGCTCGGCGAGTTCAAGCGCCTGCTGTTGGCGCTGGTGCAGGGGTTCCATGGCGACATGGCCGACCTGCCGTTGATTGGCGAACAGGAGCGTGAATTCCTGGTTGAAGGCTGCAACCAGAGCGCACACGTCTATCCGCTGGACCTTAGCTATATCGAGCTGTTCGAAGCGCAAGTGAGCGAGCATCCGCAGCGGATCGCCGCCAGTTACCTGGAACAGCAGTGGACCTATGACGAACTCAACCGCCGCAGCAACGGCTTGGGCCATGCATTGATCGCGGCGGGTGTCGGCCTGGATCAACCGGTGGCCTTGCTGGCCGAGCGTAACCTCGACCTGCTGGGCATGATCATCGGCAGCTTCAAGGCCGGTGCGGGTTACCTGCCGCTGGACCCGGGCCTGCCAAGCCAGCGCTTGAGCCGCATCATCGACATGAGCCGTACGCCGTTGCTGGTGTGCACCGAAGCATGCCGCGAGCAGGCCATTGAGTTGCTCGACGGTTTTGACTGCCAGTTGCTGGTGTGGGAAGAAGTGCCGGCTCGTGGTGAGAACCCAGGCATCTACAGTGGCCCGGACAACCTCGCCTATGTGATCTACACCTCGGGCTCCACGGGCTTGCCCAAAGGCGTGATGGTCGAGCAGCGCGGCATGCTCAATAACCAACTGAGCAAACTGCCGTACTTGGACCTGAGCGCGGCGGACGTGATCGCGCAAACCGCGTCGCAAAGTTTCGACATTTCCGTATGGCAATTCCTCGCCGCGCCGCTGTTCGGCGCGCGGGTGGACATCGTGCCGAACACCATCGCCCACGATCCCCAAGGTTTGCTGGCCCACGTTGAGGCACAAGGCATTACCGTGCTGGAGAGCGTACCGTCGCTGATCCAGGGCATGCTGGCCCAGGACCGCATCAGCCTCGACGGCTTGCGCTGGATGCTGCCCACCGGTGAGGCGATGCCGCCGGAACTGGCGCACCAATGGTTGCTGCGTTACCCGCAGATCGGTTTGGTGAACGCTTATGGCCCTGCGGAATGCTCGGATGACGTGGCGTTCTTCCGCGTTGATTTGGCATCGACCCGTGGCACCTATCTGCCGATTGGCACGCCGACTGACAACAACCGCCTGTACCTGCTGGATGGCGCGCTGGAGTTGGTGCCCCATGGGGCTGTCGGCGAGTTATGTGTAGCCGGCACGGGGGTGGGGCGTGGTTATGTCAGCGATCCGTTGCGCACCGCTCAAGTGTTTGTGCCGAACCCGTTCGGCGCACCGGGCGAGCGCCTGTATCGCACCGGCGACCTGGCGCGTCGGCGCAGCGATGGTGTGTTGGAGTACGTCGGGCGTATCGACCATCAAGTGAAGATTCGCGGCTACCGCATCGAACTGGGTGAAATCGAAGCGCGCCTGCACGAGCAACCGCAAGTGCGCGATGCAGCGGTGGGTGTGCAGGAAGGCGTCAACGGCAAGCATCTGGTGGGTTATCTGGTGGCCGCTGATGAAACCCTCAACCCAAGCGAGCGCCTGGACCGCATCAAGCAACGCCTGCGCGCCGATCTGCCGGAATACATGGTCCCGCTGCACTGGCTATGGCTCGACCGCCTGCCGCTCAACGCCAACGGCAAACTCGACCGCAAGGCCTTGCCGGAACTGGAAATCGGCCAGTTGCACAGCCAGGATTACCTGGCACCGCGCAACGAACTGGAAACCACCTTGGCCGCGATCTGGGCCGAGGTGCTGAAAGTCGAAAGGGTAGGGGTACAGGACAACTTCTTCGAACTGGGCGGGCACTCGTTGCTGGTCACGCAGATTGCCTCACGGGTGCAGAAGACCTTGCAGCGCGATGTGCCACTGCGGGCGATGTTCGAGTGCAGCACGGTAGCGGAGTTGGCCGAGTACATCGAGGGGTTGGCGGCCAATGAGATCAGCGCGGAGAAGGTGGATCGGTTGAGTGATTTGATGGCGGAGTTGGAGGGGCTTTAATCTTCGCTGGGTTTGAGGGCCTCATCGGTATCTACACAACTTTCAGTGGTCTGTGCCCCAACACTTGGCACCTCGCTTAGGCTCGGTGTGCCCGAACGAAGGCTCTGGAGCCGACCGGAGTTGGGTCTGGTGTACTGGGTTAAAAATGTGGGAGGGGGCTTGCCCCCGATGAGGGAGTGTCAGTTGATGCATCTTTGGCTGACCCACTGCTATCGGGGGCAAGCCCCCTCCCACACTTGAATGTATTCACCAATAGAAATGTGTGAACCCAAACCACTGTGGGAGGGACGGTGCGACGATTCGACTTGCCCCCGATGGCGTCAAACCAGGCGCCGCTTACTTCGGCCCCATGATCTTCACCAACTTATCCGGCGACGGCGCACCCTGCTGTTGCTGCAGCCCACCCTTGTCATCCAGGTAGAAAATCGCCGGGGTGGCAGACAGTTCCAGTTCATCCATCAACTTCATATTGGCATCGAGCTTGGCTTCGATATCGGCCGGGATTTTTGGCAGTGCCTGCAATTTGCTGCTCTTGCCGGCGGCTTCGTGTTCTTCCAGGGCTTTTTGCGGGTCTTTGGCGGCGAACAGGGCGGCCGATTTCGCGGCGCTGTCTTCGCGGATGATGCCGACCATGATGTGGCGCAACTGCACCTTGCCGGCTTTGACCCACGGCCGGGCCTGTTCCCAGAACATGTTGCAATACGGGCAGTTGGGGTCGCTGAAGAGGTAGACGATACGCGGTGCGTTTTTGTCGCCGTCCTGGATCCAGCTGCTTTTTTCCATCTTGGCCCAGACTTCCTTGGCCATCGGCGCGTACACCAGTTTTTCCAGCGGCGCGGTGCTCAGGTCATCGCCCTGGGCGTCGTACAGGTTGCCGGCGATCACGTGTTTGCCGTCGGCGGTCAGGTACAGCGCCATGCCTCGATTCTGGTATTGCGCGGCATAGCCGGTGAGGCCGCTGGGGGCGTCGAACTTGCCGATGATCTTGGCGCCCTTGGCTTCGATCTGTTTGATCGGTGCCGGCCAGTCATCGGCGTGGGCCAGGTTGGCTGCCAGCGTCAGTGGTAAGAGGCTCAACAGGTGGCGGAGGCTTCGCATGTCGGTTTCCTTGTGGCAGCAGGGGCGGTGTCGAAGGGTTCCATGGCACGGGCCAGGCTGGCCTGGGACAACTCGCCCAAGTGGCTGTTGATGAGGCGTCCATCAGCTTGGTAGAACAAGGTGGTCGGCAGGGCCATGGAGCCCACGGCCTGGCCGAGGCGACCGCTGGCGTCAAACAGCACGTTGTCCAGGTTCAGGCCTTGGGTGGCCAGGTAGGTGCTGACGCTTTGCATGCTTTCGGCCTGGTTGACGAACAGGAAGGTCACGTCAGGGCGCATGCGCTGGGCGCTTTCCAGCACCGGCATTTCGCGGCGGCATGGCGGGCACCAGGTGGCCCACAGGTTGATGACCAGCGGTCCGCCCTGGTAGTCCGCCAGTTGCACCACTTCGCCATTGGCGTTGCGCAAGGTGATGTCTGGCAGGCGTGTGCCTTTTTCATACACGCTCAAGGAAAGGCTGGTCATGCCCCAGAACAGCAGACCGGTGATGACCCCGGCGCTCAACGGCTTACGCAGCGCCGGTCGCCGCCAGCCGTAGAGCACTGCGCCGATGAGCAGGGCGATGATGCCTGGCCAGGCGAGAAAGCCGCCGTCGCGCAGGTCGACCATCTGCAGCCAGTCGCTGCTGTAGTAACTCCAGTACATCAGCACAAAGCTGACGCGGGCCGCGAGCATGCCCAGCAGAAACAGGCTGAACAGCACTGACTCCGGGTTTTCACCACCACGCTTGGCCACGCGCCAGCCCACCAGGGTGGCGAGAATCAACGCGCTGATCAGCAGGATGTGATTCAGCGCGATGGCGAAGGTGCCGATGGTCAGGGTCAGCATCAGAGGGCGTCCCGAGTTTGCGTCCAGCGTTGCAGGAAGGCGTCGGCATTCACTTCGCCGGTGATGCGTTGTGCGCGGCGTTCTTCACCGTCGGGGCCGATCCAGACAAAGCTCGGTGGCCCCGGCACCTTGTAGCGGCCCAGCAGTTCGCGGCTGGCGGCATTGTCGGCGGTGACGTCTAGGCGCAGCAGGCGCACGTCTTTTAGGGCGTCGAGAACTGCGGGTTTGCCGAACACCTGTTTTTCCATGATCTTGCACGACACGCACCAGTCGGCGTAGTAATCCACCAGCACCCATTGGCCCTGGGCCTTGGCGCTGTCGAGTTGGTTTTGCAGCACGGCGGGGTCATTGATGGTCATGAAGGCGTCATGGGCGGAGGGCGCCCCGGCGACCTTCGCGCCGCTGTACACCTTCAGCGGTTGCCACAGGTCGTCGCTGCCACCGGCCGCACCCACCACCAGCACCGCGCCCCACAGGCCCAGCACCAGGGAGCCGGCGCCGAATACCTTGGCCGCCAGGCCGTACTCGCGGGCGAGGGTCCAACCGCAGTAGGCCATCACCAGGGCCAATGCACCCCACAGGCCGACCCACAGGCTTTCGCCAACTACCGGGCGAATCATTAGCACGGCGGTGCCCAGGAACAGGAAGCCGAAGATGCCCTTGAGCACGTTCATCCAAGTGCCCGGCTTGGGCAGGAAGCGGTTGCCGACAGTCACCAGCAGCAACAACGGAATGCCGATGCCGATGCCCATGGCGAACAGGATCAAGCCACCGTGCAGCGCGTTGCCGCTTTGGGCGATATACAGCAGGGCGCCAGCCAGGGGCGCGGTCATGCACGGGCCGACCAGCAGGCCGGACAGCGCACCAAGCACACCCGCACCGATCAGGCTGCCACCGCTTTGCTGGCGGCTGACGTTGTCCAGTCGGTCGCGCAGGAAGGCGGGCAGTTGCAGTTCAAAGAAGCCGAACATCGGCAGGGCGAGCAGCACAAACAGAGCGGCGAAACTGCCCAATATCCACGGCGTTTGCAGCAGGGCGGCGAGGTTGGCGCCGAGCAACGCAGCCAGTACGCCCAGCGCGGCATACACCAGCGCCATGCACACTACGTAGCTGCTGGCCAAGGCAAAACCACGGCGAGGGCTGGCGCCGCTGCCCACCACCAGGCCCGCGAGGATCGGCAGCATCGGCAACGAACACGGTGCAAACGCCAACAGCAGGCCCAGGCCGAAGAACACCAGCAGGCTCCAACCCAGGCTGCGCTGTTGCAGGCCGCTGGCCAGGCTCTGGTCCTGGGCTTGAGCGGTGGCCGCTACGGCAGGATTGCCACCCAAGTCCACGGTGATCGACTGCGGTGGGTAGCACAGGCCAGCATCGGCGCAGCCCTGCCAGCCCAGCTTGATCTGGCCGGTGGCGCCAGCAGGGAGCTTCACTTCCAGGCCCTGGCGGTACACTTCCTGCTCGCCGAAGAACTCATCGCTATGGGCTTCACCTTGCGGCAGTGCCGGCTGTGCGGTCAGGCCCTCGAACTTCATGCGCTGCTTGTACAGGTAATAACCGTCGGCAATCTGCCAATACAGCTGGGTCTCGCCACTTTCAAGAGGTTCGGAGGTAAAGGTGAAAGCTTTGCCCACCGGGAGGAAATCGGGTTTGGTCTCAAACGGGTTGCCCGGCGCGGCTTGGGCCAACCCGGCGAACAACACCAGCAGAAAGGTAAAAAGATGCCGCATGGTCAAGCCTTAGTCCGATACAAGTGAGGCACACAATGTGTGGCGTTGATTAACCGATGATTAACCGGGGCTATTCTAAAGTGTAGGGATTATCTGAGCTTGCCTCTTTTCACGGCATAATCTGCGCTTAATCCGCTGCACCTTTAATCACCCCCATCTTTTATGAAGGGTTCACCATGCACGTACTGGTCTGTGAAGACGACGAACTGATCGCCAGCGGCATCGTGGCCGGCCTCACCGCCCAGGGTTTTACCGTCGAGCGCGTGGCTACGGCTGCGGCTGCTCGGGCGATGCTCAAAGCGGCGACTTTCGACATCATGGTGCTCGACCTCGGCCTGCCCGACGAAGACGGCCTCAAGCTGTTGCAGCAACTGCGCAGCCAGGGCCTGGAGATTCCGGTGCTGATCCTCACCGCGCGGGACTCGGTGACCAACCGCGTCGACGGCCTGCAAGCCGGCGCCGATGACTACCTGCTCAAACCCTTCGACTTGCGCGAATTAGCCGCCCGCCTGCAAACCCTGCTGCGCCGGATGGCAGGGCGCAGCGTCAACTTGATCGAACACGGCCGGTTGACCTATGACCCCAGCAGCCGTGAAACCCTGTTGGGTGGCCAGCCGGTGGATTTGTCCCGGCGTGAGCAGGCGCTGTTGCAGGCCCTGCTGCACAACAAGGGCCGTGTGCTGTCCAGTGAGCAGCTCAAGGACAGCGTCTACGGCTTTAACGATGAGCTGGAAAGCAACGCACTCAACGTGCATATCCACCACCTGCGGCGCAAATTGGGCAATGGCATTGTCGAGACCGTGCGTGGTCTGGGCTATCGCCTGGGCCCGGCGGATGATGGAGAGAACGTTTCGTGAAGAGCCTGCGCCTGCGCCTGACGTTCAAGCTCGGCGCCGCATTCGTGTTGATCTGGGCCCTGGCAGCGGCCTGGATGCTCAACGACCTGCGCAACCAGATGATGTTCTCTCTCGACCAGCGCCTGGTGGCGTCGGCGCGCATGGTGGCGGGGCTGACCGAGCAGATGCCGGGCCTGGCCAGTGTCAGCGGCGGCGCGCATTTCAGTGCCGAGCAACTGCATGTGCCGGGCGGCATGGCCTGCCAGGTCAGCTCCTTGCGCGGGGAAATCCTCGCGCGAAGCCACACCACGCCGGATCAGGGCCTGGAGTCCCAACGCAGCGGTTTTCGCGACCAAGAGATCGACGGCGTGGGCTGGCGCAGCTTTACCCTGTCCCGTGGCGATCTGCTGATCACCACCGCCGACCGCCAGGTGGAGCGCGAGGCGTTGAATATGTCGATCCTGCTGGCGGCATCGGTGCCGGTGGGCGTGGCCATGCTCGGTTGCCTGTGCCTGCTGTGGTTGGGCATCGGCCAGAGCCTGCTGCCGCTCAACCGTATGCGCGATGCGCTGATGCGGCGCAGTGCGGACTCTCTCGAACCCCTTCAGATCCACCCGCTGCCCAGCGAACTCAAACCGCTGCTCGACACCCAGAACCAACTGTTGCAGCGTATCGCCAAGACCATTGAGCGCGAACGTCGCCTCACTGGCGACGCGGCCCACGAACTGCGCAGCCCGCTGACGGCGATCAAGACCCACCTGCAAGTGGCGCGCATGACCGAAGGTGCGGCCCGCGACCAGTCCCTGGCCCACGCTGAGGAGGGCGCCGACCGCCTGCATCGCACCCTGGAACAATTGCTGTTGCTGGCGCGAGTGGAAGGCAGCCTGTCGTTTGACGATGGCGTGCAGTCCAGCGCCGAAGACGTCGCACGGCTGGCGATCCAGGATGCCAATGCTGGCGATAACTCACGCATCGACCTGATCCTGCCGGACAACCTTTCCAACGCTCCGGTGGAAATGCCCGTTGGCCTGGCGGTTGCGGCCCTGCGCAACCTGCTGGACAACGCCTTGCGCCACACCCCGGCGGACACTCGCGTGGAACTCAGTCTGTTCACCCAGGCAGGCAACGTGGTGTTTCGCGTGCGTGACCACGGCAAGCAGATTTCCAGCGAAGACCTGCAGTACTTGACCCAACGCTTCTGGCGTAATGGCAACAGCGAAGGCTGCGGCCTGGGCTTGGCAATCGTGCAAGCGATTGTGCAGCGCTGTTCCTGCTCGTTGACGTTCGACAGCCAGGCGGATGGCCTGCGCGTCGAGCTGGGTATGCCGTTACGGCGCTGATCTTTTTTCATCTGCCAAATAGTTACCGCCCTCTTGAAGTTCAGCGCTTCAGGATGGCGGTAATTTTTTTGCACTTGAACGGGCCGAAGGACTCGGCCTGTACTGAAAAGGACAGTTCTTATGTTAGTCATCGATACCACTTTTCCTGCCAAAGGCTTCAATGAACGCAACGGTGAAACCGTGCGGCAGTTGATCCTGCATTACACCGCAGCTCCCTTCACATCCTCCTTGCAGACGCTGACGCAGGAGGGGGTCAGCGCTCACTATCTTTTGCCCGACCCGGATGAGCCTGGTTACCGCGCTGCCGGGTATGACGAACTGCGCGCGTTTCGCCTGGTGGATGAAACCAAGTCTGCGTGGCATGCCGGTGCGAGCCAATGGGCAGGGTGGGACAACCTCAATAGCCGCTCCATTGGCATCGAGATCGTCAACCTGGCACGGGACGATGCGGGTGTCTTTACCTTTCCTGAGTACTCGCACGAACAGATTGAAGTGTTGAGTGCATTGGTGCGCGACATCCTCGGACGCTACCCGCAGATCGGCCCGACCGACATTCTCGGGCATTCGGACGTGGCCTATTGGCGCAAGAGTGATCCAGGGCCTCGACTGCCTTGGCGGTGCTTGTACGACGCCGGTGTAGGTGCCTGGTTCGATGAGGCGGCGCGGACGATGTATCAACGCCGATTTTGTGTAGGGCTGCCGCCGGAAGTGGAAGTGGAGCGTGCGTTTCAGCGATATGGGTATAAACCGGCGCAGAATCGACAGGCGTTTGAGCAGCGCACGCGGGCGTTTCAGATGCACTTTCGGCCGGGGGATTATCGTGGCGTATTGGATGCCGAGACGTGCGCGATCCTGTATGCCTTGAATGAGAAATACCGAGGACTTTGACGCAGAGCACCGTTCAACGGCATCAGTTAACGATCACCAGCCCTAAATCCCTCAGCCGCTGATGCGTTTCCAGAACAGGAAATCCGTGCGCATGCCCTTGGGCCAGACGCCAACGGATTGGCAGTTTGGTCACCATCATCAGCGTATTGAGGGATAGAGAGATGTCTGTCGCTACCAGCCGTATCGAAAGCGCCCCAGTGCATGTCAGCCCGGCGCCTGTGGAAACGCTCTACCAGTTCGACGAAACACCGCTGCTGGCCCGTCAGCGCCAGCAGGAATCCAATGCGCGCAGTTATCCGCGGCGTATCCCTTTGGCGCTCAAACGTGCCAAGGGCATCTACGTGGAAGACGTGGAAGGCCGCCAGTTCATCGACTGCCTGGCCGGGGCCGGCACCCTGGCGCTGGGGCATAACCACCCGGTGGTGATCGACGCTATCCAGCAAGTGCTGAGTGATGAGCTGCCGTTGCACACCCTCGACCTGACTACGCCGGTCAAGGATCAATTCGTGCAGGACTTGTTCGGTCTGTTGCCGGCCGAGTTGGCGCGGGAAGCCAAGATCCAGTTTTGCGGGCCCACTGGCACTGATGCGGTGGAAGCCGCGCTGAAACTGGTCCGTACCGCCACCGGGCGCAGCACCGTGCTGTCGTTCCAGGGCGGTTATCACGGCATGAGCCAAGGCGCTTTGAGCCTGATGGGCAGCCTGGGGCCGAAGAAGCCCTTGGGGGCGTTGCTTGGCAATGGCGTGCAGTTCCTGCCGTATCCCTACGATTACCGCTGCCCGTTTGGTCTGGGCGGTGCGCAAGGTGTGCGGGTCAACCTGCACTACCTGGAAAACCTGCTTAACGACCCGGAAGCTGGCGTGTTGCTGCCGGCGGCGGTGATTGTTGAAGTGGTGCAGGGTGAAGGCGGCGTAATCCCGGCCGACCTCGACTGGCTGCGCGGCCTGCGACGCATCACCGAGCAGGCGGGTGTGGCGTTGATTGTCGACGAAATCCAGAGCGGTTTTGGCCGCACCGGCAAGATGTTCGCCTTCGAACACGCGGGCATCATTCCGGATGTGGTGGTGATGTCCAAGGCCATCGGCGGCAGCTTGCCGTTGGCGGTGGTGGTGTACCGCGACTGGCTCGACACCTGGCTGCCGGGCGCCCATGCCGGCACGTTCCGTGGCAATCAAATGGCTATGGCGGCGGGTTCGGCGGTGATGCGCTACCTCAAGGAACACGACCTGCCCGGCCACGCGACAGTTATGGGCGAGCGCCTCGGCGAACACTTGCGCATCCTGCAACGCGACTTCCCGCAGTTGGGGGATATTCGAGGTCGCGGGCTGATGCTCGGTGTGGAACTGGTCGACCCGGACGGCACCCTCGATACCCAGGGCCACCCTCCGGTGCACCGCCAATTGGCGCCGCTGGTACAGCGCGAGTGCCTCAAGCGCGGGCTGATCCTGGAACTGGGTGGTCGCCATGGCAGCGTGGTGCGCTTCCTGCCGCCGCTGGTGATCACCGCCGCTGAAGTCGACCGTGTGGCCGAGATCTTCGGGCGTGCCCTGGCCGCCGCCGTGGACAGCCTCTAATTTTTCGATGGCTTGGTACGTTTCTACAGATATCAGTGCTGCGCGTGGTGCGCAGCCAGCTTTTTGCGATGGAGAACAGCAATGACCTCAGTATTTGACCGCGACGACATCCTGTTTCAGGTAGTGGTCAACCATGAAGAACAGTATTCCATCTGGCCCGACTATAAGGTCGTGCCGGAAGGCTGGCGCACCGTGGGCAAGAGCGGCATGAAGAAAGAGTGCCTGGCCTACATCGAAGAAACCTGGACTGATATGCGCCCGTTGAGCTTGCGCCAGAAGATGGATGGAGCAGCGCTCGTTTAAACATGGCGGTTTGTGTCAGGTAGTCAGGCTCTATGGGGTGAGCGCGCGTATTGTGGCAAGCGGGCCTGGTGCGGTGAGCGGGCTTGCCCCGCGCTGGGCTGCAAAGCAGCCCCACTCCAGCCACTGAGTTGTATCAGATACACCGCATTCCACCCGTTCAGGACCGCTTCGCGCTCCAGCGCACGGCAAGCCCGCTCACCATAACAAGCCGCTCGGCAAAGGTGGGTGCGGCGACTTCAAGCGTCCTTCTCTTTCTCCAGCCCACCCGAAGCTCCCGTCACCACCTGCACACTCAATCGAGGTGTGGCCAAATCCAACCCGGCCTCGTCCAGATGCCGTTTCAGCGACAGGTTGAACGCCCGTGACACTTCCCATTGCTTGATCGGCGCCGTCTTGAACCGGGCGCGCAGGATCGCGCTGCCTGACTCAAAGCTTTCCACCCCCTGGATCTCCAGCGGGGACCAGATATTGCGGCGCTGCAGCGGGTCATTGCGCATTTTCTGGCCGACATCACGGATCAGCTTGATCGCGTTATCAATGTCCATGTTGTACGGAATTGCCACCCGGAAGATCGCGTAGCCGAACTCTCGCGAGTAGTTCTTGATGCTCTTGATCTCGCTGAACGGAATGGTGTGCACAATCCCGTCGATGTCGCGCAGGCGCACGGTGCGGATGGTCAGGCCCTCGACGGTGCCGAGGTGGCCGCCTACATCCACGTAGTCATCAATCGCCAGGGAATCTTCGATGATGATGAACAGGCCGGTGATCAAGTCCGCCACCAGCGACTGCGCACCAAAACCGATGGCCAGGCCGATCACACCGGCACCCGCCAGCAGCGGTGTGACGTTCATGCCCATATTCGCCAGGGCGACGATGGCGGCAATGATGAAGATCGTCACGAACAGCACGTTGCGGATCAACGGCATCATGGTCTGCGCCCGCGCATTGGCCAGGCCTTTGCGCGAGCGGGTGAGGGCGTGGTGGATCGCCGTGTCGCTGAGGATCCAGATCAGCCAGGCGAACAGCAGCGTACCGGCTAGGCCGAACAGTTTGACCGCGATTTCATGCCCCTCGCCTTCGGCAAAGCCAATCAGCGACAGGCCCCAGACCCGCAGGCCCAGCTCGATAAACACCAGCCATACCGCCAGGTGGGCCAGGGTGTAGATGAAGCTTTTCAGGCGCTCGGAGTACAGCGCATGGCGCTTGTGCCCGCGTTGCGGCTTGAGAGCATGGCGGCGTACCAGACCGTTGATGACCATGCACAACACCAGCAACACCGTGCACAGCAGCGATTGGCGCAGGGCGGTGCTGGTGTCGCCGGCAGAGACGAACGTGGCAAACAGCGAAATGCCCACCAACAGCAAGGCCGGGAGGTACCAGAACGAACCGATGATCGAGAGGGTGTCGCTGAGGGCGCGACGGGTGAGGCGGCGCGACAGCGGTTGGTTGCGTATCAGGTGGGCGATCGGGCGGCGAAACCGCAGGATAAACACGCCGGTGGACAACGCCGCCATCACATTGGCGACGGTTGCGGCGGTGTGAGACAGGTGTTGGCCGAGCGCGGTTACCAGGCGTGGGTCGCTCAGGGCTTCACCAAAAGCGGCAAAGCTGCCGATCCACCACAGCGGACGAAAGGCCTGGTGCCGCAGGATATACAGCGCACGATGGCGGTGCGGGCCGTCGAGCAAAGAGAACGCGATCACGCAGATGGCTGAGAAACAGGTACCGACCACCAGCGCGTAAGCCAACACCATCGCCAGGGATTTACCCAGGGAAGAGGGCAGTGCGTAGCTCATGTACACGGTGATCACCAGCGCGATCAGCCACGGGCCCAGTTTGCGCAGGGCAAAGCGCACCATGTCCCAGGTGCGCGGGTGTTGCGGCAGTTCTTCAGGCAGACCGAACCGTTCGCGGACGCGGTGGCTGAGCCATATCAGCACGTAGGCCAGCAGGCTCCACACCGCGAGAATAAGGGCAAAGCCAAAAATGATTGGCAGCCATTCGTTGGCCGGCAGCATCAAAGCGTCGAGTTCGTCCTTGGCCTGGTCGATCTCATCGGACCAACGCCCCAGCGGGCTGTCGTTGCCGGAGAACTGTTGCTCCAGGGTCGACAGCGTGCTGCCGATCAGCCCAAGCACGCCCTGTTCGGCGGCCGGCTGGGCTTTTTGTGTGGCGGCGCGGAGTTTTTTCAGATCGCTCAGCAGTTGGGTGCGCTGCTGGTCGTTTTCCAGGGTCTTGATCACCTCGTCCAGCGATTGGCCGAGGGGCACTTCTGCCTGGGGCTGGGACTTGTTAGTGCTGCCGAGCAGGCCGGGCAAACCGACTGCTTGGGCAGAAGTCAGCGGCAGCAGGGTGAACAGGGCGATCAGCAGGTAGCAGGGCAGGGCAAACAGACGGGAAAGCACGAGGCGGTCAACCTTGGAAACGACGGGTTGAGCGAGTGTACGAGTGCACGCGTCATTCGGCCAGTTTGGCGAGGATCTTGTACACCACGGTGCCCAGGATCAGCAGCATACCGATCCACATGCCGAACACGCCGAGGGGCTTGTCGCGAAAGTTGAAGCCGACCGCGAGCATGATCATGCCGATCAGAATAGGGATAAGCATGGCGTGGAAGGAGGACATGGAGATCATGGTGCGACGGCCTTGTCGGAGTGGGAATACTGACAAGTCTAGGTCGGATTGCGGGAAGTGCAGATGATATAGATCAGGTACGTAAACCAAATGTGGGAGGGGCTTGCCCTCGATAGCGGTCTGTCAGTCAGCTTGTTTTTAGCTGACCCACCGCATCGGGGGCAAGCCCCCTCCCACATTTCTGGCTGTATTCAGCCTTTGGATCAAGGCAGGTCGCGACTGGCGTAGAACGCACCCAGTACCTTCACCAGATGCGCCAGGTCATGGCTGCCGCACAGTTCACGAATGGAGTGCATGGCAAACGTCGGCAGGCCGATGTCCACGGTACGCACGCCCAGGTGGCTGGCGGTGATCGGGCCGATGGTCGAGCCGCAGCCCATGTCGCTGCGCACCACAAAGCTCTGTACCGGCACTTCTTCGGCCATGCACAGGTGGCGGAAGAACCCGGCGGTTTCGCTGTTGGTCGCGTAGCGCTGGTTGCTGTTGACCTTGATTACCGGGCCGGCATTGAGCTTGGGGCCGTGGTTGGCGTCGTGCTTGTCGGCGTAGTTCGGGTGCACACCGTGGGCATTGTCCGCCGACACCAAAAGGGATTTCTGAATGGTACGTACGAATTCATCACCCTCCGGCAACAGGCGTCGCAGGGTCTGTTCCAGCATCGGGCCATCGGCACCGCAGGCCGAGCAGGAACCGACTTCTTCGTGGTCGTTGCACACCAGTACGCAGGTTTCGTCGGTCTCGCTGTTGAGCAGGGCTTGCAGGCCGGCGTAGCACGACAATAGGTTGTCGAGGCGCGCGCCGGCGATGAAGTCGCCATTGAGGCCAATTACAGCTGCACTCTGGGTGTCGTAGAAGCTCAGCTCGTAATCGAGCACCACATCAGCGTTCAACCCGTGCTCGCGCGCCAGTTGCTCGGTGAGCACGGCTCGGAAGTCCACGCGCTCGTCACCGGCAAACTGCGCGAGGATCGGCGGCAGTTCGGTCTGGGCGTTGATTGCCCAGCCCTGGTTGGCTTCGCGGTTCAGGTGAATGGCCAGGTTCGGGATGATGGCGATGGGCAGCTTGAAGTCGATCAGTTGGCTTTCGACTTTGCCGTCGCGGCGGAACGTCACGCGGCCTGCCAGGGACAAGTCGCGGTCAAACCACGGCGCCAGCAAGGCGCCGCCGTAGACTTCCACGCCCAACTGCCAGAAGCCCTGGCGTTGCAGCTCGGGCTGGGGCTTGACCCGCAGGCACGGGCTGTCGGTATGGGCGCCCACCAGGCGAATCCCGCCCTGCAGCGGCGAGTGACGGCCGAGCTTGAAGGCGATGATCGAGGAGTCGTTGCGGGTCACGTAGTAGCGACCGTTGGCTTCGGTGGCCCAGGTTTCGCGCTCGTCGAGACGCTGGTAACCGGCCGCTTCCAGGCGCTGGGCCAGGGCGGCAGTGGCATGAAAAGGAGTAGGGGAGGCCTTGAGGAAGTCGATCAGGCCTTGATTCAACGCTTCGCGCATAAATAGCTCCAGACAGCAATGCGCGGAGTTTACCGTTCGGTGACGGGAAGTGCACAGTACAAATGTGGGAGGGGGCTTGCCCCCGATTGCAGTGGGTCAGTCAACAATACAGTGACTGATTCTCCGCCATCGGGGGCAAGCCCCCTCCCACATTTGTTCTGTGTTCACAGCTTTAGAAGGGCGCTGGGCACTCGAAGCGCAAACGCTCGCCACTCTGCGGATGAGTAAAGCTCAGCATGCTTGCGTGCAAGCACAGGCGCGGCCACGCAGCCAGGGCTTGCTCATGGGCATACAGGCCGTCGCCGAGCAACGGATGACCGATCGACAGCATGTGCACGCGCAACTGGTGTGAGCGCCCGGTGATCGGCGTCAGCTCCACACGGCACCAGTCGCCGCAACGTTCCAGCACCCTCCAGAAGGTCATCGCGTGTTTGCCGAACTCGTGATCCACCACATGCCGTGGTTTGGTCGGCGGGTCGTAGCGCAAGGGCAGATCAATGCTGCCGCTGTCGAGCTCCGGCTGGCCCCAGGCCAATGCGGTGTAGGCCTTCTCGGTTTCACGGTCGTGAAACTGGCGGGACAGTTCGCGATGGGTATCGGCATCCCGGGCGAGCAGGATGATCCCCGAGGTTTCCCAGTCCAGGCGATGGACGATGCGGGCTTCGGGGTAGCCGTTTTCCTGCAGGCGGGTGATCAGGCAGTCCTTGTTGTCGTCAGCGCGGCCAGGCACCGAGAGCAGCAGGGTCGGCTTGTTCACCACCAGGACAGCGTCGTCCTGATGCAGGATATGGATATTGGACAGCGGCATTAAACAGCCTCGTAACAAACGCCAACGGCGGCTCGCCCACCCGGTTCCCGCTATGGGATCAAGGTGTGCGAGCCGCCGTGGCGGCCGCCTGTTCGATCAACGATCAGGCAGGGTGATATTGAGTTCCAGAATCGAGCAGCTGCCGTCATTTTCCAGAGCGACATGCACGTCATCGTTGCCGATGTTGACGTACTTGCGGATCACCTCGACCAGTTCCTTCTGCAAGGCTGGCAGGTAGTCCGGGGTGCTGCGTTGGCCGCGTTCGTGCGCCACGATGATCTGTAGACGCTCTTTCGCGACCGACGCGGTGCTTGGCTTTTTGTTGGCGCGAAAGAAGTCGAGAAATTTCATTGTTTAGTTGCCTCCAAAGATACGCTCGAAGAATCCCTTCTTCTTAACATCGAGGAAGCGATGTTCCACGGTCTTGCCCAGCAAGCGATCAACCGCATCGCTGTACGCCTGGCCGGCGTCGCTCTGGTCGTCAAGAATAACCGGGACACCCTGGTTGGAAGCCTTCAGGACGGCCTGGGATTCCGGGATCACGCCCAGCAGGGTCACCGCGAGGATGTCCTTGACGTCCTCGACACCGAGCATTTCGCCGTTGCTGACGCGCTCAGGGTTGTAGCGGGTGAGCAGCAGGTGCTCCTTGATCGGGTCTTCACCTTTCTCTGCGCGCTGGGACTTGCTGGCCAGCAGGCCGAGCATGCGGTCCGAGTCACGTACGGAGGACACTTCCGGGTTGGTTACCACGATGGCTTCATCGGCGAAGTACATCGCCAAATGAGCACCGGTTTCGATGCCGGCCGGGGAGTCGCAGACGACGTATTCGAAGGTTTCCTTCAGTTCAGCGAGGACTTTGCCTACGCCTTCTTTGGTCAACGCATCTTTGTCACGGGTCTGGCTGGCGGCCAGTACGTACAGGTTCTCAAGGCGCTTGTCCTTGATCAGGGCCTGTTGCAGGTTGGCTTCGCCGTTCACCACGTTGACGAAGTCGTACACCACACGGCGTTCGCAGCCCATGATCAGGTCGAGGTTACGCAAACCGACGTCGAAGTCGACGATGACTGTCTTGTGGCCGCGCAGAGCGAGGCCGGTACCGATAGCGGCGCTGGTGGTGGTCTTACCCACACCACCCTTGCCGGATGTAACCACGAGAATCTTGGCCAAGGTGTTTCACCCCTAAGGAAAAAGGACTTTTCAGTCCCTGAAAAACATCTCTTGGAACTCGCTGCAGGCGGACGGTCTTTGTAGGAAAAAGACGGGTTAGCGTAGGAAAAACGCCAACCTTCAGATGTTCCTACACAAGTATTGCCGGTTTCGCTGTGCTATCAGAGTCTAGAGATGCTTGGAAAATGCGGCAGTATCCGTTAAAGACGGATGATGTTCAACACATCGCCCGACAGGCTGACCTGCACCCCGGCCCCCCACAGCGGATCACGGCGCAAATCTTCGGAAACCTTGTACTGGCCTGCGATGGACACTAGCTCAGCGGTCAACTGCTGGCAAAAAATACGGGCCTTGGTATCACCCTTGATGCCGGCGAGGGCACGTCCGCGCATCGGGCCGTATACATGGATGTTGCCATCGGCGAGAAGTTCCGCGCCGGGACTGACCGAGGAGATGACAACCAGGTCGCCGCCTTGGGCGTAAATTTGCTGCCCACCGCGTACGGGAGAGGTGATGATCTTTGTAGGCTTTATCGTCGGCTCCGGTGGTTTTTCCGGTTTTTTCTTCTCTTCACCGACCAATGGTTCGAGCGGACGCTCGCGTGCGCCGGACGGTGGCAGTACTGGCAGTTCAATGGCGATGGCCGCGGCAATGTCTTCGATACGGCTGGCACGAATGGCGAGAGTGCGCAGGCCATGGGAGCGGCACACGCGCATCAGGCCGGGCAGATCGACAGCGCCCTGGCCGGCCGGCAGTTTGTCCAGGGCCAGCACCAGCGGGGCGTTGTTAAAGAAGTTTGGCGCCAGGGCGACCTTGGCGGCGAGCTGGCGGTCCAGGGCGTCGAGGTCGTTACGGGCGAGTTCCAGCACGGTGATGGCGAGCATGCTGCCTTTCAGCTGGAACACGGGATCTTGGTCTAGCGGTTCGGTTTGGCTCATGGTCGGCATAAAGCGGCTTGTCACGAAAAGTGTCGAGACTTATAACGAGAACATCCACTGGCCGCAAGCCGGGTCGAACCGTTGTAGAATGCGCGGCCCTGTCTTTACCGGAATCTGTAATGGATCGCCCGCGTTTTCGAGCTGCATTTTTTCACCCGCGTTTCTGGCTGCTATGGCTTGGGCTCGGCCTGCTGTGGCTGGTCACCCAATTGCCATACCGCGCGCTGCTGGCCATTGGTCGGTTACTGGGCGCGGGTATGTACCGTGTGGCCAGCGAGCGTCGCCGCATCGCCGCGCGTAACCTGGAACTGTGCTTCCCGGAAAAAACCGCTAAAGAGCGTAAGCAGTTGCTCAAGGAAAACTTTGCCTCCACAGGCATCGCCTTCTTTGAAATGGCCATGAGTTGGTGGTGGTCGCGCCAGCGCCTGTCGCGTCTGGCCCATGTCGAAGGGCTGGAGCACCTCAAGCAGGCCCAACTCGATGGCAAGGGCGTGATCCTCATGGCCCTGCATTTCACCACCCTGGAAATCGGCGCGGCGCTGTTGGGCCAAAAGCACACCATTGATGGGATGTACCGCGAGCACGGCAATCCGTTGTTCGACTTTATCCAGCGCCGTGGCCGCGAGCGCCACAACCTTGATTCCCTGGCCATCGAGCGCGAAGACGTACGCGGCATGCTTAAGCTGCTGCGCGCTGGCCGCGCCATCTGGTACGCACCGGACCAGGACTATGGCGCCAAGCAAAGTATTTTCGTACCGCTGTTCGGCATCCAGGCCGCCACCGTCACCGCCACCAGCAAGTTTGCCCGCCTGGGCAAGGCGCTGGTGGTGCCGTTCACCCAGGAGCGCCTGGCCGACGGCAGTGGTTACCGCCTGGTGATCCATCCGCCGTTGACCGACTTTCCCGGCGAAAGCGATGAGGTGGACTGCCTGCGCATCAACCAGTGGGTCGAAACCTCTGTACGCGAATGCCCCGAGCAATACCTGTGGACCCACCGCCGCTTCAAGAGCCGGCCACCGGGCGAACCCAAGTTGTACGAAAAAAGCCGCCGATAAGGCGAGATTTTCCCCACACGGAGTGATGCGATGCGCCCAGCTGAACCGGTAACAGGCTTGATTCTTTCCGGCGGCGGGGCGCGAGCGGCGTATCAGGTGGGTGTTTTGGCGGCGATTGCCGAGCTGTTGCCACCAGGGGCGCCCAACCCGTTTCCGGTGATCGTCGGCACCTCGGCCGGGGCGATCAATGCGGTGACACTGGCCAGTGGCGCGATGGATTTCACGGCGGCGATCCAGCGTCTTACTGCCTTCTGGCAGGGCTTTCGCAGCCATCTGGTGTTGCGCAGTGATTGGCCGGGGGTTATTCGCCAGGCGAGTCGTTTCCTCATCCACAGCCTGTTGGGCCTGGGCGCGCAAGTGCCGGTAGCGTTGCTTAATAGCTCTCCGCTGCGGGACTTGTTGCAAGAGCGCCTGAACCTGGGCGGCATCGACGAAGCCATCCGAAACAAGCATTTGCACGCGGTGGCGGTCACCGCGTTCGGCTATGAATCCGGGCAGGCGGTGACCTTCTATCAAGGTGGCGGCACCATTGATGCGTGGTTGCGCCATCGGCGTATCGGCGTCCCGACGCAACTGACGGTTGAGCACCTGCTGGCCAGTTCAGCGATCCCTTTGCTGTTTGCCCCGGTGAAACTCGACCAGGAATATTTCGGTGACGGTGCGGTGCGCCAATCAGCCCCGATCAGCCCGGCGCTGCACCTGGGGGCGACCCGCGTGCTGGTGGTGGGCGTCAGCGGCAACCCGCGGGGCAATGAGCCGTCGGTGCAGCGCACCTACACCGGTCAGGAACCGACCCTGGCCCAGATCGGTGGGCACATGCTCAACAGCACGTTCATCGACAGCCTGGAAAGTGATATCGAATTGCTGGAGCGTCTGAACCAGTTCAGCCATCACCAGCCAGCCGACAGCGCGGCCCGAGGCCTGGCACCGGTTGAAGTGCTGGTGATTGCGCCAAGCCAGCCGATCGATGAAATCGCGGCAAGGCATCGGCAGGAATTGCCGGCGGCGTTGCGGTTGTTCTTGCGTGGGCCGGGGGCGACCAAGACGAGCGGGGCGGGGGTGCTGAGTTACTTGCTGTTCGAGGCGGGGTATTGCAGCGAGTTGATTGAGTTGGGCAGAAAAGATGCGCTGGCCAAGCGTGAGGAGATCATGCGGTTCCTGGGCCTGCCGCCTATCTGAATGTGGGAGGGGGCTTGCTCCCGATAGCAGTGTGTCAGTCAACAAATAGAGTGACTGACACTTCGCTATCGGGAGCAAGCCCCCTCCCACATTTGTCTTGCATTGGCTTTTAGAAGTGATACTTGACCAGGAAGCTCGCCGTGTCCTGGGTGGTCTTGAATGCACCCGAATCTTCGATCCCGTACTTGTTCTTCCAGTAGTCGTACTCAAAACCCACATACAGCTGCTTATCGCCCCAATGCAGCGCTTTACCCAGGTCGTATTTAACCTGCGGGTTGAAGTGCAGGTTGGCGTGGTAAGTGCCACGGGCGTTTTTGTCGTTATCCACCACCCAATCCATGAAGCCGTCGATCAGGATGTCGGAGCTGCCGACGGGAATGGTGTAGGCCCACACCGGAGTGATTTGCCAAACGCCATCACCCGCGCGATTGCCTTCGGTCTGGCGCTGATAGAAGTTCAGTTGGAAGTAGTCGAAACCAGGGATGTTCAAGTCGAACGCCGGGCCGAGCAGGTACGACTCGTTATCGCCTTCGCCGAACTCGTAAGTGAAGGCCAGCAGCACATCCTTGATCGGTCCGAAGGACAGGTCTTTGTCGAGGATTTTACCGAATGACAACCGTGGGCTGATCTCGCCGTAGTAGGTGCTTGGGCCGACGTTGCCGTCTTCCTTGCCGTTGTAGAAGATACGGTCGACGAACACAAAGTTGTCGCCGTACTTCCACGCGTCGGCGTGTTCGAAGGTGACGGTTTGCTGGATCTGCGGGTTGACGGTAAAGCTCTTGCCCCACAGGTACGTCAGGCTGTTGTTCTGCCACTGCAACAAGTCACCGGCCACGGCCTGACCACCCGCAAGCAGGGATCCTGCCAGCATCAGGCCTTTGAACATAGGTTTCATTCGGTTGCTCCCGAGTTAAGGTTTTGTGGTTTTTCTTCTACGCAGGCGCTCTGGTGTGGCGCCTTTTGGTTCGCTGCAAAAATCGTCTGTTTGGTCAGCTTTAGTGCTTTTAGCAAGAGCTGCGCCAAGGTGTTTGAAACGCCAAAAAATCCCCGTCGGCTGCAACAAATGCAGTCGAATACAGAGGCGTTTTGTGCACCGTGGCAGCAGACATTAGGCCGGGATAAGTTGGCCTTGCAGTCAGCTTTTACATTCGCTGTTTTTTTTTGAGTCGATTCGAGCGGGCGCGGAGAATACTGGCTCCCAAGCCTTGGCTCAAGTGCGCTCTTACAGAGCGTGTCGGGCATAAATGGGGCACGGCTGATGGCCGCCCCCAGGTGGAGGGTGTGCATGGTGGGGTTCCTTGTTCGGTATTGTTTTTGTTGTCGTAACGAAGGAATCAATGCGTATGAGCGACGGCAGGGCGTTCTGAACCGCCGAGGATGTTGAACAGGATATTCAGCGACAACGCGCTGAGGGTGGCCATGGCGATTCCACTGTGGGTAATCGGGCTCATCCACAACGGCAGTTGGGCGAAGAACTCCGGGCGCACTACGGGAATCAGGCCCATGCCGATGCTCACCGCTACCAGCAACTGGTTGCGGCGGTCGGCGATGTCAGCTTCCTGAAGGATCTTGATGCCGGTGGCTGCGACCATGCCGAACATGGCAATCGCCGCACCGCCGAGCACTGCCGGTGGAATCGATGCCACCAGGTACGCCGCTTTGGGCAACAGGCTGAGCACAATCAGGAACGCGCCGGCCATGATCGTCACCGAGCGGCAACGCACGCCGGTCATCTGCACCAGGCCGATGTTCTGGGCGAATGAGGAGTGGGTAAAGGTGTTGAAGAACCCGGCGAAGAACGACGCGCCGGCATCACACAGCAAGCCCCGACGCAGCATCTTGGGGGACACTTCCTGACCGGTGATCTTGCCCAGGGCGAGGAACATCCCGGTGGATTCGACAAAGATAATCACCACGACCAGGCACATCGACAGGATCGGCGCCAACTCGAACTTCGGCATGCCGAAGTGCAGCGGTGTCACCACCTGCACCCACGGCGCCTGGGCCAGGCCGCTGAGGTCGACCATGCCAATGATGCCGCACAAGCCGTAGCCAAGCCCCATACCGATCAGCACCGAAATGTTCACCCAGAAACCGCGCATGAAGCGGTTGATCAGCAGGATGGTAGCCAGTACCAGCGCGGCAATCGCCAGGTAGATCGGCGAGCCAAATGTGGCTGCCGCGCTGCCGCCGCCGGCCCAGTTCACGGCCACGGGGAATAGCGAAAGGCCGATGGCGGTGATCACGGTGCCAGTCACCAACGGTGGGAAAAAGCGCACCACCTTGGACATGAAGGGCGCAATGATCATCCCGAAGAACCCCGCCGCGATGGTCGCGCCGAAGATACCCTGCAAGCCGATACCCGGCATGCCGGCCATGGCGACCATGCTGCCGACGGCGGCAAAACTGGCGCCCATCATCACCGGCATACGAATGCCCACCGGGCCGATGCCGAATGACTGGATCATGGTGGCGATACCGGCCACCAGCAGGTCGGCGTTGATCAGGAAAGCGATTTCTTCACGGCTCAAGCCCGCGGCCTGGCCAATGATGAGGGGTACGGCGACGGCGCCGCCGTACATCAGCAAGACGTGTTGCAGGCCTACCAGAATCAGTTGCAAGAGGGGCAGCCGCTCCATGGCAGGGGCGGCAGGAATCTGCGGTTCGACTAACTCGGTCATGCAACACCTCGGATCTTTTTTATTTTTGTGTTGTGTGGAACGCAATCTCTAAATCACTACAAGTCCCCGGTGGGATGGGGGCTTGCCCCCGATTGCGGTGGTTCAGTCACTGATGTTTTGAATGACACACGGCTATCGGGGGCAAGCCCCTCCCACATTGGAACTGTGTGAATCTGTCAGTTGGTACGCGCCCCCTGGTTGATCCACGTGCCAATCAAATCCCGCTCCTGCTGGGTCATCTGGGTGATGTTGCCCAGCGGCATGATCTGGCTCGCCACGGCCTGCGCCTGAATGCGTGCTGCCTGTTGCTGGATCTGCGCCGGGGTATCGAACATCACCCCAGCCGGAGCGGTGCTGAACAGCGGGCTGGTGGGCTTGGCCGAATGGCACACGGCGCAACGCTCCTGGATCACCCCATGCACCTTGTCGAAATCAATCGTCGCCTGGGCGGGGGCCGGCTCGGCGGCGGGAGCTGCTGGAGCCGCGGGTTTCAAACCACCACCCAACGCCGTTTCAGGCAGTGGCTGGTATTCGATGGCCGCAGGTGCCTTGGCAATCGGCTCTGCCGGTTTTGGCCCAGTGACGTATGCCAGGCTAATCATCGCCAACGCGCCGACCGGTAAGGTCCATGCATACTTCTGGCTGTTGTGACGGGTGTTGAAATAGTGCCGTACCAACACCGCCGCCACCGCGATACCCGCCAGGATCAGCCAGTTGTATTGGCTGCCGTAGGTGCTCGGGAAGTGGTTGCTGATCATGATGAACAGCACCGGCAAGGTGAAGTAGTTGTTATGGCGCGAACGCAGCAATCCCTTGGCCGGCAGGGCCGGATCAGGCGTGCGGTTCTCGGCGATGGCCGCCACCAGCGCGCGCTGCGCCGGCATGATGATGCGGAATACGTTGCCCACCATGATGGTGCCGATCACCGCACCGACGTGCAGGTAGGCGCCACGGCCGCTGAACACTTTGCTGAAGCCATAGGCCGCCGCAATCAACAGCACAAACAGGATGAAACCGAGCAGGGCAGGGCGTTTGCCCAGGGCCGAGTCGCAGAGGAAGGAGTAGATGAACCAGCCGGCGAACAGTGAGCCAATGCCCAGCAATACGCCTTCGGTGCCGCTGAGGCTGCTGCCAGGTGCGAGCAGGTACAGCGTCGGGTTGAGGTAGAACACCACGCACAGCAGCGCGACGCCCGACATCCAGGTGAAATAGGCTTCCCATTTGAACCAGTGCAGGTTGTCCGGCATGGTCGGCGGGGCCAGTTTGTATTTTTCCAGGTGGTAGATACCGCCACCGTGGATCGCCCACAAGTCACCGGCGAGGCCGCTCTTGGGGTTGACGCGGTTGAGGTTGTTTTCCAGCCAGACAAAGTAGAACGAAGCGCCGATCCAGGCGACGCCAGTGATCATGTGAACCCAGCGCACGCTAAGGTTCAGCCATTCCAACAGATGTGCTTCCACAGTCTTTACCTCTCGCCTGTCACCCTTGTTGTCGGGTGATCCGGCCTTCTCTTATTGGTGGGGGGCGAGGATCAACCGCTCATCCTCTTTGAAAAAATGCTCATCGCAGTTATTGCCTGTGCCACTGCGATCAACCACCAGGAAGTCATCCCGCTTTTCGATCGTCAGCACCGGGTGGTGCCAGACGCCGCGATGGTAATTAATGCCCTGCCTGCCGTTGGTGACGAAGGCGCGGACCAAGCCCGATACAGGTGCATCGCCAAGTGGCGCGACCACGATCAGAAAGGGGTTGCCGAGCAGCGGTATGAAAGCCTGGCTGCCCAGCGGGTGTCTTTCCAGCATGCACACGGTCAGCGGCATATCCAGCGCGTCGGCGCGGAAGATGCTGATGATGGCGTTGTCTTCAGGCTGTGCGGTTTCTACCGTTGCCAGCTTGTGAAAGCGCATGGTCGACCCGTTGTTGATCATGAAGTGATCGCTGCCATCGGTTTCGATAACGTCTCCGAAAGGTGCGAAGGCTTCTTTGGTCAGGGGTTCGATCATCAGTGTGCGCATGGCTGTCTTCTTATCCGGATTCTGTGTTGGTTATGCGGTTGCTTGTGGGTGTGATGAACGTGTGTGGTGAGCGGGCTTACCCCGCGCTGGGCTGCGAAGCGGCCCCAACAAGATCACTGCGTTTCTTCTGTGAAAACGCGGTGTCTGCATCCAGGGTCGCTTCGCGCCCCAACGCGGGGCAAGCCCGCTCACCACAACAAGCTACTTTGCCACAGGATTCAGCGTTTACTTGGCGACTTTACCCAGTACACGCAGGCGGCTCACGCCCCCATCCGGGAACACGTTCAGGCGGATGTGAGTGATCGGGCCCAGTGCCTTGATCTGCTCGGCGAAGGTGTGTTCGGCGTGCATTTCCAACTTCTGCGCCGGCAGCAGTTCGCGCCAGAACAGCGATTGGGTTTCGATCTGGCTGTCGGTGCCGCCTTTCACGAAGGCGCCTTGGATCGAGCAGGTGTCCGGGTAGTTGCCCTTGAAGTGCAGGGTGTCGACGATGATCTTCTCGATCTCGCCCGGGTGGCCCAATGCGACGATCACCCAGTCATTGCCTGGTGTACGACGACGAGCGGTTTCCCAGCCATCGCCCATGTTGATGCCACGACCTGGGTTGAGAATGTTGCTCATGCGGCCGAAGTGTTCATCGGAGCACGCCAGTGCACGGCCGCCGTTCAGGGCAGACGCCAGGTCGACCTGTTCGTTGTCGCCCACCGACGACCAGTCGCGGAACGGAATACCGTACACACGCAGACGGGCTACGCCGCCGTCCGGGTAGATGTTGAAACGCAGGTGGCTGAACGCCTGATCGTTGCTGATCTCGTGGTAGTGGTGGCTGTTGCCTTGCAACTCGACGGCCGACAGCACTTCGGTCCACTGGGTGTTGTCATCCGGGTCGCCCGAGGCCAGGAAGCAGGCTTCCAGGGACGCCGACGGCGGGAAGTTGCCGGTGAAGAATGAAGTGTCGATGTCCACGCCCTTGATCGAACCCGGTACGCCCAGGCGGATCACTGCGCTGTCGTAGCCTTCGAAGCGCTTGCGGCGTGACTCCCAGCCGTCCATCCACTTGCCGTTGTCATCGAAAACGCCCTCCTTCCACACGGCCGGGGTCGGCTGGAACAGGCGGTTGGCGTCAGCGAACCAGTCATCGGTCACCGAAAGGATCTTGGTGCCCAGACGGGCGTCGGCCAGGTTGACGAACTTCTCGAAAGGTACGGCGTAAGCTTTCATTCTTCTTGTCTGCCTTATATAGAGTGGCTGGGGATGGTCGTTTAGAGGGTCAGTAAACGGAACAACGCGATCTTGTTGATCTCGGCCAGGGCGCATTTGAATTCGGCGTCCGCCGAGTTGTGAATGCGCGTCTCGAATGCGGCCAGGATCTGGTGCCGGTTGCTGCCTTTCACCGCCATGATGAAGGGAAACTTGAACGTGGCTTTGTAGGCATCGTTCAGCTCGGTGAAGCGCGAGAACTCTTCGGCCGTGCATTGGTGAATCCCCGCGCCAGCTTGCTCATCAGTGCTGGCTTGGGTGAGTTGGCCCTGGACGGCAGCTTTGCCGGCCAGGTCCGGGTGGGCGTTGATCAGGGCCAGTTGACTGGTGTGATCAGCGCTCAACAGGATGTCGCTCATGCGCTGGTGCAGGGTTTCGATCTGGTCGATCGAAGGGTCCTGGCCCAGGTCGAAGGCCTTTTCGGCCACCCATGGCGAGTGTTCGTAGATATCGGCAAAGGCGGCGACAAACTCATCGCGGCTCAAGGTCGATGGCTTCAGGGTCTTGAATGCAGTCATTTGGCCGCTCCCGTGTACGGGTGGGTTTCATGCCAGTGACGGGCGATATCGACGCGGCGGGTGAACCACACGTGTTCATGGCCCTTGGCGTATTGGATAAAGCGCTTCAGCGCAGCCAGGCGCGCCGGGCGGCCAATCAAACGGCAATGCAGGCCGATGGACAACATCTTCGGTGCCTCGGCGCCTTCGGCGTACAGCACGTCGAACGCATCCTTCAGGTATTCGAAAAAGTCATCGCCCTTGTTGAAACCTTGCACCTGGGTGAAGCGCATGTCGTTGGTGTCCAAGGTGTAGGGGATCACCAGGTGCGGCTTGCCGGTTGGGTTGTTCGGTTCCCAGTAGGGCAGGTCGTCGTCGTAGGTGTCGCAGTCGTACAGGAAACCGCCTTCTTCCATCACCAGGCGACGGGTGTTCGGGCCGGTGCGGCCGGTGTACCAGCCCAGCGGGCGTTCGCCGGTCAGTTCGGTAAGGATGCGGATGGCTTCGAGCATATGCTCGCGCTCCTGGGCCTCGTCCATGTACTGGTAGTCGATCCAGCGGTAGCCGTGGCTGCAGATCTCATGGCCGGCCTCGACCATGGCGCGAATCACGTCCGGGTGGCGCTGGGCGGCCATGGCCACGGCGAAGATGGTCAGCGGGATATCGAATTCTTTGAACAGCTTGAGGATGCGCCACACGCCGGCACGGCTGCCGTATTCGTACAGCGACTCCATGCTCATGTTGCGTGCGCCTTGCAGCGGTTGGGCCGAGACCATTTCCGATAGGAAGGCTTCGGACTCTTTGTCGCCGTGCAAAATATTGCGCTCGCCGCCTTCTTCGTAATTGAGTACGAAAGACAACGCGATGCGTGCCTTGCCCGGCCAGTGGGGGTGAGGAGGGTTACTGCCGTAACCGATCAGGTCGCGTGGGTAGTCAGCGCTCACTGCAGTCTTCCTTCTTGTTCGTGGTAGCAAGTGCGTGGCGACCGGTAGAAAAACCTGGTGGCGTCACAGCGATGAGCTGATTGTATACAACTTGATGGTCACTTTGTAAGCCTGTATTTCTGCATTTTTTCCAGGCGGTTGCCACCGATTAGCTTTGCAAGAAACTTGCCTGGTTGGTCAGTAAATGGATGAAAGGGCGTTTAAAAGCAAGGCTTGCTGAGAATTTGCAGTGAGGATAGCTGCGCAAAGTGGTGAGTAAAAGTTTGTAATTTTTATTGTGTACAATTTTTATTAAAAGTGTCTTAATCAGCGCATCGCCGGATTTTGCATGCCCTGTAAAGGTGCGGCCTATTTTCACTCTACTCAAGGGAGCTCCGTTCCATGGGACGACTGACCACACACGTACTCGATGCCGCCCACGGCTGCCCCGGCAGCGCCATCCAGGTTGAACTGTACCGCGTCGAAGGCACGCAGTTGGAGCTGGTCGCCAGCGCCCTGACCAACAGCGACGGTCGTTGCGATGCACCGCTGCTGCAAGGCGATGACTACCGCACGGGTGTTTACCAGCTGCAATTCAGCGCCGGCGATTACTACCGTGCCCGTGGCGTGCAGTTGCCGGAGCCGGCCTTCCTTGATGTCGTCGTACTGCGTTTTGGTATCAGTGCCGAACAGGATCACTACCACGTGCCTCTGCTGATTTCGCCTTACAGCTACTCTACCTATCGCGGTAGCTGAGTCGTCACCTCGCTTCACACCCCCAAAGCTCTTCGTTGGTTTCGCCCGCGCACACAGCGGGCTTTTTTTTGCGCGCAGAAACGTTCAATTATCTAGCGCCTTATTGGCGTGATTGCTCAATAGGCTAGGTGTTTTCCTCGACGAAGACACTGCCGTGACCTCACTTACCGACCCTGATGACGACGCGCTACAGGCCCTGCGTACCCAGCTCACGCTGCGTATCAACAGCAGCCTCCATCCCAGTCGCCTGGTCAATCGACTCGCGCTGGCGGACTTGGGCTGCGCCGAAGCGGCGAGTACCCTCAGCCGTCTTATCAGCGCTGCGCCCCGGGTGCTGCGGGTGGTTCGTGCCGAGCTGCGCAAAGCATTCGAACTGGACCCGGACCGCCTGCTCTTTACCGAACCCAAGCCGCCCGCCGTCGCGCAGAAAACCGACAGCCTGACCGACCGCGCCTTGCGCCTGATGGTGTTGCCGTCGGTGTCGATCAACCTCAATCAGTTCACCGCCCTGAGCGACAAGGACGACCTGAACCGCCGCTTCACGTTCACGCCCCTGGAGGCGCTGCGCCGGGTGATCGCCCTCAACCTGTTTGACCGGCTCGCCCAGGCGCACAACGGTTATTGGCAGGGGTTGGCTGCCGGCACCTGGCTGACGCGTCAGGAGCGTTGGGTGCAGGTGCATCAGCAACTGTTCGCCCACCAGGCCTTCATCGCCCGTCAATTGGACGAGCTGTCGAGCGCCGGGCGGGTCATGGTCCAGGCGTTGGTGGATGCGCCGACGGTGGAGGCGCGCCAGCGTGCGGGCGAGCGTTGGGCCAGTGTGCAAGCGTGCGAGTTGATGTGGCCTGGCGCCGGGCCGCGGTTGATGCCGATCCCTGGCGCCCTGCATATTTATCGTGAGGGCGACCCGATGGGCATGCCCCATGTGATGTATCTGCCGGGCGTGCAGCGCAACTTTTATGAGTACCCCTCGTTCGACCAATTGCAGTGCGCCCTGGTGGCGCTGATCAACGGCGCGCTGTTCGACGACCTGTGGCAATGCCTGCCCCTGCGACGTCGGCACGAGGTGTGTGAGCCGGCCTCGACCGCTGCCGCGGGTCGTGGCGTACGGTTGTCGGGCGATGCATTGGCCTACAGCGCGCAGGCGGTACTGGACGCGCAATGGGAAAACGAACTGGCCTGCGCTGTGTCGATCAACCTCAAACAGGTGTTTTCCGCCACGCCCCAGCCTGCGGTGACGAACGCCACACGCTTTCTCGCCTACATTGAACGGGCACGCCGGCACTGGGTCGGTAAACCACGGCTGGAGCGGTTGCGCCGTGAGCTGCTGGACTGGGACCAGCATCGACGACGCCAGGAAATCATCTTCGCCAGCACCGCGTCGAGCCTGGCGATCAACACGGCACTGCGCCAGGTCAAGCGTTACGAAAAGGGCCTGATGGCGCTGCTCGATCACAGCGACCCGGTGGTGGACACGCCGGCCTGGCTGGAATATGTGGCGCTTGAAGCACAACTCAAGGCCCACGAGGACACCCTGGCCGCACAGGTGCAGGACGCGCAACTGCGGCTGTTCGAGGCGGCGTACTGGGGGGAACGCCCCAGCGGCCAACTCAAGCGCGCGAGCGCTTATATCCTCGGCCTGAAGGACCTGTTGCGCGTTGAAGTTCAACTGCAGCACCGGCTCAAGCGTCTGCGCGCGCCCCATCGAGACCTGCTGCTCGAAGTATTGGAGGCACCGTTGGCCAGCAAGCGCGAGGGCAGTCTTACCCGTGTGCTGTCCGTGCGGGTGGGCGATGACTGGCCGCTGCACAGCGTGTTTGCGGTTACGCGCCAGGCTGCGCTGGATGCTCCCGAGCGGCGAGAACCGGTGGTGCTGTGTGCACTCGGGCGCGAGGGCGGTGTGGCTGGGTTTTCCAGCCTGGGGGAGTTGTCCCGCAGCGTCGAGGCCAGCCTCGGCAGTCGCGATACGTCGCTGTTATGGGGTTACGTCGAGCGACAACAGCGTCAAGCCTTACGCGCACGAGTTGCCGCGCGCACGCTGAAAGTGAGCTATCACGCCATCGACGGCAACCCCCTGCTGCTGGCACTCAAAAGGCTGCTCAAGAGCTATGTTCTGCTGCAGCACAGCGCGAATATTTTCAATGGAATTGAAGACCCTCAACTCAGCCGCCAATTGCTGGCGGTCGAGCTGCATGAGCACCTGCTTGCCCCGGCCAACCAGGCGTTGATCCAAGCACGCGACCATGTTGATCTGGTCCGCAAAGCCGCAGAAGCGAAAAAAAAGCTGCCATCGTGGCTGACTGACGCGACGGCGGCGCAGGTCAACCGCTTCAAGCGTGTGCAAGGTCGTTACCTGAGCAGCGTATTTGCCTATGAAGAGCGCCTCCAGCAGCGCTTGCCCGATGTGCACGCTTTTGCCCGCGACCTGCTGATCGCGCGTTTGCGGGAAGACGGCCTGTACCCGGAGTTGAACATCGACACGCCATTTATCGAAATGCCCGATCAGGTCGATGGCAGGTTTTGTGGCTGGGAAAGCACCTGCACAGTGGGCGATCGCAACGAAGCCCTTACTCCCAGCGCGACGCGCACGCAGTTCAGTCTGCTGCAACTGGCGCTGCACAACCTGGACCCGAAGATGCGGCCCACCTATTGGCGCTTCCGGCACGCCACCTATCTGCAACCGGCATGGAAGCAACGCCTGAGCGTCAGCTACTTGGTCAATATGGTGTCCTCGCTGGACATCGGCGGCCAGTACGAGGCGTTGATCCAGCGCACGTTCCACTCGCCTGACCCGCGTGAGCAGGGGCGCGTTCCGCCACTGTTGAGGCGCGCGTTGGGGGCGGGTATCGACGCCGACCGCTATTCGGCGCTCAGGCAGGGGGTAAGCGAGCAGGGGCTGAGTCTGTTCAATACGGCGATCGGCGCCCGCGCCCCCGAAGATCTGCGCAGAAACGGCCATCACGTGCAGCTCTATGTGGTGCATCTGGCCGGCCACACCCTCCTGCATGATCGCTACATCGCAGGGATCGTGGTCATCCATGACCAGATTTCCCAGGCCTGTGTGGTGTATTGGCCCACCGCGCCGCAGGCAGGCAGCCTTAGCGAATATGCCAGCCTGCAATTGGCGCGCGAGCATCTCAATGGCATGAGTTCGTTGCCCGCGAATGTCACGGCGTTGGCCCGGCACGTCGCGCCCGGTTGGGCGTTCGAAGCGATCGACCACCACGGCCGCAAACCGAGCAAGGGGTCACGGTTACCCGGCCCGTTGGATTTCGTGCCGACTTTCGTCATGTTGCAAGGGCTGTGGCACGTCGCCGAGTTCGTGCGTTCATTCAAGGTCAGGCACCTGGAACCCACGGCGCTTGTCGAGCAGATTGAGCAACAAATCCGTGAGCAGATCGACAGTGATCAGACGAACTGGCTGGTACTGGTGCCGACCGCACACTGGGACGCTCGCGCCCTGTTGTATGAGGCGCGGGTGCTTGAGCAGCAGCGCCGGGCGCAGGCCATCAGCAACTCCGGCAAGACCTTGGAGAAACACCGAGAGCAGCGATTGGAGGAGCGCAGCGATAGCCGTCGGCGTGCCTTGTTGTCGCTTGCCGTGCCGTTCTTCGGCCTGGGTAATCAGCTGTATGAATTGCTGCTGACGTCGCGGCGTTATCACCGCGAGGGCGACCCTCGGGACGCGGTGGCGGTGGCATTTGGTGCGGTGTTCCTGGCAGTTGACCTGCTGCTGACCTTTGTCCCTGGGCCCAAACTCAAACCGGGGAACCTCGCCCGTCCGGGGCTGCGCTCGATAGGCACGGGTCTGCACCGCCTGCATCGCGCAGCGTTCTCGGAGTTTGGCCAGGTCGCGCACGTGCCCAAGTTGCCCGGCGCGGGTACGGCGCTCAAACCCCTGGAACGCTTTCGCGTCCAGGGCCTGCCCCAAGGCGCGATCGCCTTGAAGGGGGCGGGTGAAAAAGGTGTCTACGTGAAGCGCGGCGAGCATTTCGTGGTGGACGGAACGCATCACTACCCGGTCTACCGCCGCGAGGGTGAAGGTTTTTTCCGCCTGAAGAGCAAGGACGCGGCGGGGCAGGATGAATTAATCCT
Source organism: Pseudomonas sivasensis (assembly GCF_013778505.1). Lineage (GTDB taxonomy): Bacteria > Pseudomonadota > Gammaproteobacteria > Pseudomonadales > Pseudomonadaceae > Aquipseudomonas > Aquipseudomonas sivasensis. Next base: position 86,164 of record NZ_JAAOWU010000004.1, on the reverse strand, counting down.
GACGCTGCACGAACCCGGCGAGTGGCTGCTGGGGGCGGACGCGCCGGTCGCCGGCCCGAGCTCGGCAGTACTCAACCCGTGGCGCGCGGCTGCCACGCAGTCGGATTGGCAACCACCGGTGGTACCCACTGCGACCCGGGAACGGATTCACCGCTCAAGCGTGGCGTCCCGTCATTGGTTCGATTGGCGCCTGCATGGCGCCGATGATGTGGGCGTCGGGGCCTCGGTGAACGGCGTGTTTCATGTACACATGGATCCTCCGGGATTCCCTTTCGATGCCATCTATGTCGGGAGCCGCTATGACACGCCGACGCAATCGGCTATTGGCTACTACCGGTTGTTGCATCAGGGTGAGCACGTGCCCTTGAGCGACATGGCCTTTATTTCCAGGAACGAGCCGCTGGTGTCCAGGGCTCGCGTTGATATCGAACACTGGACCAGCAGCGGCCTTGATGAACAGCCGATTCCTGTGTCGCGTACGTCAACGGGCGAATGGCAGCTGCATGCGCCGCTGTTCGATGGGCCATTGGAGCCGTCGGTCGAAAGGGCGTTCCCGACGCTGACGAGCAGCAGCCGAACCTTTGCGGTGGCAAGGCTGATCGAGTTGGCGGACTCATCCCGTTCAGTCACCGCCAGCCATCTGCTTAACGTGCGCGCAACGCTGGACAGCTGGTTAACCCCAAGCCCCGTGCAACTTGGCCAGACCGATGACCTGCTGCGCATGCTGCGACCCACCGAACGGTACGGCGGCTATACCTATATCGGATTCGAAGGCCGGGCGCCGGGCTTCACACGCGTTGACTTCACGCCCACTATCGCGCTTGACGAGGTGCTCAAGGCCGGCGGCGCGCAGCATTCGGCTCAGAGGCAGATTGCCCAGGGTGCAGCCACCCGCGCGACGCTGGAGCAGCAGGGCTTCAGGGTGCAGGAGTGGAGTGTAAAGCGCGGCACGGTCCGCAGTCCCGAGTGGCTGGTGACCCACCCCCAGTCAAACGCGCTGTACTACATCACCTTCCAGTGGTTGGATCGCGGCAGCATCTTGCTCAGGTCAAAGCTCACCCACGCATGGTTCAATCAAGCCATCAAACAACATCGGACTTCCGCCATGGCCGCGTCGGTCCGGGAGGCGCTGAGCGAACAGCGCCTCGTGCGGATGATGGCCGGCATTCAATGGCCGAGGCATGGCAATCGCCCGCCCACGGTGTATTTCGTCAAAGTGAGCCCGCGCGAGCGTTGACCAGTGAAATAACGCCGGCACCACCGAACAGGCTCGCGCTGATGCGGTTGAACCAGCTCTGGCCCGCGCCGCTGCGCAGGTACCGCGCGGCGCCATGGGCGCCGAGGCCGTAGGCGAGCTTGCAGGCCAGGTCGAGCAGAGTCCACGTGGCGATCATGATCAGCAGTTGCGGGAGGAAGGCGTGCTGGCTGCTGAGAAATTGCGGCAGGAAGGCGGCGAAAAACAGGATGTCCTTGGGGTTGCTGGCCCCCAGCACAAAGGCCCGGCCAAACAGCGCGCGAAAGCGCGGCACTGGCGCAGCCTGGGGGACTGTCGCGCCCTGGGAAGGCTGGCGCGATTGCTGCCAGCTCTGCCACGCCAGGTAGAACAGGTACAGCGCGCCGACGATCTTCAGCGCGTTGAACACCTTTTCCGACGCAAGCAGCAATGCGCCCAGTCCCAGCGCCGAAGCGCTCAGCAGACAGATCGAGGCAAACACCCCGCCCAGAAACGCCGGGTACGAGCGGCGCAGGCCGTAGTTGAGGCTGTTGCTGATCATCAGCAACGACAGCGGCCCCGGGATCAGGATCACTACCAGCGCAGCGCCGCTGAACAGCAGCCAGGTTTCCAGACTCATTGCTTGCTCCTTGTTATAGAAAGACGAACTTGGCGATAAAAATCACGCACAGCACCCAAAGGCTGGCGGAAATCTCGCGGTATTTTCCGGTGCCGGCCTTGAGCGCCACGTAGGTGATAAAGCCCAAGGCGATGCCGTCGGCCACCGAAAATGTCAGCGGCATCATGATCGCGGTGACGATCGCCGGAATGCTGTCGGTGGCCTCATCCCAATTGATGTGCGCCATGCTCGCCATCATCAGCATCGCCACGTAGATCAGCGCACCGGCGGTGGCGTAGGCCGGGATCATACCGGCCAGCGGCGCGAAGAACATCGCCGCCACGAAGAGGACGCCCACGGTCACGGCAGTCAGCCCGGTTCGACCACCTGCGGCCACCCCGGCGGCGCTTTCCACGTAGCTGGTTACCGGTGGCACACCGACCATGGCGCCGAACACGCTGGAGGCGCTGTCGGCCTTGAGGGCGCGGGACAGATTGTCGATCTTGCCGTCAGCCTTCACCAGCCCGGCCCGTTGCGCAACGCCCATCAGTGTGCCCGCCGTGTCGAACATGTGCACAAAGAGGAAGGCGAACACCACGCTGATCATGCTCACATTGAACACACCCTTGATGTCCATCGCCATCCAGGTCGGCGCCAGGCTCGGCGGGGTGGAGAGGATGCCGTTGTAGTGCACCAGGCCCAGTCCCCAGCCGGCCAGGGTTACGGCGATGATGCTGATGAGGATCGCGCCGAACACACGGTGGTAGCTGAGGATCGCGATGAGCAGGAAGCACACGGCCGCCAACAGCGGCGCCGGCTCATGCAGCGAGCCGAGCTTGATCAGCGTGGCTGGGCTTTCGACGATGATGCCTGCGGTTTTCAGGCCGATCACACCGAGAAACAGGCCGACCCCGGCGCCCATGGCATGGCGCAGGCTGACCGGGATGCTGTTGAGCAGCCATTCCCGCACGCGTGAGAGGGTCAGGCCCATAAACAATACCCCGGAAATAAACACCGCACCCAGCGCGGTTTCCCAGGTGTAGCCCATAGTGCCGACCACGGTGTAGGTGAAAAACGCATTCAAACCCATGCCGGGCGCCAGCCCAACCGGCCAGTTGGCGTACAGGCCCATCAGCAGGCAACCGAGTGCGGCGGCGATGCAGGTAGCAACGAACGCCGCGCCGTGATCGATGCCGGCGTCGGCCATGATGTTGGGGTTGACGAAGATGATGTAGGCCATGGTGATGAAGGTGGTGAGGCCGGCGATCAGCTCGGTCTTCACTGTGGTGCCATGCAGGCGCAGCTTGAACAGGCGTTCCAGCCAGCCGTTCGATGAGGGGGCAAGGTCCAGCGTCGGGGCTTCGGATTTGCGGCTATCCACAGCGAGTACTCCTCAAGAGTTTTATTGTTATTTCCAGCGCCGGTCACATGAGTGGGCAACAGCGCTTTGAGGTACTGGCGGGCTTTGTTGACCAATAGGTCAAGAACTCGCACGAAGCGAATTATGCTTTTGTATACAAAGAAAGCAAATAATGTTTTCTATTTTGTGTGCGAAAGAGATGAAAGGCAACTCGTGAGGCAAGCGGGCTCGCCACAACCGGCCCGTTCGCCACAGGGGTTACGGCTGACCAGACAGTGCCTGGTTCACCGCCAACCATCCATTCACAGCCTCTTCCCCGGCTTCATTGAACGCTCGTTGCAACAGCTTCACCTGTTCACGGCGCAATGACTGCTCAAAACGCAGCCCTTCCTCGGTCAATTCCAGCAAGCGTTTGCGCTTGTCGGTCTCGGACGCGACGCTGTCGACCAAGTGCATTTCCTGCAATTGGCGCAGCGGAATGTTCAGCGCCTGTTTGCTCACACCGAGCAACTCCAGCAGCTCTTTCACGCTCAAGGCCGGGTAGCGCGAGATAAAAAACACGATGCGCTGGTGCACTCGACTCAGGCCTCGACGTTCGAGCATTTCGTCAGCCTTGGCGGTAAATGCCTGGTAGCCGAAGAAGAACGCTTCCATGGCCTGTTGCTGGCTGTTTTGGTTTTTAAGGTCAAGCATGTTGACGTATCCGCTCAAGCTGTCGTAATTTCGGTCAACCAGTTTGACGTATTTCCCACAGCCTTCGCTAGCGGTGACCTCCATGGCCTTCTCCGAACGTGTTACGCGCCTTAAAAGCTCCTTGATCCGTGAAATCCTCGCCGCAGCCCAGCGTCCGGAAGTGATGTCGTTCGCCGGTGGCCTGCCGGCCGAAGCCATGCTGCCTGCGCTGAACTGGGATGACATGCCGCTCAATATCGGCCAATACGGCATGAGCGAAGGCGAACCACACTTACGTGAATTACTGGCCGCCGAGGCGCGAGCGCTGGGCGTGCCGTGCGAGGCCAGCCAGGTCATGGTGGTCAGTGGCTCCCAGCAAACCCTGGATCTGGCGGCCAAGCTGTATATCGACAAAGGCACGCAGGTTCTGCTGGAAGGCCCGACGTACCTCGCGGCGTTGCAGATCTTCCAACTGTTCGGCGCCGAATGCCTCACTGTCCAGTTGGAAGCCGACGGGCCGAACCTCAGCGCATTGCGCGCCAGCCTCGAACGCCATCGCCCGGCGTTTATCTACCTGATCCCCACGTTCCAGAACCCGTCGGCCGTGCGCTACAGCGAGGCCAAGCGCGAGGCGGTCGCCGCGTTGCTCGATGAGTTCGGTGTGACCCTGATCGAAGACGAGCCTTACCGCGAACTGACCTTCGACGGCGGCAGTGCGCGCCCCATCGTCAGTCGCCTGCAAAGGGCCAGTTGGATCTACACCGGCACTGTGTCCAAAACATTGTTGCCTGGCCTGCGGGTCGGCTACCTGATCGCCAGCCCGGACTTGTTCCCGCACCTGCTCAAGCTCAAGCAATCGGCGGACCTGCACACCAACCGCGTAGGCCAATGGCAGGCGATGCAATGGATCGGCAGCGAAAAATACCAACAACACCTGGTGGAACTGCGCAGTTTTTACCGCCAGCGCCGCGATGCATTCCAGGCCGCGCTGGAGCGCCATTTTGGCGATCTTGCCGACTGGCAAGTGCCCCAGGGCGGATTATTCTTCTGGCTGACCTTGAAACAGCCGCTGGATACCCGCACCTTATTGGCCCAAGCGCTGGGCCAGAACGTTGCGTTCATGCCCGGTGAACCGTTCTTTTCCGAGCCGGACCAACACCTCGGCTCGTTGCGACTCAACTTCAGCCATATCGACCCGGCCCGCCTGGACGAAGGTCTCAAGCGCCTGGCCGCGGTGGTCCGTCAAGCACAGCACGCGCAAGCGGCATAAGGGGAGCCCCATGTATAAGGTTTATGGCGATTACAAGTCGGGCAACTGCTACAAGATCAAACTGATGCTTAACCTCTTGGGCGTCCCGTACCAATGGGTGGATGTGGACATCCTCAAGGGTGACACCGAAACCCCCGAATTCCTGGCCAAGAACCCCAACGGCAAAATCCCCGTGCTGGAACTGGAAGACGGTACTTGCTTGTGGGAATCCAACGCGATCCTCAACTTCCTCGCCGACGGCAGCGAGTTCTTGCCGATCGAACCGCGTTTGCGCACGCAAGTGTTGCAATGGCAGTTCTTCGAGCAGTACAGCCACGAGCCCTACATTGCGGTAGCGCGGTTTATTCAGCTTTACCTGAACATGCCAGAGGATCGCCTTGAGGAATACAAAACCACCCACAAAGGCGGCTACAAGGCATTGCGGGTGATGGAGCGGCAACTGCAAACCACGCCCTATCTGGTGGGCGAGCAGTATTCGATTGCCGATATCGCGCTGTATGCCTACACCCATGTGGCCCATGAAGGTGGTTTTGATTTAGCGCCGTACCCTGCTGTGCAGGCCTGGTTGAAGCGCGTGGCCAGCCATCCCAAGCACGTGGCAATGCTGGACTGACAGGCTATGGATTTGGGGGCGATGGCTGCTCGGGCGCAAGCGCGGTGAAAGGCAATTGGCGCGCAGCGAGTGTGTAAAGCCATCGCAGGCCTGTGTCAGAGCGCTGGGATAATCGCGTCAGGCCCATGATCCAGGTCACTTCTGCGCGGGATACCTTCGAGGGGGCCTCCGGGTGTGCCTGGACGTTGCGCAGTGTCAACAACGCCAAGCCGATGGTCCAGACCATGAACCGACGAATACCTGGATGCCTGGCTGGGATCAGCAACGCAAACTGCAGCGCTCGCTGTAAGTGAGCGTTGGCGGTGCCAACCATTTGCCCTACAACTTGGACATGCTTGGGATCACGGACTCCGGCCTGCAAAACGCAAGGCTGCAGATGATATTCGGCCAGTAGATCCTGCGGCAGCCAACAAACTCCCCGGGAACGATCCTCCCACTGATCCTTGAGAATATTGGTCAACTGCAACCCGGTGCCGAATGAACGTGCCAGGTGTTTCAGGGTTTCGCGTTGCGTTGACAGTTGCGGCTCAAAGTCGATGAAAAACTCGGTTAGTGTCTCTCCGACAACGCCCGCTACGTAATAGCAGTAGCGGTCCAACTCCGTGCGTGTAGCCAATCCCTGTAGACCGGCCTTGTCCTGAAACTCGGCCATCCCTGTGGTCATTATGTTCAGGCAATCAAGGATCGCCCTTCGCTTGGCCGGATTGAGCGTGTCGTTAACGACCAATATCAAAGGCATATGTCTGATCAGCTCGCGCTCGGCTGCAAGGGTTTGCTCCGTCAGGTGCTGAGTCAATTCATCGCTCAAGCATTTTGCGTCCCCCTGGCCACTGATCACCTCAAAATACCGACGTTGGTAATAGCGTTTTTGAGCGGACGTGAGACCGGGTTCGTCTTCTATCGTGTCTGCCATTCGGCACAGCAGATAGGCATTAGCTACTGCCGGGCGAAGTTCGGCCGGCAATTGAGGAATGGTCAAGGCAAACGTGCGCGATACCTGGGGAAGGATTTCATCCTGGTACACGAAAGGCGCGCGGGGATTTTCCATCATGGCCTGCAGTCGCCAGTCTTCCAGCCGACAGGCCGGGTGAGCGAGGATGACGTTGAACCAGGCGGTCAACGCTTCGGGCGCGGTGTCGACCCACTGCTGCAAGGCCGGGATTTCTATCCAGCGCCATTCAGAGGCCTCTGTTGGGTTGGCCTGCGGTTCGCCATCAAACGTGCCGATATAAATATGATCGAACTCATGCTCGATCAAATTCCCTGGGACGCGGGCCTGGTAGGTCAGCGTCATGACCTCACGCAAAGGGCAGGCCAAACCCATCTCTTCACCGAGCCGTCGATGGGCGGCGTGTTCAGTCTCTTCGCCGGGGCGCGGATGCCCGCAGCACGTATTCGTCCATAGGTTCGCGGAGTGATATTTGCCAGCAGCGCGCCGTTGCAGGAGCAGCCGACCTTTGTGGTCGAATATGAAAATGGAAAACGCTCGGTGCAGCAGCCCTTCACGGTGCACCTGCAGCTTTAAACCAGTACCGATTTGACGATCGTTCCCGTCCACCAGTATCAGTGTTTCTTCCATGTCTTAAATCTCGTGTTGTGCGCCGGTGGGGTCCGATTCAGTTTGCTGAAACGCGCCAGTGCCGGCAGGGAAAATACACGGCATAGCCGTGATAGTGCATCAGCCGGGCAGTGTCTGGCTCAGGAGCTCAAAACACCGCTGGGCCGCCGGGCTCAGCCCCATCCCGCTTCGACTGATCAACCCGATCTCCCTGTTCACTCCGGGATGATCGATGTTGATGCGTTTCAACCCTTCCAGACTGTCCGCCGCCGACTCCGGCAGCACACTGATTCCCAGCCCCTGGCGCACCAACGCCAGCACCGTCGACATGTAGTTGGCCTCCATGCCGGCGTTCAGCGTCAGCCGTGTTTCATCAAACAGCGCATCCACGTGCTCACGCACACTGCTGTCGCGCCCGGTGAGGATGATCGGCTGGTCTGCCAATTGCTCCAAGGTCAACTGGCGATGGTGGGCGAGGGGATGATCCAGCGGTACAAACGCACACAACCGATCATTCAGCACCGGCAGAAAATCCAGTCCATGGCTGAGTCGTGCACGTACGCCGATGCCAAAATCCACTTCCCCTGCGCGCACCTGGGCATGAATGCGGTGGGCGACCAGGTCATGCAACCGTACTTCGATGCCGGCGAAGCGTTCGCGAAACAGGCGCAAGGCCGGCGGTAAAGTGCCAGCGCACACTGAGGGCAGGGCGGCGATGGTGACCACCCCTCGGCGCAGGGCGGCGAGGTCGCGCGAGCCGGTGACAATGTTGTCCAGGTCCAGCAGCAATTTTTCCATGGGGCCACGCGCCTCATGGCCGGCAGCGGTGATGCTGACATGGCGCGGGCTGCGGTCTAGCAGGGTGACACCCAGCCAATCTTCCAATTGCTGAACTTGAACCGTGAGTGCCGAAGGCGACAGATGCAGCTCATTGGCCGCCTTGGTAAAGCTGCCGGTACGGGCGACTGCGAGGAAGGCTTGAATATGCTGGATGCTATTTTTCATAGGCGCGGCTTCATTTTGTTTTTCCGAACATACGGTGGTGAATATTCCAATTTACAAAGAGTAACGCGCTTCCAATACTCCAGGGAAAACAATAACCGGCCAAAAAGGCCGTTCTGGAGTAACCCATGCTCGCAACCCTGGGTGTCATTACCATCCTGTGCCTGCTCGCTGCCGTCATGAGCAAACGCCTCTCACCACTGGTGGCCCTGATCGCCTTGCCGATCATCGCCGCGCTGCTCGGCGGGTTCGGCCTGCAAACCAGTGCCTTCATCATTACGGGGATCAAGAACGTCGCCCCGGTGGTGGGCATGTTTGTGTTTGCGATTCTATTTTTCGGGATCATGACCGATGCCGGCATGCTCGACCCCATCATTGATCGCATCCTGCGTACGGTCGGGACGCGTCCAACACGCATCGTCGTCGGTACCGCGACCCTGGCTTTGCTGGTGCATCTGGACGGTTCCGGCGCGGTAACGTTTTTGGTCACGGTGCCCGCGATGCTGCCGCTGTACACGCGGCTGGGGATCGACAAACGCATCCTCGCCTGTGTGTGCGCTATGGCCGCCGGCGTCAACTTTTTGCCCTGGACCGGCCCGGTGCTGCGCTCTTCGGCAGCGTTGCATGTGCCCGTGGCGGACCTGTTCCAACCGCTGATCCCGGTGCAGATCGTCGGCCTGATCTTTGTCTTCGCCTGTGCCTGGTGGCTCGGCCATCGTGAAGAAAAACGCCTGGGCCTGGGCGCTGGCTCCAGCGTGGATGCGATGCCGCAACGGGTGCTCAGCGACGACGACATCAAGCTGCGTCGGCCGCGCCTGTTCTGGGTCAACCTGATCCTCACTGTGCTGGTGATGGTGGTGATGATTGCCGGTTGGGTCGACCCGGTGGTGATGTTCATGCTCGGCACCGTGGTGGCGCTGTGCATCAACTACCCGAATGTCGACGCCCAGCGCGCTCGCATCGACGCCCATGCGAAAACCGCCCTGACCATGGCCAGCATCCTGCTCGCCGCCGGGGTGTTCACCGGCATCATGCAAGGCACCGGCATGCTCAAGGCGATTGCCGAAGTGGCGGTGGCGCAGATTCCGGCCGGCCACGGAAAGCTGATCCCGGCAGTCGTGGGCTTTCTGTCGATGCCGCTGAGCATGTTGTTTGACCCCGATTCCTACTATTTCGGCGTGATGCCGGTGATCGCCGAAGTCGGCAAGGCCTTGGGCGTCGACCCGCTGCAAGTGGCCCAAGCCTCGTTGCTGGGCGTGCACACCACCGGTTTCCCGGTCAGCCCGCTGACCCCTGCGACCTTCCTGTTGGTGGGCCTGTGTAAGATCGAATTGGCCGATCACCAGCGCTTTACCATCCCTTTTCTGTTTGCCGCGTCAGTGTTGATGACCCTGACTGCGTTGCTCCTGGGAGTGATCTGAGATGAAAACCTTGCGTATCGGTTCCGGCGCCGGCTACTCCGGCGACCGCATCGAACCTGCCGTGGAACTGGCCGAACACGGTGACCTGGATTACCTCGTGTTCGAATGCCTGGCCGAACGCACCATCGCCTTGGCGCAACAGGCCCGTATCAGCGATCCACAGGGGGGCTACGATCCGTTGCTGAGTGAGCGCATGCGCCGCGTGTTGCCGTTTGTTGGAAGGCAGACCGCGCGTCGTCGCTTGCGCGTGATCACCAATATGGGCGCGGCCAACCCGGTGTCGGCGGCGCTTGAAGTGCGGCGGATTGCCAGTGAATTGGGGTTGAGCCTCAACGTTGTAGCTGTGGTGGGTGACGACGTGTTGTCAGTGTTGCAGCCCGATCACGTGCTCGATAACGGACAGACCGTTGGCTCACTGGGTGAGCGGTTGATTTCCGCGAATGCCTACCTGGGTGTCGACGGCATTATCGATGCGTTGCACGCCGAGGCGGACGTGGTGATTACCGGGCGCGTGGCAGATCCGTCGTTGTTCCTGGCCCCGCAGATGTTTGAGTTCGGTTGGACGGCGGACGATTGGCTGCGCCTGGGCCGTGGCACATTGGTCGGGCATTTGCTGGAGTGTGCAGGGCAGGTCAGCGGTGGTTATTTTGCCGATCCTGGTTTCAAGGATGTGGACGATTTGGCGCGCCTGGGTTTCCCGTTGGCCGAGATCGATGCCGACGGTGAGGCCGTGATCACCAAGGTTGCGGGCTCCGGCGGGCGGGTCAGCCGCGCGACGTGTACCGAACAACTGATCTACGAAGTGCATGATCCGGCGGCGTACCTGACGCCGGACGTGACGGCGGACTTTTCCCAGGTGGGGTTCGTCGAAGAGGGGGTTGATCGCGTGCGTGCCCAAGGGGCCAATGGCCGTGCGCGACCCGAGCAACTGAAGGTCAGCGTCGGTTATCTCGACGGCTGGATCGGTGAGGGGCAGATGTCCTACGGCGGCCCGGGTGCAGTCGCACGGGCGCAACTGGCGCGGGATGTCGTACTCAAGCGTTTGGAACTGATGGGTGTGAAGATGCAAGACCTACGCGCCGAACTGATTGGCATGGACTCGCTCCACGGTCCACGCAGCAGCGTAGAGCCCTGGGAAGTGCGTCTGCGCGTGGCGGCGCGTTGTGAAGACCGAGGGGACGCGGTGCGCGTCGGTAATGAAGTGGAAACCCTTTACACCAACGGCCCGTCCGGCGGCGGCGGTGCCAGTAAAAGCGTACGGCAAGTGGTGGCGGTGGCCTCGTTGCTGCTGCCCCGAGACGCGGTCAGCCCGAGGATCGAAGCATGAAACTGCACACGCTGGCCTATTCCCGCACCGGGGATAAGGGCGACACCTCAAACGTCTCAATCATTGCCTATCGCGCCGAGGATTATCCGTTGCTGCGTGAGCAGCTCACGGCCGAGCGTGTGGCTGCGTACTTCGCCGGGCTGTTGGAGTCGGGTGCGGCACCGGTTCGACGCTATGAATTGCCGAACGTGCAGGCGTTGAACTTTGTGCTGCCGGGGATTCTGCGTGGCGGGGTGACTCGCTCGCTGGCGCTGGATGCGCACGGCAAGTGCCTGGGCTCGGCGCTGCTGGATCTGGAATTGATAACACTGGACTGAATGTGGGAGGGGGCTTGCCCCCCCGATAGCGGAGTGTCAGCCGGCTAATCCAGTGACTGACACTCCCTCATCGGGGGCAAGCCCCCTCCCACATTAGTTTTGCGGTGTTTGTCAGATCGCGGCAAACCGCTTATCGAGGTAATCGATGATTACCTTGGAGTCATACATCCAAGTGGTCTGGCCGTTTTCTTCGATGCGCAGGCACGGCACCTTGATCTTGCCGCCTTGCTCCAGCAGGGTCTGGCGGTCCTGCTCGTTGTTCTTCGCATCCTTCAGCGCCACCGGCACATTCAGGCGGTGCAGGGTACGGCGGGTCTTCACGCAGAACGGGCAGGCGTGGAATTGATACAGGGTCAGGTCCTTGGCCGCTGCGTTCACCTGCGCCTGTTGTTCGGCAGGGCGCTGCTTTTTGCGCGGACGGGTAAGTAAGTCGCCGGCGATGATGACGTGGCCGAGGCCCACTCGAAGTGCTTTGACGAACATGGCTGAAACCTCTTGCCCATGAAGAAGGGGCCGCAGCTTACCTTAATTCTGCAGGCGAAAAAAAACCGGCGATGAACGCCGGTCTTTTTCTGCGCAGCCTATTACTTGATCAGGCTGAGGAACTCGCTGCGAGTGGCCGCGTTTTCGCGGAACTCACCCAGCATCACAGACGTGATCATCGACGAATTCTGTTTCTCCACACCGCGCATCATCATGCACATGTGCTTAGCTTCGATCACCACCGCCACGCCCAGGGCGCCGGTCACTTGCATCACGGCATCAGCGATCTGGCGGCTGAGGTTTTCCTGGATCTGCAGGCGGCGCGCATACATGTCGACAATCCGCGCGACCTTGGACAGGCCCAGCACTTTGCCACTCGGGATGTACGCGACGTGGGCCTTGCCGATAAACGGCAGCAGGTGGTGTTCGCACAGCGAGTACAACTCGATGTCCTTGACCAGCACCATTTCGCTGTTGTCGGAGCTGAACAAGGCACCGTTGGTGACTTCTTCCAGCGTCTGCTCATAACCGCGGCAGAGGTACTGCATCGCCTTGGCGGCACGTTTTGGCGTGTCGAGCAGGCCCTCGCGGGAGACGTCCTCGCCGAGTTGGCCGAGGATCTCGGTGTAATTCTGTTCCAGGGACATGAAACTACCTGTGGGATTTTCGCAAAGCGCAAGGTTACGGTGGCGGACACATCGCTGCAAGCCTGACGATGTCACTTGTTACTCGTCACGGCCTTCCATCATCGTACGCTTGAGCATCACATACACCGCCCCCGCGCCGCCGTGGCGGGCCTGGCAGGAGGTGAAGCCCAGCACCTGAGCGTGTTGGCGCAGCCAGGTGTTGACGTGGCTTTTGATCATCGGTCGCTTACCGTCCAGCCGCACGGCTTTGCCGTGGGTGACGCGTACACAGCGGATTTCGAATTTGGTGGCTTCAGCGAGAAAGGCCCACAGGGTTTCGCGGGCTTTCTCCACGGTCATGCCGTGCAGGTCGAGGCTACCTTCGAAGGGGATCTGGCCGACCTTGAGCTTGCGCATCTGGCTTTCCTGCACGCCATCGCGGGCCCACATCAACTCGTCTTCGGGGCCGACGTCGATCACGAATTGGTCCGACAGGCCATCCACGGTGGTGGCATCGGTGCGCACGGTCGCGGCCTGGCGCAGTTTGGCGATTTGCGCCCGATCAGCCTTGGGTTTGCCGGTATCGGCGCGGTCGTGCTTGATCGGCTTGACGCCGCGCAGCTCGTTTTTGAACAGGGAAAAATCGTCGTCTTGCATGTCGGCCTCCGCGAAGGGCGGGCAGTTTACCTAATTCGCGGCGGCCGGGCGCAGGAAACGCTATCCAAGCGCCATCAGTCGTGTTTTTTCATCAGGTGTGCAGCGATATTCAGTGATAACGGCTGGCGCATTTTCCGACGGCTACGACGCCACAACCACACGCCCAGCCACAGCACCAGCACGCCGATGCCCAGCAGGAGGGCAGAGCCACCGGGGCTGGCATTCAGTTCGCCAAGGGCCGGTGAATGACCAAACAAGCCGGCGCCACCAGCGCCCGCAAGCAACAAACCTACAATCGCCAGCAACGCGGCAATGCCGGCCACCAGACGCAGACGCCAGTTACTCGGGCCCTTTGGGCGCAAGCGACGAGCGTCAAAACCATCGGATATCTTCATTCCGACCTTTCCTCCAGGGTATCGGCCCTTCGACCGGAAGATACGCAGCTTGTTCCTGTACCCGAGGCAAATGCGCCAAATCAAAAGGCTTAGCGGATGAGCGGGGCAATAAACATTGCCGCGCCGCTCATCAGAAGGGCGATCAGATCAGATCTTTGGTCAGCGCAAGGGTGGCGAAGTTGTCGGCCATGATGGCCATTTCGGTTTGCTGTACGTGCTCGGCAGTCAGGATGCCGCCTTTGTAAGGCAGGTTGCGGGTGGCGCAGGCGTCTTCCACCAGGGTGCAGCGAAAGCCCAGGTTCTTGGCCGCGCGCACGGTGGTGCTGACGCTGGAATGGCTCATGAAACCGCAGACGATCAGGTCCAGGGAACCGAGGTCTTGCAGGTGCTTTTCCAGGCCGGTGCCATGAAAGGCGCTGGGCAGAAGCTTGCCGATAATGGTTTCGTCGCCTTGAGGCTCAAGGCCGGGAATGAACTCACCGCGTTCGCCCTGAGGGTCGAACAGGCCACCGACGGTACCCAGGTGGCGCACATGCACGATCGGACGGCCAGCGTTGCGCGCTGAGGTCACAAGCTGCTTGATATGGTCGACCGCCGCGTCCATGCCCGAGAGGGCGAGTGGACCGCTGAGGTATTCCTTCTGGGCGTCGATGATCACGAGGGTCGCATGGTTCAGGTTGGCTGCTGCGTAACCGCGACCGCTGAGTTGAAACATCGTCTTTGGAACGGACATTCTGGGGCTCCTGTGAGGGGGGCTTTTGCGACATTGTCCACTGGCTGAGCAGTTCTGTGAATCGCTACCATCGTAAGCTACGCCGTTGCTGGCGTGCAGCCATGTCAAGAGGCGGGCTTGTTTAACACAATGCTGGCAAATTGGATGAAATCCGATGGGTGGCGCCAAGTTTTCGTACATCGTAGGTACAGGCGAAGGCTGTTAGAATCGCCAGTCGTTTTTTCCAGGAGTCTGCCCCCGTGATCACTTCCCGCCTGCGCACCTTGCGCGACCATATCCGTTGGGCTGTCAGCCGTTTCCATGGGGAAGACCTGTTTTTCGGCCATGGCACCGACAACGCCTGGGATGAAGCCCGGCAATTGGTGCTCGGCGCCTTGAGCCTGCCGTGGGAAATTGCCGACAGTTACCTGGACTGCAACCTGGAAGAAGAGGAAGTCTCCCATGTGCAACGCCTGCTTCACCGCCGTATCCATGAGCGCGTGCCGACCGCCTACCTGCTGGGTGAGGCCTGGTTCTGCGGCATGTCGTTTATCGTCGACAAGCGTGTGTTGATCCCGCGTTCCCCCATCGGCGAACTGATCGAAAACCGCTTCGAACCGTGGCTGGCCCAACCACCGGCGCGCATCCTCGATCTGTGCACCGGCTCAGGTTGCATCGGCATCGCCTGCGCCTACGAGTTCCAGGACGCCGAGGTCGTGTTGGGTGACTTGTCCTTCGAAGCATTGGAAGTGGCCAACCAGAACATCGAGCGTCACGGCGTAGACGAGCGCGTATACACCGTGCAGGGTGATGGTTTCGACGGCCTGCCAGGCCAGCGTTTCGACCTGATCGTGTCAAACCCGCCGTATGTGGACGCTGAAGACTTCGCCGACATGCCGGACGAATACCAGCATGAGCCGGAGTTGGGACTGGCCTGTGGCGATGACGGTTTGAACCTGGTGCGCCGGATGCTCGCCGAAGCGGCGGACCATCTGACCGAGAAGGGTTTGCTGATCGTAGAAGTGGGCAACAGCCAGGTGCATGTTGAGGCGTTGTACCCAGAGGTGGACTTTGCTTGGCTGGAGTTCCAGCGGGGCGGGCACGGGGTGTTCATGCTCACGGCCGAGCAGTGCCGGGCGCATCAGGCCGTCTTTGCCGCCAGGGTCTGAGTGGGTCATGCGGTCAGTGTGGGAGGGGGCTTGCCCCCGATGGTAGTGTCTCAGTCAACACATTCATGACTGAATACACCGCTGTTGGCGGCAAGCCCCCTCCCACATTTTTATTGCAGTGCAACCTATTAGCGGTGTGTCGCAATCCAGATCAACAGCCCTGCCTGGAACACCGTAAACGCCACCAGACAGGTGATGGTGAAACGTAGCCCGCTGTCCTCGCGCTTGAACTTGGTGACTTTTTCCTCTTCCTTGCGCAGCTTCACTTTCTGTTCCAACAGGTTCTGTTCGGCCTGTTGCAGCATCTGCGCGGCTTCGAGGATCTCGACGAACTGCACCTTCTCAGTGTTCCAACTGTCCAGCACATCACCGATCTTGCCTGGCTGTACGTTGCCTTTGAGGTGCTGCACATCGGCATACGCCACATCAAAACCCTGAATGCGCAAGAAGTGGTCGCGGCGCAGGCGCGTGGCTTCGTTGAGTGCGTCCTTGTTGGCCAGGTCGACGCCGTCGACGCGGTAGTGCGACCACTTCTTCTTAGCCCAGGCAGCGCCTTGAGCCACGAGGAAACGGCCGATGCCCCGGTTGGCCGGCTCGATTTCCAGGCTGTTGCCCGGACCGAAATGCACGCGATGGGTGTCGTGGTCGACCCAGATATCCAAGTGGTTTTGTTCGCGACGCACACGCTGGCCGGGCAACTGAATGACCATGCGCAACAGGCTGTGTTGCTTGTCATTGCGCTCGGCATAGCCGAACTGCACGAACCGCAACGGCCGCAGGCCAGTGGCGCGGTCGGTGGCCAGGGGGGCCAGGCGCAGCATCTTGAAATGTTCGGCCTGGACATCCGCCCACGGCAGAGGCGCCGCGTCGACGGCCTCGGTTTTTTCAGCCGGGGTGTCGGCGGTCGGTTCTGGTGTTGCTTCAGTGGTTGTCATGCGGCGCGATCCTGTCCAAGCCCAGCCAGCCGACAGTCTTTTTGCTGTCGACTCTTGGCTTATCGGCCGTTTTTACGAGGACTGGAGGCAAATTGTGGCTTAACGGGGTTGAAGTCCGGCGATAAAGCGCACCACGCGGTTGCCCAGCTCTGCGGCGAGGGGTAATTGCGGGTCATTGTAGGAGGCCAATTGCTGCTTCACGTCATTGGGCACGATGCGCATGACGTGGTTCATGCCTTCGATCACCGTCAGCTCGGCATCAGGCTTGGCCCTTTTCAGTTGCTGGGCGTCACCGACACCGACCTGTATATCGTTGGTGCCCTGGACGATCAGTGCCGGCATGCGCAGTTTGGCAAAGGCCGCGGACGGATCGGCGCGGAACAGGCTGATCAGGTAAGGCTGCACACTGGGTCGGAAAATAGCCTCCAGCGGGCCAGGTACATCGGCATCCACCTGACCGGCCTTGAGGTGATCGAGGATTTCATTACTGCGCAGCAGCAGGGCAGGGGGCAAGTGATCGGCCAGTTGCTGGCGGATGACCTGGTCCACCGGACGAGCGCTACCTGACAGGGAGATTACACCGGCCGGGTCGAGTTGCGGGGCGGCGAGGGCGGCGACCAGCGCGCCTTCGCTGTGGCCCAGCACAATCAGCGGGCCCATGCGTTTGTCGGCCTTGAGCATGTTGCCCCAGGCCACTGCGTCGGCCACGTAGGCGTCGAGGGTCAGGTTACGCTCGTCAGGTGTGGCGGCGAGGCTTGCCGCCACACCGCGCTTGTCGTAGCGCACGCTGGCGATGTTGTGTCGTGCCAGCACCCACGCCAGGCGCTTGAGACTGTCGTTGCGCGCGCCGTCGGCACTGTTGCCGTTGCGGTCGGTGGGGCCGGAGCCCGCGATAATCAGCACCACGGGCACCGGATGGTCGGATTGGGGCAGCAGCAGCGAACCAAACAGCTCGCCGTCGCCGGTGTCCAGGCTGATGGGCCGTTGCAGTACGACGGGGGACGCGGCGTGGGCCACGGCGGTAAACAGGGTGAGGGTAAACAGCAAAACTCGCAGCATCATCGCGCCATCATTGGTGAAGTGTCGGTTGGACCTGTGCCGACCGGTAAGGTTTCGAGGATGAACTAGTCGGTTGGCCCGCGTATACTGGCGCGCTTGGTTATCACCCCCGAGTGATTACAACTGATTTCACGGAGCGCCCTGCATGTCTGGCAATACCTTCGGCAAGCTGTTCACTGTCACCACCGCAGGCGAAAGCCACGGCCCGGCGTTGGTCGCCATTGTCGACGGCTGCCCGCCCGGCCTGGAACTGTCCCTGGAGGACCTGCAGCGCGACCTCGATCGCCGCAAACCCGGTACCAGTCGCCACACTACCCAGCGCCAGGAGCCTGACGAAGTCGAGATACTCTCCGGCGTCTTCGAAGGTCGTACCACCGGTTGCGCCATCGGCCTGCTGATCCGTAACACCGACCAGAAGTCCAAAGACTACTCGGCGATCAAGGACCTGTTCCGACCGGCCCACGCCGACTACACCTATCACCACAAATACGGCGAACGCGACTACCGTGGCGGTGGCCGCAGTTCCGCGCGCGAAACCGCCATGCGCGTGGCCGCTGGCGCCATCGCCAAGAAATACCTGGCCACCCAGGGCATCGTGATCCGTGGCTACATGAGCCAGTTGGGCCCGATTGAAATCCCGTTCAAGACCTGGGACAGCGTGGATGACAACGCTTTCTTCTGTCCTGACCCGGATAAAGTGCCGGAACTGGAAGCCTATATGGACCAGTTGCGCCGCGACCAGGACTCCGTCGGCGCCAAGATCACTGTGGTCGCCGAGGGCGTCAAGCCAGGCCTGGGCGAGCCGATCTTCGACCGTCTGGATGCAGAACTGGCCCATGCACTGATGAGCATCAACGCCGTAAAAGGCGTGGAAATCGGCGCAGGCTTCGCGTGTGTGTCCCAGCGCGGCACCGAGCACCGCGATGAGATGACCCCACAAGGTTTCCTCAGCAACAATGCCGGTGGCATCCTTGGGGGCATTTCTTCCGGTCAGCCAATCGTTGCGCACCTGGCGCTCAAGGCCACGTCGAGCATCACCACCCCAGGCCGCTCGATTGACGTCAACGGTAACCCGGTGGATGTGATCACCAAGGGCCGCCACGACCCGTGCGTTGGCATCCGGGCTACGCCCATTGCCGAGGCAATGATGGCCATCGTGTTAATGGACCACCTGCTGCGCAACCGTGGGCAAAATGCTGAGGTGCAGGTGAGCACTCCGGTACTGGGCCAGCTGTGACGGGCTGGTTGTGACAGCGCTCCCTTATTGGCGCCTCTCCAGCTTTTACCTGTTCTACTTCGCCCTGCTGGGGGCGACGGCGCCGTTCCTGGCGCTGTACTTCGATCACTTGGGCTTTTCCAGCGCGCGTATCGGCGAGCTGGTGGCCATCCCCATGCTGATGCGCTGCGTGGCGCCCAACCTGTGGGGCTGGCTGGGCGACTACACCGGCCGCCGCCTGGCCATCGTAAGGTTTGGCGCAGTGTGCACCCTGGTCAGTTTTTCGCTGATTTTTGTCAGTAAGACCTATGCCTGGCTGGCTTTGGTGATGGCCCTGCATGCGTTCTTCTGGCACGCGGTGCTGCCGCAGTTTGAAGTGATCACCCTCGCGCACCTGCAAAAACAGACGTCGCGCTACAGTCAGGTACGGTTGTGGGGCTCCATCGGCTTTATCCTCACCGTGGTGATCATGGGCCGGCTGTTCGACTGGCTGAGCCTGGATATCTACCCGGTGGTGGTCGTGGTGATCATGGCCGGGATTATTGGCGCCAGCCTGTGGGTGCCGAATGCGCAGCCTGCCAGCCAGGGTAATCGCCTTGCCGGTGAGGGTTTCCTCAAGCAACTGCGTAGCCCAGGCGTGTTGGCTTTTTACGCCTGTGTCGCGCTGATGCAGATGAGCCATGGGCCGTATTACACCTTTCTCACGCTCCACCTTGAGCACTTGGGCTACAGCCGTGGCGTGATCGGCATGCTGTGGGCCTTGGGAGTAGTGGCCGAAGTGCTGATGTTCCTGGCCATGAGCCGCATCCTCACGCGCTTCTCGGTACGTCGGGTGTTGCTGGCCAGTTTCCTGTTGGCGGCGCTGCGCTGGTTACTGCTGGGCTCGTTTGCCGAATTTCTTTGGGTGCTGCTATTGGCGCAGGTCATGCACGCGGCTACCTTCGGCAGCTTTCATGCAGCGGCGATTGCCTTTGTGCAACGCAGCTTCGGCGATAAACAACAAGGCCAGGGCCAGGCGCTGTACGCCGCTTTGGCCGGCACCGGCGGTGCGCTGGGCGCGCTGTATTCCGGTTATAGCTGGAACCTGTTGGGGCCGACCTTCACCTTTAGTATTGCCAGCGTCGCCGCCCTGGCCGCGGCCGTTATCATGG
Source organism: Pseudomonas sivasensis (assembly GCF_013778505.1). Lineage (GTDB taxonomy): Bacteria > Pseudomonadota > Gammaproteobacteria > Pseudomonadales > Pseudomonadaceae > Aquipseudomonas > Aquipseudomonas sivasensis. The sequence continues at coordinate 66,389 of NZ_JAAOWU010000004.1, read as the reverse complement.
GTCTTCGATTGCACGAACAGAACCAAGGAACCCTTCAATGAGTTATGTCGCTGTCTACCACGTCGCTTCACCGGATACGCCGAACAAGGTCTTGACCCATGCCGAAGACATCGCTGCGACCCTGGCCGAGCACGGTGTGCGGTTCGAGCGCTGGCAGCCCAGCCCGATCGAGAAGGGCGCCAGCGAGGCTGAAATGATTGCCGCCTATCAGCCGCAGATCGACGCGCTGGGCGACGTCTCGGTGGCAGTATTCAGTGTCACAAGCGACCACCCGCAGAAGGACGAGCTGCGGGCTCGGTTCCTCTCTGAGCGCCGTAACAGCGAAGATGAAGTGCGTTTTTTCATCGCTGGCCAGGGCCTTTTCAGCCTGCACATAGGCGACTACGTATATGCCGTGCGCTGTGAGAAAAACGACCTGCTGGCGATCCCGGCCGGCATGGCGCACTGGTTTGATATGGGCGAGAACCCCCACTTGGTCACACTGCACTTAGCTAAAACGGTGCAAGGGGCGGTCCCGGCATTCACCGGCGATGATATTGCCAGCCGTTTCCCAGGTTTGGATGATTGAAACCAGGCAGCTGGAATGTTCAACCCCGCCAAGTTGGAAGTTGTTGTGGGAAGAGGCTTAGTTGCTTGTAGGGCTTGGCTGTTTATCGCGGCCAATGCGCACTGAAACCATTCGTTATGTAACTCTTTGCGGCACCAGTTGTATCACCTGTCAATAGGAGGAATCCGAAGGGTGATAGGAGATCAGCCAAAAAGAAGGAGAAATGTAATGAATGGGCCAGAGGAGCCGTGTCCGCCACCGTATTTCGTGCCCAACGCGCTCAGGAGACGCCTGAGCTTGTCCGGCAAGCCGCTGACCCCAGCGGAATTGGAGATCTTACGCTGGGCTTCCGAGGGCAAGACCGTCTGGGAAATCAGTCAGATCCGTGCGACGTCCGAGGCTACCGTCAAATTTCACCTGCGCAATATCTACGGCAAATTGGAAGTCACCAACCGTGTACAGGCAATGAACGAGGCCGCGCGCCAAGGCCTGTGCTGACCTCAACGAAAAAGGGCCGCGACGCTCAACGGCGTCGCGGCCCTTTTTTATGTGCAGTACTTAAGCCGAATGGTAAGTCGGCAGGGCAAAGCGATTCTGGCTTTGCAGCATCGAAATTTGCGGCAGGTCACTGGCTTGTTCGGCCAGGTCGCGGCGAATGGCACTGATCACCCAAGTAAGTTGGTCGGCAGTGTGCAACTGCTGGTAGGAGATCGAACGCTTGACCTGTTTGCCCTCACCATTGCGCAGTGTCAGCAGGATGCCGCCGTCTGGACGTGGCTGGGTGGTGACGTCGTAGTTGGAGAATACTGAAGCGAATTTATCTTGGATCAGGCTCATGTCTATCAGCTCCGTTGGCTCAATTTGGCAAGCATGGAGTGATAGGTGCAGTGATTGTGCCAGCTCCTGATTTATTAAAATATCCTTGTAAATCAATGGCTTATAAAAAATTGAGATTTTCAGATTCGTGCAAATTGCATGAAGGGCCATCATGCATCCTGCATTTTGCGTTACTTGGCGCGGCCGGATGGGCGTGCCGCTATCCATAAAGACTCCCTTTGCGGGGCTAAATTCCCTTTTTCAGTCGTCGTCTGTTGGGATACAAAACTTTTCAAATCCCGCGTGTACAGTCGAAGAAGGGCTGACGTATTTTCCTTCAATGCACTCGGCCTCCTTCTTACGGAGATATGGGTGCTTTTGGATCATACGAACAATAAGAAAAAGGATGTTCCACCATGAGCCACCCGCAGAACGACATGATCACCTGGGGCAAGCTGTTGCGTAAGGTGCCCTCCATTGTTCGTGCCCTGCCACGCGTCGTGCGTGGCATGCGTGCCGCCAATGTCACCGACCCCGCGCAGCCTTGCGGATTGGGCTGGCACTTTGAGCAAGCCACCCTGCGCAATCCGGATGGCAACGCTTTGTTGTATGGCGATCAGGTGCTCAGCTATACCGAAGCCAACCAGCGTGCCAACCGTATCGCCCATCACCTGCACGCCCAGGGCATCGGCAAGGGTGACGTGGTGGCTCTGTTTGTTGAAAATCGCCCCGAATTACTTTTGAACGTGCTCGCCGTGGCCAAGCTGGGTGGCATCTGCGCGATGCTCAACACTGCGCAAACCCAGGCGGCGCTGGTGCACAGCCTGAACCTGGTGAGCCCAGTGGCCATTATTGTCGGTGCGGAACTGGTGGCCTCCTATGAAACCGTGCGTGATCAGGTCGCGATCAAGGCTGATCGAACCTGGTTCGTCGCCGATCAGCAATCCACCGAGGTGCCCGACGGTTATATCGACCTGATGGCGGTCAGTGCCGAGTGCCCGCTGGAGAATCCGGCCAGCACCGCGCAGGTCTTCTTCAATGACCCGTGCTTCTATATCTACACCTCCGGCACCACCGGCCTGCCCAAGGCCGGGATTATGAAGCATGGCCGCTGGACCAAAACGGCCGTCAGCTTCGGCAGTATCGCCCTGGACATGGGGCCGGATGACGTCCTCTATTGCACCTTGCCGCTCTACCACGCCACCGGATTGTGCGTGTGCTGGGGCTCTGCAATTGTCGGCGCGTCAGGCTTTGCCATCCGCCGCAAGTTCAGCGCCAGCCAGTTCTGGGACGATGCGCGCAGATTCAAGGCAACCACCCTCGGTTATGTCGGCGAGTTGTGCCGTTACCTGCTCGACCAGCCGCCCACTGAAAACGACCGTGATAACCGCGTCACCAAGATGGTCGGCAACGGCCTGCGCCCTGGCGTGTGGGCGCAGTTCAAGGCGCGCTACGGCGTTGAGCATATCTGCGAGCTGTACGCGGCCAGCGACGGCAATATCGGCTTTACCAACGTATTGAATTTCGACAACACCATCGGCTTTTGCCTGCAGCATTGGGCTCTGGTGGACTATGACCACGAAGGCGGCGAGCCGCTGCGCGGCAGCGATGGCTTTATGCGTAAGGTGCCCTCGGGCGGGCAGGGGCTGTTGCTGGCGAGGATCGATGAAAAATCGCCCTTCGACGGCTACACCGATCCGGAAAAAAATCGCCGGGTGGTGCTCACTGACGTGTTTGAAAAGGGCGATCGCTACTTCAATACCGGCGATTTGTTGCGCAGCATCGGCTTCGGCCATGCGCAATTTGTCGATCGCCTGGGGGACACTTACCGCTGGAAGGGTGAAAACGTCTCCACCACCGAGGTCGAGAATGTCCTGCTGCAACACCCCCAGATCGCCGAAGTGGTGGCGTATGGCGTTGAGATCGAGAACACCAACGGGCGCGCGGGCATGGTCGCCATCACCCCCAGCGAGTCCCTGGCCGCGCTGGACATGCGCGAGCTGCTGCAATTCGCCCACGGCCAGTTGCCAGCCTATGCGGTGCCATTGTTCCTGCGGATCAAGGTCAAGATGGAAACCACCGGTACCTTCAAGTACCAGAAGGTCAAGCTCAAGGAGGAGGCTTTCGATCCGGACAAGGCCGGCAATGACCCGGTGTATGCCTGGCTGCCGGGTTCGGACTGCTACGTGCCGGTCACCGGGCAATTGCTCGCGCAGATCCAGGGCGGTCAGTTCCGCTATTGATTGTGGCTATGGGGGCTTTTGACAAAAAAGCCATGACAGGTGGGAACTCCCTCGCGACACTGGCGCCTATTCAGTACCAGATAAGGAGCCCCACATGTCCGACCAGCCTAAACAAATGACCGAAGACGAAGCCGCCGAATTTGCCGAGCAAGTTTTCGACGTGGCCCGCCGCGGCGACGCGGCCATGCTTGCCGCGCTTTTGGCCAAAGGCTTGCCGGCCAATTTCCGCAACCACAATGGCGACACCCTGCTGATGCTCTCGGCCTACCACGGCCACGCCGAGGCGGTGAAAGTGCTCCTGGAGTTCAAGGCCGATCCACTGATCGCGAACGACAAGAACCAACTGCCGATTGCCGGTGCCGCCTTCAAGGGCAACCTGCCGGTGGTCAAGGCGCTGATCGAGGGTGGGACGCCGGTAGAAGCCGCGTCCTCAGACGGTCGCACCGCGCTGATGATGGCGGCGATGTTCAACCGCGTTGACATGGTCGATTACCTGCTTGGTCAGGGCGCCAACCCCAAGGCCACAGATGCCCAGGGCGCGACCGCGCTGGCAGCGGCCCAGACCATGGGCGCGGTGGATACGGCGGCGCAGTTGCAGAAACTGGTGTAGGCTTTGCGCCCTCAAAAACCAGCCCGTTACAGGATCGCCCCATGAAAACCGCCCTCGTCGAACTTATCAGCAAAATCAGCGCCGGGGTCATGGGCGAGGACGAGGTCGCGCGCATCGCTGATGAGGCTGCCCAGGCCTACGCCGATCCTGCTGCATTTCTGGCAGCCAACCCAGACATCAACTACGACGACACCTTCCCGATTCCTTTGGGGGAGTGGGTGGTGGTCGGCAGCCTGCCAGAGACCGTGCTGTTCCAGGCCGACACCTATGGCGATCTGTTTGCGCAGATCGTCGCCTCGTTCGGTCCGGGTGTCGCGTTCAACCTCAAGCCCAAGCAACTGGCCAAGGCTGACGGCCTCACCGCGCTGAACCGCATCCAGATCCAGATGAGCGCCCTGAGCCCGGAGGATGGCGGCTATGTGCTGCTTGATTTCAGCCTGCCCTTGGATGACGAAATCCAGACCGTATTGGTGTTTGGCAACGACCTGCCTCGGGTGCTGGAGCTGTGCGCCGAAGTCGGTATCAAGGCGGAGCCGTCCCTGGAAGCGCTGAAGGTGGCGGTCCACGTCTGAAATAAAACGGAACCCCTGCCAGGGCTGACTATCCTACAAGTGCATGCCCTCACTTAGGAGCGACACCATGGGTTCCACATTTAATGGCTTGATTGGGCTGATCATCCTCGCGCTGGATATCTGGGCGATCATCAATGTGTTTAAAAGCGGCGCGAGCACTGGCGCCAAGGTGTTGTGGATCCTGTTGATCCTGCTGCTGCCGGTCCTGGGCCTGATCATCTGGGCGATTGCCGGGCCACGGGGTAACGTGCGGATTTGATCGCTTCACTCCGTCTGGAGTGGGCACAGTAAATGTGGGAGGGAGCTTCTCCCGATAGCGGTGTATCAGCCAGTCATCTGGCACTGACACATCGCGATCGGGAGTCAGTCCCCTCCCACATTTCGTTTCAGGATGCCTGTGATTTTTGTATCGAAATATTCGCTGTACAGAATTTTCACAACCCATCCAAGACAATTCTCCGGCTTTTTCTGCCTGCTATTAAAGGCGGTGCAGCGGTGCACGTTCAGTAATTAATAGCCTTGCTGTGATTGATCGGGCACCATTCGCGCCACCGCGATATTTCGTCACTTAAACTTCCAATGGGTCCTGAAACGACATGGCAAACCCGGACGCCCTGAGTCAGCAGCGAGCTTCTAATCGCCTGCTGCAACCGACCGTCAAATCCCATCTGGCATACACGCTGCTCTGCGCACTGGTCATGATGGTGATGTTCTCCCTGCTGCGCCTGGCGCTGCTGGTGTACAACCGCGAGATGATCCTCGACACCCCGGCCTCGACCTTCCTGGAAGCGTTCGCCAACGGCCTGCGTTTTGACATACGCCTGGTGGTGTATCTGCTGATCCCGCTGCTGCTGGCACTGTTCAGCGTACGGGCCATGGCCGCGCGTGGGTTCTTCCGTTTCTGGCTGACGATTGCGTCCAGCATCGCCCTGTTCCTGGGCTTGATGGAGATGGACTTCTACCGCGAGTTCCACCAGCGCCTCAACGGCCTGGTTTTCCAGTACGTGAAGGAAGACCCGAAAACCGTGATGAGCATGCTCTGGTACGGTTTTCCGGTGGTGCGCTACCTGCTGGCCTGGGCCGTAGGCACGCTGATCCTGAGCATCGCCTTCAAAGGCGCTGATCGCGCGACGCGCCCACGCGGCCCATTCAGCGGTGGCAGTATCGGCACCCGCCAGGTCGCGCCGTGGTACAGCCGCATCGCGGTGTTCGTGGTCTGCCTGCTGATCGCTGTGGTTGCCGCCCGTGGCACTCTGCGTCAGGGCCCGCCGCTGCGCTGGGGCGACGTGTACACCACCGATTCCAACTTCGCCAACCAGTTGGGCCTCAATGGCACCTTGTCGCTGATCGCGGCGGCCAAGGCTCGGTTCGGTGAGGACCGCGCCAATATCTGGAAGGCCACTCTGGATCAGCCGTTGGCGACCCAGACCGTGCGCGACATGCTGGTATTGCCCCAAGAGAAACTGGTCGATACCGACACCGCCGCCGTGCGCCGTGACTACATGCCGCCGGCCGAAAAGACCCTGCCGATCAAGAACGTCGTGGTCATCCTGATGGAAAGCTTCGCCGGTCACTCGGTAGGCGCATTGGGCCGTCCGGGCAACATCACGCCGTCCTTCGACAAACTGTCCAAGGAAGGCCTGCTGTTCGACCGCTTCTTCTCCAACGGCACTCACACCCACCAGGGTATGTTCGCCACCATGGCCTGCTTCCCGAACCTGCCAGGCTTTGAATACCTGATGCAGACCCCGGAAGGCAGCCACAAGCTGTCGGGCCTGCCGCAGTTGCTCAGCGCGCGTCAGTTTGACGACGTGTATGTCTACAACGGCGACTTCGCCTGGGACAACCAGTCGGGCTTCTTCAGCAACCAGGGCATGACCAACTTCATTGGCCGCAACGACTTCGTCGACCCTGTGTTCTCTGATCCGACGTGGGGCGTGTCCGACCAGGACATGTTCAACCGTGGCCTGCAAGAGTTGAAAGCCCGCGAAGGCGGCAAGCCGTTCTACGCACTGCTGCAAACCCTGTCCAACCACACGCCGTACGCATTGCCGACGCCATTGCCCGTCGAGAAAGTCACTGACCGTGGCAGCCTCAACGAGCATTTGACGGCCATGCGTTACTCCGACTGGGCCCTGGGCCAGTTCTTTGAAAAGGCCCGCAAGGAGCCGTACTTCAAGGAAACCCTGTTTGTAATCGTGGGCGACCACGGCTTCGGCAACGAACAGCAGATCACCGAGATGGACTTGGGCCGCTTCAACGTGCCGATGCTGATGATTGCACCGGGCATGCAGGAGAAGTTCGGCGAGCGTGACCACACCGTGGGCACCCAGATCGACATCGTGCCGACCATTATGGGCCGCCTCGGTGGCGACACCCTGCACCAATGCTGGGGTCGTGATCTGCTGAACCTGCCGGAAGGCGACAAAGGCTTTGGCGTGATCAAGCCTTCGGGCAGCGACCAGACCGTGGCCTTGGTCACCGCAGACCGCATCCTTGTTTTGCCCAAGGAGATGCCACCGAAGTTGTGGGAATACGAACTGGGCGCTAACCCGACCGGTAAGGTGATTCCTGAATCGCCGGACGAGGCTGCGTTGAAGCAGAAACTTGAGTCTTTCCTGCAGACGGCCACCAAGAGCCTGTTGGATAACACCGCCGGCGTAGTTGACGGCAAGCCGGACTAATTAACCGGCAATAAAAAAGAGGCCTTTTCAGGCCTCTTTTTTTATGCGGTTTTTATATCCGGCCGAGCAACAACAACACCAGCAGGACAACCAGAACAACACCCAGGATACCCGACGGGCCATAGCCCCAGTTGCGGGAGTGCGGGAAGACTGGCAGACCACCGACCAGCAGCAGAATCAGGATGATGATTAGAATGAGGCTCATGGTTTTATTTCCTTATAGGCCTTGTGCAAGGACTGATGATTTAACGTTACGACCGCAGGTTTAATTACGAACGCCTTAACAACTCCGACTCCTGCGCTTCGCATAAAATTCCGTGTTTTTTTAAAGCATTTTGCAAACACGCTTATTTCTTTTAATGCGCTCGCAGGTGCGTCGTATTAGTTGAAAAAGATTGAACTTAGGCTGTGCGCAGGCATCCGACCCGGCCCACGGTTTGCCTGGGGCATTCATCAATCTGATGGTGCGTGGGTGCAGGAAAAACCTTCGCTACACTGCCGATCACTTCTTCTGTGAACCACAAGGCAGCTTCCTATGCAAAATCGCATGATGATCACTGGCGCCGGGTCCGGCCTGGGTCGTGAAATCGCTCTGCGCTGGGCCCGCGAGGGTTGGCAATTGGCCTTGTCGGATGTCAGCGAGCCAGGCTTGCAGGAAACCCTCAAGCTCGTGCGCGAGGCCGGGGGCGATGGCTTTACCCAACGTTGCGACGTGCGCGACTACAGCCAGCTCACCGCGTTTGCCCAGGCGTGCGAAGTGAAGCTGGGGGGCATCGATGTGATCGTCAATAACGCTGGCGTCGCCTCGGGTGGTTTCTTTGCCGAACTGTCCCTGGAGGATTGGGACTGGCAGATTGCGATCAATCTGATGGGCGTGGTCAAAGGCTGCAAGGCGTTCCTGCCGCTGCTGGAAAAGAGCAAGGGCCGCATCATCAACATCGCCTCTATGGCCGCGCTGATGCAAGGGCCGGCCATGAGCAACTACAACGTAGCCAAGGCCGGTGTGGTGGCGCTGTCGGAAAGCCTGCTGGTGGAGCTCAAGCAGCAGGAAGTCGGCGTGCATGTGGTATGCCCGTCGTTCTTCCAGACCAACCTGCTGGACTCGTTCCGTGGGCCGACGCCGGCGATGAAGGCCCAGGTGGGCAAGTTGTTGGAGAGTTCGCCGATCTCGGCGGCGGATATTGCCGATTACATCTATCAGCGTGTCGCCGAAGGGGAATTCATGATCTTGCCCCACGAGCAGGGCCGGATGGCCTGGGCGTTGAAGCAGAAGAATCCGCAATTGCTCTACGACGAAATGACTACCATGGCCGACAAGATGCGCGCCAAAGCACAGGCTGTTAAAGGCTAATCAGGTGTTGGTCTGTCAGGCAAATTACCTACTGGTGTAGGTGTTGCCTGATTTAGCTGCGTGCCATTGCTGCATCAACCTTCAGCGCGCATGGTCGAGGTCCTGTCACTCCAAAAGGACAAACGCCATGCTGGTCTTAAGCCGCGCTGTAGGCGAAATCATCTCCATCGGTGATGAGATCACCGTGCGCATCCTGGAACTGAACGGCGACCAAGTGAAATTCGGCATCGCCGCACCAGCGGGGATCAATGTGCACCGCGCCGAAGTGCATCAGAAAATGCTCGAACGCCAAGCCACTCAACCCCAACCCGCCACCAACCCCTAGAACACCCTCAGTCGAACAGATGCTTGGGCACATCGTGCTTGAGCATCAACTGGCATTGCTCGCTTTCCGGGTCGAACACGATCAGGGCCTGGCCCTTGGTCAGCGCTTGGCGCACGCGCAGCACGCGGGTCTCCAGGGGTGTGTCGTCGCCATTGTCGGTGCCGTCGCGGGTCACGAAGTCTTCGATCAGGCGGGTCAGGGTGTCGACTTCAAGAGCGTCGTAGGGAATCAGCATACAAGCCTCAGATAGAGAATCCCGGCGATGCTACTGTGCCGGGACCCGGGTTGCCAGCAGTGGCTGTTACTCGCCTGAGGACTTGTTGCCCACCAGACTGTCCACCGACGGCACGCGCGTGTCGCTCTCCATCTGCGTTTCATGCTCGATTTGATGACTGAAGCGGTCCAGTGAACCCTGGGCCGGCTGGGCGTCGCTGGCAAAGACCGGCGGGCTGAGGATGTACGCGCCGAGCAAGCGGCTCAGCGCCGCCAGGCTGTCGATATGGGTGCGCTCGTAGCCGTGGGTCGCGTCGCAACCAAACGCCAGCAGCGCTGTACGGATATCGTGCCCGGCCGTCACCGCCGAGTGTGCATCGCTGAAGTAATAACGGAACAGATCGCGGCGCACTGGCAGGTCATTTTCCGATGCAAGGCGCAGCAGGTGACGGGACAGGTGGTAGTCGTACGGCCCGCCGGAATCCTGCATCGCCACACTCACCGCATGTTCGCTGGAGTGCTGGCCGGGGGCGACCGGGGCGATGTCGATGCCGACAAACTCACTCACATCCCACGGCAGGGCTGCCGCCGCACCGCTGCCGGTTTCTTCGGTGATGGTGAACAGCGGATGGCAGTCGATCAGCAACGGCTCGCCGCTGTCGACGATGGCCTTGAGCGCGGCGAGCAGGGCGGCGACGCCCGCCTTATCGTCCAGGTGGCGTGCGCTGATATGCCCGCTCTCGGTGAACTCGGGCAGCGGGTCAAAGGCCACGTAGTCACCGACGCTGATCCCCAGGGAGTCGCAGTCGGCGCGGGTTGCGCAGTAAGCATCCAGGCGCAGCTCTACGTGGTCCCAGCTCACCGGCATTTCATCCACGGCGGTGTTGAACGCATGCCCGGAGGCCATCAGCGGCAACACGCTGCCGCGAATCACACCGTTGTCGGTGAACAGGCTGACGCGGCTGCCTTCGGCAAAACGGCTGGACCAGCAGCCTACTGGCGCCAGGGTCAGGCGGCCGTTGTCCTTGATCGCACGCACGGCGGCGCCAATGGTGTCCAAGTGCGCCGACACAGCACGGTCGGGGCTGTTTTTCTGGCCCTTGAGGGTTGCGCGGATGGTGCCGCGGCGGGTCATTTCAAATGGGATACCCAGCTCTTCGAGGCGCTCGGCGACGTAGCGCACGATGGTGTCGGTAAAGCCGGTAGGGCTGGGAATGGCGAGCATTTCCAACAGCACTTTTTGCAGGTAGTTGAGATCCGGTTCGGGGATGGTTCGGCTCATAAAGACTCCTGATGAAATAAGGGCAACCCGTGGGGCTGTAGTGGCGAGCGGGCTTTTTGTGGTGAGCGGGCTTGACCCGCGCTGGGCTGCGAAGCAGCCCCTAGTCCAGGCAACGCGCGCTTCGAGTCAACACTCATTGGCAGGTTTTGGGGCTGGTTCGCAGCCCCGCGCGGCAAGCCCGCTCACCACAGGGTTATTGAGCCGTCGGCTGGCTATGGGGAAATAACAGGTCCACAAACTTCTCTGCCGTCGGTTGCGGTTCATGGTTGGCCAAGCCGGCCCGCTCGTTGGCTTCGATAAACACGTACTCAGGTTGATCGGCAGCGGGCACCATCAGGTCCAGACCGACCATGGGAATGTCGAGGGCACGGGCGGCGCGCACGGCGGCGTCGACCAGGGTCGGGTGCAGGATTGCGGTGACGTCTTCCAGGCAACCGCCGGTGTGCAGGTTGGCGGTGCGACGCACGGCGAGGGTCTGGCCACGGGGCAGGACACTGCTGTAGTCATAACCGGCGGCGTGCAGGGTGCGTTCGGTTTCCGCGTCCAGCGGGATTTTGCTCTCGCCGTCGGTCGCCGCTTGACGTCGTCGGCTCTGCGCTTCAATCAGCGCGCCGATGGAGTGCTGGCCGTCACCGGTGACTTCAGCAGGGCGGCGGATAGCGGCGGCGACCACCTCGAAACCGATCACCAGGATGCGCAAATCCAGCCCTTCATGAAAACTTTCCAGCAGCACGCGGCTGTCAAATTGGCGCGCAGCCTCGATGGCCTGCTGCACTTCTTCGATACTGTGCAGATCCACCGCCACGCCCTGGCCTTGCTCGCCATCCAGGGGCTTGACGACGATGCGCTGGTGTTCATCCAGGAATTCCAGATTGTCATCAGCACTGCCCGCTAATTGTTGCGACGGCAGCTTCAAACCGGCGGCTTTAAGCGCCTTGTGGGTCAGGCTCTTGTCCTGGCACAACGTCATGCTGATCGCGCTGGTCAGGTCGCTCAAAGACTCACGACAACGCACGCGCCGCCCGCCGTGGCTGAGGGTGAACAAACCGGCGTCGGCGTCATCCACCTGCACATCAATACCGCGCCGGTGTGCTTCTTCAACAATGATCCGCGCATAGGGATTGAACCCCGCCTGCGGGCCAGGGCCGAGGAACAGCGGCTGGTTGATGCCGTTCTTGCGTTTGATCGCAAAGGTGGTCAGCGCGCGGAACCCGAGCTTGGCATAGAGGCTCTTGGCCTGGCGGTTGTTGTGCAGCACCGACAGGTCGAGGTAGCTCAGGCCCCGGCTCATAAAGTGTTCCACCAAGTGGCGTACCAACACCTCGCCCACACCGGGGCGCGTGCACTGCGGGTCGACCGCCAGGCACCACAGGCTGCAGCCGTTTTCCGGGTCGTGAAAAGCCTTTTGATGGTTAAGGCCCATCACGCTGCCGATCACTGCGCCGCTGTCTTCGTCCTCGGCCAGCCAGTACACCGGGCCGCCTTGATGGCGCGGCGTCAGGCGCTCGGCGTCAACCGGCAACATGCCACGGCACTGGTACAACTGGTTGACCGCCAACCAGTCGGCCTCGGTCTGCACGCGGCGAATACGAAAGCCGCGAAACACCCGGGCGGCGGGGCGGTAGTCAGTGAACCACAGGCGCAAAGTGTCCGAGGGATCGAGGAACAACTGCTGCGGATCAATCCCGAGGATCTGCTGCGGCGCGGCCACATACAGCGCGATGTCGCGTTCGCCGGGTTGTTCGTTGAGCAGTTCCCCCGCCAGGCTCGCCGGGTCCGGAAACGTATGGCCGATCAATAGCCGGCCCCAGCCGCAATGCACGGCAATGGGCTCGGCGGCCAGCGGGCTGCCATCTTCGGCGAGTCGGGCTTGCAGGCGCTCGTAGGTTGGCGCCTGGCCCTTCAGCAAGCGTTGGCTGTAAGCCGCTGCGTGGGGTTTCATCAATCAGATTCCTTGTTCGCTGAGCCACAGGTTCAGCGCTGCCAATTGCCACAGCTTGGAGCCGCGCAACGGGGTCAATTGGCCTTGGGGGTCGGTCAGCAAGCGGTCAAGCATGGCCGGGTTGAACAGGCCGCGATCCTGGCTCGGGTCCAGCAGCAATTCACGCACCCAGTTGAGGGTGTCGCCTTGCAAATGCTTGAGGCCGGGCACCGGGAAGTAACCTTTCTTGCGGTCGATGACTTCGCTCGGAATCACCCGGCGTGCCGCCTCTTTGAGCACTTGCTTGCCGCCGTCGGGCAACTTGAACTTGCCCGGCACGCGTGCCGACAGTTCCACCAGTCGGTAATCCAGGAACGGCGTGCGAGCTTCGAGGCCCCAGGCCATGGTCATGTTGTCGACGCGTTTGACCGGGTCGTCCACCAGCATCACCGTGCTGTCCAGGCGCAAAGCCTTGTCCACTGCCGCATCGGCGCCGGGCATGGCGAAATGTTCGCGTACGAAGTCGCCGGCGGCGTCGTTGGCGGTCAGCCATTTGGGCGCGACGGTGGCTGCATAGTCGTCGTAGCTGCGGTCGAAGAACGCCTCGCGGTAGGCGGCATACGGGTCGCTGGCGCCGTCGACGTGCGGGTACCAGTGGTAACCGGCGAACAGTTCGTCGGCGCCCTGGCCGCTCTGCACCACTTTGCAATGCTTGGCCACTTCCCGCGATAGCAGGTAGAAGGCGATACAGTCGTGGCTGACCATCGGTTCACTCATGGCGCGGAAGGCGGCTGGGAGTTGATCGATGATCTCGCTTTCGGCGATGCGCAATTGGTGATGACGGGTGCCGTAGTGCTTGGCGATCAGGTCGGAGTATTGGAACTCGTTGCCTGCCTCGCCACCGGCGTCTTCAAAACCGATGGAGAAGGTGGACAGATCCTGCACGCCGACTTCGCGCAGCAGGCCAACGAGCATGCTTGAATCCACACCGCCGGAGAGCAATACGCCGACATCCACGGCAGCACGTTGACGGATCGCCACGGCTTCGCGGGTGCTGTCGAGTACGCGGTTGGTCCAGTCTTCCAGCGTGAGGTTTTTCTCGTCCTCATGGGGACCGTATGGCAGCGTCCACCAGGTTTTCTGTTCGGTGTTGCCATTGGCGTCGATGCGCATCCAGCTCGCTGGCGGCAGTTTTTCGATGCCTGCCAGCAAGGTGCGCGGCGCCGGCACCACGGCGTGGAAGTTCAGGTAGTGATTGAGCGCTACCGGATCGAGGATCGGGTTGATATCGCCGCCCTTGAGCAGCGCCGGCAATGCCGAGGCAAAGCGCAGGCGCTGACCGGTGCGCGACAGGTACAGGGGTTTTACGCCGAGACGGTCACGGGCGATGAACAGGCGCTGGGCGTCGCGTTCCCAGATGGCGAAGGCGAACATGCCATTGAGCTTGGGCAACAGCGCTTCGCCCCAGGCGTGGTAACCCTTGAGCAGCACTTCGGTGTCACCACCGGAATAGAAGGCGTAGCCAAGGGCTTCCAGCTCTTCACGCAATTCCGGAAAGTTATAAATCGCGCCGTTGAACGCCAGGGACAGGCCCAATTGGGCGTCGACCATCGGTTGGGCGGAGCCGTCCGACAGGTCCATGATTTTCAGGCGTCGATGGCCCAGGGCAATCGGCCCTTGGGCATGGAAGCCCCACGCGTCAGGGCCGCGTGGCGCCAAGTGATGGGTGATTCGCTCCACCGCTGCCAGGTCGGCAGGTTGGTGATCGAAACGTAACTCGCCAGCTAATCCGCACATAAATTCCTTACCGGTTTTTCCGTTGGGGAGAGAAAAGGTCACCGCGCACAAATGGCGGGTACCCAGAAACTGACCGGGGTGCATCGGCGGAGTTTTAGATCAATCTGTTATAAGGCAAAAGGCCGTAGGTCGCGCATCAGCCAGGCGCCTACGCAAAACCGCAGCGCAGCAAGCGGGGTTTTTATACCGCTTTTGTCCGACATCGCCGGTTTAGTGTCGGCAGTCCTCATTCGCTAACTCAAGGACGCTTGCCGATGACACACCCCCAAACCCTGGCTCAAGCCACCGAGCCTTTGACCCAGGATCAATTGCTGGGCGCACTCCTGGATCTGAGCGGCGACCTGGACAAGGCCCAGGTGCTGCACGACACCCTGCCGACCTGGATGCTCAAGACCTCGCCGGAATTGCTCAGCGCCATCGACGAAAGCTACAGCCAAGGCCGCCGTGCCCGTGAACGCGCGGCCCGGCTACTGAAGAAACTGACGCCGCTCGATGCCTTTTGCAGGGAGCGGCTCAAGACCTTTCTGGCCGGCGAGGGCTTCAGCTATCTGGACGTCGAGTACGACCTGCTGGAAATCCCCCGGCGCACGATCAGCGGCGTCAGCCCTGATCTGGGCGGTTTGGTGATCAGCACCGCGCACGTTGAGCAACACAGTCTGTTGCAGGCGGCGATGCAGAATTTCCCGCAGGAACGCGCCGAACCCGATGGGCTGCCACGCACTGCGCAGATTCGGTTCGGGCCCCGGCGCCAGGTGCTGAAGGGCCTCAAGGCCCATGAGTTTGCCGGTTACTGCCGCGAACTCGACCTGGGCGGGGCCTATCAGGCTTACCTGCGCAATGTGTTCAATCTGCCGCAGCCGGGTGAGGGCGTGGTGGCGCTTGGACGCGGCTACAACCCGGCGGTCGAGGACATCGGCCAATCCCGTTGCAGTGACATGAACGTCGACCTGCACATCGCCTGTGCCAAAGGTGACATCAGCGAGTCGACCTACCGCCTGCTGTTGCAGGTGATCAGCAGCGCCAGGCCGGCCAGCGAGCTCAGCCATTTATTGTTCGATGGGCGCCCGCTGGTATGGCACGGCCTGAACATTCGCAATGCGTGCATCTGGAACGCGCTGGTGTTTCGCGGCGATTCGCCCGGCAACGCACTCGTGGGTCCGGTGGTGGTGTATATGCCCAACGAACCGGTGCGGCCCGTGTTCGAATACCCGACGTGGCAGGACTTCACCACCTACCTGACCCTGAAACTGCAAGTGACGAGCTATCGCAACAGCTTTACGCGCTACTTGGACGAGTCGGAGCGCTTCAGTTTTTTCGAGCAGTTTGATCGCAATAAATCCCTGGAGCCGATGGCGCTCTTGCCAGCCACCGGCAACCTGACCGAGTTCTTTTTCAACAGCTGCGTCGGCAAGCTGCAACTGGATGCAGTCGTACTGGCGGTGCCGGTCGCGCAGGTCGACGAGGACGCGCGCCAACAGCGTCTACAGAATTATCTGGATGCCGGTTTGACCTTGCTTAACCTCGCCGGGCTGGTGGTGCCGGTGCTGGGGCAACTGATGATGGGGGTGGCGGTGGGGCAGTTGCTGGGCGAGGTGTTCGAGGGCGTCGAGGACTGGTCGCACCATGACAACGCCCAGGCCCTTGAGCACCTGATCAACGTCGCGCAGAACATTGCCTCCATGGCGCTGTTTGCCGCGGGAGCCAAGGTGGTGGGCGCGGCTCGGCGCGCACTGAAAAACTCCCCGGAGTTTTTTGACCAGATGGAAGCCGTCAAGCTCGCGGACGACCGCGTGCGCCTGTGGCGCAACAACAAGACGCCATACCGTCAGTCGCTGGAGCTCAAAGGCGTTCCGGCGAATGCCAAAGGTGTGTATCAGGCCTATGGCCAATCCTTTGTGAAGGTCGACGGCGGGTTCTATTCCGTTGCCTACGATGACCAGTTTGGTGCCTGGCGCGCCCGGCATCCGAAGCGTGCCGATGCCTATCGACCCTTGCTGCGGCATAACCACCAAGGCGGTTGGCAGTTCACGTTTGAGCACGCGCAGCCGTGGGACGATCCCGACTATATTTTGCAGCGCCTCGACCCAAGTCTTGAGGCGCTGCCGACTGGGCACTTGCAAGACATCACGGCCATCACTGACACCCGGCTTGCGCACTTGCAGCAACTGGTTCGGCAAAACCGCACACTGTCGGAGCGTTTTCGTGACTGCGTGGTGCGCTTCCGGCAGAACCAGAAAGTCCGCGATCTGCGCTGGCAGATGGAGCACGATGCGCCGCTCGACCGCGCTACCGCCCAAGCGCAGTTACTGGCTCTACCGCTCATGAAGGGCTGGCCCCAGGGGCGGTTTTTCGAGGTGCTGGACAAGGACGGCAACCTGATCGAGCGCTACCCCGACACGGCGCCGTTCGACTACGAAGACATGAGTATTCACATTACCGAGCAACAGATGAGGGCCGGCGAAATAATGTCGACGGCGCTGGCCGCGTTCGACAAGGACGACAAGGCGTTTCTGTTGGGTGGCGCGGTAGAGGCTGGCGCAGAGCAGGACGTGATGAAGCAGCGCTTGTTGGCGGCCCTCGCTTACAGCCACCGCCACATTTACGAAGCGCTGTACCAGTATGGCGAGGTCATCGATCAGACCGATCATGGTTTGCTCAAGGGCCATTTCCCCCAGCTGCCACGGCGCTTGGCGTGGGAAATCATGGACCAGGCCTCGGCGGCCGATCGCTTGCATCTGCGCCAGACCGGGCGGGTGCCGCTGCGAGTGGCCCAGCAGGCGCGCCAGACACTGGACACGCTGACCGAAGATCAGGCGTTGTTGGGCTTGTATCTGCCCGAGCTCGCCAACGAAGCGACGCTGCGCGTGGTCTTCGGCCTGGTCCCGAGCCTGGAACGCTGGCCGGCGACGCTGCGCCTGCAACTGCGCGACGCCAGCCTGGTGGGGCGGCCGCTGGCCGAGGCGGGAAGTGATGCCGCCGAGACTCGGCGCACGCTGGTCAAGGTCGGTGAAAACTACCGCGCATTTGATGCTCAGGGTGCGCCGCTGGGTCCCATGAGTCAGGGCCGCGAAGGTCTTTACCACGCCATTTGCGATGCCGTGCCTGCCCGCGACTTGTTGGATATGGATGTGCAGACCCCCAGCCAGTTGCGTTTTCGCGTGATTGCCCAAGCGCAGAAGGCGCGCAAGCCGGTCACGCGGCTTGTCTGGCCCGAGCGGGCAGTGCCCAGCGAGCTGCCGGCGTCCTGCGTCCAGGCCCTAGGGACGGAGCCGCCTGAATTTCCCTCCGCTCTAGTGCGCCGGGTCCGCAGGCTCTACCCGTTGTTCGACGATTCGCGCATCGCGACATTCCTGCAAGGGCTGGGCACTGATCACCTGTCCCGCGCCCAGGCGGTCAAAGCCTTGGAAGTGCAATTTGAACACCTGCATCGCACCTTGAAAGTCTGGGCCAGTGAGCGGGTCGAATCGACTTCGGCGTACACCTCGGCGGACTATCGTCTCAGTCGTCTGCAAGCCTTGCAGGCGATTGAGCGCAGCTGGCAGTACGCTTCAATGTTGCCCGAAGGCGTCATTGGCGTGCGGGTGCCCGGCCTGATGCTCGATGGCATGGCATTGGGCACGTTGCCTACCTTGCCGCCCGGGGCCAACTTTGATCATGTCCAGTGGGTGTCGTTGAACCACATGGAGCTGGGCGACGAGGTGGCGTATTTCCTCAAGCACTTCAAGCAGGCTCGAACTGTGGAACTCACCGGCAACCAAATCACGCGCTTGCCCGAAGTGCTGTCGCACATGCCCCAACTCCAGGTGTTGTACCTGGATAACAACCGCCTGCAATTGACCGAACATACCCACGCCAAACTCGGCAACCTCAAGAACCTCAGGCTGCTCAATCTGAACAACAACCCTCTGGTGGACCCGCCGCCGATTAACCGGATGTTAGAGCTGCGCACCCTCGCGCTGCGCAATTGCCGGTTGAAGGAGATGCCGGGCGGGCTGCTGGGGATTCCCTACCTGGAACATGTCGATCTGCGTGAGAACGATATCGTGGCGTTGCCCGACTGGCTGTTCACTGCCCCTCGGAGGGTGGGCGAAGTCATTAACCTGCGACACAACCCCCTGGGCCAGCGCAGCCGTGAACTGCTGCTCAAGTATCGCAACAGTGTCGGCGTGGGCATGGGCTACCTGGAAGACGACATCACCCGCCTCAACGAGCAGAAAGCCCGCGAATTGTGGCTGAACGAGCGCTTGCCGCGCGATTCGCGCAGCATCTCCACCTGGCAGGGCCTCAGGGATGAACCGCGTTCGGATGGCCTGTTCAAGCTGCTCTCGGAGCTGGGTGGCACGGCGGACTCCATGAATGTGCGTGAAGACATGACGCGCAGGGTCTGGCGCGTGCTGCAGGCCGCCGGTGACGACACGCGCTTGCGCGCGGAGATCTTCGAGCGCGCCGCCACCCCATTGAATTGCGACGACGCCGCCGCGGTGAGTTTCAGCGACCTGGAAGTGATCGTGGAAATCCACGAGGCCTCGCAACAGGTGGAAAACGGCATCCTCGATTCCAAATGGCTGTTGCGCCTGGGCCGTGGCCTGTTTCGGTTGGACCGCCTTGAACGCATGGCCCGCGTGCACAGTGCGCAGCACCCCGGCACGGACCCGCTGGAAGTCAGCCTCGCGTACCGGACCGGGCTGGTTGATCGGTTTTATTTGCCGGGGCAACCGCGCCATATGCGGTTTTCGCGCCTGGCCGGGGTCACGCCACAGGCATTGAACTCGGCGGAGGTGCAGGTCAAGGCCGACGAACTGTCGCCTGAACTGCTGAGCTTTCTGATGGATCTGCCGTTCTGGGTGCGTTACCTCAAACGCTCTTTCGAGCACGCGTTCGAAAGCATGAACGAGCCGTTCGACCAGCGCATGCTCGACGTGTTTGAGCGCAGCACCAGCCTGGCCGACGGCGAGTACCGCGACCGCATGGACGAAATCCTGCGCGAGCAGCAACAAGCCGAAAGGACCGAACTGGAGCGCCTGACCCGCGAGGCGCTGCAATCGGAGGACGCGAGCCCGGTGTGCACGCTGGCGCCGCTGTAGCGGCGGCGATCAGCGCGCGGGCGTGTTCACGTTGCTGCGCACCAGCGCGCGCACCGCGAAGCGATTGGGGTGACACGCCTCGGCCACGCTGCGCGGCAGTGGCAGCGGTTCGTCGTGCAGCCAGGCGGCGAGCAGCTCGCCGCATAGCGGTGCGGTAATCAACCCGCGCGAACCGTGGCCGCTGTTGACGTACAGGCCGTCGAGCCACGGGCACGGCGCCTGCGGCACGTGGCGGGCGTCCTTGCGCAGCGCGGCGTAGGTGTCGGCGAACGTCGCGCTGTCTGCCAGCGGGCCGACAATCGGCAGGTAGTCGGGGCTGGTGCAGCGGAAGGCGGCGCGACCCTCAAGGTCCTCGGCCGGGAGGGCGTCGGCGTGCAGGCGCTGAACCAGGTCTGGGGAGATCTCGTGCAGCAGCGCCAGGTTGCCCGCGTGCTCGGCGGCGGTGGGCGTGAGGTCCTGGCTTTTGAAATCAAAGCTGGCGCCCAGGGTATGTTCGCCCAGGCGAGCCGGTGCCACGTAGCCTTCGGCGCACACCACGCTGCTCAGCGCTGCGCTGGCGGCGGTTTGCGGCAGGCGTGTGATCTGCCCGCGGATGCGTTTGAGTGGCAGCTCCGCACAGGCGGCAAACCGCGTGACGTCGGCGGCGCCCGCCAGCACCACCACCGGCGCGCTGGCCAGCAGGGTTTCACCGTCCCAGGCCTGCCAGTGGTCGTCGACTTTGCGCAGTTGCAGTACGTCACGATGGGCCAGCAACTCAACACCCGGTTGTGTGGCTTGCCACTGGCACAGTGCGGGCGGATGCACCCAGCCACCTTCAGGGAAAAACAGCCCGCCGGTTTGCAACGCGATGCCGGCCCGGACCTGGGCCTGATCCTTGTCCAGCAGATGCAGCAGGTCCGGAGCAAACGCCTGCGCCAATTGCGCCTGGCGTTCGGCTTCCTTGGCATTGAAGGCCAGTTGCAGCACGCCGCAGCCGTCCCAATCCACCCCGCGTTGCAACTGCTCCAACAGGCGCCGGGTGTGGCCGAAGCCACTGACGATCATCTGCGACAACGCTGTGCCGTGGGCCGATAGCTTGAGGTACAGCACGCCTTGCGGGTTGCCCGATGCCTCTTCGGCCAAGCCGGCGTGGCGTTCCAGCAGGCTGACCTGCCAGCCGCGCGCCGCCAGGCTGGCCGCGCTGGCGCAACCGGCGAGGCCGCCGCCGATCACCAGGGCGCGGCGCTCGCCGTTAAATGCAGGTGGTCGCGCGAACCAGGGTTTGATGGCAGCCGGCGCGGGTGTCTCCGCCGGCCAGCCAAGGAACTCGCCGCGCAGGATTTCCCACTTGTGGCCAATCCCCGGCGTGCGCTTCATCTTGAACCCGGCGGCGTTGATCAGGCGCCGCACCCAGCCGGTGCTGGTGAAGGTGCTGATGGTCGAACCCGGCGCGGCCAGGCGTGCCAGCTCGGCAAACAGCTCGGCGGTCCACATGTCGGGGTTTTTCGCCGGGGCGAAACCGTCGAGAAACCACGCGTCGATCTGCGCATCCAGTTGCGGTAGCTGCTCCAGAGCATCACCGATCAACAGGGTCAGGGTGACGCGGCCATTGTCCAGCACCAGACGCTGGAAGCCCTGGTGGATGGCGACATACTGCGCCAGCAACTGCTCGGCCCAGGGCTTGAGTTCTGGCCACAGGGCCAGAGCACGTTGCAGGTCGGCGTGGCTCAGGGGGTACTTCTCCACGCTGACAAAGTGCAGGCGGGCGCCGGACACGGCGTGCTGATCAAACAACTGCCAGGCACACAGGAAATTCAACCCGGTACCAAAGCCGGTCTCGCCAATCACCAATCGTCCGCCCACGGGAAGCGCGGCAAAGCGCTGTTGCAGGTGGTTCTGTTCAAGGAACACATAACGGGTTTCGTCCAGGCCCGACTGATCGGAGAAGTACACGTCGTCGAAGACCCGCGAACGCGGGCGTCCCTGGTCGTCCCAGTCAAGTTGGGCATGTGGCGATACGGGGTTCATGGGCAACTCGGCAAAGGCAAGGCGGCCATTCTAGCCGATCGTGGCGGTGGCGACCGATCCGCGCTGGGCGGGGGTGGTAGCCCGCTGATACTTGCATGCAAAAAATGCCCGAATTGGTCCGGGTAACGATCAACTATCTGCGTAAATTCAAAGGCTTGCGTCGGGGTATGGTGAATGACTGATTAATGGGCAATAAGGGATATTGCAGATGCCGGACCAGGATGATTTGACCAAGACATGCACCCAATTGACGCAGCGCCAGTTGCAAGCCGCGCTACTGGAAATCACCAGCGACCTGCCCAAGGCCGAGGTCCTGCAAAAGCGCCTGCCGGGCTGGATGATAAACGCCCCCAAAGGTGTACTGGAGGCACTGGAACGGGACGCGGCGCAGATTGATGAGGCCAGGGCCGCAGTCGCCGGACGCTTGCTCCCATTACGCTCCCTGGATGAGTTTTGCAGTGCGCAATTGAAGGCTTACTGCCAGAAGCACTGGCAGGTCACGATTGAACCGCAGAAGGACCTGTTCGTGCGGGCCTTCTATGAATACCAGAAAGAAGTCCTGCCGCTGGATTATGTCAGGACCATCAAGCTGGAACAGCAGACCCTGCTGCACATGGCCCTGCAGAACTTTACCGAGGACGAGACGCAAGAGGCGCATTTTCCACAGCAGTCGCGGCTGCAATTCGGCTCAGCCTCACGTGGGGTGATCCCCGTCTCCGTGCAGGCATTTGCCAAGGGCTGTCGCGACCTTGATGTAGGCGGCTTGTATCAGCAGCACATCAGTGACGTGTTCAACCTTGACGCTGGCGCGCCGGGCGATGACGCCTACCTCAATGGTGTAGCGCTCGACATCGGTTGGATGAAAACCCTGGATGTGAAAATCGACGCGCACATTGCCTGCATGCGTGGCGATATCACCCGCGAGACCTATGACCTGTTATGCACACTGCTGGATCGGAAGATGGATCCTGAGCAGGCCAGGGGCCTGTTGTTTCAAGGGCGCCAGGTTATCTGGCAGGGCTTGAATGCGCTGGATTGCTGCCTGTGGAGCGTGCTGGTGTTTTCCGGCTGGCCAATTGCCGATTACCCGCAGGAGCCCTGTGTGGTGTACATGCCCAATGAGCCGGGGCGACCGTTTTTTGAGTACCCATCGCTCAACGATTTCAAGGTCTACCTGGACTTGAAGCTGGAAGTCAGCACCTACCGCACGTTCTTCGCGCGTTACCTGGGCGAAATAGACCGAGTCGGTTTTTTCAGCCGTTTTGACCAGCACCGTACCTTGGGCGTGTTGGAGGCCAGGGCCATCACCACTAGCCTGGCGCAGCACTTTTTTGCGACCTATGCGGGCAAACTGCAAATCGACGCCCGCACCCTGGCGGTCCCGGTGGTGGATGTCGACGAGCAGGTGCGCAAACAGCGTCTGCAAGAGTATCTGGACGCCGGGCTGACGTTGCTCAACCTTGCTGGTTTTATAGTCCCGGCATTGGGCCTGTTGATGACCAGCGTGGCGGTGGGACAGATGCTCGGCGAGGTGTACGACGGTATCGAGGACTGGCGCCGTGGCGACAAGGAGGAGGCGCTCGGACAGTTGGTGGCCGTGGCGCAGGACATCACGTCAATGGTGTTGTTCGCCGCGGGGGCCAAGGTGGTGGGCAAGGTCTTCAAGCGCACCCGACAAAGCTATGCCGGTTACTTTAAAACGTTGGAAGCGGTGCGTTCGAGGGATGGGCAGCCACGGTTGTGGCGGCCTGACATCGGACAGTATTCCCACGATCATCACCTGATCGACGACGTGGCTGCCGACGCGCAAGGCCTCTACCAGGTGGGCGCTCGCTCATACGTCAAAGTCGGCGACAACCTGCATCAGGTGACCTATGAGCCGCAGCAGGGACTGTGGCGGGCCAGCCACCGTACGCGGCAAACGGCCTATCGTCCGGTGATGTTGCACAACGGTGAGGGGGCCTGGCGTTTTTCATTCGAAGATCCAGAAGAGTGGGAAGACCAGGACTATTTGTTTTCCCGCCTGGAGCCGAGCAGTCGTCACCCCGCATTGGACTCGCGCAAGCTGAGGCTGGTTAACGACATCATCGACAAGCCCCACCGCTGGGGGTATCACCTGGCGCAGGAATGCCTGCCCTTTGCGGCGCGCTTTCGTGATCTGTATGAGCGTTTCCGGTTGGAGCAGTCGATTCGCGACCTGGTCTGGCTGTTGGAACGCGGGGGGTACCGCAATGGGCAAAGTGCGACCGCGCAAATGCACGCGTTGCCGCTGCTGCCGGGTTGGCCCCAAGGTCGTTATTTCGAGGTGCTGGATGCTCAAGGTGGCGTCACGGCGCGTTATCCCGCCGCCGGCCCGTTTGAGGCCGCTCAGGCATTGCGCCTCAGCGAGCAGGCCGTGGGTGAAGGGCGGGTGTTTGACGTGTTGCTGTCAGGCCTGGATACGCAACAAAAGGTCGGACTGTTGGGTGAAGGCGTGTCTGCCAATGAGGAGCACGCAGCGTTGGCGCGTCAATTGCTCGCACAGCTCAAGGCTGATCGAAGACCGTTTTTTGAACAGTTGTATCAGGCCTACGACGGGCCAGTGCCCGAGGAGTGGGCGCCGCTGCGTCAGGCCTGCCCGCGACTGCCCACCCGCGTGATGCGCGAGCTGATGGCCCAAGCATCCTCCGTTGAGCGTCAAGCCCTGCGCGACAATGAGCGGGTGCCAATGGCCCTGGCAGAAGCGGTGCGCTTGAGCGCGGAGACTCAGCGCCTGGATCGTGCTTTGGCCGGTTTCGAGCAGCCGGAGTTGGCCGGTCTCGACACCCAGTGTGTGGCGGTGCGCATGCTGCCGCGCGTCGAAGGTTGGGATAGCGCGTTGCAACTGGAATTGCGCCAGGATTCGCCCACCGGGTCACTGTTGGCCCTGGGCGCGAGGGAGGGCGCGAGCGTACGTCGAGTGGTGGTCAGTTCTGCGGCGGGCTTTGCGCCGTTCGACGCCAACGGCGTCAGTATGGGGCCGACCAAGGCCGGTTCCGACGGCCTGTTCGAGGCGATTATACAAACGCTCTCGGACACCCAGCGCAGCGCCCTGGAACTCCCGCTGAACCCGAGCGAAGGTGGATGGAGGCTGCGCCGCAGGGTGGCGGCCCGCGCGCAGAGCGAGCGTGTGGTGGCGGGCGAAGCGTTTTCCGACAAGGCTGGCGAGCCACTGGAACAGGAGGTCTCCTGCCGCATGGCGGACTCTCCGACCAGCCCGCTGCCGCTCGCTTCGCCTCTGGTGCGCAAGGTGCGCAAAATCTATCCGCTGTTCAGTGACGTACAGGCAGCAGAGTTGCTGCGCAGCCTGGGGACCGATGCCCTGGCCCAAGCCAAGGCCGTTGCCCGTCTGCAGGCTGACCTGGAACGCCTGCGCACGGTCCTCAAACACTGGAAGAGCAACGTCGGCGACCTGGCGGCGCAGCCGGGCATGGGGGATGTCCGCGAGAGCCGCCAGCAAGTGGCCGAGCGGATTGAAGCCTGCTGGCGCCGCCAGAGCTTTGTCCTCGACGATCAACAAGTGCCCGTGCAGGGGCTGACATTGGATGGCATGCGCGTGGGCGCATTGCCGAACCTGCCCCCCGAAATCCGCTTTGACCATGTTCGGCAACTGTCCCTGAAAAACATGCGTCTGGGCGATGATGTGGCGTATTTCCTCAAGTGCTTCAAGGGGCTGCGGCGCCTCAACCTGGACCGCAACCGCCTGAGCCGGCTCCCGGAATACCTCTCGCGGATGCCCGAACTGAACAGTTTGTCCTTGCCCCACAATCAACTGGCGCTGACGACGTATACCCAGCGAAAACTGGCTGATATGCACACGCTGCGTTTGTTGGACCTGAGCCACAACCCCATCGAGGCGCATCTGGACGTGAGTAACATGCGCGATTTGCAAACCCTGTTACTGCAGGACGCCAGGCTGGTGGACCTGCCCGTCGGGATCGCACGCCTGGCCCATCTGGAACAGGTCGACCTGCGCAGCAACTGGATCACGGTATTGCCCGACTGGTTGTTTGCGTCGACACGCAGGTACAGCCAGGCGATCAATCTGGGTGGCAACCCGTTGTCCTCGACGACAATGACGGCGCTGATTCGCTACCGCGATGCAGTGGGCATTGGCATGGGCTATGTGGAGGACGATCAGTCACGTTTCACCGAGTTGAAGGCCAGGCGGACCTGGCTGCCGGACGAGGTAGCGGCCGCCGATGCCGGCAAGCGGGCGATCTGGGCCAACCTGCGCGACGATCCGGAATCGGTGCCGCTGATGACGTTGTTGGCGCAACTCTCCGGCGCCGCCGACAGCCGTTACGTGCGTGAGGACATGACCCGGCGTGTCTGGGAGGTCCTGCAGGCGACCCATGACAGCGTCGAGTTACGCGAGCAGGTGTTTCAACTGGTGGCCCATCCGGCGAACTGTGTCGATGGCGCGACAGAGATTTTCAGCCAGGTCGAAGTGCTCAAGGCCGTGGCGAACGCCACGCGCCAGGCTGGCCGTGGGCAAGGCAACTCCGGGGTGCTGCTGACCCTGGGGCGCGGCTTGTTTCGCCTCAGTGAGCTGGAAAAGATTGCGGCCACTTACGCCGCCGAACATGCCAGCGAAGACCCGCTGGAGGTCAGCCTGGCGTATCGGGTCGGTTTGGCGAAGATCCTGCAGTTGCCGGGGCAACCCAAACACATGCGCTACGGGTCATTGGCTGACTTGACCAGCGAGAACCTGGAGCGAGCGCATGAGCAAGTCCTCATTGCCGAGCTGTCGCCGGTATTTTTGCGGTTTATTGCCCAACTCTCGTTCTGGAAGGCCCATCTCAAACAGCAGTTTCCCGAGACGTTCAGGCGCGCTGCCGAGCCGTTTGACAGTCAACAGCAGGCGCTCTTCGAGAACAGTCAGAACCTCACCGATGGCGAATACCTTGCACAAATGGAAGGCCTGCGCGCGCCGCGCAGGCAGGCGATCAACGAGGTGATGGAGCGGCTGACCCAGCAGATGATGAAGTATCAGGACCTGGATATCTGCCATCTACCTGAAGACTAGCCGGCAGGGTTGCTGATTGATCCATGGCAAGCGCTATTCAATTGCTTGCCCGTGGTGCAGCCCAATCCGCTAGTCTTGATTGATCTTGGAAGGGAGTTGCCCATGTTCGAATCCGCAGAAATTGGTCACGCCGTCGACAAAGACACCTACGACGCCGAAGTGCCGGCCCTGCGTGAAGCGTTGTTGGAAGTGCAGTACGAGCTGCAACAGCAAAAGCGCTTCCCGGTGATCATCCTGATTAATGGCGTCGAAGGTGCTGGCAAAGGCGAGACCGTCAAGCTGCTCAATGAGTGGATGGATCCGCGCCTGATCGAAGTCCGTACCTTCGATCAGCAAACCGATGAGGAACTGGCCCGCCCGCCGGCCTGGCGGTACTGGCGGCAGTTGCCCGCCAAGGGCCGCATGGGTGTCTTTTTCGGCAACTGGTACAGCCAGATGCTGCAAGGCCGCGTACATGGGCAGATAAAGGACGCGCGTCTCGATCAGGCCATCGCCGGTGCCGAGCGCCTGGAAAAAATGCTCTGTGATGAAGGTGCGCTGATCTTCAAATTCTGGTTTCACCTTTCCAAGAAACAGATGAAGGCGCGGCTAAAGGCCTTGGCCGACGACCCACTGCACAGTTGGCGCATCAGCCCGCTGGATTGGCAGCAATCACAGACCTACGACAAGTTCGTGCACTTTGGCGAGCGGGTGCTGCGTCGCACCAGCCGCGACTACGCGCCGTGGCATGTGATCGAAGGTGTCGACAGCAATTACCGCAGCCTCACCGTGGGCAAGCTACTGCTCGAAGGCATGCAAACCGCGTTGAAACTGCCCAAAGGCAAGGCCAGCGGCATGAACCCCGCGCCGCTGATACCGTCGGTGGACAAGAAGGGGCTGCTCGACAGCCTCGACTTGAGCCAACATCTGGACAAGGACGATTACGAAGAACAACTGATCACCGAGCAAGCGCGATTCTCTGGCCTGATGCGTGACAAACGCATGCGCAAGCACGCCTTGATCACGGTGTTCGAAGGCAATGATGCGGCGGGCAAGGGCGGCGCGATTCGCCGGGTTGCAGCGGCGCTGGACCCACGCCAATACCATATCGTGCCGATTGCCGCGCCCAGTGAGGACGAACGCGCCCAACCGTACCTATGGCGGTTCTGGCAGAAGATCCCGGCGCGCGGCATGTTCACCGTGTTCGACCGCTCGTGGTACGGCCGCGTGCTGGTGGAGCGAGTCGAAGGTTTCTGCTCTGCGGCGGACTGGATGCGCGCCTATGGCGAGATCAATGACTTTGAAGAACAACTGCGTGATGCGGGCGTGATCGTGGTCAAGTTCTGGCTGGCGATTGACAAGGACACGCAGCTGGAACGCTTTCAGGCCCGTGAGGAAATCCCTTTCAAACGCTTCAAAATCACCGAAGACGACTGGCGCAACCGCGACAAGTGGGACGACTACCGCGCGGCGGTGGGCGATATGGTTGACCGTACCAGCACCGAAATCTCGCCCTGGACCCTGGTGGAGGCCAATGACAAGCGCTGGGCGCGGGTCAAGGTGCTTCGCACGATTAACCTTGCTTTAGAAGAAGCGTTCGCCAAGTCCGACAAGCACGATAAAAAGAAGAAGAAATAACTACGTGGTTTGCGCGCCGTGTTGGTTGGGGAGCGCAGACTTTTTTTGGTGAGCTGGCTGTGTGTGGTGGATTCGCTTTTTGTAGTGAGCAGGCTTGCCCTGCGCTGGGGCGCGAAGCGGCCCCAATCCAGTCGCCGCGGTTTCTCCAGGCAGAACCCAATGGCCGGTTTTAGGGCCGCTTCGCAGCCCAGCGCAGGGCAAGCCTGCTCACCACAAAGGTTGTGTTCGTCATCAGGTATAGGCTCACCGCAAAGAGTCTGTTCACCTCAACAAACGACCCCACCCGTGATGGTTGAGGAGAGCAGGCGTTTTTGTGGTGACTGTGCTTTTTGGGGGGAGCCGGCTGTGTGTGGTGACTGTGCTTTTTGTGGTGAACCGGCTGTGTGTGGTGAGTTTTCTTTTTGTGGTGAGAAGGCTTTGTATGGTGGGTTCGTTTTTTGTAGTGAGCAGGCTTGCCCTGCGCTGGGGCGCGAAGCGGCCCCAATCCAGTCGCTGCGTTTTCTCCAGGCAGAACCCAATGGCCGGTTTTAGGGCCGCTTCGCAGCCCAGCGCAGGGCAAGCCTGCTCACCACAGAAAGGTTGTGTTTGCCATCAGGTATAGGCTCACCGCAAAGAGTCTGTTCACCTCAACAAACGACCCCACTCGTGCTGGTTGAGGAGAGCAGGCGTGTTTGTGGTGACTGTGCTTTTTGGGGTGAACCGGCTGTGTGTGGTGACTTTGCTTTTTGCAATGAGCAGGCTTGCCCAGCGCCGGGGCGTGAAGCGGTCCCACCCCAAAGTCCCACTGCTTCAGTCAGCCATGGTTTTGTATATGCCGGGTGAATGATCATCGCGGTTGCCTGGGCCTGGATCTATCCTCGATCCATCGCCCAACAACCATAAGATCGAGGTAGCCCATGCGTGAAGTAGTCATCGTCGACAGCGTACGAACCGGCCTGGCCAAGTCCTTTCGCGGCAAGTTCAACCAGACCCGTCCGGATGACATGGCGGCTCATTGCGTCAACGCGCTGCTCACCCGCAACGGCATCGACCCGGCGACGGTTGAAGATTGCATCGTCGGCGCGGGCTCCAATGAGGGGGCCCAGGGCTACAACATCGGGCGTAACGTGGCGGTGCTGTCGCAACTGGGCACTGGCACGGCGGGCATGACCCTCAACCGTTTCTGCTCATCGGGCTTACAGGCGATTGCCATCGCTGCCAACCAGATCGCCTCGGGCTGCAGCGACATCATCGTCGCCGGTGGCGTCGAGTCCATCAGTCTGACCATGAAAAGCGTCAACACCGACAACCTGATCAACCCGCTGCTCAAAGAGCAAGTACCGGGCATTTACTTCCCCATGGGCCAGACCGCCGAAATCGTCGCGCGCCGCTACAACGTCAGCCGCGAAGAACAGGATCTCTACGCCCTGCAAAGCCAGCAACGTACCGCCCAAGCCCAGGCCGATGGTTTGTTCAATGACGAAATCGTGCCGATGGCGGTCAAGTACAAGGTCGAGGACAAAAACACCGGCGCGGTGCAGATTCTCGACGGCGTGGTCGATCGCGACGACTGCAACCGCCCCGACACCACCCTGGCGAGCCTGCAAGGCTTGAAACCAGTGTTCGCCGAGGACGGCTCGGTGACAGCGGGTAACTCGTCGCAACTGTCCGACGGCGCCTCGATGACCCTGGTGATGAGCCTGGAAAAAGCCCTGGAACTGGGGCTCAAGCCCAAGGCGTTTTTCCGTGGCTTCACTGTGGCTGGCTGCGAGCCGGACGAAATGGGCATCGGTCCGGTGTTCTCAGTGCCCAAGCTGCTCAAGGCGCGTGGCTTGCAAGTGGCGGATATCGACCTGTGGGAACTCAACGAAGCGTTTGCCTCGCAGTGCCTGTACGCGCGCAATCGTCTGGAAATCGACAACGCCAAATACAACGTCAACGGCGGATCGATTTCCATCGGCCACCCGTTCGGCATGACCGGTTCGCGGCAAGTGGGGCATCTGGTGCGTGAGTTGCAACGGCGTAACCTGCGTTATGGCGTCGTCACCATGTGCGTGGGTGGCGGCATGGGCGCCACCGGACTGTTCGAAGCCGTTCGCTAAGCAAAATGTGGGAGGGGGCAAGCCCCCTCCCACAGGTGAGCAGCGCCATATCCAAATTCGTCCACTTGCCTCTAGAATGCGGTCTCCACTTCCTCTGGCTTCTGGGGCACTCATGCACATCTCTTCCGGCCGCTGGGTCTATGGCTTTGGCTTGACCCTGCTGACCGCGTTCCTCTGGGGCATTCTGCCGATCAAACTCAAGCAAGTGCTGCAGGTGATGGACCCGATCACCGTCACCTGGTTTCGCCTGACCGTGGCTGGCGGTTGTCTGTTCGTCTACCTTGCGGCCACCAAGCGTCTGCCCAGCCGCAAAGTGCTCGGCCCCAAGGGCGGTTGGCTGGTGGCGATGGCGGTATGCGGCCTGGTGGGCAACTACGTGTTGTACCTGGTGGGCCTGAAATCGCTCAGCCCCGGCACCGCACAGTTGGTCGTGCAGATGGGGCCGATCTTTTTGATGATCGCCAGCGTGTTTGTGTTCAAGGAGCGTTTCAGCCGCGGGCAAGTGGTGGGATTGGTCGTCTTGATCGCAGGCTTCGGCCTGTTCTTCAACCAGCGCCTGGAAGAATTACTGACGTCCCTCGGCACTTACACCGCCGGGGTGCTGACGATCCTGCTCGCCACCTCGATCTGGGTGTTCTATGCCTTGGGTCAGAAGCAATTGTTGACCGTGTGGAATTCGCTGCAAGTCATGATGGTGATCTACCTCACCTGCGCTTTGTTGCTCACGCCCTGGGCCCATCCGTTGGAAGCGCTGCAACTGAGCCCGCTGCAAGGCTGGCTGCTGTTGGCGTGCTGCATGAATACGCTGGTGGCCTACGGCGCGTTTGCCGAAGCCCTGGCCCATTGGGAAGCCTCGCGGGTGAGTGCGACCCTGGCGCTCACGCCGCTGGTGACCTTTGTAGCGGTCGCCTTGGCGGCCTGGCTATGGCCGGACTACGTGCAGGCCGAAGAGATCAACGCCCTGGGCTATGCCGGGGCGCTGGTGGTGGTGCTGGGGTCGGCGACTGTCGCGCTGGCGCCGTCGTTGCTCGCCGGGCTCAAGGCCCGGCGGCTGCGTTTGGCGTCTTAATGCCCGGCTTCGAGCATATTTTCCGGGCGTACCCACTGGTCGAACTCTTCGTCAGTGAGGTAGCCCAACTCCAGCGCGGCTTCCCGTAGCGTCAGCCCCTCGGCGTAGGCTTTCTTGGCGATCTCTGCTGATTTGTCGTAGCCGATATGCGGGTTGAGCGCCGTCACCAGCATCAGTCCGCGCTCCAGGTGTTCGGCCATTTTCTCGGCGTCGGGCTCCAGGCCGGCAATGCAATGCTCCTGAAAGTTATTGCAGCCATCGGCGAGCAGGCGGATCGACTCCAGCAGGTTGTGGATGATCACCGGCTTGTACACGTTCAACTGCAAGTGTCCCTGGCTCGCGGCGATACCGATGGTCACGTCGTTGCCCAGTACTTGGCAGGCGAGCATCGACAGCGCTTCGCACTGCGTCGGGTTGACCTTGCCCGGCATGATCGAACTGCCCGGCTCGTTGGCCGGCAGCTTCACTTCCGCAAGCCCCGCGCGCGGTCCGGAACCGAGCAGGCGCAGGTCGTTGGCGATTTTCATCAGGGCCACGGCCAGGGTTTTCAGGGCGCCGTGCAACGTCACTAGCGGCTCATGGCCGGAGAGGGCGGCGAATTTGTTCGGTGCGGTGACGAACGGTAGCCCCGAGAGCGCTGCCAACTCGGCTGCAATGGCCTCGCCAAAACCATGGGGCGAATTGAGCCCGGTGCCCACGGCCGTGCCGCCCTGGGCCAGTTCACACACTTGGGGCAGGGCGCTGCGGATGGCGCGTTCGGCGTAGTCGAGTTGGGCGATAAACGCCGAGAGTTCCTGGCCGAACGTGATCGGCGTGGCGTCCATCATGTGCGTGCGGCCGGTCTTGACCAGCTTCATATGCCGCGCGGCTTGCTCGGCCAGACCGCCGGAAAGCGTAGCGATCGCCGGTAACAAACGTTGATGGACGGCCTGCACCGCTGCAATGCTCATGGCCGTCGGGAAGCAATCATTGGAGCTCTGGGAACGGTTCACATGGTCGTTCGGGTGTACCGGGCTCTTGCCGCCGCGTTGATTACCGGCCAGTTCGTTGGCACGGCCGGCGATCACTTCATTGGCGTTCATGTTGCTCTGGGTGCCGCTGCCGGTCTGCCACACCACTAATGGGAATTGGTCGTCATGGTTGCCGGCGAGGACTTCATCGGCGGCCTGTTCGATCAGGCGGGCGATGTCGGCGGGCAGGTCGCCGTTGCGGTCGTTGACCCGTGCGGCTGCCTTTTTGATCAGGGTCAGGGCGTGCAATACCGGCAAGGGCATGCGCTGGTCGCCGATGGCGAAATTCACCAGCGAGCGTTGGGTCTGGGCGCCCCAGTAAGCGTCATCCGGGACATGCACTTCTCCCAGGCTGTCGGTTTCGATACGGCTCATCGGGCACACTCCTTAGGTTCGTTTGCGCAGTTTAGGCCGTGATTGACCTGGTGGGTTCCCTAAAAGACTTTTCATCGGGCAATCCGCGCCCGGCAAGGCCTGGGGTTGAGCCGCGAGGTTTTTTAGGCGCAGAATGGGCGCCCTTGGGGTCTTACCTCGCCAGCTAGAAAGGAAACTCGATGACTCGTCTTCGTGCCATCTGTACCGCGGTTGCTCTGGTTTGCGCCAGCGGCCAGGTTTTTGCCGATACCGCCAGCCACAACGCCAGTGCCGAAGCCTTCCTTACCCTGGCCCATGCCGACAAGCTGGGTACCCCGGTGTACATGCAAGTGCAGCAAATGTTCGCCCAGCGTTTCGAGCAGACTAAGGCGCCTGCCGCCAAGCAGTCCGTACTGGACAGCTACCAGGCCAAGGCCAACGCCGCCCTGGACCAAGCTATCGGCTGGCCGAAGCTGAAGCCGGACATGGTCAAGCTCTACACCACCAATTTCAGCGAATCCGAGCTCAAGGACCTGGTAGCGTTCTACCAGTCGCCACTGGGCAAGAAAGTCCTGGAAAAAATGCCGCAACTGACCCAGCAATCGGCCCAGATGACTCAGGCCAAGCTGGAAAGCGCCGTTCCGGTGGTCAACAAGCTGTTGGAAGATATGACCAACGAGCTGACGCCTAAAGCCGCTCCGGCCAAGAAGAAGTAAGCAGGAATGATCATGCAACAGCGTATCGAAACGGCGCTCGCCGCCCTGGACCCGCAACATTTGAGCGTGCTGGATGAAAGCCATATGCACAGCCGTGGGTTGCAGACCCACTTCAAGGCCGTGCTGGTCAGTCAGCAGTTCGAAGGGCTCAATCGCGTCAAGCGCCACCAGAAGGTCTACGCCACCCTGGGTGACCTGATGAGCGAGTTTCATGCGCTGGCGCTGCATACCTACACGCCTGAAGAATGGGCGACAATCGACGCAGCCCCGGCCTCGCCGACCTGCGCCGGCGGACATTGACGGGTTATCCCTGATAGAATCCGCAACGCGCCGCTTAGCCGGCGCGTTTTTTTTGCATCCGGTTCACCCTTTACGAGGGTAGCCACCTGGAGAGAACACCCATGACTCAACCCATTGTCGTGGCGGCACTGTATAAGTTCGTCACCCTCGAAGATTACGTCGCTCTGCGCGAGCCCTTGCTGCAGGCGATGGTCGACAACGGCATCAAAGGCACCTTGCTGATCGCCGAAGAAGGCATCAACGGCACCGTTTCCGGTAGCCGCGAAGGCATTGATGGCCTGATGGCTTGGCTGAAGAACGACCCACGCATGGACGACATCGATCACAAAGAGTCGTACTGCGAGGACCAACCGTTCTACCGCACCAAGGTCAAGCTCAAGAAAGAGATCGTGACGCTTGGCGTAGAAGGCGTCGACCCGAACAAGAAGGTCGGCACCTACGTCGACCCGAAAGACTGGAACGCCCTGATCAGCGACCCGGAAGTGCTGCTGATCGACACCCGTAACGACTACGAAGTGTCCATTGGCACCTTTGAAGGCGCAATCGACCCGAAAACCACCAGCTTTCGCGAATTTCCCGACTATATCAAAGCCAACTTCGACCCGGCCAAGCACAAGAAAGTCGCCATGTTCTGCACCGGCGGTATTCGGTGCGAGAAAGCGTCGAGCTACATGCTCAGCGAAGGTTATGGCGAGGTTTACCACCTCAAGGGCGGCATCCTGAAGTACCTCGAAGAGGTGCCTCAGGCAGAAACCAAGTGGCAGGGCGACTGCTTTGTTTTCGATAATCGCGTGACCGTGCGCCACGACTTGAGCGAAGGCGACTACGATCAATGTCATGCCTGCCGCACACCTGTGAGCGTCGAAGACCGCGCCTCCGAGCACTACGTGGCCGGCATTAGCTGCCCTCATTGCTGGGATAAGCTGCCGGAGAAAACCCGCCGCAGCGCGATCGACCGGCAAAAGCAGATTGAACTGGCCAAGGCCCGCAATATGCCGCACCCGATTGGCTTCAACTACAAGCAAACCCCTTCCGAGGCCTGACCTATGTCCGCGCGCCTGCTCTATGTAATGGATCCGATGTGTTCCTGGTGCTGGGGCTTTGCCCCGGTGGCGCAGGCGCTGGTTGAGCAGGCCCAAGCGGCCGGTGTGGACGTGCACCTGGTGGTGGGCGGCTTGCGCACCGGCAGTGGCGCGGCGCTGGAGCCGACGACCCGACGCTACATCCTCGAACACTGGCAGGCCGTCACTGACGCCACGGGCCAGCCGTTCAAGCGCGAAGGCGCGCTGCCCGATGGTTTTGTGTATGACACCGAGCCGGCCTGCCGCGCCATCGTCACCGCCCGTAGCCTGGCGCCGGATTGTGCCTGGAAACTGCTGGGCCTGATCCAACGTGCGTTTTATGTGGAGGGCCGCGACGTGACCCTCGCCAGCGTGCTGGTGGAACTGGCCGAGCAGGCGGGCATCCCGCGTATCGAGTTTGCCGGTGCGTTTGACCGCGCCGAGCAGCACGCGGCCACGGCGGCGGACTTTACGTGGGTGCAGGACCTGGGTATCGCCGGTTTCCCGACGTTGTTGGCCGAGCGCAATGGTCAACTGGCATTGCTCACCAACGGCTATCAGCCGCTGACGGAACTGTCGCCATTGCTCGCCCGATGGCTGGAGCGAGCAACCTGTGCAGGATGAGCCTAAACGCATTGACCGTCTGACCTGGGCGGAAATTCGCCGCCTGGCCTTGCGTCACAAGAAATCCCTGTGGATCGCCAATGGCGTTGCCGTGCTGGCGACCTTGTGCAGTGTGCCCATCCCCTTGCTGTTGCCGTTGCTGGTGGACGAAGTGCTGCTGGGCCATGGTGATGCCGCGCTCAAGGTGATGAATCACGCATTGCCCCTGGGTTGGCAGAAGGCCGCCGGTTATATCGGCCTGATGCTGGTGGTCACCCTGGCCCTGCGTTGCGGCGCACTGGTGTTCAACGTGGTACAGGCGCGGCTGTTTGCGCGGTTGGCCAAGGACATTGTGTACCGCATTCGCGTGCGTCTGATCGAGCGGCTCAAGCGCATCTCCCTGGGCGAATACGAAAGCCTGGGCAGCGGCACGGTCACCACTCACCTGGTCACCGACCTGGATACCCTGGATAAATTCGTCGGCGAAACCCTCAGCCGCTTTCTGGTGGCGATGCTGACGCTGATCGGCACGTCGGCGATCCTGGTATGGATGCACTGGCAACTGGCATTGCTGATCCTGCTGTTCAACCCGTTGGTGATCTACGCCACGGTACAGTTGGGCAAGCGCGTCAAACACCTCAAGAAGTTGGAAAACGACAGCACCTCACGCTTCACCCAAGCCCTGACTGAAACCCTCGACGCCATCCAGGAAGTCCGCGCCGGCAACCGCCAGGGCTTTTTCCTCGGGCGCCTGGGCCAGCGCGCCCAGGAAGTGCGTGACTACGCGATCCATTCCCAGTGGAAAACCGACGCGTCCAGCCGCGCCAGCGGGTTGCTGTTCCAGTTCGGCATCGACATCTTCCGCGCAGCGGCAATGCTCACCGTGCTGTTTTCCGACCTGTCCATCGGCCAGATGCTCGCGGTGTTCAGCTACCTGTGGTTCATGATCGGCCCGGTTGAACAATTATTGAATCTGCAATACGCCTACTACGCGGCGGGCGGGGCGCTGACGCGCATCAATGAACTGCTGGCGCGTGCCGACGAGCCGCAATACGCCGGGGGTGAAGACCCGTTTACCGGGCGTGAAACCGTCGGCATCGAAGTGCGCGGCCTGGATTTCGGTTATGGCGATGATCTGGTGCTCGATCAACTGAACCTGCAAATTGCTCCCGGCGAAAAAGTCGCGATTGTCGGCGCCAGCGGTGGCGGTAAAAGCACCCTGGTGCAACTGCTGCTCGGGCTGTACACGCCGCAGGCGGGCACTATCCGATTTGGCGGTGCAACCCAGCAGGAGATCGGCCTCGAGACTATCCGCGAGCACGTCGCGGTGGTGCTGCAACACCCGGCGCTGTTCAACGATACCGTGCGTGCCAACCTGACCATGGGCCGCGAGCGCACTGACCAGGCCTGCTGGCAGGCCCTTGAAATTGCCCAGTTGGAGGCTACGGTTAAAGCGTTGCCTCAGGGTCTGGACAGCGTAGTGGGGCGTTCCGGGGTGCGTTTTTCCGGTGGTCAGCGTCAGCGCCTGGCGATTGCGCGCATGGTGTTGGCCGAACCCAAAGTGGTGATACTCGACGAAGCGACCTCCGCCCTGGATGCCGCCACTGAATACAACCTGCATCAGGCGCTGGCGCGGTTCCTCAGCGGGCGTACTACACTGATCATCGCGCACCGTCTGTCGGCGGTAAAACAAGCCGATCGAGTCTTAGTGTTTGACGGTGGTCATATCGCTGAGGATGGCGACCATCAGCAGTTGATTGCCGATGGTGGTTTGTACGCAAAACTGTATGGGCATTTGCAACAAGTACGTTGATTTAGCCTAGGCTGTGCTATCCGAATGAGTGTTTTGCGTGCGTATCCAGCAGTGCATATGCAAGGGAATTCATGAAGCAAAAGCGGACTCTAGGAACGCCTAGGCTGTTGGGCATTGTCTGGCCCTTTATCGCCGTCGTGCTGTTCCAGGCATTATTGGGCTGCGTCAGTCTCTACATGCTCTCAGCGGTACGAGGCTATGTGGGCGGCGAGAGCTTATGGTCCAAGGGCCAGAAGGACGCCATCTATTATCTGACGCTCTATGCCGACAACCGCGACCAAGCCACCTACCTCAAATACCAGCAAGCCATCGCCGTGCCTCAGGGCGGGCACGAACTGCGCATTGCCCTGGACCGCCCCACGCCAGACTTGGAGGCCGCACGTCTGGGCATTCTCAAGGGCGGCAACCACCCGGATGACGTCAACAGCCTGATCTGGCTGTACCTCAACTTCCGACATTTCAGCTACCTGGAAAAAGCCATCGAACTGTGGACGGTAGGGGATGGCTACCTGGTTCAACTGGATGAACTGGCCCGCGAGATGCACAGCGCAATCAGGGCTGATCAAGTCAACCCTAACGATGTGCGGCAGTGGAAGGCCCATATCACGGCCATCAACGAAGGCGTGACGCCGGCTGCCAAGGCCTTCAGCGATGCTCTGGGCGAAGGCTCGCGCATGATTCTGCGGTTGCTGCTGATCACTAACCTGGCGACCGCCCTGGGCCTGATCGTGCTGGCGCTGTTGCGTACCCATAAGCTGCTGACGCAGCGTCATGCCTTCGCCGATGCCTTGCAGGCCGAGAAGGAGCGGGCGCAGATCACCCTGGAGTCAATTGGCGACGGGGTGATTACCACCGATGTAGACGGTGCAATCACCTATATGAACCCCGCCGCCGAGGCCATGACCCACTGGAACTCTGGCCAGGCTCAGGGCCTGCCCCTGGCGGCGCTGTTCAACCTGCTGGATGACGACGCTCAATCCGATGGATTTACCCTGATCGAGCACATCGTCAAGGGGCAGTTTAAGGGGGGCAGCGAGCATTCAAAAACCATCCAGCGCCTGGACGGCAGTACGGTATCCGTCACCCTGGTGGGCGCACCGATCAGAAGCGCCGGCAAAATCAGCGGTGCGGTGCTGGTGCTGCACGATATGACCCAGGAGCGCCAATACATTGCCAACCTGTCGTGGCAGGCCACGCATGACGCCTTGACCGGCCTGGCCAACCGCCGCGAATTTGAATACCGGCTGGAACAGGTCCTGCACATGGCGCAGCAACCTGAGGGCGGGCGGCATGCGTTGATGTTCCTCGACCTCGACCAGTTCAAGCTGGTCAACGACACCTGCGGCCATGCGGCGGGAGATGAGTTGCTGCGGCATATCTGCGCGCTGCTGCAATCGGACCTGCGTGAGGGCGACACCCTGGCGCGCCTGGGCGGCGACGAATTCGGCATCCTGCTGGAGAATTGCCCGGCGGCTGCGGCGGAAAAAATCGCCGAGAGCCTGCGCCACACGGTGCAGAGCCTGCATTTTGTGTGGAAGGGCCGGCCGTTCATGACCTCCGTGAGCATTGGCCTGGTGCATATCTCGCAAACCCCGACCACCTTGGAGACTTCGCTGCGCGCCGCCGATATGGCCTGTTACATGGCTAAGGAAAAAGGCCGCAACCGCGTGCAGGTTTATCACGCTGACGACTCGGAGCTGTCCCTGCGTTTTGGCGAGATGGCCTGGGTGCAGCGCCTGCACATGGCACTGGAGGAGAACCGGTTTTGCCTGTACGCACAGGAAATCTCACCGCTGGGAAATACCGATGCTGGCAACGGGCATATCGAAATCCTGCTTCGCCTGCATGATGAGGCGGGTCGAACCATCCTCCCCGACAGCTTTATCCCTGCCGCCGAGCGTTACGGTTTGATGACGTCCCTCGACCGTTGGGTGGTCGAGAACGTGTTCAAGATCATCGCCCGTTGCATGCACGAGCGTCCGGGCCGGCCTATGGCCATGTGTGCGATAAATCTGTCAGGAATCACCATTGGCGATGATGATTTTCTCGGGTTTTTACATGAGAAATTCGGCACTTACGGCATCCCGCCAGAAATGATTTGTTTTGAAATAACTGAAACCAGCGCAATAGCAAATTTAGGCAGTGCCATTCGCTTTATTAATGAACTCAAGGCCTTAGGTTGCCATTTCTCCCTGGATGACTTTTGCGCCGGGATGTCCTCGTTCGCGTATCTGAAACATTTACCTGTAGACTTCCTGAAGATCGATGGAAGTTTCGTAAAGGATATGCTGGACGACCCGATTAACCGCGCAATGGTCGAAGTGATCAATCACATCGGCCACGTCATGGGTAAGCGCACAATTGCCGAGTTTGTTGAAACACCGCACATCGAACAGGCGTTACTCGATATTGGTGTGGATTACGCTCAGGGCTACCTGATTGAACGACCGCAATTGTTTACCTTTGATAGTTTGCAGTGTCGACCTGTGCGGCCGCAGCCTCTGTTATTGAAGGCGCCCGGCACATTCCGCTGAAACATTTGCTGGTCTGTAAATCACACTTAAAAAGGAGCCTTAACAGTGATCGACACCTTCAACAGAACCGGCCCGCTTATGGAAGCCTCAAGCTACCCCGTCTGGGCTCAGCAATTGATCCAGGACTGTAGCGAGAGCAAGCGCCGAGTTGTCGAGCACGAACTGTACCAACGCATGCGTGACAACACGCTCAGCGCCAAGACCATGCGTCACTACCTCATTGGTGGCTGGCCTGTGGTGGAACAGTTTGCCTTGTACATGGCACAGAACCTCACCAAGACCAAATTTGCGCGCCATCCAGGAGAGGACATGGCGCGACGTTGGCTGATGCGCAATATCCGCGTGGAGCTGAACCACGCCGACTATTGGGTGCATTGGGCCCGCGCCCACGGAGTCAGCCTCGAAGAGCTGCAGGCCCAGAATGTACCGCCGGAGCTGCATGCGCTGAGTCATTGGTGCTGGCACACCAGCTCATCCGATTCGTTGATCGTGGCCGTGGCTGCGACTAACTATGCCATCGAGGGGGCGACTGGGGAGTGGTCGGCCGTGGTCTGTTCCACCGGCGTGTACGCGGCGGCTTTCCCCGAGGAAGACCGCAAGCGTGCGATGAAGTGGCTGAAGATGCACGCCCAGTACGACGACGCTCACCCTTGGGAAGCCCTGGAAATCATCTGCACCCTGGCCGGCATGAACCCGACCAAGGCGTTGCAGGCAGAGCTGCGCCAGGCCGTGTGCAAGAGCTATGACTACATGTACCTGTTCCTGGAAAGCTGCATGCGCTTGGAAAAAGACAAGCCAGCCACCGCCGTGCGTGAACGCCCGCTGCGCGTCGCCAGCGAAGCTTGATGTAACGCGATGGCGGGGTTCTACCCCGCCATTGCCAAGCGGTTACGGCCTTCGCGCTTGGCCACGTACAACGCGTTGTCGGCCCGGCGCAACAGGCTTTCGACCGACTCGGCGGCCAGCAAGGTCGAACAACCGAGGCTTACCGTCAATTCGATCCGCTTTCCATCCGCCCAGTAATCCTGAGCCTGTGCTGCCTGCCGCAGCCGCTCGCCCACCATCGCCGCCGCATCCCGGCCGGTGTTGGAGAGCAGGATCAGAAACTCCTCCCCGCCAAACCGAAACACCATGTCTACGTTACGCAACTGGGCCTTGATGGCCGCTGCGACGGTGCGCAGTACGGTATCGCCGGCCGCGTGACCGTGGGTGTCGTTGATTACCTTGAAGTGGTCGATGTCCAGCATCAGCAAGGACAATGGGTGCAGGTGCCGGCGCGCCATGTCTATTTCCCGTTGCAGAGTCTGGTCCATGGCAATGCGATTGCCCGTCTCGGTCAGGGGGTCACGCAGCGCGCTACGGGTCGCGGCGCGATATAGCAGGGCATTGCGCATCGGGTAGAGCAGGGTGGCCAGCAGTGACTCAAGCTGACCGAGTTCGTCTTCGGCGAGGCGTTGGTTGCGACGGAAGATCAGCTCACCCAAGTGTTCGCCTTCATGGCTGAGGCTGTAATTCACCGAGTGGTGGCCGCGCTGGCCGAACTCCAGCCGCAGATCACTGGCCTGATGGCGATAGTGCAGGGCATCAAGGGGCACCAAGCGCTGGATCTCACGGAAGAACAACCCGAGGATGCGATCCGGCTCCAGGCTGGTCTGCAATTGCATTCCCAGTTGCTGGCGAAGTTGCGCGACGGTCGTCGGGCGGCGAGGCAGGAGCGATGGCTGGCCAAATCCCAGGCGTTGCAATTTGGCACTGTCGAAGTCAATTGCGTTGGTCTGGGTAGGTGTTTTCATAAGCGATCGGCCTCTAAGCTCTTAGCTGTCTTACAGGCTCGATGAGAGTGGCGAGTGCCAAGCGTCTAACTGTTCCTTCAGTTCCGTAAAACATTGGGAACAGTTTAGACCGCTTTGCAAAGCGTTATAACCCTTGGGTGCCCCCGCACGTCATGTCATCGCTTAGCCTGCTTGAACGTGGTTAGAGCGAGATTCATGCCATTTCGTTTACTTTAAAAATAATCCTTATGAATCAACGGCCTTTTTTCACGCAGCAAAAGGCCATCGGCGCATGACGTCAGTTATTTGGCTGATTGAACCAAAGTGGTGTGGTCAATCTGGTCAATTGACGTGACGCCAGTGAGTGTCATCGCCACGCGCATTTCCTTGGCAAAGATGTCCAGCAGGTTCTCCACGCCATGCTGCCCGTCGGCGGCCAACGCGTAGGCGGTGGCACGCCCCAGCAGACAGGCCTTGGCACCTAGGGCCAGCATGCGCACCACGTCGAGCCCGGAGCGGATGCCGGAGTCCACCAGCACCGTCAGCTCATCGCCCACGGCTTCGGCAATCGGTGGCAACGCTTTGGCGGTGGACAACACGCCGTCCAACTGGCGGCCGCCATGGTTGGAGACCACGATGGCATCGGCGCCAAAACTCACGGCGTCCTTAGCGTCCTGGGGGTCGAGGATGCCCTTGATGATCATCGGGCCTTTCCAGAACTCGCGGATCCACTCCAGGTCTTTCCAACTGATGGACGGGTCGAAATTGTTCGCCAGCCAGCCGATGTAGTCTTCCAGGTGGGTAGGCTTGCCGAGGTATTTGGAGATATTGCCCAGGTCGTGTGGACGGCCCATCAAACCCACGTCGAAGGCCCATTGCGGCTTTGTGACCGCCTGCAGCATGCGCCGTTGCGCCGCAAACGGCCCGGACATGCCCGAGTGGGCATCACGGTAGCGTGCGCCCGGCGTGGGCATGTCGACGGTGAACACCAGCGTGGTGACGCCGGCCGCCTGGGCGCGCTCCAGCGCATTACGCATAAATCCGCGGTCCTTGAGCACGTAGAGCTGGAACCAGATCGACTGCGAGCTCTGGGAGGCCACTTCTTCGATCGGGCACACCGACACCGTCGACAAACAGAACGGAATACCCTTGTTGGCCGCCGCCTTCGCCGCCTGCACTTCGCCGCGCCGCGCGTACATGCCGGTCAGGCCCACGGGGCTGAGGATCACCGGCATGTCCAGTTCCTGGCCGAATAGCGTGGTCTTGAGGCTCAGGTTGTCGACATTGCGCAGGATGCGCTGGCGCAGGCTGATCTCGGCCAGGTCCGAACTGTTCGCGCGCATCGTGTGCTCGGCGTAGGCGCCGCCGTCGATGTAGTCGAACAGGAAGCGCGGGAGCTTGCGCTTGGCGGCAGCGCGGTAGTCAGAGGCGGACGAAATGATCATGCACGGAATCTCGGCAAGGCAAGGTGCCTCCAAGATAGGCAAACTTCTGTCATGATAAAAACAACTTTTATCGCTAGTAGTCAGTCGAAAAAGGAATACTGATGAACCTGAGAACACTGCGTGCCTTTGTCGAAGTGGTTCGCCAAGGCGGTTTCTCTCAAGCCGCTGAAGTGGTGTCCCTGACCCAGTCGAGTGTGAGCAAGGCGATCAAAACCCTGGAGGACGAACTGGGCATGCCACTGCTCAACCGCCTTGGCCATCGCAATGAACTCACCGCCGCTGGCGAAATCGCCTACAGCCGCGCCCTGGTTTTGCTGGCCGAACACAACGATCTGGTCGCTGAGATCAATGACTTGCGTGGTCTCAAACGCGGTGTATTGCGCATCGGCCTGCCGCCGGTGGGCTGTGGCGTGTTGTTTGCGACGATGTTTGCCACCTATCGCACACGCTACCCCGACATCGACATCGAACTGACCGAGTACGGCAGTAAACGACTGCGTGAATGCCTGGAAGCAGGTGAGGTCGACCTGGCGGCCCTCTTGCTGCCCATAGACGAAGGTTTCGACTACCAACCCGTGCGTAACGAACCGCTGATGGCCGTCCTGCCGATCAGCCACCCCCTGGCCCAGCGCAAACGAATCGACTTCACCGACCTGGCAGATTCGCCATTTATCCTGTTCGAAGCCGGCTTCGCCCTCAACGCCAAAATCCTCGCCGCGTGCGAGCGCAAAGGCGTGCAACCGCGTGTGGCAGCGCGCAGCGGCCAGATCGACTTTATCGTCGACTTGGTATCCGCCGGCCTCGGCGCGGCCTTCCTGCCGCGCATGCTCGCGCACAAGCACCAACACCCCGGCATCGCCCTGATCCCCCTGGACGAACCTCATACCGACTGGCACATCGCCCTAGCTTGGCGCGCCAGCGCCCACTTGCCACCCGCCGCTCGGGCCTGGTTGGAATTGGCCAAGGAGTCACAGCTTTCAACCGGCCATCCAGATTAATCGCCCGGAATGTTATTGAAAGCTTGACTTCTCCTTTTCAATCAGTAACATACGGCGCATTCCGCGATAGCTCAGTTGGTAGAGCAAATGACTGTTAATCATTGGGTCCCTGGTTCGAGTCCAGGTCGTGGAGCCAGATAGAGAAAGCCTGCAGAGATGCAGGCTTTTTTTTGCCTTGGATTTCTCCGGGGCGATAGAAGAGCACAGCATGAGTGCATCTCGCGATGGCCCTGACGCGCCGGTGCGTCAGCCGGTCTTCACGCAATTCTCGGTGCGAGTAAAATTTTTTTGTGGGCGCCGCTTGAAATTTTTTCCCCTGATCCTACTTAGGTTTTACGCGATGCCGAATGCGGGTCGCGTATCAAATCACTTGGAGAAAGCTCAGGAGATTTTGCAATGGCTACTACTCTCTCGTTGGCCCCACTGTTCCGTCATTCCGTTGGTTTTGACCGGTTCAACGACCTTTTTGAATCGGCGCTTCGCAGCGAGGCCGGTACCACCTATCCACCTCACAACGTCGAAAAGCACGGGGATGATCATTACCGGATCGTCATCGCGGCCGCAGGACTTGTGGAGGATGACCTGGAGATCCAGGT
This sequence comes from Pseudomonas sivasensis, assembly GCF_013778505.1. GTDB lineage: Bacteria > Pseudomonadota > Gammaproteobacteria > Pseudomonadales > Pseudomonadaceae > Aquipseudomonas > Aquipseudomonas sivasensis. The sequence continues at coordinate 21,921 of NZ_JAAOWU010000004.1, read as the reverse complement.
GGAAAAAGGCGTGTTGACCGTCGCCGGTGGCAAGCGTGAACACGATGAGGGCATCACTTACCTGCACCAAGGCATTGCCCAGCGCGCGTTCCGTCTGTCGTTCCGCCTGGTCGACCACATTGAAGTGCAGGGCGCGCAACTCGCCAATGGGTTGCTGAGCATTGATCTGCTCAGGGTGGTCCCGGAGGAAGCGAAGCCTAAGCGCATTGCGATTGGCGGTGCGGCCAAGGCTGACGTGAAATCCATCAGCGAGCAGTAAGGCTGGAATGAATAAAGGCGCTCTTCGGAGCGCCTTTATTCGATGTGGCGAGGTCAAAATTAGCCGCTTTTGTGGTGAGCGGGCTCGTCACAAAAGCACAGCCGCCGCTTCATTGCATCTGCACATTTTGCGCGTTCTGCTGCTGCCCAGCCCGCCCCTCCCACTTGGCAATCACCAACGGCGCCAACGCATTGCCCAGCACATTCAGCGCTGTGGTCGGCATCTCCATCAAGCGGTACACCCCGGCGATAAACGCGATGCCTTCCAACGGCAAACCGGCACTGGCCAGGGTGGCCGAAAGAATCACGAACATGAACCCCGGCACCCCAGCCGCGCCCTTGGAGGTGAGCACCATGGTCACCACCAGCAAGGCCTGATCGCCCAGGCTCAAATCAATGCCGTACAACTGCGCGACGAACAGGGTACCGATGCCGAGGAACAGTGAGGCGCCGTCGAGGTTGAACGAGTAACCCACCGGCACCACAAAGCTCACCAGTGAAGGTGGTACGCCGTAGGTCTCGAGTTTCTTCATCAGTTGCGGCATCACCGCCGCAGAGCTGGCGGTGGAGAAGGCCAGTACCAGTTCATCCTTGATATGACGCATCAGCGCGAACAGGTTGATCCCGCACAGGCGCGCCACCAGGTTGAGCACCACCAGCACAAAGAAGGCGATGGCCGCATAGCTGACCATGATCAGCTTGGCCAGTGGCAGCAACGAGCTGAAGCCGAAGTTGGCCACGGTCACGGCAATCATGCCGAACACGCCGATGGGCGAGTAGGCCATGATCATCGAAGTGACCTTGAACATCGCATCGCTGACGCCGCGCAACAGTGCGATGACCGGGTCTTTGCGCTCGGCGGGCAGGCGCGCCACGCCCAGGCCGAACATCACCGCAAAAAACAGCACCGACAGCAGGCTGCCCTGGGCCATGGCGTTGACCACGTTGTCGGGGATGATGCCGACGATGATCTGCCCCAGGCTATGACCGGCGCCGTTGCTGGTGGGCAGGGTGATATTCGCCGCGTGCAGGCTGGACAGTTCAGTGCCGGCGCCGGGCTTGAGCAGGTTGCCCATGACCAGGCCGATGATAATCGCCAGGGTGGTGATGCAGAAAAAATAGCTCAGGGATTTGACCCCGATACGGCCCAGGGATTTGCCGTCACCGTGCCCGGCAATGCCCACCACCATGCAGGAAAACACGATGGGCACCACGATCATTTTCATCAGCTTGATAAAGATGTCGCCCGCCGGTTGCAGGACATTGTCCACCAGCCATGGTCGGGATTCGGGAAAGCGGTGCAGCAGGGCACCAATGGCGATACCGGCGAGCAAGCCGATCATGATTTGCCAGACCAGCGCGATACGGGGCGTGTGCATGGGAATGCCTCATTTGAGATCAATGATTTTTAAATTGTTGTTCTAGGCAGTCAAAAGGCGTCCGTCCGCTGGTCGCCGGGTGTTACGGGTGGCCGTCAGCGCAGGTCGTGGCATGCGTCTTTGAGGCGACGGCACCCTTCTTCGATCACGTCCAGGGAGCTTGCGAACGACAGGCGCACATACGGCGACATGCCGTAGGCCGCGCCGCTGACCGTGGCCAGGCCGTAGTCGCGCAGCAGGTAGTCCACCAGTTGGGTGTCGCTGTCGAGGCGATCACCTTGGGGGGTGAGCTTTCCCATCAGGCCGCTGACGTTGGCGAATACATAAAACGCGCCATCCGGTGGTGTAACGCCCAATTCGGGGATGCCCTCAAGCAGCGCCAGAATCCGCGCGCGGCGTTGCTGGTATTCCCCGCGCATGCCGGCGATAGGTGCTTGATCACCCGCAAACGCGGCCACCGCTGCCGCCTGGCTCAATGAGCTGGGGCAGGTGGTGGTCTGTGACAGCAACTTGGCGATGGCCGCGATCAACCACGCCGGCCCCGCGCCAAAGCCCAGGCGCCAACCGGTCATCGCATAGCCCTTGGACGCGCCGTTGACGATCAGCGTGCGTGGCTTGAGGTCGGGCGCCAGGCGTGTCAACGGCACATGCCGGGCGTCTCCGTAGACGAAGTGTTCGTAGATCTCATCGGCCATGACCAGCACATGGGGATGGCGGCGCAACACCTGCGCCAGGGCCAGCAGCTCGGCTTCGCTGTACACCGCGCCGCTGGGGTTGTTCGGGCTGTTGAGGATCACCCATTTGGTGCGTGGGGTGATCGCCTCTTCGAGCGCGGCGGGCGACAGCTTGAAACCCAGGCGTTCATCGCCAGGAATGATCACCGGCGTGGCATCGTTGAGCCGTGCGATGTCCGGGTACGAGACCCAATACGGTGTGTGCACGATGACTTCATCGCCGCGATTCAACGTGGCGGCCAACGCGTGATAAATGATGTGCTTGCCACCGCAACCGGCGACGACTTCGTCCAGCCCATACACCACATCATTATCGCGCTGCAGTTTCAGGCAGATGGCCTGGCGCAGCGCGAGGGTGCCTGGGGTGGCCGTGTAATGGGTATCACCGTTGTGCATCGCCAGGCTGGCGGCCTCAAGAATATGCGCTGGGGTGTCGAAGTCCGGCTCGCCCACGGTGAAGTTAACGATGTCGCGGCCCTGGGCGCGCAACTCGGTGACCAGGGCGTTGGCAGCAATGCTGGGGGAGGGCGCGATGCCCAGGACACGGTCCGACAAAAATGCAGTGCTCATCTCGGACTCCTTCACACCAGGCCGGCATTGTTGAGGGCCTTGTCGATCCAGCTCTGGCGCACCGCACCGCTGGCAATTTCGGCCTTGACCGCTTCTTCGTGCTCGGCATGTTGCGCGGCGCGGCGCAGCACTTCGGCGGCGTCGGCCTGGGAGAACGCGACCAAGCCGTCTTCATCACCCACCAACAGGTCGCCGGGGTTGATCACCATGCCGCCGATGGACACCGGCACGTTCACTTCGCCGGGGCCGGTTTTGTAAGGGCCGGTGTGCACCACGGCGCGGGCGTAGCAAGGGGTGTCCTCAAAGCTGGCGACATCGCGAATCGCGCCGTCGATCACAAACCCCACGCAACCACGCTGTTGGGCGTAGAGCTTGACCAGCTCACCGATCACCGCGTTGTTGGTGTCGCCTTGGCCGTCCACCACCAGCACATGGCCGGGTTGCAGCATGCTCATGGCCTTGTAGATCAGCAGGTTGTCGCCGGGACGGGTCTTGACCGTGATCGCCGTGCCCACCAGCTTGCCGCTGCGGTTGTAGCGCGTGAGTCCACGGGCGCCGATATGCCGGCCGAGGTTGTCGCTGATATGCGGCGTGACCACCTGGGCAAACGCCTCGACCAGTTCGGCCGGGGCCATGGGCGCGTTGGGAAGGATGCGTGAACCGGGCAAGGACATGGCAAATCTCCAGAATTGTTAGATAGCGATGGGCTATGGCCGGATCTTAGGAGTGATGACCGAAGAGTTTTAGCGATATTTTATGATGTGATAGCATCGCTTTTTCTCATGAATTGGTCGCCATGATCACCTTCAAGCAAATCGATGCGCTGTATTGGATTGCCGAACTCGGCAGCTTTGAAGCGGCGGCGAACAAGCTGAACATGTCTCAGTCGGCCATCTCCAAGCGCATCCAGGAGTTGGAAGACACCTTCGACGTCGAGATTTTCGACCGCAGCAAGCGCAACGCCCGGCTGACGGAGAAGGGTGGTGAGCTGCTCGACTACGCCCGCGACCTGCTCAACAGTCGCGACCAACTGCTCGAACGGGTCAGCGCCCGCGAAGTGCTGGTGCGCCGTTTTCGTCTCGGCGTCACCGAACTCACCGCATTGACCTGGCTGCCGGCGTTGGTGGAAGCGCTGCGCCAGGCCTACCCCAAAGTGCAGATCGAACCGTCGGTGGAACTGAGCAGCGAACTGTTTCGCAAGCTGGAAAGCGACCAACTCGACCTGGTGATTGTGCCGGACGTTTACAGCGACCCGCGCTTCCATAGCACCGCGCTGCAAAGCGTCGAAAACGCCTGGATCTGCGCGCCGGGCCTGATCCCCCATCCAGACCCCGTAAGCCTGGAAGTGCTGGCCGATTACACCGTCCTGACCCAGGGTTCGCAGTCGGGCACCGGCTTGATCTACGAGCGTTGGCTGGCCGCGCACAACGTGCAGATGCCGCGCACGCTCACCAGCCATAACCTGCTGGTGCAGGTGGGGTTGGCGCTGTCGGGGATCGGCGTGAGTTATTTGCCCAAGGCGTGTTTGTCGCACCTGATCGAGCACGGCGCATTACGCGCGCTGGTCACGCAGCCGGAGTTGCCGAGTATCCAGTACGTGGCATTGCACCGGGTGGACCGTCAATTCGGCTTGAACCAGGACGTGGCGCGGCTGGCGCAGGCCTGCTGTGATTTTTCGCGGTTACTGTTTTAGAACCAGTGTGGCGCGGTGCTAGTGTGTCGGTGCGGTTGAACACCCTTTAAAGAGGCTCACAGGTATGGCATTCACCACCCTGATACTGGATGCTCCCGGCCCGCCGTTGCTGTTCGAGGAAGTCGACCGATTCCTTGAGTTGGGCCTGATCGTCACCCTGAATCTCTACTATTTCACGGATAAACACAGTATCCGTGAGCACTATGGCGAGCGCATCCGGTACACCGAGATCAATGGCCACGACCGGCAAGCTTTTATCGACGCCGTGACTCAGGCCGGGGGGTATAGCGTGTTGAAGACGCGCCTGAATATTCCCATTGAGAGCGAACTGATCCGCGCCGCGGCATCATCGGCCCTGCCAACGCCGCTGCGCGCCATCGCCCAAGCGGGTACAGGCGTTAACCATATCGACCGGCAAGAGGCTGAGCGGTGTGGCGTGACCGTACTCAACACGCCGGGCTCCAACGCGTCGGCGGTCGCCGAATACGTCGTCGCCCAGGCGTTGTTTTTATCCAGGGACCTGGACCACTACAACGCCGAAACGCACAACGGCCGCTGGTCCAAGGGCACCTTGGCGCCCGGCCTCGAATTCGGCGAACTCACGCTGGGGGTGGTGGGCACCGGCAGCATTGCCCAAGCCGTCGCACGCAAAGCGGGATCGCTCGGTATCAATGTCATCGCCAGCGGTTCAGAGCGTTTTACGCAGCAGGTCGCGCGTAGCCTTGGGCTTGAGCGACGGCAAACCCTCGAACAATTGCTGGGCGAGGCCGACGTGGTTTCTATCCACGTACCGCTGACACCGCTCACCCAATGCCTGTTCGGCCTTGCCCAGTTCAGGCTGATGCGCCAAGGCTCGATACTGATCAATACCGCTCGCGGCGGCATCGTCGACGAAGCCCAGTTGGCAAGCTTCATGACCGCGTTTCCCAGGCATATCAAAGCGGTTGCCATCGATACCTTTGTCCACGAAAAAGACCGTTTTGATTCGCCACTGGCAGGCATCAGCAATGCCCAACTGACACCGCATATCGCAGGCAACACGACGACGGCGATCCGTAAGGCTTCACGGCAGATTGTCGACAAGATCCACGCACTCAGCCTGGCTGCGGGCGCAGGTTAACCACGGACCTGTTCATGGCCATCGGCTCGTTCGCCAGCTTGCTGGTGCTGCTGACCATTGCCGAGCCGGTGCCGGTGAGCATTACCAGCGATACGTCAACGAACTGACCAACTGTCGCTCATCGCCATACCGGCAAATCGCGAATTCGCAATAGGTGTAGCGCTTGTTGGTGACGTTATTGGCGTTCAGCGCGACTTCCCAATGCGGGTCGATCTCGTAGCTGGCGCGGGCGTCGTACAGGGTATAGGCAGGCATCGATGACGGCACGCCGGAAGCCTGGGTGGTGCCTTTGTAGCGGGCGCCGCCGCCGATGCGCAGTTGCGGGATGCCGAGCGCCGCCAGGCGGTAATCGGCCCAGAGGGCGGCCTGGTGGTAGGGCGTATCTTCGCTGCGTTGGCCGATTTCACTGGCGATATCGCTTTTGGTGATGCGTGCGTCGATGTAGGCGTAGGACGAGATCAGGCTGAGGTTGGGGGTGACTTCGGTCTTGGCTTCAAGCTCGAAACCACGGGAACGCACTTCGCCGACCTGTACCGAGAAATTGAGGTCGGTGCGGTCCTGGCTCAGCACGTTTCGCTGTTCCAACTGGTACACCGCTGCACTCAGCAGCGTGGCGCTGCCTTCGGGTTGATAGCGGATACCGATTTCATACTGCTTGCCTTCGGTGGGCACAAAGCTTTGTCCCGCCTTGTCGGTGCCGGCCACCGGGAAGAACGATTCGCTGTAGCTGATGTAAGGCGCCAGGCCGTTGTCGGCCTTGTACACCAGCCCCGCGCGCCAGGTGGTAGCTTCATCGCGCTTGCTGCTCTTGGCCGAATTGCGGAACAGTTCGGTGTCCTGGTTGGCCCAGTCATGGCGGCCGCCCAACAGCAGAATCCAACGTTCGTCGAATTTGATCTGGTCCTGGAAGTAGATGCCTTTTTGCAGGGTGTCGATCTGCGAGCCACGGTCCGCGGCCGGGTTGCGATTCACTACCACCGGCTGGCCATATTGGTAGGTCGCCAGGTTCAACGGCTGTGCGGTACCACGGAAGTTGTGCGAGTCATAGCTGGTGTCGTAACCATCGAAGCCCAGCAGGAAGGTGTGCTGCCAGTCGCCGAACTGCCATTTGCTCTCGATATTGGTGTCGCTGGCCAGGCCCCGCGAGCGTTCCTGGCGGTCGCTGTATTGGCGCCGCAGCAGGCCGGTGGTTTGCGCGGTGCCGATGTTGGCGCCGGCGATGTTGACTTGCAGGTAACGCCACGTCACATCCGACTGGTAGTAACGCAGCTTGTTGCTGATACGCGTGTGTTCATCGAAGCGGTGTTCGAACTCATAGCCGAGCGCCGACATCTCGCCGTTCATTTCGTCGTAGTCCGGCTCGCCGATAAAGTCGTGGCGGCCGATCTGGAACCGGCCTTCGCCGACGCCTTTGGTTAACTGATAGGGCAGCGGCGCGGAGAAGCCCGTTTCGGTCTTCTGGTAGAACGACAGCAGGGTCAGCGAGGTGTCGTCGTCTGGTTGCCAGGTCAGGGCCGGGGCCACATAGATCTTGTCGTTGTTGATGTGGTCGGCGGCGGTGTCGCTCTTGCGATCGAGCAGGGTCAGACGGTAGCTCAAGGTGTCGCTGTCGCCCAACGGGCCTGTGAAGTCGGCGGACAGTTGCTTGCGGTCGTTCTGCCCGGCTTGTAGGTTGATCTCGTGGTAGGGCGTCTGGCTGGCGCGCTTGCTCACGGTATTGATCAGGCCGCCCGGCGACAGTTGGCCATACAGCACCGACGCCGCGCCGCGAATCACTTCCGCCCGTTCCAGGCCATAGGGTTCCTGCACGCCGTCGTAGGAGTTGTTCTGCAAGCGCAGGCCGTCGCGCAGGGAGCCGCCGGTGGCCGATTCCACATCGAAGCCGCGAATGCGGAAGCGGTCCGAGGTGCGGTTGAAACTGGTGGGCTGGCTGGTGAAGCCCGGGGTCAGGTCGAGGGTCTGCGACAGAGTTTCCGATTGGCGGTCGCGGATCTCGTCGCTGGTGACCACCGACAGCGATTGCGGGGTTTCGATGATCGGCGTGTCGGTCTTGGTGGCGCTGAGGTTGCGCGTAGCCACATAGCCCTGGACGTGATCGGTGCTGCTTTCTTCGATCCGCCCGGTGATCGACGTGGGCCCCAGTTCCAAGGAACCTGCAGTGTTGATCGGCACCAGCACGTAGCCATTGGCGCCTTGCATCGCCTGCAAGCCGCTGCCGCGCAGCAACTGGGCAAAACCCTGGGCCACCGGGAAGTCGCCTTGCAGGCCGGGGGTGTTCAGGCCGGCGACGGTTGTGCTGTCGAACAGCAGCGCCACATGGGCCTGCTGGGCGAACAGGTTCAGCGCAGGTCCCAGCGGCCCGGCGGCGATGGCATAACGCGCCGCCTCCTGCGCCGCCACCGGGCTGCACACGCCTAAGCTCAGCGCAGCCAGGCTGACCAGGTTGATCGCCAGGGCGAGGGGTAAGGGAGAACGCTTGAGGTGGCGTGGCATGGAAGAAATTCCTGTTATTAAGGTGCTTTCTTCCTTGACGGGGCAGGTGTGAAAAGCGGAACCCGGCAGGCGAAACTATTTTTCCAGGCGATCGACCTGCAACCACAACGGGCTGAACGCGCGGATACGCACCGGCAGGCCGTCGGCAATCAATTGCAAGGCGCGCCGCGGGTTATCCAGCGGCAACACAGCGGACACGCGCAGGTCGGCCAACTGCTGGCGATCGAACTGCACATGGCCGCCGTACTGGCGCGCGAGTTCATCGAGCACCTCCGGCAACGGCCGGTCCTGCACCACCAATTGATGGTGTTTCCAGGCGTCCTCCGTGGCGCGCGGGTCGATCCTGCCCAGCAGCGTGACCGCGTCCGGGGTGATGCGTGCCTGTTCGCCGGCGCTCACCTGCACAACGTCATGCTGGCTGGCGTCGGTGGCGGCGACGGTCGATTCGAGCATGCTCAGCAGCGTACCCGGTGCTTCGCGCTTGACCGTGAAGCGCGTGCCGAGGGCGCGCATCTGGCCGTCGTCGGTCACCACCGTAAACGGCCGCGTCGCATCGTGGGCCACTTGCACGAGGATTTCGCCGCGCAGTAAGCGCACCTGGCGCTGGTGGCCGTTGAAGGTCAGGTCGACGGCGCTGTTGCCGCCGAGGGTCAATTGCGAGCCGTCTTCCAGATTGACCTGCTGCCATTGCGCCCGGGCGGTGCGCTGGTCGGCCAGCCAGTAACTGGGCGGGTAAGTTCGCAGCGCCAGGGCCACCGGCAACGCCAGCAGCACGCCTAGCAGCACGCGGCCGGCCGGGTTGCGCCGACGTACCCGGGCGGCCTCCAGCGCGGCCTGCACCGGCGCCTGTTGCGGGCGCAACGCCTGCAAACGCCCGACAAAACCCTGCAAGCGTTCAAACGCGGCCACGTGCCGTGGGTCGGCGGCCTTCCAGCGTTCGAATTGCTGTTGCTCGCGCTCGCTGAGGTTGCCTTCATTCAGACGGATCACCCAGTTGGCGGCCTGCTGGTCGAGGTCGGCGCTCATACGTCCAGCGCGTGGTTGCAGTGCATCAGCGCGTTCATCAAGTGCTTGCGCACCATGCGCTCGGAAATTCCCAGACGGCTGGCGATCTCGCTTTGGCGCAAACCTTCGAGGAAGTACAGCAGGAACGCCTGCCGCGCATTCAGGGTCAGGCCGTCGAGCACGAAGGCAATCTGTTCCAGTGCCTCCAAGGTGACGAGGATCTGTTCCGGCGACTGCTGGCACTGCTCCATCATCTCGACGGTCAGCGCCAATTCCCGCAGGTAGGTGTCTTCCAGATGACGCCGGCGTGCGCGGTCGATGATCAGGTGGCGCGCCGTTGTGGTGAGAAACGCCCGGGGCTCGCGCATGCCACCGAGGGCGTCGCGGGAGGTGAGGATTCGCACAAACGTATCGTGGGAAAGATCCGCGGCGTTATGGGGGCAGCCCAGCTTTTTGCGCAGCCAGCCGAACAACCAGCCATGGTGCTCGGTGTAGAGCGCATGGACGGCGTGGTTCAAGGGAAGGTGGCGTGCCGACATGGGAGCATACGTCTGCGGATAAGAATTATTCGCAAGATTAGCGGTGTGCCATCAGCGAAAGCAAGCATGGCCTGCTGAATTTATATCGCCTGGGCTGACTAACCGATGGGGAATCCAGCCCAAGCAAGCCGGTTATTTCGACGGATTGCTACGGCGCGGCACCGTCGAGGCGGCGATATCCCAGGTCATCAGAAGTTGGCTGATCGCGGCGGGCGAGGGGGCGGATGTGGCGTTGTCGCTGAACGTGGTGGCGTGGAACAGCGCAATCGCCGGCAGTGGTGTGGTGGGCGGTGTGCTGCTGGATACCTGGGGCGTGGCCTCGTTTGCGTGGGCGATGCTCGTGTTGATCGGCGTGGCGCTGGCAATTGTCTGGGCGGCGCGTGCCCATGGTTTCAGGCCGGGGCGAAGGGCTGGTGTTGAGACAGCGACTCAATAAACCTTCGGTCGAGCGCCTTAGGGTGTACGCTGGGTCTCAATTCATCGGATATAAGCCCGTCATGTCCACGCTAAGCGAAGAGAGCCGCCAGATCGTAGCTTCTCTGGCGCACCGTGTTGGTCCCAGCGCTGATACCGCGCGTATCGCCGAAGTGATCGTGTCGATACTGCAAGGCATGGATGCCGCACTGACGCCGATCATCGGCCAGCAGGGCGTTGTTGCGTTGACACGCCGCAGCATCCACCTGAGCGCCTCCATTCATCCCCACCTGGCCAGCACGTTTGAACGTGCGCAGGCGGCGCCGGATCTGCTCGGCCTCAAATCCGTGCTGGTTGAGCAAAGTGAAGCGGATGCCCTGCTTTTCGGTGAAGGGCTGCTGATCACCTTTTACACGCTGCTGACCACGCTGATTGGGCCTTCGCTGACTGCCCGTTTGCTGCGCGACGTATGGAAACCTTCTTTGAGCGACACCCCTTCGCAGGAAAATTCGCCATGAGCACCAAAGTAACTATCAACCGCCTGGCTACCGGCGTGCCAGGGCTGGACGAGGTGCTGGGCGGAGGATTGCCGGAGTTTTCGTTCAACCTGATCGCCGGCCCTCCCGGCTGCGGCAAGACCACGCTGGCGCATCAGATGATGTTCGCCCTAGCGACACCTGAGCGGCCCGCGCTGTTTTTCACTGTCTTGGGTGAGCCGCCGTTGAAGATGTTGCGTTATCAGCAGCAGTTCGACTTTTTCGACAACGATGCGATCAACCACTCGATTCGCTACATCAACCTGGCTGACGACACGCTGGCAGGTGACCTGGATGAAGTGCTCCGGCGCATCGTCAGCGAAGTGGAGGCGCATTCACCGTCGCTGGTGTTTGTCGATTCCTTTCGTTCGGTGGTGCTGGCCAGCCAGACTCAGCACAACCCCAACAACAACCTGCCGCAGTTCGTTCAACAACTGGGCATGTTGATGACCACTTGGCAGGCGACCACCTTCCTGATTGGTGAGTACTTCACCGAAACCGACACCAACCCGATATTCACCGTAGCTGACGGGTTGATCTGGCTGCGCCAGAGTGTTGAGCGCAATTCCATGGTGCGCAAGATGGAAGTCATGAAGATGCGCGGCCAACCGACTTTGCCGGGTTTGCATACCTTCCGCATCGCCAGTTCCGGCATCAATGTGTTCGCACCTGCGCCGCTCAACCCGGTCGAGATACCGATGACGCTGCCGATGCAGCGCTTGAAAATGGGCGTGCCACGCCTCGACGAAATGCTTGGTGGCGGTTTGCCTCGCGGCTATTCGCTGCTGGTGGCGGGGCCTTCTGGGTCGGGTAAGAGCATCCTGGCGGCGACCTTTCTGGCCGAGGGTGCGCGCAATGGCGAAACCGGCGTTATCGCGGTGTTCGAGCAACGGCCCAACCGCTCGCAAAACGCTACCCTGGCAGACCTGATCCAAAGCGGAAGGGTCAGCCTGGTGGACAGCCGGGCGCCGGATTTGTCCATCGACGAAATCGTCCAACTGTTGCTGAGCGAGATCAGCCGCTTGAACGCCACGCGGGTGGTCATCGATTCGCTGTCGGGCTTTGAGCTGGCCCTGGCGCCGACCTTTCGTGCGGACTTCCGCGAGTCGCTGTCACGCATGGTCACCGCGTTGACCCGCGCCGGGGTCAGTGTATTGATGACCTCGGAGCTGGAAGACCGCTACACCGATCTGCGCTTCAGCCCTTACGGCACGGCGTTCCTGACCGATGCGATCATCGTGCAGCGCTACATCGAAGTGCGCAGCCGCCTGTTGCGCATCATGGCCGTGGTCAAGGTGCGTGCCAGTGCCCACAGCGATGAGCTGCGCCAATATCACATCAATGACGATGGCCTGCAGATCGGCGAGATGCTCGCTGACCAGGAAGGGCTGCTCGGTGGTCGTCCGACTAGCCAGCCAATTAAGGAACGATAATGTCTGAGTTGACCCATGAGTAAACGCGCTGGAGAGGACGAGCGTGAAGCAGCCAATGCTGCCCACGAACTCTTCCTGCTCGGCCAGAAAACCGTTGAAGCCCGAGCGGTACTGGCCGCATTGCAGCAGCAACTGAGTGACGCCAACAGTTGCCTGGAGGATTCCCAGCACGTCGAGCAGTTGATCGAGGCCAACCAGCAGTTGGTGCTCGCCATACTCCTGGCCCAATCCGTACCGGTCGCCATGCCGGGCATGGAAGAGCAACTGTTTCAGGAACTGCGTGAGGCCAACGCGCAACTGGTCATCGCAGCGCTCGGCGCCCAGGACCTGCAGGCGACAGCGGAGCGAGCGTTGGACCAGCAGAAAGGCATCCTTGCGATGGTCGCCCATGAACTGCGTAATCCGCTGACCCCCATCAAGCTGATTGCCGAGCGAATGGTACGGCTGCCCAGTGATCAACTGCCGCGCATGCGCGAGTTGATCGAGGGCCAAGTCCAGCATATTTCCCAACTGGTCGACGACTTACTGGATGTCTCGCGCGCCAGCACCGGCAAGCTTCGTATCAACTGCAGTGAAGTGGACATGCTGCGTATTCTGAATGCCGCCGTTGATGCCTGTAGCCCGGTGATGATTGCGCGAAAGCAACAGTTTGATGTCGAGCTGCCTGACGCTGCTCTGATCGTCAACGGCGACCCGGGCCGACTCGCGCAGATTTTGCACAACCTGCTGGCCAACGCGGCCAAGTACACGCCCGTAGGCGGCACCATCAGCATGACGGCCACCGTGACCGCCAAAGTGTTGCGGATCAGTATTGCCGACAATGGCATCGGTGTTACCGCCAAGGCACTGCCGTTCATTTTTGACCCGTACGTGCAAGACACACACGCCATCGGCTTCAACGTGACGGGCCTGGGCATTGGCTTGACGGTAGTGCGTGAATTGGTCGAAGCCCACGGCGGTAAGGTGACGGGGATGAGTGATGGGCATGGCAAGGGCAGCGAATTTGTGGTGACGCTGCCCCTGGTGCGTTAAGGGATCAACCGTGCTTCGCGCAACTTATCGAACACCTCGAAAAATGCCTGGTCGCTCGCCTGGTAGGCGGTGAACCCCATCTTCCTGCTCTTGGACATGTCCGTGACCACCTCGATCGGGCGCCCCAAGTCGGCATCGGTGTGCCAGGGCGAGGCGAGGCGGCTGATGTCCGTTTCCTTCAGCCCATGCTCCGCAGCGAGCTGGCTCCAGGCGGCCTGATCGTCGGCCATCTGACTCTCAAGCGGCGAGGGCTGGGCCGGGAAGTCTGCGGGTACAAGGCCAAAATAATCGGCAATCTGCCCCCACATCCATTTCCATCGGAACACGTCGCCGTTAGTGATGTTGAACGCCTGGTTGGCCGCCGCCGGCGTGGTGGCGGCCCACAGCTGTTGTTGTGCCAATTGCCGCGCATCGGTCATGTCGGTGAGGCTGTCCCATTGCACGCGGGAACCTGGGAATACAAATGGGCGCCCAGTGTGTTTGCAGACACTGGCGTAGACGGCGAGGGTGGTCGCCATGTTCATCGCATTGCCCACGGCTACGCCGGTGACTGTGTGCGGGCGATGCACGCTCCAGGTGAAGCCGTCCTTTTTTGCGGCGGCGAACACTTCGTCTTCCTGGGCGTAATAGAAGTTCTCCACATCCAGGCGGCCTTGCTCCTCGCGGAACGGGGTTTGCGGCAGGCTGCCCTTGCCATAGTTTTCGAACGGGCCGAGGTAGTGCTTCAAGCCGGTGACCAAGGCCACATGCTGCACGCTGCCGGCGGGGCGCACGGCATCCAGCACGTTGCGCACCATGGCGGCGTTGACGCGGATGTTCTCGGCTTCGGTGGCCTGGCGCGACCAAGTGGTGATGAATACGTGGGTGGGTTTCAGATCGGCCAAGGCCTGTTGCAGCGATGCCGGGTCCTGCAAGTCGGCGGCGACTGGAATCACGCCCGGCACCTGTGATGGCTGGCGGGACAGCGCGGCGACCTGCCATTGTTGTTCAAGCAGTAGCTGGGTGATGGCGCTGCCAACGATGCCGCTGGCGCCTACGACGAGTGCTGTCTGGGTCATAAAATTCTCCCGAGGATGTAGGCTTCTGAGCCCCTGCGCGTAGGAGAGGTTCAACCTTATCCGTGAGTCTCGCGGCACCAAACAGACGAATCAGGGTCCATAAGCCCCGCACGAACATTCGCGCTTCTCCGTTACCCTCACCATAAGATTTAAAGCATGTACCTACGCACTATCGCTGTCGGGCTGTCGGCCCTTGTTTTGTTTTCTACCGCTGTAGATGCCCGCAGTCTGGTAAACCCCTACACCCCCACCGAACAACGCGCCTCATTCGATGGCTGTGCCGATCTCTTCCCTGCCGCCGCCCCAATTAAGACGGCCACCGTTCCGGCGTCGATGAAACCCCTGGCGCTGTGTTCCGAGACGTTTGCGGTGCTCTACTCACAGACCAGCAAGACCCCGTTGGTGGTGGTCGAACGCCTGAACGCTGCGCAGTTGAAAGATGCCAAAGGCGAGGAGCGCACCAACCAGTTCTATGCCGACCCGCGCATTCCAAAAGGCGGCCGCGCGGAGCTGAGCGACTACCGCAGCCAGCACCCGGCCGTTGACCGCGGCCACCAGGCTCCGGCCGCCGATGCTCCCAACGCCCGCGCCATGGCGCAGTCGTTTGCGCTGTCGAACATGGTGCCCCAAGACCCCACCAACAACCGCAAGATCTGGAGCAAGGTCGAGGCGGACGTGCGCAAGTTTGCCAAGCGCGCCGGCGGTGATGTGTATGTGTTTACCGGGCCGCTGTTTGACCAGGGTTACAGCACCATCGGTGACAACAAGGTCTGGGTGCCGACGCGCCTGTTCAAGCTGGTGTACGACGCCTCCAGCCAGCGCGCCTGGGCCTACGTGCTGCCCAATGCTGAAACGCGCATCCAGAAGCCGATGGACTACGACACCTTCGTGAAAAGCACCGGGCTCAAATTGCTGGGTAATCTTCCGGTGTCGGGGTCGATTGGGCGCTCCTGAATACGCGGCTTACTTAGCCTTTTTCAACGCCTTCAAGCGTTGGGTTGCACGTTGCACCGCGGCCATTTTCTCGGGGCGTTTCATGCGTTTCCACTTACGGATGTCGTCCTTGCTGCGTCCACAGCTGACGCACAGGTCGCCGCTGAGCTGACAGGTGGAGACGCAGGGGTTTTCGATGTCTTTAGCCAAGAGGTCACCTGGAGATGGGGTAAAGGGGGCGCACTCACGCCAAACGAAACTCAACGGTGAGGTGGCTCACTTCATGCACCGGCTTGAGGCGCTCGCGAATGCTGTCGGCATCCGTGCTCGCCTGGCCGACCACGCTCACAATCGCCGCGTGGGCGTCGGGGCCGACGCGCCACACGTGCAGGTCGGTAATCCTGGCGTCGCCGGGTTGCTCGACCCGCTCGCGGATTTCGGCGGCGACGTGCTCATCGGTTTGATCCAGCAGCACGCCGGCGGTTACGCCCATCAGGCTCCAGGCCCAACGCGCAATCACGATGGCGCCGACGATACCCATCACCGGGTCCAGCCACACCCAGCCCAGGTAGCGCCCGGCCAATAGCGCCGCAATGGCGAGGACGGAGGTCAGCGCATCGGCGAGCACATGCACATAGGCGGATTTCAGGTTGTTGTCGTTGCTGTGGTGATGATGCTCGTGGTCATGCTCGTGGTTGTGGTCATGCCCGTGGCTGTGGCCGTGCCCCAGCAACAGCGCACTGACGATGTTCACCACCAGGCCCACGATGGCAATCAGGGTCGCGGTACCGAACTGCACCACGGTGGGTTCAAGCAAGCGGATCACCGACTCGACGCCAATGCCCAGGGCCACCAGCGCCAGGATCAGCGCCGAGGCGAAGCCACCCAGGTCGCCCACTTTGCCGGTGCCGAAGCTGTAGCGCGGGCTGCGCGCGTGGCGTTTGGCATAGGCATAGGCTGCGGCGGCAATGCCCAAGGCACCGGCATGGGTCGCCATATGAAAACCATCAGCCAGCAAGGCCATGGAGCCGGTGACGTAGCCTGCGGCAATTTCCGCCACCATCATCACCACCGTCAGCATCACCACCCACAGGGTGCGCCTGGCGTTCTCTTCGTGGGCAGCGCCGAGGAACACATGCTCGTGGGCGTGGTTTGTCATGAGCGTCATTTGGCGTAACGCCGGATGGCTTCGAGCAGTTCTTCGACACCTTTGTTGCGTTCTTCCTCGCTGAGGGAAGGATCCGCCACGTGCGCCCTGGCGTGCTCTTCGATGATCTCTTCCATCAAGCCGTTGATGGCGCCGCGCGTAGCGGCCACCAAGTGCAGGGTCTTGGCGCAGTCAGCGTCCGACTCCAGGGCTTTCTCCACCGCCTGAATCTGCCCGGCGATGCGTTTAACCCGTTTTATCAGGCTGTCTTTGTTGGCTGTGATATGGCTCACGATATACCCCCCCTACCTATAGTGGGGCGGATGGTGTCATACCCCACCCCCCTATACAAGGACGCCGAAGCGAGGGTTACTTGGGCCGATCCAACCGATGACGCAGGGTGTAGACCGCCACACCCACTGCCAGGATGCCCGACAACGCGCCGACACCCAGTGCCCAGCGCGGGCCCAGGTGGTCCGCGACCCAGCCGACGATAGGCGCACCGATCGGTGTGCCGCCCAAGGCCACGCCGACGCGCAGGGCAATCACTCGGCCGCGCATGGCGGGTTCGGTGGTGAGTTGCATCAGGCTGTTGGTGGTGTTGCTGAAGGTCATGGCACCGACGCCGATGATCACCAGCGCCACGGCGAACAACCAATAGTTCGGCGCCAGGGCCGCCAGCGTGCAGCCAATGCCGAAGATCGCCGCACCGTTGAGCAACGACTTGAACTGTGGCCGCTCGCGTCCGGCGGCCAGCAGGGCGCCGGCAATGGTGCCGATGGCCAGCGTCGAGGAAAGCAGGCCAAAGGCGCGCGCATCGGTATGGAACGCAGTTACCGCCATGGTCGAGATAAAAATCGGGAAGTTCATGCCGAAGGTGCCGATCAGAAACAACATCAGCAGGATCGCCTTCAAGTCCGGCCGTGCCCACACATAGCGCAGGCCCTCGGTCAGGCTGCCCTTGGTACGCAGCGCCCGCACCTTGGCGTGCTGCCCCGACACCCGCAGGAAAAACAGCGAAACCAGCACCGCAAAGAAACTGCTGCCATTGAGCAGGAATGCCCAGCCAGTACCGACCGAGGCGATGGTCAGGCCCGCCACGGCCGGGCCGATCATGCGCGCCATATTGAACGACGTGGAGTTGAGTGCGATGGCGTTGGACAAATCCTTCTCGGCCACCAGTTCCGCGACGAAAACCTGCCGCACCGGCGCATCGAACGCCGACGCGCAGCCGGACAGAAACGCGAACACATACACGTGCCACAGTTCGACAAACCCAGTGACGGTGAACACCCCCAGCGTCAGTGCCAGCAGACCCATGAGCGCCTGAGTGACCATCAGTAATTTGCGCTGGTCGTAGTGGTCGGCGGCAAAGCCGGTCCATGGCAGCAACAGCAACTGCGGCCCGAACTGCAACGACATCACGATGCCAACCGCCGCAGCGTTGTGCGGGGTCAACTGGGTCAGCACCAGCCAGTCCTGCGCGGTGCGCTGCATCCAGGTGCCGACATTAGAGACCAACGCCCCGGCGGCCCAGATGCGGTAGTTGGGGCTGCGCAGGGAGCGGAAGGTACCGAGGAAACTCATAGCGGTATTCGTGACTCCTCAAACAGGACGAGGTGATTTGAACAGGCGCTGCCGGCGCAGTACTCAGCCACAGTGACGGTCAATGTGGGAGTTGTCGAGCCCTGGCGAGGCTGCGATGGCGGCGGCATTGCCAACCTCTACGTTGCCTGACACTCCGCTATCGCAGCCTAGCTAAAGCTCCACAACTCCCACAGGCTATACTCGTCCGTTCGAAATCCCCCCTTCAAACAAACCGAGATACCCCATGAGCACCTCTCTCCCTATCACCCCCGCGCGCAGGCCTGTCGCGCCGTTGGTGGCCTTTGTCATCCTGGTGCTGGGCGCCTTGTTCCTGCAAAACAGCGTCGGTTCGCGCCAGGTGCTTTTGCTAGTGGTCGGCGCGGCACTGGGCTTGACCCTTTACCACGCTGCCTTCGGCTTCACCTCCGCTTGGCGCGTGTTCATCAATGAGCGCCGTGGCGCTGGCTTGCGGGCGCAGATGGTGATGCTCGCGCTGGCAGTGCTGCTGTTTTTCCCGGCGCTGGGGGCGGGCACGTTGTTCGGGCAGCCAGTGGTCGGGCTGGTGGCGCCGGCCGGGGTGTCGGTGGTGTTTGGCGCGTTTATTTTCGGCATCGGCATGCAGTTGGGTGGCGGGTGTGCCTCGGGCACGCTATTCACCGTGGGCGGCGGTAATGCGCGCATGCTGGTGACGTTGTTGTTTTTTATCTGCGGCTCGCTGATCGCCACACACCATGTGGACTGGTGGTTTGCGTTGCCGGCGTTCCCGGCGGTGTCCATCGTCAAGAGCTTCGGCGTAGTGCCCGCGTTGCTCGCCAGCCTAGCGATGTTTGCGCTCATCGCGGCCGTCACCGTGCATCTGGAGAAGCGCCGCCACGGCCAGCTTGAAGAAGGCGTGACCAGCGAACATCAGGGCTTGCGCCGCTTCCTGCGTGGGCCATGGCCATTGGTGTGGGGCGCGATTGGTTTGGCGTTGCTCAACTACGCCACCCTCGCACTGGCCGGGCGGCCGTGGGGCATCACTTCGGCGTTCGCCCTGTGGGGCGCCAAGGTGGCGAGCGGTTTGGGTGTGGACGTAAGCGCTTGGGCGTTCTGGCAGATGCCGGGCAATGCCAAGGCCCTGGCGGCGCCGGTGTGGGAGGACATCACCAGCGTCATGGACATCGGCATCGTCCTTGGTGCGCTGTTGGCCGCCGGCCTGGCTGGGCGTTTCGCCCCCAGCCTGAAGATCCCGGCCCGCTCGTTGATCGCTGCGGTGATCGGCGGCCTGCTGCTCGGTTACGGTTCGCGCCTGGCGTACGGCTGCAACATCGGCGCGTACTTCAGCGGCATCGCCTCGGGCAGCCTGCATGGCTGGGTGTGGCTGGTGGCGGCGTTTATCGGTAACAGCGTAGGCGTGCGCCTGCGGCCATTTTTCTTTGTGGGCGAGCGCCGTCAGGTGGCGCTGAGCGGCTGCTGAGTCAGTCTTGCGGGGAAACGCTTGGCGCCTGATCCGCTTCAGCCGCCAGCTTTTCCCGCTCTGCTTTGCTGATGTACCTGTCCTTGGATTTGGGCGCCAATTTGGCGCTGGCCTTTTTGGCCTTGGCCTTGAACAGCTGCTGCAGTTTTTTCTGGCGATTCATGGGTGTCTACCTGGGTTAAACGTGCCCGGATGATACCAGCTTAAAAATCGCAGCCAATGGCTAGCAAGGCTGCGCCGCCAAGCTGTTGCTGACCCTGCGTCCCAACACCAGCACCGTCACAAAACCGCAACCTACCAGCGCCGTGGCCAGGCTCAACAGCACCGCGCTGCCCATCTGGTCGACGATCTGCCCGCCAAAGAACGAGCCCAGGGCAATGATCACTTGGAACAACGCCACGAACAGCGGCATGCCGCGCTCGACATCCTTGGGCGCCACCACAAACATCCAGATACTCGCGCACGCCGGGAAGGCGCCAAAGGCAAAGCCCCACAGCGCGATCAGCATCGCCGCGCCGGTCATGCCGGTGGCGAAGTACGGGAACAGCGCGGTGCTGGTGCCGATCATCAACGCCACCAGCAGCAAGGTATTGCGCACGCTGCGGTTAGCCGCGAACCCGGCAAAAATATTGCCCATCACGCCTGCGACGCCGTACAGCAGCAACAGCGAACCAATGGTCGGCCCGTCGAAGCCAGAGCTGTGTTTGAAGAACGGCGCGACATAGGTGTAGGCCGCAAAGTGCGCCAGCCCGATCAGCAACACTGCGATCAAGCCGACCCGCGCTTGTGGGTTGATAAATAAAGCCGGCAGATCACTGATGCGAATGGCCTTCTCCGGCGTGAGTCTTGGCAGCAGGAACATCTGCGCCAACAGCACTGGAATGCCCACCAGCGCGGTCACCAGGAACGTCATGCGCCAGCCCATCAGGCCACTGAGCCAGGTGCCGACGGGCACGCCGAGTACGGTGGCCAGGGTCACGCCCATCATGATGATCGAAGTCGCCTTCGCTACGCCCACACCCTTGGGCGCCAGGCGACCGCTCAGGGCAATGGCCGTGGCCCAGAAACCGCCGATGCTGATGCCCAGCAACACACGGCCGAACAGCAGCAGGTTGAAGTCGCTGGCAAAGGCCACGACCGAGTTGGCGATGATCATGATCAGCGTCAGGCCGATCAGCAGATAACGACGGTCCATCGCGCCAATGCTCACCGACAGAAACGGTGCAGCGAGGGCGGCCATGATGCCGGGCAGCGTCACCATCAAACCCGCGTGGCCGGCACTGATACCGAGGTCGGTGGCGACATCGTTGAGCACGCCCACCGGCAGGAATTCACTGGTCACCAGGGCAAAGGCACCTACCGCGACCGAGAGAATCGCCAGCCACTGCTGTTTGACGCTTTGTTGATTATGTTCGGGACGGCCGCTGGAGGCCTGGCTCGCGCTTGGCATAGTGATGGGTTCCAAGAGGGGATGTCGCCTGAGGCCAGGCGCATGGGAAGAAGTGGGAAGCGATTATAGGAAGGGCCGTTGGTCGGCCTATAGGCGAGCGGTTCGATAGTAATCATCAGTGGTATCGATGTGAGGACCTTGGGCCGCTCCCATCCATACCACTTTGAGTTGAGTGTTCCGCCTTAATCAGTTCCGAAACGACCGACTCAAAAACCCAGTAATCAGCCCCACAACCTGCTGCTGAATCACTCCCCGCGCCCGAGCGCCTTCGCCATCCCGGCAAATCATGCCATCCCCCGGCGAGCTCTCTTCAATCAACGCAATCGCCCCCGGCTTGCAGATCGACATAAAGCTGAAGTGGGTAGCGTCGGCGATCTCCACATACTGCGTCGAAGCTTTTGCCATCCGCCGGACCATATCGGCGGACTCCAATTCAGGCGCCATATCTTCCGTTGGCACACCCCCCGCAATCACCAGCGCCGGCACCGGCAATGCGGCGAGGCTGGCGTCGGTAAAGCCGCGCGACAGGCCCAAGTCCAACGACACAATGGCGGTGACGCGTTTGTCGCTCAAGTCAGCGGCCAGCTTGGCCTTGCCCTCTGGCGTGGCAGCGGGATTCATCTCGTGGTAGCCAATGCAACCGCCCAGCTTGGGATAGGTGCTGCACTCCTTGGCGAACAGGTCGGGATCGAAGCGTGCACCGGCGATTTCCAGCACGGTCCAGCCGCCCAGGGAATGGCCTACAGCGGCTATCTGTTTGTTCGCCACCGCGCCGAATTGCGTGGGCTGATCCAACACTGCATCGATAGCACGGCTCAAGTCCGCCGGGCGCTGCCATAACTGCGCGGCTGCTTGCGGGCTGCGGTCCTTGGTGGTGGTGCCGGGGTGGTTGACCGCCGCGACGATATAGCCCTGATGGGCCAACGCACTGGCCAGCCACGTCTGTTTACCCCAATTACCGCCGTAGCCGTGGGAGAGCACGATCAGTGGATGTTCGCCGCTGGCGGGTGGCGCATCGGGTACGGCGAGGGCGCCGATGAAGACTGCGCTGTCGGCGATCAGCTTGGGTTGGGTGGTGGTGGTG
>NZ_JAAOWU010000039.1 GCF_013778505.1 Pseudomonas sivasensis | reverse complement strand
CCTTCTTGACTGAGGCACCGCCATCGGGGGCAAGCCCCCTCCCACATTGGATCTCCATTTGTCAGGACCGGCCGAGTATGTGGCTCATGGTGGTCTTGAGCTTCAGCGCCGCCAATCTTCCAGACACGACACCGGTCAAAGGTGGGAGGGGGCTTGCTCCCGATAGCTGTGGACCAGTCGACACCTTCTTGACTGAGGCACCGCCATCGGGGGCAAGCCCCCTCCCACATTGGATCTCCATTTTTCAGGACCGGCCGAGTATGTGGCTCATGGTGGTCTTGAGCTTCAGCGCCGCCAATCTTCCAGACACAACACCAGTCAAAGATGGGAGGGGGCTTGCCCCCGATAGCGGTGGACCAGTCGCACCTTCTTGACTGAGACACCGCCATCGGGGGCAAGCCCCCTCCCACACTATTTGGATCGGTTTACACCTGATGAATCAGGCTGGGTTTTGCACTGCGATCACTGGCTCAACACCACATCCCGCATCGCCGGAATGTAGCCGTAGTCATAAGCCTCCTGCACAAACGAACGATCACCCTTCAACACGATCCTGACCGTCGGCGCCTCGGTGCCGCCGATGCGATAGTCATCGCCGGTGGTGGGCACGCTGTCGATAAACGACGTCACCAGGCCGTTGGGCATCACACAGTGAGAGTACGTCTGGAACGGCTGCGAAGGCGGGTTGCCCAGTACCAGCCCCGACGCATTCATCAGCGTATAGGGGCCGAACAGATGATCACTGACGAACCCATAGACGCCATCCGGCCCCGTCACGCCATCCGCATAGGTGAACTTGTGGCTGATGGTAAACAGGTAGTACTTGTTGTCCTGGAACACATAGTGCGGCCGTTCGGTCTGGTCGTTCACGCCAACGGCCGTGACCAATGGCGGCAGGATTTCCCACTCGTCACCGTTGAGGTCCTTGGCCACGGCAATGCCGATGCATCCCACCTGATAACGCGCACCACCCACATCTTCATGCCCTGGCGGCACCAGACCTATTTCATTCGGGCCCACTTCGTGAGTCCCGCGCTCGCCGGCCACATTGCCTTCGAACACCATGTACAACTTGCCATCGACGGGATCGATAAAGGGGCTGGGATCGCGAAAGTTCCAGGTCGCATTCTGCGCTTCGGTTTGGTAGTAGGTGCCGTCGGCATCGAACAACGACTTGACCTGATCAAAGCCCTGGAGCGTGACACCGGTGTCCGACGTGACAACCTGGCCCCTGACTTTGGCAATCGTGGCACCCGGCGTGACGCAGGTGTAGTACAGGTCGATGTCACCGTTGTTATTCAACAGAATCGGCGTGCCCGCCCATTCACGGGTGGTCGGCGAAACCCCTTCGGCCATGACACGGCCGCCGAAGATCCAGTCTTTGCCGGTGCGCGAATACCAGTAGCAGATACGCGCATGACCATGGCGGTCTTCCCAATCGCGCTTGATGTCGTAACGGCCATCGGCATTGATGAATTGTGGATCATGGGGGCGACGGTCGGCGGTCAAGGTGAAGATCACCGACCAGCCATTCACCGATACCACCGTGCCATCCAGTTCACGCAATGGCATGGTGTCCCAAATAAAGACCGTGTCACTCATGACAGGAAAGTCAGGACTCACTAACGGCTGTGTCGTCGTCGGGTCATTCTCATTAACTTTCAGCGCATCGGCCCGTGTCCAGCGAGTGGGTGTGTGATTCGCATGTTTCATGATGATGTCCTTTTGCTAACGCTTAAGTGACAAGCGAAGATTAAATAGCACCTGGCAGTCAGCAACTTAATACTGACTGAAAGAGCAAGAGATAGTTGGCCCTGCAAGTGCGCACCAAGGTTTAACATGGGCACTTGCTTATAGCAACATTAAGAATTATTCATATTGCAAAGGCCATCACTGTATTTATATCCTTGATATAAATACAGTGGCACTTGCAATAAATGACAGCTAAGTAGAAAGCTAGCTACTCAACTACCGAATACCAGCGCCCCAGCCTGGGCGCCGGCATTCTTCTGTGTGAAGTCCTTGGCTTGCGCCGCCGTCTTCAAGGTATAGGCGTAGTTGGAACTTGCCGTCCATTGTGCTTTGGGTGACTTCTGGTTGGTGATCGGCGGCACACTGTTTGTATCAGTGAACGTCCCGGTACCTTTGTCATCCAACATGCCTTTATTTTGGCTGCCTTCGCCAAAATAGTTGCTTTCAGAGAGGATATTGGCGTTCTGCGCGAGGGTAAAACCGAGATGGAAGTTATTGACGTAGTTGTTATACACATGGAAATAACCGTAACGCATCAAGCCGGGCGCGCGTACTTCCATGTTGTCGAAGCGGTTATGGCACAACGTCAGGCGCGGATAACCGTTGAACTCTGCCTTATTATCATCCGCCGGATGCCCGAAAATCAGCCCGTACTTATGACTGCCAAAGAAGCAGTTGCTGATGGTGGCATAATCGGCTTTTTCACCGATATACAGCAGTTTGTCTTCGCTGCCGTCAGTGGTGGACCAGGTGTGCCCGACAAAAGAGCAATGATCGATCCAGTACTTGCTGCCGTAGTTCAAGTACACCTGAATATCGTCATTGGCCTTAATGCTCGCCGAATGTTTGAAGATAATATTCTGCAGAATAATGTTCTGGGACTGCGCGGTTGCACGCAGGTGAATATTCTCCAAAGTACGGTTCTGGAATGAACCGATCAGGGTCTTGTTGGCACCCATATTGACCTTGGTCAGGCTCGACGCCGAGATATTGCTGTTGATCACCAACACCCGTGGGGTGGTGTCGCCAATGTTGGCCTTGAGTTGATCCAGCGTGGTGATACTGACCACTTGGCCAGACCAGCCGCCGGTGACTTTTGCCGCAAGGGCGAAACCGGTCAGGCCGGTGAGTTTGCTTTCTGGATACGACATGAGTTCCCTCTCTCTCTATAAAAACGGCTCGATGTAACGAGCCTGTGGGGTAAGTTAATCCATTAACTTTCACACAGTGTTTGGCATGGCTGAGGTTGCCAGGGTTTGGTTGGTCAGCGCTTAAACACTGTGTTTATGTACAGTATTCATCATTCGCCTGGCCGTCAACCCTCAAGTGAAAAACAACCAAAAGTGGGAGGGGGCTTGCCCCCGATGGTGGTGTATCAGGCACATATACAGTGACTGTCATTCCGCCATCGGGGGCAAGCCCCCTCCCACATTTGCCCTGCGGTGTTCTTCCAAGCGTTATTTGGACACCGGCATCGCAAACTCCGCGCCTTGCTCGATGCTCTCCGACCAGCGCTGCATAATCGATTTCTGCTTGGTATAGAACCGAACACCCTCAGTGCCGTACGCATGCATGTCGCCAAACAGACTCTTCTTCCACCCCCCAAAACCGTGCCACGCCATCGGCACCGGGATCGGTACGTTGATGCCCACCATGCCCACCTGAATACGCCGCGCAAATTCGCGGGCGATGTTGCCGTCGCGGGTGAAACAACTGACGCCGTTGCCGAACTCGTGGTCGTTGACCAGCTTGATCGCCTCGCCAAAGTCGTTCACCCGCACACACGCCAGGACCGGGCCGAAGATTTCTTCGCGGTAGATGCTCATCTCTTGGGTCACATGGTCGAACAGGGTCGCGCCGAGCCAAAAGCCGTTTTCCAGGCCCGCTTCGGTGGGCACGTAATCACGCCCGTCCAGCAGCAGTTGCGCGCCGGCCTGCACGCCTTGCTCGATGTAGCCGCTGATGCGTTCCAGTGCAGCGCGGGACACAATCGGGCCCATCTCGGCCTTGAGGTCGCGGCCGTCGGTGATGCGCAGTTGCTTGGCGCGCTCGGTCAAGGCAGCGATGACTTTGTCACCGACGTCACCAACCAGCACGGCGACGGAGATCGCCATGCAGCGCTCGCCGGCACTGCCATAAGCAGCGCCCATCAGGGCGTCGACGGTTTTTTCGATGTCCGCATCAGGCATCACCACCATGTGGTTTTTAGCACCGCCCAGCCCCTGCACACGCTTGCCGTTACGCGCGCCGGTTTCGTAGATGTATTGGGCAATCGGTGTGGAGCCGACGAAGCTCACGGCCTTGACGTCCGGGTGTTCGATCAGTGCATCCACCGATTCCTTGTCGCCCTGCACCACGTTGAACACGCCTTTGGGCAGGCCGGCTTCACGCAGCAGCTCGGCCATGAACAACGAGGCGCTCGGATCGGTCGGGCTTGGCTTAAGGATGAAGGTGTTGCCCGCCGCGATGGCGATCGGATACATCCACATCGGCACCATCACTGGGAAGTTGAACGGCGTGACGCCGGCCACTACGCCCAACGGTTGGCGCAGGGTCCAGTTGTCCATGCCTCGGGAAACTTGGTCAGAGTGTTCGCCTTTGAGCAGGTTGGGTATGCCGCACGCGAATTCCAGAATATCGATACCACGGTCCACTTCGCCCTGGGCGTCGGTGAAGACCTTGCCGTGCTCGGCGACGATGATGCGCGCCAGGTCGTCCTTGCGCTCACGCAACAGGTGCAGGTACTGGAACAGCACGCGGGCGCGGCGGATGGGCGGGGTATCGGCCCAGCTGTCGAAAGCGGCTTGGGCAGCAGCAACGGCTTCGGATACGGTCTGGCGGCTGGCCAGCGCGACGCGCCCGGTTTTTTCGCCGGTGGCGGGGTTGTAGACGTCCTGATAGCGATCATCGCGGGACACGCGCTGGTCGTTGATGTAGTGCTCGATGGTGGTTGTCATGGCAGTCGATCCAGGTGGGTAGCGTTGGAACACACGATAGGCTTTCGCTTTGTTCCAAACCAGAGCAGAATCCTGAACTTATTGTCCACATACGCGAACAATCCACCCATGGAAAAATCTGAGATCGAAGGCCTATGGACCCATATCCACTGGCTTTCCATATTGGAAGAGCAAGGCACTTACACGGCTGCCGCTGCGCGCCTGGGCGTGAGCAAGTCTGCGGTCAGCCAGCGTATTGCCGACCTGGAAAAGGCCACCGGCACCCAGTTGGTCACGCGCACCACGCGCAGTGTGCGGCTGACCGATGCGGGGCTGTCGCTGACCCGTGAAGTGCGCAGCGCCTATGCGCAGATCGCCCGCAGCTTCTCGTCAGTGCGTGACTCTGTGGGGGAGATTCGCGGGCTGGTGCGCCTTACCGCGCCGGTGGCATTTGCCCGACAGCAACTGGTGCCGCATCTGTCGGAATTCCTGCAGCGTTACCCGCAGGTGCGTATCCAGCTGGATGTGTCCGATGCGCTGAGTTCCCTGGCAGCCGAAGGTTACGACCTGGCCGTGCGCCACGGTTTCCAGGTGCCGGAAACCCACGTCGCCTGGAAGCTCTGCGACACCGGGTCGGTGCTGGTAGCCACCCAGGATTACCTGCAACGCCACGGAGAGCCCCGCGAACCCGGCGAGCTGTCGGCACACAACTGCCTGTTCTACCCACGGGGCACCGACCAGCCCGCCTGGACCTTCGAACGCGGCAGTAAAAACGTTGAACGCCTGACCGTGCCCATCGCCGGCAGCTTCGCCACCAATAACAGTGAGGCGCTGCGCGACTCCGCTCTCAACCACCTGGGCATCGCCCTGCTCCCGGACTTCAGCGCCCATGCCGCGCTGACCAGCGGCAAGCTGGTGCAGGTGCTCAAGGACTGGACGCTCAAGGGCGCATTTGCCAATGAGATCTACTTGATTCGGCCGTATTCGCCCCATGTGCCGAAGTCGGTGAGTGTGTTGGTGGGTTATCTGAAGGAGAAGCTGTCGGGGGGCTTTC
The DNA here is from genome assembly GCF_013778505.1 of Pseudomonas sivasensis. Lineage (GTDB taxonomy): Bacteria > Pseudomonadota > Gammaproteobacteria > Pseudomonadales > Pseudomonadaceae > Aquipseudomonas > Aquipseudomonas sivasensis. The sequence goes on along the minus strand of NZ_JAAOWU010000039.1, from coordinate 2,965 downwards.
GTTATCTCGGATAAGGTTTGCCTCTTGCTCGACGGAACTAAAAGTCCATAATGGACAAATAAGTTCAACAAAAGAGGCATTCATGTCCAGCACCCCGCATGTGATCAACCAAACCCAGGCCCGCGAACTGCTGGGCCAAGTCGATGTGCTGCAGATCCTACGCGCACTGTTCCGCGACCTGGCGGCCGGGCATGCGGTGCAGCCGCCCCAGCAATGGGTGGAATTCCCCCTGGGCGCCGGTGACTTCATCAACTACCTGGGCGTGCTGGCGCAGGACGGCGTGTATGGCATGAAAACCTCGCCGTATATCGTGCGTGAGCAAGGGCCATTGGTAACCGCCTGGACGCTCTTGATGTCCACGCACACCGGCCAGCCGCTGCTGTTGTGTGATGCTGCAGAACTGACCACCGCACGCACCGCCGCGACCACTGCGTTGGCGGTGGATGCGCTGGCGCCACAGGCGGCTCGGCGACTGGCGATCATCGGCAGCGGCAACGTGGCCCAGGCTCACCTGCACTACGTGAAAAACCTGCGGGATTGGCAAAGCATCAACTTCTTCTCGCCCAGCCTGACCGCTACTGACTCCACGCTTCAACGCCTGGACCCACGCGTGAGCATCGCTCCAACCTGCGAAGCCGCCCTGGAAGACGCCGACGTGATCCTACTGTGCACGTCATCCGCCGGCCCGGTGATTGACCCTTCGCGCCTGAGCAAACCGGCGCTGATCACCTCCATCAGCACCAACGCACCGCGCGCTCACGAAGTCCCCCCCCAATCACTGAACGAAATGGACGTGTTCTGCGACTACCGCCAAACCACGCCAGGCTCGGCGGGCGAGATGCTGATCGCCGCCGAACAACATGGCTGGAACCCAAGCGCAGTCATGGGCGACCTGCCCGAACTGCTCAGCGACCAGGTGAAGCGCCCGTCCTACGACCGTCACGTATTCTTCCGCTCCATCGGCCTGGGCCTGGAAGACATCGCACTGGCCAATGCCCTCTGGAGACTTCTATGAACCACGCAGATTTCATCATCATCGGCGGCGGCATTGCCGGTGCGTCCACGGGTTTCTGGTTGTCGCAACACGGCAAAGTGAGAGTGCTGGAACGTGAATCTCACCCGGCCTATCACTCCACCGGGCGTTCGGCTGCGCTCTACACCGCCGCCTACGGCACTCCGCAGGTGCGGGCGTTGACCCTGGCCAGCCGGGAGTTTTTCGACCACCCGCCGGCAGGGTTCTGCGAGCATCCCTTGCTCACACCGCGCGGCGAGATGACGGTGGACTTCACCGGCGATGCGGCCGAGTTGAACGCGCAGTACCTCAGCGCCAAGGCCACCGTGCCGCAGGTTGAACAGCTGAGTGTCGACGAGGCCTGTGCGAAGTTGCCGATCCTGCGTCGGGAAAAGGTTCACGGTGCGATCTATGATCCCACTGCCAGCGACATCGACACCGACGCCCTGCACCAAGGCTATTTACGCGGTATTCGTCGCAAGGGCGGCGACGTGCATACCGACAGCCATGTGCTGGGCTTGAGCCGTGACAGCGGTGGTCTTTGGCACGTCACCACCCAACACGAAACCTTCACCGCGCCGATCATTATCAACGCCGCTGGCGCCTGGGCCGACCACATCGGTGGGCTGGCCGGTGCCGCATCCATTGGCCTGCAACCCAAGCGCCGCTCGGCGTTTATCTTCGCCGGCCCCGAAGGCATGGACAGCCATGCGTGGCCAATGCTGGTGGCGCTCGACGAAGCGTTCTACATGAAGCCCGACGCCGGCATGTTCCTCGGCTCACCGGCCAACGCAGACCCGGTCGAGCCCCAGGACATCCAGCCCGAAGAATTGGACATCGCCATGGGCATCTACCAGATCGAAGAAGCCACCACCCTGACCATCCGCCGCCCCACGCGAACCTGGGCCGGACTGCGCAGCTTTGTGCACGACGGTGACTTGCTTTCGGGCTTCGACCCGCGAGTGCCAGGGCTGTTCTGGGTAGCGGCGCAAGGCGGTTACGGCATCCAAACCTCACCGGCCATGGGCCAGGCCAGTGCGGCACTGGTGCGCGGCGCACCGCTGCCGGAGGCACTGACCCGGTTCGGCCTCGACGCTGGTATGCTCTCCCCCGCCCGCCTGGAGCCCCATTGATGAACACCGTCGAACCCGACAACGTCTTGCAGAACTTTCGCGCGATCGCCGATGCCATCGCCACGCTGTTCTTCCCCCACGCCGAAGCGGTGCTGCATGACCTGCGCACGCAAAAAGTCGATTACATCGCCAATAACCTGTCGAAACGCGCGATTGGCGACGACTCGGCGCTGGAGGACATGCTCAGCGATGACGTCAGCGAAGTGAATATCGGCCCCTACGAAAAACTCAACTGGGACGGTCAGAAAATTCGCAGCCTGAGCACCGTACTGCGCGACGCCAACGGTCGGCCCCTGGCGGTGCTGTGCATCAACCTGAATATTTCACTGTTCGAAAATGCGAAGGCGGCATTGGACCTGTTCCTGTCGCCAAGCAAGCTGATCCCACAGCCGGACGCGCTGTTTCGCGATGACTGGCAGGAACGCATCAACACCTTCCTGCATGCCTGGATGCGTGAGCGCCAGTTAAGCCTGAACCTGCTGACCCGCGACCACAAACGCGAACTGGTGCTGGCACTGCATGCCGAAGGCGCGTTCAAGGGCAAGAGCGCCTCGAACTATGTGGCCAACGTGCTGGGTATGGGGCGGGCAACGGTTTACAAGCATCTGAAGGAATTAAAGGGCTGAACCTTCAACCCTGGATGAGTTTTTTGGTGAGCGGGCTTTTTGCCTTGAGCAGGCCTTATGTGGTGAACAGGATTTTGTAGTGAGCGGGCTTGCCCCGCGCTGGGTGGCGGAGCCGCCCCAAATTCAGACGCCTCAGTTCCAACTGAAGGTATGCACTGTCAGTAATGGGGCGGCTTCGCCACCCAGCGCGGGGC
>NZ_JAAOWU010000038.1 GCF_013778505.1 Pseudomonas sivasensis | reverse complement strand
GTCAATGAATGGCTTGACTGACACACCGCCATCGGGAGCAAGCCCCCTCCCACAGTGGGTTCAGCAGTGTATGTAAGGCCTTACTCAGGCACAGATAACGCAAACTCCGCGCCCCGCTGGTACTCCCGGGGCGTACAGCCAAACTCGCGACGAAACACGGTGTGCAGGTACTGCGCCGAGGTGAAGCCGCAGGACGACGCGATGTCAGCAATCGCCAGATCACGGTTTTCCAGGCCTCTGGCGGCAGCAGCGAGTTTGAAGCGCAGGATTTCGTCATGCACGCTGCAATTGCGCACCTTACGAAAGTGCGCTTCCAGGGATGAACGCGACACACCGACATACGCCGCCACTTGAGCGGTCTTGATGCCCTGGCACGCGTATTGGCGGATAAACAGCAGCGCCTGCATCACGTACGGATTGCCCAAGGGTTGATGAAGGCTGGAGGCCTGGACGTTGATTGCGTCCGGCGGCACGAGGATTTGCGTACCGGTGCAAGGCTTGCCGTGCAACATCTGGTGCAACAGCGCAGCGGCAGTGCGGCCCATGGTTTCGGTGCCCTGGATCACCGAACTCAGCGGCACTCGCGTAAGGGTTCGGGTCAGCGGATCGTTGTCGATGCCGATCAGCGCCACTTGTTCCGGCACGGCGATGCCGGCTGTGAGGCAGGCTTGCAGCAATTGCCGGGCACGGGCATCGGTAACGGCAATAATGCCAATGGGCTTTGGCAAGCTGTGCAGCCAGGCGATCTGCTGCTCCACTGCGCTGTCCCACAACGGCGCGCTGGTGCCGAGGCCGCGATACACCTCCACCTGCAAGCCGTCGCGCAGCATCAGGCGGCGAAAGGCTTTTTCGCGCTCCTGGGCCCAGCGGTTGGCCTGCGCTTCGGGCAGGCTGAAGCAGGCAAAGCGCGTCAGCCCTGCCTCGATCAAATGCGCGTAGGCCAACTTCATCAATGCGTAATTATCGGTGGCCACATAGGGGATGCCCTTGGGGTATGCGCGGCCATCTTCATAGGAGCCGCCCACCGCTACCACCGGCAACTGACTGTCGGCCAGTGCCTCGCCAATCAGCGGGTCGTCGAAGTCGGCAATGATGCCGTCGCCCTGAAAACGCTCGATGCCTTTGAGGCGGCATAGAAAGTCCTCTTCCAGGAACAAATCCCAGGACACACGCGTACTGCTCAGGTAATTACCGATGCCGGCGATGATGCCGCGGTCGTAGATTTTGCTGCCGTTGAACAGCAGCGCGATTCGGTGCACGGGCGGTAGGGTTTTCATTGTTTTTGTCCTGGGGCCTGTCGCGACAGACTAGCCCTCGCTGCACAAAATCGCACTACGCCTTGGTGATTTTCATAATCGCCAGCCCCATCGCCGTTGCTAGTATCCAGACACCGCCAAGAGCAATAAGGAAAACGCCATGCCGTACTTCCCCGGTGTCGAGAAGGTTCGCTTCGAAGGCCCCAGCAGCGATTCCCCCCTCGCCTTTCGCCATTACGACGCCAACAAGTTGATCCTCGGCAAACCCATGCGCGAGCACCTGCGCATGGCCGCGTGTTACTGGCACACCTTCGTGTGGCCCGGTGCCGATATGTTTGGCATGGGCACCTTCAAGCGCCCGTGGCAGCGCAGTGGCGACCCGATGGAGGTGGCCATCGGCAAGGCGGAGGCGGCCTTTGAGTTTTTCTCCAAACTGGGCATCGACTACTACAGCTTTCACGACACCGACGTGGCGCCCGAAGGCAGCTCGCTCAAGGAGTACCGCGAGCACTTCGCACAGATGGTCGACCATCTGGAGCGTCACCAGGAACAAACCGGGATCAAACTGCTGTGGGGCACCGCGAACTGCTTCAGCAACCCGCGCTTTGCCGCCGGCGCTGCCAGTAACCCGGACCCTGAAGTGTTTGCCTACGCCGCCGCCCAGGTGTTCAGCGCGATGAACGCCACCCTGCGGCTCAAAGGCTCAAACTATGTGCTGTGGGGCGGCCGTGAAGGCTATGAAACCCTGCTCAACACCGACCTCAAGCGCGAGCGCGAACAGCTCGGGCGCTTTATGCGCATGGTGGTGGAACACAAGCACAAGATCGGCTTCAAGGGCGACCTGCTGATCGAGCCCAAGCCCCAGGAGCCGACCAAGCACCAGTACGACTACGACAGCGCCACGGTGTTCGGTTTCCTGCATGAGTACGGCCTGGAACACGAGATCAAGGTGAATATCGAGGCCAACCACGCCACCCTGGCCGGGCACAGCTTCCATCACGAGATCGCCACCGCCGTATCCCTCGGTATCTTCGGCAGCATCGACGCCAACCGTGGCGACCCGCAGAACGGCTGGGACACCGACCAATTCCCCAACAGCGTCGAGGAGATGACCCTCGCCACCTATGAAATCCTCAAGGCTGGCGGGTTCAAGAACGGCGGCTATAACTTTGATTCCAAGGTACGGCGTCAGAGCCTGGATGAGGTGGATCTGTTCCACGGGCACGTGGAGGCCATGGACGTATTGGCGCTGGCCCTGGAGCGTGCGGCGGCCATGGTGCAAAACGACCGATTGCAGCAGTTCAAGGACCAGCGTTATGCCGGTTGGCAACAGCCGCTGGGCCAAGCCGTGCTGGCGGGTGAGTTCAGCCTGGAATCGCTGGCAGAACACGCGTTTGCCCATGAACTGAACCCGCAGGCGGTGAGCGGGCGACAGGAGATGCTCGAAGGTGTCGTGAACCGGTTTATCTACACCTGACCGATGCTGTGCGCAGTTGATTGTGGCTGCAGTGGTAGTGAGCGGGCTTGCCCCGCGCTGGGGCGCGAAGCGGCCCTAAAATCAGGCACCTCGGTGTGTCAGGTAAAATTGCATCGTCTGGTTTGGGGTCGCTTCGCGCCCTAGCGCGGGGCAAGCCCACTCACCACAAAAAAGCCAGGCTACACACAACGCAAACAGCAACAGCAGTGTTCGGCTAGAGTCTTCCAACAACAATAAAAGGACGCACCAACATGAAGTCATTCAAACGTACCCTGCTCGCCACCGCCATGGCCCTGCTCGCACTGCCGGTGATGGCCGATTCCGCCCACCCGAAAATCGGTTTCTCCATCGACGACCTCCGCCTGGAACGCTGGTCCCGCGACCGCGATTACTTCGTCGCCGCTGCGGAAAAACTCGACGCGAAGGTCTTTGTGCAGTCCGCCGATGCCAACGAGCAGAAGCAGATTTCCCAGATCGAAAACCTGATTTCCCGGGGCGTCGATGTGATCGTTATCGTGCCGTTCAACGCCACGGTGCTGACCAACGCGGTGGCCGAAGCCAAGAAAGCCGGGATTAAGGTAGTGTCCTATGACCGCCTGATTCTCAATGCGGACATCGATGCCTACATCTCCTTTGATAACGAAAAGGTCGGCGAAATGCAGGCCAGCGGTGTGCTGCAAGCGGCGCCCAAGGGCAACTACTTCCTGCTCGGCGGCGCGCCTACCGACAACAACGCCAAGGTGCTGCGCGAAGGCCAGATGAAGGTGCTGCAACCGGCCATCGACAAGGGCGATATCAAGGTAGTCGGCCAGCAGTGGGTCAAGGAGTGGAACCCCACCGAAGCCCTGAGCATCGTCGAAAACGCCCTGACCCGGAACAACAACAAAATCGACGCCATCGTCGCCTCCAACGACGCCACCGCCGGCGGTGCGATCCAGGCCCTGGCCGCGCAGAAACTGGCGGGCAAGGTGCCGATCTCCGGGCAGGACGCCGACCTCGCCGCGATCAAACGCGTGATCGACGGCACCCAGACCATGACCGTGTACAAACCGCTCAAGCTGATTGCCACCGAAGCCGCCAAGCTCTCGGTGCAACTGGCACGTAACGAGAAGCCCACCTACAGCTCGCAGTACGATAACGGCAGCAAGAAAGTCGACACCATCATGCTCACCCCGACTCCGCTGACCAAGGCCAATATCGATCTGTTGGAGAAGGACGGGTTCTATACCAAAGAGCAGATCGGCGGGCAGTGACCGCCATGGCTGACTATCTGCTGCAAATGAACGGCATCGTCAAAAGCTTTGGCGGTGTCAACGCGCTGAACGGCATCGACATCACTGTGCGGCCGGGGGAATGTGTCGGTCTGTGCGGTGAGAACGGCGCGGGTAAATCCACACTGATGAAGGTGCTGTCGGCGGTCTACCCGTACGGCACCTGGGAGGGTGAAATCCTCTGGGATGGGCAACCGCTCAAGGCTCAGTCCATCAGCGAAACCGAGGCCGCCGGTATCGTGATCATTCACCAGGAACTGACCCTGGTGCCCGACCTGTCGGTGGCCGAAAACATCTTTATGGGCCACGAACTGACATTGCCCGGCGGGCGCATGAACTACCCGGCGATGATCCACCGCGCCGAAGCGTTGATGCGTGAACTCAAGGTGCCGGACATGAACGTCGCCTTGCCGGTGTCGCAGTACGGCGGCGGCTACCAGCAACTGGTAGAAATCGCCAAGGCGCTCAATAAAAAAGCGCGCCTGCTGATCCTCGACGAGCCCTCTTCGGCCCTGACCCGCTCGGAAATCGAGGTACTGCTCGACATCATCCGTGACCTCAAAGCCAAGGGTGTGGCCTGCGTGTACATCTCCCACAAGCTCGATGAAGTGGCGGCGGTGTGCGACACCATTGCGGTGATCCGCGACGGCAAACACATCGCGACCACGGCCATGGCCGACATGGACATCCCCCGGATCATCACGCAGATGGTCGGCCGTGAGATGAGCAACCTCTACCCCACCGAGCCCCATGCCATCGGCGAGGTGATTTTCGAGGCGCGCAACGTCACCTGCTATGACGTGGACAACCCCAGGCGCAAGCGTGTCGATGATATTTCCTTCGTGCTCAAGCGCGGCGAGATCCTCGGCATTGCCGGGCTGGTGGGCGCCGGACGCACGGAGTTAGTGTCAGCGCTCTTCGGCGCCTACCCCGGCCGCTACAGCGCCGAGGTGTGGCTCGACGGCCAGGTAATCGACACGCGCACGCCGCTCAAATCGATTCGCGCCGGGCTGTGCATGGTGCCCGAGGATCGCAAGCGCCAAGGCATCATTCCCGACCTGGGCGTGGGTCAGAACATCACCCTGGCGGTCCTCGATACCTATGCGCATATGACCCGCATCGACGCCGAAGCTGAACTGGGCAGCATCGACCAGCAGATCGCACGCATGCACCTCAAGACGGCCAGCCCGTTTTTACCGATCACCAGCTTGTCCGGCGGCAATCAGCAAAAAGCCGTGCTGGCGAAAATGCTGATGGCCAAGCCCAAAGTGCTGATCCTCGACGAACCCACGCGCGGGGTGGACGTGGGCGCCAAGTATGAGATCTACAAACTGATGGGCGCCCTGGCGGCCGAAGGCGTGTCGATCATCATGGTCTCCTCGGAACTGGCCGAAGTGCTCGGCGTGTCCAACCGCGTGCTGGTGATCGGCGACGGCCAGTTGCGCGGCGATTTCATCAATGAAGGGCTCACCCAGGAACAGGTGCTCGCCGCCGCGCTCAGCCAAAACAACAATAATGATCGGAAGACCGCGTAGATGAATCAGGTCAAACAGCTGTTTACCCGCTACAAAATGCTTGCGCTGGTGATCGCCGTGGCGGTGATCTGGCTGTTTTTCAGTTGGCAGACCGAGGGCGGTTTCCTCACGCCACGCAACCTGTCGAACCTGCTGCGGCAGATGGCAATCACCGGGATTCTGGCGTGCGGCATGGTGCTGGTGATTATTAGCGGCGAGATTGATTTGTCGGTGGGTTCGTTGCTGGGGTTGTTGGGCGGGTTGGCGGCGATCCTGGACGTGGTTTATCACATTCCGCTGCTGGCCAATCTCAGCCTGGTGGCGCTGTGTGGGCTGATGATCGGTTTGGCCAACGGTTATATGACAGCCTACCTGCGCATCCCCTCTTTTATCGTTGGCCTGGGCGGCATGCTGGCGTTTCGCGGGATTCTGCTGGGGATCACCGGCGGCACCACCATCGCGCCGGTGTCGCCGTCGCTGGTGTATGTAGGCCAGGGGTATTTGCCGCATTCGGTGGGGATTGGCCTTGGGGTCCTGCTGTTTGCCCTGACCCTGTTGTTGACCTGGAAACAACGGCGCAACCGCGCGCTGCATGGCTTGGCGCCGCACGCCCTGGTGCGCGACGTGCTGCGCGTGGCGGTGATCGGCGCGGTACTCGCCGGGTTCGTCACCACCCTCAACAGCTACGACGGCATCCCCGTACCAGTGCTGCTGTTGCTGGTGCTGCTCGGCGTGTTCAGCTACGTCACCAGCCAGACCGTGTTCGGCCGCCGCGTGTATGCGGTGGGCAGCAATATGGAAGCCACGCGCCTGTCGGGCATCAACGTGCAGGCGGTGAAACTGTGGATCTTCGGCATCATGGGCGTGATGTGCGCCCTCGCCGGCCTGGTCAACACCGCGCGGCTCGCGGCGGGCTCACCGTCGGCGGGCAATATGGGCGAGTTGGATGCCATCGCTGCGTGCTTTATTGGTGGTACGTCGATGCGCGGCGGCTCGGGCACGGTGTATGGCGCGTTGCTCGGGGCGTTGGTGATTACCAGCCTGGATAACGGCATGTCGATGCTGGACGTGGACAGTTACTGGCAGATGATTGTGAAGGGCAGCATCCTGGTGTTGGCGGTGTGGGTGGACGTGAGTACGCGCACGGGTCGGCGCTGACGCCACCCTCACAAACACCACAAATCCCGTGTGGGAGGGGCGGTGGTCGTCTCACTTTCCGAGCAACACGGCCCCATCCCCCAACTGCCCCAGGCGATCCCCCGGATTGCGCAGCGGGCAATCATCCAGGGACAGGCAACCACAGCCGATACAGCCATCGAGTTGGTCGCGCAGTTGAGTGAGGCTGTTGATGCGCTCACTCAACAGGTCGCGCCAGCGGGTGGAGAGTTGGGTCCAGTCCTTCGCCGTCAACGGCCGTCCTGAAGGAAGTTCGTCCAACGCGTCCTTGATGGTCGCCAACGGAATGCCCGCGCGCTGCGCGACCTTGATCACCGCGATCCGGCGCAGTACGTCACGCTGATAGCGACGCTGATTGCCCGCGCTGCGTTGTGCGTGGATCAACCCCTTGGCTTCGTAGAAATGCACCGTGGCCACGGTCACGCCGCTGCGGCGGGCCAATTCGCCCACGCCGAGGGGGATGCGCACATCGATTTTCGCTTCCATCCAGCTCTTGACCTCATCTAAACATGAGGTTTTATAAAGGGTGTCGGCTTGCCTTGGCAAGCCTTCAGTCCTTTGAATCGGAGCCTACATGGACACACCTCAACCCTCCCCTTCCAACTGGGCCGCGCTGTTGTCCGGTGCCAACGGCGTACGTTCGCTCGCACTGGCAGGCGGCGTGGTGCTGCATGCGATCAACGTGTACATCGCCACCACGATTCTGCCGTCAGTGGTCCAGGACATCGGCGGCATCGACTACTACGCATGGAACACCACGTTATTTGTCGCCGCCTCGATCCTCGGTTCGGCGTTGTCGGCGCGCCTGCTCGGCAGCCTCGGGCCGCGTGCGGCGTACCTGGTCGCCAGCCTGGTGTTTGCCGGCGGGGCCTTGGCCTGTGCGTTTGCGCCGTCCATGCCGGTGATGCTCGTTGGGCGGTTGGTGCAGGGGCTGGGCGGTGGGTTCTTGTTCGCGCTGTCCTACGCGATGATTCGGTTGGTGTTCGATGAAAGCCTGTGGCCGCGCGCGATGGCGTTGGTGTCGGGGATGTGGGGCGTGGCGACGCTGGTCGGGCCAGCGGTGGGCGGGGTGTTTGCCGAGCTGGGCATATGGCGCGCGGCGTTCTGGTCGTTGATTCCGGTGGCCGGGTTATTCGCGGTGCTGGCGGCGGCGGTCCTGCCCAAGCGCAGCACCGATAGCGTTGAGCCGACACCGCTGCCACTCGCCCAACTGGTGCTGCTGACGGCTGCGGTACTGGCGGTGTCGGCCGGCAGCGTCTCCTCCACCCTGCCCCTGAACCTGCTGGGGCTGGCCGTGGCAGCGGTGTTCACCGCGCTGCTGATCGTCACGGAAAGCCCCACCCACCATCGACTGTTGCCCGCCGGAGCGTTTCGGATCACCACTGCACTCGGCGCGCTGTACGCGACGATGTCATTGCTGGCGGTGGCCGTGACCAGTGGCGAAATCTTCGTGCCGCTGTTTCTTCAAGTCCTGCACCACCAGTCGCCGTTGGTGGCCGGTTATCTGGCGGCACTGATGGCGGCCGGCTGGACGCTGGGGTCAATCGCCAGCGCGGGTGTGACGGGCGGCAACATTCGACGAGCGATCCTGGCCGGGCCGATCCTGGGCGTGGTGGGCATGGTGGCGCTGGCCATCTTGATGCCCGTCGAAAGCAACGGCAGCGGGCAGACGCTCACACCGATCTGCCTGGCGCTTATCCTGATTGGGTTGGGCGTGGGGCTGGCGTGGCCGCACTTGCTGACTCGGGTGTTCCAGGTGGCGCCGGCCGGTGAGCAGGACCTTGCCAGCGCGTCGATTACCACAGTGCAACTGTTCGCTACCGCGTTTGGCGCGGCACTGGCGGGCATGGTCGCGAACGTCGCCGGCCTCACTGAACCCGGCGGTGTCGAAGGCTCCGCGAGCGCTGCGGTGTGGCTGTTTGGGGTGTTTGCGCTGGCGCCGGTGGTGGGTGTTCTGATTGCCAGGCGGGTGGTTCGCATGATCGGTTAGTTGCCATTTCTGAACATTGCCAAGACCACCGTGGATTATGAACGGCTCAAAAATCACTGCTTGAACGGGGTTAAAGGTGGGAGGGGGCTTGCCCCGATAGCGGTGGACCAGTCGACACCTTCTTGACTGAGGCACCGCCATCGGGGGCAAGCCCCCTCCCACATTGGATCTCCATTTGTCAGGACCGGCCGAGTATGTGGCTCATGGTGGTCTTGAGCTTCAGCGCCGCCAATCTTCCAGACACAACACCAGTCAAAGGTGGGAGGGGGCTTGCTCCCGATAGCGGTGGACCAGTCGACACCTTCTTGACTGAGGCACCGCCATCGGGGGCAAGCCCCCTCCCACATTGGATCTCCATTTGTCAGGACCGGCCGAGTATGTGGCTCATGGTGGTCTTGAGCTTCAGCGCCGC
>NZ_JAAOWU010000037.1 GCF_013778505.1 Pseudomonas sivasensis | reverse complement strand
GTAGCGGGGTACCAGACGACCAGTTCGAGTGGTCGGTTGTTTTGCGCATCGGGCAGGGTGGTGGTCTTAAAGCCGACGAGGTTTTCGGCGGCGAAGGCGGGAGCGGTGAGGCAAATCAGGAACAGGGCGCGTAGAGCGGTTTTCATTGTTGTTATCGTCCTTGAAATGAGCGGCGAAGCATGACCTGAAACAAGCGGTTTTGGTAGAGGGGAGGCGGGACTAGGACGTTACCGACGTATTCCTACTTATTAGTATTACAGATTGCTCTTTCGTGAATTTAGGACGTTGCTATCTTACTTCGGTTAAAAAAGCGTGCGACGGTAGTGCCGTACTTCCTACCGTTGATTAATAAGGTGAGGGTTATGAAAATTCCAATCGAGATGTTGACTTTAATGCTTGGTTTGAATGTTCGTAAGTTCATACTCGTTTTGTTTGCGCTCTTGCTATTTGTGTCTGCTAGTTTGGCGTTGGCTGAAGAGCGATCTTTCACTAAAGATGATACGCCAAGTCCTGTGCTGGTTTTGTCCAATGAGGGTGTTGGATTAGCCAATTTCTACGCGAATTCGTTGGACTTTCCCAGTGGTACTTTGCCTGATCCGAAAGAGTTACTAGAGATCGCGTGGCGTACAACGTACTACCCTGAAAGTGCCAATTCAAAGGTCGAACTCTGTTACTTTCGCCCCTATAGTTCTCAACCTAATTGCGTGGATATCGCTCCTAACTCATCTGGCGTTATCTATGAATTTAATGCCCAGAGTTTCAATCACGGATCACGTGTTGTCATCAAGCATTATGTCTTAGGGGGCACACCACCCTACAGTCGTCCTGCTGGCGTTGATACAGTGACTTTTCGATATAGGTACTAACTCGTAATACCGTGCAAGGGTCACTTATTACGGTGACCTCTGCTTTGATAAATAAAAACGTGCAGTTGGTCAAATTTTAGCCGCCTCTACAGGGTGAATTCTCATGGCAACTATCCACGCTTATTCCTCAGTGCCTAACAATCGCTTGGCTAGCAGTCCGGTTAATGCCGCAACCTCGCCAGCAATGCAGACAACGGCAGACACGGCTGGTGCATCTACCGCTACACACACTGATAGTGCGCCCCACACCGTATCGGTTTTGGCTCGTCAGTTGAGCGAAGCCTCAGTGCGCGCCGACACCCGCACCGCAGAGGCACCCGCCGATCCGCCGGACTCGATCATCGGCGACAGCTACCTCACGGATAAAGCGCAGCATGACGCCGAGGTCCCAGACACCGATCTTCCAGAGCTCCTGGCCCGCGCCCGACAGGCAACCGCCTTCATCAACGGTTCCGACAGCAACCCCTTCAAGGGCTTGGGACGTGATCAGTTGATCCTGATCGCCCATGACGACAGCGGCGCATTCACCACCAACGAACGCCGTGCCGCATGGCAAGAGATGGAATCTACGGCACCCGCCCAGGCGAGCAGCGCGAGTCAGGCATCGATTGACGGCCATGCTCTGATGGTCGCTCGCGTGTTCGGCAACTACGAACCGCCGGTGGCCCAGCCACCATTGACCTCCTACAACCTAACTCAGAGCTCTTATCATTTCCTCAACCGCGATGATCGTGCCGTGATCTCGCAGATGTACGCTTACGCGCAGGCTGAAGGTGCTGATCTGGCCTTCGTCGATGACTTGGCCTGGCAGCTCGGCCATTATCGACATCTCAGCGACGGCGGTCAGCAGCTGAGCCACAACAATGGCTATACCTCGGAGGGTTATCGCATCACCTTCCACTTCAAGGAGCAGGACGCGGCTATTGCCTCGCGCATTCTTAATGGTTCGGCCATCAACAGCACCCGTATCGACCCAGGCTTCTTAAGGCATATTCTGAACCCGGACTACGGATCTCTCTCCAACATCGGCTGAATACCCTTCCTTGAACAGATGGTGCTCAAGTTCTCTGCTGAAGGTGCTTCACAAGCCGCGCTCGGCAGCGAATTCGCCACCTTCAACCGGATCGAAAACAAGGACAACGTCCTGGTCACGACGAACACGGACACCAAACTGCCGCCCTCAAAGGTAGTTGCCACCAACGTTAATGGCGTGTGGAGTTTGACCGAACTGGGTAAGTCCGCTGGCTACACCCTGGACACCGCTACCGGCAAGCTGCACCGACCAACAATGCCTCCAGAGGATGAAGCTCAGCAGGGCTTCATCCTGGAAACCTCTGTTGGTTCCGCGCAGAGTCGCTCCCTTATGGATGCCCTTGCCGACAGCGACGATCCGCCCGCCAAGCGAGCGATCTGGATGAACAATCTGTTCAGCCTGCTTGACTCGCCTGAGTAGCCTTACAAAGCCCAAATTAAATAGCGGGCATGCGGGATTAGGAAAATACCTGCGTATTCCTACTTATTAGTATTACAGAGCTGTCCTTCAATGTTTTAGGAAGTGCGTGGGTTTCTACGGTTAATGAATCGTGCAATGGTAGAAGTGAGATTCTTACAGCTGGATCCATTGGGCTCTTACGTATTAACTCCTCAAGTGATGGTGGCGATTATGAATAGCTCGATAGTGATTCGTTGCTCCGTAAATGCAAACAAGCCTGTGCGTGCCCTTGTTACTGCTCTGCTGGTATTGGCCAGTGGGGTGGTCGTTGCGGAGGAAAGGTCTATTTCAAAGTCTGGGGACCCCAGTCCCGTGTTGGTGTTATCCAATTCCGATACTCATCCGGGTGTAGGGTTTGCGAGTTTCAGTGTTGTTAGCTCGGACTTTCCCCCAGGAACGCTCATTGATCCCAAACAGTTAGTGGAGATTCAATGGAGTACAACGTTTTACCCTGACAGCATCAGGGAGGATGTGAGGCTTTGCTATTCAAGGCCCTTCAGCTCTCAAGAGGATTGCAGGAGAATCACTCCGCGTTCGTCTGGCACAGTGCAGGATTTTAACACTCAGTCGTTTGGTAATGGCTCGCGAGTTAGAATCTATCATGATGTATACGGGGGCACACCTCGCTATACGCGTCCTGCTGGCGTCGATTCAGTCGTATTAAAATATAGCTATTAATCAACTGAAAAGTATTTTGTCCGTTTGGTTTTTTGGCTCTTTTACATGGAAAACAATGATATTAATGATGTGGCAGCGGCGCTGTCCTCCTATTTAGGAAGAGTGATTCATGATATCTATTAATCTTCATGCGTCGTCAGCCACTAATCGTATGGCAACAAGTAGTACTTCCAACTCCGAACCCGTGTTTGCGGTTTCGTCAGATAAAGAAGAGCCCATTGCCGCGTCAACTTCGAACGGTGAAGTTACCAACAGCACCGTCTCAATCCTGGCTCACCAGTTGAGCGAAGCGGCAGCGCGTGCTGAAAAACGCGCGGGCTCGGAGAGCGAAAACCCGTTCCACTCGATTACCGGCGATAACTACATTGCCAACAAAAAACAACACGGTGCAGCGCTTCCCAATACCGATAACCCGGAACTCCTGGCTCGGGCCCGGCAGGCCAACGGCTTCGTCGATGGCACTGACAGCAACCCTTTCAAAGGGCTTGCGCGCGATCAGCTCAGCCTGATTGCTAGGGACGTTGGCGGTGCCTTCACGCTCAATGAGCGACGTTCAGCGTGGGAAGAGTTGCAAGCAACCGCAACCCCAATGGTTGCCAACCCGAAACTGCAACCTGCAAATGGGCGTGATCACCTGATTTCGCGTTTGTACGGGGGGGTTGAACCGCCGGTCGCCAAGCCACCTGCCACCGTCTATAACGGCACTCAAAACCACGCCGATTTCCTCAACCCTGAGGATCGTGCCTTGATCTCGGATATGTACGCTTACGCCGCAGCGGAGGGTGCTGACCTGCGTTTTGTAGATCACGTGGCCATAGCACTCGGTACCTATCGTCATTACAGCGACGGCCTTCAATTCGGGGGGAGTAACGTTCGCTATGACGGGGAAGGGTATCAGGTGACGTTCGATTTCAAGCCAGAGGACGCCGCAATCGCGTCAAGCGTCCTGGAGGGTTCGGCGATCAACAGCACTCGTATCGACCAGGGTTTCTTGCGACACATTCTGGACCCGGCCCAAGGTGCGTTTACAAACATTGGTGGCATACCGTTCCTGGAGAAGATGGTAAAAAAATTCTCTAATGAAGGGGCTGATCAGCCCCCACTCGCCAGCCAGTTCGCCACCTACCACAAAGTCAGGTACGAGGACCATATTGTCCAAACCACCAACAAGGACGTCAGGCTACCGCCCTTCAAGGCACTCACGGATAACGTCAACGGCGTTTGGACCCTCACCGAACACGGCAAGGCAGAAGGCTACACACTGGACAAAACCACTGGCCGGATAAGCAAGCCGGTCGCCTCTTTCGACAGTCAGACGTCACAACGCTCAATCTTGGACGACATTGTCCGCCAATCGCCCAAAAGCTACTTCGCGGACTTTGTTGCCGGTGACCGTGAGGCGTTCGCCATGCGAAGAGTCTGGCCCGGCCATTTTTTCATGCTGATGAAAAACCAATAATTATGAGGACTTGATAAGCGATGCCCTAAGGCACCGCACAGTCCTCATGCCTCAATGAGATTCCAAAGCTGACGATTTCAATAACGCCTACGCGTGCGTCAACCCCGTCAACGTATCCGCAATCGTCTTCGTCCGCTGCGCCGTGCCCTCGGTCGCACGGCTGGACGCTTCCAACGCGTCCAGCATCTCTCGCAATGCGCCCACACCGGTGGACTGGTCTTCGATCTGCTGGGCTACCCGCTGGATCTCACTCGACAGCAGGTCAATATCCACGCCAATTTCCGCCGCATTCTTACGCGTGATTTCCGCCAGCTTGCGCACCTCGTCTGCCACCACTGCAAAGCCCCGGCCCAAGTCGCCCGCGCGCGCCGCTTCAATGGCCGCGTTGAGCGCCAGCAAGTTGGTCTGCCCGGCGATCTGCTGGATTACCTGCACAATCGACTGGATCCGCAAACTCGACCCGGCCAGCGTGCGCGCACCTTCCACCGCCACATCCGCCTGGCTCGACAATCCCTCCACCGTGGCCCCGGCCTGGGCCGATACGCTGTTCTGCTGGTCGATGGTGCTGACCAAGTCATCCATCGACGCGTGCAACTCACCGGAATAATGCTTGAGCTGCGCCGCGATTTCTTCCTGCTGTTGCTCAGCCTGGGCCAGCACCTGGCCCAAGTCCGCCAGGCCTTCGAATACCGGCAGGATATTGTTGTCCAGCCCACGGGTGTTCAGGGTGTTGGAGAAATCATTGTTCTTGAACGCAGCAATCTGCTTGACCACCACATGGTTCAATCCCGCCAGCTTCTTCACCTGCCGCCGTAGGAAAAACGCCTTGAACTCGCCGTAATGAGCGATGAAATTGTCCACATACTCGTCAGTGAAACTTGCGCCCTTGGCCACCCGGAAGAAGAAAATCGCGGTCAGCGTCTGGTTCAGGTTCAGCCCCAGAATCTCCCCAAAGGTCGAGAATCCCGCCAACGGCACATCGCCAAACGTCCCCGCCATGCTGCCCAACTCGGCGCCGTTGTTCAGCCGGCGCAAGATGCAGTCATTCAAAATCCCCGCCACCGGCTGGCCACCCTTGCCGCGCAGGAACTGCTCATAGTCCAGGCGCGTCGCCTCACGCAACGGCGTACGCCGCACCATCACCAACTCCTCGCCCGGCGCCACGTCGCAAAACAACTGCACGATCTGCTGCTCGAAGTCGATACGCGCGATGGACCGCACAAACAACTCACTGCCTACCCGAATCGCAAACGAATAATCCGCCAGCTTCGACTCCAATGCCTGCGGCGCACAATTAAACGCATCACACAGCGCCTGCACCATGCTCTTGATATTGCCGGCGCTGTCGATCACCTGGTCAATCGTGCGGTCCTCCACCGAGGCCGTCAGCACACTGAAGGTCAAATCCGCCGGTTTGAAATTCTGGCTTTTGAACACCCCAAATCGCACCTGCGCCGCCGTCTTCACAAACACAATCTGCGCATGATTCTGATAACTGCGCTGGCCGTCATGAATCAGCGTCTTCTGGAAATCCGACTTACCCCCGGCCGATCCCCCTACAAACAAACACGGAAACCGCCCCGACTCATACAGCGCCTCCATAAAAAACGACTCCGACGCCGACAACCCGTCGAACACCACATACGCCAACGTATCGCGATGATCGATCGGCGTACGCACCTGCACCCGCTTGATATGCCCCACCAACTTGGCAATGCGCTCCTGCATCCCCAACCGCTTACCGCCGCCACGAATGTCCTCACACTCCAGCGGCACCATCACCACCTCGGCCGAGGCGATCAGACTGTCGTCGAACAGCTGCAACACCACCCGGTCCCAGCGCTCGCCGGTGGCGCAATACAGCGAATTGGGCGCATTGCAGAGTTCGCCGGAAGTGGTGCACAGGCTGATGGTGGATTGTGGGAAACGGCGTTTGAGCTTGGCGGCGACCTGATCGATGTCCAGATGCGGCGAGATAAAACCGGTGATCAGAGTAGGGGTGATGCGCAGGGCGGTGAGGGCGGCGTCCAGGTCGTTGGCAGTGCTGGTGAGCGTGGCGGTGCCTTGACGATCGGCCCGGGCTTTTTTTAGAAGGGAGAGTGGGTTCATGTGGTGGACTCGATCGAGTGGTGATGCAGGGGTAGGCATGCGGTTAGTAGGGTTATCGGCAGGTTGGGTGGGGACTGGAGGGTGGGGGATGCGACGGATGGACGCGGGTGTGGGGAGTTTTCCTATTACTGATAGGCAGCTTTCGGCCAATAGCAGACAGATCGTTCTACAGCCTCGGCGCTTTGTATCAGCCAGCAGAGCGCTAGCGCAGAGAGGAAAAATACTGAGTAGGCGGTTTACCCAGTGCTTTCTTGAACATCGTGATGAATGCATTAACAGAGTCATATCCCAGGATGCCCGCTACACGTTGCACGGATACCCCCTCCGCCAAATGACTCAGTGCGATCATCAAATGCAATTGTTGACGCCAGCGTCCGAAGCTCAGCCCGGTCGTGCTTTCTACAAGCCTGGCCAGCGTTCGTTCACTGGTTGCAAGCCGAGTGGCCCACTCGCGCAACGTGGTTCGGTCGCCTGGATCTGAGAAGAGCGTATCCGCGATTTGTTTGATCTTGGGGTGGTCTGATATAGGCAAATGCAGCTCTTTCAGCGGAGCATCGGAAAGCTGCTCAAGCAGCACTGCAACCAGCCGAGCTGTCTTGCCCTCGGAATGGTAAGCAGGTTCCTGTTCAGCGAGATGCAGGATCATCTCCCGAACAAGGGGCGTAATGGCAACCGTGCAGCATTCTTCAGGCATCGCTGCCGCACCGGGCTCAACGAACAGAAAGCAGGTCCGGGCGTTTTCGGTCACTCGGCAACTGTGCGGCGTGCCGCCCGGGATCCATACGGCGTGCTGGGGCGGGACAAGCCAGAGTGCATTTTGAACCTCACAGCTCACTGCGCCATGCAAAGACAGGATCAACTGGCCTTTGCGATGATCATGCGGGCGGGCACCCGAATCATTGAGGTCAGGCGCAACCTTGAGGGCAATCGCTGCCTGGGCGAAAAGGTCTGAATCGAAATCTTCGGGTGAGGAAACGACATTTTTTGAGCTTGGCATAATTTAGGTGTCAGGTGTCTTGATATCTATATTAGACAGTTCTGAAGTTCTCTACAGTTGTCTTCTTTTAAGAGGACAGATAAAGAATATGTCAGATACAAAAAACAAGTGGCATGCCATCGCGCTCGTCGCAGGCATTCTGCTTATCGCTGTGAACCTGCGCGCTCCCTTTACCAGCATCGCGCCCGTTTTGCCGCTGATCCAGAATGATTTTGGCTTTAGCGCCTCAGCTCTAGGCCTGCTTACTTCACTGCCATTACTTGCCTTTGCAGCCTTCTCCCCGCTCAGCGCATCGGTCGCCCGCAGGTTCGGCATCGAGCGCACGCTTTTCGGTGCACTGTTGGTCATTTCAGCGGGCATCCTGCTCCGCTCCGCAGGCAGCGCGTGGGCGTTGTACGCCGGTACGATATTGATAGGCACTGGGATCGCCCTGGGCAACGTGCTGCTGCCCGGCCTGATCAAACGCGACTTCTCAACGAAAATGGCGTCTATGACCGGTGCTTACTCCATCACGATGGGCGCAGCAGGCGCTGTCGGCTCAGCCGTAATAATTCCGCTGACCCAATCATGGGGATGGCCGATTGCCCTGAGTTTGTTGGTCGCAGCCCCGTTGTTGGCGCTGGTGGTGTGGCTGCCGCAGTTGGAAAAACACGAACACGTAAATCTGTCCGGTCCAAGACGAGCGCCAACCGTGGCCGTCTGGCGTTCCCCGCTGGCATGGCAGGTCACACTGTTCATGGGGCTGAACGCGATGCCTTTTTATGTCGCCGTCGGCTGGCTGCCGACTATTCTGATGGACCATGGCATATCCCCGGAGCAAGCAGGCACGGTACACGGCACGCTTCAACTGACCACGGCCATTCCCGGCTTGATTCTGGCGGCCACGCTTCGCCGTCTCAAAGACCAGAAACTGGCAGCCGCTACCGTCAGCCTGTTAACCGCCTCATCCCTGATCGGGCTCATTTACGCGCCAGACTACGCCATGTTGTGGGCCGCGGTCCTGGGCTTCGGCTCTGGTGCCAGCATGATGCTCGGCCTGACCTTCATCGGCTTGCGCACACAAAATGCCGGTGACACGGCGGCACTTTCAGGAATGGCGCAGTGCGTCGGCTACCTGATGGCAGCTGCAGGCCCCTTGCTGCTGGGCCAACTGCACGACTGGACCGGTGGCTGGACAGCACCGCTGCTGATCACAGCTGCAATATCCGTAGCCGGCGCATTCACCGGCATGCTGGCCGGGCGCAACGTTCAACTTGAATCTGCTGAATCATCGTCGCGAACAAGCCCTGCAATCCAGTCAGCGAATGCGCTCACAGCTGGCGATAGAAAGCGCTGATGCGGGTATAGCAGGTGCACAGGAACCGAATCCGGCCGCCAGTCAGCAAGCACTTCGACCAGCCGCCCTTCTCGCAGATGCGAGGAAACCACGTTCTCGGCGAGTTGCACTAGCCCGAAGCCTTCAAGGCACATTTTGATGTAGAGCCCAGTCTCGTTGACAGCCGCTGTGCCGTTCACCGGGACTGAGACCCTTTCGGTGCCACGGGCGAAGCGCATTTCGCTTGCTTGCCTTGCGCGGCCCGAGAAGTAATGGATGGCCCGGTGGTGAGACAAATCTAGCGGAGTTTGCGGAGTACCGTTTTCTTCGAGATAGGCGACAGACGCACAGGTTACCCAGCGAAACCGGCCGAGGGGGCGCGCAACGAGCGTTGAGTCATCGAGCTCACCTGTACGAATAACGCAATCGACACCCTCTTGAACCAGATCAACCTGCCGATCGTTGACGCCTATCATCAGGTAGATATCCGGGTAGCGCCTGTAAAAGTCTTGCAGGTTTGGCATGACGATGAAGTGTGCAATGCCACCGGGCATATCGACACGCAAACGCCCCTGTGGCCGTTTTACGGAATCCGTAAGGCTGGTCTCTGTGTGTTCGATCAGCTCCAATATTTCCCGGCATTGCACCAGATATTGTGCGCCTTCAGAGGTCAGGTTGACCCGCCGCGTTGTTCTGTTCAGCAGGCGCACCTGCAAGTACTTCTCAAGATTTTTAACGCTGCTGGTAACTGTCGAGGCCGGCAGAGAGAGCGTCTGCGCCGCCTGGATAAAGCTTCCTGCTTCAGCCACACGCACGAAAACCTGCATCGCTTGAATACGGTCCATGACTGTTAGCAGCCTCAAAGCAGTGATAGGGGGGAAGTCGTTATTATTCGTAAATATTGAATAATAAAAACAGTTTAACCATCTTTTTCCCGCAGTACCGCATTGCGTACATTGCTTCCAACGAAATTTGAAGAGGTGTACAGAAAATGGCTGAATATAACCGCAGCATTGTGCAGGCCCCGGCCACTCCGGTCGACCGCACCCTTATCCGCGGCGCCACTGTGCTAAGCATGGACGGTGATATCGGCAATCTGGCGCGCGGCGATATCCTTATCGAAGGCAGCACCATCACGGCCATAGGTGAAAACATCGAGGCCGGCGACGCCGTTGTTATCGAGGCATCCGGCATGATTGCCATGCCCGGCATGGTCGATACGCATCGTCACTCCTGGGAAGGCCAACTGCGTCGAATCAATCCGAATGCCGAAACCCTAGAAGACTACTGCAACGCAACGCACTTCTCGTTCGCCAAATACTATCGCCCGGCTGACATGTATATCGGCAATCTGCTGACTGCATTGGGCTGCATCGATGCGGGCATCACGACCGTGGTCGATAACTCGCACAACAGCCGCACCGGCGCTCACTCCGATGCCGCGGTCGAGGCGCTGCTCGATGCTGGTATCCGGTCTGTACACGCCTCCGGTGCGCCAGTTTCCGGTGAGTGGGACAAAGCCCACTGGCCGGGCAACCTGGAGCGTCTCCAGGAAAAATACGTCAATAACGGTGACAACCCGCTGCTCTCGCTGGCGGTGATGGCGCAGCTGGAACCTGAGCTGTGGGCCGAGGCCCGGCGTCTGGGGCTGCCGATCATCACCGAATTTTTTGGCGGGGACATGGCAGCTGAGTTGGAGGGTTTGCATCGCGAGGGCCTGCTGCGCCCCGATAACATCTTCAACCACTGCACCTCGCTGCCGGACGCCGGCTGGAAAATTCTTCGCGAGGCTGGCGTGCGGGTCAACGTATGCCCGCGTTCAGATGCCCACTACGGCATTGAAGATGGAATGTTCGCCATGCAGTCGGCCCAGCGCCACGGCATCAGCCCGGGGCTGAGTGTCGATAACGAAACCTCCTACAGCGGTGACATGTTCATGGAGATGCGGGTGGCGTTCTACCTGC
>NZ_JAAOWU010000036.1 GCF_013778505.1 Pseudomonas sivasensis | reverse complement strand
TTTTTTTGCCTTAAAAAAGTGAAACTACCAAGTTTCAGCGCGGCAAAATATTATAATATCTGACGTCCTGTCGGATAAACCAAAACTTATCAAGTGCAGGCGGCCTATCTAGGTATAACCAACTTATTGAGGGCTGCCCAATGTCTCCATCCACGCAAGCCTCTGACCTGAAACAGTGGCCATCGTTGTATGACGATTAGGCTGCGTTACTCAAAGATCCCGAAGCCACCAGCGGACGCTAATTGAGCTGCTTGAGCAAGCCGCGTGGGGGATCAAGGATAGCTCGCAAGTGTAACCCGTCACGCGGTCACTGATCGGGCTAAAGGTGGGAAATCCCACCTTTAGGGTAGTGAGGTATTTTTATTCCTCACTTCTGAAGGATTTGGCACGTCGTCAACGGAAGGGGGACCAAGGTTTGGGGTTTAGGGTCCAAGGTGATTGGGCCGTGCAGGGTGACAATAATCCCGACGATGATAAGGACGTATTCGAGGGTTGATTTTAAAGACATGGAAAGTTTCTTTTCTGTGTCTTGTATTTAGTAAAGTTGTCACCCGAAATGACGTTAAAACCCGACTTTTTTGAATTATTTTTCCGTCGATCGCCTAGCCCGAAACGCCCTACGCTTTGAGCGTCCGAATACCGGACAAAAAGCCAAGCCCACCATGCTGACGTGAAGCAATCGGCACACATAAAACCACAAGGGAGCCACCATCATGAGTGCGTCCACTGATTCCCCGTACATATTGACCCACGCGGTGACTATCACCTTTGAAGGCGAAGCCCTGGACGCTCTGAACCGCTACCGGCAGGTCTGTCATGCGGCGAATATGACGGTCGCCGGCAGTGAGGACGAGCGTGAGGCCGCGCGCCTGCGTGCGGCTTCGGATCTGGCGGGATGGGTGGCGGCCATGGCGACTGTAGCCCATGGCTCAGCGCGCTAATAATTTTTGTCCTACAAGAAAGGAGCCCTAGCCGTGACTGAGCAAACCCTGCAATAACTGGCGGCCTATCGTGCCAAAAAGACGACCCTGTATGCCCCGTCTGCCAAAAAGCAGAACCCGGATACACTCGAAACGCTTATTGCCCCCGCAATGCCAAGGGCACACGGATGTTGCCTTTGGGGAACCAGCGGATCCGGGAGCGGAAATGGGCTCACTAGACACCCTTGGGGTGCAGTCGGTGACCATCGAGCTCTGAGGGCCTCTGCAGGCCATCAGAGAGGGCCTCGATCTGCACCATCAGCATTTTCCCCATCAGCTCCCTGGCCGGAGGCTGCGGAGCCGTCCGGCTCACGGGTGCCAGCATCACAATGTAACCCGCCAGTACTGCCACGGTCAGGTCGATAGCCGCCTGTATCAGTTGTTTTTTATTCATTGATTGCCCTACCTCCTGTTCGAGGGCAACCGTATTTATAACGTCACGACACTGGCCTCTACACAAGGGGTTTGCATGATTTTCACGCGGAACGTAGGCACCCTGAGGGCATACACACACGGTGTACCTGTAAGGGGACAACTTTGCGCAAAACCCAGGAAATATAGGGGCGCAGACGTGAGGAAACCCCGCTAACTAGCGAGGTTCTTACACTTTAAGTGGTTGACATAGTGACTATGAATCGTCAAAAATACTTACAGAGCGCGAAATCAGTGGCCTTGCAGGGCAATGACTGACGTAGGTACCCCGGCGATTCTGCAAAATCGGTGGTGGTGAGACCTCTTCTCCCCTTTCCTGAGGAGACTGATATCAGGATTCGAATCCCCATGAAAAAGGGCAGCCTTATAGCTGCCCTTTTTCTTTGTCCTCAATTTCATAACGACGGTAGAGCAACTCACCTTGGCGATGACGGTTCATCGTTTTCGCGGGGCCGTGCATGAAATTCCAGAGGATGTGATCGCCCTGGATGTCGACGATCACCAGCATGTCGTTCTTCGCCTCATACGCGTTGATAAACGCCAGGCGATGGCCACCGTTGGTGTAGGCCACTTTCCACACTTCCAGCGGCCCTGTCAGGGTATCTACGGCATGGCGCACGTACCGCTCACGCGAATCCGGGCGTTTTTCGACGATATGCGGGAGGCTGGAGCGCGGCACCAGAACAGCCCCGATAGGCGTTGTGACGGTCACCGCCGCTAACACCGGATCGACCAGGCCGAAATGTTCAAGCAGGATCGCCAAAGCCCCTTCCGCATCTTCAGCTCGCTGCAATTCATCGACTGCCGGCGAGCGCAGCTCGCGGGCCAAATAACGCAGATCCGGCAAATCCAGGTCGAACCACATGGTCTGTCCTGCTGCTTCCCTGACCTGGACGACTTCTGTGGTCATAGATCGACTTTCAATAAGTGACAAAGGCCAAGAATATCATCGTTTTGATGGCCTTATTTGATGAGTGCTCAATTGATGTCGTTCGACTGGGCAGTGAACGTGGCGGGGTAAACCGGTGTCGTTTACACACCGGTATGTTGACTAAACTCGATTCTCAGCGGCGTGGTAGACCTCTTTATCGCGCCTAGCACCTACAGCGACAATGAGAACCTCTACAGCCCCCTGATCTACCCTGTAGACGATTCGGGTATCTCCTACCCTTATCCGCCTGTAGCCCGCGAGCGCTCCCCGCAAAGGGATGCCTAGCTTGTCAGGTTCACCATTCTCGATTTTATCTTTGATGGCTCTCAGTATTTTTGAGGCCGCGGAATAGCCTAAATCATCAAGGTCATCTACGACCTCGGGGTGAAATTCAACCGTCCACGCCATGCTCACTCCTCAGCGGCATATCTCTCCATCATGGCGCTAAGGGAGATAGCTTTGCTCTTATCAAAATTACTCATTCGGTCGCGAGCAATCGCGTCAATGCGAAGATCATCGAGCTCATCGAGCATCTCCTGGTACGCATCAACATTTACGATGACTGCAGCTGGCTCGTTGTCTTTAAAAATTACCAATCTGTCTGTGGCACGGCTGGAAACTTCTTTCAGTCGTGCGCTGAAACCTCTCACCATCGCGGTAACTGATACGGCCTGATCTGCCCGATCTAGTAACGCTGCCATGATTGAATCTCCCGTCTATTGTACATCAGCACGCTAAATCTATGTTTTTTAGTACGCATTACTTTACATACGATGATGTGTAGTTTAAGGTAAATCCAGTACATAGCCAGTGTTATTAGCATCCGCACGGACGTGCGGATGCTAATAACACTGGCTATGTACTGACCCCCCAGGCCGGCTTTTCCTGGCCTAAAGCTCCCTACCGTTCGTCGTAAAAATTGAGGGCCAGATATGGACGATCAGCCAATCTCCATTAGATCTGACCCGCTGAGGCAGTACCGAGACCACACGATTCAGCACAATCTCAAGCATCAGGCTCATCGGGAGAAACCGTATTACTGACAGTTGCTTGACTGACCTGATACTGCCTTGCCAATTGCTCCTGGGTGTATCTCCCTGTTGCGTAAAACCCTCGAATCTCCTGCCTATCAGCATCGGTCAAACGCGCAGTGCCGGCTTGGGGCAAAGCCGCCTGAAGAACTGGGGCACACGAGTTCAGCGCTTGGCGTAACTGAGATGCAGCCATCAGCTGTTGTGCAACTTCGTTCACTGTCGTTTCAGAGACGGGCAGGTTCAAAAGGTGCCGTTGCATGGCCACTAGCGATGTGGCCATGTCGTCCATCGTACGTTGTGTCATTGCTGATTCGCTGCGTGTTATCGCTCGACTCTCGCTCTGATAGACGTGTGCCGGCCGAAAGTCGTCGTTTTCAATACCCATAAGGCTACCCACCCCACCTAATAAATTTGATTGCTTCAATATTAGATTTATTAATTGCGGCGAGGTCAAGTTATTTAAATATGGTGATAAAATACGTTATCACCAATTTAGGCTGGGAGCTGCGGATGGGTACATCGGAAGAACATAGGTGGGTCTATCCCGTACGGGTTGGCTCCTTGGTGCATACCTACGCCAACATCGCCGAGCAAGCGTTCGGGGACTTTCTGGATGAAGACGCACCGTGTCAGCTGGACCAGTATGAGAGAAGACGAGCCAACGCCATCAAGACCGTTGTGTTTTCCGTCATGGCCATCGAGGCGGCTGCATTTGAATTCATAGTCACGACGCAGGATGAGCAGGTTGCAACGGAACTGGACAGGTTGAGCATCGAGGCGAAGTGGATTGCAGCGACCGACCGACCTGGCTGGCAGTCACTTGCCAAAAACGGACCAGCACTTAATTGCCTCAGGAGCCTAGTCAAAGCTCGCAATTCCTTAGTGCACCAAAAGTCCAAACCGGGTGACCAAACAGGAAAGGCCATGGATGACATGAGGATCGAATGGGCCAGATTCGAAAAAGACCAGGTGCCCAACGCCTTCAAGACCCTGGTGCTGCTATCACTCGAACTGGACGCGCTGCCAAGTGCCTTTGTGGGCATTGTTCCTTACCGCGATAGAAGGCTCCTCATACCACCAGGTTTCCGTAACGACTACTCGCCTCATCCTCGCGTAAAGAAAGTCATTGATCGTTGCCACCAGATCCATAAAAAACATCTAAAGGGAGTTTGAGGTGTCAGATCTGATCCTTTCCAGCGAACGCCGACTGACAGCCGTCGAGTTCCAGCAACTCGCCGCCGTGCCGGCCGCGGTCGAGTGGTTCGCCAACATCGATAACCCACGCACGCGCCGCGCGTACCAGGGCGACCTGGAGGACTTCTGCGGGTTTGTCGGACTGACTACAGCGGATGAGTTCCGGGCCGTCACCCGCGCACACGTTTTGGCTTGGCGCGCACAGCTCGAACAGCGCGGACTGGCAGGCGCCACCATCCGCCGCAAACTGGCGGCGTTGGCCAGCCTGTTCGATCACCTGCTCGAAAACAACGCCGTCGCCGGCGGAAATCCCGTGCACGGCGTTAAACGGCCCCGGGTTGAGACCAACGAGGGCAAGACGCCGGCACTGGGTGACCACCAGGCCAAGGCGTTGCTGGATGCTCCGGATATAAACACATTGAAGGGGCTCCGCGATCGAGGACTACTGGCCGTGCTGCTGTATCACGGCCTACGCCGCGAGGAAGCCGCACAGTTGAGAGTCAGCGATATCCAAGAGCGCAGGGGTATCAAGCATCTGCAGATCCACGGCAAGGGCGGCAAGCTGCGCTATGTGCCGCTACACCCGACCGCAGCCGAGCGTATCTACGCGTACCTAGAGCGTTCCGGCCACCACCAAGATGAAGCTCTGGCACCGCTCTTCATGCCGCTGCGCGGCCGTCAGACCGGCGCCGGTATATCCGCCAATGGCATCTATGCGATTGTGGGGAGCTACGCCAAGGCCGCGGGCATCGAGGTGACCGGGCTTGGCGTGCATGGCCTGCGTGCCACTGCTGCGACCAATGCGTTAGAGCACGAAGCCGATATCGCCAAGGTCCAGGCTTGGTTGGGTCACGCCAATATCAGCACAACCCGGATCTATGATCGCCGACAGCTGAGGCCTGAGGATTCGCCAACCTTCAAAGTCAGCTATTGAGATCAGCCCCAACACAGACTTTTCTGAAAATTTCAGGGGGGGGGTTAGCGAATCTCAGGCCCCTCTTCCCACACCCTACACCCATCAGCACACCGAGCACATACAGCACGCTGAGTACATTCAGCACACCGAGCACCGCAGGCTCACTATAAGATCATGAAATTAATGAATTTTTTCAGTTTTATTTGCGCCATATCACGCAATACGAATACATAAATTAGGCTATTTCATGCAATTGAGCCATCTGTATCGTCAATTCACGTGCATAGTAATGCGCGATATACGCGTGTAATGACGGTTTGCCATCGTCAACGAATGCCGGGAAACTGGACCCAACAGAAAACGAATAAGGGCTACACAATGGCCAACGCAAAACAGTCAGCAAAACGCCGCTTAACGATGGCGGAACGTGCTCAGCAACTGATGCTAGTCCACTTCCCTGAGATTTCCGAGGCGTTGAAATGGACGCGCAAAACCCACGACGGCTTCAGCACGATCCCACGGACCCTGCCCATTGCCATGCAGATTATTGACGCTGATTCGAAGGGACAACCTGCTGGGCACGTGCTGTTTTGTCTATGGGCGCGTATGCCCGATCATCCGGTCATAACGATCGAGAATCCCAGCACGTTTGCTGCCGAAGCGGGGTTTCTCGGGGAGCGTGCCGTGGACACCTGGCGTCGTCGGATGAAGAAGCTCCGGGAGCTGAACTTCATCATGACCAAGCCCGGTGCATCCGGCGAATTTCACTATGTGATGCTCACCAATCCTAACGCTGCGGTAGAGTCGATGCGTAAGCACAGCAAGGTTCAGGATGGCCTGTATAGCCGCTTCATCGAGCGACTCCCGGAGATCGGTGCCTATGGCGATATCGAGGCATTCCAGGCCCATTGGGCAGAACTCCAAAAAGCAGAGAAGGCAGTCGCAACCAAGGCCGCAAAAGGTAGCAAAAAAGCATCGCCACCTCCGCCGGCACCGGCTCCATCCAGCAAGCCCAAACGGACAGCGAAGGCTAAGGCAAATGCTTAAGAGAGCTACGGGCATCGAGTGCCAATCCGCCCACCTCGATGCCCTCAAAAATAAAGCCCTGGACCAGCTGAGGGTCGAGTCTTGACTGGTCAGGGCTGTGGTGGTGCAACGTTTAGCTGACAACCGATACGACCTAGAGGAGGCCGAAAATGCAGTTACTGAGGAGAAGAGCCACGGGCATCGAGTGCCAATCCACCCACCTCGATGCCCTCAAAAACAAAGCCCTGGACCAGCTGAGGGTCGAGTCTTGACTGGTCAGGGCTGTGGTGGTGCAACGTTTAACTGACAACCGATACGACCTAGAGGAGGCCGAAAATGCAGTTACTGAGGAGAAGAGCTACGGGCATCGAGTGCCAATCCACCCACCTCGATGCCCTCAAAAACAAAGCCCTGGACCAGCTGAGGGTCGAGTCTTGACTGGTCAGGGCTGTGGTGGTGCAACGCTAGGGATGCTAGACATCGGCAAGAAGTCTAGCACCCCCCTATCTAAGCGAAAAGCAGCGGCAGGCAATCAGAGCCCCACTACGTTGCGCGCTTTTTTAAGATACGAAAACGTGATCGCGTCGGCCCGATGAAGGAATACCTGGCTTTTCCATAGGAGCGGCCAAGCGAAACGTTTCGTCATTCCCCCTCCTTGAGTTTGAATTTACTTGTTTGGATCGAATTGCTGCCAAGACTCAGGCATGCCTGTGCCGAAGCCACAATTCAGGCAATCCAGCCCTTTCTCATCAACTGATCGATTGAAAGCAAATGTCTTGCCTTTAAGATCAGTCAAAAGCAGTTTTTCGCCTTTGCTTTTTGCCTCCCAGGTTTGTTCACTCAGAACCTTTTTCTGAAAAGGATCGACCTTCACGACTGTGGCCTTACTGCCCTTAATATCGATGGCTACCAGTGGTCCTATTACGCCTTGCATGGCTCGATAGCTACCCTCAAACGGATTGCCACAACCACTCAGGCCGACACACAGCCCGATGAGGCAACCAAGTTTTTTCCACATCTAACTATCTCCTGAAAAATTGACCTTAGCGGTCATCCTCTACGGTCTCACTGCGTGACAGAAGCCTTTAAATGCTGATCGCTTGGATTCCTCAGCTGGACAATTAATTGCTCGAGCCCCAGCTCTGTCAGAAAGACCGCCAGCTTGTCGAGACTCTTAAAAGTCCGCTCGCCGCCGCGCTGGCGGCGCAGTGACACACACTCAGCCCCCAATTGAATACGCAGCGACCATCCGTCGCGGGTGTGCAAGACCGAGATGTCATGCGCTAGGCCGGCAGCAAGGTATCGCCGTAGATCTGCTTCGAAAATTAAGGACATAGACCACGCATCAGAAATGGAGCAGGGGGGCAGCCCGTAGGTCTTCCCCCCCATCACCAGCAGCAGAGTTTATTGGATTTTACCCTTCTACTACCCTGAAGCGCTGCGGTCATGATGATATCAGTGTGGTACAAATTATCAATAATCAATTATTGATTTGTCAATTTTCAATTATTGATAGCGCGCGCTGAAATGCTACCGGAAGATCCGTCTCTCTTTCACCTACGCGGCTGACAGTTCCTAACCCCCCACAGCTCCCTCTCGAGCAATGGAGGCGACCTTCCAGTCCCAACCATCCTTGAGAAAGGACTGCCTGGCCCCCACCCGCAAAGTCGAGAGTGATAGTCAGAAAAGTGGATGAATACTTGAAGGGGTAGGCGTTCAGGATCCCGTGGTGCATCGCATCGTACGAGTACATTTTCCCGTCCCCTGATCTGTCGATCTTGAGCACTTTATAACCAGTACTCAATCCGCCGTCGCTGATGTAGTACCCACTCACCTCTGACGAAATCAGTTCTGGGATTTTTTCCCAAGGGGTCAACCCCAAGCCACAACAAGCGGCCACACAAAGTACCTTCCACCGTTGCTTCAAAGGGTGCTCCTTTTTCATCAATACCAAGTCCAGAGAAATGCGACCACGATCCCCCACAACACCCAGCAGAAACGCTTTCTAAGCGTGCACTGATGGGTACGGTGCGTTGCGTATATTGCTGATATGGTCGCGATGATCAGAAGTGCCAGATAAGCTTTGTGGGCAGTGCTATAGGACGCCTGAGGGAGCAACGCAACAGTCATCGGAAGTAACGCGATCGCGGAGATCACCCACGCAACGACAACCCTGTGATAGGCCATTTTTCAAGCTCTCCCTACGTAAGGCACCGTCGCAACTGGCAGCTCATTGATCAAGTGTTGCAGCTGTACCTCATGGATTTCCGCCATTCGGTCATCAAAGCCGTTTCGTCGATTTAGCTCCGCAGTCACCAGATACCAGGTCAAAGCGTCCAGTGATGGCGTCTCAAAAAGCCGAATCTCGATGGGGGTCGTTTCATCCCACTCATAAGCGCCTATTCCGCTCAGTTGGGGCGACAGAAAATACTGATCCCCACGCATGACCCATACCAATCCCGGCCAAGGGGCGAGGCCATCAAACAGGTACCTGAGGTCGACCGGGTTGTCCCAGTTTTCGCAGTACGTGGCCGTTAGGCAATAATCGAATGTAAGGCTCATTTGGGTGCACTCAAGCAGGGGCGAGTCTGCATCGAAGCATGAGGACTCGCGTGCCAGAACCACGTCCACAACGACGCTGCGTGTGCTTCGCACTACTGATTGTCCGAAGGGTTGAGCGGCGACCGACGCTTTTCGGCACGCTCGCCACGAGTGGTCCGATTTTTCTGCTGACCTTCTGATCTATCGGCAGAGCTTGGTCGAGAAAGACGTTGACCGGCAGACTCGCGGCTTTGCCGTGAAGGCGGCGGAGTATCAGCCCTGCTAGGGGAGCCACCTGGTGACGACCCAGGCGAGCCCAAGTTTTTTTGTGCTTGTTGGATCTTTGCGCGGAGTAGCTCTTGCTTTAGACCGGCGCTCTTGATTGCCGACATCTTAGAGAGTCCGCCGACTACTGAGCCCGCGACAGATGCAGCGATACTTCCTAATTGGGTGAAGCTGGCAGCACTGTCTGTTTTTGGTAGCGATTGAACTCTCAAAAGCGCTGCAGCAGCCCATGTTGCGACCAGAATAACGAATCCGGCGCCACCGGCTAAAACTCCGCGCATGCCATTAATCTCCATTGGCGTACCAGAGCTATTAATAGCAGTTGCAGCTTGTATAAAACTAATGCTGGCTAATTGGCTAGCAACTAAATAAAGAATACCTTCAGCAAAAAACAATGATAGATATGTAAATACAAGCAGCCGTATCCAATAGAGCAATATCTCAATACCAAAGACGCATGCCAAAAGCGCTACCAGCGGGAATATATGAATAAGAGCGGCTTGTCCCATTGCTGTTAAATAGACAAACCATGGTAGCTTTGCCGCTAGATCTAAAGTTGCAAGTGCACCGTTTGCTTCATTGAGTGCTCCAATCGCCTCAGATGCATTTTCGCGAACCTTTGAACTAAAAGACGAGCCATCAGAACCGGAATAAAGAGATCCTAGGCTTTTATTGACAACATCTGACCAAGCTCTAACCCCTGCGACAACAGATGGCTCTGTATCAGGTGCTAAATTAGAAGGTCGAATACGGTCTCCCACTGCCCTATATCCCTCTTCAGCACCTGCTTGCGCAGCCTGATAAGCCTCATAGCAGTTTTCCGGAACTAAATATCTGTTATTTACACCTGATGGTTCTGCTAACAACGCCGGATCAGAAAGCGAACCATCGGCAATTTCCCACGGGTTCAGGTAGCCTGCCGGCTCGTCAACGCCGCCTGATAGTCTAGACTTCCATCCTGACTCATTAGGTAGCAAGTATCTTTTTCCAGTTGGCCACTTATCACTACTTAACTTTTCTAGCGCAGCTTTTCCTGCGGACCTCCGTTCGCTTGCCTTATAAGTATCAATTAAAGTTAGAGCTTGTCGAATTTGTGGAAACCACGAAAAAGTCAGACCTGACACCTTATCGGCAGTGGCACTACTAAGTATAGAAACTTGAGAATCCGGTACTCCGAGCGCACCACCACCTCGAAGCCCTATAGCCTGCCAAGTAGTTTCTGGAACGCTACTGTCATCGTTAGGACTTGGCTCGCAATATACTTTGTAATCCTTCATGAGCTTAGCCAAATCACTTCCCATGAAAGGGGTAATTTCCCGCTCGGTGAGATCGGCAATCATTAGTGCTGATTGGTCGTTATCTTTAGTTCGATACACCTGTACGAGCTTTTCATATGTAGGGAGAACTACTTTAAGTGTAAATGATTGTCCTTTTGTCATTTCCATGCTGGCACGACCAGGGAAGGTCACGGTTTCAGGCTGCAAAGCGATAAATACGAACAGCGATGTGATAAAAACCCCGAAAGGCATACTGGTGGGCCTGCCTCGCACCAGATTCCAGATAATCCAGGACAATGAAATGTAAGGTACGGCTCTGGCAAGCTGGCGAACTATTTCAGCAAGCTCAGCATTCTTTGTTCCCATCGAAATTAACGATGAAATCATTGCGTCAAGACCGCTTTGAAATAACCACCCAAAATTACCAAACTCGCCCATGCGTCAAGCCTCGATACTTGAGAAAATCTTTTTAGGTACGGTAATAAAAATCGCTACGGTTCCAATCACGAAAACAAGTGCTGCCCATATGAGGCCAGCGGCTGTATACACATAATTTTCCAGCACCGTGAATCCCACCACCAAAATTACTAACGTCGCCAGCCTGGATGGACTCATCTCAGTATTAAGCACCTTCACGATAACTCCTCACCTGTCCTTAAGGAGTTTCACTCTGAAGTAAAATTCGAAAACCTCAAAGTCAAAACAGGCCATCCGAATTCAGTCCCGCTGCTAGTCAGCGATTAATAAGAATGGTTCGTGAAATACGGTGTCATCAAAATCTCAGTTCGTTCAGCTTAGGCTGAACGTGCAGCGCTCTACGCGCTGCTGCGTGCGAAGCACGCGGCTCTGTCAGGGTGATTCGCTACGCTCAACACCTCAGACAGAGCCGCGTCACGCGGTCAAAAGCGAAATCGATGTGACACTCAAAGTTCTGCGTTGACAGCTCCAATCCAGACCTTTCAAGATGGCCATGCACCCGAGTTCACCATGAACTCACCCCACTTACTGACGTGCTATTTCATGTAGGTAAGAGGTCTTGGACTACAGCTATTTCTGTAAACCATAGCCTATGGGAGGCGCCGGCAATGAGCAGCTAATGCTGCCCATCACCGCGTAGACGACCAAATAGTTCTTTGGTCGAAACCAACACAGGCCGGCCATCTGTTGCGGTTATTGCAAAGGCCTGATTGAAGGACTGCTTCGCCTTTCAATTAGAAACAAACCACTGTCTAACTCCTGACATTAAACTGAGTTGTAACCAGGGCGCGTAACCCAGGCGAGGTCTACTGACTTCGAAACTCAGTCGAGTTTGGCAGTGAGAAGCAAACAGTGAGAGTGCTCTCGAGCGCATCGTTGCAACGATAAATTATCGTTTGTCAACTGATAAGTCCGACTGAAACACGGGGCTAGGCATTCATTGAATGTCGGAATCACCAAGCAGGAAGTTTCGAGCGCCCTTTTTGAGGTGCAGCTCAACCTCCAACATGCTTTAGTGGTTGCTGTAACTTACAACATAAGTCCCAGCTATGAACGACAAGCTATCTCCTTTTCGCGATGCAATTTTCTACCGTTATCGCCAGCGTTATACCCTAGAAATGATCAAGCTGTGGCTAAGTGAAGTCCACAAACTCTCCGTCTGTATAAGCGCGATCGCTCGTTGTATAAATAGAAGCATGAGAGCCGTTTCTGGCTTTAATCGAATTGATTCTGATGATGAATATAACTATTACAGGTCGAAGGCCACAGCACGACGGCAAAGCAGGAATTACAAGCGTCATTTAAGTCGATCATTAGGTCTGATCGAACACTATCGTGAAAAATACAATTACACGGCCCGTGAGATACATGAACACCTAACAGGTTTAGGAATCGCTACATCGCTTAGCTCAATTCATAGAGCAATTAGGCTAATCAATGAACGAAAAAAAAATGAAATCAGCAAAAAATAAAGCACAGCGAATTTTTGCAAAACCGACGTCTCAAGCAAAAGCGTTGAGCAAAGCCATGTACAACGCCAATCAGATATCAGGGTTGGGAACATCCCACAGCTATGAAGCTAGCTTGAAACTTGCTGCTCAATGGTTAAAAGATACAGGACGCGGCTCACTCTATGAACTTTCTCCCAAAGCCGCCAAGCAATACCTTAGCGAACGTGCAAAACTTGTCGGACAAAAAACTCTAGACCGTGATCGCCAGGCACTGCAGGCTGTACTTAGAGCTACAGGACGATTCAATTCCAAAGGCCGAATTTCTGTCATACAAGCTGACAAGCAGCAAGTACTCAAGAGTCGCAACTATACCGACGAGCAATGGCGGCTTATTGCAGAGCACCAAACGCCGCGTAATGCATTGAGTACTGAGCTAGTCGCTGCATCGGGCTTAAGAGCTCACGAACTACTGACGCTACGACCCGCTGTCGAGCAGCCTATGAGCCAGCGCCCAGCAGATCCCGCTAAGTTTCGCTCTGGTATTCGCTATACCGTGGTTGGCAAGGGAGGACTCGTTCGAGAAATATCTCTTCCGCCTGAACTTGCTAAACGGCTTGAGGCATATAGGCGGGATGAAGCTGTTACCCGGATTGATCGTAGGATTCATTACAAATCGTACTATGATATCGGCGGAGGTCAGGCTTGGTCTCAATCTTTCACCCACGCTAGCAAAGTAGCGCTAGAGTTCAGCAATGGTGGCCACGGACTGCGTCATACCTACGCACAAGAAAGGCATAGAGAGCTGCAGATTTTGCTCGGTGACAACGATCGTGCAAAGCAAGTCGTTTCACAAGAAGTGGGCCATTTCCGACCTGAGATCACAGATACTTACCTAAGGTGAATTGCCTTTGTATTCAGCCAACTTGATGACAGAGCTGCATACTCGTCAATATTCAACCTAGAGCGCCTCAAACGGTTATATGCCTTCCATCTGCGATGGCCTGGAT
Organism: Pseudomonas sivasensis; assembly: GCF_013778505.1. Classification (GTDB taxonomy): domain Bacteria; phylum Pseudomonadota; class Gammaproteobacteria; order Pseudomonadales; family Pseudomonadaceae; genus Aquipseudomonas; species Aquipseudomonas sivasensis. The sequence continues at coordinate 4,477 of NZ_JAAOWU010000036.1, read as the reverse complement.
TGATCGCAATCCTACTCAATAGCCCAGACGCTGGGATCCACTGCCAGGGCAGGATCTCAAAACGCATGCCTTCACTGAAGGCACTTAGCGAACTGTTTGACGCCGCAGGAGGGAGGGCAGCCAGCGCGCACACGCGCCCGGTTGAGCCCGGAGGGCGATTTATCCGGGTCTTGCGCCCGTAGGGGAGCCGCAGGCTCTCCCAGGGCAGTTTTATCGCCCTGGGACGCTTAGACGGGCTGTGATAAGGTCTGTTTGTCACCGGTTCAACGGGTGCAGGGGCTGTAAGCCCTTGCCTGGGGCTCGGGGCGAGTAGCCCCGTACACCGAGCCGCACCGTAGGTGCGACTTGCTCGGGCGTCATATTGGGGTTGCGCAGCAACACCACCCTTCTGATTCTTTTTTACCTTCTGGTTAATGACCGACACTTAAAAAACCTCCTACCGACACTTAAAGTTTTATTTCTAGTGAGGTGTGTAGGCTCGCCTGTGCATAAGTCCGCTTTCGGGGTGATCGGGTGCCCTGGACGGGCATTGCGGAGAACTTGAAGGGCGGGATTAAGACAAATCGCTACGGAATGGCCGTGCTTGCCGTAATCGAGGCGTGTGGGTACCCCCAGAGCCGTCAGGCTAGGAGTCTGCTGGCCTTGGCTTGAATGATTCGGTCAGCTTCTGCGTTTACTTCTGCTGCTGTCTTCTCGGGGTTGGCCATCTTGAGGGAGACCAGCAGCTCCATCCTGGCCCGCTGGTAGGCCTCATCGTAGGCCGGCGGCTGCTCCGGTCGCGTATCCCTGAGCCCTGCCCTCGCGGTCAGGCTGGCCGCTGGTGAATCATCAGGAGCCGCTTTAGACGGTCCCTCACTGTTGTCCTTGGGGCTGCTAGCTTTGGGGTTTAGAATTCCGCCTATGACCAGCGCGTTACGCGCCCAGGAGGTCATGGTTCCACCTACTTTCTTGATCTTCTTGGCAAGACGCTTTATTGCGCGCTCCCGCTCATGCTGCAACCGGCGACCTAGACCGAAAGCAGTGAAAAGCAGGCGGTTAACCGCCTTTACCGCTGCTAGGCCGCGCCAGGATCCGTCCTCTTTCATCTGTCGCGGCTGACTAACCGTCAGCAGGTTTGCACGTTGCAAATCTGCCATAGCGCGCTCTGCGCGACGGAAGTTTAGGCCAGTGAATTCAACAAGATAATCCAGCGTAAGGGACATAAAGCCCTGCCTTGTCGGGATACCGCAGCGTAATGAAACTAGGTCGGTATTCGCGATGATTGCAGCAAGTAACACCAAACACGCCTCGCGGCGCTCGCTGCGCTGCTGTCGGCCCTTGGCACTGCGATTGGCGTTGCGCAGTGAAGGCAGCGCGTTAGGTGTGCTGTAGTAGCGTCGAGCGCGCTCGATCAGCTCTACTAGGATACCGGGCAACTTCTTATCGGAAGCGGTCACGGGCTTGACCAGCTCCAGCCTGGGGAATTCTGGCGAATGCCCGCAATAGTTGCCACCGTCGTTTACACGGGGCACATATGGCCTTTGACGCTTTCCTGTGGATGCTACTGAGCCTGAATCCATTTGCCCCGCCGTTCGGCGGCAAGCGTTCTACGGATAGCATTTTGCAACTTGCAAGAAGCCGCAGTGCTAGCCATAATCAGCTCACCTTGTCAGTGAACAGGTTTCAGCCCCGTCGAAAGAGCAACCTGTTCTCGTTTGTCCAGAAAGCCCGGTTACCAGCCGGGCTTTCTGGTTTCTGTAATCTGGTTTACGTCACCAGCGTCCTCATATTCATTTCCCTCGACCTACCGGGCTGTCTAAATCCAGCCTGCATTGCGGGTGTTCTTCACCTGCGTCCAGCTCGTTTAGATACCTATAGATCGCTTCACGCAACACCGCAGACGTGGTTGTGCCACGAGCTCTCATAGCCGCGTCGAAACGTCGCTTTATCGACTCGTCCACTTTCGTGGCCATGATGGAAGATGGCGCGCTCGAGGTCATGGTCATCCAGGTTATACGGTTAAACGAAAGCCAAGATTATTGGTTTAACCGTTGAACGTCAAGATTCATCAATTGCTCATTTTCAAGCCTGATATTTTCCGGAACAGTAGCACCCGAGATTTTGGCAAGCAATAAAAAAGGTCGAGTTTTCTCGACCTTTTTTGAATCGTGGAGCAATCCTTACTATCGCTGCAGGCCTCTGAATACGGGACTCTGTGAAGCTCTTCACAAACGAAAAATAGCATATTTAACTTACGTAACAGAAATAACTTACGTATATTAATTAACTGATTTACGTTAAATACGTTATTCGTCTTGCGTAACATCGTCGATAGGTTCTGCCTTGCTAGCACGCTCAAGCAGCTCTAGCAGCTCAGCCCTGTCGAGGTTCTGCAATGCCGCGATTCCAGCTCGGATCACATCTGAGCGAGTAGCTCGAAAATTCCTCGGGGTAAGCGAAATCTTGTCGATTTGGCGGTTCACCTCTTTAGAGAGGGAGAAGGTCGTTCGGACAAACGTTGAAGAAGTCTTTTTGCGTCGACGCTTTGGTTCTGAATTGGCGCCCACAGGTGCATCAGCTATGAATGCCTGCGCAGCGGCCTCAATGCTCATATCAGGATTTTTTTCAGCCACTCGGGATGGGCGAGACAGATTATTTAGGCCCATTTAGTGCTCCCCCATAGCTCAGTCGCTAGAGATTCAATTTCTTCTTTGGCTCGGGGGTCAGATCCGCTTTCCAATACAGAACAGCCATCTTCATCAGCGTCATCGTAAACGTTACGTGCCGTGGTGATTGCGTTTAGTGGGATGATATCGAAGGACTGGCAAGCGTCTTTTGCATCCAGAATTCTCTGGACTTGGCTTGGCAACGCTGGGCACTGAGTGATAACGGCTCGTATCGTCAGATCGGGATTAACTGCGATGGCGAGCCGCGCCAGGTTTTCAACTTTAGGAAGCGTCTTAAGGTCTCTCCGCTTCGGTCGGAATGGAATCAGCATATGAGTAGCTACAGTCATTGCCGAGCGCAACGCTTCTGAGTCTGCTCCGCCGGCATCTACTACTATTTGTCTGTATCTACCGCGTAGATCTAGGAGGGTTTGACGAATATTTCCATGGGCTTGCACAACCGGTATCGGCGGTAAGTCTCCCTGGTCATTCCGCTCAGCAGCCCAATCAGCAGTCGTGCCTTGAGGGTCTGCATCAAGCAGTAAGACATCACCACCCCGGGTTTTAATCCAGACAGCCAAATTTTGGGCCAAACAGGACTTACCACTACCCCCTTTCTCCCCGCCCAATAGCAAAATCATGCTGCTTCGCTCCTCGAAATAGATAACGGAAATAACTTACATAAGTTATTTCCGTTACGCAACATATTTCACTTACAGAACATCGAGTGCCCACAATTGTGAAACCCTCAAACACCTGCCAAGACATCTAATGAAGGGTTTCAGCTAGGGAGATGAGCTTGAGACCAGCCATTACGGAGGTATTTGAATTCAATCGATACCGCGCGTTAAATGCCGAGGCTGACGCAGGCATGGCTAAATCACAACATGCCTACTGGAATGGTTTATTGCCGGCATACCCGGAGTGGAAATATGTAACGACGTGGACGGTCTTTGACTCTGTGACGGAGCCGGGGTGCGGACTATTACTCGCCCTGGGGAGAGCTGGACCACAGCCATAAAGGGGTCGATAGAGAAAACGGACAAAATCGTACGCTAAGCATTCGACCTGTCAGGTTGAGGCCATACCAATGGCCACAGGATTTGTGGCCGCGCCAGATGCCGCTATGCCCACACTGTATGGCGGACTATCCAGGTCGGCAACTGCTGTGGAGTGAAATAGAGGTTGGTCCAGCATCTCCGATATATGCGGCGAGTGTGATTCCAACCAGCGCCATTGGCTGGACTTCGACGCCTAAGACAGCGACAACTATAAGGCAACTTAGAAAGTTGGCAACTTATTAAAGTTTGTTATATTTATTATTTTTTACTAATACTATAATATTTATGAAAAATTTTTCTCTGTCGCTATTGACGCATCCTTATTAAGTGATAACTTATTAGTAAGCCCTGCAAATGCTGCACGTTATAAATCTAATTTATGACGATTTTTCAGGCGCCAACCCAATAACTATATGAGGATTTATATGAAAAAACAGAAAGAGCTTTATAAAACAATAAGAACGGTAGCAGTTGTTATTTTGATGTTGTTGCAAGGTGGTGATGTACCCACGAACTATGGTCGAAAAGGCACGGAATACGGGCCTGCAAGGCCGGTAGAAAGGCTGATTTGTCAGCCGGAAGTGATACCTAAACAGCGTTAACATTGACACAGTAAGCATAAAGAAAGTGACCATGACGGTCCTTTTTTTTGCCTTAAAAAAGTGAAACTACCAAGTTTCAGCGCGGCAAAATATTATAATATCTGACGTCCTGTCGGATAAACCAAAACTTATCAAGTGCAGGCGGCCTATCTAGGTATAACCAACTTAT
>NZ_JAAOWU010000035.1 GCF_013778505.1 Pseudomonas sivasensis | reverse complement strand
CATCGACGAAGCGGTCATCCACGGCCATGACTTTCAAGCCATTGAGCTTGGCCTTGGCCACGATGGCTGGGCCGAGGGACACGTCCGGCGGGCAGATCACAAAGCCCTTGGCACCGTTGGCGGCCAGGCTGTCGATGGCGGAAAGGGTTTTCTCACCATCGGGCACGGCAATTTTGATCACGGTGAAACCGTGTTCCTTGCCGGCTTTTTCGGCGAAGGCCCATTCAGTCTGGAACCAGGGTTCTTCGGCCTGTTTGACCAGAAAGCCGATCTTCACTTCTTCGGCGGATGCGAGGCTGCTGAGGCTGCTTAAAGCAACGGCGGCGGCAAGGACGCGTAGGGCTTTTTTCATGAACGACACCTTTTGTTGTTGTTTTTGAGTCTTGGGGTTTAACCGGCAAAGCGATGGCACGGTTTGCCAGGGACATCGACTTCGATAGCCAGCACCGCACCATCCAGAGGGTGATCCAACGGGCTGGCGGCACTGGTGATGTACAGCGTGGTGAGGTTGGGCCCACCGAATACACAACTGGTGGGACGGCTGACGGGCAGTTCGATGATGCGATCCACCTCGCCATCAGGCGTCAGGCGCAGCAGGCAACTGCCGTCCCAACGGGCATTCCAGATGTAGCCTTCGGCATCCATCGCCGAGCCATCCGGCCCGCCGCGTGCGTGTGGACCGAACCACACTTGTGCCGGTTCGAGCTGACCGTCGGGCTGGATGACATGCCGATAGAGCGTGCCATCCATGCTGTCGCCAAAATGCACCAGGCTGCCGTCCTCACTCCACAGCAACGTGTTGGGAATGCCCAGGCCGCTCAGCAGAGGCGCGACCTGCCCATCGGCATCAATGCGAAACAAGCCACCTGAACGCCGCGTAATCGGCAGGTCTTCGCCCTGCTCACCGATGTTGTTCTGCATGGTGCCCAGCCACAGCCGGCCTTGGGCATCGCAGCGCGCTTCATTGCCACGGTTGCCCGGTTGCGGGTCGGCCACGCACAGCAGGGTCAAGGCTTCGGTGACCAGGTCCAGGCGGTAGACACCGCTGCTCAAAGTCACCAACGCATCGCCGCTTTCACACGGGATAAAGGCCGAGACATGCTCGGGCAACTGCCAGATCTGCAATTGCCCGCCCATCAGGCGCAAGGCCTGTTTGCCGGCGATATTGACCCAATACAGCGCCTGGGTGGGCGCGTCCCAGAATGGGCCTTCGCCCAATTGCGCACGGTGTGCAGTGACGGCCTTACACGACATGAAACCTCCGGATTCCTTACAGCGAATCGCGCGATGGCGTGCCATCGACCAAGCGCTGGATACGCAACGGGTTAGCGTTTTTCAACGCGTCGGGCAGCAGGCTATCAGGGTAGTTCTGGAAGCACACCGGGCGCAGGAAACGGTCGATGGCCAAGGTGCCGACCGACGTGCCACGGGCATCGGACGTGGCCGGGTACGGGCCGCCATGCACCATCGAGTCGCAGACTTCCACGCCGGTCGGGTAGCCGTTGAGCAGGATGCGCCCAACCTTCTGTTCCAGCAGCGGCGTGAGCTCGGCGAACTGTTGAAAATCCGCCGGCTCGCCAATGATCGTGGCCGTCAGTTGACCGTGCAGGCCGTGCAACGCCGCGCTGAGTTGGGCTTGATCAGCCACTTCGATAAACACCGTGGTGGGGCCGAAGACTTCTTCTTGCAGCACTTCATCACCATCGAGCAACAGGCGCACGTCGGCCTTGAACAGCTGCGGTTGCGCCTGGTTACCAGCCTGGGTGCTGCCGGCCAAATGCTGAATGCCAGGGTGTGACAGGAGTTTTTCCAGGCCCTTGCCATAGCTGCTCAAGGTACCGGCGTTGAGCATGGTTTGCGCCGGTTGCTCGCCGATCAATTGCGCCACCTGTTGGGTGAACGCGGTGAATTCCGGCGATGCAATACCGATCACCAGGCCGGGGTTGGTGCAGAACTGGCCGCAGCCTTGTACGACCGACGCGGTGAGGTCACGGGCGACGGTCTCGGCCCGCGCCTGCAAGGCCTGGGGCAAGACAATCACCGGGTTGATGCTCGACATTTCGGCAAACACCGGGATCGGTTGCGGGCGCGCCGCGGCCATATCGCAGAGGGCACGACCGCCCTTGAGCGAGCCGGTAAAGCCCACCGCCTGGATCGCCGGGTGCTTGACCAGCGCCTCACCCACGCCACCGCCGAAGATCATGTTGAACACGCCAGCCGGCATCTCGGTGGCCTCGGCCGCGCGGAGGATTGCATTGGCCACCTGTTCAGCCGTCGCCATGTGGCCGCTGTGGGCTTTGAACACCACCGGGCAACCGGCCGCCAGCGCGGCGGCGGTGTCGCCGCCTGCCGTGGAGAATGCCAGGGGGAAATTGCTCGCACCGAACACCGCCACCGGGCCGAGGCCGATGCGGTATTGACGCAGGTCCGGACGCGGCAGTGGTTGGCGATCCGGCAGGGCTTTGTCGATGCGGGCACCGTAGAAATCACCGCGACGCAACACCGTGGCAAACAGGCGCATCTGCCCGCTGGTACGCCCGCGCTCGCCCTTGATACGGGCGGCAGGCAATGCGGTTTCGCGGCAGACCAACTCAACGAAGTTATCGCTCAGCGCATCCAACTCATCGGCGATCGCATCCAGGAACTGCGCGCGACGTGCGGCGCTCAAGGCCCGGTACGCCGGATAAGCCTGCGCGGCGGCGTGGGCGGCGGCGTCGACTTCCTGCGGCGTGGCCTGGTAGAAATCCTGGGGCAAGGCTTCGCCGGTGGTGGCGTCGACGCTTTGCAGCTTCACACTGCCGTTGGCGCTGCGCTGGCCGCCGATAAAGTTGTGGCCGAGAAACTGGGTCATGTGGGTCTCCTTAAAGGGTGATGACATTGCCGGGTTCGAACGCTGCATCGACGCTGCCGACACTGTTGATCAACGGCGCGCCGAACTCAGCCTGGCTGATCTCGAACACATCCCCCGGTTGGGTACGTATACCGTCGGCGAATGATAAGGTGGCGGTGCCGAAGAAATGAATGTGCACATCGCCCGGCTTGAGGAATTGGCTGTATTTGAAGTGGTGGTATTCGAGGTTTTCCAGGCTGTGGCACATATTGGCCTCGCCACTGAGGAATTCGTTCCGCCAGATTTCCTCGCCGTTACGCAGGATGCGGCTGGTGCCGGCCAGGTGCTGGGGCAATTCGCCGACACGCAGTTCCGGGCCGTAGCTGCAACTGCGCAGCTTGGAATGGGCCAGGTACAGGTAGTTCTTGCGCTCCATCACATGGTCGGAAAACTCGTTGCCCACCGCGAAACCCAGGCGGTAGGGTTTACCGTCGTGGCCGATCACGTAGAGGCCGCCGATCTCCGGTTCTTCACCAGCATCTTCGGCAAACGGTGGCACCGGGAAGGCTTGGCCTGGGCGCACCACAATGCTGCCGTCGCCCTTGTAGAACCACTCCGGCTGCACGCCGGCCTCACCGGCGGCGGGCTTGCCGCCCTCCACGCCCCACTTGAAGATGCGCATGGTGTCGGTCAGGGCGCTGTCGTCACCGCCCTGGTGCATTTTGTCCCGCGCCGAGGCGCTGCCCAAGTGGGTCAGGCCGGTGCCGCTGATCAGCATGTGGGCCGGGTCCGGGTGATCCAGAGGCGGCAGGATTTTTTGTTCGGCCAGCAAGGCGGCGTAGTCGTGGCTGTCGCCCAGACCGAGGCTGTCCACCTGCTGCTGCAACTTGACGCCCGCTTCGATGGCGGCCAGGGCCAGCTCACGCACGCTATGGGCGCTGCGCACTTCACGCAGTTGCTTGCCTTCCACTACGCCAACGCGGCGCTCGCCATTATTGAGTTCGAACTGCACTAAACGCATGAAGGTTCTCCTAGATTAAGTACGTGTGGCGCCACGGGCGCTGGCGGCGAACTGGTCGACGGGCAGCACGTGCTTGCGCTCCAGCAGGCGATAGACCACGCCGGTCAGCACCAGCCCGAACACCATCACACCGGACAGGAAGTACAAGCCCGAGGCCAGGTTGCCGGTGTATTCCTTGAGCGCACCAATCACGAACGGGCCGATATAGCCGCCGAGGTTGCCCACGGAATTGATCAAGGCAATGCCGGCCGCCGCACTGGCGCCGGCGAAGAAGCGGCCCGGCAAGGTCCAGAACACCGCCGTACAAGAGAACATCGCGAACGCTGCCAGGCACAGCGCGGCCATTTGCAGCACCGGCACACTCAGCCAGGCGCTGAAGAACAGGCCGATCGCACCCAGCACATAGAGCACGGCGAGGTGGCCATAACGGTCATTCAGGCGGTCGGAACTGCGCGGGATAATCAGCAAACCGATGATGCCGAAGATATACGGCACCGCCGATATGAAGCCGGTGGTGAGATCGCTGCCGCCGAACTGCTTGATCAACGTGGGCAGCCACAAGCCCAGGCCGTAGATGCTCAGGGTCACCGGCAGGTAGAACAGCGCCAGCAGCAACACGCGCTTGTCTTTGAGCGCATGCAATGGATTGCCGTGGCGGGTCTGGCCGTAGGCTTGCAGGTCTTTGTTCAGTTCGTCGGTCAACCAGGTTTTTTCGGCGTCGGTCATCCACTTGACCTGCTTGGGACCATCCGGCAGGTAACGCAGCACCGGCCAGGTCAGCAGGATCGCCGGGGTGCCGATCACGATAAACAGCCACTGCCAGCCGTGCAGGCCGAGGATGCCGTCCATACCCAGCAGGCCGCCGGACACGGGGCCAGTGATCATCATCGCGATGGGCTGCGAGAGGATAAACAGCCCAAGGATCTTGCCGCGATGGCGAACCGGGAACCATTGGGTGATGTAGTACAGCACGCCCGGGAAGAACCCGGCTTCGGCCGCACCGAGCAGAAAGCGCATCACATAGAAGCTGTGAGGCCCCTGCACGAACGCCATGCCGATGGTGATGGTGCCCCAGGTGATCATGATGCGTGCGAACCAGCGCCGCGCGCCGAAGCGGTCGAGCATCAGGTTGCTGGGAATCTCGAACAGGAAGTAGCCAATGAAGAACAACCCAGCACCCAGGCCATAAGCCGCATCACCGATGCCGACGTCGGCGCCCATGTGCAACTTGGCAAAGCCCACGGCGGAACGGTCCACGTAGGCGATCAGGTACAGCAAGATCAGGAAGGGAATCAGTTTCAGCGTGATGCGCCGGATTAGCCGCAATTCCTCGCTCATGGGGTCGATCTCCGATTGTTGTTCTTATAGGAATCGGGGATGCCTCTCGCAGAAAATCCGCCAGGGTCATACCTCAGTTAAGCCAGACTATATAGTAGGACTATTTGCAAAACAACTCTTCCAAAGCGAACATTTTGCGCTTATGTTTAGCCGCAGAGAGAACATATAGTCATACAATAAGAGAATCGATCATGTCTGATAAAAAGCCCGGCCTACGCTCTGCCCAGTGGTTTGGTACCGCCGACAAAAACGGCTTCATGTACCGCAGCTGGATGAAGAATCAGGGCATTGCCGACCATCAGTTCCATGGCAAGCCGATCATCGGTATCTGCAATACCTGGTCGGAGCTGACCCCGTGCAACGCGCATTTCCGCCAGATCGCCGAGCACGTCAAACGCGGTGTGATCGAGGCCGGTGGCTTCCCGGTGGAGTTCCCGGTGTTTTCCAATGGCGAATCCAACCTGCGACCCACTGCCATGCTGACGCGCAACCTGGCGAGCATGGACGTGGAGGAAGCCATTCGCGGCAACCCGATTGATGGTGTGGTGCTGCTGACCGGCTGCGACAAGACCACCCCTGCCCTGCTGATGGGCGCCGCCAGTTGCGACGTGCCGGCCATCGTGGTCACCGGCGGGCCGATGCTCAACGGCAAGCACAAGGGCCAGGACATCGGCTCGGGCACCGTGGTGTGGCAGCTCAGTGAACAGGTCAAGGCCGGCACCATTACCCTGGACGACTTCCTTGCGGCCGAAGGCGGCATGTCGCGCTCGGCGGGAACCTGCAACACCATGGGCACCGCGTCGACCATGGCCTGCATGGCCGAGGCACTGGGCACTTCCCTGCCCCACAACGCGGCGATTCCGGCAGTGGATGCGCGGCGCTATGTGCTGGCGCATATGTCGGGCATGCGCGCGGTGGAGATGGTGCGCGAAGACTTGAAGCTGTCGAAGATCCTCACCAAGGAGGCGTTTGAAAACGCTATTCGCGTGAACGCGGCCATCGGCGGTTCGACCAACGCGGTGATTCACCTCAAAGCCATCGCCGGGCGCATCGGCGTCGAGTTGGACCTGGACGACTGGACCCGCATGGGTCGTGGCATGCCGACCATCGTCGACTTGCAGCCGTCCGGGCGCTTTCTAATGGAAGAGTTCTACTACGCCGGCGGCCTGCCTGCCGTGTTGCGCCGCCTCGGCGAAGCCAACCTGATCCCGCACCCGAACGCCTTGACCGTGAACGGCAAGTCCCTGGGCGAGAACACCAAGGACTCGCCGATCTACGGCCAGGACGAAGTGATCCGTACCCTGGATAACCCGATCCGCGCCGACGGCGGTATCTGCGTGCTGCGCGGCAACCTCGCCCCGCTCGGCGCAGTGCTCAAGCCGTCAGCCGCCAGCCCGGAGCTGATGCAGCATCGCGGTCGTGCGGTGGTGTTCGAGAATTTCGACATGTACAAGGCGCGCATCAACGATCCGGAGCTGGACGTGGACGCCAACTCGATCCTGGTCATGAAAAACTGCGGGCCCAAGGGTTACCCGGGCATGGCCGAGGTCGGCAACATGGGCTTGCCGGCCAAGCTGCTGGCCCAGGGTGTGACCGATATGGTGCGTATTTCCGATGCGCGCATGAGCGGCACGGCGTACGGCACGGTGGTGTTGCACGTCGCGCCGGAAGCAGCAGCGGGCGGGCCGTTGGCCACGGTGAAGGAAGGCGACTGGATCGAACTGGACTGCGCCAACGGCCGCTTGCACCTGGACATCCCCGATGCAGAGCTGGCGGCGCGCATGGCAGACCTGGCGCCACCGGAAAAACTCATCGTCGGCGGCTACCGCCAGCTGTACATCGACCATGTGTTGCAGGCAGACCAAGGCTGCGACTTTGACTTCCTGGTGGGCTGCCGGGGGGCGGAAGTCCCGCGTCATTCCCACTAATTGGGATGCTATGATGCCGCGTCTTTAAGCCAGAGCCTCCCCGTCGTTATGGATCACCAGCCGCCCAAGCCGCGCAAGAGCATGCATGCCCAGATCGTTCAGGACTTGGGCATGCACATCGTTTCCGGTCGCTTCAAGCCGGAAGAAAGACTGCCCATGGAGGCCACGCTCTGCGAGGAGTACAAGGTCAGCCGCTCGGTGCTGCGCGAGGCGACCCGGGTGCTCAGCGCCAAGGGCCTGGTGTATTCCAAACCACGGGTGGGCGCCGTGGTGCGGCCGCGCTTGAAGTGGCACCTGCTCGACCCGGATGTGTTGTCCTGGCTGATGCAATCCACGCCCCACAGCGAATTCTTCAATACCCTGGCCGGCGTGCGGCGCATCCTCGAACCGGAAATCGCCGCCATGGCCGCCACGACGGCGACCGATGACGACATCGCCACCATCGAAAAAGCCTACCAGGGCATGGAAACCGCGAAGACCCACGAAGACCTGTTGCAGGCCGACCTGGACTTCCACCGCGCCATTGCCGACGCCACGCGCAACGACTTGCTCGCCTATATGTGCAACATGCTGTCGTTGCCGTTGCGCGAGTCGATCAACATTACCAACCGTCGTCCGGACATCCAGGGCCTGAGCCTGCCCCGGCACAAGGCGATTCTCACCGCGATCCAGAACCGCGATGCGCTGGGTGCACGGCATGCCTCACTGGTGCAGTTGGATGACACGCGGGTGGCGTTGGATACGGTGATGAATGTGCTGACGCCGCTGTAATGTAAACGCAATCAAATGTGGGAGGGGGCTTGCCCCCGATGGCGGTGGGTCAGCTGCAAATAAGCCAGCTGTTACACCGCTATCGGGGGCAAGCCCCCTCCCACATTGAAGCTGTGCGGGCCTTTACAGGGTGTAGGCGATGCCGACCTGCACAGTGCGGGGTGCGCCTGGGTAGGCGTAGATATTGCCGAACGCGCCCTCTTCATACTCGCGGTTGAACAGGTTCTTTACATCCAGGTTCAGTCGTACCTTGTCATTGACCTTGTAGTAGCCCAGCAGGTCCACAACGGTGTAGGCGTCCATCGAGAACGCCGTATTGGCGGTCTGGCCGGCACGCTGGTCGACATACTTTCCACCCGCGCCCAGGCCCAGGCCTTTGAGGGCGCCGTCCTGGAATTCGTAGACGTTAAGCAGGCTGAAGCTGTTGCGGGGAATGTTCAGCAGGCGCGTGCCGGGGCGAATGGTGTTGTCCTTGGTGACTTCGGCATCCACGTAGGCGTAACCGCCGATCACGCGCCACTCGGGGGTGATATTGCCCGCCACATTCAGGTCGAAACCACGGCTGCGGACTTGGCCAGCGGCGACGCTGAAGGTTGAGTCGATAGGGTCGGTGGTGAGGACGTTTTTCTTCTCGATCTGGTAGATCGCCGCGTCGACGCTCAGTTGACGGTCCAAGGCTTCCCATTTGACGCCCATCTCATAGGACTTGCCCTTTTCCGGCTCAAACCCGCCACCTTGGCGAGCAGCGCCAGTGTTCGGCTTGAACGAACGTGCGGCGTCAGCGTAGACCGCGACGGTATCGGTAAGGTCGTAGATCACGCCCACACGTGGGGTGACCGCGTTATCAGCGGCTTGCCAAGGTTTAACCCCGGTCACGTAGCTTTCGTAGTCATGCTCAAAACGCTCAAAACGCGCACCGGCCAAGACTTTCAGGCGCTCGGTGAGGGCCACTTGGTCCTGCACAAAGGCTGCGTAGGTCTTGAGGTTTTCTTTATCGTGGGTCGGTGTTCGCGTCAGCGGTGGGCGTGCCTGGCCGTAGACGGGGTCAAAGATATCAATCGGGTAAGTGCCCTCGGTGGCGCTGGAACGCTGGATGATCGACTTGTAGTCGTAATCCTCATACTCGATGCCGGTCAGCAGGGTGTGCTCGAAACCACCGGTGGTGAAATGCCCGGTGAGGTTGAGTTGGTAGTCCTTGTCGGTCCACTCCAGCTTGCGATAGTTGAAGTTGCGTTGCAGCGTGCGGCCATCGGCGCTCAGGCCGTTGGCTTCAATGGCGTTGCCCTGCAAGGTGCCGTCCAGCCACTGGAAACCGCCGCCCAGGGTCCAGTTTTCGTTGAGCAGGTGTTCGAAGCGCAACTGCGCCATGCTGTTGTCGTTGTGCAATTTGCCGACGTCTTTATCGCCCCAGAAGGTATCGCGCGACGCGTTGCCTTTTTGGGTGGGATAGCGCGTCAGGCCACGGTCCAGCGGGTGGTTGTTACGCATGAAGTCGCCTTCGAAGATCACCTTGGTGTCGTCGGTGGCTTGCCAGGTGATGACAGGCGTCACGCCGTAGCGTTCGGTTTCCACATGGTCCCGGAAGGTGTCGCCGCCCTCGCCCACCACGTTCAGGCGATAAGCGAGGCGACCGTCTTCATCCAACGGGCCGGAGGCATCCAGGGTGCCGCGTTTCATGCCTTGATCATTCAACTGGCTGCCCAGGGTCACGGTACGCTCTGCCAGCGGCTGCTTGGACACCACGTTGAACGTGCCGCCTGGATCGCCACGGCCATACAGCATGGTTGCGGGACCGCGCAGTACTTCGAGGCGTTCGATGGTGTTGGCGTCCGGCATGTTCGGGTAGCCGCGGTTGATCGGGAAACCGTTGCGGTAGAACTCGCCAGTGGTAAAGCCGCGCACGGTGAAGGTGGTCAGGCCCTGGCCGCCGAAGTTGTTGGCGCGGCCGACGCCGCCGGCATAGTCGAGGGCATCCTGCAGGCGGGTGGCGCCAATGTCTTCGACCACATCCTTGGACACCACGCTGATGGACTGCGGTGTTTCATGAATCGACGTGTCGGTGCGCGTCGCGCTGGCTGAGCGTGTGGCGTGGTAGCCCTTGACCGGCCCCTGAGCTGTTTCATAGTCCGCCGTGCCCGTCACAGTGGTCGCTTGCAACTCCAGACTGGTTTGCTCGGTGGGCGCCACTTCTGCCCAGGTGAACGGGGAAAACGCCTGCAACACACAGATGGAAATCAGGGTACGACGCATGGATGTTGGACCTAGTGAATGAGCCAGATGGGACGGCAAACCTGCCAAGAATTCGCGGCGCATGGTATATCAACGCATTCTCGTTTGACATCCATTCTCATTCGTTATTTTTTGCGTATCAGCCTTGTATCAATACTCAGATAAAAAAAAGCCACTCGATTGAGTGGCTCCATAAACCGCTTGGCTCGCCTCAGCGATAGCGTTCCAACCAATGCGCATACGGCGCTGGCAAGGTCCAGGAGGACTTATCCACGCCCAGCTCTTTGGCGGCAAAGTACGCCCAATGCGGGTCAGCCAGGTGCGCGCGGCCCACTGAGACCAGGTCCAGATGCCCCGCCTGCAACGCGCCTTCTGCCAATTGTGGCGTACCAAAACCCCACGCCGAGGTCACCGGGATACCGGCTTCGCGGCGCACGCGTTCGGCAATCGGGCCCATAAAGGCCGGGCCCCACGGGATGTTGGTGTCGGGGATGGTGAAACCGACGCTGACGCTCAGCAGGTCCAAGCCACCGGCTTTGAAATTACGCGCCAGTTCGATGGATTCGGTGAGGGTTTGCTCGTCACGACCGTCGTATTCGATCACACCGAAACGCGCGGTCAGCGGCAGGTTTTCCGGCCAGACTTCACGCACGGCGGCCAGGGTTTCCAGGAGGAAACGGCTGCGGTTGTCGAAGCTGCCACCGTAGGCATCGGTACGTTGGTTGGAATGTTCGGAGAAAAAGCTTTGAGCCAGGTAACCGTGGGCGAAGTGCAGTTCGATCCACTCGAAACCGGCGTCACGGGCGCGACGGGCGGCGTCGACGAAATCCTGTTTAACGCGAGCGATGTCGTCCAGGGTCATGGCGCGCGGCACATTGGGCAGGTTGGCACCGAAGGCGATGGCCGACGGCGCAATAGTTTCCCAACTGCGTGCGTCGGAAGCCGGAATATGGTCATCCCCTTCCCATGGACGGTTGGCACTGGCTTTACGCCCGGCGTGGGCAATCTGAATGCCGGGCACTGAACCTGCGGCCTTGATCGCCTTGACCATCGGCACGAACGCCTGAGCATGTGCATCGCTCCAGATGCCGGCACAGCCCGGAGTGATGCGGCCTTCAGGCGCAACGGCAGTGGCCTCGACCACTAACAAACCGGCACCGCCACGGGCCATGCCGGCCAGGTGCACGTGGTGCCAGTCGTTGACGATGCCGTCTTCGGCCATGTATTGGCACATTGGCGGGATGGCGATGCGATTGCGCAGGGTTACGTCTTTGAGTTTGAAGGGTTCGAACAGAGCGGACATGGGAACTCCAGCAGCGAGTGAGTGATTCGATAGTTCGATGGTAATCGAACTATGGTATTCGGCGATACCCCCCTGTTATCATCCGATCCATGCGAGCCTTCAAACACCCTACCCCTGAAGATCTGACCCTGGAGCGTCTGTTGTACGCCCTGAGCGACCCGGTGCGCCTGGAAATCGTGCGCTGCCTGGCCGGCGTGCCGGAAGCCACTTGCGGCGAACTGGACGGCGGGCGCCCCAAGTCCAGCATGTCCCACCACTTCCGCGTACTGCGCGATGCCGGCCTGGTGCACACCCGCAGCGTGGGCACGACCCATATGAATTCGTTGCGCGGCGATGTGCTTGAGGAACGGTTTCCAGGGTTGTTGCAGAGCATCCTGGCTCAAGCATAAACCCCGATCAGTCCAGCAGCGTGATCAGTTGCGACTCGATCGTCAGCGCCTGCACCTCCAGCACCGCCAACGTCACCGGCAACTTGAAGCGCCGCCGCCCTGCACTGCCGGGGTTCACATACAGCGTTGCGCCCCGCCATTCGATCACGGGCTTGTGCGAATGACCGGTGATCACCAGCCGCACATGCGTATCGAGTCGTGCGGGGACGTCGGCGATGTCATGCACCACCAACGTCCGCCATCCGTCCACATCCAGCATCAGATGGTCGGGCACCTGCCGTGCCCACGGCGCGTCCTGGTCATTGTTGCCGCGCACCACGTACAGGGGTGCGATCTGCGCCAATTGCTGAAGAATTTCAGGGCTACCGATATCGCCGGCATGGATGATCTGTTCGCATCCCTGCAAGGCCGCCACGGCTTCAGGCCGCAGCAGGCCGTGGGTATCGGAAATCACGCCAACTTTCATAGGGCCTCCGGGGTGGACGTCGACCCCTGAAACACCGGCGCGCCATCCAAATACACGCGGTCTTTACCGTTGCCCTTGGCAGCGTAGAGGTTGCGGTCGGCACGCTTGAGGACCGCCGACATTTCGGCCCCGGCCGTAAAGCGCGCCATGCCCGCACTGCAAGTGTAGTCATGGGGCGGCGCGACACTGCTGCGGATCGCTTGCAGCAGGCGCAGCGCGTAATCGGTGGCGAGACCTGGGTCATCGCCCACCAGCAGCACCCCGAATTCTTCGCCGCCAATCCTGCCGAAACTGTGGCTGCCTGGGGTGGATTTAAAGCACGCGGCCATGGCGCAGAGAATCCTGTCGCCGACGTCATGGCCGAACTGGTCATTCTTCAATTTGAAACTGTCGATATCCAGCATCATGAAGTAGCCGGTATCACCGGCCGCAATCAGTTTGGCGAAGCTCTCCATAAAGGCCCGCCGGTTCAGGATGGAGGTCAAATAATCGGTCTCGGCCAACTCCCGAAACTCACTCTCCACCAGTAACACGGAACGCAGGTTCTTCAGGTAGTAGACATTCAAGATAAATCCGATCGCCACCGACGCGGCGCAAAAGATGAACACGTAGGTGTCGACGCCTGCATAAAGGCTCAGCTGGATCTGGGGCCATGTCAGTAACCACACCAATGCGGCGCAGAATAGAAAATCCTGAACCACGATAAACAGGATTGCGCTGCTCATTACCAAGGTCACGGCCAGCGGCAAGGCGAACACCTGCAGGTCGGGGCGGGTGTGAACCACATAGGCAAAACCCGCGGACAGCAGCACCATATAACCCACGCCCAGCGCCCGCCACAGCACATACTGAGTCACCACCCGGTGAACCCCATACACCACGCACAGCCCCATCGTGACCAGCACGACCGGCCAGCCGAACATCCCCCCGCGATCAACCAGCAACACCGCCAGCCAGGCGAAAATCCCGATCAATTCCGCCTGGGCAATTGCGGGCGACAACAGCCTTTGCATCCGTGGCCTGAGCTTCACATTAGCCGGCATCCCGTCACTCCCTATGCATGAGTGGCCGCTTTGGTATCGACATGACTCAGTTGAAGACTGTGCAGGCAGGTCGCAAACGAATACGCCATGAAGCGCCTTACCAACACGATAAAAGGTGGCAGGACTTCAAGCAATGTCTTGGAATGAATCTTGAAATAGCCCCGGTCAGCCCCCTCTTGCACCAAGCGAATAACATGGGTCTTGGACACCGAGAGTTGCTCAGCGATGGAAAGGTAGGACGAAGACCTGAAACTTGCCCCCTGGTTATCCAATGCACACGCATCGTTATAGATCGCCAGCATCAACATATGCCCGGCATCGCGCTTTACCAGCCAATAACAGTCGGGCATCAGCAGGTCGATGGTCACGTTGTGGGAGAGAAGGACCGAAAACCCTTTGAAATAACGTGCCAGATAAGCGCGATCATCCATCCCGTTCATTGAGCCGCAAACCGCGGTTTCCGGGCACATCACGCCCAGCGGCTCGACCACGGACGTGAGCATCAGCCTGATCTCCTCGCAGGCTAGGGGTGACGGACTGAATACCCGCAGACGGCTGTCATCCGCATGCCTCGACACCGTCATGAACCCCAACGCCCTGAACAGCAGGAAGATCGACTCCAAGCTGTTTCTGGAACAGAACCCGCGCGCTGTACAAAACTCTTTCACCTCGGACAGTAAAGGCACCTGCTTGGAGAAATAGGTGCTCAATAACGTAAAGGACACCATCAAGCGACTGAACTTCAGTGCGGTCTTGTAGAAAAATGGTCTTTTTGAATAGGACTCCAGCAAGATCGAATAATGGGTGCGAATACACGCTTCAAAATCCACATGGCGCTCAAACGCACGCGCCGACTGTTCCACCGCCAACTTCAACGAACCACTGCACATGAGAAAGAGCCCTGATCAAACAACTTGGATTCACTGATCTCAATTGCAGCACAGATAATGGCGTTTTGCCTTGAGCGCAATCTATCGTGATTAGCGCAGGGGACACCGTCGCTACCAAAAT
This sequence comes from Pseudomonas sivasensis, assembly GCF_013778505.1. Lineage (GTDB taxonomy): Bacteria > Pseudomonadota > Gammaproteobacteria > Pseudomonadales > Pseudomonadaceae > Aquipseudomonas > Aquipseudomonas sivasensis. The sequence goes on along the minus strand of NZ_JAAOWU010000035.1, from coordinate 7,370 downwards.
TGTTCCAAAAAGACCCCGGTGGCTTAACCGTTTCAGTCACCACAGCGAACCTTCCCCGCAAACCAGCGTCCGAGCTAAGGCACAGTTGCCTACCGCTCGCCACGAGGTTGTCGTTTGAAAGCCGCCATCATCAAAAAGTACCGCCTGATCATCAAGACCATGGGCTATGTGGGCTGGTCGCTGTTCTGGCTGTTGCTGTGGGACGTCGCCGTCACCGTGGACTTCATGCTGTTTCTCACCGCCAAGATCAACTTGCCGCTGATGCCCCTCACTCTGCTGGGCTCGGCACTGATTGTGCTCATCAGCTTTCGCAACAGCAGCGCCTACAACCGCTGGTGGGAGGCGCGCACGCTATGGGGCGCGATGGTCAACAATTCGCGCAGCTTTGCGCGCCAGGTGCTGACGCTACTGGACGACCCCGACGGTGAAGTGAACCCGGTCAAGTCCACCCTGCTGCGCCGCCATGTGGCCTACGTGAATTGCCTGGCCGCCCACCTCAAGGGCGAGCCATGCCCGGATGAAATCCGCGCGTTTATCCCCACTGAGGAATTCGCCCGCAACGGTGCCACCAATAACTTTGCCAACGATATCCTCACCGGCTCGGCGGCCATCCTGGCCCGGGAATACAAAGCCGGGCACCTGGACAGCATTCGCCTGGCTCGGCTGGAATCCACCCTGGTGGACTTGTCCAACGCCCAGGGCGGCATGGAGCGTATCGCCAACACACCACTGCCCTACCCTTACGTGTATTTCCCGCGGTTGTTTATCTCGCTGTTCTGCCTGATCGTACCGGTGGGCCTTGTGGAGTCCCTGGGCTGGTTCACGCCGCTGGCCTCCACGGTGGTGGGCTTTATGCTGCTGGCCATCGAACGCATCGGCACCGATTTGCAAAGCCCGTTCCGCTCCAGCGAACACCAGATCCAGATGGAAGCCATCTGCGAAACCATCGAAAAAAACCTGCAATCGATGCGCCGCGACGCCCTGGCTGATACCCAAATCGGCTGATCACGACTGCGGCCCTAAAGTGCGTGACTCCTCGGTCGATAAACCGGGGGTACGCATGGGCTACACCTCTTCATAACAACACATGCGACGTTCTGCGCTACCCACTGCCTTGCCAAAACTATAAATACTCCGCAGGTGAAGTCATGAATATCAAGCAGAAGCTGACCTGGGCGTTCGCGGCTATCGCGTGCGTCCCCGTCATCCTGGTCGCCGTGTTGGTAGTGTTGAATCTGCGCGAGGGGGCCCTGGCCAACTTCCTCGACAGCAGCGGCCGCGAAATCCGCCAGATCGACAATGGCATGAAGCAGTTCTTCGACGGCATCAGCCAGAACGTCGAATTTGTGGCCAAGGACCCGCGCGTTGTCGCGGCCAAGGACCTCAAGAGCTACGCCGGCGCCGACGCCGCGCAAATTCCCCTTACACCCACCAACAAAGAACTGCTGGATATCTTCGACCAGTTCGCCAAAAGCCATCCGAGCACCGCTTACCTGTCCCTGGGCCTAAGCGACGGCGGTTACGCCAGTTGGCCGGACGACACCAAACTGAACAACTACGACCCACGCGTACGCCCTTGGTACCAAGCGGCCATCGCCGCGCCTGGCGCTACCGTGCGCACCGGCGCCTACTACTGGGCACCGGATGATGTGGTGCTGATCGGCACCGTGCACACCGTCGCCGACGCCAGCGGCAAAATCCTCGGCGTGGTCGGCCTGGACGTGTCGCTCAAGCAGCTCACCGAACTGGTGCGCAACATCAAGCTAGGCGACAGCGGCTACCTGATGCTGGTCGAAGCCAATGGCAACGTGCTGGTGGACCCCAGCGACGCCAAGCACAACTTCAAGCCGATGGCAGACCTCGGCCCCAACTACGCCGAACTGTCCAAGCGTGGCGACGGCGTGACCCAAATCGACATCGACGGCGTGGCCTATATGGCTAACGTGGTCAGTTCAAAAGACTTGGGCTGGCGCTTTATCGGGCTGATCAAGCGGGACGAAGTGATGGCGGGTGCGACCAGCCTCACCTGGCTGATCGCCGCGATCGCTGCCGCGTTGGCCTTAGTGTTCGCGATTGTCGGCGCCAGTTTCGCCAGCGTCATTGTCCGCCCGATCCGTGGCGTGGCCGACGGCCTGCAAGAAATCGCCGAAGGTGAAGGCGACCTGACCCGCCAGCTCAAGGTGCAAGGCAAGGACGAAACCGCCAGCCTCGCCGGCTGGTTCAACCAGTTCCTGAGCATGATCGCGCAGTTGGTGCAGCGCATCGGTAACGCATCATCCGACCTGCAAACCGCCGCCGCCGACACCAGCGAAGTGGCCAATAACATGAACCAGGCCGCCGGCCGCCAGCGTGAAGCCGTGGAACTGGTCAGCACTGCGTTCAACGAAATGGTCGCCACCGCCAACGAAGTCGCACGCTCCTGCAGCGCCGCGGCCACCAGTGCCGACGAAGGCTATCGCGATGTGCACGCCGGTCAGCAGCACATCGGCGAAGCCACGGGCAGCGTGCTCAAGCTTAGCGAAGACCTGCAGAAATCGACTCAGACCATGCAGTTGCTGGAGCAGGACAGCCAGAACATCAACACCATCCTCGATACCATCCGTTCGATTGCCGAGCAAACCAACCTGCTGGCACTCAACGCGGCAATCGAAGCGGCCCGCGCCGGTGACCAAGGCCGAGGCTTCGCCGTGGTTGCAGACGAAGTCCGCGCCTTGGCGCGTCGCACCGCAGACTCCACCGGCGAAATCGACAGCCTGCTGGGCAACCTCGCCCGCCGCACCCAGGAAGTCACGCAGCAGATGCAAGGCAGCCTGCTGGTGTCCCACACCAGCGTGGAACGCATCCAGCAGGCTCGCGACAGCTTCGACAAGATCCTTGGTTCCGTGGACTCGATCCGCGACCAGAACACCCAGATCGCGACCGCCGCTGAGGAACAGCACCAAGTGGCGGAAGAGATCAACCGGCACATCGCGCAGATCCATGCCGATGCGCAGTTGGTGGAAGGTTTTGCCCATTCGGCGCAGACCGGCTCAGGTCGTTTGACGGATATTTCCGGTCAGCTCAAAGGGTTGGTGGGACGCTTCAAGTTTTAGGCATTGTCAGACAGAGGGCGTATGCGGACACACACGTCAGCCGCATCGCCCTCAAGGAAGACGTCAACCCATGCATGGCCAGTGACTTGAGCCACGACGGTACCGGGATCGGGATGACGAGGGTCATCTGATCCGCTCCGATATGCTCGAAGAGTTCGAGCAAAGCTGCCTGTAAAAACGGTGGTCGAACGCTACGCCCCATCCACTGAACCGATGGGGCGTTTCGTTGAGGCTCAAAGTGCGCTCATCCTGATACGGCTATCGACACCCCTGAATACGCGCTCCCCGTACCGCTGCCCATCGAGAAAACCCTCTTATCCAACGCGGCATTTGACCGCACTGCATCATCGCAGCAACTGTAATAGTCTATTGCAGGACTATAATGTACTAACCAGTTACTTATCTTGCTAAAATCGCGTCTTTGCCCTCTCACATTCGAGTCCTTTCGACATGAAACGAGCATCGCGCGCCACTGGCGTCTCTAGATTCTTACTCCTGGGCCTGGGCGTTATCATCGCCCTGCTCGGCATCGCGCTCGCCGTCGGCGGCGCCAAACTGGTTAGCCTGGGAGGTTCCTGGTACTTCCTGATCGGCGGCGTGGCCATGGCGATTGCCGGCCTGTTGATTGCCCGGCGTAACCCGGCGGGTGCGTGGTTGTTTGCCGCGTTCCTGGTGGGCACAGCCATTTGGGCCGTGGCGGATGTGGGCCTGGTGTTCTGGCCGCTGTTCTCGCGGCTATTCATGTTCGCCGCGATTGGCCTGGTGGTCGCGCTGGTGTACCCACTGCTGGTCGGCAAGCCTGCGCGCGGTGCCTATGGCGTTGCCGCCGTACTGGCGGTGGGCGTAGTGGTTGCGGCGGGCAATATGTTTGTCGCCCACCCAAGCGTCGCCCCGACCGGTGCCGGCCCAGGCGTCACGCCGGTGGCCCCGGCCGATGCGCAGAAAGATTGGGCGCACTACGGCAACACTGAAGGCGGCAGCCGCTTCGCCGCGCTGGACCAGATCAACCGCGACACCGTCAACAAGCTCAAAGTAGCCTGGACCTACCACACCGGTGACGTGGCGATCAGCGACGGCAACGGTGCCGAAGACCAACTGACCCCGCTGCAGATCGGCAACAAAGTGTTCATCTGCACCCCGCACAACAACCTGATCGCCCTCGACGCCGACACCGGCAAAGAACTGTGGAAGAACGAAGTCAACGCCAAATCGGCGGTCTGGCAGCGTTGCCGCGGCATGGCCTATTTCGACGCCACCGCGCCGATTGCTCAGCCGACCCAGCCCAACAGCTCGCCGATCATTGCCGCCAGCGTTCCAGCCGGTGCGCAGTGCCAGCGCCGTCTGCTGACCAACACCATTGATGCCCGCCTGATTGCGGTAGACGCCGACACCGGCAAATTCTGTGAAGACTTCGGCACCCACGGCCAGGTGGATTTGAAAGCAGGCCTGGGCAATGTGCCAGACAGCTACTACCAGCTGTCTTCCGCGCCATTGATCGCCGGCACCACCGTGGTGGTCGGTGGTCGCGTGGCGGATAACGTGCAGACCGACATGCCGGGCGGCGTGATCCGTGGTTTTGACGTGATCAGCGGGCAAATGCGTTGGGCCTTCGACCCCGGCAACCCGGAAGACAAACAAGCCCCAACCGGCGACAGCACCTACGTGCGCAGCACGCCGAACAGCTGGGCGCCGATGTCCTACGACCCGCTGATGAACACGATTTTCCTGCCGATGGGCAGCTCATCCACCGACATCTACGGCGTGGAACGCACCCAGCTCAACCATAAGTACGGCGCTTCGGTGCTGGCGCTGGACGCCTCCAGCGGTGCTGAAAAGTGGGTGTACCAGACCGTCCACAACGACCTGTGGGACTTCGACCTGCCGATGCAGCCAAGCCTGATCGACTTCACCCCGCCGGGCAGCGACAAAGCCGTGCCTGCGGTAGTGATCGGCACCAAGGCCGGCCAGATCTACGTGCTCGACCGCGCCACTGGCAAACCGCTGACTGACGTAAAAGAAGTGCCGGTCAAGGCCGCCAACATCCCCAATGAACCGTACTCGCCAACCCAGCCTAAATCGGTGGGCATGCCGCAGATCGGCGCGCAAACCCTGACTGAATCGGACATGTGGGGCGCCACCCCGTACGACCAGTTGCTGTGCCGCATCGACTTCAAAGGCATGCGCTACGACGGCCTGTACACCGCGCCGGGCACCGATAAATCCCTGAGCTTCCCGGGTTCCCTGGGCGGCATGAACTGGGGCAGCATTTCCACCGACCCGGTGCACGGTTTTATCTTCGTCAACGACATGCGCCTGGGCCTGTGGATCCAGATGGTGCCGTCGCAGAACAAAGCCCAGTCTTCGTCCGGTGGCGAAGCGCTGAACACCGGCATGGGCGCGGTCCCGCTCAAGGGCACGCCGTATGCCGTGAACAAAAACCGCTTCCTGTCGGTGGCCGGCATTCCGTGCCAGGCGCCGCCGTTCGGCACCCTGACCGCCATCGATATGAAGACCCAGAAAGTCGCGTGGCAGGTGCCGGTTGGCACCGTTGAAGACACCGGCCCGCTGGGCATCCGTATGCACCTGCCGATCAAGATCGGTCTGCCGACCCTCGGCGGCACGCTGTCGACCCAGGGCGGCCTGATCTTTATCGCCGGCACCCAGGATTTCTACCTGCGCGCCTTCAACAGCGGCAACGGTGACGAAGTGTGGAAAGCCCGCCTGCCGGTCGGCAGCCAAGGCGGCCCGATGACTTACGTATCGCCGAAAACCGGCAAGCAGTACGTAGTCGTCACCGCCGGCGGTGCACGCCAATCCACTGACCGTGGCGACTACGTGATCGCCTACGCCCTGCCATAACCTCCCCCAAGCGCGGTGCCCACCCCGGCACCGCGCTTTCTGTCTGGAAGACCCGCATGACACCCACTTCTCATCTCTCTTTTGGGCGCCTGTTGCTCGGCCTGGCCCTGGGCGCCGCCCTGCCCGTCCAAGCCGATGACACCACCCTGACCGGCGACTGGGGCGGCCTGCGCCGTGAACTGGAAGACACCGGTGTGCGCTTCACCGGCGACTACAGCGGCGAAACTGCCTACAACGCCCACGGCGGTCAGCACCGTTCGGCGCGCTACTCGCAAAACCTCAAGCTCGGTGTGCAGTTCGACCTGGGCAAGCTCTACGGTTTCACCAACGGCGACCGCATCCAGGTCACCGTCAATGACCGTCGCGGCAACAGCGCGTCCGAGGACCTGGTGGGCAACCGTCTGCCGATCCAGGAAAACTACGGCGGTCTCTACACCCGCCTCACTGAGCTGAGCTACGAGCGCACGCTCTTCACCCCAGCACTCAACGTCAAACTCGGCTACATGGCCATGGGCAATGACCTCGGCGGCCTGGACAGCGGCATCCTGTGCAACTTCATGAACGCCGGTTTCTGCGGGCATCCGCTGAACATGTCCGGCGGCAGCGGCTGGACCAACTACCCGAACGCGCGTCTGGGCGCACGGGTGAAATACGACCTCTCGCCGGCCTGGCAAGTGCGGGTGGCGGCGTTCAATGTCGACCCGGAAAGCAACGGCGACTCCAGCCGCGCCTGGAAGTTGAGCCCCAAGCACACCACCGGGACCGTGGTGCCGATTGAGCTGGTGTACAAGCACGCAGGCCCCCTGCCCGGGGAATATAAGGTGGGTTACTACTACGACAGCTCCGATGTGAAACGCATCGGCAGCACTGAAAAAGTCAGCGGTCGCGGCGGTCACTACCTGCTGATCGACCAGGCGGTGTGGGCCTCCGAATCGTCGACCGGCCGTGTGCTGCACGCCTTCGGCCAATACTCCGCCGCCAGCGAAGCGGCCTCGCCGTTCAGCAAGTGGTATGGCGCAGGCGTAGTGCTCTACAAACCGTTCGAAGGCCGCCCGCGGGACACCCTGTCCCTGGGTTATGGCCGCGCCGTGCCAAACCCGCGCAGCCGCGACGTGCAGGAACTGGCAGCGTTCAACGCCGGGTCCAGCTACCCCAACCTCGACAACGCCGAACAACTGATCGAACTCAGTTACGGCTACCAGGCCACGCCATGGTTGAACCTGCGCCCGGATGTGCAATACATCATCGAGCCAGGCGCGTTTTCGGGTGACAACATCGACAATGCGCTGGTGTTGGGGTTGCAGGTCAAGGCAGTGTTCTAAGCGCCTGAACGCGATCAAAAAATGTGGGAGGGGGCTTGCTCCCGATGGCGGTGTGTCAGTCAATGAATGGCTTGACTGACACACCGCCATCGGGAGC
>NZ_JAAOWU010000034.1 GCF_013778505.1 Pseudomonas sivasensis | reverse complement strand
GAACGCAAGTTACCGGGCCTCCCTTTGCCAGGGAGGCGTCGGTTCAATGGCTCAGAGGAAGTAGAGCAGGCTCGTCCACGGGATCTCTGGCAAGTACCTCTGGCAGAGTAGGGTGATCGCTGCCATCACGGCCAGGAAAGCCACCTGCAGCGGACTCCAGTGCGCCCAATGCAAGCCGCTGACCCAAGGGTAAAAGTGCTCGACATACTCATTCACTTTGCCGATACGCCTGCGGTGAAACAGATGTATGCCGATCATTCCCACGTACGTCAGCATGCCCATCACGCCTAGCAGTAAGCCGAACATCAGCAGCATGCCCACTTGAGGAATGCCGTGGCGCAGCACCAGCCAGTGTTGATGAGGGTTGAACCGTGAAGGCAGCAGGCGCTTGCTGAGCCACAGGTCCTGGACGATCAGGTGTGATGTCAAGACAGCCCACAACTGAGTGCCACGGATGCCGATAATGGCCGGAGCAAAGGTCAGTATCACCACAATGACGGCGTCGCTGAGCCTATCCATTTTTGTATGTGGGGAAACGGCCAAGGCGGCTGCCAGCGCCAGGCCACCCCATACCCGTATCCAGCTTCGATGGGAGACCGGCCTGGGGAGGAATTCTCGCCAAAAAAATACATTGGCCTGGGGAAGCCGCTCAACCAACTGCGGGTAGCGCCAGGCCAGAACTTCGGCCAGATGCTGGCAGGCGTTCCAGGCATTACTGTCGAAGCTCTGCGTCATCTGTTTTTGTTGCGTCGCCGACATTGGCGTGAGCAACAGGCGCGCCGCCATGGCGTCGGCGGATTTCCATGTCGTGTCCCGGGCCTTGTCTTGCAGGTTGGCGTAGAAGCTTTCCTGTTCGCAACGCGACACCAATTCGCGCCACATCCACACCGGTTCCGGGTACACGCCTTTCTGGTCGTCCCAGCCGAATGCCTGGCACACGCGCTCGAACAGCGGCACGCTCCATTGGGTGTCATGCAACAGGTGCAGGACGATGCGCTGCCACTGCTGTTGCAGGTCGAACACCTGCAGCCAGGGTTGGTCGTTGTACTGCGTGAGCTGGGTGATGAATTCGCGCTCGGCCTTTTGCTCCAGCAGTTCCTGCAGGGTGCGGCGGTAGTCTTGCAGCAGCTCGCCGGTCAGCGTTTCGTATTGCCAGGACGTCATTGCCACCTGCTGCCAGGGGGTCAGCCATTCCAGGTGTTGCGCGGCCCAACCGGCGATGGCGCTGCGTTCGCCCGGTGCTTCGAAGCAATGGCGCAACAGGCCGGCCTGGAACGCATCGGTGCAGCCCTGTCGCTGAGCCTGGGCCCAGCGTTCATCAAGGTTACGCGCGTTGAGGCCATTGAGCAGTGCCTGGGCTGGGGCTGTTGTGAGTGGCTCGAAGGGCGCAGGGCTGACGGGGCTGAGGTCCATCAGTTCGGTCAGGTCATTCAGGTTTCCGTAGACCGCTTCGGCCACGGGCGCCTGGACGTGTTCTTCCTCTTCGTTATCAGCCCGCCAGCGTACTTCACTCAGCGCTTGTTCATAGGCTTCGCGCAGGCGCTGGAAGCCTTTGGCATCGTCATCCGGGCGACAGCTTTTCAGCATCCGCGCATAGCTGCGCTTGATGGCACGTTCGTCGGCGTCTTCCGGCAGTTGCAGCACGCTCCAGCAATCCATGAGTGTGCCCTCAGCGCCAGAACCCATTGTCGAGCTGCTCAAGTTGCCGGGTCAGTTCGCTGCGGGCCTCGCGGATGCGGCGTTCGTCCTGGGTATCGAGTATCTGCTGGAACTGTGCGGCCCAGTGGCCGAGTTGCTCACGCAGCTCGCCGAGGTTTTCCTGGTAGAGCCGTTCGAGGCGCGCGGTGAGCACGGTGTTGACCTGCTGGTCGCGTGGGTGAACTTTCAGCTGCGCCAGGGCTTGCAGGCGTTGCTGGATTTCCTGCGGGCTGAGCACGCCGGGGTTGTTTTCGATCACCAGTGAGTGCTGCTCGCCGGTCAGGGGGATGCTCACCTGGGCTTCCAGCAGGCCGTTGTTGTCGTAGGTGAAGCGTACGTCCAGCGAGACTTCACCGGCCTTGCGCTTGGGTACCGCGATGTCCAGTTGGCCCAGTTCGATGTTGTCTTTCACCAGACGGCTTTCGCCCTGGTAGATCTTCAGCAGCACCTGGCTCTGGTTGTCGTGCAGCGTCACCACGCTTTTGACCCGGCTTACCGGTACGCTGCTGTTGCGTTCGATCAACGGCAGGTAATGGCCGCTTTCGATATGGCCGCCGTACTGGTTCGAGGTTTCGATGCCCAGGGTGTAGGGGCACACGTCGGTCAGAACGACTTCTTCAAGCGCAGCGGAACGGGCTTTGAGCGCGGCCTGGATCGCGGCGCCGTGGGCGACCACTTGGTCGGGGTCGAGGCTGATCGACGGGAAGCGCCCGAACAATCCGGCGGCGAGTTTGCGCACCAGCGGCATGCGCGTGGTACCGCCCACCAACAGGATCTCATCGAGGTCGCTGACGCGAATCCGTGCATCGCGCAGGGCGCGTTCAATCGGTGCGCGCAGGCGTTCCAGCAGCGGTGTGTAGAGCTTGGCCATTTCCTGTTGAGTGATGGTCTGCACCCACTGTTGGCCATCGACCCGCAGAGCGAACTCGGCGCTGTCGTCCTGGCCCAGGGCTTTGCGCACACGTTCGGCTTCGCGGCGCAGGGCCTGCAGTACGCTGTTGGTGGGTGGGAAACCGTCGGCATTACGCTGGCTGTCGACGAAGTGTTCCAGCAGCAGGGTGTCGAAGTCTTCGCCACCGAGGAAGTTGTCACCGGCACTGGCACGTACTTCCATTACGCCGTCGAACAGTTCGATGATCGACACGTCAAAGGTGCCGCCGCCTAGGTCGAAGACCAGGAATGACGTCTCTTTGTCGCGCTGGTGCAGGCCGTAGGCGAGGGCGGCGGCGGTGGGTTCGTTGATCAGTTTTTCAACATTGAGCCCCGCCAATTCACCGGCGATGCGCGTGGCTTTGCGCTGACCATCGCTGAAGTAGGCGGGCACGCTGATGACGGCTTCGGTGACGGTATGGCCGTAGGTGCGTTCGATATCTTCCTTGATGCTCTTGAGTACCAGCGCCGAGAGTTCTTCGGGGCGGAACGAGCGATCACCCAGACGCACTTCAGTGGCGCTGCCCATGTAGCGCTTGAACAGCGAAGTCGTCAGGTGCGGGTGGGTGTGCAGGCGCTCTTTGGCGGCCTGGCCTACCAGGACACGGCCTTGATCATCCAGCCCGACCACGCTAGGGGTCAACAACTGGCCAAGGGCATTGGGCACCAGTTCAGCGGCATCCCCACGCCAGACGGCCGCGAGGCTGTTGGTGGTTCCCAGGTCGATTCCTACGATCATTACGACAAGCTCCCTCTGTGGTCTGTAAGAATCTGTGACCAATTTTAGCCTGAAAGGTTGTCGGGAAAGCAAGGCGCGCTCAACTCGCCAGCTTCGGAGCTATGGCTGGGGGAGTCTACTGTCAGGGTTGACAGTAGAAGGGCGAGGGGCAAGGGCTTATGTTCAAGGTGGTGGCAGTCGCTTTTTAAGATGCTCAAGGAGAAGAACTCATGAGCTTTGGATCAGATATAGGTAGCTATTTGACGTCTTCCGATAAATTTGAAGCCCACTTGATTATTGAGGGCGAAGAGCCGACCCCGATCAATTTCGACACCTATGAAGTGAGCTATATCGAGGGCTTCCAATTCTTTATTCGCCTGGGGCTTGAGGACAACCCTGGTTCGAAAAACGAATTGACCCTTGAGGCCCGTGAGCTGAAAACAGGCCAGACCTACCCTATCGGCCCACAAGCACCGGGGATCAAAGCGAGCTTTGGCCTGGAAGGCTATGTTGAGTATTTCCCGGCTGATTATTCGGGTTTTCTGACGGTTGAGCGCATTGAGCGTAGCGATGTTGGTAATACAACCCTAAGTCTGCGTTTTTCGATCTATTTCAAACCCGATGGCAAACCAGAGATGGAAGTTAGTTGCCAGACTCTTGAACTTTCAGCCTTTGCGGCAGGGGGGACGCCGGTGGGCGGTACGTTTGAAAAGGCGTCAAAAGGCAGCACTGAGGCAGCGCTTGCACCGATTCCAACGTTTTGTGAGATTGCGGTCAGGGTGAATGGGGGATACGAAGTCATAGATTTGGGGAATATTTACTTTGTCAGATACCCGGACTTGAGCTTCTTCATACAGTGCACGCCACGAAATGGCTCCACGCGCGCAACGCTTGAATTTCGTGGCGATGAATTGAAGGCCTACACCAATTATCCGATAACCGGAATTGATGGCCGGAAGCGTCAGGCAGGCAGTGTTGACACATTTTTTATATTGCGGCCTGAATTCTCAGGTAGCTTTTCTGACCCCACCGGAGAATTTCGAGTTCTGCGTACTCACGATTCCGAAGAAGGATTCTGGTGTCAATGTGAGTTTGAGGTTTCAGTGACTGCGGGTGGCTCAGAATATAAGGTTGAAAGCCTTGTATTCCAGATTCAAGTCAGTGAAGCGAACGCGTGAGACAGACGCCAGATCTCAATGAAACGTTAGGCATAAAAAACCGCTTCCCGGCAAGGAAGCGGTTTTTTAGTTCAGCGTGATCAGAACAACTTCAACGCCGGTGCTTCTTCTTTCAACGGCTCATTCTTCGCCGTCTGCTCGTTCCAGCCGCCGCCGAGGGCCTTGTACAGGTTGACCTCGCTGGTCAGCTGCGCCAGGCGGTCGGTGATCAGCGATTGCTGGGCACTGAACAGTTGGCGTTGTGCGTCGAGGAAGGTCAGGTTGCTGTCGACACCAATGCGGTAGCGACGCTCAGCCAGGCGGTAGTAATCCTGGTTGGCCCCGACGAAGCCACGTTGGGCATCCAACTGCTGCTTGTAGGTCTCACGGGCGGCGAGTCCGTCGGAGACTTCTTGGAAGCCGGTCTGGATGGCTTTCTCGTAGTTCGCCACGTTGATCTCTTTCTGGATCTTCGAGTAGTCCAGGCTTGCGCGCAGGCTACCAGCGTTGAAGATCGGGATGTTGATCTGCGGTGCAAACGACCACGTGCCCGAACCGCCTTTGAACAGACCGCCCAGGGTCGGGCTTGCGGTGCCCGCACTGGCCGTCAGGGTGATGCTCGGGAAGAACGCTGCACGGGCCGCGCCGATGTTGGCGTTGGCCGCCTTGAGGTTGTACTCGGCCTGCACGATGTCGGGACGACGTTGCAGCAGGTCCGATGGCAACCCGGCCGGCACGTCGCTGAGCAGGTCATCCGACAGTGGCTTGCTGGCGATATTCGCCGGCAGGCCGGTGCCCAGCAGCAGGGTCAGGCTGTTTTCGTCCTGGGCCACCTGGCGGGTATAACGCGCCAGTTGCACGCGGGCGTTTTCCACCGACGTGCGGGCCTGGCTGAGATCGAGGGCCGAGGCCACGCCGACTTCGTTGCTTCGCGAGGTCAGTTTGAAGCTCTGCTCGAACGCGCCCAGGGTGTCCTGGGTGAGCTTGAGCAGTTCCTTGTCGGCCTGCCAGGTCAGGTAGGCATTGGCCACACTGGCCACCAGGCTGATCTGGGTGCTGCGCCGCGCTTCTTCGGTGGCGAAGTACTTCTGCAGCGCTTCTTCACTCAGGCTGCGGACACGGCCGAACAGGTCCAGCTCGTAAGAACTGATCCCCAAGCCAGCCGAGTACTGGCTGGCGATGGTTGCTTCACCGGTCTGCGACAGCTTGGCCGGCGTACGCGAACGGCTGCCGCTGCCCGTGGCCGATACGGCCGGGAACAGATCGGCGCGCTGGATCTGGTACTGCGCGGCATAGGCATCGATGTTCAGGGCAGCAACGCGCAGGTCACGGTTGTTTTCCAGCGCAGTCTTGATCAGCTGTTGCAGGGCAGGGTCATGGAAAAACTGTCTCCAGCCCTGCTCGGCAGCGGCCTGGTTCGGCGCCTGGGCCGGCGAATACGCCGGCCCCTGCGGGAACTGTGCCGCCACCGGCGCTTCGGGGCGCTGGTAGTCAGGTATCAGCGAGCAGCCACTGAGCACGAATGCGGTGACGGCTAGGGAAAGTAGCGACTTGCTCATTGGCCAGCCTCTTTAGGAGTTTGCTTAGGTTCAGTCTTTTTACGCTCGCCCGCGGCGGACACGGTTGCAAAGAACAGTGGCACCCAGAAGATCGCCAGGACAGTGGCCGTGATCATACCGCCAATTACGCCGGTACCGATCGCGTGCTGGCTGCCTGAACCGGCGCCCGAGGAGATCGCCAGCGGCAGTACGCCGAGGACGAACGCCATGGAGGTCATGATGATCGGACGCAAGCGCATACGCGATGCTTCGATGGCGGACTCGACAATGCCTTTGCCTTGTTCGTGGAGCTCTTTGGCGAACTCCACGATCAGGATGGCGTTCTTCGCCGCCAGACCTACCGTCACGAGCAAGCCCACCTGGAAGAACACGTCGTTGGACAAGCCGCGCATGCTGGTGGCGATCAACGCACCCACCACGCCGAGCGGAACCACCAGGATCACTGCGATCGGGATCGACCAGCTTTCGTACAGTGCCGCGAGGCACAGGAACACCACCAGCAGCGACAGCGCATACAACGCCGGCGCCTGGGAGCCGGAGAGGCGTTCTTCATACGACAGGCCCGTCCAGGCGTAGCCCACGCCCGCTGGCAATTGCTTAGCGATGCGTTCGACTTCGGCCATGGCGTCACCGGTACTGTAACCCGGTGCCGGCGTACCGAGGATTTCCATCGCCGCCACACCGTTGTAACGCGAGAGTTTTGGCGAACCGAAGATCCACTTGCCCGAGGCGATGGACGACAACGGCACCATCTTCCCGGAGTCGCTGCGCACGAACCATTTGTTCAGGTCTTCCGGGGACATCCGGCTGGCGGCTTCACCTTGCACGTAAACCTTCTTCACCCGACCGCGGTCGATGAAGTCGTTGACGTAGCTACCACCCAAGGCAATCGCCAGGGTCTGGTTGATGCTCGACAGGGTGATGCCTTGGGCACTGGCCCTCTCGTCGTCAACGGTGAGTTCGTACTGCGGCTCATCGTTCACGCCGTTAGGGCGCACACCTGCCAGGATCTTGCTTTGTGCTGCCATACCCAGGAACTGGTTACGTGCCGCCATCAGTTTGTCATGGCCGACACCGCCTTGGTCTTGCAGGAACACGTCGAAGCCGGTGGCGTTACCCAGTTCCAGTACAGACGGCGGAACGATGGCAAATACCATGGCGTCCTTGAAGGTCTGCATGAAGTAGCCCTGGGCGCGCTTGGCGATCTCGAATACCGAGGTGGAAGCATCACGCTCGCCCCACGGTTTGAGCATCACGAAGGCCAGGCCCGAACTCTGGCCACGACCGGCGAAGTTGAAGCCGTTCACGGTAAACACCGATTTCACGCCTTTGCCTTCGCCCGGCTCGCCTTCCTTGTCGTTGAGAAGGAACGCGCGCATATCGTCGATGACTTTTTGCGTCCGTTCAGCCGAAGAGCCGACTGGCGTCTGCACCTGGGCAAAGATCACGCCCTGGTCTTCATCGGGCAGGAACGCAGCAGGGATGCGCATGAACAGCCAGATCATGCCGGCGATGATCAGCGCGTACACCAGGAACGCCGGGATCTTGTGCTTGATCATGTTGCCCACGCCGCGCTCGTAGCTCAGTACGCCACGGTCGAAGGTGCGGTTGAACCAGCCGAAGAAACCACGCTTGGGTTGGCCGTGCTTCTCGGGGTCGATCGGCTTGAGCATGGTGGCGCACAAGGCCGGGGTGAAGATCAGGGCAACCAGTACCGACAGCGCCATCGCCGAGACAATGGTGATGGAGAACTGTTTGTAGATCACACCGGTGGAACCACCGAAGAACGCCATCGGCAACAGTACCGCCGACAGTACGAGGGCAATACCCACCAGGGCGCCTTGGATCTGGCCCATGGATTTGATCGTCGCGTCTTTCGGCGATAAGTGCTCCTCGGCCATTACCCGCTCAACGTTTTCGACCACCACGATGGCATCGTCCACCAGCAAGCCGATGGCCAGGATCATGCCGAACATGGTCAGGGTGTTGATGGTGAAGCCAAACGCGGCCAGGATCCCGAAGGTACCCAGCAATACCACCGGCACCGTCATGGTGGTGATGATGGTGGCGCGGAAGTTCTGCAGGAACAGGAACATCACCAGGAACACCAGCACGATCGCTTCGACCAGGGTGTCGACGACACCGGAGATCGATTCGGTCACTACAGGCGTGGTGTCATAGGGCACCACGGCCTTCATGCCAGGCGGGAAGAACGGTTCGAGCGACGCCACAGTGGCGCGGATGGCTTTGCCGGTGTCCAGCGCGTTGGCGCCCGAGGCCAGCTTGATCGCCATACCCGAAGCGGGCTTGCCGTTGAACTGCGCAGCAATGCTGTAGTTCTGGCCACCCAGCTCAATACGGGCGACATCCTTCAGGCGTACCTGTGAACCATCGGTATTGACCTTCATCAGGATATTGCCGAACTGCTCGGCCGTCTGCAGGCGGGTCTTGCCGATGATCGTGGCGTTCAACTGGGTGCCGGGCAGGGCAGGCAGGCCGCCCAGTTGGCCGGTGGCCACCTGTACGTTCTGTGCGGAAATCGCCGTGCTGACATCCACCGGCGTAAGCTGGTAATTGTTCAGCTTTGCCGGGTCAAGCCATATACGCATGGCGTACTGCGAACCGAACACCTGGAAGTCACCCACACCAGCGGTCCGTGAAATCGGGTCCTGGATGTTCGAGACGATGTAGTTGGAGAGGTCGTCCTTGGTCATGCTGCCGTCTTCCGACACCAGACCGATTACCATCAGGAAGTTCTTCACCGACTTGGTCACGCGGATACCCTGCTGCTGCACTTCTTGCGGCAGCAGTGGGGTCGCCAGGTTCAGCTTGTTCTGCACCTGAACCTGAGCGATGTCCGGGTTAGTGCCCTGGTTGAACGTCACGGTAATCGTCATGCTGCCGTCGGAGTTACTGTCCGAGGAAACATAACGCAGGTTGTCGATACCGTTGAGCTGTTGCTCGATGACCTGTACCACGGTGTCCTGCACGGTTTGTGCGGACGCGCCTGGGTAGGTCACCTGAATATCAATGGCGGTCGGCGCAATGGCCGGATACTGGTTGATGGGCAACTTCATGATCGAAAGTGCCCCGACCAGCATGATCACCAGGGCAATTACCCAGGCGAAAATGGGACGGTCGATAAAAAATTTCGACATGGATTACTCCCCTTTGCCAGCAGCGGCAGCAGGAGCAGCAGCGGAACCTGCGGGCTTGGCGTTGTCAGCGTCCTTGACCTTGACCTCAGCGCCCGGCTTGACGTACTGCAGCCCTTCGGTGATCAGGCGGTCCCCGGCGTTCAGGCCTTTTTCCACCAGCCAGTAGGCGCCGGCGGTGCGGTTGGCCACCAGTTCACGCTGCTCGACCTTGTTGTCGGCGTTGACGATCAGCGCTGTTGGAATACCCCTGAGATCACGGGTCACTCCTTGCTGCGGTGCCAGGATGGCCTTGCTGTTCACACCGGCTTGCAATTGGGCGTGTACGAACATGCCCGGCAGCAGGGTATGGTCAGGGTTAGGGAACACGGCGCGCAGGGTGACCGAGCCGGTGGTCTGGTCGACCGAGACTTCGGAGAACTCCAGCTTGCCGTCCTGGCCGTAATCGCTGCCGTCTTCCAGGGTCAACTTGACCTTGGCGGCATTCGCACCGGCTTTTTCCAGCTGGCCGCTTTCCAGGTCGCGGCGCAGTTTCAGCATTTCAGCCGACGACTGTGTGACGTCGACGTAGATCGGGTCCAGTTGCTGAATCACGGCCATCGCATCGGCCTGGCCATTGCTGACCAGCGCGCCTTCGGTGACGGCAGAACGGCCGATACGCCCGGAAATCGGCGCGTACACCTTGGTGTAGCGCACATTGATCTGGGCGGTTTGAACGTTTGCTTCGGCAGTCATGCGGTTCGCGACAGCGGTGTCGTATTCCTGACGGCTGACGGCTTGTTCATCAACCAACTGCTTGTAGCGATCGGTGATGGACTTGGTCTGGGTCAGCGTGGCTTGTGCGCTTTTCAGGGTGGCCTCATAGACCGACGGATCGATCTGATACAGCTGCTGGCCTTCCTTCACGTCGGCGCCTTCTTTGTACAGACGCTTGAGGATAATGCCGTTGACCTGAGGGCGAACTTCCGCGATGCGGTAGGCGGTGGTGCGGCCTGGTAGCTCGGATGTCAGAGTAAAGGCTTGCGGTTGAAGGGTGACCACGCCGACCTGAGGGATTTGAGCGGGCGGAGCCGCTTCTTCCTTTTTACATCCGCTGAGCAGCGATGCCAGGGCGACGGCAGTGACCAGAGCGGTAACAGCTGGCTTAAGTTGCATGAAGATCCTCGGGTCAGGCGCGCAGGGTGCGCACAAGAAGGGTGGAAGGGTAAAAAACAGGCTGTGAGTAGATAAGTAGCTTGCTACGCAATATACTTACGTTCATGGTTGTTTGTAAACTCTTGACAGGCTTCGCGCAATGTTGACAAAGCAACACCCGAAGCCTCGATTCCATTACGTTCGGCACCCATGACGGTGTCGTCCCACAAATATTCAGATGATCGTTCGCGTCTATTAACGTTGCGTTAACGATAGTCTCAAGTGTCCTGATTGAGGTTCTACTGCCATGGTTCGTCGCACTAAAGAGGAAGCTCAGGAAACGCGCAGCCAAATTCTTCAAGCCGCCGAGCAAGCCTTTTACGATCGCGGCGTCGCGCGTACGACGCTGGCGGACATCGCCGCGTTGGCCGGCGTGACGCGGGGCGCGATTTACTGGCACTTCAGCAACAAGTCCGACCTGTTGCAGGCGCTGCTCGACACTTTGCATGAGCCGCTGGACGAATTGGCCAGGGCCAGTGAGAGCGAGGACGAACTCGATCCACTGGGGTGCATGCGCAAGCTGCTGATTCATCTGTTTCATCAAGTGGCCCTGGACCCGAAAACCCGCCGCATCAATGAGATTCTGTTTCATAAGTGCGAATTCACCGATGAAATGTGCGACATGCGCCGCCAGCGCCAGACCCACAGTCTGGAATGCAATCTGCGCATCGGCCTGACTCTGCGTAATGCGGTCCATCGCGGGCAACTTCCGGAAAACCTCGATACCACCCGCGGTGCCGTTTGCATGCATGCCTACATCAACGGGCTGATTGGCCAGTGGCTGTTGGTCCCCGACAGCTTCCAATTACATCAGGAAGCCGAGCGCTGGGTAGATGCAGGGCTAGACATGCTGCGTCTGAGCCCGAGCCTGCGCAATTGAAACAAAATGCGTAATTGCATCAGGTTGTGTCAACAGTAAAGCTTAAGGACGGTCAATCGTCCTTCTGCCTGATTGGTGGGATGACTTTATATACGGGCTGGTGGGCGGTTGATAGGTAGCCGCCTAAGTATTTTGTAGGGATTTTGTTGCGGTTCTGTGAAGCAATGTAGCCAGAACCTGTAGGCCGCCAACAACGTGAAAGGGGGCTTGCCCCCGATGGCAGTGGTTCAGTCAACACATACAGTGACTGACGCACCGCCATCGGGGGCAAGCCCCCTTTCTCATCTGGTTTTAGTTTCGGCCGATTAAAGCGGCAGGGTCGGGTAGTCGATGTAACCCACCGGGCCCTTGCCGTAGAAGGTTTCCGGGTGTGCTTCGTTGAGCGGCGCATCGGCCTTCAGACGTGCTGGCAGATCCGGGTTGGCAATGAATGGTACGCCCCAAGCCACCGCATCCGCTTTGCCCTCGGCCAGCCAGGCATTGGCGCTGTCTTTGGTAAAGCGTTCGTTGGCGATGTATACGCCGCCGAACGCTTTTTTCAGCTGTGGGCCGAGGCTGTCCGCGCCTTCTTTTTCACGGGAGCAGATGAAGGCGATGCCACGTTTGCCCAGTTCGCTGGCGACGTAGGTGAAGGTTTCCGCGAGGTTATCGTCGCCCATGTCGTGGGAGTCGGCACGCGGTGCCAAATGCACACCCACACGCCCGGCGCCCCAGACTTCGATGGCTGCGTCGGTCACTTCCAGCAGCAGGCGCGCACGGTTTTCCAGGGAGCCGCCGTAGTTATCGGTGCGCTGGTTGGTGCTGCTTTGCAGGAACTGGTCGAGCAGGTAGCCGTTGGCGCCGTGGATTTCCACGCCGTCAAAACCAGCGGCCTTGGCGTTTTCGGCACCGGTGCGGTAGGCGTCGATGATGTCGGCGATTTCAGCTGTTTCCAGGGCGCGCGGGGTAGGGTAGTCGGCCAGTGGGCGAATCAGGCTGACGTGGCCTTTTGGCTGGATCGCACTCGGCGCCACCGGGGTTTCGCCGTTCAGGTACGACTCATGGGAGATACGACCCACATGCCACAGTTGCAGGAAGATCTTGCCGCCCGCGCCGTGAATCGCCTTGGTCACGTTGGCCCAGCCGCGCACTTGGTCGTTGGACCAGATGCCTGGGGTGTCCGGGTAGCCCACGCCCAGCGGGGTCACGGAGGTGGCTTCACTGAGGATCAGCCCTGCGGACGCACGCTGCACGTAGTACTCAGCCATCAGTGCGTTGGGTACGCGGCCTTCATCAGCGCGGCAGCGGGTCAGCGGCGCCATGATGATGCGGTTCGACAGTTCCAGGTCGCCCAGTGTGATCGGATCGAAAATAGTCGTCATGGGAAAACACCCTTCTCTTTGAAGTTGATCAGTTGGTCGCAGGGGCCAGGTCGGCATCGCCGCCCTGACGGAAAGTAATCAGGGTTACCAGCAGCGCCAGGATCGCCAGGGCCGCTGCCGCCAGAGGCACGCTGGTCAGGCCGAAGCCGTGGGCGATCACGCTGCCGCCGACCCAGGCGCCGAGGGCGTTGCCGATGTTGAAGGCGCCGATGTTCAGGGTGGACACCAGGTTCGGTGCGGCCTTGCCGAAGGTCACCACGTTGATCTGCAGCGCAGGGACTGCGGCAAACGACGCGGTGGCCCACAGGAACAGCGTGATTTCAGTCGGGATCACCGCGACGCTGGTCCAGGTCAGTGCGGTGGATACCACCGCCATGCTGATAAACACGCCGATCAAGGTTGCGGCCAGGCGTTTGTCGGCCAGTTTGCCGCCGATGATGTTGCCCACGGTGAGGCCCAGGCCGATCAACAGCAGGGTCCAGGTCACGCCTTTGGGTGTCACGCCGGTGACATCGCCGAGCAGCGGCGCAACATAGGTGAAGAGGGTGAACATCGATGCTGCGAACAGCGCAGTCATGCTCAGCGACAACCAGATGCCGGCACCTTTGAGGGCGGCCAGTTCGGCGCGCATGTCGAGTTTTTCTTCGTCACGCTTGGCTGGCAGGAAGCGGATCAGGCCGATCAACGCCACCACACCAATCACCGTCACCGCCCAGAAGGTCGAGCGCCAGCCGGCTTCCTGGCCCAGCGCGGTGCCCAGCGGCACGCCGAGTACGTTGGCGAGGGTCAAACCAGTGAACATCAATGCCACGGCCGAAGCGCGTTTGTTGGCTGGCACCAGGTTGGCCGCCACCACCGAGCCGATCCCGAAGAACGCGCCATGGCATAGCGCGGTAACCACGCGGGCAAACATCAGCACGTTGTAGTCGCTGGCCAGGGCGCAGAGCAGGTTGCCGACAATAAAGATGCCCATCAACGCTACCAGCGCGGCCTTGCGCGGCAGCTTGGCGGTGGCCAGTGCCATGAAGGGCGCGCCAATGGCCACGCCCAAGGCATAACCGGTGACCAGCCAGCCGGCGCCGGGGATCGACACGCCGAGGTCTGCCGCCACATCGGGCAACAGGCCCATGATGACGAACTCGGTGGTGCCGATGGCGAAGGCGCTCAGGGCCAGTATGAGTAGCGAGAGGGGCATTTGGGTTTCCTTGTTACAGCGCTGCGTTGTCGTCAGCGCTGAGTTCTGTGGTGAGCGCCGCAAGGAAGGCCTGGATGGTTTCCTCGTTGCGTTTGAAGAAGTGCCACTGCCCGGCCTTCTGGCTGCTGATCAAACCCGCCCGTTGCAAGGTGGCCAGGTGGGCCGACACGGTCGACTGGGACAGGCCGCAGCGTTGGTCGATCTGCCCGGCACAGATGCCGTATTCGTGGTTGTGCAGTTGCTCGGGGAATTGCACTTTCGGGTCTTTGAGCCAGGTGAGGATGTCTCGTCGTACTGGGTGCGCCAGGGCTTTTATTATTTCGTCGAGGTCGATGGACATGGCAGGTGCTCAGTGTCGTAAAGCGTTATATCGCGATGAGGCGAACCTTAAATCGTTATATCTCGATATACCAATATGATCTTGGTCTTAACTCAGCCCAAATCGGTATATCGGGTTATAACGATACGTTGACGGCAGTGCTAGACTGCGCGCCATGAATTATCTCGCACATCTGCACCTGGGCGGCCAACTTCCTGCACAACTGCTGGGCAGCCTCTATGGCGATTTCGTCAAAGGTCGCCTGCAGGGCCAGTTCAGCCCGCCCATCGAAACGGCGATCCAGCTGCATCGCTCCATCGACCGCTTCACCGACAGTCACCCGCGGGTGGGAGAGGCGTTGTCGCGTTTCAGCCTCACCCGCAGGCGTTATGCGGGAATCGTCCTCGACGTGTTTTTCGATCACTGCCTGGCGCGGGACTGGGCTCTGTATGCCGACCAACCCTTGGAGCACTTCACTTCGCAGGTGTACCGCGTGCTGGCGGCCGAACCGCAGTTACCGGGGCGCTTGGCGCAGATTGCGCCGTATATGGCGGCGGATGATTGGTTGGGTTCGTACCGCGAGTTTGCGGTGATGGAGCAGGTGTTGCGGGGGATTTCGCGACGGCTGACACAACCCCAGGAATTAGGGTTTGCGATGCAGGAATTGCGTGAGTTGTATGAGCCGTTGAGTGAAGACTTCCGGATCTTCTACCCCGAACTGCAAGCCTTCGCGCATAACCACCTGACAACACAAAGTTAAATGTGGGAAGGGGCTTGCTCCCGATTACGGTGTGCCAGCCACCACTGATGCTGGCTGATCCACTGCTATCGGGAGCAAGCCCCCTCCCACATTTGGAACAGTGTCTGGCTCATATCACGCGGCAAAGGCTGGTCGCGTCGCTACTTGTTCAGTCTCCGGCACCGGCCCAAACAACGCCCTCTGCACCGCCTGCTGCGCCTGATGCGCCAGCGCCGCGCGTTCCTGCCCGGCGCAGGCAATCGGCTTGAGCACATGGATTTCCACATCGCCCTGATCATTGCCGAACAAGCGCATCAGGTGCGACAGCAAATCATCATCGCCAATAAACGGTGCCAATGGGTCCACTTGCCCATCGCGCAGATAACGAATCGCCACCGGTTGAAGCGCCACGTCCGCATCAATCGCACTGGCCAGCAAGCGTCCGTGGAAGGTACGCAGGCTGCGCCCGTCGGTGGTGGTGCCTTCGGGGAACATCAGCAATGGATGCCGTTGTTCCAGGTGACGGGTCATCTGCTTGCGGATCAACTGGCTGTCGCCCGAACCACGACGGATAAACAGGCTACCGGCCTTGGCTGCCAACCATCCCGCCACCGGCCAAGTGCGCACTTCCGCCTTGGACAGGAACGACATCGGCGCCACCGCGCCCAGCAACGGAATATCGGTCCAGGACACGTGATTGCTCACCCACAGCATCGGCTGCGTCGGCAACTCACCGTGCACGGTCACGCGAAAGGGCAGGGCGTTGGTCAGCCGCGCCATAAAGAATCGCGACCAACGCTGGCGCCGCACCATGGAGTTGGCGATTCCCAAGCGCTCGAACACACCAAACACACTGGCCATGCTTAAACCCAGCGCCACGACCACCAGCACGCGGGCAATGCGCCCGTACACGCGCAGGCGGCTCATCACATGGCCGCCTTGAAGTGGCGCGCATAACGCGGGCACAACTCATCGCGCTTGAGCAGGATGAACACGTCGGCCACCTGGAAATCTTCATCCCAGCACGGCTCGCCGCAGATCTTTGCGCCCAGGCGCATGTAGGCCTTGAGCAGCGGAGGCATCTCCGCGATTACGTTGGTCGGCAGGTCTAGCGCCGGCAGCGGTTTTTTCGGTTCGGCGCGCAGGTGTTCGTTGCACAGGTAGCGTTCGCGCAGGCGCTGCATGATTGCGTGGGCCTGGATGCCGCCGTCGTGCATCGGGATGCTCGCGCAGCCCATCAAATAGCTATAGCCGCCTTGGTTGAGGACTTCAGCCAACTCGCCCCACAGCACAGCGATGGTGCCTCCGTTACGGTAGGCCGGGTCGACGCAGGTGCGGCCGATTTCCAGGATTGGGCCTTGCAGGTGCAGCAAGCCGTGCAGGCTGAATTCTTCTTCGCTGTAGAACCGGCCCAAGGTGCTGGCAGCCTGGTGGTCGAGCAAACGGGTGGTGGCGACGAGTCGTCCGCTGTTCAAATCCCGCACGCCGATGTGGCTGCAGTGAACATCATAGTCATCCATGTCCAGACCCAGTTCCGCGCCTTTCAGCTTGGCGTTGAACTCGCCGCTGAATACGTTGAACCGCAGGGCCTGGGCTTCCTGCAACGCTTGTGCGCCAACCAGGCGTTCGGCTTGCAGACGGCGTTCATTGCCGGTGTCGCTGATGCGGGCGATCTGAGTCATGGCGAATCTCCGAGTGCCAGCCACGTTCCGGCCGGTCGACTTGTTTGTCCAAACTCAGGCTATGTAGGCTCGGTGTCATCTCCATGAAGTTATGGTGACGCTTGGATGACAGCCCCTTTGTCGCAAATCTGTCATCACCCTCGGCTAGGCTCGCGGGCTTGAATGCCCCCTTGAGTCTGTGTCCATGGTCAGAGGCCTGCTGTGCGTTGCCCTGCTGTTTGCCACCGTTACCGCCCGCGCCGACACCTGGCCCGACAAGGACTGGGCCAAGGGCACGCCGCTCGCCGGGCCCGCCACCCAAGCACTGGATGCCTACGCGTTCCCGCCGCGTGACGATGCCACTCGCCAAGGCGTTCGCACCGATGCGCTGCTGGTAATCCGCGACGGCCAGATCATCTATGAACGCTACGCCGCGCCCACCACCGCCGACACGCCGCACCTGACCTGGTCCATCAGCAAGAGCCTGATGGCCACCGTTCTGGGCGTCGCCTATGGCGATAACCGCTTCAAACTGACTGACCCGGTGGCGCGCTTCTACCCGCCGATGAAGCAACATCCCACGGTGACCATGGCCGACCTGCTGCACTGGGCCTCGGGCCTGGACTGGCAGGAAGACTACGAATACGCCCCGCTGAAATCCTCGGTGGTGGCGATGCTCTATACCCGTGGCCGTGCCGATATGGCTGAGTTCGCCGCCAATACCGAATCCTTCAGTGCACCGGGCCAGGTCTTCCGCTATTCCAGCGGCGACAGCAATATTTTGTCCGCCGCGCTCAAAGGCATGCTGGGTCACAAGGCTTATATGAGTTACCCGTGGGATGCGCTGTTCAAGCCGCTGGGCATTCGCAACGCCACGTGGGAAACCGATGCCGATGAAACCTTCGTCGCCTCGTCCTATGCCTACCTGACCGCGCGCGATTTGGCCCGCGTCGGTTTGCTGATGGCGCGGGACGGTCGCTGGGGCGAGCAACAATTGCTGCCTGAAGACTGGGTGGCTTTCAACCGCCAGCCCTTCGACAACTACAAGGCCGGCCAGGACGAAGCCGTCCCTGGCGGTCATTGGTGGCTGAACCAGGGCACCCCGCGACCCTGGCCCGACGCCCCCGCCGACACCTTCGCCGCCCTCGGCCATTGGGGCCAGGCGCTGTACGTGATGCCCACCGAACACCTGGTGATCGTGCGTTACGGCGACGATCGCGACGGCAGCTACCGCCACAACGAACTGCTCAAACGCGTGCTTGCGGCGGTGCAACCATGATCCGTCGTCGGCCGTTTACCAGTGTCTTTTTACTGTTGGTCCTGGGCCTGCTGGGTTGGATCTGGCACGAGCGCGTTAACCTGCAAGCCTTCCCCGACATCATTGCGGCGTATACCGCCAAGGAGTATTGCTCGTGCCGGTATGTGGCGAACAATCCAGCCGATTATTGCCGGGGATATGTGAAGCAGTACGTGCCCACCAGTGCGTTCAGTGATAACCCGGAGCGCAGTGAAGTGACGGCGAGCGGGTTGGGGCGTACGCACCGTGCACGCTGGTTCGGCGACCGCCAGGGCTGTCGCCTGAGTCCTTGACCCGCCCCGCCTCCACATTGGATTTGCGCCGCTTGTGACATTGCGCTTAAGGTTCGTGCAGGTTTTTTCCCCACGAGTCCTTAATGTTCAACGCGTCTGTTATCAAACCCCTGGCCTTTGCCCTGCTGGTCGCTGCCGCCGTACCCGCCCACGCCGATTGGTACCTGGACAACGAGTCCTCGCGCCTGTCGTTCGTCACCACCAAAAACACCGAGATCGCTGAAGTCCATCGCTTCCTGGTGCTGCACGGTAAGGTGGACAGCAAGGGCGCGGCGCAATTGGAAGTGGAGCTGGAGTCGGTCAACAGCAGCATCCCGCTGCGTGACGAGCGCATGCGCAATCAGCTTTTCGAGATCAAGACTTTTCCTGATGCGCTGATCAGTGCACAGATCAACCTGCAACCGATCAATGACCTGGCCCCCGGCGCGCAACTGGAATTGCGCCTGCCGCTGAACGTCACCTTGCACGGCAAAACCCAGACCTACAGCGCAGAACTCCTGGCCACGCGCCTGGATGACCGGCGTTTCCAGGTGGTGACCCTGGAACCTGTGGTGTTGCACGCCGAGGACTTCGACCTGGCACCGGGTGTGGCGGCATTGCGTGAAGCGGCGGGGCTCAAGTCGATCAGCTTGTCGGTGCCGGTGGGTGCGGTGCTGATTTTTACGGCGCGCTGACGTGAGCGGCGCGGTGTTCCCGTGGCGCAGCGCCAACCGTTTCGAGTTGTTGATCGACGGACCGAATTTCTTTCCACAAATGCTCGTGGGCATTGCCCGCGCTGAGCGCCATGTGGATCTTGAGTTGTACTTGGTGGAGGCGGGCGCGTGCGCCGAAGCGCTGGTGCAGGCTTTGGTGCTCGCCGCCGAACGTGGCGTGCTGGTGCGTTGCCTGTTCGATGACTACGGCAGTCTCGCGTTCACTCTGGGACTGCGTAAGCGTTTGACCGATGCCGGTGTGGTGCTGCGTTTCTACAATCGCCTCAGCTGGCGCCGTTGGATGCGCAACCTGTACCGCGACCACCGCAAGCTGCTGCTTATCGACCAGAATATCGCCGTGGTCGGCGGCACAGGCGTCACCGATGAATTCTGGACGCCGGGCGAAGACACCGCCGAATGGCACGAAGTGATGGTGCAGATCAGCGGCCCGCTGGTGCTGGATTGGCAGGCGCTGTTCGATCGCCAATGGCACGCCAACGTGGCGCGCCGGGAGTGGAAACCGGCCACCCATTTCGGCTTGCCGCGCCTGCCCAAAGTACCAGCGACCGGCCAGGGACTGGGCCGCGTCGCGTATGCGGACGCCCGTCAGCACCGCGACATCCTGCAATCGCTGATCCGCGCGCTCAACAGCAGCAAGACACGAATCTGGCTGGCCACGCCGTATTTCTTGCCCACATGGGGCGTGCGCCGTGCCTTGCGCCGGGCGGCAGGGCGTGGGGTAGATGTGCGTTTGCTGCTCACCGGCCCGCGTACTGATCACCCGTCGGTGCGTTACGCCGGGCATCGTTATTACCCACGCTTATTACGCTCGGGCGTGCAGATCTTTGAATACCAGCCGTGCTTTTTGCACCTGAAAATGGTGCTGGTGGACGATTGGGTCAGCATCGGCTCGTGCAACTTCGACCACTGGAATCTGCGCTTCAATCTGGAAGCCAACCTTGAAGCGTTGGACCCGGAATTGACGCTGGCGGTCGAAGGCAGTTTCGAACGGGATTTTGCCCAGAGTCAGGCGGTGAGCCTGGAGGCGTGGAAGGCGCGACCGTTGTGGCGGCGGGTGAAGCAGCGGGTGTGGGGGTGGATTGATCGGTTGGTGGTGAACGTGCTGGACCGACGCGGCTAGCAAGAACACTGAGATCAAATGTGGGAGGGGGCTTGCCCCCGATAGCGATGACTCAGCTACAGATCTGCTGGCTGGTACACCGCAATCGGGGGCAAGCCCCCTCCCATATTGTTTGACCGCGTCAGGCGTTAGAGCAGTTCGAACGTCTGCTGCTGCACATCCCGGGAGTCCAGGCCGATCTGTACATTGAACTCGCCGGGTTCCGCCGCGTACTTGAGCTGGGTGTTGTAGAACTTCAAGTCTTCCTCGGTGATGGTGAAGTGCAAGGTGCGCTCTTCACCAGCCTTGAGCATGATTTTCTGGAAGTTCTTCAGTTCTTTGATCGGACGGATCATTGAACCCGCGACGTCCTGGATATACATCTGCACCACGGTTTCGCCGTCGACCTTGCCGGTGTTCTGCACCGTGACGCTGGCGTCGAGCTTGCCGGTCTTGTTCAGGGTGGTGGACGACAGCGCCATATCCGACAGGCTGAACGTGGTGTAGCTCAGGCCATAACCAAACGGGAACAGCGGCCCGGTGGTGTCATCGAAGTACTGCGAGGTGTAGTTGCCCGGTTTGCCTGGGGTAAACGGCCGGCCGATGGTCAGGTGGTTGTAGTAGGTCGGAATCTGGCCCACGGAGCGTGGGAACGTAATCGGCAGCTTGCCCGACGGGTTGTAGTCACCGAACAGCACGTCGGCGATGGCGTTGCCGCCTTCGGTGCCGGCGAACCAGGTTTCCAGGATCGCGTCGGCCTGTTGGTTCTCTTCCAGGATCGACAGCGGGCGGCCATTCATCAGCACCAGCACCAGCGGCTTGCCGGTGGCCTTGAGCGCCTTGATCAGGTCGCGCTGGCTTTGCGGGATGTTCAGGTCGGTGCGGCTCGACGATTCGTGGGACATGCCACGGGACTCACCCACGGCCGCGACGATCACGTCGGCATCCTTGGCCGCTTTGACGGCCTCATCGATCAGCACCTGCGGTGCGCGCTTGTCATCCACTACTTCCGGGGCATCGAAGTTGAGGAAGTTGAGATAGTCCACCACGGCCTTGTCGTTGGTGATGTTGGCGCCACGGGCGTAGATGATCTTGCCTTTCTCGCCGATGACCGCATTCAAACCGTCGAGCAGGGTCACCGATTGTTCCGGCTTACCGGCAGCGGCCCAGCTGCCCATCATGTCGATCGGCGCCTTGGCCAGTGGGCCCACGAGCGCGATGGTCGCGGATTTTTTCAGTGGCAGGGTGTTGTTCTGGTTTTTCAGCAATACCAGGCTGCGGCGCGCGATATCGCGGGCCTCGGCGCGGTGCAGGCGGCTGTCGGCATAGGTGTCTGCCGGGTCATCCTCGGCCTTGCCGATGCGCAGGTACGGGTCCTTGAACAGGCCCATGTCGTATTTGGCGCCGAGCACTTCGCGCACGGCGTTGTCGATGTCGCTCTGATCGATCTCACCGGACTTGAGCAGCCCAGGCAATTCCTTGCCGTACAGCGAGTCGTTCATGCTCATGTCGATGCCGGCCTTGATCGCGAGCTTCGCGGCTTCACGCCCGTCCTTAGCCACGCCGTGCTTGATCAGTTCGAAGATCGCGCCATGGTCGCTGACGGCCAAGCCTTTGAAGCCCCAGTCCTTGCGCAGCAGGTCGTTCATCAGCCAGGTGTTGGCGGTGGCGGGCACGCCGTTGATCGAGTTGAGCGCCACCATCACGCCGCCGGAGCCGGCCTTGATCGCCGCGTGGTACGGCGGGAGGTAGTCCTGGTACATCTTGACCGGGCTCATATCGACCACGTTGTAGTCGCGGCCGCCTTCCACCGCGCCGTACAGGGCGAAGTGCTTGACGCTGGCCATGATGCTGTCGGCATTTGCGGGGCTGGCGCCCTGGAAGGCCCGGACCATGACTTCGGCGATTCGCGACACCAGGTAGGTATCTTCGCCGAAACCTTCGGAGGTACGACCCCAGCGTGGGTCGCGGGAAATGTCGACCATCGGCGCGAAGGTGATGTCGAGGCTGTCAGCGGCGGCTTCCTGTGCAGCGATGCGCCCTGAGCGGCCGATGGCGTCCATGTCCCAGCTGGAGGCCAGGGCCAGGCTGATCGGGAAGATGGTGCGGTGGCCGTGGATCACGTCATAGGCGAAGAACATCGGGATCTTCAAGCGGCTGCGCATGGCCGCGTCCTGCATCGGACGGTTTTCCGGGCGGGTGATGGAGTTGAACGTGCCACCGATGCGGCCGGCGGCGATTTCCTTGCGGATCAGCTCGCGGGGCATTTCGGGGCCGATGCTGATCAGGCGCAATTGGCCGATCTTCTCATCGAGGGTCATCTGCTTGAGCAGGTCGCTGACGAAGGCGTCCTTGTCTTTAAGCGCAGCAGGCTTTGTTTCTGCCCAGACGGGGTGGGTGGCCAGCGTGGCAACAAGGCCGAGCAAACACAGCTTCTTCATGAATATCCTTTTTCGGCTCACTGCACAGCAAACATGCGCTGTTCTGCCAAAATGTGGGGAACATATGTTGTTGTTCGAGTGTTATTGCAGAAAATGCACCACACTTCTGAACTCTTATTTGCGCTGGGCATCTTTTTAGCTGAATGATTCGATGCAATCCAGTAGTGGGAGCGGATTATGCCCCAAGCGCGCGGTTTATAGGGTCAGTCGTCAAATTCCATCAAGATTGCTCAGGAGAGACACCATGCAAGCAGCACAAAGTTACCGCTGGGGCTTCAAAGCCGCAGCTTTGCTATTGATCAGCACGGTGCTGAGCGGTTGCGGCATCAACACCATTCCCACCCTGGACGAACAGGCCAAAGCCGCGTGGGGCCAGGTGCAGAACCAATACCAACGCCGCGCCGACCTGATTCCTAACCTGGTGGAAGTGGTCAAAGGCTACGCTGCCCATGAACAAGACACCCTCACCGCCGTGATCGAAGCGCGGGCCAAGGCCACCTCGATCCAGGTCGACGCCAGCACCCTCGACAATCCCGAGAAACTCAAACAGTTCCAGCAAGCCCAGGACGGTTTGAGCGGCGCGCTTAGCCGCTTGATGGTGGTGTCCGAGCGCTACCCGGACCTTAAGGCCAACCAGAACTTCCTGGCCCTGCAATCCCAGCTTGAAGGCACCGAAAACCGTATCGCCGTGGCCCGTCGTGATTTCATCCAGGCCGTGCAGGCCTACAACACCGAGATCCGCACCTTCCCAGGTCGTCTGTGGCACAGCGTGATGTACAGCGACTTGCCGATCCGCCAAACGTTTGAAGCCACCAGTGCCGATGCCGATAAAGCACCGCAAGTGAAGTTCAAGTAAGCCGATGCGCTTATTACGGATAGGGCTGGCGCTGTGGCTGCTGGCCTGCGTGGGCGTGGCCCAGGCAGCGCTGACCTTCCCGGAGTTGACCGGACGGGTGGTCGATAACGCCCAGATGATCGACCCGGCAGTGCGCGCGCAGTTGTCCCAGCAATTGCAGGCGCTGGAGCAAACCGCCGGCGACCAGATCGTGGTGGTCACCGTGCCTGACCTGCAAGGCGTGCCTATTGAAGACTTCGGTTATCAACTGGGGCGCCACTGGGGCATTGGCCAGAAGGGCAAGGACAACGGCGCGCTGTTGATCGTCGCCCGCGATGAGCGCAAATTGCGCATCGAAGTCGGTTACGGCCTGGAAGGCGTGCTGACCGATGCGCAGTCCTGGGTGATCATCAACCAGGTGATCACCCCCAAATTCAAAACCGGCAATTTCAGCCAGGGCATCAGCGACGGTGTGGCCGCGATGATCCAGGTGGTGGGCGGTGAGCCATTGGCGGTACCGGCCCATGTGGCGGATGCCAATTTTGCCAAGGATAATCCCGGGTTTTCCATCGGCCTGGTTATCCTGCTGATTGGCGTGTTGTGGCTGTGCAACCGTATGGGCCTGCCGGTGGGCGCGATCCTGCTGGCGATTCTCAGCAGCAGTGGACGCGGCGGCGGCGGGGGAGGCGTG
>NZ_JAAOWU010000033.1 GCF_013778505.1 Pseudomonas sivasensis | reverse complement strand
GGGCTGCGAAGCGGCCCCATCAAGAACACCGCGTTTCGTCAGATAGATCGCGCCGGCAGGTTTTGGGGCTGCGAAGCGGCCCCATCAAGAACACCGCGTTTCGTCAGATAGATCGCGCCGGCAGGTTTTGGGGCTGCTTCGCAGCCCAGCGCGGGGCAAGCCCGCTCACCACAAAAGCCACTGCTCACCGTAAGAAGCCTGCTCACTACAGAAGCCTGCTCACTACAGAAGCCTGCTCACCAGAGAAGCCTGCTCACCACAAAGACCTGCTCATCAGGGAAGTCTGCCAAACACAGGAGTTCGCGCCTCTTCTTCATAGCCACGCCGCATCCCATAACAAATAATCCCCCACTCGCTCCACCAGACCGGCTCGTAAAGGGTTGGCAATGATGTAACGCGTGGCAGGCAAGCTTTTTTTGTGGTGAGCGGACTTGCCCCGCGCTGGGCTGCGAAGCGGCCCCATCAAGAACACCGCGTTTCGTCAGGTAGATCACGCTGGCAGGTTTTGGGGCTGCTTCGCAGCCCAGCGCGGGGCAAGCCCGCTCACCACAAAAGCCACTGCTCACTGTAAGAAGCCTGCTCACTACAGAAACCGGCTCACCAGAGAAGCCTGCCCACCACAAAAACCTGCTCCCCTGGGAAGTCTGCCAAACACAGGAGTTCGCCCCTCTTATTCATAGCCACGCCGCATCCCACAACGAATAATCCCCCACGCGCTCCACCAGGCCAGCTCGTAAAGGGTTGGCAATGATGTAACGCGCCATCTTGCGAAGATCATCGTCCGCACGCACTGCCCTATCGTGATAGCCGGGTTGCCAAACACGCTCTTTACTTTGACGACGCTGGTTAATGACCAGCGTACTGCGCGACTTAATACGTCGCACCACGTCTGCCAACGCCTTTTGCTTCAACTCAAACAACCAGTGAATGTGGTCAGGCATGACGACCCAGGCCAGTGAATCGACCAGTCCCAGTTCATGAGCCTGCCGGAATTCGGCAACCAGCAGGCGACCCAGGTAAAGGTCAGTGAATAAGCGCTGGCGCTGATGAACCACGGCGGTGATGAGGTAGCTGCGACCGTGTTCCGAGTAACGGCCGTGACGCAGACGGTGTGATTGAGGTGTGGGGCGCATCCGCTGCTCTACGTGAAATGCCTGAAGAGCCTTAACGCTAGCGCGCCGCAGGGGACGAGCAACTGTCGCTTGTTGACCACATGTAACCCTGTGGGTCAGGCATACCGGTGCGTCGCAAGAGACACAACCAAGTGAGCCCAAAAACCAACTATTGCGGAGAAAGAAATACAGTCATACGATGACTGATCACAAACATAACAATAAAGGCTCACTCGTGAATAAACCCCTCCTCATGGCCGCCGCCATTGCCTGCGGACTCAGCGCACACGCCAACGCTGCGACCTTCGCGTACATTTCCAGCCCCGGCGATGGCCTGATTTCCCAGTATCGGCTGGACGAGAGCAACGGCGCGTTGAGCCTGGTTGACCAGGTAACAGCCGGTGATCAGGTCAACCCCATGGCCCTGAGCCCCGACGGTAAAACCTTGTATGCCGCGCTGCGGGTCAAGCCGTTTCAGGTGCAGAGCTTCAGCATTGATCCAGCCAGCGGGCGGTTGACGCCACGCTCCAAGGCCCCGCTGGCAGAAAGCATGGCCTACCTGGCCACCGACCGCGCCGGACGTTATCTGCTCGCGGCCTCTTACGGGGCCGACACCCTCAGTGTGCAGCCCGTCGATAAGCCCGAGCCGATCCTCACCTACAAGACCGGCCCCCACGCGCACTCCCTGCGCACCGACCCCAGCAATCGCTTTGCCTACGCCGGCAACTTGGGCAACGACCACGTGCTGCAATATCGCTTCGAGGCAAACACCGGCGCACTCACGCCGATCGGCACCGGCTACGTGAGCGTGCCGGCCAACACCGGGCCTCGGCACTTGGCGTTTTCAGCCAACGGTAAATACCTGTATGTGGTCGGCGAAATGAGCGGCACCGTCACTGCATTTTCCATTGACGACAGCACCGGCGCGCTGACGCAGATCGGCGTAGCCAACGGCATTCCCGCGCGTTTGAAACTGGCCCACGGCGAAGTGCGGGACGCGCGCAACAATGATTTGAAGGACGACCCGACGCCACGCATCTGGGCCGCCGACCTGCGTTTGTCCCCAGATGGCACCCTACTGCTGATGAGCGAGCGCACCAGCAGCTCGGTGTCGGCGTTTGCGGTGGATGCGGCTACGGGTGGCCTGACGTTTCTCGACAACTACCCGGTCGAAGAGAAACAACCGCGCAATATCGCCTTCTCTCCCAATGGCCAATGGTTGCTGGTGACCGGCGAGAAAAGCGACAAGGTCGGTACCTACGCGATCAGCGGCGCAGGTGCGTTGAAGCGCGTGGGTGAGGCGGCTTCAGGCAAAGGTGCGCTGTGGATTGAAGTCCTGCGCACCGCAGCCAAATAGCACTCAGCTCAAACGAAACCGCGCGGTGTTGTCACTCAACGCCTGGCTGCCCTTGCTCAAGGTGTCCGCCGCCCGGTTGACCGCTCGCGCGCCATCCAGCAAACGTCCTGCCGCCTGATCGACTTGCTGGATGTTGCCGCTCACTTCGTCCGCCGTCGCCGCTTGCTCCTCCACCGCGGTGGCGATCTGCGCCAGGGTGTCGGTGACGTTCTGCACCGCGCCGGCAATCTCGCCCAAGCGCGTGCCCAGGCCGGTGACGGACTCGGCATCGGTCAATGCTTGCTCGCACGCGGCGCCCATCAGCGTAACGGCCTGGCTCACGGTCGCGCGCAGGCTGTCGACGGTGCCGGCGATCTGCGCCGTGGAGGCCTGGGTGCGTTGGGACAGACTGCGCACTTCATCGGCCACCACCGCAAAGCCCCTGCCCTGCTCGCCGGCGCGGGCCGCTTCGATGGCCGCGTTGAGTGCGAGCAGGTTGGTCTGCTCGGCGATGCCGCGAATGGTGTCGACCACCGACTGAATCTGCTGCCCCTGCTGACTGACTTGCTGCAAAGCGTCAGCCGTATCGGTAAGGCGTTGGTTGAGTTGCTGGATGCTGGCCGTGGTGCGTTGGCTGTCGCGGCTGCTGTCTTCGGCAATGCGTCGTGTTTGCTGGGCGCTGCCCGACGCTTGCTCACAGCTTCTGGCGACGCCCATGGACGTCGCGGCCAACTGCGTAGCGGCGGCGGCGATCTGGCTGATTTGATGCTGCTGGTCTTCGACTTCGCTGAGGGTACTGCCCGATTGCGAATTGAGGGTGAGGACCGCTGAGCCGAGCTGCTGGGTTTCGTGGTTGACCCCCAGCAGGCTGGTGCGCAATTGCACCACCGCCACGTTCAGCGCGGTGCTGATCAGTGCCAGCTCGTCCCGCCCTTCCACCGCCACTTCGACGCACAGGTTACCGTCGCGCAAGGATTCGGCCAGGGTGGTGATGCCTCTTGCGCTGCGCTGTATGGAGGCTTGCAGGCACATGAACAGGTACAGCGCGGCCAGGGCCAGCACGCCGAAGGTCATCGCCAGAGGAATGAAGCGCTCGTTCGCGTTGCGGTGGTAGTAGCTCAAGCGCTCGTCCAGGGAGGTCAGCGACTGCACGCGCAGTGCGCTGAGCGAACCGAGCATGGCGTCGACACTGCGCTCGAAACCGGCGGTATCGAGCTTGATGGTGCCGCCGAAGACGCCGTCGTCCAGAACTTTAAGCTCGTTATCCAACAGTTGCAGGCTGTTGTCGTACTGCGCAGTCCAGGGCTCCATGCCGTCGAATTGCTTGGCCTTGAGCGCAGCCGCCGCCTTGGCCAACTGGTCGCGCGCGTCGCCAATGCGGCTGCGCAGGTCGCGCATCTGCAAACGGCTTTGCAAGGTGAACTGCCCCGAAGCAATGGACGACTGCCCGACGCCCGCCATACGACCGATACGCTCGATCAAGTCTGGCGTCTGCTGTGTGCCCATCTGCATGAGCATGTAGGTTTCCAGCCAGGGATCGAGGATCAGCCCGGCGTCCAGGGTGATCTGTTCGCGCAGGGTTTGCATCGCGCTCAGCGCCGAGGTGAAACGGTCGTAGCCATCCGGCCACCAACCCACGGTGCGCAGCGAAGCGGAGTCCATGCCTTTGACGGTGGCCTGCAACGCCTCGTAGCGCGCGAGGATGTCGGCGCTGGCGTTCTGCGCTTTGAGCTCATCGCCCAAGGCTTGCAGGCTTTGCTGGATCAGCGGGAAATTCGTATCGACCTTGTCCATCGCCGCCTTCGCCGCCGGCGTCGGCGCGTGCAGGATGTCCGCCGCTTTCCAACGCGCAGCCAGGTTGCGCTGAGCCGTCAATTGACCGTCCAGTGCATCCAGGGCCAACAGTTGGCGCACGCCGGACTGCTCGGTGGAAATCACGCCTAATTTATCGCGATAGTCCTGGCCGATCATCCAGAGGCTCCCAGCCAGGGGCAGCATGAACAGGAAAAACAACACTTGGAATTTGCGCGCAAACCCCATACGTCCGAGCAGGCGGATACCGGGTGATAACAAGCTGTGCATGTCCGACTACTCCCTCAAACAACCCACGTGGTGCACGGTGGGCCAAGCCGTGAAATGACTAACGGCAAAGTGCCATGTCATTGATTAGCTTGGCTCTAGCAAGATACGGGCCGCCGAACAACAGCCCTGAAACAGGGCGGGCGGCACGCTTTTGGAGCCGATGGAGTGCTCGAAAATGGGGCAAAAGCACTCAGTGTTGGCAAGACTGCTGTAACCGCCGGAGACGACTGGCCCAGGTGCAGTCCAGAACACCTTTATTCACAGGCATCCTATCGGCAGCAAACCAGCCAAACTTGAAGGGCGCCGCGCTTTATGTGAGAGGCAGTGAGCAATGACTATTTGGCCTGCATGTAGCGACTGAAGTTCTTGATGTGATCGTCCAGGTTGTCCTCAAGCATCAACCGATACTGATCACAAAAATACTTGAGCATCGCCTCGCGCTCCTCGGCCATGTGCTCACCGGACTTGAAGTTGCGTGCGCACGCCCAGGCGTTGAACCGCGTCGTGCCGAACATCATTGAAGCGCTGACTTGGCCGAGGTCTTCGAAGGTTTTCAGTTGTTCGTTCGACAGTTCGATGTGCGCGTCGGCGCGATCGTAGAAGGCGTGGTCGGTAGCGTCTGCCATTGCGGGGTTCCTGATTTATCACGGTTGAATGGGTATGTATCAAGCCAGCAGTGTGAGCATCCACCGGATCTGCTGGCTAATCTCTTGGAGCTTCGCCTCGGGCACCGCCTGCGCACGCTCAAAGGCAGCCAAGGTCTTCTGCCTCAGGCGTAACGCGCGCTGCCACTTGGCCAAAAACACCGGGCTACGGGCCTGCATCAGTAACGGGCCGAAGAACAGTTGTTCGGCGGTATACACCACAGGGTCTGCGCGCTCAGCGACGATGATTTCGTAGTAAAAGCGGTTTTCATGCAACAGCTCTTCGCTGACGATGCGATAGCCATTGCGCATTAACCAAAGGCGCAGTGGTTGCTCACCGCCATTGGGTTGCAGGATCAGCCGCTCAGCGCCGCTCAGGTGGGCTTTGCCGGCCTCAAGGATGTCGCGGATCGTCTCGCCGCCCATGCCGCAGAGGCTGATGGCCGTGATGCCGTCACGCGCCTCGATGGCCGCCAAGCCATCGGCCAGGCGCACAGTAATCTGCTGCTCCAGGCCATTGTCACGCACGGTCCGTTCGGCCGCCTGGAACGGTGTGGTCGCGACCTCTCCCGCCAGCGCCGCGTCGATCACGCCACGGCGCACTAACGCCACCGGCAGATAGGCATGGTCCGAGCCGATATCGGCCAGGCGCGCGCCATTCGGCACATGCGCTGCCACGCGCTCCAGGCGCATGGACAAGGTGTGTTCGTTCAACCTGTGTTCCTTATCATTCCCCGGAAAATCGATCCCGGCTGTTAGTCAGATGCAACACCATGGCGGCGCGTGCGGCGTCCGGATCCTGGCGTTTGATCGCATTGAAAATCGCCTCATGCTCCAGGTTCGCCAATTGCCCGAGTTTGGCAAAGTCCGCCCCTCCACGTTCGTCCACCTTCACCTGAGTTCGCGGAATCATCGCGTTACCCAGGTGCAACATGATTTCGGTGAAGAAGGTATTGCCGGTGGCTTCGGCGATCTGCTGGTGGAAGCGTTTGTCCTCTTCCACGCAGCTGTCGTTGTTGGCGAGAGAGGCCTGGTAGTCGTCCAGTGCTTCGCGCATGTGGGCCAGTTGAGCATCGGTGCGACGCAGTGCAGCCAGCGCCACCGCTTGCACCTCCAGGCCCAGGCGCAGTTCCAACATGTTGCGCACGCTGGCGACCGTGTCCACATGCAAGCGCAAGCCTTGTTGGGCGCTCTGCTCCAGCACAAAGGTGCCGATGCCGTGACGCGTCTCTACCAGCCCCGAAGCCTGCAACTTGGAGAGCGCCTCGCGCACCACCGTCCGACTGACGCCATGCTCCAGCACGATGGTGGATTCCGACGGCAGCTTTTCGCCGGGTTTCAACTGGCCGAGCAGGATGCGCTGGGTCAGGGCGTCGACCACGCCCTGGGCCAGGTTGGTGGAGCGTTTACGCACGGGGGTTGGGGTTTCATTGGGCATTACTGCAAGTCCACGGGGTTGGGCTGGAGCGAGCTTAACACCCAGACAAAGGACGCCGCCGAGGTTGATTGAAAAACCATCTAACTTGTATGACAACCAATCTGATGGCGGACCCGCTCGACGGTTACCGTCACCTTCAATAAGGTGTCATTTAAACGCCTAAAACCCGGACAAAACCTCAATAAACATTGGCTAATAACAAAAAAATCATTCCAGCAACGACCTTATAAACACAAAAACATTAATCACTGGATTGCGAATTCCAGAAATCAACTTGTATGATGTCTATCAACAAAACACGCAAACCCGCATAAAAATAATCAGGGGGAGTTTTGAATTGTGAACAATTCAAGCCATGCATCTGCCGCTCCACACAGTGATCCGGTCCTCGCGCGCGCCGTGCGCAAAGTGAAGAGCCATGTGCTCCCACTGTTCGTGATCATGTTCATCCTCAACTATATCGACCGGGTCAATATCGGCTTTGTGCGCACGCACATGGAGCACGACTTGGGCATCGGCGCAGCGGCCTATGGGTTCGGTGCCGGGCTGTTCTTCATCGGTTATGCCCTGTTCGAAGTGCCCTCCAACATGCTGCTGCAAAAGGTCGGCGCGCGTATCTGGCTGACCCGCATCATGTTCACCTGGGGCATCGTCGCGACGATGATGGCCTTCATCCAAAACGAAACCCACTTCTACATCCTGCGCTTTCTGCTGGGCGTGGCCGAAGCCGGCTTCTTCCCAGGAGTGATCTACTACTTCACACGCTGGTTGCCGGGCGCAGAGCGCGGTAAAGCCATTGCGATTTTCCTCAGCGGCTCGGCGGTGGCCTCGTTGATCTCTGGCCCGCTGTCGGGTGTGCTATTGCAGATCGAAGGCTTTGGCTTCCACGGCTGGCAATGGATGTTCGCCATCGAAGGCCTGGCCTCGGTGGTGATCGGTTTCTTCGTGTGGTTCTGGCTGGACTCCAAGCCCCACGACGCCAAATGGATGACTCGCGAAGAACAGGACGCACTGGTCGGCGCCATCGACGAGGAGCAACGCCAGCGTGAGGCGCTGACCAGTGTCAAACCGACCCTTGGCAAGCTGCTCAAGGACCGCCAGATCCTGCTGTTCTGCGCCCTGTACTTCTGCATCCAACTGACCATTTACGCGGCGACATTCTGGCTGCCGAGCATCATCAAAAAGATGGGCGACTTGAGTGATGTGCAGGTGGGCTTCTTCAACTCGATTCCGTGGCTGATCTCGATCATCGCCATGTATGCCTTCGCATCGCTGTCGGGCAAGTTCAAGTTCCAACAGGCCTGGGTCGCGGCGGCGCTGTTGATTGCAGCGGCCGGCATGTTCATGTCCACCACCGGCGGGCCAGTGTTTGCCTTTGTGGCGATTTGCTTTGCGGCCATCGGGTTCAAGTCGGCGTCTTCGCTGTTCTGGCCGATCCCCCAGGGTTATCTGGATGTACGCATTGCCGCTGCCGTGATCGCGCTGATCAACTCCATCGGCAACCTGGGCGGCTTCGTTGCGCCGACTACTTTCGGCTTTCTGGAGCAGACCACCGGCTCGATCCAAGGCGGCCTCTACGGCCTGGCCGGTACCTCAGTGCTGGCGGCGATCCTGGTGTTTTTCGCCAAGACCGCGCCCTCTGTCCCATTGACGTCGCCAGACGTAGCGCCAACCGGCGCGGCCCTCAGCAAACCTCTTTGAGCCTCTTTAGGAATTTGCCATGAATACTCCAGTCGTCACCCACTTCCAGGTCATCCCCGTCGCCGGCCACGACAGCATGCTGCTCAACCTCAGCGGCGCTCACGGGCCGTTTTTTACCCGCAACATCGTGATTCTCAAGGACAGCTCGGGCAACACCGGCGTTGGTGAAGTGCCCGGCGGCGAACGCATCCGCGAAACCCTGGAAGACGCCCGCAGCCTGGTGATCGGCCAACCCATCGGCCAATACCAGCGCATCCTCAACCAGATGCGCAGCACATTTGCCTCACGGGATTCGGCTGGCCGTGGCCTGCAGACCTTTGACCTGCGCATCACCATCCATGCCGTCACCGCGATGGAGGCCGCCCTGCTCGACCTGCTGGGGCAGTTCCTCGAAGTGCCGGTGGCCGCATTGCTCGGCGAGGGCCAGCAGCGTGACGCGGTGAAGATGCTCGGCTATCTGTTCTATGTGGGCGACCGCAACGCCACCGACCTGGCCTACCGCAACGAGGCGGACAGTGACGACGAGTGGTTCCGCCTGCGCCATGAAAAAGCCCTGACGGCCGAAGCCGTGGTGCGCCTGGCCGAAGCCGCCAAAGCCAAATACGGCTTTAACGACTTCAAACTCAAGGGCGGCGTTTTAAGCGGCGACGAAGAAATCGAAGCCGTCACCGCCCTCGCCGAACGCTTCCCCGATGCACGCATCACGCTGGACCCGAACGGCGCCTGGTCGCTCAAAGAAGCCATCCGCCTATGCCGCGATCAACACCACGTGCTCGCCTACGCCGAAGACCCCTGCGGCGCCGAAAATGGTTACTCGGGCCGCGAAGTCATGGCTGAATTCCGTCGCGCCACGGGCCTGAAAACCGCCACCAACATGATCGCCACCGACTGGCGCGAAATGGGCCACGCGATCCAGTTGCAATCGGTGGACATCCCCCTGGCCGATCCACACTTCTGGACCATGCAGGGCTCCGTGCGCGTGGCGCAGATGTGTAACGACTGGGGCCTGACTTGGGGATCGCACTCCAACAACCACTTCGACATTTCCCTGGCGATGTTCACCCAAGTGGCCGCCGCCGCACCGGGCGATATCACCGCCATCGACACCCACTGGATCTGGCAGGACGGCCAACGCCTGACCAAGGAGCCGCTGAAAATCGAAGGCGGTTATGTGAAGGTGCCGGCCAAGCCTGGCCTGGGCGTGGACATCGACATGGACGCCGTGGCCAAGGCCCACGAGGTG
The DNA here is from genome assembly GCF_013778505.1 of Pseudomonas sivasensis. GTDB lineage: Bacteria > Pseudomonadota > Gammaproteobacteria > Pseudomonadales > Pseudomonadaceae > Aquipseudomonas > Aquipseudomonas sivasensis. The sequence continues at coordinate 18,239 of NZ_JAAOWU010000033.1, read as the reverse complement.
TACAAAGGCATGGGCCTTGGCGCACGGGATGACAGCGTGGCGATGCAGTTTTTGATTCCGGGGTGGAGTTTTAACAACAAGCAGCCTTGCCTGGTGCGCTGAAGAGCTGGGTTCTAAGGGAGGCCCGACCTCCAAAACACAATCAATCCAATGTGGGAGGGGGCTTGCTCCCGATTGCGGTGTATCAGCCAGAAATGTATCGACTGACACTCCGCTATCGGGAGCAAGCCCCCTCCCACAGGGGGCCTCGGTGTTTTCAGGGATGTGGTCGCTCGCTAAACCACGTGGCAGGGTTTACCGGCCGCAGCCCGCTTTGCTCTGGCGGTTTTCTTGCTTGCCACCGCCGCAATCGGCTGCACCGTCAGTTCCACGCCTAACGACAGCATCAGTTTCTGAATCGTCTCATAGCGCGTTTTAGAACCGCCTTTCAGCGTTTTATACAGGCTCTCGCGATTTCCCCCGCCGCCTACGGGCGCACGAACGCAAGCACCCGCTCCAGCATTCGGTCACAGGCCTCCAGTTGTTCCACGCTGATAAATTCATCCGGCTTATGCCCCTGCTCCATGCTCCCCGGCCCGCACACCACGGTGGGAATGCCAGCTTGATCAAACAACCCGCCCTCGGTGCCAAACGCAACCGTGCCGAAGTCTCGCGAGCCACAAAACTGCGCGATCCATCCGGCGGCCTGGCTGTCCAGAGAAGTCGCCAGCCCCGGGTAGCTGGACAGCTCGCTGATACTGATCGCGCACTGCCCGTTCACCGCCTGCATCGCGGGCAGCAGAGTCTGTTCGGCATAGGCGCGTAACTGCTGCGCCACCTGCCAGGGATCCTGGGCCGGCAGCGCGCGCACTTCAAAATCAAACGTGCAATTCTGCGGGACGATATTCAACGCCTTGCCGCCGTTGACCAGTCCGGTCTGAACCGTGGAAAACGGCGGATCAAAACGTTCATCCAGATGCCGCGGTGCCTTGAGTGACTCGCCGAGCCGCACCAGCTCACCGATCAACCGCGCGGCATATTCGATGGCATTCACCCCGGACGGCGCATACGCCGAATGGCAGGCCGCGCCATGCACGTCACAACGCATCGCCAACTTGCCCTTGTGGCCGAGCACCGGCTTGAGTTCGGTGGGTTCGCCGATCACACACAGCAACGGCTTGACCGCCTGCCCATGAAAACGCTCAAGCAACGAACGCACGCCGAGGCAACCCACCTCTTCGTCATAGGACAGCGCGATATGCACCGGCATACGCAGCGGCGCCTGTACCAACGCCGGCACCAACGCCAACACGCAGGCGATATAGCCCTTCATATCGGCGGTACCACGCCCGTACAACTTGCCGCCTTTCTCCGTCAGCTCGAACGGCGCCACGCTCCAGCGCTGGCCGTCCGCCGGCACCACATCGGTATGCCCGGACAACACGATGCCGGGCACATCAGCCGGGCCGATGGTCGCCAGCAGGTTGGCCTTGCTCTTGTGTTCGTTGTAGACCAGCTCGCAGGTCACACCGTGGTCCTGCAAATAGGTGCGAACACAGTCGATCAAGGCCAGGTTGGATTCGCGACTGGTGGTGTCGAAGCGCACCAGTTGCGCCAGCAGGTCGCGACTGCTGGTCATCGGTCATCCCCTGGTACCGCATAGCCGGGAGCAATGTGCGGGTTGAGGGCGCGGTCGATGTAGTCCTGCAATTGCGGGCGATAGGCCTGCCAGAGTTTGTCGAGCGTGCCGATAGGGTCTTTATCCGCCCAATCGACGCGCAGGTTGACGATGGGCCAGAGCACGTCGTCGACCACCAGCAGCGCCGCCGAATGCACTGGCCCCGCCTCGCCGCCTTCAGCCACCGCCGTGTGCATCGCCGCCAGCAGTCGGTCGGCAAGGTGCCCCGAGGCCTGTTCGAAAGCCCGCACCATGGCGCCAATCACGCCTGGATTGGCCAGCATATTCCCCGCCGCCACACACTGTTCACCACTGACCGCCGCGTGAATCCCCAAGGTCTGCGCACCGCTGAAGTGCGCGGTACGGCCTTGGCGGTCAATCACCGTCACCTGGCGATAATCACTGTGCTCCTGCCCTGCGAACACTGCCGCCAGCGCCTCACTCGGCGCCATGCCCTGCTCCAATAAATCCAGCACTTGCGGCCCCAGGCTCGGCAAGGTGATGTTCTGCGACGCTACCGCGCCCACACCCGCACGCAGCCAGGGGCAACGCGCCCCCACGGCAATGCTCGACGAGCTGATCGCAATGCCCAACTGGCCGGTCTCGGCGCAGCGGGCGACAACGGAAAAGGTCATGGGGCGTTCCTCAATCGAGTACCGAGGGGTCGGCGTCGATCATCATTTGCTTCATTTCTTCAAAATGCCGGCGTGAGAAATCCGCGATGCCTTCCCAGCTCCGCGCAGTTTTCTCCGCCACTTCATCGGACAACAACCGCAGCGGCTGCCCGGTGGACCAGGCCGTCACGAGGATCTGGCAAGAGCGTTCCAGGGTCCAGATATCGTCAAAGGCTTCACCGATGGACGCAGCGGTCACCATCACGCCGTGGTTACCCATCAACAGCCGGGTTTTGCCATCAAGCAGGCCGGCCAGGCGCGCGCCTTCCGCCTCCGTATCGGCCATGCCGCCGTAGAGTTCATCCACCGCCACGCGGTTGAAATAGCGTGCGGTGTTCTGGTCGATCGGCGGGATATGCGGCGTGGCCAGGCACGCCACCGCGGTGGTGTACACCGGGTGCAAATGCAGCACGGCGCGGGTGTGCGGCAGCAGCCGATGGATCTGCCCATGGATCGACCAGGCCGTCGAATCCACATTTTGGTTGTCGGCACAGGCGGGATCGTCCGCGTTCAACAACACCAGGTCGCTGGCGCGAATACGCGAGAAGTGCTTCCACTTCGGGTTGAGCAAAAACTGTTTGCCATCGGCCGACACCGCGGCGCTGAAGTGGTTGGCCACCGCTTCATGCATGCCTAGGTGGGCGATGATGCGAAAGGTCGCCGCCAGGTCGATGCGTGTCTGTTCTTCGAGGGATAACGCCATGGATCGGACTCCTCAGAGCGCGACCGCAAGGCTGCGGCCGCGCGGTAGGGTTACTTCGGCATCAGCGCCGCGAGGTCGGCCTCAGTCGGCGCCTCGAAGTTGTACTTCTTCAGCAAGGCCGCGTATTCAGGCGTGGCGCGGTATTTCTCCAGACCGTCGAGCAAGGCTTGCTTCACCGTGTCATTGCCCTTCTTCACACCGAAGCCGTTCAGCACCGGATAGATCAGGGTGTCGGAGGAAATCACCACGCGGCTACCGAGCTTGTCGATCACACCGCGGGCCACGGCGGCGTCGGTAATTTGCGCTTCCACCGCGTGGGCCAACAGGGCCTGGGTGGTTTGTGGGTCAGTGCTGTATTCGCTGATCAGGATCGGCTTAAAACCCTTGGCCACGCAGTACTCGGCCGACAGCTTGTTCATCTGCGCCAGCCACGAGGTAGCGCCCATGGAGCCGATCTTGTGGCCGCAGAACTCTTCCGGAGTCTTGGGCTGGAAGGCGCTGTCCTTGAGGGCCAGGATCGATTCGCCGCTCTTGAGGTAAGGGATCATGTCGATGACCTTGACCCGCTCGGCGGTGATGTACATCGACGAGTTGGTCACATCGAAACGCCCGGCTTGCAGGCCGGTGATCAAGTTGGGGAAGCGCGTGTCGAGGGTCTCGACCTTGCGGCCCATGACCTTGCCCAGGCCGTCCATGAACTCGATATCAAAGCCCGCAGGCTTGTTGTTATCCATGTACTCATAGGGGAAGAAGGTCACGTCGGAACCGGCGATGATCTTGCCTTCCTGCTGGAACGCCGAAGCCGCCAACGAGGTCATTGCAACCGCAGCGCCCAGCAGGCACACGGCAAGGGGGCGAACACTGTTACGAAACGCTGTCATGGTCATTACCCGCAAGGTTTTAGGAGGTTAGGCAGTGGCAGAATCTTGTCCGGCCTGTTGCACGAAGAACGACGCACCACGGGGTTTCTGTGGCAGGCGCATATGGTTGTTGGTGGAACGCACCAAGCCACTTTCTTCACCGGCCACCAGCAGGCCGGCGTGTGTACTGGGCAACGGGTTTTCGCCGAATGGCAGCGCGTCTTCAGCGGCATAGACGCTGATGAACAGGGTGCGCGGCAGTTCGGTCTCATTAGGGCTGGAAGCATGCAAAAGACGCGTGTGCATAAAGCACACGGAACCGGCCGGGCCGTAGCAGGCGACCGGATGCTGGCAGTGTTGCGCGACCACGGCATCGTCCACCGAACCGGTGAAACGCTGATCCTGCCAGTGCGACCACAGCGGGCCTTTGTGGCTACCGGGGATCACATTCAGCGGGCCGTTCTGCGGGGTCACTTCACTGACCATCAGCAACGCGGTGACGATGTCGTCGTTGCTGTGGGGCGTGAACAGGAAGTCCTGGTGCCACTTCACCTGTGTGGCGGTGTGGGGCAGTTTCGAGTTGATCTTGCTATGGTGAAAACGCGCGCCGCTGGCGCCGACCAATTGCGCGGAAATCGCCGCCATGCGCGAGTGCAACGCCACGCGCTGATACGCCGGGGAAATCTCGGTGGGCGAACTCACCCGGCGCAACGACGGGTGATCGGCGCGGTGGTCACCCTCCAGGTCAAAGCGCGCGCGGCCATCCACGGTGGCGCCCCAGCCTTGGTCATGGCTGCGGCTCTCTTCTACCCACTGGTCGAAGTCATGCTGCAGCGCGGCCACTTCGTCCAGCGACAACACGCCTTCTACCACCAGGAAGCCGTCGCGCTGGAATTGTTCGATGTGTGCTTGCTCAATCATGTTGTTTTTTCCTGAACGTTAAAGAGATCACGCCAGCGAGACGTCCTTTAGGAACGCCTCCACGCGTGGGTTCTGGCCGCGGCGCAACACCTCGGGCGTGTCATCGCAGACCACACGCCCCTTCTCCATAAACACGATCCGATCAGAGACCTTGAACGCGAAATTCATCTCGTGCGTGACGATCACCATGGTGATGCCCTCCCCGGCCAGGGCTTCGATCACCTGCAGCACTTCATTGACTTTCTCCGGGTCAAGGGCCGAGGTGGGCTCGTCGAACAGCATGATTTGCGGGCGCATCATCAAGGCGCGGGCGATGGCCACGCGTTGCTGCTGGCCGCCGGACAACTGGTGCGGGTACTTCCAGGCATGGTCGAGCATGCCGACCTTGTGCAGCAGCGCGTATGCCTGTTGCTTGAGCGCGTCGGTGCGACCCAGGCGGTGGTACTTCGGCGCCATCAGCAGGTTGTCGAGCACGCTCAAATGCGGGAACAGGTTGAAGCTCTGGAACACCATGCCGATGTTCAGGCGATGCTCGGCGTGCTCGATGTACTGGGGCTTTTGCGCGCCCACCTTGTTCAGGTGAATGAACGGCAGGCCATTGATATGAACCTCACCATTGTCCAGTTGCTCGAGGCCGTTGAGCAGGCGGATCAGCGTGGTCTTGCCGGAGCCCGACGGGCCGATTACCGACACAACTTCACCCGGCTGAATCAGCAGGTTGACCGAACCCAGCACCTCGATGTCGTTGTAGGCCTTGTGCAACCGCGAGGCTTGCAGCGCCGCAGCGCCGTTACTTTCCGGGCGTTGCAGGGCGGTGCGCTGTTGGGTAGCCAAGGCCAGCACGTGTGCATCCGGCACGCGGGAGACATTGCGCTGGTTGACGTCGAGAAAGCGCTCCAGGCGTTTGAGCAAAAAGTCGAACACCGTGACGATAAACACATAGAAGAACGCCACCGCCGCCATGGTTTCGATCACCAGGAAGTTCTGCGAGTACAGGCGCTGGCCGACCATCAGGATCTCGGTCAGAGAGATCACCGACACCAACGAGGTGAGCTTGACGATGGAAATGTATTCGTTGGCCAGCGACGGCAACGCCACACGCAGCGCCTGGGGGATCACCACGCGCCATTGGGTACCGAAAAACCTCAGCCCCAACGCCCGCGCCGCTTCGCCTTGGCCCTTGGGAATCGAGAGCAAGCCACCGCGATGGATCTCGGCCACATACGCCGTTTCGCAGATCACCAGCGCCAACAAGCCGGACCAGAACGGGTCGGCCAGCACCGCCGAGGTGCCCGGCAATGCCTGGGGCAAGTTGTAGATAAAGATCAGCAGCACCAACAGCGGCAGGCTGCGGAACAACCAGATATACCCCCGCGCCGGCACGCTCAGCAGGCCATGCTTGGACTGCTTGGCCAGCGCCAGCAGAAAGCCCAGGCCGATGCTCAACACCCAGGTCAGGGTACTGAGCTTGATCACCGTCCACGTCGCACGCCAGAACTCGGCATCAGCCAGCAAACCAAACATGTAATTCCAGTCGAATGTCATCGTCGCTGCGCCTTGCAAAAAATGAAGTGGGTCTGCCTCGATGGGATGAGAGTCGTGGCGGCGGGGTCTTGGGGTCAATTCGTAAAAGCCGGGGCACTGGGTAGGCAGAACCTATGCAGTCCTGAGCGAAGCAAAAATCCACTGTGGGAGAGGGCAAGCCCGCTCCCACATTTGCCCTGCTGTGTTCTGGAGAGAGCATGCACTGGCCGAAATGGTGCGCGTCTGAATTCGCCTCCCCGCCCACGCCATCTATTGGTGCAATCTCAGCTCACATCACTCAACACCCGCACCGCATGCGGGTCAAAAAAGCTCGGCGGCGCCATGCCGGGGATGTACTGGTCGGAGACAAACATGCGGCAGCGTTCGGCAAACGCCGACACCACACGGGACAACTGGGTGTTGCTCGCCGTGGCGTAACCCAGCTTCATCGGCCGATGTGTACCGGCCAGGCGCAGGCGGATCACGCGTTTGCCGTCCTGGGACATATTCGATTTGGGCCGCGCGTTCGCAAACGAATAGCCAATGCCATTGCCGACCATGGCGCGCACCGTTTCGAGGTTGGTGGAACGCATGATGATGTTCGGCGTGGTGCCCGCCTGGATGAACAGGCTGAGGAAATAGTCGCGGCTCCAGGGCGTATCCAGCAGCACCACCGGGTAGGCCTCGAGGTCTTGCATGCTGACCGCGGGCAAGCTCGCCAGCGGGTGATACTCGCCCACCATCACATACGGCGGCAGGTGCGCGAGGGGTTGGAAGTCGATATCCGGACTGGTCACCAGGTCGTAGGTCAGGGCGATATCCAGTTCGCCACTGCGCAGTTTTTCCAGCAGTTCCTCATGATTGCCTTCGGCCTGGGTCAAGCGCACACCGGGGAACGCACGGCCGAAACCGAATACCAATTCCGGCGTGATCATCGGCGCCAGCGACTCCAGGCATCCGACCCGCAATGGCCCGCGCACGGTGTTCAGTGACTCCGAAGCGATGGTGTAGAGGTTGCTCATCTGCTCCAGGATCTGCTTGGCCTCCAGCATCACCAGACGCCCCACCGCCGTGAGGGAAATGCCCTGGGCGTGGTGGCGGATAAACAACTGGATGCCCAACTCAGCTTCCATATGGGTGATCGCCGCCGAGATCGACGGCGACGACACATGAATGCGTTCGGCCGCAGCACTGATGCTGCCCGCCTCTCCCGACGCGACGAAATACTCCAGTTGACGCTGAGTAATACGACTGAGCATGACGCCTGCCCCTCAACAATGACTGTACGGCGAGCGTTGCAGGGTTCGTGCCGGGTCATGGGCGAGCCGATGAGTTACAGGGGCTTCGGTTTTTCCTAAGCACTACCCCGCGCAAATGCTGGTTTCGCCCGAGAGGGGGCGATGTGAAGCTGGTTTCATCCCGCTTACGACGAGCCCTTCGATATGCCTACCCACACCCGCATCCGCATGTTCAACACCAAACAGACTTATCCCAACCAGGCGCTGGACAACGACCTGTGCCAGGCCGTGCGCGCCGGCAACACCATCTATGTGCGCGGCCAGATCGGTACCGATTTCGACGGCAACCTGATCGGCCTCGGCGACCCGCGCGCCCAGGCCGAACAGGCGATGAAGAACGTCAAGCAACTGCTCGAAGAGGCGGGCTCGGACCTGTCGCACATCGTCAAGACCACCACTTATTTGATCGACCCGCGCTACCGCGAGCCGGTGTACCAGGAGGTCGGTAAATGGCTCAAAGGTGTGTTCCCGATTTCCACCGGCCTGGTGATTTCCGGCCTGGGCCAGCCGGAGTGGCTGATGGAGATCGATGTGATCGCCGTGGTGCCGGACGACTGGACCGTATCCGTATGAAAGCGGTGATTGCCCGTGAGCCCGGTGGCCCTGAAGTGCTGCAGGTGGTGGAACGCCCTATGCCGGCTTTGCAACCCGGTGAGGTGCTGATTCGCGTCGTGGCGGCCGGGGTCAATCGCCCCGACCTGATGCAACGCAGCGGCTCAGCAATCCCACCCGGCGTTACCGATGTGCTGGGCCTGGAAGCGGCGGGCATTGTGGTCGCGGTGGGCAGCCGCGTGGATGAATGTGCGGTGGGCGATCGCGTGATGGCCTTGCTCAACGGCGGCGGCTACGCCGAGTACTGCGTGGCCCAGGCGGCGCACTGCCTGCCGGTGCCGGCGGGATTATCGCTGCACGCTGCCACTGCGGTTCCGGAAGCGGCGTTCACGGTGTGGCACACCCTGTTTGAGCTCGGGCGCCTGCGCAGCGGCGACAGCGTGCTGATCCACGGCGCCGCCAGTGGCGTCGGCAGCTTTGCCGTGCAGTGTGCGCAGGCTGCGGGGGCGCGGGTGATCGCCACCGCAGGCGGCCCGCAAAAGGTCGCGATGCTGCAAGCGCTGGGTGTATGGCGTGCGATTGATCGCCATTTGGAAGACTTCGTCGCGGTGGTGCACGACTGCACCCAAGGACGCGGCGTCGACGTGGTGCTGGATAACGTCGGCGGCCCCTATGTCGCGCGCAATCTGGCGGCCATGGCCATGGGCGGGCGGCATGTGAGCCTGTCATTCCTGCAAGGCGCGAACATCGAGTTGGACTTGCAGGTGCTGATGCGCAAAAACCTCAGCCTCACCTCCTCCACCCTGCGCCCCAAAAGCCACGCTGAAAAAGCCCGCCTGGCGGCGTGTATCCGCTCGCGCGTGTTGCCCTGGCTGGCGGCCGGTGTGGTGCGCCCACAGATCCACGCGCAGTTGCCCCTGTCTCAAGCGGCCGATGCCCATCGCCTGCTGGAAGCCAACGCCAACGTCGGCAAAGTCGTGCTGACCGTCGCCGAATAACCTGGAGCCCGTCATGCCCCACCGCGTTTACTTCCTCAATGGCCCTAATGCCAACCTCTACGGGCTGGACAAGCACGGCACCTACGGCAACGAAAGCTTCGCCAGCATCGAAGCCCGCTGCCAACGCCACGCCGGCGAGTTGGGCCTGACCCTGGACTTTCGCCAAAGCAACCACGAAGGCGTGCTGGTGGACTGGATTCAAGAGGCGCGCCTGAACAGCGACGCCCTGGTGATCAATGCCGCCGGCCTCAGCTACAGCTCAGTGCCGATCCTTGACGCGCTGCTGGCCTTCGGCGGCCCGATCATCGAAGCGCACATGAGCAATATCTGGAAGCGCGAGCGCTTTCGGCATCACTCCTACGTGTCCAGGGCCGCCACCGGTGTGATCGCCGGGCTGGGGGCGTTGGGATATGAATTGGCGCTGACGGCGGTGGCCGAGTTGCTCAAGCCTTAAATGCGAACTCGAAAACACAGCAGACCCAATGTGGACCCTCGGTGTTGCTAATAAACCTCTTACTTTCCAGGAAACGCCAATGACCGTCGAAACCATCAACACCCTAGTAGTCGGCGCAGGCCAGGCCGGCGTCGCCATGAGCGAACACCTGTCCCTGATGGGCGTGCCCCACATCGTGCTCGAACGCCACCGCATCGCCGAACGCTGGCGCTCCGAGCGCTGGGACTCCCTGGTCGCCAACGGCCCCGCCTGGCACGACCGCTTCCCCGGCCTGACCTTCGAAGGCCTCTCCCCCGAAGCCTTCCCGCCCAAAGAACGCATGGCCGACTACTTCGAAGCCTACGTCGACAAACTCCAGGCTCCGGTGCGCACTGGCGTAGAAGTGCAACAAGTAGAGCGCCACCTCGGCCGCCCCGGCTTCAAAGTCACGACCTCGGCGGGCGTGATCGAAGCCACCAACGTCGTCGCCGCCACCGGCCCGTTCCAACGCCCCTCAATCCCCAACATCGTCCCCACCACCGCACCGATTCACCAACTGCACTCGTCCACCTACAAAAACCCCGGCCAACTCCCCGAAGGCGCCGTACTCGTAGTGGGCGCCGGCGCCTCAGGCTCACAAATCGCCGAAGAACTGCAAAAGGCCGGCAAAACCGTGTACCTCTCCGTCGGCGAACACTATCGCCCACCCCGCGCCTACCGCAGCCGCGACTACTGCTGGTGGCTGGGCGCATTGGGTTTGTGGGACGAAGTCAAAATCCAGCCGAAGAAAAAGCACGTGGCGTTTGCAGTGAGTGGCTATGAAGGCGGCAAGACCGTCGACTTCCGCCGACTGGCGCACCAAGGCATTCACCTGGTAGGCGTTACCCAGAATTGGGAGGACGGCGTCATGACCTTCCAACCGGGCCTGGCCGAAAACGTGGCCGAAGGGGATCGTGCGTATTTTGATGTACTGCGTGATGCGGATGCGTATATCGAAGCCAACGGCCTGCCATTCCCGCTGGAACCGCAAGCCTGGGAACTGCTGCCCGACCCGGAGTGCCTGCTTGATCCGATCCTCAGCCTCAACCTGGCTGAAGCCGGTGTAACCACCATTCTCTGGGCAACCGGCTTCAAGTTCGATTTCAGCTGGTTGAAGGTGGATGCGTTTGATGAGAAAGGCGAGCCGTTCCACAAACGCGGAATCTCGGCGCAAAGCGGCGTTTACTTTTTGGGCCTGCCGAATCTGGTGAACCGTGCGTCGTCGTTTATCTATGGGGTGTGGCACGACGCGAAATACGTGGCGGACCATATCGTGCTGCAGAACGAGTACAAGGCCTACAAGAAGCCGGAGTAAAGGGGGAGCCGGTGAGGCGGCAAACGATAGAGATGGGGCCCAAGGAAAACGTCCTACACAGCCGCTTCACTTTGCGTAAAATGCGAGCCGTTCTCGATCAGGAAAACTCAACCCAGGATGGGTAACGCTTGAAACCGCTTGACACCCACGCGCCAAAACACGCCGACACGGCCATCACACGACTTAAGCTCAAAGACCAACTGGCCGTAGACCCTTACAAGGGATTGGCATTGCTGGAAAGCACCCTCCTCTGTTTGGTAACGACGGCCCTTATGCTGTTCGTTGCACAAAGCGTCGGCATAACCGACACATTCAAGAGCAACGTCCTCTATAGCGGCACACTGGGCGCATGTATAGGCGCGACGTACTGGATGTACCACGACGCGGCACTTTCCGAGTGGAGCATTGCCCGGCATATCAGCCCCACTGCACTGCAAAACGCGATGCTCGCCTTGAAGTATTCCGAAACGCAGGAAGGCGTTTACTACCCGAAAAAACGCATGTTCACCCCATTCCATCGGTGCGATTCAGAGCGGATCACGCTCACCACACTGGATGGGGGCACGCGCTTCGCAGGCCCCTATTTCAAGCTGAAAGCGCTGTCGGCCAGGCTGATGGAGCAGGAAGGGATTTGAATCAACCGGACTTGGCCATTCCTACCTAACGAGCGATGGCACTTGGCCAAAGCACTGAAATGGCGACTTTTCTGACGACAAGGACGTAGGCAATGATGACCACGCCGGCCATCCTGCATGCCCTGTGTGCGTTTTTTTCGCCATTTGAGGCTTGGACATATTCGTCCTTGGCTGGGCGCAGGCGCTCAGGGAGCTGACCCCGATGACGCCCGCTTGGGCAACTTCCAATTCGGCCGGATGAAATGGCAGGTATACCCGTTCGGTATCCGCTCCAGATAATCCTGATGCTCCGGCTCCGCCTCCCAAAACTCCCTGGCGGGTTCAATTTCCGTGACCACACGTCCCGGCCACAGCTTGGAGGCATCCACATCAGCCGCGGTATCTTCGGCAATATCCCTTTGCTGTTCGCTCAGGTAGTAAATCGCCGAACGATAGCTCGGCCCAAGATCATTGCCCTGCCGATTCGGCGTGCTGGGGTCATGGATCTGGAAAAAGAACTCAAGAATCTGCCGGTAGGAAATCACCGCCGGGTCAAACACGATTTCAATCGCCTCAGCATGGTTGCCATGGTTGCGATAGGTGGCATTCGGCACATCGCCACCGGTGTAGCCGACTCGCGTGTGCAGCACGCCGGGGTAGCGTCGCAACAGGTCTTGCATGCCCCAGAAGCAGCCGCCGGCGAGGATGGCGGTTTCGGTTGGGTTGGTCATGGTTTGTCCTTGCGGTTAATGGAGACAGAGGTAGTTATGGGGCAATCCTGGGCAATACCAAGTTCAATCGAGCAAAAACGGGGATGGCCGCTTCACTTTACGTAGAATGCGAGTTGTTCTCGATCAGGAAAACTCAACCCAGGAGGGGTAACGCTTGAAACCGCTTAACACCCACGCGCCAAAACACGCCGACACTGCCATCACCCGACTTAAGCTCAAAGACCAACTAGCCGCTGACCCTTACAAGGCATTGGCACTACTGGAAAGCATCCTCCTCTGTTTTGTAGCGACGGCCATTCTGCTGTTTGCTGCACACATCATGGGCATAACCGACACATTCAAGAGCAACGTCCTTTACGGCGGCACCCTGGGCGCATGCATAGGGCGGACTTACAACATGTACCGCGACGCCGCACTTGCCGAGTGGCGCGTTGCCAGTCGTATCAGCCCCGCTGCACTGCAAAAAGTGATGATCGCCTTAAAGTATTCCGAGACGTCGGAAGGCGTTTACTACCCAAAAAAACGCATGTTCACCCCATTCCATCGGTGCGTTTCAGAACGGATCACGCTCACAGTACTGGATGGCGACACACGCTTCACCGGCCCCCATCACAAGCTGAAAGCGCTGTCGGCCATGCAACTCGCTGACGAACCAGAAACGCCAGTATCCGACTCCACACCACCACGGGTGCAAGGCTGAGGAACGATCCCGACCTGAAACTGAATCAGGCGGCGCATCGTGCGATTGATCACTACCTCAACGCGGGGGCAGAACCGCTGGAGACGCCTCCCCCGCACACGACGACGCTATTCAGCGTTGCTGACGATGTTCGCAGTGAAGTGTTGATTGCTGATAGCTATGAGACTTTTTCTTCGGTTACTGCGTTGTTGCTTGGCCTGTCGGATGAGCTGAAGGGAAACAGCGGGATGTGGCGTTGGCGATTCACCAACTTAGTGAACTAGACGTGGTATTGGTCGATCAGTTGATGACACGCGAGACGGACCATCGCTAGACACGCCAATCACGCGAGGTCGTCGAGTAGTAGCACCTCACGCACTGGCTCGGTGACCGCGTTGCTCGGTATTGCCAATGAGGCCAGCAGGGAAATGCTCATCGGCAACAGTACCCAAGTCTTTCAGGCTTTATGTGTTTTCATCAGCGTCGATGAACTTCTTTCGATTTACCATCCAGGGTAACGCCGGCTGACTGCGTATTTTCTTGCACCGGTTTTTTGTAAATTCATAGGTCACAAGATCAACGAAGTGGCGGTTGCCTTTAACTACGTCGTAGGTGATCAGAAAATAAATCAAGGGGCTTTTAGCATCGATCCATGTGTTCAACGCCTGGTCTAAAGCCTTTTGAATGTCCTCTACACGGCTGTACCCAATGAACGTCTGAAATGCTGCCTGACCGGCCTTGCTATGCAGCTTTTGGATTTCATTGATGTCCGTGTGGGCACGCTTCCACTCCCATTCCACGAAAGTCAGAATATCCTTTTCGGAGTACTGAACCACCGCATCGGTACGCCCGCCCGATTCGAAAAGAGCCCGTGCACCCATCAGGCTGGCACATTGACGAATTACGAGGCCCATATGGATCGTCCAGTTGGCCCTATTCGCTAGGCCAGCTTTTTCAGTAACGGGAAAATCCTTGTACCAGAGGTAGTTGAACAGCGTAACGAAGTCTCGCTCAATCCGTTTCATTATGGCTTCCGTATGTCTAATGAATAGCTGTAATTAACTTTCCAGCCATGACCCCAAACGTCCTCTAGGTTTTCGTTAGAAATCCCTGAGCACATCGCATTACTCGCGCCTGTATCGGCACGACGGCGCTGTACTTTACCTTTCTGCACTGCTGCCCCGACGGGCCAACTGAGCGCTGTTGGTGAATAACCATCAGGCATGCGGGCCCTGTCAGCCGGATTACTGACTTAACAAATGAGAGCAAACGCAGGGCGTTTGGGCTTGAGCGCGGACCTTTTTGAATTCTTAGCCATCGGCTTACCACACTGGATTGCACGCCTGACGCCGAGTAGCCTATCGCACCTCTTTACCCCCAGCATTTGGAATGCCTAATGGCCCTGCACGACGCAATCGCCCTTGAAATCCACGCCGGCGCGCTACCGCTAAAATTCCGCGCTGCAGACCTTAAAACCCCTTGCCGTAAGGTCTACTTAAACCCGACCGATACCAACGAACGCTATCGCGTGGGCTTGGACTTCTTCGCCGCCAACACAATCAATACGCAGTTGGCAAACCTGTGTGAGCTCACCGGTTACTGGGCGCGCAGCGGCCAGGTGGCACGTTACCGGCGTGTGGCCGAGGGCTTGTATGAGTTGCTCGGCATGGACGAGACGCAGGAGCTGACCGCTGAAGTCGAGCCCGCTGCTGAGGCTGCCATGGGTTGCCATGACTTGAGCCCCTGGGAAGCGCGCTTTGCCTTCTACCTTAAACATGAACCCTTTCAAATTTACGATCGTCGCCGCCGGAAGGTTTACCCAGCCCAGGCAGCTCAGGGACTGGATGCAAGATTGAGCAGCTACTTCTGGCCCTCGCCGGGAGTAAGCTTCGTAGCAACAGAGCAAGTGCTACAGGGGTTTATTGCTCAGGCGCGAGTGCTAAGTCTTGACCTTGCCGGTAATGCCGATGCGGTGTTGGCATTATTCGCGTCTATCTGCCAGTGGGGCGGAGTGCGCCTGCCCACGCGGGATGCCGACGCGGTCGTCGCCAACCTGCAACGTGCTGCTAACCGCAATGCTCAGAACCCAGCTGCAATGAACAGCGCATGGACGAAGCTGTACGCCATGTTTTACCCAGACGACTTTGTGATCTATGACTCGCGTGTAGCCACCGCATTGGTGGGTATTGCCGAGGCCGTGTTCGTTGACGCCGAACTCGATTCCTTCAAAGCGCACTACCCCAACCTAGGCCTGATCGCTGGACGTGGCGGTAGTCGGCCACGAGCGAATCGTACCGTGTGGCGCAATGCATATATGTCATGGCCAGCGCAGCTCGATGCAAATCGTCTTGTAGCATCCATTGCGCGGTCGCTTAGCACGCGATCGGGCTTGGCCTACAACGTACGCCAATTGGAGGCAGTGCTATTTATGGAGGGATATTGAGCGCGCGATACACGCCAGGCGACGCGGATTTTGAAGGGCATTGTCCCCGCATGACGACCCGCAGTTTACGTAGCGAGGCAGCCAACCAACGATCAATCTCGCGGAGCCTGACCAGCCGAATTTTCAATACTCGCGATAAACATCCTGGCCTCTCGATTAGACCGCAGATAAACCACGCGGCAGGTTGATGGTGCAGTTGCCACGAGTTGCTGCATCTTTGCTCGCGCTGTTTTTTTCGTCCGCCACATGAATCTAAAAAACTCCGGCAGGTTCGCCAGCAGTTCGGGGCAGTTCTCGGGCAAGTCAGGCCGAGATTGACCCCGTTGGAGCAGCGTTCTGCGCAGTACGCGCAAGAATCGAAGCGTCGCCGAACGATCAATCCATATCAAAAGATCTGCACGGGCCATCCGGTTGTCCCAAGTGGCTGAATGACCTCCTTCGAATATCCAGCAATCACGAGCCTCGACCTCGAGACAAAGCTGCGTCTTCTCGTCCCGGCTTCGTTCTATCCAACCTGGCTGCCAGTGGATAGTGTCGATATGAATGACCGGCAAGCCCGTGCGCTGACCAAGCTCGCGCGCCAAAGTGCTTTTGCCAGACCCAGGTTGACCAACAATCATCACCCGTTGCATCGAAGCTCCTTCTCGCTATGCAAGCTGATTTTTTGGGGGTGGCGATTTTACGTCAATGCCTATATCGGTCAACAACAAGGGGTCAGAGCGACAGGCAGCTTTCGCCCAGAAGACCTCAATCAACTGGAGGGCATGGGGTGGTTGGAATGTACCAGTGAGCCGCGGAGTCGAGATGAACGTGTTTCTGCTTTCGAGGCAAGAAGGGCGTATCGAGCGTACCCAATGCTATTGAAACCCAACTGGCAAACTCGCCTTGAGACCGTGACCAGAACAAGGCCGAACCACACTGCACGCAGAACTCGCGTGATACCGTCGTTGAAGAAGCATAGGTTTTGATATGGATGGCGCCGCTAAGTATTTGCAGCGCGCTACGCGGAACGCTGCCGTAAGAAGCAAATGCCGCCCCATGACCTTTGCGACACTGGCTGCAATGACAGTGACTCACTGCTTGCGGTGTGGTGGATAGCTCATAACGGACAGCGGCACATAAACAGCTTCCTTGGTACACCTCTGTCATACGCTCTTCCGTGCATGCTAAAACGCCAGCGTAACCGTCCCGGTCTAATCAGTCGACTGACAGGTAGTGGCTAGTAACTGGCTATCATGAAGGGCAGCTATCGGCCAGAAGCGGTCATTCATGCGCGTCTACCAAGTTGGCATTCAGAACGGCGCGACAGGCTAGAACCCACTATTCAGTGCAGTCGTCCTGTAAATCGCTCTTCAGGGAATCCGGCAGCTAAAACGGCTTCGGCTTTTATCAGCGTGCCATCGAAATCTGCCGGCTTATCCAGCCCTGTCCGTGCGCTGGTGCAGTAATGCGTTTCATAACCAGGTCCCGCTAACACCGGGCAAGTGGTCTGAATACACGGGGAGTCGATCACGCTGTCAACTTTGCCGTCAGTCGCGTAACGCACGACTTTGCTACCGCCCCATTCCGCATTCCAGAGAAAACCCTGCGCATCAATACAAGAACCGTCTGGAGCACCCTGACCTTTGACTGTAGTGAATACACGCTGGTTTTCTAGCGACGGGTAATCGCAGCAGAAAATGCATCCTTGCAGGGAGTCCGCGTAATACATGGTGGAACCGTCCGGGCTAAAACAGATGCTGTTCGGGATCGCCACTTCGGGAAGGTCCAGCGTTTCAGTCTTGAGCGTCGCGGCATTGAACCGGTGAAATCGCCCTATAGTTTGCACCGGCTCACCGGCATCCATAGTGCTAAACACAAAGTTGCCCATACGGTCGCAGCGGCCATCATTGATCCGGGTTCCGGGTACTCCAGGCGTGATGGTAATTTTGGTGAAGCGACCAGTACTCAGGTTGTAATAACCCAGGCAGGAGGCCAATCCCATTAGCAATACGTCTGCATTTGTCGTAAGGGCGAACGACCCCAGCGGCTCCGGCACTCGCCAGCGCTGTACTTCACCGCTTACGGGGTCCAGAGCAAGCAGTTCGCAACCTGGGATATCGGTCCAGAACAGGCGTTCCGTTCTTTCACACCAGACAGGGCACTCGCCAAGAAGACTGGTGGTGTCGGTTAGGGTTTTAAACATGGTTGCGTCCTACGAAACAGGATGGGGTAAACAAGTCAGTCAGTTGGGGAAAAGCGCTGACCACCTGTCACTGAACAGGGCGATGGCCAGGCCTGTGAGCATCACCATTGACCCGGCCAACTTGACGAGAGACACCGGTCTTTCCGATGCCCCCATCAATCCGAAATGATCGATAACCAGTGACGAGACAATCTGCCCTGCGATAGCGAGGCCCAGCAGGGCTGACAGACCGATTTTTGGCGCAAGCACCACATAACTAAGCAAGGCACCGGCACCCAGCAGACCGCCCAGCAGGCTCCACCAGGGCTGGGCAGGTATAGCCGCCAGTGAGGCCACTATCCCGCCGCGCATCAATGAAAAGACGCCCAGGCATACCGCACCGGCAGTAAATGAGAACAGCGCCGCCGCTACGGAATCTCCACCCACACCTTTAGCGAGTTGACCATTCAGCGTGGTCTGCAGGGTAATGCCAAGCCCCGCGGCGATGGCCAGCAGGTAGTAAGCTGCGTTCATTTCGCGCCTCCTTACTTGGCTGACTCAAGCGGCATGAATGTCTCGGCAAAAATATCCGGCTGGTAGCCTGCGGCAGCAAACAGATGCTCACGGGATTCGT
>NZ_JAAOWU010000032.1:16391-29184 GCF_013778505.1 Pseudomonas sivasensis | reverse complement strand
TGCTCGACAACTGGGCGATGCTGTTGGCGGCGGTGAGCATCTTTGTGCTGTGCGCCTTGCTGATCGACAACTTCCTCTCACCGCTGAACATGCGCGGCCTGGGCCTGGCGATTTCCACCGTGGGCATTGCCGCGTGCACCATGCTGTTCTGCCTGGCGTCGGGGCACTTCGACTTGTCGGTGGGCTCGGTGATCGCCTGTGCCGGCGTGGTGGCGGCGATTGTGATGCGCGACACCGAGAGCGTCATGCTCGGCATCGGCGCCGCGCTGCTGATGGGCCTGATCGTCGGGCTGATTAACGGCATCGTCATCGCCAAGCTGCGGGTCAATGCGTTGATCACCACCTTGGCCACGATGCAGATCGTGCGCGGCCTGGCCTACATCTTTGCCGACGGCAAGGCGGTTGGCGTGTCCCAGGAGCAATTCTTTGTGTTCGGCAATGGCCAGTTGTTCGGCGTGCCGGTGCCGATTTTGATCACCATCGTGTGCTTTGTGTTTTTCGGCTGGCTGCTGAACTACACCACCTACGGGCGCAACACCATGGCCATCGGCGGCAACCCGGAAGCGGCGTTGCTGGCAGGGGTGAACGTTGACCGCACCAAGATCCTGATTTTCGCCGTGCACGGTCTGATCGGCGCGCTGGCCGGCGTGATCCTCGCCTCGCGCATGACCTCAGGCCAGCCGATGATCGGGCAGGGTTTTGAGCTGACGGTGATCTCGGCCTGTGTACTGGGCGGGGTGTCGTTGAGTGGTGGGATTGGCATGATCCGCCATGTGATCGCGGGGGTGTTGATCCTGGCGATCATTGAGAACGCGATGAACCTGAAGAACATCGACACGTTTTATCAATACGTAATCCGCGGTTCGATCCTGCTACTGGCGGTGGTCATCGACCGCATGAAACAGCGCTGAACCCTCGCCATGTGAAGCTCAAACTGTGGGAGGGGGCTTGCTCCCGATGGCGGTGTGTCAGAGACAAATGTGCAGGCTGACACTCCGCAATCGGGAGCAAGCCCCCTCCCACAGTTTTAATCGGCGGTGAATTTGAAGACGGTGTTCTGGGTGTAGGTCTGTCCTGGGTTCAGGCGAGTTGAGGCGAAGTTTGGTTGGTTAGGTGCATCCGGATAGTGCTGGGTCTCCAAGGTAAAACCACTCCAGTGCAGGTAAGTCTTGCCGCCTTTACCCTTCACCGAACCATCAAGGAAGTTGCTGGTATAGAACTGCACGCCCGGTTCGCTGGTGTAGAGCTGCAAACGCCGGCCTGACTCTGGGTCATGCACCTCGGCGGCGAGTTGCTTCACGTCCCCCTTGGTGTCCAGCGCCCAGTTGAAGTCAAACCCACCTTGCTTTGGCTCGGCAAATTTGAGCTGCGGATGATCCTCCTTGATGTGCTGGCCGATCGGCGTCGGTTTCAGGAAGTCCATCGGCGTACCCTTGACGGGCGCCAGTTCGCCGGTCGGAATCAGGGTGGCATTCACTGGCGTGTAATGACTGGCGTGCAAGGTCGCGACTTGCTTGAGAATGTCGCCATTGCCTGCACCGGCGAGGTTGAAGTAGCTGTGATTGGTGAGGTTGAGCACCGTAGGTTTATCGGTGGTGGCGGTGTAGTCGATGTGCAGTTCGTTCTTGTCGTTGAGGCGGTATGTGACCTCGGTTTTCAGATTACCGGGGAAACCCATCTCGCCGTCCTTGGACAGGTAGCTCAGCTTCACGCCGACTGAGTCCTTGTCCTTGACCGTCTCGGCCTTCCACACCTGCTTGTCGAAGCCCTGGGCGCCGCCATGCAGCGAGTTGGGGCCATCGTTGAGCGGCACCTGGAAGCGCTTGCCGTCGAGTTCAAAGGCGCCACCGGCCAGGCGGTTGCCAAAGCGGCCGATGGTCGCGCCGAAGAATGCCGTACCGCTCTGATAGCCTTGCACGTCGTCAAAGCCCAGCACTACATCGTCGACCTTGCCGTGTTTGTCCGGCACTTTCAGCGACTGCAAGACGCCGCCGTAGGTAATCACCGTGGCTTGCATGCCGTGGCTGTTGCGCAAAATGTATTGTTCGACGGCGGTGCCGTCGTTGGTTTTACCGAAAGGTTTTTGCTCGCTGCTCAGGCCGGCCGCCTGGGCGCCGCCGCTGGCGATCATCATGGACAGCGCCAGGCCAGACAGCAGGTATCGAGGGTGCTTCATGGTCGAACTTCCTTTTGTTGTTTTGAGTGGAATAGTTCTACTAATAGCGATATTTTGTTGGTGTGACAGCGAATTTATAGCCTTTAACGCCAATTTCGTAAAATAAAATAAGACTAATTGATCGAGGCAACCGTTATATGAGTACTGCGCAGGCTGTTTATCCGGACCTTGAAGGCAAAACCGTGCTGGTGTCTGGTGGTGCTTCGGGCATCGGTGAGTTCATGGTGCGGGCCTTTGCCGCGCAAGGCGCCAAGGTCGGCTTTGTGGACCGCGCGCAAAGCCAGGGCGATCGGCTGGCCGCGTTGTTGAGCTCGAAGGGGCATACGGTGGAATTCGTGTGCTGCGACATCACCGATGAAATCGCCTACAAGGCCGCCATCGAGCGTTTCGAGCATTCGTTGGGGCCGATCACCGTGTTGGTGAACAACGCCGCCAACGACGTGCGTCACACCCTGGAGGAAGTCGACTCGGACACCTTCGATAAGCTGATCTCAGTCAACCTCAAGCACGCCTTCTTTGCGGCCAAGGCCGTGGTGCCGATGATGAAAGCTGCCGGCGGCGGCGCGATCATCAACCTCGGCTCGGTCGGCTGGATGATGGCTTCCGCCGGCTACCCGGTGTACGCCGCCAGCAAGGCCGCTGCCCACGGCATGACCCGGGGGTTGGCGCGGGAGTTGGGGCCTCACCATATCCGCGTCAACACGTTGGTGCCGGGGTGGGTCATGACCGAGAAGCAACTGGCGATGTGGGTGGACGATGCGGCCAAGGAACTGATCGCCCGCAGCCAGTGCCTGCCCGGCAGCGTCCTGCCGGAACACATCGCCAATATGGCGTTGTTTCTCGCCTCGGATGCCTCGGCGATGTGTTCGGCGCAGAACTTTATTGTGGATGGCGGTTGGGTCTGAGCCGAACACCCTCTCTCAGACAACACAGACCAATGTGGGAGGGGGCTTGCCCCCGATAGCGGTGGTTCAGGCAGTACTTCTATGACTGACCCACCCTTATCGGGGGCAAGCCCCCTCCCACATTTGAACTGCGGTGCTTAGGCGATGGGGTAACGCTTGAACGCCGCATGCTGCTCCAGCCGTTCGGTATGCCGGGCCAGGTTGGGGAACGCATCCGCCTTGACCACCGACGCCACTGTGAACTGGCTGAACGACCACGCCACCGCCGCCGTAATCGACGCCTGGGTCAGTGCTTCGCTGTCGCCCAGCTGCTTGTCCAGCAACGCATAAGCCGCGAGCAATTGGCCGGTCACGCGCTCAAGCCACGGCGCATGCAGCTTCTCGGCCGGGCGCAGGTTGTGCTCATAGACGATCTGCACGCTCTTCTCACAGGCCGCCAGCGCCAACCCCAGAACGTGTAAGTCTTTGGCAAGTGCCGCAGGTTGCTGGGGCAGCAGCTTTTTGTCCGACGAGGCCAAGGCTTCGAGGTACTCCAGGATCAAGCTGGAATCCATCAATACCGTGCCATCGTCCAGCACCAGGGTAGGGGCCTTGACCACCGGATTGATCTGCGCAAATTCGTTGAAGGTGCTGAACACGGACAAGGGTTCATGCACAAAACTCACCCCGTACAGATCCAGGGAAATTGCCACGCGGCGTACGTAAGGCGAGTCCAGCATGCCGACCAGTTTCATGAAGCCTCCATTGCTATCAGGGTGATGAGCTCAAGAGATTAAGGGCACTCGGTCGCCCGGCGCAATTGTTGATACGCCTGCACCAACTGCTCCAGGCTGAACGCCAGGTTGCGTCCGCTGGGGTTGGGCAGCACCCACACTGACGCACCGCCCAACACCGTTGGCTGCAAGCCCCAGGCGATCTCGCGCTGGCCGCTCAATGCGCTGTAGCCGGGCTTGCCCAGGAACGCTACGAAGCGCGGCGCGCAGTGGCGGATCTTCTGTTCGAAGCCCGTCGCGGCCTGGGTGAACTCATGCCGTGCCAATTCGTCCGCGCTGGCCGTGGGGCGTTCCACCAACGTGGTCAGGCCGCAGTGGTAGTGCAACAGCGTGCGGCCGTGTTCCGGGCGGATTTCGTGGGGGGTGAACCCGGCCAGATGCAAGGCGCGCCAGAAGCGGTTGCTGCGGTTGGCGAAGTGCAGGCCGAGGGCGGCGGAACCCTTGCCGGGGTTGATGCCGCAGAACACCACGTTCAGGTGGTCGGCGAGGATGTCTTCCAGCCCGGCGTTCATGCCGGGCTCCTGAAGCCTTGGCGGCTGGCGCCCGGCGGTTGCCCGGTGATGCGTTTGTAGGCGCGACTGAAGGCCGCCTGGGAGGTATAGCCGAGGCGGTACGCCACTTCTTCGATGGGCAGCCGCTCCAGGGTCAGCCACTGGCTGGCGAGGCGCATGCGCAGCTCGGTCACGTAACGCAGCGGTGGTACCCCCAGGGTCGCCTGGAAACGATCCGCGAACACCGAGCGTGAGGTATGACAGTGCGCCGCCAGTTCGGCCACGCTCCAGTCGCGCCCCGGTTGCTGGTGCAGGGCGAGCAGGGCGCCGGCCAGGCGGGTGTCGCGCAACGCGGCCGCGAGACCCGAAGCATTGGCGCAGGCGCACTCGACCCAGCCCCGCACGATCATCGCCGCCACCACATCGGCCAGGCGCGCAAGGATGCCGGCATAACCGACGCGGGCGCTGGAGACTTCGCGTTCCATCACCGCCAGGATCGGCATCAAGCCGGGGTAACGTTGGCCGCCGGCGTCGATCAGCATCAAGGCCGGCATCAGGTTGCCGAGGCCCTGGATGCTGTCGAGCTCGAACTCCATGCAGGCGCTGAACAGCAGGGTGCTGGAGGGAGCAAAGGGCGAGGCATTCACCGCGCACACGGTATCGCCCAGCGGTGCAGCGTCGAAGCTGGCGATGTCCTGCACGGGGTCATCCGGTTTGGACAGCAGCGCATGGGCGCCACCGTGGGCGATAAACACCGCATTGCCGGCCGACAACTCAAAGAGGCTGCCGTCGTGCAGGCGCAGGGTCGCGCAGCCGGCGGCCAGGAAATGGAAATACGCGTGGCCGGGCTTGGCCGCAAAGCTGATACCGAACACCGGCCCGGCCTGGATGCGCCGGTACTGCACGCCGCGCAGGCGCATGCTGCGCAGCAGCTCATTGATCAGCTCGGAGGACAGGTTGAATGCATTGTCGGCTGGCATGTTCGGGGTTTCGGTCAAGAACTCAAGGGTTTGAATCATAGATCATCCTGATGGGCATACCTAGACTGGCCATCACGTAAATGCCTGAGGATGTCCTGTGATGAATGATTGTGTGTCCCATGCCCCTGTCGATGGCAGGGCAGAACCGACCACGCCGGCCTGGATGGCGGTGTTTTCCCTGGCGATGGGCGTGTTCGGCCTGCTCACGGCGGAGTACCTGCCGGCCAGCCTGCTGACGCCGATGGCCTTGGACTTGGGCGTGTCGGAAGCGTTGGCCGGGCAAGCGGTCACGGTCACGGCGGTGGTGGCGTTGTTCGCCGGTTTGCTGCTGCCTAGCCTGACGCGCGGCATTGACCGGCGCCTGGTGCTGCTGGGGTTCTCCACGCTGATGATTGCGTCCAACCTGCTGGTGGCGTTCTCGTCCAGCCTCCTGGTGCTGTTGTTGATGCGCATCCTGCTGGGCATTGCCCTCGGCGGTTTCTGGAGCATGGCGGCGGCCGTTGCGATGCGTCTGGTACCGGCGGCGTTGCTGCCACGTGCCTTGTCGATCATCTTCAGCGGCATTGCGGTGGGTACCGTGGTCGCGGTGCCATTGGGCAGCTACCTGGGGGACCTGTATGGCTGGCGCAGTGCATTTGTGGCTGCGGCCGCCGTCGGCGTGGTGACCCTGGCCTTCCAGCTGTTCACGCTGCCGCGCCTGGCACCCAGCGGCACCGCGCGCCTGCGCACCGTGCTTGATGTACTACTGCGCCCCGGCATTGCCATCGGCATGTTCGGCTGCGTGCTGGTGCACACCGGGCACTTCGCGCTGTTTACCTACATTCGCCCGTTTCTGGAAAGCGCCACCGGGGTCGGCACCCAAGGGCTGGCGTTGATGCTGCTGGGGTTTGGCGCGGCGAATTTTGTCGGTACGCTGCTGGCCGGGTGGTTGCTGGTGCGCAACCCGCGGGGAACCCTGGTGTTGATGCCGGTCCTGGTGGGCGTCGCTGCGTTGGCCCTGGTGTTGCTGCCCGCGTCACTGCCGGGTCAGGCATTGCTCCTGGCGCTGTGGGGCATGGCCTTTGGCGGGGTGCCGGTGGCGTGGTCGAACTGGGTGGCGCGTGCGGTGCCGGATCAGGCCGAAAGTGCCGGTGGCATGGTGGTCGCTTCGGTGCAATCGGCCATCGCGGCGGGTGCGGCGGGCGGGGGCGCGATGTTCAGTGCCACCGGCATCGACGGGGTGTTTCTGGGCGCGGGCTGCTTGATGCTGCTGGCGGCCTTGTTGATCGCGCTGCGAGTGCAGGTGCCCCGGCACGCTGCGGCGGGGAGTGTGACGCACCACCCGTCTTTGGTTTAGTCTCAAGCGCTTCGCTGATCGCAAACGCTTCTGGAGCCGTAAGCATGACCGAATATGTACCCCCGAAAGTCTGGACCTGGGAAACCGAAAGCGGCGGCACCTTCGCCAGCATCAACCGGCCCATCGCCGGTGCGACCCACGACAAAGAACTGCCCATCGGCAAGCACCCGTTGCAGCTGTACTCCCTGGCCACGCCCAACGGGCAGAAGGTCACTATCCTGCTCGAAGAGTTGCTGGCCCTGGGGCACAGCGGTGCGGAATACGACGCCTGGCTGATCAAGATCGGCGACGGCGATCAGTTTGGCAGCGGCTTTGTCGGCGTGAACCCGAACTCCAAGATCCCCGCCTTGATGGACCACAGCGGGCCCACGCCGATTCGTGTGTTCGAGTCCGGCGCGATCCTGCACTACCTGGCCGAGAAGTTCGGCGCGTTCTTCCCCACCGAGCCTGCGGCCCGTGCGGAGTGTTTGTCATGGTTGTTCTGGCAGATGGGCAGTGCGCCCTACCTGGGCGGTGGCTTCGGGCATTTCTACGCGTACGCGCCGAGCAAGATGGAATACCCGATCAACCGCTTCGCCATGGAGGCCAAGCGTCAGCTGGACGTGCTGGATAAGCGCCTGGCGGTGAGTGAGTACATTGCCGGTGATGAATACACCATTGCCGATATTGCGATCTGGCCGTGGTACGGCGGGTTGGTCAAAGGCCGCTTGTATGGAGCGGCGGAATTTTTGTCGGTGCATGAGTACAAGCATGTGCAGCGCTGGGCCGATGCGATTGATGCACGGCCGGCGGTGCAGCGTGGCCGGCGGGTGAACCGGGTGTCTGGCGAACCCCAGGAACAGTTGGCCGAGCGGCATGACGCGAGCGACCTGGACTGATTGAGATCCAAGTGTGGGAGGGGGCTTGCCCCCGATAGCGGTGGTGCAGATCAATAGATGTCGACTGATCCACTGCTATTGCAAGCAAGTCCCTCCCACCTGCTGATCTTCATGTATCAGGCCCCCATGTTCTCGGAGGTCACAATCTGCGGCGCTATATGCACCCGATGCCGCACCGGATCAAACCCCTCGGCACTCTGCAATTGCACCAACAACTCCACCAGTGCCACCGCCGTCTGCCGTGGCTGCGAGTCCATCACCACATCAACCAACCCCTGGCGCAGCGCCTGGCGAGACAGCTCCGTGGACTCCTGCAAAATGCAGCACAACGCCGGGCGCTTGGGCAACTGCGCCAGGGCGCTGATGATACCGTCGCCGCCGCCGCCCACCACGCACAGGCCGCGCAGGTCGCTGTGGCGGGTGAGCAGATCGAGGGTGGCTTCTTCGGTGATGTCGCAGTTGTCCAGGTTGATCAGTGGTTCAAGTGGCTTGAGCCCAGGTGCGTGTTCGGCCAGGTAGCTGTGCAGGCCCTCGACCCGTGCCTGATGCCCCAGAAACCGGTGGCCGCCCAATAAAATCCCGACGCTGCCTTTGCGTGCGCCACAGGTGCGGGCGAGCAACCAGCCCATGGTGCGTCCGACCACGTGGTTGTCCTGGCCGACATAAGGTTCCAAGGCGTGCTCGTGGATATCCGAGAGCAGGGCGACCACCGGCACGCCAGCTTCGCGGATCTGCGCCAGGCAAGCATTGATCAACGGGTGGGCAAAGCTGACCACCGCCAGGGCATCACACTGCACGGCGAGTTGTTCGATCTGCGTGACGATGGCGCTGGGTGTGCGGTCGTTGATGTAGTCGAATTGGCAGGTCAGGTTGGCGGTGCCGTGATGCTCGGCGGCGTCGGCAATCGCCTGCGCCAAGTTGGCATAGAACGCCTGGGCTGTACCCAGCAACAGGATGCCGAAGCGATAGGTGGGCCGGCGTTCGCGGATGCGTTGGCCGATCAGCCGCGCAGCAAAGTAGCCCACGGCTTCGGCGGCCTGGAACACCTGTTCGGCGGTCTGCGGATTAACCGGCGCGCGTGCGTTCAATACCCGGTCGACCGTGGCCACACTCAGGCCCGCCTGGGCGGCGACGGTGGCGATGGTTGGGCGTTTATTGTTGTTCATGACAGCCCCCTTGAGCGTCTTGATAGAAAACTATCAAGCCCCGCTGGGCCTGGATGATAGCTTGATAGGGAATGGATTCAAGGCCTTGAGGGTGATTTAGCTGCGCTCTATCGTTGGTTTCGCAAAGCACCTGAAACCACCGCTTGCGGAGAACAATAACAATGCCCGAACACACCGTTCATAGCGCTCGGCGCGACTACAGCCTCACCGGCCCCGAAGCCGCCCGCGCCGCTGAAAAAGGCCTGGTCTCGGCCAGTTGGTACCAATCGCCGATTTCCCGTAAACGCATGAAAGAACTGATGCAGCGCCGCGACGGCCCAGCCTTGCGCGACACCGCCCTCTGGGTGAGCGCGCTGTTCGCCACCGGCTTCGGCGGCTACTGGTTCTGGGGCACTTGGGCCTGCGTGCCGTTTTTCCTCGCCTATGGGGTGCTCTACGGCACCGCGTCCAACCCGCGCTGGCATGAAACCGGCCACGGCACCGCGTTCAAGACCCGCTGGATGAACGACGTGCTGTACCAGGTCGCGAGTTTCATGTGCATCTTCGAACCCCACGTCTGGCGCTGGAGTCATGCCCGGCACCACACCGACACCATTGTGGTCGGCCGCGATCCGGAGATTGTCGAACCGCGTCCGCCGAGCTTGTTGATGATGTTTCTGAGCCTGTTCAATTTGCCGCTGGCCTGGAAGACCTTCAGCGGGGTGGCGCGCCATGCGGCCGGCCAGATGAGTGCCCAGGAAGCGGACTTTATCCCCGAGTCCGAATGGCCCAAGGTGTTCCGCGCCGCGCGGATCTGGGTCGGCATTTATGCGGTGGTCATCGGCACCGCGTTGTACCTGCACAGCTGGTTGCCGCTGATGCTGGTTGGGCTGCCGAGTATCTACGGCGCCTGGCTCGGCTACCTGTTTGGCCTCACCCAGCATGTGGGCCTGGCCGAAGACGTGCTCGACCACCGCAGCAACTGCCGCACCATCTACATGAACCGCGTGCTGCGCTTTCTCTACATGGACATGAACTACCACCTCGAACATCACATGTACCCGATGGTGCCGTACCACGCCCTTGCGCAGTTGCACGAGGAAATCCGCAATGACTGCCCACCGCCATACGCCACTATTTTCGAGGCGTACAGGGAGATCATTCCGACGATCCTGAAGCAGCGCAGCGACCCGACGTATTTCATCCAGAGGCCGATTGGCCCGAGTGCGGAACCGACTGCCCGCGCCCCAATGCATGCCGAAGCCGCCGCCAGCTGAACCTCATCTATAACAAGAGAAAACGCCATGAACGATCAATGGATCGACGTCTGCGCCGTGGGCGAAATAGACGAAGAAGATGTGTTGCGCTTCGATCACGGGCCGCACACCTACGCGGTTTACCGCTCGGCGGACAATGAGTTTTTCGCCACAGCAGGCCTGTGCACCCACGAGAAAAACCACCTCGCCGATGGCCTGGTGATGGACCACATCATCGAATGCCCCAAGCACAACGGACGCTTCGATTACCGCACCGGCAAGGCCATGGGCGCGCCGGTGTGCGTCAATCTCAAGACCTACCCGGTGCGGGTCGAAGCGGGGCGGGTACTGCTCGCTGTCACGGCGTGATCATGAACGCACCCTTGATCATCGTCGGCGCCGGCCATGCTGGTGGCCGTGCGGCGCTGACCCTGCGCGAAGAGGGTTATACCGCACGCCTGATCCTTATCGGCGACGAGCCGCACTTGCCCTACGAACGGCCGCCCCTGTCCAAGGGGGTGTTGCAGGGCAGCATGGACCTGGCGGGATGCAGCCTGTGCGACAGCGCCCGGCTGGCCGAGTTGGGCATCGAACATATCGCGGGTAACCCCGTCAGCCAATTGGACCCGCTTCAACAGCGTCTGCAATTGGCCGACGGCCAGTGGCTGTCCTACGCCGGCCTGTTGCTGGCTACCGGGGGCAGGGCGCGGCGTCTGCGCCAGGAACAGGCCAACGTGCTGTACCTGCGCACCCACGATGAAGCGCTGGCACTGAAATCCGCGTTGCAGCCCGGCGTGAAACTGGTGATTGTCGGCGGCGGCTTTATCGGCCTGGAAGTGGCCGCGACTGCCCGAGGCATGGACTGCGAAGTCACGGTGCTCGAAGCTGGGCCGCGCCTGGCCGGCCGCGTGTTGCCGCCGGTGATCAGCCAGGCGCTGCTGGATCTGCACCGCCAGCAAGGCGTGGACGTGCGCTTGAACGTGGCGCTGGAATCCATCCATGGCGATGCCGTGCAACTGGTCGACGGGCAGGTGCTGCCGTGTGACCTGGTGGTGGTCGGCATCGGCATGCAACCGAACATCGAGTTGGCCGTGGCGGCGGGGTTGGAGGTGGGGCAGGGCATTCGCGTTGACGCTCATTTGCGCACCAGTGCGCCGGGCATCTACGCGGCAGGTGACGTTTGCGAGTTTCGCCTCGGCGGCGAGTACCAACGCCAGGAAACCTGGCGCAACGCCGAGGCTCAGGGGCGGCATGCCGCACTCAATATGCTGGGGCGCGAGGTCCCCTTTGAGGCGATCCCCGGCTTCTGGTCCGACCAGTACGACTGGGGCTTGCAGACCGTGGGCGTGATCACCCCGCACATGATCAGTCGCGTCTTGCCAGCCGGCGGCCTGTTGCTGTTCTACCTCGATGCGGACGCGCGGTTGCAAGGTGCGTGCGGCTGGGCGCCCGGCAACAGCGTCGCCAAGGACATCAAGCTGTGTGAGCGCCTGATCACCGCGCGCACGGTGCTCAACCCGTCCAGCCTGGCGGACCCTGAACTGTCCCTTAAACAATTGCTGCGGAGCTGATATGCGCCGATTCCTAGTGTTCCAATCCCTGTGGGCCATGCAAACCGAGCCCGGTCCGCTAGAAGCGCAGTTGGATCGAATCGCCGCTGCCGGCTTCGACGGCATCACCGATCACTACTGGAAGCCCGCCGCGGTGACACGCCTGCACGCCGCGGCCACGGCGCGGGGCTTACAGATCGAAGGCCAGCTTTTCCCACAGTCGGTGGACGACCTGGCCGCCGCACTGGATGTGATCAGCCGCTACGGCTGCCACCACCTCACCCTGCAAGCCGACGTACGCCCGCGCACCCAGGCCGACGCGGCGCGGCTGGTCGAAGGTTGGCAGCGCCTGGCCGAGCAGGTGGATTTCCCGGTACTGCTGGAAACCCACCGTTATCGCCTGACCAACGACCTGCTGTTCACCCTCGACCTGCTGGCGCAAATGCCCGACTTGAAGTTGCTGGCCGACCTGTCCCACTACGTGGTCGGACGCGAATTGCCCGAACCGGGCGCGGTGGAGGACGATGAACAGATCCGCACGATCCTGCGTCACAGTTGGGGCTTTCATGGGCGCGTGGCCAGCAGCGAGCAGGTTCAGGTCTCAATGGAGTTCCCCCAGCATCACGCCTGGGTCGAACGGTTTACCGGCTGGTGGCGCTACGGTATTGAAGACTGGCTGGCTCGCCCGGACACAGGGCAGAGTCTGTCGTTCACCTGCGAACTGGGCCCGCCGCCGTATGCGATTACCGGTGCGGACGGGCGTGAAATCAGTGATCGCTGGGCCGAGGCGTTGAAGCTGCAGAGGATGATTCGCCAAGTTTGGAGCGATTGCCAAAGCCGGGTCTGAAGGCTGTATTACGAGCGTGGGCATGTTCTTCGTAGTGAGCGGGCTTGCCCCGCGCTGGGCTGCGAAGCGGCCCCAAAACCTGCCCCCCGGATTTACCTGAAGAAACGCGGTGTTCTCAATGGGGCCGCTTCGCAGCCCAGCGCGGGGCAAGCCCGCTCACCACAGAAGCAAGCTCACCACAGAAGCAAGTTCACCACAGAGTCAACTCATCTCAGGAGCAAGCTCACACTGGGCCGAGGCGTTGAAGCTGCAGAGGATGATTCGCCAGGTTTGGAGCGATTGCCAAAGCCGGGGCTGAAGGCTGCATTACGAGCGTGGGCATGTTCTTTGTAGTGAGCGGGCTTGCCCCGCGCTGGGCTGCGAAGCGGCCCCAAAACCTGCCCCCCGGATTTACCTGAAGAAACGCGGTGTTCTCAATGGGGCCGCTTCGCAGCCCAGCGCGGGGCAAGCCCGCTC
>NZ_JAAOWU010000032.1:9575-16291 GCF_013778505.1 Pseudomonas sivasensis | reverse complement strand
ACCACAGAAGCAAGCTCACCGCAGAAGCAAACCCATCTCAGAAGCAAGCTCACACTGGGCCGAGGCGTTGAGGCTGCAGAGGATGATTCGCCAGGTTTGGAGCGATTGCCAAAGCCGGGTCTGAAGGCTGCATTACGAGAGTGGGCATGTTCTTTTTGGTGAGCGGGCTTGCCCCGCGCTGGGCTGCGAAGCAGCCCCAAAACCTGCCCCCGGGATTTACCTGAAGAAATGCGGTGTTCTCAATGGGGCCGCTTCGCAGCCCAGCGCGGGGCAAGCCCGCTCACCACAGAAGCAAGCTCACCGCAGAAGCAACTCATCTCAGAAGCAAACTCACCACAGAGGCAACTCATCTCAGAAGCAAGCTCACACTGGGCCGAGGCGTTGAGGCTGCAGGGGTTGATTCGCCAGGTTTGGAGCGATTGCTAAAGCCGGGGCTGAAGGCGGCATTACGAGAGCGGGCACATTCTTTGTGGTGAGCGGGCTTGCCCCGCGCTGGGCTGCGAAGCGGCCCCAAAACCTGCCCCCGGGATTTACCTGAAGAAACGCGGTGTTCTCAATGGGGCCGCTTCGCAGCCCAGCGCGGGGCAAGCCCG
The DNA here is from genome assembly GCF_013778505.1 of Pseudomonas sivasensis. Classification (GTDB taxonomy): domain Bacteria; phylum Pseudomonadota; class Gammaproteobacteria; order Pseudomonadales; family Pseudomonadaceae; genus Aquipseudomonas; species Aquipseudomonas sivasensis. The sequence continues at coordinate 15,698 of NZ_JAAOWU010000032.1, read as the reverse complement.
CTCACCACAGAAGCAACAGCAACTCATCTCAGAAGCAAGCTCACCACAGAGGCAACTCATCTCAGAAGCAAGTTCACCACAGAGGCAACTCATCTCAGAAGCAAGCTCACCACAGAGGCAACTCATCTCAGAAGCAAGCTCACCACAGAGGCAACTCATCTCAGAAGCAAGTTCACCACAGAGGCAACTCATCTCAGAAGCAAACTCACCACAGAGGTAACTCATCTCAGAAGCAAGCTCACCACAGAAGCAAGCTCACCACAGAAGCAACCCCACCACAGAAGCAATCTCCCCACCGAAGCCCGCTCATTCCTTAAGCGCACACCGCCTTACCCGGCCAATAACCCGGTACTCACCGCCACAATCAGGAACACCCCCAGCAGCGCCCGGTAGATTACGAACGGCCAGGTGGAGAACCGCTCCAAAAACTTCATCAGGCCCCAGATTGCAAAAAACGCCGAGACGCTCGCCACCACCAGGCCAAACAACAGGTGTGGCCATGCGTGGGCCGGCAGGTCGGCGCGCAGCAGCGCCCACAGTTCTTTCAAACCGGCCAGGGCAATGGCCGGCAGGCCCAGCAGGAAGGAAAACCGCGCGGCTTCTTCACGTTTGAAGTTGAGGAACAGCGCCGCGGTGAGGGTCGAGCCGGAACGCGACACCCCAGGAATCAACGCGCCAATCTGTGCCACACCGACGATCAGCGCATCGCGCAGGCGCATCTCGCTCATCTCGCGGGTATGCCGGGCACGCAGCTCGGCCGCCGCCAGTAACACCGCCATCACCAGGCAGGAAATGCCGATCACCATCAAACCGCGCAATGGCGAGTTGCAGGCGTTCAACGTCGACGACAACGCCAGGCCGGCGATGCCAATAGGGATCGTCGCCAGCACGATCGCCACCGCAAGCTTGAACCAACGGTCGTTGTAGTCGCCCCGGCGCACCGCCCCGATGCTGCCCGTGGTCACCTGGCGCACATCGCGCCAGAAATAACTGACCACCGCCGCCAGTGCGGCCAATTGCATGGCCGCCGAAAAGGCCGAACCGGGATCCTGCCAGCCGAGCAGGGCGGGCACTACGCGCATATGGGCGGTGGAGGAGACCGGCAGCAGTTCGGTAAAGCCCTGGATCACACCGAGGATAAAAATCTGCAGGTAATCCAGGGACGCAAAGCCCACATCCAGGCCGGCGGAACAGACGTTCGTCAAAATACGTGTCCTTCAGAAAAGGGAGATTTCGGCGAAGTCTATTCGAAATGTTTCAGCGCTTCGGCAGGGCCAACGGCTATTTGCAATCGGTTCAGCAAGTAGAAAGGTTCGCGGCGCTATTGGACTGCGCCGAGGTTTTGTGAACAATGGCGCCCTGCGTTTTTTGATCGAGAGCCTAATGCCTGAAACTACAGTGGAACTGATCCAGACCGGCCCTGAAGCATCCGAGTTGATCCGCAATCTTTACCAGTACTACGCCTACGAGTCGTCGGACTGGGAGCAGGAAGATGTCGAGGCGGACGGCCGTTTCTATATCCATGACGAACACCTGACGCGCTACTGGCAAGACCCGCAGTGGAGCGCCAACCTGTTGCTGGTCGACGGCTATATCGCCGGCTTTCTGCTGATCGAAGGCAGTGAGTTGCCTGGCATCGACGCCCTGGAACTGGCCGACCTGTTTATTCTCAAGCGCTATCGCCGCAAAGGCATCGGCCGCGCCATCGCCACCCAGGTGCTGTGCAGCGGCGTATCGGATTGGTTGGTGCGGTTTTATGACCAGGACGAAGTGTCCCAGGCGTTCTGGCGCGCGGTGCTGGACAACCTGCCGCGCCCGGTGCAGACCATCGAGCTGGACGATGAGCCGCAGTTGGTGAGCTATTTGATTACGCGTGCGGCGCTGCATTAAACGCCTGCTGCATCGCTTGGGGCGGTTGCCCGAACGCCCGTAGAAACGCCTGACGCATGCGCTCGCGATCACCAAAGCCGGTTTCGCGGGCCACCACTTCAACCGGGTGACGACTGGTTTCCATCATCGCCCGCGCCGCTTCCACGCGCAGGGCTTCGATGGCCTTGGCTGGGGTTTGTCCGGTTTCTTCGCGGAACACCCGACTGAACTGGCGTGGGCTCAAACGGGCAACATCCGCCAGCGCTTCCACGGACAGGTCATGGGTGAGATTCTCGCGGGCGTAGGCCAGGGCCAGTTGCACGCGGTCGGACTTGGGGTCCAGTTCCAGCAACGCCGACAATTGCGACTGCTCACTGCCGCGGCGCTGGGCGATCACCAGTTTGCGTGCAATGCGCCGGGCGAGGTCGCTGCCCAGGTCGTTCTCCACCATGGCCAACGCCATGTCCACGCCGGCGCTCATGCCCGCGCCGGTCCACACTTGGCCGTCCACCACAAACAGTTTGTCTTCCTCCAGATGGATATCCGGGTAGCGCTTGCGAAACGCCGGGGCGTGAATCCAGTGAGTGGTGGTGCGCTTGCCCTCCAGCAATCCGGCTTCGGCCAGCACAAAGATGCCCATGCACAACGAGGCCACTCGGCGTGATTGCGCCGAAGCGGCCTTGACCAACTCCAGCAGGTTGGCCTCCGGCAGGCGGAATTCCAGGTAGCCGCTCACGATCAGGGTGTCATAGCCCTCGGGCCGAATCGGCGAGGTGTTCACCGAAAAACCCTGGGAGGTCATCACCGCGCCGCCACGCTCTGACACCAGGTGAAATTCATAGGCGGGCTCGCCCCGCAACAGGTTCGCGCACTCGAACACCGAGCCCAGGCTGAGGCTCAGGGATTGAAAGTTCGGGTAAACCATCAGCGCAACGCTGTGCATCTTCATTCTCCAAGGGGCGCGGGGGGGTGGATTGTCGGCGCGTGCCGGGTAAACGGCAACCCGCCTCGGGCGATGTCCGGAATCCTTGCGTATCTGACATTGTGAGGGTTCGACTCGGCCCCTAACATTGCCTCAACGAACTAGACGACTGGTCTAATCGGTTGGAGTCAAGCATGAGCAGCGAAACCAAAAATACACGACAGACCATTCTGGATGCGGCGCAAGTGCTTGTCGGCCGCAAGGGATTTTCTGCGGTGGGCCTGAACGAAATCCTTCAAGCGGCCGAGGTGCCCAAGGGGTCGTTCTATCACTACTTCACCTCTAAAGATGGCTTCGGTGTTGTGTTGCTCGACACCTACTTCGACCACTACGTGCACGGTATGCAGCAACTGTTCGACCAACCGGGTTTATCCCAGCACGCCAAGTTGATGCGCTATTGGGACGCCTGGATCGACAATCAGACCGGCTGCACCGAAGCGGGCAAATGCCTTGCCGTCAAACTGGGTGCGGAGGTGTCTGACCTTTCAGAGCCGATGCGTTTGGCCCTGCAACGCGGCACTTCGCGCACCATTGCATTACTCGCTGTGGCGCTGCAGCGCGGCGTTGAAGACGGCTCATTGCGGCTTCAACACCGCCCACAGGACTTGGCCCAGCAGCTGTATGCGCTGTGGCTGGGAAGCAGTGTCATGAGCAAGATCACCCTTACATCCGCGCCGTTTGATGAGGCGTTGCTGCTGACCCGACAGTTGTTGGGTCACCCTGAACACACTGACATTCACTGATCGAGGCACTGGAAAATGAAAGTATTAATGGTACTGACCTCTCACGACCAGCTTGGCGACACCGGCCGCAAGACCGGCTTCTGGCTCGAAGAGTTTGCCGCTCCGTATTACGCGTTCAAGGACGCCGGCGCCGACGTGGTACTGGCATCCCCAGCCGGTGGCCAGCCGCCGTTGGACCCGGTCAGCGACGAACCGGATGCGCAAACCGAGCAGACCCATCGCTTCGCGGCCGACTCGGCGGCGCAGCAGGCGCTGGCCAATACCGTCAAGCTGGACACGGTCAACGTGGACGCCTTCGACACGGTGTTTTACCCAGGCGGCCACGGCCCGCTGTGGGACTTGGCGGAATCGCCGGTGTCCATCGCGCTGATCGAATCCTTTGAGCGTGCTGGCAAGCCGATTGGTTTTGTCTGCCACGCACCAGGCGCGCTGCGTCACGTCAAGGCGGTCAACGGTGAGCCGTTGATCAAAGGCCGTCGCGTGACCGGTTTCTCCAACTCTGAGGAAGACGCCGTAGGCCTGACAAAGGTGGTGCCTTTCCTGATTGAAGATGAATTCAAGAAATTGGGTGGCAAGTATGAGAAGGGCGCCGACTGGGCATCCTTCGTTATCGTTGATGGCTTGCTGGTCACCGGGCAGAACCCCGGCAGTTCCAGCGATGTCGCCAAGGCCCTGCTGAAACTCACCGCTTAACTTAATCAACCGCTCGATTCGTTGGCGACTCTTTAGAGTCGCCAATGCTTTCGTGCGCCCAAAATTTGGAAAAATCCATGACTGACAACGTTTTAAGTACCCCGGTAAAACTGGGCAATCACACCCTGACTAACCGTGTCGTGCTGCCGCCGCTGACCCGCCAACGCAGCGCCCAGCCCGGCGATATCGCCACCGATCTGATGGCTGAGTATTACCGTCAGCGTGCCAGCGCCGGATTCATGGTCAGCGAAGGCACGCAGATTGAACCCCGTGGCCAGGGCTATGCCTGGACGCCGGGCATCTACAGCCCGGCGCAGATCGACGGCTGGCGCAAAGTCACCGACGCGGTGCATGCCGACGGCGGGGTGATCTTCGCGCAACTGTGGCATGTGGGGCGCGTGTCCCATAACGCCTTGCAGCCCGACGGCGCAGCACCCGTGGCGCCATCTGCGCTGGCGGCCTTGCAAGCCAAAGCTTTTATCGCCACCGGGCCTGGCACCGGCGAACTGGTGCAACCACCCGTGCCGCGTGCGTTGAGCACTGCTGAGGTCAAGCAACTGGTCGGGCACTACGCCCAGGCTGCGCGCAATGCCCTGGACGCAGGGTTCGACGGGGTGGAAATCCATTCGGCCAATGGTTACCTGGTCAACCAGTTCATCTCGGCCCATTCCAACACCCGCGACGATGAGTACGGTGGCTCACTGGAAAACCGTCTGCGCTTTCTGCGTGAGATCGTCGAAGCGGTCAGCGCCGTGGTCGGCCCGGAACGCCTTGGCGTGCGTTTTTCACCGTTGTTCAGCGGCACCGACGAAGACCGTGTGTACATCGGCCTGGTGGAAGAAGACCCGCACCACACCTACATCGAAGCGATCAAAGTGCTGCAAGCGTCAGGCATTGCTTATGTCTCCATCGCCGAAGCCGACTGGGACAATGCGCCCATCCTGCCCGACAGCTTCCGTGAAGCCGTGCGCAGCACCTTCAGTGGCCGCATTATCTATGCCGGGCGCTATACCGCTGAACGCGGCGCGAAACTGGTGGAAGCAGGGCTGGCGGATATGATCGCGTTTGGTCGGCCGTTTATTGCCAACCCGGATCTGCCGCAGCGGATATTCAACGGGTGGCCGCTGAATCCACTGCGGGAAGAGGGGATGTATGGTGGGGGTGAGGAAGGGTATATCGACTACCCCACGTACCTCGGGTAGTCATGCAACCAATGTGGGAGGGGGCTAGCCCCCGATGGCGGCGGGACAGTCACAGCATCATTGACTGACCCACTGCAATCGGGGGCAAGCCCCCTCCCACATTTGCTATCTAGTGCCTGCTGGTTACGCGACCCGCAAGACAATCTTGCCAATATGGTCCCCACCTTCCATCCGCGCATGAGCCTGGGCCGCGTCGGTGTATTCGTACACCTTGTCGATGATCGGCAAGCAGCGCCCGGCTTCCAGTACCGGCCAAATGTATTCACGCAACTGTTCGGCAATCGCGGCTTTTTCATCCTTGCTGCGCGCGCGCAACCCTCGGGTAGTCATGCAACCAATGTGGGAGGGGGCTTGCCCCCGATGGCGGCAGGACAGTCACAGCAGCATTGACTGACCCACTGCAATCGGGGGCAAGCCCCCTCCCACATTTGCTATCTAATGCCTGCTGGTTACGCGACCCGCAAGACAATCTTGCCAATATGATCCCCACCTTCCATCCGCGCATGGGCCTGGGCCGCGTCGGTGTATTCGTACACCTTGTCGATGATCGGCAAGCAGCGCCCGGCTTCCAGTACCGGCCAAATGTATTCACGCAACTGTTCGGCAATCGCGGCTTTTTCATCCTTGCTGCGCG
>NZ_JAAOWU010000032.1:0-9475 GCF_013778505.1 Pseudomonas sivasensis | reverse complement strand
CGCGCAACAGCGAACCGGTAATCACCGCGCGTTTGCCGAGGATGGTCAGCAGGTCGACGTCGTTGGCCTTGGCGCCGCCGAGGAAACCCAGCATTACCAAGTGGCCGTCCATGGCCAGGGCCTTGAGATTGTTGTTGAGATACGAGGCTCCCATGATGTCTAGGATCACATCCACACCCTGGCCGTCAGTCTGTTGGGCAATGACGTCGGCGAAGTCCTGCTCGCGGTAATTGATCGGCGTGGCGCCCAGCTTCGCAATGGCCGCGCATTTGTCGGCGCTGCCGGCGGTGGCGAAAGCCTGGATGCCGAATTCGCGGCACAGCATCAACGCGGTCGTACCGATGCCGCTGGTGCCGCCGTGGATCAGCACGCGTTGGCCGGTGTGCGCATCGCCGAGGCCGAACAGGTTGGCCCACACAGTGAAGAAGGTTTCCGGTACGGCGGCGGCTTGAATCCAGTCCATGCCCTCGGGGATCGGCAAAGCCTGGCCAGCGGGCACCGCGCAAAACTGCGCATAACCGCCGCCATTGGTCAGGGCGCACACCTTGTCGCCCAGGCTGAACGCGGTCACGCCGTCGCCCAGCGCCACCACTTCACCGGCCACTTCCAAACCCGGAATCGGGCTCATGCCGGGCTTCATCGGGTATTTGCCCGCACGTTGCAGGGCGTCGGGGCGATTCACCCCGGCGGCGTGCACGCGGATCAGGATCTCGCCGGGACCGGCCACGGGCACTTGCGCCTGGCGCGGTTGGAGCACCTCTGGGCCACCGGGCGTGGTGATTTCGATCAGGGTCATGTCGTTAGGGAGCATCATTTGAAGTTACCTGCAGCGATGAGCGTATGGGGTGGGACCGCGTCGGGCGGCCGGCGGTTCAGCAAAAGCATGACCAGTTCCAGTGCAAGGGCGACCACTATCGCCCCGGCCGCGATCATGAACAACAGCGCATGCTGGCCGCCGCTCGCATTGAACAGGGCTGAGTAAGCAAAGCCCGCGACCGCCTGAAAGGTGGCAAAGGACACCGTGGCACGGCTCCAGGCGACCTGCTGTTGGTGATGATTGGGGATCAGTTCGTGCACCCGCGCCAGCGCCAGCGGCACGATGCCCGGCGGGAAGGAGCCGAGGATGACCGCCAGTACCGCCAGGGCCGTAAACGAGCCGGCGAACGGCAACATACCAACGGCAATCGCCTGCACCAGCAACACCACGCGGATGCTCAAGCGTGCGCCGAGCTTGTCTGCCAGGAACCCATAAGTGACGGGCCCCACAATCGAGCCCAGGCCGTACATCACCCAGATCATCGCGCCGATATGCGCCCCGGCACCCAGGCCGCGGGCCACGTAATCCACCAGAAACACCATCGCCGGCACCAGGCCCGCCGCCATAAAGGCGTATTGGGCAAACAGCAGGTACACGCCAGCAGGGGTCGGCAACGTGCTGCCCGCCGGTTGCGGTGCTTCATGCTGCGTGCCGTTGGGCCAGGCGAACCAACTGGCGGCCGTCAGCACCACCGCCAACAGACCGAGACCGAACCAGGTCTGCTGCAAACCCAGGCTCAGCAGCGGTGGGACCAGTGTGCCCGAACCGGCAATCCCCAAACCGATGCCCAGGAAGATCGCGCCACTGGCCAGGCCTCGGCGTGCGGCCGGTACATGGGGCAACACGGTCGCGGCCACCAGCACCATGATCGCGCCACCGGCAATGCCCGACAGCAGGCGCCAGCCGAAGAACCACGTCACCGACAACGGAAAACCACAGGCAAAAAACGCCAGGGTCACCGCCACCATCATCAGACGCAAGGCGCTTTTGTTGGAGCTGCGTTGGGCGAGGGGGCGGCCTATCAGCGCGCCGATCAGGTAACCCACCAGGTTGGCGGCGCCGAGGTACACCACGTCATTGGCGCTAAACCAGTGGGCCTGGATCAGCGATGGAATCAACGGCGTGTAGGCAAACCGCGCCAGGCCGATGCTGACCAGGCTGGCGCACAGGCCGGCGAAGATGGGCAGCCAGACGGTGCTGCGTGCTTGAGTGTCTTGCATGGTGGCGGTCCTGAGTATTTTTCTCTGGCGCCCAGCATATCGAGGAACGTCGGTGCAATAATGCAGCGATTACACGGCACAGTGATGCAGATATGCAGCATAAGGAGTACGCATGAATTGGGATGACGCACGGGTATTCCTGGCGGTATGCCGCGAGTCCACACTGCGCGGCGCTGCACGGGTGCTGGGGGTGGACCAGGCCACCGTCGGGCGGCGGGTCAACGCCCTGGAAAAGTCCTTGAGCGCGACGCTGTTCCTGCGCACCTCCGAGGGCTACGCCTTGACCGCCGTGGGCGAAGCCGCGTTGCACTCGGTGGAAAAAATGGAGCGTTCGGCCCTGGACCTGGAGCGGCAGATCCAAGGCCTGGATGACCGCCTGACCGGTACCGTACGGGTCAGCACCACCGATTCCCTGGCCATCGACTTTATGATCCCTGCGATTGCGCGCCTCCACGCCCAGCACCCGGATGTGCGCGTGCAGTTGGACGCATCGACCCAGTTCCTGAGCCTGGCCAAACGTGAAACCGACATTGCCGTGCGCAACACCCGTCCCGACAGCCCCGACCTGATAGCCCGTCGCATCGCTCGATGGCCGCTGGGGTTGTTTGCTTCCCAGGCTTACGTCGATCGCCACGGGATTCCCGAGCCCGGCAGCCTGTTTGAAGGCCACGATCTGGTGGTCTACCAACCCTATCTGCAAACCCACAAAGACCTGACCCTGGTGTCCGAACCCTTGGGCCGTGGGCGCATTGTCGCGGCGTTGAGTTCCAGCCTGCTGGTGCGCCGCTCCATTGCCGCCGGGCTCGGTATCGGCGAGATCCCGGTGTACACCGGCGAGCGTGACGGCCTGGTTCGCCTTTGGCCCGAGCGCACGCGGCCGGTGCCTTATGACGTGTGGCTGGTGACCCACGCCGACCTGCGCCACACCGCGCGGGTGCGGGTAGTCATCGATGAAATCGTCGCGGGGTTTGCGGGGACGGGGGAGTAAAGGTCAGCACAGGCTTGCAATCTTGAGTGGCGCTCTGTGGACACAATCGATGTGTCAACCAACAGGGAACACCTATGAACGAATCAAGACATCAGGATCTGGGGCTGTTGTTTCTGCGGGCGAGCGGGGCGTTGTTCCTGCTGTGGGTACACGGCTTGCCCAAATTGCTCAATTACAGCGAACAACTGAAGCTGATCGAAGACCCGTTTCACCTCGGCGCACACGTCACGCTGCTGCTGGCGATTTTTGCCGAAGTGCTGTGCCCGTTGCTGATCCTTGTCGGCGTGCTGGTGCGCCTGGCATGCCTGCCCATCCTGGCGGTGCTGTTGATCGCCATGGTGGTCGTGCATCCAGAGTGGACATTGTTTGAAGGGCAGTTTGGGTGGTTGTTGCTGATCCTCTTTACCAGCGTGCTGATCGCCGGGCCGGGGCGTTTTGTGCTCGGTCAGCGTTTTGCCTGAATAAAAAAAGCCGGGCAAGCCCGGCTAAATAAGGAGAGCGGTTTCAGCGCTTCAGGAACGCCAGCAAGTCTTCGTTCAACGCCTGGGCGTGGGTCACGGCAAACCCGTGGGGCGCATCTTTGTAGACCTTCAATTCGGCGCCCTTGATCATCTCGGCGGCCACTTTACCGGTGGTTTCGAACGGCACGATCTGGTCGCCATCGCCATGGATCACCAGGGTCGGCACGTCGATCTTGGCCATGTCCGGGCGGAAGTCGGTTTCGGAGAAGGCCGTGACGCAATCCACGGTCGACTTGAGGGACGCCAGCATCGCGATTTGCAGGGTCTGGGTCAGCGTACCTTCGGAAACGGTCTGGCCCTTGTTGATGCCGAAGAACGGCGTGTTGAAATCAGCGATGAACTGCGCACGGTCTTTCAGCAAACCGGCCTTGATACCGTCGAACACATCGGTCGGCACGCCCTGTGGGTAATCGGGCTTCTGGCCGAAGATCGGCGTCACTGCACCCAGCAGCACCAGGCCGGCAACCCGGGCACTGCCGTGGCGTGCGATGTAGCGCGCAACATCGCCACCGCCCATGGAGAAGCCCACCAGGGTCACCTCCTTGAGGTCCAAGTGTTCGATCAACTGCGCGATGTCATCGGCGAAGGTGTCGTAGTCGTTGCCGGTCCACGGCTGGTCCGAACGGCCAAAGCCACGGCGGTCGAACGCGATGGTGCGGTAACCACGGCTGCTCAGGTATTCCATCTGGTATTCCCACATGTCGGCATCCAGCGGCCAGCCGTGGCTGAACAGCACGGGCTTACCGCTGCCCCAGTCCTTGAAGTAGATCTGGGTACCGTCTTTGGCAACGAATGTGCTCATGGAAAACTCCTGATTGAGGGGGCGAGAAGACTCTAGCTCACTATTGCCGTAAACCTGACGAAGGGCTTGTATGGGTGTGCTTGGTTGAACGGTTCAGCGTCTATGCTGGTCCACTGACCTCTACCGTCAGATCACACAGGTGAACGAAATGGCCAAGACTTACAGCTACGCCGCCCAGAACGCCAAGGATGTCCTCAAGCCCTTTACCTTCGAGCGCCGCGCGCCAGGGGCTGACGATGTACAGATCGACATCCTGTATTGCGGCGTGTGCCACTCCGACCTGCACACCGTGCGCAACGAGTGGAACAACACCCTTTACCCGTCGGTCCCCGGCCATGAAATCGTCGGCCGTGTGACGGCAGTCGGCGCCAATGTCAGCAAATTCAAGGTCGGCGATCTCGCCGGTGTCGGCTGCATGGTCGACAGTTGCCAGCACTGCGCCTCGTGCGCCGAGGGCGAAGAGCAATACTGCGAGAGCGGTTTTACCGGCACCTACAACGGCCCGGTGTTCGGCGGTGAAAATACCTTTGGCGGCTACTCGGACAGCATCGTGGTCAAGGAGAAGTTCGTGCTGCGCATCTCCCACGACGATTCCAACCTGGCCGCCGTGGCGCCGTTGTTGTGTGCGGGCATCACCACGTATTCACCGCTGCATCACTGGAAGGTCGGGCCCGGTAAGAAGGTCGGTGTGGTCGGCCTCGGCGGCCTCGGCCACATGGCGGTGAAGATCGCCCACGCCATGGGCGCAGAGGTCACGCTGTTCACCACCTCACCCAACAAACGCGAAGACGGCCTGCGCCTGGGCGCCGACCACGTGGTGGTGTCGAAGAACCCAGACGAAATGGCCAAGGTCGCCAACAGCCTGGACTTCATCCTCAACACCGTCGCCGCGCCGCATAACCTCGATGCGTTCCTTAACCTGCTCAAGCGCGACGGCACCATGACCCTGGTCGGCGCCCCCGACAGCCCGCACCCGTCGCCGACCGTGTTCAACCTGATTTTCAAGCGCCGCAGCCTGGCTGGTTCGCTGATCGGTGGGATCCAGGAGACCCAGGACATGCTCGACTTCTGCGCCAAGCACGGGATTGTCTCGGACGTGGAGATGATCGACATCCAAGGCATCAACGAAGCGTATGAGCGGATGCTCAAGGGCGATGTGAAGTATCGGTTCGTGATCGATATGGAGAGTTTGAAGAAGGAAAGCCACGCGGCCTGAAAACTCGACCTCCAAGCCACCGTAGAACCCCTGTGGGAGGGGGCTTTCCCCCGATAACGGTAGTACAGTCACAGCATCATTGACTGACCCACCGCCATCGGGGGCAAGCCACCTCCCACATTTGTTATGTGTGCACGTCAGACCGAGAGATGCTCGTAAAGAATCGTCGCACCCACCAGCATCAACACCACGCCGCCGACCATCTCGGCACGCTTGCCCACCACGGTGCCCAGCACCCGCCCGAGCATCATGCCGATGGTCACCATGGTCATGGTCGCCAGGCCAATCGCGGCGGAGGCCACCAGGATATTCACGTCGACGAACGCCAGGCCAACACCCACTGCCATCGCATCGATGCTGGTGGCAAACGCCGTGACGGCGAGGATCATGAACGAGTGCTGGGTCGGTTTCTCGGCTTCTTCGTCATCGGCCTTGAGCCCGTTCCAGATCATGTGCAGGCCCAAACCGACCAGCAGGGTGAAGGCGATCCAGTGGTCCCAGCTTTCCACCCAACGGGTGGCCACGTGGCCGATCGCCCAGCCGATCATCGGGGTGATGGCTTCGATCACACCAAAAATCACACCGGCACGCAGGGCTTCGGTCAAACGCGGTTTGTGCAGGCTGGAGCCTTTGCCGATGGCCGCCGCGAAGGCGTCCGTGGACATGGCCAGGGCGAGAAGAATCAGGGAAATGGGGTTCACGGTGAGGCTTCCAGTCGGGCTATAGGACACAACGACACAACCACGCGCCCGACTTTAGGCATGGATGTGTCGCTGGTCTCACCAACCGAAAAACGGTGTTCGCACCACGGCAGGTTGCCGAATATGTTGATACGAACGCTTCCAACGGGGTCAGAAGCCGGTTACTCCCCAACGAGGTGGCCGATCATAGGGGGGCAAAGATGAAAATTTCGTCAAAAGGCTCACGGCCGTTGCGGCTTGACCGACGTACCAAACGTATTGCCCATGCGCACGCTGGTTGCCGCCGGGGTGGATAAGCCCACGGCGTTCGGCGGCCGCTGCTCGATAGAAAGATGCTGCGCCTCACGGTTTTTCTTCGCCGCCTTGGTTGCATTCGTGTCATTGCCCATTTGTTGGCCCAGGCAGCCGTAATCCGGCGCCTTGTACCCATCCACCGTGACCTCGGTGCAACCGCTTGGCGCATTGTCGGCGTGGGCGAGTAAGGGCAGGGCGGCGCACAGCAACAGGCTGGCGAGGGTCGGGAGCAGTTTCATCATGGCCTCCTGGCAGGCCCGAAGGAGTGGGCCGGTATGGCTTGAGAGTCTAGTGCAGCGGGCTTCTCGTCACCGTGATGTTTTTTTTGCTATCACCGTAACATCAGGTTCATAAACGGGCCTCAGGATGACGGTTTTCTAGGGCGCGTCGGCCGTGCAGCGATGCTACGCAGGGGGTGAACAGGGAGCCTGGAGGCGCGCCGTATGCGCCCTGGTCTTGCTGTTGCTGCTGGCCGGCGGCGGGGTTGCGCGAGCGCAGTCGCCGCTGTTGCTGCTGAGCCTGCCCGCGCAAGACCTTGAACACGCCCTGCAGGCCTATAGCCGCGCGACGGGGATAGCGGTGCTCGTGGACCGCGAGTTGACGCAGGGCCGACGCTCCCTCGCCGTGCGCGGTCGCTTCACGGCGCAGGAGGCTCTGGCGATGTTGCTGACAGGGAGCGGCCTGATGGCACGTTATGCACGCAGCGATGCGTTTACCTTGCAGTTGCCCGAGGTCAGCCAACCGCCCCCGGCGCATGGTGCGGCGGCCCGCAGTGCTGCACGGATCAATAACAGCTACGCCACGGCCTTGCAGCAGGCCATCGAGACCAGCCTGTGCCGTTCGCCCCTGACTCGGCCCGGCAGTTTTCGTGCGCTGGTGCAGGTGTGGGTCAACCGCGACGGCATGATCGAACACAGCCGGCTGGTCAGCTCCACCGGCGATGAACAACGCGATGAAGCACTGGTCCGCAGCTTGGGCGCTGCACGGGTGGAACGCCCGGCGCCGAGTTCACTGCGTCAACCGGTGACTTTGCTCTTGATGCCCGACACCACAGGAACACGCATGGAATGCACAGCCGTAAAAGGAGCCTCGGGCGGATGAAAAATACCGGGCACAGCACGATGGTCAGCTTGTTCCTGGCCTCTTACGAAGATTTCAAGGTGCGTTTGCGCAAGCGTCTGGGCTCGGAGGACCTGGCCAATGACGTGTTGCACGAAACCTACCTGCGAGTTGACCGCATGGAGATGCCGCCGAACCTGGCGCAACCCAATGCTTACCTGTACCGCATGGCCCTGAACATCGCTGCCGACCGCCGCGAGGCCGACGCCCGTTTGCTGACCGGCAGCGAAGTGGAAGAACTGCTGCAAAGCGCCGACGAAGCCCAGGACCCGTCGCGGGTGGTGGGCGGTCAACGTGAAATCCAGTCCCTGGTCAAAGCCCTGTATGAACTGCCCTCGCGCCGACGCAAGATCCTGATCGCCGCCCGCCTGGAAGAGGCGCCGCACCTGGAAATCTCCCAGCGCTTCGGCATTTCCACGCGCATGGTCGAGAAGGAAATCAAGGCCGCACTGGGTCATTGCGCCAAACGTCTGGAAAGAAAAGTGATCCAGCGGTTCGGTCCCGGCGCCGGAAAACCGTCTTAGTGTTGAGTCCCTGATAAAACCGTGAGTATGTGCGCGCTTGAACATTTTTAGCCTCTCCATCGCCCGGCAATCCGCCGCCAGCCCCTTGCACGATGAAGCCCGCGACTGGCTGCTCCTGCTGACCTCGGGCCGCGCCACCGTGGCCGATGCCAAGGCCCTCAAAGCCTGGTGCGCCCAGAGCGCGGAGCATGCCCAGGCGTTTGAGCAGGCGAAGGGGTTGTGGCAGCAATTGGCACCGGCGCTTGAGCAACCGTCTGCGCCGCGTCAGTTCGGGCGTCGCGCATTTCTGGGGGCCGCGATTGCCGCGTCGGCGGCGGTGGTGATGGTGCGCGTCGGCGTGCCGGGCGGGTTTTCCGGGCTGACGGCGGACTATCGCACTGAGGTCGGCGAGCAGCGCCAAGTGCTGTTGAGTGACGGCGTGAGCCTGGAACTCAATACCCAGACGCGCATCAGCCGGGTGGGTCAGGGGATTGAATTGCTCGAAGGCGAGGTCGAGGTCGTCGCCCATATTGCGCAGCCGCTCAAGGTCCAGGCCGGGGAGGGCTGGGTCAGTGCGGCGCAGGCGCGGTTCAATGTGCGTCATACCGATCACAGGGTGTGTGTCACCTGTATCGAAGGGTCGCTGTCGGTGGACGTGGGCGGCAACAGCGTGAGTTTGGGCCGTGGTCGGCAAATGAGCTACGGCGCTGCCGGGGTCAGTGACGTGATCACCGTGGATACGCAGTCGGTGGTGGCCTGGCGTGAGCAGGTGCTGGTGTTTGACAACGCGACGTTGGCGACGGTGGTGGATGAGATCAACCGCTATCGGCCGGGGATGTTGGTGTTGCTTAACAAGGAACTGGGGCAGCGGCGGGTGCAGGCGCGGTTTAGTTTGCAGCAGTTGGCGGGCGTGGCGTTGTTGATACGGGATGCTTATGGGGCTAAGTGTACGGAGTTGCCTGGGGGGGTTGTTTTGTTGAGTTGAGGTGTGTCGGCGTACATATCCGTTAGGGTGTACGTATCCGTTAGGGTGTACATATCCGTTATTTAGGTAACGACGGCTTGTGGTTCCGCTCTTACAGCGGGTCACTTTTGTAAAGGCCGGAATGCCGGCCCAGACAAAAGTAACCAAAAGGCCTTCGCCCCACCACTCGGTGCCTCGCCTAAGCTCGGCATGCCCGTAATCCGACATTGATTTGGGGGGCCGCCGCCACGCGCCATCCATGGCGCAGGGCGGCTAAACCGGCATCCCTGCCGGTTTACCCCCCAAATCAACGTCGAATTCCGGCCATCG
>NZ_JAAOWU010000031.1 GCF_013778505.1 Pseudomonas sivasensis | reverse complement strand
GGATTGCTACAGCCAGGATTTGGCCTCGGCGGCGGGTTACTACAGCCTGGATTTGGCCTCGGCGGCGGATTACTACAGCCAGGATTTGGCCTCGGTGGCGGATTACTGCAACCAGGGTTTGGCCTTGGTGGCGGATTGCTGCAGCCTGGGTTTGGCCTCGGTGGTGGATTGCTGCAACCGGGAAAGGGTGGTCGATAGCCGGAAAAACAATGGCCTACCCAGTGTTTGAAAGAGGTCACGAAATTCGACGTGGCCGGTGCCCTGTAAGAAGGCTCCATACGTTCAAAAGGGTTCTGACGGGCCGGCAACGACTGGCGATCGCCGAATACCGGCCCGCCCTGGCTCTCCGGCGACAGGAACCTGACGTTCGCAGCCGCGTTGCCGTTCGGGGCGGGCACCTGCCGTTCGGCGTTGCCTTGAGGCGCAACATTGTCCTGCGAACGAGCAGAGGTTGATGAAGCAGCAGCGTGTGTATCGGACATCGATACCGACATAAGTTTTCTCCATTGCGGTGGGCGCGATCTTCAGCTTGTCGCTCCAACGTAACGTCGAAGCCCATCAGCTTTCCCATGCGTGGTGCTTTCGTCGGTACCGGTTCCTGTGTCAGCCGCAATATGCGCTGCATGGATGTAAGAAATAGCCAAAAAAATCAAAGCCCCTCGCTGAGCTGCGACTTTTCCCAAACGATACGGGTTAGAACCCGACGCTGGCCTGTAAAAAGAACGTACACGGCTAGCCTAGGTACAACCCCGCAATGTTGTCGCTGGAGCGGGTGTAGTGCTGCTTGTCGAACTCATAGTGGTGTTCTGAGTTCTCAGTGCGCCACGCGTCGAAACGCTGACGCTCGATGGCGTCCACATTGCGCGCGGTTTGATACGGATACGTCGATATAAGCACCCGCACAACAACCAGTGTGAGTCGGCTCAATTTCTCCCAGCTACCACACGGATGAACTTCCGTTGCGCGCCATCAGTCAGCTAATTGAACTCATGAATTAATAGGCTGGGTGGGCAATGCACATCTCGTTAGAGCAACAAGTAGCACTGGTGACGGGCGCCAGTTCCGGAATCGGTGCTGGTGCGGCCAAGGCCCTGGCTCAGGCCGGGGCTGCCGTGGTGCTGAACTACAACCGCCAAGCCGCCCCCGCCGAAGCGCTGGCGGCGCAGATCAACGCCGACGGCGGGCGGGCGATTGCCATTGGCGCCGACGTGTCCAAAGAGGCCGATGTAGAACGGCTGTTTGCCCAGACCCTCGATGCGTTTGGCCACCTGGATATCCTGGTGGCCAACTCCGGCATGCAGAAGGACGCTGCCGTGGTCGACATGACCCTCGACGATTGGAACAGCGTGATCGGCGTCAACCTCACCGGCCAGTTCCTCTGTGCCCGCGCTGCCCTGCGTATCTTCAACCGCCAGGGCATCCGTGAAGGCGTGTCCCGGGCGGCGGGCAAAATCATCCATATGAGCTCGGTGCACCAACTGATCCCTTGGGCCGGGCATGTGAATTACGCCGCGTCCAAAGGCGGCGTGGAAATGCTGATGCGCAGCCTTGCCCAAGAGGTCAGCGAGCAGCGCATCCGCATCAATGGGATTGCGCCAGGGGCGATTCGGACGGCGATCAACCGCGCAGCCACCGAAGGCGCGGCGGAAAAAGAACTGCTCAAGTTGATCCCGTATGGCCGGGTCGGCGATGTGGAAGACGTCGCCAACGCCGTGGTCTGGCTGGCCAGCGATGCCTCCGACTATGTGGTCGGCAGTACCTTGTTCATTGACGGCGGCATGAGCCTATATCCGGAGTTTCGTGACAATGGTTGATTTGAAAAAGGTTGATTTGAAAAACGAACCACAGAGCGCCATTGACGCCCACGGCATCATCGGCGACATGCGCAGCGCGGCGCTGGTTAACGATAAAGGCAGCATCGATTTTTTCTGCTGGCCGGAATTCGACAGCCCCTCGATCTTTTGCTCGCTGCTCGACACCCCCGATGCCGGTATCTTCCAACTCGCCCCGGATTTGCCCAACGCCCGCCGCGAGCAGATCTACCTGCCCGACACCAACGTGCTGCAAACCCGCTGGCTCAGCGATGAAGCCGTGGTGGAAATCACGGACCTGCTGACCATCAGCGAAGAAGCCGATGACCTGCCACTGTTGATCCGCCGGGTACGCGTGGTCAGCGGCCAAGCCAACATTCACCTGCGCTGCGCCGTGCGCCATGACTACGCACGCACGCCAACCGCCGCCTCCCTCGATAACGGCACCGTGTGCTTCAGCGCCGACGGCCAGCCTGGCCTGCGTTTGTCCAGCAGCCATCCACTGCAACTCGAAGACAACACTGCCGTGGCGAGCTTTACCCTGACTCAGGAAGAAGGCGCCGAATTTGTCCTCGGCGGCCAAAACGATGAACGCGTCGACAGCAGCTGTACCGACTTGGCGCTGGCCCACACGTTGAAGTTCTGGCGTGGCTGGATCGCCCAATCGAACTACCGTGGGCGCTGGCGCGAAATGGTCAACCGCTCGGCCCTGGCGCTGAAGCTGTTGACCTCGCGCAAACACGGCGCAATTATCGCCGCCGCCACCTTCGGGCTGCCGGAAGCACCCGGCGGCGAGCGCAACTGGGACTACCGTTACACTTGGATCCGTGACGCCTCGTTTACCGTCTATGCCTTTATGCGCCTGGGCTTCATCGACGAAGCCAATGCTTACATGCGTTGGCTCAAAGGACGCGTCAGCGACTGCTGCGGCAAGCCGACCAAAATCAACATCCTCTACGGCATCGACGGTCGTCAGGAGCTGCCAGAAACCGAGCTGGACCACTTCAGCGGCCACGGTGGCGCCCGGCCGGTGCGCATCGGCAATGAGGCCGTCGACCAGATCCAGCTGGATATTTATGGCGAGTTGATGGACGCGGTGTACTTGGTCAACAAGTACGGCGAAGCCATCTCCCACGAGGGTTGGAAACACACCGTGGAAGTCGCCGATCAGGTCTGCGAAATCTGGAACCAGAAAGATGTGGGCATCTGGGAAATGCGCGGTGAGCAGCACCACTTTCTGCATTCCCGATTGATGTGCTGGGTGGCCCTGGACCGTGCGATCCGCCTGGCCTCCAAACGCTCGCTGCCGGCGCCGTTCGCACGCTGGGACCAGACGCGCCAGGCGATCTACGCCGACATCTGGAGCAACTTCTGGAACGAAGAACGCGGGCACTTTGTACAGCACATCGGCAGCACGGCGCTGGATGGTTCGATGCTGCTGATGCCGCTGGTGCGCTTCGTCGCCGCCACCGACCCGCGCTGGTTGAGCACCCTGGAAGCGATCCAGAAAAGCCTGGTGCGCGACGGCATGGTCTACCGCTATCGCAACGACGACAGCCAGATCGACGGCCTGCAAGGCACCGAAGGCGCATTCACCGCCTGCTCGTTCTGGTACGTCGAATGCCTGGCCCGCGCCGGCCAGGTGGAAAAGGCCCACCTGGAATTCGAACAACTGCTGCGCTACGCCAACCCACTGGGGTTGTATGCCGAAGAGTTCGACAGCCAGGCGCGGCATCTGGGCAATACGCCCCAAGCGTTGAGCCATTTGGCCCTGATCAGCGCGGCGACATTCCTGGACCGTAAATTGAGTGGGGAGAAAACGGTATGGCAACCTTAAGAGGTAACCGGTAAGGCACTGACTCACTGCGGTCCAAATAGCGGTCTGTGCTCTACAAAAACGCAAAGGCTGACACATACTGCTGTGGCGAACAGGCTTGCCCCGCGCTAGGTGGCGAAACCGGCCCAATCAAAGCGCCGCATTCTGCCTGACAGAACGCGGCGCCTGATTTTAGAGCCGCGTCGCAGCCCAGCGCGGGGCAAGGCCGCTCACCACAAGGGCCTTGCTTCCCTTCAAATGTGCTAACGCTGGCCAACCACGGAGCCCAACCATGACCCTGACCGCCCCATTGCTCCACGCGCAAACCTCCATGCTCGACATCGCCTATGAAGCCCACGGCCCTGCCGACGGTGAGCCGGTGATCCTGCTGCATGGTTTCCCTTACGACCCGCGCGCTTACGACGCCATTGCCCCGGTGCTCGCCGGGCGCGGCTGCCGGGTGTTGGTGCCGTACCTGCGCGGTTATGGCCCCACGCGTTTTATCAACGCGCAGGTAATGCGTTCCGGGCAACAGGCCGCGTTAGCCAAGGATCTGCTGGAGTTCATGGATACGCTGGGTATCGCGCAAGCCACGCTGGCGGGTTATGACTGGGGTGGGCGCGCCGCGTGTATCGTCGCCGCGCTGTGGCCGCAGCGGGTGCGCGGGCTGGTGACCGGGGATGGCTACAACATCCAGAACATCGCCAAGTCGCTCAAGCCTCGGGCGCCGGTGACGGAGCATCGGTTGTGGTACCAGTATTACTTTCACACCCAGCGCGGTGTGGACGGGTTGACCGCCAACCGTCGCGAGCTCTGCCAATTGCTATGGGCGCTGTGGTCGCCGTCATGGGCCGAGGGGCCGGACCTGTATGGGCAGACGGCGCCGTCCTTCGATAACCCGGACTTTGTCGAGGTGGTGATTCACTCTTACCGCCACCGTTTCATGTATGCGCCCGGCGATCCGGCGCTGGAAGCCATCGAGCAGGCGTTGGCGATGCAACCGGCGATCTCGGTGCCGAGCATCTCGTTGTGCGGTGCCGATGACGGCGTAGGCCCACCGCCGGAAGAGGACGATGACGTGGAGCACTTCAGCGGTTTTTACCGACGTCAGGTGTTGCCCGGCGTGGGCCACAATATTCCCCAGGAAGCACCGCAAGCGACCCTGTCAGCGATCATCGAGCTACTCGATAGGGTTTAAGGCTCTGCGGCAATCCTGAAGCTGAACACGCTGCCCTGCCCCTCCTCGCTCTCAGCTCGGAGGATGCCGCCGTAGGCTTCGATAAAACCCCCCGCCCGCTGTGGGTGGGAGGCCAACATAGCACCTTGGTTCAACGGTGTACTTTTCGTTCAGGCCAGTGCGCAAAAGCGTTCGCGGTAGGCCTGGGGCGTGACCGACAAGGCCCGCAAAAAGCTGCGGCGCAGGGTTTCTTCACTGCCAAAACCGCACTGCACGGCGATACGTTTGATTGACGCATTGCTGTCTGCCAATTGCCGGCGGGCGGTTTCGACGCGGATCAGCTCGACGGCGCGCGCTGGGGTTTGCCCGGTTTCGGCGCGGTAGTGGCGCACAAAGCTGCGCTCGCTCATGCCGGCCTGGGCGGCCAGGGTCGGGATGTTCAATTCCAAAGTGAGGTTTTCGGCCATCCAGGCGTGGAGTTCTGCGAAGCGGCTGTCGCCCTTTTGCAGGGACAGGGTCACGCTGAACTGCGATTGGCCGCCGGGGCGCTTGAGAAACACCACCAGGTGCCGCGCCACTTCCAGCGCTACCGCGCCGCCGAGATCTTCCTCCACCAAGGCCAGGCACAAGTCGATGCCGGCGGTGACACCGGCCGACGTCCACACGGCGCCCTGCTGGATGAAGATCGGATTGGACTCCACCGTCAGCGAAGGAAACCGGCGCGCCAATTCCTCGCAGCGCGTCCAGTGAGTCGCCACGCGACAGCCATCGAGCATGCCGCTGGCGGCCAGCAAAAATGCGCCCGTGCACACCGAGGTCATGCGTCGGGTATGCCGGGCCTTTTCCCGAACCCAGTCCACCAGCGCCAAGTCTTCGGAGGCGCCATAAACGCCCCAGCCGCCAGCGATTACCAAGGTATCGCAAGGCGCATCGACGGCGGGCAGCGGTTCGGCTACCAGGGCCAGCCCGGCAGAGGTCATCACCGGCGCGCTTTGAGCAGCGATCACCGAGACCGCATAAGGCAGCGGCAGGCCGCGCTGGCGGGCCAAGTCATTGGCGGAAGCGAACACCTGCAACGGCCCGGTCACGTCAAGCACTTGGGCGTTATCGAAAGCGAGGACGTGGACAATTCTGGGCATGATTGGCGTAATTCGTGGGTTCAATGGCGTATTCGCCAAAGCCTAGGCCTCTAGAGTGAAGCCGTCCACCTCTTTATCGGAGCATCCCTGATGACCTTGCAGATCGGCTTTGTGTTGTTTCCCGGCATCCAGCAACTGGACCTGACCGGCCCCTATGACGTGCTGGGTTCGCTGCCGGACGTGAAATTGCACCTGGTGTGGAAAGACCTGGCGCCGGTCACCTCCAGCACTGGGTTGGTGTTTACACCGACCACCACCTACGCCGACTGCCCCAACCTGGATGTGCTCTGCGTGCCCGGCGGTTCCGGCGTGGGTGCGCTGATGGAAGACCCGGCCACCCTGGATTTCCTCAAGACCCAGGCTCAGACCGCACTCTATGTGACCTCGGTGTGCACCGGCTCGCTGGTACTCGGCGCGGCGGGTCTGCTGCGCGGCCGCAAGGCCACCACCCACTGGGCCTACCACGACATGCTCGCCCCCCTCGGTGCTATCCCGGTGCAGGAGCGCGTAGTGCGTGACGGCAACCTGTTTACCGGGGGTGGAATCACTGCGGGGATCGACTTCGCGCTGGTGCTGGCGGCCGAGTTATACAGCGAAGCTGCGGCGCAACTGGTGCAGTTGCAGATCGAATATGCACCGGCACCGCCGTTCGATTCGGGCAGCCCGCAGACGGCGCCTGCGCATGTGCTGGAAGAGGCGAAGAAGCGCACGCAGGAATCGCGCAGGGTGCGCGGTGAGATCACCGCACGGGCGGCGGCGCGGTTGGGCTGACATGGACGCGCGCCGCTAGCTCTGCCTGGCGTGCTCCCCGCCACCCAAGATCAGTTGGGACGAGACATCACCGCCAGGCGCACCGCCAGCAGCATCAGTACCGTCGCCAGGCCCCACTTCTGTAGCCAGGCGCTGTTCGAACGCCTGGCAAAGAACCGGCTGAGCGCCCCGCCAAAACACCCCAGCAGTACGTGAAATACACCGGCAATCACGGTCAGCACCCCGCCGAGCACCATCAGCTGCATGGCAATGGGCCCGGCCTCGGGCCTTACGAACTGCGGCAGGAATACCAGAAAAAACAGCAACGCCTTAGGGTTGAGCAAGCTGTTGAGCATCGCCTGCCAACAGACTTGGCCCAAGGCCACGCGGTTGATGTGAGCCATGTCCAGGCCAGGGCTTTTCTGCAAGGTCTTGAACACCAGCCACAGCAGGTAGATCACTCCCGCATAGCGGATCACATCAAAGGATGGCGGCCAACTGGCAACCAGCGCCGTCACCCCGCTGGCAGTCAATACCGTCAGCAGCAGGTCCGCCACACAGATGCCCAACGCCGACGCCATTGCTCCGCGCCAGCCGTGGGTCACGCCATGGCTGATGACAAAAGCCATGTTCGGCCCCGGTGATAGCAACAACAGCACCACGGCACCGGAAAATATCGCCAGGGTCGCCACGTCGATCATGCTCAGCCCTCCACCAGGAAAGCCCGCAGACTAATCGGCGCGCTTTGGGCAAACAAAAAATTGTGCTGGATACATTGCTTGCCAGTGATTGCTCAACGCCACGACCAACGTCTAGAATGCGAAACATTATCAATTAAGACTGCTGCGCCAGGATGCCCATGTCGAGCGATCACCCACTGGACCATGCCGCCATCGGCCAGCTGTACCATGCCCATCATTCGTGGTTGCGCGGCTGGTTGAGTCGGCGCATCGGTTGCCGTGAGCATGCCGCCGACCTGGCCCAGGAAACCTTCGTGCGCCTGCTCAATGCGCGCAAGCAGCAGACGGTGCATCAGCCGCGCGCGTACCTGAGCAGCATCGCGCGCAGCCTGATGATCGACCAGTACCGGCGCCGTGAACTGGAGCGTGCCTACCTCGAAAGTCTCGCGCATTTTCCGCAGGCTGAAGTGCCGTCGGAGGAAACCCGGCGGCTGATCCTCGACAGCCTCGAACGTATCGACCGCCTGCTCGACCAACTCAAGCCGCGCGTGCGCGAAGCGTTCCTGTTGGCCCAACTTGATGGCCTGACCTGCGCCCAGATCGCCCTGCGTCTGGGCGTGTCCAAAGCGACCGTGGAGCGCGACCTGTCCAAGGCGCTGCACGCTTGTTATCGGTTGCGTTATGCCGAACTATGACCCGCGCCTCGTAGACCAGGCCATCCAGTGGATGATCACGCTGCGCTTCAACACAGCCGACGACGCCAGTACCGCCGCATTTGACCGCTGGCTGCAAACCAGCGCCGAACACCAGCAAGTGTGGCAGCGGGTGGCGACGATGAATGACGACTTCAGCCAACTACCGGCCCAGGTCGGGCGCCATGCCCTGCGGGGTGCGCGCCAACGCATCAGCCGTCGTGATGGCTTGAAACTGCTCGGGCTGATGGCCGGCGCAGCCGGTTTGACCTGGCTTGGCCGCGACTACACGCCGCTGCCGGCCCTGATGGCCGATTACCGTACCGTCACCGGCGAACGACGCTGGGTGGCGCTGAACGATGGCAGCAACATCCAGCTCAACAGCGCCAGCGCTTTCGATACGGCGTTCAATCAAGAGCGGCGCCTGGTGCACCTGCGTCAGGGTGAAATCCTGGTCAATACCGGCGTCGACAGCCGACCTTTCTGGGTGCAGACCCGCGACGGTTACTTGCGCGCCATTGGCACCCGCTTCCTGGTACGCGAAGACGCCCAAGGCACATTGCTCGCCGTGCAACAGGGCAGCGTGGCGCTATTTGCCGACCGTCACGACACCCACGCACAGCAGTTGATAAAGCCGGGCGAACAGGTGCTGTTCGACCGCAGTGGCATCCGCCCTCCCCTCGCCAATGGACTCGACCCTTGGGCTTGGAGCGATGGCGTGATCAGCGCCCACAACATGCGCCTGGATGACTTCCTCGCCGAGCTGGGCCGCTATCGAAACGGGCTGCTGCGGTGCAGCGAAGCGGTCGCCGGGATGCGCGTGTCGGGCACCTATCAGTTGGACGATACCGATCAAGTACTCAGCCTGGTGGCGCATTCACTCAAGGTCGACGTCACCTACCGCAGCCGTTATTGGGTGACTGTTTCACCCCGCGTATAACCCTTCAAAAATAAATGAGGTGAATTCGCATTACCGCTCGACCTGTTAGGAAAGGCCGATCAACAGGCCGGTTCTGTTCACTTCCTTCAGGAGCATCCCGCGGTCATGCAAGCGTTCCCCTCCCAACGTTCCCCCCTCAAGCGCGCAGCGCAGGCCGCTTTGCTCGGCGCCTGCCTGAGTGGCGCGGCTGTGCCATTGGCCGTGATGGCTCAAACCCCAGCCAGTGACATCCAGGCCCGCGACTGGCATATCGCCGCCGGCTCCCTGGCCGATGCGCTGGACCAGTTCGCCCGTCAGGCCAGTATCAGCCTGTCGTATGACGCCACCAGCGTCGCCGGCAAGGCCAGCCCAGGCCTCAAAGGCCGCTTCGACCCGCAACAGGCCCTCGGCCAGTTGTTGCGAGGCCAAGGCCTGGAAGCCCAGCGCCAGGGCAACAACACGTGGTTGCTGCTGCCCGAAGTGGCCGAAACCGGCGCTCTGAACCTGGGCGCCACGATGGTCACCGGCGAGCGCTTGGGCGTCATCACCGACGGCACCGGTTCGTACACCACCGGCGCAGTGACCATTGGCAAAGGCGAACACAGCCTGAGGGAAACGCCGCAATCGGTCAGTGTGCTGACCCGCCAACTCATGGATGACCAGAACCTCACCACCATCGACGATGTGATGGAACGCACGCCGGGGATCACCACCTACGAGTCGCCCATGGGCGGCAAGTACTTCTATTCCCGTGGCTTCAAGATGCTCGGCCAATACCAGTACGACGGCGTGCCGTTGGACATGGGCAAAGACTACGTACAAGCCGACAGTTTCAGCGCCAACATGGCGATCTACGACCGAGTGGAAGTGCTCAAGGGTGCGGCCGGGATGCTCAAGGGCGCCGGCACCGCCAGCGGCGCGGTGAACTTCGTGCGCAAGCGACCCCAGGCCAATCCCACCAGCAGCCTGTCGTTGTCCGCCGGCACCTGGGACAACTACCGCGCCGACGTCGACACCGGCGGCCCGTTGAATGACAGCGGTACTATTCGCGGCCGCGCAGCGATCAGCCAGCAGGAGCGCGGCTCTTACATGGACATCCAGAAGCGCCAGGACCAAGCGTTCTACGGCGCGCTGGACATCGACCTCAGCCCCGAAACCACCCTGGGCGTCGGTGCCAGTTACGAAGACGTGGACGCCACACCGTGCTGGGGCGGCCTGCCCCGCTACGCCGATGGCAAAAGCGCCAACCTCAGCCGCTCCACTTGTCTGGGCCAGTCCTGGAACGACTGGCAAAGCCGGCGTACCACGTTCTTTGCCGACTTGACCCATCAATTCAACGATGACTGGAAACTCAAGGTGTCGGCGGTGCACAGCCGCAATCTGCAAGACACCAAGTACGCTGCCAGCGAAGGCACGATCGCCTACGGTGATCCGGCACCCACGGCCGGTTCCTATGCCGCATTGATGGACTACAACCACAAGGACTTCGGCCTCGACGCCTACGTCGATGGCACGTTCGAAGCCTTCGGCCTGGAACATGAGTTGATCCTCGGCGCCAACGGCAGCCGTGGCACTCAGGACGATGTCTACGCGATCCAGAGCCTGGCCTTGCGCCAGAGCATCTACCAACCTAATCGTCACTTCCCGGAACCGGTCGACAGCACCTTCTGGCCGAACATGTACCGTGGCGGCACGGTCAAGGAGACCGCTACCCAATACGGCACCTATGCCACATTGCGCCTGCGCCTGGCCGAGCCGCTGATGTTAATCGTCGGCAGCCGCGTCAGTTGGTACGAGAACCGTCGCCAATCCTACAACCTGGCCTGGGGCGAATGGGCTTCGCAGGATGCACGCACTCGGGAAACCGGCGAAGTCACACCGTTTGCCGCGCTGATCTACGACCTCAATGAGCACCTGTCGGTGTACGCCAGCTATGCGGATATCTTCCAGCCGCAGAGTTCCTACGCTACCGTCGACGGCGCTGCGCTCAAGCCGAAGATCGGCGACAACTACGAGTTGGGCATCAAGGGCGAATGGTTCGACGGACGCCTCAACAGCTCCCTGGCGCTGTTCCGCGCCCTTGAGAAAAACGGCGCCGAATCCGACTACACCACCCAATGCGCGACCTCCGCCGATGGCTATTGCTACACCGACAAAGGCAAGGTGCGCGCCCAGGGCATAGAGGCCGAGATCAGTGGTGAAGTGCTGGAACGCCTACAGCTGTTCGGCGGCTATACCTACACCCA
The DNA here is from genome assembly GCF_013778505.1 of Pseudomonas sivasensis. Lineage (GTDB taxonomy): Bacteria > Pseudomonadota > Gammaproteobacteria > Pseudomonadales > Pseudomonadaceae > Aquipseudomonas > Aquipseudomonas sivasensis. The sequence continues at coordinate 23,384 of NZ_JAAOWU010000031.1, read as the reverse complement.
GACCAAGTCCCTGAGCAACATCGAAGTCGCGAAGGAAGGTGGCGTTTCCAACACCTACGTGCCCCGCCACATGCTGCGTTTGTGGGGCGATTACCAACTCGACGGCGCGCTATCGAAATGGAGCGTCGGCACTGGGGTCAACGCCCAGAGCAGCAACTATCGTGTGCAGACCATTAAGCTCGAACAGCCCGGTTACGCCACTTGGAATGCGCGCCTGGCCTACCGCGTGGATGACACCTGGACCGTAGCGCTCAACGGCAACAATCTGTTTGATAAAACCTACTACAACACCGTGGGTACCGCCTCTTGGGGAAACTTTTATGGCGAACCGCGTAATTTTTCGGTGAGTTTGAAAGGCAACTTCTAATCCCGCGAAAGCCCCAGTGGCAAGGCACTTAGTGCGCCTTGCCACGCCCTCTTTGTCCCCCTTTCCTACCTCGTTCATAAAAAGGTTTTCCCGTTAAGCAGGAAAAATCTCACATTTATTCCTACACTCAAAAACACACCCCATCACCGAGTGTTCGGACAAGGAATGTCAATAAAATGCCGATAAAAAGACTGATTAACCCGTCTATCCTGCATGCCCCGCAACATCGTCAATCCGTTGACTAGCACTATGAAGGAAACACTCCTTAAGTCACTACCCCCGCGAAAAGCATTCAAATGGATTTATTTTTTTGAATGGATAGTTGCGTATTACCCAGCGTAGCCGTAGTTCGAAGTGCCTTTAAAGCAACCCGTTGCTTTATTGAACAAACAATCGAACAAGCGCGACTGGAGTGCAATGAGGGATGTTTTATGCGAGAAAAGTCGTCCGTCGACAGTCTGTTTTTAACGCGTGCCGGTTTTGTTGAGTTCTTTGTTGTTTTCGTCAAATTCATACATGGCCTGAGCGCCATTTTGCCCCCGTTGGTCCTGGTGATTTTCATCGACCCGATGGACCCAGAGCTACGCGGTCATTTCCTCGGCCTATTGGTATTTTTCGCGGTCCTGACGATCATTCTGTTCCAGGCCCTGGGCATCTATTCCGAAGAGTTATTCAGCAACCGGTTGCGTCTGAAAACCAAGATCAAAGCCTGGTCGGCGGCGTTTTGCATCCTGCTGTTCATGTACCAGATCCTGCAGTTTTTCCCGCTATTGACCCCGCGCAATCTGGTAGCGTGGTACGTCGCCAGCCTCTGCTTGTTCTGCCTGGAACGCCTGCTGATGCTGCGCCTGTACCGCCACCTGATGCGCAAGGGCAAATACCTTCAACGCACGGTGATCCTGGGCTTTACCGACACCGCCGTGCATGTGGCCGACCACCTGCAACGCAACGGCGATATCCGTTCCGGGCTGATCGGTTTTATCGACGACCGCACCGAACGCATCCCCAAGGAATTGAGCCGCCTGCCCTTGCTGGGAAACACCCGTGACCTGGAAAAACTGATCCGCGCCGAGCAGGTCAACCAGGTGATGATCTGCCTGCCTTGGGCCGCCGAGCAGCGCATTCATGGGCTGGTCAATCGCCTGCGGCAGCTGTCGGTGAACGTGATGCTGGTGCCCGACATGGCCGCCTTGCGCTACGGCCACAGCAAAATCACCGACGTCGGCGGCATCCTGATGTTCAACACCTCGCAACTGCCGTTGCGCGGCTGGTCGCCGGTGATTAAGCGCTTGGAGGATTGCTTCCTCGCCAGCCTGGCGCTGGTGTGTCTGTCGCCGGTGATGGTGGTCACGGCGATTGCGATCAAACTCGATTCCAAGGGCCCGGTGCTGTTCCGCCAGAACCGTTACGGCTACAACGACAACGAAATCCGCGTCTTCAAGTTCCGCTCGATGTACACCGACCAGAGCGACTTCACCGCCGAACGCCAGACCACTCGCCAGGACCCACGCATCACTCGGGTGGGCCGCATCATCCGCAAGACCAGCATCGACGAGCTGCCGCAGTTGTTCAACGTGCTGCTGGGCAACATGTCGATGGTCGGCCCGCGCCCGCACGCCACGGCGACCAAGGCCGCCGGTGTCCCGTTCGAAGTGGCGGTGAGCGAGTACAGCTCGCGCCACCGCGTGAAGCCAGGCATCACCGGCTGGGCGCAGATCAATGGCTACAGGGGTGAAACCGACACGCTGTTCAAGATCCAGAAACGCGTCGAATACGACCTGGAGTACATCTCCAAATGGTCGGTGTGGTTTGACCTGTACATCGTCTTCATGACGGTCCCCGCCGTCCTTTCCACCAAGGAAGTCTATTGATGAATACCCTCAACGGATTAATTCCCTGCATCGTTTCCGGTGGTTCGGGTACACGGCTGTGGCCGGTGTCGCGACAGAACATGCCCAAGCCCTTCATGCGCATGCGTGACGGCCAGAGCCTGCTGCAAAAAACCTTTCAGCGCGCAGCCAAATTGCCTGGGGTGGAAAGCGTGCTGACGGTGACCAATCGCGACCTGCTGTTCCGCACCCTGGATGACTACCGGCCGGTCAACAACGCCCACCTGCCCCTGGACCTGTTGCTGGAACCGTTCGGCCGCAACACAGCGGCGGCCATCGCCGTGGCAGCGTTGCATGTGCAGGAACATTTCGGCGGCGACGCGCAGTTGCTGGTGATGCCCGCCGACCATTTAATCCTCAATGAAGCCGCGTTCGCCGAGGCCGTGACTCAGGCCCGCGACCTGGCCGAAGCCGGCTACCTGGTGACCTTCGGCATCCAGCCCGACCATGCGGAAACCGGCTTCGGCTACATCGAACAGGGCGAAAAACTGAGCCACGGTAACCGGGTAAAACGCTTCGTCGAGAAACCCGACCTGGCCACCGCCCAAGGCTACCTCGACGGCGGCAAGCACCTGTGGAATGCCGGCATGTTCTGCTTTAAGGCCAGCACCCTGGTAGATGAACTGGCCACCCATGCCCCGGACGTGCTGGACGCCGCACGCGCCGCGCTGGAGCGCAGCCAGAGCCTGCAAAACAAAACCTCGCGCCAGCGTGAATTGGACGCCGACGCCTTCGCCACTGCGCCGGATGTTTCCATCGATGTGGCACTGATGGAAAAGTCCAACCAAGTGGCCGTGGTGCCCTGTGACATTGGCTGGAGCGATATCGGCTCGTGGGAAGCCCTGCGCCAGCTCACCCCCAGCGACGCCCAGGGCAACCAGGTCAATGGCGAAGCAATTTTGCATGACGTACACAACTGCTACATCGACTCACCCAAGCGCGTATTGGGCGCCGTGGGTGTGCGCGACCTGATCATTGTCGACACCCCCGACGCCTTGCTGATCGCCGACGCCCACCGCAGCCAGGACGTGCGCTACATCGTCGCCGAGCTCAAGCGCCAGAACCATCCGGCGTACAGCCTGCACCGCACCGTCACCCGGCCGTGGGGCACCTATACCGTGTTGGAGGAAAGCAGCCGCTTCAAGATCAAGCGCATCGTGGTCAAGCCCCAGGCGTCGTTGTCGCTGCAGATGCACCACCACCGCAGCGAGCACTGGGTGGTGGTCAGCGGCGCGGCGCAGATCACCAACGGCGAGCGGGAGTTCCTGATCAACGCCAACGAGTCCACCTACATTCCGGCCGGGCACAAACACCGGCTGACCAACCCCGGCATCATCGACCTGGTGATGATCGAGGTGCAGAGCGGCGAGTACCTGGGTGAAGACGACATCGTGCGCTTCGACGACATCTACGGCCGTGCGCCTGCCGACGTGAAAAAATGACATGCGCACCTCCTTGATCATCCCGACCCGTAACGCATCCAGCCACCTGGCACGCCTGCTGCCGGCGCTGAAGATGCAAACCCTGCAACCGGACGAAATGCTGGTGGTGGACAGCGCCTCCAGCGATGACACCGTGGCGCGTTTTAGAGAGTTCGGAGCACGGGTCGAAGTGATCGACGCCCGTGACTTCAACCACGGCGGCACCCGCCGTTGGGCCAGCGAGCAAGTTGGCGGCGACGCGTTGTTCGTGATGACCCAGGACGCTATTCCCACCACGCCCGAAACGTTCGCCAACCTGCTCGCCGAGTTGCAGGAGGACCCGCTCAATGGCGTCGCCTATGGGCGCCAACTCCCCCACCCTGACGCGGGTGTACTGGGCGCGCAATCGCGACACTTCAACTACCCGGAGCACAGCCGCAGCAAAAGCCTAGCCGACGCGCCCACGCTTGGGATCAAGACCTGCTTCAGCTCCGACTCATTCTCCGTGTACCGACGCAGCGCACTGCACGCGGTGGGTGGTTTCCCCGCCGACGTGATCGGCAGCGAAGACGCCTACGTCGCCGCGCGCATGCTTCTCGACGGCTATAAGGTGCGCTACGCCGCCACGGCGCTGGTGCATCACTCCCACGATTACAAACTCATGGACGAGTTTCACCGCTACTTCGATATCGGCGTGTTCTACGGCCGCGAGCCGTGGATCAAGCAGGCCTTTGGCGACGCGGGTGGCGAAGGCAAACGCTATGTAATGGCTGAACTCGCAGCCTTGCGCAAAGCCGGCGCCTTGCACCGCGTGCCGGAGGTGCTGGTGCGCAGCGCGTTCAAATTGCTCGGTTACCGCCTGGGCCATCTTGAGCGTCGTCTGCCTCTCGCCCTCAAGCGGCGCATCAGCATGTTTCCCGGTTATTGGAGGTGAGCATCATGACCCACAGGAAGTCCCCCTTGATGAAACGAACCCTGCTCGTCGTGGCCATGATGGCTCTGGCCGCCTGTAATACACCGGCGCGCATCGTGCCGCCCGACAGCCAGACCGTCGAGGACGGCAAGCGCGCCCTCGACCAACTGGCCCAGTTGCCACCGGCGGTGGAACGCATCCGCATCGGCGACCAGTTGCGCATCGTGCGTGATGCCGGCGAGATGCCGACGCTGTCGGCGTTCAACGTCAGCACGATCTACGAGTTGACGCTGTACACCGTGCAGACCGACGGCAAGATCAACTACCCGTTCCTGGGGCCAATCCAGGTTGCAGGGCGACAGCCTTCGGAGCTGGCGACAGAGCTGACCGGCAAGCTCGCGCAGACATACCGCGAGCCGCGTGTGACGGTGAACATCAATCAGGCGCCGGGCAGCTCGATCATTGTCGGCGGCGCGGTGAATAACCCGACGGCGGTGCAGATCGCCACGGCCAACACGCTGGAACAGGCGATTATCGGCGCTGGCGGGGTGAGCCCGGCGGGCAATGCCAGCATGGTTGCGCTGCTGCGCGAAGATGCCCAGGGCGCCTATCGCGCCTATTTCCTGGACTTCAGCCAACTGCTCAAGACCGGCCCCAACGGGCGCAAACCGGTGCACCTGCAACGCGGCGATGTGGTGTTCGTGCCCAAATCCAACGTGGGCGAGCGCATCCAGGGAGTGGATACCTACATGAACCAACTGATCCCGTTCACCAAGTCCATTGGGGTTGGCTACAACTACACACGCACCAGCGGCGGCAATAACTAAAGGAGCGACATCCTATGATCGAGATCCGTTCTTTTCGTGATCTGCTGCGCCTGTTCTTCATCTTCCGGCGCGAGTTCAAACTGGCCGCCATTGCCGCGTTGGTGATCATACTGCTGGGGGCGTTCCTGCTGCCGGCCAAGTACGAATCCACCGCTCGACTGCTGGTGAAACCGGGCCGCGATTCGACCCTGCCCATCGAGATCAGTAATCGTCAGGCGCTGGTGATGCCCAGCACCCAGCGCGACCCGATTGTCGACGAAGAACGCCTGCTGACCGGGCGCCCTATCGTGCGTGCAGTGGCCGAGCACTACCTGGAAGTCATCAACAATGCGCCGCCGCCGGAGGGTTTCTGGAAGCGCACCAAGCACGCCGTCAAGGAGGGCGTCGGCGCGGTGTTCGACGGTATTCGCGTGGTGCTGGAAAGCGTCGGTGTGATCGAAAAAACCACGCCGGTGGAACGCCTTGCCGCCAACCTGGAAAAGAGCTTTGAAGTGAGCCACGCCGCCGGTTCCACGGTGATGGACATCAGCTTCACCTGGGGTGATCCGCAAATCGCCCAGGCGGTGGTCAAGGATTGGGTCGAGACCTACATCAACGAACGTACCCAGGCTCTGGGGCGCAAGAGTTTGTATGTGTTTTATGAAGGTCAGGTGTCCACCAGCGCCACGGAGATCAAGGGCTACAAGGAGCAGATCCTCACACACCTGAATGAGATCGGTGCGGCCAGCATCACTGATCGCCTGGAAGACTTGTCCGAGCGCATCAACGTATTGCGCGGCGAGACGTTCAACACCACGCGCCTGATCGCCTCCTCCGACAGCGCCATCGCGAGCACTCGCACGCAGCTCAAGACCCAACCCAAGGAAGTGACCACGGTTCGCCAGATCGCACTGAACCCGCAGCAGCAGGACTTGCGTCGCCTGCTCAACCAGAAGCTGCTGGAAAAGGCCGACATGATGCGCACCTACACGGATAACGCGCCGCCGGTCAAAGCCCTGGATGCGTCGATCCGCGCGATGCAGGCCCACGTCTCCAGCGAAAGCAACACCGTGCAGAGCTCGGAAAATCGTGCGCCCAACACGCTGGAAATCCACTTGCAGCGCGTGCTGCTGGATGAAACGAGCAACAACCTGGCGCTGCGCACTCAACTGGTCCAGCAGCAAAAGCAACTGGTCAACCTTGAAGCTCAACGCAAACAAGCCCTGGAGATCGAACCGGAGTTGACCCGCCTGGGCCGCGAGCTGAGCACCGCCGAACGCAACTACGCGTTGTACGTGGACAACCTGGAAAAATCGCGTATCGACCGTGAGCTGGATAACAGCCAGATCAGCAACATCGCGGTGATCGAAGAAGCCACCCTGAACCCCGGCCGCATCTTCCCGAAAACCCTGGTGATGCTGCTGTTGGCGATTCCGTTTGCGATCGTCGTCGGCCTGCTTGTGATCTACCTTTGCTACCTGCTCGACCAGCGCATCCACGACGGTGGTTTGGTGGAACGCAAGTTCGGCCTGCCACTGTGGACGACCCTGCCGGAGTTGGACACCAGCACCGCCCAAGGCACCAACGCGTTCAATGCGAGCATCTACCGCCTGTACGGTTTGCTGCAGTTGGAGCGGATTGCCGAGCAAGGCATGACGCTGGGGCTGACCTCGGCGCGCCATGGCGAGGGGGTGACCTTTGTGGTGGAACACCTGCGTCAGTTGCTTCAGGAAAACGGCATCAACGTGCGGGTCGGCGGGGCTGAACCTGCCAAGCCGGGCGAAGTGGTGCTGCTGGACGCGTCGGCGCTGCTGGATAACCGCGATGCGTTTATCAACCTGCGCCGCGCCGACCTGATCGCCCTGGTGGTGGAAGCGAATACCAGCACGGTGCCCGTGGTCGAGCACGCGCTGTCGATCCTCAACACGGCATTCGGCAAGGTGGACGGCATCATCATCAACCGGCGTAAGTTCGAAGTGCCGGCCAAGGTGCTTAAATTCATCGCCAAGTACCGGGGAGCGTTCTGATGCGCATCGCCCTGCTCGCCCCATTGCCGCCGGAAAAAAACGGGATCGCCGACTACGCGAACCATTTCCGCACGGCATTGGAACACCTGGGCGTAACGGTGCTGACGCCGTTGACCGGTGTGGCGAGCAACAGCGAGGCCATCAAGCAGGCTATCGCTGCATTCGACTGGCAGAGTGTGGACCTGGTCCACGCCGAGCTGGGCGGCGGGCGGCTGGGGGAGTTTCTGGCCCTGCGTGAACTGCGCAAGACCTACCCGGCATTGCCCTTGACCGCCACCGTGCATGACCCGGAACGGATCGTGTGGCGGCGCGAGCAGTTGCCATTTCCGTTGAACCTGCTGGACCGTTTGCCGAGCCCGCTGCCCCAGGCGGCGGTCGTGCTGGCCGACCCACTGACCCTGCGTGAAGAGCGTCAGGTCGCTAAAGGCCTGACGCGGCTGATCACCCTCACTCGCCTGGGCGCCCAATGCCTGAGCCAGCGCATGCAACTGCCGGCGGGCAAAGTCGCGGTGATCAACCACGCCAACCTGGCCATCCCACCCGTGCCGCTGCCGCCGCTGGACACGCTGCACCTGCTGTACTTCGGTTTTATCTACCGGGGCAAAGGCATCGAGGACCTGCTGCAGGCCCTGGCCGCCGTGTTCGAACAAGCCCCTGAATTGCGAGACCGTGTGCGCCTGACCCTGGCCGGAGGCACAGCCGCCGAAATGGCGTTTGGCGCAGGCAGCAATTACCTGGAGCAGTTGAATAGCCAAATCGCCGACCTCGGCCTGACGGACGCTATCGATTGGCGGTTGAACTTGCCGGCCGACGACATCGCCCAGACCATTCAGGGGCACCATGTGATGGTGCTGCCGTACCGTGAATCGAAAAAACTCGGCCTGCTCGGGCGCCAGCGCGGCACCAGCGGCGCGTTGTCCTGGGCGGCGGCATGCGGGCGCGGAGCGATTACCTCGGATGCCCGGGCGTTTGCCGAAGAAGTCGCCAGCGGCAACGGCGCCATCTACCCCGAAGGCGACGTGGCCGCGCTCAGCGAGCAACTGCTGCGCCTGGCGCGCACACCGCTGTTGGCCCGGGACTGGGCCGAACGCGCCGGCGAAATCGGCCGTGAGCGCTTGTGGCCGTTAACCGCGCAGAAGTTCGCCGCACTGTTTGGCGACGCCATTTCAGGAGCTCGCCATGGCGCGTAAACGCACCTACTTCGCCACCCTGGCCGTGGTCGCTGCCTTGGGCCTGACTGCGTTTTTTTGGGGGCGCCAGGCGGATGCAGAAAGCCATGTGCTCAAGGGCAACAAAGAGGTGGTATGGAAGGATTTCCTGGGGGTGAACGCGCAATTCCTATGGTTCAGCCCCGAGCGTTATCAGAAGCAGATCGACCGTCTCAAGGCGCTGGGTTTGGAGTGGGTGCGCCTGGACCTGCATTGGGATCAGTTGGAACCCGTAGAGGGCCAGTACCAAGTGGCAACCCTGGACCAACTGGTGGGCAAGCTGCAGGACAACCAGCTCAAGTCGGTGTTTTACCTGGTCGGCTCGGCGCCGTTTGCCACCACGGCACCGGCGGGTGCGCCCTATCAGGACCAGTACCCGCCGAAGGACCCGAACGTGTTCGCCAACCGCATGGCGTTGCTCGCCCAGCGCTACCCCAGCGTGGACGCCTGGCAAGTGTGGAATGAACCTAACCTGCTGGGCTTCTGGCGTCCGGTGGCCGATCCGGCCGGCTACGCCACGCTGCTGACCACCTCAGCCGCCGCGCTGCGAGCGATGAGCCCGAGCAAACCGGTGGTCGCAGCCGGTATGGCGTTCTTCAGCGAAATGCCTAACGGCCAGACCATGTTCGATGCCCTCGGCGCACTCGGCGTGGCCAGCCTGAATACCGTCATCTCCTACCACCCCTACACCCAATTGCCCGAAGGCAACGACCCCGCCAACCTGGACTTTATCGCCAAGACCACCGCACTCAACCAAGCCTTGCGCACCGGCGGTGTGCAGACCCTGTGGAGCACCGAATGGGGTTGGTCGACCTACACCGGCCCCAAAGACGCCCAGGACATCATCACCCCACAGGCCCAGGCCGATTACGTAGTACGCCGCCTGGCGCTGATGAGCGCGATGGATTACGACAAGATCTTCCTGTTTACCTTGAGCGATCTGGACCAGCGCGCCAGCGTGCGTGACCAGTCCTACGGTTTGCTGGACATCGACACTAACCCCAAGCCGGTCTACACCGCGCTGAAAAACTTCCTCGACGTCAGCGGGCCGAAGCTAATCCCCGGCGACCCACCCACCGCCGACCAATTGCCCGATGGCCTGTTCAGCATCGGCTGGACCCGCACGGATGGTCGCAAGTTATGGTTTTTTTGGTCGGCACAGGGCGGTGACGCTCACTTGCCAGGATTGGCCAGCGCGACCCTGTATGACCCGCTGCGCGGCACGCAAACCCCGGTGAGCGGCACCAACGGACTGACCATCACGGTCAAGCCAAACCTGCAAATACTGTTATGGGAGTGAGGCCTGCGATGCGCATTTTATGGATCCTGCCCTACTCGCCCTGGCCCGCCACCAGCGGCGGCAAGACGCGTCAGTTCCATTTGCTGCGCAGCCTTGCGGCGCGTGGGCACCAGATCACCTTGCTGCTGCATGACAAGCACCCGGTGTCGCTCACCGACCGCCAGGTGATGGAGGCGTTTGTCGAACAGTTGATCATCCTGCCGCGCCGCCCGTTGCGCAGTTTCAAGACCCTGGTGGCCGGGCTGTTTGCGCCCTACCCGCTGCTGGCCAGCGTGAATGGTTTGGCGGGCGAGTTGCAGGACACTTTCAATTGGTTGCTGGGTGAGCAGTGGGACGTGGTGCAGATTGAGCACAGCTACAGCTTCCAGCCTTACGAAGATGCACTGGCGCGCAAGTCACAGCCGTTTGTGCTGACCGAACACAATGTGGAGTCGGCCCTGGGCGCAGCCACTTACGACCGTTTGCCGCGTTGGGCGCTGCCGTTCATTCGCTACGATCAATGGCGCTATACCCGCTGGGAACGCCGAGTGATGCGCCAGGCCGCGCAGGTGGTGGCCGTCACCGACAGCGACGCGCAGGTCCTGGAAAAAATCGCCGGAAAACCGGTACCGGTGGTGGTCAATGGCGTGGACTGCGATCACTTCGCCGCCGCCCGTCCCGACCCGTCGACCCGACGCGTGCTGTTCCTGGGCAACTATGAATACGCGCCGAACGTGGACGCCATCGAATGGGCGCTGGATGAAATCCTGCCCAAGGTCTGGGCGCGCTGCCCGGATGCGCGCATGAGCGTGTGCGGTTTCGGCATGCCGGGCAGTTGGCGCGAGCGCTGGAAGGACCCGCGCATCGAGTGGCAAGGTTTCGTGCCCGACCTGCTGAATCTGCAATCAAGCTGCTCGGTCTTTCTGGCGCCGTTGCGCCACGGCGGCGGGTCGAAACTCAAGGTGCTAGAAGCCCTGGCCGCCGGCCTGCCGTTGGCCAGCACCGAGCAAGGTGTATCCGGGCTGGACTTGGTGGAAGGCCTGGACTACCTCGGCGGACAAAGCGCCACCAAGCTGGCCGATGCGGTGGTACGCCTGCTGCAATTCCCCGACGCCGCCGCGCCCATGGGTGAAGCTGGCCGCGCCTACGTGCGTCGGGCCCATGACTGGAGCGTCGCCGCCAGCCAGTTGGAGCAGGTGTACGCCACCCTCGCGCCGCAGAACCAAAAGGAGCCGGCATGCGTGTAGGCCTGGATTACCGCACCGTCGGCACCTCGCCGCAATCGGGCATCAGCCGCCAGGTGTATGCGCTGGAGAGTGCGCTGCACACGCTGCCGAACATCGAGGTCGAGCGCTTTACCGTGGCCCCCCTGGGCGATGAAACCCGGTTGTGGGCCCATTGCCCGGCTTGGGGCTGCGCCAAGACTGCCATGCACCAGCCACAGAATCGCCTGCGTTTCGAGGCGGGTTTCTTGCCGCGGGCCTTGCGCGAACACCATGTCGATCTGTACATCAGCACCTTCAATATGGGCCTGCCGTTGCCACCCAAGCCTCAAGGACTGCGCACCGTCGTGCTGTTGCATGATCTGTTTCAGATCACCCTGAACAACTACCACGCCAACCGCTTGAAGGCGTTGATCTACAAGACCAGCGATCGCCTGTCGATTGCCTACGCGGTGCACAGCGCCGACCGCGTCTGGACGCCGTCGCAGTACAGCGCCGATGAAACCGCGCGGCTGTTCCCCAAGGCGGCGGGCAAGATTCGCGTGTTGCCCAACCAGGTCGATGGGTTCTCCGAGCTGGCCGCCGACTTCAGCACGCGCCAGTTGCCTGCGCGTTACTGGTTGCTGGTGGGCACCCGCGAGTTGCGCAAAAACGTGCCATTTCTGGTGGACGCCTGGCAGCAAGCGCGACGCCAATCGCCCTCAGTGCCGGAACTCGTATTGGTAGGCAGCCTCGATCATTTGCCCGAAGCCCAGCGCACACTGCCAGGTATTCGCGCCTTGAGCGGTGTGTCGGACGCTGAGTTGCACGCGTTGTACCGCCGGGCCTCGCGCCTGTGGCAGCCGTCGTATGCCGAAGGGTTTGGCCTGCCGGTGATCGAAGCCTTGAGCGTCGCCACCCCCGTGGCGGTGGCCAGCGGTACATCACTGGATGAAATCACGCCACCGTCAGCCCCCCGCTTTTCGCCCACCGATGGCCCGGCGCTGACGCAATTGATGATAGGCCTGGGCGAGCAGCCCGACGAAGAATCCCCCGAGCAACGCCGCCAGTGGGCGCAACGCTTCAACCACCACGCTTATCGCCGGCGCCTGGCCGAACTGATCGAGGAACTGACGTGAGAGTGAATCTGGCAAGCCTCGTCGCGATACTCTTCGGCCTGCTGTTTGGCGCCCTGGCTTTGCTGCTGTCGCCGGCCAAGGCGTTTCTGGCCGTGGTCGGTCTGGCGGCTGCGGTGACCATCCTGCGCTTTCCGTTCTGGGGCCTGTTGCTGTTTGCGGCCGTGGCGACGTTCATGCCGTATTCCACGGTTAACCTGGGCATTCGCACCACGGTGAGCGAGGCGATTCTGGCCCTCACCTGGGGCGCGATCCTGTGGCACAGCTTCCTGTCGAGCCTGCCCCAAGCGCCCAGCCTGACCCGACGGCCCACCGACCAAATGCTGTTGTGGCTGATGCTGTTCAGTGCGTTCCCCTTCATGGTCGGTCAGGTTATCACCCACGCCGACAGCAGCGGCTTGGCCAACTGGCTGCGCTGGTTGCTGAACCTGTCGGGGGTGTTCCTCGCGGCCAAATTGCTGGTGGATCAAAAGCACCGCGAATCCCTGGTGATCGCACTGTTGCTCGGCACCCTGGCGATGTTGGTGTTGTCCATCGGGGTGTTCGTGCGCACACGCTCAGGGGCCGGGATCGCGCCGATTCTTGGCCTGTTCAACTACGCCAATTTCGACATGCTCAAATTTGGTCTGGAGGCCATGTCTTCGCGCATGGGCTCGCCGTGGACGCACCCGAATGCCATCGGTGGGATCATGGCGTTGCTGCTGCCTTTAGCCTTCTGCTTCGGCATGACCGAACAAGGCTGGAAACGCGCACTCGGTTTGGGCGTGGCCTGTTTGGGAGCGGCGGCATTGCTGCTGGCCAGCAGCCGTGGCGCGATGGTCAGCCTGGCGCTGGTGCTGATATGGATGGCCTCACGGCGCGTGCCGTACACCGGTCGCCTATTGATGATCGGAGCGGCGCTGACGATAGCGCTGGTGATGGCTTATCCACCGTTGCAGGATCGCCTGGCGACGATTTTTTCTACGAACAACGCCAGTACCGAAGTGCGTTTCGATGAATACCGCATGTTCCCGCAGGCCGTGGCGGCCTATCCGCTGGGCATCGGCTTCAAGGTCGACCCGCCAGTGCCGGGCACTGGTCTGCTGGGCATCTCCAACCTGTGGCTGAACTACATCTACAAGATAGGCCTCGTCGGCATGCTGCTGTTTGTGGCGGTGACCGTCCGCTGGTGGCGTGAAGCCCGTCCAGAGAAAGGTCCGATCCGCCTGACCAAGGACAACGCCCTGTGGCTGGGTACCACGGCGGGGATTCTGTCCGCGCTGGTCAGTGGCTTGTTTGACCACTACTTCAGTTTTGCGGTGGTGATGGTGGCGCTGTTCTGGCTGATGGTGGGCATCAATGTGCTGGAGGCGCGGCGCTTGTTTCCGGCGCGCCTGCCGCAGGTCAAGACAGTGACCTACCGTAAACCGCTGTTCAGCGGCGCACGGCCCTGATGCTGGGCTCCGCCGCATGGCTGACCCTGGCGACTCTGCTTGGCCTGTGCCTGGGGTTCGCCCGTGAGTGGTTGCTGGTCGCGGCGTGGGGCGCGGGGGAGCGCAGTGATGCGTTCCTGATTGCGCTGTTCTTGCCCGAGGCGCTGCGCATGTCTTTGGCCGGCGGTGTGCTCAGTGCGGCGGCGTTGCCGTTGTACCTGGCGCGCAAGGATGGCGAGCGGCTGGACTGGCTGGCGGTATTGTTTCCGGCCTTGATGCTGATCGCCTTGGTGACCAGTCTGCTGCTGACGCTGTTGGCGCCGTGGCTGGTGCAAGTGCTCGGCCCAGGGTTGGCCGACACCGCGACGGCGTTGGCCAGCAGCAACCTGCAGGTCGTCGCCTGGTGCGTACCGGGGCTGATGCTGCATGCGCTGTTCAGCATTCCATTGCAGGCCAGCGAGCGTTTTGTGCTGGCCGGCTTGGGGTCGCTGCTGTTCAACCTGCCACCAGTGACGTACCTCGCCCTCGCCGGCACCGCGACTCAACCCCACTCACTGGCCCTGGCATGCCTCGCCGGCAGCCTGCTGATGCCTCTGGCGCTGCTGCCGCCGATGTGGCGCCAAGGCTGGCGGCCGTGGCGCTGGCAGCTGAGCTTCGCGCCGTTACGCGAGCTGGGCCAACGCATCGGCCCCTTATTGATAAGCAACGGAGCCAGCCAGGGCCTAGCGCTGATCGAAAGACTCGTAGCGTCGCTGCTCGGCGAAGGCGCAGTCACCTGGGTCAACCTGGCCCGCAAGCTGATGAACCTGCCGCTGATTGCGCTGATGAGCCTCAATCAGGTGCTGCTGGGCATGATGAGCCGACGTCAGGGCGATGCGCGCCTGGCCCTGCTCAAGCGCGGCCTGGAAACCGCCAGCGTGCTGACGCTGCCCGCCGGCGTCGGGCTGGTAGCCGCCGCACCAAGCCTGATGGCGCTGCTGTTGCCCCAGCAATCGTCTGACTCACCATTGCCGCTGCTGCTGGCGTGGTTTGCCGTGCCGTTGGTGTTCGGCGCCTGGAACGCCTTGCTCGCGCGTTACGCCTACGCCGCCGGCGATACGCGCCAGCCGCTGCGCTGCGAATTGCTCGGCAGCCTGGTCAACGTGTTGCTGCTCTGCGTCTTGCCATTTGTGTTCGGCCTGGCAGGAATTCCACTGGCCGCGCTGGCGGGAGTGATCTGCACCGCGCTGCTGCTGATGCAACGCCAAACACTGCTCGGCGCCCTGCCCTGGGCCCGGCACTGGCTACTCAGTGCGCTGGTGTTGGGCGTGGCGGCGCTGGTGTTGTTTCGTCTTGAAGGCGTATGGCTGCAACTGGGGCTGAGCACCCTGGCCGGTGCCTTGGTATTGCTCGGGATGGGGCTGTGGCTGAAACCATGGCGCAAGGCATGAAGGGTTGACTGGGGAAACGCAGATGAAACATCGCTGGATCCAAATGGACATCGCCAAAGGCATAGGCATCCTGGTGATCGTGTATGCCCACAGTTGGTTTGTCGCCACGTCACCGGACCTTATGTATCTGATCCTGGCGTCGTTCGTGCTGCCTTTGTTCTTCTTTCTGTCGGGGGTCCTTTTCAAGCCTGAACAGCCCTTTCTCGAGATGGCGGTGCGTAAGGCGGATGGCCTGCTCAAGCCGTTTTTCTTCACCATGCTGGTGTACGTGATCGTGCGAGATCTGCTGCGCGGCCAGCCGCTGCTGCCGGATATCGGCGGGGTGTTGTATGCCTCGGTGGACACCATCCCATGGCAGGCTCTTTGGTTTTTGCCGCACTTTTGGGTGGCGATTCTGTTTGGTTGGGTGCTGCTACGGTTGATCCAGCGTCTTTCGCTGGCCGTGAGTTGTGTACTGATGCTGGTGCCGCTGCTGATCGGCATCTGGATGCTGCCCTGGTTCTGGCAATTGCCGGTGACGGTCGGCGGGCAAACCTGGGTACTGCCCGGCTTGCCATTCAGTCTGGACATCACGCTGATCAGCAGCGCGTGTTTCGTCTACGGCTATCTGCTGCGGGACTGGCTGCGTACCCATGCGGGGTCGGTGCTGACCCTGTTGCTTTCGGTGGCGCTATTCGCGGTTGTGTTCATCTACAGCCACGACACCATGGACCTGGCGCAACGGCGCTACGACCACTGGCTGTGGACCAGCCTGCTGGCGGTGATTGGTGTTTACGTGTGCTGGGCGCTGGCACGGGTGCTGATGGTGTCGGCCCTGATTACCAGGGCGATGACCTATATTGGCCAATCGACGCTGATTTTGTTGATCTTCCATGGCGAGATCCAGCACAAGACGTTTGACCTGATGGAGCGGCTGGGGCTGCATGCGTTTGTCGCGGCGTGTATCGGTTTTGTCGTGGCTGTGGTGGTGCCGTTGTTGATCGGGGAAGTGATCAAGCGGGTGGCGTTTTTGCGGTTTTTCTACTTTCCGTTTCCGGTGCGTAAGCCACAAAAAACCCTGTAGGCTGCGGGCCTACAGGGTTTCGGGTTCAGTCATCCAGTTGTTGAGGGGCTGGTTTGCTGCCCGGCTTTGCGGGCTTGGCGCCCTTGGCTGGCGCTGGTGGGGCGGGTTCAGGTTCTGCGGCGGCAGCGGCTTCTTTCTCCGCCATGGGCATCTGGTCGATGGTGCTGAAGAATTCCTTCAAGTCGAGGGTATCCGGTGGCACGGTCTTCTCAAGTTTCTTATCGCCATCCTTGCCGATCAGGATCACCTTAGTGCCGCTGCCAGCGCCAAGTTTGAGTGCGCGGATCAGTGCATTGGTTTCGGGCGGCGTTAGCTTTTTATTGTCCTTTGGGTCCTTGGCGAACTTCTCGCCTTCGGCGCCAATGCTGCCGAACTTCACGGTGTAGAACACCATGGCGCGCTCTTCAAAGGACTGCTTGATGGCGGGCTCGTCCAGTTGTTTCTTAAGGGTCACCAGCGTGGAGTTGCCTGAATCAAGCTCAACCACCACCAACGGCCGGGCCTTGCCCAGATCCTGCTTGAGCGGGTTGATATCATCAGCAGCCAACAGCGGCCCCGTAAAAGCCATCAAGGTAGCCAGGGTCAGCGACCGGATGAGCATGCGCACCTCCTTTGAATTCCATGCAGGGTTCTTGAGTTTCATGTCTGCGACAGTCAAATTCAAGGATGATTCCTACAGCGCTTTAAGAAAGCGTAGGTCAGGACGCCCGCTACGCAAGGGTTTGGCGCGGACATCCGTGATTGTTTCCGTTGATTGCGGAAACATTACGAGACCTTCCACTCCGGCCAATGCCGCGCAAAAACCGGGGCCACGACAGGATCGGCATCCACCTGCGCCAACGTCTGGGCAAAGCCTGGTGCCAAGCCGCCCAACGCCTCACGGGCGTCATCCCAGCGCGACACTGCTGCCGCCATAATGCCTAGTGCATTCGGCTCACCGTTCGGCGCAAACAGCTGCTGTTCGAACTGATCGGCGAACACTACCCAGGCCTGATGCAGATAGCGGCGAGTGCCGGTCGCCAGTTGCACTTGGGCCGCTTCATTGGCGTTGCCCAACCAACGTTGCGGGTAGTCAATGATGCCGATCGCCGAATAACAGTTGGCGGCGATATACACCAGGCCTCTGATGATCTGCGCCCGGTCGCCGTTCAGCAGGTGCGAGTCGGGAAATTCGAGCCCCAGGTGAATGAGGATCGCGGCGCTTTCCGTCAGCACCTGCCCGCCGGGAGTGACCAGCGTGGGGATTTGCTTGAGCGGGTTGATGCGCGCCAAGGCTTCGCTGCCCTCGCTCTCCTGCCAGGAGCTGGCGTCCACTCGGTGCCACGGCACCGCACAGCGCTGCAGGGCGATTTCGATCATGCAAGAGCCGGATTCGTCGGTGCCGTAGAGCGTGTACATGAGCGTTTTCTCCTATCGATGGAGGCGTAACCTCCCACACTTTTAAGGGGTGTTGATCGTTAGAACAGCCCCATTTGCCCACCGACCAAGGTGCCGAAATCGTCATTCACAAAGGGCAGAATCGCATCGGCCACCGGCTGCAACTGCCGGGTAACGTAGTGATCGTAGTCGATGGGCGCTTGGCGTACTTCCAACGGTTCAGGGCCGTTGACGCTGATCACGTAGCTGATCCAACCGCCGCGCTGGTACTGGCGCGGCCGCCCCAGGCGGTCATTGTAGTCATCGGCCAGGCGCGCGGCGCGCACGTGGGGCGGTACGTTGCGTTCGTAGTCATCCAACCGGCGGCGCAGGCGCTTGCGGTAAATCAGCAGTTCGTCGAATTCGCCGCTCAGGGTTCGGCGAACGTAGTCGCGAATGTAGTCCTGATGGGGCTGGCGGTGAAAGATGCGCTGGTAAAGTTCCTGCTGGAATTGCCGAGCCAGGGGCGACCAGTCGCTGCGCACGGTTTCCAGGCCTTTGTAGACCATGTCTTCGCTGCCATCAGCGCGCGTGACCAAGCCGGCGTAGCGTTTTTTGCTGCCCTCCTCCGCACCGCGAATGGTGGGCATGAGAAAGCGCGTGAAGTGGGTTTCGTATTGCAACTCCAGAGCGCTTTGCAGGCCAAATGCGCTGTGCAGATGCTCGCGCCACCACGCATTGACGTGCTGCACCAGCGCCTCTCCGATACGGCTGGCAGCTTCCTGGGAATGGGCCTTGCCGAGCCAGACGAAGGTTGAATCGGTGTCGCCGTAGATCACCTCATAGCCCTGAGCTTCGACCAGCTGGCGGGTCTGACGCATGATCTGGTGGCCGCGCATCGTGATCGAGGACGCCAGTCGTGTGTCAAAGAAGCGGCATCCGCTGGAACCGAGCACGCCATAAAACGCATTCATGATGATTTTCAGAGCTTGGGACAGCGGCGCGTTGTGTTCGCGCTTGGCCACTTCACGGCCCTCGGAGACGCGGGCGACGATAGACGGCAGGCAATGACGCGTACGGGAAAAACGCGCACCGCGAAAGCCTTCCACTGATTCGCTGTCGTCCGGGTGCTTGAGGCCTTCGATCAAGCCCACGGGGTCGATCAAAAAGCTGCGGATGATCGACGGGTAGAGGCTTTTGTAATCGAGTACCAGCACGGATTCGTAGAGACCGGGACGTGAGTCCATGACAAATCCGCCGGGGCTGGCCTGGGGCGGTTTGTCGCCCAGGTTGGGCGCGACAAAACCCTGGCGGTGCATCAGCGGCATGTACAAGTGGGTGAATGCTGCGACCGATCCGCCATTGCGGTCGGCTGGCAACCCGGTGACGCTGGCTCGTTCGAGCAGGAACTTGAGCAGTTCGGTCTTCTCGAAAATCCGCGTGACCAGCTCGCAGTCCTTGAGGTTGTAGCGCGCCAGTGCGGGCTTGTCCTCGGCGAACATGCGGTTGATTTCGTCCATGCGCTGGTAGGGCGTGGAGATATCCTTGCCCTCGCCCAGCAAGGTCTGCGCAACGTTTTCCAGACTGAAGGATTCAAAGCTCCAGGTGGCCGACCGCAGGGCTTCGATACCGTCGATGATCAGGCGCCCCGCCGCTGCGGCGAAGTAATGGTTGCGACTGCCATGTTCGCGCCAGGCCATGGGTTCGTCGCCACGGCCAAGCATGAGCGGCACCTTGAGGCGTTGGGCGTGTTCGTGGAGCACGCGCAGGTCGAACTGCACGACATTCCAGCCGATGATGGCGTCGGGATCAAAGGTGGCGAGCCATTGGTTGAGGCGCTCCAGCAGTTGGGCGCGGGTGTCGCAGTAGTCGAGCTTGAAGTCCACTGCGTCGGTTTTGTTCGGTGGCCCGAGCATGTAGACCTGGCGCTCACCGCAGCCTTCAAGGGCGATGGAGTACAGGTCGCCCTGAGCGGTGGTCTCTATGTCCAGGGACACCAGTTTGAGCGGCGGGCGGTAGTCGGCGGAAGGTTTCATCTGCGCGTCGCACAGAGCACCAGAGACGTCGGGTGTGCCACCGAACCAGACCGGGGCGGTGATAAAGCGCTCCATCATGTAGCGCTCAGGTGGACGTACATCGGCTTCGTAGACGTCGACGCCGGCAGCGCGCAGGCGTTTTTCTACATCCATCAATTGGCGGTGCTGGCGGGTGTACAGGCCCAGGACCGGGCGGTGATGAAAATCGCACAACTGCAAGGGGCGCAATTCAATATCACGCTCGCCCTTGAGCAACCAATCCAGCGGCTTGCGATGGGCCTCTGGGATGAACATCACCGAGGTCTGCATGGGTAGGCGGATGAACTGTGGGCCCTGGTCCGTGGCCAGCCAGAAACTGACCTCCGTACCCGCCGGGGTATCGCGCCAATGCCGGGTCAGGACAAAACCCTGCTGTAAATCCACCTTGCCGCACCTCAGGAATCGCTTTCAGGCGTTGATTCTACGCGGCATACG
Source organism: Pseudomonas sivasensis (assembly GCF_013778505.1). Taxonomy (GTDB): domain Bacteria; phylum Pseudomonadota; class Gammaproteobacteria; order Pseudomonadales; family Pseudomonadaceae; genus Aquipseudomonas; species Aquipseudomonas sivasensis. Next base: position 3,365 of record NZ_JAAOWU010000031.1, on the reverse strand, counting down.
GGCCAGCGCGGCAGGTAAACGCGCGCACAGGCTGCAATCTCACAAATTTATTCTATTAGCCAACTCAGGGCTCTTGGCACATAGGAAGTCACTACAGCCATGGGAGCTGAAAGCTGTAAGCACGGGCATCAGCAATGATGCCCGCTTGGGTCATGCCCGACGGGCAGTGTTCAGATAGTTTTCGATATTACCCATCTGCTCGTCCCAGCCACGAGAGTTCATCTTGAAGGCCTTCTGGCGACGAGCCTGGGGCACTGCGTCGAAGCCGGACTCCACAACCCGAAGCAGAATGCCCGGAGCACGATCTTCAATCGTGAACTCAACCAAGGTGGGTGTCTCCTGGTCATAATCGACGCCCTTCTCAACCGCAAAGGGATGCCACCAGAAAGAGAACAATGTCTGTGGCAGGATGCGTTCGATTTTGGCTTTCCAGACCACATGCTCGTAACCTGGATAGGTAATCGGCGCCTCGATGGTTTCTCCCACCCCGAAGACTTTGCCCTTAAGGGCGACGCCAAACCAATCGCCGAATTGCTCAGCGTTGGTCAGCGCCTCCCAGACCTGTTTGCGTGAAGCGTTGAGCAGGACTTTTCGCTCGATGCGATCTAATACGTGCATAAGTCACCTCCTCCATTGACAGTAGGCGACATCAAACAATGCGCAACCTGAGGTTGTAAGCAATGATGATGACCCCATCCTTGAACCCGGCAATACGTTATGACTGAACCATTGAATGGAAGTTGCTTTTGCAAAGGTGTGCGCTATCAGGTGGACATCTTGGATATGCCCATCAGCCACTGCCATTGCAGGAGCTGCCGCAAGATACACGCGGCGGCGTTTGTCGCCACGGCAGGGGTGATGCGCGAGCATTTTCGCTGGACGTTAGGGGAGGAATTGCGCGCGGCCTTCGAGTCTTCACCGGGAAAATTCAGACATTTTTGCAAACGCTGCGGCTCACACCTGATGGCGGAGCGTAGCCAGCAGCCCCATGTAATTGTGCGAGTGGCAACGCTGGATGATGATCCGGGCGTCAGTCCCACCTCGCACATATGGGCGAGCCACGATGTACCCTGGCTCGCCTATGAGGATATGGAACGCTGGGACGAGTGGAAGCCATGACCTAGACGCGCGGCTCACCCGGTGCCTTGGCTGGCGCTGCATATTGCGGCTTCAGGTGACCGTCCTGGTCCAGCAGCCAAGCATCCATGATCTGCCGCACGACCGGTCCTGCAACGCGACCACCGGCCTCACCGTTTTCGATCATCACCGAGATCACGATTTTCGGGTGTTCGGCGGGAGCAAAGCCGACGAACAAGGCGTTGTCGCGGTGGCGTTCCAATGTCTTCTCACGGTTATAGCGCTCGCCCTGCTTGATCGCGACCACTTGGGCCGTACCACTCTTGCCGGCGATGCGATATTGCGCACCTTGCGCAGCGGCCCGGGCGATACCGCGCGGATCGTGCATTACCAGTTGCATGCCGTGGTTGACCTGCTCCCAGTCGCGAGGGTCTTTGAGTACAACGTTCGGCATGGGGTTTTCGTCAACGGGCGGCACGCCATTGATCGTTTTGGCCAGGTGCGGTCGGTTCCATACACCTTTGTTGGCGATCAGCGCGGTGGCCTGAGCCAGTTGCAGCGGCGTGACCTGCATGTAGCCTTGGCCGATGCCGAGAATCACGGTTTCGCCTGGAAACCAGGGCTGGCGGCGGGTCGCGCGCTTCCAGGCCTGAGACGGCATCAGGCCGGCTGACTCTTCAAACATGTCTAGGGATACTTTCTGACCCAGGCCGAATTCCGCGAGATAGTCGTGTAGGAGGTCGATACCCAGCTTGTGGGCCAGGTCGTAAAAGTATGTGTCGTTAGAGCGCATGATGGCTGCGTCCATATCCACCCAACCGTCGCCGCTATGGTTCCAGTTGCGGTATTTGTGGTCGAAGTCGGGTAGTTGGTAGTAACCCGGGTCGAACACCCGGGTTTGGGCGGTGACGACACCGCTGTCTAGGCCTGCGATGGCCACTTCTGGCTTGATGGTCGACCCCGGTGCGTACAGGCCTCTAAGGACACGGTTGAACAGCGGTCGATCGATGGAGTCGTGCAGCGCGGCATATTCCTTGAAGCTGATACCGGTTACGAACAGGTTCGGATCGAAGCTGGGCTTGCTGACCATGGCCAGTACTTCACCGGTTTGCGGGTCAAGTGCCACTACTGAGCCGCGACGATCACCCAGGGCCTCCTCAGCCGCTTCCTGGAGCTTGACGTCGAGGCTCAGGACGATGTTCTTGCCGGGGATCGGGTCAGTATGCTTGAGCACGCGCAGCACGCGACCCTGGGCGTTGGTCTCAACCTCTTCATAACCGACATGACCGTGTAGCTCGGATTCGTAAAACCGCTCAATACCGGTCTTGCCGATAGACTGCGTGCCACGGTACTCCACCGAGTCGAGGGTCTTAGATTCTTTCTCGTTGATACGGCCCACATAGCCAATGGAGTGGGCGAAGTGAGCGGCCAGCGGATAGTGACGGACGAACTGTGGTTCTACATCGACCCCCGGCAGGCGGAACTCATTCACTGCCAGCAACGCAATTTGCTCTTCGGTCAACTCGTAAAACAACGTCACTGGGACGAAGGGATGGCGCGCTTGCTTCAAGGCCTTGTCGAATAATCCACGGTCCTCAGGCGGCAAGTGCAGGAGATTGACGATGGCATCCAACTCCCCCTTGAGGTCGGTGGTGCGTTCGCGGGTGATGGTCAGGTTGTAGCTGGGGCGATTGTCGGCCAATACCACACCGTTGCGGTCATAGATAAGGCCACGCGTCGGTGTAATGGGTAATACGTGGACGCGGTTGTTCTCAGAAATTGTGGAGTGGTAGTCGAACTGTACGACCTGCAGGAAATACATACGCCCCACCAGAGCGCATGTGATGCCAATGACCAGTAGCGCGCAAGCGAGCAGGCGTTTATTGACAAGACGGTTTTCTTTTTCGTGATCTTTGATCGGTATTGGTTCTGGCATTTCTACAGCATCTCGTTGAAGAGGGTCGACGCCGCATCCTGCGATGAAAGATCAATCCTTGGGAAAATGTGCTGCACCATACCAAAAATGCAGAAACACTTTGCATTGAATTCCTCAACGGTACTTTGACGGATGTTTGCACATCAATGACCAAGGTGGCAGGCCCCCCGTCCCTGAGGATATTCGAGAGCTCGCCCTGACCCGCCCTCGCACTTTCCGATCGCGCAAAACAAAACCCCATCTGCTTTCGCAAATGGGGTTTCGGAATTTAATCTTGACGATGACCTACTCTCACATGGGGAAACCCCACACTACCATCGGCGATGCATCGTTTCACTACTGAGTTCGGGAT
>NZ_JAAOWU010000030.1 GCF_013778505.1 Pseudomonas sivasensis | reverse complement strand
CCCCCATTGCCACGCCCACCACGCCGGCCTTGAGCGCCAGGGAGTCATTGATCCCGTCGCCCACCACCATTGGCCGAAAGCCGCTGCCGATTTCGCCCAGCACGCGGTTGAGCTTGTCCTCAGGCAACGCCTGGGCTTCGACATCGCTGATGCCCACGTCCAAGGCCAAGCTGTCGGCCACGCTTTGACGGTCGCCGGTCAGCAGCAATTGGCGGCCCAGGCCCAGCTCACGCAATTCTTGCAGCGCCTGGCGGGCTTCCGGCTTGACGCTGTCAGCCAGCAACAGCCAGGCGAGAAATCGCCCGTTCAGGGCCAGCCCGGCAATCGGGCCGTCATGGTTGGGCACGCCCGTGGTGGCAATGCCCAACTGCTCGAACAACTCCGGACGCCCAAGGGCCGCTTCGCCCTGCTCGGTCTGCGCCACCACGCCGAGGCCCTGGCGTTCGCGGATGTCGGTCAGCATCAACAGTTGTTGCTGGGTAGCCAACCCCGCCAGCGCGCGGCTGACTGGGTGACTGCTCGCCGAGCCCAGGCTGGCCGCCAGATTCAGCAACGCCTGCCGGTCCGGCTCAAGGGTTTCGATGGACTGTAATCGCAGCGTGCCAAAGGTCAGGGTGCCGGTCTTGTCGACCACCAGCGAGGTCAAGTCCGCCAGCTCTTCCAGGAACGCCGAGCTGCGAATCAGAATCCCATGGCGCGCCGCCACGGCGATCCCGGCAATCGCCGTGGCAGGTGCCGACAACACCAACGCACAGGGGCACGCCGCCACCAGCACAGCGAGCATCGCCTGGGCGTCATTGGTCACAAACCAGGTGACCGCCGCCAGCAGCAGCACCAACACCATATAACTGCCCGCATAGCGCTCCAGCAGTCGCGTGATCGGCGGCTTGGACCGCTCGGCGTTCTGCATCAGCGCGATGACCTTGCCCAAGGTCGACTCGTTGCCGGTGCGCGTCACTTCAAGGCGCAGCAGACCGTCGAGGTTGATCGCCCCGCCAAACACCTGCACGCCGACGCTGGCTTCCAACGGCACCGACTCACCGGTGATCGGCGCCGTGTCCAGACTCGCCTGGCCCGACAACACCACACCATCGGCGGGCACACGGTCACCGGCGCGCACTTCCACGATATCGCCGGTGTTCAGCGTGCCGTTGTCCACTTCAACAATGCTGCCGTCGGCCTGCACCAACCGCGCATGACTGCGAGTCAGTTTGCCCAAAGCATGGATCGCTTCCTGGGAACCGATCACGCTGCGCTCCTCCAGCACATGCCCAAAGATCATGATGATCGGCAGCAACGCCGCCGTCAGCAGATCCCCCGTAGCCCAGGCGCCAAGCATGGCCAAGGCGATAAGTTGATCGGTAATGCCATGCAGGCTGGGAAACCGCAGGCTGTACCACGCCGAACGCATCACCGGCACGGCCACCAGCAGTGATGCCACACCCAGTAATAGCTGACTGACGCCAGTCTGGTCCGGCGCCAGCCAGCGCCACACCAGACCCAGCACGAGTAATCCCAAGGCCAGCATGGCAAGGGTCAATTGCCGGGCAGCGCTGCGCTGCTCGGCGGACGTCAACATAGGTGCGCTCATTGCTCGGCTCCCTGGATGATCAAGCGGGAGTCGTCTTTAGGGTCGACTGTGGTCACGGAGCCCGCCTGGCCGAGAATCTTCGGCAAGCGCTCGCGGTACAGACGCAGAAGCAAACCCGGGTCTTTGACCTGGGCGAGGCTGGCGACGGTGGCGGTTTGCGCCTGGGCGTTGGCCAAGCGTTCGCTGGCCTGGGCATGGGCAACCTGCACCACACGGTCAGCTTGCTGATTGGCGGTTTGGGTGAGCTTTTCCGCTTCGGTGCGCGCATTGGCCACCGCTTTATCGGCTTGCTGACTGGCCGTCAGCACCGCATTGAACGCATTCACCGCCGGGCCCGGCAGGCTCGACTGCACATCGACACGGGTGACTTCGATCCCCAAGCCCAAGCCGCTTGAGGTCAACTCCGCCAGCCGCTTATTGATGCCTTGCACCAGGTCACCGCGCAACCGTTCACGACGCTCAGCGGCGCTATTGTCGGCGCCGATCAGTTCCGGGCGCGCCACCAGAATCGTGTCCAGGTCCCGCGCCGCCGTCAGGGCCACGGCGCTGCGCGTGACCAGGCGATCCAAGGCCGGCAACACATGCTCGCCCTGCAATACAAAGGAATACGGTTCGGTGACCTTGTAGAACACCCGCACATCCAGCTGCACCACTCCGGCATCCCCGGTCAGCAGGTAGCCGGAGCCGGCCATGGCATCGCTCAAGGGCGTGGCGAAACTGGCCACGCGGTCAGCCTGCACCGCCGCCTCCGAACGCAGTAGGTTTTCCACCCGCCGCTCGATCACCCGATCGGCGGCCGGCAGCAACACCACCTGCTCAAATGGCTGCGGCCAGGCCAATAGCAAGCCAGCATTCTGGATACGGTCGAGGGCGCCGAAGTGCAGCACCACGGCGCGGTTCTGCGGGTCGATCTGGCGCACATTGGAAAATGCCCAGGCCAACGCCGCCAACACAGTCACCGCGTACAGCGCCATGAACGTCAGGCGCCCGGCCTGAATCCATGGGCTGTCCGGGCTGTCACGCTCGGTCATGGCTGGACGTCCTTCGGTCCGTCCACCAGCGCACGGAATGGTGCGGCGTCGGTGCGCAGGATGATCTTGGTGCCCGGCGTCACCACCGTGCCCAAGGTATCCAGCGAGCGCAGCAAGTTGTACAGCTGGGGATTACCCGCGTAGGCCCGCCCGTAAATCTGCGCGGCCTCGACACGCGATTGCGCTTCGATATCGGCGGCTTTCACCGTGGCGTCGGCCTGCACGATGCGCGCGTCGCGCTCGGCGGCGGAACGGATTTGGGCCGCTTCGCGCTTACCCACGGCAGTGCGTTCGGTGGCGATGGTTTCGCGCTCGGCACGCATGCGGTCGACGGTGGCGGTCAGCGTCACCGAGGGCAACGTCAGCCGCTCGATACCGACTTGGGCCACGCGTACGCCGTAGGTAGTGAGCAATTGTTGATCAATTTGCTGGCGCAACTGCGCCTCGAAATCGGCGATACGTACCTGGCTGGCGTCGGTGTTGATCAGGCTGGACAGGTCAAAACTGGCCGCCGTGGTTTCCAGTGCCGAGCCGACGAAGGTGCGAATCTGCCGCGCCGCCTCATCCGGCTGGTTCTGCACCGCACGCATAAAGCGCTGCACATTGTCGGCATCGCCCTGCACCTGCCACGCCACATAGGCCTGCACGATGATGCGCAAGCCATCGCGGGTGCCCACGTCCTGCAAGCCGCTGGAGGTGGTGCGCAGGCGCAGGTCCACCGGGATCGCCGCTTCGAACGGCGCCGGCCAGCGCCAACCAAGGCCCGGCTCCAGCAACACCCGCGACGGGTTGCCGAACCGCGTAATCACCGTGGCTTCGCCGGACCGCACTTGCACCAGGCTTGCCGCAGCGACCGCAAACAATACGAGCAACACGGCCCAGCCCATACGCCGCCAAGGGAATGGACCAGCAGCGTGCTCATCACCGTGATGGTGGTGGCCGTGATGATGGTGATGACCGTGATCGTGAGAATGAGCGCTCAACAGACAGACTCCTTATTGAACGGCTTTACGCGGCACCGAGGGATCGGCCGGCAAGGTAAAAGAACGCAGATCGATCGTCGGTGCGCCATCGGCGCCCAGGCGATGATCCAGAATCAGCAGTTTGGCGTGGGCCAGACCCTGGCTGAGTTGGCCAAGGTACTGCTCCAACACGAAGGCCTGGCCTGCACTGGCATAGGCCTTTTGTTCGGCGGCGAAACGCAGGTCGGCCGCCTGTGCGCCAGCATTCACTTCATGGGCCGTGGCCGTGGCTTGATCGCGGGCAATGCTGGCTTGCAACAGGGCCTGGTTGGTCTGCTCACTGGCGGCTCCGCGCTCGCGGGAGATCAGGGCCTGAGCACCGATCTGCGCAGCTTGCACGCCGTGATAGGCGTTGGCGGCACCGGCCGGTGGGTGGATGGCTTCCACAACGGTGGCGAGGATTTCCACACCGCTGTGGAGTTTCTGCAGATCCGCCTGCACCGCGCGCCCCACTTCGTCAGCCAGGCTGGTGCGTTGTTCGCCGAGCAATTCGTCGAGGGTGCGCGAAGCAAAGTCGTGCACGAGGATGCGGCTGGCGGTGCTGCGGATCAGGGTCGGTACATCCGCGCTGTTATACGTCGCCGCCAGCGCGGCCTCGTCGGTAAGGCCAATGCGGTAGACGAAGCGCACATCCATATTGACGATCTGGAAGCCCTGCTTATCGCCGCTGCTGCTGGCGATGACTTGGGATTTGTCATTCACATGGCTGGCGTCCCACAGTCGATTGGCAATCAACGGCGCCGGACCTTCCGCAGGTGTCAGCTCGGGCGAAGCAGTTTCGCTGACGCTGGTGGCCAATTCATGCACCACGCCGTTTTCGACTTTAATGACGCGACCCAATGGCCAAGGCAACCCGGCATGCAGGCCAGGGCCGAAGACTTGCACCGGTTTGCCGAAGCGTTCATAGATCCCACGGCCTTGCAGGGGCACTTCATGCACACCGGTCAGCGCCCAACCGATCGCCAGCACCACCAGCAGCACCGGAAAAAATGCGCGGCGCATGTAGGTAAAGGCCCAGATCTGACGCAGGTCAATGCCGAAGCGGTTGTGCAACTCGTGCTGCAACGCCAGCAACGGTTGTGGCGGCCAGCGCAGCAAACCAGCGATAAAACTTTGCGCCATCAGGCGGGGTTCAAGATGCGGTTGGCGCGGGCTGAACAATGACAACGCGCCCCTGAGCAGAAACTCCGCCGCCACCAGTGCCGGCAGCAGGCCAATCAACACCGCCAGACGCAACGGCCACACGGACTCGGCACCGGCAAACAGCAGGCAAATCGCGCTGATCACCAGGCAACTGATCGCCACTCGGCTCAACTGCGCCAGTTGCGAAGCTTCCGGCCATTGCGCGGCGGTTTCCTGGGCCAGGCGACGTTCGAACACCAGCAAGCCAAACGCCAGGGCCAAGGCCAACGCGGCGCCAATACTGGCGGACTGACCTACAGCCGCAGCCGGCAACGCCAGGTTCCAGAATTCGATAACGCTAACCAGCGCGAGCAGCGACCAGCCGCCAAGCCACAACACCGGCGCGCCAATCTGCTTGCCAAAGCGCCCAACCAGTCGCGCGTACCGGCCCGTTTGCTCAACCGGTACTTCAACCGCGGGTTCCTCCAGCGCCTGGGCGCGCCAATCGGCCACCCACCACGCCGACTGCAAACCCGCCACCAGCACCAGCAACGCGCAGGCGCTGTTGATCAATACCACCGGCCAGATCGACAGCGGCGCAAACAAGGCGACAAACAGCGCCAGCACCCAACCGGCGACGGCCAGCACTGTCAGGCTGATACCGGCCTGACGCAATCGACGGGCATGGAACTGCCCCTGTTGAAAGCGCGCGAGGCCTTCTACAGAAGCGCCGTCAGCTTCTAGATCCACTTGCATCCCAACACGCCCGTCTGTACACAATTCGTTACGATATAACACGCGACGTGAAATTTTTGTTCGTCAAAAAGCGCTTTTGAACACGACACACATCCCCTGTGACAGGGGGCTTGCTCCCGTTAACGACCTGTCAGTTGGTGCCTGTGCTGGCTGATCCATCGCCATCGGGAGCAAGCCCCCTCCTACATTTGTTTCTCAGTGCTCTCCAGAGCGTGACTAAACCCCCATAAACACGAGCCATCACTGGTAGATCTCATGATTAATCGGCACACTCCAAACCAGTTTTTCGCGGGCTCACGGACAAGGAAGCGTCACCCCCCATGATTTCGATCTATCAGCTCAAACCGCGTTTTCAAAACCTGCTGCGTCCTCTCGTGCAGCGCCTCTACGACAACGGCACCACCGCCAATCAAATCACCGTTCTGGCCGGAGTGATTTCCCTGCTGGTGGGCCTGCTGATTGCCAGCTTCGCCCAATACCTGTGGCTTTTTGCGTTGATCCCGCTGTGGATGATTGCGCGCATGGCCCTTAATGCCATCGACGGCATGCTCGCCCGTGAATTCGGCCAGCAGTCGCGCTTGGGCGCCTACCTCAATGAATTGTGTGACGTGATCGCGGACAGCGCGCTGATCCTGCCCTTTGCACTGATCCCGGGCGTGAGCCTGGCGCCGGTGCTCTTGGTGGCATTGCTGGCGGTATTCAGCGAATACGCCGGTGTGCTCGGGCCCATGGTCGGCGCTTCACGGCGCTACGACGGGCCGATGGGCAAAAGTGATCGGGCGTTTGTACTCGGCGTGCTGGCCACCGGTGTAGCGCTGGGCTGGCTCGGCGCAGGTTGGGTCGACACGGTGATGTGGCTGGTCGCCGCCCTGCTCGCCTACACCCTGGTCAACCGCGTACGCCAAGGCCTGAAAGAAACCCCTTCCCCTTCTGCATAAGGATTTTGCGATGCGCGAACAGCAAGCACACACCTTCAGTACCCATGATGGCGTCGAGCTTTTTTACCGACACTGGCCGGCCACTTCCCCTGCGGATGGCGAGCCACGCCAGGCGATCGTGCTGTTCCATCGCGGCCACGAGCATTCGGGCCGCATCGCCCATCTGGTCGATGAGCTGAACCTGCCCCAGTTCGACTTCTTCGCCTGGGACGCCCGCGGCCACGGCCAATCCCCCGGCGAGCGCGGTGACAGCCCCAGCTTCGCCACCAGCGCCCGCGACGTGCAAACCTTTTGTGACCATATCGGCGCCACCTACGGCATCGAAGAGGAAAACTTCGCTGTCATCGCCCAAAGCGTCGGTGCGGTAATCGCGGCCACATGGGTGCACGATTACGCGCCGAAAATCCGCGCGTTGGTGCTCGCCTCGCCAGCGTTCAAGGTCAAGCTGTACGTGCCGTTCGCTCGTCCAGGCCTGGCGCTGATGCGCAAGTTTCGCGGCAACTTTTTCGTCAACAGCTACGTCAAGGCCAAGTTCCTCAGCCATGACCCGGAGCGGGTGGCGTCCTACGACAGCGATCCGCTGATCACCAAGGCGATTTCAGTGAATGTGCTGCTGGGTCTGTACGAAGCAGCCGACCGGGTTGTAGCGGATGCCCAGGCCATCCAAGTGCCGACTCAGTTGCTCATCTCCGGCTCCGACTTCGTGGTGCATCGCAAACCCCAGCAGCAATTTTTCGACCGCCTAGGCAGCCTGAAAAAAGAGCTGCATATCCTGCCCGGTTTTTTCCACGACACCCTCGGCGAACGTGACCGCGCCGTGGCGGTGAGCAGTGCCAGGCGCTTTATCCTGCAAAACTTTGCTCACCCGCTGGACCGCGCCTCCCTGCTCGACGCCGACAAACTGGGCGCCACCTGCGCCGAGTCCGAATCCCTCGCCGCGCCGCTGCCGCGCAACTCCCTGCGTGACCTGTACTGGCGCATGACCCGCGCCAGCATGGGCTTGGGCAAGAACCTGTCAGATGGGGTGAAACTGGGCTTCGACACCGGTTTCGACTCCGGCAGTACCCTGGACTACGTCTACCGCAACAAACCCACCGGCAAGGGCGGGCTGGGGCGGATGATCGACACCAACTACCTCAACTCCATCGGCTGGCGCGGCATCCGTCAGCGCAAGCTGAACGTCGAAGAACTGCTGCGCCTGGCCATGGCCAAGTTGCGGGATGAACAGCGTGAAGTACGTATCGTCGACATCGCCGCCGGCCACGGGCGTTACATTCTGGAAGCCTTGCAGGGCGTGTCGCCGCTGCCGGAATCGATCCTGTTGCGCGACTACAGCGATATCAACGTGCGCGACGGTGGCGCGCTGATCCGCGAGAAAGGCCTGGGGGATATCGCGCAGTTCGTCAAAGGCGATGCGTTTGATCGCGCGGACCTGGCGGCGCTGGAACCCAAGCCGACGTTGGCGGTGGTGTCTGGGCTGTATGAATTGTTTGCCGATAACAGCATGGTCGGCGGTTCGCTGGCCGGCCTCGCCGAAGCGGTCGAACCCGGTGGCTATTTGGTGTACACCGGCCAGCCATGGCACCCGCAACTGGAGCTGATTGCCCGCGCATTGACCAGCCATCGCCAAGGCCAGGCCTGGGTGATGCGCCGTCGCAGCCAGGCGGAAATGGACCAACTGGTGGAAGCCGCCGGTTTCCGCAAAATCACCCAGCGTGTGGATGAGTGGGGCATCTTTACCGTGTCCCTGGCACAGAAGATCTGAGCATGCGCGAACCCGGTTTGTTGAAACCAGCCGTCCTGTGGCTGCTGCTATTAGCGCCGTTGTTCTTCAGCACCTACGGCTTTGCCACCTGGGTCACCAGCCAGCGCAGCGACGTGGGCACGCTGGTGTTCGGCTGGGAAACCCATATGCCGTTCTGGGCCTGGACCATCGTGCCTTACTGGTCCATCGACCTGCTCTACGGTTTCTCCCTGCTGCTGCCCAGCACCCGTCATGAACTCAAGCAACACGCACTGCGCCTGCTGAGTGCCCAGGTGATCGCGGTGAGCTGCTTCCTGATCTGGCCACTGCGTTTCACCTTCGAGCGGCCCGAGCTGGATGGCGTGTTTGGCTGGTTGTTTGCGGTGTTGGCGGGCTTCGACAAGCCATTCAACCAGGCACCATCGCTGCACATCGCGCTGCTGGTGATTCTGTGGGTCATGTTTCAACGTCATACCCAAGGTTGCTGGCGCTGGCTGGTGCATGGCTGGTTCGCGTTGATCGGAATTTCGGTGCTGACCACTTATCAACATCACTTTATCGACTTACCCACAGGCGCCCTCGCGGGTTGGATTTGCGTGTGGTTGTGGCCGCTCGAACATCCGAGCCCGCTGTTGAATACGCGGCTTACCCAAGACCGCAAGCGCTGGCAGCTGGGCGTGCGCTACGGCCTGGGCGCCCTGGCGCTGATCATCGTGGCGTTAAGCCTGAGCGGTTGGTGGCTGTGGCTGCTGTGGCCAGCGGTTTCCCTTGGGTTGATCAAGGCGAATTACTTCGTGCTGGGCGCGGCGGGTTTCCAGAAGCGCGCTGATGGTCAGCTCACACCTGCCGCGCGCTGGTTATATGCGCCCTATCTAGTGGCTGCCTGGATCAATTCCCGGCTGTGGACACGCAACCATCCACAGCCCAACGTGATTGTGGATAACGTTTGGCTGGGGCGGATTCCTACCTCAAAGGAGCAGAGTTCATTCAGCGCCATTGTGGATCTATGCGCCGAACTGCCGATTAATCCACAGGGCCGCGCGTATCAATGCATCCCGGTGCTCGATCTGATAGCGCCGACACCCACCGAATGCCGGCAAGCTGCTGAAGCCATCGAACGCCTCCGCGCACGCGGCCCGCTGTTGGTGTGCTGCGCCCTCGGCTACTCACGCAGCGCTACCGCCGTCGCCGCCTGGCTGTTACACAGCGGGCGCGCGACGACGGTGGACGAAGCGCTGACTATTATTCGTGCAGCACGGACCGATGTGGTCCTGCACCCCGCTCACCGTGAAGCATTGGAGGGTTTGCCCCATGCCCGCTGATATGGAACTCCAGGTGGTGGCCAGCCTGCTGCGCCGTGGCCGTTCGCTGGATCAGTTATCCACAGGACTGACCGTGGCCGGTGTGCTATTCGGCCTGGCCCAATTGCTGATGGCGAGTATTTCGATCATCTGCCTGCTGCTCAGCCTGTGGATGATTATCCTCGGCCTGCTGCAAAAGTACTGGGCGCTGCGCGTGGCCTTCGACGCCGACCTGTTCGCCCTGCTGGCCCGGGATACTGAGCGCACCACCGACCTCGACCAAGCCCTGCAGACCCTCGGCCTGCAATCGCCCAATCGGGCCGGCCGACCTTGGGCCGAGCGCCGTCGCGGCGCCCTCAAATTGTTGCGCAAACAAGCCTGGCTGCTGGGCGCGCAAGCGCTGCTGACCCTGGGCGTGATTCTCGCCAGCCCTTGGCTGCCTTTCGCCGGATAAGGAATCCCCATGTTCGAACCTGTGGTCGCCACGCTGATTACCTCCATGGCCCGCACCGTCACCGGCGCCCGCAGCCTGTGGCTGGGTTGCGCGCCCGTGCCGGTGCAACGCATCTACTTCGCCAACCACAGCAGCCACGGCGACTTTGTGCTGCTGTGGGCCTCGTTACCGCAAAACCTGCGCAAATTCACGCGCCCGGTGGCCGGCAGTGATTACTGGAATAAAAGCGCGCTGCGTCGTTACATCATCAACCGCGTGTTTAATGGTGTGCTGATCGACCGCGAACGCAAGGACCCTGTGGATAACCCTCTACAGCCTATGCTCGCTGCCCTGGAGGGTGGCGATTCGCTGATCATCTTCCCTGAAGGCACGCGCAATCCGGAGGACGGCTTACTGCCGTTCAAAAGCGGCCTGTACCACCTGGCAAAAAGTTACCCACAGGCGGAATTGATCCCCGTGTGGATCGCCAACCTCAACCGGGTCATGCCCAAGGGGCGCGTTTTGCCGCTGCCGTTGTTATGCACAACCAGCTTCGGTGCACCGCTGCAACTGGAAGACGGTGAAGACAAGGCGCTATTTCTAGCCCGCACACGCGACGCCCTGCTCGCCCTCGCCCCGGAGCATGTCTGACATGGATAGCCAAACCCTGATGCTGTTCGGCGGAATCGGCGCGATCCTGGTGCTCGCCTCACTGATCGGCCTGATCCTCAAACTGCGCACCCGTGGCACGCCGAACGCGGTGATCGACAACCTCAACGCCCGTATCAATGCCTGGTGGGTGATGGTGGTGGTGATCGGTATCGCCTTCTGGCTCGGCACCGGTGCGGTGATTCTGTTGTTCTACGCGGTGTCCTTCTACGCCCTGCGCGAGTTCCTCACCCTCACCCCGACCCGACGCAGCGACTACCCGGCGCTGGTGGCCGCGTTCTACCTCGCCCTGCCGCTGCAATACCTGCTGATTTATTCGGACTGGTACGGGCTGTTCTCGATCTTCATCCCTGTGTACGTGTTTTTGCTGCTGCCGATCCTCGCCTCATTGGGCGGCGACACCACACACTTCCTCGAACGTGCCTCGAAAGTGCAATGGGGCTTGATGATCGCGGTGTTCTGCGTGTCTTTCGTCCCGGCCCTGCTGACGTTGGACATCCCCGGCTACGAAGGCCGCAACCTGCTGCTGATCGCCTATCTAGTGATCGTCGTGCAACTCTCGGACGTGTTGCAGTACGTGTGCGGCAAGCTGTTCGGCAAACACAAGATCGCGCCCAACCTGTCACCGTCCAAAACCGTGGAAGGCTTTGTCGGCGGTATTCTGCTGTCCTCCCTGATCGGCGCCGCGCTGTGGTGGACTACGCCGTTCAACCCGTGGCAGTCGTTCCTGATCGCCTTGCTGATCAACCTGCTCGGCTTTGCCGGTGGGATCGTCATGTCAGCCATCAAGCGGGATCGGGGCGTTAAGGATTGGGGGCATATGATCGAAGGCCACGGCGGCATGCTGGATAGGCTGGATTCGGTGTGCTTCGCCGCGCCGATTTTCTTCCACCTCGTACGCTACTGGTGGACCTGACCACCAGCATTCTCAGCCCAATGGAGCGCTAAATGTGGGAGGGGGCTTGCTCCCGATGGCGGTGTGTCAGTCGCTGAAGATGTTGACTGATCCACCGTCATCGGGAGCTCGTCCACTCCCACAAAAGCCGCCGGACACCTGAAGGACATGGCCAACCTCATGGTCGACCGCTCGCTGGCATGCATGGGCGCTCACTAACCCCCCATAAACATCCCGCCATACGGCGTATCGGCGTCATCTTTTGTATCAAAGACGCTGTAAGATACGCCGCACTTAGCCAGGGATGCTCACCATGTTCGATTCGCTCAAAGCCATCAGCCGTCGTGTTGTCGGCGTGTTTCTGACCGTGGTGGGGGCCGTTTTCGGCCAATGGCATCCTCCGCTGTGGCTGCGTGCTATCGGCCGTGGCGTGGAAAAACTTGGGAGTAAAGCCCGTGCTTACCCGCGTCAGACGGGTGCCGGAGTGCTCGGGCTAGCACTGCTCGTGGCCGCTGGCTTCTACGGCTGGCACTGGTATTCCAATCTGCCGCAGCCGCATACCGCGAGCTACTCGCTGCACAAGCCCAACCTGACTGACTACACCCAGCCAACGCCAGTTGTGGATAACTTACAGGTGCGCTTCGCCGAGTCCGTGGCGCCCCTTGCGGCCATCGGCAAACCCGTCACCGAGGGCATTACCCTAAAGCCCGAGGTCGCAGGCACCTGGCGCTGGGCGGATGACCGTAGCCTGTTGTTCGTGCCGGAGAAAGACTGGCCTATCGACGCCCATTACACCCTTGATCTGGCCAAGAGAAACCTGTTGGCAGATGGCGTATTGCTGGATCAGTACAGCACCCAGTTCTCCACCCAACCGTTCCGCGCCACCCTGGCCGCCAACGAGTTGTACCAGGATCCATCCAACCCGACGCTGAAGCAGCTGGTGGCGACCTTCCATTTTTCCCACCCCGTGGATGAAGACAGCCTGCGCAAGCACGTAACGGTGACCCTCGACAAAGGCCTGACCTACCGCGACGCCCAATTGCCAAATCGCCCGGAGATCACCTTCGACGAGAAAAAACTCAACGCCTACGTACGCTCCGCAGCCCTGGCCACCCCGCTGGAAAGCACCCCGGTCAGCGCCAAACTCGACGAAGGCATCAAGGCCCGCGATGGCGGCAACGCCAGCGCCGCATCGTTGGTGGCCAAAGTCACCGTACCCGGTCGCTATCGCCTGACCTTTACGGGCGCCGAAATCAGCTTTGTGGATAACGAACGCGCAGAGCCAGAGCCTGTGCTGATGTTCAGCAGTTCCAGCGCTGTAGCCGATGACACCATCGCCGGTAAAGTCCAAGCCTGGCTGTTGCCGGAAAAAGCCCAGGACGACACCCGCCCCTATAACACCAATGAGATCGACGACGCCCTGCTCGCCCGCAGCACCAAGGTCAACCTGACCCACGTGCCCAGCGTCGAACCGCTGAACACCCTGCACGCCTTCAAGTTCAAGGCCCCTGCCGGACGTGCGCTGTATGTACGCGTGCCCGCTAACCTGGAGGCCATCGGCGGCTATCTGGCGAAGGATCCTACGGCGTCGCTGGTCAGCATGCCGGCGTATCCGCGCACCTTGCAGTTCCTGTCTGACGGCGCCCTGCTCAGCCTCACTGGCGAGAAACGCCTGGGCTTCATGGCCAGGGGAGTGCCCGGCGCCCACGTGGAAATCGCCCGCCTGTTGCCCAACCAGTTGCAACACTTGGTGGACCAGAGCAGCGGCAGTTTTGCGCGGCCGAACTTTGGCAATGAGTACTTCGATCGTATGGTCGAGCGTCAGTCTCTGGACATTCCTCTGTCATCCAATGACCCGGCCAAAACCGTCTACGACAACGTAGATTTGAGCCACTACCTCACCGCCAACGGCGGCCGTCGCGGCATTTTCGTGCTCAAGCTGAGCCCACAGGATGAACCGGCCGAGCGTACGTTCGAATATGAACGCAGCAGTACCAGCGACCTGCGGTTTATCGTAGTGACCGACCTCGGCATCATCGCCAAACGCTCCAGCGACGGCAGTCATGACGTGTATGTGCAGTCCATCGGTAATGGTTCGCCGGTGGCCGACGCGCAAGTCGACATCATCGGTCGCAATGGCTTGCCGGTGAGCAGCGGTCACACGGACGGCGAAGGCCATGTGCATTTCGCCAAGCTGGATGAACTGCGCCGTGAGAAAACGCCGCTTATGTATGTGGTCAGTCGCGGCAATGACCAATCGTTCCTGCCAATCGCCCGTCAGTCCCAGCAGCTGGATTTGTCGCGCTTTGATGTAGGCGGTTTGGAAGAAGACGGTGCGATTGATCGCCTCAGCGCCTACCTGTTTACCGACCGCGGCCTGTACCGACCCGGCGAAACCGCCCACCTGGGCATGATCGTGCGCAGCGGCAACTGGAAAGGCGCCTTGCAAGGTCTGCCGGTGGAGCTGCAAATCACCGACCCGCGCGGTCTGGAAGTGATTCGCCAGCCACTGAAGCTCTCCGCCAGCGGGTTTGAAACCTTTGATTTCCCCAGCAGCGAAGTGGCCCCAGCCGGGGAATACACCGCGACCTTGCAGTTGATTGGCCAGAAGCAAACGCGCACAGACCTGGGCAGTGTCAGCTTCAAAGTCCGCGATTTCGAGCCGGACCGCATGAAGGTCAGTTTGAGCCTGCACGACACGCCGGTGCAGGGCTGGATTCCCCCGGACCAAGTGGTGGCTAAAGTCACCGCCATGCACCTGTTCGGCGCCCCGGCCTCGGGCCGTCGCGTTACTGCAAAAATGTCACTGAGCCCGACGCTCGCGGCATTCGACCGTTACCCCGATTACCGCTTCCGCCTCAATGATTCCCTGGAAGACGCCAGCACCGAAGACCTGGCCGAAACCACCGTCGACGATAACGGCCAGGCCGTGCTCGACCTCAACCTGCAACGTTTCGCCAACAGCACCTATCGTTTGCAAGTGATGACCCAGGTGTTCGAGGCTGAAGGTGGCCGCAACGTGGCGGCGCAAAGTGCGTTGCTGGTGTCGTCCGCGCCGTACCTAGTGGGTGTGAAAAGTCAGGATTCGCTGTCATACGTCGCTAAGGACGCCCCACGCCAAGTGCAATGGCTGGCCGTCGCGCCAGACCTCACACCGCTTGCGGTGGATGGCTTGACCAGCGAAGTGGTCGAGCACCGTTATGTGTCGGTGCTGGTGAAGCAATCCAACGGTACCTACAAGTACGAGTCACGTATCAAGAACATCAGCCAACCGGCCTCACCGCTGGTGATGACCAAAGACGGCGCCAAGCAGACCCTGAATACCGGTACGCCAGGGGATTTCACCCTGCAACTCAAGGACGCCAACGGCAACCTGCTCAACCAGATCGACTACAGCGTGGCCGGGCGCGGCAACACCTCGCGCTCCCTGGAGCGTAACGCCGAGCTGCAACTGCGCCTGGATAAACGCAGCTACGCCACCGGTGATGAGATCGCCATCAGCATTCGCGCGCCGTACACCGGCGCGGGCTTGATCACCATCGAGCGCGACAAGGTTTACACCCAGCAGTGGTTCAAGGCTGACAGTACCAACAGCGTGCAACATATCCGCGTGCCTGCGGGCCTTGAGGGCAATGCGTACGTCAACGTGCAGTTCGTGCGGGACATCGGTTCGTCCGAGGTTTATATGAGCCCGCTTTCCTACGGTGTGGTGCCCTTCAGCATCAACCTGGACGCGCGGCGCATGGCACTGAAGGTCGACGGCCCGGCGAAGATCGAGCCGGGGCAAATCCTCGACATTAAGGTCAACACCGACCGCCCGGGCCGCGCCGTAATCTACGCGGTGGACGAAGGCATCCTGCAAGTAGCGCGCTATCAAACGCCGGATCCGCTGGGTTTCTTCTTCCAGAAGCGTGCGCTGGAAGTCGGCACCAGTCAGATTCTTGACCTGATCCTGCCGGAGTTCAGCCGCCTGCTCAGTGGGGCGGCGCCTGGAGGCGATACGGAAGGCGCCTTGGCTAATCACCTCAACCCGTTCAAACGCAAACATCAGCCGCCAGTGGCGTGGTGGTCCGGGCTTGTGGATTTGCCGGTCGGTGAAACCGTGCTGCATTACCAGGTACCCGACAGCTTCAACGGCAAGTTGCACCTGTTTGCCGTCGCGGTGGATACCGACAGCGTGGGCGTCAGCGAGACCACTACCGACGTGCGCGGGCCGATCGTGATCACGCCCAATGTGCCGGCCTTCGTGGCGCCGGGGGATGTGTTCAACGTCAGCGCCGGGGTGTTCAGCAACCTCGACGCGGCAGCGGATGTGAAATTTGAAGTGCAGACCAGCGCCGGCCTCGTGGTGCAGGGCGACAAGGGCAGCACCTTGTCACTGCAACCGCGCAAAGAAGGCACTGCCGAATTCAAGATCAAAGTCGGCGACACCCTCGGTTCGGCAGACCTGCGCTTTGTCGCGGTGCTGCCGGATGGCAAACGGATCCAGGTGGCGGAAACCACGTCAATCCGCCCCTTGAGCGAACACCGCGTCGCTCTGAGCCTGGGCCGTTTCGAGAGCGCCAGCAAAGAACTCAAGCCCACACGTGAACTGTTCAGCCAGCTGCGTGATGTGCAGTTGGGCGTGGCCGCCTCGCCGCTGGTATGGGCCAACGGCCTCAAGCATTACCTGGATGACTACGGCTATGCATGCACCGAGCAATTGGTATCCAAGGCCATGCCGGCATTGATCTGGGGCGGCACCGCACCCGAGGCTGAACAAGCCTTCAGCAGCGCGGTCCGCATGTTGCGCCAGCGTCAAAACCAGGCCGGTGGCTTTGGATTGTGGGCAGCCAACCCTGACGTGGCGCCGTACGCCAGCCTGTACGCCACTGATTTCCTGATCGAAGCCAAGGAGCGCGGGCTGCCGGTGCCGGAAGACCTGCTGGTGCGTTCCAACGCGTATCTGACAGACCTGGCCAACGGCCCGAGCGAAGGCCTGTCGGAATTGCGCAACCGTGCCTACGCCAGTTACCTGCTGAGCCGTCAGGGGATTCTGGTGAGCGGCGCGCTGAGCGACATCCGCGAGCGCTACGAGAGTTACTTCAAGGACAGCTGGCAGAACGACCTGGGCGCCGCCTACCTGGCTGCCAGCTACAAACTGCTCAAGCAGGATCGGCAGGCCGATACGCTGTTCCGCAAAATCCCGTGGCGTTCGCTTGTGGATAAGTGGGACAGCGACGGCCTGTACTACGACCCGCTGGTGCACGACGCCGAACACTTGCACCTGCTGGCGCGCCATTTCCCTGAACTGATGGATGACGTGCCCACCGCGCTACTGGATAAGCTCGGCAAACGACTCAACGAGCAGCGCTACAACTCGCTGTCGGCGGCATTGTTGCTGCGCGCCCTGGACAACTATGGCCAGCGCGCGCAAAGCGACATGACCCTCAAGGCCACCGCCTGGCTGG
The DNA here is from genome assembly GCF_013778505.1 of Pseudomonas sivasensis. Lineage (GTDB taxonomy): Bacteria > Pseudomonadota > Gammaproteobacteria > Pseudomonadales > Pseudomonadaceae > Aquipseudomonas > Aquipseudomonas sivasensis. The sequence goes on along the minus strand of NZ_JAAOWU010000030.1, from coordinate 18,026 downwards.
GCGATAAACAGCAACAATTGCTGGAAATGGCCGGCCAGCCACCGCGCGCCGCCGTACCGCGCGCCACGCAGAAGCTGGTCATGGAAAAATCCGATGGCCCGGCAGCGTTCTACATGCTCAGCGAAGCCGGTTTTGATAAAGGCGCCAAGCTCAAAGCCATCAACAACGGCCTGGAAATAATCCACGAATACCTCGACCTCAAAGGCGAGCCGGTGAGTAAGGTAGCCGTGGGTGAAGAGTTCCTGGTGCGCTTGCGCCTACGGGCTACCGACCGTGACCAAGTGCAGCAAGTGGCCGTGGTCGACTTGCTGCCCGGCGGTGTCGAGCCTGTGTATAACTTGCCTCCAGAGCCGGAAGCCGCGAGCAGCGAGGAAAGCGAAGGCGAAGAATCCGAGTACGTAGAAGCCAGCGAAGAAGAAGCTGACACCTGGCAGGCCCCCATCGGCGAAACCGAGCTGAGCAACTGGCAGCCAGACTACGTGGATGTGCGGGATGATCGGGTGGTGTTGTACGGCACTGCGCTACGTGATGTAGGCACTTTCGTTTACCGCGTACGCGCCACCAACGCAGGGACGTTCAATACGCCACCGGCCTACGCCGAAGGCATGTACGAAACCACCCTGCAGGGACGCGGCAAAGTAGGCCAGCTTGAAATTACCAAGCCTTAAACGCCTGACGCCGCTGCTGGCAGCTGCGGCGTTACTGGCCGGCGTGCGGCTTTGGCCCCATGCGCCGCTGGAACAGGCCATTACCTCCTCCAGGGTCGTATTGGCCGACGACGGCTCGCTGTTGCGTATGACGCTGGCCCAGGACGGTCAATATCGCCTATGGCTACCACTGGAGCGCATTTCACCTTCATTGATTGAGGCGCTGCTGCTCAAGGAAGACCGCAATTTCTACTGGCACCCGGGGATCAATCCCCCGGCGTTGCTGCGGGCGGCCATGGCCACCTACAGCGGAGGCCAGCGCCAAGGCGGCTCGACGTTGAGCATGCAACTGGCGCGGCGCCTGTGGGATCTCAACACCCGCCAAGTGCCCGGAAAATTGCAGCAGATGGCGTTGGCGCTGTGGCTGGAAGCGCGCTACAGCAAGCACGACATCCTTGAGGCGTACCTGAACCTGGCGCCCATGGGCGGCAATATCGAAGGCGCCGAAGCGGCCAGTCGCATCTACTTTGGCAAGGCGGCGGCGCACTTGTCGCTGTCCGAAGCGTTGGCATTGGCGGTAATCCCCCAACAGCCCGGCCGTCGAGCACGCTTCGGGCCTTCGCTGCAAAACGCCCGGCTGCGCTTGATGGCTGATTGGCGCGAGACTTATCCACAAGACCCGCGTAATGACAGTTTGCTGGACTTGCCCTTGGAAGCGCGCAACCGCCAGGAGATTCCTTTTTTGGCGCCACACTTGAGCGAGCAATTGCTGGCAGCTCAAGCCGGTAACGAGTTGAACAGCACGCTCAATCTGCCTTTGCAACAATTGCTGGAACGTCTGATCACCGGGTTTATCGCCGAACGGCGCAGCACCGGGGTTGAGAACGCCACCGCGATCCTGATCGACAGCCGCGATCAGAGCGTCAAGGCGCTGGTGGGCTCAGCGGACTACTTATCCACAGACATCCATGGACAGGTCAATGGTGTGCTGTCACGGCGCTCGCCGGGGTCTACGCTCAAACCGTTTCTCTATGGGCTGGCGCTGGACCAAGGGGTGATCCACCCCATGAGCATCCTCAAGGACTTACCGAGTAACTTCGGCTACTTCCAACCGGAAAACTTCGACGGCAGTTTTGTCGGCCCACTGACGGCCCGGGATGCGTTGATCCGTAGTCGTAATATCCCCGCCGTGTGGCTGGCCAGCCAGGTCAAGTCGCCTTCTCTATACGGCTTGCTGCAACGCGCCGGCATCAAAGGCCTACGCGACGAAAGCCATTACGGCCTGGCCCTGGCACTGGGTGGCGGCGAGATGACCCCGGAGGAGCTGGCGCGGCTGTATGTGATGTTGGCGGGAGACGGGCATTTACGGCCGTTGCGCTACTTGCAGCAACAGCCGCAAACCACCGGCGCACAACTGCTCAGCCCGCAGGCCGCGTTTATGGTGCGCGACATGCTGCGCCGCAACCCGCGCCCAGATGGCCTGCCCGGCCGCCATTGGCGAACCGCCTGGAAAACCGGTACGTCATGGGGTTTTCACGATGCGTGGAGCGCCGGACTGGTCGGCCCGTATGTGTTGGTGGTGTGGGTGGGTAACTTCGATGGTCGGCCAAATCCAGCGTTTATTGGTGCCAAGACCGCCGCGCCGCTATTCTTCCGCATTGCTGACGCTTTGCCCCTGGCATTACCCAACGTCGCGATCAAAGCCGACAAGCCGCCTGCGGGGCTGGTGCGCATTGATGTCTGCGCTGCCTCCGGTGAGCTGCCCAACCGCTGGTGCCCGCAAACCCGCAAGACCTGGTACATCCCCGGCGTCTCGCCGATCCGTGTTTCCAACCTGCACCGCCCGGTGCTGATCGACACCCGCACCGGCAAAGCCGCGTGCCCGCCGTTCGATCCGCAATACACACGAGAGGACATATTCGAGTTCTGGCCCAGCGACGTTCAACGCCTGTACCGAGCAGCCGGCCTGCCCCGCCGAACCCCGCCCAACGTGATAAAAAACTGCCAACCCAACCGCATCACCGACCAGAGCGAAGCGCCGCAGATTCGCTCGCCACTGACTCAGGTGAGCTACCAACTGCGCCTGTCTCAACCCCAGGAAAGCATCCCGCTGAACGCGAATGCGGCCAGCGATGCGGCGACGCTGTACTGGTTCGCTGATCAAACCTTGATCGGCCAAGGCCCGCCGCAAGCCACGCTGAACTGGAGGCCGGGCAAGTCAGGGGAATATCGGTTGCGGGTCAGTGATGATCAAGGACGCAGCACAAGTCGGGGGTTGCGGGTGGAGTTTGTGCCTTAGGAGCAGTTGTCACCCTCCACAAGCTCAACATAATTCGACTCCCCGCCTCCGGTCGCACCCGATAACCAACCCCATACAAAGCTCAGGCTGGTACGCCCAGACGTATCCACAGTCACTGTGCCTCGCGACCAACCGGACAGCAGCTCACCGTCCAGCGTCAGGCACTGAAAAAGCAGCTCAATGGTATCGGCGCCGGTCACGCGACCGACTTGCGTCCCCGTGCGGATTCGGCCGCCTTGGTAGGTGCTGGATAGGGCATCACCGTCGACACGGTAATGAAACACCGTGCCGGTACCGGAAAGCCCATGGGTGTTATTCGCGACCACAAATCGGCGATTGTGCAAACGCTCGCCGAGGAGGGGAAAGGAAGATGGCATCAACGTGGCGTCCTTGCGTTGAAACCTGGAGACCCGATGAATTTAGAGAATTAAAACTGTCGCAACAGACCTACAGTTTTCGCGGCTTACAGCCTCGCAGAAAGAAAACGCAAAACTGTCGCAATCGTCCAAAATGGCAGTTTGCACGAAGGTAATAGAGAATTAAAACTGTCGCACCCAGCAATGACGCGGCATTGCGTGTTCGAACGTCCTCCTTTTGGTCACTCCAGTGCACACATGTATCAAGTCCCTACAACAAGCGGCTTCCCCTCATTTTCTGCGAGCAGCCACTGATGACCACTACAATTCTTCTCTTAACTGATGAGCACGTCATTTCTCCTAAGGCATTATGAGTCACGATGAGTCGCTGGCGGCGCTGTTCGTTAGAGCGGACCTGCTGAACAACCAGTCCATAGATAAGGTGGTTGCCCAGGTAAGCCTCTGGTTGGTCGAGTACCAAGGGTGCACCTCCATGTGCCAGCAGAAAAGGCAGCATGGCAGCTACGCGCGACCTACAGAGGCCTGACCGAAGGATTGGAAGACCCGTCCGTAACCTTTGCGACTGTATTCCACCTGTGCACCGTCTTCGGGGAACCAGCACAGCGGGTGGTCCATGTACTGGGTCGTCTATCATTTTTTCGGCTTTCAAAAACTTATTGAACGAGCCCCCTAACTCAGCCTTGCCACGGCACGCTTGGGATACGTGGCAGCGCGTTTTAAACCTACGCACTGCTCCGTAATCCCCACCCTTTATCACCCGACCAATGACGGGTAGCACCTCTTTAAATCAGGGGTTTCAAAGGCTACCCACGAGGTGGTTTCTTGAAAGTGGGCGTTGTCTGGGTTGTCATCGGAGGCTCCAAAGCGCCCGCTTGGATGATCTCCAGTCGCTCCTTGTCAATCAAATGGTTAACATCAATCTCAGGGTCTTCCTTCCAGGCTACTTTAGCCTCACCACGCGCTGCCAAGCGTGTGGTGAGGAAGCTGTCGATATGGGCGACGCGTTCGAGATCGCAAGTGATGTAACCGATAGGTACCGTCGCGGCGCTCTCATCACTTGGCTGGAAGTGGTACTGAACGACTGCTAGTTGACCGGGAACCAGGAAAATCTCGAAACGATCCTGAAGGTCTTTTCCACCGAAGGCGACCCCGTTTGGAATACGGGTGTGATACGTCCTGCGCAATTGCCCCAACTCCTTGGGGTTATTAAATGGCAGGATTGCTGTGATTCGACCTTTAGTGTGCGGCGCGTCGCTGAGTTTTTCAGACGTCTTGCGGCAGAAGTCGCTAAGCAGTGTACCGTTCGCCGCCCACAGCGGTACCGAACTGGATAGCCAAAGCGCTGAATGGACCGATCCTTCGGGCCAATCTCGTGCAAGATCTTCCAACATTCGACCCAAAGTGATTCGATTGTTGTTGTCATAGATTGGACCGATCATAGCCTTGGTGTGCTGACTACCGTAGCCGGTGCGACGGTTCTTGTGATCCAGCATCCAAGTGTTGATGTCCAAACCTCGATCATCAAGGTAGCGAACGAGAACCTCGTCCTTAAATGTCTCACAGTAGTCTGGAAGACTCATGCCTTCAATTGGCATTCTCAGACTGTTTAGGTAATCCGATATTCTGGCCTCAAGCTCCATGGTCAAGGGTCTTTGCCTAGCATTACCGACCTTCTCTGCCACCCTCTTGATAATCTCTACATTCCCGGCAGATGTGGGCAGCAACCCGATTTCGATATCCACTGGAATGTTCAAAGGGGACGCCTGATCACAGGTGCCGACCTTGTACAGGCGAGTTCTGCGGCTCTCCGATTCGGGAATTTTTGAAAAATCCAGGAATGCTCGGTACTGAGAACCGAAAGCGTCGGCCACCTCTTGCGTAGACCAGCCCTTGTTCTGCGGTGGCACCGGAATTTCCGGAAGCCCCCAGCGACTACGGTTGTACTGACTCGGCGGCATGACCGTTTTGGTCAATAGCTCGAAGATCGGCTGCTCAATGCGCTCTTCATACTTGGTAAGACTTGGGCTTGCGGTCGAGCTGCCTCTAGTGCGATCCATCAGCATTGACGAAGGAGTCAGGTGACCGTCGCTGGTGTGCATGGCAAGCTTGTTGCGAACCAAGGTTTCGATCAGCACATCACACTCCCGTGCGGACAGCCCGAAGTACTGCCGTACTTCACCCGGCAAAATCTCTCCAAGCGCCAGCAGAAGACGACAGGTGAACTCCTCTACCGCAGGAAGAGAGACTTCCTTTGTCCAGGCACACTTGATTTGGTACTGATAGGCTGGCACCAACAGAGAAATCGTGTTGCAGATGCGAAATCCAGAGGCATCGGTAGCTTGATATTCTTCAGTCATGGCTTGGGCCCTCGATCACAGTGGTGCCATCTACGATTTCGTAATCGTTTGGAAAAAGTTTTTGCTGCTCGGTGACGTACTTGACGACACTGCCCAAGGCGGTTGGCGCATTTGCCCCATTCCACATTCGAAGAGAACCGATGACGACCAGCCGATCTTGAGCACGTGACAGCGCCACGTTGATTCGGGACTGATCCACAAGAAATCCCTGAAGCCCTTTATCGTTGTTTCGAACCAGACTCAGAATCAGAACTCTGGCCTGTTGGCCCTGGAAGCTATCAACCGTGTCTATTCTTACAGCGTCGCGAAGGGGAGCAGCCCACTCAGCCCGACTCAACTCCTCCTCAATCAACTGCTTCTGCCCTCGATACATGGTGATAATGCCAATAGGCTGGGGATTCATCGCAGTCCGCTTGGCATTGAGCTTTTCCATTTGCTCGGGTTTTGCCAACTGGCGAAGCACGTGCAAGCACACAGCGAGCTCATGCTTGTTCACAAACTTGTGTTTTTCAGGCTCATCCTCATTCACGGCTCGCTCACCAGTACCGCTGTCAATCCAGCTGACCGGTTTGTTTAGCGGATAAGGAAGCTCATTGCACCAGGCGCCTGCAGTTTTCCGGAAGCTACGAAGGTCATCGTCGTAGAAACAATGGCTAACGATCTTCCCAATGGGCTCGATCATCCGGTACTGGGTGTCGAAAGCAATGCCGTTGTTGACCTCAAAAGCTCGCTCAAAATCTGTTTTGCGGGCTTCGCGCTCGTCGATCTTCAGCTTTCGAGTTACTTCGCGAATATGCTTTTTGTCGTACATCGGCGGCAGTTGCTTATGGTCGCCAACCAGCAGTACCCGTCGTCCACACTGCATGGCAATCATGAGCTCTGACGCCTGGGCTCGCCCTGCTTCGTCCACGATTACCCAGTCGAACTCGATTTCTTCGATGTTGATGCTCTCGGCACCAATACCCACAAGCGTCCCGCACACTAGCTGGGACGTCTTGACGAGGAATTTGTCATAGTTGGCAGCACCCGATCCCAGCACGTCGATCCAATCCTTGCTGATGCCGATCAAGTTGTTCAGACGTTGAAGTGCCAGCTGGTCAGTGATCCCATGTTGACGGGCCACCTGCCTCGATAGATCCATCCAATAGCTAGGATCAGAAGCCAGCGGAAGCGAAAATTCATACCCGCGAGTACTCAGGTTGCTTTCGAGTGACTCGATGCAACTGTCGATTTTGGCCTGATAGCCATTCATCTGTTCGATCCGCACTTCTTCAGCAAGGTGGCGCTTGCGTGCAACCTCGTCCTTTTGAGTGGTATAGGTGCAGATGCGCTCAAGAATAGGACTGACGCTGCGATGCAGTTTGGCAAGCTCTTCGACCAGATCCTGGTTCAGCATCAGACGCGAAGAAAGGGCATTGATTCGCTTCTCGTATTCGCGTTGAAACTTGTAGCGAATCTGGCGTTGGATGGAGCTGGAGTGGCACTGAAGCATCTGATCATCAATTGCCGACTCATGGCCCAAGCGAACCACACTGATGTCGCTGCCGATTTCCGAGAAAAGCTCCCGCGCCTTGATAGCCACAGTGTCCACCGACGCATGTGACTGGCCTACCAACAAGATATTGCCGGCTATTTCGTGCTCGAAGAGATAGTGGATCAGCTTTGTTACAAAGTCGGTTTTCCCCGTGCCGGGTGGGCCCTGAAGAATTCCAATGGGGCCTTCAGAGACGGCTCTCTGAAAGGCAATGATTTGTCTTGGGTTCAGTTTCTGTTCTTCTGAATCATATCGCGCACGAATCGCAGCCTCATCGGGGATTTTGCCGATTACCTTCGACTTGACGTTGCTCTCTTTGTCAAAGTAGGCCGGCAGATGCGAGATTCTCGCCACCCCATTAAGCACGCGCTCCATAGCTCGTTTGCGACGCGCACGCGATGCTCCGTTGAGTTTGGATTCAAAGATCAGCTCTGTACCAGCAGTGAGCTTTTGTTTAACGCTTCGGATGCCAGCAGAGAACATACGCACCGCCAGGCGCACACCACTACATTCTTCTGCGACAACCTCTCCGAAAGGCTTACCACCCTCTTCAAAGTAAATTCGCAACTCTGCGCTATCGTCGCTGAAATCGACGTCTTGCCCATTGCTAGATACGTATGGGATCAGCAGAGCACCGCTTGGACTTTCTTCAAAAGAGGTGTTGGCAATCTCCACTCGCATGAGCTGGTCGCCTTCGGTTTCCACCATGGTTTTCCAGATCGACGAAGGCCTGATTGTCTGGTTAATCCCTTCGGGCTCGTCCTCGAGCTCAAGGTCATCCAGATCGACATCGGCTTTGCATAGGAATGTCTGGACGGGTTCCTGATCCATCAGAAACGCAACAAATTGCTCTTCGTTCAGCTTGGTGGACACACCTCTTCCCACCACGATGGGCTGGTCGAAGGTAGATTGGGCGCGCTGCCCCGCAGAAATGCAGTCGCTGAAAGAAACATCCGTCAAAAATGGAGCAAGGATGGCGTTCGATTCGGGATCGAAAGTGAAAGAAAGGCGCTTATCCTCGCCTGTGATCCGCACGTGCATATGCTTTGGATGACGGTCTGCGGCCTCAACGTTCAGGTAGTACATTGTTCCGCTGGACTTGAGCATCGTTTCTTCAATCGGAAACTTGAACGAGTCGGCAATGAACCTGAGTGCAGGCGCTTGCACGATTGCCGGCTTTCTGCACGCTTCAAGCTCTGCGCTGATGGTTTCCCCCAATGGCTCGATCGACACAGGGACGCCATTGGGTTGCTCTGTGCGCAACGCAAACTCGATGGACAGCGCCTTTGGCGCTTCGTCGCCGAAAAGCTCCTGAACGATCTTGTAGAGCGCGTAACCGTCTCGGCCAAAGCTATCGGTCGTGGAAGGGTCAGTCGGGCCGTACTCAACGTTGTATGGATCGCTGGTGTCGCCATAGTCCAGGGCGTCGATCAGAATCAGGTTCAAAGGCTCACCTTCTTCGCTCGGACGCACGAGGATGTTGCCTGGATGCAGATCCCCATGGGCAAAATCCCGCCCGTGCAAGCCCTCAAGGAGATTGCATAGCGCAGAAGCTGCTTCAAGCTTTTGCTGCAGCGAGGTCAGACCTGCCACATACTCAGGCCACACGATACCCTCTTCGAACCGGGTGACGATGAAGAGACCGTTGCCACCGCCAAACATGCCATGGGCAAGCAGAGCCGGAAGTGGAAGCTCGTCTTTGATACTTTTCTCAATGCGCTTTCGCATGCGCAGAATGCGTCGGTTGGTGCCTGGGTTTTTGACATCAATCACAGCCTTGGGAAAGAACTTCAGCAGCGCTTCTTCGCCATCAACTGTGCAGCGGTATACCATTTTGTCGCCCACGGGCGAAGGAACCGCGCCTGGCGCTGGCGGGAAGTAACTCATCAGCATGTAGGGGTTCCAATCAGTCCTGACGAAGTCGCCTTTGGCGATCTCCTGCATGACCTCTTGGGTATCGTCGTACTGAAGCGGCTTACCGATCACTAGGGTGTTGAATTCACCCAGCATCTCGGCTGCGTTGGTAAAGCGATTCTGCTGCTCAATATCCATGGCTTTGGCAAAGAACGAATCCAGCTTGCCGTTGAAAGGATCGTTGGCCACCGAGCGCCATACTGGAACGCCGTCCTCCAGCGTAAACTTTGCGCCATGAAAGCAGATCTTGTGGGCAACAAGCGCGAGCAAGTAGACGTCTTTGGCGAACGGACTCAGTGGATCGCCTTCACACGCGTACACATCCTCCGGCAGCATGGTGTTGTTGCTGCGCAGCTTTTCGAACAGGTCTTTGACCGTACCTTTATCGGGCAGGAATGCGGCTTGGAAACTGGAGATCAGAATGATCCTGGAGTCTTGCGAATACCACAGGTTCTGAGCACTGATGTCACGGTGGGCGAAGCCCAGGTTGTGTAATTCTGCAAAAGGCGCAAACAGCGCCTTAGCCAAATCCAGGCGCTCGTCTGGCGTCCACTTATGGCCGTGCAAGTTGAGGTGCTGTTCCAATCTCAGCGTGTTTTTGCGAATCTCAAATAGCTCGACGCAGTCAGCCGTAACGTTTTCGTTGACCATTGGAGAAATCGGTCTCAGCAGGAAGTCTTCCAATGGGCTGTTAGTAGCATTGGCAGTTCGAAAGACGAAACTCTCGCGTGTCACCACGAGGCGCCAAGTGATGTCATCACGGTACGCCAGACCCAGGGCTCCCAGATCCCAGCGGCGCATCATCGCGTTGCTTTGAGGTGGGCCAGGGTTGGTTGCAGGGTATTCACTGAAAAGGTGCTGATCGTGGACGCGATCGGGGGCCACAGCAGCGGTGTATTCCAAGTACTTGAACTCAGCAAGCTGAACTCGATTTCCTCTGAAAAAGCCGTCGAAAATGGCCTGGCATTGATTCGGGCGCGGGCGGCTTCGGTCGTCATACCTGATCATTGGAACGTTCTGAACAAAGTTCAGGTAGTCGTTACCACCGATCTTGAGGAAGTCTTCGAGGGTATGAACGAACTGGCGCTCGCTCGCAGGCAGGTGTTCGGGTGTGGCACTGCCACACAGCACAACGTGCGCTTCTACGAATGGGTAATAGCCGAGTTTTCGCTCCAGCTCCAGCCTAAGGATCTTGCCGAGTCTCAGGGCCTGATCGCGCTTGGTGTGATATGGACTCTTGCCACGGTTCTCTTCATGGCCGTTGGCGTGGGTAATGATCCAGTTGCCGTCGTAATTGGTGAGCCTCCCATTCCATTCCTTGAGCTCAACCACCAGCACGCGATCATGGGTCACCATGATCAGGTCAAATTCCATTGACCCTTGTCTGTCGGCGATCAGTACAGAAGCATAACCAAACCAGCTGTCACGAAGCTGTTTTTGGATTTGATCAAGAGCGTTGGTCTCACTCTTGTGCAACGCATTTCCCCGAACGATGACTTTCATTTTGGCTTCCCTACTGCTGACCTGTGACCTCGGTCAAGGATGCCTGGGCGGGTTTTGCCTCCTTGGCAACCTTCCGGTATTCAGTCACAGCTCCTGCTGATATTTAAGACACGCTGTTGGTGTGGGATGACACAGTGAGCCTAAGCGTCAGTGGGTCCGTTTTAAAATTCTGCCTTACGAAACTCAAAAGATGCTGACTCATCACGCGTCCTCCCTGGTTGGTAACAGCGTAACCGGGGTCGAATCAGAATGCCATCACTCACCTACCTAGCCGAGAGAGGAGGAACTTAGGATTGCAGCAACTCCACAGGAGGCTGCCAGCGGGAAGAGGGTGATGATTTCTAACGTGACTTGCCAGTCCGTATTTCAACAGCTGAAAAAGTATTAATGCAGCTGGAAAAAGGAGATATTGATCAGGCAATTAGGATTGCAGATGACAGCCTGACGCCCATATATCGTAAGACCATCGGCGACGTTAAAATCATAATCGACTCGAATGCTCGTGAGGCGTCTGATCCCGCGAAATCAGGCAGTATATTCACGGGCGTGATATATTTTAATGAGCGAAGAATCAGCTAGCCTGGATAGAGCTAAGCCTGTCACGACCGAACTGTTTAGATTTATAAAGTTCTTTATCCGCGGCTCTAAGCAATTCATCGGCCGAAGTATCTATAGTCGGAATTTTAGTACCAACACCGATACTGACGGTCACAATTTCGCGCGTACTCGAGTTAATGTGCTGGATACCCAATCCGCGGACTTCCTGCAGAACACCCTGCGCAACTTTCAACGCGCCCGCAGCGTCCGTATTTGGTAAAATACAAGCAAACTCTTCACCGCCATACCTAGCGACTGAATCGTAAGGGCGTCTAAGCGCTTTTTTTATTACATTGGCAACCGCACGCAAACATTCATCTCCTTGTTGATGGCCATAGTGATCGTTGTATAGCTTGAAATGGTCAATGTCGATCATCAAGAGTGAAATGGATTGCCCATGTCTGGCGCACTGCAGCCAATCCCGCTGCAGATTTTCATCAAACCTTCTGCGATTATCAACGTTCGTAAGACCATCTGTCAGCCCAATGGTTTTTAGCAAGTCAGATTGTAACTTTAGCGCTAGATGAGCTATGACCCGTGCGCTGATAACCGTAGACCTTATAGGCTTGGTAATAAAATCCACCGCGCCTAATTCGAACCCCAGCGCTTCATCGACTTCATCGTTTTGGGAGGTCAGGAAAATTATGGGAATGTTGTGTGTTTGCTCGTCGGCCTTAAGGATGCGGCATACTTCATGGCCTGACATACCAGGCATCAATACGTCTAGCAGGATCAAATCCGGATTTTGTGTTTGGCATTTGAGAAGAGCCTGCTTGCCTTCCGTAGCCATAATGATGTCGTATTCACCTTTTAATAGTTCGTTGATCAGTCGAATATTCACAGGTTGATCGTCGACCACAAGGATTTTTGGCCTGAACCCTCGATTGGTGATTAGCTCATTGAGAAGCGCTTTCATTTAGACTTCTCCGTCAGTAAATGCTTGGCTGTTTGTATAGCATCATCGAAGTTCAGGTCTCTGACCTGCTTGACGAGGCGGTCGATCACAGTCCGTAGGGATCTTGGAGTATGGGCCTCTAGCTCAGCGACATGGTCCAGCGCTCTCATATCTCCTGCAACCAGCATTACCAAAAGCTCCTCCAGCGATGCAATACGTTGTTCGGGAGACCAGTGCGACTCTTTTGGCTCCTCACGCGGTATCAAGATACTCCCAGTATCAAATGCGCTCTGCAACCCTTCGTTACTCGCCTTCATCAATCCTGCAAGGGAAGCGATTACATCAAGGGTAAGCACAGGCGCGTTCGGTGGTGTTTTCCTTGCTAAAACTTCCCACTCACCTGCCTGTTTTGCTAAGGCCGTTGCGCCTACTGTCGCTGCGACACCTCTTAGTGCGTGCAAGGTATCGGCAACACGATGCGCTTCAAAAGCCTCAGAGTGTTTTTGCAACTCTCCCAGCAGACGTTCACATTCACCGCCAAAACTGCTTAGCGCCAGTGCGTATACATCAAGCCTTCCTCCTAGGCGTTGTGAAATTTTGGCAATCGGCTCGATGAAATTCTTACAATCGAGAGACTGTGAATGGATCTCTTTAAACAGGTTTCCAATCTCTCGTCCCGTCAGTTGTTGTAATACGGGAACGACTTCGGCCATGTCGATGGGTTTGCCTAAATGTTCATTCATGCCTGAAGCGAGGCAGGAGTCGCGATCAGCACGTGATGCATTTGCAGTCATGGCTACGATGGGCAGTGACTTGAACTCACCATTGGATCGAATACGGCGGGTGGCTTCAATTCCGTCAATATCTGGCATTTGCACATCCATGATGACGACATCGAATTCGCCTTTTTCTCGTGTAGCAAGTTCGACACCCAGCAGACCGCAGTCTGCCAGGGTCACTTCAGCGCCTTCGGCACTCAGCAACTCACTGATGACTTGTCGGTTGAGCGCGTTGTCTTCAACTACAAGAAGGCGCAGGCCTACAAGTCGCCGAGCAGTTGTATGCGCAGAATGGAAAATATCGGAGGGGACGGGGGCTCCTAATGAATATTGAATGGTAGAATAAAGTTGTTGAGGCGTAACCGGTTTGGTAAGAAAGTCCTCAAAGGGAGCGTCTTGATCCTTAACCGCGTCAGCCAGTTCTTCGCGGCCGAATGCTGTCACCATTACAATCACTGGAGGCTTTAGATTATCGGGGGAGTTTTTTATCAAGCTTGCTGCTGTCAAACCATCCATATCGGGCATTCGCCAATCCATAATCACAGCATCGAAAGGGACGCCTAGTTGGATGGATTGATGAACTAACTGAACAGCCGCGCTGCCTTCATTGATAAAAACGACATCCCAGCCGAACGCTTCAAGTGTCTTGACTAAAATCTTTCCTGATAAGACGTTGTCATCAACAACCAATATACGAAGACTTTGCTCCGTGGAAATCTGAATCGATGTGAGCGGCGCGGCATCATCAATAGCAAGTGCAATATCAAACCAAAATTTGCTGCCTTTTCCCAGTTCGCTACGAATTTTTAGCTCACCGCCCATCATCTGAACCAAGCGTTTACTGATTGCCAGACCGAGGCCAGTACCACCAAAGCGTCGGGTTGTTGAGGTTTCCGCCTGCGTGAATTCGTCAAAAATCCCGCTGATCTGTGCAGGGCTTATACCTATCCCTGTATCTGCAACAGAAATTCGCAACATCATCTGCTCGTCAGTGCGTGCTAGCTCGGTGAGTTGTACAACAACCTGCCCCTCGTGGGTAAATTTTATTGCATTCCCAGCCAGGTTAATCAAAATCTGCTGTAGACGAAGTTGGTCCCCGATCAAAACACAAGGTAATTGGGCGGGAATATCGAATAATAATTCGACGTCTTTTCCGGTCAAATTGCCTGAGACGATAACAGCCAAGTCACGCATGAGTGTTTCGAGGTTGAATGGATGCTGGTCAAGTTCTAATCTATCAGCATCTATTTTCGAAAAGTCGAGTATGTCGTTCAGAAGACCGAGAAGCGACTGAGCGGCCGTCTGTGCTTTTCTTGCATAGTCATCTTGTCGTCGATCCAACCCAGCTTTGCGCAGCAACTCTAGCATGCCCAGCACCCCATTCATGGGTGTACGAATTTCGTGGCTCATGTTAGCCAGGAACTGGCCTTTGACCTGGCTAGCTTGTTCTGCGCGCTCTATAGCACCAAGCAGCTCGGCCTCGACCTCCTTGCGCTCTGTAGTATCCAGGTTAATGCCAGTTATACGCGTGGCATTTCCATCTTGATCTCGTTCTACATACGCGCCTGCCTGCACATAGCGAATAGAACCGTCGGGCTTGAGCACTCTAAAAACGGGATTATATTTTCCATTCCCTTCTATGGCAGCAAGTAAACTAGCCTCGGTCGCGACGATATCTTCCGGGTGTATACGCGAGCGCCAGTGGTCATAGAGCTGATCACCATGCTTTAAGTCTCTAGGCGTGTCATAGAGACTGAACATTCTGTCATTCCACTCCATCACGTTTTGCGCAGGCATCCAGCTCCATATACCCAGCTGCGCCGCCTCGGCGGCCAGTACAAGTTGATCTCGTGCCGCAGCAAGGTCACGTCGTTGTAGTTCTTGCTGAGTAATGTCGGTGGCAATGCCCAGATAGCCTGTAATGCGTCCCTGGAAATCGCGCATGGCGGTAACTATCAACGAAATGGTCAGATGTGAACCGTCTTTGCGCACGTAAGTCCATTGCCGTGTTTCAGCGCCAGCCGTTTCAGGGATATGGACAAAGACGCGGAAGCCTTCAATCTTCTGATTAAACTCTTTGGTCATTTGTTGGCTGCGAGCTACAACCTCTTCCTCCAGATGGAAGTGGGCCGGCGTCAACACACCCACAACCTCACTCGCCTCATAGCCAAGCATATTCTGGGCGCCCACATTGAATACGCTAATCACGCCATCTGTATGAGTCGCGATAATGGATACTTCTGAGGCTGCTTGCAACACCGTGTGCAATAACAAATGAAGTCTCGAAACTTCCTCATCTGCAGCACGTCGATGGGTGATATCGATGCGCAAAGCTATATAACTCCTTATAGCTCCGTCACTCTCAAATCGGGGCGCTATAACGGTATCGAACCAACACAGATGGCCATCGCGGGCGCGGTTGCAAATTTCGCCATGCCACGCTTTGCCCTCTTGGAGCGTCGACCACATTGATTGCCAGAATGATTCGGAATGAACGCCCGACTGGAGCAACCTGTGAGTCTGGCCCAGTAGCTCATCTCGTGCAAAACCGTGAGCCTCACAGAAGCGTTCATTTACATCCAGAATTACGCCGCTGGTATCGGTTGCGGAGTAAAGTAGCTGCTCGTTTATAGTCTGTAATAACAGGTCATTTTCACGTAGTGCCTGCGCCAGTTGGAGGCGGCTTTCGTTGATCTCAGACACATCATGGGCGATCACAAAAAACCCCTTAACGTCACCTTGGGCGACATCCGGGATGTAGTGTGTAAGCGAATGTCGAATCCTTCCATCAGGTCCGGGGATTGCTCGTTCGAAGGTCTGCGGTTCTCCTCGCAGCACAGCATCTATATAACCGCGATTAGCGTGAAATAATTTCTCACCCAAAACATCCTTCATTGAGCTTCCGGGCAATGTCTCTGGGTCTAGCCCGAACCAGATTTGATATGCATGATTGGCGACGCGGTTTATGAGCTGCGTATCCCAATAGCCAACCATTGACGGAATGCCATCCAAAACGGTACGCAGCACACGCTGTGTGCTGTCCAGCTCAGCAGTGCGTTTCTGGACTTCCCCCTCCAGCCGGAGATTACTTGCCAACACCTGCGCTTCAGCTAGCTTTTCTTTGGTGATGTCGCGGATGGTCTTGGAGGCGCCCGTAATTCTTCCTGCGGCGTCGCACATCGGGGATACGGAAACGGACACCTGGATCAAGTGGCCGTCCTTATGTTGCCGAACGGTTTGAAAGTGCTCGACTGCATGGCCGCTACGAATACGTTCCAAGATGTATATTTCTTCTTCTTGAAGATCTAGAGGCACGATCAATGAGCTAAGCAACTGACCGGTCGCTTCAGGGGACGTATAGCCGAAAAGATGTTCCGCTCCTTTATTCCAACTGACTACCGTGCCTGAAAGTGTTTTTACAATGATGCCATCAATCGAGCTTTCTATAATGGTGGCAAGCTGTAGTCTCGCCATAACAAGCTGGCCTTTGCGGCGCTGGCTATTGCGCCATAAGAAGGTAAACGCTGCAATTAGTATACTAATCAGTAAACCGATAAAGGCCAAGGTTCTGACAGACATCAAAGGAAGTGAATTGATAAATTCTGGATAGATACTTAGCTTCAGTTGCCAGGTCCGGCCATAGACACTCTGTTTAATGGAGTAGCTATCGATGACTCGTGTTGATTCTTCTGGACTTGCGGTCGAGTAAAACAACACCGGACGCTCCGGTGTTGTTAGGTCCTGTAACTCTAAACGTATTTGTGTGAGGTTGACTCCGCTGTCGCCCAGTACGTCCTGTATCCTCAGGACAACATAACTCCAGCCATAAGCTTCGTTTATTTTTTCTGCTTCTGTCTCAGGTGTTTTACCTGTGCGGTAAATAGGCATCAAGAACAGGAAAGATTGGTTGGCATGGCCAGTCGCTTGAACCAACGTGATTGGCCCTGTCAGTGTTGGTTCGCCACTAAGCATCGCACTTTGTGCAGCACCTTTGCGGTTGGTCTCCGAAGCAATGTCTAGGCCAATCGCTGGCCGGTTCAGTTCGAACGGTTCAACGTATTGGATTACGTATCGCTCTCCCTCGTTCGGGAAGAGCTCCCTGATCGAAAAGTCGGGCATGCCGTCGCGACGTGCTGCCTCGATAAAACTGACTTCTGCCGGTCGTGGGACTCTTCGTATAAAGCCAAAACCAAGCGCGCCGGGAAATTCGCGGGCAAGGTCGCGACTGTCGCTGTAACGCTTGAACTGCTCGCGCGTGACTGTGCGCTCGCCTCCTGTGAGCAGTGCACCTCGGGCTCCACGAAGACCGTACTGATAGCGCTGGAGCCGGGACTGAATTACTGAAACGGCCCGCTCAGTGGCTGCAGCCATTGCCTCGTGTGTAGTATTTTGGTTGCGCTGTGATGCCCACAAACAAACTGCTGCGGTGACAAATAAGCCGAGCATGAGAATCAGAGCGGGCAGCGTCCAAAAGGATATACGGCTCTCTGAAGTTGACACCCTTAAGTCAATAAAATCGGACATTCATGTTCCTTAACTCGTGGCATACAGCGTAAATCCGAAATGCTGACCCGATCTTCGGGTTATCGCTTTTTTTCTTAGCGGTTAACCAAGTCCTCGGAATATAAAGGCCTCAAAATCAGACACGTGCATCGGTATACCATTTAGATACCACTGCATGACCTGGTAAGCGAGAGCAAGCAGTGCTTGAGCTTGAATTTCGTAATCAACACCTTCTGCGACCAGTCTCAAGCTTCGCGCAATCTGAACTATCGCTCCAACATGGATGGAATGTATTCCTCAACGATAGCAGATCAAGTCCCACTGTGACTGAGACCTGTTGTTGACCACGCAGTCGGCAATGAGGCATCTGATATGGACTCGTCGGTCGAGTAGAGCCATTAGTTCGCGAGTTTTTAAGATCTGTCTTATGTGCCTGGAAAAGGCAGCAATGCACTATGGATTGGCTTACCCAACGGGGGTAAGCAGACAACCAACCATCTCGTAAAGGGCATTGCAATGCTGAACAAACTGAGCCAAATCACTCTCGCATGCGGCGCTTGCTGGCTGCTGGCCGGTACCGCACAGGCTGCGGACGGGCAGATCCAATTCACCGGTTCCGTG
>NZ_JAAOWU010000003.1 GCF_013778505.1 Pseudomonas sivasensis | reverse complement strand
CATCGACGAAGCGGTCATCCACGGCCATGACTTTCAAGCCATTGAGCTTGGCCTTGGCCACGATGGCTGGGCCGAGGGACACGTCCGGCGGGCAGATCACAAAGCCCTTGGCACCGTTGGCGGCCAGACTGTCGATGGCGGAAAGGGTTTTCTCACCATCGGGCACGGCGATTTTGATCACGGTGAAACCGTGTTCCTTGCCGGCTTTTTCGGCGAAGGCCCATTCAGTCTGGAACCAGGGTTCTTCGGCTTGTTTAACCAGGAAGCCGATCTTCACTTCTTCGGCGGATGCGAGGCTGCTGAGGCTGCTTAAAGCAACGGCGGCGGCAAGGACGCGTAGGGCTTTTTTCATGAACGACACCTTTTATTGTTATTGAGCGGTAAAAGTTCTAGTCGTGATACATCACAGACCGCCCGCCATCGATCATCAGGCAGGTAGCATTGATAAAGGGCGCCTCGTCGGTGGCCAAAAACAGCGCAGTCATCGCCACCTCCACCGGCTGGCCGATGCGTTTGGGCGGGTGCAGGTCGAAGGCGCGCTGGCGCTCGGCGTGGGGGTCGGAAAAACCGTTCCAGTAGTCGACGTTGAGTTGGGTTTCGATATAGCCCGGCGCGATAGCGTTAACGCGAATGCCCTTGGGCGCGTATTCGATACCGAGGGCGCGGGTGAGGCCGAGCAAGCCATGCTTGGCGACGGGGTACGGGAAGCAACCAGGAATGATGTGGCTGGAATGGGTAGAGGCGATATTGATGATGTTGCCGACGCCCTGCTCAATCATGTGCGGTAGCACCGTGCGGCAGCCAAACCAGGCGCCGTCGAGGTCAATGGCGAAGCAGCGGCGCCAATCTTCGTCGGTCATTTCCAGTGGGTCGCAGAACACGTTGACGCCAGCACAGTTGACCAGCACATCCACGCGACCAAAGCGCTCGATGGCCACATTGACCAGCGCCTGCCATTGCTCTTTTGAAGTGATGTCGACGGCTTGCGCGTAAATCTGCGCACCGCGTTCGCGCCAATGGGCGGCCACCTTCTCGACTTTTTCACCCTGAATATCGGCGATAACCAGGCGCGCCTGCTGGGCCTGGAAACACGCGACGATCGCTTCGCCAATGCCTTGGGCGGCGCCGGTGATGATCACCACCTTGCCTTTGAGCCGATCGCCGTAAGTGGGCTCGGGCACAGCGGGGAGTGACAACGGTTGTGCCTGCATCGCTTCACCTGTTTTATTTTTGGTAGTGAGTGCTGATGCCGCCGACTATAAACCCAGACCCAGAAACATCTCAATATATAAATTTGCATCCCATATTGTGAGCTTTTACATAAAAAAACCGGCCCTGGATTGGCCGGTTTTGTAGGCGGGATGACAATCAGCCCAGGGCAAAATCTCGTAATGCATCACCTTCCATGCGATAGCGCACCCACTCTTCCTGAGGCTGGGCGCCGATGGATTTATAGAAGGCAATCGCCGGCTCGTTCCAGTCCAGCACGCTCCACTCGAAGCGCGCGCAGCCGTTATCAAACGCGATCTTGGCCAGGTGGCGCAGCAACTTCTTACCCGCCCCGCCACCGCGCTGCTCGGGGTTGACATAGAGGTCCTCCAGGTACAAGCAGTTGCTGCCCAGCCAAGTGGAATAGCTGAAAAAGAACACCGCAAAACCAATCGGCAAGCCATCGCGCAAGCAGATCAGGCCATGGGCGGTGGCGCCCTCGCTGAAAAGGCTGCGCTGGATATCAACCACGCTGGCGATCACTTCATGCCGGGCTTTCTCGTACTCGGCGAGTTCGGTGATGAACGTCAGGATCTGCGCAGCATCGCTGGGCACGGCGGGGCGAATCTCGATGGTCATGGGCAAGCCTTGGGCAATTTCAAAGCCGACATACTAAGGCGCTTTGATGACTGATTGCAGCGCATTTTCATGGGCCGTGCAGTTACGCCGGCCTGCGCTGCTGCAAGCACCCGCACGCACACGACAAAGCCGGGGGTGGCGCGGCGGGAGTGGTGAGGGGCCGCGCCACACAAAATCTTACAGGCGCGCTGATACCGTTCGTCGCCATCAAGGCACCATCAACAAACGGCAACTGACCAATAGAGGGTAAGGACATTAATTCTATGGAGATATCCTCATGAAGCCTTCCAAGTTTGCTGCCTTCGCCCTCACCGGCCTGCTGTCCGCCGCATCGCTGAGCGCCGTCGCTGCCAGCTCGACCACCGGCCCGACCGATCCTACGCCTGACGCCACCACCGAATCGCAAAAATCCATGGGCACTGGCCTGGATACCAATGGTGGCGCAGTCATTGATAACGCCAACGGCGCCGACCCGCATACCAAGGGCCACGACACCGAGCGCCAGGCACCTGCCGCAGTCGGCAACGGTAAAATGGGCCCGTCGATCAATGAGCCGAAGATCAACAAAGGCGACGACTCGAACCTGCCCGGCGCGCCGAAACAACCTGCGCCTTAAGCACTCGACCGCAAGATGAACACCCGATCATTTCCCAGTGAAGAGGTACGCATGAACGTCGATAGAAACCTTGAAAAAGAAGTCCTCACCCGCCTGCTGCACGCCCACCCACAAGGTTTGGGCAAGGAGGTGCTGGATAACTACCGCGGCGAAAAGGAGGTCGCCAGTGTGTTGGCGTTCCTACAGGACCGCGGGTTTATCAAGGATGGGCATGTGACCACCGACGACGCCGGTGAATATTCGCTGAACTTGCCGATCAAGCTGACGGCATCTGGAGTGGATGAGGCGCGCAAACTGGACGCAGGTCAGTAGCCTCCACACCAACCAAATGTGCGAGGGGGCGTGCTCCCGATAGCAGTATGTCAGCCACCTGTTCATGGGCTGATGCACTGCAATCGGGAGCACGCCCCCTTCCACATGCCTGCTCCGCGCTCAGTGAGTGAGCAAAGCATCAACTTCGTCGGTGCCGGGCGAGGTGGCCGGGCCCCAACGGGTCACCGCCAGCGCCGCCGCCGCATTCGCCCGACGCGCTGCCTCACACGGTGTCAAACCCGCGGCCAAACCTGCAATAAACACCCCCGCATGCGCATCACCCGCGCCATTGCTATCCACCGCCTCACCTTAAAGCCTGGCACATGGTCGGCATGTCCGTGACGACTGACCCAACAGCCATTCGGCCCATCACGCACCACCAGCAGCGCGCCATCAGGCAGATGCCGATTGAGGTCCAGCAGTGCGTCCGCCAGTGTTTTCGCACCGGTAAACGCCAAGGCTTCCGGGCCATTGCTGGTCCAGATGTCGATACGTGGCAGCAAGGCAATCATCAGTGCAGAATCGGGCGCCTTGACCAGCGGGCCCGGGTCGAACACCACGGTGATCGCGCGGGGTAACGCCAGTAACCAATCGAGCAACGCCTGCGCTTTGCCTTCCAGCAGCAGGCTGTAGCCGCTGACGTATACATAATCATCAGCCTGGGGAACGACGCGCGCCAGGTCATCGGCAGTCAAGTCACCTTCAGCGCCGATATGGGAGATGAAGGTACGCTCGGTAGTGGCCTCGGTCAGCGAGACACACAACCCGGTGTCCTTGCCCTCACTTGCCGCCTGGGCCACTTCCACGCCCTCGGCCTGCATCGCCGTGCGGGCCAGGTCGCCAAAACGGCCGTTGCCGTGGCGCCCCAGGTAAACCACCGGCAACCCATTGCGTCGTGCCGCCGCCATCACATTGAAGCCGCCGCCGGCTTCGAAACCGGCGGACTTGGCGAGCACGTCGCCGCCGGTGGCGGGCAGGGTATCGAGGGCCATGACCAGGTCAACAATGACCTGGCCGGTGTGCAGCAATCTAGACATTGGGGCTCTCTACTAACGCTGGGCGACGATCAGCCGCGCCGCCCAGTACGGCATAAATCCCGCCGGCCACCAGAAAGGTGACGATCCAGCCCAGGCCGTTGTGGCCCAGCCAGGAGTCGGACAGCGGCCCGGCGAACCAGATATTTTCGGCGGTGGTACCGATGGTGGTGAAGCTGAAGCCCAGCACAATCGCCACGGCCCACGCGCCGAACGCACGCCACTCCACACCGCCGCGATACCAGTAGGCGCTGCTGGGGCTGACGTCCAGCAGATCCTTGGGGCTGTAGTAGTGACGGTGGATCAGGTCGACCACAAAGATCCCGACCCACGCGGTAATCGGCACCGCCAGCAACGAGATGAAGGTGATGAACGGACCGTAGAAACTGTCGGCAATCAACATGAAGTAAATCGAACCGGCGAAGATCGCGACGATGTCGACGATCACTGCGTGCACGCGCTTGACCTTCAAGCCGAGGGTCAAGGTGGTGAGACCGGCCGAGTATACCGACAGGTTATTGGACAGCAGCAAACCGCCGAACGCGGTGATCAGGTACGGCACGGCCATCCAGGTAGGCAGCATGTCGCGGATCGCGATGATCGGGTCGGTGGCCGAGGCCAGGTCGTTGTTGCCCACCGACAGCAAGCCGCCGAGGGTGATGAGCAGTACCAGCGGAATGCCCGCACCAAACGCGGCGGATGCCACCAGACGCACGGCCTTGACGCTGCGGTGCTGGTAGCGCGACATGTCGGCACCGGCGTTGGCCCAACCGATACCGGTGCCGGCGGCCATGGTGCCTATGCCGATGATCATTGCGCTCAGCGGTGCGGGTGTGGCGTTGAACACGGCGCTCCAGTCGATGGTGGCGCAGAGGAAGCCGCCGACCAGGATATTCAACGCACCAAACACGTACGTGGCCCACTTCTGGATGACCAGCAGGGTGGCATGGCCCAGGCCGGAAACGGACAGGGTCAGCAACACGAAGATGGCAATAAAGATCAGGGTCAGCACCGGCGCGCTTTTGGCCTCGACCGGCGACCCGAACAGGATCGAACACAACGACAGCAGCACAAAGGCGGCGGTGGTGGTATTGACGGTTTCCCAGCCCAGGCGCGACATCAGCGACACCAGCGTTGGGCCGATATTGCCGCGCACGCCGAAGATAGCGCGGGACAGGGTCAGGCTGGGAGCCCTACCACGACGGCCAGCGATGGAGATGATGCCCACCACCGCGAAGGAGCCTGCTGCGCCGAGGATCGCCACGATGATCGCCTGCCAGATTGCCAGGCCACGGAACGCCACCAACGTCGCGCCGAGCGGCAAGCCGAGGATGCTGATGTTGGCGGCGAACCACACCCAGAACAGTTGCAGCGGATGGCCATTGCACTCGCTTTCGGGGACCGGTTCAATGCCGCGTGTTTCCAATTGTCCGGCGCTTTGGCCGGAAGAGGTGCTGCTCATGAGGGGGTGCTCCTGGTGCCGGTATTGTTGTGGTTGTGGCAGGTGTGCAAGGTGAATCGGTCTTCCCAACTGTCCTGACTCAGCGCATTTTCAACAGATTTTCAACC
The DNA here is from genome assembly GCF_013778505.1 of Pseudomonas sivasensis. Classification (GTDB taxonomy): domain Bacteria; phylum Pseudomonadota; class Gammaproteobacteria; order Pseudomonadales; family Pseudomonadaceae; genus Aquipseudomonas; species Aquipseudomonas sivasensis. Next base: position 574,242 of record NZ_JAAOWU010000003.1, on the reverse strand, counting down.
AACGGCTGCAAGTCCAACCCATTCACGGCCTTGATCTGTTCGATCATTGCCGCAGGCCAGCACTGCATGCCTAAACAGGCGCCGAGCATTGCACCCAGAATCGCCGCGATGGTGTCGGTGTCACCGCCAAGGCTGGCGGCCAGGCACAAAGCCTCGAAGGCGTTCATATCCCCCACTGCCACTTGCTGGGCGAGGGCAAACGACACCACCACCGACTCCTGGGAGGCGACTGAGGTGCCGATCAATTCGTAGAGCAGTTCAGCAAACAACGCTTTGTCGCCGCTGCCGACACTCAGGGTCCGCGCCCAACTGATACGGGTGGAGATACGCCCGCCAGCAATCCAATGACCGTGGCCTTCCGCCTGTCGGGCGATCTGGGCGCCAATATTCAACGCTTCGCCGAGATCCGCACCGTTGATACCGGCTGACACCACCGCCGCCACCGCCGCTGCACTGGAGATGCCCAAGGTGGTGTTGTGGGTGACCTGGCACGCCTGGATGACCGCCTGGATAAACGCTGCCGGGTCGCTGACATCGGCGGCGATTCCCACCGGCGTGATGCGCATGGCAGCACCGTTGGTGGTGCCGTAGCGGCCCGACTCTTCCGGGGTATGACCGGCAAGGATCATGTCGATGGCACGCTTGGTCGACGGGCCGAGCAGGTCCTGGGAACCCTTGGCACGCATTACCGCTTCCCAGTCGATCAGGCGCTGGGCGAGGACGGTGGGCTCAATCTTGCTTTGGCCTTCAACCAGCAACTCGCCGACCAGAATTGCCTGTTCGGTGTCATCGGTAATGGAACCGGCGGGCATGTTCGGCGCGATAGGTTGGTCGGCACCGGCATCTTCCAAGGTGGTGATAGCACCGAAGCGCTGTCGCACCTGCTCGCGGCTGAGGGACTGAGTAGGCATGCCCAGGGCATCACCCAGCGCGAGACCGTAGAAAGCGCCAACGGCGCGGTTATTCGAGGTCATTTCGACGATCCAAATTGCAGGTGCAGGCGAAAGTGCAGAGGGTCAAGCAAGCTTTCGACGTGCTCCATGAAACGCTCGCGCCGGTCATAGGTGGTGCGCGATGCCTTGAGGAATACGGTCCCCGCCGGGCGACCGAGCAGTTGGGCGTCTTCATCGCTGAGGGGTTCGGCGCCGATCCACTGGTCACCTTCGGCGCCGACATAGCCGTAGGCCGCCAGGGTGATGGTCAGGGAATTGTCGATCAGGCCGACGCGGGGCAGGCTTTCCAGGCCACCGGACGCGGGCATCAACGAACGTTCAAGGGACACGGCGGTACCATCGGTGGTGCGCCGGCGGCGGTCGAGGGCGATAAATTGATCGGTGCCGAACCGGCTGAACAGGTCGGGGCGCGTCACCGCTTCCAGGCGCAGGACATCGGTGGTCACCAAGGCGCCATTGTCCGCCAAGGCCTGGGCCCACCCGCTGTTTTGATCGAGCACCATGCCGTCAAATGTGACGATGGAGCCGACGCCGCTCTGGGTCGCAATGTAATTGCGCCGCTTGAGCTCGGCCAGGGCTTCGCGCAGGGTGCCGCGGCTGACCGCAAATTCTTCCGCTAGTTGGTGCTCGCCCGGCAGCAGGAAACCGTCGGCCATCACCCCACCCTCGATACGGCGGATGAGCTCGTCGACGACGCGTTTTTTCTTATCAAATCGAACATGTCTAATCATGTACAAATTGATAACCGAAAGCGCCCGTTAGCAGCAAGCTTATTATTTCAAGAAGGTGAAAAAACCGGCCTCAAGGTTCCACGCCGATCGGGAAAAACTCGCCACCGCTCCACACGCCCAGCCAGTTCTGACCGTTGATCGGACGGCTTACAGCAAGCTCGACCAATTGATAGAACACGTTGCGGTGCACCAGCGCTTCGAGGTTGGTACGCACCCGTAGATAGGGCGCAGGTTCCTGGGTGACGGGGTCGATGACCACCCGCAGCGCATGTTCGATATCAGCTTCGATCTGTTCATCGACGTTGGTGGTGAAGCGCAACAACTGGCTTTCACCCTGCCCTTCAACCTCCAGGGTTAACGCGACAAAGGGCGCATCGTCGACGGTGATGCCGACTTTTTCCACGGGAGTAATCAGGAAATAATCATCGCCATCGCGGCGAATGATATTGGAGAACAACTTGACCATCGGCTTTCGCCCAATAGGCGTGCCTTGGTAGAACCAAGTGCCATCGCGGGCGATGCGCATATCGATGTTGCCGCAGAAGTCCGGGTTCCACAGGTGCACCGGCGCCGGTCCCTTGCCTTTGGGCAGTTGGGCCAAAAGGTCGTTGGCCTTGGCGGAATCGGTCATGGGGTTCTCCCTTTTTTTGATCTGGCCTTACTGATCGCTCATACCCAGCAGGCCTCGGGCGTACTGCGCCAGCGGGCGGGCAATCAAGTCTTGTGGCCGATTGTCGTGGAACGTCAGTAAACCGCCACGACTGCGAATGCGTGCAGTATCAATCAAATACTGGGTACTGGTCTCGATCAACATGATCTGGATTACGCCACTGTCTAGCCCTACCCGGTCCAGAGCCTCTTGATCGGCCCATTCGTCGGCGTTGCCGATGCGGTCATCTGCCTTGGCGAATCGGCAGTACAGCAGGTAATGGGCGCCTGCCGCACGAGCTTCGGCCATCGCCTGTTCCAAACCTTCGGGCTGACGGGCGCGGCGCACCATGGGGAAGTATTCGACGAATCCGTTGAAGGCTTCTTCGGCCACCACGTTCGGTCGCGGATAGGCGCTGCCCGGCGGCACGAAGACACCCTGCGCGATGAAGACAAAGGAGTCCGGCTGTATGCGAACCGAGGCGGTACGGCGGGTATCACTGTGGTCAAGCAACCCGGCGTCGCTCATCTGATAGCGGGTGCCTTCGGCCATATCGCTGACGGTCATGCAACCACTCAGCGTCAATGACGCCAGCAACAAAACCAGATTACGCATCCTAATCCTCCAGAAGCCGGTGACGGAAAACCGGCGAATGGACGTGAGATGCAGGTTCTGCGCCAGCTTGAGGGCAACTCCCATATTGGGTGATGGGTAACCTTGGGATAGCGTTAGCCGCCGATGATCTTCATGATCGTCGCGCCGCCGGAGAATGCCACTTCCTGTTTGTCGCCCAGGGCTTTCATCAGCAAGCCTTGCAGCGCCGGCAGTGCCTGGTGGCGCGGTTTGTCGAGCAGGTCGCCGACATAGTGGCGGTTGCTGGAAGACAAGCAGCCATGCAGCCAGCCGGTGGACGACAGGCGCAACCGTGAGCAGGTACGGCAGAATGGAACGCTCTCGTTGGCGATCACGCCAAAGTAGCCTTTGCCCGGCACCTCGTAGCGAACTGCGGTTGCGTCCACCGGTGCGTTGGCTTGCAGGTATTCGTGATGTTCGCCAATCAGGCTGAGCAGTTGCTGCAGGCTGACGAATTGCTGCAGGAACGCGTTGGAATCCTTGGCCAGGTGGCCCATGCGCATCAACTCGATAAAGCGCAGCTCGTAACCACGCTCCAGGCAGTAGTCGAGCAGCGGCATCACTTGGTCGAGGTTCTGGCCGCGCAACGGCACCATGTTGACCTTAATCTTGATTCCTGCAGCGCGCGCTTGGTCCATGCCATCGAGCACGGTGGCAAGGTCGCCGCCACGGGCGATGCTGCGGAAGGCGTCCGCGTCCAAGGTATCGAGAGAGACGTTGATACGCCGAATGCCGGCATCCACCAACAGCGGCAGTTTGCGCGCCAGCAACTGGCCGTTGGTGGTCAAGCTGATATCGCTGAGACCCATGCCACCGACTGCGCTCATGAAGGCTTCCAGCTTGGGGCTGACCAGCGGCTCGCCACCCGTGATGCGCAGTCGGTCGATGCCCGCCGCTTCGATCAGGTAAGCCACTCCACGGGCCATGGCCTCGGCCGAGAGTTCGTCCTGGGCAGCCACCAGCCGCTTGCCGTTGGGCACGCAGTAGGTACACGCGTAGTTGCAGGCTGAAGTCAGGCTGATCCGCAAATTGCGAAAACGCCTGCCTTGACGATCAACGATCATGGATCACTCCGGCAGAGGATGATTCGGGCGCGCTAAAAACTGACTGATAAATCAGCTTTTAGCAAGGTCCTTGCCTGAGTATATTCCTGGGGTACTACGCCTGGCAGTAAAGATTACGACGCCGGCGTCTCAACGGGCGCAGACTCTACGGCTGCTGGCTCGGCGCTATGCTTGCGCTTGTTGCCCATGCGTACGCCAATGTCCATCAGGAACTGGAAGAAACCTTCCTGATCTTCCAGCACATTGCTCCAGAATGGCGAGTGGTACAGCGCCACGGCGCCGTGCACCAAGGCCCAAGCCGCGCAATAGTGGAAATAAGGAGGTACGTCTTCAAGCTTGCCTTCACTGATACGGCCCTTGATCAACAGGGTCAGGCGTTCGAAGTTCGAGGCGCGGATCTTGTGCAGCTCTTCGACCATCTCTGGCACCTGATGGCCCTTGACGACCTTCTCCTCCAGGCGGTCGAACAGGCGATAGCGCTGCGGATCACGCATACGGAACTCGAAGTAAGCGCGGGACAGCGCTTCCTTGTCTTTATCGACATCGGCCGAATGCAGCAGCTCGTTCAAGTCGCGCTCGTAGTCGAGCATCAGGCGCAGGTAGATCTCCGCCTTGGACTTGAAGTGCTTGTAGATCGTGCCTTTGCCGATACCCACGGCATCCGCGATCATCTCGACGGTGACGCTGTCTTCGCCTTGTTCGAGGAACAATTTGAGTGCGGTGTCGAGAATTTCCTGCTCACGGCGGCGAAACTCACGGACCTTACGGGGTTCTTTGTGCATGAGGAAGAGGTCTGCAAAGGTCGGAATAGGGAGGGTTGCGCATGACCAAGATTACATGGCGATACGATTTACCCAGTGCGAGGGATTATCCCGACTGAACGGTCGTTGGGCAACGTCTATGTGAACCCGCCATGCACTTTACTTTCAGACTGCCAACGATTTCATGGCTATCAGTCAGAAATAATACGCAACAACTGCACCCGTGCACCGGCCTAATGAGAACTCAAGCGAAGCGCGTGTATTCCAAATCTGTTTAAAAAACGATCAGTCGCGACTGGACTGAATCAGATACTGATCAATACTTGAACTGTCGGCGTGACATCTCCCCCAAGTGAAGCGCCGACCTGGGTACCGACGGACTGTGTGCCCTTGCTTTACTCCTAATGGTCTTAACCCGGATTCCCCCCCCAGAACCCGGGTTTTTTTTGCCCGCGATTTGACCCTGGATCTACGAAGCGACGTGAGCCAATGGAAACAGGCGCTTGAAGTTCTCGGTAGTCTGTTGCGCAAAACGCTCGTAGGACTCACCCCGCAGCATCGCCAGATAATCCGCCACATCACGCACGTACTCCGGCAGGTTCGGCTTGCCGCGATGGGGGATGGGCGCCAGGTACGGCGAGTCCGTTTCCACCAACAGGCGATCGGCCGGGACTTGGCGGGCCACGTCACGCAACGCGTCGGCATTGCGAAAAGTGACGATGCCCGACAGGGAGATATAGAAACCCAGGTCCAACGCCGCCTTGGCCATGTCCCAGTCTTCAGTGAAGCAGTGCAATACGCCGGCCTGGGGCAACGCGGCTTCGCGCAGCAAGGTGAGCGTGTCGGCACGGGCGCCGCGGGTATGGACAATCACCGGTTTGCTCGTCTGCTGGGCGGCTTGCAGATGCAGGCGAAAGGATGCCTGCTGCAACTCGGCAGCTTCGGGTTCGTAGTGGTAATCCAGGCCGGTCTCGCCGATGGCCACTACACGCGGATGGTTGAGTTCGCCCAGCAGCCAGTCGAGGGCCGGGGCCTCGCCAGGCTTGAGGTCCAGCGGGTGGACACCCACTGAGCAATCCACGTCGGCATAACGATCAGCCAAGGCTTTGACGTCGGCGGCGTTGTCGGCGCTGACGCCGATGCACAGGAAATGCCCGACTCCGCGCTGGCGAGCCGCTTCCAGGGCGGCATCGAGGGAGCCGCCGTGCTGGGCGAGGTCAAGACGATCAAGGTGGCAGTGGGAATCTACGAGCATAGGAAGTTACAACTTGAGTCACGGAAAGTGTCTGGCCGACGATACATCCGTCGGCCACGGAAATTAACGGCGGCCGAGCAAGCCCACCCACTGCACCAGCAGCGCTTCAAGCAACAGCACACGGTTGAGGTTGGCCTTGCCGAGCACTTTCTGGCGCTGGGCGAGGATCCAGTCCTGGATGGACAGCACCTTGTCCTGGGCGCTTTTCTGCGCGAGATACTGCACCACCTTGCGCATGTCCTGCAGGCCCAAGCCATTTTCATCCTGGGTCAACTGGTACCGCAGGATCAGGCTCGACCAATCGCAGAACCAGTCGAACAGCAGCAACAGGGGAATGTCTTTCCAGGCGCTTTCGGCCAGTTGTGTCGCAGACAGTTCCTGCTTGAGCAGTTTTTTAACCCCATCCACCACCAGCGCGCGCTGGTCACGCACGCCTTGGGCTTGCAGCTTCACGGCCGCCAAGGGCGAACCGGCGGCCAGGGTCAGTAGTTCGACACGTTCATCGGCGGAGCAGTCTGGCAGTGCCTGCGCCAGCCATTGCAGGCTTATCGCCTCGCTTGGCAGCGGACAGGCCTGCTGCACGCAGCGGCTGCGGATGGTCGGCAACAGGCGGCTTGACTGGTGGCTCACGAGCAACAGCACAGTATCGCCGGAGGGTTCTTCCAGGCTTTTGAGCAGGGCGTTGGCGGCGTTGATGTTCATCGCTTCTACCGGCTCGATCAGCACCACCTTGCGCCCGCCCATCTGCGCGGTTTGCACCACGAAGCTGACGAGATCACGCACTTGGTCGACCTTGATCGCCTTGTCGGCTTCCTCGGGCTCCAGCAGGTAATTGTCCGGATGGCTGCCAGCCTTGAGCAACAGGCAGGATTTGCACTCGCCACAAGCCTCCAAGTTAACCGGACGCTGGCACAGCAGGCTGGCCATCAGGCGCTCGGCAAGGGCCCGTTTACCAATACCGATTGGCCCATGCAACAAGTAGGCATGAGCGTGCTGGGCGCGGCCGGCTAACTGTTGCCAGAGACTGTCCTGCCACGGGTAGGCTTCAGCCACGGGCGCGCTCCAACAGTGTTGGCAACAAGCCGTCGATGGCCTGCTGCACATTGGCCAACGGCTGGGATGCGTCAAGCAGGTGATAGCGAGCAGGTTCGACCTGAGCACGTTTGAGAAACGCGCTGCGCACAGCATCGAAGAACGCCTGGCCTTCGAGTTCGAAGCGATCGAGACGACCACGAGCACTGGCGCGAGCCATGCCCACTTCTACGGGCAAGTCGAACAACAGGGTCAGGTCAGGACGCAAATCACCTTGCACGAACGTTTCCAGGGTAGCGATGCGCGCCAATGACAAGCCGCGGCCGCCGCCCTGGTAGGCGTAGGTGGAATCGGTAAACCGGTCGCAAATCACCACGGCACCGCGGGCCAGGGCCGGGCGAATCACTTCGGCCAGATGTTGTGCCCGGGCAGCGAACACCAGTAGCAGCTCGGAGTCCGGGTTCATCTGTTCTTCGCCTGGGGCCAGCAACACTTCACGGATGCGCTCGGCCAAAGGCGTACCGCCGGGCTCACGGGTCAACACCACCTCGATGCCTTCGGCACGCAAGCGCTCTGCCAAGTAATCGCGGTTGGTGCTTTTGCCGGCGCCAAATATATCTCGCGCCACCAATGTAAACCCAAGAGAAACTTGAATTTGCACCAACATAAATCTTAAAAAACCTAATAAATTCAAGGCTAAAACCTTATGCAACGCAGCTAAATTCGTTCACTTATTTAAAAACAGGTCAACCCAACCAAAAAATGGGCTTCATCACGGTGAAAATGTAAACCTGGTTTCTCAGTGCTGCCCAAAAAAGTGAATTTCGATGACTCCTCGATGAGTCAAAATGTAAACCCGAGGAACAGGCGCTTGATTCTATATCTTTGAGCTCTACCTGTCTGGCTCGATGCAAACCACTATTTAAGCTAGCACCTAGAGCGACAGAGGCATCAAAGCCCAGGACTGAAGCCTGCGCTGGGCTATGCAGGTCACAGCTGCCATAGCAGATACCACGTTTGAACGCACCAGAGGGCGCTACGCGACTTGGTCGATTAACCGCCCCAACATAACTAGCAGAAGCTTCGTGTGAAACCACCTTTGTCCTGTCAATTTAGCCTAAGCCGACCACATCTATGAGGCGGCTGACACGTCTATCGACGAAGCGATACAGAAGCGCCCCCTCAAATACCCCACCCAGTCTTTTCGAAGCTAAATCACCCCAGGATAATATGTATACCCTTCATAAGCAGTCATACCCCCAGACATCCTAATAAGCTATTTCCAACCGACACCTGCAATCCTCCGTTTAAACGAAAGGCTCCCCAAAACAAAAAAACACCCATATATCACGAACCACTAATTACCAATGAATTGACATTTAACCCTGACGAAAAGCACTATTATAAAACACTCATCACAGGATATTTTAAGAATACCGTTAACCAACTTAACGCACCCGAGACAAGACAAAAAACTTGACTAAATACCCCATATATATTTCAGCAATAGAACGAAAGAGCGCCACAAACAGCGAGCATGCACTAGCCCGCTAAGCAAGCTCGCGATTTCATTTTCAATGATTTGGAATACCTATGATTTATTCGCCCTTTTTGCATACGGAGTCCCTGGGCTCAATTACCTTCGCTCAAGATTAAACACAATACTTGATATTTTCGACTCCGCAGTCACACACCCCGTCGCTCGGCTTTCGCAAATCGGTAGGACTACAACGATTTGCAGTTCTCTGGAATGGCGAATTCGACTCAAAAGTAATTACCATTATCGAGGAAGCGCTGATTGCCAGGATGCTTTCCCCAATTAAGGTTTTACAAATTGACAATGGGCGATTAGATATTGTTATTGATCAAGATCTGAACAAAGAAAAGCTAAGGGCTTTTGTATTTGCACTGGAAGCCCTCGTAAGAAAAATCTCCGAGAAAAAATGGATACTGGTGGTTTGCTCAGACAACCTAAAGTCCACGGATCCAGAAAACGCAAGCGTACTGGAAAGATACAACAACCCAATCATAAGGTCAGCTGAAATTGGAATCTTGGACTACTCACCCGAGCTGCCCCTCATGAATGCGAAACTTCCACTTGAGCCAATCCCCGGAAGCAAAACATGCAGTGGTTTATAGATCTTCTACGGTGGCTGTGCAAAGTTCAAAGGTCAGAGTGAGAAGTAAGGCGCGAGCGGGGGGCATCGCTCAACGTTGAAAATATTACCCATCGTCATGCCGGCTTCACTTAACATATGAATTTACCATCATTGTTAAATACAAAGTTAAACGGTTTGTCGCTCAGAAAACTTTAGCGGATATGAAAATAATTATGACAACTTTTCCGCGATGACATGGGTGTTCGTGGAATTCTCTGTGCGCGCCCTTTGGGACGGCTGTCGTGAACCGAGCCGCTTAACGCGTCTCGGCCCGGAGGGCTTCCATCCTCGCGCCTCGGCCTGACGGCCTGCGCGCTCCGCTTGCTAACTGCACCGATCAGTGCGGTGACTTATGACTTCAGCGCGAGAAGTTCGGGCAAAAATTTCCTGCACTTTTTGAGACGAGAAACTTAAGTTGGCTGGCGGTAACTATCGAAACCACGAGCCATTTTGCGCTCAAATCAAATTAAATCAACCGAATCACCACCCGCCTCATTCCGTACGAGTTGCACACTTACAGTTGCACCGCATTGTTGCGCCACTCCAATCTCCACCAACATAATTTAAACATGATGCGGATAAATATCGGATGACCTTATGGAAACTAAAGATCTTGAGTCATTAAATACTGAGCTTTTAGCAACCTTTGGGTGGCGGATTGAGGTAGCAGATCAGGAAAGTCAATATGAGCCAGATGGAAAGCATCTGAAACTTTTCCGCGTCGAGCACCCTGGCCAACCTAACAGCAAGAAAACTTACTTAGGCCCGATGCCCATTGAGATGCCTGACTTTGCCATTCGCAACGCTGGGTGGCTGTGCCACGACTACTACCTTCTGGGGTACAAGCAAGGGCGTCGAGACGAGGGCAGATTCCGTCGCAAAAAAAGCTCTCACCGGTGAAGACGCCCGCCACATACTAAACCGGATAGCTCCGAGAGCTAATTCGGGCTTCGTGCAACCATTTGAGTTGCCAAGCTGATTTACCGCTGGCAGGATTTTGGATCAATTCTGCTGGAGCTTCTAATGTTTAAAGCGATGCACCCAACCCTGTCTGAAGCCATCACTATCAATGACTACATTCATCTGAAGCGGTCGAAACCGTCAACGGGCCCTGCACGTTGTCCGGCATGCAATCAGCCGTTGTCAGAAAAAGCAGTTAACGATCCTGATCCTGCAGTGAAGGCTCATTTTGCTCATGTGCGAAACCCTAAGGCACCCAAATGCCCTATCAAGGCTGAGGGAGCCATTCGATACTCCGTACTAACGGCGAATTTTCCGGATACTCAAGCAGCAGCGGATCTCCGATCGAGCTTCTTCAAAAACTGGACGTACCACTGGCACCAGTTCAAAAAATACGTCCGCACGGCGGATATCAAGGATTTTACTTCGGCTCTTCGGGAGATCGATAACAATGGGGTTTGGAAGTACCAGAATATCCAGGAGCACGAGGTAATTATTGCCATGCTTGCCACTAGGGACTTCAAGCCCACGAAGAATAGTGATGGCAAAGTTCTCAGATCACGCTGGGTGCGTTTTTGGTTCCGAAGTCATGTGACATCTCTTCAGCAGTTTTGGAATATAGGGGCGGGTCAGAAAGATCTTATTCGTGCGGAATATGATCTCTCGGAAAGGGCCACTAAGATTAAGGAGGATAAGTTTCTGGATTTCAAGGTGGTGACAGTAGACAGTACCTTTCTCTCGAATCAGGATTTTTCTGAGGCACCGCGCTTTGTACACGTTGTGATGTCTGAGCGCTTCCCTAATATGGTTGCCCCTCCAGAGCCCCTCGAAGAGAAAAAATAAGCGGGTATCCATCTGCACATTCGTCCGCCATTTCGAATGTTACGAACATCCTTGGCTCATCCAATTTCATCTTGATGCTGGTTGGATTAGCCTGGGTCGGGTACGAAATCTGACATTGCTGGCGCCATGCAGGTTGCTATTCTGGGCCTAGGGGGTAGAAAGTGAGCCGTCTCGACTTAGACCGCTCAGTGTGGCCGCCGGCCGAATCCGCCTTCACCACGGAGGTGCTCTTCGACGAACTCGATCGACGAATCCAGCTCGTACTGTATCTCTTCGAAGACTGAGTCGAGTCCAGGATGACTGCCTGATGCTCGTAGCTCAGCCACCAACTGAGAAAGCTCTCGCCCCGTGGCCATAGGCATCTGGACATTACAGTAGACGGTGTCCTTGGTGTCTCGAGTCATAGAGCCTCCTGTTTGCTCCCGATGATAGCTCACCGTAATGGGAAGTCGTATTCGTGGGGACTGGGGCGCCCAAGGTACGGCAGTCATGCACCAAGCCGCCTGACTGCGTCTCGGCCCTGCGGGTTTCCATCCTCGCCTCTACGGCTATGCCTGCGCGCTCCTCTTGCCGATTGGATCAGATACCACACCACCGTCGCTGATGAGCTTGTAACGCTGGACTTAGAGACCCTTGACAATGGAAGATGGCCTTGCGCCACATGCCTTGCAAAGAGGCATTCCTTGGCCAATCCAACTGTTTACTCAAGGACTGCACAGTGATCAGAGCAATGATGTCCCTCGACTTGAAGAATGCCTCGACGGCCCAGCGGAATGACTTCGACGCCAGCCTCAAGGAACAGGGATGGGTCAAACTAAGTGGTGTCGATACTGTGTGGTGTGGCCGATTCAGCCAAATTGCTAACAACGAGGATGGTATCAAGGACGTTCGCGACCGCATTATTCGCGCGGTGAAGAAGGCTGCAGCAGGAGGCAAAATTGAGCAGGTTAAGTACGTCGTACAGATTTCAAACGAGGCCGCGATCGGCCGAATCGTCTGGAAAAAGGGAGGCGAGTACGTACATGGCCATTACGATCCCTACACCGCCGAAGTTGAATAATTGGCAACTTAACCAATGAACTCACAAGCTAACGCTTCGCGCCCGATTCGCACTCATCGCCGCCAACATCCCGGCATGAAAGCTTTTGAGAAATACGCTGAGCGTATCAAGCTCGATGATCTCGAGTCCTTGGCGCGCCGACAGATGTGGCCAGCAATGGTGAGGCGGATCCAGGCAGTGTTTGATGAGATAGAGCACTCACCGCTCGCTGGTCATTTCGGCTCTTTGTATTTGCATCCGGTCGTTCCAGACGCTTACCGGCATTTGCCTGAAGGCCAGTACCTTGCCCAATTGCAGTTGACGTGTGGTACCCGGCGGCTAGGTCTCGATACGTTGGAAAAAAGCGAATACCCCCCTCAAGGCGCTGCCAAAACTCTTCTCGAAAAAGACGCTGCATTGTGGTTCAACCAATCTCCTTCGGGAGCTGTCACAGTTTTCATGGCGCCATATAGTTCAGCAGTCCTGAAAATGAACGAAGAGAACATCATTCTGGGAATGTACTCGAGCCCTGAGAAGCTGACCGATAAACGAATAAGAGAGCTGTTATCCACGTTCTTCAGGTATCTCTCCATTACTAGCGCTCACCACCAGCAGAGCGTGATGGACTACAGCTGGCGGCTACGGCTGATTTACAAAGATGCCAGGACGAAAAAACACGAAGGTTTCTTCAAAACGATAGAGCGGCTTCTCATGGCTGCCGGCGCAGCAGCCTGTATTTGGGTGATATTCCCATCCACCCCAACTTCTGGGGCTAATACGAGCACTGCGCAAGCTCAGCATCAACCCATCGACATGGGCCCTCAAAATGCCAAAGTATCCACTCAGCCTAAATACCTCTGTGCGAGCACTTGGCTGGAACTTGCGCAGCCTCGGAAGGAGAGTGCCCCTCCCTGCCCTCCCGCTGCACCAACCTGGATTCCCTACCGATGAGTTCATCTGGGGGGTTCGAAATCCTCGCGCCTGAAGGCCATAGCCTCTCACTAAGGGAGGTAGATTCGTACAGCCGAGTGATTGATACCAGTAAAGTGGATTGCTGGAACTAGCGCTACCATTGCATGGAGAGAGCACTTCGCCCTCTCTGCTCAAGCCTGTCGTTAAAGGTCGAGATTGCCAAATTCTTCGTAGTGGTCGATCAGTCGTTGCCTGAAGGTCTCGTAGTCTTCGGAAAGGATATCTTGACCGTGGTACGTCCCGTTCAGAAAGAAGGTCATCACGGCCTGTTGCGCCTTATCAACACCTTGATCTTCAATCTTGAGCAGGTACTTCGCGATGTAAACCCGGCAGATGTCTTGGAGCAGCAGTGCGACAGCGCCGGCTACCCGGAAGGACGCCTCAGGACTTTCTGCAATGTCTAACCTGATCGAGCCTGAATGCGCTACGGAATTACGAAGGACATTCAGCCATTTGAGACGCTTAGGCGCGCCCTCATCTGGATTTTCCGGATACATGCCACCGGCCTTCAAGAAGGCTGCGAGCTTGGCAAGCGCCGACTCATTCGCAACGTTTGACAGTCGCGGCATGATGTCATCAATGAGATCCTGGCTCACACCGGCTTTTTCCAGATACTCCTTAAATGCCTGTGCCGCGACCTTGACCTCCGCTTTTACGTCCTTCGTATAGCGGTTGGAGCCCGAGGCACTGTACCAGTGGGTGTTCAGCCCATCGAGCGCAGCCGATCCCATCGCAATTTTCACGCCTGCATTGCTATTAGTCATTGCGAGCATCACTGCTTCCATCGCTTCTCCAGCACCTGCTTCTTGCAGAACTGGAAGCAGCGCCCAATCGATCACTGGGTGGGTACGGAAGAAGTTTTTGCTGGTGACGGCCTGCCCTGCTGAAACCGGCATGTACGGCCTGGCAGCATTGCCAACCAGCACATGGCGACCTGTGAGAAGCGAGAGAATGACCGATAGGTCGTAGGCTCCATTCACCCATGGATTGCCGGGCAAAAGCACGGAGGCCTGATCTAGCCCCTCGTGCTCCGCTACAGCCGCCGTTACGTTCCAAGTGCCAGAGCTAGAGGGTTCCTCAGTGACGGTGTTCCTGAACCCGGAAGAATCGAAGGCACCACCAAAGACGAGTCGTGATGACCGAGCAAAATCCCCACCAATAAGCTCCTTGCTCACAGTGATTCGGTAGGGGCCTATGACAAACCCACCCTCAGAGTTGAGGTGGTGCTCAAAGTTGAAAATCTCTCGAAATCCGGTGTGCTCAAAGTTCATGCATCCCTCCTTGGTAACTGTGGTGTAATCTGCTGACCTCGCCGCCGAGCCAGGCGACCAACACTGCAGATTCGCACTTAAGCTAGCACACTCGCTGTGACAGAAAGATGCACAAAAGGCGGCGAAATCGCACTTTTTTACGTGTTATACGTAGTCACATTTCCCTCATCGCGCTCGAGCAAGTTGCCGCAAGCGGAAATATGCATTTACACTCATTCGTCTACCCGATTTTTGCAAGGACTCAAGAAATGGCAGTTAAGCCAAAAGCTCTTAAGGAGCTGTATGCCAGAGCTGCAGGGCGATGTGCTATGTGCCCGGGCTTTGAAAGTGTATTCAAGGAGCAGGTATGCGATATTGACATTGATAACAAAAATATTTCAGAAGCAGCCCACATAATTGCTCGAAGCAAGAAAGGGCCTCGTGGTGAGGATGGCTTTAGCGGGGACATCGATGACTACGACAACCTGATACTACTTTGCCCTAATCACCACAAGTCTGTAGATGACAACCCCCTGCGGTTTCCCCCTGACTGGTTACACCGCAAGAAGATCGAACTTGAAAAATTTGTTGAGAACTCGTTAGCCACTGACAACCGACGCAGTCGTGACATAAGCTCGCTAAGTCTGCTGATGGAGAACTTAGCCTTCACTCGAATTCGTGGCTACTGCGAAAGCCTACCTGACAGCTTTAATTCTGACCTTTTTGAGGTCGGGTCAGTGTTAAATGGGTTCCCTATTGACCTGCCAGATGCACGCCCGTTCTACGATGAAATTTTAGAGTTTAATTTTTCCGACTTTGAAAAAACGTATCGAGAACTTTCCTGGCTTCTCAAATCAAACTTTGAGAATGAGAAAAAGCATCTAATCTCGGTCTACAAAGACACAATCCAACGCGGAAATACACTTACCATACTATTCAACAAAGGGGAACTTTACCCTTACAAAGAATCGCTTGATATACAAAGTGAAATTTGCGAGAAAAGAGATAGTTTTATTCAGAGCTATACAAAGCTAATGAACCACTTAAGATTTAGTTACACCGAAGTAAACCTTAATTCTTATCGACCATACATATTATAGTTTCTACAGCTCGAAGAAGCATACCAGCCTTTGAAGCGAGCGACTTCAGGTACCGGGAAAACAGGAGCCTGAAGAATCGCAAGACCACGCGTTCAGGGGGCCTGACCACCAAGATCCACATGCTCTGCGATGCCATCGGCGTACTGCTGAAGTTTCTATTATCGGATATTGGGTGGACAGACCCTCGATCTTGCTTACTCCCAGCCATTGCTTGATGAGATGTATATACCCAGCTTGCGCGGTCACCTGCGCAAGCGCTGCCGATGGTTGCTGGCGAACCACGTCTATTACGCCGAAGCTTAGTCAGAACTTCGAAACAGCCTAGACACTAGCGATATCGCGCAAATGGGCCTCCTCCCAAATTTCGGATTTCGGAGATACATCAGCTACGCGACGGAAGCCAACATACTCAAGGTATCGCAGCGCTGCTTTGGAGGTGTGCCGAGCGCCTACGTGGAATTTGCTAGGCGCGTTTGGGACAAAATTTTTGCCAGGACGGCAAGATAGGCTGGTCGACGAAAGGCACTTACTTAGCCCTTCTCCGCGAAATCGGGCACCTCTAAAACTATGACGCAGACCTTTCCTAGACTGACCTCAGTCTTTACCTTGGAAATTTCCTGCGCTCAAGCTTCGCTTCAAACTGCTTCAGCTTTTTGGTGATTGGTCTGATCTTGTTGTGTTCTTTCAGAGCGGCAAGCGACTGGTTGATGATATGAGAGGTTTCCACCGACTCTTTGGAAATAACACCAGTAATGTTCCGACGCAGAGTCCACTTCACAGCGAGCCACTCAAAATTAACCCAGAGCCGAGCTTTCTTGATTTGCCGGGCCTTGATCAGACCATAGGTCAGCTCATAGAGGTCAATAAACTGGCTGCCGTAGATGTTGTAAATGAAATCTTCATCATAGATGCCGTAGCGGATCGCGTTGGCACAGCCTTCCATTGCGTTGAGGATGACCGAAGCTGAGGCCCTCACTGCATCTTTGGAAGTGGCCGGTTTTTTAGCGGCACTGGACGTTTTTGGCGTACCAGCTGCAGCAAATCTGCCCGTGTAAAAGACATGCTCAGCTCGTTTAGTGCCCGCACCGTCTGTGGTCGAACTTGAGTAAAAAAAGAATTGTGTCGCAGAATCGTCCCCGCTTTCGAATGAAGGGTCTGCTTTGGTCGCGCCTGGCGAGGCAGTCGAGGAACTCGCAGGTGCATAAAGCTCGTGCATGTAAGCAACCGCTTTCCGGCGATTAAGGTTACCGTCAGGGAGAAGCATACCCTGACGAACCGTATATAAAACCTGGAAGTGCTCTCCAAGCTCTGACATTTCCTTTTCGAATTCCAGAGCGTTTTTTTCACTCGCCGTTTTGCGAGTGAACCCAATAGTGATGCCCACCAGTCCGATACTCAGGTACGCGATGATCGGCATCAGAAAGGACGACGGATTGATCGAAGAGACGGAGCAGTCCTGGCAGGTGACTTGGGCATAAAAAAGGTAGCCAAGCGCGGCAACCAAGCATCCTAGGAAAAAAATATAAATCAGAGGCAAAGCGAGCTTGTTGGCGTTTACAAATCTGAAAAGCATTTATCGTCCTTAAAAAAAAAGCGCCACCCATTGGGTTGGCGCTTAGTTGCCGTGTCACGCAAGCGTCAAATCATACCAAGCCTAGATCAATCTCTTTGGCAATCAATTCAAGGTTCAGAGTCATCGTATTTTCCTCACTCAGTGATCAGACAGCTAAGCGTAGCTGGCCTTAATTACAGTTGATTCTTGCACCTGCGCGCACTGGAACGCAACAAAAAAATGTTGCGACTACTCTCCCATACGCCCGACTGGGGACGTCAAGCTCCGGCGCTAAGCAGCTCATCACGACTCGTTGATGGCCGTCAGCAAAGCCCACCATAGGTTAGGTAACTCTACGAGCGGTTGGCTAGTGGCGACGGTGAGCACGGGGAAAAATATCAGTGACACACACAACAGAAAAAGCAGCCGACCGACGGTCACAAGAATCCTACCGAAGACTGTGGTTAGCTCTCAGTTAACCTAGACCGAGTAACATGATCACGGAAAATGATCGCATCCTGGTTAATGATCAGATTCGCTTTCGAGCACTCAGAAATTCGTTGCCAGCTCACTCACTTTCGCCGGCGACATCAATATCTGACCCGATTATTCCGCCCCCCATCGCTAGCCAAAAGATTCGAAACTACCTTCTGAGGCCAGCAATCGCTTCTGAATTTCCAGGCGACAGAATCGAGAAATTACAAAATCTCCGCTGCCTTTGACATTCCATTTCAAGAACCTCAGCCGCCGCATATCATCCTTCGCCTCTCTGGCTAGCCTCCGCCTGATTAGCTTTGATGGCTTTGGTCGCGGTCACTCCTCCTCGCTTAGTAAGGTCTATGCCAATGACCTTGATGTCTTCGACATTCGGAAATTTCGACGCGATGGCTAACCAGTGCTCCTGCAATGCGATAACTAGATCCTCAAATCCAATCCGTCCATTGTTGGGAGAGTCCCACGCAACCTGCCCCCCATTGTTCACTAGCAAAAAAATGCCGCAGCTTGAGCTTACATCGCGTAGGTAATCGCCGCAGAGCTGGTTCTCGATCCGTTCAAAATGCTCGGGGCCGCTCCAGTTCTGAGAGAGCTTGAGTTCGACAGGTACGGGCGCGTAGGTCTGGCTGTTCTGGAATCGATAATCCGGGCGTTTGTCATCGGCAAGCTGCTCTTCCTGAGGAACGACGTACCTTCCTACTGCGCGATCTCTCAACCACTTTCCGATGAACTTCCGAATGGAAGTCTCCTGATTGGTCAGCAGCAAAATTTCTGCATAGCTGGAGTCGCCATCTTCTAAATCATGCTTTAAATCCAGAAGACGATCGATTGCCAGGTTCCAGAGTTCGCGATGGGTAGACGGCGTGCTTTCCAGCGACTCATGGAATTCGACGACCTTCGCTGGCTCCCAAGGTGACGTCTGTGAATCGGCTGTAGCTTTCTGATGAGCGTAAAATGCGCCCCATGGACGTAATGGCTCGGCAGGGTGCGCCTGTGCAATCTCCTGCAATGCAAGGAATGCTTCCTTACCTGGCGTCTCTCGAATAAGAGCTAATAGGCCATCACGAGCACCTTGGGCATCGTCCCTAAGCCCCGGGGAATAGACCCCTGTTCCTGCGCGATCAATGTCGTCTGCAATACGTATATAAGTGTGCATAAGCAGATACAGGCTCTTGGCATGCCCAACTGTTTTGTAGTTTTGCCTACAACGGCTGGAAGTGCGATTTCCAACAATCGCAATCAGGCAAAGCATGGCAAATTTGGCTTTTTCCTCATCTAAGGACAGTGAGTCGATGCGAGATGCAAGTGCCGGGATAGCAAGCGCCGGCTCTGTTCCAATCCACACGGCGTACCAAGTCGGCGCAATATCCAAATTAGCCTCTTCCAAAGCACGCTTTCTGGAGAGCTCTGCCAGGACGCCATCATGGACTGATGAGTTCTGTACGATGCTTAGCACAAGCTGAAGCGACTCAAGATCGCTGATCTGCTGTTCCAAGAGGATTAAGAGTGGAGCAACCAGCTCTCCGTACATCCAGTCCCCGCTCCAGCGAAGTCTCTGTAAAATACGATTACCACCTGACCCCAAACGTAGCGGATCCAGCTCATGGTTGACTTCGCGCATTACGATTTCTCGGATGACGCTCGGGTATAGCCTGAAAAGATTGGGAAACCACTCCGGAAAACCATTCAGCTCAAGCAGCGCATAGCGGGCTGCGTACTCAGCGTTATCAGCAGACATCTGCGTGAAGCTCAATGACTCCTCTCTGGCTTCGATAGCGAGCCCCGTCAATCCCAAAATCACCTGGTAGGGGGTAGAATTGGCAGGAGCCCCCTCGGATGGCAGAGTTGGGCAATAGCCACGCCAGAAATTAACAGCGCCGGAACGAAACATTTGAGCAATTGGCAAGCCGAACTCAGTTATGAGCGATTGCCAATTTCCGCTGCTCCAAGTATTAGATGAGGTTGAGCCGTCAAGCAGCCGTTCAATTAGGTAAGACTGGCTTCGAGTCATCACGCCTGGTTTTGGGCTGTTTATCAGGGTCACTTCGGCTGCGAGACCTTCTCGCCAAGAGCGACGACGTTCTGTCTCTTCCGCTTTTCGCTTGGCTGCCTCTTCTTTCCACTGAGCTTGCTTGATCTCCCACTTGTCAACGTCCCGCTCCGGTGGGTTCAACAAAATTTCAAGCTTCTCGCGAAGCACGACATGGGCCTCGGCTGCCTGCTTAAGCTGACTCTCCCAACAGGTTGGCTCCTCATACTGCGTGTAAATATTGAAAGCCATACTGAGCGCCATCAGGCGATCATCCATATTTGTGAGGCTTTCGATGTGATCGCAGGCGAGGCTAAAATTTTGCCGATTCAGCGACCAGAATGGCCGGAAACCAAGTAACTGCCAAACGTTAACCACAGGTTCCCCGCGATGCACTAGGCCGTTACGAGCTAATACAACGTCATACCAAAACAGCTTGTAATCGAGCTCAGGCCAAGTAGGTACGATCTCCCGGAGTTCTTCTCCGAGTTCTCTAGTATCGAGCTCGCCATAAATATGCGCTTGTGCCAGCTTGCTCAGGATCGCGAGGGCCGGTTCTTCAAGCACAAACGGGTCTCTTACCTGAAGCAAACGGAGCACCGCCGTACCAGCTATCTCAGCTAACCAGCTGTATTTCTTAGAGATAACGCTAAAACCGTGATCTTCCATAGGAGGCTTGTCTAAAAGCACTCTGAGCCCGCAAATGAGAGCGGGCAGGTTTTCCAGCGAACAAACCGTAGCAAGGGCGGAAAGTTTCAACGCTAGGGCATCCCTACCGCTGTAGCGCTCTTTCTTCGCACTTTTCTCGATCGCCTGCAGCAGCCAGGGCAGCCATTGGGTATCGAGCGTAAATCCATCAAGCAGCTCAGCTAACCATTCCCTGTTAACCTTTAACTTTCCTGCCAGCAGCGCTAGGCGCACATCGGCTACGTCTTGGGCTGTACCCAAGTCGGTAACAGCTCGGATTGCAGCCAAACGAGTGTGTTTGTGCTGAGCATTGAGGGCAAATTGCTTAGTCTCTGCAAGTGCCCCCACTACCTCTCCCTGCCATACCATTCTTAAAAGAAACCAGGCGATATCATCGTTGGTACGGTAAAGGGTCAGTAATTCTTTGATGTCTTCAGTGAGATCGTGGTGCGCGAATCGCTGTACGGCTGAATAGTCGGTCATCGTCCAACTGTGAGCCGGCTGCGCCAGATGTTCACAAGCCTTGCGCAACACGCGTCGGCGTGTGCTCAGGGGGAGCTGCCCAGGATCACCGCCCTCAAAGAACACCTCCGGAGCAACCTTTTCTAGCCGCTTACAAATGCGCTCGTCCAACAGGGCGAGCCAAGGCAAAACTGGACGCATCGAAGGATTGATGACCTCCAGACCATATTGTGTACGGAAGAACAAATTCTCGATCCTGACTCGCGAGCCTGCACCTCGGATTAGTTCGTGGAGCCACTCTGCAGTTAGGTACTCTCGGACAGTCCGATGATGGAACCGAACCGTTCCATAAATGCCGGGTTCGAAAATGGGGCGGGCCAGTAAGGCACCAGCGTCAGCGTCATCCCAATCTCTCAACACTGCGCGAATAGGAATTCCCTTTTTACTAGCGTCGCCATCAGGAACGGAGATTACAGATATCTGACCAAACGTTGCTGCGGCAGCGATGAGACGCGCTCCTTCACGCAGTTTCTCTGGAGCAATGGGGCTGAACTCTGCACGGTTCTGGTCGCGTTCTTCAAGGCGGCGGTCAATGCTGCTTTTCATCAACTCCAGTCGTGTGCCTATTCTCTGGTGCTTATGCCAAAAACCCACGAGCTCCATGAAATCCAGAGGACGCGTGGTTAGCGACCAGGCTTCTTTGCGCTCAACTGCGGTGAGAAACGCCTTGACGTCTTGAACGCCAGTGGCCTTTAGAAAGCGATCAATCTGGGCGTCATGGATGTCGTCCAGAGTGACTACGAGAAACGAAGTATCTGGCTCGGCCTCGGTTGTCGTCGTTTGTACGGCGCTTTCAAGAGCATCAGTTTGTATGGGAACAGCTCGACGAGCTTTTGCCTCAAACTCGAAAGCTGTTTTGCAGATAGCTAAATCGGTACTAGGGCGCCAGGCTGTGCTACGACCTGTGATGAGTATGTGCGCTTGGGCTCCACTACTCTTGGTTAAACGTCCTAATTTTCGGATTGCACGCTCGAAATCTCTAGGATCTTTTAACCGAGCCTCATCAACCGAGTCCATAAACAGCCAGCCTTCCGTACCAGAATCAAGCCAGCTCTTAAACTCATCGAAAGTGCCTTCTTCAATAGCGTCCTCCAGATCTGGATAGACATTTTCAATCCGGAGAAAAAAGGCGTTTTTTCCTGCGCTCCGAAGCTGTCGAGTGACATTTTGGATTTCGGCCGTTTTTCCTGAACCAGCCTCGGATAGAAGTATCACTCGGTGATGATTGAGCAAGTCTGTCCAGTGAAGCTCCCCACGACTCTGATGCCTACCACTCAGATCAACATCATCGGACAGATCAGCATTTAGAGGGATTTTTGAGAAGGTGCGATCAAGATCGATGAAGTCGTCCGAGTGCATGGTCATATCGAGCCTCAAAGCAGTTCAAGTGCAGCCCCAACATCGCCTGCCGAGGCTCTACCATCCTAACCGAAATAAAATCTGAATCGTCTGCGGTAGTTCAACTCAGATATGCGGCACCCACACCGATGTCGCATTGCCACTCAAGTAGCTACACTTCCTTGATCAGGTCGGCGCTTGGACGGCTGCTAGCCGCTGACGCTGAGCGCTCCGCGCGCCGAATGATTAGCCCTGAACCCAAGCCAGTGATAGTGCAGATACAAGAGCAAAGGTCTATGAAGAAATCTAGCGATAATCGGCCACCTGCACAGGCTGGGCGAATTTCTCAGCTGCCGTTCCGTTAAGCCTTAATACAGAAAGGAGCTGAACACGACGATGAAAATTGCCCTAACGAACCTGGCGAGTCATGCTCACTCACAGCCCCCTCCTGCAACCAGCCCGGTTAAGGATGGCATCGAGTTATAGAACAGTGCGCTGGTTATAGGTCATTTAGGACTTTTGTACCCAGGCGCAAACATGGAGCTCTCTACCCCATAAAGAGCTAGGGGATCCTGGAGCCATAAACGGTAAGCCTTGTCCGCGATGCTGTGATCTGGAGAACAATCTACGTGGTACTGCTGCAGTACGTAGCCCGCCATGGCGGCGCGAACTCGTAGTTTGAGCACGCCATCAAGCATGTCGTAGTCACGCTTCACGATCTCTGTAGAGTCTTTATCGGGATGCGGGACAATAGGTAACTCAAGCATCCGATTCCACTGATCGTCGTGTTTCGGCGTTTCTTCGTCTCCTGCTTTCTCCCCCATCTGAAGCTCAGCATGCCCCACTCGAGTTAGAACGAAGTCTGCAAACTTTTTACGTTTCCGATCAAACGCCCGGACGTGCCAGCGAAGACCGTCACAACCAATAGCGAACGGTACGATGGTTCGCTCTGACTGACCTGAACCGGAGGTGTAGCTGATTTTAACGACCCGTTTGAGGTGAATTGCCCTGGTGATGGGCGCTAAAACCTCCACCTTAGGTTTGCTGAGCAACGAAACCGACTCGTGGGGGATCAGCGGCTTTTCATATGAATCCAAGCCATAGCCGAACCCCTGCGAAAGCGCAGTGAGAACTCGCTCAGACGCATGTGCGATCAAAGGGGAGAATGTTTCGCGCATCACATACTGCTTCGTTACCGTGTCGAGTTCCGTGTTCTGGGGGGCAACATCCTTGTACTGAGCGAAATCACGGGTGGCAGCAGCGGCGCCTACGCCAAACCTATCCATGAGATCCGCACGTGAGACGGCGCCTGTGAAGTAGAGGCGGAAATCGATGTACACCAGGCGCTCCCGTTGCGCTTGGCTGTACTCGCTCAAATCAATCATGTCATCTCCATCGAATCTAAAAGTCGGTCAAGCCCGTCACCTTTCACCCAGCATAACACATGAGCAGTTGACGTCATCAAAATGATGATGATAGGCTTTGCAAATGACACCGATACATATTCATCACTAGCGCTACGAGGAGGCTTCTGAGCCTGCATTGGACTAGATGGTGGAAAGCCAGAAACAAAAAAGCCGATCAAGTTCGCACCTTGACCGGCCTTTGGGAAAAGACGTCTGAACAGACTCCAGATGTCTCTCGCGCTTCGTTGAAGAAAGCTTTGCGATGGTAGCCCCTGTCGGCTCCTTTCGCAAGGGAGCGAGTTCTGTGTTTGAGCCTACCTCAGCAGGAGACATTTTATGTCCCAGATTGAGATGTTCGAAAAACCCGACGCGGAGGGTGAGGTCATCTATCGCATGACCATCACCACCAAAACCGGGAAGGTGATTCGACGTGCAAACGGTCAGCCGTTTCGTATCGTGATTCGCCCTAAAGCAGCCAAGTAATTTGGCTGCTTAACAGAGCTCGGGGCACACAAGTGCCCTGTTCTCCCATCGCTGCAATGAAGAGCCTCATGAGCCTAGATTTCTATGATATGCAACACAAGCTGATCGCGTATACAGATGACGACGAGCACTTATATACATACTGTGGCCGTCCACTCGCCTACTTTCACGAAGGTTCGGTCTACTCCTATCCAGGCTTACATCTAGGATTTATAGCGAATGGCTACATTCGCGATAATCACGGCCACATAGTGCTACGCACACCAGAGTCAGGCGGTGGCTCAATGAAGATGTGGCTCCTACCCCCTCCAAATAAGGGCCCCAAGCAAATGCGATATCTCAAATGTCGAAGGCGTCCGAAATTTTATGCTCTGATGCGTCTCTTTCAATCAAAGATACCTGGGGATGAATTTTTCTCTTGATAAGAAATGACATGCCCGCTCTTTCGGCCATGGTTAAGAACGATAGCGGTGTAAGCACCGGCTTTAAGCCAACGGATGATTCAGACCTCCGACTAATGAGGTAAGAAAGACAGGCTATGGAAGATCTCGCAACGAAAATCATCCCATTGGTACAGACGCTTGTTCCTGGCTTCCTGCCTGACGTGACAGTCCAGTAACACATCAGTACCAGCTGCCGTGCTTGGGCAAACTTGTATATCTTCAGAAAAAACTCACTTCAGGCTCAAGGTTTTCTGAAAGAAACCGTTTGTCATAGTTAAGTACCCTTTTTGAGCGACAGCTTTGACCCTCTCTACACATGACTTCGCACAGTGCCTGAGCGGCGCCTTGTCGTTCCCCCTCACGATTCTCGGCAACCGCCAGCGGCGCACATGGGAGCGGCTGATCGGCTACATCGAATCCGCAACCTGCACATCCGAATTCAACAAAGCGGCAGCCTATGCCGAGGGCTATGCACATGCTTGTGCCGACAGCGGGCAGATCGATATCTCCACAGATCGGGATCTGCTGATCATTGCAACGTTGGACGCGTGGCGATGCGCGCGTACTTACCTGAATACTTCGACCAACCTGAGCTACCCAGGAAAACCATGACTGCCTTTTTTAAACGATACGCCGACGTCGGAACATCAGACCTGCACATCCGTATGCCGCAGCGTGTTCTGCCCACGACCGTCAGTCATTGTCCCCTCGAGGTCTTAGTCGGCCATTGGGAAAAGTATCTGGTAGACCCCTCCTCCGCTCGTGATTGCTTTCCGTGGGCTGCGCACTTTGTCATGGGCATGCCCGTACCAATTTGGGCGCGAGGCGTGGAGTGGAGCCTAGGCCAGAAGGCTCGTTTCATTACCGCTGTTTGGTCAGGGGCAGACCTGGGGAGCTACCTCACGAATGACTGGTACGAGCCAGTGATCGGTAGCAGGGCATTAGCCGAAAACAGTGAAATCTTGATTGATGGCCAGCAACGCCTTCACAGCCTGGAAGAGTATCTCCTCGACCGGTTGGCGATTCCTGATGCACAAGGTCAGCCAAGGATCTGGTCAGAACTCGGCAATGGCGAGCGGAGGCGTTTTTTGTCGACTATTTTCGCTCATGCGAGGGTGTCTTCTGGCGAAGAAGTAGCGTTGCGCAAAACGTATGATCTTTGCGCACAGGGAGTTGTGTCCCGATCATTTGATCAGCGCACCTTTCGGTAGTCATCGACGCTGCGGTTATCGTGGCATGCCCTTTCAGGGACGGCTGTCGTTAACCAAGCCCAGTCGTGGACTGGTCTTGGCCCTTCGGGCTTCCATCCTCATGCTCTTCGACCCTCCTGGTCTGCGCGCTCCGCTTGCAGAGTGATCCGACTCACCTTCTTGCTTGGACATTGGCTACCGCTCCCACATACTGCTGAGCATCCGATCAAAGATGAGGCCGGGCAAATGGGTTGGCTCTTTTGGAAAGACAAGCGCCCCGCGTGGGTTCAGGCAGAAGAACAGGAATTCATTAAAGCTGCGAACCGCCTAAAGACGCTTCAGGTAACGCCTCGCGGTGGCATGCGCATTGACCCCGAGGAACTCAGGGATCAGATCCTTGCGGCCCGTGAGTTATACAAAGACCTGGTTAAAAAATAGCGATACCGAAAGGCCAACCAAATCGGATCATCGCCATAGTCGCAGACCAGACATCAGCGGATCAGCGGATCATACATGACGAGTCTGAAATTTTTCAGGTGACTGGTATGGTTCTAAAAAATCGCTGCCGAGCGAAGGACTATAAAACTTTAGACTCACTGTCAAAGGAGCCCCACCTACCTGTACAGATCGCATTCCGACATCATTTTGATATGCTGCCCTGAATTTTCTGAGAGGGAATGCAGATGCGTCGAGTTATGTGCATAACGCTGATGGCAGGGATGCTAGCTGGCTGTGGCGAGCCGAAGCTGGACGGTAGCTCCCAACAGGCTTTCAAAGACTCTGCAGCGAAGGTTGCTGCGAGTTTGCCTGAGGACAAGCGCAAGCAGTTCGCATCTGATGTGATGGTGCTTGCATTTCAGGGACTCGATATTTCTCAGGTTCTACAGGGCAAGAAAAATGCCGACGGTGCGTCCGCAGAAATGCTTGTTGCGCTTAACGGGAAGACTGCTCAGCAGGTTACCGATGAAGCAAACCGCATCCGGACAGAGCGTGCGGAAAAAGAGCGGCAACAGGCGTTAACGGAAATTCAGGAGCTGGTCGAAAAGCAAAAAAAATCCGGAGCTGCAAAAGAAGAATTAGCCCGCTTCCAAGTTTCAAAGTCTCGCTTCTATCAAAGGGTTAAAGAGTATGGCCTTGGTAACCAACCTATCATCGAAATAACGGTGAATAACGGGACTGCCAGCGCCGTGTCACGGGCGTATTTCAAAGGCACCATCGCGTCTCCTGGACGCTCAGTGCCTTGGCTTGTCGAAACGTTCAATTACTCAATCAGCGGTGGTTTGGAACCTGGCGAATCTCAATCCTGGAATCTCGCACCTAATCAGTTCTCGGACTGGGGCAAGGTCGAACCACCAAAGGATGCCATCTTCACCGTTACCGTCGAACGGCTTGATGGTGCTGATGATAAGCCTTTATTCGACGCAGGCTCATTCACCGAGCGTGATGCAACGAGGCTAACCGCACTCCAAACAAAGTACGCTCAGTAACGTGGTGCAGGCTCTTATAGCAGACTCGTGGTTAAGGTTGAATTTCATCGGGCGAGCCGCCCCAAGCGGCTACCCATTCCACTCGCTACTGTCGACAACTAAACATCTCTGCGATGTTTTATGGCTTTCTCTATACGCAAGCGGCCAGCGTGAGCAAGCTTCGTGACACCTGCTTCCTTAGCGACGGCGTAAATCAGCGCTTCAGCCTCATGCCCTTTGCTTTCCATCTCCCCTACAAGCGCAGATAGCTCCTGAAGGCAAATTTCGCTGAGGCTGCGCGTAGAGTCATCATCACCAGGGCGGCGAAATGAAGTTGAGTCTGACTGCAAATGAATCGGCCAAAAGAAGGTACCAAGCTCCTCCTCGTGAGATCTGAAATGCGCGAGAGCAACTTGATCCACGCGATCCCGGATACGTGCTCCAGTGCGTACCCAGCCGTGTGCCCTGGCAATACGCCTCGCCAGAACTGTATTCAAAATTGGGCCTTCTTCGTTCACGACGTGCGCGATCATGCTCTGCAGAAGCGGCGTGTACTCTGTTTCAAAGAAGAGATCTGGGTTCACATTGTCTACAGCCTGGGCAGGATCTGTTTCTCGATAAACTAGATAGCTCACGGGCTCGTAAGCCACGTACTTGTTCGTGCCCTCTATATCAGCCGCTCTCGCGTACTTCAGTTCTGGCATGCCCAGCGCAGGATCATTGGCAACGGGAGTACCCTCCTCGCCTAATACTACTTGGCCGACCTGCTCAGCTATTTCGATCACCTCGGCTACTGCTGCGTCAGCCTTGAGCCGTTCAGCTTCCTCCACCGCATCAATTTCCGCCTGTTTCGCACGCGAAGCCTCCAATAATGCAGTGAGCTTCTGATGAACCTTGTCCGCCGTCCCTAAAGCATCGATCCACCAATCGGTCGACCAAATTCTGACGATTTCCCAGCCCAACCCGCGCAGCACAAATTCACGAAGTTTGTCCCTGTCTCGAGCAGTAGCGCTGCGGTGGTAAGTAGCGCCATCACATTCGACGCCCGCGAGAAATCGACCAGGTGCGTCGGGGTGAACTACGCCCAGGTCAATTCGGAAGGACGATACGCCGATCTGTGTGTGGACTTGCCATCCCTTTTTGGACAGCGCGGCGGCGACTGCTTTCTCGAAGGGGCTATCGAAGCCTCCGACACTTCCAAAATCTGCTTCCACCAGAGCACGAGGGCCACGCTCGGCGAATTCAAGGAAGTGCTTCAGGTCTCGTACGCCCTCATTCTTGGTTCGGGAGAGATCCATATGTTCAGGACGCGTAGTGGAGAACACCACAAGCTCTTGACGCGCTCGAGTTATCGCCACGTTCAAACGACGCTCGCCACCCTGCTCGTTCATCGGGCCAAAGCTCATCGATGTGTGGCCTGCTGCATCCTTACCGAACGTAATGGAGAAATAGATGATGTCTCGTTCATCACCTTGAACGCTCTCCAGGTTTTTGACGAAAACGGGCTCCAGTAGCGACTCCGAGAAATAGCTATCCAACGACGGATCCTTCCTGCACGCCTCATCGAGTAAATCTTCAATCAGCTTTTGTTGTTCGCTGTTGAAGGTAACCACTCCTACGGTATGTCCCGACTGCCTGAACGTCGGCGACCTCAGACGGGCAACGAGATGCGCGACGAGTGCCTGGGCCTCGATGCGATTTGTTCGCGATCCACCCCTGTCATACACACCGGCGACGGGATGAAGCGTGACAGCTTTATCCGCAGTGAATGGCGACGGAAAGGTAACCAGCTCAGACTGGTAATAGCGTTGGTTCGAGAACGCGATGAGACTTTCATGGCGGCTACGATAGTGCCAACTGAGCTTTCGAGTCGGGAGGTTGGCACTGATGCACTCATCCAGAATGCTTTCCAGGTCAGCTTCGGTGTCCTCATCGTCAGATCCAGACTCTGCGCGCCCGAAAAAGGATGTTGGCGGTAGCTGTTTGGGGTCACCAACCATGACAACCTGGCGCCCACGAGCCATCGCGCCAATCGCATCCCAGACAGGAATTTGAGAGGCCTCATCAAAAATCACCAAGTCGAACGGAGTAGTACCTGATGGCAGATACTGAGCAATCGACAGCGGACTCATCAACAAGCAAGGGGTGAGCTTTGTCAGCGCACCCGGTGCCTGACTCATCAGCTCCCTCAACGGCATATGCCTGGTTTTTTTACTCATCTCGTGACGCAGTAAACCCCACTCAGAAGAGCGACTTACGCTTTCCTGGCTAGGAAGCTCTGAACACAGGCGCGCCCGTAACCAGTCACGAGTCAACGAAGTGAATTTATCATCCAGAGCTCGGAAATCACGGATGCGCTGTTCGTGTTCGGCGCTGACGAACGTTCGAATTACAGCTTCGTTATCGACGGTCGCATTCAACCACCACCGTGCGTAGTTCACTTCAAGCACTCGACGCACATTGCCGAGAGCAATTGCTCCTTTCTCCATAGCTTCCACAATCGGAGCCAGGCCAACCGCAAAAGCCTCATCACGGATTTTACGCCAAGCGCACCAAGCTCTCAGACGAGGCTCAGACACGATCATCAACTCACAATTTTGCCTCAATTCATCAAGAGACAGCTCTGAATTTATGGCTACTGCCTGCTCAGTGAACTGACCCACAGCGGTCAAATGTGCTGACCGGACTTCCAACTGTTGAAGTTTTTCACGGAGGGCGATCCCAGACTGGTGGATAGCGCCCTCAGGTTCCAGCAGAGCGTTACCCTCTCCGAGCAGCACACTCAATGGCCCCTTAAACCCTGCGATTTGCTCGGGGTTTTGGGCTAGCTTAGCCAAGGCGACCGCAATTTGACCTTGGAACAGCACTGCCTGACGTGCGTCATCCACCTTTGTCTTCAGGTCACTCCAAAAGGGCACAGTTTCACGAAGATCAGCAAGGTCAGCCAACTGTCGCTCAAGAATGCCGCGCTTCTTGAGTAGGATGTAGTCATCTTTCAGGGTTTGGCCACAACGCCCCTCCTCCACATGAGGATGGTCATCGGTTAGGCGACCACGCACTTCTATTTCTCGCCGCTCAGCCTGAAACTGCAATGCCGCCGTAAGTAATTCGCACTCTGTAGCAAGCCCTCTCCACAGGCCGGAGGTATGACAACCAAGCTCATCGAATTTAGCCAACTCACTGTCGAGACGAACAATAGCGCGCATGCGCGAGAGCTGGGCCTTTAGAGCCTCGCCTAAATGCCCCTGTTCAACGACATCAAATCCTTCGTCGTGCCACTCAGAGTTGTTCATCTGATTCGCCAAGGCGAACTGAAGAGCTAGGGAGCTGGTTAGGTGGCTAGGATTAGATTTAGATCCGTTCCAAACGTCTCCGCACTGGGCTCCAGGCTGGAGTTCGTCAATGAGTTTCCGCTGACCACGAATCTCAATCCAAGTCGAAAGATCCCTTGCAACATCAGCTTCTCCAGCTACTGCCTGAACTGCAGCGAGGGTGGCATTAACACGACGCTTGCCAAGCCAAGATTTAGGCCAAATGGCCTCATCAGCCTTTACCCACTCTTGGTGAAGTTGTTCAACATCGAGCGTTTCGACCGCGTCGGTGTAGGTTACCAAAAGCTGATCTGTCAGCTCCTTGATTTTTGCAAACTTGGCGAGTCCATCTTGGATCGTGTCGATCACGGCAGAAGACCAAGCAGGACTCATGGAATCTAATGTCGTCCTTCGCTGTTGCAAAAGATCCATTGCACTCTTGGCTTCTCCCACAACCCGAGTCGGCCAGATCTGCGACAAACTGCTCGTCAGATCACGGTGCTCCTCAATCCAATTACACCCATCGGTTAGACGCTGCGCGATCGATCGGGCGCTTGGCAGCAAGGCGAAGCGCCAGTCATGGCCGGCAGCAGTCGGAAGCACCAAAGATAGAGCTGACAACCCTTGAAGAGCCGAAGGTGTATGAGGAACTGCTGGCAACCCTGCAAACTCAATAAACCCGTCAGCAGCTTTTTGGGCATCAAGAACCGCAGGCAGAACATCACGAGAAGCCTGCAAAAACTGTTGCGTCCAATGGGGCGACCATTCCGACTGCCCGATTCCGGAAAGTGAATGCTTGCCTAGGTGTTCATACCCCACCTCTTGAGCGTTGACCTCTAGGCGGTCACCAATCTCGCGAATTTCCAGCATTGCCTTCTGGTCATGGATTTCAGGAGATATCCAACTCAATGGAGCTACCGGCTCGTCAGTACCGGAGGTGACCGTACCGATCGCGTCAAACACGGTGTACCCATTGCGATACCGGTTGTGCAATCGCTCAACGTAGATATTCAAACTATCTCTGATAGAAGCGAGCCTCTGCGCCTCAACCTCCCAAGCTTGCGTGTCAATCTCTCCCTTGGCTTCCCAAGCTGATTGCAGTTGGGCTAGTACGTCCGCTTTGCGCGCTTTGCTGGAGTGAATCTCGAGACAGAACTCTCCAAGACCGATCTCACGGAGCCGTCTGTAGACAACGTCCAGGGCAGCGATCTTCTCGGAGACAAACAATACGCGTCGACCCTGAGCAATTGACTGGGCGATCATGTTAGAAATTGTCTGGCTTTTACCGGTACCGGGTGGGCCGATAAGCACAAAATCTTTTCCCTTGGACGCAGCCATCACGGCGGCGAGCTGGGAGGAGTCTGACGGCAACGGGCAGAACACATCTGCTGGGCCGTATTCACGATCAAGGAATCTGGCATCCGGGAAAGGCGTATCAGATGCAAAGGAATCCCTTGGGGTGTCGAGAAGATGCTGGACGACTGGACTCTGCCGCAAGTGGCTAGCGTTTTCTGACAGGTCTTTCCACATTAGATACTTGGCAAACGAGAACATGGCTAGGGTAACTTCTTCAGATAACTCCCATCCTGAAATGTCTTTAATAGCGTGACCTACTCGCCGCCAAATCCCGACAATATCCAACCCCGATTCATCTCGAGGAAGCTCACTTTCCAATGTCCCTAAGCCTAACTGGAAATCCTGCCGAAGCATTTCGATGAGAGTTGGATTGAAGCAAGGCTCCTCATCATGGAGCACAATTGAAAAACCTGAACGTGCACTTTTACGCTCAAGGCTGACAGGGATGAGCAACAGAGGTGCGCTGTATTTCTGTCCCCCTTTGTCTTCGCGCGTCCACCTCAAAAAGCCAACAGCGAGAAACAATATGTTAGCTCCGCCCTCTTGCAAAGCGGTACGAGCGCCGCGATAGAGCTCGGTCAAGCGCGCATCCATCTCGCGAGAGGTTAGAGCGACAAAAACCTCTCGACGCTTCAGGGCATCCTCAGCGTGACGCCGGCGAACATCCTCACGCTCACGCTGCTCGTAAATTTCTTTCTCACGCGGGTCTGCCCCATCCATGAGGTCTGGGCGGGTCAAAAGCTTCAGAGACTGCCCGCTGGCGAGAATATCTTCGAGTGCTCCAGGATCCGGCGCCTCAAGCTTGAGAGCTCTCTTGCCATATTTGAAATTGAGCAGGTTGTTACGTAGCGAGAGATCAAGCAGCTTGCGCTGCCATCGCTCCAACCTATCTTTTGGATTGAGCTTAGCGATGTCTTCGATTTCGATATTCACCATTTCGTCGGGAATATCGTCACCATCATCAATTAGAAGAAAAGGCGCCTCGCTCGACTCGCCTGTTACAACCCGGGCAATCTGAGCCTCGGAGCTGGCCAAGGGCTTGATACGTTGAAGTCGAGCACGTCGAACATCAAGCAGCATCTCGAACTCGGCCTCAGCATCCTCGTCAATCTGCTTGGCTCCACGTTCGACTGCATATCCAAACGACGGGATTGATGGCTGAGTAAGCAACGTAGTTTCAAACAGAGCTAGCTCTTTGAGCTTCACTCTTTTACGCACTGTCGTGACATCGTCGATGAGTGTAGTGGTGAACTCTTCAGGCTTCAGCCAAACCCCTGCATACGCATGGCCTTTAGTAAACACGATGACAGGGTTAAGGCCGATCTGCTCCAGCGCTGCACACAGGAATAGGGTCAAATCCATACAGGTTGCTAGGCCAGAATCGGCAATCTGGCTAGGGCTTCGCACTTTCTGACCGAACTGTTCGAAACTGGCCGGCGGCAATGAGTAGTCAAGTTTCATCCGAGCAACAGCACCCCACGCGGCTGAAGCAAGCTGCCATGCTCGCTTAGGGCCACCGGCATAACCATCCAGTGCAGGAGATTTTTCGCTCAAACGAAGCAACTCGGCAGCCTGCTTGAGAACACGCTCTACCGCTGGATCGTTTGGTTGAACGAACGCAGCCGTCATTTCCGGGATATGACGCAATCCACCCCACTGGTTCCGAGGTAGCAGCTCAACGACTTGCTCCAGTTGCGCAATAACTTTGTGCCCTCCTTCAGCCTCCTTGCAATCGGCTTCAAGGACGAAGAGGAACGTAGACATTTCAGCTTCAGTCAACCTGCTGAGCAAGGGCCCATCCAGCACAAGATCGAGACCAGGAAGGGTTCGAAACGACTCTGTTGCAATCTCCTCAATACGCCAGCTCTTCCGCTTCAACACTTCGGGCGAGGATGTCAGAGTCAACGTAGCATTGAGATAGCACTCGCCAGTTTCATTCGCGAGACGCAGCTCATGGATCACTGGGATTGCGTTCTGGAAGTCTGCCAGGTTGAGCTTTGACACCAGCGTAGCGAGGATCTTGAGCTCTTTCAGCTTCGGTTCTGCTGGTAAGGTGACATGCTGAACGAGTTCGTCCACGCGCAAACATCCTTGTCTCAGTGCCCATGGGGGTGCAGGCGAATGCCAGGTCAAGGGAGCCCCGATTGAGCTAATGGCGCGATGATAGCGCGTCTCGTCAGCCGCGTAATGAGCCTTTGGTCACTCTTGCCTCTTGCACACACCTACTAAATAGGATGTGGCTACCGTGCCTGAATCGTCGTCATTGTCCGCTGGACAAAGAATCTATCGATACTTCAGGTATCGTCGCAGCTAATACCGCTAATTACTTTTGACGTGGAGAGGCATGTCTGACGTTTTTTAGCTTACCCGTGGAGGCAAGCTTGCCCATGAACAGGCCACTCTTCGACTTTGACCTCAAACGCGCATCCCGCGAAAACTACATAACAGGCAAGGCCGCCATCAATTTTCCACATCCTGGAAGCACCACCGGTGGATGGCATTTCCTTTCCTATTTTGATCGAGAATCAGGGGTGGCCAAGGTGTCGTTGGCGGGGATCCATTATCCTGACACTACCGGCTACTTTGGCGACATGGGCATCATCGACATGACCGATGAGCTGGCGGAGCGCGGCTGGTCTGTGGATGGCTATCGTCTGTTCATGGCAGATCACTACAGAGCCGCTGCGGACATGATCGTGAAATGGGCACTGAGCGAGTCTATCCACTGCAGCGTCGAGATTGATGATTGGTTTCCCTCTCGTGCGGAGAGACAGCGACTGCTTGAGATTCTAGATACAGGAAGGTCAAAGCTTTCCGAGGTGGGCCGATGGCAAAAAGTGAAAGCGTGGCTGCGAACGCAAACCTTGAGCTAGGGTAGTCGCTAGTCTGGATCGCAACAGAAAAGGCACCGGAATGGGTTCTGGGCTGGAGTAACCAGCGCACGAGTACCGGGAGCCCACTCGCCTCTTTACCCCGACATTACCCTGGCATTACAGGTCGTTGACAACACTACATATGGTGCATAGGATGCTAAAATAGCACATCATATGGTGCACAAAGCTATGAACCGTGAAAGCATTCAGCAAGCAGCCCATCGTCTTCATAAGGAAATTTGGGACAACCAAGAACGCTTATGGCCAAACCGACACCTGACGCCATTTCAGATGCTGGCACCTGAGGTCGCGGCCCATATTTTAGGACTTGATTACCAGCTCCTTCCTGACCTGGGCTCTCCACTGTTCGGGCGAGAGGGAGAGCGCTTCAAGGCTGCTGGTTTAATGAATCGCTCGATTCGACGCATAGCAGTTTCCACCGAATTCCCACTAAATGTGATCCGGTTCACCGGCGCTCATGAGGTCGGTCACTTTTTGCTTCATGAAGATGAGGTGATGCATCGTGACAAGCCTTTGGACGGATCGGCACGAGGACAACGCCCTCCCAAGGAAAGGGAGGCTGATTACTTTGCGGCGTGTTTTTTGATACCAGCCCGACTTCTACTGGATGCTTTTGCTGCTCAATTTCAAATGAAGGGCCCCTTCCCTTTCACCGATACCACCTGTTACCACCTCAACCCTTCAGATCCATGGTCGCTTCTGAACGCAGAAAGGGATTCGCTTGATCGAGAGATTTCGCTGGCAAGGTGTGCCCGGTTCAATAACCGTAATTTAATTCCACTTTCGGTTCAATTTGGGGTTTCGGATATTGCGATGGCGATTCGAATCAAGGAGCTTCAGCTAGTACGCTGGCCTTAGCATCTATCCCCCTTGATGCTCTAGTGCCGATGTTCAGTGGTGCGTCGGCCAAAACAAGTCCCTGGTTGGTGGGTTTTCAACGAAATCGATGGATGTACTGAGTTCGTCTTGCATGTGCTCGAAGACTTTTTCGAGACGCGGATGAGCTTTCGATTCTCGCAGTGCATTCACTAACTCCAGAAGCTCTCGCCCTTGGGCTAGCGGCATCTGGATATCGCAGTACACCTTGTCATCGTCTTGTCCCATGCCCTCACCCGCTCAGTCTTTT
Organism: Pseudomonas sivasensis; assembly: GCF_013778505.1. GTDB lineage: Bacteria > Pseudomonadota > Gammaproteobacteria > Pseudomonadales > Pseudomonadaceae > Aquipseudomonas > Aquipseudomonas sivasensis. The sequence goes on along the minus strand of NZ_JAAOWU010000003.1, from coordinate 538,543 downwards.
TTAGATTTATTTCTTGCGGCCCGGTGCTGCTCCAGGTGTCGCATCTCTGCTTCCCAACTCGCCAGGAATTTATCCCAGCCTGAGGCGTATGGCCCATCGACCAACCTGGTCGACCCGATGCTTGCCTGATGGAAACGCTCCCTCCAGGGTTGCGGAATGGTATGTTCCAAGATGATGTCGATTCCGGAGTGATGACGCTCCACCGAGACAGAATTACGAACCTCAATGAGTTCGAGAGGCTTCTGAGTAGAGGACGTAGGGTTTAGATCTAGGTCGTCGAGCTCATCAAGGGTGGCAAGGAGCTCGGATGCAGTGGGATCGCCAGGACGGAGGCATGCAAGGGCCCACAGAACCCTTCTCCTGGTTCTTTCACGCTCGCGAAGTAAATCGCAGGTCATTTAAACCTCCTTTTGACAAGGAGCGGTGTTTTGGCGTGCCGCCTTCGGCGGGGGCTGTCGTGAACCGAGCCGTAACAAGCACGTCTCGGCCCTTCGGGCGTCCATCCCACACGCCTGCGCGCTCCGCTTGCCTTCTGAACTGCACGGTAAGAATAGTCCTGCGCAGCAAGACTTGATTCTGACTGCGCTCTCTAGCAAGGGGGCAAGCGTGGCGCATACCCCACCCACTGCAATCCTTTTTACTTATAAAACTTACTGAAGCGGCTCGAAAGAGTTGCTGGCTCAATGGTTTCCCAGCTTTCTGGATCCGCCGTAACGCTGAACATTAGCCAAGCCCGCCACAGAAAAAAAGCAGCGACCATAGTCGCTTCAATTGTCGCAAATACAGTAGTGTTATACATGTAATTCGGATCATCTTTGCCAAAGAGCATCAGCACTGGAAATATCGATGCAAACCAGCCTGCAACGAATGTCAGACAAAAAGCTATAGCAGCCGTAAATGCCATAAAAATAGGAACTTGATATCTATAATGAGTCGCGAACATTTTTTCGCCACTCTCTTTCTGAAGTCCATATATAAAGCCGTCGTTTTCTTCTTTTTTTCTTTTGTTTTTAAAAACGCCGTACAACGTCACATTTTCGCCAGCCTCCAGCTCTTCGTAGAACTTATTCGTCAGCTGTAGTTTTGGTATCACGGCCCCATCAATACTGACATTAGCCTTATAACCTCCACTTATACGATCTGTATGCCGAACGTAATCGACTTTCCCAGAAAACTTCACGCAATCAAATTTCATTACTACCTATCCCTGCCTTCGCTTAAAAAACGCATTCGGTTCATGCCAGGAAGCCTTCAATGATGGTTGCAGGTAGGCACGCGGAGGCCATTCAATGCACGCTCTATGGAGCGGCTCGCGTCAAGGCCACCGAGCCATGTCCCACCAGCCCGCTCTCCTGATCAAACCATCGCTCCTGACGCCGTGACGCCTTGATCACCACTGCCTGACGAGCCTAATGACACGATAATATCACTATGATCTGTTTATCGAAACATGCTCCCCGTGGCTCTATCCTCGCTTTTGGGGATCCGACTCATGAATCTGAAGGAAGCGCTGGCGGGGGCATTACGCGGAGCCCGTGCACACCAAGGGTTGAGTTACGAGGATCTGGCGGGAGCAACGCATAGAACGAATGTAGGGAAGCTTGAACAGGCCAGGACGACGCCGACGCTGGAGAAACTGGACGAGATCGCTGACTACTTAGGCCTCGACCTTTTGACTATGGTCACTCTTGCCATCGCTGCGCAGGGTGAAGAACTTCCATCTGAGGCTTTGCAACGTACTGCGTTGCGAATCAGGGAATTCGAGATGTCCGGAGGGTGGCAGTTAGTAGAGGAGCAATTCAGTGATGGAAAGCTCATCAAGCGTTCCCAGGGAAAGCCAAAGCAGCCGCTTAATGCGGAATACATTCGAGCCTTGAAAGCGCAAGGTTTTGACCGGAAAACAATCGCTGAAAAACTCGGAATCGCACGGACTACCGTTCAGAAATATTGGAATACATAAACCTCGAGGTTATCGCGATCCCTCTTTCTCTACGTGATGTCTTTCGTGCTCATGGCTGCGGTGTATCCTTGGGGAAGGGAGGCACTTGTGGTGTTGCCCATAGCGTAGAGAGCAGGTTCGGATGGCTCTAATAGTGGGGGTATTTGGTCGGTGAAGCACGTCAGACTGATTCGCCACGGGGAAAGCGCCGCGAACGCTGGAGAAGCCAGTTCGGATCATGCGAGCATCCCCCTAACGCCAAAGGGTGTTGAACAAGCGCACTTGGTGGCCGTGGCATTCGCCCAGGCCCCAGATCTGATCGTTGCCTCGCCGTTCTCCCGAGCGCAAGCAACTGCAATGCAGACAGTGGCTGCTTTTCCTTCAGTGCCGTTTGAAATATGGCCCATTCACGAGTTCACCTACCTTGAACCTGCACGGTGTATCAACACCACCGTTGCCCAGAGACGAGCTTGGGTGGAGGAATACTGGGCTAAGTCAGACCCAGCGTTCACGGATGGTGAAGGCGCCGAGTCATTCCTGGACTTTATATCTAGAGCTCAGTCTTTTTTAGATAGAATTGCAGAGCATCCTGCCCAGGAGGTCGCCGTGTTTTCACACGGGCAACTCATCAATGCGGTGGCTTGGCTGATTGAGTGCAGGCCACAGAAGATTGACGGTCAAGCTATGGCCGAATGGCGAGAGTACGAGATCACTAATCACGTGCCTAACTGCTCTGGTTACAACCTTACCAAGCACCCAGACGATGCCGGCTGGAGAGTAAGTCCTGGGGAGTTGCGAATTGGCGTAACTCAACGCGTACCAGGCAGATCCTACCAAGCGGTTCGCGATCCCGAGCGCCTGGTGATTGAGGAGCGGGCCCAGGCCCTATCGGCTGCAGGCTACCCGCTGCCAGACGATGATCCGGCTATGTACGCTGAGCAAAGGCTGAAAGAGGCCAGAGCGGCAGCTCGTTCATCCCAGGTAGGTAGCGTTAGCGAAAACACTGCGGCTGAGCTCTCAGCAAGAGAGGTATCCAACGTACTTAGGGAGGTGATTTTCGGTCGAACCGTCATGAGTAAGGTGGGTCATGAATCGTGGGACGAGATTTATGCCGGCCACTTCCAGATCAATGTAGACGGTTGGGAGATATCGATTTACAACGACTGCGATCAGCTCGACTACTGTGAACAATGCGTCAGTCCAGATGGGCGACACTGGTCGTTTGACTCCGGGGATCGCTTTGGCACTGATCCAGTTGCACTGCTCAGCACATGGGAGCATCAGACACTAGAGCGGATGTTGAAGGAGTTGTGATTAGCGACCGCTTTATGGCCGCTACGGTGCTGATCCTATTGCTCTCCTCTCTACGTGGGGGCATCAGAACCTACATCGAATGTTGTAGGCCTATACCTATAGCCGGACAGGTAGTTCTTGGACGTGCCCCGCTGGGGACGGCTGTCGTGCACCGAGCCACTTCGTGTCTCGGCCCTACCGGGCTTCCATCCATCACGCCTGCGCGCTCCGCTTGCCTCAGCAGCAGATATCTGCACCTCCGCGCTAGCATGAGTGCAGATTTATCCTCTGTAGCTGTAAAACACTTCTTCACGCGCATCTTCAGCTTCTCGTTCAACAGATACAAACTTCCCTGCCTTAAGATGCAGCAACAGTAAATTCACAGGTGGCGTACGCCAGAAGTCGCGGTCGGCACTTAGTTACCAATCGGTATCACACCGGCGTACGGCCAGGTTAGACGTCGCAAAGTCAGGGGCAACGAGCGGGGCACAAGAGGCTTCATGAATTAAGCACCTCAACCATCGCGGCAAGCATCAAGCAAGCGCTCGCCACGAGGGTAAGCCGTAAGCGCATCGGCAGGTACCAGGCGGGCAAGCTCACAACCCGCAACAGTTGCCTATCCTGCCGGAGTTGGGCAACTAAGCCGATGACCAACAGCAAGCAACCCAATGGCATTGGTAGTAATGTGGCAATCCAAGCAATAAGCGCAGGAATGACACTCCAGATAAACCGGTCACGACACTGCTTGGCACTCATGTCTACGGTCATAGCGAAGCCCCAGTGCAAGGCTCCAACGAAGCTCAGGATGACTGCGCCATAGTTGACAAGCGCATTCTCAAACAACGTCCGATAGTCGAGAGAGAACGGGATCAGCAGCGCCAGAAAAATAAACGGCAACAGACCGCCATAACCCAGCAGGCTGACGTGCTTTGGCGGAGAGGTTGAAGGCAACACGTTCATTTGTATTCCTTGCAGTGAGCGAGACTCAAGACTGTAGGCCCAAAAGCCCCGCTTGGGCGAGATATTGATGGCAACGTGGACTAAATGACTGCAGCGCTGACCTGTTGAACGGGACGTTGTAGCGAAGCCTGTGCACCTTCGCTCCATCAATCATCTACTTGGTTCTTGCAGCGCCCCCACCATTTCCATGCGCTCTTATGCGGCAGTGCGTCCGTGGTAGTCATAGAGATATTTTCAAAAGATCTCGAAAACGCTCATAACCCGCAAGTTATCCTAGAATGATGTGAAATTCACCGGGATCTGAAAATGATCGACGCAGAACTGATGAAACTGATGGTTGAAACTTCGAATGATGGCATTGTAATTGCCGAGCAAGAAGGCGATGAGAACATCCTGATCTACGCTAATCCTGCCTTTCAGCGCCTGACGGGATACAGCGTTGACGAAATTCTGTATCAGGACTGCCGCTTCCTGCAGGGTGAAGACCGAGACCAAGCGGGCTTGGCTGTTATCCGAGAGGCGATAAAAATGCATGAGCCCTGCCGGCAAATCATTCGCAACTATCGTAAGGACGGTAGTGCCTTCTGGAATGAGCTGTCGATTACTCCGGCTTTTAACGAGGCGGATCAGCTCACCTATTACATCGGCATCCAGAAGGACGTCAGCGTTGAATTTGAGGCCCGCGAACGAGTGCGTGAACTTGAAGCAGAAGTCGCCAGCTTGAAAGCTCGCCTGGCTCAATAGCCATGTGAATCACGCGAACGCTGATAGCGCCTTAAATGGAGAAAGTCAGTTGGCGTGTCAACGACTCCGCTGAAAGCGAGTGCGAAGAGCTCATTGCAATATCGCTTTCTCCTCCTGCTATTCTGTCGTTTCCCCAACAAGGAGTTGAAAAATGCACGGTGAATACTCTCTCTCAGACATCTTGGAAAGAATGTACGAAAACCAGCTTTCCCTAGAGGCAGCCCTGATGGAGTTGACACTCCACGTCGAAGCTCACGGTCATGCAGATGTTGGGAATAATGTCCGAGGTGCCCTCGAGACAATCGGCGAGAACTCTGGCCACATCAAGCAAGGTCTAGCCCGGCTCAAAAAGCTCCCATGACCCAGCCGCTTTTCGATTTTTATCTCAAACGCGTTTCCCGCACGCACTACATCACTGGCAAGGCTGCGATCAACTTTCCGCACGCTGGAAGCACTACAGGTGGGTGGCATTTCTTGTCGTACTTTGATCGAGAGGCTAGGGTCGTCAAGGTGTCGCTGGCGGGCATCCACTATCCTGACACTACCAGTTTTTCAGCGACGAAGGCATCGTCGACGTCACTGAGCATATTGCGAGGCTTGGCTGGTCTGTAGAAGGTCGGCAGCTTTACATGGCGGATCACTATCGAGCCACCTCCGACATGATCGCGAAGTGGACACTGAGCGAGTCCGAGCACAGCAATGTTGTGATTAATGAGTGGTTCCCATCCCCATCAGAGAAACAACGACTACTCGAGATACTGGAAGCGGCAAAGCCCCAGCTCTTCAAGGTTGGCAGGCTGCACAAATTTAAGGTTTGGCTAAGCTCGCAGTAGCGACACTACCGCACTATGGAAAAAAGCCGCCCTGGGGCGAGCTCAACGAGCGCAATGGATTTGCTTAAAAATCTCAGTCATGGTTTATCCCGCTCCTCATTCTGTTCGCCGCCCTCTGGGTCATAGGGAAAAAAGACACGCTCCAGGCTACAGCACCGCTTAGCCAACAGACCACGCCGAACACGTTAGCTTCTGCTCCATTACCCGTAGCCCCGCCAGCACAAATCCCTCCAGTAGATCGCAAGCGCGGAGAAGCCGAACGTGCGGAGCCAGCCGGGAGGGAAGGTTATCTCGCCCCTGAAGCGCGGCGACAGGGTACAAGTATTCGAAAAGAAAAATGGCTGGGTTCGCATTTGCATGGACGCCCAGCCAGCCAAATGGCTATCGTCCAAAAGCCTTTTTTGGCGGAGCGAGCTGCTACGCAACTTCCAATCCGGAACCAGTCCATTAGCCGAAACCTGCTCTGCTGCCTATCCCACGTCAGCCGCCTTATGGATCCTCCTGCCTTTGTTCGTCCGGCACCGTATGTGTAGGGCCAAGGGACGGTAGATATTGCATTACCTCCGGGGGAAACAAACGCTATGGCGTTAGATGGAATATTTATTACTGCTTGTCGAAGCATCCTTCTGAGTGGCCCAGCAGTCGCGCATAAACCTCAGTGTGGCAGTGGAACGCTGCCCTGAACCCACTAAGCCGCAGAGAAGAACGCCACTTTAGCCGTAAGGCGATCCGCCAGACCTGATAGCTCGATGCTAGCTGCCGCCACTTGGCGCGCGCCGTTGGCAGATTCAACAGTCGAGCTATGAATGCGGTTGATATTTTCAGAGACCTCATCGGTCACGCTACTCTGCTGTACGGACGCGCTCGCGATTTGGGCGTTCATATGACTTATTGCGGCAACCTGCTCGCTGATCCTTGCCAATGCATTCTGCGCACTGCGCGTTTGTGTGACAGTTTGGCTTGCTCGCTCGCAACTGTCGCGCATAGTTTGGGATGCCGTTTCGGTACCCAATTGCAGCGTACTGATCATCTCCCGAATTTCTTCGGTCGACTGGTGTGTACGATTGGCTAAAGATCGTACTTCGTCAGCCACCACCGCAAACCCACGCCCGTGTTCCCCCGCTCTCGCTGCTTCAATGGCAGCGTTCAAGGCAAGCAAATTGGTTTGCGAGGCGATAGCGTTGATCACGTCGATCACTGACGCGATATTTTCACTGTGTTTGGACACCTGGTTCACGGTAGCAGTGGTTTGTTCGAGAGTTAGTGCGAGCTGTTCAATAGCAAGCGTGGTGCTTGCAACCAGTTTATTCCCACCTTCCACTTCAGTATCAGCCAATCGGGAGGCGTCAGCTGCCTGCGCTGCATATCCAGACACTTCATTAACCGTCGCCGCCATTTGCATCATGGCGGCGGCCACCTTCTCGGCTTCGCGGGTTTGTAAGCTGGTCTGCTCATTGTTAGCCGATGATGCGGCAGACAACTGTGTGGACGAGTGATCGACCTCTTGGGCCGCCTTACGTACTTGCTGAATAGTCTCTCCGAGATGGCCTAGCGCGTTTTTCAGGACGCCCATCACACTGCTGGGATAATCTGTGGAAATCTTCTGATTCAGATCACCCGCTGCCAATCGCTCGATGGCTAATGCAACATCAGTGGGCTCCGCACCCAGCGTGGATTTAACGAAACGAATAATTATAGACGTCAACGTTACGCTCAGCAGCAAAGCAATACCTGTCGCGATAAGCATCAGCGTACTGAACTGGCTGGCGGTTGCCTGCACTGCACCCAGCTTTGCCTTGATTGATGCTTCCTCGTAGTCGATCAGTGCGTTGACGCGTTTCAGCCACTCACTGTAATCCAACGACGTTTGACGCATCAGCAGCGCCTGAGCGCCAGGTATGTCACCCGCTTGGCGCAGGGAGATTACCGCCCTGGTGGAGTTAAGGGTTTGTTGTTCGATGTCCTTGATAGCGCTCAGTAATCGAACCTCCTCCCCTGTTACCCTTGCGCCCTTGAACAACTGATCCATGGGAACCGCCGAGTCGGAGTAGGCATTTTCCAGGGCTGTGACCTCCGATAAGTGTTTTGCCAAATCCGTATCAGTCGTCACCAGCACAGCATCCCGAATAGCGATGGCTCGGTTATGAACACTGCCTCGGAAGTTGATCGCATAGCGCTGCACCTTTGCAGCATTTTCGCTGACGTCGCCCAAGGTGGAATCAATGAATGCAACGCGGTGAATGCCGATGGCGGTTATCAATATGAGCAACACCAGGATGGCTGCGAAACTAAGCCCTATGCGTGTGGCCAACGTAAGCGGTTTCTTCATGGCGAGCTCGAAAATATGACCTGTATAGGCCTCTGTTGATTTGGAAGACGCGAGCGGTGATAACAGCCCATCACGCTGATGCCTTGACCATACCTCGACATAGGAAGGTCATCCAGTTAGCAATAAACACCGCCATGATAGCGTATAGCTATCATGGCGGTGTGCAGTTTCCGCAGTCGCCCTTGTGAGTTGAATAGGGCATTTCTGATCAGCTATCTCGAACATCTTCGGGAGTTCGCTGTTCCGGCATACAGCCAGGGACGGTGCGGAGACATCACCTACATCTAGGCCCAGGGGAAAGAGCATTACTTGGCTGTAGTGCTGGATCTATGCTCACGTTTGCGCGCTCGGCTCAATTTCGTTGCATGTCTTAGGCTCGTTAGCAATGACCGCTGCCGGGCTTCTGTCCTACCAAATGATTGGTACTCGCTGAGGAGATAGAAATGAAAGGCTATATGATCGTTTTCTTCACCCAACAAAACCGTCGTTATCAGGGAAAGATGCTAGGCGAATGGATCGTCGACGTGGCTAAAGAAATGGGGTTGCGAGGCGCCACGCTCTGCACCGGAATCGAAGGGTTTGGGCACACAGGAAAACTGCATTCATCACACTTTTTTGAGCTGGCGGATCAACCCACGGAGATTCGCTTGGCAATCACGGAAGATGAGGCAGAACGGTTATTCACACGACTGGACTCCGAGGAAATATCGGTGTTTTTCACTAAGACGCCAATCGAGATGGGCACTCTTGGAAAAACGCCTTCCAGCGCAGCCCCTTCCAAAACTTCGGAGCTATGAACTGAATCGCCCTGGGTTCTACACACATTGCAATCTCGTGAACGCCTTCGTATAGCTCATGCTCTCGAAGCCCGATGCCGAAGAGATAGACGATCCTTTTACGAAGCTGGCAGTGAGAGTACCTCGCGCATCTACAGAATAGTGCCTATTGTCAGTCTGTTTATTTCAGCATATCTTGTAAAAGAGTCATACAGTCGTGCAATCCGCGTACAAGAAAACGAATTGGTCTATGACGCTGTACTTTGATTGGAGGATTCTGAAGGTGTGTTCGTCGCACGCTTACCGATCAACTCTATTTTTGAAGCACCAGGTGCAATCAGCACCGCACAACTTTCGTCAAAGTGTCTCATTAGCAATCGCGTGATATCCAGGCGCCTAATAAACGGACGGATCAACAGTTCTAAGCCGTGACAACTCGATTACGGCCCATGTTTTTTGCGTTGTAACTGGCCTGATCAGCGCGGCGCAGCAACTCTTCGGTGCTAAGGTCGGCTGTCCAGGTCGCGACACCGAAGCTTGCTGTGACGCTGCCTGCGACGTCGACTTCATGATTGGCGAGGAGGTGGCAAAGCAGGTTGGCCAATTCTTCGGCGTTTTCCAACGAAGTGAGTGGGCAAAGGATAGCCAGCTCCTCCCCGCCTATTCGGCAAAACACATCACTGGCGCGTAAGCGCTTGCGGATGACTTTGCACGTTTGCTTCAGCACCGTGTCACCCACCTCATGGCCGAACCGGTCATTGATGGATTTGAAGTGATCGAGATCGAGCATGATCAGCGAAAAACCTACAGTGTACCTTTTACCGTGTTGCACCAATTGCTCCAGCGAACTCATGAAATAGCGGCGATTATAGATGCCGGTCAATTCATCGGTGACAGCCTGGTTTCGCAGTTTTTCTTCGCGATCCTTGAGTACGGTAATGTCACTGAAAGAGCCATACCAGACGCATGTTTGATCCGACTGGCGCTCAGCGTAGGACGCTACCCGAAACCAGCGCAAACCTTTGACGGGCAGTAACATCCGAAAATCCTCTGTCCACCCCACGCCGGTTTCTGCCGACCTCGCGGTCGCCAGTCTAATCAATGGGAGATCGTCGGGATGAATGCGCTCGAAGAGTGGGTTATCGTTGAAATTCGCACCTACGACCGCTTCGGCTTTTAGCTCCAAAATCTCTTCTATGCTATCACTGCAAAATGTAAAGAAGCCGTTGCCAGGTGCCAGCAAGTGGTATTGGTACAGTACGTTGGGGATACGCTGGGTCAGCTGCGTCAACATTGCTTTGCTTTCATTTATCCGGTCGAGCAGTTCGATACGCTCGCTGATGTCAATAATCACGCTGATGTGTTCGACCTCGTTGCTCAGGGGGTCGCTGAACCGAGCGTGGCGCAGTTCGCCCGTGAATTGGGTACCGTCTTTACGCTGATACCGCCACTCCATGGCTTTTTTTGATCCTGTGTCATCAAAAGCGAGCTGGCCGATCAGTTGCTTGTCGGTCAACGCCTGAAACGCCGGGACGCAGGAGGCACGACGGCTATCTATGTCTTCCTTGATATAGAGCATTTCGACGTTATTTCGCCCTAACATTTCCTCACGTGTGAAGCCAAACAATGCCTCCGCCCCCTGACTGAAAAGCTTTATTTGGCCTTGCGAGTCGGTTGTGATGACAGCCACCTGCGTCGCGGCATTTATCAGATTAGTGAGGCGCTCGTTCAAAGAGCCGATCTGTTTTTTCCTCTCAACCAATTCATTCAGCTGCATCTTTGACTGCTTTTGCTGGCGGCGTGTTGAGAAAAAAAGCACGCCCAGAATAAGCGCTTGAATAACCACTGCCAGTTCTGCGTAACCGTTGGTCAGGGCCTGGTCGTACAGCGAAACCGACACCATCACGGTGGTCAATATCAGTGCCAGATAAAATGAAACACCCATGAAAGACTTACTTGTGGTACTGCTTGATGGTGCTGGATTCATAATCACCTGCAAGATAATTTGGCCGTCTGATACCGCGTATGCAGCAATCTCAGTCGCGGGTATTGTCTTCAGCGCTGCGGACGACTCTCTTGACCGCTAACATGGACTTTTCGCATGGTCTTTACGCAGCGGAAAACGTGCGAAAGCGATCATGCGCTGGATCCAGTTTGCACGGCTAGATAGGCATGATCCTTACGCCTGTATGAAGGACGTTCTCATGCGCGCTAGCGGCACAGCGGGCGAGTGAAATCAGTCATTTGCTGCCGCATAGCTGGCAGCTGGTTTAGTCAGGCAAGGCGTGATACCCGAACGCCTGCGCTCTAGCCGCGCGGTGGCCTCGGTAAGCTGGCGTCCTTAATAACTCCAATTTGCAAATTACCAGACGCCGGCTGTGTCCCGAGCCCTAACACAAGCTGCGTTCATTAGCGTGGTACGTCTATCGTGCCTCCAAGGCAGCACTGAACATGCTAATTAAAATGGCGGCCATCGAGCTGGCAAGAACTCGACCTCAGAGCCGACTGCTGAGCCTTCACCCGGGTACAGTTGTATCAGCACTGTCGCAACACTTTCGGGGTGTATCTGCCGCCAAGCCGGCACAGGTGGCCGCCTGTGAACTACTATCGCTTATCGACCGATTAGAGCCTACCGACAGTGGTAATTTCTTCTCTTATAACGGAGAAAGCCTTCCTTGGTAGGCAGGTAATTAAGATTGAATCTGCAGCCGCTGACTGGTTTATTACTGTCCCCCTCCACCATTTCACTGCGCTCTTGTGCAGCAGTGGGTCGATGATGAGATTTGTAATTCATGTGAAGAGCGCATCGGGTCGTTGGCAATACCTTGGTAAGTCATATAGATATTTTCAAATGATCTCGAAAACGCTCATAACCCCCACGTTGTCCTAGAATGATGTGAAATTCACCGAGCTCTGAAAATGATCGACGCAGAACTGCTGAAATTGATGGTTGAAACCTCCAATGATGGCATTGTAATTGCGGAGCAGGAAGGCGATGAAAACATCCTGATCTACGCTAACCCTGCCTTCCAGCGCCTGACGGGATACAGCGTTGACGAAATTCTTTATCAGGACTGCCGCTTCCTGCAGGGTGATGACCGAGACCAAACGGGCTTGGCTGTTATCCGAGAGGCGATAAAGATGCATGAGCCCTGCCGGCAAATCATTCGCAACTATCGTAAGGACGGTAGTGCCTTCTGGAATGAGCTGTCGATTACTCCGGTTTTTAACGAGGCGGATCAGCTCACCTATTACATCGGCATCCAGAAGGACGTCAGCGTCGAATTTGAGGCCAGCGAACGCGTGCGTGAACTTGAAGCGGAAGTCGCCAGCTTGAAAGCTCGCCTGGCTCTATAGCCATGTGAATCGCGCGAACGCTCATAACGCCTTAAATGGAGGAAGTCAGTCGCGTGTCAATGGTGCCGATCAGCACAGTGTTAAGGGCATGGGCGTTATGATTAGTTCAAAGTTGATGAGGCTCGTGAATTCTCAGCTAGCTGCCTGGGCCTCGCTCAGGGGTCAAGGTAAGCGAATACCTTCAACAGAATTCTGTTCCCACGGTGGGCATGGTGACCAAGCCCCCACGAGCTTATCGATAAAGAGTCGAATTTTCGGAGATAGGTGCCGCTTGCTAGGGTAGATCACCCGAATAGGCTCTGCGGCCTCTGCATACCCAGCGAGCAATTGAACAAGCTTGCCGCTCCTCAAATCGTCGTTCACCACGTAGGAAGGAAGAGTCGCGATGCCCAGGCCAGCTACAGCTGACTGGTGTAATGACTCAGCACTGTCCATCTGTAGCCTTCCACCATGAGTAACGGACACAGCGCTACCATTCACGCGAAAATTCCAAGGAAGCAATCTCCCACCGCTCACGAAATGCAGGCACTGGTGCTCGGATAAATCCTCCGGCGTTTTAGGCTCGGCATGCTCAGCCAAATATTTGGGTGAAGCACAGGTAATCATTTGTTGGTAGGCCACAGTACGCGTGAGCAACCGAGAGTCCTCCTTGGGAGGGCCAATGCGCATGGCCAAATCAAATCCCTCGTCAATCAGGTCGACCAGCCTGTCAGAAAAGGTGACATCCACGCTCAAGGAGGGCCAGTCCTTAAGACAGCATTCAATGTGCTGAAGGACATGAAGTCTCCCTAACGCAACCGGCAGACTCATCCGAAGTCGCCCACTAGGTGTCGAACGACGAAACGCAAGGGCATCCTCCACGTCATCCAGATCCTGAAGAACGCCCACGCAGCGCTCATACAGAACCTGGCCGTCATCCGTCATGCTCAAGCTACGCGTAGTGCGATTCAGTAGACGTATCTGTAAACGAGCCTCAAGCCTGACTATCGACTTCCCCACCGCAGAGCGCGTGAGGCCAAGTTGCTTTGCCGCCGCAGTGAAGCTTCCCGCGTTTACCGAGCTTACAAACGCGGCGATATCATTCAGATTATGGAGTTCCATACGGCCTCGGTGGTCTCAACGCTCGGGCGGCTTAGCACCTGTTATGGGGAACCCTATTCCCCAATACTAAGCATAGTATCTCAATTAGCTAATAAACTCCCAACGATCAATTGAGGTCATTATGAACACCAAAGTCCAAGCAGCCGTCCAAACCTGGGCCAATAGCCTTAGCGATCTGGTACCCGTTCTTAAGGGAATCGATACCACCACAAAAATGAGTGACATCCGCGACTCTTACGCAAAAATGCTCGCGCAAAATCCAGCGCCAGCTGGCGTTAAATTCGAAGCAGTCGACATGGGTGGCGTACCCGGCACATTGGTTACTCCGGACGAGATCAAAACGGACGCGGTCGTGATGTACATCCACGGCGGCGCGTACATTGTAGGACGTCCAGACGGCTACCACGGTATCGGCGGCAACTACGCGAAAATGCTCGGTGCTCGTGTATACATGCCGGACTACCGCCTCGCTCCTGAGCACAAGTTTCCAGCATCTATTGACGACACATTGCGCGCTTACGAATGGTTGCTTGAGCAGAAAATCCCGGCTAACAAAATTGCGTTCTCTGGCGAGTCGGCTGGCGGCGCAATGGTTGTCAGCGTCATGGTCGCGGCTAAATCGAAAGGGCTTCCATTGCCTGCGGTTGGCTCCTCCATCTCACCATGGGCGAACCTTGAACACACCGGTGCTTCCATGAGCAACCGTGAAGGCCTGGATCCTCTGAACTCCAAGCCTGTCTTGGACATCCTCGCCAGAGCATTCCTAGGCGACACATTGGCCAATCATCCTCTGGCCTCACCTGTGTTCGCGGACGTCACCGGTCTTCCACCGATCTTGGTGCAGATCGGCGAGAACGAGCTGATGTTGAGTGATGCAATGCGCCTTGCAACTCACCTGGCTGATAACCGCGTTCGCGTGAATCTGGAAGTATGGCCAGCGATGTTCCACGCCTGGCACTTCTACGCCACCATGCTGCCTGAAGCTCAGCAGGCTATGGAGAGCTCCGTTCGCTTCATCGAGGCTGGCTTGGCCGACGCTAACCGCTAAAACGCAGAACAACCGCGATAGCTTTCTAGGCTATCGTGGCTCTACCCATATTTTCTAAGGCCATTTGCCCATCCACTGCTAGTAGTCTGACAGCTCGCCTTGTCTAGATACGTATTCATTTCTTGTGCTGCGCTATGCTGAGTTTCCCTGAAGGAGGCCACATCAATGCCAAAGGAATACTCGTTGTCGGATGTGCTGGAAAGGATGTACCAAAATCAGCTCGCTCTCGAAGCCGCGCTCATGGAGCTGACCCTCCAGGTGGAAGCGCAAGGACATCCGGAAGTCGGCGACAACGTCCGTGGTGCGCTTTACACAATTGGTGAGAACGCTGGTCATATCAAACAGGGGCTAGCCCGGCTCAAAAGCTCCCATGACCCAGCCGCTTTTTGATTTTGATCTCAAACGCGTATCCCGCACGCACTACATCACTGGCAAGGCTGCGATCAACTTTCCGCACGCTGGAAGCACTACAGGTGGGTGGCATTTCCTGTCCTACTTCGACCGCGATTCGGGCGTAGCGAAAGTGTCCTTGGCAGGCGTCCACTACCCAGATACCACCGATTTCTTTGGAGACGCTGGAGTCATCGACGTAACCGACGATCTTGCGATGCGAGGCTGGTCAGAAGACGGCAAACGGCTGTTCATGGCAGATCACTACAGAGCGGCAGCTGACATGGTGATGAAATGGGTGCTAAGTGATTCTAAGCACTGCAACGTCGAGGTCGCTGATTGGTTTCCCTCTTCCGAAACGAAGCAGCGTTTTTTTGAAATCCTGAATTCGGGAAGGCGCAAACTTTTAGATCCCGACAAGCTGCAAAAAATGGAAGTTTGGCTAAGCTCGCAGTAGGTGAATGACGTCAGGTTGGTCAGGAAAACAGCCGTTGTAATACATGCTGAATGAGAGCAATGGATATGCGCAAGAAGTCCCCGTCATGGTTTGTCCCGCTCCTGATTCTTTTTGCCGTCCTGTGGGCAATGGGGAAGAAAGACACGCCTCCAGCCCCGGTACAGCCACACGCTCTTAGCACGCCGAATACGCTAGCGTCGATTTCTCCGGCCTCACCGCCAGCCCCGGCTCCTGATTCCGCAACTGAACACTTTGTGAGTGTCAATAATCTCAATGTCAGGGATCAACCAGGTGGAAAGGTCATCTCCAAACTGAGGCGCGGGGAAAAGGTTCAGGTTTTCGAGACGCGCAACGATTGGGCACGCATCAGCATTGATGGTCAATCACCGAAGTGGCTTTCGTTAAAAAGCCTGTGCATCGGGTCTGGCTGCTACGTTCCGTCGAAGCCCAGACCAGCGGCCCAGCTTCCAAATCCTGTTCGCCAACAGACTCCAGCTTACGGTTCATCCTGCCTTTGTTCCTCTGGGAATGTGTGTATCGGGCCTCGGGGTGGTCGATACTGCATTACCTCTGGAGGTAACAAACGGTACGGCGTTTGAGCGATCATCTGATGCCGCTTGCGGGGTTCACGCGAAACAGCATTGAAAATCCACGTAAAAAATCATACTAACAACTGAGAAAAACGTTGAAATGACACATGGCTCGAAATTCAACCTCAAAACCCTGAGTATTCAAACACAAAAACCCAAAAAATCAGTACAAATCACACAACTACAACCCTGGTAACTCGTCGGCATCACGCAACTCTTCAATTTCATCAAACAATGAGCAAAACACATCAGCAATTCGAGGATCGAAATGTTTGCCACTTTGATCAAAAATGTAACTTTGTGCTCGTTCCTTCGCCCATGCTTTTTTATAAGGACGATTCATTCGCAACGCGTCATAAACGTCACATATTGCAACTATCCGCGCACTGAGAGGAATCGATTCTCCCTTTAAACCATCTGGATAGCCGTGCCCGTCCCAACGCTCATGATGTGACAAAGCTATTTCTGCTGCCATTTCAGTTACTGCGGCACCGTTAGAATTTGATAAAATCTCATATCCAATACGAGTGTGTTGTTGCATGGCATTACGCTCCTCATCTGTAAGAGCTCCAGGTTTACGCAAAATACAATCATCAACGCCTATTTTACCAACGTCATGCATTGGAGCAGCTAAACGAATTAAGTCACACCATGGCGAAGGCATATTGAGGGCGTTCGCCACGATGGCAGCTGACTGTCCGATACGCCTGATATGTGAGCCTGTCTCTTCATCCCTATAACTCGCAGCTTTACTTAAACTGCTAATGACAGCCTTATAGCTATTTTGCAGTTGCTCCGTTCGCTCCTCAACCTGCCGCGCAAGCTCAATATTGTTGCTTCGCAACTTACGCGACGCGTCGGATAACTTCAAGCAACCTTGCACGCGGAGTAAAAGCTCTGGAAAATCCATTGGTTTTGAAACAAATTCATTGGCACCCTTTTCTAACCCTTTTCTGCGGCTTGCAGGGTCATTAAGCGCGGTGACTATGATTATAGGTTGCTCTGCCCGATCTCTTTCCTGAAGCTGCTCAAGAATATCGAAGCCGTTAGGAAACGGCATATTCAAATCCAACAGAGCCAAATCCCATTTATTATTTAACAACCACTCCAAGCCTTCTGTAGAATCAGAAAAAACATGAACCCTAGAAAATCCAACCACCTTTAAATAGGAGCTAATAATTAACAAATTAGTTAACACATCATCAATAATTACAATTTCACTTTCCGCTAGAAGTTGAGAGCTCATATTGTCACCGACATATTTTAATTGCCACCTTTAGCCTTTATATTAGGGCATAGACTCCGCTGGATTTTGGAAGCGGTGTACTAGCTCAAAACCCTTATTTCACGCAGTGCTCCCCGCTCAGTGATATTAAGTTTCTAACTGGCAAAGATGGCTCATTGATATCACCCTGAAAATAATAAGCGATTTAGCTTTTTTTACAAGCTTTATAACCGCCTGGTTATTATAGAATACCTATCGCGCCTGCCAACAAAGCCGGCATTTTCTTACAAAGCTCCGTTGAGCGACCTTCACCGTCTGCTTCATGCTCTTAGACAACCCACGCAAGCGCAATTGTGCATAGCTAGATTGAAGCTATTTTGCTCCCCCATGCAGGTTTTTCATGCTCCTCTCACTTAGCATAAACCGAGTCGGCGTAAACATTTTTTCGGCCTGCGATATGTCCGCAATACTGGCCGCAGCAACGACAAAGCTGTGTGGGGTCAACTCTAGGCTCAGAAAAAGAAAGCTGTTGTAGGATGGATGCTTCACCACCCGGCTACCCAGTCGCAGGATCTCGGTATTGGCTCAACGCAGACGCGCCGTATGAGCCAGACGAGTTAATTTGAACGAGCCACAGTCTTGGATGAGTGAACCCAGCCCTTCTCTCAAACAGGCCTTGACTGTATTCGGCTACGTTGTGAGCAAACAAAATCATCAGCAATTGGACAGTTGCACGAAATTTGAAGAGCTAGTCGCGCGTGACCTCAAACCGATAGCGGCACCTGCACGACAGACCGCCGACTAGCATCTTGGTTGGCGTCATTTGCCGTGCTGATGATGTTGCTCGGCCCCTTGATTGGTCAGGGTACTGTTTGGATGAAGCATGCGGGATCGGCGGACGATCACTGCATGACGATGCAGAATGATTCGTACCGCCTTCAAGGCGCCCACCTTGAACACCTGCTAGATGCGTGCGGCTATTGCTCGTTGTTCTTCCACACTCCAAGTATTCCCAACGCGCATTACCACAATTGGAGCGCAACGTTGCAGGCCCTATGGGCGGTTGATCGCTTAGAGGAAGTTAACATTAGGTTACAAAATCCAGTGGAATCGTTACGTTATAACAAACTAATGTGCTGGCCGTTTGGCTCCGGACGTCAGCACGCTCTCGATCGCTGCTTCCGCGATATTGGCTAACGCCGCCAGCCAGTTTCCCTTAATCACTGCGATCTGTAGTTTCGGAGATACCATGAAATCCGCCCCGGCCTCATTCGCTGTCCTAACAGCGCTGGCCTCAACCGTCCTCCATGCTGCCGAGTCTGGAAATTCAACGATCACTCTGGGAGAGGTACGCATTTCGCAGCAGGAAAGTACCGCTTTGCGCACCGAGAACATACTAACTTCTGTCGATGTCCTAGGCGGCGATCAGGTAGAAGACAAGAACGTAATGAACAGCTGGCAGTTGCTGGGACAGATGCCCGGTATACAGCTGACCGAGACTGGTCAAGGCGCCGAGTCCGGCAAGGCTACTTTTCGTGCGTTCAATGGCGAGGGCTACATCAACGGCATCAAGGTGCTGATCGACGGTATTCCGAGCAACGTCAACAGCGGCAACCAACGCTTTGTCGACATGATCTTCCCACTCGATATCGACCATATCGAAGTGGTACGTGGGACTAATGATCCGCGCTACGGCTTGCACAACATTGGCGGCAATATCAATTATGCCACCCGCCAGGGCGGAAACTACACCGATAGCCGCCTGACCTACGGCAGCTTTAATACCCGTGAAGTACAACTAGCTATCGGCCACGAAGACGGTAACTTCGCGCAGAACTACCTACTGGCCAAACAGGATTCGGACGGATCCCGCGATCATAGCAACTCGAATAAATATGCCTTGGGTGGCAAGTGGTTTCTCAGCAACGACGATCAAACCTTCCGGATCGGCGCCATCGCACGTCTCTATCACCATCAGGCTGACGAAGGCGGGTTCCTCACTCGCGAAGAGCTGCACGCCAGCCGTAAGAATTCGCCGGAAAAGAACGACAATGACCGTAGTGACCGCGACATGAAGCACTTGAGCCTGCACATGGACTGGCAGCCAAATGACGATCTGAACCTGAGCAGCAAGCTGTACTACAACAGCTACAACGATGACCGCTCGATCACCTTCACCAGTTATCAGCCTGGTAATGCTCCGCGCCAGCGTCGTTTCTGGGACGAACAACAGCTTGGGATGCTGAACAACCTGACTTGGCGCGCCAACGACTGGCTTACGCTCGATGGCGGCATAAACTATGAGGAGCAGAACAACTCATACGAACGCAGACGTTTTGCGTATGGGGTGCCGACCGATTTCGATGCGCCACCAGCGCGTATTCAGAATGACGATCACTATACGTTGTATAACGTGGGTGGCTACGTTCAAGCGATTATCCAGCCGACCGACTCCCTCAAGATCATCCCCGCTATGCGTGTGGACAGGTTTAGCGGTAGTACCAAGGCGTTCAACGGCACTTCAATTGCAAAGGGATCTTTGCAGGATTACGGTTGGATCGAGCAGCCCAAGCTCAGCGTGGTCTATAGCATCAATCAAGATATTGACGTCTATGCCAACTGGGGGCGCACCTTCCAGATACTCACCGGGAACGCCGATCCAGGTTATCTAATCAACGGGGCTTCGCACTACGATCCGTCAATCAATACCGGTAAGGAAGTAGGCATAAAATACCGCCCATTCGCCGGTACAGAGACGCGAGTTGCAGTATGGCAACAAGACGCAACCGATGAAGTGTCGAACATGCCAGCGACAGGCACGACAGTTGGACTCGGTGAAACTCGTCGTCGAGGTGTCGATATGCAGTTCACTAGCCAGCTTAATGACCAATGGACGATATGGGGCTCGCATGCAATCCAAGAGGCCAAGGTGGTTAAGGCTTTTGATGCCAACGGCAAATCCTTGGCGGGCAAGGAAGTCTTCTCAACGCCGAGATATATCAGCAATCTGGGCGTCGATTACCGCATGAACGATGACTGGCGCTTCGGCATGCAGGCCCGAGCTCAAGGTGATTACTACATCGACACGGCTAATGAAGCCGGGAAATATGGTGGTTTCGCCGTCCTAGATGCCAATGTCAGCTATCGCTTGAGCGAAGCGACCAGTATCGACCTTCAGGTTAAGAACCTGACCGACCGAGACTATGAGTACGTCTGGTACGACAACTTCTTCTGGGGTGGCGACGACCAGGCGATGTTTTCACCAGCACCAGGCCGTTCGGCTTATGTCTCGCTCAACATGAAGCTTTAACACTGTGTTATCAAAGAGAGCAAAGTCAGAGGTATCTCTGGCTTTTTGGTTCTTGAATGTTTGACTCATTTAGCGTTACGGGTAGAGCGTCGCATTCCTGTGCATTCGGCCCCTTCTGTGAAGATGCAAGCGATGATACGCACTTTTAAGAGACCTGAGCGCAAGCCGCTCGGCGTTGATAGTGGATCTATGATGGCCTGGCGTGAGGATGAAATCGCGAACCACGAGCCCAATTGTGGTGAGTGCCTGTTTTCGAAAGATCCCTACTAAGCCGGTTGGAGAGTAAGCCGGCCAGCCCGTGAGGAGCCACGAATGAACGCCAATTTGGCGTGTGCCGGGCAGAGCCTACCAAGCTGCTCGTGAGTCCGAGTGCTAATTGATTGAGGGACGGGTCAGAACAAGGAGGGCCCCAGATCGAATCGATTGGTCTGATCTGGCGCGGCTTCGCCTGTACTCGCAAGTCCTACAGATAGCACCTTTCCACCAAGCCTCTCATGCGCGTCAAACAGAACGTAATCAGAAATTCCTTGGAGTTGGAGTAAATACGCTGCGTATAGACCACTACAAACCTTTATATTTAGATCTCTAAGACTGCAACGGCTAGTGTTTCGCTCGGTTGGAAAAGCGATGGTGCAAACCGCAAAGTATTCCGACCGGCGCCCTTCGCTTCATAAAGTGCCGAATCTGCGCTGGTAAGCAGGCTGGCTATGGTGTCGCCTTCAGTGGGTACCACACAGCAAACACCGATACTGATGCGAAGCGAAATTTTTGTCTTATCATATTGAGCTGGCGACTCGGCCAAAGAAGCGCGGAGCTCATCTAGCACAGCTACGGCCCCTTCGGGATTAGTGCTCGGCAGCAAAATCAAAAACTCCTCACCTCCATAACGACCAATACTGTCGGAATGACGAATTCGTTGGGTTAGATGATTGGCGCAGTGGCTAATCACCTCGTCTCCTGCCAGATGGCCATACCTGTCGTTGATCTGTTTGAAGTAATCGATATCTACCATAGCTACTGCCAGGCTGGAGCTGTCTCGGCGCGCACGCTCCAACTCAGTCGAGAACTGATCGAGGATGGCTCGACGATTTAGAATCCCGGTCAACACATCTCGCAACGCCATGTGTTGAAGCAAGGACTCACTCCGCTCTTTGGACAGCAGTACCAAGCCCAGGGAGATCATCATCGCGGTGAAGGTACCAATGCTGACCGAGATCGTTTGCTTAAGGTTACTTACGTCGTAACGCATTTCCGCAGCACCTCCGCCAAGCACCGCGACAACCCGCATACCCAAACCGATCAGGCTAATACTCGATCCGATGATCAACAACATGCGTGCACGCCCCTGGGCGGGAATGTGCCGGCGCGTCCAGTAAATGATCAATGAACACTGCAGCATCAACAGTAGCGTAGCGGCGAGCATTCGCGGTTCTAGCGTATCGATCAAGCTGACCATCAACACCAGCATCAATGCCGCTGGAGCAAACACTCGCCACCAGGCGACAGGAAGCTCGACAATCCGAAAAACACTGACTCCATAAAAAGCCAGTGCTACTGCCAGCAGTGTGTTGGCGGCGCCGTAGGTCAACCACAACGGTGCGTGACCATAGAACGTATAGCCGATGTAGGCTAATGCATGAGCTGACAAACCGAAGCCTATCGTTAGAAGGCCGTCACGCTGGTTGAACTCTCCGACAAGAATTAAACAAAACGCCATAATCATCGCTACTAAAGCGACACAGGCGAAAAGAGTAGGAGTGTCAGCGATCATGGGGTTCACCTGGCGCTTGCACTAGCACCTCTTATAGGCGAGTTTAGCCGAAATGATCGAGTGCTACGCCTAAGCCCTGAAAGCTTCGAAGCTCAGGATTGGCATCGACATAGCTGTACGGCACCATTATACGGCCGGGAAAAGCACTTCAAATACGGAACTCTCAATGATTCTGTTTTGAAAATTGATAACGTATGTCGAAGTAACCTGCTCACCAATCAACATGGGCGCGGCTGTGAAAAAGAGCGAGCTTCCGGTAAAAAAGTGCCTTACGTGCGGCCTTCCTTTCACTTGGAGGAAAAAATGGGCTCGCTGCTGGGAGGAGGTTCGTTACTGTTCGGAGCGCTGCCGGCGCACGAAAAGTTGAGCCCAAAAAAGGGCCCCTAATGGGCCCTTTGTACTCGACAGAGATTACTTGGCTAGCCAAGACTCTACAGTCGCTGCGCCGTGCTCACTTTTCCACTGTTTCAAGCCTCTGTGGTTACCACCTTTCGTTTCGATGGTTTCACCTGTGTGCGGGTTCTTGTAAACCTTCACCTTGCGGGCTTTGCGTGTGCCGGGTTTTAGCTCAGAAACTGGAGCGCGACGACTAGCATCTGGATCAAGTAGGTTGACTACGTCTTTGAGGCTGTAGCCATATTTTTCAAGCAAATCGCGCAGCTTCGTTTCAAATTCTATTTCTTGCTTGAAGCCAGCATCGCCCTTGAGAGCTTCGAGCGCCTGGAGTTGTTCAGCAAGGTGTTTTTCGAGTTGGCGGAATTCTGCGAGTTTGGACATGGGAGTTTCCTGAGTAATTAATATTGTCACGTTACGAGAGAATAGACACTCGCAGGAAGGAGAAGACTCAACTCTTAGACCCTATAAAATGCTGGGTGTCCTTCGCTTACGATTGAATCAACGCGGTATCCGTAGGCGCGTAAGCAAAAGCTGGGGGAGGCAACAAATTGGGCTCCCTTTCTGTCACGTTACAGCTTGAAACGCGAAACGACAGTACGCAGTTCCACAGCCAGCAGCGAGAGTTCTTCCGCAGTCACAGCGTTGTCCTCTATCCCCTCCATCAATGCAAGGCTACCGTTACGAATCTCGGTCACATTGCGATTTATATCCTCCGAGACGGCGTGTTGCTGAACCGCCGCGCTGGCTATCTGGGTGTTCATTCCTACGATTTGCTCAACGCCGTCATTGATTGCATCTAGGCTGGTCGAGGCCTGATCAGCGGACTCGATGCACTCCTGCGCGCGCAGTTTTCCCGCTTTCATTTGCTCGACGGCGTCGCCTGTTGCCAGTTGCAGCTCTTGGATAATCCGGCGTATCTCTTCAGTGGAGTTTTGTGTGCGCGAGGCCAGCGTTCTGACCTCGTCGGCTACAACCGCGAATCCTCGACCCTGCTCACCTGCGCGGGCCGCCTCAATGGCCGCGTTCAACGCCAGCAAGTTCGTTTGATCAGCAATGTTACGGATCACCTCAATAACACCGCCGATCTGCTGGCTATGTTGCGCAAGCGCCGAAACCTTTTGCGCACAGCGTTCCACCTCATCGGCCAAGGCTTCAATAGTCATGCGGGTTTCCTGCATCTTCGCCAGGCCGGTGTTGGAGGACTGGCTGGCTTGCTCAGCAGCGTGGGCGGCGCCCTCGGTGTTTTGTGCCACGTCCGCAACGCTGGCGGTCATCTCGTTGATAGCCGTAGCGACTTGTTCGGTTTCGCTTTGCTGGGTGCTCATCGAGCGTTTAGCCCGGTCAATCGACACCCCAATGCGCTCCGCCGCATCGGAGACCGATTGTGAACTACGTTCGACCTGCGCCAGCGAGGAGCTAAAGGCTTGCACCATATGGTTAAGGCCATTGCCCACGTCGGCCATTTCATCTTTGCCGCGCACTTGAATGCGCACGCTGAGGTCGCCCTTAGCAATGAGTTGGGTGGCGATCAAAACATCGTAGATAGTGCGACGCATGGCGCTGTAGATGCCGCTGAACACATAAACCAGCAGCAGGCCAAGAACGACAAACATGCCTAGAATGAATAGCCGTTCCGAAGTTTTTTCCTGAACTCGCCGTTCAAGCGCATTCAGCAGTGCTTCTTGCAGCGTGTCTTGCGCCTTGTACAACTCAGCCACCACCGCATTGCCTTTGGCTGGCAGATTCTGAACACCGGTGATGGTATCGCTTGGTGCGCCAATCAATACTTCAAGGTCGGCACGGAAACTGTCCAGGCTCACAAAAGCACTGGTGATCGGTGCCTGAATACTATCGGCGAGGGCAGGTTCTCTGCGGCGCAACAGGGCCAGGCTTTGTTGAAGTTCTTTGTGGATGAGTAACTCATTTTTGAGCATCGACTTGATAACGCTGCGCGCACCCGAACTCAACGTTTGTCCGTCATGCAGTCCGCTGGCAAGACCGCGCAATTGCCCGACGATGTTGATTTGCCGTGGCAGCCTCAGGGTGCTCTGGTCGATCATGAAAAGCGATGCGTAATCTTCATCCAACACCATGCCCGACGTGGCCGATACGTAGTACACGAAGTTCAATGTCTCGGTGAGTTGATCGTTCCAGTTGTCGAACATCTCGCTTTGGTTGGCATCGGCCTTTGCCTGCTCAATCAAACGCTGTGCCGCCGTGTGCAGACGCTGCACGCGATCACCGGTTTCCAGCTGCGTGTTGAATTGCCTGTCGGTGGCGGCCAGTTTCGAAAACGCGTCCTCCAGCTTCGTCTGGTTGGCCGATAGATCGGCTTGAGCGGTTCTGTCACCGCTGAGAAATCGGTTCGTCAGCGCGCGTTGCAACATTGATAAGCGCAGTACAGGTGTGACATCCAAAAGATAGCGCTGGCCCAATTGTTCCGAGCGAATAACCTCAAGGCTCTCGTTTATCTGATGGATGACGCGCGTACCGAGTAGAACCAGAGGGATGAAGACAATGATTGCGAGCACACCAAATTTCGCGGGGAAGCGTAATCGATTAGCTAGGCTTACGGCAGGAGCAAGGATATTCATAGAGTTCTCACAGCCCGGAATGGGACGGTTTGTAGTTGGTTTTTTGTTGAGAACGCTCCATTTTCTCGAATGCCGGGCTCTGTCTGGCTCATTCGGCTAATCACGTTTTATGTAATTAAACGTTTCAGTCATCCTGTCGGCATTCAGATTGATAACTTTATGAAAAGTTGTACATATATTTATTTTTGTACAAGTTTGGAACGCCTTGAGAGCGGTGATGTCGCCGAGCCATCACTGCTTCAATAGAGCTTTGTAGGGGCAAGCGCTGCGGTAGCTAACGTAGTGAACCTCTGCAGGATGACATTTGCCCACACCGATCTGCCAACAGCCAGGCCAGGTATTCGTCCTTAGGAGATACCGACGACGACCATTTGCTGGCTGCTGCGAGCGCTATTTTCGACGTACTGCTCGCCGGGTTTGTGAAAGAGGAACAACCCAATGAGTAAGATATTGGCACCAATGGCTGGAGAAGAGCTGTCGAGACCGGAAGCGATCAGCCTGCGTGAGGCGTTCTTGTTCTGGTTGAAGCTCGGCTTCATCAGCTTTGGCGGGCCTGCGGGCCAGATCTCGATCATGCACCAGGAGTTGGTGGAGCGACGGCGTTGGATTTCCGAACGCAGATTTCTGCATGCCCTCAATTACTGCATGTTGTTGCCTGGGCCAGAGGCGCAGCAACTGGCGACCTATATTGGCTGGCTGATGCATCGAACCTGGGGAGGCATCATCGCCGGTGTGCTTTTTGTGCTGCCCTCACTGTTCATTCTGATCGCGCTGTCGTGGATGTACATCGCGTTCGGTGAAGTACCCGTGGTAGCCGGACTCTTCTATGGAATTAAGCCTGCCGTGACGGCCATAGTGTTACAAGCGGCGCATAGGATCGGCTCTCGGGCACTGAAGAACAATTGGCTGTGGGCGATAGCGGCTGCGTCATTTGCCGCGATTTTTGCATTCAATGTTCCTTTCCCGCTGATAGTCTTGGGGCAGCGTTAATCGGCTATTTTGGAGGGCGTTTGGCCCCCGAGAAATTCAGAGCCGGGGGGCATAGCGCCGCCAAAAAAAACTTCGGCCCAGCATTGATCGATGACGACACTCCGTCCCCGGAACATGCACGGTTCAGTTGGTTGAAACTGGCATCACTCGCACTTATCGGCGCCGTGTTATGGGCTTTACCAATGAGGATTTTGACCGCGCTCTTTGGCCGGGAAGGAACCCTAACCCAAATGAGCTGGTTCTTTACCAAAGCGGCGTTACTGACCTTTGGTGGGGCCTACGCTGTGTTGCCTTATGTCTACCAAGGCGCGGTCGGTCACCATGGCTGGCTGACCCCGACACAAATGATTGATGGCCTGGCGCTGGGTGAGACCACGCCAGAGCCACTGATCATGGTGGTGGCTTTCGTGGGCTTTGTTGGGGCCTATGTATTCCAAGTGTTCGGGGCTGATCAGGTATTTCTGGTCGGAGCCATCGCCGCATCCCTGGTGACCTGGTTTACCTTCCTGCCTTCGTTTTTTTTCATCCTCGCGGGCGGCCCGCTGGTGGAGTCGACTCACAACGAACTGAAGTTCACTGCGCCGCTGACTACCATCACTGCCGCCGTCGTTGGAGTGATCCTAAATCTGGCGTGTTTCTTTGGCTATCACGTGCTTTGGCCGAAAGGCTTCAGCGGCAACCTCGACTGGCCATCCGCACTGATCGCGATTGCTGCCGCAATTGCCTTATTCCGTTTTAAACGGGGCGTCATTCAGGTGCTGATGGCCTGCGCGCTATTCGGCTTGGCAGTACATTTTCTGCGCTAGAAAGTACGAACCGGTTAACGATCTTGGGCGGGCATAGAGCTCGCAAGACCACCCTACTGGCCTCCTCACTGTATAGAGACCAGCTCGAAACGAAGCCCAGCCTTGCGCTGGGCTTTTGCCGTTTAGTGGCAGTGGTAGTCGTTGGTTTTATGGTTGCAATGGCAACCTTTTGAATCAGTATCACCGCTGGTGACCGTTGTCACGCCTTCGGAATACGTCGTTAACCCAACTAATGGGCATTTTGATAAATAGTGAGCTTCCTTTCAAAAACTGCATGACCTGCGCGCCCCCATCGCATGGCGCAAGAAATGGGAGCGATATTGAGAAGAGGTGTTGTATTGCTCAAAGCGCTTTAGGAGGGCAGACACATCGTCTGAAAGAAGATGACCTCTATGAAACTAAATATTCAGTCGTTCACACTCGCGCTCAGCTTCAACTCTGGTCAAGTAGTTTGTTTTCAAACGCATTTTATCTTCATTGTCGTAGATGTTAAATCCTAAAGCCGAAATCTTAGCGATAGCACGCTTTGCGGTGCGTAAGGATCCTGTCTCGGTCGGTACCGCAGGGACAGCGACAAATCTGAAATTATTCATAGATCCCTCTTGAAGGAAATACACACAAGTGACCTTAGCTTAGTACAACAAAAAATTCACTCGAGTCTCATCTACGGAAAGCACAGTCAACGATCAGAATTGATCTCGCTCTAAAACCATCCTTGGCTGCTTTTCCTGTACTTCACGGCCAGGTCGACCATAGACTCGATGTGACTATACTCTTTCAAGGTCGGGAACGGTGAGTCTGGATAGGCCTCCAGCGGCGCTTTCAAACCGAAAGTTACTTGACCACAGCGCACGCGTTAACGTCCCACAGCGGTCATCCAGTGCAAGTGACTATACGTCAGCTTTCTTCAGTCCTTTCAATCGCACATTCGCCCTTTGTACAGCGGCCATTTTTTCAGGCCGTTTCATGCGTTTCCACTTTCTAATGTCTTCCTTGCTGCGCCCGCAACTCACACAGAGATCACCACTCAGCTGGCAAGTCGAGATGCAGGGGTTTTCAATTTCTTTAGCCATTGTCAGTCCCCTTTGGTCGCGCCTAATTGAGCCAGACGATTTTTCCACGTAGCCAGAATTCACAGTGGCACACATGCTTCCCGATACACGTTGGAGCAGCCATCCTAGTAAATTCGTCGAGCTGATTACCGCCCCCTTTGAGATTTCTATGAACTCTGAACTAACTGAAGAAGAAATGCGTCGTGCCCTATTCGGTACGCCTCAGCCCGAAGACCAGGTGTCTGCGCCTCAAGTACAGGAGCATGCGTCAGAGTTAGTGCCTAAAAAACCAGCAGTAGCTCCCCAAGTGAAGAAGAAAGCGGCAAAAGCTTTTACTCCTAGACTGAGAGTCACGCTACGCGTTGGAAACGAGTTTGAGGGGAAAATGATCGAGTTGATTCACGAGGCTGATACGTTGAGCACGTTGCTTGCTGAACAGGAGGCTGTGAAGGCTGCCAAGAAAAAGTACAAGTACGTGGACGTGGTATCGGTTAAATCGATGTAAACGACGCAACTGGGCTCATGAGGTAGAAAATCGTGCACTTAGGAAGATCTCTTATCGCTCACACTCAAGCCCCTATACTCTCTGCTCTATCTGCATCAACTCGGTGGCATTTTCGACGAACAGCCCGTCACTTGGGGGTAAGTCTGGCAAACCAGCATAATTTTATTTTTGGGCTCAAAGCCATGATCAATCATGCAACGCTGCACTTCAGCAGTGCGCCCGATGCTTGCGACATCTACATTTGACCCTAGTGGTTTTGCATAGCCGCACGCATACATTACCGGCAAGGCTTCACTATCATTGACTACCTTGAATTCGAAATGGCGTGATGCTCCCGCTTTACGCCATGAGACCTGCATACGTTCATCCCGACCAGAATTAGGCTTGATTGGGTGAAATGCTTCATCCTCTACAAACGGCAACGCTTCGAGCTGCGACAAACTGAGCGGACGACCCTGCCTTTCTTCGACGCAGGCTGGCATATTCTCCATTATTTCACAGTATTCAAAGCCGTCTTTACGGGTAAAGCCGAGGCGCTGCATACACTGAAAGTGAATTATCTGTTCGTTTATTGGGAAATGGTTTTGTGGCCCTGCCATAGGGTCGCCACATTCTGCCATTGCGGCTCTTACACCATCTACAGAGGTCGAAGTACGCTGCCATCGGGTGAATTCCGGTGATGGGGGGCAGCCGGTGAGTAAAAGTACCGATGAGATCAGGACTGGGATGGTAATGATCTGAGATTTGCTGAACATATTTTGTCCTTAATTTATGTCAGGCCACGACAATGGTGTCCAAATCTTTGTTTCCTGGGCTCGATCAGTCACCTTCTGATCGTACATGCCAGGACAACGTTGAATGCCCCCCAAGGGCTCAAGCGAGTAAGCTGCCCGGCCATCCGACAACTACTCAGGAAGAGGTCAAGTGTGTTCGATCATCCGGTCTGTCCCGAAATCGCCGAATGGTTCTCTCGATTCGACATAGCTGAGGTGTCATACAGCGTCTGCTCTATCGATCTGATGACTGAACCACCTGAGCATTGGGTTTTCAAGCGCAACAAATTGCGGCCTGACAGCCTTAAGCTCGATCTGTGTATCCCATCCAGTGGTAACTGGCGCGTCGACCTGTCACGTCATGACGATCTATTCAATGTCCAGTGGCGCCCGAATGATGATCTGCGTATTGAGTCTCAGCAGCTACGCTACCATAAGCTCGTCAGGTGGCCACGCATGCAGAGGCTTATGGACTTTCCACTGCTGGCAGAGCAGTTGGAACAGTGTCTCGAGATTCAATTCCTTCGCCATGTCGATTTGGGCGCACGCTTACTGAAGCCCAATGAGCTAGCACGCAATGCAAAAATCCAGCAGTGGTTGGCGCCCTGCGCTGATACCTTTGGCTGGGACAGGAGAATGCAGTCGGAATAATGCTGCGGGTTGGGCTTCCCTCGTTCTCCTGCGGGTATACCCTCCCCTACGAAAAGCATCTTAGCTGTTCACTCCAAGTCACTGCAGCACTCGTGGGGTTAGGTGATGCTGCCCTTGTGAAAGACGCAGGAATTTGCGAAGGCTGGCACGTCCGTTTTCACGCTGGAACGTGGTGAGCACGTACCTGGAGTTCTCCGTTGTCATTACCCAGAACCGCCCCTCACGTTCAATTTTCAGAACGTCAGAAGTCCGAATCAGATGGCCGTCAGCAAACCGACCATACTGGTCTTTCCGCTTGTGGCCAAAAACTACGCCGATACCTGCCCGTGACCTGATGGAAACACCGCAGAGGTACGCGGTCACTGGCACATCAAAGCCTTGCTCCTGGGCTTTAATGATTCGTTTGAGATCGAAATCTGTATGGCGTTTTCCGTGGAAATTTACATCTATGGTGTCGAGCATCACTGCGCTCCGGTTGCGATCTGTAGGGAGTTATCAAGAATTGCACACGCAACCAGGAGCGCTGGTATCGTGGGTGATTACTGGTAAATTTCAGGCTGATCGAATCATGCTTGAGAGAAAGACGGGCCTCAGGTTAGCCAGCGCCTCAATCTTGAAGTCTCGCTGGTGTGAGGTGTGATACACAGCTCCCTTAGCCACTTCCAGCAAGCAAACCTCAGAACCAGACCCGTCCTCCCCAACGGACACTTTGGTTAACCGCTCCATCTGCCAGCTCCCGGACTTATTCATCCAAGATGGCGTCACAGCCATAATCTCGGTAATAACTAAATCCGCACCTTGGCTTACCAACATTTTTTGAAGCTGATGGGTGTCGTCAATCATCATCGCGCACTCGCTGAACCGACCCTCGTTTTCGACGCTAAGGGTTAAGTGGTACCAAGCCGTTCGGAGCAGCCTTGAGACTCCGCGCCAATGGGACACGCCCTCCCCGAACATTCCTGGGACGCCTATCAGGTCGCTGTCTAAGGTTCTGAACATGTGTCGCCTCAAGCTGCTGGAGCACGTCAGTTGCCCAGCAGAACCGGTTGGTAATCAGAAAAGGGAAAATATCGCTTCGATAGAAGCAGACTTACGATGGCCTGGGCCAAGCAAGACGTAGACCGTGTTGCGTGTTTCGAATAGGTAGCCTTCTTTGAAAGCGGTGCCCATGCTTGAGCGCACCCAATGGCCTGGTTCGAAACGCCGCTGCTCGTCGTGCACAACTTTGTGGGCAAAAAGAAAGATTGGCTGGAAGCCTGCGGCGGTAACTTTCGCTCGCTCTTCGTCGGTGACGATGGCGTCTAGGATGATCCATTCCTCGACGGCGCAGAGGGGCATCCATTTGTAGCGCTTTCTGGCTGCAGACATCGCGTCTTCGAGGCTAAGTTCTGAGCCAACTAGAGAGGCTCCCGGGTCTCCCAAAAGGCCCGCATCGATCACTCTAACCATGTGCTGCCTCCGAAATCATTTACGAGTAGTACGCCTGCTCACCAGAGGCTTGCTGGAAAGTCCGCGCGCTGGTCTTCACGGGCAGCAAAACGCTCTCACCTAATTTCCATAAATTGCCAAAACGAGCTTACGGAAGCTTCGCTATGAGCCGTCTTGATCGCGATATGCGCAATACTACCTCATTTTGGTATTTAACGGAAACCCTCCTGTGTGGCTATATCCTGACTTTTGAGTGAGCCATGCAGCTTAGAATCGCACTCGCAGGCGCCATCCGAGCACTGCGTAAGCAGCGTCAACTTCGGCACGAAGACCTTTCTGACGCCTCCGTGAAATCTAAACTCAGCGCCCTCGAGCGAGGCGAAACAAGCATTACTCTTGAGAAGTTCGAGAGCCTTGCTGAGGGCCTTCGAATAAACCCTCTGGCCCTCCTAGCTCTATGTATGTCCCAACAGCAAGACACCCCTTACCCTGTCCTCATGGATGCTGCCCTGAAGCAGCTGCAAGCGTTTGAGAAAGAAGGAGGTCTTGGAATTCTTGCTGAACAGCTCACTGATGGAGGGGTTGCCCCCCGTAAGCCTGGAAAGCCTCAGAACAAGGGAAGCGAAAGCGTCGTTCGCGAGCTTAAGACTGCTGGAATGAATCAATCGCAGATTGCGCGGGAGACGGGGCTGGCTCTATCGACTGTGCATCGATATTGGAAGAGGATTAACGCTACCGAATCTAGAGCTGATTGTTAGAGGACAATGCTGGATTGACGCACGTGCTCTCAAAGGGCTCGGGGCCGTGCGTTGAGATTGAGCTTGGCTTACACGACAACGCGAGGCCGAGCGGAAAGATCGGTTTGCCGCCAAGTGGCTTCGATCACTGGATAACCTTATTTCCGGCTTAATCCATAGCCCCCTGCGCACGAGAACCTCCATAAGCGATGGTGCCAGATCCTGATTCAGAATTTACACAAATGCGACATTAATGTCTTTTTTTCGACATTATGAAATCTCTGCCCTTGAATTCGTTTTTCAAAACCGGAGATCTATATTTTGAACTCAAAAGAAAAGCAGGGTTGCCTGCAACGGCACATTTTTCATTTTGGAAATGAGGCTGGTTCGCTGGCCGCTGTTTTTATCTGACCCTTTTGATATGACAGCTTTTTAAGCTCACTCTCAAGCAAATACCATCGCTTATGGATGCCACTCCGCACCTTGTATCCTGCTCGTCAATTTGGGGCCGTAGGCCCGGCTCGTTGTTGCCATCAAAAACCAAGTATTTAATCCTACTTTTTTGTGGGTTATACGAGAGTTGGTGTGATAAGAGATCAAGAAAATCCAGCGAATCAGCAAGAGGTATAATTCCGTCTAACCCGCCCAGGCTTAACCGGGATTCCCTCGGCTCAATGACCTGAACATGCCGGCGATAATCCTAGCGTCGAGCAACGCGTGATGAGGCAGCTCGTCACCCTCGCTAGTCGGAGCAAGTGTCGTCGCGTCAGCGGGAAAATTGCGAACGATTCTGGGCCATCGTCCGTCCTCATATACCAGATCGCAAAAAAGCTCCCAGTCGTACTGGGGAGCATCCGTGACGATCTCGACCTCCTCTTCGAATAACGTCAGAAACCTGAGCAGCGACATCCTGGCTTCAACAATGGGCAATGCGTAGCTCCCACCCCACAACTGCGTAAGCACGATTTTCTTTACGAAATCACTGCAGTCTTCTTCTTGCCAAGTATCGAGCAATTCGACGTAGAATTCGCGCCCGTCCTCGGCCACCAATGCGAGTGATATCAGCTCCGCTGCTGCTGAGAGCTTGGTAAACTCGCAATCAAGAAAGACCCTCACCTTGTTAGAACTCCGTAATGACTAGGGCTCGCTCGAATATGGCGCAGGAGGGGCAGCTATGGGAAATGGCCCTTGAGCATCTTGGCTCAGACGGACTCCTCCAAGCGGTCATAGAAATGTGGAGCCGCGCCGCCCCTCCACCCAGACCACTGGTTGAACACCTGTCCACCAATGAGGTGAGTCAGGACGTCTTGAGCATACTGAAAATTGCCCAGCAGCGGGTAGGTGCCATCGTGCCAGGTCGAACGCCTGATGCAGGCACAGTCACGCTGCACGCTCGTCACGCTAGCAACTTAGTTGATGGAATCATTACACTGCTGCCAAAGGCACAGCTTTCGCGAGCCTTGCGAGGCTCTTGTATTGAAATCGAATTGGGGATTTGACGTCCCAGCAGGCTCCCCGAACACCGGTCAGCAACAATCCTATTAGAACTTGCCCAGCGAAATGCGTCCCTTTGAGATGTTCTATGAACTCTGAATTAACTGAAGAAGAAATGCGTCGTGCTCTATTCGGGACGCCTCAGCCCGAAGAGCATGTGTCTGCCCCTCAAGTACAGGAGCATGTGCCAGAAGTATTGCCTACAAAGCCAGCACCTCCCCAGGTGAAGAAGAAAGCGGAAAAAGCTTTTACGCCTAGGCTGAAGGTCACTCTCAGGGTTGGAAACGAATTTGAGGGAAAAATGCACGAGTTGATTCACGAGGCTGATACGTTGAGCTCGTTGCTTGCTGAGCAAGAGGCCGTGAAAGCCGCTAGGAAGAAGTACAAGTATGTGGACGTAGTCTCGGTAAAGTCGATGTAGCCACGCCCAGGTTCGCACTCCCTCCAAGGCTCTTATAAGTGGCTTCAACGCTGCGGGTATCTAAATCGTTTGACGGTCGCACCATCACACTCACGCCGCTTATGTTGCAGATGAGCTATTGCGCTCATCCCAGTCGCTAAGCTGCCGCCGGGCTAGAGGGGAGCCCGGCTTGAGATTGCTATGGGTATGCACATGGGGCACTTACTAATCAGAGGCTAGTAGTTTTTTAACTTCGGCAATGATCAAGTCGATGTTGAATGGCTTTGCCAAAACTGCATCAAACAGATCCGATCTCTCCATACCGATGTGGGCCTGAGCTCCGCTCATCAGGATTATCGGCAATTGATTCGCCGAAGGCAGCGCTCGAACGGCAGTGGCGAACTCAAGGCCGTCCATGACCGGCATCATAAAGTCAGTAATGATCAAGGCAGGCCGCTCTCTATCCAGCACCTCGAGCCCTTTCTGACCGTTGATGGCCGTCACCACCATGAACCCCTCGTCCTCCAGCGCGAAACTGAGAATATCAGCGATCAAATACTCGTCGTCGACGACCAGGATGGTGGTCATGTTAAATTCAACCCGCACAAAGGCTTAAGATTTTGAACCGGGCGATGTCTCAGTCGGGACTGAAGGTTCATGTCTTGAAGCCTTTTTCAGGAAAACATCTTGATCACGGATGACGACCTCAAAACGCGAAGGGTCGTAAGAGCTGTCTCGTACTTTAAGAATGGAAAGCGTCCTGCTTAGTTCAGAGTGATTCTCATAGAATCGCATCAGCATCAGGTTGTCGACGATGCTGGACAGGTCAGAGTTTGGTGCGCTGACTTCTGAACCAAACAGATCGCGCATTTCCCAGGATGCAAATACCGTAACGCCCCTGGATCGCAGCTCGTTCATCAGAGCTCTGAAGAAGTCAGTAATGCGCGCCGGATTTGTCGAGACTCGTGTCATACCGCGAAGTCTATCGATGAGCAGCCATAGTGAAGCCTGGCTACCAAACACAAATTCAGCGTTTACCGGCAGGTACTTTTACCAGAAAAGTGGTTCCGTGCAGTTTGTCGGAGGTCACATCTATAGAGCCGGAGTGTGCGGCAACGATTTCGGAAGCGATGTAGAGTCCCAATCCCAAGCCAGCGCTATGGCGGGCATCAAACGTAGTTTTCTGAGAAAAGCGGCCCATGGGACTGAAGATAAACGGTAAAACATGCTCTGGTATTGGTTCGCCGCGATTGTGGACGACGAATACAACGCTCCCATCAGAACTATCGAGCGATACTTTGATAGGAAATTCATGGTCGCCATGTTGCACAGCATTGCTTAGTAGGTTGGAAAAAACTTGCTCCATTCGAGCGCCATCAAACTCACCTAGAGCTGACGCTTCTGCTTTAAATATGATGTCCGCGCTTGGGTGAAAGGTGCGGATCTCTTCTACTATGCGTATGCATAGCGGCTTTAAGTCAATCTCGACCTTCTTGACAGGAATTCCAGGGCCCATTTGGCAACGTGTTAGATCCAACAAGTCGCTAACAATTCGGCTGGCTCGCTTTACGCTGGTGAATATTCCCAGTGCAACTTTAGCCTCTCGCCCCTCAAAATTTTTCGAGCGCCGCAACACGTCTGCTCCCAGTAAAATAGCTCCCAGTGGGGTACGCAAATCGTGTCCCAGAATGCCTAAAAAAACGTTACGAGAGGCTTCCACTGCACGCGAATAACTAGCGATAGACTCGGCCAGCGCTTGATCAATTGCTCCGTTGAAGCGGATCATATCGTCCACATCCAAAAACGTTCCAGCCCTCATCTGCCCCAGCCATTGACTGAGCACGCTAGCCCTCAAGGCCCGATACTCCGATACCATCTGATCCAGTGTGAAACCTACCAGTAAGCGCGTTACCGCATGGACTTCGGCAGCCGTTTCCAACTGCTCCACAGGATCATTGTCTTGGGATTGGGAAATTCGCTCTTGCGGGGGCGGGGTTGTGCGAAGGTCTAGGGCAATTGCGCGCAACATCTGTTCTGCGTGATCACGCAGACCCTTTGAGTCCAATTCTTGGCCTGGCACCTCAATGGTTCTGGCGAAGTCTTCCCAAGACTGCAGAATGGGCTCCAGGTTTTTAATTATGAAGTCTGACAAGCGCATGCCGATGATCCTGATTGTAAATTCGTAGTCGAGCTCGAAAACGGAAATGAAACAGCATGGGCAGGATTAGACCACCGATTCAGTCATTTAGCATGCGCTCTAAGTAGATGCCCAATGGCGCAGGTCACTCAGATCGAGACACTGATCAATGCTGCGCAGAAGATGATTGGCTGGGATGTGATCTTCAAGGTTGAACGAGTAAAACAGTCGCTCCTGCCCACTCGATAACTGTTCCATCATGCTATGTGATCCCCCGCCGACCAATGAAGCAATTTTGCCGCAGGTCAAACAGGGGAGCTACTTTTACAACAGAATCGGCCAAACGCGGTCATTCACTGAAGTCTACCAAATTGGCATTAGAAAGGCCCTACAGGTCAGAACTCGCTATTCAGTTCAGTCGCCCAGTAAATCGCTCCTCTGGAAGCCCCGCAGCGACTACGGCTTCGGCTTTTATCAGCGCACCATCGGAATCTGTCGGCTTATCCATCCCCACCCGGGCGCTGGTGCTGTAAAGCGTTTCATAACCGGGGCCCGCTAAAATCGGGCAAGTGGTCTGTACGCATGGGGAGTCGATCACGCGGTCAATTTTTCCGTCGGGTGCGTAACGAACCAGTCGGCTACCGCCCCATTCCGCATTCCAGAGAAAACCCTGCGCATCAATACAAGAGCCGTCTGGAGCACCCTGACCATTGACTGTAGTGAATACACGCTGGTTTTCTAGCGACGGGTAATCGCAGCAGAAAATGCATCCTTGCAGGGAGTCCGCGTAATACATGGTGGAACCGTCCGGGCTGAAACAGATGCTGTTCGGGATCGCCACTGCGGGAAGGTCTAGAGTTTCTGTCTCGAGCGCTGCCGCGTTGAGCCGATGAAATCTGCCTATGGTTTGCACCTGCTCACCGGCGTCCATTGTGCTGAATACAAAGTTGCCCATACGATCGCAGCGGCCATCATTGATCCGGGTTGCGGCCACTCCAGGCGTGGCCGTAATTTTAGTGAAATGACAGGTAATCAGGTTGTAGTAGCCCAGGCAGGATGCCAGCCCCATCAGCAATACGTCTTCATCTGCCGTGAGGGCAAATGACCCCAATGGCTCCGGCTGTGGCCAGCGTTGCACTTCGTCGTTTACGGGATCCAGAGCAAGCAACTCGCAGGCCGGGATGTCAGTCCAGAACAGACGCTCCGTTCTTTCACACCAGACAGGGCACTCGCCAAGAAGGCTGGTGGTGTTGGTTAGGGTTTTAAACATGGTGGCGTCCTACGAAAAAGGATGGGGTAAACAAGGCAGTCAGTTGGAGAAAAGCGCTGACCACCTGTCACCGAACAGGGCGATGACCAGGCCTGTGAGCATCACCATCGACCCGGCCAACTTGACGAGAGATACCGGCCTTTCCGATGCCCCCATCAATCCGAAATGATCGATAACCAGTGACGAAATAATCTGCCCTGCGATAGCGAGGCCCAGCAGGGCTGATAGACCGATTTTTGGCGCAAGCACCACATAACTAAGCAAGGCACCGGCACCCAGCAGACCGCCCAGCAGGCTCCACCAGGGCTGGGCAGGTATAGCCGCCAGTGAGGCCACTATCCCGCCACGCATCAATGAAAATACGCCCAGGCATACCGCTCCGGCAGTAAATGAGAACAGCGCCGCCGCTACGGAATCTCCACCCACACCTGTAGCGAGTTGCCCATTCAGCGTGGTCTGCAGGGTTATGCCAAGTCCCGCGAAGACGGCCAGCAGGTAGTAAGCTGCGTTCATTTCGCGCCTCCTTACTTGGCTGACTCAAGCGGCATGAATGTCTCGGCAAAAATATCCGGCTGGTAGCCTGCGGCAGCAAACAGATGCTCACGGGATTCGTCGATTGCTGCACGCAGCCTTTCGCTGTCCACGCCCAGCACCTTGCCGCCGCGCTTGACGATGCGACCGCCAATGATGACCGTGTCGACATTGCTGCGTTCGGCCGCGTGTACAACGGTGCCGAATGCGTTGCCTGACGGGTAAAGGTTGATGTCCTGCGCGTTTATAAGGATCAGGTCGGCCTGTTTGCCGGGGGCCAGGCTGCCGACTTTGTCCTGCAATCCGGCACAGGTAGCGCCGTCGAGAGTGGCGGCTTTGAGCAGGCCATGAGCAGGTAGGGTCACCGGATGATGTTCTGCGCCGCAGCAGCGCTGCTGGTGCATGCCCATGACGCGCTGCAGGTAGAACGCCACCCGCATCTCCATGAACATGTCACCGCTGTAGGAGGTTTCGTTATCGACACTCAGCCCCGGGCTGATGCCGTGGCGCTGGGCCGACTGCATGGCGAACATTCCATCTTCAATACCGTAGTGGGCATCTGAACGCGGGCATACGTTGACCCGAACGCCAGCCTCGCGAAGGATTTTCCAGCCGGCGTCCGGCAGCGCTGTGCAGTGGTTGAAGATGTTATCGGGGCGCAGCAGGCCCTCGCGATGCAAACCCTCCAACTCAGTTGCCATGTCCCCGCCAAAAAATTCGGTGATGATCGGCAGCCCCAGACGCCGGGCTTCAGCCCATAGCTCAGGCTCCAGCTGCGCCATCACTGCCAGCGAGAGCAGTGGGTTGTCGCCGTTCTTGACGTATTTTTCCTTCAGGCGCTCCAGGTTGCCGGGCCAGTGGGCTTTGTCCCACTCACCGGAAACTGGCGCACCGGAGGCGTGTACAGATCGGATACCAGCATCAAGTAGCGCCTCTACGGCAGCATCGGAGTGCGCGCCGGTGCGGCTGTTGTGCGAGTTATCGACCACGGTGGTGATACCGGCATCGATGCAACCCAACGCAGTCAGCAGGTTGCCGATATACATGTCAGCCGGGCGATAGTATTTGGCGAAAGAGAAGTGCGTAGCGTTGCAGTAGTCTTCCAGGGTTTCGGCATTCGGATTGATTCGACGCAGTTGCCCTTCCCAAGAGTGACGGTGCGTATCGACCATGCCCGGCATGGCAATCATG
This sequence comes from Pseudomonas sivasensis, assembly GCF_013778505.1. GTDB lineage: Bacteria > Pseudomonadota > Gammaproteobacteria > Pseudomonadales > Pseudomonadaceae > Aquipseudomonas > Aquipseudomonas sivasensis. The sequence goes on along the minus strand of NZ_JAAOWU010000003.1, from coordinate 499,465 downwards.
CCGGATGCCTCGATAACCATAGCGTCGCCGGCCTCGAGGTTTTCACCTATGGCCGTGATGGTGCTTCCTTCTATAAGGATATCGCCGCGCGCCAGATTACCGATATCGCCGTCCATGCTCAGCACAGTGGCGTTGCGAATAAGTGTGCTAGCGGCCGGAGCGGCCAGGGCCTGCACGATGCTGCGGTTGTATTCAGCCATTTCGGTACACCTCTTCAAATTTCGTTGGAAGAACTGTACGCAAGACGATACTGCGGGAAAAAGATGGTAAAACTGTTTTTATTGTTCAATTTATACGAATAATGAAGCCTTTCCCAATCACTGCTTTGAGGTCGATGACAGTCATGGATCGTATTCAATCAATGCAGATTTTCGTCCGTGTGGCTGAGGCTGCAAGCTTCATCCAAGCGGCGCAGACGCTCTCTTTGCCAGCCTCGACAGTTACCAGCAGCGTTAAGAATCTTGAGAAGTACCTGCAGGTGCGCCTGCTGAACAGAACCACTCGGCGAGTCAGCCTGACGTCTGAGGGGTCACAATATCTGGCGCAATGTCGGGAAATATTGGAGCTAATCGAACACACGGAAACCAGTCTGTCGGATTCCGTAAAACGACCGCAGGGGCGTTTGCGGGTCGATATACCGGGTGGCATTGCACACTTCATCGTCATGCCAAACCTGCAAGACTTTTACAGGCGCTACCCGGATATCTACCTGATGATAGGCGTCAACGATCGGCAGGTTGATCTGGTTCAAGAGGGTGTCGATTGCGTTATTCGTACAGGCGAGCTCGATGACTCAACGCTCGTTGCGCGCCCACTCGGCCGGTTTCGCTGGGTGACCTGTGCGTCTGTAGCCTATCTCGAAAAAAACGGTATTCCGCAAACACCGCAAGATTTGTCTCACCACCGGGCCATCCATTACTTCTCGGGCCGCGCAAGACAAGCAGGTGAAATGCGCTTCGCCCGTGGCACCGAAAAGATCTCAGTCCCGGTGAACGGCACAGCGGCTGTCAACGAGACTGGGCTTTACATCAAAATGTGCCTTGAAGGCTTCGGGCTGGTACAGCTCGCTGAGAACGTGGTCAGCGAGCATCTACGAGAAGGGCGGCTGATCGAAGTGCTTGCTGACTGGCAGCCCGCATCGGTTCCTGTGCACCTGCTATACCCGCATCAGCGCTTTCTATCGCCAGCTGTGAGCGCATTCGCTGACTGGATTGCTGGGTTTGTTCGCGACGATGATTCAGCAGGTTCAAGTTGAACGTTGCGCCCGGCCAGCATGCCGGTGAATGCGCCGGCTACGGAGATTGCGGCTGTGATCAGCAGCGGTGCTGTCCAGCCACCAATCCAGTCGTGCAGTTGGCCCAGCAGCAAGGGGCCTGCGGCTGCCATCAGGTAGCCGACGCACTGCGCCATTCCTGAAAGTGCCGCCGTGTCACCGGCATTTTTTGTGCGCAAGCCGATGAAGGTCAGGCCGAGCATCATGCTGGCGCCAGAGCCGAAGCCCAGGAGCGCGGCCCACAAAATGGCGTAGCCTGGCGCATAAATGAGCCCGATCAGGGATAAGGCGGTTAACAGGCTGACGGTAGCGGCTGCCAGTCTCTGGTCTTTGAGACGGCGAAGTGTGGCCGCCAGAATCAAGCCGGGAATGGCCGTGGTCAGTTGAAGCGTGCCGTGTACCGTACCTGCTTGCTCGGGGGATATTCCATGGTCTATCAAAATGGTCGGCAGCCAGCCGACAGCGACATAAAAAGGCATCGCGTTTAGCCCCATGAACAGCGTGACCTGCCATGCCAGCGGCGAACGCCAGACGGCCACGGTTGGCGCTTCTTTCGAACCGGACAGATTTACGTGTTTGTGTTTTTTCAACTGCGGCAGCCACACCACCAGCGCCAACAACGGGGCTGCGACCAACAAACTCAGTGCAATCGGCCATCCCCATGATTGGGTCAGCGGAATTATCACGGCTGAACCGACAGCGCCTGCTGCGCCCATCGTGATGGAGTAAGCGCCGGTCATGGACGCCATTTTCGTTGAGAAGTCGCGTTTGATCAGGCCGGGCAGCAGCACGTTGCCCAGTGCGATCCCGGTGCCTATCAATATCGTACCGGCGTACAACGCCCAGGCACTGCCTGCGGAGCGGAGCAGGATGCCCGATGAAATGACCAACAGTGCACCAAAAAGCGTGCGCTCGATTCCGTACCTGCGGGCGACCGACGCGCTGAGCGGAGAGAAGGCGGCGAAGGCAAATAATGGAAGTGACGTAAGCAGGCCTAGAGCTGAGGCGCTCAAGCCAAAAGCATTCTGGATCAGCGGCAAAACGGGCGCGATGCTGGTAAAGGGAACGCGCAGGTTCACGGCGATAAGCAGAATGCCTGCGACGAGCGCGATGGCATGCCACTTGTTTTTTGTGTCTGACATATTCTTTATCTGTCCTCTTATAAAGAAGACAACTGTAGAGAACTTCAGAACCGTATAATATAGACATTAAGACACCCGACATCTAAATTATGCCAATCTCAAAAAATGTCGTTACCTCGCCGGAAGATTTCGATTCAGATCTTTTCGCTCAGGCAGCGATTGCCCTAAAGATTGCGCCCGAATTGAGTTACTCAGGTGTCAGCTCGCATGACCACCGTAAAGGTCAGTTGATCCTGTCTTTGCACGGTGCGGTTAGCTGTGAGGTACAAGATGCACTTTGGCTTGTGCCTCCTCAACATGCGGTATGGATCCCAGGCGGCACGCCGCACAGCTGCCGCGTAACCGAGAGCGCCCGTACCTGCTTTCTGTTTGTTGAGCCAGGCGCGGCAGCCATGCCTGAAGCGTGTTGTACTGTTGCCATCACTCCCCTGGTACGGGAGATGATTCTGCATCTCGCTGAACAGGAACCTGCTTACCGTGACGAGAGCAAGACAGCGCGACTGGTTGCAGTGCTGCTTGAGCAGCTTTCCGATGCCCCGCTGAAAGAGCTGCATTTGCCGATATCAGACCACCCCAAGATCAAACAAATCGCCGATACGCTCTTCTCCGATCCAGGCGACCGAACCACGTTGCGCGAGTGGGCCACTCGGCTTGCAACCAGTGAACGAACGCTGGCCAGGCTTGTAGAAAGCACGACCGGGCTGAGCTTCGGACGCTGGCGTCAACAATTGCATTTGATGATCGCACTGAGTCATTTGGCGGAGGGGGTATCCGTTCAACGTGTGGCGGGCATCCTGGGATATGACTCAGTTAATGCATTCATCACGATGTTCAAGAAAGCACTGGGTAAACCGCCTACTCAGTATTTTTCCTCTCTGCGTTAATGCTCCGGTGGCTGATACAGAGCGCCGAGGTTGTAGGGTGATCACTCTACGTCCGCTTCTGGCCGATTCTGCCTCTCACGACTGACCGAAATCGCCCCAATACAGCCAGTGAAAATTGGCGGTGACCGACCAGAATCGGTCGATCGTGAGGTTGAGCCGAGCCCGTTCGGCTACCCCCTACCATTGGCGATTTCGTGGCTTTCCATTCTCACGGGAGCTAGCCGGGGTGCGACTTCGCATTGATGAAAATGCGAGGTCATGTGCATCAGATCGTAGTGTGGCTTCCAATAGGGCCGGTGCTCCTCGATGTATGCGAGGCCCATGCTGCGTAATCGCAGACCGCCAATGAGGATTGTGAGTTATCAATGCATGCCATTACGTGGGTCATTGTTGTTCTCCTTAGTGGCTCATTAGCTTGTCGATGGCACCAGGCTTGTCATGCACGCCGAAGCGCTCAACGATTGTGGCGCTGGCCTCATTGAGACCGAGCACTTCTACCTCGGCGCCCTCGCGGCGGAACTTAATAACCACCTTATCCAGCGCTGCGACGGCGGTGATATCCCAGAAATGCGCCTGCGTGAGATCGATGGTGATCTTGTTGAGCGCTTCCTTGAAGTCAAAAACTTCAGTGAACTTGTCTGCAGAGCTAAAGAACACCTCGCCCATGACGTGGTAAGTCCGATGCGACTCCGTCTCTTCCAGAGTGGTCTTGATATCCAGGTAGTGCCCGACCTTATTAGCAAAGAACAGCGAAGCCAGCAGCACACCTACCATTACGCCGTAGGCCAGGTTGTGAGTGGCCACGACGACCACGACAGTCGCCACCATGACGAGGTTGGTCGACAGCGGATGCTCTTTCAGATTGCGCAGGGAATCCCAGCTAAAGGTACCGATTGACACCATGATCATGACTGCTACGAGTGCGGCCATAGGGATTTTTGAGAGCCATTCTCCAAGAAATACCACCATCAGCAGCAGGAAAACGCCGGCACACAATGTCGAGAGACGGGTGCGGCCACCCGATTTCACGTTGATGATTGACTGGCCGATCATCGCGCAACCCGCCATGCCGCCAAGCATGCCGGCAGCGATGTTGGACACACCCTGGCCTTTGCACTCGCGTTTTTTGTTGCTGGTGGTATCGGTCAGATCGTCGACAATGGTCGCGGTCATCATTGACTCGAGTAAACCCACTACAGCCAAGGCAGCCGAGTACGGGAAAATGATGCGCAGGGTTTCAAAAGTCAGCGGAACTTCAGGCCAGAGGAAGATCGGGAGCGTGTCAGGCAGTTGGCCCATGTCACCGACGGTGCGGATATCCAAACCGAGGTAAATGGCGACGGCAGTCAGCGTCAGGATGCACACCAACGGTGACGGAATCAGCTTGCCGATCTTAGGTACGTATGGGAACAGGTAGATGATCCCGAGGCCCGCTGCCGTCATGGCGTAGACATGCCAGGTGACATTGGTCAGCTCAGGCAATTGCGCCATAAATATCAGAATCGCCAATGCGTTTACGAAGCCGGTGACTACCGAGCGTGAAACAAAGCGCATCAACGAGCCAAGCTTCAGGTAGCCGGCAAGGATTTGAAGTACCCCACAGAGCAACGTGGCTGCAAGCAGATACTGAAGTCCGTGCTCTTTAACCAGAGTAACCATGAGCAGTGCCATGGCGCCGGTAGCCGCCGAGATCATGCCGGGACGACCACCGACAAAGGCGATAACAGCACAGATACAGAAAGAGGCGTAAAGCCCGACCTTTGGGTCAACGCCGGCGATGATGGAAAAGGCGATGGCTTCGGGGATCAGCGCTAGTGCGACCACGATTCCCGCGAGCACATCTCCACGAACGTTAGAGAACCACGTTTTTTTGAGTGATTGCAGCATCAGAATATCCAAGGCAATGCACCGAACGCACACCAGGCGAATGGCGAGCGCGTCGATACGAATTCATATTTTGAGGATTATTTGGCTGTGTGCTTTGGGTGTGAGAACCGGGCATACAGCAGAACGCACCGCGAGCGGAACAGGCGGATACGAGGTATTGCGAGGGGGCCTAGCGCTAAGGCGGCGTAGGCTGCCAGTAGATCGTTTGGAGTACAGTCATGCTGATGTTCCTGTAGCTCAAGGGTAAGACTGCGCAATAAGTATACAATTGAGTGAACTTTGATTGCCACCCGCCGACTCGCTTTGGTCGGTTCGAGTTGAGTTATACCTATTGGCAATCCCGTGCTTGTGTAACGTAGGGTGAAAAGTGCGCCAGCAAAAGCGCACTTTCCTGCGGGATCTACAGCTTAAATTTGGCTACCAACTGGTTGAAGGACACTGCCAGCCTCGAGAGTTCGTGGCTCGAGGCATTTGTCTGATGCGCACCTGTAGCTGTTTGAGCTGACAGGCTTTGAATGTTGACGAGGTTACGATCTACCTCACGAGCAACCTGTGCCTGTTCTTCTGACGCGCTTGCGATAACCAGGTTGCGTTCTGTGATTGCAGCTACACCCTCCGTGATTGACTCCAGAGCAATGCCTGCAGCCTGCGCAAGCTGACGTGTGTTATTTGCCTGGCTCTGACTCTTGGTCATGGTTTCTACTACAGAAGTAGCGCTTGTCTGAGCAGCGTTAATCATCCCCTCGATTTCAATAGTCGATGATTGGGTACGATGAGCTAGAGCCCTTACCTCGTCAGCTACTACTGCAAATCCGCGACCTTGCTCGCCCGCTCGTGCAGCTTCAATGGCCGCATTCAGAGCTAGGAGATTGGTTTGGTCAGCAATCGACCTGATGACCTCAAGCACCTTGCTAATTTCTTTCGTCTGATGAGCAAGCTCTTGAACCTGCGAGCTCGATGAGTTGATTTCCCCAACCATTCCTTCAATCGCTACAACAGCTTCTCCAACCTTACTTTTGCCAGCCATGGCGTCTTGATTGGTTCTTTGCGATATTTCTGCTGTAGAAACGGCATTGCGAGCGACTTCATCTACCGCAGCTGTCATTTCATTCACAGCGGTAGCAGCCTGTTCGATTTCACTGTTCTGCTGAGTAAGACCCCGTGTGCTCTCGTCCGTTACGACGCTCAGCTCTTCTGCTGCCGAAGCTAGCTGATCTGATGCACTGGATATATTTTGAATTGTGCTTCGAAGGCTCGCCTGCATCTCATCAAGGGAGGACAGTAATTTCCCGGTTTCGTCCTGGCTACCTGCGTCAATACGTTGCGTAAGATCTCCACCTGCAATACGCTCTGCAGCCGATACTGCATAGGAGAGTGGCCGGGTAATGAGTCGCGTAATAAGAACACCCAGGCCCATTGCCAGGACGAACGCGATTACCATACCTACAATCATCGTTAGCTTAGAACTTTGAATAAGCGCATCGCTTTCACTTCGGAGATCGTCCGCTTGATCATTGTTAGATGCAATTATCCCTAACATCTCTTTCTCAGCGAAACCGTACTTATCGCTGACGTCTCCTATCAGTTGCAATCTCGCCCTTGGCAAATCCCCCGACATCAAAACATTTGCGAACTGCTCTCCCGCTCTAATATAAGCAGGCCAATCCCGTTCAAAGTTATCACCTAAGGCCTTTTCGTCATCGCGCAGCGGGGTGCTACGATAAATAGCAAATGCTTTCTCTACAGCACGCTGGCGGTCAGACAATGATTTTTGAGTGGTTGCGAGTTCCCCCTCAGCTGCACCACTAGATTTTTGTGCCAGCAACAAGTATAGGTCTCTATTATGATAAATTACTTGCTGCAGGGCCTCATTTACCTTGTTAATTGAAGTTATATTATTGCTAAATACAGATGAAATCGCGTCGCCCAGCCGTGAGTTGCCGTTCATCCCGACGAGCCCAATCGCGATAGTTATCAATGCGCATATCAAGAATGATGTGGACAGTTTTGCCGCAAGGCGCAAGTTCAAAAACCAAGTCATAGAGCTTTCTCTTCATAGGGGAGATATGGTCAACCTTGAGGCGTGCCATTGATCAGGGAAGGTATCGGCAGGCAAGTATGTTTATTGAGCTTTTTTCTCACGCACAGCTCAAATAGATTGCTTTTTATATTTATTACCATAAGCATAGGTGATGTTAATTTTGATAATAATTCGCGCTTCATTTGTTAGGTTTTTTGAATGTCCACTGAGAACAACTTGACAGAGTTAGCTTCTCGCCCATTGAAGGCCGCCTTTCCCAGCTTGGTGCGAAGCAATCTGAATAGCTGATGCCTCTCTGATCCTTTCACTAGATCGAGACAGCTGGGAGTCTGTGGGCGCCAATCCAGCTTAACTACAGGACGTCGGAAAGCGCTGAGTAACCGAAGCAAGCGGAGCGCGCAGGCTGGCACAGCCGAAAGCGTGAAGGACGGACGCCCGCAGGGCCGAGATACAGCGGGACGCGGGAGCTCGGTTTACGACAGCCTGCCCGCGCAAAGCGGCTCGCCAAGAGACGTAAGTCAGTCAGATCTTTCTTGACTCAGTAGCACTATCGTCGCGGGCCGAACACAACGTGAAAAGCAACTACCCTCCTAAAGACAGCCAAATTCCCCCAGACCTCTCACAAGTTCTGGCCTCTATTCAGCCAGGCTTTTGCTGCGCACGGAGATCATTCCACGTAACGGAGCCACAAATGCGTCCGACCGGAGATCGCCTGTGCAACTGCGCAAACGCGCGCTTGTCGGTCTTCATCGCTAGTGTTATAGAGTGCACAGAAGTCTTTGGCTACTACGTTCGCTAGGGGTGTATCAGGCGGCTCAGAACGAATGAAGCCGATGTGAGAAGCACCTACTCCCATCAACTCATAGCCATGTGTTTCTGAAAAGTGACGCGCAACCGCAAAGTTTTTCGCTGGATCCAGATCTGAAGTGAAATAGCCATTCGGAAAAGCCGCAAGTGCCTGGCAAGACTGCTGAACGGGTACCAGGAGAGCTGAAAGGGGCTGCTCTAGAAGAGAAATAGGGTCGTTCTGGTAAGCGATCCACTCCTGCAGGGCCTGCTCATTGAGTGTCAAACCATGAGCGCAAGCATCTTCGAAAGATGTGGCTGCTACCAGGTTCATGAAATTGCGATAGCAAATTGCAAACTCCGCTTTCGTAGTCGGATAGCCTATGTATTCACCCTGCTCGAAGCACTCTGGAGGTAAGCCCGCTACGTCCTGTTCCGATGCATCGTCCATCCCTAAATTATTGCGCGCATGCCCCGAGGTGTAGCGAGCTTGGTGCAGATCATCGAGCGAGATCAGGAGTTTAAAGCCTGGGTGCGCCTTAGCAATGTTACGACGAGCTTCGGTCAGATCGTCAAAGCTAGTAATCCCGCTCACGCCGTACTCATCGCATGTACCTACAGACGGGTTTTCACGCATGCCATTACCGCGAAATTCGATATCCATAAACCGTGGCCTGCTCCATGGTGTTACTGAATTGAGTGAGTAATCCTAAGCGCTCCAGGATCATCATCGGAAGATACGCTTCCAAGCGACAGCTGGCCTTGGATTAACTCCCCATGAATGCCCGATGCTCCTTTTCTTATTGATGAGTGTCCGCCTCCCCAGCGGGATAAAACTCGCCCTCCTTCCCCATGTTTTTCAGCCGTTCGCGCACAATTACCTCAACGCTGGTCACTGCGGTTTGATCGTCAGAGTCGACCAACTGCAAGCACAGGCGTCGGACGTTCTGATCGTGGGTGCCCTCGCTCATTATTTCGTGGGTGAAGACTTGTTTGCCACGCCATAGGCATAGCTGGATATGCGTCCCGCCGAGCCATATTTCGTTGATTGATCTTAGGTCGGTGGTAGCCAGTTGATCGACGGTAATTTTCTTATCCATCGCGCTGTGACTTACCCATGAGTAGATACAAGTAGACTTACAGGCACAGCGGAACGGGAATATGCCTGAAACTTAGATCTGTCTTGCTTGGTGCGTCATTAGGAGAGTCAGCATGCCCTTCAAATATTAGTCGGATGATACTGTGGATACCTCGCCAGTGTACTGCTAAAGACAACTTGAACCCTTTGCATGCGGTGTTATAGGATGAAAAAGGAGATGGCATTCCTCCTTAAAACCGCCTTGTGCTGATGATGCCTACGTGAACCCTAGACAGGGAGCGTAGGTGTGGCTCCCTGTCCCCAATCTAGGACAGGATATGACTTTACCCTTCAAGCGTTTCTTATCTTTCCGCTCCCGCGCAAGCCGGTTGGCCGTTAGTCCACTCAGATCTGATGAGGTGGGCCGGCCATGCTGAAATCACTTGTACTTATCGCCGTTGGCGCTTCACTTGGAGCCTGGTTGCGTTGGCTTTTGGGGATGAAGCTGAATGCTCTGTTTCCTACGATTCCTCCAGGCACTGTGGTCGCGAATATGGTTGGGGGTTACATCATCGGCTTGGCCATCGCCTTCTTGGCTGCATCTCCGACACTAAGCCCAGAGTGGCGTCTCCTGATCATCACGGGTTTCTGTGGCGGGCTTACCACCTTTTCTACATTTTCAGCCGAAACGGTTGCCTTGATTCAGGAAGGCAGACTGCTCTGGGCGCTTGGCTCAATTTCGTTGCACGTCATAGGTTCGTTAGCGATGACCGCTGCCGGGCTTCTGTCCTACCAAATGATTGGTACTCGCTGAGGAGTTAGAAATGAAAGGCTATATGGTCGTTTTCTTCACCCAACAGAACCGTCGCTACCAAGGAAAGATGCTCGGCGAATGGATCGTCGATGTGGCTAAAGAGATGGGGTTACGCGGCGCCACGCTCTGCACTGGAATTGAAGGGTTTGGGCACACCGGCAAACTGCATTCATCACATTTTTTTGAGCTGGCTGATCAGCCCACGGAAATTCGCTTGGCAATCACGGAAGATGAGGCAGCACGGTTGTTCACACGACTGGACTCCGAGGAGATTTCGGTGTTTTTCACTAAGACGCCAATCGAGATGGGCACTCTTGGAAAAACGCCCTCCAGCGCAGCCCCTTCCAAAACTTCGGAGCTATGAACATGAGCTACACAGATATTCCAGCTGGTAACGCCATCCCCGATGACTTTTTCACCGTTATCGAGATTCCTGCAAACCATTCGCCGATTAAGTACGAGGTGGACAAGCCTAGTGGACAGATCTTCGTTGATCGCTTCCTTAGCACACCGATGTTCTACCCGGCCAACTACGGGTTTATCCCGAACACGCTGAGCGAAGATGGTGATCCGCTGGACGTCCTGGTGGTTTGCCCTTACCCGGTATCGCCTGGCGTTGTCATTCGTAGTCGTCCAGTGGGTGTGATGTATATGACGGACGAAGCCGGAGCGGATGCCAAGGTGATTGCAGTGCCTCATGACAAACTCAGTTCTATGTACAGCGACGTCAAGGAGTGCTCAGACCTCCCTGCGTTACTCCTCGCACAGATCCAGCACTTCTTCGAAAACTACAAAGCATTGGAACCGGGTAAGTGGGTGAAGATGGGCCGCTGGGGCAGCGCCGATGAAGCGCGGGAAGAGATTCGCAAGTCGGTAGCTGCGTATATCCCCAAATAGGCTTACTCCAGATTCAATTAGAGCTCTCACGCTGCAGACGGAGGGCTTTTGAGGACGGTCACAACCATTCCGCTTTCGCCAGGATGACAACGGAAAGGTGAAAATCAAAGAATTATCCTACCGGTGCTCCGAAGACCCGGAACACCGGATTTCTACTTCAAAGTTGCGAGCTGCCTGGTAGATGTCGTTAGTTTAAGAATGCAACCCTCCAGTAAAGAAGGCTATCACTACATTTGAAATTGCTTAACCAGCCTGTTCAATTCGACCGCTAGTTTTGTGAGTTCGGACGTTGCAATAGCTGTCTGACTTGAGCCCTCTGCCGCTTGATTTGAAAGATCACGGATACTCACCAGGCTGCGATCTACCTCCCTTGCAACCTGGGCCTGCTCTTCCGACGCGGTCGCAATCAGGACGTTGCGCTCAGTAATATTGTCGATAGATTCGGTAATCTCCACCAACGCGGAACCAGCGCCTTGAGCAGTGTCCAGAGTTTTCTGGGCTTGGGTGTTTGTGTGAGTCATTGCAGACACAGCAGATCCAGTACCTTTTTGAATTGAGCTGATCATCTGCTCAATTTCACTGGTTGATTGCTGAGTACGATGAGCTAATGCTCGGACTTCATCAGCGACTACTGCGAAGCCTCGACCAGCCTCACCGGCACGAGCGGCTTCGATAGCCGCATTCAACGCAAGAAGATTGGTCTGTTCGGCGATAGCGCGTATCACATCCAAAACCTTGCTGATGTCGGTGGCCATTATGGCGAGCCCTTGTACCTCTTGGGATGCGTCTTCAACATTTGCGACCATCAAGCTAATGGCCTGTACGGTTTCATCGACGCGTGCACGGCCAGCCAACGCGGCGGAGTTGGATCGATTGGCTGCTTCAGAAGCTTGCGAGGCATTCCTAGCTACCTCTTCTACCGCTGCACTCATCTCAGTGACGGCAGTTGCTGCCATTTCAACTTCGTTATTTTGACGCAGCATGCCTTTATTTGCGTCTTCGGTGACAGCATGCATTTCTTCAGAAGTCGACGCCAACTGATTGGAGGAATCAGATATCAAAGAAAGGGTATTTCGCAGACCATGCTGCATAGCGCTTAACGCCCGCATGAGCCTGGCCACCTCATCGTGCCCTTGAGCTTCAATAACTCCGGTGAGATCGTTTTTAGCTATGCGCTCAGCAATGGCTAATGATTGACTGATCGGGCTGGTAATACTTCGGGTATACATCAGAGCTAGTGCAATAGCGGCCAAGGTGCTGATCAATATAAAACCACCAACGATCAATTTAGCTTGTTCATAGGTTTGGCTCGCCTCCTCCCCTGCTCGTTTAGCCTTACTATTGTTAACTTCTATCATTCCTTTGATATCGCCCTCAACAGCGTCAGCAGATTGTTTCATCGACTCGCTGGAAAGCTTGACTGCTTCGTCTAAATTTCCAGAAGAAATTAGAGATAGGTATTGATCTTGTAACACCTGATAGCTGGTTAAGCTTTTTGAAAGCTCATCAATTTTCTGCTTGCCCATCGAGGTTACAATAAGCGGTTGCAAATTCGACAGAGAATTCTGAATATTAACTCTAGCCCTCTTCAATTCCTCCAAAGCTTGAGCTTTACGGCTCTCTGGCTCTACGGGGTTTCGCAACCGTGCGTTGCTACCTCTAATACTTACGAACTCCCTGTCAATTACGCCAAGTATGAATATGCTGGGTACGACATTCGTCTCAACGAAGCTTTCAGAATCCTTCAAGCTTGACGCCTGTTTGAGAGCGATGATCCCCAGCGCAATAATCATCAGGCAAAAGAAACCGAAGCACAGAGCCGAGCGTGGAGCAAGGTTGAGTTTGCGCAATATCATAATGAGAGCCTCGTTTGAATTGTCAGCTATGTCGTCACTCGTTAGGCGCGCTTAAGTACCGTTCATCGGGTAGTGCAATGCAACCCGTAAAGGTTGGCTTTATATTCGGAATATTATGTTTCTAGTTGTAACTACCGCAGTGCCATCTCGAATTTCCGAACGAAATAGGATTCGGTAATTTTTTATTTCAGGGATATAAAAACACAAACAGCGCAAAAAATTACAAAGCCGTAACTGAATGACTAGGCATTCTTATTCGTATTTCAGATCTACGCTTTAGCAATCAACCAACGAGATAGTTTTGCACTTGCTTGACGTAAATAGCCGTACCGCGCTCGCGCGCGTCCTTCAACGGTGGCACCACTAGAATGTCGCCCAGTCCTTAAACGGGATGCTCATACTCAACCGAGTCCTGTAGCGCCTAGCCCAAAGCGCAAGCGGAGCGCGCCGGCCCACGACGGGCCAAAGGCTTGAGGATGAACGCCCGGAGGGCCAAAACCTGGCGCAGTCAGGGTTTGGTTCACGCCAGCCGAACCCCGAAGGGGGCAAGCTCAAAGCAGAAGCAATCTGAATATCCCTCGAACTACTATGCAGGAAGGTCGCCGAAGGTCTCGCGAAGTAGGCTTTGCATCACTACAGAGGCAGCGCTTTCGAAAAAATGCTCCTGGCTACTGATGGCGGCTATAAACCGCTAGCGGCCAACGTTGAAGCGCTAGCAGGTGAGTTAAGTGACCCGCTATCGCGGCCTGAGCACATCGACCCATTCATCAAATGGGTGGAGGAGGAGCGCCTGACGTTAGCCCCAACTGTCGAGCTCGTCGATCCGTCCTTGGGCAAGCTAGATTGGCTTACCCTTCCAGGAATTCTCGAGCGTGAGATAGATATGGGGGGGAGCCCGCCGCCATTGTTCGCCATGTTCAATATGCTGAAGAGCGATTTTGTTCTCGCACGGGATTTGGCATGGCGTGCAAGTGATGGAAGCGTTTGGCCGAAAACAGGGCAGTTTGCAGACACTCTCGACTATGCAATGTATGGCCCTGATACCTCGGCACTCATACTGGCGCATCGAACAGCCCTTGTACGCCGCACCATGGTGGTCAGGATGAAGATGTTGACTAACGCTTGAGCTTATAGGCCATTACCGCAAGCGGAGCGCGCCGGCCCTCTGGGCCAGAGGCTTGAGGATGGAAGCCCGTAGGGCCAAAACCTGACGCAGCCAGGGTTTGGTTTACGACAGCCCTACCCCGAAGGGGGCAAGCCCAAACCAGAGACAATGTGAGCCATCCCGGGATCCCGATCTTAACTTTTGAATACTGGCGCGCTTAGAAACTCACTGACAGTCTGATCCGCGTTGATGTAGAGCTCGTTCACGTAGCCTTCGTGCGCGAGCAACAGAACACGTGCTACATCAACATAGTGATCGTAGGTAGTATGCAGGTGAGCGTGGCCCATCTGCGCTTTCAGCACTTCCATTGCAGCGATGTCTTTTACTTCACTAAGCTCACCCAGCAATCCCGACCCAAATCGCTTGATCAAAAACATGGTTGGCCACCAATGCCTGCTGTCATAGAAGCAAACATCAGAGCGCATTTTCGAACCATTGCTTATAGCCCGCACTTTCGCAGCACTGGAGCGAGTCGCTATCATCCTAGGTGTCACAGGCTCCCCAGCGGCATTCAAAAACAGAATCGAAGGTGGGCAAGGCTTACCATACTTTTTGGTGTATAACTCTGCCCTAGGCGGGTAGAGCGTATTCGTATAGTTATCGGCTAAAGCTTTGAGATCACCTTGATGAATCCTGATGGTACGGTGCTTTTTGCCTTTACTAAAATAGATTCGGTATTCAACGGTTTCTTCATCGAACGTCATGTTTTCATGTGGCTGGATATGCCGATTAAAGCCATTGCCCGCATAGGGGAAATCACATAGATCCATAGGGCGCATCGCGGTGCCCAGCGCAAGCATGAACATCGCTACGTAGACCGGGTCATGGAACCCACCAACGAAATCCCTGATCTCCTGGTTAGTGATAAGTGAATAGCTTTGCTTCTGTCGCCAATCACGATCCAAGGCTTTAATGCCTTTACCATCCAATGCAACGCGCGCCTCACGTTTGATATAGCTGAGCAAATCATTGTTCTTAAAATTAGGCTGCCAGGTTTTTAGCTTGAAATTTAAGCAACTAGAATAGCCTTCCGAATCCAACCAGTAAAAGAATCCGTAGACGAGTTTACCCTCATCAATGATCGTAGCTGTACTAGGCTTCAAGGACTGTTTTGCCTGACGCTTAATCGCTCGATGAACCTGCCAATTTTTCAAATCATCGTTGTCTACGAGCGCATGATATTGATAAAGCTCTACCCCTTCATACTTAGCAGTGGTAGACAAATATCGATAGAACTTGGCAATTAAATGGGAGTATCTATTAGATGTGTCCTCGGACTGTGCCGTGACAGCGCGAAGGTAAAGATTAGCATGGCTTAGAAGCACACGCTTTTGCCCGCTTTCCGCAATCAGTATGTAGTGAGTGGTTTCCTTACCCGACAGTGGGCACGCATAGGTAATTAGCTTTCTGGAGATCTCAAGCATCTCAATCTCCTTGGGCAATTTTAGACACCACTACACGATCAAAACCATCCTGAATACTAGGCAGCGGCTCTTTATCGAAGCTTCGAAATTCAGGAGCGGGAATCTGGCCATACAAAAAGCCGCGCTGGGCTTTGATAGTTGCCTCGCTGTCACAATACGGAACGAATATCTCGAGTGGCCTTGCATCGACCAAACCACGGACGAAGTCCCGAATTTCGGATCTGGATGCAAGAGGCAAATCAATTACTACAACAGCGTCATCCTCTGGACGAAAGTTCTTCTCGACAAACTTATCGAACGACGAAATGAAACGATTCTGAAAAATCACAACCCTGACAAGACCTTTCTTCAGGAATTTTTGTAGCTTCTCCTTTAGCTTACTGACTGCGAGAGTCTTATCTCCGTAATAACCAGCCAGGTCTTGAGTCTCTGAATATCTGGCCACAGCATCCCGAGTATCTAACTGGAACTTCATAATCATGGACTCAGGCTTGCCCTGCTGCTTTACAGCGCTGCTCAAACCACGGTTTTCTGATAGTTCGAGTTCCTTCTCTAAGAGATTTCGCTTGAGAATCTCATTATGGAGCGCTTTCTTCTTTAGTTCGTTAGTAAGCTCTCGGGAGTGATGGATTAGCACGTCACCATTCATGAGGGTCGTTAAAAGATTCCCCTCAAGCTTCTGGTGCTCTTTCTGCTGGTTTTCCTTCACATACCTCAGCTCGGCTTGCGCCTCTCTAACCAATTTCTGGCACTGGATGATTGTTTTACTGGCATCAGCTTGGTCTCCGACCAGCAACTCATCAACATTCCTGGCCCCAGTCAGATACGGCTTGAGATGGCTATAAAATTTATGAAAAGCCTGGCGGGAGATTTCCGCGCGGGCGCAAACCTCGATCATAGTAAGGCGCTCTGAAGAGCCGCTAAGGTAATGATCACAGATGATTTTTTTGAGCCGCTGTTCAGTGCTAACTGCAGTCATTATCGCTTTCCCCTGTTCTTCTGTCGTTTACGTGAACGGCTGATCATGATTGCGAAACCTCACGCTCGATAACAGTTGGTTTAGGGTGCAGCAACTCTTCAAGCAGTTTCTCATTAATGCTGATCTTTTGATCCAGCTCAAATTGGGCGGCGTAACTGAGCTTTCTAGAGGATGACCTGATCGTCTTGTAAAACTTTAAATTCTGTTCGATAGAACCTTGAGCAGAACCTAGCACTAAATTGCGAGAACAATGAATATGACAGCTCGATACGTCCGGGCTTACTGGATAAATCAGATTCGCCCGATTAGCGATGCACGGAGGTAGAGACTCGCCTGCATGAATAAGTCCGCTCATACAAAACGTACTAAGCGTCGTACGTTGAACCAAGACAGCCTCACCGCCTTGAAACATATGAGAGACATACTCGAGAACCGTAAGCTTCAAAAGTTTCCCGACAAAAATGTCCGGCCTACCAGCCATGCGACCAGCAAGACCATTGGCAGCCTCTCCAGCATAAACGCCGGAATTGATAGATTGGAGAATATCAACAAAATCTTTGGCGAAGTGCTCTCTCAAGGTCTCGACAACAGATGAAACCAAGAAGGGGTTCCTTGCAATATACCGTAGCCCCATGACATAACTTGAATGACCAAAAAGCATCCGAATAATATCAATATTACGTTCAGACTTATTAATCAATATTTCGGCTATCGTTTTCCGAAAGCGATGAATATGGAGACCGTCAACACCAACTTCCGCAGAGAGATTAACGGCAACCTTAGTGATCATCCTGTCCACTTGATTCATCTCATGGGTCGGAATTACAGGCTGGAATAAGTAACCCTTCAGCATGTACTTATCAAACTCTCTAAGCTTCTTGTAAGAAGCGATGGCATCTCCTAGGTAGTCCGGGAGAGGAATCTCATCAGCCTCCCCAAAATAATTGGGATCTTCGCTGGTTTTATACCTGACAAAAGAAACATACCAGAGACCATCACTTTCCTTCTTGTAAACGTCGTCGAACTGGAGCGGAGCCAACTCACGCCTGCGCAGCCCTGTCATTAGACCGAAGAGAATGAAGATTGCGTTTCGCACCCTATCTACGGCGTACATAAATCCTTTTCGCCACGTGTATAGATTCGTGTCATATGACCGGATTTTACCACCACCACCCTTTTGTTTTAACGTCTGAACAGTATGCGAAAACCCAACGATCTCAACGCCGTCTACTTCCTTACCAACCACTGCCTCAAATTCTAGATCGCGTTTTCCATAACTATAATATTTTTTATCCATCTCAGGCCGCGCATTACAATATTCCAACACCTCATTAATTACCGGAACACCCTTATCAATCCAAAAGAAAGAATAAGTTAACAGGTCGCGCAATTCATCTTCGGAAAAAGGCTTCCAGCCTACAAACGAGACACGAATAACCTCCTGGATATCTTTTCGGCGCGCTATGGTATCAACATCGTTCAAATCTACCTTTAGGCATAACTCTTCAGGAATCAACTTTTCGACGGACAAAAAAATCCAGAAATTGATATGGAAAAATAACAACCAATAAGCACGCATCACTCCGGAGTCCCGCGCATCATCTAATGCAGTATTCAAAACTCCTGCAGTGATGACACCGATATGTTCGGGAGAAGCATCTAAAAAATTCGCTTCAAAAATATGCCGCTGTACGTAACGAAACCCATCACTATAAGTTTCAGTCGAACGAAAACTTCGAATCGTACCGATCGGATGTAGGTGGGGTATAAAGTGGTAACATATAGCTCGCTTCAACTCTTGCAAATCACTCCGAGCACGATCGATATAAACCTCAATATCCTTAAAGCCTTCGGATCGCAACAACACCCATCGCATTTCGCCATAATTGGAATACTCTGAAACAGGGAAACATCCATTAGGGGACACAGCTAGCTTCGTCACCAACCCGCTCAGCTGCTGCTTGCAAACTCCTTCGGTTCCACCATGAGATGCCTCATACAGCTCGGAGAAGTAGGCATCGGCCGCATCAGACGCTTCGCGCTCAATCTCATCCAAAATGGACTGAAAAGAATCATCGTCACCTTGAGCATTATTTTTAGACACAAGTTAATCCTCAATGTAGGCGATGAGTGAGCGCATATCAAACGGCAGTAACGCCTCGTATCCCCTCATGTAAACAAGCGCTTCAGCAATCGCAGATTGGTTTCCCCAAATGCTAAGGAGATATTCCAAAATTTCAATTTCATCTTTGTGCACCTCAAGGCGTCCTTCGTCCGCCTCGACCGCGCGCTGAAGTGTTGATAACCGCTCCATTAGGAAAGGTAATGAGTCGCCAAGCACGTAGATACGACTGCAAGATAAACACTTATCCAGTCGAGTACATCGCTCGTTCTTGGATAGCTCAACAGCATCTGGATAATCTGGCTTACTCGAGTCTATACAAGCCCACAGGGCACGCTCATGCCCCATGATCGTAAAAATACGAAAGGTGGGATCAGCCGACTTCGCCCGAACAGTGCTACCGACAATTCCGTGAAACTTATGACTTCGGAATTTTTCCATCAACTCTTCCTGAATGCTCCGATAGCGCACCTTTCTATCCTTGATAGCCATGGCTGAACTGTCGTAATGAGCACTCGTGGTCTCGAGGCTGGAATGGCCAAGTTGCAGGGCGGTTAGCGATAAGGGATGCTTGGTTTTTTTGGCGTTGTAGTATTCCCACGTCACCCTAAGCCGCCCCTCCAGGTCAATCGCGCTTGTAAGTGGCACACCGGCGTCCACCAGTTGGTGTTTGCCCAAAAACTCAGCGACACCAATGTTCCAATATTTCTGATTTTTCAGCGAGTTTACTCTGATATCAGGGCCGGACTCTTTGATTTGCCAGTCAGATTCATGCTCAGATAGACATAGGAATATCGACCATCTCAGCGGATCATCCAGGGCGAAACTGTCCGAGCTATTCACAACTTCAGCGAGAGGTTCTGACAGAGTCTTAGCAAGCTCCATCAAGTTAAAAATGGAGTACCTATCCGATCTGGTTGACATTGCTTTTGCGAGTTTTGGAGACGCATAGTTTTTGTTAGCAGATTGGGATTTTTCTTTTTCAGATACAACAAGAACCACATCAGAATGCGCAACCTCAGACATAGGGTGCAGAAAGTGATTTTTATCGATGGCTATAACTGTCTCTTTGTTCCAACTCGACTGTCGCTGAATGAAAAGCCCCAGAGTTGCTTGATTTTGTGCAGTAGGATAATACATTCGCACCAGATCATCATAAGCAATTGAGTCTGGGGTTTGCTTTCTGAGAATGGAATAACTATAAGGCAGACAGCAACTTAATACAAATTCGCTAGGACGGGTTATTGATTGTACATATGGTATTTTTCGGATTTTTTTGCGCAATGCCGTAGAGTCGGATTTAGTCACCCTAAATGGGTAACCATCCAACATAAGAGTCTTCAATGCTCGAGCAGGATCAATAACCCATTCTGATTGTTTACTGATCAACAAGAGCTCTGAGATCAAAGGACGGATTTCGTCCAAGCGATATGGTTCAGCGAGTTCAACCTGCTTGCGAAACTCAAGCATGAATCGCATATTATCAACTTCCGACCGCATCGATTCATAAAAACTGGCGTCGGCCGCCTCATCGAGTGGCTCTCTCACCTGAGTTTTAATCAATACGCTAGGCAACGTTAACAGTGGAAGACCATCATCGTTGTGGTTTGCCACTTTTAAAACTGCGGATCTTATGCTTCTCGCAGGATAGAGAGTTTGGCCATTGCGCCGCAACCTATCCATAAAAAGCTTAAACTGTTCAACACCGATATCCCCAACCCCCTTTAGATGAAGGTCAGGGTGGAGCTTATTATTGTGATCTTGCCTGAAATCTAGAAAATCCTTTATCGCCGAACGCAGAGCATACCCTTTCGAATAACTGACATCTGGGACATATTTTATAAACACGTAGTGAAAACCGCAGCACAAAGCATCCGTAAAACTGAACAGCGGATGCTCTATATAATTTGCGAGGATGACCTTTGCATCTGCGGACGTCGCTGATAGCTCAGCGTGATACATGGAGAGGTATCGCATATATGGCTCCTTGTTATGCCAAGCGAGCCAACAACTCCTCTACTACCGCTCTTATGTCTGCAGCAACAGCCTCAAAGCTTTGAGAGGCGTCCACAACCGCAAAGGTGTCTGGATTTTCCTGGGCTTGGACTAGAAAGCCATGACGAGCACGCGATAGGAACTCAGCCTTCTGCAACTCCATCCTGTCCAAGACCTCTCCCCGGCCGGCCACACGCTGCATGCCTACCGCAGGATCGATATCTAAAATGATATTCAAGTCAGGCTTGAAGCCACCCAGAGCGATCTCATTGATCGCCAGTACACGATCCAATGGCAGACCTCGACCAAAGTGCTGAAATGCGATGGTGGCGGGTGTGAAGCGGTCACAGATCACAATCGCTCCACCCTCAATGGCTGGGATAATTTTCTCTTGAAGGTGCTGAGCCCTAGCAGCGGCAAACAGAAGCAGTTCAGTCGTATCGCAAAGCTCAGGGGTGGATGGATCAAGTACCACCTCTCTGATCTTTTCTCCAATCGGAGTTCCACCAGGCTCACGCGTCACTAAAACGTGATGACCAGCCTCGCTCAACCACCCGCTGAGATGCTTGATCACCGACGATTTACCAGCTCCGTTATTACCGTCGCAGACGATCAGGCATCCATTTGACATTGAGATTCACCACTGCAGAAAGACTTAAGTGGTTTACATGATGGAGACGAGCCAGATAGGCGTCAAGGACTAAAACGCAGGTGCAAAAAGGGCTGTAAGCCGTATCACCAAAATAATTACCCTATATGGGTAGTTTACATTTTTATAGAGGAGACTATAACGACACTGGTTTACGTTGAACCACAAAGAGATATAAGGCGCCTTCCGGGCCTTCCAGGGTAATAAACAAGCCAGTCACAGGCAGTCCTTAGTCAGAGTCATTGCGGGCTTTGCGGCGCGGTGGTGTCCAGCACGGGCTCGGCGGGCGCTTCCGTTGGCGGCGTTGCATCTTCCGGCGGTTTTACCACCGGTGCCGGACTCGAGCGGTAATCGGCACGGCGTTTGAGCTGGAACTCACGCACGGCGGCATTATGCGCACCCAGGTCATCGGAGAAAATATGACTGCCATCGCCACGGGCGACGAAATACAGGCTGCTGCCAGGCACCGGGTTCAATGCGGCATGGATAGCCTCGCGGCCGACCATGGCAATTGGCGTCGGCGGCAGCCCGGCAATCATGTAGGTGTTGTAAGGGTTGGGTTCCTTGAGGTGAGCGCGCGTCAACTTGCCGTTATAACGCTCACCCAAGCCGTAGATCACCGTAGGGTCGGTCTGCAGCAGCATGCCGATCTTCAGACGGCGGACGAACACACCGGCAATCTGGCCACGCTCCTCAGGCACACCGGTCTCTTTTTCCACCAGAGACGCCATGATCAGCGCTTGATAAGGGTCGGTGTACGGCACATCGGGGGCGCGCTTGCTCCATTCCTGGGCCAGTACGTCGTCCAGGCGGTTGTAAGCTTTTTTAAGGAATTCGACGTCGGTCATGCCGCGCACGAATCGATACGTATCCGGGAAGAATCGCCCTTCGGGAAACACCCCAGGGTGACCAAGTTTCTCCATCACTTCGCTGTCACTCAGGCCGGAGAGGCTCTGTACGATCTTTTCATGCTTGGTCAGGGCCGAACGCACTTGGCGGAAGTTCCAGCCTTCCACCAGTGTCAGACTGTATTGCACCACGTCGCCACGCTGCCACAGGCCGATCAGGCCTTCGGCGGTCATGCCGGGCGTCATGCGGTATTCGCCGCTATGCAGCGGTTGGCCGTCGAGGTTGAAGCGCCAATACAGACGCAGCCAGAAGGCTCCATCGATCACGCCGTCGGCTTCCAGTCGGTTGAAGGTGCCGGTCGGAGTCGCCCCTGCCGGCACATCGAGCAACTGCTCTTGGGTCAGATTCAGCGGCTGCTTCAAGGCAGCGTCGTATTTCCAGGCGCAGACCCCCAACAGCAAAGCCGCCGAGAACAGACCGATCAGCAGCAGTACAACCAGTTTTCGTATCAACTCAGATATCCAATAGCGCGCGAACAATGCCCTGCAGTTTACGGGTGAGCGGCCCAACCGGCCAGCTCATCGCAGCACAGCCGCGCACCGGCCAAATGCCATACACGCTGTTACAGACAAAGACTTCGTCGGCCTGCCGCAGTTGCTCGACAGTGATGTCGGCCACGGCCACCGGGATGCCCAGCAATTGTGCCTGGTCCAGGATCTCGGCACGCATCACGCCCGCGACGCCGCAACGCTTCAGATCGGCGGTTAGTAACAAGCCGTTACGCACGAGAAACAGATTGCTGAATACGCCCTCAATGACGCGGCCGGACATATCAAGCATCAAACCTTCGGCATGTTCGACATCTTGCCATTCGGCACGCGCGATCACCTGCTCCAGGCGGTTAAGGTGCTTCAGCCCGGCCAGCAAAGGCTGCTCGGCCAAACGGGTAGCGCACGGAAACAGGCGAATGCCGTCGGCTCCATGGGCGTGGGGATAGGTGGCGGGCGGACTGCCCTGCAGGATACGGCGCACAGGTGCGTCGGGATTGATGCCGTAACCGCGCAGGCTGTCGCCACGGGTAAGGATCAGCTTGAGGACACCGTCACCGAGGGCGGCGGCATAGGCAAGCACTTCGTTGCGGATCAACCCGAGATCGACCACGAACGCAAAGCGCCTGCAGCCCTCATCAAGGCGCTGCAGGTGGCGGTCGAGTAGCAGGGGCTGCCCGGCCTTCACGGCGACGGTCTCGAACAGGCCATCGCCATACGCCAGGCCGCGATCTTTCAGGGGCACGCTGTCCGCTGGCTGACCGTCGACCCAGCTGTGCATCACTCGGCGTACCGGCGGAACACCAGGGAACCGTTGGTGCCACCAAATCCGAACGAGTTGGAGATCGCAACGTCGATCGGCATCTGTTGCGGCTCGTGCGGTACGAAGTTCAGGTCGCAGCCTTCATCCGGCTCATCCAGGTTGATGGTCGGCGGAGCGACCTGATCCTTGATGGCCATCACGCTGAAGATCGCCTCGACCGCGCCCGCCGCACCCAGCAGGTGACCGGTCATGGACTTGGTGGAGCTGACAGCCAGCTTGTACGCGTGCTCGCCGAACACCGACTTGATGGCCTCAGCTTCCGCCAAGTCACCGGTCGGGGTCGAAGTGCCATGGGCGTTGATGTAATGCACCTGATCGACATTGACCTTCGCATCACGCAATGCGTTGGTGATACAGCGCGCAGCGCCGGCACCGTCAGACGGTGGCGAGGTCATGTGGTAGGCGTCGCCGCTCATGCCAAAGCCGATCAGCTCGGCATAGATGGTGGCTCCGCGCGCCTTAGCGTGCTCCAACTCCTCCAGCACCAGGGCACCAGCACCATCGGACAGTACGAAGCCGTCACGACCCTTGTCCCACGGACGGCTGGCGCGGGTCGGCTCGTCATTGCGGGTCGATAGCGCACGGGACGCGCCAAAGCCGCCCATACCCAGGCCGCAGGCTGCCATTTCGGCACCGCCGGCGATCATCACGTCGGCTTCGTCGTAGGCAATGTTGCGCGCTGCCATGCCGATGCAATGCGTGCCGGTGGTGCACGCAGTAGCGATGGCGTAGTTCGGTCCCTGTGCACCCAGGTGGATGGACAGGAAGCCGGAAATCATATTGATGATCGAGCCAGGCACGAAGAACGGTGAAATTCGTCGAGGGCCAGTATCGTGCAACGTGCGGCTGGTTTCTTCGATATTGGTCAGACCGCCAATACCAGACCCCATCGCCACGCCGATGCGCTCACGGTTGGCATCAGTGACTTCCAGGCCGGCGTTACGCACTGCCTGAAAACCGGCTGCCAGGCCGTATTGAATGAACAGGTCGAGTTTGCGGGACTCTTTGATCGAGAGGTATTCCTCGACATTGAACCCCTTTACCGAGCCGCCAAAACGGGTGGAATAGGCAGAAAGGTCCGTGTGTTCGATCAGACCAATACCACTGCGGCCAGCCAGAATGCCCTGCCAACTGCTCGGCACATCCGTACCCAGTGGCGACAACATACCCATACCGGTGACTACGACGCGTCTACGCGACACAGCACTCTCCTTTTTCTAATGACGACACTTTGCTTCAGAGCTTACTTTTTCATCACCGCTAAAGAAAAAACCGCACGCCGTTACAGCAGTGCGGTTTTCCCTAACAGCAAGCGACGACTACAAACTATTACGCCTGGTGGGCAGTAACGTAGTCGATAGCAGCTTGAACAGTAGTGATTTTTTCAGCTTCTTCGTCCGGGATTTCGGTCTCGAATTCCTCTTCCAGAGCCATCACCAGCTCAACGGTGTCAAGGGAATCGGCACCCAGGTCTTCTACGAAGGAAGCAGTGTTGGTCACTTCTTCTTCTTTGACGCCCAGTTGCTCGGCAACGATTTTCTTGACGCGCTCTTCGATGGTGCTCATACCTTGTTTAACTCCTAATGGACAAATTCAGGCAGCTGGCCAGTGGGTAAGTGTATAGAAAGCCTTTTCAGCTTTTCAACTGAAAGCTTCACCCTGTACCCGGTCCGCCACCTGCCTATAAATTAAGTTGCAGCTTTATAACGGATTTTAGACAGCTCGTATGACATTTTTTTGAAGCGATCCGTCACAATTTAACTCATGTACATCCCGCCGTTCACCGGGATTGTAGCCCCAGTCACGTATGCCGCACCGTCGGATGCCAGGAAAGTGACCACATTCGCGATCTCTTGAGCCTGGCCCAGACGGCCCAGCGGAATCTGCGTCAGCAAGCCTTCACGCTGTGCTTCCGGCAGTTCGCGGGTCATATCGGTGTCAATGAACCCTGGGGCCACCGAGTTGACCGTAATCGACCGCGAGCCGACCTCACGTGCCAAAGCACGACTGAAACCTTCCAGACCAGCCTTGGCAGCTGCGTAGTTTACTTGGCCTGCGTTGCCCATGGCACCCACTACGGAGCCAATATTGATAATTCGACCCCAACGAGCCTTGGTCATGCCGCGCAAAACGCCCTTGGACAGGCGAAACAGACTGTTCAGGTTGGTATCGACCACGTCGTACCACTCGTCGTCTTTCATACGCATCATCAGATTGTCGCGCGTGATACCGGCATTGTTCACCAGAATAGCCGGTGCGCCGAACTGTGCAGTGATCTCGGCCAATACAGCAGCCACAGACTCATCGCTGGTCACGTTCAGCTCAAGGCCAGTGCCTTGAACGCCATTTTCCTTCAGGGTCGCGGCGATACGCTCGGCGCCCGAAGCGGAAGTGGCGGTGCCGATCACAACGGCACCCTGACGGCCCAGTTCCAGGGCGATAGCCTGGCCAATGCCACGGCTCGCGCCGGTAACCAGTGCAACTTTACCTTGCAGACTCATGCAGGCTTCTCCTAAGTTCGGGGATCAGGCCAGCGCCGCACGAGCGGCAGCGAAGGCATCCGGGGTATTGAGGTTGGCAGTCGACACGCCGTCGGCGCAACGCTTGTTCAGACCAGCCAGGACTTTGCCTGGGCCGCACTCGACCAGCTCGGTGGCGCCGTTGGCGGCCAGGGTTTGGACCGACTCGACCCAGCGCACAGGCTTGTAGAGTTGCTCCAGCAGGTCCCGCTTGAGCGTGTCGAGGTCGACCGCCACGGCCGCGCTGACGTTCTGCACCAGGGGAATTTGCGGTGCCTGCCAGTTGATGGCTGCGATGGACTCGGCAAAACGCTCGGCCGCCGGGCGCATCAGCTCGCAGTGGGACGGCACGCTCACCGGCAACGGCAGCGCACGCTTGGCGCCACGCGCCTTGCAGCCTTCGATGGCGCGCTCGACTGCCGCCTTGGCACCGGCGATCACCACCTGGCCAGGGGAGTTGAAATTCACTGCGCTGACCACTTCGCCCTGGGCCGCTTCGGCGCAGGCTTCGATCACCACGGCGTCGTCCAGACCCAGAATAGCGGCCATGCCGCCCTGCCCGGCCGGAACGGCTTCCTGCATCAGTTGACCACGACGCTCGACCAGCTTGACCGCTTCGGCGAGGGTCAGGCTGCCCGCAGCAACCAAGGCGCTGTATTCGCCCAAGCTGTGACCGGCGACGAACGCCGGGCGCGTGCCACCTTCGGCCAGCCACAGGCGCCACAAGGCGATCGAAGCGGTCAGGATGGCCGGTTGCGTTTTATCGGTTTGATTGAGCTGCTCTTCCGGCCCCTGCTGGGTCAGCGCCCACAGGTCGTAACCCAGGGCCTCGGAAGCTTCCTTGAAGGTATCCAGGATCAGCGGGTATTGCGCGCCCAGCTCGGCCAACATGCCGAGGGACTGCGAACCCTGCCCTGGAAAGACGAATGCGAGGGATGTAGACATGTAACAAGCCCCTAATGATCTGGTCGTCAAAAATGCGCGCGCCGACTATGGGAGCGCGCGAAACTGACAGATTGGATGGTCAATTGAACTGGCCGGTCACATTTAAGCACTCCCGAGCCAATTCGCCTAAGGCAACAGATCCTCAAGACGGCCGTGCAAGCGTTGCGGCAGGTTTTCCTGAATCTCGATCAAGGCCCGCGCAATAGCACTTTGAAAGCCTTCAACACCGGCTGAACCGTGACTCTTCACCACAATCCCCTGCAACCCCAGAAAGCTCGCACCATTGTGCCGCGCCGGAGCCAGGTCGGCCTGCAGACGCCGCATCAACGGTAGCGCCAGAGCACCTACGATGCGCGATACCAGATTACGCCTGAACAACGTCTCAATGCGCACAGCGATCATGGTCGCCAGGCCTTCGCTGGATTTAAGCAGGATATTGCCGACAAACCCATCGCAGACCACCACATCCGCTTCGCCGCGGTAAACACCGTCACCCTCGACAAAACCGATGTAATTCAAGCCCCGCGCGCCCTGCAACAGACTGGCGGCAAGCTTGACCTGCTGATTGCCCTTGATGTCTTCAGTGCCGATATTCAGCAAGGCCACACGCGGCCGGGCTATACCCAGCGCTTCTGCGGCCACCGAGCCCATCACGGCGAACTGGAACAAGTGCTCGGCACTGCAATCCACGTTCGCACCTAAGTCCAGCAGTTGGCAGTAGCCTTTCTGCGTTGGAATCGCCGCGACCATCGCGGGCCGGTCTATGCCAGGCAGCGTCTTGAGCACATACCGTGACAGTGCCATCAACGCCCCGGTGTTACCTGCACTGACACAGGCTTGCACCTTGCCATCACGCAATAACTTCAAGGCCACTCGCATTGAAGAGTCAGGCTTGCCGCGCAGGGCCGAAGCAGGCTTGTCATCCATGCTGATGGTTTCGCTGGCCGGCGTAATCGTCAGGCGCGCGCGATCCACAACCGGATGGCTGGCGATCAATTCTTCAATGAGTGAGGGTTGACCGACGAGGGTCAGGTGCAGCGAGGGCGTAGCAATCAGGCTGGCAATGCAGGCCTGAACAATGCTGCGGGGACCGAAGTCCCCGCCCATTGCGTCAATCGCGATGACTTGAGCAGACAAGTGATTACTCGTCAGCGCCCTTGTCGATCACTTTACGGCCACGGTATACGCCTTCTGGCGATACGTGGTGACGCAGGTGAATTTCACCGGTGGTTTTTTCTACAGACAGAGTGCTCGCCGTCAGGGCATCGTGCGAACGACGCATGTCACGGGCGGAACGGGATTTTTTGTTCTGCTGAACAGCCATAATTGATTAACTCCTAAACGTTTGGGTCACGCTTTAACTGCGCCAATACACTGAACGGGTTGGACCGCGTTACCTCGTCCTCGCTCGGCTCGGCCTCGTCATCGAGACCCTCCGGCTGCTGGCATTCTTCCGGATGATGAGCAGGCACAATGGGCAAGGCGAGCAGAAGCTCTTCCTCGATCAGTGCATGCAGATCCAAAGGATCTTCGCCCAGTTCCAGCACGTCATAACCTTTCGGCAACGACTGGGTATTCGCACCCTCCTTTACCACGGCATAACTGCACTCGCTGTGGATCGGCAGGGTGACCAGCTCAAGACAACGCTGGCAAACCATTTTGACCTCGGTGTCGATAAAGCTGTGGATTACCACAGATTTACGTTCATCTCGCTCAAAAACGAATTTGGCCTGCACCGTACCGACAGTGTCGGAAAGCGGGTCGCAGAGTCTCTCCAAATCGGCCAGCAGCAATTCACCTTGAAGGGAAGTGCCACGATCAGCCAATTTGCGCGGGTCAACGTGAGGTGGAATCGGGTCATTCAACATAGGCGCAGCATTATAGGGATGCACCCAGCCATGTCAAAGGAAATTCAGCCCTGTGCGTCAGCCGGTCGCCCCGCTAGAATCGGCGACTGCCTTGAGGAGTCGTACATGCTGCCTTTATTACTCGCTTCCAGCTCGGTTTATCGCCGGGAATTGCTCAGTCGCCTGCACCTGCCATTCATCTGCAGCTCGCCGGATATCGACGAAAGCCATGCTGCAAATGAGTCCGCCATCGAGCTGGTCAAGCGCCTGGCCGAAGCAAAGGCGCGCGCCCTCGCCGCCAGCCACCCAGGACACCTGATCATCGGTTCAGACCAGGTCGCCGCACTGGAAGGCCGCATCATCGGCAAGCCTCACACTTTCGAAAATGCGCGTGAGCAATTATTGGCCGCCAGCGGCAAGCGTGTCAGCTTCCTCACCGGCCTGGCCCTGCTGAATAGCGAGACGGGGCACTGCCAGGTCGACTGCGTGCCCTTTACCGTGCACATGCGCGAGCTGGATGCAGCGCGCATCGAGCGCTACCTGCGTGTCGAACAACCATATGACTGCGCGGGCAGCTTCAAGGCGGAAGGGCTGGGCGTGAGTTTATTCCAAAGCACCGACGGGCCAGATGCGACCAGCCTTGTCGGCTTACCGCTGATTCGCTTGGTAGATATGCTACTCAGCGAAGGCGTGCAAGTCCCTTAAGAACACCGCAAACCAAATGCGGGAGAGGGTTTTCCCCGATAGAAGCGTATCAGCCAACCTTGGATTGACTGATCCACCGCTATCGGGGGGCAAGTCGAATCGTCGCACCGCCCCTCCTACATTTTGACCTACGACAGACTTGAGATATTAGCGCAGCGTCGGCCCCTGGAAGCCCATGTACAGCGCCAGCTTCTCAGCCACGCTGGCACCGAGCTTCTTGGAGAAGCGATCAAACGGCGATTCCTCAACCGTGAAATCCACCAACTCCTTCTCGCCAATCACATCCCGCGCCACCGAACTGGCACTGCCCAGGCCATCGATCAAACCCAGCGGCAACGCCTGCTCACCGGACCACACCAGCCCCGAGAACAGCTCGGGATGATCTTTATCCTTCAGACGATCCCCGCGCCCCTGCTTCACACTGGCGATGAACTGGCGATGAGTGGTATCCAGCACGCTCTGCCAGAATTGTGTTTCATCGGGCTTTTGCGGCTGGAACGGATCCAGAAACGCTTTGTGCTCGCCCGAGGTGTAGGTGCGGCGCTCGACACCCAGCTTCTCCATAGCGCCAACAAACCCATAACCGGCCGCGGTCACACCAATGGAGCCCACAAGACTGGCCTTGTCGGCATAGATCTGATCAGCGGCACTGGCGATGTAATAAGCACCCGAAGCACCCAGATCGGAAATCACGGCGTACAGCTTGATATCCGGGTGCAGGCCACGCAGGCGGCGAATCTCGTCATACACATAACCCGATTGCACCGGGCTGCCGCCCGGGCTGTTGATGCGCAGTATCACCCCTTTGACCTTGGGATCTTCGAACGCAGCACGTAGGCTGCCGACGATGTTATCGGCGCTTGCCGGCTCCTTGTCGGCAATTACACCGCGCACCTCGATCAGCGCGGTGTAGTTCGCGCCACGGGTTGCGCTCTTTTCCATATCCATCAGCGGACTGAACAGCGCCAGCATGAGCAACAGATAAGTAAAGGTCAGCAGCTTGAAGAAAATCCCCCAGCGCCGCGCACGACGCTGCTCCTGGACGCTGGCCAGGAGCGTCTTCTCCAGCAGCTTCCAACTCTTGTCGTCACCGCTTCCAGCCTTTTCAGGCGCTTTCCACTCGTCACTCATGCCATCAACCCCAGCAAAAACTTATTGAGCCCGACCGAGCCAGGCCTGCAATTCAGAAAAATGATCAATCGTGACCCTAGGCTCGTATTGCTGTAACGCCTCAGCGGACTGGGCACCATAGCTGACTGCAACGCTGTCCATGCCGGCGTTGCGCGCCATCATCAGATCGAAGGAAGCATCACCCACCATCAGCGCCTCACGCGGCGACACGCCGCAATGGGCAAGGATCTGCTCCAGCATCAGAGGGTGAGGTTTGCTGGCGGTTTCATCCGCAGCACGGGTGATGTCGAAGTAATCTTCCCAACCATGAGCCTTGAGCACCCGATCCAGCCCGCGACGAGCCTTGCCGGTAGCAACTGCCAAGTGGTAGCCCTGCGCCCGGAACGCCGCCAGCGATTGCACAACGCCCTCAAACAGCGGCGAAGGCTCTGCCTCCAGCGCAATGTAGTGATCAGCGTAATGCTCGCGAAACGCTATCAGTTCAGCGTCACTGATTTCGGGATACAGGGTACGGATGGCTTCAGGCAGCCCCAGACCAATAATGCCCTTGACCGCCTGATCGCTGCATAACGCAAAGCCTGAACGGGTGGACGCCATGTGCATCGACTCGACAATGCGACCAATGGAGTTGGCCAGCGTCCCATCCCAATCAAAAATCAGCAACTTGTAATCAAGGTGCGACACTCAAACGCTCCACGGTCTTGGCCCACATCTCATCGACAGGCGCCTGCAACTTCAGCTCGCCACCATCAGGCAGCGGCACAGTCAGCATGTAGGCATGGAGAAACAGGCGTTTACCGCCCAAGTCTCTAATTTCCTTGGAAAAGTCTTCGTCGCCGTACTTGGTATCACCAGCAATGCAATGGCCCGCATGCAAGGTATGCACGCGAATCTGGTGGGTACGCCCAGTGACCGGTTTGGCCTCGACCAGGGTGGCGAAGTCACCGAAGCGGCGCAGCACCTTGAACAGGGTCAGGGCTTCTTTACCCTCCTCGTCCACTTCGACCATGCGCTCGCCCGAGCGCAGATTGCTCTTCTGAAGCGGCGCGCGAACGCTTTTGATTGAGCTGGCCCAGTTGCCACGCACCAACGCCATGTAGCGCTTGTCCACGCCATCACCCCGCAGGGCGGTGTGCAGGTGCCGCAACATGCTGCGCTTCTTGGCGATCATCAACAGGCCGGAAGTATCGCGATCCAGGCGATGGACCAGTTCCAGTTCCTTGGCATCCGGGCGCAACTGGCGAAAGGCTTCGATCACCCCAAACGTTAGGCCGCTGCCACCATGCACAGCAATGCCACAGGGCTTGTTGATCACGATTAGTTTGTTGTCTTCAAAGACAATCGACGCCTCAAGGCGCTGCAGCAGCCCTTGAGCGAGGGGAACAGGCTCGTCCCGCTCAGGCACGCGCACTGGCGGCACACGGACGATATCGCCCGCCTGAAGCTTGTACTCGGGCTTGATACGACCCTTGTTCACGCGCACCTCGCCTTTACGCAAGATGCGGTAAATCAAGGTCTTGGGCACGCCTTTGAGCCTGGCCAGGAGAAAGTTGTCGATGCGTTGGCCGGCATATTCCGGCGAGACCTCAAGCAGCTGGACGCTGGGGGTCTGGGGGGCGGTAGTCGTCATGGCGGCGATGATAACAATTTTTTATGGAATTGAAGCACTTAATCATTGCTGCTATAGTCGCGAACGCCGCCAAAAGCGGCCTGGACAGAGGACTTGCGGCAAGCTGCCGGCCCTGACCATCGCAATTCATCAGGACGCGAGGCCGTCCTACGGGGCTTTCGCCACCCTGGAAGGTTCGAGATTGTAACAAGCGCAGGTGACATGAGGCCTGAAGCGAGTGCAGAAAGCAGAGTGAATACTCGCATTCTGCGCCGATATTTACGGCCAGTTCACAAAGTGCAGTCAGTCTTGTACCAGACCACGGCGAATGCTTCGGAAACAACGCCTGTTAAGAGCTGAGTGAGAGCGCAGTCGCCCACATTCAGTCTTGTTTAGCCATGAGCGTGAACTCCCCATTGGAGTACACGGTAAATGCCAACCCGCTGCGGATTCTGCGCGCGGCAGCACCCGAATTATCAGGGATACGTGTAGGGTGGAGATGCACAACCGTCGGACCGTGTAGCACTAGGCTTATATTTAGACGCTTCATCTCGTCCACAGTCGCCGGTTGATTCCTCCTCCTGACCTTAGCTTTTGTTGAAGTGGTGCCTTTGTCACCACCGCTAACAAGCAGGACGCGTCCGTCGCGATACCGGCCCAATTGGCCGATTTTGCTGGACACTGGAGTGGCCAACCACTCTTGACGCACCTGACACCGACCGTGAGAAGTCGTGTGTGCCGAACGCCGTTTCCGGCAGCCCGGAAACCGACGGTACAACATGAAAAGAATGCTGATTAACGCAACTCAACCCGAAGAGTTGCGTGTTGCACTGGTAGATGGCCAACGCCTCTACGACCTGGACATCGAATCCGGTGCGCGCGAGCAAAAGAAGGCCAACATCTATAAAGGCCGTATTACTCGCATCGAACCAAGCCTTGAGGCTGCCTTTGTCGATTTCGGCTCCGAGCGCCACGGCTTCCTGCCCCTCAAAGAAATCTCCCGCGAATACTTCAAGAAAGCCCCCGAAGGCCGCGTGAACATCAAGGACGTCCTGAGCGAAGGCCAGGAAGTCATCGTCCAGGTCGAAAAAGAAGAACGTGGCAACAAGGGCGCCGCCCTGACCACCTTCATCTCCTTGGCCGGCCGTTACCTGGTGCTGATGCCGAACAACCCACGTGCCGGCGGCATTTCCCGCCGCATCGAAGGCGAAGAACGCAACGAACTGCGTGAAGCGCTGAACGGCCTGATCGCACCGGCCGACATGGGTCTGATCGTGCGCACTGCCGGCCTGGGCCGCAGCAGCGAAGAAATGCAGTGGGACCTCGACTACCTACTGCAACTGTGGACCGCTATCAAAGAAGCGTCCCTGGATCGTTCCGCGCCGTTCCTGATCTATCAGGAAAGCAACGTGATCATCCGCGCCATCCGCGACTACCTGCGCCAGGACATCGGCGAAGTGCTGATCGACAGCGTTGAAGCCCAGGACGAAGCCCTGACCTTCATCCGCCAGGTGATGCCGCAGTACGCCAGCAAGATCAAGCTGTACGAAGACAGCGTTCCGCTGTTCAACCGCTTCCAGATCGAAAGCCAGATCGAGACCGCTTTCCAGCGCGTCGTAGAACTGCCTTCCGGTGGCTCCATCGTGATCGACCCGACCGAAGCACTGGTGTCCATCGACATCAACTCGGCGCGCGCCACGAAGGGTAGCGACATCGAAGAAACCGCCCTGCAGACCAACCTGGAAGCGGCTGAAGAAATCGCCCGCCAACTGCGCCTGCGTGACATCGGCGGCCTGATCGTGATCGACTTCATCGACATGACCCCAGCCAAGAACCAGCGCGCCGTGGAAGAGAAAGTCCGCGAATGCCTGGAAGCTGACCGTGCCCGCGTGCAAGTCGGCCGCATCTCGCGCTTCGGCCTGCTGGAAATGTCCCGTCAGCGCCTGCGTCCATCCCTGGGCGAGAGCAGCGGCATCGTCTGCCCGCGTTGCAACGGCACCGGCATCATCCGTGACGTTGAATCGCTGTCCCTGGCGATCCTGCGCCTGATCGAAGAAGAAGCCCTGAAAGACCGCACCGCCGAAGTCCGCGCGCAAGTGCCGATCCCGGTCGCCGCTTTCCTGCTGAACGAAAAACGCAACTCGATCACCAAGATTGAACTGCGCACCCGTGCCCGTATCGTCATCCTGCCGAACGATCACCTCGAAACGCCGCACTTCGAAGTACAGCGCCTGCGTGACGACAGCCCGGAAGCCCACAGCGGCCAGTCCAGCTACGAAATCGCTGCTGCCGCTGCCGAAGTGGAAGAAGTCCAGCCAGCCGCCGCGACCCGCACTCTGGTTCGCCAGGAAGCTGCCGTGAAAACCGCGCCAGCCCGTGCCAACGCACCAGTGCCGGTTGAAGCTGCCGCACCAGTTGCTGCACCAGCCGCCATGCCTGAGCCGAGCCTGTTCAAAGGCCTGGTGAAATCGCTGGTCAGCCTGTTCGCTACCAAAGAAGAGCCTGTGGCCCCGGTTGTAGTTGAAAAACCAGCCTCCGAGCGCCCGGCACGTAACGAAGAACGTCGCAACGGCCGTCAGCAGAGCCGCAACCGCAACGGTCGCCGTGACGAAGAGCGCAAGCCGCGCGAAGAACGTGCACCGCGTGAAGAACGCGCGCCACGTGAAGAGCGTGCGCCTCGTGAAGCCCGTGAAGAAACACCAGCCGTAGCCCGTGAAGAACGCGCACCGCGTGAAGAGCGCGCACCTCGCACCCCACGTGCTCCGCGTGAAGATCGCAAGCCACGTGGCGAGCGTGAGGAACGCGTACGTGAACTGCGTGAGCCGCTGGACGCTGCGCCAGCCGTTGCTGCTGCCGCTGCTGCGACTACCGAAGAGCGCCCGGCCCGCCAGCCGCGTGAAGAACGCGCCCCCCGTGAAGAGCGCCAGCCGCGCCCTCCGCGTGAAGAGCGTCAACCACGCGCCGAGCAAGCTGCTTCCGCCAGCGAAGAGGAAGAAGTACTGACCGGCGAAGAGCAACTGCAGGAAGATGGTCAGGACAACGCCGAAGGCGATCGCCCTCGCCGCCGCTCCCGTGGTCAGCGTCGTCGCAGCAACCGTCGCGAGCGCCAGCGTGATGCCAACGGCAACGTAATCGAAGGCTCGGAAGAGACCGGCGAGAACGCTGAGGGCGCAACCAACGAAGCTAACGAACCGACGGGTGCCGAACTGGCTGCCGGCCTGGCCGTTACTGCTGCCGTTGCCAGCTCGGTCATCAGCGCTCCTGCTGAAGCCCAGGCTCACGAGCAAGCTGAACGCGCTACTGCAGCCGTTGAAGAAACCGCTGCTGTAGAAGCACCAGTTGCCGAGACCCCAGCGGTTGAAGCATCGGTCGTTGAGGCCCCCGCTGTTGAGGCAACTACCCCGATCGAAGCCCCAGTGGTTCCGGAAGTGGAAGTAGCCCCGGTTCGCGACGCCCAGCCAGAAACCGAAGCGGTCGCCATTGAACCTGCGCCGGTTGTTGAACCTCAGCCAGTGGTTGAAGCCGTAGTTGAAGCTCCGGCTGTCGAAGAAGCTGCCCCAGCGGTGCGTGAAGTTCGCGAAGAACAGACCGCCTTCCAGTGGACTGCCGAACCTGCCGCCCCGGTCGAAGCTCCCGCGCCTGCGCCTGTTGTAGAGGAAGCGCCAGCACCGGTGGTTGAAGTCGTGGTTGCCGAGCCTGCACCAGTGGCTGTTGAAGCCCCGGTTGTTGCTGAAGTTGAAGCACCCGTGGTTGAAGCTGCTCCTGCCAGCGCCTTGAGCGAAAACGGCCGTGCGCCGAACGATCCACGTGAAGTGCGTCGTCGCCGCAAGGAAGCTGAGGCAGCCGCCGCTGCTGCTGCCGCCGCTCCGGCTGTAGTCGAAGCTGTCGAAGCGCCTGCTCCGGTTGCTGAAGCCGTGGTAGAGCACAAGGCCCTGGAAGAAGAGCACGAGCCTAAACCCCTCGTCTGATTCCATCAGCCACTAAAAAGCCCCGCCTGAGTGATCAGGCGGGGCTTTTTTTGTCTGCCGGTCAGCGGTAATGCAACAACGCGGGCACATCCACATCCCACAACACACCGGGATCCTCCACCCGCACCGCCTTCAAAACAGCCTGTACAAATAACGCTTTGGCACCACGATCGCCACTCAGCGCCATCAAGGCGGGCCCAAATGCACGGGCAAAGGCAACCGGGTGGCCATACTGACCGGCATGTACCGGCACATTGATGCTATCCAGGCCGTCTATCACGCGCTCGATCGTCGACGCTTGAATAAACGGCATATCCCCCAGTACCACCAGCCAACCCTGCGCCGAAGCACTGGCCGCGACAGCTGCGGCAATACTGTCGCCCATGCCAGCCGACTGCAGCAGCAAGACCTTGCAGCCATACACCTTCGCCAACCGAATGACCTCCGAACGATCCGGCGAGGTCACCACCCAGCGCTCCACTACGTCTTCCGGCAGATTCAACAGCACCTGCTCGATCACCGGTCGCGTCACGCCATCGCGACCTACACAGAGCGCCAGCAGTTTATCCTGGTCGGCCCCAGCCTCTGCTCGGAAGCGGCTGCCCTGCCCTGCCGCCAGCACAATCGCCGTCACGGTCACTCAGCTACCACCGGCAAAGGCTTTTTCTGCATAGGCGCCACGCCGTTCTTGATTGCGACAATTTCCGCCATCAGCGACAGCGCGATTTCCGCCGGCGTATGGCTGCCGATATGCAAACCAATCGGCCCATGCAAGCGGGCAATCGCCTCCGCCGACAAACCCAGTGCGGCGAGGTTTTCACGGCGCTTCTGGGTATTGACCCTTGAACCTAGCGCGCCGATATAGAAGGCATTGGAATTCAACGCCGTCAGCAACGCCATGTCATCCAGCCGCGGGTCGTGTGTGAGGCAGACAATCGCCGTGCGTTCGTCGGTCTGGATATTCAACACTGCCTCATCAGGCATACCCGGCACAAAGCGGCCATGTTGCTCTTCCCAGCCATACACGAACTCTTCGCGCGGGTCGCAGATCAGCACTTCGAAATCCAGCAAACGCGCCATTTCCGCCACATAGCGCGACAGTTGCCCGGCGCCGATCAGCAGCAGGCGCCAGCGTGGTCCATAGATGGCGCGCAAGCGTTCACCGTCGAAACTCACCACATCAGTCTTGCTCGCGCCGCTCAGGGTCACTTCGCCGGTAGCAAGGTTTAGCTCCCGAGCAACAATCTGATGATCCTCGCAGCGCGCCAGTAACTTCTCTACCCAGCCCCAGTCATCCACCCTCTCCTCGGTCAAGCGCAGCGTGCCGCCGCACGGCAGCCCAAAACGCGCAGCTTCGTCGCGTGTAACGCCGTAGGTCACCAGTTGTACCGGCGGGCCGTCATCAGGCAAGCGGCCGTCCTGCAACCGCGCGATCAAGTCATCCTCGATGCAACCACCGGAAACCGAGCCAATCACCACGCCGTCGCCCCGCAGGGCTAGCATTGCCCCCGGCGGACGCGGTGCACTGCCCCAGGTCTGGACCACGCTGTACAACACCACTCGCTGTCCAGCGCGGCGCCATTCCAGTACGCTGCGCAGGACATTCAAATCCACACTGTCCATTCAGTCTCCCGCCAGCGTTGTTGATGAAGTATTCATTTACTGTAAAGCAAAGCGATTCAAAAGTGGCCGAGCAGAAACGCAAACGCCCCGAACCAGTCGGGGCGTTTGCGTATAGCTGCTAGCGTGGGCTCACGCCTTCAGCGGCTTACTTGACGACAGGTGCAGGGCCTTCGGCCACGCCCAGGTCATCGATTTCGCGGGTTTCGGAGATACCGGTACCGCCAGACGCCAGCTCGCTTTGCAGCTTGTCGGTGTCCAGTTCCTTGACCCACTTAGCCACAACGATGGTGGCAACGGCGTTACCGACCAGGTTGGTCAGTGCGCGGGCTTCGGACATGAAGCGGTCGATACCCAGGATCAGCGCCAAGCCGGCAACCGGCAGGTGGCCTACAGCCGACAAGGTTGCAGCCAAAACGATGAAGCCACTACCGGTCACGCCAGCAGCGCCTTTGGAGGAGAGCAGCAGCACCAGCAGCAGAGTGATCTGGTGGGTGATGTCCATGTGGGTGTCAGTCGCTTGAGCGATGAACACGGCAGCCATGGTCAGGTAGATCGAAGTACCGTCAAGGTTGAAGGAGTAGCCAGTCGGGATTACCAGACCTACTACGGATTTCTTGGCACCCAGACGCTCCATCTTGATCAGCATGCGTGGCAGTGCGGACTCGGAGGAGGAAGTACCCAATACGATCAGCAGCTCTTCACGGATGTAGCGGATCAGCTTGATGACGCTGAAACCGTGAGCGCGGCAGATACCGCCCAGCACCACCAGCACGAACAACAGGCAAGTGATGTAGAAGCAGATCATCAGTTGGCCCAACTGCACCAGGGAACCTACACCGTAGGCACCGATGGTGAACGCCATGGCGCCCAGGGCACCGAGTGGTGCGAGCTTCATGATCATGTTGATGATGTTGAACATCACGTGGGCGAAGCGATCGATGAAGTCCAGCACCGGCTTGCCGTAGGCACCCAGGCGATGCAGGGCAAAACCGAAGATCACCGAGAACATCAGCACTTGCAGGATGTCGCCGTTGGCGAAGGCGCCGACGATGGTGTTCGGGATCACGTTAAGCAGGAAGCCAACGATGCTCTGGTCTGCGCCAGCAGTCACATAGGCAGCGACTTTGGAAGCGTCCAGGGTCGCTACGTCGATGTGCATACCGGCGCCCGGTTGCACAACGTTCACCACGATCAGGCCGATCAGCAGGGCGACGGTGGAAACGATTTCGAAGTACAGCAGCGCGTAGCCGCCGGTTTTGCCGACCGATTTCATGCTTTGCATGCCAGCGATGCCGCTGACAACGGTGCAGAAGATGATCGGGGCGATGACCATTTTGATCAGTTTGATAAACCCGTCACCCAGTGGCTTAAGGGCCACACCGGTTTGCGGGTAGAAGTGACCGAGCAAAATACCGATAACGATTGCAACGATCACCTGGAAATACAGGGATTTGTAGATTGGCTGACGAGTCGTCATTGCAAAATTCCTCAATCGTCCCGTGTGGCAAATATCCGCCATTGCCCACGACACTTGAATTGCGAACCCTCCTGCACTGGAGGGATTTGTTGTTTGCGAAGCCTGTAGGTCCAGGCCTGCGCTGTAATCCTTATCGCAAACGCCGTGCCACTTTGCTCAAAAGCCCTAAAGGCCTTTAGGCATCAGGGCTGATGGTTTTCAGACGCCTCGCCAGGCGCCAAATCGGTTGGCGAATTTCCGCCACCGCACCCAATCGCGTCCTACAATTTGGCGGATATCCGCCTTGTCGCCTTGCCAGGTGCTGACTACCATCCGCCATTCCATGGACGAGGACCCCGCATGCGTGAACGCACCATCGCCAGTCACTACGCACGGGCCGCCCTGGGCGGAGCGCGTCGGGCCGGTTACGATTATTCGGGCCTGCTGCAACAGTTGGGCATCACCCCCGAGCAGTTGACTGAACCTCGCGCCCGCATTGCGCCGGAGCAATTTACCCGGTTGCTCCAGATGCTTTGGCTGGCGTTGGACGACGAATACTTGGGCTTTGCCGACGGTCCGAGCAAACGTGGCACTTTCGCCATGATGTGCCATGCGTTGATCCACTGCCGCACGCTGGAGAAAGCCCTGGAACGCGGCTTATTATTTTATAGCCTATTCCCACAAGGCCCGCGTTGGCAGCTCACACGGGAAGGCGAAATGGCCCGCCTGAGCCTGGATGACTCCCAACTGTGGGACCCGGATCACTTCCTCAGCGAATGCCTGCTGGTGATCTGGCACCGCCTGGGCAGTTGGCTGATCGGCCAGCGCATCCGACTGCACCAGGCCACGTTCAGCTACCCGATGCCGGCCCACTCCAGCGAATATGACCTGCTGTTTCCCTGCGACCGGGTGTTCGGTTCGCCGAACAGTAGCCTGGTGTTCCCTGCCCGCTACCTGAACATGCCGCTGCTGCAGGATGAGCGCACCCTCAAGCACTTTCTGGAGCGCTCTCCCGCTGACCTGCTGTCACGCCCGGATGAAGGCGATAGCTTGAGCAGTCAGTTGCGACGCCTACTGAGCCGCGATCGCACGCCGTGGCCGGATCTGGAAGCCGTCGCTCAGCACTTGCACATCAGCCCACAAACCCTTCGCAGGCATTTGCGCGAAGAAGGCACCAGCTTTCAGGCGCTCAAAGATGAGTTGCGGCGGGACATCGCCATCTACCATCTAGGACGGGCGGATTTGTCGTTGCAGGAGATTGCCGAGCAGTTGGGATTTTCCGAACCGTCGGCATTTCATCGGGCGTTCAAGAAGTGGACAGGGTTAACGCCGGGGGCCTATCGCGCACGGGAGAGTTAGAGAGGCGTTGTGTGTGAGGGCCTCATCGGGCGCAAGCCCCCTCCCACCTTTGACTGCGTTTACAAAGTTTGATGCTTGAATAAATTCAAAATGCGGGAGAGGGCTTGCCCCCGATAGGGCCAGCCCAGCCACTGAAGATCACACAGATGGAAAGTGGATCTTGAACGCCGCGCCACCCAGCGGTGAATCTCCCAGGGTCAGTCGCGCCCCGTAGCTTTCTATGATGTCCTTGACCACCGCCAACCCAATCCCCTGCCCCGGATGCTGGCGGTCCAGCCGCTCGCCCCGTTGCAAAATCCGCGCGCGCTGATCTGGCGGCACACCTGGTCCGTCATCTTCTATGCACAACTCAATGCCTTCGAGGTTCTCGACCAGACTAACTCGCACTTCACTCAGGCACAGCCGATAAGCGTTTTCCAGCAGGTTGCCAAGCAATTCGAGCAAGGCACCCTTCTCGATCGGCACATCGCAGGCGTGCGGCAGTTCAAAGGACACCCTGACCCCCTTGTCGCGGTAGACCTTGCCCAAGGTATCGCACAGGCTTTGCAGCACCGGCTCCAGGCGCACTTGATGGCGCACCAGGCCGCTTTTGCGCAAACTGGCGCGCTGCAACTGGTAGCTGATCTGCTGGCTCATGCGTTCGATCTGCGATTGCAGCACCCAGGCCTGATCGCGGTCTTCTGGGCGCTTGGCCATGTCTTCACTCACGCCTTGCAACACGGCGAGCGGGGTTTTCAGGCTGTGAGCTAAGTCATCGAGGGAGTCGCGGTATCGCGTACGTTGTTCACGCTCACTGTGCAGCAAGCGGTTGAGGGAGCCGGTAAGGCGCAGCAATTCACGTGGGTGTTGTTCGGACAGGCTTTCGCGGGTGCCGCCTTCGATCTGGTCAAGCTCCTGACTCAGCCGCCGCAGGGCTTGGAGGCCCCAGGTCAGGCCCAGCCACAGCAACGTCAGCAGCACCAGCAACGCCGCGCCGAAGCCCAAGTAGAGGTTTTCGCGCAGGCCTTCTAGGGTCAGCTGGTATTCGCGCACCGGTTGCAGGGCGACGATACTGAACGCCGCACTCTTGCCGCCGAGCAGCTTGACCTCCACGTCATAGACGAAGAACTCCTGGCCGTCCGCTTCGCGAATCCTCGCGAATTCATTGCCTCGCCCGTCATAGCGCGGCTTGTAGTTGATGTTTTCTTCCCGGGTAGCCCGCGAGCGCCACACCAAGTGGCCTTCGCGGTCGTAGATATAGCCGAGCAGACGGCTATCGGTCAGGTTGAAACGTTCGTCCGGCAACTGCGCAGGCATCAGCAGGCGGTTGTTTTCGACCCGCGCGGCGGAGATCAGCGTCGTCACGTCCGACGCCAGGCGCTGTTCGATGGAGTCCTGCAACGCCAGACTGAAAGCGCCCTGCATGGCCGGCAACAAGCCCAGCATGAACAACACGGCCAGGGTCGCTGCCGCCAGCATCAAACGCACACGTAACGAGCGGATCAACGGCAGCGCTCATTGAACAGGTAGCCCAGGCCACGCACGGTGTCGATCGGTTTGAACCCTGTGGGGCCTTCCAGCTTGCGGCGCAGGCGGCCGACCAAGACTTCAATGACGTTTGGATCGCGCTCGTCGTCGTCGGGGTAAAGCTGTTCCATCAAGCGGTCTTTGGCGACAACTTGCTGGTGATGGCGCATCAGGTATTCAAGGATGCGGTATTCGTAGGCGGTCAGCGCCAGTGGCTGTTCGTCGAGGGACGCTTGCTTGCGGTTGAGGTCCAGCAGCAAGGGCCCGGCAACGATAGTCGATTGGGTGAACCCGCTGGAGCGGCGCAGCAAGGCGTTCATGCGCGCCTCCAACTCTTCGAACTGGAATGGTTTGACGACGTAGTCGTCAGCACCGGCGGCCAGGCCTTCGACCTTGTCCTGCCAGTTGCCGCGCGCGGTGAGGATTAGGATCGGAAACGTTTTGGCCTGGCTGCGCAGTTGGCGGATCAGGTCCAGGCCGCCCATGCCGGGCAGGCCCAGGTCGATAATCGCCAGGTCATGGTTGAATTGACCGACCTGGTAAAGCGCCTCTTCGGCGTTGGCCACAGCTTCGACCACGTGGCCGCTGTCGGTCAGGCGGGTAAACAGGTGATGACGCAGCAGCGCCTCATCTTCCACCACCAGCAATTTCATAAGGCTCTCCAAAGCAAATCAACTGTCCGACAGGGGGACATCATAGCGGCCCTGCAGGTCTTGCGGGCGCAGTTTAATGCCATTGAACTGGCCACTCAGATGCGCGTAACCGGTGCGGTAGGCTGGCTGTGGGGTAGCAAGGCCCAGGGACTGGCCCCAAGGCGTAGGCTGACTGCTCGCGTCTTCGAAACTGACACGTTGAATCAAGGTGCTGGTTTTCTTGGTTTTCTCGCGGCCGAATGCGGCAAAGTCACCATCAGAGGCCTGGACCCCTGCGGTGGCACTGAGCATGGTCAACGCCAACATCAGCTTTTTGATCGCAGTCATGGTGTTACCTCATACGCGTTTGGCTGTTGAGGTCAGCCTACGCAAAAGCCCCTGAACTCCCCCTGAACAGGCGGTGCGCCGCAGCGGGCTATCCTCTGGCGCCTCAACTCGGCAAAATACCGCCCATGAATCTTCTGCCCGCTTGCTGCACACCACTCGACGCCCATTGGCCACTGCCCGAACCATTACCGGGAACAGTGTTTCTCGGCACTCACTTCGACCCGGCATTGTTGGCAGCCGGTGATTTCCAACGCTGCGCAGTGCCGGCACCGGCGAGCATCCAGCGCTCAGTGGCCAAGCGCCAAGCCGAGTTTCTGGCCGGTCGCCTGTGCGCCCGCGCCGCTCTGCAACACCTCGATCAGCTTGACTGCATCCCGGCTATCGGCGAAGACCGTGCACCGGTCTGGCCCGCGCACATCAGTGGCTCGATCACACACAGCACCGGGCATGCCGCGGCGATTGTCGGGTACAAGGCGCAATGGCGCGGGTTGGGGATGGACCTGGAAAATGTACTCACGCTGGAGCGCGCGGAGCGTCTGGCCGGGGAAATTCTGACAGCCAACGAGCTGCAGCGTATGGGCGGTGTGGCGCGAGAGCAGATTGCCCTGCTGGTGACGCTGACGTTTTCGGTCAAAGAGAGCCTGTTCAAGGCGCTTTACCCGATTGTGCACAAGCGCTTCTATTTTGAGCATGCCGAGGTGGTGGAGTGGACCGAGGCCGGGCATATAAAGCTGCGGTTGCTGACTGACTTGTCGGATGAGTGGTGCCATGGCAAGGAGTTGGTTGGGCAGTTTGCGGTGAATGATGGGCAGCTCTTGAGCCTGGTGAGCATCAGCGCCTGATAGGTCAGGTTTTATCCTGCCCCCTCGGCCAACTCAAACTGAAACACGCCCCACCCAGGTTGTTGCTCTTGCTGATCAATGCGCGCCCGCCGTGCCAATAGATGATCCGCCGTACAATCGACAAGCCCAGGCCATGGCCCCCGGACGCTCGGGTGCGGCTGTCGTCGAGCCGCAGGAAGGGCGTAAAAATACGCTCCCAGGCGTTTTCCGGCACACCGGGGCCATCGTCCTCTACATCGATTCGACAGCGCACCTGACCCACCTGATAACTGATCAGCACTTGGCTCTGCGCGTGGCGCATGGCATTGCTCACCAGATTTTGCAGGGCACGGTGTAAATAGCGGGGTTCGGCGTCGACCCAGGCGTTATCCCAGTGGGCCGATGACAAGCAGATACCCCGCGCCACAGTCACCTGTGGGCGCAGTGGCGATAATTCGCCAATCACCTGATCAAGCAACGCATCAAGGTCCACTCGCTGAAAACTCAGCTCGGGTGCGCCCTGCTCCAGCCTTGCGTAG
This sequence comes from Pseudomonas sivasensis, assembly GCF_013778505.1. GTDB lineage: Bacteria > Pseudomonadota > Gammaproteobacteria > Pseudomonadales > Pseudomonadaceae > Aquipseudomonas > Aquipseudomonas sivasensis. The sequence continues at coordinate 455,245 of NZ_JAAOWU010000003.1, read as the reverse complement.
GTGAGCATTTCATCCACCAGGCCATCGAGGTCCTGGATATCGCTGTCCATGCCTTCCAGGTACTTGCGCCGGGCCTCTGGGGTAGCAGCGTCGCCGATCATCTCCAATCCGAAGCGCAGGCGCGCTACCGGCGTGCGCAGTTCGTGGGACACCGCACGTACCAGTTCGCGCTGAATCGCCAGCAATTGCTGCAAGTGCTCAGCCATGCCATTGAAGGCCGCGGCGAGGCGACCCACCGAGTCCGCTCCCCGGGCCGGCACGCGTACTTCCAGATTGCCCTTGGCAATGCGTGTCGCGGCCGCCTCCAGGCCACGCAGCCGGCGCTCAAGCTGACGCACCAGCAGATAGACGATCAAGCCGATCAAGGTCAGGCCAATCAAAGCAATCAGGACCAGCCACTGCACCGGGTACGGGTTCATTTGATACAGCGGACCGAGTTCCAGCACCCAGGGCGTACCGACAATGCCGGAGAACACGCGGATCGAGTCGCCCCCCTTGCCCAGGGCCATCACCGTATCGCCCTCCGACACGCGGCGGCGCTGGTCGTCGTCCATATCTGCCTGGTCGAGGGTCATCAGGTGCATTTCGAACCCAAAGCCCTTGGCTTCTTTTATATCCGCCAACCTTTGCGGCTGCTCGGCCACGGGGAAGCGCACCAATTCGTCAGCCAGCAGGTAAATGGTCGCACGGGCCAGTTGTTCGCTGATCTGCTGCACCTCGCCCGTCAGCACCCATTGCTCTTTATCGCTGACCAGACGCAGAACACGGGCGGCGTGAGGGCCGGTCTGCTGCACCAGAACCTGGCCGCGTTGCAGGCTGTTGCGCTGGCTGAGGTCCAACTGTGCGTCGGTGAGGCTGCGCAGTTCCAGGGGGATCCCCAGCAAGCGCTCCCACACCGCCAAGGCACGTTGGCGTTCGATAGCGCTCATGGGTTGCAGGTTGTCGCCCATCAAGGCAAAGGTGCCATGGGCGAGGCGCTCGCGGTATTGGCCGCTGCGCACCTCGTTAAGCAGGTGCAAGGCCAGTACGCCCAACAGCGCCACCAGGATGAGGGCCGCGCACATGCCGCCGTAGATACGCAGGAAGATCGAGTTCACAGCGACATATCGGCGGCGGCTTCAGGGACGAATAAGTAGCCTTTGCTACGAATGGTCTTGATCAGACGCGGATGGATCGGATCGTCGCCGATTTTCGGGCGAATTCGTGAGATGCGTACATCGATGGACCGGTCTTGGCCGTCATAGCCGATACCGCGCAGGGCGATAAAGATTTCTTCGCGGGACAGGATGCGCCCGGCATTCGCCACCAGCAGCCACAGCAGGTCAAATTCAGCGCTGGTCAGTTCGATACTGCCGTCGTGCAGCCAGGCTTCGCGCAGGGCGTTGTCTACCACCAACGGGCCGAATTCCAGGCGGCGCTGGTTTTCTACCGTTGCGGATTCGGCGGGCTCACTGCGCCGCAGCAGCGCCTGGATACGCGCCAGCAACAGCCGGGGGCGCACGGGTTTGCATACGTAGTCGTCGGCGCCCATGTCCAGGCCCAGCACCTGGTCCATGTCATCAGTGCGCGCGGTGAGCATGAGGATCACACCCTCGTAGCGCTCGCGCACCTTGCGGCAGATGCTCAGGCCATCTTCGCCGGGCAGCATCAGGTCGAGGATCACCAGGTCTGGTTGCTCGGCGATGATACGCGCTGCGGCCTGGGCGCCATCGCCTTCAACCGAAACACGCAGGCCGTTGCTTTCCAGGTACTCACGGGTCAATTCGGCCAATCGCTCGTCGTCCTCGACGATCAGGATTTGCCAGGCTTCTTGCTCCATGCGCTACCTCGATTCTAATTATTGTCATGTACGGGAAGCACAATACTGCCTCTATTGAAGGCCGATTGTAGCCATGCCCCAACCCTGGAACACAAGCCGGTAAATCCATTCGGTGATCGCGTTTTTTTGTGGTAGGGTTCGCGCCCTCAAAAATCCAACCGGCTGTTTTTATATTGGAATATTCGGTGACAAACGGCCGAATCCAGCAGTACTGCGGCCTACACGGGCGTTCCACGTTTCATACACATTTTACCCACAGCGTTATCCACAGGTCGTGCGTTGCTAAGCCCCCCAAAACGCATTATCTTGTACCTCGGCGCTAAAAAAACCCTACATGTAGGGTTTTGAGCGAAAAGACCCAACACAAGTCAGACAAGAAACTCAAGCCCTTTCTTGCTCCTGTTTGGTCGAACCCAAGCATTTTTTGAAAGCCCAAACCGCTCAAGCGGATGGCAGCCGTTTTCAAGCTCCAATAGCAGAAAACGGTACGGGTGTTGCAGTGCTTGAACCTGGCAACTGTCACCCACCAGGAATACGGCCAAGGGCATTAAAGCCCCGAACCGAAGACTTCGGCATGGAAGCGGCGCGAACAGCCCCCCTTCCTCCTGTCCCGAAGTTGTTATGCCAGGCCAACGCCTGCTGTAAGTGCTTCAGGACGGAACGGTGGGCACCGTGATGGTGCCCAAATAAATATAGAATGTGGAGACAACCCCCCATGCAAACCGACACAACTCGCGAGAACCCGCAGGGCTCCGTGCCGCTGGCAGCAGATTCGAATATGGATCTGTCCGCCACTGCACCAGGGCAACTGCGCGTGATCAAGCGTAACGGCACTGTCGTTCCTTACACCGATGACAAAATCACCGTCGCCATCACCAAAGCGTTTCTTGCAGTTGAAGGCGGCACCGCTGCCGCTTCGTCGCGCATCCACGACACCGTTGCCCGCCTGACCGAACAAGTCACCGCGACCTTCAAGCGTCGCATGCCGTCGGGCGGCACTATCCACATCGAAGAAATCCAGGACCAGGTCGAACTGGCCCTGATGCGTGCCGGCGAGCAAAAAGTTGCGCGCGACTACGTGATCTACCGTGACGCCCGCTCCAAAGAGCGCGCCGTGCGCTCCCCGGCCGAAGAAGCCGCCGTACAAGCTCACCCGTCGATCCGTATCACCCTGGCCGACGGTACGTTTGCACCGCTGGACCTGGGCCGCCTGAACACCATCATCACCGAGGCCTGCGAAGGCCTGGAAGAAGTCGACGGTGACCTGATCCAGCGCGAAACCCTGAAGAACCTGTACGACGGCGTGGCCCTGACCGACGTCAACACCGCCCTGGTGATGACCGCCCGTACCCTGGTTGAACGCGAGCCGAACTACTCGTTCGTGACCGCGCGCCTGCTGATGGACACCCTGCGTGCCGAAGGTCTGGGCTTCCTGGGCGTGGCCGACAGCGCCACCCACCACGAAATGGCCGACCTGTATGCCAAGGCTCTGCCTGCCTACGTCGCCAAGGGTATCGAGTTCGAATTGCTGAACCCAATCCTGGCCACTTTCGACCTGGAAAAACTCGGCAAGGCGATCAATCACGAGCGCGACCAGCAGTTCACTTACCTGGGCCTGCAAACCCTGTACGACCGTTACTTCATCCACAAGGACGGTATCCGCTTCGAACTGCCGCAAGTGTTCTTCATGCGCGTGGCCATGGGCCTGGCGATCGAAGAGAAACACAAAGAAGACCGTGCGATCGAGTTCTACAACCTGCTGTCGTCCTTCGACTACATGTCGTCGACCCCGACGCTGTTCAACGCCGGCACCCTGCGTCCACAGCTGTCGAGCTGCTACCTGACCACCGTGCCGGATGACCTGTCGGGCATCTACCACGCGATCCACGACAACGCCATGTTGTCCAAATTCGCAGGCGGCCTGGGCAACGACTGGACGCCGGTGCGGGCCTTGGGTTCGTACATCAAGGGCACCAACGGCAAGTCCCAGGGCGTCGTACCGTTCCTGAAAGTCGTGAACGACACCGCGGTAGCGGTCAACCAGGGCGGCAAGCGCAAAGGCGCTGTGTGTGCCTACCTGGAAACCTGGCACATGGACATTGAAGAGTTCATCGAGCTGCGCAAGAACACAGGTGATGATCGTCGTCGTACCCACGACATGAACACCGCCAACTGGATCCCTGACCTGTTCATGAAGCGTGTCTTCGATGACGGCCCGTGGACCCTGTTCTCGCCATCCGAAGTGCCGGACCTGCACGACCTGACCGGCAAGGCTTTCGAAGAACGCTACGAGTATTACGAAGCCCTGTCCCAGTACCCAGGCAAGATCAAGCTGTTCAAGACCATCCAGGCCAAAGACCTGTGGCGCAAGATGCTGTCCATGCTGTTCGAAACCGGCCACCCATGGCTGACCTTCAAGGACCCATGCAACCTGCGCAGCCCGCAGCAGCACGTGGGCGTGGTTCACAGCTCGAACCTGTGCACCGAGATCACCTTGAACACCAACAAGGACGAGATCGCCGTTTGCAACCTGGGTTCGATCAATCTGCCGAACCACATCGTCAACGGCAAGCTGGACACTGCCAAGCTGGAGCGCACCGTCAACACCGCAGTTCGCATGCTCGATAACGTAATCGACATCAACTACTACTCGGTGCCACAGGCGCAGAACTCCAACTTCAAGCACCGCCCGGTTGGCCTGGGCATCATGGGCTTCCAGGACGCGCTGTACCTGCAGCACATCCCTTACGGTTCGGATGCAGCGGTCGAGTTCGCCGACAAGTCCATGGAAGCGGTCAGCTACTACGCGATCCAGGCTTCCTGCGACCTGGCCGACGAGCGCGGTGCCTACGAGACGTTCCAGGGTTCGCTGTGGTCCAAAGGCATCCTGCCGCTGGACTCGCAACAGATCCTGATCGAGCAACGTGGCCAGAAGTACATTGATGTTGACCTGGAAGAATCCCTGGACTGGGCGCCGGTACGTGCCCGCGTGCAGAAAGGTATTCGTAACTCCAACATCATGGCCATCGCACCGACCGCGACCATCGCCAACATCACCGGCGTGTCCCAGTCGATCGAACCGACCTACCAGAACCTGTATGTGAAATCGAACCTGTCGGGCGAATTCACCGTGATCAACCCGTACCTGGTTCGCGACCTCAAGGCTCGCGACCTGTGGGACTCGGTCATGATCAACGACCTGAAGTACTACGACGGTTCCGTGCAGCAGATCGAGCGCATCCCGCAAGAACTCAAAGAGCTCTACGCGACCGCCTTCGAAGTGGACACCAAGTGGATCGTTGACGCCGCCAGCCGTCGTCAGAAGTGGATCGACCAGGCTCAGTCCCTGAACCTGTACATCGCTGGCGCTTCGGGCAAGAAGCTGGACGTGACCTACCGCATGGCTTGGTACCGTGGCCTGAAAACCACTTACTACCTCCGTGCCCTGGCCGCAACCAGCACCGAGAAGTCGACCATCAACACCGGTAAGCTGAACGCTGTATCCAGCGGCAACCATGGTGATGACTCGGTACTCGCTGCTCCAGCCGGTCCGGCACCCGTGCCAAAGGCCTGCGCGATTGATGAGCCGGATTGCGAAGCTTGCCAATAAGCTAAGCAGGTAAGCGCCTAATAGCGCTTACTCGAAACTCCCGATCAACCCTCTGGGCTGGTCGGGGGTTTTCTTTTGCCTGCGGTTTGATCGCTCTCACCCGTGGGGACCGTTTCAAACACACTTTTCTTACATCCACAAAAAAGCCCCTCTCACGAGGGGCTTCTTGTGGAGCATTACCGCATCAGGTCATCTGAATGATGGTCTGCATGATGGTGCTCTGCGTGGAGATGGTCTTGGCGTTCGCCTGATAGTTGCTCTGGGCCTTGATCAGGTCTACCAGCTCGTTGGTCAGGTTGACGTTGGAGTTCTCCAGGGAGTTGGCCACAATCGAACCCAGGGTCCCGGATTGCGGGGTGTCGTAACCCGGCTGGCCCGAGGAGAAGGTCTCTCTCCAAGCGGTACTACCCGCAGGCTGCAGGCCCTGTTCGTTGTTGAAGCTGGCCAGGGAGATCTGGCCAATGGCCTTGCTCTGCTGGTTGCTGAACGTGGCGAACATGACGCCGTTGCCGTCGATTTTCAGGCCGGTGATCTGGCCGGTGGCGTAGCCGTCGGTAGTCGGTGGGTTGCGGTAGCTGGCAGAGTTGTACTGGGTGATATTGCCCATATTCACGGCAATTGGCCCGGCGGTCGCTTCGTTTGGCGTCCAATTGCCATCGGTCACCGATCCTGGGACCCAGCCAGTGAGCGTCAATGTCTTGCTGCTCACGCCACCGGTAACAACATCTTTAAGCTTACCGGCACCATCAAAAGTGATGGTCGATGGCACAGGTGCAGTGGTGCCGGTCGTTGTCGGCTTGGAACCATCCAGGTTACGACCATCGATCAACGTGTAGGCATTCCACTCGTTGGCGTCGGTTTTCACCATGTACTGCACCATGGCGTGCGAGTTGCCTTGGGAGTCGTACAAGGTGGTGCTGTACTGAGTGGTAAAGGTGGTGGTGTCGCTTGGGTTGAACGGCTTGTCGGTCTGATTGATCACCGGCTCCGACGAGTTCAGGTTACTGGTGGAATCCACTTTGGTGGACGCCTTCGGCGGCAGATAAGACAAGTTCAGTTGCAGGTCGGTCAAGCCACCCTTGATGATCTTGCCGTCTTCATCCGCTGCGTAGCCTTGCAGGCGCGAAGTGCCGGTGTTGTTGGTGATATAGCCGTCTTTGTCGGCACGGAACGCACCACTACGGGTGTATTCCAGCGAACCGTCGCTGCCCTTCTGCACGAAGAAGCCACCGCCCTGGATCGCCATGTCCAGCACGCCGCCGCTGTTGTTGACGTCACCTTGGGTGAACTGCTGGGACACCGCCGCCAGGTTCACACCATTGCCGATGCTGTTCTGGCCGGTGCCCAATTTGGACGCGGCGTAGATGTCGGCGAATTCCGCACGGGACGACTTGAAGCCAGTGGTCGCGACGTTGGCGATGTTGTTGCCAGTCACGTCCAATTGTTTGTTGGCCGCATAGAGGCCGCTAAGGCCGATATTAAAAGACATGTTTCTCTCCCTCTGCCGTAGTTAGCCGGCTCTATGTACCGATAGTCTGAATTTGCGACAGCTTGACGCTGCCCATGCCACCCGCAAGGTTCAGCAGCATCTCGCCACCGGTCTTGCTCAAAGTCACGCTGGTCACCGTTGCCGGCAACGAAGTGGCCAGGGCCACTGAATCGCCCGCGTCATTCTTGGTCGTGGCCGCGAAGGTGTAGGTGCCCGCTGGAGCCACCTCACCCGCATCGTTCTTGCCATCCCAGATGAAGCTCGCGGTGCCTGCGCTCTGGGCACCCATATCAATGGTGCGCACCAAGTTGCCATCTTTGTCTGTGATCTTGATGGCGACGTTGCCGGTGGCTGCAGTCACAGCTACCGAACCGTTCATGCTCTTGCTCGTATCCACCAGGGCCTTGTCGGTCTGGGTGATGATCGAACGCCCAACCAGCGACGAAGCCTGCAGCGCCTGGGAGGAGCTGAAGTTGCTGGAGATTGCATTCACCGAGTCGTTGAGGGTGTTGATGCCTTCCAGGCTGCTGAACTGGGCCAGTTGGGCCACAAATGCACCGTTGTCCTGAGGCGACAGCGGGTCCTGGTTTTTCAGCTGGGTGACGAGCAGCTGCAGGAATGCATCTTTACCCAACGACTGATTGCCGGTAGCAGCAGCAGCCGTACTCGCGACATTGTTTGTTGCAGTGCTGACCTTGGAATTGAAAAGGTCTTGGACTGCCGAATTAGTAGACGTATCAACGATGGCCATTATTTGGCGCCCCTTATCACTGACCCAGGGTCAGGACCTTCTGCATCATGGTTTTGGCGGTGTTCATCATTTCCGCATTGGTCTGGAACGAGCGGCTGGCGGAAATCATGTCGGCCATTTCCTCGACCACGTTGACGTTCGGGTAGTACACGTAGCCTTTTTCGTTCGCAGCCGGGTGGTTCGGCTCGTAGCGGGCTTCGAGGTTGCTCTGGTCTTCGACCACGCCGAGCACCTGCACGCCAGAGCCTGCTGCGCCCTGCTCCTGAAACAACGAATCGCTGCCGCCGTTCTGGCCGCCCTGGAACATGGTGGCGAAGACCGGGTGACGCGCACGGTAGGTCTGGTCAATGCTCGAAGACACAGTCTCGGCGTTGGCGATGTTACTGGCGACGGTGTTGAGACGCGTGGTCTGGGCGCTCATGCCACTACCGGCAATATTGAAAACACTGGACAGGGACATGGCTTACTCTCCACGAAGGGCCGACATCAGCCCTTTGAATTTGCTGTTGAGCAGCGTAAAGCTGGCTTGGAAGTTCACCGAGTTCTCGGCGTAGGCCGATTGCTCCAGCTGGGCGTCGACGGTGTTCTGGTCGATCGACGGCTGCATCGGCGTGCGATACAGCAGCGACTCGTCACCACTGCTCAGACCTTGTGCTTCGATATGACGGTTGTTGGTCATGTTCAAGGCGAAGGTGCCGTTCTTGGTCTTGTCCTGCTGTGCGGCAAGCACGGCGGAGAAGTCCAGGTCCCGAGCCTTGTAGTTCGGGGTATCGGCGTTGGCAATGTTGTTGGCCAGGACTTCAGCACGCTGGGCGCGGAAGCCCAGGGCTTTTTCGTGGATACCGAGCGCTTTATCGAAGCTGATGCTCATGGCGGAAACCTTTAGGCTGACCTGCTGTTCGTTAACTGGGTTATAGCAAAGCGCATGCCAGTTTCTGAAAAGCCCATGAATCAAGGGTTTACGGGGATATTGCCGGCGGCAATGCCAGAAAAGCGGCAACGGGTCTCCGCGTAGCGCCAGTAAAGCGGCAATCCGGCTTGCCGCTATCCTGAGGATTGCCGCACAAAAAAAATGTGGGAGGGGGCTTGCCCCCGATAGCGGTGTATCAGTGATAGATGCATCAACTGAACCACCGTTATCGGGGGCAAGCCCCCTCCCACATTCTTGACCGCGTACGCTTTATTACTTGGCCTGGTAGATGATCCCAGGGCTGCACTGCACCATCTGGAAATGATCCGGCAGGCCATTGAGCGCCTCGGAAGCACCGAGGAACAAGTAACCGCCACGCTTGAGGGTGCCGTGGATGCGCAAGAGGATGTCTTTCTTCACTTCGGCCGAAAAGTAGATCAGCACGTTGCGGCAAAACACCATGTCGAACTTGCCAAGGCTGGCGTAGCTATCAAGCAGGTTGAACGAGCGGAACTCAACGCGGCTCTTGATTGGCGCCTTGATCGCCCAACGCCCCGCCCCTTTCGGGTCGAAGTAACGTTGCAGGCGTTCCTGGGACAACCCACGTCCCAGAGCCAGGCTGTCGTACTCGCCGGTCTTGCAATTAGTGAGCATGGTGCCGGACAGGTCAGTGGCAACAATTTGTGCCCCGGCCTTCAACTGACCCATGTTTGTCCGTTCGAACTCATCAATGGACATCGAGATAGAGTACGGTTCCTGCCCCGAGGAGCAGGCTGCCGACCAGATACGCAGACGCTGGCCCGGGCTGGCCTTGATAGCCTCCGGCAGCACTTTGCTCTTGAGCACTTCAAAGGGGTAGGTATCACGAAACCAAAGGGTTTCGTTGGTGGTCATGGCATCGACCACCATTTCTTTGAGACCACTGCGCGGCTGCCCCTGGATCCGTTGAACCAACTCGCCCAGGGACTTGATGCCCTGCTGCTCCATCAGTTTGTTAAGACGGCTGGATACCAGGTATTGCTTGTTTTCACCGAGCAATATGCCACAGGCTTTTTCCAGGAAGACCCGGAACTGTTCAAAATCCAAATTACCCGTAGACACTGATACCGCCTCTAAAATCGTAAGACCGCCAGGGCAACAAGCCCTTAGCTGTGATCTGCTGCCTTGATCCGGTCGACTACCCGGGATGCCAGGTCATCAGGACGGAATTTGGCCAGGAAGTCATCGGCACCGACCTTCTTGACCATCGCCTGATTGAATACGCCCGACAACGAAGTATGCAGGATGATATGCAATTTTTGCATGCGTGGATCGCTGCGTATCTCAGCCGTGAGGGTGTAGCCGTCCATTTCCGGCATCTCGATGTCGGAGATCATCATCAAGAATTCTTCTTCCGGTTTCTTGCCTTCATCCACCAGCTTGCGCAGGTAATCCAGCGCCTGGCGACCATCATTAAGCGCCACCACTTCCACGCCGACGGTTTGCAGGCAACGGGTCACCTGCTTGCGTGCCACCGAGGAGTCATCCACCGTGAGCACACGTAGCGAGACCGCCTTATGCGCCGTTTCGGCATCCACCACGCCCACGGAAATCGATTCCGAGGTCGGCGCAACTTCGGCGAGGATCTTCTCCACGTCGATGATTTCCACCAACTGGTTGTCGACCCGCGTCACCGCCGTGAGGTAGTGGTCGCGGCCAGTGCCCTTGGGCGGCGGATGAATCTCTTCCCAGTTCATGTTGACGATGCGCTCCACCGAGCGCACCAGGAAGCCCTGGGTCTTGGTGTTGTACTCGGTGATGATTACGAACGGGCTCTCGCGGTCCTGCAGGCCAGCCGAACCGGTGGCCAGGGCCAGGTCAAGAATCGGGATGGTCGCGCCACGGATGTTGGCTACGCCACACACCACAGGGCTGGACTTGGGCATGATCGTCAGCTTGGGACATTGCAGCACTTCCCGCACCTTGAACACATTGATGCCGTACAGCTGTTTGCCATCCAGGCGAAAAAGCAACAACTCCAGGCGATTCTGCCCTACCAGCTGTGTGCGCTGGTTTACTGAATCCATTACTCCTGCCATGCCCAGACTCCTACGCTAAAACCTTGAAGGTGCGACGCGCACCCAACACTAAACGGCACGAGCTTTGCTATTTATTGGCCATGGATATTAAAACGACAGTTTCCCGACGCCTTCGATTCCCACAGTACCGCAGATTGCTCTGCGCCTCGGTGGCATTGCTTGCTTTCTGCCTCGGCGCCACGGCCCGCGCAGATAACGTCACCTTGCCTGATCTACTTATCGGCGTCACTCAGGGCTTTCTTGAGTTCACTGTAGAAGATTATCTGGCGACCACCCAGACACCGGGGCGTTATGAAATCCAGGTCAACCAGTTGGACCCGCGCCTGCGCATGCCTATGTGCGACAAGGAATTGACAGCGACCCTGGAAAGCCCTGCCCAGCCTATCGGCCGCGTGACGGTGCGGGTGCGCTGCGATGGCGCCTCGCCCTGGACGGTGTTTGTGCCGGCACAGGTCAAGCTATTCCGCGATGTAGTGGTGGTGGCCCGACCGCTGAAACGCACCGGCATCATTGGTTTTGAAGACGTTGTGCTGCGTGAACGCGACATCAGCCTGATCAACCAGGGCTATCTCACATCAGTGGACCAGGCCATCGGGCAGAAATTGACCCGACCAGTGGTCACCGATCAGGTGATTACGCTGGTGCATCTGGAACAGGCCGAGGTCATTCGCAAGGGCGATCAGGTGGTGATTTCCGCGAGCAGCGGAGGATTGAATGTGAAAATGCCTGGCGAAGCACTGTCCAACGGCGGTATGAGCGAACAGATTCGAGTCAAGAACCTCAACTCCAACCGCGTGATCAAGGCGCGGGTGACAGCCCCAGGGCAAGTCGAGGTCGCTTTATAGATTACTGGTACAGGACGCTGGGTTTTCCTACACTGTGCACGAGAAGTCCCGTGCGGAGATTTATTGTCATTCGCGCCTAAAGTTTGTCCGGGTATGGCCGAAAACATGGCAAGCGTCCAAATACCCAGAGGTTTTTTTATCATGGTCATCGATTTCAGCCGTTTGAATAACGCCCCGACGACGTCAGGCACTACGCGCACCACCAGCACCAAGGACAGCGTAGAAACCAAGGCCCCGGCGCTGCCCGTCAAGGCAGAACAGGCCAGCCAGAGCGGGGAATCCGTACACCTGAGCAATGAGGCTCAACAGTTGCAGAAGGTCACTGACTCGCTGCGCGATCAACCCGTGGTCAATAAAGCCCGTGTGGCCGAATTGAAACAGGCAATCGCCGATGGCAGCTATAAAGTCGACAGCAACCGTGTAGCCAGCAAGCTGCTTAATTTCGAAGCCGAGCGCTAGGCAAAGGCCTGCGCAGGGCTTTTGGACGCTTAAAACCCAAGGCCAGCCATGCATCACGACGAACATTTGCTGCAACTGATCATTGATGATCTAGCGCCGACGCAACAATTGCTGGAGCTGCTAAGAGAGGAATCACTGGCCCTTTACGGCCGGGATATGCCGTTGCTGGAAGAAATTCTGGCCCGCAAACAGTCGCTGATTGTTCTCTTGGAACAGCACGGCAAAAAACGCAGCCAGATCCTGATCAGCCTTGGCCTGCCGGCAGACCACGACGGCTTGGCGCAGCTGGCCAGCCACTCCTCGGTCGGCGATCAGCTCCTAAGCCAGAGCAAAGAACTCAACCAATTGCTCGCCCAGTGCCAGGAAGCCAACCTGCTTAACGGTCAGTCGATCCAGCTTCAGCAAGCCACGACCGCCAACCAGTTGCGCATACTCCACGGCGGAGAGCCGCCGGCACTGTATAACGCCCAGGGATCAACCTCGCGCCTGGTCAAGCCAAGCACCCGCAGCCAAGCCTGACGCCAGTTTACTGTGCGCCCTATCCAAGGCGCGCCACATGCTGGCAAAATGCCGGTTCTTGCGTGTAGTCGTATTTTGTCTGGAGATGGAAGAACCGTGTTCAACGCCCTTAATGCGGAAGATGCGCCGCAGCCACCCAAGGTGCTCACCACGCCTCTGGAAATCGCAGGCACCTTGCGGATGCTGCAAGACAGCCATGACCCGCTGATCATCACCTTCCATGAGCGCAGCCAGCGCTTCCAGAGCTATCTGGTGGACGTTAACCGTGACAGCAGCACGCTGGCGCTGGACGAAATGATCCCCCGTGATGGCGAACGCCACCTCGAAAACGGCGAACCCTTCCGTATCGAAGGCTTCCACGACGGCGTGCGCGTCGCCTGGGAAAGCACCGGCAACCTCAAAATCAGCGAAAAAGATGGCCACCGTATCTACACCGGCAGCCTGCCGGACGAGGTGGTCTACCATCAGCGCCGCAATGCATTTCGCGCCGCGCTGAAGCTGGCACAACTGGTGAACATCGAGCTCGGCGGCGAAAAACTCAAGGCGCCGGTCAACGGCAAATTGCTCGATATCTCCGCCACCGGCTGCAAACTGCGCTTTGAAGGCGACATCTCCGAACGCTTGCAACTGGGCCAGGTCTACGACCGCTTTATCGCCGCCCTGCCGTTTGGCAGCATGACCACTTCGGTCGAGCTGCGTTACCTGCACTTCGAAGAGAAGATAAACACCACCTTTGCCGGCGTGCGCTTCCACAATATGAGTGGCCTGGTGCAGCGCCAAGTCGAACGTTTTGTGTATCAACTGCAGCGAGAAGCGCGGCGCTTCGACAAGGACGACGATTTTTAATCATTAAAGATCGCGGTAAAAAAACGGGCAGATCCTTTGGGGATCTGCCCGTTTTTACTTTCAGGGGCGCGCCCTGCTCAAGTCATGCGGATGCTCTTCCGGCCCCAGAGGTTCCGGCGGCCCGACAAAGGCTGGCTCATCTACTGGCGCCTGGGGATCAGTTTCCGGCTCAGGCTCAGGATTAGGATCAGGGACATTCTGCATCTGCTCCTGCACCACTTGCTCATCGACCCGTGGATCAAGCGCGGCCACCAGCGGCGAACTCGACATGCTGTCGGGCATCGCCACGTGATGCAGCGGGGCATCCTCCACCTGATGCAAATTGGTCACCGCCTTCGGCCGGATGCGCCATACCAGGATCAACGCACACAGGCTGAAGAAGGCATACAGCATTTGGCTGCCGAACATCTTCATGATCACGCCTGCCAGCAACGGCCCGATACTCGCACCAACGCCATAAGTCACCAGCAGCATGGCGGTCAGCGATACTCGACGATCGCCTTCCACATGGTCATTGGAAAACGCCACCGCCAGCGGGTACAGACAGAACTGCACCAGCGAACACAGGAAGCCCGCGACAAACAGCACTTCCAGCGGCACCTGAGTCATGATCGCCAGCGGCAAGGCCGCTACCGCCAGGCACAAGGCAAAACAACGAATCAACAGCGCCCTATCATAACGATCCGACAACCAGCCCAGAGGCCACTGCACCAGCAGTCCGGCAAAAATGCAGCTACCCATGAACAGGCCGACTTGCTCCGTCGTGAGCCCCTGCTGGGACGCATAAAGCGGCGCCAAACCGTAAAACGAACCGACAATCAACCCCGCACCCAACACTGTACTCAGCGACTGGGGCACGCGCTTGATAAAGAAACGCGGCTCCATCGGCGCGGGGTGTAAGGCCGCCGGGTGAATACGTCGAGTCATGGCCACCGGCACCAGGCACAGGGCAAAGCACAGCGCCACCAGCATCAGCAACTCAAGGCCAAGCTGGGGATGCATGACCAGGATCAATTGACCCAGTACCAGCCCAAGGTAGGACGCGATCATATAGCCGCTGAATACCACGCCCCTCTGCTTGGCATCCGCCTGCTCATTGAGCCAGCTCTCGATGACCATGTACTGGCACATCATTCCGAGGCCGACGATCATCCGCAGCACGATCCAGGCCGGCAACCAGTCGATCAGGCCATGGCCCAGCACCGCCGCGCCGACGATACCGGCGCAGGTGGCATAAGCACGGATGTGCCCGACTCTCGCAATCAAGCGGTGCCCGATCTTGCCGCCCAAAACCAGGCCAAAGTAGTTGGCCGCCATCAGCGCACCCACCCATAGGCTGTCGACATGGTCGGCCGCCAGACGCAAGGCCAGGTAGGTACTGAGCAGGCCAGAGCCGATCAGCATCATCAAGGACGCGAAATAAAGGGCTCGAAAAGATTTCCAGATCTGACGCATCGGCGTTCCGAGCGGCTCCTTGCAGTGAGAGACAGGGCTATCGGCATGATAGTCCTGGGTGGCCGGTTCCGGACAGGCGGTATGAGCTGTTTCCGGGGATTAATTTGCTTGAACAGCTCAGACGACACGGGGCGTCGTAAGAGGTACACCATCGCGAAAAATACCCGACAGCACCTGCTGTGAACATTGATCGGCGGCAAGGTTCGATTGTTGTTTGAAAAGACCGAGCACGCACAAAAAAGCCCCGCCCAGAATAGTCTGTGCGGGGCTTTGGAACTGGTGTCCCAGGGCCGGTTCGAACGGCCAACCTTCCCCTTAGGAGGGATATCTCGGGCCTACTAAACAAAGGAAGTAACCCGCCTGCACTGGGCATTTACGTCCGGTTGCGTCCCCAAAAACGGTTCCGTATAGTCGTTATTGCACCCATATTGCACCCACGAGAACCTTGTGAAAGAAAAGATAACCGCCAAGCTGCTCTCTTCTTTGAAAGTGTCGGGACGAGAGTACGAAATCCACGACACAACTATCACAGGGCTTTTCGTTCGCGTCACAGCCGCTGGTGCCAAGTCGTATGTAGTCACCTGGGCTCGAGGCCGCAAAAAAACCTTGGGCCGCGTTGGAATACTGACACTCGACCAGGCCCGCCAAGAAGCCACACAGTACCTAGCTGAAGCTCGCAAGCTTGGAGAGCCACTAGCGGTCACCCAGGGCCGCAAGGGTGCAACACTGCCCTCACTACGCGACTTTATCGACGATACATATATGCCGTGGTTTAAGGCTCACCATAAGGGCGATGAGAAGACTCTGCATACACTGAACAATAACTTCGACGCGGTGATGCCTCAGCGCATTGACGCAATATCTGGCCGTGACCTGGAGCAAATCCGTACCGGCTGGTTGCAAGCAGGAAACAAGGCTTCGACGGTGAATCGAAAGATGGGCTCCATTAGCGGTGTATTCAGTAGGGCCGTGGAGTGGGAATACATTGGCACACACCCAATGGCCAAACTGAAGCAGCTCAAAGTCGACTCGTTGGGATTGGTTCGTTACCTGGACAACGACGAGGCCAAACGTCTGCGAGAGGCGCTGGATGCTAGGCAGGACGAAATGCGTGAAGAGCGAGAAAGCGCTAACCAGTGGCGGATGGATAGAAACAAACAACAGATGCAAAGCTTGTCGCAAGTGCCGTTCACCGATCACCTGAAACCGATGGTTTTGGTCTCCCTGAACACTGGCTTGCGGCGGGGCGAGCTGTTCGATTTGAAATGGTCAGCAGTGAGCTTCGACACAGGCACGATTACTGCTGTCGGGGACACAACCAAAACGAGCGACACAAGGCACATCCCCATGAACAAAGAGACGGTAAGCGTTCTGAGTCAATGGAGGAAGCAAGTAGGCAAGGCTCTGTATGTTTTTCCTAGCCAAGAAGGCGGTCGGCTAGAGGACGTCAAAAGCGCTTGGCTTAAACTTCTGGAACGAGCAAAGATTGACAGCTTTCGCTGGCACGATATGCGCCATGATTTCGCATCTCGTCTCGTGATGGCTGGAGTACCACTGAATACAGTGCGTGACCTGCTGGGTCATTCCGATATCAAGATGACGCTACGTTATGCTCACTTGGCTCCAAGCTCTAAAGCAGCAGCAGTGGAGCTCATTTAGCTTCCGATTTCGCCCTCATTTTTTTGTAATCATCGTAGGACGGCTCGAAGGGTTTGTTGTTCTCGACGAACGCAACGTATCCCTCGATCAACGGCCATTCCTCCCGTATCAAATCCAAATTCACAAAGTATCTCGACGGAGGGGCATAGCCGTTCTTTACGGCATACCCGTTCAAATCTGCGTATAGATCAGTTTGGCCCTTGAAGTAATCGCATCCAATAGCAACCATCGCCTCCCGCCACGTGGTTTCCCCGGCGTAAGTAGGCCCTAACACCCCTGCCCTCACCTTGAAAAGCACTTCATCCTCCGACCAGATGGCGGTGAACAGATTCATGAAGCTGATTTCCCGTCCTCCATTCGCCTGGTTATGGAAGGGACTCACCACGCTCATGTCGTCCAATCCGTTATGCAGGAATGTCTCCAGCAATTTTACGATCTTCTGATTCTGCGAAGCCGAGAACATCTCCAATGCAGCCTTGAGGTATGGATCAATCCTTGCGGAAAGCACGACCTTTTTTGAGCGGTTAGCCATCTGTCACCCTTAAACGTCTACAAACAAAATGCTTGCAGATCGTGTTACTTACAAATAATATGTTTACGTCCGGGACAGTATCGTACAGTCCCATAGGTCATTCAAGGAGAAAGCAGATGAACCATGCGGAAACGTCGTCTTCGCTGTCCGTAAGCGTTGAGGAAGCAGCACGCCTGACGAGTCATTCACGGTCGGGGATTTACGAAGTGATTGCCTCAGGCGACCTCAAAGCGTTCAAGCTTGGGCGTCGACGCTTGATCTTGATGACCGAGCTGAAGGCATGGATTGAGCGGGTGGCGAAGGATGGCGCCAGGTGACGGCGACAGTGCCAGGGAGACCAACAAACGAAGGGATTCAAATCAAATTTCGGCCTGGTAATTACAGGCCTGAAAGAAAAAGTGCCGAGTCAGTGTTTCGACCACTGACCCGACTCACCGCACAGAACTTTGAGGAAAAAACCATGCGACCGTTGAATTCTACTCCCCTGCTGAAGACGTATGCCAGCCCCGACCCAACTGCAATGAAACAATCGTTTTCATATCGCGGATTTGCAGTCAGAGGAGTGTTGGCATGATCACCATCAGCTTGTTTGATCGCGCCGGCCACTCGCTCGGCCAGCTAACGCTCTCATCGACCACTTTCCTCATCGATCTTGAAGCTCTTCGCACCATTGGCGCCTGGCGCGTGGGGATTAACAAATGAATCGCCCCTACAGCCTGTCCGAAGATGAGTTCCACAAGTTAGAGCGTGCACAGGACTCCATCACATTGATGAGCATTTTGTTCGGTGAGGTGCAACGGTCAACTACGTATTCTCCGCAGATGATCGCCTCATTTCTGGATGTGCTTGGAGAGGACATTTCTCTGGTGATCCAGTCCGTGGTGAATGAGCTGCCGAAGCCGCGTCTTGAGTTACGGGAAGAAAACCATGTCAGGTGACTTGCAAATCGATCTGACGGATCTGATTGGCTCGATCCACGAACTGATTCAACAGTTGCAACGCCCAGCAGTTGCAGTGGGAGACGAGCTGTGGACATCACTGGACATCGCCCATTACCTAAAGCTGTCGGCACACACAGTTGAGCGGAGGGTCGTTGTTCAGACCAACTTTCCGAGCTGTGTGCAGCCCTGCGGCACTGGTGTGAAAGCTGCGAAAAGATGGTTTGCAGCAGAGGTTATCGCTTGGTTACGCCAACATCACACCAGGTCGCCCGTTGGGAGGCGATCAAGAAAATAGGATCACAGCTGGTCACCTGCAATGTGAGCTATTACGCCAGGCTAGCAGGCATATAAGCCCTGCCACCCTACTCCCATCAATAAGGAAAACTCGAGATGAAAGCTTTTCAAGAGCGCACTTATGCGCTGATGGGATCGGCTTGCCCAAAGAAAGCCTGCTACACCCGCGAAGCCATTCACGGCGGTTTGTATTTGCGGGCCACTGTCGTTCGGGCGGGTGCGCAGTCATGACAAAGCTGAGTCCCATCGACCTGATTCGTCACACCGCTGTACACGCCCTCTCCGCCGCTGAAACCCTGCTGCCTGAATGGTTTCCCAGTGGATCGCGCAAAGGCCGCGAGTGGGTGGCGGCCAACACTGCTCGCGGGGATCGGCAGGCCGGTTCCTTTGGTGTTTCGCTCGACTCTGGTCGGTGGAATGACTTTGCCGACAGCGGTGCCCATGGCGGTGATCTGGTGTCGTTGCTGGCCTATCTGCGCGGATGTGGGCAGTTGGAAGCAGCCAAGGAAATTGACGAGCGCCTGCGACTGGGCCTTTTCAATCTCTCGTCTGCCGATGCTCTGCAGCTCCAGGAGCGCCGCCGACAGACCGAGCAGGAGCGAGCCTCGTGGCGTCTGCGTGAGCAGCAGCTCCAGGAGGAGAAAAATCGTGATGCTGCCCGTCATGCTTCGCAGCTCTGGCAAAAGGGGAAACCTGCCTATCCACTTCACACCTACCTGCTGGCGAAAGGTGTACAGCCGTATCTGTTGCGCCAGTCGGGCCAAGGCCGCCTTTTGGTTCCGCTCTGCGATGACGGGCGATTGGTCAATCTGCAAATCATCACCCCGGACGGCGGCAAACGCTTTTTGAAAGATGGCCGTGTCCATGGCTGCTATTCGCCACTGGGCAAGTTCTCCGAAGGATGCCGCCTGTATGTCTGCGAAGGTTGGGCCACGGGCGCAACCCTGCACAAAAACACAGGGAGTCCGGTGGTCTGCGCAATGAACGCGGGCAACCTCAAAGCCGTGGCCATGGCCATGCGTGAGCGCTACGGCGCAACGCTGGATCTGGTAATTGCCGGTGATGACGACCGCGAAACCATTGGCAATCCGGGAAGGCGCGCTGCCAACCAGGCAGCCCGAGAAACCGATGCTCGTGTGGTTTTCCCCGAGTGGCCCGATGACGCCCCGTCCCACCTATCCGATTTCAACGACCTGTACCTCTGGCTTGCAGGTCGATCATTAGAGAGCCGCAAGGTATGAGCACTCACGAAAAAACCTCCACTCTGAGCCTAGTTGGCGATCCTGTAGCTCCTGTCCCTGAAAAGCTGGAACGGCCACGTTATGCCGTTTACGAGATCGCTCGCACAATCGAGGGCAGGACATACAAGCCTGGCACCTGGTATCACGGTTTGAAGCAAAGCGGCCCCGATGAAAAGGCTATCCCCGTAGATAACTGGATCTGCGCACCGTTAACTGTCGAAGCCGAAACGGTTAACTCGGAAGACGGCACCATTGGGCGGCTGCTGTCATTTAGTCACCGGGGGAAGCGGATCGAGTGGGTCATGCCCATGGAGTCACTAGCCGGTAAGGGTGATGAGGTCATGAAGGTTTTGTTGGGCCGGGGGCTAGTCATCGAGCACCACCAGCGCCGCCAGATCGTGCCCTACCTAGCGAGCCATCAATCGCCCGAATTGGTAATCGCGACCACCACCAAACCAGGCTGGCATGAGTCGGGAGCATTCGTGCTGCCGTCTCGCGTCATTGGTGGAGACAACGTGCGTTTCCAAGACTCTGGCAGGGCGGCAAACATCTTCACCAGCAAGGGGTCTATCAGCGGCTGGCAGACCGAGATTGCTACCCGCTGCCTGGGGAACCCCGTGTTGATCCTGTCGGTCTGTTGCGCCCTGGCAGGGCCTCTGCTCGCCAAGCTGGGGGTGAATGGGGGCGGTGTGCACCTAGTAGGTGATTCGTCGAGTGGCAAATCGCTAGCTCAGCTCTTGGCCGCTTCGGCGTGGGGTAATCCAGGGAGCTTCGCGGCGTCATGGGACGTATCGAAAGGCGGTGTCGAGATTGAGGCTGCCTCGCGCAACGACACCGTGTTGATCCTGGACGAAATTAAACGGGCCGATCCCAAGCGAGTTCAGGAAATGGCGTATGCCATCGCCAACGGGATGGGCAAGGGCACCATGACAAGGGAGCGAGAGGGGCGCGCCAAGTTGACTTGGCGTGTACTGGCGCTTTCCAGCGGCGAGCGCTCATTGTCAGACCACGCAGCCATCGGTGGTAGTGGGGCCCACGCCGGGGCCGAACTGCGCATGGTGGACGTCAATGCCGGTACTCGTACACACCGCGCCTTCGATGATGTGCACGGAATGAGTGGGCAAGAGTTTCACCGAACGCTTAACGATGCAGTTTCTCAGAATTACGGCCATGTAGGCCCAGCGTTTGTGGAGTCTCTGATTCAACAACCCGAGGATCTGCATAGCGCCTTCCGACAGGTTCGGGAGGCCTTTGCCACCGAAGGTTCACAGGCTGGCCGTGTAGCTGATCGTTTCGCGATTATGGCTCTGGCCGGTGAGTCGGCTATCCGCCGCAATCTACTGAACTGGCCCAAAGGTACTGCCGTCAATGCATGCCGACTCCTGTTTAACGAATGGCTTTCAACAATGGGAGACGGCAGCGCCGAGGATCGGCAAATACTGCGTGGTATCGCTAACTTTATTGACTTGCACGGCGACAGTCGTTTTTCCGAGTTCCGTCACTCTGGAACCACTACCGTGCATAACCGAGCCGGTTATTACGAGGTCGATGATGGTGTGCGTCTGTACTTATTCAATAAGCCAGGTCTGGCAGAGGCCGCTATCGGTTTCAGTCTGGATAGGATTATTCGTGCGCTTCAGAACGTTGACGCGCTCGCCAAAGTGGACAATGAGAAAGGCCAGAAGCGCGCCAACAAAAGCTACGTCATGCCAGGGGGAGGAAAGTCGCGTTTTTATGTGATTGATCCCGCAAAACTCGACCAGGAAGCTTCAGGCCGATGAGGCAAGTTTGCACGCCAGGAGGACGCTCTCAATTGTCGTAGTGAATCAATTCCCTTTGTCGTCGTGACCCGATTCCCTTGAAATCATGGAGCGAAGGCGCGCGCAGTTGTCAGGCTGCTTATGGGTGCAAACTGGCAGCGGCAGTGTTTTTTCAAGGGAATGAAGGGAATCAGGGAATGGGCCAGTAATACGCGGCCTACAGCATTCCCTTAATAGAATAGAGAAAAGGGATAAGGGAATACATCTCTGTTTAATAAGGGCTTTGTTCTCTAAAACATTCCCTTGAAAAAAAAGCAGGGAATGAAGAAATGCTCTGTAGACCCCAGTTTACAAGGGCTATCCCTGAATCCCGCGTATCCCTTCTGTTTTCGAAATCAGACGCGGTAACAGGGGGGTATGTGGTTTTTGTTGACGGATCTGAAGATATTTGATTGGGCTTGCGGAGATTGGAAGCCGTGGCCAAGGACAATCAGGCACGCCACCGTCACTGACCCCCTCCCTCTTGGCGAGCAGCTTTTCCTCCGCCTAATCTGGTCACAGGATGTCTGCCGCATACCGGTCATCACTGTCCGGTTTTATCCCGCCCGCCCGGTTAATTAGATCAATTGTTGTCCACGGGCCGGAGCGACCACGGAATATGTGCACCCCCTGCTCGATCAATGAACGCTCAACGTCAGAGCGCCTTTGATACCCCGTCACGTGCTGAAGATCCTGAAAGGTCAAAACTCCTGGTACGGCCCCTGTCATGCCAACATATCCAACTGCTGGAGCAACTGCGTTTGCTGATCGTCGCTAAGTTTTAATAGGCGTTCAATCATTGCGCTGTCTGCTGGTTTAATTTTCGAGGGCTTAAGTGTGTGCGATAATCGCAACTCCGAAACAAACCCATGCCCACAAGTAGGATCAAGGCATATGCAATAAAGCTTTGTATACTCCAGTGCTTCTTTTACAACTCTAGTAATGAGCGCCTTACTCCCACAATCCCTACAATAAATTCGCATCGAGTCAGCCCCTGAAAAGCGTATTAAGACATTGCACTGTGTTAATATTAACATGTAGAAGCAGCATAATGTGCAACCTCACCACCGTTTCTAATTAAAGCAAGCAACCTACCCGCACTTCAACTCCGTCAATAGAGAGCCCTCATGAGCAGCAATAACGGCAATGAAAAGTTTTCAATCTTAAAGCAGGCATATGCCAAGGTCTACAAAGCCCCTAAAGGGGCTCGTTCATTTGCTGTCGAACCTAGTGCAGCCCAATCACTCAATGAAAATATTACGGCAAAATCTGACTTTCTAGAACGCATCAACATTGTTCCAGTTAGTGAGATCAAAGGCGAGAAAGTCATGTTCGGGGTAACCGGCCCTGTAACCAGCCGAACTGACATCAAAACTAAAGACCGCGAAGTTAAAGACTTTTCCAACTTGGAAAATAATACTTACGAACTGTCGCCTACCGAATCGGATGTTAGTCTGCCATTCGCTAAACTTGATGCCTGGGCCAAGTTTCCGGACTTCCACAAGCGCTATTCCGACGCGGTGCAAAAGCAAATCGCCTTAGATCGCATGATGGTTGGGTTTCGTGGCACTCATGCCGCCGCACAGACCGACATTGAAGCCTTCCCCATGCTCGAAGATGTCAACAAAGGCTGGCTGCAACAGGCCCGTGAGAAGGTGCCAGGCCAGGTGCTCAGTCAGGGTCTGGAGGCTGGCAAGATTCGCCTGGGTGAAGGCGGCGACTATGCCAACCTGGACGCCCTCGTATATGACGTAACGCGAGCGATTGACGAAAACTTACGCGAAGCCGGCGACCTGATCGCGATCATCGGATCTGACCTGCTGGCTCACGCCAAGGCCGTGTTATATGCCAAGCAGGCGGGCACACCCACAGAGAAAGAGCGTATAGAAAGTGCGCAGGTCGTGAGCACCTATGGCGGCGTACCGAGTTTCAGCGTGCCGTACTTCCCGGTGAACGCCGTACTGGTCACCAGCTGGGACAATCTGTCGATCTACTTCCAAGAATCCAGCTGGCGCGTAATCATGCTGGAAAATTCGAAGCGTAACCGCGTCGAAGATTACAACAGCCGGAACGAAGGCTATGTAGTTGAGCAGTTTGGGAAACTCGCCATGGCTGAGAACGTAGAACTGGTGTGATAAGCCTCGCACCAGGACGCAAACAACATAATCTAACTGAGTAAGGATTAACGCAATGCAACTCGCCACCATTGACCGAGAAAAATTGAGCCCCGAACTACAGCAGAGCCTGGCTAACTTCGAGGTCAACAGAGACGCTTACATCGCTCTGCAAAATCGATACATCGAGGTAATGCAAGAAAACCAACGACTCACACAGAAAGCCGCCGAACTTGAAGGTCAGGCCAACCGCACGGACGCCTCTTGGAATGCCCAGGGCAAGTCAGGCACCATCGAGCAGAGCAAAATCAATGACGAAATTGAACGTAGTGCTCAGCTCAGGAAGGACGCTCAGGAATTGCGCTTCACCGCCGAAGCGCGAGCCGGTATTCCAAACAGCTTAATTATTCAGGTAGCCGAGGCGCGCTTAAAGTTGGTGGGCGTTCCAAGTTCGATCAACAAACTATTTCAACAGGATCTGTTAGAGCAGGCGCTAAAGCAGGGTGGCACTCTCGAAATTCTGTTGGAGCTGTTCACATTATCCCACGCCGTAATGCTAAAAAGTCTTGCCGAGCATGATGTGGTGCTCTCTCGCTGTAACAGCCAGCACGAACGACAAATGAAAATTCAAGAACTCACCTGGATTGCTCTCGGGAAAAAACTTGAACAGTTATTTGATGGGGCCGAGAAAGAAACACAGGCTCCAACACTGGCAGCGATGCCGCCTGCTGTACCGAAAGAAGCAGCCGTAGATAACACTGCTGCCCTTCTGAAACTTAAGCGCACAATCGCCGCGTCCTGAGATTCAGCGACCAGTCAGTTTAGGAGTCTCGCATAGGCTCAGATCGTAGGAGCCCAACGTGAGCAAGCTGGATCGTTTCATGCGGGAAAGGGACGTGCTCGATGTCACCTCCCTTTCTCGAACCACTCTCTGGCGACTGATGAAAAGCGGACAGTTCCCCAGACCTGTCCGCATCTCACCAGGGCGTGTCGGATGGCGTGAGTCAGCAATCATTGCCTGGCAGGAAAATCCTGCTGAGTGGTGCCCAGTTAAGGCCGTGTAAACGGCCTAACTCCCCCTTCGCTTTGCCGCCTCACCCGTAAGGCCTGCCAGTTCCGGCGACTCTCAAAAAAGCTGTTTTCAGACCCTCCCTCAAATGGGCGAAAGCTGTGTTTTCGATTGCACCACCGCAGGCGCTCGCACGAAGGGACATGCAATCGACAAAACCCCGCAAACTGGGCTGAAAGCCTTGTTCCATATGGCCTGCACGCTTTCAATTCGCTCCCATCGCATCACGAATGCAACCAAAAAAAACAAGCCGTTCACTTTGAGAAAACTCCGCCGCACCCCTATTGCCATTGGGTTTGGTGACTTGAAACACCGTCAGGAATGGCGCATTGCCTGTGCAATGGTTTTGCATTTCTTTGCAAAACTTTGCACAAAATGAAAAGGGCGATTGCCTGGGAAGCCCCACGGCCCGCCTGGGCTGGAGGATGGTTTGCACTACATCTGTGTTTGCAAAAAAAACACACACGAAGCCCGTCGGCGGGAGGGGGATAAGTGCTTTTTCAGGAAGTTTTATTTTCGCTGCCGTTTTTTTCGCTATCGGCCTTATGTGACCAGATATACTCGCCTCACGCTGCCTGGCGTTGTTGAATTCTCTCGGGGCAACGTCAGCCAGCCTGCAAACGACCGACCCCGCCCAGTGCGGGGTTTGTCGTTTTCTGCATTAGAGGTTAGGCAGTGCGCTCAGCCAAGCGTGAGTTCCTGATTGTGGCGAGCCTTTCGCGCCTGGGCTTTGTCATTGGCCTGACTCCCTTCAAGCATTTTTAGACGATGCTCTAGGGCGGACTTTTCAGCAGCGAGCACAACCGCTGCCAGCTCCGCCTCACTGACCTGGTTCACCAGGCCATCAATGGCCCTGGAGCGCCGATCCAGATCCACTTCTCTGTTGCGCAGCTGTTGCTCCCGCCGTTCTATTTCTTGCTGGCGATATTCCACCTGGGCCGCTGCTTTTTTCACGGCCCTCGCACGCGACAGCACTGCCTGTTTTGAACGCGCGTGACGAGCTGCGCCCTGGGCATTGGCGCTGGCCACGGCTTCGGCTCGCTGCCAGGCTTCAGTCTTCACGCCGATAGCCGCCGCCGCATAGTCGCGAGGCTTCAGCACCGGCGCTTCGCCTGCTGTTGCCATGGTTGAGTAGAACGCCGACACCGCCTCATGTTTCGCCTTGGAACCCTCCACGCCGCGCTCCAGGCGACGCAGCGCCCCAACCTCGGCATGGAAACTGGTTTGCATCGCTCTGAGTTTCTCAGGCCCGCCGAGGAAGTCACGGCACGACAGCCGCATGTCTGCCGTCATCGGCACAACGTAAACGACCATATGCGGCGTTGATTCATCCAGGTGAACGGTCGCGCTGAGGACATTCTCTGCACCGTGGCGCGTCTTCAGCCACTTCAACGCATCGGCAAAATAACCGTCCCCCATATCATCCAAACGCCCGCCGTGACGCTTGAAAGCTTCAGGGGACGCGGTGACCAGGTACTCAATCACGAGCACCGCATCCTTGCGCCTTTTCGTCGGCAGCGTGCGCACCAGGGCAGCGAGTATCTGATCCGATCCTTTGGCCCCCACCGTTCGGTTTCGTCCGGTGAGTGCGGGATCTGCATTCGGGGTGGGCTGCATCCTGAACGTGTGCTGTGCCGACCTCGACACCGCCCCCATGCTCTTGAGTTTCTTCGCCCTGATAATTGCGTAAGCCATAGCGCTTCTCCGTCGCCTTTAACTGCCTTATCAGTCAGTTAAGCGCTTGGAGCACCACCCATTGCAACCCCCCAGTTTGAACAAACTGAAGGCAGCAACGTGTAACCCACTACACATCGCTTCGCGATGGTGGGCCTGCTGCGCAGAAAAAAAAAGCAAACAGCAACCCCAACGCCGTCCCTGTTTGAGCATGCACAAACGGGTCAAGGAACTTCTGGGGAGGCTGGATTGGGCATTCGGGCCACGGCAAGGCATGCAGATTCTTCTGCTACAACCGTTTTGCGAACCAGAGACAGCGGAGTTTAAAGCTTACAGACGCTGTTCGGCTGTCGCTAAAAATACCAAGCAGGCTCCAGTCATATGAAGCATGTAGGCCACGAGGTAATCTGGAACGACAGTTGGTTCAGCTCCCTGCCCGTGACCGGCAAGATTATTTCGCCCGGTAGGCACCGCGGCCTCAAGCAAGCTTTTGAGAGATGTAAATTGAGTTTGCCAAAAGGCAGGGATCAAACCATTTTCCATACAAACCTTGATCAGCGAGCTTGCAGTTTCCTTGCCAGAGACAGTCCAGCCTCGCTTCACACAGATGGCTTTCATTAGGCTTTCGAAGGATTTCAAGCACTCGTTCAGTGCCTCCTTAGAGTTTCCGTGCCGGTAATGCTCGTGGGCCTTCAAGAATTCCTCTTGTGGCCCGGCGTAGAATTTACTCTCCAAAAGCCTAAGTGCTGGCTTTACCACCTCAGCGTGCAATAACTGCGAGTCAACCCGTAAAATTTCACCGTTTACGAATTGATAGCCAAATGCATGCTCCTTGAACCGTTGATTCAGTTCGTCGATTGCCTTATCAGCGATTTGATTCGCCTCGTGCCGCCCCATGAACGTGAAGTTACGACTCACTGTGTCGACAGCGCGGAAGCAAAGTTCGACGACGTCTAACGCCTGCTCCAGGTCATCAGTTTGCAAAAGGAAGTCAGCGACTTCTTCAAAGAGGCGCCGCTGCCCGCCTTTTTTAGCCGTGGGCAAAGAGAACATTCCGTATTCCCTGCAAAGCGCATCGGAAATAGATCTCCAGCAATCTACTTGAACAAAGTCCCCTGGACGGCCCAAAGCGTCGCACATCACGTGCACTATCTGAACACGCAGAGGATGTGGTAACTGATCGTATTGGTAAACGTCTGACACTTCGCCTCGAAGTTTCTTTTGGCGCTTTGAGAAAATATCGAACAACGCCATGAACTGGCTCCTCCATGATGAACGAGCCGGAAAACAGTACCGGCATTCTCAAACTGCACCCATCCTGCACCCACAGCGCAAAATGGAAAAACGACAATATTGTGCGAAGCCCCGAAATATATGGTGTCCCAGGGCAGGTTCGAACTGCCAACCTTCCCCTTAGGAGGGGGATGCTCTATCCAATTGAGCTACTGGGACAAATGACAGCCGTCGGGCCAAGGGCATTGCGACGGACGGCGTGCATGTTAACGGCCGAGTTAGGTTTTGTCATGTCGTCCGTGGGCTTTTTGAGTGTAGGAGGATCCGCGCCCCGGAGGTTGCGGTTTCGACCCGCAAATACGGGCACTCAGGCTAATCGTGCAAAATGCACTCCCCCAAAATGCCAGCATTGCAAATTGCAAGTCTTTGACATCTTTATCAATACCTAAACAATTGATTTTATTGAATTAATAGATTGGCACGACACCTGCAATACTTCTCCCATACCACCCCTTCAGCCACGGCGTTAAGCGGAGAACATGACCATGAACAGTGCCCTTTTGTTAACCCTTAACGCCATCGCTCTGGCTACGCTGGTCACATTCCATTTTCAGTCGGCGGGCGATAATGACCCAGCACAGATCAGCCAGGCTGTTCCGCACCACTTGCAACAACGCCCGCAGCTGGCAGTCATGACGCCGAACGCGCAATCCCCGGTACGCTTGACTCAAGGCACTCAGGCCGCCCCGGCCTCCGAACACTGGGTTTTTTAAGGTAACCGCTCATGACCAAAACTGCCTGGCTTTTTCTGTGCCTGACCACTGTCACTGGCATCTACGGCTTGGGTGCCGAGTCCCAGGACACTCAACTCAACGCACTGATTGCGAGCGGTGTCTGCGCCTGCATTCTACTGCTGACCCTTGTTATGGGTCGCCGCATCAAATTCGACCCGGTTTTGCGCTGACCCCCTCCCCCTTCGTCCTACCTTATGTCGCCTCGCCCTAGTAAATCGGCAAATTGCCACTAGTCTTAAAGACAGGGGCAAAAGGCCACTTTGCTATACGATGTGCCGCCCGAATGCCCCGTTGCGGCCCGTTCTACGGGAAGATCGTCAAGCGCCCCTCTCGCAGAAAAGTTTTCCAACCAGTCCGCAAAAATGCAAATCAGTGCTGGCATAAAGCCTTTAGGCAGTTCAATATTTGTCACAGAATTGACGCCAAGGAACTGGCAAATCTGAGGCATGATGCGGCCTCTTTGCAATTCGGGTTGAACTTTGGTCGTGAGTCTTGTCTTAACTCTCATCGCTTGCGGCCAATTCCAAAAACCGCTCCCCTGAACTAACCGGTTAAATATATGCGCCCATTGAAACAGGCAATTTATTCCAGCCGTACGGCTGACAAGTTCGTCGTACGTCTGCCAGACGGAATGCGGGAACGCATTGCCGAGGTGGCTCGCAATCATCACCGCAGCATGAACTCCGAAATCATCGCGCGCCTGGAACAGAGCCTTATTCAGGAAGGCGCACTAGGTGACGAGTTGAGCATGCGCCTGGATAGTCCTGAGCTGTCACTGCATGAACGCGAACTGCTGCAGCGTTTTCGTCAGCTCTCCCATCGCCAGCAAAATGCCCTCGTCTCGCTTATCGCGCACGACGTAGAGGCGGCCGCAGAAGCCAATTGATCTGCAACTGAAAGCCGAGGCCAGCCATGTGCTGGCTTTTTTTTGCCTGGAATTTAGAAAGGTAATGCGAGGCTGGGGGGCAAATTTGCCCCCACCGTCGGAAGGGATCAGAGCAGGAAGATCGTCGCCAGACCCAGGAAGATAAAGAAGCCGCCACTGTCGGTCATGGCGGTGATCATCACGCTGGCGCCCATGGCTGGATCTCGGCCGAGGCGCGCCAGCGTCATGGGGATCAGCACACCCATTAGCGCTGCCAGGAGCAAGTTGAGCGTCATAGCGGCGGTCATCACCACCCCCAGCGACCAGCTGCCATAGAGCAAGTAAGCCACCAGACCAATCACACCACCCCATACCAGGCCGTTGATCAGACCCACTGCCAGCTCCTTGCGCAGCAGGCGCGAAGAGTTGGCGGTACTCACCTGATCCAGCGCCATCGCGCGTACGATCATAGTAATGGTCTGATTACCGGAGTTACCGCCAATTCCTGCCACAATCGGCATCAACGCAGCCAAAGCCACCAGTTTTTCGATAGACCCCTCAAAAAGCCCAATCACACGAGAGGCTATAAATGCCGTGATCAGGTTCACCGCCAGCCAGGCCCAGCGGTTATGCAGCGAACGCCAGACCGACGCAAAAATATCTTCCTCTTCACGCAAACCCGCCATGTTGAGGACTTCGGTTTCACTCTCTTCACGAATAAGGTCGACGATTTCGTCGATGGTCAGACGACCGATCAGCTTGCCGTTCTTGTCGACCACGGGCGCCGAGATCAAGTCGTAGCGCTCAAAAGCCTGCGCCGCGTCGTAGGCGTCTTCGTCCGGATGAAAACTGACGGTATCGCTAGCCATCAGGTCAGCAACCCTTTTTTCAGGATCGTTGACCAGCAGCCGCTTGATCGGCAGCACGCCCTTGAGAATGCCTTCGTAGTCAACCACGAACAGTTTGTCGGTATGACTCGGCAGCTCTTTCAAACGACGCAGGTAACGCAACACCACTTCAAGGCTGACATCCTCTCGGATGGTGACCATCTCGAAGTCCATCAGCGCGCCGACCTGGTCCTCGTCATAGGACAACGCGGAGCGCACGCGCTCACGCTGTTGGCCGTCGAGTGCCTCCATCAGCTCATGGACAACATCACGGGGCAGCTCAGGGGCCAGGTCAGCCAGTTCGTCGGCGTCCATTTCCCTGGCCGCAGCCAGGAGCTCGTGATCGTCCATGTCGGCGATCAGGGTTTCACGAACAGAATCGGATACTTCGAGCAGGATGTCGCCGTCGCGGTCGGCCTTGACCAACTGCCAGAGGGTCAGTCGATCATCGAGCGGCAAGGCTTCCAGAATGTAGGCAACGTCGGCGGAGTGCAGATCATCGAGCTTGCGCTGCAATTCGACGAGGTTTTGCCGGTGAACCAGGTTTTCGACGCGGTCGTGGTTTGGACCTTCCTGGCGATGCGTAAGGTCTTCGACCACGCGCTGGCGCTGCAGCAGCTCAATGACTTGAGCCAAGCGATCTTGCAGGCTTTCTTGTGTTTTCTTTACTTCTACTTCGGTCATAGGCGAACTCCACTCCCAGCAGCGGGGCACGCCGGAAGGATCAATCAGTCAATTCATGATTGGTAAAGCGGGGTACTGAGTAACTACTGGGTAAGTCCATGGAGATATTCCACAAGCCCCGGCGGGGCTGACGGGCGCAATGATACACCGACCGACCATCTTAAATGTCAAAAAACTGGAAAGAACAAGCGCTTGCGAGCCAAAGCTGAGTATTGGCTGCATCTTAGAACTGCGACGCCACGGCGCGAAGGGAAAACACACAAGGAAGGAGAAAAAGATAAAGTCCGACACAAACCCCAGACGGCAAAAAGCCCGCACTAGGCGGGCTTTTTGTTTGTATGGTGCACTCGACAGGATTCGAACCTGTGACCGCTCGGTTCGTAGCCGAGTACTCTATCCAGCTGAGCTACGAGTGCAGATTGTGTTTTTAGACCAGATCACAACTGGTTGAAGC
Organism: Pseudomonas sivasensis; assembly: GCF_013778505.1. Classification (GTDB taxonomy): domain Bacteria; phylum Pseudomonadota; class Gammaproteobacteria; order Pseudomonadales; family Pseudomonadaceae; genus Aquipseudomonas; species Aquipseudomonas sivasensis. The sequence goes on along the minus strand of NZ_JAAOWU010000003.1, from coordinate 424,224 downwards.
CAAGTTAACCGCATTGCTGCAACTAACTCTTAAATGGTGCACTCGACAGGATTCGAACCTGTGACCGCTCGGTTCGTAGCCGAGTACTCTATCCAGCTGAGCTACGAGTGCATTTGTTGCCGCGCATTATAGGCCGTTCAATCTCTATGTAAAGCTATTTTTTCGTTAATTTTCAACAACTTACCGAAAAAATCAGATTGCAACGTACTAAGCAAATAATGGCGGAGAACGGGGGATTCGAACCCCCGACACCCTTTTGAGGTGTACTCCCTTAGCAGGGGAGCGCCTTCGGCCACTCGGCCAGCTCTCCGCAACACGGGGCGTATATTAACCACGTTCCTCCCCGTTTGCAAACATAAAAAACGATAAAAATTAAAGGCTTGGTTCTTCGTCCTTCTCTTTCTTGATCCGCAGGTAGATTTCCTCGCGGTGGACCGCTACCTCTTTCGGAGCATTAACCCCGATACGTACTTGATTGCCTTTGACGCCGAGCACGGTCACGGTGATTTCGCCATCACCGATAATCAGGCTTTCTGCGCACCGACGAGTCAGAATCAGCATACCTTTCTCCTCACGCATTTCATTTCAGGAACAACAGTCTGCAAAAAAAAGGCGTTCGACCTACGACTCGAGAGTCATAGCCCTAACGACCTAAGTATTGTCGAGCGCACACAAAAGACCATGCGCCCTACAAAAAAAGGAAAGGCGCGGTAGACCGCGCCTTCCTGGCACTACATCACTCGCCCTGTCGGGCCGGAGCGTCTAGCTCAAACGCGGTATGCAGCGCGCGCACAGCAAGCTCCAGGTACTTCTCTTCGATCACTACCGAGACTTTGATTTCAGACGTGGAGATCATCTGGATATTGATGCTTTCCTTGGCCAGAGCCCCAAACATACGGCTGGCAACGCCGGCATGGGAACGCATGCCCACACCCACGATCGACACCTTGGCAATCTTGATATCGCCGACCACTTCACGGGCGCCAATCTCGCTCGCGGTGTTCTCCAGGATTTTCAATGCCGCATCGTACTCGTTGCGGTGCACAGTGAACGTGAAATCGGTGGTGTTATCGTGCGAGACGTTCTGCACGATCATGTCGACTTCAACATTCGCATCACTGATCGGGCCCAGAATCTTGAAGGCCACGCCCGGGGTGTCTGGCACGCCACGGATCGTCAGCTTGGCTTCATCGCGGTTGAAAGCGATGCCGGAAATGATCGGCTGTTCCATGGATTCCTCTTCATCAATAGTAATGAGGGTGCCCGGACCCTCTTTGAAGCTGTGCAATACGCGCAGCGGAACGTTGTACTTGCCGGCGAACTCCACCGCGCGGATCTGCAAAACCTTGGAACCGAGGCTGGCCATTTCCAGCATCTCTTCGAAGGTGATCTTGTCCAGACGCTGGGCCACGGAAACGACACGCGGGTCAGTGGTGTAGACGCCATCCACATCGGTGTAGATCTGGCACTCATCAGCCTTGAGAGCTGCCGCCAGGGCCACGCCGGTAGTGTCCGAACCGCCACGCCCGAGGGTGGTGATGTTGCCGTGTTCATCCACACCCTGGAAGCCCGCTACAACTACCACGCGGCCAGCTTTCAGATCAGTGCGAATTTTCTGATCATCGATCTGCAGAATGCGCGCCTTGGTGTGCGCACTGTCGGTGAGGATACGCACCTGGCTGCCCGTGTAGGACACCGCAGGAACGCCACGCTTGTTCAGGGCCATGGCCAGCAAGGCGATGGTCACCTGCTCACCCGTAGAGACGATCACGTCCAGCTCACGCGGGAGCGGTTGCTGGTCGCCACTGATTGCCTTGGCCAGCTCGATCAAGCGATTGGTCTCGCCGCTCATGGCCGACAGCACCACCACCAGGTCGTCGCCAGCATCGCGGAATTTCTTAACCTTGTCGGCAACCTGCTCGATTCTTTCGACAGAGCCGACCGAGGTGCCTCCAAATTTCTGTACGATCAAAGCCATTTCTAAGCCGCCTCAGCCCGTAAAGGGGCGCCTAAATATCCAATCAACCAGCACCGAACAAGCCCGCGACTAGACCACGGGCCAGTTAACAGCGCCTTAAATACCTGCCTCGACAAACGGCACGGTCAGGGCCAGGGCCGCATCCAGAGCACCGGCATCGACACCACCGCCTTGCGCCATGTCCGGACGACCACCGCCCTTCCCGCCCACCGCCGCGGCGGCTTGCTTCATCAAATCACCGGCCTTGAGTTGGCCAGTCAGGTCTTTGGTTACACCGGCAACCAGAACGACCTTATCCTCATGGACACCGCCGAGCAGGATCACTGCGCGGCCGAGCTTGTTCTTCAACTGATCGACCAGGGCCAACAGCGCCTTACCATCCTGACCATCCAGGCGCGCCGCCAGGACTTTCACGTCCTTGACGTCCACCGCAGAAGACGACAGATCGTCGCCCGCCGCACTGGCTGCCTTGGCCTGCAACTGCTCCAGCTGTTTTTCCAGAGCACGGTTGCGCTCCAGCACGGCGGACAGCTTGTCGATCAGGTTGTCGCGGCTGCCCTTGACCAGGCTGGCCGCTTCCTTGAGTTGTTCTTCGGCCGCATTGAGGTAGGCCAGGGCCGCAGCGCCAGTCACCGCCTCGATACGTCGCACACCGGAGGCCACACCGCCTTCACTGATGATCTTCAGCAGGCCAATGTCGCCGGTGCGGTTGGCGTGGATACCACCACACAGTTCCACCGAGAAGTCGCCGCCCATGCTCAGTACGCGCACGTTGTCGCCGTACTTCTCGCCGAACAGTGCCATGGCGCCCTTGGCCTTGGCGGTCTCGATATCGGTTTCCTCGGTTTCAACCGGGGTGTTCTTGCGCACTTGTGCATTGACGATATCTTCCAGGGCCTTGATCTGCTCCGGCTTAATCGCTTCGAAGTGGCTGAAGTCGAAACGCAGACGCTGGCTATCGACCAACGAACCCTTCTGTTGGACGTGCTCACCCAGCACCTGACGCAATGCAGCGTGCAGCAAGTGAGTGGCCGAGTGGTTCAAGGCGGTTGCATGCCGTACTTCGGCATCGACCTGCGTGTCCACTGGCGCGCCGACCGTCAAGTTGCCCAGCACCAACACGCCGTGATGCAGGAACGCACCGCCGGTCTTGGTGGTGTCACGCACTTCAAAACGCCCCGATGTCGAGCTCAGGAAACCACAGTCACCGATCTGGCCACCCGACTCGGCGTAGAACGGCGTCTGGTCCAGGACCACAACGGCTTCGTCGCCTTCATTTAGAACGTCGACCGACTTGCCATCTTTATAGAGGGCAACGATCTTGGCCGAGCCAAGGGTCGCCTTGTAGCCAGTGAACTCGGTAGGCACATCAACTTTGACCAGGGTGTTGTAGTCCAGGCCAAAGGAGCTGGCGGAGCGAGCACGTACGCGCTGGGCTTCCATCTCACGTTCGAAGCCAGCTTCATCAATGGTCAGCTCGCGCTCACGGGCGATGTCAGCGGTCAGGTCCATCGGGAAGCCATAGGTATCGTAAAGCTTGAACACCACATCGCCCGGCACCACGGTGCCTTTGAGCTCAGCCAGGTCCTGTTCCAGGATCTTCAGACCGTGCTCCAACGTCTTGGTGAACTGCTCCTCTTCAGCCTTGAGCACGCGCTCGATGTTGCCCTGCTGCTGCTTGAGTTCTGGAAACGCTTCGCCCATCTCAGCCACCAAGGCGGCAACGATTTTGTAGAAGAAGCTTCCGGTGGCGCCCAACTTGTTACCGTGGCGGCAGGCTCGACGAATGATGCGGCGCAGCACATAGCCACGGCCTTCGTTGGACGGCAGCACACCGTCGGCAATCAGGAAGCCGCAGGAACGAATATGGTCCGACACAACCTTGAGCGAAGACTGGCCCTCATTGGCGCAACCAATGGCCGCCGCCGACGCGCTCAGCAGGTTGGTAAACAGGTCGATTTCATAGTTGGAGTGAACGTGCTGCATCACCGCACTGATCCGCTCCAGGCCCATGCCGGTGTCCACCGACGGCGCCGGCAGCGGATGCAACACGCCATCGGCGGTGCGGTTGAACTGCATGAATACGTTGTTCCAGATCTCGATGTAACGGTCGCCGTCTTCTTCCGGCGAGCCCGGCGGGCCACCCCAGATGTCGGCGCCGTGATCGTAGAAGATCTCGGTGCAAGGGCCACATGGGCCGGTATCGCCCATCGTCCAGAAGTTGTCGGAGGCGTAAGGCGCGCCCTTGTTGTCGCCGATGCGAATCATGCGCTCGGCAGGCACACCGATTTGTTGGGTCCAGATGTCATACGCTTCATCGTCCGTCGCGTAGACGGTGACCCAGAGTTTTTCCTTTGGCAGCTTCAGCACGCCGGTCAGGAAGGTCCAGGCGAAGGTAATCGCATCTTTTTTGAAATAGTCACCGAAGCTGAAGTTACCCAGCATTTCGAAGAACGTGTGGTGACGGGCGGTATAGCCGACGTTTTCCAGGTCACTGTTCTTGCCGCCGGCACGTACGCACTTCTGGCTGCTGGTGGCGCGGGTGTAGGCGCGCTTTTCCTGGCCCAGGAAGCAGTCCTTGAACTGGTTCATCCCCGCGTTAGTGAACAGCAGGGTTGGGTCATTGCCTGGGATCAAAGAGCTGGAGGCGACACGGGTGTGACCTTGCTCTTCGAAGAAGCGAAGGAAGGCTTCACGGATTTCTGCGCTTTTCATTAGGTTCTTCCACGGAGGCTGCGGCCAAAGGCCAGTGCGCAACATCATCAGACGGAGCGACGGCAAAAGGCCGCATTATATCGGCCCTTTGCCGGGGGTACAGCGTGTTTATGCGATAGAGACGCTCAATTAGACGGTCTGCACGATCATTTGCGCGAAAATTCGACGAATGTCGCAAGTACCTGCTCAATCTGCGCCCGACTGACATCCAGATGAGTGACCATACGAAGGCGTGGCGCGGCGCTTAACTTGATCCCGCGCTCGGCAGCAAAGGCCTTCAAGGCCTGGGCCTGATCGCCGATCTGCACGTAGACCATGTTGGTCTGCACCGGCTCGACCTCATACCCCGCTTTGCGCAGCTCTTCGCCCAGCCACTGAGCGTTGGCGTGGTCATCAGCCAGGCGTTGCACCTGATGATCCAAGGCATACAGCCCCGCCGCAGCCAGGGAACCGGCCTGGCGCATACCGCCACCGACCATCTTGCGCAAACGCCGGGCCTTGGCGATCAACATCGTAGAGCCGCACAGCACCGAGCCGATGGGGGCACCGAGCCCCTTGGACAGGCACACCGACACCGAATCGAAATGCTGGGCGATCTCCCGCGCATCCACCCCAAGCTTGACCGCCGCGTTGTAGATTCGCGCGCCATCCAAATGGAGGGCCAAGCCATGTTCACGGGTAAACGCACGCGCCTGGGCCAGGTATTCCAAGGGCAGCACTTTGCCTTGCATGGTGTTTTCCAGAGCCAGCAAGCGGGTGCGGGCGAAGTGGAAATCGTCCGGCTTGATCGCGTCCCGTACATGGTTCAAATCCAGGGAGCCATCCGCCTGCACTTCCAACGGCTGCGGCTGGATCGAACCCAGCACCGCTGCACCACCGCCTTCATATTTGTAGGTGTGGGCCTGCTGGCCGACGATATATTCCTCGCCGCGCTCACAATGAGCCATCAACGCCAGCAGATTGCTCATGGTGCCGGTGGGCACGAACAACGCCGCAGCAAACCCAAGGCGCTTGGCCAATTCAGCTTCCAGCAGATTGACGCTGGGGTCTTCACCGTAGACGTCATCGCCGCTGACGGCAGTGGCCATCGCGTCCAGCATGCCGGGGGTGGGTTGGGTCACGGTATCGCTGCGCAGGTCAATCACGGTCATGAAACAGGCCTCTAACAGGTTGAGTACGTCCTTTTATCGATGATTACTGCGGGCAAAGCCCCGGAATATCAAGCCCCGTTTGCATTCAATCGAATACCAACCAAACAAACCGATATAGGTTATCGATACGGCGTCCGTGCAGTTTTTGAAAAACCATGTTAAAAATCTCCCCGCCGCCAGGGTTCTGGTGGCAACGTTCTCAGGGCGGGGTGTAATTCCCCACCGGCGGTAATTACACGCAATGTGTATAGCCCGCGAGCGCTTGGCGCCTCGAACTGCTCACGCGGGACGGCGACAAGGTCAGCAGACCCGGTGTGATCCCGGGGCCGACGGTCATAGTCCGGATGAAGAGAGAACGGGATTGAGACCTAAGGGCCGCGCGCCTATTGACGCATGCGTACCCTTAAATCCCATTCGATTCATAACGCCCTGTTTTTTTCTTAAACAGGAGTCAGAACATGCAACCCACCGCTATCGACAGCAAAAGCAAAAACCACTACGGCGAGCGCGTCGCGTTTATCCAAGCCTGCTGGCACAAGGATATTGTCGACCAATCCCGTAAAGGCTTCCTCGCCGAAATGATCGCCCAGGGCTACCAGGAATCGGACATCGATTTCTTCGAAGTCGGCGGCGCCTTTGAAATGCCCCTGCACGCCAAGCTACTGGCCAAGACCGGTCGTTACGCCGGTATCGTTGCCGCCGCGCTGGTGGTGGACGGTGGCATCTACCGTCACGAATTCGTCGCCCAATCGGTGGTCAGCGGCCTGATGCAGGTGCAGCTGGAAACTGAAGTGCCGGTGTTCTCAGTATCGCTGACGCCGCATCACTTCCACGCGGGCAGCGAGCACCACGCGTTCTTCCATGATCACTTTGTGCACAAGGGCCAGGAAGCTGCACGCACGTGCGCCGACACCCTGCACAAAGTACGTGCGATCCGTCGTAGCGAGCCACGGGCGGTAGCGGTCTAAGCAACACTGCAAAACAAAATGTGGGAGGGGGCTTGCCCCCGATAGCAGTGTGTCATTCAGCTCATCTGTAGCTGAGACACCGCCATCGGGGGCAAGCCCCCTCCCACATTTGCATCCGGTTACGCCTTGAGACCTATGCCAGGCCAGCGTCCGTGGTCGGCACAATCAATATCCCTGCCCGCAAACCATTCTTCACCTTAGGGTTGGGGAAGATGATGCGTGCGCCCTCCTCCTCGATCACCCAACGCGTCTTGGCCACATCTTCGGCCAGCAGAAAACCCTTTTCCAATTCCGAAAAGTTTTCCACGTCAGCCGGCAAGTGCAGCAGGAAAGCATCACTGTGCTTGATGACTTCACGCGACACGGCGAACAGTTTCAACCCGTCCAGGCTGTCAGTCTCAGGCTCCGTGCCTTCGATGATCTGTTTGAGGCGCAGCTCCAGGCGGGAAACATTCACCCCTTGGTTCTGCCCGAATGGCCGCGCCTTGCCCAGTTCCAGGGTGAAAGCTTCAGCGTCCAGTTGCTCGTAGGTAAACGCCGTGAAGGTGATCGACGTCTTGTTCTGCAGTAGCACCGCTTCCATGCCGGCAGCGTTCAAACGCGCCAGTTCGCGACGCGAATGCTGGCGCCCGTCTTTCCAGGGGTACAGGGCGAACTGCTCAATCTTCGAGCCGCGAATGGCGGTGTGCAAATCGTAATGCAGGCGCGAACGGCCAGGCTGGCTGAAGAAGCTACGGGCCAGTTGTTCAAGCTCGGCGGCGCGCATGGCTTCGGGGCCGATGTTTTTTTCGTGACGGCCGTTGAACAGCCGGTTGACGTCCAGTTCGAGGTAACGCTCGCCGCGGCGCATCGCCTCGGGGTTGCCGAACAGGAACAAAATACGAGTGCGGGGTTTGATCTCCCCACGGGCGATGCCATGCAACAAGCGGTCGAGCAGTTCGATCGGCGCGGTTTCGTTGCCATGGATGCCGGACGACAGCAGCAGGTCGCTGCCATTGTCCCGTGCTTCAGGAGGACGCACTTCAAGCGCGCCCTCGCTGAGCCAGCGCATCTGCACGCCGTCGACAGTCGATTGAATTTTTTGCGCCGGTTCACGACCGGCGAGGGTCAGTTCAAGCAATTTGCCGAGGGCGAGCATACGCAGCTTCCTTAGTGGTTGCAGCCTGGGCCGTGGACGTGATCGTCGTCATCACCTTCAACGTCGGCCGGTTCCATTTCCAGCTGCAGGCTCATCAGGTTGGTGGCCAGTGGGCGCATCAGCAGGTTGGCGTATTCGGCATCGCCTTCTTCGACGTCCACACCGATCAGCAGTTGGCCACGGCCGTCGTGCTGGATCCAGATTTCCTTGCCCTGCCAGACCACGGCGACGCGGGTGCAGGATGTTTCCAGCTGGGTGCCGTCGGTGTCTTCAAGGATCAGCTTCAGGGTGTCGGTGGTCATAAAATAGTTCTCAGCCGTGCGGCGTTAATTGATCTGGAAAGGATAAACCGAGCCCAGTTTAAGGATTTGCGTCAGTTCATCCAGTGCCGTCCGGCACTCAAGCAGCAACTGCGGGTCAGCCAGGTCGGTTTCACGCAGGCTGTCGCGGTAGTGTTTGTCGACCCATTGGGTCAGCGTGTCGTACAACGGCGCGGTCATGATAACCCCTGGATTCACCGCCGCCAGTTCCGTTTCGTTCAGCGCCACGCGCAAGCGCAGGCACGCCGGGCCGCCGCCGTTCTGCATGCTCTGCTTGAGGTCGAAGACCTTCACTTCGCGGATCAGCCCACCCGCAGCGGTCAGGCCTTGCAGGTAATGCCACACGCGCTCATTGGCGCGGCACTCTTCTGGCACGATCAACAGCATCGAGCCGTCAGGTCGGGTCAGCAACTGGCTGTTGAACAGGTAGGAACGCACTGCGTCCTCGACGCTGACCTGGGCGCGCGGCACGCACACCGACTGGAAGTTGCCGCCCACTTTGCCCAACTTTCCTTGCAGTTCGGCGAGCATCTGTTCGGTATTGAGGAACGCATCCTCGTGATAGAACAGCACTTCGCCGTTGCCCACCGCGATCACGTCGTTGTGGAACACACCTGCATCAATCACGGCCGGGTTCTGCTGGGCGTAGACCACGCCGTCGTCTTTCAAACCGTGCAGACGGGCGACGGCCTGGGAGGCTTCGAGCGTCTGGCGTGCCGGGTATTTCTGGGGGGCCGGGTAACGGGGATCGAACGCGCTGCGGCCGAACACAAAAAACTCTACCCCGGCCTCGCCATATTCACGGCAAAAACGCGTGTGGTTGGCCGCGCCTTCGTCGCCGAACTGCGCCACCGCCGGTAATGCGGCGTGATGGGCAAAGTGTTTCTGGTCAGCAAACATCGCGCCCAGCACGCGGCTGGTGGTCGGGTGTTCAATGCTGCGGTGGTACTTGCAGTTGAGGTTGGCGGCGGTGAAATGCACGCGACCATCCGCCGTGTCGGCGCTCGGGCTGACCGTGGCGGCGTTGGCCACCCACATGCTCGACGCAGAGCAACTGGCGACCAACAACGGCATGGCCTGCTTGGCCGCCTGCTGGATCACCTGGGCATCGGTCCCGCTGAAGCCAAGGCTGCGCAAGGCGGCCACGTCCGGGCGCTCTTGGGGCGCGAGTACGCCTTGCACAAAGCCCATGTCCATCAGGGCTTTCATTTTTTGCAGGCCCTGCAACGCTGCTTCCTTGGGGTTGGAATGCTGCTGGCTGTTGCTCTGGGACGCGACGTTGCCGAAGGACAAACCGCCGTAGTTATGGGTCGGCCCCACTAGACCGTCAAAATTGACTTCATAGGATTTCATCGGCGAGGCTCCACGAACATCTGTTTTTATAGGCATCAAATTACTTGAATACACCACTGAACCCCTGTGGGAGGGGGCTTGCCCCCGATAGCGGTGGATCAGTCACCTGATTCATCAACTGACACACCGCCATCGGGAGCAAGCCCCCTCCCACATTTAGATCAGCGTAATGCCGGGGGTTAGCGTGGCCGGCACCACCAGGCTTGGCGTTTCAAGCGACGCCACCGGGTACGCACAATAATCCGCCGCGTAATACGCACTGGCGCGATGGTTGCCCGACGCCCCCACCCCACCGAACGGTGCGGTACTCGCAGCGCCGGTCAGTTGTTTGTTCCAGTTGACAATCCCGGCGCGGCTTTCCAGCCAAAATTGCTGGTAACGCGCCTCGGAGTCCGACAACAAACCGGCGGCCAGGCCGTACTGGGTGTTGTTGGCCTCGGCAATCGCCGCCTCAAAATCAGCGTAGCGGATCACCTGCAACAGCGGGCCGAACAGTTCTTCGTCTTCGCGCTCGGTCACACCGGTCACGTCGATGATGCCTGGGGTCAGCAAAGCGGCCTGATCCTGCGGCTGGGTCATTTCCAGCAGCGCGACAGCGCCATTTGCCAGCATCAGCTCTTGGGCATCCATCAGCGCTTTCGCAGCGCCGAGGGAAATCACCGAGCCCATGAACGGTGGCGGCTGCTGGTCGAACGCACCGACTTCAATCGTCGCACTCACCGCCACCAGTCGCGCCAGCAATGCATCGCCCCAGGCGCCTTCCGGCACCAGCAGGCGACGGGCGCAGGTACAACGTTGGCCGGCAGAGATAAACGCCGACTGGATAATGGTGTAGACCGCCGCATCCACATCGGCCACTTCGTCCACCACCAGCGGGTTGTTGCCGCCCATTTCCAGGGCCAGGATTTTGTCCGGGCGTCCGGAGAACTGCTGGTGCAGGTGATTGCCGGTACGGCTCGAACCGGTAAAGAACAAACCGTCGATGCCTGGGTTGGCCGCCAACGCGATACCGGTTTCCCGCGCACCTTGCAGCAGGTTCAACACACCCGCCGGCAGACCGGCTTCGATCCAGCACTGCACGGTCAGCTCGGCGACTTTGGGAGTCAACTCGCTCGGCTTGAACAGCACGGTGTTACCCGCCAACAAGGCCGGGACGATATGCCCGTTGGGCAAATGCCCAGGGAAGTTGTAAGGGCCAAACACCGCCACCACACCGTGGGGCTTGTGGCGCAACACGGCGGTGGCGTCACCCAGGGGGCCGCTCTTCTCGCCAGTACGCTCCCGGTAGCTTTGCACCGAGATCGCAATTTTGTTGGCCATGCTGGTGACTTCAGTGGCCGATTCCCACAACGGCTTGCCGGTTTCCTCACCGATGCAGCGGGCGATTTCATCGGCGCGACGTTTAAGGGTCGCGGCGAAGGTTTCCAGCACGCTGATGCGCTCTTCCAGCGAACGCTTGGCCCAGGCCGGGAACGCCTGGCGCGCGGCCTGCACAGCGGACTCGACCTGCTCGGCAGTGGCGCCGTTGCCGGCCCACAGCACGTCTTGAGTCACCGGGTTGCGTGATTCAAACAACTCACCCTGGCCAGACAGCCAGCTACCTGCGATATACAGCGAATTCATTATTTCGACTCCCGAGCAGCAGACAAAGGTACAGCGCGCACTTGATCACCCACCACCAGTTGCAGGCGCTTGGCAGTCTGCGGATCGACCACCAGCGTGCCTGCCGCCAGGCGGGCCGGTGCGGCGGTGATGCGGCACTCTTCGCGCTTGCGGTTATGGATCAGGAACGGCGTGGCGTCGTCCCCCGGCGTGCCGATGGCCAATACCAGCGACTGGCTGTCGCGCACCGCACGGATTTTGCTGGTCTCACACTCCACTGCCGGGCCGGCGTCGAAGATATCGACATAGCCCTGATAGCTGAAGCCTTCGCTCTTGAGCATGCTCAGCGCGGGTTCGGTGTCCGGATGGACTTTGCCGATCACGTTGCGCGCGTCTTCCGACAGGAAACAGCTGTACAACGGAAACTTCGGCATCAGCTCGGCGATAAACGCCTTGTTACCCACGCCGGTGAGGTAGTCAGCCTGGCTGAATTCCATCTTGAAGAAGTGACGACCCAAGCTTTCCCAGAACGGCGAACGCCCGGCATCGTTAGACACGCCGCGCATCTCGGCAATGATCTTGTTGCCGAACAACTGCGGAAACTCAGCGATAAACAACATGCGCGCCTTGGCCAACATGCGGCCGTTGAGGCCGTTGCGGTAGTCGGCGTGCAGGAACAACGAGCACAACTCGGAATTGCCGGTGAGGTCGTTGGCCAGGAACAGCGTCGGAATCTCGCGGTAAATGTTCAGTTCCTGAGAGGCGCTGACGGTCAGGCCCACTCGGAAGTTATACCAAGGCTCACGCAGGCCAACGGCGCCAGCGATGGCGGAAATCCCCACCACGCGGCCTTCGTCGTTTTCCAGCACGAACAGGTAGTCCGCATCGCCACGCCCGGCGTCGCCGCGAAAGGTTTTTTCCGCCCAGCCAACCCGATGGGTCAGGCGCTCTTCGTTGGCCGGCAAGGTCGTGAGGCCGGTGCCGGTGCTGCGCGCCAGATCAATCAGGGCCGGTAAATCGCTGCTGCGTACGGGACGAACGATCATGCTATCTCCTCAGACGGGCCGCTGTTGTCAGCCACCCGCGAAACTCAGTCTTTATACCGCTACCAAGCGCACACTCGCGCCTTCGCCAACGCCCAGGGCTTCGGCAGTTGCCAAGTCCAGGGTCACCGGTTTGCCGGGCGCGTAGTCCAGCTCCAGCATCACCGCACGGTAATCCTGCAACTGCGCGTTGCTCACCAGGTATTGGCGGCCGACACCCTTGACCATCTCGCCGATCTTCACCGGAACCACGCGGCTCTGGGCAATAGAGCGAATGCCCGAAACCCGTGCATGCAGCGTGGGGCCGCCATCGAAGATGTCGATGTAATGGTCGGTCTCGAAGCCCTCGCGCATCAGGATGTCGAAGGTAATCTGCGCACGCGGGTGCACCTGGCCCATGGCTTCCTGGGCTTCGTCCGGCAACAGCGGTACGTAGATTGGGTAGTGCGGCATCAGCTCGGCGAGGAACGTACGGCTTTTCAGCCCGCACAGACGCTCGGCGGCGGCGTAGTTGAGGTCGAAGAAGTTACGGCCGATGGCATCCCAGAACGGCGAATCACCGTTCTCGTCGCTGTAGCCGACAATCTCGGTCACCACCGAGTCGGCAAAGCGCTCGGGGTGGCTGGCGACAAACAGCAGGCGGCCACGGGAATTGAGTTCCGACCACGGCGAACCGACCAGCTCGGGCACCACGTAGAAACTGGTGAGCAGGCTGTTGCCGGTGAGGTCGTGGCACTGGGAAAGCACGTGGATCTTGTTGTGGATCTTCAGCTCGCGCGAGGCGTGCACGAAGGTCTCGTTACGAAAACTGTAGAAAGGCTCCGAGTAGCCGGCCGACGCGACGATGGCCGAGCAACCGGCGAGCTTGCCGGTCTCGGTGTCTTCGAGCACGAAGAAATAGCTTTCTTCACCGTTGAAACTTACCTCGGCCGCGAAGGACGCTTCGCTGGCGGCGATCTTGTCGCTGAGGCGTTCCACATCATCCGGCAAGGAGGTGACACCAATCGGGCTGTCCGCAGCCAGACGCTGTACCTCGCCCAGATCAGCCATTTGCGCGGGGCGCATCACCAGCATGGTGTCACTCCTTAACTCTAAAACTCATAGGGGAAAATTACCGGACATAGCTGGAACAACCATATTCCAATGTGGGAGGGGGCTTGCCCCCGATAGCGGTGTATCAGTCACCGGATGTATCAACTGAAAGACTGCTATCGGGGGCAAGCCCCCTCCCACATTTTTGACCCAGTCCGGCCGGCAGAAGGTGTAGTTATCAGGCTTGTGTCAGGGTTTTTACTGCACGTTCGAAGCGATCCAGGCCTTCGTTGATATCCGCTTCTTCCACCACCAGGCTCGGCGCGAAACGCACCACGTCCGGACCGGCTTGCAGGATCATCAGGTTTTCTTTCTCGGCTGCGTTGAACACATCCTTGGCCTTGCCTTTAAACGCATCACTCAATACGCAACCGATCAGCAGGCCCATGCCACGCACTTCGGTGAAGATGCCGTACTGCTTGCCGATCTGTTCCAGGCGCGCCTTGAACTGGTTGTGTTTGGCGTTGACGCCGGACAGCACCGCAGGGGTGTTGATCACGTCGATGACCGCTTCGGCCACCGCACACGCCAGCGGGTTACCGCCGTAAGTGGTGCCGTGGGTGCCGACCACCAGGTGCTTGGCCAGGTCTTCGCGGGTGAGCATCGCCGCGATCGGGAAACCGCCGCCCAGGCTCTTGGCGCTGGTGAGGATGTCCGGCGTCACACCGTAGTGCTGGTAGGCAAACAGGTGGCCGCTACGGCCCATGCCAGTCTGCACTTCGTCGAACACCAGCAGCGCATTGTTGGCGTCGCACAGTTCGCGGGCGCCTTGCAGGTAAGCCAACTCGGCCGGCAGTACGCCGCCTTCGCCCTGGATCGGTTCGAGCACCACGGCGCAGGTCTTGTCCGACACGGCGGCTTTCAGCGCAGCCAAGTCGTTATAAGGAACGTGGGTGATGCCGGTGATTTTAGGACCGAAGCCATCGGAATACTTCGACTGACCACCAACGTTGACGGTGAACAAGGTACGGCCGTGGAAGCTGTTCAGCGCGGCAATGATCTCGTACTTCTCGGTACCGAAACGGTCGAACGCCACGCGACGGGCCAGCTTGAACGCGGCCTCGTTGGCTTCGGCGCCGGAGTTACAGAAGAACACGCGCTCGGCAAAGGTGGCGTCGATCAGCTTATGGGCCAGGCGCAGGGCCGGCTCATTGGTGAACACGTTGGAGACATGCCACAGCTTGTTGGCCTGTTCGGTCAACGCACCGACCAGCGCCGGGTGGGCGTGGCCCAACACGTTGACCGCGATGCCGCCGGCAAAGTCGATCAGCTCGCGACCCGCCTGGTCCCACACACGGGAGCCTGCGCCACGCACGGGGATGAATGCGGCAGGTGCGTAGTTGGGAACCATGACCTGGTCGAAATCGGCACGTTGCACCGGGGCTTGCTCAACGGACATCGGAGTCTCCTGAAGAGGAACGCCTGCCTGGAACTGGCGGGCGATGCAGGGATTGTAAGGACAGTTTTCAGAGCGGCCTTGCCGCCAAGCGACAACTTCTTATAGCGCCAACCCGCGTTTTCAGCGGGTTTACGCCAATGCGACAAATAGCGTCGCAAAGGCGCAGTTTAAACCGTGCGCAGGCCTCGTGGGCAGGGGATGACAGGATCTTCGCAAATCAGCCCCAGCGCGCTGCGCTAACTGTCTACCGCCCAACGACAAGCCCGCGCTGTTTTGCTGAGCCTCCTCAAAATCCATCAAGGAACGGCCCATGGCGCAGCATCCTGAAACCCAGACACCACACCTCGACATTCTCAGCGACGCTATCCTTCCTTGGTTGGGCACGGCCAGTGCCGCCAAGCGTGTGGCGTTGAAAGCCTGCACGCCGTTGATTGCCGACTGGTATACCCGCGCAACCGAGTCACAACATGCACAGCTCAAAGAACTCAACGCCGCCGCCTGGACCGCGCAGAACCTCGTGGACAAGGCTCTGGCGGCACTGAAAAGCCCGGAGCAGTTCGGCGCGGAACGCCTGCACGCGGCACTCAAGGACGAGTTCGGCATCGACACTGATGTGCGCACCACCTACCTGCAACTGTACGTCCCGTTGACCGTTGTCGGTTTTACCGTCAAGCAGGGCGCGGCCAGAACCTGGTCGGTCTCACTGCTGGAAGCGGCGCTGCACAACTTCGAAGCCGACGAGACCTACGCGCAGCACTCCGGCTTCAGCACGCAACCCACGGCCACAGGGCAGTTCAGCCCCCTCCCCGACCTCGACGCGAAGATCAGCGTCGCGCAATTCACCCAACTCTGCCGGCGCCTGGACATCGGCGGCCAATACCAACGCTACCTGGACGAGTACCTCGACCTGGGCAACCCCGTGGCGCGCAACGCCCTGGAGCACTGGCTCAAACAAAGCCACTTGGGCGCGCTGAAATTCGCTCTGTACATGGCCTTGCTCAAGGACGAGCTGCCCGCCGCCAGCCACACCGCGGTACTCAATCTGATCGAAAACGGCGACGCCACGCACAACGGCTGCCCACCGCTGATGGCCCATGATTTATTCATCATGGATTGTCGCCTCACTGGCGTGGTGCTGTTCGCTCCGGATCTGGAGAACAGCCGCGATGCAGTCCCGCTGATCGCCTATATCCCCGACGATCCGCAACACCCGATCAAACACTACCCCAGCAGTGCCGCGTTCATGCAGAGCCTGGTCGCCCGGTTGCGCTCGAAGGACTTTCAAGGGTTCTTCAGCCGTTTTGTCCGCCATGAAGACGCTGCGGTGTTCTTCGCCAACCTCAATCAACGCCTCAGCCAAGTCACCTGGCATGCGCATAAACAGGGCGATCCACTGCCCAGTTGGCGTGAGACCCCGACCCAGAGCCCCCAGCTGCAATTTCGCAGCCTCAGGATCAACGGTGACCTCTTCGCGCATCTATTCCAGATGCACCTGAGCAAGCTGCTGGCAGACGCGCAGAGCCGCGCGGTCTCCACCGCCAAGGTCGACCAGAACGCACGTTGGGAACGCTGGGAATTCCTGAAGAAAATCGGCGATACCCTGCTGCAGATCGTTGCCTTCGTGGCACTGCCGTTCGTGCCGCCGCTGGGCGCACTGATGCTGGCGTATACCGCCTATCAGGTGCTCGACGAGGCCTTCGAAGGCATCATCGACTGGGCTGAGGGCCTGCGACATGAAGCCCTGGGCCATGCTTTGGGCCTGCTGGAGCAGATGGTCCAACTGGGCCTGTTCGCCACCGGATTGCCCATCATCGAAGGACTGGTGCGCGAAGCATTGCCCGCGCAGCTGCTGGCCTTCATCGAGCGCTTGCAACCGGTCAAGCGGCCCAACAGTCAGCGCCGTCTGTGGCAACCCGACCTCAGCCCCTATCGCCAGGACGTGACACTGCCCGCCGAGGCACGCCCGGACGCGCAAGGCCTGCACCTGCACGCAGACAAAAACATCCTTAGCCTCAATGGCGAGCGCTATCACGTGCAGAAAGACGCCGGCCGCTATTTTATCCAGCACCCCACGCGACCTTCGGCTTACCGTCCGGCCGTGATGACCAACGGACAGGGCGCCTGGGTCACCGAGCTGGAAAACCCCTTGAGCTGGGATAGCACTACGCTGATGCGCCGCCTCGGTTACCAGACCGATTCATTGAGCGACGCGCAATTAGCGCAGGTCCGCGACTGCAGCGCTACCCATGACAACACGTTACGCAAAACGCACAGCACCCAGCAGCCTCCACCACCGCTACTGGCCGACACCCTCAAGCGCTTCAAGATCGACCAGCAGTTGCAGGAATTTGTGACACAGATGAACAGCGACGACCCGGCGATCTACGCCAAGGCAGATCCGCAGACCCAATTGCAGTTGCTGATCAGCTATGGCCTGTGGCCCTCCGGCAAGACCTTGCGGGTGGTGGATGCCAGCGGCAACACCCTGTGGGAGTTCCTCGGAGAATCCGGGGCCAGCACTGTGCAGGTACTTGAGGAGCAATTGCGCAACGGAGACCTGCTGCCCACCCTGATCGACAGCCTGAATGAGCCGGAGCGCAAGGAACTACTGGAAGAAGAATTCGGCCTGCCTCCCGCCTCCAGCCGCACCCGCGCAGCCGCTTTGCGCAAGAAACTTGCGCGTATTGCCCAGGACAAGCGCTTCTCACTGTTCGACTCACGCTACCGCGGCCAGGACCGCACCAGCGACCCACGTGTGCAAAAGCTCATCGACAGTGCCTCGCGCCCCGGCCTGCCGACGCCGGTTGCCGAGGAGTTACTGGCCGGTGCCAGTGGCGAGGAGCTCAAGTCGATCGACGCTGGCAACGTACCGACGCGCCTGACCGAACTGGCCGAATGGTCGTTGCATGAAGTGCGCACCACACGCGCCTATGAAGGCCTTTATCTGGACGCTGTGGAAAATCCGGACACTTGCCGGCTGGCGCTGCATTCGCTGGAAAACCTCAATGGCTGGCCCGAGTGGATTCGTCTGGAACTGCGCCAATACCGCGCTGACGGCGAGTTGCTCGACGCCATCGGGCCTACTTACGCGCCGACCAAACGTACGCTGGTGGCCACACCGGACGGCCAATTCATCCCCGAGAACGGCCAGACCGCACTGTTTGGCAGCACCGACTTCTTCACCGCCGTCCTGCAGGCCCTGCCTGACAGTGCGCGCAATGCGCTGCAACTTCATATCGGCCAGGGCCCACGCCTCAAGCAGGCGATCGGCGATGCCCCGGTGGATCGCCCTACCTTGCGCGACATATTAAAGAGCGACCCGCACAACAAACCCAGCTACGACCCCAATGTCATGCGTTTGCGCGGCGGCATGGACGGTTACCCGCCAGCCATTCCCGAGGTGCCGGGACCCAGCCGCGGCCCCTCGCTCGAACAACAGCTGCAGACGCTGCGCCCGCAACTGTCGCGTGCAAGAATCCGCGACATGATCGCCGCCCTGCAAAACACCCCCGGCGGTGCACAACTGGCCTTAACCCGGTTGCGCAACGAATACATCCAACTGGACCTGAACCTGGTGGTCTGGGAATCCCAGACACCCCGTGTACACCCCACAACCGGCGCTACGCTGAGCGCGCTCCAATATGAATACCTGCGGCGCGACCGCAATTTGTTCGCCCACCAACTACGGCGAGCCTGGCGCCAGGAAACCGAGCTCGATAACTTCTATGAGCCGCCAGCCATCAACGGTCATATCCTGCGACTGTCAGCCCCCCTGCTGGGTGAGTTGCCCACCCTGAGTGCACGCTTCGAACATGTCTCTCACCTGGAATTGCAGGGTGCGCACCAACGCATGGAAATCGACGGATTCCTGCAGCTTTTTCCAAGCTTGCGTCGGCTGAACATCCGCAATCTTGCCGTGGACGAACTGCCGCCCAGCCTGGCCTCGATGAACACGCTCAACGAATTGATCCTGAGCAGCTGCAACATCCGCCTCACCGAGCAAAGCCATGCGGTCATCAACAACATGACGCGCCTGTTGACCCTTGACCTGTACAACAACCCCCTGACGCTGACTCCCAATGTGGAACAGATGCCGCAGCTGCAATACCTGGACCTGGCCAACACCGACATCGAGCAACTGCCCGAAGGATTGCTGAGTCGCAGCCACCTGACGCTGGCGATGCTGTCCAATAACAGGATCAGCGAGTTGCCTGCCGCCCTGTTCGATTTGCCCGTCGACATCACTCGGCATTTCGACCTGTCCAACAACCCGTTGTCCGAGCCGACACTGGAGCGCGTCAAAGCCTACTACCAGCGTACCCAACACTACTTGGAAGCGATCCCGGCCAGGGTCGACGCGGAGCAGGCCAAAAGACTGTTTCCCTCGTTCAACGGTGACCAAATCAACCGCTTCATTTTTGGCCTGCCAGGGGACCTGGCAGCCGGTCGCGTCGAGATGAGTCGGCTGGAGAACGAATTTCCCACTATCCGTCAGGATTGCCTTGGCTGGGCCAACGACAGCAGCGTCACCGCCGAGGAACAAGCCCTGCGCCACCGATTTATCGCTGCCCTTGAGGCAGGCTGGCGACGCGATATCACCTCGGGCGATGTCAACTTCGGGCTGCCGATGCTCAGCTACGAATTCAGCCTTTTCCTCCCGGTGAGCGGCGATTTGCCCGCCCTGCGCACCTCGTTCAATCATGTGTCCGTGCTCGCCTTAAAGGGCTTGGGCTCACCGTTGGGCCTGGATGCGTTCCTGCGCAGTTTCCCGGCGCTGACGGCGCTGCATATCGAAAACTATGCACTGAGTGAACTGCCGCGACTCGGCCACCTGCCAAACCTGTCGTACCTGGTGCTGGACCGCTGCACGCTGCAATTGTCGCCATCCGCGCAGCAAGCCTTGCAGGGCATGCGTGAACTCAAGCACCTGAACCTCGATAACAACCCGCTGGCGCGACTGCCGGATTTCAACCAGTTGCCCAACCTGGTCAGCCTGTCACTGCGTAACACTGGCTTGAGCGAACTGCCCCGCTCGCTGATTCAGCCAGCGGTATTGCGTGCCCGCGTGGACTTGAGCCAGAACGCTTTGCGCGAGCTGCCTGAAGAGGCCTTCGAACTGCCGCGGGCGGCCAGCAACGCATTCGACCTGTCGGCCAACCCGCTGTCGCCCTCGACCTTGCACGCGATCAAGCGCTATTGCCAAGCCAAGGGCGAACACTGGAATGCCAGCATTCCCGATGCACAATTGCAGCGCATCAACGCGCTCTACCCCAGCCTCACGGAGCGAGACACCAAGCGCATCTTTTTTGAGCTACCCGGCGAACTGGAGGAAGCCGACGCGCAAATCAGCCGCCTGAGTGCCGAATACGAGCGGCTCGACAGCGACCTGGAGGAATGGGTACTCAACGTCCCCGCCATGGACCAACTGGCCAACCCCCTGTTGATTGAAAATGCCCGCGCCGAGGAGCAGGTGCGTCGCCTGGCATTCAAGGAATTGATACTGCGCTGCTGGCGCAGAGAAACCGATCTGGATGAAAACGAATGGCCCGCCCGAAACACTCACAAGCTGATCTTCAACGGCCAGCTTTCCGGAGATCTGCCAGCCCTGAATGCGCGCCTGGAACATGTGACGCTGATGGAACTGACGGGCGACAAGCGCCATGTTCGCGTAGGCGAATTCCTGCAGGCGTTCCCAAACCTGACTGCGCTGACAGTGGAGCAGCACGCCCTGCAGCGGATTCCAGACCGGGTGTTCGAACTCAAGCAATTGCGCCTGCTCAAGCTCAGCAATAACCAGATCCGCCTGACGCCGAACAGCATCGAGCAGCTATCAAGCCTGACGGAGCTCACTTACTTGGATCTGAGCGACAACACCCTCACCCAAGCGCCGGACCTGCGCAACATGACGCGACTGACGATGGTGTACCTGCACAACTGCAGGCTGCGCGACATACCCACGGGAATCTTCAGCCTACCGCGCCTGCGGGCCGTAGACCTGAGCGACAACCTGATCGAGCACTTGCCGGACGACCTGCTGGGAATGCCACTGCCGCTCGACGATGACTCGGATGTGAGCGGCAACCCCCTGTCTCCCGAAAGCCTGACGATCTTGCGTACCTATTACCGGCAGACGGGTTATGAGTTGGGCGTGGAGGAAGCGACATACGACGAAAACATGGAGGACATAACCCCGCCCGGCACACCGGAACCCATGGAGGAGTGAGACAGTCGCGTACCTGTTCGTGACAACCCGGTTTCAGCCGCGTTCGGACGGCACCGATGACAACTCGAACGGGCTGCTGCTGCGCCGTTGATTGCGGTCTTCACGCGGGGTGGCGCCGAAGAAGTTGCGGTAGGCGCTGGAGAAGTGTGGCCCTGAGGAGAAGCCGCAGGACAGGCCGATCTGGATGATCGACTTGCTGGTTTGCATCAGCATTTGGCGGGCCTTGTTCAGACGCAGCTCCAGGTAATACTGGCTGGGGACGCGGTTGAGGTACTGCTTGAAGATCCGCTCCAGTTGTCGTCGCGACACACAGACGTGCTGGGCAATTTCGTCAGTGGTCAGCGGTTCTTCGATATTGGCTTCCATCAGCAACACGGCCTGGGTCAGCTTAGGATGGCTGGAACCCAGGCGGTTTTGCAGAGGAATCCGCTGGCGTTCGCCGCCTTCGCGGATGCGTTCCACCACCAGTTCTTCGGAGACTGCACCCGCCAGTTCGGCGCCGTGGTCGCGGGCCAGTACCGCCAGCAGCAAGTCGAGTACCGACATGCCACCGCAGGCGCTCAGGCGATCACGGTCCCAGTCGAACAGGTGGCTGGTGGCGATAACCTTGGGAAAACGTTCGGCGAAGTCATCCTGCCAGCGCCAGTGCACGGCGGCGCGATAACCGTCGAGCAGACCGAGCTGGGCCAACGGGTACACGCCGGCCGACAAACCACCGATCACACACCCGGCCCGCACCAATTGCTTGAGGGCCGTGCTCAGTTGCGAGGCAATAACCGTTGGCGGCTCGTCGGCCAGCAGAAACAGTTTCTGAAAGCCTTCGAGCTTGCCGGCCCATGGTTCACCCGGCAATTGCCAGGCGCCTTCAGTGGCAGGCTCCGCGAGCAAAAACGACAGCTCGTAAACCACATCCGGATGCACCCGCTGAGCAACGCGTAAGGCCTCCTCAGCCAGCGCAAGCGTGAGTGCCTTTGTGCTGGGCCAAATCAGGAAACCAATTTTATGGGCGGTCATGGAGTGCTATCCGAAGCCTGTAACAGTAATGAAGACAAGGGCCAATGCTAGCCCGTAAACCAACACAAAGCTTAAAAACGATAAAGATCCAACTGTAGAACCCCAATGTAGAGATCCATGTGGGAGGAATTATTTCAAGCTGCCGGACAGGAACTGCTGCAACCGCTCGGACTGCGGGTTCACCAGCACTTCCCGCGGGTTGCCGCGCTCTTCAACAATCCCTTTGTGCAGGAACACCAACTGGTTCGACACTTCGCGGGCAAAGCCCATTTCGTGGGTGACCACCACCATGGTGCGGCCTTCTAGGGCCAGGTCCTGCATCACCTTGAGCACTTCGCCGACCAGTTCCGGGTCCAGCGCCGAAGTCGGTTCGTCAAACAGCATCACCTCAGGTTCCATCGCCAAGGCACGGGCAATCGCCACACGCTGCTGCTCGCCGCCGGACATATGGCCAGGGAACGCATCCTTACGATGGCCCACGCCGACTTTAGCCAGATAGTGCTCGGCCTTTTCACGGGCATCTTTCTTCGACATGCCCAACACGTGCACCGGGGCTTCCATCACGTTTTCAAGCGCGGTCATATGCGACCACAGGTTGAAATGCTGGAACACCATGGACAGGCGCGAACGCATGCGTTGCAGCTGCTTGGGATCAGCGGCCTTCAGGGCGCCGTCCTTGTTGGCCACCAGTTTCAGCTCTTCGTTATTGAGCAGAATCTTGCCGGCGTGGGGTTGCTCCAGCAGGTTGATGCAGCGCAAAAAAGTACTTTTGCCCGAACCACTGGAACCGATGATGCTGATCACATCACCGGCCGCAGCGGCCAGGGAAACGCCTTTGAGCACTTCATGACTGCCATAGCGTTTATGCAGGTCTTGGACTTCAAGTTTGTACATGCGGTCGGTTCTCACAAAAACAGGTGGTCAGTCGTTGAGCAAGCGCCCGTGTCGCAGCGCGTCGCGCCCCGCCACCTTGGCCAGCCAGAAACCCGCTTGGGCATAACGTAGCCGTTCAACGGCAAACAACACCCCCGACGTACCGGCGCAGATAATGCTCACGCGGTCTTGCAGGGGGTCAATCACTTCAAAAATCGGTTCGCCGGCGTCCACCCAGTCTCCGGCTTTGCGCAGGTAACTGATCACCCCGGCGTGGGGCGCGAAGAGCAACTCGGTGCCTTCAAACGGCATGCCTTCGCACGCTTCGTGCTGCGCAGCCGGCCATTCGCCGTTGATCAGGCCTTGCTCGGCAAGGAATGCGAGGATGCCCTCGGCGTGGAAGATTGCTTCATCACGCCCGGTGTCGGCTTGACCGCCCAGTTCCAACGTCGTCGCGAGGCACGCCAACGGGATCTGAGCGTCCGGAAACATCCGGGACAAGCGCAACCATGGCAGCGAGCAGGCTTCATCAAACGAGCTGCCACCGGAATCCTCCGCCAACAAGCCGACCTTCACATTCAGATGCGCCGACAGCGAACGCCACTGGGGCCAGTGCTGGGGCAGCGCGTACATATGCAGCGCGGCTTCGGCGTCGCAATGCAGGTCGAGGACGATATCGGCGGTGCACGCGTGGCTCAGCAAGACGCGCTGCATGCCTTGCAACTGGCTGCTCGGCTCGGGCAAGGCGCTGAGCGCCTCGCTCATGGCCTGACGGATCAGGCGCACATTGGCATGGGGATCATCCCCCAGCTTGCCTTGAAGCAATGCGGCAACCGGTTCGCTCAACTCGACGAAATCGCGGTTGAAATTCTTGCCACTGCCTACTTCGAAACGCCCCTGGTGGCTGCCTTGCAACAACTGGCCCAGGCCCATCGGATTGGCCACCGGCACCAGCTCAATCACACCGTTGAGGGCGCCTTGCTGTTCCAGTTCTGTCAGGCGTTTTTTCAGTTCCCAGGCGGCGCGCATGCCGGGCAGTTCATCGGCGTGCAGGCTGGCCTGGATATAGGCCTTGCGCTCGCCGCTGCCGAAACGGAACACGCTCAGTTGGCGCTCGCAGCCCAGGTGGCCCCAGGGCAACAGGTGGTCGATACGTTCCATATCAGTGCTTCCGTGGAGCCAGGTAGCTCAGCCAGCGGCGCTCGGCCAACTTGAACAGGCGCACCAGGATAAAGGTCAAGCACAGGTAGAACACGCCAGCGGTGATATAGGCTTCAAACGGCAAGTAGAACTGGGCGTTCACCGTGCGTGCGGCGCCGGTGATGTCGATCAGGGTGACGATGGAGGCCAGGCTCGTGGTCTGGAGCATCATGATCACTTCGTTGCTGTACTGCGGCAGCGCACGGCGCAAGGCCGACGGCAGCAGGATGCGGCGGTACAGCTTATAGCGCGACATGCCCATCGCCTTGGCCGCTTCGATCTCGCCATTGGGCGTGGCCTTGAGACTACCGGCAATGATCTCGGCGGTGTAGGCGCTGGTGTTGATCGCAAAGGCCAGGCACGCACAGAACGTGGCGCTGGACAGCAGGGGCCACATAAAGCTTTCGCGCACCGCTTCGAATTGCGCCAAGCCGTAGTAGATCAGGAACAGTTGCACCAGCATCGGCGTGCCGCGGATCACGTACGTGTAGAGCCAGGCCACACCGTTCACGACCGGCTGCTTGGACACACGCATCAACCCCAGGGGCAAGGCGGCGAGCAGGCCGAAAAACAGCGAGATGGCGAGCAATTTCAGGGTAGTCAGCAGGCCGCCAAGGTACAGCGGCATGGCCTCCCAGATGACGTTGTAGTCGAAGATCATAGATCAGCCGCCCTTACGCCTACCGAGTAGCGCTTCTCAAGATAGCGCAGCGCCAGCAACGATACGCTGGTGATCACCAGGTACATCGCCGCCACTGCGAGGAAGAAGGTAAAAGGCTCGCGGGTGGCATCTGCCGCCTGCTTGGCCTTGAACATCATGTCTTGCAGGCCTACCACCGAGATCAGCGCGGTGGCCTTGGTGAGTACCAGCCAGTTGTTGGTGAAACCAGGGATCGCCAGCCGAATCATCTGCGGCACCATCACCCGGAAAAACACTTGGAAACTGCTCATGCCATACGCAAGGCCGGCTTCGGCCTGTCCCTTGGGGATGGCCATGAAGGCGCCACGGAAAGTTTCCGAAAGGTAGGCGCCAAAGATGAACCCCAGAGTGCCGATACCGGCGGCCAAAGGGTTCAAGTCGATATAGTCGTCGTAGCCGAGCATCGGCGCGACGCGGTTGAGCAAGTCCTGGCCGCCGTAGAAAATCAGCAGGATCAGCACAAGGTCAGGGATCCCACGGATCACCGTGGAGTACAAGTCACCCAGCCAGGCCAACCAGCGCACCGGCGACAGGCGTAACGCGACCCCGATCAGACCCAGAACAATGGCCAAGGCCATGGACGACAAGGCGAGCTGAAGCGTCAACCATGCGCCATCGAGGATGACGGCCCCGTAGCCTTTCAACATGATTCAGGTCCTCGAAAAGGGGGATGAAAAAATGGCGCAAACCGCAGGAATTCTGTTGCTTGCGCCATTTAGGACAGACCGCTGCGACGTTTTACTGGGCTTCTGGGCCGTAAATGTCGAAGTTGAAGTACTTTTTCTCGATTTCTTTGTATTTGCCGTTGGCACGGATCGCAGCGATAGCAGCGTTGATGCGGTCCAGGTTTTCCTTGTCGCCTTTACGTACCGCGATGCCTATGCCGTCGCCGAAGTATTTAGCGTCAGTGAAGGATGGGCCAACGAACGCGTAGCCTTTACCAGCGTCGGTCTTCAGGAAACCGTCTTCCAGCAGGGTGGCGTCGGCCACGGTACCGTCGAGGCGGCCAGCGGCCACATCCAGGTAGATTTCGTTCTGAGTGCTGTAACCCTTGATGTCTGCGCCTTTTGGAGCCAGGACTTCACGAGCGAAGCGGTCGTGGATCGAACCACGCTGCACGCCGATCTTCTTGCCTTTCAATTCATCCAGACTGTCGCTGACAGCGGTGCCTTCCTTCATCACCAGGCGTGCTGGGGACAGGTAGTAGCGATTAGTGAAATCAACGGACTTCTTGCGGTCTTCAGTGATGGACATGGACGACAGGATGGCGTCGATCTTGCGCACTTTGAGCGCAGGGATCAGGCCGTCGAACTCTTGCTCGACCCACGTACATTTGACCTTCATCTCTTCGCACAGGGCGTTGCCGATGTCGTAGTCAAAACCAACGATGTTGCCATCCGGCGCCTTCGAGGCAAACGGAGGGTAAGCCGCTTCGATACCAATTTTCAGAGGCTTGCCTTCAGCGAAGGCCTGCATGGACAGCACGGACAGCGCCAGGGCGCCCAACAGCACGAGTTTCTTCATCTTGGGACTCCATCGGTATAGGGCAAAACAGCAGTATGAGCCATGGCCCACGATGCGGCGAAGGTGAAACCGAATAGCGGTGCTGCGTCCGACACCAATTCAACATCGGCGACGACGAGCGAGTGATCGGCATTCTAACGACAGGCCGGAAGCCGATATTTCCTCAATGCGACAACAATTTACAGAAGCACAGAGAAAGCGGTTCCAGCTCATTGACAGCCCCTGGATTTTATGCAGAGACAAAAGACATTAAACCTGTAGACGCTGCAAATTGCGGGCCTATTATTCGCAAACCCTTCTGGCACGGCAAGTCTGGCGTTTGATCTTATTTCTTGGGGTGTCTGGAATGGGGTTTTTCGGGGCACGGGCGTAGCGCTTTGCCTCATGTGTGGACATGGGGTTACACATTTGCCCCACCCGGTAACATTCAGAAACCTCCTACGCGATAAACCGATATTTATTCGGGTGGCGCAGATCCAAACGTGGGAGGGGGCTTGCTCCCGATGGCGCTAGGCCAGCGACAGCTGTATTCACTGCCCCACTGCAATCGGGGGCATGCCCCCTCCCACACTGGATCCCCACCGGCTCGAAGCGAACATAAAAAAGCCCCACCCGGCTCACACCGAATGGGGCTTTGTCCAACCAACCTCGCCTTAAGCGACGTTCATGGTCTTGTGGGTTTCAATCAAATGCGCCACTACACCTGGATCCGCCAGGGTGGAGATATCGCCTAACCCGTCGTACTCAGCCGTGGCGATCTTGCGCAGGATACGGCGCATGATTTTGCCCGAGCGGGTCTTCGGCAAGCCCGGCGCCCACTGGATCACGTCCGGCGAAGCAATCGGCCCGATTTCTTTACGCACCCAATTTTTCAGCTCCAGGCGCAGCGCTTCGTTTGGCTCTTCGCCATTTTTGAGGGTGACATACACATAAATGCCCTGCCCCTTAATGTCATGCGGCACCCCAACCACCGCTGCCTCAGCCACTTTAGGGTGGGCAACCATGGCGCTTTCAATCTCGGCAGTGCCCATGCGGTGGCCGGAAACGTTCAACACGTCATCCACACGCCCCGTGATCCAGTAGTAACCGTCCTCGTCACGACGAGCGCCGTCACCGGTGAAGTACATGCCACGGAAGGTCTTGAAGTAGGTATCGACGAAACGGTCATGATCGCCAAACAGCGTACGCGCCTGGCCCGGCCACGAATCGAGGATCACCAGGTTGCCTTCGGCAGCCCCTTCGATCAGGTTGCCCAGGTTATCCACCAACGCCGGCACCACACCGAAGAACGGCCGTGCAGCCGAGCCTGGCTTGAGCGCATGGGCGCCCGGCAGCGGGCTCATCATGTTGCCGCCGGTCTCGGTCTGCCACCAGGTGTCAACAATTGGGCAACGGGATTGACCGACGTTCTTGTAGTACCAATCCCACGCTTCCGGGTTGATCGGCTCGCCAACGGAACCGAGCAGGCGCAGGCTGCTGCCGTCAGCACCTTCAACGGCTGCGGTGCCGGAGGCCATCATTGCGCGGATGGCGGTCGGCGCGGTGTAGAGGATGTTGACCTTGTGCTTGTCGACGATCTTCGCCACCCGAGTGATGTCCGGGTAGTTAGGCACGCCTTCGAACAACACCGTGGTCGCGCCATTAGACAGCGGGCCATAGACAATATAGGTGTGGCCGGTGACCCAGCCGACGTCGGCAGTGCACCAGTAGATTTCGCCCGGGCGATAGTCGAACACGCGCTCGTGGGTGAGGCCGGCGTAAAGCAGGTAGCCGCCGGTGGTGTGCTGCACGCCTTTAGGCTTACCGGTGGAACCGGAGGTGTAGAGGATAAACAGGGCTTCTTCGGCGCCCATTTCTTTTGGCGCGCATACGGTGCCCGCCACTTTCATCAGGTCTTCGTACCAGATGTCGCGATGCTGGTTCCACTTGATCTGGCCATTGGTGCGTTTGCACACGATGACCTTCTGGATGCTGCTGGTTTCCGGGTTGGTCAGTGCGTCGTCGACGTTGGCCTTGAGCGGAATTTTCTTACCGGCGCGAATGCCTTCGTCGGCAGTGATCACCACCTTCGACTTACAGTCGATGATGCGACCGGCCAGGGCTTCCGGCGAAAAACCACCAAACACCACCGAGTGAATCGCACCGATGCGGGTACACGCCAGCATGGCAACCACGGCTTCGGGGATCATCGGCATATAGATAGTCACCACGTCGCCGCGGTGCACGTCCTGGCCACGCAGGGCGTTGGCGAACTTGCAGACTTCTTCATGCAGCTCGCGGTAAGTGATGTTGCGGCTCTCGGCAGGGTCATCGCCCTCCCAGATGATCGCAATCTGGTCGCCACGCTCGGCGAGGTGACGGTCCAGACAGTTATAGGACACGTTCAGGGTGCCATCGGCGAACCACTTGATGTCGACATGGTGATCGTCGAACGAGGTCTGCTTCACCGTGGTGAAAGGCTTGATCCAGTCAAGACGCTTGGCTTGCTCACGCCAGAAACCGTCGGGGTTGACCACCGACTGCTGGTACATGGCCTTGTAGGTCGCCTCATCGGTCAGCGTGTTGGCTGCTACTTCGGGGCGAACGGGGTACAGGGAAGCCGCACTCATCTTTCTTACCTCGGTGACAATAGTTGTTTTTGTATGCCCTTTTGTAGCCGGGGCGACCCCATAGAACCATTCGACGATGGTAGTAACAAGCCCCTACACATTGCCCTGGTATCGGCTGACAGGGCTCTGGGCCAAGGGCTGCAAGGCTTCTGGCGCTGTGTGAAAAAACCTTTACCACGGGATTGTTACAAAAACCGCCAATAGTGTTTATCAAAAGCACGGGTATATGAATATAACCCGCAGGCCTAAAATCAACTCCGTCAACACGACGCCGTGGTTTACACGGCAGTGATTAACAACGTAACAGCCCCCACGAAGGCAACGTTAATCCGAACTAACCAATCCTAAGTTACACACGTGGCCTCACAAGGGCCCCGTGACCCCTTTCGCCCTGAAGAAGGTAAGTAAAGAAATGAAAGCTCTCGTAGTTATGGCCCTCAGCAGCTTGTGCGCCACCGCCGCCCTGGCCGACGAAGCCCCGACCGAGCTGGCCGGCCAGAACGCCCCGATTGTTGAAGATTACACCTACAGCACCCACTTGGACGTTGCCAAAGTATTGTCCATGAGCGAAGTTCCGAATGTATGTGAAGTTGTACCTGCGAAGATGGAATATGAAGATTCCCAGGGTCAACGCCATATTCTTAATTACAAGATTATGGGCAACGGTTGCTCTAACGGCTAACAACTTAGTCAGTTAGAAAACACCCGGATCTTATTCGCCGCAAGAAATCGTTCTTGCGGCAAAGAACCGGCTTGAGGCACCACGCAGTCCAGGTGTGGGAGGGAGCTTGCTCCCGATAGCGTCAACCGCCGCACCTCTCTATTACGCCCTACGTCCCGTCCCCTGCCCCCACCCGCAAAAAGCCGCTCATCGCTCCTCAAAAAAAACCAACCCCAGCAAAGCCTCGCAAACACACGCTTTGGCCGAAAACCACGCCATTTTGGCCCTCGCCCGTGACCATCCACCGCAACACAAAACCGAATTTTTCCCTATAATGCGCGGGTAAATCGGGCCTGCAATATCCCTTTACACTGGGACGAAGAGCCAGACCTGAGGCCTCCGCGCGAGCTTGCACCTACCGCTGCGCACCTCAAGCCTCAAGCAGAGTACCCGTAACCCTATTCCGTTTAATGCCTGCGCTAGCTGCTGCAACAAACGATTCCTTAAGATCCACCGCGGCCCTAGGGCCGTGTGAACACCCAACCATCCGGTTTCACACGGGCACCTTTGAGCCCTCACGCAGGAGACGACACGTCATGCTGAGCTGGGACGAATTCGACAAAGAAGAAGAAGGCGAAGTAGCCACCAAAGGCGCCAACGCCGGCCACGCCACCGAAGCCAACATGGACCGCCTCGACGGTGCCGGCGCAGCTGCCGCCATCGAAGCACGCGCCGTCACCGCCAGTGACTCCGCCGCCATCGTGCGCGCCAAGGCTGCCCTGGACAAACTCGACGTCGCCGAAGGCCTCGCCGAACTCGAAGGCTCCGCCGCCCGCGTCGCCGTTGACGAAAAACGCATGATCAACTGCCGCGCCGACCTCAACCAACTCGTGCCCTTCAAGTACGACTGGGCCTGGCAGAAGTACCTCGACGGCTGCGCCAACCACTGGATGCCGCAAGAGGTCAACATGACCGCCGACATCGCCCTGTGGAAAAACCCCGAAGGCCTGACCGACGACGAACGCCGTATCGTGATGCGCAACCTGGGCTTCTTCTCCACCGCCGACTCCCTGGTTGCCAACAACCTGGTGCTGGCCGTGTACCGCCTGATCACCAACCCGGAGTGCCGCCAGTACATCCTGCGCCAGGCCTTCGAAGAAGCGATCCACACCCACGCCTACCAGTACTGCATCGAATCGCTGGCCATGGATGAAGGCGAGATCTTCAACATGTACCACGAGATTCCATCGGTCGCTAAGAAAGCGGCTTGGGGCCTGAAGTACACCCGTTCGATCTCCGATCCGAAGTTCGAAACCGGCACCGTTGAGACCGACAAAGAACTGCTGCGCAACCTCGTTGCTTACTACTGCGTGCTGGAAGGCATCTTCTTCTACTGCGGCTTCACCCAGATCCTCTCCATGGGCCGCCGCAACAAAATGACCGGCGTCGCTGAGCAGTTCCAGTACATCCTGCGCGATGAGTCGATGCACTTGAACTTCGGTATCGATGTGATCAACCAGATCAAAATCGAAAACCCACACCTGTGGGATGCCGAGATGAAGGAAGAAGCGACCCAGATGATCCTGCAAGGGACTCAGCTGGAGATTGAATATGCTCGCGACACCATGCCGCGCGGCGTATTGGGCATGAACGCGGCGATGATGGAGGATTACCTCAAGTTCATCGCGAACCGTCGCCTGTCGCAGATCGGTCTTAAAGAAGAGTATCCAGGGACCACTAACCCGTTCCCGTGGATGAGCGAAATCATGGACTTGAAGAAAGAGAAAAACTTCTTTGAAACCCGTGTGATCGAGTATCAGACTGGCGGCGCGCTGAGCTGGGATTGATTCCTTAGCCCCCACTTGTCACGAAGCATTGACACGTTGTCACGATGACTTAGCACGCCAGCTCCCGATTCGTCTAAGCCTGATTTTTTCAGGCTTTCGGATCGGGCTTGAGCTTTGACTGAAATAGCCGTAACGATGCGCTGTAGGACCGAGTTGCGGCTATATGCTGATATGAAAGAATCAATCACGCCAAATTATCATACGAAGGCAAAGCCATAGACTCGGCGTTTTTTTTCGCATAGGTGGGTTAACAAAGGGCCGCACGCACGCACACTGCATCCTGATTTATCACTGGAGCTTCAGGAAAATAGGTTAGATGAAAAAGCCAAGACTTGTTAGTCAGGTACTATTCGGAAGCCGATATTTTTTCCATCGTCGACTTCACCAAGTCCAATGGGGAGCTATTGAGTGCTGCGGCCAGAGCAAAGATCGTAGCTAATGTCGGTTGGTGATGACCTCGCTCCATAAGACTCACATAATTGCGCTGCAACCCAGCTTGGGCAGCTAAAGCCTCTTGCGTAACCTGCTGACTTAATCTCGCCTCACGCAAGACCTTACCAAATGCAACTGCGATATCCACTCACCCCTCCTATCAGAAGGGAACTGTGAGGTAGAGCGCTGCAATCGTCTTCACAGTATACTGTGAATATTTAACTGATGGAGGAATCTAGATTTGCCTGAATTGATGATCGCGGTCGTGGACGAATCAGGGCTTGAGGGTCAAGACATCTCAAAATATTTGGATGGCCAAATCGCATTAGATCGATTCGAGCATACAGGGACGCACCCGCTATTCATGATCTTTCATTGGCACCTAAACTCAATGGGTGTAAATCATAGTATCTCGATTATGGATAGCTATTTTAGGATGCGAGATTTCTCGGCAAAAAATTTAAACCGTAAAAATCTTGGAATTGAGAAAATATCGATAGTACTCCCTCCTGACGTTGCAAGCGGACGCGGATGGATCCTAGAGGAGTTTATAGAGGCCGTCATTGAAAAGAGGATTGAAGGCCGCCCAACATACATAATATATAAGACAATTATGCACTCTTATAGATATCTACTTTTAGAAACTGCTGAAGCAACACCTCCCGACCAAAGAATCATATTAAAAAATGTTGCTTCTCCCTCTCGAAACAGTAGCTCTATCCCAACGCCAAAAAAGGGTGATAGGTAAATTAGAACAAACAGTAAACCTCAGACTATTAAAACTCAACCATTACCTATGAACAAATTAATGACGGATTACGAGCAAGCAGTAAAGGCCCTTATAGAAGCCAAAAAAATCGTTATCTCAACAGGCGCAGGAATTTCACAAGAGAGCGGAATTCCCACGTATCGAGACGGACTCACCGGATTATGGGCCGGGCACAATCCACAGTATTTGGAAACAGCCAACGCTTTTCGCGAGAATCCTCAACTGGTATGGGGATGGTATCTGTGGCGTCGACAGCAGGTCGCAAGAGCGAAACCCAATGCAGGTCATATCGCTCTACACCAGATGGCTACTCTGGGGCGAAAGGTCTCCATCATTACGCAAAACATCGACGATTTGCACGAAAAAGCAGGCTCGAAAGAAGTTCTCCACCTACATGGCAGTTTGGCTACACCGAAATGCTTTGCATGCCACCGGCCTGCCGCCCTGTCGCCAGATAACGTACACGTGACGGATTTCGGCGCCCTAATCGAGCCACCTAGGTGTAAAAAATGTAATGGAAAGTTGCGTCCTGGAGTGGTCTGGTACGGAGAGGAACTCCCCAAAGGCGCCTGGAAGACAGCGATGTCATTGATTAAAGATTGCGACGTTCTGGTTTCCGTTGGCACATCGGGGATCGTCACCCCGGCCTCGGATCTTCCTGATATTGCGTTTGGGTTGTACAAAACGGTGATTCATGTGAACACGATCGATCAGGGTGTGGAGGAACACGAACTCAACGAAATCTCGCTAGTTGGTAAATCTACTGAAGTACTCACACGGCTGTATTCGATGATGTTGAAAGAGGTCCAGACACGATAAAATTGGCCTGTGGACGCATGCGAAGCAAAGTGAAATCAGGCTATTTTTTGGCAACCCTTTCTAGAGAGTTGCCCCCCCCCCCTTTACCCAATACACCTCGTTGCAGAAACTAGCAAAGATCATAAGTCACTCGACCGGTCTACCCATTTGAATGAAACTCGCTACGCCATTTTATTAATCATGACCAGAAATAGGAGCGACTCTTGATTCGCCTAGTGAATACCATAATAGCTAGCCAACATTCCTCCTTGGAGCCTGTTTGGAAACAAAAAATCAGAGCTCTTGGAGAAGTTCGCGATGAAAATAACTGGAATAGTCGAAGTCGAGACTGTTACTGGCGTGGTCTGCGATATGCCGCTGCTCCACCGGGGATGGATACTGGAGCGAATCAGTTTGGCAAGCTACAAGCACACTAGGGTCATAGCCCCCCATGACGGGATGCACTGTGAACTGCACCTGCGCAATGATAGCTTCTTGCAAGCATAGGCTTACCTCAGCGGGAGCGGCGAACTTAGGATCTGGTCAGCGAGGACAGCCAGGATCACGAAGATAATGTCTCTCGGGCAAAAGAACCAGCTCTTTGCCGTGTCGCTTCACAGTGGCAAGCGCGCGCCTTCAATCTTGAGTTTAATCCAGTCGGTGCGTAACAATGGGCACGATCCGTATTCCTATCTCAAAGACGTACTGACGCGCTTGACGACGCAAGGGCCAGTGAGGTTAAGGAACTGCTACCACATCGGTGG
This sequence comes from Pseudomonas sivasensis, assembly GCF_013778505.1. Lineage (GTDB taxonomy): Bacteria > Pseudomonadota > Gammaproteobacteria > Pseudomonadales > Pseudomonadaceae > Aquipseudomonas > Aquipseudomonas sivasensis. The sequence goes on along the minus strand of NZ_JAAOWU010000003.1, from coordinate 390,051 downwards.
CGTCAGCCTTGGTCACGCAAGATTGGTTGGCCCGACGCATATATTTTACCTAAGGAGTGACTATGTTAGAACGGAAGAGATTGATTTCAGAGCTGGGAGCTTATTTCGGCGTGTTAGATTATGTTGTCGCCAAAAGTGGGAAGCGCCGTTGCGAGGGCCAATTCGATAAAGTCACCTGTAACCACCTTAACCAACGTTCCAATCTCTCAGACGACGCGGTATGCCTCGCTGGCCAAGCCTTATACCTATGCGGCTAGCCCCATAACTGCCACACTGAAGGTTTGCGCGTGAACCTCAATACAGTTCAGTTATTTCGCCATAGGCTACCTACGCAGCTTGATCGCGCGCTCCGAAGACATATCTTAATTTCTTCTGGGGCAGTTTCGAAATCTAAATCGTCAGGGATAAATACTGACCAGATCGAACCGAATGCAGATAAAGACACATCGCGAATTGTCGCACCATCCGTCCATACAGCGTGACGTTCGTCTTCAACACAGCTCTGCGCTGCGCGGTATACAAGATCAAAATTTTGTAATATTCGGAGCAGCTGAACTGCCGAACTCATCTATATACGTCTGGAACGCTCAGATCAAAGAAACTTACTCAGATCCAGAGCTCAAGCTGATTGACAAAAAATTAAATTTGAAGAGGTCGTTATCTCGGATGAAGCGCGAATTTCGGACCCTGCTCGGTGATGGACGGAGGAGGAGCGACCAAACCTTAGAAGCGTTACTTTCTATTACATCGAGTTCGGTAATTCCGCAAAAAACTTTTATACACTCACTAAATTGACGCAAAGAGCAGTGCTGCGAATTTCCGACTGGTACAAAACGGCCCGCCGATGCAGGCCGCAAGTATTTACCGCAACGTAAAACACTAATGGGTGATGCAGACAGATTTCAGCTCGGTATAAGCCTCGATGACCGCGCGACCAAACTCACGCCCCATGCCAGATTGTTTAACTCCTCCAAACGGCATTGCCGGATCAAGCAAAACATGGGCGTTAATCCACACCGTACCGGCCTCAATACGCGGTATCATATTCATGGCTTTGGTCAAATTGTTGGTCCACAAACTGGCTGCTAGCCCATATCGATTGTCGTTAGCCAACCCGATAACCGCCTCTTCGTCATCAAATGGAATCACTGCCAGTACTGGACCGAACACTTCTTCGCGAGACACTGACATGCTGTGATCAATGTCAGCCAGAATAGTTGGCTGTACATAAAAACCTTTGTTCTCTAGGATCTCACCACCAAAGACGATGCGAGCTCCCTCTTGGCGAGCTAATTCAATATGTTTGAGAACGCTTTGCTGATGTTTACGCGAGACCAGCGGACCGATTACTGCCGCGCCATCCATTCCAGAACCGATCGGCATAGTAGAGATAGCTTCTGCAAGCCCCTCAATGAACGCGTCATAAATTGAGCGATGTACATAGAAGCGCGATGCCGCGGCACACACCTGCCCACTATTTAGAAGGCCACCCAGGATGGCGCCTTGGACAGCTTTAGCGATGTCCGCGTCAGCCAACACTATCATCGGATTTTTGCCGCCCAGCTCCAACGAGAACCGTGTCATGTTATCCATACAGGCCACACCCACCGTTTTACCCACAGAGGTGGAACCGGTGAACGACACCTTGCTTACAAGCGGATGCGCAGTCAGCACGCCACCAACAGAAACACCACCACCGGTTATAACGTTGAATACGCCGGCAGGAATCCCCGCATCAAGCGCGAGTTCCGCCAAACGCAAAGCAGTCAGGGGCGTTTCCATTGCAGGCTTGATGATCACCGTACAGCCCGTGGCGAGTGCTGGCATTAGTTTCCATGCAGTGATAAGCAGCGGAAAATTCCACGGCACAATCCCGACCACCACGCCCACCGGCTCGCGCCTAGTGAAAGCGGTGAACTTTGCTCCCACTGGCACCGGAATTGATACGTCGAAAGTCTGACCTTCAATCTTAGTGGCCCAACCAGACATGTAACGCATGAACTCCACGGTGGCGCTCAGATCGAATGCGCGCGCCACGTTGATCGACTTACCCTGATTCAGCGTTTCCAGTTGAGCCAGTTCTTCGGCGTGCGCCTCAACTAACGCGGTGAAATTCAGCAGAATACGCTCCCGGTCAGCAGGGCGCAGGCCCGACCATGCACCTGATTTGAAAGCTTCATGCGAAGACTGTACGGCTTGTTCCACCACATCCAGTGGCGCATCAAGAGTTTCGCACAAGGCTTCGCCGGTGGCCGGGTTGACCACAGTGATATAATTGCCTTCCGCTAGTACCGTTTGGCCGTCAATAAAACAGCCATGGCGGCGTCCAAGAAATGCAGCGACTTGCGGCAGAATTTCAACGTTGCTCATAGATCACCTTAGGTTTGAACACATTGTTAAGCCAGATGAAGGCTGATTACTGTTGTTCTTTAACAAAACAGGCGACGGCCTGGCGATCTTGCGCCGAGGCCATCCCCGCATACGGCATGTAAGTGCCCGGCATAAACGCCTGTGGCTGCTCTATCAGTTGCGCAATGTTCTCAACCTGCCAATTAAAGTCCTTGCCACGCATGGCCTGTGAATAATTGAAACCTGCTAGCGCACCGGATTTGCGCCCTATCACACCAGCAAGGCTGGGGCCCATCATTCCCGTCACCCCCTTCGTCACCGAATGGCAGGCAGAGCACTCATTGGCAAATAACTGCGCGCCGCGGCTTCGGTCAGAGGAGCATTCTTCAGCCAGTGCAGCCTGTGTCAGGCAAGACAAAAGCGCACAGAAAAGCGGTAATCGCAGAGAAGTGAGCATAGGAAACACCTTGAATATTAGTGCGTTTGCCAGCAAACAAGCGTCCACACTGAAAATACCGACGCACAAGCGCTTCGGCTGAGTTGATAACTATTGTCGGGACTCATAGCCCACCAGGTTTTGCCATGCATGCCAATCGTATTGTAAAAACTGCCAAATCGCAGATTCTGGCAAGAAAGACCAAAGTTTTGGCAAGCATACAAAAGGATGAAAAAGTTCCGGGCTTTAGTATCCAAAAAGAACGCAACCCTGCGCTCAAGAACAAGAACATAAACGGATGCCAATTATGCTCAAGCCTCCCTTGCTTGCCCTATCGACTCTAGTGCTGCTGGTAAGCAGCACAAACGCCAGCGCCTATGAGCTGTACGCTGACGATGACAGCCATGTGAATGCCACGCTGGAAGCAGTATTCGGGGTTTTCCACAGCCAGGAAAACTACGGAATATCCGGCCGTCTAAGCCCAGGTTCCTCGTCGTGGCGCGAGGGCTACATAAAATATGGTCTGAGTTTCGACCAAGGGCTGGGAGGCCAAGGCACTGCTTACGGCGCGGCTAATCTATTGAGCTCCGGCACGTGGGGCGACGGCGATGCAACAGGGTCAAGTGACGGCTCCGAGCGTAGAACCAAGTTTGAAGACGCTTATCTCGGCTGGCGCTCAGGCACATTGTTTCAGACGCTGGGAGAGGACGGTCTCGACCTGTCTTTTGGACGACAGAACATTATCGTGGGTGATGGGTTCCTCATTAACGGTGACGCCGTCAACTTAGGTAATGGCCTGGGTGATGGCGAATTCAACCGCGGCGGTGCCTACTGGCTAGCTGCACGCAAGGCTTTTGACGAAACAGCCGTATTGCGCATAGGAGGCAAGGATGGCTGGCGCGGCGACTTGATGTGGCTAAAGTCAGATAACCGCGCCCAAGCCAAAACCCAAATGTACGTCGGCACCCTCGAGCACGTAGCCGAAGAGGCTACAGTCGGCCTGACCTACATCAATACCACCGATGTCGAAAAAACATTCGCCTCCCCTGCACAACTCGAGCGCGACGGCATGAAAACATACAGCGTGCGTGCGACTGGCGATGCCGGGGTGAAAAATCTGTTCCTGTCTGGTGAATATGCCAAGCAGAACAAACCCAATGCCGACAACGAAGACGCCTGGTATCTAGAAGCTGGTTGGACCTTCGCCGACGTGGCCTGGACACCTTATACCAGCTACCGCTATAGCCGTTTCTCGCAAGGCTACGACACGCTTTTCTACGGATTCAGTCGTGGTTTTGGTACTTGGTTCCAAGGAGAAGTTGCGGGTAACTATGCCGGGCCCTTCAATAGCAACTCGCGAATCCAGAACGTCACCTTCAAGGTTTCTCCATTAGAAAACCTGACTGTCGGTGCGATGTATTTCAACTTCGACACAATTGATCGCAACCTCGGCAACACAGATGGTCATGAGCTCGATCTCTACGGTGAATGGCGCTTCAACGAGCATCTCACGATTATGCCGCTGATCGGGCTATTCCAGCCGGATAAGAGCGCCGACCAAGGAGGCACCCAGCTCGGCAACAACAACAAAAACCTCTATAGCCAGGTAGTGTTCGCCACTACTTTCTAAGCTAGGCCAGGCCAGGGCAGTGGCGCGTCCACTGCTCTGGCGAAAAAAAGGCATTTGCAATGCACAGAAGCTTTCTGACTATTCAGAGCAAAATCGCACTGCTGGCTGGCCTCTGCCTCTTGTTGGTGGTCGCGGCCCTAGTAGGGTTATCACTCTACCAAACTCACCAAAACAGCCAACAAGTCGCGCAGACCAGCAGCGAGATGCTTGCCAATGCCGCCAAGGAGCGCATGCAAGCACTAGGTACAGTGCAAGCAATGCAAGTACAACGCACCTTTATGCAAACGTACGAATACGGCCAGGGATTATCCCGCCACTTACTGAACCTGCGGCAATTGCAACAGCAGGGGAAACTGAATCGTGCAGAACTGCGCCTGGCGCTGAACCAACAGTTGCACCAAGCCTTGATCAACAAGCCTGATCTACTTGGTCTCTATGTCATTTTCGAGCCCGACTCGCTGGACGGCATCGACACCAGCTTCGCTAATCAGACCGCATTGGGCAGCAACGAGACCGGACGCTTTTCCCTTTATTGGGTGCAAAGCCAACCAGGAGAACTACAAGCGATCATCGGTGACGAAACGCTGCTGGCCGATACCGCGCCCGGCCCTAGTGGCGAACCGCACAACGCTTTTTACACATGCGCGCGGAATAGGCGAACGTCCTGCGTGCTTGAACCCTATTTCGACGAAACCTCCGGCAGCCGTAAACTGGTTACCAGCATCGCGTTCCCCTTAATTATCGAAGGTAAAGTGATCGCGGTGGTCGGGCTGGATATTAGTCTCGAAGCCCTGCAACAGAACAGCCAAGCCAGCGCACTACAACTCTTCGACGGTAATGGGCAAATCATTATCGTTAGCCCTCGGGGAGTCGTTTCCGCCGACAGCCACAAAGTCAATCATCTCGGACAGGCGCTGAACAACCACCAGATCATGGAAACCCTGCGCCTGGGCCAGCCAAAAGTGTTGGTCGACCGAAAACATATCAGCGTCCTCGAACCGCTGCCACCTATTGCCGGTGCCGCTCCTTGGGGAGTGCTGGTCACCGTCGCGCAAGACGTGCTGCTAGCGCCCGCTGCCAAGCTGCAACAGCATCTTGATGCACAGTCCGTGAAAAGCATCGCAATGGCATTGTTGTTGGGTGGCAGTTCGGCCCTGCTTGGCCTGGCATTGGTCTGGTACGCCGCGCATAGCATCACTCGACCACTGAAACTACTGACACGAACCATGGAGACTATCGCTTTGGGCGAGGGCGATTTGACAGGGCGCTTGGTCGTACAATCGAAAGATGAGATTGGCCAATTGGCAACCGCGTTCAATCGCTTTGTGGAGCGCATCCATCACTCGATGTGCGAAGTATCGCAGGCGGCTATGGGCGTCAACGAGGGCGCGAAACGAGTATTGCTGGCGTCGAACTCGTCACTAACTAACTCTGATGAGCAATCCACACGAACCCGCAGTGTGGCGGCCGCAATCAATGAGCTAGGAGCCGCTTCTCAGGAAATCGCGATCAGCGCCAGCGATGCCTCCCAACAAGCCAATGTCGCGCGCCAACAGGCTGAACAAGGGCGTCAAGTGGTGGAGCGCACAATAGAGACGATGAACCAATTATCAACGAAAATCAGCACATCATGTGCCAACATAGAAGTACTGAACAGCAAAACACTAAACATCGGGCAGATTCTCGATGTAATTAAAGGCATCTCCCAACAGATCAATCTATTAGCACTCAACGCTGCCATTGAGGCTGCGCGCGCAGGTGATGCGGGCCGCGGTTTTTCGGTGGTCGCCGATGAAGTGCGCAGCCTAGCAGGACGCACGCAATCTTCAGTGGGGCAAATTCAAAAAATGATCGAAGAACTGCAAGTGGGCGCGAGGGAGTCGTTAGCTATTATGACCCAGAGCAAGCAACACAGCGACGAAAGCGTCAATATCGCCAACCTAGCAGGACAGAGACTTGGCAGTGTGACCCAGAGTATTAGCGAGATCGACAACGTCAATCAATCGGTAGCCGCAGCAACCGAGGAGCAGACCTCTGTGGTAAAGGCATTGAATGTGGATATTACCCAAATCAATACCCTTAACCAGCAAGGTGTTGAGAACCTGAAATTTACGTTACGCGCGTGTACCGAACTGGAACGCGAAGCCGATCGCCTTAAGCAGTTAGTGGCCAGTTTTCGAATATAAAAGCCCGTGCTGACCAAGCAGGAGGATCGACGCCAGGCACAGCGCAAAAAACGTTATATAAAGCTGGCACAAACAACCAAACAGTTGGCAGCCACAACAAACCCCGCCTTTTCCTGACAGGGCAAAATTAAGCTACAGAAGTCTGTTAATGCATCCGCTATGTGAAAAAACAATAATTCAGGGAGTTCCCGCAAATGCGAGCCACCAGGATCACCGTAAAATCGGCGCTCGGCCTAAGCCTTCTGGTACTGGGTTTAAAAAGTGCCAATGCAGACCTGCCGGCAGACACGATCGGCCAAACCACTTTGGCATTCCCAGCTGAAGCGCATAGAGCCTTTATTGTCGATGTTGAATTCGAAAGTTTTGCGATAGGGCGAATCACCGTGGTCGACCCGGACAATAAACGCATACTAGGTATGATACCTACTGGCTTTGCAGCCCCATCAGCCCTAAGCCATGATGGCAAGACCATCTACACGGCCGACATCTGGTATTCTCGTGGCACTCGCGGCAACCGCACCGACGTATTAGCAGCCTGGGACAGCTCAACGCTTTCACCAGCATGGGAAGTGCTGATTCCGAACAAGCGTGCCCAAATGCTGACTCAGCGCTACGGCCTGAAAACCAGCAGTGATGACCGTTTTGTATACATATACAACTTCACCCCGTCAACGTCAGTGACCGTAGTGGATACGCAGTCCAAAGCTGTGGTCGGCGAAATCGCAATCCCCGGTTGCGTGCTTAACTACCCTGTGGGCAAGCGTCGGTTCGCTTCCTTATGCGGTGATGGCAGCGTGCAGGTCGTGACGATCAACGAGCAGGGCCAGGAATCTGCACGTAGCCGTACGCCGTTCTTCGACCCGAACGCTGAGAAACTGGTAGAGCGTGCAGTAAACGTAGGTGACACCTATTACTTCACTACCACCACAGGGACCGTTCGCCCTGTGGACTTTGCCGGTGATGCGCCAATAATCCTGCCGAGCTGGTCACTGATCACTGAAGCCGAGAAAAAAGACGGTTGGGCACCGGGCGGCTGGCAATTGATGGCCATCGCCCCCAAGCTCAATCGCTTGTACGTGCTAATGCACGATTCCCACGAACCCATGAAATGGGAAGACCCAAGCCAACTAATCTGGGCATATGACCTCAAAACACAAAGGAAAATCGCGACCCTAGAGGCGCCTATACCGATGTGGAGTTTACAGGCAACGGGCGACGACAAGCCGGTGCTGCTGGGCAGCGATATTGAAGGTGGTTTGCAGATTTTCGATCTGAAGACCAATCAACTCAGCGGAAGTATGAAAAAAGTCGCGAAAACAGCCACTCAGATCATGACCTACTAAGAGGTTCGGCCATGCCTATTGATCCGATCATCGTCATCGCCAGCGCGCTCGCTATTGCCGTGTTGCTGGCCAGCGCGGCGACCCATAAATTACGTGCACCTACGCGCTTCGCCAGGCAATTGACTGACTACCAATTGGTACCCGATCCGTTGGCACGTCCCATCGCTAAAATGATCCCGATACTGGAATTGATCATCGCCTTCACGCTACTGGTTCCTATGACCCGAGCATGGGCGGCACTGAGTGCTGTTAGCCTGATCACGCTCTATGCAGCGGCGATTGGCATCAACTTGTGGCGTGGCCGGCGGGACATAGATTGTGGCTGTGCCGGACCAGATCAGGCGCAACCACTGCGGCCTGTTCTGCTGCTGCGAAATAGCGTGTTAATAGCCTTGGCTCTGGTTGCTGGCGTTACGCCGCTGGTACGTGAACTGACCGTTTTTGACAGCTTTGTGACGCTGCTCGCAAGTGCAGTCGCGTTGCTTATTTACGCAGCAGCCGATGGCTTGCTGGCGAATTCTCCTCTTCTGCTCAAACTGATTGGTAGGTGATAAATGGACGGCTTAATTATTTCCAACGTTTTGCTCTGGTTACTTCTTTTAGCCTTGTCATTCGCAGTCATGGGCTTGGTGCGCCAAATTGGTGTACTGCATGGGCGCATCGCTCCGGCAGGGGCACTGATGGTAGATAAAGGCGTGGCCGTCAACGAAGCTGCTCCACAAGTAACTGCCGCCGACCGTCACGGCCGGCCAGTGAACTTCGGTTACGCCGCAGAAAAATCCCAATTGTTATTCTTCCTCTCACCGACCTGCCCGATCTGCAAGTCCCTGTTGCCAGCGATTAAGTCCATAGCCAAAGAACAGGCCGATCGTCTGGACGTAGTATTCATCAGCGACGGTGACATGGAAGCTCAGCAAGCACTGATAAGCGAACACAAGCTGGACGACGCAATCTATGTGGTCGGACCAGAAGTAGGCATGACTTACCAGATAGGCAAGCTCCCTTACGCCGCACTGATCGACAAGGCTGGCACTCTGCGCGCCAAGGGCCTGGTCAACTCGCGCGAGCACCTCGACAGCTTGTTCGAAGTTGAGCACCTCAAAAGCGCAACGCTGCAGGAATATCTCAACAACCAGCCGCGCCCCCACGACCACAGCCACGGCCATACCCACTGATTAAGGCAGGGAGACCTCTATGAAACTGCTGGATCTATTATTTGAGCGTTCGACTCGCCGTGTTGCGGACACCACATCGCGACGCAAGCTTCTCGCGCGCATGGGGTCATTGATAGTGGTTGGTGCCGCGCTGCCGGTGCTCCTGCCGCTTGATCGCACCGGTAAAGCCCTTGCCGCAGATAATCCTAAAGCTGGAGACCCTGGTGATCCGAACACCTGCGACTACTGGCGCTACTGCTCCATCGACGGTTTTTTGTGCAGTTGCTGCGGGGGCTCGGTCACTTCCTGCCCGCCAGGCACAGAAGTGTCTCAGGTCACCTGGATCGGTACTTGCCGCAACCCTGGCGATGGCAAGGACTACATCATTTCTTACAACGATTGCTGTGGTAAACAAAGTTGTGCGCAATGTGCATGCACTCGCAACGACAGCGAAGAACCCGCCTATCGTCCGTTTAACAACAACGACGTGAACTGGTGCTTAGCGGCCAAATCGAACATTTACCATTGTACAGTTGCGGTCATTCGCGGCGTCGCTATATAAGCCAGTACATGCCGTCGGTTGTTCGCACAATCGGCGGTTTTTTATCGGCGGCCTTTTCTAATTATCGTCACCGGCAACTAAAGAAAGGTACTCGCTCATGCGTATATCACTGCTTCTTAGCCTGGTCTGCGCCATCAGCACACCGCTTGCCCATGCTAGAGCAATCCCCAACCCGGCACAGCGCCAGGCACAAGGCAACGAAGCACCTCAAACGCCAATTGACCAGGCTGGTTACAGCAATGCCGTGAACTACCAATTACAATGTGCCGGCTGCCATCTGGGCAACGGTATGGGTTCACCAGCCAACGACACTCCGCGTATGACGGGGTTCGTCGGCAACTTTTTGAAAGTACCGGGTGGTCGTGAGTTTCTGGTACGAGTGCCAGGAATGTCTCAATCCGCTCTAAACAACAAACAAGTCGCAGATTTGATGAATTGGTTGATTCGTGAAGACGGTATGGCGGGGAAAAGCACACCCGCAAACTTCCAGCCATACACTGCCGAAGAAGTATCAAGACTACGGCAGAAAGCAATGCTCAACCTTCCTGGCACCCGTGCTGAGCTGATCAACTCGATGCGCTCGCAAGGCATCGCCATTGAGGATGGGATGAACAATTGACTTCGCCAAAGACTATTCTCAAGTGTGTTGTTTGCGATACTCCCCAGGAGAAACGCCGAAGCGCGATTTGAACGCGGTGGAAAAATGGCTGGAGTCAGGGAAGCCCCAAGAATAGCCAAGAGCAGACAACTTCTGATCCATCACAGATTGACGCAGTGATTCAGCACACAAATCAAGGCGTCGATTTTTGATATACCGCGCAACCACTAGCCCTTTTTTGGCGAACATTCGGTAAAGACCGCGAGTCGATATGCCTATCTCGTGTGCCAGCCATTCGGGGCAAAGCTCTTCCGAATGAACGTTTGCGTCGATAAATGTAAGCGTTTTGCGGAAGATACGTTCATGCATATCAGCCTCTTCGACTTGACAGATGGCCGGTCGCAATAGAGTCACAATAGCCTCCAATGTCGCCTCACTTTCCTGCCAAGTGAGACATTTTTGCTCAGTTACATCCAAGATCAAACGGTGCGACAGCATTGCGATGGGCGATGTCGCTGCAATCCGGTGGCCACATTTGACCTGACTGAAGCGCAGGGTTTGGTCGACCATTTGCGACGGCAGAATCAACGATAACTGCCGGGAGTTTTGACTGTAGGTGAAGTCGCTGGGACGCGAGCCGTCGATCAGCGTGATATCACCGGCCGACAGCAACACCTTACTGTCGCCCTGAGCCATGCCGGCGGTGCCATCGAGTTGAAAAACTGCGAAGTACTTGCCGCCCTCACCCGCCGCGACCTCGTGAGGTGTGCGGTACAACCGTGCCTGCCGGGCATCCACGAAGCTGAGCTTCAGGGCGCCGTCTTTGTGTTCGCGAATCTGACCGGCAAATTCGTCACCTAGCGTTTTCGCATTGAAGGCGCCACAGATCTGGTTGATCTGATGAACCCACTGATCGAAGCCATCACGGTGCTGTGCAATTGAAGAAATCATATCTGCCCTCACGCAGGCTTGTTTTTATTATCTACGCAAATCCCCGGGGTCTCCTGCTCCTCAAACAGTCACGCTGCCTCGGAACCACACGGATTAATTAAGCCCGCCAAAACGTCGATAGAAACTCTCGCCCACATCTGGTAAAGGACCATCGGCGGTTTCCAGTGCACTGTTCAACAACTCTTCAGCCTTAGCGTAGATTAACCGGTAGATGTTGCGGCACAACTGACGCGCGGCGCGTCCCTCCCAATCGCCCGGCAACAATTCGTCGGGCAATTGAGGGTCGCGCAAAAGCAATTTGCGGTACTCATGAACTAGCAGGACCCGTGCCAGGAAACAGTCCAATGGCTGCAGGCTCTCCTGTTCGCGAAGCACTTGCCAAAGCGGTCGAAACAGTTGAATGAACTCGCTGTAATGGGCCGCCAGATCCTCGATGTTCCAGCTCTCGCGCACCTGCAAACGCAGGGCCTTGGAGGCTAGCACGTCTTGTGAGGTGGTTTCGAAGACGATGGTTTCTTCTTGGGCGCCAAGATCGACCAACGTCGCGTTGACGTCAGCCCGATCAGTGCGCGGACAGGCCAGCACGGCGGGCGAGATCGCACCAAAACCTTGCCATTCCAGTTCTTCGCGCACTTTTTTGCGTTTGTCCTGGGTCAACTGCGTGAGCATCACCAGGCACCAGGAACCATCCCAGGCCGGCATCGTGGTGCTGTAGACCCGTTTGAAGGCCTTGTCGAAACGCCGGCGACCGGTGCCGGTCAGGCTGTAATAGCTACGGCGTCCGACCTTCTCGGCGGTCAGCCAGCCTTCCTTGGTCAAACGAAAAATCGAGGTACGGATCAGCCGTTCATTGATACCGATCGGCTCGAGCAATTGGATCAGGCTGCCCAGCCACACGGTGCCGCCGTGGGGTTCGATGGCATCACCGTACAACGTGATGATCAGGGAGCTGGCGCGAATCGGCGTCTGCTCCTGGAAGCGCGTAATCAGATGGTTCAAAGGTGTCAGGGACGACATGGGCGTACCGAGCGAAAAAAGAAAAGGAATATACCGAATGTCTGCAAGTTAATCGCATACACCTGTGGGAGCGAGCCTGCTCGCGAGGGTGTGTCAGCCACCCGGGTGTCGACTGACACACCTTCTCGAGTAAGGGCCATGTTCACAAAGTACTGCCCTTGGGCCGTAACCCACGGTCACTGATGCGCGGGCGATCTGGCTCCGGTTCGCTCAGCGGTTCGCAGACCTGCATCTGTTCCAGACAGCGCTTGGCCAGTTGCTGATACTCACGCGTTCCCGCCTGCTTCCACGTCACTTCCTGATCATTGAGGGTTCGCTTGACGCTGGCCGGGGCGCCCATGATGAGCGACTGCTCAGGGCATTCGAACCCCGCCTTGACGAACGCCGCCGCCGCAACGAAAGAACGCGGGCCGATCCGGGCGTTGTCCATCACCACCGCATTCATGCCCACCAGCGCATCGACACCAATGCGGCAACCGTGCAGCACCGCGCCGTGGCCGATGTGGCCGTTGCGTTCAACCACGGTGTCGCTGTCCGGGAAACCGTGCATCACACAGGTGTCCTGCAGGTTGGCACCCTCCTCCAACACGATCCGTCCGAAATCGCCGCGCAGGCTGGCCAGCGGACCGACATAGCAATGCGGGCCGATGATCACGTCACCGATGAGCACGGCGGAGGGGTGCACATAAGCAGTCGGGTCTACCACTGGGGTCAGGCCATCAAGGCTGTAGCAGGTCATGGAGGCGTCCTTTACAAAGCGATGCAAATAATGAGTAATTTTGTATCACGTCTTTTTTACCAACACAAAGACCAAAAACCGTATCACTTGAAGCCAGCCTTCCCGATGAGGGCCTAGCCCCCCCCATAAATCAGCATTAACCCAATAAAATCGGGGTGAAAATCATCAGCAGCTCCGTTAAAACGAAGATAATACAAACTCATCACCCAACCAATAGGACACATTAAATAAAATTTTTTGTTGCGTTTGCGTATCACGTTACAGCTATACTTGGGCAAAACCGGCCCCTGCGGCCGATCCAATAACGAGCCGGCACCCACGCCGAGCGTGCACCTTGAGGGCATCCGCCATGCCTCTAACCCTTGCCGTCGAGCTGATCGAGCCTGGCGTCCGCCTGATTACCCTTCAGCGTGCGCAAGCATTGAATGCCCTCAATACCCAAATACTGGGTGAACTGGCGGACGAGCTGCGCGCCGCCCAGGCCGATCCGGACACCCGCGTTGTAGTCCTCACTGGCAACCGCAAAGCCTTCGCCGCCGGTGCCGACATCAAGGAAATGGCCGAGCGCGATCTGGTCGGCATCCTCAACGATCCGCGCCAGGCTTCGTGGCAGGCCATCAGCAACTTCAGCAAGCCGCTGATCGCTGCCGTCAACGGCTTCGCCTTCGGCGGTGGCTGCGAGCTGGCGATGCACGCCGACATCATTATTGCAGGCGAAGACGCCCGTTTCGGCCAACCGGAAATCAACCTCGGGATCATGCCCGGCGCCGGTGGCACCCAACGCCTGCTGCGCGCCGTCGGCAAATCCTTGGCCATGCAGATGGTCCTGACCGGCGAGCCGATCGACGCCCGTCAGGCGCAGCGTGCCGGACTGGTCAGCGAAGTCACCCAACCGGAATTGACCGTCGAACGCGCCTTGCACATCGCCCGCACTATCGCCGCCAAAGCCCCGCTGGCGGTCCGCCTGGCCAAGGAAGCGCTGCTCAAGGCCATGGACACCGATCTGGCCAGCGGCCTGCGTTTCGAGCGCCACGCCTTCACCGTGCTGGCCGGCACCCGCGACCGCAATGAAGGCATCGCCGCCTTCCAGGAAAAACGCCTGCCGACCTTCACCGGCCAGTAATCCCCGAATTCGAGATCGCCAAGAGAGCGCCAAGACCATGAACTTCGAACACATCCTGTTTTCCATCGAGGCCGGCGTCGCCCTGCTCAGCCTCAACCGTCCGGAACAGCTCAACAGCTTCAATACGCAGATGCATGGCGAAGTGAAGGAAGCGCTCAAGCTAGTGCGGCAGAACCCGGACGTGCGCGTCCTGCTGCTGACCGGCGAAGGTCGCGGCTTCTGCGCTGGACAGGACCTGAGCGACCGCAATGTCGCGCCGGGCAGCGCGGTGCCGGATCTCGGCGAATCCATCGAGAAGTTCTACAACCCGCTGATCCGCCAGCTGCGCGACCTGCCACTGCCGGTGATCTGCGCGGTCAACGGCGTAGCGGCCGGTGCCGGCGCCAACATTCCGCTGGCCTGCGACCTGGTGCTGGCGGCACGTTCGGCCAGCTTCATCCAGGCGTTCTGCAAGATCGGCCTGATACCCGATTCCGGCGGCACCTGGACGCTGCCGCGCCTTGTCGGCATGGCTCGAGCCAAGGCTTTGGCCCTGCTAGGCAATCGCCTGAGCGCCGAGCAAGCCGAGCAATGGGGCTTGATTTATCAATGTGTGGATGACGCCGACCTGCGCGACGAAGCGTTGAAACTGGCCCGCCACCTGGCGACCCAGCCGACCTACGGCCTGGCACTGATCAAACGCAGCCTGAATGCCAGTCTAAGTAACAGCTTCGACGAACAGCTGGAACTCGAGCGCGATCTGCAACGCCTGGCCGGGCGCAGCGAGGACTACCGCGAAGGCGTCAGTGCCTTCATGGAAAAACGCACCCCAAGTTTCAAGGGACGCTGAGCCATGGCCGCACTGAATAACAACGCACGCATCGCTGTGATCGGCGCCGGAGCCATGGGAGCAGGCATTGCCCAAGTCGCGGCACACGCCGGGCATACGGTGCTGCTACTGGATAACCGCCCCGGCGCTGCTGCGCAAGCCGTTGAAGGGATTGATCGGCAACTGGGTAAGCAGGTCGAAAAAGGCAAGCTGTCGGCCGAATCACGCAGTGCAACCATCGCCCGCCTTCACGCGGCGGAGGCCATCGAAACCCTGGCCGACTGCGAGCTGATCATAGAGGCCATCGTCGAGAACCTTGAGGTCAAGCGCGCGTTGTTCCGCCAGATCGAAGGTATTTGCGGCGAACATTGCATCCTCGCCAGCAACACCTCGTCGCTGTCTATTACTAGCATCGCCGCTCAGCTTGATCATCCAGAACGCCTGCTCGGCCTGCACTTCTTCAACCCAGCGCCGGTGATGGCGCTGGTGGAAATCGTCTCGGGTCTCGCAAGCGATCCGGCGTTGGCTGAGTGTCTGTACGACACCGCCAAGGCCTGGGGCAAAAAGCCGGTGCACACCCGCTCCACGCCAGGCTTCATCGTCAACCGCGTGGCCCGGCCGTTCTATGCCGAGAGCCTGCGTCTGCTGCAGGAAGGTGCTGCCGATTGCCAGACCCTCGATGCATTGATGCGCGAGGCCGGTGGCTTTGCCATGGGTGCGTTCGAACTGACCGATTTGATCGGCCACGACGTCAACTACGCCGTGACCTGCTCCGTATTCGACGCCTACTACCAGGACACCCGTTTCTTGCCGTCGCTGATCCAGAAAGAGTTGGTGGACGGTGGACGCCTGGGGCGCAAAAGCGCTGAGGGCTTCTACAGCTATGCCCACGGCGTGGAACGTCCTCTCGCAGCTGAAACCAGCAGCACAGCGACGGTCGAAGTGTGTGCCGTGGAAGGTGACCTCGGTATCGCTCAAGGCTTGCTCGTACGTTTGCACGAGCAAGGCGTCGAGATCATCCAGCGTGACGGCCAGGGTTTGTTGCGGGTCGGTGACGCCGTGCTGGCCTTGAGCGACGGGCGCATGGCTTGTCAGCGTGCTCGCGAGGACGGGCTGCGCAACCTGATCCTGCTGGACCTTGCGTTCGACTACGGCAAAGCCGAGCGTATCGCCATCAGCCATGCGGCCGGCATCGATCCGCTGGCACTCGCACAAGGCGTGGCCCTGCTGCAACGGGCCGGCCTCAAGGTCAGCCTGCTCAGTGACAGCCCGGCCCTCGCGGTCTTGCGCACCGTCGCCATGCTCGCCAACGAAGCCGCCGACGCCCTGCTGCAAGGCGTGGCCTCGGCCGCCGACATCGATCTGGCCATGCGCGCCGGGGTCAACTATCCACAAGGGCCGCTGGCCTGGGCGGATGCGATAGGTCTGGCGCACATCCTGAACGTGCTGGAAAACCTGCAAGCCAGTTATGGCGAAGAACGCTACCGGCCGTCACTGCTGCTGCGCCGTCGCGTCGCCGAAGGGAAACACTTCCATGACTAACCACGAAGCGATGACGCTGGCCAGCAAATGCGCCCAGTCCTTGTTCCAGCGTGATGCCGCCAGCCAAGCGATGGGCATGCGCCTGCTCTCGACCGGCCCCGGTTGCGCCCGCGTCGGCATGACCGTGCGCGCCGACATGCTCCAGGGCCACGGTACGTGCCACGGCGGCCACCTGTTCGCGCTGGCCGATTCGGCGTTCGCCTTTGCCTGCAACAGCTACAACGAAGCCACCGTGGCCATCGGCTGCAGCGTCGACTACATCGCCCCGGCACGCCTGGGCGACACGCTGACTGCCGACTGCACCGAGCAAAGCCGCTCCGGGCGCAACGGCAACTACGACGTACGCATTGAAAACCAGCAGAGCCAGTTGATTGCCCTATTCCACGGTAAATCCTACAAAGTGCGCGGCTCAGTGCTGGCGCAGGAGATCCCCAATGAATGACGCCCTGATCATCGACGCGGTCCGCACCCCGATCGGTCGCTACGCCGGAGTCCTTAGCAGCGTCCGCGCCGACGACCTCGGCGCGGTCCCCCTGCGCGAACTGCTGCGCCGCCACCCGCAAGTGGACTGGAACAGCGTGGACGATGTGATCTACGGCTGCGCCAACCAGGCCGGCGAAGACAACCGTAACGTCGCGCGCATGTCGGCGCTGCTGGCCGGATTGCCGGTCAGCGTGCCGGGCACCACCCTCAATCGTCTGTGCGGTTCCGGGCTGGATGCCATCGGCACTGCTGCCCGGGCGATTCGCAGCGGCGAAACCGGATTGATGCTGGTTGGCGGCGTCGAGTCCATGTCCCGCGCACCGCTGGTGATGGGCAAGGCCGAACAAGCGTTTTCCCGTTCGGCAGAGATTTTCGACACCACCATCGGCTGGCGCTTCGTCAATCCGCTGATGAAAAAGGCATATGGCATCGACTCCATGCCCGAAACCGCGGAGAACGTCGCCGAACAGTTCAACATTTCTCGCGCCGACCAGGATGCCTTCGCCCTGCGCAGCCAGCAACGCGCCGCTGCCGCCCAAGCCAATGGGCGCCTGGCCAAGGAAATCGTCGCGGTGGAAATTCCCCAGCGCAAAGGTCTGACCAGAGTGGTCGAGCATGACGAACACCCGCGCGGCGACACCACCCTTGAACAGCTGGCCAAACTCGGCACGCCGTTCCGCGAAGGCGGCAGTATCACCGCCGGTAACGCCTCTGGTGTCAACGACGGTGCTTGTGCATTGCTGCTAGCAAGCCCTGAAGTCGCCAAACGCCACGGCCTGACCGCCCGTGGTCGCGTCGTGGCGATGGCCACCGCTGGCGTCGAGCCACGGATCATGGGCATCGGCCCTGTCCCCGCCACGCGCAAAGTGCTGGAAGTGGCCAACCTGAGCCTGGCCGACATGGACGTGATCGAGCTCAACGAAGCATTCGCCGCTCAAGGCTTGGCAGTGTTGCGCGAACTAGGTCTGAATGACGTCGACCCACGGGTCAATCCGAACGGCGGCGCCATCGCCCTCGGCCATCCGTTGGGCATGAGCGGTGCGAGACTGGTCACCACCGCCCTGCACGAACTGGAAGAACGTAAAGGCCGCTACGCCCTGTGCACCATGTGCATCGGTGTCGGCCAGGGGATCGCGCTGATCATCGAGCGTCTAACCCACTAAATAGTCGCGATTCCCGAGGAGCCGAGAGGTATCCTTGGGGCATGCACTCAAAGCCCCCGTGTACGGGGCTGGAACACAAAAACAATTCGAGTGAACACATGAACATGCCAATTGCCAAAGACGTGCTGACCCCTGTGCTGGATCCGCTGGAAACCGCCAGTATCGACGAGTTGCGACAGCATCAGTTGGAGCGTCTGCGCTGGAGCCTGAACCTCGCCTACAACAATGTGCCGCTGTACCGTCAGCGTTTCGATGCGCTGGGAGTGCACCCGGACGACATCAAGTCCCTGGAAGATTTGGCAAAGCTGCCCTTCACCACGAAATCCGACCTCCGCGACAACTACCCCTACGGCATGTTTGCCGTGCCGATGAACGACATCGTTCGTCTGCACGCATCCAGCGGCACCACCGGTAAACCGACCGTTGTGGGCTACACCCAGAACGACATCGACACCTGGGCCAACGTAGTGGCGCGTTCGATCCGCGCCGCCGGTGGTCGACGTGGCGACAAGGTCCACATTTCCTATGGCTACGGCCTGTTTACTGGCGGCCTCGGCGCGCACTACGGCGCTGAACGCCTGGGCTGCACGGTGATCCCGATGTCCGGTGGCCAGACCGAAAAACAAGTGCAACTGATAAAGGATTTCCAGCCGGACATTATCATGGTCACGCCGTCCTACATGCTCAACATCGCCGACGAAATCGAGCGCCAGGGTATCGACCCGCATAAACTGGCCCTGCGCCTGGGCATTTTCGGTGCCGAGCCGTGGACCGCCGATTTGCGCAGCGCCATTGAAGCGCGCCTGGGCATCACCGCATTGGACATTTACGGCTTGTCGGAAATCATGGGGCCTGGCGTAGCAATGGAATGCGCCGAAACCAAGGACGGCCCGACCATCTGGGAAGACCACTTCTATCCGGAAATCATCGACCCGGTCACTGGGGAAGTGCTGCCGGACGGTCAAATGGGTGAACTGGTATTCACCTCATTGAGCAAAGAAGCCCTGCCGATGATCCGCTACCGCACCCGCGACCTGACCCGCTTGCTGCCCGGCACCGCACGCCCGATGCGCCGCATCGACAAGATCACCGGGCGCAGCGACGACATGCTGATCATCCGCGGCGTCAACGTGTTCCCGACGCAAATCGAGGAACAAGTACTCAAAGTTAAACAACTTGCCGAGTGCTATGAGATCCACCTGTATCGCAATGGCAACCTCGACAGCGTTGACGTGCATGTCGAGCTCAAGGCCGAGCACAATCACCTGACTGATGAACAGCAGAAGGCTGTTTGCGGGGAATTGAGCAAAAACATCAAGACGTACATCGGGATCAGTTCGCGAATTGTTTTGCAGCCGTTCCATTCGATCAAACGATCCGAAGGCAAGGCTTGCCACGTGTTGGATAAACGTCCAAAGGCATGACCACCTAAAGCATGACTGCTGCACCCCTTATGGCCCCGCTTTTGCGGGGTTTTTTTTGGGGTTTGGAGATCTACGGCGATCCGCTGTTCCGTGGAATTAAATCTGCTTGGGATGGGTGTCCACGTCGAAATGCGATCACACAAGGGTTTTGCGTTCGCACGCAAGCGCCAACAGGCCGGCTCCCAAAGAAAACAGAAAAGCGTACACCCTAATCATTCCAAAGGCCTAGCGTTGCCGTGCCTCTCGTCTTTGATCCCGATCCACTCGCTCGGCAGCAGCTCGGGAAAACAAGCGGCAGCTACCGAAACCGACAAGTACCCCCTCGCCCCCCCCCCCAAAACCGATACAGAAAACAAATACGACACGTCATTTTATGTTTGAAATTAATTTCTGTATCGCTTATAAAGTTATCCATGCCCTCGACAAGATTCTAGGCGGGAGACCCCAAATGTACGCACAGCTCGTAGAAACAGGCGTAAAGCGCATCAAAGACCTGTCGGAAATGTCTGAACAGGAACGCGCTTTTCAAGAAAAAATCGATTCAGAAATCAAAGTCGAAGCCAAGAACTGGATGCCAGATGCCTATCGCCAGACTTTGATCCGGCAGATTTCCCAGCACGCCCACTCCGAAATCGTTGGCATGCTGCCCGAAGGCAACTGGGTCACCCGCGCGCCATCGCTCAAACGCAAACTGCAATTGATGGCCAAGATCCAGGACGAAGCCGGTCACGGCCTGTACCTGTACAGCGCGATGGAAACCCTCGGCGCAGACCGCGATGAAGAAATCGCCAAGCTGCATAGCGGCAAAGCCAAGTATTCGAGCATCTTCAATTACCCGACGCTGAACTGGGCCGACATGGGCGCGGTGGGCTGGCTGGTGGATGGTGCGGCCATCGTCAACCAGGTGGTGCTGCAGCGCACCTCGTACGGCCCCTACTCCCGAGCCATGGTGCGAATCTGCAAGGAGGAGAGCTTCCACCAGCGTCAGGGCTACGAAATCCTCCTGACCATGATGCGCCACGGCAATCAAGCGCAAAAAAACATGGTCCAGGACGCGATCAATCGCCTGTGGTGGCCGTCGCTGATGATGTTTGGCCCAAGCGACGAACACTCGCCCAACAGCGCTCAATCCATGGCCTGGAAAATCAAGCGCCAGAGCAATGACGAACTGCGCCAGCGCTTCATCGACCAGACCATCCCGCAACTGGAGCTGTTGGGTTGCACCTGTCCCGACCCGGACCTGAAGTGGAATGCCGAACGCGGCCACTACGACTTCGGCGAAATCCAGTGGAGCGAATTCTACGAAGTGCTCAAGGGCAACGGCCCGTGCAACCAGGAACGCGTCGCCACCCGCCGCAAGGCGATTGAAGACGGTGCCTGGGTGCGTGAAGCCGCCGTCGCCCAAGCCCGCAAAAAACAAAACAAGAACGCCGCCTGAGTCGGCCACTGATGTGGAGTAACTGAAATGTCCGAGTGGACCCTCTTTGAAGTTTTCGTGCGCAGCAAGCACGGCCTCAACCACAAGCACGTCGGCAGCGTGCATGCCGCCGACACCACCATGGCCATCGAGAACGCGCGCGAGCTCTACACCCGTCGCAGCGAAGGCGTGAGCCTGTGGGTCGTGCCTTCGGCGCTGATCACCGCTTCGTCGCCGGATGAAAAAGACCCGCTGTTCGATCCGTCGGACGACAAGGTCTACCGCCACGCCAGCTTCTACGAGCTGCCGGCCGAAGTCGGGCACATGTGAGGTCGACCATGAACAACAAGACCGATCTGATCGAATACCTGCTGCGCCTCGGCGACAGCGCCCTGATCCAAGGCCAGCGCCTGTGCCAATGGTGCGGCAAGGCGCCGGCGCTGGAAGAAGAACTGGCACTGATGAACGTCGGCCTCGACCTGGTGGGCCAGGCGCGCAACTGGCTGGAGTACGCCGCCGAATTGCTGGACGACGGCCGCGATGCCGATCACCTGGCGTTCCGCCGTGACGAGCGCGCTTATCGCAACCTGCTGCTGGTCGAACAACCCAACGGCGACTTCGCCGTGACCATGCTCAAACAGTTCCTCTACGACGCCTGGCACTTGCCAGTGCTGCAGGGCCTGAGCCAGTCCAGCGACGAGCGCATCGCCGGGATTGCCGCCAAGGCGGTGAAGGAAGTGACCTATCACCTGCGCCGCTCCGGCGAATGGATCGAGCGTATGGGCGACGGCACCGAGGAAAGCAATCGGCGCATGCTTGCCGCGATTCCCGAGGTCTGGCGCTTCACCGTTGAATTAATCGCCGCCGATGACAGCGAACAGCGACTGTGCGCAGCCGGCATCACCCCGGACATCGCCAGCGTCGCCGCCCAGTGGCAAGCCAAAGTCGAGCAGATCTTCAGCCACGCCACCCTGCCCGTCCCCGCGACGCCGAGCTATTTCTACCTGAATGCACGCACAGGTCTGCACACCGAACACCTGGGCATTCTGCTGGCCGAAATGCAGTTCCTGCCACGAGCGTACCCCGATGCAACCTGGTGAGCTGATCGCCAGCGACCTCGGCGCCCGGCCGGCTCAACCGACCGACCTGGCTGCCGCGTGGGCGATCCTGTCCGAAGTGATGGACCCGGAAGTGCCGGTGGTCAGTGTCGTCGACCTCGGCATCGTCCGCGATCTGGACTGGCAGGCCGGTCACCTTCACGTGGTGGTTACGCCGACCTACTCCGGTTGTCCGGCCACCGAAGTGATCGAGAGCGACATCCGCGAAGCCCTGGAACTCGCCGGGTTCAAGGCACCGCAACTGGAGCGCAAGTTGACCCCGGCCTGGACCACGGACTGGATCAGCGCCGACGGCCGCGAACGCCTGCGCGCCTACGGCATCGCGCCACCCGAGGGCAGCACCAGCAAACGCAGCCTGCTCGGTGAAAGCCCGCACGTTGTGTGCCCGCAATGCGGCAGCGCCCACACCGAGGTGCTCAGCGAGTTCGGTTCTACCGCCTGCAAAGCCCTGTATCGTTGCATCGATTGCCGGGAACCGTTCGACTATTTCAAGTGCATCTGAGCGGCGAATCGGCCGTCCTAGCTGGAGAATAACAATGAGCAAATTTCACAGCCTGACCATCAAGGATGTGCGCACCGAGACCCGTGACGCGGTGTCCATCGCCTTCGACATTCCGCAGGAACTGCAAGACAGCTTTCACTACACCCAGGGCCAGCACCTGGTGATGCGCACCCAACTGGACGGCGAAGAAGTGCGCCGCTCCTATTCGATCTGCACCGGGGTCAACGACGGCGAACTGCGTGTCGCCATCAAGCGTGTGGCGGGTGGGCGCTTCTCGGCGTTTGCCAACGAACAGCTGAAAGCTGGGCACACCCTGGAAGTGATGCCACCGGCCGGGCATTTCTGCGTTGAACTGGACCCGGCGCGCCATGGCAATTACCTGGCCGTCGCGGCCGGCAGCGGCATCACGCCGATTCTGTCGATCATCAAGACCACCCTGGAAACCGAGCCAAACAGCCGCGTCACGTTGCTGTACGGCAACCGTTCCAGCTCTGGCGCGCTGTTCCGCGAGCAACTGGAAGACCTGAAAAATTGCTACTTACAACGCTTGAACCTGATCTTCGTGTTCAGCCGCGAGCAGCAGGACGTCGACCTGTACAACGGCCGGATCAACGCCGAGAAATGCGAGCAACTGTTTAGCCGCTGGCTCAACGTCAAAGCCCTCGACGCCGCGTTCATCTGCGGTCCGCAAGAAATGACCGAGACCGTGCGCGACAGCCTCAATGCCAAGGGCATGGCACCGGAACGCATTCACTTCGAACTGTTCGCCGCCGCCGGCAGCCAGCAAAAACGTGAGGCCCGCGAAGCGGCGCGGCAGGTGGATGCGGCGGTCAGCCAGATCACCGTGATCAGCGACGGCCGCGCCCTCGCCTTCGACCTGCCGCGCAACAGCCAGAGCATCCTCGACGCCGGCAACGCCCAAGGCGCCGAACTGCCCTACTCGTGCAAGGCCGGCGTGTGCTCGACCTGCAAGTGCAAGGTCATCGAAGGCGAAGTGGAAATGGATAGCAACCACGCTTTGGAAGACTACGAAGTGGCCGCCGGCTATGTGCTGTCGTGCCAAGCCTTCCCGATCAGCGACAAAGTGGTGCTGGATTTCGACCAGCTCTGATTCTTCTGCCTCAATCGAATGATCCACAAAAGCCAGGCATTACGTTCGTTCCTAAAAAAACAATAAGGAGAGCGCTTCCATGACCCCCCAAGACATAGAACTTATCCGCCAGCACCCCGACTTCATCGAGTTGGTGCGACGTAAGCAAAAGCTCTACTGGTCGCTGTCGCTTATCATGCTGGCGATCTATTTCGGCTTTGTGTTGCTGGTGGCATTCTCCCCTTCAACCCTCGGCCACTCGCTAAGCGGCGGCGTGACCACCGTGGGCATGCTGGTGGGTGTGTTGATTGTGGTGTTGGCCTTTGCGTTGACCGGTTTCTACGTCTATCGCGCCAACAACGTGATCGACCCGCTGAATGAAAAACTCAAGCAGGAGTGCGCCCGATGAGTCGCCTTCTCGCGTTGTACCTGCTGCCGCTGGCAGTGGTCACGGACCTTGCCGTCGCTGCCGACGGCGCATCGCGACCATTGAACTGGAACGCCATCGGCATGTTCTTGGTGTTCGTTTTATTCACCCTCGGCGTGACCCGTTGGGCGGCATTGCGTACCCGCTCCGCCAGCGATTTCTACACCGCGGGCGGTGGCATGACCGGTTTCCAAAACGGCCTGGCAATCGCCGGCGACATGATCTCGGCAGCGTCCTTCCTGGGCATCTCGGCAATGATGTTCCTCAATGGCTACGACGGTTTGCTTTACGCCTTGGGCGTATTGGCCGGCTGGCCGATCATCCTGTTCCTGATTGCCGAACGCCTGCGCAACCTCGGCAAATACACGTTTGCCGACGTGGTCTCCTATCGCCTTGAACAAACCCCGGTGCGCCTGACCTCGGCCTTCGGCACCCTGACCG
The DNA here is from genome assembly GCF_013778505.1 of Pseudomonas sivasensis. Classification (GTDB taxonomy): domain Bacteria; phylum Pseudomonadota; class Gammaproteobacteria; order Pseudomonadales; family Pseudomonadaceae; genus Aquipseudomonas; species Aquipseudomonas sivasensis. Next base: position 365,548 of record NZ_JAAOWU010000003.1, on the reverse strand, counting down.
TAGCGCTGATGTACCTGGTCGCACAAATGGTCGGCGCCGGCAAGTTGATCGAATTGCTGTTCGGCATCGACTACCTCTACGCGGTGATGCTGGTCGGCGTGTTAATGGTGTTCTATGTGACCTTCGGCGGCATGCTTGCCACCACTTGGGTACAGATCATCAAAGCGGTAATGCTGTTGTTCGGCACCACGTTCATGGCGTTCATGGTGCTCAAGCATTTCGGTTTCAGCACTGAAGCGATGTTCGCCGGCGCCACCGCCGTGCACGCCAAGGGCAACGCGATCATGGCCCCAGGTGGCCTGCTGTCGAACCCGATCGATGCTATCTCGCTGGGGCTGGGCATGATGTTCGGCACCGCCGGACTGCCGCACATCCTCATGCGTTTCTTCACGGTCAGCGACGCCAAGGAAGCCCGCAAAAGCGTGTTTTACGCCACCGGGTTCATTGGCTACTTCTACCTGCTGCTGATCATTGTCGGCTTCGGCGCCATCGTCATGGTCGGCACCGATCCGACGTTCCGCGACGCCAACGGCGCGATCATCGGCGGCGGCAACATGATCGCCGTGCACCTCGCGCAAGCGGTGGGCGGCAACCTGTTCCTCGGCTTCATCTCGGCAGTGGCGTTTGCCACCATCCTGGCGGTGGTCGCCGGCCTCGCGCTGTCCGGCGCCTCGGCGGTGTCCCACGATTTGTATGCCTGCGTAATGCGCAAAGGCCAAGCCACCGAGCAACAGGAAATTCGCATCTCGCGCATCGCCACGCTGTGCATCGGCGTGCTGGCGATCATTCTGGGCCTGCTGTTCGAATCACAGAACATCGCTTTCCTGTCCGGCCTGGTGCTGGCCATCGCCGCGTCGGTGAATTTCCCAGTGCTGTTCCTTTCGATGTACTGGAAAGGCCTGACCACCCGTGGTGCGGTCACCGGCAGCCTGGCGGGGCTGGTCTCGGCAATAGTCCTGCTGGTGCTGAGCCCGGCGGTGTGGGTCAACGTGCTGCATCACGAAAAGGCGCTTTTCCCCTACTCCAACCCAGCGCTGTTTTCCATGAGCTTGGCGTTCTTCAGTGCCTGGCTGTTTTCCGTCACCGACAAATCCCCCCGTGCAGCCCTTGAACGTGGCCGTTATCTGGCGCAGTTCATCCGTTCCATGACCGGCATCGGCGCCTCGGGCGCCAGCCAACACTGAACCTTAACTTGAGGCGCGGTTGCGACTGCGCCAGACACTGACCATCGGAGCAATTGTGATGTCCTCTTCACCTACACTGCATGCCCCTACCCTGCAAAGCTTCATCGCCGGTCGCTGGATCGGCCAACACGGCGCACAAGTCCTGCGCAGCGCACTAGACGGTCATGAAATCTTTCGGACCCACGAAGAACGCCCGGATTTCGCCGAAGCCATCGAACACGGCCGCCGAGAAGGCGTCAGTGGCCTGATGGCACTGGACTTCCAGCAACGCGCCCAGCGTCTCAAGGCCTTAGCCCTGTACCTGAGCGAGCGCAAGGAACAGCTCTACGTGATCTCTCATCACAGCGGCGCGACCCGCGCCGATAGCTGGATCGACATCGAAGGCGGCAACAGCACGCTGTTCACCTACGCCAGCCTCGGTTCCCGCGAATTGCCGTCGGGCAACGTCGTCCATGAAGGCCCGGCCATGCAGCTGAGCAAGATGGGCACCTTCGCCGGCACCCACATCCTAGTGCCTCGCGGTGGCGTGGCCGTGCACATCAACGCCTTCAACTTCCCGATCTGGGGCATGCTGGAAAAATTCGCCCCGAGCTTCCTCGCAGGCATGCCGTGCATCGTCAAACCGGCAAGCGCCACCAGCTACCTGACCGAAGCCGTGGTCCGCATGATGGACGAATCCGGCCTGCTGCCGGCGGGAAGTCTCCAATTGATCATCGGCGGCACCGGCGATTTGCTCGATCGCCTGCAAGGCCAGGACGTGGTGACCTTTACCGGCTCCGCGGAAACCGCCGCCAAGCTGCGGGTCAACCCGAACCTGATCCGCAATTCGGTGCCGTTCACCGCCGAAGCTGACTCGCTGAACTGCGCAATCCTCGCCCCGGACGTGACGCCGGATGATGATGAGTTCGAGCTGTTCATCAAAGAAGTCGCACGGGAAATGACCGCCAAAGCCGGGCAGAAATGCACCGCCATTCGCCGCGCCATTGTACCGGCGAAACACGTCGATGCGGTCGCTACCCGCCTGCGTGATCGTCTGAAGAAAGTAGTGGTCGGCGATCCGTCGGTGGAAGGCGTGCGCATGGGTGCACTGGCGTCCCACGATCAACAAAAAGACGTGGCCGAGCGACTGGAAGCCCTGTTACAGAGCAGCGACATGCTGTTTGGCGGTCGTGATGGTTTTGAACCGCGCGGCGAGAACGTGGATAAAGGCGCGTTCTTCGCGCCGACGCTGTTGCAGGCCCGTGATCCGCACGCCGAAGGTGGCGCTCACGATATCGAAGCGTTCGGTCCGGTCAGCACATTGATGGCTTACGGCGATCTCGATGAAGCATTGGCACTAGCCGCGCGCGGCAAAGGCAGCCTCGTGGCCAGCCTGGTAACTAAGGATCCGCAAATTGCCGCCAAAGCGATTCCGGTGGCAGCGGCATTGCACGGCCGTTTGCTGGTGCTGGATCGCAACTGCGCGGGTGAGTCCACCGGTCACGGCTCGCCGCTGCCGCAGCTGAAACACGGTGGCCCAGGTCGTGCCGGCGGCGGTGAAGAACTCGGCGGCCTGCGCGCGGTGAAGCACTACCTGCAACGAGCGGCGGTACAAGGTTCGCCAACAATGTTGGCAGCTGTGACCGGCGAATTCGTGCGTGGCGCCAAGGTCATTGAAACCGAGGTGCATCCGTTCCGCCGCTATTTCCAGGACTTGCAGATCGGCGAGTCGTTACTGACCCACCGTCGCACGGTCACCGAATCGGACCTGGTGAATTTCGGCTGCCTGTCGGGCGATCACTTCTACATGCACTTCGACGACATCGCGGCCAAGGAATCCCAGTTCGGCAAGCGTATCGCCCACGGTTACTTCGTGCTGTCGGCAGCGGCCGGTTTGTTCGTATCCCCCGGCGTAGGCCCGGTACTGGCCAACTACGGTCTCGATACCCTGCGCTTCATCAACCCGGTGGGGATTGGCGACACCATCCAGGCGCGCCTGACCTGCAAGCGCAAGATCGACCAGGGCAAAAAGAGTCCACAGGGTATACCGCAAGGTGTAGTGGCGTGGGATGTGGAAGTGACCAATCAACTGGGAGAGCTGGTTGCCAGTTACGACATTCTTACGCTGGTTGTGAAACGCGAATAGCGAATCTAGTTGACCAAATCGACGCTTAGATCCGATTTGGTGCACACTCTGCTGAGCAGGTAGCAAGACGGGAAATCCTTGCTGAACCGAACCAACCGCAACGCTGGCGACTCCTAAGCCAGCGTTAGCATACTGCTTGCAATTAGCGTAAACGCGTAGATAATCGCCCCGTTCAAGTCGAAGCACTCAACGGCGATAATGGAACACGGTAATTACCTCTGCAGGCAGCCGCTTTCAAAGCGATACCGCCCAGCTCTTTATTGGCACTTTCTAATACGACACTCGACTATGCACCTAGCCACAGTCGAATGGCAGCACTATGCACTCGCTGGCTCAATACATAATAAAACTTTAAACTTACGAACCTGACGACATTGGTATTTTGCAGAAGCCCAGCCAGCGCCCGATACTTTTGTTGACTACGAGATAAACGCAGCATACTTCGCCAGCAATATTCATCGACGGAATACTCGCCGAAAGCTTATCGAAATTTTATATCGGATCGCGGTCTGTGATTGGCAGCGATCGTCTTTGCGCAACCATCGAAGCTGATGCATACGAAGCAAGACAAGCGATTGATCTTAAATCAGTTAATAGATTAACTTCCGCACTTTCATTGCTGGCATTTAGCGCAACAACGATCACTCCGGCGCAATGAAACATTGCGTAATCAAGAAGAAAAAAAACGAGACCGGATATCTCTACAACTAACACCTTCGCACAGTAGAAACAATGACCAACATTTTCTACGCACCCTTTGATGGACTGTATCCACTACCAAATCTACAGCATCGCAACACAAAAGTTTTTATCTAACGCAAAAGGACAAACAGTTCAGCTCTACATTGGCCGCCGACCATACACCATAGCTGCCGAGGATCATTTTATCCCTCAGCAGACTTTTTTAGACGTCATCAAAAGAGCGTTGACCGTAAGCGCAGATTTTCGGCTGAGAGTTTCACTGCGGAGCTTAAATATAAGCGCTGAACGCCTTTCTAGGATACCAAGATTTAGAAGCACCAAAATTATAGTATGGAACATGGCGGACAGAAATGCACAGTTACCAACCTGCCGTCTATAAAATTACCAACGACCATCCCGACACCCTAAAGCGCAGAAACTATAGCCCGTTAACGGTCTAAACGAAAAATTATCGAGTATCACGCCGCCGACCATGCTGCTTAAGAAATTTGCTTACTAGCGGAACAACTTAGCAACACTAAAATCACTTGACTACACGTGTGGCGCACCGCCCCCCCAGAAGCTAACGCGAGATTTTCAATTTTAGCGTTAGCGTAGCAACGAGTTCAGACAGCATCCGTGATGCTTTTAAATCCAACCTAAAAAGCTACTCATACAACAGCTGAGTTACTAGCATCAACCCCTAAAACTTGGCCTCATTAATAAAGACCAACCCCTAAAATTTGTGCACAGGTGCGATTTACCAATCAAACTCCACTGACCATAGAACAACCACCCATTCGAATTAAATCAATCACGCCAACATTGATTTCCGCTTGATTATTAGTTTTACGAAAGCCAGCGAACACGCCTAATGGAAATTATCGAATTCAAGCATCTAAATAGCCGTTATCCAAAAGCCTGCGCGGACGAGTGAAATTCTAATTTCTATTAAGAACGACGGCTAAAGCGGTCTCAACTCCATTACCAGGCGCAACATGGTTCTTACAGACGCACAACCTTCAGTCAAATGGTTAATATATTTCGAGCCCCGTTCCAAATTAGAGAGAGAAAAATATAGAAGCGCTGGCCGATTCAGCTGATATAAAAAACAAGTGATTTATTGATATAAAACTTTAAAAAAACTAAAAATCTGGATAGTGTATGAACCCTATGCTCATTCAACAATTTAAATTAGCAAAAGAATGCTAGCAGCATTGGGATTTTCAACCAGACAACCCATACTGCTGCCGTCTTATGTATCACTTCTGTTCTCCACTTAAAAATACGTGGATACCATCGCCCTTATCTTCCGGATTTCCATGCGCCAAAGAACCTCTCATCCCAAACCCTTTAACGCTCAAGTCGTCCAGGAATGCCTGCAACCGGGCGTATTGATGGCCAGCGTTGCCCTGCGCCACGGTATCAACGCCAACTTGGTTCGAAAATGTATTCCTGTTTATCGCGATGGTCAGCCGCCGGCGCTGCCCGCTTTTGTTCCGATGAAACTTGAGTCGTTAAAGCAGCCCATTCAGCAACAGCCTGTCAGCATCGAGATCCCTTTCGGTCAGCAAAAGCTCACGGTGAAATGGCCATCTTTAGACCCTGATGGATGTGCCCGTTTTACCCGTGAGCTTGCCCAATGATCCGCATCGATTCCATCTGGCTTGCCACCGAGCCCATGGACATGCGCGCAGGCACTGAAACCGTATTGGCCCGGGTGATTGCCGCACTGTGCTTACCTGTTCGCCTATCGCCGCGCCACTCGGATGAAAGTGCTGGCGCATGACGGCTTTGGGGTCTTGTTAACGGCTCGCCGATTGAATCAAGGCAGATTTCACCGGCCTGGCATCCGACATGGATCAGAAATAGAACGCGATGCCGAGCAGCTTCAGGCATTGGTGTTGGGCCTACCATGGCAACGTGCAGGTGCTTGCGGCTCGATCACACTGCTTTGACGGCAACCATTAGCCTATCGATTTATCGCCGCAAATTGCCTAGTCTGGCACAATCCGTACTATGACTTCGCTTCGCGACCTCTATCACTTGCCCCCTGAACAACAGCGCGCCTTGGCGACGCAGTTGATGCAGCATGTCGGGACGCTCGACCATCAGGTCAGCACGTTGGGTATGACCGTCAAGTCGATATGGCAAACCGTTGAGACCCTGGGTAATAAGATCCATAGCGACCAAACGCTCATCGAAAAACTGACCTATGAGATCGCCTAACTCAAGCGTTTGAAATTTGCTAAGCGCAGCGAGCATATGAATCCGGCGCAGGCTAGCCTGCTTGATGATCTGATCGACACCGATATCGCAGCGATTGAAGCCGAGCTTCAAAGCTTGCAGACAGTGATAACTGCGCCTGAAAAAAAGCAGAAGCCCAAACGCAACGCGTTACCGGCTGAGTGTCCACGCACGCTGATCTACCAAGAACCGGACAACACTCACTGCCCATGCGTCTGCGCCCTCAAGCGCATCGGTGAGGACGTCAGCGGAAAGCTAGACTACACGCCAGGCGTATTTACCTTTGAGCGCCATGTTCGTGGCAAATGGGTCTGCGATGACTGCGAAACGCTGATTCAGCCACCGGTTCCGGCGCAGGTCATCGACAAGGGTATACGGACTGCTCGGCTGTTGGACCACGTCATGATCGCCAAGTTTGCCGACCATCTATCGATTTTCGGTCGAGCCGGCCTGGCGATTCCACGTTCAACACTTGCTCAGTGGGTGGGTGCAACCGGCGTGCAGTTGCAGCCTCTGGTCGACGCGCTGCGCGAAGTGGTGCTAGGGCCGCAGGTCGTCCAAGCTGATGAAACGCCGGTGCAGAGGCTCGCGCCAGGCACAAAGAAAACCCACCGTTCCTATGTGTGGGCCTACGCCTCCAGCCAGTTTTCGGACGTCGCAGCAGTGGTTTATGACTTCAGTCCCTGCCGCGCTGGAGAGCATGCTTGCAACTTTCTGGAAGACTGGAGGAGCAAGCTGGTCTGCGATGACTTTGGCGGTTACAAGGCCAGCTCCGAACTCGGCGTGACCGAGATCGGCTGCATGGCCAATGCCCGGCGCAAGTTCTTCGAACTGCACGCGACCAACAAGAGCCAGATCGCCGAGCAGGCCTTGCGGCACATCCAGTTGCTGTACGAAATCGAGAGCGAAGTCCGCGACCTGGAACCGGATTTACGGCGCCAAATACGGCAGGAAAAAGCGGTACGGTTGATGGATAGGCTGCATGCCTGGATTATCCCCCAGCGCGATCTCGTGTCCGAAGGTTCAGCCATCAGCAGAACGCTGGATTACAGTCTGAAACGCTGGACAGCGCTGTCGCGCTACCTGGATGTTGGTGCCGTCCCCATAGACAATAATTGGTGTGGAAATCAAATCAGGCCATAGGCTCTTGGACGCAATAACTGGCTCTTCGCCTGATCGCTGCGCAGTGGCAAACGGGCGGCGGCGATCACGAGTTTGATTCAGTCTGCGCGACTGAATGGGTATGATCCATATGCTTATTTGAATGACCTGCTCACGCGCCTGCCGACGCAGCGGGCGAGCGACATCATTTGCTGCCGCATAAGTGGCAACCGGTTTAATCATGCGAGGCGTGATGGTCGGATTCATACGCTTCGAGTAAGAGCTTCGTTGACGTATGGAAATCCTTACGATAAGGGTGATCGCCTCCGCTTCAAAATACGCGGACACCATCGCCCAACGCTTCACCCTGCACCTCAGGGTGCAACATGCATGACTCGGGGTCTGGTTGATTCGCCATTTCTTACCAGTATCGAACTTTCATCGACTATCCTCCGCCAGCTTTAACTGGCGCACTAAGCGTCCGGCCAACTAACCTTCCTGGCCCCGACGCCAAAGTCACTTCTACGGTAAGCCTGACAGCGCCTATAAAGGATTTTTAATTACGGCCGATATCAGATAGAGGAAAAAACCAACGAGAGATTACGGTATGTTCAACTCAAATATCAAGAAAAAGCTCGCGTCAAAATCTGTAGAAGTTTCTGAATATAAAGGATTAATTTCCGCTCTGGATGGCTCAATGGCCATCGTCGAGCTTGGTCTCGATGGTAAGGTGATTCGCGCGAACGACAATTTCCTCACGGTGATGGGTTATCGTGCTGATCAGATCACCGGCATCTCACACAGGGATTTTTGCAAACCCTCGCTCGTCAGCCATCCGGAGTATGCTGAGTTTTGGAGCCAACTACGGGCAGGTAAATTCATATCGGGAACGTTTCAGCGCGTGGACGCGAAGGGACAAACGATATGGCTTCAGGCCAGTTACAATCCAATTCTGGATCGAGAGGGAAAGGTAGGCAAAATTGTAAAATACGCCTTTAACGTAACCCAGAGGGTCATCAACGATTCTGAAGCTAGCAGCAAGCTCGCAGCATTGGATCGCGCCATGGCGGTCATCCAATTTGATCTGAAAGGTAACATTCTCAATGCCAATGAAAATTTTCTGAGCACCATGGGCTACGCTCATAGCGATCTCAAAGGTAAACAACATAGAATGTTCTGCGATACTGAACTGGTAAACAGCAACGAATATGCAGATTTTTGGAGGCGGTTGAACTCTGGCGAGTATTTTAGCGGACAATTCAAGCGGATTGGCAAGCATGGACGCGTCGTGTGGCTGGAGGCAACTTACAACCCAGTCTATGACGCAGAAGGAAAACTGGCGAAGATAGTCAAATTTGCCAGCGACATCACGGAGCGGGTAGAGAAATTTGAAGAGGACTCCCGCAGTGCCTCACGTGCCTATCATATTTCTGCAGAAACTGAAAAAGTCGCCGAACAAGGTGCTGAAGTTATTCAGCAAACCGCCAGAGAAATGCGACTCATAGCGGATCATATTGAATCTTCCGCACGATTGGTCGGCCAGCTAGGAGATCGCTCAGAGCAGATCACGGCCATCGTTAACACGATACGGGGCATCGCTGATCAGACCAACCTACTAGCGCTTAACGCAGCAATTGAGGCAGCCCGGGCGGGCGACCAAGGACGCGGCTTTGCAGTTGTGGCCGATGAGGTACGTCAGCTGGCGGGCCGAACAAGTCGTTCCACGACTGAGATTGCTGAGATGATCGGTAAAATTCTATCCGAGACCAGAGAAGCAGTCGCTAGCATGAATGCCACCCACGAAGGTGCCCAGAGGGGAGTCTCGCTTGCTGACCAAGCGGGAATGGTGATTCTGCAAATCCGTACGGGCACAAGTGATGCTGTAGAGGCTGTCAGCATGTTTGCCTCCAAGCTGGATGAGTCTGAGGTGATCCCTAAGACAGCAGTAGGCTGGGTGGGCTGACCTGCCCCCACCTACAGTCGGGCTTCCGCTGATTAATATCATTTAAAATGAGCATATGGATCATGCTCCATGGATTCTAGTTCGTTGCGTGCAATTCTAACCTACAGCTGACTCGGCGGCCCTATCAACTATCTTGGCCAACGCTCGCTCCACCCACTTCCTTATTTGAGTATCGGCACGGCGAAATCCGCAAGCAGAAGCCAGTCTTGATTTATATGGAGATGATTTATGAGCGCTGAGGAAGGTAAGCGGCCAGCGAACGAGCTTGCGCACTGCGCGTGTCGGCGTCACACGTTGTCAATGGTTTCGCGGTGTCTGCCACAACCTTGCAATCAGAGTGCAAGCCGCACTTTGATTGGCTGCTCAACTCTACCGCATGTAAGTTTGCAAGGCGGGAGATCTTCGACCCACGTGAAACCGAGCTTTTTGTAAAGTGATCTGGCTGCCGTGTTTGACTTGAAAACACTGCGTGTCCACAGAGTTAAAAACACCTCCTCCGACAATGTCTTATCACCGCTAAAGTTAGAGCAAATCCATAACCACTTCGGCGGTACTCTCGCTTTCCCTGCATTCCCAGAACTCCAATCAATTCGCTTCCGCCTGGCGGGCGAAAACTATCTAGATAGGCTTCAGCTGAGCCGACGACCATGCTCGTTCACATATACCGGCCAATGATTTTCCAACACCTGCGCTAACGCACGTTCTATTACTTGAATAGTGGCGGGTTTGGCCGTGCCGAGTAACGACCCTCAGCGCTCACCTCACAAAAGACGGGGTAAAACGCGTGGAGATCTTTAATTTTGATAGGCCGTACTTCCATGTTTACCTCACCAGTTTGATGCTGCGTCAGATCTGCAAAGTATGGACAGTGCTACTCGAATCCCTTCCATACGTGAAGTATTAGATCATGGATTTCACTCGCCCGCTGCGTCGGCAGCAGCGTCAGCACATCCTTTACATAAGCATACGGATTATGCCCGTTGATGCGCTGCGATCCCGCAAACAACCAGTTAGACCGTCCGAGCGCCCACGTCCGCATCAAATTCTCGATCTGGTAGTTCTCGATTGGCACAGCACCATCTTCCAAGTAGCGCGTCAGCGCTACCCAGCGTTTGAGGCTGTAAACCAGAGCTTTAGCCGTGGCCGAACCCTCCGGCACAAGTTCAAGCTGGGCCAGCATCCACTCATGCAGCTTTTCAACGATGGGCACCGCTGTATCTTGGCTTAATTGCCAACGGTCTTCGTCGCTAATTTCCCTTCCATGTCACTCGACCTCGTGCAGACCGACGATTGAGTGCAATGCTTGCTCCGCCAACCGGCTTTTATTGGCTACATGCAGTTCGAAGAATTTGCGGCGCGAATTGCGTCTCTCGAATAAGAGCTAATAGGCCATCACGAGCACCTTGGGCATCGTCACTAGGTGGTTAGTTCAATTCTGATGAGCTGCGTAGCAGAGCTTTCAGGTCGCCGCCCAAAACAAAGGAAAAGCGACATCCCTGCCGCCCTCCTATCTCTTTTCGATATCAAGCTGTAGGAATGCGACGGTTGGTCAGAGCCATGCGACCAACAAAGAAGCTAAGAGCCGCCCCCAACAGAAGCATCGCCAATGTGCTCCATGCCGCGCGCGAAATTTGCTTCGCAGCAATCTCACCAGCCTCACGTGCCTTTTGCTCAGCTTGTTGTTTCAAGTCTTCAAATTTCTGCATCGCTTGCTGATAGGCCTGAGCGTAGTTATCAACGATCTGAGTAGCCTCTTTCTTGCTTTTGCCTGTACGGGCAGCAACGATGTTAACGAGAGCGTCTTTATCGGCAGCATTAAGCGCTGGCTCGCCGGAAGCTTTTACGCGTTCAAACCATTGCTTCAACTCATCCCCCGCCTGAACAGGATTAGTTGCGACATCTGAAGCTGATTCCTTGCCTTCAGCGGTGGCCTGATCAGTTTTTTGCTCTACGGTCTCGGGAGCCAACTCAGGTTTGCCACTCTGCTTAAGGAGCGTCTCTAGTTCACCCTGAAGGCTGTTCCAATCGAGTTGGACGCCCTGCTCATTCAACTGTTTTTTGACGCTGTCACCAATACCTGGCGCGGCAGCAGCGATGCCACTTCCTGCGGCGGACAATCCTTTACCAACGACGGAGCCTGCAGTTCCAACTACGCTTGCGGCCAGGCCAGCCAGCAGCCAAGTCGTCAGTAAGGTTGTTACTGTCCAAGTCAGTAAACCATGCAAGCCGCCGCGATCCGGTGCCGTCCTGCCAGAAACGAAAGCTCCGACTCCGATTGCCACCAGAGTAGAAACGAACAACCAGATTCCAGCACCAGTACCGAAACCACTGAGCGGATTACCAGATTCCATCGGGGACACTGCGCTAGCGCCGATGGCGGTTCCCAAAACGCTCAGAACTACGTACGTCACCAGTGCAATCGCACTACCTGCCAATACCGAACTCCAAGACACGCGGAATAACGAACGATTCGCTTCATAGACAGTGGTCATACAGACGCCCTTTATTAGTTTTGGGAGCAAGGCTATGTGCATTAACAAGTCTGAGTATGGCGAATGGACATACGCTCAAAGATAGTCCAAATGCACCATAAGAACTGAATCAAATGCACCAGAAAATTTTTACTTAAATCCTATTTCTCATACTCCGGCAGCCGGCTGTAAGCTTGACGTCGCCTGTGCCCTTAGATTTTTGACATCCAAAATCTACAAGCCGGCTCAATGAAAAGCGGCCTGGTGCGTCAGTATGAAGTAAGCGCTGTCGTCCTAATCGGCCTATAGAGAGGATTGAATCACCAGGGATCTGAAGCCTCAACAGCGATTGCAGCGGCTACGACCAATGCGCAACAAGTTACAAGTCGGCAAAGCGAAGGGGGCGTGCAGTGCCAAGCCAAATATTAAAAAACCGATAAGACTGTTCACTCATCGTGACAGCCTGTTAATAGAGAGATAGATAGCGGTCAGTTATATTTAGTCTGGCCGGAACAGAAGTGGGTGGAGTCATCTTCCGATACTTGTAACCTAGCTACAATGGCTACCAACTGATAGCCATCGCAGCGAAGGTATTACCCGCCTAAGGTTACTTCTTGTCTACGGCGTCTTTGACTTTGCCAACCACCTGCTGGGCTTCACCTTTCTTTTCCTGGACAGCCCCTTCTACCTGCAGCTTCTCATTACCAGTGACCTTGCCGACACCTTGCTTCACATTACCGATGGCTTCATTGGCCAGGCCTTTGATCTTGTCAGATGTGCCACTCATGAGTTTTCTCCCGGTGAGGAATACGTGTCCTGTCTGGACAGAAAAGTTGACTGGCGGCTGTGAACAGGAGTTCCACTTTTTATGACGACCACTCGTCGCACATCTGTCGAGCGCTACCTTGATGCAGGTTTCGCAATGCCTGGATGAAGAAACAATTCCTTGCTGTACGAGCAGTCGAAACAGCATCATCGCCCCTACTCCCCCCAGCGATGCGTAGTCAGATGCCCCACATTCCTGCCCCATTTCCTCCAAGCGAGGATGAAAGAGCGCTGTCGCTGGAGCATCTCGGCGTGCTGGACTCAGCTCCGGAGAAAGAATTCGACGACATCGTTATGATCGCGAGCACATTGTGCGACGTTCCTGTCTCGCTGGTTTCCCTCGTGGACAGAGAGCGTCAGTGGTTCAAGGCTTGCGTTGGACTGGACGTGAGGGAGACTCATCGGGATTTGGCTTTCTGCGCCCATGCGATCCTGGCTCCCGCTGACGTGTTGATTGTGGAAGACGCCAAACTGGACTCGCGATTTCAAAATAGTGCACTGGTGCTTGGCCCTCCGCATATCCGCTTTTACGCGGGAGCTCCTATTATTGACGATACGGGACACGCGCTTGGCACGGTTTGCGTGATAGATACAAAGCCGAGAAAGTTAACGGAGCAGCAGCGGACAGCGTTGTTGGCTTTGGCTCGACAGACATCTTCACTGCTGCAATTACGACTGCTTAGACATCAACGTGAGTATCGAGCAGAGATCCTGGAGAAAGAACTCGCCCAGGCGAAGGTTTTGAATCAACTGACAGAAGAGTCACTGCATCACGCAAGGCGTATCTCCTCCCTGGGTATGGTGACCGCAAGTATCGCACATGACTTCAACAACATCCTTCAGGCGCTAAGCGCAAGCCTGCAGATGATAAGATTACGAGCAAGACGCCCGGGGGATGTTGAGCAATTCAGCGATACCGGGTTGCAGGCGGTAGACCAAGGGCGGCATCTGGTCAGTCACCTGCTATCCAGCGTTCGCTTGGACAGCCCGAATCTAGTCTGCTTAGAAGTTAACGCTCGGCTTGAAGAAATGCGTGATTTATTGCTTCGCACAGCTACTGAAAGTATTGACTTGGCTTTCGACTTGTCGGCTCCAAACACAGTCGTAATGTGCGAAGAAGCCCAATTGAATGCGGCGGTTTTGAACCTTCTCACGAATGCGAGAGATGCGCTTGGGGCGGCAGGCCGTATCTGCATTTCAACGCGACTGGTATGTGTTGAGGGTGACGTTGCGCTGGCTGGAGGCAATTACATCGTGCTCAGCGTCACTGATACTGGGCCGGGTATACCGGTTGACCTTGCGGCTAAAATTTTTGAGCCTTTTTTCACAACAAAGGAAAGAGGAAAAGGTACGGGTTTGGGCTTATCGCAAGTCCGTGAGTTCGCAGAGAACGCTGGGGGCACAGTTAGGGTAAATACAGCACCTGACAAAGGGACAACAGTGTCCCTATACCTAAAGGCGTTAGGTCGAATCGACTCAGTGATCGACCCCACATAACCTTCGTGGCTTCGGGATTTGGTAGGCACCTTCCATGTGAAAAAGTGCCGCCAAGAACCAACCAATTCAACGCTGCCCCCCCCGAAAGCCGTAAAGCTCAAGTAAAACAGGTTCGTTCACGCAGAAGTTCATGCAACTCACTGATCGGCAGTGGCCTACTGAAGAGGTAACCCTGCACTTGATCACAGCCATTTTCCGTAAGAAATGCAAGCTGTTCAACGGTCTCGACTCCTTCGGCTATCACTTGTAGGTCTAGACTGTGCGCCAATTCAATAATCGTCTTGGCAATAGCAGCGTCTTGGGGATTGCTCGTCACTTCGCGTATGAAAGCGATGTCAATCTTGAGTTTGTCGATGGGAAATCGCCGCAGGTACAAGGCTTCATCAAAGCTTTTGAAGAGGCCGCACGTTTCAACGGTGAAGCGTTGCACCAGCTTCAGGAGTACGAAATACCGCTGGTGGGCCTCGATCCGGCGATGACGTTGGTGTATCACCAGGAATATGCGAAGACGCTTGGCAGTCACAAGGTTCCTACCGTACTACTGCCGCAGGAGTGGCTCGCCAATACGCTTCCACAGTCGCAGATTGTGAAAGATGCCGATCCCTATCATTTCCTTCCCCTCTGCACTGAAAAGACAAATGAGCCAAACAGCATCGTCCTTTGGCAACAAGTCTATGAGCGCATGGGACTGAAAATGAGCGTATAGGCCAGCGGGTGCTGCGGCATGTCCGGCACCTATGGTGCATGAGACAAAGAACGCCGACACGTCCACGGTTATTTACAAGCAGTCCTGGGCGCCGCTTGTGACGAAATTCAATGCATCAGGCCGTTTGTTAGCCGACGGATATGCTTGCCGAAGTCAGGTGAAACGACAGGATGGAATTACCGTTTTACATCCGTTACAAGCGCTGCTCGCTGTCGTCAGAAGTCTTGCTGCCTGAGCCACGAGGCATGATTAAACTTTTACCTGGGAATGGGTAAATGACTCGGCAGTGTGCTGATTGCCGCCCGCCTTCGGGCCTGGCTTCATTTCACGGAAAAACATTCGCCGATACTCAGAGGGTGAAGTGCCAAGGTGAACGCCGAACTGTTGTCTCAACGACAAAGGCGTTCCGAAACCCGCCTCACCGGCGACACACTCGATAGGTAAATCGGTCGTTTCGAGCAGCTGTTGTGCTCTGGCGACTCTCTCAGCATTCAACCATTTTGAGACAGTGCTGCCGGTCGCCTCCCTAAATCGCCTGGTAAAAGTACGCCGACTCATTTTCGCCATGTCCGCCAGAACATCGAGCGACAGATCACTCGCCAGGTGCATTCGGGCCCACGCCAGTACATTGGACAAATGAGTCTCGCTAGACAGCTGCGGCAGAGGATGCTCTACGTACTGAGCCTGACCTCCCTGCCTATGCGGCGGCGTCACCAGCATCTTTGCAGTGCGATTGGCAACGTCAGCACCGAGTCGGTGACGTATTAGATGCAGACAACAATCAATCGCTGCCACGGTTCCCGCAGAGGTAATGATGTTGCCATCACTGACATACAGCACTTCGGGCCTGAAACGAACTTCTGGGAAACGTCGCCCAAACTCGTCTCTGACTGCCCAGTGAGTGGTTGCTTCTTTGCCATCAAGAAGTCCTGCATCGCCGAGCACGAATGCTCCCAGACATAGCCCGACGATAAGCTTGTCTTGGGCATTTGCACTCTGTAAGGCTTGCACAAGCTGCGCAGACGCTGCGACAGAATGATCGCCCCACGCCGGAATGACAATTACGTCGGATGCTTCCATCAGTTCCAGGCCATGATCGACCGCTAGGCCTATGCCTTGGTCGCTTATCACCATTCCCGGCGTCTCTGCACAGTAACTGACCTCGTAATGAGGTTCACCGGGTGCGGATTGAGCTGTTCCTAGAACCATTCCAGGCACGGAAAGATGAAACAAGCTGACACCGTCAAAAGCCAGAACAGCAACGCGTGTGGATTGCATCAGTCAGCCTCATATTCGAAAACAGCGCAGGCTTAGTGGCCCAATTATATCGAATTCTGTCCTTCAGGCCACTGTTGAGTCCCAAGGCATTGGGCAAGAATAGAGTCACTGATGCAATTACAGGATTAACGAGATGAATTTCAATACACTTCCAATAGCCCTTGGCCTCGCCTGGGCTGCCGCGACCTCATCGGCAATTGCGAGCTCCGACGCCCCCAAGTCCCCGGACGCGGCCCATAAAGTCGACTTGCAGCAAGTTCGCAACGCAACGGTAAAAATCTCCTACGGAGGCACGACCTTTCTGATCGACCCGATGCTGTCCAAAAAAGGAACCTACCCAGGATTTGAAAATACCTACCGTAGTGACCTACGCAATCCTTTGGTTGATCTGACTGAGTCGCCCGAAAACGTAATCTCTGGTGTAGACGCTGTCATCGTCACTCATACGCATCTTGACCACTGGGACGATGCCGCACAGAAAGCGCTTCCGAAAGACATACCGCTGTTCACACAGCACGAGGAAGACGCGACGTTGATTCGCTCCCAAGGCTTCAAGAACGTACGCGTTCTTACTGACGAAGCGGAATTCGGCGGCGTGAAAATCACCAAGACGGGTGGCCAGCACGGCACAGACAATATGTATGCCGCTCCCCCACTCGCGAAACTTCTGGGCGAGGCTATGGGCGTTGTATTTCAAGCGCCAGGCTACAAAACTCTCTACCTAGCTGGCGACACTATCTGGCGTAAAGAGGTAGACCGAACCATTGAGAAATATCACCCCGAAGTCATCGTACTCAACGCCGGAAAAGCGAAGGTGAACGGATTTGAGGGTGCGATCATCATGGGCGAGGAAGATGTACTCCGCGCTTCCAAGGCGGCCAAAGACGCGAAAATCGTCGCGGTGCACATGGACGCGGTCAACCATATGTCGCTGACCCGAAAGGAATTGCGCGCTTACGTCAAACAGCACGGTATCGAAAGTCGCGTAGATATACCGGAAGACGGCGCTTCGCTGGAGTTCTGACTTAAATTTTTTGAGGTTGGAAATCCAGGTGTTCTATCTGTCGACTTCAACCCTCAAGCCGCATGCTTAGCTCGGATAATTCGACCGGAGATCGTTCATGAAACGTGGCCTTGTAGTAGTTGACCTGCAAAATGAATACCTGCCCACAGGCAAATTGCCGTTAGACGGCATCGTAGCTGCTGTAGCGAATGCTGTCCGAGTGATCAGCCACTCGCGCGATATAGGAGCTCCGGTTTTTCACATACGGCATGAGTCCAATGATGAAGGCGTTCCAATCTTCGTCAAAGGCTCGAACGGTGCGCAAACTCAGCCTGCTGTTGCACCTCTGGGTAATGAGCCTGTGATTGTAAAAGCACACATCAACGCCTTCCGAGAAACAGATCTTAAGCAGCAGTTGGAAGCAGCGGACATCGAGGAACTCGTGGTAATCGGTGCAATGAGCCACATGTGCATCGATGCCGTAGTGCGCGCGGCGGCAGACATGGGCTATCCCGTTACGGTGCTGCATGACGCCTGCGCCACCCTGGATCTCACATTTGGTGGTGTTAACGTTCCTGCTGCTCACGCACACGCCACGATGATGGCAGCGTTTGAGTTCGGTTACGCCACCGTCAAGTCGGTGGAAGATTACCTCTCGGCCTGACCGCGTGACGAGTTAATGTTCAGGGCACTGGGGGCTCGTGTTCTCACCCTCTACAATGATCTGATGGCGCCGGTACCGAACTAGACTTCCCTAGCCGCAGAATCAAACGGCTAACGTCTCAAGACTTCTGCCTTTGAGCGTTAGCCGTCTATACCGATTTCTTTGAGCAATCCGGCCTTGCAGCGCAACAACCCCTCTATGTAGGAATCGCGATTCCTCTCGAAACGGAACGTCGGAATGGGCATTGAAATTGCGAAACGCCCCAGTATCGTATCCAAAGCAACGGCGGTTGTCGTGATTCCCTCGATATGCTCACCGTGGTCACTGGAAATCCCGTTCTTTCGAATACCGTCCAGCTGAACCGACAGAGCTTGAGGCAACACTGCTTTGTGCTTCGCGGTGTTTCCAACTGCAAGCAAAGCACTCACATCTTCATCTTTGTCCAGAGCCAAAAGAGCCCGTCCAGCTGATGTGCCATAGAGCGGCGTATCCAGTTGGCCAAGACGCGGCATCACCTGCAACTCACGGTCAGCAACAACACGATCCTCAACGATTAGTTGAATGCCTGCAGACCTCGAAAAGACAACGGTCTCCTGAACCGTCTCGCTCAGCTTATGCAGCCAAGGGCAAACGAAAATTAACCAAGCTTGAAGTGAGAGATAACCAGGCGGTAAAAAAAGGCGATGTGCTTTTTGAGATTGATGCGCCCGTTATCGCTCCCTTGTGAACGAGTCGAAAGCCAAAATGGAACACGCAAAGCATGCGTGGGAGCTTGCAGTACTTCTAGAGCGCCGCCGTGTTCCATTGGCCAGGATCAACGCCATCAGCGCTGAGGATTTGGATAACGCACATTCCCAAGTCTTGCTGGCCAAATCCCAATATGAGGTCAACAAGGCGCAGTGGGAAACCGCGAGGATCAACCTCGCCCGTACATCCGTGATTGCGCCATCTGACGGTACGATCACCAACGTCAGTTGCAGGAAGGCAACTACGTAGCCCAGGGGGCTCCCGCCTTCTCACTCATCAAAAACGACTCGCTCTACTAGACGGCTTACTTCGAGGAAACCAATCTCTTGGACATTCGCGAGGGGGACTTGGCCGATGTGTCGCTCATGTCCGGAGGGCCATCGATTAGCAGTCGCGTCCAAAGCATCGCCAGAGGCGTCGCCAACACCAACACACAAGCAGATCCAATTTTGCTACCTCAGCGGGCTAATCTTGATGTCGCAAGAGAACCTCGCTCGCTACCGGGACGGCCAAGAGCTCCGCCCCTGAATCGTAGAACCTTACTACTCGCTTCGGGCCAGTCTCATCCGGCGCATACGATCAATAAGGACGTGTAGGAGAATGATCATGTTACTGGGAGGAAGTTCTTTAGTGCTGCGGCTTCAGTATTAAAGGCGCTTCATTCTGTTGGGGGTATGACTGCACGAGCTTCAAAGTATTGCGCCCTGACGCCTTTGCTTCATAAAGCGCAGCGTCCGCCTTGGCAAGCAAATTGGCTATCGCGTCGCCCTCATCGGGTACAACGCAGCAAACACCAATACTGATGCGCACCGAAATTTTTGCCTCACCATATTGAGCTGACGACTCGGCTAAAGAGGTGCGCAACTTATCTAGTACACTCAAGGCCCCTTCAATATTAGTGCTCGGCAACAAGATCAAAAACTCCTCCCCCCCATAACGACCAATACTGTCGGAATGGCGAATACGCTGGGTTAGATGATTGGCACAGTGCCTAATAACTTCGTCTCCTGCCAGATGGCCATACCTGTCGTTGATGTGTTTGAAGTGATCGATATCGACCATAGCAACTGCCAGGCTCGAACCGTCTCGGCGCGCACGCTCCAACTCCGTCGAAAACTGATCAAGGATGGCTCGACGATTTAGGATACCGGTCAGCACATCTCGCAGCGCCATGTGCTGAAGCAAAGCCTCGCTGCGCTCTTTAGCCAGGAGCACCAAGCCCAGGGAGATCATCATCGCAGTGAAGGTACCAATGCTGACCGAGATCGTTTGCTTGAGGTTACTCACGTCGTAACGCATTTCCGCAGCGCCTCCGCCAAGCACTGCCACGACTCGCATACCCAAACCGATCAAGCTAATGCTTGATCCGATGATCAACAACATGCGTGCACGCCCCTGAACGGGAATGTGCCGGTGAGTCCAGTAAATGATCAATGAGCACTGCACCATCAACACCACCGTGGCAGCCAGCATTCGCGGTTCGAGCGTATCGATCAAAGTGACCATCAACACCAGCATCAATGCTGCTGGAGCAAACACTCCCCACCATGCGACAGGAAGCTCGACAACCCGGAAGACACTTGCCCCATAGAAGGATAGTGCCACTGCCAATAGGGTGTTGGCGGAGCCGTAGGTCAACCACAACGGTGCGTGACCATAGAACGTATAGCCGATGTAGGCTAATGCATGCGCTAACAGACCGAAGCCTATCGTTAGAAGGCCGTCACGCTGGTTGAACTGTCCGACTAGGATCAAACAAAAAGCCATAATCGTCGCTACCAAAGCGACACAGGCGAAAAGCGTAGGGGTGTGAGCAATCATAGGGTTCACCTGGCGCCTGCACTAGCACCTCTTAGGCGCAAGTTTAGCCGAAATGGCCGAGTGCCACTACCAAGCCCTTTGAGCTTCGATGCTTAGTACTGGTATCGAGATACCTGTACTAAGCCATTAACTCGTCGGGAAAAGGATTTCTGCAACTTCGCATCGCTGGTATTTCCACAACCCACCTAGCAGTTCGTATAGGTGAAGCAATGGAAAGAGTGAGCTTCTTCTAAAACCTACCTTACGTGCGGGGTTCCATTTACCTGGAGAAAAAATGGGCGCGCTGCTGAGAGGAAGTCTGGTAATGCTGAGAGCGCTGCCGGCGAACCAAAAGTTAAGCCCAAAAAAGGGCCATCACTGGCCCCTAAAGGCTTACACCATATGGTTAAGGCCGTTGCCCACGTCGGCCATTTCATCTTTGCCGCGCACTTGAATGCGCACGCTCAGGTCGCCCTTCGCAATGAGTTGGGTGGCGATCAAAACATCGTTTATCGTGCGACGCATGGCGCTGTAGATACCGCTGAACACATACACCAGCAGCATGCCAAGAACGTCAAACATGCCTAGAATGAATAGCCGTTCCGAAGTTTTTTCCTGAACTCGGCGTTCAAGCGCATTCAGCAGTGCTTCCTGCAGTGTGTCTTGCGCCTTGTACAACTCAGCCACCACCGCAGTGCCTTTGGCTGGCAGACTCTGAACGCCGGTGATGGTGTCGCTTGGCGCGTCAATCAATACTTCAAGGTCGGCACGGAAACTGTCCAGGCTCACAAAAGCACTGGTGATCGGTGCCTGAATACTATCAGCGAGGGCAGGTTCTCTGCGACGCAACAGGGCCAGGCTTTGTTGAAGTTCTTTGTGGATGAGTTACTCATTTTTGAGCATCGACTTGATAACGCTGCGCGCACCCGAACTCAACTTTTGTCCGTCATGCAGTCCGCTGGCAAGCCCGCGCAATTGCACGACGATGTTGATTTGCCATGGCAGCCTCAAGGTGCTCTGGTCGATCATGAAAAGCGATGCGTAATCTTCATCCAACACCATGCCCGACGTGGCCGATATTCCATTCGACGGCTTTGCCTGACGCTGAAAGTCCATCCCAGCGGTTATTACGCCTGGCTGTCTGAGCCGCAATCTGTACGCGCCAAAGACGACCAGCGAATGCTGGGCTTGATCAAGCATTCCTGGCTGGAGAGCGGCGGCGTTTATGGCTATCGCAAAGTCCATGACGATCTGCGCGAAGTCGGTGAGGATTGTGGTCGCCATCGTGTGGCGAGGCTGATGCGTCTTGAAGGGCTGCGCTCTCAGACAGGGTATCGACGTCGCCCTGGAAAGTACGGCGGTAAGCCTGCGGTCGCCTCACCCAATTTACTGAAGCGCCAGTTTGATGTCGTAGCACCCAACAAAGTTTGGGTCACCGACATCACTTACATTCGTACGTATGAAGGCTGGCTGTATTTGGCAGTGGTGCTGGATCTGCTTTCTCGGCAGGTCGTTGGCTGGTCAATGAAGTCGAAGATGACCAGTGATTTGGCTATTGATGCGTTGTTGATGGCGGTTTGGAGGCGTAAACCGAAGCAAGAGGTGATGGTTCATTCCGACCAAGGCATCCAGTACAGCAGCTCCGATTGGCGCAGCTTTTTGAAGGCAAACAATTTGGTTGCCAGCATGAGTCGCCGAGGCAACTGTCATGACAACGCCGTGGCCGAGAGCTTTTTCCAGCTTCTGAAACGGGAACGGATCAAGCGAAAAATCTACACCACGCGGGAAGATGCTCGGAGTGATGTGTTTGATTACATCGAGATGTTCTACGACGTAAAACGCCGCCATGGTTTCAACAATCAGCTGTCACCGGTAGAGTTTGAAAAGCGTTACGCAATGAGTTTGCAAGGTGTCTAAAGAATCCGGGGCGATTCAGCACGAGGTTATCACCAAATCATGCGAGCTTTGAATCGCCCCTAGTTTCTTAGATGCCATCAAGCTACAAGGAAGGTTCGCTAACCCTGCATAACTGTCCGCTTTTGGCTCATCATGTTGAAAAAGACGACCACGGTTTTCACGGTAGAAAAGTACGCGCTTGAGATTGAGTTCTTTACATTGAGCAGAGGATTCCGGGCTCAGATTTCGCGTAGTGGCACGCAGATAAGGCGTTTTCAGCGGTCAGTATGCGGGCAGTCTGGAAGAACCGGCTTTTTCAACAGAATCGGCCTATTGCTGCCAACCGCTAAGAGTATCTGCGGTGTGATAGCTGTATTAGTGCTGGACATCTGCATCACGAACTGGCTTGAGCGCTATGCTCTAGCCCACCAATTCTATGGTCAGGAAGTCAGCAAGGTTGAGACCCATGCAGTTGAGGATGTCGTCAGGGAGGTCAACGATGACATCCCCAGAACCATTACCGGTCTTGGCATTTGACGGGTGTCCGCACGGGCTCTTTCATGGAGAGCGGCTCTTTTCGCTGATGGGGGGAGCCACAATCCTGCGTCCACATGGCCTCTACTGACAACAATCGGCCAAAAGCTCATCGTCATGGCCGCAATGTGACGAACTGGCCGCAGTCGATGCGATGGGCATTCGATGCTTGAATTCCACACGACATCACTCGCCAGGACCGATAAGACACAACGAGTCTCGGCAATCGCATCTGCTTTACGAACAGCAGAGCTTATTTCAGAACTGGCCTAAAGCTCTATTTCCCCAGTGAACATAGGATGATAACCGCTGATGGCTAACTCCCTCCTTCGATCTCCAGGTTCTGCACGCTGAATAATGTCATCCAGCTTGCCGGCGAATAGGACATACGACGACTGAGGATAATGTCTTAGAAGGCGCGTCGCCTCATTACGGTACTCCTCAGGAATGAAGGGGCTCTTTGTCAACTCTCGTAAAAACGCTTCTGTCTGGATCACACTTCGGGTGCGTTCACTCGGCATACTCACTTTATCCCTCCCCCTTGGCTTTTCCGTGATCAACCGCTAAATGGTCTAGACCACTATTATGACTGAAAGACTGACTGACTCCTAACCAGATACCAGCTGGCATTCTCTGTGCGCAACGTAATAGCTACGTGGACAATTTCAGAAGATCTGGGCCCTGAGTTGGTCGCATGGAAAATCTCAAGAACCAAATTACCCTAATAGACACCCCGTTGCTAAAAGTTTATGGAGATTCGAAAACACTCCTACCAAACACATTTACCGCATTCGGCCGAATAGTCTTGCCAGCTCCCCCATATTTTGCTCTAACTCTCGAAAAAGCCTTGCCTCACCTTCAAGTTCGCTCTGGGCAAATCTGATCGGAGCAAGTATTCATTCAAAGCTACGCGTCCATCACTCCAACGACTGACGCAACGGGGTGAGAAAACGCCGGCGTATTAATCAACCCGGGAAAACAGCCAACGGCGACACGCCGACCATCTCGTTCTACACGCGATGGCATCGAATCATCATCCTGCGCAGTAAATCGATATCCATATAGCTCAAGACTCGCGCGCCAGTGGAACAACGTCACAGCCTGCTCTCCGGGAGATGAGCATGCTGGCTCCTCACCTAATACGGCGTATCGCAACATCAATGCCCCCAGATGCCTATCAAAGCGTTTTTGAAGATGGTGGGTTTGTGGTTGCCTACATCCTTCGTGCTAGATGGGAGCGCTTCCCCCTGTTCACTGCATTTCGCCGTTCGCTGTGGCGGGCTCGAAAATACGCCACTGCTGTCTACTCGTTATCGTCGACATCACCTGTCACCGCGCCACTCACCAAATAATGTGGTGCTGTCGATATAGCGCATCGCCGAGGCGACGTCCCGCCAGCCGACATAATCCATCAATGCTTTGGTGCCCCATGCGTTTCGATTGGCCCAGGTGGCAAAGCCCCGGCGCAATGAATGACCGCTGTAGCATTCGCCATCTAACCCGCTGCGGGCAAAAGCTAAACGCAACAATCGCGAGATGCTGTTGGAGTTCAGCGGCTCAACACCGATGTGACCCCAACGATCGATGGAGCGAAATAGCGGCCCTTCCTTAAGTTCGCTCGCCTGTAACCACTCCTCATAAGCCTGTACGGGGCACAGTCGTTTCAGCGCAGGTACCGTGACTGTCCGACCTTGATGCTCTCGATCAGTTTTGCTGCTGGCCACAAACAACTCCAGCCCTTCCGCGCTGCGCAGCTTTATATGCTCGACGCGCAAGCCACACAGATCGTCGGCGCGAAAGGCTCGCCAGAAACCCAACAGAATGAGCGCCTGGTCGCGCAGCGCCCGTAATCGCTGGCAGTCGCTGCCCGAAGTCACTTGGGTCTGTAACCCCATGATGCATGCCTCGAGCGCTTGCAATTGCAAGGCCTCAGCTTGCTTCACCGGCCTTGGATGTTCGGCCTGAATACCACGCAGCACGTCACGCACCCTGGTTGCCTTGGTGGGATCGGCAAAACCATGACTCTTGTGCCACTGCGCTAATGCGGCCAAGTGAGTGCGCAAGGTATTGCTGGACATCCTCTCGGCATGGTCGGCGAGGTAGCGCACCACGGCCTCGCTGGAAGACGGCAGCAGTCCGCCCCAGGCACCTTCAAAATGCTCAATAACTTGCTGATACCGCCGCGCGGTGCTTTCACGACGGGCGGCGTTAAGGTATCGATCAACCTTGGCACTCATGCCCCTGCCCTCCTCGCGTACCGCGTTTGCACGCAACTCCGTTAAAAATGCGTATCACGTTCAAGAAATCAGGATTCTCGAACGTCAGTCCGTCGCCTGTTCGCACGTACCAGAGGACAGAAGTACACCCGTACTTACATACTCCATAACAAGCTACGAAATCGTAGGAGACATCTCATGGCACGTGGTGGCATCAACAAGGCGCTGGTCCAGAAGGCTCGCGACGCACTGCAGGCTCGAGGCATCCGGGCCAGCATTGACGCGGTGCGAGTCGAGTTGGGCAACACGGGCTCCAAAAGCACCATCCTGCGCTATCTGCAGGAGCTCAGTGCCGTGCAGGCGCCCTCAGATCCGGTAGCTCTGGAAGACGAACTGGTGCGCCTGATCAGCAGTGTAGCCAAGCGGCTGCAAGAGTCAGCCAAACAAGCAGTCGCGAACGATCAAACCCGAGTCGATCAAGCCTGGCAGCGGCACGCGCAAGCTCAGGAGCAACAACGCGAACTAGTGGAATCGTTAAGGGATCAGGTCCGCCGCCTGGATGCACAGGTGGAAGAGCACCGCCAGCGCGAATTGGCGGCGCAGAGCTATGCCCGGGACCTGCAGACCCAGTTCGAGGCGCAGCAACGGCAATTGACTCACGCGCAGCACACGCTAGATGAGCGCAAGGCCCACCTTACCGCCTTGAGTGAGCGTTACGATCACCTCAAAGCTTCGCGGGATCACTATCAGGAGCAACAACGGACTCAGCGAGAACAGGAACTGGCTCGTCACGATCAGCAGGTCCAGCAGTTGTCCAAAGAACTTCGGACCCTGCAGGCATCCTTGCTCGCCAAACAGGAAGAACTAGCCACTCTCAATAGAGCCAACGAACGGCTGCTCACCGAGTCGCGCCTGGCTAGCCGACAGGCACTTACCGACTCGCGGGATTACAGCCAGGCCAGAGACGAGTGGCAACAACTCGCCCATCGTCATCAGCAGGCACAGGCCCAGTGGCAAACGGAGGAGGCAGAATTACGCGAACGTCTGCGCGCGGCTCTGCTCAAGCAGCGCAGCGATGCTCTGTACCGACGGCATGAGCAGCGGCAGATTCTTCAACTGCAACGCCTGTTAGACACGTCGACGCATCGCGCATGAAACCTTTCCTATGCAAACAGTGTTCGGGGCCTTGCCACGTGTTAGCCCTCGAGAGATCGGTCTACTCGCACCGCACTGGGCACGTCGAGCCGTGGATCCAACGCCCTCATCGCTCTCATTAGTAAGGGCGGGCACCGACGCACGCCATGGTTCAGACTGCCCTGCAGCTTTTTTTCAAACGCTTTGCCACCAATACAGAGACACCAGAGCATCGCAATAGCGCACCGCGCGCTGCGATCATCGGCGGGCAACCATCCCCACTCCTTCAGATCGGCGAACCGTTCGTTGCACAAAACACATTGATCAGCAAACGCGGCGGCGTCGACCGGCCAATCAGGCTGTGACGGATTGGGCTCCAGCCCTCTGGCGCGTAACCAATTGTCAATGAGTAACCACAGGTCAGCAAAACAGCCTTGGCACTCAGGCGAGAGCGACGCGAGGGTCAGGTAGTCGTTGAAATATTTATGCAACCACATGCGCTGCGGCATCCGGCGCGGGCAACTGCAGCCTAGCAGGGCCAGTGGCATCGCCAGCCTGCTCCAATCCGGTATACCCAGCGCCCAACTCATCCGCGCATTGACGCGACAGCGATAGGAACTAGGGACTAGGGCACGGCAACTGGGCAGAAGGTCCTGTAGAAAGGCCGCAGGCCTCTCAGCGTCTTCCGAGTCCCAAGTTAGCAACGTCCACAACGGATTCTGCAACACCTGATTGAGCACCGGGAAGGCTGCAATCAGACGCTTTAGGCAATGGGTCTGCAACTGGCTCCCGTCATCCAGTAGGCGCAGCCATTTGGGATTGGCTACGCCTGCGCCAGCGATCACTTGACCGCCCGGTACGGCATAGAGATACGGACGATCCAGATAGTCGCACCACCGGGCAAATTCGTTCCGGTCACGAGCCCCCGATATCTGGTACATCTGGGCGCCTAGGAAACGGTTGCGACAGCGGCATATTGCCACTCTCGAAAGTGTCGACACTTTGTCACTCCTGCGGCCCGTAGCCCCAGTACATAACTATAGAACGCTACGAAACAGAAGCCAGCGCATCTCGTCACCCATGCCGACGTCACAGGCTATAACCGTTCATGACAGAGCAATGCGAAAACTGGGTCGCGCTAAGTCTCTGACGTGTCTAGATATATACAATGCCTATCGTGAATTTAGCGCCAATTTTGTCGTTTGACGGCCTGTCATCTCTCGCCAGCTAATGCGCAACCTCGGTGAGTGTAAGCCGTTGATCCTTATGGCCATAGCCAATATCTATCTCAAAATTTAAAGGAATTTCTGTTAGCAGTATGAATGTACGTACCGGCCTACATTGAGCTGGCGATCCGGCACTTTGCTTGGATCTATCTGAAGGACATGACCATGCATCGCCATCGATTGTACCTGCGCAGTATCCCGCCCTTACGGCGGCCTATAGCCCTAGATAACACCTCGCATAGACAATTCGGTGCCCCGCCTTGGCGCACCAGCCTCTCTCACCACTGCGTCCAAGCACGCCCCGAACAGGCCGATCGTGCGGAGGCGCCTAGTAATATCGGGGAGCACACTATGCACCAACGCAATCTTCTCGCAGCGTTGGCCACTTCACTGAACGACACCGGGCTGCGTATTCCCCACGCAGGAGTCCGGCACCGTGCACAGATCATCGGCCGGATCTTCGCGGCGCTCAGCCCCCTATTGTCACGACGATGGTCTCCTCGAAGACCCTGCTAGCGCTAATTGGGCACTTATATCCCATGGCGTGCTGCGTGGAGGTCAGCTTGCTTGACAGTCATGACTGCTTAACTCAGCGCGCCCCCCGGAGGAACACGATAATGCTTGTAACATCTAGGGATTGTCTCGAAAACCGGCCCCGTGCGCCCTTGAGCAAAGGACGCCCAGGGAGTCGAGTAACGTTTTTCCCGTCACGAAAAAACCATGGCCCGATCACCTGCGGCAACCTCATGCAGGCTGATTATTGCGTTCACCTCGAGTATCACCACGATGTCCGCACCTACCAGTGCCGCCCTCCAACCGTGTGCAAGGGTGAACTACGCTACAAGGCCGACTTTCTCGTTGCGCTCAGCAACGGACCGTCGGTGTACCACAAGTTTCTGCTACCGGATGACCAGGCCAGACCACACATGCGTGACTGGACGAAGGCGGTCGAAGCCATGCTGCTGGAGCATGGAGTGCTATTCCGGTGGCTCATTCACGACAAACTGACTCAGCGTCTGGTCACTCAAAACCTGCGGTACCTCTATCACCACAGCTTCAGCAGTTCTAAACGGGCAGCACTTGAAGTGCGTGCTCAGGTCGTCGCGCATGCCGGAAAACAGACGACCATTGCAGCACTGCTGGCTAGGGGTATCGCTCCCGCAGATATCAGCCACGCCATCTTTCTGAATGAGTTGCGGGTCAACCTTGAGCAGAAGCTCACGCCCGAAAGCAGGATCTACGGAGGCCATGATGGACATCTCTGAATTTAAAATCGGTGAACACTACCGCTACCGCGGCCAGCGCTTTCAGGTCGTCGATCAACAAGGTGAAACCGTGCAACTGCGCGCCGTCGAAGGCCGCCGGATCGTATTGCGCCAAACCCGGGAAGTTCTACTACGTGCGATGAAGCGCTGTGACCTGGTCAAAGATCAGGAGGCGCCCATCGAGAAGGATCCACAGAAAGTCCTTGCGGGGCTCCCCAAGCCTTACGCGGCTGCATTCGACCGACGCTGGCATTATGTGCATGCGCTCACCAAACGGTTTGGAGGGAAAATGCCGAGGGAGCGGAGCTCGCAGATGATCAGCGCTCTGGCTAAGGACATTAAGGACATCAGTCCCCCCAGCTTCAGCACGGCACGCAGTTGGGTACGGGCTTTCTGCAAATCGGGGCACAGCAGCCTTGCCCTGATACCCGGCCGACGGCAGAGAGCGAAACATCGCTTAGCCCTCCAGCCTTGGGAGGTTCAGCAGGTGATCAATCAACAGGTCAGCCAGTTTTACCTGAAAGCTGAACCGGCCTGTAAAACTGAAGTGATCGATGCCATTGTCCTGGAGCTGGAAGCCTTTAACGACGGCAGACCCAGCCACGATCGCTTGAAGATCCCATCGGAATCGACCCTCAACCGTATCCTGCGAGAGCTCGACGCTTATGAAAGAGCGCTGGCTCAGCATGGCAGCAAATATGCCCAGAAACACCAGGGATGGACTCGCAAGCGGGATCGGCCTGGACGATTGTTCGAACTCGTCGAGGCCGACACGCAGCAGATGCACGTGATGGTAGTGGGCAGTGATGGAGAGGTCATTGGCCGCCCCTACCTGACGGTGTTCCTAGAGGTTTACACGCGGATGCCGTATGCCTGGTCTATCGGATTTAATCCCCCCTCTTTGGACACGACCCTCCAGGCACTCAAGCGATCGTTATCCAGTGATAACACATACGCCGGTGTAGCCATCCGCTACGTTTTCGACAGCGGCGCCGAGTTCATCGCGCAGAATCTGCGTCGAATTATCGCCATGCTGGGCGGTGAGGTGTGCTATTGCGAGCCTGCTACCGGCAATCAGAAGCCTCACGTGGAAGCGTTCTTCGGAACTTGGTCGAAAGAAATCGCCCACGTGATGCGAGGCACGACTTTCTCGAACATCGGCGCACGGGGTGACTACAGCTCCGAAAAAAACGCTTGCATGACCATCTACGACGTCAGAGACGCCTTTTCCCGCTGGGTGACGCAGGTGTACTGCGAACGCGTGCACAGCAGTCTGAACACGTCTCCCAATCGGGCTTGGGAAGCGGCGTACTCCGAGATGTTTCCGCCCCGGCGCTATTCACAGTCCGAATTACGTCAGCACTTTCTCAGTGCGTTCCAAGCCTCTCCCCAACAGGGGCGGCTGCGCTACAACTCCCTGTTTTGGACCGGGCCGGCGGTAGGGTATCTGGCCAACCGCGAGCCCAAAGCAGAGAAGCTACTGGTCTACTACGACCCGAGTGACCTCGGTCTGGCCTGGGCCTGCCATCCCAGTTATCCCGACGAGGTGTTGGAGCTGCAAGCTGTAGAGCCTGACTACCAGCAAGGCTTGACCATGCATCTTCATCAACTGACGCTTAAACGTCTGAGGGCCGAGCGTAAAAGCTTCGACTCGCACAAGGCGCGCCGCGCCAGGGTGGCACTGCTGCATGAGCTGGCCCTAGTAAAGACGCCGGCCCAACGGCGTAACCACAGCCGAGCCGAAGAACAGGGCTCATTGCAGACCAAAACCCGGCGCGCTGCCAGCGGCGGCGAACAGCAGCCGCTGAAACCGCAGCCCACGACCTACCGTTACCACGACAACACACCCGACGACTATTCGTCTGAGGAGATCTAAGGCCATGCACATGCCAATGTCGAGGCACTCGCCTGTGCCCTCTCAGACCCAGCTCGGTGCCAGCCAGCGATCACGACCACTCGCAGAGCATTGCCCTGTCAGCCACACGGGCTGCGCCAATCTCCGTCTCTGTTAGCGAAAAGCGATGTAGCCGGCTGCCGGCAACACTTCTTGGAGTGAGCCACAGCCGGGCTACCTCCCCGACATCAGTGTCCCCAACGCCCTGATAATCCGTCAGTCCGCACGCACAAAAGGTCCACTATCATGGAGCTCGAGCGTCAGCAAGTACTTAAAGCGTTCAAAAGCAAAATTGTCTTCCATCCGCGGTACCGGCACGCATTCTCGCAAATCCAGAATGCGATCGAGAATACGGAGGCACTAGGTGAACCAGCGTGCGCCCTGCTTTGCGGCCCAAGCGGGACAGGGAAGTCCACGCTGTGTAATTACTTTCGCAAGCATTATGTCGCGGACGCAGAAACTCATCGTAAAGACGGCACTTACTCCAATCTTCCTGTCTTCTATTGCGAGGTCCCCTCACCGGCCACCGTCAAAGGCCTGATCACGAACATGTTGCGCATGCTGATTAACGCTACCCCTAGTGGTACCGTTGAGAAGCTAACCCATCAGCTCATCACGTGTCTTAAAACATCTCAGGTAAGGGTGATTTTTCTCGACGAAATTCAACGCCTCTGCTTCACCACTGTGGCCGAGAAGGTACGACTGGATTCCCTGCAATGGATTGTTTCGCTGCTCAACGGCTCCGGAATTCCGGTAATCCTTTCAGGCACCTGCCTGTGCCGTAACATTCGCCGCGAAGACGAAGCCTTTGAAAACAGATATCCATACTTCGCCGAGCTTTCAAACTTCCGCTATGAAACGGGAGATAACTCCGACTACTACGCGACGTTGAAACATCTGGACAGGGCGATGTATCAGGTGGCTCCGCTCGAAAGAGGTGTCCACCTTAATGATCCAACGATCGCGGCTCCTCTGTATGTGGGTACCAGAGGCAATTTAAAACGCATGCGTTTGGTCATCAACGATGCGCTGAAGACATGCCTGTACCGCAATGAGAAGCTCGAGTTGAGGATGGATGATTTCATTACGGCTTGTCAGTACGCAGACATGCCGAAAAACTTGTCAAACGGAAATCCCTTCGGACTGTCTTATGACGACGCGTTGAAACTCATTTTGGACTGTGAGGAGACGGAGGATGAGTAAGATACTGTTCCTGCCTGCCCCGCTTCCCGAAGAAAGTCCGACCAGCGTGCTGAGACGTATGGCGATCCGGCATGGTTGTACAGTTAGAACGGATCTTAAGGACCTTTTTGGAGAAGCCAACTTCTACAGGCCGATATTAGCTCGCACGCACCCCATTATCCAGGCCATTGCAACGCAATCTGGCTGGAACACGGAACGCTTTCTGAGCGGGTTCTACGAGCCGGTGGGGCCGTTACCAATAGCACCACCATTGAAAATCGGCGGGCAGGTGGTCAGAGCAGAGATGGTGCGAAAGGAACGATCTGCCTTCTGCTCGGAATGCTGGGCAACCGGCCAGGAGTATTTCATCAAAGATCTGAGACTTGCCGTTTATTGTCCTTATCACTTACGCCTGTATCTGGATAAATGTCCCCACTGTGGGACGGATCTAAATTGGTGCAACCTGTTATCCGGCAGGTGCCGATGCAAAGAGCTGCCAACGTCACCGCAGTGCAGGCCTGAAGATGCGATCATTGAACGTAAGCTTTTGAACTTGTTTAGACAAGGGGATTGTGGACAATTCAGAAAATTTGAAGAATACCTGCTGCTTCTGGAGTTTTTAAAAAAAGATCAACACGAGTGCAGCGCAGTAAGAACCTTGGTCATGATAGCGCTGGCGTTGCTGGACAGGGACCGGAAGGCGGTCATGTACAATCTAGAAAAACTGCACGCACTTTATCCCGACGTACCAAAACGAATTATTTGCGCTAAACTTTCTCTAATCCCAGCGGAGCAATATCAGGACTGCATAAAAACTTTCCTATGTCAAAAGGCTACAAGTGACAATGTACAACGAGATCTCACACAAAAACCATTGTCATCATTTTCCTTAACGGGACGCCAAATTCGCGCCTGGCAAAACTTAAACCCACATCAATGGAAAAAAGCTCGCCAAACATTTAACAATTTGCCGCCAACGGGTCGCTTCCATTGGAAGGAAGTGCAAACGATGAATGCTCACATACTTCAACTAAAACTAAAAAACGGGTTTAGCCAAAAAAAATATATTGCAGGCATAACGCTTGGGGAACTAAAAAGAACTCTGATGATAAGTACACCCGGATTACGGGAGGCCATAAACGAAATCCTACTGCACCCGATTAGACGGCAGAAAAATTCCATTTTATTTGATTCTGCTGACGTGGAAAATTTTTCCCAACAATACATTTCCACGCAGAAGCTGTCAGCCAACACTCTAATTCCCGTACACAAAATACACCGAGCGCTTCGATACTTAGAAGCGCGCAACTCCGAATTCAGAAATCAAAGATTATGTTTGCATGTGATGAGTATAGAAACAAGCAAAGCAGTGATTGAGTGGTGCACCCCTCACCCTAAAAAATATCAGAAGCGTGACGCAAGTTGGTTCGGGCTTCCGAAACATGACCCACTCCAGTCGGGAACCTGGCTGAACTCTTCGGCAGCAGCAAAATTTTTGGGGGTCGGGCCGCCACAAATTGGTTATTTTATAGCCGCCGGACTCATTTCAGCGTCGGTGGGCGGATCCAAAAACAATGCCTACCTAATCGAGGAGAAGACGCTAGTCCAATTCAAACTCAATTACATAAGTGTCACCGAAGCGGCACAGTTATTGGGCTTAACGCTGCACTCCAGCAGTACTGTCCTTAAACAGGCTGGCATCGCTCCAGTTACGGGGCCCGGAGTAGATAGAAATCCCTCTTACCATTTTTTGCGTTCTCAAGTGCTTACATTAATAACTACTGATGAGACTTTTGAAGCTAACGCATCGGGCATTACCAACTATGAGGCAAGTCGCCAGTTACACCTCCCACCTGCATTGATAATGAAGCTGATCCATGCCAAAGTATTGGATCTCGCAGACACAACAAACCGGTTGAAAAAACTACTAAAGAAAAAAAGCGTGGATGAATTCTATGATCATTACACCACAGAACTGATCATTGCCCAGTGGTTGAACATCCCCATCCGATGCGTAGTCCGAACATTATCCAGGTTTGGAATAAATCCATTACCTGAAGCAACGAACACCTCTTTCAAAACTCAAATCTATAAGATAGACGATGTTGCCGCAGTTTTTTCACTACCCTGCCGCCCCAACTCAAATGGTTACAAGTCGGGAAGAGCGCTATTGCTAGAAAAAGTCTCGACCGTGAGAAAACGGCACCAACTTGCAGCAGTACCATTCTTTCGACTCTTCATAGCGTCCGGCTTTGTTAACGCGATTGGAAATAATCAGCCAATTTATCTGCTGGAAGGTGACATCCAAAAAATTTCACTAATAATGGAAAAGTACTGCATCACCTCACAAGCCAACAAATATTTAGGGCATCCTAACCTTGCGCACAACCTGATCCGAACGAAAAAGCTAAGTGTAGCCCACCCGCTATTGCCTTATACAGACTACCCGATGGTTGAACGGGCGGCTTTGCAGGATTATGCGGTAAAACATCATCTCATATAACTCCCCTCTCCTCCACTAACACCCTACCAATATAACTAACTATTAGCTCGACTGGTTTATTGCTAAGCCTTTTAATATTTGCTAGCTTATTTTGCCTAAAACAGATAAAAATCGAGAAATCTTGACATCGTTTAATCTGTGATTTTGACAAAAACCAACAGAATCAACGCTTGTGAGTTCAGGCGTTAATGAAAAATGGGGTTAGCACAGCAACACCAAAAAGCCCTGACTTGTTCGGGGCTTTTTTATGCAAGCTCACTAAAGACTCTCCTTACAAAGCAGCGAATTTACCAAAGTAGCTGACCGCCAAATCCTTCTGGCTAGTAGGAAATTTCGTAGACGCGATAATGGCTACTCAGTATCGTCCGAGGGTTTTCTACCCTCGGCGGCTGTATGGATACTACGAAAGACAAAACGGACTGGAGCGACGCGGAGTTGGCAGCTGCGGTCGAGGCGTACTTGAAGATGCTGGCCTGGGAAAAGAGCGGCCAACCGTTCAACAAAGCCCTCGAAAACCGCCTGCTGCGTGAGGTCCAGTGGCAGGCCGTGCAAAGGGCTCCATCGAATTCCGCATGCAAAACATCTCCACCGTGCTTGTGCGTATGGGCTGGGACCGCATCGAAGGCTATAAGCCTGCGAAGAACGTAGGCTCAGGCGTCGAACAACGCATCCGCCAAGCACTTGCCGCGCAGGGTGTATTCGAATCCGAAGACGCCGCCCAAACAGCAGACGAGCAAACGCTTATCCGCCGTGCGTCCAAACTGCAGCAGCAACCTTTCACTCAGCTACCGGACGGCATTGCCCAGCCGCAGAAGGTCTCGACCGTCAGCACCGCTTTTGTTCGAGACCCAAAGGTACGCGCTTGGGTACTGAAAGAGGCCGAGGGCGTCTGCGAAGGCTGCGGCTCTAACGCGCCGTTTGAGGTCGACGGTTTGCCATTTCTTGAAGTACATCACGTCAAGCACCTAGCCCAGAAGGGTTCGGATCGCATCACCAATGCTGTAGCCTTGTGCCCCAATTGCCATCAGCGTTGTCACCGGTCGAGTGACCGGGAGGCTTTCACCGAGGGGCTTTACGCCAAGGTCGGAAGATTGGCACGGGAGTAAACTCCTGCTGTCACACCTGATGCACGCTCAAAAAATACTAGATAGGACCGAGGCCAACCCGTGAACCCAGACATGCTCGAAGCCGGCCCCGCTGACGCCAAAGTACTTTCCGTCTTTGACTTCGACGGCACCCTGACCCACCACGACAGTTTCGTGCCCTTCCTCAAGTTTGCCTTTGGTACCGGCGAGTTCTATGGCCGGATGGTCAAGCTGGCGGTGCCTGGGCTGCGCTTTTTGGTTCGGCAGATCAGCCGGGATGAGTTGAAAGCGCAGTTGATCCGCACTTTTATGACAGGGGTGGAGAAGACGTGGGTGCAACAGAAGGCCGAGGAGTATTGCCAGCGCAATTGGGCGCGGTTGATGCGCCCGGCCGGAGTGTTGTCGGTGGAGCAGGAGTTGGGCTCCGGCGCGGAGGTGACATTGTGTTCGGCTTCGCCTGCGTTAGTGTTGCAGCCGTTTGCCAATCGACTTGGGATCAAGTTGATTGGCACCGAGCTTGAGGTAGTCGACGGGGTGTTGACCGGCAAGCTCACGGGGAATAACTGCCGGTGTGAGAACAAGGTGCTGCGGCTTGAGGCGGTGTACGGAGACCTGGGGGAGTATCGGCTCCGGGCCTGGGGCGATACGCGCGGGGACCGGGAGTTGTTGGCGGCGGCGCAGGATGCGCATTTTCGGCATTTTCATGCGAAGAAGAAGCGGGCGAAAGCGCTGCGCTGACCATATTGTGGTGAGCGGGCTCGCCCCTCGCTGGGGCGCGTAGCGGCCCTAAAACCAAAAGCCGCATGCTGTCTGACAGCATGCGGCGTTTTTATTGGGACTGCTGCGCAGCCCAGCGCGGGGCAAGCCCGCTCACCACAGGTTGATCAGACATAGGTTTTGAGGTCTACGCCCAACGCCGTCGCAAAGGCTTTTACCATCGGGCTGCGTGGGACGTTTCGGCATTTTCATGCGAAGAAGAAGCGGGCGAAAGCGCTGCGCTGACCATTGTGGTGAGCGGGCTTGCCCCGCGCTGGGGCGCGTAGCGGCCCTAAAACCAAACGCCGCATGCTATCTGACAGCATGCGGCGTTTTTATTGGGACTGCTGCGCAGCCCAGCGCGGGGCAAGCCCGCTCACCACAGGTTGGTCAGACACTGGTTTTGAGGTCTACGCCCAACGCCGCCGCAAAGGCTTTTACCATCGGGCTGCGTGGGGCGTTTCGGCATTTTCAGGCGAAGAAGAAGCGGGCGAAAGCGCTGCGCTGACCATTGTGGTGAGCGGGCTTGCCCCGCGCTGGGGCGCGTAGCGGCCCTAAAACCAAACGCCGCATGCTGTCTGACAGCATGCGGCGTTTTTATTGGGACTGCTGCGTAGCCCAGCGCGGGGCAAGCCCGCTCACCACAGGTTGATCAGACAGCGGCTTTGAGGTCTACGCCCAACGCCGCCGCAAAGGCTTTTACCATCGGGCTGCGCGGAGCGTTGTGGCGCAGGATGAGGTTGAAGGCGGTGCTCAGGTGAACTTGCTCCGGGCACAGTGCGCGAAGGCGCCCTTCTCTTACCATGGGCTTGGCGTAGTGTTCGGGCAAGAAACCGAGGAAACGGCCAGTAAGGATCAGGATCGCGACGGCTTCGACTTGCGAAGCGGAGGCGGACTGGCTGTCGTAATTGACGAAGTTAGTCTTGTCGCGATGGATCGCATAACGATGGTTGACCACTTCATATTGGCGCAGCACCTCCGGCGTAATGTCGCTCGCAGTAAAAAGCGGGTGTCCTACGGCGCAGTAGGCGTGAGCCTTTTCTTCGTACAGCGGGAAGTAATCGAACTCTTCACGGCGCTGGTACACGGGAACGATACCGACGATTAACCGGCCCTCCACCACGCCGCGTTCAACTTCGTCCAACTGTGAAGCCTGTAGGCGCAATCTTATTTTTGGTGATTCGCTATGTAATTTTCCCAATGCGGTAATAAGCGGGGAATTAACATCCGACACGGTGTTATCAATAACCCCGACACTAAGGTCACCAATAAGCTCGTTTTGCGCCGAACTAAGCTTGTCTCTGAAACTATCCACCGAGGTAAATAACTCGATGGACGCTTGATACACTAACTTCCCTTCTTCGGTCAGCCCGAAGCCTTCTCGACCCCGTGTACACAGGCGCATGCCGATACGAATCTCGAGGTCAGAGATCTGTTTACTGATGGCCGCCAGCCCCACGTTCAGCTCGTTTTGCGCAGCACTGAAGCCGCCGGCTTCGACCACGGCCATGAATACCCGCAGCAATTTGAAGTCCAGTCCGCTCAGTTGCAGCGGTGGTCTTGTGCCCGGTTTGGGTGGCAGGTTTCCAGAAGTGGAAAGTGGAGTTTCCATAATACGCGTTGACCTCAAGTACTATATTCAACAGGCTTCAACCCAATCCTTGAACATAGCCAGGCGGCGATAATGAACATAAACATCCGCCCTTGGCAACCTTGAATACGGCGCGTCAGACGCTGATTCAGTTTAGTTGAAAACCTTTTTTTACTGCCTCCGACTCTTCTAAAAACAAGCGTGAGGAATACCCATGTCTCAGTCCACCGACCGCCTTTGGGGCGCTCGTTTCAAGACCGGTCCGTCTGCTGCGTTGGCCGCGTTGTCACGTTGCCCTGAGCGCTATTTTCGCCTGACGCCCTACGACCTGGCCGGCTCCCGTGCCCATGCCCGTGAATTGCAGCGCGCCGGTTTGCTGGATGAATCGGAGACCTTGCGCACCCTCGAAGCCCTGGACCGCATCGGTGAAGACTTCGCCGCCGGCCGCCTGCATCCAACCCTGGATGACGAGGACGTACACACCTTTATCGAACGCGTATTGACCGAGCGCCTGGGCGCCCTGGGCGGCAAGCTGCGCGCCGGGCGTTCGCGTAATGATCAAACCGCCAACGATTTGCGCCTTTTCCTACGGGACCATGCGCGAACCATCACCACCGAGGTGTTGGGTTTGCAGCAGGCGTTGGTGGAACAGGCCGAGCAGCATGTCGAGAGCATCTGCCCCGGCTTTACCCATTTGCAGCAGGCGCAACCCATCGTGTTCGCCCACCACTTACTGGCTCACGCGCAGTCGATGTTGCGCGATGTACAGCGCCTGGTGGATTGGGATGCGCGTACGGCGTTGTCGCCATTGGGCGCCGCAGCAATGGCGGGCTCGGCGATTGCGCGGAGGCCGGAGCATTCGGCCAAGGAAATGGGCTACACCGGGCCGTGTGAAAACTCGATCGACGCTGTGGCCAGCCGTGACCATGTGGCGGAGTTCCTGTTTGTGTCGGGCATGCTCGGGGTGAATATTTCGCGGCTGTCGGAGGAGTTTTGCCTGTGGTCGTCGCGCCAGTTTCGCTGGGTGGTGTTGGACGATGCCTACGCTACCGGCAGCTCGATCATGCCGCAGAAAAAGAACCCGGACATTGCCGAACTGGCCAGGGGCAAAGCTGGGCGTTTGATTGGCAACCTGACCGGGTTGATGTCGACGCTCAAATCCTTGCCGCTGTCGTACAACCGCGATTTGAGTGAAGACAAACACAGCGTGTTGGACAGCGTGGACACGTTGCTGCTGGTACTTCCAGCCATGGCCGGGATGGTGGCGACCATGAAAGTCCAGGTGGACGAACTGCGGCGCCAGGCACCGATGGGTTTTACCTTGGCGACCGAGGTGGCGGATTGGCTAGCCACCCGTGGTGTGCCGTTCAAGGAGGCCCATGAGATTACCGGCGCGTTGGTACAAGCCTGTGAGAAGCATGAGATTGAGTTGTGGGAAGCCTCAACGGCGATGTTGGCCGAGGTGGATGCTCGGCTGCTGCCTGAGGTGCGGGATTGCTTGACCCTGGAAGCGGCGATTGCGGCACGCAGTGGCTGGGGTGGGACGGCACCGGAGCGGGTTCGAGAGCAGATTGGACGTTTGAAGATTGCATTGGCGGCTCAGCAGCAGTGGGCTGAGAGCTATCAGGGCTTTCGGATTTAAGCCTGTCAGAGGTGTGGTGCGGGGGCTGACGCTTTCGCGAGCAAGCCCGCTCCCACATTTGGACCGAGTACATCAGTAGTAGCGTCATCAGTTTTGGAGAATCACCATGAACCAAACCCCGGCCGAGCGCTTGGAAATAGAGCGCAAGCTGTCCGAGAACCAGTTCGACATAACCCAGTACGAACACGTGCCGCGCCGCTATTACGGACGGATGTTTTTTGCCACGTTGATAGTGATTGTGTTGGCCGCACTGTTGCGCGCCTTCGCCAATGGCCAGATCGAATGGTCCTACATCGGTCAGTTCCTCACGTCTGAGGCCATTCTATGGGGCCTGGTGAATACCATCGTCATGTCGATTCTGGCGATGGCGCTGGGTGTGGTGATCGGCGTGATCACGGCAATCATGCGCATGTCGGCCAACCCGATCCTGCGCTATGTGGCCATCACCTACACCTGGCTGTTCCGCGGTACACCGCTGATTTTGCAGCTGTTGCTGTGGTTCAACCTGGCGCTGATTTTCCCGGTAATCGCGATTCCCGGCCTGTTCAGCATCGACACTGTTGACCTGATGACGCCGTTCGTGGCCGCCCTGCTCGGCCTCAGCATCAACCAG
This sequence comes from Pseudomonas sivasensis, assembly GCF_013778505.1. GTDB lineage: Bacteria > Pseudomonadota > Gammaproteobacteria > Pseudomonadales > Pseudomonadaceae > Aquipseudomonas > Aquipseudomonas sivasensis. The sequence goes on along the minus strand of NZ_JAAOWU010000003.1, from coordinate 325,719 downwards.
GGTGCCTATACCGCCGAAGTGGTGCGCGCCGGTTTGCTGTCAGTGGACACGGGCCAGTACGAAGCCGCCAAGTCCATCGGCATGCCGAGCTTGCAAGCGCTGCGTAGGATCATTCTGCCGCAGGCCATGCGAGTGATCATTCCGCCTGTAGGCAACGAGTTCATCAGCATGGTGAAAATGACCAGCCTGGCCAGCGTCATCCAGTACTCGGAGCTGCTGCACAACGCGCAAAACATCTACTACGCCAACGCCCGGGTCATGGAGCTGCTGATCGTTGCCGGTATCTGGTACTTGGCGGTGGTGACTGTTCTTTCATTTGGCCAGAGCCGTCTGGAGCGTCGTTTCGCTCGCGGCGCCGGCAAGCGTTCGTAAGTTTGGGTTGAGGAGATTTGCCCCATGAGAAGCATCGTCAAGGCCGTCAACCTGAACAAGTATTACGACCAGTATCACGCGCTGCGCGACATCAATATCGAAGTCGAGCAAGGCGAAGTGATGTGCATCATCGGCCCGTCCGGGTCGGGTAAAAGCACGCTGCTGCGCTGCGTCAACCAACTGGAAAAAATCGATAAGGGCGGCCTGTGGGTCGACGGCGAACTGGTGGGATACCGGGTCGTCGGCAACAAGCTGCATGAGATGAACGAATCGCAGATCGCCCGACAGCGCCTGGCCACCGGCATGGTGTTCCAGCGCTTCAATTTGTTCCCGCATATGACCGTGTTGCAAAACATCATCGAAGGCCCGTGCCAGGTGCTCAAGCGCTCGCCCAAGGAAGCCATCGAAGATGCATTGGAACTGCTGGCCCGCGTGGGCCTGGCGGACAAACGCAATGCCTATCCGGTGGAATTGTCCGGCGGCCAGCAGCAACGCGTGGCGATTGCCCGTGCGCTGGCGATGCGTCCCAAGCTGATGTTGTTCGACGAACCCACGTCAGCCCTCGACCCGGAGCTGGTAGGAGAAGTGCTGTCGGTGATGCGCGATTTGGCCACCACCGGCATGACCATGATCGTGGTCACCCATGAATTGGGCTTCGCCCGTGAAGTGTCCAACCGCATGGTGTTTATGGACGCCGGCCAGATTGTGGAAGCCGGCAGCCCCGAAGAAATTCTAATAAGCCCACAAAACCCGCGTACCCAAAGCTTTATTTCTGCCGTTCGCACTTAACTAAAAAACTAACGAGAACGCCCCCATGAAAAAATTGTTTATCCCAACGATGCTCGCAGGCCTGATGGCCTCCACCTGTGTATTCGCGGCCTTGCCGGCGGCCATCAAGGACAAGGGTGAGATCAGCGCGGCTATCGTGCCGAACTACCCGCCGATGGATTTCAAGGACCCGGCCACCAATAAACTCACCGGCTTTGACTTCGACCTGGGCAACGCTCTGGCCGAGCGCCTGGGCGTGAAGATCAAGTGGCAGGAAACCGGCTTCGAGCAAATGCTCAGCGGCCTGACCACCAAGCGCGTGGACATCGTGCTGTCGGGCATGTCGGACACCGCCGAACGCCAGAAATCCGTAACCTTTGTCGACTACTTCACCAGTGGCCCGCAGCTGTACACCCTGGCCAAGCGTGAAGAGATCAAGGAACTGACTGACCTGTGCGGTAAAAAAGTCGGCACCAGTCGCCGGACTACTTGGCCGTCGGAAATTGCCGCGTGGAGCAAGGAAAACTGCGAAGCGGCCGGCAAGCCGGCGATCGTGGTGATCGGCACCGAAGGCTCGGCGGATGCGCGGGCGCAGTTGCAGCAGAACCGTTTGGATGCCGCAATGCAGGGCAGCGAGACGATTCCTTATCTGATGTCGTTGGATAAAGGTAAGTACAAGCCGGTTGGGCTGGCGATTTCCAAGCAGTTCACCGGGCTGGGGATTGAGAAAAGCAACACTGAGCTGGTGACCGCGATCAGTGAGGCCCTACAGGGCATGATTGATGATGGGACCTACGGCAAGATTTTGAAGAAGTGGGATCTGGAGCAAGGGGCGGTCGAGAAGATCACCATTAACGCTGGCCAATAACTCGGTCTAAAAAATGTAGGAGGGGGCTTGCCCCCGATGGCGGTGGTTCTGTCACCTGATGCTTGGCTGTACACCGCTATCGGGGGCAAGCCCCCCTCCCACACTGGATTTTTGTTGTTCAAAAAAGATAACAAGGACATCCGCCCCACCGTGGCCACCTACTCCCTGGTAATCCGCCGCCTGATGATTTGCTCGGTGACCATCGTGGTCAGCCGCTCCATGACCAGCCCGTTGCTGGCCCTGCTGCTGAGCACGCGCCTGGGCCTCAACCAGCAGGACATCGGTCTGCTGATGGGGATCGCCGTGTTTATCGCCACGCTGCTGGGCCTGTACGGCGGCTACATCATCGACCGCCTGGAAAAGCGCAAGCTGCTGATCCTGGCCATGCTCTCCAGCGCCATCGGTTTTCTGTTGCTGACCTTTGCCAGCAACCTCTACCTGACGACACTGACCCTGGTAATCACCGAAGCCGCGTCGGCGCTGTTCCTGATTGGCTCCAAAGCGATCATCAGCGAAAACCTGCCGGTGGGTGAGCGTGCCAAGGTGTTTTCCCTGCGCTACACCCTCACCAACGTCGGCTACGCCACGGGCCCCATGGTGGGTGTAGTAATTGCGGGGCATATGCAGTTGGCGCCGTTCCTGATCGCCAGCGCAATTGCCTTCTGCAGTGTGTTCCTGATGATCGGCATCCCACCGACTCAACGGGACGAAAGCAACAAACCGCTGAGCTTTCTCAGCACCCTGCGCACATTGCGCAGCGACCGTACCTTGATTCTGTTCACCGGTGGCAGCCTGTTAAGCACCATTGTCCACGGGCGCTACACCCTGTATCTGTCGCAATTTCTGCTGGTGGCCTACAAGCCTGCGCAAGCTCTGAAGATTCTCTCGGCGGTGCTGGCATGCAATGCCATTACGGTGATTTTGATGCAGTACCAGATAGGCCGGTTTCTCAAGCGTGAACAACTGCGCTACTGGATCGTGCTGGGGACGTTGCTGTTCATTGCCGGGTTGATCGGTTTCAGCCTGGCGGACAGCTTGGTCACCTGGTGCCTGGCGATGTTCGTATTCACCTTGGGCGAGATGATCATCTACCCCTCGGAGTTCCTGTTCATCGACACCATCGCCCCCGACACCCTGCGCGGCAGTTACTACGGTGCACAGAACCTGGCCGCCTTTGGCGGAGCGTTGAGCCCGGTGATTTGTGGGTACTTGCTGATCAATGCGGCGCCCACCAGCATGTTCTATGCCTTGGGCGCACTTACAGCTGTGGGTGGCACCTTGTGTTTCCTGAGTGGGCGGCGGGTTGCAGGTTCTTGCTGATATTTACATGGGATCCCGCTATTAATAGCGAAACTTCTCACGGACCCGAGCCTCATGAAATTCGACACGGCCTACAGTTTGAGTCTCGATGACAAGCTGTCGATCTACGACGTGCGTGACCTGAATTTCGACGAAACTGCCGTATACGACTCCAACACTGACCACTTCCTCTGCCCCAACGATGCGTGCCGAGGGACGTTCGATACGGGCAATGCGTTGAGCACATTCAATGCAAAAAACGTCAACTATGTGCGCACGCCGCACTTCAAGAACAAAACCAGCACCCAGCATATCGAGGGATGCCGCTATGCCAGCACGCACAGGGGCGCCGCGGGGGAAACTGAAGACGAGCGCGAAGACCATTTCCCGTCGGAATTTGTACTGACCCGACGAACGTACCCGCGCAACACTCCGGTGACCGGTGCCGAAGCTCAAATCCCAGCGTCACCTGCGAAAACACCTTCGAACCGAACCAGCACGTCCGTCAGTTCCAACGACACCACCCCGGATAAAACCAGCGTATTCGCCCACCCGGTGGAATGTTACGTGTCCAACATCGACGACAAGGACACGCTCAAGCGCATGCCGCTGAAAATCGGCGATCACACCGCGACCTACTGGACGTTTTTCAAGAAGATCGAATACCTGCAAGACAGCAAGGGCCTGATCTATTGGGGCAAGATTAAAGCGATCAAGGACTACACCAGCAGCTTTCGCATCGACTTCGAAAAGAAGGTGTGGCTCGACAAGAAGCCCTACTCGGTCAACGTTTATCTGAGCAAAAAACTCATCGAAAACTACCGCAAGCGCACGGCGTTCCTAGAACAGATCAAGGCGGCAGTGGACAGTCAGCGTGCGCTGTATTGCTTCTTCTACGGGGTGACGCCAGAGCTCAAGCATGTGCCCAGCAAGAAGAATCCCGAGCAAACGTTCGGGGTGTTCAGCGCGGATATCGAGAACCTGGATCACCTGATTATTCGGGAGGCGCCGGGGTTGGAATAGCCAGTGGTTGAAAGCCATCGAAAAAATCCAGTTGATGAGCGGTCAAAACAACTGTACAAAAACACAGTATAGTTTGTCCTCCCCCGTCGAACCCTGGAGAAACCCCATGTCCTCTCTGGCAATGAGCTCTTTCGTAGAACAGCAGATCGTCCTGCACCAATTCACCGCCAAACACAGCGCACAGGCCCGCGCGATGCTGGGCTGGAGTCGGGAAGACCTGGCCCGTCATGTCGGTGTGGCGGTGGAGGCTATTCAACGGTTTGAAAGCCAGGGTGACAGCGATGATGCAACGCGCCTGGCGCTGGCGTTTCGGCTGGAGGCTGAAGGGCTGGTATTTTTCCCAGGCTTTGCGCCGGGCTGGGGAATGAGTGCGCGCCGCCTTGATATCACGCCACCTGAACCCGCGGCACAGGGCATCATGTCTCGGCTGATGGGCTCAACCACCGTATCAATAGACTCTCCCAATGCCCAGCCGAATGGTGCGTAAAGCCTATCCAAGTCAACGGACCAGCCGGCATCTTTAACTAGGTCTCATGCCGGCGCACGCTACGTAGGGAGATCAACGAGTTGGATTGCCCGACGCCACATTCAGCCCCTACCGTGCATCTGCATGGCCACGAACACTGCGATACCCCTGCACCAGGACTGCCAGTGAATCCTTCGACCATCTTGCACCGTAGAACCACAACGTAGCCCCGGCTCCCAAAGGCTCGCCCAGCCTTGGGTATCCACTCCAACACGCCTGATGGAACGCGGCACTCTGACTGTCCGAGACCAGCGCATCCAGCCGATGCTCAGTCATAAGGTCGTCGATTTCATTACGCGTGTGGAGGTCGAATTGCAGCGAGCCATCGACCTGTTGTGCAGACACCGGTACAAGGAGCGCCCCGGCCTGTCGTAATTGCTCCAACGCTCGCAGGAACGGCGCCCGATGCTTGAGGGGTTCTTGATCACCGTTGCGCTCATATCGGTCGGCAAAACCTACGCGCCGGCCAGCCAGCATGCTGAGGGCAGTAAAAGTGCTGTTGTTCTGCACCAGAGGCACCTCCACCATCACCGGTCCCTCGGGTTCGATGCCGCTCAAGGCAATCAGCGTCAATGAGGGGTCACGCACGGGTTTTATCGGCAGGGCCGGCGCGTTATATCCGGGGATCAGGACGCCATCCCTGGGATGGACTTGAACGTGTGGATCGCCACAAAAAGCGATGTTGCGGGGAGGGGGCTGCTCAGAGGACGGAGCGTGGCACGACGTTGCCCGACCGGCTATATCCATGAGTGCAGCCAGCGGCTGCCCTAACTGGCAAACCGCCTCTGTTCGCGGATGTTTACTGCATTTTTTTTCCACCAAAACTACCCCCTGAACCGTGATTTTCCGGGGATCATCGCATCCTTCACTGGCGTGTGTCGCAGCCCTGAAACAACATGAAAACTCCTTTTTCCCACACCTCTTCCATCAGCTCGAAAGCTGCTCTTGTGCATCTTTTTGAGTTTCAACTTCCAGCCACCATGCATACCCACGCTCAGGCTGATTCAAGCTGAACGCCTGGCCCATGGGTGGCGTAGTGATCGACACATTGCGCTCCCAAGCCAGCGCCATGATGCGGTCAAACGGTTCATGCCAGGCATGAAACGCCAGGTCGAAGGTACCGTTGTGGATCGGCAGCAACCAGCGGCCCTTGAGGTCGATGTGCGCTTGTAGGGTTTGCTCCGGCTGCATGTGCACATGGGGCCAGTCAACGTTGTAAGCACCGGTTTCCATCAGCGTCAGATCGAACGGGCCGTATTGCTCGCCGATGCGCTTGAAGCCATCGAAGTAACCCGTGTCACCGCTGAAGAAAATCCTCCGCGCACCGTCGATCATCACCCACGAACACCATAGGGTCTGATTGGCATCAAACAGGCCCCGCCCGGAAAAGTGCTGAGCCGGCGTGGCCACAAAACGGATGCCGTCTACCTCGGTGCCCTGCCACCAGTCCAGTTGGCGAACCTTGCTGGCGTCGACACCCCACTTGATCAAAATGTCACCCACGCCAAGCGGTGCTAGAAAATGACGGGTCTTGTTGGCCAATTGGACGACAGCCTTGCGGTCCAGATGGTCGTAATGGTTGTGGGAAAGAATCACCGCTTCGAGATCAGGCAGCTCTTCAAGGCTGATCGGCGGCTGATGGAAGCGTTTGGGGCCGGCCCAACTGAATGGGGAAGCACGCTCGGCGAACACCGGGTCGGTCACCCAGAACTTACCGCGCATTTTCAGCAATACAGTGGAATGCCCCAAGCGAAATACGCTGTGATCAGGCGCCGCCAACAGTTGCTCGCGCGTCAGCGGCTCTACCGGAATCGCCCCCACCGGTCGCGTGGTGCGCGGCTTGTTAAACACCATGTTCCAAAAAATACGTAGCGTTTTGCCAAGCCCGCCATGTTGCACAGGGGCGTCGTTGCTGAAGTGCGCCTTGCCCTGCTCTGCTGGCTTGAGCGCTGCAGACGTGCGGTCGACGCGGGGTGAGATGGTGGCCATTGCAGAGTGACTCCTACGGTCCGCTCATAAATTACACTGCACAGTGTAGTTTCAAGATTGCAACAAAACAGGGAGCAAGTAAACTACCGAGTGTAATTTTCCTTCAAGAGCTGAGCGCCCTCCATGACTGCCCCTCAACGCCTTACCGACCGCAAACGCCAAGCCATCGTGGCTGCTGCCATCGCTGAGTTTCGCGATAACGGTTTCGAGGTCACCAGCATGGACAAGATCGCCGCCACCGCCGGCGTTTCGAAGCGCACGGTGTACAACCACTTTCCCAGCAAGGAAGAGTTGTTCGCCGAGATTCTCCACCAGCTCTGGGCCAGCAGCGTCGCTCAGCTCGACGTCTGCTATGCCAGCGACCGGCCGCTGCGTGAGCAATTGCGCGGATTGCTGGAGGCAAAGATGAAGATGATGTCGGACGCCAACTTCCTCGATCTCGCCAGAGTCGCCATCGCGGCTACCATTCATTCGCCGGAACGTGCGCAAGACATGGTTACCCGCCTGAGCCAGCGCGAAGAAGGCTTTACCCAGTGGGTGCGCGCCGCCCAGGAAGACGGCCGTCTCTCCTGCACCGACCCGGCATTTGCCGCCCATCAGATCCAGAGTCTGCTCAAAGCCTTCGCATTCTGGCCGCAGATTACCCTCGGCCAACCTACCCTGGACGCCGCCAACCAGGCCAGCGTGATCGAGTCCGCCATTGACCTGTTCCTGGCCGGCTACGAAGTCAGGCCCACACCCGCCCAATAATGCCTGTTGTGTAAGCGACACTTAAGGTCGTATTTGACGCTTTCGCCCTCTGTTTTGCGTAAATGGCCTGGAAGGACACTGATTATTCCCACGGGAATAACTGACAATATTCATCGGCCTTATCCGATCAACGGTTCATCCAGCGAACGTGCGCCTTCATATAGGTAGAAAAGCAGCTCAATCAGGACTTTATGGAAAACAGACAAGGCAAAGGACTCTCGTTTGCCAGGCGCATCTACAGGCCCAGAATCATCGGCTCTGCCATGTGCAGCATCAGTGTAATAGCCGCCCTGTATCCGTTGGCGATGCCGGGGTGGGTCTGGGCAGCGCTGTTGGCCAATGGTTTTGTCTGGCCGCACCTCGCGTATCAACTGGCGACCCGCGCCAAAGTCCCCTACGACGCCGAGCGACGCAATCTGGTGTACGACGCGTTATTCAGCGGCTTTTGGGTCGCGACGTTGCAGTTCGCGCCGTTAACCACCGTGACCTTGCTGTCCATGGTGTCCATGAACAACGTCGCCGCCGGCGGCAGATACCTGCTGTTACGCGGAGCACTGGCGCAACTGCTCGGCGCCGGCGTCGCTGTTTTGCTGTTTGGCCTGCACTTCAACCCTGGCATCAGCGTGGTCCAGGTCTACGCGTGCCTGCCGATGCTGACCTTCTACCCCATGGCCATCGGCATGATCTGCTATCAATTGGCGATCAAACTCTCGGACCACAAACGCGCCCTCCGTGCCTTGAGCCGCATCGACAGCCTCACGGGATTACTCAATCACGGGTCCTGGAAAGACTTGTTGCACCTCAAGTTCCACAAGTGCCAGCAACAACAAACCCACGGCACCATTGCGCTGATCGATATCGATCACTTCAAACAGATTAACGACACTCATGGGCATATCGCCGGCGACGCCGTGCTGCGCCAGTTGAGCTTGGAATTAAGGCGCCACTTGCGGGAAAACGACTTGGCTGGACGTTACGGGGGCGACGAGTTCTGTGTGATTCTTCCGCGAATGAACCAAGAAGAAGCCGCACAGGTTATGGAGCGCATGCGCGAAACCTTCAGCAACTACCGCGCCCCACACATCCCTGAGCTGCGCGTGAGCCTGAGCATTGGCTTGGCGGACTTCCAGCCCTCCTTCACCAGCGCCGCTATGTGGCTGAATGCGGCAGATCGAGCGCTATATGCAGCGAAAGATAACGGCCGCAACCGGGTGAATGTCAGCGACGAAAGAGTCGCCTATTCGGCCTGATACAGCCTCCAGCGCACCCGCGGAGATAGCACAGAGCCACCATCTGTCGCCTACCCAAAAAAGGTCCTGCCCTTGGGGCGAACTTCTTGGCAATCTGATCACTCTGAATCCCTTGTTCCACCTCCCTCTGTCGGCAGCAGGAAGCCGACAATGAGCACGTCAACCGTAGGCCGAGTGCCGTACGGGGCAGGCGCCTATACATGGAAAACTCAGACGCTGCCTGCCCGAGCCGCCACCATGCTATTCAACACCCATAAAAAAACCATCAACGCCCTACAAAACACGGTTTCCCACCAGGCCAGCATGCTGGATGCCATCGAGCGCTCCATGGCGGTGATCGAATTCGATCCGCAAGGCAATGTACTGCGGGCCAATGACAATTTCCTTAACACCATGGGCTATCGCGCAGAGCAAGTTGTGGGCAAGCCCCATCGAATGTTCTGCACACCGGCGTTCGCCCGCAGCACCGAGTATCACCAGTTGTGGTCGAACCTGCGCAATGGCCAATTTCAGTCCGGAACGTTCGAACGCCAGGCGAGCAATGGGGAATCGGTGTGGCTGGAAGCCAGCTACAACCCAGTCCGTGATGAGGCAGGGCACGTGATAAAGGTGGTTAAGTTCGCCTTGGACGTGACCCCGCGCCTGCAAGCCGAGAGCGAAGCCAGCGCCAAATTGGAGGCGATCGACCGGGCCATGGCGGTGATCGAGTTCAACCTCGACGGCACCATCATCACGGCCAACGCTAACTTCCTGCAGCGCATGGGCTATAGCCTCGCGCAAATCCAGGGCAAGCATCATCGCCTGTTCTGTTCTGCGGAGCTGGCCAACAGTTCGGCCTACACCGAGTTCTGGAAGCGCCTCAACCAAGGTGAGCTGTTCAGCGGCCAATTCGAGCGCGTGGATAAGAACGGCCGGACGGTGTGGCTTGAAGCCAACTACAACCCGGTATATGACGCCAGCGGGCGCCTGTGCAAAGTGGTGAAATTCGCCTCGGACGTGACCGCCAAGGTGGAGCAACATGCCGCCGATGCGGCAAGCGCGTCTCAGGCGTATCACATTTCCCTGAACACCCAGGACATCGCGGAAAAAGGCGCCGAAGTGATTCAGCAAAGTGCCAACGGCATGCGCGAAATTGCCTCAGACATCGACGGTTCTTCGCAACTGATCGCCAAGCTGGGTGAGCGTTCGCAGCAGATCACCGCCATCGTCAACACCATTGGCGGCATCGCCGACCAGACCAACCTGTTGGCGCTCAACGCGGCCATCGAGGCGGCGCGCGCGGGTGAGCAAGGGCGTGGGTTTGCCGTGGTGGCCGATGAAGTTCGGCAACTGGCCGCACGCACAAGCCGTTCGACGGCGGAAATTTCCAGCATGATCGCAATGATCCAGAACGAAACGCGCCAAGCCATCGACAGTATGGACGGTACCCGCGACCGTGCAGCCCAGGGCGTGGACTTGGCCAACCGCGCCGGCACCGTGATCCTGCAAATACGCCAAGGCACTAACGAGGCGTTACAGGCGGTGAGTGCGTTTGCCAATGACCGTGTCCGCCACTAAGTAGGATTTGGGTTATTCATGTGTAAGACAGGTCGCCAGGACTATAGTGAACCAACGTCTTAACCGTGATGACCCGAGCCCGCCATGACCCCAGAGAAGCCTGAAACCGCACCTATTGACCACCTGCGTTTCCACCGCCCCCACGCTCACCTGGCGCCGACTTTCGGTAACGATACCTTCGCGCTGAAGGCCGAAGCCTTCGCCCGTTTCTTCGGCACCCCGACCTTCCTCGGCGCGCAAACCGCGATTGTGGTGCTGTGGGTGGTTCTGAATGCGACCGGCATCACTCACTTCGACGTGTACCCGTTCATCCTGCTCAACCTGGCGTTCAGCCTGCAATCGGCCTATGCCGCGCCGCTGATCCTGTTGGCCCAGACTCGCCAGGCTGCGCGAGACAAGGCGCAGTCAGACGCCGACGCACAGCATCGCGAAGCCTTGGCCACTGCCAATACCGAACGCCAGGCCCAGGCCGCGCAGACCACCAAACAGCTGCTGGAATTGCTGGAGCAAAACACCCGACTGACGGAGATGACCAAGCAACTGACCGAGCATATCGAAAGCCTGACGTGCGAAATGCATGAGCACTTCGTACGAAAAACCTAACGATCCGGCAACCGTACATGCTGTCCCAACTCATCAAACAACGTGACCACAGAGCGCAATGCCCGGCAATCGGGACGTGTGAGCAACCACAGCGCCGTGTCATACCCTGCCAATGCAGGGCCCAGTGGTTGCAGACCCTCATCAAGCAGAAAGTCCGGCAACGCCGCCACACCCATCCCCGCCCGTACCAATTCGGTCACCGACAACATGCTGTTGCAGCGATAGCTGGGCCGAATTCCCGGCAAGTGTTCGCGGCGCCAGGCGACGGTGGGATGATCGGGCAGGAAGTCATCCGGCGCGATCCAGGTCAGGTCGTCCAGTTCACGGCCTGCATGACGGCGGGCATAGTCGGCGCTTGCGTAGACTTGGTACGACACGGTGCCGAGGCAACGTCCTACGAGATGCTCAGGCGGAGTCTTGGTCAGGCGTAGGGCGATATCTGCATCGCGGCGGCTGAGGTTGGCGAAATCATTGGAGGTGCTCAGTTCCAGGATCAGCGCAGGATAGTCCGGCATGAACTGCGCCAATGCTGGCAGCAACAGACCTTGCAGCACCGAATCGGTACAGGTCAGGCGCACTGTGCCGCTGATCACCTCGCCCCCCTGCTCCACCCCGATGCGCGCCGCTTCGAGGGCCAGTTCGGCGCGTTCAGCCTGCTGCGCCAAGTTGTTGGCCAGGCTGGTGGGCAGGTAGCCGGCGCGGCTTTTTTCAAACAGTGTCTGGCCCAGCGCCGCCTCCAAGCGTCGTATCGCGCGAAACACCGTGGACACATCAACCCGCAGTAACGCTGCCGCCCGCGCCAGGGAGCCGCCGCGCACAAGTGCAAGGATCAGCGAAAGGTCAGGGTAGTCAATTGAATAGTGCGTCGGTGCATTGAGCATATGGGCAAACGCCAATATTGATTGCGTGAACGCCAATCTATAGTGCGCCTCAGCCCACAACAAGCCATGGAACGCACACGATGAAAGCCACCCCCTTACGCCTCGCGCTGATTGGCGATTACAACCCGCACGTCACCGCGCACCAAGCCATTCCCGTGGCCCTGCAACGGGCGGCCGATACGCTGGGCATGACTGTTGATGTGCACTGGCTCGACACCGACACCCTGCCTGAATCCCTGCACGACTTCGACGGTTTCTGGTGTGTACCCGCCACCCCTTACCGGGATACCGATGGCGCACTGCGGGCGATCCGCTTCGCCCGCGAGCAGCGCCGACCATTGCTCGGCACCTGCGGTGGTTTTCAACATGCATTGCTGGAATATGCACGTAACGCGCTGGGTTGGGTCGACGCCGAACACGGTGAAGTGGCTCCTGACGCAAAACGCGCCGTGATCACACCCTTGACCTGCGCGCTGGTGGAGGCCACCGACACCGTACGTTTAATGCCCTACACGCGCATCGCCGAGGCCTACGGCACCCTTGATCTTGAAGAAGGTTATCGTTGCCGTTACGGGGTGAACCCCGAATTCGCCAGCGCGTTGCTGGAGGGCGATCTGATCGCCACCGGCCACGACTGCGCAGGGGACCTGCGAGCAGTGGAATTGCTCGGCCATCCTTTCTTCGTCGCCACTCTGTTCCAGCCCGAACGCGCGGCGCTCAATGGCATCGCGCCGCCCCTGGCGATCGCCCTGCTCAAGGCGTGCCAGGAGCAATCGGCATGATCGCCAAGACACCCACCCCGCCCTACTACGCAGTGATTTTCAGCTCACTGCGCACCGAGGGCGATCACGGCTACGGCGAGGCCGCCGCACACATGCTGGAACTGGCACGGCAGCAACCTGGTTTTCTGGGCGTGGAATCGGCGCGGGAAGATGGCCTGGGGATTACCGTGTCGTACTGGAGCAGCGAGGCGGCAATCCTGGCGTGGAAGCAGCAGGCCGAGCACCGGAACGTGCGTGAGCAGGGCCGCGCCACCTGGTACTCGGCATTTCAGACACGGGTGTGCAAGGTGGAGCGGGCCTACGGTTTTGAAGCGAACTAGCTCACAAGACTGCGCAACGCACTGATCTGTGGAATCTCAACCCGACGCATATACACGCGCAGCGGCTCAGTAATGTTGATGCGGTCATCGATGTTTTGGTCCAGCAGCAACTGAATGCGTTCACGCGATAGGGTCATGGTCTGCTCGGGGGCGGGCAGCCAGACAAATTCGGCGGTAGGAATGATCCCGTCATCGGCCACGTCCATGCCGAAGGAGTCTTCGCTGAAACGTACGATGTACTGGCCGGTCTTGCGATTAAGGCCCACAAATCCGTGGAGTTGGTCGGCGGCCTGGCAGATAAGCTCGGAAGTGATGCGCATGGTAAACCTCACTGAAAAGTCCCACAGGGACTGGAAAGATGGTTTACACGCGTGGCGGAAAGTACTGCCCTCTAGCGGGGCGGCTGCGGTCAAGAGTACTGCAATGCCTGGCAAAAAAACCGAGAAAATTGACGGGTGCGCACGTTAATGTCGGTTTGGTGATAGCGCCTTTCGCAATCAATTGTTAAAAAGGAGGCCTTCTAAAAGCTACCTCCACGAAAGGACTTCGCATATGCCTGTCACGTTTACCAAGAGCGCCCTGCTGCTGGCCCTGATGCTCGGCCTTGGCCAGGCGCAGGCGGCCGACCCGATCAGCCCGGCTGAATTGGCAACCAACGAAGGCATTCCCCACCCTGCCGTGATCGCTCACCGAGGCGCCTCCTACGACGCTCCGGAATCCACCGCCGCCGCCTACAAAGTTGCGCGCGACCTGGGTGCCGACTACCTGGAACTGGACCTGCAGCGCAGCAAGGACGGCGTGTTGTTCGCCCTGCACGACAACAACCTGCAGCGCACCACCGATGTGGCCACCAAGTTTCCCGAGCGCAAAGACGCGCCGGCCAACGAATTCACTTGGAAGGAACTGCAAAGCCTCGATGCCGGCAGTTGGTTCAACGCCGCCTACCCGGACCGCGCGCGTCCAGGCTTCGTCGGTCTGAAGATCCTGAGCCTGGACGACATCATCAAGATCGCTGAAGGCAATCCGCAGCACAAACCCGGCCTGTACATCGAGACCAAGGAGCCCAAGCAGTTCCCGGGCATCGAAGCCGACCTCAAAAACAAGCTGTTGGATAAAGGCTGGTTGAGCTCCGCCGGCTCCAAGCTGGGCAAGAGCAACACCGGCGTCGGCCAGGGCAAGGGCCGCGTAGTGCTGCAAACCTTCGAGACCGCCAGCCTCAAAGAGCTGCAGAAAGAAATGCCGAACACCCCGAAGATCCTGCTGTTGTGGGTGGGTGAAGGCAGCATCGAGCCGAAATCCAAGCAGACCTTCGCCGAATCCGGCGAGCCGACCAAGGCCGCCTACTACGCCAAGCAAGAACCGAAAGACGCCGCCGAGTTCGAAAAATGGGTCGACGAAGCCAAGAGCCTCGGCGCTATAGGCACCGGCCCATCCGCCGAGCTGACCGACCACGGCGACCAGAGCTATTCGGACCTGGTGAAGCCTGAAATGAACAAGCTGACCCACGACAAAGGTCTGCTGGTGCATGTCTACACCGTGGATGAGCCAGTGGATTTCGAGAAAGTGATGAAAGCCGGCGTCGACGGCATCTTCACCAACCGCGCCGCCGAGCTGCTGAAGTTCTACAAGCGCTGGCCGTCGTCCAGCGTGCAGGATTTGCTCAACGACTATAAGTACTGAGGCATCGTTGGTGTCAGTGCGCCATTAAGGATGAATTAAGTTGCGCCAGTTAATCTGGCGCCACTTAAACAGCTCACCAAAGAAGGACATACACCATGAAAACTTTGACCACTTTGTTCGCCGCAACTGCCCTGACGCTGACTGCCGGCCTGGCCCAAGCGGATGTTCGTCCGGATCATATTGAAGGCCTGGTCAAATCCGGCGCAGTGATGCCTTTTGACAAGCTCAACGCCGCGGCCGTAGCCACTCACCCTGGCGCGACAATTACCGACACCGAGCTGGACAACAAACACGGTGTAGCCGATCAATATGTCTACGAAGTAGACCTGACCGACACCGCTGGCAAGAAGTTTGAAGTCAAGCTCGATGCCAAGACCGGTGCCGTGCTGGAAAACAAGCAAGACACCTGAGTTGAATCCTCAAAACCGCGCCACCTTCGGGTGGCGCGGTTTTTTTATGGGCGCTCGTCAGTAATGCCTGGAAAAAGCGCCGTCGCGATGAATCAAATTCCCCCGACTCAATTCAAGGTCGTTAGACTTCCCCGCATCAGCCAGGGCATTACGCCATCGCACAGCACACCGAGAACACGTCATGGAGCAAAAAGCCGTCGACATTGCCACCATTGGCCGAATCAGTGCCGTTCCCGCAATGCTCCAAGTGATCAGCGACATGACTGGCCTGCGCTTTGCCGCCGTTGCGCGGGTGACCGACGAAACCTGGACCGCCTGCGCCGTACTCGACCGCCTGGGATTCGGCCTCGGCGTCGGAGGCGAGTTGGACCTGACCACCACCATTTGCCACGAGATTCGCGGTTCCCATATCTCCGTGGTGATCGACAAGGCCAGCGAAGACCCGGTCTACCACGACCACCACACACCGCGCCTGTACCACTTCGAAAGCTACATTTCGGTGCCGGTATTTCGCACCGACGGGCGCTTCTTCGGCACGATCTGCGCCTTGGACCCCAATCCCGCCATGCTGCGCAGCAGCACGATCCGATCGACCATGGAATCGTTTGCGCGGGTGTTGTCATTGCAGATCGAAGCCGAAGAAGCCGCCCAGCAAACACAAGTGCAATTGCAGGAAGAACGCAGTACCGCCGAACTGCGCGAGCAATTTATCGCCGTGCTCGGCCATGACCTGCGCAACCCGTTGTTTGCAATTAACTTCGGTGCCGAACGACTGCTGCGTAAATACCCGGACCCCGCCACCGATACCCTCGTGCGGCACATTCTCACCAGCGGCCGACGCGCCGCGCAGTTAGTGGAAGACGTGCTGGATTTCGCCAGGGGCCGCATGGGCAGCGGCATCCCACTCAACATCGGCGACTGCCAGGGGTTACAGGCGGCGTTGCAGCATGTGGTATCGGAAGTGCAGAGCGTGCACCCGCAGCGCGAGATTCGTGCGGATATCGGTGATCTGCAAGGGGTCAGTGGCGACCGCGACCGCTTGGCGCAGTTGCTGTCTAATCTGGTGGCCAATGCCATTCACCATGGCAGCCATGACGGCCCGGTGGAGGTGCGCGCGCAGGTTGAGGACGACCATTTCCACCTGTCAGTGAAAAACGCCGGCCAGATAAGCGCGCAAGCCTTGCCCCGGCTCTTTGAGCCTTACTCACGCCCAGCGACGAACACGCCCCAGGCCGGCCTGGGCCTGGGGTTGTATATCGTCAAGCAGATTGCCGAAGCTCATGGCGGTGAACTCAAAGTGTCCACCACCGCGGAGCACGGCACGATGTTTAGCTTCAGCCTGCCAACCGGCTGATCAGGCGCCCAGGCGCGCCGTCACCTCATTCAACTCACCGGACAAACCGCGCAGATTGTGGCTCGCGGCTTCGGTGCGTTGCACGTTGTCGAGGTTGGCCGTGGCCACCGTGGTGATCTGGGTGATATTGCGCGAGATGTCCTCGGCGACCGACGTCTGCTCCTCGGCCGCCGTGGCGATCTGGCGGTTCATGTCGCGGATCGCTTCCACCGCCTGAGTGATGTGGTCGAGCATAGCGCCGGCCTGGCTGACTTTTTCCACGCTGTCATCGCTGCACGACTGGCCGCTGACGATCGCCTCGGCCGCATCGATCGCGCCGGTCTGCACCGCCTGAATAATCTGGTTGATCTCGATGATCGACGCGGCCGTGCGTTGCGCCAGGCTGCGGACTTCATCGGCGACGACTGCAAAACCACGCCCCGCCTCGCCCGCCCGCGCCGCCTCGATAGCGGCGTTGAGCGCCAGCAGGTTGGTTTGCTCGGCGATGCCGCGAATCACTTCCAACACTTTGCCGATGCGTACGCTGTCAGCTTCCAGGCGTCGGATGATGGTGCCGGTGTTGAGGATTTCCGTGCGCATCTGGCCGATGGTAGCGATGGTGACCTTCATCACTTCACCGCCTTCGCGGGCCGAGTGATCTGCCTCGTCGGCCGCGCGCGAGGCACTGGCAGCGTGGCGTGCGACTTCCTGGGCGGTGGCCGACATTTCGGTCATGGCCGTGGCCACTTGGTCGGTACGGTTGAATTGTTCTTGGGTGCCGGTAGCCATCAGGCCGGCAATCGAGTTCAACTCGCCGCTGGCGCTGACCAAGTCGGTGGCGCTGCGCTGCAAGCGGCTGAAGGTTTCAGCGAGGAAGTCGCGCAGCGTATTCGCGGCGGCGGCCAGGTGGCCCAGTTCATCCTGGCGACGGCTGGCTACGCGCTCGGCAAAGCGGCCGTGGCTGAGTTGCGTGACGTAGTCGATCAAGCCACGAATCGGCAGGATCAGGTTGCGGTTGATCAGCCACAGGCTGAACAGGCCGATCAGCACACCAGAGAGCAACATAATCGCCAGCCCCACCAGCACGGTGCGCTCGGCGTAGGCACTGATGGCCTGAGATTGCTGGCTGCCTTGGGCACGCAGGTCGCTGACAAGAGCGCTCATCTGCTCACTGGCGGCGCGGTCTACGCCTTTGACTGCCGTATCGCCGACGGTTGCATCACCACCCGCCGCCATATAGGCATCACGGCCCTTCTGATAGGCCACGCCCAGTTGCTGGTGCTCCAGGCGCAGGGTTTCGATGCGTCGGCTCAACGGCGCGTCGCTGCTGGTCTGGGTGACCAGGCGAGCGAGGATACTTTGCACATCGCGCTGGCGGTCCTGGAACTGGCCCCAATATTTCTCCATATCCTGAGGCTGCTTGCCGCGCAGCAGCACGTTTTTCCATTCCTGCACCTGCACCTTGAACTGCAGGTTGGCTTCGTCGATCAATTGCGAAGTGAGCAACGGCCCGTCAATCAAACTGCGATAACTCTGCACCCCGTTGGAGAGGAAGTTGAAACAGGCCAGGGCGATCAACAATATCGCCAGCAAGCTGCCACCGAGCAGCGACAGGATTTGTGCTCTCAAGGAGGTTCGCAAAACATTCATCGGGGAAAGCCTCGATACAGGTAAGTGGCGTGTGCATGCCTTGACCTCCCTGTCGACAAAAGCACCGCACATCCCTAACGGTTGTTAATGAGCTGAATCGGCCGGAATAGAGCCTTCTTGAAGGGATTCGGACAAATGGTCAATAAAATGTCACGAATGCGAAATAAACCAACGACTGTCATAAAACTGTCAAATAACCCTGTAATTATTCGCCACGCGACCTGTGAAATGTCCTACAGGCCTTTTCTCTGCGAGCCTCCATGAATCACAGCATCGATCACAGCCATCAGGACTCCGATCTGTTTGGCTTGCTTTACGGTTTTCGTTTTCGCCCAGGTGTTAAGGGGGAGCAGATTGACTCGGCTACCGCCCTGGCGGCATTGAAGCAACCGCAGGACCCGGAGGAGTTCTTGTGGCTGCACCTGAACCTCGCCCACGCCGCCTGCGAGCGCTGGATGCAGGCGCACCTGGAGCTGCCTGAAGAGTTTTTCGAGGCCCTTCACGAGGGCTCGCGCTCCACCCGCATCGAACACGTCGACTCGGCCTTGCTGGCGGTGGTCAACGACGTGGTGTTCAACTTCAGCAGCATGGTCTCGTCGGATATTTCCACGCTGTGGGTATGCGCTCGCAGCCGCCTGTTGATCAGCGCGCGGCTGCAACCGTTGCACTCGGTGGACAAGTTGCGCTCGTCGGTAAAGGCCGGAGAACACTTTCGCTCGCCACTGGAACTGTTGGTGCATTTGCTGCGCGACCAGGGCGAAGTGCTGACGCAGATCGTGCGCAAGACCAGCATCAGCGTCGACCATATCGAAGACCAATTACTGTCCTCGCGCCTGTCCACCAACCGCGCCGAACTGGGTGCCGCGCGCCGGGTGCTGGTGCGCCTGCAACGCTTGCTGGCGTTGGAGCCGGGCTCGTTGCTGCGCCTGCTCAACCGACCGCCGCAATGGCTGCAAAAGGAAGACGTGAAGGAGTTGCGCAAATCCACCGAAGAGTTTGCGCTGATCATCAACGACCTGACGGCTCTGGGCGAACGCATCAAACTGTTGCAGGAAGAGATCGCCGCCAACCTCAACGAGCAAAGCAGCCGCACTCTGTTCACCCTTACGGTGGTGACGGTGCTGGCACTGCCGATCAACATCATCGCCGGTTTTTTTGGCATGAACGTCGGCGGCGTGCCGCTTTCACAAGACCCGGAAGGCTTCTGGATTTTGGTGGCGCTGGTCGCGACCTTTACCTTGATTGCCGGGCGTTGGGCGTTTCGCAGATTTTCAAATTGAAATGAGATCCACTGTGGGAGGGGGCTTGCTCCCGATGAGAGTGTGTCAGCCAACACCTCTGCCAGCCCTGCCGCCGCTATCGAAGCCTCGCTGAAGCTCGACATCTCCCACAGGGATCGGTGGTGCCTATGAGTTTCGCGGCTGTGTGCGCTGCAAGACAGACTAATGGCGTGCCTGATTGACCAAACACTGACCTGCGGCAGCACCGTTGTAACATTCTGCAATGACTATGAACGACATCCTTCATCACCTGGATGCTCCGGCATGGCCACCCCTTCCCTGACTGCCTCCACGCACTCATCTTCCGTCGATTCAAAACCGCGCCTGGACAAGAAACCTGGCCTGGTGACCGTGATCATTTTCTTCGCCGTCCTCGCCATGGGACTGTTGTTCACCGCCTACAGCCTGATGCATGACATGCACGAACTGGGCACGGTGGTCACCACCTGGACGCCGTTCCTGCTGCTGGGCGTCGCGTTGTTGATCGCTCTGGGCTTCGAGTTCGTCAACGGTTTCCACGACACCGCCAACGCCGTCGCGACGGTGATCTACACCAACTCGCTGCCACCGCATTTCGCGGTGGTGTGGTCGGGCTTTTTCAACTTCCTCGGCGTGCTGCTCTCCAGCGGCGCGGTGGCGTTTGGCATCATCGCCCTGCTGCCGGTGGAGCTGATTTTGCAGGTGGGCTCATCGGCCGGTTTCGCGATGATCTTCGCCCTGCTGATCGCTGCGATCCTGTGGAACCTCGGCACCTGGTGGCTGGGTTTACCGGCCTCGTCCTCCCATACGCTGATCGGCTCAATCATCGGCGTCGGCGTGGCGAATGCCTTGATGCACGGACGTGACGGCACCAGCGGGGTAGATTGGGCCCAGGCGACCAAGATTGGTTATGCGTTGCTACTGTCCCCCTTGATCGGCTTTGCGTTTGCAGCCTTGTTGCTGCTGGCCATGCGCGCCTTTGTGAAGAACCGATCGCTGTACAAGGCGCCCAAAGGCAACACCCCGCCGCCGTGGTGGATTCGCGGCATGTTGATCGCCACCTGCACCGGCGTGTCGTTCGCCCACGGCTCCAACGATGGGCAGAAAGGCATGGGCCTGATCATGCTGATTCTGGTCGGCACGTTGCCAATGGCCTATGCGTTGAACCGCACCATGCCCGCCGAGCAGTCTTTGCAGTTCGCGGCGGTGGCCGAAGTGACCCAGGCCGCCCTGATGAAAACCACGGCGCAGGCATTGCCCGGCGACCCGCGCCCCGTCCTGTCGACCTACGTGCGCACCAAGCAAGCCACACCGGACCTGGTGCCGGCCCTCGCCGCGCTCACCGGGCATATCGGCGAAGAAGTCAAAGGCTACGGCTCCCTGGCCAAAGTCCCCGCCGAGGCGGTCGGCAACGTGCGTAACGACATGTACCTGACCAGCGAAACCATTCGCCTGATGGACAAGGGCAAGGTCGGCAATTTCGACGCCGACACCCAAGACAAACTGCAGCTGTTCAAGCAACAGATCGACAACGCCACGCGCTTTATTCCGCTTTGGGTGAAGATCGCGGTGGCCATTGCGCTTGGCCTGGGCACCATGGTCGGCTGGAAGCGCATCGTGGTCACGGTGGGCGAGAAAATCGGCAAGACCCACATGACCTACGCCCAAGGCGGGGCGGCGGAAACAGTGGCGATGCTGACCATCGGGGCCGCAGATATGTATGGGTTGCCGGTGTCGACAACCCATGTGCTGTCATCCGGTGTGGCGGGGACCATGGTGGCCAATGGTGCTGGGTTGCAGATGCGGACGATCCGCAATTTGCTGATGGCGTGGGTGCTGACGTTGCCGGCGGCGATTCTTCTGTCTGGCAGCCTCTACTGGCTGTTCACCCAACTTTTCTGACACAACATAGATTGAAACTGTGGGAGGGGGTTTGCCCCGATGGCGGTGGGTAAGTCGGCCGATCTGTAGCTGAACCACCGACATCGGGGGCAAGCCCCCTCCCACAGTTGGATGTGTGTTGTGTCAGTTGTTGAAGAGACCCGTCATGGCCTTGAGCCGCTTCTTGTACACCCGCCGCGCCTCAAGGGCCTCCTCCAGCGTCACCGCCACAAACCCCGCGCACTGGTTGGGCTGCATCTGCCCGATCAAATCCAGATCGGCACTGATCACCGTGCCGATCATCGCGTAACCTCCGCCCGACACTGCATCTCGATGCAACACAATCGGCTCCAGCCCCGCCGGTACCTGGATCGAACCGATGGGGTAGCAGCTGTCGACAATATTCGACGGATCCGAGCCCGCGCCAAACGGCTGTTCCCGTGGTTCAAAGCTCAACGCGCTACCGCCCTTGAAGCGATAGCCGATACGGTCCGCTTCGGAACCCACGGTCCACGGTTCGGCGAAAAAACTGCTTTTGGCGGCACCGGTCAGGCGCTCGTAATACAGGCCAGGCACCACACGCAGGGTGATATCGCCCCCTACCGACCGGCGCAAGGCCATCGGCAAACTGTTGCCCGCCCGGCCCTGCCCGCAGAGCTCACCGATGGGCAATTCATCACCCTCCTGCAAGCGCCGACCTTTAAACCCACCAAGCGCGCCCAGGGTGTAAGTGGAGCGACTGCCGAGCACCACGGGCACATCAATGCCGCCGGCCACCGCCAGGTAAGTCCGTGCGCCGGCCTTGGGAAATTCGAAACGCAGCACCTGCCCGGCACGCACCTGGAACGCGGTGTCCTGATGCACCACTTCACCGTCAAGGCGCGGCGACATGAGCGCGCCGCTGAGTGCCACTAACGCATCCTGTTGGAATTCCAATTCAGGCCCGATCAAGGTGCATTCCAGGCCCGCCGCACCGACCGGATTGCCCACTAGATGGTTGGCCGCGCTCAGCGCGTATTGGTCCAGCGCCCCCGACGGCGGAATGCCCAAGTGGTAATAACCTTCGCGGCCAAGGTCCTGCACAGAGGTGGCGAGGCCGGGTTTGAGGACTTTGATCATGCCAGCGCCTCCTGCAGGGTTTTCGGATAGCCCACCGGGTCGGCCAGAAAGGCGTCGAGGGAAAATTCCACCGGGCGGATGCGCAGGTCGAAACGTCCTGCGTCCACCTCGGCGACGGCCAGGTCGTAGGCATCACGTTCTATGGGTTTAAACTGCACGATGTCACCGGGGCGAAAGAACACCATGTGCTCCTTGAGGTAGGCCAACTGCTGCGCCGGGTCGTAGATCGGCGCCGGGGTCACCCCGAACATTTGGTAACCGCCAGCGCCGCGCACCGAGTAGATACACCCAAAGCAGCCACCATGGCCGAGGGTGAGTTTGGGCGTGTCGGTGCGCGGGCGCAGGTATTTGGGCACCTGCAACTGCCGCTCGCGCTCGACCATTTGGAACATGAACGGCAGACCCGCGACAAACCCGACCATCGACACAAACCACGGCGCGCCGCTGTGAGCGGCGATAAACGCGTCCACATCCGCCAGGCCATTGATGCGCGCGGCGTACTCCAGGTCGGTGCCGCTGGGGTCTTGATGGCGATCGCGAAAACGCATCAGGGTTTCATGGGTCCAGGGGTCGTTGTACAGCACCGGGATTTCGATGATGCGCGTGCGCAAGGTGCGTTCGGCCACGGCCTGAGCTTCGGCGCTTTGCACGGCGTCGAGCAACACATGGGGCGCGATGCGGTCGGGGTCGAAGCGGATCTGGAACGAGGCATTGGCCAGGCATACATCCAGCACGCCTTCCAGCGCCAGGCGCTCCACCGCTCGGGTCACCGCCATGCCCTTGAAAAAGGCCTCCAACGACATGCTGTCGCTGACCTCGGCAAACAGGTGTTCATCACCGCCGAAGCTGTAGCGGATGGGGGTCGTTTCAGCCATGTCGCTTCCTCTTGGAATGGTTATGGAAAGGCAGGCAAAAAAGTAAGGGATCGATCTTATTAGGGTGTTTTGACCGTGATACCCGCCTGGTCCAAGGCTTCGCGGGTGGCTTCCACCAGTTCCAGGGCGCCGGGAGTGTCGCTGTGCAGGCAGATGGAATCGAATTCGATAAACAGGTCTTCGCCTTCTACGGTGCGCACCAACCCCGTCTGACAAGCCCGCAGGACACGTGCCGCCACCGTCGCAGGATCCAGCGCGCGAACAGTGCGGGTAAACACGATGGAGCCCGTCAGATCGTACTCACGATCGGCATAAAATTCCCGGACCACCGGTTGCCCCAACTCCTTGGCCACGCGCCAGATCACCGAGTTGGGCATGCAGTACAGCAACAGCGTCGGTTCGATGAGTTGCAGGTTTTGCACCAGCAGCCGGGCCGCTTCTTCGTCACGGGCCAGGTGCATGTAAAGCGCGCCGTGAGGCTTGATATGTTGCAGCGTCATGCCCTGGGCACGGGCGATTTCCCGCAGGGCACCGAGTTGGTAGAGCATATCGTCCACCAGCTCCTGAGCCGGTGCGTTGATATGCCGACGGCCAAAGCCGACCAGATCACGAAAGCCGGGATGGGCGCCGATGGCCACGCCCAGTTGCTTGGCGCGTTCTACGGTGCGGCGCATGGTCCCGGGGTCGCCGGCGTGGAAGCCGGTGGCGATATTGGCCGAGCTGATGTAGGCCATCAGCTCCGCGTCGACGCCATCACCGATGGTCCAGGGGCCGAAACCTTCGCCCATGTCCGAATTGAAATCCACTGCCTGCATCGGGGTCGCTCCGCCAGAAATGATGTTGGAAAAGTAGGCTGCGCCTTGACCCCTTGGGAAGATCTATTATCAGATGCCCTATCTTCTGAAAAACAGATATCGCTCATGTCGCTGACCTTGCGCCAAATCCGCTACTTCGTCGCCACCGCTGAGATCGGCCAGATTTCCCAGGCAGCGATCCACCTGAACATCTCGCAGTCGGCGGTGACCACGGCGATCAAGGAGTTGGAGGCGATGCTCGGCGTGCAACTGTTTGTGCGCTCGGCCCAAGGCATGAACTTGACCGATGCCGGGCGGCACTTTCTCAACCGCGCCTATGTGATTGTGCGCAGCGTGGACGATGCGCTGAACAGTCCATTGCCCGACTACCGCGCCAGCGGCGTGCTGCGGGTAGCGGCCAGTTACACCGTACTTGGTTACTTCCTGCCCCATCACTTGCAGCGCATGGAGCATTGGCATCCGGACGTGACCATCGAGGTCTTCGAGCAGGAGCGCCAGGCGATCGAACAAGGTCTGCTCGACGGCCAGTTCGACATGGCCGTGGTGCTCACCGCCAACCTGACTCACCCGGCGATCGTTTCCGAGATTCTGTTCAACTCGGAACGTCGCCTGTGGCTGCCCAGCCATCACCCATTGTGCGAGCGCGGCGCCGTGAGCCTGGCGGATGTCGCGCAGGAGCCCTACATCCTGCTGACCGTCGATGAAGCCGAACACAGCGCCATGCGCTATTGGGAACAGGCCGGGCAAACGCCTAAGGTGCGACTGCGCACCAGTTCGGTGGAGGCAGTACGCAGCATGGTCGCCAATGGCAGCGGCGTGGCGATTCTGTCGGACTTGGTGCACCGCCCGTGGTCACTGGAAGGCAAGCGCATCGAAACCCTGACCGTCACCGACCCGGTCACGCCCATGAGCGTCGGACTGGCCTGGCACCGCGAGCGGGCATTTACCCCGGCGATGCAGGCGTTCCGGGATTACTTTCACGACGCGTTCCTGGCGCCGCAGCAACTGTCGGCGCGCCGTTAAAGATGGGCTTGCAGGGTGGCCGCCAGCCAGTCCATGAACACGCGCACCCGCAACGGCAAATGCCGCTGACCCGCGTAGAGCAAGGACACATCCAGCGGCGGCGCCGGGTAGTCGGGGAGCAGGGCAACCAACTCGCCACTGGCGAGCAAGTCACGAATACCCAAGGCCGGCACCTGAGTAATGCCAAAACCGCCCAGGCACGCCACGCGATACGCATCCGTGCTGTTGACCGTCACCCGCCCGGCCATGGGGATGCGCTGCACCTTGTTGCCTTGCTGATACTCGAAACCGGCCGAGCGTGAACCCAATGGCCGCACGTAATGCACCAATTGATGCTGCGCCAGATCGGCCAAGGTCGCGGGCACGCCGTAACGTTGCACGTAACCCGCGCTCGCGCAGTTGATCATCGGCATGCGGCACAGCACGCGTGCGACCACGCTGTGGTCCGGCTGGGCGCCGACGCGCAGTACGCAGTCGAAGCCTTCGGCGAGCAGGTCGACCTGGCGGTCGGTGCAACTGATCTCCAACTCGATCAACGGGTGCGCGTCCATGAACTGCGACAAGCGCGGCAGGATCAGTTCCCGCGCCATCACGTTGGGCATGTCGACGCGGATGCGCCCGCTCAGTTGCGCTTCGTCCTGGCGAAACAGCCCTTCGAGTTCCTCCATATGCGCGAGCAGGTCCTTGCTGCGCTCGTACAACACGCGCCCGTCCTGGGTCGCCTGCACTTTGCGTGTGGTGCGCTGCAACAGACGCGCGCCGAGCAGTTCTTCCAGCGCCTGCACATGCTCGGACACGGTGGAACGCGGCAGCCCCAGACTCTCGCCCGCCTGGGTAAAACTCGACAGTTCGGTGACCCGCACGAAGGTGCGCAGCAACTCAAGTTTGTTCATGGGATTGTTCGCCTTATCCGGCCAGTGATTCCGGTGTAGCCCTGTTTATCACGTTAGCAGCGGACAAATACACTCAGTCCCACGTTCACATCTGAAGAGGACTGCACCATGACCCGCAAAATCGCATTGATCACCGGCGCCAGCCGTGGCTTGGGTAAAAACGCTGCATTGCACCTGGCGGCGCAAGGCGTAGACATCATCGGCACCTATCACAGCAAGGCCGACGAGGCGCAAGCATTGGTGGCCGAGATCGAACAATTGGGTGGCCGCGCCGCCATGCTGCAATTGGATGTGAGCCAAAGCGCAACATTCGAAGGTTTTGTCGGCGACGTGGCCGGCGTGCTCAAGGATGTTTTCGCACAGGATCACATCGACTTTCTGATCAACAACGCCGGGATCGGCATTCACGCCAGTTTTGCCGAGACCACCGAAGCCCAGTTCGACCAACTGGTGGCGATCCAATTCAAGGGTCCGTTTTTCCTGACGCAGAAGCTGTTGCCGTTGATCCGCGACGGCGGCCGCATCCTCAACGTCTCCAGCGGCCTGGCGCGTTTCAGCCTGCCGGGCTATGCCGCCTACGCGGCGATGAAAGGCGCCATGGAAGTGCTGACCCGCTACCAGGCCAAAGAGCTGGGTGGGCGCGGGATCAGCGTCAACATCCTGGCCCCTGGCGCGATCGAAACCGACTTCGGCGGCGGCGCTGTACGCGACAACGCCAACCTCAATGCCATGGTCGCGAGCAACACCGCCCTGGGCCGCGCCGGCTTACCGGACGATATCGGTGGAGCGATTGCCAGCCTGCTGGCCGACGGCAGCCACTGGATCACCGGCCAGCGCATCGAGGCGTCGGGCGGAATGTTTCTGTAGGAGCTTGTCGCGCAGTACGTCATAGCCCCAGTGATACACATAGGTGTACGGCAGGAAGAACAGCAATACACCTATGTCGAGGATAAATGCCTGCATCAGGCTGATATTCAGCCACGCCGCAATCAGCGGTACGCACACCAAAATCAAGCCACCTTCAAACATGAGCGCGTGCAACACACGGGTCCAGCCATTGTTGGCCAGTTGCAGGCGTGCCTTGAGTCGGTCGAACAGGCCGTTGAAGATCACGTTCCAGGTCAGCGCCATCAGGCTGATCGCCAGGGTGACCATGCCCATTTCCAGGGCCGGCTTGTCCATGATCCACGCCAACAAAGGGGTGCAGATCAACAACGCCAGGGCTTCGAAACCAACAGCCTGGCAAACGCGTTCAGTGATGGATTTGGTAGGGTTCATGACCCGTCTCCGAGAGTGACGACGGTTGCCATCATTACCCTTTGAATCGATACTTCATAACCAATAACCATCGATCAAGGCGATAGTCATGGCCTCTAATGAAGTGCTGCAAGCGTTTGTGCAGGCGGCCACTCAAGGCTCGTTCTCGGCGGCGGCGCGCAAACTGGGCAAGAGCCAGTCCACCGTCAGCGCGGCGGTAGCCAGCCTGGAGATTGACTTGGATGTGGTGCTGTTTGATCGCAGCAGCCGCAAGCCGACGCTCACGCCCGCCGGCCTGGTGTTGCTGCAACGCGCCGAGCAAGTCCTGGAAGCCAGCAGTCGCCTGTCGCTGGCCGCGAGTCAGTTGGCCATGGGATTGGAGCCGAAAGTCACGATTGCCATGTCCGATACCTATCAATCTGAGCGCTTCGAACTCGCGCTCAAGGCCTTCGAGCAGCGTTACCCGGACCTTGAACTGGAATGGTTGATCGCCGAGTGCGAAGACTTGATCGCGCTGGTGCAGAGCGGTCGTGCGCAGATCGCGTTTGTCGAGGCCCAGGCAGATTACCCACCCGACCTCAGCCGCGCGCCCGTGGCTGAACGCACGGAAATCGCGCTGTTCGTCGCGCCCGAGCATCCGTTGGCCACGCTGCCGAACATCGACGTGCAGTGCTTGCAGCAACACCGCGAACTTCGGCTGGCGAGCATCATCAACCCGAATGAAACCCGCCCCAGCGGCCGCGTTTGGTCGGCGCCGAGTTTTCTGATGCTGATGGAAATGGCCCAGCTCGGTTTCGGTTGGGCCGAGCTGCCGCGTTGGCTGGTGGAACGCTTTGGCAACACTGGGCTGGTGGAACTCCCAGTGCGCGGTTGGCCGCGACTGGTAGCGGTGGATGCGCTGTGGTCGCGGCAGTATCCACCGGGACCGGCGGGCAGCTGGATGCTGGCGCAGATGCAGGATGAGTGATCAGGCTCAGAGTATGTGGTGAATTGGCGCGCCTCGCTCAGGGCCAGCCCGCTTATCACTAAGCACTGTGTCGCCCTCAAACCCGCTAGACTGCGCGCTTCCTTGCAGCCGTTCGGACGTTCCGATGCAAACCCGCCTTGTCGCCTACGAGGCGCTCACTGCTGTGCAACGACAGCAAGCCAGCGCCATCGAAGTTCATCCCGAACAACTGCCGTTTTGCGGCGATATGTATTGCGCGCTCAATTCGCTGCTGGCCAAACCAAGCCCAGGCGTCAAAGGGTTCGCCCTGCTGGCCGATGACATTCCGGTGGCCTTCCTCTTGCTCAAACGCCCGCCTTGCCTGCCCCATTGGGCCGATGCACACAGCGCCACGCTGCATGCGTTCCAGGTGGATCGGCGGCAACAAGGCAGTGGGTTCGGCAAGGCGTGTTTGCAGGCATTGCCGGCGGCAGCGCGCCAGGAATGGCCACAAATCGAGGCACTGGAACTGTCGGTGGACAGCGCCAATGTGGCGGCGATGGGGTTATATCTGCAAGCGGGCTGGTTGGATATCGGCGAGGCGTACAAGGCGCGGGTGGGGTATGAACGCAGGTTGAGTCTGATGTTGGGTGGAGCGTCTTTGACACACCTTACCTAGCGAAAGTGATACGGCAGTCGGCGCAGGCTTTAGCCCCCGTTGCCTACTGTCAGATCTCACAGCTATACGCACGCACCTCGATGCCTTTTACTGTAACGCCAAGGTTGTCGCTCACGGAATATGACGAGCAGGAGTGGAAACGTTTTACGTCCAGTGCGGAGACATTCCATGAAGACTTCATCGAGCAGTACTGCAGTAAACACCGCAGGAAGCGCGGATCTTTCGTTTGGTAACGCAACCCCCAAGAACGGCACTGTGATCTACAGAAATACGGTGGGGATTTCCCGCGCCCTCAGTAATGGCTCGACCCTTACAGCGGGCCTGTTTACTTACCAGAACAATCACTTCATCGGTCTCACCAAACACACACCGACCGGAGAGGAGGATGTCAACTTCGGGTTCTGGCTCACGCCGGCTGAAGACCGCGACGTCCTTGTCGACATGCTGATTCAGCCGGATAACAAACCCCTGCTGCTAGCGGCAAATACTGACGGTGAAGCGGCGTTTGTCACACGATTCCGGGTCGATAACGGCGACGTAGATAAGTCGTTTGGCACTAACGGTCAAGTTGTGCTGAATCAAGCGATCAATCTCGGTGAAACCAGCAAGGCCGGTCTTGCGGTGCAGGGTGATGGCAACATCATCGTTGTATTCAATGACGGCACCAAAAGTTTCGTTTACCAGCTCGACGAAAGTGGCCGATTTATCAACTTCGGAAACAACGGGCCACTTGAAGTCCATGGTGTTCTCCTGAGTGCGGTCTTGACGACAGCGCAGGGTTTTGTACTGGCGGGTACCAGCAATGGCAAAGCCCACCTCAGCGGGTATACGAACAAAGGGGAACTGAACACAGGATTTGGCAACAACGGACTTGTCCATTTGCCGCTTTCGGGCAATCACGACGAACAGGTTACTGTGCTGGCGAGCGGCCCAGAGGGGCGCATTGCCGTTGTCGGCGGCATTGCGGTGGTCGGCGACAGCCACAAACTCCCACATCAAATGAACTTCGTTGCCAGCCTGCTTGCCAACGGTCAACTGGACATGTCGTTCAACGCAGGACAGCCGTTGGAAACCGAAACCAACCATGGCAACTATGCCAGTGTAACGGTCCAGAACGATGGGAAGATTGTCGCGTTGGCGCGTAATGACAGCGGAAATCTGGTCAAGCTGCTCAGACACACCGTGACCGGCCAATTGGACGCCGACTTTGGCGATCAAGGCGTCGCAATAGCCTGGAACGACACGCAATCAAGGCCGCAGCCTTCCTGTATCGACAAACTCGAGCGCGTTTTGGAGGAAGAGCGCCTGCAAAGCAGTGGCACGCTCGGCGGCAACGCGTCCTTCATCGGGCGGCTGCTCAGCCGTTGACACACGCGACTGAGCTGCCCCGGCAGCTCAGTCATGCGCCATCAGGTATTGGCTACGACAGGCAACCAGATCTCCACCGTCCCCGTGCCTTTCCTCACGTCAAAATCAGCGCTGTAGCGTTCAAAATCCGGCCCTGCCACTTTGTAGCCCGAATGTGGCAACCACTCGAACATGATGCGCTCGTACGTCTGTTCCAAAGCCTGCACCGGTCCGTAATGCGGGAACACCGCATAGTTGAGCGGTGGAATCTCAATGGCTTCGAAGTTGCTCGGGACGTCGCTTTTGCTCGGGACTTCCACCCCCGCCATGTAATCGAATTCGCCGTGATTGGGGTTATGGCAAACGCCATAGGTCACACCGCCGATGCGCTTCTTGATGTCCTTGATGCAGGTGTCGAACAACTCCCACAACTTGGGAATATCGCCCACCGTCGCCTTGGAATAACGCCCTTGTACCCCAGCAATCACCAAGGCCTTGCCTGCTTCCATGCGTGGCTCTAACGGTTGTTTTGTCTGCTGATCCATACGAACAGTCTCCTTCTTATGAGGGAACAAACCCGCATCGAGTATAGGGGCATATCCGTGCCGTACTCCATGCAGAAAATTTTCCTACGCATATGGACAACTGGCCATCATCGACCGTATTGTCTGCTCCGCAGGCCACCGCAGTGGCCGACGTCGCTCGGACGGTTCCGGGCGCTTACGTACTTCGAGGCAACAATGGCCGACCAAGGTTCGCCGCGCCGCTTTGCGCGCATAGATCGACTCCCCCCTTACGTTTTCAATATCACTGCCGAGCTGAAGATGGCTGCGCGTCGGCGCGGCGAAGACATCATCGACTTGAGCATGGGTAACCCCGACGGTGCCACGCCTCCCCATATCGTGGAGAAAATGGTCACCGTCGCCCAGCGCGAAGACACCCACGGCTACTCCACCTCCAAAGGCATTCCGCGTCTGCGCCGGGCGATTTCGCGCTGGTACAAAGACCGCTACGAGGTGGACATCGACCCCGAGACGGAAGCCATCGTCACCATCGGTTCCAAGGAAGGCCTGGCGCATTTGATGCTGGCCACCCTGGACCAGGGCGACACGGTGCTGGTGCCCAACCCGAGCTACCCGATTCATATCTACGGTGCCGTGATTGCCGGCGCCCAGGTGCGTTCGGTGCCGCTGATTCCGGGCGTGGACTTCTTCGCCGAGCTGGAACGGGCGATTCGTGGGTCGATCCCGAAGCCGAAGATGATGATCCTCGGCTTCCCGTCCAACCCGACTGCGCAGTGCGTGGAGCTGGATTTCTTCGAACGGGTGATCGCCCTGGCCAAGCAGTACGACGTGCTGGTGGTGCATGACCTGGCCTACGCCGACATCGTCTACGACGGCTGGAAAGCCCCATCGATCATGCAAGTGCCGGGGGCCAAGGACATTGCGGTGGAGTTTTTCACCCTGTCCAAGAGCTACAACATGGCTGGCTGGCGCATCGGTTTCATGGTGGGCAACCCGGAACTGGTCAACGCCCTGGCACGGATCAAGAGTTACCACGATTACGGTACCTTCACCCCGCTGCAAGTCGCCGCGATTGCTGCGTTGGAAGGCGATCAGCAGTGCGTGAAGGACATCGCCGAGCAGTACCGCCAGCGCCGCAATGTGCTGGTCAAGGGCCTGCATGAGTTGGGCTGGATGGTGGAGAATCCCAAGGCGTCGATGTACGTCTGGGCGAAGATCCCGGAGGCGTATGCCGCCATGGGTTCGCTGGAGTTTGCCAAGAAGCTGCTGCTGGAAGCCAAGGTCTGCGTGTCGCCGGGGATTGGATTTGGCGAGTATGGGGATGATCATGTGCGCTTTGCGCTGATCGAAAACCAGGACCGGATTCGCCAGGCGGTGCGCGGGATTCGCGGGATGTTCCGGGCGGATGGGCTGGTCGCTAAAGCCTGACCCGATCCACCTGAACAAATGTGGTCAACATGTGGGAGGGGGCTTGCCCCCGATAGCAGAGGTTCAATCACTTCATCTGGTGACTGACCCACCGCCATCGGGGGCAAGCCCCCTCCCACATTTACATTGGGTTTTCACCCTTGCTGCTGGTGTGTCTGTTAGACCACCAACGACAGCAGCATGATGAAGATCAACGCCACCACAGACAGAATGGTTTCCATCGCCGTCCAGGTCTTGAAGGTCTCGGCCACGGTCATGTTGAAGTACTGCTTCACCAGCCAGAACCCCGCATCGTTGACGTGAGACAGGATCAACGAACCCGCCCCCGTCGCCAGCACCAACAGCTCACGGTTAACCCCTGGGATCATCCCCACCACCGGCACTACGATGCCCGCGCCGGTAATGGTCGCCACGGTTGCCGAACCGGTCGCAATACGAATCACCGCCGCCACCAGCCAGGCCAGCAGGATCGGGTTGATCTGCGCATTCACCGCCATATGGCCGATCACGTCACCCACGCCGCTGGTTACCAGCATCTGTTTGAAGCCACCACCGGCACCGATGATCAGGATGATCGCGGCCGTCGGCGCAAGGCTGGCGTCGAGCAGCTTGAGGATTTGCTTGGAGTGAATGCCCTGGCGACTACCAAAGGTGTACAGCGACAGCAGAAGCGCCAGCAGCAAGGCGGTGATCGGGTGACCGATCATGTCCATCCAGTTGCGCACCACGTTGCCTTCGGCAAAGGCGATGTCGGCGAAGGTTTTGAGCAGCATCAGAAACACCGGCAGCAGCACGGTGACCAATGTGATGCCGAAGCTTGGCAACGACTTGTTGTCGGTCTCGCGGGCCAGTTGATCCACCAGTTCCTGGGAGGGATTACCGGGGATGTACTTGGCGATGAACGTACCGAAGATCGGGCCGGCAATGATGGCGGTCGGCAGTGCGACGATCAGGCCATACAGGATGGTCTTGCCGATGTCCGCGCCAAACACGCCGATAGCCAGCAGCGGGCCCGGGTGCGGTGGCACCAGGCCGTGCACTGCCGAGAGGCCTGCGAGCAGCGGGATGCCGATCTTGATCAGCGACACACCTGTGCGGCGCGCGACGATAAACACCAGCGGGATCAGCAGCACAAAGCCGATCTCGAAGAACAGCGGGATGCCCACCAGGAACGCGGCGAACATCATGGCCCACTGGACCTTCTCTTTGCCGAAGGCGCGGATCAGGGTCTGGGCGATCTGATCGGCACCGCCGGATTCGGCCATCATCTTGCCGAGCATGGTGCCCAGCGCGAGGATGATGCCGACAAAGCCGAGCACTCCGCCGAAACCGTCCTGGAAGGCCTTGATGATCTTGTCCACGGGCATGCCCGAGGTCAGGCCGAGGAAGCCGGCCGCGATGATCAGTGCAATGAACGGGTGGACCTTGAACTTGGTGATCAGAACGATCAACCCGATGATAGTGACGACTGCGTCTAGCAGCAGGTACGACTCGTGGGACATGCCAAACATGGGGGGTCTCTCCTGTTTGTTGTTGTTATTAAAGCGGGTGTTGAATTTCTTGCCGGGGATAGCGCTATCTTTTCCGGCAAAAAATTAATGAGTTCGTTCAAAGCCGTGTTGCAGCCACCAAGCGTTGGTCTGCTCGGCCAACGCCTCGACACTGTCTTCACTGGCGTTGAGGGCCAGGGTCAGTGGCTCGCCTTTGGGCGATTCAAGGGTGGCGAACTGGCTGTCGATCAGGCTTGCCGGCATGAAATGGCCGGGGCGATGGGACACGCGGTCCGAGGCGACTTCACGGGTCAGTTCCAGGAATACGAAACCCAGACCTGGCGCGGCTTCGCGCAGGTGGTCACGGTATTTCTTCTTGAGAGCCGAACAGGTGAGCACCGGATGTTCACCCGCTTTAAGCGAGCGGCGCAGTTCATCGCACAGGATGTCGAGCCAGCCGGCGCGGTCGTCGTCGTTGAGGGGGTGGCCGGCGCTCATCTTTTCGATGTTCGCGGCAGGGTGAAAGCTGTCGCCTTCAATGGCGGTAGCGCCGTTCAGCCGGCACAAGGCCTCGCTGACACTGGTCTTGCCACAGCCGGCAACACCCATGATGACCAGGGCGGTAACAGGTTGACTCATGAAACACCTCAAGACGCAGATAGCGCTACCTTCACACGCTGTAAGGCACGTGCAAAAACAGGCTTTTCCCGCGCCGTCTTGTCATTTTTATGGAGTGACGCGTGCATCCGCTCCAATCATTTGAACCGGATCAGGCAACCCAAAGTTCAATAATTTGCAGCCATTTGGAGACAGCGCTACCTTAGTGCCTCGATTTTTGTTTGGCAAGCCGCCTGATGACCTCTAAGAACGATAAAAATACGCGCACCACGGGTCGCCCGACCCTCAACGAAGTTGCCCGCCTGGCTGGCGTCAGTCCGATCACCGCTTCACGCGCCCTGCGCGGCATCAGCACCGTGGCCATCGAACTGGTAGAAAAAGTCCAACAGGCAGCTGCCGAGCTCAACTACGTGGTCAACCCCGCCGCCCGCGCCCTGGCCTCGGCTCAGAGCCATTCGGTGGTGGTGTTGGTACCGTCGTTGTCCAACCTGCTATTTATCGAAACCCTCGAAGCCATCCATCAGGTGCTACGGCCTAAGGGCTTTGAAGTGCTGATCGGCAACTCTCACTACTCCCGCGATGAAGAAGAAAACCTGCTGCGCAACTACATGTCCTATCAGCCACGGGGCTTGCTGCTGACGGGCTTCGATCGGACCGAAAGCGCCCGACGAATGGTCGAGGCCAGCAATGTGCCTTGCGTTTACATGATGGACCTGGACCCTAACGCTGGCGTGAATTGCGTGGGCTTCTCGCAATTGGCCGCCGGTGAAACAGCCGCGGCGCATTTACTGTCCCGTGGCCGCAAGCGCCTGGCCTATATCGGCGCGCAATTGGACCAACGTACCTTGCTGCGTGGCGAGGGTTTCCGCCGCGCCCTGCAACAGGCCGGAATGTACGACCCGGCGCTGGAGCTGCTGACGCCGCGTCCTTCTTCCGTGGGCCTGGGCGGTGAGTTGTTCCTACAGTTGCTGGCCGCCCATCCGGACGTGGATGCGATCTTCTTCGGCAACGACGACCTGGCCCAAGGCGCGCTGCTGGAAGCCCTGCGCCATGGCATCAAGGTGCCAGAGCGCGTGGCGGTGCTGGGTTTCAACGACTTGCCCGCGTCGTCCTTTATGGTGCCGCGCCTGAGCAGCATCAGCACGCCACGCGAAGCCATTGGCCGACGTGCGGCGGAGCATCTGCTCACGATCATGGCGGGCAACAAGGTCGCCAAGCCGGTAGTGGACATGGGCTTTGAGTTGCAGGTGCGGGAAAGCACCTGACCTTCAAGCCGAACGTGATCCATCGAGGGAGCTAGCCTGCCGGTTCCCTCAATTTGACCGCGCTCGCTTAACCTCCCCGGCCCCTGCTAGATTGTCCCTTCTCCACTGCCAGGGAAGCACCATGGGACACTCACTGAAAATCTTGGGCCGCACCTCTTCCATCAACGTACGCAAAGTCCTGTGGACATGCCACGAACTGGGCATCGAATACGTACGCGAAGATTGGGGCATCGGCTACACCCCCACCCAATCCCCCGAATTCCTGGCCCTGAACCCTAACGCGCAAATACCTGTGCTCATCGACGACCACGGCGTGCTGTGGGAATCCAACACCATCTGCCGCTACCTGGTCAGCCTCTACCAACGCCACGACCTCTTGCCCGCCGAACCCGCGCCACGGGCCAGGGTGGAGCAGTGGATGGACTGGCAAGCCACCGAGCTCAACCCTTCCTGGGGTTACGCGTTCCAAGCGCTGGTGCGTCAGAGTCCTGAGCATCAGGACCCGCAACGAATCGCAGCCGGCGTACAGGGCTGGAATGACAAGATGGGCCTGCTGGAACAACAGTTGACCAAAACCAACGCTTACGTCACCGGCGACGAATTCACCCTCGCCGACGTCCTTATCGGCCTTTCGGTGCACCGCTGGCGCATGACGCCCATGGAACATCCGCCCTACCCCGCCATCGCAGCGTATTACGAACGCCTCAGCCAGCATCCGGGCTTCCAGACCTTCGCCCTCGACGGCCACAACTAAGGACATGCACGTGAAAGGACTCAACATACTGCTCACCGGCGCCTGCGGCAGAATCGGCAAGACGTTTTTCGAAGCCTCGAAAGACCGCTACCGCTTCACGCTTACAGACCGCGTCACGCCGGATTTTGACCTGGGCGACCATCGCTTCGTACACGCCGACTTGAGCGATAAATCCGCGCTCGTCGCGCTGCTCGATGGCATCGACGTGATCGTGCACCTGTCGGGCATCCCCCATGCCAGCGCCTCGTTCGACGAACTGCTGCCAAACAACATCCTCGCCACCACCTACCTGTTCGAAGCTGCCGTGGCCGCCGGGGTAAAGCGTCTGGTTTTCGCCAGCAGCGCCCAGACCATCGAAGGCTACCCGGTGGATCGGCAGATCACGCCTGGCATGCCAGTGCTGCCCGCCAATCTGTATGGCGTGAGCAAATGCTATGGCGAGGCGCTGTGCGGCTACTACGCGGCGAAAACGCCACTGTCGACCATCGCACTGCGCATTGGCGCCTTTGAATTCCCCGAAAGCCACGATCTGAACAACGCCCGCGACCTCAGCGCTTGGCTCAGCCCACGGGATGCGGTGCAATTGCTGCAACGTTCGGTTGAAACTAAAGACGTAAAGCACTTGATCGCCCACGGCATTTCCAATAACCGTTTCAAGCGTCTGGACTTGAGCGAAACCACGCGTGTGCTGGGCTATCAACCGGTGGATGATGCGTTTCAGACATTCGAGATTCCCATCACCTACTGAGTTGCAGGCGGCAATGGCTGGCCGTCGATGGGCCAGCACTTGCCGCAACAGCCGAGCCGCCCCCAGCAAAACCTGGGCTTTTGCGCCCGGCACGCTATTTGCTCCAGCTGTAGCACCGTACATTTCCTCCAGGTGCCCGATCATGCTGGTTAACAACAACACCCAAGCCGTATCGACCGTCCAACAGCTCAAACGCCCCGATATGGATCCAGCCAACGCTGCCGCCAGTGCGCTGTACAGCGGCGCCGTTCAAGCCGCGCAGCAAAGTGTGACCGTACCGGTCGCGCAGAAGGATCTGGACAAAGCCACCGACCGTATCGACGAAGCCTTCGCCAAGACCCGCGTGCAGTTGCAAGCCTCCACCACGGCAACCACCTCCTCGACCGAGACGCCTGCCACCACATCCACCTCTGGCGCGCGCTCGGAATTCACGGAGTACATGAGCAAAACTCCGGCCGAACGCATTCGTGAGCAGTTGCTCAAGGAGCAGGGTTTGACTGAGGCGGATGTACAGAACATGTCCCTGGAAAAACAGGACGCGATTTCCAAGCAAGTGGCCGACCGGTTGAAGCAGCAACAAGAGCAGCAAGTAGCGGCGAAAGCCACTGATCCTGCGCACTCGGTGAAAGAAACCCTGGCGGCAATCTAAGCCACACTTCGGATCAACCTGTGGGAGTGCTTGCGCCCTCCCACAGGGATTGGCTTTCCAAATTGGAAATGGATAGGTCGGCTATTGCAGTTGAAGGGTCGAATTGAATTGCCCGATCGCATCCACCACATGCCGTGACCCTTCCTGAATCTCCAGGATCACCTGCCCCGCCTCGTTCGCCAGTTCCACCCCCAACCCCGTACGGCTCAAGCTCGACTGCATGCTCGACACTGCGCTCAACGACAGATCGTGATTCTTGCGCACCACCTCCACAATCTCCACCGTGGCGTGGCTGGTACGTGCGGCGAGGCTGCGCACTTCGTCGGCCACCACTGCAAACCCGCGTCCGTGCTCACCGGCTCGTGCCGCTTCAATCGCGGCGTTGAGCGCCAGCATATTGGTTTGCTCGGCAATGCTGCGGATGGTCTGCACAATGGCGCCAATGATGTCCGACTGCTTGCTCACCGCGTCGATGCTCTGTGCCGCCTGGTTCAAATTGTGAGAAATCTCTTCGATGATCTGCACGGTTTGCTGCACCACCTCCGATCCTTTGCGCGCGCAGGCGTCGTTTTGTACCGAGGTGGCGTGAGCCGAATCGGCGGCGGTGCGCAGGGTGGTCACTTGGTCGGTGATGTCGCTGGCGAATTTCACCACTTTGTACAGGCGCCCGTTGGTGTCGAAAATCGGGTTGTAGGACGCTTCCAAAAACAGGGTTTTGCCGTATTTGTTTTTGCGCTCGAAGCGGTGCGAGTGGTATTCGCCGCGATTGAGGGACGCCCAGAACGCTTTGTACGCCGGCGACTCCACTTCGCTGCGATGGCAAAACAGGCTGTGGTGCTGGCCGACGATTTCATCCAGTGAGTACTGCACGGTCTTCAGAAAGTTGTTATTGGCCTTGAGAATCTGGCCTTGAGGGGTGAACTCGATCATCGCCATGGAGCGGCTGATGGCGTCGATCAGGCTCTGGTTTTCATGTTCATGGTGGACCCGCGCGGAAATATCGGACGCGACTTTGATCACACTCTGTACGTGGTTGTCGCTGTCCAGCACGGGCATATAGCTGGCTTCGAGCCACACCTCTTGGCCGTGCCTGTTCAAGCGTACGAACGTGCCGCTGAGGGCCTCACCCCGCGCCAGGTCGCGCCAGAGCTTGGCGTAGGCGTCGGTATGGGTGTAGGCCTCGTCACAAAAGATCCGATGATGCTGGCCGCGAATTTCCTCGGCGCTGTAGCCCATGGTTTTGCAGAAGTTGTCGTTGGCATCAAGTATCACCCCATCGCGATCAAATTCGATCATGGCCATGGAACGGCTGATAGCGGCGAGTTTGGCGTTGGATTCGGTGAGTGCACAGGAGAAACGCTGGATTTCAAGCAGGTCAGACTTGTGATGGAGGTTGAACATGTCGGACACCCTTAAGTAACCCGCGCCTGGCTAGGCGCATTCCATTCATCAGTTGGATAGTGCTGGCAGACCTTTATGGGATAACCATCCGAAACGCTTTACACGCCGAGCGTCATCAACGGTTCTGGGTGAGCATAGACAGGGCTTGGCGCTATGCAAGGCCACCAGTCAGCCATTAGTTATGGCAAGGCGGGGCAGGAAGGGAGGTTGAGCGCGGGGCAAGGAACGGCCAACAGAGAGGGTTGCGTTGGCCGCTTAAAATCCTTCAGTTGAAGGGTGATCAGTGACCGAACAGGCCGCTCTCGGATTTCTTGGTTTTTTTGTCGGCGCGTTTTTCATCGGCGGTCTTTGCCGGTTTCTTCTTCGCTGCTTTCTTTGAATCCATACCTTTGGCCATGATGCGTGCTCCACTGAAAGGGGATGTAACACTGGGTATAACACCGATCACCCGCCAGAAGGGGTTTATAATCCGCGCCCCTTTATAAAGCCTGTCTGAACACCATGACTGAGTTGTCCATTGATCTGCTGGCAGAGCCTCTGTGGCCGCTGCTGAACAAGTTCTACCGCAGCCACGACTCGTCTATGAAGGCCCTTAAAGGCGGGCGTTTATGGGTGGCGCGCGATGGTGAAATTGTCGCCGGGCTGTGCCTGTCGCCGGTGGTAGGCGGGCAATGGCTGACCGGAGTGTTTGTGGCTCCGGCGTATCG
Source organism: Pseudomonas sivasensis (assembly GCF_013778505.1). GTDB lineage: Bacteria > Pseudomonadota > Gammaproteobacteria > Pseudomonadales > Pseudomonadaceae > Aquipseudomonas > Aquipseudomonas sivasensis. The sequence continues at coordinate 286,001 of NZ_JAAOWU010000003.1, read as the reverse complement.
CCGCCAAGGGTTGGCGGCGCGCTTGATTCTTCAGGCAATAGCTGATGTGCAAGGCACGGTATGGCTGCTGTGCCATCCAGACCTAGAAAGCCTGTATCAGCGCATGGGATTCACCCAGGATACGATCCTGCCCCAATCCCTCAGCGAACGGCTGGTGCGTTACAAGCGCAACAAACCGATGATCGCCATGGGCTTAGAACCGTTGGTGAGGTCGACCTCAGATAATGTGTGATCGGCCGGTAAAGCGCCCATGCTAGCCTCGGCAGCACCGTGGCCTTTACCAGGATGATCATGAAACCGACGCTTGCAGCCCTCGCCCTCACCGCCCTCCTCGCCCCGGCCTTGAGCCAGGCAGCCGACGCTCCCATCAGTGCCCAGCAATACGCCAGCGTGCTCGCCGGCAGTTGGCGCGACCCGGCAAACAGCGCCCGCGATGGGTATCGGCATCCACAGCAGACCTTGGAATTCTTTGGCCTGGGCGCCAAACAGAGCGTGATCGAAATCACCCCCGGCGGCGGCTGGTACAGCGAGGTGCTGGCGCCATTGCTCAAGGACCAAGGGCACTACATCGCTGCGGTGCAGGCCGCGAGCAGCAGCGCTTACGCGCGTACGTCCGAAGAAAACCTCAAGAAAAAATTTGCCGCCGACCCTACGCTTTATGCCAAGGCCGAGGTGATCGAGTTCGACCCCAAGGCACCGGTATTCGGCAAACCGGCCTCGGTCGATACGGTGCTGACATTCCGCAATGTGCACAACTGGGTGCTGGCTGATACCGACAGGGCCACTTTCAACGCGTTCTACAAGGTGCTTAAACCCGGTGGCGTGCTAGGTGTGGTGGATCACCGCGCCAAAGACGGAGCGTCGCTGGAAGACATCAAGCACAGCGGCTATCTGACCACAGCGTATGTGGTGAAACTGGCCACCGACGCGGGCTTCAAACTGGAGGGGCAAAGCGAGGTGAATGCCAACCCGAAAGACACCAAAGACTACCCGGAGGGCGTGTGGACATTGCCGCCGGCATTGAAGCTGGGAGAGCAGGACAAGGCCAAGTATGTGGCGATTGGCGAATCGGATCGGATGACGTTGAAGTTCGTGAAGCCGACCCGATAACCCGATATGAAGCGCGATTCAAATATGGGAGGCGCTTGGCCTCCCACATTTTTTCAGTGTGTCTGGGGGATTACTCGTCAGCCGTTGGGTCCATGTCGGGGAACATCACTTCGATAAACCCGAACTTGCTGAAGTCGGTGATCCGCGACGGATACAACCGGCCAATCAGGTGATCGCACTCGTGCTGCACCACCCGCGCATGAAAGCCGTCGGCAGTGCGGACGATCGGCTCACCCTTGGGGTCGAAACCTTCGTAGCGGATCTGCTGGTAACGGTCCACTGCGCCGCGCAGACCGGGTACCGACAGGCAACCTTCGTAGCCTTCTTCCAGCACTGGGCTGAGCGGCGTGATCAACGGATTGATCAGGATAGTCTGCGGCACCGGCGGCGCGTCCGGGTAGCGCTCGCTGGCCTCAAATCCAAAGATCACCAGTTGCAGGTCGACGCCAATCTGCGGCGCCGCCAGACCTACACCGCCGACGTGCTCCATGGTCTGGAACATGTCGTCGATCAATTGCCACAGCTCGGGGCTGTCGAACATCTCCGGCGGAACCGGTGGCGCGATACGCAGCAGGCGCTCATCGCCCATTTTCAGGATTTCACGAATCATTGATCAGGCTCAACGGGGGTGGGCTTGGAGTGGTCACGGCCTAGGCCTGAGACGTGCTGTTTTTCATCGGTGTGGCCGGGTTCATCGAACTCTTTTTCACCGGGATCTTTACCCTCGGCCGACATGTGTTCGATCACGGCATTCATCTCCGCGCCGAGCAGCAGCACGGCAGCGGAAATATAGAAGTACAAAAGCAGGACGATGATCGCACCGATACTGCCATACATGGCGTTGTAGTCGGCGAAGGTTTTGACGTAGTAGCCAAACCCTAGGGAGGCCACGATCCACACCACCACTGCGAGCACCGAGCCTGGGGTGATAAAGCGGAATTTCTGCTCGACGTCAGGCATCACGTAGTACATCAAGGCCACGGCAAACATCAGCAAAATCACGATCAGCGGCCAACGCAGGATGGTCCACAAGGTGACCACGAACTCCTGCATGCCGATCTGCCCCGCCACCCATTCCATCACTTGGGGGCCAAGCACCATCAACGCCGCAGCGGCCAGCAGCATGCCGGCGATACCAATGGTGTAGAAAATCGACAGCGGAAAACGCTTCCAAATCGGCCGCCCTTCCACCACGTCGTAGGCTGCGTTCATGGCGCTCATCATCAACCGTACACCAGCCGACGCGGTCCACAGCGCAATCACGATACCCACCGACAGCAGGCCACCCTTGGATTGCTGCAACTGGTCGATCACCGGGTTGACCTGCTCCAAAGCCTGGGGCGGCAACACCAGTTCCGACTGCAGGCGCAGCCAGGTAAAGAAGTCTGGCAGGTGCAGGAAACCGATCAGGGCAATCAGGAACAGCAGGAAGGGAAACAGCGAGAACAGCATCTGGTACGCCAGTGCAGACGCGTAGGTGGACATCTCGTCGTCGACGAATTCCTTGACGGTGCGTACCAGCACCTTGTGCAGCTTGAGACCATCGAGAACCGGAAAGATCATAGCGTCTCCTTTCGCCGCAAAGAGGGTGAGATCGTGGGCGACTCAGGGGCCGTTTTCTACATCAAAGTAGCCCATATGGCGACTTTGAAACAATTTCGAAAGTTTAGTTGCAATAAGGGATACAAAAACGGCCATCCGTGGATGGCCGCCGGGCTGTACGAATACAGCCAGTGATACAGACTTACTTGGTCGCTTTTTTGACCGCATCTTTGGTATCGCCGACTGCTTTCTGCACTTCGCCTTTCTTTTCCTGAATCACACCTTCAGCTTGAAGCTTGTCGTTGCCGGTCACTTTGCCGACGCCTTGCTTGATGTTGCCGATCGCTTCGTTTGCCAAGCCTTTTGCCTTGTCCGATGTGCTGCTCATGGTATTTCTCCGAAAGAACAATCAAGGGTTTTGGTGATTACACAAAGATTGACCAGAGGCCGTTCGGCAGAGTTTCAATTATTTTCAGCGGGCATTTCGTCCAAAACGGCAGGTTTGGCTTTATGTTTGTCGACCAACCCACGAGAATGCGCGGCACATTCAGGCTATAACGCTGAATAACAGATCCCGTAGGAAGGTTATGAAACTCAATAAAGCACAGGCCATCGCCCGTAGAAACCAGGAACTGGGCGGTGCCGTACTCGGCGTCAACAACTGCCATTTCACCGACCTGGACCGCAAGCGCAATATCTGGTGGTTCGACCTGCCGCTGGGCCGTATTGCGGTGGGCCATTACGAGTGGATTCACTTGTTGATGCACAACGCCGAGACGGATCAGTTGCTGCACCTGAAGGTGCCGACGGCGTTCCTGCGCGAGCATATCGAAGGTCTGGTAGTGCGCAATTCGGGCAAGCGCAAGCCCGAGATTACGCTGGAATTGAGCGCGGACAAGGATTCGTTCCTTAAAGACGTACGCCCAGCCGGCGCTAACGTGAGCTTCGCGCATTTCGCCCTGTAAGCACCGGATTTAAAGGTGGAAGGCGCGTTGCGACGATTTGACTTGCTCCCGATATCAGAGTGTCAGTCACTGAATCTGGTGACTGATCCCTCCCTATCGGAGGCGAGTCGAATCGTCGCACCGCCCATCCCACGTTGGATTGGATTGCATTCCAATCCAGTCATTAAAAAACCCGCATCGGCGGGTTTTTTATCGGCTTACTTTTTCAGGCCCAGCTTCTTCAACTCTTCATCACGCAATTCACGACGCAGGATCTTGCCTACGTTGGTGGTCGGCAATGCGTCGCGGAACTCAACAGCCTTGGGCACCTTGTAGGCGGTGACGTTGGCGCGCATATGCTCCATCACCTGATCCTTGGTGAGGGTCGCGCCCGGCTTGACCACGATGAAAAGCTTGATGATCTCCCCCGATTTCTCGTCCGGCACGCCGATGGCCGCGCATTGCAGCACGCCCGGCAGCCCTGCCAGTACGTCTTCCAGCTCATTGGGGTACACGTTGAAACCTGAGACCAGGATCATGTCCTTCTTGCGGTCGACAATACGCATGTAGCCGTCCGGCTGGATGATCGCGATGTCGCCGGTCTTCAGCCAGCCTTCGCTGTCGAGCATCTCGTCGGTGGCGTCCTGGCGCTGCCAATAGCCCTTCATCACCTGCGGGCCCTTGACGCACAGCTCGCCAGTTTCGCCCAGCGCCAGCTCGGTGCCGTCATCGGCAATGACTTTGCACACCGTGGACGGCACCGGAATGCCGATGGTGCCGATCTGGATGTGCTGGATCGGGTTCACAGTGGCTACCGGGCTGGTTTCGGTCATGCCGTAACCTTCGCAGATGCCACACCCGGTCACGGCCTTCCAACGCTCGGCGGCCGCCAGTTGCAGGGCCATGCCGCCCGACAGGGTGACCTTGAGTGCAGAGAAGTCCAGCTTGCGGAAGCCTTCGTTATTGCACAGCGCCACGAACAAGGTGTTGAGACCGACGAAGCCGCTGAACTTCCACTTCGACAGTTCCTTGACCATTGCCGGCAAGTCACGCGGATTGCTGATCAGGATGTTGTGGTTGCCGATCAGCATCATCGCCATGCAATGAAAGGTGAACGCATAGATGTGGTACAGCGGCAGCGGCGTGATCAGGATCTCGCAGCCTTCATTGAGGTTGGAGCCCATCAGCGCCTTGCACTGCAACATATTGGCAACGAGGTTGCGATGGGTGAGCATCGCGCCCTTCGCTACGCCGGTGGTGCCGCCGGTGTATTGCAACACGGCCACGTCACTGCTCGCCGGGTTGACGTCGTTGACTGGTTGGCCGTTGCCCTTGGCGAGTACGTCGTTGAACTTGATCGCCTGTGGCAAGTGGTAGGCCGGGACCATTTTCTTAACGTACTTGATGACGCTGTTGATCAGCAGGCGCTTGAGCGGCGGCAACAGGTCGGCGACTTCGGTGACGATCACATGCTTGACGGCGGTCTTGGGCACGACCTTTTCCGCCAAGTGGGCCATGTTGGCCAGGCAGACCAGGGCCTTGGCACCGGAGTCGTTGAATTGGTGTTCCATTTCCCGCGCGGTGTACAGCGGGTTGGTGTTGACCACGATCAGGCCGGCACGGATGGCGCCGAATACCGCGACCGGGTATTGCAGGACGTTGGGCAGTTGCACGGCGATGCGATCGCCGGGTTTCAAGTCGGTATGTTGTTGCAGGTACGCGGCGAAGGCGCCGGACAATTCGTACAGTTCACCGTAGGTGATTGTCTTGCCCAGGTTGCTGAAAGCCGGTTTGTTAGCGAAGCGCTGGCAGGACTGTTTCAGTACCGCCTGAATATTTGGATACTCGTCTGGATTGATTTCTGCAGCAATCCCGGCGGGGTACTTATCCTTCCAAAAGTCTTCGTTCATGGAAGCCCACTCCTCAGCGACGCGAATTCATCATCGCATTTGATGCGATTATTATTGGTGTATGTTTTTTTAGGTGAATCTGGCGCTTTCAAGCAGGCCTAGACGTCACAAAGCGCGCCGAGAGTAGCAGCTTTGCCAAGGGCCGACTAGAGCCAAAAGCGGGCCTTACAGTCATAAACTCGACTGTAGGACAATATTTAGTCACAATTATTTTGGCGCTAGAATTACCTACTGAAAGGCTCTGGAATGGGGTCTTCAGAACAATCAAAAACAAATAAGGGAGGGGGCTTGCTCCCGATTGCCGTGGTTCAGTCAATACATTCAGTGACTGATACACCGCTATCGGGAGCAAGCCCCCTCCCTCATTTGATTGCATTTCAATTCATGGTCAGGCGATGTCGCGTAGCTCCCTGCGCAGAATCTTGCCCACTGGCGTCATCGGCAACGAGTCTCGTAACACAATCTGCTTAGGCACCTTGTACCCCGTGAAGTTGGCCTTGCAGTAGGTCTTCAACTCCTCAAGGCTCACGCCTTCGGCACGCGCCACCACAAACAACTTAACCGCCTCCCCCGTGCGCTCGTCCGGCACGCCGATCACCGCGCAGTTGGCCACGGCCGGGTGGGCCATCACCACGTCTTCGATCTCGTTGGGGTACACGTTGAAACCCGAGACGATGATCAGGTCTTTCTTGCGATCGACAATGCGTACAAAGCCATCCTCATCGATCACCGCGATGTCGCCGGTCTTGAGCCAACCCTCAGCGTCCAGGCTCTCGGCCGTGGCGGCCGGTTGCTGCCAGTAGCCCTTCATCACCTGCGGGCCCTTGATGCACAGCTCGCCGCGTTCGCCCAGAGGCAACTCCACGCCTTCGTCATCAATCACCTTCATCGCGGTAGCCGGCACGGGAATGCCCACGGTACCGAGGCGCGATTTGTTGCCATAGGGGTTGGTGCACGCCACCGGTGAGGTTTCTGTCAGGCCATAGCCCTCGCCAATCGTACAGCCGGTGACTTGCTGCCAGCGTTCGGCCGTGGCCTTGATCAGTGCCGTGCCACCGGAGTTGGTGAGTTTGAGGTGGGAGAAATCCAGGGTCTTGAATTCCGGATGGTCCATCAACGCCACAAACAGCGTGTTAAGCCCCAGCAGCCCGGTAAAGCGCCACTTTTTCAGCTCCTTGATAAACCCGCCGATGTCCCGCGGGTTGGTGATGAGTACGTTGTGGTTACCCGTGACCATCATGCACATGCAGTTCGCGGTGAAAGCATAGATATGGTAAAGCGGCAGCGGCGCGATCATCACCTCCTGCCCTTCCTTGATCAAAGGATGGCCGTCGTCGCCGACCTGAGACATGCACGCACGCGCCTGCTGCATGTTTGCCACCAGGTTGCCATGGGTGAGCATCGCGCCCTTGGCCAGGCCGGTCGTGCCGCCGGTGTATTGCAGCACGGCGATGTCATCCAGGGTCACGGGGTGACGGGTCACCGCCAGGCCCGAGCCCATGCGCAGGGCACGCTTGAATGACACCGCGCGCGGCAGGCTATAGGCCGGGACCATCTTCTTGACCTTGTCGACCACGGTGTTGACCAGCCAGCCTTTGGCGGCGGGCAGGAAGTCGCCCATCTTGGCTTCGATCAGGTAGTCGATCTCGGTGTCGTTGCACACTTCCTGTACCCGCGAACCAAACAGGTTCAGGTAGACCAGCGCACGCACGCCGGCGTCCTTGAACTGGTGGCGCATCTCGCGCGGGGTGTACAGCGGGTTGGTGTTGACCACGATCAGCCCCGCGCGCAAGGCGCCGAACACGGCAATCGGATAATGCAGCACGTTGGGCATCTGCACTGCGATGCGCTCGCCGGGCTTGAGGTCGGTGTGCTGTTGCAGGTAACCGGCGAACGCCGCACTCTGGCGCTCAAGCTCGGCGTAGGTCAGGGTGATGCCCATGTTGCTGAATGCCGGACGGTCGGCAAAGGCCTTGCACGAGCGCTCGAAGACTTCGATCACCGACTTGTAGGCCGTGAGGTCGATATCGTTGGGAACGCCCGCCGCGCGTTTGTCATTCCAGAAACCAGGTTGCATTATTCTTGTCCCCTTACCTGAGTATGTCCGGCCGCTTATAACAAGCGGAGCTTTGGGGACGTTAGCAGCTATGACCAAACAGGCAAATACGCTAAATCGTGTCATTGATTGTATGAATCTTGCCGCTGATGCGTAGGCAGATACCCCGCCCCTCGGCAGATCAGCTATACACTGCAACGACCCATAGCAAAGGAAGCGCCATGAACCACAGCACCTTCTGGCTGACCGCGAATGACCGCAGCCGCCTGTACGTCAATCAATGGATGCCCGACGGCCCGGTTCACGCCGTAGTCATGCTGTCCCACGGCATGGCCGAGCACAGCGGGCGTTATGGACGCTTGGCCGAAGCGTTATGCAGCGCAGGCTATGGCGTGTATGCACCGGACCAGCGTGGCCATGGACGTACCGCCGACGAAGGTACGCTGGGGTTGTACGCCGAGAAGGATGGCTGGAACAAAGTGGTAGGCGACCTGGCAAGCCTCAATCAACACATCGGCCAGCAGCAACCAGGGCTGCCGATCATCCTGCTGGGCCACAGCATGGGCAGCTACATCGCCCAAGCCTACCTGCTGCACCACAGCGCCAGCCTGCACGGGGCAATTCTCAGTGGCTCGAATTTCCAACCGGTAGCGCTGTACCGCGCAGCGCGGGTGATCGCTCGGGCCGAACGTCTGCGCCAGGGTGTACGGGGGCGAAGTGCGCTGATCGAGTTCCTGTCGTTCGGCTCGTTCAACAAGGCCTTCAAGCCCAACCGCACGGCGTTCGACTGGCTCAGCCGTGACCCGGATGAAGTGGACAAATACATCAGCGATCCACTCTGCGGCTTCCGGTGTACCAACCAGCTGTGGATCGACCTGCTTGGCGGCTTGCAGCAAATCAGCAAAGCGTCCAATCTCGCCCAGATTGATCCGGGCCTGCCGATCCTCGTGATGGGCGGCGAATGTGATCCGGTGAGTGAGGGCAAGCGTCTCAAAAACCTGGCCCACGCCCTGCGTGAGGCCGGCTGCCAGCATCTGCAATTGAATGTGTACCCGCAGGCGCGTCACGAAGTGTTCAACGAAACCAACCGCGACGCCGTCACCGCGGATGTGCTGACGTGGCTCGACCAAGCCCTGACCTTGCGCAGGCCAGCCCGCTGCGAATAACTTTTCTTTTAAAATCAGCCGTTTAAAATCGGCCGATAATTACCGTTTAGCCACAGGATGCACCTTTAGATGACTCAGGTAACCAACACCCCGTACGAAGCCCTCGAAGTCGGCCAGACCGCCAGCTATAGCAAGAGGGTCGAAGAGCGCGACATCCAGCTGTTCGCCGCCATGTCCGGTGACCACAACCCGGTGCACCTGGACGCCGAATACGCCAAGGCGACCATGTTCAAGGAGCGTATCGCCCACGGTATGTTCAGCGGCGCCTTGATCAGCGCGGCCGTTGCCTGCGAGCTTCCTGGGCCGGGCACTATCTATATCGGCCAGCAGATGACCTTCCAGAAGCCGGTCAAAATCGGCGATACCCTGACCGTGCGTCTGGAAATCCTCGAGAAGCTTCCGAAGTTTCGCGTACGTATCGCCACTCGCGTGTTCAATCAGCGCGATGAGTTGGTAGTGGATGGCGAGGCGGAAATCCTCGCGCCACGCAAACAGCAGGTCGTGACCTTGACCGAGCTGCCGCCGATCAGCATCGGCTGAGTCTGGTTTCAAGGCCAACGCCATACAAATGTGGGAGGGGGCTTGCTCCCGATTGCGGTGTGTCAGTCATTGAAATATCGACTGATCCACCGCTATCGGGGGCAAGCCCCCTCCCACAGTTGTTACACAGCAGGGCTTACGACTGAGCGCGAGCCTGGTTACGCAGGGCTTTCACCTGGTCGTGGTTGCGCTGTACGCCGTGGTACTGACGCTCAACCAAGTCACGAATGCCCAGCAGGTTGTGCTTGTTGATCTTCTCGATCGCTTCTTTATAAGCCTTGAGTGCGTGGTCTTCGCCGCGCTCGGCTTCGTTCAGCACAGCCTCTTCATCTTTACCGGTAACCATCGACTTCACGTCGACCCAGCCACGGTGCAGGGCGCCGGCCACACTACCCGAATCTTCCGGATCACCACCCAGGGCACGCACGGCGGTTTTCAGCTCGGCGGCGGCGGTTGCACAGTCAGCGGAACGCTTGGCAAACAGCGCCTTGAGTTCTGGGTGTTTGATGTCTTCGGCGCATTCTTTGAAACCTTTCTGGCCGTCGATGCTGGTCTCGATCAGGTCATTGAGTACGGAGATCGATTCTTTATTGATGTCAGTCATTTTTCAATTCCTTAGGCAGGTTACGAAGGGTTGTCTTAATGATTGCAGCGCTCGTGCCAGGTTTTGAAAAACAAATTTTATGTTTAATTTCAACAACTTAAAAATATTTGAACGATCTGTATGTACGTTATTTGCATGATCTGTCATTTGGCCTTCATGCAGAATGCCTGTATTTTCGAACGTCTCGACTCACGCCATTGAATCCCCCATGAACCCCGAAAAACTCGAACTGCTGATCACCCGCGAAATGCCCTTCGGCAAATACAAGGGCCGGATCATCGCCGACCTGCCGGGTCCTTACCTGAACTGGTTTGCCCGCGAAGGCTTTCCCCACGGCGAGCTGGGCGGTTTGCTGGCCTTGATGCAGGAAATCGACCACAACGGTTTGTCGGAACTGCTCGAACCCTTGCGCACTAAACACGGCAAGCCCGCCCCGCGCCATTAATCAGGAACTGCGCCATGCAAGGGAATGCAAACAACGAACGTCACTGGCACGCCATCGCCCAGCGGTATGACCTGGAACCGGGTCCGATCAATCTGGAAAACGGCTACTTCGGGCGTATGAGCCGCGCAGTACAGGCGCAGTATCTGGACCATGTGGCGTTTATCAACCGCAGCAATTCGCTGCACGTGCGCCAGCGCTTTGAACAGGGCGAAAACGTCGAGATCCGCCGCCAATTGGCCGAACTAATCGATGTAGATCCTGAGTCGGTGGCCTTCACCCGCAATGCCACCGAAGCGTTGCAGTCGCTGATCCGCAACTACAACCGCCTGCAGCCGGGCGACCAGGTGTTGATCAGTGATTTGGAGTACGACACCGTCAAGGGCGCCATGCGTTGGCTGGCCGGGGTTCGCGGTGTAGAGGTGATCGAGCTTTCCCACACGCACCCGGCCAGTTTCGACAGTCTGTTGCAGACCTATCGCAGTGCCTTCGCTGAGTACCCGCGTTTAAAGCTGATGGCGCTGACTCACGTCACCCACCGCACCGGCCTGGTGATGCCCGTCGCAGCCATCGCCAAGGCGGCGCGTGAACATGACGTCGACGTGATCCTCGATGGCGCCCATGCCCTGGGCCAGATCGACTTCAACCTCGCCGAGCTGGGTATCCAGTTCGCCGGCTTCAACCTGCATAAATGGATCGGTGCACCGCTGACCCTGGGTTTTCTGTATATCGCTCCGGAACGCCTGGCAGACATCGATCCGGACATGGGCGAATTCCACTACCCCATCACGGATGTTCGCGCACGCACGTCTTACAGCACGCCGAACTTTCCGGCGCTGATGACACTGCCACTGGTATTTGAAGAACATCGGGCATTGGGTGGCGCAGCAGCCAAAGGTGCTCGGGTGAATTACCTGCGCGATTTATGGGTAAGTCAGGTGCGACCACTGAAAGGCATTGAGGTCCTGACCTCGGATGATCCACGGCTGTATTGCGGGATTACCGCGTTCAAATTCATCGGCCGCGATCAGCAAGGCATGGTCGATCGGCTACTCAAAGAGTACGACCTGTTTGCCACCACGCGAACCGGAGCAGCGTTTGGCACGTGTATTCGAGTGACGCCAGGGTTGGCGACCTCCGCGCAGGACATTCATGCGCTGATCAACGCTATTACCGAGTTGAGCGCCGAATAAGCGCTTTTCTACAGGCAAAAAAAAGCGGTACACCGACCAAGTGCACCGCAAAAATGCCGTTAAACACAGCAACAACGATTCGGTAAATCAGATCAATCCAGCAGCGCCAGCGCCTCAGCGGTGACTTCCTGGATACGGGCCCAGTCGCCGTTCTTGATCCACTCAGGGTCAAGCATCCAGCTACCGCCTACGCACATCACGTTTTTCAACGCCATGTAGCTCTTGATGTTGGCCGGGCCAACGCCGCCGGTCGGGCAGAATTTCACTTCGCCGAACGGGCCGCCCAGAGCCTTGATCGCCGCCACGCCGCCGCTGACTTCGGCCGGGAACAGCTTGAAGCGGCGGTAGCCCAGGCCATAGCCTTCCATGATGCCGGAGGCGTTGCTGATGCCTGGCAGCAAAGGAATCGGGCTGTGCACCGAGGCTTCCAGCAGGTCGCGGGTAATCCCGGGGGTGACGATAAATTGCGAGCCAGCCACTTCGGCCGCTTCGAGCATGTGACGGTCGAGCACGGTGCCGGCACCAGTGCACAGTTCCGGACGCTGCTCGCGCAGTACCTGAATGGCCTTGAGGCCGAACTCGGAACGCAGGGTCACTTCCAAGGCGGTCAAACCACCGGCTGCCAGGGCATCGGCCAGCGGCAGGATGTCCTGTTCGCGGGCGATGGTGATCACAGGCAGGATCCGCGCCTTGGCGCAGAGGCTGTCGATCAAGGCAACTTTATCCGCCATGGACACGGTCGGTTGGGGGCTTTTCATAGCGGCTGATCCTTGGCTCATGGGCACCAGTAAATCTCTAAAGTAGGTTGCAAAAACGCGCGAATCGGCATGGCAGCAACGTCGTCACTGGCCAGGGCGGCGCTCAAGGTGGTCAATTTCGAACTGCCGGAAATCGACAGCACGGTGTAGTTGGCTGTGGCCAGCAACGCGCGACTCATGGTCAGGCGCTGGTGCGGCACGGTCGGCGCCAGCATCGGCCAGCAACGACGGGTACCGTCGGCCTGCAACGCTTCGGCGAGGTTCGGACTGTTGGGAAACAGCGATGCGGTGTGACCGTCATCGCCCATGCCCAGTACCAGCACATCAATGGCTGGCAACTCGGCCAGCAGGCGATCGGCCTGCTCGGCAGCGTCTTCTAGATTGGCGGCGGCGCTGTACAGACTCAAAAACTTGGCCTTGGCGGCCGGGCCTTGCAACAGATGCTGTTTCAACAAGCCAGCATTGCTGTCGGCATGTTCCACCGGCACCCAGCGCTCGTCGGCCAGGGTAATCGTGACCTTGGACCAGTCCAGGCCTTGCTTGGCCAAGTTCTGGAAAAACGCCACAGGACTGCGGCCACCGGACACAACCAGGGTCGCTTCGCCACGGGCACTGATGGCCGTGCGCAGTTGCTCTGCCACGTCATTGGCCAGGCCGTCCGCCAGTTGCACTGGCGTGCGGTACTCATGGGCAGTTACGCCACGAGGCAGTTTCAATTCAGATATCGCCATACCAAGACCTCCCATCCCGCGTGATCAGTGCAATGGAGCTCATCGGCCCCCAGGAACCCGCCGCATACGGCTTGGGCGCATCACCGGATTTTTTCCACCCGGCGATCAACTGGTCACACCACTTCCACGCGGCTTCGATTTCATCTTTACGGACAAACAGGTTCTGATTGCCGCGCATCACTTCCAACAGCAAACGCTCGTAGGCATCGGGGATGCGCGCGCTGCGATAGGTGTCGGAAAAATTCAGTTGCAGAGGCCCGCTACGCAGTTGCATGCCCTTGTCCAGGCCCTGCTCCTTGGTCATCACACGCAGGGAAATCCCTTCGTCCGGCTGCAAGCGGATGATCAGTTTGTTGCTGATCTGCAAGCGCTGCTCGGGGGCGAAGATGTAGTGAGACGGTTCCTTGAAATGGATGACGATCTGCGACAGCTTCTGCGGCATGCGCTTGCCGGTGCGCAGATAAAACGGCACCCCGGCCCAACGCCAGTTACGAATATCGGCCCGCAGTGCGACGAACGTTTCGGTGTCGCTCTGGGTGTTGGAATTCTCTTCTTCCAGGTAACCCGGCACCGCTTTACCGGCGCTGTAGCCGGCGATGTACTGGCCACGTACAACCTGAGTGGTCAGGCCATCCGGGCTGATCGGCGCCAGGGCCTTGAGCACCTTGACCTTCTCGTCACGGATGCTGTCGGCGGACAAATCGGCCGGCGGGTCCATGGCGATCAGGCAAAGCAGTTGCAGCAGGTGGTTCTGAATCATGTCCCGCAACTGGCCTGCCTTATCGAAGTAGCCCCAACGGCCTTCGATACCGACTTGCTCGGCCACGGTGATTTCCACGTGGGAGATGTAGTTCTGGTTCCACTGGGTTTCGAACAGGCTGTTGGCGAAACGCAGGGCGATCAGGTTCTGGACGGTCTCTTTGCCCAGGTAGTGGTCGATACGGTAGGTGCGGTTTTCCGGGAAAAACTGCGCCACGGCATCGTTGACCTTGCGCGAGGACTCCAGGTCCGAACCGATGGGTTTTTCCAACACCACGCGGGTGTTTTCCGCCAGGCCGACCTTGGACAGGTTCTCGCAGATCGCGCCGTACACCGCGGCCGGGGTGGCGAAATAAGCGATCAGGCGTTGCTCGGTACCCGCCAGTTCAGCCAGGGCCACGTAGTCGTCGGCCTTCATGAAGTCGACGTGGACATAAGTCAGGCGCGCCAGGAAACGCTGGGCGATGCTTTCGTCCAGTTCGTTGCCGACATATTTACGCAGTTCTTTTTCGATATGAGCCAGGTGCTGCTGCTCGGAACCGGCTTCACGGGCCAGGGCCAGGATGCGCGTGTCGTCGTGCAGCAGCCCAGCGCCATCAAGTTGATAGAGGGCAGGAAATAACTTGCGCAGCGCCAGATCACCCAAGGCGCCAAACAGGGCAAAGGTGCAGGGTTCTACGGTTATCGAAGGCATGATGTTTGTTCTTTTATCAAGTTAAGCTACAAATACCTTTTTTCAAGGCATCACTCAAGGAAAAATGTAGTAATAACCACAACATTTTCCCGAAATACGCATTCCGAGTGGTGGTGTTCAGCTACCCTCAGTAGGATAGGCCACCGCGAAAAGCCACTCGTCGATTGGCTGCCGCCCTTTATTTGCATCGTCGCCCGAAGGAAAGACTGAATGGACCGCGTGCGAAATCTTCTGGAACAGATCCGGAACCGCCTCGAAGAATTGAACAAGGCTGAGAAAAAAGTCGCCGAGGTCATCCTGCTCAACCCGCAGCAGGCGACCCGCTTCTCTATTGCCGCCCTTGCCCAGGCCGCTTCGGTCAGTGAACCGACGGTCAACCGTTTCTGCCGTTCGTTCGGCGTCAGCGGTTACCCTGAACTCAAATTGCAGTTGGCGCAAAGCCTGGCCAGTGGCGCAGCTTATGTCAGCCGTGCCGTGGAGGCCGATGATAACCCCGAGGCCTACACCCAGAAGATCTTTGGCAGCGCCATTGCGTCCCTGGACAGCGCCTGCCAGGCCTTGGACCCGAACCTGATCAGCAAGGCCGTGGACTTGTTGATCCAGGCGCGGCAGATCCACTTCTTCGGCCTGGGCGCGTCTGCGCCGGTGGCCATGGATGCGCTGCACAAGTTCTTCCGCTTCAACCTGTCGGTGACCGCCCACGCCGACGTGCTGATGCAACGCATGATCGCCTCAGTGGCGCACACCGGCGAGCTGTTCGTAATTATTTCCTACACCGGGCGTACCCGCGAGTTGGTGGAAGTAGCGCGTATCGCCCGGGAAAACGGCGCATCGGTGCTGGGCGTGACTGCCGAGAATTCACCGCTGGCAAAGGCCAGTACCGTGAGCCTGAACATTCCGCTGCCGGAAGACACCGACATCTATATGCCGATGACCTCGCGGATCATTCAGCTGACGGTGCTGGATGTGCTGGCCACCGGTATGACGTTGCGCCGCGGCGTGGATTTCCAGCCGCATCTGCGCAAGATCAAAGAGAGTTTGAATGACAGCCGCTATCCGGTTGGGGATGAGTTCAACTAAGCCAGGCTGAGTATTGGTTTCACTGGCCTCATCGGGGGCAAGCCCCCTCCCACGTTTGAAATGTATTCACAAATCAAACTGTGGGAGGGGGCTTTCCCCCGATAGGGCCATCAGCCACACCGCTAAACCCCAGCCCGCGCCTGCAAGCTGAGATGCGCCCGCTCCCCCGGCGCCAGACTTGCGCCAGCCATCGCCGACTCCACGCACACAAACCCCGACGCCTCGTTAAAACTGACCCCCAGCAACGGCCGGCTGCCTGGATGCCACACCACGGTGTCCGCACTGTCGCCAGTGTCGATACACAGTTCACGCTGCCAGGCGTGATCCTTGAGCTGCAGTTCACCCTCGTGCTGGAACACCCGCTGGCACCCACCGTCCACCCGCAACTCGCCTTCCTGCTGGCAAGCCTGACGATTGAGCTGGTCATAACCTTGGGCGCCGTCGAGCCCAGACAGCGCTATCTCGTCGACGTGACCAATACGCCAGTAAGCGTGCAAAGCATGGCTCAACTGGCATGGGAGCTCGTCTTGATGCTCGGTGCTCAGGCGCAGTTCCAGGGTTTCACCCAGGTGCGCGTGCAGGTCGACCTGCCAGTCGCACAACTGCAATTGCCAGTGCAGGCGTACGCCGTCGTCGTCGGTGCTGCTGTCGAGCAGTTTCCAGTCGATCAATCGCGCCCAGCCATGGGATGGCCACGCGTTCTCGCTCGGGTGACGGCCGTACCACGGCCAGCACACCGGCACGCCACCACGGATGGCGCCGACTTGCGGCCACTTGGCCGCGCACCACAGCCAGGGTTTCTGGCCACGGGGTTGGAAATGCAACAGTTGCGCGCCCTGCCGGCTGAACACCGCCTGACACAGCGGATGGTCAATCACCAACACATCGCGCATCTGAAAGCGCTCCCAGGCGAACACTGGACGCTCGCGCAAGGATTTGAAAAAGCGTTGCAGCGGATGCTCATGCATGTGCCACGGTCCCGAATATCACAGTGCCACCCAAAAAAAAGCGGATAGCCATGGCTACCCGCAAATGCGCACAGAGAGAAGGAGCTTATCGCAACAACGTTAGAACGTAGACTGAATTTTCAGGCCAGCCACCAACGCGTTGTCGACTTTATCCACGCCGCCCGGTTGGACAACGTATTGCAGGTTGGGACGCACGGTCAGCCAGTTGGTGACGTGGAAGCCGTAGTTGATTTCGAAGTTGTACTCGGTCTCGCGAATCGGCGTGTACTGCGCACTGTCATAGTCACTTACGCCATTATCGGCGTTCAGCAGCTCAGCGTTCTTCTTCACATCATTGTTGACGTGCAGACGAGCAGCACCAATGCCGACGTCATCTTTTGGACGCGCGTCGAATGGACCTTTGTACACCAGCATCAAGGACTGGTAGTTGTCGACCAGGTTGGTTTCCTTGTCGTGGAAGGTGGCGTTCGCTGCGATGTTCAGGCCGCGCGAAGCATCGCCGTTGTGCGTAGTGAGCTGCTGTTGTGCAACGAACCAGTAGCCTTTCTTGCTGCTGCGGGTACGGAAGTCTGCGCCAGTGAGGACCGCATTGCCGCCGTTGACGTCTTCACGCACGTCCGGTGCATCAGCCGCGCTCTTGTAGTAACCCACACGGTATTCGCCCGGCAGGTTGTTAACTTTCGGCGACCAGACCAATTCCACCGGAATCACGGTGCCCTTGGTGCCACTGCCGCTGAGCTTGAAGCCATTGCCGTGCTCAAGCTGCGATGGGTTCTGGTTGTATGCACCGATCTGCGCGTACAACTCAGGCGTGATGTTGTACTTGACGCGAATGGCCGCCTGGCTGACAGGCCAGTTGTACCAAGTGTTCACGTAGTTACCGACTTGCGAGCCGCAGAACGACAGGTTCTGGAAGTCGCATGGGAAGGTGTTGAAGTCTTCGCCTTCACCGAAGTAACCGAGCTTCACGTCCAGCTTGTTGTCGAACATCTGGTGTTGAATCCAGAACTGGGTCAGACGCACCATGTGGCCACGACCGTAGACTTCCATCGACGAGCTCAGCGTGCTGGCACGCGGATCGCCAATGCGGTCGTTGGAGATGTTCTGGCCATTACGGTTGGTCAACTGGATCTTGGCCTGAGTGTTATCCCAGCCCCACAGCTTTTGCAGATCCAGTGCTACGCCCAAACCAAACTGGTCGGAGTAACGACCAGTCTTGTCGTCGTTGTAGCCACCATGCAGGTTGGCGCCCATCTCCCCAACGTAGTCGGCCTTGATATCGATACCTTGCTCGATCAGCTTGGTACGCTCGCCGCCCCAATCGCCGGTCATCCACTTGGAATCGGCGCTGAATGCATCGGCCGCCATCGCATTGGCGGACAATACCAGGGCTGCTGCTGCTGACAGTTGGCAGATCAGCCGAGTGTTGTTGTGTTGCTTTTTCATCCCTACATCCTCGTCTTTATTGTTATTAAACTGTTTTTATCTAACGCGGGTTACATTTTTTAACTAAAACAACGACTTATATCGTTCAGCGACCCTTGAACTGAGCCACGTTATCGGCATGTCCCTGTGTCGGCACTGAGGCAGCAGTGCCCAGACGCTCCCCCGTCTTGGCGTCGAACAGCAACACCTTGGCCGGATCGAATTGCAGGGTCAGGGTCTCGCCCACCTGGGGTGCCACATCGGGCGCCAGGCGGCAGCAGACCTTGGTGTCATTGAGTTGCACGAACACCAGGGTGTCCGGTCCGGTTGGCTCGGTGACCTGAACTTCGGCACGAATGCTCGATGCGCTGTCGCCCTCGCCTGTCGCCAACATAATCTGCTCCGGGCGCAGGCCCAGGATCACGTCGCGGTCTTCAAGCCCCGCATCCGTCACGTTCAGCGCCAGCTCACAACGGGCCTGGCCACTGTCGAGCAGTGCCACCAAGCGACCGTCCTTGCGTTGCAGGCGCAGAGGTACGAAGTTCATCGGTGGCGAACCAATGAAGCTCGCCACGAACTGGTTGGCCGGGTTGTTGTAGATCTCTTTCGGCGTGCCGAACTGCTGGATGATGCCGTCCTTCATCACCGCCACTTTGTCGCCCAGGGTCATGGCTTCGATCTGGTCGTGGGTCACGTAGACGGTGGTGGTTTTCAGACGCTGGTGCATCAGTTTCATTTCGGTGCGCATCTCGACGCGCAGCTTGGCGTCGAGGTTGGATAGCGGTTCGTCGAACAGGTAAATCTTCGGCCGACGCGCCAGGGCGCGGCCCATGGCCACGCGCTGTTGCTGGCCGCCGGAGAGTTGGCCCGGCTTGCGGTTAAGCAGGTGTTCGATTTGCAGCAGCTTGGCCACGCGCGCCACTTCGGCGTCGATGTCGGCTTGCGGCATCTTGCGGATCTTCAGGCCAAACTCGATGTTCTCGCGCACGCTCATGGTCGGGTACAGCGCGTAGGACTGGAACACCATGGCGATGTCGCGATCCTTGGGGCTCATGCCGCTCACATCCTGATCACCGATCATGATCGCGCCGCCGGTGATGGTCTCAAGACCGGCGATGCAGTTCATCAGCGTGGATTTACCGCAACCCGAAGGGCCGACCAGGATCAGGAATTCACCTTCCTTGATCGACAGTTCGATGTTCTTCAAGGTGTCGGGCAGGCCGGCGCCATAGGTCTTGTTTACATTGCGAAGTTCAAGCGTAGCCATGATTACCCCTTGACCGCGCCGGCCGTCAGGCCGCGCACGAAATACTTGCCTGCGATCACATAGACCAGCAGGGTCGGCAGCCCGGCGATCATCGCCGCCGCCATATCCACGTTATATTCCTTGGCCCCGGTGCTCGTGTTGACCAGGTTGTTCAGCGCCACCGTGATGGGCTGGGAGTCGCCACTGGAGAACACCACGCCGAACAGGAAGTCGTTCCAGATCTGAGTGAACTGCCAGATCAGGCAGACCATGATGATCGGCGTCGACATCGGCAGAATGATCTGACGGAAGATGGTGAAGAATCCTGCACCGTCCAGGCGCGCAGCCTTGATCAGCGCATCCGGAATGCTCACGTAGTAGTTACGGAAGAACAGCGTGGTGAACGCCAGGCCGTAAACCACATGGATGAACACCAAGCCTGTGGTGGTGCTGGCCAGGCCCATCTTGCCGAGGGTGAACGACGCGGGCAGCAGCACGGTCTGGAACGGCAGGAAGCAGCCGAACAGCAGCAGACCGAAGAACAGCTGCGAGCCACGGAAGCGCCAGAACGACAGCACATAACCGTTCAATGCGCCGATGGCGGTGGAAATGAGTACAGCCGGAACGGTGATCTTGATCGAGTTCCAGAAGTAACCATCGACGGTGTCCCAGGCCTTGACCCAGCCGATGCCGGTGACCACGGTGGGCCAGCTCAGCAGGTTGCCGTTGGTGATGTCTTCCGGGGTCTTGAAGCTGGTGAGCAGCATCACCACCAGCGGCACCAAGTACAGCAGCACGGCGAGGATCAGCACCGCGTAAATCGCGATACGGCTCAGGCTGATGGACGGTTTAGAGGCGAGACTAGTCATTACGTTTGGTCCTCAGCTCGGAGTAGAGGTAAGGCACGATGATCGCGAGGATCGCACCGAGCATCAGGATTGCACTCGCCGACCCCATGCCCATCTGGCCACGGCTGAAGGTGAACGAATACATGAACATCGCCGGCAGGTCGGACGAGTAGCCCGGACCTCCCGCGGTCATCGCCGCCACCAGGTCGAAGCTCTTGATGGCAATGTGCGCCAGGATCATCACCGCACTGAAGAACACCGGACGCAGGCTCGGCAGCACCACGCTCCAGTAGATGCGCGGCAGGCTCGCGCCGTCGATTTGCGCGGCGCGGATGATCGATTGATCAACGCCACGCAAACCGGCGAGGAACATCGCCATGATGAATCCGGAGGCTTGCCACACAGCGGCGATTACCAGGCAATAGACCACACGATCCGGGTCGATCAGCCAATCGAGACGGAAGCCTTCCCAGCCCCAGTCACGCAGGAGTTTGTCCAGGCCCATGCCCGGGTTGAGCAGCCATTTCCAGGCGGTACCGGTGACGATCATCGAGAGCGCCATCGGGTACAGGTAAATGGTGCGGATGAAGCCTTCGCGGCGGATTTTCTGGTCGAGGAAAATCGCCAGCGTCACGCCGATCACCAAGGTGATGCCGATAAACATGCCGCCAAACAGCGCCAGGTTCTTGCTCGCCACCCACCAGCGATCGTTGTCGAATAAACGCTCGTACTGCGCCAGACCCGCCCATTTGTAGCTGGGCAAGAACGTGGATGTGGTGAACGACAGCACAAACGTCCACAGGATGTAGCCGTAGAAGCCCACCAAGACGATGAACATGCTGGGCGCCAGCACCAGTTTGGGTAGCCAGCGCTGCAGTGCATCGAACGGCGAGGCTTTGCTGAACACAGCAACAGAACTCATGGGGAAATCCAATACAGGGAAAAAGGACTACAGGAACAGGCCTTGTGAGGGGTTAGGGGTCCCCCTCACAAGGTCAGCTTTTACTTGGCTGACTTGATCGCAGCGCCGAGTTTCTTGGCGGTGTCGGCCGGGTCTGCTTTCGGGTCGTTGATGAAGTTGGTCACGACATCAAAGAACGCGCCTTGCACGGCCAGTGTGGTGGCCATGTTGTGCGCCATGCTTGGCTGCAGGCCGCCAGACTTGGCGTCTGCCAGGAAGTCCTTGGCAGCGGTCTGGGCGCAGGAGTCGAAGCCGAGTTTGTCCATTTCATTGAGCATGTCAGTACGAACAGGGATCGAACCCTTGTTGATGCTGAACACTTTCTGGAAGTTTTCACCCAGCACGACTTTGGCGATGTCCTGCTGACCGGCAGCGGTGCCTTTGTCTTTCTGCTTGAACACCGCCAGGGAGTCGATGTTGTAGGTGAAGGCTTTGTCGGTGCCCGGGAAGGCTACGCACTCGTAGTCTTTACCGGCGACTTTCTTGGCGGCAGTCCATTCGGACTTGGCCCAGTCACCCATGATCTGCATACCGGCCTTGCCGTTGATGACTTTGCCGGCTTCGAGGTTCCAGTCCTGGCCTTTGCCATCGACGTCCATGTAGGTCGCGACTTTCTTAAGCTCGGTGAGGGACTTGACCATTTCCGGGCCGATCAGCGCGGCGTTATCCAGGTCAACCAAGGCTTTCTTGTAGCCATCGGCACCCATCACCGAGAGCACGACCGCTTCGAACACGGTGCTGTCCTGCCAAGGCTGGCCACCGTGGGCGAGCGGAATAAAGCCCGCAGCTTTGAGCTTGTCGCCGGCTGCGTAGAATTCTTCGAGGGTGGTTGGGTTCTTGGTGATACCGGCTTTCTTGAAGACTTCCGGGTTGATCCACAGCCAGTTCACACGGTGAATGTTGACCGGCACGGCGACGTAGTCACCGTCGTACTTCACAGTGTCGGAGACTTTCTTGTCGAGCAGGGAGTCCCATTTTTCTTCTTTGGCGACGTCTTTGAGCACGTCAGTGTCGAGCAGGCCAGTGGACGCCCATTCCTGGATATCGGGGCCTTTGATCTGGGCAACGCCGGGAGGGTTACCGGCGACCGCGCGGCTTTTGAGCACGGTCATGGCAGTGGCGCCACCGCCGCCTGCAACGGCACCGTCTTTCCAGGTGAAGCCGTCTTTCTCGACTTGGGCCTTCAGGACATCTACAGCCGCTTTTTCGCCACCCGAGGTCCACCAATGCACAACTTCAACCGTACCTTTGGAGTCGGCGGCAAATGCACTGAGGGGAAACAACGAGGCAACGGAAATAGCTACGGCGAGGCGATTAATCGCGTTCATCTGAATACCTTTTCTTGTTGTTATGCATGCAAGTCTAGAGCTTGCGCTGCACGGAGTTTAAACATGGTTTTTTCGAGCGCGGGTAACAAAGGGACGCACAAATGTCACCAGTTGGTGACATAGCGCCCAGCGCTTAATGCGCTGGTCATGCTCGGTGCCAAGGGCAGTGCAGGCAGCACCACCGCTTGCCAGGCATGGTACAGGTCCGGCTTGCCACCCCAGATAGTGCTGCTGGGCTGGTTATGCGGGTTGAGTTCGTGGTGCCAACTGCCGTGGATGCGGTCGATAAAGTGGGTTTCGCAGAACTCCCAGAAGCGCCGATACCAGGTTTCGTAATGCAGTTCGCCAGTGCGTTTAAGCAAGGCTTGGGCTGCGGCGCAGGCTTCGGCGTGGGTCCAATGCAAGCGTTCGCGCACCACCGGCTGGTGGTTCCAGTCCAGGGTGTAAACGATGCCGGGGGCGCCATCCACGGCCCAGGCGTATTCGCAGGCGCTGGCGAACAAGCCTTTGGCGTCGCTCACCAACCAATCCGGCGTGGCCAGCCCCGCTTGCAGGCGGGCGGCCTCGAGGTGCAGCACCAGCCGCGCCCATTCAAAACCGTGACCTGGGGTGATGCCGTAGGGGCGGAAGCCGTCGGCGCGGTTGTCTTCGTTGTAGTTCAGCAACGGGCGCCAGTGCGGGTCGAAATGCTCGATGACCATAAACTGGTTACTGGCGGCGTGGGTGTGGATCACGCGCTCGACTATACGCAGTGCACGGTCCAGCCAGCGGGTATCGCCCGTCACATCGGCCAAGGCAAGGAAGGCTTCGGTCGCGTGCATATTGCTGTTGGCGCCGCGATAGGCTTCAACGCCGCTCCAATCCTGAGCAAAGGACTCGAGCATAACGCCCTCGTCTTCGCTCCAGAAAAACTGGTCGATGATGTGGGTCGCATCATTGAGCAGGTTTTGCGCACCAGGCGCGCCCGCCACCACGGCAGAACTGGCTGCCAGGGCGACGAAAGCATGCAGGTAGGCGGCCTTGCCGGTATTGCCATCGAAGGCCTGAGGCGTGGCGAACCAACCGCCGTGTTTGCTATCACGCAAAGGGCCACTGAGGGCCGCAACACCGTGCTCAACCAGTTCGGCATAGCCCGGCAAGCCCATGGCATGGGCCATGGCGAAGCTGTGGGTCATGCGTGCGGTATTCATGGTTTCGGCGTGGGCATTGGCTGGCAGTTGGCCTTTTTCGTCGAGGTTGCCAAAACCTTCAGGCAGACGCGAGGCCTTGGCGAATGCCAGCAAGCGCTGCCCTTCGGCGGCGAGCCAAGCGTGATGGGCAGGTGCATTCAGCCAACTGCTGGCAGGCAGTCGTTGCGTAGTCATGGGTGGCCCTTATTATTTTTTGTGGGGTGACCGGAGTCTAAACAAGGGCGAGATGAGGGCAAGTAACGAAGGGGAAGGTAAATGTCACCAAGCAGTGACAATGTTATAGGTGAGCATTATTCCACCCTAAACATCCAATCCAAATGTAAGAGGGGGCTTGCTCCCGATAGCAGAGTGTCAGTCGTTACATCTATTGACTGATCCACCGCCATCGGGACCAACCCCCCTCCCACATTAGGGCCGGTTTTGGTCATTGACCCAGAGGGGTGATCTTCGCCGGTGCGTTGAGCTGTTGTTGCAGGTTCTGCACCTGGCTTTGCAGGGTAGTGATATTGCGGGTGGTCTGGATGCGGAACACATCGAACTCTTTATTGGTCGGCGCATCGTTATTGGCCGGCTGGTTGTCCTGCGCACTTTTGAGCACAACCAAATCCTGCTCAAGACGGGCGATGGCGGCGCTTGGGTTGCCTTGTTTTTTCAGCGCGGCAACGTCGGCGACCAACTCCTTTATCTCACCGTCGCGCTTGCCTGCATCACCTTGCGCAGCCTTGAGGCTGGCTACGGCGTCAGTCAGGGCCTGCACCTGACCTTGCAGCTTGGCATTAGCGCTCGACAGCTCGTTGGTGCTGGACGTCATTTGTGCAAGACGCTTGTCCAGTTCGGTGGCCTGGCCGGCTACGCCGAGTTGCTGCTTGCCCTGCTCCAGCAGTTGGCTTTCCAACTGCTTGATCTGCAGTTTCAATGCTTCGCTGCCGTTGTTCACGCTGGCTTCGCTGGCTACCACCTTGCCGGAGATATCCTGCAGGCGCCCCGCCGCTTCTTCGCTGATCCGCGCAAAACTTTCCTGGGTGGCAACCAACTGCTGGCCCATCAGGGATATCTGCTGGAAGCTCCACCAGGCCAGGCCGGCGAAGGCGATCAGCAGAGCGCCGATCAATGCCCACAGCGGGCCGGTGCTGGCGCCCTTGACCTTGACGACCGGCACGTTGCGCGAACGCACCGAGGTGGCCGGGGAAGGTTCGAAATCATCGTCATCCCCATGATCGGCCCGCAGGCTGGGAACGTTGTCGAAATCGTCTTTAGCATCGTTACGCATGAATCAACCCTGAATCGGTGAGTTAGCTGGCTGGTGGCCGAGCGACGGGAGTATAAACCCCAGCCCCGTCGCACTGATCGACCCGGAACCCTGAATTCGGTTCCCGATGTGTTGCCTGGTGTGACCTTATTTGAGCCCCGGATCCTGCGCCTTCCACCAACTGCAGAACTCGTCGAGGGCGGTCCACAGGCTGACCTTCGGCTCGTAATCCAAATAATGCCTGGCGCGGCTGATGTCGAGGGTGAAATCTTTGTTCATCACCTGCATGCCCAGACGCGTCAACGCCGGCTCGGGGCGCCCGGGCCACAGTGCGCAGACTGCCTCGTTCAGCGCCGCCACGCTGTAGGACAAGCCGTAGGACCGATACCGGGTGACCTGGGGCAGTTCCATTTGGCGCATCACGTAGTTCACCACATCCCACACCGGCACTGGCGCGCCGTTGCTGATGTTGTAGGCCCGCCCCAACGCCGAACCGGGGGCCAGCAAACTGCTGAGCAGGGCTTCGTTGAGGTTATGGATACTTGTGAAGTCGACCTTGTTCAGGCCGTCGCCGACGATCGCCAGGCGCTTCTTGCGCTGCATTTTCAGCAAGCGCGGGAAAATGCTCATGTCCCCGGCACCAGTAACGAAACGCGGGCGCAGGGCGAGCACTTCAAGGCCGAACTCCTGGGCACCGAAAACCTTTTGTTCCGCCAGGTATTTAGTCGCAGCGTAGGGATGTTTGAAGCGTTTTGGCACTTGTTCTTCAGTCAGGCCCAGATGATCGCGGCCATCAAAATAAATCGAAGGCGACGACAGGTGCACCAGGCGCCCAACCCGCTGTTTAAGGCAGGCTTCAACGACGTTTTCGGTGACCAGCACGTTGCCCTGGTGAAAGTCCTGGTAACGCCCCCACAGTCCCACCGCACCCGCGCAGTGCACCACGGCTTCGACATCGCGGCACAGGTCGCGCACCAGGTCGGCGTCGTTCAGATCACCCTGGATAAACTCGGCGCCGCGCCGTACCAGGTGTTCCACACCCTCGGCGCGCCGCCCGTTGACCCGCACGTCCAGGCCCTGCTCCAGGGCGAAACGCGCAAAGCGCCCGCCGATGAAGCCGCTTGCGCCGGTGACCAGAATCTTCATGTATTACCCCGTGTTCTTTCGTTTTTCATCGCTGTTGCCTTGACGACCGCTCTCAGTCCAACGGCACCAACCATTGGCCACATGCGTGGGCCAAGTGATCGGTCAGCAGGCCCAACAACTGCCCGCCACTGCGCCAATGATGCCAGTACAACGGCACATCGATGGGCTTATCTGGCAATAACTCCACCAGCACACCCTTTTCCAGCTGGTCGCGCACCTGCAGTTCAGGCACCAACCCCCAGCCAAGCCCGGATTCCGCCAGGCGGATAAAGCCTTCGGACGATGGGCATAAGTGGTGTTCGAAACCACCGTCCACGCCGAGGGATGCCAGGTAGCGGTGCTGTAGGAAGTCATCCGGACCAAACACCAGCGCTGGTGTGCGGGCCAGTTGATCGGCGCGCACTCCCTGTGGAAAGTGACGGGCAATAAAGGCCGGGCTGGCGAGGGCCCGATAGCGCATGGCGCCCAACAACAGACTGCGGGCGCCGGCCACCGGACGTTCGCTGGCGCAGATACACGCAGCCACTTCACCGGCGCGCATGCGTTTGAGACCAACGGTCTGGTCTTCCACAATCAGATCCAGCAGCAAATGCTGTTCGGCGCAGAAGTCACTGACGGCCTCAGCCCACCACGTGGCAAGGCTGTCGGCATTGAGGGCGATACGCAGGCGTTCGGGCATGCCCTCTTCGTCCAGCGCGGGCACCTGGCTTTGCAGATCGCGCTCCAGCAAGCGCACCTGCTGCACATGGTTAAGCAGACGTCGGCCAATATCGGTCGGCGTCGGCGGTGAGGCGCGTACCAGCACCGGCTGGCCGATGCGCGCTTCCAATAATTTGATGCGCTGGGAAATCGCCGATTGCGACAGCCCCAGCACTTGGGCGCCTCGTTCAAAGCCAGCCTGTTCCACCACCGCCGCCAGGGCGGAAAGCAATTTATAGTCGAACATCAGTTTCTCTAATGAGCGATCAGCAGTATTGGTTTTTCTTATACAGGTAAGCCCGTGAGAATGACCAGCATTGCTTACCTCTATTAAGGAATCTCACATGGCTGGCGAAACCGCCCTGGCAACCCTGTTGCGCAGTATGAGCCCTCACCTCAATGACGGTGATTACGTGTTCTGCACCCTGCCCGATCACAACATCCCGGCAGGATGCGAAGTGATCGGCAGCTTCCGTGAACAGGAAGGCCTGACGCTGATCCTGGAACGCCAGCAAGCCGAACACGCTGGGTTGGCCTTCGATTACGTAGCCGCCTGGATCACCCTGAATGTGCATTCAGCCCTGGAAGCCGTTGGCCTGACGGCCGCCTTCGCCAGTGCGCTGGGCAAGGCTGGGATCAGTTGTAACGTGATTGCCGGCTACTACCACGACCATCTGTTTGTCGGCCGTGCCGATGCAGAACGCGCGATGCATGTGTTGCGGCAACTGGCTACGGACTCGGAGTAAACCCTATGTGGCAAAGCTATCTGAATGGGCTGTTGGTGGCGCTGGGCCTGATCATGGCCATCGGTACGCAGAACGCTTTTGTATTGGCGCAAAGCCTGCGCCGTGAACATCACCTGCCAGTGGCGGCGTTGTGCGTGGTGTGTGATGCGCTACTGGTGGCGGCCGGGGTGTTCGGCCTGGCCACGGTCCTTGCGCAGAACCCGCTGCTGTTGGCAGTTGCCCGCTGGGGCGGCGCGGCCTTCCTGTTGTGGTACGGCACCCTGGCACTGCGTCGGGCGTTCTCGACACAGAGCCTGGAACAAGGCGGCAACCTCAAAGTGCGCTCGTTGCGCGCGGTGATGCTCAGTGCCTTGGCGGTGACACTGCTCAACCCTCACGTTTACTTGGACACGGTGCTGCTGATCGGCTCACTCGGCGCGCAACAGACCGAACCTGGCGCCTACGTAGCAGGGGCCGCAAGTGCATCATTCCTGTGGTTTGCCACCCTGGCACTCGGCGCCGCGTGGCTGGCCCCCTGGCTCGCACGCCCGGCCACATGGCGGCTGCTGGACTTGGTGGTGGCAGTGATGATGTTCAGCGTGGCTTACCAATTAATAAGCGCGCCATGAACTTATTCCAAAAGGCTCTGGAACCTCTATCCCACACAGTTGTTGCGTGGTTTTGCCGCACCCCCGGTGCTATGATCCTGCCCCTGCGCCGCAAAGAGTACAAACTCCCCGGCGCTTGTTTGGCCGCCCGTGATCGGCCTTGCGCTCACCGCAACTGACCTGATTAGGAGAATCATCATGGCTTTCGAATTGCCGCCGCTGCCCTACGCACACGATGCCCTGCAGCCGCACATCTCCAAGGAAACCTTGGAGTTCCACCACGACAAGCACCACAACACCTACGTCGTGAACCTGAACAACCTGGTGCCTGGCACCGAGTTCGAAGGCAAGACTCTGGAAGAGATCGTCAAATCTTCTTCGGGCGGCATCTTCAACAACGCTGCTCAGGTCTGGAACCACACTTTCTACTGGAACTGCCTGGCGCCAAACGCCGGCGGCCAACCAACCGGCGCGCTGGCTGAAGCCATCAACACTGCGTTCGGTTCGTTCGACAAGTTCAAGGAAGAGTTCACCAAGACGTCCGTCGGCACCTTCGGTTCCGGTTGGGGCTGGCTGGTGAAAAAGGCTGACGGTTCCCTGGCCCTGGCCAGCACCATCGGCGCCGGCAACCCGCTGACCAGCGGCGACACCCCGCTGCTGACCTGCGACGTATGGGAACACGCCTACTACATCGACTACCGCAACGTACGTCCAAAGTATGTGGAAGCGTTCTGGAACCTGGTCAACTGGAAGTTCGTGGCTGAGCAGTTCGAAGGCAAGACCTTCACTGCCTAAGCAACCCTTGCAGTAGAAAGAGCCCGGCGATTGCCGGGCTTTTTTGTGGGCGTCGACTCTGGACCGACCGGGAAGTGCGGAACTCAATAAGAGGAATACGCCACCCAACCGGTGAGAGGAATACACCTCTCACTCAATGTCGGAGAATCAGTGATGAATCCAATGTCGATGATCGGCGGCGCAGCCTCCGCGCTCTTGCCTGTCCTGGGTAAAGCGGCGGAAATAGGGATGGATGTGGTTAAGGACATATTGGGCGCCAAGGCCCCTCAGTTAGGGGCGGATCAACAGCCACCAGCCCCGCCAAAGATTGAGTTTTAATCCGCCACCCGCTGACGCCCCTTCGCACTCGCACGCGTAACAAATAACGGCGGATCAAATCCGCCGTTTTCCTGCCCCCTGCCCGAACAAAACATCCATCCCCTTCTCACTGCAATGTTCCTTTGACTGCCATCACCAGATTGCCAATACTCATGGCATATTGAAGGCCACCCGCATGAGACAAGGAATGCCCCTTTGAAGCTGGAACTCAAAAACAGCTTGTCGGTGAAGTTGCTACGGGTTGTGCTGCTGTCGGCATTGATCGTGGGCGTTGCGCTGAGCGTGGCGCAGATCGTTTTCGATGCCTACAAGACGCGCCATGCCGTGGCCGAAGATGCCCAGCGCATCCTCGACATGTTCCGCGACCCCTCGACCCAGGCTGTCTACAGCCTGGACCGCGAGATGGGTATGCAGGTGATTGAAGGTCTGTTTCAGGACGATGCCGTGCGCATGGCCTCCATCGGCCATCCCAACGAAACCATGCTCGCGGAAAAAAGCCGCGCTTTGCAGCATTCCTCCAGCCGCTGGTTGACCGACCTGATTCTGGGACAGGAGCGCACGTTCACCACCGCATTGGTCGGCAAAGGCCCCTACAGCGAGTACTACGGCGACCTGAGCATCACCCTCGACACCGCCACCTATGGCAAAGGCTTTATTGTCAGCTCAGTGATCATCTTTATTTCCGGGGTATTACGCGCATTGGCCATGGGCCTGGTGTTGTACTTGGTGTATCACTGGCTGCTGACCAAGCCGCTGTCGCGGATTATCGGGCACCTGACGTCGATCAACCCTGACCGCCCCAGCGAACACAAGATCCCGCAGCTCAAGGGCCATGAACGCAACGAATTAGGGTTGTGGATCAATACCGCCAATCAGTTACTCGAATCTATCGAACGTAATACCCATCTGCGCCACGAAGCAGAAAGCAGCCTGCTGCGCATGGCCCAGTATGATTTCCTGACCGGCCTGCCGAATCGCCAGAAACTGCAGGAGCAACTGGACAAGATCCTGATCGACGCCGGCCGCCGTCAGCGCCGCGTAGCGGTGTTGTGCGTGGGGCTGGATGATTTTAAAAGCGTAAACGAGCAGTTCACCTACCAGGCCGGCGATAAATTGCTACTCGCCCTGGCCGACCGTCTGCGGGCCCACAGCGGCCGCCTCGGCGCGCTCGCCCGCTTGGGGGGTGACCAGTTCGCCCTGGTACAGGCCGATATCGAACAGCCTTATGAAGCCGCCGAACTGGCGCAAAGTATCCTCGACGATCTGGAAGGGGAATTCGCCCTCGACCACGAACAGATTCGCCTGCGGGCCACCATCGGCATCACCCTGTTCCCGGAAGACGGCGACAGCACCGAGAAGCTGCTGCAAAAAGCCGAACAGACCATGACCCTGGCCAAGAGCCGTTCGCGCAACCGCTATCAGTTTTATATCGCCAGCGTCGACAGCGAGATGCGCCGTCGCCGTGAGTTGGAGAAAGACCTGCGGGACGCCCTGGGACGTGACCAGTTTCACCTGGTGTACCAACCGCAGATCAGCTATCGCGACCAGCATGTGGTCGGTGTGGAAGCGCTCATCCGCTGGCAACATCCAGAACACGGCTTGGTGCCGCCGGACCTGTTTATCCCGCTGGCCGAACAGAACGGCACCATTATTGCGATCGGCGAATGGGTGCTGGACCAGGCTTGCCGGCAATTGCGCGAATGGCATGACCAGGGCTTCATCGACCTGCGCATGGCGGTCAACCTTTCCACCGTGCAGTTGCACCACGCCGAATTGCCGCGGGTGGTCAATAACCTGATGCAGATTTACCGTTTACCGCCGCGCAGCCTGGAGTTGGAAGTTACCGAAACCGGGCTGATGGAAGACATCAGCACCGCCGCCCAACACCTGCTGAGCCTGCGCCGCTCCGGGGCGTTGATCGCCATCGATGACTTTGGCACCGGCTATTCATCGCTCAGCTATCTCAAGAGCCTGCCGCTGGACAAGATCAAGATCGACAAAAGCTTCGTCCAAGACCTGCTGGACGACGACGACGATGCCACCATCGTGCGGGCGATTATCCAACTGGGCAAAAGCCTGGGCATGCAGGTCATCGCTGAAGGCGTGGAAACCGCCGAGCAAGAAGCCTACATCATCTCTGAGGGCTGTCATGAAGGTCAGGGCTACTACTACAGCAAACCCTTGCAGGCCCGGGAGCTGGCAGTTTTTCTGAAGCAGGCTGAGCGTAATAACGCAGCCATTCTCTGACGGGGCAAAACGATACTGAATATTTCCCGCGTTTAACCCTTTACACAAAATGCAAATCTTTCGCATTATGTTGCAGTTTTGCGCGCCCTCGCGTGCCCTATTAACAACCGAAGCAGGATGTTCGCCATGATTCGTATGCCCCTGGCCACCGCCAGTCTGCTGGCCATTGCCATTTCTCTCGCCGGTTGCGGCGAAGGTAAAGACAAGGCCGCAGCGCCCCAGGCGCCGACCCCGGCCGCCAGCACCACCGCTCCAGCGGCTGCCACTCCTGCCGGTCAGGTCGACGAAGCGGCTGCCAAGGCCGTTGTCGCGCATTACGCCGATATGGTCTTCGCGGTGTACAGCGATGCCGAATCCACCGCAAAAACCCTGCAAACCGCGATCGACGCCTTCCTCGCCAAGCCTAACGACGAAACCCTGAAAGCCGCCCGTGCCGCTTGGGTTGCAGCGCGCGTGCCGTACCTGCAGAGCGAAGTGTTTCGCTTCGGCAACACCATCATTGATGATTGGGAAGGTCAGGTTAACGCCTGGCCCCTGGACGAAGGCCTGATCGACTACGTCGACAAATCCTACGAGCACGCCCTGGGTAACCCTGGCGCCACTGCCAACATCATCGCCAACACCGAGATCCAGGTCGGCGAAGACAAGATCGACGTGAAGGACATCACCCCGGAAAAACTCGCCAGTCTCAACGAGCTGGGTGGTTCCGAAGCCAACGTCGCCACCGGCTACCACGCCATCGAATTCCTGCTCTGGGGCCAAGACCTGAACGGCACCGGCCCTGGCGCCGGCAACCGTCCTGCCTCGGACTACCTGACCGGTGATGGCGCCACTGGCGGCCACAACGAGCGTCGTCGTGCCTACCTCAGCGCCGTGACCCAATTGCTGGTCAGCGACCTGCAGGAAATGGTCGGCAACTGGAAACCCAACGTCGAAGACAACTACCGCGCCACCCTGGAGGCAGAACCTGCCACCGACGGCCTGCGCAAAATGCTGTTCGGCATGGGCAGCCTGTCCCTGGGCGAGTTGGCCGGTGAGCGCATGAAGGTTTCCCTGGAAGCCAACTCGCCGGAAGACGAACACGATTGCTTCAGCGATAACACCCACAACTCGCAGTTCTACGACGCCAAGGGCATCCGCAACGTCTACTTGGGCGAATACACCCGCGTCGACGGCACCAAGATGACCGGCGCGAGCCTGTCGTCCCTGGTAGCCAAGGCCGATCCGGCTGCCGACACCGCTCTGAAGGCCGACCTGGCTGCGACCGAAGCCAAGATGCAGGTCATCGTTGATCATGCCAACAAAGGTGAGCACTACGACCAGTTGATCGCGGCCGGCAACGACGCAGGCAACCAAATCGTGCGCGACGCGATTGCTTCGCTGGTCAAGCAGACCGGTTCGATCGAAGCCGCAGCGGGCAAGCTGGGCATCAGCGACCTGAACCCGGATAACGCTGATCACGAGTTCTGATCAGTGCCGCGTTGAATGAGGCGACCTTCGGGTCGCCTTTTTTTTACCTGCCTTTCACAGCAGTACCAACACTCAGGAACCAATGCGGGAGGGAGCTTGCCCCCGATAGCGCTGGTTCAGCAGATATTTTCTTCGCTGACACACCGCCATCGGGGGCAAGCCCCCTCCCTCATTTGATTTGCGTCGCTTTCAAGGCCCGGTTTACATGCCCTGCACCCTAGGTAGAATGACGCCTCTGCCCTATTTCGAGCTCATTTCATGGCGTTGCCGACCCTACGCATCATCGGTTTCATCATCGGCATCTTCCTGATCACCCTCGCGATCGCCATGGTCGTGCCCATGGCCACCCTGGTGATCTTCGAACGCACCAGCGACTTGCCCTCGTTCCTGTGGGCCAGCCTCATCACCTTTATCGCCGGCCTTGCCCTTGTAATCCCCGGTCGCCCGGAGCACGTGCACCTGCGCCCGCGGGACATGTACCTGCTGACGGTCACCAGTTGGGTGGTGGTGTGTGTGTTCGCCGCGCTGCCGTTTTTGCTGACCCAGCACATCAGCTACACCGACTCGTTTTTCGAAAGCATGTCCGGCATTACTGCCACGGGTTCTACGGTGCTCAGCGGGCTGGACAGCATGTCGCCGGGCATCCTGATGTGGCGTTCGCTGCTGCACTGGCTGGGCGGTATCGGCTTTATCGGCATGGCGGTAGCGATCCTGCCGCTGCTGCGCATTGGCGGCATGCGCCTGTTCCAGACCGAGTCCTCGGATCGTTCGGAAAAGGTTATGCCCCGCTCACACATGGTGGCGCGGCTGATTGTGGCGGCGTATGTAGGCATCACCATCCTCGGCAGCCTGGCGTTCTGGTGGGCCGGCATGGGCCTGTTTGACGCGATCAACCATGCGATGTCGGCGATTTCCACCGGTGGGTTCTCTACCTCCGACGAATCCCTGGCCCACTGGAAACAACCGGCGGTGCATTGGGTCGCGGTGGTGGTGATGATCCTCGGCAGCCTGCCATTCACCCTGTACGTCGCCACTTTACGCGGCAACCGCCGGGCGCTGCTCAGGGACCAGCAGGTACAGGGCTTGCTCGGTTTGCTGGTAGTGACCTGGCTGGTACTCGGCACCTGGTACTGGTGGACCACCAACCTGCACTGGCTGGATGCACTGCGGCACGTGGCGTTGAACGTCACCTCAGTCGTCACGACCACCGGCTTTGCGCTGGGGGACTACAGCCTGTGGGGCAACTTCTCACTGATGTTGTTCTTCTACCTGGGCTTTATCGGTGGCTGTTCAGGTTCCACCGCCGGTGGGATCAAGATCTTCCGCTTCCAGGTCGCCTATATCCTGCTCAAGGCCAACTTGAACCAGCTGATTCACCCGCGCGCGGTGATCAAGCAGAAGTACAACGGCCACCGTCTCGACGAAGAGATCGTGCGCTCGATCCTGACCTTCTCGTTTTTCTTTGCCATTACCATCTGCGCTATCGCGTTAGCCCTGTCGCTCCTGGGCCTGGACTGGATGACCGCACTCACCGGCGCCGCAAGTACCGTCTCCGGCGTCGGCCCTGGCCTTGGGGAAACGATCGGCCCGGCGGGCAACTTCTCCAGTCTGCCGGATGCGGCCAAGTGGATCCTGTCCCTGGGCATGCTGCTGGGCCGGCTGGAGATCATCACAGTCTTTGTTCTGTGCATCCCGGCGTTCTGGCGTCACTGACGGTCGACGTGTCTTGCAACCGCGCCCTGTATTCGCCGGGCGTGGTATCGAACCAGCGGCGAAACGCGCGGAAGAAGTTGCTCGGATCAGCAAAGCCCAGCAGGTAGGCAATCTCCAGCAGCGTCATGCTCGGCTGTGCCAGGTATTGCTCGGCGAGTTCGCGGCGGGTGTCGTCGAGCAGGGTCTGAAAACTCGTGCCCTCCTCCTGCAGACGCCGCTGCAAGGTGCGCTGGGACAGGTGCAACGTCTGGGCCACCACTTCACGCTTGGGTTCGCCTTGGGGCAGCAGACGACACAGCACTTGCCTCGCCTTGTGGGTCACGCGGCTCTCGGAAAAGCGCGCCAGGTATTCACCGGCAAAACGGTCGTGCAACAACGCCATCGCCTCGTTGGCCGTCGGCAGCGGTGCGTCCATGTCGGCACGTTCGAAAATCAACGCGTCATAGGGCGCGTTGAACTCCAATGGTGCATGGAAAGCTTGCTTATAAGGCTCCAGATCCGCCGGTTGTTCACCTTGCAACATGACTTTACGCGGCTGCAAGGTACGGCCGGTCAGCCAGCCGCATAGTGCCAATGCACAGGCCAGAGAGGCTTCGGCACTTTGCCTTGTGGGCGGCAGATGATCGCCATGCACCGTCAGAATCAGCGCATAGCCTTCGGGTAGCAGTCGGAAACTCAAGTCGGCGCTTTCGGCAATGATCCGCTGGTAACGCACCAGCCGCATGAAGCCCTCGGCCAGGGTGTTACTGGACATCAACGCATAACCCGCCACATGAAACGACGCCGGGCGCACTACCTTGCCCATGTTCAGGCCAATCGCGGGGTTGCCCGACAGCTCGACCGCCCGTTGCCACAGGCGCGTCATGGAGTCTTGCGGGAACCGAGCATCGGGGTCATTGAGGGCGGCGTAGTCAAGGCCCAGTTGCTTGAACAGGGCGCGGCAATCCAGACCATCCATTTCCAGTGCCTTGACTATCCCCATCGCCCAGCTTGCAGAAGTTGTTCGTTCGCTCATGGCGTCTTCTTAATAAAGCAGGCTCATAACGGCAGCCAGGAATCCAAGGATACTAAAGTGGCATCTAATGTCACTGGCTGTTACCACTGATCACTCTAGACTCAAATAAGCTCCCCGCCGAACATCTGTTGGGCGGCACAACAATCAAAAGGGCCGGTCACCGTGGAAAACGTCAAGCGATTCAATAGCTTCGCCGAGTTTTACCCTTACTATTTGGCCGAACACGCCAACAGCACCTGCCGCCGCCTGCACTTTATCGGCACCACCCTCGTGATCGGTATTTTGGCCTATGCCATTGGCAGGGGGTCGTTAGGCCTATTGCTGGCAGTGCCGATTGCCGGCTACAGCTTTGCCTGGATCGGACACTTCTTCTTCGAAAAGAACCGCCCGGCAACCTTTCAGCACCCGTTCTACAGCCTGCTGGGAGATTTTGTGATGTACCGCGACATGATCCTGGGCAAGGTGCCGTTCTGAACGGTGTGACCTCTTGTCACTTGCGTGAAGCCATAAAGGTTCGTGCATCCGCCGATATAAAAGTCTTTTTGTCATTTACAGTGCTGTATCCTGCCAAAGCTTTTTGAGAGCGCGAAATCACCTGCGATTGAAAAAACAGACCTTGCGAGGAGCGACGACGATGCACGAGATACCTAATCTCCCCTTCCCAAGCCTGCACGAAACTGAGCAGCCAACACCGCAGCAGGCCAGCGCGAAGCAGCCTGAGGCCAAAGAAGCAAAACCAGTCGACAGCAAAAGCCAGGACTGACGCCGTACCAGACCGTGTGGAAAGCGCAGCTTTGAGCGCTTTCCACACTGCCTGAATCCTCCGAGATCCCCGCCATGACCGATACCCTCCCCAATACCCCGGACACCGCCGTACTCGACGCTGCCTTGCAGATGGTCGAAGTGTGGAACCGCCTCAGCGCGGACAAGCAAGCCGTACTACTCAAGCGCTTCGGTACCCAGGAAAACGCCTTGGCTGCTCTGGTCACCACCCAATTACTGGCCCCGACCAAAACCTGACGTCTTTTTGATCTGACGTTTTTGCGTTTTACCGCCCTGCACACGTCAAAGCACCGGTATCATTAGCAGCCTATCTTTACCTGCTGCGACAGTGGACCTCTCCCCATGCCAGATACCCAGCGCCCCATGGCGGTCACGCTGCAAGTTGTTTCCATCGTGTTGTTCACCTTTATCGGCTACCTGAATATCGGTATCCCCCTGGCCGTGTTGCCGGGCTATGTCCACAGTGAGTTGGGCTATGGCGCGGTGATCGCAGGGCTGGTGATCAGCGTGCAATACCTGGCCACCCTGCTGAGCCGTCCTTACGCGGGCAAAATCATCGATAACCTGGGTAGCAAGCGCGCGGTGCTGATCGGCCTGGCGGGCTGCGGCCTGAGTGGCGTGTTCATGTTGCTCGCTGCGTGGTTTTCAAACCTGCCGGCTGTCAGCCTGGGCAGCCTGCTCGTCGGTCGATTGGTACTGGGCAGCGCAGAAAGCCTGGTGGGGTCTGGCGCCATCGGCTGGGGCATCGGCCGAGTTGGCGCGGCGAATACGGCCAAGGTCATCTCCTGGAACGGCATTGCCAGCTATGGCGCGTTGGCCGTCGGCGCGCCGTTGGGCGTAGTGCTGGTGAAAAATTTCGGGCTGTGGAGCATGGGCGTCAGCATTATCCTGCTGGCCGTCGTCGGCCTTTTGCTGGCCTGGAACAAGGTTGCCGCGCCGATCGTGGCCGGTGTGCGCTTACCGTTCATGAACGTGCTGGGCCGTGTATTGCCCCACGGCTGCGCGCTGGCCTTGGGTTCCATCGGCTTTGGCACCATCGCCACCTTTATCACTTTGTATTACACCACTCAGCACTGGGATAACGCGGTGTGGGCCCTGAGCCTGTTTGGCGCCAGTTTTATCGGCGCACGGCTACTGTTCGGGAATTTGATCAACCGCATCGGCGGCTTTCGCGTGGCGATTGCGTGCCTGTCAGTAGAGATCCTCGGCCTGCTGTTGCTGTGGCTGGCGCCTGACGCCAACCTGGCCTTGGCCGGCGCGGCATTGAGCGGGTTCGGGTTTTCCCTGGTGTTTCCGGCACTGGGGGTGGAAGCGGTCAACCTGGTGCCCGCGTCCAGCCGCGGTTCGGCGGTGGGCGCCTACTCGCTGTTTATCGACCTGTCCCTGGGCATCACCGGTCCGTTGGCCGGGGCCGTGGCGGCAGGCTTCGGTTTTGCGTCGATCTTCCTGTTCGCCGCCCTCGCCGCCCTCGGTGGCTTGCTGCTGAGCGTGTACCTCTACCGGCAAGCGCCCCTGGCCCGCGAGGCACGCGGCGACTAAAAGTCGACCTTGCCACGCCCCGCCTTGATGCTGCCGCGCTTGGTCTTGGATTCCAGGCGCCGCTTCTTCGAACCCAGGGTAGGCTTGGTCGGCCGGCGCTTTTTCTCCACCTTGGTGGCGCTGAGGATCAACTCCACCAGACGTTCCAACGCATCGGCACGGTTCTGTTCCTGCGTGCGATATTGCTGGGCCTTGAGTATCAGCACCCCTTCGCTGGTGATCCGGCTGTCGCGCAGCGCCAGCAACCGCTCCTTGTAGAACTCCGGTAACGACGACCCCAGAATGTCAAAACGCAGGTGCACCGCGCTCGACACCTTGTTGACGTTCTGCCCACCCGCGCCCTGGGCACGGATGGCGGTCAGCTCGATCTCGGCGTCGGGCAGGTGCACGTTGTTGGAAATAACCAGCATCAATCAAAAACCTTACGAAACGGACAAGCCCTACTCGGACAACAACATCGACGCCTGGGCTTTGGAAATCACGGCGCCGTTGAACAGTTTGGCATCATTGAGACGAAATCCGCTCAAATCACCGCCCCGCCAACAAAAAACCCGGCAAAGCGCCGGGTTTCCTGTTTATGCGAGCGGGCTTACTTCAGCGCACTTGCCGCAGTCAGCGCCGCTTCGGCACTGCGCTTGTTCTTGATCCAGTAACACACCGCCATAAACGCCACCCACACCGGGATCGCATACACAGACACCTGAATCCCCGGAATCATCAGCATGATGACCAGGATAAACACCACGAACGCCAGACACACATAGTTGCCATACGGGTACCACAGCGCCTTGAACAGCGGCACTTGGCCGGTGCGGTTCATGTGCTGGCGGAACTTGAAGTGGGAGAAGCTGATCATCGCCCAGTTGATTACCAGCGTGGCCACAACCAGGGACATCAGCAGTTCCAGGGCATGTTGCGGGATGAAGTAATTCATCAGCACGGCCACCAGGGTCACGGCCGCCGAGGCGAGGATGGATCGCACCGGTACACCGCGTTTGTCGATCTTGGCCAGGGCCTTGGGCGCATCGCCCTGCTCGGCCATGCCCAGTAGCATGCGGCTGTTGCAGTAGGTGCCGCTGTTGTACACCGACAACGCTGCGGTCAAGACCACGAAGTTGAGGATGTGCGCGGCGGTGTTGCTGCCCAACATCGAGAACACCTGCACGAACGGGCTGCCGCTGTAGGCATCGCCGGACGCATTAAGGGTCGCCAGCAGGCTGTCCCATGGCGTCAGCGACAACAGCACCACCAAGGCGCCGATGTAGAAAATCAGGATGCGGTAGATCACCTGATTGATCGCCTTGGGGATCACAGTGCGTGGCTGATCGGCTTCGGCGGCGGTGAAGCCGAGCATTTCCAGGCCGCCAAAGGAGAACATGATGATCGCCATGGCCATCACCAAGCCACCCACGCCATGGGGGAAGAACCCGCCGTGTTCCCACAGGTTGCTCACCGAGGCTTGCGGGCCGCCGCTGCCGCTGACCAGCAGATAGCTGCCCAAGGCGATCATGCCGACGATCGCCACTACCTTGATGATGGCGAACCAGAACTCGGCTTCACCGAAGACTTTGACGTTGGCCAGGTTGATCAGGTTGATCAACACGAAGAACGCCGCTGCCGAGACCCACGTCGGGATCTCCGGCCACCAGTAGTGCACGTATTTTCCGACGGCGGTCAGCTCGGACATGCCCACCAGGATGTACAAAATCCAGCAGTTCCAACCCGACAGGAAGCCGGCGAAACCGCCCCAGTACTTGTGGGCAAAGTGGCTGAAGGAACCGGCGACCGGCTCTTCGACGATCATTTCGCCGAGTTGGCGCATGATCATGAAGGCGATGAAGCCGCAAATGGCATAGCCCAGGATCATCGACGGACCGGCGGACTTGAGCACCCCGGCCGAGCCGAGGAACAAGCCGGTGCCGATGGCGCCACCGAGGGCGATCAACTGGATGTGCCGATTTTTCAGGCCGCGTTTCAGCTCGCCTGAAGAGGAATTGGGTCCACTCATGAAAAGGGTCTCACGCAAGGTTTGATGATGTGAATGCACGTGGCTGACTTGAATTCCGCCTCAAGCAGCGCCGCTCAAACCCCAGCGAAGGCACCAGGAGTACAGCGTCTTTCTAACGGTCATGCGTCACCTGTTTGTTTTTATCTGTGACGAAATCGAACCCGCCAGGCTCGTGGCCAGGCGGAATGATCAGGGTCGGCAAACCCCGAGGTCTTGGCCTTTTGCGGGTTACGCAAAGGGGGTCACAGTAAAACGCGGCGCATTGTACACCGCTCGACAGCTTACGCCCGCCCCCGAACGGTGCGTGCGACGATCTGTCAGGGATTCCTTACAGCCTTGAGTTGGCCAACAACGCCGAGACTTACTCGTAAACTAATCGTTACATAGCGGAAACACTGCGTTACAGCTGTCATCTTTGGAAAAATTGGCGGTAAGAAATTTCCGCGCAAAAAGCGCTGGCAGCTCACTGTATTTCCTCAGAAAAAACGCCCGCTAAAAAAACAGAAGAAAAAATCCAAATGAAACCGTATCAATAAATATTTTGCATTAAACAACAGGGTCTCCTAGGTTCATTCCACTTG
The DNA here is from genome assembly GCF_013778505.1 of Pseudomonas sivasensis. GTDB lineage: Bacteria > Pseudomonadota > Gammaproteobacteria > Pseudomonadales > Pseudomonadaceae > Aquipseudomonas > Aquipseudomonas sivasensis. The sequence continues at coordinate 245,610 of NZ_JAAOWU010000003.1, read as the reverse complement.
CCAGCGACACCCGTTGGCAGGCCGTTCTCAAACACCGTCCTCTAGGAGATACACCATGCAAGCACTGGAAAACGACCTGGAAACCGAACTGCAACTCGACGACTGGTTTGAAGCGCCGACCCATGAGGCCGCCGTAGAAATGATGCAAGCTGATGCCGTAGTGCCATTTGGCACCGCGATGTGGCCTTTCTAACCGGCAGGCATCCGGCAGGTGCTGTGCACGGCGCCTGCCCCCTGCCCCCTTACCCAAGGCACACAAGGACACACGTCATGGACAAGGCCCGCGCCGTTGAACACTTTCTCTACTACCTCGCCCACCACCCGGCCCTCAGCGGCCTGAACTGCCCAAACGTACTGCTGGGCCATACCGAGCGCTACGATGCCATCGCCCAAGCCATCAACCACAGCAACGCCGCACGCTTCAACTTCCAGGTGCAGCGCCTGGACCTGACCGCCAGCGACACCCTGGCCGAGGCTATTGAAGGCTGTGACCTGTATCTGTTTCTGTACGATTCCTCGACCCTGCCCAACCCTCGCGCGGAAGGCCCTGACTTTATCCGTGCCCTGCAGGGTGTGATGGCTGAACACTGGAAGAAGTCCTTGCTGTTCAAGGATTACGGTGACTACTTCTACGACACCTTCAGCGTCGAACCGCAACGCATTGCCGACCTCAACGCCACGCTGATCCGGCGCATGGGCCAGGCCACTGTGCTGAGCTTTACCGATAAGCACGGCTCACGCCTTGAGGCGCCGCTGAGCAGCATCAAGAAGTGGACCAATATCAACGGCGTGGGCAACCACGACCTTGCCCCCGGTGAGATCGCCACTCACAGCGAGGCCATCAACGGGCAGGTACGGTTTGTCGGCACCTTTCTCAGCACCATCCCGTTCGCGCGCAAATACGGCGTGCTGCAATCACCGCTGGAGCTGTGGATTGAGAACTCGACCGTCTGCAGCGTGGCCAGCGATGTGCCCGGGCTGGTGGATGACTTCAACAAATACTTGAACGCCAACCCGTCCAATCGTCGGGTGGAGGAATTGGGAATTGGAACCAATGAAGGGGTGAAAGACTTGTATGCGCGCAATGCCGGGTTCGAGGAGCGCCACTGTGGGCTGCACTTGGGTCTGGGTGGAGGGCAGAAAGGCAGCCACCACTTGGACCTGATCTTCGCCAGTGGGGTGCTGGCACTGGATGACAAGCCCGTGTTCGATGGCACCTTTGCGTTCTAACGATAATCCCAGTATGGGTTTGCTCGCGAGGCCGTATGACAACGCCTGTGTAAAGCGCCTGACACACCGCCTGCGCGAGCAAGCCTGCTGCTGTTTTCTTGATCGATCAGGTGTGTCAGAGGAGAGTCACACGTTCTGCGAGCCCATCTCGCATGTCGTCAGCGTCGGCGAGCCGAGGGATGCGGGTACTGAGGTGAACACACCGTAGGTGTAATCCAGACTCTCAGTCGTGATCACGCTGTCAACAGTCCAGGTCTCCGGCCAAGGAGCGGGATTGTTCGGAGCATGGAAGACCAGTGTGGCCTGACGGTCCAGCCCAGGCATATCCGATACCGGATAATAGGGCAAAGAGGTGGGATGCTGACGCTTCCAGCGCTCCCACAACAGGTCAAGGTAACAGTGGTGCAGGAAAAACACCGGATCGTTGGGTGAGGACGGCATCGACATGTTACCGCCCACCCAGCGATGCACAGGGTCATGCAGCACGCCTTCACAGAAATTGCCCCAACTGTCCGGCCCCGGGGCATACGGCGTCTTGGCCAGCGCATCCAGCACTTGTTCGGAGTTCGGCAGATGCGCGCCGGGCCCTGCGCCCAGTTCGCGGCGCAAGCCCTTATCCCCCTCCGGAACCCCTTGGCGAATTTCAAAGCGCCCGTCCTGATAAGCGAATGGGCCCGACGTTACACGCTGGGCTTGAGCACTGTCGCCATCGCCGCCCAAAAAGCCAGGCGTGAATGGATTGCTTGAGCCCTCCATCGACCAGTCCCAGAATGGCAGGGTGACGCTGGTATCGTTAACCGCGCTTTGCAGATCCCGCTCGAATTGACGCAGGAATACGCGGTGCCAAGGGAAAAACAGCGGCGAGCGGTGCGGCATCGGCGTGAAAGCCTCCGGGCCGTCGAAGGCGTTGCTGTGAACCTGTACGTAATCGTCATAGCGCATTTGCTGTCCGGGACGCAGGACACTTTGGACGTCGTTTTTCAGCAGCAGGATGGCCTGGATAAAAAGGGCTTTCTGTTCACGGGTCATGTAGCGGTGATTGATGCGGATATCCATGGTCGTCGCCTCGTGGCATAAGTGAGTGCAGGGCTCAATCTAGTGCCGCGGTGGTGAACGCCGGTGGTAACTGTTTAGCCCACACCGCACACCATCACTCGACGAATAACGATCCGGTGAAACGCTCCAGGCGCAAATCCCGCCGCAAAAAAAAACGCCAACTTCAACAGTTGGCGTTTTTTTATGCAGCGCTTATTGCATCACTGCGGCTTCTTGCGACCAAACCCCGGACGCTGACCCGAACCCGCTGGAGCGCCACGGCGCTTGCCCGACGGCTCGTCCGCGACCAGTTTCGGGCCGGGACGCTTGTTCGCCGCCGGCTTGGCTGGGCGCTTGGTGCTGGCGTTGTCGGCCGGGCGATCCGTTTCGCCACGGTTGCTGCGACCACCGGCCGGCGCAGGACGCGGTGCACGCGGTGCGCGCTCGCCTTCCTGACGCGATGGGGCCGTTGGACGACGCTCACCTTCAATATGCGGCTGACGGGAGATACGCCCGCCGGTCGCCGGAGCATCCAGCGCCGGGCGCACAGTGCGCGCCACGCGCTCGGCACGTGCCACAGGACGCGACGATTTACGCTGCATGCGCTCAAGCTTGTCTTTGCTCTTGGCGTTCATCTGCGGCATGGCAACCGGCGTCAGGCCCACTTCGGCGCTGAGGATGTCGACTTCGTACTGGCTCATTTCGCGCCAGCGGCCCATCGGCAGGTCGGAGTTCAGGAACACCGGACCAAAACGCACGCGCTTCAGGCGGCTGACCACCAGGCCCTGGGATTCCCACAGGCGACGTACTTCACGGTTACGGCCTTCCATCACCACGCAGTGGTACCAGTGGTTGAAACCTTCACCACCTGGAGCCTGCTTGATGTCGGTGAACTTGGCCGGGCCGTCTTCGAGGACGACGCCAGCTTTCAAGCGCTCGATCATCTCGTCATCGACTTCGCCACGTACACGTACCGCGTATTCACGGTCCATCTCGTAGGACGGGTGCATCAGGCGGTTGGCCAGTTCACCGTCGGTGGTGAACATCAGCAAGCCGGTGGTGTTGATGTCCAGACGACCGATGTTGATCCAGCGGCCTTCTTTAGGCTTAGGCATTTTGTCGAACACGGTCGGACGGCCTTCCGGGTCGTCACGGGTGCAGATCTCGCCGTCGGGCTTGTTGTACATGATCACGCGGCGCACCGATTCGGCGGCCTCTTCACGCTTGATGACTTTGCCATCAATGGTGATTGCATCGTGCAGATCGACGCGCTGACCGAGGGTAGCCTCGACGCCGTTGACCTTGATGCGCTTCTGAGTGATCCAGGCTTCGACGTCGCGGCGCGAGCCCACGCCGATACGCGCCAGCACCTTTTGCAGCTTTTCGCCTGCAGGGCCGATTTCCTGGCTGTCGTTCTGGTCTTTATCGTTCATCTTAAGCACCTCCCGGTGGGTCGATTCAGGCGTGGCCTGAAGAGTGTTGAAAGCGGGGCTTTGGCCGAATAGGTCGGCAAAGGGTCGCGAATCATACGCGTAAGGCGCGCGTTGCGCATCAGAGACTAGTCGATATGCGCCAAGTCATTTGTTTTTCCGCCGACCGGTGGCGCCCAAGGCCAACAAACGCAGTTCGGCTTCGGCCAGGACAGTGCGCTTGTCGGTCTTGTCGAGTTTCTTCCAGGCACGGATTTCGCGTTTGCTGCGACCGCACCCGACGCAGATCTCATCGCTGAATTTGCAGACGCTGATGCAAGGGTCTTTGGGTGAACTCATGTCTTCTCACATCCCGCATTGACCGCATCAGTCTTCGAATTCGCGGCGTTCCGCCTCAATAGCTTCGGCCAATGCACGGGCTTCGTCTTCTTCATCGCTCAGCGGCGGCGGTTCGAGAGCGGCAACGGCAGCCAGGAGTTTCTCGCGGGCTTCAGCCACGCCAAGGATATCTTCCTCAGGTTCAGCTTCGACTTCAGGCTCAACTTCAACGTTCACTTCGGCTTCAGGCTCAGCCGCACCATCACGCAGCAAATCATCGAAGTCGGTCTTGATCCCCTGCTCCATGTCGTCCAGTTCCAGCAAAAGGGTGTGGAAACTGGTTTCGTCTTTCGGTTCTTCAGGCTCGGCCGTGGCATCGGCAAGTTCCTGCAAACCTGGCGGCACTGGGGCGTCGTCGAAGTCCAGCACCGGCTCGGCTTCCATCTCACGCAATTCGGCCAGCGGCGGCAGGTCGTCGAGGTTTTTCAGGTTGAAGTGGTCGAGGAACACCTTAGTAGTGGCGAACATCGCCGGTTTGCCCGGCACGTCGCGGTAGCCGACGATGCGGATCCACTCGCGTTCCAGCAACGTCTTGACGATATGGCTGTTGACCGCCACGCCCCGCACATCTTCGATTTCACCCCGAGTAATCGGCTGGCGATAGGCGATCAGCGCCATGGTCTCCAACATCGCCCGTGAGTAACGCTGAGGGCGTTCTTCCCATAGGCGGCCGACCCACGGGGAAAATTTCTCACGAATTTGCAGACGATAACCCGACGCCACTTCGCGCAGTTCAAACGCGCGGCCTTCACAGGACTTGCGCAAGATCTCCAGCGCTTTCTTGAACACCGGCGGCTCAGGGCGCTCAGCCTCTTCAAACAGTTCGAACAAGCGCTCCAGGGATTGCGGTTTACCCGAGGCCAGGAGAAAGGCTTCCAGCAACGGTGCCAGTTCGCGGGGTTCAGTCAGATTCATCGATTCAGCTCTTTATTCGGCTCGCGCCCGCACGTGGATAGCCGCAAAAGGCTCATTCTGGACCAGCTCGACCAAGGATTCCTTGACCAATTCGAGGATCGCCATAAAGGTCACCACCACCCCCAGTCGCCCTTCTTCTTTAGTGAACAGCTCGACAAACGGCACAAAGCCGCCGCCCTTGAGGCGCTCCAGCACATCGCTCATGCGTTCGCGAGTAGACAGGGCCTCGCGGCTGACCTGGTGGTGTTCAAACATATCGCCCCGGCGCAGTACCTCGGCCATGGACATCAGCAACTCTTCCAGGCTTACATCCGGCAGCAGCTTGCGTGCGCGAGCTTCGGGAGCATCCAGCTTGGGCACCACCACGTCGCGGCCCACGCGGCTCAGACCGTCGATGCCTTCGGCGGCCGCCTTGAAGCGTTCGTACTCTTGCAGGCGACGGATCAGTTCGGCGCGCGGGTCGTCCTCTTCGGCTTCCACCGTCTCCGAACGCGGCAACAGCATGCGCGATTTGATCTCGGCCAGCATGGCGGCCATCACCAGATACTCGGCTGCCAGCTCCAGGCGCACCGACTGCATCAACTCGACATAACCCATGTACTGCCGGGTGATTTCCGCCACCGGGATGTCGAGGATGTTGATGTTCTGCTTGCGGATCAGGTACAGCAACAAATCCAGCGGGCCTTCGAAGGCGTCAAGGAAGACTTCCAGGGCGTCCGGCGGAATGTACAGATCCAGGGGCATTTCCAGCACGGCCTGGCCGTACACCATCGCAAATGGCAGCTCCTGCTGCGCACCTGCCTGGGGGTCGACGGTTTCCACTGACGACATTCAGGCCTCGACCATAAAGGGCGCCGGATCGCCACAACCCACACGGATCACTTCAGGTTCGCCGTCGGCCAGGTTGATCACGGTGGAGGCTTTGCCGCCGCCGAAGCCGCCATCGATGATCAGGTCTACCTGCTTTTCCAGCAATTGGCGCATTTCGTACGGGTCTTCCAGCGGCTCGGTGTCGCCGGGCATGATCAACGAAACGCTCATCAGCGGTTCACCCAGCTCCGCCAGCAACGCCAGGGCAATCGGGTGCTCCGGCACACGCAGGCCGATGGTGCGCTTTTTGGGATGCAGCAGAAGGCGCGGCACTTCGCGTGTGGCGTTGAGAATGAAGGTGTAAGGCCCCGGCGTGTGGGCCTTGAGCAGGCGGAAAGTACCGGTATCGACCTTGGCGAACAGCCCCAGTTGGGACAGATCGCTGCAGATCAGTGCAAAGTTATGCTTGTCGTCCAGCTGACGCAGGCGCCGCACACGTTCGACCGCGCCCTTGTCACCGATCTGACAACCGATGGCGTAGGACGAATCTGTTGGGTAGATCACCACGCCGCCGGCGCGAATAATCTCCACGGCCTGTTTAATCAGGCGCGCCTGGGGATTTTCCGGATGAATCTGGAAGAATTGACTCACGAGCTCTACCTGTTCAGACGGTGGCAACAATGGGGTCATGCTTGAATCGCCCCCACAAAAGCGGCAAATCTTCCGGGATCGCGCGGTACTCGCCGATCTCGGACCAGCCGCCTGGGCCATGAAAGTCACTGCCGGCACTGACCAGCAGACCAAATTCGCGGGCAAGAATCGCCAGGCTGCCGACCTGTTCGGCGGGTTGATGCCCGTTGACCACTTCGATTGCGTGGCCACCCGCTCCAATATAGTCGCTGATCAGCTTGCGGCGCTTGCTGCGCGTGAAATCGTAATGCCAGGGATGCGCCAGGCTGACCCAGGCCCCGGAGGCCCGTAGGGTCTCGACGGTGTCTTCAAGGGTCGGCCAATGTTGCTTCACATCGCCCAACTTGCCGGCGCCCAGCCATTTGCGAAAAGCCTCGGCGCGGTCTTTAACAAAACCTTCACGCACCATCCAATCGGCAAAGTGCGGACGGGCCGGCGCATTGCCGCTGTCGCCCAGCTCCTGCTGGATCGCGCGGGCGCCGTCGAGGGCATTAGGCATGCCTTTGAGGGCCAGCTTGCGGCTTATTTCTTCGGACCGCAGCCAGCGGCCATCGTGCAATTGCGCGATAGCCTCCATCAACGGCGCGGCGTTTTGATCGAAACCATAACCGAGCACGTGAATGGTGGCCCCGCCCCAGGTGCAGGACAATTCAACACCGTTGACCAGTTGCATGCCCAACGAGTGGGCGGTTGCGCGCGCTTCGTCAAGACCTTCAAGGGTGTCGTGGTCGGTCAACGCCAGGACTCGCACGCCTTTTTCAAACGCACGCGCAACCAGTACCGCAGGCGCCAGGGCGCCGTCGGAGGCCGTGCTGTGGCAGTGCAAATCAACATTCACGGGAGTGTGTAACCTCAAGTCAGCTGGCGCTTTCGCAACCAAGGATGTTTGTTATTATGCCGCCACATCCAGCTTCTGGCTCTTACTGTGAAACAATTCATCGACTTCATCCCGCTGTTGCTGTTCTTCATCGTTTACAAACTCGACCCTCGGGTCATCGATCTGGCCGGCCACGAGCTCACCTTCGGCGGCATCTACAGCGCCACCGCCGTGCTGATCATCAGCTCTGTCGTGGTCTACGGCGCTATCTTCATCTCCCAGCGCAAACTGGAAAAAAGCCAATGGCTGACCCTGGTCGCGTGCCTGGTCTTCGGCAGCCTGACCCTGGCCTTCCACAGCGAAACCTTTCTTAAATGGAAAGCCCCGGTGGTGAACTGGCTGTTTGCCCTGGCGTTTATCGGCAGCCACTTCATCGGCGACCGCCTGCTGATCAAGCGAATCATGGGCCACGCGCTCACCCTGCCAGAACCGGTCTGGACGCGCCTGAACATCGCCTGGATCGTGTTTTTCATCTTCTGCGGCGCCGCCAACCTGTTCGTGGCCTTTACCTTCCAGGATTACTGGGTCGACTTCAAAGTGTTCGGCAGCCTGGGCATGACCGTGTTGTTCCTGGTCGCCCAGGGCATTTACCTGTCGCGCCACCTGCATGATGCCGAGACCACTACGCCGAAAACCGAGGACTGACATGCTCTACGCAATCATTGCTACTGACGTTGCCAACTCGCTGGAAAAACGCCTTTCCGTTCGCCCGGCACACGTCGAGCGCCTCAAAGTGCTGCAAGCCGAAGGCCGCATCGTACTGGCCGGCCCGCACCCGGCCGTAGACAGCAACGACCCAGGCGACGCTGGCTTCACCGGTAGCCTGATCGTCGCCGAGTTCGCCTCCCTGGCCGATGCTCAGGCCTGGGCGAAGGCTGATCCTTATGTCGCGGCGGGCGTTTACGCCGATGTCGTGATCAAGCCGTTCAAACAAGTCCTGCCTTAACCCAAGCTGCGCCGAACCGATTGCGTTCGGCGCGCTGCTTATTACTCATTATTCTCGGTAACCTGCCGACAACGTTCTGAATATTCGTGTGGAATCAGGAGTTCCGATGCGCTTACGTCAGTTTTGTCTGTTGGCAGTGTTAACAATCGGGGCTACGGCCCACGCTGAAGAAACCTCGAACACCGGCAGTTCCACGCCCTTGTCCTTGAGTGCCGGCAGCCAGATCAGCGAGCTGCAGCAACGTTTGAAAGAAAGCGAACGGCAGCGTGAAGCACTGACCAAACAACTGCAAAGCGCGGATGCTACGCGCGAAAGCGCCCAATTGAGTCGCCTTCGCCAAGAGAACCAAAAGCTGGCCCAGCAACTCAAAGATTCACAGGGCGGTACCTTGAGCCGATGGCTGACCGAGCAACAGCAGTGGTTTGTCACCGGCGGGGCCGTCGCACTGATCGCCTTGCTGTGCGGGATCTTCGCCAGCGGGGGGCACCGTCGCCGTCGACAATGGCTAAATTGAGTGAGTCATGAGCGAGCTGTTACTGATAGATGATGACCAGGAGCTCTGCGAGCTGCTGACCAGTTGGTTGAGCCAGGAAGGCTTTCAGGTGCGTGCCTGCCACGATGGCTTGAGCGCGCGCAAGGCCTTGGCCGACAGTGCTCCGGCAGCGGTCGTGCTCGACGTAATGCTGCCAGACGGCAGCGGCCTGGAGCTGCTTAAGCAATTGCGCAACGATCACCCGGAGCTGCCGGTGCTGATGCTATCGGCCCGGGGCGAACCCTTGGACCGCATCCTCGGTCTGGAACTGGGTGCCGACGATTACCTCGCCAAGCCCTGCGACCCCCGTGAACTGACCGCCCGCCTGCGCGCGGTATTACGCCGCAGCCACCCGGCCGCCGTGTCCAGCCAGCTTGAGCTGGGCGACCTGTGTTTCAGCCCGGTACGGGGTGTGGTCAGCATTGATGAACAGGAATTTACCCTCACCGTCTCCGAAAGCCGCCTGCTGGAAGCTTTGCTGCGCCAGCCCGGCGAGCCCTTGGACAAGCAGGAACTGGCGCAGATCGCCCTGGGCCGCAAGTTGACCCTGTACGACCGCAGCCTGGACATGCACGTGAGCAACCTCCGCAAAAAGATCGGCCCGCACCCGGACGGACGTCCACGGATCGTGGCGTTGCGCAGCCGAGGCTATTACTACGCCCCCTGAAAGTTTTGTCAGTTAGCACAAAATCGTCTTTACCCAAGCTTTACGCTCCCCTGACTGCCGCTGACCTTGATCTGGGTAACCTACTCACATCCGGACTCACCGGAATAGAGACAGGAGAATCACCATGCGCAAGACCCTTATCGCTTTGATGTTCGCCGCTGCCCTGCCAACCGTTGCCATGGCCGCGATGCCCGAAGGCCCAGGCCCGATGGGCGGTCCTGAAGGCCACATGATGGGCGGCCCGGGCCACGGCGGTGAACACGGTCCGCGTGGCAAAGGCGGCCCTTTCAGCCAACTGGACCTGAGCAAGGAACAGCGCCAGCAGATCGGCAAGCTGATGGGCGACCAATGGCACGCTCGCAAAGACCTGACCAAAAAGTACCTGGACAAACTCCCGGCCGCTGACCAGAAAGCCATGCAGGATGAAATCGCCGCCGGCAAGCAGAAAACGCAGGCCGATATCCGTGCCGTGCTCAAACCTGACCAGCAGAAGAAGTTTGACGAGATCGTCAAGAAGCAGGAACAGCGTCGAGCCGAATGGAAGGAATTCCAGGCCTGGAAAGCGCAACAGCCGCAAAAAGCGCAATAATGCTCACGCGTTAACGCTCCCAGCCCAGTGGCTCCCGCCACTGGGCTTTTCCTGTTTGAGGGTTTCCTGTGCGTTCATTGTTCTGGCGCATCCTGGCCAGTTTCTGGCTGGCCATCGCCTTGGTTGCCGGGTTGTCGATCTTGCTTGGACACATGCTCAATCAAGACGCCTGGATTCTCAGCCGGCACCCTGGCCTCAAAAACCTGGCCGAAGAGTGGACCCAACTCTACGAAACCCAGGGCGAAGATGCTGCCCAGGAATTGCTGCAACAGCGCAAGCGCCAGTATCACCTCGACGTGCAAGTGCTGAACGAAAGCGGCGAGCCAGTGGTACGTGGCACCTTCCCGCGCCGCGCCGCCGCCTTTGAAGCCCGACAGAACGACAGCAAGGAAGGCCACCTTCCCTGGCGCCGTCTGACCGCCGAGTACACCAGCGAGAAAACCGGCGACACGTACCTGCTGATCTACCGCATCGCCCACCCGGAGCTCGACGAATGGCACCGCAGCAGCCTGACGTGGCCATTGAGCGCCTTGGCCATTGCCTTGGTGGTGCTGACCCTGTTCAGCCTGTTCGTCACCTTATCCATCACTCGCCCGCTGAGCCGCCTGCGCGGTGCGGTGCATGACCTTGGCCAGGCCACCTACCAGCAAAACAGCCTGGCGCGCCTGGCCAATCGGCGTGATGAGTTCGGTGTACTCGCCACTGACTTCAATCGCATGGGCGCGCGCTTGCAAAGCCTGATCGGCAGCCAGCGCCAGTTGCTGCGCGATGTGTCCCACGAGCTGCGCTCGCCCCTGGCCCGCCTGCGGATCGCGCTGGCCCTGGCCGAACGCGCCGGGCCCGAAGAACGAGAAAAACTCTGGCCGCGCCTGACTCGCGAATGCGACCGCCTGGAAGCTCTGATCAGCGAGATCCTGGTACTGGCCCGCGTCGATGCCGACAACGCCAGCGCTGAGGATGTCGACCTCAACCCCCTGCTCAAGACCCTGCAAAAAGACGCCCAGCTCGGCGCGCCAGACCAAGTGGTCCAACTGGCCAGCGAACATGACCTGCAGCTCAAGGGCTGGCCGACCATGATCGAACGCGCCGTCGACAACCTGCTGCGCAATGCCCAACGGTTCAACCCGCCAGGCCAGGCGATCGAGTTACGGGCGCAGCGCCACGGCGAGCGCATCCTGATCAGCGTGCGCGACCATGGCCCCGGTGTTGACGCCGAACACCTGAGCCAACTGGGCGAGCCGTTCTACCGCGCGCCCGGCCAGACTGCTCAAGGCCACGGCCTGGGCTTGGCGATTGCGCGGCGTGCAGCCGAACGCCATGGCGGCAGCCTGATCCTGGCCAATCATCCTGACGGCGGCTTTATCGCCAGCATCGACCTGCCGTTGGAACCAGGGGTTGCAACGCCGGTGTGATGATCTTCTATAGTGGCCCTTCTCTTACGGAGGGCCTTCGATGACTGACCTGCTGACTCCCATCCAAGCCGCACTCGATCTACCCCACACCCCGCTGACCTTCACCGAGGCTGGCGCCCTGCCCTCGACCTACGCCGTCACCGAACTGGCCAGTGCCAGCATCGGCGCTGCCGGGCAGGCCGTCGCACAACTGATCCAGCAACAGACCGGGCGCTTACCCAGCGTGAGTGTGGACCGGCGCCTCGCCTCTTTCTGGTTTTCTTCCTCGATCCGCCCGATAGGCTGGCAAGTGCCGCCACTGTGGGACCCGGTAGCCGGCGACTACGCCAGCGCCGATGGCTGGATTCGCCTGCACACCAACGCGCCCCATCACCGCGCCGCCGCCGAACGGGTGCTGGGCAAGGTCGCCGACCGCGCCGAGATGGCCGGCAAGGTCGCTGCGTGGAACGCCGCCGAACTGGAACAGGCGATTGTCGACCAAGGTGGCTGCGCGGCGCAGATGCGTGCGTGGCGTGCCTGGCAGCAACATCCGCAAGGGTTGGCGGTGAACGCCGAGGCGTTGGTCCAACGCCGGACTTTCGAAACCACAACCGACAAACCCTGGCTCGGCTCGGCGGCACGCCCGCTGGCCGGCCTCAAGGTGCTGGACCTGACCCGCGTATTGGCCGGCCCCGTGGCCAGTCGTTTTCTTGCTGGCCTCGGCGCGGATGTACTGCGCATCGACTCCCCCACCTGGAACGAACCCGGCGTGGTCCCGGAAATGACCTTGGGCAAACGCTGCGCGCGCCTGGACCTGAAAACGCCCGAAGGCCGGATGATTTTCGAGCGTTTGCTCAAGGACGCCGACATCCTGCTCCACGGTTACCGCGCTGACGCCCTGGAGCACCTGGGCTACACCGCCCCAGAACTGCAACACATCGCCCCCGGCCTGATTGACGTCAGCCTAAACGCCTACGGCTGGAGCGGCCCGTGGCGAAATCGTCGGGGCTTCGACAGCCTTGTGCAGATGAGCAGCGGGATCGCCGAGGCGGGCATGCTCTGGAAACACGCGGATAAACCGGTGCCGCTGCCGTTGCAGGCGCTGGATCACGCGACCGGGTGCCTCATGGCGGCCAGTGCGATTCAGGCGCTGGGCGAACGATTGCAGTCCGGGCGCGGTGGTTCCGCGCGGTTGTCGTTGGCGCGCACCGCGACGTTACTGGTGGAAGCAGGCCAGGCTCCGGAGCAACCGGCGTTGCGAGAGGAAGAACCTGGAGATCAAGGCCTGGTCGTGGAACAAACCGCCTGGGGCCAGGCCCACCGGCTGCTGCCCCCGCTGACCATCGTCGGTACGCCATTGCAATGGGATTTGCCGGCTGGAGAGTTGGGCTCGCACAGGCCGCAATGGTGACTTGACCGCCGCTATGGGGAGCAAGCCCTGAGTCTTGCATAAACCATTTCAGACGAGCGCATTCCTGTGGCGAGCGGGCTTGTCCTAATGCCAGTCAGTTAAGGAGGAACACTGTAACTGTGGCGAGCGGGCTTGCCCCGCGTTGGGCTGCGAAGCAGCCCCAAAACCAGGCACAGAAGAGTGCCTGATACACCGCATTCGTCTTAATCAGGGGCGCTTCCCCCCCAACGCGAGGCAAGCCAGCTCGCCCGTTTGCTGCGCGACAGCGCTACGTCGAAAAGGTAGTGGGACCTCCCACATTTTGAATATGTTCACCCATCAAAATGTGGGAGGCGGCTTGCTCCCGATGAGGCCAGTACAGTCCCCCCACTACAACGACAACACCCCGCTGTACAACCCATACGCCGCCAGCCCTGCACCGGCGATCACGCAGCTGAAAATGCCCTTCTCAACATGGGTAAACAACGGCTGGCCCTGTTCGCGCTTGGCCAGGGCGAACAGGATCACGCCCGGCGCATACAGCAGCGCCGACAGCAGCAGGTATTTCAGCCCCCCCGCGTAGAGCAGCCACAGGGCGTAGCCCAGGGCGATCAACCCCACCAGCAGGTCCTTGATGCGATGGCGGTGGGCACCTTCATAGGTTTCTCCCCGCCCGCTCAACAGCACGGCATACGCCGCCGACCACAGGTACGGCACCAGAATCATCGACGACGCCAGGTAAATCAGCGTGGTGTAAGTGCTGTGGGAAAACAGCGTGATCACCAGGAAAATCTGGATCATCACATTGGTCAGCCACAAGGCATTGACCGGCACCTGGTTGGCGTTTTCCTTCTTCAAGAACGCCGGCATGGTCTTGTCGTGAGCCGTGGCATAGAGGATTTCCGCGCAGAGTAACGCCCAGGACAGCAATGCGCCCAACAGCGACACCGCGAGGCCCAGGCTGATCAGCAGGGCGCCCCAAGGGCCGACAATATGCTCCAGCACGCCCGCCAGGGAGGGGTTTTGCAGGCTGGCCAACTCTGGCTGGCTCATGATCCCAAGGGACAGCACATTCACCAGCGCCAACAGCGCCAGCACGCCAAGAAAGCCAATCACCGTAGCGCGCCCGACATCCGAGCGCTTCTCGGCCCGGGCCGAATAGACGCTGGCGCCTTCGATGCCGATAAACACGAACACCGTGACCAGCATCATGTTGCGCACCTGATCCACCACGCTGCCGAGCTGCGGGTTGCCCAGGCCCCAGATGTCACGGGTGAAAATATCGGCTTTAAAGGCCACGGCCGCGATCACGATAAACATCAGCAGCGGCACGATCTTCGCCACGGTAGTGATCTGGTTGATGAATGCCGCCTCCTTGATCCCACGCATGACCAGGAAATGCACCGCCCACAGCAACAACGATGCACAGCCGATGGCAACCGGCGTATTGCCCTGGCCGAATACCGGAAAAAAGTAGCCAAGGGTACTGAACAGCAACACGAAGTAACCGACGTTGCCCATCCAGGCACTGATCCAATAGCCCCAAGCCGACGAAAACCCCATGTAATCGCCAAAACCGGCCTTGGCGTAGGCATACACCCCTGAGTCCAACTCGGGTTTGCGATTGGCCAAGGTCTGGAACACAAACGCGAGGGTCAACATGCCGACGGCGGTGATCGCCCAGCCGATCAATACCGCGCCCACATCGGCACGGGCGGCCATGTTTTGCGGCAGGGAAAAGATCCCGCCGCCGATCATCGACCCCACCACCAAGGCGATCAGGGCGCTGAGTCGAAGTTTCTGGGCCGGTTGAGACATGAACACTCCTGACTGAAAAACCGAGTTGAGCTGACAACTGAGCACTCAACTAATTAAATCAGCGAGTGTAGCGTTTATTAGGGATGGCGATTAAATCAATCCGTTCATAACCAAATGGCATTTAAATTAACAACATTTAGGCTTATTTAGATTTTAAATAGTGCATCAACTCTTAATATTTATAGCGAATAAGTGAAACACCGCTCAAATAGTTTGCACATCCGGCAAAAAGGTTTAGCTTCAAACGTCCATCTCACCGGCCAAATAATTAAATTTAATGGGGTTAACCGCTCTGCGCAGCGCGTTTCCAAGGATTTTTATCGCCCACGAGTTTCCAGCCTAAGTCATTTATTCACAATGGGATGTGCCAATGAAGTGATCTGAGTCAGCTGTTTGATTAGCACACGGAATTATTCTGTGGTCTCTCTTCTCCTGCATTGGAGTTATGCAATGTCTGAATCCCCCGGAAAACTTCGATTAGGTGCACTGGTTGCACTTGTCGTGGGCTCAATGATCGGCGGCGGGATCTTTTCCCTGCCGCAAAATATGGCCGCCAGCGCTGATGTTGGCGCGGTATTGATCGGTTGGGTGATTACCGCCATCGGCATGTTGACCCTCGCGTTCGTGTTTCAGACCCTGGCCAATCGCAAGCCCGACCTCGATGGCGGCGTGTACGCCTACGCCAAGGCCGGATTCGGCGACTACATGGGTTTCTCGTCAGCCTGGGGCTACTGGATCAGCGCTTGGCTGGGCAACGTCGGCTACTTCGTATTGCTGTTCAGCACACTCGGATACTTCTTCCCGATCTTCGGCGAAGGCAACACACCCGCAGCGGTGATTGGCGCGTCGGTGTTGCTGTGGGCCGTGCATTTTCTGGTACTGCGCGGGATCAAGGAAGCGGCGTTCATCAACCTGGTGACCACGGTCGCCAAGGTGGTGCCACTGGTACTGTTCGTGTTGATCGCCGTGTTCGCGTTCAAGCTGGACATCTTCACCGCTGACATCTGGGGCGTAAAAAACCCAGACCTGGGCAGCGTGATGAACCAAGTGCGCAACATGATGCTGGTCACCGTGTGGGTGTTCATCGGCATCGAAGGCGCGAGCATCTTCTCGTCCCGTGCGGAAAAACGCAGCGACGTCGGCAAGGCCACCGTGATCGGCTTTATCACTGTGCTGTTGTTCCTGATGCTGGTGAACGTGCTGTCCCTGGGCATCATGACCCAGCCGGAACTGGCCAAGTTGCAGAACCCGTCAATGGCTGCGGTGCTGGAGCATGTGGTAGGCCACTGGGGCGCGGTGCTGATCAGCGTCGGCTTGATCATCTCGCTGCTGGGGGCGTTGCTGTCGTGGGTGCTGCTGTGTGCGGAGATCATGTTCGCCGCCGCCAAGGACCACACCATGCCGGAGTTCCTGCGTAAGGAAAACGCCAACCATGTGCCGGTCAACGCCCTGTGGCTGACCAACGCCATGGTCCAAGTGTTCCTGGTGATCACGCTGTTTTCCGCCAGTACTTACCTGTCGCTGATCTACCTCGCCACCTCGATGATCCTGGTGCCTTACCTGTGGTCGGCGGCCTACGCGCTGCTGTTGGCGGTGCGCGGCGAAACCTACGAAAACGCCCTCAAAGAGCGCAAGAAAGACCTGTTCATCGGCGCAGTCGCGCTGATCTACGCGGTCTGGCTGCTCTACGCCGGCGGCACCAAGTACCTGCTGTTGTCCGCCCTGCTCTATGCCCCCGGCGCGATCCTGTTCGCCAAGGCTAAGCATGAACTGGGCAAACCGATTTTCACCAACGTCGAGAAGCTGATTTTCGCCGCAGTCGTCATTGGCGCCCTGGTGGCTGCCTATGGCCTCTACGACGGCTTCCTGACTCTGTAACTGTTGCTCCTTGGAGGATCTGTAATGACCACGGAAAAAGTGAAGTACGGCGTACATTCCGAAGCCGGCAAACTGCGCAAAGTCATGGTGTGCTCCCCAGGCTTGGCCCACCAACGGCTGACCCCGAATAACTGCGATGAACTGCTCTTCGATGACGTGTTGTGGGTGGCCCAGGCCAAGCGCGACCATTTCGACTTCGTGACCAAAATGCGCGAGCGGGATATTGATGTGCTGGAAATGCACAACCTGCTGACCGATATCGTTGCCATCCCCGAAGCCCTGGACTGGATCCTGGAACGCAAGATCACCTCCAACACCGTGGGCCTGGGCCTGGTCGATGAAGTCAGCTCCTGGTTGCGCAGCCTGGAGCCGCGCAAGATCGCCGAGTTTCTGATTGGTGGCGTGTCGGCCGATGACCTGCCGAGCAGCTTCGGTGGCAAGACCATCGAGATGTTCCGCGACTTCCTCGGCCACGCCAGTTTCATCCTGCCGCCGCTGCCCAACACCCAGTTCACCCGCGACACCACCTGCTGGATCTACGGCGGCGTGACGCTCAACCCGATGTACTGGCCGGCGCGACGCCAGGAAACCCTGCTGGCCAGCGCCATCTACAAATTCCATCCCGAGTTCACCAACGCCGACTTCCAGATCTGGTACGGCGACCCCGACCAGGAACACGGTGCCGCCACACTGGAAGGCGGTGACGTCATGCCCATTGGCAATGGCGTGGTGTTGATCGGCATGGGCGAGCGTTCGTCCCACCAGGCCATTGGCCAACTGGCGCGCAACCTGTTCAAGAACAAAGCTGTGGAACGGGTGATCGTTGCCGGCCTGCCGAAATCCCGCGCGGCGATGCACCTGGACACCGTGTTCAGCTTCTGCGACCGCGACCTGGTGACCATCTTCCCGGAAGTGGTCAACCAGATCGTGCCCTTCACCCTGCGCCCTGACGACAGCAAGCCCCACGGCATCGACATCCAACGGGAGAAAACCAACTTCCTCGAGACCGTTGCCGCCGCGCTCAACCTCAAGGCCCTGCGCGTGGTCGAGACCGGCGGCAACAGCTTCGCCGCCGAGCGCGAGCAGTGGGACGACGGCAACAACGTAGTGGCCTTGGAGCCAGGCGTGGTGATCGGCTACGACCGCAACACCTACACCAACACCCTGCTGCGCAAGGCTGGCGTGGAAGTCATCACCATCAGCGCCGGCGAACTCGGCCGTGGCCGTGGCGGCGGCCACTGCATGACCTGCCCGATCATCCGCGACCCTATCGACTATTAATTTTTGGCCTTGGCCGCTGCTTATCCAGCAGCAGCCGAGGGGATAACCGAAACCTAAGGAGATCCACCATGGCTTTTAATATGCGCAACCGCAGCCTGCTCTCGCTGATGCACCACACCACTCGCGAGCTGAACTACCTGCTGGACCTGTCCCGCGACCTCAAGCGCGCCAAATACACCGGCACCGAGCGCCCACACCTCAAAGGCAAGAACATCGCGCTGATCTTCGAAAAAACGTCGACCCGCACCCGCTGCGCGTTCGAAGTGGCGGCCCATGACCAAGGCGCCCACGTCACCTATATCGATCCGGTTTCGTCGCAAATCGGCCACAAAGAAAGCATGAAAGACACCGCCCGCGTTTTGGGCCGCATGTTTGACGCCATTGAATACCGTGGCTTCGAACAGGAAATCGTCGAAGAACTGGCCAAGTTCGCCGGGGTCCCGGTGTTCAACGGCCTCACCGCTGAATTCCACCCGACCCAAATGATCGCCGACACCCTGACCATGCGCGAGCACAGCGACAAGCCGCTGCATGACATCAGCTACGCCTACCTGGGCGACGCCCGTTACAACATGGGCAACTCGCTGCTGATGATCGGCGCCAAGCTCGGCATGGACGTGCGCATCGGCGCGCCGAAAGCCCTGTGGCCCCATGAAGATTTCATCAAGCAATGCCAGGCGTTTGCTGAGGAAAGCGGCGCACGCATCACCATCACCGAAGACCCGAAAGAAGCAGTCAAAGGCGTGGACTTCATCCACACCGATATCTGGGTGTCCATGGGCGAGCCGGTGGAAGCGTGGGACGAGCGCATCGAGCAACTGCTGCCGTACCAAGTCAACGCCAAGATGATGAAAGCCTCGGGCAACCCACGCGTGAAGTTCATGCACTGCCTGCCGGCGTTCCACAACAGCGAGACCAAGGTCGGCAAGGACATTGCCGCGCGGTATCCGAACCTGGCCAATGGCGTGGAAGTGACCGAGGACGTCTTCGAGTCGCCGGCCAACATCGCCTTTGAGCAAGCGGAAAACCGCATGCACACCATCAAGGCGATCCTGGTGTCGGCACTCGCAGATATCTAAAGGCTACACGGGTTAAGTGTGGGAGGGGCAGTGCGACGATTCGACTTGCCCCCGATGGCGGCGGATCAGCTACAGATAAGTTGCCTGACATACCGCTATCGGGAGCAAGCCCCCTCCCACATTGGCCTCTGTGTTCACACCCATAGAAGGATTGAATTATGCGCATCGTCGTAGCCCTGGGCGGCAACGCCCTCCTGCGCCGTGGTGAACCCATGACCGCAGACAACCAACGCGCCAATATCCGCATCGCCACCGAACAGATCGCCAAGATTCACTCCGGCAACGAGCTGGTGATCGCCCACGGCAATGGCCCGCAAGTCGGCCTGTTGTCGTTGCAGGCGGCCGCTTATACCAGCGTCTCTCCTTACCCGCTGGACGTGCTTGGCGCCGAGACCGAAGGCATGATCGGCTACATCATCGAACAGGAACTGGGCAACCTGCTGGACTTTGAAGTGCCGTTCGCCACCCTGCTCACCCAGGTGGAAGTGGACGCCAAGGACCCGGCCTTCCAGAACCCCACCAAACCCATCGGCCCGGTGTACTCCAAGGCAGAAGCGGAAAAACTCGCCGCCGAGAAAGGCTGGGCCATTGCCCCGGATGGCGATAAATATCGCCGCGTCGTCGCCAGCCCACGCCCCAAACGCATCTTTGAAATCCGCCCGATCAAATGGCTGCTGGAAAAAAGCGCCATTGTGATTTGCGCCGGCGGTGGCGGTATCCCGACCATGTACGGTGAAGACGGCAAGCTCAGAGGTATTGAAGCGGTCATCGACAAAGACCTGTGCTCTTCGCTATTGGCCTCGCAACTGAACGCCGATCTGCTGGTGATCGCCACCGACGTCAACGCAGCGTTCATCGACTTTGGCAAACCGACGCAAAAGGCCATCGGCCAGGCCCATCCCGATGACATGGAAAAACTCGGCTTCGCCGCCGGCTCCATGGGGCCCAAGGTGCAGGCCGCCTGTGAATTCGCCCGTCAGACTGGCAAAACTGCGGTCATCGGTTCACTCTCGGACATCGAAGCCATCGTCCAGGGCAGCGCCGGCACGCGCATCAGCACGGCAACACCTGGCATCACCTATCTGTGAAGTAGAGGAGATACGCCTATGGCCACCTTTGAACCCGGTCACCTGCACGTCGAACGTCACGCCCTTAACAAGGACGACTACAGCTACAACCTGTGCATTGACTATGAAGTCAGCCAGGACCCAAAGGAAGGCACGGGCATGCTGTTCAAGCTGCACGGCTCGGTGCAGGGTAAGGACATCAACGAAGAGTTCTATCTACCCAAGGACCAGGCCTTCGACTTCGCGCGGCACGCGATGAACATCGCGCAGAAGTACGGGATGCCGAAGATCGCGGTGTTGAATGGCTCGATGCACAAGCAGTACGACCAGATGTTCGAGGATGTGCGGCATCAGTTGGATGTGAAATCCGGCGACCCGATCAAGCCTGAGCACTTGGAATAACTGACACAACCCTGCTCCAAATGTGGGAGGGGGCTTGCTCCCGATGGCGGTGTGTCAACTGAAAGTAAGCTGACTGACACCCTGCTATCGGGAGCAAGTCGAATCGTCGCACCGCCCCTCCCACATTTTGATCTCCATCCGCGCCAAGGCATACTTGCCGCCTCCCGCTCCCCAGAATTGTTAGCGCCCCATGCGTATCCACGTCAGCTTCATCGACCGCGTCGGCATTACCCAGGAAGTCCTGGCCTTGCTCGGTGGGCGCAATCTCAACCTGGATGCGGTGGAAATGGTGCCGCCCAACGTCTACATCGACGCCCCGACCCTGAGCGCCGAGGTACTGGAAGAGTTGCGCGACGCGCTGTTCAGCGTTCAGGGCGTGCAAGCGGTAAGGGTGGTGGACATCCTCCCCGGCCAACGCCGCCACCTGCAACTCGATGCTTTGCTGGCAGCGATGACCGACCCGGTGCTGGCCCTGGACAGTGCGGGCAAGATCCTGCTGGCCAACCCGGCGCTGATTGCGTTGTACGGACGCGAACCGGCCGGGGAAAGTATCGCCGAGCTTTTCAATGACATGGCGTTGCTCGATACCTTGCTGGAGCAGGGCTTTCGCCTGCCCTTGCGCGAGATCAGCATCAACGGTCAGACCTGGCTGCTGGATGCCACGCCGATCACCGACGCCGGCGCCCTGCTCACGCTGTACCAACCCAACCGCATCGGCGAACAACTGTCGGCGCTGCACCACGACCACGCCGAGGGCTTTGATGCGCTGCTCGGCGAATCACCGGCGATCCGCACCCTCAAGGCACGTGCCCAACGGGTCGCGGCACTGGATGCGCCACTGTTGATCCAGGGCGAAACCGGCACCGGCAAAGAGCTGGTGGCGCGCGCCTGCCACGCTATCAGCACGCGCCACAGCGCACCGTTTCTGGCGTTGAATTGCGCGGCGCTGCCGGAGAACCTCGCCGAAAGCGAGCTGTTCGGTTATGCCCCCGGCGCCTTCACCGGTGCCCAGCGCGGCGGCAAGCCGGGGCTGATGGAGCTGGCCAACCAGGGCACGGTGTTCCTCGATGAAATCGGCGAAATGTCACCGTACCTGCAAGCCAAGTTGCTGCGCTTCCTCAATGACGGCAGTTTTCGTCGGGTGGGTGGCGACCGTGAAGTGAAGGTCAATGTACGCATCCTCAGCGCCACCCACCGCGACCTGGAAAAAATGGTCGCCGAAGGCACGTTCCGCGAAGACCTGTTCTACCGCCTCAACGTGCTCAACGTCGAAGTACCGCCGCTGCGCGAGCGTGGCCAGGACATTCTGTTGCTGGCGCGTTACTTCATGCAGCAAGCCTGCGCGCAGATCCAGCGTCCGGTCTGCCGCCTGGCGCCAGGCACCTACCCGGCGCTGTTGGGCAATCGCTGGCCAGGCAATGTGCGCCAGTTGCAGAACGTGATCTTCCGCGCCGCCGCCATCTGCGAAAGCAGCCTGGTGGACATCGGCGATCTGGACATCGCCGGCACCTCAGTGGCACGCCAGAGCGACGGCGAAGTCGACAGCCTCGAACAGGCGGTCGAGGACTTCGAACGCGGCCTGCTGGAGACGCTCTACGTCAGCTACCCCTCGACCCGACAACTGGCCAGCCGCCTGCAGACCTCTCACACCGCCATCGCCCATCGCCTGCGCAAGTACGGCATTCCCGGCAAATCCTGAACCCAATCGTCACCAGAACGCCCGCCGCCCTCGGTGCTTGACCGAGTCAGTTGCGCGAAAGAACAGCCGCTCGGCCATGGGCGCGCTGATGCGCGAGTAATAGATCGCGACCACATCCGAATCGGTCTTGTCGGCCAGGCTGCGGAAACTAGTGAAGCGCTGCTCCGGAAGTTTCAGATGCCCGGCCTTGAAATCGGCATCCGCTGCGGTGGGCGTCAAATAATGAAAGTGCGCGTACGCCAGCACCCTGCCCAGCTTGTCCTTGACCACATACTCCTGCAAAAAATCATCGACGCGCTTGAGGGCAATACGCCCCTCGATGCGCACGATCTGCAGTTGGTCTTGAGCATGAAGCCAGGCGATCCCGCTTTCATTGGGCGGCATACGCTTGATCATCTCGATGCGCAACAATCGCCCCTGTTCCAGGTACCGCCGCGCGACCTTCTCCAGATCATCCAACAACGTCTGCGACACAACATCGGGCGCGGCTGGCAGCGCCTTGCGCAACTTGTCGGCAACCGCCCGGACGGTCGCGGATTGCCGCGTCAGCCGCGCCTCAACGTTCTCCGGCGGGGTATTGCCGAGCGCCTCGTTGCGCGCCTGTTGCAGCACCATGGGTTCGCGTTGCAACAAACGGCGGGCGTCGCCCTTGAGGTTTTCCAGGGAACGTGTAGGACGCGGCACAACAGGCGCCGCCTCGGCAATCGCTTCGAACTCAGTTGAACCGGCCCGCTCCTGCAAACTGACCACCACGCGCTGATCAACCGGGCTGATCAGGTCGACGATCTCTTCACCCGAATCCGGCGTACGCGCACGCACCCGCCCCAGTTGGTAGCGTTTTTTCGAGTCACGGACCAGCCGTTGATCGGCGCCAGGGCGTCGCAATGCCGTGGCCTGGGGGCTACTCTCCTGCTCGCGCAGCAGTTTGGCCAACGATATTCGGGACTCTTGATCCAGACTGAGGATTGTCGACTCCACAGGCACTTCATTGTCGCTGTGAATCACCTCCGGCAGTGCTTCGCGGTACTCCGCGAGTATCGCCAGGGTGCTGGCGTACTCGTGCAGAATCGCCCGAATACCTTCAATGCGCTGCTGCACACTGAGCACGCCCGCTTCATCAATGGTTTTTTGCGACTGGGCCGATTGAATCGCCTCGTCGATCGCCCCCTTGACCCGCATGCAATCGTCGTGTTCTTCGGGCGTCGGCCGTCGACGCCAGATCATCTGTTTGAGGGTCTGCAACTGCAGCGTCCTCCAGTCGAGCGGCGCACCATAGGACGAAGGCGCCAAGTCGCCGACGAAGGATTTATAGCCAGGTATACCCTGCAAACGCTGGTAGAACACCCGTTCCCAGAAGCTCAGGTTAACCATGGATTGCTGAAACTCGCCGATCTTATGCGCTTCTTCGTTCAGCACACGCTCGGCGGCCTGGGACACCGTCACGTCAGCATCCTCAAACTGCGCGGTCACTTGCTCTATGCGCGCTGGTGGCAACTGCTCCTCACGACGATTGAAGGTCAATACGTACATGCGTCGGCGCATGGTTTCCAGCATGGTCTTCAGTTGCGCGCAATGC
Organism: Pseudomonas sivasensis; assembly: GCF_013778505.1. Classification (GTDB taxonomy): domain Bacteria; phylum Pseudomonadota; class Gammaproteobacteria; order Pseudomonadales; family Pseudomonadaceae; genus Aquipseudomonas; species Aquipseudomonas sivasensis. The sequence goes on along the minus strand of NZ_JAAOWU010000003.1, from coordinate 221,930 downwards.
TCTCTTTCAAAACCATCCATGGGCTTAATGCTGTTCTTGCGGATAAGCAGATTGAGTTGTTTTTGTTGCGCGCCCTCTTGTTTTTCCATTTCCGCCAAAAAGCGCATCCTGGCATCGCGCCGGTGCTGGTCGGTAAATTGCCCTTCAGCGCTTGAATGGGCCTTTTCGCACAGGCTTTCGGCTGCCTTCACTTTGCGTTCGCACGCTATGAGTTCAGCGACAGCCGCGTCGTACTCATCCTTAATCAAGAGACTCTTGCGCTCGACTTGCGCATAGCGCCGCGCAGCCGGGCTTCTCTTCTGCCCACCGAGCAAGCGCAGGCCGAGGTCGACTTTCCATACGTCATCCGGGCTTTTCCTGAGCCACGGCCCCAGGCGCTGGGGATCCCTGAGATCGGCTATTCGCCAGCCACCTTCCACTGCCGTCACGCCATACACCTTGCTGTCGAGCAACGTGTAGTTTTCCTGGCTCGCAGCGCCACCGTCGCGCAGCACCTGGACCTGGCCGCGCACCGGGCTGTCGGCCGAGAACACCGCGGGCCTGTCGGGCCCACGCTCTCCCCGACCAGGCGCCCACTGGAAGGTCTCAAGCTTTGCCTGCTGCTGCGGATTGAGCTTGAGCCGTGAATTAGCCCAGGAATAATCCATGGCGGTGATATCCGCGAGCGAACGCGGCCAGGCAAACGTCGACGTTGGTTGGCGAACGTGGCCGACCGGGATGACGTCCGTGGTGTGCACCGTGCCGGTGGTGACGGATTTGCTCGCACTCAGGCCCAAACGTTCATCCAGTTTGACCACCGGGCTCAGGAGCAACCCGGCCAGGCTACCGATCAGTTCGGTGAGGGCAGCGGCGGCGTCTTCCTGGCTGGCGTCTGGCGGCAGCGCCAGGACCGTGCGAAACGTCTTGAAGGTTTGAAACAGCCAGCCCGCGACCGCCACCGGCCCGCGAATCATGGGCAGCAGCGCATTGAACAATTGCCACAGATCATTCTTGAACACGGCCCAGCGCAACGCCTCGTTGGACGCCGACTGCTTCACCGCCAGTTGCCAGAGGCTGTGGGCGTTTTCATCGAACACGACCGCCAGAAAATCACCGGTTATCACTTCATCACTGAGCAGGACCGGGCTTGAAGTGGGCTGCGCGTCGTATTCATCCCCCGGTAGAAAACGCTGAACGTGGGGCCGCAGAAAACCGCCATTGCCGAACAACGCCCGACTGGCGTCCGGCAAGCGTTGCAGCACCAGGCGCTGCAGATCGCTGTCGACGCGGGCGATTTCATCAAGTAGCGCCTGGCGACTGGGGAATTGTTGCAACACGGCGTCGACGTGATCCGGCCGATAAAGAATGTGGGGCAGCGGGCTGTTATCGCGCGGGCCGATCACAAACAGGTTGTCCGCCTTGTGGGCACGCCCGCCGGCATGGAGCAGGAACGCCAGGGGCCGCGCCACAATCACCTCGCCACTGAGCACACGCTTGAGCGGGTCTTCCTGCAGCATCGTGCGCACCACCAGGGCGCCGGTCCGGGTAAAACCGTGGCGCCGGCGCAGGCTGTTTTCAAAGGCGCGCATGGGCAGTTGGATCGTCATCTGATCAACAAACAAGCGACGCCGCCGTGGGCAGTCCACCGGGTCCGAAATCAACGCGCGCTCAAGCAGCGTCGGATAGTGCTTGCCCACGTCCACGCGTTCGATCAGTTGCTTGAGGTACGCAGCTGTCAGCCAGCCGGGTACGCTTTCCGGCTGGGTCTGATGGCTGATCTGCACGCTGGCGTATGCCGTGACGAAGGGGTTTTCCAGTGACCATTGGGTCAAGGTCCTGGCGGTGCGTTGGGTCCAGCCAACGGTGCCGCCCTGGGTGCGCTCGAAGGTCAGTTGGTAATCGTCCGGGTCGATGATCGCCTGGCCGGGGCGGTCCAGGCGCATTTGCCGGCGCAGGGCGTTGCGCGCGTAGACATCTATTGAGTCGAGGCCATCCAGAAATGATGCGCCACCGGTGGTTTGCTGCAGGCGCTCAAGCCACTGGCCATAAACCAGACGATCTGCGCTGCCGGCCAGTTGCAACCAGAGCGGCAACTGTTCTTCGTGGGGTTGCTGCAGTGCGTCGGGGTCGAACCAGGCCAGCGGTGAGGTGAGTGAAATAAACAACTGTTCATAACTGCCAATCTCCGGCAGTGCCGACCAATCGACTCGATACAGGCTGCGCAACTGGCGCTCCAGCAACGTCTGGGCCAGGGCATCGAACACGTTGCCCTCGGGCTCACGCAGCACCCAGTGGACGGGAACCCCGGGCAAATAGTGGTTCATATAGCGCGGCAACAGATTGCCCAACGCGTCGAGGTTATCGAGCGTCAGCAGGTTCAGCGCCGGGACGTACAGCAGCGTGACACGCTGGCCCTGCACCTGACGTTGCAACACCAGCAAAGGCAGCCATTCGCCCTGGCGTTCGTTCTGGACCGCAAACACCTGATAGATCCGCAATACATGCGGCTGGCCCAACGCTTCGCGATCCGCGCGGTCGCTCCAGACCTGGGTATGTTCATCGCCCTGCCCCAGCAGCGCGCGCGCGTGCTCCGAGCTTAGTGGCGGGTTCTGCCGCGCCGTCATCAGGCACGCACGCAATTGGCGGCCGACCGCGTCCCAGCGACTGTGCGCCGAACCGTCCGACACGCGCTCGTTCCAGTAGTCCACCAACCGCTCGGCAAACCCCTCCAGCACACCGGGGGCCAGGGCGTTGAGCATCTGTTCGATGTCGTCCACGGTGATCGCGTCGGTCACCGCCTCGAACACCCGCTCGCCCGAGCGAGTCAGCAGTTGATGATGGCCTGGCGTGTAGTTCAGCGCTTCGCCGCTCATGCAGCGTTTGATCAGCGCATCGCTCAACGTGATGAGCTGTGTGTAACCACCGCCAGCCTGTATCACACCGATCCAGGCAGTGGGCGCCCGCAGGCGCGCACCGACGAACCGCTCCTCCAGCCAGCCCTGGATCATGGACTGGGCCACAGCGGTCAGGCTCAAGCGATGGGCAAACACTTTGGATAAGTAATCGCGGGACATCCGCGCCTGGGTGAGCTCCGGAGAATTTGCAGTTGAAGCACGCATGGGATGCATCCTGATAACGAGATCACGGCACGTTAAAGCGTCAGGGAAGGCCCAAAGCAGTACATCTATCTTGCACAAAGGGCTGAAAGCGACCTTCACCGTACTGAAAGCGCTACAGCGGAACGATATCGCTACAGCCCTGCTTTTTACGCGCCATGCAAGGCTTTGATCCACATAGGCTTTTTTTCGCGCACCGCGCTGTATCGAAATCGCTACAGCCGCCGTGGCCAATGTCGCAGCCAAAATTATTAAGCTATTGATTTATAAGTGATTAATAACATTGGCCGCGATCTTGCTAAGTAACTCCCCATTATTCCAATCCCGTCCACCAGACGAATCTGGCCCTGAGGAATTTCCATGAGCGAGTTGCGTTTTACTGAAGATCACGAATGGCTGCGTGCCGAAGCCGATGGCAGCGTCACCGTGGGCATTACCGCATTTGCGCAGAACGCGCTGGGTGATGTGGTTTTCGTGCAACTGCCTGAGCTGCAGACCTATGACAAGGGCGCCGAAGCGTCCACCGTGGAGTCGGTAAAAGCTGCCAGCGGTGTGTACATGCCGTTGGACGGTGAAGTCCTCGAAGTGAACGACAAGCTCGATGGCAGCCCGGAACTGGTCAACGAAGATCCAATGGGCGAAGGCTGGTTCTTCCGCTTTAAACCGGCCGATGCCGACGCAGTGGCTAAGCTGTTGGATCAGGATGCGTACGACCGCCTGATCAAAGCCAACGCTGAAGCCTGAGGAGCGCACCATGACGATCAATCTCAGCACCGCTAACGAATTCATCGCCCGCCACATCGGCCCGCGCCAGGAAGATGAGCAGCACATGCTCGCCAGCCTGGGCTTTGACTCCCTGGAAGCCCTGAGCGCCAGTGTGATCCCGGAAAGCATCAAGGGCACCAGCGTGCTCGGCCTGGAAGACGGCCTGAGCGAAGCCGAGGCCCTGGCGAAGATCAAGGCCATCGCCAGCCAGAACCAACTGTTCAAGACCTACATCGGCCAGGGCTACTACAACTGCCACACGCCGTCACCGATCCTGCGCAACCTGCTGGAAAACCCGGCCTGGTACACCGCCTACACCCCGTACCAGCCAGAAATTTCCCAAGGCCGCCTGGAAGCGCTGCTGAACTTCCAGACCCTGATCAGCGACCTCACCGGCCTGCCGATCGCCAACGCCTCGCTGCTGGACGAAGCTACTGCCGCTGCCGAAGCCATGACTTTCTGCAAACGCCTGAGCAAGAACAAAGGCAGCAACGCCTTCTTCGCCTCGGTGCACAGTCACCCGCAGACCCTCGACGTGCTGCGTACCCGCGCCGAACCGCTGGGCATTGATGTGGTTGTGGGCGATGAGCGTGAACTGACCGACGTCAGCCCGTTCTTCGGCGCCCTGCTGCAATACCCGGCCAGCAACGGTGACGTGTTCGACTACCGCGAACTGACCGAACGCTTCCACGCCGCCAACGCATTGGTAGCCGTGGCCGCCGATCTGCTGGCCCTGACCCTGCTGACCCCTCCGGGCGAATTCGGCGCCGACGTAGCCATCGGCAGCGCGCAACGCTTCGGCGTGCCGCTGGGCTTCGGTGGCCCGCACGCGGCGTACTTCTCCACCAAGGATGCGTTCAAGCGCGACATGCCGGGCCGTCTGGTCGGTGTGTCTGTTGACCGCTTCGGCAAGCCGGCCCTGCGCTTGGCCATGCAGACCCGCGAGCAACATATCCGCCGCGAGAAGGCCACCAGCAACATCTGCACCGCCCAAGTGCTGCTGGCCAACATCGCCAGCATGTACGCCGTGTACCACGGGCCTAAAGGCCTGACCCAGATCGCCCAGCGCATTCACCAGCTGACCGCGATCCTGGCCAAAGGCTTGACTGCCTTGGGCTTGAACGTCGAGCAGCAACACTTCTTCGACACCCTCACCCTCAACACCGGCGCCCACACCGCCGCCCTGCACGATAAGGCCCGCGCCCAGCGCATCAACCTGCGTGTGGTGGACGCTGAGCGTGTTGGCCTGTCGGTGGACGAAACCACCACCCCAGCCGATATCGAAACCCTGTGGGCGATCTTCGCCGACGGCAAGGCCCTGCCAGCCTTCGCGGCAACTGAGAGCACCCTGCCGGCCGCGCTGCTGCGCCAGTCGCCGATCCTCAGCCACCCGGTGTTCAACCGTTATCACTCCGAAACCGAGTTGATGCGCTACCTGCGCAAGCTGGCAGACAAAGACCTGGCCCTGGACCGCACCATGATCCCGCTGGGCTCGTGCACCATGAAGCTCAACGCCGCCAGCGAAATGATCCCGGTGACCTGGGCCGAATTCGGTGCCCTGCACCCCTTCGCACCAGCCGCACAAAGCGCCGGCTACCTGCAACTGACCTCCGACCTGGAAGCCATGCTCTGCGCGGCCACCGGCTATGACGCGATCTCGCTGCAGCCGAACGCCGGTTCCCAAGGCGAATACGCCGGTCTGTTGGCCATTCGTGCCTATCACCAGAGCCGTGGCGACGAACGCCGCGACATCTGCCTGATCCCGTCGTCGGCCCACGGCACCAACCCGGCCACCGCCAACATGGCTGGCATGCGCGTCGTCGTCACCGCCTGCGACGCCCGAGGCAACGTGGACATTGAAGACCTGCGCGCCAAGGCCATCGAGCACCGCGATCACCTCGCGGCACTGATGATCACCTACCCGTCTACCCACGGCGTGTTCGAGGAAGGCATCCGCGAGATTTGCGGCGTCATCCACGACAACGGCGGCCAGGTGTACATCGACGGCGCTAACATGAACGCGATGGTCGGCCTCTGCGCCCCGGGCAAGTTCGGCGGCGACGTGTCCCACCTGAACCTGCACAAGACGTTCTGCATTCCTCACGGCGGTGGCGGCCCGGGCGTTGGCCCGATTGGCGTCAAGTCCCACCTCACGCCATTCCTGCCGGGCCACGCGGCCATGGAGCGCAAAGAAGGCGCGGTCTGTGCGGCACCGTTCGGCAGCGCGAGCATTCTGCCGATCACCTGGATGTACATCAGCATGATGGGCGGCGCGGGCCTGAAGCGCGCTTCGCAACTGGCGATCCTGAATGCCAACTACATCTCCCGCCGCCTGGAAGAGCACTACCCCGTGCTCTACACCGGCAGCAACGGCCTGGTGGCGCATGAATGCATCCTCGACCTGCGCCCTCTGAAAGACAGCAGCGGTATCAGCGTGGATGACGTGGCCAAGCGCCTGATCGACTTCGGTTTCCACGCACCGACCATGTCGTTCCCGGTGGCCGGCACCTTGATGATCGAGCCGACGGAAAGTGAATCCAAAGAAGAACTGGACCGCTTCTGCGACGCCATGATCGCCATTCGCGAAGAAATCCGCGCAGTGGAAAACGGCACCCTGGACAAGGACGACAACCCACTCAAGAACGCTCCGCACACTGCGGCGGAACTGGTGGGCGAATGGAGCCACCCCTACAGCCGTGAACAGGCGGTGTATCCGCTTGCTTCGCTGATCGAAGGCAAGTACTGGCCGCCGGTTGGTCGGGTCGACAACGTGTTTGGTGATCGCAATCTCGTATGCGCATGCCCTTCAATCGAGAGCTACGCGTAACCTGAGGCTGAACTCAATCAAATGTGAGAGGGGGCTTGCTCCCGATGGCGGTTTTACATTCAACATCTCTGTTGACTGACGCACTGCCATCGGGAGCAAGCCCCCTCCCACACTGACCGAGTACACCCAAAACATAATAAGAAACCGGAGAACCACTCATGTCTTTAAGCGTGTTCGACCTGTTCAAGATTGGCATCGGCCCCTCCAGTTCCCACACCGTCGGCCCCATGCGCGCCGCCGCTCGATTCGTCGAAGGCCTCAAACGTGACAACCTGCTGACCACCACCTGCAGCATCAAGGTGGAACTCTATGGTTCCCTCGGCGCCACCGGTAAAGGTCACGGCAGCGACAAGGCTGTGTTGCTTGGCCTGGAAGGCGAACACCCGGACACCGTGAACACTGAAACCGTCGCCGCACGCCTGGCACAGATGCGCAGCGATGGCCGCTTGAACCTGCTCGACGAACACAGCATTGCGTTCAACGAGAAAGAACACTTGGCGATGATTCGCAAGCCCCTCGCCTACCATCCCAACGGCATGATTTTTCGTGCCTTCGACGCTGCCAACATCCAGATTCGCAGCCGCGAGTACTACTCGGTCGGCGGTGGTTTTGTAGTGGATGAAGACGCCGCCGGTGCCGACCGGATTGTCGAAGATGCCACGCCGCTGACATTCCCCTTCAAGCACGCCAAGGACTTGCTCGGCCATTGCGCCACTTACGGCCTGTCCATCAGCCAAGTGATGCTGACCAATGAAAGTGCCTGGCGCCCTGAAGCGGAAACCCGCGCTGGCCTGCTGAAAATCTGGCAGGTGATGCAGGACTGCGTGGACGCCGGTTGTCGCAATGAAGGGATTTTGCCCGGTGGCCTGAAGGTCAAACGCCGTGCCGCCGCGCTGCATCGCCAACTGTGCAAGCACCCGGAATCGGCGCTGCGTGATCCGTTGTCGGTGCTCGATTGGGTCAACCTGTACGCGCTGGCGGTCAACGAAGAAAACGCCAACGGCGGGCGCGTGGTCACGGCGCCCACCAATGGTGCAGCCGGGATCATTCCGGCCGTGCTGCATTACTACATGCGCTTTATCCCAGGCGCGAACGAAGACGGCGTGGTGCGCTTCCTGCTCACCGCCGCCGCCATCGGGATTTTGTACAAGGAAAACGCGTCGATCTCCGGCGCCGAAGTCGGTTGTCAGGGCGAAGTCGGCGTGGCCTGTTCCATGGCTGCCGGCGCGCTGTGCGAAGTGCTGGGCGGCAGCGTGTCCCAAGTGGAGAACGCTGCCGAGATCGGCATGGAACACAACCTCGGCCTGACCTGCGATCCGATTGGCGGCCTGGTACAGGTGCCGTGCATCGAGCGCAACGCCATGGGCTCGGTGAAGGCCATCAATGCGGTGCGCATGGCTTTGCGCGGCGACGGGCAGCATTTCGTTTCGCTGGATAAGGTCATCCGCACCATGCGCCAGACCGGTGCCGATATGAAAAGCAAATACAAGGAAACCGCCCGTGGCGGTTTGGCGGTCAACATTATCGAGTGCTGACGCCTAAAGGCGCGGCAGCACGTTTTTCAGGAGCTGAATATGTCCACCGAAACCCTGTTGAAAACCCCATTGCACGCCCTGCACATCGAACTGGGCGCACGCATGGTGCCCTTCGCCGGCTATGACATGCCGGTGCAATATCCACTGGGTGTGATGAAGGAACACCTGCACACCCGTGAACACGCCGGGTTGTTTGACGTGTCCCACATGGGCCAGATCCGCCTGACCGGCGCCAATGCCGCCAAGGCCCTGGAAACCCTGGTGCCCGTGGACATCATCGACCTGCCGGTAGGTATGCAGCGCTACGCAATGTTCACCAACGAGCAAGGCGGCATCCTGGATGACCTGATGGTCGCCAACCTGGACAACGACGAACTGTTCCTGGTGGTCAACGCCGCCTGCAAGGACCAGGACCTGGCGCACCTGCGCAAACACATTGGTGATCAGTGCACCATCGAGCCGCTGTTCGAAGAACGCGCCCTGCTTGCCCTGCAAGGCCCCGCAGCGGTGAAGGTGCTGGCGCGCCTGGCGCCGGAAGTGACCAAGATGACCTTTATGCAGTTCGCTTCCCTGCGCCTGCTGGGTGTGGACTGCTACGTCAGCCGCTCCGGTTATACCGGTGAAGACGGCTTTGAAATCTCCGTGCCTGCGGCCAATGCCGAAAGCCTCGCGCGCAGCCTGTTGGCCGAGAGCGAAGTACAGGCCATCGGCCTGGGCGCCCGCGACTCCCTGCGCCTGGAAGCCGGCCTGTGCCTGTACGGCCACGACATGAACACCGAGACCACACCGATTGAAGCCAGCCTGCTGTGGGCCATCTCCAAGGCCCGCCGTGCCGATGGCGCACGCGCCGGCGGCTTCCCGGGTGCCGACCGAATCTTCACCCAGCAGCAGACCGGTGTGAGCCGCAAACGCGTCGGCCTGTTACCCCAGGAACGCACTCCGGTGCGCGAAGGGGCAGAAATTGTCGATGAGCACGGCACTGTGATCGGCAACGTTTGCAGCGGCGGCTTTGGCCCAAGCCTCGGCGGCCCTTTGGCCATGGGTTACCTGGACAGCGCATTCATTGCACTGGATACCGAAGTCTCTGCGTTGGTGCGTGGGAAAAAGGTGCCGCTTCGTGTAAGTAAAATGCCATTCGTGCCACAGCGTTACTATCGTGGTTGATTGACTGTTCCTATAAGTAACGCGGTTGCGTTAACGTGCACTAATCTGTAACGCAACCGCCATAAAACAGTGCATTCACGATAGTTATTGTTATAGGTGTACCGCTATAACAAGTGAGCAAATCTATCGAATAAGTCCGCTCTACATTATTCAACGAAGTGTCATGCGGCCGAGCAAAACATGGAGTTTTGCAGGGCTTGTTTTTTCTCTATTAGTTGGCGTAGAGTTTGCCCACTGTGTTTGCATGGGTCGCTTGGAACCTGGACCTGGGCAGTAGCTGAAGTAGTTGTGCTACAACCCGTTCGACGTCTCTTACTTTCCTGCAACCCAGCCCAGTACTCTTTCATGTGAAAGGGGCTGTCATTAATTTATAGCGTCAAGGAAATAAGAAAATGGCTGATCGTCAGAGCGGTACCGTCAAGTGGTTTAACGACGAAAAAGGGTTTGGTTTTATCACTCCAGAAAGCGGTCCGGATCTGTTCGTGCATTTCCGCGCTATTCAGGGCAACGGTTTCAAGAGCCTCAAAGAAGGCCAGAAAGTGACATTCGTTGCGGTGCAGGGCCAAAAAGGCATGCAGGCTGACGAAGTACAAGCAGAAGGTTGATCCTTACTGCGACAAAAAGCCCCTGATATGACATCAGGGGCTTTTTTATGGACGCGATTCCGTAAAATGCGTTTTTTCCTCAGAGAATCCTGCCATGTCCAAACCCCTGCTGAGCCCCCAAGGCGAATTCCCCGCCGTTGGCCTGGGCCGTCGCCTGGCAGCGATGTTCTATGACTTCCTGTTGTGCACCGCCCTGCTGATCGTCACCGCATTTATCTACAAGCTGGTGTGGATGGCATTTCTAGGCGAAGCCAGGATGCGCACCCTCACCGAATCCGGTGCCCTGGACGGCGACCCGCTGCTGTCGACGATTCTGTTCTTTGTGCTGTTCGGCTTCTTCGCCAAGTTCTGGACCCATTCCGGGCAGACCCTGGGCATGCAGGTGTGGGGCGTGCGCGTGCAGAACGCCGATGGCTCGCGCATCAGCCTGTGGCAGGCGCTGTTGCGCTTTGTGGTGTCGATTGCGTCGTGGTTGTGCGTGGGGCTGGGGTTTATCTGGGCGTTGTTCGATAAACAGAAACGCGGCTGGCATGACATCTATTCGGACACCCAGTTAGTGCGCATCCCGAAGCAAAAGAAATAAAACCCTTCTTAATTAAAGATCTACATGTGGGAGGGGGCTTGCCCCCGATAGCGGCTCTACATTCAATATTTCTATTGACTGATACACCGTCATCGGGGGCAAGCCCCCTCTCACATTTTTAACCGAGCTCGCCTCGGTTCAGGCGTTGCCCGCCAGCTTCAGGCGCGCCGCCTGAGTGAAATCCAGCATGCGCTTGAGCGGTCGAACAGCGTGAGGAATCACCGACGGCTCGACGAAAATTTCGTTGCTGCCCTCACGCAGGCACTGCAACGTGCGCTCCAGCGTGTTCATCGCCATCCACGGGCAATGCGCGCAACTGCGGCACGCCGCGCCGTTACCGGCCGTGGGCGCTTCGACGAAGACCTTGTCCGGGCACAGCTGCTGCATCTTGTAGAAGATGCCGCGGTCGGTGGCGACGATAAAGGTTTTGTTCGGCAGTCGTTGCGCCGCAGCGATCAGTTGGCTGGTAGAACCTACGGCATCCGCCAGTTCGATCACCGCGGTCGGCGATTCTGGATGTACCAGGATCGCTGCATCGGGGTATAGCGCCTTCATGTCTTCGAGCTGCTTGGACTTGAACTCTTCGTGGACGATGCAGGCACCGTCCCACAGCAGCATGTCGGCACCGGTCTGACGCTGGATGTAAGTGCCCAGGTGCTTGTCCGGTCCCCAGATGATGGTCTCGCCGTTGTCCATCAGGCTTTCGACGATTTCCAGCGCGCAGCTGGAGGTCACCACCCAATCGGCTCGGGCTTTGACTGCCGCCGAGGTGTTGGCATACACCACCACCGTGCGCTCGGGATGCTGGTCGCAGAACGCCGAAAATTCATCGACCGGGCAACCAAGGTCCAGGGAGCACGTGGCTTCCAGGGTTGGCATGAGGATGCGTTTTTCGGGGGTGAGGATCTTGGCGGTCTCGCCCATGAAACGCACACCGGCGACCAGTACGGTCTTGGCCGGGTGGGCGGCGCCGAAGCGGGCCATTTCCAGGGAGTCGGAGACGCAGCCGCCGGTTTCTTCGGCCAGGGCCTGGATCACCGGATCGCAATAGAAGTGGGCAACCAATACCGCGTCCTGAGCTTTCAGCTCGGCGGCGATGGCGGCACGCAGGCTCGCCTCTTCATCGGCGCTGAGGGCCTTGGGCTGCTTGGCGTCGAGGTGGGCTTGAACCAGTAGGCGTTCAGATATCTGCGTCATGTTCGCAAGACCTGCAGGCGCAGTAGCGCGAAAGTCGAGTGTACCACCGGCTCTGGAGCCCTTCGGGCGCCGCCGGACGAAGTGATTGTGTTCATCAAGCACGGCTAAAAGTGAAGCTGCGCAAGGCTACAGAATATCGAATGGATTCAAAAGCCTAATCTGGCTTTTGACGCGTTCGATTGTCCGACAAAAAAGGGTAATGGCACATTGACTCTCCCCCTCAGGGGAGGGTTTACGCTGCGCCGCCTTCACACATCACCTCAAGCAAATGGCCCCTCAGCGCCACTGCTTAGCCCCCCATTCACGCGTTATAGGGAGATAGCCGATGAACAATCCATTGGACTTGAACAGCGTCATTACCACTACCCGCGAAATCCTCGCGCAGCTGTTGGTGATGGACCTCACAGAGGTGAACGAACACAGCAGCATCGTCGAGGACCTCAATGCCGACTCCCTGGATATCGTCGACCTGAGTTTTCAGCTAGGTCGCCATTACGGCTGCACATTGCCCAAGACCAGCGTGCTGGACCATGCGGTAGCGGTGTTTGGCGACGTGAGCGAGCTGGTCGAAAAAGGCCGTATCACCCAGTCCGGCGTAGACCTTCTGGAGCAAAGCCTGAGCGCATTTGCGCCCGGCCAATTGCGTCCAGGCATGCAGCCGACAGATGTGTTCGCGGCCACGACCGTGCGCAATTGGGCCGAACAGTGCTACCGGATGTTTGACCACTTGCCCGCCACCTGCCCTGAGTGCAACGCCGAGCATGCACGTCTCAATGAGCGTCGCCAAGTGGTGTGCGGCGGTTGCAGTGCGCGACTGACGCCGCTGGAAGGCGACGAAATTTCTCGCCAACTAGTAGAGCAGTTTGCCGCGTCCCGTTTGCCAGAAACGGCCTAGGAGTTTTTCATGGGGCCGCGAGAGGTTTTAGTCACAGGCTACGGGCTGGTAGCGCCCACGGTACTGGACGCTGCAACGTTGTTTTCGCAGATCAGCTCCAAGCGGTCGTGCATTCGTCAACACCCGGTGTTTGCCGAGCTGGGTTTTGCGGTAAACGCCGCAGGTTATATCGATCACGACCAGTGGCACGCCATTGGCGCTCAGGTTGCGGTGGGCGCCACGCCACTGCCCCGTCAGTGCCTGCTCGCGGAGTTTGTTGCCAGGCAAGCGCTCCAGCAGGCCGGCCTGGTTCCCGCGGACTTCTCCCGCGCGGCCAGCGGTGTGTTCCTCGGCGCCAACAAGCATTGCGTGAGCCGTGACCTGCAAGAGGCCAGCCGCTATATGGACGACGCCGGCAGCGTCGACCTTGATCGCTACTTGGATCAGCACACACTGGCGGGCGGCCCGTTTGCTCGACGGATTGATCAGCAGACTTGGCACATCGCCAACCTGCTCGGCATTCGCGACCATATCAGCACCCATTCCGATGCCTGCGCGGCCGGCACCATGGCGATCGGCAGTGCGTTTCGCGCCATTGAGCGCGGCGAGATCGACTTGGCCATCTGTGGCGCCGTTGAGTTGATGGCCCATGAACTGTCCTATTACAGCTTCGACGGCCTCGGTGCCATTTGCCAGCGGGCCGACCTCACTGCCGAACAACAGAGCCGCCCGTTCATGAACGACCGCTGCGGTTTCGTCCTCGGCGAAGGCGCGGCAATGATCGTGCTGGAGTCCAGGGAACATGCCGAACGACGCAAGGCCACCCCGATCGGCCGCGTCCTGGGTTACGCCAACTATTGCGAAGCGCAGAAAATCACCTCCAGCAGCCGCGATGGCAGCCATTACGCCCACTGCATGCAAGCCGCCATCGCGAATGCCGGCTTGGACTGCGACGCCGTCGATCACGTCAATACCCATGGCACCTCGACCCAGGCCAACGATCGCAGTGAAGCCCTGGCGATTGAGCGGGTATTCGGCACCGCCGTGAGCACGATGACATTCACCGCCAACAAATCGGCCATTGGCCACTCCCTGGCGGCCAGCGGCGCCATTGAGGCGGTGCTGTCACTGATGAGTCTGCAGCAAGGCGTGCTGCTCCCCACCCTTAACTATGACCCGGCAAATGCCGAGTTCCCTGAGTTGAACTTCCTGACCGAAGCCCAGCAACAGCCCATCAAGGTGGTGCTGTCCAATTCGTTCGGTTTCGGCGGCGTCAACAGTTCGCTGGTGTTGGGAAATGCATGAAATGAACAGCCTCCAGACAAAACCCGTCTACTTGATCGCTGCGTCGGTGTTCAATCACGCAGGCACTGAGTGCGCCGATTTACATGGCCCGGTGCGGGCTGCCCAGCCGTTGGATTTTGCCCCGGACCACCTGGCCTATCCCGTGACCGTACCGCGACTGCCCACCACGGTGTTCGACCGCAAGATTCAACGCAGCGTCGAACCTCAGGGCGCCCGTTTGCTGTATTGCGCCGGGCAGCTTGCCGGCGCGTTGAATGACTTGCACCTGCCTGGCGAGCGCGTGGCGCTGATGGCCGCCATTCCGGAAGTGGACGGCCCCAGTTCCTGCTGGGAAGCCGTGCAGGCCATCGCCGAACAACCGGACGCACTGCTCGCACAACTCTTCGCTTATACCCCGCCGCTGCACGCACTGATGATGCTCAACAGCAGCGTCATGGCCTATGTAGCCGAGGCGCTGCACTGCCGTGGCCCGATGGGCGGTTTCTGCTCACAGGGAAATGCGGGAGTCGATGCGCTGATTGAGGCGTTCGAACACATCGCCGGTGGCCGGGCCGACGCCGGGGTTGTGGTCAGCAGTAGCCCGAACCTCTCGCCTGCGCTGTACCTGCGCGACAGCACCGAACAGCCTGCACTCCCGGCGCCGGATCGTTATGGGGAAGGCGCAGCGTGCCTGTTGCTGACGTCGTGCACGCCAACCCACGGCGCCTTGCGCATCGCCGGGTTCGCCCGTGGTTACAGTGCTTGCCCCGAACGCTCGAACGCCGTGGCGCACAAGGTCATCCAACAAGCATTAAGCCGAGAGAAAGTAGGTTTGCGCGACGTAGCACATGTCGTCGCCGCGCCGGACACCCCCTTCCTGCCGCTTCTGCTCGCAGACACCCAGGCGACGCTTCACAGCTCCCGGCCCATGACCGGCGACCTGGGAGCAAGCGCCCTGTTGACTGAAATCGCCCTGACCCTTCACGACCAGCGCGATGGCTACACATTGCTGCTCAATCACAGCCGTGCGGGCCATTGGGGCGCCGTATTACTGGCCAAAGAAGCCATGGAGAAACAGGCATGAGCCCACCAAGGATTGTGATAACCGGCCTGGGTGCCGTGACCGGTTTCGGTTTCGAGTGGCAATCAATGTGGGCGCAGATGCTGCGCGGTGAGCACTGCATCCGCCCATGGCAACCCGAAGGCGTGGCCGACGGTAGCTTCCCGGTGCGTTACGCTGCGCCAGTAGACACCCGCCAACTGCCGGACTACTTGAAAGGCCATCGCGCCTGGCAGATGCCCCTGGAAAAACGCAGCCAGTTGGGTTGGGTGGCGGCCAGCCAAGCGATCACCGACAGCGGCCTGAGCGCCGTACAACTGCGCGATGCGGCCGTACTGTGCGCGTCCGGCGCACCGGCCCACAACATTCAGGACATGCTGCTGACCGTGTCCGGCGAGCAGCAGGCTTGCCCTGCATGGCGCCACTTGATGGCCAAGGCTGACCAGGTCAGTGCGGCCCACTCGCTGTGCCAGAGCAACGACCGGCTGGCCAGGGTGATCGCTGACGACAGCGGTTGCGAAGGCCCGGTGATCAACATCAGCAGCGCCTGCGCCGGGGCGTCCCAGGCCATCGGGAATGCCTTCCAGATGATTCGCCGGGGTGAAGTCGACGTAGCTGTCGCCGGCGGGGCCGACTCGGTGTTGAGCCTGGACACCATGACCGCGCTTTACCTGTTGGGCGCAGCCAGCAGCGAGCAACGCTGGGGCGACGGGCTTTGCCGTCCATTCGATCGCCATCGCAGCGGCCTGGTTGCTGGCGAAGGCGGTGGTTTTGTAGTGCTCGAAACCCTGGAGAGCGCCCTTGCCCGTGGCGCCGTGCCCTATGCCGAAGTGCTGGGGTTTGGCAGCAGCCTGGACGGCTACAAGGTCACCGCTCCCGACCCGCAAGGGCGAGGCGCCGCCCTGGCGATGCAGACCGCCTTGCACGATGCCGGCATCCGCCCGCAACAGGTGGACCTGATCAACGCTCACGGCACGTCCACCCCGCTCAACGATGCCGCCGAAACCCTGGCCATCAAGTCGGTATTCGCCCAAGACGAGCACTATCGACGGCTGGCAATCAGCGCCAACAAGTCCCAGTTCGGGCACTTGATCGCGGCCGCTGGCGCACCCGAGTTCATCGTCACCGCACTGGCCTGCCAGCACGACCGGATTACCCCGACCCTCAACCTGCACAGCGCCGCCGACGACTGTGATCTGGACTACTGCGCCCATCAGACGGTCAACCGCCGAGTTGACGTGGCGCTGAGCAATTCATTCGGCTTCGGTGGGCTCAATACCTGCCTGGTGCTGGGCAAATACCAGGAGCACGCACAATGAGTGCCGCACAAACACCCATCGCTATCACCGGCAGCGGCTGTGTCTTGGCCAGCGGATGGGGTGTGGACGCGTTCTGGACTGCGGCCTGCGAGTCGCGCAGCGGGATCAAGCCATTGCGCTCCTTGCAGTTTCATAGCGAGCGGGTCACGGCCTTTGGCCAGATCCACTATGACGATCATCAACGCAGTCGTCAGGACCTCGCGCAGAACCTGCAACGCTACTGCACGCCCGCCGTCATCTGGGGTGTCAGCGCGGTTCGTCAGGCACTGGCCGATGCCGACCTGACACCCGGTGCAGACGGCCTGACCTATGGGCTCTATTGCTGCCAGGGTGGATACACCCACCCTTCTCTGGCGTCCTACGGCGAATTGCTCCACGAATGCCGCCAGGGCGAAGGGGCAGACATGCACCTGCTGGCCCGACGTATTTTGCAGGAGCGGGCGCAGGATCCGTTCCTGGTGCTCAAGGGCCTGAGCAATATCCTGCTGGGCGTGACCAGCCTGGCGCTCAAGCTGGAGTGTGAATGCAATGCCTACATGCAGGGCGTCTCCGGCAACCTGGCAGCCTTGCGTGAAGCCTGTGCCGCGTTGCAGAGCGGGCGCATTGATGTCGCGATCATTGTCGGTGCGGGCAGCGAACTCGATGCCCTGGCACTCAGCGCCTTGGTACAGGCCGGCACCATCAGTGCGGACGGCTCGGAGACCCTGCGAGCTTTCGACGCGCAAGGCACGGGCGGTATCGCGGGTGAAGGCGCGGCAGCCCTGGTGTTGCGCCGTCGCGAGGATCTGGGGGATGAACCCCAGGTCTGCCTGCAAACAATGACCGCCCATGTCTCTATCGAGGCACTGAACCTGCCAGACCAGCCAACCGATCTGCTGGTGTGCACTGGCACCGGCACGCCCGACAAAGATCGGCAATTGAGCCACGTACTGGGCCGCACCGGCGGCGCCCACATCACCAGTGGCGTGCCGGTGACCGGCCTGCTCAGTGCGGCTCCCAGCCTGGCGGACCTGATCCTGGCCCGCTGCGCCCTGCTCGCCCAGCGTGTGCCACCGATTGCCGGGCTAAGCCAACCCGTGGCCGCGCACCTGCCCTTTGTGATGGGCGCTCCCTATTCAACGACGCTCACCGATTGCCTGGTGCTCAACCGCGACGACAACGGTTTCAGCGCTTGTTACCAATTGAAGTACAGCGAGCAGGCCAATAACGCCTGACGTTTTTTGTACAACACCCTCCTCTTTTATAGGACATGGATGTGATGGATTACCGTGATTTTGTTCGCCCAAAGTTTGTAGATCTGCTCCAGGCCCTGGGGCTTGAGTGTGAGTTCAAACGCGCACTGGGCAGTCAATTGTTCTACCGCAACCGCAAGGGTGACGAGGTCACCGTGACGGATTTTCTCGGTGGCTATGGCGCGGCGTTGTTTGGTCACAACGACCCGCAGTTTGTCGAACAGCTCTGCACACTGTTGCGCAATGACGTGCCCTTTAACGCCCAGATGTCGATCCGCGGCACGGCCGGAGCCCTAGCGCGCGCGTTGAGCGAAGCCTTCAATCGCGAGCTGAAGAACAACGAACAATACATTTCGACCTTTTCCAACAGTGGTGCCGAAGCGGTCGAAATTGCCGTCAAGCATGCCGAGTTTCGTCGTCAGAAAAACCTGCAACGCCAGTTCGACGAACTCGACTTCACCCTGGCCCAATTGACCTCCAGCGACCGCGCCTACCGCGAAGTGGATGTCGCTGACCTCGACTTGCCGGCAGGCCTGCTGCCCGCGCACCTGAACACGGCCACGGTGCGCCAGGTGGTTGAAGCGGTGCGCCAGCACAACCTCGCCGAATTGCATGTCGAGCCGGTCTTTGTCGCTTTGCGCGGCAGTTTTCACGGCAAGCTGGTCAACACTGTGCAACTGACGTACGGCCGCCAGTATCGCCAGCCGTTCGCGCGGTTCGGCCTGAACGTGGAGTTCATTGACCCCCAGCAACCCCATCAACTCCAGGAGCTGCCCGCGCGCCACACCCGACATTGGCTGAGCCTGCAATGGAGCGGGGATCAACTGCTGGTCAAGCGCGATGCGTTCAGCGCGATCACCGCCGTACTGATGGAGCCGATCCAGGGCGAAGGCGGCATCATCGAATTCTCGACTGATTTTTACCGGGCGTTGCGTCGCCTGTGTAACGAGCAGCAGTGCCCGTTGATTATCGACGAGGTGCAGTCGGGCTTCGGACGAACCGGCACCTTCCTGGCCAGCAGTCATTTCAATCTGCAAGGCGATTACTACTGCCTGTCCAAAGCGCTGGGCGGTGGCCTGATGAAGATCGCGGCCACCGTGATTCGCAGTAGCCACTATGAAAAAGACTTCAGCTATATCCACAGCTCGACCTTCGCCGAAGACGATGCCTCCTGCCACATCGCCCTCTCGGCGCTCAATCGTCTGTTTGCCGATGACCAAGCGATGCTCAAGGACGTGCACACCAAGGGCGAATACCTAAAGGCCTCACTGCTTGAGCTCAAGGCGGCCTACCCGGGGGTGATCGCCGATGTGCGGGGCCGCGGCCTGTTGCTGGGCTTTGAGCTGCATGACCAAAGCACCAACAGCTCGCTGGTGCAGGCTTCAGCCCAGTACAACGATGCCTTGGGTTACCTGATTGCCGGCTACCTGTTGCAGTTTGAAGCCCTGCGCGTGGCGCCTTCGGGCAGCAACTCCAATGTGATCCGCCTGGAGCCGCCCGCCTGCATCACATTCGCCGAGATCGACGGGCTGATCAAAGCCCTGCAAAAGGTCTGCGACATGCTGCAACGCGGAGATGCGTTCCCGTTGGCCGCTACCATTTGCAATGACCTGATCCCGGCGGTCGCGCCGCGCGACACCGGCTTCCAGGTCAACGCCCTGCCCAACGCCCCGCAGGACACCCCCATCGTCGCCCGCGTGGCCTTTATCAATCACTTGATCGATGCCGACATCCTCGGTGATGTCGATCCCTCACTCGGCCAACTGAGCACCGAACAAAAATGTGTGTTCATGCAACGCACCGCACCGGAACGCCGGGCGGCCCCCGTGGGCCCGGTGGTGATCCGCTCGAAGCTGGGCATGGCCGTGGAGTTCACGTTGTACCCACTGTGCATGGACTCCAACGCCATGGCGGACTACATCATCAGCGGCGATCTCGACGTGATTCGCAAAGAAGTCGGCAATCGCATCCTGGACGCACGCGCCGATGGCTACCGCGTTGCCGGGTTGGGGATGTACACCTCCATCGTGACCAACAACTGCCAGGCCCTGAAAATTCCGGACATGGCGCTGACGTCCGGTAACGCCTTGACCATCGGCATGGGCCTTGAGGCCATCGAGCAAGGCTGCAAACAACAGGGACTTGAGTTGCACGCACAAACGGCAGCCGTGGTAGGCGCGGCCGGTAACGTGGCGTCGACCTATGCGTCGCTGCTGTCAGCCGCTGTCGACCACGTGATCCTGATTGGCAGCGGCCGCGATGGCTCGCTGCGCCGTCTGGAAAAAACCGCCCATCTGATTTACGCCGACGCGGCCCGCTCGATTCTCAAGGGCACGGCCAGCGACGACTTGCTGGCGCAGCGCCTACTCGACATCGACGGCATTCACGCGCTGCTAAAGGACTTCGGCAGCAGCTCGCAGTTGGGCCTGCAGGTCTCGCGCCTGGTGCAAGAACGCCTGGGGGCCAACGCCTTCATTACCGTCACCGATGACCTGCAAGCACTCAAACGCGCACGCATCGTGCTGTGTGCGGCAAACGCAGCGCAGCCGTTTCTCGACGCTGGGCATTTCGCCGAACACAGCGTGATCTGCGACATCGCCGTGCCGCTGAACGTTGACCAAGCGATCGGCACCCAGCGCAGCGACGTGCTGTACATGCACGGTGGCATTGTCCAGACGCCGTTCGACGACGGGCTCGCGCCGAATGTGCGGGCCTACCTGAAACAGGGCCAGTTGTATGCCTGCATGGCCGAGTCGGTGCTGATGGGGCTTGCGGGAATTACCCAGCATTACTCCTACGGCGACATCAGCCGCGAACAAGTGCAGCAGATTCGTGCGTTGGCGGCGATCCATGGCTTTGGCCTGGCGCAGTTCAAGACTCACAACTCACTCTAAGGAACGGCCATGACCACTAAAACAGCGGTAGTCACCGGAGGCAGTCGCGGCATCGGCAAAGCGGTTGTCCTGGCACTGGCCGAGGCCGGCTACCGGGTTGCATTCAACTACGTGCGCGACGAAGCGGCGGCCCTGGCGGTGCGCGATGAAGTCGAAAAGATGGGCGGCGAATGCCTTACCGCGCAGTGCGACATCAGCGACGCCCACAGCATCAAGGCGTTTTTCGAACAGGTTGAACAACACTTCGAACGCATCGACCTGCTGGTCAACAACGCCGGGATTACTCGGGATGGTTTGCTGGCAACGCTCTCGGTCGAGGCCATCAGTGAGGTGATCCAGACCAACTTGATCGGCACACTGCTCTGCTGCCAACAGGTGGTGCCCGGCATGATGCGCCAGCGTCAAGGCTGCATCATCAACCTGAGTTCGGTGGCGGCGCAAAAGCCTGGCAAAGGCCAAAGCAGCTACGCCGCCGCCAAGGGAGGTGTGGAGGCGCTGACACGTGCCCTGGCGGTCGAGTTGGCGCCGCGCAATATCCGCGTCAACGCGGTGGCGCCGGGGATCGTCAGCACCGACATGACCGCCGCCTTGCTCGAAACCCACGAGCAGGAGGTCCAGTCGCGTCTGCTGATCAAGCGCTTTGCCGTGCCAGGGGATATCGCCGAGGCCGTGCTGTACCTGGCCGACCGCGCCACCTATGTGACCGGCGAAGTGTTGTCGGTCAATGGCGGGTTGAAAATGCCATGAACGCATCTCGAACTTTTTTGATTTCCGGTGCCGCCAACGGCATTGGCCGCGCAGTCGCGGAACACTTCGCCACCGACGAAGCCCATCGCCTGATCCTGGTGGACCGTGACTTGGCCCAGCTACAAAGCTGGGTCGGCAACGGGGCATTTGCCGCAAGCATCGAAACCCATGGCGTCGATATCGCCGACCTTGCGAGCGTGCAAGCGTTATTCAACGACCTGTCGGTGCGCCTCGGTTACATCGATGTCCTGGTCAACAGCGCCGGCGTCTGCAACGAGAACGAACCGGAGGACTTGGACAACTGGCACAAGGTGATTTCGGTCAATCTGAACGGCACCTTTTATGTCACTTCGCTGTGCCTGCCACTGCTGGCGGACCGAGGGCGAATCATCAATTTGTCGTCGATCCTGGGCCGCATCGGCAAGGTCCGCAACACCGCTTACTGCGCCTCCAAGCACGGCATTATCGGCATGACAAAAGCACTGGCGCTGGACCTGGCACCGCGCCGGATTACCGTGAACGCGATTTTGCCAGCCTGGATTGATACGCCAATGCTTCAAGGCGAATTGGCGACTCAAGCCAGTATTGCCGGAATCAGTCAGGAGCAGATCCTGCGCAATGCCAAGAAAAAGCTGCCGTTGCGCCGTTTTATGCAGGCTGATGAAGTCGCCGCCATGGTGCGTTACCTGGTCAGCCCGGAGGCCTCCGGCGTCACGGCCCAGAGCCTGATGATCGACGGCGGCGCCGGGTTGGGGATGTAGCCATGAACACAGCATTGCTCACACGCAGCCTGTTGCTTGGCCTGATATCGCTGGCGCCACGCCTGGCGGGTGCGGACCTGCTGCCGACCCATGCCGACGCGGAAGTGGGATTGGCCAGTGCCCTGCGCTTGCACGGGGATGATCCGGTCACGCAGAAGGCGGTGTATTTCAAGGCCAACCTGGAAGACAACTGGGACAGCGGCTACTACAAGGCCAAGGGCCGGGTACGCTACGACGCGCGCTATGACGGGCATAACCCTTATAGCCAGGAGGCACGGGATGACTACCGTTTCAGTGCCGACTGGCGGCATCTGTATTGGGGCCATTACCTGGGTGACGGTGAGGTCACCGTGGGTTGGCAGCAAGTCGTCTGGGGCCGCGCCGATGAGTTGCGGGTGCTGGACCAGGTCAACCCTATCGATTACCGCGAAGGCGTGACGGCCTTGCTTGAAGACAGCCGCATCGCGGTGCCAATGGTGCGTTTGACCCAACCCGTGGGCGAGTGGGAAGTAGAAGCCTTGTGGATAACCGACTTCCTGAAAAACCAGGCGCCGGCCCAAGGCAGCGAATTCGACGCTCCGTTGTTCGCAGTACCGGACCCGAACCTTTTCCTGGTCGGTTCAAAGCCGGACTACAGCGGGCAAAAGGGGTTCTCCTATGGCATGAGCGCCAACGGCAGGATCGGTTCGGTGGACGCCAGCTTTGTCGCCCTCAACGCCCGCCAGCAAGACCCGGTGTATGCCGTCGAAGGTATCGCTGACGATCAGCGCGTGGTTCTGGAGCGCCAGTTCCCCCGCTACAGCATGGGCGGTGCCGGCCTGGCGATCGACGCCGGCCACAGCATCGTGGTGCGCAGTGAGGTGGCCTACTTCGACCGCTGGCACGTCACCAATCCGTACCGTAACCACGGCAGCAGCCAGAGCCCGATGGTCAAGTCCTTGCTGGGCGTGGACTACCTGCTGCGCAACTGGCTGATCTCCGTGCAATGGCAGGAGCAGCAATTGCTCGACTGGCAGCAGGGCATGGTGCAGGACAAACGCGAGCTGCTGTTCACGCTGTCCGCCGAAGGCACCCACCTGCGTGACCGCCTCAAATCCCGCCTGGTACTGGCGATGTCCCCTCCCGCCAAGGACGACGCCTTGCTGCAAGGCATCTTCACGTACACCCCCGTGGACTGGCTGAAGCTGGGGCTGGAGGTGGATGTGTTTTTTGGCAAAGAAGACCGCACGTTTGGCCAATACAGCCAGCGCGACCAACTGCGTGTGTCGGCGGGTTATCTGTTCTGAGCCCCGTTCCGACCTCAATAAAAAAACCACTTCAAGAAAAGGAAATTTCTATGTTGCCGCCCCTCAAGGTCCTGACCGCCAGCCTCCTGATGCTCACCAGCATGGGGGCACTGGCCGCCCCGAACGCCGACGAAATCATTCGTCAGGCCCGTGACCGCAATGACGGCAAGAGCTTCATGTCGCAGGTTTCGCTGATCCTGCTGGACAAGCAAGGCAACAGCCGGGTGCGCGAGTTCAGCTACCTGCAAAAGGATTACCCGGACAGTGACAAGTTCACCATGTACTTCTCGGCCCCCAACGATGTCCGCAACGTCGCCTTTCACATCGAAAACCCCCACGAAGCCCTGAGTGCCGAGGACAGCCAATGGATGTACCTGCCGGTCAGCCGGCAAACCCGCCGGATCTCGACCACCGACAAGCGTGGCGCATTCATGGGCAGTGATTACTCCTACGCGGATTTGGACAAGATCCGGGCCGATGACTACAGCCAGACACTGGTAGGCGAAGAGACCATCAACGGGCGTGAATGCTACGTCATCGAGCGCACGCCGGTGTCTGCGCAGATCCTGGCCAAAACCGGCTACAACCAACTCAAGGTCTGGATCGACAAGCAGAACAGGCTGGTCATGCGTCAGGATTTCTTCGACGTCAAAGGCGTGATGTTCAAGCAGATGCGGACGCTGAAAGTCGAGACAGTCGATCAAATCGACAGCATCACCCTCAGCGAAACCGAAGACTTCATCGCCGGCACGCGCTCCCAACTGAAGTTCAACCAGTTGCAGTACAACGTCGAACTGGACGACTGGCTGTTCAACCAGACCGCGATCAAACGCGGCCTCAAAACTGGCGACCTGCCTGAATTTGCCGTCTCCGCTCGCTGAATACTGCGCCTGCCTTTCGTGGAACCGATTGAACTATGGAACGATACCTGAACTTCGTTGAGCGCTATGCGCGCACGATTGTATTTGTGCTGGTGGCGATCACGGCCTACTTCACCTATGCCCTCGGCTCGCTGATGTCGGACACCAATCCCTATTTGCTCAAGGAAAGCCATCCAGCGCGAAAAACCATTATTGAACTGCAACACGAGTTCACCGGCACCTATGACTCGGTCATGGTGGCCCAGAGTAATGCGCACAGTGTGTTTAACACTCAGTCGCTCAACGCCCAGTTCGAAATCTCCCAGGCCCTTCGCCGGCTGATGCTGGCCAATGCCGACGATGAGGTCGAGTTGCGCCGCATTGTCGGCAAACACGAAAGCGACAGTCGCGCCCAACTGTTGGCCAGCGATATCCTCGGCGATGGGTTCAGCCAGAACGATTACGCCCAAGCCAAGGCCCTGCGCGATCACGCCCGCAGCCAGGGCTGGGAGGAGCGCGATCAGCAGTTTCTAGCCTTCCTGGCAGAACGGATCAATCCGATCCAGGAAATGGCCTCGATGGCGGACCTGGAAAACATCAGCCTGAGCGCCGACGGCGAACTGTGGATTCACAAGACACTGCACGCCTTGGACATGGACCCGCAACTCGTCGAAGCCCAGATCATGGGCAATGAGCAAATGGTCGGTGGAGTGGTTTCCCCTGACAGGAAAGTCGCGGTGGTGGTGGCCGAGTTAGGCACCAAGCAAGACGATGCTCAGGCGCAACTGCGGGCTTACCAACAGGTTCGCCAGATCGTCGCTGACTACCAGAGCAAACATCCGCAGTTCACCGATGAAGTGTTCATCGCCGGAACCCCGATCTTCATCGCCGCCCAACAAGAGATCATCGATCACGACCTGGCGCTGCTGTTTCCGATCGTGTTCCTGCTCGTGACCTCCATGCTGGTGTTCTTTTTCCGCAAGCCCTTGGGCGTGTTCCTGCCGCTGTTCAATATCCTCTTCTGCACGATCTGGACGCTGGGGCTGATGGCATTGTTGAAGGTGCCCATCGACCTGCTTACCAGTGTGCTGCCGGTATTTTTGTTCACGATCTGCTGTGCCGACGCGATACACGTGATGGCTGAGTACTATGAGCAACTCAATGCGGGCAAGACGTACCGCGAGGCCAACCGCGAGACTATGCGCCGCATGGTGGTCCCGGTCGTGTTGACCACCGTGACCACCATCGCCACGTTCATGATCTCCACCACCAACAACATCGTCAGCATCCGCAATTTCGGGGTATTCATGTCCATCGGGCTGACGGCCGCGCTGATCATCTCGCTGCTGTTGATTCCGGCGTGGATTTCCATCTGGGGTAAAGACCAGCCGTTGCGTAAAACCGTACACAAAGAGTCGATTATCTCGCGCTACCTGGTGGCTTTTTGTGCCCGCCTGATCCGCTGGCGAAAACCGGTGCTGTTGGTCAGCTTGCCGATGTTGGCGCTGATGACGGTGTTTACCTTCATGGTCGATATCGAAGACTCGGGCATCGCTTACTTCAAGAAAGACAGCCCGGTGCGTGTTTCCGATGAGTTCATCAACCGCTCACGGATCGCGGGCACTTCCCCTGGCTGGATTGCGTTCGATACCAAGACTCCGCGTGGCGCGCTGACCACTGAGACCGTGCAGTTCCTCGACAAACTCGACCACTTTCTCAAGTCCCAGCCCAACGTCAGCTATACCTATTCGGTGGCGGCCTACGTCAAGCGCATGAACCTTGTGCTCAATGACATGAACCCCGAATATCTGCGAGTACCGCAGGCCGTGGAGCAGGTGACGTCAGTCAACGATGAGGGGCAGGCGGAAACCTTTGAAGTCGACGGAAACTCGCTGATCGAGCAACACATCATGATGTTCGAGAACGGCGGCGGCTCAGACTTGCAGAACGTGCTCAATGCCGACTAATCCAAGGCCTTGACGCTCTACACCATGACCTCTTCGGTGGCCAGCGACTACAAAGACATGCTTGATCGCCTGGACGCCTGGCTGTTGGTGAACAAGCCGGCCAACCTGCAGGTGACCCATGCCGGTACGCCGAAAATCTGGACCGGCATCCTGGCGGAGATCACCCAGGGCCAAGTCCTGAGCTTCTCGCTCGCGCTGCTGGTGGTCACGCTGATGATGATGTTCTGGTTGAAATCCGTCCGGCTGGGGATTCTGGGCATGCTGACGCTGCTGACCACCTCGGTGACGGTGTACGGCTTTATGTACCTGCTGAACATTGAGCTGAACATTGGCACGACACTGGTAACGTTCCTTGTAGTGGGCGTGGTGGATTACGCGGTGCACCTGCTGTCGCGTATCAAGTTGCTGGTCCAGGAAGGTATCCACGTGGACGAGGCGATTTTGACGGCGATGCACAGTGTCGGGCGTTCGACGGTGGTCAACGTGGTGATTTTCTCCGTAGGTTTCCTGGCCCTGCTGTTTTCCGCCTACAAGCCGGTCATTGACTTGGGCACGCTGGTCGCGCTGGCTCTGTTCTCCAGCGGTGTGATGACCATTTTGTTAGTAACGCTGATATCTCCGTGGTTCTTCGCAGCCATTGTGCCCGAGCAACGGGGAGATGAACGCGAACACCCAGAACGCCAGGGCGCTTTGGGATAGACGCTGAAGAGGACGACGCCGGCCATATCCATTGAGCACCCACGGATTGCCGGCGTTTGCGAAGCGCACACACCGCTTCATGAGATTGTGCAGCACGTTCGTTCAGGCCGTTTTGGACAGATGTTCAAACTGGCATTGGTACTGGGCGTCCTTGAGGCTGCTTTCGAACTGTTCAAGGCCGTCGTAGATGCTTTGCAACCCTTCGATCTGAGTCTTCAGTTCCAGCTTTTTATCCGCAATGGCCTGGTTGGCCAAATCCCACGGCAGCTCCTGGCCGCGGTGATCCTGAAGGATCGCCTGCATTTCCTTGAGTTTGAAGCCAAGCTGCTGCGCGCATTTGATGAACGTCAGCAGTTCAACGCTTTGCTGGCTATAGACCCGGTACTTACCTTCGCGCGCAGGCGGTGGCAGCAAACCAATGTCTTCATAGTGGCGGATGGTCTTGACTGTCGTGCCCGACAGCTGGGCTGCTTTGCCGATATACATGTAAAAGTCCTTTTTTATGGCACAGACGGGGGGTGCGCACTTTGGCGCGCCGCATCTTCACACATGTGTGCGGCGTCTGAAACCCGACAGTGTCAAAAGGCTATGCAGTGGCAGAGATGAAGCAGGCATCGCCTGTTGCAAGGCGATGCTGTACAGCGGTGTGTCAACGAGCAGCGATCTCCTGAGCTTGCTTGAGCCACGCTTGTCGCTGGGAATCGCCGGAACCGAGGATCGGCCCGAACGTGAGGGTCTTCAACGGTTTGATGCCGCAGAACTCCAACGTGGTCTTGCGCATCTGGTGCAGCCCCGGCATGCGATAGAACCATTTGTAGTACCACGGCGGGGTATCCATCGTGACCAGCAGGTGAGCGGTGCGCCCCTTCAAGAGCTTGTCGGGAAAGGCTTTGCCTTCGCGGTACTTGAAGGCGAAACCGGGAAGGAATATCCGATCGAAAAAGCCTTTCATCAAGGCCGGAATCCCTCCCCACCAGATGGGATACACAAACGCCAGGTGCTCAGCCCATGTGATATCGGCCTGCGCCTTGAGCAGATCAGGCTCCAAGAGCTGAACCTGCTTGTAGCCATCGTGCAGCACGGGATCGAAGCGCAGCGCATCCAGCCGTAACAGACGCACTTCATGCCCCGCACGTGTAGCCGCCTCCACATAAGTGTCGGTCAGTGCTCCACAGAAACTGTCGGTTGAGGGATGCCCCAAAATCACCAGAACTCGCTTACTCATCATCACTTCATCCTGAAAGTTGAGCGTTCAGAATAGGGTGTGCCCGTAACGGGAGAGTCAACAGGGAGGTTTGCCAAATGCTGGTATAGCCGGGTGCATTGCGCACCGGCAGGTAAGCTCCAAATCGCAGGCAAAAAAAAACCCGGAAATCCTCACTTACGTGGGCCTTCCGGATTTTCTAAACCGCCAAAAATGGTGGGTCGTGTGGGATTCGAACCTACGACCAATTGGTTAAAAGCCAACTGCTCTACCAACTGAGCTAACGACCCGCTGTGTGGTGGCGCGTATAATACTGATTTCTAAGGATTATTCAACACCTTATTTGAAATAAATCAGAAATAACGCGTTGGGTCCGTAATTCCGGCCATTTTGAAGCCCTCTGCACGCAGCCGGCAGCTGTCACATTTCCCACAGGCACTACCGCCTTCGTCTGCCTGATAGCAGGAAACAGTCAGCGCGTAATCGACGCCAAGTCCTACGCCAGCCTTCACGATATCGGCCTTACTCATGTTTTGCAGCGGCGCCTGAATACGAAACCCCTGCCCTTCTACGCCGGCCTTGGTGGCCAGGTTGGCCATGCGCTCAAAGGATTCGACGAACTCCGGACGGCAGTCCGGGTAACCGGAATAATCCAGCGCATTGACGCCGATAAAGATGTCGCGGGCGTTAAGCACTTCGGCCCAGCCAAGGGCCAGGGACAGGAACACTGTGTTGCGTGCCGGTACGTAAGTGACCGGGATGCCTTCCGAGGGTTCTTCTGGCAGGTCGATGGTGTTGTCGGTCAACGCCGAACCACCCATGCCGCCTAGATTCAGGCCAACCACCTTGTGCTCGATCACACCGAGGTCGCGGGCGACACGCGCAGCCGCGTTCAACTCGGCGCGGTGACGCTGGCCATAATCGAAGCTCATGGTGTAACAGCTATAGCCTTGCGCTCGCACCATGGCCACCAATGTGGCGGAGTCGAGACCACCGGATAGCAGAATGACTGCGCGCTTTTGATCAGTCATCTCAGCGCCCCGGCTCGTCGTTCCACAGGTATTTATGCAGCTGCAATTGCAGGCGTACGGGCAAGTTATCGGCAACCACCCAGTCGGCCAGATCGCGTGCGTTCAGGTCATGGTGGCTGGGGGAGAACAGCACTTCACCGGCACGGCGTTCGAGGCCGTACTGGATTAACTTGGAGTTAGCCCAGTCGTAATCCTCACGAGAACAGATGACAAACTTGACCTGATCGTTGGGCGTCAGCAGTTCGATGTTCTCGTAAAGGTTGCGGTGCGCTTCCTTGGAGCCTGGGGTTTTGAGGTCTAGCACTCGGCTCACACGCGGGTCTACCGCGGAGATATCCAAAGCACCGCTGGTTTCCAGGGAGACTTCGTAACCGGCATCACACAACTGCTTGAGCAAAGGAATGGCGTTGGGCTGGGCCAGGGGCTCGCCGCCTGTCACACAGACGTAACGCGGCCGGTAGCCAGCAACCTGCTCCAGAATGTCTTCAAGGGTTCGAACGGTGCCGCCACTGAAGGCATAGGCGCTGTCACAGTATTGGCAACGTAACGGGCAGCCGGTCAGGCGCACAAATACTGTGGGCAGGCCGGCGGTGCGCGTTTCACCCTGTAACGAGTAAAAAACTTCGGTGATGCGTAATGTGTCTTGCATAGTCGCCACGGGCGTAACAGCTAAACAGGCTGTCCGCCTCCGTCAGGCACTTCAAGGAACCCCGCCAACGCGTAGGCCCCAGGAAGCGGGTGTCATAAAAGGGCGTGGATTCTAACGAAAAAACCCGCGCCAGGCGCGGGTTTCTTCTAAACGGGCAGCATCGCTTACAAGCGTTGCAGATCCCGTTGAGCCAACTGTGCAGCAGAAGTGCCCGGATATTGGGCAACGACCTGCTGCAGAATGCCTTTGACCTTGTCGGTATGACCCAGGCGGCGCTCTACGTCAGCGAGTTTGTACAGCGAATCCGGCACCTTGGCGTGCTTGGGGTACAGCTGGCTGACCTTGGCAAATGCCTGGCCCGCCCCCTGCAAATCACCCTTTGCCAGGTTCACCTCGCCCAACCAGTACTGGGCGTTGCCCGCGTACTGGCTGTTTGGGTATTTGCGCAGGAAGGCGGTAAACGCCTGGCTGGCCTTATCGAAATCCTTGGCTTTGATCAGGTCGAAGGCTGCATCGTAATACAGCTTTTCCTTCGCAGGATCACCCGGTTCACTGCTGGCGGCAGGGGCTTGGCTCGCGGCCGCGGCCCCTACTGCTGCACCACCGGCAGCGGCGCTTGGCGCGCCACCGGCAGAAGAATTATCAGGAGTAGCGGCAGGTGTAACGCCGGCTCCTATGCGTCGATCAAGATCCTGGTAACGCTCCAGGCCTTCTTGCTTCAGCTGACGCACTTCATTCTGCAGAACTTCAATGGTGCCTTGTTGCTGCGCCAATTGATCCTGCATGCGTTGCAGCTGGTTGAACAGTTCGCCCTGTGCCGAAGGGGCGGACGTAGCCGCCCCCCCAGCATAGGCGCCGTTCGTGCCATAACCTGCTGGCGGATAGCTGCTCCCGCTATTGTTATAGCCAGAGTTGCTATCTTCCACAGGAACCGCAGCCCACACCGCAAGCGGTGCGAAGCTGAGAGCCAATACAGTTAGAGCACGACGGCACGTTCGCATGACGAATTACTTACGCAGTTCGACGCGACGGTTTTGAGCCCAGGACTGCTCGTCGTGGCCAGTAGCAACTGGACGCTCTTTACCGTAGGAAACCAGTTCCAGTTGGCCTGGAGCAACACCTTGCAGTACCAGGTAGCGCTGAACGGCTTTCGCACGACGCTCGCCCAGTGCCATGTTGTACTCACGAGTACCACGTTCGTCGGTGTTACCTTCCAGAACAACGCGAGCGCCGTTAGCTTTCAGGTCCTTCGCGTGAACGTCCAGAGCGCGCATGGCTTCTGGTTTCAGGTCCGAACTGTCGTATTCGAAGTAGAAAGTGGTGATAGCGCGCAGAGCAGCTTCTTCGCTCAGGGAGCCGTCAACTGCACCAGTGTTAGCGCCGTAACCAGCGTTTGGATCAACAGCTGCGCCTTCACCGGCATTGTCGCCGCCTTTAGACGAGCAACCAACGGCTACGGACAGAGCCAGAGCCAGAGCAGCAAACTTACCAAACTTCAGCATTTCCATCGTGAAACTCCTAATGAACCCCAGTGTGTTAAGTACTTCTTTTTGTAGCGCCGCGTCAGTTCAGGTAAGGGGACCAGGACGGTTCTCTGACTTCGCCTTGAGCGGTAGGAAGCGGGAGCCTCACGCGTCCATTAATGGACACGAGCATCAAGACTCCCCGGCCCTGCTGGCGGGTGGCGTAGATTACCATGGTGCCGTTGGGCGCAACAGTAGCTGACTCATCAAGGTTGGTATCTGTGAGGATTTTTACGGTTCCACGCTGCAAATCCTGGGCCGCAACCCGGAAATTAGTGAAGCCATCCTGACGGTGAATCATCACCAACGTCTTTTCATCAGCCGAAAGCTTAGGGTTAGCGTTGTAGTTACCAATAAAGGTCACTCGTTCCGCGCCGCCACCACTAATGCTCGATTTGTAGATTTGTGGCTTGCCGCCCCGGTCAGAGGTGAAATAGATGGTCGAACCATCCTTGCCCCAGAACGGTTCAGTATTGATACCCGGGCCACTGGTAACACGATTGATCTGGCGCGAAGCCATGTTCATCACGTAGATATCCGGGTTGCCGTCTTTAGACAGCACGAATGCCAGGCGCGAACCATCCGGCGACCAGGCTGGCGCACCGTTGAGGCCTTCGAAGTTGGTGATCTGCTCACGACGACCAGTATCGATGTGCTGGACGAAAATGCGCGGACGCTTCTGTTCGAACGACACGTAGGCAATGCGCTTGCCGTCCGGCGCAAAGCGCGGCGACAGGATAGGCTCACGCGATTGCAGCAACGTCACGGCACGTGCGCCGTCGTAGTCCGAGCGCTGCAGAGTGTAGCGAGTGTTATCTACAGAGAAACGCTCAGCCGTTACGTAAAGCAGGCGTGTCGAGAACGCCCCTTTGATACCGGTGAGTTTTTCAAACGACTGGTCCGAGATGTAGTGGGCCATGTCCCGCAGTTGTTCGGTGGTGCCCGAAACGCTGCCGGTCAGGACCTGTTGCTCGGTGGCCACGTTGAACAAGGTGTATTGGATTTGCAGGCGACCGCCGGCCGGCACGATGTTGCCGACCATCAGGTACTGGGCGCCAACGGCTTTCCAGTCACGGAACACGACTTCGCTGGCCTGGTTCGGCTGGCTGATCATGTTGCCTTTCGGAATCGGCGCGTAGTAACCGGAGTTGCGCAGGTCGTCGCTGACGATCTGGGCCATGTCGTCCGGCAGCACACTGCCGCCCTGCCAACCGAACGGTACAACAGCGATCGGGGTGGCCCGGTCGCTACCGCTGGTTACCAGGATGTTCTTTTCATCCGCCGCCGCTATCCCTGCCATACAGCAAATAACGACAAGCATTCCTCGAAGAAGGTTTCTCACAAGGCTAGATCCTCAGGTGTGAATGTCATCTTGAATGAACGATAGGGAGCGAAGTCGCTTGGTTTCATTCCCTGCATCTCGGTCAACCGGCCAATGTTCTTGACTGCGGCAACCGCCGAACTGTCGAACGAACCATCACCACTGGACTTGGCCACGCTGACCGAAGTCACCGTACCGTCCGGCAACATGCCGATCTGCAGCACTACTGTCATGCCTTTGCGCGCCGAAGGTGGACGTGTCCAGCCTTCTGCTGCCCGTGCCCGAATCAGGTCGTCGAAACTGCCCGCGACTTCATCACCACGCTCATCGGCCAAGGCTTGCTGACGCTGCGGCGTGTCGGAGAGCAAATCTGCCAAGGCCTGGGCCTTTTTCTCTTCGGCGGATTTACGCGCTGCTTCCTGGGCCTTTTTCTTGGTGGCGTCGGCGGCAGCTTTCTTCTTCGCGTCGTCGGCGATCTTCTTCTTCGCCTCGTCTGCTTCAGCTTTTTTCTTGGCGTCTTCGGCGGCTTTCTTCTTCGCGTCTTCGACTATCTTTTTCTTGGCCTCTTCAGCGGCCTTTTTCTTGGCCTCTTCTTCGGCAGCTTTTTTCGCTTCTTCTTCAGATTTCTTCTTGGCTATATCAGCCAATTGTTTCTCTTCAGCCTTTTTAGCTTCGGCAGCTTTCTCGGACTTCTTGGCTTCATCAGCCTTTTTCGCCTCGTCGGCCTTCTTCGCTTCGTCAGCCTTTTTCGATTCCTCGGCCTTTTGAGCCGCCTCTTCTTTCTTTTGTTCCGCAGCAGCCTTCACCGCTTCCTGCTCGACCTTCTTCTGTTCCATCTGTTCGACTTCAGTCTGGCGCGCAGCCGACTTCTGGGCCTCACCCGCAATCTTCTGATTGGTCTGGGTGGTGGCCTGACTTTTCGATTTCAGCTGATACAGGGTCGCCTGCACGATCGGCTTGGCTGGCGGCAAGTCCGGGGTCATGGCAAAGCTGACGAACAACATGCCAAACACCAGGACGTGCAGGGCAATTGCCCAGACGCTAGGCCAGAAGTAGCTTTCCGAGGCGGACGGCTCTCGCTGTTGCTGCATCAGGGCGCCTCGGTAATCAAGCCAACGTTACCGACGCCGGCCTTCTGCAGCCCACCCATGGCGCCCATGACGGAGCCGTAGTCGACCGACTTGTCGCCGCGAATGAAGACCTGGGTGTGCTTGCCGCCTTCGTTGCCGGAGCGAATGATCTTGGTCACAGCATCAGTCATCGCCGGCAGGGTCAGAGCCTTGTCCTGCTGCTTCTGGGTGTCGACTTCGCTGCCAAGGTTCCAGTAATAGGTCTTGTCAGCCTTGATCGAGATGGTCAAGACCTGGGTATTGTTGTCCTGAGGCAAGGCTTCGCTGGAAACCTTGGGCAGATCAACCTTCACACCCTGGTTGAGCATCGGCGCGGTCACCATGAAGATCACCAGCAGCACCAGCATCACGTCGATGTAAGGCACTACGTTCATCTCGGCGACCGGCTTGCGCTTGGTTCGAGCTCGAGTGATTAAAGCCATCGGGGAGTACCTGCTTATTCTTCGCTGGTGTGCACTTTACGGTGCAGGATCGCCTGGAATTCATCGGCGAAGGTGTAGTAACGGCCAATCAGGTTCTCGCCGCGCGCGGCAAAACGGTTGTAGGCGATAACAGCGGGGATAGCGGCGAACAGGCCGATCGCGGTAGCGATCAGAGCTTCGGCGATACCTGGGGCCACTGTGGCCAGGGTAGCTTGCTGGGCCTGGGCCAGGCCTCGGAAGGAGTTCATGATCCCCCACACGGTACCGAACAGGCCGATGTACGGGCTGACGGAACCAACGGTGGCGAGAAACGGCAGGCTCTGCTCCAGCTTCTCTTCTTCACGGGAGATGGCGACGCGCATGGCACGAGCCACACCTTCCATCACTGCTTCCGGATCAACACCCGGCTGCTGACGCAGACGCGAGAATTCCTTGAAGCCCGCACGGAAGATTTGCTCCACACCCGAATCCGGGTCCGGGTTGCTGCCGGCCTGGCGGTAGAGCTTGGACAGGTCGATACCCGACCAGAAGCGCTCTTCAAAGCTCTCCAGGGCACGTCGACCGGCACGCAGCAGGTTGCTGCGCTGAAAAATCATGACCCAAGAGGTAACCGATGCGGCTACCAGGATCAGCATCACCAGTTGAACCACAACACTGGCATTGCTGACCAGGCTCCACATGGAGGAATGGTCGACGACGGTAGGTTCCACGCTAAATCTCCTGCTTTGATTGTTTACCCGCGCCGCTCACGGCGGCAAAGGCCGCACGTAGAGTTTCGGGAATGGCCCGAGGTTTCAAACTGTTGGTGCGTACACACGCCACCAGGAACTGCCCCTCACAGAGCAGCGTTGCATCCGTTGCCCGCCTGACCTGCTGCTTGAAACGCAGGCTGGCACGGTTCAATTCGATTACTTCAGCGCTAACCAGAAGCTCGTCGTCCAGTCGCGCCGGCGCGTGGTAACGCGCCTCGCTGGAGTGCACGACGAATAACAGGTCCTCCCCTGCCAGCTGGGATTGGGCAAAGCCCAGCTCCCGTAGCCGCTCGGTTCGAGCCCGCTCCATGAACTTGAGGTAATTGACGTAATAAACGATGCCGCCGGCATCGGTGTCCTCGTAATAAACGCGACAGCGATGTGCGAACGACTGATCCCCGTTTTGCGCGCGCATACTCTAGTGCTTACTCCTGAGGTTGCCAATCCGGCTGGGCAACTGTTTTTTCATTCTTTGAAACATTTGCAGTGACTGAATGACGACGCCAGACACTGGGACAGCACAAACATCGAATAAATCGACTCCCATGAAGCTTTTAATCGTCCACTGCATCGAGGAATTCGTCTACCACGGGCATCTCACCCAATCGTGACGGAATGTTTAACCCAAAGTGCAGATAAGCGTGACGCGTCACCACCCGCCCCCTTGGCGTACGCATGATGTAGCCCTGCTGGATCAGGTACGGCTCAAGAACATCCTCAATGGTATGCCGCTCTTCACTGATGGCCGCAGCCAGGCTGTCAACGCCCACCGGGCCGCCGTCGAATTTCTCGATCATGGTCAAGAGTAGACGTCGATCCTGGTGATCGAAACCATGCTCGTCCACGTCCAGCAAGTTCAGCGCCAGGTCAGCCACTGCCTTGGTGATATGCCCCTTGGCCCGCACTTCAGCAAAATCGCGCACACGACGCAGCAATCGGTTGGCGATCCGTGGCGTGCCACGTGCACGACGCGCAATCTCAAACGCGCCTTCCGGGTCCAGGGGCAAGCCAAGGATGCTCGCCGAACGGCTGACGATGGTCGCCAGATCCGCCGTGCTATAGAACTCAAGACGTTGAACAATGCCGAAACGGTCTCGCAATGGGTTGGTGAGCATGCCCGCACGAGTCGTCGCCCCCACCAGGGTGAACGGTGGCAGGTCGAGCTTGATCGAGCGCGCCGCCGGACCTTCGCCGATCATGATGTCGAGCTGAAAGTCCTCCATCGCCGGGTACAGCACTTCCTCAACGATGGGCGACAACCGGTGAATCTCGTCGATAAACAGTACGTCGTGAGGTTCAAGGTTGGTGAGCAGCGCCGCAAGATCACCCGGACGCTCCAACACCGGGCCGGAGGTGGATTTGATCGACACCCCCATTTCCTGCGCAATGATATTGGCCAGGGTGGTTTTACCCAGCCCCGGTGGACCGAAAATCAATGTGTGATCCAGGGATTCACTGCGCCCGCGCGCGGCCTGGATAAACAACTCCATTTGCTCACGCACGGTGGGCTGGCCGATGTAGTCGGCCAGGCTCAGGGGGCGGATGGCCCGGTCCTGAACTTCTTCACGGTCGCGCGGGCCAGTGGCCGCAATCAGACGATCAGCTTCAATCACTTAAATCATTCCCTTCAGGGCTCGGCGGATCATGTCTTCGCTGCTCAGGTTCTTGTCTTTAATCGCCGACACCGCCTTGCTTGCCTCCTGCGGCTTATAGCCCAGAGAGATAAGCGCGCTGACCGCATCGCTTTCGGCGCTCGCTACTTGGCCCGCCGGCATATCCGGTTGGTTCGGCACCAGGGCGAACATGCTCGGCACAACCTCCCAGGCCTTGAAGCGGTCTTTGAGCTCGACCAACAGGCGCTCGGCGGTTTTCTTGCCCACACCCGGCACCTTGGTCAAAGCCGAGGTGTCCTGGGCCGAAACGGCACGCACCAACTCGTCTACTTCCAGGCTCGACATCAAGGCCAGCGCCAGTTTCGGCCCTACGCCATTGAGGCGAATCAGTTCGCGAAAAAAGTCTCGGTCACGCTTGCCGATGAAACCATAGAGTAGTTGCGCGTCTTCGCGCACCACCAAATGGGTGTGCAGCGTTATCGGCTCACCGACCGACGGTAGGCGATAGAGTGTGGTCATGGGCACTTCGAGTTCATACCCCAACCCGTTTACATCCAGAATCAGATGCGGCGGCTGTTTCTCAGCCAGGGTGCCGCGCAAGCGTCCAATCACGGTTCAAATCCTTAAAGCGTGGGGGTCAGATCGAGGCCTGACCGCAAATTTCGATTGCGCTGATGCTATCAGAGACGCAGCCGCCCGCCACGACTGCGTGCTGTGCCCAACCCGTGGGGAAGCAGGCTGGAACGGGTGTGTGCATGGCAAATGGCAATAGCCAGGGCGTCAGAGGCGTCAATCTGCGGTTTTGAGGTGAGCTTGAGCATGTGCATGACCATCATCTGAACCTGCTCTTTATTAGCGGCGCCGGTGCCGACCACGGCCTGCTTGACCTGAGTAGCAGTGTATTCCGCGATTTCCAGGCTCTCTTCGGCGCCGGCGACGATGGCAGCGCCACGGGCTTGGCCGAGCTTCAACGCCGAGTCAGCGTTTTTTGCCATGAACACCTTTTCAATGCCCATGGTCACCGGCCCGTAGGTCTGGATCACTTCGCGCACGCCGCGATAAACAATCTGCAGGCGCTCGGCTAACTCGCCCGCGCCGGTGCGGATGCAGCCCGAGGCGACATAGACGCAGCCGCGCGGGGTGTGTTGCACCACACCAAAGCCGGTGATGCGCGAACCGGGGTCGATACCTAGGATTAAAGTCATAACGCCTGCAGGTTGGATAAACACATTTTTTGATACACCGTAGTTCCAATGTGGGAGGGGGCTTGCTCCCGATAGCAGTGTGTCAGTCAGCTTATGTCTAACTGGACGACCGCCATCGGGAGCAAGCCCCCTCCCACATTTGGATCTACTTCATTCCTCAGACTAGCTGTTCGGCCACGGATTCCGGGATGTCGGCGTTGGAATACACGTTTTGCACATCATCCAGGTCTTCCAGCATATCCAGCAGCTTCAGCACCTTCTGCGCGCCATCCAAATCCAACTCGGCGCTGGTGGTCGGCAGCATCACGATCTCGGCGTCGGAGCCTTTGAAGCCGGCCGCTTCCAGGGCGTTACGCACGGCGTAGAATCCGGCAAACGAGGTAAACACGTCGATGGAGCCATCTTCGTTGGTGACCACATCGTCGGCATCGGCCTCCATGGCGGCCTCCATCAGCGCATCCTCATCCACACCCGGCGCGAAGGATATCTGGCCCTTGCGCTCAAACAGGTAAGCCACCGAACCGTCGGTGCCGAGGTTGCCACCGCATTTGCTGAACGCATGGCGCACAGCTGCGGCAGTGCGGTTGCGGTTATCGGTCATGCACTCGACCATCACCGCTACGCCGCCTGGGCCATAGCCTTCGTAGGTCAGCTCAACCATGTCGTCGGTATCGGCAGCGCCGGCACCACGGGCCACAGCGCGGTCGATAATGTCGCGGCTCATGTTGGCGCCGAGCGCTTTGTCGAGTGCCAGGCGCAGACGCGGGTTGGAGCCCGGATCACCACCGCCTTGACGGGCAGCGACGGTCAGCTCGCGAATCCACTTGGTGAAAATCTTGCCTTTCTTGGCATCCTGACGCTCTTTGCGGTGCTTGATGTTCGCCCACTTGGAATGGCCAGCCATAACACAACTCCGAAATTCTCTAGAAACCTTGATCAACCCCGCCCCAGGCGGGATACAGCTCTTTAACGCAAAGGCGCATCCGAAGATGCGCCTTTTTGACTGCGTAAAACCCTATAGCGCTTTCACGCAGCAGCCTTACTCAGCCTTTGGCGTCTCGCGCAGACGGATGTGCAGTTCGCGCAGCGCCTTGGCATCCACCACACCCGGAGCCTGGGTCATGACGTCCGCAGCACTCTGGGTTTTCGGGAAGGCGATCACTTCACGGATCGACTGGGCACCGGTCATCAGCATCACCAGACGGTCGAGACCGAACGCCAGGCCACCGTGAGGCGGCGCGCCGTACTTCAGGGCGTCGAGAAGGAAGCCGAACTTCTCTTCCTGCTCCGCTTCGTTGATGCCCAACAGGCGGAATACCGCTTGTTGCATCTCTTTGCGATGGATACGGATCGAACCGCCACCCAGTTCGGTGCCGTTGAGCACCATGTCGTAGGCGCGGGACAGTGCGCCAGCCGGGTTGGCTTCCAATTCCTCAGGCGAGCACTTCGGCGCGGTGAACGGATGGTGCAAGGCGCTGAAGCTGCCGTCGTCGTTCTCTTCGAACATCGGGAAGTCGACAACCCACATCGGTGCCCACTTGCAAGTCAGCAGGTCCAGGTCGTGGCCCAGCTTGATGCGCAGCGCGCCCAAGGCTTCGCTGACGATCTTGGCTTTGTCTGCACCGAAGAACACGATGTCGCCGTCGACCGCGCCAACGCGATCCAGAATCGCGTTGAGGTTGTCCAGCGGAATGTTTTTCACGATCGGCGATTGCAGACCGTCAACACCGTTGGCGCGCTCGTTGACCTTGATGTACGCCAGGCCCTTGGCACCGTAGATGCCGACAAACTTGGTGTAGTCGTCGATCTGCTTGCGCGGCATGCTCGCGCCGCCAGGCACGCGCAGGGCCGCGATGCGGCATTTAGGATCGTTGGCCGGGCCGCTGAAAACTTTGAAATCAACTTCTTTCAGTTGGTCGGCAACGTCCACCAGTTCCAACGGGTTACGCAGGTCTGGCTTGTCGGAGCCGTAGCGGCGCATGGCTTCTTCGAAGGTCATGTGCGGGAATTCGCCGAACTCCAGATCCAGCACTTCCTTGAACAGGTTGCGGATCATCTGCTCGGTCAGGCCCATGATCTCTTTTTCATCGAGGAAACTGGTCTCGATGTCGATCTGGGTGAATTCCGGCTGGCGGTCGGCGCGCAGGTCTTCGTCGCGGAAGCACTTGGCGATCTGGTAGTAACGGTCGAAGCCGGCCACCATCAGCAGTTGCTTGAACAACTGCGGCGATTGCGGCAGAGCGAAGAACGAACCGGCGTGGGTGCGGCTAGGCACCAGGTAGTCACGCGCGCCTTCCGGGGTGGCCCGGGTAAGGATCGGCGTTTCTACGTCAAGGAAGCCGTTTTCGTCGAGGAAGCGGCGGATGCTGGTGGTCATGCGCGAACGCAGACGCAGCTTCTCGGCCATTTCCGGACGACGCAAGTCGAGGAAGCGGTAGCGCAGGCGGGTTTCTTCGCCGACGTCGGAATATTCATTCAGTGGAAACGGCGGAGTTTCCGACTCGTTCAGCACTTCCAGCTCATAACCCAGCACTTCGATCGCACCGGACGCCATGTTCGCGTTCACGGCACCGGCCGGACGCAGGCGAACCTTGCCGGTGATCTTCACGACGTATTCGCTGCGCACACGGTCAGCGGCGGCGAAGCTCTCGGCGCGGTCCGGGTCAAATACCACTTGGGCCAGACCATCACGATCACGGATATCGAGGAAGATCACCCCGCCGTGGTCGCGGCGACGGTGAACCCATCCGCAAAGGGTAATTTCCTGACCTTCCAGGGTCTCGTTCAGTTGGCCGCAATAGTGGCTGCGCATCATGGTCGTGGTTTCACTTCTCGTAATTCGAAATTCGGTGGAGGCTTGCCTCGTCACCGCACAGTTAAGCAGGGGACGGATAATGCAGTAGCCTGCGCGTGGAGTTCAACTCAGTCTGCTTTGTCGCCGCCGGCCAGATTCTTCTTCGAGCCGGTCTTGAAATCGGTCTCGTACCAGCCGCTGCCGCTCAGGCGGAAGCCTGGCATGGACAACATCTTCTTGAGCTCGGGTGCCTGGCAGGCCGGGCAATCGACCAACGGCGCGGCGCTGATCTTCTGGATGGCTTCCAACTGATGTCCACAGGAAGCACATTGATAGTCGTACATGGGCATGGCGATGTCTCGGCGATCGATCGTTACTGTGCCGCGCCCGCTCTTGGAGTAGAGCAGAGGGAGAAAGCCCCGGCAGCAGCAAAGCGCGAGATTATATCTGGTAAATCGAGGCAGCGCAGCCGGCTTTCTGCCCGGAGCCTGGTCCACTTCGACGGCGGACCGGCCCCAAAGCCGACCGATCACTCAGGGTTTGGCGAGGCAACACGGCCTTTTAATAGATGAACCACGCACACAACCCTGACCAAGCCACTGAAGTTCTTCACACCTCCATACCGCAAGTGCACTTCCCGATCGACATAGGACAGCAGCGCACTGACAGAGCAGGCATTGATCCTGGCTATTTCCGTGAGGATGTTCCAATAGATCTGCTCAAGCCGCAGACAAGTGGAAAACCCATTGAGCCGTACCGATCGGGACATTGGCTTGGCCAGCCCCATATCGAATCCCTTGGCGAAGGGGTCGACGTTTATCTTATGAAAACCACCGGTTTCCATTACTCCAATATCCACTCCACGTGACATACACCTGACACTCCATTGCCAAACAGCAGCCCACGGGTCCTCCCATTGGGCAGTGACCCTATAAAACAGCAGGACGAGGCAGGCAGCCAGAAGACAGGACGTTGAAAGGCGTAGGACAACGCCAGGAAATGCGTGGAAACAAGCAAGTGGCGCCGCGATGGCGCCACTTGGGGTCAACGATTACTGATTTTCGAGCAGGGAGCGCAGCATCCACGCGGTTTTCTCGTGAACCTGCATGCGCTGAGTCAACAAGTCTGCAGTCGGCTCATCGCTGACTTTATCAAGCAGCGGGAAAATACCCCGCGCGGTCCGTGTGACAGCTTCCTGGCCCGCCACCAACTGCTTGATCATCTCTTCTGCGCTGGGTACGCCCTCTTCTTCCTTGATGGAAGACAGACGGGCATAGATCGAATAGGCGCCCGGCGCCGGAAAACCCAAGGCACGGATACGCTCGGCAATAGAGTCAACCGCCAGCGCCAGCTCGTTGTACTGCTCTTCGAACATCAAGTGCAGCGTCCGAAACATGGGGCCCGTGACGTTCCAATGGAAGTTGTGGGTCTTCAGGTACAGTACATAGGTATCGGAAAGCAGTCGTGAAAGCCCATCGACGATGGATTTACGATCTTCTTCACTGATACCGATATAGATTGCCATGTTTATCCCCTTCAATTGACAAGCATTCATTGATCAGGTGCAGGACCACTGTAGCAAGAGTGCTGCTGACGCGCAGCCCGCCAAGGACACGGTGCGGCAAATGGTCCTGCGCTTTACGCCCTCTTCGGCGGCAACCAAGCCCTTTGAGCTACGCAGGAAAATTCCCGCCAACCGCCCAAAAAACACCTGCACCTGTCTAGGACCAGCGTTTCACGCAGAAATGCCCCGCACCCTGCAAAGCACGAAAATGCTTGATTTGAGTAGGCACAGCCTTTGCTGTTAAATAGGCAGCGTGTCGCCGCCGTTTTTTCACGGCGAGCGGCATAGGCTGATACCCGTGCACGTGCCCAACGCCTCCCATTGTTCAGAAGCGAACCGTGCCAGTCAGCTCTTCCTTGTGATCCGTCTTAACGTGAGTTAATCAAAATGTTGAAAATCGTCCACCTGCTAACGGGCGTTGCAGCGTTGCTGCTGTCCTTTATCCCGAGCCTGCAGCCTGAAAGCCTGCCCTACCTGCAACAACATGACGCTTTGTACCTGGCCTTGTTCGGCCTTCTTAACCTGACGCTCGCCCCAGTAATCCCTTACTGGAACAAAGGCACGCGCCATCAACTGCAAAACCTGGTCAGCGCGCTGCTGGTACTGACCGTTGTCGTACAAACCCTCACCCTCCTGGCACCCATGCCTGAAGTCGGCGGCCATCCGGCCATCCTGCTCAGCCTGGTAATTGCTGTGGTCGCCATCGCTCTTCACCTGGCTATCAGCTTCTACCGCTCGTCCCCCGCGGCCGCGTCGCAAAACTACGACATGACCAATCGGGATACCGGTACCGTCAAGTGGTTCAACACATCCAAAGGCTTCGGCTTTATTTCCCGTGATTCGGGCGACGATATCTTCGTCCACTTCCGGGCCATTCGCGGCGAAGGCCATCGTGTTCTGGTTGAAGGCCAGCGCGTGGAGTTTTCCGTGATGAATCGCGACAAAGGCCTACAAGCCGAAGACGTGATCGCTGCATTGCCGCGTCGCTGATTCCAGCCGTCGCAGCAAAAAAAACCGCGATCCAGCCTGGCTGGGTCGCGGTTTTTTTATTGCCTGTCGATCAGTAGTGAGGCGGCGGCGCTTCTTCTTCGGA
Source organism: Pseudomonas sivasensis (assembly GCF_013778505.1). Taxonomy (GTDB): domain Bacteria; phylum Pseudomonadota; class Gammaproteobacteria; order Pseudomonadales; family Pseudomonadaceae; genus Aquipseudomonas; species Aquipseudomonas sivasensis. The sequence goes on along the minus strand of NZ_JAAOWU010000003.1, from coordinate 178,875 downwards.
TGACTCGAATTGCGCGCCCATTTCTTCCTGGCGCTTAAGCAGCGCGGTCATCTGCAACTGCAGCCGTTCGACGGCCCGCTGCTGGGTGACCAGGATGTCATTCAGGGTTTCGATGGTGTCGTCCTGGAAGGCCAGGCGGCTTTCCAGTTCAGTGACGCGGTCTTGCAGATCCATGGTTCAGCCCTGGGTAAAGATAAAGTCGGCGGGCAGCAGCTCGCGCAGACGCGAACGAATGGCGACCAGTTGCTCTTCAGTGTACGGCTGGGCCGGATGCTTGCCCCACACTGGAGCAGGCCAGGCAGCGTCATCACGCTTGCGTACGATCACATGCACATGCAATTGGCTGACGACGTTGCCCAGCGCGCCAATGTTCATCTTGTCGGCGGCCAACCCTTCGTTCAGCCACTGCGCCAAGGCCGTGGTCTCTTGCCACAGGGTATGTTGATCTGCGACATCCAGCTGAAACACTTCGCTGATACCGTTGATACGCGGCACCAGGATGAACCAGGGGTAGTTCGAATCATTGGACAGCAGCAGGCGGCACAGCGGGAAGTCCCCGATGACCAGTGTGTCTTGTTGCAAACGTTGATCTAAGGCGAACACCACGGGCACTCCTTTCGGCAGGTCAGTTTCAGGCGCCAGCATACCTTTGAACGCGCCAGGCTTCACGGCGAATGGCAGCAACGTAACGCAAACCGATAAAAACCTGCACTCTTAAGAGGCAGGCAAATATTTGAGCTACGCTAATCCGGGCCTTTCAAGGGCGCACCAAAATGACCCACTTGTGCATCAAAGGGATCCGCCGACTACCCACTTGTAGGGTGAACCGGTAACGTTTTTCTCTGGCACAGTGTTTTAGTACCACCGAACAGGCGTAACCCGTGCACGTCAAGCCCAAACAAAACGGCTTAAAAACCCCGTACTTATGAGGTTTTTACACGCCCACCACGCTTTTCACGAAAAAATGACATTCGGTTACCGGTTTGGGCGCGCTTGTTGCATTCACACTCACATCGTCGGCAACGACACCCGTTTGGAAGCAGGTGTTTCGCGATAAAAGAACAGCAGCGTTTCGATGCGCCCCACGGAAGGTTTCAAACTTCGAAAGAGGTCTGAAAACAGCATTGAAGTTGTCAGTCCCGTAACATTCAGGACTGTGAATTTGCGACATGGAGCTAGCAATTTACGACAGCCTCGTAAAGAAGCTGAAAGGAAAGTTTGGTAAGTATCGTCATTAGAGTCTGCGTGATATAACTTTGCGCCGACACAAAAAAGAAAGAGCCGCCCAGATAAAAATACAGGTGGGACGGCAGTACTCTTCCGAAAACCAAAGGAGCAAATCACGATGCGCGTGATGAAGTGGAGCATGATCGCCCTGGCTGTTTCTGCAGGCACCTCGCAGTTCGCAATCGCGTCCTCTCAGGACGACGCAAAGGGCTTTATCGAAGATAGCACCCTGACCGCGAAAACCCGTGCAATGTACATGAACCGTGACTACAAGGACGGCGTGGGTAACGTGCGTCGTAGTAACGGTAACTACACCACCGGCACCGACGACAAAGTCAGCGGCTACCGTCAAGACACCGGTATCAGCGAGTTGCTCACCTACCAATCCGGCTTCACCCAAGGCACCGTCGGCTTCGGCGTCGATGCCATGGCCATGGGCAGCTATAAGCTTGATGGCGGTGCGGGCCGTGCCGGTAACGGTCTGTTCGCAACCAATGGCGCTGGCGAGCCAGAATCCACTCAGTCCAAAGTGGCTGGGGCAGCGAAACTCCGCATCTCCGACACCGTGCTGAAATATGGCAACCAGTTCGTATCCAGCCCGGTTTTCACTACCGACGACGGCCGTCTGCTGCCTGAAGTCGCCACCGGCACCTTGATCACCAGCAACGAGATCAAAGGTCTGGAATTGACCGCCGGCCGCTTCAGTGCATTGAGCGCGCAAACCGGCATGGGCCGTGACACCATCAACGGCCGCAGCCGTGTTACCGGCAAGCAAAACCCAGGTCTGACAGCAGCGAACATCGCTGGTTTTACCTACTCGGGTCTTGAAAACTTCATTTTCGCGTTCCACGCCTCCGATGTTGAAGACTACTGGAAGAAGCAGTACGTCAACGTCTTCTACACCCTGCCGCTGAGCGACAAACAATCGTTGAGTTTCGACTTCAACGGCTACCGCAGCAAGGATGACGGCAAGAAGCTGGGCGGCGACCTGGACAACCGCGTCTGGAGCCTGGCAGCTGCGTATAGCATCGACGCACACAAGTTCACCCTGGCTTACCAGCAGTCCTCTGGTAAAACCGGTTACAACTACGGTGTCGACGGTGGCGGTACCGTTTACCTGGCCAACTCCGTGCAAATCTCCGACTTCGTTGGCGAAGACGAGAAGTCCTGGCAGGCTCGCTACGACCTGAACATGGCCTCGTTCGGCGTGCCAGGTCTGAGCTTCATGACCCGTTACACTCGCGGTAGCAACGTTACCGTTGCAGATTCCAGCGATGGTAAAGAGCACGAGTGGGACGTGGAAGCCAAGTACGTACTGCAAGAAGGCCCGGCCAAAGGTCTGTCCTTCCGCGTTCGTAACGCAATCTACAGCGGCACCAACAGCGATTACCGCGCGACCAACTACGACAACCTGGTCGACACCCGTGTGATCGTAGAATACCCACTGAGCATCTTGTAATTTCAGTGGTCAGCTGATTGCGCTAACGCGTAACGCTAATAAAAACCGGCGCCCTTAATCAGGTCGCCGGTTTTTTTATGACCTACAAAAAGCGCTTCAATTTTACATAGCAAGCTAACTAAGAAAATCTAGGCTTACTAGTTGTGTTACTCGGCGTCGATTAAAACTTGATAGTTGCCAAAGGGGAGTGACAAAAAACAAGGGGCATGAAGCCCCTTGTCTTTAATAGCAATAGCTGACCAAGCGGCCAAGTTAATAAAGCAACTGATTACACAGCCGCTTCCTGAACCACACGAATAACCCGTTGCGGAAAGGGAATATCAATCCCCGCCGCCTTTAAACGATCACGCGCCAGTTCATTGAGCATGAAGACTACATCCCAATAATCCGGGGTTTTGGTCCAGCAACGCAGGGAAACCGTGATAGAGCTATCGCCCAAGGTCGAGACCACCGCAACCGCTGCAGGATCAGTCAGTACACGGGGATCTTTTGACAGTTCCAGAAGCACGTCACGGGCTTTTTGCAGGTCGGCGTCATAATCCACGCCCACATCAAACACCACCTTGCGGGTCGGCTGACGGTTGGTGTTGGTGATGATGCCGTTGGACAGGATGCCGTTAGGTACGATCACGGTCTTGTTGTCGCCAGTGCGCAGCACGGTGTGGAAGATCTGGATGCTGTCGACAGTGCCCGAGGTGCCCTGCGCTTCGATCCAGTCACCAATGCGAAATGGGCGGAACAACAGAATCAACACACCACCAGCAAAGTTTGCGAGGCTGCCCTGCAATGCCAGGCCGATGGCCAGGGTCGCGGCACCGATGGCCGCCACGAACGAGGTAGTCGCCACGCCGATCATCGAGGCCACGCTGACAATCAGCATGACCTTCAGCGCAATGTTCGCCAGGCTGGTGATGAAGTGTTGCAGTGCCAGGTCCGCGTTACGCAGAGCCAGCAAGCGACCTACACGGTGGGTCAATACGTTGATCAGCCACCAGCCAATGGCCAGGGTAATCACTGCCAGTAGTACTCGGCTGCCGTATTCCATGATCATCGGGATCCACGACTGTGAGGTCTTGATCAGGTGATCCACTTCAGCATTGAAATCCATCTATCGTCTCCTGTTTGGCGGATGTGCGGCTTTATTGACGGCCTAAAAACGCAAATGAGCCCCGTAGGGCTCAAGTGCAGGCACAGGTTATGGGGCGTGGGACGTCAAAATCGCCCGCTGGTTCCCCAAAATGCCATCAGTCGCGGAAGTTATTGAACTGCAGCGGCATGTCGAAGGTTTTGGCGCGCAGGGCAGCGATGGCCTCTTGCAGGTCATCACGTTTCTTGCCAGTGACGCGAACCTGCTCACCTTGGATGGCCGCCTGGACTTTCAGCTTGGCGTCCTTGATATGGGCGACGATCTTCTTCGCCAGCTCCTTGTCGATGCCTTCCTTTAACACTGCTTCCTGCTTCATCAGCTTGCCGGAAGCGTAGGCGTCCTTGATTTCAAGGCACTGTGCATCGATCTTGCGCTTGACCAGCGACAGCTTGAGGATCTCGATCATGGCTTCCAGCTGGAAATCGGCTTCAGCGGTCAGGTTGACGGTCAGTTCCTTTTCCTTGAACTCGAAGCTGCCCTTGCCCTTCAGGTCATAGCGACGGTCCAGCTCCTTGACGGCGTTCTCGACGGCGTTGGTGACTTCGTGTTTGTCCAGTTCAGATACCACGTCGAACGAAGGCATGTGATTTCTCCAATATAAGGGGCGGGTTCAGTAGAGATGGAGCGCGCCCGAGCTAAAATGCCGGGGCATTATAGCGGTTCTTTCGCCCCGTTCACCGCAGGCGACCCTACGGAGCACAAACTGATGTCGACCACCTGGCATATTCTCGGCGCCGGCAGCCTGGGCACACTCTGGGCCACGCGCTTGGCTCGCGCCGGCCTGCCCGTGAGGATGATTCTGCGCGATAAGGCGCGCCTTGCCAGCTATCAGGCCGGTAAGGGGCTGACGTTGGTCGAACACGGTATAGAAAAGACTTATCCGGTGATTGGCGAAACGCCTGACAACCCCGAGCCGATTCATCGCCTGCTGGTAGCGTGCAAAGCCTACGACGCCCAGAGCGCCGTCGCACATTTGCAGCATCGCCTGTCGCCACACGCCGAACTGATCCTTTTGCAAAACGGCCTTGGCAGCCAGGACGCAGTGGTTGCTCAGTTACCTCAAGCACGCTGCATCTTCGCCTCCAGCACCGAAGGCGCGTTTCGCGACGGTGACTGGCGCGTAGTGTTTGCAGGCCATGGCTACACCTGGCTGGGAGATGCAGCCCACCCTGCCCCACCGCTGTGGCTGAACGACCTTCACGCCGCCGGGATCCCCCACGAATGGAGCACCGACATTCTGACCCGGCTATGGCGCAAGCTAGCGCTCAATTGCGCGATCAACCCGCTGACCGTGCTTTACCAGTGCCGCAACGGCGAACTGCAAACCCATCAATGTGAAGTGGCAACCCTGTGCGCTGAACTCGGTGAGCTGCTGGAATGTTGCGGCCAACCCGACGCCGCGCTGGACCTGCAACACGAAGTAGAACGGGTGATCCACGCCACAGCCGCTAACTACTCCTCCATGTACCAGGACGTCGCCAACGCCCGCCGCACCGAAATCAGTTACCTGTTGGGCTATGCTTGCCAGGCGGCCGCACGCCACCAATTGAACCTGCCGCATTTGCAGCAGTTGCAGGTGCGTTTGATTGATCAGTTAGTTGCACGCGGATTGCCCCGCGACTGAACCACGCGCTACCCTGCCCGCCTGTCTATCACCTGGGATAACCCTGATGCCGCTGCGCCAGCGCCTCGAAAATCTACCGGTTGGGCAGAAACTGCTGGCCGCCCTGTTGGTGTTGTTGACCACCGTATTGCTGGTGGCCAACCTGACCTTTATCAGCGCTGCGTACTGGATTTCCCAGGAAAGCATGGCACCTCAGGCGTTGCAGGCCATCGGTCGCCTGGTATCCAACCCGGGCCTCGCCGCCGAAGCACTCGAATCCCCCGCCCAAGCCGATGCCCTGCTCAGTGAGCTGACCAGCTATTCGCCATTACGCGCCGCCGCCCTGTATGACGGCGAAGGCAACCGCCTGGCGCAGATGCAACACGGTGATCGCCTGCACTTGCCGGACAACTATCGGCATATCGAGGCGTGGCGTGTTACCGAGTTTCGCAGTAACCAGATCATCACCCTGCCCCGGGCAGGCCAGCCTTCCGGGCATTTGCTGCTGGTGGCCAGCAGCGAACTGCCGGTGGCCTTCTACACCGGCACGCTGACGGCCAGCCTGGGTATCCTGATTTTCAGTGTGCTGCTATGGCTGATCATCGCCCGGCAGATCAAGCGCCTGATTACCCGGCCGATCCACGAATTGGAAGAACTGTCGCGCCAAGTAACCCGCGAAGAGAACTACGCCCTGCGCGCCGGCCGTGGTAACCGCGATGAAATCGGCAGCCTGGCCGAAGCCTTCAACACCATGCTGTCGCGTATCGAAGCTCGCGAACAGCAGCTCAAGCGCGCACGGGACGACTCCCAAGCCGCTTATGACCAAGCCCAAGGCCTGGCCGAAGAAACACGCCATACCAACCGAAAGTTGGAGCTGGAAGTCCAGGTTCGCAGCAAGATCGAGAAAAAACTCACCGGTTTTCAAAACTACCTGAACAGCATCATCGACTCGATGCCCTCGGCGTTGATCGCCCTGGACGAACAACTCTACGTCACCCAGTGGAACCAGGAAGCCAGCGCGCTTTCCGGTACGCGCCTGGATGAAGCGCTGAATCAGCCGATCTACCTCGCTTTTCAACCGCTCAAGCCGTACCTGCCGCAGATCAAGGCTACGGTGGAGCAGCACACGGTAGAACGCATCGAGCGTGTCACCTGGATCAAGGATGATGAACCCAAGCATTACGCCCTGACCTTCTACCCGCTGATGGGCGGTGCCGGGCGGGGCGTGGTGATCCGTATCGACGACATCACTCAGCGTCTGTCCCTGGAAGAAATGATGGTGCAGTCGGAAAAAATGCTCTCGGTCGGTGGGCTTGCCGCCGGTATGGCTCACGAGATCAACAATCCGCTGGGGGCGATCCTGCATAACGTGCAGAACATCCGGCGCCGGCTGTCGTCCGACCTACCCAAAAACCTGGAATTCGCCGAGCAGGCAGGTATCGAACTGGAAAAGATCAACCGCTACCTGGAAGGCCGTGAGGTGCCACAACTGCTGGATGGCATCCAGCAAGCCGGTGCGCGAGCGGCCAAGATCGTCACTCACATGCTCAGCTTCAGCCGCCGCAGCAACCGGCAGATGGCGCCTTGCGACCTGCCGGCGCTGATCGACCAGGCCGTGGAAATTGCCGGTAACGACTTCGATCTGGCCATCGGTTTCGACTTCAAGGGCCAGGCGATCATTCGTCAGTTCGACCCCCAACTGGGCCCGGTGCCCGGCACTGCCAACGAGCTGGAACAAGTACTGCTCAACCTGCTAAAAAACGCAGCCCAGGCCATTCATCTGCGTGAAGACGATCGCGAACCGGGGCGCATCATCCTGCGCACACGTCTTAACCCGCCGTGGGCAGAGATTCAGGTGGAAGACAATGGTATCGGCATGAGTGAGAACGTACGTAAACGCACTTTTGAGCCGTTCTTCACCACCAAAGAGATCGGCCAGGGCACTGGGCTTGGACTTTCGGTTTCGTACTTCATCGTCACCAACAACCACAAAGGGCAGATGGAGGTGCATTCCACCCTCGGTCAAGGCACCTGTTTTACCCTGCGCTTACCCTTGGCGGGCAGCCAACTGCCGCCCAATGAACTGACCCAACTGGAGCACTGATCATGGGCTTTCGCCTGTCGAAGATTTACACCCGTACTGGAGACACAGGCGAAACCGGCCTCGGCGACGGTCGCCGTGTACCCAAGGACCACCCGCGAGTTGAGGCCATCGGTGAAGTCGATTCGCTGAACAGCCAACTGGGATTATTACTGGCGGGCCTGGAAGAGCAGAGTGGCAAGCATCCGGAACTCAAAGATGTGATCGAGGTACTGACCCCATGCCAACATCGATTATTCGACCTCGGCGGTGAGCTGGCGATGCCGGTGTACAAGGCGCTGAACGCAGCGGAAGTGGATCGGCTGGAGGCCGCGATTGATCGCTGGAATGAAGAGGTCGGGCCGCTGGAAAACTTCATCCTGCCCGGTGGCTCGGCGTTGATCGCCCAGGCCCATGTGTGCCGCAGCCTGGCGCGCAGTGCGGAGCGGCGCTGTCAGCACCTCAACGCGGTGGAGCCGTTAGAGGGAGTGGGGTTGGCGTATATCAATCGGCTGTCGGATTTGCTGTTTGTGGCGGCGCGGGTGATTGCCAGGCGCCAGGGGATTGCGGAGATTTTGTGGCAGGCGGCGGCCAAGCCACACTGATCATGACTCGCTGACTGGCAGGGCCTGATCGGGGGCAAGTCGAATCGTCGCACCCGATGAGGCCCGCCAGAGCAGCTTCAAACTTGTGGCCAGAACGCCCTGATACCCGCTACACCCTGAGCCCCAACTTCCCAAGCCTGTTCCCGATCAGCAGGTCCAACCCCACCCAACAGAAACACCGGTTTGCTGAACCCACGGATCAACTCTGCCGCCTGCTCCCAACCCAAAGGCTGGGCATCAGGGTGGGTCTGGGTCGGCTGCACCGGCGACAGCGTGACAAAATCCACGTCCATCATTTCTGCCAGCGCCAGTTCTTCAGCGTTGTGGCAGGAAGCAGCCAACCAACGGTCTTTCGGCAGCGGCCGGCCCTTGCTCGCGTATTTGCGCAGTTGCGCCGAGGTCATGTGCCAACCGGCGGCAGGAAAATCCCCCAGCCATTCAAACGGTCCTTTAAGCATCAACTGCGCCTTGCCAGCGCACAGACCCACCGCATCTACCGCGAGGTCGCGGTATTTGGGGTCGTAACCGTTCGGCGCACGCAGTTGGACCAGCTTGATGCCGCCCGCGACAGCCTTCTGAATCCCGCGTAACAGCGTCGGGGTTTCGAGTTCGCCGGGGGTGATCAGGTAATCGGCAGGCAAGCGCGCGGCGGCAACGATTGGAGCGTTAGCGGCCGGGAACTCGTAGTTGAGCAAATCCCGAGGCGCCACCCATTCCAGGGGTTGCCCTTCGACACCGTGGGGCTCGCCGGTAAAAGCCGAGACTTCCCAGACATCCAGCAAGACCTGCTTGTCCGGATAGTCATGCTGCACCTTGATCAACGGCCGAGCCGTGGCGACCTGGATACCCAGTTCTTCCTGTAATTCACGGGACAGGGCCGAGGCGACCGACTCACCGGCCTCCACCTTGCCACCGGGAAACTCCCAGAGACCGCCCTGATGCTGGGTATCCGCGCGGCGCGCCAGCAGGATCCTGCCGTCGACACCGCGGATCACCGCTGCTGCTACATGCACTCGTTTCACCGCGGTTATCCTCTTCTATCAGGTACGGTATTCCGCGTTGATCTTCACGTACTCGTGGGACAGGTCGGTGGTCCAGATGGTTTCGCTGCAATCGCCGCGGCCCAACTCGATGCGGATGGTGATTTCTTCCTGCTGCATCACCGCCGAGCCCTGTGCTTCGGTATAGCTCTCGGCACGGGCGCCACGGCTGGCGATGCACACGTCACCGAGGAACACGTCGATCTTGCTCACGTCCAGATCCGGCACACCAGCACGGCCAACGGCGGCGAGGATGCGGCCCCAGTTGGGGTCGGAGGCGAACAGTGCCGTCTTGATCAGCGGCGAGTGGGCCACGGTGTAGCCGACATCCAGGCATTCCTGGTGATTGCCGCCGCCGTTGACTTCAACCGTCACGAACTTGGTGGCACCTTCGCCGTCACGCACGATGGCCTGAGCCACGTCCATGCACACTTCGAACACAGCCTGCTTCAATGCCGCGAACAGCGGGCCGCTGGCCTCGGTAATTTCCGGCAGATCAGCTTTGCCGGTAGCGATCAGCATGCAGCAATCGTTGGTCGAGGTATCGCCATCGATGGTAATGCGGTTAAACGACTTGTTGGCGCCGTCGAGGATCAGGCTGTGCAGCACGTCGCGGGAAACTTTGGCGTCGGTAGCAATGTAGCCGAGCATGGTTGCCATGTTCGGGCGGATCATGCCCGCGCCTTTACTGATACCGGTCACGGTGACGGTCACGCCGTCGTGCACGAACTGACGGCTCGCGCCTTTCGGCAGGGTGTCCGTGGTCATGATGCCAGTGGCGGCGGCCGCCCAGTTATCCACAGACAGGTCGTCCAACGCGGCCTGCAAGGCGCCTTCGATTTTCTCAACCGGCAGCGGCTCGCCGATGACACCGGTGGAGTAAGGCAACACTTGGCTGGCATCCACGCCAGTCAACTGGGCAAGCTTGGCGCAGGTACGCGCAGCAGCGACCAAACCAGGCTCACCGGTGCCTGCGTTGGCATTGCCAGTGTTAGTCAGCAGGTAACGGATGGAGCCGGCAACGCGCTGCTTGGCCAGGATCACCGGAGCGGCGCAGAAGGCGTTGAGGGTGAAAACACCGGCGACGGTCGAACCTTCGGCACAGCGCATCACCACCACATCCTTGCGCCCCGGGCGCTTGATGCCGGCCGACGCGATACCGAGCTCAAAACCGGCAACCGGGTGCAATGTGGGCAAAGGACCAAGACCAACAGCCATGAACGCGCTCCTTAAAAGATAGATAATGTCTGTGCCGTCGTGATCGACGGTGAAATTAATGGCAAAACGCCGCGACGGCGGAGGCCGGTCGCGGCGCTAGGTATTGCAGCGTCAGGCGAAAATCTTATTCGATCTGGCCGTGGCAGTGTTTGAATTTCTTGCCCGAACCGCAGTAGCAGAGTTCGTTGCGGCCCAGCTTCTGGTCATTGCGAACCGGCGCCTGAGCCAAGGCCACATCGACCTCTTCGCCCAACACCTCAGGCGCTTCCAGACCCGGCGCTTCGTCGTGCTGGAACTGCATGCGCGCAGCCAGTGCCTCGGCCTCCTGACGCAGGCGAGCTTCTTCCTCGATCGGGTCTTCGCGGCGCACCTGAACGTGGGACAGCACGCGAATCGAATCGCGCTTGATCGAATCCAGCAACTCGGAGAACAGCGTGAACGACTCGCGCTTGTACTCTTGCTTCGGGTTCTTCTGGGCGTAACCACGCAGGTGGATGCCGTGACGCAGGTGGTCCATGGTCGACAGGTGGTCTTTCCACAGGTCGTCCAGCACGCGCAGTACGATTTGTTTCTCGAAGGTGCGCAGTGCTTCGGCACTCGCCTGCTCTTCTTTCTCGTTGTACGCGGCCAGCAGCTCGGCCATCAGCTTCTCGCGCAGCGTCTCTTCGTACAGGTGATCGTCTTCGTCGAGCCATTGCTGGACCGGCAAGTCGACACCGAAGTCGCTCTTCAACGCGGCTTCCAGACCAGCAACATCCCACTGCTCTGGCAGGGACTGTGGCGGGATGTGTGCACTGACGGTCGCGTTGAGCACGTCCTGACGGAAATCGGCGATGGTCTCGCCAATGTTGTCAGCGGCCAGCAACGTGTTACGCATGTGATAAATCACTTTACGCTGTTCGTTGTTGACGTCGTCGAACTCAAGCAGTTGCTTACGAATATCGAAGTTACGGCCTTCAACCTTGCGCTGGGCCTTCTCGATGGCGTTGGTCACCATACGGTGCTCGATCGCTTCACCGGACTGCATACCCAAGGCTTTCATGAAGTTCTTCACCCGATCCGAGGCGAAGATGCGCATCAGGCTGTCTTCCAGAGACAGGTAGAAGCGGCTGGAACCGGCGTCACCCTGACGGCCGGCACGACCACGCAGTTGGTTGTCGATACGGCGCGATTCGTGACGCTCGGACGCGATCACCTGCAAACCACCGGATTCGAGCACGGCCTGGTGGCGCTTCTGCCAGTCAGCCTTGATCTGGGCGATCTGCTCAGGGGTAGGGTTGTCCAGGGAGGCGACTTCCACTTCCCAGTTACCGCCCAACAGGATGTCAGTACCACGACCGGCCATGTTGGTGGCGATGGTCAATGCGCCTGGGCGACCGGCCTGGGCAATGATCTCAGCTTCTTTTTCGTGGAACTTGGCGTTAAGAACCTTGTGCTCGATACCTTCCTTGTTGAGCAGGTTAGACACGTGCTCGGAAGTCTCGATGGTGGCGGTACCCACCAGAATCGGGCGGCCCTGGGCCATGCCGTCCTTGATGTCGTTGATGATCGCCGCGTACTTCTCTTCGGCGGTCAGGAACACCAGGTCATTGAAATCTTTACGCGCCAGCGGCTTGTTCGGTGGGATCACCATCACAGCCAGGTTGTAGATCTGGTGGAATTCGAACGCTTCGGTGTCCGCAGTACCGGTCATGCCGGACAGTTTGTTATACAGACGGAAGTAGTTCTGGAAGGTGGTGGAAGCCAACGTCTGGCTTTCGGCCTGAATGTTGAGCATTTCCTTGGCTTCGATGGCCTGGTGCAGGCCTTCGGACAGACGACGACCCGGCATGGTACGGCCGGTGTGTTCGTCAACCAATACCACTTGGCCATCTTGCACGATGTATTCGACGTTGCGATGGAACAGCTTGTGGGCGCGCAGGCCCGCATACACGTGGGTCAACAGGCCCAGGTTGTGCGCCGAGTACAGGCTCTCGCCTTCAGCCAGCAGGCCGATCTGGGTCAGCATGTCTTCGACGAACTGGTGACCGGCTTCGTTGAGTTCGACCTGGCGGGTCTTCTCGTCGATGGAGAAGTGACCTTCTTTGGTCACAACGCCTTCCACTTCTTCGATGTGCTGCTCCAGACGCGGGATCAACTTGTTGATCTCGGTGTACAGGCGCGAGCTGTCTTCGGCCTGGCCGGAGATGATCAGTGGGGTACGGGCTTCGTCGATGAGAATGGAGTCGACTTCGTCGATCACGGCAAAGTTGAGTTCACGCTGGAATTTTTCATCCATGCTGAACGCCATGTTGTCGCGCAGGTAGTCGAAACCGAATTCGTTGTTGGTGCCGTAGGTAATGTCGCACGCGTAAGCAGCGCGCTTCTCTTCCGGCGGCTGGAACGGCGTTACTACGCCGACGGTCAGGCCGAGATATTCATACAGCGGGCGCATCCAGTTGGCGTCCCGGCGAGCCAGGTAGTCGTTCACCGTCACAACGTGCACGCCCTTGCCGGACAGTGCGTTGAGGTAAACACCCAGAGTAGCTACCAGGGTCTTGCCTTCACCGGTACGCATTTCGGCAATCATGCCTTCATGCAAGGTCATACCGCCGATCAACTGGACGTCGAAGTGGCGCATGCCCATGACACGCTTACCGGCTTCACGGGCAACCGCAAAGGCTTCGGGAAGCAGCTTGTCGAGGGTTTCACCTTTGGCTATGCGGGCCTTGAACTCTTGGGTCTTGGCGCGCAATTGCTCGTCCGACAGGGCAACCATCTGCTCTTCGAAGGCATTGACCAGCTGCACCGTCTTGAGCATGCGTTTGACTTCGCGCTCATTCTTGCTTCCAAAAAGTTTCTTTAACAAAGGCGCAAACATATCGGCAGGTTCTTCCACACATAGGGATGGAGGGCGCACCGTGAGTGGCCCGAGCAGCCCTCACGGCCGCATGCGAACGCGCATTCTACCCGGAATCGTGGGTGAGGAAAGTGGCGTTGTTCCCCGATGCTGGCATGGTGCTGTGAGAGGGCTTGTTTAAAATAAGGGCTTTTGCGCGAACTTCAACCCATGGAGCCGATTGATTTCCTGGGAAACCGCCCGGCAATGCATTGTCAGGGGCCGCGCAGACGCATTCTGCTAAGATGGCCGCTCTGTTACTTAAGGTGTCCAATCATGGCATTTCGCCCTCTTACAGCCCGCGCGCCCAGCGTGTTGCTTCGCGAAGCCAAGCCGCTGAAAGCCATCTTTGGCCATGCGCAACGCTTGGGCCATTTGCAACGCCTGCTCGAAAGCCAACTACAACCCGCCGCCCGCGAGCATTGCCACGTGGCGTCGTGGCGTGAAGGTAATTTGCTATTGATTGTCACAGACGGTCATTGGGCGACCCGTTTGCGCTATCAGCAAAAACGCCTGCAGCGTCAATTGATGGCATTCGATGAGTTCGCCAGCTTGACGCGTATCCAGTTCAAGGTACAGCCACCGACCGTGCAGCAAGGCGCAGTCGGACACACTCTGGACCTGTCGGAGCATGCGGCCGAGACGATTCAGGCCACGGCCGACGGCATCAACGATCCAGGCTTGCGCGCCGCGCTTGAGCGCTTGGCCGCCCATGGCAAGCCCAAGGCCTGAGGCACTACTTGCGCTTACTGCCGCCCAGCAAAGACCCCAACAAACCACGCACCAATTGACGCCCCATCTGGTTGGCCGCCTGCTGCATCGCTGACTTCAGCGCCTTGCCTGCGGTTGTTCCAAGGAACGCCCCAGCTTTGTCTGTGAAGCTGGGCTCCTCGGCGCCCTGCCGGGGCTCTTCGTTAGGCCCAAGCTCCTTGCGCGCCATCAAAACTTCATATGCGGACTCCCGATCAATCGGCTTGTCATAGCGACCCTGCAACGGTGAAGTGGCCACCAATGCGGCACGCTCTGCCGCACTGAGCGGCCCGATGCGCGATTGCGGCGGCGCGACCAATACGCGCTGAACGACCTCCGGCGTGCCTTTTTCCTGCAGCGTACCCACCAATGCCTCACCGGTGCCCAGCTCAGTCAAAACCGATAACGCATCGAATGTCGGGTTGGGGCGGAAGCCGTCCGCTACCGCCCGCAAGGATTTCTGCTCTTTCGTGGTGAACGCCCGCAGGCCGTGCTGCACCCGTAAACCGAGTTGCGCCAGCACGGTATCCGGCAAGTCGCCCGGCGATTGAGTGACGAAATACACCCCCACCCCCTTGGAACGAATCAGCCGCACCACTTGCTCCAAGCGATCTTGCAAAGCCTTGGGAGTGTCGGCAAACAAGAGATGCGCTTCGTCGAAGAACAGCGCCAGCAGCGGTTTGTCCGCATCACCGCGCTCCGGAAGTTGTTCGAACAATTCTGCCAACAGCCACAACAGGAAGGTCGCATACACCTTCGGCGCTTCATGCACCAGGCGGCTAGCGTCCAACAAGTGAATACGTCCCCGCCCATCGCCTGTGGGCTGCAAGATGTCTTCAAGCTGCAAGGCCGGCTCACCAAACAACGCCTCGGCACCCTGCTGTTCCAAGACAGCCAAGCGCCGCAACAGCGCCTGACTGGAGCCAGTGGTCATCAGCGCCGCGTCTTCGCCAAGCAGTTCCGGGTGGTAGCGAAGGTGATTGAGAAGTGCCTTGAGATCCTTGAGATCCAGCAGCAATAGGCCTTCGCGATCCGCCACCTTGAATGCGGCGTAAAGGGCCGACTGCTGGCTGTCAGTCAGCTCCAACAAACTGCCAAGCAACAACGGCCCCATCTCACTGATGGTGGTGCGCAACGGATGACCGGACTGCCCATGGATATCCCACAGCGTGACGGGGTAAGCCTTGGCCGTGTAATTAAGGAAAGGCATCCCGGCAATACGCTCGGCAACCTTGCCCTGAGGGTTGGCGGCGGCACCCAGGCCACAGAGGTCGCCTTTGATATCAGCCGCAAATACCGCGACGCCCGCATCACTGAAGGCTTCGGCCAGGCGCTGCAACGTGACGGTCTTGCCTGTGCCCGTGGCGCCGGCGATCAACCCGTGGCGGTTGGCAAGGCGCATGGCCTGGGCAATTGGCTGGCCATCAAGACCGGCACCGATAAGAAGTTGTGTGGAGTCAGGCATTTCGTCACCCATGGTTAATCTTTAGTGCCGCCAGGTCGATAAGAGAGATGTGAGACCCATAAAGTCTAAAAATCGCTCAGATATCTCCTACAGGGACCAACGGAAATATCAAACTTTTTTTACGCTACCCTTCCGCGTGTTCCACAAGGACGCGCTTTGGATATTAAGACCTTAGCGGACCCTTCAAGCTATGAATAAAAATCTGCGTTTCAGCCACAAGATCCTGCTTGCAGCCTCCCTTATCGTCATCGCGGCCTTCGCTCTATTCACCCTCTACAACGACTACCTGCAACGTAACGCCATTCGTGAAGACCTCAACAGCTACCTGCACGAAATGGGCGATGTCACCGCAAGCAACATTCAAACCTGGCTCACCGGGCGTATTGCGCTGGTGGAAAACGCTGCACAAAACATCGCTATCAACCCTGAGCCTTCGACCGTTGCCAGCCTGCTGGAACAGAAAACCCTGACGTCGTCCTTCATGGCAACCTACGTTGGTGACAGCAAAGGGGCCTTCACCATTCGCCCCGACACCAAGATGCCGGATGGCTTCGACCCACGTGTTCGCCCCTGGTACAAGGGCGCCCAGAGCAGCAACGGCTCGACCCTGACCGAGCCGTATATCGACGCCGCTACAGGTCAATTGATCATTTCCATCGCCACCCCCAGCGCCAAAGGCGGCCAGAGCATTGGCGTGGTGGGCGGCGACCTGAGCCTGCAAACCCTGGTGGATAACATTGGCGCGCTGAACTTCGGTGGCATGGGCTACGCGTTCCTGGTCAGCGCCGACGGCAAAGTGCTGGTACACCCGGACAAAAGCCTGGTGATGAAAACCCTGGCCGACATGTATCCAAAAAACACGCCGAAGATCAGCGGCGACTTCAGTGAAGTTCAAGCCAATGGCAAGGACAACATCGTGACCTTCACACCGATCAAAGGGCTGCCGTCGGTGAACTGGTACCTGGGTATTTCGGTGGATAAAGACAAATCCTTCGCCATGCTCAGCGAATTTCGCACCTCAGCGGTGATCGCCACGATCATTGCCGTAGTGATCATCATTGCCCTGCTGGGCATGCTGATTCGCGTCCTGCTGCAACCGCTGCATGTGATGACCCGCGCCATGCAGGACATCGCCGACGGCGAAGGTGACCTGACGCGTCGCCTGACCATCCAGAACCACGATGAGTTCGGCATCCTGGGTAATGCGTTCAACAGCTTCGTGGAGCGTATTCACACGTCCATCCGCGAAGTGTCCTCGGCCACCGAGCAGGTGAATGAAGTAGCACTGCGGGTTGTCAGCGCATCCAACTCGTCGATGGTCAACTCCGACGAACAGGCCAACCGCACCAACAGCGTGGCTGCTGCCATCAATGAACTGGGCGCCGCAGCTCAGGAAATCGCGCGTAATGCCGCCCAAGCCTCCAACCAGGCCAGCGATGCGCGGCATTTGGCCGAAGACGGTCAACAGGTGGTTGAGCGCAATATCAAGGCGATGACTGAGCTGTCCGCGATGATCAGCGCCTCCAGCAGCAATATAGAAGCGCTTAACAGCAAGACCGTGAACATCGGCCAGATTCTCGAAGTGATCACCAGCATTTCCCAGCAAACCAACCTGCTGGCGCTGAACGCTGCGATTGAAGCGGCACGTGCCGGTGAAGCAGGACGCGGGTTTGCAGTCGTCGCCGACGAAGTGCGCAACCTGGCACACCGCACCCAGGAATCGGCGCAACAAGTACAAAAGATGATTGAGGAACTTCAGGTCGGCGCCCGGGAGTCGGTCAGCACCATGAGCGAAAGCCAGCGACACAGTCATGACAGCGTGGAAATCGCTAACCTGGCCGGTGAGCGTCTTAACAGCGTCACCCAACGTATTGGGGAAATCGACGGCATGAACCAGTCGGTGGCGACTGCCACTGAGGAGCAGACCTCGGTCGTGGAGTCGATCAACATGGACATCACTGAAATCAACACCCTCAATCAGGAAGGCGTGGAAAACCTGCAATCGACCCTGCGCGCGTGCTCCGACCTGGAACAGCAGGCGGCGCGGTTGAAACAATTGGTGGGCAGCTTCCGGATCTGATTCGCTTTATTTTGCAGCGGGATCTGACTTAGCCTGCTCGCGTTCCCATAACTCGGCGGCACCGGGAAATTCGGTGCCGTCTTCACTGTCCAGATCCTCCGGGTCGTAACGGCTCAAGCACCCCTCACCTAGTGTCGATGGTGCTTTGGAGGTGGCTTTTTCCAGTGGGTCACTCATCGGTCAATCCTCAACGACAGACAAAGAAAAAGGGCCTGCAACGATTTAACGCCCAGGCCCTTTTTTCTTCAATCAAAACGGCTTGATCAGAACACGACGGTCTTGTTGCCGTGCACCAGCACGCGGTCTTCCAGGTGGTAACGCAGGCCACGGGCCAGCACCATCTTCTCGACATCGCGACCGAAGCGCACCATGTCCTCGATGCTGTCGCTATGGCTGACACGCACCACGTCCTGCTCGATGATCGGGCCGGCATCCAGCTCTTCGGTGACGTAATGGCAAGTTGCACCAATCAACTTCACGCCACGCAGAGACGCCTGATGGTAAGGCTTGGCCCCCACAAAGGACGGCAGGAAGCTATGGTGAATGTTGATCACCTTGCCGGCGTATTCGCGGCACAGTTCCGGCGGCAGGATCTGCATGTAGCGCGCCAGCACCACCACGTCAGCCTCATGCTGCTTCACCAGGCGAGAAACCTCGGCGAATGCAGGCTCCTTGTCCTGAGGGTTGACCGGCACATGGTAGTAAGGGATGCCATGCCACTCGACCATGCTGCGCAGGTCGTCATGGTTTGAGATTACGCACGCGATCTCGCAGTCCAGTTCGTCACTGTGCCAGCGGTGCAGCAAGTCGGCCAGGCAGTGAGATTCGCGGCTTGCCATCAACACCACGCGCTTCTTCTGCTCGGTGTCGGTGATATGCCAAGTCATTGAGAACTCTTCAGCGATTGGCGCAAATGCCTCGCGAAAAGCCTCAAGGCCAAAGGGCAGTGTGTCGGCACGAATTTCGTGACGCATGAAGAACCAACCGCTGAGATTGTCCGAGTGATGGCTCGCCTCAGTAATCCAGCCGTTATGGGAGGCCAGAAAATTACTGACCTTGGCAACGATGCCGACCCGGTCCGGGCAAGCAATCACCAGCCGAAAAGTGCGCATTAGGGGGAAACTCCAGAACTTCGCAAAGGCCGACATTCTAGCGATTGTGCAGAAAAACTGCAGTATTCAATGAGCCTTATTCTGATCCGCCCCCGAGGCACATCCCTTAATAGCGTATGGTTTTACCACCCCTATATGAACGAACAGCGCAGGCTGACGCAGTTATACAAAAAATTAACGGCATTATCTTCAGGTGCATCACCTACTTAATTAACTCGATTGCATAGCGCATTCACAAACATTCAAAGTAATTCACCTAAATGCAGTCTTAAATGTTTACTTGAGCAAATCGCCTGACTATTATTAGGCCACTATCCCTGTCAATCAGCGTTCTACATAAGGTAGTCCACATGTCTCTGATCAACGAATACCGCGCCACCGAAGAAGCTATCAAAGAGCTGCAAGCTCGTTTGAAGAACCTGTCCCAAGACGACAAACTGAAAACCGAGCTGGAATTCGAAGGCAAACTGCGCACCCTCATGGGTGAGTACTCCAAATCCCTGCGTGACATCATCGCGCTGCTGGACCCAGAGTCGAAAGTTAAAGCTCCACGTGGCGCTGTGAAAACTACCGGCACCAAACGTGCTCGCAAAGTCAAACAATACAAAAACCCGCACAACGGCGAAGTGATTGAAACCAAAGGTGGCAACCACAAAACTCTGAAAGAGTGGAAAGCCAAGTGGGGCGGTGACGTGGTTGAAGGTTGGGCTACCCTGCTGGGCTAAGCTTCACCAGGTCTGCGCCTGATGCGCGACCCATTAAAAACGCCAGCTTGCTGGCGTTTTTTATTGATCGTATTTTTTACAAACCTCTATCACAGGTCCATACGAGCAGCTAAAGAGTCGGCATATTCCTGCCATTGCTCCAGCACCTGCTGCTGAAACGGCGTCGCACTAACCATCAACTCCAGTCGCGCTTGATTAAATGCCTCAAGGGTATTCGGTGCGCCAAATTCGGAATTTGACAAACGCTGCTGACAGAAAAATTTCCAGCGTTGTAGCTCTTCGCTGTTCAACGTATCGGGGAAGTTACGCGCCCGGTAGCGAAACAATAATTCAGGCAGACGGTGATCATCAAAAGGCCACTGCTGACGAGCTAATTGCGCAGGTTCAGCCGCGCGAATTTGCTCACATAACCGTCGATCACGATCCCCGATAAAACCCTCGTAAAGCTGCTGTTCGGGATCGACACTCGGTGCAAAATCTTCCTCGCCGTAAATAACTGCCAATTTATCGAGCCAAAGTTCCTGTGCGTCAGTTAGCCGCAGAGCCCGTGACTGGAAAACATTCATGTCCAATTGCAGGCGCTCACGATCTTCGACCCGCAGTACGTTCAAGGGCGCAACCACGGGGCAGCGGTTGATATGCACCAGTTTGAGCGGTACCGGCAACTCACCTTCTGCGAGCTCATCACGGCGGGTGTACAAGCGTCGACGCAAAATGTCGGCATCCATATCCAACAGCCCCTGAGGATCGAGCCCAAGGTCGCAGACAATCAGCGCGTTGCGGTTGCGGGGGTGCCAGGCCAGGGGCAGCACAATGCCCAGGTAATGACGTTCGGCGGAAAACCGCCCGGAGATATGCACCATCGGTTGCAGCAATCGCACTTGGTCCATTACCCGTTGTTTGCTGCGTAGTTGAAACAGCCAATCATAGAGCTTGGGCTGTTTCTCGCGCACCAATCGAGCCAGGGCGATTGTGGCGCGCACGTCGGATAACGCATCGTGGGCCTGACCATGGTCGATACCATTGGCGGCAGTCAGACGCTCAAGCTTGAGGGTCACGCGCCCGTCCTGCTGCGGCCACTCGATACCTTCCGGGCGCAGGGCATAAGCGGTGCGAACCACGTCGATCAAGTCCCAACGACTATTACCGCCCTGCCATTCGCGCGCATAAGGGTCGAAAAAATTGCGATACAGGCTGTAGCGCGTCATTTCATCGTCAAACCGCAACGTGTTATAGCCGGCACCGCACGTCCCCGGAGCCGCCAGTTCGGCATGTACGCGAGTCATGAAATCAGCCTCGGCCAGGCCCTTTTCGGCCAGAATGGCAGGGGTGATCCCGGTAATGGCACAGGCGGCGGGATGGGGCAGAATATCGTCGCTGGGCTGGCAGTAAATGTTGACCGGTGGGCCGACCTCGTTCAGTTCGAGATCCGTACGAATGCCAGCTACCTGGAGCGGTCGATCGCTACGCGGGTTGATGCCGGTGGTTTCGTAGTCGTACCAGAAAATGGAGGTCACGGGCTATTCCTGTGCTGAAGATCCACAAAGTCTAGGCGTTGAGCCCTGTTCGGGGCCAGCACCAAATAACCTGTACAAACATCCAGCAAAACCTTGAATAGTTGCTTCCATCGCCGACGCTGTTAGCATCCGTGCCACCCAGCCGCTCTGCACTGCCAAGGATCGCGATGCCATCAATCCCATTGGATACCCGCTATCAGATCGAGACCCCAGAAGGAATCGACCTGCCACTGCGCCCCGCCGGCTTGGTGCCACGGGCGCTGGCATTTGCCTTCGACCTCGTCGCCCGCGCAGTGATAATGGGCGTACTTCTGGTGCCACTGGCCCTGCTCGGCAATATTGGTATCGGCCTGGGCTCGCTGCTGCTGTTCCTGGTCAGTTGGTGGTACATGGTGCTGTTCGAGGTGCTCAATCAGGGCTGCTCACCGGGTAAACAGGTTATGGGCTTGCGGGTCGTGCAGGACGACGGCACGCCCATCAGTTGGTCAGCCTCGCTGATCCGCAACTTGCTGCGGTTTGTCGACATGCTGCCGTTCGGCTACTTTCTTGGCGCGATCAGTTGCCTGCAACACCCTCACTTCAAACGCCTTGGTGACCTGGCCGCCGGCACCCTGGTGATCTACCGAGAACAGCCCCTGAAACGCCCCCAGGTGCCTCAAGCTGTAGCACTGCGCTTACCGTTTGCCCTGGACCTGAGTGAACAGCGGGCGATCCTGGGTTTCGCGGAACGCCAAGGCGAACTCTCCGCCGAGCGGGTACACGAACTCGCTTCCATCCTCGCAACGCCGCTTCAAGTCTCCCCCGCCCGTGCCGTGGAGCAACTCAATGGCTTGGCCCGTGGCCTGTTGGGGCCAACATGAAACAGAGCCTCTTCGAAAGCCGTTACCAACCGCAATGGCAAGCCTTTGCCGAACAACTGAAACAGTTGGAACAAGGCAAGGCCAAGGCCGGTGACATGGCCGATTTCCCTCACCAATACCGGCGTCTATGCCAGCACCTGGCCCTGGCCCAGGAGCGCGGTTACAGCAGTTACCTGGTGGACCCGCTGCAACAACTGGCGTTGCGCGGACATCAACAACTCTATCGCCACCGCAGCCAATTGGCGGCGAATGTGCTGAGCTTTGTGCTGGCCGACTTTCCGCGACAGGTGCGGGAACAGTGGCGCTTCGTGTTGATTGCCAGCCTGCTGTTCTTTGGCAGCCTGCTGAGCATTGCCTTGCTGGTCTATCTGTTTCCCGACCTGATCTACAGCATTGTCAGCCCCCAGCAAGTGGCGGAGATGCAGGGCATGTATGACCCCGATGCCAGCCGCTTGGGTCGAGCCGCAGAGCGAGCATCGAGCGAAGACTGGATGATGTTTGGCTACTACGTGATGCACAACATCGGCATCGCCTTCCAGACATTCGCCGCCGGGTTGCTGTTCGGCTTGGGCAGTGTGTTTTTCCTGATATTCAACGGGCTGATCATCGGCGCGATTTCCGGGCACCTGACTGAAATCGGCTATGGGCAGACCTTCTGGTCATTTGTCATCGGCCATGGTGCCTTTGAGTTGACGGCTATCGCCCTCGCTGGCGCCGCAGGCTTGCAACTGGGCTGGGCGCTGATTGCACCTGGGCAACTGACACGAAGCGAATCCTTGCGACTTGCCGCTCGCAAGAGCGTGCAACTCCTGTGCGGCGTCATGGTGTTTCTACTGATCGCAGCCTTTATCGAAGCCTACTGGTCTTCCACCACCCAGGTAGCC
The DNA here is from genome assembly GCF_013778505.1 of Pseudomonas sivasensis. Classification (GTDB taxonomy): domain Bacteria; phylum Pseudomonadota; class Gammaproteobacteria; order Pseudomonadales; family Pseudomonadaceae; genus Aquipseudomonas; species Aquipseudomonas sivasensis. Next base: position 156,225 of record NZ_JAAOWU010000003.1, on the reverse strand, counting down.
CCTTGGATCAAATACCTGGTGGGCGCTGCACTGTGGCTGTTGGTGGGCGCTTACCTGACCTTTGCCGGAAGGGCTCGCCATGCGTCTGAGTGATGCCAGCGTAGTGATTCGCCCACGCACCGCCTGGGAGGCCATGGATCTTGGCGTATTAATGGCCCAGGAACATCGCTTGCTGTTGATGGGGAGCTGGGCGCTGGTGACCCTTCCGGTTTTTGCGTTGCTCACCGCACTGCTATGGAATTACCCCTCCATGGCCATGTTCCTGTTCTGGTGGTTGAAACCGGCTTTCGACCGCTTACCTTTATATATCCTCTCCACAGCCCTGTTCGGCGAAGCGCCTAGCCTCAAGCAGGCTGTGCGCCAATGGCCAAAACTGCTTAACAGCCAACTGCTGGCCAGCCTGACCTGGCGCAGACTCAGCCTCAGCCGCAGTTTTGTGATGCCGGTCAGTCAGCTTGAAGGCATGGACGGCCAGGCGCGTCAGCAACGCCTTGGTGTACTGCTGCAGCGCAACGCCGGCGCCGCTCGCTGGTTAACCACTGTCGGGGTGCATCTGGAAATCGGCCTATGGTTTGGCTGCATGGCGCTGTTCTATCTGCTCATCCCGCAACAACTTGAACTGGATTGGGATTGGCAGCGGTTGGCGCTGGCGACCGGCTCCGAAGCGGTGTGGCTGGAGCATCTGGGCAACGCGTTTTACGCCTTGATTCTGGTGTTTTGGGAGCCCGTCTATGTCGCCTGTGGCTTCAGCCTTTATCTCAATCGTCGCACCGTGCTGGAAGCCTGGGATCTGGAACTGGTATTCCGCCGCCTACGCCAGCGCCTGAGCAATGTGGCGTCACTTTTATTACTGGCGTTAGGGCTGACATTACTGCCATACACCCCACCCGCCATGGCTGATGAAAGCAAACCGCTGAGCCCTGAAAGCGCAAGCCAGTCAATCCATTCGCTGCTGGAAAAGCCCCCGTTCAAAAACCCGGAAACCGTCACCCGCTATCGCTTTGGTGAGGAAAAGCCCGCCGTTAAAAACAAGGCACACGGTGACGGCAAACTTCCGGCGTGGCTGCAGACACTCTTGGATAACCTCAACAGCGATACTTTCAAGCATGTGGCCCAAGGCCTGGAAGTGCTGCTGTGGAGCGTACTTATCGGCGGCCTGGCCCTGTTGGTGTGGCGCTATCGTGACTGGCTACGCACCTTTGTCACCCGGCGCGGGCCACGCGGCCCCAAAGCAGTCAGGCCAGTGCCCACACAACTTTTCGGCCTCGAATTGGGCACCGAGACCTTGCCCACGGATATCGCCAGCACTGCAGAACAACTCTGGCCTAGCCAACCACGGGAAGCCCTGGGTCTTTTGTATCGTGGCCTTCTGAGCCGCTTGTTGCATGACTTCAACCTGCCACTTAAAAACGCCGACACTGAAGGCCAGGTGCTGCAACGCGTTTACCTGCTGCAGCAACCGCAACTGCTGGCGTTCAGTGAAGAGTTGACTCGGCACTGGCAAAACCTAGCCTACGGCCATCAACTCCCACCCGCCTCAGCCCAGCAAAAATTATGCAGCGATTGGCGTGCCCTGTTCAGCTCGGAGGGCGCCCGATGAACCGTTTTTTATTAGGGATAGGATTGCTCCTGGCATGCCTGCTTACTGCGGGCGGATTTTACGCCTGGAGCAAAGCGACCCCCTATGAAAAAGTGGTGGACCGCGGCCCCGCCCCGGAAGCCCTTGCCAACCCCTATCTGGCTGCCGAATATTTTCTGCGCCAGCAAGGCCTGGCCGTGGCACATGCCAATAGCCTCGAACGCTTGGCCACCCTGCCCGCCGCCGGCAATAGCCTGTTGTTACTGGGCGAACGTAGCAACATGTCGCCACGCCAGGTAGGGCAACTGCTGGATTGGGCCAAATCCGGCGGGCATCTATTGTTAGTGGCCGAAGCGCTGTGGGATGAAGAGACCGGCAAGAGCGGCGACCTGTTGCTAGATCGCCTGCATATCCACCAGACGCTGAGTGACGACCCCGAAGAACCCGCACCGGCCCGTAAAAACAAAACGCCAGACCTGACCAAGCTCTATGTCGACAATGACACCGCTCCGGCCTACTTCAGCTTCGATACTGACTTCAACCTCATCGACCCCAAGCACATGGCACAATTTTCAGCCAATAGCGCCAGGTCTAGCCACCTGATGCAACTTAACCTCGGGCAAGGCCGCGTTACGGTAATCACCGACAGCGAATTGTGGAAAACACCCGATATCGGCAAACACGACAATGCCTGGCTGCTGTGGCACCTGAACCAGGGGACTGCCGTGACTTTGTTGTTCAACAGCGACGTGGATGATCTGTTCACCCTGCTGTTGCGATATTTCCCCCAGGCGGTGGTAGCACTCATTGCGCTGATAACCCTCGTACTCTGGCAGGCGGGTATGCGCCAGGGCCCGATCCAAGCCCCCGCCTCGAAGGCGCGCCGGCAGTTGCACGAACACCTGAAAGCCAGCGCCGACTTCCTGCTGCGCCGCAGCGGCCAAGGCACGCTACTGAAGGCTTTGCAGCACGACATCCTACGTGCGGCCCGACGCCGCCATCCAGGCTTCGAACATCTCGACAACTCAGAACAATGGCGGGTACTGGAACACCTTACGCGCCAACCCTCTCACGTCATCAGCCAGGCCCTCGGCCCACTCCCGGCAAAACGGCTTTCCAGCGCCGATTTCAGCCGGCAGGTGGCATGCCTGCAAACTCTCAGGAATGCCCTATGAGCGAAATTCCCAGCGCTAACACCCTGTCCGGTGAAGCCTTACAGCACGCCAGCCAGCAAGCCCAGGCCTTGCGAATGGAACTGCGCAAGGCGGTGATCGGGCAGGATCAGGTGATCGATGATGTGCTGACTGCACTGATCGCCGGCGGCCACGTATTGCTTGAAGGTGTACCCGGGCTGGGCAAGACCTTGCTGGTACGCGCCTTGGCCCGCTGCTTTGACGGCGACTTCGCGCGGATCCAGTTCACCCCTGACCTGATGCCCAGCGATGTCACTGGCCATGCCGTGTACGATCTGCACACCGAGCAATTCAAGCTGCGCAAGGGACCGGTATTCACCCACCTGCTGCTGGCCGACGAAATCAACCGCGCCCCGGCCAAGACCCAGGCCGCCCTGCTCGAAGCCATGCAGGAACGACAAGTAACCCTCGAAGGTGAAGCTCTGCCCATCGGGCAACCCTTCATGGTGCTGGCCACCCAGAACCCTATCGAGCAGGAAGGCACCTACCCCCTGCCAGAAGCCGAGCTGGACCGGTTCATGCTCAAGGTACGCATGGACTATCCCGACGCGCAGCAGGAACTGGATATGGTGCGCGAAGTGACACGCTCTTCACGGGCCGACATGCTGGATGTGCAACCGTTGCGCACCGTGCTACAGGCCAAAGATGTGCTGCAACTGCAACAGATCGCCAGTGAGCTAGCCCTGGATGAACACGTACTCGACTATGCCGTGCGCCTGGCACGAGCCACCCGCAGTTGGCCAGGTCTGGCCATCGGCGCAGGCCCGCGAGCTTCCATCGCACTGGTCCGCGGCGCCCGCGCTCGAGCATTGTTGCGTGGGGGCCAGTTCGTCACGCCGGATGACGTCAAGAGCTGCGCTCTTGCAGTACTCCGTCATCGCGTACGTATAGCGGCAGAACTGGACATCGACGGGCTGGAGGTCGACCAGGTACTCAAACAGTTACTCGACCAGATTGCAGCTCCCCGGCAATGAATCGCCCATGAAACCGACCCGCCTGTTATCAGTTTGGCTTGGCGTACTGCTGGGCTTGAGCATCCTGCTAGGCACTGCAACCGCCTTGCAGTTCAAGGTGCCCGCCACCTTGCACTCGGTGGCGTGGGGCTTGCTCCTGGCGCTGTTGCTGCTGGCCTTGCTGGACGCCGCGCGACTGCGCCGTCGACCGTCGCCTCGTGTGCATCGGCATATGCCCGGCAGCCTGGCGCTGGGTCGCTGGGGCGAAGTACGTCTGGCCCTGGAACACGACTCCTCGCAGGCGCTGACGGTTCAGGTGTTCGATCACGTCCCCGATGGGTTGAGCATGGAGAACATGCCCCAATCCATTGAGTTGCGCCCCGGTGCACGCAGTGAACTGGGCTATCGCCTGCGGCCCCTGCGGCGAGGGCATTTTACGTTCAGCCGCTGCGAAATCCATCTGCCCAGCCCATTGGGGCTCTGGTCCGCCAGGCGCTTCATCGAAGTCGAGGATGCCACCCGCGTCTACCCAGACTTCGCTCGCCTGTACGGGGCACAACTGCTGGGGGTGGATAACTGGTTGAGTCAACTGGGAGTGCGTCAACGTCAGCGTCGCGGTTTGGGGCTGGAGTTTCATCAGCTGCGCGAGTTTCGTGAGGGCGACAGCCTGCGGCAGATCGACTGGAAAGCCACGGCGCGGCAACGTACCCCCATCGCAAGGGAGTATCAGGACGAGCGCGACCAGCAGATCGTGTTCATGCTCGATTGCGGCCGACGCATGCGCAGCCAGGATGATGAGCTGTCCCATTTCGACCACGCACTGAATGCCTGCCTGCTGCTCAGTTACGTGGCCTTGCGCCAGGGCGATGCCGTGGGGTTGTGCACCTTTGCTTCTGACCAGCCACGCTACTTGGCGCCGGTAAAAGGGAGCAGTCAGTTGAACCTGCTGCTCAATGCGGTATATGACCTGGACACCACCCGTCGAACTGCCGACTACGAGGCGGCGGCCAGTCAACTGCTCTCTAGGCAAAAGCGTCGGGCATTGGTGGTTGTGGTCAGTAATCTGCGAGACGAGGACGATGAAGCGCTACTCTGCGCCGTCAAGCGCATCAGTCGCCAACATCGGGTAATGGTGGCCAGCATGCGAGAGGAAGTGCTCGATCTACTGCGCCAGTCCCCTGTGCAAACCTTGCCCGAAGCCCTGGCCTACAGCGGCACTGTCGACTACCTCAATACCCGGAATGAACTGCACGACCGCTTGAACGCTCACGGCCTGTCGGTGTTGGATACGCTGCCATCAGACATGGGAGCGGCCTTGGTGACACGCTATCTGGATTGGAAGAAAGCGGGAGTGTTCTGAAAAAAGCGTACGACTACGGCTGGACAGCAACACCCCAGCCGCGTCGACCGCTCGCTGCTTCTTAGGCTGAAGCCTGCAATGAGTCAAAGCTGAAGTACCGCAACAACAACTTGATCAGTTGCCCATATTCCGCTGGAGCCTGAAGCACGCTGAACCCGGAGTCGTAACGCTGCGGGTTGATATCTTCACGGCTCCACAGGCAGGTTGCCGTGAGGTCAACGGCATGGAAGGTGTCGTCAGCCCCGGGAATTTTCAGGCGCAGCTCGAAATCAGCATCGACCATCATGGGCAACTCGCTGATCAACATCAGCCCGTCGCAAGAGACGTTGCCCAAATAGCCGATGGGCTTGTCGGTAACACGGTTAAACACCTGGAGGAAATAACGTAGTTGATGCCGCTCAATCCGTCGGTCGGTAAACATGGTGAGATCGCCATGCAGTGGCCATGGTTGTGGCCGGTCCAGTGATTCGGAACGAGCGTAATTGCTCGCTCTCCCTGGATCTCGGTATGACAAAAGACAACGCTCTGTCACTAGACAGCTGCCGAATCCGGGCCCTGCCTCCATTTGAATAGAAACCTATACAAACGGACATCCAAAGAATAGCCCAAGACTGGCAAGAGGCCAGTTATAAAGTGGCGAATCTCATCACAGTGAGGCTGGACGCGGCTGTGCAACACTCACGCCGCGGTAGTGACCCAGTTGTTGCAGGGTGTCCAACCTTGCGCGTGCTCGGTAGGCGTATTCGCTCGACGGGTACTGATTAATGATGAATTGGTAGGTTTGCACCGCGTCGACAAACAGTTTCTGTCGTTCCAGACATTGCCCGCGCAACATCGAGACCTCTGGCTGTACATAACGCCGGGTGCGGCTCTCGCGGTCGACCTGGGACAATTCCAAGGTGACACGCTCGCAGTCACCGACCTTGTAAGCGCGGTAGGCGTTGTTCAAATGGTGGTCCATCGACCAGCGGGTGCAGCCGACAACACTGACGGCCAGGGCAGCAATGAGCAAAATTCGCATGAAGGTTCTCCTGTCTTGTGCAGTGTATCGACCCCTCGTCCAAAATCTTCAAAGATGTTCATCTATTCAATCGGCGCGAAAACAAGTGAATCGGCGATAAGTAGTGCAAACGAACAATGACTACAACCAAAGAGCATAGTAGCCTTCCTCAGCGCTTGAACTCAGGAGTCTGTGCATGTCCGTCCGTCGTACCAAAATCGTCGCCACCCTTGGCCCGGCCAGTAACTCGCCGGAAGTCCTCGAACAGCTGATTCTGGCTGGTTTGGACGTTGCCCGTCTGAACTTCTCCCACGGCACCCCGGACGAGCACAAGGCTCGCGCCAAGCTGGTGCGTGACCTGGCCGCCAAGCACGGCCGCTTCGTCGCACTGCTGGGTGACCTGCAAGGCCCGAAAATCCGTATTGCCAAGTTCACCAACAAGCGTATCGAGCTGAAGATCGGTGACAAATTCACCTTCTCCACCAGCCACCCGCTGACCGAAGGCAACCAGGACGTCGTGGGTATCGACTACCCGGACCTCGTCAAGGACTGCGGCGTCGATGACGAGTTGCTGCTGGATGACGGCCGCGTTGTAATGCGTGTCGACACCGCCACCCCGACCGAACTGAACTGCACCGTGATCATTGGCGGTCCGCTGTCCGATCACAAAGGCATCAATCGTCGCGGCGGTGGCCTGACTGCCCCGGCCCTGACGGAAAAAGACAAGGCCGATATCAAGCTCGCTGCTGAAATGGAAGTGGACTACCTGGCCGTGTCCTTTCCGCGCGACGCCGCTGATATGGAATACGCCCGCAAACTGCGCGACGAAGCCGGCGGTACTGCCTGGTTGGTGGCGAAGATCGAACGCGCCGAAGCCGTGGCCGACGACGAAACTCTCGACGGTCTGATCAAAGCGTCCGACGCCGTGATGGTTGCCCGTGGTGACCTGGGTGTGGAAATCGGTGACGCCGAGCTGATCGGTATCCAGAAGAAGATCATCCTGCACGCACGCCGCCACAACAAAGCGGTGATCGTCGCGACCCAGATGATGGAGTCGATGATCCAAAACCCGATGCCGACCCGCGCCGAAGTATCCGACGTGGCCAACGCCGTGCTCGACTACACCGACGCCGTGATGCTCTCGGCTGAAAGTGCCGCCGGCCCGTACCCGCTGGAAGCTGTGCAGGCCATGGCGCGCATCTGTGTCGGCGCCGAAAAGCACCCGACCAGCAAGACCTCCAGCCATCGTATCGGCAAGGTCTTCGAAAGCTGCGACCAGAGCATCGCCCTGGCAGCCATGTACACCGCCAACCACTTCCCGGGCGTCAAAGCGATCATCGCCTTGACCGAAAGTGGCTACACGCCGTTGATCATGTCGCGCATTCGTTCCTCGGTTCCGATCTACGCGTTCTCCCCTCACCGCGAAACCCAGGCCCGCGCGGCCATGTTCCGTGGCGTGTACACCGTTCCGTTCGACCCGGCGTCGTTGCCGCCCCATGAAGTCAGCCAAGCGGCCATCGACGAACTGATCAAGCGTGGCGTCGTGGAGAAAGGCGACTGGGTCATCCTGACCAAGGGCGACAGCTACCACACCATCGGCGGCACCAACGGCATGAAGATCCTGCACGTTGGCGACCCAATGGTCTAAGTGACACGCTGAAAACAAAAACCCTGCCATGCGAATGGCGGGGTTTTTTGCTTTTCATGTGGGTTAGCGTTTTGCGATAAACCCCGATAACGCCGCAATCGCCTCCGGTGACTTCAAGCGCTGGACGAACAACGCGCCCTCCTCCTCGATGACCTGGCGTAACTGATCACGGTCCACACTTTTCATCAATTGCTTGGTCACCTGCACCGCCCCCGGCGCCAGGATTTCAAAACGCTCAGCCATTTCCCGCGCCTTGGCCAACGCCGCTTCACCACTGCCCAACGCCTCAGTGGCGATGCCCCAGGCGGCAGCCTGCTCCCCGGTAAACCCCTCGCCCAATAGCAAAAGTTCAGCTGCCTTCGCATGCCCAAGCAAACGCGGCAGGATCAGGCTCGAACCAAACTCCGGGCACAGCCCCAAGTTGACGAACGGCATACGCAAGCGCGCATCACGACTGATGTAAACAAGGTCACAGTGCAGCAGGAGGGTTGTGCCAATCCCCACCGCGACTCCCGCCACTGCCGCGATCACCGGCTTACGGCAGTTGAGTAGGCTTTTCATAAAATGAAACGCTGGGCTGTCGAGATCATTGGGCGGCTGTTCAAGAAAATCGCCGATGTCATTACCGGCGGTAAAACACTCGCTGCTGCCCTGGATCAGCACAGCGCTGATCGCTGAGTCGGCATCCGCCTGCTCCAGCGCCTCGGCCAGTTGCGTGTACATGGCGCGGGTCAGGGCGTTTCTCTTTTCCGGGCGGTTGAGCTGCAGGGTCAGCAACCCGCGCTCGCGGTGCAGCAGGATGGCGTCGGTCATGGTGAGTCTCGCGGCTGTAGAGTTCAGCGCTCAACCACGGGGCAGGAACACATCGGCCAGCAGTTGATTACGCGGCAGTCCCGCCAGAAACAGGCGCTTGGAAAACGCCTCGACACTGGCGTGGTGTCCGCAGAGTAAGGCGAGCGTTTGCCGGGAAACAAGCCGCAGTTGCGCCAATGCCTGGGCCGACTCGGCCGCGGTCCACAGTTCCACCGTAAGGTTCGGATGACATGCACCCAGCGCCATCAGGGGTTCAGCCAGATAATGGCCGTCGGCATCATGGGCCAGGTGAATCACACGAATGGCGCCTTGGTGATCCTGGCGCAAAGCCTCGCGCAACACGCCCCACAACGGGCCGAGGCCAGTGCCGGAGGCAAGCAGCCAAAGCGGCCGGGATTGCCAGTCGGGATCGTATTGCAAAGCGCCGCCGCGTAGCTCGCCCAGGCGCAGTTGATCCCCGACCTGCAACTGCCGGGCAAGATCACTGAATTCACCGGGCTGCCGGCAATCGATATGAAACTCCAGAAATGCATCTTCCTGGGGCAGGCTTGCCAGGGAGTAAGGCCGCGCGACGTGCCCTGCCCACAGCACCAGGTGCTGTCCAGCCCGATAACGGAGACCGCGCTCAGGTTGCAGGCGCAGGCGCACTACATTCGAGTTCAGCCAATCAGCACCCACCACCAGGGCGGCCAAACCGTCACGCAGCGGGTCAAACGCCTCGACCTGCAGATCGCCCGTCACTTGGCACTGGCAGGCCAACCGCCAACCGTCCTGGCGTTGCGCGGGGCTCAGGGCATCGGGCTGCTTGTCCTCGACCTCGCCCCGGCAGCGCACCAAACACGCATGGCAACTGCCCGCCCGGCAACTGTAGGGCACGGCCACACCCGCCTGGTTCAAGGCATCCAGCAGATTGCTGCCGGCAGTTACCGACCAATGGCGTTCGCCGACGTACAGTTCAGGCATATAAGGACTCAATTACAGGGGACGCGCACAGGGAATCATGCCTGCGACAGTTTGACCATAGTCGGGTGTATCGGCCACCGCGTCGGGTTATACTGCCGCGCCTTTTTAGCGTCGCGCCTGCACCACTTTGGCGTGCCTTGGAAAGGTGGGCTCAGCCGACCGATGTACCCCTCTGAGCCCACCTTTATTGAATGTTCCCTTATAGAGGAGCGCGACTCATGACCGTGATCAAGCAAGACGACCTGATTCAGAGCGTTGCCGACGCCCTGCAATTCATTTCCTACTACCACCCCGTTGACTTCATCCAGGCGATGCACGAGGCCTACCTGCGCGAAGAATCGCCGGCAGCCCGTGACTCCATGGCGCAGATCCTGATCAACTCGCGCATGTGCGCCACCGGCCATCGCCCGATCTGCCAGGACACCGGTATCGTCACCGTGTTCGTGCGCGTGGGCATGGACGTACGTTGGGATGGCGCCACCATGGGCCTGGACGACATGATCAACGAAGGCGTGCGTCGCGCCTACAATCTGCCGGAAAACGTCCTGCGCGCATCCATCCTGGCCGACCCGGCCGGTGCACGTAAAAACACCAAGGACAACACCCCGGCCGTGATCCACTACTCCATCGTCCCGGGTAACACCGTGGAAGTGGACGTGGCGGCCAAAGGTGGTGGTTCCGAGAACAAATCAAAAATGGCCATGCTCAACCCGTCCGACTCGATCGTCGACTGGGTGCTCAAGACTGTTCCGACCATGGGCGCCGGCTGGTGCCCACCGGGGATGCTCGGCATCGGCATCGGCGGCACCGCCGAGAAAGCCGCAGTGATGGCCAAAGAAGTGTTGATGGAGTCCATCGACATCCACGAGCTGAAAAAGCGCGGCCCGTCCAACCGTGTCGAAGAGATGCGCCTGGAGCTGTTCGAGAAGGTCAACCAACTGGGCATTGGCGCTCAGGGCCTGGGTGGCCTGACCACCGTGCTCGACGTGAAGATCATGGACTACCCGACCCACGCCGCCTCCCTGCCGGTGTGCATGATCCCCAACTGCGCCGCCACCCGTCACGCGCACTTCGTGCTCGACGGCTCGGGCCCTGCGTCGCTGGAAGCGCCACCGCTGGACGCCTACCCGGAAATCGTCTGGGAAGCCGGCCCGTCGGCTCGTCGCGTCAACCTCGACACCCTGACCCCGGAAGAAGTCCAGAGCTGGAAACCGGGCGAAACCGTGTTGCTCAACGGCAAGATGCTCACTGGCCGCGACGCTGCGCACAAGCGCATGGTCGAGATGCTGAACAAGGGCGAAACCCTGCCGGTAGACCTCAAGGGTCGCTTCATCTACTACGTCGGCCCGGTTGATCCGGTGCGCGAAGAAGTGGTTGGCCCGGCTGGCCCGACCACCGCGACGCGGATGGACAAGTTCACCCGTCAGATCCTTGAGCAAACCGGCCTTTTGGGCATGATCGGCAAATCCGAGCGCGGCCCGACCGCCATCGACGCGATCAAGGACCACAAGGCCGTGTACCTGATGGCCGTGGGCGGCGCCGCTTACCTGGTGGCGCAAGCTATCAAGAAGTCGCGGGTTGTCGCGTTCGCCGAACTGGGTATGGAAGCGATCTACGAGTTCGACGTCAAAGACATGCCGGTCACCGTTGCAGTCGATAGCAAAGGCGAATCCGTGCACATCACCGGTCCCGCCATCTGGCAACAAAAGATCAGTGAAAGCCTGGCGGTAGAAGTGCAGTAAGCGCTTTCCCTCAAGGATAAAGGCGACTGCGGCCCCATGGCCCAGTCGCCTTTTTTATGGCGCGTGGTATGGTGCTTGCCCCTTACCGTGCCTGCTCATCACCGTATGATCGCGATCCCTCGCCCCCTGCGCCTGACCTTCTACGCCCTGTTGATCATCGCTGGTGCGGTGCTGGCCGCTGCATTGGCCACGCGCCAGGCCGAACGCCAGGCCCTCGTGGATGAGGCCGCCCGCGCCAACCAACAGCTCGCGTTATATGCCAACTCGCTGCACACCCTGATCGAACGCTACCGCGCCCTGCCCGCCGTGCTCGCACTGGACTCGGAAATGATCAGCGCGTTAAAAGGCCCGTTGGACACCGCTACCCAGGACGAGCTTAACCGCAAGCTCGAACGCATCAACGGCGCCGCGCAGTCGTCCACCCTGGAATTGATGGACCGCACCGGCCTGGCCGTGGCTGCCAGCAACTGGGCGCTGCCGAGCAGTTACGTCGGGCACAACTATGCATTTCGGCCGTATTTCAGCCAGACCAAAAGCCAGGGCACCGGGCGCTTTTACGCGGTGGGAGTGACCACCGGGATTCCGGGTTACTTCCTTTCCAGCGCGGTGCTCGATGAACACGAGCAGTTCCTTGGCGCCATGGTGGTGAAGCTGGAGTTCCCTGAGCTTGAGCAAGAATGGGCCCAGGGGAATGACTTGCTGCTGGTCAGCGATGCGCGTGGCATCGTGTTCATTGCCAACCAGCCTGGCTGGCGCTATCGGAACCTGCGGCCGCTATCGGCCAATGACCTCGCTGAGCTCAAGGCCACCCGCCAGTACGACAAGAAACAACTGCTGGCGCTGGAAACCGACACCCTGCAGCGCTTCGACGAAAACAGTCACCTGATGCGCGTCAACGGCCCCGACGGCAGCGCCCAATACATCTGGGAATCCCTGCCATTGAAGGCAGAAGGCTGGACCCTGCACCTGCTGCGCAAACCGCAATTTCCTTTTGAAGACCAACGCAACGCGGGACTGGCCGCCGCCGGTTCCTGGCTGGCACTGGTGTTCCTCGCGCTGTTCCTGAGCCAACGCTGGCGCCTGGCCCGCTTGCGCCAGCGCAGCCGTGAAGAGCTGGAGCAACTGGTGGAAGAACGCACCCAGGCCCTGCGCACCGCCCAGGATGGTTTGGTGCAATCAGCCAAGCTGGCGGCGCTGGGGCAGATGTCCGCCGCCCTCGCCCACGAAATCAACCAGCCACTCACGGCCCAGCGCATGCAGCTTGCTACCCTGCGCCTGTTGCTGGATCACGGCCGTGTGGACGACGCCTACAAGGCGCTCACGCCGCTGGACGACATGCTCACGCGCATGGCCGCACTCACCGGCCATCTCAAGACCTTCGCTCGCAAAAGTCCTAGTGGCCTGCGCGAACGCCTGGACCTGGCCACGGTGGTCGACCAGTCCCTGCATCTGCTCGACGCGCGCCTGCGCGATGAAGCCATTGGCGTCGTGCTGGACCTGACACGCCCGGCTTGGGTGCGCGGCGATGCCATCCGCCTGGAACAAGTACTGATCAACCTGCTGCGCAACGCCCTCGACGCCATGGCCGACAAACCGCGCAAGCGCCTTGAGATCCGCCTGCACGCCGACCAACAGCTTTGGCTTTTGACCGTCAGCGACAGCGGCGGCGGGATCCCCGAAGAACACCTGAACAACGTGTTCGATCCGTTCTTCACCACCAAGCCGGTGGGTGACGGCCTCGGTTTAGGGCTGGCGGTGTCCTTCGCTATCGTGCACGAACTGGGTGGACGCCTGATCGCCGATAACCAGGGCGACGGCGCGACTTTCACCCTGACCTTGCCCATCGCGCTGGAGACGCCGGACCTATGCTGAATGCGGTGATTGTGGTCGATGACGAAGCCAGCATTCGCACGGCCGTGGAGCAGTGGTTGAGCCTCTCAGGGTTTGAGGTGCAGTTGTTCAGCCGCGCCGAGGAATGCCTGGCGCACCTGCCCAAAGACTTTCCCGGTGTGATCCTGAGCGACGTACGCATGCCTGGTCTCAGCGGCCTGGAATTGCTCGCCGAAGTACAGCGCCGCGACGCCGACTTGCCGGTGATATTGCTCACTGGTCACGGCGACGTGCCGATGGCCGTCGAAGCCATGCGCGACGGCGCCTACGATTTTCTGGAAAAACCCTTCAGTCCCGAGGCCCTGCTCAACAGCCTGCGACGTGCATTGGACAAACGCGGACTGATCCTGGAAAACCGTCGCCTGCATCAACAGGCCGATCACCGCTCGCAGCTTGAATCCAGCCTGCTCGGCGTGTCCCGCGGGTTGCAGAATCTGCGCCGCCAGGTGCTCGACTTGGCCAGCTTGCCGGTCAACGTGTTGATCCGTGGCGAGACCGGCAGCGGTAAAGAACTGGTCGCGCGCTGCCTGCATGATTTCGGCCCGCGGGCCAAGAAGCCGTTTGTGGCGCTCAATTGCGCGGCAATTCCCGAGCAGTTGTTTGAAGCCGAGTTGTTTGGCCACGAAAGCGGCGCGTTCACCGGCGCCCAGGGCAAGCGCATCGGCAAGCTGGAGTACGCTCACGGCGGCACGCTGTTCCTGGATGAAATCGAAAGCATGCCCTTGGCCCAACAAGTGAAACTGTTGCGGGTATTGCAAGAACAAAAACTGGAACGACTGGGCTCCAACCAGAGCATCCATGTGGACTTGCGCATCATTGCCGCGACCAAGCCTGACCTGCTCGAAGAGGCCCGCGCCGGACGCTTTCGCGAAGACTTGGCCTATCGCCTCACCGTCGCACAATTGCGCCTGCCGCCCTTGCGCGAGCGTCGTGAAGATATTCCGCTGCTGTACGAGCACTTTGCCCACAGCGCTGCCGAACGCTTAGGCCGCACGCCCGAGCCGTTGAGCGGCCCAGCCTTGGGGCGCCTGCTCAGCCATGACTGGCCCGGCAATGTGCGTGAACTGGCCAACGTCGCCGAGCGCCAGGTATTAGGCCTTGGCGAGCCGGAGCCGGAGGGCATCGAGGCCGGGCAATCACTGGCTGCGCAGCAGGAAGCCTTCGAAGCCCATTGCCTGAAGGCCGCCTTGACCCGGCACAAGGGCGATATCAAGGCGGTATTGACGGAGCTGCAACTGCCCCGCCGGACGTTCAATGAAAAGATGCAGCGCCATGGCCTTGCACGGGACATGTTCCTCAAGGACGAATGAGCGGATTTCCGCTCATTGGCCCCGAATCTTCAGCAAGTTTCCGCTCAAAAAAATCTGCAAACCCTTCTAGATCGGGCCTTCATCTACCTGGCACAGCTCCTGCTATAGCCCAGCCAGGCAGCGCTCGCGCCGCTCCATAAAAACAACTAGATGAAGGATCCTTCAATGGATAACTCCAACTCCCTGCCTCTGGGGTCGGCGGCAGCGCCGGCAAAAGAACGCACCACCTCCAGCCGCATCAAATCGATCTTCAGCGGATCGGTCGGCAACATGGTCGAGTGGTACGACTGGTACGTCTACGCCGCTTTCTCGCTGTACTTCGCCAAAGCCTTCTTCCCGAAAGGCGACACCACCGCCCAACTGCTCAACACCGCCGCGATCTTCGCCGTGGGCTTCCTGATGCGCCCGATCGGTGGCTGGCTGATGGGCCTGTACGCCGACAAGGTCGGGCGTAAAAAAGCCCTGATGGCCTCGGTCTACCTGATGTGCTTCGGCTCGCTGCTGATTGCCCTGAGCCCGGGCTATGAATCCATTGGTATCGGTGCGCCCATCCTGCTGGTGTTTGCCCGTTTGCTGCAGGGGCTATCAGTCGGCGGCGAATACGGCACCTCCGCCACCTACCTCAGCGAGATGGCGACCAAGGAACGTCGCGGCTTCTACTCCAGTTTCCAGTACGTAACCCTGATCTCCGGCCAGCTCATCGCGCTGGCGGTGCTGATCGTGCTGCAACAGGTACTCACCACCGAGCAACTGTACGCGTGGGGCTGGCGTATCCCGTTCGCCATCGGCGCCCTGTGCGCAGTCGTCGCGCTGTATCTGCGTCGTGGCATGGAAGAAACCGAGTCCTTCACCAAGAAAGAAAAAGCCAAGGAAAGCGCAATGCGCACCTTGATGCGTCACCCCAAGGAACTGATGACCGTGGTCGGCCTGACTATGGGCGGCACCCTGGCGTTCTACACCTACACCACCTACATGCAGAAATACCTGGTGAACACCGTCGGGATGAGCATCTCCGACTCCACCACCATCTCGGCGGCCACGCTGTTTCTGTTCATGTGCCTGCAGCCCATCATCGGCGGGCTGTCCGACAAAGTCGGCCGTCGTCCGATCCTGATCGCCTTCGGCATCCTCGGCACCCTGTTCACCGTGCCTATCCTCACCACCCTGCACACCATCCAGTCCTGGTGGGGTGCGTTCTTCGTGATCATGGCCGCGCTGATCATCGTCAGTGGCTACACCTCGATCAACGCGGTGGTGAAGGCCGAACTGTTCCCGACCGAAATCCGTGCCCTGGGCGTGGGCCTGCCGTATGCACTGACCGTGTCGATCTTCGGCGGTACAGCTGAATACATCGCGCTGTGGTTCAAGAGCATCGGGATGGAAACCGGCTACTACTGGTACGTGACTGCGTGTATCGCGGTGTCGCTGATGGTCTACGTGACCATGAAAGACACCCGCAAACATTCGCGGATTACCACGGACTAAACATGTGGGAGGGGGGCAAGCCCCCTCCCCCATTGGTTTTACATCGCTGGGTTAATCAGGACAGTTCTGCCACCTCGTTGCGCCCATACCGCCGCTGCGCATACGAAGCCCCGGCAATCATCACCACCAGCACCGCCGCCAATACCGCCGATGATCCAATGGTGCCGAAATCCAATCCGCCCTTTTCATGGGGCTTGGTCAGGAAGTCGCCCAGGGTTGCACCAAACGGCCGGGTCAATACAAACGCCACCCAGAACAACAACACCGACGAGATTTGGGTGAAGTACTTGAGCGCCACCACCGCAGCGATGGTCGAGCCAATCAACAAGGCACCACCGGCGAAGCCGAGACCCGAATCATCCGCCAGGAAATCGCCCAATGCGGTGCCCAATGTGTTGGAGAACAGGATCGCCATCCAATAGAACAACTCACCCCGGAAGGTCTGCACCTTGTTCACGTTCAGCGAGTCACCGCTGAGGTGCCACAGCGCAAAAATGATCATCAGGATCACAATCAGGATCATCGACCCCGTGGCGTAACCCAGCCCCAGGGTACGGTCCATGAAGTCGGACATCGTGGTACCCGCAGTGCTGGTGGACAAAATCACGATCCAGTACAGCACCGGGTTGTAGGTTTTGGACCAGAGTTGCGTCACCAGGGTGACCAGGAACACGCTGATCAAAATCATCGAACTGATCGCGTAACCGACATTCAGGGTCATCGACAACAAGTCCCCGGCGGTTTCGCCCAAGGTGGTTGCGCAGATTTTCATGACCCAGAACGCCAGGGTGATCTGAGGAAGTTTATTCATAAGGTAGAAGGCTCCGAAGCTCAGTCTTTCGATGGCCGACTTATAGGGGTGTCGACCTTGTGCGCAGACTGAACGGGCCGCTGTGAAAAATAGGTGGGCGATGAATGAAAATTCCATGGCTTGATGGAAATTCGCTGCCACGGGTTGCACTATGACCGCCTCCCAGAATTGCGTAGCAGGAACCCCGGCTCATGTCTGACGATATCCATTTCTACGAACCCGCCAACGGCCACGGCCTGCTACATGACCCGTTCAACGCCATCGTTGGTCCACGGCCAATCGGCTGGATCTCGTCGCACGACAGCGAAGGCCGCCTGAACCTGGCGCCCTACAGCTTCTTCAATGCGTTCAACTACATTCCGCCGATCATTGGGTTTTCCAGTGTCGGGCGCAAAGACAGCCTGAACAATATCGAACAGACCGGCGAGTTCGTGTGGAACCTGGCTACCCGCCCGCTGGCCGAGCAGATGAACCAGAGTTGCGCGGCGGTCTCGCCGGAGGTGAATGAGTTCGAGTTGTCCGGCCTGACGCCGGTGGCCTCGAAAATCATCGCCGTGCCACGGGTGGGCGAAAGCCCGGTGTCATTCGAATGCAAGGTGACGCAGATTATCCAGCTGCAACGCGCCGACAAAGGGTTGGTGCCGAGCTGGCTGGTGCTGGGCGAGGTGGTCGCGGTGCACATTGCCAAGTGGCTGCTCAAGGATGGCATCTACGACACCGCCGCCGCCGAGCCGATCCTGCGTGGTGGCGGCCCGGCGGACTACTTCCAGCTGGGGCCGGAGGCGCTGTTCAAGATGTATCGCCCAGGCGCCAGCAAACCCTGACTGAAATACAACAAAAATGTGGGAGCGGGCGTGCCCCGATGGCAATGGCACATTCAACATCTTTGTTGACTGACACACTGCTATCGGGGGCAAGCCCCCTCCCACATTAGATTGTCGGCGTTGTTCAGATGGCGGCGCTCGCCCAGGTCAGCTGCCCCTCTTCATCCACACCGATCAACCGCTCAAGCTGCACGGTGGCTGCATCATCGGCGTCGGAGGCGGTCTTGAACGTCTGTCCATCCAGGATCTTGTGAAACTTCGGTGCCCCCATACCATCCAGTGCCTTGACGGCGACGGCGGCGCTGTAGCCCCCTTCACCCGGTACTACGGCGGATACGGCTTCGTGGTGGGCAAATTGTTTACGTGCCATGTTGCAGGTCCTGGCCAATGGAAAGGCGGCCATTCTAAACCTGTTCACCCAGCGAGTTGCAGGTACTCGCCATAGGCGTTGGTGGCGGATGCATCAGTGAAGGTTTGGAAATCCATGCTGCGCACCACCATGTCGTTCAACAGCTCGGTAAAGATCATCAGGGCCGGCGAGCTGAAGTAGGCACTCATCGCCTGCTCGCTGCTCCAGAAACCCGAGACCAACCACACATCGGGATCGACCTGGGAATGCTGCAACGAGAATTGCAGACAACCCTGAGCCTGGCGACCCGGTTCGATCAAACTGCTCAAGCGTGCACCGAGTTCGGTGCTGCACCCGGTGCGGGCGCGGATAAAGGCCATATGGCTCGCGGGAATGGGGGTGGACATGTTCGACTCTCCCGTTGAGAAGTGATGCTCGGCAAACACGGTGAGGGTGTGCTGCCACAGGATCAAAGATAACGGCGCGCAGGTAGGCGCGGTTAGTCGATTCCTGCCGGCTTATTGCACAATCCTGCGAGAAGCGTAAACCGGGTACTCGGCTCACTGGTTTTGCGCCATGCACAAACGCAGTATTTCAGGGAGATGACAGGCCTCACGCTTGCCTGATTGGCGATACGCCGCAGGATCAGGCAAGGATTGTGCAGAATCGACCTAACACTATTTGAAAAGCCGCCGCTAAGCTGACCCCATCAAAGCCGCCTGCAGAGGACGCTTCATGTCGTCGCCCGAATATCAGTCCATTCCTCTCGATGCCGAGATGGAAAAGCAGCGTGCCGAACTGGCCAGTATCGTGCACAGGCATACTTGGGAAGATGGCTCCTACGGTACCGCGATCACGTCGCTCTACCTGAACCGCCACAACACGCCACGCGACTTTATGCCGGTGCTGGTGGAACCCGCGCTGTGCATCCTTGCCAACGGCAGCAAGGAAGTGCGCCTGGCGGATGAAATCTTTGCCTACGACCCGCTCAATTACCTGGTGTTCTCGGTGGCGATGCCAGTGGCCGGGCGGATCATCGACGCCACGCCCGACGATCCGAACCTGTCGGTGCGGATCAATATCGACCCGGCGCAGCTGACCGCCCTGATCGCTGAAGCCGGCCCCATGGGCGTACCCACACGCCCGACATCACGCGGCATGTACGTGGACCGGATTGACAACCAATTGCTCGACGCGGTGCTGCGCCTGGCGCGCTTGCTGGATACGCCCAAAGACATCGCCATGCTGGCCCCACTGATCAACCGGGAAATTCTTTACCGCTTGCTACGTGGGCCGCAGGGTTATCGCCTGTATGAAATTGCCGTGGCCAACAGCCAGAGCCATCGGGTGAGCCAAGCGATCAAGTGGCTCAATGGCAACTACGAACAACCGCTTCGCATTGATGATCTGGCCAAGGAAGTGAACCTGAGCGTTTCGACATTGCACCACCGCTTCAAGGCAATCACCGCCATGAGCCCCTTGCAGTACCAGAAGCAGTTGCGCTTGCAGGAAGCACGCAGATTGATGATCGCCGAAGGGCTGGAAGCATCAGCGGCGGGGTATCGGGTGGGGTATGAAAGCCCGTCGCAGTTCAGTCGGGAATACAGCCGATTGTTTGGGGCGCCGCCGCTGCGGGATCTGGCCCGCCTGCGCCAAAGCATCTGACCGAATGAAGATCAAAATGTGGGAGGGGGCTTGCTCCCGATAGCGGTGGATCTGCTTTAGATACCTGACTGAGACACTGCCATCGGGGGCAAGCCCCCTCTCACATGGGTCCGCGAGCATTCAATCCAGGGTGCGCGGTAGTTGCAGAGTCACCCGTAACCCCCCCTCCCGCAAATTCTGCAAACTCACTTCACCGCCATGGCTGTGGGCAATATTGCGCGCAATCCCCAGGCCCAACCCATAGCCCTGCTGCTGCCCGGAAAGGCGGAAGTGCGGCTCGAATACCTGTTCCAAACGCTGCTCCGGAACGCCGGGACCTTCATCGTCGACGTGCAGGACAAACTGCGCACCATCATCCTCGATATGCAAATGCGCGTTCTGCCCGTACTTCAACGCGTTATCGATCAGGTTGCCGATACACCGCTTGAGCGCCAGCGGCTTGCCCGGATAGGTCGCCAATGCAGCGCCATCCAGGGTCACACGGCCGTTACCGTTTGGCGCCACATAAGGCTCTACCAGGCATTCGAGCACATGGTTGAGGTCGACCGGCTGGATGTTCTCGTGGATATCGGTGTCTTTCACACATTGCAGCGCGCCCTTCACCAGCAACTCCAATTCATCCAGGTCACGGCCGAATTTGGTTTGCAGGTTTTCGTCTTCGAGCAGTTCCACACGCAGACGCAGGCGGGTGATCGGTGTGCGCAGGTCGTGGGAAATCGCGCTGAACAGTTGGCTGCGCTCGGTCAAATAGCGGCTGATGCGCTCGCGCATGGCATTAAACGCGCGGCCCACTTCCACCACTTCACTGCCGCCGCCTTCGGCCACCGGCTCCACATCGGCGCCGAGAGACATGTCTCGCGCTGCCCGCGCCAAGCGCTTGAGGGGGCGGCTTTGCCAGTGCACCAGCAGGCCAATGAACAACAGCAGAAAACCGCTGGTCAACACGATAAACCACACCTGCTGGGACGGTAGGCCCTGTTCTTCAAGGCTGGTGTAGGGCTCAGGCAGCAACGAGGCGATGTACAGCCATTCGCCGGGGGCGAGTTGGATCTGGGTCACCAGCACCGGCGGGTTTACCGGTTCCAGGGTCAGCGCGTAATGGGCCCAAGAGCGCGGCAACTCATCGAGCTTGAGGCCGGCGTTGAAGATGCGCAGGTCTTCGGCGCTGACGAATTCCACCGAGATGTGCACGTCGGCGCCCAGGGTCTGGCGCAGCACTTCGTCCACGGCCACCAGCACCGCCTGCTTGCGTGGGGTTTCGGGCAATACCTGCATGTCCAGCGGACGGTCATTAAGGGTGACTACAAACCGGGTGCCGCCCATGCTACGCAATTGGTCGAGAACCAGCGGACGATAGGCCACCGGCAACGAACGGAAGTAACTCACACTGGCGGTCATCGAATGGGCCAGGCTGCGAGCGCTGGTGACCAGGCCCTCAAGCTGGGTAGCACGCAACTGCGAAACCCAAATCACGCTGGACAACGCCTGGGCGAACAACACCGCAAGTAAGGTCAGCAGCAGCATACGCCCCAGCAGCGAGCGCGGTACCGGGAAGCGGCGCCGGCGTTCGGTCACCGGCTCAGTGGACATTGCCGGCAACCACGCTGGCTGCCAGTTGATAACCGCTGCCACGTACGGTGCGGATCAGCCTCGGGGGCTTTTCGGTGTCGCGCAGGCGTTGGCGCAGGCGGCTGACCGCCATGTCGACGATGCGGTCCAGCGGCATCAGGTCGCGGCCACGGGTGGCGTTGCCGATAGTGTCGCGATCGAGAATTTGTTGCGGATGGTCGAGAAACAACTTGAGCAGTGCGAAGTCGGCACCGGAGAGAATCACCTCCTCGCCGTCCAGGTGGAACAGCCGATGGCTGATCATGTCCAGGCGCCACTCATCGAACACCAGCACATCGCCACTCCCACTGCGCTCCTGGCCAAACTGGCAGCGCCGCAACAGAGCCTTGATCCGCGCCTGCAACTCGCGAGGGCTGAACGGCTTGCCGATATAGTCATCGGCGCCCAGTTCCAGGCCGATCACGCGGTCGGCTTCGTCAGAACTGGCGGTGAGCATAATGATCGGCACCTGCGCCTGGCGCGGATGCTGGCGGATCCAACGGCAGAGGCTGAAGCCATCTTCGTCCGGCAGCATCACATCGAGGATGACCAAGTCGCACGGCGCCTCGTTCATCGCCTGGCGGAACCCCGCGCCATCCGGCACACCACGCACCTGGAAGCCGGCGCGACTGAGGTAGGTTTGCAGCAATTCGCGGATTTCCTGGTCGTCGTCGACGAGGAGAATCGATTTACTGATTACGCTCACGGGGTCCTCCTTGTTGTTATGGGGTGTTCTTGATGGCCTCATAGGGGGCAGGTCACTGCCTAAGCAAATGCCTGCTCTAACGCCACACCCGCCCCGGTCAACCCGGAATACGGCGCGGTCACCAACCACACCGGAATACCTTTGAAGTAGTCGCTCATGCAGCCTTTGTCGCTGAAACTCTTGGCAAAGCCGCTGTTGATGAAAAAGTCGGCAAACCGCGGAATCACCCCACCCACGATATACACACCACCGCGTCCACCGGTGGTCAGCACATTGTTGCCCGCCACTCGGCCCAGCCAGACGCTGAACTGCTCCAACACTTCCATCGCCACCGGGTCGCCGGCCAAGCCTGCAGCCGTGATGGCTTCGGGCGTGTCGAGCACAGGCGCGTGACCGTCCACCGCACAAATCGCGCGGTACAGACGCGGCAAGCCGCCACCGCTCAACGCCGTTTCAGCGCTGACGTGGCCAATCTCGTTGTAAATGTGTTGCCACAACTGGGTTTCCCGAGGGCTGCTCAGGGGCAGGTCGACGTGGCCGCCCTCCCCCGGCAACGCCGCGTAACGACCTGCGCCGAGATCCAGCAGTGTGCCGACGCCCAGGCCAGTGCCAGGCCCGATCACCACCGCCGGTCGCAACGGCTCCGGCGTGCCCTCACAAACCACGCGAAATTCGTCGGGTTGCAGGCGGGTCATCCCCAGGGCCATGGCGGAGAAGTCATTGACCAGCAGCAGTTCATCCACCTGCAAGGTCTTGCAGAACGCCGTCTTGCTCAGGCGCCAGTGATTGTTGGTGAATTTGAATTCATCGCCACTCACCGGCCCGGCTACCGACAGGCACACCGCGCCGATGTCCCCGATTTCCAGGCCCTCTTCCTTCAGATAGACCTTGATCGCCTCTTCAGGGGTTGGGTAATCCGCCGTGGCATGCACCCGAATCGAATGCAGTGCCGAATCCCGCCACACTGCAAAACGGGCGTTGGTACCCCCGATATCACCGACCAGCGCTAACTTCACTTAAGCGTCTCCAAGGCAGAGGTAAAGGCGCTGGCGCCCTGCTCTGCGGAGCTTGCGGCCAAGCGCATAAATCCAAACAGCTCGCGGCCGGCCCCCACGTTATTGCCCAGAAGGCCCGTGGCAGGCGTGCGCGCTGCAAATTCTTCGGCGTCCACCTTAAGCTCCAAGGTGCCGGTAACGCCATCCACACGAATGATATCGCCATCGCGTACTCGCGCCAGCGGCCCGCCGCTCTGGGCTTCGGGGTTGACGTGAATCGCGGCGGGAATCTTACCCGACGCGCCGGACATACGCCCGTCTGTCACCAATGCCACCTTGAAACCACGGTCCTGCAGCACACCCAGGAACGGCGTCATCTTGTGCAGCTCGGGCATGCCGTTGGAGCGCGGGCCCTGGAAGCGCATCACCGCGACGAAATCTTTTTCCAACTGACCAGCCTTGAACGCATCGGCCAGATCCTGCTGATCCTGGAACACCACCGCCGGCGCTTCGACGATCTGGTGCTCTGGGGCTACCGCAGAGACTTTCATCACACCGCGGCCGAGGTTGCCTTCCATCACGCGCAGACCACCTTCCGGCGAGAACGCACGGGCCACGGGCCGCAGGATGGTTTCGTCGAGGCTTTCGATAGGACCGTCACGCCAAACCAGCTCGCCGTCGACCAGGAACGGTTCCTGGATGTATCGGCTCAGGCCCTTGCCGGCCACGGTGTTGACGTCTTCGTGGAGCAGGCCCGCTTCCAGCAGCTCACGGATCAGGAACGACATGCCGCCCGCCGCCTGGAAGTGATTGATATCGGCCTTGCCGTTTGGATACACGTGGGACAGGGTCGGCACCACCTCGGAGAGGTCAGCCATATCGTCCCAGGTGAGGATGATGCCTGCCGACATGGCGATGGCCGGCATGTGCAGGGTGTGGTTGGTGGACCCGCCGGTCGCGTTGAGGGCGACGATGGAGTTGACGATGGATTTCTCGTCGACGATCTCGCCGATCGGCGTGAAGTTGCCGTTGGCCTTGGTCAGGCGCGTAACCTGATGCGCGGCTTCACGGGTCAGCGCGTCACGCAGCGGCGTGTACGGGTTGACGAATGAGGCGCCCGGCAAGTGCAGACCCATCACTTCCATCAGCAATTGATTGGTGTTGGCAGTGCCGTAGAAGGTGCAGGTGCCGGGGCTGTGGTAGGACTTCATCTCCGATTCCAGCAGCTCTTCGCGAGTGGCCTTGCCTTCGGCGTAGCGCTGGCGCACGTCGGCTTTCTGCTTGTTGGAGATACCCGACGGCATCGGGCCGCCCGGTACGAAGATCATCGGCAGGTGACCATAGCGCAGCGCGCCCATCATCAGGCCGGGGACGATCTTGTCGCAGATGCCCAGCATCAGTGCGGCGTCGAACATATTGTGGGACAGCGCCACCGCCGTGGACATGGCAATGACTTCACGGCTGAGCAGGCTCAGCTCCATCCCCGGCTCGCCCTGGGTCACACCGTCGCACATTGCAGGCGTACCACCAGCGAACTGGCCGACCGAGCCGACTTCACGCAGAGCTTTCTTTATTTGTTCAGGGAAATGTTCGTACGGCTGGTGCGCCGACAGCATGTCGTTATATGAGGAAACAATTGCCACGTTGGCGGCATTCATCATGCGCAGGCTGTTTTTGTCTTCGGTGCCGCAACCGGCCACGCCGTGGGCAAAGTTGGCGCATTGCAGCTTGCCGCGCATCGGACCGTCGCTGGCGGCGCCGCGAATGAGCGCAAGGTAAGCCTCACGTGTGGCGCGGCTGCGGGCGATAAGCCGTTCGGTGACCTCAAGAACGCGGGGATGCATGTGTAGAACTCCAGGCTAACGGATGTGGCGACCTGAGTGTCTATGCTGATCAAACGCCCGCAGCTCATGGGATGGCAGGGTGTCGTTTGAATCATCGGACCAGTTGATTCAGGTCACTCGTTGTAGATTGAACAAAATATTGCCACTAAAAAGGCTTGTTTTCTATTTTTATGCGAATAATCTTGTAATTCTTACAACAAATCGACGACAGGCACTCTCCAATGACTCTTCGTATCGCAATCAATGGTTTTGGCCGTATTGGCCGTAATGTCCTGCGCGCACTGTATACCCAAGGCTACCGCCAGGATTTGCAGATCGTCGCCATCAACGATCTCGGCGACAGCTCGATCAATGCCCACCTGCTCAAATACGACACCGTACATGGCACATTCGACGCAGAGGTCGCCCACGATCAGGAAAGCCTGACCGTCAACGGTGACCGGATTGCCGTGAGTGCCATTCGCAACCCGGCTGACCTGCCATGGGCTGCACACAAGATTGACGTGGTATTCGAATGCACCGGTCTGTTCACCGACCGTGACAAGGCCGCCGCCCATATTACCGCCGGCGCGCGCAAGGTGATCATCTCGGCACCGGCCAAAGGCGCGGACGCCACTGTGGTGTATGGCGTGAACCACGACATTCTGCGTCAGTCCCACCAGATCATCTCCAACGCCTCGTGCACCACCAACTGCCTGGCGCCGGTCGCCCAGGTGCTGCACCGCGAGCTGGGCATCGAGAGTGGCCTGATGACCACCATCCACGCCTACACCAACGACCAGAACCTGACCGACGTCTACCACACCGACCCGTACCGCGCGCGCTCCGCCACCCAGAACATGATCCCAAGCAAGACCGGCGCTGCCGAAGCGGTGGGCCTGGTGCTGCCGGAACTGGCGGGCAAGCTGACCGGCATGGCCGTGCGCGTGCCGGTGATCAACGTGTCCTTGGTAGACCTCACCGTAACGCTGAAGAAAGAAGCCACTGCCGAAGAGGTCAACGCGCTGCTCAAGGAAGCCAGCCAGCACTCGAAGATCCTCGGTTACAACACCCTTCCGCTGGTTTCCAGTGACTTCAACCACAACCCGCTGTCGTCGATCTTCGACGCCAATCACACCAAGGTCAGCGGCAAGTTGCTCAAAGTATTGGCCTGGTACGACAACGAGTGGGGCTTCTCCAACCGTATGCTGGATAACTGCCTGGCGCTGTGTAACGCCGAATAAAGCGATCCTTTGGGAGGGGCGATTCGACTTGCTCCCGATGGCGGTGTATCAGTCAGGAATGTGTTGACTGACACACCACTATCGGGGGCAAGCCCCCTCCCACATTGTTCTAAGTAGGCCCAGAGAAATAGCCCCTTGCCATTTGAGTTGATGATAAGCATTATCATTTGCTGCAAATCGGTCTGGTATCACTGTGAGCCAATCTCGCTTCAACCAAGTCTTTCTCACCCAACGGGTGATTCTGCTACGCACCTTGCAGCGGATGGTGAATAACCACAGCACCGCCGAGGACCTGCTGCAGGAAACCTATCTGCGCGTCACACGAGCCCTCAGCGAGCGGCCGATCGATCACCTTGAACCCTTCGTTTATCAAACCGCACGTAACCTCGCGCTGGATCACCTGCGCTCACGCAGAATCCATGCCCGCACGCTGCAGGAAGATGTCCCGCTGGACATCCTACAAAGCGTCGCCGCCCCTATCAGCACCCCCGAAGATGCGACTCAGGCCGAGCAATTGCTTGAGCACCTGAGCGTCAGCCTGGGCCAATTGAGCGCCCGCCAGCAGCAGATTTTCATCCTCAGCCGCCTGCACGGGTGCAGCTATCAGGAGATTGCCGATCAGTTGGACGTGTCCCTGAGCACCGTGCAAAAGGAACTGAAATTGATCATGGCCATCTGCGTAGGTGTGGCCGACCGGCTGGATCGGCCTTAAGCTGCACGCGACAGAAATGTCGACCCGAGCTGTAGGAATAATGAATAGAACGTGGCGAAGACCCGAGGAACACCGTGACGGACCCCAATAAACTGCGCCCTCATGAGCTGGCTCATGAGGTGCTGCAAGACACGGCTATGGACCAGGCCCTGGATTGGCTGATTGCCTTGCAGTGCCCGCAAGCTGGGCAGCAGGCCGAGTTTGAAGCCTGGCTGGCCCGCGACCCGGCCCACGTCAACGCCTTCGCCAAGGCCCAGGCCGCCTGGGGTGGCGCGCCGGTTCACAGCGCCGCGGTGGCCCTGGCCGCGCCGCGCAAGCCCAGCGCCTGGCGCCGAATCAAACCCCATTGGAAACCGCTCGCCACCGCCGCGGTGTTGCTGATCGGGCTGTTCAGCTTCAGCAACCTGCCGGTGCGCCTGCAGGCCGACCACCTCACCGTGGTGGGCGAACGACAACGTCTGCAATTGGACGACGGCTCGAAAGTATTGCTGAACACCAACTCGGCGTTCTCCAGCAGCATCAAGGACCACCAGCGCATCGCCCGCCTGTACCAGGGCGAGGCTTTTTTCGAAGTTGTGCCCAACCATGGCCAGCCCCTGGAAATCGACGCCGGCCCGGTGCGCGCCAGCGTGCGCGACACCGCCTTCGCCGTGCGCTACCTCAATGGCGAGGCCCAGGTGCAAGTGCAGCGCGGTGATGTCGACCTCAGCAACACTTTCGACGATGCCCGCGTACGCCTGCGCGCCGGCGAAAGTATCCGCATCGGCCCCAAAGGCTTCGGCCAACCGGCCAAGCTGGACGCCAATAAGGACCTGGCCTGGGTGCAAGGCCGGCTGATTTTTGAAAACTGCCCGATGAGCGAAGTGCTCGCCGAGTTGCGCCGCTATTACCCCGGCTGGATCGTCAACACCAACGACCAACTCGCCAGCGTCGCGGTCACCGGCAATTACCGGCTTGATCAACCCCTGGACGTCGTGCGCTCACTGGCGCACATCACCTCTGCCAAGCTCTCGGAATACCCGGCGCTGGTCATACTGAACTAAATGAGAATTATTTTTACTCGATAACCTTCGGCGGTACGTCTCGTCTTAGCCAATGCAACTGATTCCTATTTGATTCGGTTCGCAACTATAAGATTCGTCCCCCGGAGCGCTTTCGATGTCCTCTCGTTTCAACCGCCGGTCTTCTTCGCCCGTCCTGTCCTTGTTGACTGCCGCCATCCTGCTGGCGGGCGCGCCGGCCATGGCCGCCACCGCTGCCGAACCGGTTTCGCGCAGCCAGGGCAACTACACCTTCAGCATCGAACAGCAGCCGCTGGTCTCGGCGCTCAACGCCTTTACTGCCGTGACCGGCTGGCAAGTCGGCCTGCCCGCAGAGCTGGGCCAGGGCGTGTCGTCTCCTGGCGCACGCGGCCCGTTGTCGCCAGAAAAAGCGTTGGACCGGCTGTTGGTGGGGACCAACCTGAGCTACCGCAAACTGGGCAATAACAACATCGTGCTGGAAAAGCGCGCAGCGGGCAGCACCCTCAATCTGCAACAGGTGACCATCAGCGCAACCCGTAACGCGCAGGATGTGAACAGCGTGCCGAGTACCGTCAGCGTGCATGAGCGTGAGGAACTGGACCGCCAGAACGTCAACAACATCCGGGAACTGGTGCGCTACGAGCCCGGCGTCTCGGTGGGCGGCGCTGGTACACGAGCAGGTAATGCCGGCTTCAACATTCGCGGCATCGATGGCGACCGTATCCTTACTCAAGTGGACGGTGTGGAAGTGCCGGGCAACTTCTTCAACGGCCCCTACGCCAAGACCCGCCGCAACTACGTCGACCCGGAAATCGTAAAGCGCGTGGAAATCCTGCGCGGGCCGGCGTCGGCCCTCTACGGCAGCAGCGCCATCGGCGGCGCCGTCAGTTACTTCACCCTCGACCCGGTTGACATCATCAAGCCAGGCCAAGACTTCGGCGCCCGCCTGAAGACCGGCTACAGCTCCGCCGACGAAAGTTGGCTGACCTCTGGCACCTTCGCCGGCCGCGTTCAAGACTTCGACGGTTTGCTGCACCTGAGCCAGCGCAACGGTCACGAAACTGAGTCCTACGACGGCAACAACGCCACCGGCCTGGATCGCACAGGCGCCAACCCGGAAGAAGCGCGCACCACTAACATCCTGGCGAAGCTCGGCTGGAACTATGGCGATGACAACCGCCTGGGTCTGACGTACGAGAAGTACAAGGATGATCGCGACGTCAACCTGAAGAACGCGGTGGGCGGCCCGTTCATCGGCGGCCGAGGCTTCAACCTCTACCGTGATCGTCGTGGTAACGACACCATCACCCGTGAACGTTTCGGCCTGGAAAACAGCTTCGCCCTTGAGTCGCCGATTGCCGACCGCATCAAGACCAGCGTCAATTACCAGATCGCCAAGACCGACCAGACCACCGCCGAAATCTATCAATCCGGTCGTCGCGTCCTGCGCACCCGCGACACGCTCTACCAGGAAAAACAGTGGGTTTTCGATGCACAGTTGGACAAAGCGTTCAGCCTTGGTGAAACCGATCACCAAGTGACCTACGGCACCACCCTCAAGCAGCAGAAAGTCACCGGCTCGCGCGAGGGCAGCGCGACCTGCGTGGCCGTCGGCAGCGGTTGCACCGCCATCGGCGCGCCCAGCCCGATGGCCTCCGATAGCGTGAAGAAGGCCAGCGACTTCCCCGACCCGACCATCAACACCTATTCGCTGTTCGCACAGGACCAGATCACTTGGGACAAATGGACCTTCCTCCCCGCCGTGCGCTATGACTACACCCAGCTCAAACCCAAGCTGACCCAGGAATTCCTCAACACCGTCAACCCGACAGGTGCGGAAACGGTGAGCGACAAGAAGAAAACCTGGCACCGCGTGACGCCCAAGTTTGGCCTGACCTACGCGCTGACGGACCAATACACCTGGTTCGGCCAATACGCCGAAGGTTTCCGCACACCGTCCGCCAAGTCGCTGTACGGCCGCTTTGAAAACTTGAACCTAGGCTACACCGTCGAACCCAATCCGGACCTCAAGCCGGAGACCAGCAAAGGCATCGAAACCGGGATTCGCGGCAAGTTCGACGAGGGTTCCTTTGAGGTGGCGGTGTTCTATAACAAATACCGCGACTTTATCGACGAAGACAACGTCGTGGTCGGCGGCACTGCCGAGCAGTTCCAAGCCGTCAATATCAAGCGCGCCAGCGTCAAGGGCGCCGAAGCCAAGGGCCGCCTGAACCTGGATGCATTCGGTGCCCCACAAGGCCTATACACCCAGGGGGCGGTCTCCTATGCCTACGGTCGCAACGACCAAAACGGCGAACCGCTGAACAGCGTCAACCCGCTCAAGGGCGTGTTCGGCCTGGGCTACGACCAGGACAATTACGGTGGCCTGCTGAGCTGGACCCTGGTGAAGAAGCAGAATCGCGTAGACAGCTCCACCTTCCACGCGCCGGACGGCGACACCAGCGGCCCATTCAAAACCCCCGGCTTCGGCGTTGTCGACCTGACCGCCTACTACAAAGTCACCAACGACGTGACCATCAACGGCGGCCTCTACAACCTCACCGACAAGAAGTACTGGAACTGGGATGACGTACGCAGCTACGACAGCGTCGGCGAAGCCGCGGTAACCGGCCCGGCCAACCTCGACCGCCTCACCCAGCCCGGCCGCAACTTTGCGATTAACGTGATCTGGGATATCTGACCAAGCCCTTCTCACCTCGTCGAAATATCAACGACGAGGTGAGGATTTTTTACTGTGCCGCGTCTTCTTGTTCGTCTAGTTGATAACCGCTCTCTTTCGGGCACCAAGGCGCTCCCCTTCTCAAGGACTTTTTCATGACCGCTTCTCCTAACGCAGAACGTCCAAGCCTGCGCTCCCAGCGCCTGAACCAGATCACCAACGAGCCGCACACCAAGCTGGATGCACTGGTGAAGGCCCATGCCCCGTTCGAAACCCAGGCCAACTTTGCCCGTTTCGTGGTGGCGCAGTACCTGTTCCAGTCGGAACTGGTGGCCCTGTACAACGACGCCGAACTGATCAAGATCGTGCCTGACCTGGCCGCACGCTGCCGCGCCGAAGCCGCCAAGCTGGACCTCGCCGACCTGGACACCGAAGTACCGGCCGCGGTGGCCGGTGCAGTGAGCAACCCGAGCAAAGCCGAAGCCCTGGGCTGGCTGTTCGTCTCGGAAGGCTCCAAGTTGGGCGCCGCGTTCCTGATCAAGCGCGCCGTAGGCCTCGGCTTGAGCGAAACCTTTGGGGCCCGCCACTTGGGTGAGCCAGCCGGCGGTCGTGCCGAAGGCTGGAAGCGCTTCACCCGCACCCTCGACGGCCTGCAATTCAGCCCCGAGGAAGAGGCCGCAGTAGAAAAAGGCGCGGTGGATGCGTTTGTGCGCTTCACCGTGTTGCTGGAACAGGCGTACGCTAGCGCCCCTGAACTGGCCTGATCCCGCAAATTGAAATGCAACCCAATGTGGGAGGGGGTTTGCCCCCGATAGCGGTGCATCAGCCAACAAATAGGTAACTGACCCACCGCCATCGGGGGCAAGCCCCCTCCCACATTTTGATCGCATTTAAGTTCGGACTTTTTTGTAACCTTCCCCAAGAAAAGCTTCACCATGACTGGCAAAACCCAATCCACCTCGAAAATCGCACAGATCCTGTTCGGCCTGCTGGCCTATGTCAGCCTGGGCATCGGGCTGGTGGCGATTGTGATACCCGGTTTGCCCACCACCGAGTTCATCCTGCTGGCCACCTGGGCCGCGACCAAAAGCTCGCCACGCCTCAGCGCCTGGCTGGAAAACCACCGCCTGTTTGGGCCGATCCTGTTCAACTGGCGCAACGGCAAGATCATCGCGCGCCGGGCCAAAGTCAGCGCCACCGTGAGCATGCTGTTGTGCGCGATCCTGATGCTGGTGATGCTCGACCATGGCTGGCCCATCTACCTGGCGATTGCCGGGATGAGCCTGGGCAATCTGTGGATCTGGTCACGCCCCGAACGGCTCGCACAGCCCGTATAACCCTACCTGTAGGCGTTTTCCTACCGCCCATCGCCTTCTGCTCATGAAAGCCCCTACCGCGCCGATGCTCCGGATATAGCGCTGAATGGACTTGGCCGTGCTGTGCATTCCAACAAGACCATTCGTGAGTGAACCTATGTTCGACACCCTCTCTATCCGCTTGAAAATCGTGCTGCTGTCCGGCCTTTGCCTGCTGGGGGTGATTACGCTGATCGTGAGCATCAATCTGTACGAAACGGACCAGAACGACCATCTGATCAGCGATTCAAGTTCACGCATGCTCACCAGCAGCGTGCAAAGCCTGTTGCAGGCAAGGGCCGCTGAACAAGCGGTGCAGTTGCAGAAAACCTTCGGCGAGAATCTAACCGCGGTCACCGCCCTGGCCGACCAAGTCAAAGACTTGCGCAACCTCGCCGCCAAACGTGCTCTGGAGCCCGCAGCCCTTCGCGAAGAACTCAATCAGAGCCTGAAAACCGCCTTTGAACGCAACAACAAGGTGCTCGGAATCTGGCTGTCGTTCGAGCCCGATGGCTTGGACGGTAAGGACAGCGAATTCATCAACGACAAGGCCCGCGTCTCCAATGAAAAAGGCCGCTTTTCCAGCTACTGGAGCCGTGCCGGGGGTGAAGGCCTGAACACCATCATGGTCGAGGAAGACCTGACCAAGACCACCCCCAACCTAAACGGCACACCCTACAACATCTGGTACACCTGCCCACGTGACACCCGCAGCACCTGCCTCTTGGATCCGTACGAAGACACTGTGGCCGGCAAACCGGTACTGATGACCACCATTTCCCAACCGCTGCTGGTGGATGGAAAAGTGATTGGTGTGGTGGGTGTGGACATTGCGCTCAACAGCCTGCAAACCCTGGCTGATGCGGCCCAAAAGACGCTGTTCGATGGCGCCGCGCACCTGGAGGTTATCTCCAGCACCGGTCTGATTGCCGCCTACAGCGGCGAGCCTGCGCGGGTCGGCAAAAATCTGATCGATACGCTGGGCGCCGAGGGCAATGAGATCGTGCAACTGCTGGCCAATGACAGCCACGTCAATCTTGAGCAGGGCGATACGATTCGTGCGGTCTACGCAGTCAAGCCGATCGCCGATGCCAAAGCCTGGGGGGTGGTGATTAAACTGCCCAAACACGTGATGCTGGCCGACACCGTAAAACTGCAGGAGGTCCTCGACAAAGCCCAGGCGACCGGCACCCTCAAGGCCTTGCTGGTGGGCGCTGCCGCCGGGCTCCTGGGTTTGCTGCTGATCTGGCTGACCGCCACCGGCGTAACCCGCCCGATCAACAGCGTGGCCGCGATGCTCAAGGACATCGCCAGCGGCGACGGCGACCTCACCCAACGCTTGGCCTACAGTAAAAAGGATGAACTGGGCGAACTGGTGAACTGGTTCAACCGCTTCCTCGACAAGCTGCAACCGACTATCGCCCAGATCAAGCAAAGCATCACCGAGGCCCGCGGCACGGCGGACCAGTCCTCGGCCATCGCCCGCCAGACCAGCGAAGGCATGCAGGTGCAGTTCCGTGAAATCGACCAAGTGGCCACGGCGTCCAACGAAATGAGCGCCACCGCCCATGACGTCGCCAACAGCGCCTCGAATGCCGCCAGCGCGGCACGCGGTGCCGATCAGTCGGCGCGCGAAGGCATGCAGATCATTGAAAAGAGTACGCGGGATATCACGATCCTCGCCGAAGAAGTCAGCAGGGCCGTGGGCGAAGTCGAAGCCCTGGCAGTCAACAGCGAGCAAATCGGTTCGGTGCTGGAAGTGATCCGCAGCATTGCCGAACAGACCAACCTGCTGGCGCTGAACGCGGCGATTGAAGCGGCACGCGCGGGCGAAAGCGGCCGCGGCTTTGCGGTGGTGGCCGACGAAGTCCGTAACTTGGCCAAGCGCACCCAGGATTCCGTGGAGGAGATCCGCCTGGTGATCGAACGCATCCAGAGCGGCACCCGTGGCGTGGTCGCGACGATGCACTCAAGCCAAAGCCAGGCCCAGAGCAATGCCGGGCAGATCCATCAGGCCGTGCAGGCCTTGGGCAAGATCAGCGACGCCGTGACGGTGATCAGCGACATGAACCTGCAAATCGCCAGCGCCGCCGAACAACAGAGCGCGGTGGCCGAAGAGGTCAACCGTAACGTCTCGGCGATCCGCACCGTGACCGAAACCCTCACCGGCCAGGCCACCGAATCGGCGGCTATCAGCAGCCAACTCAATGCGTTGGCCAGCCAGCAGATGAAACTCATGGATCAGTTCAAGGTTTAAGAAACACCACAGGTGAAATGTGGGAGGGGGCCTGCCCCCGATAGCGGTGTGTCAGTCAGCAGATTCATTGACTGAGACACCGCTATCGGGGGCAAGCCCCCTCCCACATTTTGATCGCGTACTGCTTAGAGACCCGTCCAAGCCTGCACAAACGCCGCCACATCTTCCTTCGGCGCCGTACGCGGCGGGTTCTGCGGGGTACCCAAATAGAGGAAGCCAATCACTTCCTCATCCGCCGTCAGCCCCAGGCCTTTGGCAACGTGGGCCGAGTAGGACAACTCACCCGTACGCCACACCGCACCAATCCCTTGGGCATAGGCCGCCAACAGAATGCCGTGGGCCGCACAGGCCGCCGCCAGCAGTTGCTCAGACTT
Source organism: Pseudomonas sivasensis (assembly GCF_013778505.1). GTDB lineage: Bacteria > Pseudomonadota > Gammaproteobacteria > Pseudomonadales > Pseudomonadaceae > Aquipseudomonas > Aquipseudomonas sivasensis. The sequence continues at coordinate 121,864 of NZ_JAAOWU010000003.1, read as the reverse complement.
GGGTACCTTGAAGTGCTCCTGCAAACGGGCGATCACCACCACCACCAACGGTGCGCGCAATGGGCCGTTCTGGGCCTTGTCGATGGCGGCTTGCGGGGCGTCGGCGTCTTGCAGGCGTGCAGCCTCGGCCAGCAGCGTCCCCATCTGCTCACGGGCGGCGCCTTCTACGGTGAGGAAACGCCAAGGGCGCAATTGACCGTGGTCGGGTGCACGCATGGCAGCGGCGAACAGCACGTCGCGCTGCTCCTGGGTCGGTGCCGGCTCCAGCAAACGCGGCACGGAAACACGGTTGAGCAAAGCGTCGAGAGCCTGCATTGGCCACCTCCAGAAAAAATGTGCGGTCATTCTAGCGGGAATAAACCGGCGACCACCAAACGATAATTGCTCTTATTCATTCCCCCCGGCCCTGTTAGACTTTGCGACCATATTTTTCACGCTCGTTCAGGAAACTCGATGTTCCGTTCGCTTCTTCGTCTGTCCGTCGTATGCATGGCCTTGGGCCTGACTGCGTGCGATGACGCCCCCAGGTTCACCAAGGCCGAGCCGGGTGAATCGCGGGCAGGCGGCGCGACGACGGTGAATAAGCGCGACCAGAACGCGTTTTCCCTGCCGTCGGCCAACTTGTCGCCGACGCGCCGCTTGGACTTCAGCGTCGGCAACAGTTTCTTTCGCAGTCCTTGGGTGATCGCGCCGTCCACCACCACCGCCCGTGATGGCCTGGGACCGTTGTTCAACACCAACGCTTGCCAGAACTGCCACATCAAGGACGGCCGTGGCCACCCGCCGTTGCCCGACGCAGCCAATGCGGTCTCGATGCTGGTGCGCCTGTCGATCGCCCTGCCAACTCAGGATCAGCAACCCTACGCCAAACTCATCGAGCAAGCAGGCGTGGTGCCAGAGCCGACATACGGCGGGCAATTGCAGGACATGGCCGTGCCCGGCGTCACTCCGGAAGGCAAAGTGCGGGTCGACTACACACCGGTCAACGTCACCTTCAAGGACGGCACCGTCGTCGAGCTGCGCAAGCCGGATCTGCAGATCACCCAACTCGGCTATGGCCCAATGCACCCCGACACCCGTTTTTCGGCGCGCATCGCCCCGCCGATGATCGGCCTTGGCCTGCTTGAAGCCATCAGCGACGCGGACATCCTGCGCAATACCGACCCCAAAACCGCCGATAAAGAAGCCATCGTCGGCCGCGCCAATCAGGTCTGGGATGACGCCGAGCAAAAAACCGTGCTCGGGCGTTTTGGCTGGAAAGCCGGACAACCCAACCTCAATCAACAAAATGTTCACGCGTTTTCTGGTGATATGGGCCTCACTACGTCCCTGAGACCCTTCGATGACTGCACCGAAGCCCAAGTGGCCTGCAAACAGGCGCCCAACGGCAATGGCGCCGATGGCGAGCCGGAAGTCAGCGATAACATTCTGCGCCTGGTGCTGTTCTACACCCGTAACCTTGCCGTGCCCGTGCGCCGCCAGGTCAACGATCCGCAAGTCCTGGCCGGGAAAAACCTGTTCTTCCAGGCCGGTTGCCAGGGGTGCCACAAGCCGACGTTCACCACCTCAGCCAATGCCGCCGAGCCTGAATTGGCCAACCAAGTGATCCGTCCCTATAGCGATTTGCTGTTGCACGACATGGGCGATGGCCTGGCCGACAACCGCAGCGAATTCAAGGCCGGTGGCCGCGACTGGCGCACGCCGCCGTTGTGGGGCATTGGCCTGACACACACCGTAAGTGGCCATACCCAGTTTCTGCATGACGGTCGCGCCCGCAACCTGCTGGAAGCCGTGCTCTGGCACGGCGGTGAGGCACAAGCGGCGCAGCAGCATGTGTTGTCCTTTAATGCCGAACAGCGCGCTGCGTTGCTGGCGTTCCTGAATTCTTTATAAGCTTCGCCCCACTTACAGAAGGGAGCTCGACATGTTCCGTCCCAAGTTGTTGTTCACCAGCCTGGCCGCCCTCGCCCTGGGCGCCTGCTCGCCACAAGACCCGCAAGCTGTGACCTCTGCAGCGATCGCCAAACAAGTGATCCTGCCGACCTACAGCCGCTGGGTCGAAGCCGACCGTCAGTTGGCCGTCAGCGCCCTCGCCTACTGCCAGGGCAAGGAAAGCCTGGACACCGCCCGCGCCGACTTCATCCATGCGCAAAAAGCCTGGGCCGAGTTGCAACCGCTGCTGATCGGCCCGCTGGCCGAGGGCAACCGTGCATGGCAAATACAGTTCTGGCCGGACAAGAAAAACCTGGTCGGGCGCCAGGTCGAGCAATTGGTCACCAGCCAGCCGCAGATCGACGGCGCCGCCCTGGCCAAGTCCAGCGTAGTCGTGCAAGGCCTGTCGGCCTACGAATACATCCTCTACGACGCCAAGACCGACATCGCCGACGATGCGAACAAAGCCCGTTATTGCCCACTGTTGGTGGCCATCGGCGAGCGTCAGAAAACCCTGGCCGAAGAGATCCTAGCCAGCTGGAACAGCACCGATGGCATGCTCGCGCAGATGACCAAGTTTCCGAACCAGCGCTACGCCGATTCCCACGAAGCCATCGCCGACCTGCTGCGCGTCCAAGTGACCGCCCTAGACAGCCTGAAGAAAAAACTCGGCACGCCCATGGGCCGCCAGACCAAGGGCATCCCGCAGCCGTTCCAGGCCGACGCGTGGCGCAGCCAGTCGTCCCTGCAAAGCCTGGAGGCCAGCCTTGCTGCCGCCCAGACCGTATGGGTCGGCGTCGACAACAAAGGCCTGCGTGGCCTGCTGCCGTCGGATCAGAAACCATTGGCCGACAAAATCGACGCCGCCTACGCCGCGTCCCTGAAACTGTTCGCCAGCAACCAGCGCACCCTCAACGAACTGTTGAACGATGACGCCGGTCGCCAGCAACTCAACGACATCTATGACAGCCTCAACGTCGTCCACCGCCTGCACGAAGGCGAACTGGCCAAGGCGCTGGGCATCCAACTGGGCTTTAACGCCAACGACGGTGACTGATGATGCTCAGGCGACAGGCTTTGGCGGTTGGCAGCGTACTGCTCAGCGCACTCACGCTGGGTGGTTGGACGTTGTTCAAGCAGAAAGACAAGGGGCCGCTGCTGCTGTCGGCGCGCGATGATGCAGACGGCAAGCACTACGCCGTGGGCTATCACTTGGACGGCAAGCAAGTGTTTGCCACTCAGGTCGGCCAGCGCTGCCACGACATCATCAACCACCCGACACTGCCGATTGCGTTGTTCGTCGCCCGTCGCCCAGGCACCGAAAGTTACCTGATCGACCTGCGTGATGGCGCGCTGCTGCAAACCATCACCTCGAACACCAATCGCCACTTCTACGGCCATGCGGTGATTCACAAGAGCGGCGACTGGCTGTACGCCACCGAGAACGATACGTCAGACCCCGGCCGTGGCTTGCTCGGTGTGTATAAGTTCGAAGGCGAGCGGCTGGTGCACAGCGGCGAACTTTCCACCCACGGCATTGGCCCGCACCAGGTGTCATGGATGCCCGACGGCGAGACGTTGATCGTGGCCAATGGAGGCATTCGCACCGAAGCCGAAAGCCGCGTGGAGATGAACCTCAATGCCATGGAGCCGAGCCTGGTGTTGATGCAGCGCGATGGCACGCTCATCAGCAAGGAAACCCTGGCCAAGCAGATGAACAGCGTGCGCCATATGGGCATCGCCAGCGATGGCACCATCCTTACCGGGCAGCAGTTCATGGGGCCGTCCCAGGAGCGTTCCGAGTTGCTGGCGATCAAGCGTCCGGGGCAACCGTTCGTGGCGTTTCCAGTGGCAGACGAGCAATTGCAGGCCATGGGGCATTACACCGCCAGCGTCGCGGTGCACAGCGAGTTGCGCCTGGTGGCATTGACGGCGCCACGTGGCAATCGCTTCTTTATCTGGGACATGGACAGCGGCGAACTGCGTCTTGATGGTCCGTTACCCGATTGCGCAGGGGTCGGTGCAGTAGAGGATGGGTTTGTCGTCACCTCCGGCCAAGGCCGTTGCCGCTACTACGATTGCCGCCAGAAACAGTTGGTCGCCAAACCGCTGGAATTACCAGCAGGGCTCTGGGACAACCATCTCCACTTGATCTGACATCCCCCTGTAGCCGCCCGATTTGCCGGCGATGGTGTACTTCAAATCGCCGCAGGGCTTGAATGCGCCATCGCCGGCAAGTCGGGCTATTACAGGGTCGTTGACCTGTCAAAAATACCGTCTGGAATCCCCACTACACTCGGAGTAATGTTTCGAGCTTGTCTGTTTTCGTCTGTCTCAGTTTTTCCAAGGAACCGGAATATGCTGCGCCGTCGCATGCTGATCATGTTGGGTGTCGTCCTGTTAATCGTCCTGCTGCTGGCGGGCTATAAAGCCTTTTCCATCTATCAGCAGATCCAGGTCTTTTCCAAACCCAAGCCGCCCGTGAGTGTCGCCGTCGCCACCGCTGTCGAGCAGCCATGGCAGCAACGCCTACCGTCGGTAGGCACGCTCAAGGCTTTCCAAGGCGTCAACCTGAGCCTGGAAATTGCGGGAACGGTCAAAGACGTGCAGTTCGAATCCGGGCAGAAGGTCAAGGCCGGGCAACCCCTGGTGCAACTGGACAGCGCCGTAGAAAGCGCGCTGCTGGAAACTGCCCAGGCCGACTTGGGCCTGGCCCAGCTGGACTACGGACGCGGCAGCCAGTTGGTGGGCAGCCAGGCGATTTCCAAAGGCGAGTTCGACCGCCTGTCCGCGCAACTGCAAAAGAACAAAGCCACGGTCAACCAGCTCAAGGCCTCGCTGGCGAAGAAGCATATTGTCGCGCCGTTCAGCGGCACCATCGGCATTCGCCAGGTGGACGTGGGCGACTACCTGGCCAGCGGCACGGTGATCGCCACCTTGCAGGACATCAGCAGCCTGTATGTCGACTTCTATATCCCCGAGCACGCGGTGCCCAAGGTCGCCATCGGCCAAACCGTGCAGGTGCAGGTCTCAGCCTACCCCGGGCAGCAATTCCCCGGTCGCATCAGCGCAATCAACCCCAAGGTCGAGGACAGCACACGCAATGTCCTGGTGCGCGCCACCCTGGCCAACCCGGACAACACACTGCTGCCCGGCATGTTCACCAGCCTCGACGTCTTGCTGCCCAACCCCACCGCACAGATCGTGGTGCCGGAAAGCGCAATTACCTACACCCTCTACGGCAACTCGGTGTACGCCGTGGCCGAGAAGAAGAACGAAAGCGGCGAGCTGGAAAAGGACGCCAATGGCCAACCGCTGCTGGTCGCCGAGCGACGCTTTGTCGAGACCGGCGAACGACGCGGCGGCCTGGTGCTGGTGAGCAAGGGCTTGAGCGCCGGTGAGCAGGTGGTCAGCGCCGGTCAGCTCAAGCTGGATAACGGCACGCCCATCGCCATCAGTCCGGACAAAAACCTGCCGGCAGGGCACTGAGCCATGAAGTTCACAGATGCCTTTATCCGCCGTCCGGTGCTGGCCATGGTGGTCAGCCTGCTCATCGTGCTACTGGGTTTGCAGGCCTACAGCAAGTTACCGCTGCGCCAATACCCGACCATGGAAAACGCCCTGATAACGGTGACCACCGCCTACCCCGGTGCAAACGCCGAAACCATCCAGGGCTATATCACTCAGCCGTTGCAGCAAAGCCTGGCCAGCGCCGAGGGCATCGACTACATGACCTCGGTGAGTCGCCAGAACTTTTCGGTGATTTCCATCTACGCGCGCATCGGCGCCAACAGTGACCGCTTGTTTACCGAGTTGCTGGCCAAAGCCAATGAGGTAAAAAACAAGCTGCCACAAGACGCCGAAGACCCGGTGTTGAGCAAAGAGGCGGCCGACGCTTCGGCGCTGATGTACATCAGTTTCTCCAGCCAGCAATTGAGCAACCCGCAGATCACCGACTACCTGTCTCGCGTCATCCAGCCCAAGCTCGCCACCCTGCCGGGCATGGCAGAAGCGGAGATCCTCGGCAATCAGGTGTTCGCCATGCGTATCTGGCTGGACCCGGTCAAGCTCGCCGGTTTCGGCCTCAGCGCCAGCGACATCACCGACGCCGTGCGCCGTTACAACTTCCTGTCCGCCGCCGGCGAGGTGAAGGGTGAGTTCGTGGTGACCAGCATCAACGCCAACACCGACCTCAAGTCCGCTGAAGCCTTTGGCGCCATCGCCGTTAAAACCGACGGTGACAGCCGTGTGCTGCTGCGGGACGTGGCCCGTGTAGAAATGGGCGCGGAAAACTACAACGCCATCAGCTCGTTTGGCGGCACGCCCTCGGTGTACATCGGCATCAAGGCAACCCCCAGCGCCAACCCGCTGGAGGTGATCAAGGAAGTGCGCAAGATCATGCCAGAGCTGGAAGCCCAGCTGCCGCCTACCCTCAAGGCAGAAATTGCCTACGACGCCACGCTATTTATCCAGGCCTCCATCAACGAAGTGGTCAAGACCCTGTTTGAGGCGGTACTGATCGTCATCGTGGTGGTGTTCCTGTTCCTCGGCGCGTTGCGCTCGGTGGTGATCCCGGTGATCACCATCCCGCTGTCGATGATCGGCGTGCTGTTTTTCATGCAATTGATGGGCTATTCGATCAACTTGCTGACGCTGCTGGCGATGGTATTGGCCATCGGCCTGGTGGTGGACGATGCCATAGTGGTCGTAGAAAACATCCACCGGCATATCGAGGAAGGCAAGACTCCATTGGATGCGGCGCTGGAAGGCGCGCGGGAAATTGCCCTGCCGGTGGTGTCCATGACCATCACGTTGGCCGCGGTGTATGCGCCCATTGGTTTTCTCGAAGGGCTCACCGGGGCGCTGTTCAAGGAGTTCGCCCTGACCCTGGCCGGGGCGGTGATCATTTCCGGCATTGTCGCTCTGACCCTGTCACCGATGATGTGCGCCCTGCTGTTGCGCCACGATGAAAACCCGAGCGGCCTGGCTCATCGCCTCGACCGGATTTTTGACAGACTCAAGCGGCGCTATCAACGCATGCTCCACGGCACCCTGAATACGCGGCCGGTGGTGATCGTGTTTGCGCTGATCGTGCTGTGCCTGATCCCGGTGTTCCTCAAGTTCACCCAGTCGCAACTGGCCCCGGACGAAGACCAGGGCATCATCTTCATGATTGCCAGCGCGCCGCAGCCCACCAACCTGGACTACCTCAACACCTACACCGACGAGTTCATCAACATCTTCAAGGAGTTTCCGGAGTACTACTCGTCGTTCCAGATCAATGGCTTCAACGGCGTGCAATCGGGCATCGGCGGTTTCCTGCTCAAGCCGTGGAACGAGCGTGACCGCACCCAGATGCAAATCCTCCCCGAGGTGCAGCATCGCCTCGAGCAGATTCCCGGCCTGCAAGTGTTCGGCTTCAACCTGCCGTCCCTGCCCGGCACGGGTGAAGGCCTGCCGTTTGGCTTTGTGATCAACACCGCCAATGACTATGAGTCGTTGCTGGAAGTGGCCAACCGCGTGAAAAAGCGCGCGATGGAGTCGGGCAAGTTTGCCTTTGTCGACATTGACCTGGCCTTCGACAAACCTGAAGTGGTGGTGGATATCGACCGCGCCAAGGCGGCGCAGATGGGTGTGTCGATGCAAGACCTCGGCGGCACCCTGGCAACCCTGCTGGCGGAGGCGGAGATCAACCGGTTCACCCTTGATGGGCGCAGTTACAAGGTGATCGCTCAGGTAGAACGCGCCTACCGCGATAACCCCGACTGGCTGAACAACTACTACGTGAAAAACACCCAGGGTGAATTGTTGCCGCTGTCGACCCTGATCACACTCACCGACCGCGCCCGACCGCGCCAGTTGAATCAGTTCCAGCAACTCAACTCGGCGCTGATATCAGGCTTTCCGATCGTGAGCATGGGCGAGGCCATCGACACCGTGCGCCAGATCGCCATTGAAGAAACCCCGCCCGGCTATGCGTTCGACTACAGCGGTGCGTCCCGACAATTTATTCAGGAAGGCTCGGCGCTGTGGGTAACCTTTGGCCTGGCCCTGGCGATTATCTTCCTGGTGTTGGCGGCGCAGTTCGAAAGCTTCCGTGACCCGCTGGTGATCCTGGTGACGGTGCCGTTGTCGATCTGTGGGGCGCTGATTCCGCTGTTCCTGGGCTGGTCGAGCATGAACATCTACACCCAGGTGGGGTTGGTAACGCTGATCGGTTTGATCAGCAAGCACGGCATTCTGATCGTGGAATTTGCCAACCAGTTGCGTAAGGACAAGGGCCTCACGCCCCGACAAGCCGTGGAGGAAGCCGCATCGATTCGCCTGCGACCAGTGCTGATGACCACAGCCGCCATGGTGTTCGGCATGGTGCCGCTGATTTTCGCGACCGGGGCGGGTGCCGTCAGCCGGTTTGATATCGGGATGGTGATTGCGACGGGGATGTCGATCGGTACGTTGTTTACGCTGTTTGTACTGCCCTGCGTTTATACCCTCCTGGCCAAACCGGATAAGGCTTGAAGCAAAAAAAAGGGCCTCGCATCGCAAGGCCCTTTCGGGGTGGTTTAAATCGTTTCAACTCTGCGGCCTCATCCCTTGAGACATTCCAAACATGAACAGGAGCAACTCGTGATCAGGCTTGGCCGCCACACTCGCCTTGACGACGCGCGGCAACAGGCATTGCGCCCCGTCCTGCGTCGCACTGAGTACCTGTGTGCGAGGCTGTTCCCACGCGGCCAGGGCCAAGGCTGCAACGCCTAACGCCCCCACCAGAAACACACCTCGTGCTATTTCTAGCTTCATTTGGTTAAACCCTTGATAGCGCTGCCAAACGCCGTCTCGTAAAAGTAGCTGAGTTTTGCCCAGTCGCTATCGTTCCACGACGAATGGCGGCGCAGTTGCAGCATGTCGTGGGACGCTGCCTTATGAGCGGTAATGCGCTGGCGGCACTTCTCAAAATCCAGCAGTGCCACTTCCACGTTGGCCGCGTCGCCCTCGCCCGTCACCCTTACAAAGATATGCTTGATGTACAGGCAACCGTGCTGCCAACGCCCCTTGTGCATACGTGCCAGGGTGCAGGCCAATTCCTTGAGTACGCGCTCGTGGACCAATTCGCCGTAGCGTTCACGGCCACCCGCGGAGTACCAGTTTTCAATTTCGTCAAAACCGTCTAGGGACGCGGTGACCAGCAACGCCTGCCACTGGTGCTCAGCATCGCGGCGCGCCTCGCAGAACACCAACTCCGGCACCCGCACATCCAGCAAGCGCAGCCCTTTGAGGGCATCACGCTCGCGCAGCACCGTAGGGCGCCCAAAGGGGTGCAGCCAACTGCGGTAGATGTGGCCAGTCTGGCGCTTGCTGTAGAGAAGACGCCCATTGGCGCTCATCACTCGCTGCACACCACTTTCACCGCCGCGACGACGATTGGGCTCTTCGACCCACTCGCCTTGTTGGCGCCAGAAATAATCAAATCTTTCTTCGGGAGCTACGTGACTGCCTGCTACGCACTCAACTGCCATGCTCTTACCTCTTGCGCAATACATACACTCGCCACATGGCGTACAGCGGGATGAAATCCAGAGAATCCTGAACACGGAAACCCGCTTGCTCAAATTCTGCTTCAACAGTAGCAGCTGGTAACACAAATCTGTTTTGGTAACCTTCTTGCTCACCGTTCTTGCGTCGCTGCCCTTCAAGGCGTTTGCGTTTCCAGGCTTTGAAATTGCCATCGACCCACAGCGAAATGATCACGCTGTCGCGGGTAACACGCTGAAACTCCCGCAATATCGCCAGTCGGTGCGCCGGATCACCAATGTGGTGCAACAGGCGCATACAGAAAATGCTATCGACCGAGTTATCCGGCAAATCGATATCAAAGGCAGATGTCTGCAAAGGTCGTACCCGTTTCACCACATCCGCCGGTTGGGCGGCGGTTGCGACCTTCAACATCGACGCGGAATTGTCGGCGCCAATAATCACACGGTTGGGTTTTTCCGCCAGCAACGGCCAGAAGCGCCCCGCACCACACGGCAAGTCCAGCACCAGGCTAGGCTCACCCGCCATCGCCAACGCACCACGGGCCAATTGTTCGTCGCGCTTGTGGGACAAGCGGCGGGCCAAATTGTCCTGATGCTTGAGCAAATATTCGTGGGCGTGTTCGTCGTCGTACTTGTCGGAAAATTCGAGTTTGATCGGGGTAGGCATCAACGGATCTCCTGTTGCTGATGCCTACAACCTTAAGCAGCGTCCTGTGATCAACAGGTCAACCCATTGTGAAAAACTTGTCCTGTCCAATCTCATATATTTCAAGACTTTACAGATACAAGCAATATCATGGGGCCATCTTCGCCGAATTACGGCGATCTCTGGCAGGATAACGGCAGGGGAAACGGTCAGGCGTTGACCTGACTCAACTGAACATGAAAGCGACAGCCATTGGGTTCCACAGTGCTGAGGGTAACGCTCCAGCCCTGGTTCTCGCAGATTCGCTGGACCAGTGACAAACCCAATCCGAGGCCCTCACCGCGCTTCTCACTGCCGCGAACAAACGGCTCGAACATCGCTTCGCGCTTATCTTCGGGAATACCGACGCCGCTGTCTTCCACCACAAACCCGGTAGGCTCCAGGGTCAGCCGGATAAAACCGCGTTCGGTGTAATGCAGCGCATTGCGCAACAGGTTGCCCATCACGGCATGCAGGAAGGTCGCGTTATAGCGGGTATCCAAAGGGTTGCCCGGTTGGTAGATCAACTCCAGGCCCTTGTGCTCAATGGGCTCGCGCCAAATGCCAAGCAGATCATCAGCCACCTGCGACAGGTTGACCTTGGGCGACATGCTGCCATCGTCATGTTGGGCACGGGCGAGCATCAGGAAGGTTTGGACCAGTTCACGCATTTCTTCACAGGCACGGGCGATTCGCTCGACCTGGTTACGCCCACGCTGATCGATCGCGGGGTTTTCCAGTAGCAGTTCGCAGGAACTGGCCAGCACCATCAGGGGCGTGCGCAGTTCGTGGCTGACATCGCTGGTAAACAACTGCTCGCGTGACAATGCCTGACGCAGGCGCCCCAGCGTGGCGTCGAAGGCCACGGCCAACTCCCCCACTTCGTCGGCGGCATAGTCGGGCGCCAGGGGCGGCGCCAGGCCAAGCAACTGGTCACGGTGGCGCACCTGACGAGCAAGGCGCACTACCGGCGCCATTACCTTACGGGCCAGTACCCAGCCGAGGAACACCGCCAGCGCCAGGCTGAGCACGAAGCCCACCAACACCACGGCAAACAGCACGCGCTCGCGCTCTTCGAAATCGCTTTGATCTTGCAGCAGCACATAGCGCCGACCGTCGACTACTTCGACCATAGCGTGGTACGACAGCGCCTCACGAAACACCTCATGAAACCCTGGCTCCAGATGGCGCAGGTCCTTGGGCAATTCAAAATCGCCGGGGCCACCGCTGAAGTAAAACAGCTGATCGGGCTCGGGCCGGTGCCGCCAGTCCTCAACGGTGTCCATCAGCAGCAGGCGCTGCAAGTCACCGCCCAAGCCTGCCGAGATCAACTTCTCTTCCACCAGGTGCACGGTCGCGACGATGCCCATGGCGAAGGCGCCAGCCACCAACGCACTCATCAAGGCAAAGGCGATGATGATCCGCTGGGCAAGGCTTTGCTTAAACTCCATCACGGCCCTCGGCCAAGCGGTAACCCACACCATGCACCGTTTGCAGCAGCGGTTTGGCGAACGGCTTATCGATCACTTGCCGCAACTGGTGCACATGGCTGCGCAGGCTGTCGCTGTCCGGGCAGTCATCGCCCCACAGCGCCTCTTCAAGCACTTCCCGACGCAGTACGTGGGGACTTTTCTGCATCAAGACCGCGAGCAGCTTCAGGCCGACCGGGTTGAGTTTGAGCAGGCGCCCTTCGCGGGTAACTTCCAGGGTATCGAGGTCGTAATTAAGATCGGCCACTTGCAGGGCGCGACGACCGCCACCTTGGGCACGGCGTAGCACGGCTTCGATACGCGCGGCCAATTCCGACAGGGCAAACGGTTTGAGCAAATAATCGTCGGCGCCGGACTTGAAGCCCTGCAACCGGTCATCCAACTGGTCGCGAGCGGTGAGCATGATCACCGGTGTGTCGCGGCGGGCGTCTTCACGCAGGCGTTTGCACAAGGTGTAGCCATCGATGCCAGGCAGCATGATGTCGAGCACGATCAAGTCGTAGTGCTCGGTTGCGGCCAGGTGCAAGCCCGACAAACCGTCCTGCGCACAGTCCACGGTGTAGCCTTTTAGCCCCAGGTAGTCGGCCAGGTTGGCCAGAATATCGCGGTTGTCTTCAACCAATAGAATTCGCATGGGCAGTGTCTCCGTACGCGGTAACGGCCGTGTTGGCTCGCGCAGCTTAAGGCCAAGTGTGGCTAAGGGATAGAGCTGAGAGGTACGACGATAAAGGTTTTCAACCTTGTAAGGAGTTGAACAAGTTTTTCACTATAGCTTCACAAACTGACTACAGTGTCAGGCAGAAGATCGCCCCCCATTGATATAAGGAACATTGACATGGGTTTTCTCAAAATGGCGCCAATGCGCTATTTGCTGTTGGTAACCGGTGCCTGGCTGGTTATTTTCCTGCTCACTCGCAGCGTACTGCTCATCACCCACCTGGATGAAGTCGGCGGCAACCTGCTGCCGGTGTTTGGCGTGGGCCTGCTGTACGACCTGGGTTTCCTGGCCTATGCAGCACTGCCGCTGGGGCTGTATTTGCTGCTATGCCCACCCGCGCTGTGGCGCCGTCGCGGTCACCGCTGGTTCCTGCAGGCGGTGCTCACCGTCAGCCTGTTCGCCATGCTGTTTACCTCGGTGGCCGAGTGGCTGTTCTGGGATGAGTTCGGCGTGCGCTTCAACTTTATTGCCGTTGACTATCTGGTGTATTCCGATGAGGTGTTGAACAACCTGTTGGAGTCCTATCCGATCGGTAAACTGCTGAGCCTGCTAGCCATGCTGGCCATTGTGCTGAGCCTGGCCTTGCGCAAGCCGTTCAACGCGGCGATGAGCGCCCCACTGCCGACAATGCGTGGCCGGCTGGCGAATGCCTTGGGCCTGTTGATCGTCACCGGGTTGAGCCTGCAACTGATCAGCCAAGACAGCCCACGCGCCCAGGGCGGTAACGCTTACAAGAACGAACTGGCCAGCAATGGCCCGTATCAGTTCTTTGCCGCCTTCCGTAATAATGAGTTGGATTACCCGCAGTTCTACAAAACCCTGCCAACGGACGTCGTTGCCCAGCAAATGCGCACCGAACTCAGCGAGCCCAACGCCCGCTTTATCGGTCAGGACCCGCTGGATATTCGCCGCGCCATCACCAACCCGGGCACGCCGCGCAAACCCAATATCGTGCTGGTGACCATCGAAAGTTTCAGCGCCAAGTACATGGGCAGCAACGGCGACGAACGCAACCTCACGCCTTACCTCGATGCGCTGCGCAAACAGAGCCTGTATTTCAATAACTTCTATGCCACCGGCACCCGCACCGACCGTGGCCTGGAAGCAATTACCCTGGCGATCCCCCCTACGCCCGGGCGCTCGATCGTCAAGCGCATTGGTCGTGAAAGCGGCTTCGCCAGCCTGGGGCAGCAACTCACGGCCGTCGGTTACGACAGCGTGTTCGTGTACGGCGGGCGCGGGTACTTCGATAACATGAACGCGTTTTTCAGCGGTAACGGTTATCGCGTCGTGGACCAGAGCAGCGTGCCCGAGTCGGAAATCTCGTTCAAGAACGCCTGGGGTATGGCTGACGAGGACCTGTACAAACAAACCCTGAAACTGGCCGACACCGACTACGCCAAGCAGCAGCCATTTTTGCTGCAGTTGATGACCACTTCCAACCACCGCCCCTACACCTACCCGGATGGGCGTATCGACATCAAATCCGGGAATGGCCGCGACGGCGCCGTGAAGTACACCGACCATGCCATCGGCCAATTCCTGGAAGCCGCCCGTCAAAAACCCTGGTTCGATAACACGATCTTCATCTTCGTCGCCGACCAGACCGCCGGCAGCGCAGGTAAAGAAGATCTGCCCATCACCAACTACCAGATTCCGCTCTTCATCTATGCGCCCAAGCTGATCGACCCACGAGAAAGCGCACAACTGGCCAGCCAGATCGACTTGGCGCCTACGCTGCTGGGCCTGCTCAACCTGAGCTACGAATCAACGTTCTTTGGCCGTAACCTGCTGCAGGAAAACCCACTGCCACCTCGGGTCGTGGTCGGTAACTACCAGCACCTGGGATTGTTCGACGGCAAGGACCTGGCCATTCTCAGCCCGCGCCTGGGCCTACGCCGCCACGACCAAGCCCTGGGTGAAAGCAAAGAGCTGCGCGTCGGCAGCGATGATCCGTTGATCCAGCGGGCGATCAGCTACTACCAGGCTGCCAGTTATGGTTTCAAACAACAGTTGCTGAGCTGGAGGGCGCCCAAGGAAGAGGCCCCGGCATTGAGCACGCGCTAACCAAAACGTCCCGTACAGGTCAGTACGGGACTGTTTCACCAGGGTTCACCATGCGAACCACTCCCGCCGTACCGGCTTCCAAACCTCTCAACTTATGGCTATGCCTCGGCATCCCTGGCGGCGCTGCGCTTCTATTGCTGTTGCTGGAGCTAACCTCGCTGGACATGGACCTCGCCAAGCTGTTCTACAACGGCGCGGAGGGCGGTTTCATCGGGCGTTACAGTTTCTTCCTCGAAGACATCCTGCATGACCGCGCCAAAGAGTTGGTCATCCTGTTCTCGGTCTTGGCGATCCTGGGATTTGTCGGCACGTTTGTCCTCCAACGGCTCAAACCCTATCGCCGCGAACTGGGCTGCCTGGTGCTCTCACTCGGGCTGGCGACGGCGTTTGTCTCTCCGCTGAAAACCATCACCGGCGTCCAGTGCCCATGGAGCGTCCAAGAGTTCGGCGGTCAGGAGACCTACAGCAAACTGCTGAGCCCTCGCCCGCCCACCGATAAACCCGGGCGCTGCTGGCCAGGCGGTCATGCCGCCACCGGGTTCGCCTTGTTCGCGCTGTTTTTTGCACTGCGGGACAGGCAGCCGCGCATGGCGCGCTATGCATTCATCTTCGCCGTCGGCTTGGGCAGCGTCTTTTCCGTAAGCCGTATGATGCAAGGCGCACACTTCTTTTCCCATAACGTGTGGACGGCGATTTTCTGCTGGCTGATCTGCCTCGGGCTGTATTGCCTGTTGCTGTACCGGCCATCCAAGCGCGCAACGCACACCTGAACCCAAAGCAACGCCCACAAAAAAGCCCCGCCTGCATCACTGCAGGCGGGGCTTTTTCAGTACAGGGGTAAGGCTGGCTTACATCATGCCGCCCATGCCACCCATGCCGCCCATGTCTGGCATACCGCCACCGCCAGCGCCTTCAGCCTTTGGCTTGTCAGCAATGGCAACTTCGGTAGTCAGCAGCAGACCAGCGATCGAAGCCGCAGCTTGCAGTGCCGAACGGGTGACTTTGGTTGGGTCCAGGATACCCATTTCAACCATGTCGCCGTATTCGCTGGTTGCAGCGTTGTAACCGTAGTTACCTTTACCGTTCTTCACTTCGTTGACCACAACACTTGGCTCGTCGCCGCTGTTGGAAGCGATCTGGCGCAGTGGGGATTCAACGGCGCGACGCAGAACAGCGATACCGACGTTCTGGTCAGCGTTATCGCCTTTCAGGTCAACCAAGGCTTCCAGAGCACGGATCAGCGCAACGCCACCGCCAGGTACCACGCCTTCTTCAACGGCTGCACGGGTTGCGTGCAGGGCGTCTTCAACGCGGGCTTTCTTCTCTTTCATTTCGACTTCGGAACCGGCGCCAACCTTGATCACTGCAACGCCGCCGGACAGCTTGGCCAGACGCTCTTGCAGTTTTTCACGGTCGTAGTCCGAGGAAGTCTCGGCAACCTGGGCGCGGATCTGGTTGATGCGGGACTGGATGTCGCCATCAACGCCAGCACCGTCAACGATGATGGTGTTTTCTTTGGAGATGGTCACGCGCTTGGCACTACCCAGGTTTTCCAGGGTGGCGCTTTCCAGGCTCAGGCCGATCTCTTCGGAGATTACGGTACCGCCGGTCAGAACAGCGATGTCCTGCAGCATGGCCTTGCGACGGTCGCCGAAGCCTGGAGCCTTGACGGCTGCAACCTTGACGATGCCACGCATGTTGTTCACAACCAGAGTCGCCAGGGCTTCGCCTTCAACGTCTTCGGAAACGATCAGCAGTGGGCGGCCGGCTTTGGCAACGGCTTCCAGCACTGGCAGCATTTCGCGGATGTTGGAGATCTTTTTGTCGACCAGCAGGATCAGCGGGCTTTCCAGCTCGGCAACCATGGTTTCTGGCTTGTTGACGAAGTACGGGGACAGGTAGCCACGGTCGAACTGCATGCCTTCTACAACCGACAGTTCGTTTTCCAGGCCAGTGCCTTCTTCAACGGTGATCACGCCTTCTTTACCGACTTTTTCCATGGCTTCGGCGATGATGTCGCCGATGGAGCTGTCGGAGTTGGCGGAGATGGTACCTACCTGAGCGATAGCCTTGGTGTCAGCGCATGGCTTGGACAGGTTTTTCAGCTCGGCAACAACGGCGATGGTGGCCTTGTCGATACCGCGCTTGAGGTCCATCGGGTTCATGCCGGCAGCGACGGCTTTCAGGCCTTCGTTGACGATCGACTGAGCCAGAACGGTGGCGGTGGTAGTACCGTCGCCTGCGTCATCGTTGGCACGGGAGGCAACGTCTTTGACCAGCTGCGCGCCCATGTTTTCGAAACGGTCTTCCAGTTCGATTTCTTTAGCTACAGAAACGCCGTCCTTGGTGATGGTCGGAGCGCCGAAGCTCTTCTCGATGATCACGTTACGACCTTTCGGGCCCAGGGTAGCTTTTACTGCGTCAGCCAGGATGTTGACACCGGTGAGCATTTTTTTACGGGCGGAATCGCCGAATTTAACTTCTTTAGCAGCCATGATCGATATTCCTTAAATACTTTGTAGTAACGGGAAAATGAGCGGGGAAATCAGTCTTCCAGAACAGCGAGAATCTCGTTCTCAGCCATAACCAGCAGGTCTTCGCCGTCGACTTTCACAGTGTTGCTGCCGGAGTAAGGGCCAAATACAACCTTGTCACCGACTTTAACGGCCAGCGCACGTACGTCACCGTTTTCCAGAGTCTTGCCTGGGCCTGCAGCGACGATCACACCGTGGTTGGCTTTTTCAGCAGCCGAACCTGGCAGAACGATACCGCCAGCGGTTTTCTTTTCTTCTTCGCTGCGACGGATTACGACGCGGTCGTGCAGAGGACGAAGCTTGCTCATTGTCGATCTCTCCTAATTGTGTTTTTCATCGGCCGGTGTCAGTACCGGCAGGTTGTTATCCGGCTGTGCCGGTCGCGCCTCGCCAAGCAAGACGCGGAAGTCTGTCTGGTGTCGCCACCAGAAACCTTGCGGTGACCGTTACATAAGGGCGCATAAGCTTATTACAAGGGCGATCGGCGGAATTTTTTTGCAGTTGCCGAGCGATAAAAGCAACACGGCACCCGCAGGTGCCGTGTCAATAAAGCGGTTATTTGCTGTCGCGGTGTTCGAACTCACCTTCGATCACATCGCCTTCACGCCCCAAAGGCTGGCGCGGAGCCGGGCCACCACGGGGTTGCAGGTCGTCTGCGAACGCACGCTGGCGAATCGCCGCCTCTTCGGCGCGCTGGCGCATCTTGCCCGCCAGAAGTTTGCGAGTGAACGGCAGCAGCAGGAACAGCCCGACAACATCGCTGACGAAACCCGGCAGGATCAACAGGCCACCCGCCAGGGCCATCATCAGACCTTCAAGCATGGTCTGGGCCGGTAGTTCGCCACGGTTCAGGCTTTCACGGGCACGCAGTGCCGTTGCCAGGCCGGCGACGCGCAGCACCAGAACGCCAAGCATCGAGCCGAGAATGATCAGCAACAGGGCCGGGAAAAACCCGATCGCACTGCTGACTTGAACGAATACGAACAGCTCCAACACCGGGAACAGCAGAAAGAGCAATAAAAAAGGGCGCATCAAATGGTTCCTCAACGCAAGAATGCCTTGCCAGTCCACCTTAGATGACGTCGCCGTTTCGTGAATTCAAGCGTCAGCCGCGGCTTTTTTCGGCCAGGCTTCGGCGTGGGCCAATGAAACCAGGGCTTCGCGTACTTGTGTCGGCGTGTTGCAAGGCTCGGCAAACGGCAGCCAGTACAGGGCTTGGCCGATACGCAGGTGCATGCCTTCGCTGTCGATACCGGCCAATTGCGCGGGCTCCACGGCAGGCAGGCCGGCAAGCTGAACGTAATGGGCGATGGCCTTGGTGTGATCGCTGTTCATGTGCTCGATCATGCTTCGCTCAGCCTTGCCCGCGAACGGGTTGGCGAGGGTCAACTGGTCGACCCAGTGAATCGCGCCAAAGCCGCCGATGTAACGGTGGCGCACCGGCTTGAGCACCCAAAAGTCGAAATCGTGAGCTTTATGGTAGTTGGCAGAATCGGGAAAGTAGCGGTAATAGCGCTCGGCGGCAGCCTCGATGGCGGCGCCCTCCTCCAACTTCTCGGCTTCACCCAGGTAGGTCAGACGCCCAACGGCTTGCACATCGTCGGCCTCACGTTCGCCCACGAGCAGCGAGCACTTGGGGTCTTTTTGCAGGTTGTGGGTGTGCTGGGCGATACGGCTGATCAGGATCAGCGGGCGACCCTGTTCGTCCAGGCAGTACGGCACGACCGAGCCAAAGGGAAAACCCGGCATGGCTTTTGACTGTGTGGCGAGAGCCCCACGGTATTCCTTGAGCAATATCTCTCGGGCGTTCTTGGCAACGTGCGCGCTCAACGTGAGACTCCTCGGGTATTCAACCGCCCAACCCATATGGGAATGGATCGCAACACAAGGTAATCAATATCCGCGCAGGTTGCCAAGCAGGTTTTATGCAGCCTTATTACCAGGCCACGCCGAAGCCTGCGGTGTAGCGGGTCTTGCTCAAACTGCTTTCCGAGTCGCCACTGATAACGTCGCGCTCGGCCTTGAGATTGAGGGAAGCCCACTCGGTGACCTTGTAGCGCAGGCCGACTTCCGCATCCAGAGAGTAATCCGCGGGCGCATCGATAGGCTTGCCCAGTTCGCCAGTGGTGAAGAACTCGACGGTCTTGCCCACCAGATAGCGGTTGTAGTTCCACTTCATAGCCAGGGAATAGAAGTTGTCCTTACCGCCATCGGCATATTCATAATCGGTGCGGTTGACCAGCGACCCCAGGGAGAACGCACCCAATTCGTCGTCCCAGAACTGGTAGCCCGGACCGGTACCGACCGTGCGTTGACGCGCAAGGTCTTCCACTTTGTCGCGCTTGTAGGTCAAACGCCCTTGCCAGAACCAATGCTCGGTGATGAACCGGTCCAGGTCGTATTCCAAAGCCCAGTTGTCGGTGGTGGTCACGTCGTCCTGGAATTCGCGGTTGTACTCACCTTGACCGGTATGCCGCCACTGGCCATGGCGGGCAGTGGTTTTGAAGTCGATATCGTAGTCGTTGGTGTCGTTCTCGGCGCGTTTGTAGTCCAGCGCCATGTCGACGTTGCCCTTCCACACCAGGTCTTCGATCACAGGCTTGGGCTTGATGATCTGCTGGATGCTGGCCAGTTCTACAGTCTTGGGCGCTTCGCCATTGGCCAGCACCACTTTGCCATCATCCGCAGCTTTGAGGGATTTAGCCTTCTCGCCAGTGTAGGCGTCCTGCTTGACCAACAACTCCTGGTCGCTCTCCAGGGTTTTAACCTGCTTCCAGTCCACCGGGATTGCACCCGCGTAGTCGGTCTGGATCAGCAGCTTGCCACCGTCAAATACCTTGATCTTGCCGGTCAGGCGGTCACCGTTCTTCAACCAGACGGTATCGGCGAGCAAAGGTGTTGAGGCGCTGAAAACAGCAAGGCACAGCAGGGTTCTGGACAACATATGCGGATTCGAGGCTCGGTTTTGGCGAAAAGAGGGCATTATCGTCTTAGATGACGTGTTAGCAAGGACTGACTCAAGGATCTGTATTGAGTTCAATTCTCAACACCCTGCTTACAGCATATTTCTTACAGATATGCCGACATTTTCAACGGATAGCACCTCAGTGAATCAATCTGCCGACACCCCGCAAAACGCGGCCGAGATGCGCCGTACCGCGTTGTACCTGACATTGGCGCAAGTCCCCGCCGGCTGCGTGGTGAGTTACGGCGAGCTGGCGCAACTGGCCGGGCTGGGCCGCGCTGCACGCTGGGTGGGGCGCACCTTGAGCCAACTCCCAGAAGGCACCACATTGCCCTGGCATCGCGTGCTGGGTGCCGGCGGTCGGATAAGCCTGCCGGTGGGCAGCGCCTCGGGCGACGAGCAGCGCGCGCGTTTGCGCGATGAAGGCGTCACTGTCCGTAATAATCGCGTGGATATTCAGCGCCATGGCTGGCGCCCGGTAGAGCACAGCGGTTAGAGTGCGCGCTTTGTTTCCGCAAACCTGAGGCAGACTCCAGCCCATGCCCCGTAAAACCTGGCGCGCCGCGCTCGCCGCCTATGCCAGCCCCTCGACGTTAGTGCTGTTGTTGCTCGGCTTTGCCGCCGGCATGCCTTACATGTTGGTGTTCTCGACGCTTTCGGTGTGGCTGCGCGAGGCCGGTGTGGCCCGCGAGACCATCGGCTATGCGAGCCTGATCGGTCTGGCGTACGCCTTCAAATGGGTCTGGTCACCACTGCTCGACCAATGGCGCCTGCCGCTGCTCGGCAAACTTGGACGGCGTCGTTCCTGGCTGGTATTGGCCCAGTCGCTGGTGATCCTTGGATTGATCGGCATGGGTTTCTGCGACCCGCAGAAACATTTGTCCTGGCTGATCGCTATTGCCGTCGTCGTCGCCTTCGCGTCCGCCACCCAAGACATCGCGGTCGACGCCTATCGCCTGGAAATCGCCGACGACAGCCGCCAGGCCGCGCTGGCCGCCAGCTATATGTCCGGCTACCGCATAGCCGCCCTGCTGGCCACGGCGGGTGCACTGTTCTTTGCCGAAGGCTTTGGCTCCACCGGCTTCAACTATAAACACTCGGCGTGGACCGGCACCTATGTGCTGTTCGGCGTGCTGATGATCCCGGCGCTGCTGACCACCCTGTTCATGCGCGAACCCAATGTGCCATTGCGCACCCAGCTGCAGGCCGGGCGCTACAGTTTCATGCACCAACTGATGTCGGTGTTTGTGCTGATCGTTCTGCTGGTGTCAGTGCCCGCCATGTTTACCCAGTTGTACAACACCGACTTCGGAAGCGTGGTGTTCCACGACACCAGCGTGTGGGACCTGCTGATGGAGGACCGCGCGTTCCTGCGCGCCATTCTCTATATCATCCTCACCGCCCTGTGCCTCTCGACCATGGGCCGTCGCGGCCTGGCGCCGGTGCTGACACCGGTCAACGACTTTATCCTGCGCTACCGCTGGCAGGCACTGCTGCTGCTCGGGCTAATCGCCACCTATCGCATGTCCGACACCGTGATGGGCGTGATGGCCAACGTGTTCTACATCGACCAGGGCTTTACCAAGGATCAGATCGCCGGGGTCAGCAAGATCTTCGGCCTGATCATGACCCTGCTCGGCGCCGGCATGGGTGGTTTGCTGATTGTGCGGTTCGGCATCCTGCCGATCCTGTTTATCGGCGGTGTCCTGTCGGCCGGCACCAACCTGCTATTCGTGATGCTCGCAGACATGGGCCCCGACCTGCAGATGCTGATCTTCACCATCTCCCTGGACAACTTCAGCTCCGGCCTGGCCACCTCGGCATTTGTGGCTTACCTGTCGAGCCTTACCAACCTCAAGTTTTCCGCCACTCAATATGCCTTGCTCAGTTCGATCATGCTCCTGCTGCCGCGCCTGATCGGTGGGTATTCGGGGGTGATGGTGGAGAAGTTCGGATATCACAACTTCTTCCTGATCACCTGCATGCTGGGGGTGCCGACGCTGCTGCTGATTGCGTTGCACTGGTTTCAGGAGAATCGGCGGATTCGGTTGAATCCGCCGGCAGAAGACTGATTTTGGGGGCCCTTTAAAAGCCAGACTGCGGCGCCCCCATAGCGAGCAAGAACTAGGCGTCCCCCTCGCTCCTTCAAACAGCCCTATATTCTGATGCCTGTACGGCGGCAGTTTGCGCCCGTACAATCCCAAGTCATTTCAAGTCCAAGCAACCGACAACGGCCTACCATGCGTACCAGTCAATATTTGCTCGCCACACAGAAAGAAACGCCTTCCGACGCGGTCGTGATCAGCCATCAGCTGATGCTGCGCGCCGGCATGATCCGCAAACTGGCCTCCGGCCTGTACACCTGGCTGCCCATGGGCTTGAAGGTGATGCGCAAGGTCGAAGCCATCGTTCGTGAAGAAATGAACGCCGCCGGCTCTCTCGAAGTGTTGATGCCGAGCACCCAACCGGCTGAGTTGTGGCAGGAATCCGGGCGCTGGGAAGAGTACGGCCCTGAGTTGCTGCGCTTCAAAGACCGTCATGGCCGCGACTTCTGCGCTGGCCCGACCCACGAAGAAGTGATCACCGACCTGATGCGCAACGAGCTGAGCAGCTATAAGCAGCTGCCGCTGAACCTGTATCAGATCCAGACCAAATTCCGTGATGAAATCCGCCCACGCTTCGGTTTGATGCGCGGCCGCGAATTCATCATGAAGGACGCCTATTCGTTCCACGCTGACCAGGCATCGCTTCAGGTCACCTACGATCGTATGCACCAGGCTTACAGCAATGTGTTCACGCGCTTGGGCCTGAAGTTCCGGGCAGTTGAAGCGGACAATGGCTCCATCGGCGGTGCCGGCTCCCACGAGTTCCACGTACTGGCTGAATCCGGCGAAGACGATATCGCGTTCAGCAACGGTTCCGACTACGCGGCGAACATCGAGAAAGCCGAAGCCGTACCGCGCGAAACCTCGCGCCCAGCGCCGGCAGAAGAACTGCGCCTGGTGGACACGCCGGAAACCAAGACCATCGCGGCCCTGGTGGAAAAATTCAATCTGCCGATTGAAAAGACCATCAAGACCCTGATCGTGCGCGCCGAGGAAGAAGGCAAGCTGATCGCCCTGGTGATCCGTGGCGACCACGAACTCAACGAAATCAAGGCTGCCCAGCAGCCTGGCGTGGCCAGCCCGCTGGTCATGGCCACCGACGACGAACTGCGCAACGCCATTGGCGCCGGCGCCGGTTCCCTCGGCCCGCTGAACCTGCCACTGCCGATCATCATCGACCGTTCGGTAGAGTTGATGAGCGACTTCGGTATCGGCGCGAACATCGACGATAAGCACTATTTCGGCGTGAACTGGGAACGTGACCTGCCAGTTCCGACCGTAGCGGACCTGCGCAACGTCGTCGCCGGCGACCCAAGCCCGGATGGCAAGGGCACCCTGGAAATCAAGCGCGGCATCGAAGTCGGGCACATCTTCCAGCTGGGCAACAAGTACAGCAAGGCGATGAAGTGCGAAGTGCTGGGCGAAAACGGCAAGCCGATCACCCTGGACATGGGTTGCTACGGCATTGGCGTATCCCGCGTGGTTGCTGCTGCTATCGAGCAGAACAACGATGAGAAAGGCATCATCTGGAGCGACACCCTGGCACCGTTCCAGATCGCGCTCGTACCGCTGCGTTACGAAACCGAGCAAGTACGCGAAGCCACCGACAAACTGTATGCCGAACTGACGGCCGCCGGTTTTGAAGTGCTGCTCGATGACCGGGACAAGAAAACCAGCCCGGGCATCAAGTTCGCCGACATGGAACTGATTGGCATCCCGCACCGGATCGTGGTCAGTGACCGCGGCCTGGCCGATGGCAATCTGGAATACAAGAGCCGGACCGAAGCCGAAGCCCAACCATTACCGGTGGCTGACGTGCTGTCTTTCCTTCAGGCGCGTATTCGTCGCTGAAAACCAGATCAAGAGAAGTCATGTTCAAGCGAAACACCAGAGCCCTGGGGGGTGCCGCCTTGTGCGGCGCCCTGCTGGTCAGCGGCTGCGCCAACCAGATGTCGCAACGCAGTGAGCACGAGGAGCGGGTCGAGCGTAAGTTGCTCGACCACAGTCTGCAGATCGATGTAGGCGATCCCAAAGTGCTGGAACTGCCGCAACGCCGGGTTCGCATTCACGAGCAGAAGACTTTCGAGGTCACCGAATTCGAAGTCACCCGTCGCTACGACCGCTACACGCCTTACCAGCCCTGGCGCAAACTCTATGAGTTGCCCCTGGGTGCGGTGGCATTGGTGGCGGGCGCGGGTGCCAACGTGGCGAATATCTTCGCCCTCGGCAACCTGCCTACCAGCATGACCCACGACTGGCTGACTTACGGCGTGGACGGTCTCAACCCGTTCATGAACGTGCAATCCCACGGCCGGGCGCAACAGAATCTGGCAGGTATCGATGAAGTCCAGCGTGACAAGCGCGTGGAGTATTCAAGCCTGCCCTGGAGCGAACGACCGGTGCAGGTCACCGCCGGCAAAAAGATCCACGAGCTGACCACCGACCGCAACGGCGTCCTGCGCCTGAACCTGTTGGACAGCCCGTTTGCCGAGCAAGACCTGAATCGCATCACGACGCTGAAGATCAGCGTGGAAGATGGCCAGGACGACGTACATTCGGACTCGACCCTGGCAATCAGCAGTACCTTGCGCGGCAAGTTACTGGAAGCCCACGGCCTGATCTACGACGACCTGGAAGACGACGAAGTCAGCCAATGGGTGCACCGGGTCAAGCGTCTGTCGGAGCTGGGCTTGGAAGAAGAAGCCAGTGAACTGGAACAAAGCCTGATTGAGCTGACCCGAAATGATCCGGAGCTACAGCAGGAATTCCTGCAGGCGCTGACCAAGGACGCGGGGCGGTTAGTCGCAGATCCCGGAGCACGCTGAGACTTCGAGAACACTGTAGGTCCAAATGTGGGAGGGGGCTTGCTCCCGATCGCGGTGCATCAGTCAGCTTATACGTAGCTGACCCACCGCTATCGGGAGCAAGCCCCCTCCCACATTTTGTTTCCGGTTTCTACCAAGAGAACTCTAACTGTTCTTGGCCGCCACTTAGGTCCAGCAACCGCACGCCAATACCCAACAATCGCACCGGTTTATCACCACGATTAAACGCCTGGGTCATCAGCTGTTGATAACTCTCCAGATCCCGCCCTGCCCCCGCCTGCTCCAAGGTGGTCTGGGTAAAGTCGTGAAACTTCACCTTAACGAACGGTTTGCCCGCACGGTAACTGCTGTCGATGCGCGCCATGCGCCCGGCCAGGGTCTCCATCAGTTCAGGGAGTTTTTCCAGGCAGCTTGAGAGATCCGGCAGGTCCACGTCGTAGGTATTTTCCACACTGATCGATTGCCGACGGTTGTCGTTCTGCACCGCGCGCTCATCGATCCCACGAGCCAGGTTCCAGAGTCGCTCGCCAAAACTACCGAACTCCCGTACCAACGCCAGTTTGCTCCACTCGCGCAGTTGCAGGCAGTCTTCAATGCCCAAACGAGCCAGCTTGTCGGCCGTGACCTTGCCGACGCCGTGCAACTTGCTCACGCGTAACTGCGAGACAAAGTCTTCGACCTGGTCCGGGGTGATCACAAACAAGCCGTTGGGCTTTTTCCAGTCGCTGGCGATCTTGGCCAGGAATTTATTCGGGGCCACGCCGGCGGATACGGTGATGTGCAACTGGTTGGAGACCCGCCGACGAATGTCTTGGGCAATACGCGTGGCACTGCCGCCAAAATGCGGGCTGTCCGAGACGTCCAAGTAGGCTTCATCCAAGGACAATGGCTCAATCAAGTCGGTGTAGTCGCGAAAGATCGTCTGAATTTCCTTCGACGCTTCTTTATAAGCATCCATGCGCGGCTTGACGATGGTCAGGTCCGGGCAAAGCTTCAAGGCATGGCGCGACGACATGGCTGAGCGCACCCCGTACGCCCGCGCTTCGTAATTGCACGTAGCGATCACGCCCCTTCGGTCCGCCGAGCCACCCACAGCCAGAGGCTTTTGCACCAGGCTCGGGTTATCGCGCATCTCGATAGCGGCGTAGAAGCAATCACAGTCGACGTGGATGATTTTGCGCTGCGTCATATATAGAGGGGTGAAATCCTACGGGTGGGCAGTATCGCACTCGCACCTGTATATAGCACCAGTAGTTTGAATCTTCTGCCTAAGCGGTAGGAAATTTCACAAATGGATTTATTTTTTCAATCGAAAACAGCATCCCGATAGAGCCGAAACCCTTGGCCCGCCTGGCTCGCGCGCCCCCTACAAGGCTTTCTGGAGAGCTAACCGATTGAAGCACAAGCGCTTTTCTTCAACTCACAGGTTGACACACTCGTGATCCTCTGTAGAATGCCGACACACAGACGCGGGATGGAGCAGTCTGGTAGCTCGTCGGGCTCATAACCCGAAGGTCGTCGGTTCAAATCCGGCTCCCGCAACCAAACATCAAAAAAGGCTACTCGAAAGAGTGGCCTTTTTTGTGCGCGTGTGTTTTTCAAACCT
This sequence comes from Pseudomonas sivasensis, assembly GCF_013778505.1. Lineage (GTDB taxonomy): Bacteria > Pseudomonadota > Gammaproteobacteria > Pseudomonadales > Pseudomonadaceae > Aquipseudomonas > Aquipseudomonas sivasensis. Next base: position 95,402 of record NZ_JAAOWU010000003.1, on the reverse strand, counting down.
GGATCGCGTGCACTTCATTACGAACGCTTCGCGCCCAACGCGGAGCAAGCCTGCTCACCACAAAAAGCCTTCTCAATCGAGAACTTAGGTTGCATGGGCGGTTAATTCACACTTATTTGCACCATCGGTTGATTAACGGTTGACACCTCGCCGCTTGGCTGTAGAATGCCGCCCACAGACGCGGGATGGAGCAGTCTGGTAGCTCGTCGGGCTCATAACCCGAAGGTCGTCGGTTCAAATCCGGCTCCCGCAACCAAACATCAAAAAAGGCTACTCGAAAGAGTGGCCTTTTTTGTATCCGGTGAAAAAGTTCTTCTGAAACAATGGGATGGCATCTTTCATGAAACCGTACACGGTTTGTAGAGTCCATCTCATCGCACGCTATGCTTACTCCTCTACGACCAAGGGCCGCTGTCGCCGCCCCCGGTGATACGCGTTAATATTTGTAATTATTTTGTCCATAGGGATTGGTAACTTGGCTGGATACCCCCATCCTGTCGCGCACAATCCACGAGGTGATTGATGCGCGCCAACTCGTCTGAACCACAAGACACCGTCACAGCAGAACAACCGATCACGCCTACCCGATTGCGTTGGCTGGATCTGATCAGCAAGTACCGGCAACCCCTCGGGCTGGCGGTCACCCTGTTGCTGTTCGCCATCGCCTTGATCGCTTGCCGCCACCTTCTGCTGGAACTCGACCTGTACGCACTTCACGACTCGATCCTGGAAGTGCCTAAGCCTGCACTGCTGGGAGCATTTGCCGCGGGCGTCGCAGGGTTTGTCATTCTTCTCGGCTATGAGTTCTCCGGCGCACGCTATGCCGGCGTGAAGCTGCCCGCCAAGACACTGGCCCATGGCGGCTTCACCGCCTTTGCCATTGGCAATGCGATTGGCCTGTCGATGCTCTCCGGCGGCTCGGTGCGCTACCGTTTATATGCACGCCATGGCATCGGGGCCTCGGAAGTCGCCCATATGACTGTGTTCGCCAGCCTGGCCCTGGGCTGCGCCCTGCCCCCGCTGGCCGCACTCGCGACACTGAGCAACCTGCCTGCGGCGTCGACCTACTTACATCTGTCGCAAGGCCTGCTCGGCGCGATTGCCGGTACCGTGCTGCTGTTGTCGGCCGCGCTGTGTATCGGCATTTACCGCCGCCGCTTGCCGGAGCAACCTTACCCGGACAACCTGCTGGTCAAAGTCGGCCGTCGCACCCTGCGCCTGCCCGGCCGGCGCCTGACGCTCCTGCAATTGGTCATCACTGCCCTGGATGTCGCCGCCGCCGCCACTGTCCTCTATCTATTGCTGCCAGAAGCGCCGCCCTTCGGTCCATTCCTGCTGGTTTACCTGCTGGCTCTCGCCGCTGGCGTGCTCAGCCACGTACCGGGCGGAGTCGGGGTGTTCGAAGCGATCCTGCTCGCCGCATTTGCAGACAAGCTCGGCGCCGCACCACTGGCCGCTGCCCTGCTACTGTATCGGATGATCTACGTAGTGTTGCCGCTCCTGATCGCGTGCGTGTTCCTGCTGATCAACGAGGCGCAACGACTATTCCAGACCCAGCAGAGCCTGCGCGTGGCCTCAGGTCTGGCGGCGCCAGTGCTGGCCGTACTGGTTTTTTTGTCCGGCGTGGTCCTGCTGTTTTCAGGCGCCACGCCAGAGATCGATTCACGCCTGGAAAACATCGGATTCCTGATTCCCCACCGCCTGATTGATGCCTCGCACTTTGGTGCCAGCCTGATCGGCGTACTGTGCCTGTTGCTGGCCCAAGGCCTGCGTCGACGTTTGTCGGCGGCCTGGATGCTGACCATGGTGCTGCTGCTGGTGGGCGCCCTGCTCTCGCTGCTCAAAGGCTTCGACTGGGAAGAAGCCAGCCTGATGACCATGACGGCGGTGCTGCTGGCGATCTTTCGCCGCTCGTTCTACCGCGCCAGCCGCCTGACAGAACTGCCGTTCTCACCGCTGTACCTGGTGTCCAGCGTCTGCGTGCTGGGTGCCTCGATCTGGCTGCTGCTGTTTGCCTATCAAGATGTGCCGTACAGCCATCAACTGTGGTGGCAGTTCACCCTCGATGCCAACGCCCCACGCGGCCTGCGCTCATTGCTGGGAGCCGCCGTGCTGCTGGTGATCGTATCGCTGACCTGGCTGCTGCGCACCGCCCGCCCGGTGATTCACCTGCCGACCCCGGATGAGCTGGAGCGCGCCTCGAAGATCCTGATGGCTTCGTCACAACCCGACGGTGGCCTTGCGCTGACCGGTGACAAGGCGCTGCTGTTCCACCCCAACGACGAAGCCTTCCTGATGTATGCCCGTCGCGGCCGCAGCCTGGTGGCCTTGTACGACCCAATTGGACCGACCCAGCCAAGGGCCGAGATGATTTGGCAGTTCCGCGACCTGTGCGACATCCACCACGCGCGTCCGGTGTTCTATCAGGTACGGGCAGAGAACCTGCCCTACTACATGGACATCGGCCTAACCGCGATCAAGCTGGGCGAAGAGGCGCGCGTCGACCTGAAACGCTTTGACCTGGAAGCCAAAGGCAAAGAGATGAAGGATCTGCGCTACACCTGGAACCGTGGCACCCGAGACGGTCTGTCCCTGGAGATCCATGAACCGGGTACGGCGCCGATGGATGAATTAAAAGTCATCTCGGACGCATGGCTTACCGGTAAGAATGTGCGCGAAAAAGGGTTTTCCCTGGGACGCTTCAGTGACGACTACCTCAAGCATTTTCGGATTGCGATCATTCGCTTCGAAGGACGCCCGGTAGCCTTCGCCAACTTGCTTGAGACTTACAATCACGACCTGGCCAGCCTCGACCTGATGCGCGCCCATCCGGATGCGCCCAAGTTGACCATGGAATTCATGATGGTCGGTCTGATTCAACACTATAAGAGTCACGGCTACGCCCGTTTCAGCCTCGGCATGGTGCCGTTGTCGGGCCTGCAACCGCGACGCGGCGCGCCACTGACCCAGCGTTTGGGTTCGATGGTGTTCCGTCGTGGCGAGCAACTGTATAACTTCCAAGGTTTGCGCCGCTTCAAAGACAAGTTCCAGCCAGACTGGGAACCCCGTTACATGGCCGTGCCCGCAGGACTTGATCCGCTGGTGGCACTGGCCGATACCGCCGCCCTGATCGCGGGTGGCTTGACTGGATTGGTGAAACGCTGATGATTCGACGCTCCTGGCGGTATGTATTGGCCTTTGTAGTGCTGCTGGCCCTGGTTCTGGGTGGCGGCTTTTGGTATTTGAAACGCCCTGCCCCGCAGCCGACCCTGGAGCAACTGCCCCTGGCCGATGGCTCGGTAATGACCCGCGTGACCCCGGCCGGCAACCCGAAAGCCCGTGTGGCCGTGGCGGTAATGGCCGACGAAACCCTGACCGATAGCCAGTTGTTAACCCTGAGCCAGGGTGGCAAAGCGCAGATCGTCCAGGTGGTCTTGCCAAAAGATGACTGCAAGCTGCAGGAACAAGCGCTGCAAAGCGCCTTGAGCCAGCTCAAGGGCCCAGCGACGCTGGTCAGCGGCATCGGCCCTGGCGCGGCGCTTGCCTGGCGCTGGCTGGCCACTCAGAACGACGACAAGGCCAATGCCATCTCTGTTGGCTTCGCTCTGGCGCAGGAAGGCTGCAAAGATCCACTGCCGAAAACTGCAGAGCACGGCAACTGGCTGGTGGCGTGGAATGACAACCCTGACGACGAAAGCGCCAGTTTCGTACGCGATACACCACGCGCCACAACCAGCATCAGTGACTACGACATTCACTACCCGCAAGTACTGAACAACGAACTGCGCAAGCAACTGGTGGGTTCGGATAACGGTGGCCTGGCGATTCCCGTGGTGGAAGTCCCGGCAGGCCAGGCTAAGGACACCGTGACCCTGTTCCTCTCCGGGGACGGCGGCTGGCGGGACCTGGACCGCGACGTGGCCGGTGAAATGGCCAAGATCGGCTACCCAGTGGTCGGCATCGATACCCTGCGCTACTACTGGCAGCACAAGACGCCGGAACAAAGCGCCAAAGACCTGACCGAGCTGATGCAGCACTACCGGCAAAAGTGGGGCACCAAGCGCTTTGTGCTGACCGGTTATTCGTTCGGCGCCGACGTGTTGCCAGCGATCTATAACCGCATGCCGGAGAACGAGCAACAGCGCGTCGATGCGATCATCCTGCTGGCCTTCGCCCGCACCGGTAGCTTTGAGATCGAAGTGGAAGGCTGGCTGGGCAACGCCGGCAAAGAAGCCGCGACCGGCCCGGAAATGGCCAAGCTGCCGCCTGAGAAAGTGGTGTGCATCTACGGCGCCGAAGAAGTCGACGAGAGTGGCTGCACCGACAAGACCGCCGTGGGCGAGGCTGTGAAGCTGCCCGGCGGGCATCACTTCGATGAGAACTACCCGGCGCTGGCCAAGCGGTTGGTGGATATCATCGTCAAGCACCAGGCCAAAAGCGAATAACCCCAGGCCTTACACAAATCAAAATGTGGGAGGGTGCTTGCCCCCGATAGCGGTAGGTCAGTCACAGCATTGTTGACTGACACTCAGCTATCGGGGGCGAGCCCCCTCCCACAGTTGTTTTGCGGTGTTAATAAAATCTAGCGCGGTTCGATGTGGGCAATCATCAACTGCACGGTTTCATTCCCACGAAACTCGTTCACGTCCAGCTTGTAGGCCAACTCCACCCATCGCACGGTCGGATTCGGCCAGACCTCACGGTCCACGCCAAAGGCGATGCCATCGAGCTTCACTGACCCGCATTCGCTCTTGAGCACCACTTTCAGGTGCCGCTCCCCCACCACACGTTGCTCCACCAACTGAAACACACCGTGAAACAGCGGCTCGGGGAAGTGCTGCCCCCAAGGACCGGCATGCCGCAGGGCGCGGGCCAGCTCCAGGTGAAACTCCTCAACCGCCAGTGTGCCGTCGGACAACAGGCGACCGGTGAGGTCTTCTTCACGCAGTTGACGACGCACTTCGGCATCAAAAGCTTCGGCAAACAGAGGGAAATTCGCCTCTGGCAATGTCAGACCCGCCGCCATAGCATGGCCGCCGTACTTGGCGATCAGAGTGGGATGCTGGCTAGCAACCACCGCCAGCGCATCACGGATGTGAAAACCCGGCACAGAGCGCCCAGAGCCCTTGAGCAGGCCATCACCCGCATCGGCGAAGGCGATGGTCGGGCGGAAATAACGCTCTTTCATGCGCGACGCCAGAATGCCGATCACGCCTTGGTGCCATTCAGGGTCGAACAGGCACAGGCCAAAGGGCATTGATTCCACCGGCAAGTCCTTGAGCTGGGCCAGAGCCTCGCGCTGCATACCTTGCTCGATGGATTTACGGTCCTGGTTCATGCCGTCCAGTTGCGCCGCCATTTCCCGCGCCGCCGCGAAATCCGTGGTGAGCAGGCATTCGATACCCAGGCTCATGTCGTCCAGGCGCCCGGCGGCGTTGAGCCGCGGCCCGAGAATAAAGCCTAGGTCGGTGGAGGTGATGCGCGCCGCATCGCGCTTGGCCACTTCAAGGATCGCCTTGATCCCCGGCCGTGCGCGACCTGCGCGGATACGCTCCAGGCCTTGGTGCACCAGGATGCGATTGTTGGCGTCCAACGGCACCACGTCGGCGACACTGCCCAGGGCGACCAAGTCGAGCAGATCGCCGATATTCGGCTGCGGCTTGTTCGCGTACCAGCCCAGCTCACGCAAGCGCGCGCGCAGCGCCATCAGCACGTAGAAAATCACGCCAACACCGGCCAACGCCTTGCTCGGAAACTCACAGCCCGGCTGGTTAGGATTGACGATGGCGTCTGCCGCCGGCAACTCGTCACCGGGCAAGTGGTGGTCGGTGACCAACACCTGCAACCCCGCCGCCTTCGCTGCGGCCACGCCTTCGACGCTGGAGATGCCGTTGTCCACGGTAATCAGCAACTGCGGCTCGCGCTGCAGGGCCACGGCAACAATCTCCGGCGTCAGGCCGTAGCCGTATTCGAAGCGATTGGGCACCAGGTAATCGACATGGGCGGCACCGAGCAAACGCAGGCCCAGGGTGCCTACAGTGCTGGCGGTGGCGCCATCGGCGTCGAAGTCACCAACGATGAGGATGCGTTGGCGTTGCTCCAGGGCCGTCACCAAAAGGTCTACGGCGGCGTCGATGCCCTTGAGCTGTTGAAAGGGAATCAAGCGCGCCAGGCTTTTATCCAGCTCGGCCTCGGACTGCACCCCGCGTGCGGCATAAAGACGGGTCAACAGCGGTGGCAGTTCACCGAGAAATGGCAGGACAGCGGGCAACGGACGAGGATCAATACGCATGGGGTGATGGGCGCTTCTCTTTGATACGACGGTTAAACGACAACGCTGAAGGCAACACGGGGCACATGTGGAAGGGGCAAGCCCTCCCCGCAGTATTCAACCGCGCTCGCCGACCAGCCATTGCAGTTGCACTTCATGCTGGCCACGGTCATCAGTGACGAAGATCGTGCCTTCGCTGATCATCACGTCCCACTTGATTACGCGGGGCATGTCCTTGGCCAGAACCTCCAGAATCTCCTGGGGCACCGCAGCGATGTGTACGTTTTTCAGATTATTCGCCACCGGCACCACTTTGCCTTCCCATACACGCAGGCTGCCATAAGCCAGCAGGCTGGTACGTTCAGTACGACGCGAGCACCAGGTCAGGCGGTCGGCATCGGGCTGGCCGACTTCGATCCAGTGCAAAACCCGATCATCCAGGCTTTTTTCCCACAGGGCTGGTTCGTCTACATCTGACAGGCCACGACCGAATGCCAATTGCTCATTGTAAAAAAGGGCGTAGGCCAGCAGGCGCACGGTCATGCGCTCTTCAGTTTCCGAAGGATGGCGGGCGATGGTCTGTTTGACGCTCTCGTACACCGAACGGTCGAGGTCGGTGAGGTTGAGTTCGAATTTGTAGGTCGTGGACGGCTGGGCCATGAACGGGCTTCTAGAGACAGGGAAAGGCGGCCAGTCTAACTGATGGTGGTGCCATTCAACGAATCCTGCGCTGTTTCACGCTTATCCCTGGCCGCTCGCCTATGTTAAAAGGCATCACACACCCGCTCCGCGCAGACAAGGATCCCCATGTCGTTTAATGCCAAACCGCTTGCCGGCCTGAAAGTCATCGAACTCGGCACCCTGATCGCCGGCCCGTTCGCTTCGCGTATCTGCGCTGAATTTGGTGCAGAAGTGATCAAGGTCGAATCCCCGAATGGCGGCGATCCGCTGCGCAAATGGCGCAAGCTGTACGAGGGCACCTCGCTGTGGTGGTTCGTGCAGGCACGCAACAAAAAATCCCTGACGCTGAACCTAAAGCACCCGGACGGTCTGGAGATTCTCAAGAAACTCCTGACGGACGCCGACATCCTCATCGAGAACTTTCGCCCCGGCGTACTGGAGAAACTCGGCCTGAGCTGGGAAACCCTGCACGCGCTGAACCCGAAACTGGTGATGGTGCGCCTCTCGGGCTTTGGCCAGACCGGACCGATGAAAGACCAGCCGGGGTTCGGTGCCGTCGGTGAATCCATGGGCGGGCTGCGTTACATCACCGGTTTCGAGGACCGCCCGCCGGTGCGCACAGGGATTTCCATTGGCGACTCCATCGCTGCGTTGTGGGCAGTAATCGGTGCATTGATGGCGCTGCGTCATCGCGAAGTGAATGGCGGCGTAGGCCAAGTGGTGGATGTGGCGCTGTATGAAGCTATCTTCGCCATGATGGAAAGCATGATTCCTGAGTTTGACGTGTTCGGATTCATCCGTGAGCGCACCGGCAACATCATGCCCGGCATTACACCTTCGTCGATCCATACCAGCGCGGACGGCAAGCATGTGCAGATCGGCGCAAATGGGGATGCAATCTTCAAACGGTTTATGAGTGCCATTGGCCGTGAAGACCTGGCGAATGATCCGCAGTTGGCGAGCAATGACGGGCGCGATACCCGCCGTGATGAGCTGTATGGCGTGATTGATCGTTGGGTCAATTCGCTGTCACTGGAGCAGGTGGTGGAGCAACTGAACAAGGCCGAGGTACCCGCCAGCCGGATCTACAGCGCCGAGGACATGCTTGGCGATCCGCAATTCCTGGCGCGGGAGATGTTCCTCAAGGCGCAACTGCCAGGCGGCAAGGACTTCAAGATGCCGGGCATCGTGCCCAAGCTGTCGGACACGCCCGGGAGCTGCGAGTGGGTCGGGCCGCAGTTGGGCGAGCACACCAACGTGCTGCTTAACGAGCTGGGTTACGACGCGGCCGCGATCACCCGGCTACGTGAACAAGGCGCGATCTGATGGCGCACTCGCAATAATGGCGCGGCGTTGGCTCCTGGGTGTTTGTGCACCGTTGCTCGGGCTTCTGCCGCTGTCTGCCAAGGCAGCGGACACCTTGACCTGGTTAATCCGCGACCTGCCCCCGATGACCATCCTCGACGGCCCGCAAAAGGGCCAGGGCGTCATCGACGAATTGCTGCCGATGCTGATGGAGCGCCTGCCCGAGTACCAACACAAGATTTTGCACGTTAACCGTGCACGCGGCCTGCAGATACTTCAGACCCCCGCACTGACCTGCGACCCCACCATGCTATGGACCGCAGAACGGGCCAAGTGGGTGGTGTATTCGCGCCCGGCTTTTTCAATGGTCAGTAATGGGGTGGTGGTACGTCAGGACCGCCGTGACGTGCTCGCGCCGCTTGTCGCACAGCAAAGGGTGGACCTCGCGGCGCTCCTGCTGGATAAGCGCGCACGCCTGGGCGTGGTGGCCGAGCGCAGCTACGGGACGCTCATCGATGAAATGCTGGACCAAACGGATGCGCCCACCCGCGTGCTGCACTACGGAAACGACGCCCTGGGCAGCCTGCTGCAAATGCAGCGATTGGGTCGCCTGGAAGCCGTGCTGGGCTACTGGACTGAAATTCGCTATCACGCCCTGCGCCAGGGGATTGATCCGCTGACTTTGGCGTTCTATCCGATTGCTGGCGTCATGCCCTACCAGCGTGTGCATATCGGCTGCTCCGATACGACTGAGGGCCACCAGGCAATTGAACACATCAACCAAGTGTTGAACGCGCTGCCCCAGGCTCAACTACTGCACGCCTATGCCGCCTGGCTCGACCCGGCGCTGCGCGCGCAATATCTGACCGACCATGTCCAGTTTTACCAAGACGCGACTACGCCCTGACAAATCGCGGGCAAAAAGAAACCCCGAAGCGTGGGGAGACACTTCAGGGTTAAACGTGGCCAACAAAGACCAGTACAGCAAGCCACAAACACCGGAGCACAATGTTTGCTCTTGCTGTTACAAAATCTGACCGGCCATGCCGTAGGAAGTTTCCATCGATGAACAATTCTTCATGCGCGGGCAATGCCACGGGTCTGGGCGGCATTGCGTAAGGCGGCGATGACCGAGGGTTCCAATCGGCCTTCTGCAATTTTGATGTCACGCAGCAGGCAGTCCACTACGTCCACCAGCACGCGTTTATCCATCAATTGGGCACGGTCAACTTCACGCTCGACCACAATAGCGCCAGTAGGATTCTTTACTGTCACCAAGCACTCGTCCTGAACACCCGCAGTGGTCAGCGTAACCTGATAAGGGGTCAGTGCTTCTTCGAGCAATAGGCTGATACTTTCCATCTCGATCACCACTCAATAGTTCGGGAACAATCGTTTCAACGGGAACTGCATCTATCCTAAGTGACTGGTTATGACGTAGGAAAGTTCGCTTTTTCGTATTTACGGGGGTTACCGGGGGATGAGGTTTCCAGCATGCGCTTGCAATATGACAAGCAAAAAACGGCGACACATAAATGCTTGCGCAATGGGCGGTGGTTTGGGGTTTGGCCGGGCGCTATCGCAGGTCGCCCCTTTACTTAATGAGCGCTGCCAAAAAACAAAAAACGCCGCTGACCCAGCAAGGGAAAGCGGCGTTTTTGTGTACGCGGTCTGCCTTACAACGGCTTACCACGATTGCCGTGCTGGCTGACAAACGCCTGCACCGCTTTCAAGTCATTGGCCAACACCGTGCAACGCTCTTCGCGCTCGAACAGGTCGGTCAAGTGCACCGGCAGCTCCAACGCCTTGCCAACACCGGCTTTCTCCACCGCTTCCGGGAATTTGACCGGGTGCGCGGTACCGAGGATCACCATTGGAATATCCAGGCTGCGACGGCATTCGCGGGCGGCCTTCACACCGATGGCGGTGTGCGGGTCGAGCAGTTCGCCGGTCTGGGCATAGACTTCGGCGATTGTCTCGCAGGTCTGTGCATCGTCCACGGCCAGGGAGTCAAAGAGCTTGCGGGTTTCGGTCCAGCGCTCCTCATCAACGCTGAAACCGCCGCCGCTCTTGAAGGTGTCCATCAAGCCGGCAATCGCCGAACCGTTGCGACCGTGCATGTCGAACAGCAGGCGTTCGAAGTTCGACGAGACCATGATGTCCATGGAAGGCGACAGGGTAGCGTGCAGGGTTTCCTTGACGTACTGATTGCCGCTCATGAAGCGGTGCAGGATGTCGTTGCGGTTGGTGGCGACGATCAACTGGTTGATCGGCAGGCCCATGTTACGCGCCAGGTAACCGGCGAAGATATCGCCGAAGTTGCCGGTCGGCACCGAGAACGACACCGAACGCGCCGGGCCGCCCAACTGTAGGGATGCGTGGAAGTAGTAAACGATCTGGGCCATGATCCGCGCCCAGTTGATCGAGTTCACCGCGACCAGGCGGGTGCCCTTGAGGAAGCTCTGGTCAGCGAAGCTGTTCTTGACCATTTCCTGGCAGTCATCGAAGTTGCCTTCGATGGCGATGTTGTGGATGTTCTCGCCAAAGATGGTGGTCATCTGACGGCGCTGCACTTCCGACACACGCTTGTGCGGGTGCAGGATGAAGATGTCGACGTTTTCGCAGTGCTTGCAACCTTCGATGGCGGCCGAACCGGTATCACCGGAGGTAGCGCCGATGATCACAACGCGCTCGCCGCGCTTCTCCAACACATAATCCAACAGGCGACCGAGCAGTTGCAGGGCAAAGTCCTTGAACGCCAGAGTCGGGCCGTGGAACAGTTCCAGCACCCACTCATTGCCGTTCAGTTGGCGCAACGGAGCGATGGCGCTGTGGGAAAACACGCCGTATGTTTCTTCCAGAATCTTCTTGAAGTCCGCATCTGGAATGCTGCCGGTGACGAATGGACGCATCACTCGGAACGCCAGTTCGTGGTACGGCAGCCCGGCCCAGGAGGCGATTTCTTCCTGAGTGAAGCGTGGCAGGTTTTCCGGCACGTACAGGCCGCCGTCAGTGGCAAGGCCTGCCAGCAAAACGTCTTCGAAATTCAGGGCCGGTGCCTGGCCGCGGGTGCTGATGTAACGCATGACTGGCTCCTCTAAAACATTCTCGAACAGAGGCCGCCGAACGCGCGGGGCCCCTGGAACAATCGGTTAGTTCAGGTGTTCAACACGAATACGAACGACCGGGCCGACAACGCCTTGCAAGGCTTCCAGCGCGGTGATGGCGTCGTTGATGTGCTGCTCAAGCACGCGGTGGGTCAGCAGGATCATCGGCACCTGGCCATTTTGCTCCTCGACTTCCTTCTGCATGATCGACTCGATGTTGATACCGCGCTCCGACAGGATGCTGGCGACCTGGGCCAATACGCCCGGATGATCCTTGGCCTGGATGCGCAGGTAGTAGGCACTTTCGCACGCTTCGATAGGCAGGATCGGGTGGGCCGACAGTGAATCAGGCTGGAAGGCCAGGTGCGGGACGCGGTTTTCCGGGTCGCTGGTCATGGCGCGAACCACGTCTACCAAGTCGGCGATCACCGAGGAAGCGGTCGGCTCCATACCAGCGCCGGCGCCGTAGAACAGCGTGGAACCCGCAGCGTCACCGTTAACCATCACTGCGTTCATCACGCCGTTGACGTTGGCGATCAGGCGATCGGCGGGGATCAGCGTCGGGTGCACACGCAGCTCGATACCAGCCGGAGTGCTGCGCGCTACGCCAAGATGCTTGATGCGGTAGCCCAGGGCTTCGGCGTAGTTCACGTCGGCCGTGGTCAGCTTGGTGATGCCTTCGGTGTAGGCCTTGTCGAACTGCAGCGGGATACCAAAGGCGATGGACGCCAGGATGGTCAGCTTGTGGGCCGCGTCGATCCCCTCCACGTCGAAAGTCGGGTCGGCTTCGGCGTAACCCAGAGCCTGGGCTTCTGCCAGCACGTCTTCGAAGGTACGGCCCTTCTCACGCATTTCGGTGAGAATGAAGTTACCGGTGCCGTTGATGATGCCGGCCACCCAGTTGATACGGTTGGCGGACAAGCCTTCACGTATCGCCTTGATCACCGGGATACCACCGGCTACTGCGGCTTCGAACGCTACGATCACGCCCTTCTCACGCGCCTTGGCGAAGATCTCGTTGCCGTGCACGGCGATCAGCGCCTTGTTGGCAGTGACCACGTGCTTGCCGTTCTCGATGGCTTTGAGCACCAGCTCACGGGCAACGGTATAGCCGCCTACCAGCTCGATGACGATATCGATCTCCGGATTGGTGGCCACGGCGAAGACATCGTTGGTAATCGCAATACCGGTCGTTTCGAACTGAGGCTTTGGCGAACGCGTGGCAATTTGCGCCACTTCAATCCCGCGCCCTGCACGGCGGGAAATTTCTTCAGCATTACGCTGAAGTACGTTGAAGGTGCCGCCACCGACGGTCCCTAAACCACAGATGCCTACTTTGACCGGTTTCACTGAAGAACTCCCCATGAAACGGCCGACGCTAGGTCGGCCGTGGAAAACAGCCGCACAACTGCGGCTTTCAATTAATGACCCGTCGACTGATCAACGAGCCATGATCGTCAAAGGTTCGACGATGCTTGTTTATTTGGCACTCAGCGCCAGTTTGGCAACTTGTGGCGCCGGCTGGTAGCCCGGAATAACCTGGCCGTCAGCCAAAACGATAGCCGGTGTACCGTTCACGCCAATGGACTGGCCCAATGCGAACTGCTTGGAGACCGGATTGGCGCACTTGGCGGCCTTGATTTCCTTGCCGTCGACCATCTTGTCCATGGCCGCTTTCTTATCGGCCGAGCACCAGACCGCCTGCAATTGTTCGTCACCCGGCGAACCCAGGCCCTGACGCGGAAACGCTACGTAGCGCACTTCCACACCCAGCTTGTTCAACGCAGGCACTTCGGCGTGCAGCTTATGGCAGTACGGGCAGGTGGTGTCCGTAAACACGGTAATGTGAGTCTTGGTCTCGCCGATGGCCGGGTACACCACAGTCTCGGCCACCGGAATGCCATTGATCAATTTGGACACGCCCAGACGCTCGGCTTTCTCAGTCAGGTTGACCGGCTTGCCGTCTTTCAACTGGAACAGGTAACCCTGGACGATGTACTGGCCATCGGCACTGGCGTACAACACGCGGCTACCCTTGAGCTTGACTTCATACAGGCCGGCCATCGGGCTGGCGCTGATGCTTTCGATCGGGGTATCAAGTTGCAGGTTGGCCAGGCTCTTGCGGATGGTCTGCTCGGCAGCATCATCGGCGACGGCAAAGGTGGAAACCAACGCAATGGCTGCGGCGGCAATAATCTGGGTCAAGCGCATGGGAACTCCTGAAGGCAGATGTAGGGACGGGAAGGAACACCGCTGTCTCTGTAGACACGGGTCGGGACCGTCACCTTTGCTAACCGACAAAGCCTACCACAGTTGGGCCGCAGGGCAGCCCGCGGCGGGATAAATTGGCGGTTTTCAGCCTCGCGGGTGGTGCTTGGCGTGCATATCCTGCAATCGCGCACGCGCCACATGGGTGTAGATCTGGGTGGTGGATAAGTCGCTGTGCCCGAGCAGCATTTGCACCACGCGTAAATCCGCACCGTGGTTGAGCAAATGGGTGGCAAATGCATGGCGTAGCGTGTGGGGAGACAGGCTCTTGCCAATTCCGGCGACCTTGGCCTGGTGCTTGATGCGATGCCAGAAAGTCTGGCGGGTCATTTGCTCACCGCGCAGGCTGGGAAACAGCACATCGCTGGGGCGCCCACCGAGCAATTCGCCACGGGCATCGCGCATATAACGCTCGACCCACACAATCGCCTCCTCCCCCATCGGCACCAGCCGCTCCTTACTGCCCTTGCCCATCACACGCAGCACGCCCTGACGCAGGTTAACCTGCTCCAGGGTCAGGCTGATCAGCTCGGTAACCCGCAGCCCGCATGCGTACAACACTTCGAGCATCGCGCGGTCACGCTGGCCGATGGCTTCGCTCAGGTCAGGGGCGGCGAGCAAGGCGTCGACGTCGGCTTCCGATAGGGATTTGGGCAATGGCCTGCCCAGTTGCGGCATGTCGACCTGCAAGGTCGGGTCCAGGGCAATCAGCTTTTCTCGCAGCAGATAGCGATAAAAGCCACGTACACCAGATAGAAAACGTGCAGTGGAGCGCGGCTTGTAATTCTGATCCAGGCGCCAGGCCAAGTGATCGAGGATCAGCTCACGGCCAGCGCTGACCAGCTCAAGGTTATTCTCCTGCAGCCAGCCGTTGAACAGCGCCAGGTCACTGCGGTAAGCCTGGCGAGTGTTATCCGAAAGGCCTTTTTCCAGCCAGAGGGCGTCGAGGAAGCGGTCGATCAGGGGGTGGTCGATAGCAGGCATGAGGGCTCGAAGCAGAAAAGAATAGGGGGATGCTACCGCATGTAGAAGTCGGCTTGCCGGCTCCTACAAAAGGATGTTTCAGTTTGCAAATCCCGGCAGCACAGGTACTGGGCGCTTGTCCGCATCAATCGCGACAAAGCTGAACACGCCCTGGATCGCCTTTTCACGTCCATCGGCACTCATGCTCTCGACGAACACTTCAACCTCAACCTTGAGACTGGTGTTGCCGACCTTGATCACACGGCCGATCAGCTCAACGATGGAACCCGCCGGGATCGCATGATTGAAGTCGATGCGGTCGGTAGAAACCGTCACCAACGGCAAACGGCAAAAACGCGTGGCGGTGATGAACGATACTTCATCCATCCAGGCCAGTGCAGTGCCGCCGAACAAGGTGTTGTGGTGGTTGGTCGTCGGCGGGAATACAGCCTTGGTCACATGGGTGACAGAGAGGTCAGTACGGCGCTGAATTTCTTCGAGGCGAGTAGTCATGGGCAAATACCGGAAAATGGACAAATTTCAGGCACAAAAAAGCAGCCCGTAGGCTGCTTTTTTCTGCATCGGAAAGCTGGACTTAAGCCAGTTTTTCCTTGATGCGAGCTGCTTTACCGGACAGGTCACGCAGGTAGTACAGCTTGGCTTTACGTACGTCACCGCGACGCTTAACGGCCATGCTGTCGATTTGCGGGCTGTAGGTCTGGAAAGTACGCTCTACGCCAACACCGTTGGAGATTTTACGAACAGTGAAAGCACTGTTCACACCACGGTTACGCTTGGCGATTACCACGCCTTCGAACGCTTGCAGACGCGAACGGTCGCCTTCCTTCACTTTCACCTGAACGACAATAGTGTCGCCCGGGGCAAAGGTAGGGATCTCTTTGGTCATCTGCTCTGCTTCGAGTGCAAGGATGATTTTGTTAGTCATGCTGTGCTCCTAAGGTAAGTCAATGGACCTACCATCGATACGTTGTTAACTATCGTCCCGCGCGAGGATGTATTCCTCGAGCAGCTTCTTCTCTTCTCCAGAAAGCGAGCGGCTTTCCAGAAGATCGGCGCGTCGTTCATAGGTCCGACCAAGGGACTGCTGTAAACGCCAACGCCGGATGTGTGCGTGATTGCCACTTAGCAATACGTCGGGAACACGCTGATCCGCATACACCTCCGGACGGGTGTAGTGCGGGCAATCCAGCAAACCATCCGTGAAGGAATCTTCCTCCGCGGAGTCCGCATGCCCTAAAGCTCCAGGCAGCAGTCGTGTAACCGCATCTATCAGGACCATCGCCGGCAGCTCGCCGCCAGACAGGACATAGTCCCCAATCGACCACTCTTCATCGACATGAGCCTCAATAAAGCGCTCGTCAATGCCTTCATAGCGACCGGCAATCAGGATTAATGCTTCCTCATTCGCCAGTTCGCGTACCGCCGCCTGTTTCAGCTGACGGCCTTGAGGGGACAGGTAAATTACCTTCGCCTTCTCCCCAGCAGCTGCCTTGGCCTGAACCAACGCGTCTTCCAGGGGCTTGATCTTCATCACCATGCCCGGGCCACCGCCAAATGGGCGATCGTCCACAGTGTGATGTCGATCCGTCGTGTAGTCTCGCGGGTTCCAACAGGTGAGCTGCAACAGCCCCTGTTTCACCGCCCGACTGGTGATGCCGTACTCGCTGATGGCGGAGAACATCTCGGGAAACAAACTGATCACTTCAATGCGCAAATTAGCCACGCTTAGAAGTCCGCGTCCCATTCCACCTTCATCTCGCCCGCTGCCAGGTCAACAGCCAACACGCATTGCTCCGTATAGGGCAACAAGCGTTCGCGATCATCCAGGCTGCCAGCACAAGGCTTGACCACCATTACATCATTGGCGCCGGTTTCCAGAAGATGATCGATTTTCCCGAACAATTGCCCGAGTTGATCAATAACCTTCAGACCTTCCAGCTGGTACCAGTAGTACTCGCCGTCGGTCAATTCAGGGAACAGGTTGCGCGGCACGCAGATCTCATAACCAGCCAGAAGACGAGCTTCTTCACGATCATCAAGACCCTTGAGCTTCGCGACCAGGAACTTATCGCTCCCACGCCCACTGACCAGCTCGACCTGTTTCACACTACCTTCGCGCTTGAGCGTCCAGGTTTTGTACTGCAACAGGTTTTCTGTCGGATCAGTAAAGGAATACACCTTCACTTCGCCGCGAACGCCATGAACAGAATAAATCTTGCCGATAACGATCAAATCATCAGCAACAGTTGGCGTCGCGTTCATATTGCTCAGGCTGCGGCCTTAGCCGAGTCCTTCAACAGTTTTGCAACGCGCTCGGATGGCTGTGCGCCAACGCTCAGCCAGTAGGCTACGCGCTCTTGGTTCACGGACAGACGAACTTCTTGACCACGAGCAACAGGGTTGAAGAAACCAACCTGTTCTTTGTGCGAACCGTCGCGCGGGTTGCGGCTGTCGGTTACGGTCAAGTGGTAAAACGGGCGCTTTTTGGAGCCGCCGAGGGCAAGACGGATTGTTAGCATGTGAAGATCGTTCCTGTAGTCGGTGCTGCAAATCTAAATGCACAGCGGGCATAGGTGCCCGAAAGGCCGCATATTCTAAGGAATATCCGGACTTTTGCAAATGTCTTTTTCTGGCGCCTATCAGCGTGCCATTCAGATCTGCTATAGAGCCGTCGTTTAAAACGGCAGGTCAGCCCCCGCCAACGGCGGGTTTGCTGGAGATCCCACATCCCTGTGGGTCGGAGCGCAAGCGAACTTGCGCTCGAATTCTTTACATTTTCGGCATGCCACCGCCGGGCAACATACCGCCCATGCCGCGCATCATCTTGGCCATTCCGCCTTTGGCGGAGAATTTCTTCATCATCTTCTGCATCTGCTTGTGCTGCTTGATCAAGCGACCGATGTCCTGCACCTGGGTGCCGGAACCCATGGCGATCCGACGCTTGCGCGAACCGCTGATCAGCTCAGGGTCGCGGCGCTCGGCCGGGGTCATGGAGTTGATGATGGCTTCCATCTGCTTGAACTGCTTCTCTGCCGCGCCTTGGGCATTGCCCATTTGCGCCAGGTTCACACCGCCGATGTTCGGCAGCTTGTCCATCAGGCCGCCGAGGCCGCCCATGTTCTTCATTTGTTGCAGCTGGTCGCGGAAGTCTTCGAGGTCGAAGCCCTTGCCCTTCTTCAGCTTCTTGGCCAGTTTATCGGCCTTGTCCTTGTCGAGGGTGGCTTCGGCCTGTTCGATCAGGCTGAGCACATCGCCCATGCCGAGGATACGCGAGGCGATACGCTCAGGGTGGAACGGTTCGAGCGCTTCGCTCTTCTCACCCATACCGATGAACTTGATCGGCTTGCCGGTAATGGCGCGTACCGACAGCGCAGCACCGCCACGGGCGTCGCCATCGACCTTGGTCAGGATCACGCCGGTCAGCGGCAGCGCCTCACCGAAAGCCTTGGCGGTGTTAGCCGCATCCTGGCCGGTCATGGCGTCGACCACGAACAGTGTCTCGACCGGATTGATCGCGGCATGCAGCGCCTTGATCTCGCCCATCATCTCTTCATCAATGTGCAGGCGACCGGCGGTATCGACGATCACGACATCAATGAACTTGAGCTTGGCCTCTTTAATAGCTGCGTTGGCAATGTCGACTGGCTTCTGGCTCAGATCGGACGGGAAGAAGGTTACGCCCACTTCGCCCGCCAGCATTTCCAACTGTTTGATGGCCGCAGGACGGTACACGTCGGCCGACACAACCATTACCGACTTCTTCTTGCGCTCTTTAAGGAAGCGCGCCAGCTTGCCGGCGGTGGTGGTTTTACCCGCACCTTGCAGACCGGCCATCAGCACGACGGCCGGTGGCACGGCGCTGAGGTTCAAATCTTCGTTGGCGGCGCCCATCAGGCTTTCGAGTTCGGCCTGGACGATCTTCACAAAGGCCTGGCCCGGGGTCAGGCTGCGGGACACTTCAGTGCCGACCGCACGTTCCTTGACCGAGTTGACGAAGTCCTTGACCACAGGCAAGGCCACGTCGGCTTCCAGCAACGCCATGCGTACTTCACGCAGGGTGTCTTTAATATTGTCCTCGGTCAGCTTGGCCTTGCCGGTTACGTGGCGCAGCGTCTGCGAGAGACGGTCAGTCAGGTTTTCAAACATGCGCGATCCTTTCAGGCCCTATTCATCGAAATGCATTGTAGACCGAGGTAATGGCGGCCCAGGCTGTGGTAAATCGCTATTAAAAACAGCGCTCGGCGAGCCTGCGGCGTGGGCAGGTCGCGGATTATAGCGAAGACTGCGCCCATGCACACCCGCTGTCTGGTCCGGGAGTCTTTCGTGGAACGCAGGTGTATGCCAAACTCAGCGCCTTTCGGGCTTGTCTATCAGGATTTATGGTCCCCTTGTCACCCAGTTTGCTACCCAGTCTCGCCGCCGCCCTCTTATATGCCGCTGCGACCTTCTATCAGGGCACTCGTCTTGCCCAAGGCACCAAGGCGGACAAACGCCTGCTGGTCAGCCTGGGCGTACTCGCCCTGCTGGCTCATGCCGCGAGCCTGTTCACCCACCTGATGACGCCGGTCGGCCTGGGCCTGGACTTTTTCAGTGCCGCCAGCCTGATCGCTGCAGCGGTCATCGCGCTGACGCTGCTGGCCTGCTACCGGATCCCCGTTGAGAACCTACTGGTCCTGCTCTTCCCCCTGGGCGTACTGACGGTGCTACTGGCGCAGTTCGCGCCCACCGGCACGGTGCAGGTGATTGACGAAGAACCCGGTATCCTCGCCCATATCCTGCTGTCGATCCTGGCCTACGGCATGTTCACCATCGCGGTGTTCCAGGCCCTGCTCCTGCTCCTGCAGGATCACCAGCTCAAGCACAAGCACCCCTCCGGCCTGATCAAGAATTTCCCTCCGCTGCAAACCATGGAAAGCCTGCTATTCGGTTTCCTATGGGCCGGCTGGACGCTGCTCTCGCTGTCGCTTATCTCCGGCTGGTTGTTCGTCGAGAACCTGTTTGCCCAGCACCTGGTGCACAAGACCCTGCTGGCGTGCCTGGCCTGGGTGGTGTTCAGCGTGTTGCTGTGGGGCCGCAATCGCCTCGGCTGGCGCGGGCACAAGGCGATCCGCTGGACCCTGGCCGGTTTCTGCCTGCTGATGCTGGCCTATTTCGGCAGCAAGCTGGTTCGCGAATACATCCTGCATATTTGACGGGCAGCAATCATGGACAACTTGCCCCTTGGGCCGATGCTCGCGGTAATCGCCTTGCTGGTGTTATGGGCGGCGCTGTTTACCGCCATCGAAGCCGCACAACAACACCTGCTGGCCCTGCGCCCCGGTACACGTCAGGGCGACAAGGCTGCCGCCCGCCTGAGTTTCCCGCGCCACAGCCTGATCCTGTGCAACAGCCTGTGCCGTGCGGCCGTGGTAATCCTCTGCACCCTGCTGGCGATTTATGCCTGGGCACAGAACGGCCCGTGGCTCGGCTGGCTGATCTCCTGCGCTGTTCTACTGATCCTGGCCGACTACCTGCCACGCGCCTTGGCAACCCGCCATCCGCAAGCGGTGCTGGGCTTCGGCAACACGCTGCTGGGCGTGCCATTGAAAATCCTCTATCCCGCCGCCTGGCTGCTCAATGGCATCAGCCTGTTGCTGCTACGCCCGTTTGCCCGAAAGCCCGGCGTGGTGAAAAACAGTGACGAGCCACAGCCCGACCACGACGATGAACCGCAGCCCGAGGCCGACGACAGCCGCACCCCTGGTATGCCGGGCATCCACGCCTTGGACAACATCACCGTCAATGACATCCTGGTACCCCGCAGCGAAGTGGACGGTATCAACCTGGATGACTCGATCGAAGAAATCATCGAGCAACTGCGCACCTCCCCGCGCACTCGCCTGCCGGTGTTCCACAGTGACATCAATCAGGTCGAAGCCGTACTGAACACCCGACTGATCCAGCATCTGCTGCCGGGCGCCAGCCTGACCAAGGAAGCTTTGCTCGAGGCCTCCTACGAACCCTACTTCGTACCGGAAAGCACGCCCCTCCAGCTGCAACTGCTGAACTTCCACAAACAGCAGCGGCGCTTGGGCATGGTGGTGGATGAATATGGCGAAGTGCTGGGCATCGTTACTCTGGAAGACATCCTCGAAGAAATCGTCGGAGAGTTCGAAAGTGAACAGGGTACGGACAACCCGCATATCGAAGCGCAGCCCGATGGCCGCTACATCATTGATGGCGCCGCTTCGATCCGCGAACTGAACAAGAGCCTGGGATGGCACCTGCCAAGCGACGGCCCCAAGACGCTCAACGGCCTGGTGACCGAAGCCCTGGAGACCATTCCGGATTGCGCGGTGTGCCTGAAGATCGGCCGCTACCGCCTGGAAATCCTCGAAACCGAGGACAACCGGGTGAGCAAGGTACTGATCTGGCACACCAGTCGAGTGCCGGTGGCCGTTTAATCCGCTTGTTCGATGCGCAACCCCCTTCCTATAATCGGGTCGGCTTACCCAAGCCCCGCCCGACCGTGTGCTATCCGCACTGAGCGCGTCCAGGCACCGCAGCATCCCGTCTGACCGGTGTACGCTCCCATCCCGAGCCGCCCCGCGCACACCCCTGATCCAGGGGTGTTCGACCAATAATAATCCGCGTCCAAACGCGCAATGACTGTCAGGGATAACTCAATGAGCACCACCTATAACGAGGCTGCGACCGCCGCCCCGACCAACTCGACTGCACGAGTCGCCACCGCGAGCATCGTCGGTACCGCCATCGAGTTCTACGACTTCTATATTTACGCCACCGCCGCTGCCCTGGTGATCGGCCCGGTATTCTTCCCGCAAACCTCCGGCACCGCGCAGATGCTGGCGTCATTCCTGACCTTCGGTATCGCCTTTATCGCCCGCCCTCTGGGCTCAGCGCTGTTCGGCCACTTTGGCGACCGTATCGGCCGCAAGTCGACGCTGGTGGCTTCACTGCTGCTGATGGGCGTGTGCACCACGTTGATCGGTTTGCTGCCCGGCTATGACAGCATCGGGGCCTGGGCGCCGATTCTGTTGTGCGTGCTGCGTTTCGGCCAGGGCCTTGGCCTGGGCGGGGAATGGGGCGGCGCGGCGCTGCTGGCTACCGAGAATGCGCCAAAGGGCAAACGCGCCTGGTTCGGCATGTTCCCGCAGCTTGGCCCATCGATCGGCTTCCTGGCCGCAAACGGCTTGTTCCTGATCCTGGCCATGAGCCTCAACGACGAGCAATTCCGTAGCTGGGGCTGGCGCATCCCGTTCATCCTCAGCGCAGCACTGGTGATGGTCGGCCTGTACGCGCGGTTGAAATTGCATGAAACCCCGGTGTTCGCCAACGCCGTGGCCAAGGAAAAACCGGTAAAGGTGCCGCTGGTGGAATTGTTCAGCCAGCATTGGCTGCCGGTGCTGCTGGGCGCCGCATCGATGGTGGTGTGCTATGCGCTGTTCTATATCACCACGGCGTTCTCCCTGAGCTACGGCGTGTCGACCCTGGGCTACAGCCGCGAGACATTCCTTGGCCTGCTGTGCTTCGCGGTGCTGTTCATGGGTTTGGCCACACCGTTGGCTGCCTTGGCCAGTGATCGGTACGGGCGCAAGCCGGTGCTGATCGTCGGCGCAGTCCTGGCGATCCTGTCCGGCTTCACCATGGAGCCACTGCTGACTCACGGCTCGACCTGGGCCGTGGCACTGTTCCTGGCGCTGGAGCTGTTCCTGATGGGTGTGACCTTCGCACCGATGGGCGCCCTGCTGCCAGAGCTATTCCCAACCCGCGTGCGTTATACCGGCGCTTCGGCGGCGTATAACTTGGGTGGAATTGTGGGCGCTTCGGCGGCACCGTTTTTCGCAACCAAGCTGGTGGCGATGGGCGGGCTCAGTTATGTCGGCGGGTATGTGTCGGCGGCAGCGTTGCTCAGCTTGATTGCTGTGCTGTGCCTGAAAGAGACGCGGGATAATGATTTGAACAAGGTTGCCTGATAGACCGCTATCGGCGGCAAGTCGAATCGTCGCACCGCCCCTCCCACATTTTGAGCGCATTTCTACAGATTAAACGCGGTCAAGTGTGGGAGGGGCGGTGCGAAGATTCGATTTGCCCCCGATGCTTTTAGAGCTCTACGACAACGGCTTGGGAAGCACGGGTCGCCTTGGCCCGAGCCGCTTCAATCGACTCATCCCGCGCCAACGCCACGCCCATGCGGCGCTGGCCATTCACTTCTGGCTTACCAAACAGACGCAACGCGGTGTCCGGCTCGCTCAGTGCAGCGCCGAGGTTGGCGAATGCGGTCTGGGTCGACTGCCCTTCCACCAGAATCACCGCCGAGGCCGAAGGCCCGAACTGGCGAATCAACGGGATTGGCAAGCCCAGAATGGCGCGCGCGTGCAGGGCAAACTGCGATAGATCCTGGGAAATCAAGGTCACCAGACCCGTGTCGTGCGGGCGCGGCGACACTTCGCTGAACCACACCTGATCGCCCTTAATGAACAGCTCCACGCCAAACAGACCACGGCCACCCAAGGCTTCGGTCACGGCTTTGGCAACGCGCTCGGATTCCGCCAGGGCAACCGGGCTCATGGCCTGTGGCTGCCAGGATTCCTGATAGTCGCCCTTCTCCTGACGGTGGCCGACTGGCGCGCAGAAGGTGGTGCCGCCGATATGGCGCACGGTCAGCAAGGTGATTTCGTAGTCGAAGTCGATAAAACCTTCGATGATCACGCGGCCTTTGCCAGCCCGCCCGCCTTCCTGGGCGTAATCCCAGGCCTTCTGCACATCGTCAGCGCTGCGCAGCAAGCTCTGGCCTTTGCCCGACGAACTCATCACTGGCTTGACCACGCACGGAAAGCCCAGATCCTGGACGGCCTTGCTGTAGTCTTCAAAGGTGTCGGCGAAGTGGTACGGCGAGGTCGGCAGGTCCAGTTCTTCAGCGGCCAGGCGACGGATACCTTCGCGGTTCATGGTCAGCGACGTGGCGCGCGCGGTCGGGATCACGGTGAAGCCTTCGGCTTCCAGCTCCACCAGGGTAGCGGTGGCGATGGCTTCGATTTCCGGCACGATGAAGTGCGGTTTTTCCGCTTCGATCACCGCACGCAGGGCGGCGCCGTCGAGCATGTTGATCACATGGCTACGGTGGGCAACCTGCATGGCCGGCGCATTGGCGTAGCGATCCACGGCAATCACTTCAACGCCCAGGCGTTGCAGTTCGATCACCACTTCCTTGCCCAGCTCACCGCAGCCACACAGCAAAACGCGGGTCGCGGTTGGCGACAATGGAGTTCCGATTCGGGTCATCTCAGGTCCTCAGGGGAGCGGATCATGGGGAGAAAGGCCGGCATTTTACATGAACTGTAAAAATTGGCCTCAGTTGGCGACGGCCCGCTTGCGGATACGCCAGGCCATGATCAGCCACACCACCGTGACCCCGGCGAATTTCGATGCCAAGGCCGTACCCACCACCGCCGGCGTCAGCGCGCCGATCAGGCCGAAGAAGATAAACGTGTCGAGGGGAATGCTCAGCGCCGAACTTATCCACAGGCGATCGTGGAGCGGGCGCTTGGTGATGCTGAACACCAGCCAGTCGATGCATTCGGACACCGCGAATGCCGTGGCACTGGCAAGGGCAATGGCAGGGTCGGAAGTGACGTAAGACAGTACCAGCGCCGCCAACATGGCGATGATCGCACCGTGGCCGAAGCGGGTTTGCACCATGTCGCGCAGAATAAATACCAGGCCACCCCAGGCGGACCAGATCACGTCAAGGTGCGGGGCGGTGGAGAAAGCGAAGTTGATCAGCACGACGCTGCTGATGTAGGCGATCAGGAAGAGCATGGGGCGAGAGACCTGTGAACAAGGGGCACAGGGTACTTCACATTTTGAAATATGTCGTCTGGGAGGGTCCCATCGGGGGCAAGCCCCCTCCCACATTTTGACCGTATTCCTACAGATTAAACGCGGTTAAGTGTGGAAGGGGGCTTGCCCCCCGATGGCGATCTATCAGGCGCCGGATTTACCAGAAGCCATAAACACCAGCCCAGCCGCCACCGCTCGCTCGTGGCACAAGCCCAACACCACCCGGCGTTCGGCGTTGTCCATGCGGCTCCAGCGCGTGATTTCATCCACGGTGCGCTGGCAGCCGGTGCAGATGTCGTCATCATCCAGCGCGCAAATGCTCACACACGGCGAGCCAACGGGGCGTTCAATCGGGTTCATTCTTGCTGCTCAGCCAGGTCGCGGGCATAGCGCTGTGAGTTATGCACATAGTGGGCGGCGCTGGCTTCGAGCATGCGCTTCTGGGCGTCGGTCAACTCACGCACCACTTTGCCCGGCGAGCCCATTACCAGCGAACCATCGGGAATTTCCTTGCCTTCGCCAATCAGCGAGTTAGCGCCAATGATGCAGTGCTTGCCGATTTTCGCGCCGTTGAGGATCACTGCATTGATGCCGATCAGACTGTAATCGTCCACGGTGCAGCCGTGCAGCATGGCGTTATGGCCGATGGTCACGCCCGTGCCCAGAGTCAGCGGATAGCCCATATCGGTGTGCATCACGCTGCCGTCCTGCACATTACTGTTCTTGCCGATCAGGATCAGTTCGTTGTCGCCACGCAATACCGCGTTGAACCAGACGTTGGCGCCCTCTTCCAGCTTGACCTTGCCCACCAGCGTGGCGTTCGGCGCCACCCAGCTGTTGGGATGCGTCTCGACGCGGGCGTCGCCCAGGCGGTATTTCATGGTGTGTCCTCACGGCTTGCCATTCAAACGATGGCTTAGATATTGATGAAGCTCTTGGGCGGCTGGTGCAGGCTGATCTGGGCGTCGTCATAGAGCAGGTTGATCAACTCGACGATCATGATCGCCGTCAGCCCCCAAATCTTGTATTCGCCAAACCGATAGCTGGGCACATACCAACTGCGGCCCTGGTAATCGATTCTGTGGGTATGTTCGCGCGGATCCTGTCGGAAAAAGTCTAGGGGAACGCTGAAAACGGCGGCAATCTCTGCATCATTGGCCAGGTATTCGACGTAATCAGGGACCACGCCGACATAAGGTGTGACGCGAATACCATGCAGGGAGATCAGGGGGCTCAACGGGCCGATCACTTCGACCAAGCCAGGCGGCAGGCCGATTTCCTCTTCGGCCTCACGCAGGGCGGTGAAAATCAGGTCCGGGTCTTCGGGGTCGCGACGACCGCCGGGAAACGCCACTTCGCCACCGTGGGTCGACAGGCCGCTGGCGCGTAGGGTCAGGATCAGCTCGGGTTCATCACTGCGGGTAATCGGCACCAGCACCGCAGCCTCGGGGAAACGCCCGTCGGTTTCCAGCGTGTGGGGGGTGTGGTTGCTTACCCGGCGAAGTAGCTCGTCCAGCATGAGTCATCTCGGTCTGTTGGCTACCATGCATCATGCACCAAAGCGTGCGGGCGCCCAACCCCAAAACCCGGCGGGTGTCGCTAAACGACAACTTGCAGGCCCCTGCCCGCCACGCCAAGATAGGCGCACTTTCCAGGAACCCCAGCATGAAATTCTGCAGCCAGTGCGGTAAACCGGTCACCCAACGCATTCCAGAAGGCGACGGGCGCCTGCGTTTTGTGTGTGATCACTGCTCGACCATTCACTATCAGAACCCCAATATCGTCGCAGGGACCGTACCGGTGTGGGGCGATAAAGTGCTGCTGTGCCGACGCGCCATCGAGCCGCGCCTGGGCTACTGGACTCTGCCCGCGGGCTTTATGGAAAACGGCGAGACCGTCGAACAGGCCGCCACGCGCGAAACCCAGGAAGAAGCCTGCGCCCGCGTGCGCAACCTGGCGATTTACACACTGATCGATGTGCCGCACATCAATCAGGTGCATATCTTCTACCGCGCCGAACTGGTCGACCTGGACTTCGCCGCAGGCCCCGAAAGCCTTGAAGTGCAGCTGTTTGACGAAGCCGACATCCCTTGGTCCGAGCTGGCTTTCCGCACGGTGGGACGTACCTTAGAATGCTTTTTCGCTGACCGCAGACTTGAGTCCTACCCGGTGCGCAGCGAGGCTGTGCCGCCGATGGGCAAGCCCGCCCAATAATAATCCGGCATCAAGGGAAATCGTTTTAATGCGTTGGTTGCTTGCTCTGCTCTGCCTGTCGTTCGCTACCCTTTCGCCGGCTTCTAGCGTGGAGACCCTGGGCGGCAAAACCGTCGAAAAAGTCCTGGTGCTCAAGTCCGCCCATCAATTGCAACTGATCAACGACGGCAAGCCGATCAAGACTTACCGCATTTCCCTGGGCAAAAACCCCAAGGGCCACAAGCTGATAGAGGGCGACCGCCGCACCCCGGAAGGCCTGTACTGGATCGACTGGCGCAAGACCAGCGACCGCTTCAACCTGGCCATGCACATCTCCTACCCCAATATCAGCGACGCCGCCCGTGCGCGCCGCGAAGGCGTGAAGCCCGGCAGCATGATCATGATCCACGGCACGCCTGACACCGAAGACTACCCCGAACAGTGGTTCCACACCCTGGACTGGACCGACGGCTGCATCGCCATGCGCAACGTCGATATGCGTGAAGTCTGGACCCTGGTCAAAGACGGCACCCTGATCGAAATTCGGCCGTAATCGTCGATCGTTCGTAAAATAATTCGAAAATTTTTCCCGCCTTCAACAGCGCCCGCCGGTGAATACCAGTTCACCGCGCGGGCTGCGCCGTTCTGCGCGCCATAAAGACCTCTCTAATACCACTTAAGACCAAGCCCCGTTATAGGGCCATAAAAACCGGATTTTCACCGTTTTCGCTGCATTGACATGGTATTTAAGTGGTATTAATTTCCGGCCAATACCGGGCGACAACACTCCAATAACGCATCGGAAACCTGACAGATGAATCCCATCCTGGCCCTGCGCCCTGACGACAAACAATCCACGCCGCTTTACCTGCAATTGGCCCGCAAGCTGGAAGCGGCCATCCATGCCGGCGAGTGGAAATCCGAACAGGCATTGCCGTCTGAACGCGTCCTTAGCGAGCAACTGAGCATCTCGCGAGTCACCGCCCGCAAGGCGCTGGAAGTGTTGTTTGCCCAAGGCCTGATCCGCCGCAGCCAGGGCTCCGGTACCTTTATCACGCCTCGCCTGGAACAGCCGCTCTCGCGCCTGTCGGGTTTCAGCGAGATGTTGCGCCTCAAGGGCTTTGTGCCCAGCTCCCAATGGCTGGAGCGTGACATCACCCCGCCGACCCATGAAGAGCTGATCCGCCTGGCCCTGTCGCCCACCGACAAAGTGGCGCGCCTCAAGCGTTTGCGTAAAGCCGACGACACCGTCATGGCCATTGAGATGACCACCATGCCTGCCTCGGTGCTGCCGCAACCGCAAGCCATCGGCAGCTCGCTGTACGAGTACCTGGAAAGTATCGGCAAGCCCATCGTCCGTGCCCTGCAGCATATCCAGGCGGTCAACGCCTCGGACGAGTTCGCCGCCCTGGTGGGCATCGCCCCCGGCACCGCCATGCTGCTCATGACCCGCGTGGGCTACACCGCCGACAACACGCCGATTGAAATCACCGACACCTACTGCCGCAATGACTACTACGACTTTGTCGCAGAGCTGCGTCGATATGACTTTGCCGCCGAGTAGCGGCCTTAGAGAACTGCACATGTCCGAAGATAATATCCTCACGCCCCACGGCTGGATTCGCGGCCGCCTGGTGCATGAACACGGCAAGGTGACCGCAATTGAAGGCGTGCCTTGCGACCCGACGCAAAACGATTTGCCCTACCTGCTGCCGGGCTTTATCGACCTGCATGTGCACGGCGGCGGTGGCAAGGACATCATGGAAGGCATCGACGCCTTCGAGACCATCACCCGCACCCACGTGCGCTTTGGCACCACCTCGCTGCTGGCCACCACCATGACCGCGCCGGTGGATGAAATCTCCAGCGTGCTCGGTCAACTCGGCGGCTTTTGCGAGCAGCGCCCTGCCGGCAGCGCCCGAGTACTCGGCGTACACCTGGAAGGGCCTTACATCAACCCAGGCAAACTTGGCGCCCAACCCAACTTCGCCCACACCGCGCTGATGGAAGAAGTCGAGGCGTACCTGCGCCTGGCGCCCATCCGAGTGATCACCATCGCCCCGGAAATCGCCGGCCACGACGCCCTGATCCGCACCCTCAGCGAGCGCGGCGTACGCATGCAGATCGGCCACACCTTGGGCAGCTATGAAGAAGGCGTCGCCGCCCTCGCTGCGGGCGCCACCAGTTTTACCCATCTGTACAACGCGATGAGCCCGTTGCATCACCGCGAGCCGGGGATCGTCGGCGCCGCGCTGGCCCACGCCAAGTACGCCGAGTTGATTCCGGACCTGCTGCATGTGCACCCCGGCGCGATACGCGTGGCGCTACGGTCGATCCCTTGCCTGTATTGCGTTACCGACTCCACCGCCGCCGCCGGCATGCCCGATGGCGAATACAAGCTGGGCAGCCACACCGTCACCAAATGCCTGGGCGGCGTACGCCTGGCCGACGGCACCCTAGCCGGCAGCACGCTGACCATGGACCAGGCGCTGCGCAATCTGGTGAAGATCGGCCTGCCTATCAGCGAAGCCTCACAACGCCTGTCGCAATTTCCTGCGGATTACCTGGGCCTGGAAGAACGCGGCCGCCTGCAACCCGGCAGCTTTGCCGACTGCGTGCGCCTGGACCGCTCCCTGCAACTCACCGACGTCATGGTCGAAGGAGAAACCATTGTCTTCAAAAATGCTTGAAGAGGCCTTGGCCTCCTGTGACGCCGTCGCGGCGCAACTGCAACGCCTGAACCCGGCACTGGAAGAAATCGCCGGCCGCCTGCGCCGCCAGCCGCCGCAAGTGGCGATGACCATCGCCCGTGGCAGCTCGGACCACGCCGCCAGCTATTTCGCCTACCTGGCCATGCAACATGTGGGCATTCCGGTGGCGTCGTTGCCGATGTCGGTGGTGACCTTGCTGCAAGCGCCGTTGAAGGTCAGCGGCCAGGTGGCGTTCGGTTTCTCGCAGTCCGGCCAAAGCCCGGACCTGGTCAACAGCCTGCGCCTGCTGCGTAAGCGCGGGGCTTTGAGCATCTCGTTGGTCAACGCCGAAGACTCGCCGCTGGAAGCCGCCTGTGAATTCCACGTGCCGCTGTGCGCCGGGCCGGAACTCAGCGTGGCCGCGACCAAAAGCTTTATCGCCACCCTCAGCGCCAGCGCGCTGTTGGTCGGCCACTGGAATCAGGAAGCCGACCTGCTGCAAGCCTGCCAGGCGTTGCCCGATGGCCTGCGTGAAGCGGCCCGCCAGGATTGGAGCCGCGCCATCGACGCCCTGCGCGACAGTCAGCGCCTGATGGTGATCGGCCGTGGCGCCGGTTTTGCCATTGCCCAGGAAGCTGCACTCAAGCTCAAGGAAACCTCGGCGATCCAGGCCGAAGCCTTCAGCAGCGCCGAGGTGCGCCATGGGCCGATGGCCTTGATCGGCGACAACTATCCACTGTTGGTGTTTGCCCCGCGCGGCGCCGAGCAGGCGGGCCTGTTGAGCCTGGCCGTCGACATGCGCCAGCGCGGTGCCCGCGTGCTGTTGGCCGCGCCGGACGATATCGCCGAACGCGACCTGACCCTGAGCCGCGCCGAACACCCGAGCCTGGACCCGGTGCTGGCGATCCAGAGTTTCTACGTCATGGCCGCCGGTCTGGCGGTCGCCCGCGGCATGGACCCGGACCAACCGCGCCACCTGAGCAAAGTCACCCGCACTCACTGAGTGGTGTGCCGTGTTTTCCTGATGAGTACCGTGCCCATGTCTAACAACAATAATGCAGTGACCCTCAGCGCCCCCCTCAGTGGGCCGGTGCTGACCCTGGGCAACGTCCCCGACGAAGTATTCGCCAGCGGTGCCATGGGCGACGGCCTTGCGATCGACCCGCTTAATAACTGCCTGCATGCGCCCTGCGACGGCGAGATCATTCACGTCGCGCGTACCGGCCACGCGCTGACAATCCGCGCCGACAATGGCGCCGAGCTGCTGATGCATCTGGGCATCGACACCGTCGAGCTGAAGGGCGAAGGTTTTGCGCTGCTGGTCAAACAGGGCGCGCGGGTGAGCCTGGGCCAGGCGCTGGTACGGTTTGACCTGGATCGCATTGCGCGCCAGTGCAAGAGCCTTATCAGCCTGATCATCCTAACCAATGGCGAGCACTTCGACGTGCTGCCTCTGGCGTCGCAAACCGTCAACGTCGGCGAGCCACTGATGCAGGTCATCGCGCGGTCGACAGCGCCCGCTCAGACGGCTGTGGATAACTCCATCGAAGAAGCCAGCGCCCGTGTGCACATCACCCATCGAGGCGGCTTGCATGCTCGGCCCGCAGCGCTGATCCGCAAGACGGCCCAGGGCTTCAGCAGCCAGGCGCGCTTGCACTACGCTGACAAGTCGGCCGCCTGCGACAGCTTGATCGGTTTGATGGGGCTCGGCATCGGCGAAGGCGACGAAGTGCGCGTCACTTGCCGGGGCAAGGACTGCGAGGCGGCCTTGCAGGCCCTGGTTGCCGCGCTGTCTGCACCGATGAAAGAAGAACATCACGCGCCTGCCGCCGTTACGCCACGCCGAGCCAATACCGAAGCCGGTGTATTGCAAGGTGTCTGCGCGGCGCCCGGCCTGGTCTGCGGGCCGCTGTTTCGCCTGAGCGGTATCGAGCTGCCCGCAGACACGGGCCAGCATTCGGCCGACGAACAACTGCAACGTCTGGACACGGCGCTGGAGCAGGTGCGCGGTGAAATCCGCAACACCCTGGAGCACGCCCGCCAGCGTAAAAACGTCGAGGAAGAAGACATCTTCGCCGCCCACCTGGCCCTGCTGGAAGACCCGACCCTGCTGGAAGCCGCCACGGGTGCCATCGAGCAAGGCAGCGCCGCCACCCATGCCTGGCGCGATGCGATCCAGGCCCAGTGCGCAGTGCTGCTGGCATTGGGCAAGCCATTGTTCGCCGAGCGCGCCAACGACCTGCGCGACCTGCAACAACGCGTGCTGCGCACATTGCTGGGTGAAGCCTGGCACTTCGAGTTACCCGCTGGCGCCATCGTCAGCGCCCATGAACTGACGCCCTCGGATTTGCTGCAACTGAGCGCGCAGCAGGCCGTCGGCCTGTGCATGGCCGAAGGTGGCGCGACCTCCCATGTGGCGATTCTGGCGCGCGGCAAAGGCCTGCCCTGCGTGGTCGCGCTGGGCAGCGAAGTCCTCGACGTACCGCAAGGCCAGCGGGTGGTGCTGGACGCCGCCAACGGCCGCCTGGAACTGGCGCCCAGCGAAGCCCGTCACGCTCAAGTGCACCAGATTCGCGACGCGCAAAAACTGCGCCGCCAACAGCAACAGGCCCAGGCTCACCAACCGGCACGCACCAGTGACGGCGTAGGCATTGAAGTGGCCGCCAATGTTGCCTCCAGCGCCGAAGCCCAGACAGCGTTTGAAAACGGCGCCGATGGTGTCGGCCTACTGCGTACCGAATTCCTCTTTGTCGACCGCCGCACCGCGCCGGATGAACAGGAGCAACGCCAGGCCTATCAAGCCGTGCTGGATGCCATGGGCGACAAGTCGGTAATCATCCGCACCATCGATGTGGGCGGCGACAAACAACTCGACTACCTGCCCCTGCCCGTCGAAGCCAACCCGGTCTTGGGCCTGCGCGGTATTCGCATGGCCCAGGTGCGTCCCGAACTGCTCGACCAGCAACTGCGCGCGCTGCTGCAACTCACACCGTTGGCGCGCTGCCGCATCCTGTTGCCGATGGTCAGCGAAGTCGACGAACTGCTGGAGATCCGCCAGCGCCTGGATGAACTGTGTGCGCAGCTGAAGCTGACCCAGCGCCCTGAACTGGGGGTGATGATCGAAGTTCCCGCCGCCGCGCTGATGGCCGAACAACTGGCCGAACATGCGGACTTCCTGTCCATCGGCACCAATGACCTGTCCCAGTACACCCTGGCCATGGACCGCGACCACGCCGGCCTCGCCGCGCGGGTCGACGCGCTGCACCCGGCGCTGCTGCGGCTGATCGCCCAAACCTGCGACGGCGCAGCCAAGCATGGGCGCTGGGTTGGCGTCTGCGGCGCGCTGGCGTCCGACCCGCTGGCCACCCCCGCACTGATCGGCCTGGGGGTCAGCGAGCTGTCGGTGAGCCCGCCGCAAATCGCAGAAATCAAGGACCGCGTCCGCCACCTGGATGCGGCGCAATGCCGGCAACTGAGCCTTAGCCTGCTCGACCTGAGCAGCGCCAAAGCCGTACGCCAAGCCTGTCAACACCACTGGCCGCTGAGCTGACAACAACAAGAAAAAGGAGACCCGCCATGTACCAACTGTTCATCGAAGGCCTGCAACGCCTGGGCCGCGCGCTGATGCTGCCTATCGCCATCCTGCCGATTGCCGGCCTGCTGTTGCGCCTGGGCGATACCGACCTGCTCAACATCGCAGTGATGCACGATGCCGGCCAGGCGATCTTCGCCAACCTGGCGCTGATCTTCGCCATCGGTATCGCCGTGGGCTTTGCCCGCGACAATAACGGCACAGCCGGGCTGGCCGGTGCGATTGGCTACCTGGTGATGATCTCTACCCTCAAGGTGATGGACACCAGCATCAACATGGGCATGCTCGCCGGGATCGCCAGCGGCTTGATGGCCGGTGCGCTGTATAACCGTTTCAAGGACATCAAGCTGCCTGAGTACCTGGCCTTCTTCGGCGGGCGACGGTTCGTGCCGATTGTCACCGGGTTCTCAGCGGTTGGGCTGGGGGTGATCTTTGGCCTGATCTGGCCGCCGATCCAGCACGGCATCAACAGTTTCGGCGTGCTGCTGATGGAAAGCGGCAGCATCGGCGCGTTCGTGTTCGGCGTGTTCAACCGCCTGCTGATCGTCACCGGCTTGCACCACATCCTCAACAACATGGCCTGGTTTGTGTTCGGCAGCTTCACCGACCCGGCCACCGGCGCCGTAGTGACCGGCGACTTGACCCGCTATTTTGCCGGTGACCCCAAAGGTGGCCAATTCATGACCGGCATGTTCCCGGTGATGCTGTTCGGCCTGCCCGCCGCGTGCCTGGCGATGTACCGCAACGCCCTGCCGGAACGGCGCAAGGTGATGGGCGGGATCTTCCTATCGATGGCGCTGACCTCGTTTCTCACCGGCGTGACCGAGCCGATTGAATTCGCATTCATGTTTCTCGCGCCGTTCCTGTACCTGATCCATGCGCTGCTCACCGGTCTGTCGATGGCCGTGACCAATATGCTGAATATCCACCTGGGCTTTACCTTCTCCGGCGGGTTTATCGACATGGTGCTGGGCTGGGGCAAGTCCACCAATGGCTGGCTGGTGGTGCCAGTGGGGCTGGCGTACGCGGCGATCTACTACACGGTGTTCAGCTACTGCATTCGCCGCTTCAACCTGAAAACCCCAGGCCGTGAAGACGGCCAAGTGGCACCGGCCGAAGCAATGAGCGACAACCAGCGCGCCACGGCGTACATCAGTGCCTTGGGCGGCGCGGACAATCTGCTGAGCGTCGGCGCCTGCACCACTCGCCTGCGCCTGGACATGGTTGACCGCAACAAGGCAGTGGATGCCGAACTCAAAGCCCTGGGGGCGATGGCTATCGTGCGGCCGGGCAACGGCGGCAGTTTGCAGGTAGTGGTCGGACCGCTGGCAGACAGCATTGCCGATGAGATTCGTCTGGCGATGCCGACCTCCGTCAGCACATCACCTGCCATCGCCACTGCGCCGACTCAAGCCAGCAACGTTGCCTCGACCGTGGCGCAGCAATGGCTGGATGCGCTGGGCGGTCAGGCCAATGTCGTGCAGTTGGAATGCGTGGCCATGACCCGCCTGCGCCTGCACCTGGCCGACGAAAACGCGCTGTCGCAGGCGCAGCTCACGGCACTCGGTTGCCAGGGTGTCAGCCGGATCGACGCCGGTGTGTGGCACCTGCTGGTCGGCGAGCAGGCCCAAGGCTTAAGCGCCGCACTCAAGGCCTTGACCTCTCGCCAGCCAGTCCGCACCGGCGCCTGACCTACCTATCTACCGCCCTGTTCAGGGCGGTCGTGCCCATGCTGAGGGCTCCAATCCTCAGCATGGAGCCTGTGCCCGTGAGCACTTCCACCCCACCCCTGACCTTTGACGAGATCAAAGGCTCACTCAACTTGATCGGCCATCACCTGCTCGACCTCGATGCACCGCTGCTGCCGACGCAGCCGGCGTCGCCTCCACTCGCGTACCTGGAGCGCCTGAATACCCATCTGGAAAACTACCGCCAGCAGTTCCTGACAAACAGCCGCGTGCTGTACCAGAACCTGGCCAACAGCGATCTGCGCAGTACTGAAGGTCAGGCCCTGCTGACCACGCTCAAGGCCACGCTCAACACGCAATTGCTGGATATGGATAGCCGCGAGCAGATCGACGGCAAAGCGCGCAAATCCTTCATGACCTTTGAAGCCGGCTACACCGCACTGACCCACGAAACCGCACTCGCGGTCGCCGATCGCCTGTTCCACCCTCAAGAGCAGGCGATCCTGGACCGCGTACCACTGGGCGTCACGCAACGCCCCGGCCTGTATGCACTGACCTTTGAATACCAGGGGCAAACCATCGAACTGGCCGGTGCGTTTGTGCTGACCGAACATTCAAGCCCGGTGGTAAGCGAGCTTCAATCGAGCACGCCGGTTGGCCGCGTGGCACTGTTCACTCCCTCGCGCGGGATTGAATTTTTCGCCTCCCTGGCCGACCTCAACAGCGATCTGTTCCAACGCCTGGACGCCGCCGCCGAGCGCGCTCACTTCATGGGCCTGCTGGCAAGCGACTACCGCGCACTGACGCCGCAAGCCATCTGGCCGCTGGCATTGACCCCGATCAGCGACCGGCCACTGTTCGAGCACCTCGACAACCAACTGATCGCCAAGCGCAGCGCCGACATCGACCGCGCCCTGAGCCTGGTGGACAACCCGCACACTGACGCGCAGGCACTGATCAATGCGCTGGAGCAGGCCATCGTCGACGCCGTGCCCGACCTCGGCGCGCGACTGCAATGGCGCGCCCAATTGCTGCTCGACCGATGGTTACGGCACAGCGCGCCAGACTGGTACCGCAGCGCCTCAGATACCCAACGCGCACGACTCGCCGAACACTTGCAGCATTACGACCAGTCCCGGCAGCGCCTGGAACAACTGTTCGGCGCCCTGGCCACGCCGTACACCCTGGCACGCCACCAATGGCTGGAGCGCCTGAGCGATGACCTGGATATCCACGACCTGGAACCACAACGCTTGCTGGTGACCACCCGCCGCGCCATCACACCGATCGGTGAATACAGCCACAAACGCGACCTGGTCGAATTGGCCTTGCGCGGCCTGCATCCCGACGATGAAAACGCCGGTTCCGATTTCCTCGAAAAGACCAGCCTCAGCTACGACGGCGCGCCACTGCCCGACACCTACGCCGCGCTGACGCCGGCCTGGCTCGCGCAACAAATGGGCACGCTGCAACCGCGTATCGACTTCAGGGACCTGCAAAAGCAGCTGCATGCCAAGACCGAGCTGTGCCAGGCCATCGAAGCCATGCTCGACCACAGAATTAACGCGCTGGCCTGCACCGCAATGCTGCAGGGGCATCTCACTGCTGACGATTTCGAACTGATCCAACGCGTGCGCCAAGGCAGCGATCCATTGCTGAGCGCCACGACCCTGGCGCTGCACGAGGCCCAACTGCAAGACCTGTGGGTGCTGCTCCGGCGCGACGCCAGCGGCGCCGTCGACCGCGTGTTGCTGTGTACGCCGCAGGCTCCGCGCGAGCAACAGTTCCAGGCGTTCGACAGTGAAATTGCCTGCCAGAACCACATCCTCGGCTGGACTTTGGACAATGGCCTCAAATCGCCGCCAGGTACCCTCACCGATTACCTGATCAGCCGCGTCGCCCTGCGCTTTCGGGCCAAGATGAAACAGGTGCTCAGCGGCCTGAGCTACAAGTTTCACGCCCAGGAACACCGCGAAATCAGCTTCGGACACGCCGGCAGCCATGCCGATTGCCTCAAGGCCATGGCCACCCATGTGTTGGCCACGCGCCTGGATGACGATGAGTTCAGCACGCCCGCCTGGTTCCGTGCTGCGCCGCTGACCACGCGGCGAACCCTAGTGAAACTGGCGGACGACACCAGAGGCGCTCTGCGCGCCTACAACGATTATTCGTTGTCCGAGGCGCAAGTGCCGAGCTTCAGCGCTTACCTGCATGAGCAGGCGAGCGCCCGTCTGAATGAGCTGCTGGGACGCCCACGCAACGATGTCGACCCCGACACTGTTTGGGCCTACTCACCGGGGTCGGCAAAGGCTGCGCCCATCAACTACACCCAGCTGTATCGCGACGGCTATGCCGATGGCATCGGTTTTCTCGACGAAAAGTTCTCGCGCTCGGCACGCTTCAAAGGCCCCGAAGGCATCGACCTGAGCCCATTGACCGCCGAAAAAGTCGCACGCTCGGTCACCGGCGTCTGGATCGGCCAGCGCTACATCGATGAGATCAAGACACGCCTACTGAACGTCGGCAGCCCGGACTACAAGCTGCGCCGCGATACCACACTGGCCATTACTCAATGGCAATTGCGCAGTGCCGCTCTGGAATCTCACTTGCAGGGGGATATCGCGTCCATCGACCGGGAATGGCTGGAGCGCAGTATTGCGAAGATGGGCGAGACGGCACCGGCCATCCGCCGCGACCATGGGATCCACCGCCTGGTCATCGACGGCGACTGGGTGATCGGCTGCTATCTGTTCACCCATGCCGATGAC
This sequence comes from Pseudomonas sivasensis, assembly GCF_013778505.1. Taxonomy (GTDB): domain Bacteria; phylum Pseudomonadota; class Gammaproteobacteria; order Pseudomonadales; family Pseudomonadaceae; genus Aquipseudomonas; species Aquipseudomonas sivasensis. The sequence continues at coordinate 58,012 of NZ_JAAOWU010000003.1, read as the reverse complement.
CCAACGCTGCTCTACACCCCCAATGCTCCGGATGGCATCAGCGTGCGCGAAGCCAGGCAGTTCAACTACTTGCTGAAAAAACTGCCCGGCATGCTCGGTTACCTGGTGCAACGCGTCGCGGTGCAGTCCCAGGGACGAGTGCGCACATTCCTGGAGGACGCCCGGCACCAGTTGCCTGAAGGGCTGGATAAAACCAGCATCAGCCCGCCGCGCTATGACCCGATACGCGCGCAAACCCAGATCAAGGACCTGCGGCGCGAGGTGTATGACCTCAAGCTGCAACGCACCATTGATGATGTTTACGCGACTACCGTCAACCGCACTCAGATGATCAGCGGCATCGCCTGGACCTGTGTGGAATGGGTTGCCGCCATCGCTAGCGCGCCTTTTCCAGTGCTGAGCCTGAGCATCGGTCTGGCGCTGGCGTTCAAGGACGCCATGCTGGCTCTGCACGCTTACCATCAGGGCGACAACGCCCAGGCCCTGGAACACTTGATGGGTTACCTGCTCAACAGCGCCGGCGGGCTGTTCACCGACCTGCGCCCGGCCCTCGGCACCTTGCAACAGTTCGCCGTGCGCCAGGCCCCAAGGCGCCTCGTACAGAGCCCGACGCTGCAGTTGATCAGCGCCGTGGAACCCGCGCCACTCAAGCCTGCGGGGATGCAATCGGTGCTGTTCAATGGCGAATATCTCTGGGCTCATCAGACCCCGGACCCGATCGGACGCTATTTGCTCTATCGCCTCGACCCGGTCACCGGCAAGCTGGTCTCCACCACCCGCCTCGCCGCACCGGATGCCCAAGGTGTATGGCGCCGTACCGGAGTGACTGGCGTCGCGCCGAAGTATCAAAAAGTCCCGCAGGCCCCCGACGCGCTCAAGCACTACGAGATGCCCGCCCAGTACGCGGACAAACTGGAGCAGGTGCTCAACCCCGACCTCACGGCGCAACTGCGCCAACAGGGTGACTGGGTGTACCAAAACCCGCACGTCACCGTCGCTGCGGCGTCCCGGGAATTGCAGCCGGTGCGCGATGTGTATCAGCAACAAGTCAGCCAATTGACCCGCGACGCCGAGGACTTTTTCCGCCAGCAGCCGCCCGTCGCGCCCCGTGCCGAGGTACCTACCGTAACGCGGGAGACATCGTTGGCCACGCTCACCGATAACCCCGCATTTAGCCGCGCACCGAACCTGATCATTGGCGCCATCCCCGGCAGCGGTGTCGGCCAGCAGGTGCTTATCGAGAACATCGACACGCTGCTCAACAAAGGCTTCAAGCGCCTGTACATCGAATACCTGCCCGGTGATGTGTTTCGCCTGAAACTGGACAAGCTCAACAGCGGCAAATCCTGGAAGCACATCGAGCGGCATCTGAAGCTCGTCGACAAGGCAATGGGTTTTGCCGACAACGCCGAATTCTCCTACGTGGCGCTGGTACGCAAGGCTTCGGCCAAAGGCATCAAGATCAAGGCACTGGACGCCTCGACCTGCTACGACCTGGATGATGCCCTCAACCTCGGCGACACCCCACCCACCACAACGCGCAGCACCGCGTTGCGCAACTTCTACTCGCACAAAGTCCTGCAAGGCGACAGCGAAGCCCTGCCCGATGAGCGCTGGATTGCCCTGTTGGACCCCGCGCGCATGCGCGCGGCCGATCAAGTCCCGGGCTTGGCCGATCTGCACAAGGCAGTTGCTGTGCGCGTGGAAAATGTCGGCGCTGACCATGCCTTGGGTTTGCGCATCGACGCCAGCGACGCTTCCGCCGATTACACCCTGGCCGTGCGCGGGCCTGAACGAACCGTAGAATCCCCAGCCCCGTCGAGTGGTGCGGCAACGGTCACGCATTACAGCGACTACGATATCGCTGCGGACCTGCGCGAAAGCATCCAGACCCAGTCATACCAGTCCCACGGCCTGGACAGTCATTTCCTGCCGGCCCCCGAGCACCGCAAGGCGTTTTCAGTGTTCAAGAAAACGCGGGAGCGTCTGACCCAAGATGCACAGCAGTACTTCAGCCAGCACACCCTGCCGGCTCGCCCGGAACTGTCGCGACTCAGCGGGCAGACGCAGCCGGAACCGTTTCTGCGCGCTGTCAGCGAAAGCCGGCTGGCGGGGCTGGTCATCGGCGAGGCCCACAGCGCGCAGACGAGCAAGGCGTTCCTGATCAAACACATGAAGCAACTCAAGGCGCTCAAGTTCGACACGCTGTACGTCGAACATTTGCTCACCGACCTGCACCAGGCCGAGCTGGATGCCTTCCGCCAATCCAAACGCCTTTCGCCCGCGCTCAAGGACTACCTCAAACGCCAGGATGCCGGGCACATGCCGCTCTACAGTGGGGCTAACACCTACTTCGAAGTGATCCAGCAAGCCAACAAATATGGGTTGCGTGTACGCGCACTCGACTGCACCGCCAGTTACCACGTCAAGGGCGCAAACACAGAGGCGCGCAATCAGATGTTCAGCTACTTCGCGTCACGGGTGATCGACGCTGACCAGGCGGCGCACGGCCCACACAAATGGGTGGCGTTCATCGGCAGCGCCCACACCAACACCAACCTGCAAGTGCCCGGCCTGGCCGAGCTGCAAGGCGCCGCCAGCCTGCATATCCGCGATGCTGCGCCCAACCTGTCGTCCCCCATCCGCCCCGGCCGCTGGGAGACAGGTCTGGAAACCCGCTGGACGGCACTGCGCAGCGACTTCACGCTAAAGGTCGGCGTGGCTGGCATGCGTGAGCCTGCCGCATTCGTACCGCTGGACCGCACCCGACTGAAAGTGTCCGGCCACTTTCTGGTCGAACACCCGTCAATGGCCGAAAGCAACCTGCTGCACAAATCCCGCAGCGGCGAAATCGTCTCGACCCCGATCCAGGTCGATGACCAGGGCCTGTTCTACATCGATCGCTGGGGCATGGCGCAGCAGCGCTTCCTCTACCAGACCACCTTGATCGACGCCGTACGCGCCCAGGTACAACTGACGCCCGCGCCGTAATCCAGGCAACAAAAAACCCGCTGACCAAACTGGCCAGCGGGTTTCTTGTTTATGCCGTCAACGAATCAAAAATCCGCCAACTGCCATACCTCGTACGCCGGTGTCTCGTAGGGGTGGCTCAGCTTCAACGCAGCCACAACAGCCACGATCAGCGCATCCGCCACCACCAACTCGACCTTCCATTCTTCGACGACTTCGACCTGGCCAACCTGGCCGATAAACGGCTGACTGCCGTCCAACGCGCGGAATTGGCCCTGGCCCAGCACTTGCCAGGCGCAGTTGTCGTAGTCGCCAATGCGTCCGCCGCCGGCTGCAAAGACGGCGGTTTTCACCGTCTCCACATGGCTGTCGGGCACAAAGAAGGCAAGCTTGTACACGACCTTAGTTCACCCAAACGCGAGCGTTACGGAACATGCGCATCCACGCACCGTCTTCGTTCCACTCTTCCGGGCGCCACGAGTTCTGCACAGCGCGGAATACACGTTCCGGGTGCGGCATCATGATGGTCACGCGGCCGTCGCGGCTGGTGAGGCCGGTGATCCCGCGCGGCGAGCCGTTCGGGTTGGCAGGGTAGTTTTCGGTGACTTTGCCGTGGTTGTCGACGAAGCGCATGGCCACACAACCGGACAGGTCGGCTTCGAGCAAGGCTTCTTCGCTGGCGAACTCCGCATGGCCTTCGCCGTGGGCGATGGCGATCGGCATGCGCGAACCGGCCATGCCTTGCAGGAAGATCGAGTTGGACTCCTGCACCTGCACCATGGCGACACGGGCTTCGAACTGCTCGGAACGGTTACGCACAAAGTGCGGCCAGAACTCGCTGCCCGGGATCAGTTCGCTGAGGTTGGACATCATCTGGCAACCGTTGCACACACCCAGGGTGAAGCTGTCGTTGCGCTCGAAGAAGCCTTGGAACGCATCGCGGGCACGGCTGTTGAACAGGGCCGACTTGGCCCAGCCTTCACCGGCACCCAGCACGTCGCCGTAGGAGAAACCGCCGCAAGCGACCAGGCCTTTGAACTCGTTGAGGTCAACGCGACCGGCGAGGATATCGCTCATGTGCACGTCAATCGCATTGAAGCCGGCACGGTCGAACGCCGCCGCCATTTCCACCTGGCCGTTGACGCCCTGCTCACGCAGCACAGCAACTTGTGGGCGAATGCCTTTCTTGATGTACGGCGCGGTGATGTCCTGGTTGACGTCGAAGCTGAGCTTGGTGCTCAGGCCCGGGTTGTCTTCTTCCAGGATCACGTCGAATTCCTGCTCGGCGCAATCGGCGTTGTCACGCAGGCGTTGGATCTGGTAGCTGGTCTCGGACCACTGGCGTTGCAGCAGACGGCGTTGACCGGCAAACACGGTATCGCCATTGAACGAGATATTGATTTCACCGTTGTTGATCGGCTGGCCAATCACCGCCACGCAGTCGTCCAGGCCAGCGGCGCTGAATTGAGCGAGTACGTCCGGGGTTGCGTCCTGGCGAACCTGGATCACGGCGCCCAACTCTTCGTTGAACAGGATGCCGTTGATCTCAGATGCATCCTCGGCAACGCTGTCGAGCACGATGTTCAGGCCGCAGTGACCGGCAAACGCCATCTCGACAACGCTGGTCAGCAGGCCGCCGTCGGAACGGTCGTGGTAAGCCAGCAGATGGCCGTCGGCGTTCAGGCCCTGGATCACGGCGAAGAAGGCTTTGAGGTCTTCAGCGTCGTCAACATCCGGCGCCACTTTGCCGAGCTTGCCGTGGGTTTGCGCGAGGATCGAGGCGCCCATGCGGTTCTGGCCACGGCCCAGGTCGATCAGGATCAGATCGGTGGTGCCTTTGTCCATGCGCAGTTGCGGGGTCAGGGTCTGGCGGACATCGGTAACCGGTGCAAAACCGGTCACGATCAACGACAGCGGCGAGGTCACGCTCTTGTCGGTGCCGTCTTCGTTCCAACGGGTGGCCATGGACATCGAGTCCTTGCCCACTGGAATGGTGATGCCCAGTTCCGGGCACAGCTCCATGCCGACCGCTTTTACGGTGTCATACAGACGCGCATCTTCACCCGGGTGACCGGCAGCGGACATCCAGTTGGCCGACAGTTTGATGTCAGACAGTTTGCCGATACGCGACGCGGCGATGTTGGTGAGGGTTTCACCAATGGCCATGCGGCCCGACGCCGGGGCGTCCAGCAGGGCCAGCGGCGTACGCTCGCCCATGGCCATGGCTTCACCGGTGTAGACGTCGAAGCTGGTGGCGGTGACGGCAACGTCGGCCACCGGCACCTGCCATGGGCCGACCATTTGGTCACGGGCTACGAGGCCGGTGATGCTGCGGTCACCAATGGTGATCAGGAAGCTTTTGCTCGCCACGGCCGGGTGATGCAGCACGCGTTCGATGCTGTCGGCCAGTTCGAGTGTGCTTGGGTCGAAATCATCGCCCAGCTCGGCTTCACGCACCGCTGAACGGTGCATGCGCGGGGCTTTGCCCAGCAGCACTTCGAGGGGCATGTCCACCGGGCTGTTGCCGAAGTGGCTGTCAGTGACCGTCAGTTGCGGCTCGGCAGTGGCTTCGCCGACCAAGGCAAACGGGCAGCGCTCGCGTTCGCAGATGGCCTGGAAGCGCGCGAAGTCTTCAGGGCCGACGGCCAGCACGTAACGCTCTTGGGATTCGTTGCTCCAGATTTCGTGCGGGGCCATGCCCGGCTCGTCGTTTGGAATGTTGCGCAGTTCGAAACGGCCACCACGGTCACCATCGTTGACCAGTTCCGGGAAGGCGTTGGACAAACCACCAGCACCGACGTCATGGATGAAGCTGATCGGGTTCTTGTCACCCAACTGCCAGCAACGGTCGATGACTTCCTGGCAGCGACGCTCCATTTCCGGGTTTTCACGCTGTACGGAAGCAAAATCCAGATCAGCCGAGCTGGTGCCGGTTGCCATAGAGGAAGCAGCACCGCCGCCCAGGCCAATCAGCATCGCCGGGCCACCCAGCACGATCAGCTTGGAGCCGACCAGAATCTCGCCTTTCTTGACGTGTTCTTCACGGATGTTGCCCATGCCGCCGGCCAACATGATCGGCTTGTGGTAACCGCGCACTTCATCACCATGGGGAGTGGTGATGGACTGTTCGAAGGTACGGAAGTAGCCAGTCAGAGCCGGGCGACCGAACTCGTTGTTGAACGCGGCGCCGCCGAGCGGGCCTTCGATCATGATGTCGAGGGCGGTAACGATGCGCTCAGGCTTGCCGTACGGCACTTCCCACGGCTGTTCAAAGCCAGGGATCTGCAGGTTGGACACGGTGAAACCGGTCAGGCCGGCTTTTGGCTTGGCGCCACGTCCGGTAGCACCTTCGTCACGGATTTCACCGCCGGAACCGGTGGCTGCGCCAGGGAACGGGGCAATCGCGGTCGGGTGGTTGTGGGTTTCGACTTTCATCAGGATGTGCACCGGTTCCTGAACCGCGCCGTACTGGCGGGTCTCTGGATCCGGGAAGAAACGGCCGGCGACGGAGCCGACGATGACCGAGGCGTTGTCCTTATACGCCGACAGAACGCCTTCGCTGTGCATCACGTAGGTGTTCTTGATCATGCCGAACAGGCTTTTTTCCTGGCTCTGGCCGTCGATGTCCCAACTGGCGTTGAAAATCTTGTGACGGCAATGCTCGGAGTTGGCCTGGGCGAACATCATCAGTTCGATGTCGTGCGGGTTGCGCTTCAAGCCGTTGAAGGCGTTGACCAGGTAGTCGATCTCGTCTTCGGCCAGGGCTAGGCCCAGTTCGGTGTTGGCCTTCTCCAGGGCGGCGCGGCCACCGCCAAGCACGTCAATCGCGGTCAGCGGCTTGGGCTCGGCGTGGCTGAACAGACCGGCAGCCTGTTCGAGCTGGCTGACGATGATCTGGGTCATGCGGTCGTGCAGGCTGCTGGCGATCAGCTCGGCCTCGGCATCGCTGAACTGGCCGGCAACGTAGAAGGCGATACCGCGCTCCAGGCGCTGGATTTTTTCCAGGCCGCAGTTGCGGGCGATGTCGCTGGCCTTGCTCGACCAGGGCGAGATGGTGCCGAACCGTGGCAGAACCAGGAACAAGCGGCCGGTCGGCTCTTGAACGGGAACGCTTGGGCCGTACTTCAGAAGGCGTGCGAGCACTTGCTGTTCGTCGGCGGTCAATACGCCGGTAACGTCGGCGAAGTGAGCAAATTCAGCATACAGGCCTGTAACCGCTGGAACCTTCTGGCTCAGTTGCTCAAGGAGTTTGCTGTGGCGAAAGGCAGAAAGGGCAGGAGCGCCGCGCAGGATCAACATCTTCGGGACAGCCTCGGGAAGGGGTGTGCTTTGAGGCCGTGCATTCTAGCGTAAACCATCGCCAACGGCACCCGAAACGGCATCGCTGGCTGCTGCCGGACGTCAGTTGGCACGGTTTGCACACTATCGGGGCGTTATCCAAGGCATTGCGCGTAGTTATTTTAACCGTCACATTTGCCCGCCAAGCCACGTTTCTGCGGGCTGCAGCACAGTTTTGGCGGCGCTAGCAGACAAGTCCCCCGCTGTCGAGATATGGCGCCGTGGGCCGTTTGCGTATACTGCGCAGATGTTCTCACCAACTGCTTTGCGCCCGCGATGCGCCAAATGGCTCATCGCCACCGGACTCTTCCTGATGCTCAGCGCCTGTGTTGATAAACCCAGCACGCTTGAGCGAATCAAGGAGGATGGCGTATTGCGGGTCATTACCCGGAACAGCCCGGCCACGTATTTCCAGGACCGCAACGGTGAAACCGGTTTCGAATACGAACTGGTCAAGCGCTTTGCCGACGACCTGGGCGTGAAGCTGGAGATCGAGACTGCCGACAACCTCGACGACCTGTTCGGCCAACTGGGCAAGACCAATGGCCCGGTGCTCGCCGCCGCCGGCCTGGTCAGCAGCGAGCAGCGCCAGCAACAGGTGCGTTTCTCCCATCCTTACCTTGAAGTCACTCCGCAGGTCATCTACCGCAACGGCCAGTCACGGCCGACGAACGCGGCGGACCTGGTGGGCAAGAAGATCATGGTGCTCAAGGGCAGTACCCACGCCGAGCAATTGGCCGAGCTGAAAAAGCAAAACCCTGCAATCGAGTACGAAGAATCCGACGCGGTTGAGGTGGTCGACCTGCTGCGCATGGTGGACGAGGGGCAAATCGACCTGACCCTGGTGGACTCCAACGAAGTCGCGATGAACCAGGTGTACTTCCCCAACGTACGCGTGGCCTTCGACCTGGGCAACGCCAGCAACCAGAGCTGGGCCGTGGCCGCCGGCGAAGACAACAGCCTGCTCAACGAGATCAACAGCTACCTGGACAAGGTGGAAAAGAACGGCACCCTGCAACGTCTCAAAGACCGCTATTACGGGCACGTCGATGTGCTCGGTTATGTCGGCGCCTACACCTTCGCCCAGCATCTGCAGCAGCGCCTGCCCAAATACGAGAAACACTTCCGAGCCTATGCCAAGGAAGAAAAGGTCGACTGGCGCCTGTTAGCGGCCATCGGCTACCAGGAATCACTGTGGCAACCGGCGGTCACCTCCAAGACCGGCGTGCGCGGCCTGATGATGCTGACACAGAACACCGCACAGGCCATGGGCGTTTCCAACCGCCTGGATCCCAAACAGAGCATCATGGGCGGCGCCAAGTACCTGGCCAAAATCAAAGATGAGTTGGACGACAGCATCGCCGAGCCGGACCGCACATGGTTTGCCCTCGCCGCCTATAACGTCGGCACCGGCCATCTGGACGACGCGCGCACCCTGGCGAAGAAAGAAGGCCTGAACCCGAACAAGTGGTTGGATGTGAAGAAAATGCTGCCGCGCCTGTCGCAGAAGCAGTGGTACAGCAAGACCCGCTACGGCTACGCCCGGGGCGGTGAGCCGGTGCACTTTGTGGCGAACATCCGGCGCTACTACGACATTCTGACGTGGGTGACGCAGCCGCAGCTGGAAGGCAACCAGGTGGTCGAAGGCAACCTGCATGTGCCAGGTGTGGACAAGACCAAGCCTGCGGAAGACAACCCTAAGCTCTAAACGCCACCAACCAGCGCGGGACAAGCCCGCTCACCAAAGCAAGTAAATTACACCCCATTCAAACGGCTCACATTCGATCACCGTCGTCTTGTAGGCCAGTGATCAGGTGCACCACACCTCCCGCCAACACCATCACACCCGGCACACCCGCCGCTTTCAACGCTGACTCATCCAACCGCCCCACATCCTGCAATTGCACCCTAACCCGCGTCAGTGCCACACGCTGTTGCGACGTGAGGTTATCCGCGCCACCCAACGCACTCAGCACGTCGGCCGACACTAGACTCTGCGTCGGCGCCTCGACCGTTTCGGCAATCAAATCCGGGGTCAGGGCTTTCCAGAACGCCTGCTTCAATTTATCCAACATGCTCAGTTCTCCAGCACAGATGAGGTTTCGACGGTCGCCGCGTGAAAGCCACGCAAGGCCTCGCGCACTTGGGCGGCCTCTTCCAGGCCCAGCACCTGACGGGCAATGCTCTGGCAGTCGACCAGGTCCAGCTCGCGCACGGTGGCCTTGATGGTCGGGATCAACGGCACGCTGACCGATAACTCATCCACCCCCAGCCCGATCAGCACCGGCACCGCCAGCGCTTCGGACGCCAACGCGCCGCATACGCCAACCCACTTGCCATGGGCATGGGCGGCCTTGACGGTGGTGGCGATCAAGCGCAATACCGCCGGGTGAAAGCTGTCCGCCTGGCTGGCCAGGCGTGGGTGGTCGCGATCCATGGCCAGGGTGTATTGGGTCAGGTCGTTGGTGCCGATGGAGAAGAAATCCACATGGGGCGCAAACACGTCTGCCATCAACGCCGCAGAGGGCACTTCGATCATGATCCCCAGCTTCGGCAACTCGCCCACCCCCAGCGCCAGCGCTTCCTCTTCGAGAATCCTGCGGGCCAGATGCAGTTCCGACAGCAGGCTGACCATCGGCAACATGATATGCAGCCGCGCCAGACCGGCGCTGGCGAGGATCGCGCGGAACTGTTCGCGCAACAGTTCCGGGCGCTCCAGGCACAGGCGAATGCCGCGCAAGCCCAGGAACGGGTTGGTCTCGGCCTCCATCGGCACGTAGGCCAGCGGTTTGTCGCCGCCCACGTCCAACGTGCGTACAACCAGGTTGCGCTCAGCGCCCAGGGCGCGGGCGATGGCCGTGTAGGTGCTGGCCTGCTCCTCCGGGCTCGGCGCGCGGTTGCGGTCGAGGTACAGAAACTCCGAACGCAGCAAGCCGACCCCTTCACCGCCGAGAGTCAGCGACTGCTCCACCTCCTGCAATGAGGCGACGTTGGCCGTGACCTCAACGTGATGGCCGTCGCGCGTGATGGCGGGCAACGCAGCCTGTGCAACGTCGCGCTGCTGTCGCTGTGCCTGTTGTTGACGTGCGGCTTTCAACTGTTCGATCTCAGCCTGGTTCGGCTCCAAGTGCAGCTCACCCTTATCGGCATCCAGCAGGACGTGTTTGCCGTTGGCCAGCGCGAGTACTTGCACGGGCACACCACAGATCGCTGGCAAACCCAAAGCACGGGCGAGGATCGCCACATGGCTGGTCGCACCGCCGCCGACCGTGACAAACCCCAACACCTTGCCGGTGTCGAGGCTGGCGGTTTGTGACGGGGTCAGTTGCTCGGCGATCAAGATGGCGCGCTCGGGCAGATCCCAGGCGCGGTCCTCAATTTCCAGGATCAGTTTGAGTACGCGCTGGCCCACATCGGCCAGGTCCGCTGCACGCTCAGCGATCAGCGCATTGCCCAGCCCCTGGAACAACTTGACCGTGGCCGCCGTGGCGCTGTGCCAGGAAAATGCTGCGCTTTTGTCAGCGGCGAGCAGGCCATGGGCGTGTTCCAGCAGGGTCGGGTCTTCGAGCAATTCCTGATGAGCACGGAAAATCTCCGCCTGGGCACTGCCGACCGCCTTGGCTTGCAAGGTTTGCAGCGCTTCCGTAGCAGCCCGCAGCGCACGCGCCAGCGCGGCACGCTCGACCGTTTCGCCCGCGCCCTTTTCAGGGATGTTCAGTTCAGGCTCAGCCACCTGCACCACATGACCACACGCCGAACCCGGCGATGCGCAAACACCTCGCAGCACAGTCGCAGACACCACCGACTCAACCACCGCCACCGTTGCCGCGACCGGCTCGCCGCACCCTTGCGCCAGCAATTCCACCAACGCCTTGATGGCCGCCTCAGCCTCTTCTCCCGCCGCACTCACCTGCAAGATATCGCCCTGCACGGTTTGCAGCGCCATGATCGCCACCAGGGATTTCGCGTTGGCGCTTTGGGTTTGCTTGTGCAGATAAATGCTCGCATTGAACCCCTTCGCCGCCTGGGCAAATACCGCCGCCGGGCGCGCGTGCAGGCCATTGGCGTTGGGCAGGCTCAGCGGTTTGGAGAACAGCGCATCACCCTCCTCCTCGCTTGCAGCTTCAATCGGCTCGCCTGGGGATACCTGCAACAGCGGCTGGCCGATGTCTACAGCACCGTTTGCCAGCAGGGTGAACGGTTCGCCGCTGACCACGAGCATCAGGGTCAGCAAACTGCGGGCATTGAGCGCCACGTAGTCAGCGTCAAATTCGATCAGCGGCTCGCCGGCCTCCACCCGCTGGCCTTCTTCGACCAATCGGGTGAAGCCCTTGCCCGCCAGGTTCACGGTATCCAGGCCGATATGCATCAGCACCTGCACGCCGTTGTCGTCGGTGATACTCACCGCGTGCCCCGTGTTCTGAATATTGCTGACCACCCCGGTCAACGGTGCGCACAAGGTCTGCGAGGTGGGATCGATGCACAGGCCGTCGCCGATCATGCGGCTGGCGAACACCGGGTCCGGCACCTGATCCAGCGCCAGCAGCACGCCGGATAAAGGCGCCAGCAATTCCAGGGGTTGAGTTGCGGTCATGACGTCACCTGCTGTTTGGTTCTGTAAAAATCATTGGGCAGAAGAGGGATCACTTCCACCAATACTCGACCTGCACACCAAAGTTCGATCCATGCCGCGCGGTGCCGTAGGACCCGGTGTCGGATAACGCCGAACCAGCCGCCAGTTCATTCGCCGCACGCTTGGCAGCTTCGTTCCAGGTGGCATAGGTGTAGTACAAGCGCACTTCGGGCCGTGCCCAGAAATCCGGACCTTTGGGCGACCATGTCGGGGCGAAGGTGAATTTGCTCAACTTGCGCGTACCGCCGCTGGCATCGACTTGATCATGGCCCAGCTCGGTGACCAGTTTGAATTGCTCGCTGAGGGCATAGGCCGGGCGCACGCCGATGGACATCCAGGTCTGGTCCTGGCTGCCGGGGCGAATATCCTTCTGGTACACCGCCTCGATCTGCCCACCAAAGCGCGGGGTCACTTGCCAGTCGAAGAACTCCACGGCGCGATAACTTTTGCTGCTTTTATCCAGGAAGGTATTGCCGGTGTAGCCCAGGCCAGTGCCGGGGCCTTCGCCGTATTGCAGGGCGAATTTGTTCTTGCCGCCGAGGAAAGGTTTTTGCACGTGCTGCGCTGTCAGTGCCCAGCCGCTGTTGGTATCGCGACCGCCGGCTTTCTCGATATAGCTCAAGCCCAGCTCCAGCTCCCCGCCGGGGTTGGTCTTGAAGCCCGCGACGTTGAAGTCGTGACGGGTGGCGTATTCCTTCTGGTACAGGTTGTCCTTGCGCGAAATGGCGTAGCTGTATTTAAGGTCGCCGATCAGCACGTCCTCGATGCCGCCGCCGGTGGCGCTCTGGTTCCAGTAGTAGAAATCGGAGATATGGATGTCGTTACGTTTGTAGTAACGCCGACCGGCCCACACCGAACCGCCGTTGAGGGCGGGCAGGTTCGACCATTGCGCATACATCTGCGGCATGCGCGCCGAGCCGTTATTCTCGCCCTGGAATTTCAGCTCGCGGTCGTACTTGTTGTAGAGGGAAGCCATGGCATCGACGCTAAGCACCGAGCCATCGTCAAAGGTCAGCAGGTCCTGGCGCAGTTCCAGTTCGCCGTATTGCTCGCATTCATTACCCAAACGATATTTGGATTGCGCGCCCGGAAGTTGGAAACATTGCTGCGGGCCACTGCCGGTTGACGTCCCCGCGCCACTACGCAAATAGCCGGCGAATTCGAGGGCTTGAGCGCCGAGAGGCAGGCTCAGGCAGGATGCAACGAGGCCCAACTTTATTGTTGTTTTCATGAAGCACTCCGATATTTTTATTATGTTTTTTTGCAGCGCCCCCGCACTCCCATACGGGGGTTACAACGGGTCTTAGTCCTTGAGATGCAGCACGAAGGATTCGTAAGGGCGCAGCACCACCGAAGACGTACGCCGCGGACAGTCGGGGTAATTGCTGATCAACAGACGCTGCTCGCTCGCCGCACTGATCACGCTCTCGGGCAGTTGGATGTCACAGGGCTGCCCGTAGAAATTGTTCAGCACCAGTAGGCGTTCGCCGTGGCCCTCGCGCAGGTAAGCCCAGACTTGGGGATGGTCTTGCAGCAGTTCGCAGTAAACGCCCTCTTGAATCAGCGGTTCGTGACGACGCAAGGCGATCAGCGCGCGGTAGTGATGCAGCACCGAGTCCGGGTCATCACGCTGGCTGTCGACGTTGATCTGCGCCGCATTGGCCGCAACGCCGATCCACGGCTCGCCACTGCTGAAACCGGCGTTGGCCTGCGTGTTCCAGTGCATCGGTGTGCGTCCGTTATCGCGGGACTTCTGCATGATCGCCGCCATGCTCGACGCCTCGGATTCACCGGCATCGCGTTTGAGGCGATAGATGTTGAGGGTCTCCACATCGCGGTACTGTTCGATCGCGTCGAAACCCGGATTGGTCATGCCCAACTCTTCACCCTGGTACACGAACGGTGTGCCCTGGAGGAAGTGCAGCGCCGTGGCGAGCATCTTCGCCGAGACCACGCGGTGTTCACCGTCATCCCCAAAGCGCGAGACCACTCGCGGCTGGTCGTGGTTACACCAGAACAATGCATTCCAACCGCCACCGGCCTGCATGCCCAGTTGCCAGTCAGACAAGATCCGCTTGAGTTGCAGGAAATCGAAGTCGGCCTTTACCCACTTCTGCAGGTTGGGGTAATCCACTTTCAGGTGATGAAAGTTGAAGGTCATCGACAGTTCTTTCGACTCAGGCCGAGAGTAACGAATGCAGTGTTCCAGGCTGGTGGACGACATTTCGCCGACGTTGATCAGGTCATGGCCTTCGAAGACTTCGCGGTGCATCTCTTGCAGGTATTCGTGCACGTTGGGGCCGTCGGTGTAGAAGCGGCGGCCGTCGCTGGTGTCTTCGGGGAAGTCGGCAGGTTTGGAGATCAGGTTGATCACGTCCAGCCGGAAACCGCCTACGCCTTTGTCGCGCCAGAAGCGCATCAGCTTGAACACTTCGGCACGGACCTTGGGGTTGTCCCAGTTGAGGTCGGCCTGGGTGTGGTCAAACAGGTGCAGGAAGTACTGGCCGGTCTGCGCTTCGTATTCCCAGGCCGAGCCGCCGAACTTGGATTCCCAGTTGTTCGGCTGGTCACGCCAGATGTAGAAGTCGCGGTACGGGTTGTCGAGGCTGCTGCGCGCTTGTTGGAACCACTCGTGCTCGATGGAGGTGTGGTTGACCACGATGTCGAGCATCAACTTGATTCCGCGCTTGGCCGCTTCGCTGATGAGCAGGTCGCAGTCGGCCATGGTCCCGTAGCTGGGGTCGATGGCGTAGTAGTCGCTGATGTCGTAGCCGTTGTCCCGTTGCGGCGAGCGCAGGAACGGCGTGATCCACAGGCAATCCACGCCCAGCCATTGGAGGTAATCGAGTTTGTCCACGATGCCCAGCAGGTCACCGGTGGCGTTACCCGCGTGGCTGTGGAAGCTTTTGGGGTAGATCTGGTAGATCACCGAGTGTTGCCAGGTTTGCATGCTGGGTTCCTTCAGTTGAATTGTGTGCCGGCCTCTTGGGCCCTATCGCCGGCACAGGTGAGCGCGGTCAAATGTGGGAGGGGGCTTGCCCCCGATAGCGGTCGATCAGGCGACGCGATAACCCGGCCGAACAATCTTCATGCTCAACGCACAGGTCAGAACAAACGGCACCACCATCGCGACCACCATCCCAATCACAAACATCGGAATGGCACTCGGCACGATCGAAATAAACCCAGGCAAGCCACCCACCCCGATGGCCGACGCCTGCACCTTGTTCATCGACAGGAAAATGCTGCCCAGCGCCGAGCCGAGCAATGCCGCATAGAACGGAAACTTGAAGCGCAGGTTCACCCCGAACATCGCCGGCTCAGTGATACCGAAGTACGCGGAAATCGCCGAGGTCGAGGCCATGCTTTTGTCCCGCGCATTACGGGTCATGTAGAACACCGCAAGCGCGGCGCTGCCCTGGGCCAGGTTGGACATCACGATCATCGGCCAGATAAAGGTGCCGCCTTGGGTGGAAATCAGTTGCAGGTCCACGGCGAGGAACATGTGGTGCATGCCGGTGATCACCAACGGTGCATACAGCAGGCCGAAAATCGCCCCGCCGAGCATGGGCGCCAGGTCAAACAGGGTGACCACGCCTTCGGTGATCAGGATGCCGAGGTGACGGGTCACCGGGCCGATGATCGCCAACGCCAGCACGCCAGTAACGACGATGGTGGTGATCGGCACGACCAGCAGTTGAATGGCATTGGGCACGCGAGCACGCAGCCATTTCTCGATGACGCTCATCACATACGCCGCCATCAGGATCGGCAGGATCTGCCCTTGGTAGCCGACTTTCTCGATCTTGAACCAGCCGAAAATATCGAAATACGGCAGGCTCTGGCCGTCGAGCCCCGCCACCGCCTTGCCGTAGTTCCAGGCATTGAGCAGGTCCGGGTGCACCAGCATCAGCCCGAGCACGATGCCGAGGATTTCACTGCCGCCAAACCGCTTCGCCGCCGACCAGCCCACCAGCGCCGGCAGGAACACGAACGAGGTGTTGGCCATCAGGTTGATCAGGCTCCAGAGGCCATCCAGGTTCGGATACGCCTCCAGCAACGTCTTGCCCTCGATGAACATGCCCTTGGCGCCCATCAAGTTGTTCACGCCCATCAGCAGGCCGGCGATGATCAGCGCAGGCAGGATCGGCATGAACACATCGGAGAACACCCGCACCAGACGCTGCATGGCGTTGGTCTTGTCGGCGCCCTTCTTCTTTACGTCGGCGATGGTGGCAGCGGCGAGGCCGGTCTGTTCGCGCAGGGCGGCGTAGACCTTTTCCACTTCGCCGGGGCCGATGACCACTTGGAACAGACCACCGGTGAAGAACGAGCCTTTGACCAGATCGACCTGGTTCAGCGCGCTGTTATTGACCAGGCTTGGGTCCTTGAGCGCCAGGCGCAGGCGGGTCACGCAGTGGGCCGCTTGCTCAAGGTTTTCGCGCCCCCCGAGGTTGTCGAGAATCTCGCGGGCGATCGTTGAATAGTCGTGGCTCATGCTTGGTTTCCACTTTGATTTTTTTATTTGAGGGCAGTCATTGGCAGCACGCCGAAGCCAAAAGTACTCGTCTGTACGAGTTAAAGCAACAACTCGTACAGACGAGTTTAAAAATATTGGCTTACCGCTTTCCAAGGCCCAATGGACAAACCCCACCGCTGCCACTAAGGTTCCTGCCTTGAACGCACCGTTCACCTACAGAAAGCCGGGCACAGAGCAGCCATCACATGAGCAAATACAACCAGATCTATACGGATCTGCTTGCCAGCATCACCACTGAACGCCTGCAACGCGGTACGCGCCTTCCTTCCGAAACCGAATTGATGGACAGCTACCAGGCCAGCCGTGGCACCGTGCGTCGCGCCATCGAGCAGCTGCAGGAACGCGGCTTTGCGCAAAAAATCCACGGCAAAGGCACCTTCGTCCTGTCGCCCAACCCGATCGAATTTCAACTGGGTGGCATCGTCAGCTTCCACGAAACTCACGCCGACCTGGGCGATGACGTACACACCGAAGTGGTCGAGTTCACGCAGTTCCCGCTGGAAGGCTCATTGCAGCAACACATCGAAGCCGAACCCGGCAGCCTGATCACCCGCATCAAACGCGTGCGGCGTATCGGTGGTAAACGGGTGATTCTCGACATCAACCACTTTGTCGCCGACCTGATCCCTGGCCTGGACCAAGCAATTGCCGAGCAGTCGATCTACGCGTTTATCGAGCAGACCTTGCAGCTGCAGATCAGCTACGCCCAACGCACCATCGAAGCCCTGCCCCGCAGTAAAGACGACCAGACACACCTAGACCTCGACGGCCAAAGCCACGTGATCGTGGTGAGCAACCAGACGTTTTTGCAGGATGGGCGGCAGTTCGAGTACACCGAGTCGCGGCATACGTTGGATAAGTTTTACTTTTCGGATATTGCGCGGCGCTGAGCCGAGAACGGAAAGCACAGTGAATATTCCGAACGCGTGGCGTGAACAGTTCCCGCAGGCCCTGATTGAGCAACAGGCCATCGGTGAATCGCGGGCTGACGTGTTTCGCCTGAGTCAGGGCTGTGGTGCAGACCTGTTCCTGAAGGCCGAGCCGCAGGGAGCGTTCGGTGAGCTTGCGGATGAAGTCGAGCGCCTTCGGTGGCTCCAGCAGGTTAATTTGCCGGCGCCCATCGTGCTGGCTGAGCTGACAGAAAACCATCACCACTGGGTGCTGATGACCGCCCTTCCGGGACAGGACCTGGCCAGCGCCAACACGCTGTCTGCCACGCAAACCATCGACATACTGGCAACGGCCCTGCGTACCTTGCACCAGATACCCATCGCGCAATGCCCCTACGATCACCCTCTACAGCAACGCATCGGGCTCGCGCGGGAGCGCGTTCGTGCCGGGCTGGTCGATGAGACAGACTTCGACGACGAACGACTCGGACGCAGCGCGGAAGATGTGCTGGCCGAACTCTTATCGACTCAGCCAAACACCCATGATCTGGTAGTGGCCCATGGAGACGCCTGCCTGCCAAATTTCATGGCACAAGGCGGCCGTTTCAGTGGGTTCATCGATTGCGGGCGCCTGGGTATCAGCGACCGATACCAAGACTTGGCGCTCGCGGCACGCAGCATCGGGCGTAACCTTGGGCCGGAATGGGTAAAGCCATTTTTCGAGCGTTACGGTATTGAGCCTGATGAGCAGCGCATGAGGTTTTACTGCTTGCTGGATGAATTCTTCTAACTCGCTTGGAGCCCTGCTGGGGTCGCAATCATTTGGAACGGTGATAGTTATAAAGGTCGCGAAGTTTGCACCCGCTTAGCCACACCGCCAGCAACACAGTCCTCAGCACCAGACACACAGCCCACAGCCACATCAGCAATTGCGCCAGCGCAAGAGCCTCTGGGAATTTCAGGGAAGTCAGAATTACGATGAGCATTACACCGTAGGCGGACTTTCGTAAGTTGAATATCAACAACAACCCTGCCGGCAAGACCCAGACTAGGTAAGCAAGGATGTCCATGGCAGTGAATATCAGCATCTTCTGGCCGAGTGAACTACCCACCCCCACGTATTTCACAATGAACGGCAGATAAAGCGCGAGGTGAAGCGTTGTACTCAACACCAGGCCCACCAGCATTAGCAACGCGAAGCTTTTGAGCCAGATCCGTATTTTCATAAATGTTCCATCCTTGATTTGGCGGAGCAGAAAATGCCCTGCATCTACTGGCTTAGCCCCCCACTGGAAGACTGTGATACAGCGTTAGTATCGTTGATGAAGTAACTGTCTTAGCGATGCACAAAGCGGCCAGAACTTGCCAGCACCAAAAAACAAAAAGCCCGCAATTACGCGGGCTCCAGGGTATTTCTTGCTAGATCGTACCGGTCAATGCCGGACGTCCCATCATTCCCACTCAATCGTCGCCGGCGGCTTGCTCGACACGTCATAAGTAACGCGCGAGATGCCTTCGATCTCATTGATGATACGGCCGCTGACAGTCTCCAGCAGTTCGTACGGCAGGTGGGCCCAGCGGGCGGTCATGAAGTCGATGGTTTCTACGGCACGCAGGGCAACGACCCAGGCGTAACGACGGCCATCGCCGACAACGCCAACCGATTTCACCGGCTGGAACACTACGAACGCCTGACTGACCTTGTGGTACCAGTCGGCCTTGCGCAGTTCTTCGATGAAGATGTGGTCGGCACGACGCAGCAGGTCGGCGTATTCCTTCTTCACTTCACCGAGGATACGCACGCCCAAGCCCGGGCCTGGGAATGGGTGGCGGTAGACCATGTCGTACGGCAGGCCCAGTTCCAGGCCCAGACGACGGACTTCGTCCTTGAACAATTCGCGCAGTGGTTCTACCAGCTTGAGGTTCATTTCCTCAGGCAGGCCACCCACGTTGTGGTGGGACTTGATCACGTGGGCCTTGCCGCTCTTGGCGCCGGCCGACTCGATCACGTCAGGGTAGATGGTGCCTTGGGCGAGGTACTTGATGTTGTCCAGTTTGTTGGACTGGGCATCGAATACGTCGATGAAGGTACGACCGATGATCTTGCGCTTCTTCTCCGGGTCGGACTCGCCGGCCAGGTTGTTGAGGAACTGGTCTTCAGCGTTGGCGCGGATCACCTTGACGCCCATGTTCTCGGCGAACATGGCCATCACTTGCTCACCTTCGTGCAGGCGCAGCAGGCCGTTGTCGACGAACACGCAGGTCAGTTGGTCGCCGATGGCTTTGTGCAGCAGCGCAGCAACCACGGAGGAGTCAACGCCGCCGGACAGGCCGAGCAGCACGTTGTCGGTGCCGACCTGGGCACGCACGTTGGCGATGGCGTCTTCAGCGATTTTAGACGGGGTCCACAGGGCTTCACACTCGCAGATGTCGAGGATGAAGCGCGACAGGATGCGGCCACCTTGCTTGGTGTGGGTCACTTCCGGGTGGAACTGAACGCCGTAGTAACGACGCTCGTCGCTGAACATGCCGGCGATCGGGCAGCTTGGAGTGCTGGCCAGGATGTGGAAGTCTTCCGGCATCTTGGTGACCTTGTCACCGTGACTCATCCACACGTCGAGGCCGAACAGACCATCGGCGTCAACGTGGTCTTCGATGCCGTCCAGCAGGCGGCTTTTGCCGACCACATCTACACGGGCATAACCGAATTCACGCAGCTCGGAACCTTCAACCTTGCCGCCCAGTTGCTCGGCCATGGTCTGCATGCCGTAGCAGATACCGAAGACCGGCACGCCCAGGTCGAATACGGCTTGAGGGCAGCGCGGGCTGTTGGCTTCGTGCACGGACTCGGGGCCACCGGCGAGGATGACGCCTTTCGGTGCGAATTCGCGAATCGCTTCGTCATCCATGTCGAACGGGTGCAGTTCGCAATACACGCCGATTTCACGCACGCGGCGGGCGATCAGTTGGGTGTACTGGGAACCGAAGTCGAGGATCAGGATGCGGTGGGCGTGAATGTCGAGGGCCATGAAGTCAGTCTCGTCTAATGAATCAGAAACAACTCGGGGCTGAAGAACAGCCCCGGTTACTTAACATTTTGCTGGAAGCCTCAACCTACGCGGTAGTTTGGCGCTTCCTTGGTGATCTGCACGTCGTGGACATGGGATTCAGCCATGCCGGCGCCGGTGATCCGTACGAACTCTGGCTTGGTGCGCATTTCCTCGATGTCGGCGCTGCCGGTGTAGCCCATCGAAGAACGCAGGCCGCCCATCAGTTGATGGATGATGGCGCTCAGGGTGCCTTTGTAAGGAACACGGCCTTCGATGCCTTCCGGAACGAGCTTCTCGGCGCCTGCCGAGGAGTCCTGGAAGTAACGGTCGGACGAGCCTTGAGCCTGGGACATGGCGCCCAGCGAACCCATGCCACGGTAAGCCTTGTACGAACGGCCCTGGAACAGTTCGATCTCACCCGGTGCTTCTTCGGTACCGGCGAACATCGAGCCCATCATCACGCAGGAGGCACCGGCTACGATGGCCTTGGACAGGTCACCGGAGAAACGGATGCCGCCGTCAGCGATCAACGGAACGCCGGTGCCTTCAAGGGCAGCGGCAACGTTGGCGATGGCGCTGATTTGCGGCACGCCCACACCAGCGACAATACGCGTGGTGCAGATCGAGCCAGGGCCGATACCGACCTTGACTGCGTCAGCGCCGGCTTCGGCCAGCGCCTTGGCCGCTGCGCCGGTGGCGATGTTGCCGCCGATGACCTGCACATCAGGGAAGTTCTGTTTGACCCAACGTACGCGGTCGATCACGCCTTTGGAGTGACCGTGAGCGGTGTCGACCACCACCACGTCCACACCGGCAGCTACCAGGGCTGCAACGCGGTCACCGGTGTCTTTGCCGGTACCGACGGCAGCGCCCACGCGCAGACGACCTTGGTCATCCTTGCTGGCCAGCGGGTAAGCCTTGGCTTTTTCGATGTCGTTGACGGTCATCATGCCTTTGAGGGCGAATTTGTCGTCGACGATCAGCACGCGCTCGATGCGGTGCTTGTGCAGCAGTTCGCGCACGTCGTTCTTGTCGGCGCCTTCCTTGACAGTCACGAGGCGCTCTTTAGGCGTCATCACTTCGCGGACGGTGACTTCAAGACGGTTTTCGAAACGCACGTCACGGGAAGTGACGATGCCGACCAGGTCGCCATCGTGCAGCACAGGAACACCGGAGATGTTGTGCAGACGAGTGAGGTCGAACAGATCACGCACGGTGGCGTCGGCTTCGATGGTGATTGGATCTTTCACCACACCGGCTTCGTAACGCTTGACCTTGCGCACTTCGGCAGCTTGCTGCTCGATGGTCATGTTCTTGTGGATGATCCCGATACCGCCTTCCTGCGCCATGGCAATGGCCAGGCGGGCTTCGGTAACGGTGTCCATCGCAGCGGAAACCAGGGGAATATTCAGCTCGATGCCACGGGTTAGGCGGGTCTTGAGACTGACTTCGTTAGGAAGCACCTCGGAATAACCGGGCACTAGGAGAATGTCGTCGAATGTCAGAGCTTCTTGGCTGATACGCAGCATCGCGGGGGCTCCCGAGCGGGAAAATGGAAGCGCGCCATTATATACATGCACCCTGTCGGGCTCAATGTAAAACTCTGACAAACTTGGTAATACTGATAGATGGATTAAAGTTCGACCTTAACCCAACTGATCTTTTGGTCCAGCCAATCGGCGAATTCGTCGATGAAGCTTTGCTTGAACCCCGCCTCTGCCCAGTTATTGAAGATGAATCCCAGGTTGGAAAACCCGCATTCCTGCAGGAACAGAAACCCATTGATGTCATCTTCATGCCCACACAGCGGGCAGGTGAAGTTGTCGGTGTGGCCGGGCATCCAGTCTTCCAGGCTTTCAAACAGCGCCTCGCCGACCTCCTTGCGACATTCCGGGCAGCCGGCTTCTTCGAGAAAGCCCTTGGCCGGGGTGTAGATGCAGCGTTTGTAGATGATCTCCAGGCCGTTGACCGGCTCGTTGAACGGCAGCGCTTCGGGGTGCCGGACCACGGCGCGGGCACCGTCGGCCAGGGCGTAGGCCATGCGGTTGCCGGTGCGCCCGCAGGTGGTGAGTTCTTCCTTGATGATGTTCTTGCGCACCAGCCAACGCACGATCGCGCGCGCGCGGGGCTCGTGGACGGGCAAGGTGGAGATTTTCGGGACAAGGATGCTTTGGGAGTTCATGAGAGTCCTGCGGTGTGGCTTCTGGCGTCATCGCGGGCAAGCCCGGCTCCCATATTGGAATGCGCTCAACTGTGGGAGCCGGGCTTGCCCGCGATGACGCCCGGGAGGCTGGCAGCTTAATCCCTGAAGAAATCCGGTCAAGTGCTCAGATACCGTCCAATCAAGGCAATGCCACTGGCCAGCACCAGCCACGTCACTAACCGCACAAACGCCTCACGCGACATACGCATCGTCAACCTACGCCCAAACCACAGCCCAAGGCCCATCGCTGGCAGTAGGCACAGCGCCAACAGCAACAATGGCAGATCCGCATACACCCCGGCGATCAGGAACAGGCTCAGGCGCACCACGGTACTGCAACTGATCAGCGCACTTTGAGTCGCCCGCGCCGCGTCCTTGGATAATCGGCTGTTCAGATAGATCGCATATAAAAAGCCGCCACTGCCGAACAGCGCGCCAAACAGGCCGCCCACGGTGCCCATGGGAATCGACCAGCCTTTGCCGAGCTGCGTGGGACGGGCTTTTACTGCCAAGGTGTAGACGGCATAGGCGCTGATAAACAGCCCCATCAACAGCAGCAACAAGTCCGAATGCAGATTGAGCAAAAACACCACGCCCAGTGTGCAACCAATGGCCATACACGGCAGCAGCCGCAGCAATTCCGACGTATTCACATCCCGCCGCGTTTGCAGCAGGCCGCCAAAGGCCGCGACAAAATCCAGCAGCACCAGCAACGGAATGATCTTCGACAGCGGCATAAACAGAATCAGGATAGGCCCCGCCACCAGCGCCGTCCCGAAGCCGGCAATACCAAACACGATGTACGCCACGACGACACCCAGGCCGATCACCAGCCAATCCACACTGCTAAACGACCACTGGTTCATCAGCTCAAGCGAGCTCATGGAGTCTTCCTTGAAAGAGATAACCATCACTTTAGCCATCGGCGAGGGTTGCGACTAATATCTTCAAAGCTCTCCACCCATCTCGAAAAGGCATGACGCGTGATTTCCACTCGCCAACTGCGCTACTTCGTTGAAATCGCCGACAGCGGCAGCTTCAGCGCCGCCGCCGAACGTCTGTTTGTGGCGCAATCGGCTCTAAGCCGACAGATCAAGGAGCTGGAAAAACAGCTGCAAACGCCATTGTTCGAACGCACCGCGCGTCAGCCACGCCTGACCGCCGCCGGTGAAGCGTTCTACCCGAGGGCATGCAATTTGCTGAGCGAGCTACTCAAGGCCAGTGAAACCGCGACCCAGGTCGGTAACGGCCAGCTCGGCACCCTGCGGCTGAGCCATTCGAGCACCGTGCCGATGAGCGGCGTTTTGTTGCAGGGCATCAACATGTGGTTAGAGCGTTGCCCCGGCGTATCAATGGATATCGTCAAACTGTCATCCGAGGCGCAACTGGAGGAAATCGCCGACGGTAGGCTGGATATCGGACTGCTACGGTTGCCGGTGTTGCGCCAGCGTGAAGGGGTACGTGTGGAGCCCTTATATAACGAACAATTGCTGCTTGCTGTGCCGCCTAATCACCGTTTGGCACGTAGCAACGAGCCCGTCGACCTGGAACAGCTCAAAGATGAAGCGTTTATCTCGATCCCCCACCCACAGCGTGGCGGCCTGAGTTATCTGGCGGCCGAGCTCTGCATGCGCGCCGGATTTTTCCCTAAGGCTGCGCGGGTCATGTCACGAAAGACCACCCAGCTACAGTTGATCCAGGCCGGCTTTGGTATTGCCTTATTACCAAAATCCATGCGAGACATTGCTCCCGCCAATGTGCACTTTCTACCGCTGGCCGATCCGGATTGCCTGAGCACCGTGGCCCTGGCCTGCCCACCGACGCCGAGCCGGTTGGTTGAGCAGTTCTGTCAAACCTTGCACGAATGCCTATAAACTGCCGCCCATGATTAAAGACCCCTTTGCCCGCCTGGGCCTGGACCGTGAAGTCCTGACTGTCAGCCAACTCAACGGCCGTGCGCGGGTGTTGCTGGAAGACGTGTTCACCAATATCTGGGTCGAAGGCGAGATCTCGAACCTCGCCCGCCCAGCCTCCGGCCATGTGTATTTCACCCTCAAGGACAGCGGCGCCCAAGTACGTTGTGCGTTGTTTCGCAACAATGCCGCACGGGTGCGCCAGGCGCTGAAAGATGGCCTGGCGGTGAAGGTGCGCGGCAAGGTCTCGCTGTTCGAGGGCCGTGGCGACTACCAACTGATCCTCGACACCGTGGAGCCCGCCGGTGATGGTGCGCTGCGTTTGGCCTTCGATGCCTTGAAGGAAAAGCTCAGCGCCGAAGGCTTGTTCAGTGCCGAGCGTAAGGTCCCACTGCCGGCCCATCCTCGACGCATTGGCATTATCAGTTCGCCCACCGGCGCAGTGATCCGCGACATAATCAGCGTGTTCCGCCGCCGGGCGCCGAACATCGAGCTGACCTTGATCCCGACCGCCGTGCAAGGCCGCGAGGCGATCCCGCAGATTGTCCGCGCGCTGAAACTGGCCGATGCGCGAGGCTTTGACGCACTGATTCTGGCCCGTGGCGGCGGCTCCCTGGAAGACCTCTGGTGCTTCAACGAAGAAGCCGTAGCCCGCGCGGTGGACGCTTGCGTGACCCCCATTGTCAGCGCCGTCGGACATGAAACCGATGTGTCCATCAGCGACTTCGTGGCGGACGTACGCGCCCCTACCCCGTCCGCCGCCGCCGAATTGCTGGCACCGGACGCCAGCCATCTGGTGCGTCAGGTGGAAAACCTGCATCGCCGCCTGGTCATGCTGATGCGTAACCGCCTGACCCACGACCGCCTGCGCCTGGAAGGCATGGCCCGTCGCCTGCGCCATCCCGGCGAACGTCTGCGCCAGCAGGCCCAGCGCCTGGATGATCTGGATATGCGCCTGCGCCGTGCGTTTGAACGCAGCCTCAATACCCGTCGCGAGCGCCTGATACGCCTGGAAACCCGCCTCGCCGGCCAGCATCCCGGCCGTCAACTGGCGCTATTGCGCCAGCGCCTGAACAGCCTCGCCGAACGCTTGCCCCGCGCCATGCGCGAAGGCCTGAAGGCCCGTCGCCTGCAACTGCAAAGCCAGGTGCAGACATTGCAGGTGGTCAGCCCGCTGGCGACCCTGGGCCGTGGTTACAGCATCCTGCTGGATGAGCGCGGCCATGCCATTCGCAACGCGGCGCAAACCCACACCGGCCAGCGTCTCACCGCGCGTCTCGGTGAAGGCCAATTGCAAGTGCGCGTGGAAGACAACCACCTGACACCCGTCACCCTTTCGTTATTGGATTGATTGATGCCTCGTCTCTTTAGTTTGTTGATGCTCTTGTGCCTTACCTTTAATGCCCACGCCGATAGCTATATCAGCCGTACCTTGAACAAACCGGTGCCGGGTGGTGTGGCCGTGGTCGACCTGGGCCCTTCGGCGGCAGCGCCGAAAGCGACCTATCAAGGCAAGCCGGTGCTGGTGGTCAAGGAACAGGACAATTGGCTGGCGATTGTCGGTATCCCACTGAGCGTCAAGCCGGGTAACGAGCGCATCAGCAGCGGCGGGCGCAGTCTGCCGTTTATCGTCGGCTATAAGAAATATCCGGAACAGCGCATCACCCTGAAAAACAAAAGCCAGGTCAACCCCGACCCGGCTCAACTGAAGCGCATCGAAGGCGAACTGGCCGTACAGCTCAAGGCCTACCGCAGCTTCAGCCCCAACCTGCCGAGTAACCTGGTGCTGGATAAACCGGTAAACGGGCCCCTGTCGAGCAAGTTCGGCGTGCGCCGTTTCTTCAACGGCGAAGAGCGTAACCCGCATTCGGGCCTGGATTTCGCCGTGCCGGCCGGTACGCCGATCAAGACGCCGGCGAACGGCAAGGTGATTCTGGTCGGTAACTACTTCTTCAACGGCAACACCGTATTCGTCGACCACGGCCAGGGCTTTATCAGCATGTTCTGTCATATGTCGAAGATAGACGTGAAGGTCGGCCAGCAACTGGTGCGTGGGACAGTGGTGGGCAAGGTCGGCGCGACCGGCCGCGCCACCGGCCCACATATGCACTGGAACGTCAGCCTCAACGATGCGCGGGTGGACCCTGCGATCTTTATCGGCGCGTTCCAGCCCTGAATGACTCGATTGCGTGCGCTGCAAAGCGCGCGCAATTAAATTCAGAACCCACCGAATTTTCAGGCATAAAATCTCGCCTCCTACGTAAATAGCAGAACTTCTCTCAATTTTTCTCGACTGCTTGCCATCTTTCACCTCGGCGGTTAGGGTTGAGCTTATGAAAACCTCTCACACCCTCATTCAGCTCCGCCAGCACCGCAGCCTGTGCCTCGTCAGCGCACGACTGCCAGGCTGAATCGATCTGCCTCGTCTCTACGCTTTATCCCCAAAAACAGTTCCACGGCAGGCCGCCTTTTCTCGGCCCCTACAACAAAGGATTTCCCGATGAGCATGCTCAAAGACCCGTCTTCGAAGTACCGCGCGTTTCCGACCATCGATATCCCGGACCGCACTTGGCCATCGAAGACCATCACCACCGCGCCAATCTGGTGCAGCTCCGACCTGCGTGATGGCAACCAGTCGTTGATCGAGCCGATGGACGCAGTGAAAAAACTGCGCTTCTGGAAGACCCTGGTAGCCGTCGGCGTGAAGGAAATCGAGGCATCGTTCCCTGCCGCGTCGCAAACCGACTTCGACTTCGTGCGCACCCTGATCGAAGACAATCACATCCCCGAGGACACCACCATCCAGGTGCTGACCCAGGGCCGTGAAGACTTGATCGCACGCACCTTCGAATCCCTGCGCGGCGCCAAGAAAGCCATCGTGCACTTGTACAACGCCACCTCGCCGTCGTTCCGCCGCATCGTGTTTAACCAGGACAAGGACGGCATCAAGGCCATCGCAGTCAATGCGGCCAAGCTGTTCGTCAAATACGCTGCCCAGCAGCCGGAAACCCAGTGGACCTTCGAGTATTCCCCAGAGACCTTCAGTGCCACTGAACTGGAGTTCGCCAAGGAAGTGTGTGACGCGGTGATCGAGGTGTGGAACCCGACGCCTGAGCACAAGATGATCCTCAACCTGCCAGCCACCGTGGAGTGCGCCACGCCTAACATCTATGCCGATCAGATCGAGTGGTTCGGCCGCCATATCAACCGCCGTGACAGCGTGATCATCAGCCTGCACACCCACAACGACCGTGGTACCGGCGTGGCCGCTACCGAGCTGGGCCTGATGGCGGGCGCCGACCGTGTCGAAGGCTGCCTGTTCGGTAACGGCGAGCGTACCGGTAACGTCGACCTCGTCACCGTGGCGTTGAACATGTACACCCAGGGTCTGGACCCGCAGTTGGACTTCTCCGACATCGACGGTGTGCGCAAAGTCGTCGAGGAGTGCAACCAGATCCAGGTACACCCCCGTCATCCGTACGTCGGCGATCTGGTGCACACCGCGTTCTCCGGTTCCCACCAGGACGCGATCCGCAAAGGCTTCTCCCAACAGAAAGATGATGCCCTGTGGGAAGTGCCGTACTTGCCGATCGACCCGGCTGACATCGGTCGCAGCTACGAGGCGGTGATCCGCGTGAACAGCCAGTCGGGCAAAGGCGGCATCGCCTACCTGCTGGAACAGGAATACGACATCAGCTTGCCACGCCGCATGCAGATCGAATTCAGCCAGGTAGTCCAGGCCGAAACCGACCGCGTGGGCCTGGAGATGACCGCACCACAGATCTACGCCTTGCTGCAGCGTGAATACCTGCAAGCCAACACTCCGTACGCGCTGGTCAGCCATCGCCTGCAGGAAGAGAACGGCAACAGCTTTGTCGAAGTGGAAGTCTCGGGCAAGGGCCAGGGCGAAACCAACCTGCACTGGAAGGGCAAGGGCAACGGCGCACTGGAAGCCCTGGTGGCTGGCCTGCCGATTGGCGTGGAAATCATGGACTACAACGAACATGCGATCGGTGCGGGTACCAACGCCAAGGCAGCGGCCTATATCGAACTGCGTGTGAACGGTGAACGTCCAGTGCATGGCGTGGGCATTGATGAAAACATCACCACGGCGAGCTTCAAGGCGCTGTTCAGTGCGCTGAACCGATCGCTGAGCCAGCAGGAAGCCAAAGCGGCGTAACCTTAGCCGTCATACAAAAGGCCCCTGGGTGAGAACCCAGGGGCCTTTTTATTGAGTTCCAGATTTGGGTTGCCTGTCAGGGACTCATCGGGGGCAAGCCCCCTCCCACATTTTGAATGTATTCACAAATCAAAGTGTGGGAGGAGGCTTGCCCCCCCGATAGCGGTCTGTCAGACAAACTGAAAGCTATCGGCATCCAGATTAGCCGGAAACCGCGTGCGATACGCAGCCAGTTCAGCCGCGTCCAGGCACACCTGGAACACCCCGTCCGCCTCCCCCGCACTCAGCAGGCTCTCGCCCTGGAAATCCAGCACTTGGCTATCGCCAGTGTAGGCAAAGCCCTTGCCGTCGGTGCCTACTCGATTGACCGCCGCTACGTAGCACAGGTTCTCGATAGCCCGCGCCGGCAACAACCGGTTCCAATGCTGGCGCCGCGCGCCCGGCCAATTGGCGGTGTACAGCAGCAAGTCAGTGTCCTGGGGATCCCGACTCCACACCGGAAAGCGCAGGTCGTAGCAAATCAGCGGCCGAACACGCCAACCTTTTAACTCGAACTGCACCTGGCGCTCGCCGGGTGTGTAGTGATTGTGTTCACCGGCCATACGAAACAAATGACGTTTATCGTAGTGCAACACCTCGCCATCCGGCCGCGCCCATAACAGGCGGTTGCGGTGGCTGCCATCAGCGGCCTGGATGATCACGCTACCGGTGATCACCGCGTTGTACTTCGCAGCCTGGGCCTGGAGCCAATGATGGGTCGGGCCGTTTTCCGGCTCGGCGAGGGTTTGCGAGTCCATGGAGAAACCGGTGGTGAACATCTCCGGGAGCACGATGAGGTCGGCGCCGCGGGCCTGCTCCAGCAGCCCTTCGAAATGTTCGAGGTTGGCCTGGCGGTCGTGCCAGGCCAGGGTGGTCTGGATCAGGGCGATATTCAGATTCGGCAGTGCACTCAGATCACGCATAGTTTTTCAGCTGCCTGTTGCAGCGTTTCCTCGCGTTTGGCAAAGCACAGGCGCACCAGGCGCTGGCCTTGGGGTGGGGTCTGGTAGAACACCGAGACCGGGATAGTCGCCACACCGTGTTCACGGGTCATCCACAGGGACATGGCGACGTCATCCAGCTCCGGGCGTATTTGTGAGTAATCCACCAATTGGAAGTAGGTTCCGGTCACCCGGGTAAAGCTGAAGCGCGACGGCGCCAGCAGGTCGCAGAACAGATCGCGCTTGGCCTGATAGAACGCAGGCAGTTCGTCGACGTGCTCCGGGTGTTCGGCCATGAAATCGGCCAAGGCGAACTGCAACGGGGTTACGCCACAGAAGTTGACGTATTGATGCACCTTGCGCAATTCAGCCGTCAGGGCCGGTGGCGCGACCACGTAGCCGGTTTTCCAGCCGGTGACATGGTAGGTCTTGCCAAAGGAGCTGACCACGAACGCACGCAGGTACAGCTCTTTATGAGCCAGCACGCTCACGTGGGGCACGCCGTCGAATACCAGGTGTTCGTAGACCTCATCGCTGAGCAGGTAGATATCGCGATCGCGGATCAGTTCTGCCAACTGGTCCAGCTCGGCGCGGCTGATCAGCGCGCCAGTCGGGTTGTGCGGGGTGTTGAGGATGATCATGCGCGTGCGTGGCGACAGCGCGGCCTTGATCTTCTCAAAGTCCAATGCAAAGCCTTGCAGGCTCAGTTGCACATGGACACAGCGTCCCCCGGCCAGTTCGACCGAGGGCTCATAGCTGTCGTAGCAGGGATCGAACACGATGACTTCATCGCCACTGCGGATCACCGCCTGGATTGCACAGAAGATCGCAGCCGTGGCACCGGGGGTGATGGTCACTTCGCTGTCCGGGTTGACCGTGGCGCCATAGCTGCGAGCGATCTTGCCCGCCACCTGTTGACGCAGCGCCGGAAGGCCGGTCATCGGGGAGTATTGGTTATGCCCGCTGGCAACATGTTTGCCCACGGCATCGAGTAAAGCCTGGGGGCCGTTGAAGTCGGGAAACCCCTGGGAGAGGTTGAGCGCACCGGTTTCGGCAGCCAATTGCGACATAGTGGTGAAAATAGTGGTGCCGACATTCGGTAACTTGCTGTTGATCATTCGGTGAGTCCCTGCTGAACACCTGTCGCTGCAATGGCGCGGTAAGGGTCGAGGATAGCCCATGCGGTTGTCAGAAAAAAAGCCGGCACGCGCCATTGATAGCCATGACCAGTATCGGCCTTCTACCGCGTCCTCTGCGACGAACGGACTGTCTCAGTGTGCATAACAGGTATTTCTGACAGTTACCTCAACGAAGAAAAAAGCGCCTAACTAATCAGGCTTACCCCATCAGCGAGGCAACCCATGTCAACCACTCTCCTCCACAAAACCGGTGAACTGGATCCGTCGTTTGGTGAACGCGGAGTCTTGCCGCTCAACATCGAAGATGGAGCGATTTTCAGGGCATATGGACTGAACAGCATTGACGACAAGTTACTGGTTTCCGCCAGTGTTCTGAAGGATATGAACACTTACACCCAAGGCCACTTCGTCTATTTCAACCTGCAAGCAGATGGGCAGCCCAATCAAGGTTTCGGTAAAAATGGAATCGTGACAGGGCTCTTTGAACCATCGGATCAGCAATGGCCCTCAAATGGCCTGAAAGTGCTCACGGCGGATCACCAGTCCTACTTGCTGTGCGGAGCCCTGACGCACAACTCAAGCACTCCCGTACCCGCAGTAGCTAAAAGCCAACTAACCGGAGCCCCCGTCCCTCAATTCGGTAAAAACGGCCTATCGGTACTGAATCTGCCAATCACCTACGAACAAGGCCCCAACCAAGCGCCAGGCGTGGACGCGGCCCTTCAAAGTACCGGGAAGATAATCACCCTGCACTTGTACACAGGCGAACCCGGACACTGGGGAGCTCTGATAGCCCGTATAAATGCCGACGGCCAAACCGACCTCGCCTTCAATAGTGGCCGTGGCTATATCGACACCCTTAAGGCGGGCGAGAACACGGCTTTAGCAGGCCTCGCCATTCAAGCGGACGACAAGATTCTCGCTTACGGCCACAGCGTCCATGTCAGGGGTATCAAGACGGGAATCGTCCACCGTTACACCTCGGAAGGTGCGGTAGATACAACCTTCGCGATCAGCGGCGAGTACCGAACCCAGGATCATCAATACCTTGATCTCGTTGCCACCCATGAAAAGATCCTTGCGTGCGGCTCTGCTGCGCAAGGAGCACTGCTTATCTCACTAGACCCCGACGGCGTGCCGGATCCCGGCTTCAACAATGGCCTACCGGTAATCACGGCAAACGTGACCCGTTGGCACAAGTTGCTGGTGGACGCTGGCAAAATCGTAGCGGTCGGCACCCTTGAAGAGGTATTGAACAAAACGGCCGTGATGGCGCGCTTCAATAGCAATGGCGAGATAGATACAAGCTTCGGGCCTA
This sequence comes from Pseudomonas sivasensis, assembly GCF_013778505.1. Taxonomy (GTDB): domain Bacteria; phylum Pseudomonadota; class Gammaproteobacteria; order Pseudomonadales; family Pseudomonadaceae; genus Aquipseudomonas; species Aquipseudomonas sivasensis. Next base: position 25,858 of record NZ_JAAOWU010000003.1, on the reverse strand, counting down.
ACGGCACCGGCATCGTTGAGCTGGACTTCAACCAGCAGTTCAGCGAGCCCATTGGGCTGGTCATGGACCAACAAAAACGATTGCTCGTATTGATGTCCTTATCAGGCCTCACGCTTGAACCAACCTTCCTGCTGGCGTGTTATTTTTCCGAATCGCAGGCGTAAAAAAGGCGCCACCGGCGCCTTTTTAAAGCTTGAATCAGCGCTTGTCGCGGCGCTTCTTGTCGGCCTTCTTGTGGTGAGTCATCAAACGACGCTTCTTGTTCACCTGACGGTCAGTCAGTGTGTTCTTGTTGCCTTCGTATGGGTTCTCGCCCCCCTTGAACTCGATACGGATCGGCGTACCGACCAGCTTCAAGACACGGCGGTAGGTGTTTTCCAAGTAACGCACGTAGGACTTAGGCACCTTCTCGATCTGGTTACCGTGGATCACGATAATCGGCGGGTTGGCACCACCCAAGTGGGCGTAACGCAGTTTGATCCGGCGGTTGTTGACCATCGGCGGCGCATGCTCGCCCACCGCATCTTCCAGGATCTGGGTGAGACGGTTGGTCGGCCAGCGGGTGACTGCGGACTTGAACGAATTCTGTACGGAAGCGTACAGGTTACCCACGCCAGTACCGTGCAATGCCGAGATAAAGTGAATATCGGCGAACTCGACGAAGAACAGGCGGCGCTGCAGCTCGATCTTGACGAAATCGCGCTCGCTCGGCGTCATGCCGTCCCACTTGTTGATCGCGATGACCAATGCCCGGCCCGCTTCCAGGGCAAAGCCCAGCAAGTTGAGGTCGTGGTCCACCACGCCTTCGCGGGCGTCCATCACGAAGATCACCACGTTGGCGTCTTTGATCGCTTGCAGGGTTTTCACCACGGAAAACTTTTCAACTTCCTCGTGGATCTTGCCGCGCTTGCGCACACCGGCTGTGTCGATCAGCGTGTACTTCTCGTCGTTACGCTCGAACGGGATGTAGATACTGTCGCGGGTGGTGCCAGGCTGGTCGTACACGATTACCCGGTCTTCACCGAGCATACGATTGACCAGGGTCGACTTGCCGACGTTAGGACGGCCGATGATGGCGATCTTGATACCGTCTTTTTCACTAGGGCCAGGAATGCGCTTGGCTTCCTCACCTTCGGCAACGATCTCTTCTTCGCCCTCTTCTTCCTCAGCATCATCCTTCGGGAAGTCGCGCAGAGCGATTTCCAGCATCTGCGTGATGCCGCGGCCGTGGGCACCGGCAACCGGGATCGCGTCGCCCAGGCCCATCGGGCTGAATTCAGCACGGGCCGCCTCAGGATCGATGTTATCGATCTTGTTCGCGACCAAATAGGAACGCTTGTTACGCTTGCGCAGGTGCTCGCCGATCATCTGGTCGGCGGCGGTGTAGCCAGCGCGGGCGTCCACCAGGAACAACACGACATCGGCTTCTTCAATGGCCAGCAGCGACTGCTCGGCCATTTTTTCGTCCATGCCATGCTCATCACCGGAGATACCACCGGTGTCGACAATAATGTAGGAGCGCCCTTGCCACTTTGCCTCACCGTATTGGCGATCACGGGTCAGACCGGACAAGTCGCCGACAATAGCGTCGCGAGTCCTGGTCAGGCGGTTGAACAAGGTGGACTTGCCGACGTTAGGTCGGCCCACCAGGGCGATTACGGGAACCATGCGGCTCTCCACTTCGTTATTTCAGAAAATACAAAAGCCGCTGCAGGGCAGCGGCTGGTGCTCGGGGCAGCATCGTCAGATGCCGCATGCCCCGCCGAAGCGGGGCCGCCTGGGTGTTACCCCAAGCATAGTTCTTACTTGATGGTCAGGGCTTCCAGCTTGCCGCTGTTGCCATACACATAAAGCATGTTACCCACCACCAGCGGACGCGCGCGCAGGCCGTCGCTGTCGATACGCTCACGACCTACGAAGCGACCATCCACCTGGCTCAGCAGATGCAAGTAGCCTTCGAAATCGCCGACCGCTACGTAGCTGGAGAACACTTCCGGTGCCGACAGTTGACGGCGAGCCAGGGAGTCGTTGCTCCACAACGCGGTGGTGGAACGCTCGTCGACACTTTCAACAGTGCCGGATGCCAGGCTGACGTAGACGCTGCCAAACCCTTGGGAGACACCGGCGTAGCTGGAAGCATCACGCTGCCAGTTAACGCGGCCGCTCTGCAGGTCCAGCGCCGCAACACGGCCCTGATAGGTGGCGACGTAGAGGGTTTCACCCGACAGCAGCAAGCCACCGTCGATATCCACTACACGATCCAGCTCGGAACGACCTTGCGGGATTGCCACACGGGTTTCCCAGGCCGGCACGCCGTTCTGGGTGTCCAGGGCGACCACTTTACCGGTCGACAGGCCTGCAACGGCCAGATTGTTGGTTACAACCGGACCACTGGTACCACGCAGGGTCAACACCGCAGGAGTACTGTCGTACAACCAGCGCTGGTTGCCGGTAGCGGCATCCAGACCGATTACACGGTCATCCTGGGTCTGCACCACAACGATGTCGCCGTTGGTGGCAGGGGGTGCGAGGACTTCACTGGTCACGCGAGCGCGCCATTTCTCTTCACCGGTGCTGGAATCGAGGGCAACCACTTCGCCTTTCAGCGTGCCGACCATCACCAGGCCATAACCAACGCCTACGGCGCCGGACACAGGCAATTCGAGGTCAGTCTTCCATTTCACATCGCCGTTCATGCGATCCATGGAGATCACTACGCCGGTCACGTCAGCAGCCACAATGTTGTCACCGTCGATTGCCGGAACCAACATGTTGTAGGTCTCGCCCTGGCCGTCACCGATGGAGCGGCTCCATTGCTTTTGCAGGACTACTTCTTCCTTGAAGCTGGTCAGCTCGGCCGGAGGCAGTTCTTTTTTACTGTTGCTGCTGCAACCCGCGGCCAGAACGGCCAGAGCCAGCAATGCTGCATGTTTCCAACGGATCACGTCACGCATCCCCTTTGGCCAAGTCGTCGAGCTTGATTTGTAAGCCACCGACCGCCGCTTCATCAGACAGCGCCGCCTTGGCTTTCTTGTACGCAGCATTGGCTTCATCGGTGCGACCCAATTGGACCAACAGGTCGCCCTTGAGCTCTTCGCGAGTAGCAACAAATGCCTTGTCCGCATCACCGTCGAGCAGTTTGAGTGCTTCGTCAGCTTTGTTCTGTGCCGCCAATACCTGGGCCAGGCGCTGACGTGCGATTTCACCCAGGGTCGGGTTGGTCGGCTTGTCGGCGATAGCCTTCAGTTCTGCAGCGGCGTCATCCAGCTTGCCGGTATCGACCGCGACCTTCGCGACGAACAGGCTGCCGTATTGGGCGTAGGTGCTACCGCCGAATTCGTTCTTCAGCTTGCCGGCCAGGTCCGCCACTTGCGCAGGGTCGGGCTTGCCGTCCGGCGTCAGGGTGGTTTCCAGCAATTGCTGATAGAGGATAGAGGCGCCCTGGGACTGGTTGGCCTGATATTTTGTCCAGGCTTGCCAGCCGAACACCACCACTAAAGCCAGCAGACCGCCAGTAACCAGGGGCTTGCCGTTACGCTGCCACCAGTCCTTGAACTCGGCCAACTGCTCATCATCAGTACTCGACACCCCAATACTCCTTAATCGCTAAATTCGGCTGTTCGACAGCTTCAACCCTGCACGACGCAGGTGGCCAAGTGCGCAGCGAGCGCATCAAAGGCAATGTTCTGTTGCTCGCCCTGGCCACGCAGGGGTTTGAAACCTATCACTTGCTGGGCCAACTCGTCATCGCCGAGGATCAGTGCATACAGTGCACCGCTCTTGTCGGCCTTTTTGAACTGACTCTTGAAGCTGCCCGCGCCGGCATTGATCTGAAGGCGCAGGTTCGGCAGCTGGTCGCGCACGCTCTCGCTCAAGGCCAGGGCCGCCAGTTCGGCTGCCTCACCAAAGGCGCACAGGTACACATCCACCTGACGGGAGATTTCTGCGGGGATTTGCTCCAGAGTTTCCAACAGCAGGATCAGCCGTTCGATGCCCATGGCAAAACCCACGCCGGTGGTCGGCTTGCCGCCCATCTGCTCGACCAAGCCGTCGTAACGGCCGCCCGCGCACACAGTGCCTTGGGCGCCTAGTTTGTCAGTGACCCATTCGAACACGGTTTTGCTGTAGTAATCGAGACCACGCACCAACTTAGGGTTGATTACGTAGGGAATGCCGGCCGCATCCAGGCGAGCCTTGAGGCCCTCGAAGTGCGCGCGGGATTCGTCATCCAGGTAGTCGGCCATTTTCGGCGCATCGACCAGTACGGCTTGCGTGTCGGCGTTCTTAGTGTCCAGCACGCGCAACGGGTTGGTTTTCAGACGGCGCTGGCTGTCTTCGTCCAACTTGTCCAGATGCGCAGACAGGTACTCGACCAGTGCGACGCGGTAGCGGCCACGGGATTCGCTGGTCCCCAGACTGTTGAGTTCAAGCTTGACCGCATCACGAATGCCAAGCATGCCCCACAAGCGCCACGTCATCACGATCAGCTCGGCATCGATGTCCGGACCGTCGAGGTTGAATACTTCCAGGCCGATCTGGTGGAACTGACGATAGCGGCCTTTCTGCGGACGCTCATGGCGAAACATCGGACCGATGTACCATAGTTTTTGCGGCTGGCCGCCACCGGTGAGGCCGTGCTCAAGCACAGCACGCACGCACGCGGCAGTTCCTTCCGGACGCAGGGTCAGGGAGTCGCCGTTACGGTCTTCAAAGGTGTACATCTCTTTTTCGACGATATCGGTCACTTCACCAATGGAGCGCTTGAACAGCTCGGTGAACTCGACGATCGGCATGCGGATCTGCTTGTAACCGTAGTTATCCAGCAGACGCGCGACAGTATTCTCGAAGTAGCGCCACAGGGGCGTCTGCTCCGGCAGGATGTCGTTCATGCCACGAATGGCTTGCAGAGACTTGCTCACATCAAATCCTTAAATTCGTTCAATCAGCCGCGAGCGATCAGCGCTGCGTCAGCGGCGACCTTTTCGGCCGCTTTCTCGCGGATCAGCTTTTCCAGCTCATCCACAAGATTGTCATTCGTTAACTTCTGCGACGGCTTGCCGTCGATGTAAATCAGGTTCGGTGTACCGCCGGTCAAGCCCACATGCGCTTCCTTGGCTTCACCCGGCCCGTTGACCACGCAACCGATCACCGCAACATCCAGCGGTACCAGCAGGTCTTCAAGGCGCAACTCCAAATCGTTCATGGTTTTCACCACGTCGAAGTTCTGCCGCGAGCAGCTCGGGCAGGCAATGAAGTTGATGCCACGGGAACGTAAACGCAGGGATTTGAGAATGTCGTAACCGACTTTCACTTCCTCTACAGGGTCTGCCGCCAACGAAATGCGGATAGTATCGCCAATCCCTTCGGCGAGCAGCATACCGAGACCTACCGCAGATTTCACTGTGCCTGAGCGCAAACCGCCAGCCTCGGTGATACCCAAGTGCAATGGCTGCACGATTTCCTTCGCCAGCAGCCGGTAAGCTTCAACCGCCATGAACACGTCGGAGGCCTTTACGCTGACTTTGAAGTCTTGGAAATTCAGGCGTTCAAGGTGTTCAACGTGGCGCAATGCCGACTCAACCAGCGCCGCCGGAGTGGGCTCGCCGTATTTCTTTTGCAGGTCTTTTTCCAGAGAACCTGCGTTGACGCCGATGCGGATCGGGATCCCACGATCACGGGCAGCATCCACCACCGCGCGCACACGGTCTTCACGACCGATGTTGCCTGGGTTGATACGCAGGCAATCGACACCCAGTTCAGCCACGCGCAACGCGATCTTGTAGTCGAAGTGAATGTCTGCAACCAACGGCACCTTGACCAACTGTTTGATGCGGCCGAAGGCTTCCGCTGCGTCCATGTCCGGCACGGAAACCCGCACTATGTCCACGCCAGCGGCTTCCAAACGGTTGATCTGGGCCACAGTGGCGGCTACATCATTGGTGTCGCTGTTGGTCATGCTTTGTACTGCGATGGGGGCGTCGCCGCCCACCGGCACCGAGCCGACCCAGATCTTGCGCGATACGCGACGTTTGATTGGAGATTCGCCGTGCATGACTATTGTCCCAACTTGAGGCGAGCAGTCTCGCCACTGGTGAACGGCGCCACGTCCACAGGCTGACCGTTGTAGGCCACTTGCGCGCCACGGGCGAAGCCCAGACGCAGCGTCAGAGGAGGCTTACCGCCTTGGTCAAGAGTATCTCCCTTACGCTTAAGACCGCTAAACAGCACTTTACCGTTGCCATCGGTGACTTGCGTCCAGCAGTCAGCAATGTAGGTCACTTGTACGCGCCCGTCACCGGCGATCAATGCTGGAGTGGTAGGTGGCGAAATAGCTGGCGTAGCCGAGGCTGCTGGAGCGGGGGGCGCGGACGCGGGTGCTGCCGGCGTATGAGCCTGGGCGGTGGGCGCTGCCGGAGTCGCTGGCGTTACAGGAGCAGGCAAAGCGGCGGTTGTCGCAGGAGCGGTTTCCGGTGCCGGTTGCTCGGTCGCGAGCGGCGCTTCAGACGTGGCCTGCCCCTCGGCAACAGCCTGGTCTTCCGGTTCATCCAACGGATGGATCTGAGTGGTGCCATCGGCGCTTTCGACTTCGACGTGCTCCATCGCGCTGCTGGTCAGGTCTTTACTGCGCTGAGAGGCTTGGTCTTGCCACCAGACAAACCCGCCACCGATCACCGCAACAAGCAGCAACAGGCTAACAATTCGCAAAATGGTGTGGGAAACGCGCACTGGCTCTTCGATACGACCCAGGCCATGAACACTGCTGCCCTGGGAATCGGTGCCGGTGAATTGGTCGAACTCCTGAACCAGAACGGTCTGGTCGATACCCAGCAATTTGGCGTATGCGCGGATATAGCCTCGGGCGAAGGTGTGCCCAGGCAGCTTATCGAACGCGCCAGCTTCCAGATTGCCCAAGGACGTGGTGGTCAAATTGAGCTTGAGGGCCACTTCCGCCAGCGACCAACCATTGCTTTCGCGGGCCTGACGCAAGGTTTCGCCTGGGTTTACGCGATTAGCTGCTACAACTTCCGGGTGCGCCGCTTTCATCATTGCTCCGACAGGTATTGCTGATATTCCGGCGTACCGGGATAGAGTCGTTCGAGTTGCTGGCCAAAATGTGCGGCCGTGTCGCGTTCTTCATGAACTGTCGCCAGGCGCACACCGAGCAATAGACTACGTGCATTTTGCCCGCTGAGCAGGCTAAAACGCTCGTAATAGTCACGTGCCGGCACATAATGCCTGTCTTCGTAAGACAACTCAGCCATTTCGAGCAATGCCCGCGGCTGGCGACTGTTCAGGTGCAGGGCTTTTTCCAATTGCTGGCGAGCACTGTCGCGCTGGCCGAGACGCATTGAGGTCACCCCAAGGTTCTCGAAGACCCGCGAACGCTCTGGATAAAGGGTGTAGGCAGAAGCTTGCTGGAAATAACGGGAAGCCTGGTCATAACGTTTCTGTTCGAACAGGAAGCTGCCGTAATTGTTCAGCAGCCGAGGGTCGGCAGGACGGGAGGCCAAAGCCTTTCTGAAATACTGATCGGCAAGTTCAGGCTCGGCCTGGGCTTGGAACACCAAGGCCAATGCAGCGTTGGCGTCGGCATCGTTGTTGTCCAGCTCAAGGGCCTTTTTCAAAGGCACCTTGGCCTGCTCGCTCATGCCCTGCTGCAGGTAACCCAACCCCAGTTGCACATAGGCAACTCGCGCCTCATCACGACCTTTACCGGTTTGCAAAGGGCTCTCATGGCCCGATGAAACACAACCGGCCGCGAGGCCGGTAACAAGCAGAAGCAGCGCAAGGCGCAAGGGCATAGAGATCCTCTCTCAGATTCGATTCACAGCGATTTGCGGCATGTCGTCGGCGGCATTCAGTTCACGCACGGCGATATAACGTTCGCTGCGACGGGTGCGATCCAGCACCTGTCCTACCAATTGGCCGCAGGCGGCGTCGATGTCTTCACCACGAGTGGTGCGTACGGTGACGTTGTAGCCTGCCTGGTGCAGTTGATCCTGGAAACGACGAATGGCGTTGTTGCTCGGCCGCTCGTAGCCAGAATGGGGAAACGGGTTAAACGGGATCAGGTTGATCTTGCACGGGGTGTTCTTGAGCAACTCGATCATCTCGATCGCGTGTTCGACCTTGTCGTTGATGTCCTTGAGCATGGTGTACTCAATGGTCAGCACGCGTTTCTCACCCAAAGTCGCCATGTAACGCTGGCAAGATTCGAGCAGCATCTTAAGCGGATACTTCTTGTTGATCGGCACCAATTGGTTACGCAATGCGTCATTAGGTGCGTGCAGCGACAACGCCAGGGATACGTCGATGTGCTTGGCCAGCTCATCAATCATCGGTACCACACCGGAGGTCGACAGGGTCACACGGCGCTTGGAGATGCCGTAGCCCAGGTCGTCCATCATCAGATGCATGGCCGCAATCACGTTGTCGAAGTTCAGCAGCGGCTCACCCATGCCCATCATCACCACGTTGGTGATGGCACGGTCGACGGTCGCCGGGACGCTGCCAAAGGATTTGTTGGCAATCCACACCTGACCGATGACTTCGGCGGCAGTGAGGTTGCTATTGAAGCCTTGCTTGCCGGTGGAGCAGAAACTGCAATCCAGGGCACAGCCTGCCTGGGACGAAACGCACAAGGTGCCACGTTTGCCCTGGGGAATGTACACGGTCTCGACGCAGCTGCCGGACGCCACGCGCACCACCCATTTACGGGTGCCGTCGGTGGAAATGTCCTCGCTGACAACTTCGGGACCACGGACCTCAGCAATGGCCTTGAGCTTGTCGCGCAGGGCCTTGCTGACATTCGTCATGGCGTCGAAATCGTCGACACCAAAGTGGTGAATCCATTTCATTACCTGACCGGCACGGAAGCGCTTCTCCCCGATTGAGTCGAAGAATTTCTCCATTTCCGGCTGAGTCAGACCCAGCAGGTTGGTTTTAACAGTCGATGTAGTCATGGATTCACCCTCACTCTTTAAGCCAATGCTTAGCGAGCGGTTACTTCAGTAGCAGCGAAAAAGTACGAGATTTCGCGAGCAGCGGCAGCTTCGGAGTCCGAGCCGTGTACAGCATTGGCGTCGATGGATTCAGCGAAGTCAGCACGGATAGTGCCGGCAGCCGCTTCTTTAGGGTTGGTAGCGCCCATCAGCTCACGGTTCAGAGCGATAGCGTTTTCGCCTTCCAGAACCTGAACAACAACAGGACCGGAGATCATGAAGGCAACCAGGTCGCCGAAGAAGCCACGAGCGCTGTGCTCAGCGTAGAAGCCTTCAGCTTCAGCCTTGGACAGTTGCTTGAGTTTCGAAGCTACAACCTTCAGGCCGGCTTTTTCGAAACGAGTGGTGATCTCGCCGATGACGTTTTTTGCAACAGCGTCAGGCTTGATGATGGAGAAAGTACGTTGAACAGCCATGGTGTAACTCCAGAAACGGTAATTTACGAAAAATTAAACCCGCGAATTATACGCGGGTTATTGGGTATTGCCTAACTGCGTAAAAGGCGGCTCAGTCTGCTTCTTCGATCCACAGGCCCTGAATCGCCTCCAGAACCTTTTCGCCACCCCGATCCGGGATGTCATCGAATTCCGGCAGCGCCATTACGAGATCACGCAGTTTGACGAAGTTCACGGTAAGAGGATTGACCTCAGGATGAGCTTCAGCAAGTTGTATAGCGATTTCTTGTACATCAACCCATTTCAGGCTCATGACAGTTCCTTGAATCAATGCGGCGCTTCGGCCGCATGGTTGAGCGAATATTTCGGAATTTCGACAGTGATGTCCTCAGTTCCCACCTTTGCCTGACAGCTTAGACGCGATTGCGCTTCCAAGCCCCAGGCACGATCGAGAAAGTCCTCTTCCAGCTCGTCGGCTTCTTCAAGCGAATTGAAACCCTCGCGAATGATGCAGTGACAAGTGGTACAGGCGCACACGCCACCACAAGCGCTTTCGATCTCGATGTGGTTGTCATGGGCAACTTCGAGGATGGACTTGCCGGTCTCAGCCTCCACAACCATACCGTCCGGACAATGCTCGGCGTGTGGCAGAAAAATGACCTGCGGCATTAATTATTCCTCGATTTCATTCAGGTTGCGTCCCGCCAGGGCGGCCTTTACCGTCTGGTCCATACGGCGGGCGGCAAAGGCATCAGTCACTTGCGACAAGCGCTTGGTCTGTTGCTCGATAGCATAACCATCAGTGCCTTTCATCAGTTCGGCCAATTCATGCATCTGCAGGTCGATGACCATGCGCTCTTCGGCATCCAGCAAGCGTTCGCCGTCAGCCTCAAGGGCGCCCTGCACCGCTTCAAGCAGGCGCTGTGCATCCACTTGCTGTTCGCGCAGCACACGGGCGACCTTGTCATCACCGGCGTACTGGAACGAGTCCTTGAGCATCTTGGCGATTTCGCCGTCGGTGAGGCCGTAGGAAGGCTTCACCTGGATGCTGGCTTCAACACCCGACCCCAGCTCACGGGCCGCGACACTAAGCAGGCCGTCGGCGTCGACTTGGAAGGTCACACGAATTTTCGCAGCACCGGCTACCATTGCAGGGATACCACGCAATTCGAAACGCGCCAGGGAGCGGCAGTCACTGATCAGCTCGCGCTCGCCTTGCAGCACATGAATCATCATGGCCGTCTGGCCGTCTTTATAAGTGGTGAAGTCCTGGGCGCGGGCGACGGGGATGGTGGTGTTGCGCGGAATCACCTTCTCCATCAAGCCGCCCATGGTCTCCAGCCCCAGCGACAACGGAATCACGTCGAGGAGCAGCAGTTCGCCACCATCGCGCTTGTTGCCGGCCAAGGTGTCTGCCTGGATCGCTGCGCCGATGGCGACTACTTGATCGGGGTCGATTTCGGTCAGTGGCTCGCGACCAAAAGCCTCGGCAACTGCCCCACGAACACGCGGCACACGGGTCGAACCACCCACCATGACCACGGCACCGACGTCTTCCAACTCGATACCGGAATCACGTACGGCGCGACGGCACGCCTTGAGGCTGCGGGCGACCATTGGCTCGATCAACGCATCGAAGGCTTCGCGCGTCAGCGGTGCCGACCAGTTGCCGTAAGACACGTCAATAGAGGCAGCATCAGTCAGCGCTTCTTTAGCGGCACAAGCAGTTTGCAGCAAGTTGCGCTGTGCGCCTGGATCCAAGTCCGCGGACAAGCCGGCACTGCTGATAATCCAGCCTGCGATCGCGTGGTCGAAGTCATCGCCGCCCAGCGCGCTGTCGCCACCAGTAGCCAGCACCTCAAACACACCGCCGGTCAGGCGTAGGATCGAAATATCAAAAGTGCCGCCGCCCAGGTCATAAATGGCAACCAGACCTTCGGCGTGCTGGTCCAGACCGTAGGCCACAGCAGCAGCAGTCGGCTCGTTGAGCAGGCGCAGCACGTTGAGGCCGGCAAGCTTCGCCGCATCCTTGGTGGCTTGACGCTGTGCGTCGTCGAAATAGGCTGGAACCGTGATCACTGCACCGACCAATTCGCCGCCCAAGGTCGTTTCTGCGCGCTGGCGCAGCACCTTGAGGATATCAGCCGACACTTCCACCGGGCTTTTCGGCCCCTGAACAGTATCAATGAAAGGCATGTGGGATTCGCCGCCGACAAAGCGATACGGCAGTTGGTCGCCGAGCTGCTTGACGTCGGACAAGCCACGCCCCATCAAGCGCTTGACAGACAGCACAGTGTTCAAAGGATCGCTAGATGCCGCCAACTTGGCAGACTCACCGACCTCGGTGCGATCAGCGTGATAGCGCACGGCCGAGGGCAGGATGACCTGGCCATCAGCGTCCGGCAGCGGTTCGGAAAGGCCACTGCGCAGGGCAGCGACCAGGGAATTGGTGGTGCCCAGGTCAATCCCGACCGCCAGGCGACGCTGGTGCGGTTGAGGGCTTTGGCCGGGTTCGGCGATTTGCAGTAATGCCATGGTAATCAGGTCTTATCTGTCTATCAGGCGTGCATCACGGGCAGCACTGGGTTAATCGTCGAGGCGCTCTTCTAGCTGGCGCACTTCGTAGGTGAGCTTGTCGAGGAACTGCATGCGTCGCATCAGGCGTTCGGCCTGTTCACGTTGCGCTGCATCATCCCAACAGGCTGCGAAGCTTTCGTTGAGCTCATCCTGGGCCACTTTCAGACGGCGCTTGAAGACGGCGACACCGGCCACATCGGCCTCGTCGTGTAGGTCTTCGAGCTCTTCGCGCCACTGCATTTGCTGCATCAGGAAGTCGGGATCGTGAACCGTGACTTCAATCGGCAACTCGCCGCCGTTCATGGCGAGCAGGTAACGCGCGCGCTTTGGCGGACTCTTCAGTGTCTGATAGGCCTCGTTGAGGCTGGCCGACTGCTGCAGGGCCAGGCGTTGCTCACGCTCGGAAGCGTCAGCGAAGCGGTCCGGATGCACCCCACGCGCCAACTCTCGGTAGCGCGTGGCAAGCTGCTCAAGGTCCAGCCGAAAGCTCGGCTGCAGCTCGAATAAAGCGAAATGACAAGGAGTACCCACGAATAGCCTCAGATGTTGAAGCTTTCGCCGCAGCCACACTCACCGCGTACGTTGGGGTTGTTGAACTTGAAGCCCTCGTTCAACCCTTCCTTGACGAAATCGAGTTCGGTGCCGTCCAGGTAGGTCAGGCTTTTAGGATCGATGATCACTTTCTCGCCGTGACTTTCGAACACCTGGTCTTCCTCAACCACCTCGTCGACAAACTCCAGCACGTAGGCAAGGCCGGAACAGCCCGTGGTGCGAACACCCAGACGAATCCCCTCACCTTTACCGCGCCCATTCAGGGAGCGGCGAATGTGCTGCGCAGCCGCTTCTGTCATGCTGATAGCCATCGTTGACTCCTTACTCGTCGCCAAATGCTTAGATCAAGCCTTTCTTCTGCTTGTAGTCGCGAACGGCCGCCTTGATGGCGTCTTCTGCGAGTACGGAGCAGTGGATTTTCACTGGCGGCAGGGCCAGTTCTTCGGCCAACTGGGTGTTGCTGATAGTCACAGCCTCATCCAGAGTCTTGCCTTTCATCCATTCGGTTGCCAGAGAACTGGAGGCGATGGCCGAACCGCAACCGTAAGTCTTGAACTTGGCGTCTTCGATGACGCCAGCTTCGTTGACTTTGATCTGCAGGCGCATCACATCGCCGCACGCCGGAGCGCCGACCATGCCGGTCCCGACATCAGGATCTTCCGCGTTCATCTTGCCGACGTTGCGCGGGTTTTCGTAGTGGTCAATGACCTTTTCGCTGTAAGCCATGGTACTGAATCCTCACTCATCAGGGCCGCTCTGGAACCCTGTAAAAACGCCTGCGTTTTCCGCCACGTTCCTACAGAGCTTGGGTGGCGGCTTCTATAGTTAGTGTGCCGCCCACTCGATCTTGGAAATATCGACACCGTCTTTGTACATGTCCCACAGCGGCGAAAGAACGCGCAGCTTGTTGACGGCTTCGCAGACTTTCTGCGCGGCGTAGTCGACTTGTTCTTCGGTGGTGAAGCGGCCGAACGTAAAGCGGATCGAACTGTGTGCCAGTTCGTCGTTGCGGCCCAGGGCGCGCAGTACGTACGAAGGCTCAAGAGAGGCCGAGGTGCAGGCCGAACCGGACGAAACCGCCAGGTCCTTGAGCGCCATGATCAGCGACTCGCCTTCGACGTAGTTAAAGCTCAAATTCAAGTTATGCGGTACGCGGGCGGTCATGCTGCCGTTTATGTACAGCTCTTCAAGGTTCTCGACCTGCTTGTAGAAGCGATCGCTCAGGGCCTTGATGCGCACGTTTTCGGCAGCCATGTCTTCCTTGGCTACACGGAAGGCTTCGCCCATGCCTACGATTTGGTGGGTCGCCAGGGTGCCAGAACGCATGCCGCGTTCGTGACCGCCGCCGTGCATGGTGGCCTCGATGCGCACGCGTGGCTTACGGCTCACGTACAGCGCGCCGATACCTTTAGGCCCGTAAGTCTTGTGGGCCGAGAACGACATCAGGTCAACTTTCAGCTTGGACAGGTCGATATCAACCTTGCCGGTGGACTGAGCAGCGTCGACGTGCAACAGAATGCCCTTGGAGCGAGTCAGCTCGCCGATGGCCGAGATGTCGTTGATGGTGCCGATTTCGTTGTTTACGTGGATCACGGAAACCAAGATTGTGTCTTCACGCAGCGCGGCTTCAATCATGGCCGGGGTGACGTTACCGTCGGTGGTCGGCTCAAGGTAGGTAACTTCGAAACCTTCACGCTCCAGTTGACGCATGGTGTCGAGGACAGCCTTGTGCTCAATCTTGGTGGTGATCAGGTGCTTGCCTTTGGTCGCGTAGAAATGCGCCGCGCCCTTGATTGCCAGGTTGTCGGACTCAGTGGCGCCGGAAGTCCAGACGATTTCGCGCGGGTCGGCATTAACAAGGTCGGCGACTTGGCGACGAGCATTCTCGACCGCTTCCTCGGCTTTCCAGCCGAATACATGGGAACGGGAGGCCGGGTTGCCGAAGTTTCCGTCGACCAGCAGGCACTCGCTCATCTTTTGCGCGACACGCGGATCAACCGGGGTGGTCGCTGAGTAATCAAGGTAAATCGGCAATTTCATGGACTTTCTCCTAAATCAGGCTGGCTGGCGTGCCGTTAGCTCTTCGGCTGTCACTCGACGGCGGACGCTTCAATCTTGTCCAGACGCGGCGCCTTAGTGTTGCAACGGCGCTGGTCCTGACGCTGGGCTACTTCTTGTACCTCACGGCGAGTCACAAGATCAGCCAAGCTGATACCACTCAAAAACTCATGGATCTGCAGACTCAAGTCACACCACAAATGGTGCGTCAGGCAGGTGTCGCCTGCATGGCAGTCACCCAGGCCCTGGCATTTGGTCGCGTCAACGGATTCGTTGACCGCATCGATCACCTGGGCCACCTGAATGCCCTGCATATCGCGGGACAACTGATAGCCGCCACCTGGCCCACGCACGCTGGAGACCAGATTGCTACGGCGCAATTTGGCGAACAGTTGCTCAAGATAGGACAGGGAAATGCCTTGGCGCTCGGAGATATCGGCCAGGGACACCGGCCCAGTTTGCGCGTGCAGAGCCAGGTCGAGCATGGCAGTCACCGCGTATCGGCCTTTTGTAGTCAGTCTCATGGACAATTACCAAGGTGTTTCAGAATGTGGGCAAGTATGCGATTCCCGAGTATTTAAGTCAACTATAAGACCTAGTACTTTAGTCAGGATTACCCGTAAAAAGGGCGCGCGAATCATAGCAGGATGGGGTGGGGACGAACAGCGGGAACAGGGCCTAGCGGCTACTCCGAGACCAATGGAGGTCAAGATGTGGGAGGCAGCTGCTCCCAATAGCAGCGGACCAGCCCACGTAGTGAACGACTGAGGAACCGCTATCGAGAGCAAGCCACCTCCCACAGGTGACTTTCAGTGCTTGGAAGACCTTAACCAGTCTTCGTCGCAGCTTCGTCCTTGATCTCGGCGAAGTCCTCTTCGCGCAGTTCAGGCAGTTCTTTCGCACAGTAACTGCTGCCCAGCTCCTTCAGCGCACCGCACATACCGTCCAGCTTCCCGTCCACCGCCTGCAAGTGGTCAAGCAACTGGCCGATGGCGCGCGCGACCGGATCAGGCATGTCTTCACTGACTCCATAGGCATCAAAGCCAATCTTCTCGGCCATTGCCTTGCGCTTTGCTTCCTGCTCATCGCCAACTTCCGGCTTGACGATGATTCGGCCCGGAATACCCACCACGGTTGCGCCAGGCGGTACAGCCTTGGTTACGACCGCATTGGAGCCGACCTTAGCGCCAGCACCTACAGTGAATGGCCCTAGCACCTTGGCGCCGGCCCCTACCACCACGCCATCGCCCAACGTTGGGTGGCGCTTGCCTTTGTTCCAGCTAGTGCCGCCCAACGTCACACCTTGATAGAGCGTGACATCATCGCCAATCTCAGCAGTTTCACCGATGACGATACCCATACCATGATCGATAAAAAAACGGCGCCCCACCTTGGCCCCCGGATGAATCTCGATACCCGTCAACCAGCGGCCGAAGTTCGACACCAGTCGCGCCAGCCACTTCCAGCCCATGCCCCACAAGGCGCCGGATAACCGATGAATCCAGATCGCGTGCATACCCGGATAGCAGGTCAGCACTTCAAAGGCGTTGCGGGCCGCCGGGTCACGGTGGAAAACACTCTGGATATCTTCTCGCAAACGCTCGAACATTTTTAATCCTTCCGCTTAAGAAGCTCGCCACGGGCCGCTTTTTGGGTTTCCGTGAGGATGCCACGCAATATATTCATTTCCGCCCGGCTTACCGAACTGCGCCCGTACAACCGACGCAGGCGCGCCATCAAGTGCCGCGGCTTGTCAGGGTCAAGGAATTCGATAGCCACCAGGGTTTGCTCCAGGTGCTCATAGAACCGCTCCAGCTCATCCATGGTGGCCAGCTCGCCACTTTTGGTCGACGCAACTTCTTCCTTTTCCATTTTGCTTGGCTGACCGGCAGCTGCCAGCCACGACATGCGCACTTCGTAAGTCAGCACCTGCACCGCAGCCCCGAGGTTCAGTGAACTGAATTCAGGGTCCGATGGAATGTGCACATGGTAGTGACATCGCTGCAGCTCCTCATTGGTGAGGCCGGAGTCTTCACGACCGAACACTAAGGCGATTTCAGCGCCACCAGCAGCCTCTTCCACCACTTTGCCGCCGCACTCACGGGGATCCAGCAAAGGCCAGGGGATACGACGATCACGGGCGCTGGTGCCGAGCACCAGATTGCAGCCGACCAAAGCATCCTCCAGGGTGGCGACGATCTGGGCTTTTTCAAGGATGTCATTGGCACCGGATGCACGGGCATCGGCCTCGTGATGCGGGAACACACGCGGTTCGACCAGCACCAGGCGCGTCAGCCCCATGTTTTTCATGGCACGCGCCACCCCACCGATATTGCCTGGATGACTGGTATTGACCAAGACGACACGAATGTTTTGCAGCAAGGGAGGCGCTCTCGGACACGGGAAAGGGGAGCAAATCTTACAGAACAGCCTAAGGTTATGCCATGAAAGCTAACGTCGTCCTTCACCTGAAGAAAGTTTCTGCTAGAATGCTCGGCTTTCTTTAACAACCTTAGGTGACACATCCATGCAGCCCATGCTGAATATCGCGCTGCGCGCCGCCCGCAGCGCCAGTGAATTGATTTTCCGCTCCATCGAGCGCCTGGATACCATCAAGGTCGACGAAAAAGACGCCAAGGATTATGTATCCGAGGTAGACCGCGCCGCCGAACAGAAAATCATCGACGCACTGCGCAAGGCTTACCCTACCCACGGCATCCTGGGTGAGGAAACCGGCCTGCATAAAGGTAGCGTCGAAGGCGAAGACTACCTGTGGATCATCGACCCACTGGATGGCACCACCAACTTCCTGCGCGGCATCCCCCACTTCGCAGTAAGTATCGCCTGCAAATACCGTGGCCGCCTGGAACATGCCGTCGTCCTCGACCCGGTTCGCCAGGAAGAATTCACCGCCAGCCGTGGCCGTGGCGCCCAGCTGAACGGTCGTCGCCTGCGAGTCAGCGGCCGTACCAGTCTCGACGGCGCCCTGCTGGGTACCGGCTTCCCATTCCGTGACGACCAGATGGACAACCTGGAAAACTACCTGGGCATGTTCCGCGCCCTGGTTGGCCAGACCGCAGGCATCCGTCGCGCTGGCGCAGCCAGCCTGGACCTGGCCTATGTTGCTGCCGGTCGTTTTGATGCGTTCTGGGAGTCAGGCCTGTCCGAGTGGGATATGGCTGCAGGCGCTCTGCTGATCCAGGAAGCCGGTGGCTTGGTGAGCGACTTCACCGGTGGTCACGACTTCCTGGAAAAAGGCCACGTCGTTGCTGGCAACACCAAATGCTTCAAGGCAGTGCTGACGGCTATACAGCCACACCTGCCAGCCTCGCTGAAGCGCTAAGCTAGCGAGCATAAAAAAAGCACCCTTCGGGGTGCTTTTTTATGCCTGCGATTTGGTGCGAACTTGAATACCAGCAACGCTACCAATCAATGTGAAAGGGATGTTGCCTCCGATGACAGCAGCTCAGTTACAGACTCATTAACCGATGCGCCCACATCAAGAGCAAGCACCCTCCCACACCTTCAACTATGACAAGCCTCAAATTATTGCTGGTTTTGACCCAACACTAAACGACCTTCTTTATCGACCGGAATCTGGCCACCCGGATCACGATCCATCCGCACCGAGCCTTCCTTGCCATCCAAGGTGTAACGCACGTCATAGCCGACTACCTTGTCGCTGATGTCGTTGACGGTGTTACAACGCGTTTGTGTGGTGGTGTAGGTATCGCGATTCTGCATACCCTCTTGAACCTTGTTACCGGCATAACCACCACCGACCGCACCGGCTACCGTCGCTAGCTTCTTACCGTTACCGCCACCGATCTGATTACCCAGCAAACCACCCGCCAGGGCACCTACAACGGTACCTGCGATTTGATGCTGGTCCTGCACCGGTCGCTGCCGAGTAACTGCGACGTCCTTACAGACTTCGCGAGGGGTCTTGATCTGGGTTTTTACCGGCTGCACCGCCAGCACTTGCGCATACTCAGGGCCGCTTTTTACCAGGCTGTAGGTGGCGACAGCACCCCCGGCAGTTACACCGACAGCACCCAATACCGCACCAACCAGTAACGACTTGTTCACGTTGAACCTCCTGACCATCACAAACGGACCGAAAGATCCGCGCTATACCCAGCCTTGGAGCAAAAAAAAAGGCACGAGTTCAATACTCGTGCCTTTCTTGTAACAGCAGATCAACAAGCGCTCATTAAGGGCGGTCGTCGACCTCCTTGCCAGTCGCGGCTGGAGGGATCAAGTCTTCGCTGTTGAGGTTCAACCAGATCAGCACCACGTTGGCGATGTAGATCGACGAGTAAGTACCCGCCAGAACGCCGATAAACAGCGCCAGGGAGAAGCCCCACAAGTTGTCACCGCCGAAGATCATCAGCGCAGCAATCGCCAGCAAAGTGGAGATTGATGTCGCCATGGTACGCAGCAGGGTCTGAGTGGTGGAGATGTTGATGTTCTCGATCAGCGTCGCCTTGCGCAATACGCGGAAGTTCTCACGAACCCGGTCGAATACCACGATTGTGTCGTTGAGCGAGTAACCAATAATCGCCAGCACAGCCGCCAGTACGGTCAGATCGAAGGTTATCTGGAAGTACGCCAGAATACCTACGGTCACGATCACGTCGTGGATCAGCGACACAATCGCGCCGACACCGAACTTCCACTGAAAGCGGAAAGCCAGGTAAATCATGATGCCGACGAGTGCCATCAGCATGCCAAGGCCGCCTTGGTCGCGCAGCTCTTCACCTACTTGCGGGCCGACAAACTCGACGCGCTTGACCGACGCGGGATTGTCGCCGCCAACCTTTTGCAAGGCTTCGGCTACTTGGTGACCCAGTTGCGGATCTTCGCCTGGCATGCGCACCAGCAGGTCGGTGGTCGCACCAAAGCTCTGCACCACGGCCTCGTGATAACCGGCCTTTACCAGCTCGTTGCGCACTAAGGTAACGTCGGCCGGCTTCTCGTAGGTCAGCTCAATGAGCGTACCCCCGGTGAAATCCAAACCGTAGTTCAGGCCCTTATGGAACCAGCTGAACAACGCCAGAACGGTAAGGAGCACAGTGACGCCGAACGCAATGTTGCGAACGCCCATGAAGTTGATTGTACGTAACATGGCAGCCCCTTAAATCCACAACTTCTTGAAGTCACGCCCGCCAAAGATCAGGTTGACCATTGCGCGGGTCACCATGATGGCCGTGAACATCGAGGTAAAGATACCGAGGGACATGGTCACCGCAAAACCTTTGACAGGGCCGGTGCCCATGGCAAAGAGAATCCCGCCAACCAGCAATGTGGTCAGGTTGGAGTCGAGAATCGCGGTAAATGCCCGGCCGAAGCCTTCGTTGATTGCGCGCTGCACAGTCATGCCTGCGGCGATCTCTTCACGTATCCGCGAGAAGATCAGCACGTTGGCATCTACCGCCATACCCATGGTGAGTACGATACCGGCGATACCCGGCAAGGTCAGCGTAGCGCCCAGCAGCGACATCAAAGCCAGCAGCATCACCATGTTGCCCGCCAGGGCTACGGTAGCGATGATGCCGAAGAAGCGGTAGATGGCGATGATGAACAGCGACACGAACAACATGCCCCACAGTGCAGCGTCCACGCCTTTGGTGATGTTGTCCGCACCCAGGCTTGGGCCGATGGTGCGCTCTTCAGCGAAGTACATCGGCGCCGCCAGGCCACCAGCACGCAGCAGCAGTGCCAGCTCCGAGGATTCACCCTGGCCGTTCAGGCCAGTGATACGGAACTGAGCACCCAGCGGCGACTGGATGGTCGCCAGGCTGATGATCTTCTTCTCTTCCTTGAAGGTCTGCACCGGCACGTCTTTCTCGACGCCGTTGACGATCTGCTTGGTGTAGGTAGTAACAGGACGCTGCTCGATGAAGATCACCGCCATGCTGCGACCGACGTTGCTGCGCGTGGCGCGGCTCATCAGTTCGCCGCCGTGACCATCCAGGCGAATGTTAACTTCAGGTGTGCCGTGCTCGCCGAACCCGGCCTTGGCGTCGGTTACCTGATCACCCGTGATGATCAAACCACGCTCGATTTGCGCCGGCGGACGATTGCCTTCACGGAATTCGAACTCCTCGGAAGTCGCGCGGGAAGCGCCTGGCTCAGCTGCGAGACGGAATTCCAGGTTGGCAGTTTTACCCAGGATACGCTTGGCTTCAGCGGTGTCCTGCACGCCTGGCAGCTCAACCACAATGCGGTTGGCGCCCTGGCGCTGAACGATCGGCTCGGCCACGCCCAGCTCGTTGACGCGGTTACGTACCGTGGTCAAGTTCTGCTTGATGGAATACTCGCGGATTTCGGCGATCTTGGCCGGGCTCATTGCAAGACGCAGCACGGCCTGACCGTTCAGGTCAGCCGGTACGATGTCAAAATCGTTGAAGTTCTTGCGGATCAGCGCACGGGCCTGTTCGCGGGAAGCTTCGTCTGAGAAGCCCAACTGGATGGCGCCGTTGAGCTGCGGCAGGCTGCGATAACGCAACTTTTCTTTGCGCAGCAGGCTCTTCACATCGCCTTCATAGACTTTCAGGCGTGCGTCGAGGGCTTTGTCCATGTCGACTTCCAGCAGGAAGTGCACACCGCCGGACAAGTCCAGACCCAACTTCATCGGGTGCGCGCCAATGCTGCGCAGCCATTGCGGCGTGGTCTGTGCCAGGTTCAGCGCAACGACGTAGTCGTCACCCATGGCCTTGCGCACGACGTCTTTGGCCGGCAATTGGTCTTCTTGCTTGGTCAGGCGCAACAAGCCGCCCTTCGCACCAGCCGCCAATGTTGCCGCTTTAACTTGGATACCCGCGTCGTTCAGAGCCTTGCTCGCGCGTTCCAGGTCAGCCTGATTGACCTGCAACGAAGTGCTGGCGCCAGTGATCTGGATCGCCGGATCATCAGGATAGAGATTGGGAGCGGAATAAATAAAACCGATCGCCAGCACCGCCAGGATCAGTACGTATTTCCACAGAGGGTATTTGTTCAGCATCACGCCGCCCGCTTATAACGCGGGGCGCCTTGCGCGCCCCGTCGATTGGTAAAGGTTGTTACTTAGATCGCTTTGAGCGTGCCTTTTGGCAGCGTGGCGGCGATGGCGCCCTTCTGGAACTTCATTTCTACAGTGTCGGAGACTTCCAGAACCACGAAAGCGTCGGAAACCTTGGTGATCTTGCCGGCGATACCGCCAGTAGTCACAACTTCGTCACCTTTCTGCAGGCTGCCCAGCAGGTTTTTCTGCTCTTTGGCACGCTTGGCCTGTGGACGCCAGATCATGAGGTAGAAGATGACCAGGAAGCCGACCAGGAAAATCCACTCGAAACCACCGCCCATAGGGCCGGCAGCAGCAGGCGCAGCGGCGTCAGCCATGGCGTTAGAGATAAAAAAGCTCATTTAGCACTCCAGTTGCAAATAGTGAATCTTAGGGTCGGAAAACTCAGTCCAAGGGCGGCACAGGGAGCCCGCGCTTGGCATAGAAGGCATCGACGAAGGCGGCCAATGTACCCTGTTGAATAGCCTCGCGCAAACCAGCCATCAGGACTTGGTAGTGACGCAAATTGTGGATGGTATTCAACATGCTACCCAGCATTTCCCCGCATTTGTCCAGATGGTGCAGATAAGCACGGGAGAAGTTCTGGCAGGTGTAGCAATCACAGGTGGGATCCAGCGGCGAATCATCATGGCGATGGAACGCGTTACGGATCTTCAGCACGCCTGTATCGATAAACAGATGCCCATTGCGGGCATTACGGGTTGGCATCACGCAATCGAACATGTCCACACCGCGGCGCACACCCTCTACGAGATCTTCCGGTTTGCCAACGCCCATAAGGTAACGAGGTTTGTCAGCGGGCATCAGGCCTGGCAAATAGTCCAGCACCTTGATCATCTCGTGTTTGGGTTCGCCTACCGACAAACCGCCGATGGCCAGGCCATCGAACCCGATTTTGTCGAGGCCTTCAAGCGAGCGTTTACGCAAGCTTTCATGCATACCGCCCTGGACGATACCGAACAGCGCAGCGGTGTTATCACCGTGGGCGTTCTTCGACCGCTGAGCCCAACGTAGCGACAACTCCATGGAGATTCTCGCGACATCTTCATCGGCCGGGTAAGGCGTGCACTCGTCGAAAATCATCACGATGTCCGAACCCAGGTCACGCTGTACCTGCATCGACTCTTCCGGCCCCATGAATACTTTAGAACCATCCACCGGCGAGGCGAACGTTACGCCCTCTTCCTTGATCTTGCGCATGGCGCCCAGGCTGAACACCTGAAAACCACCGGAGTCGGTGAGAATTGGGCCTTGCCACTTCATGAAATCGTGCAGGTCGCCGTGCTTCTTGATCACTTCCGTGCCCGGACGCAGCCACAGGTGGAAGGTGTTACCAAGAATGATCTCGGCACCGGTGGCGACGATGTCACGGGGCAGCATGCCCTTTACGGTGCCGTAGGTGCCAACCGGCATGAACGCCGGCGTCTCTACCGTACCGCGAGGGAAAGTAAGGCGACCGCGACGGGCTTTGCCGTCGGTGGCCAATAATTCAAACGACATACGACTCATAAGGTTTCCTCTGGGCCGCGTGGCGCCGGGTTACGGGTGATAAACATCGCATCACCGTAGCTGAAAAAACGGTACCCATTATTGATGGCCGCTTGATAAGCCGCCATGGTTTCCGGGTAACCGGCAAATGCCGACACCAGCATCAAGAGCGTGGATTCCGGCAGATGGAAATTGGTGACCAGGCAATCGACGACGTGGAACGGCCGGCCTGGGAAGATAAATATATCGGTGTCGCCACTGAACGGTTTGAGCACACCATCACGCGCCGCGCTCTCCAAGGAGCGCACGCTGGTGGTACCCACTGCGACTACACGCCCGCCACGAGCCTTGCACGCAGATACCGCATCGACAACTTCCTGGCTGACTTCCAGCCACTCGCTGTGCATATGGTGGTCTTCGATGTTATCCACACGCACCGGCTGAAAGGTGCCGGCCCCCACGTGCAGGGTCACATAGGCCGTCTCGACGCCCTTGGCCGCAATCGCATCCAGCAGCGGCTGGTCGAAATGCAGTCCGGCCGTTGGCGCGGCAACCGCGCCTAGGCGCTGGGAGTACACCGTCTGATAGCGCTCGCGGTCCGAGTCTTCATCAGGGCGGTCGATATAGGGAGGCAGCGGCATATGGCCGACGCGCTCCAGCAGAGGCAGAACCTCTTCGGCGAACTTGAGCTCGAACAATGCATCATGGCGCGCCACCATCTCGGCTTCGCCGCCGCCTTCGATCAGAATGCTCGAACCCGGCTTCGGTGATTTGCTGGAGCGCACATGGGCTAGCACGCGATAGCTGTCCAGCACGCGCTCCACCAGAATTTCCAGCTTGCCGCCGGAGGCTTTTTGGCCAAACAACCGCGCAGGAATTACGCGGGTGTTGTTGAATACCATTAAGTCGCCTGGGTTTAAATGCTCAAGCAAATCAGTGAATTGACGGTGTGCGAGGGCACCGCTGACCCCTTCCAGGGTAAGCAGTCGGCTGGCGCGACGCTCGGCCAAAGGGTGGCGTGCGATCAGCGAATCAGGGAGTTCAAAAGTAAAGTCAGAAACGCGCATGATGGGGTTCGTCTAGCAGGGCCGGGAAGTTTAGCGGAAATAGTGAAAATAGACCATGAAACGTGATTGACCAACGGTAATCTCATCTCTATACTTCGCCGCCATTGAGCCCTGATGGCGGAATTGGTAGACGCGGCGGATTCAAAATCCGTTTTCGAAAGGAGTGGGAGTTCGAGTCTCCCTCGGGGCACCATCTTAAAAAAGACCTTGAATTTCAAGGTCTTTTTTTTCGTCTGTGGAAAAGTGAAGTCACGTCGCCAGAGGCCGGCAAAGGTGCCCAGAAGGCGAGAACAGACAAAACCAGCCCACAACCTTAAAGATCGTTGAGCGCGCTCACGCCCCGCCCCAGAAGCCTTGTGATGACATCGAAAGCCCACTCTCGCTCACCTCCCATCACGCATAAGCCAACGCGCGAATCTCGAATTACGATATCGGCCTTATCGATTGGACGAATTTGGGCTACGCCGAGGCGTCGGCAACACCCAGGCCCAACCATTGAGAGATTTCTAGCTTAGGTAGAAGGCAATATCCGTTAGGAATCCTGGCAAATGTTCCGCATCAGACAGTGCGCGTATCGGTAAGCGTCTGCCGAACTCAACTTGCATAAGCTTGAGATTCATTATGGAGGGCTTCGCAGAGAGCTGTAGGCAGGTTTCGAGTGCAATCAACTGTTGGTTGAGGCTCGTCTTAGCACACTCGGCCTGCCGCCCTACCCAAAGGAGATGAGATGAAGGACCAATCCGCCCCTATCCTGATTGTTATCCTTGACGTTCAAGATGCGATTGATCGTCCGAACTGGGACGGCAAAAATAATCCTAACTATTTGCCGGTCATCCCGCGCCTTCTCAATCAGTGTGAATCGCCCCGGATTCTCTAGACACCTTGCAAGCTCATTGCGTAACGCTTTTCAAACTCTACCGATGGCAGCTGATTGTTGAAACCATGGCGGCGTTTTACGTTGTTTCATACGTACGAATGTAGGTGATGTCAGTGACCCAAACGCTGTTGGATTCCACGACATCGAACTGGTGCTTCAACAAACTGGGTGGTGCGACCGCTGGCTTCCCCCCCACACTTTCCGGGGCGGCGTCGATAACCTGTCTGAGAACGCATACCTTAAAGACGCATCAGCCTCGCCACACGATGACTACCACAATCCTCACAGACCTCGCGCAGATCGTCATGGATTTTTCGATAGCCGTAAACGCCGCCGCTCTCCAGCCAGGAATGCTTGATCAAACCCAGCAGTCGCTGGTCGTCTTTGGCGCGTATAGATTGCGGCTCAGACCGCCACGCTGGAATAACCACCGGGATACACTATCAGCGTCAGGCAAAGCCGTCGAATCGAGTAGTCGCCCGTGCGCTGCTTGATAAAGGCGCACTTTTTGGCGAAGTATCCAAACACCTCAGACTTGGGTACCAATATAGCGCCCGATTGAAGTGTTCAAAATCATTAGGCCAGTTCAGGCCCGCCGTCCCTGAGGATATTCGAGAGCTCGCCCTGACCCGCCCTCGCACTTTCCGATCGCCCAAAACAAAACCCCATCTGCTTTCGCAAATGGGGTTTCGGAATTTAATCTTGACGATGACCTACTCTCACATGGGGAAACCCCACACTACCATCGGCGATGCATCGTTTCACTACTGAGTTCG
>NZ_JAAOWU010000029.1 GCF_013778505.1 Pseudomonas sivasensis | reverse complement strand
ATTCGCCAGTGTCGGGAACAGTTTTATCCACACTCCGGTTACCACCAGCGTACCGATTCCGCCCATGACCACGGCGGGCACGGTGCCGAACCAGTGCGCAGTGATACCGGACTCGAACTCGCCTAACTGGTTGGACGCGCCGATAAACAGCCCGTTGACCGCACTGACCCGGCCGCGCATTTCATCCGGCGTCTCCAACTGCACGAAGGAGGCGCGAATGACCATGCTGATCATGTCCGCCGCGCCCAGCACCACCAGCACTGCCAGGGAAAACCAGAACGAGGTGGACAGGCCGAAAGCAATGGTCGCCACGCCGAACACGCCGACAGCGGTGAACATTACCCTGCCAACTTTGCGGTCCACCGAAAAGCGCGCCAGCCACAACGACATCAACAGTGCGCCCACCGCCGGTGCCGAACGCAACAGGCCCAGGCCCCAGGCGCCGGTCAGCAGGATGTCCTTGGCGAACACCGGCAGCAACGCGGTGGCGCCGCCCAGCAGCACGGCGAACAGGTCCAGGGAAATAGCGCCGAGGATGTCCGGGCGGCTGCGGATAAAACGGATGCCGGCCAGCAGCGAATCCAGGGTGGCCTTGCCTTTGTTCAGCGGGGTCTGGCGGGCGGGCAGGTTGAGGGTCAGCACGCAGGCGATGATGTACAGCACCACCGTGGGGCCATACACCCAGACGCTGCCGAACGCATAAAGCAAACCGCCGAGCGCCGGGGCGACGATGGTGGCCAGTTGCTGGGCCGACTGTGAAGACGCCACCGCACGCGGGAACAGCGCACTGGGCACGATGCTCGGCAGCAGCGCCTGGGTGGTGGGCAATTCAAACGAGCGCGCGGCACCGAGCAGGAAGGCGAGGATAAAAATCATCTCGCGGGTCACGTTGCCGGTCAGGCCGCCGATGGCCAGGGACAGGGCAATCAGCGCCTGTACGGTCTGGCAGATGGCTGCGACTTTGCGCCGCTCGTAGCGGTCGGCCACGTGTCCGGTGTGCAGCATGAACAGCACCCGTGGCACGAACTCCACCAACCCGACCAGACCCAAGTCCAGCACATTGCCGGTCAGTTGGTACAGGTTCCAGCCGATGGCCACGGTGAGCATCTGGAAGCCGCTGGCAGTGAAAATCCGTGCCAGCCAGAACGCGATGAAAGGGCGGTGATGACGCAACAGCAACACGGGTTCACTAGGCATCGGGAATTCGGGTCGAGGCGAGAGGGAGCCGCGAGATTAGCATTAAGTTGTAACAGATAGTTGCTAGAGCTGGGCTGAGGCAGTCTGTCACGCGGCAAAAGACCACATAACTGGACACAGAAAATGGGACTACTCTTTCAGTAATGCTTGATCCAGATCAAAACCTCCGTGGGGATTGATCTGGCGGCCGCAAGGCCAGAATCCCTACGTGGCTGGTAAAAAAAGAAACGAATTGAAATTCGCCACACTCCATATCCGTGGGGGCAGTGGGTGCAGGCTTCCGCCAGCAGCCGGTATTACCTGACAGAGGAAGACTTATGTTCGGTTTGGAGGCGCTAGATCTCGCCCGAATTCAATTCGCGTTCACCATCTCGTTCCACATCCTGTTCCCGGCGATCACCATCGGCCTGGCCAGTTACCTCGCGGTGCTGGAAGGCTTGTGGCTCAAGACCCACAACGACACCTACCGCGACCTCTACCATTTCTGGTCGAAGATCTTTGCGGTCAACTTCGGCATGGGCGTGGTCTCGGGCCTGGTCATGGCGTATCAGTTCGGCACCAACTGGAGTCGCTTCTCGGACTTTGCCGGCGCCGTCACCGGGCCGCTTCTTACCTACGAAGTGCTCACCGCCTTCTTCCTTGAGGCCGGTTTCCTTGGGGTGATGTTGTTCGGCTGGAACAAGGTCGGGCGCAAGCTGCACTTCTTCTCCACCGTGATGGTGGCCGTGGGCACGTTGATCTCAACCTTCTGGATTCTGTCGTCCAACAGCTGGATGCAGACGCCACAAGGCTTTGAAATCATCGATGGCCGGGTGATTCCAACCGACTGGTTCGCCGTTGTCTTCAACCCATCGTTCCCTTACCGCTTGGCGCACATGGCCACAGCGGCCTTTGTTGCCACGGCCTTCTTTGTCGGTTCCTCGGCAGCGTGGCACTTGCTGCGCGGCAAGGACAACCCGGCGATCCGCACAATGCTCTCGATGGCGATGTGGATGGCGCTGATCGTGGCGCCTATCCAGGCGGTGATCGGTGACTTCCACGGCCTCAACACCCTGAAGCATCAGCCGGCAAAAATCGCGGCGATTGAGGGCCACTGGGAAAACAAAGGCAATGAGCCGACCCCGCTGATTCTGTTTGGCTGGCCCGACATGAAGGCCGAAAAAACCAAATACGCGGTGGAAATTCCTTACCTGGGCAGCCTGATCCTGACCCACTCCCTGGACAAACAAGTGCCAGCGCTCAAGGAGTTTCCGCCTGAAGACCGTCCCAATTCGACCATCGTGTTCTGGTCGTTCCGGGTCATGGTCGGCCTGGGTTTCCTGATGATCTTCACCGGTCTGTTCAGCCTGTGGCTGCGTCGCGGCGACAAGATGTACACGTCCAAGCCGTTCCTGTACCTGGCGCTGTGGATGGGCCCGTCCGGCCTGATCGCGATTCTTGCCGGTTGGTTCACCACCGAAATCGGCCGCCAGCCGTGGGTGGTCTACGGGTTGATGCGCACGGCGGATGCTTCATCCGGGCATAGCCTGGCGCAGATGACGATTACCCTGGTGTTGTTCGTGGTGGTGTACTTCGCGCTGTTCGGCGCCGGGTTGGGCTACATGATGCGCCTGGTACGCAAAGGCCCTGTGACCCACGAAAGTACTGAACCGACCCACGGTGGCCCTGGCCAGAAACGCACACCGGCCCGTCCGTTGTCGGCTGCCGATGACGGCAACGATGACGACCACGTCGACATCCAGCACAAGGGGCATTGAGATGGGTATTGATCTTCCGCTGATCTGGGCCGTGATCATCATCTTCGGCATCATGATGTACGTCGTGATGGACGGCTTCGACCTCGGCATTGGCATCCTCTTCCCGTTTATTCCGGGCAAAGTCGACCGCGACGTGATGATGAACACCGTCGCCCCGGTTTGGGACGGTAACGAGACCTGGCTGGTACTCGGTGGCGCAGCGTTGTTTGGCGCCTTCCCGCTGGCCTATTCGGTGGTGTTGTCGGCGCTGTACCTGCCGCTGATCCTGATGCTGATCGGGCTGATCTTCCGTGGCGTGGCCTTCGAGTTCCGTTTCAAGGCCAAGGACCACAAGCGCCACCTGTGGGACAAGGCGTTTATCGGCGGTTCGCTGACGGCCACGTTCTTCCAGGGCGTAGCGTTGGGGGCGTTTATCGACGGGATTCCGGTGGTGGACCGCCAGTTTGCCGGTGGCTCACTGGACTGGCTCACACCGTTCACGATGTTCTGCGGCGTGGCGCTGATCGTGGCCTATGCCTTGCTCGGCTGCACCTGGTTGATCATGAAAACCGAAGGCCCGTTGCAGGAGAAGATGCACAACCTGGCGCGGCCCTTGGCATTCGTTGTGTTGGCGGTGATTGGCATCGTCAGTATCTGGACGCCGCTGGCGCACCCGGAAATCGCGACGCGCTGGTTCACCCTGCCGAACCTGTTCTGGTTCCTGCCGGTGCCGATCCTGGTGCTGGTGACCATGTACGGGTTGATCCGCGCGGTCGCGCGTAATGCCCACTACACGCCGTTCCTGTTGACGCTGGTGTTGATTTTCCTCGGCTACAGCGGCCTTGGGATCAGCCTGTGGCCGAACATCATTCCGCCTTCCGTATCGATCTGGGACGCGGCCGCACCGCCGCAAAGCCAGGGTTTCATGCTGGTGGGTACGCTGTTCATCATCCCGTTCATCCTGGGCTACACCTTCTGGAGCTACTACGTGTTCCGCGGCAAGGTCACCCACGAAGACGGCTATCACTAGGAGGGTTGTGGCATGTCCGGCAAACCTACGTTGCACGAAATTGAAGAGGGCGAGAAACAGCCGTTGTGGCGGCGTCTGGGGTGGCTGGCGATGATCTGGACCGGCAGTGTGCTGGCGCTGTTCGTCGTGGCCAGCCTGATGCGCATGTTCATGAATGCGGCCGGCCTGACCACCCACTGACATCCCGATCCGGGCTTTGCGGCCCGGTTTTCAAGCCCTGCTTTTTCGTTTGGAGAGGCAGGGCTTTTTTTATTTGCGCGCTTTGAGGATGACGAATTTCGGCGTGGCGGCCACTTGCTCGACACCGCGGAACAGTCGCGCCAATTTGCTGTGATAACCCAGGTGGCGGTTTCCGACTATATAAAGCGCGCCGCCCACCACCAGCGCTTCCCGCGCTTGCTGGAACATGCGCCAGGCGAGGAAGTCGCCGACCACTTGTTGTTGGTGGAACGGTGGGTTGCACAGCACCACATCCAGAGAGTCCGAGGCCTGGCCGGCCAGGCCATCGGCAGCACGCACGGTCACCTCCCGTTCGCCGAGGGCGGCTTGCCAGTTCTCAAGGGCTGATTGCACGGCCATGTACGACTCGTCGAGCAAGGTGTAATGGGCGTCCGGGTTTTGCAGCGCGCTGGCAATCGCCAGCACGCCGTTGCCGCAGCCCAGGTCCGCGACGCGCGCACTGCCCAGGCCTTTGGGCAGGTGCGGCAGGAAGGCGCGGGTGCCGATGTCCAGGCCTTCACGGCAGAACACGTTGGCGTGGTTGAGCAGTTCGATAGCGGGTGTTTCAAGCTGATAGCGCGTTGGGTAGGGCGAGACTGCCGCGGGGCGATCTTCCAGAGTGGCAATCAGCAACCGTGCCTTCTTTACCGCAAGGGAGGCGTGCATCGGCCCGATGTAACGCTCCAGCAACTCACCGGCCGCACGGGGCAGGTGCTTGACCATCGCCCCGGCGATGACCTCTGCGCCCGGTGCCAGTTGGCCTTGCAGGCGGA
Source organism: Pseudomonas sivasensis (assembly GCF_013778505.1). Lineage (GTDB taxonomy): Bacteria > Pseudomonadota > Gammaproteobacteria > Pseudomonadales > Pseudomonadaceae > Aquipseudomonas > Aquipseudomonas sivasensis. The sequence continues at coordinate 36,662 of NZ_JAAOWU010000029.1, read as the reverse complement.
TCAGCTGTTCTTCCAGCAGTGCCAGGGTTTTGGGTACGCGGATCAGAACTCGGTCAAAGGGGCCGGTCGGCACTTGGTGGGCAGGCACGAAAGTCACGCCATCAAACGCCTTGCCATTGCGTACCAGGTTTTTCTCCAGGCCCTGGGCGGCGAGAAACGAGTCGCCGCTGGAGGTGACCTGCATCTGGCCTTCAAGACTGGCCGCCAAGGCACCGAAACTATCATTGAGTACCAGCACGCGTGTCGCTGCACTCGGCTGTTGTCCGGCCAGGTGGCTGAGCAGGTATTCGTCGGCCGCATCGAAGGCTTGCAGCGGATCGTTATGTTGCTCTGGCTGGCGGATCAGATCGAGCTGGGCGAAGGGGCTGTCGAGCAGGGGCATGGCGGGGGAGGCTCTGGGTAATCGATGGGCGGCGGCAGTGACCTGCGCAACCGTCTGAGTGAACTACAGGCGGGCCCCCAAGGGGCCCTGCACTCAGAATTGGGCGTAAATGTTACTTTTTTTCTACGGGGATTACATGCGGTGTTTCAAGGGCGGTTAAAACAGCCCTGCTTTCGAGGCACAGAGCACGGCGGCGATCTTGTTGTTGACCCCCAGCTTTTTGAAGCAACTGCAGATGTGAAAGCCCACGGTACGTTCGGAAAGGCACAGGATGGTGGCAATGTCTGCGGCAGTTTTGCCCATGGCTGACCATTTGAGGATTTCGGTCTCGCGCGAGGTCAATTTTTTCGCAGGGTTGATACTGGGGCTGGCCGCGTAAGTCTGCGCCACGGCCGCATGCATCGCATGGCAAAGCCACAGGACCTGGCCAGCTTTTTCGTAGAGCTCTTCCGGAGTCACGGCACCTTTACTGCGACCCAGGGTAAGCATGCTGAACACACCCTGGAAATCATGCACTGCTTGGGTCCAACCCAAATGCACACCAAACGACTGAGCCAAAGACCATAAGTTGGGTGAGTCTTTAAACGTTTTTTCCTCCCAGGCGATGGGTAATACAGAGCGTTTGCAATGTGTTACCACAGGATCCACTTCAAAGAAGTGCGCTTGGTTGTAAAGATTGTTCCACTCATCTGGATAGTTATTGAAGCGAACGGGCTTCGTTCGATTGTTGGGTAGGTGTGAACTCATCGTAAAGGAACAGTATTGAAAGCCGAGTGCGAAGGTGTGGTTGAGGGCTATCTCGAAAAGAGTGGTGGCCTCGCTTTCACCTTCCAGTTTGGGAAGACGTGTATTACGCCAGTTAACCATTGGTAACTCTCCATGTGGGGTCTGCATGACATGGGATACCTCCTGAACTCCCAAATGCACGGGAATGAGTGTAGGACATTACTTACGGTGCAAGAGGAAAATTTCGCTCTTGAACGCAGGGGGTTTAAGAAGATTTTTTAAGGACGGCAAAAGGTGTGTAACGGCGCTTAGTTGGTTTTTTTCGATTTTTTAGTGAGTTGAATGATCAACTTAGAGTGGGCTTGTAGCTAGAGCAGAGGGACTAATAGCCAATGGGTTGGACTGCCACTAAATTGCCACTAATTAGGGGCTGCGCGATGCCACTACAAACCACCGGTGTTTCCGTGCGCGACTTTGAGGGACACTAGGGCACCTGTAGAACGGAGCCCCCCATGACGGCCAGTGCTGAGAAATTTACCCGCCAGACCTTGCTCGATGTGCAATCGCTGACCCCCAGCCTGTTTACGCTGCGAACCACTCGCGACCCTGGGTTCCGTTTTACTGCGGGTCAGTTCGTGCGTCTGGGCGTGACCAAGGCGGACGGCACTACGGTGTGGCGCGCTTACTCGATAGTTTCCTCGCCGTTTGATGAGCACTTGGACTTCTTCTCGATTGTGGTCCCTGGAGGCGAGTTCACCAGCGAGCTGAGCCGCCTGCGCGTGGGCGATACCTTGATGGTGGAACGCCAGGCTACGGGGTTCCTGACCTTGAACCGGTTCGTCGATGGCCGTGACTTGTGGATGTTGGCGACAGGGACCGGAGTCGCGCCGTTTTTGTCGATCCTGCAGGACTTCGAAGTCTGGGAGAAATTCGAGCGGATCGTGCTGGTGTACAGCGCGCGGGAAGCCAAGGAACTGGCCTATCAGTCGCTGATCAAGGAACTGGGTGAGCGTGAGTACCTTGCCGAGTACGCGCACAAACTGACTTACATTCCACTCGTTACCCGCGAGCACCATCCAGGCGCATTGAGCGGGCGCATTACTACCTCGATTGAAAACGGTGAGCTGGAGCGCGCAGCGGGCGTAGAGCTGAGCCCGGAGCATTCCCGCGTGCTGATTTGCGGCAACCCGCAGATGGTTGATGACACCCGCCAGTTGCTCAAGCAGCGTGACATGCAACTGAGCCTGAGCCGCAGGCCTGGGCAGGTGGCGGTGGAAAACTACTGGTAATAAAAAAGGCGCCTCAAGCAGGCGCCTTTTTTTAAGCCGATCCGGGTTAAAGCGGCTTGTCGTTCTGTGCCTTGAGCAGATCGCGGATCTCCCCCAGCAGCAGTTCTTCCTTGGTCGGCGTCGGCGGCAGGCTAGGTGCTACGGCCTCTTCGCGCTTGAGGCGGTTGATGGCCTTCACGCCCATGAAGATCGCAAAGGCGACGATGACAAAATCGATCACGCTCTGGATGAACTTGCCGTAGGCCAGCACGACGGCGGGAACATCGCCTTGGGCCGCCTTGAGGGTGACCGCCAGGTCACCAAAGTCCACACCACCGATCAACAGACCAATGGGCGGCATCACCACGTCGCCGACAAACGAGGAAACAATTTTGCCGAAGGCTGCGCCGATGATGATACCGACGGCCATGTCGACCACATTACCTTTGACCGCGAAGGCCTTGAACTCACTGATCACGCTCATAGGTTATTCCTTGTTACAGATGAGAAGGGTGAAGCACAGTGTAAGTCAGTCGTATAGGGCTTGTGCGACACAACTGTTAATACTGTTAATTTTAATCGACACATTAAAACGCAAATAGTTTGCAAAGTGCCACCAATCGCGCGCGAAATACTCGCTGTTTCAGTGGGTTACCACATTAATTTCTTAATCGCCCTGGTGGGGTTTTTCTATTTATCTTCTGACTCCCAGGTCACTAGCCTCTGGCAAGCACAACTGAATGTGCACTAAAAAAACCAGAGGAAACCTCGATGAACAACCCAATGAGCCGCAGTCCAGTGCTGGCGCGACATGCGCTGTTGCTGGCGACTGCCAGTCTGCTTTCTCTTTCGGTGCAAGCCGCCAACCTGACGCGAGATAACGGCGCGGCCGTCGGCGACAACCAGAATTCGCAAACCGCAGGCGCCAATGGCCCGGTGCTGCTGCAAGACGTGCAGCTCATTCAGAAGTTGCAGCGCTTCGACCGCGAACGCATTCCGGAGCGCGTGGTGCACGCCCGGGGTACCGGCGCCCACGGCACGTTTACGGTGACAGATAACCTTAGCGACCTGACCAAGGCCAAAGTTTTCGCCGCTGGCGAAGCCACCCCGGTATTTGTGCGATTCTCGGCTGTCGTTCACGGCAACCACTCCCCGGAAACCCTGCGTGACCCGCGCGGTTTTGCCACCAAGTTCTACACCGCTGACGGTAACTGGGACTTGGTCGGCAATAACTTCCCAACTTTCTTTATTCGTGACGCCATCAAGTTCCCGGACATGGTGCATGCGTTCAAGCCGGATCCGCGCACGAACTTGGATGACGACTCCCGTCGCTTTGACTTCTTCTCACATGTACCCGAGGCCACGCGCACGCTGACCGAGTTGTATTCGGACTCTGGCACGCCCGCCAGTTATCGGGAAATGGACGGTAATGGCGTACATGCCTACAAATTGATTAATACCAAAGGCGAAGTCCATTACGTCAAGTTCCACTGGAAGAGCCTGCAAGGCATTAAGAACCTTGATCCAAAGCAAGTCACCGAAGTGCAAGGTCGTGATTACAGCCATATGACTAACGACTTGGTCACCCATATCAACAAAGGCGACTTCCCCAAGTGGGACTTGTATGTGCAAGTGCTCAAGCCCGAAGACTTGGCCAAGTTTGAGTTCGATCCGTTGGACGCCACCAAGATCTGGCCGAACGTGCCTGAGCGCAAAGTTGGGCAGATGGTGCTGAACCGCAATCCGGCGAACGTGTTCCAGGAAACCGAGCAAGTCGCCATGGCCCCGGCCAACCTTGTGCCCGGCATCGAGCCGTCGGAAGACCGCCTGCTGCAAGGCCGGGTGTTTTCCTACGCCGACACCCAAATGTACCGCCTGGGTGCCAATGCACTGCAACTGCCGATCAATGCCCCACGGGTCACCGTCAACAACGGTAACCAGGACGGCGCGATGAACTTCGGCAAGACCACCAGCGGCGTGAACTACCAGCCAAGCCGCCTGGAAAACCGCGAAGAGCCGCAAACCGCGCGCTACAGCCAGACGGCACTGTCTGGTAGCACCCAGCAGGCGAAGATTCAGCGCGAGCAGAACTTCAAGCAGGCCGGTGATCTGTATCGCTCATACACCAAAAAAGAGCAGCAGGACTTGATCGACAACTTCGGCGGCTCACTGGCCACCACGGATGACGAGAGCAAGCACATCATCCTCTCGTTCCTCTACAAAGCGGACCCGGCATACGGCACCGGCGTGGCCAAGGTCGCGAAGGGTGACCTGGCCCGCGTCAAGGCGCTGGCTGAAAAATTGACTGACTGACATTGGTGACGGTCGACGCGCCGGTTGGGGCGTCGACCCATGGCAGGAGAAACCCATGCGTATTTCTATCGGTTTGCTGATGGCCATGCTGGCCTTTGTCGCCCATGCCGAATCCCCCGAACCGGCAGCACTCAAGGCACAGTTGCAGGATTATTACTTCGACGCCGCCCGCCGTGGCGACCTCGATATGCTCAACACCTTTATTGAGTCTGGCTACAGCCTCAACACCCAGGACGAAAAGGGCTACACCGCGTTGATCCTCGCCGCCTATCACGGCCAGGGCCGGTTTGTGGAGCGTTTGCTCAGTGCCGGTGCCGACCCCTGTGTACAGGACAAACGTGGCAACACCGCGCTGATGGGCGCGATCTTCAAAGGCGAGCTGAACATTGCCCAGCGCCTGCTGGCCACCGATTGCAACCCCGACCAACGCAACGGCGCCGGGCAGACGGCCGCGATGTATGCAGGCCTGTTCAAGCGCGTCGAATTGCTTGATGAATTGAAAGCCAAAGGCGCTGACCTCAACGCCGAAGACCCGATCGGCAACAGTGCTTCGCGATTGGCCAGCGGTGAAATCCGGACCCCGGCGCCGCGCTGAGCTATCATCGCGGTTTTTCGGTTGGAGGTTCTCAAATGGCAAAGGCCAAGCGCATGTACGGCTGCATGGAGTGCGGCGCGACCTTTCCCAAGTGGGCCGGCCAGTGCGGCGAATGCGGTGCGTGGAACACCCTGACCGAAACCATGATCGAAAGCGGCGGCGCTGCGGCGCCCACGGGCCGCGCCGGCTGGACCGGGCAGCAGGCGCAGATCAAGACCCTGGCCGAAGTCAGCGTCGAAGAAATCCCGCGTTTCTCCACCGCCTCAGGTGAACTGGACCGTGTGCTGGGCGGCGGCCTGGTGGACGGCTCGGTGGTGCTGATCGGCGGCGACCCTGGCATCGGTAAATCGACCATCCTCCTGCAAACCCTGTGCAGCATCGCCAGCCGCATGCCGGCGTTATATGTGACCGGTGAAGAATCCCAGCAACAAGTGGCCATGCGCGCACGCCGTCTTGGCTTGCCTCAGGATCAGTTGCGGGTCATGACCGAGACTTGCATCGAAAGCATCATCGCCACGGCCCGTATCGAAAAGCCAAAGGTGATGGTGATCGACTCGATCCAGACGATTTTCACCGAGCAGTTGCAATCGGCGCCGGGTGGTGTGTCCCAGGTGCGCGAAAGTGCAGCGCTACTGGTGCGGTATGCCAAGCAGAGCGGCACGGCGATCTTCCTGGTCGGCCACGTGACCAAAGAAGGCGCGCTGGCCGGGCCGCGAGTGTTGGAGCATATGGTCGACACCGTGCTGTATTTCGAAGGCGAGTCCGATGGTCGACTGCGCTTGCTGCGGGCGGTGAAAAACCGTTTCGGCGCAGTGAACGAACTGGGTGTATTCGCCATGACTGACCGGGGACTGAAAGAAGTCTCCAACCCTTCGGCGATTTTTCTGACCCGTGCCCAGGAAGAAGTCCCAGGTAGTGTGGTGATGGCGACGTGGGAAGGCACCCGACCGATGTTGGTGGAAGTCCAGGCATTGGTGGATGACAGCCATTTGGCCAACCCGCGCCGGGTCACGCTGGGGCTGGATCAGAACCGCCTGGCGATGTTGCTGGCGGTGTTACACCGTCATGGCGGCATTCCGACCCACGATCAGGATGTGTTCCTCAACGTGGTGGGTGGGGTCAAGGTGCTGGAGACCGCATCCGACCTGGCCTTGATGGCGGCGGTGATGTCCAGCTTGCGTAACCGGCCTCTGCCGCACGACCTCTTGGTATTTGGGGAGGTCGGCCTGTCCGGCGAAGTGCGTCCGGTGCCGAGCGGTCAGGAGCGCTTGAAGGAAGCGGCCAAGCACGGCTTCAAACGCGCGATTGTGCCCAAGGGCAACGCGCCGAAGGAAATGCCGCCAGGATTGCAGGTGATTGGGGTCACGCGCCTGGAACAGGCACTGGATGCACTTTTCGAATAATTCAGGGATGGACGCGATGCAACGATCGAATCACTGGGGTGTAGTCGCCCTGTTTATCGCCTTGGCCAGCTTGCCCGCCATGGCCTGGGCGGAGCTGCCAACGGGCTATCGCCTGGCGCAAACGCTGGCGACGCCAGACGGCAGTGTGCTGCAGGTGCTCGAAGACCAGCGCATCAGCCCCCAACTGCACAAGGACAGTTGGGGCAGTGGGCTGGATGAAGACTCGTTCGACGAGCCCGGCGATTTGGTCGACAACCCGCTGCTCGAAGCCCAGGTGCGGTGGGTATCGGCCTCTGGCGAGGTGATAGCTCACGAAGACCTCGGCTACCCCTTGGCCGAGGTCAAGAAAGCCCCGCTCAAAGGGCTGCCCGAGCCTGTGTATTTTTTGACCATCGATCAGACCGCCCCCATGGGTAGCTACAGCGGGCCTGCCACGCAGTTGCTGCTGCCCGGCAAGCAGCAACTCAAGCCGTTGAGTTACCAGGGCGCGGACGGCAAAGTCCAGGCGCTGACCCTGGCTCATACCGGCAAGGCTGCGTGGATGATCGCAACGCCAGCCAACGGCGGCGCGGATGAACTGCTGCAGGTGTCATCATTTATGGACGGCGACGGTGAGGATGACTTTGCCACCCGTTATCAGACCTATCGGTTTGTCGACGGGCAGTGGCACGGGGCCTCAAGTCAGAAGAAAGGTTACTGGGACATGGAAAGTGATTTTCCCGCACGTAGTGCGTTCCCCTGAGCCATCACACTTCCAGCAGCGCGCCCAGCTCTCGCTCCAGCTCCTCCTGATCGCCCAGGTTCAACTCGATCAGCCGCCGCAAGTGGCTGATCGAGTCCAGGTCGATGTCTGTGCACACAAACCCCAGTTGACCCGCTGCTTCGTGGGTTAGCCGTACTTGCATCTTTATATGCGCCTTGGGATCCAGGCGTATGTCGACCGCGAACGGCAGCGCCTTATTTCCCTTCCACTCTTCAGGCCGTTGCACCAACAGGCCCTTAAGCGATAAATCCACCAATTGCACTGGCCATTCGTTGCCGTTTTGCCGAAGTTCGGTCTTGGCATCAAAGGCAATCCGGCGAAAACGGCGACGATCAGACGCTTGCTCGGTCATGGTGAAACCCTCTGTGGATAAAAGGATTGTAGCCCTGCGCCATCATTGGGCCGTTTTTTCTGGTTTTTTCTTCGTTGCAAGGCTCTAGACCAACGTAGGGGGGTGGCCTTTAAGGCCAACAGCGCTAAACTCCGAACGGCTGTCCTTTCTGTCCACCCTGGCTGGAATATAAAAATGAAAAATAATAATAGCCTGCTACGCCATCTACCCTGGCTGGTGCTGGCAATCGTAGGAGCGTGCGCCCTGGGCGTAGTGGCCTTGCGCCGAGGCGAGGCGATCAACGCCTTGTGGATTGTGGTCGCTGCAGTGGCCATCTACCTGGTTGCTTATCGCTACTACAGCCTGTTCATCGCTAACAACGTGATGCAACTCGATCCACGGCGGGCTACCCCCGCAGTGATCAACAACGACGGTCTGGACTATGTGCCGACCAACAAACACATCCTTTTCGGTCACCACTTTGCGGCCATTGCCGGTGCGGGCCCGCTGGTCGGTCCGGTACTGGCGGCGCAAATGGGCTACTTGCCCGGCACGCTCTGGCTGATTGCCGGCGTGGTGCTGGCCGGCGCGGTCCAGGACTTCATGGTTCTGTTCCTGTCGACCCGTCGCAACGGCCGTTCCCTGGGGGACATGGTTCGTGAAGAGATGGGCCGTATTCCGGGGACCATCGCGCTGTTCGGCTGCTTCCTGATCATGATCATCATCCTCGCGGTGCTGGCGCTGATCGTGGTCAAGGCCCTGGCCGAGAGCCCATGGGGCATCTTCACGGTGATGGCGACCATCCCGATCGCGATGTTCATGGGCATCTACATGCGCTACATCCGCCCGGGCCGCATTGGTGAAATTTCGATCATCGGCGTGTTGTTGCTGCTCGGCTCGATCTGGCTGGGCGGGCAAATTGCCGCTGATCCGGTCTGGGCCAAGGCTTTCACGTTCACTGGGATCCAGATCACCTGGATGCTGATCGGTTATGGTTTTGTCGCGGCGGTACTGCCGGTGTGGCTGATCCTGGCGCCGCGTGACTACCTCTCAACCTTCCTGAAAATCGGCACCATCATCGCCTTGGCAATCGGCATCCTGGTCACCATGCCAGACCTGAAAATGCCGGCCCTGACCCAGTTCATCGACGGCACCGGCCCAGTGTGGAAGGGCGGCCTGTTCCCGTTCCTGTTCATCACCATCGCCTGTGGCGCGGTCTCGGGTTTCCATGCGCTGATCTCCTCGGGCACCACGCCCAAGTTGCTGGCCAATGAAAGCCACGCCCGCTACATCGGTTACGGCGGCATGTTGATGGAGTCGTTCGTCGCCATCATGGCCATGGTTGCCGCTTCGGTGATCGAGCCTGGCGTCTACTTCGCTATGAACAGCCCAGCCGCCGTAGTCGGCAGCGATGTGGTTACCGTGGCACAAACCGTCAGCAGCTGGGGTTTTGCAATTACCCCTGAGGCACTGTCGGCCGTGGCCCATGACATCGGTGAAACCACCATCCTGGCCCGCGCCGGCGGTGCACCGACGTTGGCGGTAGGTATCGCGCAGATCCTGCACAGCGTACTGCCGGGTGAAAACACCATGGCGTTCTGGTACCACTTTGCGATCCTGTTCGAAGCGCTGTTCATTCTGACGGCTGTTGACGCAGGTACCCGAGCTGGTCGCTTCATGCTGCAAGACTTGCTTGGCTCCTTCGTGCCGGCGCTCAAACGCACCGAATCCTGGACCGCCAACCTGATCGCGACCGCCGGTTGCGTGGCGATGTGGGGTTATCTGCTGTACCAAGGCGTGATCGACCCACTGGGCGGTATCAACACCTTGTGGCCGCTGTTCGGTATCTCCAACCAGATGCTGGCCGGTATCGCGCTGATGCTCGCCACCGTCGTGCTGATCAAAATGAAACGCCAGCGCTACATCTGGGTGACCATGCTGCCGGCGGTATGGCTGCTGATCTGCACCACCACCGCAGGCTTCATCAAGCTGTTCGACGCCAACCCGGCGATTGGCTTCCTGTCGCTGGCCAAGAAGTACAGTGACGCGCTGGCTAACGGTCAGATCCTGGCCCCGGCCAAGAGCATCGACCAGATGCAGCACGTGATCTGGAACGCCTACACCAACGCAACGCTGACGGCGCTGTTTCTGTTCGTGGTGTTCAGCATCCTGTTCTATGCGCTCAAGGTTGGCGTCGCCGCCTGGGGCAACAAAGAGCGTACGGATAAAGAAGCCCCGTTCCAGGCAGTACCCGACGCATAACCGAGGATTGCAAACATGTTCAATGACATCAGTCGCCTCGGTAAATACCTCGGTCAGGCCGCGCGTTTGATGGTCGGCATGCCCGACTACGACACGTACGTCGAGCATATGCAAACCAAGCACCCAGACAAGCCGATGATGGACTACAAGGCGTTCTTCCGGGAACGTCAGGAGGCCCGATACGGCGGCAAGGGTGGGCCCAAGTGCTGCTGACCCGTTAGTTCGGGCTGGTGGTGATCTACTGTGGGAGGGGGCTTGCCCCCGATACTGGTGTGTCAGTGACAGATAAGTGCCTGACACACTGCTATCGGGGGCAAGCCCCCTCCCACATTTGTTTCAGTGTTCCTTCAAGGAGAATTTTTTGTCCTCTCCCATTCCAGTGACCGTACTCAGCGGCTTTCTGGGCGCCGGCAAGACCACCTTGCTGCGCCATCTGCTCAAGGCCGAACACGGCTTGAAAATCGCCGTGATCGAAAACGAATTCAGCGATGCCGGTATCGACACCCAGTTGTTGGGCGAAGAACCGGTGCAAGTCATGACCCTGTCCAACGGCTGCGTGTGCTGCACCATCCACACCGACCTCACCAAGGCTCTCTATCTGCTGCTTGAGCGCCTGGACAGCGGCGAGATCGCCTTCGATCGCCTGGTGATCGAGTGCACCGGCCTGGCCGATCCGGCGCCGGTGGCCCAAACCTTTTTCATCGATGAAGAACTGCGCGAGCGCTACATCCTCGACGGCATCATCACCCTGGTGGACGCGGCCCACGCCGAGCACCACCTGACCCAGACCATCGCCCAGGCCCAGATCGGTTTTGCCGATCGCCTGCTGGTGAGCAAGCGTGATCTGGTGGACGACGCCACCTTCGAGGCGCTGAGTGATCGCCTCACCCGCATCAACCGCCGCGCGCCGATTCGTGTGGTCGAGCACGGCAAGATTGATTTGGCTGAACTGCTCGATGTCCGCGGCTTCAACCTAAACGCCGGCATGAGCCTGCGCCCGGTGAGCAAGTCGCCGTCCATCGACCGTATTTCCAGCCTGGTGCTGCGCACCGACCAGCCGCTGGATATCGACCGCCTCAGCGAGTTTATGAATGAGCTGTTGGAAGACCACGGCAAGCAACTGCTGCGCTACAAGGGCGTGCTGAACATTGCCGGCGAAGACCGCCGCATGGTGTTTCAGGGCGTGCTGAAGCTCTACGGGTTCGATTGGGACACCGAATGGGCCGAGGGGGAAGCGCGGGAGAGTGTGATCGTGTTTATTGCCGATGAATTGCCGGAAGACAAAATCCGCGAAGGCTTTGCCAAAGTCTACCAACCCTGATGTGTAATGCAGTCAACTGTGGGAGGGGGCTTGCTCCCGATGACGGTGGATCAGTAAACCCATATGTGACCGATACACTGCCATCGGGAGCAAGCCCCCTCCCACACTTGATCTCATTTCAAGTTGGACACCAGGCATAAAAAAGCCCGGCTTAAGAGCCGGGCTTTTTATTCAAGCAACTGCAATCAAGCGCCGTATACCGGCAGTTTTTTGCAGATGGCCTTGACCTTCTCACGGACCGCGTCGATCACGGCTTCGTTGTTCAGGTCTGCCAGGATGTCGCAGATCCAGCCGGCCAGTTCCTTGCACTCTGCTTCTTTAAAGCCACGAGTGGTCACAGCCGGGGTGCCGAAGCGCAGGCCCGAGGTGACGAACGGAGAGCGTGGGTCGTTCGGTACCGAGTTCTTGTTCACGGTGATGAAGGCTTTGCCCAGGGCAGCGTCAGCATCTTTGCCGGAAATGTCCTGCTTGATCAGCGACAGCAGGAACAGGTGGTTTTCAGTACCGCCGGACACTACGTCAAAGCCGCGCTCGATAAACACGCTGGCCATGGTCTGGGCGTTCTTGACCACTTGTTGCTGGTAGGTCTTGAACTCAGGCTGCAGTGCTTCCTTGAAGCAGATCGCTTTGGCGGCGATCACGTGCTCCAGCGGGCCACCCTGGGCGCCTGGGAATACAGCGGAGTTCAGCTTCTTCTCGATCTCGGCGTTGGCGCGAGCCAGGATCAGGCCGCCACGTGGACCGCGCAGGGTCTTGTGGGTGGTGGTGGTTACCACATCAGCGAATGGAACCGGGTTCGGGTAGACGCCCGCGGCGACCAGACCGGCCACGTGAGCCATGTCCACGAACAGGTAGGCGCCAACCTTGTCGGCGATTTCACGGAAGCGTGGGAAGTCCAGGATCTGCGAGTAGGCAGAGAAACCGGCCACGATCATTTTTGGCTTGTGTTCAACCGCCAGGCGCTCAACTTCGTCGTAGTCGATCAGGCCGTTGGCATCGATACCGTATTGAACGGCGTTGTACAGCTTGCCGGAGGAGGAAACGCTGGCGCCGTGGGTCAGGTGACCGCCGTGTGCCAGGCTCATGCCCAGAATGGTGTCGCCGCCTTGCAGCAGGGCCAGGTACACGGCGCTGTTGGCTTGGGAGCCGGCGTGTGGCTGGACGTTGGCGTAATCGGCGCCGAACAGTTCTTTTGCACGGTCGATGGCCAGTTGCTCAACCACGTCGACGTACTCGCAACCGCCGTAGTAGCGCTTGCCTGGGTAGCCTTCGGCGTACTTGTTGGTCAGAACCGAACCTTGAGCCTCCATGACCGCAGGGCTGGTGTAGTTTTCCGAAGCGATCAGCTCGATGTGCTCTTCCTGGCGCACGGCTTCTTGCTCCATGGCGGCGAAGAGATCGGCGTCGTACTTGGCAATGGTCAAATCACGGCTGAACATGGCGGTCCTCAAGGATCGGGGGCAGAAAAGGAGGGCATTCTAACCCAATGGGTTTTAGATGGCATATGAAAGGACATCAAGTCGCGGACAAGTGGGATTCACTTAGGGATGAGCGGTGTCATTGCCGGCCTAATCGGGGGTAAGTCCCCCCACATTTGAAACGCATTCCCCTGTGGGAGGGGCTTGCCCCCGATGAGGCCAGTGGCTTCACCACAAACCATCAGTCGAACATGAAGAGGGCATCATTGCTGAACTGCGCCTCGAACCGATTCGCCGGCATCGGTCGTCCGAACAGATAACCCTGCACCTCATCGCAGCCATGCTCGCGCAGGAAATCCAACTGCTCATGGGTTTCCACGCCCTCGGCGATTACCGCCAGGTTGAGGCTGTGGGCCATGGCAATAATCGCCCGGGCGATCTGCGCGTCCTGTTCGCCGGACGGCAGGCCATCGACGAAGGTGCGGTCGATTTTCAACACATCGATGGGGAACTGCTTGAGGTAGTTGAGCGATGAATAGCCCGTGCCAAAATCGTCCACCGCAATGCTCAGGCCCAGGTTTTTCAGGCTGTCGAGGATGTGCAGGGCTTCGTTGACTTCGCGCATCAGGATACTTTCGGTCAGCTCCAGCTCCAGGCACGCCGGCGGCAGGCCTGTGTCTTTGAGGATGGTGGCAATGCGGGTGCCCAGTTGGCCGTCGGAGAACTGCCGCGCCGAGATGTTCACCGAGACTTTCGGCACGCGCACCTTGTTTTGATGCCAGGTCTTGAGCTGGCGGCAGGCTTCGCTGATCACCCAGTCGCCCACGTCCACCACCAGGCCCAACTCTTCCAGCACCGGAATAAAGTCCCCCGGCGGCACCAGCCCGCGACGCGGATGGCGCCAGCGCAGCAGGGCTTCGGCGCCGGTCAGGCGTTTGCCATCACCGCTGAACTGCGGCTGCTAATAAAGCACGAATTCGTTCTGCTCCAGGGCGTGGCGCAGGTCGCTTTCCAGCTCCAGGCGTTCCAGGGCGCTGGCGTTCATGTCGGCCTGGTAGAACTGGAAGTTGTTCTTGCCGCGTTCCTTGGCGTGATACATGGCGGTGTCGGCGTTTTTCATCAGTTGGCTCAGCTCGTTGCCGTCCTGAGGGCTTAGGGCGATGCCGATACTGGCGGTCACAAAGAACTCGCGGCCTTCCAGCACAAAGGGTTTCACCAGGCTGGCGAGGATCTGTTCGGCCACGTGAATCGCGCGGTTCAGCGCCATTTCACGGCTGACCCGTGGTTGCAGGAGCAAGGTGAATTCGTCACCGCCCATGCGCGCGACAGTGTCGTCTTCGGCCACGCAGCCGAGCAGGCGAGTGGCCATTTCCTTGAGCATGCGGTCGCCGGCGGCGTGGCCAAGGGAGTCGTTGATCGGCTTGAAGCGGTCAAGGTCGAGGAACATCAGCACCACCCACGACTTCTGCCGCTCGGCAGACTGCAACGCGGTGTGAAGGCGGTCTTGGAACAGTGTGCGGTTGGGCAGGTGGGTCAGGGCGTCGTAATACGCCAGGCGGTGAATACGCTGCTCGCTGGCCTTGCGCTCGCTGATATCACTGAAGAAGCATACGTAACTGGCGAGGTCGCCTTCGTCGTCGAACACGGCGGTGATGCCGACCCACGCCGGGTAGTGCTCGCCGTTGCGGCGCTTGAGCCACACTTCGCCTTCCCAGGTGCTGTGCTGGTGCAATTGCTTGAGTACGTAGCGCAGGTGGGCTTCCTGCTGTTCATCCACGGTCAGCATGTTCGGCAACTGGTCGAGTACGTCCGCCACTTCGTAGCCGCTGACTCGGCTGAATGCCTCGTTGGCCTGCACGATATAGCCCGCCGGGTCAGTGATCAGGATCGCCGAGGTGGAATGCTCAAATACCGTGGCCGCCATGCGCAGGTCTTTCTCGGCGCGGCGTTGTTGGCTGATATCGCGGCCGACGCCCAGAATGCCCTCGAAGGCGCCATGCTCGTCCCACACCAGTACTAGGCGCAGTTCGATCGGCACTTTACGCCCGTCGGCGCGGAGGCAGTCAAACAGGAACAGCTGGGTCTGCACTTCATCGCGCAGCTTATTGAGCGCATCGGTGTCGCCCAGCGCACGGCTGACCTGTTCCATCAGGCTGTAAATACCCGCCAATTGCGCTGGGTTGGCGATGATCGACTGCCAGCCATTCTTGAACACCCAGTCCACTTCATACCCCAGCACCGCACTGACCGACGGGCTGATGTAGTTGAGGGCCAGTTTGCTGTCGGTGGAGCAGATCACGTCACTGATGCTTTCGGCGAGCATGCGATAGCGCTGTTCGCTGTCGCGCAGGGATTCGCTGGCTTCGATCTGGTCGGTGATGTCCTTGGCGACGCCAATGATGCGGGTGACTTGGCTCGTTTTATCACGGGCCAGGGCCTGCTCACGAATATCAAAGCGCCGCCATTGGTTATTGCGATGGCGGAAGCGCAACTGGCAGTGCAACTGCGTCGCGTAGCCAGCCTGACGCTGTTGCTGGCGCAAATCGTGGTAATACTCGGCGTCTTCAGGGTGAAGCAGGATTTCCCAGAAGTACTCGCCCATTTGCTGCAGTTCGGCCTTTACGTAGCCGAGGGTTTGCCCCAAATGGTGGTTGCTGAAAATCATGCGCTGGCTGACCACGTCCTGCACATACAGGTGATCAGGCACGGTGCGCACCACGTCCGACCAGAAACTCTCACGCTCCACCAGCGACAGTTCGATCAGCTTGCGGCTGGTGATGTCGCTGATGCTGAGGATCACCGCCTTGAAATCGTCCTGCTGCTCCGGCAGGCGCATCACCAGCCACAGGTATTGCTCGTTGCCGAGCACATCCTTGAGCTGGATCTCCAGTTCAAGCTGGCTCTGCTGGGTCAGGACCGCTTCGAGTATTTGATGGCCGATGGACGTGCTGTTGCGTGGGCAATCATCGATCAGCCGCTCCCAAGCCTTCTCGCACGAGTCCACGTTGAGCAGGCGCACCGCCACTTGGTTGATCTCGGTGATGCGCAGCTCGGCGAGCAGTTGCCTGCATTCTTCAGGTTTGTTTTGCAGCCAGGCGTGAAGGTGTTCGCGGGTCTGCAAGTGCGCCTTGGCAAAAAACGCATTCAGGCCTGACAGGTCCAGGACGCACAGGGCGACGCCGGTACCTTCGAAAATATCCTGATAACGCCGCCGGCCTTCATGCACCTGGCGCTGGCGGCGACGCATATTCAGCAGCACGATTACGGGGATCAGCGAGAAGGCCAGGCCCAACAGGCATTTGCCGATAAACGCCGGCAGCAGTTGTTCCAGCACGGCTGCGCGGTCGAACATGCCGCGCAACTGCCAGTCGCTTTTGCTCAGGGGGGTGACCAGCACGCTTTTATTCAAGTCATCCGGGGTCAGGGCACTGGACCATTGCGCCGGCATGCCACTGTCACGGCTGACGACGCGGTGGTTCAGGCTGTTCTCGATGGCCCACATGGGGCGCTGGCCCTGACTGTCCTGGCGGGTCAGGTTGACCAAGTAGTTAGGTGCCAGGCGCAGCGCCCAGTACATTCTTGAGCCGCCGCTGGGCTGGTGCAGCAGCAGATAGATGATGGTGCCGTCTTCGTTATTGCTCAGGTAATACGGTTGGCCGTGGCTGCGCTGCACCAGTTCTTCCAGCCAGGCGCTGTCCTGGCTGTCGTTGGCGCTGTCACTGATCATCGCGCCGCTGGGCGCGAGCAGGGCGATACTGCGCAGTTCCGGCAGCGAGCGCTGCAGCGTGCGCGTCAGGGCCTGTTGCTGTTCAATGTCGCGCGGCGGCTCGACCATCGGTAGCAGGTTCAAGGCGATTTTTGCGCTCAGGGCCATGTTCAGGCTGATCTGCTCAGCCAGGTCGGCGCTGTAGTCGATGGTGTATTGCTGCTGGTTTTTCTGGTTTTGCTGCAGTTGGTCCAGCAGTTGCCAGAACAATAAGGCGAGCAGCATGAGGACGAGCGTCGCCAATGCGCCTTTGAGGGTGCCGTGCAGGGGAGCTCCCGGCGCTATATGAGCGGCGCGCAAGGGAGTTGGCGGCGTGACTTTGGACAAGCTGTGATCCTGCGGTTTGGCTGGACTGGCGCGCGACGTGCACTATAAGCCGGACGCCCGGAGGGCGGCTAGCATGCCTTGACTTGTGGCAAAGTGCCAGCCCTGCTTGGCTGGACTGACCAAGCGCATTGAGGTAGCTTTGCCGGTTACGCGGGGGCGTTCCAGCCCCAGATACTCAGGCTTTTTTCGCTCGCTGGCATTGATGATAGTCAACGGCCCGCGCGGCGCATGGCTT
This sequence comes from Pseudomonas sivasensis, assembly GCF_013778505.1. GTDB lineage: Bacteria > Pseudomonadota > Gammaproteobacteria > Pseudomonadales > Pseudomonadaceae > Aquipseudomonas > Aquipseudomonas sivasensis. Next base: position 19,552 of record NZ_JAAOWU010000029.1, on the reverse strand, counting down.
GGCACGGGCTTCGCCCGCTTAATTCATCAGTCACTGACGCTAGGTTCACCATGGCTCAATACGTCTTCACCATGCATCGGCTGGGAAAAGTTGTTCCGCCGAAGCGGGAAATCCTGAAAAATATTTCGCTGTCCTTCTTCCCCGGCGCCAAAATCGGCGTGCTCGGCCTCAACGGTTCGGGTAAGTCCACGCTGCTGAAAATCATGGCCGGCGTCGACACCGAGTTCGAGGGCGAAGCCCGCCCGATGCCGGAACTGAACATCGGTTACCTGCCGCAGGAACCAATCCTGGACCCAACCAAGACCGTGCGTGAAGTGGTTGAGGAAGCGGTCAGCGTGATCAAAAACGCCCAGGCGCGCCTGGACGAAGTCTACGCCGCCTACGCCGAGCCGGATGCCGACTTCGACAAGCTGGCCGCCGAACAGGCCAAGCTCGAAGCCATTCTGCAGGCCAGTGACGGTCATAACCTGGAACGCCAACTGGAAGTCGCCGCCGATGCGCTGCGCTTGCCGGCTTGGGATGCCAAGGTCGAATTCTTGTCCGGTGGTGAAAAGCGTCGTGTGGCCCTGTGCCGTCTGCTGCTGTCGGCCCCCGACATGCTGCTGCTCGACGAACCAACCAACCACTTGGACGCCGACTCCGTCGCCTGGCTGGAACATTTCCTTCACGATTTCCCGGGCACCGTGGTTGCGATCACGCACGACCGGTACTTCCTGGACAACGTGGCCGGCTGGATTCTTGAGCTCGACCGTGGCGCCGGTATCCCGTACGAGGGCAACTACTCCGGTTGGCTGGAAGCCAAGTCCGATCGTCTGGCCGCCGAATCCAAGCAGCAATCGGCCCATGAAAAAGCCATGAAGGAAGAACTGGAGTGGGTGCGCAAAGGCGCCAAGGCCCGCCAGTCCAAATCCAAGGCACGTCTGCAACGCTTCGAAGAAATGCAGTCCCAGGAATTCCAAAAGCGCAGCGAAACCAACGAGATCTATATCCCGGCCGGTCCGCGCCTGGGTGACAAGGTCATCGAATTCAAGAACGTTTCCAAAGGCTATGGCGACCGCGTGTTGATCGACAACCTGTCGTTCTCCATGCCAAAAGGCGCGATCGTCGGCGTTATCGGCGGTAACGGTGCGGGTAAATCCACCCTGTTCCGCATGCTGATGGGCAAGGAAACGCCGGATTCGGGCAGCATCGAGATCGGCGAAACCGTGCAACTGGCTTGTGTGGACCAGAGCCGTGATGACCTCGACGGCAGCAAGACCGTGTTCCAGCAAATCTCCGACGGCTCTGACCAGATTCGCATCGGCAACTATGAAATTCCGTCGCGCACCTATGTTGGCCGCTTCAACTTCAAGGGCGGCGATCAGCAGAAGTTCGTCAAGGACCTGTCCGGCGGTGAGCGCGGTCGCTTGCACCTGGCCCTGACCTTGAAAGAGGGCGGCAACGTGCTGCTGCTCGACGAACCGTCCAACGACCTCGACGTTGAAACCCTGCGTTCCCTGGAAGAAGCCCTGCTGGACTTCCCGGGCGCCGCTATTGTGATCTCTCACGATCGGTGGTTCCTTGACCGCGTCGCGACCCACATCCTGGCGTACGAAGACGACTCACAAGCGGTGTTCTTCGAAGGTAACTACACCGAGTACGAAGCGGACCGTAAAAAGCGTTTGGGCGAAGCTGCTGCCCAGCCGCACCGTGTACGGCACAAAAAACTGGCCTGATCCGGCTGGTTGAAAAAAGCGGGGCCCTCGGGCTCCGCTTTTTTTTGCGCTGGGGTTTTGCAGTGTTTTTGATGGCCCTATCGGGAGCAAGCCCCCTCCCACATTTGATTTGTGAACACATCCAAAATGTGGGAGGGGGCTTGCTCCCGATAGCTATTTCCCGACTGGTGCACAACCTGGTTTTGAGATCCCCTTTTAAGTGCGAAAAACCCCTGTTTCCTGTGTTTATTTATATCCAATGCACCATTTAAATTCACAAAAGCGACATTTTGCCCTGTCGCGGTGCGACATGAATTGATAAAGTCCGGCTCAATCTCCCTTAAAAACAATCAATTTGCCGAGACTTTTCATGATCGAATCCGTCGAATCCTTCCTTGCCCGCCTCAAAAAACGCGACCCAGACCAGCCAGAATTCCACCAGGCTGTAGAAGAAGTCCTACGCAGTCTGTGGCCGTTTCTTGAAGCCAATCCCCATTACCTGACCTCGGGTATTTTGGAGCGCATCTGCGAGCCGGAACGAGCGATAACGTTCCGGGTTTCGTGGGTCGATGATCACGGCAAGGTCCAGGTCAATCGCGGTTTCCGTATCCAGATGAACAGCGCCATCGGCCCCTACAAAGGTGGCCTGCGTTTCCACCCGTCGGTGAACCTGGGGGTGCTGAAATTCCTCGCCTTCGAACAGACCTTCAAGAATTCCCTGACTTCGTTGCCAATGGGCGGCGGCAAAGGCGGCTCGGACTTTGATCCAAAAGGTAAGAGCGACGCCGAAGTCATGCGTTTTTGCCAGGCATTCATGAGCGAGCTGTACCGCCATATCGGTGCGGATGTGGATGTGCCGGCTGGCGATATCGGCGTGGGTGCACGTGAGATCGGCTTCCTGTTTGGCCAGTACAAGCGCCTGAGCAACCAGTTCACCTCCGTGTTGACCGGCAAGGGCATGACCTACGGCGGCAGTCTGATCCGTCCGGAAGCGACCGGATTTGGTTGTGTGTACTTCGCCGAAGCGATGCTCAAGCGCGACGGTAAACGGGTCGAGGGCAAGCGTGTGGCGGTCTCCGGCTCAGGCAACGTCGCCCAATACGCGGCGCGCAAGGTGATGGACCTGGGCGGCAAGGTGATTTCCTTGTCTGACTCCGAAGGCACCCTGTACGCCGAAAGTGGTTTGACCGAGGAACAATGGTCGGCGCTGCTGGAGCTTAAAAACGTTCAGCGTGGGCGCATCAGCGAACTGGCCGAGCGTTTCGGCCTGGAGTTCCGCAAGGGGCAAACGCCGTGGGACCTGGCCTGCGATATCGCCCTGCCATGCGCCACCCAGAATGAACTCGGCGCCGACGCCGCCCGCACCTTGCTGCGCAACGGCTGTATTTGCGTGGCCGAAGGCGCCAACATGCCTACAACGCTTGAGGCTGTGGATATCTTTATCGAGGCGGGCATTCTGTTCGCACCGGGCAAGGCATCCAATGCCGGCGGCGTGGCGGTGAGTGGCCTGGAAATGTCGCAGAACGCCATGCGCTTGCTGTGGACCGCTGGTGAAGTGGACAGCAAGCTGCACAACATCATGCAGTCGATCCACCACGCTTGCGTGCACTACGGCGAAGAAAACGGCCGCATCAACTACGTGAAGGGCGCGAACATCGCAGGCTTCGTGAAAGTCGCCGACGCGATGCTGGCCCAAGGCATCGTCTAGGTCTCGGCTTCGATACGCAGCACCTCGATCAGTTGATCGCCAACGGGGCGCTTCCACAGCACCTCATCACCCACCTGGGCGCCCAGCAACGCGCGGCCCAGGGGTGAACCCCAGTTGATCAGGCCTGTGCTGGCGTCGGCCTGGTCTTCACCGACCAACTGGATGCGCTGTTGCTCGTCATGCTCATTGGCGAAGGTCACCCAGCTGCCGATCTGCACCTTGTCGGTGCCGGTGGCCAGCGCCACGACCTGGGCGCTCTGGACGCGTTGGTTGAAGTAGCGTAAATCCCGCTCAAGATCGGCCTGGCGCTGCTTATCGGCCTGCTCACCCTTGGCAGATTCGGCACTGTGCTCAGCCTTCAACTGCGCAACCTTGGCCTGTAACTGCGCCAGCCCTTGCGCGGTCAAGTGATTGGGTTGCTCACTGACCTGACGCTCCACTGGCTGATCAGCTTGGGCGGCGGCGTTATCCTCATTTACAAAAGCTCGGCTCATGACGTTCTCCCTCTATGGAGCTTGGGCCATGTTCGCTGCGCTTTAGTTTCGATGGATGTCTGAAAGCGACCTATTGCGAGCGATAGGCCCGAGCGGCATCGCGATCCTTCTCGTGCTGCCAGGCGCGCTCACGGTCGTCCCAGTGATTGTCCTTGTAGTCGCGCAGTTCTTCGTTTTCACGCACGGCCTTGCACTGGCGAAAGCCGTCCTCCCAGCCTTCGGCGTATGTCCGGTCTTTCAGGTAGCGCGGGACATTTTTGCGAAACTCACCGGAAATCACCCCGGCGGCCTGGCGACCGCTGCTGCAGCCATCGTCAAATCCATCGGCGAAGGCCGGTGGATAACCTCTGGCCAGCAATTCCTGATGAGTCGATTGACAACCCGCCAGCCACACCATCGCACACAGTATTACTGCATACCGCCACATTGCTTGCTCCCTGACCGTTTAACGGCTGATAGGGGAAGTCTAGATAGGGATTTGTCGGGGAGGTGTGAAAGGGGTGTGAGAAAGGTGTGGAGCACGATGAGATCGGTCGGTGAGTGCCGAACCGGTGATGAGGAAGCTGGGCTCCCTCACCACAAAAGACTATGTGGCCTGGCTGTTCGCCAAAGCCCTGTGTTCCGCCAATTCCTGCTCAATGAATGCCGCAATCATTGCGCGATAGACCTGCTCGGTTACCTCGGGGTTTGCGCCCACGGTCTCCGATAATTCCCGCACCTTGGTGATCACCTGCTCAACCCGCTGTGGGGCTTTGACGCCATCGGTGTCTTTTTTGAAGCGTGCTGCCTGTGATACGTAGCGGCCTCGTTCGGCCAGCAGGGTGACGATTTGCTGGTCGAGGCGGTCGATGTTGTTTCGAACGTCTTCAAGGGTGGTGCAGGTAACGGCCATGTCGAGTGAACTCCTGATTGTGCGTGCAATGCTAACAAAATATGGGAGGTGGCTTGCTCCCGATAGCAGAGTGTCAGTCAGTCAATACTTAACTGAAACACCACCATCGGGGGCAAGCCCGCTCCCACATTTTTGATTTTCTCCAGGCTTTGGTCAGTAGTGATACCACTTCACTTCAAGCATCACTTCATTCACTGGCGTCGACAGGTGGCTGTACTCGCGCTGTGCGCTCAGGCGCAGGCCCAGGTTACGGGACAGTTCCCACTGTTGGTTGAGGCTGATGCTGCGCCGCACTTCACCATTGGTGAAGAAATCGCCCTTGGCTTCCAGGCTCAAGTTGCCCAGCGGGTTTTTCCACAGCACGCCGGTGTTGAAGCCGGCTGCGGGAGAGATGGCTTCGTTGAAGTCGTTGTTGTGTTCCACGCGCACGGTGCCGAGGGCGAAGCCGAGCATGTCGTCGCGTAGTTGCCAGGTGCCGCCGGCACCGCCGTTGACGTGGGCGACCAGGGTTTCGTCGTCGTGTTTGCCCGGCACGCGTTCCAGGCCACCGGTGACTTGCCAGGACCAGGGTTGCAGCAGGGCGTTGCGTGGGGTCAGGGAGCGGATGGTAGCCAGGTCCAGTTGCTGCAATTGCCAGTGGTTACCTTCGTACTGGCGCAGTTTCATTTGCAGGATTTCAATCTGGGCGCCGAGGGGGAAGCCTTCGGCGTTGTCGTTGAGGTCGTGGTAGGCCATGCGCAGGCCGTATTCACCGAAGGCTTTGTCGCCCCGGGTGCCGATGCCAGCTTGCCAGGTACGCGACTCATGGCCGTTTTCCGGCAGGCCGGGAGGCGTGATCTTTAGATCGGGCGCGGGGTTCTGGTTGATCGCGCGCAGCAGTTCGAAGCTGCGTTGGGAGCGTGCGGTGTCCCGTTCAAGGCCATTGGCACGGTAGCGGCCCAGGCGATAGGCGGCGTCGATGATCAGGGCCTGACGCTCGCGGGGTAATGCTTTAAAAGCAGGCTCTTGTAGTTGCTGCTGGTCATCGCTGACCTTGAGTACCCATTGCTGCTCGTCGCTGTCCAGCGGCTTTGCGCGCTCCAGCAACTCGCGCTCGCGGGACGGTCGGTAGTCGATCTTCTCGACCAGGCCCGCGTCCTTCACTGCCTTGACGGTGTCGGTAGGAATGGCGGTCAGCGGGAATTGCTCGGTCAGGCGCAGGCCGGGGCGGGCCACTTGCAGCAGTTCCAGCAGGCGATAGGAGCAGTTTTCGTCGAAGAAGAAATAGTCGAACTGGATCTGCTTGAGCTCCCACACGTGCTCGACCATGCGCTCGGTCTCGACTTGGGTGAGGTTAAGGCGATATTCCCACAGGTCGCGGTTTTCGAGGCTGCGGTACTCGGAGAGTTTTTCCTGATAAGGCACCAGCGCGAACAGACCGGGGTAGCCGCCCATCAGGCCTTTCCAGGCGTAGAGAATGCTGTTGTCCGAGCCTTCTATATAGGCGCCGAAGTTGATCGCGTAGCTGAGCAGCGCGGTCTTGTTGCTCTGCACGTCGGCCTGGTCGATACGCAGCAGGGTGTGGCCGAACATCGAGGACGGGCTGTTGAGGTAGGCCGCCGGGAAAATCATCACCGCGCTATGGGGCGAGACGTCCTTGAACCATTGCTTGAATTCGGTGCAGTCCACGGCGGGCAGGTCAGTCAGGTGCAACTGATCCTTTAACCAGCGGGTACGTGCGGGGTAGACGCATTGGGCGTGTTTTTCACCCAGGCTGGCCGGAGCATAGAGTGCTTCAACGGTGGCCTTGAGTTCGGCATCCGGGTGATGGGCACCATCGGGGGCGAGGAAAAATTTCTGCTCGCTGACATAACTGCGCCAGCCACTGATTTTGCCGGCTTCGTAATGGCCCAGCGAAAGCCAGAACGGATCGTTGGCCAATTGCTGCAAACGTTGATCATCAAGGTGCGGTGCCGCGTACAGCGGGGCGCAGGCGAGGAGTGCCATCCAGGCAAAGCGTTTGAGCATAGGGGCAACTTAAGTCGGAAATTAGAGAGACCCAAAGGGGAAGCGGGTCCAAAAATAAAACCCGCGCCTGGGGAGGCGCGGGCAGGTCGAGCTTAAGCCTGGGTAGCGTATTTCGCCAGACGGGCATCGCCTTTCAGTACAGCCAGAGTGTTGTTGTGTACGTCTTCAGCGGTCACATCGGCCTTGCTGAAGATTTGCTGGAAGTGTTCGTGAGCCACTGCAGCGAAGTGTTCGCGATCTTCCGGAGCAACGCCCAGTACCACCGCGTAAGTGGTCAGTGCTTCGCCATTACCCTTGGCCATGTCTTCGGACAGCTCGTTCATCATGCCATTCATGGCAATCCAGGACTTGCCGCCGTAGGTCAGCGCGCTGTTGGTGCTGCAACCGTTGGTGCCCGAGGTCATGCCGAAGGTGGCGTTACCCGAAGTACCGTTGGTGGTGGAAGCCAGGAAGTGAGCCGGAGTGCCGCGCTGGCCTTCGAACAACATGTTGCCCCAACCGCAGTTTGGGCCACCTGGTGCTTCAGCCATTGCATTGAGGGAGACGACGGTGAAGAGAGTACCGAGAAGGATCCGTTTCATAGCTTTGTTCTCTTTGTGTGCAAACCAATGGACAAGGGTTCAGGCACTTCATAGCGCCCTAGGGATCGGTTATTAGTCCAACCCGCGCAGTTTGGAGTTTAGGCACGTTCCAAGGGTTCCGTGTGTTTTTATAAAACAATGAGAGATGTCGCGATTTTTTTGTAGGACTCATTCGGTGTCTACGCTTTCACAAAGGCTCGCCTTGCCAGAGCGCGCAACGGGGAGCCAGAATGCCGTCATCTGCCCCGCCTGATGTAAGGAAGCCCGATGCCTGATCCTGTTGCTGCCAGCCTGCGTCTAGCGCCCGAAGCGCTGACTCGTCCTTTTTCCGCTGAACAGTTCAGCTTCTCGACCACCAATGATTTGGAGCCCTTTCGCGGTGTGCTTGGCCAGGAACGCGCAGTTGAAGCGTTGCAGTTCGGTGTGGCCATGCCACGCCCCGGTTACAACGTGTTTGTCATGGGCGAGCCGGGCACCGGTCGCTTCTCGTTCGTCAAACGCTACCTGAAGGCCGAAGGCAAGCGCCTGCAGACCCCGGCGGACTGGGTCTATGTGAATAATTTCGATGAGCCCCGCGAACCACGCGCCCTGGAACTCCCAGGCGGTGCTGCGGCGGCGTTCATTGCCGATATCAACGGCTTGGTCGACAACCTGGTGGCCACCTTCCCGGCGGTCTTTGAGCACCCGACTTATCAACAGCGCAAAAGCGCCATCGACCGCGCGTTCAACCAGCGTTACGACAAGGCCCTCGATGTGATCGAACGCCTGGCTTTGGAAAAGGACGTGGCGCTATACCGCGACAGTTCCAACATCGCGTTCACGCCGATGCTCGACGGTAAGGCGCTGGACGAAGCCGAGTTTTCGCAACTGCCGGAAGTAGATCGCGAGCGTTTCCACACAGATATTTCCGAGCTGGAAGAGCGCCTCAACGAGGAGTTGGCCAGCCTGCCGCAGTGGAAGCGTGAGTCCAACAACCAACTGCGCCAGTTCAACGAAGAAACCATCACCTTGGCCCTGCAACCTTTGCTTGCGCCACTGTCGGAAAAATACGCCGAGAACGCAGCTGTCTGCGGTTACTTGCAGGCGATGCAGGTCTACCTGCTGAAAACTGTGGTCGAGCAATTGGTCGACGACGCCAAGACCGACGCCCAGGCCCGCAAGCTGCTCGAAGAGCAATACTGCCCGAGCCTGGTGGTTGGGCACCCGGTCAACGGCGGCGCCCCAGTGGTGTTTGAACCGCACCCGACGTACGACAACCTGTTTGGCCGTATCGAGTACAGCACCGACCAGGGCGCGCTCTACACCACCTATCGCCAACTGCGACCGGGTGCCTTGCACCGTGCCAATGGCGGGTTCCTGATCCTCGAAGCCGAAAAAATGCTCAGCGAGCCGTTCGTGTGGGACGCCCTCAAGCGCTCCCTGCAATCGCGCAAGTTGAAGATGGAATCGCCTCTGGGCGAGCTGGGCCGTCTGGCTACCGTGACCCTCAACCCGCAAATGATTCCGTTGCAGGTCAAGGTGATCATTATCGGTTCGCGCCAGCTTTACTACGCGTTGCAGGACGCCGATCCGGACTTCCAGGAGATGTTCCGGGTGCTGGTGGATTTCGACGAAGACATCCCGATGGTCGACGAAAGCCTGGAGCAGTTCGCCCAGTTGCTCAAAACCCGAACATCGGAAGAGGGCATGGCGCCGTTGACGTCGGACGCGGTGGCGCGGCTGGCGACTTACAGCGCGCGGCTGGCGGAGCATCAGGGCCGTTTGTCGGCGCGTATTGGTGACTTGTTTCAACTGGTGAGCGAGGCGGACTTTATCCGCCACCTGGCCGGCGATGAGATGACCGATGCCGGCCATATCGAGCGCGCCCTCAAAGCCAAGGCCACCCGTACTGGCCGCGTGTCGGCACGGATCCTCGACGACATGCTCGCCGGGGTGATCCTGATCGACACCGCCGGTGCGGCCGTGGGCAAGTGCAACGGGCTGACGGTGCTGGAAGTCGGTGACTCGGCATTCGGCGTACCGGCGCGGATTTCCGCCACGGTGTACCCGGGCGGCAGCGGCATTGTCGACATCGAGCGTGAGGTTAACCTAGGTCAGCCGATTCACTCCAAGGGCGTGATGATCCTCACGGGTTACCTGGGCAGCCGTTATGCCCAGGAATTCCCACTGGCGATTTCGGCGAGCATCGCGCTGGAGCAGTCCTACGGTTATGTGGATGGCGACAGTGCGTCCCTGGGCGAGGCGTGCACCTTGATCTCGGCCCTGTCGAAAACCCCGCTCAAGCAATGTTTTGCCATCACCGGTTCGATCAACCAGTTTGGTGAAGTGCAGGCGGTAGGTGGGGTCAACGAGAAGATCGAAGGCTTCTTCCGTCTCTGTGAAGCGCGCGGTTTGACCGGTGAGCAAGGGGCGATCATTCCTCAGGCCAACGTTGCTACGTTGATGCTTGATGAGAAGGTTTTGCAGGCTGTGCGCGCCGGGCAGTTCCATATCTACGCGGTGCGCCAGGCCGATGAGGCGTTGAGCCTGTTGGTGGGTGAAGACGCGGGTGAGCCTGACGCCGAGGGGCAGTTCCCGGAAGGGACCGTCAATGCGCGAGTGGTCGAGCGTTTGCGTGCGATTGCCGAGATGATCAGCGAGGAAGACTTGAAAGAGGCGGAGAAGGAGTTGGCGCAGCAGGCGCTGGCCGAAGCCAAGCCCACCTGAGTTCTGAGGCCAGGCCGGGTCAAACATGTGGGAGGGGGCTTGTTCCCGATTGCGATAGGTCAGTCATGTAGATGTCGACTGACACACTGCATCGGGAGCAAGCCCCCTTCCACATTTGGAACTGGTTGCGTCACTAAATTGACTTTCTTCTGAGGGGCTAATGTCCGTTGGTCCCTACGGCCTTGGTTTGTCGGGTTTTTCTTCTATTCTCTGCTTTAGGGATATTCACAGGAGTCGCTGGATAGAAACAGCCTTGCCCCAGGCCGGGCTGAACACCGATCTGCCGAGGGTCGCCGCCATGCCGCGCAACCTTTGTCTTACCCGCCAGTGCTTTGGCCTGGTCACCCGTATCGAATGCTCCATTCGCCCTCTCGCGGGGGATAACGGGATGTGGACCTTGTTATTTGCCGCCGGAATGTCCGGTGAACAGCCGTCCACCATCAAGTCCCAAGGCCCGTTTCATGGGCCTTTTGCGGCGCAAACCATCCTGGAATCGATTGTGGATAGCCTGACCATGCACGGCTATGAAGTGGCGGGCGACCCACAGATCTGGTGCCTGCATATGCAAGCCCATCTGCGGCAGCTCAATGGCAACCATGAGCCGCTTGCGCTCTAGTGGCGGTCACTTGCTGTCGGGCTTGTCCAGCTTGACCTCGAAGCCGTACTGCACGGTGTTCAGGTCGGTGCGCTGGTAGCTTTCCAGTGCGGTCGGTCGGCCGTAGAAATAATGCACGTCAAACATCGCCGTGCCGTATTCCTCGGCGCGGTGGCTCACCCCAAGGATTTCCTTGAGGTACTGGCCACTGGCGTCCTTGGCATAGAAGCGCCAGCTGTCGGCCGGGAATTCTTTCTGATCGACGATCAGCGCATTGTCCTTGAGCGACAAGCCCTTGGGCAGCTTGGCCACGTCTAACTCACCTTTCTCGATAGTCGCCAAAAACAGCGGGATTGAGCCCACCACAAACGCCGGGTTTTCCGGGAACAGGGTGAGGTCGTAGGTGAGAGTTCCACGGGCCGGATTCAGCTCGAACGCTTCGGTCGGCAGCTCGATGGGGTCGCCGCGCTCACCTTTTTCGTCCGCCGTAAAAAAGGTAATCGGCGATTCGCTGCTGTTGCGCTCTGCACCGACCAGGTCGTCATTAAAGGTGAACGGGTGGTCGAACACGATATGCGCGGCACTGGCGTCTTCGACAGACTGGCTGATGCTGACGCTGTTTTTCAGTTGTTCTTCGGTCATTGCCGAGTCTTTGAGCCAGCTGGCAGCGCTGTCGTCGTAGACGGTGACCGGCATCGGCAAGGCTTGTACGGTCTTTTCAAGGCTGTTTTTGTCGAAGCGCAACACCGGCAAGTCGAGGTCCTTGCGGGTAACGGACGCCGTGGAAAAGTCCATCACGTTCACCTGCAGGGTATCGATCAGGCCGTTGAAATACACCTTGGCGTAATGACTGCCCTGCTTATGCTCGAAAGCTTTCTGTTCATCCGTCAGTTGTTTTTCGAACCCCTCCGACCAGGCCTTCTGCTTTTGCATCTCGGCCAACTGTTTCTCGTAGAAGGCCACTTGCGCGGCACTTTCGTTGATCGAACCTGAGCGTGTGAGGAATTGCCCGGTAGTGTCGCGCGCCTGCACCAGCAGAGGGTTTGGCGACTCGTCGCCGACTTGCGGGGCCAGTGGCTCGCTGTTGGTCAGCTCGATTTCGGCGTAGTTCTTCTCCAGCAGCAGCAAATTGAGGGTGATATTGCCCTCAGTGCGTTTGTGATCCACGTCCTTTTTCGACAGGTCGAACGTCAGCACCTTGCCCGGCGCGATGACTTCGACCGCGCCTTTTAGGGTGACAGGCTGGGGTTGGCTCTTGTTTTCCGTCTCGATGCCGTCGATGAAGGGGTAGGTCACCGTCAGGTCATCGGGGTTGGTCAGGTTGGAGCTGCTGGGGCTTAACTGAATGCCGGGGTCTGTCTCCGACCATTCCGGCTGGAAGGGGATGACTTTGTTGTTGCTCAAGGTGACCGACTGCCATTCCAGGCCATGGGGGAAGGGGAATTGGTCGGGCATGTTGAAACTGAACGGGAAGACCGGCTGCAAATCCGTCAGGTAGTCGGAGTGTGAAGTCTTGCGCAGTACGAACAGGCCATTGATATAGGTATCCACCAGCGCCTGGGGGGTGGGGTAGTGCTTGAGCAGGGCCAGGTTGTCCTCGCCGTACTCGGCCTCGATGGGCTTGGTGGCCAGTTTGACCCGCGCCCGTTCCAGCAATAGCAGCGAACCGCCGAGGTCGGCGACGGCGTCACGCAGTTTGGGGTCTTGGATGCTGTCGAGGGACTGTTCGAATTTGGCGGTTTTCTCTTCGAGGGTCGTCTGCTTCTGCTCGTCGCTGGGGGAGCAGCCGCTGGCCAGCAGCAATGCCGCGCACAGGCCAATGCTGGCCAAAGGGGATCGCACATCCATCATCTGAGTTTTTCCTGTCCGACGTCATCGAGCCGAGTTGAGATGGGCTCGACACTAGCAGAAAAATTCTCTTACAGATGCCGCCTGGGTCAGTTTTCTCGCGCTTACAGGTGTCTTGTAGCGGCTGGTATACTCGCCGCCATTTTTAGCCAAGCTGTGTGAGACCCCATGGAACGCTTTATCGAAAACACTATGTACGCTTCACGCTGGCTGCTGGCGCCGATCTACCTGGGGTTATCCCTGGGTTTATTGATCCTGGCGCTGAAATTCTTCCAGGAAATCATTCACGTGATTCCCAACATTTTCACCATGCTGGAAGCGGAAGTGATCCTGCTGCTGCTGTCGTTGATCGACATGGCGCTGGTGGGTGGCTTGCTGGTGATGGTGATGATTTCCGGCTACGAGAACTTCGTGTCGCAGCTGGATATCGATGAAAACAAGGAAAAGCTCAACTGGCTGGGCACCATGGACTCTTCGTCGCTGAAGATGAAAGTGGCGGCGTCCATCGTGGCGATTTCCTCGATCCACCTGCTGCGCATCTTCATGGACGCCAAGAACGTCGATCCCCAGCACCTGATGTGGTACGTGATCATCCACATGACCTTCGTGGTCTCGGCCTTTGCCATGGGCTACTTGGACAAGCTCACCAAGCACTGATGCCCTGGGTGCGCTGGCCTTACTGCTCGATGAAGTAGTAAGGCTGGCGACCGATCTTCATCTCCTTGATCACGGTGATCTTCCCGCTCAGTTGGCGGATGTTGTCCAGCAATGCAACGTTGCCGGGTTTGGCCGTGAGAAAACTGTGTAATTCAGCTTCGGTCTGCAGGATCGGCAAGTAGGCCTGCAGATAGAACACGCTCGCCCCGGCGATGCGCTCATTGGGCTGGAACATCACCACGTTCTTACCTTCAGTTTGAAACGCCCTGGCCTGACTGATCACGGGTACGAAAGACTCGCGCTTGTCTGCTTTGGGTGCGAACCAGAACGCAGCCGTCAGGTAGCTGACCATTGCCAGGCTGAACACGCCGATGATCACCCCCCGGTGGTAGCGGTACAGCGCCGGCTTGCGCACCTTGAGCCATTCCAACAGCACGCCTGCATATTCTGCTGCGAGCACGGCGGCGGCTGGCGTGAGTGCCATCAGGTAAACGGTGCGCTTGCTGGACGCCAGAGTCAGCAGAGTGAACTGCGCCACCAGCCAGACACTGAAAAACAGGCGGTAGCGATCGCGCACCAGGCTTTTTCGAAAGTGCCACAGGCCCAGGTACACGAGGATATTCCAGGGCAGGAACGCTTGCGGCAGCTTCGCGAAGTAGTAGTAAAACGGCTCGTAATGCCCAGCCTCGACGAACGACCCGCTGAACCGCCCGACGCTGTTGGTCCACAGCACTTCGCCCACGGCCTGCATCCCGCCGCGCTGGAACAGGAAGCCCAGCCAGATCATTAACGGCACCAACGCCAGCACGGTGAACACGCCCGGTTTGAGCCACTCGCCGATACGCAGGCGCTTGTCCATCAGGCTGATGCTGGTCAGGTACACAAAGATCACGATGCCCGGCAACGCGAGGCCCAGCACGCCTTTGCTCAGGGTGGCGATCACCATGCCGGCGGTAAACAGCATCCATGCCCACGCGCTGGAACCCTCACGTCCGGGTCGCACGGCTTGGTAGAACGCCAGCAGCGCGGTGGTCACGCCCAGGCTGAGCAGTGAATCTTCACCCACGCCGCGCACATTGCCCCAGTAACTGGCCATGGTCGCGAGGATCAGCGCTGCGCAAAACGCCAGTGTCTTTGGGCGTCCGAACCTGTGCAGCATTCCATAGAGCAGCATCACGCTGAACAGACCAGCAAATGCCGAAGCGAGCCGTACCGCCCCAGGTGTGCCGCCAAACAGGCGAATCGCTCCGGCGTCCAGCCACAGGCTCAGGGGCGGCTTTTCCAGGAAGGGCTCACGAAACAGTTGCGGTACGACCCAGTCATTGTCCAAGTGCATGGCCATGGCAATGCCCGAGACACGGGCCTCGGTGGAGCCTTGCAGTTCATGGTTACCCAGGGCCAAGAAGAACAGCAGACCAGCAAGCAGGAGCAGCAGAGGAGCGGGACGCGTCATGGAGTCTGGCTACCGAGAGAAGGGGGATCGTTTGAGGGAACGGCTCACAATCGATGAGTATAGGGAGGTGATTCTTAATATTTCATGAATGGGCGTGGGTTATGTCGCTGGGCCAGGAGGTTGACGACCCCCTGGCTTCGCGTGAGGCATTACGAGGCTTTGACTTTGAAGCGACTCAGGCCCTGTTGCATGGAGTTGGCCCGTTCCGACAGGTTCTTGGCCGCCACTGCGCATTGCTGGGAGTTTGCCTGGTTCTGCTGGGTGACTTCGTCGATCTGCTCCAGGCCGATGCTCGCCTGTTGCAGGCCGGAAGCCTGTTCGCTGGAGGCTTGGTAGATCAACGACACCAGGCTGGAAACCGTGCTGGTGCCGGTGACGATATTTCTCAACGAGTCGGCGGTGCGGCCGGCGATGATCATGCCGCGTTGCGTTTTGGTCGAGGAGTCGGCAATCAGCGCGGCGGTTTGCTGGGCGGCTTCGGCGCTGCGGGCGGCGAGGCTTCTGACTTCGTCGGCGACCACCGCAAAACCACGCCCCAGTTCGCCGGCACGTGCGGCCTCGATAGCTGCGTTCAACGCCAGCAGGTTGGTTTGAGCGGCGATGTTGTCGATGGTGGTGATAATCGCGGTGATGTCTTTGCCCGAATTGTCGATTTCCGCCATGGCCGCGATCAATTCACTCATCAGTTTGTCACTTTCCCCGGCGTCGGCGCGCGAGGCTTGGGATTGCTCGTCTGCCTTCTTCGCGTTGGCGGCGTTGTCGGTAGTCTGCGCTGCCATCTGGGTCATAACGGCACTGATTTCGGTGATGGACGATGCAGAATTGGACGCGCCGTCGGACAGCGACTGGCTCAACTCTGTGACCTGCGCGGAACTGCCGGTGATTTGCGTGGCGCTGGCCTGCACTTGGGAAATGAGGGTGTTCAGGTTACCGACCATTTTTTCCAACGATTTGCCGAGGGTGTCGTTGGGCGAGGACAGGCGTACTTCCAAATCCAGGTCCCCTTCGGAAATACGCTCGGCCACACGCACCTGGCGTTGCAGGCTTTCCGACATATCGTTCAAGGCAAAGGACAATTGGCCGACTTCGTCATCAGATTTCTGCACCAGCCGGCGAGAGAAATCACCCAGGCTGATATTCGCGGCCAGAGCGGCAGCTTCACGAATCGGGCCGACGATTTTCGCTGTGGCAAACCACAGCGCCAGCAATGCCAGCAAGGAGACACCTACGCCGACCGAGACCTGCCAGATGCTGCTCTTGACGCCGCGTGACTGCAGTTCCTGCTCCAGGGCCAAGGCCTGGCTCATGACCACCGCCTTGGGCAGGTGGATCAAGATCGCCCACGGCTTGCCGGTGCGCCCCAGATTGATCGGCATCTGTACTTCGATTTCCTGGGAGTCCTGATTGAGCCGGCTGTCTCCCTGGCCTTTTTGCACATTCGCCAACACCTTTTCCCAAGTGCCTGGCAACAAGCCTTTCAGTGACTGGCCAATGAATTCCGGGCGTTTACTGTCAGCCACCACGAGCCCTTGATTGCTCAGGATCGACACGGAGCCTTTGCCGCCATACAGGTCTGCGGACATTTGCTCGCTCAGTTTCTGGATAAACGAGATATCGAAGTCAGCCCCGACCACGCCGTAGAACTTGCCATTGGCAGTGATAGGTACCGATAGCGTGGTCAGCCACACATTTTTGCCTTGCACCACGTAGGGAAGTGGGTCCAGCACGCTTTCTTTCTGGGTGTCCCGTGGGCCTGAGTACCAGCCGCCCTTCAACACGCCATTGGGGTGGCGGGCATCGGAGTCGTACTCAACCAGCGGTTGCACGGCGATATGGCCATCTGAACTGCGTGTCCAGTAGGGGGTGAAGCGACCGGTCAATTGGTTGTTACCGCCCTCATTGATACGAAAGGCTTGGTCCTGGCCGTCCAGCGCATCCGGTTCCCAGCATGAATACGTGCCGTTGAAGTCGGGGTTGTCCTTGAGCACGCTGAGCAGCATCGTATTGATCTGCTCACGGCTGAGGGTCAGTGGGCTCTGCGCACTTTTACTCGCTCCCAGCGTATTGGCCATTGTGCGTGCCGAATCCAAGGCGTTCTGCAGTTTTGCCTGGATGGCATTGGCACGCGACTCAGCCAGGTTTTGCACTTCGCGGATAGTGGCGCTTTCAATCAGGGCTGAAACTTCAGTGCCGACATACGCTTGATTGGCGCTTGAAGAATAAAGGCCATATGAGACCAGGCTCGCACACGAGATAAACAGGCAGAGTCCGGCGGTGAAGCAAATTCGAGTCTGCAATGAGTTGAATTTCATGATATTTCCTGCCCATGCTAATAGTCGCCAACATCATCGAATGTCGACATTTCGGTACTTCTTTTGCACAAGGCACGGTGTTTTATCATTGGCTGCTTAGGCATGGCATGCTGTACAGCGCTTGGAGTTACTTAATGCTCTTTGGGCATCTCTTCGTCGAGCCATAAACGTTCGGTGTTTTTAAAACCGTAACGCTGGGGCGGTACCCGCGCGACAATTCGGTCGGGTTGTTCTGGATCACTCAGGTCTATTATTTTCGGCGTTACATAAATATTTAGAACGGGCAGAAAGAACACTTTGATTTTTGGTGTCAGTAACGACTCGGGATGTTGTTCTATCACTACACCGATACTGCCACTTTTCAATTGAACGATAGAACCGACCGGGTAAATACCCACGGACTTTAAAAACGCGCGGAATACCTCGTCATCAAAATGCCCTTCCCATGTGGACATTTGCTGGATGGCGACGGCGGGGTCCCAGCCCTGGTTGTAGGAGCGGTCCGAGGTGATTGCGTCGTAGACATCGCACACCGCAGCCATTCGAGCCACCAGACTGATCTGGTCCCCTACCAACTGATGGGGGTAGCCGGTGCCGTCGACTTTTTCGTGGTGATGCAGGCACACATCCACGACCATTTCGCACATCTGCGAGGTCGCTTGCAGGGTTTTTTCCCCTTCCAGTGGATGGGTACGCACCAACTGCAATTCGTCAGTGCTCAACCGGCCAGGCTTGTTGAGAATGGCGCCCGGTATGGCCATTTTGCCGATGTCGTGCAACAGCCCGGCCATGCCGACGCGACGAATCAGTGCGGTAGAGAGGCCCAATTGATTGCCGAGGGCAATCATCAACGCACACACGGCGACTGAATGCATGTAGGTGTAGTCGTCGATGCTTTTCAGGCGTGCCAGGCTGATAAAGGCATTAGGGTGGCGGGCGATAGAGCTCGAAATGTCGTCCACCAATGCACTGATGTGCTCAAGCTCCAGTGCCCGGCCCATGCGGGCATGGCCGAACATCTCGACAACGGCGGTTTTAGCGCGACTACAGATTTCCTGTGCGGCGACTAATTCGTTTTGCATCGATGTGGGGATGGCTGGGACTGCTGGCGCAGCCGCTGGGGCCGTAGCGACCGGTTTAGCGCCGCAGCCCAAGGCGCACGGCGCCTGCGACGGCTCACCGCCCCGCCAGAATGGCTTTGCCTCGCCATCAGGCGCCTGAAGATCGAGTTCATTGCACTTCAACATGGTATGCCCTCTGTTGATGGTCTTTTTATACGTTGTTCATCAGCCTCCTTGGCTTGAGCAGTGTCGTTTTGCCTTTCAGGTAGGACTCACGGCCTTGATTCGTGCGACTACGCGACCTGCCAGGTCATCCGGGCGAAACTTCGCGAGGAAGTCATCGGCCCCGACTTTCTTGACCATGGCCTGGTTGAAACCGCCCGATAGGGACGTGTGCAGCACGATATGCAACTTGGCCATGCGTGGGTCGCTGCGGATTTCGGCGGTCAGCGTGTAACCGTCCATTTCCGGCATTTCGATATCTGAAATCATCATCAGAAACTCCTCATCCGGGTTGCGCCCCTCGTCAAGCATGGCCCGAAGGTAATCCAGCGCCTGGCGACCATCGTTCAAGGCGACGACCTCGACACCCACTGTCTCCAGGCAGCGGGTCACCTGTTTACGCGCAACCATCGAGTCATCCACGGTCAGCACTCGCAGGTGTCGAGCCTGTTGATTGACCGCGTCATCCACCACACCAATCGAAATTTCCTCGGACGAGGGCGAGATTTCCGTCAGCACCTTTTCTACATCGATGATTTCAACCAGACGATCATCGGTACGGGTAACCGCCGTCAGGTAATTGTTGTCACCGCTGCCCTTGGGAGGCGGATGAATGTCTTCCCAGTTCAAGTTAACGATGTGTTCAACTGCATACACCAAGAAACCTTGAACTCGGTTGTTGTACTCCGTAAGTATGATAAAGGCGCTTTCTTTATCTGTGATGCCGGGCAGCCCGGTAGCCATTGCAAGGTCTAGAATGGGGATGCAAGCACCACGGATATTCGCAACGCCACAAATGTTGTTATTAGACTTTGGTAGTAGAGATAGCTTGGGGCAGCGAATAACTTCTCTGACTTTAAAGACGTTAATGCCATACAGCTGTTGGTCGTTAAAGCGGAATAGCAATAATTCCAGTCTGTTCTGACCGACCAGTTGTGTACGGCTGTTAACGGATGCCATTACACCTGCCATACACACCCCTTTGATTCTGGTTGGAACAGCGTTGATGTCGTAATGACATTATCATATGTAGGGGAATGTAAAATATATGTGAAAGCGAAATACTTTTTAGGTTAATCGTTAAAGCGATAGCCAAGCGGGTGATGAGCTATTCAAGTGGATGTTTGAAATTAGTTAGTTGGCTAACTTGCTATTCTAAGTGTTGAGAATGATTAAGATTGGAAGCGGGGATGCGGCAAAGTTACGGCGCCTTATGTGTTCCACGTCCAGCTTTCGGCTAGCGGCGTGTGGCGGTAAGTACTGTCGAGTTCGAAGGGCTGGCTGGTGGTCATGGTGTTTAGTGAGGGGAGGGGGGAATGGGG
>NZ_JAAOWU010000028.1 GCF_013778505.1 Pseudomonas sivasensis | reverse complement strand
CAACCACTTGCGCTTCTGATCTCTCATCAGCGGGAGGCGAATTCTACAGCGTTACACGCTGCTGTCAACACCTCTTTTTCAACTTCCTTTTGGCTTCGATGAACTGAAGCAACTTACTGCCGAAAACTGCGCAACTCATTGTTTACCAAGGAGTTTTCCGTTTCGACTGCGCCGGAAGTGGGGCGAATTATAGGCTCCCAGAATTTTACGTCAACCTTTAATTTGGTTTTTCTATCAAGTCGCCCACCAACCTTCATGTCCTTCTATATATAGACAGCCACCCGCATAACACTGAGCAATATATTGCTCAATTCCAAGTAGTTAAGCATCATAGCAGCCTCTGCTACTCAAATATGACATCGGACGTACATCCCAATGACCACCTCTCCCCGCAGCCTGGCTTCGGCATTATTTCCTGTCGGCCTGCTGCTGATCGCCATGGCTTCCATCCAGTCAGGAGCCTCGTTGGCCAAGAGCATGTTCCCGATTGTAGGCGCACAAGGCACTACAACCCTGCGCCTAATTTTCGCCAGTGTGATTATGCTGCTCATATTGCGACCATGGCGCGCCAAGCTGACCGCCAAGTCCCTGCGCACCGTGGTCATCTACGGAATGGCCCTGGGCGGC
The DNA here is from genome assembly GCF_013778505.1 of Pseudomonas sivasensis. Lineage (GTDB taxonomy): Bacteria > Pseudomonadota > Gammaproteobacteria > Pseudomonadales > Pseudomonadaceae > Aquipseudomonas > Aquipseudomonas sivasensis. The sequence continues at coordinate 47,555 of NZ_JAAOWU010000028.1, read as the reverse complement.
ATGAATTTCCTCTTCTATATGTCACTGCGCAGCGTGCCCCTGGGCATCGCCGTAGCCCTAGAATTCACGGGACCTCTTGCAGTGGCCATTTACGCGTCGCGCCGGGCGGTGGACTTCCTGTGGATTGCCCTCGCAATCGTCGGCCTGCTTCTATTGATCCCCATGGGAGAAGCGAGCAATGGTATCGACTTAGTTGGCGCAGCCTATGCATTAGGAGCGGGAGTCTGCTGGGCACTCTACATCCTGTTCGGACAGAAAGCAGGTAACGACAACGGCGTCCAGACCGCCGCTCTTGGGGTGATGATCGCAGCACTGTTTGTCGCGCCCATTGGCATCGTCCACGCTGGCAGTGCCTTGTTGACGCCTGCGCTGATTCCAATAGCCATCGGCGTCGCCACTCTGTCCACTGCCCTACCCTACACCCTGGAGATGGTAGCGCTGACGCGCCTCCCTGCACGAACTTTTGGCACCCTCATGAGCATCGAACCCGTATTCGGCGCGCTCTCAGGCCTACTCTTTCTGCAAGAGTACTTATCACTGGCACAATGGCTGGCCATTACCTGCATTATCCTGGCCTCGGTAGGCGCGACGCTGACGATGCGCAATGACTCGAAACCACTGGTTCCAGCGGATTGAATCATCTTTGAATGTACCTCTGGCATTTGCCGCTCATTTAGGCCATGTTTAAGCGCTAAACGAATGTCATTCATGGAGTTTTTCGACAAGGACAGCGCGAACACTACACTCGAGAGCGAGTAGAGCCGGCTTCAAGTATTGGGAAGTGGCTATTAAGGATGGGAATGAAGCGAATTTTGATAGTGTTAATGGTCGTAGCCATTGCTGGCTGTGCCGCGACTACCAAGACAGAAGTAAAACGGGGAAAAAGAGGACTGCATATCAACTGTTCCGGCCTGTCCTCCTCTTGGGACCAGTGCTACACCAGTGCAACCAACTCTTGCGGTACCAAGGGATATCGGGTCATCGCCAAGTCCGGTGACAATTCCGAGGAACCCGGGGACTATCCCTTTGGCATCAATCCTGCCGGGTACACCAGCCGCAGCATGATCGTTATCTGTAAGTAATCGCCCCCGAGCAGTCATCCTCGACTGCTCATCGTGCCCAATCAGCTCTCGATTAACACTCATCCTTGAACGCCGCTTGCAAGCAGATCGCAGGCGGCGTTTGCTTCAGATCAGATAGCTGCCGTACGCAGTTGCAACCACTCTAGCCCCGCGCCGCTCAGCAACGAGCTCAAGCGCTCACGCACCTGCGCGTGATACGCGTTGAGCCACGCGCGCTCATCCGTGGTGAGCAGCGACGGCTCAAGACAACGCGTGTCGATCGGGCAAAGCGTCAGGGTTTCAAACGACAGAAACTCACCAAACTCGGTCTTGCCCGCTTCGCGGTTCAGCACCAGGTTCTCGATACGCACACCCCAACGCCCCGGCCGGTACGTACCCGGCTCAATGGAAGTGATCATCCCCGGCTGCATCGCCGTTTGCGGAGCGGCGGCGGCCTGATAAGCAATCACTTGTGGACCTTCATGCACATTGAGGAAATAACCTACGCCGTGCCCAGTACCGTGGCCGTAGTCCACACCATCAGCCCATATCGGCGCACGGGCAATGGAATCCAGCAACGGCGATAGAATCCCCCTCGGGAAATGCGCACGGGACAGCGCAATAACGCCCTTCAGCACCCGGGTGCAGTCTCGTTTCTGCTCCTCACTCGGCGTACCGATAGGCACCATGCGTGTGATATCCGTTGTGCCGCCCAAGTACTGGCCACCCGAGTCGATCAACAGCAAGCCATCACCTTCGATCACCGCATGCTCTTCCTCGGTGGCGTGGTAATGGGGCATTGCGCCATTGGCGTTAAAGGCGGCAATAGTGTTGAAACTCAGCGACACATAGTCGGGGCGACGGGTACGGGCTGCGGTCAGGTGTTCATCAATGGTCAACTCCGTGATGCGCTCACGGCCCAGCGCACTGTCCAGCCAGGCGAAGAATTCGCACAGAGCGGCGCCATCCTGCTCCATGGCCCGGCGGATGTGCTCGGCGTCTGCCAGACTCTTGCGTGATTTGGCCAATGTGGTTGGATTCAATCCTTCGATCAACTTGACGCCAGCATCCAGGTTTTCCAGCAAGCCGGCGGTTACGCGGGCAGGGTCGACGTGCAACCCTGCACCCGACGGCACTGCACGCAAGGCATCCGCGACCTCGCTGTAATCGCGCAACGCCACGCCATCCTGTTCAAGCACAGCACGCAGATCCGCGTCGACTTTACTCAGCGCCACGAACAACGTGGCCTGCTGTTGACTGATCAGCGCAAACGATACAAACACTGGGTTAAATGAAACGTCGCCGCCACGCAGGTTGAACAACCAGGCGATGTCGTCCAGGGTCGCGATAAAGTGCCAGTCGGCGCCCTTCTCTTTCAAACTGGCGCGCAGTGCAGCGAGCTTCTCGCCACGACTAACGGTCGCTTGCGGTGGCAGATGCGCATAAATCGGCTGGTTCGGCAGGCTTGGACGGTCTGTCCAAACCGTATCGAGCACGTCGATATCGGTACGCAAGCGCGCGCCGCGTTCTGCCAGCTTGGCGCTCAAGGTGCGCGCCGAAGCGACCGCCATCACTGCACCATCCACCGCCACCACACCGCCTTCCGGAGTTTGCTCGGCCAACCACTCCAGTGGTCCAGGTTGGCCCGGCTGCAGTTTTACTAGCTCGATGCCGCTGCCCTTGAGCTCCTTGGTCGCTTGTTCCCAGTAACGACTGTCGGCCCACACGCCGGCGAAATCTGCGGTGACAATCAGCGTCCCCACCGAGCCATGGAAACCCGATAACCATTGGCGGCCCTGCCAGTAACCCGGCAAGTATTCGGACAAATGCGGGTCAGCCGACGGCACCAGCAGGGCGTGGATGCCCTCGCGGCTCATCAGTTCGCGGGTGCGCGCCAGGCGCTGGGGAACCGTTCCATGGGTCAAAGGCTGCGTGCTCATTGTGTCTCCTGCTAACCACTAATAATTGTTATGTGAAAATCAGACGGCCCAGAAGGCCGGCGCGCTGGCCAGTGCGGCCTTAATCAATAGCACCGCTTGGTCAATATCCTGCTCGGTAGTGAACCGCCCCAGACTCAAGCGAATGGTGCGGCCGGCCGAGCGGGCGTTATGGCCAAGGGCAAGCAACACGTGGGACGGTGCATTGCTCGCAGAATTGCAGGCCGACGTCGCTGAAAAAGCGATACCGGCGCTCAATGCCGCGGCATTGAACTCACCTTCGCCGAACGTAAGGCTCAGGGTGTGGGGAATACGTTGCGTGGCACTGCCATTGAGGCGTACACCGGCGATCGATGCCAACTGATCCAGCAGGCGTTGCCGCAACGCGACGATCACCGCTTTCTCTTCGGTGAACGACTGCGCCGCCAGCGCAAATGCCGTGCCCATCCCTGCAATCTGGTGGGTCGCCAACGTGCCGGAGCGCAAGCCGCCCTCGTGTCCGCCGCCATGAATCTGCGCCAACACCTTCTGTTGCGCCCGAGGCCCGACGTACAGCGCGCCGATACCCTTGGGGCCGTACAACTTGTGCGCAGAAAACGACATCAAATCCACCGGCCATTGCGCCAGATCGATCGCCACCTTGCCTGCTCCCTGAGCCGCGTCCACATGCAGCAGCGCGCCGTGTTCACGCACCCGCGCGCCGATGCCGGGGATGTCATTCAGAGTGCCAAGTTCGTTATTCACCAGCATCAGCGAAACCAGGAAGGTGTCTTCGCGCAACGCCTCACTGACCGCGTCGACGCTGATCAAACCGTCGGCGTCGGGTACCAGATAGGTCACGGCTACGCCGGCTTCCTGCAACTGTCGCGCGGTGTCCAGCGTGGCCTTGTGCTCGATCTGGCTGGTGATGATATGCCCACCGGCCACACCCCGCGCCTGGAACACGCCTTTGATGGCGAGGTTGTTGGATTCAGTGGCGCCGGAGGTCCAGACGATCTGCTCAGGCTGTGCGCCCACCAACTCGGCCACCTGGCGACGCGCCTGTTCAACCGTTTGCCGGGCCGCCTGGCCGTAAGCGTGGGAACTGGACGCGGGGTTACCGAAATTGGCGTTGAAGCCCAGGCACTCGACCATCACCTGGATGACCCGCTCGTCCACCGGGGTGGTGGCGGCGTAGTCGAAATACAAAGGACGTTTATTCATGACAGTTAAGACTCGCAAAGCAGGTTCCCGAGAGCGGCGTCTCAGGAGCATCGGCCGGAACAGAGGTCGTCATGTCTACCGGATCGAATGCCATTAAAGAAGGACAATTTTAAGTAAATGTGCGTAGGAACGCTCCTGAAATTCAGCTTAACAGGCTGAAGTCGCGCCATGGAAAACAAAAAGCCCGAGGTCCTTAAAGGGCGCCTCGGGCTTTTTGCTGCGCAGAACGCGATCAACTAGGACGACCATGAAGTACGACGTCGCGCTCGGCATTCATTTCACCTTGGCGATCAAAGCCGAAGGACTTCTGTGGCTGACCGGTCAGTGCCGCACGCTGCTGTTGATATTCATCGAACGACAAGCCTCGACGACTCAGCGCTTCAAGAGCCAATTGCTTGGTCTCTTCGGCAGAGTAGGGACGTAATTCTGGCGATGGATGGCTCGCACAGCCGGCGAGTACGGCGCTGACAATCAATAAGCAAACGGCGAGGAATCGGTTCATGGCGGCGGCTCTGCAAAGGAGGTTTCGAGTCAATGAACACAGGCTACTCCCGACGTCATTCGGTGAAAAATCACCGTCCGTGATAGTCGCTATCAACCGCCGAAGCCCCCTCCGATAGCCCTCTCATATATTTCTTTATGATCTATAAATATGGAAATACGTTCATTTACGGAATAACAGTAACCCTCTATAACTAGCTCCAATTCTGCCAGGCACTGTTCGCCAAGCAACTGTTGCCCAGGCAACAGCCATTCAACAAATCACCAGGCAGGCAACAGCAACATTTTTCAGCAGTGAGCCACAGCCCAAGCCAATCAAGGCCTGCAGCCGTTGGTACAGCTCTTGCTCAACACCTTGCACCTCACTTGCTATGAACCACTGTTGAAAAAGGAACTGTTCATGACCCGTCCACTGAATGTCGTTGCCCTCTCCGGCGGAACCTGGCGCCCGTCGCGCACCCTGGTGTTGACCCAAGCCGTTCTGGCCGAATTGGCCACCCTGCTGCCAATCCAGACCACACTGATCGAACTGGGCGACATTGCCCGGCCACTGGGCGGTGCACTGTCGCGCGATGAATTGCCCGCCGAAGTCGAAGCCCAACTGTTGGCCATCGAACAGGCCGACCTGCTGATCGTCGCCGCGCCGGTCTATCGCGGTTCCTACCCTGGCCTGCTCAAGCACCTGTTCGATCTGGTCGGTCTCAACTCCCTGGTCAACACCCCGGTGCTGCTCGCCGCCACCGGTGGTAGCGAACGCCACGCGCTGGTCCTCGATCATCAACTGCGCCCGCTGTTCGCCTTCTTCCAGGCCCTGACCCTGCCGATCGGTGTGTACGCCACCGAAGCCGACTTCACCGACTACCAAATAACCAGTGAGCCCCTGAAGGGCCGGATACGCCTTGCGGCAGAACGTGCTGCACCCTTGTTTGCAGCGCACTCCCCTTCTCTGCTGAAAATCGCTTAAGGATTGGTTATGGATGTTTTCTGGTTTCTGCCGACACATGGCGACGGTCATTACCTGGGCACCACCCAAGGTGCCCGGCCGGTCACTCTCAATTATCTGAAGCAAGTCGCCCAGGCGGCTGACAACCTGGGTTACTACGGTGTGTTGATTCCTACCGGCCGCTCGTGTGAAGACTCCTGGGTCATCGCCTCGGCGCTGGTACCGCTGACAGAACGCCTGCGTTACCTGGTGGCCATTCGTCCCGGCATCATTTCGCCGACTGTATCTGCACGCATGGCCGCCACCCTGGATCGCCTGTCCAACGGCCGTCTGCTGATCAACGTAGTGACCGGTGGCGACCCCGACGAAAACCGTGGCGACGGCAGCTTCCTCGACCACGCTGAACGTTACGAAGTCTCCGACGAATTCCTACGGATATGGCGCCGCGTATTGCAGGGTGAATCGGTGGATTTCGAAGGCAAACACCTGCGCGTGCAAAACGCCAAGGCGCTTTACCCACCGGTGCAGAAGCCTTACCCACCGCTGTACTTCGGTGGATCCTCCGACGCCGCCCACGACCTCGCCGCCGAACAGGTGGATGTGTATCTGACGTGGGGCGAGCCGCCCGCCGCCGTCGCGGAAAAACTCGCCGATGTGCGTGAGCGCGCCGCGCGCCACGGGCGTACGGTGAAGTTTGGCATTCGTCTGCATGTGATCGTGCGCGAAACCGAAGAAGACGCCTGGAAAGCCGCCGACAAACTGATCGAGCACATCAGCGACGACACCATCGCCGCCGCGCAAAAATCCTTCTCGCGCTTTGACTCCGAAGGTCAGCGCCGCATGGCCGCCCTCCACGACGGGCGCCGCGACAACCTGGAAATCGCGCCCAACCTGTGGGCCGGTGTCGGCCTGGTGCGCGGCGGTGCCGGTACCGCGTTGGTGGGCAACCCGCAACAAGTGGCCGAACGCATTAAGGAATACGCCGACCTGGGCATCGAGAGCTTCATCTTCTCCGGCTATCCGCATTTGGAAGAGGCCTATCGCTTCGCCGAACTGGTGTTCCCGCTGCTGCCGGAACCCTACGCCAGCCTCGCTGGACGCGGTATCACCAACCTCACCGGCCCGTTCGGCGAAATGATTGCCAACGATGTACTGCCGGCCAAGGCCTGATCGGCGCAGCGGCGGCACCGGCCCGGGCCGCTGCTGCCAATAAAGAGGAAAACCCGTGACAGCCAAACCCCACAGCGTCCTGCCATCTCCCCTGCAGACCGCCAAACTGCTGGCCGCCGAATTCGCCCTCAGCGCCGTCGAACGCGACGAGCGCGGCGGCACACCCAAAACCGAGCGTGACGCCCTGCGCCACAGCGGCCTGCTGGCCCTGAGCATTCCCACCCAATACGGCGGCCTCGGCGCCCGCTGGAGCGACACCTTGGGCATCGTGCGCGAATTCGCCAAGGTCGACAGCTCCATCGCCCACGTCTTCGGCTTTCATCATCTGATGCTGGCCACCGTGCGCCTGTTTTCACGCCCGGACCAATGGCAACCCTGGTTCGAACAAACCGCCCGCAAGAACTGGTTCTGGGGCAACGCCCTCAATCCATTGGACACGCGCACCGTGGTCAAGGACTTCGGCGGCTGGCGCGAATTCTCCGGCAAAAAGAGCTTCTGCTCCGGCGCCAGCGACTCGGAAATGCTGATCGCCTCGGCGGTGGATGAAAATGCCGGCGGCAAACTGCTGATTGCCGCCATCCCCAGTGGGCGCAGCGGCATCACTCTGCACAATGACTGGAACAATATCGGCCAACGCCAGACCGACAGCGGCAGCGCCAGCTTCGAACGGGTGCGCGTCGAAGAGTCGGAATTGCTGCTCGACCCAGGCCCGCTGAGCACGCCGTTCGCCTGCCTGCGCCCGCTGATCGCACAGTTGACCTTTACCCATATGTTTCTCGGCATTGCCGAAGGCGCATTCGAAGAAGCACGCACCTACACCCTCACCGAAACCCGTGCCTGGCACAAATCCTCGGCCGAGGACGTGCGCCAGGATCCTTACGTGCTCCACCACTACGGCGAGTTCTGGGTGGCCCTCCAAGGCGTGCGCCTGCTGGTGGAGCGAGCCGCCGAGCTACTGGACCAAGCCTGGGCCAAAGGGCCAAACCTCAGCGAACACGAGCGCGGCCAACTGGCAATTGCCATCGCCACCGCCAAGGTCGCCGCCACCCGCCGAGGCCTGGATCTGTGCAGCCGTCTGTTTGAAGTTACCGGCGCACGTTCAACCCATGCCTCCCTGCGCCTGGATCGCCACTGGCGCAACCTGCGCACGCAAACCCTGCACGACCCGGTGGACTACAAGCTCCATGAACTGGGGGACTGGGCGTTGAACCAATCCCTGCCGATTCCTACGTTCTATTCATAAAAAAGAGGTGCCCATGCAGCTTCTAACCCTACCGCCCTCGCCCGCCCTTGCGACCTCGATTCGCGCCACGGCCCAGGTCTTCGAAGACCCGAAATCCCAGGCGCTGCTCGACCATATCCAGCAAGTGGCGCCCAGCGAAGCCAGCGTGCTGATCATCGGCGAAACCGGGACCGGTAAAGAGCTGGTGGCGCGCCACATTCATAACCTCAGCGCGCGGCGCAACCGCCCGTTCGTGGCAGTGAACTGCGGCGCCTTCTCTGAATCCCTGGTGGAGGCCGAACTGTTCGGCCATGAAAAAGGCGCCTTTACCGGCGCCCTCAGCGCCAAGGCTGGCTGGTTCGAAGAAGCCGATGGCGGCACGTTGTTCCTTGATGAGATCGGCGATTTACCGATGCCCATCCAAGTCAAATTGCTGCGTGTCCTACAGGAACGCGAAGTCGTACGCTTAGGTTCGCGCAAGAGCATTCCGATTGATGTGCGCGTACTGGCTGCAACCAACGTGCAGTTGGAAAAAGCCATCAACGCCGGGCATTTCCGCGAAGACCTCTACTACAGACTCGACGTGGTGAGCCTGGAACTGAGCCCGCTGCGCGAGCGCCCCGGCGATATCCTGCCGTTGACCCGGCACTTTATCGAGGCTTACAGCCGACGCCTGGGCTACGGCCCGATCACGATCAGTCGCGAAGCCGAACAAAAACTCAAGAGCTACAGCTGGCCGGGCAATATCCGCGAACTGGAAAACGTCATCCACCACACCCTGCTGATCTGCCGTAACGGCGTGATCGAACGGGATGATTTACGCCTGTCGAACATGCGCATTGAGCGCCAGGACGACAGTCAGCACGGCACCGACAACAGCGCCGAAGCCTTGTTGGAGCGCGCCTTCCAAAAGCTCTTCGAAGAACAGGCTGGCGCCCTGCATGAAAAGGTCGAAGACGCCCTGCTTCGGGCCGCTTACCGTTTCAGCCATTACAACCAGGTGCACACCGCCAACCTGCTGGGCCTGAGCCGTAACGTCACGCGCACACGCCTGATCAAGATTGGCGAATTGGCGGTGAATAAGCGTCGGCCGGGGGAGAACGTGCAAGGTGAACGGATGCTGCATTTATCCATATAGACGGCAATGCAATGCATTGTCATGGCTGCGCTCAAAACTGCGCAGCACCTGGAACGAACCAAAGGTCACCGCCGTGGCCTGATGGGCGCGAATCAGTGTCCAGAAGTCTTCCTCACCCTGCTCAAAACGCTTGAACGCTGCCTCACCGTGCGCTCGGGACGTCCACTGCAGGTAATTAAGCACCCGCCGGCCGTCATCGCTGACCTGCACGCTCGCACTGAGAAATCCGTCATGGCCCTGGGCCAAACGCTCGCTTTGGGTGGACAAGGCCGCCACCAGGGCAACTTGCTGCTGAGGCTCGATATGGAACTCGATCAGCTGAGTGAAGCCGTGATTCTTCTCTGATACCTGCATGAATACTCCCCTTCCACTGTAGGCAGAATCTTGCGATTCGATGCCACGCAGGGTAAAACCTCCAGTTAAGTCAAGGTCAAGCGCTTAATCGGAGTTTTCATGATTACCAAGGAACTCACCGTCGGCCAACTGGCCGCCCGTAGCGGCGTGGCCGTCACGGCCCTGCACTTCTACGAAACCAAGGGGCTGATTCAGAGCAATCGCAACGCGGGCAATCAGCGGCGCTATCCGCGGGATGTATTACGCCGCGTGGTGGTGATTAAGATCGCCCAGCGCTTGGGGATTCCCCTGGCGACGATTGGCGAGGCATTACAGACGCTGCCAAATGGCCGCACCCCCACAGCCAAAGACTGGGAACGTTTGTCGGCACTGTGGCGCGAAGACCTGGACGAGCGCATCAACAAAATGATGCTGCTGCGCGACAAGCTCAACGGCTGCATCGGCTGCGGATGCTTGTCGTTGGAAGCATGCCCGCTGCGCAATCAGGATGACCTGCTGGGTGAGCGCGGGCCTGGTGCGCAATTGCTCGAGCCCAGTTGAGCTTTCTCGTCGTAACCGCCGGAGCCCTTGACTGGCGTGGCCTATCGTGAAAGGCCGGACCTGCGCATCGACAATGCCACCGAGGGCATCGAGCGCTACAAGAAAGCCTTCGGCGGCACCCACGCGTGTTTGTCGTAAAGGGTTCTGGCAGTCATTTTGGGCGGGCCGTTCAACGGCCAAGCCCATCCTACGCAGCGCGCCGGCCCTATCAACGCCTGCTCGGTGATAGCTCGGAACATGTTTCGTGTTCGATAAACGGGTAAAAAACCACCGAATGTGAATCCGAAACATTTTCTTTCATATCCGGGTTAGGGATTTCTCATTCTCATCCGTCTTATTTAGATACAGCCTGTCGCGTCAGCAAAAGCTACGACTGGCCTTTTCCGGGCCTCCCTCGCCCCCTCCGATCAAGACCCTCATTTACATGTCGAAGAAGTCACGCTCCAAACTCTGGTTTCTCGTACATAGCTGGCTGGCGTTGCCCATCTGGTTCTTTGTACTGATCGTCTGCGTCACCGGCACCCTGGCGGTGGTCAGCCAGGAAATCGTCTGGCTGGCCAACCCGGATATCCGCGCGAGCAAACCGTCGGATGACGCCGAACTGTTGAGCTACGACCAAGTGATCAGCGCCATCAAGCGTGCCGAGCCCGAGGTGATTGTCCAATCGCTCAGCCGCCCAGATGAGTCGCACTTCGCCCTGAGTGTCGACCTCAGCTACCCCGACGGGCGCTCGCTTGAGGTCTACGTCAACCCTTACACCGGCGCGATCCAGGGCATCAGCCCGTCGTTCAATTTCCGTCAGTTCACCCGTGCGCTGCACGGCTGGTGGCTGGTGCCGTTCACCAATGGCTACAGCTGGGGCTGGTACCTGGTGTCGTTGCTTGGTCTGCCGCTGCTGGCCTCGCTGGTTACCGGGCTGGTGGTCTACAAGCGCTTCTGGAAAGGTTTTTTCAAACCAACCCTGCGGTTTCGCCACGGTGCGCGAATCTTCTGGGGTGACTTCCACCGCCTGAGCGGTATTTGGTCTATCTGGTTTATCGCAGTCATTTCCATCACCGGCACCTGGTTCCTGATCCAGGCGATCCTGGGGGACAACCAGATTTCAATTTCCAGCGAGCCCATCGTCCCGGTGATCGCCCGTGAAAAAGTACCGTCCTCGGCAGCAGGTGTGCCGGCACCGATGATTCCCCTGGATGAGGCCATCACCATTGCGACCCAGCGCATCCCTGGCCTGGAAGCGAGCTTCGTGCGCATGCCCTTCAACGCCTACAGCCACCTGCAAATCGGCGGCCGCGGCTGGTACCCACTGATGTACCAAACCGCCCAACTCAACCCCTATAGCGGCGAAATCGCTGTCTCGCACCTCCTGTCCGACCGCACCGCACTTGAGTTCGTCACCGAATCCATGCGCCCGCTGCACACCGGCGATTTTGGCGGACTGTGGATCAAGCTGATCTGGGCGTTCTTCGGCCTGGTGCTGAGCATGATGGTCTTGAGCGGCTTGCTGATCTGGACCAAGCGCACCGCCTTGGCCACCCTCAATGCCCTCAAGCGCGAGGCCAAGACCCAGCGCAAGCCTGTTTCCACCCCGGCCTTGCAGGCTGAAACTTCGGAGAGCCACTGATGAGCAAGGTCGCAGCGACACCGCCGACTCCCCTGCGGGCTTTCTGGCTGAAATGGCGATTCCATATCAATGTTCTGCTACTGCTGGTGCCCCTGGGCTTCATGCCCAAGTATTTTGCCGATGCCGCACTGTTTCGCGGTGACGCGGGTATCGGCGAGCGGGTGGCCGGAGAAATACAGGTTGGCCCCTGGAGCCTGACCCTCGCCGAGTTCCGCAATGAGGGCCCAAGCCCGGACCCGGCCGGCCCGATGAAGTTCTTCAACGCCGCCCTGTGCGACACCTGTGCCGACCAGGTCAAGGCTACTTACCTGCGCATCGGCAAGCCACGCAGCCTGCGCGCGGCCGGGGTGATCTTCTTTGGCACACCGTACCGCATGGGCGCTGCCCTGCCCGTCCCTGAACGCACACCTGCCGACGCCGAACTGTGGGTCACCATGGAAGGCTGGGACGGCACGATGCACCAGGGTTCCATCCCGCTGAGCCAGGCCTCGCCTGCCACCATTGCCTGGCTGAACAAGCAAGGAGTCAAACCATGATGATCAAGCACCTGTCCCGCGCCGCGCTGTTGCTGTGCGCGGGTTTAAGTACCGTGGCCCTGGCCCACAACCCTATGTGCGAATGCAAGGAAATCCCAGGCGAGCAGATCCAGTGCAAGGGCGGCTTCTCCGACGGCAGCGGGGCGCCCGGCGTGACCCTGGATGTGATCGGCTACGACGAAACCATCCTGGTGCCCGGCAAGCTCGGCCAGGATTCGACCCTGACCTTCAAGAAGCCATCCGCCGAGTTCTACGTGCTGTTTGACGCCGGCCCTGGCCACGTCGTTGAAATCGACCAAGCGGATATCCAGTCTCAATGAGTACGACACACGTTGTACGTCCCGCGGGCGCTGGCCACGAAACCCTCTACGTCTTGCTGCTGTGCCTGATCATCCTCGCGGTCGCCGGCACGGTGGTGGCGCTGCACGGCGAATCCCAGGAAGTGGCCGCCGTGCCCAGCCACCAGTTGGACGCCCGCCGCGACCTGAGCGCCGCCGAGCAAGGCATCTACGCCGACTTGCGGGTGACCCTGGATGAAATCCACTTGCTGCAGCAAGAGCAAAGCGCCCTGCCGACGCCTGGGCAATTGGCCGAAGAAGGCTTCGCGCCGTTCGCCCAGGATGCGAGTTCAGTCAGCCGTGGCGATCACCGCTGGCAGTTACTGGCGCCTGCGGCCTACTTCGGGTTGAGCCAGGCTCCGACCACCAGCGGTTCACTGCTGATGCGCGTACAAGGCACCGAGCCGGATATCTGGCTCAACCGCCGCAAAGACCTGGCCGCCCCCTCCGACCTCACTGACCAGGCGCTGATCGCGGCCGGCTGGCAGCAAGTGGTCGCGCAATTCGATGCCGGCGTTACCCGCCAGCACCGTCACTGAACGAGAAGACCGATTGCCCATGTCTATTTCATCTCCCCTGTTGCGCCTGGTGCTGGTCAGCCTGCTCAGCCTGATACTCGCCCCGCTGGCCAACGCCGAAGCGGCTAAACGCCTGCGTATCGGCATCACCCTGCACCCTTATTACAGCTACGTGGCCAATATCGTCGGCGACAAGGCCGACGTGGTGCCGCTGATTCCAGCCGGTTTCAACCCACACGCCTACGAGCCGCGCGCCGAAGACATCAAGCGCATCGGCACCCTGGACGTGATCGTGCTCAATGGCGTCGGCCACGACGACTTCGCCGACCGTATGATCGCCACCAGCGAGCGCCCGGACATCCCGGTGATCGAAGCCAACGCCAACGTGCCGTTGCTGGCCGCCACCGGCAATGCCGCGCGCGGTGCGGGCAAGGTGGTCAACCCGCACACCTTCCTGTCGATCAGTGCATCGATTGCCCAGGTCAACAACATCGCCCGTGAGCTGGGCAAGCTCGACCCGGACAACGCCAAGACCTACACCGAGAACGCGCGTGCCTATGGCAAACGCCTGCGCCAGATGCGCGCCGACGCCCTCGCCAAGTTGACCAGCGCGCCTAACCCGGACCTGCGCGTCGCCACTGTGCATGCGGCCTACGACTACCTGCTGCGTGAATTCGGCCTGGAAGTCACCGCCGTGGTAGAGCCGGCCCACGGCATTGAGCCCAGCCCCAGCCAGTTGAAAAAGACCATCGACGAACTGCGCGCCCTGGACGTGAAGGTGATCTTCTCGGAGATGGATTTCCCCTCCACCTACGTCGACACCATCCAGCGTGAATCCGGGGTCAAGCTGTACCCGCTGTCGCATATTTCCTATGGCGAATACAGCGCTGAAAAGTACGAAGTGGAAATGACCGGCAACCTCAACACGGTGGTCCGGGCGATTCAGGAGTCGGGCGCATGACGGCGGCACAATCCCTGAAGGTCGCCAGCGTCGGCCCGACACTCGACTTCGACACAGTGTCCCTGACCCTGGGCCGCACCGTGATCCTCGACGGCGTGAGTTTCCAGGTGCAGCCGGGCAGCATCCACGCGCTGGTCGGCCCCAACGGCGGCGGCAAAAGCTCGCTGATCAAGACCCTGCTGGGACAAACGCCGCATCAGGGTCGCTTGAGCCTGCAGTGGCCGACCACGCCGGGCACAATCGGCTATGTGCCCCAGGCGCTGGAATTCGACCGGGGTTTGCCGATGACCGTGGACGATTTCATGGCCGCCATGTGCCAGCGGCGCCCGGCGTTTCTGGGCTTGTCCAAGCATTACGCCGCGGCGATTGGCGAGGCTCTGGAACGGGTCGGCATGCAGGACAAACGCAAGCGGCGCATGGGTGCACTGTCCGGAGGTGAACGCCAACGCGTGCTGCTGGCCCAGGGCTTGATCCCTGCGCCGCAATTGCTGGTGCTGGATGAACCGATGTCGGCCCTCGATGAAGCGGGCATCCAGGTGTTCGAACGCCTGCTCAGTGACTGGCGCCTCGCCGGCATGACCGTGCTGTGGATCGAGCACGACCTCGAAGCCGTAGGCCGTCTGGCCGACCGCGTTACCGGCCTTAACCGCCGCGTGCTGTTCGACGCCACACCACAGGAGGCGCTCACCCCGGATCGCCTGCTGACCCTGTTCTCCACCCACCCTCGGAGCCCGGCGCAATGAGTTATGAAGCGTTTCGCCTGATGGTCCAGGGCTGGGCCTCTGCCGGTTACCTGCCGGAGGCACTGGCCTATGGTTTTGTAGTCAATGCCCTGCTCGCCGGTTTGCTGATCGGCCCAGTGCTCGGCGGCTTAGGCACGCTGGTAGTGGTAAAGCGCTTCGCGTTTTTCTCCGAAGCCGTCGGCCATGCTGCGCTGACCGGCGTCGCCGTGGGCATTTTGCTCGGCGAACCCTACACCGGCCCCTACGGCAGTCTGTTCGGTTACTGCCTGCTGTTTGGCATCCTGCTCAATTACCTGCGTAACCGCACCGGCCTGGCGCCGGACACTTTGATCGGCGTGTTCCTGTCGGTGTCCCTGGCGCTGGGCGCGAGCCTGCTGCTGATCCTGGCGGGCAAGATCAACGTGCACATCCTGGAGAACGTGCTGTTTGGTTCGGTATTGACGGTCAACGGTAACGATCTGCTGGTGCTGGCGATTGTCGGCTCGCTGGTGATGGCTCTGGCGCTGCCGCTGTACAACCGCATCATGCTCGCCAGTTTTAACCCGCAACTGGCGGCAGTGCGCGGAGTGGCGGTGAAGACCCTCGATTATCTGTTCGTAATTCTGGTGACGCTGATCACCGTCGCGGCAGTCAAGGTCATCGGCGCGATTCTGGTCGGCGCCCTGCTGGTGATTCCAGCTGCGGCGGCGCGCCTGTTGAGCCAGTCGCTCAAAGGTTTCTTCTGGGTCTCGGTGGTGATCGCCACCGTCAGTACCCTGTGCGGGATCCTGCTGCCGATCATCTTCGACCTGCCGATTCCTTCCGGTGCCGCGATCATCCTGATGGCTGGTATCGCTTTCGCTTTTGCCGCCATCGCGCGCGGCACCGTGCCCAGCCTCAAAGGGAACTTTGGATAATGCGCTCTGTTCTTCAGCCTCTCGCCTTGGTCATCGCCTGTTTAATTACTCCGCCGCTGATCGCCGCCGAGGCAGTCAAACCGGCTGCCCACGCCGCCAAACCGGTCAAGGTGCTGGCGTCGCTGCCGATCACTTATGGCCTGGCCGAGGTGCTGCTCAAAGGCACCGACGTGCAGCTTGAGCGCGCAGCCCCGGCCAACCTGCCGGGCTCGCGCCAGGTGTCGTACTTCACCGGCCGTGGCGCCTCCGCACTGAGCGCGCTGGCCCAGGACGCCGACGCCGCCATCGGCCTGCGCTCGCTGTGGGCAGATGATCCGCTGTACCCCGTGGCACGGCGCAGCAACATCCGCATTGTCGAAGTCGATGCCGCACGCCCCGTGGACGGCGGGTTGCCGGGGATCGCCGTGCAGCCGGGCGTCGCTGACGGTTTGAACAGCCAACCATGGCAATCGAGCAATAACCTGGGGCGCATGGCCGATGTCTTGTCCACCGACCTGAGCCGCCTGGCACCGGGCGCCAAGGTGAAAATCGACGCCAATCTGGCTGCACTCAAGCAACGCCTGCTCAAGCTCACCGCCGACAGCGAAGCCCGGCTGGCCGAGGCGGACAACCTGAGTGTGGTCAGTTTGAGCGATCACTTTGGGTATTTGGTCAGCAGCCTGAACCTGGAACTGATCAGCACCGATGCGCGACCTGATGCCGAGTGGACGCCTGAGGCGTTGCACACACTCAGTACTGAATTGAAGGACAACGATGTGGCCGTGGTGCTGCACCATCGCCAGCCGAGTGAAGCGGTGAAAGCCGCCATCACGGCAGGCGGCTCGACATTGCTGGTGCTGAATGTCGACGGTGCAGACCCGGTGACGGAGCTGGAAACCAATGTGGATCAGGTGATCAAGACGCTCAGTCACTGATATGGAGGTGACCAGCACCCTGTTTTAGGGCTGCTTTGCAGCCCAGCGCAGGGCAAGCCTGCTCACTACAGAAGCAAGCTCAGCGCCGGGAGAGCGGTGGTTAAACCACATCCACTCCCACATGAATCGCATCATGCCGCCAGAACTCCAGGTCGCAGTCGATCAAGCGCTGGTGCTGGTCATAGTTAACCCGAGCAATCCGCAAACCCGGGCTGCCCACCGACACGCGCAATGCGGCGGCGGCTTCCACCGGCAGTGACGTCGGCACAATCTCGAAGCGCACCCGTCCGTAGTGCAAGTCGTATTTGCGCACGTACAACTCGGTCATCGACTGATTCAGGTCGCACTCAAGAATCCCCGGGAAATATTGCGGGTTCAGGTAGTGCTCCACATACAACACCAGTCGCCCATCGATCCGCCGGCTTCTGCAAATCTGGATCACGCTGGACAACGCCGGCAGTTGCAGCCATGCACACACCGCCGCCGATGCAGGTTGCAGGCGCGCCGAAATCACTTCGGTGGACGCCACGCGGCCCTGGTCGTTGACCATCGCGTGAAAGTGGCTGCGCTGCATCAGGTTGTAGGCCAATCGTGGCGGCGACACGAACCAACCCCGGCGTTCCTCGCGATAAATCTGCCCTTGGGCCTCAAGTTGTAACAAGGCTTCCCGCACGGTAATTCGGGTGGTACCGAACAACTCGCTGAGCTTGCGCTCGGCGGGCAGTTTGCTTGCAGGCGGCAAAAGTCCATGGTCGATCTGCTCTTGCAGCGCCAGGCCGATGGATGTCACCGCCTTGATTGCCTCATCACGCATCAACGTTACCTATCTGGACTAGACCAGCACCGTTCAGGTGCATAAAAGCTCCGCAATCGGGCCCTTGCGACTGCGTGCAAGCGTAGGCATTGCAGATGACCGACAGATGACAGCCCGCCTCAAGTGCATGCCGCACCTCTTGCAATACACCGGCCAAGTCCAGAGCCTACGGGCACTTGGGCATGGTCTACGCTCAGCCTGTGCCGAGCGACATCGGCGCGTTAAAAACGACAACGACATGAAACTGTCATCCATCGAGCCTAAATTGGCTCAGGTATTGCTCTGACCTAGACCAACACCACCGCAAACGTTCATAAAAACGCAGCGTTGAAAACGCCCAAAGGAGCTTCGGATGAAACAGCTTTTCCTGGCATCACTGTTAGGCTCGACCATTGCCATGTGCACCGCCGCCATGGCCGCTGATACCGATCTAAAAACCTTGGAAGCCGCCGCGAAAGCGGAAGGCGCCGTCAACAGCGTCGGCATGCCCGATGACTGGGCCAACTGGAAAGGCACCTGGGAAGACCTGGCCAAGACCTACGGCCTCAAGCACATCGACACCGACATGAGCTCGGCCCAGGAGATTGCCAAGTTCAAGGCCGAGAAAGACAACGCCAGCGCCGACATCGGCGACGTCGGCGCAGCGTTCGGTCCGATTGCGGTGAAGCAGGAAGTCACCCAGCCGTACAAACCGTCCACCTGGGCTTCGGTGCCGGACTGGGCGAAAGACAAAGACGGTCACTGGGCCCTCGCCTACACCGGCACCATCGCGTTTATCGTCAACAAGAAGCTGTTGCACGGTTCCGAAGTCCCCACCAGTTGGGCCGACCTGCAAACCGGCAAATACAAAGTCTCGGTGGGTGACGTGAGCACCGCAGCCCAGGCCTCCAACGCCGTGCTGGCGGCGGCCATCGCCAACAAAGGCGATGAAAAGAACATCGCGCCAGGCCTGCAGTTCTTCACCAAGATCGCCCAGCAAGGCCGGCTCGGCCTGTCCAACCCGACCATCGCCACCATGGAAAAAGGTGAAGTCGAAGTAGGCATCGTCTGGGACTTCAACGGCCTGAGCTACAAAGCCAAGATGGCCAACCCGGATGACTACGTGGTGCTGATCCCCTCGGACGGCTCGGTGAAATCCGGCTACACCACCATCATCAATAAATACGCCAAGCACCCGAACGCCGCCAAGCTGACCCGCGAGTACATCTTCAGCGATGCCGGCCAACTCAACCTGGCCAAGGGCAATGCGCGTCCGATCCGTGCGGAAACCGACCTGAAACTGCCGGCTGAAATCGCCAAGAACCTGATTCCGGGCGAGCAGTACACCAAGGCCAACCCGCAACCGATCAAGGATGCCGATGCCTGGGAAGCGACTTCCAAGAAGCTGCCGCAGCTGTGGAATGAGCAAGTCATCGTAGAGATGAAGTAAGGGTTTTATCCCACATTGGAGCTCCAGTGGAGATCCAATGTGGGAGGGGGCTTGCCCCCGATGACGGTGGATCAGCTAACAAATCCGTTGCATGACACACCGCTATCGGGGGCAAGCCCCCTCCCACATTTCTGACCCCGTTCCTCCAGAGGAATTGAGCCAAGTCAATCGTTGCGGAGCGCTCTCCCCCATGAAGCACACTGTCATCCTTGTCGTGCTCGACGGCCTGAACTTCGAGGTTGCCCGACACGCCATGGGGCACTTGCAGGCCTATGTCGGCGCAGGACGCGCAGCCCTCTACAATCTGGAATGTGAACTGCCCTCGCTGTCCCGCCCGCTCTATGAATGCATCCTCACCGGCGTGCCACCGATCCAGAGCGGTATCGTGCACAACCAGGTCGCGCGCCTGTCCAACCAGCGCAGCATTTTCCATTACGCCACCGACGCAGGTCTTAGCACTGCGGCTGCGGCTTACCATTGGGTCAGCGAGTTGTATAACCGCACGCCCTTTCTCGCCGCTCGTGATCGCCATACCGACGACACTACGCTGGCGATCCAGCACGGACATTTCTACTGGAATGACCATTACCCCGATTCCCACCTGTTCGCCGACGCCGAAAGCCTGCGACTCAAGCACGCGCCGGACTTTCTGCTGGTGCACCCGATGAACATCGACGACGCCGGCCACAAGCACGGCCTCGACAGCGCGCAATACCGCAACAGCGCACGCTCGGCCGACATCATCCTGGCTGACTACCTGCAAGGCTGGCTCGACGCAGGCTGCCAAGTGCTGGTGACCGCCGACCACGGCATGAACAACGACCGCTCGCACAACGGCCTGCTGCCGGAAGAACGTGAAGTGCCGCTGTTCGTCCTCGGCGATGCCTTCAGCCTGGATGCCAACGCCACGCCGAAACAGACCGACCTGTGCGGCACCGTCTGCGAACTGCTGGGCGTGCCCCACGACAAACCTGTATGCCGGGAGCTATTGAAGTGAATGCCATGACTCGCGGCAAATGGCTGGCATTGCTGTGCCTGGTGCCCTTCGCGCTGTTCTTTATCGTGTTCGAGATCGCACCGCTGGTGTGGGTGCTGATCAACAGCCTGCAAACCGAAGAGGCCGGCTGGGGCCTGGAAAACTTCACCCGGATCTTCAGCTCGAAGTTCTACCGGCAAGCGATCCAGTTCAGCCTGGAGATCAGTTTTTACTCCAGCATTTTCGGCATCATCATCGCCACTCTCGGCAGTTATTCGCTACGCCGCGTCGATGGGCCGCTGCGCAACTTCGTTACCGCCTTCGCCAACATGACGAGCAACTTCGCCGGCGTCCCCCTGGCGTTCGCGTTCATCATTTTGCTGGGGTTCAACGGCAGCATCACTCTCATGCTCAAGCAGGCCGGGATCATTCAGGACTTCAACCTGTATTCCAAGACCGGGCTGATCATCCTCTACACCTACTTCCAGATCCCCCTCGGCGTGTTGCTGTTGTACCCGGCCTTCGATGCGCTGCGTGAAGACTGGCGCGAGTCCGCGTCGTTGCTCGGCGCGAATGGCTGGCAGTTCTGGCGGCACATCGGTTTGCCGGTGCTGACGCCTGCGCTGCTGGGCACCTTCGTGATCCTGCTCGCCAATGCCTTGGGCGCCTACGCCACGGTCTACGCCTTGACCACCGGCAACTTCAACGTGCTGCCGATCCGTATCGCGGGGCTGGTCTCCGGCGATGTGTCCCTGGATCCGAACATGGCCAGCGCCTTGGCCGTTGTGCTGGTGGCGCTGATGACCGTGATCACCGTGGTCCATCAACTGCTGCTCAAGAGGAGCTACCATGTCTCGCGCTGAAGCCGGCCCGGCCTCCCTCTACCACCGCGTGGTGGTGTACCTGCTCTTTGCAATCCTGGTATTGCCGTTGGTGGGCACGTTCGTTTACTCGATTGCCAGTAGTTGGTCGGCAACCATCCTGCCGGCGGGCTTCACCGTGAAGTGGTACGTGCAGCTCTGGAGCGACCCGCGCTTTCTGATGGCCTTCGGGCAGTCGCTGCTAGTGTGCGTGGGCGCGTTGATCCTGTCGGTGGTGCTCATTCTGCCGCTGCTGTTCGTGGTGCATTACCACTTTCCCAAGCTCGACGCGCTGATGAACATCCTGATCCTGCTGCCCTTCGCGGTGCCGCCAGTGGTGTCATCGGTGGGCCTGCTGCAACTCTATGGTTCCGGGCCGTTGGCAATGGTGGGCACGCCATGGATCTTGATCGGCTGCTACTTCACCGTGGCGCTGCCGTTCATGTACCGGGCGATCACCAACAACCTGCAAGCCATCAACTTGCGCGACCTGATGGACGCCTCTCAACTGCTGGGCGCCAGCACTTGGCAAGCGGCGATCTTCGTCGTGCTGCCCAACCTGCGCAAAGGCTTGATGGTGGCGCTGCTGCTGTCGTTCTCGTTCCTGTTCGGCGAGTTCGTGTTCGCCAACATCCTGGTGGGCACCCGCTACGAGACCCTGCAGGTGTACCTCAACAACATGCGCAACAGCAGCGGACACTTCACCAGTGCCGTGGTCATTTCCTATTTCTTCTTTGTGCTGGTGCTGACCTGGGCCGCCAATATCTTGAACAAGGACAAAAGCCAATGAGCTTCGTCAGCGTCCAACACTTGCAAAAGGGCTACTCCGGTACGCCCGTGTTTAGCGATATCAACTGCGAAATTGCCAAAGGCGAGTTCGTCACCCTGCTCGGCCCGTCCGGGTGCGGCAAGTCCACGCTGCTGCGCTGCATTGCCGGTCTGACCTCGGTTGACAGTGGGAAAATTCTGCTTGATGGCCAGGACATCGTTCCGCTGAGCCCGCAGAAGAGAAACATCGGCATGGTCTTCCAGAGCTACGCGCTGTTCCCCAACATGACCGTGGAACAGAACGTCGCCTTCGGTCTGCGCATGCAAAAGGTCAACGCCGACGACAGCCACAAGCGCGTGCAGGAAGTACTGCAACTGGTAGAGCTCAAAGACCTGGCCGGGCGCTACCCTCACCAGATGTCTGGCGGCCAGTGCCAGCGCGTGGCCCTCGCCCGCTCCCTGGTGACACGCCCACGCCTGCTGCTGCTGGATGAGCCGCTGTCGGCGCTGGATGCACGCATTCGCAAGCACCTGCGTGAGCAGATTCGCCAGATCCAGCGCGAACTGGGGCTGACCACGATTTTCGTGACCCATGATCAGGAAGAAGCCCTGACCATGTCCGACCGCATCTTCCTGATGAATCAGGGCAAGATCGTGCAAAGCGGCGATGCCGAGACCCTCTACACGGCGCCAGTTGACGTGTTCGCCGCCGGTTTTATCGGCAACTACAACCTGCTCGACGCCGACAAGGCCAGCCAATTGCTGCAACGCCCGATCAGTGGGCGCATCGCGATTCGCCCCGAAGCCATCGAACTGAGCCGCAGCGGCGAACTGGATGCACTGGTGCGCAGCCACAGCCTGCTGGGCAACGTGATCCGCTACCGCATCGAAGCGCGCGGCGTGGAACTGGTCGTCGATGTGCTCAACCGCTCGGCGGACGATCTTCACCCGGATGGTCAACGCCTGGCACTTTCCATCGACCCCAGTGCGCTGTGTGAAGTAGCCTGATGCAACGATTTACAAAGAGAGCGTGACGGATGGCATTGGTAATTTTTGATCTGGACGACACCCTGATCCACGGCGACTGCGCCACCCTGTGGAGCGAGCAGATGGGCCGCCTGGGATGGGTCGACCCCGAGTCGTTCATGCGCAGGAACAACGAACTGATGGACGCCTACAGCCGCGGCGAACTGGCCATGGAGGACTTCATGGACTTCAGCCTGGAGCCAATGATCGGCCGCACCCCGGAAGAGATCGATCATCTGGTCGAACCATGGGTGGAGGACGTGATTGAACCGCTGATCTACAGCGAGGCCACCAAGACCATCGCCAGGCATCGTGCGAATGGCGACCGGATTTTGGTGATTTCGGCATCGGGAACGCATTTGGTGAAACCGATTGCGGCGCGAATCGGTATTGATGAGGTGCTGGGGATTGATCTGGACGTGAGCCATGGCGTGTACAGCGGCCGTACCGTGGGTGTACTCACCTACCGCGAAGGCAAGATCACGCGATTGCTGGATTGGCTGGAGCAGGAACGTGAGACATTGGATGGCGCGTACTTCTATTCGGATTCGCGCAATGATCTGCCGTTGCTGCTGAAGGTGGATCACCCGCAGGTGGTGAACCCGGATCCGGTGCTGCGCGAGCATGCAGAGAAGGCTGGTTGGCCAATCCACCATTGGATCTGACACCCGCTATCTTGAATTGAAATCCAATCAGGCGAATGTGGAGGGGGCTTGCTCCCGATGCCGGTGGGTCAGATGAAATATTCTTCACTGACACACGGTTATCGGGAGCAAGCCCCCTCCCCATTTGGTCGCATTTCAATTCAAGGTCAGGTCACGCTTTCGTCGATCACCAACACCAACTTCCCTGAAATCTGGTTAGTCGCAAGCTCAGCAAACGCCGCCTCGGCATCCTTGATTGGGAAGGTCTTGGCCAACTGCGGGCTCAAGCGCCCTTCGGCAAACAACGGCCAGACATGCTGGCTCAAGTTACTGACCAGGTCTGCCTTGAACTGATCGTCACGGCTGCGCAGGGTCGAGCCCAACAACTGGATACGCTTGCCCAGCACTTGGGCCAGGTCCAACTGCGCTTCGCGACCGCCCATCAAACCGATCAACACCCAACGACCGTCCAGCGCCAGCAGCTTTAGATCCAGCGCCGCATAGCTGCCGCCGACCGGGTCAAGGATCACATCAAACGGCCCGAAATCCCGCAGCCCTTCGATCCCATCGGTACGTACCACGCCGCCCTGGGCGCCCAGGTCTTCACAGTAGGCCAAGCGTTGCGCCGAGCCGACGCTGACCCAGCACGGGCTGCCAAACGCCTTGCACAGTTGGATCGCCGCCGAGCCCACGCCACTGGCACCGGCATGCAGCAGCACTTTCTCACCGGGCTTGAGGCCCGCCAGTTGGAACAGATTGAGCCATGCGGTGCTGTACACCTCAGGCAGGGCCGCCGCTTCAATCAACGACAGACCTTCCGGCACCGGCAGCACATGGCGAGCATCTACCACCACCTCTTCAGCCATGCCACCACCGGCGAGCAGCGCACAGACTCGATCCCCCACTTGCCACGAGGAACCAGGCCCCACTTCGCTGATCACCCCGGAACATTCCAGGCCCAGCACAGAGCTGGCGCCAGGGGGTGGCGGATAGAGCCCAGCACGCTGTAATAAATCGGCGCGATTAAGACCCGCAGCCGCCACGCGAATGCGAACTTGGCCTACGTCACATGTAGGACTTGGTTCGTCCAACCACTCCACATGACCTTCAACGCCTTGCAATGCTTTCACAGTGCCTCCATAGTGAGTCTGGACTGAGCCCGTAGCAGTAGCGCGGGCTTTTTGCATTATGCGACCGGCCCCTATGGAACCGGCAACTTCAAAGACGGCCTAATATGCGTTATCAATTGCCCCCGCGTCGAATCAGCATGAAGCATCTGTTCCCCAGCACCGCCCTCGCTCTTTTCATTGGTCTCGGCTTCGCGTCGATGTCGACCAATACGTTCGCAGCCAACAGCTGGGACAACCTTCAACCGGATCGCGATGAGGTGATTGCCAGCCTTAACGTGGTCGAGTTGCTCAAGCGCCATCACTACAGCAAGCCGCCGCTGGACGACGCTCGCTCGGTGATCATCTACGACAGCTACCTCAAGCTGCTGGATCCGTCGCGCAGCTACTTCCTGGCCAGCGATATCGCTGAGTTCGACAAGTGGAAGAGCCAGTTCGACGATTTCCTCAAGAGCGGCGACCTGCAGCCCGGCTTCACCATCTACAAGCGCTACCTGGACCGCGTCAAAGCGCGTCTGGATTTCGCCTTGGCTGAGCTGAACAAAGGCGTCGACAAGCTCGACTTCACCCAGAAGGAAACCCTTCTGGTGGATCGCAAGGACGCCCCTTGGCTGACCAGCACCGCCGCCCTCGATGACC
This sequence comes from Pseudomonas sivasensis, assembly GCF_013778505.1. Classification (GTDB taxonomy): domain Bacteria; phylum Pseudomonadota; class Gammaproteobacteria; order Pseudomonadales; family Pseudomonadaceae; genus Aquipseudomonas; species Aquipseudomonas sivasensis. Next base: position 22,673 of record NZ_JAAOWU010000028.1, on the reverse strand, counting down.
TGTGGCGCAAACGCGTCAAGGACGAAGTGCTGCGCCTGAAGATCGCCGGCAAAGAGCCCAAGGCCATTCAGGAGCTGTTGACCAAGCGCTACAAGAATCAGTTGGCGCGTCTGGACCAGACCCGTGCAGAAGATATCTTCCAGGCCTACATCAACACCTTCGCGATGTCCTACGACCCGCACACCAATTATCTGTCGCCAGATAACGCGGAAAATTTCGATATCAATATGAGTCTGTCGTTGGAAGGCATTGGTGCCGTCCTGCAAAGCGACAATGACCAAGTGAAGATCGTGCGTCTGGTGCCGGCCGGTCCGGCAGACAAGACCAAGCAGGTCGCTCCGGCGGACAAGATCATCGGTGTGGCCCAGGCCGACAAAGAGATGGTCGATGTGGTCGGCTGGCGCCTGGACGAAGTGGTCAAGCTGATCCGTGGGCCGAAAGGCAGCGTGGTGCGCCTGGAAGTGATTCCGCACACCAATGCGCCAAACGACCAGACCAGCAAGATCGTGTCCATCACCCGTGAAGCGGTGAAGCTCGAAGACCAGGCGGTGCAGAAGAAAGTCCTCAACCTCAAGCAGGATGGCAAGGACTACAAACTGGGCGTGATTGAAATCCCGGCCTTCTACCTGGACTTCAAGGCCTTCCGCGCTGGCGACCCGGACTACAAGTCCACCACTCGCGACGTGAAGAAGATCCTGACTGAACTGCAGAAGGAAAAAGTCGACGGCGTGGTCATCGACCTGCGCAACAACGGCGGCGGCTCCCTGCAGGAAGCCACCGAGCTGACCAGCCTGTTTATCGACAAAGGTCCGACCGTGTTGGTGCGCAACGCTGACGGCCGCGTGGACGTGCTTGAAGACGAGAACCCGGGCGCCTTCTACAAAGGCCCGATGGCGCTGCTGGTCAACCGCCTCTCCGCCTCGGCCTCGGAAATTTTCGCCGGCGCCATGCAGGACTATCACCGCGCGTTGATCATCGGCGGCCAGACCTTCGGCAAAGGCACCGTGCAGACGATCCAGCCGCTGAACCATGGCGAGCTCAAGCTGACGTTGGCCAAGTTCTACCGGGTTTCCGGGCAGAGCACCCAGCATCAGGGCGTGCTGCCGGACATCGATTTCCCGTCGATCATCGACACCAAGGAAATCGGCGAAAGCGCTCTGCCGGAAGCCATGCCGTGGGACACCATCCGGCCGGCGATCAAGCCTGCTACGGATCCATTCAAGCCGTTCCTGGCACAGTTGAAAGCTGACCACGATACCCGCTCCGCCATGGATGCCGAGTTTGTGTTCATCCGCGACAAGCTGGCCCTGGCCAAGAAGTTGATGGAAGAAAAAACCGTCAGCCTCAATGAGGTGGACCGTCGCGCGCAGCACAGCGATATCGAAAACAAGCAGCTTGTGCTGGAGAACGTCCGCCGCAAGGCCAAGGGCGAAGAACCACTCAAGGAGCTGAAGAAAGAAGACGAAGACGCGCTGCCGACCGAAGCGGATAAAACCAAGCCGGAAGACGATGCATACCTGGCCGAGACAGGCCGGATACTGCTGGACTACCTGAAAATCACCAAGCAGGTAGCCAAGCAGTAAATGATGGCGATTTAACGTGATCGCTCCCCAGAGTGTCATCATATAGACATCATTCTGTCGTGAAATGAAGGACCGCAGGCTCATCGCCTGCGGTCCTTTTTTTTCGATCGAGATCACCATGACCATGACCGAACAGCTGAATGCATTGGGCTCTATCCTGGCTCAACGCAGTTTGCACAGCCTGTTCCAACCGATCATCTGCCTGTCCGAACGGCGCATCCTCGGCTACGAAGCCCTTAGTCGTGGCCCGTCCAACAGCCCTCTGCACTCCCCCGTTGCGCTTTTCTCGGTGGCCAGGCAAACCGGGCGCCTCAGCGAATTGGAAATGGCATGCCGCGAAAGCGCGTGCCGACGCTTCAGCGATCAAAAGCTTCCAGGCAAGCTGTTCCTGAATATCTCGCCGGAATCCTTGATGGAAACGGCGCACCAACCGGGACGCACCCTGCAACTGCTGCGCGACTTCGGCATTCCGCCGAGCCAAGTGGTGATCGAACTCACCGAGCAAACCCCCACCGACGATTTCGACCTGTTGCAAACCGCCCTGCACCATTACCGCAACATGGGCTTTTCAATTGCCTTGGATGATCTGGGTGCCGGCTATTCCAGCCTGCGCTTATGGTCGGAGTTACGTCCGGACTACGTGAAAATCGACCGGCACTTCATCGACGGCATTCATCAGGATGCACTCAAGCGCGAGTTTGTCGGTTCGATCCTGCAAATCGCCAGGGCCTCCCGTGCCCAGGTCATCGCCGAAGGTATTGAATTGCCGGAAGAGCTGGCGGTGTTGACTGAGATGGGCGTCGATCTGGTGCAGGGTTACCTGCTCTGCCGTCCACAGGAACAACCGCCACAAGAAGCACGGCTGATGTTGCCCAAGCCGGACCAGACCACGGTGACGCTCAACGACGAAGGCAGCGACCTCAGCGCCCTGCTCAATGAGCAACCGGCAGTGGATCAAGGCACCGCCACGGCCAAGGTGCTGGAAGCATTCCGCCGCCAGGCCAACCTCAACTCCCTGGCGGTGCTGGATGAGCGTGGGCACCCCGTTGGCATCGTCCATCGGCATTCGCTGTCCGACGCGCTGCTCAAGCCGTTTGCCACTGACCTGTTCGCTCGCAAACCCATCAGCCGCTTGATGAGCGCTGACTTTCTGGCGGTGGAGCTGAGCCAGTCACTGCAGCAGGTCAGCCGCTTGCTGACCAGCCGCGCAAGGCAACGTATCGAGGAAGACTTCATCATCACGCTCAATGGCGATTACCTGGGCCTGGGTCGAGTGATCGATGTGCTTAAGCTGATCACCGAGTTGAAAATCCAACAGGCCCGCTACGCCAACCCGCTGACGCTGCTGCCAGGCAATGTACCGATCCAGCAGTGCCTGACACGGCTGTTGCAGCAACAACGCGAGTCAGTGATCTGCTACGTGGATATCGACAGCTTCAAACCGTTCAATGACATCTACGGCTACGGGCGTGGGGATGAGGTGTTGCTGTGCCTGGCGCAGTGCTTGAACGACCGGGTCGACCCCAGCCGCGACTTCGTCGGGCATATCGGCGGCGATGATTTTTTGCTGGTGCTGGGGCCTCAGGAATGGCGAAAGCGGCTCAACCAGTTGCTGGATGACTTCCATACCCAATGCCGGCGTTTCTACCGCGCCGAGCATCTCGACGCTGGTTGCTTTGTGGCACTGAACCGTCAGGGCGTGCGCCAGGAATTTGCGCTGCTGTCGTTGTCGATTGGAGTGGTGCATTTGTATCCACAGGCCTGTGGACAACTCGATGCCAGCCAGTTGGCGGAATTGGCGTCGCAGGCCAAGCACCATGCCAAGGATGTGGCTGGTTACAGCATCCATGTGATCGACAGCATGGACATGTTGCCCCAGACGCTTTAGGCCTCGGCCGACTCCGGATACTCGTATTCGAACACCCGCACCACTTCGGAGGCATGCCAGGACGCCGCGGCCACGCCATCGGAGGGTCCGCTGAAGCGCCCGAGGCGCTCCACGCATTCAAAGAAGCCGGTACGCGGAAGGCGGCTGGCGCCCTGGCTGATCACCAGGGAGCTGCGCAACGGTTGCTCAGCCTTGGCGTCCAGTGCCGCTAGGTGCTCCAGAGCAGCGGCCAGGGTTTGCATCGCCGGCGTCGGAAACTGCAGGCGCTCCAGCAGCGCGCGGTAAGTCAACAGATGGCGCTGGCGGCGCGCCTGGTCCAGTTCGTTAAGTAACCCATCCCAATGCTGACGGCTGATACGTAGGCTCAAGATTCATCCCTCCAACCTGCAACGCCTAATTCCCAGGCCAGGCTGCGTCGTATCGCGGCATCCGGCTGACGTTCACCACTTTCGATCAATCCGAGATACGACGGGCTGATGCCCACGGTGCGAGCCAGCACTTCAATCGCCAGGCCCTTGGTTTCACGCAAACCGCGCAGGTCTGCGAGCGGGCGCAAGTCCTGGTCAGGTGCGGCTTGGACAGTAGGAGAATGAGGCGGTGAAGGCTGTTGCTGACCGGCAGCTTTTAGCAGCGCCTGGTACTGATCCCATGGCAACACCGCGTACTCGGGTTCGCCATTGCGTGAAATTATCTGAATATCCATGACTGCCCCGTAGGATAACTGCACTTACTGAGTAAGCTCTTTCCTTAGGAGTGTAATCCTAACAGCCACAAAGGTCGCAGGGGATAGCTGCCTCATCCGTTTTTTTGCGGGTTTTCCTTGGCCAGCAAGGCCGGGGTCGCAGGCAAACGCTCAACCACCGCGAGCTTTTCCGGGCGCTGCGCGTCACGCCAGGCGCGAAAAGCGCTCAGTTCGCCCTCTAGGGTCTTCATGACCCACGCAAGTACGGCGATGTCATCGAGCATGCCGAACATCGGGATAAAGTCCGGAATCGCATCAATCGGGCTGAGGAAATACATCAGCCCCGCTACCACCGAGATCAGCGCCTTGGGGCTGATCGCCCGATACTCTCCCCGCCAGTACGCGAGGCACAGGGCCTGGAGCAGTTTGAAATCATCCTTGAGCTTGCCCAGGCGATTGCCCTGGCTTGACCCCTTGGCGGCCACCGCGAACAGCAGAGTCGGCAGGCGCCCACGGCCCAGCAAGCGTGCAGCCATGGGTAGGAAACGGGTGAAATTGAAGGGTGGTTTCATCTGTCACTCCAGTTCCATCAAACAGAAAGGTTATCCACACAAATTGTGGATAACCTTGTGAACAGAGCCTGTTTTACTGGCTGAAAGCCACGGTTTAAAAGGCTTTCAGTCAGATCGGGCGTTTTTTGCGCACATCAAAAAAACCCAAGATTTCATTGACTTGGCGGTTGTGTGCGGCTAGTGGTGCCTTAGCCTTATATCAGACTGCCACTGGCCAGGGATGTTCGTTTGGATTTGCCCAAACCGCAATGTAAGTGCTTCAGAAACAACAACGCCCCGTCGAGACGGGGCGTTGTGTGTTCAGGCGCCTATTACTTCTTGGCGGCTGGTGCGTCAGGAGCTTCAGCCTTGGCTGGGTCCTTGATGGCCAGCAGTTCCAGGTCGAATACCAGCACGGAGTTGGCTGGAATCGCCGGGCTTGGGCTCTGGGCGCCGTAGGCCAGGTCGGACGGGATGTACAACTCGACCTTCTCGCCGACGTGCATCAGTTGCAGGCCTTCGACCCAACCTGGGATCACGCCGCTGACCGGCAGGTCAATCGGGCTGCCGCGATCCACGGAGCTGTCAAAGGTGGTGCCGTTGGTGAGTTTACCGGTGTAGTGAACAGTCACAACGTCAGTCGGCTTAGGCTGTGCGCCGTCAGCTTTCTTGATGATCTTGTACTGCAGACCGGAAGCGGTGGTGACGACGCCGTCTTTCTTGGCGTTGTCTTCGAGGAATTTCTTGCCGGCGGTTGCCGACTCTTCGCTCATTTTGGTCATGCGTTCTTCAGCACGTTTTTGCAGTGCGGCGAACGCTTCAACCAGTTCGTCGTCTTTGAGCTTCTGCTCTTTCTTGCCAACGGCATCTTCGATGCCCTGGGCTACTGCTTTGGAATCCAGGTCATCCATGCCTTCTTGAGCAAGGCTTTTGCCCATGTTCAGGCCGATGCCGTAGGAAGCTTTTTGCGCCGGGGTTTTCAGCTCTACGCTGGTCTGCGAATCACAACCCGCAAGTACCAGGCTAACCAGGGCCACCGCCGCCGCCAACCGATGCTGTTTCATGCTATTTCCTTGTTCATGCGCCAATAGGGCATTCGAATAAAGTCGCGAGCTTATCAGGCGGCCACGACCAATGGCTACCGGCATGTGAGCAGGAAACTTCCGATAAGTTCACGTGTTTAAAAGCATTTTCATTCATGATGGGCGTCCGCGACGGATCGCGGGACCGCCTCTCATAAGGCTCATGGCCACTTGCCGCACTTATGGCGTAGTGGCATAACAACGCTACAACTCGACAAGGATAGTTATCTTGCGCATTTTTTCCCGTGTTTTACTCCTGATATTCGCCATTCTGGTCCTATCACTGGCCGTGGTGCTCTATTACACCGTTAACCCCAAGCTACCGAACTACGTGCCCGTGGAGCAGGTGCACTATCAGGATCAATGGAGCGCCGCCGACCGCCAGACCTATTACTTCACGCCCCAAGGCACCCAGGTAAAAGGCCTGCATTACGACTGGTTCACCGCCCTGGAGCTGCCGTTCTCCGAGGGACGTTTTGCCACGCCAGAGTACCTGGCGCGCTTCGGTTTCCTTGTGGATCCCAAGCAAGTGCCCACCGCGCAAAACCCCGGCAACCTGCCGGTAGGTTTTGCCCGACATAAAAACGCGGGCAGCAACGTTGAGTACTTGGACATCACCTGCGCCGCCTGCCACACCGGCGAGCTGCATTTCAAAGGTCAGGCCTTGCGGATTGACGGCGGTTCGGCCCAGCATGTGCTGCCTTCAAGCGTGCCGACACTACGCGGCGGCAGCTTTGGCCAGGCCTTGGTCGCCAGCCTTGCAGCGACTTATTACAACCCATGGAAATTCGAACGCTTCGCCCGTCAGGTGCTGGGTGATCGTTACGACGCCGAACACAGCCAACTGCGCCAGGACTTCAAGCAGTCGCTGAACAAGTTCCTAAAAGTCGCCTGGAACGATACACACCGCGGCCTCTACCCCACCGAAGAAGGGCCGGGCCGTACCGACGCGTTTGGCCGCATTGCGAATGCCAGCTTCGGCGATGCCATCTCCCCGGAAAATTATCGCGTCGCCAACGCACCTGTGGACTACCCACAGCTGTGGGATATCTGGACCTTCGATTGGGTGCAATGGAACGGCTCGGCCCAGCAACCGATGGCACGGAATATCGGCGAAGCGCTCGGTGTGGGGGCGACCCTGACGTTTTTCGATGGCGCTGGCCAACCGCTTCAAGGCGATGCGCGTTACCCGTCCAGCGTACGAGTGCGCGACCTCCACCTGATCGAAGAAACCTTGCAACGCCTCAAACCGCCCACCTGGCCCGAAGAATTGTTCGGGCCTATCGACAAGCCCCTCGCCGCTCAGGGCCGCGCGCTGTTCGCCGAGAACTGCGCCGGCTGCCACGTGCCCACCGTCAGCCAGGAAGGTGGCCGCCCTGTGCAGACACTGAAAATGCTGCCGGTGGACTACATCGGTACCGACCCCGGCACCGCCACCAACATCGCAGACCAGCGCTATGACCTCAGCGCCCTGCAATGGGACCCTGCGGAGCTGTCCAAGCTGAATGTCCAATTGCACCCGACGTCAACCGAACCCCTGGACCTGAAAAAAATGTCCGTGGCCAAGGGCCTGGCGTACGTCACCGCCTTCGTCGAAGACCACGCTTACCGCGCCGCCGGTGTCACACCGGCCGAACGCCCGCGCCTGGATGGTTTTGGCCTTCCGATTGGCGTGCGCGAGCTGCGTGCCTACAAGGCCCGTCCACTGGCGGGCGTGTGGGCCACCCCGCCATTCCTGCATAACGGTTCGGTGCCGACGATCTACCAATTGCTCTCGCCCCAGGACGAGCGCAGCACCACGTTCTATAAAGGCACCTTCGACTACGACCCTCGCCATCTCGGCTTCGAGACTGCGGCGTTCAAGAATGCTTTTCTGTTCGATACCAAAATTACCGGCAACCACAACAGCGGCCACGAATTCCGTGCAGGCGCTCGTGGCAAAGGCGTCATCGGCCGTGGCCTGCAGCCGCAGGAACGCTGGGCGCTGCTGGAATACCTCAAAGTGCTGGGCGGCCCGCTGGAGCAACAATTGCCATGATGATTCGATCTCGATACGACCAACCGTCCCTGCTCGCCCGCCTGTGGCTGCGCATTGGGAGGTTTCTCGGCAAGACGCTGTTGTGGCTGGCCGGACTGGGCTTGCTCGGCTGGCTGGCCGCTACCGCCTGGTATGCCTGGCAGCACAGCGGGCCGGTGTCGCCAGATGAACACGTCCCGGCAGGTGAAGCCGCGATGACTCAGGGCATCATCCAGACGGCAGTGCGCATCGTTGACCAGCACCGCGAAGGCACGCGCTACCTGCGCGATGCCCATGCCAAAGCCCACGGCTGCGTGAAGGCCGAAGTCAGCGTACTGGCGGATCTCGACCCGGCATTACGCCAGGGTGTATTCGCCGAACCGGGCAAGACCTGGCAGGCCATGATGCGGTTGTCCAACGGCAACGCCTACCCGCAGTTCGACAGCATTCGCGATGCCCGGGGCATGGCGCTCAAGCTGTTGGACGTGCCGGGCAAACAACTGCTGGCCGACCAGCAGACCCGCACGGAACAGGACTTCGTGATGTTTAGCCATCCGAACTTCTTTGTCAGCGATGTGGCGGAATACGCGCAGAACATCGGTGCCCAGGCCGATGGCAAAAAAGTCTTGGCGTTCTTCCCCAAGGCTGACCCACGCACTTGGCAGGTGCGTCATCTATTTATCGCCCTGGCAACCCTGGCACCGGCCCCGGCAAGCCCGACGCAAACTACGTATTTCTCGGTATCGCCCTACAAGTTCGGCGCGGCGAATGCCAAGTTCCGCGTGGCGCCAGACCCGCAGAGCTGCCCGGAATACGTCCTGCCCAAACAGAACCAGGACCTGCCGAACTTCCTACGCAGCGCCCTGAGCCAGCAGTTGTCCACGGACCGCGTGCCGGCGTGTTTCGTGCTGCAGATCCAGCGGCAGAACCCGCAGAAATTCATGCCGATCGAAGACACCAGCATCGAGTGGAAAGAAAGCGATGCGCCCTACGAGAGCGTGGCCAAGGTGCGAATCCCGGCTCAGGACTTCGATACACCCGAACAGAACCTGGCGTGTGACAACCAGTCATTCAACCCGTGGTTCGGCGTGGAAGAACACCGCCCTATCGGTGGTATCAACCGCTTGCGCAAGGCGGTGTACGAGGCCGTCAGCGATTACCGCCACAGCCGCAACGCCCCGTAAAGAGTGCGTAATAATGGGCCCGGCGTCGTAAGGATTGCGTCGGGTCTATTGAGGCGCTTTCGCCGTAACTCTACCGTGGACGCCTACTCCATCACGTAGGACGCCCATCGTGGAAAACTCAACCCTAGGCATGATCGTGCTGACCATAATCGCCGTGTTCGGCACGGCCTCTTTTTGCTTCGAGCATTTGGCCACGCGCCAGCCACGCAAGAAAAAGGTCAGGTAGCCTCAGCGGTCCGTTTCAAGTCGTCCTGACGGGTCGACATTCATGCGTGAGTGAGGTACCAGCGCCAGTCCTGCTCTCCGACTTCAGCATTGAATTGACGGAACTCGCGCCACTTGATTGCCAGGAACACCTTCAGGAATTCAGCGCCCAGCGCCTCACGTGCCCAGGTTGAGCGTTGCAGTGCCTGCAACGCTGTCAGCCAGTCGGTGGGTAGAAAATCGGTCGCCTGTTCATAGCCATTCCCCACAATCGCCGCGCCGGGATCGCTTTGATGAGTGATGCCGTGGTGAATACCCGCCAGTAACGCGGCAGCGGCGAGATAGGGGTTGGCATCGGCACCGCAAATGCGGTGTTCGATGTGCCGACTGATGGCGGGGCCGCTGGGCACGCGGAACGACACCGTACGGTTGTTGACGCCCCAACTCTTAGCCAGCGGCGCGTAACTACCGGTCTGGAAGCGTCGATAGGAATTGGCATGGGGGCAAAATATCGCCAGCGAGTCAAACAAGGTCTCCATCATCCCGCCGATGGAGTGCCGCAACAGTGGCGTACCCTGTGGGTCTTCACTCGCATACAGGTTATTCCCGTGCTCGTCGGCCAGGCTGACGTGCAGGTGCATACCGCTGCCGGCCTGATCGCTGAATGGCTTGGCCATGAAGCACGCTTGCAGCCCATGTTTGTTGGCCACCCCCTTGACCAGGCGTTTGTAACGTACGCCTTCATCAATGGCCTGGAGTGCGTCGAAACGATGCTCCAGCGTCAACTCGACCTGGCCTGGCGCGTACTCGGATATCGCCGTACGTACCGGCAACCCCTGCAGCGCGCACGCCGCGTAGAGGTCATCAAGAAACGGTTGAAGTTGCTCCAGCTCGTATACGCCATAAACCTGTGGAGCAACAGGGCGTACGCCATTGGTCTGCAACGCCGGCTGCGGCCGACCGTTGACGTCGCGTTGTCGGTCCAGCAGGTAGAACTCCAACTCGACGGCCATGACCGGATGGAATCCATCGGCTTTCAGCCGCTCAATGGTGTTCACCAGCACGTGGCGCGGGTCCGCCGGTGCGGCGGGAATACCTTGGGTCGGGTGCATGCTCACCTGCACTTGACCGGTGGGGTTGGTGCGCCAGGGTTGCAAGGTCAGGCTTCCCGCCAAGGGGTACGTCCAACAATCGGCGTCAGCAACATCCCAGACCAAGCCTGTGTCTTCTACGTCTTCACCCTGCACGGTCAAGGCGAGAATGGAACTTGGCAATGGCCGACCATTTTCGTAGATCGCCAGCAGTTCGTCGCGATGCAACAGTTTGCCCCGTGGAACGCCATTCGCGTCGATAAGGAACAACTCGATGCTCAGCACTTCAGGGTGGGCGGCCAGATAATCTACGGCCTCTTTTTTATCCGCAAATTGCATGTCAAACCTCTTAGCGCTTATTCAAGCGACTGGCAGTATTTAAGAACAATGGCGTTTTCAGACGTGCAGTTATGAAGCGATAACCCGCGCGCCAGGTTGCGCAAGCAGGGTGGTCAGCGCGTTATCCAACTCAGCGATCAGCCTGTCGATATCCGCATCACTTGTTTGCGGACAGCACAGGGTCATGTTGTGAAAAGGCGTGATCAGGATTCCGCGGTTGATGAGATAAAGATGCAGCGCCATTTGAAGGCTGTCATGAAAAGCCGCCTCGGCTTGCGCGCCTGTTCTTGGCGAGGTAGCACAGAATTGAAACTCACAACGCGCGCCCAACTCTGTGACAGACCAGTTCAGTTGGTGCCGCTTGAACAACCCTCGAAATCCCTGGGCCAGCCTTGAGGCCAGGGGCAACATGTGCTCGTATGCAGACTCTGTCATGACCTCTTCAAGACTGACGCGCATGCAACGCATCGCCAGGGCATTGGCGGACAGCGTCGTTCCCATGCCACTGTGGCCATGCCCGCCGCTCTCCTCGCTGATGGTCTTCTGGACGTCGCGCATAGCCGAGGCGACTGGCTCGCTAACGCCAAACACCGCGCAAGGAACGCCACCTGCAATGGGTTTACCCACCACGAAAAAGTCGGGTTTCAAATCCCACTGGCGAGTGCATCCACCGAGGCCGGTGGAAATAGTGTGGGTCTCATCAATGACCAACAGGCTGCCATATTTAAGGGTCAGCTCTCGGCACTTTTGCATGAACCCCGGATCCGGCAGGACCATGCCAATGTTCGTCATCGCCGGCTCGCACATCAGCGCGCACACATCGCCCTGGGCTAACGCCGCCTCCAGTGCGGCGACATCGTTGAAGGGGATGGATCGACTGTATTGGCTCAAGTCGTAGGCTTGGCCGACAAGACCTGAACGGTGCACTGTTTTGCCGTCGCGGTAGCGCACCATCACGTCATCCACGGTGCCGTGGTAGCAGCCATCGAACACCAGCAAGACGTTGCGCTGGGTGATCGCGCGCGCCCAGCGCAGCACATACCGGTTGGCGTCAGTCGCATTGGCGGTCACTTGCCAGTAAGGCAGCTCGAATCGCCGAGCCAGCAACTCGCCGCAGACCACCGCGTCTTCGCCCGGCAGCATCGTGGTCAAGCCATTATTCGCCTGCTCGGTTATGGCGCGGACAATAGGATCAGGTGAATGACCAAACATCGTGCCGGTGTCGCCAAGGCAAAAGTCTATGTATTCATGCCCGTCAACGTCGGTGAAGCGCGCCCCTTTTGCACGCTGTACGAAGAGCGGCGAAGGCATCGACCAGTCGCTCATCCAGTGCATGGGCACACCGTTGAACAGATTCGCCTTGGCGCGCTCGGCCAGCGCCAGTGAAGTTGGGTTGTTTTCTATAAACCGGGCACGCTCGGAGGCGGTAAAAGCAGCAATCGCTGATTCACTAATTCCACTTTTCGACATGATCAATACCCTATGTTAATTATCAACTTAATTAAAAGTCCGTTGCTGAATGACAGCCGGATACGGCTCAAAGAACTCAACGGTTCTTTGATACATCGCGCTTTTATAAATCTCGGTTATAGCCCCCCGCCCAATATCGTGGATTGAGCGCGCTGGAGCGTATTCAAACTTAATAATCGCCGTGAGGGGCTTTGTTCTCGACCAGACAGTTACCGCCATCCACCACGAGGACTTCCCCAGTGATGTAACTGGCGTCAGGCGATGCCAGAAATGCAACCGCCGCCGCCACTTCGCGGGGGCTGCCTGCGCGCCCAATCGGGGTGAAGCGCCCCGCCTCGGCTTCAACGGGCGTGGTTGAGCCCGTGGTGATCCAGCCGGGGGCCACGCTGTTGACGGTAATCCCCTGCTTGGCGACTTCAAGCGCAAGCCCCATGTTCATGCCCACCATCGCTGCCTTGGCGGCGCTATAAGCGGCTTCCCCCGGATTGCTCCCTCGGGTGCCCGTGGTGGAACTGATATTGACAATACGCCCGTAACTTCTCGCCCTCATACCGGGCAAAACGGCCCGTGTCAGAAGAAAAGCGGTCGTTACGTTTCTGGCCAGTGAAAGATTCCACTCATGCAGTTCCATCGTTGCCAATTCCGAGAAAACTTCAGGGCTTCCTTGCATGGCCATACCGGCGTTGTTCACCAGAATATCGACCCGCCCCCAGACTGACGCGGCCCATAGGCCGAATTCACCCACCTGACGTTCATCGGTGAGATCAGTTGCCCGGCCTTCAACTTCAAACCCTTCTGCGAGTAACTCTTTAACTCGATCCTCGATGCGGTTGCTGCTAGCGGTGATGATCAATCTCGCGCCCGCTGCACCCAGCCTGCGTGCGATCGCCATACCAATACCCGCTTCACTTCCGGCACCACTGATAAGTGCCACTTGCCCCCTCAAATCAGTATTTAACATGGTGTTCCCCACGTACTTAATTTGTAATGGAAGTGGAAATTAGGCTAATAAATCTGATAAATAAAGACGATCATCATCAGAAAATCTGACAACCACCATGGCGTTTACCAGTGAGTCACTGAAAGTTTTCCTTGCGGTTGTCGACAGCGGCTCCTTTTCTGCCGCCGCACGCAAATTGGGCCGGGTACCCTCGGCCATCAACATGGCGGTGTCGCAGCTTGAAGCAGAGCTGGATTTATTACTTTTTGACCGATCAACCCGCAAAGCCATTCCTACAGCCGCCGCCAAAGCACTTGAGCCCCAGGCACGACAGGTCGCCAGCCAGCTAAACCTGCTGGACGCCCATGCTCTCCAGCTTCATCAAGGGTTGGAGGAGCGCCTGGTCCTTGCGATGGCGCCGGAGTTGCAAACAGGCGTATGGAATCGTCCGCTGTCCATTATCGCCAGCGAGTTCCCCACGCTTGAAATCGAGATTCGCTCCGCGTCCCATCCGGAGGCGATGCGCATGCTCCATGAGGGACGTGTGCAATTGGCGCTTGGATTTGAACGACCAGGGCTCGACGAGCGGGAGACGTTTCTTGAGGCGGGAAGCCAGTTGCTGGTGGCCGTTGCCTCTCCTGATCATCCTGCCGCCGCCGGCAAGAAAAGCCCCTTAAGTGAAGAGCAACTGGTCAACGTTCGGCAGATCATCGTGGCTACTGGAGGACCTACCGACTCTGATCCACGTGTTGTGCTGTCACGGCGCATTTGGCACAGCGACAATTACCTGGCAACGCTGGACCTGGTGCAGCAAGGATTGGGCTGGGCTTATCTTCCACAGCCGCTGGTACAACCCTTGATCACTTCGGGTGCATTGACGGAGGTGGTGTTTGACTACATGCCAAGTCAGATGCGGTTATGGGTCGATATCATCTGGGTAAAGAATCGCCCCCTGGGGCTGGCAGCGAGTCGCTACCTGAGCCTGATGCGCAAGATTGCCGAGGGCGAGCCGCGTCGGGTTTGAGAAAAAATACTCGCCGTATGGCTCATTGCGGCCACTGCTCAAGCAGTATCGAGACGAATTTTTCCGCTGCCGGCGAGAGCGATGCCCCGCGGCGGTAGACCAGTCCCAATGAGCGGTTTACCACTGGCTCGATCAACGGGACGCTGACCAAAGTGGGATGATCTTCCGCCGGCATGGCCAGGCTCGGCATCGCCGAAACCCCCAGCCCAGCCTCCACCAGCCCCAGCGAAGTAGAGAGGTGCTGGACTTCGTAGAACCATTGCGGCCGCCAACTCAAGCCAGACAACGCGTGATCGAGCAGCATCCGGTTACCGCTCAGGCGCCCTACCCCGATAAGACGGTAATCGCTCAATTCAGACCAGGTGACCGAACTGCGTCCGGCCAATTCATGATCACGCCGGCACGCCAATACAAAAGGTTCGCTGACCAATGGGACGAACTCAATGTCCGGGTGCTGCCCACTCATCATATTGATACCGAAGTCGGCTTCCCCGCGCAGTACCGCTTCAAGCCCCTCATTGGCACTCAAATCCAGCAGACGGATGCGGATTTTTGGATAGCGCTCGTTATAAAGGCGGATCACTGAGGGCAAAAAATAGAATGCGGCAGTAGGGATGCACGCCAGGGTGACACGGCCAATCTGGCGTTCGGCCAATTCACGGATATTGAGGATCGACTCATCGAAGTCGTCCAGCAACCGACGTGCCTTTGGAAGAAAGTCACGGCCGACGCTCGTGAGGCTGACCTTGCGCGTGGTGCGATCAAGCAATGCGGTGCCCAACCCCTCTTCCAGCTTTTTTATCCGCCGACTGAGTGCGGGTTGAGACAGGTGCAAGGCATCAGCTGCTTCGTGAAAGCTCCCAAGTTCGGCGATTTTCACGAATGATCGGATATCGTTTAGCTCATATTCCATGTCTTATCTCGTCAGCAGAAAGCGTCAAAAAGAAATTCAGCGTAAATTTATCATTCGCAAAACGCAATAATCGCTTCAATTTTTGCATTTGAAACATTTTTTAAAGCTTGAGACTCTTGCTCCAAGAACATCAATTACACCGATTGATCAACAAGAGTCAGTGTCATGCAAAGAATTCCCTGTGTGCTGATGCGTGGTGGTACCTCAAAAGGTCCGGTTTTTCTCGACTGGGACTTGCCCGCAGCCGTTGAGGCCCGTGACGAACTGCTACTCAACCTGATGGGCTCCGGCCATGAACTGGAGATCGACGGAATTGGCGGTGGCAATCCGCAAACCAGCAAGGTTGCGATTGTCAGCCCTTCGCTGCACCCGGATGCGGACGTTGATTACTTGTTCGTTCAAGTGATGGTTTCACAACGCCGGGTCGACAGCGCACCCAACTGCGGCAACATGCTGTGCGCGGTTGGCCCGTTCGCCATCGAACAGGGCCTGGTCAAAGCCACCCAAGAGCGCACTCGTGTGCGTATTCGCAACGTAAACACTGGGACGTTCATCCATTCCGAGGTGTACACACCGAATGGCAAAGTCAGTTATGAGGGTGATACCGCCATTGATGGCGTGCCCGGTACCGCAGCGCCGGTGCAATTGACCTTCCTGGATGCAGCCGGCAGCAAGACTGGCAAACTCTTTCCCACCGGCAACACGCAAGACGTCATCGACGGCATTGCGGTGACCTGTATCGACATGGCGATGCCCATGGTGCTCGTCGAGGCCAGCCAACTGGGCAAGCGTGGCGATGAGACCCCTGCGGAACTGGACGCTGATAAAGACTTCCTGCGACGCCTTGAGACACTGCGGCTTCAGGCCGGCTTGGCCATGGGCTTAGGCGATGTCAGCAACAAGGTAATCCCCAAGCCGGTCCTGGTGTCGCCTGCGAAAGCCGGCGGTACGATTCAGGTTCGCTATTTCATGCCACACAGCTGCCACCGCGCGCTGGCCATTACGGGCTCGATTGGTTTAGCTACCGCGTGCGTGATAGAGGGCAGCATCGTCGCGCAGATGCTCGGCGGGATCAGTACGCCGCGCCTTGAAGCGGTGCGCATCGAACACCCGAGCGGCGGAATTGATGTCGTATTGTCCTACACCGGCGTCAACGGTGAGACAATTCAAGCGTCCGTCGTACGCACCGCGCGCAGGCTTTTTTCCGGTTACGTCTACGCCACTGACTCTCAGCGCCTCGCCGGATAATTCCGGCGGTCGTTGGCATTTTTGCATCCGCACAATTCTAAAAATGGGTGATGCCATGAAAGTTGTTAAATCGCTCTACTTCCAGATTCTCTGCGCCGTGGTGCTCGGCATCGTGGTTGGGCATTTCTGGGCCCAGCAGGCCATTGCACTCAAACCGCTGGGTGACGCGTTCATCAAACTTATCAAGATGATGATTGCCCCCGTGGTGTTCTGCACCATCGTCACCGGTATCGCCGGGATGAGCGACAAACGCTCGCTCGGACGCCTGCTCGGCAAAACCATGCTGCTGTTCTTCGTCCTGACGGTGATCAGCCTATTGATTGGCCTGGTCGCGGTGTACGTGTTCCAGCCGGGCGCCGGCATGAACATTGATCCCACCCAGTTGAGCACTAAAGGATTGGCCCAATACACGGAGTCGGCCGCAAAGCTTGGGGTTGTGGAGTTTTTCATGCACATCATTCCCGAGACTTTTATCGGCGCCTTCAGTAAAGGTGAGGTGTTGCCGGTGCTGTTTATTGCGGTGTTGTCCGGCTTTGCCTTGTCGTCGCTGGGCGAGCGTGGCAAACCGGTACTCGACGTGCTCGAATCCGCCTCGCAAATGGTCTTCAAGATCTTTTCTTACCTGATGCGTTTTGCACCGGTCGGCGCTTTTGGAGCCTTGGCGTTCACTGTCGGCCAGTACGGCATCACCTCGCTGGGTTCGCTGGCGAAGTTGATCATGACCTTGTACATCGCCTGCGGCTTTTTCGTCTTCGTGGTACTGGGTAGCATTTGCCGCGCCAACGGCTTCAGTCTGTGGAAACTGCTGCGCTACTTTCGGGAAGAGTTCCTGGTGGTACTCGGCACCTCTTCCACGGAACCTGTGATGCCGCGCATGCTGGAGAAACTCGAAGCACTGGGTTGCAAAAAAGGCGTCGTGGGCCTGGTACTGCCCACCGGCTACTCGTTCAACCTGGACGGCACGGCCATCTACCTCTCGTTGGCGGCGATTTTCATTGCCCAGGCCTGCAACATCGACCTGAGCCTGACGCAAATCATCACCATGCTGGCGATCATGCTGTTGTCCTCCAAAGGTGCCGCCGGCGTTACTGGCAGCGGGTTCGTGGCGCTTGCCTCGACCCTGACGGTCATTCACGACATCCCCTTGGCCGGCCTGGCATTGCTGATCGGCGTTGACCGCTTCATGTCTGAAGCGCGCGCCCTGACCAGCCTGGCCAGTAACGCTGTAGCAACGGTAGTGATTTCGATGTCTGAAAACGCCTGCCACCGCGAAACGCTGAACCGGATGCTCGACGCAAAATCTTCCGAGGCACCAGGAAACGCCTGGAAAGATTTGAAGGTCGCCAAACGCGCCTAGAGAAAACCGGATAACACCTCCCCCCTGACTTGACTGACCCCCCTCCCCGCCAGGCGCCGTTGTGCCGCCCGGCGGGTCAGGGCTCGTGCGCCTCGGCGTCAGCCATTTTTACGATAACAACAAGAGAATCGTTCTATGCTCGCTTTCCTTGGCTTGGCCATGGTGGTCGTATTCACCTTCCTCATCATGACGAAACGCTTGTCGCCGATCGTCGCACTCACTGTGGTGCCTATTGTCTTCGCGGTCATAGGTGGCTTCGGCGGCACCACCGGCAAGATGATGCTAGACGGCCTGAAAATGGTCGCACCGTCTGCCGCACTGCTGTTGTTTGCCATCCTGTTCTTCGGCCTGATGATCGACGCAGGCTTGTTCGACCCGCTGATCCGCAAAATCCTGAAGCGGGTCAATGGCGACCCGATGAAGATCGCGGTAGGCACTGCCTTACTGTCGTTACTGGTGGCTCTCGATGGCGACGGCACAACGACCTACATGATTACCTGCGCAGCGATGCTGCCGCTGTATAAACGTATCGGCATGAACCCGATGATCCTCGCGACCATCTCCATGCTGTCGCTGAGCATCATGAGTGGCATGACGCCCTGGGGCGGCCCCGCGACACGGGCTATTGCCGCGCTGGGCCTGGATGCCGGTGAATACTTCGTGCCGTTGCTGCCGACCATGATCGGCGGTGCCCTGTGGGTGATCTTCACGGCCTTCATACTGGGTCGCGCAGAGCGCAAGCGTATCGGCAACGTGCAACTGCAAAGCGGCGGCGGCGATTGCTACATCAACGCGATTCTTGAGGACACGCCCCACAAACGTCCGAAGCTGGCCTATGTCAATCTGGTGCTGGTGATAGCGGTGATGGCGGCCCTGGTGATGGGGCTGATGCATTCCGCGATCCTGTTCCTGATCGGCTTCGTGCTCGCGCTGATGATCAACTACCCGCAATTGGACATTCAGAAAGAACGCATCCTGGCGCACTCGGGCAATGCCATGACTGTGGTGTTGCTGGTATTTGCCGCCGGGATCTTTGCCGGGATCTTCTCCGGCACAAAGATGGTGGATGCCCTGGCACAGACCCTCGTCGACTGGATCCCGCCGTCCTGGGGTCACCTGTTTCCATTGGTGGTTGCGATCACCAGCATGCCGCTGACCTTTGTACTGTCCAATGACGCTTACTATTTTGGTGTGGTGCCGATCCTGGCCAATGCCGCCGCCGCTTATGGCATCGACCCGGTGGAAATCGCGCGCGCCTCGATCCTGGGGCAGCCCGTTCACCTCATGAGTCCGCTGGTGGCCTCGACCCTGTTGCTGGTGGGCATGGTCGATCGCGATATTGGCGACTTCCAGAAAGCCACCGTCAAATGGGCTGTGCTGACCTCTCTGGTCGTCACCGCGCTGGCCTTGTTGACCGGGGCCATCAGCCTGTTCACCTGATTCACCCACAACCTCTGCTGCCTTCCATCGCGCCTCACTCACGAGGCGCGTGTCGCCCTGTACCCCAAATAACAACAACGAGTCATTTGCCATGAACCATGTGTATACCCGTCGGGCTTTGTTTTGCGCGTTAGGCCTGGTACCCGTCGCAGGGGCCAACGCCGAAGGTTTTATTGATGACAGCAAACTCAAGCTGCAACTGCGCAACGTGTATTTCAACGAGAACTTTCGCGACGAGCACGGCTTGAGCGCACGGGCTGCGCGCACCGCAAAAAGCGAACGCACCGAGTGGGCCCAGGGATTTCTGCTGGACTATCAGTCTGGATTTACCGCCGGCACCCTCGGCTTCGGCGTGGATGCCCTGGGGCTGTATGGCGTAAAGCTTGATTCAGGTCGCGGTCGCAGTGGTACCGGGCTTATGCCGGTGCATGATGACGGGCGAGCGGCCGACGAGTTTGCCAGCGCCGGCGCTACCGCAAAAGTCAGGTTCGCCAAAACCACCGTCAAGTACGGCACCTTGCTGCCCAAGACGCCGGTGCTGATTTACAACGATGCACGCTTGTTGCCCCAAACCTACCAGGGCACCCAGGTCAGCAGCACCGACATTGAGAACCTGACCGTCACCGGCGGGCATCTGGACCGTTTCAAATTACGGGACTCCACCAACAGCGTGCCGATCGTGCCTGATGGCTACAGCGGGGAAAAATCGGGAGATTTCAATTACGCCGGGGCCGAGTACAAATGGGGTAAGAATGTTCGCCTGAGCTATTTCTACGGGGAGCTGGAGAACTTTTACCGACAGAACTTTGCCGGCATCCAGCACGACCTTCCGCTTGCCGGTGGCGTGCTGACCAGCGACCTGCGCTACTTCAACAGCGTTGATAGCGGCTCTGCCTACGCAGGCAAAATCGACAATGACATGCTCAGCGGCCAGTTGTCCTACGTGATCGCAGGCCATACCGTCGGAGGCGGCTACCAAACCCTTCGCGGTGATGCCGGTTTACCCTACATCAGCGGCGCAACCGTCTACTCATTCAGTAATGCGGGCATCGGCAAATTCATTGAGGAGGATGAGAAGACCTGGATGCTCAACTACGGCTACAACTTCGCCGCCGTCGGCGTGCCCGGCTTGACCTTTTCAACGCGCTACCTGAGCGGCAATGACGGCAAGTCCACGACCACGGTCAAGGAATGGGAGCGTGATACCGAGCTGGCTTACGTTGTGCAAGCCGGCACGTTCAAGGGGCTGGGCGTGCGCATGCGCAACTATGTCTACCGCTCTGAGTTCTCCCGCGGCCGCGACAGCAATCGCCTCTACCTCACCTATGACATCGCCCTTTGGTAAGTCGACGATCGCGGCCCTTGCGGCCGCGTTCATACAGATTCAGGTGAGGAACCCCAAGCATGCTGTTTAAAAACAAAGTACTGATGCTGGTGCTGGCCCCGGTGGTGCTGTTGTCCACGGTGCTGGCGCTGACAACGAGCACCACTCTGCTGTCGAGCGCCGAGCAAGAAGTCACGGTGACTCGGGAACGCCTGCTTGATGAAAGCCGGGAGCGCTTGAAAGACTACGCCAACCTTGCCCGAACCTCAGTAGCGGAACTGTATGCGCAGGCAGAGACGGGGGACAAAGCAACGCGTGCGCTGGCGATCGCGCGACTGTCCCAAATGAAGTATGGGGACGACGGCTATTTCATCGGTTACGACAGTCAGGTCGTACGCCTGTTTCGGGGCGACAGCCGCGAAGGCGTCGGCACTAACATGAGCGACCGCAAAGACAAGAATGGAATTTACCTGAACCGGGAAATGGTGGCCGCAGCGAAGAACGACACCCACTTCGTCAATTATTCAGGCGCCCTGATCAATACGGATAAAGTCGTTCCCAAGCTTGCTTACAGCTTTTACCTGCCTGCTTGGGACATGGTCGTGGTCACCGCGATTAACCTGGACAGTATCGAAAGCCAGGTTGCCAAAGTACGAGGGGAAATCCATCAGCGCGTGCGCAGCCTTGTCTATGGGATAACCGTCATCGCCTTGGTTGCGCTCGGAATCACCGGCGTGCTCGCCTTGTTATTGGTTAAAAGCAGCCTGCGCCCCCTGTCACGGATTCGTGAGCACCTTGATGAGATCGCAGCGGGCGAAGGCGATCTGACGCGGCGCTTACCCATCAGCCGCGACGAGTTCGGCCAGGTGGCCGTGTCGTTCAATGCCTTCGCGGATAAGATTCATGGGCTGGTCAGCCAGATCGTCGGCATGGCCCGAGAGCTGAATGCATCGGTCACCCAAGTGGCCGAACAGAGCAAATGCATCGATCTGGTTATGGAACAGCAGCGCCAGGAAACCGATCAGGTCGCCGCAGCAATTAATCAAATGTCATCCGCGGCGCAAGAGGTAGCCATCAGTGCCCAGAGCGCTTCAGATGCAGCAGGCGAAACCGATTTGCAGGCCCAGCACGCCAGACAGGTCGTCAATGAAAGCATCGCCCGACTGGGCACCCTGACCGAAGACTTGTCCGCGGGAGGCGTCTCGTTGAAAAGCCTGCAAGGCGATGTAGAAGGCATTGTCACGGTGCTTGATGTCATCCGCTCAATCGCCGAACAAACCAACCTTCTGGCACTTAATGCCGCGATCGAAGCGGCACGAGCCGGGGACGCGGGGCGCGGATTTGCAGTGGTTGCCGATGAAGTACGCGCGCTGGCAAGCCGGACGCAACTTAGTACCCAGGAAATTCAAGCGATGATCGAGCGCCTTAACCTGGCCACAACCAAGGTCGTCACTGCGATGAGCCATTCAGGCGCAGCAGGTCATGGTGCCAGCCTGCACGCGGAACAAGCCGGGCAATCGCTGGGCAAAGCGGTCGAGTTGATCGTCACTATCAATACGATGAACGCGCACATCGCCAGCGCCGCGCAAGAGCAGACATCGGTCGCCGAAGAAATCAATCGAAGCGTCCATCAGATAGCCCACGCGATTGAAAACGTCGCAGACCAGACGCAAAGCGGCGTACACACAGTCGATGAACTGTACGCCATCGGTCATCGCCTTGAGGGCTTGTTGAGGCAATTCAAGATTTAACCGGGACGTCGGTTTGTTCAGGTTGCAACGTTGCAAGCGCTGGGCTCATTGCCCGATATCGCCACTTAGCAAGTGGATCGGCTGACACACAGCTGTCCTATCGTCGAAATGGACAACGAGTCCTACCGCCTGCAACACAGCACCTTGGCCGCCCAGAGAAAGATCAAATCGTGTGAACGAAAGCGCAAGGACAAAGAGGGTATCGAGGACGATGAGCCGTTTGAACTGCACCGTAGACACCGTTCAGCAGGCCTGCATGCGGTGGGGCCAGATGAGTCTTCAGCGAAGACACTGCTGCTAAGGTCATCCACAATTATTGGGACAACAATCAGCAATCGGCCGTGGATCAATTTTCAAGTGGCTGGAGGTGGAATCCAGTGGATTCCAGAAACGAAAAAAGCGGCACAAGGCCGCTATTTCCGTGGCTTCCAGGCGCTCAGTGGGCCTTGGCGGAAGCAAATATGGCGCAGCGGACGGGACTCGAACCCGCGACCCCCGGCGTGACAGGCCGGTATTCTAACCGACTGAACTACCGCTGCGCGTAACACATGAAGCGAATGGTGGGTGATGACGGGATCGAACCGC
>NZ_JAAOWU010000027.1 GCF_013778505.1 Pseudomonas sivasensis | reverse complement strand
GCAACAGCAGCAGCCCCGCTGCATCAATCACCGTAAATGTCAGCCTTGAAGTACTGCTGCGAAATCTTCTGGTACTCACCACTGGCACGAATGCCGTCGATGGCCGTGTTCAATTCGCTGACCAGCGCCTCGTTGCCCTTGCGCACCGCAATCCCCGCGCCTTCGCCGACGTATTTCGGGTCCTTGAGCTCCGGCCCGACAAAAGCGTAGCCCTTGCCCCGTGGCATTTGCAGGAAGTCATTCAAGGGGATGGTGTCGGCAAAAATCGCATCCAGCCGCCCTGCCGCCAGGTCCATGTAGATCTCTTCGTTATTGCTGTAGCGCTTGACGTTAATGCCCTTGGGCTCAAATACCTCGGTGGCGTAACGGTCGGTGGTGGTCGCACGCTGCACACCGACGGTCTTGCCCTTCAGGCTGGCGTACTGGTCATCCACCACCGCGCCGTCTTTCATCACAAGACGCGATGAGGTGAAGTAGTACTTGTGGGTGAAATCTACTGACTTCTTGCGGTCTTCGTTGATGGTCATGGACGACAGGGCCATGTCGATTTTCTTCACCTTGAGGGAAGGAATCAGACCATCGAACTCACCTTCAACCCACACGCACTTGACCTTCATCTGCGCGCACAGCGCGTTGCCGATGTCGTAGTCAAAGCCGACGATGGTGCCTTCCTGGGTCTTGGAGGCAAACGGCGGGTAGGCCGCCTCGATGCCGATGCGCAGGGTTTTCTCGGCGGCCCATACGTGGCTGGAAGCGATTAAGGCCAGGGCGGTGATAAGCAAGCGTTTCTTCATGGGGGATCTCGCAAGTTGTTGTTGGTTTGGCAAGAGAGAAGAAAAAATCCAGCAAGAGCTTTTGTACTTATAATTCCATACTGGACTTTTATGTATTGATCGTCAATCCAGCCCCTGCACCCATGACTTTTTTGCACAACACACCGGTGTTTTTGAGCGTTCATCTCTGGATTTATGCGTGCCTATACTCGGTTCAGCCCCTCGGTTGAACCGTGGGTCACCGCAGCACAGAAATGTCCCTACAACAATAATCAAGGACACCGACCATGACGCATCCCTTCCTGGCCGCGCGGGATTTTCTGCTCGCCCATCGCACCGATTACGCCACCGCCGTTCGCGACTTCCGCTGGCCGCAGCTGGATGCGTTCAACTGGGCTCTGGACTACTTCGATGCCATGGCCGAGGGCAATGCGGCCAACGCGCTGTGGATCGTCGAAGAAGACGGCAGCGAGCAGCGCTACAGCTTCCAGCAACTGGCGACGCGCTCAAACCAGGTGGCCAACCATCTGCGTGCCCTCGGCGTGCGACGCGGCGACCGAGTGCTGTTGATGCTCGGCAACGACGTGGCGTTGTGGGACACCATGCTCGCCGCCTTCAAACTCGGCGCGGTGGTGATCCCGGCCACCGCCCTGCTCAACCCGGATGATCTGCGCGACCGTATCGAGCGTGGCCAGGTTCGCCATCTGGTGGTCGGCGAGGCGCATGTCGGCAAGTTCGACGGCCTGGGCGATGGCTGTAGCCGCATCTGCGTGGGAGCTGCGCCCAGCGGCTGGGTCGCGCACAACGCCGCATTTGAATACCCCGAGCAGTTCGAAGCCGAAGGCCGCACCCTGGCCACCGACCCCATGCTGCTGTACTTCACTTCCGGCACCACCTCCAAACCCAAGATGGTACTGCACAGCCACCAAAGCTACCCGGTGGGCCACCTGTCGACGATGTACTGGATCGGCCTGCAACCGGGCGATTTGCACCTGAATATCTCGTCTCCAGGCTGGGCCAAGCACGCCTGGAGCTGCCTGTTCGCGCCGTGGAATGCCGGCGCGTGCATCTTCATCCATAACGTCGCGCGGTTCAGCGCGCCGGCCTTGCTGACAGCGCTGGAACAATATCGTGTGACCAGCCTGTGCGCCCCGCCGACCGTGTGGCGCATGCTGATCCAGGAAGACCTGGCCAGTCACAAGGCGCGCCTGAATCTGCGTGAATTGGTGGGTGCGGGCGAACCCCTGAACCCGGAAATCATCGAGCAAATCCAGCAGGCCTGGGGCTTGCCGCTGCGCGATGGTTTCGGCCAATCGGAGACCACCGCCCTGGTCGGCAACACCCCCGGCCAGGAGCTCAAGCCAGGGTCCATGGGCCGTCCACTGCCAGGCTATCGGGTCGTGCTGTTGGACGCCGACGGCCTACCGGGCAACGAAGGGGAAGTCGCGCTGCCGCTGGATGTCCGCCCTCTCGGTTTAATGGTGTGCTACGAGGACAGCCCGGAAAAAACCGCCGAAGTGATGCGTGACGGTTACTACCGCACCGGCGATACCGCGCAGATCGACAGCGACGGCTACATCACCTTCGTCGGTCGCGCCGATGACGTGTTCAAGGCCTCCGACTACCGCATCAGCCCGTTCGAACTGGAAAGTGCGCTGATCGAACACCCGGCGGTGATGGAAGTGGCCGTAGTGCCCAGCCCAGACCCACTGCGCCTGGCGGTGCCCAAAGCCTTCCTGATCCTGGCCCACGACGCCCCCGGCAGCGCCGAGCTGGCCCGCAACATCCTCGCCTTCGCCCGCGAACACCTCGCCCCGTACAAACGGGTGCGGCGCATCGAATTTGTCAGCGAACTGCCCAAAACCATTTCCGGCAAGATCCGGCGGGTAGAGCTGCGGCAGATGGAGGTGGTGCGTCGCCAAGGGGATGCGCGGGGTGAGCACGAGCATTTCGAGGAGGATTTTTCCTGAACGCAGAACCCGGCGCCGCAGCGCCGGGGCACGCAGGAATACAGCTTACAGGTCGTAACGCAGCGCCATGCCAAAGGTGCGCGGCGCGCCGGCGTCGATGATTTCGTCATCGCGGTTGTTGGTGACGTAGCGCTTGTCGAAGGCGTTTTTCACGAAGCCCGAGACAGCCACGTTCTTGGTGACTTTGAATTCGCTGCTGAAGTTGGCCAACACGTAGTTGTCGCTCCTGCGCTCGCCGTTGACCTTGCCCGCTGAATCGAACTCGTACGCCGAAGGCGCGCTGCTCTGGTACGTCACGTCGGTGTTGAAGGTCAGGCGCTCGTTGAAGCGATAGATGCCGCCCACTGAAGCCTTGTACTTGGGCGAGTAGTAGAACGCTTCGCCGCTGCGGTCCTGGCTGTTGCCGACGATGAAGTCCTTGTACTTGCCATCGGTTATCGCGCCACCGAGGGTCAGGGTCAGTTGCTCGCTCAGGTCTTTCTCGATGAACACTTCCAGGCCCTTGATATCGCTGCGACCGGCGTTGTACACGTTGATGACATTGCTGTTGGCTTGCCGCACGCTGACCTGCTGGTCTTTCCAGTCGGTGTAATACAGGTTGGCGCGTGCACGCAGGGTGTCTTCGAGAAATGAACCGCGGTACGACAGCTCATAGTTGGTGGTGTATTCCGGGTCATATGCCTCGTGACCGCTGCCGGAGCGCACGTTCACGCCACCGCCGCGATAACCTTTCTGCACTATGAAGCCCAGGTACTGGCCGGTGGCGAGTTCGTAGTTGATGCCCAGTTTTGGCAGCACGGCCGCGAACGACTTTTTGACCTTCGCCGCGTCGGACAGGTCGTCCTGCTTGATGTCGGTGTCGTTGGTTTCGTGGTCGTAGCGCAGGCCGGTGACCAGAGTCCAGCGCGGTGCGAAGGTCCAGTCGACCTCACCAAACAGCGCCTTGTTTTCGATGACTGTGTCGCCTTTCACCGTGACCGCCAATACGTCATCGAACAGCAGTCGGTCGTGGAAATTGTTGGAGTTATGGCCGTAATAGGCGCCGACGAAACTTTTCACCGTGTCCGAGCTGTAGTTGAGGCGCAGCTCCTGGCCGAACAGGTTGCCATCCTGCTTGCGTCGGATGACTTCATTGGCGTCGGCAGTCTGGTCGAAGTCCAGGCGGTTGGTGTAGTCGGACCGGGTGTTGGTGGTCAGGCTGGTCAGCGACCATTGGTCATCGAGGCGGTAGTCGACCTTGGCGCTGACGGTGTCCTGGTTGAGGTTGTCGAACGCTTGGGTATCGGAGGACACCTTGTAATAGCGCACCTTGTCCGGGGTGCGGATGATCGAGTTGTCACCCTGGCGGTGCTCGTTATGGGCGTAGGTCAGCAAGACGTCGAGATCGTCGTTGGGCAGGATCAACAGCTTGCCGCGCGCGTTGCTCGTGCGGTGCGGGTTGGCATCCTTGCCGAGGGCGATGTTGTCGATGTAACCATCGCCATCTTGATAATCCAGGGCGATGCGACCTGCGATCTTGTCATCGACAATGCTGCCGCCACCGGCCACCGCTGCGCCTTTTTCTCCGTAGTTGCCCACGTTGGTTTGCGCCGAAAAAGTCGGTTGGAACGTCGGGTTGCGGGTCTGGATTACTACGGCGCCGGCCAGGGAGTTACGTCCCTGGGTGGTGGATTGCGGGCCGAGGAAGACTTCTACCTGTTCCACGTCCCACAAGCCGGTAGGGCTCAGCGTCAGGGTGCGGTTGGGTTGCACGGCACCATCGACATACACCGAAACGGCGCCATTGAGGGTCGCGGGGCCCTGGTCGTCGAATCCGGACACCGGTACACCGCGAATGCCCCAGTTTTCGTTACCAGCCTGGCTGTACACACCCGGCGTGCGCGCGAACACATCGACCAGGCTGTGATCGGCCTTGTCCCGCAGTTGTTGTTCGGTCACGACCACAACGCTGGATTGGGTCTGCTCAAGGGAGCGGTTGATTTTCTCGCCACTCACCGTAATCGGCGCGATTTCCATCGTGTTGGGTTCGGCAGCCCAAGCCCCTGAAGCCAGGCAAACCGACCCGACCGCCAACGCAATTGTGTTCTTTTTGAAATTCACGCCCAGCTCCCCTAGCACCCTTCGTTATTGTTTTTTATGGCGGGCTGAAGGCAGCCAAACGCCAGCGGGGCTGAGTCTAAGGGATAAAAAAACCAAAGTGAATTTAATTGATAAGAAATCTCATTTGAGATAACCACGCATTCACGTATCAGCTTGAATACATAGCGCGGCACGGCGTCCCGCGAAAAAAAAGGCCCGGTGGCGCACCACCGGGCAAAACGAAGCGACCAGCTTCAATAACGCGGTTTGACGGTTTTCCACTCCGGTTGATAGCGCTGCATCTGTTTCACGTCGTCGCGCTGGCGGATGCCACAGGTAAGGTATTGATCATGCAGCTTGCCCAATTGGTCATGGTCCAGTTCCAGGCCCAGCCCCGGTGCGCGGGTGATTTTTACGCAGCCGTCGACAATCGGCAGCTTGCCGCCCTTGATCACCTCTTCATCCGGCTCTTGCCACGGGTAATGGGTGTCGCAGGCGTAGTCGAGGTTGGGCACCGACGCGGCCACGTGGGCCATGGCCATCAGGCTGATGCCCAAGTGCGAATTGGAGTGCATCGACACGCCCAGGCCGAAGGTCTGGCACATCTTCGCCAGCGCCTGGGTGTCGCGCAGGCCGCCCCAGTAGTGGTGGTCGGCAAGTACGATCTGCACACTGTTAAGCGCCACGCTGCGGCGAAACTCGTCAAAGTCGGTGACCACCATATTGGTCGCCAGGGGCAAGTCGGTGCGTTTGTGCAGCTCGGCCATGCCGTCCAGGCCGGGGGTCGGGTCTTCGTAATATTGCAAGTCATCGCCGAGCAACTCGGCCATGCGGAGCGAAGTTTCCAGGGACCAGTTGCCGTTCGGGTCAATGCGCAGCGGCACGCCGGGGAAGGCCCTTTTCAGGGCCTTGATGCATGACACCTCGTGCTCGGGTTGCAGCGCACCGGCCTTGAGCTTGATGCTTTTGAAGCCGTAGGTGTCGATCATGCGCCGGGCCTGGGCGACGATCTGTTCCTCGTTCAGCGCTTCGCCCCAGCTGTCGGGTTTATACGGTGAATCAATGTGCTTGGCGTATTTGAAAAACAGGTACGCGCTGAACGGGATCTGGTCACGGATCGCGCCGCCGAGCAGGTCCACCAACGGCACGTTCAGTGAGCGCGCCTGCAAATCAAGAAACGCCACTTCGAACGCCGAATAGGCATTGCTCACCGCCTTGCTGGCGTGGGAGCCCGGTGCCAGTTCGGCGCCGGCCAGGCTCGCCGGTTTATGGGCGGCGACGGTGGCCTGCACGATGGCGCGCAATTGGTTGAGGTTGAAGGGGTCGAGCCCGATCAACTGTGACTGTACCTGCTGCTGGATCGCCAACGCCGGGGCATCGCCGTAGCTCTCGCCCAGGCCGATGTAGCCGGTGTCGCTCTCGATCTCGATGATCGAGCGCAGCGCGAAGGGTTCGTGAATACCACTGGCGTTGAGCAATGGCGGGTCACGGAAGGCAATCGGGGTGACGGTAACGCGGACAATTTTCAAGAGGCGGCTCCCTGTGGACCGGAACGCAAGGCGTGAGGATGGGTGGACGATTTGGACGCAGGCGGCACAGTGCCCCGAGGCGCGGTGCGGGCAAAAAACACCACCACCGCCGCCACCAGCGAGGTGGCCGCCAAGCCATACAGGCCGCCCTCGATGGAGCCGGTGGTCTGTTCCAGCAAGCCGAAAGTGGTGGGCGCAACAAAGCCGCCCAGGTTGCCGACCGAATTGATCAAGGCGATCACCGCCGCGGCGATGCGCGCATCCAGGTAACCCTGGGGAATCGGCCAGAACAACGCCGAGGCAGCCTTAAAGCCAATTGCGGCAAAACAGATGGCGACAAAGGCAAACACCGGCCCGCCGGTGGTGGACATGAACATGCCGAATGCGGCGATCACCAGCATCAGTGACACCCACGCCTGTTGGTGCTTCCACTTGCTGGCCAACGACGCAAAACCGTACATCGCGACGATGGAAATCAACCAGGGAATGGAGTTGAACAGACCAACCTGGAAGTCTCCCAGGTTGCCCATTTTCTTGATCATGCTCGGCAGCCAGAACGTGGCGCCGTAGATGGTCAGGGCGATGGAGAAGTAGATGAAACAGAACAGTGCGATCTGTTTGTCGGCAAGCAATTTGAACATCGACGGCCGCACGCTCTGGCTCGCCTCACGGGCTTGCTGCTCCAGCGCAATGGCAGCGGCCAACGCGTGTTTTTCGTCGTCGCTGAGCCACTTGGCCTGATGGGGATGGGACTGCAACCAGAACCACACGAACCCGCAGAGCACGATGGAGGCAAAGCCTTCGATCAGGAACATCCACTGCCAACCATGCAGGCTCAGGCCGCTGACGTTGAGCAGTGCCCCCGACACCGGCCCGGAGATGACCGAGGCGATCGCCGAGCCACTGAGGAAAATCGCCATCGCCTTGCCACGCTCGGCGGCCGGCAGCCATTGAGTGAAGTAGTAGATGATCCCCGGGAAAAACCCGGCTTCGGCGGCGCCGAGGATAAAGCGCAGGATGTAGAAACTGGTTTCGCCCTGAACAAAGGCCATGGCCATCGCCGCCGCGCCCCAGGTGAACATGATGCGCGTCAACCAGGCCCGTGCGCCGTAGCGCTGCAAGAGCAGGTTGGACGGCACTTCGAAGATCGCGTAACCGATGAAAAACAACCCGGCGCCCAAACCATAGGCCGCCGCGCCAATGCCCAGGTCGGTCTCCATATGGCTGCGCACAAAGCCGATATTGACCCGGTCGATGTAATTGACGATGAACATCACCACGAACAGCGGCAGTACATGACGCTTGACCTTGGCGGCCGCGCGGGCAAGCACGGTCGGGTCTGGCGGATTCTGGAGGGTTTCCACGGGCAACTCCCATTCATTGTTTTTTTAGGGGCAGAACAATGATGGACGCCGTGAATTGTTCCCGTCTAATCTAACTTGGCATCCGATTGATACCGGGATTAGATCAATGTTCGAGCTGACGCAACTGCGCTGCTTCACCACCGTAGCCACTGAGCTGAATTTCCGCCGCGCTGCGGAACGGCTGAACATGACCCAGCCGCCGCTGAGCCGGCAGATCCAATTGCTCGAACACCACCTGGGTGTAGAGCTGTTTACTCGCACCACTCGCAGCGTCGCGCTCACCGCTGCTGGCCGCGCGTTTTTCATCGAAGCCCAGAACCTGCTGGAGCTTGCCCAGCAAGCGGCCGTGACCGCGCGACGGTTTGCAGAAGGCGATATCGGCACGGTCAACATCAGCTTCGTCGGCAGCGCGGTGTATGAGTTTCTGCCCAAGGTGATCGCCGAGGCGCGTCTCAAGCAGCCTCACGTCAAGATCGACCTGGCCGAGATGAACACCTACCAACAATACGAAGCCCTGCGGGCCCGACGCATCGACCTGGGCATCGTCCGCGCGCCCCTGCTGGAACCGGGCTACGCCACCGAATGCCTGGTG
This sequence comes from Pseudomonas sivasensis, assembly GCF_013778505.1. GTDB lineage: Bacteria > Pseudomonadota > Gammaproteobacteria > Pseudomonadales > Pseudomonadaceae > Aquipseudomonas > Aquipseudomonas sivasensis. The sequence goes on along the minus strand of NZ_JAAOWU010000027.1, from coordinate 45,923 downwards.
CGCGAGCCCTTCGTGCTGGCGGTGCCGAGCAGCCATCGCCTGGCCAACGCCGAGACGGTCAGCGTGCACGACCTCGACGCCCAACCCTTCCTCATGTACGCCCACGCCGCCTACCCGCCCTTCAACGAACTGCTCACCGGCCTGCTGCGCTCGGCCCGCGTCGCGCCAGATTATGTGCAGTGGCTCGGCTCGTCCCTGACCATCCTCGCGCTGGTCAACGCCGGCATGGGCCTGGCCCTGGTACCTCGTTGCGCCAGCAGCGTAGTTTTCAAGAACGTGGTGTTCCGCGACATCGACCTGGGCGAAGGCGCGCAGAGCGAATTGCACCTGATCTGGCGTGAAAACAACGACAACCCGGCATTTGCCATGTTGCTGGAAGGGATTCGCAATGCAGTGCGTGAGGGGTGGGCCTGAATAGCGATAGATATGGGGTGCTCTTGCTGTTGGGGTGAGCGGATTTTTTGTGGTGAATGGATGTTATGGGGTGAATGGATTTGTTGTGGTGAACGGGTGTCCTGTGGTGGGTGGATTGTTGTGGTGAACGGATGTCCTGTAGTGAGCGGGCTTGCCCCGCGCTGGGCTGCGAAGCGGCCCCATCAAGAACACCGCATTTCTTCCGGTAAATCTCGGTGGCAGTTTTGGGGCTGCTCCGCAGCCCAGCGCGGGGCAAGCCCGCTCACCACAAAAAAACCGTGCACCACAGAAAACCTCACAACTACAAAAAGACGGTGCACCACAGAAAACCTGATCATCACAGAGGTCCTGCCAACCACGGTAAATATGGGTTGTTATGCCTGGTGAACAGGCTGTCTATGGTGAGTGGATTTGTTGTGGTGAACGGATGACCTGTGGTGATTGGATTTGTTGTGGTGAACGGGTGTCCTGTGGTGAGCGGGCTTGCCCCGCGCTGGGCTGCGAAGCAGCCCCATGAAGAACACCGCATTTCTTCCGGTAAATCTCAGCGGCAGTTTTGGGGCTGTTCCGCAGCCCAGCGCGGGGCAAGCCCGCTCACCACAAAAAGACCGCGCACCACAGAAAACCTCACAACTACAAAAAGACGGTGCACCACAGAAAACCTGATCATCACAGTGGTCATCACATCCACGGTAAATATGGGTTGTTATAACTGGTGAACAGGCTGTCTATGGTGAGTGGATTTGTTGTGGTGAACGGGTGCCCTGTGGTGAGCGGGCTTGCCCCGCGCTGGGCTGCGAAGCGGCCCCATCAAGAACACCGCATTTCTTCCGGTAAATCTGGGGGGCAGTTTTGGGGCTGCTCCGCAGCCCAGCGCGGGGCAAGCCCGCTCACCACAAAAAAGACCGTGCACCACGGAAACCCTAACGACCACAAAAAGACCGTGCACCACAGAAAACCTGATCATCACAGTGGTCCTGCCAACCACGGTAAATATGGGTTGTTATGCCTGGTGAACAGGCTGTCCATGGTGAGTGGATTTGTTGTGGTGAACGGGTGTCCTGTGGTGAGCGGGCTTGCCCCGCGCTGGGCTGCGAAGCGGCCCCATCAAGAACATCGCATTTCTTCCGGTAAATCTCGGTGGCAGTTTTGGGGCTGCTCCGCAGCCCAGCGCGGGGCAAGCCCGCTCACCACAAAAAGACCGCGCACCACAGAAAACCTCACAACCACAAAAAGACTGTGCATCACAGAAACCCTCACAACCACAAAAAGACCGTGCACCACAGAAAACCTCACAACCACAAAAAGACCGTGCACCACAGAAACCCTAACAACCACAAAAAGACCGTGCACCACAGAAAACCTCACAACCACAAAAAGACCGCGCACCACAGAAACCCTAACAACCACAAAAAGACCGTTCACCACAGAAACCTGTTCATGACAGAAAGCCTGATCACCACGCAAAGGCCAGACTCCACCACCGGGCTTCACCGCTGTCAGTCACCCAATCCTGTTGAATCCTTGCCTGATCCTCTGAATATGGCGGCCAGCAGATAGATACCCCTTGCGCGGTGGTCTAGAGTTCGACGATGGGCGACTTCTCGTCGCACCACTCCTATAAGAAATCAGCACCACCAACCGATGATCAGCAGGTGAGCCAGCCATGGAATTACGTATCAACCAAAAGGCCTATCAGGTCGAGGCCGAAGCCGACACGCCATTGCTGTGGGTAATCCGCGACAATCTGGGCATGACCGGTACCAAATACGGCTGCGGCCTGGCCCAATGCGGCGCCTGCTCGGTGCTGGTGGACGGCAATGTAGTGCGTTCGTGCGTCACCCCGGTAGCCGGGGTCGTTGGCCGCGAGATCACCACCATCGAAGCCATCGAAGCCGATGACGTGGGCAAACGTGTCGTGAGTGCCTGGGTCGAGCACCAGGTAGCGCAGTGCGGTTACTGCCAGTCCGGACAAGTGATGGCAGCCACCGCGCTGCTCAAGCACACCCCCGCTCCCACCAAAGAGCAGATCGACGCAGCGATGGTCAACCTGTGCCGCTGCGGTACCTACAACGCCATCCATACCGCCATGTACGACCTGGCCGCCGGGAAGGAGACTGCCTGATGAATATGCCAGGACTCATCCCCGGCCTCTCCCTGGACGAGCCAGTTAACCTGTCCCGCCGACGCTTCCTGGCCAGTACGGCCGTGGGGGCGCTGGTCATCGGTTTCGGCCTGCCGCTCGGCTCGGGCCGGGTGCAGGCTGCCACCGGCGCGACGACAGAACGTGGCACCCAAGTGCCGGCCTTTCTGGAGATTCGCCCGGACGGCACTGTTCGCCTGCTCAGCCCCTTTATGGAAGGCGGTCAGGGCACCCACACCGCCATGGCGCAGATTGTCGGCGAAGAACTCGACGCCGACCCGGCCACGTTCATCGTTGAAGCCGCGCCACCCGGTGAGGCTTATGTGGTGATGGACAACGGCATGCGCATCACCGGCGGCAGCATGTCGGTGCGCATGAGCTATCCGACCATGCGTCGCCTGGGCGCCCTCGCCCGCGCCATGCTGCTGCAGGCCGGCGCCGAGCAGCTCGGTGTGCCAGTGGCCCAATTGACCACCCAACCCGGCCGCGTGGTTCACGCTGCGTCCGGTCGTTCCCTGGGCTATGGCGAGTTGGCCAGCCGCGCCCTGGACATGCCGGTGCCTGATGCCGCGAGCATTACCCTGCGCGACCCGAGTCAATTCCGCTGGATCGGTAAACCGGTCAAGCGTGTGGACGCCTACGACAAATCCACCGGCAAGGCGCTATACAGCATCGACCTGAAAGTCGACGACATGCTCCACGCCGCCGTGCAACATGCGCCGCGCCTGGGCATGACCGTGGGCAGCCTGCGTAACCAGGCGCAGGTCGAAGCCATGCCAGGCGTGCACTCGGTGCATCAACTGCCTGGCGCAGTGGCGGTCGTCGCCGAACGCTGGTGGCATGCCAAGCGCGCGGTAGAAGCCATCCAGGTCGACTGGTTGGAAGCGGCCGCTGACGCCAAAGTCCGCGCGATGCCCGCCGACTTTTCCAGCGATGGCTTCCGCGATTTCCTCGCCACCCAGCAAGGCCCGGCCCGTGACGATGAAAACGAAGGCGATGTGGCCGGCGCACTGAAAAACGCCAAGACTCAGATCGAGGCCACCTACCACAACCAGTACGTCAATCACGCCCAGTTGGAGCCGCCTTCAGCCCTGGCGCGTTTCAACCCCGACGGTTCCCTGGACATCTGGCTGCCCAACCAGGCGCCGGACATGTTCCGCGCTGACATCGCCAAGCGCACCGGCCTGGCGCCTGCACAAATCAATCTGCACTCACCGCTACTGGGCGGTTTTTTTGGCCGGCATTTCCTCTATGACTCGGCCAGCCCTTACCCGCAGGCCATTGCGCTGGCCAAGGCGGTGGGCCGTCCGGTCAAGCTGATCTGGAGCCGTGAAGAAGAGTTCCTGCGCGATGTACTGCGCCCGGTTGCGGTGGTCAAGTTCCGCGCCGCGCTGGATGCCGACGGCCTGCCCGTTGCCATCGAAGCCGTCAGTGCCACCGAAGGCCCCAGCGAAGCCATCGCCGGCAAACAGGGCGAAAAACTCGACCCCACGGCCCTCGAAGGCCTGACCGGCAAGAGCTACGCCATCCCCAACAAACGCATCGCGCAAATCTATGTCAAAGGCCCGGCCATGCTCGGCTACTGGCGGTCGGTGGGTAACTCGCTCAATGACTTCTTCTACGAAGCGTTCCTCGATGAACTGGCCGACCAAGGCAAACGCGACCCGTATGAGTTGCGCCTGCATTTGCTGCGGGACAACCCTCGGTTGACGACTTTACTCAAAGCGGTGGCCGAGTTGTCCGGCGGCTGGAAGCGTGGCCCTTACACCGCCGAAGACGGCACGCGACGAGCGCGTGGCGTGGCCATGGCCTCGCCGTTCGGTTCTCATGCGGCGGTGATCGCCGAGGTGTCGATTGAACACGGCCAGGTCAAGGTGCACCACATCTGGGAAGCCATCGACCCTGGCAGCATCGTTAACCCGGCGATTGTCGAAGCTCAGGTCAACGGCGCGGTAGCCCTGGGCTTATCGCAGACTTTGCTGGAGGAAGCGGTGTACGTGGACGGCAAGCCACGGGCGCGCAATTACGACCTTTACCCGATCCTGCCGCCGTCACGCATGGCGCAGGTGCACGTAAAGATCATCGAGAGTGGTGAAAAGATGGGCGGCATCGGTGAGCCTCCGCTCCCCGCTGTGGCGCCGGCCGTGGTCAACGCGGTGGCGCAATTGACCGGCCAGCGTGTTCGCAGCCTGCCATTAAGCCGACACACCTTCAGCTAACCGAGCGAGACCGCCCATGAACAACCGTCGATTCGCAAGAACCGTAGGCTGGCTCGCGCTGCCCTGCGTCATCGCCGCCGGCCTGATGGCCTGGTATGTCACCCGCCAACCGGCCACACCGTTTGAACCGGCACAGGCCACCAGTTTCGACCCGGCCCTGGTCAGTCGCGGCGAGTACGTCGCCCGCCTCAGCGACTGCGTGGCCTGCCACAGCCTGCCCGACAAGGCACCGTTCGCCGGTGGCCTGGAAATGGCCACGCCGCTGGGTGCAATTCACGCCACCAACATCACCCCGGACCGTACCCACGGGATCGGCACTTACAGCCTCGCCGACTTCGACCGAGCGGTACGCCACGGCGTGGCACCGGGCGGCCGACGGTTGTACCCGGCCATGCCCTACCCGTCGTATGCCAAGCTCAGCGACGACGATATACAGGCGATGTACGCGTTTTTCATGAAAGGCGTGCAACCGGCCAACCAGCCGAATATCCCCAGCGATATTCCCTGGCCGCTGAATATGCGCTGGCCCATCGCACTGTGGAACGGCCTGTTCGCACCAACGGCCACCTACGCCGCCAACCCCAACCAGGACGCGCTGTGGAATCGCGGCGCCTACATCGTCCAAGGGCCTGGCCACTGCGGCAGTTGTCACACGCCGCGTGGTCTGGCCTTCAACGAAAAGGCCCTGGATGACTCCGGCAAGCCGTTCCTCGCCGGCGCCCTGCTCGATGGCTGGTACGCACCCAGCTTGCGCCAGGACCCCAACAGCGGCTTGGGCCGCTGGAGCGAGCCTGAGATCGTGCAGTTCCTCAAGACCGGCCGCAACCAGCACGCGGTGGTCTACGGCTCGATGACCGAAGCGTTCAACAACTCCACCCAGTTCATGGCCGACGACGACCTGGCGGCCATCGCCCGCTACCTCAAGTCGCTGCCCGGCGACCCGCAGCGCGACGGCACGCCCTGGCAGTACGTGACCGCCGACGCGCGCCCGGACGCACCCGGCGCCCACACCTACGCAACCCGCTGCGCCTCGTGCCACGGCGCTGATGGCAAAGGCCAGCCCGAGTGGATGCCGCCCCTGGCCGGCGCCACCTCGGCGCTGGTCAAGGAGACGGCGTCAGCGATCAACATCACCCTCAATGGCGCACAACGCGTGGTCGCCGCTGGCGTGCCGGATGCGTATCGCATGCCGGCGTTTCGTGAACAGCTGTCTGATCAGGAAATCGCCGACGTGCTGACGTATGTGCGCGGTACTTGGGGTAATCAGGGTGGCGCGGTGGACGCCAAGGCGGTGGGTAAACTGCGTGGGCATACGGACCCTGCGAGCAGCAGTCCGATTATTTTGCATATGCGTTGAGGCGTGCCAACCCTAGGATTTTCAGAGCGCCTCAGGCAGAAAAAACCTGCGCGCGCTCTGTGTTGTTGGTGCGTGCCTGAGGGGTTGCTGACGGGCGAGTTGCGCCTGAACCTGCGCGACGGCCTCCAACACCCGCTGCGCCCAGTGCTCGTCCTGAGGGTCCACCACCACCACGCGAAAACCGTGGTCATGGCCTTCACTGCGCACACCTTCGGAGTCATCCACATGCAGGTCGATGTCGAAGGCCGGAGGGAATTTCGACGGTGAATTCGACAGCCCGTGCGCCGTCAGTGCCTGGTTATGCAGCACGCTGTTGACCACGCCGTCGACGCGGATGCCGTACAGCATCAGCCACCGTCGGATATAGGATGGCGTGCGACCGGACGAGGTATAGACCCAGATGCTGCAGCCCTGGCGGCGTAGTTCGCGGGTCAGGGAGCGCGTGCCGATTCGCAGCGGTTCACCCAGCCAACGGTGCACGCAGGCCGGCAGCCGGCTCGGCTCGACGTCGCAGTGGTGGAGCTGGCAGGCCAGGGTGTCGTCTATGTCGAACGAAATGCGGATGCGCGGGCGCTTAAGCAGTTGCATCGGGAGAAGGCGCTGGAGGGCCTGCCCTGCCCTGGCGAACAGGAGAGAACCGCTCATCAATGGCCCCCTTGATAGACGGGCACGGGCTGGTCCTTAAGAAAAAACTTCATTGGATCCGGTGCCTGTTCTTCGAGGAAGGCTGCGTATTTTTTCTTGATCTTGGGCAATTCGTACAACGCCTTGACGCCATGTTTGGCTGAGTTACGGATGACTGATGAGGGGTTGAAGTAGCCTTCGGCGTTCTCCAGCGACAGCACGAACGGCGGCAACCCTGCACGCATCAGCAAATAGCTGACGATCAGCGAGCCGCTGCGGTTGTTGCCTTCGATGAACAACTGCGGCTTGCTGAGGATGCGTACGTACACCCCGGCTGCACGCTTCCAGACCGACTCACTGCGGTACGCGCAGTACCAGTTGTACAAGTCCTTGATGCCGCCCTCGACGTTGTTGAAGAAGTGTTCTTCGGTCGCCGCCAGGTGCTGGGCGTATTCCAGTCGGCGAGTCGGGTCGCTGCCACAGAGTACGGTGGCGTTGATCTCCAGCATCAGGTTCAGTTGCTGAAGGTCAAACAGGTCGACGCCCCGCGCCACGTAGTCGTCAATCAGCGCATAGCCTTCAAGCACGTTATGCAGCACTTCGTCAGTCAACGGATCGCGCGGCTCGGTAAAGTCCCGACTGAGCTCGGCAAAGCGCTGCTGTACCTCACGCAGTGCACGTTCAATCGCGGGCAAATCAAGGCGTCGTGTTGCTGGCATTGGCATTCCTATAAACAGGTGAAAATGCGCGAGCGTCCGAGCTCGCGCAGGGTTCAGCTGAACTTACCGGTGATGTAGTCACCGGTCATTTGCTCGCGCGGGTTCTGGAAAATCTGCTCCGTAGGGCCCATCTCAACCAGATAGCCGGTACGCGTGCCTTGGGAAATATCCACCGAGAAAAACGCCGTGGTGTCAGCCACACGAATGGCTTGCTGCATGTTGTGGGTCACCAGGGCAATGGTGTAGTCCTTCTTCAGCTCAACCATCAACTCCTCGACACGGCGCGTGGCAATCGGGTCGAGTGCCGAGCAGGGCTCATCGAGCAACAGCACTTCTGGCTCGGTGGCGATGGCACGGGCGATACACAGGCGTTGCTGCTGACCACCGGACAGAGACAGGCCGCTGACCTTGAGTTTGTCCTTGACCTCATCCCACAACGCCGCACCTTGCAGGGCGTGTTTGACGCGGTCACCCAGGTCGCCTTTGTAGCGGTTCAGGCGCAGGCCGAAAGCGACGTTGTCGAAGATGCTCATCGAGAACGGGTTCGGCTGCTGGAACACCATGCCGATATAGCGGCGCACGACCACTGGATCCACGCCCTTGCCGTAGACGTCCTGCCCGAGGAAGTGCACGTGGCCCTCAAAGCGGAAACCTTTGACCAGGTCGTTCATGCGGTTGAGGCTACGCAACACGGTACTTTTGCCGCAGCCGGAAGGACCGATGAAGCCAGTGATCTTGTTCTTTTCGATCGGCACATGGCTGTCACGTACGGCCAGGAAGTTGCCGTAGAAGATCTTATCCAGCTTGCAGTCCATGACCACAGGCGCCTGGGTGACAAACGGAGCGGCTATTTGCGCAGTTGAGACGTTCAAGATTCAGATGCTCCCGTTTTCAATACTTTGGCTTGCCGAAAATACGGCTCACGATATTCACGACCAGCACGATCATTACCAGTACCAGCGACGCCGCCCAGGCGAGTTCAAGCTGGTTGTCGAAGGGCATGCCGGAGAAGTTGTAAATCAGCACGGCCAGCGAGGCCGTCGGATTCATCACCGCCAGGCTGCCGTCGTGGTAGATCCAGTAGTTGCTGAACAGTGCGGTAAACAACAGCGGCGCGGTTTCGCCTGCGGCGCGAGCCACGGCAAGCATCACGCCGGTGAGGATTGCCGGCAGGCCGGTGGGCAGGACGATTTTCCAGATCACCTGGGAGCGGGTGCAGCCCATGCCGTAGGCGGCGTCCTTCATGATCTTGGGCACCATGCGCATCGATTCTTCAGCGGTCAGGACCACGATCGGCAGCATCAGTACCGCCAGTGCCACACCACCGGCCGGAGCCGAGTAGGTGCCGGTGGTCATGACCACCAGGGCGTAGGCGAATACACCGGCCAGGATGGAAGGCAGGCCGGTGAGCATCTTCGCGGCAAAACGCGCGGCGTTCGCCAGCTTGCTGTCTGGGCCCAGTTCGGCGAGGAAGATCGCCGCCATGATGCCGACCGGCACGGCGATGGCAGCGGCGATGCCGACCATCACGAAGGTACCGGCCATTGCGTTGCCGAAACCACCGCCGGTCTCGAAACCAGTCGGCGGCAGCTCGGTGAACACTTCAAGGCTCAGGCGCGCGCCGCCACGCATGATCAGCATGTAGAGCACGGAAATCAGCGGCACGCTGGCCAGTAGCGCGCCTGTCCAGACCAGGGTGGTCAATACCAGGCTGCGCAGGGCGCGGCCTTCGAACCGGCGCTGCAGGCTGGGCATCGCGCCTGCGGGGGACGTCAGGTCGGTTGCAGCAGTGAGATCAGTCATCACTTATTACCCCGTTGGGCGTACATCATGATCATGGAGCCGAAGATGTTGACGATCAGCGTGATCAACATCAGCACCAGTGCGGCGTACATCAGCACCTCGATCTCGTTCGGCCCGGCTTCCGGAAAGTTCAGCGCCAGCAAGGCCGCCAGGGTGTTGGCCGGTGCGAACAGCGACAGAGAGATGTTGTTGGCATTGCCCACCAGCATGGCCAGGGCCATGGTTTCACCGAGTGCGCGGCCCAGGCCCAGCACCAGGGAGCCGAAGATGCCGGTAGCGGCGGACGGCACCATCACCTTGAGAATCGCTTCCCAGTGAGTGGTGCCCATACCGTAGGCCGCTTGCTTGGTTTTCATCGGCACGGCGGTGAGGGCGTCCTGGGACACGGCAGCGATGGTCGGCAGAATCATGATCGCCAACACCAGCGCGGCCGGGAGCAGCCCCGGACCGCTCAAGGAGGTGCCGAAAAAAGGGATCCAGCCGAGTTCGGTGTTCAACCAAGCGGTCAAAGGCCGGATCGCCGGAATCACCACGTAAATGCCCCACAGGCCATAAACGACGCTGGGAATGGCCGCGAGCAGTTCGACGATGGTGCGAAACACCGCCGCCAGCTTCGCCGGCAAAAAATCTTGGGTAAGGAAAATCGCCATGCTGACGCCGAAAACACCTGCGATCAGTAACGCGATGAAGGCACTGTAAAGCGTGCCCCAGATGGCCGGCAGAATGCCGTACTTGCCTTGGTTAACGTCCCAGACGCTTCCGAAGATCACATCAAAACCGTGCTTTTCCATGCCTGGAAGGGCCTTGCGCCCGACTTCAAACACCAGGGCAAACACCAACGCCAGCACCAGAACCACACCTATCCGCGCAAGCGCACGGAAGGTGCGATCAACCAGGAAGTCCTTCGTAGAAGGTGGCTGGCAGGCAGAGTCCGGGTTACCCGGTACGACAAAAGGTGTGTTCATTGGCTAATTCCGGAACAGGGGGGTAACTCTCCCGGCAAGGCTGACAGCACCCGCCGAGAGAGGCCTCACGGGCGTTACTGGATGTTGGCGGACGCTTTGCGAACCTGATCGACTACCGATGGCGGCAGTGGGATATAGCCCATCGAGTCAGCGATTTTCTGGCCTTCGGTCAGGCTGTATTCGACCATTTCACGCATGGCCTTGGCCTTGGCCGGGTTGCCGTTGTCTTTGCGGAAGATCATCCAGGTGTAGGAGGTGATCGGGTAGGACTTGGCACCGTCCGGATCCGGCAGCCAGGCCACCAGGCTTTCCGGCATCTTCACCGCAGCCAGTGCTTCGGCACCGCTTTCGGCGTTAGGGACAACGTACTTGCCGGCCTTGTTTTGCAGCTGGGCAAAGTCAACCTTGGCCAATTTGGCGAAGCCGTATTCGATGTAGCCAATCGCGCCTGGGGTCTGGCGTACGGTGGCGGTCACACCATCGTTCTTCGGCGATTTGATGAATTTGTCGCTGGCAGGCCAGTTGACGGTGTTGCCTTCGCCCAAGTCCTTCTGGAACTGTGGGTTGATGGCCGCCAAGTGCTTGGTGAAGACGGCAGTGGTACCGCTGGAGTCTGCACGCACGACCACGGTGATCGGCATATCCGGCAGTTTCAAGCCAGGGTTGGCAGCGACGATCTGCGGATCGTTCCACTTGGTGATCTTGCCCAGGAAGATGTTGGAGTACACATCGCGTGGCAACTTCAGCTCTTTAGGATTGCCTGGCAGGTTGAACGCCAGCACGATTTCGCCCGCGGTCATCGGCAGCAACTGCACGCCTTCGGCGACCTTGGCAATGTCTTCATCTTTCATGGCCGAGTCACTGGCGGCGAAGTCCACGGTTTTGTTCAGGAAGTCCTGAACACCCGCCCCGCTCCCCTTGGATTGGTAGTCAACCGTGACGCCATCGGTCTTTTTGCTGAAATCCTTGAACCAGGTGAGATAGATCGGCGCTGGGAAACTGGCGCCAGAACCTGTCAGACGGACGTTTTCGGCGGCAAATACCGAGGTGGCACTTAGAGAAACCGCAACGGCGAGTGCAGCAGACTTCATCAGACGTTTCATTCAGGGAAATCCTTGTGATTACGGGCTCCCGGAACTCTGCATCAGCATTGTTACGCTTTTATGAAAATTGAATGGCAAGCCGCTATTTTGTCCCCCTTTTGCGCCACAGCTACGCATTTCGCTGTTGTTTAGTGGCGCCGGTAACTTTTCTGCCCGGAAGGCGTAAGGCAAAACACCCCGCCCCGTGGCCCGGTACAGTACGCACCGCTACCGCAGCTGCAACTCTGCGAGCGACCTTGCAGCGGCTGCACGGCGGGGCGTGCCAGGCGGTTGCCCGTGTAGGCGGTGCAACTTTTTTTAGAGGCGCTTATGGAGCCGTCGTTGCACAGGAATACGTCCCCATCACAACCGGCGATACCTCCTTTACGACCTGAACACGGCGTATTGGCCGCCAGAACGGACAGGCTCGACAGCATCAAAATAAAGCCCAGGACAAACACGCGGATAAGGCCAGGAGACATTAGGAATACTCGAAATAAGTGGCCCAATGCTATCAATCTTTGAGCACAGCCGCTGGCGATTAACGCAGCTTTCTCATGCATGCAGCCGGGCTTCGTTCTTCGTCTCCCGCGCGCCAGCGCCTGAGCAAAGCGAGGTCTATCTGATCTACGGAAATCAAAATGTGGGAGGGGGCTTGCCCCCGATGAGTGAGTGTCAGCTAATCATCGGTGACTGACACACTGCCATCGGGGGCAAGCCCCCTCCCACATTTGGACGGAGTTCGACTTAAGAAACCGGTCGGCGCCAAGGCCACCGCGCTCTGGCTTTTGATCCGCAGTGGCCCCGTTGCCCACGTTGCTACGTACGCTTAGGGCGTCGGCTCCACGTCCTTGAACACCAGCCCCTGGCTACCACTCACCTGCCACGGATTGCCACCACCGGTCTGACTGAACACCACACGCTCGAAGCGTGAATCTTTCAGCCCATCAATACGCGCCTTGGCCGCGCCGCTGAAGCGCACACGCTCGAACACCAACCCCTGATGATAGGCATTATGCGCGGCATCGCCCTTGACCTCGATCGCCGCGCCCTGGGCATTTTCCACGCTGACGTCACTCACACGGATGTCCCTGAACTGCCCGGCAATCGTGGAGCGCTGATAATCGAGTTTGGCGTTCGGGTCGTTGTAGTCGAGGGTGAAGATGAACGCCTGCTTGACCGTGTTGCGAATCGCCGAATCACGGAAGATAACGTTGCGCGCGCCGCCGCCCATGAAGTTGGTGCTCTTCATACGCAACCCGGCATCAGTGCCGTCGGAGACGTTGTCTTCAGCGAGGATGTTCTGGATCCACGCACCGGTATGACTGCCGGCCACCACCATGCCGTGGCCCTTGCGGAAGTAGTTGTTGAAAATCCACGCATCTTCCTGGGGCGGCTGGTGCACGGCATTCGCACCGGTGCCGGCGGCGAAGTTGACGCAGTCGTCGCCGGTGTCGAAGAAGTTGTTGAAGACCATCGCGCCCTTACTGTTGGCAAACTCGATGCCGTCGCCGTTGTTGGCGTCGTAGGTCTTGTGGGTGGTGTTGGCCAGCACCACGTTTTCGGTCTCCAGGTTCATGATGCCGTGGAACGCCGGGTTCACCACGGTGAAGCCGCCGTAGAACACGTTCTTGACGTTACGCAGGGTGATCAGCGAGGAGCGCATTTGCCCATACGCGTCCTTCACATTCATGCCGCGAGCGACGGCTTGCTCCACCTGGGCCTTGGCAAGCAGGCCGTCCTGGGCATAGCGGGTGTTGTCGCTGGGCAGGTAAAACGGCAGTGCCTGGCCACGCTCATCGACGACATCGGCGTTGCGCTTCCAGCCATTGCCGTCGAGGGTTCCCTTACCGACGATGCGGATGTTTTCAAATGACTGATGCTGGCGCGGATCGCGGGGCAACGCGTTGATCAGCGAGGCCGGGCGTACGGTGGTGGAATACGGGTATTGGATGTAACCAGCCAACGGGTAATCTTCGGCGCGCTCTGAGCCGAGCAGGGTCGCCCCTTCGGCGATCTCCAGGGTCATGTTGCTCTTGAGGTAGAGCGCACCGCTTTTGTAGGTACCTTTGGGCAGCAGGACTTTGCAGCCCGGGGTGCAGGCATCAATGGCGCTCTGGATTGCCAGGGTATCGAGTTGATTGCCATCGCCCTTGGCGCCGTACTTTTTCACGTCAAACAGGGCCGCGACCTTGGTGGTGCGTTGCTGCACGGGGGCACTGCCTGCCGACTCCTTGCCGTTGCCATCCACCGAACGCACGGTGAAACGGTAGGCCGTGTCGGGCTTCAGGCCTTGGGCGGTGTAGCTGTGAATGCCGATGCGATGGTGGAAATTGGCCGTGTCCTGCCGGTAGAACTGGTCGATGTAGGGCTTGGCCGGTGACACCTGATCGTTGTTGGCGTTGGCACTGCCCAGCAAGGTGCCGTTGGCGTACACCCGGTAATCCTTGATGCCGGCATGATCAGCGGGTTTTTCCCAGACCAGAATGATGTGCTGGTCGTCATAGGCCAGGGTCGGTACTTGCACTTTTGACGGTGCTTGCAGCGCCCAGGACAGCGGGCTGCAACCCAGGGCGATGAGGGCCAGTGCGCAACGCGCTGAGGATTTTTGCGAGGGTTGATACGGCATGTTGTTCTCCTTGTTTTTGCCGGTATTAACGTTGAGGGCTACATCGGTCGCCCGGACTCTTCGAGGTATTGGCTGCGGTTGATGAAGGTTTCGCGGGGCATTTCGCGCACGTCCATGGACAGTGCTTCGACCTGTGGCAGCAATTCAATCAGGGCGGCGAGTGTCGCCGAGGCGAGGCTGCGTTGTTGTTCGGCCGTGCGCCCGGCGAACAGATACAGGGCCACGTGCACGAAGTCGTCTTGAGTGGTGCCGCAGCGATAATGGGTGAGCCGTTGAGGCGCACTTTAATGTCGCCGGGTTTGAACACGCCGAACCCGTCGAGGGCGTCATGCACGGTGGCGAGCAGACGTTGTTCGCCGACGCGTTGGGCCAGGGTCGCGGGGCAGTCGATGATGCAATGGGGCATGGTGGACTCCTTGCAGGCAGACCGGACAGCGGCGCCATCAGGGCGCCGCCGACCAACGTTTATTGAGCGCCGAGGGACTTGATCAGCACCGCCAGTTGCTCCACTTCATCGGGCAGCAGATCGGTCAGTGGCGCGCGTACCGGGCCGGCGTCGTGGCCAACCAGGCGAGCACCGGCCTTGACGATGCTCACGCCATAGCCTTCACAGCGGTTACGAATCGCCAGGTACGGCAGAAAGAAATCATCGATCAAACGGCCTACGGTGGCGTGGTCGTCGGCGGCCACGGCGCGGTAGAAGTCCATCGCGGTTTTCGGGATGAAGTTGAACACCGCCGAGGAGTACACCGGCACGCCGAGGGCTTTGTAGGCGGCGGCATAGACTTCGGCAGTCGGCAGACCACCGAGGTAGGTCAGGCGGTCGCCCAGACGACGGCGGATGCTGACCATGGATTCGACTTCACCAATGCCGTCCTTGAAACCAATCAGGTTCGGGCAGCGTTCGGCCAGTTGTTCCAGGCTGTCGGCGTTGAGGCGGCACAGGTTGCGGTTGTACACCACCACACCGAAATCCACCGAGTTGCACACCTGCTCAACATGGGCCACCAACCCTTTCTGGCTGGCTTCGGTGAGGTAATGAGGCATCAGCAAGATGCCGGCAGCGCCCAAGCGCTCAGCTTCTTGGGCGTAGGCAATCGCTTGGCGCGTAGGGCCACCGGCACCGGCGAGGATCGGCACCTGGCCTTTGCAAGTGTCCACGGCGGTCTTGATGATCTGCGTGTATTCCTTGGGCTCCAGAGAGAAGAACTCCCCGGTCCCCCCTGCCGCGAACAGCGCACTGGCGCCGTAAGGTGCCAGCCATTCCAGGCGGCGTGCGTAGGTGTCGGCGCGGAAGTCGCCAGCGGCATCAAAGTCGGTAACCGGGAAGGAGAGCAAGCCGGAAGACAGGACTGTTTTTAGTTCTTGTGGCGTCATGTTCACAAACCTTTGTTCGAAATTTGGATGGAATACCTTAAGAGGTAAGTCATCGTACAACTACAAAAATAGTAAAGCTACCCTATAAGTGCCTATCTTGAGAAAACTGCCATTTAACCCAATGAAATAGACATCTATCTAAAAAATCACATCAATCGAGAAAAGCCATGTTGTACGATGACTAAGCGTTTATCCCACACGCCGCCGCTCAGACTCCTGACTGAAGTCGCGGCTGGCCTGCACCAGCATGCGCGTGTAATCGTGCGCCGCCTGATCCTGGCTCAGGGCCTGGCAGTCGAGCAATTCCACGATCTTGCCGTGCTGCATCACCGCCACCCGATCGCACAAGTGAGTGACTACACCCAGGTCATGGGTGACCAGTAGGTAGGTGAGTTTCTCGCGCTGGCGCAGGTCCGCCAGCAAGTTGAGGATCTCGGCCTGGACCGAGACATCCAGCGCCGAGGTCGGCTCATCCAGCAGCAGTACCCGCGGCTCCAGAATCAAAGCGCGCGCGATCGCCACACGCTGGCGCTGGCCGCCGGAGAGCTGGTGCGGATAGCGAAAGCGAAAACTGTCGTTCAGACCAACCTTGAGCAGGATCTCGTTGATGCGGTCGTCCTTGTCCCCTACCCCATGGATAATCAGCGGCTCGCGCAACGCGGTGTCGATGGTGTGCCTGGGATGCAGGGAGCCGTAGGGGTCCTGGAAGACCATCTGCACTTTGCGAAAATGCTCCTTGGGAATCTTGTGCTGCAGCGGCGCGCCGGCAATGCTCAGCTCGCCGTTCCAATGCCGGTATTGCCCGGCCAGGCAGCGCAGTACGGTGGTCTTGCCCGAGCCGGACTCCCCCACCAGACCGAACGATTCACCGTCGGCGACACTCAGGCTCACATCGTGCAGCACTTGGTTGATGGCAGCGCCTGTGCCGAAGCTCAGGTTCAAGGCGTGCGCTTGGATCATGTGCATGGTCAGGTTCCTTATTGAGTCAGCCAGAGAGGATCGCGCTTGAGCACCGGCAGGTGCACGCGGCGGTTGTCCATGCTCGGCAGCGCGGCCAGCAAGCCACGGGTATAGGGATGTTCGGCGTACTGCAGGTCGCAGGCGGCCAGGGATTCGACGACGCGCCCGGCGTACATCACCAGCACGCGGTCGCAGTAGTTGCGCACCAGGTTGAGGTCGTGACTGACGAAGATCAGCCCCATCTGCTGCTGGTCCACCAACTCTTCCAGCACGTTGAGCACTTGCTGGCGCACCGAGACATCCAGCGCCGAGGTGGGCTCGTCGGCGATGATCACTTCCGGACGGGTGATCACCATCATCGCGATCATGATGCGCTGCCCCATGCCGCCGGAGACTTCATGGGGATACAGGTTATAGACGCGCTGCGGGTCGCGGATATGCACCTGCTCCAGCATTTGCAACACGCGCTCTCGCGCATCACTGCGGCTGGCCTTGTGGTGGGCCAGGTAGGCTTCGGCGATCTGATCGCCGACCTTGACCACCGGGTTCAGCGAGTACTTGGGGTCTTGCATGATCATCGAGATGCGCTGGCCGCGGATCTTCTGCATGGCTTTTTCACTGGCCGACAACAGGTCGACCTCGCCAAACGCCATGGCCTTGGCGGTGATTTTGGCGCTGGGCGGATGCAGCTTCAGCAGGCTGCGACCCACGGTGGATTTGCCGGAGCCGGACTCACCGACAATCGCGAGTTTTTCCCGGCCCAAGGTAAAGGACACATCGCGCACGGCGTGGGTTTCTTTCTGGCCACTGACGAAGCGCACGTTAAGCCCTTCGACATTCAGTTTGATGGCGGACATCAGGTGTTCCTCCGATTATTCGCTGCGCGGATCAAGGATGTCCCGCAGGCCATCGCCCAACAGGTTGAAGGCCAAGCTGACCAGCATGATCGCTGCCCCTGGAACCGCCACCAGCCACCAGCATTCGAGCATGTAGCGACGGCCGGTCGAAATCATGGCGCCCCACTCCGGCAGCGGCGCCTGGGCACCCAGGCCGAGAAAGCCCAAAGCGGCAGCGGTGAGGATGATCCCGGCCATGTTCATGGTCAGGCGGATGATCACCGAGGACAGGCACATCGGCACGATATGGCGCAGGATAATCCGAGCCGGCGACGCGCCTTGCAGCTCCACTGCGACGACGAAATCAGCGTTGCGCAGGGACAAGGTTTCGGCCCGCGCCAGCCGCGCAATCGGCGGCCAGGAGGTCAATGCAATCGCCACCACCGCGTGCTCCAGGCCAGGGCCGAGGGCCGCGATAAACGCCAGTGCCAGGACCAGGCTGGGGAAGGAGATGAAGATATCGGTCAGGCGCATGAACACGGTATCGACCGCACCGCCGAAGTAGCCCGACACGGTGCCGATAAACAGCCCGATAGGCCCTACGATCACTGTGACCAGGGCGATGATGTACAGCGTGATCCGCGAGCCGTAGACCAGCCGGCTGAAAATATCCCGGCCATACTCATCGGTGCCGAACCAATGCGCCGAACCCGGTGCCTGCAACGCGCCGGCGAGGTTCTGCACCACCGGATCATGGGTAGCGATCCACGGTGCAAAGGCCGCGACCACCACCAACAGCAGCGCCACCAGCAGGCCCGCCAGGGTCATAGGGTTACGTAGCAGGTGACGCAGCACCCGCAGGCCACTCTTGCAAAAGGCATCAAAGCTGGAGCCTGGCGAGCGGTCCACCGGGCGCTTCGTCGCCGATTCGATGGAAGACAGATTGGCATTCATAAGCATCTTCTCTGTGTGAATTCTGGAAGCACTCAACGCTGCTTGTAGACACCCAGGTAACGGGTGGCCTCGGCATCGTCACCGGTGAAGCCCTTGACGTCGGCAGCGCTGACCACGGTGTCGGTCATCTGCGAAATCATCAGGATCGGCCCCACTTGCTGGTCGTAGAGGGTTTGCGCCTGGTGATACAGGCTGACCCGCTGCGCCGAATCACGCGTCACGCCGGCCTGGTCGATCAGGGTGTTGATCTGCGGGCTGAAGAACGAAGCGCGCCAGCCCTGGAAGTTCGGTAGGCCGGCGTCGTCGCTGTTGTTGGGGTTGTAGGCAAAGGTGCGCAGGCTGAAATACGGGTGCGGGTAACGCTCGGCGCCCCTGGCCACGATGATCTCGAAATTGCGCGCGCGCATCGCGCCGTACACCTGGTTACCCGTGCCGGTGACGATGCTGGCCTTGATCCCGCCTTCGGCCAGGGTCGCTTGCAGGCGCGCAGCGATATCAATGAACGGCGGTTCCGACAGCGTGCGGATGGTGGTGTTGAACCCCTCGGGGTAACCCGCCTCAGTCAGCAGGGCTTTCGCCTTGGCCACGTCCATGTGATAGCCCGGATCCGGCAGGCGTGCTTCCAGACCCAGTTGCATCGGCTGCTGGTTGAGCGTTCCGTAATACGGCATCACTTGTTGGTCCAGGCCCTTGTAGTCGATCAGGTTGCGCACCGCTTCACGCACCTTGGGCTTGGCGAATTCCGGTTGTTTCATGCTCATGGCGACGTAGTACATGGTGCCGCGCGGCAGCGACTGCACTTGGATCTTGTCCGAGCCGTCGATGGCGCGAATGTCCGGCGCGGCCATGCCGTAGGCCAGGTCGAGGTCACCGCGTTCGAGCATCAAGCGCAGGGACTGGGATTCGGTCATGTGCCGCACCACCACGCGCTTGAGCTTGGCTGCGCCGCCCCAGTAGCCGTCGAAACGGGTCAGCAACAGGGAATCGTTGGCGCTCCATTTGGTCAGCACGAAGGGGCCACTGCCCGCCTCGTTCGTCACCAACCAACCGGCGCCGAGGTCGCCGTTTTTTTCATGGGCCAGGGCGGTCTTGCGGTCCACTACCACAGCGCTCGGGGAGATCGCCAGAGAGTCCACCAGCAGCAGCGGGTCCATGGTCTGCGGCAGGTCGATGACCAGGGTGTGGGCGTCCGTGGCGCGGATCAGCGATTGGATATTCTCAACGCTGTAGCCGTAGGCCTTCCAGGTGGTGGCCAGGCCGAAGTTGAGCTTCATCACGCGGTACAGCGACCACGCCACGTCTTCGGCGGTCAGCGGGTTGCCCGAATGGAATTTCACGTCCTGGCGCAGATGAAACGTTACCTGCTTGCCGTCCTCGCTGATGTCCCAACGTTCGGCCAACTGTGGCAGGTGTTTTTCCGGGTTACCCTGGTCACGTTTGATCAGCGTGTCGTAAAGATTGGCGTTGACGCCGGACGCATCCAGGCCGGGCGCGTTGGCCGGGTCGATGGAGAACAGGTTGACCATGCTCATGCCGACGATCAGTTGATCGGCCGGGGTCTTGGCGTTGGCCAGGGTCATCGGGCCAAGCGCGAGCACAGCGGTCAGCAGGCCAAGGTGCAGTTTCGAAAATGTCATGAAAAATTCCTTCTTCTTATAGTTTTATCGGTACTGCGCGACGCATTAACGGGTGCGCGGATCAAACACCTTGTACAAGGCATCGCTGATCAGGTTGAGCGCGACAAAAATCAAGCCGATCACCAGCACGCAGCCCATCACCGCATTCATGTCGCCAAGCATCAGGCTGCTGGTGAGGTATTGGCCGAATCCCGGCCAGGCGAATACGGTTTCGATCAGCACTGCGCCTTCCAGCAGCGAGCCATAGGCCAGTGCAACCACGGTGAGCAACTGCACGAGGATGTTGCGAAACGCATGCCCCCACACCACTTGGCGACGGGACAAACCCTTGACCCGCGCAGTGATGATGTACTCCTGGGACAATTGCTCCAGCATGAAGCTGCGGGTCATGCGGCTGATGTACGCCACCGAGTTCAGGCCCAAAATCAGCGCCGGCAACACGATATGCCGCAGGGCGCTGGCGAAGGCTTCCCAGTCGCGGGCGAGCGATGTGTCGATCAGCAACAGGCCGGTGACTTCGGGCACCATGCCGTCGTAGGCCAGGTCGATGCGCCCCGCGCCGCCCGCCCAGCCGAGCCAGGCGTAGAACACGAGCAGGCCCATCATGCCCAGCCAGAAAATCGGCGTGGAGTAACCGAACAAGGTGATTACCCGCGCCACATGATCGCCGAGCCGCCCTTGGTTGCTCGCCGCACACACGCCCAGCGGCAAGCCGATCAACACGCCGAACAGAATCGCCAGAGTGGCCAGTTCGATGGTCGCCGGGAACACGCGCAGGATGTCATCCAGCACCGGGTGACCCGTCAGCAACGCGTTGCCGAAATCACCGTGGAGCAGGTCATTGAGGTAAAGGCCGAATTGGGTCCAGATCGGCTTGTCCAGGCCCATCGACCGGTACACCTGGTCGTAGGTGGAGCTGTCGGCATCCGGCCCGACTACCGCCAGCACGGGGTCAAGCGGCATGACCCGGCCGATGATAAAGGTCAGCGCCAACAGGCCGAGCAACGTCACCAACACGGTGCTGGCGCGCCGCAGGGTATTGGAAGCGCGAGCGCCCATGACAGAGGCAGTCATAACAAACATAGTGAGCTCCTGGTAAATCGATCAGCGCTTTTTGTAGACGTCTTTGTAGCGCGTGGTCGCAGCGGTATGGCCCTGGAAGTCGGCCACGTCGGTGTACACCACCACGGTGTCGGTCATCTGCGAGACCGGCAAAATGGCTCCGACCTGTTGATCGACCTGCTCCTGAATCTCGCGGTACTGAGTCAGTTGCTTACCGGCATCCGGCTCGACTTCCGCGCTCTCAATCAACTGGTTCAACTCAGGGCTGTAGAACGACGTGCGCCAGCCCTGGAAGTTGGTGAGCTTGGCTTCATCGCGGTTATCCGGGTTGTACACCAGGGTGCGCAGGCTGGAATGGGGATGACGCTCCGCCCCGCCACCGCCACGACCGACGATGATGTCGAACGTGCGCTCGCGCATGGCGCCGTAGATCTGGTTACCGGTGCCGGTGATGATGCTGGCTTCGATGCCGGCCTGGGCCAGGGTCGATTGCAGGTTGGAGGCGATGTTGATAAACGGCGGTTCGGCCAGCACGCGGATGGTGGTCTTGAAGCCGTTCGGGTAACCGGCTTCAGCCAGTAAGGCTTTGGCCTGCTCGACGTTGAGCTTGTAGCCAGGGTCCGGCAGGCGCGCGGCCAGGCCCAATGGCAGCGGCCGCTGGTTGATCACGCCGTAATGGGGCATGACCGTCTGGTTGATCCCCTGGTAATCGATCAGCGAGCGCACGGCCTTGCGCACACGGGCGTCGGCGAACATTGGCTGCTTCACACTCAGGGCCACGTAATACAAGGTGCCGCGTTGCAGGGTCTGGGTGCGTACTTTGTCGCTCTTCTGCAGGGCTTCGATGTCCGGCGCGGACATGCCTTTGGCGATATCCAGGTCACCGCGCTCGATCATCAGTCGCAATGACTGCGACTCGGTCATGTTGCGCATCACGATGCGCTTGAGCTTGGCCGGGCCGCCCCAGTAACCATCGAAGCGCGTCATCAGGATCACGTCGTTGGCACGCCAGTCATTGAGCACGAATGCGCCACTGCCGGCCGCGTGAGTCACCAGCCAGGCGGCGCCCATGTCGCTGCCCTTCTGGTGTTCGAGGACTTTTTTGCGGTCGAGGATGAACGCACTTGGCGAGGTCGCCAGGGTGTTGAGCACCAGCAGCGGGTCGGTCGGCCTTGGCAGTTCGATCACGAAGGTGGTGGGGTCCGTGGCGCGCATGTAGCGCTCGACGTTTTCGGCAGTGAAGCCGTAGGCCTTCCAGGTGGAAGCGAGTGCGAGGTTGAGCTTGAGCACCCGGTGCAGCGACCAGGCAACGTCTTCGGCGCTCAAGTCATTGCCGGACTGGAACTTCACCCCGGTGCGCAGGTTAAAGGTCAGGGTCTTGCGGTCCTCACTGACCTGCCAGCGCTCGGCCAGCGCTGGCACCAGTCGGTCTGGTTGGGCGACGTCCTGCACCAGCAACATGTCATACAGGTTGGCGTTGATTTCCGACACATCCAGACCCGTGGCGGCAGCTGGGTCGAGGGACAACAGGTTGATCATGCTCATGCCGACGATCAGTTGATCGGCCGGCGTTTTGGCAAAGCTTGCCGGTACGGCGGTAACGGCCAGCGCGGCGACGAACACCCGCGCCCACAGCGAAGGGAAAATGCTCATAACAAGAGTGCCTTTTTTATATTTATAGGGCTCTTGATCAGCCCGACGCATGCCGGACTGACCGTGTAAAGTCAGAAGCTTTTAAGCGTATTGGTCTCGATGTAGTTGAAATCGATGTCTTCGCCCAGGCCCGGCAAGTCGGACAGGTGCACAAAACCGTCGCTGTCCATCGGGTCCACCAAGCGATTGAGGTAGGCCGGTACTTCGTCGTAATCCAGGTACGGGTGGAGCAGGCCACGCTCGTACCAGGTGCAGTTCTTGATCGCACCGACCACCGCCAGGTTAGCGGCGCCGTTGCCGTGAATTTCGCAGTCCATGCCAAACGATTCGGCCAGGTGCGCGACCTTCAGGCACGGCGCAATACCACCGACGCCCGCGACACCGGCACGCAAGATATCGCACACATCGTGCTTGACCCAACTGGCGCGGGCGAGGTGTTTGCCGGACAGGGTTTCCGGGCCGAGCACCGGAATATCCAGTTGCCCCGCGAGCCAGGCATAGGACTCGGCTGACTCTTCCATCATCGGTTCTTCAAACCAGGCGAAGTCGAGTTTCTCCAGCTCGCGACCGATGTACAGCGCCTCGGTGCGGCTGTACCAGTGGTAACCGTCGAGCATCAACGCGATGTCCGGGCCCACCGCCTCACGCACAGCAGCGCAAGCCTTGACATCGATGCGCGGGCTTGGCGCGAAGGACACCGGCGGCATCCATGTGTGCAGCTTGATTGCCTTGTAGCCACGCTGCACCAGGGTCTCGGCAAAGCGGCCGTAGTCTTCGGGGGTTGCGAGGCCGCCGGGCAGTTCGTCGCCACACATGGTCGAGCCGTAGGCCGGCACCTTGTCGCGAAAACCACCGATCAACTTGTGCACTGGCACGCCGAGTTTGCGTCCTGCCCAATCCCACAGAGCCTGCTCAACCAGGGCCAAGGCGCGGTCGGTCAGTTGGCTGGCACTGCCACGCTGCCAATGGGCGAGGTCTTGCCAGATCTTTTCGCGATCAAAGGCGTTCTGCCCCACCAGCACTTTGCGCACAAACCCATCCAACACATAAGGACGGATCAATTCAGGGGCGCCGAATGCAAAACCCTCCTGCCCGTCTTCAGTCTGGATGCGCAGCAAAGCCATCTGCGCCTGGGTGACATCACCGGGGTGAGCATGGCCAGCGCTGTCCACTGCGCGGCGGGTCGGGTAGGAAAATACCTGGACGTTGACTGCTGTGATTCTCATGGACGTCTTAAGCCTTCTTATTGGATTTGAGACAGGAATGTCGTCTGTTGCGACCGATCATAGGTCATCGTACAACACTTGAAAAGAGCCAATAACCTGCCCCGCAATCCACTGCTTTTCACGTAAAACGCCGTAAAAGCCCTATTTTTAAAGACAACTAAGGAATAACGAAGATTGCTGTAAAGCCCTATTCGACGGGGACATATGTTTCAAAGTGTTTCAAAACGATCGATGGGCGGTAGACGAGTCATCTTGTCGTACGATAACGTATATCGGCACCTTAGATGAGAGCCACACGCAACAACGTATTGCCGTAGCAACCGTCAAACGACCCTAACAAAAACAAAAAAGAAGACCGTATGAACACCACCCTACGCACGCTCGTTACTGCCCTGACCTTCAGCCTGCCGCTCTACGTCAGCGCTGACTCTGCCAGCATCAACTACCGCCACCAGTTCACCGAGGAAGACAGCGCCCACGCTGATCGAATCAAGCTCAACTACCGTCTGGACAGTGGCCTGGGATTTGAAGCGGAGATGAAATACCGCACAGCCGGGGACCGTGAAGATGTCGCGTACGACAACATGGTCAACAACGGGCATGAGTTCACCGTCAGCTACAACTACAAGCTCAGCCCGCAATCGACGTTGACCCCCGCGTTCCAGATGGACAGCTCGAAGGACTCGACCACCTACAAGCTGGGCCTCAAGTACAACTACAAGATCAACGACGCCTTCTACGCCGCCACGCGCTATCGCCTGGACACCAAGAAGCTGGACCGCGATCAGGTCAACGAGGATTTGCCCGATCACATCAAGGATGACCAGACCACCCATCGTTTCGAGGGCTGGCTCGGCTACACGCCGGCCAGTAAGTGGGCGTACGAATATCAGTTCATCTATTTCAAGACTGACTACATCCGCTACGACAACAAGAAGAGCGATTACGAACAGAACCTGATCGTCAAATACAAGCTCACCAAGGAATGGGCCCCGTTCATGGAGATTGGTGATGTGAAGGTCAACTCCACCTCAGAAGACCGTCAGGCGCGGTGGCGCTTGGGCGTTCAATACAACTTCATGTAAAGCCCCCTCCCCGCGACTTGCCTGGCGAACGCGCATCGCTCGCCAGGCAATCGCTTTGCATTCAGCGCTCAATGGAAGACCTGACCATGACCACACAACCCAAACCCTTCACCCGCATTTTGCTCACCGGCGCCGCCGGCGGCCTGGGGCATATCCTGCGGGAAACCTTGCAGGCCCATGCCCACATCGTGCGCGCCTCGGACATCAGCGCGATGGCGCCCAGCGCGGGTGAACACGACGAAGTGATCCAGTGCAACCTGGCCTACAAGGCTGCCGTGGCGGCGCTGGTCGACGGCGTTGACGCGATCGTGCATTTGGGCGGGATTTCAGTGGAGCGGCCGTTCGAAGAAATTCTCGACGCAAATATTCGCGGCACCTTCCACATTTACGAGGCGGCGCGACAACAGGGCGTCAAACGGGTTGTGTTCGCCAGCTCCAATCACGTCACCGGTTTTTACCCTCAAGACGTTGAACTGGATGTGCACGCACAGCGCCGCCCGGATGGTTACTACGCGCTTTCCAAGGCATACGGCGAAGACCTGGCGGCGTTCTACTTTCATCGATACGGGATTGAAACCGTGAGCTTGCGCATCGGCTCGTCGTTCCCCGAACCGCGCAACCGGCGGATGCTGCACACCTGGCTGAGTTACGCGGACCTCGATCACCTGGTGGCCCGCGCCCTGCTGGCCAAGGATGTGGGGCACAGTGTGGTGTATGGCGTTTCGGACAATAAGGAGCGCTGGTGGAGCAATCGGCACGCCGAGCACCTGGGCTTTGCGCCGCAGGACAGCTCGGAACCCTTTCGCGCCAAGGTCGAGCAGCAACCGCAACCGTCGGCGGATGAGCCCGGTGGCCGACTTCAGGGCGGCGCGTTCACCGCAGCGGGGCCGTTCGACAATTCAGCGGCGGCGGCTTCATAGGCCCGGCGCATACGCTCGCGACTGTTGGACAAGTGCAGGCGCATCGCGGCGCGAGCGGCGTCTGCGTCACGGCGCAGGATGGCTTTGTAGATATCCTCGTGCTCGCGGCTCAGGCGCTCCAGGTAAGGTTCCTTGTTGGCATTGGCCAAGCGTTTTGAGTGCAGGCGCGTACGCGGCAGGATGTTGACCCCCAGGTGCAACATGATGTCGGTGAAGTAGCGATTGCCGGTGGCCAGCGCGATCTGCTGGTGAAACTGGAAGTCCGCCGATACCGCGTAGTCGGCACTCACCGCCCGCGAATT
The DNA here is from genome assembly GCF_013778505.1 of Pseudomonas sivasensis. Taxonomy (GTDB): domain Bacteria; phylum Pseudomonadota; class Gammaproteobacteria; order Pseudomonadales; family Pseudomonadaceae; genus Aquipseudomonas; species Aquipseudomonas sivasensis. The sequence continues at coordinate 19,956 of NZ_JAAOWU010000027.1, read as the reverse complement.
CAGCGCGTCCAGCGAGTCGCGCATCACCTGCAATTGCTGGTCGGTGCGACCCAGGCAGGCCAGACCGGCAGCTTCTACTTCCAGGCAGATGCGCAACTCCAGCACTGCCAGCACGTCCTGCAAGGTGACGATGGTGTCAGGGTCAATCCGAAATCCGCTGGGGCTGGGAATATCCTTCACAAACGTGCCGACGCCGTGCCGCGTTTCCACCAGGCCAGACGCTTGCAGACGCGAAATGGCCTCGCGCACCACGGTGCGACTCACACCGTGCTCGGCCATCACTTCAGATTCGGTAGGCAGCTTGGTTGCTCGCGGGAGCTCCCCGCTGCAAATGCGCCGGGAAAGCTCGGTGACCAATTCTTCAGCCAGACTGCGGTGCCGGCGGCGAACGGTGGGCTGGACGTTCGGGTTGTCCATCAAGAACAGGTATCTCGGTTGGCGAATGAATGCCCATCATAGCGCATTCAGTTGTACGACAACCTTCCCTTTAGTCCGCCCCGCGTCCCCATAGGCCAAAGCCTGCGCCGTGGACTCAAACACGCACCCGTTACTGTGGGCGATAGCGCTCAGCAGCGCGAGCCTGACGCAGCTCCGACAACAAGCCCTGACGCGCGGACTGAAGACCGTCCCAGCGCGCGGCGTCATGCAGTGGCGGGATGGTCACGAGTTCACGCCGGTCAAAACCGACCAGTGCGGCATCCACCAGTTCACCCACATCCATGACCTCTGGCAGCGTGTTGATGTCGATGCCCGAGCGCTCCCAGATTTCCGTACGGGTGGCTGCCGGCAACACCGCTTGCACATAAACGCCTTTGCCAGAAAGCTCAATGCTCATGCCCTGGGAAAGGAATTGCACGAACGCTTTGGTCGCGCCATACAGCGTCATTCCCAACTCCGGCGCCAGACCAACCACCGAGCCAATATTCACGATTGCCCCCTCGCCGGCCTGCACCAACCTCGGTGCGACTGCGCGGGCGAGTCGCGTCAGCGAGGTGACGTTCAGCGCGATCAGTTGCTCAATGCTCTCGCCCGTCTGCGCCAGGAAATCTCCCGTCTGGGCCGCGCCGGCGTTGTTGATCAGCACACCGATGCGCGTGTCATCGCGCAGGCGCGCTTCGACCACAGCCAAGTCCGCCTCCTGGGTAAGGTCGGCCTGTAGCACGTCGACATCAACACCGTGCTCCTGGCGCAAGCGCGCCGCCAGCGCTTCCAGCCGCGCCTTGTCGCGGGCGACCAGTACCAGGTTGTGGCCGCGCTGAGCGAAGCGCTCGGCATAGGTGGCGCCAATGCCGCTGGACGCGCCGGTAATCAGGATAGAAGAAGCGTTCGTCATGACTGTGCTCTCTGGATTAACGATGATTGAGTGTGGCGGGGTTTATGATGTCGATCATAATCTTATCCGTCAATGGTTTTGATGTTGATTGACATCAATGTATAGTGAGCACCGAAAACAGTCGTCACCAGCGAGGGTAAAGGTATGAGGGTCAGCAAGGCACAAGTGCAGTTAAACCGCGCGCACATCGTCGAAACGGCCTCCAGATTGTTCCGTGAGCGCGGCTATGACGGCGTCGGCGTGGCAGACCTGATGGCAGAAGCCGGGTTCACCCATGGCGGGTTTTACAAGCATTTCGGGTCCAAAGCCGACTTAATGGCTGAAGCCGCCGCAAACGGGCTGTCCCAATCGCTGACCAACAGCGCCGGGCTGGGCTCCGATGAGTTCTTCAATCGCTACGTATCCAGAGAGCACCGTGATGCCCCCGGCCAGGGTTGCACGATGTCGGCCCTGTGCGGGGACGCGGCGCGTCAATCGCAAACGGTAAAGGCAACGTTCGCCGAAGGCATTGAAAACGCATTGGCCGCCCTTCAACAGGACGCTGCCAAGCTGGATAAGGACGCTCGGGAACAGATGATCAACCGGTTCGCCCATGCGGTCGGCGCCGTGGTGTTATCCCGGGCCTGTCCCGATGACTCGCCATTGGCGGATGAAATTTTGGATGTGTGCCGCAAGGCAATGACCGTGTGAGATGAAAAGCCGCAGAGGGCACTGAAAATTAGCAGAATTGCTCGCCGCCGCCCTTCATGATCGGGCTATGATCGGCAGATATGAACCGGATACCCGATGCATCATGCCCGTAGACCTGCAAGCTCTCTATCCCAAACTTATCCACCTGATGCTGGATACGGTGTTTGTCGTCGACAGTGAAAACCAGATTGTGTTTGTGAGCGATGCCTGCGAGGCATTGCTCGGCTACCGTGCAGAAGAACTGACCGGCACTCTGATCACCCATTACATGCACCCTGAAGACCTGCCACGCACGCGGGCCTCGATTGTCCGGGTGATGAATGGCAAACCCCATGTCGACTTCCGCAACCGCTATATCCGCAAGGACGGCAGTATCGTGCACATCCTGTGGGCAGCTTTCTGGTCCAAGGAGGTGGGCGCACGGATCGGGGTCGCCAGGGACGTGACAGCCCTTACCAAAGCCGAAGAGGAACTACGCTTCCTCGCCCATCATGACCCACTGACAGCGCTGACCAACCGGTCGTTGTTCAATGATCAACTGAACCAGGCCCTGCACGCCGCACAGACTCACAACAGCACCCTGGCGCTGCTGTTTCTGGATATCAATGACTTCAAGGGCATCAACGATGTGCATGGCCATGCCATGGGCGATCGCGTGCTGTGTGTGATTGCTCGACGGTTGGAACGCTGCGTACGCGAGAGTGACTTGGTGGCACGGATGGGCGGTGATGAATTCACCGTACTGCTGACCGATGTGCCGTCGAAGGACGCTATCGCGGAGAGGGTGGCGCAAATCCTCGCGGTCATGGCCGAGCCGTTGAGCGCTGAATTTGACGGGGTACAAATGCCGTCCTGCAGTGTCGGCGTGGCGTGCTATCCGGCGGACGGAGAGGACGCCGATACGCTGCTCAGCCATGCAGACGGTGATATGTACCGGATAAAAAGGCAGCGGTTTGCCACTGAGTGACATCGGTAGTTAGGGTCGTTGTCGCACGCCCTGGCGTGCCCCCGTCGAGTAAATCAGTCCGCAGGTATCGTTATCCGCGCTTATTGGCTCACCTCACGCGCAGCTTTGACCCACCCATGCGACCTGTTCTGGTGCCCATCAACCGGAAGGACGAATTCGTTGCACTGAGCCTCAACCGGGAAACCAGGGTTTCAAAGTAGAAGCGCATTCCCTCTTTGAATGCCTCCAAGCGCACATTCGCCGAGTTAGCGCAGTCGCTCGGCCATTGCAACGCATTGCTCAACAGCGGCGGCTCCATACAAGCGTCGACGCTGGTATGACAGAGACGGGATGAAGCTGCGGGTACTCAGCACGTCGCTAACATTGACCCCACATAAAAAAGACACCGAAGCGTCCACTCCCTAAATCACAGGCAAAAAAAAGCCACTCACTTGAGTGGCTTTTTAATGCTTGGCGCGGGAAGCGAGACGTGCAATTTGTGATTTAGTCATTCTTATGTACGCGCACCAGAGCGGCACACTTCTGCTGACGGGTGGCTTCTTCGGCATCGAACCGAATGCAGATTATCTTTCGTTGAGTCTGGGTAAGGCCGGTATTCGTGCATTGACGGCAGGCCTCTTCGAGTCGGCCAAAACCCACAACGTGCATGTGGCCACGGTCACTGTGGCCGCGTTCGTCGAACCGGAATCCGAGGAGGCGGTTGGCATTGCAAAGGCGTTCTGGGACCTGCACAACCAGAAAACGTCGAACTGGACCGCAGAAGTCACCTACTCGCGTTAATTCCTGGCGTAGCACCGCACAGCCTTCCAGTGAGCACCGCCAAAAGCCGTGCTCACTTTGCGTTTCAACGCCTGTGTTCTCAACGCTGAAGCCTGGCAGCGACGCGCGGCAATGTTAAATATTGTTAAATCAAAAAATAACTTCACATAATCTGATCATTGGTGGATTATCTATTCAACCCGCATGACACCCTGACAAAAAAACAAAACAGGATGGCAACGATGATCGACACCTCCCCGAATAAGCTTCCCGCCCCTTACCTGTATCTGGACGATCGCCTGCACCTCTGCGGCGCCCACGTACCCACAGCCTTGCTACGGAGCCTCCATGAATAACAAGAATGTTGGTGTTATCGGCTTAGGCGCGATGGGGCTGGGCATTGCCCGCTCGTTGTTGCGCAGCGGCTTCAACGTGCATGCCAGTGATGTGCGAGAAACCGTCACGCAGCAGTTCGCCAGTGAAGGGGGCGTTGCCTGCAGCTCGCCTGTCCAGATGGCCGCCGCGTGCGATGTGATCATCACCGTCGTGGTCAATGCCGAACAAACCGAGACGGTCCTGTTTGGTGAACATGGCGCCGTCGCCGCCTTGCGCCCTGGCAGCCTGGTGATTGGTTGCGCCACGGTGGCCCCTACCTACGCGGTAGACCTGGGCCAGCGCTTGATCAACGCAGGGTTGCTGTACCTGGATGCACCGATCTCCGGTGGTGCAGCCAAAGCGGCGGCCGGTGAGATGACCATGATGACTTCCGGCCCAGCCGAGGCTTATGCAAAAGCCGATGACGTGCTCACGGGCATGGCCGGCAAGGTCTATCGTCTGGGCGATGCCCATGGCCTGGGCTCAAAGGTAAAGATCATCAACCAACTGCTGGCCGGCGTGCATATCGCCGCTGCCGCAGAAGCCATGGCACTGGGGCTGCGTGAAGGCGTCGAGGCCGATGCACTGTATGAAGTGATCACCCACAGCGCGGGCAATTCCTGGATGTTCGAGAACCGCGTGCCACACATTCTCAAGGCTGATTACACGCCGCTCTCGGCCGTCGATATTTTCGTCAAGGACCTGGGCCTGGTGCTGGATACCGCACGGGCCAGCAAGTTTCCGCTGCCATTGTCAGCCACCGCTCACCAGATGTTCATGCAGGCCTCCAGTGCCGGGTTCGGGCATGAGGACGATTCGGCGGTGATCAAGATTTTCCCTGGCATTGAGCTCCCGACTGCCAAGACCGAAACCGAATAAGGATTGCCCATGAACCTACCTAGCGCACGCCCGTTGCTGGGCTGCATCGCCGACGACTTCACCGGGGCCACAGACCTGGCCAATATGCTGGTGCGCGGCGGCATGCGTACTGTGCAAAGCATCGGTATCCCCAGCGATGAAGTCGCTGCGACGCTGGATGCCCATGCGATCGTGATTGCGCTGAAGTCGCGTACTGTCCCGGCGGCGCAGGCGGTAGCCGACTCCCTGGCCGCCCTTGAATGGCTGCGCGCACAAGGGTGCGAGCAGATTTTCTTCAAGTACTGCTCCACCTTCGACTCGACGGCCGCCGGCAATATCGGCCAGGTCAGCGAGGCCCTGCTCAAGGCGCTGGACAGTGATTTCACCCTGGCCTGCCCGGCGTTTCCGGAAAATGGCCGGACCATTTTCCGCGGTCATTTGTTTGTGCAGGATCAACTGCTCAATGAGTCAGGCATGCAGCACCACCCGCTGACCGCGATGACCGACGCCAACCTGGTCCGCGTACTGCAATCACAAACCACCCAAAAGGTTGGCCTGCTGCGCTACGACACCATCGCCCAAGGTGTGTCACACGTGCGCGAACGGATTGCAGAGCTGCGCGCCCAAGGCATAGGCATGGCCATCGCGGATGCCCTAAGTGATCAAGACCTGCACACCCTCGGCAGCGCTTGCAGTGATCTGCCGCTGTTAACCGGCGGCTCCGGCCTGGCCTTGGGCCTTCCCGACAACTTCCGCCGGGCCGGCAAACTTCGCGACTTCGATCCAGCCTCCTTACCTACCGTACCCGGTGGCGAGGTGGTGCTGGCAGGGAGCGCGTCGATTGCCACCAACGGCCAAGTCGCCGCGTGGATCGAAGCCGGACGACCGGCGCTGCGCATCGACCCTCTAGCCCTGGCGGCGGGTGAGTCGGTAGTGGCGGATGCCGTGGCGTTTGCCCTGAGCAACCCACACACCGTACTGATCTATGCCACCAGCCCTGCGGATGAACTCAAGGCGGTGCAACAGCAACTGGGCGCCGAGCGCGCAGGCGAATTGGTAGAGAACGCCCTGGGAGAAATTGCCCAAGCCCTACGTCAGGCCGGCGTAAGACGCTTCGTGGTCGCTGGCGGTGAAACCTCTGGCGCCGTAGTCACCGCCCTGGGCGTGCGCCTACTGCAGATTGGCACGCAGATTGACCCCGGTGTTCCCGCGACCCTCAGCAACACTGCCGAACCGCTGGCGCTGGCCCTAAAGTCGGGCAATTTCGGCGGTAGAGACTTTTTCGACAAAGCACTTAAGCAACTGGCAGGAGGTGCGCAATGAGCAACGAAAACGCCTTGCGCGAAGAGATCTGCATCGTCGGTCACAGTCTTTATCAGCGAGGGTACACAGTCGGCAGCGCTGGCAACATCAGCGCGCGCCTGGATGACGGCTGGCTGATCACGCCAACCGATGCGTGCCTGGGCCGCCTTGACCCTGCGTTGATCGCCAAGGTCGACCTTACGGGCAAATGGGTCTCTGGCGACAAACCGTCAAAAACCCTGGCCTTGCATCGCCAGGTTTACGATCGCAACCCTGGCGTCGGTGGTGTGGTGCATACCCATTCCACACATTTGGTGGCCCTGACGCTTGCCGGTGTTTGGCGCCAGGATGACATCCTGCCCCCGCTGACGCCGTATCAGGTGATGAAGGTCGGGCATATCCCGCTGATCAACTATCAACGCCCCGGCGCGCCCGATGTGGCGGACCAGGTCGCGCGCCTCGCCAACAGTGTGCGTGGCGTAATGCTCGAGCGCTTGGGCCCGGTGGTCTGGGAAAGCTCAGTTTCCAAGGCCAGTTACGCCCTCGAAGAACTCGAAGAAACCGCACGGCTGTGGCTGATGAGCAACCCGCGTCCGGCGCCGCTGGATGCTGCAGCGCTGGCCGAGCTTAAAAGCGTTTTCGGCGCGCACTGGTAGGCGCCGCTCCCACCCGCAACACCCTTAACAATAAAAACAACAGGACCTTCCAGCATGACCACTATCAAGTTTCGTGTTGATGTTTGCAGCGACAAAAAACCATCCTGCGTTTTCCATGAAGGGCCGCGCTCATGAGCCCGCTTATCCTGATGGCAACCGCAGGCCTAGGCATCGCCTTGCTGCTGTTCCTAGTGCTCAAATACAAATTCCAGCCGTTCGTGGCGCTGATGTTGGTCAGCATTATGGTGGCCCTGGTGGCGGGAGTTAAACCTGCCGATCTGGTCGCCACCATTGAAGGCGGCATGGGCAAGACCCTCGGCCACATTGCGATCATCATTGCCTTGGGCGCGATGATCGGCCGCATCATTGAGTTGTCGGGCGGTGCCGAGGCGCTGGCCAAGACCCTGATTGAACGCTTCGGTAATCGACGCACGCCCCTTGCCTTGACGATTGCCGGTTTCATTATCGGCGTGCCGGTGTTCTTCGAGGTGGGGGTGATCATCCTCATGCCGCTGGCCTACGGTGTGGCTCGTCGCGCTCGCAAGCCGTTGCTGATGTTCGCGTTGCCGATGTGCGCAGCGCTGCTTACGGTGCATGCATTTCTGCCACCGCACCCAGGTGCGGTCGCCGCCGCCAGCCAACTGGGTGCGGACCTGGGCCGGGTGCTGATGTTCGGGCTGCCGCTGACGGCGTTCCTGTGCTACGTCGGCTATCGCGTGGCGGGGCGCATGACGCGCCGCTTCTACCCGATGTCCGATGATATCCGCGCCGAAGTCTACGGCCCGCACGTCACCAACGACGACCTGCGCGCCTGGCAAGACGGCAAAACCCAAGAGGCGCAACAAGGTGCAGAGACCGTCTCGCACATGGGCCTGGAGGAATCCACCAGCAGTATCGTGGCCAAGCTGCCACCCGCCCCTGCGCCGGGTTTCGGCTTGATCGTCAGTTTGATCCTGTTGCCGATCGTGTTGATTTTGCTGGGTACGCTGGCGACGTCACTGCTGCCTGTCGAATCAACCCTGCGCGGCATCATGACCGTGCTCGGTGCGCCCCTGGTGGCGCTGCTGCTCGACACCTTGCTGTGTGCCTGGCTGCTCGGTTCCCGTCGCGGCTGGAGCCGTACCCAGGTCTCCGATGTAATTGGCTCGGCGCTGCCGGGTGTGGCCATGGTGATTTTGATTGCGGGTGCCGGTGGCGTATTCGGCAAGGTACTGGTGGATACCGGCATCGGCGCGGTGGTCTCCGACCTGCTGCGTACCACCGGGCTGCCGGTGCTGGCCTTGGGCTTTTTGCTGACCATGTTGCTGCGCGCCGTGCAAGGCTCCACCACCGTGGCCCTGGTAACCACCGCAGGTATCATCAGCCCGTTGATCGCCACGCTTAACCTGACGCCCAACCACATGGCCCTGCTGTGCCTGGCTATGGGCGGTGGCGGGCTGGCGATGTCGCACATCAACGACGCCGGCTACTGGATTTTCACCAAGCTGGCCGGCCTCAACGTGGCAGACGGCCTGCGGACCTGGACGGTGATCACCACCCTCCTCGGCACGCTCGGCTTCCTTATCACCCTGTTGATCTGGCCTTTTGTCTGATCGTTTTTCATCAGGAGTTCACATGCCTCGCTTTGCTGCCAACCTAAGCATGCTTTACCCCGAACACGCTTTTCTGGAGCGCTTCGCAGCGGCTGCGGCCGATGGTTTTGATGCCGTGGAGTATCTGTTCCCCTACGAATACAGCGCCCAGGTACTCAAACAGCACCTGAGCGACAACGGCCTGGTTCAAGCCCTGTTCAACGCGCCGCCCGGCGACTGGGCGGCGGGTGAACGCGGCATCGCCACCCTACCGGGCCGCGAAAGCGAATTTCGCGCCGGCTTCGACCGTGCCCTGGAATACGCCGCCGTGCTAGGCAATACCCGCATCCACGTGATGGCCGGCCTGCTGCCCTCGGAGCAGCACCGTGAGCGCCATCACGCGGTGTACCTCGAGAACCTGGCTTACGCCACCGCCCAAGCACGTCAGGCTGGCGTGACGGTGTTGCTGGAACCGATCAACACTCGCGACATGCCGGGGTTTTTCCTCAACCGACAGGACCAGGCACACGCGATCTGCAAGGAGGTCGGCGCAAGCAATTTGAAGGTGCAGTTTGACTGCTATCACTGCCAGATCGTCGAAGGTGATTTGGCGGTCAAACTGCTTCGCGACATCAACGGCATTGGCCATATTCAGATTGCCGGCGTACCCGACCGACACGAACCGAACCTGGGTGAATTGAACTACCCCTACCTGTTCGAGCTGATTGACGAGTTGGGCTACGACGGCTGGGTCGGTTGCGAATACCGCCCCAAGAGCGACACCTCGGCAGGGCTGCAATGGTTGCGGGACTGGAAAGCGCGCTAAGTGATCAAGCCCCTGCATACCTTGGTGCGCACGGGCTCCTAAAACAAAAACAATAGGAAATACCCATGCACAGATTCAGTCCACGGCCCGCGGTCGGGCTGTTGTTGTCCCTGGCGTTGATCAGTTCCGCCGTCGGCGCCGCGTCGTTACCGGCCGCGACCGAGGGCGATTGGATCGCCCCGCAGTTCACCTTTCACACCGGTGAAAAACTCGCCAACCTCAAACTGCACTACATCACCCTCGGCAACCCCAAGAACCCCGCCATCCTCTACCTGCATGGCACCTACCGGCCCGGCAGCGATGTGCTGAGCAAGGATTTTGGCGGCGAACTGTTCGGCCCCGGGCAGCCGCTGGACGCCAGCAAGTACTACATCATCTCCACCGACGGTATCGGCGTGGGCCAGTCCAGCAAACCCTCCGACGGCCTGCGCGCAAAGTTTCCCGAGTACAACTACACCGACCTGGTTCAAGCCCAGTATCGATTGGTTACCGAAGGCCTGGGGATCAAGCACCTGCGGCTGATCATCGGCAACTCCATGGGCGGTATGCAAACCTGGATGTGGGGCCAGACTTGGCCTCAGATGATGGACGCGCTGGTGCCCATGGCGTCCCAACCCACCGAGATGTCATCGCGCAACTGGATGATGCGCCGTTTGCTGGTGGAGTCGATCAAGCAAGACCCGGCCTGGAACAACGGTAACTACAGCGCGCAACCGCCGTCCCTGCGCCTGGCAAACGCGATGTTCAGCGTTGGCACCAGCGGCGGCACCCTCGCCTATCAGGCGGCGGCACCGACCCGAGCGCTGGCCGACAAGTTGGTGGATGAGCGCTTGAATGCCGCGCAAACCGCAGACGCCAATGACTTCATCTACCAATGGCAATCCTCCGCCGACTACAACGCAGCCCTAGGTCTGAACAAGATCCAGGCACCGGTGCTGGTCATCAACTCGGCGGACGATGAGCGAAACCCTCCGGAAACCGGACGGTTGGAAGCGTCGATGAAAGAGCTCAAGCACGCACGGCTGCTGCTCATCCCCGCCAGTGCCGACACCCGTGGCCATGGCACCACGAGCATAGCGAAGTTTTACAGCAAGGAGCTGGGGCAATTCATGCAAGAGACTGAAAAGGCGCGTTAGGCTGGCTGGGGGTCGGACGGCAACATCAATTCGACCCCTTGCTTGCGAATCCCATCCGCCGCCGCAGGCGCCAGTGCGTCATCACTGATGATCACATCGAACTGCTCCAACCCGGCAATTTTGTACATGCTGAACGTGCCGTACTTGGAGCTGCTGGCCACCAGCACCACTTGGGACGCCGATTGCATGGCCACCTGCTTGACCTCCACCTTCAGCGCCGACGGTGTGGTGATGCCGCGTCGCAGGTCCCAGGAGCTGGTCGAGATAAACGCGATATCCGTCACCACCTGACGCAGTGTCGCCACCGCCAGGCCGCCGACACAGGAATGATTGGAATGGTCGAGCTGCCCACCGGTATGAATCACCGTCACGTGGGGTGCATCCATCAACGCCTGAACCACGCCGAAGTCATTGGTCACCACCGTCATGCCACTGAGCAGTTTGATATAGGGCACGATCTCCAGGGTGCTGGTGCCGGCATCCAAATAAATAGTCATGTCCGCCAACAGGAGACGGGCCGCGAGTTTGGCCATCGCTTGCTTCTGCGGCAACTCAACCACGGCCTTGACCTGGTGGCTGGGCTCACTGTGAAGCTGGCTGGCAATGCGCACACCGCCCGTCACCGAATACGCCAGGCCTTCCTGCTCAAGCAACGCGATATCGCGGCGCACCGTCATGTGTGAGCAGTCGAACATCTCCATCAACTGGTGAACACTCAGCACATGCTGTTTGCGCAACTGACGCAAGATCAACTCGCGACGCTGTTCAGGAATCATCGGCGCGCCGCTTTCGGCGGCCACGTCCTTCTGGCTTGGCATTCGGTGCTCCAAAGGCTTAGATCGGGTGGCGGTGATTGGCGTACATAGTAGCGAATCCACCCGCCGATCTGTAACTCACTGCACCTAATTCAGCTCGCTGTCCTTGATGTGGGCAATCGGCGCAAGCAACGACGGATCGAAGGGTTCCGGCGCGCGTCCCTCCAGCAACCGTTGTACAAGGTCCGGATTGGCCAAGGCAGCCTTGCCGACAGCGACAATATCTGCGCCAGCCTGCAGGGTTTGTTCAACGCTGCTCAAGTCCTGCACTCCGCCATTCGCAATCAACGCGACACCAGGCGCATAACGGCGAGCCAGCGTTACCAGGCTTGCCTCGTTACCGCTGAAGGCCGGCTGCCAGGCTTGATGCTCCGTCACATGGATGAAGTCGACCCCAGCGTCAGCCAAGCTGCCGAAGATAGTCTGTGCGTCATGTTCCCCACCCGCCCATTTGTGCTGAAAGTCATTGACCTTGCCCTGGGATATACGCACACCGACCGGCGAGTGCCCGACCACCTTCTTCACCGCTGCAATGACCTCAAGCGTCAGGCTCAAGCGCTGGCGAACATCACCGCCCCATCGATCTTCGCGTTGATTGGAGTAGCCCGTCATGAACTGATCCAGCAAGTAGCCGTTGGCACCATGGATCTCAACGCCGTCAAAGCCCGCGATTCCAACAGCCCGTTTAGCCGCCTGGGCAAACCCCTCAATGGCATCCGCGATAGCTTCATCGCTCATGGCCTGGGGCACTCGATACGCCCCCTCGCCGTAATAGAACTTCATCTGTTCGCCTTTCGGGCGAATGGCCGAAGGGCCAGCAGATTGCTCAACAAAACGGTTCGCCTGGCTCAATGCACCGGCGTGCATGATCTGCGCGATTGCTGCGCTCTCATGGCGATGAATCGCCTCGACTACCTCGCGCCAGGCAAGCGCCTGTTCGCTGTCCGTGATACCGGGCTGGTTGAGGTAGCCCTGGGCATACTGCCGATCGGTGTAGATCCCCTCCGTGATGACCAAGCCAAAACCGCCACGGGCAAAACGCTCGTAGTATCGCGCCATCGCAGGTGTGGCATTGCCGCTCTCGCTCGCACTGACGCGTGTCATGGGAGCAAGTGCCATGCGATTGTTCAGCTTAAGAGCGCCCATATCGAATGGCGTTACAATGCGCGAGTTTAGTGCTGTCATGATTTGCCCTCAATTATTCGCCAGCCACGACGATAAGCGTGGCAATCGCCCATTAGAAGCGCACGCTTGCAATAAGGCGCCTTAACGCAAACGGTTATAACCATGCAGATTCCCGAGATAGAGGTGTTCGCTAACGTCGCCGTCAGCAGCAGTTTGTCCGAGGCTGCGCGGCGGCTTGGGCTGTCGGCGATGACCGTCTCACGGCGTCTGGCGGCCCTGGAAAAAGAGCTGGGTGTGCGCCTGGTACACCGCACCACACGCTCCGTCGCACTCACGCCGGAAGGCGAAATGTACCTGCCTTACGCAAAGACCATGCTTGAGGCCAACGAAGCTGCGCGGGCCACGTTGAAAACCAGTGCGGGCAGTGCCAGCGGCACATTGAGGGTCACCGCGCCTAGCGTCTTTGGCCAAACCGTCATCATGCCGCTGCTGCCAGCCCTGCTGGCTGACCACCCAACCCTCAAGGTCGACCTGACGCTATCGGATAGCATCATCGACATCGCCGGGCTCGGCATTGATGTGGCCATTCGCATCGCCACGCTGCGCGACTCGACATTGGTGGCTACCAACCTTGCGCCGAATCCGCGTGTCGTGTGCGCAAGCCCGGCCTACCTGGCGCAATGGGGCACACCGACGGTGCTGGAAGACCTCAATCATCATCGATGCATCGCGTTGCACGGAATGCCCTATTGGCCGTTCACCAACGGCGAGAACGCCGTGGCCATTCGAGCTCAGGGCGCGTTTTCCGCCAACAGTGTCGAGGCGGTGCGCACTGCAAGCAAACAAGGTCTGGGCCTGGCCATGCTGACCTATTGGGATATCCGCAACGAACTTGCTGAAGGCTCACTCGTAAAGGTGAACCTTGAGGATGTGCTGCCCGAGCAACTGTCGATCACGGCAGTGCTACCGACACGTCAACATGTGCCGCACAGAGTGCGCGTGTTCGTTGAGCACCTGGAAAAAGTACTCAACAATACACACAGCGAACCAGACGACCTTCTGCGCCAACACCCCATCACGAATCCAGGTGCACCATGATCAGAGAGTTGAAGACATTTATATGTGTTACGCAGCGGGGCACGTTCGCAGCGGCTGGCCAGCAGGTTGGGCTGACGCAGTCTGCCGTCAGCGCTCAGATCAAAAGCCTTGAGGACAGCTTGGGCGTCAAATTGTTTGATCGTACCGGACGCTCAGCCACGCTCAATTCAGCAGGCCAACGTGCCATTCCCCTGGCCGAGGAAATCCTGCGGCTTTTCGGTCGAATGGGTGCCGCAGACAGCGGCAATGACTTCCACGGCGCACTGCGAATCGGCGCGATCGGCACGGTTCAGACCGGGATCCTGCCGCAGGCGCTGGTGGCTTTGAAGTCACAGGCGCCTTTCATCGAAACCAACCTTGTGCCGGGTGTGTCGTTGAACCTGCTCAGCCAGGTGGACGCTGGCGAGTTGGACCTGGCCATCATGATCAGACCGCCTTTTTCCCTACCCAAGGATCTGCATGCCGAAGTCATCGCGCGCGAGGCTTTCGTATTGATCACGTCCAAAGATGTAGTGGGCGACGACCCGCTGGCGATTCTGGCGGAACAACCCTTTGTGCGGTATGACCGAGGCTCGTTTGGCGGGCGGCTGGTCACCCAGTTTCTCAAGCAGCAAAAAATCCATGTGCATCAGGCACTGGAGCTGGATGAACTGGATGCCATTGTCAAAATGGTACGCAGTGGGCTCGGCGTTTCGCTGGTACCCAAGGCGGGGCTATGGCTCGAACATGCGGATGACGTCAGGGTGCTGGAGTTGCGCCAGCTCACGTTTTTCAGGGAGATCGTACTGGTCTCAAAGTATCGGCAAAAACATTCACCGCTGTTCAACATCTTCCGGACCTGCGTCCTTGATGCGGTGTGATGTCTTCCGAATTCATATGAGCAATAGAAAATCAACCGCGGCACCGCAAGCTGTTGAGCGTTTGTACGACCCATCGTGGTGCAACATGAACAACAATGGTGCAAAAGCCTGCGCTAACGATTTACTCATCGAAATAATTCGTGCTCAGGACTCAGAATTTGCGCTTTTCCCCACTGTGTTTCCGGATAAGAATTGATTCAGATCAAAACAAATCAATAGGAAATCACCGTGAGCCTCTCCCCTTTCCATCTGGCAATTCCCGTCTACGATCTGGCCGCCACACGTCACTTCTACGGTGAGGTGTTCGGTCTTTCCGAAGGTCGCTCCAGCGACCAATGGGTAGACTTCGATTTCTACGGCCATCAACTGGTCATCCACGAGCACCCAAAGACAGCGTCGCAGGAAAGCGTCCACAGCAACCCGGTAGACGGCCACGACGTACCGGTTCCGCACTTCGGCATCATCCTGGAGTGGGCGCAATGGGAAGCGCTGGCAGAGCGCTTGAAAGCGCGCGCAACCAAGTTCGTGATCGAACCCTACATCCGCTTCCAGGGCCAAGTCGGCGAGCAGGCCACCATGTTCCTGTTCGACCCATGCGGCAATGCGCTGGAGTTCAAGGCGTTCAAGGATATGAGCCAGCTGTTCGCCAAGTAAGACGTTGTTCAAGCGACCGTCGCCATTAGAGCGACGGCGCACTCTCAAGCCGTGAAGCCTTGCTGTGTTGCGCCGGATACCTGTGAAAGCTCGTGCTTTCTCTGTCTCGCTGCACGCGCGTGGCCGATGCTTAGCCTGCCGCATGAGGATAGAGAACACTATGTCCGACCTCAGTTGCATTTTGGATGAGCAGCCGAGAGCGCCGCTCTCCACCGTGAAATGGCACTTTGAGCCGTGCGGTGATCGCTGCGTAATCCTTATATTTGGCAGCGTATTTTCCATTGACCTCAACCGCCAGGCCGCCTCGGTAGGCAGCCAATTACGCACTCTGGGCGCACACGGTCAACTGCCGGGCGTCACGGATGTTGTCTCTGCGATGGTGACCGTCGGCGTTCATTACTCTCCTGAGTCAATTGCCTGTCTTTTCCCCGGCGTATCGCCTTACGAATCGATCTGCAAACTTGTGACCGAGCGTCTCAAAGACTCGCACAGTGCTGCCGCAACGACAGTCACCCGCCTCGATATTCCCGTGTGCTACGACCCGGAATATGCCCCGGATCTTGAAGACATTGCACAGGCCTGCGGCCTGACCACCAACGAGGTCATCGCCGCTCACTCGGCCGACTGGCTGGATGTGCTGATGGTCGGTTTCGCGCCAGGCCATCCTTACATCGGCATGCACGACAGCGCCCTGTCGCTGCCGCGTCGCGCAACACCGCGCACGCTTGTAAAGCAAGGCAGCATCGGCATCGCTAACCGACAAAGTGTGATTTACCCGGCTGATCTCCCCGGCGGCTGGAACCTCATAGGGCGTACACCGCTGCCCATGTTTTCTCCCTTGAGTCAGCCGCCGTGTCTTTTACAGGGCGGCGACCAGATTCGATTTGTACCCATTACCCGCCATGAATTTGATCTGTTGGCTCGGGAGAACACGAAGTGACCATCAAGGTAATCAAACCCGGCATGCTCTCAACCTTCCAGGACACCGGTCGCCATGGGTTCCAGCATTGGGGCGTACCTGTGACCGGCGTGATGGATGAAGATGCGCACGCCCTGTGCAACTTGCTGGTCGGCAACCCTCGCACCTTCAGCACGTTGGAAATGACCCTGCAGGGCCCGACGCTGCACTTTCAGGCCAAAGCCGTGATTGCACTCGCTGGCGCAGACCTTGGCGCCGAGTTGGATGCGATCCCGCTCAAGCCCGGCGTGGCTGCCCTGGTGTCTCCCGGCAGCACCTTGAGTTTCGGCAAACGGCGACAGGGCGCCCGCAGTTACCTCGCGGTAGGGGGCGGCTTTTTGCTGCACCCGCTGATGAACAGCACCAGCACTTACTCCCGGGGCGGGTTCGGCGGGCTGCGCGGCCGCGCACTTCAAGCCGGGGATTTGATCCCCATCTGCTCATCGTTTGCCAACCCGCCACGCCTCAGCCCCCGCTCCCACTTTGGGCTGTACGAAGCGGTTGCCTGCGAACAGATAAGAGTGATCGCCGGAAGAGAATGGAAAGACTTTTCCGCCGAGTCCCAAGCGCACTTCTTGAACCATGACTACACCTTGAGCGGTGACTCTGACCGCATGGGCTACCGACTCGATGGCACACCGCTGGCGTTGTCTTCGCCCAAAGAACTGCTATCGGAAAGTGTCACGTTCGGCACCGTCCAGGTGCCCCCTAGCGGCAAGCCGCTGATCTTGATGGCCGACCGACAAACGACCGGCGGATATCCACGTATCGCCCAAGTAGCCAGCGTCGATCTGCCACGGCTCGCGCAGTTACTGCCGGGCGATAAGTTGCGATTCTCTCTTATAGATTTGAGCGCCGCCGAAACCTTGCTGCTCACCCGCGCTCGCACGCTCAAAGCGATGGAGGCCTTCAATGCCTGAAATAGATTTCAACAGCGACCTTGGCGAAGGCTTCAGCATTTATCGCGCAGGCGACGATGCAGCGATTCTGCCCCACCTCACCTCAGCCAATATCGCCTGCGGGTTTCACGCTGGGGATTCGCGCTCGATGCGCTCAACGGTGGCGCTGGCCGCACAGCTGGGTGTGGCAATCGGCGCCCATCCAGGCTTTGACGACCTGCAAGGTTTCGGTCGCCGGATGATGACGCTGTCCGAGGATGAAGTGTACGAACTCATCGTTTACCAAGTCGGTGCGTTGCTGGGCTTTACCAAAGCGGCCAAGGTCGAACTGCGCCACGTCAAACCCCATGGTGCGCTTTACAACTTCGCCGCGGTGCACCGCCCCACTGCCGATGCGATCTGCCGGGCAGTAAAAGACATTGATCCGAGCCTGATTCTTTTCGGCTTGTCGGGTAGCACCTTGGTCACTGCCGCCCAAGCCTGTGGTTTAACCGTGGCACAGGAAGTGTTTGCCGATCGCAGCTACCAGGAGGACGGCACACTGACGCCCCGCAGCCAGCCTGGCGCAATGATCGAAAACCTCCACGAGGCCATCGATCAAGTCATGAACATGCTGCATTTAGGCGAAGTGCGCACCACCCAAGGGACCTGGGTACCGGTGACGGCACAGACGCTTTGCCTACACGGCGACCAGCCTGGCGCTGCAGCGTTTGCCAGCGCGATCAGGCAAGCCCTGCTCAAAGAAGGCATCACCATTCAAAAACCCGCGCGTGCGCGTACCTGAGTGACACCCACAACGTTTACCCATAATAAAAAGGAAACAGCCATGCCTCGTGAATCAAACCCCTCGTTTTAACTGCCGAGCTTAAAACCTCGTCTGAGAGCTGAATAGTCAATGACGGATGCGTCTGGGCGCCTGCATGCCCGGATGAACTGTGCACTGTCGGTTTTCAGTACGTCACTTTCAAGGCAGGCCCCTCTGCCACTTAACTCTTTTGGCCAATGGCCAGAGTGGAAGGTATTTATGTCTCGTGTTCTCTCTGAAAATACGCACTCGTCGCACCTCGACGTCGAGGCACACGCCACCAGCGGTACAACGCAGTCAGCCGTCATTGCCAAGCGCGCAGCCATGGCCTCGGCCACCGGCACCGCCGTTGAATACTATGAATTCAGTATCTACGGCTATATGGCGACCATCATCGCACCTCTGTTCTTTCCGGGTGACAACCCTGCCGCTGCCCTCCTCGCCACACTGGCGGTGTTCGGCATTGCCTTTGTCATCCGCCCGATCGGCGGCGTGCTGCTCGGTCGCCTTGCCGATCGTATCGGTAGACGTCGAGTGCTGCTCAGCACCGTGATCGGGATGGGCACCGCAACTGCACTCATTGGGGTATTGCCCACCACTGCACAGATCGGACTGGCCGCCCCTATCCTGCTGGTGCTGTTGCGACTGTCCCAAGGTTTCTTCGCCGGTGGCGAAGTGGTAGGCGCCGCGGCGTTTGTAGCGGAATCTTCTCCTAACGGCAGACGCGGGTTCTTCGGTTCATTCACACCGCTGGGGGTTGCCGTGGGTGGCGCAACCGGGGCGATTGTCTGCGGTATCACCACCGGGCTGCTCAGTGCCGAGCAATTGCAGGCATGGGGCTGGCGCATCCCGTTTTTCTTGTCCATCCCGCTGGTTATGTTCTCGTTTTATATGCGGCACAACGTTGAAGAAACGCCGGAATTCAAAGCTTTCCTTGAGAAGGAAAAGCCACCGGTAGCGCCGGTCAAAGAGGTATTCAGCAAAAACCTGCCGGCACTGCTGCGGGTCATCGTATTCGCGTCGGCACAGAATGCGGGTTACTTCATCGGGATGGTGTTCATGAACATCTACCTCACGACCTACCTGCACTTCGACAAATCCAAAGTCTACTGGGTGATTGCAGTGATCAGCCTGTGCCTGGCAGCGATGATGCCGTTCTGGGGTGGTTTGTCAGACCGTATCGGTCGTAGGAAGGCGCTGAGTATCGGCTTTCTGGGCTACGCGATTCTGGTGATTCCCATGATGATCCTGATGGACAGCGGCAGCCTCTGGATCGCCGCACTGGCCATGTTCGTCGCGACCCTGCCTATGCCGATCGTTCAATCGGTTGGCTACCCGACTTACGCAGAACAATTCCCGACACGTGTGCGCTACACGGCCATGGCGATCAGCATCAACCTGGGCGCCATCCTGGGCGGCGGCATCACCCCCTACGTGGTCACCTCGATTATCACCAAGACCGGCAATTTACTGGTACCGGGCTATTTCATGGCAGGCGCGGCAGTGTGTGCCTTATTAGCGATTCTCACCTTGCGTGAAACCTCCAAGGGCAACCTCCTTAGATAGTTCGACGCCACGTTACGCCCCCAACCCAAGCATAAGGTTGCAGCAGCATGGACATTGAAAAAGTAAAAGAACTGGTCAAGTTGATCGAAGGATCAGGCTTGGCGGAGATTGATTTCAACGAAGGCAGCAATCGGGTCCGTCTTCGTCGAGACCGTAAACCGGCCGCCGCTCCCCAGGCGGTCGCTCCCTCGCCACTATCCGAGTCGCAGACGGTACAGGTCGAGCCAAAACCCGCCGGCACGTTCATCACGGCGCCGATGGTGGGCGTGTTCTACCGCAAGGCCTCGGCGACTTCGGCAGCGTTTGTTGAGATTGGCCAATCCGTGGCAAAAGGCGATGTCCTGTGCATTGTGGAAGCCATGAAAATGATGAACACGGTGGAGGCAACCTGCAGTGGGGTCATTGAGGCAATCATGGTCGAAGACGGTCAGCCCGTTGAATACGATCAGCCCATGTTCAACATTGTTTGAGCGACGCGGAGGTCAGAATGAGTGAAGTCGCAAAACTGCAAAAAGTAGTCATCGCCAACCGTGGTGAAATTGCTTTGCGTATCGTGCGTGCCTGTAAAGAACTGGACATCAAGACCGTCGCTGTTTACTCGACGGCCGATACCGAATTGATGCACGTGAAACTGGCGGACGAAAGCATCTGCATCGGCCCGCCACTGGCCACGAACTCGTACCTGAAAGTCTCGAACATCATC
>NZ_JAAOWU010000026.1 GCF_013778505.1 Pseudomonas sivasensis | reverse complement strand
GATGATGTTCGAGACTTTCAGGTACGAGTTCGTGGCCAGTGGCGGGCCGATGCAGATGCTTTCGTCCGCCAGTTTCACGTGCATCAATTCGGTATCGGCCGTCGAGTAAACAGCGACGGTCTTGATGCCCTCTTCCTTACAGGCGCGCAGGATCCGCAGCGCGATCTCGCCGCGGTTGGCGATCAGGACTTTTTGCAGTTTCTTCGCAGGTTTCAACATCGAAGGCGCTCCGCGGTTCAAACGATGGTGAACAGCGGCTGGTCGTACTCAACCGGCTGACCGTTTTCTACCAGGATGGATTCGATGACGCCGGCTTTTTCAGCGGTGATGTGGTTCATCATTTTCATCGCTTCAACGATGCAGATGGTGTCGCCCACTTTCACAGTCTTGCCGACTTCAACGAAGGCTGGCGAGGTCGGTGCCGGGGTACGGTAGAACGTACCGACCATTGGCGATTTGACCACGAAGCCGTTCAGTGCAGGAGCGGCCGGGGCAGCAGGTGCGGCGGCAGCGGCTGGCGCGGCAGCAGGTGCAGCGGCCGGAGCCGGTGCTTGCATCTGTGGCGCGTAGAACTGTTGGGCCGGGGTCTTGCTGTGGCGGCTGATCCGGACGGACTCTTCGCCTTCCTTGATTTCCAGCTCGTCGATACCGGATTCTTCCAGCAGTTCGATCAGTTTCTTAACTTTACGGATATCCATGAATCATCAACTCCCAAGGGTCGGTCAGGGGCGCTTGGCCGGTTGTTCAAGTTGTTCCAGGGCGGCCTCCAGGGCCAGTCGGTAACCGCTGGCGCCAAGGCCGCAGATCACTCCTACCGCTACGTCGGAGAAGTACGAGTGATGGCGGAAAGCTTCGCGTTTATGCACGTTCGATAAATGCACTTCGATGAATGGGATGCTCACCGCTAGCAGCGCGTCACGTAATGCAACACTTGTGTGCGTAAAAGCGGCGGGATTGATCAGGATGAAGTCCACACCTTCGCCGCGCGCGGCGTGGATGCGATCAATCAATTCGTACTCGGCATTGCTTTGCAGGTAGAGCAGATGGTGGCCAGCTTCACGAGCCCGTCGCTCCAGATCAAGGTTGATCTGATCCAGGGTCACAGCCCCGTAGACGCCCGGTTCGCGGGTGCCGAGCAGGTTCAGGTTGGGTCCGTGAAGAACCAGTAGGGTCGCCATCGGCTGTTCCTTGTTATTGATGGGAGTACGGCAGAACCCGGCGACTATGCCGCAAAGCCTTTGTGACTGTCCAGTTCTATGCAGTAGGCAGCACGATTAGCGAGGATTGCGCAAAATTTGTGACTGGTGGTCGAGATCTGGTCATTGGTAATACGCCCTTGAATCCCGTGGAGATCAAATGTGGGAGGGGGCTTGCTCCCGATAGCGGTGGATCAGTTACAGGTGCTGAGACTGACACACCGCAATCGGGAGCAAGCCCCCTCCCAGATGTTGATCTTCATTTGATTTTGGATCTGCATGGGGCAGGTCAGACGCGGAACGCCTGCACCGCCGTATTGAGCTGCCCACCCAGTACCAACAGTTGCTCGCCCTGGCTTCGGCCTTGGCCGATGCGCAGCAAATTATCCTCACCCAGCTGATGAATTCGCTCACTGTTATCGCGAATCTCGCTCACCGCACCACTCTGCTGCGCCGTCACATCGGCAATCCGCACAGCGGTGTCGGAAATGGTCTGGATTGCCCCGACGATTTCATCCAGTGCGCCGTCAGCCGCTTGAGCTTGCTGGGCGGTGGCTTCGGCGTGTTCGACCTGGGCGCGCATGCCCTCCACTGACTGGTGGGCGGCGTTTTGCAGGCCGGTGATCAAACCCTGGATTTCGGCGGTGGCGCCGGCGGTGCGCTGGGCGAGGGTACGTACTTCGTCCGCGACCACAGCAAATCCACGTCCGGCCTCCCCGGCGCGGGCGGCTTCGATGGCGGCGTTGAGTGCCAGCAAGTTGGTCTGGTCGGCAATCGAGCGAATAACGGTGAGCACGCCGCCGATGGTGGCGGACTCTTCAGCAAGTTTCTCGATCATCTGCGCGTTTTGCTGCACTTCGCCGACCAACGCATGCAAACCGGTCAGGCTCAGGCCGATCACCCGCTGGCCTTGTTCCACCGCCTGGCCCGCGCTGCGGCTGGCGCTGGCGGCTTGGCTCGCATCGCCGGCGACCTGTTGGATGGTCGCTTCGAGTTCGCCCAGGGAGTCGCGGATTTGCGCCGTGTCGCCCGCTTGGCGTTCAGCGCCGTCATGCAGGCCGCTGCTCAGTTCGGCGAGGGCGCGGCTGCTGCCGGCCACTTCTTCGGCATTGCCGCGAATGGTGCCCACCAAGTCCACCAAGTAAGCGCGCAAACGGTTCAGAGAGGCTTCGATGTCGCGCAGTTCGCGGTTGGTCTTGCCCAGTGCGATCGGCTGGCTGAAGTTGCCTTCGGCCCAGGTGGATAGGGCGGGTGCCAGATTGGTCAGCACCCGTGCCAAGCGGCGTTGCAGGGTGTCGATCAACAGCGCGATCAGCAGGATCAGGCCGATCATCACCCCTTGCATCAGGCGTACTTCGCCTTGGATGAGCCCATGTTGTGCGCGCACGACAGGTTCAAGCCCAGCGATGGCCTGTTGCACGGCGTTGATCTTCTGGTGGGTGCTGGCGGCCAGGTCGGCGCGTTGCTGGATCTGTTCGCGGGTGCGCTTGAGTTCGGCGGGGTAGCGGGTCAGCAGGCTGTTGAGCTCGCGCTTGAGGTCGACGCCGGTGTCCTGGGCTTCGGTTTTTTCGGTGTTTTCCAGGCCCATCAAGGCGGAAAAATCATCGGTGTTGGATTCGCTGCTGGCTTTGACGCCAAGCAATGGCAGTTGCCCCAGTACGTCGGCTTGGGCGCGAATATTGGCGACTTCGCGCTCAACATCATCGGCCAACTCCGCGCGCCCGCTGCTCACCAGCTTGTCGCGGGCCAGGGACAACCTGCCCAGGTGCTGGGACGCGGTCAGCAGTGGCGGCAAGTAGCGTGCGGCTTCAGGGGAATTGACGCTGATGGCGTACTGGCTCAACTGGTCCAGATTGGCGCCCAATTCGCGCTCTGCTTGCAGCAGCAACGCTTGTGGGTCGCCGGCCAGCTTGCCGGCGGCCAGCAAGTCGGTCTTGCTGAATGCATCCAGGGCCACCAGGCTGGGGCGCAGGTTCTGCGCCAGATCAGCGGGCAATTCATCCAGATGTTGCAGCAGGTTTTCCAGGCTTTGGCTGGCGCTGCTCAGGCGCAGGGCTTCGCCGCTCGCCAGGTACTCGTCGATATTGCGCGCAGCTTGGTTTTGGAACGTCTGGGACAACCCCAGGTAGCGCTCCATCAGCAAATACGGCCGTTCAAGCGCCCGCTGCGACCACCACAGCGTCGCCCCAAGTGCCAGGCACACGGCCACCAGAAGAAGGGTATTGAGATTGGTCAGCAGCTTCAGGCGCATGCGTGGTTTCAACCGACAGCAAAAGGTAAGTGCCTGAAGTTATTGCGTTTTCATTACAGCGTTATGACGGAATCAGTGGATTCCGGTGAAAAGGTGGCACTTTGCTTTGATGCGCGCGCGGCTTGCACACGGTTGCGTCCGGCATGCTTGGCGCGATACAGCGCCTCGTCGGCCTGGGCGGCCATCATCAGGCTGTCGGAGCCGTCGCACAACTCAACCAGCCCGGCGCTGAAAGTGCACCACAAGTCCTGGGGTTGTGCCGGATAGTGAATTTCGGCAAAGCGCCCGCGGATTTCATCCAGCACCTTGCAGGCCGACTCCAGGTCGGTGTCGGGCATCACGATGGCGAATTCTTCACCGCCGTAGCGCCCGATGTAGTCGGTCTTGCGCAAACGCTGCTTGAGAAACAGCGCCAGGCTCTTGATCACGCGGTCGCCCATCGGGTGGCCGTGACTGTCATTCACGCGCTTGAAGTGGTCGATGTCGAGCATGGCAAAGCTCAGCGGCTTGTTCTCGCGGCGCGCGCGGAAGCTGCAGTCTTCGAGCAATTGCAGGATATGGGTGTGGTTGTACAGCCCGGTCAGGCTGTCGCGCACCATTCGCGCCTTGAGGTGGCGGGCGCGGGCGGCGCGGTTGCGCACGGTGGTGATCAGGTGGCGCGGTTTGATCGGCTTGGTGAGGAAGTCGTCACCGCCTTCGCTCATCGCATCCAATTGCTTGTCGAGGTCGTCTTCGGCCGACAAGTAAATGATCGGCACGCTCACATAGCGGTCGTTATGGCGGATCACCTTGGCCAGTTCGGTGCCGGTGCAGGCGGGCATGTACATGTCGAGGATGATCAGGTCGGGCTGGAAGTCCGCCAGTTCCGCCATGGCCTGGATCGGCTCAATCAAGGTGCGGGTGACGATCCCGGCGCTGTTGAGTAAGCGCTCGGTGTGCAGCGCCTGGGCGCGCGAGTCATCGATGATCAGCACTTTATAGGGCTCGTACTGGGCGACGCAGGTCAGCACTTCGATTTTTTCCAGCAGGCTGGAGGCTTCCAGTGTGCCGGTCAAAAACTCCTGGCCACCGGCGCGCACGGCGGCCAGGCGGGTCGGGGTATCGGTTTCGTGCAGGCTGAAAAATAACAGCGGCAGCTTTTGCTCCAGGCCTTCCTGGGCTTCGGCAGCGAGCTTGAGGCCCAGGCCTGGGCCGCAGAAATCCACGTCCATCACGATTGCCGACGGCAGGCGCTCAGCCATGGACGCGCGAAACGCTGCCACGCTGTCCAGGGATTGGGCGCTCATACCAAAAAATTCCAGCTGCTTGGCCAGGCGCTCAGCGCGGTCGTGATCGGCCAGCATCACGTAGATCGGCTTGCGCATCGGCGGCAGGAAGGTTTGTTCCAACTGGTCGCCCTGGCGCAGGCCGGTGCGGGACAGGCGCTGCATCAAGCGGTTGAGTTCGGTGATCAGTTGGCTGCTCAGGCGGCCACGATTTTCATCCACAGCTTTGAGTGATTCACCGATGTTGCGTGCCAACTGGCCGTGTTCGGGTTGCTCAAAACGCTCAGCGAAGCGCAGCAGGCGCAGGTTGGCCTCACTGAGTTCTGAGAGGTCGGCGCCTGACCATTCGCTGCGTTGCAGGCGCTGCCAGATCTCAAGAATTTGACGTGCCTGATGAATTACCCGCTGGGCAAAATGCTGCTTGAGACGCTCACGGCTGGGGTCTTCTGGCTCGGTCATATCCTGACTACTAGTAAGGGTGCATGCTGAGGTCGAACTGATGGCTCTATGCTAGCACCTCTTGTCAGCGGGATGAGTGTCATATGTCAATTAACTGCATGTCGGCGATATTCAGTTAATGACCTAACAGTCGCACAGCGTAAAACGCGTGCATCCTTTATAGTCGAATGCTTCCCGCGCGCCAGTTTGGTGAAAAGCCCCGCATGGGCGGGCACGATGGGGTAGGGTTGTGGTCGGAGTGTTTGAACGCACGCCGTCAATTCAAGTGCATGAACTCAAGTGATTGAAAGGATATCGCCATGCTGGACTGGAAAAACCGCGCAGGCAGTGCCAAAGGCCCCGCCCCTGAGCCAAAGTCGGCCAACCGCAGCTATTTTCGTACCCTGCTGATGAGTCGGGCGCTGCTTAGCGTGCTTGGCTTGTACCTGTTGGTCACAGGTGCCCTTGGTTGGTACTGGAGCGAAGAGCCGGCGCTGTTCCCGGTCCAGCAGAACGCGCAAATTGCTGCCGAGAAAGAAGGCAAGCAGATGGTGGTGGGCTATACCACCGTCGAAACCCTCAAGACCGTGGTCGGCACCTTGCTGAACAAGCCAGGTGGCTATATTTCCAACGACCGTTTCCCGCCGGGCCTGTGGATGGACAACATGCCGAGCTGGGAATACGGCGTGCTGGTGCAAGTGCGCGACCTGACCCGTGCCTTGCGTAAAGATTTCGCCCGTTCCCAGTCGCAGTCGGCTGAAGACGCCGACTTGGCGAAGGCCGAGCCGCGCTTCAACTTCGACAACAAGAGCTGGGTGCTGCCATCGAGCGAGTCGGAGTATCAGGAAGGCATCAACTCCCTGAACCGCTATGAAGCGCGCCTGTCCGACCCCAACCAACGCGGCGCACTGTTCTATTCGCGTGCCGACAACCTGAACAACTGGCTGGGTGATGTTGCTACCCGTCTGGGTTCGTTGTCCCAACGCCTGTCGGCCAGCGTGGGCCGGGTCAAATTGAACACCGCACTGAAAACCGAAGCCCTGGCACCGGGTGAAGTGCCGCAGGTCGACGAAGAAGTGGTGGAAACCCCATGGATGCAGATCGACAACGTGTTCTACGAAGCCCGTGGCCAGGCATGGGCACTGTCCCATCTGCTGCGCGCTATCGAAGTTGACTTCGCCGACGTACTGGCCAAGAAAAACGCCACGGTCAGCGTGCGCCAGATCATCCGTGAGCTGGAAGCCTCCCAAGAACCTGTCTGGAGCCCGATGATCCTCAACGGCAGCGGCTTCGGCGTACTGGCGAACCACTCGCTGGTGATGGCCAACTACATCTCGCGGGCCAACGCTGCGGTGATTGATCTGCGTCAGTTGCTTAACCAGGGTTGATGATGGACGCTTCTCAACAGGAGGCCGCGCACCGTGCGGCTTCCGATGCTGAACTGATTTGCTGGGTCGACGAGCAGGACAACCTGCTCGGCACCCTCGTCAGGTCCGACCTTCGCCAGCGCGGCCTGATTGGCCGCTGCACGTTTATCTTCCTGTTCAACTCTGCCGGCGAGCTGTGTGTGCACCGGCGTACCCTGAGCAAAGCCATGTACCCAGGATTTTGGGATACGGCGGCCGGCGGCATGGTGGCGGCCGGGGAAGAGTACGCCGACTCTGCAGCGCGTGAGCTGGAGGAAGAACTGGGTGTGGGCGGGGTGGAATTGGTCGAGCATGATCATTTCTACTTCGAGGACGGTAACAACCGGCTCTGGTGCAGATCCTATTCCGCCGTGTGGGATGGCCCCCTGCGGTTGCAGCCCGAAGAAGTCATGGAAGCGCGCTTTTTGCCCATCGAAATTGTCCTGCAGGAGGCCGAACAAAAGCCCTACTGCCCGGACGCACAAGAGGGCTTGCGCCGCTATCTGGCCTCGCGTCGCTAAAGTTGCATAAATTGGCGCCATTTGGCCCTTAGCAAGTCGGCCTTTTGCCGTTACACTGCGCGACTTTTCACCCGAGCCACCTTGGCGGTTCGGTAGCGCTGCCCCTGCCTGAGTGGGGCTTCGCGGTCGGTCGTGCTTGAGCGCGCCGATCAGTCTTCATCCTCCCAAGAGGATTGCCGGTGGCCAAAAAAGCCGCATCCTTCGCCGCCCTTGGTGGCCTGGTATTTTCCACCGATGCAGGTCGACACTGCCCGGACTGTCGTCAGCCCGTGGATTCGTGTACCTGCAAACAGACCCTGATCCCTGAAGGCGACGGTATTGCCCGCGTGAGACGCGAGAGCAAGGGCCGTGGCGGCAAGACGGTGACGACTATCACCGGCGTGCCCCTGGCTGAAGATGCGCTCAAGGAACTGGCTACCACGCTGAAAAAGCGTTGTGGCACCGGTGGCGCGTTGAAAGACGGCGTCATCGAGATCCAGGGCGATCACGTCGAACTGCTGTTGGCCGAGCTGATCAAGCTCGGTTACAAGGCCAAGAAGTCCGGCGGCTGACAGCCTCTTCCCAACCTGTGTCTAAACTCTGTCCTGCGAGTGGGGTCTACCTTCCTTACAGGCAAATCGTCATTTTCATTCTTTAGACTGCGCCAGCCTCCCTGAGAGGTGGCGCCTTCGCCTTCATTTATAGGGGACTTCGATGTCCGTACGACGCACACGCAAAGACGATGGCAGCCAATGGACAGTTGCGGACAGCCGCAGTGTTTACGGGATCCGCCATTGGGGGGCCGGGTATTTCGCGATCAATGACGCCGGTCGCGTTGAAGTCCGTCCGAACGGCCCGAACAGCACGCCTGTCGATCTCTTCGAGCAAGTCGACCAGTTGCGCAAAAGCGGCCTGTCGTTACCGTTGCTGGTGCGCTTCCCTGACATCCTGCAAGACCGTGTACGCCAGTTGACCGGCGCCTTCGACGCCAACATCGAGCGCCTTGAATACCAGAGCAAGTACACCGCGCTGTACCCGATCAAAGTGAACCAGCAGGAAGCGGTGATCGAGAACATCATCGCCACTCAGGACGTGTCTATCGGCCTTGAAGCCGGCTCCAAGCCTGAGCTGCTGGCCGTACTGGCCCTGGCGCCGAAGGGCGGCACCATCGTCTGCAACGGTTACAAAGACCGTGAGTTCATCCGCCTTGCGCTGATGGGCCAGAAGCTCGGTCACAACGTGTTTATCGTGATCGAGAAAGAATCCGAAGTCGGCCTGGTGATCGAAGAGGCTGCCAACCTCAAGGTCAAGCCACAGGTTGGCCTGCGTGTGCGCTTGTCGTCCCTGGCGTCGAGCAAATGGGCAGACACCGGTGGCGAGAAGTCCAAGTTCGGTTTGTCGGCGGCGCAGCTGTTGTCCGTGGTTGAGCGCTTCCGCGCGGCCGGGCTGGACCAGGGCATTCGCCTGCTGCACTTCCACATGGGTTCGCAGATCGCCAACCTGGCCGATTACCAGCACGGGTTCAAGGAAGCCATTCGTTACTACGGCGAACTGCGCAACCTCGGCCTGCCGGTGGACCACATCGACGTGGGCGGCGGCCTGGGCGTCGACTACGACGGTACCCACTCGCGTAACGCCAGCTCGATCAACTACGACATGGACGACTACGCCGGCGTGGTCGTGGGCATGCTCAAGGAGTTCTGCGACGCGCAGAGCCTGCCGCACCCGAATATCTTCTCCGAAAGCGGTCGTTCCCTGACTGCTCACCACGCCATGCTGGTGGTGCAGGTGACCGACGTCGAGAAACACAACGACGAAATCCCGGTCATCGAAAACAAGGAAAGCCTGCCGGAAACCGTGCAATGGCTGGTGGACCTGCTGGGTCCGACCGATATCGAGATGGTCACCGAAACCTACTGGCGCGCCACTCACTACATGAGCGACGTGGCCACCCAGTACGCCGACGGCAAACTGACCCTGGCCGAAAAAGCCCTGGCCGAACAGTGCTACTTCGCGGTGTGCCGCCGTCTGCACAACTCGCTCAAAGCCCGCCAGCGCTCGCACCGCCAAGTGCTGGACGAACTCAACGACAAGCTGGCCGACAAGTACATCTGCAACTTCTCGGTATTCCAGAGCCTGCCGGACACCTGGGCCATCGGCCAGGTACTGCCGATCCTGCCGCTGCACCGTCTCGACGAAGAGCCGCTGCGCCGCGCCGTGCTGCAAGACCTGACCTGCGACTCCGACGGCAAGATCAAGCAGTACGTCGACGAGCAGAGCATCGAGACCAGCTTGCCGGTACACGCCCTGAACGAAGGTGAAGACTACCTGTTGGGTATCTTCCTGGTCGGCGCCTATCAGGAAATCCTGGGCGACATGCACAACCTGTTCGGTGACACCGATTCGGTGAACATCTACCAGCGTGAAGACGGTTCGGTGTACAGCGCCGGGATCGAGACACACGACACCATCGAAGACATGCTGCGCTACGTGCACTTGTCGCCGGAGGAGTTGATGACTCACTACCGTGACAAGTGCGCCAGCGCGAAGATCTCCGCCAGCGAACGTACCCAGTTCCTCGACGCCTTGCGCCTGGGCCTGACGCGCTCTTCGTACCTTTCCTCGTAAGCACAGGCGACACAGATCCAGTGTGGGAAGGGGCTTGCCCCCTCCCATAGCTGGGCCTCGTTTGGCAGCACCTTCTTCGTGGGGGTCAATGATGTCGAGCAAATACCTGCAAGCGTTTACCCTGGCCTTCGCCGCCTTTCTGGCAGCCTGCTCCCCAATAAAAGTGCTCAACGCACTCACCCCCAACAGTACCTTTACCAAGACTTCAGCCATTGCCTACGGCGATGATCCCCGCCAGAAACTCGATATATACCGAGCCGTTCCTGCCGTGCCCAACGCTCCCGTAGTGGTGTTCTTTTACGGCGGCAGCTGGAACAGCGGATCCAAGGACGACTACAGCTTCGTCGGCGAAGCCCTGGCTTCAAGGGGCATCGTGGTGGTGATCGCCGATTACCGGCTGTACCCGCAAGTGCGTTACCCCGCCTTTCTTCAGGACGGCGCCAAAGCGGTGGCCTGGACGTATGACCACGCCGCTGAATATGGCGCCGATCCCCAGCAGCTTTATGTGATGGGCCATAGCTCCGGCGCCTACAACGCCTCGATGCTGGCGCTGGATGGGCTTTGGCTAAAAGAAGTGGGCTTGGCGCCGTCGATCTTCAAGGGATGGATTGGCCTGGCCGGGCCTTATGACTTCCTGCCGATTGAAAACCAGGACGTGCGCCCGGTGTTCTTCTTCCCCGATTCACCGCCGGAGTCGCAGCCGATCAACCACGTCAGCCGTGACGCGCCGCCGACGCTGCTGATGGCCTCGACCGACGACAACTTGGTCAACCCGACGCGCAATACCGCAGGGCTGGCGAAAAAATTGCGCGAGGCGGGTGTGCCGGTCGAGGCGTTCTACTTCACCAGGACCAACCACGCGACGTTAGTGGCGTCTTTCGCCAAACCGTTGCGCTGGCTGGCGCCAGTGTTGAACCAAGTGACAGCGTTTATCCAAGCCACTGATCCCGCTGGTTCAAGCGCCAGGCTATCGCCCACAAAGTGAGGCTGCGCAGGGCCATGAACAGCAGAAAGGTTATCCACAACCCATGGTTGCCCAGGCCCTGCAACGCCCAGGCAAACGGCAGTGTCAGCAATACCGTCAGTAGCATCCCATTGCGCATTTCTCGCGCGCGGGTGGCGCCGATAAACAGACCGTCCAGCAGGTAACTCCACACCGCAATCAGTGGCAGCAGCGCCAGGTAAGGCAGGTAGGTGTCAGCGGTGTCGCGCACGCTGGGGATATCGGTCTGCATGGCGATAAACAGGTGCCCGGCAAAGCTGAACAGCAGCGCAAACCCGACGCTGGCGATCAGCGACCAGCCACCGGCGACCACCAATGAGCGGTGCAGCGACTGGCGGTCGCGGGCGCCGATGGCGTGGCCGCAGAGGGCTTCGACCGCGTGGGCCAGACCGTCCAGCGCATGCGCCGTCAGCAGCAGGCCGTTAAGCAGCAAGGCATTGGCAGCAACGGTGGCATCCCCCAGCCGCGCGCCTTGCACCGTGATCATGAAAAACACCGATTGCAGCGCCAGGCTGCGGATAAAGATGTCGCGGTTGACGGCCAGCAATGGGCGCCAGCTTTGCCACACTTTCAACGCGGCCCAAGCGATATGGCCTGGATAGGCGCGCAGGGCCTTTTGTGTGAGCGCCAGGCCGAGCAGGGCGCCGGTCCATTCGGCGATGACCGACGCTCTCGCCGACCCGACGACCCCCCAATCCAAACCGAGTACGAACCACAGGTTGAGAGCGATATTCACCAGGTTAGTGGTCAGCAGAATTGCCAGCGGCGCACGGGCGTTCTGTGTGCCGAGGAACCAGCCGACCAGCGCATAAGTGGCCAGGGCTGCGGGCAGGCCGAACAGGCGCGTGTGGAAGAAGTCGCGGGTGAGCTGATTCAGCTCGGGGGAGGGCTGCATCCATTCCAGGGCGAGGTGGCTCAGGGGGATGCCCACGGTGCCCAGCAGCATCGCCAGCCCCAGTGCCAGCAACAGACCTTGCAGCAGGATTTGCCGCAGTGCCGCCCCGTCATTGCGCCCTGCAGCCTGCGCGGCAAAACCGGTGGAGCCCATGCGCAGAAAACCCATGGCCCACGCGAGAAAGGTATACAGGCTGGCCCCGACGGCCACGGCGCCCAGTTGATGGGCATGGGGCAGGTGGCCGATGACCATGCTGTCGACCAGGGCTACCAGCGGCACCGAGATGTTCGACAGAATCATTGGCGCGGCAAGGGCCCAGACGCGTCGATGGGTAGGGCGGTGGCGCCAGTCGGTGAGTAAGGTGGGCATGCAGGCTCCTTGGGGGAGCGGCATTGTAACCGTCCAGTAGCTACGCAGCAGAACCAATGTGGGAGGGGGCTTGCCCCCGATAGCAATAGATCAGCCAGCCTATCTGTAGCTGACCCACTGCTGTCGGGAGCAAGCCCCCTCCCACAGTTTGATCTCCAGTGGGTGTGGGAACTGGCTTGGCTTGAGCCGATCGAGAACCAAACCACCCTCCGTCGGTCAATGTGACCAGCGCCACATCGGCTTCGCCGGCACTGATATATAGTTCACCCCTCGGTTCCCTCTGACTACGAGTGCCCCATGCTTAACAAAGGATTGTTCCTGGCCTGCGCGCTGGCTCTGCTGAGCGCCTGCGATTCCTCCGATAAACCGGCTACGCCGCCCGCACCTACAGTGGCGGCAGCGCCGAAACCGGCCAAGGCGGCGGTGGATGTACCAGCGCTCAAGCAGCGCTACGCCGGGCGTGAGTTGAGCGTGGTGGACGTGTCCGAGGTTCAGTTGGACGGGGCCAGCACCTTGTCGGTGAGTTTTTCCATTCCCTTGGACCCCGATCAGAAATTCGCCGACAAGCTCCATCTGGTGGACAGCAAGTCGGGCAAGGTCGATGGCGCCTGGGAGCTCTCGGATAACCTGATGGAGCTGCGCCTGCGCCACCTTGAGCCGCAACGCAAACTGGTGCTGACGGTAGACGCCGGTGTAAAGGCGGTCAACGACAGCACGCTCGCCGCCGAGTACATCGCCCGCCTGGAAACCCGTGACCTGCAAGCCACTGTCGGCTTTGCCAGCCGTGGCACCTTGCTGCCGACGCGCCTCGCTGAGGGCCTGCCGGTGATCGCGCTGAACGTCGACAAAATCGACGTTGAATTCTTCCGCATCAAGCCTGAATCCCTACCGTCATTCCTGGCGCAGTGGGGGCGCAACACCAGCCTGCAAAGTTATGAATCCCGCGAACTGCTGCCGCTGGCGGATCTGGTCTACGGCGGCCGTTTCGACCTCAACCCGGCGCGCAACACCCGAGAAACCCTGTTGCTGCCGATCGCCGGCCTTAAGCAATTGCAACAACCGGGCGTGTACCTGGCGGTAATGCGCGCGTCGGGCACCTACAACTATTCGCAACCGGCGACGCTGTTCACCCTGAGTGATATCGGGCTGTCGGTGCACCGCTATGCCAATCGCCTGGATGTGTTTACCCAGGCGCTGGAAGGCGGCAAGGCGCTCGATGGCGTGGACCTGGAAGTGCTCGATGCCGATGGCCGCGTGTTGGGCCAGGGCAAGACCGAGAAGGGCGGCCACGCTGAGTTGCCGTTGCCGAAAAAGGCCCAGGTCTTGCTCGCCAAGCAGGGCGAACAGACCAGCCTGTTGCGCCTCGACAGCGCCGCGCTGGACCTTGCCGAGTTCGACATCGGCGGCCAACCCTCGCACCCGTTGCAGTTTTTTGTGTTCGGCCCACGCGACCTGTATCGCCCCGGCGAAACCGTGCTGCTCAACGCCCTGCTGCGCGACAAGGACGGCAACGCCGTCAAGCCGCAACCGGTGAGCGTCGAGGTACGTCGCCCGGATGAACAGGTCAGCCGCAAATTCGTGTGGGATGCTGACGCATCCGGCCTGTATCAATATCAACTGCAACTGGCCGGCGAAGCACCGACCGGGCGCTGGCAGTTGGTGTTCGACCTGGGTGACGGTAAACCGCAGCTGTATGAATTCCTCGTCGAAGACTTCCTGCCCGAGCGCCTGGCGTTGGAACTCAAGGGCAGCGACACGGCGCTGAGCCCGGCGGATAACCCGGTCATCCAGGTTAACGGTCGTTACCTGTACGGCGCGCCTGCGTCGGGTAATCGGGTCAGCGGGCAAGTGTATGTGCGGCCGCTGCGCGAAGCGGTCAAGTCGCTCCCTGGTTATCAGTTCGGCTCGGTCACCGAAGAAGAACTGAGCCAGGATTTCGAACTGGACGAAAGCGTCCTCGACGCCAAGGGCCAGGAAAAACTGACCCTCGAAAGCAAATGGGCCGAAGCTAAATCCCCCTTGCAACTGATCGTGCAGGCCAGCCTGCAAGAGTCGGGCGGTCGGCCGATCACCCGTCGCCTGGTGCAACCGATCTGGCCGGCCGAGCAACTGCCGGGCCTGCGCGGGCTGTTTGACGGCACCGAAACCAATGGTGATGGCCCGGCGGAATTCGAAGTGCTGCTGGCCGATCAGGACGGGCAGAAACTCGCTGCGCAAAACCTCAAGGTGCGCCTGGTGCGCGAGCGCCGCGACTATTACTGGAACTACTCCGACAATGACGGCTGGAGTTACCACTACAACGAGAAATTCCTCAACCTCGACGAACAAACCCTGAATATCAAGGCCGGCGACACCGCCAAGGTCAGCTTCCAAGTGGAGTGGGGGCCGTACCGCGTCGAAGTCGAAGACCCGCAGACCGGGCTGATCAGCAGTCTGCGTTTCTGGGCCGGTTATCAGGCCCAGGACAACACCGAAGGCGGCGCCGTACGGCCCGATCAGGTCAAGCTGGCGCTGGATAAACCGGCCTATGGCGACGGCGACACCGCCAACGTCACCGTGACGCCGCCCGCTGCCGGTAAAGGCTACTTGCTGGTGGAGTCCGCCGAAGGACCGCTGTGGTGGCAGGAAATCGACGTACCGGCCGAGGGCAAAAGCTTCGCCGTGAAGCTTGACCCGAAATGGTCGCGCCACGACCTGTACGTGAGCGCCTTGGTGATTCGCCCCGGCGAGCGCAAAGCCAACATCACCCCCAAACGCGCAGTGGGCCTGCTGCATCTGCCGCTCGATCGCACCCAGCGCAAGCTTGGCGTGACCCTCAGCGCGCCGGAAAAAATGCGCCCCAAACAACCGCTGACGGTGAAGATCTCCGCCAAAAATGCCGACGGCAGCGTGCCGAAACAGGTGCATGTGCTGGTGGCAGCCGTGGACGTGGGCATCCTCAATATCACCGA
Organism: Pseudomonas sivasensis; assembly: GCF_013778505.1. Lineage (GTDB taxonomy): Bacteria > Pseudomonadota > Gammaproteobacteria > Pseudomonadales > Pseudomonadaceae > Aquipseudomonas > Aquipseudomonas sivasensis. The sequence goes on along the minus strand of NZ_JAAOWU010000026.1, from coordinate 51,258 downwards.
GTATCCGACGCCCGATCCGTACTCCAGCCTCTTCGGCCGCAAGGCCTATGGCGTGGACCAATTCGACATCTACGGCCAGTTGATCGAAGCCGGGCAGGGCCGTTTGGCCAGCCTGGCCTTTGGTGGTGACGCCGCGCTGGCCAAAGGCGGCAAGCGCCCGGACACCAGCGTGACCATCGTCGCCCTGCAAAGCGCGCCGGTGACGTTGAACGACAAAGGCGAGGGTGAAGTCAGCGTCAATATCCCCGACTTCAACGGCGAGTTGCGCCTGATGGCCCAAGCCTGGAGCGATGACCGTTACGGCATGGCCGAAGCCAAGACCGTGATTGCCGCACCGCTGATTGCTGAACTGTCAGCGCCGCGCTTCCTCGCCGGCGGTGACCAGACCACCTTGGCCTTGGACCTGTCGAACCTGTCGGGCAAGGCGCAGAAACTCGATGTGCAATTGAGCTCCGAGGGGCAGTTGGAATTGGTCAACACTGCCGCGCAGACCGTTGAGCTCAAGCAAGGCCAGCGCACCACCCTGCGCATCCCGGTGAAAGCCTGGGGCGGGTTGGGCAAAGGCAAGGTGAAAGTGACAGTCAACGGGCTGGATCTGCCGGGTGAAAACCTGCCGCCGTTCAGCCGTGAGTGGACCTTGGGCGTGCGTCCGGCCTATCCCGCGTTGCTCAAGCATTACCGCGCAGTGCTTAAAAGCGAACCCTGGAGTTTGCCAGCCGGCACCCTGGATCAGTTCGACACCTCCGGGCGCGAGGCGCTCTTGAGCCTGTCGAGCCGGCCGCCGCTGAACCTCGGCGCACAGATCTCGGCGCTCAAGGCTTACCCCTATGGTTGCCTGGAGCAAACCGCCAGCGGCCTGTACCCGTCGCTGTACGCTGACGATGCCTTGCTCAAGCGACTGAGCATCAAGGGCGAGCCGGATGCCGAGCGCAAGCGCAAGATCGAGCTGGGCATTGAACGCCTGCTGGGCATGCAGCGCTACAACGGCAGTTTTGGTTTGTGGGGCGCTGACGGTGAAGAGGAATATTGGCTGACGGCCTACGTCACCGACTTCCTGCTGCGCGCCCGCGACCAGGGTTTTGCCGTGCCGCCTGAAGCCTTGAAAAAGGCCAGCGAGCGCCTGCTGCGGTACGTGCAGGAGCGCAACCTGATCGAAGTCGACTACAGCGACAACGCCGAACACACACGCTTCGCCGTGCAGGCCTACGCCGGCATGGTGCTGGCGCGCAGTCAGCAGGCGCCACTGGGGGCGCTGCGCAGCATTTTCGAACGGCGCAGCGATGCGCGTTCCGGGTTGCCGCTGGTGCAGTTGGCCATTGCCTTGCAGAAGATGGGCGACCAGCCACGCGCGGACCAGGCCTTGCAGGCTGGCTTGGCAGCCCAACGTAGCGCCAAGGAATGGCTGGCCGACTACGGCAGCCCGCTGCGGGACCAAGCGATGATCCTGGCGTTGCTGGAAGAAAATGACTTGGCCAAGGGCAAGCGTGAGGAGCGTCTGTTCACGTTGTCGGATCAACTGGCTGCCAGTCCGTACCTGTCGACCCAGGAGCGCAATTCACTGTTTCTGGCGGGGCGGCTTGGGTTTGCCAAGCCTGAGGCGAACTGGCAAGTGTCCCTCACCGGCAGCGGCGGTGTGCACGAGTTGAACAACCAGCAGTCGACGTTGGCGCTGGAAGGCAACCTGCTGTCCAGCGACCTGAGCCTGAGCAATCAGGGCGAAACACCGGTGTACCAGCAACTGACGATCTCGGGTTACCCGCAAGTGCCCCCGGCACCGGGTGGCGACAACCTGAGCATCCGCCGCGAATACCTGGGCATGAACGGCCAGCCGCTGAACCTGCGCAACCTCAACAGCGGCGACCTGGTGCTGGTGCACTTGGCGGTCAGCGCCAAGCAGCGTGTACCGGATGCCTTGGTGGTCGACCTGCTGCCCGCGGGCCTGGAGCTGGAAAACCAGAACCTGGCCCAGAGTGCCGCCAGCTTGGAAAACGCCAGCAGCCAAGTGAAGGAATGGCGCGAGTCGATGCAGAATGCGGCGCTTAAGCATCAGGAGTTCCGCGATGATCGCTACGTGGCGGCGATCAACCTGGACGGCGATGGCACCACGCACCTGCTGTACCTGGCGCGTGCGGTGACTCCGGGCACCTATCGCGTGCCGCCTCCGCAAGTGGAGTCCATGTATCGACCGAACTGGCAGGCGGTGGGAGAGACCCCGGTGGACTTGGTCATTAAGGGTCGTTGAAGAAGCAATGTGGGAGGGGGCTTGCTCCCGAGAGCGGTGGGTCAGTTGCCAGATGCATTGACTGAAACACTGCTATCGGGAGCAAGCCCCCTCCCACAGGCGATTGCTGACCGTCCTGGCTTAGTGCACGACCCAACTAAGCAGCCAAAGGCCCAGCAGCAGCCAGATAATCCCCATGATGATCGACGCCCGCATAAACGCGCGTACTGCCGAGTACAGCAGCATCAGGCCGACGATCAGCGTGATGATGCTGATAATCGACGTATCCATGCCCAAGGTTCGGGACAGGCCTTCGACAAAGTTGCCCCCGGCATGAGTCAGGGCCCCGAATAATCCGCTGAGGCCGTCGACGATAAAACGGATGATGGAACCGAGCGCCTGGCCCAACCATTCGAAAAAGCTTTCTACCTGCATGTGCATGTCCTGATAAGAGGTGGGCGTGTCTGTGCCTTTGGTTGTTAATGCAACAGGCTAGTTCCCTACCAGCATAGAGGTTTGCCCGTTTGAATTTGCGTTTAGTTGCCCGCTGGACCCTGGCGACCCTTCTGTTGGTGATTGCCCTGCTGTGGCTGGCCGACCGCATCTGGCCGCTGCCCCTGCCCAAGGACGACTTGGCGCGGGTGGTGCTGGCCGAGGATGGCACACCCTTGTGGCGGTTTGCCGATGCCAATGGGGTGTGGCGCTACCCCGTGCAAACCGGTGAAGTCTCGCCGTATTACCTGGATGCCTTGCTCACCTACGAAGACCGCTGGTTCTACCAACACCCTGGCGTAAACCCGTTGGCGTTGGTGCGCGCGACGTGGCAGAACCTGACCGGCGCGCGGGTAGTGTCGGGCGGCAGCACCTTGTCGATGCAGGTCGCCCGTTTGCTCGACCCGCATTCGCGCACCTTCCATGGCAAGTTGCGTCAGCTGTGGCGCACGGCGCAGTTGGAGTGGCACCTGTCCAAGGAAGAGATCCTCAACCTCTACCTGAACCGCGCGCCGTTTGGCGGCACGTTGCAGGGCGTGGCGGCGGCCAGTTGGGCGTACCTGGGCAAATCCCCTGCGCAATTGACCCATGCCGAAGCGGCCTTGCTCGCGGTACTGCCACAGGCGCCGAGCCGCCTGCGTCCAGATCGGCATCCGCAGCGCGCCCAGGAGGCTCGGGACAAGGTCTTGCGCCGCCTCGCCGAGTTCCAGGTATGGCCGCAATCGGCGGTCGACGAAGCCCTTGAAGAACCGCTGCTACTTGCCCCGCGTCTGGAACCGAGCCTGGCGCCCTTGCTCGCTCGCCGCCTGAACCGCCCCGACAGCCCGCCGCTGATCCGCACGACCGTTGACGCCACCCTGCAACGCCGCCTCGAAGATCTGTTGCTGGGCTGGCGCGCGCGGCTGCCGGAGCACACTTCGGCGGCGATCCTGGTGGTGGAAGAGGAAACCATGGCGGTGCGGGCGTACCTGGGCTCGGTGGATATCAACGACGCCAAGCGCTTTGGCCATGTGGACATGATCAGCGCGCTGCGCTCGCCGGGCTCGACGTTGAAACCTTTTCTGTATGGCATGGCCCTGGATGATGGGTTGATTCACTCCGAATCGCTGTTGCAGGACGTGCCCCGGCGGTATGGCGATTATCGGCCGGGCAACTTCTCCATGGGGTTTACCGGCGCGGTGCCGGCGAGTACTGCGTTGTCCAGCTCCCTTAACCTACCAGCGGTGCAGTTGCTGGAAGCCTACGGGCCCAAGCGGTTTGCCGCCGAGATGCGCATCGGCGGTGTGCCCTTGGCATTGCCCGCGCTGGCCGAGCCGAACCTGGCGCTGATCCTGGGCGGCGCGGGCAGCCGTCTGGAAGATCTGGTGGGCGGTTACAGCGCCTTCGCCCGGGACGGCAAGAGCGCCTCTATCCGACTACAGCCGGACGACGCGCTGAGAGAGCGGCCAATGCTGTCGCCGGGCTCTGCCTGGATTGTGCGGCGCATCCTCAGTGGGCAAGCGCGGCCGGATCGCGACCCGCGTGCCGAGTTGGTGCAGCGCCCGGTGCTCGCCTGGAAAACCGGCACCAGCTATGGCTTTCGCGATGCCTGGGCGATTGGCGTGGGGCCGCGTTACCTGATTGGCGTGTGGATCGGCCGACCGGACGGCACGCCCGTGCCGGGCCAGTTCGGCTTGGCGTCAGCGGCGCCACTGATGTTGCAGGTGCACGACGTGTTGACCAACCGCGACAGCCAGCGCGGCATCAGCGCGCCAGTCAAACCGGTGCCGGCCAACGTCGGCGTGGCGGCGATCTGTTGGCCGCTGGGCCAGCCCATGAGTCGCAGCGATCCCAATTGCCGCCGCCAACGCTTCGCCTGGACCCTGGACAACACCACGCCGCCGACCTTGCAGGCGTTGGATCAACCGCTGAGTGTGGGGTTGATGGAAAGCGTCTGGGTCAATGCCAAGGGCTTGCGGGTCGATGCTCATTGCCCCGGCGCAGTCGCCAAGCCTATCGCCCTGTGGCCAGCACCGCTGGAACCTTGGCTGCCAAGGGCCGAACGCCGTGAAGCACGCATCCCAGCCGCCGACGCGGATTGCCCGCCGCCGGCGCTGGCCGCGTCTTCACCGTTGTCCATCGTCGGCGTGCGTGAAGGCGACCAATTGCGCCTGCCCGCCGCCAGCCAACAAGCCCTGCGTCTTAAAATCTCCGCCTTGGGCGGCAGTGGTCGACGGTGGTGGTTCCTTAATGGCGCGCCGTTGGGCGACAGCGCCAATCAGGACTTTATCAATGCCAGTTTCGAGCGACTGGGCCGCTATCAATTAAGCGTGCTCGATGAGGCGGGGCAGACGGCCAGGATTGAGTTCAGCGTGGTGGATTAACTTGCCTTCTCTGAATTTCCGCCGGAAGCTACACACCTTCAGGAGCCCCTCCCATGAACCTCGAACACCTCACCGAACGTCTGCACCGCATCCGCGATACCAACGACTGGAAGCAGTTCCACAGCCCCAAAAACCTGGCCATGGCTGCCAGCGTGGAAATGGCCGAGCTGGTGGAAATCTTCCAATGGCTGACCGAAGACCAATCTCGCCAGTTACCCGCTGACAAACTCGCCCACGCCGGCCAGGAAGTCGGCGATATCGTGCTGTACCTGCTGCTGTTGTGCAGTGAGCTGGGCCTGGACATGAATGAGGTGGTGCGCGCCAAACTGGCTGACAGCGAACGGCGGTTTGCCCATGAGTGATCGTCATTTCGACCAGTTGGCTACACGCTTTGCAGAGAAAATCTACGGCGGTGCCAAAGGCGCAATCCGCCTGGCGGTGCTTCAGGCCGACATGGCCGAAGCCCTGCCGGAACGCCCGTTGCGCGTGCTGGATATCGGCGCAGGCCTGGGGCATATGTCGCTGTGGTTGGCCGAGCGCGGCCACCTGGTGACCCTGGCCGAACCCGCCGAGCCGATGCTTGAGGGTGCGCGCCAACGCTTCGCCGAGGCCGGGCAAACGGCGACCTTTATCCAGGCGCCCTGGCAAGACCTGCTTGGCCAGCTCACCGAACCTTACGATCTGGTGCTGTGTCACGCGGTGCTGGAATGGCTGGCCGAACCCCATGCGATCCTGCCGGTGCTGCACCAGCTGACCGTGCCCGGTGGCTGGCTGTCCCTGGCGTTTTACAACCGTGATGCGCTGATTTATCGCAACCTGCTCAAAGGCCACTTCCGCAAAATGCGCAAGAACGACATGGCCGGCGAAAAGCAGAGCCTGACCCCGCAACAGCCCCTCGACCCCCGCGAATTAGCGGCGCAACTCGACGGGCTTTGGCAGGTCGAAAGCCAAAGTGGTGTGCGGGTTTTTCACGACTATATGCCGGTGGAATTCCAGGCCCGCGCGGATTTACAGGACCTTGTAGAGATGGAACTCGCTCACCGTCGTCACCCAAGCTTTGCCGGACTTGGGCGTTATTTGCACTGGATCTGCCGTCCGGTTTAAGCGGCCCAGCCTGCGGAGGTCGAAATGCGTCGTCTCTGTTTGATTTTGTTATCCCTTGGGCTGGGCGCGTGCTCCAGCCCTAACCCTTATGTGGCGGCTTCTGCGCCCATGCCACCGGCGCCGGCCCAGGCAGCCACTACGTTCGATGCCAGTGCGTACCCTGCGCCGGTACGCGACTACGGGGCCTACCGTAATTGGGCCTGGCGCAACGGCCAACTGCCGGCGGGCTCGGCATGGGCTGATTCGGCGCAGATTGCCGAAGCCGTCAGCGGCGCCCTCGACCAGCGTGGCCTGCGCCCTTTGCACGACAACCGGGCGCCCGACCTGCTGGTCAGCGCGGATGTGCGCCTTGAGAAGCGTCTCAAGCAAGTCCAGGACGATTATGGCTACGGTTACGGCGGCTATAACCGCTACGGCAATGGCTATGGCATGTACAACTCGGCGCCGATCGTGCGCACCTACGAGGTGACGGTTGCGGTGGTGCGGGTCAACCTGTTTGATGCCCGCAGCGGTCAGCCCGTGTGGAGCACCAGTGCCGAAACTGCCAGCCAGGGCAGCCTGAGCGAACGTGCTGACGCTTTGCGCCAGGCCGTGCAAAAGGCCATGACCGCTTACCCGCCCAGTTAACCGCTATTCTCATTTCAAGCGCAGTTCGCTCTTTGGAGAAAACCATGTTTCGTCGCATCGCTATGCTCGCTTTTGTCGTGCTGCTGGGCGGTTGCCAGACCAACCAGGTCAACCACGATTTTGACGCCAGCCGAGACTTCGGCGCCTACCGCAACTGGGCCTGGAAAGATCCGGCCCTGCAATACCGCCCAGATGATCCACGGATCAAGAGTGACCTCACCGAACAACGCATCCGCCAGGCGGTAGGCGAGCAACTCGACCAACGGGGCCTGCGCCCAGCCGCAGCGGGCACCAAGGCTGACCTGATCGTTCAGGCCTACCTGATCGTCGAAGACCGCCAGCAACAAGTCACCACCAATTACGGCGGCGGCTGGGGTGGCCCGTGGAACGGCTACTGGGGTGGGCCGATGTACAACGAAACGCGCAACATCACCTACAAAGTGGCGACCATCCAGATCGACCTGCTCGATGGCAAGGACGGCAAACTGGTATGGCGCGGCAGTGATGAACATATGATGGGCAGCACGCCCAACCCACAGGACCGCAACAACGCGATCCGCACGACGGTGACGCACATCCTCTCCAGCTATCCGCCGCACTGACTTCAGCCGCCGCGATTTGTGGCGCTTGGCCAGCGCACATTCCAAGCCTTGTCTACACTCCACAGCACCTACGGAGAGTAAGCGCTAAGGAGTGCTCGATGTCTCCCGGACTTCGTTGCAGGCAGCGTGGTGCGATCGGCTTGATGGCGGCCTTGACGCTCGGTTTGGCGTTGGTCTTCTTACTGCTGGTGGTCGACAGCGGGCGGCTCTATCTCGAAAAGCGCAAGTTGCAAGGCATTGCCGACATGGCCGCGCTGGAAGCTGTCCAGCGCAATGGCGATTGCCTGGCCGCGAACAACAACACCGCCACCACCTACGCCGGCGCCAGTGCGGTGCGCAACGGCTACATCATTCCCCCCGCCAATGCACTGGACGTGCGCTGTGGTTCGTTGACCACGGCGGCTTCGAATCTAAGGGTGTTTTCCGCAGATGCCACCAAGCGCGATGCGATTCAAGTGATCGCATCGCGCCCGGTGTTGACCAGTGTCGCCGGTGGTATCTGGTCGATGTTCAATGGCGGCGCCTACAGCCTGACCACCCTGTTGACGGCCAAGGCCGTGGCCGCGCCGAAGATTTTGCCGCCCCAGGCACAATTGACGATCAAGTCCACGTTGGTGACGGTCAACTCTACCGATTCCGCCGCGCTGAACCTGCTGTTCGGCAAGTTGTTGGGCGGTAACCTGTCGCTCGATGTGGCGGGTTGGCAGGGGTTGGTGGACACCGATCTCAACCTGTTGAGTTACCTGAACCAGTTGGCACTGAACGTGGGCGTCCAGGCGGGCAATTACGACGAGTTGCTGGCCAAGAACCTCAAGCTCGGTCAACTGATCGATGCGGCGGTAACCGTGCTTCAAGCCGGGTCGGGTACCGCGACGGTGGCCGCCTCAGGGCTTACGAAGATCAATGCATTGGTGGGCAATCTCGACGTGACGCTGGGCAGCCTGTTGCAATTGCAGACAGGGGCTGTGTCCGCCGGGCTTAACACCACGTTGAACGCGTTCCAGCTGGCTGAGGCTTTTGTGCAATTGGCCAACAAAAAGAACGGGGTGGTGGCTGCGGTGCCTGTGACCATTCCCGGTGTGACGGCAAATCTCAAGCTCAAGGTCATTGAGCCGCCCATACTGTCCGCGATCGGTGACCCCACCTATGCCAAGAATAAAACCGATGCGAGTACGCGGATTTATGTGCGCACGGCGCAGGTAAGCCTGGGGCTGACAGTGACGCTGCCGGTACTCAACATCCCTGCGGTGAATCTGGTTGTGAACGGCTTGGTCGCTCCGCTTACGGACGTGCTGAACAATTTGCTCAGCCTGAACCTGGCCGGGACTGTCAGTTCGCTGCTGTGTGCCGTGGGAGGCGTTCCTTGTCAGACCACAGACTTGAGGCTGCTGTCTTCCGCCACTAACCCGCCGGTTCCCAGTGTGGATGTGATTCTTGAGCTGGGCATTGCTGAAAGCTATGTCACAGGGTTTACCTGCGCGAGTGACGCGACCAAAACGCTGACCACCCAAACCAATGCGTCGGTGGTGAGCATCAAAATCGGCCAGAGCCCTACCCTGATCGATTCACTGGGAGCCAGCCCGCCGCTGGCGGCCGTGCCACCGCTGCCGGTGATCGATATCGGCGCGGTGACGTGCCTCAAGCCGCTGCTCGGGCTCGGCCCCACCGTCTGCGATTACCCTAATCGCAAAGCGTTTTATGGCGGGGGGATTGGGATGCTTATCGACCCCAGCGTGGGCTCAGTGACTTCGGCGGGTGGCGCTTACACCTACAACCAGCCACCAGAGATTAAGCAGCCACCGCTCTATCATTCGCTATCGACGGCTAGCCTGGTGACGTCCCTCGGACAGGCTTTGCAAACAGGGCTGAAATTCCAGGTTTACAAGCCCACGGGGTTCAATCTGCTGGGCGGGTTATTGGCAACCAGTGCGACGCTGCTTAACGATTTGAATAGCACACTGGGCAACGTCATCGGCACTGTCCTTAGCCCAATTGTCGACCCGCTGGTAAACGGCTTGCTGTCCACCTTGGGCATCAACCTCAACAAAGTTGAAGTCGGCGCCAACCTCAGTTGCAGACCCCACGGGCAAGCGGCATTGGTGCTTTAAGCCTCCACGATCGGTAACTCCACACAAAACCTGGCGCCTTCTGCGCCGTTGACGACGCTCAGCCGGCCGCCCATGTTTTCCACAATTCCGTAGCTCACCGACAACCCCAGCCCCGTGCCCACGCCAATCGGCTTGGTGGTGAAGAACGGTTCGAAAATCCGTTCCAGCAGGCGAGGGTCAATACCGCCGCCGTTGTCCTCGACCCAGATCCGCACGTGGCGGCTGTCGTGCTCGCAATGCAGTGCGATCCAAGGGCGCAGTGCCGGGTTATGTTCGCGATTGCTCAGCAGTGCATCACGGGCGTTGACCATCAGGTTGATCAGTACTTGTTCCAACTGGTCGACGTAGCCTTTGACCTGCACGGTGAAGTCCACCGGGGTGACGCGCAGGTCCATGCCTTTGCCCTTCAAGCCTTCGCTGAGCATCGACAGCGTGCCCTCCACCGCCTGTGCCGGGTCGAAGGGCTGCTGCTCGATTTCCGAGCGGCGCCCAAACACCCGCATATGGTCCACCACCCGCGCCGCGCGCAGCACTTGGGCGTCGATGCGCTGAAGTTTTTCGGTGAGGTAATCGACGTCTGCGTTGCCGCTACTCAGGCGCTTGAGCACGTTGACGATGGCCATGCGCATCACGTTCAGCGGTTGGTTGATTTCATGCGCCAGGCCCGTAGCCATTTCGCCGAGGGTGGCCATCTTGGCGCTTTGGGTCAGCTGTTGCTGGGAGCGGCGCACTTCCGTGTTATCCCGGCCTACGGCTTGCACTTCCACCAGCGCGCCGCGCTCATCAAACACCCCGCGGTCCGACCAGACCCACCAGGCATGCTCGCGGCCAGGCAGTTCCAGGCTGATTTCGGCGGTGCTGACCGGGAACTCCGGAGTCAGTTGGTTGATGCGCTGCTCAAAGGCTTGGCGCTGCTCTACCGACAACCAATGCCCCAGGTTCATCCCCGGCAGCTGCGTGGGCAAACATTCCAGATAGTTGGCCAGCGGTGTGTTGCCGAAGGTCAGGGTCAGGTCTGGTCGGTAGCGGCAGATCATGGCCGGGGAGTCTTCCACCAGGATGCGATAGCGCTCTTCGCTCTTTTTGATCTGTTCGGCGGCCAGGGTCGCTTCGGTGACGTCCAGCCATAGCCCGACGGCCTCTACCGGTAGACCCAGTTCATCGCGCAGCAGCTTGGCTTCGTCGAGCAACCAATGGTCTACGCCGTGTTTATCGCGAACGCGGTAGCGGCTGCGCACGTTGCCTTCGCGAAGCAGTTGGCGAGTGCGCTCGAAGTAGAGGTCACGGTCATCGGGATGAATCCATTCGATAAGACTGGCCGGCGTGCATTCTTCGAGGGTGCGGCCAAGTAGAGGCAGCAGGCTGTCGCTGAAAAACAGCGGCTGCAGGGTGCCTTCGACATACCGTTGTACGTAGATGATTGCAGGTGAGCTGGCGATCAGGTTGTCCAGCCTTGCGTGAGCGGCGGCGGCTTGATGCTGCTGGTTTTTTATATCGCTGATATCCAGCATGAAGCCGATCAGCCGCCGTGTGCTTCCCACCCCTAACGCTTGGCCTTGAACGCGGTACCAAAGGGGGTTTTGTGCGGCGTCCATACGATGCAGACGTACGCTGGTGGACACCGGTTTGCTCGCTGTCTGCAAGTCTTGCAGGCGACTGGCGAGCTCCTGGCGGTCAGCGGGGTGGATCAGCATCAGCCAGTCTGTCAGGGCCATGCGCGGGGTGCTGTGGTTGGGGCTCAGGTGCTGTAACAACTGCGGTGCCAGCTGGATCTCTTCAGTGTCTGGTTGGAGTTCCCACCAACCGGTGCCCAGTAACCCCTGCAACGCTTCCAGCCGGTCAAGTTGCTGCTGATGACGCTGCTCGCGAAGGCGGCTGAGTAATGGGGCGGCGATGGCGGCGGTCAGTTGTAGCCAGTCACGGTCACTGGCCTTTTCTTCGCCGCGATAAAACCCGCAAAGCAGCCAGGCGGCAACGCCATGGTCGTCACGGTAGGGCACCAGGAAGCCTGCGGCATTGTTGAAAATGCCCTGCAAACGCGGGTGCTCGCTGTGGCCATGGTTCAGGGTCAGGTTCAAGGGGGTCTTGCCGTCGAGGCTGTCCAGCGCGGTTCCCAGGGGCTGTCCGTCGTGCCACAGGGCCGGTGCATCGTGTGCGCGATAGTGGCTGTGGATCAACCAACCCTGCTCCTGGCTATCGAGCAGGGCAATGGCGACACAGGGAATCTGCAAGCATTGCGCAATGCTTTGCAGGTTGTCTTGGAGCTCCTCGGGCAGGCGCGCCAGGCTGCAAACCCACAGTCGCTCACTGATCTGGGCACTCAGGTACTGATTCTGTTCGCGGGTTTCAGCTTGATTGCGGTGGGCAATCAAGTCGCCGATGTCGAGCAGTTGTAATACCCAGCCATCACCTTGAGGTTGAATCCAGCCTCGGGTTTGCAGGACGCGCCCCGCATGCGCCTTGAAATCCAGGTCCAGGGTTTGTCCTTGCCAGTCGCCGGGGCAGCCCTCGATCACCACGGCGCTGTGGGCATCTACATAGTCCAGCAGTGGCATCGGTTGTTGCGGGTCGGTTGTTTTCGCCAAGCGATGGCGCAGCGCGCCGTCGGTTTGCAGCACGCGACCCTGATTATCCAGATAAATGTGCAGGCCGGCGTTCGCGGGGGCGTGTGCTGGCGAAGCAGAGATACCCGGAGGACGGCCTAGGAGTCGATCGAAAAACCTTTCCCCCGAGTTCAAAACTGCAGGCTCGCTTGGGCCGAGAGTGTCGTAGGCAAGTTGGGCACAGTGCCGAAGCCCGGCAGGACCAGGAAGGGCAGAACGCTCTTGAGGTTGTCGGAGGGGTAATTGATTCGTACGGTCAGCATCCCGGTGCCCGAATAGTCTGCTGTGACATAGGCCGGTACGAATTTGAAGGCCGGCGGCAGCCACTGCAATTGCGCCTGGGCGGCACTGATCGCGCGGGTTTTCAGCGCATCGGTGTAGCCAGGCGTCGTAGGGTCAAGCGCCACGCCGCGTCTTACACCTTCTGCCGTTGCCTGGTTGAACGATTGCAGCAGCAGTAACGGCAGGCTGTAACTGACCAAACCATAAAACACGGCAAAAAAAATCATGAATACCATCGCGAACTCAAGCGCGGCGGCACCTTTCTGTTTTCTAGGGAGGCCCTTTTTCATGACTGCGTCTACCCTGACAACCACTACCTGATATCAGCATAGAATCATTCAGCGAAAAGGGATTTTTTTTACGTGATTCATAGCCTGTTGCTGTTTGTTTGGCTGGCGTTATGCGCCGTGCAAGATATCCGTCAACGCCAGATCGCCAACCGCCTGACGTGGGGTGGGCTGCTGCTGGCGTTGGTTTATTTGCTCTGGAGCGGGTCCACCTGGCTAGGGGCATCCGCTGCCGAGGGCGGATGGGCGTTTACCCTGGCGCTGCTGTTTACCTTGCCCGGTTATGCCTTAGGTCGGCTGGGCGCGGCGGATGTGAAGTTATTGGCGGCGTTGGCGTTGGCAACCAACAGCCAGTACTTGCTCGGCACGTTTGTCGGCGCAGGGCTGGCGAGCGTTGCGTGGTTGTTGGTGGCGCCCAGGATGTGGCCGCTGATGAATCAAGGAGTTAGAAGCGCTCTTTGTCACCTTGAGCCGCAGGCGTCAAACAAACAGCCATTTGCGCCCTTTTTATTCGTCGGATTTGTACTCGCTTGGGCTTGGATCCCATTAGTCGTGACGTAGCCTAGTGCTATGTACATAGTAAGAAAGTACGTCTACGTTTAAGGGTGAGTTGTACGGAAAATAAGCGGTTGGAATGGAACGGTTGGTCTTTGGCTTGCCCAGGCATGGAGTCGCGCGTGAACAAGCTTACCTCTCTAGTGAAAGTGCTCGTTGTCGATGATCAACCTTTGATCGTGGAAGAGCTGTGCGAATACCTCGAAAGCAGCGGCTATCGCTGCATCCCATGCCATTCCAGCCTCCAGGCTGTAAAACGTTTCAGCGAAGACGCTGACATCGGCCTGGTGCTGTGCGACCTGCATATGCCGGAAATGGACGGTATCGAGTTGGTGCAGGCGTTGCAGCGTTTGGCCGGTAAACAGCGTGCCTTTGAATCCATCATGCTGACGGGGCGCGCCGACAAACAAGATGTCATCAAGGCCCTGCGCGCAGGAATCGCGGACTATTATCAAAAACCGATCAATCTCCCCGAGTTGCTCGAAGGGTTGCAACGTCAGGAGGCGGTGCTGCAGGAACGGCATAAAAGCCTTGAGCTGGGGCACCTGAACCAGAAGCTGCAATACCTGTCGGCGTCCATCGATGACCTTTATCACGATCTCGACAAGGTGCGTAGCAACCCTCAATCCTCCATCAGCGCCACCGAGGCGCAGGGGGAGGGTGAAGCACTTGATGTGGAGATGCCGGTTATTTTCAAACAGCTGTCACCGCGTCAATTGGACGTTGCACGGCTGGTGGGCAAGGGGCAGACCAACTACCAGATTGCCTGTGAGCTGGGCATCACTGAAAACACGGTGAAGCTCTACGTTTCCCAGGTGTTGCGCCTCACCCATATGCATAACCGCACGCAGTTGGCGCTGGCGCTGTCACCGAGCAATTCGGCGATACGCCAGCGGGTGACCGCCCACTAGTTGCTACCGCTCGGCGAGGTACCGCCTTGTTTCTGATCGTAGTACTCAGGAATAGGGTGCTTGTAGCTCTCTATCAGGCGCAGCATGGCGCCCTCGCGTTCAGCGGGGGTCGCCTTCTGCGGCTTGGACGACGCCAGTTGGCCGCTGACCTGCAGCTGTAGCCAGCCTTCGGTCTGTTTCTGTTGAGGCGAAGACGGGCCGGGCTCAATGGCCATGGCGGTCAGTGGCAGCGTTGCCAGCAGCAGGTTGGCGAGCAATGCGAGTTTCATCTGGATTCTCCCTGATTGACTGACTTGATAGGCGCCTGCAAGGCATCTCTGACCGCCGCTATTTGATCCTTGGCGGGCGACGCAGGCGAACGCTTGAGTTGCTGCGCCCGGGCCTGGGCCTGGCTGACTTGAACGGGGCTCAACCCCATGCGACTGACCACTTGCGCGGCCTGCCCCCAGTTGTCCTGGTAGATCAGCAGGGTGACCAGGTTAATGGCGGCCAACTGATTGCTCTGGTTGAGCTCCATGGCGGTGAGGAACTCGAAACGTGCATCGTCCATACGCAGTTGGTTGAGGTAGACCACTCCTAAGTCATTGCGGATTTTTTCATCGGTAGGCGAGAGCTGGGCGGCCCGTTGCAAATGGGCCAGGGCTTTACCGTTGTCGCCCTTGGCGACGGCGAGTTGCCCGAGTCCATGTTCGCCTTCAGCCGACAAGCATGTACCCAGCAGAGTTTTGTACAACGGCTCTGCGTCGTTGCGCCCTAACAGCCGGTAGACCTTTGCTTTGCGCAAGCGTACTTGAGGCAAGGAGTCCGGCAGATTTTGCAGATTGGCCAGGCTGGCGTGCAGCTTGCCGTCGTTGGCCATGTCGTCGGCGAGGTTCAGCGAAAGCTCCTGGTCGGCGCTGGGCTTGGAGCAACTGCCGTTAGCGGCGAACCCGGACCAAGGCGTCTGGCCCAGGTTCGCGCAGCCGCTCATGAGCAACAAACTGCACGCGGCAATCAGTGTTTTCATCGGTTGTCCTTTCAAGGCCCCATGGCCTTCGAGATGGCGATAAAGCCGGGACCGGCCAGTACGATCAGTAACGCCGGAAACAGAAAGACCATCATGACCACGGACATCTTGGCCGACATCTTGGAAATGTATTCCTGCATGCGCGTCAGGCGCCGGTCGTCCAGCAGTTGCTTGAGTGCCTGCAGCGACTTCATGGCGCCGCCGCCCTGATGCAGCAGCTGTTGCAGAATCGTGCAGGTGTCGCTGAACTCATCGACGCTCAGCATCAGGCTGGTTTTGTTCAACTCTTCGCCAAGCTCCAGGCCCGAGTCCACCCTGGCCAGCACAATGCGCAATTCCGAAGTGAGTACCGGCAGCAGCTTTTGCGCTTCTTGGGACATCACGCGCAAGGTTTGCTCAACGGCCATGCCGGATTCAAACAGGATGCGCAGCAGCGGAATGAAGGTCGAGATTTCCTGGGTGATCTGCTCCTGGCGCCGTTTGGCCAGCGACGCGAGCACGCGCTTGGGCAGCAGGTAACCGGTGGCCAGCCCGAGGAAGGGCGCTAGCCAAACGGGGTCCGCATCAGGGAAAAACACGCTTTGTATCAGCAGCGTCAGGCCCAGCAGTACCAGTGGCGCGCCCACTTGGCAGGCGGCGAACATCGAGCGCTGCCCGGCCTTGCGCCAGCCAATACGGTTGAGCAGGGTTTGGGTTTCGTTGTCGAGGCTGATGGTGCGTTGGCCAATCCGGGTGTTGCCCAGCGTGCGCAACCATCGGCCTATCTTGTCTTCACGCTCGGTCTCGCCCTGCAGCCGCGAGGTGACCACGCGCTGTTGACGACGGTGAGCGAGGACGTTACCGACCAGCAGTAACGTCGCCGCGAAAAACAATACTGCGCTGATCAACATGGCCATGTCAGACGCTCCTCAGCATGCGCCACAGGGCGATGCAACCGAAGACCTGCATGGCGAAGGCACCAATCAACATCCACCTGCCGCTGTCATCGGCCCACATACCCACCAGATACGTTGGGTTGGTCACCAGGAAGTAACCGGCCACGCTGATCGGCAGCAACGCCAGCACCACGGCGGTCACGCGAGTCTCCCCCGTCATCGCCCTGAGTTGGCGAGCGCCCTGGTCCCGTTCGCGGATCATTTTGATCAGGTTTTCCAGCAACTCGCTGGCGTTGCCGCCATAGCGATGATTGACCTTCAACCCCAGGGCAAAGAGGCGCAGCTCATCCTGTTCGTAAAACTCGGCAAAGTCGTGCACCGCATCCGGCAGGCTGACCCCGAGGATGACATTGCGCTTGATGCGTCCCATGGACTTCTTCAGCGGGTCATCACTGGCTTCAATGCCACCCAGCACGGCGTCCGCCAGCGTGCGGCCGGATTTGAGGCTGCGTACGGCGTGATCCAGCAACTGAGGCAACTGCTCAATCATCCGACGCAAACGGCGTTGATAGCGCAGGGCCAGGTAGAACCGCAGGATCAGTGGCGGCAGTACGACCATCGTCAGCAAGCCCAGCCATTCGGCAGCCAGGAAACCGAGCGCCACGCCAAAGCCCCAAAGCATGAGCCATAGCCCCAGGCGTTCGGTGGGCTTGCCCAGACCGGCACGAATGAACATACGTTCAAGGCTGGTCACGACGGCCTTGTCATTCACTGCCTTAGGTTGGCCCTGGCCCAGTCGCTCCATCACACGCTCGGCCTGTGCCTGGCGCAAGCCACTGCGCATCATGTGCGTCGCCAGCAACAGCATGCCCAGAGAGATCAATGCGAGCAGGATCGGACCGATCATCAGGCGGCTCCTACAACGGCAGCGGGATTTCGCGGCGCAGTTTGTCGCCGGCGGGGTTGATGGCTTCGCGCAGGAAACCGAAGCCGGTGCGCTTGTCATGCCGGAACAGCGTGTTGGTGACGTACACGTCATCACGCACGCCCACGACTTCCACCACTTCACTGACGCAACGGCGACCGTCGGGCAAACGCGTCAGTTGGATCACCACATCCAGTGCCGCGCAGATCATCTGGCGCAGGGTTTTCTCCGCGACCACGCGGCCGGTGAGTCCAACCAGCGTCTCCAGGCGCAGCAGCGCATCCTGTGCGTTGTTGGCGTGCACGGTGCTCATCGACCCGTCGTGGCCGGTGTTCATCGCCGTGAGTACATCGAGCACTTCCACGCCACGAATCTCCCCCAGAATGATGCGGTCCGGGCGCATCCGCAGGGCGTTGCGAATCAGGTCGCTGGCCTTCACTTCGCCGTGCCCTTCGGCATTCGGCGGGCGGGTTTCCAGGCGTACTACGTGGGGGTGGCCCAGTTGCAGTTCGGCCACATCTTCGATGGTGACGAGCCGCTCATGGGGGTTGATCAGTTGGCTCAGAATGTTCAGCAGCGTGGTTTTACCGGTGCCGGTACCGCCGCTGATCAAGATGTTGCAGCGCTTGCCCACGGCCTCTTGGAAGAACTCGAAAATCAGTTGATCGATGGTCTGCATGGCCATCAGGTCGCTGCTTTTGAGCATGTCCTTGCGAAACTTTCGGATCGACAGGCAGGGGCCGTCCAGGGCAATCGGAGGAATGATCGCATTGACCCGACTCCCGTCCGGCAACCGCGCATCGACCATGGGTGACGACTCATCCAGTCGTCGCCCCAAGGGTGCGAGGATGCGTTGCATGACCCGCTCCACATGGTGGTCGTCGATGAAACGCAGGTCGCTTTGGTGCAGCAGGCCGTCGCGTTCGACGAACACTCGGTGCGGGCCGTTGACCAGGATTTCAGTGACGGATGTATCGCGCAGCAGCACCTCAAGCGGCCCGAAACCGGTGAGTTCGTCGACGATTTCTTCTGCCAGGCGCTCCATTTCATAGCGGGAGATCGCCAGGTGCATGCGGGTGATGTACTCGGCGACTTTATCCATCACAAATTGCGCCAAAGATTGGCGCGTGCCTTCCAACAGGTTTTTCCCCGACTCCTCTATGGCATCGATGATGTAGCGGTGCAGGACCAGTTTGAGGCCGTCGTGATCGGTGTTGTCGACGGTGCCGCGTAAGGGCGAACCGAACAGTTTATCGCTGCTCATTTCGTACTCCAGAGACGGGTAAGCCAGTTGGCCGGTGGTTTCTCAAGGCCTTCGGAGCGTTTGGCCAGGCGCTCGCCAAGGGTGCGCAGGCCTTGGGTGAGCGGCTCGCGGGGCGATAAGGCGAATAAGGTCTGGCCCTGATTTTTGGCATTCAGGCGGATTTCCGCGCTCAGGGGCAGCACGGCAATCACTTCCAGGCCGAAGGTCTTGCCCAGCGCTTCGGCCTCCGGTGCGGCGCCTTTGATGTAGCGGTCGACCAGCAGACGGCCGTGCTCCAGTTTCATGCCTTTTTCACGCCATCGATTGAGCACCGCCAGGTTGCGTCGGCAGTCGAGCACGCTTTGATCGGTGCACCACAGCAACTTGTCGCAATGGCTGACGAAGGTGCGCAGCGCTTCGCTGTCCGGCTGGCCGGTTAGGTTGACGACAATGTGCTGGAAGTGTTGGCGCAGGGCGCTGAGCAGCATGTACAGCTCGGCAGCGCTGGTTTGCTCCAGCGATTCGTCGCCGTCGGTGTAGGCCAGAATGCGCAGACCAGCCTCGGCCGAGGTAAAGGCGCTGTTGATCAAGGTGGCATCCAGGCGTCGTAAGTGGCGCAGGGCATCACCGAAGTGAAACGAGCTTTCCAGGCCCAACAGCGCCAGGCTGTCGCCCCGAGGCAGTCCCAAATCCAGTACCAGGGTTTGCTGCCCGCTTTTTTGCACCACTTGCGCCAGGTGGGTGGCCAGTAACGCGCCGTCGGTACCGCACTGGGTGCCATAGAGCACCGTCAGGCCACCCAGGTGAGTGGTGTGGCTGACCGTCGGCAGGCGCTTGCTCAGGCGTCGAACCAGGCCGGCCACTTCACTGGAACGCGAGCCATAGGCGACAAAGTCGCGGGCGCCGGCCCGCATGGCATTGAGTACGAGTTGATTGTCCATGCCGTCGCCCAGCGCGACGATGGCCAACATGGGTTTGGCCTCCAGTGCCCCTTCAATCAGGGCACATTGCGTGGTGACGTTTTCACGGTCCAGGCCGATGAAGACCAGGTTGGCGAAGGTCACGTCGACCAGTGCCAGCAGTTCGTCCAGACTGCCGCCGCCGGCACTGACCACTTGGCCCAACGGTGCAAGCGCGCCCTGAAGCCACTCCAGATCGGTGCTGTTACGCGTTATTGCCAGAAACGTTTGGCTCAGGCTTTCGCTCATTGGGACAGCCCCGTGCGACGGTCGAAGTTGCCATTTTCAAGGAAAAACAGGCGGTACCAATTTGGGTCGTAGCTGCGCAGCTTTTCGCCGGGCAGGGACGGCAACTGCGCATCGGCCGCCAGGGGTTGTACGAGGTGGGGGGTGACGATCATCAGCAACTCTTTTTCCTCGCGGCTGATGTTGGAATCGCGGAAGAACGCACCCAGGATCGGGATGTCGCCCAGGCCGGGAAATTTGTTGATGGTGGAACGGTTGTTGGTACTGATCAGGCCACTGATGACGAAGCTTTCGCCATCGGCCAGGGACACGCTGGTGTCGGTGCGACGCACAGTGAGTGCGGGTACCTGAATGCCCTGGATCTGCACGGCGTTGCTGTAGTCCAGTTCGCTGACCTCCGGTGCGACCTTGAGGGTGATGCGGTTTCGATCGACCACGGTGGGGGTCAGGGTCAACCGAATACCAAACTCCTTGTACTCGATGGAGATGGTGTCGCTGCCGGCGCTGGGCACCGGAACAGGCACTTCGCCCCCGGCCAGGAACGTTGCGCTTTGCCCGCTCAGGGCGACCAGGCTGGGTCGCGCCAAGGTGTAGGCAAAACCGCTGCTTTCCAAGGCATTGATCATCGCCGACACGCGCCCGCCGCCGAAGCCGATATTGAAGTTGGAGGCGCTCACCGGCAGAGCCAAGGTGTTAGCGCTGGGCACCGCGAGGTTGGGGCTGCCGATCAGGAAGTTTTTGCCAATCCCCAGGATCGAGGTGCTTGCCTCCTTGAGCTTGGTGCGACTGACTTCGACGAAGCGGATATCGGTCTGTACCTGGCTCGGCAGCAAGGGGTCGTCCGAGGGGGACAGCGACAAGCTGGTTAACGCTGAAGTGGCTTTGCCTTTGACGAACACCATGCTCTGGCGTGGGGTGTTAGAGCACGCGGTCCAGATCATAAGGCTGGTGGCGCCTTGGGAGATGCCAGTCAGCAGGAACGCCTGGTTGCCGTTGACTTGAACGTCGGCGATTTTGGGGTCGCCGACCGCCAGGCGGGTAATGGCAACCGGGGATTGCATGGCTTGTTGCATGCCTTCACCGACTTCGAGCGTCGCAGGAAGCTTGCCCAGGCTGGCGCAGTTGCCCGGTGCTGCCTGTGCGAGCGCGATGGGCAGCGTCAGGGTGACGAGGGCCCAGAACGCTCGTGAAAAAAACCTCAGGGAACGACTGCTCATTCAAGGCATCCTTAGCGCTATCTGGGCGTTTGTTGAGTAACCTGGTTGCCGCGTATCACCTCGACACCCGAGCGACGTGGAGCGCTGGTGGTGGCCGATGGGCTGAAGTTGCTGGTGGGTGGTGCAGTAAAGGCCAACTGATTGAACTGGTAGAGGTCGCGCTTGGCGTTGTCGAGGTTTGCCGCTGATTCATTGGTGCCCGACCAGTATTGGCTCAAGCGTTGTTCGTCAGCGCTGCGCAGGGCCAGGCGCATTGCACCGGCTTGCGTGGCAAGCACCAACCGACTCATCAGTTGTTCTGGAACGGCCAGCAACACGGTGCGCGCACTGGCACGGCTCTGTTGTTGCTTGGCTTTGTCTTCGGCCGTTGTTGCTACAGGGGAGCCGGGTTTACCGTCATTGGTCAGCCCGAGTTGGTCACCCACTCCAAGCAGGCGAAGTGCGGGGACTACGGTTTGCGCCGAGGGTTGCGGGTTACCGTTTTCCTGGCGCAGGTACAGCATCACGTCAACATAATCACCCGGGTTCAATTGCCCAGCGGCGCCGGTTACTTCATCCACGGCAACGGCCAGCGCGCGTTCGTCAGAGCGGATCATCCGGGCGAGGCTTCCGCCAGCCTCGAAGCTTTGTTCGGTCAGCCAGGTTCCGGCTTCCAGGCTGCGCCAAGGCGTGCGTCCGATGGCTTGCTCCAGCGTGGTGAGGCTGCCAGCCGGTGCAGTGCGCAGTTTTTCCAGGGTCAGGTCGGCGGCGGTGAGGGCGACGAAGGGCGGCACGTCGTGGGCCAGTACCACCACGGGTTGACGTGTCGGGTCTTCGACGGGGGCCACTGAAGAGGGGTTGGCAACGGGCTGAGCAACCACGGCGGCCGCCGGTTCCGGACGGCTCAACACGAGGCCCCAATAACCGGCAATCAGCGCTCCCAACAAGAGCAACCCGGCCAGAATCATACTGATGCGACTGCTCATAAAGGCTCTCCCTTTCCCACTGCAGAACCTGCTGTCTGGTCCATCCAGCACTGCGCAATCAGTTCACTATCAAGGTCTAACTATTTCGCTATTTGAAGGTAGTTCAGCTAGGACGAAATGCCATTACTCCTTGGAAAATTTCTCTTCATTAGTGGGAAATAAGGTTCTTCAGGCGTCATCGATTTGGCTACTACTTTGTGATTAGTCGCTTATTACAGTTGTTGGGAGTGGATTTGCCGACAATGCTCTAATGGCACAGCGAGATCATGCTGTAGCCCAGCTACATCAGCGCCCGGAGCGCAAAGGAGAAGTCAAATGTTCCTTGACGTCATTCGCAAGGTGTTTATCAAAATCCAGATTTTGTCTTACGGAAGAGAGGGGGCCTCCGGTATCGAATATGCAATTGTCGCGGCGATGTGTGCAGCGGTGATCGGGCTGTTCATGACGCCCATCAGCACTAAAGTGAAAGCCATTTTTACATCGATTCAGACCGGTATCGGCACTTGAGCTTTTAACCCTTGTTGGAGAGTCGCATGTCAGCAATTGGCAAGGTGTTCTTAAAGCTTCAACTGATGGTCTGCGCCAGGGATGGTGCTTCCGGTATTGAGTACGCCATTGTGGCTGCCATGTGTGCAGCTGTGATCGGTATCTTCATGACGCCCATCAGCGACAGAGTCACTGCGCTGTTCAAGTTGGTCGAAGCCAGTATCTTGTCCACTTGATCAATGGCGCGATACGACTACCCTGAGTGCACGTTTAGTATCAGGATCCTTACATGAGCCCCATGTCGTCCCCCCGGCAACAAATCCTGTTAGTGGACGACGAAGAGGACGCGCTGATCGAGCTCGCCGAATCCCTCGGAAACGAGGGGTTCGTGTGCTTCACGGCAACATCCGTCACCTTCGCCCTGCAAGAGTTGACACTTCACCCCGATATCGCCTTGGTCATCACCGACCTGCGCATGCCCGAGGAAAGCGGTATCTCCTTGATCAAGCGCCTGCGCGAACACACCTCACGCTCGCACCTGCCGGTGATTGTGATGTCCGGTCATGCCGAAATGGATGACGTCAGCGACATGCTGCGCCTGCAGGTCCTGGATCTGTTTCGCAAGCCGATTTACCTGGTGCGGTTGATTGATACGTTGGACAGCTTGTTTCCTCTCAGCAAACGGTAGGGCTTTTGGGGACTGCTGCGCAGTCGAACACGAGCAAGCCCGCTCGCCACAACAAGCCCTCTTACCACAGCAAACTCGTCTGCCGCAGAACCCCGCTCAGCCTAAACTGAGCGCTGTAGGCCGTGTCAGAGTTGATAGCTGAAACTCAAGGTATACCGCGGCTGGCGGTTGAGGCTGTCGAGGGCCTCGTCCGACATCGGCTTGGCCGCTTCGAGCGCGATGTTGTAATACTTCGCGTCGCCAAAGCGCAGGCCCACGGCGGCTGAAGACAGGTTGTTGCCTTTGATGGGCTGGTCGTTGAACCAGGTCTTGGCACGGTCGAACACGATGTAGGGTTGCAGGATTCTCACCCACTCGCCGGCACGGTTGTAGCTGTAGTTGACCTCATAGGCCATGCCCCAGCCCTTGTCGCCCGAGCCTTGATCATCGGGGTAGCCACGACCGAAGTTCTGCCCGCCGAAGGTGGCGCGCTCGCTGTCGGGCAAGGTGTCGTCACTCCAATAGAGCGCTCCTGACAGCACGCCCTGAACGTTGCCGAACAGCTTGTTGCTTTGCACGCCCGACAGGCGCAGGCGGAAGAAGTCCAAGTCAGGTTTGAGGCCTTCGAGGTCGCTGCGTGTCTTGGCGCCCATGCCGTCGATGCCTTGGTACAGCCCCGCGCTGAGGATGCGCAGTTGGTCGGCGTCGGCCTTGCGCCAGTCGCCTTCGAACGCCACGGCGCGCAGGTTGGTTTCGATGTCAAAGCGCTGGGGGAATCCCACCAGTTGATAGCGGGTTTTCTGGTCGACCCCATAGAACCGCGTGCCCAGGGTCAACGACTCGGTGGGCGAGGCGATCATCGGGTGACTCAGGCCAATGGAGAATCGGTCGATTGCCTGATGGGGCTTGAGTTCGAAGCCGCCGCCCAGTTGCAGGTTGGTGCCGGGGTCGGCGCGATAGCGTTCACCGGATAGCACCAGTTGGGTGCCCTCGGCATTGACGAATTGGCTGTAGGCGGCGCGGTAGTAGTGTTCTTTGTCGTCGCCCGGTGGGAACAGGCCGCTCACGCTCAGTTGTTCACCCATGGCGGTCTGGGAATTGCTGGTGGCGGTTAACAAGGCTTGCGTGCCGCCACGACTGGCCTGGTTGAGGCTCATGCTGGTGGTGAAAGGCTTGCGGCTGGCAGTGATCTGCATGTGGGTGCCGCCGTCGGTGGTGCCAGGTGGCGGCACTTGCGCTTGCAAGGTGACGCCGGGGATCGCGCCCATGAGTGTGGTGTAGCGCTCGAAGGTTTTACGGGTCAGTGGGCGCTCGGCCTTGAGTTTGTCGGCGAGCTTTTCGACGTAGGACGACACTGAGCCAATATCGCCTTGTACTTGGTAATCGCGGATATAACCCTCCACCAGAATGACGTGCACCAGGCCGTCATCGAAGCGTTGCTCCGGCAGGAACGCATAGGACAGTAGGTAGCCGTCTGCCTGGTAGCGCCGGGTGATGCTGCGTGTCGCCTCGATCAATTGGGCCAGGTTGGTTTCGTGGCCGATCAAGGGCTCGAACGCCAGGGCAACGTCGTTCAGCGGGTAGACCGTGCCGCCGTCGATCTGCAGTTTGCGAATGGTCACCTTGGTGTCCATCAGTAACGGTTGCGCCTCACTCGCCGCAGGGGTGGGCAGCTGCGTTTGCGGGGTGTTCGGGCGGTAGGCATCGGCGGGCAGATTGGGCACCGGCAGGTTGCGGATGGTGTCGTTGCTATTGAGGAAGCTGGGCAGGGTATCGGCGTGGGCGTAAGCACTGAGGGTGAGCAATAACAACGGTGTCAAAGCGCGCATAGGACACTCCATGGTCAAAGCAGCAGCGTTTTGCAGGTGCCCGCCGGGCTCTGGAGGCGCGGTTCGGGTGTTTTTCAGGGGCCGTTCAGTGGCCCTAAAAAAAGACGAGAGATTTATTAGATCTCTCGTCTCAACCAAGCGTAGGCGCTGTAGGTGAGGCCGTCTAATCGGCCAGGTGCAATTCTATTTTTTGCCGGTGAGCCCACCGAGCAACCCCCCCAGGCCACCGCTGGTGCTGGCCCCGGCACTGGCACTGGCGCCGGCAGATGCGCTGCCGCCCAGGTTCAAGCCGCCGCCGAGCAACCCGCCGCCGCTGGTACCGCCGGTGACCAGGCCACCCACCGACGCCACGGTGCCGCCGACAGCGCTCACGGTGCCGCCCAGGGCGTTGGTGACCGGGTTGGCATTGGCGCCGCTGATTTTGCCGCCCAGGCTGTTGACGGCGCCGCCGACGTTAGTCACCAGGCCATTGACTGGCGCGCCCAGGCCGGTGGCGTTGCCGACGTTTTGGGTCAGGCTGGCGATGCCACTGGTGGCAGGGTTAAGTGCGCTGCCGAGGTTGGTGGTCACCGCCATGATCGGAGCGCCCGCGGCGGTGTTTGGAGTGCCGCTGCCGCCCAGCAAGGTGCCCAGAGATGCTACCGTGCCGCCGGCGCTGGCGCCGGTGACGCCAGCAGCGCTCACCACGCCATTGGTATTGCCGGCGTTGAGGCCGTTGCCGGCGCCGGCGATGACACCACCGATCAGTTCCGGCAGACCGAGTTTGACGCCACTGCCGCTACCGCCGCCGTTGCCGGTGGCTGGGTCGACATAGCCGCTTGCGGTGCCGACCACGGTGCCGACGCCATTGAGCAGGTTACCCACGGCGCCGGTCACAGGGTTACCGGTGCCGCCAGCGCCGGCGACTTTATCGCCGAGGCCATCGACGGTGCTGCCGACTTTATCCAGCAGGCCGCCGACCGGGCTGTCCAGGCCCGTTGCGTTGCCAACTTTGCCGGTGGTTTTTTCCACCAGCGAGACGACCGGCACCAGCACTCGGGCGCCCACGGCATTTGTCACATTGCCCAGCGGGCCGGTGGTGCTGGCGGTGCTCAGGGTATCGCCGAGCATGGTCACCACGTTGCCGACTTTGTCGACCGCGCCGCCCACCACTGGCGCAGTTGCGCTGACCACGGGTACTTTACCCAGCAGCGTGCGCACGTTAGCGCCGGTGGTGCTGACGCCATCGCCCAGATCGGAAACACCTTGGCCTACGCCGTCGAGAGTGTTGCCCAGTGCATTGCTGTCAGTGCCCAACGAGCCGAGCCCATCCGACAGGCCGTTGCCGATGCTGCCGACCGCAGTGCCGGTGGCCACCACCAGACCTTGGGTGGTCGCGCCAACAATCGGCAAGCTGCCGAGGGTGGTGCCGAGACTGCTGACGGTGCCGCCCACGCCGGTCACGGTGTTGCCCAGCGTGTCGACGACGGTCGCGGTGACCAGTGGCGTGGTGGTGCCTCCACCGGTGCCTCCACCAGTGCCTCCACCGGTACCTCCACCAGTGCCGCCACCAGTGCCGCCACCAGTACCGCCACCGGTACCTCCACCGGTTCCGGCAGTATCCGAAGAGGAGGAGCCGCTACTGTGATGCCCGCCACCACCGCTGCTGCAGCCACCGAGTGTCATTGCTATTGCCAGGGCCAACGCGGTACTTGCTTTCCAAAACACTACTTGAGTTTTCATGATTGAATTCCTTGCACCCGTACAACCTTAGTTGTCTTCAAACGCTCGTTATTTCTTGGGATAGCGATGCGTTTGTCCGTAGGTCTATAACAGACCCGGGTGCGTGTTCGCTCAAGGTTCAACTTGGTATTAACGATTTATATAGAGGGGGTTAAGTGTGTGCTTAATGACTAGTCGTAAGGGTATAAGGGGAGGGCGTATCAAGATGTATATATCTATTGAATCAGTCGCTTAGATAAACAAATAGCGGACTTTTTCAAGTCCGCTATTACTTATGGCGTATATATACAATTAAGCAGGTTTTGTTATGCGATTGGCCGCCATTTCCCCACCATATGTTCAATATCCCCCGCGCCTTTCAACAGTAATTCGCCACTGGAACCGGCGGTGCTGCTGTGCAACGTCACTTCGCTGGGCAGGCGCACCGGTTTTTTGAATACCACTTCGATTTCTACATTGGCAGCGGGCAGGTGCTCACCGAGTGCGGCCAGTGTGCGGGCCTTGTTCCACAGTCCATGGGCGATGGCCTGGGGGAAGCCAAACAACTTGGCGGTCGGGGCACTCAGGTGAATCGGGTTGTAGTCGCCGGAGACCCTCGCATAGCGACGGCCGATATCCGAAGGGGCCTTCCAGCGGGTCAGTTCGCTGATGTGTGCAGGTGTGGGCTGGGTGTCATCGGCAGCTTCGCCTTCGAGTTTTACGCCTCGGCAGAGCATTCGGCTCTCGGCTTCCCACAGCACTCCGAGAGAATCTTCGACGGTGGTTACCACCTCAAAGGTTGCGCCCTTGGCGTGAGGTTGGAGGTTTTGCGCGTGCACGCTTATGAAGAGTTCGTTTACCCCGCCCAATGGGCGATGGATTCGAATGCAATTGCTCAGGTGGATCAACCCCAGCAACGGGAAGGAAAATGCCTTGGCCGTGAGCAACTGCATTTGCAATCCAAACGCCAGGATGTGTGGGTAGGTCGCCGGTAGGATCGGGCTGTCGGCAAAACCGCATACCTTGCGATACGCCGCGACGTCCTTGGGGTTGACGCTGACCCGGCAGCGCAGCCCCTGTTCAGGCAGTGTGCTGCCGGTAATCTTGCGCTTGAGCGCCGCTCGCCAATACAACGGCGGCAGAAACGGGGTATTGCCTAAGGTCTGCCATTCCATGCTCACGCTCCCAATAGACTTTGCCCGCACACCCGCAATGCTTGCCCGCTGACCGCGCCGGAACCGGGCTGGCCCAGCCAGGCCACAGCTTCGGCGACGTCCTGCGGCAAACCGCCTTGGCCCAGGGAGCTCATGCGGCGCCCGGCTTCACGCAGGGCGAACGGGATGTGTGCGGTCATCTGGGTTTCGATAAAGCCTGGCGCCACGGCATTGATGCTGATCCCGCGCTCCTTGAGCAACGGTGCCCACGCCTGCACCAGGCCGATCAAACCCGCCTTACTCGCGGCATAGTTGGTTTGCCCACGGTTACCGGCGATGCCGCTGATGGACGCCAGCACCACCACGCGGGCGTTGTCGTGCAGGCTGCCGCTGTCGAGCAGCGCTTTGGTCAATACCTGCGGTGCATTGAGATTGACCGCGAGCACCGCATCCCAATATTCCGGGGTCATGTTGGCAAGGGTTTTGTCACGGGTGATACCGGCGTTATGCACCAGAATATCGAGGCCATCGGGCAGGTGTTCGATCAACTGGCTGGCGGCGTCTTCGGCGCAGATATCCAGCACCACCGTGCGAGCACCCAGGCGCGCCGCCAGGGCTTCGAGGTCGGCCTTGGCCTGGGGGACGTCAAGGAGAATGACCTCAGCGCCGTCGCGGGTCAGGGTTTCAGCGATAGACGCACCGATGCCACGCGCCGCACCCGTGACCAGCGCCTTGCGCCCGGCCAGTGGGCGGGTCCAGTCCTCAACGGGCGTGGCGCAAGCCTCCAGGCGAATCACCTGGCCGGAAATGTAGGCGCTTTTCGGTGAGAGGAAGAAACGCAGCGCGCCTTCCAGCTGGTCTTCGGCACCTTCGCCGACGTAGAGCAATTGCAACACTCCGCCGTTGCGCAGTTCCTTGGCCAAGGAGCGGCTGAACCCTTCCAAGGCCCGCTGGGCGCTGGCGGCAAACGGGTCGCTGAGACTTTCCGGGGCGCGGCCGAGGATCACCAGGTGGGCGCTGTTATCGAGGTTTTTCAGCAGGGGCTGGAAGAACTCGCGCAGTTGCTTGAGCTGGTCGGTGTGTTGCAGCTCGCTGGCATCGAACACCACGGCCTTAAGCTTGGGGCCGTGCCCGGGAATCCACGTCGATGACTCGGCGCCGTAGGTATAAATCGCGTCGGTGAGTTTGTTGGCAAATGCCTGCACCTTGCTTGTCATGGCTCCACCGCCCAGCAGCAGTGCACCGTCTACCGGGCGTAGGCGTCCGGCTTGCCAGCGTTCCAGGCGTACCGGTGACGGCAGGCCAAGGGCGGCGACCAGGCGATGGCCGAGGCTTGAGTTGGCGAAGTCGATATAACGGTCAGACATGGAACGCTCTCCGAAGGCTGGGGTTCAAAGGTTGACCATCCCAGGGTAGCAGTCGTTCGACTAGGCTCAGTGATCAAGCCCATAACAGACAGAGGGAGCTTTCCATGACTCAATTGCGCCGTGTAGCGATCATTGGCGGTAACCGCATTCCTTTCGCCCGTTCCAATGGCCCCTACGCCACGGCGAGCAACCAGGCGATGCTGACCGCCGCCTTGGAAGGCTTGATCGAACGCTACAACCTGCACGGCCTGCGCATGGGCGAGGTGGCCGCCGGCGCGGTGCTCAAGCATTCGCGCGACTTCAACCTGACCCGCGAATGCGTGCTGGGCTCGCGCCTGTCACCGCAGACCCCAGCCTATGACATCCAGCAAGCCTGCGGCACCGGGCTGGAGTCGGCATTGCTGGTGGCCAACAAGATTGCCTTGGGCCAGATCGAATGCGGCATCGCCGGCGGGGTGGACACCACGTCAGACGCACCGATTGGGGTGAATGAAGGGCTGCGCAAGATCCTGCTGCAAGCCAACCGCAGCAAATCCATGGCGGATAAATTAAAAGTCCTGTTACAACTTCGTCCCCATCACCTCAAACCAGAACTGCCGCGCAATGGCGAGCCGCGTACCGGTTTGTCCATGGGCCAGCACTGTGAGTTGATGGCGCAGACCTGGCAGATCCCCCGGGCCGAGCAAGACCAGCTTGCGCTGGAGAGCCACCAGAAAATGGCGGCCGCCTATGCCGAGGGCTGGCACAACGATCTGCTCACCCCGTTTCTGGGCCTGACCCGCGACAACAACCTGCGTCCCGACCTGACCCTGGAAAAACTCGCCGCCCTCAAGCCCGCCTTCGAGCGCAGCGAAAAGGGCACGCTCACCGCTGGCAACTCCACACCGCTCACCGATGGTGCATCCCTGGTGCTGCTGGGCAGTGAGGCTTGGGCGAAGGAGCGGGGGCTGCCGATCCTGGCGTATCTGCGCGATGGCGAAGCGGCGGCGGTGGATTTCGTCAACGGCGCCGAAGGCCTGTTGATGGCTCCGGTGTATGCGGTGCCGCGTCTGTTGGCGAGGAATGGCCTGACGCTGCAGGACTTCGATTATTACGAGATCCATGAAGCATTCGCGGCCCAGGTGTTGTGCACGCTAAAAGCCTGGGAAGATGCGGATTACTGCAAGACCCGCCTGGGGCTGGACGCGCCGTTGGGCGCCATCGACCGCAGCCGGTTGAATGTGAAGGGCAGCTCCCTGGCCGCCGGGCACCCATTTGCCGCCACCGGCGGGCGTATCGTCGCCAACCTGGCTAAGTTGCTGGATGCGGCGGGCAAGGGCCGAGGGCTGATTTCGATCTGCGCGGCGGGCGGTCAAGGGGTGACGGCGATCATTGAGCGTTGATTGCAGCCGAAACTGGCATATAGGATGCATTCTTGAGTGGTCAAAGATCGGTAGCCCCTCCCACCGGCGAGCCGATTGCCGTATAACGAGTGCCATACGCGTATTTGGTAATAAAGGACCCACAATAAAAGCTGATGAAGACTCCTAAACGCATTGAACCCCTGATCGAAGACGGTCTGGTCGACGAAGTGCTGCGCCCTCTCATGAGTGGTAAAGAAGCAGCTGTTTATGTGGTGCGCTGCGGCAACGAATTGCGTTGCGCCAAGGTTTACAAGGAGGCGAACAAACGAAGTTTTCGTCAGGCATCCGAATACCAGGAAGGCCGTAAGGTCCGTAACAGCCGTCAGGCCCGGGCC
This sequence comes from Pseudomonas sivasensis, assembly GCF_013778505.1. Taxonomy (GTDB): domain Bacteria; phylum Pseudomonadota; class Gammaproteobacteria; order Pseudomonadales; family Pseudomonadaceae; genus Aquipseudomonas; species Aquipseudomonas sivasensis. The sequence goes on along the minus strand of NZ_JAAOWU010000026.1, from coordinate 20,725 downwards.
ATGGCCAAGGGCTCCAAGTTCGGTAAGAAAGAAACCGAAGATGCCTGGCAGAACGCCGAAGTGGCGGCACTGTTCCGCCTGGCCGGCGCGGGCGTTCGCGTGCCCAAGCCCTACGACTTCCTCGAAGGCGTGCTGTTGATGGAGCTGGTGGCCGACGAGTACGGCGATGCGGCGCCGCGTCTGAATGACGTGACACTGGAGCCGGACCAGGCGCGCGAATACCACGCCTTCCTGATTTCCCAGATCGTGCTGATGCTGTGTACCGGCCTGGTACACGGTGACTTGTCCGAGTTCAACGTACTGCTTACCCCCACGGGCCCGGTGATTATTGACCTGCCCCAGGCGGTGGATGCGGCGGGCAACAACCACGCGTTCAACATGCTGGAACGGGATGTGGGCAACATGGCCTCCTACTTCGGGCGTTTTGCCCCGGAGTTGAAGAAGACCAAGTACGCCAAGGAAATGTGGGCGCTGTACGAAGCCGGTACCTTGCACCCGGCCAGCGTCTTGACCGGCGAGTTCGACGAGCCGGAAGAGTTGGCGGATGTGGGCGGTGTGATTCGCGAGATTGAAGCGGCGCGGCTGGATGAAGAGCGCAAGCAAGCGATTCGGGCGGCAGATGATGCTCCGCCGAGCAAAGCGTCCGAAGAACCGCCACCGCCGCCTTGGATGCAATGATCTTCGGGTAAATGAAGATCAAAATGTGGGAGGAGGCTTGCTCCCAATAGCGGTGTGTCAGTTACAGATATTGAGACTGACCCACCGCCATCGGGAGCAAGCCCCCTCCCACATTGGTTTTGTAGTCAGTCAGTTAGAGCCTCACGCGCAGCAGCTTCCCGACGCCAACTCCTTGAGAATCGGACAATCCGGCCGATGATCGCCCTGGCAGTGCTCAACCAGATCTTGCAACGTATCCCGCAACTGCCCCAGCTCCAGAATCTTCTGGTTCAGCGCCTCGATATGCTGGCGCGCCAAGGCTTTCACGTCGGCGCTGGCCCGTTGCCGGTCCTGCCACAGGGTCAGCAGCTTGCCGACCTCTTCCAATGAAAACCCCAGATCCCGCGAGCGTTTGATAAACGCCAATGTGTGCAAGTCGTCCGGGCCGTACACACGGTAGCCACTGTCGGTGCGTTGGGCGGCTTTGAGCAGGCCGATGGATTCGTAGTAGCGAATCATCTTGGCGCTCAGCCCGCTTTGGCGTGCGGCTTGGCCGATGTTCATGGGCGTTGATCCTCCAGGTCAGTGGGTTTCCAGGTTTTCAACAACAGTGCATTGCTCACCACGCTGACGCTGGACAAGGCCATAGCCGCGCCCGCCAGCACCGGGTTGAGCAGGCCGAATGCGGCCAGGGGAATACCGATCAAGTTATACACAAACGCCCAGAACAGGTTCTGGCGGATTTTTGCGTAGGTCTTGCGGCTGATCTCCAGAGCGGCCGGCACCAGGCGTGGATCGCCGCGCATCAGGGTGATACCGGCAGCATGCATGGCCACGTCGGTGCCTCCGCCCATGGCGATGCCGATATCGGCCGCCGCCAGGGCCGGGGCGTCGTTGATGCCGTCGCCGACCATCGCCACCACGTCGGTTTTTTTCAGCTCGGCGACGGTGGCGGCTTTATCGGCGGGCAGCACTTCAGCGTGAACATCTTCGATGCCCAGTGCGTGCGCCACCACGCGGGCGCTGCCGCGGTTGTCGCCGGTGAGCAAGTGGCTGCTGATGTGCTGGGCCTTGAGTTGCTCAACGGCTTCCAACGCACCGGGTTTGAGGGTGTCGCCAAAGGCGAACAACCCGAGTACGCGCGGTTGTGGACCCTGTTCGATCAGCCAGGACAGGGTGCGGCCTTCGGACTCCCAATCGCTGGCGACACCTGCCAAGTCACCCGCGCTCAAGCCGATTTCTTCCAGCAGACGGCGATTGCCCAGTGCCAGTGGCCGACCGTCGAGGGTGCCGGCAATGCCGCGCCCGGTCAGGGATTGGCTGACGCTTACATCAGGCACCTTCAGCCCTTGTTCGCTGCAGGCATCCAACACGGCTTTTGCCAGGGGATGTTCGCTGCCGCGTTGCAGCGCGCCGGCCTGTTGCAGCAGCAGGGCTTGATTGCCATCCACCGCGACCAAGTGGGCGATTTTTGGCGTGCCGGAGGTGAGGGTGCCCGTCTTGTCGAAGACCACGGCGCTCACTGCGTGGGCGCGCTCCAGCGCTTCGGCGTCCTTGATCAAGATGCCGTAGCGGGCGGCGACACCGGTGCCGGCCATGATTGCAGTCGGCGTGGCCAGGCCAAGGGCGCAAGGGCAGGCGATCACCAGCACCGCCACGGCGTTGATAATCGCGGTCTCCAGCGACGCGCCGTACAGCCACCATCCCACCAGCGTGAGCACCGCCAGTACCAGCACGGTCGGGACGAAGACCTGGCTGACTTTATCCACCAGTTTCTGAATCGGCGCCTTGGCGGCCTGGGCGTCTTCCACCAGGCGGATGATGCGTGCCAGGACACTTTCGGCACCAAGGGCGGTGGTGCGCACCAGCAGACGACCTTCGCCGTTGATGGCACCGCCGGTGACTTTATCGCCGGGTTGTTTCGGCACCGGCAGGCTTTCACCGCTGATCAACGCCTCGTCGGCATGGCTTTGGCCTTCGATCACTTCACCGTCCACCGGGAAACGCTCGCCGGGTTTGACCAACACCAGGTCATCGAGCTTCAACGCGCTGATGGCGACGTCTTCTTCACGGCCATCCTGCACACGCAGTGCACGTTCAGGGCGCAGGGCTTCCAGCGCACGGATGGCGCTGGCAGTCTGGCGTTTAGCACGGCTTTCCAGGTATTTGCCCAGCAATACCAAGGCAATTACCACCGCTGAAGCTTCGAAGTACAGGTGCGGTGCCATACCCGCATGTGCGGTGAGCCATTCATAAATGCTCAGGCCGTAACCGGCGCTGGTGCCGATGGCGACCAGCAGGTCCATATTACCGGCGCCGGCGCGTACGGCTTTCCAGGCGGCTATGTAGAAGCGCGCACCGAAAATGAATTGCACCGGCGTGGCGAGGGCGAACTGCACCCAGGGGGGGAGCATCCAGTGCAGGCCAAAGGGCTCCACCAGCATCGGCAGCACCAACGGCAATGCCAGCGCAATGGCCAGCAGCAGCGACCAACGCTCGCGGTGCAGGCGCTGGGCTTGATCGGTATCGGTGGCGATTTCGCTTTGAGGCAGGCTGGCGCTGTAACCGGCCTTGTCGACCGCCGCAATCAGCACGGCGGGGTCCATTTGGCCCTGCACTTCGACGTGGGCGCGCTCGTTGGCCAGGTTGACACTGACGCTTTGCACCCCCGGCACCTTGCCCAGCGCACGCTCGACACGCCCGGCACAGCTGGCGCAGGTCATGCCGCTGATGGGCAGATCAAAGGTGGTGGATCCATTCATGGGGCATTCCTCCAGAAGAAGTTGCCCCTAGCATCAACCTTGACCTGTGGGTAAGGTCAAGCGCCTTCAGTAATCCAATGCAGCCGCTTTGAGGTACATGCCATCCGGGCCCTGGGCGATCCGTAACTTGCGTACGTCACCGGCCTTGAGCGTGATGTTTTGCGCGGGCGGGGCGAGCAGGCCAGGCAGGCAGCCCGCAGCTTGGCCCGGCAGCAGCTTCAGGCGCAGTGACACATTGCCGGCGGGCAGGTTGAACGAGGTGGCCTGCTCCTGGTACAGGCGCCCGGCCAACTGGTCTTGGATGTACAGGCCGATCTCGCAATTGGTCAGCACTTCCAGGCGTTCCCGGGAAATGATCAACACCGCATAGTCTTGATCGGCACTGGCCATGGGCGCAGCGGCAGACAAACTCATCAAGCCGGCAAGGGCAAAATACGACCAGCGCATGGCGAATGCTCCGTGGTGTGAATCAAAGATGGTTCAAGCTTGGCCGACAGTGCCGCCGAATACCAGCCCGGCCGATTTTTTCAGAACTTGACCTTGCCATTGTGGCAAGGTCGAGACTGGGTTCAACCTCATCAAAGGAGTTATGTCATGCAAGTATTCAGTGTTGAAGGAATGACCTGCGGCCATTGCGTCCGGGCGGTGACCCAGGCGGTACAGAGTAAGGATTCAAGCGCCAGTGTGAAGGTCGACCTGGCCGCCAAGGAAGTGGGCGTGGAAAGCCGCTTGTCTGCCGAAGAGGTGATCAGCTTGATCACTGAGGAAGGCTACAGCGCCAAGCTCGCCTGATTTTAATAGTTAGCGAGCTATCGTTATGTTCAAGGCATCCAGGCCCGGCTAGACTGTCGGGCTGCCGACTCTCTTGGGTGCCTGATGAACCTTCGCATAATCCTGATTCTGGGTGCCTTGAGCGCCTTTGCGCCGCTGGCGATCGATTTCTACCTGCCGGGCTTCCCGGCGATGGCCACGGCGTTTGCCACCGATGAAAAACACATCCAGCTGACCCTGGCGGTGTACTTCGCCGGCCTGGCCATTGGCCAATTGATCTATGGCCCGCTGGCGGACCGTTTTGGTCGGCGCGGGCCGCTGCTCAGCGGCGTGACCCTGTTTACCCTGGCGTCCTTCGCCTGCGCCTACGCGCCCTCCCTCGATTGGCTGATTGGCGCGCGCTTCGTGCAGGCCCTGGGCGGTTGCGCGGGCATGGTGATTTCCCGCGCGGTGGTCAGCGACAAATGCGATGCCGTGGGCTCGGCCAAGGTGTTTTCCCAGTTGATGCTGGTGACCGGCCTGGCGCCGATTCTTGCGCCGCTGGCCGGCGGGGTGATGGTCGGGTTGTGGGGCTGGCAGTCGATTTTCCTGGCATTGACGGTCTTCAGTGTGATGGCCGCTATCGCCGTGGCATTCGGCTTGCCTGAAACCTTTCCAGCCCATCAGCCACGCCAGCCGTTGTCGGGCTCGTTGCGCCGCTATTTTGGGCTGTTGTCCGACCGGGTTTACCTCGGTTACGCCCTTACCGGCGCGCTGTCGATTGCCGGGATGTTTGCCTACATCGCGGGTTCACCGTTCGTGTTTATCAAACTGTATGGCGTGCCCGCTGAGCATTACGGCTGGGTATTCGGCTCCAACGCCGCTGGCTTCATCCTGGTGGCGCAGCTCAACGCTCGCTTGCTGGCCAAGCGTGGCCCGGCGTTTTTGCTGTCGCGTTCGGTGTGGGTGTATCTGCTGGCGGGTCTGACGCTGCTGGGCATCACGGCGTTGCGCACCGATGCGCTATGGCCATTGCTGGTGCCGCTGTTTATCTGCATCGCCAGTCTGGGCTGCATTTTGCCCAACACCTCGGCGTGTGCCATGAGCGGGCAGGGCGCTCGGGCAGGCAGTGCGTCGGCATTGCTCGGCTGCATCCAGTTCGGTGTGGCGGCGGGGGCGGCGTCGCTGGTGGGGGTGTTGCACGATGGCACGGCCATGCCAATGGCTATGGTCATCAGCCTGTGCGGTGTATTGGCGGTGACGGTGGCCGTGTCGACCCAACGCCTGCAACGGGCCAGAGCCTTGCAGGCGCAGGGCTGAGAGGTGGGTCAGCCAGCGGCGGAGTGTTGCTGGCTGATTGGAAAACGGTGGGGCGCCTTGATACGCGCTTGCAGGGTATCGGCAAAGGCGCGCGCCTCGGCTTCAGTGTGGAAAGTAATGGCTTTCTGGTCCAGACGGACCTCCCACTGGGATTTTGCTAACGCTTTTATCAGGATCTTCATTGCTGACTTCCTCACGTAAAAGAATCGTGGCAAAGGCGGCCAATATAAACCCCGGATACGCTCACAAATATGACAAAGATCAACTCTCTGACTAGCGGTGTCGTCCATTACTCACACGAATAACGGACAACACTGACAGCCGTTGTTTTAGAACCCTTCCAGCACGATCTTGCCCTTGGCCTTGCCGCTTTCCAGCAGTGCATGGGCCCGGCGCAGATTCGCCGCATTGATCACGCCGAAGTGCTCGCCCACCGTGGTTTTCAAGGTGCCAGCGTCGATCAGCTCGGCCACGCGATTGAGTAGGTTGTGCTGCTCAATCATGTCCGGCGTCTCGAACATCGAGCGCGTGTACATAAACTCCCAATGCAGCGACAGGCTCTTGCGCTTAAGTTTGCTCACGTCCAACGCCTTGGGGTCGTCGATCAGTGCCAGCTTGCCTTGAGGTTGCAGCGCTTCGACCAACTGGTCCAGGTGATGCTCGGTTTGGGTCAGGCTGGCGACGTGGGTGACCTGCGGGTGGCCGGCTTGTTTCAACGCTTCACTCAGCGGTTGGCTGTGGTCGATCACCAGGTCGGCGCCGAGGGCCTTGGTCCATTCCTGGGTTTCCGGGCGCGAGGCGGTGCCGATTACTTTCAATCCGGTGAGCTGGCTGGCCAGTTGGGTCAGGATCGAACCCACGCCACCTGCGGCACCAACGATAAGCAGGCTCTGGCCTTCGTCTTCTTTACCTTCACGCACCTGCAGGCGCTCGAACAGCAGTTCCCAGGCGGTGATGGCGGTCAGCGGCAGCGCGGCGGCTTCGGCAAAGCTCAGGCTCTTGGGCATATGGCCGACGATACGCTCGTCCACAGTGTGCAGTTCACTGTTGCCACCTGGGCGTACCAAGGAGCCGGCGTAGAACACCTTGTCGCCGACCTTGAACAGGCTCACGTCACTGCCGACTGCCTTGACCACACCGGCGACGTCCCAGCCCAGCACTTTGGCGGCGCCGTTTTCCGGGGCGACGTTCTGGCGGACCTTGGTGTCCACGGGGTTCACCGAGATGGCTTTGACTTCCACCAGCAGGTCGCGTGGGCCGGCGACGGGCGCCGGCAATTCGATGTCTTGCAGGGATTTTTCATCGGTGATTGGCAGTGATGCGTAGTAGGCAATGGCTTTCATGAGGGCTCCGGAAAAAGGCGGTGATCAGGCGAGAAACTTCAGGCGCTTGAGTTCGAAGTGTTCGAGTACATCAGCGGCCTTGGCGCGAAAACTTTGGATATGTGCGCTTTGGTCATGGTCGGCCAGTGCGGCGTCATCGCTCCAGCGTTCGAGCATGTAGAAAGTCTCGGGGTGTTGCAGGTCTTGGTGCAGGTCGTATTGCTCGCAACCGGCTTCAAGGCGGGTAGGTTCCAGCAGGCCGCGCAGCAGGGTTTCCAGGGTGGCCTGTTGGCCAGGTTTGGCGATCAGCGTTGCGATGACGTTAAAAGCTGTGGGCATATTCAATTCCAGATACGTAATGAACGGGATGGACAGATGATTGGTCATTTCCCCTGAAGATAAAAGCGGCTAAAACAGCACTCTGTTTCAATAATATTTTGATAATGGGTGGGTGGATGCTGCGTTTTGATGATTTGCAGTTGTTTGTGCGCGCTGCGGACTTGGGGAGTTTGTCGGCGGCGGCGCGGGTGATGGACCTGTCGCCTGCCGTGGCCAGCGCGGCGCTCAAGCGTATCGAGCAACAATTGGGCGCGCGCTTGCTGGCCCGTTCCACCCGCAGCCTGCGCCTGACTGCCGAAGGCGAGGGCTTTCTGGAATACGCCCGCGCCTCGTTGAGCTCCCTTGATGAAGGGCGACGTCTTTTGGCCAGCGGTCAGGACCATGTCAGCGGTGTGCTGCAACTGTCGGCGCCCTCGGATTTCGGCCGCAACCAACTGCTGCCGTGGCTGGACGAGTTCCAGCGTGAGTATCCGCAGCTCGCCGTACGCCTGCTGTTGGGTGACCGGATTGCCGACCTGTTCCGCCAGCCGGTGGACATTGCCCTGCGTTATGGTGAGCCCGAGGACTCCAGCCTGATTGCACTGCCCGTCGCGCCGCGCAACGTTCGTGTGCTGTGCGCAGCCCCCAGTTACCTCGCACGCCACGGTGAGCCTCGACACCTGGAGCAATTGGCCCAGCACAATTGCTTGCTGTATATGCTCGGCACCCGAGTGCATGACCACTGGACGTTTCACGACGGCAAGCGCGAAGTCAGCCTGACGGTCAGCGGCGACCGCTTCAGCGACGACGCCGATGTGGTGCGCCGCTGGGCCGTGGCGGGTATGGGCATTGCCTATAAATCCTGGCTGGATGTGAGCACCGACGTGCTGGCTGGACGACTGCGCCTGATCCTGCCGGAGCTGCGCGGCGAGCGCACGCCGCTCAATCTGCTGTGTGCCCATCGCGCGCAGTTGAGCAAACCCATCAACCTGCTGCGGGAAATGCTTGTAGCTCGCTGTGCGACATTGACGGCTCAATTGTCGGAGCGATTGGACGTCGTGTAATAGCCTCCGTAACGCAAGGAAATTTCACTCAAAACCCGTCCCTACTCTGGCTGTCAGACGCCACGGAACCCGCCCTTGGCGCACTTATACTCTGGCGCCTACCGCATCAGAAAAGTAATTCGACAGGGAGTGAATCGATGGAAGAAGCACCATGCATTAGTCAGATTGCCAGCTTGCTTGCTGAGCCAAAACGCACAGCCATGCTGTGGTCCTTGATGGACGGCTCGGCGAAGTCGTCGAAGGAACTGGCGGCACTTACCGGTCTACCGTCGGCCTCGGCCAATGCACATCTGGCGCGGCTGACCAGTAGCGGCTTGCTGCGAACCGAAGCGCGGTATGGCAAGCGACTGTTTCGCTTGGCAGACGGCGATGTCAGCGCCGCCATCCATGCCTTGGCCAGTACTACCCTGGCCAGTGCCACACGCAGTGCGCCGGGTGTTTCAACGCAGGTCTTGGTTGCGCCGCCGTCATTACGCCGTGCTCGGCTGTGTCATGGTCATCTTGGTGGCGAGCTGGCGGCGCAGTTGTATGAACGAATGATGGCGGCGAGGTGGATCGAGCGCCATGAGCAACGCCTCGCCGTCACATTCAAGGGCGCGCAGCAAATGGCGGGCCTGGGCATTTTTACCCAAGCATTGGCAATGCCGCTGCTGTGCGATTGTTTTGACTGGAGCCAGCAGCAACCACACCTCGGGGGCGCGCTGGGTGCTGGGCTGTTTCAGTTGTTCCTGCAATCGAACTGGATCAGCCTGGTCAACGAGTCCCAGGCTGTGGTGGTCAACGACGTCGGGCTTGAAGAGATCGCCCGATTGGCCGCGCTGTAGGAGCAGGCGCCGTGGTCACAGGCGCTCACTCCAACATTCGCTCACGTCAGGGCTTTACGAGTCGCGCATCCAGGCTGTTCTGCGCCAGGCGTTTGGCCTGGTCCTGGGTCATGCCCAAGGAGGTGTACAGCGCGTGGAAGTTCTCGGTGACATAACCGCCGAAGTAGGCAGGGTCATCGGAGTTCACGGTCACTTTCACGCCACGCTCAAGCATGTCGAGGATGTTGTGCTGGGCCATGTCGTCGAACACGCAGAGCTTGGTGTTGGACAGCGGGCACACGGTGAGTGGGATCTGCTCGTCGATGATGCGCTGCATCAGGCGTTCGTCTTCGATGGCGCGCACGCCATGGTCGATTCGCTGGATTTTCAGCAGGTCGATGGCTTCCCAGATGTACTCCGGTGGGCCTTCTTCGCCGGCGTGGGCAACGGTGAGGAAGCCTTCATGGCGGGCACGGTCGAACACGCGCTGGAACTTGCTTGGCGGGTGACCCATCTCGGAGCTGTCCAGGCCCACGGCCACGAACGCATCACGGAACGGCAGCGCCTGGTCGAGGGTTTTTTGTGCTTCGTCTTCGCTCAGGTGACGCAGGAAGCTGAGGATCAGCCCGCTGGTGATGCCCAGTTGCTGCTCGCCATCTTTGAGTGCTGCGGCGATACCGTTGAGTACGACTTCGAACGGCACGCCACGGTCGGTGTGGGTTTGCGGGTCGAAGAAGGGTTCGGTGTGGATCACGTTCTGCTCTTTGCAGCGCAGCAGGTAGGCCCAGGTCAGGTCGTAGAAGTCCTGAGACGTGCGCAGCACATCGGCGCCCTTGTAATACAGGTCCAGAAACTCTTGCAGGTTGTTGAACGCGTAGGCCTTGCGCAAGGTTTCGACGTCGTTCCATGGCAGCGCAATCTTGTTGCGCTCGGCCAGGGCGAACAGCAGCTCAGGCTCCAGCGAGCCCTCCAGGTGCAGGTGCAGTTCAGCCTTGGGCAGGGCGTTGAGCCAATCGTACATGTCTAAATTCTCATCAGGTGCAATGGCGGCATTCTACAGGGCATAGCCGAAATAATCGGTAAAACCTGACCGGCAGGAGAGTATTCGTTTTATTCGCGCAAGAGGGTTGTGAACTAAGGTGTAACGAAACGTTAGCAGCGTGGCGCAGTCTGTACCCCATCAATGACTGATTTGCTGTACGAAAAAGGCCTCGAATGCTCACCTCCCTCAAGCAAGAAAAATTCATGCTACTGGCGCTGATTGCCGCCATCGCCGCCTACCCGCTGGAGCACTGGATGCTGCACAGCGGGCAAATAGTCGCGCTGTTGGCAGGCGTGGCGCTGATTGGTTTTATCGTAGTGGCGTCGATGCGCGTGGCCCACCACGCCGAGCAACTGGCGGAGAAAGTTGGCGACCCCTACGGCACCATGATCCTTACCCTGGCCGCCGTGCTGGTGGAAGTGGTGATCCTGGCGATCATGATGAGTAATGAGCCATCGCCCACCCTGGTGCGTGACACTATTTATTCGGCAGTGATGCTGGATATCAACGGCATCCTCGGCCTGGCCGCCTTGATGGGCGGCATCAAGCACGGCGAGCAGTCCTATAACGACGACTCGGCGCGCACCTACAGCGTGATGATCCTCACCGCCATGGGCGTGTCGATGGTGGTGCCGGAATTCATCCCCGAAGCTGACTGGAAAATTTACTCGGCCTTCACCATTGGCGCGATGGTGGTGCTCTACACCTTGTTCCTGCGCATGCAGGTGGGGCCGCACAGTTATTTCTTCAGCTACAGCTATCCGGAAAAACGCCGCAAAAAACTGCCGGAAGAGGAGCAAACGCCGCCGGTGAATCTGGTGTTCTCCATCGGCACGTTGGTGTTTGGCGTGATTGTGATTGGCGCGTTGGCCGAGGTGATGTCCAAGACCCTCGACCTGGGTCTGGAAGGCACGGGCGCACCGCCGGTGATTACGGCGATTGTGGTTGCAGCCATTTCGGCGGCACCGGAAATTCTCACGGCCTTGCGCGCCGCATTGGCCAACCGCATGCAGTCGGTGGTGAATATTGCACTGGGAGCGTCGTTGTCGACGGTGATTTTGACGGTGCCGGTGATGGAGGCCATGGCGCTCTACACTGGCCAGCCTTTCCAGATGGCGATGACGCCGGTGCAAACGGTGATGGTGTTTATCACGCTGATTGTCAGTGCGATCAACCTCAACGATGGCGAAACCAACGCTATCGAAGGCATGACCCATTTTGTGCTGTTTGCGACATTCATCATGTTGTCGCTGCTGGGATTGTAAGAACACCGCAGATAAAAAGCGGGAGGGGCGGTGCGACGAATCGACGTTCCCCTCCCGCATGTTGAACGGTGTTTACTTAGGTCCCTGCGATCAATCGTCGCGCCGCCTGGCTGTGATCGGCGATCAAACGTTTCAGATCCAGGCCCTCGACCTGCCCGTCGATCACTCGCCATTTGCCCGCGACCATCACCCGATCCGCACGATCCGCACCACACAACAGCAGCGCCGAAATCGGATCATGGCTACCGGAGAACCGCAGCTCATCAAGTTTGAACAGCGCCAGATCCGCCTGTTTACCCACGGCCAATTCACCGATATCCGTACGCCCCAGCAACTGCGCCGAACCTTTGGTGGCCCAGCCGAGCACGCCTTCGGGGGTGATCTTTTCTGCGCCATAACGTAGACGCTGGATGTACAGGGCCTGTCGTGCTTCGAGAATCATGTTCGATGCATCATTGGAGGCGGAACCGTCCACGCCCAGGCCGATGGGCGCGCCCGCGGCTAGCAAGTCGAGGGTAGGGCAGATGCCGGACGCCAGGCGCATATTTGAGCTTGGGCAGTGGCAGATACCGGTACCGGCGGCGCCAAGGCGGGCGATTTCATCAGGGTTGAAGTGAATGCCATGTGCCAGCCAAGTGCGTGGGCCGAGCCAGCCCACGCTGTCGAGGTAATCCACGGTGCGCAGGCCGAAGCGTTGCAGGCAGAAATCTTCTTCGTCGAGGGTTTCCGCCAGATGGGTGTGCAGGCGCACGTCTAGGCTGTTGGCCAGTTCGGCGCTGGCACGCATGATTTCCGGTGTGACGGAGAACGGCGAGCAAGGCGCCAGGGCAATCTGGATCTGTGCGCCGTCGCCGCGTTGGTGGTATTCGCGGATCAGGCGCTGGCTGTCGTCGAGGATGACCTGCCCTTGTTGCACGGTCTGTTGCGGCGGGAGGCCACCGTCGGCTTCGCCCAGGCTCATGGAGCCCCGGGTAAGCATGGCGCGCATGCCCAATTCGCGCACCGTATCAACTTGCACGTCGATGGCATTTTCCAGGCCGTCGGGGAACAGGTAGTGGTGGTCGGCGGCGGTGGTGCAGCCCGAGAGCAGCAATTCGGCCAAGGCGACTTTGGTGGCCAGAGCAAGTTTCTCGGGCGTCAGACGCGCCCACACCGGGTACAGGGTTTTCAGCCAGGGGAACAACGGCTGATTGACCACCGGCGCCCAGGCACGGGTGAGGGTTTGGTAAAAATGATGGTGGGTGTTGATCAGGCCGGGCAGGATCACGTGTTCGCGTGCGTCGAACACCTGTCCACAAGGCACAGCGGGCTCTTTTCCCCAGCCCAGCACTTCGGTGATCACACCGTCCTGCTGCACCAGGCCGCCACGGGCATCAAGGCCATTGGCAGTGAAAATCGCGAGGGGGTTTTTTAACCAGATACGGGTCGCAGGCATTGGCCGGCTCCTCTGAATGATGGGTTCAGGTTTGCCAGCTCAGTGTTGCCCTGTCTGCTGATCCAGGGTCGCCGGTTGGGGCGAGGGCGCAGTCTACGCGCGCAGCGTTATCGACGGCAATCAGTCGATAACGCTGCTCGTCGCTTACCAGGCGATGGTGTCGCCTTTGTAGTCCACGAAGTGGTGACCACCTTTGCCGGTGTAGGCATTTACCTGATCCACCAGGCCGCGCACGCTGGTGTCGACATCGATGTGCGCGTTTTCGCCGCCCATGTCGGTCTTCACCCAGCCCGGATGCAGTGACAGAACAGTGAGTGTGTGGTCGCCCAGTTGAGTGATGAAGCTGTTGGTCATGGAGTTCAGCGCGGCCTTGCTGGCCTTGTACAGCGCCAGGTCTGAGCCGTCGGGGATCGTTACGCTGCCCAATACCGAACTCATGAATGCGAGCACGCCGCTGTCTTTGCGGATCTGCCCGACAAAGCGCTGCGCCAGGTTGATCGGCGCCACGGCATTAGTGAAAAACAACTGGCCGACTTCCGCGAGAGTGGCGTGACCGGGCTCCTGGTTGGCCGGACCCTTGACGCCGGCGTTGACGAACAGCAGGTCGAAGGTGCGCTCTTTGAGGCGCTGGGCCAGGGCGATCACGGCTTGCTGATCGTCCATGTCCAGTTTTTCGATCTGCACCGGACCCACCGCTTTAAGGGCATCAGCCTTGCTCGGATCACGCACGGTGGCGGTCACGTCCCAGCCGTCCTGGAGCAATTGCTTGACCAGGCCAAGGCCCAGCCCGCGCGAGGCGCCGATGATCAGTGCGGTTTTTGGCGTAGACATGAAAAGCTTCCTTTAGAGTCGCGGTTCAGGGGGATTCAGCAAATAACAGTAACAGTTTCAGCGTTGCAGCAGGATACGCCCACGGCTCAGGTCGGCGAGTTGGGCTTGGAGCGTGTCGATGTGCGCCTCACCCAGTGCCAGTTGCAACTCCACACCGTTGGCGGTGAAATTTTCTTCCACCACTAGCCCGCCAAGTTCAGCAACGCGTAGCTTCACCAAGTTCAGTTCGGAGAATCCACAGGCGCAACTCAGTGGTACGCGGCTGATCAGTTCGAGACGCTCGGCATTCTGCAGGCATTTGTTCGCTCCGCCGCCATAGGCACGGGCGAGGCCGCCGGTGCCCAATTGGATGCCGCCGTACCAGCGAATCACCAATACCGCGACTTGATCAAAACCCTGGGCTTCGATGGCTGCGAGAATCGGCCGCCCGGCAGTGCCACCGGGTTCGCCGTCGTCACTGCTGCGGTATTGGTCGGCCAGCTTCCAGGCCCAGCAGTTATGCGTGGCGTTCAGGTCGCTGTGTTGCTCGAAAAAAGCCTGAGCGTCCTGCGGGCTGGTGATCGGGGCGGCGAGGGTGATGAAGCGGCTTTTGCGTATTTCTTCACGAAACTCGCAAAGGCCGGTGAGCGTGAAAGGCATAAGTGACTTCGTCTAGAGGCTCGGCTTGATGCCGCAGCCTTTGAGAATGATGTGGATCAGGTTGGTGCCGGCATCTTCCATATCTTGCTTGGTCAGCTTGGTGCGACCGGTGACGCGGCAGATCTGGGTGGCGAAGTCTGCGTAGTGCTGGGTGCTGCCCCACAGCAGGAAGATCAGGTGCACGGGGTCGATGGGGTCCATCTTGCCGGCGTCGATCCAGGCTTGGAACACTGCCGCCCGGCCACTGAACCACGTGCGGTAATCCTGGCTGAAATATTCGGTGAGGCATTCGCCGCCGCTGATGATCTCCATGGCGAAGATCCGCGAGGCCTGGGGTTGGCGTCGCGAAAACTCCATCTTGGTGCGGATGTAGCGGGAGAGGGCCACGGCAGGGTCGTCCTCGGCGGTCAGCGTGTTGAAGGTGCTGTCCCACAGTTCGAGGATATTGCTGAGCACGGCGATATACAGGCCCAGCTTGTTCGTGAAGTAGTAGTGCAAGTTGGCCTTCGGCAATCCGGCGCTGGCAGCAATAGTGTTCATGCTGGTGCCCTTGTAGCCATGGCGCGCGAATTCATCTTCAGCAGCCTGGAGAATCGCTTGTTCGTTCTTTTGCCGAATGCGGCTGGCGGGCTTACCGGCGTGGTTGCTGTGGGCAGGAACTTCGAGGCTCATGGAGATTACCGTGCTGATCGATAGAGACGACGTGTGCACAGATAACCCACCCTCAAGCCTCAGACAAGTCCCGATGCAATAAAACCCTTAAAGCAGTTCCAAGGTGTCGCTTTCCGGCGCTTGGTTTGCGGCAGTTTCGATCGCCTTGGATTCCGGCAGTAGCAGGCACAGTACGATGGCGGTCAGCCCGCCGCTGGTGATGGCGGAGTCGAACAAGTTCTGCACCAGGGTTGGCATCAGGTGAAGCAGATTGGGTTGGGCGGCGATGCCCAGGCCGACGCCAAACGACGTGGCGATGATCAGCATGCTGCGTCGGTCCAGCGGCGCCTGGGCGAGGATGCGCACGCCAGCGGCGGCCACACTGCCGAACATCACCAGGGTCGCGCCGCCCAATACGGGTTTGGGGATTTGCTGCAGCACCGCACCAATCAACGGAAACAAACCGAGGCAAAACAGCACCACGCCTATATATAAACCAACGTAACGGCTGGCCACGCCAGTGAGTTGGATCACGCCATTGTTCTGAGCAAAGGTGGTGTTGGGGAAGGCACTGAAAGTGGCCGCGATCATGCAACTCACGCCATCACCCAGTACGCCTCCCTTGAGTCGGCTTATATAAGAAGGGCCGCTGATGGGCTGGCGGGCGATCATGCAGTTGGCGGTGAGGTCGCCGACGGTCTCGATGCTGCTGATCAGGTAAATCAGCGCGATCGGTAGGAAAGCGCTCCAGTCGAAGTTGAATCCAAAGCGAAACGGAATCGGCAGGCTCACCAGAGGTAAGTCCGGCAGGGCTTGGGGCACGAGTTTGCCGCTGAACCACGCCGCCAGGCTGCCAAGGGCCAGGCCGATAATGATCGCCGAGAGCCGCACCCAGGGCGTGTTGGAACGGTTGAGCAGAATGATCGTCAGCACCACGAACAGGCCCAATGCAAGATTGGTGGGCGCGCCGAAGTCAGGGGCGTTGAAGCCACCGCCGAGGTCGGTAATGCCGACTTTGATCAGGCTGATGCCGATTAGCGTGATGACAATCCCTGTCACCAAAGGCGTGATGACTCGGCGCAGTTGGCCGATAAAACGGCTCAGCACGATCTGCACCGCCGCGCCGAAAAAGCACACGCCGAAGATCATCGCCATGATGTCTTCCGGGCTGCCGCCGCGTTGTTTCACCAGGAAGCCTGCCGACAGTACCGCGCCGAGAAAGGCAAAGCTGGTGCCTTGCAGGCAAATCATCCCGGCGCCTATCCCAAATGGCCTACGCGCCTGGATGAATGTGCCGACACCGGACACCATCAACGCCATGCTGATCAGATAGGGCAAAT
This sequence comes from Pseudomonas sivasensis, assembly GCF_013778505.1. GTDB lineage: Bacteria > Pseudomonadota > Gammaproteobacteria > Pseudomonadales > Pseudomonadaceae > Aquipseudomonas > Aquipseudomonas sivasensis. Next base: position 4,526 of record NZ_JAAOWU010000026.1, on the reverse strand, counting down.
GGGCGGTCAGGCCCAGAGTGGAGCCGATGATCAGTGGCGGAGTGATGATGCCGACAAAAGCGGCCAGCACGTGCTGCAGTGCGGCCAGAAATGCCGGGGCGGGTTTGGGGCGGTCGTTGAGGCCGTAGATCAGGTCGCTGGGGGTGGATGATTCTGGTGGCATGGCGGGTTAACTCAAGGCGGATGGTCAAGTTCCATCTGTTCTTGCAAAAAGCTGTCCAGTTGCTCAGCTTTTAGCGTAAAGCCTGAGCTAGCGCGTTGTGGCCAGGCTGTCGAGGAAGCTTTCCAGCACCAAATGAGGGCGACGGCCCTTGCGTGTGACCGATGCGAGGCTTAAATCGTAAAAACGCGTAGCCGATTTCAGCGCACGCAGTCGGCCTTGTTGTACCCAGAGGCTGGCGTAGTGGTCGGGCAGGTAGCCGATGTAGCGGCCGGTCAGGATCAGGAACGCCATGCCTTCGCGGTCCGAGGCGCTGGCGGTGCAGTTGAGCGCTTGGTAATGGGCCTGGATTTCGGCAGGCAAACGGAATGTTGGAGCGATGGCGTCCTGGCTGTCGATGCGCTCGTCGCCCAACTGCTTGTCTTCGGCGTAAAACAACGGATGGCCGACTGCGCAATAGAGCAGCGAGCGTTCGCTGTACAGCGGTTGGTACTCCAATCCCGAAAGGGCGCTGGCCTGGGGCACTACGCCCACATGCAAACGACCATCGAGTACGCCTTGTTCGACTTCATTGGGGGCGATCATGCGGATTTGGATCTGCACGTCTGGGCCGCGCTCCTTTAATTGGGCCAAGGCGTGAGTGATGCGCATGTGGGGCAGGGTGACGAGGTTGTCGGTGAGGCCAATGATCAACTCGCCGCGCAAATGCTGGTGCAGACCGTTGACCTCGGTGCGAAAACTTTCCAGTGCACTTAATAGTTGCAGGGCTGACTGATAGACCTCGCGGCCTTCTTCGGTCAGTGAGAACCCCGCGCGGCCACGTTGGCAGAGGCGCAATCCGAGACGCTGTTCAAGGTCGCTCATTTGCTGACTGATGGCCGAGCGCCCGATGCCGAGCACGGTTTCCGCTGCCGAGAAGCCGCCGCATTCCACCACACTCCGGAAGATGCGCAGCAGGCGAATATCAAAGTCGCTCACTTGGGCGAGGGGATCGGGTCGACGGCTGCTCATAGTTTAGTGAAGGCCTGACTGAAGGTTAGAAGAGTTGAATTTCACCGACTTTATCGCCGTGGCAATTTAGCTGCAACAACGCGTTTCAATCCCGACGCGGCCTTTTGCCCTGCGAGGTTTTGCTGATGAACATGCCTGAAAACGCCCCATCGTCCCTGGCCAGCCAACTGAAGTTGGACGCGCACTGGATGCCCTACACGGCCAACCGCAACTTCCAGCGTGACCCGCGCCTGATCGTGGCCGCCGAAGGTAGCTGGTTGACCGATGACAAAGGCCGCAAGGTGTACGACTCGTTGTCTGGCCTGTGGACGTGCGGCGCCGGGCACACACGCAAGGAAATCCAGGAAGCGGTGGCCAAGCAATTGGGTACGTTGGATTACTCCCCGGGCTTCCAGTACGGTCATCCGTTGTCCTTCCAGCTGGCGGAAAAGATTACCGACCTGACCCCAGGCAACCTTAATCATGTGTTCTTCACTGACTCCGGCTCCGAGTGTGCCGATACTGCGGTGAAGATGGTGCGTGCCTACTGGCGCCTGAAGGGCCAAGCCACCAAGACCAAGATGATCGGCCGCGCCCGTGGCTATCACGGTGTGAACATCGCGGGCACCAGCCTGGGCGGCGTGAACGGCAACCGTAAGATGTTTGGCCAGGCGATGATGGACGTTGACCATTTGCCGCACACCTTGCTGGCAAGCAATGCCTTCTCCCGCGGCATGCCTGAGCTGGGCGGCATCGCATTGGCCGATGAGTTGCTCAAGCTGATCGAGCTGCATGACGCTTCCAACATCGCGGCAGTGTTTGTCGAACCGATGGCTGGTTCCGCTGGCGTGTTGGTGCCGCCGCAGGGTTATCTCAAGCGCCTGCGAGAGATTTGTGACCAGCACAACATCCTGCTGGTGTTTGACGAAGTGATTACCGGTTTTGGCCGTACCGGCTCGATGTTCGGCGCCGACAGCTTCGGCGTGACTCCGGATCTGATGTGCATCGCCAAACAAGTCACCAATGGCGCGATCCCCATGGGCGCGGTGATTGCCAGCAGCGAGATCTATCAGACCTTTATGAACCAGGCGACGCCTGAGTACGCGGTGGAATTTCCACACGGCTACACCTACTCGGCGCACCCCGTTGCTTGCGCGGCTGGCCTGGCGGCACTCGACCTGTTGCAGAAGGAAAACCTGGTGCAGAGCGTAGCCGAAGTCGCTCCGCACTTTGAGAATGCGCTGCACGGTTTGAAGGGCAGCAAGAACGTGATCGACATTCGCAACTACGGCTTGGCCGGCGCGATCCAGATTGCCCCGCGTGACGGTGATGCCATCGTGCGTCCATTCGAGGCAGGCATGGCTTTGTGGAAGGCGGGTTTCTACGTGCGCTTTGGCGGCGACACCCTGCAGTTCGGGCCAACCTTCAACAGCAAGCCGCAGGATCTGGATCGTCTGTTTGATGCGGTCGGCGAAGTGCTGAACAAGATCGACTGATTTCTCTTTCTATATAGAACAACTTTTCAGGAGCCCTGCATGAGCCTTATCCAGCATTTGATCAACGGTGAGTTGGTCAACGACAGTGGTCGCAGTGCCGACGTATATAACCCGTCCACCGGCCAGGTGATTCACCAAGTTCCGCTGGCCAGCCGTGAAACCATTCAACAGGCGATCGACTCGGCCAAGGCCGCATTCCCGGCGTGGCGTAATACCCCGCCGGCCAAGCGTGCCCAGGTGATGTTTCGTTTCAAGCAGTTGCTGGAACAGAACGAAGCGCGAATCTCGCAGTTGATCAGCGAGGAGCATGGCAAGACCCTGGAAGACGCGGCGGGTGAGTTGAAGCGTGGCATCGAGAACGTTGAGTACGCATGCTCGGCGCCGGAGATTCTGAAGGGCGAGTACAGCCGCAACGTTGGGCCGAACATTGATGCTTGGTCGGACTTCCAGCCGTTGGGCGTGGTAGCGGGTATTACGCCGTTCAACTTCCCGGCGATGGTGCCGCTGTGGATGTATCCGCTGGCAATCGTGTGCGGTAACTGCTTCATCCTGAAGCCTTCGGAGCGTGATCCGAGTTCGACGCTCCTGATTGCGCAACTGTTGCAGGAAGCCGGTCTGCCTAAAGGCGTACTGAGTGTGGTGCACGGTGATAAGGGCGCGGTTGACGCATTGATTGAGGCGCCGGAAGTCAAAGCGCTGAGTTTTGTGGGGTCGACGCCGATTGCTGAGTACATCTATTCCGAAGCGACCAAGCGCGGCAAGCGCGTGCAGGCGCTGGGCGGGGCGAAGAACCACGCCGTACTGATGCCAGATGCGGACTTGGATAATGCGGTCAGTGCGCTGATGGGCGCGGCGTATGGTTCCTGCGGGGAGCGCTGCATGGCCATCTCTGTGGCCGTCTGCGTAGGTGACCAAGTAGCTGATGCGTTGATCGCCAAGCTGGTGCCGCAGATTAAGGCGCTGAAGATAGGTGCGGGCACGACGTGTGGGCTGGATATGGGGCCGCTGGTAACCGGTCAGGCGCGGGATAAGGTCAGCGGCTACATAGAAGACGGTGTTGCTTCGGGTGCAGAGTTGGTGGTCGATGGCCGTGGGCTAAGTATTACCGGGAATGAAGATGGCTTCTTCCTCGGTGGCAGCCTGTTTGACCGTGTGACGCCTGAGATGCGCATCTATAAGGAGGAGATCTTCGGTCCGGTGTTGTGCGTGGTCCGGGTGAGCAGCCTGGAGGCGGCGATGCAATTGATCAACGACCATGAGTATGGGAACGGTACGTGCATCTTCACCCGTGATGGTGAGGCGGCCCGTCTGTTCTGCGATGAGATTGAAGTGGGTATGGTTGGGGTGAACGTTCCACTGCCAGTTCCGGTGGCTTATCACAGCTTTGGTGGCTGGAAACGATCGCTGTTTGGTGACTTACATGCGTACGGTCCGGATGGCGTGCGTTTTTACACCCGGCGCAAGGCGATTACCCAGCGCTGGCCTCAGCGGGCCAGTCATGAGGCGTCGCAGTTTGCTTTCCCTAGTCTGTAAGGCTCTATGAGCAGAAAGCCGGCCCTTTTGGGCCGGCTTTTTCGTTTCTAGGGCTTTTTTTGAGTTATATGGCAAAAATATGAAAAAGAAGGTTGACCACAGATTCTAGGAGCCTATAATTCGCCCCACTTCCCGCGCAGTCGAAACGGAAAACTCCTTGGTAAACAATGAGTTGCGCAGTTTTCGGCAGTGTGTTGCTTCAGTCCATCGAAGCCAAAAAGAAGTTGAAAAAGAGGTGTTGACAGCAGCGTGTAACGCTGTAGAATTCGCCTCCCGCTGATGAGAGATCAGAAGCGCAAGTGGTTGAAGTTGTTGAAGAAATCTTCGAAAGCTTCTGAAAATAATCA
>NZ_JAAOWU010000025.1 GCF_013778505.1 Pseudomonas sivasensis | reverse complement strand
GTGTCAGCCAGCTCAATGGTGACTGACACTCCGCCGTCGGGAGCAAGCCCCCTCCCACATTTTTTACCGAGTAAAGTCAGGAGATTGGCGGCAAGCCATAGGCCGCCAGGTCAAAGTCCGCAAGCTTGCGGATGATCTGGTCGGCATGCTGGTACTTGCTGTCGGCCATGGCTTCGTCGGGCACGGCGATGGCGGTCATATGGGCGGCCTTCGCAGCCGTTACACCAAAGGGCGAATCCTCGAACACCAGGCAATCCTCAGGGGCAACGCCCAGGCGGCGCGCGGCGGTAAGGAAGATGTCCGGTGCAGGTTTGGCGGCGCCGACTTCGGGGTCGTCGGCGGTGACAATGGTGCCGAACAGGCTAAACCACTCGCGGTGCAACGTTGTTTTGTGGCCAAACGAATTGCGCGACGAACTGGTGCCCACGGCAATCGGAATGTTGTGTGCCTTCAAGTGCCGAACCAGCGCCTCGGCACCGGGCATGCCCAGGGCCTTTGGAAAGCGCTCGCTCATCAACGGTTCGCGAATTTCCAGAAACTGCGCCGGTGTGATCGGCAAGTCCAGTGCCTTGACCACGTAATCGGCCAGGTCCTGGGCACCACGGCCAATAATATGCTGCTTGATCCCCCAATCATAAGTACGACCGTAGCGCTCGGCGATGATCTGCGTGACTTCGGTGTAGATGCCTTCTGTATCGAGCAACAACCCGTCCATATCGAAAATCACAGCCTTGATCGGGGCAACGGTACGTGGCGAATTCATCACAACAGATCCTTGGGAGGAAGGACTAAAAGGATTCAGCACAATAACGGTCCCGCTTACCTGCGGGCAACCCTTAGACTACGCCCTCCCCTTTTTGAAGCGCGCACAATGCTCTACCGTCTAGCTGCCGACAGCCTCGTGCTGTTTCACCTGTGTTTTATCCTGTTCGTATTATTCGGCGGGCTGCTGGCCCTTAAGTGGCGGCCGGTTATCTGGCTGCACTTGCCCGCTGCCGCGTGGGGCGTGGCCGTCGAGGTCTTTCACCTGCCGTGCCCACTCACGCGCTGGGAAAACTTGCTTCGCCATCTCGCCGGTCAAGACGGCTACGGCGGCGGATTCATCGAACACTACATTCTTACGCTCATCTATCCGGCTGGCCTGACTCCGCAGATTCAACTGGCGCTGGGTGCATTGGTGTTAGTGATCAATATCGCGGTGTATACGCGGCTGATTCGGCGTTACGTACAGCCTTGAGACAGCCGCACGGGTGAAGAATCAGACTCCCTCAGTCCCTTCATAGCCGCCGCCATGTCCGAAGCCTTCGAAGTCCCCAGCCCCCACGAAAAACACATCGAACACACCACCGAACATGCCCACGCAAGAGGAGACAGTTTCGCCAGCCGAATCGCCGTCATGACCGCGCTGATGGCCACTCTCGGCGCCATGCTCAGCTACCAGGCCGGTTCCACCGAAAGCGAAGCGGCGATGGACAAGAACAACGCGGCCATCATCAAGACCGAAGCCGCCAACCAGTGGAACTACTACCAGGCCAAATCCAGCCGCCAAAACCTGGCGGAGCTGGCCACCCATATTCCCGGCGTAGACGCTGCGCATTACAAGGGCGAGATCGAGCGCTACAAAAGCCAGAAGGAAGACGTGCGCCAGCAGGCAGAAAAGCTTGAGGCCACCTCGCGGGAATGGGATGAAAAATCAGAGCAGGCGTTGCACCAGCACCACCGCTGGGCCCAGGCGATGACCGCGATTCAGATCGCGATTTCGCTGGCGGCAATTACGTTGCTCACAAGGAAGGAGTGGTTGAAGCGCATGGCGTATACGGCGGCGGGAGTGGCGGTGGTGTTAGGCAGCCTGGCGTGGTTGCACATCTGACGACGGGAAGATTGATTTCAATCCCCTGCCCGGGCGATTAAAGTACGCCCCCCGAGAATTGAATCTCGGGCTTTAGTCCATGGAGTTTCCCAGTGAAGTACATCAGTAAAGTGGTTGCAGCAGCCGTTCTCGGTTTCACGCTTGCAGGCTGCACCGGCACCGCCATCAAATCCCCGCAATACGACAGCAGCCAATACACCGTCCTGGGCCACAGTGAAGCCAGCGCCACCGGCATTATGCTGTTCGGCGTGATCCCGATCGGCCAGAACAGCCGTTTCGTGCGCGCCCAGGATGCCGCCATCAAAGCAAAAGGCGGCGATGCGCTGATCAACACCCAAGTGCAGGAAAACTGGTTCTGGGCCTGGGTCCTCAGCGGTTACACCACCAAGATTTCCGGTGATGTGATCAAGCTGAAAACCGCGCAGTAAATCCGCTCGGGCTTTCACCTGAGCCCGCGACGTATCATGGGCCACCCTTTCGAGGATGACCCATGAACCTCAGTATCCTCTACGCACTCGCCGCCGCCGCCCTGTTCGGCGCCAGCACCCCGCTCGCCAAAAATCTCGGCCTGGGCCTCTCGCCCGTGCTGCTCGCCGGCCTGCTCTACCTCGGCAGCGGCGTCGGCCTCGCCGGCGTGCGCCTGATCCGTGACCATGGCTGGAAACCCAGCGGACTGACCTCATCGGAATGGCCCTGGCTGCTCGGCGCCATCGCATTCGGCGGCATCCTCGGGCCTGTCGCGCTGATGTTCGGCCTGACCCGCACGGCCGGCGCAACCGCCTCCCTGATGCTCAACCTGGAATCAGTGCTGACCGCCGTCATCGCCTGGGTCGTGTTCAAGGAAAACGCCGACCGTCGCATCGTCCTGGGGATGATCGCCATCGTGCTGGGCGGCGTGGTGTTGTCATGGGCCGACGGCGGTGGCACGAGCCATGACTGGACGGGGCCGCTGGCGGTTGCCGTGGCGTGCCTGTGCTGGGGGATTGATAACAACCTGACGCGCAAAGTGTCTGCGTCGGACGCGCTGTTTATCGCCGGGACCAAGGGGTTGATTGCGGGGCTGGTGAATGGCGGGTTGGCGCTCTATTTCGGAGCGCAAATCCCGGGTATGGCGCAGCTGACGCCTATCTTGCTGGTTGGTTTTCTGGGCTATGGCATCAGCCTGGTGATGTTCGTGCTGGCGCTGCGCGGACTGGGCAGTGCACGCACGGGAGCCTATTTTTCTACCGCGCCGTTTCTGGGTGCCGCGATTGCGGGGCTGATGTTGGGTGAGTCAATGACATTGGCTTTCTGGATTGCATCGGCGTTGATGGCCATGGGCGTTTGGCTGCACCTGACGGAACGGCATGCCCATGATCATCAGCATGAGGCCATGGAGCACGGACATCGGCATGTGCATGATGAACATCACCAACATGAGCACGGGTTTGAGTGGGATCCGGCTGAGCCCCACAGCCATGTGCATGTGCACAGTCCGCTGAGGCACAGCCATGCGCATTTTCCGGATGTGCATCATCGGCACAGGCATTGAGGGGCGATGGGCATGGCTCTGAGACCAACAGACGCCCGATCGGCTGGCTTTTATCCGCTAACTCAAGGTGCCAATAGCCCACATCGTGCCACTGACCGAGCTTATAACCGACTTGAGGATAGGTACCGATGTGTTGGAAGCCAAACCGCTCATGCAACTTGACGCTGCCTGAATTGGGCTGAGAAATGCCAGCATAGGCCGGACGATAGCCCTGCCGAACCAGAAGCTCGGTGCTGACTTGCATAAGCATATGCCGACCACCTTGCCTTCTCGAACCGCCACCAGATATGGATAGATCCGCAGCGTTAGCTCAATGCGCTGCTGTATCTCTTCAATACTAGGCGGCACCTCTTCAAAGGAAATAGCCGAGCCGGTCACTACCGAGGCATAGATAGCCTAGATAGCAACAGCATCTCCAAGCCGTGCCGCTCTGATTTCAATGGCCATTATTGAACTCAGATTGAACGCTGGTTCACGCGCGCCATGAGCTGTTCCGCGCTTTCCTTGCGTTCCGAGTAACGATCCACCAAAAACGCCTTTTGGTCACGCAGCAACAGGGTGAACTTCACCAGTTCCTCCATCACATCGACCACGCGATCGTAAAAAGCAGAAGGCTTCATTCGGCCTGCCTCGTCGAACTCCATATAGGCTTTCGGTACAGAGGATTGATTGGGTATCGTGAACATGCGCATCCAGCGGCCCAGTACCCTCAACTGATTAACCACATTGAAGGACTGTGAACCACCGCAGATCTGCATCACGGCCAGGGTCTTTCCCTGGGTGGGGCGAACAGCGCCGAGTTCAAGAGGCACCCAGTCGATCTGCGCCTTGAACACCGCTGACATCGCGCCATGCCGTTCTGGTGAACACCAGACCTGACCTTCCGACCACAACATCAGATCCCGCAGTTCCTGCACCTTAGGATGATTCACCGATGCGTCGTCGGGCAGTGGCAGCCCACTAGGATTGAACACACGGGTTTGCGCACCAAAGTGCTCCAGTAAACGCGCAGCTTCTTCGACGAGGAGACGGCTGAAAGAGCGCTCGCGGGTCGACCCATACAGCAAGAGAATTCGAGGCTTTTGATCTTTCGGGCGAGATGCAATTGGCAGGGGGTCGAACAGAGAGAGGTCTAGGTTGGGCAGTTGCTCTGACATATGTCCTCCTTCTCAGTGTTTGCTGATTTGATCCAGCTCGCGTTTGAGTTCATCGCGGCTGAGGCTGTTGAAGGGAAGCGCAAAGAACGCTTTACAGCGTTTTTCGATGCAAGCGAGCGTGGCTCGGAAAGCGGCATCAACTTCTTCGCCCCCCATCACATCGGAAGGATCTTCCAGGCCCCAATGAGCTTTCACGGCTGGGCCGAAATACACCGGGCAAGACTCGCCTGCTGCCTTGTCGCATACGGTAATGACGATATCCGGAGGGTTATCTTCGAAGGCTTCGTTGCCCTTGCTGCTCAAGCCTTCGATGGAAATGCCCGACTGGGTCAAAGTCGTCAAACTGCGAGGTAGCACCTGCCCCTTGGGAAAGCTTCCGGAGCTCACCGCTTTGAAACCCTCCGGCGCCAGGTGGTTGAACATGGCTTCTGAAAGAATGCTTCGGCAGCTGTTGGCCGTGCACATGAACAAGACTCGCATTAATTACTCCTTCCACTCTTCGCAGGCATTAAACACTTAGGCGCAGCGCCAGCTTCGATAGGGTTAACAGTTGGGATTAGCAGCAGGCAACATCGCGGACAGGGCGTCCATCCATATTATGTAGACGGGAAGTGTCGCCCTGCAGCCAGTGAACGTTGGCTCGTAACGTCACTTGCAGGATCTCGTGCACCCAGCTGGGAAGGTCCGGATTTAAGCGGTAGTAAACCCAGAGTCCCTGGCGACGATCCAGCAGGAGACCACTGCTGCGTAACTGTGCGAGGTGACGGCTGATCTTCGATTGGCTGTCGCCGAGAGCGCACATCAGTTCGCAGACGCAGAGCTCTCCTTGGGAGGCAATCAGCAAAGTAGCGCGTGCGCGAGTTTCTTCTGCAAGGCTCTTAAACACTTCTGGAGGCGTAATCATGTGGGCCACTTGCTATATGTGAATAACCGAATATACGGATACACACATGTTTAAAGCAAGCTATCGATCGGGTGGGTTTCTTTGGGGCGATGGTAACCGTACGTAGGACCTTCGTGAGCGCCCATACGAGATGACCCTGTCGCAAACCCGCTAACGGGGCTTTTTTTGAATGCCAAAAACCACAAACCCCCGACCTTCTCTAGGAAAATCAGGGGTTTGTGTTTGTAGAATGTGGCGGTGAAGGAGAGATTCGAAACTACCCGTTCGCGGTTTTCGAAACCGAGCCCCCCGGTTTATAAGGGCTGCAGCCCGGTAGCGTGCGTAGGATCTGTCCCACGTCAGTCCCATGGCTTAAATGCACCAGGTTTCAGAAAACGGTCAGAACAGGCGTTTTGAACGATTTATGTTGAGGCATGGGAAAAAGGTAATTTTGGTAATGAGCTGTGAAAACCTGGATAAATCCCAATAAAATCAAATAGTTGATATAGTTTTATAGAGGTAATAATAAGGTAAGTAAGTGGTTAGAAAATTACTTTCAGAGCTAGTAATGCCAGTGAGCCGCCAACCCCAGCAAAATGGGGGCTTGAACAAAATATTACCTCTCTCGTTACCTTATATTACCCTCCAAGGTAATGGCTGAAAGCCACGTTCTATAAGGGCTCCAGCCCGTTATGACCTGCCCATTACTAAAATTACCTTTTTCCCACCCCTCGGCTGGAAAAAAGCCATCCGCCCATCGTTTCAGCGATTTTTCCAAACGCTCTGGGCTGGTACTAACAGCCGGAAATTGATGGCGGTGCTGTGCAATGTCTCAAAACGCTTGAAGCCCATACAGGCTGGGCCTATCAGTCGTATTGGCGTAGCGACCAGCAGTGGTTGGTTGACCCCAGATATGAACGGCCCCGAAAACGAAAACACCGCCTGCTGCAGGTTTTCACAGCCATAGTCCCCGTAAACCGGGCACCTCGCCTGAGTGACCACTCCCCTGCCGTCCTGTGACACATGTGCAAGACCACTGCACTTTTTTGCAAAGCCTTGCACTCTGTGCAATTGCGAAACATCCCCCAGACCCCGCAGCGGGCTTGGGCGGGGGCACCGTTTTCACCCCACTACGCCTTTGCACAAAAAAGGGACACAAAGCCCGTCGGCGGGAGGGGGATAAGTGGTTTTCTAAACATATTTTTCTTACGGTAGGTATTTTCGACTCCGTGAACATGGCATCTTTGCTCCCCAATACTTGAAGGAGTTAGAAATGATGAGGGACCTGGGCACCGCAGCCGAAAATTACTTCATCGCATGGTGTGCTGCTGCCGGAATTACGGCAAACAAGTCCGTTTCCGACATGAATGGCTGGGATGTATTCATTGAGATAAACAATGATGAAAAAAAACATAACCTGGAAACGATTCACGAAGGAATAGTCGAAGCCAAAATACAGATAAAAGCCACAGACAGCGTTAATAAGTGGGTGAGCGTAGAGCTATCAAACTTAAAGAAGATGGCCACAACGCCCTTACCTTCATTTTATGTGTTAATGGAGTTTGATGGGGAAGCCACACCTCAAAGAGCATACTTACTCCACATCGATAAAACCCAGATAGCAGCAATTTTAGAACGAACCGCAAAAACCATTACAAAGGACAGCGACGCCAAACTTAATAAAAAAACAATGCGCCTAAAGTTCCACGATGAAATAACGCCACTATCCCCCTCCAAACTAAAGGAAATGATTAGCAACCATATAGGAAAATCCCACCTAAGCTATATGGATACGAAACGCAAACACTTGAGAAACGCCGGTTACGAGGATGGCACCCATAGAATTCAATTTTCAATAAAAGGTGACGAGCAACTTCGAAGTCTGATCGACATTTCTCTAGGCCAAAAAGGCAAAGTTGACATTGAGGCAGTGCATGGCACAACACTAAGATTTGGAGTTACAACAGAGCATGCAGGCTTAAGTAGCGACTCTGCTGTATTGGAAATGCCGGATGTGATACCCGACATGAAGGGTTCACTAACCTTTAGAGATCAAAAAACAGGGCGATCACTCACCTTCCCTGTGGATTTATACCGGAGCCCTTTCAACTCGTGGGTACCAGAGCCGTTTCGGAAAGTTAGATTTGACGCCGAACTCTTTGAACTTCAACTTCTAAACTACGGCAAGTCGATGCATCTGACTGCCCACACTGATAACCTAGATAGCTTCGAAATAGAAAGAGCTCTAAAATTATTAAAACTAGTTCACATGCTATGGCAACCCAACAGTGTAAAAATTACATTTACGTTCGCCGCCGTGATCTCAAGCATAACTGTAAATCCTGGGGAAGGCTTTGCAGACTGCTCACACCAGCTTTCGATAATGGAAAAAGTCATCAAGATCAAAAACCATTTCGAACTAGACGAAGACCTTTATGTAACGTCATCAGAAATTGACAAAAACCACAAGAGAATAATTCAAACAAACTTCCTAATTAACGACCAGTTAGACTTACTAACACTAAACTTCGGACTAGACAAAGGTTCAAACACTGACACAAATGCAGATTGTCTTTATGTCGCATATCTAGAACTAGGAAACCACGCATTCATCGAGCTATTCGTTTTCAACGGGGAAATAACAGAAAAAGGCACAGACAAATACTGCCTTACACCAAAGACGAAGACAACCTTATACAAAACCGTCATAAAGAAATACGACATCACACTAGAAAACCTAAAACAAGAACTACTTCTCGCAGCGGAAGAACATCAACCTTCGTGCTTACTAATCAATCTAATCCCATTCTTTTTAAGCCACGCTGACTTTTCATACAAACCAAACCCGCAGATCGGAAAATCACACCACGAATAGATCAAAAAACCTTTAAGACACAGTATCAGTTTCACGATAGATACACACCCCCCATTTAGTACACGACAAAACATATTGAAAGGCTATTCGTACCAAGCGTTGACAGACCGCACAGAGCGAAACGTTGAGGGCAGAAGCGCGCTTCTGCCACCGTTCGCTCAAACAAGACCAATGATTTGCATATAAACTTTAGTGAAGCCTATCTATAACCTTACCAACATCAGGCAGAGGAACACCAACAGACTGAAACATAGCGAATACGAGGAGAGACTCAACAAAAACGCACTTCCCCCACAACTCCTCATCACTTATATAATAGTCATTTGCGTGACTAATATCATTTCTCAACTTGCAAATCGAACCAATATTTGACTGATTCAACTTTAACTTTTCTTTTGCAGCAGCGGGCAAGCTCTTATAAAAATCCACCATACACTTCTCTGTATTATATTTAGACCCATTAAACCCGGGCAGCCGTTCAAAAAAGCTCTTTACGCTTTTCCTATCCCCAAAAAACCTAATAAAAAAAGGCTGAACTTTTATAGATAACTTTTCAAGCTTCACCGAGTCCAAGTAATTACTACTTTTATAGGTCAACATTTCCAGCAACCTAAAGTAACCTAAAAAACGCTCCTCTACGTTTTTCATACGACGATACTTGATATATTTGCCCCAGACCTTTTGCCGCTTAGACTCCAGTCGAAAATAGCTCTCAAACGTACCTTCTGGCAACGCTGGTAAACCTTGAGTATTAAATTTTAGATTTCGCCCGAGCGGAAATAAACTATATCGTCTCGAAAACTTCACTCGCTCTTTCAACACGGGATAGTATAGATAGCCGACCTCCCAAGAAAATCCCTTTGCAGATCTCAGCTCTATTCGCTCCACAAGAAGCTCATCGCCATGAAGAACACTAAAGAAATCGTACACTTTAGAATAAAGACCCATTAGCTCGGCAGGATTAATACTCTCATTTGCATCAATACGTAAACTCGGTGGAAAAGAAACGCCTGCACCGTAATCTAACAAACTTCTAAATTCTCTAACATTATATCGCTGAAACACATTACCAAACTCCTCAACGGTGCAAAAAAAATCAGATATTGAAAAAGCACCGGGATCGTCATCATCCTCCTGGTCGCTCTCATCACCTGATTGCCGCTGATATTCGGACAAAATATTATCTTGTGTCGTGGTCAGCCCTAGCCAATCGTTAAACGTGCTTGAATGAATCTCGACCTTACTTACATCTATAGCCTGAAGTGACATAGGACAAACAATAACGCTACCAACTTCATAAGCCAGATCAAAATGCCTTATCGGAACAGGATTTTCAGGTAAAAAATGCGCATGAAAACCGATATTATGAAGACCAAACAAAATGAATCTATGACTAGTATTAGAGCACTCTAGGCTATCAACCTTTTCACCAGGATACTCATAATACCTATCCGAACGAGAATCCCCCCCAAATTTAATGGTAATTTTTTCAGGAGTAAGATTTAACACTCCTGAAAAGCTAAACCCCCCCTGCTTTATGGTTACGTAGAACTCATGACTATCAAACAACTCAAATTTTTCCTCACTATGCATCTCGTGCCATCCTGGACCACCAAATCAATCAACCATATAGGCTCCCCTCCACCAAAACAACCGGACCGTGCCCACCTACTAAAATAAAATCAGAACCAATATTTCACCCAACTCATGGATCAATTATCAGTAACAGCCTTGAGCTTTACCCCAAGCAAACTGACCGAAGCAGCTTTTAGTGAAAACTCAGCTGCATCATTCGGAGGGAGTCCAGGAGCGTGCACGTGTTGCGCGAGTTGAGTATTCATCTCTTGCACCACATCGACCAAGTCACATAACACTTGCAACACATTCACCCCCTCAGACCCCAACCAAGTTTTGGGGGCGACAAACCGCTGACTGACCGCCGCCACGCTCTCACGCATCCCCTGAATCCGTTCCTCCATATCACCACCCACCGTAACGTTATGCTTCTGCCCCACCACCAGATTCAAATCCCGCCCAGTCGCCTGGTGCAGATCATCCACCGCCGCCAGGCTCGCAGAACCACCTGACAACAGCTTGAGCGCGCCCAGCGCCTCGATCTTCTTGATCCCACCCACTGACTCGGTTGAATGGTCGTCCACCGTCCTGGTGTGGCTCTGGAAGCTCTCGGTATTCTCCATCGCCTCCACTTCCCGCTGGACCGCCTTGTCCTGGATCTTGCCGTCCGTTTGGCGTAACCAGTTGCCGTCGGCGTCGACACGCTGCTGGCAGGCTTCGCTGTGCTGCCACACCTGGTCACCTTTCGGCACGCTTGGCAGAGTCAGGCCGTGGGGTAACACGGTCTGGATATAGGGCTTGTGCGGCAACCCGTACGCAAAGCACACCACGACCGTGGTGCCCTCCTCCGGGAAAGCATAGAAGCCCATTTCATCACCGCCGACCGGCACTGGTAACGGCACACCCGACAGCACCGGCAGGCTCGCGTCCACCTCTCCGTCCGGGCCGAGCACCTGCAGGTCAACGCCAAAGCGCGGCCGGAAGTCGTCACAGACGCCGGCGCCGGCAGGCGCATCAGGCACGGCGATCACCTTGGCGAACCGTGGCAGGTGATAGCCACCGGTCAGTTCGGGAAACTGGCGTTCTACCGCTCGTTTTATTGCGTCTTCCATTTCAATGCCATCTGAGTGCCGGCCAGCGTCACCGAAGTGACCCGCTCGCCTTGGTTAATTGTCGCGCCTGGGCGCATGCCTGGGAGCGCCGCGATCATGGCGCTCTGGTTGTCCTGGTAGCCGTCGAACAGCTCGGTGGGCAGGTGCAGGGGCGCCCGGGCGCCGAAAAAGCTATCGGCCCATTTGCCCACGAACACTTCCCCGTTGCCCTGTTGTTGCCAGATCAGGTCGTCGATAGAGAAAACCCGGGCCAGGCTATCCATTGCCTGGTAGCCGGTGGCCAGGCTGTAGAAAAATGGGGCTTTGACCCGCGTGTATGAGCTGTCCGGCACGCGGAATTTCAACCCCGTGTGCTTGCTGATCTCTTCAAGCACGGCGCGCAGATCGACGTGGCGCAGGTTCAGCGGCAAGGGCTTGGCCAGGATCGCGGCCAGCTCGCGGCAGAACAGCACCTGCTGCTGGGAGTTGGCCGCTGTGCAGCGTTCCACGTAGCCGATGAAGTGGCGCTGCAGCGTGCTGTCGTTGTAGCCGATGTCCAACGTCACCAGGCCCTTGAGCGGCGCCGATGCCTGGACTGTGAAAGATGCCCGGCCGGGGCTTCGCAGCTCCAAGCGGACATCCTCTTTGACCAGGGCAACGGGTTCGCCGTTTATGGCCAGCACCTTGTGCAGTTTCAGGCTCATTGGCCACTCCCCAGCCAGTCGTCTACGCGCTTCAACGTGGACTCGAAACCCGACAGTTCGGGCGTGCTTCGCGGCTCGCCGGCAGGGCTGGCGTCGCCTCCAACCGCTTGACCTGGTGCACCCTGCGCCTTTGCAGCATTGGCCGGACGGCGCTTCTCGACCCGCTCGGGGTTCGACAGTTTTTCAGACAGCGTGAACTGGACCCGCCAGCAAAACAGGCTGTCGTCCTCGCGGGCGCTTACCCCGTCGCTGAACTGCACCTGGCGCACACCAAAACCGTCAGCAGTGTCGTTGACGATGCGGTAAGTCTTGCGTTGGCCACCGCCTTCGGTGGCCTCGGCCTGGCGCATCAGATCGCGCAGGAACGACTTGTCGGAGTAGCGAATGGTCAGGGTCACGGCCAGGGTTTTGGGCTTGAAGCCCTTGTGAGCCGCTTCACTGTTGCTCGTCTGCCCCGACAGGTCGTCGCTCTCGATGCGCAGGTTTGCAGTGATTTTCATGTTCTGCCCGCGCACCGGTAGGCCGTCCAACAGCAGCGACGTCATAGGCCCACCAGTTCGCGCACAAAGCCCAGGCTTTCCAGCGAGCCAACCAGCAGCGCGCCGGCGCAAAGCGGCCACTCATGCCCAGGGGCGTCACCCTCCAGCAATCGCCGGCGGATCGTGGCGCCGTCACCGGGGCCGATCAGGCGGGCTTGCATGGAGGTGTCGGGCGAGCTGTTGGCCAGCATCGCCTGCAGGTCGGCCAGCTTCTGGTCAGAGGCGGCTGACTGGGCCTGTTTGCGCGCCTGCAGGCTGGCGAGGTCGGCCATGGGCGAGCTGTCGGCCGCGTAGCTTTCGAGCATGGCCAACTGGCCGGACATGGCCTGGCTCGCCACCTTAGTGATGGGGCAACGCTGCAGGGGCAGTTGACCCCAACGCGGCATCTGCCCCGCTGCTGGCAACTCCCACTTTTCCACCTCCAGTTTGGACAGGTGCCGCGAGCGGCGTTCAGCTCGCACCAGGTCAGGCATCGGCAACAGCGTGTTGAACCGCTGCAGCGTGGCGGCGAAGTGATCCTGGCGCGTGGACAAAAAGAGCACCACCAAGCCATAAAGCTGGCCCCGGGGCCGTGCGACATCAGTGGAGTCGGTCAGTTTGTTGGCCAACAGCTGCAGCAGGTTGGGCGCAGACAGAAAACGCTGGTGCCCGCCGCTGCCCTGGCCAATACCGGCCTGAAACGGGGTGACGACGATACACGCCGGCACATCGCCAAACTGAGCCGCAAGCGCCGCACGTCCGGCGCTGATCGCGCCCTGGGAGGCTCCACCGACTGGCCCGGGATTGGTTGTCGCAACCGCTGCCAGCTTCTGCAGTCGGGTGCCGGTGTCGGCCATCTGACTGCCGGCCAGGCCCTTGGCCTCGCCCATTTGCTCCATCCACGCTGTGGCCTCGGCAGGCCAGCGCATGGTCACGGGTGCCCACGTCATAGCGGCGCCTCGTCCCAGGACAACGCAGCAATCGCCTCGACATCCTTGGCCAACCGGGCCACTTCCAGGGCTTTTTTCAGGCGATCCGCGCGTTGCAGGGCGTCCAGTTTGAACTCGCAGAGCCCATTGCACACCAGCTGCAACTGCGCCGCCGTGTGTTCCTTGAACTCCTTTTGACCGGCCACGTCCACGCATGGGAACGCCGCCGGCAGAGCACGCATCGTCATGTTGGTCAGGTTCAACTGATCTTCCAGCGTGCTGCTGTAGAAGTGGCGCGCGCCAAGGGCTTCGGACCAGAAGCCGCCAGAAATCACGCGATCACAGGCCGCGCTGATCTCGTTGCGTTTGGCGCTGTAGTCGCGCTCGACCACGGCGGGAATATCGTCCTGCCAGCCACTACCGTTCCACACCTGGTGCTGACCAGGCGCCTGTAGCGTGTAACCGGACGGCAACTGGCCGTGACGCTCAATCACCAGTGGTGCCCCGGTCTCGATGCTGTAAGCCGTAAGGCCCGCGTAGGAGTCGATCAGGGTCCACAGCTCGCCGTCCCAACGCGGCAACTGGTGCTCGCTCGCAACAGGCGGCGCCTTTTCCACACAGCGGGCAGGAATCAACCAAACCCCAGGTTCAAGCGGAGACGCATCGGCGGTCGTGGCACCGATGTAGATGCCCAGGTGATCTGTCTGAAAAACGGTTTTTGTCGTCGTGCTGGTCATGGTGGGCCTCAATATTTAATGCAGAGCAGGAACGCGATGTTGCGCGGGCGAGCTTCGGTACCGCCGTTCGCGCCTACCGTGATGGCGTGGGTGTGCTCACCTGCAGCGTCCACCGAAACCTTGCCCGTGCCTTCACTGCCGGTACGGCCTGGCGGCATGTCCAATACGCGGTGATCCGACGACGAGCCCTGTCGGTTGATCGTGAAGGTGTGCGTGTGCGCGCCATCGACGGCGGCAGTCGCCGTGTGGGTATGCGCCAGGTTCTGGCTTGCCTGCCACGAGCCCAGGACGCGGCCCACGTCGATGCCGCGCCCATCGTCCAGCCCCCGGACGAACTCGCCCCGGGCTTCCGGCAGGTTGAAGGTGGTGCTGCCGTCACCGGCTCCGAAGCGCGTGCCTATGGCAGCAAACAGCGCTGCATAGGAAGTGCGCGAAACCGCGGCACCATTCGCTTTAAGCCAACCCACAGGTGCATCTGCGCGGGCAAACGCTCCGATTAGTCCTGGTGGAGCTGCCGCAGCCAGTGCCGTATCCAGCCCGGTGACCTGGGCGACGGTATGGGTGTGTGCGGACGGCGGAACAGTCAGCGCAAAGTTCACGTTTGCGGAACCGTCCAAGGTCAAAGAACCGGTAGCACCACCGGTGAATGTGATGGTTCGTGCGGCCGACCACTTGCTGGCTGTTGCGGCATTCCCAGTGATATTCACGCCGGTGTACGTGCCGGACAATCGCGCATCGGGAAGCGTGCCGCTGGCCAGATTGCTGGCATTCAGCTGGGTGATACCTGCCCCACTTCCATAGAAAACCCCGGCAGTGAAAACGCCGGCATTGCCGACTCCACCCCGAAGGCTGCCATTTTGGTAAAAGTACACACCCTCCCCAATCTGGGAGATAGCATCGCCGTGGCCCGCACGAATCCAGGACATCCCGTAATGGCTCGCCGTGGTGTAACCGGCATTCGCGCCGGCACCGTCATAAGACGCCCCCAATCCCCAGATGCACGCTCCCCAGTCAGCGCTGTTGCCGTTGCCATTACCGTAACCGCCATGAATCCCTTGAAAAAACGCAGTGGCACCGCTTACCAGCCCGCCAGCCAAAGGCAACTTGGCATCGAGCGCCCCTTGCAAGCCGGTGGTGTGCGCGATGGTGTGGGTGTGCCCCTCGGGTTTCACCGTGACGCTCATACTCGCGTCTGCACTGCCATCCAGCGAAACCTCGCCGGTGATGCCGCCAGTCAGCGACAGTTTGCGAGCCGTCGCCCAGCGGGCCGCTTTGCCCGCAACCGAGGTGCCGTTAATCAGCGCGGTGATCGCGTCCTGCAGCAGCTTGCGCACGCCGGCGACCATCTTGGTGGTAGCCAGGATTGCCGAACTGTCACTGTCAGCCGCATCGCTGATCGCGTTGGGGATCTTGCTCAGCCCCACGTCGTCCTTGGTCGTGGCGCGTGCGCGCAGGTCGGGATAGTCACCCACCCGCGCCGCGAAGTGCTTGACCAGCTCGCTGTCGATGGCCTCGACCACACGCAGATCCGTGACCGTGCTTGATGTCGGCAGCTCGGCCAGCGGCACCAGGTAGTGACGCGCACCGACGCTGTCGGTGTAGTCGGCCTTGTCGGCGCCGAACACGACCTGGAACGTACCCACCACGTCGCTCTGTTCACGCTGCAGCACGACGTCCAGCCACGCCTTGCTGGGCACTGTCGGCACCGTCACCGGCGTTGCAGTAGCGCGCTCCAAACGCACACCTTCGATGTACGCCAAGCCCGGTTTGAGTTGGTACACGCTGCCCACCTTCGTCATCTGCAGGGCAGTGCCGAAAAAGCAGGCCCGGCCAAACATGTCGCGGTTGCTCAGGCGCTCGCGCTCGTCGATGCCTTTCATGCGCGCGGTGTAGTCGAATTGCCAGGTGCTCGCGTCGATGGTGATTGCGGTCAGCTGCTGGGCGCCGTCGAACACCAGCATGAAGTTGCGTGTGATGTTGTTGCCGATCTGCTCGGGCAGAATGTTTTTGCGCTTCTGCTGCAGCGGTACGTAGGCCACCGATAGCAGCACGTTGTCGCTGGTTTCCAGGCCGATCCAGTTGAAATCAAAGTCACCGATGTCGGTGCCCATCATCAGGCTGTAAACGACCTGGTTGGGGTTCACGTAGCCGGTTTGGGTGACCGGTGAGGTGTAAACGATCTGGCCCGCCGGCGGCTTGAGCCCGGCACGGTTTATCGGTGCATTGACGTCCAGCCCGGGCACGTTGGCCAGGATGAATCGGGCGACGGTCAGGACTTGGCCAGCCGCTTGTTTTTGGGCGATCAGGCTTTGTCCGGCCAGTGTGATGCTTGCAGCCATGAATACTCCCTACAGGCTGGCGATCAGCGTTTGCTGGTCGTCGTTGAAATCAACCAGGGCGACAGCAAGCCGCACTGGTGTAATGGTCACGAAGTCGTAGCGCCGGCAGGTGCGGCCGTACTGACGGATCAGCACGCGCAACAGGTCGGGGTTTTCGGATAATTGCGAGTCGCTGAGGGTCAGCAGCACCACGTCCCAGTCGCGGTCGGGCATGCGCTCCTCGATCTCGATGTAGCCAACACCGAGGCGCTGCATGATTCGCTTGAGCCCCGCCACGCTGCCGGCGTCTACCGAGTTGATAAAGGCGTACTTGACGCGCAGTCGGAACAGGCTTTCCGGCTCGCCGTTGAAGCGCGTGACGTCGCGCTGCCAGGCCCACAGCTCCAGGATCGAAAGGTGGCAGGTGTCCGGGTCGAACTGCAGGTAGGGCCAACGCAGCCACTCCACGGCCATCTCCCACCAGCCCTGGGCGACGACGACCAACCTGGTCAGCTCAGGCCCTGACAGCCAGAACGGCAATTTGAGCTTGATCATTGCAGGACCACCGCCAGGTTCTTGATGCGCGGGATGTTTAGGCCCGACACGATGTCGGTGCCGGCGAACGTCAGCGATTCGATGTTGGGGAAACGGGCGTGCAGTTCTTCGGTCAAGCGGCTGAAACTAAACCGCGACTGTGGGTAGGTCCTGGTCGGCTTGTAATCGCGCTGGGTGCTTTCGCGAAACGCGGCACGGATGAACAGGCCAACCTCGGTTTCCAGCGTCTCCAGTTGGGTCTCGCTAAGGTTGGCTTTAGGCCACACTTTCACGCTGATCGCGTGAAAGGTCTCAGGCATGGCCATCGCCTGCAGATCGTCGCCGTGGCCGTGGTTGCCACCGTCGCGGATATGCGTGTTGATCTGCTCAAGGAACGTGTCAGCAGGCACACCGGCGTCGAACAACACAAAGGCATTCGCGCTGCCAGGACCACGAGGCGCGCCGTGTTCGAAGTAAACGCCATCGGCCGACACACCCGGGAAGCCGGTGATGATCGCTCGGTACACAGCGTCGGTGTGCCACTGGTTAACGGCCGAGAACTGATTGCGGCCGCGCAGGCGCAGCTGGTCGTCGGGCTCAGCATCGGCGCCGGGCTCATGCAGCCAGTCGGTGGTGTTGACCACCTGGACGATGCCCGGCACAGGCTCCGGCAGGACCGCGTAATAACCAGGGGCCAGGTTGTAGCCACTGCCCGCCCCCACCGCTTTGACCGGCACTGCCAGCTGGCTTTGGCCTTCTTCGAAGCTGCGCGGCTCAGTGGTGACCAGTTGGTAGATGTGTTCATTCAAGGTCGGCGACTGGACGACGGTGCCCGCCGGCACTTCCAACGCGCCGCCGGTATTGGCCCTGGTGAACAACAGCTCACCAGTGGCGACCGTCGCGCCTTTGCGCTCGACGTTGACCGCCCAGCACAAGGTTTCGAGCCAAACGCCCGTGGCGGTCTGTACGAAAAAGTTCGGCAGGACGGTGCCGCTGACAAACTCCAGCAACCACAGCACTGGCTTGGTCACCAGGGCGGTAACAATCCGCCAGAACGGGCTGTAGGCGCTGGTGTTGCTGAGGGTGCTGCCCTGCTCCGTTGCCAGCTTTTCCCAGGACTGTTTCAGTTGTGCTTCGGTGATCGGAATCCCTGAATCGCTCATCGCCTGCTTGAAATCGACGCTCACAGGTTCACCTCCACTCGGCCGAACTTCACCGTGGTGGCGGTTACCAGGTACTGACCTGGTGATGCCTGGATGATCTCGGCGGTGCCAGGCACCAGGCGCTCGTCGGCCTCAACCAGCAGCTCCATTTGCTGGATGCAATCGCGCTGACGCATGCGGTCGCGCTCGGCCACCAGGGTCACCAGCAGGCCGCTTTCGCGGATCATGTGAGCAATGTCCTGGGCGATTGAGGCTCGGTCGCTGACCAGCAGCGGTTGGCGTGCCGGATCGAGCACCAGGTCATTGCCGGAAATCAGCAGGTCGATGTATTCGCTCATCAGCCGCCCACCGCCATGGCCAGCATGTTTTCCATCTGCAGCGGCGTCATAGGTTCCTTGTTGTGGATCTCCACTTTCTCAATGTGAGGGCCGCTGCGCTGGTTCTGGGTCGTGTTCTGAATGCTTTGCATCAGTCCTCCTTTGGGTACGGCCAGGGGTTTGGTTGGGCTGATTGCCGGGGTGTTTTGGTTGAGGGATTCGCGGGCCTGGATGCCTTTGTCCACCTTGTCCGGCAGCTCGGCGGCCTTCTGCATCACCACCGGCAGCGGCATGGTTTTCGGCGATGTGGCCAGGTCGGCGGTCGCCGGCGGCAGCATGATCGGCGCCGGTTGCTTCACCTCTGGCGCGAGCTTCTGCAACGGCACGGCAGGTGCAGCCAGGGGCAACATAGGGGCCATCAGCGGTTGCTTGACCGCGACGGGCTCAGTGGCGCGTTGGGCGAGCATCAGCGGCGCCGGTGCAGCAGCTGCGGCGGCAGCGGTCGCCATCGAGGTCGCCCCGGGCAAACTGGAGACGTCCGCCGGCGCGACGGTGCCGGCCACCAGATCCGGCACGGCCGGGGGCGTCGGCATATCGCCGAAAGTGGTCTCAATGTTGACGCCCGGGATCTTGTTGAGCATGGCGATCAGGCCATTAATCGCGGCGTGAAAAATCGCCACAATGCCGTCCCACGCTGCCTTCGCCATGCCCGACCAGCCGCCCATGGAAGTGAACCAGGCGCTGAGTGCTTCCAGTTGGGCCGAGACCCACTGAAACGCGGCGGTGTTCATCAGCGCAGCCACCAGGTCGTCCCAATAGACGATTACCGCCGTGATTGCCGCGACCAGCGCGACGATGCCAATGATCACGACTCCCACCGGGTTGGCCATCATGGCGGCGTTGACCAGCCAAATGGCGCCCTGCCACAGCAACATGGCGCCTCTGACCAGGCCGATACCGGTGTACATAACCACTAGCCCGGCAGCAAAAGCGGTGATCATGACGGTGTGAAATAAGAACATGGCAATGGACCGGAAGCCGGTCCAGGTCAACACGTTCCAGACCGTCACCAGTGCCAGCCAGACGGTTTTGCTCAGGCCCACGACGAACGTCAGCAGGCCCATGGCCGTGGCCAGGCCCAGGAACGTCAGCGAGACAATGCCGATCAGGCGGGTGATGTTTGGAAACAGCTGGGTCCAACGGGTCAGCGTGCCGGCGATGCCCACCAGACGATCCATCAACGGGGTCAAGATCGGAATCAGCGATTGCCCGAAAGCGATACGCAACGCTTGCACGGCCGCGCCGAACTGCTGCCAGGGGTCAACCATGGCCTTGGCCATCTTCTCGGCCTGCTCCAAGCCCCGGACTTTGCCAAGTTGGTCGATACCATTGCGCAAGCGGCCGGCATCCTTGGCCAGCGCGGCAATGACCTGGGCACCCTCACCACCGAACGCCTCGGTCAGCTTCACGCCGGCCGAGGCGCTGGTAAGGTCGCCGAGCTTGCCCTTTAGCTTGTCCATAATGTCGAGGATTGGCAGCGCCTTGCCCTGCTGATCCGACAGTTTCATCCCCAGCTTTTCCGAGGCGGCGCCCATGTTTTCAAACAGCGCCTTGTAGCGCCCGCCGGCATCGCCCCCTTCCATGGTGCTGCTGAGTGTACCGATCACCGCCATTTGCTCGGCCAGATCGACGCCGGCCGTGGTCGCAATCGCTCCGGCCTCCTTGAAGGCGTCTTTCATCGCCGCGCCACTGGTACGGAACAACTGGGTAGCCAGGGCCGTTTGGCCGCCCAGCTTTTCCACCCAGGCGCCTTTGCCCATCGCATCCGCCTGGGACTTCTGCAGGTTGTAGAGGGTGCCGACGTACTCGCCCATGGTGTGGGCATCAGTCTTGGTGGCCTTGGCCAGCACGTTGCTCGCGTTGGTGAACGTGGCCAACTGGCTGCCCGTCAGGCCCTTGATTGCACCTTCAACCAGGTACGCGGACGCGACGAACGCCTGGGCGTTTTCGCCGTAGTTGACGGAAAACTCCAGGGCCTTGGCGTTGAGCGAATCTAGCGCGTCTTCGGCCACGTTTAGCGAGCGAACTTCGCCCAGGGCGCGGTTCATCTCCAGGGCGGGCTCCAACGATGCACCCATGGCCATAAAGCCACCGGTGACCCCTGCCAGGCCGATACCCATGGTCTTGAAGTGCTCCTGGCTCTGGCTTGCCAGGTCGGAAAACCCGGTTTTCACCTTGCCCAACGGGGCGGTGACTTTGTCAGTCAGGGCAAGGATGAAATCCAGTCGAGAGGAGCGATCAGCCATCGGTGCTTATCCGTTAAACGCGTGGGCAATGCCGTTGGCCACGGCAAATTCCATGCGTTTCCAGTATTCGTCTTCAAGCCACTTGGCAGAGCCCAGGTTTTCCACCGTGGGCTCCGCACCAGGTAACCAGCGTGCGGTCAGGGCCAAGAGCTGGCCCAGGCTGTTTTCGGTCAGGCGCTCGGCGTATCCGAGGGCTTTTTTACGGTGATCTCGACGTCAGGGCTGAACTCTTCCAGCAGTGCGCCGGCGATCTGAATGACGGTCACCGGGTTGACCAGGTACAACTTGAGGTCGTCGCGCTGATCCGCTTTCACGCTAGTGGAAAGCAGGTTATGAGCCGGGGCGATCTTGTTGGTCTGGGTCATGGCGTTGAAGTACTTGGTGACCTCGGGCGCCCCCAGGGTGAAGTCGAAATCTTTGTCGGCGATGGTCAGGGTGATGGTGCGGCGAGTCATGGTGTAGCTCCGTGTGGTTCAGGGAAAAGTGGGGGAATCAGTGCAGGCAGAGCCGCACCTGGTCCTGCAGGCCGAGGATCATTTGCCGACTGAGGGCGAGTTGATCGACGAGGGTGAAATAATCCGGTCGAGCGTTTGTTGCGAGTTCGGCGGGGGCTGCATCAGCCACGCCGCCGGCGCCGGCATGGGCGGGCACTGCGGCTGGACAGGCGGCTTTGACGAGCAACCGCTGATCGCCAGCATCAACAGCGCGGCGGCGATTAAGGTTTTTATCGCGTGCATCGGTCAGTTCCTGGGTGTGCTTAACGTCATTGCTCGCGGCCTGGGTCATGCGCTCACCGTTGATACGGGCGGCTTCACGTAGGGCGTCGCGTTCGTCTTGCGCCTGGTCACGCTCGGCGCGGGCGGTGTCGCGCTGGCCTTGCAGCAGGTGAACGCTGAACCAGGCCGTCAGGCATAGCACCAGGATCAAAATGGCATCGCGCATCACAGACCCTCCACGCACATGGCCGCTTCGGCGCGCCGACGGGCGTGCAGCCCTGGTACAAAGCGCTTGCGCCCCTGGCCATCAGTGACCGACGACCACACCGGGGTTTTGCCATCAGGCCCCCAGGCGAGCGCCTTGCAGCCGTCCTTGATGCGGCCGGCGTTGATCAGGCCAACGGCCCGACTGGCGCAGGTGCTGGGCACGCCGAAGTTATGGCCGTGGCTGCTGAGTGCGTCGAACGTCTGCTGGCCGATGGCTGGATTTGTCAGGCAGTCGGCAAGGGCCAACTGGCCCTTTTCAACCACCAGCTGCTCCACCTCGGCGCAACGTGCCGGCGACCAGTAGTCACCGATCACCAGCGGATACGGGCTGGTGTAACGCGTGATGCCCTTGCACACGGTGGGCAGGCCACGGGCGAGTTGGTCGGGGTAGACGATGTTCTGGCCCTTCCCTTCCCACTTGCCCAGGAAGGCGAGCAACGGCGCGCTAACCAGCACGATGGCGCCGGCGGCAATCTTGCTGCGCAGGCTCACGGGAACAGCACCCGCAGCAACGCGGCACCGATCATCTGCGCCAGAATGCCCAGCACGGTCAGCACCGCCAACATACGGGTGACCTTGGTGCCGATGTCGGCCACGGTTGCCGTCAGTTCGCGCTGGCCATCGTTCAGATCTGAGAGCTGTACCGCCATGTGTTCGAACTCGCCTTCCAACCGGGTGACGCGGGTTGGCACGGTTGCGTGGCGGTCTTCCAGGTCGCTGAAACGGTGTTCAAGCACGGCGACGCGGCTTTCCAGGTTGCGTTTGGGCGTGGCGCGAATGGTCATCGGCGCTGTCCTTGCTCAATAAGGGATTGGCACGGCACGCAGTGGGTCATTCCGCCCAGGGCACGGCGCTGTTCCGGGATGGGTTTGTCGCAGTCTTCGCAGTGGGTCAGGCTTGGCCCGCTCGGCCGTTTGCGGGCCAGCTGGGCGGCGATGGCTTGATCACGCTCGCGTTGCTCCAGGGCCTGGGCGCGGTCGAACAGGCAGGACATCAACGCAGACCCTCGGTCTCGGTGCTGTCGAGGTACGGCACGCCATTGATGCGGATGAAATCCGGGCTAGTGACGTCAAACGGCAGCTTGTGCTTGGACTTCTCACCGCCTTTAGGAGCAATGCTCAACAGGCTGGAAATACGGAATTTGCAGCCGAACGCCTCAACGCGCATTTCCTCGTCGGCGGTCTTGGCAAAGAACACCAGGTCGAAGGTTTCCAGCTTGCGGAAACTGCCCGCTTTGCCTGCCGCCTCGATCACCAGGTTGAAGTTTTGGGTGTCCAGCTCCAGCTCGCCGGCGGCAGCCACGTCGCCATCAATAAAGCCGTCCGGGACGCCCTTGGTCTGGGCCACCGCCGAGTTGTCGGTGATGTCCAGGGTCGCGTTTTCGACGTGAACAAGCAGGTCGCCCATGTTCACGTCGAAGTTCATACCGCCAATGCGGGCCATAAGGGTTACTCCGAGTCGTCAGTGGAAAGATCCAGGGCGATGTTCGCCGTCAGGTCTTTCGGGCAGTTGAGGGGGCGCAGGACCAGGTACGCATCGACGGCGGTTTTGCTCTTCCAGACCAGGGTTACGTCGCCATCTTTGGGCGGCTCGATCTCGCCCGGGAATTGCTGGCCGGCGAAGGTCACTGACTTGGCCATCTGGCGCAGGGGCGCCATCAACGCCGAGGTGGCGGCCGCCATCGAGTTGGGCGAGTTGTTCAGCTTGCGATCACCCACGCGCTGAATCAGCAACATGCGTACACGCCGCGCTGCCTTGTCGATCACGCGCAGGTGCTCGATCACCTGGAAGTCGCTGCCCGGGGCATCCAGCAGATTGCCGTCGCCCCAAAACACGCCTGGGTAGTCGGGGTAGGTCTGCGGCACCGAAAGGCGTGCGGCGTCCAGCTGGGTCAGCACAGCAGACGGCAAAGGGTCGCCGGCCCGATCCCTCGGTTCGGTACCGAGACCAATAACGGCACCGGTGGCGACTCGCATCGGCGTATCAGCGATGCTTACTGCCGCGTTTGCGAGCCGTCCGGCAAGCACGCCCAGGTTATTGCCGTGCAGCTGCGGCACCGGCAGAACGCGGGGCGCGGCGAGACCTTTCACAATCGCGGTTTGCTCAACGACGTAGGCGTCCCAAGTTTGTTCCAGGGCGATGCCCGGGGTAGCTGCCATCACAAAGACGCGACGACCCAGGCGGTTGCTCAGATCAATGGCGGCATCGTGCATGGCCGACAGCTCGGCACCGCTGGTAACTGGATAGGTGATCACCACGGCCTCGACGGAGTACGTGCGAGTGGCAGCGGCCAGGGCATCCTGCCAGGTGATGTCTTCGGCGATGGGCGCCGCCACACAGGCCCAACGGTCGCCGCCATTCAGGCGTGCGGCTTGGATCTGAGTTTTCAGGTCGCTGGCTGGGACGCCCAGCTGGGTGTCCAGATCGCTTTGGGTGTCGAGCAACACCAGCTTGCCGACGTTTTTCGCGGCGGGACCGATGAACAAGAAATAGCGCTCGATCTCGGTGACGGCGCCTTGGCCGAGGTTGAGATTGTTGACGCTGACTTTACCGATGGCCATGCATTGCCTCGCTAGCGGGGTGAATTAAGGATTTGTTGGAGCACCTGGTTCAACAGCAAGCCGGTATCGTGCTCAGTGCTGACCCCAATGAACTGGCGTTTTGGCAGGGTTATTTCCCAGCTTTGGGCGCCGGTGCTTTCTTTCTTTTCGTCGTCCAGGATGCGAATGAGCAGGCCCGCTTTGGCGTAGTTAACGTGCTCTTTGATCCAGGCCACCGAGGGCCTGGTCAGCGCCTTTTTCCCGGCCTGGCGCACCTTGAAACCGAGACGGCGCAGGCGCTTGGCCTGCTTGTCGGTAGCGGCCAGGCCGGGAGAAACGTTGTTCCACTTGCGCATCTGCGCGGCGGTACGGCGCTCGCTGGCCCCGTTGTGCTGCTGCGCGGCGACCCAACTGGTCAGGGCGTTACGCCAGCCCAGCACGGCTTCATCCGGGCTGACCCGCGTGACCTGCATCAGCTTGGCCAGGCCCGCCTCCATCTTCTTTTTGCCCTTGGTCTCGCCCTTACGGGCGGCGAACGGGGTGCCATCGGTGTTCTTCTGGTCGCGCACGTTTTTTCGGTTCATCGTGCGTACGCGCTTGGTCACGTTGTTCAGCAAACGCCGGCGCAACTGCGGCGACAACGTCAGCAGCGCGAGTTGTTCCTGGACGCCCAGGTATCCCCGTGCGTCCAGCTCAAGCGTGCTACGACCTGCCATTGCTGGAGACCTCACCGTGTTCAGCTACCCATAGGTCGAATGGGATAAACGACCAGGACTTACCGAACGCCTCGATCTCGCCGGCGGGGTCTTCGGCCAGGTACTGCGGCTCGATGAACTCCAGGGTGATGTCCACGTCCGCCAGATCGTTATCGAGCATGGTGATGTCGAAACTCGCCCCGGGCAGGTCGTCGCGGTTTTGGTCGTGGGTTTCAAGCCAACTGCCCACTAGCGCCATAAGGCGCCCCGGGTGATCGGCGAAACGCTCCAGGGCAATGGTGGCGAGGTAGCGCATGTCACCCATACGCATACCGCCAACGTCGGGCTTCCAGATCAGGTCTAACTTGACCTGGTCGGTCCAGCTGTCGAGCTGTTCAGGCTCGACCAGGCGGCGCTCGATCAGGTAGGCCGTCATGGCCTGCAGCTTGATCACAGCAACGCGGCCGTGATGCGGCCACGGCCCTGCAGAGCGCGCACGGCCTGCTGACTGAAAGCCAGGAAGGTTTCCGCACGCTCGGGCGCTTCTTTGCCGGTGTTCTCGGCGCTTTCGCGGCGGGTCACGGTGGGGAACTGCGGCAGCGCGTTCCCTTTGGCGCGGCAGTACACGGCACGCTTGTAAAGCCGCACCTGGAAGGCGCGTTCAGGCAGCACCGTGGAGTCCGCGGACTCAACACGCGTGACGCCGTTGGCTTGCCAGCGGGCTTTGCACTTGGCCAGGTCGGTATTGACCTCGACCATTGCAGTGTTCAACGCATCGGCCAGCAGCTCCACCAGGTACTCCGCCGGCAGGCGTTGTTCCTTCTGGAATTCGGACACGGAGAGGTCGGGCCAAAAGCCGTCGTTCTCTATCGCCTGTTCCACAAAGGTGGTGGGTTTCCCGGAAAAGCTCATTGCTGACCGCTCAAATAGGGCGGGGAGCCTGTTTTCAGTGGGACGGTCCATAAATGGGCGGCTCACTTCCACAAGTCCCCGCTGGGGGGGGTAGTCGGTTATTCGGTGGCCGGGTTAGCGGCCGCTTGTTTTGCCAGGGCCTTGCGGACCTTTTCGATACGGGTGTCGTTGCCGGCCTGGGCGTACAGCTCCGTTGAACGCTCCAGGTGCTTGAGTGCGACCTCAAACTGCCCTGCCTCCATGGCGCGCATGCCGATCAACTTGTGGTACTTGCTCGGGATCTGCTCCGTCAGTTGCCACTCACCGTCAACCAGCGGCAGCAGGTCGGAGAGGTAAGGCTCCGGGCTGCGGTTGGCTTTGTATTCGGCGTAGGCCCACTCGCACACGGCGTCGGCGACAAAGGTCTGGATGTCACGGCGCTTGAAGCGCTCCGGCATCTGCTGGCCCTGCTCGATCAGGAAGTCGGCCAGGCCCAGGGCGTCTTCGAACTGGGCCGTGTCGAACAGCCAGACCAGTACCTGCACCGCGACGCGGTTGGGAAAATTCAGCCCCGACTCGCAATAGCGCTGGACGTATTCCTGGTACTTGGGCAGCAGCTCTTCGCGCTTGAGGGCCTGGCGTCCGGCCAGACCGTTGATTGCGCTGATGCGCTCCAGATCCTGGTCCAGTGCGGCTTCCTGCAGCAGCAAGTGCTTGCGCGCATTGGCAGGGCTGCTCAGGGCTTCCGCCGGCGAGTAAGGAAGCGTTGCGCAGGCGGCAGCCGCCACAACGGCGGCGCCTCCAAGGGCGATGGTGCGGCGCTTGTGCGCCAGGGCCAGACTCACGCCACCAGCTCCACGTTTTCGGTCATGGCGAACTTTTCCAACTGCTCGATCACATAACCTTCGTTGCGGCTGTTGTAGTCCTCGACGCGGGAGCGCTTCGGATTGTCGATGGTCTGCTTACGCCAACTGGAGTCCTGGAAGTAGATCGACAGGTTGTCCCAACTGGTGACGACGACGCCGTTGACCGGGAAGAACGGCACGCTAAAGCTCGGCAAGCCGCCGTAGGTGGCGATTACCTGGGCCTCTTCGATGCGCTCTTTTTCGGTCGGGGTGTCGCCCTGCTTCGAATACAGCTTGGCCTTGTCAGCGGCCAACAGGTCGGTGCCGATGATCGCGATCAAGTCGCCGGCATCGCGCAGACGTTCGTCCACCAGTTGTTTGGTGTCGTGCACCAGGGCATCCAAGTTGGCGTAGTCGCCACCGGCGCCGAGGGTGACTTTGCCGGCGACCTTGCCTTCCTTGAGTACCTGGGCCGGGATCTGCTCACGGGCTTGTTGCAGCCAGCCTTTGTTGACGTCCTGCAGCATCGGGTATTGGGCAATATCAGTCTGCGGAGCAGCGTGAGTGCCGTGGAAGCCGACCATGATGCGGTCCAGCGCGATCTGCTTTTGTACAGCTGCGGAATAGCGCTGGTGGAAGTCCGGGAACTTGGCCCAGGCGTCGATCTTGGCGTACGGCATGCCCACATCTGACTCGGTAGACGACAGTTCGTAGGTCGTCTGATCGAGCGCGGATGCATCCTTGGCTTCGCGGTCCTTGCTGTTGGTGTTCGTACGGCCAGTGACTGGACCCGACACGCCAATGAAGACCTTCTGACCTTTGATCTCGGTCACCGGGATGACGTTGATCCGCCCCAGGAAGTCCGACTTAGCCGTGATGGCGTCGTTCAGCTCCTGGGCGATGGTCGGATCGACGCTGAACATCTTGGTGGCAAGGTCAACGCCGTAGGTTTCCGCAATAGCGAGCTGCAGTTGCGCGAACATTTGGGCGCCGTAGGCACTCAGGGAATAGGCCATGTCAGAGCACCCGCTTTTTGACGGTGGTTACCGGGCCGGGATTGCTCGGCAGGCGGCGACCGGTGGAGTTGTTCTGCAGTGCGCTGAATTGCTCTTCCAGTTTTTTCAGGCTTGCCAAAACGGCCTTGTTCGACGCGCCACCGTTACGGCGGAATTCGCGCTCTTGCTCGGCAGTAGTGACGATGTCGTCCACGGCCGTGCTGACATCGTCGATCAGGTCCTGGTCAGGTTCCGGTGCATCTGCGGCGGCCGGTTCAATGACGGCCTGAAGGCCGGCAGCGACAACCAGTAGCTGAGCCACCAGGGCCGTCAAAGCCGTTGCTGTAGCTTCATCCATTGGGGGGTTGCTCTCTGTTTGAGGTGGAGTGGTTTCGGTGGGCAGCACATCGGCCGCAAAACGTTTGAAGAAGCCGGTCAAGGCATTGATCAGTCCGGTTTCTGCGGTTGCTTTGCTGTCGTCCTGCAGGCGGCCAAGTTCGACCGAGGCGGCGTAATAGGAAGCGCGGGTGTTCTGGTGGGAGAAATACAGCTCCTGGGTGCCCACGCTGGCGGGCTGGTCGGTAACGCCCATGCCGGTCAGGTAGGCTTTGCCCTTGCCTCGGAAGTCGGGGGTGATCTCGATGCTGGTGAACAGCTTCTGGCCCTGGTCATTCAGGTACAGCAGGCGGTCGTTGGGCTTCAATTGCGCTTCCAACGCTACTTCGCCCGGCTCCAGGTCGTCGGCTTCTTCCACCAGGCGCACCGCGTAGACGGTGCCGTGGGAGCCAGGCCAGCGTTCGTGATCGCACCAGATCACAGCCGTGTAAAAGGACGGCTTGTAGGTTTCAGCGATGTCGCGCAGTTCCTGGGGAAGGATCACGCGCCCATCGACGGTGGCACCGCTGGTGGCGACACGTTTCCAGAAAGAAACAAGGGAACGGGGCATGGGTCTAACTGCGCTCAATCGCTGAATGAGCCGCCAAGATAGGGAGCCGCCGAGCCCCGAACAAACGGTTCAAATGCGCGTTTCTCCTATATTCGACATATAGGTGAATCGCGGAATTTAACCCCGCGTTTCCAGCGTTTTCGCCGCATAGACTGCGGCGCATGTACTACTCGACCGAAGTTAAAGAAGCCGCCAAACGCCTGTTCCTGCGCCGCTGTAAGGCCAAGGAAATTCAGGCGCAGCTCAACCTGCCCAACATCCGAATCGTCTACTACTGGATACGCCAGGGCGGATGGGAGGACATGCTGTCGGACGAAGAACCGCTGACCGCCGTTGGCCGGCGAATCACTCTCCTCTTGGACAAAGCCAGCAGCCTCACCAAAGACGAGCTGAACGAGCTGGACCGACTGACCACCGTTCGCGAGCGCCTGTTAAAGCAAGCGGTCAAACCGTTGCCGGCGCCGGCGGGGGAATCTGCCGGCGAGCCCCAGGAACGTCGCCCTGGTGCGCGTGGCGAGCGTTCGGGCCGTGGCGAAGGTGGCGGCAAGAAAAAGGAGAAGAAGGCCAAGAACGACATCAGCGGGCTGTCCGAAGTGGACTTCCTGGATAAGTTCATCAGCAAGATGTACCGCTATCAGCAGGAACTGTTCGCCGCCAAGCAAAACCCGCTGACCTGTCGCATCCGTAACGTCCTCAAAAGCCGCCAGGTGGGCCTGACCTACTACTTCGCTGGCGAAGCGTTCATGGACGCGGTACTGAGCGGCGACAACCAGGTGTTCCTATCGGCCAGCCGCTCGCAGTCGGAAATCTTCCGCAGCTACATCATCCAGTTCGCCAAGCAATGGTTTGACATCGAGCTGACCGGCAACCCGATCACTCTCAGCAACGGCGCCGAACTGCGCTTCCTCAGCACCAACAGCAGCACCGCCCAGGGCTACCATGGCCACGTCTACGTGGATGAGTATTTCTGGATTCGCGACTTCGACAAACTCAGCACCGTGGCCAGCGCCATGGGCACGCACAAGAAGTGGCGCAAAACCTACTTTTCAACGCCCAGCGCGGTGTCGCACCAGGCTTACCCCTTCTGGTCCGGTGAGGAATTCCGCAACAGCAAACGCGGCAAGAAAGCCGGCGGTGTCTGGCCCACCGAAGCGGCGTACACCCAGGGCGCGCTGTGCCCCGATGGTCAGTGGCGAAAGACCATCACCCTGGACGATGCCATCGCCGGCGGTTGCGATCTGTTCGACCTGGAGCAGCTGCAGCTGGAGTACGACGAGGACAAATTCCAGCAGCTGTTCTACTGCAAGTTCATCGACAGCAGCCAGAGCGCGTTCGGGCTCAAGGATCTGGAGCGCTGCTACTCCGACCTGTCCTTGTGGGAAGACTACGACCCGGAACTGGATCGGCCTTTCGGCAACAGCCCGGTGTGGCTTGGCTACGATCCAAGCCGTACCCGCGACGACGCCACCTGTGTGGTGGTCGCACCACCGCTGGAACCCGGGGCGAAATTCCGCATCCTGGAAAAGCACAGCTGGCGGGGGCATTCGTTCACCTTCCAGGCTGCCCAGGTCAAGAAGCTCACCGAGCGGTTCAACGTGCAACACATCGGCATCGACATCACCGGCGTGGGCTATGGCGTGTTCGACCTGGTGCGCGACTTCTACGCGAAGGCCACGCCGATCCACTACAGCCTGGAAACCAAAAATACCCTGGTGCTCAAGGCCCAGGACACGATCCAGGGCAGTCGCATCGAGTGGGATGCAGGCTGGACCGACATCGCCCAGGCGTTCCTGACGATCAAGCGCGGCACCACCACCAGCGGCCAAGTGACCTACAGCGCTTCGCGTACCGACGCCACCGGTCACGCCGACATCGCCTGGGCGGTCATGCACGCCCTGGCCAATGAACCCCTAAACCACAACAAGCGGCGCCGCAGCCGCTACGTTACGAGCGGAACCAATGCCCAAGCCACGACACAAAAAGCCCCAAGCCAACCAGCAGGTGCAACAGCCACAGCCCATGCGTGCTTTCACCTTCGGGGAACCCGAACAGGTGCTGTCCGGCAATATCGGCGAGTACCTGGGGGTGTTCCTCAGCGACGACGGCGAAATCTACAAGCCGCCAGTGTCGCGGGCGGGCCTGGCCAAGCTGCTGCGCGCCAACGCGCACCACGGCGCCATTCCCAAGTTCAAGCGCAACCTGCTGCTGCGTGAGTTCATCCCCTCCGAGGGCTGCACCACGCAAACCATGGGCCGGGCGAGCCTGGACTACATGGTGTTTGGCGAGGCGTATTTTTACCGCGACACCAACGCCTTCGGCGAAGTGCTGGAGATGCAGCACCTACCGGCGATCAACATGCGCGTGAAGGTCGATGGCGGGTTCAGGATGCTGCAGCCAGAGGGTAAGTACATGGACTTCGACCAGGACGAAATCGAACACGTCCTGGACTACGACGTGGAACAGAACATCTACGGCGTGCCCGACTATCTGGGCGGCCTGCAGGCGCTGTTGCTCAACGAAGCCGCAACCCTGTTCCGCCGGCGCTACTACAGCAACGGTGCGCACGCGGGTTACATCTTCTACACCAACGACCCGGACCTGACCGAAGAGGACGAAGAAAACCTGCGTGCCCAGATCAGCGCCAGCAAGGGTGTGGGCAACTTCCGCTCGATGTTCGTCAACATCCCCAACGGCAAGGAGAACGCGATCCAGATCATCCCCGTGGGTGATTTTCAGGCCAAGGACGAGCTGGAGAAGGTGAAGAACATCACGCGCAACGACGTGATCGCCGCCTGGCGGATGAACCCTGCACTGGCCGGGATCATCCCTGAAAACAACGGCGGGTTTGGTGATATTGAGAAGATCGATCGCGTGTACACCAGCAACGAGATCAGGCCGATTTGCCAGTTGTTCAACCAGGTGAATGACCGGCTACGACTAGACAGGCGCATCAACTGGAGAGAGCCCGAGAAAGCAGCGGAAAGCGCTACCTAATGTTTCAAAGATAGAGAAAAACCCTGCACCACATGCGAAAATAGTGGCAATTTGCTGCACCTTGGGGAGGGAACATGCGAGTAACCTGTAAATGCGGACACAAAGGCCGAATTGCATCACGTGAGGTGCTATCTGCCGATTTTGCGAAACTCTACTGCCAGTGCCTTGACGCCCAATGCGGGCATAGCTGGGTGGCAAATCTCACGTTCTCTCACACGCTCAGCCCGTCTGCGCAGACGTTCGACAGGATGCTGATCGATCGGCTTAGAGACATGCCCAGGGCACAACAGCGGGAGTTGTTTGAACAGCTTGGTTTGCAGGCAGTTGCATGATGCAAACCGCCGACAACCACATGTCGGCGGCTCAGGAATCAATCTTCGTCGGACGGATCCGGGTTGCTTATCAGCGCTTCGGTCAACCTGCGCAATTGCTCCTGGTCACGTTGACTCAACTGGCGATAGAAGCCAATCAAGCGTCGCTCAATATGCGAAAGCTCATACCGCGCAGATGCAGCTATTTCAACGTAACCGGCATCGGCGTTAGTGCGATCCAACATGCTTACCACTCCATAAAATCCATTGCTGACGCACTGATATGGGGGCAAGCGGCTGGCAAGGCGCAAACATCGAGGTCAGCTCAGCCCTTTGGCAGCATCGTCTGCCATGGCCTTAATGAAACGCCGAATGGCTCTTTGATCATCCGCCGGGATACTGCGGTACTGCTGAACAATGCTGTCTTCATCCTCATTCAGCGAATCGAGGGCCAGAGTGCTACGCAGTCCCGTGAGGATGTAGGGCACGTCGAATTGGAACTGAACCATAACCTTACTCAGGTACGACGCCGTGGCATCGCTAGATCCAGCCTCGTAGTTCGCCTGCGTTCGTTTGGCTATCCCAAGTGCTTCCGCGACCTGGTTCTGCGTCATGCCGCACCGCTTCCGCTCTTCTTGCAGCCGAGAACCGATCTCTTCAGAAAGATGCACTTTTTTTCATCCTTACTATTTACAAGTGCACCTAAGTGCATCATTGTGCATCTCACACCACATGAAATTGCACGGATCTGCACTATGCCGAACTCAAGCGTTACCGAGCAAGCCCGCCAGCAAGCACGGGAAGCATTAGAAAAAAGGGGTCAGTCCGCCAAAGACTTCGCGACCCAACACCAGCTCAACCCAAGCACCGTCTATGCGGTCCTGAGTGGCCAAAGCCAATGCCGTCGTGGGGAGGCACATCGCGCTGCCGTCCTGCTTGGTATCAAAGACGGCGTCATCGCACAGTAATGGGCAACGTACTGAGGGAACAGCAGAAGATGGAAAGCCAGGTTCTAAAAACACGTCGCGAAGTCGTCAGTGCAATTATTTGCATCTTCGAAGGTGGCCGCGAATGCGCCGCTGCCAGGATTGGCCTGCCGCTCAAGAAGTTTGATAACCACGCATATGAGAACAACAACTGCCGTCCTTTGACAGATGCGCAGATTTTCCAGTTGGAGCAAGTCACCGGCACACAACACTTTGCCAATTACGTGGCGGCTATGTACGGCGGCATGTTCGTGCCGGTTACCCACCCCGAGAACCTGGATAACGTGGAGATGTACGCACGGGCCATGCAGAGTTCGGCCAAACAGGGAACGGTCGATCAAGCCATTGCCCAGGCGCTTGAAGATGGCGTGATCACCGACGCCGAAGCCGAGTTGATTCAGAACGCACACACGTTGCACATGGCAGCACGAACTGCCGAAGTCTATGCCGCGATAGACCTATACCGCGCCAAATCGGGGAAAGCACAATGAACAACGCCTCAACGGACATGGACTATCGCAGCACCATCCGCGCCGCTGCACTCACATTCCTGGAACGCCACCAGGGGGAACATTTGGGTGATCAGGGCCAATTCATTGAACGGACCATCAGCCACCTGGTGGATAGCTTCCAAGCTGATAAAGCGCTTGCCCTGCGGCTCACATGTGAGGCTTTGGGCGATCTTGCTGAAATCAATGTTCGACAACAGATCGACATCAAGGCCAGCAAATCAGATGCCGTGGTTATCACCGATCCCGTACGCGGCTGCACCTGGTCAGTGCCTGTTCACTTGATCTATGAACACCTGATAGCCGCCGGCCGTGCCACTCGCATTACCCCCGCTACCTAACACCCCTTTAGCAATGTCCTGAGCCTACCTGCCGTGGGTTTGGGTGAGCTGCGCCCAAAAACGAGGTTTCACGATGGCAACCGCCGTAATTGTCACCACCCAACTGCCACCCGCAGAGGCCGAAGCGTTGTTGGCCAACTTGCGCGAACAGTACCGCTTGAGCCTCAACGAACACTGGTATGCCGACCAGTTCCGCCTTGTGGCGGACGGTCTACGCCACGGCGCAATTCTCGCCCATGTCCCGGTAATGGCTGCGCAAAAACGCCTTATGGCAGCCCTGTCCCACAGCCTGAAAGCAGTGAAGTAACCATGAAAGAAGATCTTCGCCACGACGTGTTGCAACGCCTCCAGTCCGACTTCGGGCTCAAGCACCGCACAGGCACCGATTACATGCGCGGCGGCACATGCCCCAAGTGCAAAAAAAAGGAGCTGTACTCCCGGTTTGACACGCCATGGATGGTCATCTGTGGTCGCCCTGAAAAGTGCGGCCACACCCTGCACGTAAAAGAGCTGTACGACGATTTGTTCGAAGACTGGAGCAAACGAGCGCCGGCAACAGATCAACACCCCAACGCGACCGCACGCGCCTATCTGGAGTTCGCCCGGGGCTTTCGGTTTGAGCTGATCCAGGGCTGGTTCACCCAGGAAACCTTCTATTCCGTCGAACAC
Source organism: Pseudomonas sivasensis (assembly GCF_013778505.1). Lineage (GTDB taxonomy): Bacteria > Pseudomonadota > Gammaproteobacteria > Pseudomonadales > Pseudomonadaceae > Aquipseudomonas > Aquipseudomonas sivasensis. Next base: position 39,749 of record NZ_JAAOWU010000025.1, on the reverse strand, counting down.
AACGCCGGCAGCGCGACCGTGCGCTTCGCCCTGGACAAAGGTGGCTGGTGGGAGCGCCTGATTGATCAACCGCACCGCTTCGGCAAGATGAAGGCCCGCTTCAAGTCCAAGGACAGCTATCGCGGCGTCTGGTGGTGCCCGCCCTGCATCGATCTGCTTGAGGCCAAGGAAATCTGGATTGTCGAAGGGATCTTCGACGCCATTGCACTGGTGCACAACGACATCGCTGCCGTGTCCGCAATGTCGTCCAACGCGTTCCCCGTGGACTCTCTCAAGGAGCTGGTTAAAACCCGGGAAGGCGGAAAGCTGCCCAAACTGGTTTGGGCTCTGGACAACGAACCGAGCGCAAACGCCTACACCCGGCGCTGGGTGCGCGAAGCCCGAGCCCTGGGTTTCATCTGCGAGTCCGCGCAGATCCCGCAACGCGACGGCCGCAAGTCTGACTGGAACGATCTTCACCAGCGTTGGAACTTCATCCAGGACGAAACCAAACGTGCTGACCAGATCGCCACAGACCTCAAGCAAGCCCGCCACCAGGGCGCCCTGCTGCTGGCCGAAAGCGCGGCGGAAAAAGCATTGCTCATGTACGACTGGAACAAGCGCGGGGAATTTCACCTGGGCTTCGGGAGTCGCCTGTACTGGTTCAAGTTGGACATGGAGAAATTCAACCGAGCCATGTCCGACATCGAGGACAGCGAGAACCACGACGACCAGCTGCTAAACCAGGCGCAACAGCGCGAAAAAGCACTGCAGCAGTCCGGCAGCGTCGTGGAGATTGCTAACTGCTACCCCCAGGCGCTGTATTTCCAACGTAACGAGGTGACGGACGAGTCCTGGTACTACATGCGTGTGGACTTTCCCCATGACTCCGAAAGCGTGAAAAACACCTTCACCAGCGGCCAGCTGTCGGCCGCGAGCGAATTCAAAAAGCGGCTACTCGGTATGGCGGCTGGTGCCATGTTCACAGGCAGTGGCCAGCAGCTCGACAAGCTCATGAAAGATCAGCTGTTCGGCATCAAAACCGTTTCGACCATCGACTACGTGGGCTACAGCAAGGAGTACGCCTGCTACGTCTACGGCGACATCGCGATCAAGGACGGCACCACCTACAAGGTCAACAGCGAAGATTATTTCGAGTTCGGCAAGCTGCGCCTGAAAACCCTGCAGAAAGGCGTTCCGATCAAGCTGCAGCGTGAAGCAAAGGGCTTTGACGAGAAGTGGGTGCAATTGCTGTGGACCTGCTTCGGCGCCCAGGGCTTCGTCGCGTTGGTGTTCTTCTTTGGCTCGCTGTACTGCGAACAAATTCGCGCCCGCTACCAATCCTTCCCATTCCTGGAAGCCACGGGTGAAGCCGGCGCCGGCAAAACAACCCTGCTGAACCTCCTCTGGAAATTGCTCGGCCGCGAAGGCTATGAAGGATTTGACCCGATGAAATCTACCAAGGCTGGGCGGTCTCGCCTGATGGGCCAGGTCTCCGGCATGCCGGTAGTGTTCCTAGAGGCGGATCGCCACGGCGATGATCGGGCGCACGCTAAAACCTTCGAATGGGACGAGTTGAAAGACTTCTATGGCGGCGGCACCCTGGCTACGAAAGGCGTCAAGACCGCCGGAAACGAGACATACGAGCCACCATTCCGGGGAACGATTGCTATCAGCCAGAACGCGGCAGTGGTTGCACACGAAGCGATCATGACGCGCATTGTGAAGCTGCACTTCGTGCGCCCGACCGTCACACCTGAAAGCCGTACTGCAGCGGATCAACTCAACGCCCTGGACGGTGGCACCCTCAGCCACTTCTTGTTGCGGGCCGTGGGCAAGGAGTCCGCGGTGCTTGAGCTATTCGCCCAGCGAATGCCCGAACACGAATCGAAGCTGCGTCGTTTGCACACCCATTGCTTCGCCTGCAGCACGGCTTATGCCAGTGACCAGGGCAATTGCACCAGCTGCGGCTATGACCTGCGGGGCTACATCCGCGTGGAGCGCATCAGCAAAAACCACGCACAAATGCTCTCGCTGTTGGACGGTATTCGCCTGGTCCTGAAATTGAGTGATCCCCAGGTCGCCGCCACCCAGCGCCAGATCGTGAGGATGGCCATCGAGCGCCAGGCGTCGATCAGCTCCGACCATGCGGCCGTGGCCGAGTTTTGGGAGGTTTACGACTACCTCGAATCCTTGAGCGAAGACCCGGTGGTGGACCACAGCAGCGACTCCACCGTGATCGCTATCAACCTCAACGAATTCTGTGAGCGTGCCGCTGAACACAAACAGAAGCTGGCCGACGTGGCCACGTTGCGCGACCTGCTCAAAGAGTCCCGTTCCCGCAAGTTTCTAGACAGTAACAAAGCCGTACACAGCGCTGTACGTGCTGCGTTCAACAGCCGAAACCCGTGTTCACAACCCCGGCCGACCACAGTGAAGTGCTGGACATTCAAGGCGTAGAGGAGAGCAAGACCGATGCAGATCCAAGTGTTTATGGGAAATGCCGGCGACGGCAAAACAAGCAAGCTGCAGTCCGTGCAGGACCGCCTGGAATTCACCGGCGAGAGCGCGCCGATCATCCAGGCCGGTGCTTATGGGGAAGATAGCTTGTTGGAGATTCTGGAAGTCCGGGCGGCCGGTGGCCAGCGCGAAATCCTGGTGGACGACTGCAGCAGGCAACAGATTTTGAGGGTACTGGAGTGGCAATCATGCGTTGAGCATGAGCCGGATTTTGACGGCCTGGTGATCCACCTGGCCCGTAAGGACTGACCTTAAAAAGCAGTGTCGAGGAGTTGCAGCTCCCCGACACCTAACCGCAACAGAGGGCTATACCCATGCAAGCACAGAACCTAAGCAGCAGCGGCGCGAAGGCTACCATACCGGCACGCCACCTGGTGGCCACCGCGATTATCGGCGCGGCCGTCATTGGTTACCTGGTACACAAAACCCCGGAATCACGAACCCGCCTTGAAAGCCTCAGCCAGATGGCTAGCACCCTGGGCGAACTCAGCGAAACGGATGCCGCCGTCGTCGCCCAACTCCTCGCCAAGCCGGCAACCCGGGGCGTATCGCGCAATGTCTGACAGTCCGGCAGCACCAGCACGGCGCTTTCCTTGGAACATTGACTACACCAGCGTTTGCGACCAATGCGGTAATTGGCGCGTCCAGGGCAATCACTTGAAATGCAGCCGGCGGCGCCAGCTGCAGAACGCCCATCTACGTAGCCACAAGCCTAAACGGTAAGCAGCGTCCACCAGAAGATGCGCTACCAGATACTTGGCCCGGAAACGGGCCTTTTTGTTTCCGATCGTCAGACTGTCGATACACAAGCACAGCGTTAGGGGTTTACATGAGTGGGGTCGAAGCTCGCGGGAAATCCGTGAGAATCTATTTTCAATACAACGGGGAGAAATGCCGGGAAGCAATCCCGGGCGGCAACACGCCGGCCAACGTGGCCCAGGCTAAGCGCATGGTTGAAATCATCGAGTACGAGATTCAGGCCGGCACCTTCGATTACGCACGGCACTTTCCCAACTCGGTCAAGCTGGTAGAAAACACATTCGGCCACTACCTGGACCTGTGGTTAAAGATCAAAGCCAACAGCGTCGCGGCTTCCAGCTATCGGGGTTACGCCAACAAGGCGGAGGTTCACGTACGGCCACGCTGGGGGAAGGTACAAATCCAGAATATCGACCACCTGGATCTGCAGGAATGGATACAGGTAACCCTGTCGAAAACGCTCAAAAATAAGACAATCCGCGACATCATCAGCAACGTCCGCCAAGTGTTCCGGCTCTATCGCACCAGGATGAAAGTGGCGCACGACCCGACCGAGGGTTTAATGGTGCGACTGCCAGATCCCGAGGCACCCGACCCGTTCACCAGGGCGGAAATCAAACAGATCCTGGAAACCCACACCAACCGCACACAAGAGCTGTTGATGGTTCAGTTCATGATATGGGGCGGCCCCCGGGTTTCCGAGACCATCGCCCTGGCCTGGGAGGATGTCGACCTGGAGCAAGGCACGGTGACATTCCGTCGGTCCAAAGTGCGCGGGGCTTACCGGGTGACCAAAACCCGGCGATCAACGCGTAAGGTCCGTCTACTCGCTCCGGCCTGGGATGCGCTGCAGAAGATCGATGCACTCAATCGAAAAAAGAAGGCAGAAACCGTTGATATCGTTGAGCGGGACAACAAGACGGTGCGGCAACATAAATTGCACTTCGTCTTCCTGAATACGAAAAGCGGTTTGCCGCACGTCAGCGACTTCGTGGTTAGGGATAGGTTTTTCAAGGCTCACTTGCTCGCGGCCGGGGTTCGCTATCGCGGGCCTGGCCAGTGCCGGCACACGTACGCCAGCCAGTTGCTGACCACGGGGATAGCGTCGATTGACTGGATCGCCGAACAGATGGGACATACCAACGGGAACATGATCCGCCAGCACTATGGGACGTGGATCAATGAGGATGGTCCGGATGTAGTGGGGATGCTGGAGTTAGCCTTAAAGCTTTAAAGGTCACATCTATAGGCTATCAAAACGGCATTCATCAGTTGACAGCACTACTCAATCGCATACCCTCGATCCTCTTGATCATGGGGGCAGAGCGGCAAATGAATTGGACTGATATCGTTGACCAGGGAAGGGTGTACGGAATGTCGCACCTGCATCCATTCACCCAGGTCTTCACGATTGGTGCTCTGAACATCACCATGAATTTCACTTTCGGTTTTCATTGTTTTACAGATGACAAGCAGGCCGGAAAACTGATCGTAAACCAGGGCGAGCGCCGCTACTTTAGCGTTGATAGGTGGCATAGCAGTCAACAGATTGTGCCGTGGATTCAGCAAAGGATGCTGGAGGCTACTGTTCTTCTGTACTTCGATAAAAAGCATAAACGTCGCTACTTTTGCCTGGATATCTATGATTTTGCTCTGTTTTTGCAGATCAGCAAGCCAGACAACACCACCCATACCCTGAAAATCCACGTCATCTCTGCCTATGAAGTAGACCAATGGGGACGGCCAACGCTGCCTACCAAAGGACCCCGCCACAATTTATCCTGGGTGTTGAGCCAACGGGCACAAGGCATCAACCTTTAGACAAAAAAAAGCCCTGCTGCTTACGCATCAGGGCTTAGGTGTTTCGTTATCGGTCTAATCTTTTCACGCATTACGCGTTTATCCAGCCAAGGCTCGGAGAGGCGTTTCGGCCTCCGAATCAGCACCCCTTGCTTGCAAGGTTCCGGTCTGTGCTGACGAAGTTATCTTAGCAAGTGCTAAGCACTTATTCAACGGATAGTGGAATAGATTTCTCACTGGTTAGCGGATTAACTAGCTTTTTACGAATCATTTTAAGTATTCGGCTTGCAATCGAATCGCTATCAGTCGGCCGTTCGGCCAGCCTGGTACTCCGACTTTTCCTCTGCCGTGAGAGCCTTGGTGCTTATTACCGCACTGGTCATCTCCGTGGCGACTGTGTGGCCACACGCCGGACAATCAATATCTTCCCTCTCCTTCCCACCCGGGAAATTGCCACTCAGATAGCTTTTACGGAACAGCTCAGCGCACTGGGTACAGGTATAAACAGTCATTGTTCAAGCTCCCTTTGATGATGGCCGATTGTAATCAAGGCCGGTTCGAAGGTGGAGCCCTTAATTAGGCGAAAAACGGCCATCTGTCCCAGATCTGTCCCATATGGCCATTTTTCAGACGCCAAAAACCACAAACCCCCGACTTTCTCTAGGAAAATCAGGGGCTTGCGTTTTCAAAATGTGGCGGTGAAGGAGAGATTCGAACTCTCGATACAATTTCTTGTATACACACTTTCCAGGCGTGCTCCTTAAGCCACTCGGACACTTCACCGTATCTCGTCAAACCAGTTCAGTCTGTCGAGGCGCGCTAATGTAGTCGAAAGCCTTTCTGATGGCAAAGGTTTTTTTCAGAATTTTCATGCGGTTAGACGGTTATACCGGAATGGGCCCGCGGGAGGACGGTGATTATGCCAATCTCGGGGAGGGTTCAGAGGGTCTTCGCTGGGCACTATGCCCTGCTGCAGGCCATTTGCGACCGGGGATGCGGGAAAAGGCTGACTGGCCAGTCAGTCATTGCGCTTTACCGGAACGGGCGTGCTGGGTAACGTCTGCTGCATTCTTCTATAACAAGTCCTACAAGGAACCGCGTCATGAGTGAGTTGATTGCCTACCACCTCGAAGACGGTATCGCGACCCTGACCTTGAGCAACGGCAAGGTGAATGCCATTTCTCCGGATGTTGTCAGTGCGTTCAATACAGCGCTGGACCAAGCCGAGAAAGATCGGGCGGTGGTGGTGATCACCGGCACGCCGGGGATTTTGTCGGGTGGTTACGATTTGAAAGTGATGACGGCAGGCCCTAAAGAGGCCATCGGCCTGGTCACGTCGGGCTCGACGTTGGCGCGTCGTCTGTTGTCGCACCCATTCCCGGTAATTGTGGCGTGCCCTGGGCATGCCGTGGCCAAGGGCGCGTTTCTGTTGCTGTCGGCCGATTATCGGATTGGGGTGGAAGGCCCGTTCAGCATCGGCCTGAATGAAGTGGCAATCGGCATGACCATGCACCACGCAGGGATCGAGCTGGCGCGGGATCGTCTGCGCAAGTCGGCGTTCCACCGCTCGGTGATCAATGCCGAGATGTTTGACCCGCAGGGCGCGTTGCAGGCCGGTTTCCTCGACAAGGTGGTGGCGCCTGAAGAACTGCACGCAGCGGCACTGGAAGCGGCGCGCCAGTTGAAGAAGATCAATATGAATGCCCACAAGCACACCAAGTTGAAGGTGCGTAAAGCGCTCCTGGAAGCCTTGGACGATGCAATTATCCAGGATCAGGGTCACAACCTGAGCTAAGTCCCTACACCTGCTGCGCCAGAGCCCGACCTTGTGTCGGGCTTTTTCTTACACGTAAATCCGAAACGCCCCTAGCCGCTCTAGCCAGCCAGTGTCGGCACATGTTGAAACATACGCTTAAACATCGCCTATCTCCGACCTCTACCTGGGTAATTGCCGAAGTCAGTGCACATCCGTACACTGCGCCACCTTTTGTCCCGATAGGCCGTGTCGATGCTTTTTCTGCTGCGTATGTTGTTGATGGGCCTGCACTTTATGGTGGCAGGTGTGCTCGGGGTTCTTCTAGGTATCTGCCGGCCGTTCAACCCGGACAACAGCCGCCTGTGCGCGCGCCTGTATGCGCTGCCCGCGATGCGCATCTTGCGACTGAACGTGAAGGCCGATGTCGACTCGCTGCGCAACAAGCCCGGCACCTGCGTGGTCATCGCCAACCACCAGTCCAACTATGACCTGTTCGTGGTGGGCACTGTAGTGCCCCATCGCACAGTGTGTATTGCCAAAAAGAGCCTGAAATGGGTGCCGTTGTTCGGCCAGTTGTTCTGGCTCGCAGGCAATGTGTTGATCGACCGCGGCAATGCGCACAAGGCGCGCCGTGCGATGCTGACCACCACCCATACGCTGCAACACAAAGACACGTCGATCTGGGTGTTCCCGGAAGGCACGCGCAATCTGGGCAAGGGCCTGCTGCCGTTCAAAAAAGGCGCGTTTCATATGGCGATTGCGGCGGGTGTACCTATCGTGCAGGTGTGCGTCAGCAATTACGTCGTTCATATGAAGCTTAATCGCTGGAACAGTGGTGATGTGCTCATACGTTCTTTGCCACCCGTTCCTACAGCCGGGCTGACAGCGAATGACGTCCCTGCGTTGATGCAGGCGTGTCAGGCGCAGATGGATGCATGCATTGCAGAACTGGACCGCGAAGTGCAGTCCGCCTGAACACGTTATTTGGGCGCTCCTTCCCCATCGCGAGCAACCTCGCTCACCACACAAAGCTCGCCGCAACGACGTCTACAACGGAACGCCATTCAAGCTAAGCTGCCCAACATCTGTCCTCCAAACAAGAAGTGATCAGCACCATGGGTAGAGTTGTTGCGGCCGCCGTCTACAGCGCCGGTAAGAAAGTCTCTGATATCACCCTTGATGAAGGCGCCGCCTGGGCCGCCAAGCCCGGGCATTTTGTGTGGATCGGCCTGGAAGAGCCCGATGCCCAGGAGCTAGCCAACCTGCAGCGCCAGTTCAACCTGCATGAACTGGCCATCGAAGACGCCCTGGAAAAACACAGCCGCCCCAAGCTCGAAACCTTCGGCGATGCGCTGTTTATCGTCACCTATTCACCAGTGCGCGAGAACGGCAAGCTGGAGTTTATCGAGACCCATATCTTTGCCGGCACCGGCTATATCATCACCGCCCGCAACGGTCACTCAGCGTCCTACGGCTTTGTGCGCCAACGCTGTGAGGCGCGCCCGCTGTTGCTGGAGCATGGGGAAGATTTCGTACTCTATGCATTGCTGGATTTCGTCACCGAAAACTACCAGCCGGTCAGCGAGGCGATCCACGCCGAGATCGATGAACTGGAGCGCAACGTACTGTGCAGTTCACTGAGCGAACGCGATATTCAGAAGATCCACGGTCTGCGCCGCGATGTGCTGCGGCTCAAGCGGTATGTGGCGCCGATGGTGGAGATCAGCCAGGAGTTGCAGAAGCTGAGCTTCCCGTTTATCGACAAGAACATGCGCCCTTATTTTCGTGATGTGCAGATCCACGTGACACGGCAGATGGAGGACCTCACCACCCTGCGCGACATCGCCAGCCAGACGATCGAAATCGGTGTGTTGCTGGAGGCGTCACGCCAGAGCGTGGTGCAGCGCAAGTTTGCCGCGTGGGCGGCGATCCTGGCATTCCCCACCGCGGTGGCAGGGATTTATGGGATGAACTTCCAGAACATGCCCGAGCTGCAATGGCACTATGGCTATTTTGCGGTGCTCGGGTTTATTGCGGTGGGATGCACCAGCCTGTGGGCCAGTTTCAAACGCTCGGGCTGGCTTTAAGCTTTGTGCGCCACAAACCGCATCATCCATTCCGCCACGGTGGCGCCGTGGTGGTCGCGCTCCAGGCTGGCGACACCATTCGTGTAAACCGTTTCCCCGAGGGTTGTCTGAAGAATCTCCAGCAACTCGCGCGAATAGTCGTGGATAAATTCCGGGTGGCCTTGGAAGCACAGCACCTGGTCGCCAATGTGATACGCCGCAAACGGGCAAAAATCGCTGGAGGCGATGACCGTGGCATTGTCCGGCAAGCTGGTGACTTGGTCCTGGTGACTGATCAACAGCGTCAACTCAGGCACCTCAGGGCTCATCCACGGAGCCTTGGCATCGAGTTTGTAGTCATGAATGCCCATGCCCCAGCCTTTGCTGGCGCGCTCAGTCTTGCCGCCGAGCAGCAATGCCAACAACTGGTGACCGAAGCAGATACCGAGCAATTTGTCGCCACGCTCATAGCGCTGCAGCAAGTAGGTCTTGAGGGTCTGGATCCAAGGGTCGGTACCGAAGGAATCGGCCTTGCTGCCGGTAACGAGGTAGGCATCAAACACTTCATCGTCTGACGGATATTCGCCCTGCACCACGTTGTAAACCACAAACTCGGCAGCAATCGGCTGCTTGGAGAACAGGCGCTTGAACATCTGCCCGTAACCTTGGTACTGATCGATCAAGCCTGGACGCAGGATATCGGTTTCCAGGATGCAGACGCGTAGCGACATAAAAAATACCTGACACGGCGATGGGAATATTGAACACCCAGAGCCTGCCTTGAAACACCCCTTCAAGGCAAGCCCCTCCATTAATCACCGAAACACTTCACTCCTCGCCGCTTTCTCCAGCAACAACACTGGCGGCGCAAAGCGCTCCCCATATTGCTCAGCCAGATAACGCGCACGGGCGATGAAGTCGTTCAAGCCGTACTGATTGATAAACTGCAACGCCCCACCGCTCCACGCCGCAAAACCAATGCCGAAGATCGATCCCACATTGGCATCAGCGGTGGACATCAACACGCCCTCCTCCACACAGCGCACAGTTTCGATGGCTTGGATAAACAGCAAACGGTCGCGCACATCCTGTGGCGAAATCTGCTGGCCCGGCCGTTCAAAGCGGGCTTTCAACTCCGGCCACAGGTACTTCTGCCCTCCAGCGGGATACTCGTAAAAACCGCCACCCGCCGCCTTGCCCGCGCGTTTGTATTCATTCACCAACAGATCGATGACCGCCGTTGCCGGATGCCCTGGCACCGTCTTACCTTCGGCCTGCAAATCCTTGGCCGTCTGCTGTCGGATATGGCTCATCAGGCTGAGGGACACTTCATCGGACACCGCCAGCGGCCCCACCGGCATACCGGCCTTGCGCGCCTCGGTCTCGATCATCGGCGCGGCCACACCTTCACCGAGCATGGCGATGCCTTCATTGGTGAACGTGCCGAACACCCGCGAGGTGAAGAAGCCGCGACTGTCGTTGACCACAATCGGAGTTTTCTTGATTTGCAGGACGAAATCGAAACCTCGGGCCAGGGTTTCGTCCGAGGTCTGGGCGCCCTTGATGATTTCAACCAGAGGCATCTTGTCCACCGGGCTGAAAAAATGCAGGCCGATAAATTTGCCTTGATCCGCCACAGCTCTAGCAAGGCCGGTGATGGGCAACGTTGAGGTATTGGAGGCGATCACCGCATCTGCTCCGACCACACGTTGCGCGGCGGCCGAAACCTTGGCCTTAAGTTCACGGTCTTCGAAAACGGCCTCAATGATCAAATCGCAGCCGACCAAATCAGCATCCGAGGCAGTAGGGTAAATCCGCGCCAAGGTGGCTTCCCGCTGCTCGGCGGTCAATTGCCCACGGCTGGCCTTCTTGTCCAGCAGCGCGGCCGAATGTGCCTTGCCCTTCTCGGCGGCGGCCTGGGTGACGTCCTTGAGCACCACCTCGATCCCCGCACAGGCGCTGACATACGCAATTCCAGCCCCCATCATCCCGGCACCAAGCACACCCACTTTGCGTGTCACGTAAGGTGAAAAACCCTTGGGTCGCGAGCTGCCGGCGTTGATTTCATTGAGTTGGAACCAGAAGGTGCCAATCATGTTTTTCGCCACTTGCCCGGTGACCAACTCGGTGAAGTAACGGGTTTCGATCAGGTGCGCGGTGTCGAAGTCCACCTGAGCGCCTTCAACGGCAGCACAGAGGATTTTCTCTGGAGCCGGAAAACAGCCATTGGTTTTGCTGCGCAGGATCGACGGTGCAATCGCCAGCATCTGCGCGACTTTTGGGTTCGAGGGAGTGCCGCCGGGAATCTGGTACGCCTTGCTGTCCCAGGGTTGTTTAGCCTCGGGATTGCCGAGAATCCAAGCGCGGGATTTGGCCAGCAGCCCATCGCGGTCCACCGCCAGTTCGTTGATCAACCCCGCCTGGAGCGCCTGTTGCGGCCGTACTTTTTTACCTTCCAGCAAATACGGCAGGGCTTTTTCCAAGCCGAGCATGCGCACCATACGCACCACGCCACCGCCGCCCGGCAGCAAGCCGAGGGTGACTTCCGGCAATCCAAGCTGCACCGATTTGTCATCCAGCGCGACACGGTAATGACAGGCCAGGCAAATCTCCCAGCCGCCGCCCAGGGCCGCGCCGTTGATCGCGGCCACCACCGGCTTGCCGAGGGTTTCCAGGCGACGCAGCTGCGCTTTAAGCACCAACACGCTCTCATAGAAATCCTTGGCGTGGGACTTCTCGACCTTGATCAATTCATTGAGGTCACCGCCCGCGAAAAAAGTCTTCTTTGCAGAGGTGATAATCACACCGGCAATGTGGTCCTTTTCCGACTCCAGGCGCAGAACCGCAGCGGCCATGGCATCGCGGTAAACACCGTTCATGGTGTTGGCGCTCTGGCCGGGCATGTCGAGAGTCAGCACCACAATTTGGTCCTGGCCTTTTTCGTAACGAATGGCATCGGTCATTAGAAATTCCTTAGGCTCAGAGACGTTCGATAATAGTGGCGATGCCCATGCCACCGCCGACACACAGGGTGGCCAGGCCGTAGCGCTGCCGGCGCACTTCAAGCTCGTCAAGCAGAGTGCCAAGGATCGCGCAACCAGTGGCGCCCAACGGGTGGCCCATTGCGATGGAACCGCCGTTGACGTTGACGCGTGCGGCATCGATGCCCATGTCCTTGATGAATTTGAGCACCACTGAGGCAAAGGCCTCGTTGACCTCGAACAGATCGATGTCTTCCACGCGCAAACCGGCCTTGGCCAAGGCTTTTCGTGTGGCTGGCGCGGGCCCCGTGAGCATGATGGTGGGATCAGTGCTGGTAACTGCCGTGGCGACGATGCGCGCCCGCGGTTGCAAGCCCAGTTCGCGCCCCTTCGCTTCAGAGCCGATCAACATCAGTGCGGCGCCGTCGACAATGCCGGAGCTATTACCCGGGGTATGTACGTGGTTGATGCGTTCCACATGGCTGTAGACCCGCAGAGCCGTAGCGTCGAAGCCCATTTGCCCCATCATCTCGAAGCTCGGTTTGAGATTGCCCAGGCCTTCAAGGGTCGAGTCGCCACGGATAAATTCGTCATGGTCCAGCAGGACAATACCGTTCTGGTCCTGCACCGCGATCAACGACTTGCTGAAGGAACCGTCGGCACTGGCCCTGGCTGCTTTCTGCTGGGACTGCAGGGCAAAGCTATCGACATCCTGGCGACTGAAACCCTCCAGGGTGGCGATCAGATCCGCGCCGATGCCTTGGGGTGTGAAGTGGCTGTGCAGGTTGGTCTGCGGGTCCAGCACCCAGGCACCGCCATCGCTGCCCATGGGCACACGGGACATAGACTCGACTCCGCCAACCACCACCAGGTCTTCAAAGCCGGAGCGCACTTTCATCGCCCCCAGGTTCACTGCTTCAAGGCCCGAGGCGCAGAAGCGGTTGACCTGTACGCCAGCCACGCTGATCGCCCAGTTCGCTACCAAGGCGGCGGTCTTGGCGATGTCGGCGCCTTGGTCGCCCACTGGGGTGACGCAGCCGAGCACGATGTCATCCACTTGGTGGGTGTCGAGGTCGCTGCGTTGCGCCAGCGCCGTGAGCAGACCTGCCACCAGATTTACCGGTTTCACGCTGTGCAAGGCGCCGTCTGCCTTGCCTTTGCCCCGGGGCGTGCGTATCGCATCAAAGATCAAAGCTTGGGTCATGACATCCTCGAACCATTGCGCAGTAGTGCCCTTACCTTAGGCCCGATTGACACGGTTTCAATGACGGATGCGCTCATTGCTTTTGACCCCCACGCTCGGACGAACGGTAGGCCTCTAAGCGCATAGGCTGATTAATCGTTTTAGCTGTCTAGCCAAGGCATTGGCGCCAAGATGGCGTTCTGCCTCATGCCTTTTTAAGCTGAAATCCTGATTAGCTGATATGAAATGGATCTAAGCCGCGAAGAACGAGGGCTCTAAGGTTCAATCAGTAAGATGTTGCTGCCGGGTTTTGCTGGAGCAACTGTAAGAAAAGTGACACGTCATAGCGCCATACTGAAATAAAACGGCACGTATTTGACGCTCAGGAATAACAACAAAAGGCAGTCAGCCATGTTCAAGCATTCGAAAGTACGTCAGGCGGGACTTATTCTGTTCGCCACCACACTGATTCTGATCCTGCCCAATTTGACCAAGGTCATTGGGTGACCCTCTACCCTCCGCGCTTTGTGCATCAGGATTGCAGCTTTTTGGCAGCACCTGCCGGGACTTCGTGCATAGCGACCCCGTTGCAGGGGCTGCCTTTTTACGCGCGTTTTTCCGGTATCGTGAGCCCCATCGCCACTTAACCCGGGGCCTCTGTCTTGAAACCGATCTTCGCACTCTTAGCCTTGTTGCTTGCTCTGCCCGCAGCCGCGGCGCAATTGACTATCGAACTGGACCACACCCGCAAGACCTGGCAGACCGCCGACCTGCTCAAGCATCCGGATGCGCAGACGGTGCAGATCGTCGATGACGTTTCCTACAAGCGCAACATGACCTATCGCGCGGTGCCGCTGGCGGTGCTCTTACCAGGCCTAACGCCACAGAGCCATGTGCAAGCGGTTGCCCTGGATGGCTTCGCTGCAGAACTGACCGCCGCACCGCTGCTGGAACAAAACGGCGCCCGCGCGTGGTTGGCCGTGGAAGACCCGGCCAAACCGTGGCCCGCCCTGGCCGATGGCAAACACAGTGCCGGCCCGTTTTATCTGGTGTGGACCGACCCGCAAGCGGGGCACATCAGCCCCGAGCAGTGGCCGTTTCAAGTCTCGACAATCAAGCAATTGAAGACCGTAGCCGAGCGCTTCCCCGCGCTGCTACCCGATCCGGAACTGGCGGCGAATGATCCCATCAACCAGGGCTTTGCACTGTTCCAGAAAAACTGCCTGGCCTGCCATCGCCTCAATGGCGCAGGCGATGCGCAGGTGGGTCCGGATCTGAATATCCCCTACAGCCCTACCGAATATTTCGGTGGGGATTTCCTAAAGCGCTATATCCGTGATCCGCAGAGTTTGAGGCATTGGCCCCAGGCGAAGATGCCGGCGTTCGCTGCCAGTGTATTGCCTGACAGCGAGCTGGATTTGTTGGTGGGGTATTTGAAGCATATGGCGGGGCGTAAGCAGCAGCCCTGAGCCAGCCTCCTTCGAAAGATAGTTTTCGTGTAGTGAGCGGGCTTGCCCCGCGCTGGGCTGCGCAGCAGCCCCAATACAGCAGAATTTTGTCTGGCAGACATTACGCGGCGGATGGTCTTGGGCTGCTTCGCAGCCCAGCGCGGGGCAAGCCCGCTCACCAAAGAAAGCTCTCTCCCCCCAACAAGCCACGACCACTCATCATTTATTGCTGCTGCACAGAAACCACCGGCGTCGGCGCCACAAACACCTTGGCGTGCATTTGCTCATGCCCGCCGCCACGACGCATGCCGCGTACGGGGCAGGCATCCAGGTAATCCAGGCCCACAGCCAGCTTGAGATGCCGCTCCGGGCGCGCCAATTGGTTGGTCACGTCAAAACTGTACCAGGCGTCATCCAACCAGGCTTCGGCCCAGGCGTGGCTGGCCAGATGCGTACTGTCTTCGGTGTACAAATACCCCGACACATACCGCGCAGGAATGCCCAGGCTGCGTGCGCAGGCCAGGAACGCGTGGGTGTGGTCCTGGCACACGCCCGCAGCCCCAGCGAAGGCCTCGGCGGCGCAGGTGTCGACCTCAGTAGCGCCTGGCGTGTAGACCATCGCTTGGTTGAGCGCGTGCATCAGGTCGATCAGCGCGGTGCGATCACGACGCTGATGACAATGCTGTGCAGCGAAGCCACGCAAGGCGTCATCCGGTTCAGTCAGGCGCGTGCAACGCAGGAACGGAAACGCCGACTGGCTCTCATGCTCGGCTTCGCGTAATTCGTCGATATCCACTTGGCCACGGGCGCCGATGATGATGGCGTCATGGGGCTCGTCCAGAGTCAACACGTGCAGGATATTGCCGAACGGGTCCACTTGGGCGCGCACCGGGCGCGGCAGGTCCAGTTGCCAACTGAGCACGTGCTGACGCTCGCTGTCATGGGGCGTCAGGCGCAGGTATTGGATGCTGGCGCGAACCTGGTCCTCGTAGTGGTAGGTGGTTTCGTGGCTGATGGAGAGTCTCATGCCGCCTCCAGGTAGGAACTGTAGATGGCGTCGCCCAATTGGCGGACCAGGGGGATAAAGTCGGTCAGCCAGGCGTGCAGGCCTTCCTCAAGGATTTCATCGATCGCGGTAAAGCGCAGGCGCGCGTCCATTTCGGCGGCCAAGCGCTGGGCCGGTCGACCGTTGAGGCCGGGCAGGCTGGCAAGGATCTGGTCGATTTCTTCACTGCAGGCACGCAGCGAGCGCGGCACATCGGCGCGTAACAGCAATAATTCGGCGACTTGCCGAGCGCCAGGGGCGTCGCGATAGATCTCGGTGTAGGCCTCGAACGACGACAACGCCCGCAGCAAGGCACTCCATTGATAGTAGGCGTGGGCCGTGCCATCGGTGACGGCTTCAGCACGGTCGCCGGCCATTTCATAGCGCGCATCAAGCAAACGCAGGGTGTTGTCAGCGCGTTCGATAAAGGTGCCCAAACGAATGAAACGGAATGCATCGTTGCGCATGATGGTGCCGTAGGTCGCCCCTCGAAACAGATGGGAGCGTTCCTTAACCCACTCACAGAAGCGACTCATACCGTAGCGGCTGAGACCTTGCTGAGCGATATCGCGAATATCCAACCAAGTGGCGTTGATGTTTTCCCACATGTCGGCGGTAATTCGCCCACGCACCGCATGGGCACTGGCCCGCGCCGAGCCGAGGCAACTGTAGATGCTCGCCGGGTTGGCCGCGTCCAGGGCAAAGAAGTGCAGCAGGCGTTCGGCATGCAATTCACCGTGGCGCTCGCGGTAATCATCCAGGGTGCCGGTGATCAGCAGCGGCATGGCTAATTCATGCAGGCCATCGCCGCGCCCATCCTGGGGCATCAGCGACAGCGAATAACTGACATCGAGCATGCGCGCGAGGTTTTCCGCACGCTCCAGATAGCGCGACATCCAATACAAATCCGAGGCAGTTCTACTCAACATGGCATTCAGTCCTCAACCACCCAGGTGTCTTTGGTGCCGCCGCCCTGGGACGAGTTGACCACCAGCGAACCTTCGCGCAGCGCCACGCGGGTCAAGCCACCCGGCACCACACGGGTTTCCTTGCCGGACAGCACAAACGGGCGCAGGTCGATGTGGCGCGGGGCGATACCGTTTTCGACAAAGGTCGGGCAGGTGGATAAACATAGGGTCGGCTGTGCGATATAGGCATGAGGCTTGGCTTTGATTCGCGCCCGGAACGCTTCGATTTCAGCCGCCGTGGACGCCGGCCCCACCAACATCCCGTAGCCGCCGGAGCCTTGGGTTTCCTTGACCACCAGGTCCGGCAGATTGGCCAGTACGTGGGACAATTCGTCAGGCTTACGGCATTGAAAGGTAGGAACGTTCTTTAGGATCGGTTCTTCATCCAGATAGAAACGGATCATCTCGGTAACGAAGGGGTACACCGACTTGTCATCCGCCACCCCGGTGCCGATGGCGTTGGCCAGCACCACGTTGCCGGAGCGATAGGCCGCCAGTAGGCCCGGCACACCGAGCATGGAATCCGGGTTGAAGGCCAGCGGGTCGAGGAACGCGTCATCGAGACGGCGGTAGATCACGTCCACCGCCTTAGGTCCGTCGGTGGTGCGCATGAAGACGCGGTCATCACGTACGAACAGATCGGCGCCCTCCACCAGTTCCACACCCATTTCCCGGGCAAGGAACGCATGTTCAAAGAACGCGCTGTTGAAGCGCCCCGGCGTCAGCACCACCACGCTGGGGTTATCCAAAGGACTGGAGCTTTTAAGGGTGTCGAGCAACAGGTTGGGATAGTGGTCGATGGGCGCGATGCGCTGGGCGGCGAACAGTTCGGGGAACAGGCGCATCATCATCTTGCGGTCTTCGAGCATGTAGCTCACGCCGCTCGGTGTGCGCAGGTTGTCTTCAAGCACGTAGTAAGTGCCGTCGCCATCGCGTACGAGGTCGACCCCGGAGACGTGGGAATACAGGTCGCGATGCAGGTCCAGGCCCTGCATCGCCAACTGGTATTGCTCGTTAGCCAGCACCTGTTCGGCGGGGATGATCCCAGCCTTGATGATGCGTTGCTCGTGGTACAGGTCGGCAAGGAACATGTTCAGCGCCTTGACCCTTTGGATACAGCCGCGCTCCACAATTCGCCACTCACTGGCGGGGATACTGCGGGGGATGGTGTCGAAAGGAATGAGGCGTTCGGTGCCCTGCTCGTCGCCATAAAGCGTGAAGGTGATACCGGCGCGATGAAACAGCAAATCGGCTTCACGCCGGCGCTGGGCCAGCAGTTCTGCAGGGGTCTCGGCTAACCAGCGGGCGAACTCGCGGTAATGGGGGCGGACCTGCCCCGCTCCATCGTACATTTCGTCGTAATAAGTGCGGATCATGCCGTACTCCTTGTCACCCGGACGCAAGAACCATCGCAAGGCCCGTGCCAGCGGCATAAACACTTAAAAATCAGTGAGTTAAATAAAAGCGCAGCGCTGATCGCACCGTCCTGGTGCGCAGAACGCCCGTCGTATTGCTGCACGCTTCATCGCAATGCAGGCTTTGACTATCAACAGCATAGCCAGAGTTGATTTCACTGCCCGACGAAGGGTGCGGATAATCGCCTCCATCAGCTGAACAGGATCTTTCCTACAGCTTTACCCCTTGCACACTCGGTACCGTGACAGCTCGTGTACTGACTGACTCCTAAGGTCTTCCCTTTCAGCCATCCTTTTAGGATGGCTTTTTTTTTGGTGCACGAAAAGGCAGCGCAAGTTCCAGGAATTTTCTCGCAACCCATACAAAATCGGCCGACCCTAAGGTCAGCCGATACGCTGCGTTACTCATACAATTGCGCTACATGGGTAACCCACGCACCTCCTGCTTGACGCCCCATCCTTCGATGATCCCGCCCAGCGGCTCGACCACCGCCTCAAAGTCCTGCTCGAAATCTCCTATGCCGTCGTAGGTGGCGAACATGATTTTGCTCAGTTCCAGGTACCAGGCGCCATCGTCGCGCGCGCTGACCTGGGCATTCAGCGACTCTCCACGAAACTCACCCGCAGCCCTGCGCGCCCGTTCCTCATCCGGGAAAATGGCGTAGAACTCGATGGGGTGGAAGCGTGAAAAGTCGAAGCCGCCCTCTTTCATGCGGCGCAGAACGTTGGTGCTGATGTCTTCTTGATAGGCTGTGCTCATGAAACGTCCTCCTCAAACTGATGGATAGACTTTCCGTGCTTCCCAAAGCCCCGCGCGCTGCTGGCGCGGGCACCACGGCAATAACATCACCGCAGGAAAACAAGCATGTAGCTGACAAGACCAGACCTTAGCGATTCATTCGCTGATCTCACTTGCAGAGTAGCGCGAAGCTATCACCTCCACCAGAGGCGCATGGATGGCATAGCGGGAATGTTCAGACGGCGGGCGAGATATCGAGGATCTGGATACTGTTCTGGTCTTTCAGGATCTTGACCGTAGGCTCGGGCTTGCGGCCCTCCAGGTCATTGAGGTCGAGTTCTGCTGCGACGGGGACCAACTTGTTGCGAATCATGTGTGCCGCATCTTCGAGGCTGGGCTTTTGGTCGCAGGTGAACTGCTCCACGGACTGGACGCCGTGATCATCAACGAAGGTAATCTGCCACTTTTGCATCGGTGCCTCCTCGATAAAACCCGTGTTTGGGCTTACAACTATCTGGACCTTGAGGGCCCGGAAAACGTTCCGCTCAAGTCCGGAGACACCTGATCAACTGCACTTATTTTTCAGCGTGTTCTTTCAAGGCTTTCAAAGTGTTGAACGGCGCGTCCACCACAAACTTGTTCGCCAACCACGAAGGCACGCTGCCGCCTGGCTCGGTGTGAACCTGATAAGTGACTTCGGTTTCATTGGCGCCTTTACGCACCAGCTTCCAGAAACCCTCAACCTGGGCAACACGCACGTAACCTTTCTCTTCAGGCTTGTAGGTAGGCACGCCCTGCAACTTGCGGGTCACGCTGCCATCGGCGTCCTTGGTGGTGGTGACATGGATATACGAATCGCGATCGGTCACCGGGAACGGCGCCTTGAACTGGGTGTAAGTCCAGGCCTCATCGCCTTTCTTGTCCACCAGCTTCTGGGATTTGCACTCATGAATCCATGAACAGGCGCCTGCCACATCTTCTTGCAGGGCCTGGATCTTGGCGACAGGGGCCTTGATCACGGTCACACCACGATACGCCTTGTACTTGGAGCCGGCGATTTCGCTCAGGGAAATCTTGATACCGTCCTCATCCTTGGCGACTTGCCAATCCTCAGCCTGGGCAGTGGCAGCGAACAACACCGTAAACCCGCACAGCACAGCCATTCGTTTCAGCGAACCCATTGTTGTATTCCTTATTGTTGAAGTTCCGATAGTAAAGCCCATCAAGCCGCCGTCATCTGCTCCCACCAGCCGATCAACCGGATCGCGTCAGCTTGGTCGGTGCCGCAGACATCGATATCCGCCTTGAAATCACTGCACACCGCCGGGCGTTCCGGTTGGCCGAACAGTTGGCACAGCTGTTCGACCGACAGGTGCAGGCAGCGTTCGCCCGCCGGTTTGCCATGGGGCATTCCGGGTAATGGCGAACTGATGGAGGGAGCGATGCAGCAAGCGCCACAGCCTTCACGGCAATTCATGACCAGCAGGTCCTCGACGACTCAATAGGGATGGCCGGGCTAGAGTACGCCCTTAAACAGCCGTTTTAAAATGGTCTAACAGGGGTTTTTCGCATAAAAAAAACATGACTGACCAGTCTGCGACAGATGGTCATTGGCCTGCGTCACGTCTATAGGAAACGTTTATTGCTTGAACTCGAATTCCAGCGCGGCACCTTCCACGTCACGGCGCTCTTCGTTCCGCAGTTGTAGCTTCATCTCATTGCTGAGCAGACGGCCATTGATCTGGAAGGCACTGTTGTCGGTGGGCTTTTCGCCAAACATCGGCGGCAGCAACGGCACGCTCTGGGGCTTGGGCATGGTGCCGAGGGGCTGCAGGTGCCTGACCATGTCCGACGGCAGCGACAGATCCAACTGTGCCGGTGGCAGCTTGGTCTGTGCCACTTCCTGGGCTGACTTGGACTTTTTCGCCTTCGCTGCACGCTTTTTCGCCGTGGCGGCTTGTTTCTTCGTAACGGAGGCTTGCTTGGCGGGGCTTGGTTTCTTTGCCGGAGCGTTCTGCTCGGTAGTGGCAGCAGGCTTGTTTTCAGTCACAGGTGCCGCCGCCAGCACTGTGCTGACGTTGCACAGGCTTAACAGGCCAATCACCAAAACAGCACGAACAATCGAGGTCATATCGCCTACAGCATTAACGGCAGAGGGCCATATGCTCGCTTGTTGTGCGCGCCATGACAAGGGCGGTGATTAGCCAGCTATCGGAGTTGTCCCCTTTCAGCGCCTCAAAATCCTGCCGCGGTTTCCTGACACAACTGGCTGGCCAGCATCCCCAACGTCATCAGCGCCCGCTCTGCCTCGCGGTTCCACGGGGTGCCGCAGTTAAGGCGAATACAGTGGTTGAACTGCTCGGTGTTACTGAAGATCAACCCCGGCGCGATGCTGATGCCCTGTTGCAGGGCGCGCACGTGCAGTTCCTGGGTATTGACGCGTCCGGGCAAACTGACCCACAGGATAAAACCGCCGGTCGGACGGGTCATCTGGGTGCCTTCGGGAAAATACTGCTGCACTGCCAGTTGGAAGGCGCTGAGATTCTTGCGGTATTCCTGGCGGATGTAGCGCAGATGCCGGTCGTAGCCGCCGTTCTCCAAGTACGCCGCCACGCCCATCTGGGTGACACTGCATGCCGAATGGGTACTGAACATCTGCAGACGCTGGATTTCCTGCTGGTACTTACCGGCGATCATCCAGCCGATACGCACACCCGGCGACAACGTCTTGGAGAAGCTTGAGCAATAGATCACCCGGTCCAGGCGGTCGTAGGCCTTGAGGGCCTTGGTGCGACCGATTTCGAACATCAACTCGCCGTAGATATCGTCCTCGACAATCTGGATATCGAAATCCGACGCCAGGCGCAGCAACTGTTTCTGCCGCTCCTCGGGCATGGTGCCGCCCAAGGGGTTGCTCAGGCGCGTGGTCAGCACCAGGGCCTTGATCGACCATTGGTTGGCTGCCAGTTGCAGGGCCTCCAGGCTCATGCCGGTGGACGGATCACTGGGGATCTCAATGACTTTAAGGCCCAGCAAGTCGGCCAGTTGCAGCAAGCCGTAATACGTCGGTGATTCAGCCGCGATCAAGTCGCCGGGGCGCGTCAGCACGCGCAAAGACATCTGCAATGCATCGACACAACCGTGGGTGATGACTACTTCGGACGGGTCCACCACAACGCCCGCATCGCGCATGCGGATCGCCACTTGGCGGCGCAGCGGCTCGAAACCTGGGCTGAACATATAACTGAACGCGCGCGGGCTCTGGAACCGCGTGACCTTGGCCAACTGCTGGTGCAGCGCCCGCACCGGCAGGTAGTCGACACTCGGCACGGCAGCGCCCAGCGGGAACACGCCTTCGCGGCGCGATTCGCCCAAGACCTGCTGAATGATGCTGCTGCGCGTAACCAACCCTGGGCGCTCGACCCGTGCGATGTCCGGTGTCGGCGCCGTGAGCGCTGGCGTCTGGTGCACGTAGTAGCCGGACTGCGGCCGCGCCCGGATCAGCCCCTGGTCTTCGAGGTTGGCGTAAGCCTGCAATACCGTGGCGTGGCTCACATTGAGCTGGGAGCTCATCTTGCGCACCGAGGGCACGCGCTCACCCGGTTGATAGACACCGCGTCGGATGTCCTCAGCCAGTTGCTGGGCGATACGTTGGTAAAGCAACAGATTGGTCATGACGCAGCACTCGATTTCACGGGTATTTTATTTTTGTGTGAAACATACCGGCACAGTTTGAAAGTGTACGGGGACAGTTGCCACAATAGTCGAGCGCGCGCGGGAGTGACAGTAAAAACTGTAAGGGTGTCGGATAGAATTTTCAGGTGTATACGAAAAAACTGTGGGAGGGGTCTGGCTCCCGATTGCGGTGGTTCAGTCAGCCTTTTCGGTGACTGATATTCCGTCATCGGGGGCAAGCCCCCTCCCACAGTTTTGATCGGTACAAGACTTTAGCGAGCGGCGCCCAGTTGGCCTTTCTCGTCGGAAAACACAATCTCGACCCGACGGTTCTGCGCGCGACCTCGTTCGGAGGCGTTGGCTTCCACCGGGTATTGGTCACCATAGCCTTCGACCTGGATACGCTTTTCATCGATTCCCAGATCCACCAACACATCGGCCACCGATTGCGCGCGGTCACGGGACAGTTTGAGGTTTTCCTGCTGGCCGCCGGTGTTGTCGGCGTAACCCTCAATGCGCACTACGCGCTTGGGGTTCAATTGCAGGAACTGCACGATTTTCAGCACGGTGCGGTTGGCCGAGTTCTTCAACTCCGCTTCGCCGGTATCGAACAGCACATCGCCCAAGGTCATCACCAGGCCACGATCGGTCTGGGTGGTGGTCAGGCTGGCTATCTGTTCTTCCAGCCATTTGCCCTGTTGCTGCACGCTGATCAGCTTGCTTTCACGCAGGGCCAGTTGCAGGCGCTGGCGTTCCAGTTCGAGCTTGGCGGCGCGTTCCTCGTTGAGTGCCTGCTCGGTGTGTTCACGGGCGATGGCACTGTAGCGCTGGCTCAGGTAAGCGTAATGCACCACGTCGGCGCCGCTGCCCCAGTAGCTGGACAAGCGGTCAGCCCGCGCCAGGGATTCACCGGCGCGAATCACGTCTTTAGGCGCGATGCGCAGCACGTTGGCGTCTTCCTTAACCTTCTGGAAGTCGCTGCCGGCCTGTTGCAAGGCTTGCTCGCCATTCGGGTGACTGGCGCAACCGCCCAGCACCGCACTGCCCAGCAGCACGGTAAAACCCACTCCACGGATCATCCGACTCATTGGGCTTCCCCTAACTGCAATTGCTTGCGCAAGCGCGTGATGCGGGTGTTAAGCACGTTCAGTTGTTCCTGGCTCTTGCGAGTCAGCACCTGGGCTTCGGCCAGGCGCGCGTCCAACTCGGCCTGTTCGGCCTGCATGCGCGCGTCTTTGTAGGATTGGTCGGCCATTTCGGCCTTGGCCTGGGCGAATTTGTCTTCGGCCAGCTTCAGTTCAGGGGATTCATCGGCGCTGGCACCCACCGCGTTGGCTTGCTCCAGGGCTTGCTGGGTGAGGCGAATTTGTTCATTCGGCGCAGGATCGGCCGCACATCCCGCCAGAGCGACAACGGCGAGGGCCGCGAAAAAAGGTCGAAGAGTCACTGAAAATCCCTACTTTGTTGGGGTGCCGACGGGTTGTTGCAATTGCGCTTTCCAACGCTCCAGATTGCGCTGCAGCGCGGCTTCCGTCACACCAGACCCGGGCAATTCTGTCATCTTTTTGGTGAGCTGTCCGCGCAACCACGGATCATTGCAGGCCGAGTTGTGGGAAATCGCCAGGTACAGCCCCGGCTGATCGATCGGAACATCGCGGGCGATCAGGTCGTTGCTCATGCCCAGTGTCTGAGCCATGGCCATTGCGGAATAACGTCCCGCCAGCACGTACTCCACCTCCCCCAGCAGCAGTTTCTGGAACGCCGGAGTCAACGTCGGCAGGCGCTGTAAGGTCAGTTGCTCACCGGCGAAGGTTTCGAATCCGGCACTAAAACGGGAACGCTCCGATACTGCACCCTTGTGCCCGTGCAGGTCGGCAGCTGTGGTGTAGACCAGTGCCGAGTCTTTGCGCGTCCAGACGAGATAATCGGTCTGCACCAACGCCGGGTGGATGTAATCAAGATTTTCCAGCTCGCCGAGGTTTAGCGGCGTATCGGCGAATATATCCATACGGCCGCTGCGCACCTCATCCAAGGCCTGGGAACGCTTGCCGCCGTAAAGCAGGTCGATCTTCAACCCTAGGTCCTTTGCCACTTGCTGGAGCACGTCGGCGGTGGCGCCGATCAGGTGCGTGGGGTCTTGGGGGTCGCGCCATAACAAGGGCGGTGCGTCAGGGCTGCCGGTGATCACCAGGCGCTCACATTTGCCAGCGGCCAAGGTCAGGCTCGGCAGCAGCGACAGGCCCAGCAATAGTGCCCAGGGACGCAGTTCCATGGCGGTTTCTCCGATATTCAAAAAGGCCGGACAAAAAAAAGCCCGGTCGCAAGACCGGGCTCTTTATAAGTGAAGCGGCTGGATTAGACCAGCTTCTCCAACTCAGGTACGGCTTCGAACAAGTCCGCCACCAGGCCGTAATCAGCCACCTGGAAGATCGGTGCTTCTTCGTCCTTGTTGATCGCAACGATCACTTTGGAGTCTTTCATACCGGCCAGATGCTGGATCGCGCCGGAGATACCGACGGCGATGTACAGCTGTGGCGCCACGATCTTGCCGGTCTGGCCGACCTGCATGTCGTTGGGTACGAAACCTGCGTCGACGGCGGCGCGGGAAGCGCCAACCGCAGCGCCCAGCTTGTCGGCCAGGGCGTACAGGTGCTTGAAGTTGTCACCGTTCTGCATGCCACGACCGCCGGATACGACGATCTTGGCAGCGGTCAGCTCAGGACGGTCCGACTTGGCCAGCTCTTCGCCAACAAAGCTGGAAGTGCCAGCGTCGTGGGCAGCGGAGACGGCTTCAACGGCAGCCGAACCACCTTCAGCAGCAACCGGATCGAAACCGGTGGCACGCACGGTGATGACTTTGACGGCAGCAGTCGATTGCACGGTGGCAATGGCGTTACCGGCGTAGATCGGGCGCTTGAAGGTGTCGGCGCTTTCAACCGAGATGATCTCGGAGATCTGGTCAACGTCCAACTGCGCGGCAACGCGTGGCAGGATGTTTTTGCCGTTGGAGGTAGCGGCAGCCAGGATATGGCTGTAGCCAGCGCCCAGCTCTGCAACCAGTGGAGCGACGTTTTCCGGCAGTTGGTGAGCGTAAGCGGCGTTGTCGGCCAGCAGTACTTTGCTCACGCCAGCCACTTTGGCTGCGGCTTCAGCCACGGCGCCAGCGCCTTGGCCTGCTACCAGCACGTGGATGTCGCCACCGATTTTGGCGGCAGCAGCAACAGTGTTCAGCGTGGCCGGGGCCAGCACTTTGTTGTCGTGTTCTGCGATTACCAAGATAGTCATGGTTAGATTACCTTCGCTTCGTTTTTCAGTTTCTCGACCAGTTCAGCCACCGACTTGACCTTGATGCCCGCGCTGCGTGCAGCCGGCGCTTCGACTTTGACGGTCTTGTTGGTGGAGGCGGTGGAAACGCCCAAAGCGTCCGGAGTCAGCACTTCGAGAGGCTTCTTCTTGGCTTTCATGATGTTTGGCAGGGACGCGTAGCGCGGCTCGTTCAAACGCAGGTCGGTGGTGACGATGGCCGGCAGTTTCAGGGAAACCGTCTGTGCGCCGCCGTCGATTTCGCGGGTCACGGCAACGCTGTCGCCGCTTACTTCGACTTTCGAGGCGAAGGTGCCCTGGCCGTAACCGGTCAGTGCAGCCAACATCTGGCCAGTCTGGTTGTTGTCGCTGTCGATGGCCTGTTTGCCGAGGATCACCAGCTGAGGCTGTTCCTTGTCGACAACAGCCTTGAGCAGCTTGGCAACGGCCAGGGAGGTCAGGTCTTCAGCGGATTCGACCAGGATAGCGCGGTCAGCGCCCAGTGCCAGGGCGGTACGCAGCTGCTCTTGAGCAGTGGTAGGACCGATGGAAACCACGACGATTTCAGTCGCTACGCCTTTCTCTTTCAGGCGTACGGCTTCTTCCACAGCGATTTCACAGAAAGGGTTCATCGACATCTTGACGTTAGCAAGATCGACGCCGGAATTGTCCGCCTTGACGCGAACTTTCACGTTGTAATCGACAACGCGTTTGACAGCTACAAGAACCTTCATGGATTCCTCGTTACTCTCCGGTGAAAAGAAAGTCGCCTAGGCGAACCTGGCGGTTGATGCTCATCGGCACACAAGGGCACCTCCAAAAACCTGGGCAAATGACCTTGCTCACGGGAAATGACGACCGTTCGTCAGTGGTGACTGAGAGGTCATTCTTTATCGCGGCGTGTAAACTGCGCGCCGGTGTTTAGGCGTGCGTCACCTGTTTCGCTTTTGGACGTGCTCTTGAAACCTGCTGTCTGCCTACGGTAAGCGCAAAACCGACCGTATATTGACCGGAACGCCTATTCTGGTCAATACGGCAAAATGGCCAGTCATAAGCCGCGTTGCTTTGATTTTCCTAGCCTGCGGGCAATTCAAACAAACGTTTGTATTGGACGCTGACAGTGGTCTATATATAATGCGCCACCTAGAGAGAAAGGTGGGTCTTGCCGTTGCCGCAAGACGACACCGAACCTCCACCCATTAGAAAAAAAGCCTGTTGAGCCTTGAGTAGGAGATAGCCTGTGGAACGCGAATACATGGAATTCGACGTGGTCATCGTCGGCGCTGGCCCGGCTGGCCTGTCCGCCGCCTGCCGACTGAAGCAGAAGGCCGCCGAAGCCGGTAAGGAAATCAGCGTCTGCGTGGTCGAGAAAGGCTCCGAAGTCGGCGCACACATCCTCTCCGGTGCCGTGTTTGAACCACGGGCCCTGAACGAACTGTTCCCGGACTGGAAAGAACTCGGCGCCCCGCTCAACACACCCGTGGTGCGCGATGACATCTATGTACTGCGCAGCCCCGAAGCTTCCACCAAAGTGCCTGACTTCTTCGTGCCCAAGACCATGCACAACGAAGGCAACTACATCATTTCCCTCGGCAACCTGTGCCGCTGGCTCGCCCAGCAGGCCGAGAATCTGGGCGTGGAAGTCTACCCAGGTTTCGCCGCCCAGGAAGCACTGTTCGACGAGAACGGCGTGGTGCGCGGGATCATCACCGGTGACCTCGGCGTCGACCGCGAAGGCAATCCTAAAGAAGGCGTGTACACCCCAGGCATGGAACTGCGTGGCAAGTACACGTTGTTCGCCGAAGGCTGCCGCGGGCATATCGGCAAGCAGTTGATCCAGCGCTTCAACCTGGACAGCGACGCCGACGCCCAACACTACGGCATTGGTCTCAAGGAAATCTGGGAAATCGACCCGGCCAAGCACCAGCCAGGCCTGGTGGTCCACACCGCCGGTTGGCCGCTGGACATCATGAGCAACGAGAACACTGGCGGCTCCTTCCTTTATCACCTGGAAAACAACCAGGTGGTCGTGGGCCTGATCGTCGACCTGTCCTACAGCAACGCTTTCCTGTCGCCGTTCGATGAGTTCCAGCGCCTCAAGCATCACCCGGTGCTCGCACAGTACCTGGAAGGCGGCAAGCGCATCAGCTACGGCGCTCGCGCACTGGCCAAGGGCGGCATCAACTCGTTGCCGAAGATGGTCTTCAAGGGCGGCGCTTTGATCGGCTGCGACCTGGGCACCATGAACGTGGCCAAGATCAAAGGCAGCCACACCGCCATGAAGTCCGGCATGCTCGCTGCCGACGCCGTGGCCGAGCGCCTGCTGGCAGAGTCCGAAGGCGGTGATGAACTGACCAATTACGTCGACAGCTTCAAAGCCAGCTGGCTCTACGAAGAACTGTTCGCCACCCGCAACTTCGGCCCGGCGATGCACAAGTTCGGCCCGATCCTCGGTGCGGGCTTCAACTGGTTCGACCAGAACATCCTCGGCGGCAAGATGCCGTTCACCTTGCACGACACCAAGCCGGACTACGCCTGCCTGAAGCTGGCCAAGGACAGCACGAAGATCGACTACCCCAAGCCAGACGGCAAGCTGAGCTTCGATAAGCTGAGTTCGGTGTTCATCTCTGGTACCAACCATGAAGAAGAGCAGCCGTGCCACTTGAAGTTGAAAGACCCGAGCATCCCGATCGGCACCAACCTGCCGCTCTACGATGAACCGGCACAGCGCTACTGCCCGGCCGGTGTGTATGAAGTGATCACCAAGGAAGACGGCGAGAAGCGCTTCCAGATCAACGCCCAGAACTGCGTGCACTGCAAGACCTGTGACATCAAGGACCCTTCGCAGAACATCACGTGGGTCACGCCGGAAGGCGCGGGTGGACCGACTTACCCGAACATGTAAGACGATTGCCTGAAACACAAAAAGCCAACGCCCAAAAGCGTTGGCTTTTTTGTTTGCGTCAGCTCAGCAGATAAACCGGAAAGCACTCGCACAGGTGCATCACCCGGCGCCGGGTGTTCTCCAGCAGCGTCGTGTTGTTCGGCTGCTCCAGCAGGTCGGCGATCAGGTTTGCCACTTCAGCACACTCCGCCTCCCCAAAGCCCCGGGTGGTCAACGCCGGCGTGCCGATGCGAATGCCGCTGGTGATCGCCGGTTTTTGCGGGTCGTTGGGGATCGCATTCTTGTTCAAGGTGATGTGCGCACTCTCCAGCAACGCTTCGGCATCCTTGCCAGTGATGTTCATCGCGCGCAGATCAAGCAGGAACATATGGCAATCGGTGCCTCCCGACACCACACGCAAACCACGGCGGGTAAGGACGTCGGCCATGGTGCGGGCGTTGTCGATCACCCGTTGCTGGTAATGCTTGAACCCATCGCTAAGCGCCTCATTGAACGCCACAGCCTTGGCTGCGATGACATGCATCAGCGGGCCGCCCTGGTAGACCGGAAAAATCGTCTTATCAAGCAACGCCGCGTATTGCGCCTTGGCCAGGATCAAGCCGCCGCGCGGGCCACGCAGGGTTTTATGAGTGGTCGAGGTGATGAAGTCGGCAATGCCGACCGGCGACGGGTACACGCCCGCCGCGATCAAACCGGCGTAATGCGCCATGTCCACCATCAAGTAGGCGCCCACCTCATCGCAGATCTTGCGAAAGCGATGGAAGTCCAGGGTGCGCGAATAGGCGGAGGCCCCGGCGATGATCATCTTCGGTTTGTGCTGCCGGGCCAGGGCTTCCATTTCGGCGTAGTCCAGGGTCTCGGTGTCAGGGTCCAGGCCGTAGGAAAACGCCTGGTAGAACTTGCCCGAGAAATTCACCGATGCGCCATGGGTCAGGTGACCACCATGAGCCAGGGACATCCCCAGAATGGTATCGCCGGGCTCCAGCACCGCGAGAAACACCGCCTGGTTGGCCTGCGACCCGGAGTGCGGCTGAACGTTGACGTATTCACAATTGAACAGTTTGCGGGCGCGTTCGATGGCCAGGTTTTCGATCTCGTCGACGACCTTGCACCCACCGTAATACCGCTTGCCCGGATAACCTTCAGCGTACTTGTTGGTGAGCACCGAGCCCTGGGCCTGGAGCACTTCGTCGCTCACATAGTTTTCTGAAGCGATCAGCTCCAGGTGGGTTTCCTGACGATTGCGTTCACGGTCGATCAGGCGGGCAATGGCGGGGTCGAAATTTTGCAGGCTCATGGTGGGATTCCTAGGTCAGCAGGTCGGCCAGGGGCTGGGATTGCACCCGTGTCTGGCCCCTGGTCGAGTTGGAGAGAAAAATGGAGGTGTCTTTCAAACCGCTGCCGGTGATCAGGATCACGGCGGTCTGCGGGGTGTCGGGGTGTGCTTCGGCATACTTGAGCAGCCCGGCGAAGGCACTCGCCGCGCCGGCCTCGGGAAACACACCGGTGCTGGCGGCCAAGCGGGAAGCCGCCGAGACAATGCTCGGATCGCTGACGCAAATGAACTCGCCGCCGCTGGCCGTCACGGCGCGCATGGCTTTGAGACGGTCGCGCGGCAAGGCCACATTGATGCTGCTGGCCAGGCTGGTGGGGGCAATGCGTTCAATCTGCTGCATCGGTCGGTCACTGCGCCAGGCCCGGTACATAAAGTTGCTGTGCTCGGCCTGGACGCCGATCAGACGTGGAATACGCTCGATCCAGCCCATTTGCAGCAGGTCGAAGAACCCCTTGTAGACCGAGCCCAGAATGCAGCCATTACCGACCGGCACGAACACCAGATCCGGCACCTGCCAGTTGAGCTGCTCGCACATCTCGAAGGCCACGGTTTTCTTGCCTTCGCTCATGTACGAGTTGATCCCGGTGGTGCGGTTGTACCAACCGTGGGTTTCACAGGCGTTGAGGCATTGTTCGAAGGCTTCGTCGTACTGGCCATCGACCAGTACAATCTCGGCGCCATAGCCTTGCATCTGAGCGAGCTTCTCGCGGGGCGCACTTTTGGGCAGGTAAATCACGTTATGCAGGCCCAGGCTTGCACTCATCCCGGCCAGGGCCGAGGCGGCGTTGCCGGTACTGGCCACCGCCACGGTGCGTGCACCGGACTGCATGGCATGGGCCACCGCCAGGGCGCTGGCGCGGTCTTTCAGCGAGCCGATAGGCTGGCGCGATTCATCTTTGATATAGACCTTGATCCGCGCGCCCCTACCGAGCAGTTCCGGGCGCGAATACAGCGGCGTGTTCCCCACCAGCAGCGGCGGGATGAACTGCGTCGAACGCAATGGCATCAGCCGGTCATAACGCCACATGCCTCGGGCGTGATCATGGACCAGGGTGTCCCTGGACCATTCGCGCTTGAGCGTCGAATAATCGTAAAGCGCATCGAGGGCACCGTCGGTTTTGCAATGAGGGCAGTAGTAGCTGACCTCATGCGGCTGGTAGCTGCGATCGCAGACCAGGCACTGCAACACATACTCGCTGTACGAATGTTTCATGACCAACCCCCTGAAAATACGCGGTGCGGGTGCTTTTGCTGCCGACGTCGGTCCACTGCCCCGGACCGACGGGCACTGCACGCAGAGAGTGGGCTTCAGACCACCATGATGGCGTCGATGGCGACCAGGGTATTGCGCGCCAGGGCGCTGGCCCCGGCAGTGGTGCGCGCCGGGTATGGCTGGGTGAAGTACTCCTCCATCACCCGGTTGAGGGTCGGGAACTCGCTCAAGTCCGTGATGAACGCCGTGACCTTGACCACGTTCGCCAAAGTGCCGCCTGCGGCCTCGGCCATTTGCTGCAGATTGTCCAGGGTCTGACGCAACTGGCCTTCGAAGTCCTTGGCCAGCACCTCGTTGTTCAGCGCCGAGACGGGAGTCTGTGCCGACAGGTAGATGGTTTGCCCGTGACTGACCTTGATCCCTTGGGAATACGTGCCCAGGGGCAGCGGCGCCTTGTCGGTGAAGATCACGTTTTCTTCGCCCAGGAAAGGCTTGGCGACGGACTGGTGTTGAGCGTTGGTCTGCATGGTGACGTTCCTTGTGAAGTGGGTGGAGGGTTAGTGCAAATCGGCAACCTGTTTGACGGCCAGGCTGGAAAACGCCTCGTCGCGGCAACGCGCCGGGGAGAAATGCTGGTAGTTGAGTTGCAGCGCCGCCAGATCGGTCGGCATGGCGATGCCCAACGCCGCGTGACTGCACAGCCGGGCAATGGCTGGCGCGGCTTGAATGCCGTAGCCACCGAGGGCGGCTAGCCAGATAAAGCTCTCGTGTTGCGGATCCTGGCCGAGCACCGGGGACCGGTCGGCAACAAAGGTACGCAGGCCTGCCCACTTGTTGATGATCGAGCGTGGACGAAGGCGAGTAGTGCTTTGCAGACGGTCCATGGTGATCGCCAGGTCCAGCTCGTCAGGCAGCGCGTCACAGGGCAGCGACGGGTTTTCATCGCAGGGCGAGACGATCAGGCGCCCGGCTTCCGGCTTGATGAAAATGTCTTCGTCCACCGTGCCCAGGTACGGCGTGTGGTGCACGTCGCACTGCGGATCCACCGCCAGCACCGTGCGGCGCAACGGCCGCACACCAACCTGGGGCACCCCGCAACGCTGGGCAAACTCATCAGCCCAGGCGCCGGCAGCGTTGACCACGATCGACGCCTCTAACCGTTGGCCGTCAGCGGTGTGCAAGGTCCAGTGATCGTTGCGGTGTTCGCCGCGCACCACTTCGGCTTCGCGCTTGACCACACCGCCGCGCACCCGCAGGCCGCCGAGGTAGGCGCAATGAATGCCGTGCACATCCAGGTCGAACGCGCTGGGCTCATAGATGCCTGCGCTCCAGGCGCCTTCGGCCAGGTAGGGCACCAGTTCGAGCACCTGTTGGTCGTCGAGGAACTTTGCCGTGGGCACTTGCCCGAGCACTGCGGTAAACCGCGCAGCCAGTTTGTCCACCCGCTGCGCTTGCGCCACGATCAAGGCACCGCGTGGCGACCACAATGGGTGTTCGGCCAGGCCTTCGGGCGGGTTCTCGAAAAAGCCTCGGGAAGCGCAGGTCAGCGAGCGGATCTGCTGGTTGCCGTAGCTTTCCATGGAGATCGCCGCCGAACGGCCAGTGGTGTGATAGGCCAGTTGCTGCTCCTGCTCCAGCAGGCAAACGCTGCCGTGGGCCGCCAGCTCATACGCCGCCGACACGCCAGCGATGCCACCGCCCACCACTATGAAATCGTAACGTGCGGTCATGGACGGCTGCCCTCAGCCATCGCGATGGCCTTGCTTTCTCGGGTGTAGGTCAGCACGAAGTGGGCGACGAGACCGAAGATCAACCCCCAGAACGCCGCGGCCAAGCCGAGGAAACTCATGCCCGAGGCGGTGACCAGGAAGGTGATCAACGCGGCTTCCCGTTGCTTCTCGTCGGCCATGGCACCGGTCAGCCCGGCGCTGATCGCACCGAACAGGGCCAACCCGGCGAGAGACGCAATCAACTCTTTAGGCAAGGCGGAAAACACCGAAGCCAGGGTCGCGCCGAAGGTGCCCATCAGGATGTAGAACACCCCGCAGGCGATCCCGGCGATGTAGCGTTTGTCGCGGTCCTCGTGGGCTTCGCGGCCGGTGCAGATGGCAGCGGTGATCGCGGCGAGGTTGAAGCCGTGGGAACCGAACGGTGCCATCAGCACCGAACCGATCGCCGTCACCGAAATGATCGAGCGCGCCGGGGTGTTGTAGCCCGAAGTGCGCAACACTGCCATGCCCGGCACGTACTGCCCGGTCAGCGTCACCAGCGCCAGCGGCAGGCCGATGTTGATGATGGCGTGCCAACTCCATTCCGGCGCGATAAACACCGGGTGCGCCACAGCGATGGTGATTGCCGTGCTGTTCAACTCTCCAAACGAGGCGGCGACTGCACAGCCGATAATCAACACCGAAAGAATTGCGTAGCGCGGCGAGAGGCGTTTGAAGATCAGGTAGGCCGCGATCATCGACAGTACCAGCGCGGGTTGCAGCTTGATCGAGGTAAACAGCTCGGCGCCGAAGCGGAACAGAATGCCAGCAAGCATGGCAGCGGCGATGGCCTTGGGCAGTCGACTCATCAACTTGTCGAATGCGCCGGACAACCCCACCACGGCAATGATCACCGACGCCACCACATAGGCACCGATGGCCTGTGGCAGCGTCACCGTCGGCAGCATCGAAACGAGCAATGCCGCGCCAGGTGTGGACCACGCGGTAATCACCGGAACCCGTAGGCGCCAGCTGAGGAACAGGCCAGTGATGCCGCTGCCGATGGAAATCGCCCAGATCCACGAAGACACCACGTCATTGGGCAGGTGCGCTTCCTTGGCCGCCTGAAACACGATGATCAAAGGGCCGGCATAAGAAATGATCACGGCAATAAAGCCCGCGATGACGGCTGACAGGGATAGATCCTTTCTGAGTGTGTCCATGATGTCTCGACTTGGCGCGGCGGGGCCAGGCAGTGAACAGGGGAGGATTGAGTCGATTGCTTCGATTCGAGATGAGTGTATTTTAAGGAATTGAGTTGATTCAATAGCTGGCGAGGTTGTTACGGGATGTTTTTTTGCTATACGTGCCTTTTTTCGCGCCATTACGCATTTAATTATTTGATTTATAAGGAGATTAAAAAACAAAAAAATATCTGAACCTAGCGATCAATATCGATTCAATCACGGGATCAATCGAATCAATTCGCCAATTGTGTCGATTTATTAGTTGCCTAACCTCCATGTGATATGCTCGGATATTCATCATTTCTACGATGGGCAGTGATCATTCATGTGGGTTCCCCAGCTAAGCGAATTCGGCCAGCCGATGTATTTGTCGATTGCCGATGCGTTGGCACGCGATATCGGCAACGGCGTATTGAACGAAGGCGATCGCCTGCCGACCCTGCGGGAGCTGGCCACGACGCTGAATGTCACGCCGGGCACCATCAGCCGCGCGTACAGCGAAGCCCAGCGGCGTCGCTTGGTGCAGGGTGAAGTGGGGCGCGGCACGTATGTGCTCAATCAAAAGCAGTTGGAACTGCCGGCGAGTAACAGTGCGTCCGTACCCTTGAATCTTGGGCAGTCCGAACTGCTCGATCTATCGATCATCAAGCCCTACAGCGAAACCCTGGAATACTGGCTGCGCGATGCATTGGTGAGCATGGCCAAGAGCACCGATTTCGCGCGCGCCCTGGACTACGCACCCGATGGCGGCCACCCGGCTCATCGCGAGGCGGGTGCACAGTGGTTGCGGCATTCGTTGCCCGATGCGCAGTGGCAGCAAGTGATCATCACCGCCGGAGCCCAGCATGGCTTGATGGTGGCCATGAGCGCCCTGACCAACGCCGGCGACCTGGTGCTCTGCGAAGCGCTTTGCTACCCCGGCATCATTTCCCTGGCCCACGGCCTGGAGCGCCGTCTGCGGGGCGTGCCGATGGATGACGAAGGCATCATCCCCGAGGCACTGCGCGAACTGTGCCAGCGCGAAAAACCGGCGATGCTGGTCTGCGTGGCAACCTGCCAGAACCCGACGGCGGCGATCATGTCGCAAAAGCGTCGGGCGCAAATCGCGGCGCTGGCCGAAGAGTTCGACTTCATCATTCTCGACGATGACATCTACGGTTTTCTCGCCACCGACCCGCCAATCAAACCGCTGTCGGCGTTCGCCCCGGACCGTTCGGTGTACCTGACCAGCCTGTCGAAGTCGGTGATGCCTGCGCTGCGCATCGGCTACCTGTATAGCCCGCCAAAACTACTGTCACGCTTGACGTCGATGGTCCGCAGCAGCGTGTGGATGCCGTCGCCACTGACTGCGCAACTGGCCAGCAATGTCGTCACCGAAGGCCTGGACAAAAAACTGATCCGTATCCAGCGCAACGAAGCCGCCGGGCGCCAAGCGATTGCCCAGGAGATCTTCGCCAATTACGAACTCAAGACCCAGCCGTACTCCTACCATGTCTGGCTGACGCTGCCCGAGCCCTGGACCAGCGACGAATTCACCATGCTGGCGCGGGCCAATGGGGTGCTGGTGCTCAGTGGCACTCAGTTCCAGGCCGAACGTTCCGGGGTGACGCGCAGTGTACGGCTGGTACTGATGTCGCCCACCAGTCAGGACGAGCTGCGCTTCGCCCTGACCAAGTTGGCCAGCCTGATCGATTCTGACCCGCGACGTTACTACTAAGCCGCGCGCTCTTCCCCTGGGTTGCGCTCGAAGTAGCGCTTGTATTCGCGACTGAACTGCGACGTGCTCTGGTAACCCACGTTGTGCGCCGCCTGGGCCACGCCCATGCCTTCCACCAGCAGCAATTGCTGGGCCTTGAGCAGGCGCAGACGCTTGAGGTACTGCACCGGCGACAGCAAGGTGCAGCGCTTGAAGTGCTCATGGAAGGTCGACGCACTCATGTGCGCATACCCGGCTAACGTCTCGATATTGAGCGGCTCGGCGAAATGGGCATGCAGGTGACTCAACGACGTGGCAATCCGCGAGAATTGCCCCTGTTGCTCTACCAACGCACGCAGCACATCCGCCTGCGGCCCGCGCAGCGCGGTGAACAACAATTCGCGCACCCGCGCTGGACCCATGATCCGGCTTTCCAGCGGATCGTGCAGGCACTGCAACAACCGTTCGACGCAACCGCGCATGGCGTCATCCAGCACCACCGAACTCATCGACTCCAGGGTTTGCGGGGTCGGTGGCGGCCCAGCCTGCATGCCCATGGCCATCACCAACTCCCCCAACACCACACGGTCGATACCCACCGACACACCCAACAGCGGTGCTCCGGGCGCCATGGCGAATGTCTCGCACTCGAACGGCACGGGCATCGCCTGGATCAAGTAATGCCCAGCGCCATACTCCAGGGTCCGCGGCCCCAGATAAGCGAGTTTGCTGCCTTGGGCCACGAACATCAGGCTCGGCTCATAGATCTGCGGGCCGCGCGCCACGTCGCAACTGGCGCGCAGCACCTTCACACCGGGCAGATGGGTAGGGGAAAAACCTTCACAGGGCGTGAGCCCCTCAATCAGGGAAACCAACGTGGCGTTGGCGTCGAGATGGCGGGTCAACAACATGGCAAAAAACTTCGCGAAAAAGGGATGATAGCATCATCGCAGGTCTGGCGGCACATAAATCCAAACAAGGGGCACTCCCGGACGAATAGGCATGAGACTCGGAGCAATCGCCATGGTCGCCTCGACGGTCGATGGGGAGAATGGCCCGCCTCACTTGTCACTGCTTTTTGCGAGGTTTCACCATGTATACCGCCATCGGTTATGCCGCCCAGTCGGCCACCACTCCCCTCGCCCCCATGTCGTTTGAACGCCGCAGCCCGCGCGCCGATGACGTGGCGATCGAGATTATGTACTGCGGCGTCTGCCACTCCGACATCCACCAGGCGCGCAACGAATGGGGCATCGCTGTGTACCCGCTGATGCCCGGCCACGAAATTGTCGGCAAGGTCACGGCCGTCGGCGCCAGCGTTACCGCGCATAAAGTCGGCGACCTCGTCGGCGTAGGCTGCATGGTCGATTCGTGCCGTCACTGTGAAGCGTGCAAATCGGACCTGGAGCAATACTGCCTCGAAGGCCCGACCATGACCTACGCCACGCCGGATCGTGTGGATGGCAGCAACACCATGGGCGGCTACTCCGACAGCATCGTGGTCAGCGAGCACTTTGTGGTGAAGATTCCGGCCAAGCTCGACCTGGCCAGCGCCGCGCCGATCCTGTGCGCCGGCATTACCACTTACTCGCCGCTCAAGCACTACGGCGTAAAGGCCGGCGATAAAGTCGGGATCCTGGGCATGGGCGGTCTGGGCCATATGGGCATCAAGTTCGCCAAAGCCATGGGCGCGGAGGTCACGCTGTTCACCCGCTCCGCGAGCAAGGCTGAAGAAGGCCGTCGCCAGGGCGCCGACCACGTGATCGTGTCCACCGACGCCGAGCAGATGAAAGCTGCTGCCGGGCACTTTGATTTCTTGCTGGACACCATCCCAGTTCAGCACGACCTCAACCCCTACCTCGACGTGCTGCGCTTTGACGGCGTGCACATCCTGGTCGGTTTGATCGAGCCAGTGGACCCGCCGGTGAATGCAGCCAAACTGGTGTTGGGCCGTAAGGTACTGGCCGGTTCGCTGATCGGTGGCATTGCCGAAACCCAGGAAGTCCTGGATTTCTGCGCCGAGCATGGCATCACCTGCGACATCGAAATGCTCGACATCCGCCAGATCAACGAGGCCTATGCCCGCATGATCGCCGGTGATGTGAAGTACCGCTTTGTCATCGACATGGCGACCCTGAAGGTCTGATCAGACCTTCGCGCCCAACTCCGCTGAAAGCCGCGCTGCGACTTGTTTGATGACAGGGATCAGCTCGGCCATTTTCTCCAGCGGCATATAAGGCACGGTACTGGCGATGCTGATGCCGGCGACGATTCGCCGGCTCGCATCGCGCACCGGTGCCGCCACGCAGCGGATCGACGGTTCGTTGTCTTCCAGATCGAACGCATAACCGCCCACCACATATTCATGCATACGCTGCTCGAACTGTGCCCAGGATTGCTCCGGGTGCTGCGGCCACTGCAGGTTCTTTCCTCCCGCCGGCAGGCTGGTTTCGTACAAGCGTTGCCACTCTTGCACCGTGTCATCCAGCAGCATTGCCTTGCCTACGCCCGTGCGCGCCAACGGCATGCGATGGCCGACCCGTGAGCGCATTTCCGGGCCATTACGGCCAGGGTTCTTGTGCAGGTACAGCACGTCGTCAAATTCGCGAATCGCCAGGTGGATGGTGTCACCGGTCAGCGCCGACAACTCGTCCAGATACGGCACCGCCAGGGTCACCAATGGCAGCTCTTCCCGTGCCTGGAAGCCCAGTTCAATCAACTTTGGACCCAGCAGGTAACCGACTTGCGGCACTACGCGCAGGTAACGCTCATCCACCAGGCAACTGGCCAGGCGGTGGGTGGTGCTGCGGGTGGTGCCGATGCGCTTGGCGATCTCTTTCAGATCCCGCGCACCGGCCGCCACTGCCTGCACCACGCCCAAGCCACGCAGCAGGGTCTGGGTGCCGGTGGGGGCGGCGTCTTTGACGGGGGTGTGGGCGTTTTCCTGCATATCGGGCCTATAAGTATGAAAGCGCGGGCATTATGGCAAATACCGCCCGTCAATACAGTTGAGATCTATAGGTGGGAGGGGCTTGCCCCCGATGGCGGTGTGTCAGAGACAAATGTGCAAACTGACACTCCGCTATCGGGAGCAAGCCCCCTCCCACATTCGGCTTTCATAGGGTTTGGATCAGCGTTGTTTCATGAGATCGATGACCACCGCCAGTAGCAGGATCAAACCGCAGATCACGCATTGATGAACCCAATACAAACTTACAACCAGAACACCGTATTCAAATTCTCCGCCGATTAAAACTGTGGGAGGGGGCTTGCTCCCTCCCACATTTGGCCTTCATAGGGTCTGGATCAGCGTTGTTTCATGCGGTCGATGCCCCCCGCCAGTAGCAGGATCAAACCGCAGATCACGTATTGATGAACCCAGGACAAACTTACAGCCAGAACACCGTGTTCAAATTCTCCGCCGATTCAAACTGTGGGAGGGGGCTTGCTCCCGATTGCAGTGTGTCAGCTATATATTCATTACCTGACCCACTGCGATCGGGAGCAAGCCCCCTCCCACATTTTGGGCTTCACATGGCGAGGGTTTAGCGTTGTTTCATGCGGTCGATGACCACCGCCAGTAGCAGGATCGAACCGCGGATTACGTATTGATAAAACGTGTCGATGTTCTTCAGGTTCATCGCGTTCTCGATGATCGCCAAAATCAACACCCCCGCGATCACATGGCGGATCATGCCAATCCCACCACTCAACGACACCCCGCCCAGTACACAGGCCGAGATCACCGTCAGCTCAAAGCCCTGCCCGATCATCGGCTGGCCCGAGGTCATGCGCGAGGCGAGGATCACGCCGGCCAGCGCGCCGATCAGACCGTGCACGGCGAAGATCAGGATCTTGGTGCGGTCAACGTTCACCCCCGCCAGCAACGCC
Organism: Pseudomonas sivasensis; assembly: GCF_013778505.1. Lineage (GTDB taxonomy): Bacteria > Pseudomonadota > Gammaproteobacteria > Pseudomonadales > Pseudomonadaceae > Aquipseudomonas > Aquipseudomonas sivasensis. The sequence goes on along the minus strand of NZ_JAAOWU010000025.1, from coordinate 115 downwards.
GCTTCCGGGTTGCCGCCGATGGCCATGGTGTTGCGCCCGTAGGTGGTGTAGTTCAGCAGCCAGCCGAAAAACACAAAGCACACGATGGTGATCAAAATCGGCACCGGCACGCCGA
>NZ_JAAOWU010000024.1 GCF_013778505.1 Pseudomonas sivasensis | reverse complement strand
CTTCGCCCTCCGACACTGCGCCTCCCGCCCCGTCACACACGCCTCCTTGATCTCCAATCCCGCCACGCCCACGTCCAGCGCCAACCCCACATACGTGCCTTTGCCCAACCACTTTGACATCTGCGCGATCTCCCGAATCCGCTGCGCGTACCCGGCGATCTCACCCTTCTTCAGATAGCTTTTCGTGGAAATCCCCAGCAGCTTCTTCAACCCCTGATTGCCCTGCAAACCCGTGCCATAGCGCGCCGCGCCTTGCAATTGGGTGTCCAACAGCGACAACAACACCTGGCGCTGGCGAAAAAATGCCTGCCGGTCCAACCCACCGTCCCGAAAGCGCTGATGCAACCGCTCAATGTTCTCCAGCGTATGCGCCACCTCGTCCAGATGCCGCGACCACGCCGACGTCACGCTGCCCACCCCGATCGAGCTGTACGCGAGAAAGCTCTGCAGCAAGTCATAGTTATTGATCACCGCCGTTCCGACTGACGCGTCTTGCGCCAACTGCCGGTGAATTTCTTCCGCCCGGCGCATCAACCAGGCCTCCTCCAACGAACACGTCACGCTGTAGGCATCGGGAATAATCACCATCTGACCCGGCGTCACCAGCCCATGGCGCAGGTGCCGATTCAACACATCAAAATGATCAGAACGCTGCCGGCTCGGAGCACTACCCATCAAGCGGGATTTCACACTCGGATAGTCCATCGTGCGGTCGTTGAGATAGCTCTGCGCCATGCCTTACATCCGGGATGCAATGAAGATGGCGTCGAAATATAAGCAAGCAGATACACCCCGGACACAACCCGAGGAAGGCTGAATAACATTTGGGAAGTTACCTACGTCAACGCGGACATGCCCTTACGGAAGTACCCTCAATACCCGGTCATTTCCAGGTAGCCCACGCCCCCGTCAAACCTCACCGGCCCCTCCCAATACGGAATGCTCAGGTTCATCCAGGCGTTCGGGTTGACGGCTTCAGTGGTGATATCCAGCTGTTTGCCAGGTATTTTCAGCGACCAGCGCGTCGGCAGGTTGCGCCCATCGATGGCCGTGGTTTCCAGCGGTGTCAGCTGGATGTCAGCGTTATGCAAGGTCTCTGTACGTCCCTGGGCGTCGATCCAGGTGCCGGTGAGATAACCGCCGCCGTCCTTCTGGCGTACGCGAAACAGCATCAGTTGCGCGCCCCGGTCGAGGTGCAGGGAGAACCAGTCCCAACCAGTCTGGCTGGCGCTCAGTGGTTGGCTGCTCCATTCGCGGTCGAGCCACGCCGGGCCAGTGACTTGATAGGTTGTGCCATCGATGCTGACGCTGCCATTGGCGGTGAAGAACGGCTGACTGTAGTAATACGACGCCTGGCCCTGGTCGGATTTACGGCTGTAGCCGTTGTCACCTTGCAACACCAATGGACGGCTGGAGGTCAGCCGCAAGTCGTAGGCGAAGTGCTCTGCGCTGGCCTTGAGTTGCATATCCGCCAATGCACTGACCGCGCCAGGACGGCTGGCAAAGTTCCAATCGTCAATCCACGCATTGAACGGCGCTGCCTGGGCACCGGCCTGGCCAACGCCGCCACGGGCCAGCCGTTCGGCGGCGTAATGGCGGTTGGCGGAGGTGACGGCGGCATGGCCGAGCCACACCGTCGAATCCCGCCAGCCGGCCTGGGTCGACCCGGCTTTCAAGGCGTTGCGAAACAGCGTCCATTGCACGCCGAACACATTGCCTTGGGCGTCCTTCAGATTGGCGGTGACGTACCACCACTCGATGCGAAAGCCGTCATGGGGGCCATGGTCCTCGGGAAAGCTGAACACCTTGCCGGGCAGCACTTGGGCAAAGTCCGCCGCATCGCTGCCCAGGCCTGCAAAGCTCTCCTGGGGCGCGGGCGCTTTGTCACAAGCCGCCAGCAGCAATAACGCGCACATCAACGCCTTAATCTTCATGGGCAAAGGTCCTCAGCAAATCCGCCGGACGGCTGCGGTACAGCTGCCACAACGGCCAGGCCGATGCCAACAATGTGGCGAGCATCGCCAGCCCAAGCAATTGTGCGAGCTGCCACGGGAACACCTGCAGCGGCAGCCGCCAACCAAAGGCCTGCACGTTGATCACCGCGTCCAGGCACCATGCCAACAACACCCCCAGCGGCAACGCCAACATCAGGGTGAGCACCGCCAGCAGCCAGGTCTGGCCCAGGTTCAGCAACATCAATTGTCGACGTGTCACGCCCAGCGCCCACAGCGGTGCGAGCTGGCCTAGGCGGCTCTGGCTCTGGGTCAGCAGGCTAATGAACAGCGCTACGCCGGCCACGCCCAAGGTCAGGCTGTTGAGGGCCGCAGTCGCGGCGAAGGTGCGTTCGAACACCTGGCTCGACCAGCCCTTGAGTTGCTGTTGATCGACGATGCGGCTGTCGTCCAGGGCAAATGCGCGCTGCACTTCTCGCACCAGTGGCGCTACATCAGACGGCGCGACGCGCAGGTTGAAGCGCGCGGGTGAGAGCGTCGGCCAGTGCGCCAGCAGGTGTTCGGAATTGACCAGGATATGCCCCTTGGGATTGCCGTAATCCGCGTAAATCCCCACCACCTTGGGTGACCAGAGGCCTTGAGGCGTGGGGATATCAATCGAATCCCCGAGCCTGACTGAAAGCCTGCGTGCCAACTGCTCGCTGAGCATCAAGGTGTCGTCACGCTGCAACCGGTCCCAAGGTGCATCGGCAGCGTCCAACAAGGGCCAGTGCTCGCGATAGGTCGGATCGTCGACCACCCCGAACAGATCCGCTGGCCAGCCCTGCACTTGCACGGCGATCTGCCAGGTAGGCAACACCCTCTGCACCAACGGTTGGTGCGCCAGCCAGGTGCTGAGCTGATCCGCCTGGGCCGGGGTTTGCGGGTTGAGGTACAGCTCGGCAGTGAGGCGTTGTTCCAGCCAATGATTGAAGGTGTGGCGAAAGCCCGAGGTCATGGAGCCCGCGCCGATATTCGCGGCCAGGGCCAGTAGCAGCGCCATCAGTGCCAGGCTCAAAGCCGGCAGTTGTTGGCGGCAATCGGCAAGAAACCACTGGCCAAGCACTGAACGGCTGCGTCCCAACACGGCCTTGAGCAGCCCGTTGAGCAATACCGGCAAGCCCAAGGCCGCGCCAAGCAGTAAGGCCGCCATCAATACAAACCCCGCCGCCAAGCTGTCGCCCAGCCAAAGCGCCAACAGCGCGATCAGCAATGCCGTTCCGGCGACCCAGCCCTGACGCCGTAACCAGCGACCATGGGCCTCGTGCCAGGCCTGGGCGTTGGCCAGCGCCAGCAACGGCAAGCGCGCCGCCCGCCACACGCTGCTGGCACCGGCCAGTAAGGCACCCAACAGGCTCAAGCCCAACCCCGCCAGCCACCACCATGGACTCAGGCTCAACTGTCCCGGCACTTCGGCGCCATATAACCCGCGCAGGCTGGCAGCCACATCCGGCAGCAGCAGGCTGGCCAGAAGGTATCCGCTGGCGACGCCGAGCACGCCGCCCAGCAGCGACAACGCGCCCAATTCCACCCCAAGCCCGAGGATCAACAAACGCGCACTGACCCCACAGGCACGCAAGGTGCGCAGCAGTCCGCGGCGTTGCTCCAGGGCCAGGCCGATGGCGGCGTGCACAATAAACAGCCCCACCACAAAGGACAGGAAGCCCAGCGCATCAAGGTTCAGGTGGAAACTTTCGGTGAGGCGCGCCAAGTTGCTGTCCTCGCCCTGCCTGAGTTGCAGCCCTGCGGGAGGCGTGGGATGGCTGGCGGCGAAGGCCTTGTCCAGCAGCAGCCGCGACAGCTGCCCAGGCATCTCAAGCAAAGGTTGAGCAAAGCCGATATCGGTCAGTAACAGCCCGGGCGCCATGTCCGGCTGGGCTTGCAGCGGCGGCAGACGTTGCCCGTTCAGCGCCAGGGGTTGCTGCCCTTCGTGCAGCCCCAGGGCCTGCAAGGTTTGCGGCGCGATCCAGGTACGCCCCGGAGGGTCAAAGAAGGCGAGCATCTGCGCCTGACTCAAGCGCTGCCCCGCTACCGCGCCGCTGCCGGGCAACGACAGCGGGTCGAGGCCCATCAATTGCAGGCGCACGTCCTCATGCCCCTTGAGCTGCAACCGCCCCTGCACCACCGGCGACACCGGCCAACCCGCGCGGCGCAGTTCGGCAAACAGCGTTTGCGGGAAACTGGCAGCGTCCGGCGCACTGAGACTGGCTTGGGGTTCGCCGCCGATCAACTGGCTGGCGCGGGCATAGCTGTCGCGCGCCTGACTGTTGAGGGCCTGCACGCCGGTCAAGAGTGCGGTGGCCAGCCACAAGCCGGTGAGCACACTGAAAAACTGCACCGGGTGGCGCCGCCAATGGCTGAGCAACGCGCGCAGTGTCCAATAAAACACCGCCATTTCAGCGAGCATCCGCAGGCAGGACGCGGCCGTGATGCAACACCACCTGCTGGTCCAGCCGTGCGGCGATACGGGGGCTGTGGGTGACCATCAACAAGCTGGTGGCGCTGTCGCGCAACAGGTCCAGCATCAGTTGCAACACCTCGTCGCTGGTGGCTTCGTCGAGGTTGCCGGTGGGTTCGTCAGCCAACAGCAAGCCTGGCCGCGACGCCAAGGCACGCCCTACCGCGACCCGCTGTTGTTGGCCGCCCGAGAGCTGTTCCGGATAGCGCTTGAGCAAGTCGCCCAGGCCCAGGCGTTCCACCAACTGCGCCTGCCAGAGCGGATCAAAGCGCCCCGCCAGCCGGGCCTGGAACGCCAGGTTGTCGTCGACGCGCAAACTGCCAATGAGGTTGAACTGCTGGAACACCAGGCCAATTTCAGTGCGCCGCCAGTGAGCCAGTTGCGCCTCGCTCATCTGGTCGAGGCGTTGCTCACCCACTTGGATACTGCCGCGATCCAACCGATCAAGCCCCGCCACCAAGTGCAACAAGGTGCTTTTTCCACTGCCCGACTCGCCCATCAACGCCAGGCTGCTGCGTGCGGCCAGGTGCAAATCCACACCTGCCAACACCGCCAACGGGCCTTGAGGGGTGGCATAGCTTTTGAAGACACCTTGCGCCTGCAGCATGGGAGCACTCATCGGAGGGGTGGCCATCGAGAATAACGGTTGGGAATCGAGGCCACGCAAATTTTTCACATGCTTTTCACCGGCCACCGACCCACCGCACTTTAAATTACCGGCCAAGCGTCACTCGTCGGCAACTTCTTAGTTGCCAACCCTGGCAACTTTTAACCGCAGCATGTTCAGCGAAAAGACAGCAGCCCTGTGACAGCCTTCTGCTCCACTGCGGCTATTCGCCAACACGTTGCGCCTAACTAATACAAGATTGCCAACAGCGTCCAAGGTGAATGAAGTGGTTGACATTACCCTGATTAAACCACGCTCGCGCCGGGCCTTTCTCAAGCGCCTCAAACCGCTTTGGCTCGGGCTTGCCGTGGTCGGAGCGCTGCTCACTTGCGCGCTGTTCTGGCCGACCTCGCCACGGGATCTGGGCGTAGGCAATCGTCTGCTGACGTCCGAGGTGCTGCCACTGTGGCGCGACGGCGATCTGATCGTGCTGGTGCGTCATGAAGAGCGCTGCGACCGTTCGAGCAACCCTTGTCTGGGCCCAGTGGAAGGCGTGACGATTAATGGCAGCCAGCACGCGGAAAACATGGGCAAAGCCTTTAAATCACTGGGCATGGACGGCACCGACGTACTCTCCAGCCCCGCCATTCGCACCGCCCAGACCTCGCGTTTCATGTTCGGCAAAACCGAGATGACCGCCAGCGAACAAGCCGTCTGCGGCAAGGCCATGGGCGAAGAGTTGCTCAGCCACAAACAGGCCGGACGCAACCTCGTCTTCGTCACTCACAGCGGCTGCATTGCTGACTTCGAAACCACCCTGGGCTTCCCCCACGCCAAGTTTTCCGAGTACGGCAGCGCGCTATTCGTGCAGGTGCTGGCCAACGGCAAGTTCAAGGCCCTGGGCACCATGAAAAACCAGGATTGGCCGGCCGCGCTCAAACAAATCTAACGCATTCCCTTCCTGCCACTACGGCTTATGTTCAGCAAAAAGACAGCCCTATTCGGGCATGTTTAGTTGCGCCCTTTTTTAAGGTCGTTATGACTATTTCCCGTTATTCAGTGAACGCTGTGACGACTTTCGCCTTTACTTCATTAGTTGAAAAAACCACCACCAGACGTCAAGGAGCGACGTTGTCATGACCCGCTTTAAACCCCTGCCGGTTTTATTACTGGCCTTCGTCGCGTTTTATCTATTACCACTGGGCCTGCATGGTTTGTGGATACCGGATGAAACCCGTTACGCCCAGATCAGCCAGGAGATGCTCCAAAGCGGAAACTGGGTGGCGCCGCACTTCATGGGTATCCGTTATTTCGAAAAACCCGCCGCCGGTTATTGGCTGATTGCCCTGGGCCAAGCGGTGTTTGGCCAGAACCTGTTCGGTGTACGCATCGCCTCGGCCTTGACCACCGGATTGAGCGTGCTGCTGGCGTACCTGATCGCCCGGCGACTGTGGAACGACCCACGCAAGTCTTTCGCCTGCGCCCTGCTCTACCTGAGTTTTGGCCTGGTGGCCGGGCAAGCGGGGTACTCCAACCTCGATCCGCAATTCACCTTGTGGGTCAACCTGAGCCTGGTGGCGCTGTGGTTTGCCCTCGACAGCCACACCCTGCGCAGCCGTCTGGGTGCCTGGGCCGTGTTGGGATTTGCGTGTGCCATGGGGTTCATGACCAAGGGTTTCCTGGCGTGGGCGCTGCCAGTGCTGATCGTCCTGCCCTATATGCTTTGGCAACGGCGCCTGGGCGAGCTGCTGCGGTATGGCCCGCTGGCCATCGGCGTGGCCGTGCTGGTGTGCTTGCCCTGGGTGCTGGCGATCCACAACCAGGAACCGGATTTCTGGCGCTTCTTTTTCTGGAATGAACACATCCGCCGATTCAGCGCCGACGACGCCCAACATGTGCGGCCATGGTGGTTTTTCCTGCCAATCATGGCGGTGGCCTGCTTGCCGTGGACCGGGCTTCTGCCCAACACCCTGCACCTGGCCTGGAAACAAAAACGCCAGCCGGCAATCGCCTTCCTGGCCCTGTGGTTGCTGCTGCCGCTGGGCTTGTTCAGCCTGAGCAACGGCAAACTGCCGACCTACATCATGCCGTGCCTGCTGCCCCTGGCGTTGCTGATGGGGCATACCTTGAGCGACCTGGTCAGCCAAGGCAAAACCCGCACACTACGCCTCAATGGCCTGTTCAACTTCGTCATCGGCATGGCCGCGATGGTCAGCCTGATCTACCTGCAAGTCGCCAGGCCGCTGTACAGCAACAGCCATGCAGAGATGTTCAGCCTGTCGCTGGCGTTTATCGTGCTACTGGGATGGATCCTCACCAACCTGTTGCAAAGCATACGGCCACTGACGCTGTGGGCAATGCCGGCCTTGGGCATTGGCCTGCTGGTGGTAATGCTGCCGTCGAGCATGCCAGCCTATATCGCAGATAACGAAATGCCCGACCAATTCGTGTTGGAGCACCTGGATGAGTTGCAGCAAACCAATACACTGCTGAGCAATGAACTGGGGAGTGCCAGCGCCTTGGCCTGGCGCCTGAAACGCGCCGACGTGGCGCTGTATGACACCGAAGGCGAGTTGCGCTACGGCTTGCAATACGCCGGCTCGGTAACACGTAAAGTGGAGCTGGAACAGGTTCAGGACTGGCTCAAAGAGGCGCGCCAGCACGGCTCCGTAGGCGTGCTGCTGCGGGTCAACAGCACCAGTGAAATGCGCGAGGCCGGGCAATTGCCACCCGGAGGCAAACGCTATCACAAGGGCTACCTGGAACTTATCCTCTACCCGCAGGCGCCATGATGCTGGGGTATTTCAAGACTGACCGCGGCGCCCTGCTGCTGTTACTGGGCGTCTCGGCCCTGCTGCTGCTCACCGGCCTGGGCGCGCGCGACCTGTGGGGCGCGGAAACCCGCTGGGCGAACATCGCCTTGCAGATGCTGCAGAGCGGTGACTATTTTGATCCGTATCTCAAGGGCGTGCCGTATTACGACAAACCCCTGCCCTCCTACTGGCTGATCACCTGTGCGGCCCACCTGATGGGGGGCCTCGGCCCCTGGTCGTTGCGCCTGCCATCGGTCATCGGCGCGTGGTTGAGTGTGTGGCTGGTGTACCTGATCGGCGAACGCCTGTTCCGCAAGGGCACGGGGCTGATCGCCGGCTGGATGCTCGCCACCACGTTCTACTTCCTGTTCTGGGCCCGCGTGGCCACAGCGGATGTGCTCACCGTGTGCGGCGTGCTGGCGGCAGTCGCCTGGTATTGGCGTGGCCCCGACGACACACGCCTGTGGCGCTACACTGTGTTTTTCCTGTTACTGGCCCTGACGTCGCTGCTCAAGGGCCTGATCGGTTTTGTACTGCCCGGCCTGGTGCTGCTGCCGCACCTGCTCAGCGAACAGCGCTACAAGCGCCACCTCAACCTACGCCTGGTGCTGGCCGTGCTGATCGCCGCAGCGGTGTATGCCGTGCCGTTCGTGCTGTCGCACTTCTACGGCGCACCGACCTATGGCGAGAGCGGCCTGGCGTTGGTGTTTCGGGAAAACGTAGTGCGTTTCTTCGACCCGTTCGACCATATGGGGCCGATCTACACCTACCTGATCTACCTGCCCGCCTACACCCTGCCCTGGACGCCGTGTTGGCTGCTCGGTCTGTGGCTGGCGGTGCGCCACTGGCGCCATACCCCGCCGAACGTGCGCTGGCTGGTATGGGGCCTGGGCCTGTTGTTTGTGTTCTTCACCGCCAGCGGCAGCCGGCGCAGCTACTACGTGCTGCCGCTGGTGCCATTTGCCCAGTTGCTGGCTGCGTGGTGGGTAAGTGAGCGCGTGCTGAAAAAGCCCGCCGGCTGGCCGCGCTGGCAGAAGGGTTTGGGGATCACGGCCGCACTCATGCTGTTGATACTCGGCGTGGCCTATCCCTGGTCCAACGGCAACGGCGGCGTGACCCGCTTCGCCGAGGATGTGCAATCCCAAGCGCGCAAAACCGCGCCTTGGAATCAATGGCAGATGGTGCTGATAGAGGTCGATAACAAACTGCCGATGTACCTTCAAAATGGCGGAAAGCCGTTCTACTACATCGCCGAGACCCAGGACTTCCCCCGCCAGGGCGACAGCGCCGCGTTGATGGCCTGGCTGGAAAAAACCAGCGGCCAGGCCTTTGACCCGCAACGTACGATCATCGTCGCGCAGTTTTCCAAGGATGATCCGACGCCGCTGGCTTATCTGGGTGCCGACCATCAGCGGATCACCACCCAGCCGGACAATGGCGAGCGGCTGTTTCAGAGGCGTGAAGAGGGCAGCGTAGCGTTTATCCCTGAGCCTCACTAAGGATCAACATGGGCAAGCGGCTTTTTCAGATCCGACGCCGACGACCAAGCTGCGGAATCGCCGGCTGCGGCACCTCCACCTTCACCACCTGCGTCACCGTGCAGGCAGCTAACTGCGCCAGCGTCGGCTGGCTGAACAACGTCCGCGCATCCACCTCCAACCCCGCTTTGCGCAGGCGCGCCACCAGGTTCACGGCCAATAACGAATGCCCGCCCAGTTCGAAGAAGTGGTCGTGGCGCCCTACCCGCTCCAGCTTGAGCACCTGCGCCCAGATCCCGGCCATCAAGGTTTCCACTTCGCCCAGGGGCGCCTCATAAGCGCGGCTGAGCACCGCCTCCAGCCCTGGTTCTGGCAGGGCCTTGCGGTCGAGTTTGCCGGCGGGGTTGAGCGGTAGTTCATCAAGCTGTACGAAGGCCGACGGCACCATGTATTCCGGCAACTGCGCCAGCACATGGGTGCGTAAGTCTTCCAGGCTCGGCGCCGGGCCGCGCACGGTGAAGTAGGCAAGCAGACGCTCATCACGAATCAACACCGCCACCTCACGCAGCGCCGGATGTGCCAGCAGGCACGATTCGATTTCCCCCAGTTCCAAACGGACGCCGCGCAGCTTGACCTGGAAGTCGTTACGCCCGAGGAATTCCAGGTTGCCGTCCGGCAGGTAGCGCACCAGGTCGCCGGTGCGGTACAGCCGATCCCCTTGTACAAACGGGCTGTCGATAAAGCGCTCGGCCGTCATTTGCTCCAACCCCAGATACCCACGGGCCACGCCGACACCGCCGATATGCAACTGGCCGCTGACGCCCATGGGCACCGGCGCGTCGTGTTCGTCCAGCACGTACAGGCGCGTGTTGTTGATCGCCCGGCCGATGGGCAATTGCAGCGCGGGCACCGGCGCGCCGGGCTCCAGGGTCCAGGCGCTGCTGTCTACGGTGGCTTCGGTGGGGCCATAGACGTTGTGCAGGCGCACCTTGGGCAAGCGCGCCTGCACGCCACGGGCCAGGGCTTCGGTGAGCTCGCCGCCGCCACACAGCACATCGGTGAGGCTGGTGCACAGGGCGGATTCTTCCAACTCAAGGAACTGCTGCAACATCGCCGGTACGAATTTGATCACGGTGATCTGTTGCTCGCGAATCACTTGCGCCAGGTAGGCCGGCTCACGATGACCATCGGGCCGCGCCAGGACCAATCGCATGCCATTGGCCAGCGGCCAGAACAGCTCCCAGACCGATCCGTCGAAGCTGAACGGCGCCCGCTGCAACAGCGCTCCGCCCTCGGCGTTAGGGCACAGTTGCGAGCCCCAGTGCATCAGGTTGCCCAGGCCGCGATGTTCGATCATCACGCCTTTGGGCGTGCCGGTGGAGCCGGAGGTGTACATCACGTAGGCCAGGTTGGCGACGCTCAGCCCCGGCACCGATGGGTTGCCCTCCGGCGCGTGGCTCCAGGCACAGTGGTCAAAGTCGATCACCGGGATGGCGACTTCACCCGGCAAGTCGCGGGTGGCCGCGTGCACCAGCAGCGCCACCGGTTGGCTGTCCTGGAGCATATAGGCCAGGCGTTCGCGGGGGTAACCGGGGTCCAGCGGCACATAGGCGCCACCGGCCTTGAGGATGGCGAGCAACCCCACCACCAGGTCCAGGCCGCGCTCGACGCACAGCGCCACGCGGGAATCCAGCTGCACGCCACGCTCGCGCAGGTAAAAAGCCAGCCGGTTGGCGCGCTCGTTGAGTTCGCGATACGTCAGTTGCTGCTCGCCGGCCTGCACCGCCACCGCGTGCGGAATGTGGCGAGCGTGGGCTTCGAACAGCGCCTGGACGGTAAGGGTTTCGGGGTAGTCGGTTGCGGTGGCGTTGAAGTCCAACAGCAGTGTCTGCACTTCACGGGCGGGCAGCACCTGCACGTCCCGCAACGGTGCTTGCGGTGTATTTTCCAATGCATCCGCCAGGTTGATCAGCGTCGTTTCCAGATAGTCCAGGATTCGCTCGGCGCCGACCTTGCGCGGTGCCTTGGCCTTGAGATGAAAACCGCTGGCGGTATCGTCCACGCTGAGCATCAGCGGGTAGCTGAGGATGTCTTCGGCGCTGACCAAAGCGATGCCCGGCACCAAGACAAGGTCGCGCTCGGCATCGGTATGACGGTAATTGAGCAGGCTGTTGAACAGCGGCGTCGCGCTGCTGCAACGCTGGGCCAAGGCCAGCGACGCTTGCTCATGGGCGAGCAAGGCGCTGAGTTGGCGATGGGTGTCGCGCAATGCGTCCGCCACGTTTTGCCCGGCCAGATGCAGACGCAATGGTAGGGTATTGATGAACATGCCCAAGGCCCGGTCGGCGCCCTCGCCTGCCTGCAAACGGCCGAGCAACACGGTGCCGAACACGCCATCATCACGGCCCGCTACACGGCTGAGCACCTGGGCCCAGGCCAGGTGGAACAGGCTGGCAGCACTGACGCCCAAACTACGGGCCTGAGCACGCAAGCGCAGATTGAGGTCATCACTCAGGGCACGCTGGGCTTCTTCGGTGTCGCTACGATTGGCCTGGCGCTCCTGCAGGCCGAAGGCCAACGTAGGCTCGTCCACATCCCCCAGCAGTTCACGAAAGAACGCCTCATGGGCCGCCTGGCGCGCCGGTGAACGAGACTGCGCCACCACCGTGCGATATGGCACCGGCGTCGGCAATTGCGCTTGTTGGCCGAGCAGATGGGCGCGAAGTTCCTGCATCAGAATAGTGGTGGACGTGGCGTCGTTCACCAAATGATGAAAGCGCAATCGGGCGACCCAACCCGTGGGCGCTTCGGCATAGTCCAGCGCCATCAACGGTGCCTGGCGCAAGTCCAAAGGCCTATCACCCTCACACCACGGCTCAACACGCAAGCGCGCCGCGCGCCACACCACCTGCATCGGCTGCTCCAAGGCTTCCCAGGCCAGACTGGTGCGCAAAATATCGTGGCGGTCGATCACCTGTTGCAAGGCTTGGGCAAAGGCGTCCAGTTGCTCGCGCCGTTCAAAGCTGAACAGTGCCTGTTGCTGGTACGGGTCGTGCTCATCGGTGAGGTGGTGGTAGAGCAAACCTTCCTGCAGCGGCGCCAGGGGGTAGATTTCCTGCACGTTGGCCGCGCCCCCGGGAATAGCCGCGACGATGCCGTCCAGGCTGGTTTGATCCAGCTCGGCCAGCGCCAGTAAATCCGAGGTGATGTGGCGGCAGTCAGCAGGGATGCGATTGTCCGGCACTTGCACTTCGCTGCCTTCACTCACCGCCGCCAACGCCGCCAGCGTCGGCTGGCCGAACAGCACTTGCACATCGGCGCGCAAACCAGCCTGGCGCATGCGCTGCACCAATTGCACCGCGAGCAACGAGTGCCCGCCCAGTTCGAAGAAATGGTCGTGACGGCCCACGTGCTGCACCTGCAACAGCTCGGCCCAAAGCTGCGCCAGGACGGTCTCCACACCGGCGCGCGGCGCTTCGAACCGTCGAGTGACGAATGCCGCCTGGGTCGGCGCCGGCAGTGCCTTGCGGTCGAGTTTGCCGTTGGCGGTCAGGGGCCACGCGTCCAGGGGCATGTAGGCCGCTGGCAGCATGTAGTCCGGCAATGCGTTTTGCAGATGGGTGCGCAGGGTTTCGATGTCGACGGCCTGGCATGGGATAAACCAGGCGAGCAATTGCCCGTCGCGAGACTGCACCACGGCTTCCTGGACGTCCGCGTGGGTGGCCAGGGCCGATTCGATCTCCCCCAGCTCGATGCGCATGCCACGGATTTTCACCTGGTCGTCATTGCGGCCCAGGTATTCAAGCTGACCGTCGGCCAGCCAGCGCGCAAGATCGCCGGTGCGGTACATCCGGCCCGGCGCAAAGGGGTTGTCGAGAAAGCGTTCGGCACTCAGTTCCGGGCGGTTCAGGTAACCGCGCGCCACGCCTTTACCGCCAACGTACAACTCCCCCGCCACGCCAATGGGCACCGGGCGCTGCTGGTCATCCAACAAGTAAACGGTCGCGTTGGCGACGGGCGCACCGATGTGCAACGGTTGGCCCGCATCGACGCGACCGGAGGTGGCAACCACGGTGGCCTCGGTGGGGCCGTAGTTGTTGATCACGTCAAAGGTTTGTGCGCGTGTGAAGCTGCGTAGGCGATCGCCGCCGATCAGCAAGGTGCGCAGGGTCGGATGCTCCAAACGCTGGCTGAAGGCGTATTCGGCCACGGGGGTCGGCAGGAAGCACACGTCCAACGGCTGCGCGCGCCACCAACCGAGCAGCGCGTCGATGTCTTCCGCACCGTCATGGGCCGGTGGCAGGTGCAACGTGGCCCCCACGCACAACGCCGGCCAGACTTCCCACGCCATCGCGTCAAAACCGAAGCCGGCGACGCTGGCGGTGTGGCTGCCCGCCTGCAGATTAAAGGCCTGGCAGTGCCAGTCCACCAAGTTGCAGACGCTGTGGTGTTCGACCATCACGCCCTTGGGCAAGCCGGTGGAGCCGGAGGTGTAGATCACGTAGGCGAGGTTCGACGGTTTGACCGCAACGTGCGGGTTGGCACCCACCTGCAGCGTCGGTCGGTCCAACTCAACCACCGGCAGCGCCAGGGCAGGCAGGCGATGCCGTAAATCGTGCTGGGCGAGCACCGCCACCGGCGCGCTGTCTTGCAGCAGATAGCTCAAGCGCTCAGCGGGATGGGCCGGGTCGACCGGCACGTAGCAGGCGCCGGCTTTGAGGATCCCCAGCAGGCCCACCAGCGTGTCCAAACTGCGCCGGGCCAGAACCGCCACGCGATCATCGGGCTGCACGCCCAGCTCAATCAGTTGATGGGCCAATCCATTGGCTTTTTGATTGAGTTGGGCATAGGTCAACTGACGGCCCTGGTAGATCGCGGCCACTGCGTCCGGCGTGCGCACGGCCTGGGCTTCGATGCGTGCGTGCAGGGTGTGCGGCTGCGCAATCGGCTGTGCGGTGGCGTTCCACTCGTGCAGCCGGGCCTGTTCGGCGGCCGTGACCATGGAGAACGCACCGACAGGCAACTCGGTGTTATCCAGCCCTTGCTCCAGCAACCCGGTAAAGCGCTGGGCCAAGGCGAGCACCTCGTCGTGCTGGAAGTACGCCTCGTTGTACACGCAATGCAGCGTCGCGGTGCCCTGGCAGCGGTTGCTGCGCAGGTGGATGGCAATCGGCAGCGGTTCATGGTGGTTGGACACCTTGATCGCGCGGGCCTGGATGGCGCCGTAGCGCAGTTCATGGTCGTCCTGCTCGAAGGACACCGACAGGTCGAACAGTTGGGCGCGATCCGCACGGCGCAGGCCCAGTTCGCGATTCATCTCGCTCAACGGAAACCGTTGGTGACGCAAATCCTGCTTGAGCTGGTCGCGCACGCCGCGCACCAAGGCGCCGAACGGCAGTTGTTCATCGAACTGAAAACGCACCGCACTGACTTGGGCAAACAGCCCTACGGTGGCGCGAAAACGCGCGTTGGAGCGGTTGAGAATCGGCAGCCCGACCACCCAATCCGGGCGCTGGGCGGTGCGGGCGAAGTACACATACATCGCCGCCAACAGCACATGAAACGCCGAGGCCTGATAACGGCTGGCCACCTGTTCCATGCGGTCAAGCAAAGCAACCGAAAAGGGTTGCGCCAGGGTATTGCTGGTCGCGTTGGCGAGCTGCTTGGGCGTGAGCAACGGTTCCGGCAGCACCTGGTATTTGTCCAGCCAGTAGGCGCGGTCGCGGACGAAGCGGGACGAGTTGCGGTAGCGCTGGTCGGCGTCGATAAAGTCGATATAGGACGGTGCCGCCGGCTCCGATGAACGACCTTGTTCAAGGCCGGTGTAGAGCTGCGCCAGGGATTGCAGCATCTGGCCAAAACCCCAGCCATCAAGGATCACGTGATGGGCCTGGGTGCCGAGGCGGTAGTGGTTGTCGGCGAGCTTGACCAGGAAGAAGTGGAACAGCGGCGCGCCCTCCCTCTGATAAGGCCGCGCCATGTGCGCCTGCATCAAGGCCTGGCTGGCGGCCTGTGGGTCGGGCAATGCGGATAAATCGTACTGCGCCACTTCGGTCAACAACGCGGGGGCGAAGGTTTGTCGAGGCAAGCCGTGGTCGTCACTGTGCAGTTGAGTGCGCAGCGCATCGTGCCGGGCCACCAACTGCTCGACAGCTCGTTGAATCAATTCAGGCACCACCGCACCTTCGAAGTCGACATAACCGCCGATGTTGTACAGCGGCGAATCGCCCATCCGCAGTTGGTCGAGCCAGATGTCCTGTTGGGCCGCGGTGAGGGGAAAACTGGCCGGCAGGCTGGAAAATTGCTGCATAAGATCCTTCTCATGGGTGTCAGGCACTGGCCGCGCAGGGAGCCCCATTACGGCGAAATTGCCGGATTTGAGCATGGGGGGTTGGGGCTGTCTGTCACCCTAAACCCGGACATTCAAATGGATGGATCCCGGTTGACTGAAGGTTCACAGCTGAAACGATTAAAGAGCTGTAGGAAATTGGCTATACGCGGTCGCTAGTGATTTTTTACAACCTCATCTCGATAAATATATTTTCTATGTAAATCAGAAACTTAAGTTAAATTCAAAAAGACTCAGCCGTTCACTTAGCCGGAAACAGCTCTCAGAAACGTCGAATTAATGACGTGGTTTTTATGGCAGTTTGTGTCCCTCGTTTCCGCTACATACGTAGGAAGAATCCCCTGGCTAAATAAAATCTCGAGTGCCGACTCTCGTTCATGAGGAACGGATCGCCCCCCAGAGGCCCAGGGAGTTCGTTGACGGTTTTCGACATCAAGGATGAGATGGCTATGAGTTTGAAGCGCAGCATGGGTAACACACAGAGCCCGAATTTCTTCGCTGAAATGGGTGAATTGATTGCACACAGCGGCCATGAGGCGTTTGCCGACCATATGCTGCATCTGGTCAGCAAATGGGTGCCGATCCACTTGGTGGACCTCAGTGAGTGGACCCTCGACGAGCTGCGCGATCGCGTGCTCGATATCAAGCTGCTCGGCAGCGCCGGCCAGAAGCAGGACTTGCCGCCGCCCCTGGCGGTGTGCCAGTTGGATGACCACCCGCTGCTGCTGCAAATGCTCAGCATGCAGGACCCACTGCTGATCCAGATGAACGCCAGACCCAACAGCGCACACCCGCGCGGCACCTCGCACCAGTGCAACCTCGTGTCGCGCCAGGGTAACCGGCGCTGCGTGATTTCGTTCTACCGGCCGCCGACCCAGCGCGGGTTTTCCCTGGCCGAGTTGTCGTTTCTCAAGTGCCTGTCGGACACGCTGCTGCCGCTGATCGAACGCCACGCCCAGATCCTGCGCCAGGCGCCGCACGACCAGTCCGAGCCGGGCCATACACTGCTTGAGCAATCGCAATTGCAGCGTGAGTTCTATAAGCGCCTTTCTCTCGGAGACATCACCCTGTCGGCCCGCGAGCAGGAGGTGTGCCTCGGGCTGTTGACCGGCGGCACCGTGCCGCAGTTGGCGGAAAAACTCAGTGTTAAAAACAGCTCAATCGAGACCTACCTCAAGCGCGCCGCCGCCAAGCTGGGTGTGAGTGGCCGGCATGGTTTGGCCAAATGGATGGTAGGCGCTTGATGAAAAAACTCACCCTCACCGGCATGGTCTTCGTGCTGGGTGGCTGCTCGCTGATCCCCGAGTACCAGCGGCCCGAAGCACCGACGCCTGGCCAGTACCCCCAGAGCGGTGTGTATGCGCTGGCACAGGCCGGCACGCTGACGCCCTCCTCGGACTGGCAGCAGTTGTTCCATGACCCCGCACTGCAACAGCTGATCCGCGAGGCGCTGGTCAATAACCGTGACCTGCGGGTGGCGGCGCTGAACGTCGAGGCCTTCCAGGCGCAGTACCGCATCCAACGGGCCGATCTGTTCCCGGCGGTGTCCGCCACAGGTGCCGGCACCCGTCAGCGTGTGCCTGGGGCTGTGAACGGCACCGGTAAACCGGCGATTACGTCCACCTATTACGCCACCCTCGGCATCAGCGCTTATGAGCTGGATTTTTTCGGCCGCGTGCGCAGCCTCAGCGAACAGGCGATGCTCACTTACCTGGGCACCGAAGAGGCACGGCGCAGTGCGCAATTGAGCCTGGTGGCCAACGTCGCCAATGCCTACCTCACCTGGCGCGCCGACCAGGAACTGCTGGCCCTGGCCCAGCAAACCTTGGCGGCCAACGACCACAGCCTGCACCTGACCAGCCGCAGCAAATCGGCGGGCAAAGCCTCGGCCCTGGACGTGGTGCAGGCGCGCACCAGCGTCGAAAGCACCCGCGCCAGCGTGGCACGCTATGAGCGCCAGGTTGCGCAAGACCTCAACAACCTGGCCCTGCTGGTCGGCGGCCCGGTGGACCAAACCCTGCCGTCCCGTCCGCTGGCGGATGACCTGGTAGCCCGCGTGCCCGCCGGGCTGCCGTCGGACCTGTTGCAACGCCGCCCGGATATCCTTCAGGCCGAATACCAGTTGCGCGCGGCCAACGCCAATATCGGCGCCGCCCGTGCGGCATTCTTCCCGTCGGTAAGCCTTACGGCCAACGCCGGCAGCACCAGCACCGAACTGTCAGGGCTGTTCAAGGGCGGCTCCGGCAGTTGGACCTTCCAGCCGCAAATCAACCTGCCGATTTTCAACGCCGGCAGCCTGCGGGCCAGCCTCGACTACGCCAAGCTGCAAAAAGACATCGGCGTGGCGCAGTATGAAAAGTCCATCCAGACCGCCTTCCAGGAAGTCGCCGACGGCCTGGCGGCCCGGCAGACCTTTACCGACCAACTCAACGCGCAACGGGACTTCGTCGCCGCCAACCAGGCGTATTACGACTTGGCCCAACACCGCTATCGCAGCGGCGTAGACAGCAACCTGACCTTCCTCGATGCCCAGCGCTCGCTGTTCAGCGCGCAACAGGCATTGATCGTGGACCGGCTGGCGCAGCTGGTGGCGGAGGTGAACCTGTATACCGCGCTGGGCGGTGCATGGGGGGATGGGGCGGTGCTGACGAGCCAGCGCTAGCGGAACTGTCGAGTGAGTGCTGTCGAGCGGGCCTACAGTGGTGAGAAGGCTTGCTGTGGTGAGCAGACTTTATTGTGGTGAGAAGGCCTACTGTGGTGAGCAGACTTATTGTGGTGGGCAGGCCTACTGCGGTGAGCAGACTTATTGTGGTGGGCAGGCCTACTGCGGTGAGCAGACTTATTGTGGTGGGCAGGCCTACTGCGGTGAGCAGACTTATTGTGGTGAGCAGGCTTGCCCTGCGCTGGGCTGCGAAGCGGCCCCAATACTGAGGAATGCCGATTGCCAGACACTCCGCGGTGATGGGTTTTGGGGCTGCTGCGCAACCCAGCGCAGGGCAAGCCTGCTCACTACACAGAGCCTGCTCGCCACAACACAATGTGTGCACTCGCAACGCTGAGCACTGCAGATCGTAATCGCCCTCAGGACTTCACTGCGATCATCCAGCCATTACCCCCCACATGGACGTGAGCAGGTTTACTGTGGTGAGCAGGCTTGCCCTGCGCTGGGCTGCGAAGCGGCCCCAGTACTGAGGAATGCCGTTTGCCAGACACTCCGCGGTGATGGGTTTTGGGGCTGCTGCGCAACCCAGCGCAGGGCAAGCCTGCTCACTACAAACAGCCCGCTTGCCACAACACAATGTGTGCACTCGCGACGCTGAGCACTGCAGATCGTAATCGCCCTCAGGACTTCACTGCGATCATCCAGCCATTACTCCCCACATGGACGTGAGCAGGTTTATTGTGGTGAGCAGGCTTGCCCTGCGCTGGGCTGCGAAGCGGCCCCCAGTACTGAGGAATGCCGTTTGCCAGACAGTCCGCAGTGATGGGTTTTGGGGCTGCTGCGCAGCCCAGCGCAGGGCAAGCCTGCTCACTACACAGAGCCTGCTCGTCACAACACAAGGTGTGCACTCGCGACGCTGAGCACTGCAGATCGTAATCGCCCTCAGGACTTCACTGCTATCATCCAGCCATTACTCCCCACATGGACGTCACTATGCGCCTGATCGCAGCTCCCGCACTTGCCCTGGCCCTTACCGGCTGCAGCATCACGCAAACCGTCACCCCAGTTTCCCTGTCCACCACCCAGTCCCCGGAGATCTGCACGATCCCCGCAGAAGGCCTGCGCGAAGGATTCAACACCACCTACACCGCGCAACTGCGCAGCAAGGGTTTTCACACCCGCGAATTGCCGCCCGGGAGCCCGCCTGCCAGCTGTGCGTTGTCGACCACCTACATTGGCAAATGGAGCTGGGACATGGCGCTGTACATGAGCTTTGCCCAGATCCAGGTGTTCGAGAACGGCCGCCAGGTCGGCCAGGCGCTGTACGACTCGACTTCAGGTGGCGCGCGGATGGGCAAGTTTATCGACGCACAGAACAAGATCATCGAGATGACCAACCAGCTGTTCCCGGAAGTGGTCTACGGTACGACCCGGCCTGACCTTCCCTCAGTGCCAGACTGAATTCAACAGACAAGCACCTGAAGCTCTACGTCTTAAAAGTCTGTGATATTGAAGTCCAGCTCGACCTCGTACCCACGCCCCACGCGTGTTCTTGTTTTAAACCACATCTTTCCGCTGATCGGTTTTGCAGGGTAGGCGCTTATCAGCTTAACCCAACCCTCAATCCCTTCGTAATCTGTGGTGACACCGGTGTCTCGGATAAAAGTCATATAATCCAACCTCAGCGTCACAGGGGTTGCGCCGATACTATCGGTGTCGCTGGGAGCGCTCTCAGGGTTTACACCAATACTATAGGTGCCGCTGGGAGTGCTCTCAGGAGTAAGCTCCAGCCCAATGAGCGATGTTCGACCAGGGCTTTCCAGATCATCCACTGTGCCATGGAAACGCAACATCCCATTTAGGTTGTCACGGTAGATCCATGTCGCCTTAAAGGGATACGTTTGATCACCGCTCAGGGTTTCGACCGTGCCGTTCATGGTACCGGTGGCCGTCCCTTTATTAGACTTATGCAGTTCGATGTCTTCAAACATGTTGATCTCCCGCTCCACTATCAATGTGAGGTCGCCGCGCGTTCAACCGGTATTGAAGTGGAATAAACGTGAGTTGTAACCTGTGACTTATGACAGGTTTAAACACGCGTTTCTTATTACCTGTGGTCATTAGTACAGGGTTCACTTCGACCAGAACGGCACGCGCACTACCACCCCCCCATCGCCAGACTGAACGGCGAAAACTGCTCAAACTCCCAACGCAACGCCAACGCCGCCGGGCGCCTTACCACGTGTTCCACGGTCACCGTCCACAACCGCTGCGCGCCTTCAAACGCTGCCACGTCGGGACCGCTGAGGATCAGCGAGGTGCTTCCGGCAATCTGCAATACGTCGCCCGAGTCAAAGTCGATGAACAGCAGACCCGCCACCGGGTTGGCTGCCAGGTTGCCCAGGGTGTTGAAGAACAGGTTGCCGGCGAAGTCCGGGATGGTCAGCACGTTGCCGTCGACGCGCACAAAGCCGGTGTTGCCGCCGCGATGGGACACGTCCACCGAACGTTCGCCTTCAGCGTCCACATAGCTGGCGACGAAGAAGGTGTCGGCGTTGCGGATCATCGCTTGGGCGCCAGCGTCGAGGCTGCTGGAGCGCTCGGCCACGGTGCCGGGTTTGCGCGCGATACCGTCCACCGGCCGCAGTTGGATGTATTTAGGGCAGTTGCCGAAGGTATGCACCACGTCCACCGAAAAACCTTCGTGATCGAGGGCGCCGATGCGGCCGTTCATGCGGTTGCGACGGCGGGTGTTGAGGTCGATGCCCAGCAGCCCCACGGACGCTCCTTGCCGCACGGCATTGCGAGCGGGGTCGCTGGTATTGGGCAGACTGTCGATTTGCAGGGTCTGCGGCTCGGGCGAATGGGCGAAACCCGGTGCGCCCTCAACCATCGTCGCCCAGGGAATGCCCTGTTCGTCCACCACACCCAGCAACAGGTATGGCAGCAAAGGGTAGAAATCCCGGTGCTGCTCAGGCAAGTGATCACGAATCACTTTGGGCCCGACCACAGCCATGCGCTCAGCGACGCCGGCGCTTTCCTGCATCTGCCGTTCGCCGGCATGCCAGGGGGATAGTTCGATTGGATTCATGGCGATGACCTCCCGTTAGATGCTGCGATGCTGCGCCCTGCCCGCCAACAGAGGGAATAACCACCCCAGACAATCCACTGTTACGCCAACTGAAATGCTGGGTGTTCCCGCAACGCCGCCACGCAATGGTCGACAAAACTGCGCACACGCATCGGCGCGTTGCGGCCCTCGCGATACACCACATTGACTGGCAGCGGCGGCCCTTCATAGGCCGGCAAGATCCGGCGCAATTGCCCGCTGCCCAACGGCCCGTGCAGCGGGTAGCTCAGGCAACGCACCACGCCCGCCCCCTGCACGGCGGCATTGATTGCGCCTTGTACCGTGGAGCAACTCAACCGCGCACGCGCCTTGAGCAAATAGCCTGGGAAATCCCAATGCACGTGCTCGGCACTGGCGATCAGCCGATGCTGCTTGAGCTCGCTCGGGTGCCGGGGCTCGCCGTGGGTGGCGAGATAATCGGGGCTGGCGCAAAGGAGTTGCCGCACCTGCCCGAGCGGCCGCGCGATCAGTGACGAGCTGGGCAGCTCGCCCACCAGGATCGCCACGTCCAGGCCCTCCTCATGCAGGTTGGGGTCATAGTCGTGATAACGCGCCACCACGCGCATGTCGGGGTACCGCTCCAGATAGTCGGCCAACACCGGCGCCATCAGGTAACGGCTGAACAACAGCGGCAAGAACACCCGCAGATTGCCCTGAGCCTGCACATGCGCGCCCTTGGCCGAGGCTTCGGCGGCGTCCACGCTGGCCAGCAGTTGCAGGCAGTCGGCCAGGTAGGCGCTGCCGGCGTCCGTAAGGCTCACGCCTTGGGTGCTGCGTTGCAGCAACGTCACGTGCAGGCGTGCTTCCAACCGCGCAATGGCACGTACCAAGGTCGGGCCGGAGACGCACGCACGGCGCGCCGCCGAGGCCAGGCTCGGTTGTCCGGCCATGGCGGCGAACAGTTGCATATCGCGAAAGCGCTCCATCAGCCGTGCCGTTGGAGCGCGGCGTCCTGGCCCAGGCGCTGGCTGAGAAAATCCACAAACGTACTGACCTTGGCCGGCACGCGCCCGCTGCTCTGGAACACCACCTGGATCGGCAGCGGCGCCGGTTCAAAAGCCTCCAGCACAATCTCCAGTTCATCGGCCGCCACCGCTGCCGCGACTTGATACGACAGCACACGGGTCATGCCCCAGCCCAGGCGCGCCAGGTTGATCGCCGCGTTATTCGCCGAGACCACCAGGCGTGGTTCGATGGGTACCGTCAGCGGCTGGCCGGCGTCGACAAACGCCCACTCACTGACCAAATGGCTGGAGGATAGGCCGATGATTTGCGCTGCGCGCAATTGCTCGGGGTGCAGCGGGCGACCGTGCTGGTCGAGATAACCAGGCGACGCGCACACCACACGACGCACCTCGCCCACCTTGATCGCCTGTTGCCCCGGTTCATGCAGATGGCCGATACGCACAGCCACATCAACCCCTTCGTCGACCATGTTGACCACCCGATCCACCAGCAAGGCATTGATGT
This sequence comes from Pseudomonas sivasensis, assembly GCF_013778505.1. Classification (GTDB taxonomy): domain Bacteria; phylum Pseudomonadota; class Gammaproteobacteria; order Pseudomonadales; family Pseudomonadaceae; genus Aquipseudomonas; species Aquipseudomonas sivasensis. Next base: position 53,834 of record NZ_JAAOWU010000024.1, on the reverse strand, counting down.
TCACCTGGGGAAAGCGGTCGAGATAGTCACCCAGCAACGGCGCCACAAACAGCTCGCCAAACAGCACCGGTGCGGTCACCGTAAGGTGTCCACAGGGGATCGAATAACTGCCCGCCGCCGCTTCTTCGGCTTCGTCCAACTCGGCGAGGATGCGCCGGCAATCTGCGAGGTAACGCTGGCCGGCTTCGGTCAGGTGCAAGCTGCGCGTAGTGCGCGCCAGCAGCTGGGTGCCGATGCGTTGTTCCATGGCCGCGATGGCGCGGGTCACGCTGGGCGGCGAGGTGTTCAGGCGGCGCGCGGCGGCAGCGAAACCCTCCTCCTCGGCCACCGCCAGGAACACCTGCATTTCGTGAAATCGGTCCATCGATGCGCCTCAGGAAGGTTACTGTGATTGCAAACCTACCGCCGTACGCGGCATGCCCACAAAACCTGGCAGGGCCTCAATACTGGCAAGCCAGGCGCGCACCTTAGGGTAGTCGACCAGCGAAACATTACCTTCCGGCGCATGGGCCACGTAGGTGTAGAACGCGATATCTGCAATGCTCGGCTGCTCGCCAGCCAGGAAGCGGGTTTCGCTCAGTTGCTGTTCCACCAGTTCCAACAAGGCATGGGCGCGACTGATGGCGGCCGCCGCGTCCACGTCGGCGCCAAATACCGTGGCCAACCGTGCAGTCGCGGGCCCGGCATGCAGCTGCCCGGCAGCCGCCGACAACCAACGCTGTACACGCGCCTGCCCCACCGGGTCGCTTGGCAGCCAGTGGCCGTTGCCGTATTTCGTGGCGAGGTAGACCAGGATCGCGTTGGAGTCCGCCAGCACCGTGCCGTTATCGTCAATCGCCGGCACCTGGCCGAAGCGATTGATCGTCGCCGTGAAATCAGCGGATTTATGGGCGCCTTGCTTGAGGTCCACCAGGATGAATTCGGTGGGCAGCCCCAGCAGGGACAGCATCAGCTCGGCCCGATGGGAATGGCCGGACAGTGGAAAACCATAGAGTTTGATCGCAGGCTGGGACATGTAAGGCTCCAAAAGGTGGGGGTTCCGACACCTGAGATGTTCTACCGCTGCGTCGATCAATGGAATCACCAGGTTTTACAATCCAGCATTTCACCGGGTGAAACAATCACTCGCCAAACAGTTCAACGATCAGCGTAAACAGCGTGGTCTTCACTGCGCTGTCCAACTCGGTCCAAGCCAACCCCGTGCTGGCCTGAAACGCTCCCAATACCAGCGGCCGCGACACGCAGTTGGCTGGCAACGCCCGCGCAGCCTGCTGCGGCAAAACGCCGACGCCCAACCCGGCACAGACCAGCGCGAGCATGGTGGTGAACTCGCCCAGCTCGGACGCGATCTGCAGCGGGATGCCCACGGCCTGGATAAATTCGTCGTAGAACCCCGGCGCATAGCGCCGCGCGAGGATGTACACCGGCACGTCGAGCAGATCGCTGGGCTGGATCGAATCCTGTGCGGCCAACGGATGATCCATCGGCAAGGCCACACAGAACGGCTCGCGCAACACCACACGGGTCTGCACACCGGGGTAGGCGGCGGGCAGGCGCATCAAGCCGAAATCGAGGCGGCCATGCTTCAACGCGGCGGCTTGATCGGGGCCGGGCATGTCCTTGAGTTCCAGCTCGATACGCGGGTAGCGCTGATGCACCGCGCGGATCAACTCGGGCAACAGTTGCGGCAATACCGACGACACAAAGCCCAGCCGCACTCGGCCGATTTCCCCCCGGTTGGAGGCCCGCGCCGCCTCCGCCGCACGCGCGGCCTGGTGCAGGGTCGCCTGGGCTTCCGGCAGGAACACCCGACCGGCGTCGGTCAACGTCACCGAGTGCCGATTGCGGTCCAGCAGGCGTACGCCCAAGCCACTTTCGAGTTGCTTGATCTGCATGCTCAGCGCCGGTTGCACAATCGACAACTGCCCCGCCGCCCGGCCGAAATGCAGCTCCTGGGCCAGTACCACAAAGGCGCGCAAGTGCTTGAGTTCCATCCAGCCCTCCTGGTTATCACGGATATTGATCAGCCGATCATAAATGAACATTGGACCTGCGCCCTACACCGAGGTGAAGTTAAGCCCATCAGACAGCGTTTTGATTATCACAAGCGCGCGCGGAGAAATATGCCCATGCAAAGCGTTCTAGACACCTTTCGCCTCGACGGCCGGCTGGCGCTGGTCACCGGTTCCAGTGCCGGTATCGGCCTGGCCATCGCCCGTGGCCTGGCCCAAGCGGGCGCACGGGTGGTGCTCAACGGGCGTAACCGCAGCACATTGCGTGACGCCGCCGCCCTGCTGACCCTCGAAGGCCTGGAGGTGCACACCCAGGCCTTCGACGTGACCGACAGCGCAGCAATCCAGGACGGGGTGGCAACAATCGAGGAACGCTTCGGCCCCTTGGACATCCTGGTGAACAACGCCGGTATGCAACGCCGTGGGCCGCTGGAAGACTACAGCGAGCAGCACTGGCGCGAACTGATCAGCACCAACCTCGACAGCGCCTTCCTGGTGGGTCAGGCCGTGGCGCGGGCGATGATTCCGCGCAAACGGGGGCGCATCATCAATATCTGTTCGGTGCAAAGTGAATTGGGCCGCCCGGGCATCGCGCCGTATGCGGCGAGTAAAGGCGCGTTGAAGATGTTGACCAAGGGCATGGCCATCGACTGGGGCCCGCACGGGCTGACGGTCAACGGTATCGGCCCCGGTTACTTCAAGACCGAGTTGAACGCCAACCTGGTGGCCAACCCCGAATTCAGCGACTGGCTGGTGCAGCGCACACCGAGCCGCCGCTGGGGCGACGTCGCCGAGTTGGCCGGTGCAGCGGTGTTTCTGGCCAGCGATGCCGCAAGTTTCGTCAACGGTCATATCCTGTATGTCGACGGTGGCATCACCGCGTCGCTGTAACCCTGGAGAACCTTATGCACGCCATTGTCTGCCACGCCTCAAAAGACCTGCGGGTGAGCCCCCAGGACGAACCCCCTGCTCTGGGGCCCGAGCAACTGCGTGTACGCATCGCCCGCGGCGGTATCTGCGGCTCGGACTTGCACTATTACCAGCACGGCGGCTTCGGCACTGTGCGCCTGCGCGAGCCGATGGTGCTCGGCCATGAAGTATCGGCAGTGATCGACGCCGTGGGCTCGGACGCCGGCCAGTTCAAGGTCGGCCAGCGCATTGCCGTATCGCCGTCACGCCCGTGCGGCGCTTGCCGCTATTGCCATCAAGGCCTGCCCAACCATTGCCTGAACATGCGCTTTTACGGCAGCGCGATGCCCTTTCCGCATATCCAGGGCGCGTTTCGCCAGAGCCTGGTGATCGAGACGCATCAGGCACATGTGCTGGCCGATCACGTCAGCCTCGCCGAAGGTGCGCTGGCCGAGCCGTTGTCGGTCGGGTTGCATGCGATCCAACGGGCCGGCGCGGTGTTCGGCAAGCGCGTACTGGTGACCGGTTGCGGCCCCATCGGCAACCTGCTGATCGGCAGCCTGCGCGCCGCCGGTGCCGCTGAAATCGTCGCTGTGGACCTGTCCACCAGCGCACTGGCCTGCGCGGAAAAAATGGGCGCCACGCGCACCCATAACATCGCCGACGGCATCGATGCACTCAAACGCTACACCGCCGAGAAGGGTTACTTCGAGGTGATGTTCGAAGTCTCCGGCAGTGCCCAAGCCCTGCGTAACGGCCTGGACTGCATCGCCCCGCGCGGCGTGCTGGTCACTGTCGGGTTGGGCGGTGAAGTGTCGCTGCCGCTGAACCTGCTGGTCAGCCGCGAGATCGACCTGCGCGGCACCTTCCGCTTCCACAGTGAGTTTGCCCAGGCGGTGGACTTGCTCAATCGCCAGGTCATTGATGTACGGCCGGTGATCTCCCATACGGTGCCGTACGAGCAAGCCGTGCAGGCGTTTGAACTGGCAGCGGACAAGACCCAGGCGATGAAGGTGGTGCTCGACTTTGGTGTGGCGGAGGTGGATTGAAGCGGTGGGCCAGATAACCTGAGGTTGCCTGATCGACCGCCATCGCCGGCAAGCTGGCTCCCACAGGGGCTGGTTTGTCAGCGCTCTTCCAGTCGCTCGCGCAAAAAGCGGTGGCTCACCGAAAACAACCGCCGATAGGTAAGCAACACCGCCCCTACCGTGCCCAACGCCGATGACGCGGCGATCAAGAACATGATCACGATTTGATACCGCACCGCGTCCACAGGGCTCTCTCCGGCCAGCACTTGGCCGGTCATCATGCCGGGCAGACTGACGATGCCGACCACGGTCATCTGGTTCAGCGTGGGGATCATCCCGGCGCGCACGGCCTGGCGAATGGCTTCCTGGGCGGCTTCCCAGCGTGAGCCGCCGAGGGCCAGGATCATTTCGATGGTGTTGCGGCCCGAGGTAAGTTCCTGGGTCATGCGCTCAATCCCTAAGGACACGCCGGTCAAGGTGTTGCCGAGGATCATGCCAAGGATCGGGATCGCGTATTGCGGCTCGTACCATGGGTGAATGCGGATCACCGCAAACAAGCCCACCGCCGTCACCAGCCACGAACTGCCCCACACCGACAGAATGCTGTCGACCCGCTGCCCCCGATACGTACGCCGCCCACGTCCCGCCGCCGAAAGCCCGGCGATCAGGGTCATGGCGCACATCAGCGGCAGCACCACGTACCAATAGGCGAATTCAAACACCCAGCCCAGCAGGTAACCGATGGCCAGCAGTTGCACCACGGTGCGCACCGCCGCCCATAACAACTGGCGTCCAAGGCCCAGGCGCAGCAGCAACGACAGCGCGCCGTTGACCAGGATCAGCGACGCGGCAATGCCCATGTCCAGGGCAGTGAGGTTTTGATAATTCATGGTTGGGCCGCTCCGCTGAGGACACCGGCACTCATGTGCAAGTGGATGTCACTCATGCGCTGTGCCTGATCCAGATCGTGGGATACCCAGATATAGGCGCGGGACTTGTTACCGGCGAACCAGGCGTCGATCAGCGCTTCCACGTCACGGGATGACGCAGGGTCGAGGGCGGCGGTTGGCTCGTCGAGCAACAGCACTTCGGGGTTCAGTTGCAGTGTGCGGATCAGCGAGACCACCTGGGACTCACCGCCCGACAGGTCCAACGCGTTCTTGGTCAAAAAATCCGCCGCCTTGCCGGCATGCCCCAACAAGGTCGTCACCACGTCCTGGTCAAAGCGGCGTTGGTGGAGCGTCTTGAGACTGAACGGGAACCTGAGGTTGTCCTCCACCGTGCCTTCGAGCAACGCCGGGCGTTGAGACAGGTAGCTGATATGGCTGCGGTAATGGGGGATCTGCGCGTTGACGATCGGCTGGTTATTCCACAGCACTTGCCCGGAACTCGGCGTATCGAGCAAAGCCAGCGCACGCAGGAAGACGCTTTTTCCAGAGCCCGATGAGCCGGTGATGGAGACACGGTCGGCGCGCTTCAAGGTGAAATCCGTGGGTTGCAGCAAAGCCACCTGGCGACGCTCGTCGATACGCGTGAGGGCGCGGGTTTCTATCAGGGCGCTCATGGACGCGGTATTCCTCTTAAAACCTGTTGGGCGCAATGGTGAAGCAGGCGCAGGAAGTTTTCATGAAAAAATCCAAACTATCGCCACCCACGTTGTTCAGAAACTCAGGTTCAACGTTAAGTAGGAGACGACATGCAATACCGACAACTGGGCCATTCGGGCCTGCTGGTATCCGAAATCATCCTCGGCACCGTGCCCTTTGGCGGTCGCGCCGAGTTTGAAAAATGCGGATCGGTGGACGTGCCCCAAGCCAAGCGCATGTTCGATATCGCATTCGATGCCGGGGTCAATATGGTCGACACCGCCGACCTCTATTCCCACGGTCTGGCCGAAGAAGTGGTCGGCAAGGCCCTGGGTGACAAACGCAACGATATCCTGCTGGCCACCAAGGGCCGCAGCCCGGTAGACAGCAACCCGAACAACTCCGGCTCCTCGCGCTACCACCTGATTCGCGCCTGCGAAGCCAGCTTGAAGCGCCTCGGTACCGACCACATCGATCTCTACCAATTGCACAACTGGGACGGCATGACGCCCATCGAGGAAACCCTCGAAGCCCTGCGGCTGTTGGTGGGCTCGGGGAAAATCCGTTACTTCGGCACCAGCAACTTCACCGCCTGGCAGATGATGAAAACCCTGGGCAAGGCCGAACTGCACGGCATGCTCAAGCCGATCACCCAACAGATCTACTACACCCCGGAATCCCGCGAGGCCGAGTACGAGTTGCTACCGTTGGCCCTGGATCAGAACGTCGGCACCCTGGTGTGGGGGCCAATGGGCGAAGGCCTGCTAACCGGCTCCACGCGCCGTGGGCAAAAACCGCCGGCCAATACCCGCCAGGGCAGCGACTGGCCGGAACCCTACGTCCATGACCAGGAGCGTGCGCTGGACATCATCGAAACCCTCGCCACCGTGGGTGATGAACACGGCGTGTCGGTGGCGCGTACCTGCCTGGCGTGGCTCAAGGATCGTCCGGGGATTACCTCGCTGATCGTCGGCGCCCGCACTGAAGCGCATCTGCGCGACAACCTCGCGGCCACCGAACTGAAACTCACCGACGAACAGTCCTCGCGTATCGAAGCGGTGACACGGCGCCAACCGTTGTATCCGTACTGGCATCGTTTTACGGCCGGCATTGATCGCTTTGATCCGGCGGAGCAGCCGTTCCTGGCCGAGCATCAGAAAACCATGGATGCACGCAAAGACAAGTAACCCCTGACCCCCTCAACGCCTGGGCGACAGCCCCACTGCGCACGCCACCAAGGCCGGGTCACCCTGGAAGCGCGCCGATGCTGGATTGGGGCTGTCAGCAACGCGCAAGGTCGGCCGCTTACCCACGCGTATGCGAGGGGCAGGATCGACGATCCCCATGCAATGCTGCAGCGCGATAAAGTCCGGCAAGTGCGGCACTGAGAGGTGCAAGGTCGGCTGATTGCCCGCTACCAGCACATGCGGTGTGCATTGCCCATCGTAAATCAGCGTGTGACGAATCAACGGGTTGGCGTGGCAGTACTCCATCAGGTTCTCCTGCGGCGAACTCACCAATGCGCTGTTGATGATCAACAGGTCGAATGCCACGCCTCCCGAACGCGTCAGCACCCGCAACTCATCGAACGAGCTCAAGGGCGCGATGCGGTGATAGCCCATCAGGTTGAGCATCTTCTCAATCCTGATCCGCTGCTGAAGGTCAGCATCGGCAATCAAGAAGCGGAGCGTTTTAGTGGACATAGGGTAAACCTGACAGTTGGGCAGCAACGTCGATCATTCAACGGTGCACACGGTAACCGTCAGCGGGAGCGCATGACTTTAAGACGATTCTTAAACCCTATCGGGGGCGCATGCCTGATTTGCAATCGAGCGCCACACTGCCTATATTTCCCGCCTGGCGCTCTCTACGCCACCTTCCGCGGAAAGGGCTGCGCCCAAGACACTCAAGCTTCACCTCATTTCTACGACTCCCAACCTTAAAGCGGAAAAGGTCTGTGCAAGGAGATCGTATGTCCCAACGCCCCCTATCTTCCAACACCGATGGCCGTCTCAACCTTGAGCAGCAGCGCAAGCGCGCCAAGGAACTGTTGCGGCACCTGAAAAGCCAAGACCCGGCTGCCACACTGTCACAGGCCCAATGGCAGGTGGCCAAACAACTGGGTTTCAGCAGTTGGCCCAAGCTCAAGGCCCATATCGACGCCATTGACTTCGCCGCTCGCCATCCCGACTTTGCAGCCAGCGATGAAGCGCGCACCACCCACTGGCGCTGCGGCAATGACATCGCCCATAGCCTGCAGGTGGCGGGGTTCAAGGGCCGGTTCCACATGCTCAGCGACCCGCTGTGCATGGGACCGGTGCGTGATCTGCCCAGCCCGGCATTTCGTGCGATGCGCAGTGCCTTTATCAGCCAAGCCTTTGCCATCAATGAGACGGATGCAGCGCGCCGTGTCGACGATGAATACAACCACCTCGAAACCCTGGCCAGCGCCGAACACAGCGTGTTGTGGTGCGAGGCAGATGCCTATGACCAGTTGTTCCTGATCCGCGCCTTGGCCGGTCTTGAACAAGCACCGGGCAAACTGGAGCTGATCGAGGTGGACCGCATTCCCGGCGTCGAGCGCTTTATCGGCATCGGCCAACTGGCGCCGGACGTGCTCGCCTGGCTCTGGCCGCAGCGCAGACTGATCGGTGACGAGGCCGTGCAACTGGCCAAACGCGCCTGGGCAGCCTATTGCGACAGTTCTCCCATCGCATGGGCAGCGTTGGCCCACGGCAAACACCCCGCCCTGCCCTTGCTTGCCCCGGCGCTGTTGCGCCAGTTGCAGGAATTGCCGGGAACACACGATGGTCTGTCGCTGACCGAACGCCTGTCCCTCACCTACCTCGCCGAAGCTGGGCCGTTGCCGTTCGGTCGCGTGTTCGCCGAATTGATGGCCAAGCGCGACCCGCTGCCGTCCATGGGGGACATGATGTTTCAGGTGCTGTTGCGGCCATTGATCGATGGCGACAAGCCGTTGCTGACCGAGACAGACCCACAAAAACCATGGCCGCAACGCATGTTGGCGCTGACCCCCTTGGGGCAGGACGTGCTCCATGGCCGAGCCCATTGGCCCGACCATGCAACGCATGAGCGCTGGGTCGGCGGCGTGCGTATCACACCTGGCCAGCCGCACTGGATGATTGATGAGGATCTGAACCCTGTCTGGAGCACGCAGTAAAAAAGCCCGCCGTGCATCACACACGGCGGGCTTTTTTGTGACCGATTACCCTTAAGGCAACGGCTCGAACTTCAACGCGCTCAAAGGCTGGACCTTGTCCTCGCGCACCATCTTGTACTCGGTGTTCGGACCGATCCAGCGCTCCCAGATCGCGTCGATCTCCCCGGCCTTTTCCATCGCCATCAGCGACTCATTGACCTTGGCCAAAAACGCGGGCTCGTCGCGGCGCATACCGGCACCAATCGGCTCCAGGGCCATGGGTTCTTTGGCAATCGCCAGTTCCACACCACCGGCCTTGGCCTGATTGACCAGCTTGAGGGCGGTCATGGTGTTGGTCACCAGGCCCACGACCTTGTTCTGTTGCAGGGCCATGTAGGCCGAGCCAGTGTCCTGGAAGGTCACCGGGGTGGCGCCGGCAAGGCGGATCGACTGTTCGGAGGTCGAGCCCTTGGTGGAGCTGATGCGCTTGTCCTTGAAGAAGCTTTTCGGCTGGTCGGCATTCGCCGCGCGCACCACCAGGGTTTCCTTGGCGATGTAGTAAGGGTCGCTGAACTGGATCTGGTCGGCGCGGGTCTTGGTGTAGGCCAGGTTGGCGAAGATCACATCGACACGGCCCATTTTCACTTCAGGAATACGCGCTTCAACCGACAGTGGCTTGAGTTCCAGGGCTACGCCGAGTGTCTTGGCCAGGGCTTTGCAGAGGTCGACGTCCATGCCGACCAGCTCGCGGGTTTTCGGGTCCGGTGCGGAAAATGGCGGGACGTCGGCGTACACCCCACAGCTCAAGGATTGCTTGGCCATGATGTCGCTCAGTTGGTCGGCCTGTGCGACCGCGATTGCCAGTGGCCCCAACGCCAGCGCAGTAAACAGATGCTTCATACCCATGGGAAATCTCCAGAAAGTTGGACCAGCAAAATGGCAGAGGGAGCAAAACCGCCGCAGCTCAATGGGCCCGCAGGTCGGCGATGAAACGTTGCGCTCGCGGGTGCGAGGGCTGGGTGAAGAAGGCCTCGGGGCTGCTCTTTTCCAGAATCTGCCCCGCATCCATAAACCAGATGGTGTCGGCCACTTCGCGGGCGAAATTCATCTCGTGGGTCACGCACATCATGGTCATGCCGTCCTTGGCCAAGCCCTTCATCACGCTCAGCACTTCGCCGACCATTTCCGGGTCGAGGGCACTGGTGGGCTCGTCGAATAGCATCACCGGCGGCTCCATCGCCAGTGCGCGGGCGATTGCCACGCGTTGCTGTTGCCCGCCGGACAGCTGCGCCGGGTAAGCACCGGCCTTGTGGGCCAGGCCGACACGGTCGAGCAGCTCCATGGCTTTTTGCTTGGCCGCCGCGCCCTTGAGGTTGCGCAGTTTGTTGGGGGCCAGGGTGATGTTTTCCAGCACCGACAGGTGCGGGAACAGGTTGAAGCTCTGGAACACAAACCCCACGCGGCTACGCAGGCGGTTGATCTGCGCGTCGGTGCCGTGAACGTCCTGGCCGTCGAACAGGATCTGGCCGGCCTGGATGTCTTCCAAGCGATTGACCGTGCGAATCAAGGTGGATTTGCCCGACCCCGAAGGGCCGCACAGCACCACCACTTCGCCGGGTTGCACTTCGGCCGTGATGTCAGTGAGCGCCTGGTACTCGCCGTACCATTTATTGATTTTCGAAAACATGATCATTGGATGCATGAGCGCAGCCCTCTTCAATTATCGGTGGCCAGCAACGGTTGGCCAGGCAGGGTTTGCCCTCCGTCGCCCAGGCGCTTGCGCGCAATGCGCTGTTCCACATAACCGGCCAGGCGGGTCAGGCCGAAACACAGCAGGTAGTAGATGATCGCCAGGATGAAAAACACCTGGAACGGCTTGGTCAGCAGTTGGTTGTTGACTTGGTTGGCGGCAAACGTCACCTCCTGCACGTTGATCACGTAGCCCAGTGAGGTCTCCTTGATGATCGAGATGAACTGGCTGATCAGGCTCGGCAACGCGTTGTACAGTGCCTGGGGCAGGATCACCCAGAGCGTGGTGCGCACGTAGCCCAGGCCAAGGGCGCGGGACGCTTCGTATTGCCCACTCGGCAAGGCCTGGATGCCGCCGCGAATGATTTCGCACAGGTAGGCGCTCTGGTAGATCACCAGGGTGCAGAGCATGGTCATGAAGCCGGTGATGTTATGGCCGATCAGCAACGGCACCAGGAAGTACGTCCAAAAGATCACCATCAGCAACGGAATACCGCGCAGCACGTAGACCCACACCGTGGCGACCCAGTACAAACCTTTCCACGGCGATACCCGCGCCAGCGCCAGTAGCAAGCCGAACGGGAACGCCAACAGCAATGCCAGCGCGGCCAGGATCAGAGTGCTCGCCAGGCCACCCAATGGGCCGTGGGGGTATTGACCGATGAGGAACAACGTCCAGTTGTTCTGCAGGATTTCAACGATATCGAACATCGCCATCTACCTCGCCAGGGCTTTGCTGAAGTGCCGAGCGAGCAACGCCCCGGCGCCCATCAGCAGCAGTGAAAACACCAGGTAGAACACCGTGGCCACCAGGTACGACTCGAAGGTGCGGAACGTATAGTTCTCCACTTCGCGGCTGGCGTAGGTCAGCTCCATCACACCAATCGCCATGGCCAGGCTGGTGTTCTTGAACAACAACACGGTGTGGTTGATCAAGGACGGAAGGCAGTTGCGCACCCCCTGAGGCAGGATCACGTAGCGCATTGAGCGCACGTAGCCCAGTCCCAGGGCTCTGGACGCTTCGGTCTGCCCGGCCGGAATGGCGCGCAGGCCGCTGCGCATGTCTTCACAGAAATACGCGGCCTGGCACAAGCCCAGGGCGATCACCGAAAACAGGTATTCGGTGTTGTGGTTGGCCAGCCACAGTTGCGCGGACTCGCTGAGCAACGTGGGCACGCCGAAGTACCACAGCATCAGTTGCACCAGGGTCGGCACGTTGCGGTGGTAGGACACGTACCCCGCCACCAGACGGTCGGCCAGCTTGTTGCCGGTCAGGCGCACCGTAACCAGCGTCAGCGCCAGCACCATCGCCAGCAGCCAGGCGAACAACGCCAGCTGCAAGGTCATTTCGATGCCCTTGACGATCAGCTCGGCATACTCGCCTTGCAGAATCGCGGCCAAATCGAAGTCTTGCTTCATGGTCAATCCCTATCGGCATTGGGCTAGGGCAGAAATCAAAGTCACCCGGCGTGGCCGTGGCGCGGTGCAGCAATGACGGATCGATCCGTTCTGTTTTAGAGGGCTGGTTTCAGCCCTGATAATCCTGAGGTCGCGCGGTAGAAAGCCCGCCCGGCACTTGCAGGGTGGGGGTGATTTCCATATGCCCGACGTTGACGGCAATCGGCGCGGCAATCGCGAAGGCAATGGCGTTGGCGATGTCTTCGGCCTGGGGCAATTCAAAACCTTCGACGAAGCGTTTGTAGGTCTCCTCGGAGTCGCCATGCACATGGGCAAAGATGTCCGTGGCCACTCGGCCTGGGCAGATCTCGGTAACCCGCACGCGCTTGCCGAAGGCATCAATGCGCAATTGACGCGAGAGCATGCTCACCGCGGCCTTGGTCGCGTGGTAGGTAGAGTTGCCGCCAAAGTTGTAGGCTGCTGCAATCGAGCTGATGTTGATGATGTGCCCGCAGTCGCGCTCGACCATCCCCGGCAACGCCAGGCGCGCCAGGTGCAACACCGCGCGAAGGTTGACGTCGATCAGCAGGTCGATACCGTCGGCATCGGCCTTGAGCAAGGAGCCGGGTTTATCGACACCGGCGTTGTTGACCAGGATGTCGAAGGTGTTTTCGGCGAACAACCGAGTCAGGCCGGCAATATCGGTCACGTCGATGGCGTGGGGAATGCAGCCAGTCTTTGCCGCCAGTGCCTGCAACTTGTCGGCACTGCGGGCCAGGGCATGCACCTGCACGCCTTCCTGGCACAGACGCTCCACAACGGCGGCACCGATGCCCGATGAGGCGCCGGTGACCAGTGCGGTTTTGTAGTCGGAAAATGGCATGGGGTGATCCTTGTGTCGCGGGTTATGGTTCGACTCTATCCAGCCTTCAGGCGCTGGACCAAGACGCGATTATTGTGTGGCGATAAGGCCTGCTTATGACGCCGCCAGCAGCTGGGAAATCGGGGTAATCCGCCCGCCCAATTGCTCGATTTCCTGGCGAATGGTGCGCGCCAGGTCGACCGCACCGGGGGTGTCGCCGTGCAGCAGGATCGAGTGGGCCGGCACCCGCAGCACCTTGCCGCTCAGGGCGGTCACGGTGCCCTCCTCCAGCAACTGCCGCACCCGTTGCAAGACTGCCGCAGGCTCCTTGATCACCGAGCCCTCGACCTTGCGTGGCACCAGCAGGCAGTCATCGTCATAGGCGCGGTCGGCGAGGAACGTCGTGGCAACGCGCAGACCACATTTTTCGGCCGCGCCTTCGATGGCGCGGCTGCTGGAAGAGCTGATGATCAGCGTGGGGTCGAACGCCGCCACCGCCCGCACCAACGGCTCGGCCAGCGCCACATCGGCGGCGGCCATATTGCCCAGGGCGCCGTGGAAGCTCATATGGGTCATGCGATGGCCATTCACGGCCGCCATCCCGGCCAGCGCACCGAGCTGGTAGATCACATAGGTGGCCAGTTCCTTGATCTCGATGTTCATTTGGCGACGACCGAAGCCCATCAAATCCGGGAAGCCCACATGCGCGCCCAGGTCGATGCCACCGGCTTTCGCCAGGCGTACGGTGGTGTCCATGATCAACGGGTCGCCGGCGTGATAACCGCAGGCGACGTTGGCCGAGGAAATCAGGCTCATCAGTGCTTCGTCCTCGCCCATGCGCCACGGGCCGAAGCCTTCGCCGAGGTCGGCATTCAAATCGATCTTCATACCGGGTACTCCAGGCCCAGAAAGGCTTCGCCGTAGCCGACGGTGGTGCCGCACGGCACGCGTATATCCACGACCTTGGCGGCTTTCGGGCTGCGCTGAGGCAGCAACAGGTCACCCACTTGCAGCACGGCCACCAGTTGACCGGCGCTAAGCTGATCGCCCACAGCCACGAACGGCTGGTTTTGTTGCGGATGAGTCAGCAGCAGACGACCCAGGCCGGTGGTGCGCAGCACCTTGTCATCCACTGTCGCAGCCGCGACTGGCGTGACCACACAGACGGCAGGCGCACCGCGCTTGAGGGTCAGGTGCACGCCAGGACTGCTCATCTCTGCGCCAGCCAAGTGGTGTTCCTTGAGCCACAGCGCCAGTTGGCGAATTTCTTCAAGCGTCATGCTTTCACTCCTTGACGGTGCAGCTCCACCAGACGGCTGACTTCACGCAGGTAACGTCGATTGGTTTCCAAGGCGTCAACGGTCTCTTCATAAGTGCACTCGATAAAGCGCACTTTGCTGCCGATCGGCGCCTGCCCCAAACGCCATAGGTCAGCCTCGATCACGCTGCCGAACTTGGGGTAGCCGCCGCTGGGCTGCGCGTCGCGCATCTGGATGATCGGCTGACCGCCATGGGGCACCTGGATCACGCCGGGCACGATGCCGTGGGAGCGAATTTCCATCGGTGCGATGGGCATCAGCGGTTCACCTTCCATGCGGTAGCCATAGCGATTGCTCTGGGTGGTGATCTTCCACTCGCCAGCCCAGAACGCGGCGCGGGAGGTTTCCTGGAAGCGCTCGTATTCAGCGGCGGGCAGCACGCGCATCGCGGGCACGCCGTCTACCTGTAACGGCAGCGAGAGACTGGGCGCCAAAACGCCGAAGTCCAGCGCCAAGGTGCTGAGGCCTGGTCGCAAGGCAGCGAGTCGATCACCCTGCTGCAACGCCCGACCGTCCAAACCACCGAACTCGCCACGTAATTGCGTGCTGCGTGAACCCAGCACCGACGGCACGTCCACGCCCCCCGCCAAACACAGATAAGCGCGACTGCCAGACGTCGGATAACCCAGGCTCAACACTTGACCCTCTCGCCCTTGGAAAACCCAGTTCGGCGGCAACGGCTGGCCGTCCAGCGTGGCGTCGCAGGCGGCACCGGTCAGGGCAAAGGCGCAGTCCTGCAGCAGGCGAACTTCAAACGCAAACAGCGGGATTTCAATCGCAGCGGCGTCTTCGGGATTGCCCAGCAGCAAGTTGCCCAAGGCCAGGGCCAGATGGTCCATGGCGCCAGAGGTACCTACGCCGTAACCCAGGCTGCCGAAACGACCGAGGTCCTGCACGGTGGCCAGAGCGGTGGCCGATAGAATCTCGATCATCGAATGATCCTCTCGATGCGCAAGCGCAGGAAATCACCCGGCCGCAAGATGGCAGGCGGGGTTTGGGCGGGGTCGAAAAATGCCATCTCGGTGCGGCCGATGGTGTTCCAGCCGCTGGGGCCGGCCGAGGCGGAGACGCCCGTCTGCACGCCGCCGATGGACACAGAGCCCGCACCGATATTCAGCACCGGCACCTGGCGACGGGGCGTGGCCAGGCGTGGGTCCATGCCGCCGAGGTAGCAGTAACCGGGGTGGCTGCCCAGGGCGTACACCGGGTACAGCGGCTCGCAATGCAGGTTGGCAATGGTCTCGATATCCAGCCCGGTGTGGGCGATCACGTCTGCCATGTGCGGGCCGAATTCGCCGCCGTACACCACCGGCAACTCGACAATTCGCCCTTCCAGGGGCAGCGGTTGGCTCTGTTCCCAGGCATCCAGCAGGCGCTGGCACACGCCGTTGAGTTCACGGGGCGGCGTGAGGAACGTCAGCATCAGGTTGTTCATGCCCGGCACGGCTTCGTGGATTTCCGGCCATTCGCCCGCTTGCAGGGCCAGGCGCCAGATACGCTGCTGCGGGGCCAGATCGAGCTCGCCCGGCGCCTCGAACAGCAACGCGCTGGAGCCCAGCAGGCTGATGGAAGGTGCGGTGTTCATGTCGGGCTCCTTTGCTGCAACCAGCGCTCCAGGTGATGAATGTCGACACCGCCGGCGCAGAATGCCGGATCGTCGAGAATGTCTCGGTGCAGCGGGATATTGGTGCTGATGCCGTCCACGATCATTTCGCTCAGGGCCAGGCGCATCCGCGCTAACGCCTCTTCCCGCGTGGCGCCGTGGGTGATTACCTTGGCCACCATCGAGTCGTAGTACGGCGGGACGCGGTAGCCGGTGGTGACATGGGAATCAACCCGCACGCCAAATCCGCCGGGCACTTCCCAACGCTGAATCAAGCCGGGTGTGGGCATAAAGGTGATCGGGTCTTCGGCGTTGATCCGGCACTCCAGGGAGTGGCCGTTCAGCTGCACATCCTCCTGGCGCAAGCCCAACACTTCGCCGCGGGCCATGCGCAGTTGCTGCTGCACGATGTCGATGCCGGTGGTCATTTCAGTGACCGGGTGTTCGACTTGCAGACGCGTGTTCATCTCGATGAAAAAGAACTCGCCGTCTTCGTACAAGAATTCAAACGTGCCCACACCGCGATAGCCAATCCGGCGGCAGGCCTCGGCGCAGCGTTCGCCGACCTTGGCGATCAATGCGGGATCGATGCCCGGTGCCGGCGCTTCTTCCAACACTTTCTGGTGGCGGCGTTGCAGGGAACAGTCGCGGCAGCCGAGCCAGATCGCATGGCCGTGGGCATCACACAGCACCTGGATTTCCACATGCCGCGGGTGGCCGAGGAATTTCTCGATATACAGTTCAGGGTTGCCGAACGCCAACCGCGCCTCTTCACGGGTGAGCGCGATGGCAGCGAGCAACTCGGCTTCGGCCTGCACCACGCGCATGCCGCGACCACCGCCACCACCGGCGGCTTTGACGATCACTGGGTAACCGATCTCGGCAGCGATGGCGAGAATGCTGGCGTCGTCGGTAGGCATTGTCGAATCAGGCCCCGGCACGCACGGCACACCGGCTTCACGCATGGCACGCTTGGCGGCCACCTTGTCGCCCATGGTGCGGATGCAGGCTGCGCTCGGGCCGATAAAGGTCAGGCCGGCGGTTTCGATGCGCTCGGCAAACCCGGCGTTTTCCGAAAGGAACCCGTAGCCAGGGTGGATCGCCTGGGCGCCAGTGACCTTGGCGGCGAACAGCAACGCCGTCTGGTTGAGGTAGCTCATGCCCGGCGCGGCCGGACCGATGCACAGCGATTCGTCAGCGTTTTGCACGTAGTGGGCGTGACGGTCCGCTTCGGAAAACACCGCCACGGTCTTGATGCCCAGGCCATGGCAGGCACGCTGAATGCGCAGGGCGATTTCGCCACGGTTGGCGATCAGCACTTTGTCGAACATTGGATTCACCTGAATAACGAATACGCGTAAGGGTCAACCGAGCCGGAACAGCGACTGGCCGGCGTCGACTTCAACCCCGGCCTCGACCAGGATCTCAACCACCTGGCCCGCCACCTTGGCCTTTACCGGGTGGAACATCTTCATCGCCTCGATCACCGCCACGGTCTGGCCGGCCTCGATGCTTTGCCCCACGGTCACAAAAGGCGGCTCACCGACGGCGGGCGTCAGGTGCAGCACGCCATAAAGGCTGGCTTTGACTTCAACGGCGCTGGCAGCCGGTGCAGCTTTGGGGGCTGCGACCACGGTCGGTGCAACGCTGGTAGTCCCCTGCCCCGCCTGCTTGAACAGCCGCAGCGTACTGTCGCCTTCGGTGAGGCTCAGTTCCAGCAGATCGGATTCGGCCAGCAAATCCATCAACCCCTTGATACGTGCTGAATCCATGTATGGCCCCTGCCTGTCGAGCGTGTCTTGAGTGGATGAGCCCAATTTACCGAGCCCCTCGAAACGCGGCCAAGACGCTTTGGCTTTGGGGTGATAAGCCGACCTTATGACGCCTCACACGGCGCTGCCACGCATCTGCGCCACCAGCTCCAGCAGAATCGCCTTGACCGCCTGGGCCGGCACGGACAAGGGCAAATGCCCGGACAGGCACAACGCCAACGGCGCCTCCACCTCGGGCTCGACGATGCGGCACATATGCACCGAAGGGTCCGCGGCCATGACCCGCGCCGACGACTCAGGCAGGATGGTCGAACCGAAGTGGTCGGCCACGGCGGCGGTGAGCGTGGTGGACGATTCAATCTCGGCCACTACCCGCACACCCAGGCCGATACGCAGGAAGGCTTCGTCCACCATCCGACGCATGACGTTGTAGGGGCGCGGCAACAGCATGTCCATGTCGGCCAACTCGGCCAGCGGGATGTCTTCGCGACTGGCAATGGCCGGGTCGGCACTCACCAGGTACAGCGGCTCGCGCAGCAGCGAGACAAAACTCAAACCATGCACCTCCCGCCCGCCGTAAAGCACGGCCATGTCCATGCGGCCGTTCATGATCAGTTCGCTCAACGTGGTGCCGAAGTTTTCATTGAGGTACAGCAGGATGCCGGGGTGACGTTCGCGCACGGTGCGCAGCAACGGCAGCGACAACGTCGACGCCGCCGTCCCCGGCGCCAGCCCCACCGACACCTGCCCGGACAAGGCATGGCCGGTGGCATTGATATCGCTCTGAGCCTGTTCGCACTGGCGCAGGATAATTTGCGCATGGCCATACAACACCTTGCCCGCCTCAGTCGGCGTCACCCCGCGCTTGGTGCGGATCAGCAATTGTTGTTGCAACTCGGCTTCCAGGGTTGCCAGTTGCTGACTCAACGCCGGTTGCGCCACATGCAACACATCAGCGGCCTGGGTCATGCTGCCGATGTCGACCAGTTTTACGAAATACTTCAATCGACGCAGGTTCAAAATGGCGGTGCTCATGTAAGGGAAAAGTGATGCCTTAAATGTGGGAGGGGGCTTGCTCCCGATAGCAGTGTCAGTGGATGCACCTGTGACTGACACACTGCTTTCGGGAGCAAGCCCCCTCCCACATTTGGATTTGTGTACACCTGGCAGGTTTGCAAAAGACAGGCCACCCGCATAACCAGCCATAAGGCTTTGCTATGGTTGCTCCTGATCCCCCACCCAAAGCACCCGCTCGGAGCAGCCAGGACTGGACGCACCTGCTTGGTGCAAGCCCAGCCATAAGCACTGCCTATCAACCCAGAACAAACTCGTCTTATGGCCCCCTCGCCCGGCCCTCGTACTGTGACGCCATCAACGCCATCATCGAGGAACGCCCGTGACCGCCTCCCGCATCGCCGCCCGTGTGCAACGCATCAAACCATCGCCCAGCAGCGCCGCGTCCGACCGCGCCAACGAGCTGCGTCGCCAAGGCCAGTCCATCATCAACCTGGTAGTGGGCGAACCGGATTTCGATACACCCCCCCACATCCGCCAAGCCGCCAGCGCGGCCATCGAGCGCGGTGAAACCCGTTACACCCAAAACGCCGGCACCCCGGAACTGCGCCAGGCCATCGTCGATAAACTGGCCCGCGAGAACGGCCTGAGCTACACCGCCGCTCATGTACTGGTGACCAGCGGCGCCAAGAGCGCGATCTTCAACGCCTTCGCCGCCACCCTAGGCGCCGGTGATGAAGTGCTGATCCCTGCGCCCTACTGGGTGTCGTACCCGGACATGGTCCTGGCCTGCGAAGGCGAGCCGGTGACCCTGGCCTGCCCGGAACACAACGGGTTCAAGCTGACCCCAGCACAGTTGCGCGAAGCGATCACCGAGCGCACCCGCTGGCTGCTGCTCAACTCACCGAGCAACCCCACCGGCGCCAGCTACAGCCACGCCGAACTGCGCGCCCTGGCCGACGTGCTGCTGGACTATCCGCATGTGCTGCTGATGACCGATGACATCTACGAGCACATCCGCTTCGACGGTCTGGACAACCCACACATCCTGGCCATTGAACCGGCCTTGAAGGACCGCACCCTAGTGGTCAACGGCGTGTCCAAGACTTACGCCATGACCGGCTGGCGCATCGGTTATGCCGCCGGCCCCGCCGACCTGATCGGCGCCATGGCGACCCTGCAATCCCAGTCCACCAGTAACGCCTGCTCAGTCAGTCAGGCGGCGGCATTGGAAGCGCTCAACGGCGACCAACACTTCGTCAAACACAGCGTCGAGGTGTACCAGCAACGACGCGACCGTTGCCTTGAACTGCTCAATGCAATCCCCGGCCTGAGCTGCCGCAAGCCGGACGGCGCGTTCTATCTGTATGTGAACTGCGGCGGTCTGCTAGGTAAAAAAACCGCCGAGGGTAAAACCCTCAACAGCGACAGCGAAGTGGTGATGTACCTGCTCGAAAGCCAGGGCGTGGCGGTAGTGGCGGGCACGGCCTATGGCCTGGCACCGTTCTTTCGCATGTCGATTGCTACCGACATCAGCACCCTCGACCAAGGCTGCGCGCGCATTGCCGCTGCCGTTACCGCGTTGCGCTGAGGATCGACGATGACCGCGGCGGCCCACCCTCCCCTGAGTTTCAAGCAAGCCTTGCTGGCGATGATTGGCATCTCGTTGGTGCTGATGCTCTCGGCGCTGGACCAGACCGTGATCGGCAACGCGTTGCCGAGCATCGTGGCCGAGCTCAACGGCTTTGAACTCTATGCATGGGTTGCCACTGGTTATCTGTTGGCGTCCATCGTCACCATCCCGATTTTCGGGCGGCTGGGGGATTACTACGGGCGTAAGCCGTTCGTACTGGCCGCCACGTTGATCTTCACTCTGGCGTCCCTGGCCTGCGCCCTGGCCAACGACATGCTGGTGCTGGTGATCGGCCGTGCGTTGCAGGGCATTGGCGGCGGCATGTTGATCGGCACCGCGTTCGCCTGTATCCCCGAACTGTTTCCCGACACCCGCCAGCGCCTGCGCTGGCAGATGCTGTTGAGTGCGCTGTTCAGCGTGGTCAATGCCATCGGCCCGGGGCTGGGGGGCTATCTCACCGGCGCCTTCGGCTGGCGCTCGGTGTTCTATATCAACCTACCGTTGGGCTGCCTGGCGCTGTTGATTGCCTGGCGTTTCCTGCCGTGGTATCGCCCGCAACAACACAGCAGCATTCGTCTGGATTGGCCCGGCGCACTGTTGATCGCCCTGGCGTTGGGCAGTCTGCAATTGTTTGTGGAATGGCTGGGGCATTCGAGCCTCGCACTCAGCGCGGCGTTAGGTCTGGGGTGCATCGCGGCGATCATTGCGCTGTGGCACTGGGAGCGGCGTTGCCCGCATGCTCTGTTGCCGGCCGCGCTGTTCACCCTGCCGAGCCTGCAACTGCTGTTCACACTGTCGGTGGCCGCCGGGGCGATCATGTTTTCGCTGCTGTTTTACTTGCCGCTCTTACTGCAAGGCGCCTACGGGTATTCGCCTCAGGACGCCGGTGTGTTGATCACACCGCTGGCGTTGAGCATCACCCTCGGCGCCATCGTCAACAGCCGAATCGTGACCCGTTTGCGCAACCCAAACTGGTTGCCGCTGACCGGTTTTGTCGCGTTGTTGCTGGCGTGCCTGGGGTTGGCAGTGGTCGGACGAAGCGCGTCGTTCAATGAGTTGCTTGGCTTGATTCTACTGGCCGGGTTGGGCCTGGGATTCATCCTGCTCAACCTCACGGTATTCACCCAGACCCTGGCCGAACGGCAGTTTCTCGGCATCGCCACCGCGCTCACTCAATCCCTGCGTCTGGTGGGCGGTTTGCTCGGCACTGCCGGCATGGGCGTGCTGGTCAACCTGCTCTACAGCACCCATCTGCAACGGGTGTTTCTTGCGGCGGGCCACGCCGAGGGCATTGCCCTGTATGCCGACCCACAAGTGCTGTTGCACGCCAATCTCGACGCCACGCCATGGCTGGAGCTGGCCCGCGATGCGCTGGCCCAGTCGGTGGGCGTGGGCCTGCTGCTGTGCGCGGGGATTGGCGTGCTCGCCCTGTTCATCCTGTACCGCTTACCGCCGGTGCGACTGCACGTCGTGCCGGCCACCGTTGCTCCCGCTCCTGAAAAAAAATAGAAAACTTTCACTGCCGCTTTTGACTGCCCTCAAAAAACCAATCACACATGGGGATGACACCAATGGAGCTTTTCAATCGCGCACCAACCGTACTCGCCGGCCTCTGTGGCCTGATCATCGCCCAGCAGGGCTACGCCGCAGGCCTGGTGGAAGACAGCAAGCTAAATGTGCTGGCCCGCAACTTCTTCAGCAACGCCGACAACCGCAGCGGCGCCGCCGACCCCAACTACACCCAGGAATGGGGCCAGGGTTTTATCGCCAACTTCGAGTCCGGTTACACCCAAGGCACCGTGGGCTTCGGCATGGACGCCATCGGCATGTTCGGTGTGCGTCTGGACTCCGGCAAGGGGCGCCACTACAACCCGCAAAGCACCGCGTTCAACGGCAACGTGTTCCCCACCGACAGCGATGGCCGCGCAGTGGATGAGTTCGGCAGCCTGGGGCTGACGGCCAAGGCGCGCTTTGCCAAGACCGAGCTGAAATACGGCACTCTAGTGCCGATGCTGCCGGTGGTGATGTCCACCGACCGCATGTTGCAACAGACCTTCAATGGCGGGCAGGTGCAGTCCAAGGACCTGAACCATTTCACCTTCACCCTCGGCCAGTTGGAACACGTGAAGGGCCGTGGTTCAAGCGACCAGATGGGCATGTCGATTCCCGGCGCCAACAACGCGCGTACCGGTGAGTTCGTCAACAAGTTCTACTACGGCGGCGTCGACTACAAACCGACCAAAGACCTGACCTTGCAGTACTACTACGGCAACCTGCAGGACTTCTACAAACAGAACTTCCTGGGCCTCAAGTACGACTGGCAGATCGGCCCGGGCACCCTGCGCACCGACCTGCGCCACTTCGACAACCGTTCCGACGGCGCCAACGGCAACGACCCGGCGTTCTACACCTTCGGCTACTACGGCGACGGCGTGACCAAGGGCAAGGTCGACAGCCGCCTGAGCAGCGCCCAATTCACCTACCTGGTCAACGGCCACACGATTGCCGCCGGCCTGCAACAGGTCAGCGGCGACAGCGATGCGGTGTGGTTGAACCAGGGTGACGGTTCCACGGCCTACTTCATGACCGAGTCGATGATCGGCAAATTCCAGCGCGCCGGGGAAACCACCTGGCAGGTGCGTTACGGCTATGACTTCGCCTCGGTCGGCGTGCCAGGCCTGAGCTTTATGGGCATGTACGAAAGCGGCTCGAACATCCGCACGCCCACAGGGGATAAAAGCGAGTGGGAGCGCAACCTGACGGTGAGCTACGTGATCCAGCAGGGGCCGCTGAAGAACCTGAGCATTGCCCTGCGCCACGCGTCGTTGCGCACTGAAGTGACGACCCAACGGGACAGTGATGAGCATCGGGTGATTGTCAGCTACCCGTTGAACATCCTCTAAGCACAGGCGGCGCCGCTGGGCACGTGGTCAGTGGGTCATGCTGGGCGCCCTCGCCCACCTGCGGCATGCAGTCGAAGGTGGGCACATTGTGTTCGATGCGCAGCGGCATGGGGCTGAGGAACAGGCGGTTGAGCTGTTTGGTGCCCAACGCTGCCATCGTCGCATTGCCGTCGAGCGGGTAGACAACCGGGTTGGCGGCAAGGGATCAGACTTTGACGTTCTGCCGAATATTCCAGCCAAACTTCACCGGCCCACCGTCCTTGGCGCCATCCGCCTTCTGCGGCTGGTAGCTGACGTCGACGGTGGCGAAGTTCAAGGCGATGCTGTCGTACAAAACATCATCGGCCGTGTCAGCGCGGGTGCTGTACGACACCACCATGACTTCCTTCAAGGTAATCACCAGATACTCCACCGGGCTGGTTCCGCCGGCCTTGCGCACCACCAATTTGGCCTCGGGATAATGCTTGCCGGTGGCGCACGCCATCATCAGGTTGGGGCTGGATTTATCCAGGGGTTTGGTCAGGTTCAGGTTGGTGAAGTCGGCCTTGCCCGAACCGCCTCCCGTACCGGAATGCATCGAGCCCGTTTGCGATAATCCCCACCCCCAGTTGGTGATATCGATCTCGTCACGATGGGCCAAGTCTTGCGATTCACCCTTGATGTCGCCCAGTTTCAAAAACATGTCGACTGCCATGTTGGCTCCTTGTCCTGTGGTCCGCCGGAAGTGACGTGGCGCGCACTTTTCCTCAATCAGGAGCGGGCATACAAGACGTCAACGTCGCTTCAGGACGTACCCGACTGTAAATGGCGAAGCTTCCGACATTCATCCCAGTTGCGGCGTCTTTACTCTCTCAGCTCCCAAAAAAAGGAGTTAAGGAATGACGGCCGCTCTGTTCAAGGATGGATTCCCCTCAGCCCACCGTACTACACGCCAACGCATTGAAAGCAGCCTCGACCTGCGGCGGTTGTTCTTCGCCATAGACGCCGACCCGGCGTTGATTGGTGCGGGGGTGGTGTATATCGATGGGGATTTCAACGTGGTGGTACTGCGGGAGTTCCAGGCGATTTGCAGCGTGCGGCCGATCAAAGTGGTGCTGCGGGAAGCGCCGAGGTATGTGGGGCCGGTGGAGTTCAAGCGGATGTTGGAGCATGAGCCTCGGGAGTCGAGGTTGGCGGTGGAAGCTATAAATACGGCAATTGCGTGCACCGGAGTAGTGTTGAGTTGGATGGTCATTGCGAGTGGGGCTGCGCTGATGCCTTTTACAGCTGGGGCTAGCTCGATAATTTCGTTTATCGGTAAAGCTGCTGCCGTTGCAAGTACAGTTCAATGCATCGGTGGCGCTTTACGTACAGCATCAGAGTTAGCCTTTCCGGAAGTTAATGACTACTTGGATAACGAGACGTGGTATGAGGCCGCAACAGCAGTGTTGGACGGTATTGCTTTGATGGGTGTTGCCAGCTCGGCATTCGTCACCGTGAAAGTCGTCACAACGACCACAAAAGTAACCGGAAAAACAGCTAGGCAAGTGCTTAGAGGCCTGACACGGCAAGAACGGACAAAATTGAACAATGAGCTGCTTAAAATCCGAGATCCAAGACTGACGACCAAGTTGCTCAAGCTGGAAAAAGCCTCTGGCAACGTGACCAAACGTATCAGCGCTATTCAAATGCAGCGTGCAACTGCCGCGCACAAAATGGATATAGCTGCGGCCTTGCTCGGCTTTACCAGCAGTACAGTCTCTGGAAACGTAAGAACTCTGGCGTTGGGCATCTACGAGGAAGTTAACCAGTGAGCCAACAACGGAAGATAAAAGACCAATATTACTCATCACTCTTTATTGAGGATCCTTGGCAACTCCTCAAACGGTTCATGCCCGTGATTGGAGGTGATGCATTGGCAGGGTGTTTCTCGATAGCGTTGACAACGATCTTGGCGATGCTTACGTATTTGCCTACTTACCCCGTAGATTTTGTCGCCAAGACATGCTTTTTCAGCGCCGCGGGCTTGGGCGCAGTTTTCGCCCTGGCCAAATACGAAGTGCTCTACGGCCGAATCCATTGGGTATGGATAAACGTCGCGATCTACCTCCTCTGCCTGCTGATATCCCTACCCGCCATCCTGTGGCGCCCCAACACCTATCTCTACGCACTGGCCCTACTCGGCCCACTTGTCGGTCTGCTGATCCTAAACAGCAACCGCTGCCGCGAACTGCGGCAAAAGTCGGTAGAGCTACGCCACAAACGCGAAGCCATCATCGCGACCCTGAAACAACAGGGCCGCTGGAAATGGTGGTAACCCTCAGGCCGCCTCGCTCCGCGCAGCCGTGTGCCGATTCACCGGCACCGGCAGCCCAAGATGCCCACGCAAGGTGCTGTGGCTGTACTCACTGCGAAATAACCCACGCTCACGCAACAACGGCAGCACCTGGTCGGTAAACCGCGCGAAGTCATCCGGTGCGCCCACGTGGATGTTGAAACCATCCACCGCACCTTCGACAAACCAGCGTTCGATCTCGTCGGCCACGGTCTTGGGCGAGCCAACAAAGCTGGAGAACGGCTTGGCAAAACGCAGCGCCGCTTGGCGCAGGGTCAAGCCTTGGTCACGGGCGACTTGCTTGATGTTTTCGGCATGGCCGCGATAGCCGTTGCTGCCCAAGTCGCCCAGCTCCGGGAAGGGTTCATCCAATGGGTATTGGCTGAAGTCGTGGTAGTTGAACGGCCGCCCCAGTTGCACCAGCGCTTTGTCCAGGTCCAGCTCGCCATTGCGCTCGCGGTCGATGGCCTGGGCCTGTTCGTCGGTGTCGGCAATGATCGGCGAAATGCCCGGCAGGATGGTCACGTGATCAGGGTTACGTCCGGCGGCAGCAGTCCGTTTTTTGATGTCGCTGTAGTACGCCTGGGCGTCTTCGAAATTGCCCACGCCGGCAAAAATGCCTTCGGCGTAATTCGCCGCCAGGCTGCGGCCTGACTCGGAAATACCCGCCTGGAAAATCACCGGCTGGCCCTGGGCTGAACGCGCGATGTTCAACGGGCCGGTCACTGAGAAAAACTCGCCCTGGTGGTCGAGGCGATGCTGGCGTTGCGGGTCGAGGAATACGCCGCTGGCCTTGTCGCGCACGAAGGCGTCGTCTTCATAGGAATCCCACAGCCCCTGCACCACGCTCAGGTGCTCGGCCGCGCGGCGGTAGCGCTCGGTGTGATCAATATGCTGCTCACGGCCAAAGTTGCCGGCCGCGCCTTCCAGGCCGGTGGTGACTACGTTCCAACCGGCGCGGCCGCTGCTGATCAGGTCCAGCGAGGCAAACTGGCGGGCGACGTTGAAGGGTTCGGTGTAGGACGTGGTCAGCGTAGCCACCAAGCCGATCTTCGACGTCGCACCGGCGATGGCCGAAAGCAGGGTCAGTGGCTCCAGACGGTTGAGGAAATGCGGCGCGGAATCCGGGGTGATGTAGGGGCTGTCGACGATGAAGACCAGATCGAATTTGGCCGCTTCTGCCTGTTGCGCCTGGGCACGGTACCAGTCGATATCGACACTGGCATCGCCGGGGATTTGCGGGTGCAGCCATTCGTTTTGCGCAGTACCGACACCGGTGAGGATGGCACCGAATTTGAGTTGCCGGGGTGAGGTGGACATAGGGATTTCTCCATAACGAACATGAGGACTGACTGGCAAAAAACGGATCCCACTGTGGGAGGGGGCTTGCCCCCGATGGCTGCGGGTCAGTCAAAGAGGCATCAACTGACACGCCCTCATCGAGGGCCAAGCCCCCTTCCACACTGTTAACCGCGTGAATCAGGCTGTGCGGGCAGCGATGGCTTCGACTTCAACCAACGCTCCGGGCAATGGCAGCGCGACGACTTGCAACGCCGTCCGTGCCGGTTTGTTCGGCTGCTCCGGCGTACCGAAGAACTGCGTGTACCCACGCTGCAACCCGGCAAAATCCAGCTTGCCGTCGGTCTCTTCAGCCCCCACCAAAAACACCCGCAATTGCACGATATCGCCCAGATCCAGGTCCTGCTGCTGAAGAACCTTGCGCAGTTTGTTGAATACCGAAACCGTCTGTACTTCGGTGTTTCCATAGACCCCCGGCACCTGAGGATCGGCAGCGTCCGGCAAGGTCCCGCTGACAAAGATCAGGCTGGCGGACGCCGGCACGGTGACGGTCTGCGAGATCGGAAAATCGCCGACGCTGGTACGTTGAATGCTGTCGCTCATGGTGTGTCTCCTTAAGAGGCGGCGAGTGCCGCGACCTGTCGTTGTTGGGTTACCCGTTCGGCCAGTTGCGCGATCACATGCCGCGCCGAGTTGGCCGCCGATTCCTGCCAGATGCCCACGCCGCTTTGCACCAGGCCATCGCCGGCGAAGTACACACGGCCATGGCCGGCTTCGAGCAGGCTGCTTGCGTCAGCCGGGAAGTGTTCGCGTTGCAACCACGGGCCCTCGCTGTAGGGGATCTGTTCCCAGGTCACGGCCAGCGGGTTACGCAGGTGTTTGGAGAAACCGGGGTGCAGCAATTCAACCGCTTCTCTGGACGTGGCGTATTGCTCGGTGAAGGGTTTTGCGCCAAACGCATCGGCGCCCTCGCCGGTTACATAGCCGGCTACGAGCAGGCCTTCGCGGGTGTTGAGGTCGTTGCTCGGGTACCACAACAGGCGCGCGGGGTGTTCGATCCACGACAGCCCGCCATAGGTGCGGTAGTCGGTTTCCCAGAAGCGCGGGGATTGCCACGCCACTTTGGTCGCCTGGTCGCTGCGGGTGCTGAGCAGCGCGGCTTTGATCGGGTCACTGAAGTCGGTATCGAGTTTGGCCAGCAACGGCAGCGGCAACGTCGAGATCAGGTAATCGGCACGCACCACCTGTTCGCGGCCACTGTGCTGGTCGTGATAGGTCACCGCCACGCCGTCCTCCAATTGGCGGATCTGACGCACCACGGCCCCCAACTGCACGTGATCACTCACCCGTCGATAGAACGCGTCGGTGATGCGGTCCATGCCGCCGACTGGTTGGAACATGGTCGCCGAAAACTCCGGAAACTCGGTGTGCAGCAATGCGCCCCACAGTTCCGGGTGCAGCAGTTGATCCAGCGACAACGGGCTGCGACTGGCCGGCAACGCGCCCGGATGGGCAGGAGACTCAAGGTGCCCCGAGCGAATCGTGCCCTCAAAGGCCAACTCTTGGGACAGGTCGCCGTACACCTGCAAAAACGCCAGCAACCGCGTGCGTTCCTCAGTACTCAGCACATCATCAAGGGCATCACGCTGCACGGCTTTGGCCAGCAGGCCGGACAAGTGCCCCCGCGCATCATTGATCGCCTGGCCAACGCTGAACGCCGGCTTTTGCACATCGGGCCTTACCTGGGCGCCATGGCTGCTGTTGACCAGCACTTCCAACGGCACGCCAAGCTCACTGCAATAGTCGAGGATCGTGCGGTGCTGGCTGGGAATCCGGGCCGGGCCGGCGTTGAAGTAATGCCCTTGATCGAATGCCGCCTTTTGCGTGCGGCCATCCTTGTAGTCCACGCGGTCGCCATGGCGCAGGGTCCAGGTGCGCCCACCGACCCGCTCACGCGCCTCCAGCACTTGCACGTCAAACCCGGCGCGGGTCAGCTCCAAGGCGGTGACCAGACCGGCGATCCCGGCGCCCAACACCAGCACGCGGGTGCCTTGCCCCAAGCCTTCCTTGAGTTTCAACGGTTGCGGACGGCGATGCGACGACGGCCCCAAACCTAATGCCGCCAGTGCATCCTTGACGGCTTTTTCGCCGCCTACCGCCGCTATGCTCGACAACGCTTCACGTCGTGTCAGTCCCATGTCGATTGCTCCTTAATCCGGCAGGCCCGGTGGGTTGATCAGCGACTTGTCCACGCGCTCCACATCCAGGCCCCAACGTTGCAGCACCTGTTCGTATTGGCCGCCGGCAATCGCGCCTTCCAGGGCGGTGTGGATAGGCTTGACCAGGCCGTTGTCCTTGCGCGTGGTCACAGCGATGTCGGCCTGCAACGGCCAGCCACCGTTCACCGTGCCGACGCGCTTGATGCCCCCGGTGATCGCCGCCGAATAGGCGTACACCGAGTTAGGCCCGAACAGCGCATCGCTGCGCCCGGACTGCACCGCCAATTGCGCGGCGGCCTGGTCGTCGAAGTACTGCAACAGCGCGGGTTTGAGGCCGGCCTTTTCATTGGCTTCGTTCCAAGCCAGCAGGACTTTTTCCTGGTTGGTACCGGAGCCGACGATGATCTTCAGCCCAGCAATATCCGCAGCCTGTTTGATCTCAGAGATCTTGCTGGTGGTCTTGACGTAGAAGCCGAGCACGTCCTGGCGATAGGTGGCGAAGTCGAAACGCTTCTTGCGCGCCTCAGTCACGGTGACGTTGCTGATCACCGCGTCGTACTTGCCCGAGCTGACGCCCAGGGGCCAATCCTCCCAACTGGTCTGCACCACATTGAGTTGCAGGCCAAGGCTGTCGGCCACCAGTTGCGCGGTGTCGGCTTCGCTGCCGATGGTGGTTTTGTCGTCACTGGCCAGCAGCGCCAGGGGTGGTCCGGCCACGCCGGACACGGCCACGGTGAACTTGCCCGGCTGGGCGAACTTGAAACCCGGTGGGATCTGCGCGATGGCCGCCTCGTTGCGCGGCACATGAACGCGCACGCGGTCGGGGCTGAGGTCGACCTGTTGCACAGCAAATGCGCTTTGTGCGGTGCTGACGGCAAGCGCCAATAGGCCGATACGAGCGGTAGAGATAAACATGGGCAGTCACTCCGTTAACTAAAGCACTTTGCCGAGAAAGGCCACGGTGCGGGGATGTCGGGGTTGGCGGAAAATCTGTTCAGGCGGGCCTTCTTCGATCAGTTGGCCGTCGCAGAGAAACACCACGTGGTCGGCCACTTCACGGGCAAAGCCGATCTCATGGGTGACGATGACCAAGGTCACGCCCAGTTGGGTCAGGCCCTTGATCACGTCGAGGACTTCCCCCACCAACTCGGGGTCGAGGGCCGATGTGGGCTCGTCGAACAGCAGCACCTTCGGGTCCAGCGCCAGGGCACGAGCGATAGCGACACGCTGTTGCTGACCGCCGGAAAGCTGGCGCGGATAAGCATCGACCTTGTCCGCCAGGCCGACCTTGGCCAACAGCTCTGCGGCCTTGGACTGCGCCTCAGCCTTACTCCAGCGCTTGTGGGCCAAAGGCGCTTCGGCGACGTTTTCCCAAGCGGTGAGGTGCGGGAACAGGTTGAAGTTCTGGAACACGAAGCCCACGTCGATGCGGCGCTTGAGAATCTCGCGCTCCTTGAGTTCATACAGCAGGTCACCTTTGCGCCGATAACCGACGTATTCACCGTCGATGGTGATGTGCCCGCTGTCGATTTTCTCCAGGTGGTTGATGGTGCGCAGCAAGGTGGACTTGCCCGAGCCGGACGGCCCGAGAATCACCGTGACCTTACCGGGGTCGATGGTCAGGTCGATGTCCTTGAGCACCTGCTGGCTGCCAAAGCGCTTGCCCACGCCCTGGATCTGGATACGTCCTGCGCGCGCTTCACTCATGGGATTTCTCCTTGAGCCAACCGCGTATGCGCTGCAACGGCGCGGGCGGTAGCACCCTTGCCGTTCCCCGTGCGAAATGACGCTCGACGTAATATTGAGCACTGGTCAGCACGGTGGTGATGATCAGGTACCACACGGTGGCGACGATCAGCAGCGGGATCACCGCCTGGGTGCGGTTGTAGATGACCTGCACGGTGTAGAACAGCTCCGGCAGGGCCAGCACGTAGACGATGGACGTGCCCTTGACCAGGCCGATGATCTCGTTGAAGCCCGACGGCAGGATCGAGCGCAATGCCTGGGGCAGGATGATCCGGAAGATGCGGCGTGATGCAGGCAAACCGAGCGCCGCTGCCGCTTCATGCTGACCGGCGTCCACACCGATCAGGCCGCCGCGAATGATCTCCGCCGCGTAGGCCGCCTGCATCAGGCTCAAACCGAGAACCGCCGTGGTGAACTGGCTGAGCACGTCCACCGTCGACCACTCGGCAAATACCACGCTGGTGAACGGCACGCCGAGCACAATGTGGTCATACAGGTAGGCAAAGTTGTACAGGATGATCAGCACCAGCAACGCCGGCATCGAACGGAAAAACCAGATATAGCCCCAGGCCAGGGCCGCCAAAAGCGGCGAGCCGGACAGTCGCGCCAGGGCCAGCGCCGTGCCGAGGATCACGCTGAACACCGTGCTCAACAGTGTCAGCAACAACGTTTGCCCGAGCCCGCGCAGCACCGACGGCGAGAAGAACCACTGGCCGAACACACCCCACTCCCACCGCGGGTTGGTGGCGAGGGAATGGGCGATCGCGAGCAGCACCAGAGCGGCGAAGATCGACCCGGCCCAACGCCACGGGTGCCGGGCAGGCACCACTTGCAGGGCTTTGATCGGTGGGGAGACACGGACCTGGCGAACCTCGCGGGGCTGGTCAATCAGGTCATAGGGTTTGGCGACAATAGGCATGGTTTATTCCTCGGCCTTAGAAGGCATAGGTCAAGCGGGTGTAGTAGTACCCGCCGGTGAATCCGTAGGGCGAATAGGTGCCGTAGCTGCTGACCATGGTGCTGCTGGGCACGCCTTGTTTCTTGGGGTAGACGTCGAACAGGTTTTTGGCGCCGATCGCCACGTTGAGGTCTTTGGTGAGGTTGTAGCCAAGGTCGAGATCGGTGATCCATTTGGCCGCGTAGACCCGGTCGAGGCTGCGGTCGGCGGACACATTGACCTCCTTGTAGGAGCCGTAGCGGGTCAGGGCCAGGTTGAGGTTGAAGCGATCGATGCTCCAGTCACCGCCCAGGATCAGCTTGGTGCTGGGCTGTACGCCGGTGATCAGGTTGCGTGCCTGGCGGTCCATCAGGTCGTAGGACGTGCCGAGGATTGTGGTGGACTCCTTGTAGTTGAGGATTTTGGTCTGGTTCCAGTTGAACGCTGCGGTCCACTTCAGCGCGCCGTACTGGCCCAGGTCCTGGCTGTAGTTGCCGACCAGGTCGAGGCCTTTGGTGCGGGTGTCGGCCCCGTTGATAAAGTACTGGCCGCCGGAGGTGGAAGTGATGCCGTTGCCTTGCAGCACCTGGGTGATTTCCGGGCCCAGCAAGGTGCCGGTCAAGGTGATGCGGTCGCGCAGGTTGATCACGTAGGCGTCGGCGGTGAAGCTCAGGCGGTCGGTGGGCGTGAGGGTGAAGCCGAGACTGAAGTTGGTCGAGCGCTCGGGTTTCAAATCCTGGGCGCCCAGGGCTTGGGCAGCCGCCGAACCGGTGGGCAGCACCCCGTAGTTGATCGACTGATACACGCCGTCCACCACGCCATAGGTGGTGGAACGCGCACTGAACAGGCTGTTGGCCAGGGACGGCGCGCGGAAGCCATTGCTCACCGTGGCGCGCACGGCGAACTGTGGAGTGAAATCGTAGCGAGTGGTCAACTTGCCGCTGCGGGTGGCGCCCACGCCCTGGTTGTAATGCTCGTAGCGAAACGCGGTGCCCACGTACCAGTCCGGCACCGGGTTGAAGCCCACATCGACGTAACTGGCCAGGCTGTTGCGCGAGGCGCTGCTTTCTTCATCCGGCGAAATGCCGTTGGTGACCTGCGCCCCGCTTGATGCGCAATTGCCTGGGGCTACGCAGTAACCGCCGTTGGCATAAGACTCGTAATCACCGGCCTGCACCTCATAGGTATCGCGCCGATGCTCGAAGCCGTAACTCAGGTCGAGCGGCTTTTGCAGGCCGATATCGAAGCCGCGCTTGAAGTCGAGGTTGGTGGTCAGCTCGGTGCTGATCCAAGTGCCGGAGGTGAAGCTGTTCGGCGTGGCCTCGCCCAAAGACGGGTTCTGGTTATGGGTAGTGCCCTGCTCCGCTTCGTTGCGCCCGTAGGTGGTGGACAAATCCCAGTTCCACTCGCCGACGGTGCCCTTGCCGCCGAATGCAGCCTGGAAATCGTCCTCATCGATGTACCAGGTCGGCGTGTAGCCGCCGGGGTAACCGTTAGGCCCGGTGGTGATGGTGTTGGTGATGGTCGGCAGGCGGAAATTCTGCCCCTGCTCGGCCTTGCGCCGTGAATAGGTGGTGAAGGAATACAGGCTGAAATCGTCGTCGATAGGCAACTCGGCGTTGTAGCCCAGGGTCAGCAGGTTGGTCTTCGGCGTGCCGTAGCCACCATAAGTGGAACGGCCGGCTTGCTCATAGGCCTGGGCGTAGGTGTAGCCGTTGGCGCTGGCCTTGTTGTCATCGTTCTGGCTGCGGGCATCCAGTGCCAGTTGCACGATGCCGCCGTTGCCGATCTCAAAGCCTTTGTTGAGGCTTTGTTGCACGGTCTGTTTTTTGCCGTCATAGCCAAGGCCGGCATTGGTCACCGAAGTGCCGCTGGTGTCGGCCTTGAGGATCACGTTGATGACCCCGGCGATGGCATCGGAGCCGTACTGGGCTGCGGCGCCGTCACGCAACACTTCCACATGGTCGATGGCGCTGATGGGGATCAGGTCCAGGTCTGCCGGGGCGGCGCCGGTGTTGATGCCGTTGATATTCAGCGTGGCGGCGGTGTGGCGGCGCTTGCCATTGACCAGCACCAGCACTTCGGCGGCGCTCATACCCCGCAGGTTCGGCGCGCGGGCAATGCCGCTGGCGTCCCAACCGGTTTTTTCCGGCAGGGTCAGCGATGGGATCACCGCACTCAACGCCTCCATCAAACCCGGCTTGCCGGTGCTTTGCAGTTGCTTGGCGCTGACCACATCGATCGGCACCGGACTGCTGGTGACCGTGCGCTGCTCAGCACCACGGTTGCCGGTGACCACCACGGTGGACAAGGTGCTGTCGTCCTGGGCATGGGCGGTGTTGGCCAGAATTGCCAGGGCCAGGATGGCGGTGGGTTTTGACGTTTGCTTCATAGGCGTGCCTGTATTTCCAAATCGCGAAGTCGGGCAGTCACGCGGCGATGCGCGGTGCTCGGTTTTATGGGGCTATTGCGGCGATTTGGGGTTAGGGCGACTGCGGGGATTGAATTGGCAACATACGTTGAACTCACTTCCAACGATTCTGCTGCGGGGGATGATCACCCGGTTATGGCGCGCAGAATCTTGATTACGCTGGGTACCATCCGAGGTCAGGGGTAGGCTGTTGCGATCAAACATAACGGAATGGGTTTTGAAAATATAATGCTGTTTTGATATAAGCTAATATTCTCTAATTTCATTATTTATTAATTACTTTATTCATAATAATGATGTTTTTGGGTGCGAGGGGTTAGGTGGATTGGGGGATATCCGTTGTTGGGGTAACAGCGGGTTATTGGCTCCGCCCTTACGGCGGGTCACTTTGGAAAAGAGCCGGAATGCCGGCCCATCCCAAAGTAACCAAGGACTCTTGCCCCAACACTCGGCACCTCGCCTAAGCTCGGTGTGCGGCCAGCGTGTTTGACGGGGCGCCTAAGATAAAGATCAAAAGCAGAACAGCAGGCTAGGACCTATCTGTCTGATCTATGGAGATCAAACTGTGGGAGGGGGCTTGCTCCCGATGGCGGTATGTCAGCCAACAGAGCTGTAACTGAACCACTGCAATCGGGAGCAA
Organism: Pseudomonas sivasensis; assembly: GCF_013778505.1. Lineage (GTDB taxonomy): Bacteria > Pseudomonadota > Gammaproteobacteria > Pseudomonadales > Pseudomonadaceae > Aquipseudomonas > Aquipseudomonas sivasensis. The sequence continues at coordinate 19,300 of NZ_JAAOWU010000024.1, read as the reverse complement.
GCCCCCTCCCACATTTGGAATGCGGTCGACTCTAAGGCCGCCGCGGCCTTGCTTTTGATCTGGAATCGCCCCGTCAACCACGCTGGCCGGAATTCGATGTTGATTTGGGGGGCCCCCCCCAAATCAATGTCGGATTACGGGCACACCGAGCCTAGGTATCTGTCTGGTCTACGGAGATCAAACTGTGGGAGGGGGCTTGCTCCCGATGGCGGTATGTCAGCCAACAGAGCTGTAACTGAACCACTGCAATCGGGAGCAAGTCGAATCGTCGCACCGCCCCTCCCACATTTGGAATGCGGTCGGCTCTGAGGCCGCCGCGACCTTGCTTTTGATCTGGAATCGCCCCGTCAACCACGCTGGCCGGCATTCCGGCCTTTACAAAAGTGACCCGATGTAAGAGCGGAACCACAAGCCGCTATTACCTGAATAACGGATATGTACACCGACAAACCGCAGATCCGAAGCAAGCCCCACATCAAACCACATACCCAGACCTACCGAGCCGGCCGCAACAACTGCATCTGCTGCCGATAATCATCCGTCACTTGCCGCGCCTGACTACTGCTGGTAATCACCCTAGGCGTAATCAACACAATCAACTCCGTCCGATCCTTGGACTTGCTCGTATTCCCAAACAACCACCGCAACCCCGGGATCTTTCCAAGGTAAGGCACCGCACTCACCGACTCGGCGTTGTCCTGCTTGATCAACCCGCCCAGCAACACCGTCTGCCCACTCTGCACCGCCACTTGGGTGGACACCGACCGCGTGGAAATACGCGGATTAGTCGGCGTGTCGCTGTTAGTCGACGCCTGATCCTGCGCATCACTGACCTGCTGCTGAATATCCATGTACACCAATCCACCCGGATTGATCCGCGGCACCACGTCGAGGATCACCCCGGTCTGCACATATTCAACACTGCTCAAGGTGGTATCCGAGGTCCCCGTGTTAACCGTGGTCTGGCTGATGGGAATGTTGTCCCCCACCTGAATCTGCGCTGGCTGGTTATTCATCACCACCAGCGACGGCGCCGACAGCACTTGGGTGCGACCGTTGGTTTCCAATGCATGCAGCGCCACTTGCAGGTTGGTGCTGACGAAAGAGTAGAACAACGAATCCGCGCCTAGCCCAGCACCGCCACCCCCCAACGCGCCTTGGCTGCCGGAGGCATTGGCCACAGTGGTGCTGGTGGAATTGCCCGCCAGGCGTCCCAGGTACCACTGCACGCCAAGGTCCAGTTCACCGGTGAGTTTGACTTCGAGAATGCGCGTCTCGATCTGCACTTGCAGCGGTGGATTGTCGAGACGTTTGATCGCCGATTCGATCTCTTTCCACTGCACCGGGCGGGTGCGGACCAGCAGTTGGTTACTGCTTTTTTGCGCGGTGATCCGGGTGCCTGCGTCGAGGCTTTTGGCCGGGGCGTCTTCGGTCGCGCCCTGCTCGGCGGTGTCCTGCTCGACTTCGGGCTCCTGCTCCTCATCCTCTGCGGCGGGTTGGTTGCCATTGAGATTGTTGCTCAGGCCACCCGGCGTGCTGCCGGACGTGCTGTTGGTGCCCGGCGACGACAATGTTGCCGTGCGCAAACCGGGGGCGACTTTGGCCGGGGTATCGTCCTTGATCGCGCCTGTGCCGTAGATCTGCCGCAGGTACTTGGCCAGGTCGGTGGCCTTCATGTTGCGCACGTCATACACATACATCTGCGGCTCGTTGCCGCCGCCTTCGTCGATGGTGTGGATCCAGTCGCCGACTTCACTGAGGTACTGCGGCTGCGACGAAATCGCCACCACCGAGTTGGTCCGCTCGATAGGCAGAAAGCGCACCATGCCCGCCAGGGGCATGCCGCTGTCGGGGCCGAACATCTTTTGCAGTTCGGGCATCAGTTCGGCCACCGAGGCGCGTTGCAGGCCGAACACGCCCACCGACATGCCCTTGAGCCAGTCCACGTCAAAGGTGTCGATGGTGTCCTGGTAATTGGCCAGTTCTTCGGGGGTGCCGGCCAGGCTCAGCACATTGCGCGCCGGGTCCACCAGCAGGAAGGCATTTTCGCGGGCGAACGGCTTGAGCAGTTTCTGCATTTCGGTGGCGGAGATATAGCGCAGCGGAAACAACCGCGCCGACAGGCCACTGGACGGTTGCGACACGCGCATTTCGGGGACCAGTTTTCCCGCCACCGCCTGATTCGCCGGCAGGATCACATAACGACTGCCCTGCTTGATCATCGCGTTGTCGGTCCAGGACAGCAGGGTTTCCAGAATCGACAACGCCTGCTGCTTGTTCACCGGTTTGGAGGTGGAGAAGCTGACGTTGCCCTTCACGCCCTGAGCGATGCTGTAGTTCTCGTGCAGCAGATCGCCCATCACGCTGTTGATCACCGCTTCAATCGGCTGGTCGGCAAAGTTGAACACGATGTCGCCGCCGCCCTCCTCCTTCGCAGACGGTGCCGCAACCGGTTGCCGCACAAACTGTTGGTTGCCGCGAATCAGTTGGCGCTGGGGCGGCGTTTTTGTCTGGGGCTGGCCGCTGTCGACCGGCGCCTGTTCGCTGGCCGGGTCCACGGGCGGACGTTGCGAGCCGGTGCCCTGCATTGCTTCGTGCAGCAGGGCCTCGTCCGGGTCGAGGTGGTCGGGGAATGTCCCGCAGCCACCGAGGGCGACGGCGGTGGCCAGGCAAAATGCGGTGGTGCGCAAGGCGCCAGGGAAGGTATCGATCAAGGGGTGGACTCGCGAGGAAGGGTAATCGGCGGTGTGCTGGACGGCGGCGGCAAACGCAGGGCCCGCAGGCTCAGGGTTTGGCTGCGGCCGTCGAGTACGAAACGGGCGTCGCGGGGGGTCAGGTGCTCCAGGCGCCAGCCATTGGGCAGGGTCTGGTCCTGGTGGACTTTCAACGGGGGGCCGTCGGCGCGCTTGAGCAGCGCCACGCGCAGGTCACCGTCGAGGACGATGCCGGTCAGCGTGAGGCTCGACAGGCTGGAGACAGTGCCTTGGCCCACCGCGCGGTCGGGGCTGCGGTCGGGGCTGAACAACGGTGCCTGCCAGGTGCCGGCCAGGCTGTCCAGGGTTGCGCTCGGGGCCACCAGCACCTTGGCCGCAGCATTGGCGCGTGTGTCGGGCGCGGGCGGCGGCAACCACTGCGGCGCATCGCCGATGCTGCTGAGGATGCCGGCCATCAGCAGCCCCAATAGGCCGGCCACGCCGATCAAGCCCCACTCCAGGGGACGCAAGGTGCTGATCATCGGCGCACCTGCGCGGCGGCAGCCGGTTGCAGGTAGCCACGCACCAACAGGTGCACCACCAATTTGCCGGCGCCGCCACTGGCGGGTGCATCCGGGGCGCGGCGGATACTCATTTCATCGACAAACAAAAACGGTCGCTGGTACTCCAGTTCATGGAGGATCGCGGTTAAGGGCTCGATGGCGCAGTTGAGGGTCAGGCTGACTTTGACCTGGCGATAGGGCTCGGCATCGTCCTGCTCCGGGGTGATGGGCATGCGCTGGGTCAGGCTGCAGCCGCCACCGAGACCGGCGCGGCTATTGATCAGGTCGGCGATGCGCTGCATCAAATCGGCGGCCACCGCGCTGGGGTCATCGCCGGGTAACAGGCTGGTGCTGCTGGCCGGGTCCTGGCGCGCTTCTTCCAGTTGCTGGCGCAAGCTGTCGCCCTGGCGCAGCACGCCGGCGTAGCGTTGCTGCTGTTCGCGCAGCTGCTCGGCCTGTTCGCCCAGGGTGCGCAACGGTCCGGCGAACCAGCTGTCGATCAACAGCCAATACGCGCCGCCGAGCACCAACGCGAGGACGATCAAGGCCGCGCCACGGCGTTCACGGGGTGTCAGTGGTCGGCGCATCGGCGGCCTCCTGGTGCAGGTGGGCGCGCAAGGAAAACTGATCCTTGCCGGTTTGCGCATCGGGTTGGATGACCCCTTCGAACTGAGCGTTTTCCAGGCTGCGGCAGTTCTTGATGCGGGTGATCAGGGCACTGGCCTTGGCGCTTTGCCCGGAGAAGGACACGTCGGCACCGTCGTTGACTTCCAACTGGTCGATCCAGGTGTCGGGCGGCAGGCAGGCGGTCAGTTCATTGAGCAGTGCGGCCAAGGGCGGCTGCGCGGCCTTGCGGCGGATCAAGTACTGCGCGGCGCCCCGGGTGTTGAGCAGTTGCTGGCGCAGGGCCTGGACCTCGGCGACCTGGGCCTTTTGCGCACGCACGCTCTGTTGCATGGCGTCGAGCACGCGCTGGCGGTCGTTGAGCCACAGCACCATGGCGGCAATCAGTAAGGCGCCGCACAGCCACGGCAGACTGCGCTGCAAGCCCTTGCCCGCCGGGCGCTGACGCGGACGCAACGGCGCCGGCAGCAGGTCGATGCCCATGGGCACGCCCGCGCGGTCGTATACGTCTACGGCGTGGGGTTGCAAGCCGAGTGCCGCGCAGTCATCGAGGATCTGGTCCAGACGCTCGCGCAGGATCGCCACCAGCGTCACCTGTAGATGGGCGGCCGTGCGGCGTTCCTGACGCGCGACAAAGTACAGCTGGGCGGCGTCGAACGGAGTGAAGCGGTCCAGTTCGTAACCGACGACCGTGGACAGGTTGCGTGCGGCGGCCACAGGCAATTGCAGGCTCTGCACCAACACGGCGTCCGGTGCCAGCAACAACACCTGGCGCGCCTCGCCGGTGAGCTTTACCACAGGCACAGTGATCGGCCACGGGTAGACGTGCTCGGGAATGTCATGGGGCAACAACCACCCCGGCAGGCAGCCACGCAGCTCCTTGAGCCACAGGCGCCAGCCTTGTTGCAGCAGGCTGCCGTGCCAGCGCCGGGCGAGCGGCTGCGTCAGCAGGTGCAGCCGCGCGGTTAAGTGTTCATTCATTCTTGCCAACGTAGTACTCGATAAGGTTGTGCGCTGCCTTGCGCGGGGCTCAATAACACCGTGGCTTGCAGCTCGGCGTGGTAACCGCCGGGGCGTTGGGCGCGGCTGCTGACCACCAGCACATCACCGGGGTCGGCACCCACCGCACTTTGGTGCGGCAGGTTCAAGGCACGGCGCATCAACGGGCTCGCGAACGCCGGATCGGGCCGATCCAGGCCGCTCCACAGGCTGATTTCCGGCACCAGCGCGCTGTACAAGGCCTGGGTCATGCCCGGCAGTTGTCGCACTTCTTCCACCACCCGAAACGGTGCAAGGCCCTGGTTGCGGCGTACTTCCAAGTCCCTGGCCAACTGCTTGGACTGGGCCTGTGTGGCGCCGCAGGCCAGGGCCAAGCGGGCAAAATCCCCCACTTCGGCGCTGTTGAGGTACAACTTGCCGCGCTCGCTGCGCAGGCTCACGTGCAGTTGGGCGTCGTCGAACACCAGCGGGATTTCACGCCCGTCGGCAATCCACTGTTTGCGCTGTAACGGGTCGGCCACGGCTTGCATCGCCAGCGCCACACCCGCCTCCGCCGCCAGCACGGCCTGGGTGTGCTGGCGATGCCACGCGGCCTGGCGCGTTTCCAGCTGTACCCAACCGGCCAGCCCGCCCAGCAACAAACTGAGCAAGGCCAGCACCCAGAGCACCAGCAGCAGGGCCACACCCCGTTGGTGCTTGATCATTCGGGCGCCCCGCCGGACAGGTTCAGGCGCAATGCAACCACCTGGGTCACCCACGGCACCGGGCCGTCGACGCGGGCGACAATCCGCACCGCGTAGGGCAGGCGTTTGGTCCACGGCCACTCACTGATCCAGCCGGTGGCCTGGCCCTTGGGCGACAAGCCGCGATAGCTGAATTGCAGGTCCTCGACGCCCTTGAGCAACACCTGTGGCTCGCTGCGTGACGCAGGCACGCTGACCTGCGCCAGGGACTCAAACCGCGCGAACGCCACCTGCAAATCACGCTGCGCCTCAGGGCCAGTCAGTTGCAGGGTGAAACGCTGAATGCCGCCACCGAGTACACCGGGCAAGGTCGCCACAAACTGCATGCGCTGCGGTCCGCCCGCGAAAAAACCATCGACCTGGCTGTCGTCCTCGGTCACATCCAGCGGTAACGCCTCGCTGATGGCGGTGCGCAAAAATTGCTGGGCAGCACGCATTTCATCCAGGCTGACCGTGTAGCGCTGGGCCTTGAGTACCGCGCGATTGGCACCGAGCAACGCGCCGCCGACCAGGGTCAGCAGCACCCCCAGCAGGCTGAGCACGATCATGATTTCGAGCAGGGTAAAGCCCTGCTGGCGCCGCTTCACAATCCAGCCCCGGCGGCGCGCAGTTTCAAGGTGCTGAAGCTCGCCTGGCGCGGGCCTTCGCTGACACTCAGGTCCAGGCGAAACAAATGCGCCTGGCCGATGCGGCTGGGCTGTTGGGCGATGCGCAGTTGCCAGGCGATGCCGTCCAGTTCGCCCTGGCGCGTGCCGCTCGCCAGAGGCCCGGTACCCTCCTGATCCATTACGCTCAAGGCGGCATGGGTAAGGCGGTCGCTATGGGCTACCTGCAACAACGAGCGCGCGCTCTGGCCGAAGGCGACCAGCAGCACCGTGCTACAGATCGCCATCAGCGTCAGCGCGGCGAGCATTTCCAACAGGGTAAAACCGCGCTGGTCCTTCATGGCAGGGCCTTGGACTGGACGCTGCCGGTCAGCCAGCCAATGTCGATGCGCCAACGTCGGCTGCCGTTGACCAGCAGCACGTTGCCGCCGGTGGAGCTGCCATCAGGATAGAAATCCACCGCCGAGCCCGCTTGCTCGGCGGTGTGCAGCGTTACCTGTAGCTCGGCGGGCCAGTGTTTTTTCGGGCGACCGGGCGCCTGGAAACTCAAGTCGCGCAAATCGAAGACGGTGCTTTCAGTGGTGCCACCGACAATCGCCCGGGCGCGCGTGCTGCGCAGCGCCTCGACGATCTGCCCGACCGCCTGGCGCTCTTTCGCCGCACGCAGGCCTTGTTGCAGGCCAAAACCGACCAACCCGGCCGCGATGCTGATCAAGACGATCACCACCAGCATCTCCAGCAGGGTAAAGCCGCGTTGGGCGTTGGGCATGGTCGTGGGTTATTCCCAGTTGCCCAGGTCGGCGCTGTAGCCTTCGCCGCCGGGTTGGCCGTCCTGGCCGTAGAAGATCAGGTCAAACGCGCCGTGCTCGCCAGGAAAGCGATAGCCAAAGGCATGGCCAAACGGGTCTTTGAGGTCCGACGGCTTGGCGTACGGCCCGGCCCAACCGGCGCTGTTACCCGGTTTTTCGACCAGTTGCTGCAAGGTCTTGGGCGGTGAGCCGACATCCAGCCCGTAGCTTTCGATTTTCATCGAAAGGCTGGCCAGTTGCGCCTTGCCCGCGCCGTATTTGCCCTTATCGACGTTACCGCCGACCTGGCGCACCACGATGGTCGCGACGATGCCCAGCAGTACGATCACGGCGAGCATTTCCAACAGGGTGAAACCGCTTTGGCGGCGTGCAGGTTTTGAGCGCATGGAGGTGGGTCCTTGAGGGTTCATATATTGCTGGTCAGGCTCATCAGCGGCAGCATGATCGCCAGCATGATCACCGCCACCAGCACCGCCATGACCACGGTCAGGGACGGCACCAGCGCAGCGAGCAGGCGGTCGATGCCGCGTTTGGCTTCAACGTCGAACACGTCGGCGACCTTGAGCAGCATGCTGTCCAGTTCGCCGGCCTGTTCGCCGACTTCAATCATTTGCAAGGCCAGGTCCGGCAGCAGCGGCTGCGAGCCAAAGGCACTCGCCAGGGTGCCGCCGCCCTTGACCGACTCGGCGGCCTGGGCGACTTGCGCTTGCAGGGCGCGGTTGGTGCAGACCTGCCGGGCGATGACCAGGGCTTGCAGCAGGGCCACGCCATTGCTCAGCAAGGTGCCCAGGGTGCGCGCCAGTCGGGCGGCTTCGACCCGTTGCAACAGTGGGCCGATGAGGCGAATGCCCAACACGCGGCGATCGTATTTTTCGCGGCGCCGCGGGTCGCGCAGGCGAGCGACCAGGGTCCAGATCGTCACGATCAACCCGGCCAACACCGCCAAGCCGTAGGCACCCAGGAATTGGCCGAGATTCAGGATCACCTCAGTGATCAACGGAATCGGCACGCCCAAGTCTTTGAAGATCGGCACGAACTGCGGCACCACATAGGCCAGCAACAGCGCCAGTGAACCCAGTACGCCGACCACCAGAAACGCCGGATAGATCAACGCATTGATCACCTCGCCCCTCAACAGTTGGCTGCGCTCCAGATAGTCGCTGAGCTGACGCAGGGTGTTTTCCAGGGCACCGCCCGCCTCGCCAGCACGCACCATGCTCAGGTACAGCGGCGAGAACTGGCTGCCCTCCTCTTCCAAGGCTTTGGACAAAGGCTGACCGGCTTTGACGCGCTCACGAATGCGCTCGATCAACGCGCGGGTCTGGGGCTGGCCGGGCTGTTTGAGCAGGATGCCCAGGGAGCGTTCCAACGGCTGTCCGGCGCCCAAAAGCGTGGCCAGTTGCTGGGTAAAACTGACCAACGCCGCGCCGTTCAACTGGCCGCGCCCAAGGGCGTTGCGCAGCCCTTGAGCGCCGGCCACATCAATGTGCAATAACAACAAACCGCGCTTGTGCAGCGCGGCGACGGCGGCATCCTGGTCCTTGGCTTCCAGGGTGCCATTTTGCGGCGTGCCCTGGCTGTCGAGGGCGCGGTATTTGAACAGGCTCACGTGCCCTCCCCTCGGGTAACGCGCAGCACTTCTTCCAGGGACGTCACCCCGGCTACGGCTTGGCGCAGGCCTTCTTCATGCAAGGTGCGCAGGCCGCCGCGACGGGCAGCCTGTTCCAGGGTGGCGGCGTCGGCCTGACGCATCAGCAGGCTGCGCAGTTCATCGTTCATCACCAACAATTCAGTGATTGCACTGCGGCCGTGGTAGCCGCCGCCGGGCGCGTCGGCGCGAGGGCGATAGAGCATGATCGGGCGCTGCTCGGTAAAACGATCCAGGCCATGTTCGGCGATCAATTCGGCCGGTGCTTCGAAGGCTTCTCGAGTAGCCGGATCAAGACGGCGCACCAGGCGTTGGGCGAGGATGCCGTTGACGGTCGAGGCGATCAGATAGCTCTCAACGCCCATGTCCAGCAAGCGCGTGATACTCGCCGCCGCACTGTTGGTGTGCAGGGTCGACAGCACCAAATGGCCGGTCAACGAGGACTGGATGGCGATGCGGCAGGTTTCCAGGTCGCGGATCTCGCCGATCATGATCACGTCCGGATCCTGACGCACGATGGAGCGCAGTGCGCCGGCAAAGTCGAGGCCGATGGCCGGTTTTACCTGGATCTGGTTGATGCCTTCGAGCTGGTACTCCACCGGATCTTCCACGGTGATGATCTTGCGCTCGGCGGTATTGAGCCGCGACAGCGCGGTGTACAGCGTGGTGGTCTTGCCCGAGCCAGTCGGACCGGTGACCAGCAGGATTCCGTGGGGGCGTTCGAGCACTTCGAGGAAGGTTTCCAGGCGCTGGCCATCGAAGCCCAGGCTCTGAAAATCGAACTGCACGGTCTGGCGGTCGAGCAAACGCATGACCACCGACTCGCCAAAACTGGTGGGCACGGTGGACACACGCAAGTCCAGTTCCTTGCCCTGGATGCGCAGCATGATGCGCCCGTCCTGGGGCAGGCGGCGTTCGGCGATGTCCAGGCGCGCCATGATCTTTACCCGCGAAATCACCGCCGCCGATGAACTGGACGGCGGCGCCTCCGCCTCGTGCAGCACGCCGTCGATGCGGTAGCGCACCTTGAGCTGATTTTCGAAGGGTTCGATATGGATGTCCGAGGCGCGATGTTCAACCGCGCGCTGCAGGATCAGGTTGACCAGGCGAATCACCGGCGCTTCGGAGGCCATGTCCTTGAGGTGTTCGATGTCTTCGAGCGCGCCGCCCTGTTCGTCGAGGTTTTCGATCAGGGTACCCATCGCCGAGCGGCCCTGGCCGTAGTAGCGCTCGATCAGGGTATCGACTTCATTGCGCGGGCCCACCGCCAGCCACACCGGCACACCGCACGCATAAGCCATGGCCTGGAACGGATAAACCAACGCCGGGTTGGCCGCCAGCACCCGCAACCCGCCCTGGCTCCAGCCCACGGGCACCACTTGGTGATGGCGCATAAAACGCTCGGTCAGGGCCGGCAACGGGTCGAGCAACGGCGGCGCTGCGTCCGCCAGCAACAGCGGTGCGCCAAGCAGGTCTGCCCAGGCGCGGGCCAACTCCACTTCGGAGACCAGTCCGAGGCGGGTGAGCAGGCTGAGTAGTTCGGTGTCGTCAGACTCCTGGGACAGGCGCCGGGCGCGCTCCAGGTCAACGGTTTTCAAGCCGGCGTGCTGCATCAGCCACGCGCAGACCTGTTCGGTGTGCGGGATGTGCATCTGGCAGGCGTTGATGGGCGTTGAGGGACTTGGCATGAGTAGCTATCTGAGGGGCGATGTTCTAAAGGGCTACTGGGAACCCCTGTGGGAGTGGGCTTTCCCCTCCCGCAGGGGGCCGCGTTTCGCCGTTAGTTCGAGGTCTTCGGCGCGGCCTGGCTGCCATTCAACGGTCGGCCACCCTTGGTGGTTTCTGCCTTCTGCTTCTTGGCAGCCTTGGCATCGTGGGACTGGGTCAACACGGTGGAATCGGCGGCGCCGGACTTGGCATCCGCGTCGGTGGCTTCAGCCGCAATGGCCGCGCCGCTCAATGCAACGCCCAGCACAAAACCGGCACCCAGCAGGGACTTTTTCATAAACATTCTCCAGATAAAAAACTGCGAAACGCTCACGTGGCGCCTTGAATCGGTTCAAGACCCTACAGCAAAGCGTTGTGTATGACAGCGTGTATAAAACATGGCCTTTTAGAACTACCGAGCAACGCCACTAGTTCGCCATGCCACCATCTATTTTCTTAAACCAATCGACTGGTAGGTTTAGTCTTAGTTCAAAATCGTAATGAAATATTTCTTATTTCACGCAAAAATTAGCTTTCGTTTGACTTATAACCGCAATAATTGCCTTAATTATCACGTTTTCGCGGTTCAAAATGCCATCTCGTGATATCGCCAAGACATCATCCACAACAATAATTAACACAATTATTAAACTTACAGAATCTGCAAAACCCGCCAAGTAATTGCAATTAGCCATCGGTTAAACATTGCGATCAAGGCGAACTATTGCCCACGAAAAAGTGACGAGCGTCACCCTATTTTTACTAAACAGTTGTCGGAGAAACCCCATGAATAAACGCAAGATGATCGGTGCGCAGTCGGCGTTTGCCCTGCTGGCGCTGGCCGTGTCCCAGGTGCACGCGGCCACCAGCCCTGCCTTGGACGAAGGCCGGGTGAACCGTGCAGAAAAGGCCGCGGACAAAACCCTGGCGAAGATGACCATGGAAGAAAAACTCGCCTACATCGGCGGCACCGGTGGCTGGGACGTCAAGCCGCTGACCCAATACGGCATCCCACAGATCCACGGTGCCGACGGCGGCGTCGGTGTGCGCTACACCAGTGAAGGCAACGCCCAGGGCGTGGTCTACCCTTCCGGACCGAACCTGGCCGCCAGTTGGAACCCGCGCCGTGCCATCGACCTGGGTCGTGCACTGGGCTACGACACCGCCAGCGGCGGTTATCAGTTCGTCACCGGCCCCGGCGTGAACCTGTACCGCATGCCCTACAGTGGCCGTGCGTTCGAGTATCTGTCCGGTGAAGACCCGTTCCTCGGCGCCAGCCTGGGGCCGGCAGTGATCAACGGTATCCAGTCCCGTGGCGTTTGGGCCAACGCCAAGCATTTCGCGGCCAACGACCAGGAAAGCAATCGCTTCCACCTCGACGAAATCATCAGCGAGCGTGTGCTGCGCGAGATGACCCTGCCGCCCTTCGAGTCCGCCTCGAAGAACAGCAAGGTGGCGATGATGATGTGTGCGTTCCAGAAAGTGAACGGCGAGTTCGCCTGCCAGAACAAACACCTGATGCGCGACATCCTGAAGACCGAATGGGGCTATCCAGGCTTCGTGCAGAGTGACTACAACGCGGTGGTCAACGGCTTGCCGGCAGCGCAGGCCGGCACCGACCTGGACATGATGGGCTACCAGATGAACAGCACGGTGCTCAAGCCGTTTCTGGACAGCGGCGAGCTGAGCAGCGCGACCATCGATGACAAGGTGCGGCGCATCCTCAAGCAGATCTACCTGTACAAGTTCGACAGCAAAGCGCCGTTGACCAGCCACAACATGAACAGCGCCACCAGCAACCGCGTGGCCCTGAACGCGGCGCGCGAAGGCATCGTGTTGCTGAAAAACCAGAACAACCTGCTGCCTCTGGATGCCAAGAAGGTCAAGACCATCGCGGTGGTCGGCAACCTGGCCAAATACGCCCCGCCCACCGGTTTCGGCAGCGCGAATGTGATGGCGGCCAACTACATCAGCGAGCTGAGCGGCCTGCAGCAATTGGCGCCGGGTGCCAAGGTCGAGTTTATCGACGGCCTGTCCCTGGACCCGACGGCCTCCAACTGGACTCACACGGACAGCGACGGCAACAGCGTCAAAGGCGTGAAGACCGAGTTCTTCAACAACACCAACTGGTCCGGCGACCCGGCGGCCAGCCGCACCGATCGCCATGTCGACCTGGACTGGTCCACCGACAGCCTGCCGGTGAACGGCGATACGGCGGCCACTTCGATTCGCTACAGCGGCCAGATCACCCCGACCGTCAGCGGCGAACAGGTGTTCAAGATTCGCGCCGACGGTGCCGTGCGTCTCTACGTCAACGGTAAGAAAGTGCTGGATAACGGCGACGGCAAGCCGCTGCCCAACAACAGCATCCCACCGACCATTCCGGTATTCGCCAAGGTCAATCTGGAGGCTGGCAAAGCCGTCGACATCAAGCTGGAATACTCGCGCCGCAACGGCTACCTCTCGACCATGGGCGGTTTGGTGGGCGTGCAGATGAGCTGGGCCTCGCTGGTGGCGCCACAGGACCTGGCCAAGTACGACGCCGTGCTGGTGGCTGCGGGCAACAGCAATGAATACGAAGGTGAAGGCTTTGACCACAGCTTCGACCTGCCGGAGTTCCAGGGCCAACTGATCCAGAGCATCGCCAAGGTCAACCCCAATACTGTCGTCACCCTGCACGGCGGTACCGGGTTGAAAATGAGCGACTGGATCGACCAGGTACCGGCCGCATTGCATGCGTTCTACCCTGGGCAGAACGGCGGCCAGGCATTGGCGGAGATCCTGCTGGGCAAGGTCAACCCGTCGGCCAAGTTGCCAATCAGCATCGAGCGCAACATCGAAGACAACCCGATCTACGCGACCTTCCCCAAGTTCGACAACCAGGAAACCCTGGCTGAGATGAGCTACAAGGACGACCTGTTCCTGGGCTATCGCGGTTACGAGAAAAAAGGCATCAAGCCGCTCTACCCGTTCGGCTATGGCTTGTCGTACACCACCTTCGGCTACAGCAACATCAGCGTGACGCCAGGGGTTGCAGTTGCAGGGGCGCCGATCAAGGTGTCGTTTGACCTGGCCAACACCGGCAAGGTGGCGGGCGCCGAAGTCGCCGAGCTGTACGTGGGCCAGAACAACCCGAAAGTCGAGCGGGCGCTCAAGGAACTCAAGGGCTACAAGAAAGTGTTCTTGAAGCCGGGCGAGAGCAAGCGCGTGACCATCGAGCTTAACGATCGCTCGCTGGCCTACTACGACGTCAAGAGCAAGCAATGGGTGGTGGACGCCGACAGCTTCAACTTGTCGGTGGGCGCGTCGTCTCAGGACATTCGCCTGAACGCCAAGCTGGTCAACCCGTTCCGCCAGGAACTGTCGACGACCACCAGCAACCCGTTGCCGCGTTCAGCGCTCAATTCGACGTTGCGTGAGCTGCCACAGGTGAAGACTGGCGGTGTGCTGCATCAGAATGAAGGCGACAGCGGCACCAGTGAAGGTGATGGCTATGACATGAGCGATGACAGCAGCCAGGGCAGTGCTTCCGGTAACTGATCCCGACTCGGTCTAATGTGGGATGGGCAAGCCCCCTCCCACATTTTTGACTGTGTTTGACTCAGGTTCGAATGGCCGCTTCAACCCGCGCAATGTAGGCGTCGAAGCGCGCCACCAGATCCACCTGCTCGGGAAACCGCAACCACTGGATCTGCAGGCCATCCATCATGGCCAGGATCTCCTCCACCAGCCCGGCGATGTCGACGTCGCCGCGCACCTCCCCCGCCGCCACCAGGTCGGCAAACTGTCCTTGCATGCGTTGGTGAATCGCCGCGTAGCGCGCCTGGAACCACGCCCAGGCCGGCTGGGTATCCAACAGACTTTCGGCATTCAAGATGGTAAACGCGCGCACCACGCCAGGCGCCGTGGCATTTGAACGATTGATTGCGCGCAGGCTGCCGAGCAAACCATTGAGGGTTTTCTCCGCACGCACTTCATCGGCAATCCGCTGATTGACCTCATCACGCCGCTGCAACACGCCCATCAACAGCGAGATCTTGCTCGGAAAATGGTGCAGCAACCCGGCCACGGAAATCCCTACGATCCCCGCCACCTGCGCCATCGAGGCACCGCTGTAGCCTTCCAGGGAAAACACTTGCAAGGCCGCATCCAGCAGCTCTTCGCGGCGTTTTTCACCTTTGGGTGCGCGGCGGGTTTTCGGCGGCGACTCGGTCATGGAAAAGTCCTGGAGGAAGAGGCTTGCACCGTATCCAAAATGCCACCGCGCCGCAAATAAACCTCGGGCGAGCGCCGGGGCTGCAATGGAACGCTCTGGGCGATCCGTGCCAATCAATGCTCGGACTTGTCCCAGATAACCCGAGTAAGACGCCATGATCGCTTCAAGACTATTCACGCCTCCGCTGCCCGCGTCACCCCCCTCGCCCGCCGAGGACGGCGACAGCATTCAACCGACCGAACGCCTCTCCCGAAGTCGCCGCGATGTGGGTGAGCCCGATAAATACTGGCCGCAGCACAGCACCCTCAAAATCGCCATGTATGACTACGAGATGGACGACCCTTATGTGCAGGCGGTCAAGCAGGCCGCCAGCGAGTGGCTGCCCCATATCAACCTTAAGTTCGAATTCGTCAGCGGGGAAGAAGGCGATGTTCGCATCTCGGGGGTGCCGATTCATCAAGGTTCCGGGGTCTCAATGGTCGGTACCGATGCACAAAAAGTCTCCCCCGGAATGCCGACCATGAACCTGCCGATAGACTACTCGTCGACTTCATTCGCCCACACCGTGTTGCACGAATTCGGCCACATGCTCGGCGCCCGGCATGCCCATCAGCATCCTGACGCGAATATCCCGTGGGACCTGGCCAAACTTGACCGGCATATACCCCATCACTACCAGCAAGCCAACTTGCTGCCCCTGCCGCGCAGCGCTGTCTATGATTTTCTGCCGTATGACGAAGACTCAGCCATGCACTACGCGATCAACCCCGCGTTGACGACGAGTAATACCTTCCACTCAAGAAACTTGATGCTCAGCCCAGGCGATATCGCCTGGGCAAACAAGGCCTACCCGAAGGCAGCTCGTCGGACCGGCACATAAGCATACGAGCCCGCGTGAGTAGCGCCCGGTTGTGTCAGGCACTCTCACGCGCGATCAACTGACATTGCAAGAAATTCAGCCGCTGGACGTCATCCGCAACCGGTAAGACCCCCAGGCTTTCCAGGACCCGCGTCGCCGCCAGCACACCAATCTCAAGCGCCGGCGGTTTGATGGTGCTCAGGCTCGGCAGCAGCATTTCCGCAAACGGGTAATCACCGAACCCGAGCACCGCGCACTTCAATCCGGAACGCTGCCCGGCCAGCAGGCCACCGGCGGCCAGGTTGTCATTGGCGAAGAAGATCGCCTCCGGTGGGGTGGCGTGGCTCATCAGCGCCTCCATGGCCTGCTTGCCCGCCTCGAACGGTGCGCGGCCGGCGTCCGGGATGAACACCTGGGGCTGCACGCCCAGTTCGACCAGGGTTGCCGCAAATCCTTCCCCACGCTCATGGGCGCTGAAGTCACCCGCCACGCTGTTCTGCACGAAGGCCATGCGCCGATAGCCCTTGCCATGCAGGTAACGCGCGGCGCTGACGCCGACCTGGTAGTGGGAAAAGCCGATCTGCACCGGTGCGCGCTCGGGCACGTAGTCCCAGGTTTCCACCACCGGAATATCCGCGTCGGCAATCATCTTTTCAGTCGCCGCACTGTGGAAGCGACTGGTCAGCACCAGCGCCGCTGGCGACCAACCCAGAAACGCCCGCACCGCGCTTTCTTCCTGCTCGGCGCTGAAGTAACTCGACGCCAGTAACAGTTGGTAGCCATGGCGACTGAGGGTATCGCTGAACCCCTGAATGGTATTGGCAAAAATCGGTCCGGAAATGTTCGGGATCACCATCGCCACGATCCGCCCACGCGCCGACGCCAATCCGCCGGCCACCAGGTTGGGCACGTAACCCAGCTCGGCGACTACTTGGGCAATGCGTTCGCGGCGTTCTGGGGACACCTGTTCCGGCTGGTTGAAATAACGCGACACCGTAATAGCCGACACGCCAGCCTGGCGCGCCACGGTATTCAAGGTGACACGCCCGGCGCCACGGCGTTTGCGCGGTTTTTCTTCGCTCACGGGAGAATCCTGTTAACAACCAAAAAGAATATGAGACTAATTTTTAAGTATTTGACGCTCTAAAGCAGAGCTAACAATAATGCCGATGTTAGCGCTAACAAAGCGCGCTGTCTGCTACTCGCTCAAGCGAATGCCCAAGACAGCTTCACAGGCGCTGACGGTCGTAGAACCGCAGCGGACCAGGGCATTTTTTTGAGCGGGCACAACATGCACAAACACACTCACTTGTTATTCCTCGCCGGTTTGACCGCACTTCCGGCAGGCGCCGCCATTGCCGCCGACGAGCCGCAAGCCACCCTCGAAGCGGTGACCGTCACCGCCACCCGCCGCGAAGAATCCCTGCAGAAAGTCCCGGTGGCGGTCTCGGTACTCGATGGCGAGCAACTGGAGCGCGACAACCGCAACGGCGTGGCGAGCATCGCGCAACAGGTGCCGTCGCTGAACTTCCGTACCGGCGCATCGAACAAGGACACCTCATTATTCGTACGCGGCGTGGGTACCATCTCCACCTCCCCCGGCGTGGAGCCGACCGTGGCCACGGTGATCGACGGCGTGGTCTATGCGCGCCCCGGCCAGGCCACCCTCGACCTGCTGGACCTGGAACGCATCGAAGTGCTGCGCGGCCCCCAAGGCACGCTGTTCGGCAAGAACGCCTCGGCCGGTGTGCTCAACATCACCAGCAAGGCCCCCACCGCCGAGACCCACGGCTACATCGACCAGTCGTACTACAGCGGCAATGAAAGTCGCACCCGTTTCGGCATCGGCGGCAGCCTGGTGCCGGACGTGCTCAAAGGCTCGGTCAGCACGCTGTTTGGCAGCTATGACGGCAACGTCGACAACCAGCACAACGGTCAGGAGGTCAACGGTTACAACCACAAAGGCATTCGCGGCAAGTTGGAATTCACCCCCAACGACGACGTGACGCTGACGCTGATCGCCGACTACATGCAGTCTCACGACGATGCGCCGAATGGTGTGGTCAGTAAGTCATTGAACCCGGCATTCAGCAACGCCTTGAGCCCGGTGCGGGCCTCCAGCGACAACCGCGACATCAACACCGATACGCGCAGCCATGTCGAGGACACCAACAAAGGTTTGTCCGCCCAGTTGGACTGGAACCTGGGCGACTACACCCTGACCTCAATCACCGCCTGGCGCGGCTGGGACAACACCCAATACCAGGATGGCGACCGCCTCGGCAGCGTGACCGCCGCGTTTCCCGGCACTGCCGACAAGGGTGAGCTGGCCTTCGACCAGTACTCTCAAGAGTTGCGCCTGGCCTCGCCCAAGGGTGAATTCCTGGAGTACGTCGGCGGCCTGTTCTACATGCATGGCAAGGACGAAGAGACTTACCAGCGCACGCTCACCACCACCACGCGCACCGACCGTGGCGTCGCCGACTACAGCACCACCAGCGACAGCTACGCGGTGTTCGGCGAGACCACGCTCAACTTCACCTCGCGCTTTCGCGGGATCGCCGGCCTGCGCTACACCCATGACGACTTGAAATACGATCACCGCCGCGTATCCACCTCGGCCACCACCGTCAGCGGGATTCAACCGGCCACGTCCAGCTCGGGCTCAGTGGACGAAGACGGCTGGTCCGGGCGCCTCGGCGTGCAGTACGACCTGACCGATAACATCACCAGCTACCTGACCTACTCGCGCGGCTACAAAGGCCCGGCCTACAACGTGTTCTTCAACATGCAGCCGCGCGATACCGATGCGCTCAAGCCGGAAACCTCCAACACCTGGGAAGCCGGGATCAAGGCCACAGCCTGGAACAACCGACTGACCACCAACCTGGCGGTATTCCACAGCGACTACGACAACTACCAGGCCAACTTTTTCGACTCGGTCGCCGGCCAAGTGGTGACCCGCCTGATCAACGCCGGCAGCGTCAGCACCGAAGGCGTCGAACTCGATTACGCCTTGCAGGCCACCCAGCAACTCAAGCTCTCCGGCGCCCTGGCCTACACCCGTGCACGCATCGACGAATTCGCCTGCCCGGCGGGCGCGGCGGCCACCTGCAACGTCAACGGCAAGCCGCTGCCCTACAGCCCGGACTGGAAGAGTTACGTACGCGCCGACTACACCATCCCACTCGATAACGGCCTGGATATCGAACTGGGCACCGACTACAGCTGGCAGAGCGAAGTGCAGTACGACATCAGCCAAAACCTCGACACCAAACAAGGCGCCTACGGCATCTGGAACGCCAGCGTGGCCCTGGCGGACTACAGCGATGGCTGGCGCGTGGCGCTGCTGGCCAAAAACCTCGCCGACAAGTCCTACTCGCCATTGCTGGCCAGTGGCGGCAACTACATCTACCGCGCCGTACCTCGTGACGATGAACGTTACTTCGGCGTGCAACTGCGCAAGGATTTCTAACATGAGCCGTCAGCTGAAACTCGGCGCCTTTCTCATGGCCACCGGGCACCATGTGGCCGCGTGGCGCCATCCGGACGTACCGGCAAATGCCGGGCTGGATTTCGCCCAGTACAAACACTTGGCGCGGGTGGCCGAAGCGGCCAGGTTCGATGCACTGTTCGTAGCCGACAGCATTGCCGCGCCCACGGGCGAGATCGCCAGCCATATGGCGCGATCGGATCATTTCGAGCCGCTGACCCTGCTCTCGGCGTTGAGTGCGGTGACGGAGCATATCGGCCTGATTGCCACGGCGACCACCACCTACAACGAGCCCTACCATGTGGCGCGCAAATTCGCCTCGCTGGATCACCTGTCGGGGG
>NZ_JAAOWU010000023.1 GCF_013778505.1 Pseudomonas sivasensis | reverse complement strand
TCCGTGGGTAACCCGGCAGGACGCCGGGTTAGCCGCGCTGGGCCATGGATGGCCCATCGCGGCGGCCCACGGATTCAAGCCGGAGTGCGGGCACACCGAGCCTAGGCGAGGTGCCGAGTGTTGGGGCGAGAGCCTTTTGCTTACTTTTGGGCTCTTCCAAAAGTGAGTCGCTGTAAGAGCGAAACCCTAAGCGGCCGTTACCCAAATAACGGATATGTACTCCCCCCCCCACTCCCCCAAAAAAACCCAAAAAATGAAGCTTTCATGACAAAAGTTCGGTAGCCAACCCTTGCCCCCGTCTCTCCTGTGTAACGCGCTCAAGAACACCACGAAGGTGTTCTTAAAGCCGCCAGCAGGACGCCAGGAGTGGGGCAATGGGATCTATGGAACGTTATTCAAAAGTCGGCATGCAGGAGCTCGACCAGCGCCTGTCAAAGATCGTCGAAGCCGCGCGCAAGAAGCCGGTGTCGGTCTATCGCTATGGCGCACCCTGGGTATGGATCGTCTCCCAGGACGATTGGCAGGGCGCCGTGAAGGAAGTCTCCAGCTACATCCCCGCAGGCCATTCCCTGGTGCTACTGCGCCCGCAGATCGACGACGTCCTCGACCAGCACCGCGACTGGCTGGTGGCCGAGCCCTCGATGTTGATCGCACCGCAGACCGTGCTGCAGATCCTGCTGCTGCAACTGCTGTACTCGGTGCCCAGCGAACAGCAACTGCACGAACAGCTCAACTACAACCTGCTGTTCCGCTGGTTCGTCGGCCTGGACCTGAACCAGAAGGTCTGGAGCATTCACGTACTCACTCGCGATATCGCCACGCTGCTCAACAACCCTCGGGCGGTACAGCTCATCCAGAAAATCATCGGTGACGTGTTTTGTGGCGCCTTGCTGCACATGCCGGAGTTCTCGCTGAACTTCGCCTTGTTGCACACCTGGCTGGCACGCCACGGCAACACCTCGATCGCCAGCAATTGAGCCGGCCGAACGCCGTGCCAGTGGCGGCGGCGAACACTTATAGAACGTCAGGGGGCGGTGTGGAGCATCTGTTCAAATCAACGCTGGTGCTGTGCTGCTTGGCGCTGGGGGCCATGGCCCAACCCGCGCTGGCGGAGGACGCAGCGCCGGCACGCAAAGTGGACGTCAACGAGTACTTCGTGCGTGGCAATACCGTGCTTGATGCGGCCACCATCGAGGAGGCGGTGTACCCGTTCCTGGGCCCGCAAAAGACCCTCGACGATATCGAAGGCGCCCGGGACGCCTTGCAGAAGATCTACCAGGCGCGCGGTTACCAGTCGGTGTTTGTCGAGTTGCCGGAGCAGAAGGTCGATGACGGCATCGTCTATCTGCAAGTCAGCGAAACCAAGGTCGGCCGGGTGCGTGTGGTCGGCGCCAAGCATTACTCGCCGGTGGAAATCCGCGAGCAAGTGCCGGGCCTGGAGGAGGGCGCGGTGCCGGATTTTTCCACGGTGCAAACCCAGTTGGCCGGGCTCAATCGCAGCGCCGGGCGCCAGGTTACGCCGCTGGTGCGCGAAGGCCAGCGCCCCGGCACCATGGATGTGGATTTGCAGGTGGAAGACCAGAACCCCTGGCACGCCAGTATCGGCCTGAACAACGATTACAGCGCCGACACCGAGAAGCTGCGCTCGGTCGCGACACTGGGTTACGACAACCTGTGGCAACTGGGCCACAGCATCTCCCTGACCTACTTCACCGCACCCCAGGACACCGACAACGCCAAGGTCTGGTCGGGCTCCTACAGCGCGCCGCTGGATGAGCGCTGGACTTTGCAGTTCTCCGGTTACCAGTCCGACAGCAATATCGCCACCATCGGCGGCAGCAACGTACTCGGTAAGGGCCATTCCTATGGGGTGTCGGCGATTTACAACCTGCCGGCCGCCGGCAATTGGGCCAATTCCTTCTCGTTCGGTATCGACTTCAAAGACTTCGACGAGCAGATGAGATTCGGTTCCAGCAGCGATCAGGTGCCGCTCAAGTACGCGCCGTTCACCCTCGGCTACAACGGCTATCGCTACACCGAACAGTCCCAGTTGGGGTTGGGCCTGAACCTGGTGGTCGGCACCCGTGCGTTCTTTGGCTACGGCAGCGACGCCGAAGAGTTCGATTACAAACGCTACAAGGCCAGCGCCAGTTTTGCCGTGCTCAAGGGCGACCTGAATTACAGCTACACCTTCGCCAACGATTGGCAGTCGGCGTCCAAGGCCGGCTTCCAATTGGCCTCGGGGCCGCTGGTGTCCAACGAGCAGTATTCCGCCGGCGGCGCCACTTCGGTGCGCGGCTACCTGGCGGCCGAACGCACCGGCGACGAAGGCTTGCTGCTGTCCCAGGAGCTGCGCACGCCGTCCCTGGCCAAGTTCCTCGGCAGTTATGTGCAGGAGTGGCGCTTTTATGCGTTCGCCGAAGGCGCGCGCCTGCGTCTGCACGACCCGCTGCCCGAGCAAGAAGACGAATACAGCCTGGCCAGTGTCGGCCTGGGCACCCGCGCCAGTTTGAGCAAATGGTTGTCCGGCAGTCTGGATTGGGGCTACCCGCTGCTCGATGGACCGAACACCCAGAAACAGGATTCGCGACTGCACTTCAGTGTGCAGGCGACGTTCTGACTTTTTCTTCCGGAGACTTCACCCATGCAACGCCTATTTCTGAGCCTGATGATCTGCCTGGGCTTCGCGCTCCCGGCCACCGCCCACGCCTGGTGGCAGGACGATTGGCACTACCGCAAACAGATTTCGGTAGACACCACCGCCCAAGGCGCCGCGATCAATCAGGCCTTGGGCCGTACCGCACTGCTGGTGCGCTTGCACACCGGCAATTTCACCTTTGACGGGGTCAAGGACGACGGCGCCGACCTGCGCTTTGTGAGTGCCGATGACAAGACCGTGCTCAATCACCAGATCGAGAGCTTTGATCCGTTGATGGGCATGGCGCTCATTTGGGTCGACGTGCCCAAGGTCGAAGGCGGCCAGCGCCAGGACATTTGGATGTACTACGGCAACCAGAAGGCCCCGGCCACCGCCAACGGCCAGCTGACGTTTGACCCTAATTACACCGCGCTCTATCACTTTGACGGCGCCAATGCCACGCCGCCACGGGACACCACGGCCTATGCCAACACGGCGCTGAACGCCACCGGCGCGAGCATCGACGGCGTAATCGGCCGCGCCTTGCAGTTCGGCGGCCAGCCGCTGTTGCTGCCGGCCAGCCCGTCGCTGCAACACGCCGCCGGTGGGGCGTTCACCGTCAGCGCCTGGTTGCGTCTGGACCAGGCCAGTGGCGAACAAATCGTCCTGGCGCGTCGCGACGGTGCCCACAGCCTGTTGCTGGGCTTGAATCAAGGTATGCCGTTTGTGGAAATCGACGGCCAGCGCGCTGTCTCGACGCAGCCGTTGAACCCCGGCCAATGGCAGCACTTGGCGTTCACCGCCGAGGGTGAAAAAGTCGCGCTGTATGTGAATGGTCGCGAAACCGCCACGCTCGCCGTCGCATTGCCGGCCTTCAATTCCCAATTCGCCATCGGTGCCGACCTGCCGGAAGCGGGCAGTACGCACTTGCCGTTCGCTGGTGCGATGGATGAGCTGCGCTTGTCCAAAGTGGCGCGCCCGGCCGCGCTGTTGCTGGCTGATGCCAGTGCCCAGGGCGCCGAGTCGAAACTGGTGGCTTACGGGGTGGATGAAGAACAGTCGGGCATGGGCTTCGGCAGCCTGGGCTTTTTGCTCAATGCCGTGCCGGTTGATGCCTGGGTCATCATCCTGGTGCTGGTGGCGATGATGTTCCAATCGTGGGTGATCATGCTGCGCAAGAACCGTCAGGTCAGCCGTGTGAGCAGTGCCAACGAGGTGTTCCGCGAGCACTTCGCGCAGATCGGCACCCGCCTGGAAATGTACGCCGACGACGCGCAACTGGGTGAGCGGCTGACCCATTCCTCGCTGTGGCGCCTGTACCTGGTGGCGGTCAAGGAGATCCGCACGCGCCGTGCCCAGGGCGCCGACACCTCATCGGTGTCTGCGGCCACCATCGAAGCCATCCGCTGTTCCATGGACGGCGTGCGCACCCGTGAGAACCAGGCCCTCAGTTCCAAACTCTCGACCTTGTCCAACGCCATTGCCGGCGGCCCGTACATCGGCCTGCTCGGTACGGTGCTGGGGATCATGGTGGTGTTCCTCGGCACGGCCATGGCCGGTGACGTCAACATCAACGCCATCGCCCCCGGTATGGCGGCCGCCTTGCTGGCCACGGCCATGGGCCTGTTCGTCGCGATCCCCGCGCTGTTTGGCTACAACCGCCTGATCACGCGCAACAAGGAAGTCAGCGCCGACATGCGGGTGTTCGTCGACGAGTTCATCACCCGCCTGGCGGAGATGCACGGCGAGAGCCAGCACAGTGAAGCCGCGCACCGTCGCGAACATCACGCATCGGTTCCGGCCTGAGGAGAATCGCCATGGCTTCCGTAAATACCTCCCACGACGATGACGATGATGCCGCTGTCGACAGCATCAACATCACGCCGCTGGTGGACGTGCTGATGGTGGTGTTGGTGATGTTCATCCTCACCGCCACCGCCCAGGTGTCGGGTATCCAGATTCACCTGCCCAAGGCCAGCGCTTCGGTGTCGTTGTCGGAGGCAAAGACCAAGGCCATTTCCGTCAATGACGGCGGCCAGGTGTTCCTCGACGCTTACCCGGTGACCCTCGGCGAGCTGGAAGAGCGCCTGCGCATCGAGAAAGCACTGAACCCGGATTTCCCGGTGATCGTGCGCGGCGACGCCATGGTGCAGTACCAGAAAGTGATCGAAGTGCTCGACCTGCTGCGCCGATTGGAGCTGTCCCAGGTCGGGTTGGTCACCGGCAAACCGAGCCAGGGCTGAGTCATGACTGCACAGATCCCGATCACGCCGTTGCCGGTCAAGAAAACGCCGAAGCTGCGCCCGCTGAAGTGGGGCGCCGGCCTGCTGCTGGCGGCCGTGGCGGCCTGGTTTTTATGGCAATGGGCCAATGACATGAGTGGCGTACGTCGCGAAGCGCCGAAGGTGCCGACGATTATTCCGTTGCCGCCACCGCCGCCGCCACCGCCTGAAAAGCCCAAGGAACCAGAGCCGCAAGTGGAAGAAAAAATCCCTGAGCCGGTCCCTACTCCAGAACCGGAAGAGGTCAAGCCGGCCGAGGAAGCGCCGCCTTCACCGGCCGATGACCTGGCCAACCCGATGCAGATCGATGGCGACGCCCAGTCAGGCAACGACGGTTTCAACATTGGCGCGGGCAAGGGCGGCGGCATGGCGGGTTCCGGTGGTGGTGGACTCGGTGCCGGCACTTATAAGCAGTACTTGGCCGGGGTGTTTCAACGCCTGCTGCGCGAAGACCCAGAGTTACGCAAGAAGGCTTACACGGTGCAAGCGGACTTGTGGCTTGACGCCGAAGGCGCGGTCACCCGTGCGCAGTTGGCCAAGTCCAGCGGCGATGCCGACACCGATGCCCAGGTCCTCGCCGCCTTGCGTGCGCCCCATGCCACGCAACGGGTGCCGGCCTCGGTGACGATGCCGGTACGCCTGTCCCTCAAGGGTCGGCGTCCAGATTGATCGAATGCTTTTTCAATGGTTTTTTACAGGAGTTGCGTACACATGATTTCCCCCGTGAATCGACTGACCCTGGCGGTTGGCATGGTCATCGCGACCCTGGTCGGCCAGGCGGCGGCTGCTCCGGTTGCCCCTTCGGAAAACGTCACCATCAACCTGATCCGCCTGCTGGTGCAGCAGGGCGTGCTGACCCAGGACACCGCCAACGGCCTGATCGCCCAGGCCGAAAAAGAAGCCTTGCAGGCGCGCCAGGCCAATGCGGCGCCGGTGGTTGCCAGCGGCCCGGCCGCAGCGCCTGGGGATGTGCGGGTGCAGTATGTGCCGCAAGCGGTGCGTGATCAGATCCGTGACCAGGTGAAGGCTGAAGTCATGGCCACCGCCAAGCAGGAAAACTGGGCCCAACCCAACACCTTTCCGGATTGGATCTCACGGGTGAGCTTTGATGGCGATATCCGTTTACGCGACGAATCTCGGTATTTTTCGGGCAAGAACGACGACACCATCACCGACTACGCCAAGCTCAACGATTCAGGCCCGTATGACGTCAATCCTGGCACCAATACGCGTTTCCCGCCGTTGCTCAATACCCGCGAGGACCGTGAGAACCTGTTCCGCCTGCGCGCCCGCCTGGGCATGAAAGCGGTGATTTCGCCGGAATGGACCGCCGGCATTCGCCTGGGGACCGGTTCGGACAATAACCCGGTGTCCACCACCCAGACCCTGGGCGGTGGTTTCGGCAAGAAAGACATCTGGCTCGACCAGGGTTACCTGAGCTGGAAAGCCTCCGACGCGGTGACGCTGACCGGCGGGCGTATCGGCAACCCGTTCTATTCCACTGACATGATGTATTCCAACGACCTCAATTTCGACGGCGTGGCGGCGATTTTCAATCACAGCCTCAACAGCGAGTGGGGCCTGTTCGGCACCCTTGGTGCGTTCCCGGTCGAGTACACCTCCGACACTGCCAGCAGCAACGGCGTCGACAAGCAGGACAGCGAGACCAAATGGCTGTTTGGCGGGCAGATCGGCGCGGACTGGAAGATCAGCCGCAGCAACAAACTCAAGCTGGCCGCCGCGTACTACCAATTCCAGGACATCGAAGGCGAACGTTCCAGCCCGTGCTCACCGTGGGCAGGCCAACCCGGTTGCGACACTGATGGCTCGCGGGTGGCGTTTATGCAAAAGGGCAACAGCGTGTTCAACCTGCGCAACATCACGCCTAACCCGGCCACACCCGGCCTCACGCCGGAGCCGCAATACGTCGGCCTGGCGTCCAAGTTCAATGTGCTGGACCTCAACGCGGTCTGGGACAGCGAGTTGCCCAGCGACTTGAAGCTGCGCAGCCAGGGCAACTTCATTCACAACCTGGCCTACGACAAGGGCGAAATGCTCAAGCGCAGCGAAGGCCAGATCGTCAACAACCTCAACAGCGACGGCCAGTTTGAAAGTGGCGGCAATGCCTTGATGGTCTCGTTCACCCTCGGCAGCGCGCTGGAGATGCGCAAGCGTGGCGACTGGAACGTGCTGGCCGGCTACAAATACATCCAACCCGACGCCTTGCCCGACGGCTTCAATGACTCCTCGTTCCACCTGGGCGGCACCAATGCCAAGGGCTATTTCATTGGCGCCAACTACGGCATCGAAAAGAACATCTACGCCAGCGCACGTTGGTTGAGCGCCTCCGAAGTCTACGGCCAGCCATTTGAAGTGGATGTGATGCAACTGGAACTCAACACGCGCTTTTGATGCGCAGGGAGATGCCACATGAACACGCGAATCTGCGGGCTGTTGTTGCTGTTCGTCGCCAGCGGCGCTTGCGCCGAAGGCATGGAGGAACGTCTGCGTACCCAACTGCGCAGCACTACCCAGCAATTGCAGGCGTTGCAAAGCGAGCAGGCCCAGGCCAGTGCCGCGCGCATCGCCGCCGAAACCCAGGCCAAGCAGGCCCAGGCCCAGATCAAGCAGTTGACGGCTGAGCTGGAAAAGACCCGTGGCATGGCCGAGCAACTGGCCGGCCAGCAACAAAGTCTGCACAGCCAGGCGCAAGCCCAGGTGAATGCGAGCAACGAGCAGATTGGCAAGTTCAAGAAGGCCTATGACGAGTTGCTGGTGCTGGCCAAGGGCAAGGAAACCGAGCGTGCGCGGTTGCAAGCGCAATTGAGCGAACGTGACACACAAGTGCAGCAATGTTCAGTCAAGAATCAACAAATGTACGGCGTGGCCCAGCAGTTGCTCGCGGCCTACGAAAAAATCGATGTGGCTGAGGTGATGAGTATTCGCCAGCCGTTCGCCAGCAGCGCGCGGGTCAAGTTCGAGGAACTGGCCCAGGGTTTTGGCGACGATTTGTACAAGAGCCGTTTTGATGCGCCCCAGGCGGGCGTCACCCACTGATCGACAAGGAAGAACAGACCATGAGCGAATTGATCACTAGCGTTAGCGTCCAGAGCCTCACCGAGCTGTTGCAGGAAGCCGGCTACCGGGTCAACCAATCCGAACAGAACGGCATCGTGCAGTTGCTCAGCGCCAGCCAGGGCATCGGCTTTGCCGTGCGTTTCGGCAACCCGGCGGCCGAGCAGGGCAGCTATGTGGACTTCACCTACAGCTGCGCGCTGCGGGTCCAGGGCGAATTGCCCGAAGGCTTGGCCCAGGTGTGGAATGCCTCGCGCCGTTTTGCGCGGTTGTCGGTGCAGGGTGAATTCCTATTGATGGAAATGGACGTGGTGGTGGCCGGCGTTGGCGCCACGCACCTGCGCAGTCAGTTGGAATTGTGGGACCGTCTGTTGCAGGAATTCATTGTCTACCTGCGTGAATACAGCCAGCACGCGGCGCAGTTGCAGGCCGCCGCGGTTGGGGAAGAGGCGCCTGTCCGGTGAAAAAGCCGACACTGATGGTCGGCGCGGGCGCGTTGGCCCTGCTGGTGGTGGCAGTGGCGTTGAGCCTGCGACCGGGCAGCGACCCGGTGGCGGCGCAACAACCGGCGCCGGTGATCAGCCCTGCGTCAACCGGGCCGGCGGTTGCGCGCCTGGGCAACCAGCAGATCGACCTGCCGGAACTGAAAAACGTGCTCGCCAGCCTGCCGGCTGAATCCCGCGAACAATTGCGTGGCAACCGTGGCGCCCTGGAAACCTGGATCCGCTCGCGTCTGGCGCAAAAAGCCGTGCTGGAACAGGCCGACGCCCAAGGCTGGCGCCAGCGCCCGGAGGTGGAGCAACAGACCCGCGCCGCCACCGAGCAGATCGTGTTTCGTGACTACATGTTGTCGGTCAGTAAAGTCCCGGCCGATTACCCCAGCGCCGCTGAATTGCAACAGGCCTACGACAGCGGCAAGGCGCAATGGGTGACGCCGCCGTTGTACCGGGTGAGCCAGATTTTCCTCGCCGTGAATGACCCGCAAACCCTCGATACCGTGCGGCGCCAGGCCCAGGAGTTGAGCCGCAAGGCCCAGGCCGCGCCGGCCGATTTTGCGGCCTTGGCCACGCAGTTTTCCCAGGACCCGGACAGCGCCGCGCGCGGAGGTGATTCGGGGATGCAGCCGTTGCAGCAACTGGTGCCGCAAGTGCGCGAGGCGGTGTCGCGACTCAAGGTCGGCGCGGTGTCGGACGTGGTGCAGAGCCCGGCGGGGTTCCATGTGCTGAAGTTGATCGGCCAACAACCGGCGCGCACCGCCAGCCTCGATGAGCTGCGTGAACGCCTGACCCAGGCCCTGCGTGCCCAGCGTCAAGAGCAAATCGCCAAGGCTTACCTTGAAGGCATGCTCAACACCGCGACCTTGAGCATCGACGGCGCCGAGTTGAACAAAGTATTGGAGTAATACCCGTCCACCCGCATTGGATGCCCAGACCAACAAGACAGGGAGTCTCAAATGGCATTACTGGAACCGTCCGGCCCTCAGGGCACCGCCGCCTATCCCGCGGCCGCCGAGCCGCGCAGCCATTGGCTGGCCCTGGCCCATGAGATTGACCCGGAGGTGGCGCGCTACTTTCTGGTGAGCGCGCGCTGCGGCTGCTTTATGCAGGCGGCGCGCAGCCTGAACATCAAGGCGACGCTGCTGCGCAAGCGCCTGGCGCAACTGGAAGAGCACTTGCGCCACGTGTTGTTCAGTTACCAGGGCAATGGGCTGGTGCTCAGTCGGGACGGCCAGCAATTGCAGGCGCAACTGATCGCTCTGGCCCATGAACGACGCCTGCCGGTGGTGGAACAGCCGCTGATCCGCGTGGCGGTGGCCGAACCGATCCTGCATGACATCCTCGGCCGCGATTTGATCGCCTTACTGCGGCGCAACGCCAGCGTGCGCCTGGAGATCATCTCCATCGACAGCCAACTGTCCCTGCAAGCGGTGGACGTGGATGTGGTGGTGTGGCTGTCGGACAGCGACAGCCCGATGCCCGGCCCGGGCTTTGTCACCGAACCGCCAAGGGCCCTGGCGCGCCTGCAGTACTTGCCGCACATTGCCAAGCGCTACTCGCGGCTGACCACGCGCCCGGACAGCGTGGAAGACCTCGCTGACTACATGCTGGTGCAATGGCAACCCGATGCGCAGGTCGAGGCCTTGCAGCCATGGAACCACGTGGTGGAGCAGCGCCTGGCCGCCGTGGTGCAGGTGCATGCGTATTCGCTGATGCTGGAGATGATCCGCTGCGGCGCCTGCATCGGGTTGCTGCCGCACTACATGAGCAGTTTCGACCGAGGTCTGGTGGCCTTGCCGGGGTTGTTGGCCGAGAGCATGCAGCGCCAGGTGTGGCTGGCGGTGAATGCGCAGGTGGAGGATGCGCAGGCAGTGCGGATGATTGTGGAGTTGATCGTCAGCACCTTCGAAGGCCGCCGCGAGTGGTTTGATTGACTGCACATGTTCAATGAGATGGCCCGTAGCAGAGGAATTGCGGGGCTGGTTTCACCGTTGCAGCACACCACGAAAGGTTGCGCTCAGGGCGCGCAACGTTTCCCTGGAGCGTGCGTCACTGATACGGCTGTAAAGCACCACTTCACTGACGGGCAACGCCGGCAACCCATATTGCTCGCTCACCTCCACCGCGCCAGCGGGTGCCACGCGGTGGGCGAGGGCGGCGACGCCGAGGCCGGCGCTGACTGCCGCACCCACGGCCATCACACCGCCGCCGACGAATACTTCGGTCCAGTCGATGCACGCCGCATCCAGTGCGCGTGTGGCCAAGTGGCGAACGCCGCAGGGCGCGGCCATGGTCGCCATGCGCAGTGGCGTGCCGGCGCTGTGCTGCCAGGTGGGCGCGGCGAACCAGCCAAAGCGTTCCACCACCAAGACTTCGCCGTCCTGGCGGTCGCCCTCGTTGCGCACGATGACCGCGTCCAGCTCGTTGCGATCGAAGGCCGCGACCAGGTCGCGGGAGGAGGCGATGCGCACTTCGAGGATCACCAAAGGGTCATAGGCGGCCAGGCGGCTGAGCCAGGCCGGCAAGTCCGGGCCGGCGACATGGTCGCTGATGCCGATCACCAGGCGACGCGGTGCGTGGGTGCCCATGTCGCCCAGCGCGCGTTCATGGGCGTTGAGCAGCGCACGCGCGGCCACGATGAACTGCTCGCCCTGGGGCGACAGCCGCACATGCCGTGGCGTGCGCTCAAGCAGACGATAGCCGAGGCGCTCTTCAAGGCGCTTGAGCTTAAGGCTGATCGCGGCCTGGGAAGTGTCGAGGGCCTCGGCGGCACGGGTGAAACTGCCGAAATCGGCCACCAGTACGAAGGCGTGCACGGTGTCGATGTCCAGAGGTTTGAGCGCGTCAGTCATATCAAATCCTTATCGCACCTATATTCGGTCATATCTTGTTGAAATCATCGCGGATGCGCAAGCTGATACCTCATCTTGCCTGGGAGCTTCCTGATGTTCGCCAAACAGTATTCACACCGCTTACCCGCCGATTACGACATGAACGTGATTCGCCGACGTGCCACGCAGTTGGGGCCGTTGTGGGATCACGCTGAAGGGTTGCTGTTCAAGGCGTTTATCGCCCAGGAGACTGGCGGCAATGTGTATTCCTCGGTGTACCTGTGGGCCGACCCGTTGCAGGCCGCTGACTTTTTGCTGGGGGAGCGTTTCCAGAAAGTGCTCGACAGCTTCGGTCGTCCGCATATCGAGAGTTGGCTGCCGCTGGATGTACAACGTGGCCCGGCGCAGAACGCGCTGAGTCTGTATCGGGAGGAACGGCCGCTGGCGCCTGGCGTGGACCGCGCGGGCATCTTGGCCGATGAGAAACGACGGAATCAGCAGTTGGCGGATAGCAACGACACGTTCGCGGTGTTCCTCGCGCTGGACGTACAAGCGTGGCGCTTGGTGCGGTTTACGCTGTCGGCCAAAACGTTGGATGCCGAGCACCCAGGCACGGGCTACCAGGTGCTCTATCTGGCACAAGGCGTTGCGCCCCAGTGATAACTGCGCCAGTCTTGGTGGCCTTAATCCTTGTCGTTGAAACAATCCGTGATCCAGGCCACCCGTTTGACACTCATCTGCCATGCCGCCACGCCTCTGCAAAAGCGCGGGCGTTTTCCGGACGACGAGGCGGTGGCGATGGATTGGCATGGCGCGGCGCTGTCCCTCGCCGGGCGTTATAAGAAACCCCGGCGTTTGTTGTGCGGGCCGGAAGTGCGTACACGGCAGACAGCCGGCTTGTTCGGCGATGACGCAGGAATCGAAGACGCCCTGCGTGACGCGGATTTCGGCCAGTGGAAAGGCCAGGCCATCAGCCAACTGAATGGCGATCAGTTAAACACCTGGCTCACTGACAGCACGTGCGCACCCCATGGCGGCGAGTCGGTGGATGACGTTTGCACACGTGTCGCGCAGTGGATGAAATCCCTCGAAACCCAACCCGGCCATGTGGTCGCCATTACGCACCCCTTTGTGATCCGCGCCGCACTGCTGTACGTCATGCAGTTCCCGCTGTCGATGTTCTACCTCATCGACGTCGAAGCGTTGTCGGCCACTGAACTTCGCTTCAACAAGGTCTGGCGCTTGCGCCTGGAAACTCACGCCCAGGCGCGTGAACATGGCAAAATCCACGCCCCGCAATGAGAGCAACCCATGAAACGCATCCTGATCATCGGCATTGGCGCCGGCAACCCTGACTACATCACGATGCAGGCCGTGAAGGCGCTCAACCGCACCGACGTGTTTTTCTTGATGGACAAGGGCCAGAGCAAAGACAAGTTGATCGACCTGCGCCGCGAGATCTGCGAAACCTACATCACCGAGCCTGGCTACCGCTTCGTCGAGGCCGATTGCCCCGAGCGTGTACGCGGTGAGATCGACTACACCACCGCGGTGCAGGACCTCAACCGTGACAAGCAGGCCACCTTCGAGCGCATGATCAATGAGGAAATGGCCGACGGCGAAGTCGGCGCATTCCTGGCCTGGGGCGATCCTGCGCTGTACGACAGCACCATCCGCATTCTGCAGGCGATTTTGGCCAGTGGCCGCTGCACCTTCGAGTTCGACGTGATCCCCGGTATCACCAGCGTGCAGGCCCTGGCCGCCCAGCACAAAGTGCCGTTGAACCGCATCGGCAAGTCCGTTGAGATCACCACCGGGCGACGTTTGGCGGCAGGGCAGGCGAGTGATGCCGACACCCTGGTGGTCATGCTTGACGCCGAAGATTCCTACCGTAGCGTGGCCGATCAGGATATGGACATCTACTGGGGTGCCTACCTCGGCACGCCGGATGAGATCCTCATCAGCGGCAAGGTGAGTGAGGTGGCCGAAGAAATCCAACGGGTGCGCAAGGCCGCGCGCCTGGAAAATGGCTGGATCATGGACACTTATTTGCTACGCAAACCCTGAGGTAACGTCCCATGTTCAAACTGTTTGCCCTGGCGCTGACCCTGCTAGCCGGTGCCGCTCATGCCGACGATACGCTGCACACCGACTTGCCGCTGTCGTACCTGGAGCAAACCCAGGGCGATGCGCGCAACCAACCGCTGGTGATTTTCCTGCACGGCTTTGGCAGTAACGAGGAAGACCTGTTTGGCATCAAGGACGCGCTGCCGTCCACGTGGACTTATTTGTCGGTTCGGGCGCCCATGCCGGTCGATTCGAATGGATTCCGCTGGTTTACCAAGACGCCCGGTGACGGCGATTACGATGGTGTCACGGCCGATCTTCAGCGCAGTGCGGGGCTGATCAAGGACTTCGTCGGCAAAGCCACCGCCAAGTACCACACCCAGAGTGATCGGGTGTTCCTGATTGGTTTCAGCCAGGGCGCGATCATGTCGTATGAGGTGGCGTTGCGTGACCCGCAACTGGTGCGGGGGATTGCGGCGTTGAGTGGCAGCGTGTTGCCGGTGCTCAAGGCTGAGCTGAAACCGGATGAGTCATTGGGCAAGCTGGCGATCTTTATTGGTCACGGCACTTTGGACCAGGCGCTGCCGTATGCGTCGGCGACCCGAGCGAATGAGGTGTTGACGGGCTTGGGGTTGAAGCCGGAGTTTCATGGGTATCCGGGGATGAACCACACCATCAGTGAGGCGGAAGTGCAGGACTTGAAGGTTTGGCTGGAAAAAAGCCTGAGGTAAACGCGGTAAATAAATGTGGGAGCGGGCTTGTCGAATCGTCGCACCGCTGCGATAGCGGGGTGTCAGTCAATAGAGATATCGACGGGTCCACCGTTATCGCAGGCAAGCCAGCTCCCACATTGGTTTTGTGTTGCTTGGGAGATCGGGTTATTTACCGCCGGTAATCTGCTTCACCAACGCTGCATGCCCCTTGGCATCATCCGCCCGTGAAATCGCCTGGATCACCAGCAAGTGATTTCCCGAGCCGCCGAGGAAAGTGGATTGCAGCGTCTTGCCACCACCCTGGGTCGCGGTGCTGTCCACCTGGCGCAAGCCTAGGCCCTTGAAGGTCAGTTTTTTCTCACTTTGCTTTTTGAAGTCGGGCAGGGCGGCGCTCTGGTCCTTGACGAAGCCGGCCACGGCGCCGTCGAGGAATTGTGGGTCGTTGTCCTTGATGCTAACCCCGTCGTTACGCACGGTTTCGGCGACGATCACTACACTTTTCGTGGTCTTGTTGGCGTACATCGTGCCTTGGGTGTCGGCAGTGCCATCTTCAGCCTTACCCGACGGCAGGGTGTCGGCGGTGTAGGCCTTGGGCAGGCTGAAGGTGAACTTGCCGCCCAAGGTGGAGATGGTTTGCACGGTCGGCTTGGCAGCGGCGAATACGCTGCCGGCGGTAAGCGCGAGGGCCAGCAGGGCGGCGGTCTTGGTGAAAGTGGCCATGAAGCGCTCCAGGGATGAACGAAATTGCGCCGTATTCTGTCAGAAAATTCGCAAGATCGTTCATCGCTAGCCTCACACCTTGTCGGACTCTTCCTCAAGTCTGTCCATCTCAAACAGCCGCGCCAGTTCCGTACGGGCTTCCTGGGCGGTCTGCATCACTTTGGCTGCGTCGTCGTACACCGCGTGCTGGGCAGCGAGTACTTGCAGGTCGTGGTTCTTGAACCGGTTGATGCGCGCATCAGCTTGGGCTTGGGTCAACCCCAGGCCTACCAGGGTGCGGCGGCTCATTTCCAGGCTGGAGTAGAACGTCTCGCGAACGGGCGAGGCGTCCAGGTCCACCAGGCGGTGCACATGCTGGCGGTTACGTGCGCGGGCGATGATTTTCATGTGCGGGTAGAGGGTGCGCACCAGCTCGGCGGTCTTGATGTTGATCTCCGGGTCGTCCATGGCGATCACAAAGAACTCGGCCTGGTCGACCTTGGCCGCGTGCAGGATCTCGGGGCGCTGCGGGTCGCCGTAGAACACCGGCATGCCGCCGAAACTGCGGGTCAGTTCGATGGTTTCCACCGAGGTGTCGAGGGCGATGAACGAGATGTTCTGGGCGCGCAGGATCCGCGCCACAATCTGGCCCATACGGCCCATGCCGGCGATGACCACACGCGGCGCATCGCTTTCGATGGCGCGGTACTCCTCGGGCACTTCCACCGGCTTGACCTTGGGCTTGAACAGCTTCGGGCACACCAGCAACAGCAGCGGCGTCACGGCCATGGACAGGGTGATGGTCAGCACCAGGATGTCGTAGAGATGGGGTTCGAACAGGCCCTGGTCGCGGCCGATCTTGAACACCACGAAGGCGAATTCACCGCCGGCAGCCAGTACCACGCCCAGGCGCAGGGCGCTTTCGCGATTGAGGTCGCCCACCATCCGGCCCACGGCGTACAGCAGCGGTAGCTTGAGACCGATCAACAGCAGGGTCAGGCCGATCACTACCAGGGGCGAGCTGAGCAACAGGCTGAGGTTGGCGCCCATGCCCACGCTGATAAAGAACAGTCCCAGCAACAGGCCCTTGAACGGTTCGATCTGGGATTCCAGTTCGTGGCGGTATTCCGAATCCGCCAGCAGCAGGCCGGCGAGGAAGGCGCCGAGGGCCATGGACACGCCCACCAGTTCCATCAGCCAGGCTGTGCCGATCACTACCAGCAGCGCGGTGGCAGTGGACACTTCGCGCAGGCCAGTCTTGGCGACGATGCGAAACACTGGCCGCAGCAGGTAGCGCCCGCCAATGATCACCACAGCGATGCTGCCGAGGATCTGCAGGACGTGTTGCACGCCCTGGGCTTCGGTGGTCGGGTGGTCGCTGCCGGCCAGCAGCGGCACCATGGCGATCAGCGGGATCGCCGCGATGTCCTGGAACAGCAGGATGGCAAACGCCAGCCGGCCGTGGGGCTGGTTGAGCTCCTTGCGCTCGGCCAGGCTTTGCAGGCCAAACGCGGTGGACGACAGCGCCAGGCCCAGGCCCAGCACGATGGCGCTGTTCCAGGCCTGGCCAAATACCCAGAGCGCCACTGCGGCCATGACCAGCCCGGTCAACAGCACCTGGGCGAGGCCGACACCAAACACCGCCTTGCGCATCACCCACAGTCGCTTGGGCGACAGTTCCAGACCAATGATGAACAGCAGCAACACCACTCCCAGCTCCGAAAACTGCGCCACGCTTTGCGGGTTGCCTATCAGGCCCAGCACCGATGGACCAATGATCACACCAGCAAACAGATAGCCCAACACCGCGCCCAATTGCAGGCGCTTGGCCAGGGGCACGGTCAGCACGGCCGCGAGCAGGAACACCACGGCTGCTTGTAACAGGTTGCCTTCATGGGGCATTGCGAACTCCAGGATCTTCAAAACCAGTCATCAGGCGTGTATTAGAGCGCTTTTTACATTTTGAAAATTGTGTTTTTGCTGCGTATCAGGCCGATGTGTCGCGGTTTTTAACGGGCAACGCGCTTCTTGCTGAGGTTTCGCAAGGATAGCCCGGCAGGCGCGAGTGTCGATGGCCGGCGGCACAAGCCCACCGCTAACCCGACGATGATGATTGCAATCGAAATCAGGTTCGGCGTGGAAACGTGCTCACCGATGATCAACATCGAACTGCTGATCCCGAACACGGGAATCAGCAACGACAGCGGCGCCACTGTGGACACGGGGTACAGTTTTAGCAGCGAGTTCCAGCCCCAGTAGGCAAAGTGCGTGGCCAGGTACACCTGGAACAGGATGGACAGTATCGCTGCCAGGTCGAGGCTGGCGTTCAAGCCTTCGAACGGGCTACTGCCGTGCATCCACCAGGCCATGAGGAACAGTGGAATCGGCGGAAACAGGCTGGCCCATACCATGAACGAGAAGACCTCCTTGACCCCGGACTTCTTGATGATGACGTTGCCCACGCTCCAGGCCAGCGCACTCAATACGATCAACATCACCCCAAGGACGGCGTGGTTGCCTTCCTGAGTGGAAATGATGCCCGCCAGGCCGCTGAGCGCCAGCAAGGCGCCGACGATCTGCGCCTTGCGGATGTTCTCCTTGAACAGTAAAAAACCCCAGCCCATGGTGAAGAACACGCTGAGTTGAATGATCAATGAAGCAATACCAGGGCTCACACCGATCTGGATCCCGTAGTTGATTACGCCCCACATGCCCAGCCCGAAGATAAAACCGTAGGCGGCTACGTAGCTGAACTTGACGGCGGGGCGCTTGATGAAGAACACCAGGGGCAGGGCTGCCAAGGCAAAGCGGATGCCGGTGAGCACAAAGGGGTCGACCGAGCGCAGGCCCAATTGGGTGATGGGGAAATTCACTCCCCACACCAGGGTGACGAGCACGGCTAGCGCCAAGTGTTTTTTCAGCATGGAATGTTCCCTAGGTCATGACGCTTCTTTAAGGGCGTTGATGTTAGGGGCAGTTCGATTGGCCCGCTTGCTATGTCAGGTCAACTTTTGACAAGATCGGGCCATGATTCCAGCCTTTGATTTTTCCAGCCCTGACGCCGTGGTGACGCTACGCGAATACCCCAATGGCACTGTTTTCGAGCGGCACACGCATGCGCGTGGGCAGTTCGCCTATGCCTCCACCGGTGCGTTGAAAATGTTCACCGACCTCGGCAATTGGGTGGTGCCGCCGCAGCGGGCGATTTGGGTGCCCGGTGGTGTGCCCCATGAAATGCAGATGCGCGGGGAGGTGGTGATGCTCAATACCTACCTGAACGCCGATGCCGTCCTGCGCGCGGGGTTGCAAGCGCGCTGTCAGGTGTTTGAAGTGTCGCCCTTGCTCAGGCATTTGCTGGAGGCGGCGCTGGCTATCGATCCCTCAATGCCACTCAATGTGAGACATCGCTGCGTGTTGACGCTGTTGATTGATGAGATCGGCGCCATGCCTGAGGTGCCCCTCAGCGCACCATTGCCTGGCGAACCACGGCTGGCGCGGGCCTGTCAGCGTTTCCTGGAGGCGCCCACGCAAAAAATCACCCTCGATGAGATGGCTGAGTGGTCGAACATGAGTCGACGCACGTTCACCCGCCATTTCCAGGAAAGCACGGGGATGACGTTTGTGTCCTGGCGCCAGCAGGTGTGCCTGCTGGAAGCCACTGCGCGGCTCAGCCATGGCGCTTCCATCACCGAGGTGGCGCTCGGGTTGGGTTTCAGCAGCTCCAGTGCGTTCACGTCGGTGTTCCGGCGTAACCTGGGGGATTCTCCGGCGCGCTACCTGGCGAACTCAAAGGCTGGCGCGCAGTTCTGAGGCTTTTGCTGCTGCCACGTCGGTCAGGATTCACCTCCCTTGGGCCTTGCCTTTGTTACTATCGCCCACCCTTGTCACCCGGAGTCACCGCCCAATGCAACACCAGTGGGATGAAATGCACCGCACCCGCAAGCCCACATTCCTACTGTGTGGCGAGCCTCAGGGGGACGTGCTCAATCTCTATGTTCACGGTTATTCGGCGTTTTTCAACCGGCAACAACTGGGCAATTTCAAGGCGCAGTTGGCGGGCATCGAAGGCTCCACCAACCTGATGCTGTTCTGGCCCGCGGGGCACTTCCTGGAAAACCTGTTTGCGCCTTTCAAGGACGTGATCGGCGCGATGCTCGGCGGCGGCAGTGTCGGCGCGGCGACCGTCGGTGTGGGCAAGGCGATTGCCTATTTCCTCGACCACTACAAAAGCGTCGAGGCGCGGGTGGACGAAGTGGCCAAGAGTTTGCTGCCGGAGCTGGCGGGTTACCTGCACGGTGAGTCGCTGAACGTGCGGCGTATCAACCTGATCGGCCATTCCCTGGGCGCGCGGATTCTGGTCAAGAGCCTCCTGGCCAGCCCTGAAACCGCGCGGGAACTGCCGTTGGACAATCTACTGCTGATGGGCGGGGCGATCTGCACGTCGAGCCCGTGGGATGAGGTGTCGGCGCCACTCAAGGGCCGGCTGATCAACTGCCACTCCAGCAAGGATTGGGCGTTGGCCATTAAGCCGGACACCGAGCGCTGCATTGGTCGTTATGCAATCGAGGTGACGCCGGCACTCAAGGCCAAGATCACCAATGTGCACTTGGCTACCTTCGATCACGCCGCCTATTGGCCGCAATTGCAGACGGTGGTGCAGTACACCGACCTGTTGCACGAGCGGCGCGGCATGATCCGCTCCGACCAGCGCAGCAGCGAGGTGCGCTTTGCCGAGGAGGATGTGGAACTGTTCCCAGCCTTGGTGCAGGCGCGGCCGGAGGAGTTGAAATTCCTCGCCGAACTGATGGCGCAAAAGCGCAGTGCATCGATTGATGCCAAGGTGCGCGAGCCGCTCAAACTGGCCATCGAGTTACAGCGCATGGGCGGCGATAGCTTTATGAATCTGGCTCGTGGGCATGGCGTAAGTTATCGCCAGATCGCCGAAGACGTGGCGCAGCGCCTGGGGATCAAGTTTGACGAGTCGCTTGAAACGGTTGCGCTGGCAGAGATCGAAACCCAGGTCGCGCAAAAGCTGATCGAGCAGTACAAGGACAAGCTCAGTAATGCCGACCGGCAGGTCTTCGACGCGGAGCTCAAGGCGGCCGCGCAAAAAGAGCAGGGCCTGTTCAAGCGTTTCGATGTTGGGCGCTCGGCCACCACGGCTTTGAGCGGCACGGCGCTGGCGGGGCTGACCGGGTTTATCCTGCGTCGTGGGGCGGCCTCAGCGATTCCGGTGGTGGGGCAGGCACTGGCGGCCGCGATGCTGCTGGTGAGTGGTGTTCGGGCGTTTTCCGGTCCGGCGTATTCGATTACGACGCTGGCGGTGTTGGTGATCGGTGTGATTCGCCAGCGCATGGAGCGTGAGGCGCTGAACCAGGAGATGGACCTCGTGGTGCAGGTGGTGGAAGCGTTTGACCTGCCACGGGACACGGTGATGCGCACGGTCGCGTCCGACTGATAAGCTGCGCGCTGTCGAGTGTGTTTGCCTGGGATACCGCGTGAAATTCAGCCTGCCTAAAATTGCTACCGCCCCGTTCTGCCCGCCGGAAGTGGCGGGCTCTGTCGCCGTTGATCCCAAGGCGTCGTTCTTCAAGCGTGCCCTCATGTTTGCCGGCCCCGGCCTGTTGATCTCCATTGGCTACATGGACCCGGGCAACTGGGCTACGGCCATCGAGGCCGGTTCGCGCTACGGCTACAGCCTTTTATTTGTGGTGCTGCTGGCCAGCCTGGCGGGGATGGCGGTGCAGTGCCTGTGCTCGCGACTGGGCATCGCCACCGGCAAAGACCTGGCGCAACTATGCCGCGAGCGCTACAGCAAGCGCTCCGCCCGCACCCAATGGGCGTTGGCGGAAATCTCCATCATTGCCACCGACCTGGCCGAAGTGCTCGGCTGCGCCTTGGCGTTTCACCTCCTGCTGGGCGTTTCCCTGACGACCGGTATTGTGATCACGGCCTTTGACACGCTGCTGATCCTTGCCCTGCAAAACCGAGGCTTTCGCCGCTTGGAAGCGATCATGCTGGCGTTGGTGGCGACCATCGGGGTGTGTTTCTTTATCGAGCTGGTGTTGATCAAACCGTATTGGCCGGACGTCTTCAGCGGCTTCACGCCGTCACTGTCGGCCATCAGCGATGCCGCGCCGCTGTACCTGGCCATCGGCATTCTGGGCGCTACGGTGATGCCCCATAATCTCTACCTGCACAGCTCAATCGTGCAGACCCGCCTGATCGGTAAAGACGTGGCCAGCAAACAGGACGCGGTCAAGCTGGCGCGCATTGACACCATCGGCTCCCTGGCCCTGGCCCTGCTGGTCAATGCCGCCATCCTGGTACTCGCCGCCGCCGCATTCCACAAGACCGGCCACACCGACGTGGTGGAAATCCAGGATGCTTACCACCTGCTCGATCCGTTGGTGGGTGGCGCCTTTGCCAGCATCCTGTTCGGCGTTGCCTTGCTGGCGTCCGGGCAAAGCTCGACGTTTACCGGCACCATCGCCGGACAAGTGATCATGGAAGGCTACCTGAACCTGCGCATTCCCTGCTGGCAGCGGCGCCTGATTACCCGGGGGCTGGCGCTGATCCCGGCGTTTCTCGGGGTGTGGCTGATGGGTGACGATGCCATCGGCAAATTGCTGATCCTGAGCCAGGTGGTGCTGAGCCTGCAGCTGCCGTTTGCGCTGTATCCGCTGATTCGCATGACTGGCGACAAGCAACTGATGGGACCGTTTGTGAATAGCCTGCCCACCAGGGTGTTGGTGTGGTTTCTATTTGTGGTGATCAGTGGGGCGAATGCATGGTTGATTGGGCAATGGGTGTTTTGAGTCAGCGATCCCAATAAGGCACCGCCCCAAAACACTCCACAAAGTAATCAATCACGGTCCTCACCTTCAGCGACAAGCGCCGGCTCCCTGGCCACAACGCCGCAATTTGCTGCGGCTCCAGCGTGGTCGCCACTTCGTACTCCGTCAGCACCGCGTGCAACGTGCCGGCGCGCAAGCTTTCGCCGATCAACCAGGATGGAAACACCACCAGCCCCAGGCCTTGTTCGGCGGCGTGGGTGAGGGTGTCGGCGTGGTTGCCAGTGATCGGGCCTTTGACGCTGTAGGGCGTCCAGTCGCCCTGGTCGCGGCGGAAAAACCAGCGTTGTTGGCCGGTGATGCCCTTGTACGCCAGGCATTGGTGGTTGATCAGTTCATCGGGGTGCGAGGGCGTGCCGTGCTTCGTCAGGTAAGCAGGGCTGGCGGCGATGCGAAAGCGCTGGGGCGCGAAGATACGTGCCTGCATGCCGGAGTCGTTGAGCACGCCGATGCGAAATAGCAGGTCGGTGCCATCTTGCAGAGGGTCGACGTAGGTGTCGGTTTGCTGGATATCCAGTTGCAGCTTGGGGTAGCGGCGGCACAACTCGCCCAGCCAGGGCGAGAGGTGACGCTGGCCGAACACCATCGGCGCATTGATACGCACCAGGCCGCTGGGCTCACTTTCCTGTTCCTGCAGGGCCTGGCCGGCGGCTTCCAGTTGTTCGAGCATCAGGCGCGCGTGCCGCCCTAGCAGGCGCCCAGCCTCGGTGGGGCTGACGGCGCGGGTGTGCCGATACAACAACTGTTGCCCCAGGGCCTGCTCCATTAATTGGATCTGCCGCGAGATCGAGGAGGGCGCCAGGCTTTCGCGGCGCGCCACTTCGGAGAAGCTGCCGTGGTCCAGCACTGCGACGAACAGGCGCAGCGCCTTGAAACTCAACTCGTTCAAACCCTGCATCATGGCTCCAGGCTGTGCGTTTTGCGCAAAGGTGTTGTTGGCATGCTCCCATTTATCGCACAGGACGGCCACTGGATAATGCGCGCCATTAATCCATTTGTTGATGCGCAGGTGATGTATGCAGGCCAGTTCTATCGAGGGTGTGGCGAACGCCACGCCGAAAAAAAACCTTCTGCGGTTGCTGTTGTTGCCGCTGGTGATCCTCGCCGGTATGGGCTTGTCGGTGGAGGCCGGTTTGCTCGGCCCATTGGGCGTGCAGGTGGGGCACCTGTGGGCGACGTTGAGCATCTTCGGCGTGGGCTCGGCGATTCTGTATTTGCTGCTGCTGTTCAGCGGTCCGCAAAAAGGCCCGGCGCTCACGGACTTGCCGCGCTGGCAGCTGATCGGCGGTTTTCTGGGGCCGATGTACGTGGTGGTACTGACCCTGGCCACGCCGCACATCGGTATTGCGATGACCATGATCGCGATTCTGTCAGGACAGGTGGGCAAGAGCGTTCTGATCGACCATTTCGGCTGGTTCGGCACGACGCGCAAGCGAGTCAATGGAGAGCGCTGGATCGCGCTGGCGTTGATTGTGGTGGCACTTGTTCTGATCGCACGAGGGTAAGACGATGAATCTGATTCTGTTGTTGGTACTGGTCATCGCGGCCGGTGCGGTATTGAGTGTGCAGGCGGCGATCAACGGTCGCCTGGGCCAGACAGTGGGTGTGTTGCGCAGCAGTTTGCTGACCTTTGCCGTAGGCGCGCTCACCACCGCGCTGTTGATTTTCTTCTTTGAACCGGCACAGGCGTTGAGCCTCTTGGACGTGCCTAAATGGCAGCTGACCGGCGCGCTGTTCGGCGTGGTGTACATGATGGTGATGGTCGGTGCGGTGCCGGTGGTCGGCACGGCGGTGGCCACGGTGGCGGTGATCACCGGGCAGTTGGGCATGGGCATGCTGATCGATAACTTCGGCTGGCTGGGCAACCCGGCCATCGAATTGTCGGGCGGTCGCATGCTGGCGATGGTGTGCCTGGCGCTGGCGCTGGTGTTCATGTATCGCAGCAATACGCGCACCGACTGATGGTTTGAACGATCTGCGTGAGCCGGCAGTCATTGCTTAAGGT
The DNA here is from genome assembly GCF_013778505.1 of Pseudomonas sivasensis. GTDB lineage: Bacteria > Pseudomonadota > Gammaproteobacteria > Pseudomonadales > Pseudomonadaceae > Aquipseudomonas > Aquipseudomonas sivasensis. Next base: position 64,063 of record NZ_JAAOWU010000023.1, on the reverse strand, counting down.
GCCGGCGCTCGCCGTACCGAGACGACCATGATGAAGGAGTCTGACCATGCCAGATCAAACCTGTGCCTGCCCACACTGCAAATGTGTATTGGGTGTCGAAGCGGTGATGAAAGACGGAAAGGGCTATTGCTGCCAGGGCTGTGCCGAGCACCATGCCCATGGTGAACCCTGTGCGGCGGCTACGGGCTGCGAGTGTGCCAAGTCGGCCGACGGTTGAATGCGGTGGGAGCGGTCAAAACCGTTCCCACATTTGATCTATCTGTTAGCTGCTATTGGGTTTCCAACTCCAGCCGGAGGCTATGGTCCGACAGGCGCTGCCGACCTCTGACCACCCCGCTGGTCCGCCGTCCCTCCAGGGCAAACACCACCGTTTTCGCTGCATGCAGATCATCCGGGAGCGGCTGGAACACCTTCAGTACCAGTCTGTCGGGTTTGCGCTGCACGCTCACTTGGCATTCCACATGCCTGGCCAGTGGGCCAAACAGGGTGTCCTGGGTGTAATCAATCCGTGCCTTGCCATTGACCTGGCCACATACATTCATGGGTATCTCTCCTTGATCAAGCCTGGGCGCGCGCGTCCGAGCGGCGCCATTGCACGTTGGTGATGCCGAATTTCTCGGCCTGAACCTGGCTGGTCTTCTTAACCTGCTCCCGGGCGAAACGGCCAATACGACCGACGCCGGCATCGCAGCTTGCCCAATGCCAAGCTTCGGCGGCATCGAGTTTTTCCAGGCGGATAATGAATGACTTGGCCTCGCCATGGAGGGTGTAATCGATCACAAACAGTTTTGCGTTATTCATCGGCCCATCAACCCTGGTGGTGTAAGCAAGTGATCGCCACGAGCGCCAAAAATTCACTCGGATTGTCGGGCGGTGGTCATTACCATGGTGGCTCATCCTAGACTGACGTACGTCCCATGGCTCTGGCCGCGCCACCTGACCTCAGTGATCACGCTGTCCCCGTGCAACCTCTGGCGCGTACTTACCCGCGTGGGTGGTATGTGGAACCCCACAGGCACGAGTGGGGCCAATTGCTTTACGCCATGAGCGGCGTGATGTGGGTCGAGACCCCGCGCGAAGCCCTGGTGGTGCCGCCCCAGCGCGCGGTATGGCTGCCGCCGGGTGTCGAGCACGGGATTCGCGTAGTGTCGGATTTGCAGATGCGCAATATCTACCTGCGTCCTGCCTTGGCGGCGACGCTGGACAGCCAGGTGCAGGTGATTGAGGTCGGTGGGTTGCTGCGCGAGTTGATCGTCACGCTGGTGGAGGAGGGCGATAGCGGCGACGGTGCGTATTACGACGCGGTGGTCGGCCTGGCCCTGCTGGAGTTGCAGCGGGCGCGTCGCTCCCGGATCCGCATCGCCATGCCGGTTGAAGCCGACCGTCGACTGATCAGCGCGTGCCAGGCGGTCATGGCTGCGCCTTCCCTGGTGATCCCCTTCGAGCAGCATGCCGAGGTGGCCGGTGCCAGCGTGCGTACCCTGGCGCGGCTGTTCCAGAACCACCTGGGCATGGGGTTCGCCGAATGGCGCCGGCAAGTGCAACTCGCCACGGCGGTGGCGGAGTTGATCCAGGGCCAGTCGGTCAGCGGGATTGCGCGGTCCCTGGGTTATTCGCCGAGCAGCTTCAGCGACATGTTCCGCCGCGAACTCGGTGTGGCCCCTTCGCACTACACCGGCTGAGGTTTGGCCGAAATCCTGAAGCAGTTGGCCGATGCCAGCGGGAGGGGCTCCCTACACTGAGCCCACCAACCCACACGGCGCTGCCCCCATGAATTACTTGATTTCCCTCGCCATTGGCCTGTTTGTCGGCGTGATTTATGGTGCGCTGGATTTTCGCTCACCCGCGCCGCCGGCCATCGCGCTTGTCGGCCTGATGGGCATGTTGATCGGCGAAAAACTGTGGCCCATGGGGCGACAGTTGGTCAGTGCCTGGTTGTCCTGAAGTCTTTTTCTTTTCGATGGATGTACTGCCCATGAAAGCCCTGCAATTTTCCGCTACTGGCGATCTCAATGCCCTCAGCTTTATCGACGTTCCCACACCGGTGCCGGGCGCTGATGAAGTGTTGGTAAAAATCCAGGCTGCGGGCCTCAACCCCAGCGATGTAAAGAACGTGCTCGGTCGCTTTCCTTACACCACGCTGCCACGCATTCCTGGTCGCGATTTTGCTGGCGTGGTGGTTGAAGGCCCGCAGGCATTGGTGGGCCGGGAAGTCTGGGGCACCGGCCGCGATCTTGGTTTTTTTGCCGATGGCTCCCACGCTCAATACCTCACGGTGTCTGCCAAGGGCGTGGCCCATAAGCCGACGCATTTGAGCTTTGCCCAGGCGGCGAGCCTGGGTGTGCCGTACACCACCGCCTGGGATGCGCTGGAGCGCAGCGGTGTGGGCAAAGGCACGCGGTTGATGGTGATCGGCGCCAACGGTGCCGTGGGGAGTGCGGCGTTGGCCCTGGCGAAAATCCGTGGCGCCCGGGTGCTGGCGGCGGTGCGCAGGGTTGAGCAGGTCGAGGTTTTGCAGGCACAAGGTTTCGAGGCGATTACCCTCGCTAAACCGCAAGACTTGGGTTCGCAAGTAAATGCAGTGTTCGCAGGCGGCGCCGACGTAATCTTCGACACCACCGGTTTCTGGCTGCCTGCCGCCGTGGCGGGTCTGGCGGCATTTGGCCGTATCGCCATCATTGCTGCGCCCGTGGACGGTCATGTGCAATTGCCGGCTCTGGCGCTGTACCGCAAGGGAGGTTCGGTGGTGGGGATCAATTCATTGCTCTACAGCTGCGAGCAGTGCGCGGTGATGCTGGAGCAGTTCGGGCGCTTTTTTGATGAGGGGCTGCTGCCGCTGCCGGTCGGCCTGCGCGAAGTGGCGCTGGCCGAAGGGACGCAGTGCTACGAAGACGTGAACCAGGGCAGTGCAGACAAAATCATCTTCCTGCCCTGATACGGTCCCGTAGGCGCCGGCTCACCGGCGATTGGCCCTAAGCACGCCATCGCCGGCACAGGAATCGTCACGCGTCGGGAACACCTTTTTCCCAGGCTGACCAGTTGTTGAGGATTGCCTGCACCAGCGGATTGCCCGTGCGGTACAGGTTTTCCAGCGCCGGCACGAACCCGCCCTGGTCCGCATAGTTGAGCAGGTTATCCACCTCGCTGTAGCCAGGGTAAGGCCGGTCGAAGTCGGAACCTGCTCGCACCACGGCCAGGCGCTGAATATCCACCAAACCCTCGCGACTGGCGCGCAGCAGGGCCTCATAGGTGGAGTTGTCTTCCTGCTGGGTGGTGCAGTATTCGCCTTTGTTATCCGTGAGCAGCTTGGTCCAGACCTCGGCGCGTTCGCTCAGGCGCGTGCCGGAGAACCACGTGTTGCCCGCCAGGGTGTCGCAGCGGGTGACTTGCGGCGGCTGGTTGGCCGGGGCGGCGGGGTAGTGCTTGCGCCAGGCCGTCGACTCTTTGCTTTCCGTCAGCTCGACTTTTTGCGACAGGGCAAACGCCTTGGCTTGCAGCTTGGGGTTGAGCTCAAACACTTCGGTCTTGTAGTCCAGCGGCGGTTTTTCGTTGGGGCCTTTGGTGTTGATGCCGATGTAGCCGGTCGGCCAGTCCTTGGGCGCATCGCGCGAATCCAGTTCCCACTGCGTACCAAACTCCACCAGGTAATGCGCCCAGGCAGCGGTGCCGATGGTGCCGTGCTTGGGGCTGATGCCGGCGATCCCGGCGATCAGGAAGTAGCTCTGGCGCAGGTCGAACTTGGGCGACAACGCCAGGGCCAGGGTGGAGGCGGCAGCGTTGGTCTGGCCCATGCCGGTGACGAGCAGGCACACGTCCTGGGTGTTGCAGCGGATCACCGGGTATTCGGCGGACAGGCCCGGCACGCGCACTTCTTGCTTGAGTTGCAGGCGGTCGATCCAGGTTTGTGCCTCGGGCGCGAACATGGTGATCAGCATCACTTTGGGTTTGATCGGTGGCGGGGTATCTGCCAGCACCAGGTGCGGCAACAGGACCATGCCGATGGCCATCGATAGACGGGTAAACGTGTTCATCTCATGCTCCTTGATCAGAATTGGTAGCCGACACCGGCGTAGTAGCCCCAGCCATCGGAGCGGGCGCGGAAGTTGCCTTCGCCGAAATTCAACTCGCTGCCATCTTCCCAGTTGCCGCCGTTATGGAAGTAGCGCCCGACCAGCGTGAAGCGCAGGTGGGTGAACGAGTACAGCAGCACGTTGGTCGCCACCATTGAATTGGCGGTGCGCGCCGGGTTGTCCTTGTGCAGGTTGGAGCCGAAATCGTAGTTGGTGAAGCCGATGTAGGTCAGCGAAGCGCCGTTGTCGAACTTGCCGATGGGCACGATGTACTTCATCTGGGCGCGATAGCCGTCCCAGGAATACTCATTGCTGGCACCGTAGTTTTCCCACTGGTAGCGCCCATAGAAGTTAGCCGACAGGTTGACCCGCGAGTGGGTGTCGATGTCGGTGCCCAGGCCGCTGTACAGGGTGTTGGCGCGGTTTTCCTTGTTGCTGCCGTGGTCGTAGATCCAGTCGAACGCCACGTACCATTCCTTGAACGGCCCGATGGCCAGGCTGCGACCGGCCAGGTAGTCGATGGAGATGCGCGGCTCATGCTCCATGAACACCGGCGAGCCGTGGTCCCATGCGCCTTTGTCGTTGCTGTTGCCAATGCCGAGGATCTTCGGCACGTCGATGTAGCCATACAGCTCGAAGGGCCCTTTGCGGCCGAAGTACTCGTATTCCAGGTAAATGTCATCGGACGGCTTGGGGCCGAAGCTGATGTCTTTGCTGCCGATCAGCGTCAGGTCCTGGTTGAACCATTGCGACAGGTAAGGGCCTTTATTCGATTGGGTGGCTTCAGGGCTGAGGGTTTCGCCCTGTGCTGAGTCATTGGCAGGTGTTTCCTGCGCCAAAATGGGTGTGCTGAGTACTCCCGTAACGGCGGCCAGTAGCAAGGAAACACCAAAGCAGGCGCGAGGCCTTGAGGTGAGGTGCATTGAAAGTCCCTATTCGTACGCGGTTTGAACCCGATTGCTCAGGTAAGGGGGAACTTGGCGGTCAAGTTCGTACCGCAAACGTTTGCACAGGCTGTACCAACTTTGCCCAATGGCTTGAATGGCCTAGAAAAAAGGCGAATTAGTCGACCTTTTGATCAGAAATGACTGGGTGTCATTTGTTCAATGGGATTGAACAGATGCATCGCGGTGTCGCGGCGATATTCGCTCGGCGTCTGGTTCATCTCGATCCGAAAGTGCCGGTTGAAATTGGACAGGTTGGCGTAGCCCACTTCAAAGCAGATATCCGCCACCGACCGTTCACTGTGCAGCAACAGCCGGCACGCGCGCTGCACGCGAAATTTGCGCATCAGGTCGATAAAACCGTGGCCGGTGTTGCGTTTGAAGAACCGCGAGAATCCCGGTTCGCTCATCTCCAGTTGCTGAGCGATGACCGACAGGCGCACGTCGCCGGTGAGTTCGCGCATCAGGTAGTCGAAGGCCTTGTTGATGCGTTCAGCGCTGCGGGCATCCAGCGTGGGCGCGTAGCAGGGACTGGCCAGTGCCTTGACCTGGATGGGCGGCGCGTTTTTCAAGGTGTCGAGCAATTGCAGGAACAGGATCAGCCGTTGCAGGCCATGGGCACTACCGATGGCTTCCAGCAGGTGCGCAGCCTTTGCGGCGCTGTCACCGGTGAACTCCAGGCCGCGCCGGGCCTGTTCGAACAGCGGCTGCAAATCCCCGAGTTCCGGCAGGGTATTGCGCAAGGCGAGCAGGGCGGCGCCATCGAATTGCAGCACCACATCGCGCCCGCTCAAGTGTTCGCCGGGGGCCAGTTCGCCTATCCAGTCGTGGGGCAGGTCCGGGCCGATCAATGCGACATGGCCGGCGCTGAATGCACCGATATAGTCGCCCGCCACCAGCTTGCCGGTGCCTTGGCGGATCAGGTGGATTTCAAATTCGGGATGGTGGTTCCAGCGCGCCAGATCATAGGGGTAATCGTGTTCGAACCAACGAAAGCAGTGGTCGGGTTCGGGCAAGATCACTTCGAGTTCCGCGGGACGGTGCTCGAACAGTGTGGCGCGGCTGACGGGCATGGTGCTGCCTCTTGTGCGTTGGATTACACCAAAATACGCGGGTTTGCACGGGGCAGGCTACCCCCGCTTTCGCCCGGCACTGATACTTTTTTGATCCTGAGTGTGCGGTTAAAAAAGTATCAGCCGCGCATTCGCCAGGCGTTTGTGAGGGCTTGGCCAAGCTGCTGTAATCGGTGCTCAACAACAAAAACAACAGGTGGAAACCGCCATGTTAACGCTTCCCAAAGCACTGTTACTGCTGTCCGGCCTGGCTATGGCTATACCCGGCCATGCGGCCGACACCGTGACCATCGCCACGGTCAACAACAGCGACATGATCCGCATGCAGCGCCTGTCCAAGGTGTTCGAAGAGCAGCACCCTGGCATCAAACTTAACTGGGTAGTGCTTGAAGAAAACGTTCTGCGCCAACGCCTCACCACCGATATCGCCACCCAGGGCGGGCAGTTCGATGTGCTGACCATCGGCACCTACGAAACCCCGTTGTGGGGCGCCAAACAATGGCTGGAACCGTTGACCGAGCTGCCGGCCGATTACGACGCCGACGATATCTTCCCCTCAGTGCGCCAGGGCCTGTCGGTCAATAACACCCTCTACGCCTTGCCGTTCTACGGCGAAAGCACCGTCACCTACTACCGCACTGACCTGTTCAAGAGCGCCGGCCTGAGCATGCCCGCGCATCCCACCTGGACCCAACTCGGCGAGTTCGCCGCCAAACTCACCGCCAAGGACAAGGGTCAGTACGGCATGTGCCTGCGGGGCAAGGCCGGCTGGGGGGAGAACATCGCGCTGTTGAGTACCATGGCCAACGCCTTTGGTGCGCGCTGGTTCGACGAACAATGGAAGCCCGAGCTGACCAGCCCCGAATGGACCGCCGCCGCCAACTTCTACGTCAATACCCTCAAGCAATACGGCCCGCCAGGCGTGTCGAGCAACGGGTTCAACGAGACCTTGGCGCTGTTCAACAGTGGTAAGTGCGCGATCTGGGTCGACGCCAGCGTCGCCGGTTCCTTCACCACCGATACCAGCCAGAGCAAGGTTGCCGACAGCGTCGGTTTCGCTGCCGCGCCTACTGAGGTGACCGACAAAGGTTCATCCTGGCTCTACGCCTGGTCCCTGGCGATCCCGGCCACTTCCAAGCACAAGGACGCCGCCAAGGCCTTTATCACCTGGGCCACTTCCAAGGACTACATCCAACTGGTCGCCGATAAAGAGGGCATCACCAACGTACCGCCGGGCACGCGCCAATCCACTTACAACGAGGCTTACCTCAAGGCCGCGCCGTTTGCCCAGGTGACGCTGGAGATGATGAAACACGCCGACCCCGCCCATCCTTCAGCCAAACCGGTGCCTTACGTGGGCATCCAATATGTGACCATCCCCGAGTTCCAGGCCATCGGCACCTCGGTCGGCAAGCTGTTTTCAGCGGCGCTTACCGGTGGCATGACGGTTGACCAGGCCTTGTTGCAGGCGCAGTCCACTACCGAGCGCGAAATGAAACGCGCCGGCTATCCCAAGTAACCTTGACGGACAACACCCATGAAACGACTGGAAGGTAAAAGCGCGCTGATCACTGGATCGGCGCGCGGGATTGGCCGCGCGTTTGCCCTGGCCTACATCAATGAAGGCGCGACGGTTGCCATTGCCGACATCAACCTGCAACGCGCCCAGCAAACTGCCGCCGAGCTGGGCCCTCAGGCCTACGCGGTCGCGATGGATGTCACTGACCAAGCCTCCATCGATGGCGCGATTGCCGCCGTGGTGGCCCATGTCGGGAAGCTGGATATCCTGGTCAACAACGCAGCGCTGTTCGACCTGGCGCCCATCGTCGACATCACCCGCGACAGCTTCGAGCGGCTGTTCGCGATCAATGTCGCCGGCACGCTGTTCACCTTGCAGGCCGCGGCCCGGCAGATGATCCGCCAGGGCCACGGCGGCAAAATCATCAACATGGCCAGCCAGGCCGGGCGGCGCGGTGAGGCGTTGGTGGCGGTGTACTGCGCGACCAAGGCAGCGGTGATCAGCCTTACGCAATCGGCGGGGTTGAACCTGATCAAGCAAGGGATCAACGTCAACGCCATTGCCCCCGGTGTGGTGGATGGAGAGCATTGGGACGGGGTAGATGCGCTGTTCGCCAAGCATGAAGGGCTGGCGCCTGGCGAGAAGAAGCGGCGGGTGGGGGCAGAGGTGCCGTTTGGGCGGATGGGTACGGCTGAAGACCTCACCGGAATGGCAATCTTCCTGGCGTCGAAGGAGGCTGATTATGTGGTGGCCCAGACCTACAACGTCGACGGCGGCAATTGGATGAGCTAACGCCATACCCCAATCAAAACTGGGGGAGGGGGCTTGCTCCCGATAGCGGAGGATCAGTCACTTTATTTGCGGACTGTCACACTGCTATCGGGAGCAAGCCCCCTCCCACATTTGAACCTCATCGCGCTTGAAAAGGGTGATTAGTCGGCAAAACTGCGATCAAAGAAGTAAACCGCCCCAGGCTTCAAGTTTTCCACCGTGGCCTGGGGCCTGCCGCCCTCGCCATGCTTCTTGCGCCCCGTCTCGCGCAAATATCCCGCCTCCGTCAGCTTCAACAAACGCTGGCGAATACTGGTCTTGAGCACCGGCCGCTCCAGCACCAGGGAAAAGATCGTGGTCGCCTCCGGCGCGCTGAACTCATTGCCCAGGAACATCAGCGGCAAGCTGCTGTACAGCGACTTGGAGAACAGCCGCTCCTGCACGGCCGCGACGATGCTGTTGTGATCGAACGGCAACTTGATGCTGCCGTCCGCCACCGCCCTCAACCCAAACCAGCCTTGATGCTCCCCCAGTTGCACCTCATCCGCGACGATCGCCAAGTAGTACGTTGATGACGACCAGCAACGCGGGTCGCGAAACGCATCGCCCACCGTGCCCACTTGCTCGCTCCAGGCCAGCTCCAGACCGACCTTGTCGCTGGTTCGCAAGCGTTCCACCGCATCCTGGAGGCTCAGATCTTGCACGCCGCCATTCACCACCACGCCCGGCAACGCCCAATGCCCGGCGAAGGGCTCGGCGTCGCGCTTGTTCAGCAACAGTTTCAGTTCCCCGGTCGCGCGGCAGTAAAAAAGCACGCAGAGGTCGACGGTGTGGAGGTAGGCGCTAAGTGGCATATGAAATCCTTCTGAACGGCGAAGAGGGCTCAGTCTAACGGATCGAAAAGATATGTCATGTGCTTGAAGGCGAATAGATAAATAAATGTTTCTTGCAATGAAAGTACATGACGTGTACTTTTGTTTCCAGGCCACAGGAGAACAGCCATGACCCTTGCGAAAACTGCCCTTGCTTCTTTCGATGTCGATCCTCAGAAGAGCTTCACGCCGCTGTGCCCCAACGAATTGCCTGTGGCCGGTGGTGACCAGATCGGTGCCGAACTCAACTACATGGCCAGCCTCGCCGGCTATCGCGTCGGCAGCAAGGACGCCCACACCCCGCAAGCACCCTGGGTGGTCGCGCAGCCCAGCGAGATGCTGCAACCCACCGGCCTGACCCACGCCGACCTCACATGGGTCAGCCACTGCGTACCGGGCACTGAAGGTTTCACGTTGCTCGACGAACTGCCCACGCCCTATGACTACGACTACTTCATCTGGAAAGGCGTCGAGCCTGACCTGCACCCCTACGGTGCTTGCTACCACGACCTGCACGACAAGCTGTCCACCGGAGTCATCGAGTACCTCAAGGCTCAAGGTGTCACCCGTGTGATCGTTGGCGGCCTGGCCCTGGACTACTGTGTCAAAACCACCGCACTGCAATTGCTCAAGGCCGGCCTGGAAGTCGTGCTGCACCTGCCGGCGTGCCGCGGTATCAGCGAGGAGGGCGGCGTACAGGCTATCAATGAGTTGCTCAAGGCTGGTGCCGGCATCAGCCGCACCCGCGAAGAACTGGCCGCGATGGCCGCGCGTTAAGGAGATTTACCATGGAAAGTGCCTACGACTACGACGCCCCGGTCATCCAGGGCCTGCTCGACACCGACTACTACACCTTCACCATGATGCAGGCGGTGTTGCACCAGTACCCCAACGTCGATGTGGAATACAACTTCATCGTCCGCTCCAAGGAAAAACTCGGCCACTTGATCCCGCAGTTGCGCGCCGAGTTGGACAAACTCGCCAGCCTGCAGGTGCGTGAAGGCGAGCTGCGCTTTCTGTTCAACCCACGCTTTCGCGAGTACCTCACCCCGGACTACGAGCGCTTCCTGGGCCTGTTCCGCTTCAACCTGCGTTATATCCACGTCAGCGAAGTCGATGGCCAATTGAACATCCGCGTGGTCGGCCCGATGCTGCACTGCATCATGTTCGAACAGCCGGTGCTCGCGTTGGTCAGCGAACTGCGCAACCGCGACAAATACCCGGATGTGACCCTGGAAGACGTCACCCGCAAGCTGTACCAGAAGTTCGACTGGCTGGAGAAAAACCTCAGCCGCGACGAGTTGGCCGACCTGCGCGTCTCCGACTTCTCGACCCGTCGCCGTCTGTCCTTCAAGGCCCAGCGCGAAGTGGTGGACATCATGCGCCGCGACTTCCCCGGCCAGTTCGTTGGCACCAGCAACGCGCACCTGGCGTATGAATTCGACTTGCCGCTGATCGGCACCATGGCCCACCAATGGCTGATGGTGCACCAGCAATTGGGGCGCTTGCGCGAAAGCCAGAACGCCGCCCTGGAGAACTGGGTGCATGAATACCGTGGCCGTCTCGGCATCGCCTTGACCGACTGCATCAGCACCGACTTTTTCCTCAAGGACTTCGACCTGTACTTCGCCAAGCTCTACGACGGCCTGCGCCAGGACTCCGGTGACCCCATCGCCTGGGCCGACAAGGTGCTGGCTCGCTACAAACAGCTGGGCATCGACCCGATGACCAAGGACCTGATGTTCTCCGACGGCCTGAACTTCGAAAAATGCCTGCCGATCCTGCGGCACATCCGTGGCAAGGCCAAGTTCGGTTTCGGCATGGGCACCAGCCTTGCTTGCGATGTGGACGGCGTCGAACCGCTGAGCATCGTTATGAAGCTGGTACGGGTGCACGGCGAACCGGTGGTGAAGTTCTCCGATGACCCGGTGAAGAACGTCTGCGAAGACCCCTCGTTTTTGCAGTACGCAGCGAAGGTATTCAATGTCGGCAACGTGGAGGTGTGACATGCAAGACCGTATCGCGCAGGAACTGAATATCAACCGGCAACTGGTGAAGGGCGGTGAGGCCAGGGAAATCCAACGGCGCATCGATTTCATCAAGACCACGTTGCGCCAGTCGGGCTGCAAAGCCCTGGTGCTGGGCATCAGCGGTGGCGTGGATTCCCTGACCGCCGGCCGCCTGTGCCAGTTGGCGGTTGAGCAACTGCGGGCAGAGGATTACGCCGCGCGCTTTATCGCCATGCGCCTGCCCTACAAGACCCAGGCCGATGAGCGCGACGCCCAGGCCTCGCTGGATTTCATCACTCCGGACCACATCGACACCCTGAACATCGCCGCCAGCGTCGACGGCCTGATGGCCAGCCTCACCGCCACCGACGCCAGCGCCGCACAAGTGGACTTCATCAAAGGCAACGTCAAGGCCCGCACCCGCATGATCGCGCAGTATGCCGTGGCCAACTTGCACAATGGCCTGGTGGTCGGCACCGACCATGGCGCCGAAGCTCTGATGGGGTTTTTCACCAAGTTCGGTGACGGCGCCTGCGACCTGGCGCCATTGTCCGGACTGACCAAAACCCAGGTGCGCCTGTTGGCCAGTTCCCTTGGGGCACCGACGAACCTGGTGCACAAGCAGCCCACAGCCGACCTCGAAGAACTGGCACCGGGCAAGCTGGATGAACAGGCTTATGGCTGCACGTACGAAGAGATCGATGCGTACCTGATGGGCGAGCCGGTGAGTGAGCGGGTGAGGGACATCGTTGAATCGGCCTATCTCAAGACCGCACACAAGCGTGCGCTGCCGGTTGCGCCATAGCCTTTGTCGTGAGCGGGGCGAGCTTGCTCACGACAAAAAAACAGTTGCCCATTCAGGTTGCCCACTGTTCGACGGCATGCCTCGATAAACCGCAGGAACATTGGATCCACATGCGGTATAAACCTCGGACGCTTTAGTTCTTCGAGGCCCCGTTTCTCATGCAAAGCCCTTTGCAACGCCCGCTGTGGCAGGTCTATCTGATCTTTCTGGCACCGATGGTGCTGTCCAACTTCCTGCAGAGTTTTTCCGGCACGCTCAACGGCATTTATGTCGGGCAGATGCTCGGCACTCAGGCCCTGGCGGCGGTGTCGGGGATGTTCCCCATCGTGTTTTTCTTCATTGCCCTGGTGATCGGCCTGGGGGCGGGTGCGTCGGTGTTGATCGGGCAGGCCTGGGGTGCCCAGGAAACCGCGATGGTCAAGTCGATTACCGGCGCGACGCTGACCCTTGGCGCGCTGGTGGGCTTGATCGCGGCGGTGTTGGGCAGTCTGTTTGCGCGCCCGGCGTTGCAGGCATTGGGCACGCCGGTTGACGTGCTCGACGACGCAGTCGGCTATGCCCAGATGATGATGCTGATCATGCCGCTGTTGCTGGTCTTCATCCTTTACACCCAATTGCTGCGGGGCGTCAGCGATACGATTTCGCCCTTGCTCGCGTTGATGGTCTCGACCCTGGTCGGCCTGTTGCTGACCCCGGCGTTGATTCGCGGCTGGATCGGCCTGCCGCCCCTGGGCATCCAGAGCGCGGTGTACGCGGGCCTGGTGGGAAATGCCTCGGCGATGCTGTTTCTGGTCCTGCGCCTGCGCCATAAAAACCACGTGATGGCGCCGGATCGCGAACTGCTCGCGGCCTTGCGCCTGGACCGCGTCATCCTCGGTAAAGTCCTGCGTATCGGCCTGCCCACCGGCTTGCAGATGGTGGTGCTGTCGCTCTCGGAGCTGGTCATCCTGGCGTTGGTCAATAGCCATGGTTCCCAGGCCACGGCGGCCTATGGGGCGGTGACGCAGATCGTCAACTACGTGCAATTTCCGGCCCTGTCGATTGCCATCACTGCCTCGATCCTCGGCGCCCAGGCGATTGGCGCCGGGCGCCTGGAGCGCATCGGGCCGATTCTTCGTACCGGGTTGCTGATCAACACCTGCCTGACCGGTGGTCTGATTGTGCTGGGCTACTTGTTATCCCACTGGTTGCTCGGGCTGTTCATCACCGATGACGCCGCACGCGTGAATGCCGAGCACCTGCTGCACATCATGTTGTGGAGCATCCTCGTGTTCGGCTTCCAGGCCGTGATCGGCGGGATCATGCGTGCCAGCGGCGTGGTGCTGATGCCGGTGGCGATCTCGATCTTCTGCGTGCTGTGTGTGGAGCTGCCGATGGCGTACCTGCTCAACGCCCACTTCGGCCTGGAAGGTGTGTGGATGGCGTTTCCGGTGACGTATCTGGCGATGCTGGGGTTGCAGACCGCGTATTACCGGTTGGTGTGGCGGCATAAACAGATCAAGCGGTTGGTGTGATAAAAGGATGCGCAATTTAAGGACAGAAGGCGTTTAAGTCATGGCAAACCCCTACGCCGAGTTATTCCAAGTCCCTGGCGCCCGGGCTTTTGTATTGGCCGGCATGCTGGCGCGTATGCCGGTGTCCATGACCGGTATCGGCATTATCACCATGCTTTCCCAGGTGCATGGCGGCTACGGCCTGGCAGGCTCGGTGGCGGCGGTATTCGCGTTGGCTACGGCGATTTGTGCGCCACAGGTATCACGGCTGGTGGACCGCTACAGCCAGGGCCGGGTGCTGCCGATTGCCGCGTTGATCGGTGGCGGGGCGCTGCTGATGCTGTTGCTGTGCACGCGGTTGCAGGCGCCGACCTGGACGCTGTTCCTGTCTGCCGCCTTGGCCGGTTGCATGCCGAACATGTCGGCGATGGTGCGGGCCCGTTGGACCGAGTTGTACCGAGGCCAGCCCAAGCTGCAAACCGCTTTTGCCCTGGAGTCGGTGCTGGATGAGGTGTGCTTTATCGTCGGCCCGCCGATTTCAGTGGGCTTGAGCGTGGTGCTGTTTCCCGAAGCCGGGCCGCTGGTGGCCGCGTTGTTGCTGGCGGTGGGCGTCACCACGTTCGTCCTGCAACGAGCGACCGAACCCCCGGTGCATGAGCACCACGATCACCATGCCGGCTGGCTGATCGCGTCACCGTCGGTATTGATCCTGATGATCCTCTTGCTGGCCATGGGCGTGATCGTGGGTGTGGTGGATGTGGTCAGCGTGGCCTTTGCCCAACACCAGGGTCAGCCGGCGGCGGCGAGCATCGTGCTCTCGGTGTACGCCATCGGTTCATGCCTGGCGGGACTCGCCTTCGGCACTCTCAAGCTCAAGGCGCCGCTGCCGCGCCAGTTTCTGTTCTGCGGCGTGGCCACGGCGTTGACCACCTTGCCGTTGCTGCTGGTCACCAACATTCCAGGCCTGGCGGTGGCGATCTTTATCTCCGGCCTGTTCTTTGCCCCGACCCTGATCGTGTCCATGGCGCTGGTGGAGCGGATCGTCCCCGCCAGCCGCCTGACCGAAGGCATGACGTGGCTGATCACCGGCCTCAGCATCGGCGTGGCCATTGGTGCCGCCAGTTCCGGTTGGATGATCGACCACTTTGGCGCCGCCAGCGGGTTCTGGGTGGCGTTGGCGGCGGGCGCGGTGGTGTTGGGCTCGGCGGTGTTGGGGTACCGGCGGTTGGGTTGATCAACCCATCGCTGAGCATGCCTCTGTGCTGTGATGTTGCAGGAATGCGTTCAGCGCCTTGATGAACAGGATCTTGCCGAACAGGCAGTTACCTTCAAGGCTGGCCTCTATGGAGCCGATGCAGGCTTTTCGTTTGAGTTGGTTGTTCACGTAATCAGTTCTCCTGAACGCAATGGTTCGATGATTCGGCGCCGAATGCAGTGCTTCAGTGCATTGCCGGGGCAGGGCCTGTGCAACGTGATCATTCTCGCTTTTGCACGGGTTTCCCGGGATTGACGTAACCCTTGATGACCCCTCGCTCCAACCCCTCCACCCGCCGCTAATTTTTCCCTCTCCGGTTCGTTTTATAGGGACGACGTGCCTTTGTGCTTCCTGCCTATTGCTCCGGACTCCAACAAATGAATGCTGAAGACTCCTTGAAACTTGCTCGCCGGTTTATCGGGTTGCCCCTGGAAAAACGCCAGCTGTTCCTGCAAGCACTGCAGAAAGAAGGGGTGGATTTCTCCCGGTTTCCGATTCCAGCCGGGGTGGAGGTGGAGGACCGTCAGGCACTGTCCTACGCACAGCAACGCATGTGGTTCCTGTGGCAATTGGACCCGGCCAGCGGCGCTTACAACCTGCCGGGGGCGGTGAGACTCAAGGGAGCGCTGAGCTTAAGCGCGATGGAGCAGGCATTCGCCAGCCTGGTGGCGCGTCACGAGACCCTGCGTACGGTGTTCCAGCGCCAGGCCGATGAGCGCCTGTTGCAAGTCGCCGTTCAACCCTCATTGGCCGTTGAGCAACTCGACCTGACTGACCTGGCCCCGGCGGAACGCGAGCAGGCAGTGAATGACGCAGCCACCCGCCAGTCGCTGCTGCCATTCGACCTGGAGCACGGCCCGCTGCTGCGTGTGCAATTGCTCAAGCTTGGCGCCCAGGAGCATGTCCTGCTGCTGACCCTGCACCACATCGTCTCCGACGGTTGGTCGATGAATGTGCTGATCGACGAGTTCATCCGCTTTTACGACGCCCATGAGCGCAACGAGGCACCGCAATTGCCGGCGCTGCCGATCCAATACAGCGACTACGCCCTGTGGCAACGCCGCTGGTTGGAAGCGGGGGAGCAGGCCCGTCAATTGGAGTACTGGCAGGCGCGCCTGGGCGATGAGCACCCGGTGCTGGAACTGCCGACGGACCGTCCGCGCCCGGCCATGCCCAGCTATCAGGGCACCCGCCATAACTTCGCGATTGAGCCGGCACTGGCGGCGCAACTGCGCGCCTGTGCGCAAAAGCACAACGTCACGCTGTTCATGCTGTTGCTCGGTGCATTTAATGTGCTGCTGCACCGCTACACCGGCCAGAGCGATATCCGCGTCGGCGTGCCGATTGCCAACCGTAACCGCAGTGAAGTCGAAGGGCTGATCGGGTTTTTCGTCAACACCCAGGTGTTGCGTACCGAGCTGACCGGGCAAACCCGTGTTGCTGAGTTGCTGCAAGGCATCAAAGAGCACGCCCTCGGCGCCCAGGCCCATCAGGAACTGCCGTTCGAGCGTCTGGTGGAAGCCCTGAAAGTCGAGCGCAGCCTCAGCCATACGCCGCTGTTCCAAGTGATGTACAACCACCAGCCGGTGGTGGCCGATATTGCATCGGTCAGTACCGCCTCCGGCCTGGAGCTGGCGTTGGTGGAGTGGCAAGGCCGTACCACCCAGTTCGACCTGACCCTCGACACGTATGAAAAATCCGGCACCCTGCACGCCGCGCTGACGTACGCCAACGACCTGTTTGACGCGCCGTCCATCGCGCGTATGGCCCGGCACTGGATCAGCCTGTTGCAGGCCATGGTTGCTGATGGCGAGCAGCGCGTCGGCGAGTTGCCGATGCTGGCTACCCAGGAGAAGCAGGTGCTGGTTGAGGCCTGGAATCAAACCGCAGAGGCATATCCGACTGAGCGTGGCATTCATCAACTGATCGAAGACCAGGTCCAGGCCACACCCCACGCTCCGGCACTGGTGTTTGGTGCCCAAACGCTGACCTACGCCCAGCTCGATGCCCGTGCCAACCAGTTGGCTCACGCCTTACGCGAACAGGGCGTTGGTCCCGATGCATTGGTGGGGATCTGCGTCGAGCGCTCCGTGGAAATGGTCGTTGGCCTGCTGGCCATTCTCAAGGCTGGCGGCGCTTACGTCCCGCTTGACCCTGAATACCCCCAGGAACGCCTGGCCTACATGATCGAAGACAGCGGCATCCAACTGCTGCTCAGCCAGCACAGCCTGGTACCGTCGCTGCCCACCGAAGGCATCCAGGTGATCACCCTGGACCAGGCGCCTGGCTGGCTTGACGAATACAGCAGCGCATCGCCCGCCGTAGGCATCCACGGGCTGAACCTGGCCTATGTGATCTACACCTCCGGTTCCACCGGCAAGCCCAAGGGTGCCGGTAACAGCCACCGCGCGCTGGTCAACCGTTTGTGCTGGATGCAGCAAGCCTACGGCCTGGACGCCAGCGATGCGGTACTGCAAAAAACTCCGTTCAGCTTTGACGTGTCGGTGTGGGAATTCTTCTGGCCGCTGATGACCGGCGCGCGCCTGGTAGTCGCGGCCCCTGGCGAACACCGCGAGCCGGCGCGTCTGATCGAGACCATCGGCCAGCACGGCATCACCACCTTGCACTTCGTACCGTCCATGCTCCAGGCGTTTATCCATGAGCCGGGCGTACAGGGCTGCACCAGCCTCAAGCGCATCGTGTGCAGCGGCGAAGCCTTGCCACTGGATGCGCAACTGCAAGTCTTCGCCAAGCTTCCCCAGGCAGGGTTGTTCAACCTCTATGGCCCGACCGAAGCGGCCATCGACGTGACCCACTGGACCTGCGTCGACGAAGGCCGTGACGCCGTGCCCATTGGCCGCCCCATCGCCAACCTTGGCACCTACGTGCTCGACGCGCAGCTCAACCCGGTGCCCGCCGGCGTGTCCGGCGAGCTGTACCTGGGCGGCACCGGCCTGGCCCGCAGTTACCACCGTCGCCCGGCGCTGACCGCCGAGCGTTTCGTGCCCAGCCCTTTCGGTGACGGTGCGCGTCTGTACCGTACGGGTGACCGCGTGCGCCAGCGTGAGGATGGCGTGATCGACTACCTTGGTCGGCTCGACCATCAGGTCAAGCTGCGCGGCCTGCGCATCGAGTTGGGAGAAATCGAGACGCGCCTGATGCAACACCCAGGCGTGCGTGAGGCGGTGGTGCTGGTGCAGGGCGGCAAGCAATTGGTGGCCTACCTGGTGCTGGAAGGTGAAGCGCCGACCGACCTCAAGGCCTGGCTGCTCAGCAGCCTGCCGGAATACATGGTGCCCACCCACATGGTGCACCTGGCCAAGCTGCCGGTGACCGCCAACGGCAAGCTCGACCGCAAAGCGCTGCCGCTGCCGGATGCCGCGCCGCAACAAGCCTACATCGCCCCGCAAAACCCACTGCAACAAGCCCTGGCAGCGATTTGGAGCGACGTACTCGGCGTCGAGCAGGTCGGCCTGGAAGACAACTTTTTCGAGTTGGGTGGAGATTCGATCATCTCCATCCAAGTGGTCAGCCGTGCGCGCCAGGCGGGGATTCGCCTCAGCCCGCGCGACCTGTTCCAGTACCAGAGCGTGCGCAGCCTGGCCCTCGTCGCCACCTTTGAGCAGGCCAGCGTTATCGACCAAGGCCCGGTCAGCGGCGAGGTGCTGCTGACGCCGGTACAGCACAGCTTTTTCGCCCAGGCCATCCCGGCACGTCACCACTGGAACCAATCCTTGTTGTTGACCCCGCGCGAGGCCCTGGACCCGGTGCGCCTGGAAGCGGCGCTGACGCAGTTGATTAACCACCACGACGCCCTGCGCCTGCGTTTTGTGCAGCGTCCCGACGGCTGGCAGCAAACCCACGCTGCGCCCGTCGACGAGCCTGCGCTGTGGCACTCCCATGCCACCGACGATACGCAACTGGCCGCGCTATGCGACGAAGCCCAGCGCAGCCTCGACCTGACGCAAGGCCCGCTGCTGCGCGCCGCCCTCGTCTCCATGGCCGATGGCACCCAGCGCTTGCTGTTGGTGGTGCATCACCTGGTGGTGGATGGGGTTTCATGGCGCATCCTGCTGGAAGACCTGCAACAGGCTTACCGCCAGGCATCCTTGCCGGCCAAGACCAGTGCCTACCAAACCTGGGCGAACCAACTGCACACCCACGCGCAAACCCTCAGCGAACAACTGCCTTACTGGCAGGCGCAGTCCGTCGACGCCGAGCTGCCGTGCGACAACCCCCACGGCGGGCTGCAAAACCGCTTGGGCTGCAAGCTTGAATCCCGCCTCAACGTCGAGCAAACCCGCCAGTTGCTGCAAGACGCGCCAGCGGCTTATCGCACTCAGGTCAACGACCTGTTGCTGACGGCGTTGGCGCGGGTAGTCAGCCGGTGGAGCGGGCAGGCTGCGGCGCTGATCCAACTGGAAGGCCACGGTCGCGAAGATCTGTTCGACGCCGTCGACCTCACCCGCACTGTTGGCTGGTTTACCAGCCTGTTCCCTGTACGTCTGCAGGCGGACGGCGAGCTGTCGACCGCGATCAAGTCGGTCAAGGAGCAACTGCGTGCCGTGCCCGACAAGGGGCTGGGCTACGGCCTGCTGCGCTACCTGGCGGCGCCTCAGGTGCGTGAAGCCCTTGCGGGCCTGGTCGCGCCGCGCATCACGTTCAACTACCTCGGCCAGTTCGATCGCCAGTTCGATGAGTCCGCATTGTTCGTGCCCGCCACCCAAGGCAGCGGCCAGGCCCAAGACCCCGAAGCGCCATTGGCCAACTGGCTGACGGTGGAAGGGCAGGTGTATGGCGGCGAACTGGCGCTGCAATGGGGGTTCAGCCGCGAGATGTTCCAGGCGTCGACCATCCAGCGCCTGGCGGATGATTACACCGCCGAACTCAACGCCTTGATCCAGCACTGCTGCGATACACCCGCCGGGCAGGTGACGCCGTCGGACTTTGCGCTGGCAACCCTGACCCAACAGCAATTGGATGATTTGCCCGTGGACGGCCCGGCCATCGCCGATATCTACCCGCTGTCGCCCATGCAGCAAGGCATGCTGTTCCACACCCTGTACGAGCCTGAAGCCCAGGCCTATATCAACCAGCTGCGCCTGGACATTGAAGGCCTCGACCTGCTGAGCTTTGGTCGTGCCTGGCAGGCGGCGCTGGATCGGCATGACATTTTGCGCAGCAGCTTCCACTGGCTCGGCCTGGACAGCGCCCATCAAGTGATCCAGCGCCAGGTCGATTTGCAGCTGCACGTGATCGAAGACCCGCATGCTGACCTCGACGCCTTGGCCGACGCCGAGCGTCAGCGCGGTTTTGAGTTGAACGCGGCGCCCCTGTTTCGCCTGATGTTGGTGCGCGGTGCCGGTACGGGCTGGCACATGATTTTCACCAGCCATCACATCCTCATGGATGGCTGGAGCAATGCCCAGTTGCTCGGCGAAGTCATTGCCGACTACGCAGGCCACGTTTTGCCCGCACCGTTGGGGCAGTTCCGCGATTACTTGGGTTGGCTGCAGCAGCAAGCCTCGGGCGAAAAGTTCTGGCGCGAAGCCCTGGCACCGTTGCAAGCCCCAACCCTGCTGGCTGAAGCACTGCGCGTGCCGGTCGAAGGGGCGGGCATGGCCGACCATCACACCACCCTGGACAGCCAATTCACCCGCGCGCTCGGCGATTGCGCGCGCCAGCACAAAGTCACCCTCAACACCCTGCTGCAAGGCGCCTGGAGCCTCTTGCTGCAACGCTACACCGGCCAGGATTGCGTGGCCTTCGGTGCTACTGTTGCCGGGCGTTCGGCGCCGTTGCCGGGTATCGAGCAGCAACTGGGCCTGTTTATCAACACGTTGCCAATCATCAGCGCGGCCTCGCCGGCCCAGTCCGCCGCCACGTGGCTCGCGGAGCTGCAAGCGCTGAACCTCAGCCTGCGCGACCATGAACACGTACCGCTTTACGACATCCAGGGCTGGGCCGGTCAACAAGGTGCCGCACTGTTCGACACCTTGCTGGTGTTTGAAAACTTCCCGGTAGCCGAAGCGCTCAAGCAAGGCGCGCCAGCGGGCCTGACCTTCGGCAAGATGCACAACCATGAGCGCACCCACTACCCGTTGACCCTGGGCATCGAGCTGGGGACCGGCTTGCGCCTGGAGTTCAGCTACGACCGGGCGCGGTTCACCGAGCAACACGTCGCGCAATTGAGCGCCAACCTGCAGCACCTGCTGGCGCAATGGGTGGCGGATATCCACGCGCCACTCGGTACCCTGCAACTGCTGGACAACAGCACGCAAGCCTCGCTGCTCGCCATCAGCCAATCCCCTGGTACTGCGCCGCGGCCAATGCGTGTGCATGAGCGCATCGCCACCCAAGCCCAAGCCACCCCTGATGCGTTGGCGGTTCAGGCAGGCAGTGAACGCCTGAGTTACGCCCAGCTCAATCAGCGGGCTAACCGTCTGGCTCACCGCCTGCTGGAGCAGGGTGTCGGCCCGGGCCAACGGGTAGGCCTGGTTTCCCGGCGTGGCCCGCAGTTGATCGTCAGCCTGCTGGCCGTCCTCAAAAGTGGCGCGGCCTACGTACCGCTGGACCCCAACTACCCAGCCGAGCGCCTGAGCTACATGTTGGCAGACAGCCGTCTGAACCTGTTGCTCAGCGAGACCGGCTTGCTGGCTGATCTGCCGCTGCCCCATGGGCTCAAACGTGTGGAGTTCAGCGCACAGGGTGAAGAGCTGGCGGGCTACCCGTTGACCAATCCACCGAACCGCGCCACTGCCGCCGACCTCGCTTATGTGATCTACACCTCAGGCTCCACCGGCCAACCCAAGGGTGTGGCCATCGACCATGCTGCACTCGACCAGTTCTGCGACACAGCGGCCGATTACAGTGCGCTGACGCCTGCCGACCGCGTGCTGCAATTTGCGACGTTCAGCTTCGACGGGTTTGTCGAGCAATGCTACCCGCCGCTGTGCATCGGCGCGGCGCTGATCATGCGCGGCGATGAGCTGTGGGACGCCGGGTTGCTGGCGCAGCAAATCGTCGAGCAGGGCGTGACCCTGGCCGACTTACCCGCGGCCTATTGGTACTTGCTGGCCAAGGAGTGCGCCGTCGATGGCCGCGCCCTGGGCAACTTGCGCCAAGTGCATGTCGGCGGCGAAGCCATGGCCGTGGAGGGCGTACGTGCCTGGCACGAGGCTGGGTTGGGCAACGTTCGTCTGGTGAACACCTATGGCCCGACCGAAGCCACCGTGGTCTCCAGCGTGCATGACTGCCAGCTTGCAGATGCCAATGACGCCTTTGGCATGCCCATCGGGCGGGCGATCGACGGGCGCGCGCTGTACGTGCTGGACAGCGGGTTTGAATTGCTGCCGACCTGCGGCGTCGGCGAGCTGTGCATCGGTGCGGCGGCGGGCTTGGCCCAGGGCTACTTCGATCGCCCGGCGCTGACCGCCGAGCGCTTCTTGCCGGACCCGTTCTCCGGCGTGCCGGGGTCGCGGCTCTACCGCAGCGGCGACTTGGCTCGCTACAACGACAACGCGGCCCTGGAGTACGTGGGCCGCATTGACCATCAAGTGAAAATCCGTGGGTTCCGGATCGAGATGGGTGAAATCGAAGCCTGTCTGCAAGCCATGCCTCAGGTGCGCGAGGCGGTGGTGATTGCGCTGGACGGGCCGACCGGCGCGCAGTTGGTCGCCTATGTCGTGCCCCAGTCGGATGCCCTGGAGGCGCACGCCTTGACGGCGGCGTTGCGTCAGTCGTTGCCGGACTACATGGTGCCGAGTTTCCTGATGCTGATCGACGTGTTGCCCCTGAGCCCCAACGGCAAACTGGACCGTAAAGCCTTGCCAAAGCCGGATGTCAGCCAACGGCAAAAACACTATGTGGCACCCCGAACGGCCCTGGACATTCAGGTCGCCGAGGTTTGGCAAAACGTGCTGGGGCTGGAACAGGTCGGGCTGGACGATCACTTCTTTGAGTTGGGTGGGCATTCGCTATTGGCCACCCAAGTGGTCGCACGCTTGAAGGCGCTGTTGGCCTGCGACCTGACCCTGCGTGACCTGTTTGGCGCGCCGCGACTGGCAGACTTTATCGCGGCGATCTCCACCCGCACCGGGCAGGACAAGTCGCTGACGCGCAGCCCGTTAGTGGCCCACGGCGAAAAAACCTGCGCGACACTGTCCCTGGTGCAACGCCGGCTATGGGTAGTGGAGCAGCTGTCGCAGGCCAGGGGCGCCTATGGCATGCCGCTGGCCGTGCGCTTGCGCGGCGAGTTGTCGGTGCCGCTGCTGGTCAGCAGCCTGGCACAGGTGGTTGCCCGCCACGAAACCCTGCGCACGGCCTACATCACCGACGAGGAGGGTGACCCGCAGGCCGTCATCGCCGCGCACGTGGAGGTCGACTTGCCGTTACTGGACCTGTCGTCCCTGGATCCCGCTGAACAGCAGCGCCGGGTCGCGGTCGCCGTTGAGGCGAACACCCGCCAATCCATCAGCCTGCTGCACGCGCCTTTGTTACGTGGACAGGTGCTCAAGCTGGGCCCCACCGAACATGTGTTGCTGTATTCGATGCACCACATCATCTCCGATGGCTGGTCCATGGCGGTGCTGGTCAATGAACTGGTGGGCTTCTATGGCCGGGCGAAGGCGGGGGTCGTTGAGCCGCTGCCGTCGCTGCCGATCCAGTATTCCGATTACGCCCTCTGGCAACAGCAACTGC
The DNA here is from genome assembly GCF_013778505.1 of Pseudomonas sivasensis. GTDB lineage: Bacteria > Pseudomonadota > Gammaproteobacteria > Pseudomonadales > Pseudomonadaceae > Aquipseudomonas > Aquipseudomonas sivasensis. The sequence continues at coordinate 40,552 of NZ_JAAOWU010000023.1, read as the reverse complement.
AACGCACCGGCGTGCTGGCCGCGCAGGCGCGTTACTGGGAACAGGCACTGGCCGGTCACAGCGGCGTGTTGCAACTGCCCACCGACCAACCGCGCCCCCAGGCGCCGACCCATGAAGGTCGCGACCTCGGTTTCACGCTGCCCGTGGCCTTGCATGAAGGGCTTAAGGCGGTGTCGGCGCGTGCCGGTGTCACGCTGTACAGCACGATGCTGGCCGCGTTCCAGATTTTGCTGCATCGCCTCAGCGGCAGCGATGACGTGCTGGTCGGTGCCGACGTTGCCGGGCGCCAGCAGCCTGAGCTGGAAGGTCTGATCGGTTTCTTCGTGAACATTCTGCCGCTGCGCTCGACCTTCGTGGCGCAGCAACCGTTCAGCGCTTTCCTGGCCACCACCCAAGGCACCGCGCTGGACGCTTTCGATCATCAGGACCTGCCCTTCGACATGATTGTGGAGGCCTCGCCGCGCCCGCGCCAACGGGGTTTCAACCCACTGGTGCAGGTGTTGTTCGTGATGAACAACCTGCCGGTGCAGGGTGGCCAGATGGACGGGATCGAGGTTGAGGTACTGCCCACTCGTGGCGGTTACTCCAAGTTCGATATGGCCCTGTTCATCGATGAGGATGCAGGCGGCCTGCACGGTACCTGGCAGTACGCCAGCGACCTGTTTGAACAACAACGCATCGAGTCATTCGTCAACGCCTGGACGGGAATTCTTGAACAGATTGTGTGTGATCCGAACATTCAATTAGGGGATATCACCATGCCTACCAACACCTTGGAACAAACCACGACGCCTGTACCGCCAGCCATCAAGGCCGACAAGCTGGGCAAGTTCCTGAAAAAATCCCAGAGCCGCACCGACAGGCCTGCCGGCGCGTTGATGCGTGAATCGCTGCTGGTACCCGGGCAGGATTTTCCATTGCTGATGGAACCCACTGATCCAGGCCTGGACCTGGTGGCCTGGATCAAGGACAACCGCGCCCTGGTGGAAGAAAAACTGGCTCGCCATGCGGGGATTCTGTTCCGTGGATTTGCCCTGCGCGATATTCATGACTTCGAAGCGTTTGCTGAAGCTGTACAGCCGGGCCTCTATGGCCAATATGGCGACTTGCCGAAAAAAGAGGGCGGTAAGAACACCTACCGGTCCACGCCGTACCCCGAAAAGAAAATGATCCTGTTCCATAACGAAAGCTCCCATCAGGACCGCTGGCCGCGCAAGCAGCTGTTCTTCTGCGAACAGCCATCCCCAATCGGCGGCGCCACACCGGTGGTGGACTGCCGGCAGATGTACCTCAAGTTGCCGGCGGCGATCCGCGAGCGCTTCGAGGACAAGGGGTTGCTGTACGTGCGCACCTTTGCCGACAAGCTCGACGTTTCCTGGCAGCACTTCTTCAAGACCGACGTGCGTGCCGACGTCGAGGCGCGTTGCCGGGCAGCGGGCATCGCGTGGACCTGGCTGGACAACGATGAACTGCAAATCCGCACCCCGTGCCCGGCGATCATCCGGCACCCGGTGACGGGGGAAAAAACCTTCTTCAACCAGGTTCAGTTGCACCACATCTTCTGCCTGGACCCGGATGTGCGCGAAGACTTGCTGGTGCTGTTCGGCGAGCAGCGTATGCCTCGGCACGTGTACTACGGCGATGGCTCGCCGATTGAAGACGAAGTCATGGCCTTGGTGGGCGAGCTGTACGAAGCCTGCGCGGTGCGGTTCGACTGGCACAAGGGCGATGTCATCCTGCTGGACAACATGCTGGCTGCCCACGCACGTGATCCCTTCGAAGGACCGCGCAAGATCGTTGTGGCAATGGGCGAAATGATTGAACGCAGCGCGCTGCACCTAGCGCATAGCGAGACCGAAAAGGAAGAGGCCGGAGCATGAGTACTGCACAACAGGGAACCGTGGACGCGGGACTGGCGTTGCTGGTCGAGCAGCAACAGCATCTGGACGCACGGCAACAAGGGGCGAGCTGGGGGGATCTGACCCACTGCCTGAAACTGGATATTCGTGGCGAGCTGGACCCGGTGCGCCTGCAACACGCGTTGGATAGCCTTGCGGTGCGCCACGAAGCATTGAGTGCGCAGTTTGCGTCCGTCAGTGGTTATCACGGATTGCGCCAGCGGGTCGCGCCGGCTCAAGCGGTGAGCTTGACCCAGTGGCTCGACGTGGCGTCGCCCCAACAGGTGATTGCACGCCAACAGCAGTGGTTGCAGCAGCAACAGCCGCTGATCGGTGCGTTGTTGCAGCGCCTGGAAACGGACCACTGGCAACTGTTGATCGGCGTGGCGCGTTACGCCGCCGACGCCGGGACCTTGGCCCTGATCCAGCAGGAGTTGTTGGCCGCTTATGGGCAGCAAGGGTTTGAAGAGGACGAGCCGGGGCAGTTTTCCCAGTACCTGGAATGGCGCAGCGAGGTGATCTTCGACGAAGACGCAGACACCGCCAAGGCTTACTGGCAGCAGTATCTGCAAGGGTACGAGGGGCTGCTCAGCGGGCCAGACTTGCCCTATCGCCTGACGTGCGCAGAAGTCCTGCCGGCAGAACGCTTGAGTGTGCCACTGGATCAATCGCTATTGGCTCGCCTGCGCACGGCGGGGCTGCCGCTGGACGTGCTGATGCACGCCGCCTGGTGGGTACTGCTGGCACGCATCAGTGGTCGGGAGTCATTCCTGGCGGGATGGCGGCATGATGCGCGCCTGGATTATGAATTTTTCAGCCACAGCCTGGGCCTGTTCGAGAAAACCCTGCCGTTGGCGATTCGCATTGATCCGGCCAGCACCTTCCGTGAGCTGGTGACCACCTTGGCCGCACAGTTGGATCAGCACCGCACCTGGCAGGAATACTGGACACCGTTGTCATTCCCACAACAGGCCGCGCCTGCGGTCGGTTTTGGCAATCGGTTGGTTTCGGAACCGCGTGAAGTGGCCGGGATGGTTTGGGTGGGCAGCGACCTGCCGGCCCGTCTGCCTGAATTCGAGTTGGCCCTTCAGTTGGAAATCGCAGCGTCTGGCGAACCTCAAGGTTTATCACTGGACTTCAATCCCGCACGCTATACGGCGCCCGCCGTCGAGACGCTGTTGGGCCAGCTCCGCGAGTTGCTCCACAGCATCGCCGACAAACCGGATGAAACCCTTGCACGCCTGAACCTGTTGGGTGCCGACGAAAAGAGCCGGTTGCTGGCACTGAACCCGCCGGCGCAAATCATGCAAACGCCGCAGTTGTTGCCGCAACGTATCGCTGCGTGGGCTGATCAGACGCCGGATGCCGTGGCGTTGGTCGCTGCGGGCCAGGCCCTTAGCTACGCTGAACTGGATGCCCGTACTGCGCGCTTGAGTGCCGAATTACTGCGCCAGGGTGTGGGCGCTGGGTCGATCGTGGGCCTGGCGCTGCCGCGTTCGGCGGAACTGGTCGTCGCCATTCTTGCCACCTGGCGTGCGGGCGCAGCCTATCTGCCGCTGGACCCGCAATGGCCAGTGGCGCGCCAGGCTGAAATCGCACGGCACGCCGCCGCGAGCTTGATCCTGGTGACTCACGCGCCAGGCCAGGACGACCCGCTGACCGCGTTCAAACTGCTCAATCCGGGCGCATCAACCCAGGATGCCACGGTGGCCCCGGCGGTGTCCGTGCAGGCCCGTGACGTCGCCTATGTGCTGTTCACCTCCGGCTCCACCGGCCAGCCCAAAGGCGTGGTGATCGAGCATGGCGCGTTACTCAACTACACCGCGAGCAGCAGCCAGCAACTGGGCCTGTCCGCCTGCCGCCACGTTGCCTTTAGTTCCACGGTAGCGGCGGACCTGGGCAACACCGCCTTGTTCGGCGCGCTCTACAACGGCGCGACCTTGCATATAGCTGACGATGCGACCCTGCAAGATCCCCAGCGCTTCGCCGGGTTCCTGCGGGAAAACAGCATCGATTGCCTGAAAATCGTGCCTTCGCACCTGGCCGCCTTGCTTGAGGCTGATACCGCCGTATTGCCTGACACGCTGGTGCTGGGCGGTGAAGCCATCGGCGTGAGCCTGGTGCAGCGCATTCGTCAGCTGCGGCCCGACTGTCGCGTGTTCAACCATTACGGCCCCACCGAAGCGACAGTGGGCGTGATGGTGCATCCGTTACTGCCTGCGGAAGACGTGTCCCATGGCGTGCCGCTGACCCACGTGCTTCCCGGAAACCAAGTCTTCGTACTGGGCGCCGACGCGCAATTGCTGGCAACGGGTGAACTCGGTGAGTTGTTCATCGGTGGCCATCAGTTGTGCCGAGGCTACTTGCAGGGCGAGGCGGATGCAGACGCGTTTATCCATAGCCCGCTGGTGGACGGCGAGCGCCTTTACCGCACGGGAGACCTGGCCCGTTATCGGGTGGAGGGGGGCGTGCAGCTGTATGGCCGTCGCGATCATCAGGTCAAGGTGCGTGGTTTCCGCATTGAGCTGGCCGAGATAGAGGCGCAGTTGCTGCGTTTGCCCGAGGTCAGTGAGGCCGTGGTGGTGCTGGTGCAAGAGGAGCCGCAAGCGTTTGTGGTAATGCGTGCGGCGACGGCAGAGGACGTAGGGCCTCAATTGAAAAACCAACTGGCCCAGCATCTCCCGGCGGCCATGGTGCCGCGCCAGATTGTGAGCCTTGAACGCATGCCGCGCCTGCCAAACGGCAAGGTTGACCGCAAGGCGCTGCAACACGCTCAACCTGTGGCTTCCCAGGCGGTGTACGTCGCGCCACGGGATGCGCTTGAAACCCTGTTGTCCACGCGCATGGCCCAATTGGTCGGGTTGGAACGGCTGAGCATCGAGGAGGACTTTTTCGCCGCAGGCGGGCATTCCTTGTTGGTGATCAAGCTGGTGGCAGGCATCCGCAAACTGCTGCAATGCGAGATTCATCCCGGCGTGGTGTTTGATCACCCAAGCGTGGCGGCATTGGCGCGGGAGCTGCGCGAGCGTGAAACTGTCGCTGGGCAGTTGGAGAGAGTCGCCCAGGCACGTTTGCGCATGGATGCAATGACACCTGAAGAGAAAGCGGCGCTTATGGAAAAGGCCAGGCAGTTGCAGGCGAGCAAGGAGCAGGGGTAGGGATGTAAAACGGGGCTGGCAATCAGCCCCGTTGTTTAATGGCGGGAACGGTCAAGTGTTGCTTAGCGCTGTTCCCCCAACCAACTCAACACGCCTTCATAAATGCCTGCAACCGCGCTGGTAATGCCGTTCATGCGCAGGAAGTCATGGGTCAGCCCCGACTGCACGTGCAGGCTGACCGCTGTGCCGCTCGCGGCCAGCATCTGGGCGTACGCCTGCCCTTCGTCATACAGCGGATCGTACTGGGCCAGGCTGATATAGGCCGGTGCCAGCGCAGTCAGCCCTTCGGCCAGCAACGGCGAGACTCGCCAGTCCAGGCGCTGTTGGGCGTTCGGGCAATAGTGTTGGTAGAACCATTCCAGCGTGGCCGTTTCCAGCAGGTAATCCTCGGCATAGTGGCGATGGGAATCACGCTGCCGCGAGGTATCAGTGACCGGGTAAAACAGCAACTGGGCCCAGGGTTTGAACGCCAGTTGTTGCGGCGCCTTCACTGCGGTGATCGCCAGGACGGTCGCCAGCGTTGCCCCCACACTGTCACCCGCCAGGGTAATCCGGCGGTTGTCCAGTTGCAGGTTGCCGGCCTGTTCGGCCAGCCAATTGGCGGCGTCGAGGCTGTCATTCACTGCGGTCGGGAAGCTCGCCTGTGGCGCCAGACGGTAGCTGGGCGCGAACACCGCGTACTGACCGCTGGCCGCGAGCCTGCGGCAGATGGAGTCGTGGGAGTCCAGGCTGCCCACCACGTAACCGCCGCCGTGGAAGTACGCAATCACCGGCAATTGCGCGGTGCCGGGTGCCCGGTAAAGACGGGCGGGCAGTGCATGGCCATCGCGGGCGGTGACCGTCAGGTGGGTGACCACCACCGACCCCGGCGGGCTGGGGTCGAGAATGGCCGAAGTCTGTTCGAACTCCCGCCGTGCCTGTTCAACACTCAGTGCGTGCATGGGTTGGCTTTTACCGGTCAGGCGACCCATCTGCGCCAATTCCAGAAAACCTTCGAGATCAGGGTCCAGGGGCATTGCATGTTCCTTGTGAAATAGGCTGAAGCGCCGCCCCTGACCATCAGGGGCGGCGACGTTTCAACTGGCTACGGGTTGCAGCGCCAGGTGCTGCAACAGACCCTGAAGCAGGGTCGGGTGGTTAAGCATGTCGTAGTGGCCGGCGGCGATTTGTTCGTTGCTCCGGGCGCTGGCCAGGTTCGATGCCGGCTGGTCGGCAAGCGCCTTGGCCCACCAGCAATGGGCTTGCGCCCGGGTGGGCGGCAAGCCGTCCAGTCCCGTGGACAACGCCTTGAGTTTCATCGCTACCTGGAACGTGTGAGCCAGCTCCTCGGTGCTGATTGCGGCGTACACCGAACGCGCGGCAGCGCCTGACTGGACCTGTGCGATCAGTTGCTCCAGCACCGCGCTGTCCGTCGTCGCCCTGACGTCGAAGGCTGGCAAGGCCTCGGCCGACAGGCCGAACAGTACCGCGAGGAACCCGCGCAAGTCGTCGCTCCAGTCGTCGCTCAAGACGTCTTCGCCAGTGGGCACAAAACTGTCCACCAGGCCGAGAAACTCCACGCGTTGGCCCTGGCTTTCCAGCTCCTGGGCCACCAGCACCGCGAGGGTGCCGCCCAGCGACCAGCCCACCAGGTGGTACGGGCCGCTGGCCTGCTGCTGGCGGATGTACTGGCTGTAATCGATGGCCATGGACGCCAGGGAATCATCGTTCCACTGACGGTCCAGCAGCATGCGGCATTGCAGGCCGTAGACGCTGCGCTGTCCATCCAGGCGACGGGCCAGGGGCTCGTAGTCGAACACCGTGCCAAAACCGGCATGCAGGCAGAACAACGGCGAGCTGTGCGTCGTTTCACTGTTGAGCAGCAGCAGCGGATTAAGGCTGGCATCGTCCTCGGCAAACCCGGACAGCTCAGCGATGGTGGGTTTGCCGATCATGTCCCGCAGTTTCAGTTCGATGCCGATATCCGGCTGGCTGCGCACCTTCGACAGCACCTTGAGAATGCGCAGCGAGTCGCCGCCCAATTCAAAGAAGTTGTCGGTGACGCCTACGCTCTCCAACTCCAGCACCTCCTGCCAGATCGCTGCCAGTTGTGCCTCCAACGCATTGCGCGGTGCAACGAAGGCGCGGCCTTTGAAGTCCGGGTCAGGCAGGACCAGGCGGTCCAACTTGCCGTTGGGGTTGAGCGGGAAGGCCGGAAGCGCGAGGATTTGCGCCGGCACCATGTAGTCGGGCAATTCCACCTGCAAAGCTGCACGCAGGCGTTCGCCCAGCCCGGCCGAAGCGTCGGCCACCACGTAACCGATCAGTTGCTTGCCGCCGGCCGTATCGCGGGCGACCACCACGGCGTCTTGCACGTCGGGGATCTCGCGCAGGCGTGACTCAATTTCTCCCAGTTCGATACGGAAACCGCGGATTTTCACCTGGTTGTCCAGGCGGCCAAGGTAGTCGATCACGCCGTCGGGGCGTTGGCGCACCAGATCTCCGGTGCGATACAGGCGTGTGCCGTTGGCAGCGAACGGGTCAACCACAAACCGTTCGGCGCTCAGGCCGGGCCGCTGGTGATACCCACGGGCAACGCCTTCGCCGCCGATGTACAACTCGCCCGCCACGCCATCGGGCACGGGGTTGAGGTGTTCGTCCAGCACATACAGGGTACGTTCACCGACGCGGGTGCCGATCGGCGCGTACACCGCGTTGCAGCGTTCGTCGGCACTCACTTTCCACAGCAGCGGCGTAACCACGGTTTCGGTGGGGCCGTATCCGTTGGTCAGGTACTGCGGCTTGAGCACGCGTTTGACCAGCTCGAAGTTGGCCTCGGCCACCGCGTCCCCGCCGAAGCAGTAGATGCGCACGGGCGGTGGTGCATCGGTTTGGCTGTCGCCGTACTCGGCCAGCTGTTGCAGATACGCCGGAGGGAAGCAGGCGATGCTGATGCTGTGGGCGTGCAGCGCCTGCCAGGTTTCTTCCGGTGTCCACAGCTGGTTACCCCGCACCACCAGGCACCCGCCGCTTTGCAGCGTCGACAGCCAACGCTCCTGGGCACCGTCGAAGGCGAACGACATGAACAGCAATTCGCGGGTGCCGCTGTCCATCTCGTAACGCTCGGCAATCGCTTGGCAATGCATGCGAATTTGCCCATGGGTCACGGCGACGCCCTTGGGCTTGCCAGTGGAGCCCGAGGTGTAAATCAGATAAGCCAAGTTATCGTCGTGCACCTGCGGCGCCGGGCACGTCGCCGGCCAGTCCGACAGCGGCAGGCGATCCAGGTCGATAAGCGTCGCCTCGCCCAGGCCGTCGAAGCGCGACCGCAGCGAGTGCTGGCTGATCAGTACGCTCATGGCAGAGTCTTCGACGATCCACTGCACGCGGTCCTGCGGGTAGTCAATGTCCAGCGGCACGTAGGCGGCGCCGGTTTTCATGACGCCATAGAACGCGACAATGACGTCCACCGAACGCTCCAGAGCGACGCCAACGAACATCTCCGGCCCGATGCCCTGGGCCATGAGGCAGTGGGCCAGGCGGTTGGCCCGGGCATCCAGTTCGCCGTAGCTCAACTCGATCCCGTCGCACACCACCGCCACTGCGTCAGGGCGCTCCAGTGCGTGTTGACGGATCACCTGTGCCAGGTGGGCGCGTGGTGCCATGGCTGGGCTCAGCACGTTACGTTGCAGCAACAGTTGCTGTTCGGTGCCTGCCAGCATAGTGAGGCTGCCGACGTTGGCCTGGGCGTTGTTGAGCAGTTCCAGCAGCAGGGTTTCAAAGCTGCGCAGGATTTGTGCGGTGGCGGCCTCGGTAAAGCGGTTGCGCAGGTACAGGAACTCGATCTTCAGGGTGTCGCCGAGGTTGATCGCCAGGTCCATGGCAAAGTTGGTCACATCGCGGCTGCTGACGTCGCCAAAGCTCAGGCGTTCTTGCCCGGCTTCCTGCAGGCGTTCGTCCACCGGGTAGTTTTCAAACACCAGAATGCTGTCAAACAGCGGCTGGCCACCTTGGCCCGACCAGCGTTGTACGTCCGCCAGGGACGCGTGCTCGTGGTCGCGCACTTCCAGGTTATAGGCCTGCAACGCTTGCAGCCATTGGGCGACGGGCATGTGCGGTTGCGGGGTCTGGATAATGGGCAAGGTGTTGATAAACAGCCCGAGCATGTCCTCCGAGCCTGGCAGGCTGGCCGGACGACCCGCGACCGTCGCGCCGAAGCACACGGTGTCCTGGCCGGTATAGCGCTGCAACAGCAGTAACCACGTGGCCTGGATCAGCGTGTTCGGGGTGACGCGCAGACGTTGGGCCTGCTCACGCAAGTGTGCGGTTTGCAGCGCATCCCAATTCAGATACAGCGCCGCGTGGCCTTCCAATTCCATGGCCGGTTTGGGCGATAGGCTGTTGGCGAGGGACGAGGTGCCGTTCAAGTCCTGGAGCTTGGTTTTCCAGAACTGCTCCAGTACCGCCTGGGATTGATCTTGCAGCCAGCGGATGTAATCGCGGTAATGCCCGCGTTTGGCCGGTGCGGCCTGGCCGTTGTAGATCGCGAAGACTTCACCCAACAGCCGCGAGTTGGACCAGCCGTCCATGAGGATGTGGTGGCTGGTCCAGATCAGGTAGTGCGTTTGCGGGTCGAGCTGCACCAGGGTCAGGCGTGTGAGCGGCGCACGCAGAAGTTCGAAGCCACGGGCGCAATCCTGGCTCGCGAGTACCTCCAGGTCTTGGGCGGTGACGTCCCGTTGCTGCCAGTCGAGTACGTCGACAGGCATCGTCGCCGCGCGATAGACCACTTGCAGCGGTTCGGCCAGTTGGTTGTCGGCCCAGAACCCGGTACGCAGGATTTCATGGCGCTCAATCACGGCGTTCCAGGCTGCGGTGAACCGCGCAACGTCCAGGCCGGTGACCGAGACGGCCATCTGGTTCACGTACAGAGCGCTTTCCGGTGCTTCCAGTGTGTGGAACAGCATGCCCTGTTGCATCGCCGACAACGGGTAGACGTCTTCGACTTGTGGCAACGGCACCGGCAGGCGATCCAGTTGTGCCTGGCTGATCCGCGCCAGCGGGAAGTCGGACGGCGTGACCCCCACGTTAGCGGTGTCGCAGCAATGCTCGATCAGGGCCAGCAGCTCGCGCTTGAGGTCATCGGCCAGGTGCGCAATGGTCGCTTCGTCGAACATCTCCCGGCTGAATTGCCAGCCGAGGGTCAGTTCATCACCGTATACCTGGCCATTGAGGCTCAGCCAGTTGCCCAGTGGCGCATTCAGCGCCTGCTCACGGCCGCTGCCTTCGGCGGCAGGGGCCAGCAACGAGCCCTGACTGGCATCGAAACTGCCGTCGAACTGGCCAAGGTAGTTGAACGTGATGCGTGGTGCCTGCAAGGCGCCGAGGCTGGCCCGTGCCTGCGGCGTGCCCAGGTAGCGCAGGGCGCCATAGCCAAGGCCTTTGTCGGGGATTGCCCGCAACTGTTCCTTGATCTGCTTGATGGAGTCGCCAAGGTTGGCGGCCGGCACGAGCTTGACCGGGAACAGGCTGGTGAACCAACCCACCGTGCGGGTCAGGTCGATGTCATCGAACAGGTCTTCGCGGCCATGACCTTCCAGCTCGATCAGGCAGTGCGGGGCGCCGGTCCAGCGGCTGATGACACGTGCCAGGGCCGTCAGCAGCAAGTCGTTGATCTGCGTTCGATAGGCCTTGGGCGCCTGCTGCAGCAATTGTTTTGTCTGCCGGGCGTCGAGGTGGGTATGCAGCGTGTGGCTGTGGCGATTGTCCAGGCTGCCATGGGGACGTTCGCATGGCAGGTCGGGCGTGTTGGTGTCGAGTTGCGCCAGCCAGTAGTTCAGCTCGTCCTGGGACGTCTGGTTTTGCGCGCGGCGTTGCAGGCGCTCGGCCCAGGCCTTGACCGAACTGGTGCGGGCCGGCAGCTGCACCGGCTGCTGGTCGCTAACCTGTTGATAGGCGTTTTGCAGGTCTTCAAAAAGAATCCGCCAGGACACGCCATCCACTGCCAGGTGGTGGATCACCAACAACAAGCGCTGGGTACCGTCAGCCAAGTGGATCAACAAGGCGCGGATCAGCGGGCCGTGTTGCAGGTCGAGGCTGCTTTGGGCTTGATCGCACAGGTCCGACAATTGCTCGGCGGTGGCGTCAATCTGTTGCAACTGCCAGTCGACCATTGGCCGGTACTGGGCGCTCCAGCCGCCGGGGTGTTGCGCAAAGCTCAAACGCAGGGCGTCGTGGTGCTCAATCACCGCGTGCAACGCCTGTTGCAGTGCCTCGGCCACCAGCGGTTGCGCAGGTTGGAGCAGTACCGACTGGTTCCAGTGATGGCGCTCAGGGATCGCCGTTTCAAAAAACACCTGGTGAATCGGCAGCAACGTGAGCGGGCCGGTGGCTGGGCCTTGATCGATCACCTGGGCACTTGCGCCGATACGGGCCACGCTGGCCAGGCCTTGCACGGTCTGGTGTTGGAACAGTTCCTTGGGTGTAAAGGCGATGCCTTGCTGGCGGGCGCGGCTGACCACCTGGATGGAGATGATGGAGTCACCGCCCAGTTCGAAGAAATTGTCGTTCAGGCCGACGCGTTCCAGTTTCAGCACGTCTTGCCAGATGTCGGCGATCTGCTGTTCCAGCGGGCTGTGCGGCGCCACGTAGGTTTTTTGCAGCAGGTTTGCATCGGGTTTCGGTAGGGCCTTGCGGTCCAGTTTGCCGTTGGGGCTCAGGGGCAGTTGATCGAGGAAGATCAACTGGGCCGGCACCATGTAGTCGGGCAAGTGTTCGCTCAAACGGTGTTTGATGTCGCTGCGCAGGTCAGCTTCGTCACGGGCCTGAGTGGGCACGGCGTAGGCCACCAGTTGCCCGTCAGCCGCGATCACCACCGCTTCGCGCACGCAGTCCAATTCCATCAGGCGGGTTTCGATTTCCCCCAGTTCAATGCGCAGGCCACGGATTTTTACCTGGTGGTCGATGCGGCCACGGTATTCGATCACGCCGTCGGGCCGGTAGCTGGCCAGGTCGCCGGTGCGGTACAGGCGTTGGCCATCACCGAACGGGCTGGTCATGAAGCGCTCGGCGGTGAGGGCAGGGCGGCGGTGGTAACCCCGGGCCAGGCCTTCGCCGCCCAGGTACAACTCGCCGATGACACCGGCCGGTACCGGTTGCAGCTCGGCATCGAGGATGTAGGTGGTGAGGTTGGCGATCGGCTGGCCAATCGGCACGCTGGCCTTGCCTTCTTCGCGGCAGGTCCAGTGGGTTACGTCGATGGCGGCTTCGGTGGGGCCGTAGAGGTTGAACAACCCGGCGTTCGGCAGCTTGGCGAACACCTGTTGTTGGGCGTCCACCGGCAAGGCTTCGCCGCTGCAGATGATGCGTGTCAGGCCGGTGCACTGGGCGACCTGTTCGTCCAGCAGGAACACCTGCAGCATCGACGGCACGAAGTGCAGGGTCGTGACCTGGTAACGCTGAATCAGGCTGATCAGGATGGCCGGGTCGCGATGATCGCCAGGCCCGGCAACGGCCAAACGGGCGCCGGTCATCAGCGGCCAGAAGAACTCCCACACCGACACGTCGAAGCTGAACGGGGTCTTTTGCAGCACGGTATCGTCGGCGGTCAACCCATAGGCCTGTTGCATCCAGCACAGCCGGTTGGTCAGGGCCGAATGCCGGTTGCCGGCGCCTTTGGGCTTGCCGGTGGAACCTGAGGTGTAGATGACGTAGGCCAGGTTTTCACCGTCAACGGCGACCTCCGGGTTGGTGTCGGCATAAGCGCTGACGTCCAGTTGATCGAGGGCCAGCACCGGCAGCGCAGCCGGAATCGGCAACTGCGTGAGCAGGTGCTGCTGGGTCAACAGCAGGCCAATGCCGCTGTCTTCGATCATGTAGCTGAGGCGGTCCTGCGGGTATTCCGGGTCCAGCGGCACATAGGCGGCGCCGGCCTTGAGCACGGCGAGCAGGCCGATGACCATCTCCAGGCTACGCTCGGTGGCGATACCGACCAGTGCATCGGGGCCGACGCCCAGTTCCATCAGCTTGTGGGCGAGCTGGTTGGCGCGCTGGTTGAGCTGGTGATAGCTCAGCTGTTGATCGCCGAACACCAGCGCCGTGGCATTGGGTGTGGCCGCCACTTGGGCTTCGATCAGTTGCTGGACGCTGTGGTGCAGCGGGTAGTGGGTGGTGGTGGCGTTCCACGCGCTGACAATGTGCTGCTGCTCGGCGTGGTCGAGCATCGCCAAATCTGCAACTCGCTGTTGTGGGTCGGCAATCAGGCTGTGCAGCAGCTGTTGCCAATGCCGCCCAAGGCGCTCGATGGTGGTGGCGTTGAACAGGTCGGTGGCGTAGGTCAGGGTCGCGCTCAAGCCTTCGGCCGATTCGCTGGTGCTGAGGGTCAGGTCAAATTGCGAGGTGCTGCCTTCCCAGTCCAATCCCTCGACCTGCAACGCCGAAGGCAGTGACGGACGTTCGGTGGCGCTGGGTTTGTCGGCACTCTGGTGGTTGAACATCACTTGGAAGAGCGGGTTGTGGCTGAGGCTGCGTTCCGGTTGCAAGGCCTCCACCAATTGTTCGAATGGCAGGTCCTGATGCGCCTGGGCATCCAGTGCATGTTGCTTGACCTGTTGCAGCAGAGCCTCGACCCGCAGGTGCGAGCTGAACTCGGCTTTCATGACTTGGGTGTTCACGAAGAAGCCAATCAGCCCCTCGGTTTCGACCCGGTTGCGGTTAGCAATCGGCACACCGACGCGGATATCGTTTTGGCCGCTGTAGCGGTGCAACAGGGTCTGGAAAGACGCCAGCAACAGCATGAACGGCGTCACGCCAACGCGATGGGCAAAGGCGTGCACGGCATCGCCCAGGCCAGGCGCCAGGGTAATTGACAGGTGGGCACCTCGGTAGCTTTGTTCCGCCGGGCGCGGGCGATCCGTCGGCAACTCCAATACGCTGTGTTCACCGGCCAACTGGCCGGTCCAGTACGCCAGTTGACGTTCGCGCTCGCCGGCTTGCATCCATTGCCGTTGCCAGGCGGCATAGTCGGCGTACTGGATGGGCAACGGTGCCAGTGCGTGAGGCTGTCCAGATTGGGCGGCGCCGTACAGGCTGATCAGTTCCTCCACCATCAACTGCACCGACCAGCCATCGGAAACGATGTGGTGCTGGGTCAGTACCAGTACATGTTCATCGTCCGCCAGACGCAGCAGCCTGACCCGCAGCAGTGGGCCGTTTTGGAGGTCGAACAGTTGCCGGGTTTCGTGCTCCACAAAGGCCTTGATCGTGGCGTCGTCCGGCGTGCCGTTCAGCGTCTCGACCACCAACGCCAGCGGTGCCTGGTCGGCGATGATTTGGCGGGGGTGTTCGTTGTCCACCACGAAGGTGGTGCGCAGTGCTTCGTGACGCGCGATCAGTTGATTGAACGCGTGCTCCAGCGCCGCGACATCCAGCGCGCCCTTGAGGCGCAGGGCGGCCGGCAGGTGGTACGCGGCGCTGTGCGGGTCCAATTGCCAGAGGAACCACTGGCGCTCCTGTGCGTAGGACAGGGGCAGCGATTGAGTGCGTTCGACGGGCACCAATGGCAGCTCATGCTGCCGCGCGCGACCGTCCAGGCCGACGACGAAATCCCCGAGCACGCTGCGTTCGAACAAGCTGCGCAGGGCGACATCCAGCCCCAGGGCCTGACGCACCCTGGAGATGATCTGGGTTGCCAGCAACGAATGGCCGCCCAGTGCGAAGAAGTCATCCGTGAGGCCCACCTGCTCAAGGTTGAGCACGCTTTGCCAGATTCCGGCGACCTGGATTTCCAGGGCCGTTCGCGGCGCCACATAGTGGTTTTGCTGTTGGCTGGCATCCGGCTTGGGCAGCGCTTTACGGTCCAGCTTGCCGTTCGGGCTCAGGGGCAATACATCAAGGAACATCAGGAAGCCCGGGACCATATAGTCCGGCAGCACGGCTGCCAGCGAGGCTTTGATCGACTGGCGCAGCTCTGCGTGCGGCACGGCCGTGGCCTCGGGCACCACATAACCCACCAACTGCAAACCGCTGGCGGCCGGTTGGGCGAGGACGATGGCGTCTCGCACCATGTCGTGCTCGAGCAGTCGGGCTTCGATTTCGCCCAACTCGATACGGAACCCGCGAATCTTCACCTGATGGTCGATCCGGCCGACGTACTCGATCACCCCGTCGGGGGTGTAGCGCGCAAGGTCGCCGGTGCGGTACAAGCGGCCGCCACTTTGGCTGAACGGGTCGGGCATGAAGCGCTCGGCCGTCAGGTCCGGGCGATTGAAATAACCCCGCGCCAGCAACTCGCCGCCGATCACCAGTTCGCCCACCACGCCAATCGGCGCCGGGGCACCGCTGTCGTCCAGCAGGTAAATGCTGCGTCCGGCCAGGACCTTGCCGATGGGCATGGTCAAGGGCGTGGGGCGTGCGCCGGTTACATAGTCGGTGCAATCAAGGGCCGTGACCGTCACCGTGGCTTCAGTCGGGCCGTAGGTGTTGAGTAATTTGACGTGGCCAAGGCCGGCCTGGCTCCACGCGGCGAGGCCTTCTGGCGGCATGGCTTCACCACCGGCGTGCACTTGCTTGAGGCGCCCGTAATCCCGTGGGCCAGCCGCGGCAAAATCCTTGGCCAGCAGGTTCCAGTAGGCCGTGGTGAGGTCGACCACGCTGATCTGGTGCTTGATCAGGGCGTGGTAGAAGGTCTCGGTGTCCCAGATTTCGGTGCCGCGCAGCACCACCGACGCGCCGCAGATCAGGGCCGGGTACAGCTGCTCGACGAAACCGTCGAAGTTGAAGGTGGAAAACTGCAGGATGCGGTCGCCGCCATTGAGATTGAAGAACCCCAACGACACGTAGGCATGGCGAGTCAGCGAGGACTGGTTGATGCCCACGCCTTTTGGCCGGCCAGTGGAGCCGGAGGTGAACATCACATACGCAAGGTTATCGGCATGGGCACGATTGACCAGGTTGCTGTCGTCCAGATCGACCCAGGCTTGGTTCTGGTCCAGGCACAGGTGCGCCACCTCGGCAGGAATCGTCAGGCGTTCGCGCAAGTGGCTCTGGGTCAGCATCAGTTGCGTGCCGCTGTCTTCGATCATGCACAGCAACCGATCCTGCGGGTATTCAGGGTCCAGAGGCACGTAGGCGCCACCGGCCTTGAGCACCGCCAGCAAGCCGATGATCATGTCCAGGCCGCGCTCCACGGCAATCCCCACCAGCACGTCGGGCCCGACGCCCAGGCTCACCAGATGGCGAGCCAGGCGATTGGCCTGGGCGTTGAGTTCGGCGTAACTCAACTGGCGGTCTTCGAAGAGCAAGGCCGGGGCTGATGGTTGCTTCGCCACCTGGGCTTCAAACAGCTGATGAACCCGTTGTTCACTTGGGTAATCGAGGGTGGCACTGCTCCAGTCATGGAGCATCAGGTGCCGCTCTTCATGCCCAAGCATGTCCATTTCACCCAGGCGTTGCTGCGGGTTACGGACGATGGCCTGCAACAGGTTTTGCCAATGCCCGGCCAGGCGCTGGACGGTTGAGGCTTCAAACAGGTCGATCGCATAGGTGAGGGTGGCCAGCAGACCGTCGGCGGACTCGGTGGTGTCCAGCGAGAGGTCAAACTGGGTGCTGGGTAGCGTGCCTTCCAAGACTTCAAGGCTCAGGCCGGGCAGGCTGACGCTGTTTTGCGGCTGCACGCTGGCATGGTTGTACATCACCTGGAACAGCGGGCTGTGGCTGAGGCTGCGCTCCGGTTGCAGGGCTTCCACCAGTTGCTCGAAGGGCAGGTCCTGATGAGCCTGGGCTTGCAAGGCGTGGTGTTTGACCTGTTGCAGCACGTCGACAAACCGCGCCTGGCCGTTGAGCTCTGCGCGCAGCACCTGGGTGTTGACGAAAAACCCGATCAGCCCTTCGGTTTCCACGCGGTTGCGGTTGGCAATCGGCACACCGACACGGATGTCGGTTTGCCCGCTGTAGCGATGCAACAGGGTTTGGAACGAGGCCAGCAACAGCATGAACAACGTCACGCCTTGCTGCTGGGCCAATTGCTTGAGCGACTGATTCAGCTCGTGGCCCAGCGCCAGTTCCAATTGGGCGCCGCGGTAGCTTTGCTCCGACGGCCGGGTGTGGTCGGCGGGCAGTTCCAATACCGTCTGCTCGCCACCCAACTGTTCGGTCCAGTAGGCCAGTTGGCGCTCGCGCTCTCCGGCCTCCATCCACTGGCGCTGCCACACGCCATAGTCGGCGTATTGGACGGGCAGGTCAGGCAGGCTGACGGGTTGCTGCTGGCTGAAACCGGCGTACAGGGCAATCAGCTCCTGGATCATCACGTTGATCGACCAGCCATCGGAGACAATATGGTGCTGGGTGAGGATCAGGACGTGATCGTCATCCGCCAGTTTCAGCAGTTTGACCCGCAGCAGCGGGCCATGCTGCAAGTCGAACAGCTGCTGGATTTCGTGTTCAACACACGCCTGGATCGCCTGCTCCTCTGCGCCCAGCCGTGACTCGACGCTGATCGCCAGCGGAGCGTGGGCGGCGATCTGTTGGACGGTACGCTCGCCGTCCTGGGTGAACGAGGTGCGCAGGCTTTCATGGCGCTCGATCAGGTGGTCAAAGCTGCGCTGCAGTGCCTGGGTGTCCAGATGGCCGCGCAGGCGCAGGGCCGCCGGGATGTGATACGCGGTGCTTTGAGGGTCCAGTTGCCAGAGGAACCACTGGCGTTCCTGGGCGTAAGACAGGCGCAGCGGCTGGTCGCGCGCGACCCGGACCAAGGGCGGCTCGTGGCGGACCGGTTCTTGGGCCAAGGTGGCGACGAACGCCTGCAAGGTGCTGCACTCGAACAGGCTGCGCAGGGGCACATCGGTGTTCAGGGCATGACGCACACGGGAGACGACCTGGGTAGCCAACAGTGAATGTCCGCCCAGCTCAAAGAAGTCATCGTGAAGGCCGACGGCTTCACGCTTGAGCACGTCTTGCCAGATGGCGGCAATCTGCTGTTCCAGCGGGCTCTGCGGCGCCACGTAGGCTTTTTGCAGCAGGTTTGCATCGGGTTTCGGCAGAGCCTTGCGGTCCAGTTTGCCGTTGGGGCTCAGGGGCAGTTGGTCGAGGAAGATCAACTGGGCCGGCACCATGTAGTCGGGCAAGTGTTCGCTCAAACGGTGTTTGATGTCGCTGCGCAGTTCAGCGGCGTCACGGGCTTGAGCGGGCACGGCGTAGGCCACCAGTTGCCCGTCAGCCGCGATCACCACCGCTTCACGCACGCAATCGAGTTCCATCAGGCGGGTTTCGATTTCCCCCAGTTCAATGCGCAGGCCACGGATTTTTACCTGGTGGTCGATACGGCCACGGTATTCGATCACGCCGTCGGGGCGGTAGCTGGCCAGGTCGCCGGTGCGGTACAGGCGTTGGCCATCACCGAACGGGCTGGTCATGAAGCGTTCGGCGGTAAGGGCAGGGCGGCGGTGGTAACCGCGCGCCAGGCCTTCGCCGCCCAGGTACAACTCGCCGATGACACCGGCGGGCACCGGTTGCAGCTCGGCATCGAGGATGTAGGTGGTGAGGTTGGCGATCGGCTGGCCAATCGGCACGCTGGCCTTGCCTTCCTCGCGGCAGGTCCAATGGGTTACGTCGATGGCGGCTTCGGTGGGGCCGTAGAGGTTGAACAACCCGGCGTTCGGCAGCTTGGCGAACACCTGTTGTTGGGCGTCCACCGGCAAGGCTTCGCCGCTGCAGATGATGCGTGTCAGGCCGGTGCACTGGGCGACCTGTTCGTCCAGCAGGAACACCTGCAGCATCGACGGCACGAAGTGCAGGGTCGTGACCTGGTAACGCTGAATCAGGCTGATCAGGATGGCCGGGTCGCGATGATCGCCAGGCCCGGCAACGGCCAAACGGGCGCCGGTCATCAGCGGCCAGAAGAACTCCCACACCGACACGTCGAAGCTGAACGGGGTCTTTTGCAGCACGGTATCGTCGGCGGTCAACCCATAGGCCTGTTGCATCCAGCACAGCCGGTTGGTCAGGGCCGAATGCCGGTTGCCGGCGCCTTTGGGCTTGCCGGTGGAACCTGAGGTGTAGATGACGTAGGCCAGGTTTTCACCGTCAACGGCGACCTCCGGGTTGGTGTCGGCATAAGCGCTGACGTCCAGTTGATCGAGGGCCAGCACCGGCAGCGCAGCCGGAATCGGCAACTGCGTGAGCAGGTGCTGCTGGGTCAACAGCAGGCCAATGCCGCTGTCTTCGATCATGTAGCTGAGGCGGTCCTGCGGGTATTCCGGGTCCAGCGGCACATAGGCGGCGCCGGCCTTGAGCACGGCGAGCAGGCCGATGACCATCTCCAGGCTACGCTCGGTGGCGATACCGACCAGTGCATCGGGGCCGACGCCCAGTTCCATCAGCTTGTGGGCGAGCTGGTTGGCGCGCTGGTTGAGCTGGTGATAGCTCAGCTGTTGATCGCCGAACACCAGCGCCGTGGCATTGGGTGTGGCCGCCACTTGGGCTTCGATCAGTTGCTGGACGCTGTGGTGCAGCGGGTAGTGGGTGGCGGTGGCGTTCCATGCGCTGACCATCTGATGTTGCTCGGCGTGGTCGAGCATCGGCAGTTCGGCCAGTCGCTGTTGCGGCCCGTCAACGAGGCTTTGCAGCAAGCGCAGCCAGTGCTGTCCCAGGCGCTCAATCGTCGCCGCGCCGAACAGTGCCGTGCTGTACTCGATGCTCGCCATGATCTGTTGTGGCGTGTAGTCCACGTCCATCGACAGGTCGAACTTGGCCTCATGTTGCGCCACCGGCAGGAACGCCAGGCTCAGCTCACCCAGCGTCAGAGCGATCGGTTGATCCTGGCTCACCCGCCAGTTGAACAGGGTCTGGAACAACGGGTTGGCCTGGGTGCTGCGTTGCAGCTGCAAGCGCTCGATGATCAGTTCAATCGGGTAGTCGGCATGTTCCATCGCCGCCCGCGATTGCTGGCGCAGCGCTTGGAGAAACTCGCCTGTGGTCAGGTCGTCGGTGAGTTGCGTGCGATAGATCTGGCTGCTGACGAAGAACCCCACCAGGTCCTGGGTCTCGCTCTGATTACGGCTGGCATTCGGCACACCAACGGTGAAATCCTGCTGGCCGCTGTAGCGACTGAGCAGCAGTTGCCAGGTGCCCAGCAGCACGATAAACGGCGTCAGGTCCTGTTGCTGGCAGAAGCCGTGCAACTGTTGGCTCAGGGCTGTGGGCACTGACAGTTGAAGATTGCCGGCACGGTGTTGTTGTTCGGCATTGCGGGGGAACTCGGTAGGCAGGTCCAGCGTGGGAATCTCCCGTCCCAGGTAACCCGCCCAATAGTCGGCGGCCCGCTGTTGTGCCGGCGTGTTCGGGTACTCCTCGCGCTGCCAGCGGGCGTAGTCGGCGTACTGGATGGCAGGTCGCGCCAGCGGCGTGGTATCGCCCTGGCAGGCGCGTTGGTAAGCCTGGATCAGGTCGTGCATCAGGATCGGGTTGGACCAGGCGTCCGAGACGATGTGGTGCATGTTCAACAGCAGGATATGCTCGTCGCGCTCAAGGGTGATCAGGGTGGCGCGAATCAGCGGGGCTTGCCCCAGGTCAAACGGTGCACCGGCCTCGGCGGCCAGGCGCTCAGTCACGGCGGTGCTACGGGCGTGCGGTGCCAGGCCTGAGAGGTTCTCTTCGCGCACGTGGATGCGGGCTTGCGGGTCAAGCACTTGCCGGGGTTCATCATCGACGGTCTGGAACGCGGTTTTCAGCACGTCGTGCCGGTCGATGATCTGCTGCAAGGCCGCGGCGAGCGCCGATGTATCCAGCGGGCCGCGCAGGTGCAGCGCGTTAGGCAGGTTGTAGGCGCTGCTGTCGGGCGAGAGTTGTTGCAGGAACCACAGGCGTTGTTGGGCGAAGGACAGGGGAGTGGGGCCGCGATGGGTGGAAGCCTTGATGGAATGCTCTGAACCGACGTCGTCGGCCATCAACAAAGCCAGCAAGTCGTCGTCGGGGAGTTGATTCAGTGGGTTCATGTTTGGTCTCGTCGCCATCGGCTGCGTAAATATGCGTTGTCAGAAAGACGAAGCGTGGCCGACGAGATTTAGGTGTGACGTGGGACTTGGCAGGCAGCGGCGAGCGGCAGGGCGCTCGCCGGAGGGGGAGGTCAGGCGAAGGCTTTTTCGGTAATGACGCGCCCGGCTTCCATGCGCACCAGTTGGTCGGCGATATCGAAGTAACGATCATCGTGGGAGATCACGATGATGGTCTTGCCCAGGCGCTTGAGGTCCGGCAGCAGCTCTGTGTAGAACACGCGGCGGAAGGTCGGGTCCTGGTCGGCGGCCCACTCGTCGAAGACCAGCACTGGACGCTCGTCGAGCCAGGCGTTGATCAGCGCCAGGCGCTTGCGCTGCCCGGTGGAGAGGTCGGTGGTGGTGAAAGCGCCATCGCGGATGCTGACCTTGTGCGCGATTTCCATGCGCTCCAGGTATTGGTTGGCGTCGTCCGGCAGGGCTTTATCGCTTTGCACCAGTTCGTCGAACAGGTAGTAGTCGGCAAAAATGGTGGTGAACATCTGCCGGTAATCATCCAGGCCATGGGCGTCCACCGTTGTGCCGTTGAGGCGGATCTCACCTTGCTGCGGGGTGTACAGGCCCAGCAGCAGTTTGATCAGGGTGGTCTTGCCGCAGCCGTTTTCGCCGACGATAAACAGGATTTCCCCAGGCTCGATGGTCAGGTTCACCGGGCCCAGCTTGAAGGGCGCGCTGCCTTCCACGGGCGGAAACGCGTATTGCACGTCGCGCAATTCCAGATGCTTCATGGTCGGCGTGCGGCTCTCATCGGCGTCAAGCAGCAAGTGCGGTTCCGGCGACGAGAAGCGTTCGGACAGGTCGGCAATGCGTCGAAAGGCGATCTGCGCGCGGCTGATGATCGGCAGGTTGGCGATCAGGTTTTCCAGCGGGCCTTTCATGTAGAGCAGCACCAGTACAAAGCCGCTCATCATGGCCGGGTTGTTGCTGGGCCAGAACGATTGCAGGGTCAGTGCCAGGCCGATGACCACAAAGAACAGCATCGAACCCAGGCTCTTGGCGATCACGAAAATATTGATCGAGCGCACGTGGGTGTCGCAGATGTGGTCGGCGGTGGCCTGGATGTTGCGGGTCAGCATGGCGTGACGGCGCTTGCGATGGATCCGCAGTTCCTTGGCGCCTTCGGCGATGGCCGAGTAATGTTTTTGCAGGTTGTCTTCAGCTTCCCGCGCGGCGTAGAAGCCTTTGATGCCTTTGCTTTGCGCGATGAACTGGATCGCCGAGCCGATGCCGATGGCCAGCAGGGTCATGATGAAGATCGGCAGCGAGAGGCTCGCCAGGTAGCCCAGGCAGCCGAGGATAACGGTGATGGAAATGGCCAGCGGAGCGAAGGCGAAGGCGAAGTCGCTGATGGTGTCGACGTCGTGGGTCAGTACCGGAATAAGGCGGTGACTGCGGTACCGTTCGATCTGTTCGATTGGCGCTGACAGCACCTTGGCGCCGAGGTCCTTGCGCAGCCTGGCGATGACTTTTTGGCCCACGAAGTTGCTGCCGATGTCGGCGGCAATGCTGCTGAGCAGGGCGAGCAGGCATAGCCCGGCAAAGGCCAGGACCACTGCGGTGGTGAGGCCGGACTCGCTGTGCAGGCCCTGGTTAACCGTGGCAAGCAGAGCCGTGACGCTCACCCCTCCAAGGATGCCGAACAGAATCGACAGAATGACGGTGTAGCGATAGGGCTTGAGCAGGCTCAAGAGTTCGCTGAGGGCGCTACGCGGTTTTGCAGTCATGAAACTACCTCGGTCGCGACGTGGCTACGTGCTAAGGGCGAGTGGAGGCCCGGCGATCCATTTGATCGCTCGCGGGCTTTTGTAGAAGACGTTTCGACTACGGCGCGATTTAGCCTCATTGCGTTGGGCACGGGCCCTAAATTTGTCCGCCAGCCCCACGTTATAGATTGGATGCGGCCATGTTTCATGGCCGGCACCCGTAGGCCGGTGCGCCGTTCCCTTCCCATGGACGCTTTCATTTCTATGAGCAGGCGTGCTCGACCCTCAATGCCCCTGGCGGTTGAGGGTTGAGCGCGTTTAGAGGGGTGGTAAAAAAAAGCAGGTAAATGAGTCTGGTTTTCATTACCTGAACCGTCTTATTAACCAGAGGCGCTCAAAGACGCCACTAATTTCTGCCAAACACACGCCTCATTGTTCAAGGATTGCTGTCGATGCCTTATCTCCTTTGGTTGTCTACGCCCAAGCATTACGCGCTGAAGAAATTGCCGCAGACCGTGCGTCTGATGATGTTGGGCGCCGCGCTGGCTGTGCCAGCTGCCGCCACATTGATGCCGAGCGTCGCACTTGCCCAGAGCGAAGCCGGCAAGGTTGCCTTCGCGATTCCGGCCGGTAAATTATCGGATGCGCTGATGTCATTCGGCTCGGCGGCCGGTGTCTCGATTTCCTACGATCCAGCGATCGCCAGCCAGCGCTCCACTCCAGGGTTGAAAGGGCAGTTTGGCGTGGATGAAGGCCTGTCTCGACTGTTGTCGGGCAGTGGCTTGCAGGCCAGTCGCGAAGCCAGCGGCAGCTATATCGTGATGGCGCCATCCACCGGTTCGGCGCTGAACCTGGGCGCGACCACGATCAGTGCCGAGGGTCTTGGGGAGACGACCGAAAACACCGGTTCGTACACCACGGGAGCAACCAGCACCGCCACCAAGCTTCCCTTGTCCTTGCGCGAAACGCCGCAGTCGGTGAGTGTGATTACCCGTCAACTGATGGACGACCAGCATCTTTCGACGCTTAACGAAGTGATGGCGTTCACGCCGGGTATCAGCATCAACCACCGCGACAGTGAGCGTTATTCTTTCTATTCCCGTGGCTTCTCAATACAGAACTTTCAGTACGATGGCATTCCGTCGCAAGTGGCCAACGAGTCACAGCAGTACACCGGCCCACTGTCGGACATGGCTATCTATGACCGCGTTGAAGTTGTGCGCGGCGCGACCGGCCTGATGAGTGGTGCAGGCACTCCATCCGCCACCGTCAACCTAGTGCGCAAGCGTCCTACCAGCGACTTCCAGGCATACGTTTCCGGAGAGGCGGGGGCGTGGGACCGCTACCGCTCCGAAGTTGACGTCTCGGGTCCGCTGACCGAAACCGGCAATGTGCGTGGACGTTTCGTCGCGGCTTATCAGAAGCAAAATTCGTTCATTGATTGGTACAAGCAAGAAAAGCGTGTGATGTACGGCGCCCTGGACATCGACTTGAGTGATGACACCACGTTACGCACCAGCCTCGATTACCAGAACAACAACGCCGATGGCACGACTTATGGGCATATCCCGTTGTTCTACAACACCGGCAAACAGACTAATTTCTCCCGTTCGTTCAACCCTGCCAGCCGTTGGGCATTCCAGGACAACACCAGCTATAACTTCAGCACCATGCTGGATCACAAGCTGGCTAACGACTGGAGTTGGAAAACTGCTTACAGCCACCAATACAGCTATCGCAAAGGGGAGGGGGCTTCTGCCAGTAATGGCGCGCCAGACCCAGTGACAGGCGTCGGCGCAAATGCCTATATCAGTCGTCTGGACAGCTACCAGACTCAAGACACCCTGGATACCTTTGCCACCGGCCCGTTCACTTTGGGTGGGCGTCAGCATGAGTTGGTAGTGGGTGCCAGCACTTCGCGCACGCACCTGAACTTTCCGGACTACGTCAGCACTGGAGCCGATGGCGACTTCGCGGCGGTGGACAATATTTTCGCCTGGGATGGCCGTCAGTTCGCTCGACCGAAGTTCGTCGAAAATGGCGGAACGGTTACGAGCCTTCAGCAAAGCGGGGTTTACACTGCGGTGCGTCTGAAGCCATTCGATCCGTTAACCGTAATTCTTGGTACTCGTGTCAGCTGGTGGGATCAGGAAGACCGCGTCACGAGCATTTCGAATCAGAGCAAAGCCACTGACAAAACTCGTAAAACCGGAGTTGTCACTCCCTATGCGGGGATTGTCTACGAGTTGAACGACACCTATTCGGCGTATGCCAGCTACACCAACATCTTCTTGCCGCAGACGTTCTACAAGACGGTTGACGACAAGTCCCTGGAGCCGCTGCAGGGTGACAACTACGAGATTGGCTTGAAAGGCGAATTCTTCAACGGTGCGTTGAACGCCAGTATCGCGTTGTTTGATGTAGAGCAGAAGAACAGCCCTGAGGAGGTCTTCAATCCCAACTCCAACAAAACAGCCTATAAGGCTATCAGCGGCACCAGCACTCGTGGTGTCGAGACCGAGATTTCGGGCGAGTTGACCAAGGGTTGGAACATATTCGGTGGCTACACCTATCGTGAGTCTCACGACAAGAATGGTGAGCGTGTCCAGACCAACCAGCCTTCCAACCTCCTCAAGCTCGGCACTACCTACCGCTTGCAGGGCGACCTGGAACGTCTGACCATTGGCGGCAACGTTACCTGGCAGAGCAAGATGTACGCCGAGGGGCAAGTCCCTCAATACACCGGCCCTACCTACAAGGCAACGCAGGATCCGTTTGCAGTAGTGGGGCTGTTGGCGAACTACAAAGTGGATGAGCACCTGACTGTTGGTCTGAATGTGAACAATCTGTTCGATAAGAAGTATTACGACGGTATTGGTACATTCACTTCGGGCTCTTACGGCGAACCTCGCAACGCAATGATCAACGCCAAGTACGCGTTCTGATCCACCGGGAGCCGGCACGCGTGCCGGCTCCCTCCAGACATAAAAAAACCGCCTGGCTCATGCCAGGCGGTTTTTTTTTGCCGGTTTCAGTGTGCGTAATCAGAGATCACGCACAACCCTGAAGCCGATCCAGTCGCCCCGCGTCTGCGGGTAGATAGTGTTGCGGTTGCCCGAGCGCGAAAATACCGGTGCTTCACCCCAGTCATTGCCGCGAATCTGATAGGACTCGCAGTTAGGTTCTACCCAGGCACTGCCGTCGGCAGGGGCGCCGATGTAGTTGGTATGTTCGCAGTCGGCGACGCGCTCGTAGACGTTGCCGTGCATGTCGTACATGCCGAACGCGTTGGGCGGGTAGCTGCCCACTGGCGACGAGTAGCTGTAGCCGTCCGCAGGCCCGTAGGTGTTGGCGTGTTCGGCGATGCTGTAGCCCTTGCCTTCATCGAAGGGGAACGGGAAAGGCCCGGTGGAACCGGCACGGGCGGCGTATTCGCGCTGGGCTTCGCTGACCATTTGGTAGTGTTGGCCGGTCTTTTTCGACAGCCAGGCGACGTAGGCCTTGATGTCGTCCATGTCCATGCACACCGCCGGCTGACGCGGGCCTTGTGGATAGCGCGGCTTGCTGGCGATGCATTCGCGGCCGGGGCGGGTGTCACCATTGGCGATCTTCACGCCGGTCTGGCGCACATAGCTGTCCCATTCACCGGCAGTGATGTGGAAGCGGCTCATGGCGAACGGTTTGGCGAAGGTCACGTCATGCATCGGGCCTTCATCCGGCTCGCGACCGACCTCATCCTCAGGCGTCCCCATGGTGAAGGTGCCGGCGGGCAGCACGACCATTTCCGGGCAGTCCTTACAGTCCTTGAACACTTTGCCTGGCTGTGGCGCGGCGGCCTGGGCCACGCCTGGCAGCAGGGCGCTGCACAGGGCGGTGAGCATCAGGGTGGTCAAGGGTTTGAGTCGGAATGGAATCATGTGGGCATCTCGTTCAAAGGGAAAAGTGAGCGTCACACCCGCTGGCGCAGCAGGGTCATGAACCGCTGGATTTCGTCGGCGTTGTTGAGCAGGCCAGGCGAGGTGCGAATCACGGGGCCGACATCACGGTCCACCGAATCGATCACCACACGGTGTTTCATCATGTGGGCCACCACTGCGTCACTGTCCTGGCCCTTGATTCGGAAGAAGGTGAAACCGGCGGACAGCGCGGGGTTGCGCGGGGTGACCAGCTCGACCTGTGGCTGCGCCAGCAATTGGTCTTTCAGCTCGGTATTCAGTCCATGGATGCGTGTCTGCACCTGGGCCTTGCCCAACTGCAAGTGCAGCTTGAAGGCTTCATCTGCGGCCCAGCGATGCTCGAAGGCGTGGTAGCCGCCAGGCGTCATGCTGGTGGCGAAGTCCTTGTCCTCGGAGAAGGTCGGCACCATCGGCGTGACGTATTTGTTCTCGGGGTCGCGGGCGCACACCAGACCGGTGCCGCGCGGGCCGAACATCCATTTATGGGTGCCGGCGATGAAGAAGTCGCAGTGCATGTCGGGGAAATCGAGGTTTTCCACGCCGAAGCCGTGCACGCCATCCACCACGTAGAGGATGCGGTCTTGCTCATCGCGGTTGCGGTTGTGCTCGTCCACCAGCTTGCCGATCTCGCCGATGGGCAGCTTCACGCCGCTGCCGGACTGCACCCAGGTCATGCCCAACACACGGGTGTTGGGGCGGATGTTGCGCTGGATATTGCCGAGTACTTCATCGACAGAGACTTGGTTGGCGTTGTCGAACAGTGCGATCCGGCGTACCTGTGTGGCTTGCTTGAGCACACGAAAGTCCAGCACGTTCTGGGTGGCGTAGTGCTCGTGAACCGTGGTCAGGATTTCCTGGTCGGGCCGTACCTTGATCCCGCCATAGATCATCGCCAGCCCTTCGGAGGTGCTGCCGGTCAAGGCGATCTGCGGGGGAGAGGCCTTCAGGTAGCGGCCGGCCCATTCGCGCACCTGGCCTTCACGCTTCCAGGTTTCCTGCAAGTCCCAGTCCATGGCCAGCCCTGGGTTGCGGTCGATCTGTGCGCGGTAACGCTCAATGGCTTCGCGTACCGGTTTGGGGTGCGAGGTCACTAGGAAGTTGGAGAAGTGCAGGTAGTCCGGGTCTTGGTTGAACAGTCGCTTGAACCCGGTCCATGGGTCTTGTGTTGCGGCTGCTTGCGCCTGAGGCAGGATGGCAGCGCCCAGCGGCAGGCTGGCGGCAAGTACCCCTGCCTGCTTGAGAAACGTACGGCGGTCGGTCATGGACTGGCTTCTAGAGGGTTAATGGTTGGCCAATGGTTTGGCAGCTTTTTGTACTTGGTCCCAGACCCGCAGGAAGTTGCCTCCCCACAGCTTGGCGATGTCGGCTTCGGAGTAGCCGCGCTGGATCAGCTCGGCGGTGACGTTGCGGATTTCGCCGACGTTGTTCCAGCCGTCGATGCCACCCCCGTCGTTGAAGTCCGAAGACAGGCCGACGTGGTCGATGCCGATCTTGCGCACGGTGTAGTCGATCGCGTTGCCCAGATCTTTGAGGGTGGCCTTGGGTTCCTCGTCGAGGATGCCGTACAGCGCGCTGGCGTACTCGCCGAACCGCTGCTCGGGCCAGGCAGCGATGATGGGATCGCCTGGCATCAGGGCCATGGCCAGGTTCGGCAGGGGCGGCAGGTCAAAACGGGCGCGCAGCGTGTTGAGCTTGTCCTGGGTTGGCTGGCTCAGCGGGCGCAGGTAGGCCGAGAAGGCCACGATCTGCACCACGCCGCCACTGTGCTTGATCAGCTGTAATTCCTTGTCGCTGAGGTTGCGCGGGATATCCACCGCCGCACGCGGCGCCGAGTGGGACGCCACCATTGGTGTGCGGCTCAGCTGCGCCACCTGTTCCAGGGCCTTGGTCGACATCTGCGACACATCGATGATCACACCCAGGTCATTGAGACGGTGCACGGCTTGTTTGCCGATGTCGGACAGCCCGTCGAGCGCATCCACCGAATCATTGAAGAATGGCAGCGGGCGCGATGAGTCCGACCAGGCGTTATTGCCCACATAGCTGAAGCCGAACATGCGCATGCCGCGCGCGGCCCACAGGTCCAACTGGTTCAGATCGTTGCCCAGCGGGTAGGCGTTGAGCATGCTCATAAAGATCGCGAACTTGCCCTCGCCATGCAGGCGCCGGAAGTCGTCCGGGGTGTAGGCGATGGCGACCTGATTGGGGAAGTCGCGCACCATGGCGCTGATGATCTTGTAGCGCACTTCCTGTTCATGGCGTGCCGCTTCGACAAACCCTTCGGTGGGTTTGTGCGGTGCGTTCGGGCCGTTCCAGATTTCCGGCCAGCCGAAGATGGTCACGGCGGCGCCGGACAAGCGGCCCCGACTGGCCTTGACCAGGTCAAATTGATCGCTGCCGTCCTTGTCCGCTTCTTTGCCTGCGGTGCCGAAATCCACCGGCACAGTGATATGGCTGTCGAACGACAACAACCGATCCTGCATCTCGTTGGCCTGCTTGATCACCTCCAGCGAGTAGCCGGCGTTGCCCCTGAACCAGTGATCCCAGACCAGCAAGCCAGCGCCGACGGCCAGGGCCAGCGGCAGGCCGATATACAACGCCTTTTTCGAACGTGATTTTGTCATTGCCATCTCAGTCAGTTGAGGCCTTTGCTATCTGGGAAGAACGAGCGATGAGCGGGGAAATTTAGGCGGGCGAGACGGCGGCGGTAAATTTCCCCTGCCAGCAAACGTTCTAGCTCTGATCAAGCCGTTTCCTAAGGTAAACAATGACCATCTCTCGACGTGGGTTCATCGCAGGCCTCGCGCTCACCGGCGCCGCTGTGCCGGCAGCTTTCTATGCCCATCGCGAGTGGACGCGTGAAGAATTCCCCATCACCCCCGGCGAAGCCACGGTCGATCTGGCCGACACCGCCGGCCAGCAACTGGCCAATACCTTGCGTGGCGTCTGGAGTCTGCGCCTGGAAGGCCGCGACGCTGGCCTCAAGGGCCTGCCGCTGCAAGGCTTGGAACTGCTGCTCGACATCGCCCCCCGTGGCCGAGGCCTGCGCGGCTACCTGGACACCGCCGCCAACCTGCGTGCCGAAGGTGAACCGCGTTACCGGGTATTGGGCGATTTGCTGACGGGCGAGGGCGCCTTGCTCTACTGGCGCTTGATCGACCGCGATTCGGCCGATGGCAGGCCCGCCTATGAATTCAAGATGACCCTCGATGAAGTCTGGGCCGACTTCGGCAACGCCGGCAGCGGCACCCTCAGCGGGCAGATCCTCGACCTGAATCGCCCCCTGGCCCTGACCGAACGCGACAACCGCTTTATCGCCCACAAACAGCTGTTTCCCGAAGCCCGCGAGCGCATCGGCCACAACCCGACCCTGCTCGCCTGGCTCATCGCCCCCGAACACCGCCTGTTCCACCAGCTGTGGCACGCCACTCGCGACCAATGGCACAAACTCTCCGAAGAAAAACGCGATGCCCTGCGCGGCATCGGCTGGCAGCCCGGCCCACGGGGCCAGGAGCGCGACGCCCGTGGCAAGCGCAAAGATCGCAACGGCTCGGGCATCGATTTCTTCTTTATGCATCGGCATATGCTCGGCACTGCACGCGCCATGCAGGACTTACCCTCTTGGCCGGCCTTCCCCGAACCGCAACCGGCGCTGGAGCGTGATCGCCTGGGCTTTGTGCGCTACTTCGACAACCACGATGGCTTCGCCTTGCCGCCCACCTGGTTGGCCCCCGACGACAGCGAATACACCCAGTGGGTCAGCGACATCAAGTCGCTAGAGACGTACCACAGCAACTTCCAGGTCTGGGAGTCCCAATACCGCGACCCGCGTTACCTGGCCAAATACACCTTGGGCCAATTGGGTTCCGAGATGGAACTGGGCCTGCACGACTGGCTGCACATGCGCTGGGCCTCCGTGCCCCGCGATCCCTCCAACGGCGCGCCAGTGCCCTTTGCCCGCGACCCGGCAGACTTTGCCGCGCGGTGGTACGCCGCCGAAAACGACTTCCTGGGCGACCCGTTTTCCTCCCACGTAAACCCGGTGTTCTGGCACTTCCACGGCTGGATCGACGACCGCATCGAAGACTGGTTCCGCGCCCATGAACGCTTCAATCCAGGCGAAGTCAGCCGGCTGGAAGTCAACGGCGTAGCCTGGTTCGCCCCGGGCCGCTGGGTCGAAGTCGGCGACCCGTGGCTCGGCCCGGACACCCACGGCTGCAGCACCACGCCGGGGTTGCAAATGGGCAAGTCGATGGAAATGGACCCGGAGACCATGAAGCTCGCGTTGCGTATTACCTTTGGTGCTGACGACGATGCGCTCACAGGGTTGTTCAAGCGCGTGCCGAAGCGGCCGTGGTATGCGCGGCATTTGAAGGTCAAGGCGCGGGAAGCGTGACCGCTTGTCGATGAAACTACGATTTTTACGATGTAAAACGGTAGCTGCGGGGTATTAATCTGCGGTTTTCGTTTTCAGGTAAGCGCAAAAGCCTGATGGTTAAGCGTCCTGTCTTACCTCTCTGAGAGATTGATCTACCCATCGACTTTCCTTTTTCCACTGCGCTTGTAGGTTTGAAGATTTTGAGTGGGAGAAAAAACCACACTTTTATTTTTTTCATCTTTCTTCCCGCCAAGAGCCTCATCTTTTCCCACACTTTTAGGAAAAAACTGACGGTGTCCTGAGCGCTGTGCGACAGACGTAGGAATACCCTTCGCAATCCTGGGATTTTTGTAACCTTTCCGCTTTTCCTTAACCGATTCAGCCTCGGCAAGCTGCGTGCTCTTTCCATATGAGTCCCAGTGAGGGTGAAAAGGATGTCAGCCGTTTTACGACCCGCGTTACTTGGCGTGGCGCTGCTCTGCGGTCCACTTCTTGCCGCGGCGCAAACCTTACCGGGCGACAGAGAGCTGGCCCGCGAAAGACAACAGCAAGTGCTGGAAGAGCAGCGTCGACGTCTGGACGAACTGCAAAACCTTCCTGGAAAAGCCGCAGTACGCACCGCACCTGCTCTGGTTGAAGACGGCCAGTGCGTGACCCTCACGCGCATCACCGTTGAAGGTGCCACCTTGCTCTCCGAGGCAAAGCGCGAGGCCTTGCTTGCTCCCTGGTCGGGGCGCTGCCTTGGCGTTCCTCAGCTAAACGAGGTGCTCAAAAGCCTCACCGACCATTACCTGCGCCGTGGCTACGTCACCACCCGGGCGTACCTGCCGCAGCAAGACCTGAAAAACGGCGAGCTTAAAATCATCGTGGTGGAAGGGCGCCTCGAAGGCCTCGACAGCTCATCACTGGCCAGTCCCGCCGAGTCAGCCATGACCTTTCCTGGCAGCGTCGGTGACGTGCTGGATCTACGCGAGCTGGAGCAATGGGTCGATCAGCTGGGACGCTTGCCCTCGCGCCAGCCGCAGCTTGAGTTGATGCCGGGCCAAGCGGTGGGCGGTAGCCGTGTCGCACTCAAGGGCGAACGCTTCAAGCCCTGGCGCGTCTCGGCTAACCGCAACAACCACGGAGACGAAAGCACCGGCCGCCAGCAGGCCGGTCTTGGCCTTGAATGGGACAGCCCTTTGGGGCTGGCGGACCAACTGAGCCTGCGCGCCAACCGTGACACGGTCAGCGACCATTGGCGACATTCCGAAAGCCAAAGCCTGTTCTACAGCTTGCCGTATGGCTGGTGGACCTTCAATTTCAGCCACAGCCAAAGCTATTACCGCACCCGAAATGACGCGTCCGGCTTTGCCTTCGCGTTGTCCGGCGACACCTCTACCCAGCAACTTCGCGCCGAACGCGTGCTACACCGCGACAACCTCGGCAAGACCGCGCTCAACATCGGCCTGAGCCACCTACGTACACGTAACTACCTGGAAGACGCGTTGTTGCGCACGTCCAGCCATCGCATCACTGAGCGCCAGTTGGGGTTCAACCATGGGCGTCGCATCGGCAATGCGTTTTTCAACCTTGATGCCGGTTGGCAGCAAGGCATCGGCGCGTTGGACGCCCAGCGCGACCTCTCCACACGCTCCGGCGCCCCCACCTCCCGCTATCAGAAATACAGCCTGACCCTCAGTTACCTGCAGTCCTTTCGCTGGCTGGACCAGCACTGGAGCGTCGACAGCCTGGCCACCGGCCAACGTGCCGAAGACGAACTCTATGGACCACAACGCCTCAGCGTCGGCGGCTTTGGCGCGGTGCGCGGGTTCAGCGAACAGAATCTCTCGGGCAACAGCGGCGGCTACTGGCGCAGCCAACTGCGCTGGCGCCACGCCGTGGGTTGGGACGCCTTGCGCCCGTGGGTGCACGAAGTGGGCGTCGGCTTCGGCTACGACGTTGGGGTTATTCGCCGTGGGCCGCACAACCCCGACGTGGCCGGGCGCCTCACTGGCAATGCCTGGGAACTCAGCGCGCGCGGCCGGCACCTTGCCGCATCGCTGGTATTCGCCCGTGCTCTGGAGCGCCCGGCCGTGATCGAGCACCGCGAGCACCCGATGTACGCCCGAATCGACCTGTTCTTCTAACAACAAGGAACCTTGCCTATGGACGCGCGCAGCCCCTTTAACCAGTGCCTGGCCCTGAGCCTCGCAGGTATTTTGTTTCTCAACCCGATCGTCTCGGCTGCCGCGCAACTGAGCGTCGACCCCGCCAGCCCCGGCACCAGCATCGATCAAGCGCCCAATGGCGTGCCGGTGGTCAATATCGCCGGTCCCAACGGCAGCGGCTTGTCCCATAACCTGTTCACCGACTACAACGTCGGCAGCAACGGGTTGATCCTAAACAACGCCACGAATGCCACGCAAAACACCCAGCTCGGTGGGGTGATCCTCGGCAACCCCGGCTTGCAGGGGCAGGCAGCCAGCGTGATTCTCAATGAAGTCACCGGTGGCAATCGCAGCCACCTGGGGGGCTACACCGAAGTGGCCGGACAGGCTGCGCGCGTGATTGTCGCCAACCCCCTTGGCATCACCTGCAATGGCTGCGGTTTTATCAATACGCCACGGGCGACGCTGACCACTGGCAAACCAGTATTGGACGGCGGGCGTCTGGATCACTTTCGCGTGGACGGCGGTGATATCGCCCTGGAAGGCGCCGGACTCAATGCGCGCAATGTCGGTCAATTCGATCTGATCACTCGCACCGCCAAACTCAATGCGCAGTTGCACGCCGACCAGCTCAACATTATTACCGGCCGCAATGATGTCAGCGCCGACAGCCTGCAGACTCGTGCCCATGCCGATGATGGCCGCGAAAAGCCGCAACTGGCCATCGACGCCAGCGCCCTTGGCGGCATGTATGCCGGGGCGATTCGTCTGATTGGCACGGAACAAGGCGTGGGCGTAAGGCTGGCCGGGGATATGGCGAGTACCGCCGGGGACATAGTCATCAATGCCAACGGTGGCCTGAGCCTGGCCCACACCACCAGCGTCGGCGCGTTGAACGCCACGGCCGCGTCAATTGAGTTGCAAGGCCCAACCTTTGCAGCGGGAGATGTGGACCTGCAGGCGCAGGGCGATCTGGTGGTTCAGCACACCCTCGCCAGTGCAGGCAATGTGCACTTGCAAGCGGCAACCGTGAGCAATCAGGGCAAGGTGGTCAGTGGGATTCAGGAGGACCAGCGTATTGCCGGCAAGCAACTCAGGATCACCGCCGAACGCCTGGACAATCAAGGTGAGCTCAACGCAAGCGGCCATTTGGACATCAAGACCGCTGTTGTCGACAACAGAGGCAACATCGCTGCAGACAGCGCGGAGATCGAAGCCCGCCAACAAATAAACAACAGCGGGCAGATCGTCACCGCCCGCGAACTGAGCCTATCGGCTCAACAGGTCAACAACCAGAGCGGCACGCTCCATACCGAAGGCCACCTGAATCTCATTGCCGATGCTGTCAGCAACAGCGGCAAGACCGTTGCGGCAGGCAACATTACCCTCGCCGCAAACACCTTCGACAACAGCGGCGAACTGCTCAGCGATGGTGACCTGCAACTTACCCTTGACGCAGATCTGCACAACAGTGGCCTGATCGCCGTGAAGGGCGATGCCACTCTCAGCGCCCGCAACCTCATCCAGAACCACGGCTAGATCCTCAGCGGCAACGACATCCAACTGCGCGTACGTGATGTGCTGCACAACCTCGGTGTGCTGAGTGCGGCCCGTCACCTGCAGCTCAACGCAACCCAACTGAATAACGACGGCAGCCTGGGCAGTCAAGGCAACCTGCTGATCAGCGCCAACGTGGCCAATACCGGACTGCTGTTCAGCGGCGGTGACTTGCACATACGCGGCGAGCATTTCAGCAACCTCGAAGGCGACGTCTACAGCGTTGGCGATTTCAGTTTCGCCGCCGCCGACGGCGGCCAGGCGACGAGCTTTCGCAACCTGTCCGGCACCGTGGAAAGCGAAGGCAACCTGCACATCAAGGCGCTTGAATTCGAGAACGCCCGCACGGTGCTTGCTCTTGAGCGCGAACTGGTCGGCGGCAGCATTCAATGGGTTTGTGGCCAGCACTGTGACGGCGATGACAGCTTCAAGCGCGGCACCATCTACATCACCGAAACCTGGCGCGAAACCGCCGCTCCCGGCTCCACCAAGGCTGCCCGCCTGGTGGCCGGTCAACAGTTGTATATCGACGCCGACACCTTGGAAAACCGCTACAGCCTGATGGCCGCCAACGGCGACATGCACCTCAGCGCGCGTCGCTTGCTCAACCAGGGCGCCGCCTCACAAACCGGCCTGTCCAGCACGATCATCGGCACCCCTGGGCGCATCGACAAAGCCCTGTGGGACCAGATGGAGTTTCACGATCTGCCGGCCTTCAACAGCGCGCCTTTTGATCCGTTGCGCTTTGCCGAACTCAAGGCCCGTTCCGAAGGCCCCGGCTTCAGCAATCCCGGCACCCTCACTACCTGGCGTGAAGACGGCCGCGAAGTGTACGCCGCCACCCTGCAAGCGGGCGGCAGCCTCAACCTGAACGCCACGCAATACCTGCAAAATGGCACCCTGCGCGAAAACACCCTGGCGCAGCTGATTGGTGAGGTCGGCCACAACCCCAATGACCTTGAACTGAGCCCCGACCGACTCAGCGATGACCTGACCCGTCCGCCTGAGTTTCACTTGCCCAGCGGCGAGTACGGCCTGTTTATCCCGAGCAAGGATCCCGGCAGCCCGTACCTCATCGAGACCAACCCGCTGTTCACCCACCTGGGCAATTTCCTCAGTTCCCAGTACCTGCTCGATAAGATCGGCTACAACACCGACGAGGCGTGGCGCCGCCTCGGCGACGGCTACTACGAAAGTCGCCTGATCCGTGACGCCGTGCTGGCCAAGACCGGGCAACGCTTTCTCGATGGTCAGAACAGCGATGAAGCGCAGTTTCGTCACCTGATGGACAACGGCCTCAGCGCGCGCGACAGCTTGCAACTGAGCGTCGGCGTCGGCCTCACCGCGCAACAAGTCGCCGCGCTGACCCACGACATCGTATGGATGGAAAAACACCAGGTACAAGGCGAAGACGTGCTGGTACCGGTGTTGTACCTGGCGACGGTTAACCACCAGAACCTGCGTGGCGCCAGCCTGGTACAGGGCCAGGACATCAACCTGGTCAGCGGCGGCGATATCGTCAGTGTCGGCACGCTCAGGGCCACCCAGGACCTGACCGCCATGGCTGATGGCAGCCTGCTCAACGGTGGCTCGATGACTGCAGGCGAACGCCTCAGCCTGCTGGCCACCGACAGCATCCGCAACGCTATGGCCGGCGAAATCCGCGCCAGCCATGTGGACCTCACCAGCCTCACCGGCGACATCGTCAATGAGCGAACCGCCCACGCCCAATACCAGGGTGACGGCACGCTCATCACCCATCTCGATCACGCAAGCCAGATCAGCGCGGGCCAGCAACTGGCTCTCGATGCCGGGCGCGACATTAACAACCGAGGCGCCATCAGCAGCGGCGGCGACGCGAGCCTGACCGCCGCCCGCGATATCAACCTCATCGCTGTCACCGACACCCAGCAAGTGCGCACCACGCAAAACGGCGGGCACCTTGTCACCCAACACAGCCGTACCGAACACCTTGGCGCCAACGTCAACGCCGCCGGCAACCTGAGCCTGCAAGCCGGCGGCGACATCACGCTGTTGGCGAGCCAGGCCAATGCCGGCAAAGACCTCAGCGTGGCCGCCGGCGGAAACATCAACCTACTTGCCGCCGCCAACGAAACCGACCACGAGGTACACAGCAAACGCAACGGTGCCAAGACCCACGAACAAACCACCCAAGTGCGCCAAGTCGGCAGCCAACTCAACGCGGCCGGCAACCTCACGGCAACGGCCGGGCAAGACATCCTGCTGCATGCCAGCCAAGTCACCAGCGGCAAGGATGCTTACCTGATCGCGGGCGGACAACTGGAGTTATTGAGCGCCAATGACAGCGACTACAGCCTGTACGACTACAAGAAAAAGGGCAGTTTTGGCGCGATCAAAACCCAGCGCGATGAAGTCACCGACGTACGCGCTGTCGGCAGCCAGATCAGCACCGGCGGCAGCCTAAACCTCGTCAGTGGCGGCGACCAGTTGTACCAGGGCGCGCGGCTGGAGAGTGGTGCGGATATCACCATTAGCAGCGGTGGTGCAGTGACCTTTGAGGCGGTGAAGGATTTGCGCCAGGAGAGTCACGAGAAGAGCAAGAGTGATCTGGCGTGGATCAGCATGAAGGGGGAGGGGCGTACGGACGAGACGCTGCGTCAGAGCGAAATCCTCGCCCAAGGTCAACTGGCAATCAAAGCAGTGGAAGGCCTGCGGATCGATATCAAGGAAGTCAACCAGTCAACCATCGGCCAAACCATCGATGCGATGGTGCAGGCTGATCCGACGCTTGCGTGGATCAAGGCAGCGCAACAGCGCGGGGATGTTGATTGGCGGCAGGTCAAGGAGTTGCACGACTCTTACAAGTACAGCCATTCCATGCTTGGGCAGGGAGCCATGCTGGCGATCATTATTTTGGTCTCCGCGCTCACTGCAGGTGCCGCGAGTGGCGCCGTTGGCGCGGTCGCAGGGGCAGGTGCCGGATCTGGCTCCGCAATGGCGGCGGCAGGCTCCGCCGCGATGGTGCAGGCGGGGACTGCTGTTGGTACAGCGACGGCGGGCTGGGCGAACGTCATGGCCACCGCAGCACTGACCTCTGCCGCCAGCGGCAGTGCTATCAGTTTTATCAACAATGGCGGCAACCTTGGCGCCACCTTGAAAGATGTTACGTCAAGCGCCGCTTTGAAAGGCTACGCCACCAACGCTCTGACCGCTGGATTCACTGCCGGCGTAATTGACCCCGCATTCGGTGTGACAGGCGATAAGGTCAACGGCATTACCCAAGGCTTGGATCTTGCCTCGGCTTCCGATATTGCCAAGTTTGCAGCGTACTCAGGAGCACAAGGGGCTACCCAGGCAGGCCTCAGTACCTTGCTGCAAGGTGGTGGCCTGAAAGAAAA
The DNA here is from genome assembly GCF_013778505.1 of Pseudomonas sivasensis. Lineage (GTDB taxonomy): Bacteria > Pseudomonadota > Gammaproteobacteria > Pseudomonadales > Pseudomonadaceae > Aquipseudomonas > Aquipseudomonas sivasensis. The sequence continues at coordinate 2,347 of NZ_JAAOWU010000023.1, read as the reverse complement.
CCTTAATCAGGCCCTTGTTTCGCAACTCCAGAGTACCTTGCAGGCCATCGCTTTTAACGCAGTGGGGGACTTCTCTCAAAGTCAAAACTGGCCCGAGTCCGGCCCTGAAAAAGTAGCGCTCCATGCTTTGGTCGGTGGTTTGGTCAGCGAGGCCGGTGGCGGCAGTTTTGCTACAGGGGCGCTGGCAGCAGGTGCAAATGAAGCGTTGGTCACCAGTCTTGCGCACGCGGTGGAAGGTAACCCGGCGCTCTTGTTGGCAGCTTCGCAACTGGTAGGTATCGCGGCGGCTGGCGCTACGGAAGGCGATGTACAGAAAGGCGCCGAAATCGCCAAGAACGCCACGGCTTACAACTACCTCAATCACCACGAAGTGGATGACCTGGTAAAGGACTTGAAAGGGTGCAGAGGAGCAGAAAATCCTGCTGCCTGTCGAGCAGACCTGACGCTCAAGTACGAAGGCATCAGCGACCAGAAGTCCGGGATGGACCTGATGCACTGCACCGATGTCGCCAGTTGCGACGCTCAACGGTCATTAATTGCCGTGGGAAATGCGGCACTTGATAAATACGAAAGCAGCGGCGCACTCAACTGGGAAGAGCGGCTAATCGTCCGAGGGTTTCTGGATAGCAATCAGGATGACATGCGATTGGCCGTGCAGAAGACCTTGCAGGGAACGCATGCCGAGATAGCTGGTATGCTTCCGGGGGTGGGGCTTGTTGTTGGGAAGGGCGGGACGAGTGCGGTTGGTTCTGTTGGTGCAAAAGGAATGCAATCCATCATTGAGCCAAAAATTGCTCAGCAGATGGGGAAGCGAGGCTGGACAACGGACTCGCTTGAAAGCGTCATCGCGAATCCCAGCAAGACTGTGGTGACTAAAGACACTAGATTCGATCCAGTCTCGGGTACGCGGCTCAATGATCCCGCAACTGGTTATGTAGCCAAAGATGGTTCGTACGTTGTTCGGAATGACCGGACTGGTGCAATCGTGCAGGTATCAGATAAAAATGATAAAAACTGGGTCGCACCATGGGAGTAGAGCAATGAAGGAGTTTGTTTTTTTGGGTTTTGGACCTGAACCAACCAGACTTTGGTGCGGTGTGCCGTTATTTAACTTGAGCGATAGTCATGAGTTGCTGAATTATTGTGATGCACGCGATGCGGCTGTGCTCGGAATTGAAGGGTTTAAAATTGTAGGGGATAAAAGAATCCCTGACTTAGACTGTATTGCGGATTTTTCTGCCTTGGCGGTGGCTGCCGGTGAAGCATTTCCTGCCATGTCTAGAAAGTCGGCTAGGGATTTCATTGAGTTGATTTCAGATCGCGATACTTTTTTGGAGTTTGTCTTAGTCAGGGTTTGATGGTGCAAAAGCAACTGGTGACGCTGCCGGTAAGGTAGATGATCTTGCGTCAACTAAGATCAAGTGGGTTGATGAGAATGCAGGTACGAGTTCGCGTGCCCGTGATTACAATGACTCAGCAACCGGTGCTCGCTCCAATCCTGCAACCCAATCTGGCCAAGCTCCTGCGCTAGAAAGAACAATGCCGGATGGATCAATAAGGTTGGTTAAATTCGATGGTGTGGATGGTGAGGTTTTAGTTGATTGCAAGATTTCGGTTGTAACGACGAACAAATCGAAGGACCAGGCGCTTAGGCAGTCTGACGTGTTAAGTCAGAATGGTTTAACTGCGCGCTGGGAAGTACCTACACTGGCTCAAGCAAATAGAGCTCAGAAAATGCTTGATGAGCTGGGCATAAAAAATATTTCAGTGAAGGTGACTCGTGAGCCAGGAAATCAATAAGCACGTTGCGCGAGCCATTGTTGAGTTTGCTATATTTCTTGAGTTTTCGGGGGGTGATGCATTAAATCCAGATGCTGCAATGCAGGGGCTTGAACGATTAGCTTCGACATTGCAAATGATGGACTTGGAATCTAAATCATCTTTGTGCTCACAGTTTAAAAGCATCGCAATAGAGTATTCAGATGAGCAGGCAGAGTTTGTGGAAAGCTTGGGCGAAGCGCTGGGGTTGATCGAGGAGTATTTTGCTCATCAGTAAAAGCCCCAGATTTTACTGATATGCAATGACTTTGTATCACACTGACACCGGCCTTGCGCCGGTGTTTTTGCACGCTATCTGCATCCTGATTGCGCTCTTTTTGCATCCTTTCTGCAATCAAGTTGCATCCCTTTTGCACCCTCCCTGACGACCTACGGTCTAGCTGTCCTGTTGGTGCAAAAGGAATGAGTCGCCCCGCATCCTCCAGACACCTCGCAAACAGCTCGCCGGATAACGGCAGAAAATTACGGAACCATCTCGGCGTCCCCTTGTCCCCGCTTCCCATGTCAC
>NZ_JAAOWU010000022.1 GCF_013778505.1 Pseudomonas sivasensis | reverse complement strand
CGAATTCTACAGCGTTACACGCTGCTGTCAACACCTCTTTTTCAACTTCCTTTTGGCTTCGATGAACTGAAGCAACTTACTGCCGAAAACCGCGTAACTCATTGTTTAACAAGGAGTTTTCCGTTTCAACTGCGCCGGAAGTGGGGCGAATTATAGGCTCCCAGAATCTGCGGTCAAGCGTTAATTACGCTTTTGTTGCAGAAGGTGCTTTTTTCGCAATAAGCCGGGGGATTCGGCGCATCACCGGTGGTAAACGCAACACCAGCAGCAGCGCACCTACAGATGCATAGATTACCCACTCCTTTAGATCAGCTCGCACGATCCACAACATATGCAGCAGTCCAAGCCCAAGAATCACATATACCAGGCGATGCAGCTTCTTCCAACGACTGCCCAGTCGACGTTGGCTATAGCGATTAGACGTCACCGCCAACACCAGCAACGACAAGAACCCTAACGTACCCACAATAATATAAGGCCGCTTACGTAGCTCGACCCCAAGCTGAGACCAATCCAGACCCAGAACAAACACACAATAGGCCGCCAGATGCAGCACCACATAAGCAAAGCACCACAACCCTAGCTGTCGGCGCACCGCTATCCACCCCGCCCAGCCGCTCAACTTTTGCAGCGGGGTCATCCCCAGCGTGATCAACAGCAGGATCAAAGTGCCCAACCCCAGTCGATCAACCAGCACCTTTCCTGGATCTGGTCCAAGAACAAAACTCCACGCCTCATATAGCCATAACAAAGGCCACACTGCCGCGGCTATAAAAACGCCGAGGCGCCAGATGGGGTAGCGCATTAGTAGTTCTTCCGCAGGTCGAGACCTGCATATAAAGAAGCAACCTCATCCGAGTAGCCATTGAACATCTGCGTTTCACGTACATTCGGACTGAACAAACCACTTGGCAGACGACGCTCACGCGCCTGAGTCCAACGCGGATGGTCCACTGTAGGGTTCACATTGGCATAGAACCCATACTCATCCGCCGCAATACTCTGCCACGTGGTTTTCGGCTGCTCACTCACAAGGCTGATCCGCACGATCGACTTCACACTCTTGAAACCGTACTTCCAAGGCACGACGAGACGTAACGGCGCGCCGTTCTGATTGGGCAACTCGCGCCCATACATCCCAACGGCAAGAATCGCTAAAGGATTCATCGCCTCATCCAGGCGCAAACCTTCAACATAAGGCCAATCGATCAAGCCAAAACTCGAACGCTGCCCCGGCATGCTCTTGGAATCCTGGAGTGTTTCAAAGCGGATGTATTTGGCCTTGGAGGTTGGCCCAACCTGCTGGAGCAACGCGGAGATCGGAAAGCCCATCCATGGAATGACCATCGACCAAGCCTCGACGCAGCGCAACCGGTAGATCCGCTCTTCCAACTGATAGGGCTTCATGAAGTCCTCCAAGGCATAACGCCCCGGCTTGGCAACCTCACCATCAATCACGACACTCCAAGGTTCGGTCTTGAGTGAACCCGCGTTGTTCGCCGGATCCCCTTTGTCAGTGCCGAATTCATAGAAGTTGTTGTAGTGGGTTGCGTCCTTGAACGGGGTGATAGCCTCACCTTCAACCGTCACAGCCTGCCATTTAGTAGCAGGCAGCTTGCCAGCAAACCAGCCCGGCGCCTTCCCCGGCTCAACATCGGCATATCGCGCAGCGTCATCTGCACTGGCCCAACGCGGCAGGCCGCTGGCAGCAATGCCCGCAAGCGCACCACCGATCAAGCTACGGCGAGAAAGATAGAAGGATTCAGAGGTGACATCCGATTCATGGCAATCGGACGCTTTAGGCAATTTGATTAACATGGCAACTCCGCAGCATTGGAGGACTGATGCACCAATAGACTGCGGAGTATGGGGGAAATTACATTAAGGCAACGTTTTGTCCCGGCGCATATGTAGCAAGTACTGAACTGGCCCAGAAGCGGCGTAGACCAAGAAGGCCAATAGCAGAATCCGAGGCGGATCACTGAAGACCACCGCAAACACCAGCACCACTGCCAGGATTGCCACGAAAGGTACTCGCCCTTTGAGATCAAGCTCCTTGAAGCTGTTGTACTTGATGTTGCTGACCATCAGCATTCCGGCAGCGGCAACCATTAACGCCACCAGGAAAGACATTTTCGAGCCCTGGATGCCGTAGTCACTGAATGCCCAGACGATACCCGCCACGACACCCGCCGCTGCCGGACTGGCCAACCCGATGAAGTAACGTTTATCAGCAGTACCCACCTGAGTGTTGAAACGTGCCAGACGCAAAGCGGCGCCCGCGACATAGATGAAGGCAACCATCCAGCCAACCTTGCCCATGTCACCCAATGCCCAAGCAAATGCCAACAGCGCCGGCGCGACCCCAAATGCAACCATGTCAGACAGCGAGTCGTACTCGGCACCGAAGGCACTTTGGGTATTGGTCATACGTGCAACACGACCATCCAAACCGTCGAGCACCATGGCCACGAAAATGGCAATGGCCGCGAAACCGAAGTACTTGCTGGCACTCGCCGCATCACCCGCCGCCAGCGCACTTTGGGCACTCATGGAGTTGATAATGGAATAGAACCCGGCAAACAAGTTTGCCGTAGTGAACAGATTGGGCAACAAATAGATGCCACGATGCCGGACCTTGCGGCCTTCAGCGTCATGCCCTTCTTCGACATGCTCATCGATCGGTAGCAGGCTTTCGGCGTCAGGAGCCTGGTTAGGCTCTTCGGGACGTTCGCTCATGGACTTTACCTTGCAACGGTGTGAAAAAATTCGACCAATACTTGCGGCGAGTGTTCGCTCGCAAACGATGCAGCTTTATACCAGAACCCGCCCCCAAACGAAAAAACGCGGCCTAAGCCGCGTTTTCTCTTGATGCGTACGACTTAGTTTTTAGCTTTGTCGACGATCTTGTTGGCACCGATCCACGGCATCATGGAACGCAGTTGCTCGCCGATGACTTCGATACCGTGAGCAGCGTTGTTACGACGCTTGGCGGTCATCGAAGGGTAGCCGGTAGCGCCTTCACTGATGAACATTTTGGCGTATTCGCCGTCCTGAATACGTTTCAGGGCGTTGCGCATAGCTTGGCGGGACTCGGCGTTGATCACTTCTGGGCCAGTCACGTACTCGCCGTATTCGGCGTTGTTGGAGATCGAGTAGTTCATGTTGGCGATACCGCCTTCGTACATGAGGTCAACGATCAGCTTCAGTTCGTGCAGGCATTCGAAGTAGGCCATTTCCGGCGCGTAGCCAGCTTCAACCAGGGTTTCGAAACCGGCTTTAACCAGCTCAACGGTACCGCCGCACAGAACGGCTTGCTCGCCGAACAGGTCGGTTTCGGTCTCGTCCTTGAAGGTGGTTTCGATGATGCCGGTACGACCACCACCGACGCCAGCAGCGTAGGACAGTGCAACGTTTTTGGCATTGCCGGATGCGTCCTGATAGATCGCGATCAGGTCAGGGATACCACCGCCTTTGACGAACTCGGAGCGTACGGTGTGACCTGGCGCTTTTGGCGCGATCATGATCACGTCCAGGTCTGCGCGCGGCACAACCTGGTTGTAGTGAATCGCAAAGCCGTGGGAGAAGGCCAGGGTGGCGCCTTTCTTGATGTTCGGCTCGATTTCGTTTTTGTACAACGAGGACTGGAACTCGTCCGGGGTCAGGATCATGACCAGGTCAGCAGCAGCAACAGCGGAAGCAACGTCAGTCACTTTCAGGCCATGAGCTTCCGCCTTGGCAACGGTGGCCGAGCCTTTACGCAGGCCAACAGTCACGTCAACGCCGGAGTCTTTCAGGTTGCAAGCTTGCGCGTGACCCTGGGAGCCGTAGCCGATGATGGCGACTTTCTTGCCCTGGATGATCGACAGGTCACAATCTTTATCGTAATAAACTTTCATGAGGTTCCTCTATATATCCAGGCCGTAAGGCCATTCACTAATTTGGGTTAGATGCTGAGTACTTTGTCGCCACGGGCAATCCCGGTGACACCACTGCGTACCGTTTCCAGAATCGAGGCCGTCCCGATCGACTGGATGAAGCTGTCCAACTTGTCGCTTGTACCGGTCAGTTGCACGGTATAAACGCTGGCGCTCACATCGACGATCTGCCCGCGATAGATGTCGGTAGTCCGCTTGATTTCGGCACGTTGGGCACCCGTAGCCTTGACCTTTACCAGCATCAGCTCGCGCTCGATGTGGGCACTTTCCGACAGGTCGACCAGCTTGACCACTTCGATCAGCTTGTTGAGGTTCTTGGTGATCTGCTCGATCACCTCATCGTGGCCCACGGTGGTCAACGTCAGGCGCGACAGAGTCGGGTCTTCGGTCGGAGCCACGGTCAGGCTTTCGATGTTGTAGTTGCGTTGCGAAAACAGGCCGACAACACGAGACAGAGCGCCGGGTTCGTTCTCCAGAAGCAGGGAGATAATGTGCCGCATGATTAAGTACGCTCCGTCTTGTTCAGCCACATGTCGCGCATAGAGCCGTCTTTGATCTGCATCGGATAAACGTGCTCGCTGGTATCCACTTGAATATCGAGGAACACCAGGCGGTCCTTCATGGCGAACGCCTCTTCCATCTTCGGCTTCAGATCTTTCAGATCGGTGATGCGAATGCCGACGTGGCCATAGGCTTCAACCAACTTGATGAAATCCGGAAGCGATTCCATATAGGAATGAGAGTGACGGCTGCCGTAGCTCATGTCTTGCCATTGACGAACCATACCCAGCACGCCGTTGTTCAGGCAGACGATCTTCACCGGAAGACCGTACTGCAGGCACGTCGACAGTTCCTGAATGTTCATCTGGATGCTGCCTTCACCGGTAACGCACGCGACGTCGCTGTCCGGGAAGCTCAGCTTCACACCCATGGCCGCAGGAAAACCAAAGCCCATCGTGCCCAGACCACCGGAGTTGATCCAGCGGTTAGGCTTGTCGAACTTGTAGTATTGCGCGGCGAACATCTGGTGCTGACCCACGTCGGAGGTCACAAAGGCGTCGCCCTTGGTCACTTCGCACAGGGTCTCGATCACGGTTTGAGGCTTGATGATGCTGCCGTCGCCCTTGTCGTAAGGGAACAGGCCGCGGTCACCGCGCCATTCGTCGATCTGCTTCCACCAGCTGGCGACGGATTCCTTGTTCGGCGTCTCACCGATGTCCTTAAGCGCAGCGACCATTTCGGTCAGCACACTTTCCACAGGACCTACAATTGGCACGTCGGCCTTGATGGTCTTGGAGATGGACGCTGGATCGATATCGATGTGGATGATCTTCGCGTTCGGGCAGAATTTGCTCGCGCCGTTGATCACACGATCATCAAAACGCGCACCCACAGCCAGGATCACGTCGGCGTGGTGCATGGTCAGGTTGGCGGTGTAGCTGCCGTGCATGCCGAGCATGCCGACGAACTGACGATCCGTACCCGGAAAAGCGCCGAGGCCCATCAGGGTGTTGGTGACCGGCAGGTTGAGCAGCTTGGCTAATTCGGTCAACGGTGCGGAGCCGCCGCCCAGGATCACACCGCCACCCGAGTACAACACAGGTCGCTTGGCTGCCAGGAGCATTTCTGCTGCCTTGCGGATTTGCCCCGAGTGCCCACGAACAGCCGGACTGTAGGAGCGCAGCTTGGCTTTCTTCGGGAAGACGTATTCGAATTTCTCGGCGGGGTTGGTCATGTCTTTCGGGATATCGACCACGACAGGGCCCGGGCGACCGGACTGCGCGAGGTAGAACGCCTTTTTCATGACTTCCGGGATTTCCGACGCATGCTTGATCATGAAGCTGTGTTTCACGATCGGCCGGGAGATACCGATCATGTCGGTTTCCTGGAATGCATCGGTACCGACCATGGTGCTTGGCACCTGGCCAGAAATGATCACCATCGGGATGGAGTCCATATAAGCAGTCGCAATGCCGGTAATGGCATTCGTTGCGCCTGGGCCGGACGTTACCAGCACCACGCCGGCTTTACCGGTGGCACGGGCGTAACCGTCAGCCATATGGGTCGCGGCTTGTTCGTGGCGAACCAGGATGTGGGTAACAGCCGGCTCCTTGAACAGTGCGTCGTAAACATGCAACAGAGCACCACCTGGGTACCCGTAGATATAGTCGACGCCTTCGTCACGCAAAAAGCGGACGAGCATCTCACCGCCAGATAAAAGCTCCACGTTGTTCACCTCTAAAACGCCAGAATACCGTCCGTTGAAAACCGACGGGTCTTAATAGGTTTACTTCTCAACAGAGCATGAGCGACGGTGGTCGCCGACTACGTCAGCACTGACTGAGCAAGTATTGGGATCGTCCCAAGTGTTGCGGGCTTTTCCCACCCAGCGCGAGGTAACGCGTTGCGGGTGTAACAGGTCGGCGCGGATGTGCGCCTCATGATCTGCTGAGCGGGCCTGCTTCTGGCAGTCCCGATACAGCGGACTTTGGATTCTTCTGTTTCAGGCCGTTCAAGTCAAGCAATAATTGCGCTTTTTTCCAACTAAGCGCATGAGAACGTAGAAGAAAGGGCTTTGAGGAGGGATAAAACTCGCCTGAATGTCGTCAAGCGGTAGAAATATGCGCAAGACTGCCGAAAAAACCGGCAGTCAGGCAATTAACGAGCGTCGACGATCAATTGATCGAACTTTTTCAGCGCATTGCGTAAACCGAGGCTCTCGCGCGGCCGATCGGCGTACACCATCTCGGCCATCTCCAGAATCCCTGACGCATTGGGCAGTGGCAGGTCCTGTTCGAGGATCTGCTTCATGCGCGTCAGGAAAATCCATTGCAGCCACTGGTGAAAGCCCAGGGTATCCACCGAAAACGGCTCAACACTGCTGAGCGCCTCAATGCTGGGGGACACCTCATCCCACCAGCCTTGTATGCGCAGTTCGCGCTCAATCAGCAATAACTGTTCGGCAATCGCGGGAAACCGTACATCCATCAGAGGCTGACCTTGGCTTTCTGCCGGGCCTGAGCAGCGCCAGCGGCATCACCTTGTGCGGCGCGCGCATCTCCGATTAACACCCAAAGACTGGCCTGCAGATCGGGACGACCGTTGGCCAGCGTGAGGCCACGACGGGCGAACTGTTCGGCCTGAGGCGCATCGCCTTGGGCCATGCGTACCTGTGCCAGGCGATACAGTACTTGCGGTTCACGAGGTGCAACTCGCTGCGCCCGCTCAAGGCTCGATGAAGCGCCGTTCAGGTCGCCACCGGCCTGTTGTTGCTGCGCCGTAGTCAGCAAGGCCAGCACCGGACCGTCCAGTTGCTCGTCAGCCGAAAGGCCGCCGCCACTGGAGGAAGATGGAATGCCACTCGGCGTCGACGGCATGTTGTAAGTGCCCTGGTTGATCGGCGCGGTCTGAATGGGCGTGGACTCAATCGGTCCGGAGGTGCTTGGCCCTGGAGTCCATGGCTCGGCACTGATCGGTGCGGACGTAGCGGCGCCGCCGCCCGGCACCATCACCACCACGCCCGAATCTTGCGGCACGGCCTGAGGCTTGGCCTGCGCCGGACGGTTGGTCACGGTCTGGCGGAAACCGCCATTGGCCGAGATCCGGTCGCTATTGGAGACGGCAGTGCTCGAATCCACCACGGGAATGGAGCCGCGCTGCACGCTGGAGCAACCGCTGAGCAAAGCCAGAGCTGTAATCGCTGGAATACACCACTTGTTCACTTGAAACCCTCTTTGCTTAATTCATCCAGCCCTTGACCCAATCCATCACCGATTCCGCGTCCGCAGGGGCACCGCCGCCGCACGCAGCACCGGGTGGTGGCTCGCTGCCGCGAATATACGGCATCTGTACTGCGCCCGGACAGTTAGCGTCGGAACCCTGGCCGGTATGCGGATCAATCCAGGCCTGCACGATGTTATCCGGCTGCGGCATATTCAATGGCAACGGGTCGGCCTTGCGCATAAAACTGGTCCAGACCTGCAACGCACCGGTAGCACCGGTAAAAGGCGTCTTACCGTTGTCGTCTCGACCGAGCCACACCACGGCCAGTACATCCTGACCGAAACCTGCAAACCAGCTATCGCGCGAATCGTTACTGGTACCGGTCTTGCCCGCCAGCGTCAGGTTGGACGGAAGCACCTTATAGACCGAGCTACCGGTACCTTCACGCATCACGCGCTGCATGGCGTTCTGGATCAGGTAGATAGAGCCAGCGTCAAAGCGCTGCTGGATCTGGAACGGGTAGCGCTTGAGCGGCTCACCCTCAGCCGTCAGTACACTGCGGATCCCGCGCATCGGAGTGTTGAAGCCACCGTTGGCGAGGGTCTGGTACATGGTCGCGACTTCCATCGGCGTCATGGCGCCGGCGCCCAACAGGATCGATGGGAACGACGGGAATTCGCGGGTGATGCCCAGTCGAGCCAGCGTCTTGAGGACATTCGGCACGCCGACTTCCAGGCCAAGCCGAGATGTAGAGATGTTGTAGGAGTGCGCCAAGCCTTGATACAGGAACACCGTGCCGTGGGAACGGCGATCGAAGTTCTGTGGGGTCCACACCTGGCCGTCCCCGCCTTTGACCGACAGCGGATCATCCGACAGCCAGCTCGTCAGGGTGTACTTGCTCGGTTTTTCCAACGCAGTGAGGTAGACCGCAGGCTTGACCAGCGAACCAATCGGCCGCACCGCATCCAAAGCACGATTGAATCCGGCAAAACTCGCCTGGCGACTGCCGATCATGGCTTGGACTTCACCGGTTTCCGGATTGGTGACCACCATTGCGGCTTCTACTTCGTCGGAGCCCTTACGACCCGTCAGACGCTTGAAGGTATCGCTGACTGACGCTTCGGCCTTCATCTGCAAAATCGGGTCAAAACTGGTGAAAATTCGCAAACCTTCTTCGGTCAAGTCCTCGTCGCGGTAGTCTTCACGCAGTTGACGTTTAACCAGATCGATAAAGCCTGGGAATGAACTGTCCGCCAACTTGCCGCGAGTTGTCACACCCAGCGGCATTTTCTTCGCTGCGGCCACCTGTTCAGCCGTGGCCACGCCTTGCTGCTCAAGCACATCCAGCACCAGGTTACGACGCTCAAGCGCACGCTCAGGATTGCGACGCGGGTTGTAGTAGGAAGGCCCCTTGACCATCCCCACCAACAAGGCCACTTGATGCAGCTTCAACTCAGACAGCGGCTGACCGAAGAAGAACTGGCTGGCCAGACCGAAGCCATGTACCGCGCGCTGGCCATCCTGCCCGACGAAGACCTCGTTGAGGTATGCCTCAAGGATTTCCTGCTTGCTGTAGTGAAGCTCAAGCAGCATAGCCATCATCGCTTCGGTGAGCTTTCGGGTCAGACTGCGCTCGTTGGTGAGGTAGAAGTTCTTCACCAGCTGCTGAGTCAGCGTACTGCCGCCCTGGGTCATCTTGCCGCCGGACGTGTTCACCCAAACCGCACGGGCAATCGACTTCGGCGAAACACCCCAGTGGCTATAAAAATCGCGATCCTCTACCGCAACCAGAGTTTCCAGAAGGTACGGAGGCACCTGATCAAGCTTGATCAGGATGCGATCTTCAAGGTTTTTCGGGTAAATCCCGCCGATCATCAACGGTTCAAGACGTACCACCGGCAATTTCGAGCCGTTGAGGGAGGACAACTCGGCGACGTAATCACCGGAAAAGCGCACGCGGACCGGCTGGGCTTTTTCCAGGCCTTCATAGAACTGGAAGCCACGGGTATTCAGGTCGACAGTGTTTCCGCTGACAGCGGCCGCACCCGGGCCGTTGCTCACGGGTTCGCGGCGGTAGCCGAGGGCATCGAGCTCGGTAAGGAAGTCATCCTTGCTCAGCTTCTGGCCGCTGAACAATTCCAGCGGGCGCGCGTACACCTTTGCAGGAATGGTCCAGCGCTTGCCGGAGAACTTCTCCTGGACCACAGCGTCGAGGTACACGGCGAAGCCGGCGAGTACCACAAGGCCTACGAGGCCGAGCTTGAGCGCCCAGCCAAGCCAAGGGCGCAGGCCGCGGGAAGGAGGTTTTTTACGGGAACGGGGAGATCGGGTTCGAGTCATGGCGGCGGATTATACGCACTTTATTGATGATCAACATGAGCCGGACAGCGGTTTGCACGACCGTCCGTAGCAGCCATAATGCGCGCCATGATTTCCCCCAGACTCTGAAGGATCGCCCGTGAGCCAGTCACTGATCGCCGCCCTGCAAAACCCGGCTTTGTACCCTCATCCGGTTGAAGCGTTCCAAGTCATCGAGACCCATATTTCATGGGTCGTATTGACCGGCCCTTACGCCTATAAACTGAAAAAGCCGATGAATTTCGGGTTTCTGGACTTCACCGACCTGGAAAAGCGCAAACACTTCTGCAACGAAGAACTGCGTCTGAACCAGCGTCTGACGAACGATTTGTATCTGGACGTGTTGCCGATTACCGGCACTGCCGAAGCGCCTCAATTGGGCGGCGACGGCCCGGTGATCGAATACGCACTAAAGATGCGCCAGTTCCCGCAAAGCCAACTGCTCAGCACCCTGCAAGCCAATGGCGAACTGACTGCAGCGCACATTGATGAAATGGCCAAGCAAATTGCACACTTCCATCTCACGGCACCGAAAGTCCCGCAAACGCATCCGGCTGGCACTCCTGACGAAGTGATGGCACCTGTACGGCAGAACTTCGACCAGATCCGTCCGTTCCTAAGCGATAAGGCAGACCTGGTTCAACTCGAAGCCTTGCAAGCCTGGGCCGAAAGCAGCTTCGAACGCCTCAAGCCACTGCTGGCACAGCGCAAGCTCGACGGTTTCACCCGCGAATGCCACGGTGATATCCACCTCGGTAACGCCACCTTGATTGACGGCCAAGTGGTGATTTTCGACTGCATCGAGTTTAACGAACCGTTTCGCTTCACCGACGTGTATGCCGACACCGGCTTCCTGGCAATGGACCTGGAAGACCGCGGACTCAAGTCCCTGGCCCGCCGCTTCATCAGCCAATACCTGGAACTGACCGGCGACTATCAGGGCCTTGAAGTGCTGAACTTCTATAAAGCCTACCGCGCCCTGGTACGCGCCAAGGTGTCGTTGTTCAGCATGCCGAGCGAAGCAAGCCCGGTACAACGCGCCACCACTCTGCGCCAGTACCGCAACTACGCGAACCTGGCAGAAAGCTACAGCACTATTCCTTCACGCTTCCTGGCGATTACCCACGGCGTCTCGGCTGTGGGCAAAAGCCACGTATCCATGCGCCTCGTGGAAGCGCTTGGTGCCGTGCGCCTGCGGTCGGACGTGGAACGCAAACGCCTATTCGGCGAGCAGCAAGTGGAAAACACGCTGCAGGCCGGTATCTATGCAGCCGACGCCAGCACAGCAACCTACGCTCGTTTGAACGACCTCGCAGATACCGTGCTGCGCGCCGGCTTCCCGGTGGTACTGGATGCCACCTTCCTGAAACGCGAACAACGTGAAGCCGCCGCCAAGGTTGCCGAAGCCACCGGTGCGCCCTTCCTTATTCTGGACTGCAACGCACCACAGGCCGTTATCAGCAGTTGGCTGGCACAACGTCAGGCAGACAAAAACGATCCGTCCGACGCTACTCTGGCCGTTATCGAAGCACAGCAGGCCAACCGTGACCCCCTCACAGCTGAAGAACTGTTGCTGAGCAAACGCGTCGAGACCAATCAAAGCGGGACTCTCGACGCGGTGGTCGCGCAAATTCGCCAGCGCTTGCCAGGCCTGTAAGAAAAATTTCTTGGTCGTGTCGTCTACTTGGGCGCACGGCCGAGCAATAGTGGCACTATAATGGCGCCATAAATCCAACAGGAGTTCGTTGTCATGAGTCAGCCCAAGCTTCTTGATACCCCGCTCTACTCGCTCCTGCATAAAGACGATGTTCGCGGTTTCAACCAGGAGCGTCCGAAAGACGGCGCTATCGACATGCGCGGAGGCGACTTCCGTGGGCTGGACTTACGCGAGCTGAATGTCACCGGCGTAGATTTTACCGACGCGTATTTCCGCTCCACCGACTTGCGCGGGTTGGATTTGCGCGACTGTTCGCTGGAGGGCGCCAGCCTGGCCCATGCGCAGATTTCGGGCACTTACTTTCCGCCTGAGTTGACCGCCGACGAAATTCTCATGTCGGTCAACTTCGGCACGCGTCTGCGCTACCGTACCAAGTAACACACGCCTCAAGCCCGCTACGTGCAACGTGTAGCGGGCAGCTCACGCCTGCTCACCGTCAAAATCCCCGCGCCATTCTTATAAGCTTTTTGGCCGTTTCGGACCAAAGAACCACGCTTTTCCTACTGAACGCTACACTCCTGTTCAGGCTTGCCTGGTCACGAATACCCACCGCACCATTCGGCCGTCGCAAGGAGGCTTGATGAACGATGAGCTGCAACACCTGAAAAACCTTGGCAAGACGTCAGCGCAGTGGCTGCATGCGGTGGGCATCCACAGCGCGTCCGACTTGCGGCGCTTGGGCGCGGTCGATGCGTATCGAGCTGTAAGGACTCGCGGCTTCCGCGCATCGAAAGTTTTGCTGTATGCCATCGAAGGGGCGCTGATGGATGTGCACTGGAACGACATCCCCGTTGAGCGTAAGGAAGCGTTGAACCGGCAACTGGATGCAATCTCAACGCGCCAGAAGAATTAGATCGACCAAAACACTCAATATTTACGTAGGTTTCGAACATCTGTTTAAGGAAAGCGGATGGTCACGTAAAAACAATTGTTGACTCTCAAATGAGAATCGTTATGATTATCACAACTGGTCGCGAGATCAGCCGATAACTGAAAGACCATTGGTTCGGACTCTCAGATTATCTCCTCATCAGGCTAATCACGGTTATTTGACCCGGCTCTTGCCGGGTCTTTTTTTGTCTGTAAGAAAGCAGACTTTAACGCGCAATGATCAGCGGATGCCCGCGCTCCGGGTGTGGCTGTACCAGCACATCCAAACCAAACACGGCTTTAAGCGGTTCTGGACGCAGCACCCGCACGGGCGTATCCAGAGCGTGGGGGCGCCCCCCGTCAAGCAGCAGAATACGATCACAGTAGCGCGCCGCCAGATTCAGATCATGGAGGATCACCAGCACCGCCGCGCCCCGATCTGCGAAAGTCCGAATAGTTTGCAAAGTCGTGTGCTGGTGCAGGGGATCCAACATTGACGTAGGCTCATCCAGCAGCAACGTCTGCCCCTCCTCCCCCGGCCATAGCTGCGCCAGCACCCGCGCCAAGTGCACGCGCTGGCGCTCGCCACCGGATAACGCCAGGTAGCTGCGACCGCTCAAGTGCGCAACATCTGCTGCTTGCAAGGCTGCATCGATGATTTCGTCATCCCGCACGCGTCCGGTCTGATAGGGCAGACGCCCCATCCCGACGACTTCCTCTACGCGGAATGCAAAGTCCAGGGTCGAGGTTTGTGGCAACACCGCCAGTCGCTGGGCGCGCTGCGATCCGCTCCAGTCTCTCAGCGCCTGCTGCCCCAGCCAGACCTTGCCGTGATCGGGATGCAACTCACCGCACAACGCCCCCAGCAACGTGCTTTTGCCGGCGCCATTGGGGCCCAGCACGCCGAGCACTTCGCCTGGCAGCAAGTCCAAAGTGACATCCTCCAACACGGTTTTTCGACCGCGGCTGATCTGCAGGTTTTCAACACGCAGCATCAGGCACGCCCCCGTAACAACAGGTAAAGAAAAAACGGCGCACCAATGAACGCCGTCACAATCCCAATCGGCAACTCCGCGGGCGCCAAAGCCAGCCGTGCGACCAAGTCAGCTAACAGCAGCAGACTCGCGCCCGCCAAAATTGAAGCCGGAAGTAACACGCGGTGATCAGGCCCAGCGAGCAATCTGACCAGATGCGGCACCACCAGCCCCACAAAACCAATCATTCCGGCTGCCGCGACCGCCGCGCCGACACCTAATGCGGTGCAGAACACCAACTCGCGCTTGAGTGCTTCGACATCAATACCCAGGTGACTGGCCTCGGACTCACCGAGCAGCAGCGCATTCAGTGCCTTCGCCCGGCGCGGTAACCACAGCGCCACACCCGCGCTGACCATCAACAACGGCCACAGGCGGGAATAGCTCGCGCCGTTGAGGCTGCCCAAGTTCCAGAACGCCAGGGTCCGCAGGGTGGCGTCGTCAGCCAAGTAAGTAAAAAGGCCCACCGCCGAGCCGGCCAGCGCAGTGAGGGCAATACCGGCGAGCAGCATCGTCGCCACATTGGTCTGGCCATTACGCCGCCCCAGTCGATAGACCAGCGCGGTAACGCCCAACCCGCCAAGAAATGCGCACAGCGACAGGAGATACGGCCCGAATGCATCCGGCAAACCACCAAAAAACGCACCACCGACGATGGCGACGGCGGCCCCGAGCGCCGCACCACTCGACACCCCCACCAGTCCCGGATCGGCCAACGGGTTGCGAAACAGCCCTTGCATGGCGACGCCCGACAATGCCAATACGCCGCCCACCGCCAGGCCCAGCAAGGTACGCGGCAAACGAATCTGCCCAAGAATAAGCTCGGCCTGCTCCAAGCCCTGCGCTTCAATTGGCACGCCGACCAAACGCAAAGCCGCCTTAAGCGTGTCGAGCAACGGCAGGCTCACCGGCCCCAACGCCAACGAAAGCCAGATCGCCAACACACACAACAGCGTCAGCCCGATAAACAGCGTTTTTGACTTAACCAGCGTGGTCATAGGGCTGGTTTAGCCTGGGCCGGATATAACCCGGCGGACAACTTCACCAGGCTTTGCGGCAGGCGCGGCCCGAGCCCTCCCACCAACAATGTCGGGTCCAGCTCAAATACACGTCCACTCTTGGCGGCTGGCGTCGACGCCAAGATAGGATTCTCTTTGAACAGCGCCGCACGGGCCGCATCACCTGTGAGGGCACGGTCAGCGAATACCAGTACATCCGGGCTCAACCCTGCCAACGACTCCACCGAAAACGGCTTGTAACCGGTGTGCGTGGCCAGGTTTTTACCGCCCGCCTGCTGCACCATCCAATCTCCGGCCGTGTCCTTGCCTGCGATCAGCGGCTTGCCGCCAGCGTGACCGATCAGTAGCAATACACCAGGGGTCTTTTGGGAAGCCTGGGCCTTCGCGACCCAACTTTTCTGCTGACTAAGGGCATTCTCGTACCGGGTAAACAATTCGTCGGCTTTAGCCTCATCACCCAGCAACTTGCCCAAGTGCTGAAGGTTGCCTTTCAAGGTCGGTAAATCCGGCTGCGCCGAGAACATTTCAACCCGAACCCCCGCGCTGCGAATCTGCGCCAGTACCGGCGGCGGGCCCATCTCTTCAGTGCCTACCAGCACCTGCGGGCGCAGGCTGAGAATGCCTTCGGACGACAACTGCCGCTGATAGCCAATACTTGGCAACGTTTTTAGAGACTCTGGATGCTGGCTCGTGGTATCCACGCCGACCAACTTCGGCTCACCGCCCAGAGCCGCCACCCACTCCGACAGCGCCCCACCGGCACTCACCCAACGCTGTGGCAGTTCAGAGGCGTGCGCCCCAGGGTTGACCAGCAATCCGACAACAAGCGCAATAGCGCTGGCACTCAGGCGCATAACAGGGTTTCCTTCCTAAGGCGGGGCCTTTCGGGCACTCATTGATGTGACAGTTACCCCCTGCCATGCATCGAACTGAGCACCCAGTCAGCTAACGGGCGAGCCTGCATTTGATAATTGTTTGCATTTGAACGTCAAGGCACTTAAGGATTGAAATGAAGTTTCTCTGCCCCTCCTCTAGCCTCGCGCCAGACAGCAGCCTCGGTTTTGAAATCGATGGTTGCAAATTATTCGCGGTACGCCGGGACGGCATTGCCTACTTCTATATCAACCGCTGCCCTCATCGCGGCATACCGCTTGAATGGCAACCCGATAAGTTCCTAGACGAGAGCGCCAGTCTGATCCAATGCGCCACCCACGGCGCTCTGTTCCTGATCGAAAGCGGTGAGTGCATTGCCGGGCCGTGCTCCGGTAAAAGCCTACAAGCCCTGCGCGGTCGCGAAGACGAACAGGGCCTGTGGGTAGAGCTCTAATCGAGCAGCACGTCCAACCGGCGATCCACGCAAATTTCCTCGGACGTCACGCGCACGCCGTACGCCAATACTTCCACTCCAGCAGCTTTAGTCTCACGCAAGGCAGCGCCATAGAAAGCATCGATTTCCGAAGCTGGGCGCACGGCGTCAATCCCGGAGAGGTTGACGCAGTACAACTGCACCGCTCGCACACCTTCGCGCGCCAAGTGGGCCAGCTCCCGCAGATGCTTGGCGCCACGCTGGGTCACTGCGTCGGGGAAGGCGGCAACCCGGGTGTTATCAAAGCCTAGGGTGACGCTTTTGACTTCGACATAGGCCGCACCCTCTGGATACTCCAGCCGAAAGTCGATACGGCTTTTCTCCTGACCGTAAGGCACTTCGCGCTTCAGTGCGGTAAAGCCATTGAGCTCCGTGATCACACCAGCCAGTAACGCCTCTTCGACCAACTGATTGGCGCGCGCCGTGTTCACGCACGCCAAACGGCCCTGAGGCGTTTCGGCAATCTCCCAGGTGCCGGGCAGCTTACGCTTGGGGTCGTTGGAGCGACTGAACCAAACTTGCCCGCCTTCCACCATGCAATTAAGCATGGAACCGGTGTTTGGGCAGTGAATAGTCAACAACTCGCCGGTAACAGTTTCGATATCGGTGAGAAAACGCTTGTATCGGCGAATCAGTCGACCTTCTTCGAGGGGAGGATAAAAGCGCATCAGCCTTGCCAGCTCCGCAAGCCACGGGCGATGCGTTCCACCGCTTCCTGTAACCGATCGAGGTTTTGCGTGTAGGCAAAACGCACATGATGGCCCGCTTGATAGCGACCAAAATCTAAGCCGGGCGTAAACGCAACATGCTCGGTTTCGAGAAAGTGCCGGCAAAACGCGAAGGCATCACCGCCGAATGCGCTGATATCGGCGTACAAATAGAACGCCCCTTCCGGCTCTACGGCAATGCCAAAGCCCAATTCGCGTAAGGCGGGCAGCAGGAAGTCGCGACGACGGCCAAACTCGGCACGACGCTCCTCCAAAATGCTCAATGTTTGCGGGGTAAAGCAGGCGAGCGCCGCATATTGGGCCATGCTCGGCGCACTGATATAAAGGTTTTGCGCCAGCTTCTCCAATTCACTCACTGCAGCCGGCGGCGCCACGAGCCAACCCAGCCGCCAGCCGGTCATGCCGAAATACTTCGAAAAACTATTCAGGACGAAGGCGTCATCATCGACCTCCAGCACGCTGGCGGCATCAGTGCCGTAGGTTAGGCCGTGATAGATCTCATCCACCACCAAATGGCCGTTACGCGCCTTGATTGCTTCGGAAAGCCCGGCTAATTCATCGCGCGTGAGGATCGTGCCGGTGGGATTTGCAGGGGAGGCAACCAACGCGCCCACGCTGTCTTGATCCCAGTATCTGGCCACTAGGTCAGCAGTCAGTTGATAACGCACTTCAGGGCCTACCGGCACCAGTTGCGCGGCGCCTTCCACCAAGCGCAGGAAGTGTCGGTTACAGGGATAACCCGGGTCTGCCAGCAGCCAATGCTTGCCTGGGTCCACCAGCAGGCTGCTGGCCAGCAACAACGCGCCAGAACCTCCCGGAGTGACCAGAATACGCTCGGGATCTACATTCAACCCGTAGCGCTGCTGGTAGAAACCGCTGATGGCTTCACGCAATTCTGGCAGGCCTCGGGCTGCGGTATAGCGAGTCTTGCCATTGGCGAGCGCCGCCTGACCGGCCTGGATGATCGGCTCCGCCGTTGTGAAATCGGGCTCGCCGATTTCCAGGTGAATCACGTCATTGCCGGCGGCCTGCAGCTCATTGGCCCGCGCGAGCAACGCCATGACATGAAAAGGTTCGATGGCGCGACTGCGCGCACTGTAGGGCTGAGCCATTAGCCTTCCTTAACGGTGAGGATAAAATCGGGATTCTACCGAACCCGCGCGGTAAAACATGTTCTATTGCCTGCCCGGCCACCTGTGTGGTGCGGGCAAGCGCGCGCAAAACGACTAAAATCAACATTCGAGCCGAAACATACCCAGCCACGACGGGCCTCTGCAGTTTGCAACCCCGACGCGACAGGCTCGACAACCGGGAGTGGCGCACCCCGAATCTATCTGGTAAGTTCGCCCGCTTGCAGCCGCAGGGCCGGCAGGTGTCGGTGACGTTGCAATCCTGCGCAATGGATTAGAAGAGTGAGAGGCGGTCTATTCATGTCCACCCAAGCAAAGCAACAGCAGACTCAAGGCCTCAATGGCTTCGAACCTTACGTAGAGAAGAAAGGTGAGGAGTACATGGGCGAGCCCATGCGCGAGCACTTCACCAAGATCCTGAGCAAGTGGAAACAGGACTTGATGCAGGAGGTCGACCGTACCGTTGACCATATGAAGGACGAAGCAGCCAACTTCCCTGACCCGGCCGACCGTGCCAGCCAGGAAGAAGAGTTCGCCCTTGAACTGCGCGCCCGTGATCGCGAGCGCAAGTTGATCAAGAAGATCGACAAGACACTGCAACTGATCAAAGACGAAGAGTACGGCTGGTGCGAAAACTGCGGGGTCGAGATCGGTATTCGCCGCCTGGAAGCCCGCCCAACCGCGGACCTGTGCGTAGACTGCAAGACCTTGGCTGAAATCAAGGAAAAACAGGTCGGCAAGTAATCCTGTCGAGCTGAACGAATGGAGCGTGTAAACGCTCCATTTTTGTTTCTGGCGTTTACCGATTTTCCAGTAGTATCCGGCCCATGACAGCCTCTACCTATATCGGGCGATTCGCCCCCACGCCCAGCGGCCATTTGCACTTCGGCTCCCTGGTCGCCGCCCTCGCCTCCTACCTAGATGCCCGCGCCAACCACGGCCGCTGGCTGATGCGCATGGAAGACCTCGACCCACCCCGCGAAGAGCCCGGTGCACAGGCGGCGATCCTGCATGCCCTGGAAAGCTATGGCTTTGAGTGGGACGGCGAACTGGTCCGACAAAGCGAGCGGCACGAGGCCTACGCCAAAGTGCTGAACGACATGTTCAACCACGGCCTGGCCTACGCCTGCACCTGCTCACGCAAGCAACTGGAACCCTACAATGGGATTTACCCAGGCTTGTGCCGCAACGCCGGTCACGAGCAGCAAGATGCAGCCATCCGCTTACGTGTACCTGAGCTTTCGTACCACTTTACTGACCGTGTGCAGGGTGAGTTCCGACAACACCTGGGGCGCGAAGCAGGCGATTTCGTCATCCGACGCCGCGACGGCCTTTATGCCTATCAACTGGCCGTGGTCCTGGATGACGCCTGGCAAGGTGTTACCGATATCGTGCGGGGTGCCGATTTGCTCGACTCCACCCCGCGCCAACTGTATCTGCAAGAACTGCTGGGCCTACGCCAACCGCGCTACCTGCACGTGCCCCTGATCATCCAGCCGGACGGTAACAAACTGGGCAAGTCTTACCGTTCGCCGCCGTTGACGCCCGACCAGGCCACGCCTTTGCTATTGAGAGCACTACGCGCCCTTGGCCAACAACCCGGCAGCGAATTGCTTCACGCCAGCCCTAGGGAACTGCTGGATTGGGGCATTCGGCACTGGGATGCCACACAGATCCCGCGCACACTCACCCTGGCCGAAGCGCAATTGAACTGACGGCGCTTGCAGCTTGCCAAGCATCCGTTACCATCGCCGCAGTTTTCTAATCAGAGGCCAACATGTACATCTATCGATTGGTCCTGCTGTTGGTCGTCGGGATCTACCTGTTTTCTCCCGCCATCATGGATTGGTGGATCGATGCCACGGGCGCTTGGTATCGCCCTTATCTGCTGTGGCTGATCCTGATCGTCGTGACCTTCATCCTGCAGAGCCAAAAAGATGCCGATGAGCTTTAGCCTCACTCAGATGCTGCTGATCAGCGCCGCCTACCTGGCCGCGCTGTTCGGGGTTGCCTGGATCAGTGAGCGCGGAATGATTCCGCGGGCGATCATTCGCCATCCGTTGACCTACACCTTGTCCCTGGGCGTATACGCCAGCGCCTGGGCGTTCTATGGCACCGTGGGCCTGGCCTATCAGTACGGTTACGGCTTTCTCTCCAGTTATCTGGGAGTATCCGGCGCGTTTCTGCTGGCGCCGGTATTGCTGTACCCGATCCTCAAAATCACCCGCACCTATCAGCTGTCGTCCCTGGCCGACCTGTTCGCCTTCCGCTTCCGCAGCACATGGGCCGGGGCATTGACCACGGTATTCATGTTGATCGGCGTGCTGCCTCTGCTGGCTCTGCAAATCCAGGCCGTGGCCGACTCCATCAGTATCCTCACCCGTGAGCCGGTACAGCATCGGGTGGCTCTGGCGTTCTGTGCACTGATCTCCCTGTTCACCATCTTTTTCGGCTCGCGCCATATCGCCACCCGCGAGAAACACGAAGGCCTGGTGTTTGCGATTGCTTTCGAGTCGGTGATCAAGCTGATCGCCATCGGCGGCGTCGGCCTCTATGCGCTGTATGGTGTGTTCGACGGCCCTCAACAGCTGGAACTGTGGCTGCTGCAAAACCAGACCGCCCTCGCCGCCCTGCACACTCCGTTGCAGGAAGGTCCATGGCGCACGCTGTTGCTGGTGTTCTTCGCCTCGGCGATCGTAATGCCGCACATGTATCACATGACCTTTACCGAGAACCTCAACCCGCGCTCGCTGGTAAGCGCCAGCTGGGGCTTGCCGCTGTTCCTGCTGTTGATGAGCCTCGCGGTGCCGCTGATCCTGTGGGCCGGCCTGAAACTGGGGGCCACCACCAACCCGGAGTATTTCACCCTGGGTATCGGTATCGCCGCCAATAGCCCGGCGTTGGCGCTGCTGGCTTACGTCGGCGGTTTGTCTGCTGCCAGCGGGCTGATTATCGTCACGACGCTGGCTCTATCGGGCATGGCCCTCAATCACCTGGTGCTGCCGCTGTACCAGCCACCGGCCGAAGGCAATATCTACCGCTGGCTGAAGTGGACCCGCCGCGCGCTGATCGTCGCAATCATCATGGCCGGTTACTGTTTCTACCTGCTGCTCGGCGCCGGGCAAGACCTGGCCAACCTGGGTATCGTCGCGTTTGTCGCCACCTTGCAGTTCCTGCCGGGGGTACTGTCGGTGCTGTACTGGCCGACGGCCAATCGCCGAGGTTTTATCGCGGGTCTGCTCGCCGGGATCCTGGTGTGGATCGTCACCATGCTGTTACCGCTGGTCGGCAACCTGCAGGGCTTCTACATCCCGCTGCTAAACATGATTTACGTGTTGGACGACACCAGTTGGCACATGGCCGCGATTGCTTCTTTGGCCGCCAACGTCCTGATGTTTACCCTGATCTCACTGTTCACCAATGTCAGCCCAGAAGAAACCAGCGCCGCCGAGGCTTGTGCGGTGGATAACGTACGTCGCCCGCAACGCCGCGAACTGCACGCGGCCTCGCCCCAGGAGTTCGCCACCCAACTGGCCAAGCCCCTGGGTGCCAAGGCCGCGCAAAAGGAAGTCGAGCAGGCGCTGCGCGACCTCTACTTGCCGTTCGACGAGCGCCGACCGTATGCGCTACGCCGTCTGCGTGACCGCATTGAGGCGAACCTGTCTGGCCTGATGGGCCCCAGCGTGTCCCAGGACATGGTAGAGACGTTTTTGCCCTATAAAGCCGGTGGCGAAAACTACGTCACCGAAGACATCCATTTCATCGAGAGCCGGCTGGAGGATTACCACTCCCGCCTCACCGGCCTTGCCGCCGAGCTTGATGCCCTGCGCCGCTACCATCGCCAGACGCTGCAAGAGTTGCCCATGGGCGTATGCTCCCTGGCCAAGGATCAGGAGATCCTGATGTGGAACAAGGCCATGGAAGAACTCACCGGTATCGCCGCGCAACGCGTGGTGGGTTCGCGCCTCAACACACTCGGCGATCCGTGGAAAGAATTGCTGCAGGGCTTTATCAACCTGCCCGACGAACACTTGCACAAGCAGCACTTGGCCCTCGACGGTCAGACCCGTTGGCTCAACCTGCACAAAGCGGCCATCGATGAGCCACTGGCCCCCGGTAACAGCGGCTTGGTGCTGTTGGTGGAAGACCTGACCGAAACCCAGATGCTCGAAGACAAGCTGGTGCACTCCGAGCGCCTGGCCAGTATCGGGCGTCTAGCGGCGGGGGTGGCCCACGAAATTGGCAACCCGATCACCGGTATCGCCTGTCTTGCGCAAAACCTGCGGGAAGAGCGTGAAGAGGACGGGGAAATTACCGAGATCAGCGGGCAAATTCTCGAACAGACCAAGCGCGTATCGCGAATCGTGCAGTCATTGATGAGCTTTGCCCATGCGGGCGCCCATCAGAATCAGGACGAAGCGGTCTGCCTGGCCGAAGTGGCGCAGGACGCCATTGGGTTGCTCGCCTTGAACCGGCGCAATTTCGAGGTGCAGTTTTTCAATCTGTGCGACCCCGACCATTGGGTCGATGGTGACTCACAACGCCTGGCCCAAGTACTGATCAACTTGCTGTCCAACTCCCGCGACGCGACGCCGGCCGGTGGTGCGGTACGCGTCAAGACCGAGGCTTTCGAACATACGGTCGATCTGATCGTCGAAGATGAAGGTAGCGGTATTCCACAGAACATCATGGATAGATTGTTCGAACCCTTCTTCACCACCAAGGATCCAGGTGAAGGTACAGGTCTGGGCCTTGCACTGGTCTATTCCATCGTTGAAGAGCATTATGGACAAATCACCATCGACAGCCCGGCTGACACCGAAAGCCAACGCGGCACCCGTATTCGGGTGACCTTGCCGCGTCATGTCGAAGCGACGTCCGCTGTGAACTGAGACCGTCGAGAGAATTGAATCAATGCCGCACATTTTGATCGTCGAAGACGAAACCATTATCCGCTCTGCCTTGCGTCGCCTGCTTGAACGTAACCAGTACCAAGTCAGCGAAGCCGGCTCGGTGCAGGAAGCACAAGAGCGTTTCAGCATTCCCACGTTCGACCTGATTGTCAGTGACCTGCGCCTGCCTGGCGCACCGGGCACCGAGCTGATCAAGCTTGGCCAGGGCACCCCAGTGCTGATCATGACCAGCTACGCGAGCCTGCGCTCTGCGGTGGACTCCATGAAGATGGGCGCGGTGGACTACATCGCCAAACCCTTCGACCACGATGAAATGCTCCAGGCCGTCGCGCGCATCCTGCGTGACCGTCAGTCGGCCAGCAGCGCGCCGGCCGAGCAGCGCCCCGCCAGCAAAGCCGCCGACAAACCGGGCGTCGACAACAGCAATGGGGAAATCGGCATCATCGGCTCCTGCCCACCGATGCAGGACCTGTACAGCAAGATTCGCAAAGTGGCACCTACGGACTCCAATGTATTGATCCAGGGCGAGTCAGGCACCGGTAAGGAGCTGGTGGCCCGCGCCCTGCACAACCTCTCCAAGCGCGCCAAAGCACCGATGATCTCGGTGAACTGTGCGGCGATCCCCGAATCCCTGATCGAATCCGAATTGTTCGGCCACGAAAAAGGCGCGTTCACTGGCGCCAGCGCCGGACGCGCGGGCCTGGTGGAAGCGGCGGACGGTGGCACGCTGTTCCTCGATGAGATCGGCGAACTGCCGCTGGAAGCACAAGCGCGATTACTGCGCGTGTTGCAGGAAGGCGAGATTCGCCGGGTAGGTTCGGTGCAATCGCAGAAGGTCGATGTGCGCCTGATCGCAGCCACGCACCGAGACCTGAAGAGCCTGGCCAAGATCGGTCAGTTTCGTGAAGACTTGTACTACCGCCTGCATGTGATCGCGCTCAAATTGCCGGCCCTGCGTGAGCGTGGCGCCGACGTCAACGAGATAGCCAGTGCGTTCCTGCTGCGCCAGAGTGCGCGCATCAACCGTACCGACCTCAAGTTCGCGCCGGACGCCGAGCAAGCGATTCGGCATTACTCGTGGCCGGGTAACGTGCGGGAGCTGGAGAATGCGGTGGAGCGCGCGGTGATCCTGTCGGAGAGCCCAGAAATTTCCGCCGAGCTGCTGGGTATCGATATTGAACTCAGTGACTTGGAGGATGACGACTTCATCGGCCTCGCCCCGACACCGGGCGGCGGTAGCAATACCAGCCATGAGCCGACGGAAGATTTGTCACTGGAAGACTACTTCCAGCATTTCGTCCTTGAGCATCAGGACCACATGACCGAGACCGAACTGGCACGCAAACTGGGCGTGAGCCGTAAATGCCTGTGGGAACGGCGCCAGCGCCTGGGTATTCCACGACGCAAGACCGGTGTGGCCAGCGAAAGCTGAGGGTGCGCCCCCTTAGGTAACACCCAATGATGTGAAAAAACTGTTACCGCTGATTTTTTGCGTAACAAAAGCCGGGGCTTACGGTAACGAAGCCCCGGCTTTTTTTGGTCCGTCAAAAACCCGAAAACCCCTCAACCCCCCGGTTTTACTAGGCACTGCAAAAGTTGGCACGCACCCTGCTATATGCTTAGTACAAAAACAATAACAAGCTTTGTACAAGACAATAAAAATAAGACGAATCGACTCACGCATAATAAAAACAACACGGCGGAGGCGCAGCTAACTGATTCTTTTGGAGAGGCGTTGCATTTGGGGCTTGCCCCGCAACCAGGCCGAGAACAATAAAAACTGCCCTAAGGCAGAGCCTGAACTGGTTGGATCATAGATCAGCAACACAGCGACCAAAGCAATCCGTTTGCTCTTGACTCCCGATTGGGAGTGTCATGAAGGTGAAGCTTCGTGGCGAGGGCGATCAACAAAAACAAGAAGCCCGCAACCAATAATAAAAATAGAGCACGCAACTACTTCTGGGGGAGCTTCGGCTCCCCTTGTAGTTTCTGGAATTTGGTGCTCAAAGGCTTGCGGCGCAATGCCTGTAGCTTGTTCCTACACCATCCCCTGACTAAATGCTAGAATCCCGACCCATCATGCGGTCATTCTTCGTTATGGCCGAACATTCCTTCAAACAGTGCATCCCATGCTGAAGAAGTTGTTCCAGTCATTCCGTTCTCCCTTGCGTCGTACGCAACACATTCGCAGCACGCCTGAAGTGCTTAACAGCAATCAGCATTCATTGCAGCGCGCTCAATTCAGCCGTTATGCGGTGAACATCGTCGAACGTTTGCAGAACGCCGGCTACCAGGCTTATCTGGTGGGTGGGTGCGTACGCGACATGCTGCTCAATATCACGCCCAAGGACTTCGACGTCGCCACCAGCGCCACGCCCGAGCAGGTCCGCGCCGAGTTTCGCAATGCGCGCATCATCGGTCGGCGTTTCAAGTTGGTGCACATCCACTTTGGTCGCGAAATCATTGAAGTCGCGACATTCCGCGCCGGTCATCCGCAAAACGATGAAGAGGAAGATACCAATCAGTCTTCCCGCAACGAGAGCGGGCGCATTCTGCGCGACAACGTCTATGGCACTCTTGAAGAAGACGCGCAACGCCGCGACTTCACCATCAATGCCCTCTATTACGACCCGGTCAGCGAGCGCATCCTCGATTACGCCAACGGCGTACACGACATCCGCAACAACCTGATTCGCCTCATCGGCGACCCAACACAGCGCTATCAGGAAGACCCGGTGCGCATGCTGCGGGCCGTGCGTTTTGCCGCCAAGCTCAACTTCGGCATCGAAAAACACACCGCCGCGCCGATTCGGGAACTGGCACCAATGCTGCGGGAAATCCCTTCGGCACGTCTGTTCGAAGAAGTGCTCAAGCTGTTCCTCTCGGGCTACGCCGCCGACACCTTCGAGA
Organism: Pseudomonas sivasensis; assembly: GCF_013778505.1. Taxonomy (GTDB): domain Bacteria; phylum Pseudomonadota; class Gammaproteobacteria; order Pseudomonadales; family Pseudomonadaceae; genus Aquipseudomonas; species Aquipseudomonas sivasensis. Next base: position 62,959 of record NZ_JAAOWU010000022.1, on the reverse strand, counting down.
TGCTCGTGGACTTGGAGTTGTTCGACCCACTGTTCCCGGCCAGCGCCGAAGCACTGGAGTACAACCCTACCTATACGCACACGCTGATCAGCGAAGCGTTGATCAACACCGACCTGCGCATCAAGCAGAACAAACCGGTCACCCCGGCGTTCCTGTTTGCCGCCCTGTTGTGGCCAGCCCTGCCAAAACGCGTACTGCGCCTGCAGGACCGTGGCATGCCGCCGATTCCGGCAATGCAGGAAGCCGCGCACGAACTGATCACCGAACAGTGCCAGCGCATCGCTATTCCGAAGCGCTTCACCATGCCGATCCGCGAAATCTGGGACATGCAGGAACGCCTGCCCCGCCGCAGCGGCAAACGCGCCGACCTGCTGCTGGACAACCCGCGTTTCCGTGCAGGCTATGACTTCCTGCTGCTGCGCGAGAGTGCCGGCGAGCAGACCGACGGCCTGGGCGAATGGTGGACCGACTACCAGGACGCCAACGACAGCCAGCGCCGCGACATGATCCGCGACCTCGGCAGCAAAGGTGATGGAGCCAGCGAAGGGCCCAAAAAGCGTCGTCGCAGCGGCAGCAAGCGCAAACGCAGCGCCGATGCCTCGGGCGCCGCTGGCGAATAAACACGTGGAACGTATCTACATAGGCATGGGCAGTAACCTCGCTGCCCCGGAGCAACAATTGCGCAGCGCTGTCGAAGCGCTCGCGCGTTTGCCAGACACCACCGTCTTCGGCGTCTCTGCCTTCTATCAAAGTGACTCCCTGCTCCCGGGCCAACCGCGCTACACCAATGCGGTCGCCGCCCTGGACAGCAGCCTGGCGCCCCTGGACCTGCTGGGTGCGCTGCAAGCCATCGAGAATGACCAGGGCCGCGAACGCCTTGAACGGTGGGGCCCGCGCACGCTTGACCTGGACATCTTGCTGTTTGGCGATCGCCTGATCGACGAGCCGCGTTTGAAGGTGCCGCACTACCAGATGCACCTGCGCGCATTTGTGCTCTACCCCTTGTCCGAATTGGCACCTGAGGCCCTGCAGCTACCCGATGGCAGGGCACTGCGCGATTTGCTCGAAGCCTGCCCATTCGTCGGCCTGGAACGCATTGTTTAAGCCAGCTCACACAGCTGAAACGCGTCAGTAACAGCGGTAACACCCCACGCGTAACAATGCGGTAACACATCCAATTGACTTCCCGTGTCCTCCTCACGACTATAGGCGTCCCGCTGCCGCCAACCCGGCGCTAAAGGGCGCAATCCAGGCCTTATAAGCACTGCTCTCAAGACAGTGCGCCTGTATAAACGAAGACTCACGCGCGTAACTCGCTGTTTCCAAGCGCCTGAACGAGGACCCTTTTCATGCCAGACATTACCCTGACCACCTTGCAGAGCCTCAAGCTCAAAGGTGAAAAAATCACCATGCTGACCTGCTATGACGCCACCTTCGCCCACGCCAGCTGCCAAGCCGGGGTTGAAGTGTTGCTGGTAGGCGACTCCCTGGGCATGGTTCTTCAAGGGAATGACAGCACCCTGCCCGTTACCACCGATGAACTGGCTTACCACACTGCCAGCGTCAAGCGCGGTAACGACGGCGCCTTCATCATCGCCGACCTGCCGTTCATGGATTACGCCACCACTGAGCAGACCTTCCTCAACGCAGGCAAACTGATGCGCGCCGGCGCACACATGGTCAAAGTGGAGGGCGCACTGTGGCTCGCCGAGTCGATTCGCTTGCTGGCTGAACGCGGCGTGCCGGTGTGCGCACATATGGGCCTGACGCCACAGTCGGTAAACCTTCTCGGCGGCTACAAGGTACAAGGTCGCAACGAAGCCCAGGCACGCCAGATGCGTGCCGATGCCATCGCCCTGGAACAGGCCGGCGTTGCAATGATCCTGCTTGAGTGCGTGCCCAGCGAACTCGCTGCAGAAATCACCCAAGCCGTAAAAGTGCCGGTGATTGGCATTGGCGCGGGCTCGGCCACTGATGGCCAGGTGCTGGTGCTGCACGACATGCTCGGCCTGTCGATCACGGGTCGCGTGCCGAAGTTCGTGAAGAACTTCATGACCGGCCAGGACAGCATCCACGCGGCATTGAGCGCGTACGTTACCGAAGTCAAAGGCGTGACCTTCCCAGGCGCCGAACACGGATTCTCTGCATGAACACCGTAAGAACCGTACGCGAACTACGCGCCGCCGTCGCCCACGCCCGCAAGGCGGGTAAACGCATTGGCTTCGTACCTACCATGGGCAACCTGCACAGCGGCCATGCAACCCTGGTGACGAAGGCTGTTCAGCAAGCGGACTTTGTCGTCGCGAGTATCTTCGTCAACCCGCTGCAATTTGGCGCGGGTGAAGACCTGGACAAGTATCCCCGCACCCTCGCCGCCGACCAGGAAAAGCTACTGCAAGCCGGCTGCAACCTGCTGTTCGCACCGACCGTCGAGGAAATGTACCCCGGCGGCATGACCGGCCAGACCCGCGTCAGCGTCCCGCAACTGTCCGAAGGCTTGTGCGGCGCCAGCCGTCCCGGGCATTTCGAAGGCGTGGCGACCGTGGTCAGCAAGCTGTTCAACATGGTCCAGCCGGACATGGCCGTGTTCGGTCAAAAGGATTACCAGCAACTGGCCGTGATTCGCGCCATGGTCCATGACCTGAACATGCCGATTCAGATCATCGGTGAGCCCACCGTACGCGCCGAAGATGGCCTGGCGCTGTCGTCGCGCAACGGTTTTCTCAGCGAAGAGGAACGCGGGATCGCGCCGGTGCTGTATCGCAGCCTCAGCCAGATTGCCGCAGCCATCAAGGACGGTGACCACAACTTCGCCACGCTGCGCGCCGAACAGGTCAAGCAGATCGAAGCTGCCGGGCTGCGCGTGGATTACCTCGAAGTGCGCCAGGGCGTGCATCTGCGCCCGGCAACCCCTGAGGACAAGGACATCGTGATCCTGGTGGCAGCCTTCCTGGGCACGACTCGGTTGATCGACAACCTGCATCTGAGCCTCAATTAAACCTCGCTGAACACCCCGCCTGTTGCCCTGCTCGCTGTGCCGGTATAAAAAAGTACCGGCCACAGCGCAGACAAAGCCAAGACATATCGACACGCTAGGTTTAATGTAATCGCCCGGCGCTATAGTTAGCGCTGTCTGGAACCCAATGCTTGAGATAAGACTGGATGTTCCGGGCTATGAAGTGTCCTAAAGGCAGTCCCCGTAATAAAAGGAAACCCGCAGCGATGGCGTACTACCGCACCCCTCATGACGTTACCGCTCTGCCCGCCTGGCAAGCGCTCAATCAACATCGCCAAGCCATGCAGGATTTCAGCATGCGTGAAGCGTTCAATGCCGATCCTCAGCGTTTTTCCCAATTCACCTTGAGCAGCTGCGGACTTTTCCTCGATTACTCGAAAAACCTGATCACCAGCGAAACCCGCGACCTGCTGGTAGGGCTGGCGGAGGAAGTCGGCCTCAAGGACGCGATCAACTCGCTCTACGCTGGCGAACCGGTCAACTCGTCAGAAGGCCGCCCGGCCCTGCACACCGCCTTGCGCCGCCCAGTGGGTGACAAGCTGTCGGTCAATGGCGTGAACATCATGCCGGACGTGCACAAGGTGCTGAACCAGATCACCGACCTGGTCGGCCGCATCCACGACGGCCTGTGGCGCGGCTACACCGAAAAGCCGATCACCGACGTGGTGAACATCGGCATCGGTGGCTCGTTCCTCGGCCCGGAGCTGGTCTCCGAAGCGCTGTTGTCCTACGCCCACAAAGGCGTGCGCTGCCATTACCTGGCGAACATCGATGGCAGCGAGTTCCACGAGCTGACCATGAAGCTGCGCGCCGAAACCACGCTATTCATCGTTTCGTCGAAGTCCTTCAACACCCTAGAAACCCTGAAAAACGCCCAGGCCGCTCGTGCCTGGTACTTGGCCCAAGGTGGCTCGGAAGCTGAGCTGTATCGCCACTTCATCGCCGTGTCGAGCAACAACGCGGCAGCCGTGGCCTTCGGTATTCGCGAAGAAAACATCTTCCCGATGTGGGACTGGGTCGGCGGCCGTTACTCGTTGTGGTCTGCCATCGGCTTGCCAATCGCACTGGCCATCGGCATGTCCAACTTCAAGGAACTGCTGTCCGGTGCCTATACCATGGACCAGCATTTCCAGAACGCGCCATTCGAACAAAACATGCCAGTGCTGCTTGGCCTGCTGGGCGTGTGGTACGGCAACTTCTGGGGTGCGCAGAGCCATGCGATCCTGCCGTACGACCACTATCTGCGTAACATCACCAAGCACTTGCAACAGCTGGACATGGAATCCAACGGCAAGAGCGTGCGCCAAGACGGCAAACCGGTGTCCACCGACACCGGCCCAGTGATCTGGGGTGGCGTCGGTTGCAACGGTCAGCATGCTTACCACCAGTTGCTGCACCAAGGCACCCAACTGATCCCGGCCGACTTCATCGTGCCGATCGTCAGCTTCAACCCGGTGTCCGACCACCATCAGTGGCTGTACGCCAACTGCCTGTCCCAAAGCCAGGCACTGATGCTCGGCAAGACCCGCAGCGAAGCTGAATCCGAGCTGCGCGACAAGGGCATCCCGGAAGACGAAGTGCAGAAGCTGGCCCCGCACAAGGTGATCCCGGGCAACCGTCCGAGCAACACCCTGGTGGTGGAGCGCATCAGCCCGCGTCGCCTCGGCGCGCTGGTTGCCATGTATGAGCACAAAGTGTTCGTACAAAGCGTGATCTGGGGCATCAACGCGTTCGACCAATGGGGCGTTGAACTGGGTAAAGAGCTCGGCAAAGGCGTCTACAACCGTCTGACCGGCGCCGAAGAAACCTTGGCTGAGGACGCTTCGACCCAGGGTCTGATCAACTACTTCCGCGGCCGTCACCGCGGCTGATGCAGGTATAGCAAGGCCAACGTCCTTTTGGACGTTGGCCTTGAACCCTCTCCACACAGGGTGCATCTTTATGACTTGTCGCAAAAACAAGAATAAGGATCGCTCATGTTCGATATCAGCACGTTTCCCATCGCCGATGCCGTCCGCCGGGCTGCGCAACTCAGTCAAGAGGACTATCACCGCCTCTATCGCCAATCCATCGAACAACCGGACACCTTCTGGGCTGAACAGGCCAAGAGCTTTCTCGACTGGATGACCCCATGGCACACCGTTCAACACTCGGACATCAACACTGGCGCCGCCCAATGGTTTGCCGGTGGCCAACTGAACGTCAGCTACAACTGCATTGATCGTCACCTGGTGCAACGCGCCGATCAGCCGGCCTTCATCTGGGAGGGCGATGATCCGACAAAGTCTTCCAACATCACCTACCGTCAACTGCATCAAAACGTCTGCCGCCTGGCCAACGTGCTGAAAAGCCGTGGCGTGAAGAAAGGTGACCGGGTGTGCATCTACATGCCGATGATCCCGGAAGCGGCCTACGCCATGCTGGCCTGCACGCGGATTGGCGCGGTGCACTCGGTCGTGTTTGGTGGTTTTTCGCCGGACGCCCTGCGCGACCGCATTCTCGACGCCGACTGCCGTACCGTGATAACCGCCGATGAGGGCGTGCGCGGCGGCAAGCCCGTGGCTTTGAAACAGAATGTCGACAAGGCCCTGGCCAGTTGCCCGAATGTCAGCACCGTCTTGGTGGTGCAACGCACCGGTGCCGACGTGAACTGGAGCGAAGGCCGCGACCTCAAATACCAGCAGGCCGTTGACGCTGCGAGCGACGATTGCCCGCCAGAGCCGATGGACGCCGAAGACCCGCTGTTCATCCTCTACACCTCCGGTAGCACCGGTAAACCCAAGGGCGTGTTGCACACCACCGGCGGTTATCTGCTGCAGGCAGCGATGACCTTCAAGTACGTACTCGACTACCGTGACGGCGAGGTGTTCTGGTGCACCGCCGATGTGGGCTGGGTCACCGGCCATAGTTATATCGTGTATGGCCCGCTGGCCAATGGCGCGACCTCACTGATGTTCGAGGGCGTGCCGAGCTACCCGGACAGCTCGCGGTTCTGGCAGGTGATCGATAAACACCAGGTGAATATTTTCTACACCGCGCCGACAGCCCTGCGCGCGTTGATGCGTGAGGGCCACGGACCACTGGAAAGCACCTCCCGCGCCAGCCTGCGTTTATTGGGCAGCGTGGGCGAGCCGATCAACCCGGAAGCCTGGGACTGGTACTTCAACGCTGTGGGCGAACAACGCTGCCCGATTGTGGATACCTGGTGGCAGACCGAGACCGGCGGCATCATGCTCAGCCCGTTAGTCAGCGCCCAGCGGATCAAGCCGGGCTGCGCGACTCAACCGATGTTTGGTGTGCAACCGGTGTTGCTGGATGAGCAAGGCAAGGTCATCACCGGTGCCGGCAGCGGCGTACTCGCCATTAAATCAAGCTGGCCGGGACAGATCCGCAGCGTGTACGGCGACCCGCAGCGCATGATTGACACCTATTTCAAACCCTACCCCGGTTACTACTTCACCGGAGATGGCGCGCGCCGCGATGAAGACGGCGACTACTGGATCACCGGGCGTATCGACGATGTGATCAACGTGTCCGGCCACCGTATCGGTACCGCCGAGGTGGAAAGTGCGCTGGTGTTGCATGACCAAGTGGCCGAGGCCGCTGTGGTGGGCTACCCCCACGACGTCAAGGGCCAGGGCATCTACGCCTTCGTCACGCCCATGAACGGTGTGGAACCCAGCGATGCGCTGAAAAAACACCTGCTTGAGCTGGTCAGCAAGGAAATCGGCAGCTTTGCCAAGCCGGAACTGATCCAATGGGCACCGGCCCTGCCGAAAACCCGCTCAGGCAAGATCATGCGCCGGATCTTGCGCAAGATCGCCTGCAACGAACTCGACAGTCTTGGTGATACCTCGACCCTGGCCGACCCCAGCGTCGTGGACGGCCTGATCGACAAACGCCTGAACCGCTAGGAAAACCTGAGCCGCCATGGAATTTATCCGCAGCCGTATCGAAACCCAGCTGATGAGCCTCACCGGCTTGTCACTGGGGCAACTGGACCTGGAAAACCCCAAGGGCGATCCCGGCCTGTTCGGGCCAGACTCGGTCAGTTGGCAAGTCCATGGTGACTTCAGCAGCATGCTGATCGGCGGCATCAGCGCATTGATGCTGCAAGCCTTGCACCCACTGGCCCTGGCCGGCGTTTGGGACCATTCGAACTTTCGCCAGGACATGCTCGGGCGCCTGCGGCGTACCTCGCAGTTCATTTCAGGTACTACCTTTGGTTCGCGCAAAGACGCCGACTGGCTGATCGAAAAAGTGCGCACCATCCACCTGCAGGTGGTCGGGCATGCGCCGGATGGACGGCCTTATTCGGCGAGCGATCCCGAGCTACTGACTTGGGTTCATGTAGCCGAGGTGAGCAACTTTATGGCCGCTCACTTGCGCTATCGCAACCCGACTCTGTCTAGCCGCGATCAAGATCGTTACTACAGCGAAATCGCCCTGGTGGCGGAGCGCTTGGGGGCGCGGCATGTACCGCGCTCGCGGCAGGAAATTTCCGATTATCTGGAGCGTATCCGTCCGCAATTGCTGTGTGACGAACGCAGCCGCGAAGTACTGCGCCTGCTGCTGAACGCCCCCTCGCCCAGTACTTTAGCCAAGCCGTTTGGCTTCTTGATGATGCAGGCCGGGATCGATCTGCTGCCAGACTGGGCCAGCACCATGCTCGATCAGCATCAGAACCCGCTGCAACGTCAGATGATCCGTGCAGGGGTCAAGCGTAGCGCGCCGTTATTGCGCTGGGCGATGCGCAATGGCTCGGTGCAACGGGCACACAGGCGGATGGGGTTGGTGTAGGCAAGGCACCATAGCTGTTAAACTTCGCGCCCTCATTTACAGCCAGGCGCGCTCCATGTCTCCCTTGAATCAGGCGCTGCGCGCCGCCCTCGATCATCGCCAAGACCTGATCAACGAGCTGCATGCCCAGGGCACCGATTGCTATCGCCTGTTCCACGGCAGCCAGGAGGGCGCCGGCGGCCTGACCATTGACCGTTATGGCCCGCAGTTGCTGGTGCAAAGCTTCCACCAGTCGCTGGAAACCACAGACCTACTGGACCTGCATCAACTGATTAACCAGTACCTGGGCCTGGAGTTGCTGCTCGTGTACAACGACCGCTCCCGCGGCAATTCGCGGATCGACCGCGAAGACACGGTATACCGAGCCGAACCCGCAGCACTGGAAGACATGGTCGGGCACGAATGGGGCCTCAATTACCGTGTTCGCGGGCGCCATGCCGGGCAGGATCCGTTGCTGTTCCTCGATCTGCGCAATACCCGCGGCTGGGTCAAAGATCACAGCGCCGGTAAAAGCGTACTGAACCTGTTTGCCTACACCTGCGGCGTGGGCCTGAGCGCCGCCGCTGGCGGCGCGCGTGAGGTGTGCAATTTGGACTTCGCGGAAGGCAACCTGGCGGTCGGGCGTGAAAACGGCCAGCTCAACCCGCAGCTGCCGAGTATGGAGTTCGTGCAGTCGGACTTCTTTCCGGCGATTCGCCAACTGGCCGGGCTGCCGATCACCCAGCGGCGCGGGCAGAAACTGCCGAGCTACCCGCGTCTTGAACAGCGTCAATATGACTTGGTGCTGCTCGATCCTCCGGCCTGGGCCAAGAGCGCGTTCGGCACCGTCGACCTGTTGCGCGACTACCAGAGCCTGCTCAAGCCCGCACTTCTCGCGACTGCTGACAACGGTGTGCTGATCTGCTGCAACAACCTGGCAAAGGTCAGCATGGAGGATTGGCGCGAGCAGGTCCTGCGATGCGCGGAGAAAGCCGGTCGCCCAGTGCGCGACTGGCAAATCATGACGCCGGGTGCGGATTTTCCCTCACAGGATCAGCAGCCCCCCTTGAAAACGCTGATACTCCAGCTGTAGGAAGCGTCCCAACGCCCCGGCTCTTCGGAACCGAAAACCCGTGCCATACTCCAAGGCACTCCTGTTCGATATAGATGGCGCCGCCCCATGCCCAAAGGATTGATTCGCGCCACTGGCGCCTTGTTGACCGCCCTTGCCCTGTACAGTTTGCTGGGCTTTTTGATTCTGCCGGGCATCGCCCTTCGCGTTGCCAACCAACAATTGGCCCATTACGCCACGGTGCCGGCGCGGCTTGAGCGCATTGAACTCAATCCCTTCAGCCTGGAAGTCACCGCATGGGGCTTGAAGATTGGCGAACCCGGCAAGGAACAGGTGGGCTTCGAGCGCCTTTACGCCAATCTGCAGATTGACAGCCTGTGGACCCGGGCACTGCATTTGGCCGATGTGCAAATGGATCAGCCCAAGACGGAGCTGCTGTTCGACAAGTCTGGCCAATTGAACCTGGCGCAGTTGTTCAAGCTCCCTGCAAGCGAACCCTCCCCTGCCGACCCCAATGCCAAGCCGTTCCCACTGCGTATCGACAGCATCAAGCTGGCAGGCGGCTATGTGCACTTTCAAGATCTGCGCCCCAGCGAACCTATCGAATTTCTCTACAACAAACTCGACTTCGAGCTGAAAAACCTCAGCACCTTGCCTGAAGACAACGCCGATATGACTCTGGTCGCGGCAGGCCCTGAAGGTGGTCAAATTGATTGGAAAGGCAACTTCAGCCTGGTGCCGATCACGTCCGAAGGTACGCTAAAGGTCACTGACGGCAAGATGAAAGCCTGGTGGCCATATGTGCGTGACGCGCTCCCCCTGGTACTCGAAGACGGTGTGCTCAATTTCAGCACCGACTACAAATTCAGCCTGGCCAAAGAAACCGAACTGAACTTGACCAACACCGCCGCCAGCATCGCGCCGTTCGCTCTAAAGGCACCGGATGGCCGCCCGCTGGTGCGCCTGGAACGCCTGGACGTCAGCGAGACCACGGTGGACCTCGCCAAGCAGCAAGTGGTGGTCGGCAAGATCCGCAGTAATAAGCTGGAGACCTGGGCTGCTCGTGAGGCCGATGGGCAATTGGACTGGCAGAAACTGTTCGCCAGCCAACCGAGCAAACCAGCCAAGGCGCCGGAGCCTGCCACTGCGCCAGCTACAGCCGACTCTCCAAAGCCTGCCCCGACTGCGCCAAGCAAGCCTTGGCAAGTGCTGCTCAAAGACGTGCAACTGCGCAACTATCAAGTACATCTGGCCGACCGTCAGGCCAAACCTGCGGTAGCGCTGGAGCTGGGCCCGTTGAATGTGGATGTACAGAATTTCGACAGCCTCAACCAGAGCCCCTTTAACCTCAAGGTCGACAGCGGCCTGGGCAAGCAAGGCAAGATTCAGGCAACGGGCGTGGTCAACCTCAACCCAGTCAGCGCCAAGCTGAAGGTCACCACCAAAGATATTGACCTACGGGTTGCCCAGTCCTATATCAGCCCATTTATCCGTTTGGAGCTGCGTAGCGGCATGCTCGGCAGTGACCTCGACGTGAACCTGAAGAGCACCGAGCCCCTGGCGCTGCAGATTACCGGCCGAGCGCAGGTCGACCAGTTGCATACCCTGGACACCCTCAAGACACGTGACTTCCTGAAATGGCAGCGTCTGGTCGTCGAGGGCCTGAACTACCAGCACGGCGACAGCCTGTCGATCGACAAGGTCAACCTGCTGCAACCATATGCGCGGTTCATGATCAACGATGACCGCACCACCAACGTCGATGACCTGCTGATCCCGCAGCCGGCCGACAGTGGCGCCAAGTCGGCCCCCAAGCCTGCGGCAAGCAAAGATAAACCCCCGGGCATTCGTATCGGGCAGATTGCGATCAACGATGGCTCGGCCAACTTTGCCGACTTCAGCCTGACACCCAACTTCGCCACTGCCATCCAACAGCTCAACGGGCAGATCGGCACGATTGACAGCCGTCAGGCCAAACCAGCCAGCGTCGACATCAAGGGCAAGGTGGACCGTTACGCGCCAGTGACGATCAAAGGCAGCGTGAACCCGTTCGATCCGATGGCGGCGCTGGATATCGCCACCAGCTTCAAGCGTGTCGAGCTGACGACCCTGACGCCCTACTCAGGTAAGTTCGCGGGTTTCCGTATCCGCAAGGGACGCCTCAACCTGGACCTGCACTATGTGATCACCAAGGGCCAGCTGAAGGCCGAGAACAAAGTGGTGGTCGAGCAACTGCAACTGGGTGAGAAAGTCGACAGCGCCGATGCCGTGGACTTGCCGATTCGCTTGGCAATCGCCCTGCTTAAAGACACTGACGGCAAGATCTCCATCGAACTGCCGGTGACCGGTGACCTGAATAACCCGCAATTCAGCGTGATGCCGATTGTGTGGCAGACCCTGCGTAACCTGGTGGTGCGTGCAGCGACCGCACCGTTCAAGTTCATCGGCGGGCTGGTCACCGGCGGCGGAGCGGAAGATCTGAGCAACGTGTCCTTCGCTGCCGGCTCAAGTGAGTTGAACAAAGACGCCGAAAGCGCGCTAAACACCCTGGCTAAAGCGCTGAAGGAACGCCCTGCCCTACGCCTGGAAATTGAAGGCACGGCCGCTGCCAACAGCGATGGCCCCTTCCTCGCAGCGCAACGTCTGGAACGTGAATACCAGTACAACTATTACAAAATCCTGCAGCGCCGTGGCGACAAGGTTCCGGCCCAGGCGTCCTTGCTGGAAGTCCCGGAAAGCGAAAAAGCGCCATTGCTCGAAGGCATCTACCGCATCCGCGTGAAACAACAGCCACCGGCGGAGTGGAAAGACCTGAGCCGCGATGACCGCACGGCCAAGCTGCGTGACGGCGTGATCAAGTTCTGGAGCAACAGCGACGTGCTACTGCGCCAACTCGGTCAGGACCGCGCGAGCACTATCAAAGACTACTTGGTGGATAAGGGCCAGTTGGAAGACGACCGCGTGTACTTCATTGATGCCCACCTGGGACAGGCGGAGAAAGATGGTCGCGTTGTAACGCCTATGCATCTGGATGCTGAATAACCACCGGCACCAGAAATAGAACAGGCCCCGACACAAGTGCCGGGGCCTGTAATGACCACATCCATATGGTCAGTCGCATGAACCTTAGAGGTGCATTTGAGTGGATATCTAACTCACTCGTGGCCGCCGCTTAATTCAAACGAACTGTCGAGCGTTACTCTGCTTTCAGGCCGTCGGCCGATACAGCTTTAACGCCTTTGATTTTCTTGGTGATTGCTACGGCGGTGGCTTTCTGTGCGTCGGTAACAGCTACAGTCGACGACAGGGAAACAACGCCTTTGTTGGTTTCGACTTTGATGTCGGTGCCAGGAATACCTTTCTCGGTAACCAGGTCAGCTTTTACCTTGGTGGTGATCCAAGTGTCGCTGGTGGTTTCTTTGGCGTCATGAGCGGCGCCTTTGGTTTTATCGATACCGTCTGCTTTGGTAGCACCGCCAGCCATCAGGCCATCAGCGGAAACAGCGGTTACGCCTTTGATCTTTTTGGTGATCGAGACAGCAGTAGCTTTCTGTGCGTCAGAGATAGCGACTGTCGAGGACAGGGAAACCACGCCTTTGTTGGTTTCAACCTTGATGTCCGAACCAGGAATGCCCTTCTCGGTCAGCAGGTCGGATTTAACTTTGGTGGTGATCCAAGTATCCGAAACGCTTTCCTTAGCCTTGGTAGCTTCGCCAGCCGCCAACGTCATAGGGGCTTGGGAAGTCTGAGCAAAGGCTACGTTAGCACCCATGGCCAGAGTCAGAGCGGTAGCAGTAGCGAGAGCGAACTTCTTCATACGAGTAACTCCTGTTTTATTAAAAGTCTGCAGTACGTAAACCTTGATGCTGCAGCGTTAACAGGGATATTGCAGGCAGTGTGCCAAGTCGAAGCTCTAAATTAAATCCTTATAAAACAATGACTTAACAATAATGCTAATTTCCGGAATCGTGCAACTTGCATGAAGCCCATCATGCCTGCATGCAAGTTGCGGCTTTTGCAGAGGGCTAAACGGCTGATTTCACTTCACTTTCCCTCGCCCATAAAAAAAGGACCCCGAAGGGTCCTTTCTTTCAGCATAAGCCAGGGGTAATTAAACGCCCGAAGCCTTAGCTGCTGCTACGTCTTTGATGGACAGCTTGATGCGGCCGCGGTTGTCCACGTCCAGCACCAGCACTTCCACTTCCTGACCTTCTTTCAGAATGTCGGTCACTTTCTCAACACGAGCGTCGCTCAACATGGAGATGTGAACCAGACCGTCTTTGCCCGGCAGGATGTTGACGAATGCGCCGAAGTCGACGATGCGCTCAACCTTACCGACGTAGATCTTGCCGATCTCGGCCTCAGCTGTGATACCCAGAACGCGCTGACGTGCTGCCTCAGCCGCTTCCTTGGTTTCGCCGAAGATCTTGATCGAACCGTCGTCTTCGATATCGATCGAAGCCTTGGTTTCTTCGCAGATCGCACGGATGGTCGCGCCACCTTTACCGATAACATCACGGATTTTGTCGGTGTCGATTTTCATAGCGATCATGGTCGGAGCATTTTCCGACAGCTCGGTGCGAGACTGACCAATGATCTGGTTCATCTGGCCGAGGATGTTCAGGCGCGCTTCCAGGGCTTGGCCCAGAGCGATCTCCATGATTTCTTCGGTGATGCCTTTGATCTTGATGTCCATCTGCAGCGCGGTAACACCTTTAGCGGTACCGGCTACTTTGAAGTCCATGTCGCCCAAGTGGTCTTCGTCACCCAGGATGTCGGTCAGGATGGCGAACTTCTCGCCTTCTTTAACCAGACCCATGGCGATACCGGCAACCGGTGCCTTCATCGGCACACCAGCGTCCATCAGTGCCAGGGAAGCACCACAAACGGAAGCCATGGAGCTGGAACCGTTGGACTCGGTGATTTCCGACACAACACGGATGGTGTAAGGGAACACGTCAGCAGCAGGCAGCATGGCCTGAACCGAACGACGCGCCAAACGGCCGTGACCGATTTCGCGACGACCAGCGCCGCCCATACGACCACACTCGCCCACCGAGAACGGAGGGAAGTTGTAGTGCAGCATGAACGGGTCTTTTTTCTCGCCTTCCAGGGTGTCCAGCAGTTGTGCGTCACGGGCAGTACCCAGGGTCGCGACTACCAGAGCCTGAGTTTCGCCACGGGTGAACAGTGCCGAACCGTGAGTTTTCGGCAGAACACCAACTTCGATATTCAGCGGGCGCACAGTGCGAGTGTCGCGACCGTCGATACGTGGCTTGCCGTTAACGATGTTCTCGCGAACGGTGCGGTATTCGATTTCACCAAATGCAGCTTTGACGTCGCTGGAAGATGGCTGACCTTCTTCGCCCGAAAGCTTGGCAACAACCTGGTCCTTCAGCTCGCCCAGGCGAGCGTAACGGTCGGCCTTGACGGTGATGGTGTAGGCGTCGGAAATGGCGGCGCCGAACTCGGAGCGGATAGCGCCCAGCAGTTCGGTAGCTTCGGCTTGCGGAGCCCAGGCCCAAGTAGGCTTGGCGGCTTCAGCAGCCAGTTCTTTAACGGCGTTGATCACAACCTGGAATTCGTCGTGAGCAAACAGTACAGCACCCAGCATCTGGTCTTCGGTCAGCTCTTTAGCTTCCGATTCAACCATCAATACGGCTTCCGAAGTACCGGCAACGACCATGTCCAGGCTCGATGCTTTCAGTTGCTCGTAAGTTGGGTTGAGCAGGTAGCCGGTGCTCTCGTGGAAAGCAACGCGGGCAGCCCCGATAGGGCCATCGAAAGGAATGCCGGAGATAGCCAGGGCAGCCGAAGTACCGATCATCGCAGCGACGTCCGGATCGGTTTTCTTGCTGGTGGAAACGACGGTGCAGACAACCTGCACTTCGTTCATGAAGCCTTCTGGGAACAGCGGACGGATCGGACGGTCGATCAGTCGGGAAGTCAGGGTTTCTTTCTCGGAAGGACGGCCTTCACGCTTGAAGAAACCGCCAGGGATCTTACCGGCAGCGTAAGTCTTTTCCTGGTAGTGAACAGAAAGAGGGAAGAAGCCTTTGCTCGGGTCAGCGGTCTTGGCGCCAACAACGGTCACCAACACGGTGACGTCGTCATCAACGGTAACCAGCACTGCGCCGGAGGCTTGACGGGCGATACGGCCTGTCTCAAGGGTAACGGTCGACTGACCGAACTGGAATTTTTTGATAACCGGGTTCACGGTGTCCTACCTTCTTTGTGGCTCTTGGGGAACTTGTTTTCTTACGAAATTCTTGGGCAATGTCGGGAATCGGCCCAACCCTTGTCCAGGGGGTAAAACGTGTATCCAGATAAAACTTGAGGCTGGGAGCCTACCATGGGCCAGCGGGAATCCCACTGACACACGGCAGACAACCAACCTCTAGCGCAATCGCTTATTAGCGACGCAGACCCAGGCGACCGATCAGAGTCTGATAACGACCCAGATCCTTGCCTTTCAGGTAATCCAGCAGCTTACGACGCTGGTTTACCATGCGGATCAGACCACGACGGGAGTGGTGATCTTTACCGTTGGCCTTGAAGTGACCTTGCAGCTTGTTGATGTTGTGGGTCAGCAGTGCAACTTGCACTTCTGGCGAACCAGTGTCACCAACAGCTTGCTGATAGTCAGCAACGATTTGTGCTTTTTCTTGAACGTCGAGAGCCATGAGGCAATCCTTTTTTCAGGAAACCACCCAAAGGGCAGTCTCAACAGGCCAGGGACAAATCCCTGTATCTAAAAATGAGTGTTGACCGTGCCTGTTAACAGCCACACTCGTTCGGTCATTCTGACCGAATCAGTCTACGTGGCGCGATGCGCCCGTCTTCGCTCACTTCACCGATACCGATAAAGCGACCGTTATGATCCTGTACTCGCACCATGCCGAACTTAGGGGCATCCGGGGCACGTACCGGCTGGCCGTTAAGCCAGTAGAACGCGCTGTGCTCCGAGAAGTGCAGCAATGGCCAATCCAGCAAACCACTGTCCGATGGCATCAGGAAGCGATCAACCGCTTCATTGCCGCCTTCGGCGTGTACCGCTTCCAACTCTTCCAGCGTAACCGTCTGGGCCAGGCTGAAAGGTCCGGCCTGAGTGCGTCGCAGTTCTGCGACGTACGCGCCGCAACCGAGCTGTTCACCAATATCTTCCACCAGGGTACGGATATAGGTGCCTTTGCTGCAGTCCACGGCCAGTCGTGCGGTTTCACCCTCACAAGCGAGCAATTCCAAGCGCGCAATAGTAACAGAACGCGGTTCACGCTCCACTACTTCGCCGGCACGTGCCAGCTTGTAAAGTGGCTGCCCGTCACGCTTGAGAGCCGAGTACATCGGCGGTATCTGACTGATTTGCCCACGAAAAGCGGGCAAAGCGGCTTCGATATCAGCACGACCAACGGTCACGTCGCGAACCTGTAAAACATCACCTTCAGCATCCGCTGTGGTGGTGGTCTTGCCCAGTTGCATCAGGGTTTCGTAACCCTTATCGGAATCAAGCAGGTATTGCGAGAACTTGGTCGCTTCGCCAAAGCACAGCGGCAGTACGCCGGTGGCCAGTGGGTCGAGGCTACCGGTATGCCCGGCCTTCTCGGCATTGAGCAGCCAGCGGACCTTCTGCAACGCCGCATTGGACGTAAAGCCAATGGGCTTATCAAGCAGAATGATGCCGCTGACGTTGCGACGGATACGTTTGACCTGAGCCACCGCTTACTCCTTGGCGTCTTCAGGTGTGGACGGATGCTGGCTGTCTTCAGCCACGGCGCGCTCGATCAATGCAGACAAGTGCGCGCCACGCACGACGCTTTCGTCGTAGTGGAAGTGCAACTGCGGAACACTGCGCAGCTTCATTTCGCGGGCCAACTGCATGCGCAGGAAGCCGGCAGCCGAGTTGAGCACTTTGATGCTTTGTGCGATTTCTTCGCTGTTGTCCTGGCCCATCACGGTGATGAAAATCTTGGCGTGACCCACGTCACGGCTCACTTCAACAGCGGTGATGGTGACCAGGCCAACGCGTGGGTCTTTGACTTCGCGACGGATCAGTTGGGCCAGCTCGCGCTGCATTTGATCGCCGATACGTTGGGTACGGCTGTATTCTTTTGCCATGTCTTGTTACCTGTTACTGCCACACGGTGAAACCCATGGGGTCTGAAAGCGGCAAACGCCCGGCCTGACAAAAGCCAGACCGGGCGTTGCGTTTAGAGTCCGTACGCTGCGCGAGGCATTTGCATGCCCACACGCGGCGTGGCTCCGGAAGTGCGCGAGTTAGAGGCTGCGAGCAACCTGAACCTTCTCGTAGACTTCGATCTTGTCGCCAGCCTTGACGTCGTTGTAGCTCTTGACGCCAATACCGCATTCCATGCCGGCACGTACTTCAGAAGCGTCATCCTTGAAGCGGCGCAGGGATTCCAGCTCGCCTTCGAAGATAACGATGTCTTCACGCAGTACACGGATTGGACGGTTACGGTACACAGTGCCTTCGACAACCATGCAACCGGCGATCGCGCCGAATTTCGGCGAACGGAACACGTCACGTACCTCGGCGATACCCAGGATATTCTCCCGAACGTCACTGCCAAGCATGCCGGTAAGGGCTTTCTTGACGTCTTCGATGATGTCGTAGATGACGTTGTAGTAACGCATGTCCAGGCCTTCCTGCTCGACGATCTTCCGTGCGCCAGCATCAGCACGCACGTTGAAACCGAACAGTACAGCGTTGGAAGCCAGTGCCAGGTTGGCGTCGGATTCAGTGATACCACCGACACCGCCACCGACAACACGCACTTGCACTTCATCGTTACCCAGGCCATTCAAGGCGCCGTTCAACGCTTCGAGAGAACCACGAACGTCAGATTTAAGGACGATGTTAAGCGTCTTCTTCTCTGCCTGACCCATGTTCTCGAAGATGTTTTCCAGCTTGCCAGCGTGAGCGCGAGCCAGTTTGACTTCACGGAACTTGCCTTGACGGAACAGAGCCACTTCACGGGCTTTCTTCTCGTCGGACAGCACGCTCATCTCGTCGCCAGCGTCCGGGGTACCATCCAGGCCGAGGATCTCGACAGGGATGGAAGGACCCGCTTCTTTGATTGGCTTGCCGTTCTCGTCGAGCATGGCACGTACACGGCCATAGTTCGAACCGACCAGCACCATATCGCCTTGGCGCAGGGTACCGTCTTGAACCAGCACGGTCGCAACCGGGCCACGACCTTTGTCGAGACGCGATTCAACCACAACGCCACGACCTGGGGCCGATGGAGTTGCTTTCAGTTCGAGTACTTCAGCTTGCAGCAGGACCGCTTCGAGCAGTTCGTCCACGCCAGTACCGACTTTCGCCGAAACCGAAACGAATGGCGTATCACCGCCCCACTCTTCAGAGGTCACACCGTGAACCGACAGTTCGCTGCGGATGCGATCGAGATCGGCGCCCGGCTTATCGATCTTGTTCACAGCAACAACCAGTGGAACACCAGCGGCCTTGGCGTGCTGGACAGCTTCAATGGTCTGCGGCATCACGCCGTCGTCCGCTGCAACTACCAGGATCACGATATCAGTCGCCTTGGCACCACGGGCACGCATTGCGGTAAACGCGGCGTGACCTGGGGTGTCGAGGAAGGTGACCATGCCGCGCTCGGTTTCAACGTGGTACGCACCGATGTGCTGAGTGATACCACCGGCTTCGCCAGCAGCTACCTTGGCACGACGAATGTAGTCGAGTAGCGAAGTCTTACCATGGTCAACGTGACCCATTACGGTCACAACTGGCGCACGGGAGAACGTCTCACCTTCAAACTTCAGGGACTCTGCCAGGGAATCTTCCAGGGCGGTGTCGCTGACCAGGGTCACTTTGTGGCCCAGTTCTTCGGCTACCAGTTGAGCAGTTTCCTGATCAAGCACCTGGTTGATGGTCGCTGGAGTACCCAGTTTGAACATGAACTTGATGATTTCAGCAGCCTTGACCGACATCTGATTGGCAAGATCGCCAACAGTGATGGTCTCGCCAATCTGCACATCACGCACGACAGGACCGGTTGGGCTCTGGAAACCGTGGGCGTTGCGCTTCTTCAGCTTGGCCTTGCCGCGACCACCGCGACGGAAGCCATCGCTCTCTTCGTCGGTAGTACGTGGAGCAACGCGTGGAGCAGGCGCTTTCTCTTTGACCGAAGCACGATGCGGAGCGTTTTTGCGCTCGCCATCGCCACCACCACCGCGACGATTGTTATCGTCGGCACGTGGTTTGTCCGGACGACGAGGTTCCTCACGCTTACGGGCATCAGCAGCAGGTGCTGGTGCAGCGGCAACCGGAGCGGCCTCACGCACAGCTTCCACAGGAGCGCTAGGCGCGGCGACCGCATCAGCCGAAGCAGTTTGCGCAGCAGCAGGCTGGCGACGCGCTTCTTCTTCGGCGCGACGCTTGGATTCTTCTTCAGCCTTCTGACGAGCAGCATTATCTACTGCGCGACGTTCATCCAGTTCACGCTTGCGCTCGGCTTCAATTTCTTCCGGGCTGCGCTGTACGAAGACTTTCTTCTTGCGTACTTCAACGCTGATGCTCTTGCTACCAGCAACACGCAGGGTGCTGGTGGTTTTGCGCTGCAATGTAATCTTGCGCGGTTCTTCCACTTTCGCCTTGTGGCTGCTCTTCAAGTGAGTCAGCAAAGACTGCTTCTCACTATCGCTCACACCTTCATCGGCGGCGGTGTGCGGCAGACCTGCCTCACGCATCTGCTGCAACAGGCGCTCTACCGGTGTTTTGACCTCATCGGCCAGTTGTTTCACCGTGACTTGCGTCATGCACTTCTCTCCTCAGGCCGCGCCTAATTACTCGAACCAATGGGCTCGGGCGGCCATGATCAACTTGCCGGCACGATCATCGTCAATGCCGTCGATGTCGAGCAGATCGTCAATAGACTGCTCGGCCAGGTCTTCGCGGGTAATTACGCCGCGCACCGCCAGTTCCATCGCCAAATCCTTGTCCATACCCTCAAGCGAGAGTAGGTCTTCGGCCGGATGGGCGTCTGCCAGCTTTTCCTCAGTAGCGATGGCTTTAGTCAACAAACGATCCTTGGCCCGAGCGCGAAGCTCGTTGACGGTGTCTTCGTCAAAGCCGTCGATGTTGAGCATTTCTTCCAACGGTACGTAGGCAATCTCTTCCAGGCTGGTGAAGCCTTCATCTACCAGCACCTGTGCCAGGTCTTCGTCGACTTCCAACTCGTCAATGAAGTTGCGCAGGATGTCACCGGTTTCAGCTTGCTGCTTAGCCTGGATGTCCGATTCGGTCATCACGTTCAGGGTCCAGCCGGTCAATTGGCTGGCCAGACGCACGTTCTGACCACCACGACCAATGGCCTGAGCCAGATTGTCTGCGCCAACGGCGATGTCCATTGCATGGGCATCTTCGTCAACGATAATTGCCGCCACTTCAGCAGGCGACATGGCGTTGATCACGAACTGCGCCGGGTTATCGTCCCACAGGACGATGTCCACACGCTCACCGCCCAATTCGCCCGACACTGCCTGGACGCGCGAACCGCGCATACCGATGCAAGCGCCTTGCGGGTCGATGCGTTTGTCCTTGGAACGGACCGCGATCTTGGCGCGCGAACCCGGGTCGCGGGACGCAGCCATGACTTCGATCAGGCCTTCGGCGATTTCCGGCACTTCGATACGGAACAGCTCGATCAGCATTTCCGGCGCGGTACGCGACAGGATCAACTGAGGGCCACGGTTCTCGGTGCGGATTTCCTTGAGCAGCGCACGCAAACGCACGCCGACACGGAAGGTTTCGCGAGAGATGATGTCTTCGCGGGCCAGCAACGCTTCGGCGTTGTTGCCCAGATCGACGATCACATTGTCGCGGGTAACTTTTTTCACGGTGCCGGAGATAATTTCTCCCAGCCGCTCGCGATAGGCGTCAACGACTTGAGCGCGCTCGGCTTCACGAACCTTCTGCACGATGACCTGCTTGGCGGTCTGTGCAGCAATGCGGCCGAACTCGATGGACTCGATCTTTTCTTCGACGACATCACCAACCTGGGCACCTGGGTGCGTTTCGGCAACCTTGCTTGGCCAGGTTTCGATGGCCGGATCATCAAGATCGGCTTCTTCGACGACCGTCCAGCGACGGAAAGTCTCATAGGCACCGGTGTGGCGGTTAATTTCCACACGCAGATCAACTTCGTCTTCAAAACGCTTTTTGGTAGCAGTGGCCAGAGCCAACTCCAGCGCTTCAAAAATCACGTTTGCCGGTACGCCCTTTTCATTGGATACCGACTCAACAACCAGCAGTACTTCTTTGCTCATCGTACGCCTCGCCTTTCGCAAGCCATTGGATCCGCGGGATCCGCGTCTCAGTCAAAACTGGGAATAATGTTGGCCTTGTCGATCATATCGATCGGCAACAGGAACTCATGGTCTTCTACCTGCACCACGACATCCTGTTCTTCTACACCGCGCAGAAGGCCCTGAAAGTTGCGTCGTCCTTCAAAAGGAGATCGCAGCTTGATCTTCACTTGTTCACCGGCAAATTTTGCAAACTGATCAATAGTGAACAGTGGGCGTTCCATGCCTGGCGAGGAAACTTCGAGGGTGTATTCAACGGAAATTGGATCTTCAACATCCAGCACACCGCTGATCTGACGGCTGACAATGGCACAATCGTCCACCAGCACACCGCCCTCTTTATCGATATAAACGCGCAACATTGAGTGGCGACCTTGAGCCGAAAACTCAACACCCCAGCATTCATAGCCTAGGGCCACGACCACCGGGGCCAACAAGGCCTGCAACTCTTCTAGCTTGCTCGACACCTGAACCCCCTCGTGCATGTATGTGCATGCTGTGCAAAATAAAAAAATGGGCGAAACGCCCATCCTTGAAACGCCGTCGAACAGCGGCGTTGAAAGTGTCCAGCTAACAAAAAGCCCCTTAAAAGGGGCTCCGCTAAAACTGGTTGCGGGGGCCGGATTTGAACCGACGACCTTCGGGTTATGAGCCCGACGAGCTACCAGACTGCTCCACCCCGCGACAAAGCTGGGGCGGAAGTATACGACCGATCCCTTACAGGGTCAATGTAACCTTCCACCTACAAGAAAGCCCGCAACAGCGGGCTCTCCTGATAATTGGTACCGAGAAGGGGACTCGAACCCCTACACCCTATGGGCACAACCACCTCAAGGTTGCGTGTCTACCAATTCCACCACCTCGGCAATACAGCGCTTACAACCCTTCTTACTTCTGCTCTTGAGCTGGAGGTACGTCAGTCGCTGGAGTAGCCGACTTTTGCTCTTGAAGCACCGGGACATCATCAGAAGCCGGTTTTGCTTTTGGTACTTCCAACACTGCTGGGTTTGGCAAACCTACTTGAGTCAGCACATGAGCTTTCTCTTTAGCAAAATAACCTAACCCTAAGCTGGTTATGAAGAAACCGGCGGCAAGTATAGCAGTAAACTTACTAAGAAAGGTAGAGGAACCTTGGCTTCCGAATACAGTATTTGAAGCACCTGCACCAAAAGACGCACCAGCATCCGCACCTTTACCCTGTTGCAACAAAACCAGGGCAACTACGCCCAGGGCTGCCAACAGATGAAAAACGACTACGACTGTTTCCAGCATTTTTTCAGTTTCCCGCGGCGCGACAAATCGCACCGAACTCATCTGCATTCAGGGAAGCTCCACCAATGAGCCCCCCATCGATATCCGGCATGCCGAACAGTTCGACCGCATTGGCCGCCTTCACGCTGCCGCCGTATAGAAGCCGCACACCTTGTGCGATTTCAGAATTCTCTGCCGCTAACTGCGCACGGATGGCTGCGTGCACATCCTGCGCCTGTTGCGGTGTAGCAGTCAGCCCGGTGCCAATGGCCCAGACCGGCTCGTAAGCAATTACCGCCTTTGCGAAAGCACCAACACCCAGCTCCTCGATAATGCTGCCAAGCTGACGCGAGACAACCTCAAGAGTCTTGCCAGATTCACGCTGCTCAAGGGTCTCCCCAATACACAGCACCGGAATCAAGCCACAAGCCTGTGCAGCTGCGAACTTGCGATTGAGTGTTCCATCACGCTCGCCCATCATCTGACGGCGCTCGGAGTGCCCAACAAGCACATAGGAACAACCCGCATCAACCAGCTGACTCGGTGCAATCTCACCGGTCAACGCACCTTGCATGGCTTCCACCGCAGAATTCTGCGAGCCGACCTGAATCGACTTACCTTTCAAGCCATCAACCACTTGGGTGATATGCAAGCAAGGCGGGAACACCGCGATGTCAACACCGCTAGGCAAGGCCAAGTGACGAAGGCCATTGATCAGCTCAGCGACACTGGCGCGGGTACCGTGCATCTTCCAGTTACCAGCTACCATAGTGCGACGCATGCTGTACCTCGTCGGTCAAAGTGGGCGCAGATGTTACCCAACCACATCATCACTGGCAAGCCGAATTCAGGCGCAAACTTCAGTTACCAGTTTTGCCAGGTCTTCGGCGTGGCCGCGAACCTGTATTTCATCGTCACCTTCGACCATAACGCGCACCAAAGGCTCTGTGCCGGACTTGCGTAGCAATACCCGTCCACGACCAGCCATTGCCAGGGTCGCGCGCTCGCAAGCCTCTTTGACAGCAGGGTGGTCGATCGGGTTTTCTCCACCTGCGAAACGCACGTTAAGCAATACTTGCGGGCATTTGCGCAAAGCCTGACGAGCCTGAGCCAGGCTCTCTTCGCGGCGACGCAAAGCCAATAGCACCTGCAACGCAGCAATAATCGCGTCACCGGTGGTGGTGTGCTGGAAGCACACCACGTGCCCGGAGTTCTCACCACCTACCTGCCAGTTACGCTCCAGCAGCTCGGCGATCACATATCGGTCACCGACATTGGCGCGAACAAAAGGAATACCCAGGTCTGCCAACGCAAGCTCAAGCCCAAGATTGCTCATCAGCGTACCGACGACACCGCCTTGCAGCTTGTTGCGCTCATGCAGGTCGCGGGCAATGATAAACAACAGATCATCGCCATCGACCACGGCACCCGTGTGGTCAACCATCAGCACGCGGTCGCCGTCACCGTCGAAGGCAATACCGAGGTCGGCATGCTCGGCCAGGACAGCAGCTTGCAGCTGCTCCATATGGGTCGAGCCGCAGTTCTCGTTGATGTTCAGTCCGTTGGGCTGAGCCGACAGCACAGTCACGTCTGCGCCCAGCTCCTTAAATACGCTTGGCGCGACTTTGTAGGTCGCACCATGGGCGCAGTCGACGACAACCTTCAGGCCGGCAAAGTTGGTACTGGTTGGCACACTGCTCTTGCAGAACTCGATATAACGACCGGATGCGTCATTGATCCGCGACACCTTGCCCAGCTTGCTGGACTCGACCACGGTCATCGGCGCATCCAACAGCTCTTCGATCATCAACTCAATCTCGTCCGGCAATTTGGTGCCCTGCCCCGAGAAAAACTTGATGCCATTGTCGTCATGAGGGTTGTGCGAGGCGCTGATCACAATACCTGCTTCAGCGTGAAACGTACGCGTCAGGTAAGCGATCGCCGGAGTCGGCATCGGGCCCAGCAACATCACATCAGCACCTGCGGCGGACAAGCCAGCCTCTAGCGCAGACTCAAACATGTACCCGGAAATCCGGGTGTCCTTGCCCACCAGGATGCGGCATGCGCCCATGCTGCGGAACGCCATGCCTGCCGCCCAACCCAGCTTGAGCATGAAATCTGGAGTAATCGGAAACTCGCCGACCCGACCACGGATCCCGTCGGTGCCAAAGTATTTTTTTGTCATAAGTGCTCCATCATTCTTATTCGGCAGATTCTACAGCGGCAATCATGCGCACCACATCCACGGTTTCTGCAACGTCATGCACACGCAAGATGCGTGCGCCTTTGGTCACTGCAAGTGCCGCCAGTGCGAGGCCACCATACAACCGCTCACCCACCGGACGGCTCAATGCCAGCCCTATCATGCTTTTGCGCGATACACCGACCAACAGGGGCCGACCAAGGGCATGCAAGGACTCCATGTGTTTGAACAAACTTAAATTGTGTTGCAGGGTCTTGGCGAAACCAAACCCCGGATCAAGGATGATCCTTTCAGGCGCAATACCTACCGCAGCGCATTGGGCAACGCGTTCTGAGAGAAAACCACTCACCTCACCAACCAGGTCATCATAGTGCGGACTGTCCTGCATATTGCCGGGCTCACCCAGCATATGCATCAAACACACCGGCAAACCGGTAGCCGCAGCTGCATCCAGAGCGCCGTCGCGCTGCAGGGACCGCACATCGTTGATCAAGCCGGCACCTAATCGCGCAGTCTCACGCATCACGGCCGGGGTGGAAGTATCAACCGAAATAATCACATCCAACTCTCGAGCGATGCGCTCGACAATCGGCGCCACGCGCTCCAACTCTTCCAGAGGAGAAACAACGCGAGCACCAGGCCGAGTTGATTCACCACCGACATCAATCAAGGTCGCGCCGGCCGCCACCATGGCTTCTGCGTGACGCAGTGCAGCATCAAGTTGGCTGAAGCGGCCACCATCGGAAAAGGAGTCAGGGGTTACATTAAGAATGCCCATAACATGTGTATGGGCCAAATCAAGAACCCGGTTGCCGCAAGGCAACCGGGGGGAGGACGAAGCAAAAGTCATTTCAAACCTTAGTGGTCAGCTGCCGGGCCACCGATTGGGGTTTCAGGGCGCTCGTTCTGAACCACAGGCGGGGTGCCCGAAGTACCCGAACCACCTTCCCAATCACGAGGCTCACGAGGTGCACGACCGGCCATAATGTCGTCGATCTGGTCTGCATCGATGGTCTCGTACTTCATCAATGCATCAGCCATTGCATCGAGCTTGTCGCGATTATCGGTCAGGATTTGTTTGGCCGTGCCATAGCACTGGTCAATGATACTGCGCACCTCGGAGTCAATCAGCTTGGCTGTCTCACCGGAGAAACTGGCGTTTTGACCACCGCCGCCACGACCCAGGAATACTTCACCTTCTTCCTCGGCGTACATCAAAGGACCGAGCTTTTCCGACAAACCCCACTTGGTCACCATGTTTCGCGCAATCTGACTGGCGCGCATGATGTCGTTGGAAGCCCCAGTGGTCACGCCGTCGAAGCCCAATGTCATCTCTTCAGCGATTCGACCGCCGTACAGAGAGCAGATCTGACTGATCAACGCACGCTTGGAGAGACTGTAACGATCCTCTTCCGGCAGGAACATGGTGACACCCAAGGCGCGACCACGAGGAATGATCGACACTTTGTAGACTGGATCATGCTCAGGCACGACACGCCCCACAATGGCGTGACCCGCTTCGTGATAAGCAGTGTTCTGCTTCTCTTTTTCGGACATGACCATGGATTTGCGCTCAGCGCCCATCATGATCTTATCTTTCGCCAGTTCGAACTCTTTCATTTCAACAATGCGCTTGCCGGTACGGGCTGCAAACAGCGAAGCCTCGTTCACCAGGTTGGCCAAGTCAGCACCGGAGAAGCCTGGAGTACCACGGGCAATCACAGCCGGAGCTACGTCGTCACCCATTGGGACTTTGCGCATGTGCACTTTCAGAATCTGTTCACGACCACGAATGTCCGGCAGACCAACCACAACCTGACGGTCGAAGCGGCCCGGACGAAGCAGTGCAGGGTCAAGCACGTCTGGACGGTTGGTTGCGGCTATCACGATGATGCCGTCATTCATCTCAAAACCATCCATCTCGACCAGCAGCTGGTTGAGAGTCTGCTCACGCTCATCGTGGCCACCACCCATGCCGGCCCCACGATGGCGACCAACGGCGTCGATTTCATCGATAAAGATGATGCATGGCGCGTGCTTCTTGGCCTGTTCAAACATATCGCGAACGCGGCTGGCGCCGACACCAACGAACATTTCAACGAAGTCAGAACCGGAAATCGTGAAGAACGGCACCTTGGCTTCGCCAGCAATCGCCTTGGCCAGCAAGGTTTTACCGGTACCTGGAGGGCCGACCATCAGCACGCCGCGAGGAATACGACCACCCAGGCGCTGAAATTTGCCTGGATCGCGCAAGAACTCCACCAACTCGCCGACTTCTTCCTTCGCCTCATCGCAACCTGCTACGTCAGCCAGGGTGGTCTTCACCTGATCCTCAGAGAGCAGGCGCGCCTTGCTCTTGCCGAAGCTCATCGGCCCGCCCTTGCCCCCCGCACCGCCCTGCATCTGGCGCATGAAGAACATGAACACGGCAATGATCACCAGGATCGGGAAGCTTGCCACCAGGAGTTGAGTCCAAATGCTCTGCTGCTCAGGCTGCTTGCCTTCGACAACCACGTGGTTATCCACCAGGTCACCGATCAGACCGTTGTCCTGGATTGCCGGACGAATGGTCTTAAAGCTATCGCCATCGTTGCGTTTGCCGGTGATCACGTAGCCATCAACCGCTACGCGCTCGACCTTGCCATCCTTAACTTGCTGGATGAAGTCGGAATAGTTGAGGGTCTGCGGCTCGTTAGGACTGGAGAAGTTGTTCATCACCGTCACGAGGACAGCCGCGATGATCAACCACAGGATCAGATTCTTTGCCATATCGTTCAATTAACTACCCTCTGAAGCAAGCTCCGCTACTGGCGCGCGCTTCGCATGATATTCACCGGCCTAACTTACTACATTACCTACAACTCTGGCAGGCGCCGTCTGTAACCCTTTGTGAAACTTTGACTACATAATATTCGTAAAGCTTCGTGACGAAAGCGACATAAAAAAACCTATCGCCCTCCTCGAATAAATCAAAAACGCTCTTCACTCGCCGCGCCTTCAACCTCGCGGAACCCGCGGCACAGCAGGTATTGCTCGCGAGACCGGTCCCGGGAAGAGTCCGGCTTTCGCGTCTGCACCTTGTCGAACAGCTTGCGAATGTTCTTGTGATACTCGTCAAAACCTTCGCCCTGGAAGACTTTCACAAGGAAATCACCGCCCGGACGCAACACCCGGCCCGCCAAATCCAGTGCCAATTCACAGAGGAACATGGCCCGCGGCATATCGACGGCCGGTAATCCACTCATATTGGGGGCCATGTCGGAAATCACAAGGTCTACCTGCGAATTTCCCACGGCCTCCAGAATCTCGGCCAATACCGAGTCCTGGGTGAAGTCGCCGTGCACAAAGGTCACATCCGGGATGCTGTCCATCTCAAGGATGTCGGACGCGATCAATCTTCCCTGGCCACCAATCAGACGACTGGTCACTTGAGACCAGCCACCCGGCGCCGCGCCAAGATCAATCACGCTCATGCCCGGACGAATCAATTTGTCCTTGTCTTGGATCTCCAGGAGCTTGTAACTGGCCCGCGAACGGTAGCCGTCCTTCTGCGCCTTTTTGACGTAAGGATCGTTGAAATGCTCTTGCAGCCACTTAAGGCTAGTTTTGGAACGGGCCACGGGCCACCTCGAAAATAAAACGGGTCGTGATTAACTGGGCGGTCCCGGACTCGCTCGGGTAAACTGGCCGCCGCTTTTTACAAGATCAGACGCAGGGGTCAGATTATGCCGCTCACTCAAGAGCAGAAGAAACAGTACAAATCCATTGGCCACCATCTGAAACCAGTTCTGATTGTGGCAGACAACGGTTTGACTGAGGGTGTGTTAGCCGAACTTGAACGCGCATTGGGCGATCACGAACTGATCAAGATTAAGGTCAACATCCTTGACCGCGAAGCGCGCCTGGCCGCCATTGCAGAACTGTGCAAGGTTGGCAAAGCGGACCTGGTTCAGGTCATCGGCAAGATGGCGCTGCTGTATCGCAAGAACTTCAGCGTCAACAAGCAACTGTCGAACGTTCATCGCTTCAAATGACACAAGGGTCACGGGCGTGCTTTGCGCGCCCTGCCACTCCATCCTGGCGCGGGCTGTACTACCAACACCAAGCCGGAAAACCCTAGCACAAGATAGCTGAATAGCTGCCAGCGCAACGCTTCCGGCAGCCAAACATGCACGATGCAATACATTGCACACGCATACAGCGCCATCAACAGCAGTTGGCCGCGAATATCCCGCCACAAACTCACAAAACCCTCAGCCTTGACCAGCACCAATGCCTGAAGGGTCACGCACGCCGCTGCAAACCCCACCAGCAACGCGCTCAGCAATCCATCGATCTCATCGATCAACAGCGGAGCCAGGCCAATAAGGCCCAGCACCGGGAGTACACCAATGTGCAGCAACCACAGGCCACCCACCCAAAGCATCTGGGAGAGCTGCCAAAGCATGGCGCCCGCACGAAGCGGGCGCCGCCTTTCAGACGTGACGAACTTCAACAATCTCGTACTCGATCACGCCACCAGGTGTTTTTACAGCGACCACATCACCCTCTTCCTTGGCAATCAAGGCGCGGGCGAGCGGCGAACCGACAGAGATCTTGCCGAGTTTGAAGTCAGCTTCGTCTTCGCCAACGATGTGATAGACCACGCTTTCGTCCGTCTCGACGTTAGCGATTTCCACGGTCGTGCCGAAAATCACCTTGCCGGTTTTCGGAATGGTCGTGACATCGATGATGACCGCATTCTGCATGCGCCCTTCGATGTCACGGATCCGCGCCTCGACCATACCTTGCTGCTCGCGAGCAGCGTGGTATTCAGCGTTTTCCTTCAAGTCACCCAGCTCGCGGGCCGTACCGATGTCCTGGCTCAACTTAGGACGTACGACCTTGGTCAGATGGGCGTGCTCCTCTTCCAGGGCCTTTGCGCCCTGGACGGTCATTGGGTATTTGATCATGCCTTCAATCCTGCGTGTAGATCCTGCAAGCGGCGCACGGTCTTTTCTGGACCGAACTTGAGCGCTTCACAGATAGCTTCGCCAGCAGCAATGGTGGTGGTGCAGTAGATCTTGTGCTGCAAGGCATTACGGCGAATAGAGTAGGAATCCGCGATCGACTGACGACCTTCGGTGGTGTTGATGATCAGAGTAACTTCGTCATTCTTGATCATGTCGACCACGTGCGGACGGCCTTCCGTCACCTTGTTTACGCGTCGCACCTTCAGGCCTGCCGCTTCGATCAGCTTGGCGGTACCTGCTGTGGCAACTACTTCAAAGCCCAAGCTGATCAGATCACGGGCAACGCCCGCAACTAGTGGTTTGTCGTCATCACGCACACTGATAAACGCAGTTCCGCCGGTCGGTAGCACTTCGCTGGCGCCCATCTGAGCTTTGGCAAATGCTTCACCGAAGGTATCGCCCACGCCCATCACTTCACCGGTGGACTTCATCTCTGGGCCCAGGATTGGGTCCACACCAGGGAATTTGGCGAATGGGAACACCGCCTCTTTCACGCTGTAGAAGTTCGGAATGATTTCCTTGGTGAAGCCGATTTCCTTCAGGGTCTTACCAGCCATCACACGGGCAGCGATCATGGCCAGGGACACACCGATGCACTTGGATACAAACGGTACGGTACGCGAAGCACGTGGGTTAACCTCAATGACGTAGATGTCTTCGCCTTGCAGCGCCAACTGAACGTTCATCAGGCCGACAACACCCAACTCAAGGGCCATTTTTTTGACCTGCTCGCGCATCTCATCTTGGATGTGCAGCGGCAACGAATATGGCGGCAGCGAGCATGCGGAGTCACCGGAGTGAACGCCTGCCTGCTCGATGTGCTGCATGATCGCGCCGATCACCACGTCGGTGCCGTCACAAACCGCATCGACGTCCATTTCGATGGCGCAGTTGAGGAAGTGGTCCAGCAGCACCGGGCTGTCATTGGACACTTTCACCGCATCACGCAAGTAACGCTTGAGCTCGTCCTCTTCGTAGACGATTTCCATCGCCCGACCGCCCAGCACATAGGAAGGACGCACCACCAGCGGATAGCCGATCTTGCTGGCTGCACGGATGGCTTCATCTTCGCTGCGAACGGTAGCGTTTGGCGGCTGACGCAGGTTAAGGCGCTCAACCATTTGCTGGAAGCGTTCACGATCTTCAGCGCGGTCGATAGCGTCCGGGCTGGTACCGATAATCGGCACTCCAGCAGCCTCAAGCGCACGCGCCAGTTTAAGCGGGGTTTGGCCGCCATACTGCACGATCACGCCTTTCGGCTTCTCAACGCGCACGATTTCCAGCACGTCTTCCAGTGTCACTGGCTCGAAGTACAGGCGATCAGAGGTGTCGTAGTCGGTGGAAACAGTTTCCGGGTTGCAGTTGACCATGATGGTCTCGTACCCGTCGGCGCGCAGAGCGAGCGCGGCGTGCACACAGCAGTAGTCGAACTCGATGCCTTGGCCGATACGGTTAGGACCACCGCCCAGGATCATGATCTTGTCACGACCCGACGGCGCAGCCTCGCACTCTTCCTCGTAGGTGGAGTAAAGGTACGCGGTATCGGTGGAGAACTCGGCCGCACAGGTATCAACGCGCTTGTAGACCGGGAAGATGTCCAACTTATGGCGATGCGTGCGCAGGTTCTTCTCGGTCACACCCAGCAGTTTGGCCAGGCGTTGATCGGAGAAGCCTTTGCGCTTGAGGCGGAACATCATGTCGCGGTCGATGCTAGCCAGCCCCAGGGTCTTGACCTTCTCTTCTTCCTTGATCAGATCTTCGATCTGTACCAAGAACCATGGGTCGATCATGTTCATGCCGAAGATGTCTTCGACAGTCATACCGGCACGGAAGGCGTCAGCGACGTACCAGATACGCTCGGCGCCCGGCACAGTCAGCTCACGCTTGAGCACGCTCATGCTTTCCGGGTTGCTCAGGTCGAGCTTCTCGTCGAGGCCGCAAACCCCCACTTCCAGACCACGCAGAGCTTTCTGCAAGGACTCCTGGAACGTACGGCCGATGGCCATAACTTCGCCGACCGACTTCATCTGAGTGGTCAGACGCGCGTCAGCCTTGGCGAATTTCTCAAAGGCAAAACGTGGAAGCTTGGTCACTACGTAGTCGATGGACGGTTCAAAGGACGCAGGGGTCTTGCCGCCGGTGATGTCGTTCGACAACTCGTCCAGGGTGTAACCCACAGCCAGCTTGGCCGCGACCTTCGCAATCGGGAAGCCGGTAGCTTTAGAGGCAAGGGCCGACGAACGGGAAACACGCGGGTTCATCTCGATCACGACCATACGACCGGTGTCCGGGCAGATGCCGAACTGGACGTTGGAACCGCCGGTTTCCACACCGATCTCACGCAATACCGCCAGGGAGGCATTACGCAGGATCTGATATTCCTTGTCCGTCAGGGTTTGTGCAGGAGCAACAGTGATCGAGTCACCGGTGTGCACGCCCATCGGATCGAAGTTTTCGATGGAGCAGACGATGATGCAGTTGTCCTTCTTATCGCGGACAACCTCCATCTCATATTCTTTCCAGCCGATCAGGGACTCGTCGATCAGCAGCTCTTTGGTCGGAGACAGGTCCAGACCACGGGCGCAGATTTCTTCGAACTCTTCACGGTTGTAGGCGATGCCGCCACCGGTGCCGCCCATGGTAAAGGACGGACGAATGATGCACGGGAAACCGAGGGTTTCCAGGACCGCATAGGCCTCTTCCATACTGTGGGCGATGCCGGAACGCGGGCACGCCAGGCCGATGGATTTCATGGCCTTGTCGAAACGCGAACGGTCTTCAGCCTTGTCGATGGTGTCGGCATTGGCGCCGATCATCTCTACGCCGAATTTTTCCAGGACGCCTTCGCGCTCCAGGTCCAGGGCACAGTTCAGAGCGGTCTGGCCACCCATGGTTGGCAACAGGGCGTCCGGACGCTCCTTCTCGATGATCTTGGCAACGGTTTGCCATTTGATCGGCTCGATGTAGGTGGCGTCAGCCATGTCCGGGTCGGTCATGATCGTGGCCGGGTTGGAGTTCACCAGGATGACGCGGTAGCCCTCTTCGCGCAGGGCCTTGCAAGCCTGGGCGCCGGAGTAGTCGAATTCGCAAGCCTGGCCGATTACGATCGGGCCAGCGCCGAGAATCAGGATGCTTTTTATGTCTGTACGTTTTGGCATGGGTTTGTCACTCAAATCCGCAGGTCAATCGGCAAGCCGTCTTGAACAATCTTTGAAGAACCTGCGGGGGCCACCGGGTTTCGGGGCCGCCCGCAGGCCGCTCAGTCAGCGTCGCTTGGCCATCTCATTAATGAAACGGTCGAACAGCGGCGCTACGTCGTTCGGGCCCGGGCTGGCTTCAGGATGGCCCTGGAAGCTGAACGCGCTTTTGTCGGTGCGTTCGATGCCTTGAAGGGAACCGTCGAACAGCGACTTGTGAATTGCCCGGACGTTGCCCGGCAAGGTCGCTTCATCCACCGCAAACCCGTGGTTCTGACTGGTGATCATCACAACGCCTGTATCCAAGTCCTGCACAGGGTGGTTGGCACCGTGATGGCCATGACCCATTTTCAGAGTCTTGGCACCGGAGGCCAACGCCAACAGCTGGTGGCCCAGGCAGATACCGAATACCGGAATCTCGGTTTCCAGCACTTCCTTGATGGCCTGGATGGCATAGTCGCAAGGCTCCGGGTCACCCGGGCCGTTGGACAGGAACACACCGTCCGGTTGCAGGGCCAGAACATCGCTGGCCGGGGTTTGCGCAGGAACAACGGTCACGCGGCAACCGCGCTCAACCAGCATGCGCAGGATGTTGTATTTAACGCCGTAGTCGTAAGCGACCACGTGATAAGGCAGGTCAGCCGCGTCGATGGTCTCGTGGCTATCGGTCTTCAAGTCCCAGACCGTAGAGCGCCACTCGTACTGCTCCTTGGTGCTGACGACTTTCGCCAGGTCCATGCCTTTCAGGCCTGGGAAGCCTTGCGCCGCGGCAATCGCCGCTTCTTCGGAAATATTGTCACCGACCATGATGCAGCCATTCTGCGAGCCTTTTTCACGCAGGATGCGTGTGAGGCGACGCGTATCGATACCGGCGATCGCCACGACGTTATTGGCTTTCAGGTAATCCGACAGCGACATCGTGTTACGCCAGTTGCTCGCAACCAGTGGCAGGTCACGAATGACCAGGCCGGCCGACCATACACGATCAGACTCGACGTCTTCCGGTGTGGTACCGGTATTGCCGATGTGCGGATAGGTCAGGGTAACGATTTGCTGGGCGTAGGAAGGATCGGTAAGGATTTCCTGATAGCCGGTCATGGCGGTGTTAAACACCACCTCTCCAACGGTTTGACCGTCGGCTCCAATGGCTTCGCCGCGAAAAATGCTGCCATCAGCAAGGGCGAGTATGGCTGGCTTAGTCAAGAAGACCTCCCGTAAATAAAGCCTGAAAGGGCGATCGCAGGTTGTAAAAAAGCGGAGTGACGTATGGACACGTCACCCCGCTTCTTCACTGAATTATTCTGCGCGCTTTTAGTGGACACACTAAAGCTGTAGCTTACAGAAAAAGGCTTTTTTGGTCCACCGCTAATGAGCCTTAAAGGCAGGAGAATGCGACAGGAAGTCGCTTAGCGGGTAAAAACGGGGCCTTAGGATAATCCTGAGACCCCGTTTTAGCTACTGATTAGTGAAGATCCAGTACATCGCGCATGTCGTACAGGCCTGCTTCACGACCTTCCAACCAAAGCGCAGCACGCACCGCCCCCTTGGCGAATGTCATGCGACTGGAAGCCTTGTGTGTGATTTCCAGGCGCTCGCCCTCGGTAGCGAACAGCACGGTGTGGTCACCCACAACATCACCACCGCGAACGGTCGCAAAGCCAATGGTGTCACGCGCTCGCGCACCGGTATGGCCTTCACGACCGTAAACGGCCACTTTAGACAGGTCACGCCCCAGCGCATCAGCAATAGCTTCGCCCATGCGTAGCGCTGTGCCCGACGGCGCATCGATCTTGTGACGGTGATGCGTTTCGATAATCTCGATATCCGCCTCATCACCCAACACGCGCGCCGCCATATCCAGCAACTTGAGCGACAGGTTCACGCCAACACTGAAGTTGGCAGCGAAGACGACAGGAATATCCTTGCCCGCCTCCACCAACAACTGCTTCTGCTCGGCAGTCAAACCCGTGGTACCGATCACCATCGCCTTGCCCGCCTTACGGCAGAATGCGAGATTTTTCAGCATCACTTCCGGCAGCGTGAAATCGATCAGCACGTCGAATTCGTCAGCCACCTGTTCCAGGTTGCCGGACAACGACACACCGATACGCCCCAGCGAAGCCAACTCACCCGCATCCGCACCAATCAACGTGCTGCCAGGGCGAACAATCGCCGCCGTCAGCCCAGAGGCCGGCGAACGCTGCTGCACGGCTTCGATCAGCGTCTTGCCCATGCGCCCGGCAGCGCCCATTACGGCTATACGTCGCATACTCACTTCCTTACAGGTCGCCGAAGAAGCGCTTCACGCCTTCGAAGAAGCCAGTGGTTTTCGGCGAATGGGTGTCATCGCCCTCCAACGAACTGCGGAACTCTTCAAGCAGTTCACGCTGACGGCGCCCCAGATTGACGGGAGTTTCCACCGCAACACGACACATCAGGTCGCCAGCACCGCCACCGCGCACCGGCGCTACGCCCTTGCCACGGATGCGGAACTGTTTACCGGTCTGCGTCCCCTCAGGAATCTTGAGCTTGACTCGACCATCAAGGGTCGGAATCTCCAACTCGCCACCCAAGGCCGCATCGACAAAGCTGATCGGCACTTCGCAGAACAGGTGCTTACCATCGCGCTGGAAGATCGAGTGCTCGCGCACATTGATCACCACGTACAAGTCACCCGTTGGTCCACCCTGCGTCCCGGCCTCGCCCTCGCCAGAAAGGCGAATACGATCACCAGTATCAACACCAGCCGGCACTTTCACCGAGAGGGTCTTGTACTCTTCGACGCGGCCCTCACCGTGGCACGAATCACACGGATCGGAAATGATCTTGCCTTGGCCATGGCAGCGCGGGCAGGTCTGCTGCACCGAGAAGAAGCCCTGCTGCATACGAACCTGGCCGATACCGCCGCAGGTTGGGCAGGTAATCGGCGAAGAGCCTTTCTTAGCCCCCGAACCATCGCACGGCTTGCAGTTAACCAACGTCGGTACGCGAATATTGACGCTGGTCCCGCGCACGGCCTCTTCCAGGTTCAGTTCCAGGGTGTAACGCAAGTCGCTACCACGCTGGGCGCCACCACGCTGACCACCCCGGCCACCGCCAAAGAAGTCACTGAATACGTCACCGAAAATATCGGAGAAGTTCTGACCACCAAAACCAGCACCGCCACCACCCATACTTGGGTCGACACCCGCATGACCATACTGGTCGTAGGCTGCACGCTTGTTGGGATCAGACAGACATTCGTAGGCCTCATTGGCCTCTTTGAACATTTCTTCGGATTCTTTGCTATCCGGATTACGGTCCGGGTGGTGCTTCATCGCCAAGCGACGGTAAGCCTTTTTCAGGTCCGCCTCGCTGGAGCCGCGCTCCACACCCAATACTTCGTAATAGTCACGCTTTGCCATAAGTCTTTGCACTCTTAAGGACGTTCAGCCAGACCCTCCTGAGCCCGACTAAACTCGTTGAGCCCCAATACAGGCCCGGACCCAACTCACGTCAATTCAACGATCCTGGTCATTACTACTTTTTAGCCAGGGACCCGGCCAAAAAAGCGGTATTTATTGATCGGAAAGCAGGAGCATTCCCGATCACACCGCCAGCATCCGAGCGTTGTCGCATGCTGTAAAAATTCACATACCCCAGACACGCCAACGCGGGAGCAAGCTCCCGCGCGGCGACATCCTACCAGTCACCGCTTGATAGCGGTCAACCGGGCGACCAACTTACTTGGTCTCTTTAACTTCTTCGAACTCAGCATCGACAACGTCGTCGTGCTTGGCTTCAGGCTCTGCCTGTTGCGCAGCAGCGTCAGCAGGCTGACCTTGTTCGGCGTACATCTTCTGAGCAACTGGCGCGGAGACTTTCGACAGCTCCTCAACCTTGGCATCGATAGCAGCCTTGTCGTCACCTTTTACAGCGGCTTCCAGCGCAACTACAGCGGCTTCAATTGCGGCCTTCTCTTCAGCGGTCACTTTCTCGCCAGCATCAGCGATCATTTTGCGCGTCGAGTGAACCAGTGCGTCACCCTGGTTACGAGCACCAGCCAGTTCTGCGAACTTGGCATCCGCATCAGCATTGGCTTCAGCATCACGAATCATCTGTTGAATTTCTTCATCAGACAGACCGGAGTTAGCCTTGATGGTGATCTTCTGCTCTTTGCCGGTAGCCTTGTCTTTCGCGCCGACGTGCAGGATGCCGTTGGCGTCGATGTCGAAGGTCACTTCAATTTGTGGCACGCCACGTGGTGCTGGTGGAATCTCAGCCAGATCAAACTTGCCCAAGGACTTGTTCTGAGCAGCCTGTTTACGCTCACCCTGCAGCACGTGAATGGTCACAGCACCCTGGTTGTCATCGGCAGTCGAGAACACTTGGGATTTCTTGGTAGGAATCGTAGTGTTTTTCTCGATCAGCGCAGTCATCACGCCACCCATGGTTTCGATACCGAGGGTCAGCGGACTTACGTCCAGCAGCAACACGTCTTTCACGTCACCGGCCAATACCGCGCCCTGGATGGCAGCACCCATGGCAACCGCTTCGTCCGGGTTTACGTCTTTACGTGCTTCTTTGCCGAAGAACTCGGTAACCAACTTCTGAACCAGTGGCATACGGGTCTGACCGCCCACCAGGATTACATCGTTGATAGCACCAACGTCGATACCGGAGTCCTTCAGCGCGATGCGGCAAGGCTCGATAGTGCGCTGAACCAGGTCTTCAACCAGCGCTTCCAACTTGGCGCGAGAGATCTTCACGTTCAAGTGCTTAGGACCGGTAGCGTCTGCCGTGATGTACGGCAGGTTAACGTCGGTCGACTGAGCGGAAGACAGCTCAATCTTGGCTTTTTCAGCGGCCTCTTTCAGGCGCTGCATCGCCAGCGGGTCACCTTTGAGGTTCATGCCGCTTTCTTTCTTGAATTCATCAACGAGGTAGTCGATCAGACGAATGTCAAAGTCCTCACCACCCAGGAAAGTGTCGCCGTTAGTAGCCAACACTTCGAACTGGTGTTCGCCGTCCACTTCAGCAATTTCGATCACGGAGACGTCAAAGGTACCGCCACCCAGGTCATAAACGATCACAGTGTGGTCGCCTTTGGCCTTGTCCATACCGTAAGCCAGAGCAGCTGCGGTTGGTTCGTTGATGATACGTTTTACGTCCAGACCCGCGATGCGGCCGGCGTCTTTGGTCGCCTGGCGCTGGCTGTCGTTGAAGTAGGCCGGAACGGTGATCACCGCTTCAGTCACTGTCTCACCCAGGTAGTCTTCGGCAGTCTTCTTCATCTTTTTCAAGATTTCAGCCGAGATCTGTGGCGGCGACATTTTCTGGCCGTTTACTTCAACCCAAGCGTCACCGTTGTCAGCCTTGGCAATTTTGTACGGAACCATCTTGATGTCTTTCTGTACGACTTCTTCGTCGAACTTACGACCGATCAGACGCTTTACCGCGTACAGCGTGTTATGCGGGTTAGTCACTGCCTGACGCTTGGCCGACTGACCAACCAGGATTTCACCGTCGTTGGCGTAAGCAATGATCGACGGCGTGGTACGCGCGCCTTCGGCGTTTTCGATTACTTTTGCCACGCCGTTTTCCAGCACGGAGACGCAGGAGTTGGTGGTCCCCAGGTCAATACCGATAATTTTGCCCATGATTTACTCTCCCGAAACTTGAATTTGGTTGCCGCAGCAGTGGTGGCTAACTGCGGTAGCACTTAAACGCTTGACTTATAGATGGGGGCCTTGCGGCGGATTTCAAGCCTGCTCATCAATAGAAGGTGCAACCGGTGCAGGAGCCTTGCTCACCACTACCATTGCCGGACGCAGCAGACGGCCGTTGAGCTGATAACCCTTCTGGAACACTTTCAACACACTATTAGGTTCCAGATCATGGCTTTCCTGCATGGCCATAGCCTGGTGATGCTCAGCATTGAACGGTTCGCCGCCTTGCGGATCGATGGCTTCAAGCTGATAACGCTTCAGAGTGTCCTGAAACATTTTCAAGGTCAGCTCAATACCTTCGCGCATCGGGCGGATGTTTTCGTCATCCGGATTAGACAATTCAAGACCACGCTCCAGGCTGTCGATGATCGGCAGCAAGTCATTGGCGAATTTTTCCAGCGCGAATTTGTGAGCCTTTTCTACATCCTGCTCGGCACGGCGGCGGACGTTCTGCAGATCGGCGGCGACACGCAACGACTGATCCTGCGCAGCGGCCAACTGCTCTTCGAGCACTTGCACACGAGTTGCCAGTTCATCACCGGCAGCCGAATTGGCGTCTGGAGTTTGCGTATCCTGCGTCTGTTCGTCAGCCATAGATTTCTCCTTTCAAAATCATGCGCGAACTCAACTCGCGCTTCTGTTCCGGTATATGGGGCCACAATTTCCAGGTTCAAGGGCGCAGGCGTTACCAAAAGTCTTTCGCCTGCCACAGATCAATTCCCGCACCACCATTCTTCTTTGCGCTAAAAAACCTGCTCGACCGAGCAAATCGAGCTAAGCATCAGGATTGTCAGCCCCAAACAAAACACTGTATAAATAACCAGACCTAAAGCCTGGGAGCGGCCTTCATGCTCGTGCACCTGTCCGTACATAACTACGCCATCGTTGAACATCTGGATCTCGAACTGGATCGCGGGATGAGCGTAATCACAGGCGAAACCGGCGCCGGCAAATCGATCATGCTCGACGCATTGGGCCTGACCCTGGGCGACCGAGCCGATAGTGGCGTAGTGCGCCCAGGGGCGGACAAGGCCGACATCCTGGCCACCTTCGACCTCGCCGATATCCCCGAAGCCGAAGTCTGGCTAGCCGAGCGCGACCTCAATAATGACGGCCCATGTATCCTGCGCCGCGTCATCACTGCCGAAGGACGCTCGCGCGGCTATATCAATGGAACGCCCTGCCCCCTCGGCGACTTGAAAGCCCTGGGTGAACTGCTGATAGACATTCATAGCCAGCATGAGCACCAGTCCCTGCTCAAAACCGATACCCACCGCCGCCTGCTCGACGAATACGCCGGCGCCACCGACCTTGCCCGGCAAGTACAACTGGCTGCCCAGCGCTGGCGCCAGACTCGCCAGGAGCTGGAGCGACTGTCGAACTCCGGCGACGAGCAGCGCGCTCGCCACCAACTGCTCAGCTATCAACTTGAAGAACTGGAAAGCCTGGGTCTTGGAGAAACTGAGCTCGAACAACTGGAGCAGGAACACAAGAACCTCACCAACGCCGAAACCCTGCTGGGTATCTGCCGCCAAGTGGTTGAGCAGTGCAGTGAGAGCGACTCCGGCAACGTGCTCAATGCGCTCACGGCGAGCCTAAACAGATTGTCCAGCGTTAACAGCGCTTCGGGCTCATTAAGTGAAGCCACAACCCTACTGACCAGTGCGCAAATCCAAGTAGAAGAAGCAGTAGGCGAGCTCAACCGCTTCCTGGATCATTTCGACGCCGACCCGGCGCGCCTGCAGGAAATAGAAGAGCGTCTTGACACCATCTACACCCTGGCGCGCAAACATCGAATCCAACCCACTGAAGTAGCAACCATGCAGCAAAAGCTGCTGGATGAAATCGAGACGCTGAACGCGAATGACGAATCCATCGAGCGACTAGGCGAAGAGCTCGGCTCTTTTGCCCGCCATTACCAGGAAAAGGCCCGCGAACTGAGCGAGCTGCGCCAACAGGCCGCCAGCAGTCTGGCAGATGCCGTTGAGCAGGAAATCCAGCGCCTGGGGATGCCGGGCGGGCGCTTCACCATTGAATTGCGCGCCAACACCACTACTGAGTTGCAGCCACACGGCCTGGAGCAGGTTGAGCTATTGGTCAGCGCCAACCCAGGGCAGCCGCTCAAGGCGCTTGCAAAAGTGGCGTCCGGTGGCGAGCTGTCGCGTATCAGCCTGGCGATCCAGGTGATTACTGCGCAAACATCCCGGGTACCTACGCTCGTGTTCGATGAGGTTGACGTAGGCATCGGCGGCCCTACCGCGGAGATTGTTGGCCAGTTGCTGCGTCGCCTGGGAGATCGAGGGCAGGTACTGACGGTCACTCACTTGCCACAAGTAGCAGCCCAGGGGCATCAACACTTATTTGTGCACAAGGTAAGAGGAAGCGATGCGACACACACGGCAGTATCTAAGCTGAGCAAGTCGGAACGCGTTGAAGAAGTGGCCCGAATGCTCGGGGGTATCGACCTGACTAAAGAGTCTTTAGCACACGCTAAGAAGATGGTCGTAACCACCAAGGCCTGACCAAGACTTTTCCTTATGTAGAAAGCACGAAGGCGACCCTAGGGTCGCCTTCAATCGTTTTGCAGAGCGAATCTGCATCGATTTTTACTTTTTCTTACGGATGTACAACACGAGATTGTGGTCAACCAAATCGAAGCCATGCTCCTCAGCAATCTTATGCTGCAGCGCTTCGATCTCTGGGCTAGTGAACTCGATAACCTCATTGGTATCTAGGTCAACCATATGGTCATGATGACCACCGTCGGCCAATTCGAACACTGCATGACCGCCGTCGAAATTATGACGAACCACCAGCCCTGCGGCTTCAAACTGGGTCAGTACACGGTAAACCGTGGCCAGGCCGACGTCCTCGTTAGACTCCATCAGCGCCTTGTAAACATCCTCGGCACTCATGTGGCGCTGCTCAGCAGAATCGAGCATTTGTAGAATCTTGACTCGTGGCAGAGTCACTTTAAGACCGGCTTTGCGTAGTTCGCTATTTTCAACCATGGTTAGCTTTCTCGCGGATGCTGCTTCGCAGCTTCTCTTAATACGGGTATGATCGGCGTTTACGTTGTCCCAGCCAAGATAGTGGAAGTCGCCCACCGATGCAAAACACCAAGCTCTTGCTAACCAGTTTCACCTTTGTGGGACTGCTCGCACTCGCCGGTTGTTCATTCCCCGGGGTTTACAAAATCGACATCCAGCAGGGCAATGTCGTCACGCAGGACATGATAGACCAGTTACGCCCGGGAATGACCCGACGGCAAGTACGGTTTATTATGGGCAACCCCCTGCTGACCGACACTTTCCACGCCGATCGCTGGGATTATCTCTACAGCCTGCAGCCTGGTGGCGGTGAACGCCAACAGGAACGTGTCAGCGTCATTTTCAATGGCAATGACCAGCTTGTCAGCCTGTCGGGTGACTTCATGCCTGGCGTAAGCCGAGATGAAGCCCTGCTAGGTAAAGACAACGGCACCAACGTGACTGCACCTGCGCAGGAAAGCGAGAAGCCGAAATCCGAAGTGCCAGCGAAGCCAGGCTCGTTGCTCGACAAGATCCAGAAGGACGTCGACGGAGTGGAAACCGTTCCGGTACCGACGCCTCAGCCGCTGGACACCAGCCCGCAGTAACATTGCGGCACCTACAAAAAAGCCCGGCACGCCGGGCTTTTTGTTGCCTGATGATTAGCAATCTTATGAGTTCTGCTGCTTGATCAACGCCGCCTTGGCGGCACGCAGCCTTCGCACCTCTTTAGGGTCGACGAGCAAAGGGCGATAGATCTCAATGCGATCACCCGATTGCACAACGCGCGCTTCAGCGTCGGCGACAACCTTACCGAATATCCCCAAAGGACAATCAGCCAGATCCAACTCGGGAAACCGCACTGCAATTCCTGACGCCTGCACCGCCCCTCGCAGACTGGTACCCGAAGCCACCGTTACCGCCAGCAAGACCTGCTGATCTAGGGCAGCGTATACCACCTCAATCTCAACCATGCAGTTGCTTGGCCCGCTGA
Source organism: Pseudomonas sivasensis (assembly GCF_013778505.1). Taxonomy (GTDB): domain Bacteria; phylum Pseudomonadota; class Gammaproteobacteria; order Pseudomonadales; family Pseudomonadaceae; genus Aquipseudomonas; species Aquipseudomonas sivasensis. Next base: position 20,350 of record NZ_JAAOWU010000022.1, on the reverse strand, counting down.
CAGAACGCATCTACCAGCGTATTGGCCGCCTGATTGAACAATGGCCCCAATGTCGCCCGCACAAGCGGGCCAGCGTAATCAAACGACAGGTCCAAGCTGATCTTGCAGGCCTTGTCGGTCAGCGCCTTGAATACCCAGATACCGTGTAACTGGGTAAAGGGGCCTTCCTGCAGATTCATTTCAATGGACTTGCCCGGCACCAACACATTGCGCGTGACAAAGTGCTGGCCCAACCCACCTTTCGCCACACCGACACTGGCGACCATGTGCTCATCAGTGCTTTCAAGCACCTCAGCCGTTGAACACCAAGGCAGGAATTCCGGGTAACGCGCCACGTCGTTGACCAGGTCATAGAGCGCCTGCGCCGGATAGGGCAGCAGGGCCGAACGTTGAATATGCGTCGTCATGTGCGCGTTATTTCCACAGCTGAGCGGCAAACATCGCGAAAGAACAGCTCGTTCCGCGAGAGAAAAAAACCAAAGAACTGCCAGCATTGTCCGGGATTCGACCAACACGCTCAAGCACGTAGGTTGACCGTAGCCGACACGCTCGCAACTCCCTATAATGCCGCCCCTATGGCTAAACAAAAGAAACACCCCACAGGGACCATCGCGCAAAATAAAAAGGCGCGACACGATTACTTCATCGAACATCGGTTCGAGGCTGGTCTGGTCCTGGCCGGCTGGGAAGTAAAAAGTCTGCGTGCCAGCAAGCTGCAACTGGTCGACAGCTACGTATTGCTCAAGGATGGCGAGGCATGGCTGCTGGGCAGTCATATCACCCCGCTGACCACTGCGAGCACCCACGTAATTGCCGACCCGGTGCGCACGCGCAAACTATTGCTCAACGCACGCGAACTGGAAAAGCTCGCCGCTGCCGTGCAGCAGAAAGGCTACGCCTGCATCTGCCTGTCCTGGTACTGGAGCAAGCATCTGGTCAAGTGCGAGATCGCACTGGGCAAGGGCAAGAAGGAATACGACAAGCGTGATACCGAGCGCGAACGCGATTCCAACCGGGAACTGCATCGCGCTGTGCGCAACAAGGGCAAGGAAGAGTAACCCTTGTGACGATGTAGCCTCGGAATAAATCCCCCGGCTACATCCCTTTACGACGCTCCGCTCGCGCCACGCGCTGAACCTCCTGACGCACTTCCGCCAACACTTCCTGCACGTATTCCAAATGACGCGTTGAGACTTCTCGCGCCTGCTCTGCCCGCCCCTCAATAATTGCCAGGTACAACTCCCGATGCTGACTGATCAGCATGTCGCGAGTTTCCGTACGCTGCTGATACATGCCGCCAATATTGGTCACCACGTTACGCTTGAGCAGGTCGAACAGGCCGCGAATGGTGTGCAGCAACACGGCGTTATGACTGGCCTCCGCAATGGCCAGATGAAATCTTGCATCCGCAGCACCCTCCTCGACCCGACTCACTTCATCAACGCGGCCATAGCAATCCTGCAGCGCCTCGAATGCAGCGGTCAGCCGCTCGCGATCGACCTCGGTGGCACGCAACGCAGCGTAATAAGCACAGGATGCTTCGAGGGTCTGGCGGAACTCCAGCAGGTCACGCTGCGCCTCGGGGTTGTTTTCCAACAGGTGTAGCAACGGATCACTGAACGTCGAGCCCAGTGACTCGGCAACATAATTGCCTCCGCCCTGCCGACTCACCAACAACCCCTTGGCCGCCAGTTTCTGAATGGCCTCCCGCAGCGACGGACGCGACACGCCAAACCGCTCAGCCAAAGCGCGCTCAGCCGGCAAGCGCTCACCCGACTTCAGCGTGCCCTCAAGGATCATCCCCTCAAGCTGCTCGACAATATCGTCAGACAAACGGCGCTGACGCACCTGATCAAACCCCATAACTCACTCTCCACCATCCCGACCACTCGCCGGGCCCTCTATTCTGGCCTATCGCCGCCCTTCCAGCACCTATCAGAACAGCTTCGATTCAACCGATCAGATGGTCTTACCCAATGACCTACGACCAAAGTTTCGCGAGCGGCAAATTGACACATCCCCTGAAGGCTTTTAACCTACCCTCCAGCGATTGTAAATTGGTAATACCAATTATCCAGATCGACTAAAAAGTGCCTGACCAACAACAATTAGGGGCCACCCCATATGCAAACCTGGCAACAGCTTTACAGCCCGCTCGGCAGCCTCGGCCTGTCCGCATTGGCCGCCGTTATTCCGATCGTATTTTTCTTCCTGGCCCTGGCCGTGTTTCGCCTCAAAGGCCACGTGGCCGGCAGCATCACGTTGGCGCTGTCGATACTGGTGGCAATCTTTGCCTTCCAGATGCCAGTAGATATGGCGCTGGCCGCTGCTGGCTACGGCTTCGCCTACGGTCTTTGGCCTATTGCCTGGATCATTGTCGCGGCGGTGTTTCTCTACAAACTAACGGTCAAGAGTGGCCAGTTCGAGATCATCCGCAGCTCGGTGCTGTCGATCACCGATGACCAACGCTTACAGGTGCTGCTGATCGGTTTCTGCTTTGGCGCGTTCCTGGAAGGCGCTGCCGGTTTCGGTGCCCCCGTGGCAATTACCGCCGCATTGCTGGTAGGCCTGGGGTTCAACCCGCTGTACGCAGCCGGCTTGTGCCTGATTGCCAACACCGCGCCCGTTGCCTTTGGCGCCCTGGGGATTCCGATCATCGTTGCCGGGCAAGTGACCGGTATCGATGCCTTCAAGATCGGCGCCATGACCGGACGCCAGCTGCCCCTGTTGTCGCTGTTCGTGCCGTTCTGGCTGGTATTTATGATGGATGGCCTGCGCGGTGTGCGCGAAACCTGGCCGGCTGCGCTGGTCGCTGGCTTGAGCTTTGCCATCACTCAATACTTCACGTCCAACTTCATCGGCCCGGAACTGCCGGACATCACCTCGGCTTTGGCCAGCCTGATTTCCCTGACCCTGTTCCTGAAAGTCTGGCAACCCAAGCGCACCGCAGGCGCGCAGATTGCGGGCGCAACCTCCGGCGTAGCCATTACCGCCAGTGTTGGCGGCTTCGGCTTGCCACGCAGCACCGTCGCCTCGCCTTATAGCCTGGGGCAGATCTTCAAGGCTTGGTCGCCATTCCTGATCCTCACCGTGCTGGTCACTATCTGGACGCTCAAACCGTTCAAGGCGATGTTCGCCGCCGGCGGCTCTATGTACAGCTGGGTATTCAACTTCGCGATCCCACACCTGGACCAACTGGTGGTCAAGGTCGCACCCATCGTGACCAACCCGACTGCCATTCCAGCGGTATTCAAGCTGGACCCAATTTCAGCCACTGGTACCGCGATTTTCTTCTCCGCACTGATTTCGATGCTAGTACTGAAGATCAACATCAAGATTGGTCTTACCACTTTAAAAGAGACGTTCTACGAACTGCGCTGGCCAATCTTGTCGATCGGCATGGTGTTGGCCTTTGCCTTCGTCACCAACTACTCCGGCATGTCGTCGACCATGGCGCTGGTATTGGCTGGTACCGGTGCAGCCTTCCCGTTCTTCTCGCCGTTCCTTGGCTGGCTGGGCGTTTTCCTGACGGGCTCCGACACTTCGTCCAACGCCCTGTTCAGCTCGCTGCAAGCCACTACAGCGCACCAGATCGGCGTCAACGACACCCTATTGGTAGCCGCGAACACCAGCGGCGGCGTCACCGGCAAAATGATCTCGCCGCAATCGATCGCAGTGGCCTGCGCCGCAACCGGCCTGGTGGGCAAGGAATCCGATCTGTTCCGCTTCACCCTCAAGCACAGCCTCTTCTTCGCCACAATCGTCGGGCTGATCACGCTGGCTCAGGCCTACTGGTTTACCGGCATGCTGGTGCACTAAAGCCACAAGCAATAGGGTAATAGCCGACGCCGGGCGGTAACCTCGGCGTCGGCATTGCGCATTCGTGTCAATACGGCGCCCTGGGGGTGCTGTTCCTGGAGGCCCCATGAGTCTGCCTGCCGCTTTCTTAGCTGACGTCGCACAGCTGATCCCAAAAGATCGGCGTTTCGACGATCCACTTTCCACCCTCGCATTCGGCACCGACGCCAGTTTTTACAGATTGGTCCCACAACTAGTGATCCGCGTGGAGTCGGAAGGTGAAGTGGTAGCTCTGCTGCAACTGGCCCAGCGTGAGCGCGTGCCAGTGACCTTCCGCGCGGCCGGCACCAGTTTGTCCGGTCAAGCGATCAGCGACTCCGTACTGATCGTGCTGGGAGACAATTGGAACGGCCGCGAGATTCGCGGGCACGGGACTCAGATCCGCCTGCAACCCGGCGTAATCGGTGCCCAGGCCAACGCCTGGCTGGCGCCGTTCGGGCGCAAGATCGGCCCGGATCCCGCATCGATCAATGCCTGCAAGATCGGCGGAATCGTCGCCAACAATGCCAGCGGCATGTGCTGCGGCACCGCGCAAAATACCTATCACACCTTGGCTGGCATTCGTCTGGTGCTGGCCGACGGCAGTTGCCTGGACACCGAAGATGCGGCCAGCGTCAGCGCCTTTCGTGAGCGGCACGGCGCGCTGCTTGAACGCCTGGCGACACTGGGTCGCGAGACGCGGGCAAACGCCGAACTCGCCGCGAAAATCCGCCACAAATATCGTCTGAAAAACACCACAGGACTGTCACTCAATGCCCTGGTGGATTTCGATGAACCACTGGATATTCTTAGCCATCTGCTGGTCGGCTCCGAGGGGACGCTGGGCTTTATAAGCGCAGTGACCTACGACACCGTGATCGATCATCCCAACAAAGCCTCGGCATTGATTGTGTTCCCCAATGTGGAGACGTGCTGCAACGCAGTAACCGCGTTGAAAACCCAGCCGGTCTCAGCCGTAGAGCTGCTGGATCGACGCAGCATGCGTTCGGTCCAGAACAAACCCGGCATGCCCGCCTTCGTACAACACCTGTCGGAAAATGCCTGCGCGCTGCTCATCGAATCCCGAGCGGCATCACCTTCTTTGCTGCATGAGCAAATGGCGCTGATCATGGCGTCCCTGGCCGTTTTCCCCGTCGAGAAACAGGTCGATTTCACCGAAGACCCTGTAGAAAACGCCCGACTCTGGGCGATTCGCAAGGACACCTTTCCTGCCGTCGGCGCTGTGCGCAAAACCGGCACCACGGTGATCATCGAAGACGTAACCTTTCCCGTCGAGCAACTCGCCATCGGCGTAAACCGTCTGATCGAACTGTTCGACAAACATCACTACGACGAAGCCATCCTTTTCGGACACGCCCTGGAAGGCAATCTGCACTTTGTGTTCACCCAAGGCTTCAACAGCGCCGAAGAAGTCACACGCTACCAAGCGTTCATGGATGACGTGGCGCAACTGGTGGCCGTCGAGTTCGGCGGCTCACTGAAAGCCGAGCATGGTACCGGACGCAATATGGCGCCATTCGTCGAGTTGGAATGGGGCAGCGATGCCTACCAACTGATGTGGCAGCTCAAGCGCCTGCTCGACCCCAACGGCATTCTCAACCCCGACGTAGTGCTCAGCAACGACCCGCAGATTCACCTCAAGCACCTCAAACCACTGCCTGCAGCCGACGAGCTTGTGGATAAGTGCATCGAGTGCGGCTTCTGCGAGCCTGTGTGCCCCTCAAAAGGCCTGACGTTGAGCCCACGCCAGCGCATCGTGATCTGGCGCGACATTCAGGCGAAGAAACGCGCCGGCGTCGACACCACCGAACTGGAAGCCGCCTACCACTACCAAGGCATCGACACCTGCGCAGCCACCGGGCTATGCGCCCAGCGCTGCCCTGTGGGAATCAATACCGGCGACTTGGTGAAAAAGCTGCGCAGTCGTGACGCCGACCGTACGAAAACAGCCGAATGGCTCGCCACCCATTTCGCCACCGCACTGCAAGGTGCGCGCTTTACCCTGCATGTCGCCAATGGTGCTCGCATGCTGCTCGGCGCTCCTCGCCTGGCGAAGCTGTCTGCCACCGTGACCAAGCTGTCCAAGGGACAAATTCCGCAGTGGAGCAGCGCTATGCCACGGCCGGAAAAGGCGATTCGTTTCAGCCCGGCTGTGACGGATGAGCGGCCTCGAGTGGTCTACCTGGCGGCGTGCGTCTCACGCGCCATGGGCCCCGCGTCCGGCGATAAAGAGCAGATGTCGCTGTACGACAAAACCCGGGGCCTGCTGGAAAAGGCTGGCTACCAGGTCGTCTTTCCCGACAACCAAGACAGCCTGTGCTGCGGCCAGCCGTTCGCTTCCAAAGGCTATGCCGAACAGGCAGAGCACAAGCGCCAGGAGTTGATCGGCGCCCTGCTCCATGCCAGCCGCGGCGGCCTCGATCCGATCTATTGCGACACCAGCCCGTGCACCCTACGTCTGGTGCAAGACCTGGGCGAAACCCGCCTGGACCTCTACGACCCAGTACGCTTTATCCGCACGCACCTGATGGACCGCCTTGATTTCATGCCGCAGGAAGCACCGATCGCCGTACACGTCACCTGCAGTACCCAACACCTGGGAGAAAGCCAGGCGCTGATCGACCTAGCCCGTCGCTGCGCCAAAACCGTCGTGATTCCAGAAGGCATCCACTGCTGCGGGTTTGCCGGCGACAAAGGCTTCACCACGCCAGAACTCAATGCCCACTCACTGCGCACCCTCAAGGATGCCGTGCAATATTGCAGCGAAGGCATCTCCACCAGCCGCACCTGCGAAATCGGCTTGAGCCAGCATGGCGGCATTGATTATCACGGGCTGGTGTACCTCGTGGACCGCGTCACCCAGGCCCGCGCCCAATAATCCTGCAAAAAAAACAGAACCCCTGCACGCCAGCGTAGTCACTTGAATAGGCCTCGACGAACGAGGCCAATCAGTGATGTCGCTGGCAGCGCTTGAAGGCCAGCAGCGTCGAGCCCTTTGCGCAAGGAGATACCCTATGAAGCGTTCCGCTCTTGCTGGCTTGTTCGTTACCGCTGCGATGCTGGCGTCCCCGGTCTTCGCGGCCGACAGTGAAAAAGACCTGTGCCAGATCAATATAGACAAAATTAACAACGCCAAAGCGACACTCGCCACCGACACCACCGGCAAGAGTGGGGAAATAGACACGGTTGTCTCCCAAGCCAAGGCATTTCACGCGTCTGGCGATGATAAGCAGTGCATCGAAGTCACCAACAAAACCCTGCAAGACCTGCAAAACAGCAACAAAGGCGGCAAGTAAGCAGTAAGGCCAACCTTCGGGTTGGCCTTCGGTGACCGTATGGCGTACACTGCACAGGCTTGTCACTCACTATGAAACAACGAGTTACAAGCACGGGGCCGTTTAGGATTCGACGCCGGTCGCGAAACTTTAGGTGCATGCCGAGTTGGTAACAGAACTCGTAAATCCACTGTTGCAACTACTTATAGTTGCCAATGACGAAAACTACGGCCAGGAATTCGCTATCGCTGCGTAAGCAGCCTTAGACCTGAGCTTCTGGTACCTTCGGGTCCAGCAATCACCAGGGGATGTCTGTAAACCCAAAGTGATTGTCATATAGAACAGAATCGCCGTGCAGTACGTTGTGGACGAAGCGGCTAAAACTTACACAACTCGCCCAAAGCACCCTGCCAGTCGGGTCGCTGAGGGTTAACTTAATAGACACGGCTAAGCATGTAGTACCGACAGCGGAGTACTGGCGGACGGGGGTTCAAATCCCCCCGGCTCCACCACTTCATCATCTAAAGACGTCCACGGACGTCTTTTTTTGTGCCTGAAATCCAGTGAATACGGGGGTTTCAGGGCTATTGGGGGCTTTCGAGGTTTTTAGAGTTCCAGGCGATTTGGTATTCCCAATGGTATTCCCGGCTACCCAGGGCTAATCTTGGGAATACCAAAAAGTGTCATGGAGTACTTCTCATGTGCGCTCAAACCACCCGCCTCTCCGACCGCCAGCTCAAGGCGATCAAACCGAGAGACAAGGATTACGTCCTCACCGATGGCGACGGGCTTCAGCTCCGTGTCAGAGTCAATCGCTCGATGCAGTGGAATTTCAACTACCGGCATCCCGTCACCAAGAATCGAATCAACATGGCACTCGGCTCTTATCCCGAGGTTTCTCTTGCGCAAGCCAGAAAGAAAACCGTTGAGGCTAGAGAGCTGCTTGCACAGGGCATCGACCCCAAAGCTCAGCGTAATGAACTGCAGGAAGCCAAACGAGCGGAAACGGAACATACGTTCGAGAACGTAGCCACCGCGTGGTTCGAATTGAAGAAGGATTCCGTCACCCCGGCGTATGCCGAAGACATCTGGCGCTCACTCACGCTGCATGTATTTCCGAGCATGAAATCAACGCCGCTATCAGAAGTGAATGCCCCGATGGTCATCAAGCTCCTTCGGCCGATTGAGGCCAAAGGTAGCCTCGAGACCGTGAAGCGGGTAAGCCAGCGCCTTAACGAGATCATGACCTACGGGGTCAATTCCGGAATGATCTTTGCCAACCCTCTCAGCGGCATTCGAGCGGTCTTCAAGAAACCCAAAAAAGAGAACATGGCCGCGCTACCAGCTGATGAGCTTCCCGAGCTCATGATGGAAATCGCGAACGCCAGCATCAAGCGGACGACCCGCTGCCTGATCGAATGGCAGCTGCACACCATGACCCGCCCCTCCGAAGCGGCGACCACCCGATGGGCAGATATCGACTTCGACAAACGCCTCTGGACCATCCCTCCGGAGCGAATGAAAAAGCGTCGTCCGCACACAATCCCGCTGACCGAACATGCACTCTCGTTATTGGAGACGCTTAAGCCCCATAGCGCCCACAGGGAATATGTGTTCCCGTCAGATAGAAACCCGCGCACCCACGCGAATAGCCAAACAGCCAACATGGCGTTGAAACGAATGGGTTTTCAGGACCGCTTGGTCAGCCACGGAATGCGCTCCATGGCCAGCACAATCCTGAACGAACATGGATGGGATCCGGAGCTGATCGAAGTCGCGCTGGCGCATGTCGATAAAGACGAAGTTCGAAGCGCCTACAACCGGGCGGATTACATCGAACGCCGGCGTCCGATGATGGCCTGGTGGAGTGAACATATCCAGAAGGCAGCCACCGGCAGCCTGTCGGCATCCGCCATCAATCAAACCAGGGACCGTAACGTCGTGCCGATACGCTGAGCCGGCGACAATCCGTGTCGTGCAGCAGGGCGACTGAAGTGGCGACTGTCGCTAAATCTGCCGCATGCCTGCGCTTCTTCGGCCAAGCCCCTGAGTATGGGAAGGCTCCGCATTCCCATACTCAGGGGCTCACGCTTAAAAGCGTCTATCAGACAACCACGAGTTGCGCCTTTCTGCGGCGGATCAGCCCTACTGTTAACTCATAGTAATAGACGGTCGCTGGTGCTGAGCAACGCAGATAGTGCTCTAAAAACCATCTGGTGTGCTTTTCCTTCCAGGACCAGGGGGTCGCACAACTCCAGCGCTCACGAATCGCCTTGTGCATCCTTTCTGCCTGCCTGATATGCCGCTGCCGCGTGGCATGCGCACCTTTGAGCACGGGACTCAGAAACAACGCCATATCGAACTCGGACTTCATCAACGACCTCCGATGTAGGCACTCACCACGTCGATGCGGTTATGCCCCAACTCGTGGCTGATCTGCTGGCGTGCACGCTGATCGAGTGCTCGATCGTCTCGATGACCACGACCGCCATTGATGGGCGCGGAGAAGCCGGTCAGTTGCTCATAGCGCTCACAGGCGTAAGCCGCCCGCAGTTCATGAAAGCCTTTCAATCCATGCTCATGCAGGATGTCCCGTGCCGGTCGCACGATTGTCTGTAAGAAATCTTTGTAGCTTTCATCAGGTGTTAACAGATTCCGACTGCCCTTGGGTGAAGCCTCGCTGGCCCTGTCGAGGGCGCCACGAACTTGATCCGTGACCGCAATCCAACGCGGTGCAGATGCGCCTGATCGACCGCCTTTGGTGCCGTCCTGGATATTGATCTTGCCCAGTAGCCGAGCCTCACGTTGCAGCCGGGGCAAGTCCGCCAAGATCGCTTCACGCAGGCGCATGCCGGTCTCCCGAGCAAGGAGCACAATGGCACTCACCCTCGATTGCTGGCCTCGCTCTGACAACGCCTGTGTGATCAACTCGACCTGGACACGGTCTTGGCCTTGCGGGGCCTCACTACGCACACCTGAGCGCTGCAAGCCAAGCGCCTTGCTCGGACTGGGGATTTTGACGTACTGATCACCGCGCAGCGCGGCCATCGTTCGGTTCACGCTGGACAGGCGGTTCTGTGCGGTGGCGATGCCGACGTTGCCCTGATCAACCTGCTCGCGCAAATGGAAGGCGTACCGCATAAGGATCTCGCGGTCGATCTGTCGCGCGTCATTGAGCCTTGGCCCTTCCTCGGATCGACACCAACGCACGAATGCCTGCCAGCGATCGCTATGGGCTTTGACGGTAGCAAAATGGCCGTCGCCAAACAGATCTCTCAGTGCTTGCGGTCCGGCATAGCTGAGCTGGCGACCGAAGCCAAAATTACGTCCCGCTCGCTTACCGACCCGAGCCATTTTTCTGTTCCTGATCGACTGCAGCGAGATCATGCAAAAGGGCTTGCCAGTACGCACTCACGATGGCGAGCTGGGCCCAATCCGTCGGACGAAAACACAGCCTGTTATCGGAGACGTAGAGATGCGCGCCCTCCTCTTTCAACCATTGGATGATGGCTGTCGGCGAGGTGATAGCTTTATGGGTGGTGGCGACACCGGCGACACCGGCGACACCGGCGACAACCCTTGTCCTGCCTGGCTTTGAGCGTGGCGACAAAGTGGCGACAGTCGCGGCGACAAACCGCGCTTTCGGCTCCTTTTGGCGCTGAGCCAGGTGGTTGCGCAGCGCTTCATCAAGATTGAACATGGCGCACCTCGAAGGTACAACCGTCGGTGCTCAGCCACTGATGATCAATCAACTCGACCAACAGCTTGGCGGCATGACGACTGCTCTTACGGGCAAATCGGGGACCATTGCGATTCAGCTCCCGAATACTGAAGCGCTTCCAATCTTTGACCTGCAGCCAGCGCAGCAGCCGGTCTGCCTCCTCTTTTACCCGGCACACCGGTTCCTGTTCGGTCAGGCGCTGGATCTCGGAGAGGTAATAGCCGACTAAGGCCGAGGCCCGTTGGATATGATCGACCTCCACGACGCTGCTCTCCTCCACGACTGCCAGATTGCCGGCGACGCGCAGCAGGTCGTCGGCGGCCTTCGATCCGCTAGGCCGTACGCTGGCCAACTCGCCAAACTCACCCAACTGGGCCTCGATGGCATCATGCAGATCAATCCAGCGACGACGAGCCAGTGGACTGAGGCTCAGCGGTGACAGCCGCAAGGCACCGTCAGCGGAAAGCGACCAAGGCTGATGAAACAGGGCCGAAAGACGGTGGTGATATCGCTTTAGGGCGGGGTCTTTGGACAAGTCGACAGCCTGGTAACTGCGTTGTCCGGCCAGGCTGGTGGGCCAGGTCATGAGGCAGCGACCGAGAATGCCTTGCCCCAGCAGCAACGGGTCACTGAGTAACTGCATGGCTAGATACGGTTGCAGCATCAGGTGCAGGCTTAAGCGTCGATCGTAAGCTCGCAAGCTTTCACCCACCATGGACCGCGCGCGATCTATCGGACTGCCGTCCCAGAGTGACGACAAGGTCGTAACCGCTTTCAAACGGTTATCTCGACTCATGGTGCTGCTACCGAGGAATTGTCCCCCCTCGTCACAGAACAGGCCCATGCTCGGCAAGTCATGGCAGAGTCCCTTGATCAGGGCCTCGATAGTCGGATCCGTGGTGATCAGCCTAGGTGCAGAGGGCTCCGCTTCAAGCGGTACGCCGTTTGTGGGGTCGGGATAGCCAGGGTTGATACGCTGCGCCTGCCGCTGCGCGACACGGTACCGGGCGAGTTGTTCACGGTAGCGCTGCCACTGCTCACGCTCCCATTGCCGTGCTGGCAGCAATGCAAAACGATCTGCCGCGGTCTTGCGATCACCTGACGCGGCCACTGTAATCAGGAACAGCGACAGGGGGTAATTTCGTCCATCGAGTTGCAAGCCCGCATGACCTTGAGTGGCTAGCGCCGAGGCAGCCAAGACCGATTGTGCGGCCAGTGCCTGGGGCACGCCGATGACCTCGGCCATGCGCTCAACCGCAGGCCCAAAAATTCCACCCAGTGCCTGGACCGGATAAGGCTCGGCCACGGGGTTTGACTCAATCAGCGGTCGAGGCGGTCGTGGTAGTTCAAGCTTCGGATCTAACTGCTGCATGGGCCCTCTCCTCGGTAATTGCTGGTTGTCCTCACGTAGTCCCGCCACGGCTGTTGAGTGTTATCAGGGATCAAGGCCCCTGCGGCCTGTGAGGTGTTCACTGACGCGGAACACACGGCTCCTTACGACCGGGAGCGAGGGCATGAACCCATGAATCTGGCCTCCTTAGTCGCATCCGAAGATGCGGGCGGGTGGAGGCTGTGCCGACACTGACGAGTTCGGCACCTGGAGATCCTGAGCAGGAGAAGGCAACGACATGGACACCTGGGGCATGCCTGACTGTCAGTCAGGTGCAGCCCTTCCAAAGGCTGCGGCACCGGTGCCTGTATCGATGCGGATGGCGACGAATCAGATTTGTCAGGCCGATTGTCACGAGGAGAGTTGCGGCAATGCCTTGTACGGCGTGGTTTGCAGCAGTGGTACGAGCGCCCGTCTCTTTCCAGCAGAAAGAGACGGGCGCAGTCTGGCGCAACGAAGTGTGCCGAAAGGTGAGGTTGCTGCAGCGCAGCGAGGAAGGTTCATCGTCTGCCGCAGAGGGCAGATCAGTCGAGTGGGCATCCATCACTCTTGGGGAGTGACCGTGCGAGCCGCCGGACGCTAATCGCACTTCGGGAGAACCACCACGCAAGTGGCGTAGCCTTAAAGGTTCTGGCTACCTGGGCTGGTGCTGTCAACAACAGCGGTCCGTGCACCAATTTTTATACCCACTCGAAAAGACGGTCAAGCGTCACGGCCAAAGCGTGCAAAAAGTGGCGACTGTCGCCACTTTTGTCGCCACGCTCCAGGCCCCGTGCTGCATGGGTTGTCGCCGCTGTCGCCGGAGTCGCCACATCTCTAGACATAGTTCTACGACAAGCTCGGTTCTAATGCTGAAACTGCGTTGCACTTGACAGAGATTGAGGGCAATTACTGATGGGTAAAAGAGGAGTGACGCTAATCAAATTTGAAATGGAAGGATGGAACGAAGTGCCTTCGACAAAAAGCGAGTGAACCCTCCGATCGGCGCGATCAAAGATCGCTTGATCAGAGGGTTTGGCGGGAAAAGCAAAGTCTCAAGCATCGAAACTTGTTGATCGGGATACAGCAGCTTCACGAAGGTTGAGCAGCGTCTGCTGCAAACGCAGCAGAAAACCGGCCTCAAACGCTTCCTGAAAGTCCCCTGGACGATGACGTTTTCGGTTCTGCGCAGTGCGATTCATTCAACAATGAACTGATTCATCCCTGAGGGGACTGATTTAGGCAGAGCTTCATCAGTTGACAAAATAGGATCTGATTGCAGTGCCTCTAGAAACGCGACGACTGCCCCCACGTCGTTTGGCGCCATCGGGTAGATCTCGGCAAGGATGGGGGAGCGGTACCTCAGCAGCCGCCCCGCGAGTTCCGCTTCGCGAGGTCGGCCTTTCTGCGCGGCAAACATTAATGGAATGGGGTTGAAGTGATGACTAATGACTTCTTCCAAGGATGTGAATACACCGTTGTGCCCCCATGGCCCAGTGCGCGTAACATTACGTAGCGGTGGAGTGCGAAATTGAAAGCGATCTATGGCCAACCCCGTCGCTTTTGCCCTTCCATAATCTAAATAACCTCCGTGTTTGCCAACGTCGAGTTGCGGCACGGCAAGTCCGTGATATTTAAAATCCGAGAACTCCTCACCTGTATGACAAACCGCACAGCGCCCTTTCCCGAAGAAAATCATCGCTCCTTTTTTTTGCTGCTGGGATAAAGCGGAGATTTCTCCTCTTACATAGCTATCCCAAGCTGCTGGCTTAAGCTGAAACGCCAAGGAAATGTAAGCTGCCAAGGCATTGCCAATATGAGTAATATCAAACTCGCTTGTAGCCGGATAAGCTGATTGGAAGAGTTTTCTATATTCTGATTGCATAGGGGTCGAGGCGGCCGAAGTGCCTAACAAACGTTTAACCAAATTACTATAAACATTCAATGTCCGCTCTTGAAAGTTGTCAGGGTCGACTGTCATATCGACTAGATCCGCATGGTAGGTGGCTTGGTTCTCACCTCCGCGGCGTACAGATCGGCCCAGCATCTCATCAGGTTCAACTTGGGGAAAGCTTGCTGCGACGGCAAGTAGATTTTCGAATCCCTTTGGCAGTTTATTACCCATAGGCGATTCAAAATTCCCATTTTCACCCAACTGTACTCGTCCATCCCAAAATAGAGCGGTAAAATCGCTTTCTCCACGATTAAAAAACGGGAGCACATTTCTGGGTATGACAAAAGCTTCTGGAGATTGAAGCCTTTGCTCTCCCACTCCGCTTGAGCCGATACCCACAGCCATAGGCAACCCGTCAACACTGCCTTTGCTACGGACGTGACAAGTCGCGCAAGTCGTGTTGTTTGGCCCCCCCATGACGGGATCAAAAAACAGCATCTGCCCTAACTTTTCCTTCGGCCCCATGAACAACGGCCTGGTAGTCATGGGCTCAACACGATAGGCAGTGAGCACTTTCCTCAGAAGTTGATCTTCATGGTTAAGTTGCGACGCCTGCAGATGGCTAATCCAGGAGAGGAAAATAAAATACGTAAGAATCGACTTCCTCATATTAAAATCTATCCATGCGATGAGCATCGACCATCTGCTGTACCGTGATTTGTTCTACTTCAAGTACCTCCAGGCCTAACATCGCCAGTTGGTCTTCTGATAGACCCTGAATTAATAGCTGTTTACGAAGTATGTCGTAGTCGTGACAGACCATCATCCCAACGTCTGCACTTAACCTGAGACGTTCGGACTGTGGATCATTTCCGATCAATCCCCGTAGCGCAGCTTCCTCATGCATTGCCAGGTCGCACTCTAAAGCGAGTCGCTTGTACTCATCACCGTGACTATATTCGGCAATAAGCGGTCGAACATAATCATGGAAGACAATGAAGCCCAGTCCGATCACGGATATCACGGGAGCCCAAAATCGAATATATCTATAGACCTTATGATTCATTTGGGAACAATCACGCCTAAGGCGTTCAGTGTTTGCGTACCCATCATGCCATCTGCAGGCAAGCTGTTATGAGACTGGAATAATTTCAGTGCCAAACGAGTTTGCTCGCCCATCACGCCGTCTATGGTGCCAGGTTCATAACCTTTGATAATCAAACCCATCTGTACGCGCCGAATTAGCTCCATGAGTTTTTTATTATTAGGATCGAAATCTGAGCTGATGGGGCTGACTGTCGAAGGCCTTCCTGCGTCTACAGGATTGCGGCTACCGGTGGAACCACCAAGACTGTTCGAACCGCTCGTTCCAAAGTTGCTCGAGTAAGGTGTTTTTGGTGCTGAATAGGCAGGACTAGGGGGGGAATAAGTCTTACTTGGAGCCGTGTAAGTCCGGCTTGGAGCAGAGTAGGAACCGCTTCCTGAACTGTGAGATGAATGCGAGGAATGTGACGAGTGGGATCGATGGGCTGCGTATAGGTTATCGCCGGGCATGTTAAGCGGACGCAAGCTGACCGGATCGAGTCTGCTGCCGAAAGGGTTCTTCAGCCCCTGCTCCAGGGCTTGCACATCCGTGTTCACCAAAGAAGTTCCGGCAATGAATGCTGACAGCGACGTGATGAATTTAGACATTGATAATCCCTTCAATTTTTTGGATTTTCATCGAATGTTTACCTGGGTGATGCCATGAGAAAAGGCCTGCACACTCTGTTTTCACTCTGCACGTAGCACAGTCCTCAGCAAACGTACGTTTCCAATCGGAGATGCTTTTGTGTGCATACGGCCACAGAGTTTGTGGCAGAGCGCAGAGTGGGGCATTCATCAAAATGGCAGGTACCTTCGCTCGCTTCAGTGTCCTGAAGCCGTGACTGAGCTCCGTGCTCCAGTCTCGAAGGTCAATGTCGGTCAGTTCAGGGTTTGCCAAAGCAAAGCCAATGGGTTCACATGCCATTAATGCGACCTCACGGACGAAAGGCAAATTACGACCAATGAATTCGCAAAGCGCTGCAAGGTTTTCCAAAACAGGGCGAATCAGCACAATTCTCAACTGAACGGCTTGCCCAAATCGACGAAGATTCAATAGACCAGCCAGTGTCTCCTCAAATGCCCCCGGACTCTGCACGACAAAGTCATGTAGAAAGTCAGCATGCCCATAGAGCGGCACCATCCATGTCACGCGCTCACTCAACCCCTTTAACATGTGCTCAGCATAGATCGGATCAGCTAACAGCCTGCCGTTGCTCAACACGTCGTACCGAGTGCTAGGATGTTGATGAGCAAAGGTATCAAGCACTAGACGCAGATGCTCACCCAGCAACAAAGGCTCTCCTCCGGAAAATCCCAATGTATGCGGAGAGCTAGCTATATGATTGGCGACTTCTACCGCCTCGTTCACCAACCAGCTATCGTCATGTTTTGTCGGGGGCTGCGAGCACATTAGGCAATAGCTATTGCACCGATTGGTGAGGAAAACAGTGTGGTGCTGGTCTGTATACCGAAATAGGACATGCGCGTGATTCATGTGGTCGGCGACGGCTACTACGTCTTCGTCCATCAGAATGCCGCCGGTTTCAACCACAGTCTCTGCCTGCCATTGGCCTGCGGCATGGAGATTAGGTGTCAGTAAAATTAGGTTGGTTAGCCCAGCACTACGCAGTTGCGCAACTTTGGTGATCCCCTCCGCATCTGCGGCCCTCACTAAAAATCTCAATTCGGGTCGCCACTGCGCGCTCAAATTCTCGAGCGAAATGACTCTAGCTACTGTTCGATATCCAACGCCATGCGTTCGTACACGGACCTTACGCATCAGAATATCCAGCGGGGTGAGCCCAGCGATAGGCAATATCGAGAAAATCGTCGTCGGCAGTTCGTAACTTACGAAAAAAGTATTCGAAGAGCCATTTATATCGTTTGCAGTGTTCAGTAAGCAAAGCAACAGTCCTCATGTCACCAAACTCAGCTTGCGCCCCCACTGGATCAGGCCCGCAAAAACTATTGAACGCGCAAATTTCACAGCCCACTGCTTGAGTAGAAATACTTGTTTCTATCAGCTGCCTCATGACAGGAGAAGTCATTAACTGTGCAAGGGACTCACCAATAGAACCTAAACGCAAAGAACAATCTCCCGTTTCGGCGAGCATCCGTGCCTCGTCGCTTGGATAGACATAACCATCGTAGTTGTAGACCAGAACAGCAAGGCCAGACCCTGTCGGGCTTTGCAAATCGACGTAACCCGCATCGAAGGGTGATAAAAGTTTGTTAAAAATTAGTGCGGCGGTACCTTCACGCAACTCAGTACCTCTGGCGTTCCATTCTAAGACACGATGCAAAGCTTTCTGATAGAAGTTTGTGAACTCTGGAAGGGTGTATCCCAAATGCTTGATGTTGCGTTTGGCAAATCCATACAAGCTTAACGGTCGTATGAAAATTTCGGTGAATCCATTTTTTACATACTCATCCACAATGGCCTCAGGGTACGCAAGAGAGGCTTTAGTTGTGGTCATCAATGCTGCAACCGCGTGTGGCCCCATGATACGCCGTGCCAGTTCGATTCCTGCCAAAGTCCGGGCATGCGAATCACGCGATGGTAATGGGCGGTTTTTATTGTGCAACGTCGCCGGGCCGTCAAGGCTCGTTGAGAGGTAGACCTGATTATTTCTAAAGTACTCACACATTCCAGAGGTTAATTGGTGCAACGTTGATGCAACCACGAAACGAATACGGCGCTTGTGTTCCAGATTCATCTTTTGAATAAGATCAATTGCTCGTTGAATAAGATCGAAACGGAGCAGCGGGTCGCCACCTTGAAACTCAATTGTCAGAGCATTGGCCTGACTTTGAAAAATAGTCGCGCAAGCAGCATCAATCTGAATTGGGGTCATTGAATGACCCACATCTTCAAGACGTCTGCTGACTTGGCAGTATTGACAAGAATGTTCGCATTGAAGGGTAGGCACAATTATGTGCAAAGACTGACCTGCCAATACAGTTTCTTTCCGGGCCGCTATTCGTGATCGTAATAGCTCTAGAGTTCCGAAAGAACTTTTTCCGGTCAAAAAATACTTAGATTGTAGTTCCGCGCGCTTTTTGAACTCTAATTTTTCAGGTGCTTGGACTAGAGCCGACAATTCCTGTTGCGTCAAAAAGGCATGGTCACCTGCAGCACTAACGGCTACAACGGACTGATCGTCGAGCCGATGAAAACCGAATGGCAGCAGGCTTCCCACAACGAAGTTAGCGTTCATTCAGAGGCCTCCATAAACATATCCAGCCGCACTAATGTATTTAGTGGAATTTTCCTACGAGTAACTTCGTCATCCAACAGTTGCGTCAAAAGCTCATTGAACGTAGGAATGTTCGATTTTTCTGAACAAAGCGCCTGAAGGCCCGCGTCCACCTGCCGCAACTCGTACCCTCTATGAATCAATTCAGCTTGAAGAGCAAGCGATAAAGGGCGGTTGATATCTACCCAAAGCTTGGCCGGAGATGACTCAGGATAGATGAGATTGATATTCGTCACGGGCAACATTCCATTGATTTGCTTTATACATTGGCTCCATTCCAAAGAGCTAATTGCATGCTGACGTGTTCTGCCGATGAGACCAATTCCAACATTACGTTTTTACTCTGAACTTAAATCTTGACGAAAGATAGCAATATGATGTCGCTCCGTCCAAGTTTTTTTGGCTGACACAAACCCGCGCAGCTAACGGTGGCTTGCCTGTCAAAAAATAGGTGGGCTAGAACCCAAATCTTGCACCTCTGACTGACAGCTTTTGGCCGATTCTGTTGGAAAAGTCGGTCTGCCCAAACTGCCTGATCATTGACTGGTGAAAACGCCTTTTTTGCACGCGGCTACGTGAAGTCCGAATCCGGAAGCCCCTGCCAAAAGTAAAGATTTCAATCTCGGACGCGTACTTTTCTGATGCGCAAACCATGGCCGACTTTTTCAACAGAATCGGCCGGTTTCTGCCTGTCGCCACCTTCCGACTCGGATCGATTGCTACCTGTTGTCCCGACCGCTGTAAGAAGATCACTGCTTATCATGGATGCGAAGCAAGGTTTTCAGATCGAATACAAGCGAGGGTCAATGGAATGCTATTTCGTGAGGTATTCCAATTGGTATTCCAATCAAAATACAAAACTAATATTAACGATAATAATCAATAGGATAAATTACCGTTTCAAATTACCCCGGCCCACCACTTCATCATCTAAAGACGTCCACGGACGTCTTTTTTTGTGCCTGAAATCCACTGAGTTCAAGCATTACAGCACTTGCGACACCCACCCAATACCCACTCCGCAAGCTGCAGCGTTCAATTTCCCACAGATCATTCGATCCATACGGGTACCGGTGAACACAGCTACGCCTTTCCCCCGTTAACCCTCCACAACAATTCCACAAACCCGTAGATCTTTTACGCCTATCAGACGGTGCCATACCCGTCCCAAAGCAACGTTCTCTCTGAACTGGCTCTTTGGCCCATACAAAACGGTGCCAGCCCCCCAAATCACCTTCGATTGGACCCGTGAATATGATTTCGTATGAAGCACCAACGGTGACGTGGTCCCGGCGTTGTGGCTCGAAGCCTCGGAAGACATCCCCGGCGACCTGACGGATAAGAACGTCAGTCAACATGCCGTCGTTTTGTACCCCCGAGTAAATAGAAAGCGACCGGTTCGCTCATCATCCATACCTAACCGGACAAACGCCTTGCAGTTGGTATGAGAGTGAGGGCTGCGCGGCCTTCTTAATGGATCCCGGTCTAAATCTCACCCGTCGGTTGCCTCCGACTCCGACTTATTGAATCGCGGCCGTTTCGGACATAGGCGGACGAACCATCCGTGATGTCACTTCCGTCAACCGAGCCAACAAGTGATGCCCCCTGACAATATTTACGCGCTGCCTATGGACTGGGGCCGAATCACCACCGGGTGACTGTCTAAGGGAAGAAAGGGCTGGCCGGTAGACCTTTCCACGCAATGGAGGTGTTGGAAAATACGCCTTGTGGCCGCTGTGCGTGGGGCATTTTCGGATTCGCCGGGCTCGTTGATTATTGGTCTGGCAACCCGCGTACGGTCGCCACTTCTTTCGTTTAGGAGCGATGCATGGCGACTCCATCAATAAAGGAGGTTGCGCCATGAGAAAATCTCCCCTATCCCCTTAATCC
>NZ_JAAOWU010000021.1 GCF_013778505.1 Pseudomonas sivasensis | reverse complement strand
AGGCCATGGCCCGTATGCGTAACGCCCTGGACGAAATCGTGGTTGATGGCATCAAGACCAACATCCCGCTGCATCGGGACCTGGTTCGTGATGAAGGCTTCTGCGAAGGTGGTGTGAACATTCACTATCTGGAACACAAACTGGCGGATCAGCATGGGTGACAAGCCGTCAAAGTTGCTGAGTTCCTGTTAGAGAGTCAGCACCCAATGCTCCTCCGGTAACCTGAAGAGGCAAGCCAACATACGATTTCCAGGCGCCCCGTAAAAACGCCATAAGACACTACTCAAACGTACGGGATTACTCTGGTTTACAGTGGTTTTGCGCAGAAACGAAAAAAGACGCCGAAGCGTCCATTCCATAAATCACAGGCAAAAAAAAGCCACTCTATTGAGTGGCTTTTTCGTAATGCTTGGAGCGGGAAACGAGACTCGAACTCGCGACCCCGACCTTGGCAAGGTCGTGCTCTACCAACTGAGCTATTCCCGCTTGGTGATGCGCATTCTATAGAATCCTGAGCACCCGTCAACCTCTTGATTCAAAAAAGTTTTATTTCTTTTCAACAGTAGTGCGCAGATGTGGCCAGGCAGCGCGCAGATACTGGAGCATCGACCACAGGGTCAGACCGGCGGCGATAAGCAGCAAGGCGTAGCCCAGCAATACCCAAAAGGAGAAATCCGACGGGTTCGCCAGCAGGATGACCAGCGCGAGCATTTGCGCGGCAGTTTTCCATTTCCCCATGTTGGACACGGCTACGTGGGCGCGGGCGCCAATTTCGGCCATCCATTCGCGCAGAGCCGAAACGACGATCTCACGACCGATGATCACCGCGGCCGGCAGTGTCAGCCACAGATTACCGTGCTCTTGCACCAGCAGGACCAGAGCGACAGCCACCATCAGCTTGTCGGCCACGGGGTCCAGGAACGCGCCAAAAGGCGTGCTCTGCTCCAAGCGGCGGGCCAGGTAGCCGTCAAGCCAGTCGGTGGCAGCCGCAAAGGCGAACACCGAACTGGAGGCCAAGTAGCTCCATTCGTACGGCAGATAGAACAACAAAATGAAAATCGGGATAAGCAAGACGCGTAGAACGGTGATCAGATTAGGGATATTCATCGGCACAACTGGCTACGAGGTGGAAAGGCATTCTATTCGCTGTGCAGATTCGCATAAATCAGCTCAGCGAGCTTTTTACTGATACCGGGTGCTTTGGCTATCTCGTCAATGCTGGCACGGGACAGCTCCTGCAAGCCACCAAAATGTTTAAGCAAGTCGCGACGTCGCGTCGGGCCGACCCCGGCCACCCCTTCCAGAGTTGAGGTTCGCCGGGTTTTGCCACGGCGTGCGCGGTGGCCGGTAATGGCGAAACGGTGAGCTTCGTCGCGAATCTGTTGAATCAAATGCAGCGCGGGCGAATCGCCCTTCAAAGTGAACTCATGGGCGGCATCATTCAAGTACAACGTCTCGAAACCCGCTTTGCGTGTGGCCCCCTTGGCCACGCCGAGCAGGATCAGGTCAGGTACCGCCAGCTCGTTAAGCACGTCGCGGGCCATGGACAGTTGCCCCTTGCCGCCGTCGACCAGGAGGATATCCGGCAACTTGCCCTCCCCGTCCTTCAACTTACTGAAGCGGCGCGTGAGAGCCTGGTGCATGGCGGCGTAGTCATCGCCGGCGGTCACACCTTCGATGTTGTAGCGCCGGTAGTCGGACTTAATCGGCCCTTCCGGACCAAACACCACACAGGAGGCTACGGTGGCCTCGCCGCTGGAGTGGCTGATGTCGTAGCACTCCAGACGCTGTGGTGGCTCGTCCAGATTGAGGACTTCGGCCAGGGCGTCGAAACGTGCGGCCACATGCTGTCGGTTGGCCAGGCGCGCACTCAGGGCCTGCTCGGCATTGGTCACCGCCAATTGCTGCCAACGCGCGCGGGTGCCGCGTACGCGGTGGCTGATGTCCAGCTCGCGGCCACGCAGTTCGTGGATCGCCTCGATCAAGGTGGGGAAGTCTTCGTGCACTACGTTGACGATCAGCTCCGACGGCAGGTCGCGCTCAGGGCTGCTCACGTAGTACTGGCCCAGGAAGGCGGCCATGACTTCGGCTACTTCCTCGTCGATACCGGTCTGCGGGAAGAAGTTCTTGCTGCCGAGCACTCGCCCGCCGCGCACACTGATCAGGTGCACACAAGCGCCGCCCGGGTTGACGAAGGCCGCTATCACGTCAACGTCGCCGGTGCCACCTTCCATGCTTTGTTGGTCCTGGACACGGCGCAGCAAGGAGATCTGGTCGCGTAGCTCCGCAGCCCGCTCAAAATCCAAGGTACTCGCCGCCTGCTCCATGGCTGCCGATAGCTCATCGGTGAGCGCATTGCTGCGTCCTTCTAGGAACATCACCGAATGGCGCACATCCTCGGCGTACTCCGAGGGCTCCACCAGGCCCACACAGGGCGCCTTGCAGCGTTTGATCTGATATTGCAGGCAAGGCCGCGTGCGATTCTTGTAGAAACTGTCTTCACACTGGCGCACAAAAAAGGTTTTTTGCAGCAGGCTCAAGCTTTCACGAATTGCCCCAGCGCTGGGATAAGGCCCGAAGTATTTGCCCTTCGCCTTCTTCGCCCCGCGGTGAATGCTCAGGCGCGGGAAATTACCGTCCGATAAAAACACATAGGGGTAGGATTTATCGTCACGCAGCAGAATGTTGTAGGGCGGCCGCCATTCCTTGATCAGCGTCTGCTCAAGCAACAGCGCTTCGGTCTCATTGGCGGTGATGGTGGTTTCGACCTGGGCGATGCGCGCTACCAGGGCGGCAGTTTTCGGCGCGAGACCGCTCTTGCGAAAATAGCTCGCCAGACGATTTTTCAGGTTCTTGGCTTTGCCGACGTAAAGCAGGCGGGCCTCGCTGTCGAACATGCGGTACACGCCAGGGCGGCCACTGCAGGTTGAGAGAAAGGCACTCGGATCAAACGGTGTGGTCATGTCAGGCGCTGGCGTCCACCATGCCGTGGCGCACCGCGAGCAGGGTCAATTCAACATCACTGCTGATGGCGAGCTTCTCGAAAATGCGATAGCGGTAGGTATTAACGGTCTTGGGTGAGAGGCACAGTTTGTCGGAGATCGTCTGGACCTTCTGGCAACCGACGATCATCAAGGCGATCTGGATTTCCCGCTCCGACAGTGCATCAAACGGCGAGTCGCTGACAGGCTGGAAGGACTTGATGGCCAACTGCTGAGCAATCTGCGGGCTGATGTAGCGCTGGCCGGCAAACACCAGGCGAATGGCTTGGACCATTTCCGCCAAGCCTGCCCCTTTAGTGAGGTAACCCGCAGCACCAGCCTGCAGCAGACGTGTCGGGAACGGGTCTTCCTCGCACACAGTCACCACCACGACTTTGATGTCCGGATGGCTGCGCAGCAATTTGGTCGTTGCACCAAGACCGCCGATCCCAGGCATCTTGACGTCCATCAACACCACATCGGGTTTCAACTCCCGGGCCTTAATCAGGGATTCCTCCCCCGACTCGGCCTGGCCGACTACTTGCAGGCCATCGATGTCAGCCAGCATTCGTGTAATGCCTGTACGAACGAGATCATGGTCATCGACTACTAGCACCCTAATCAAGCAGACACCTCGCGAAATGGTCTTATAGGTTGCCGAACACCTTAGCAAAAAACCAAGGCGCAGACCTAGTTGCACGCGTCATATATATGGAGTTTGGTTAAGCGACGACCACCCGCCGGGAGGCGGATGGCTCAATTTGCTGGGCGAAGCGTCAGGAATCCTGGGGGTTTGGCTTGGCTTTTCCATTCATCGAGGATGAATGCTCGGCCAAAGTAGAGGTCAGGCGACGGATCGCAGCCTGGTCTTCCTTGAACATTGCGCGGTAATCCCCGAGTACCTTCTCTTCGATGTGGCTCAGGTTTTCCAATTGAATCGGCGTGGCTGCGCCAGTCAAAACGTACAGCACATCCACACCTCTCGCGGCGACGCGAGACAAGTAGTCCGCTTTAGGTGCACGTCCTCCACTTTCGTATTTACCTTGTGCGTTGGCTTCAACGCCTCCGATTTCACCAAATACTTTTTGCGACAGACCAAGTCGCTCCCTTTCTTGCCTCAAACGCAAACCGATTCCACTCATTTGGATGTATGATCCTGTTTGGCACACCCCAAGAGGTGACACTCTCATCCCTTATTTAAACAAACTTGAACGGTTTTGAACTATGCCCGGAATCCGTACCGCAGCACAAGCCAAGGCCTGGCTGGAACACCAAGGCAAGTCAGTTCAAGCGTTCGCTCGAGAACATGGCGTCGATCCGGCAACCACCTATCAAGTGCTCGCTGGGCGCAAAAAGGGACGGCGTGGGGAGGCCCACAAGGTAGCGGTCCTTTTGGGTATGAAAGAAGGGATTATCCTTTCTGAGGCTGATGGCCAAAACGCCGATCAGGAAGTCAACTCCTGAAGCCAGTATGCGCTTATTAGGATTGAACGCATGGTTTAGCTGCAGACACGCTCCATTCGCAAGAAGTAGTCTTCTTCGCCCACGATATTGAATCCCATACGCAGATAGAGTTTTTTGGCCGGATTCGTCTTGAACACGGTCAGGCGCAACAGGCCCAGCACCTGCGCCTTGAGCGTCATCTGCGCCAATACCCAACTCCCGGCGCCGATCCCGCGACAGTCTTCGAGCAGATGCAACTCCCGAATGTAGAGCGCCCGGCTATCACGGCTCAGACTGATAAACCCCAAAACGGTGTCGTCCCGGCAAATCAGCCAGTTTTCCCGACCTGCCCACGCGGTGTCGAAGCCATCGTTGGACCACCACAACCCGTACTGAACGTAATAGCGGGCCATGGCTTGTTGGGTCAGCGTTCGTGCAAAGGGCAGATCCTGGTCGGTCGCAGCGCGCAGGTGAAAGGCCATTTACAGAGCTATCACTTGGCTGGTCCAACGCTCGGCGTGGCGACTCGCGATCAGCAGCGCATTCCCTACCCCGGGCACAACAGCAAGCAAACTGCCATCGGCGGCCCAGATCGCACTGCGACCCGCGCAGGCCCAGCCACCCGAAGGCCCACCATGATTCGCCATCAACACCAGCAAGCCATATTCAGCGGCGTAGCCTTGGAGCAGCGCACTGTCAGTTGCGTAGCCGCCTTCACTGATCAGCACACCGGCGGCATAGACAGTGGCGCCCACTTGCGCCGCAGCACGCGGATGACTGGCGTGGGAAAAGTCTGCACACACCGCCAGTGAAATCCGGTCAGCCCCAAATTCAACAACAGCACCGCCCTGCCCTGGGACAAACGCGGCTTCTTCGCCGTCATGCAGATGTTGCTTGGTATAGACCGCCAGGGAGCCGTCCGCGCCCAGCACCAGAGCACCGATCAACACACCCGCCTCTGGCGCCAGTCGGATCGGCATACCCACCACCGCCGTCAGTCGCAGCTCCTGCGCCATTTCCCGCAAGGGCGCCAGCACCCGATCCTCTGGCGCAATCGCCAGTTCAGCAGCCAGCGACGGCTCATAGCCCGTCAACGACAGCTCGGGGAACACCAGCAATTGCACCCCCTGCTCCGCTGCAGCACGCATAAATGCCAGATGGCGTTCGATGTTGGCCGGCACATCGCCCGCAATGGAAATGGATTGAGCAGCAGCAAGGCTGAAGGCAGTCATGGTCGCGTCCAAGCAATCGGTATGTGAGTGTGACCAGCATATCGGCACTCACCCCATAGCCGTAAGTACCCCCACACAATAGAAATTACTGATTGAATCTCCCTGCTTGCCTCTAGTAAGCTCCGACCATCATTTGGAGACACACCATGTTGCAACTCACCCACACTCAGGTTTGCCCTGCTGCCAGCGCCCAGCGCTCGGTGTCGGCTACCCGTGTGAACGGTTCGAGCGCACTGGTCAGCTTTTATTTTGGGTATTGGTTTAGCCACTGGCGCGCCTGATACCTGAAATCGGCGCCCACTACTCAAGGGGTCGCCTACCAGAGAAATCTAACCCCCGGTCGGCTCCCCGACCGGGGGTTTTGTTTTTCAGGCCTCCATACACTTTTCAACTTGGTCAAGAACACTTAAAGGAATCACGACATGAACTACGCCACCTATTACCGCTACGACACTTGCACTGCATGGCGATTTAGCAAGCTCCGCTCGGGACAGCCTGCCGCCTCCGATCGGTCACCTATTGGTGGCAAGCCAACACACGTAGCCGATACGGCCAATTGTCGAACACCCCAGTAGGCCAAGCGCGCGGGAATAGCCCGCCGCTTGACCAGGAAGCAATGAATATGAACTCCTCCGTCGCCGCTCTACCCGTTGCCGCTCTGACTTGCGCCAATGAAACCCTGACCCAGCGTCTGCCCAGCTCCCTTGAGCTCAAGCACCAACTGCCCCTCAGCCCGTTCCTCACTGAACAGATCCACGCCCATCGCCAAGCCGTGCGCGCCATCCTCAATGGCGAAGATTCCCGCTTGCTGGTGATCGTCGGCCCATGCTCGATCCACGACCCGGAATCGGCCATGGAATACGCCCGCAACCTGAAGAAACTGGCCCTTGAGGTCAGTGACCAGATGTTGCTGGTGATCCGCGCCTACGTCGAAAAACCACGCACGACGATCGGCTGGAAAGGCCTGGCCTACGATCCTCGCCTGGATGGCAGTGATGACATGGCCACCGGTTTAACCCTGTCACGCGAACTGATGCGCGAGATGCTACGCCTGGGCCTGCCCGTCGCCACTGAACTGCTGCAACCCATGGCCGCCGGCTACTTCGATGACCTGCTCAGCTGGGTGGCGATTGGCGCGCGCACCACGGAATCGCAGATCCACCGCGAAATGGCCAGCGGCCTGGGCATGCCCGTGGGCTTCAAGAACGGCACCGACGGCGGCGTCGCGATTGCCTGTGACGCCATGCGTTCGGCGTCCCATCCGCACCGTCACTTCGGCGTCGACAGCCAGGGCCACCCGGCCATCATTCAGACCTCAGGTAACCCCGATACCCACCTGGTGCTGCGCGGTGGTCACCGTGGGCCGAACTACGATGCTCAGAGCGTGGCAGAGGTGAAGCACGGCCTGACCCAATCCAAGGTCATGCCACGGATCATGGTCGATTGCAGCCACGCTAACAGCGGCAAGGATCCACTGCGTCAGCCGGCCGTCTTCAATGACGTGCTGGAGCAACGCTTGCAGGGTGACACCTCGCTGATCGGCATGATGCTCGAAAGCCATTTGTTCGAAGGCTGCCAGCCGTTGAGCCCTTCGATGAAATACGGTGTGTCAGTGACAGACGGCTGCCTGGGCTGGACCTCCACCGAGCAGTTGTTGCGAGCGGCTGCCGAGCGCCTGCGCGCTTAAGATTGATCGTTCAAGGCGCTGCTACAGTGGGTACAGCGCCTCATGCCCCAGCCCCCACACACTTGCCATTCGTGACATTCAGTCAAGAGTCCTTTTCGGATTCGACTGTGTTTGCGAAGGAACGACGAGGGGATACTTGACTCCATTGCCTACAACCCTAATGGAGTTACTGATGTCTATCCTCACGCAAAAAGTCCCCGCCTTCGGCCTCGGCACCTTTCGCCTGCAAGGCCAAGTGGTGATCGACTCCGTCAGCACCGGCCTTGAACTGGGCTACCGCGCCATCGACACCGCGCAAATCTACGAGAACGAAGCAGACGTCGGCCAAGCTATCGCCGACAGTGGCATCCCAAGGGATGAGCTGTTTATCACCAGCAAGATCTGGATCGCCAATTTCGCCGAAGGCCAACTGATCCCAAGCCTCAAGGAAAGCCTGCGCAAGCTCAAGACCGATTACCTGGACCTGACCCTGATCCACTGGCCATCGCCGGAAGACCAAGTGCCCGTCGCCGAGTTCATGGGGCAGTTGCTGGAAGCCAAACGCATGGGCCTGACGCGCCAGATTGGTATTTCCAACTTCACCATCGACCTGATGAAGCAGGCCATCGCAGCCGTGGGCGCCGAGCACATCGCTACCAACCAAATCGAACTGCACCCCTACCTGCAAAACCAGCACGTCGTGGATTTTGCCACCGCCAACGGTATCCAGATCACCTCATACATGACTCTGGCTTACGGCGAAGTGCTCAAAGATCCCGTGATCCAGCAGATCGCGGAGCACCACGAAGCCACCCCGGCACAAGTCGCCCTGGCCTGGGCCATGCAGTTGGGTTACGCGGTCATCCCATCGTCAACCAACCACGCCAATCTGGAAAGCAACCTCAAGGCCATGCAGCTGACCTTGAGCCCTGCCGATATGGCGCAGATTGCCGGGCTGGAACGTGGCCACCGCTTGACCAGCCCCAAGGGCATCGCGCCGAAGTGGGACTAAACCCCCGCCACCGTTTTGCGCGATAATTCGCGCAGCCACGGCAACACCCGCAGGCCGACCGTGGCCTCGGGTGGGTCGATAATGTCCATGAAATGTTCGAGATTAACGTTGTCCGGCACACCGGGAAGCCGTACCACCACCGCCGATGTTGCGCCGCAGGGTGCCCCCAAATCCAGGTGATCGTAGACCAGTACATGGCGCACCTGGGGCTGGGGCCCGCAGCCATGGGTTATCAAACCCGCGCTGATAATCAGCACGTCAAAGGGTTCGGCTGGGATAGCCGTGAGTATCTGGACTTCTTCGAAGGTTTGTACCGGCACGATCCGGTGGTACCCCAACTGATTGAGCATTTTTTCGATGTACAACCGTTGCAGGTGTTGTTCATCAGCAATCAGGATGGTCAGTGCTTTGTTCGGCATGGCAAACACCTGGGCAGGCAGCGCTCGTCAGTGAGCGCCGCCTATTTTCCAGACATATCCCGAAGACAAAATCAGGCATATTCCCGCTTCGCGTAGGAGTTCTCCCAAATCAACCGAATGGCCCTCCTCCTCAGTCAAGCCTGATTGCCATAACGACTCAGGCTGTGCTGCAACTGTTCGATGGCCGCGTCTACGGACTCAACTGCAGCGTCCAACGCCCCCCTATCACGCCGCTCACATGCGCCCTCCAAGGTCTCGCAGCAGGAGGTCAGCACTTCAGCCTTGACCAAGCGCGCGCCTCCTTTGACACGATGAGCCAGGTCGTGAAGCTTGGCGAAAGCGCCTTGCCCTTTCAGCGTCGACAGCAAAGCACGGTCCTCTTCGAGGCTGTCCAGCAAAGGCGTCAGCAGCTCGCTGAGAGCATCGTCATCGCCCTGCGTCAGCGTGAGCAGCGGGCTTAAATCAAACGCTGCTCCGGCGTTATCCGTGGCGACTCCGGCGGTCCGTGATGCCAAGGCCAAGCGCAAGTCCTCAAGGCCGGTAGGTTTAAACAGGCAACCGTCCATGCCTGCTTGCCGGCAGCGTTCAGCCTCTTGCGGCAGTGCGTTGGCGGTGAACCCAAGTAACAGGCACGGCGTCAACCCAAGCTGGTGCTCTTGTGCACGAATGTCACGCGCCAACGCGTAACCGTCCTTGAAGGGCATATTGCAATCGGTGATCACGCCATCAAAATGTCCGGCCTGCCACAGTGCAAATCCTTGTGCACCGTCCTCTGCCGAAGTGATGCGATGCCCCAGAAAACTCAGTTGTCGAGCCAGTAACAAGCGGTTGGCTGGGTAATCATCCACCACCAGAATGTTTAACCCACGGGCAGGCGGTATATGCGGGACCGGTGCAGAGACCGGCAGGGCGGTGGTCATCGCAAGCGCCAATGTCACGTCCACTCGCGTGCCCTTGCCCAGCACGCTACTCAAATGCAGTTGACCGCCCATCATCTCGCACAGGTTACGGCTGATCACCAACCCCAGACCCGACCCACTTCGCCCTGGCTGCTCATTATTACTGCATTGGATAAAGGGGTTGAACAAGCGCTGCTGGTCTTCGGCGCTGATGCCAATGCCCGAATCCTCCACCCACAACCGCACGTTCAGTTGGTCACTGTCCAACACAGGTACGCCCTGGGCGCCCAGCGACACTTGACCGGAGGCGGTGAACTTGATCGCATTGCCCAATAAATTGGACACCACCTGCTTGAAGCGCAGCGGGTCGACGATCACGGGTCGATCTATCAAAGGGTCAAGTTCCACTCGCAGCAACAGGCCCTTGTCCCTCGCCAACCCCTCAAACACCCGCGCCACGGAGGCCAACAGTTCGTGCAGATTGGCTGGCTCCAGGCTAAGGGAAAGGTGGCCGGATTCGATCCGTGCAATGTCGAGAATATCGCCGATCAACTCCAGCATGCCCCGGGACGCCACCGACGCGACCTCCAGCGCATCCCGGTCAGCCCTGCCCTGTTCGGCATTCTTCAGCGCCAGCTCGATCATGCCGATCACTGCGTTCATGGGAGTGCGGATTTCATGACTCATGGTCGCCAGGAACGTAGTCTTGGCACGATTGGCCGCGTCAGCCTCCTCCTTCGCTTCCTGCAACTGGCGCAACAAGCGCTGGCGCTCGCTGACATCCACCCAGCCCGCAATCATGCCCACGACACTGCCATTGCTATCGCGGTACGGGAGCATCCACTGGTAAATGGTCAGAACGCCACCACCCGGCACCTTGAGCACGCGGTCATGGATCTGCGGCTCACCCAACTCCATCAAACGCAAATAATCGGCATGAAACGAACGAGCCTGGGGCGGGTTACCTGTATCGGTTTCCACCACTGTTTTACCGATGACGTCTTCCAACTTGAACCCGAATACATCGAGATAGGCGTTATTGCAGGCCATCAAGCGACCCAGGCGATCACGCACATAAATGGGGTGCGGCGTGCCATCAATCAGCACACTCATAAAACGCATCTGGTCGCTCAAAGCACGTTCGGCCTGGGCGCGTTTGCGAATCAGATTACGCAGGTAGAACACCCAGCCCAGCGTCACCAGCAACAGCAGCGCGGCTAAGCCGAACCCTTGGATAATCATATTGCGGTGACGCATCCAGTAGTTGTCTTCGATGATGATCTCGCTGCGCCAATGGTTGGTCAGCTCATCCATTTCTTCGGGTGAAATGCTCAACAATGCCTTGTCGAGGATCGAGTACAACTCCAGTTCGCTGCGGTTGACTCCAAACGTAATCCGCGCAGGCTCCCTCCCGACCGTACTGGTGATACGCAAACGTTTAAGGTAATGGCGCGCGATCATGTAGCGCGCGCTGATCAGCGAAACCGCCGTCGCATCGACGCTGCCATTCGCCACCCATTCCATTGCCTGCTCAGGGTTCTGCGCGTCGACAAACCCGATATTGGGATAGTCCTTGGCGATTTGTGCGACCAGGCTGTCGCCGCTAACGATTGCCAGGCGCTTGCCGGGCATATCTTCCAGGGTCACCAGTTGCTCGTCGTCGGCACGCACCACCAATACATAGGGGTTGGACAGGTAAGGTCGGGTAAAACGGATCTTTTCGGACCGCTCGGCACTCGGGGTGACGACCGCCAGCATGTCCACACGACCCGCGCTGGCCTGATCAATTTGCGCGGGCAGCGAACTGCCGCGCTCTACATCGAACTTCAAGCCTGTGCGCAAACTGATGCGCGACAGTACTTCGGCGCTCAAGCCTTCGAATTGCCCCTGCCCGTTGAAAAAAGACAGCGGCACAAACTTGTCGAGCACCGCGATTTTCACCCGAGGGTTCTTCTCCAGCCAGCGTTGCTCGCTTTCACTCAAGCGCAGCTGATCCGCCTCCAGAAACCCGCTGCCACCGGCACTCCAACGACGTAGGATTTCCAGCTGCTGGCTGGCCGGAACGTCGGCCAAAGCAGCGTTGATGATGCCCAACAGGCGTGTATTGTCCTTGGCGAATGCGAACCCGAAAGGGTTGACCTCCAGTGCGGAAAAATCCGCCATGCGCACGTTGTTGAGGTGGTTCTTGTTGATCAGATAACGAGTGCTAATAGCGTCCCCCAGGTACACATCGGCCTGGCCGAACGCGACAGCACCTATGGCTTCGAAGGCCGAGGCAAATAAGAGCAACTGTGCATTGGGATAAAACGTCTGAACGGCGTCGGGCTGCATGTAGTGGTAGAGCATCGCCACGCGCTTACCCGAAAGGTCAGCTTTCAGCGCCTGGCTTTCCCCTGCGCGCGTTACCAGCGCAGGTTGGTCATTGGCGTAAGAACGGGACAGTACCAACTCCGAGTCAGCCGCCTCATAGCCATTGGCCGACCCCACAAAATCTACCTCGCCGGCCTTGAGGGCATCGATCACCTCATCGCGGGTGTCGTACCGCTTCACGTCGATCGAGACATTCAGTGCCTGGGCGACCAGTGCCGCATAGTCTGCGGTAATGCCCTCCAATTCATCGTTGTTGCTGCTCAGGTCAAAGGGGGCGAAATCAGGGGCCGACACGCCCATCGACAGCGTGCGCCGCTCGCGCAGCCAGCGCCAGTCGGCCTCGTCCAACACTACAGAAGGGTTTGCAAAAGTGGAGTGACCCAGCAGTCTCAGGTCGCGGGGTGCTTCGATGGCCATCGCCGCCCAAGGCAACAGCCCCATCAGCAGGATGGCCGCGTGTTTCGCCAGCCGGGAGGTAATCATTTCAGATCAGATGATTGCGCTGGGCAAACTTGGACAGATGAACCACCGAGGACATGCGCAACTTCTCCTTGAGCCGCGTTTTGTAGGTACTGATGGTCTTATGGCTCAACAGCATGTCCTCGGCGATCTCCTTGTTACCCAGGCCCAGCGCCAGCTTTTGCAACACCGTCAATTCGCGGTCAGACAGCGCCGCCACCAACTCCTGCTCAGTGGACTGCAAATCGTCGCGACGCACCGAACTGGTGGGCAGGCTGGGGAAGCAACTGTAGCCAGACCTGATCGCCCTGATCGCCTTCTGCAGCTCATCAAGTTCACCTGTCTTGGCGACAAACCCCATCGCACCAGCGCGCATGCAACGAGTCGAAAAGAACACCGCCAGATAAGAGGTCAGCACCAGGATCCTGCAAGGCAGCTCCAGCGCCTTGATCCGGCTGATCACCTCCAACCCACCGAGCTTAGGCATCGCCAGGTCAAGAATGATTAGGTCAGGGCGGGTTTCGCGAGCAATCTGCATGGCGTCAGCGCCGTTACCCGCCTGGTAGATTTTGTCGAAGCCCTCCTGCTTCAGCAGATATTTGACGGTGGCGCGTATAAAAGGGTGGTCATCCACTATTAAAGCTTTGTTGCTCATAAGACTCCCCTGAGAAGATCAGTACGCTTACATATCACGCGAGACCCAACTACCTGTGAAAAGTAACAGTTCCGACAAACGGTGCTGATTACTCCCTACGACAACTCAGGCAGTAAAGGCCCCTCCTTTTGAAAAAAACAGTAAACACGTAAAGCCGCGCCTTGATTCCTGAGCAGGCGCAAGCGCGCAACCTTAACAACCGACTGTTTTTTCCAATGAAGGGATAATCTCGACTAAATGTAGGACTTTTCCTCGGCACAGCAAGGTTGAGTCATCGAACGTTACTCGGTGGTACTCGGGCTCCAGAAGGCCTGTACCACCAGCGTCGACCTGGAAATCCGCACCACCAGGGCGTCCAACTCGTCACCGTCGACCGACGTCACCGCCAGTGTGGCTTCGATTTCCACCTCCTCGGTGCCGAACGGACGCACGTCGACATCACTGGCAGGGTAGTTACAGCGCGCGAGTTCGGATTCCAGCAACGCCAATACCGCGGTTTGCTGGGTACGTCGGGCAATCACATACAGGATGTTGGTGACTTCCGCCGACACCACATCCAGCGGCTGGCGGTTGATGTTATTGACGATTGGCCGCAGCAAGGTATTGGCCGCCAGCACAAACAGCGTGCCCAGCAACGCTTCGAGCACCAGGTCGGCACCGGCACACGCCCCCACGGCCGCCGACGCCCACAGCGTGGCGGCGGTATTGAGGCCACGCACATTGCCTTCTTCGCGCATGATCACGCCGGCACCAAGAAAGCCGATGCCCGACACCACATACGCAACCACTCGCACCGCGCCTTCCGCGCCACCGAGTCGGTTGGCCATGTCGACAAAAATCGCTGCCCCCACCGCCACCAGCACATTGGTGCGCAGGCCCGCCGTGCGCTGCCGGTACTGGCGCTCGAAACCGATCAGGCCACCGAGGATAAACGCGGCGGTGAGGCTGACCAGGGTGTCAATCAGGGAGTTGAGGTTGATGTTGTTGATTGCTTGCATAGGAGAGCTTCCCTATTCATTGCCAGCCAAACTTACGGATGTAGTAGCCCTTCACCGCTTGGGTCAGCGCCATGTACGCCAGCAGGATCACCGGCAAAAACACAAAGTACAGCGACGGCAGCGCCTGTAATTTGAAGTAGTGCGCCAGCGGGCCCATTGGCAGGAAGATCCCCACGGCCATGATCACGCCCGTCATCACCATCAACGGCATCGCCGCACGGCTTTGCAGGAACGGGATTTTCGGGGTGCGAATCATGTGCACGATCAGCGTCTGGGTCAGCAGCCCCACCA
This sequence comes from Pseudomonas sivasensis, assembly GCF_013778505.1. Classification (GTDB taxonomy): domain Bacteria; phylum Pseudomonadota; class Gammaproteobacteria; order Pseudomonadales; family Pseudomonadaceae; genus Aquipseudomonas; species Aquipseudomonas sivasensis. The sequence continues at coordinate 79,444 of NZ_JAAOWU010000021.1, read as the reverse complement.
CAAACCAGCCCGACTGGAACAGCGTCTGATGGTCTGGTGTGTTGGCATCGAACACGTACCACATGAGTGCGAACGTGGTGATGTCAAAGATCGAACTGATAGGCCCGAAAAACAGCATGAAGCGCCCCACATCCCCCGGCTGCCAGCGTTGCGGCTTGGCCAGCATCTCGTCATCGACGTGGTCGAACGGGATCGCAATCTGGGAAATGTCATACAGCAGGTTTTGCACGAGCAGGTGCATCGGCAGCATCGGCAGAAACGGGATAAACGCACTCGCCACCAGCACCGAGAACACGTTGCCGAAGTTGGAGCTGGCGGTCATTTTGATGTACTTGAGCATGTTGGCAAAAGTGCGGCGGCCCTCCAGCACGCCCTCCTCCAGGACCATCAGGCTCTTTTCCAACAGGATGATGTCGGCCGCTTCCTTGGCGATGTCCACCGCGCTGTCCACCGAAATACCGATGTCCGCCGTGCGCAGCGCCGGTGCATCGTTGATGCCGTCGCCCATGAAACCCACCACATGCCCGTTGGCCTTGAGCAGGCGCACAATGCGCTCCTTATGGCTGGGCGTCAGCTTGGCGAACACATTGGTGGTTTCCACGGCCCTGGCCAACTCAGCGTCGGTCATGTCTTCGATGTCGTTGCCCATCAACAGACCTTGTTGCTCCAATCCCACTTCGCGGCAGATTTTTGCAGTGACCAGCTCGTTATCACCGGTCAGTACTTTGACCGCAACACCGTGGGCTTTCAGGGCTTTCAGCGCAGGCGCGGTGCTTTCCTTGGGCGGGTCGAGGAAGGCCACATAGCCGATCAATGTCAGGTTGTTCTCATCTGCCAAGCTGTAGGTGTCGCGCCCAGGTTCCATCGGTTGCGCAGCCACGGCCACCACACGCAGGCCTTCTTCGTTGAACGCTGCGGTCACTTGGCGAATGCGCGCCAACAGCTCATCGGTGAGTGCTTCATTGGTATCGCCATGGCGCACGCTGTTGCACACCGAGAGGATCTCTTCCACGGCGCCCTTGCAGATCAGCAGGTGCGGCAAGCCTTGCTCGGCGACGACCACCGACATACGGCGGCGGTTGAAGTCGAATGGGATCTCGTCGACCTTATGGAAGGCGGTGCCGACTTTAAGCTCGCGATGCACCTCCACATGTTCCAGCACCGCCACGTCCAGCAGGTTCTTCAGGCCAGTCTGGTAGTAGCTGTTGAGGTAGGCCATTTCCAATACGTCGTCGGATTCTTCACCCCACACATCCACATGGCGCGCCAGGAAAATCTTGTCCTGGGTCAGGGTGCCGGTCTTGTCAGTGCACAGCACGTCCATCGCGCCGAAGTTCTGGATCGCGTCCAGGCGCTTGACGATGACCTTCTTGCGCGACAAAAACACCGCGCCCTTGGCCAGGGTGGACGTGACGATCATCGGCAGCATTTCAGGGGTCAGCCCCACGGCAATCGACAGCGCGAACAGCAGCGCCTCGGTCCAGTCGCCCTTGGTGAAGCCGTTGATAAACAGCACCAACGGCGCCATCACAAACATAAAGCGGATCAGCAACCAACTGACTTTGTTCACCCCATGCTGGAACGAGGTGGTAGCGCGATCAGTGGCGGTCACGCGCTGGGCCAGGGCACCGAAGTAGGTGTTGTTGCCGGTGGTCAGGATCACCGCCGTCGCCGCACCGGACACCACGTTGGTGCCCATGAACAGGATGTTGTCCAGATCCAGAGGATTGCGGGTATTGGCGTCCTGATGCTGGGCGAACTTCTCCACCGGCATCGACTCACCGGTCATCGCCGCCTGGCTCACAAACAGGTCCTTGGCACTGAGCACGCGGCAATCGGCGGGAATCATGTCGCCGGCCGACAGCACGATCAGGTCGCCGGGCACCAACTGCTTGATCGGCAACTCGACGCGCTTGGCCTCATCACGACGCAGCACCGTGGCGGTGTTGCTGACCATGGCTTTCAAGGCATCGGCAGCCTTGTTCGACTTGGCCTCCTGCCAGAAACGCAGCAGCGTCGAGAGCACCACCATGGAGAAAATCACCGTGGCGGCCTTCATGTCTTCGGTCAGCCAGGAGATCACCGCCAGCAAGGTCAGCAACAGGTTGAAGGGGTTTTTGTAGCAGTGCCACAGATGCACCCACCACGGCAGCGGCTGCTCGTGCTCGACTTCATTGAGGCCGTGTTGCACACGCAGGGCATCGGCTTCCTGGGTGTTCAAGCCCTCGGCATGACTGCCCAACGTGCCGAGCAATTGCGTGGTGCTGCTGTTGGCTGCGGCCACCAGGGTTTGCGCCAGGGTCGGCGGCACTTCGCGGCTGACGCTGGCGTCGGTGACGGTTTCGAGCATGGCCAGGCGACGGAAGTGCCGGGCGATGTGCCGGGTCCGCAGGAAGCCGGCGAAGAACTCTTTCAACAGAGTGAGGTTCATGGTGTTACTCCTGCGCGAGGAAAAACCGTCGTGCAGGTACTGCCGCTGCGCACCACGCCTGTCAGACAGGCGCAGTCAGCTTGGCCCGCCCGCCGCAAAAGGCAGGCGCGTCCGTAGCATCCTGAGGTCACTCAGGTGCTGGTCAGCGTCGATGAAAGAGGATCGAGACAGCACCAGAACTGGCCGCTGTCGGGATGCCGCTTCTCGCTTTGATGGCGAGACAACGGCATCGGATAAATGCGCGTTACCTTGCCAAGCCTATGCCGGTTACCGAAACCGGCCGACTACTGTCACTCGAACAAGTACCCACTGAGGGTCTCCGCTATTGATGAAAACGCGCGAAGCTTACGCCCCGACTTCAGGAGAGTAAACCGTAGGAAAGTTTCCGCATGATGAATAAGAAGATTCTTCAGGATGGGTTCAGGTAGGCGTTTTCCTGAGCTCACTGAGGATCAAAATGTGGGAGGGCGCGATCCTGGGCAACCAATGCCAGATACCCATCAAGCTGCCCTTCGGCCAGAACCTTGACCTGGATCGACACATGGTTCACCTGGCGGCCCATCCTGATTCCCTCGCGGGTGCGCACCTCGACATAGCCGAGCTTCGGCCAGAAACGCTCGGCCTTGGAATTGCCAACAACCACTGTCAGCCGCAGCCACCGAGCGCCATTTTCGATCGCCCACGCTTGAAGATCCGCATGCACCTGCTGCGCCAGTCCAGTGCCATGAAAACGGGCATCCACCAGCAGCAGACCGATATGCCATACGCCATCTGCGAGCAAATCGGCCGCAATATTCACCACGGCGACCAGTTGCCCGTCCGCACCGCGATAACCCAACCAGTAGATCCGGCTGCAACGCCAGCCCGGGGGAAGCTGGTTCTGCAACGCTTCGTGCGCTTCGGTTGGCCTGGCAGGCTCGCCGTTAACCGCCATGAAGTAATCCGGCGCCCGCTCAAAAAAACGCTGGAGCTCAGCCTCATCGCCGGCCCCCAGTTCAACTATATAAACGTCCTTGATGGTGCAGTTGATATCCATATCGCTCGACTCTTCTCATTCATCCCGCGTCAGTACTTCCAACAACTCGATCTCAAAGCGCAGATTGCTGTTGGGCTTGATATGCGCGCCCATGGAGCGCTCGCCATAAGCCAGATGCGCCGGCACGTGCAACGTACGCACACCACCCACCTGCATGCCCATCAAGCCCTGGTCCCAACCTTTGATGACACGACCGGTACCGATCACACACTGGAACGGCTTGCCCCGCTCCCAAGACGAATCGAACACCGTGCCATCTTCCAAGGTGCCTGTGTATTGAGTGGTGATCAGCGCGCCCTTGACGACGGCTTTGCCGGTGCCAGGCCGGGTGTCGGTGATCTGGAGTTCGTTGTTGCTCATGGGGGTTCTCGTTGAAGGCGTAGAGGGTGGGTTTTTCCCAGAATTGGGTGGGATTGGCAAGTGCAAGAGAACCACTGAACGCCCGCATGTTCTGCGTGGGAACCATTTAGATCTGGGGTTAAACCCATGGACCAAATCGTCCTCGCCCGCCCCAGAACTGCAATTTTTCACCACCACCCCAGACCTCAGCTTCGAAAACGCCCTGACCCACGCCAGCAATGTGCTGCGTTGCGCCACCGTTGCAGCACAGAAGGCTGGTGATCAACTGGACGGTACTCACAAACGCTGATGCTTTCCGCCATGCACCCGGCGGACATGGCCAGTGTGATGGTGGATCGGTCACTGGAGTGTATGCAGCCGCGCTAAAGGCACAATCGGCCTCCGTGGAGAGGGAGTTTGCTCCCTCTCCACAAAAAGCCTTTGCGCCAACGTACTCCGCGTCGTGCGGATCAGTTGCTTGGCTACAACCGTTCTCCCTTCAAGGACTTATTCCTCGGAGTGGGGTTTCAGCACAGACCGCTAAATCAGAGTTAGAGAACTTAACTACAACGCAGCAGGAACCATCCGACTTTTCTCCAAACATCTCATCGCCTTTTATAAACATCCAACCAACGTTGGTTGCATAACAATAAGAGGTCACCTCCATGAGCGAACCAACAAGCCCTGCCCGCGTCGCCGTCATTCAGTTCGATCCTCAGGTGGGCGTGCGCAATCGAAGTGAAAACCTACGCCAGAGCCTCGTGCTGGCCACCGAAGCAGCAAACGGCGGTGCCAATCTGATAGTACTGCCCGAGCTTTCCAACTGCGGGTACTTCTTCAGCAGTCGCCAAGACGCCTTTGATCATGCGGAGACGGTACCCAGCGGGCAGAGCATGCGGGAGTGGATAGATTTTGCCCGTCAGCACAACGTGTATCTGGTGGCCGGTCTTAGCGAGATCGACGGGATGCAGCTGTTCAACACAGCGGTATTGATAGGTCCCGGTGGGTTTATAGGCAAGTACCGCAAGGCCCATTTGTGGAACCTGGAAAAACTCTGGTTCACCCCTGGAGATACAGGATTTCCGGTATTCGAAACGCCGATTGGTCGCATCGGCCTGCTGATTTGCTGGGACATCTGGTTCCCAGAGGTACCGCGCATTCTCAGTCAGCAAGGTGCCGATATCATTTGCAGTCTGAACAACTGGGTGTGGACGCCACCACCTCTTTTCGATGACGCCGGAAAGTGCATGGCGTCGTATTTGACGATGACAGCAGCCCATGTGAACAACGTGTTTATCGCTGCCGCCAGCCGCATCGGTGAAGAGCGGGATGCGCGCTACCTTGGATGCTCGCTGATCGCAGGAACCAATGGCTGGCCGATCGGCGCAGTAGCATCGGCAAATCGTCAGGAGATTTTGTTCGCCGATATCGACATCACCAGCGCCCGCAGCGCACCGATCTGGAACAGTCTCAACGATCTGCAAAGAGACCGACGCCATGATCTTTACGATCAGATGCTCGGATATTCCAAACACTCTGCCCTGCCTCGCTGAAAAGAGGGCATGCCATGGAAACCTTATTTGCCAAAAAAACCTTAACTGGCTCACGAGCCGATACTACGGTTCTCATCGTAGGCTTGATCGTCAGCTCGCTGGTGCTGTGGGTCGTATTCAGCCATCGAGGCTCCTGGCCGGGATACAGCGAGATGATTACAGGCTTCCCCCATCCGGCCGCCTGGTTGCGGTGGGTAGTGGGAGATATCAGCGAGGTTGCCTTCTATAAACATGAACTTGCATCACTTGGCCTGTTGAGCGGCGCTTACCTTGCATGGTGGGCGAGCAAGCGCGAAAAAGCCTGGCAGGGTTTTTCCATTTGCTATGGCAGCGGATTATGGCCTTGGCTGATAACAAGTTCTTTGATCGGGTTGCTGCTAAGCAACGTGCTGTGGGGTTGGAGCGTCACCGCCGAAACCTGGCAGCCAACATTTGCGGCGTTTGTTTCGTTGCCAGCCGCGATGGTGTTGATGTTTGGCGGGGGTTGGAAAGTCGCACTCAATGGTGCGGTGCTGGGCGCGTTGCTGGTTACACCGGCGTGCCTACTGATCGTCAATTTCGTGTGCATTCCATTGGGATTGCCGGCAGTTATCGGCAATGTGCTTGGAATGGCGTCTGGAAGCGTTATCGCGTTTGCACTGTGTCGCCGGGTGCCCTCGTTGGTGCGTTCAAACTACATAGCCCCAACCAGGCCATCGCCCGCTCCACCGCAATCGTATGGCGTAATCTGGAGCCTGCGCCGCGTGTTGGCGGACTTTTCCGAAGCACCGTTTTTCGGGAATGAGCTAGCCAGCCTCGGGCTGTTAGCCGGGGTATTGCTCGCCTATGCACTCAACCCCATGAGTCCGGCCTATGGTTCAGGCTTGCTTCTACACTTGCTAGGTGCGCAGGCACTGACTTCTGCCATCGGGGTCGTGATCTGGCGACGCCAATGGATCAAGCGGGGTTGGTATCCAACCTATGTTCCGTTGGTATCTGTGGTACCCGCAGCCGTACTTACCCATGGTGGCAGTTGGATGGTGATTGGCTCTAGTGCAATGCTCGGCGCACTGATCGCACCACCATTGGCCTGTGCCATCGCATCTAAGTTGCCTGCTCACTTTCATCCGTACATCGGCAATGTGATGTCGATGGCATTGAGTACGTTGATGATTGTGCCGGTAGTGGGATGGTTGGGAACTTGACGGACGTGGGGGTCGATCGGTTGCCGAAATGCATGCGGCCGCATTAAGCAAGTACGCTTCAAGCAATACCCTGTGGCGAGTGAGCGTACCCGCTTGCCATAGGGATAACAGCAACCCTTTAAAGCCATTGCCAACATCGACTCCTGAACCTCACCCCAAGCATCCTTGCACCTCGCATAGTGCCCCGCATACATCTGCGAACGCGCCTGCACAAAAGAGAAGTATCAGTCAGACGACTTCGCTTGCGCTCTAAAGTCACCTTTGCGTGATGCGCGTAAAAAGGTAGCCCGTTTACGCGCATCACCATCAGGTCGAGCGTAGCTTTAACCCGTAAAGCGGCGTCCCTGCCACCTTATCGCCGGCCTTAAGCCAACGGCACGCGACGGTTAGTCAATGCCATGCGCCCTACAAAGAAGCTCAACGCCGCACCCAGCAACAGCATCGCCAGCGTACTCCAGGCCGCGCGGGACAATTGCTTGGCCGCGACTTCACCTGCTTCACGGGCCTTCTGCTCAGCCTGCTGTTTCAGCTCGTCAACCTTCTGCATGGCTTGCTGATAAGCCTGGGCATAGTTGTCGACGATCTGTGTGGCTTCTTCCTTGCTCTTGCCGGTACGGGCAGCAACGATATTGACCAAGGCTTCTTTGTCAGCCGCGTTAAGCGCTGGCTCACCGGAGGCTTTGACGCGCTCAAACCACTGCTTCAGCGCATCGCCGGCCTGGGCAGGATCGGTCGCTGCGGTAGTCGCTGTCTGCTTGCCATCGGCGGCAGCCTGGTCGGTTTTCTGCTCAACATTGGCCGGGTCCAGCTCAGGCTTGCCGCTTTGCTTGAGCAAGGTGTCCAGTTCGCCTTGCAGGCTTTTCCAGTCCAGCTGGATGCCCTGCTCGTTCAGTTGCTGCTTGACGCTATCGCTGATGCCAGGCGCGGCGGCGGCAATCCCGCTACCGGCAGCAGACAAGCCTTTCCCAACCACGTTACCGGCGGTGCCAACCACACTGGCGGCCAAGCCTGCCAACAGCCAGGTGGTAAGCAAGGTGGTGACGGTCCAGGTCAGCACGCCGTGCAGGCCGCCACGATCCGGGGCCGTGCGGCCGGCAACGAAGGCACCCACACCGATGGCAAGTAATGTGGAGACAAACAGCCAGATCCCGGCCCCCGTGCCGAAACCGCTCAGCGGGTTACCGGCTTGCATCGGGTTAACCGCACTGGCACCGATGGCAGTGCCCAACACACTGAGGACCAGGTAGGTCACCAGGGCAATTGCACTACCGGCGAGCACCGAGCTCCAGGACACACGAAACAACGAGCGATTGGTTTCATAGACAGTGGTCATACAGAGGTCCTTCACATGTTGTTGAGGCAAGGCGAAATGCCTTGATGGATGGAGTCTGGCGAAACGACATACGTTCAGTCATGGCCCAAATGCACCAGTGCGCCTGGTGCATTCGCACTCCCCCGTACTCAGTTTCTTTGCACTATCGTGAAGGCAGGATGTCGTACGTCCATGCGCCCCTACACCGGAGAAATCATGACCCAGGATGTACTTGCCAAAGAAACCAACCGCCGCCAACTGCAGCAGATTATCTCCGGGCTCTCCGATGGGATTATCCTCGCGGAAGTCGACCAGACCATCCTGTGGGCCAATGAAGCCGCGCTGACCATGCACGGTGTGGATGACGTGGAGGCACTGGGTGCGAACGCCCAGGCCTACGCCGAGCGTTTTACCCTGCGTTATCGCAATAACCATCCCGTACAGCCGGATAGTTACCCATTGGCCCGCGCGGCGGCAGGCGATGAATTCAGCGACGTGGTGGTGGAAGTCACGCCCATCGCCGAGCCGGACAAAACCTGGGTCCACCGCCTGCGCAGCCTTGTGATCACTGACTCCCACGGCGAGCCGGAGTTACTGGTGTTGATCCTCAGCGACGCCACCGAATGGGCCAGCGCCGAGCAGCGCTTCGAAAAAACCTTCAACGCCAACCCCGCGCCCGCGGTGATTTGCCGCTTGAGCGACCTGCGCTACATCAAGGTCAACCAGGGCTTTTTGGAGATGACCGGCCACAACCGCGACCAGGTCATCGGCAAGTCCGTGTATGAACTGGATGTGCTGGAGCAGGCAGAGCGCAAAGACCTGGCCATCCAGCGCTTGGGCGAAGGCGCGACCATCCCGCAGATGCAGGCCGAACTGAAACTGCCCGAAGGCGGCAGCAAACTGGTGATCGTCGCCGGCCAGCCGCTGGACATGAACGAAGAAGACTGCATGCTGTTTTCGTTCACCGACCTTGAGCCTCGACGCAAGGCCGAAGTGGCCCTGCGCCAAAGTGAAGAACGTTTCGCCAAGTCGTTCCGCCTTACGCCGGTGCCCACGTTGGTGTGTAACGCCGCTAACCGCCAGGTGGTGGACGTCAACGAAGCCTTTATGAACATCACTGGCTATATCAGCGAAGAACTGATCGGTAAGTCCATCGAAGACATCGACTTTATCGACAGCCCCCAGGCAGGCACACAGTTGTTCACCACCCTGGAAAAAGCCGGCAACCTGGATGGCCAGGACCTCAAGGTGCGCAAAAAGGGCAACGAAGTGATCGACTGCGTGGTTTCCGCCGACACCGTGATCATCCAGGACGTGCCCTGCTACCTGCTGGTGCTGATGAACATCACCGAACGCAAGCGCTCGGAACTGGAGTTGGTGGCGGCCATCGAGGAAGTGATGCAGGACGCCTCTTGGTTCAGCCAGACCCTGATCGAAAAGCTGGCTAACGCCAAGAGCGTCAACAGCCCCAACCTGCCTAACGTCAACTTCACCGACCTCACCGCCCGCGAGCGCGATGTGCTGGGCTTGATCTGTGAAGGACTGGCCGACAAAGAGATCGCCTCACGCCTGAAACTGGCGCCCAACACCGTGCGCAACCACGTGGCCACGGTGTACTCCAAATTGGGGGTGCACAGCCGCAGCGCGGCCATCGTTTGGGCCCGCGAACGCGGGCTGTTCGCGAGTGAACTGCGCCTGAAAAACAAGCCCTGACAGTGCAAATGCACTAGTGCAGCTAGTGCGAATTCAACTTATGGCGGGGCGGCGTAAGCAATAACCTTCAAGGCATCGAACTGGATGCCCTGAAGGAACACGCATGTTTACCCTCGCCCAACTGCGAAATTGCATCGAAGAAGGCCTGTCGCCACTGACCTGCGAGTTCACCCTGTGCCGGGATGCGTCCTTGACCCTCAAGGTCTACGACGCCGATACCGGCCGGGTTGATCTGGTGGTTACCGGGATCAGCACCAACCGGCTGCAGACCCCGATAGAAGTGGAAAAAATGGTGGAAGAACTGCGCTACGAACTGCAGTGCAACACCATGGGCAAGCTCACGCTGAATGACTTCCCTTCAACGACGAACCAATGAAATAGAACACACCGCCGGCCACGATAAACATCCCCAGCATGTAGAACATCGTGTGGGCCGGCAGGTTGGCCAGTACCAGCCCACACAACACCGGCCCCAGGGCTGCGCCGAGGTTGGACAGGTTCTGCGCGCCGTAGTACATGCCCCTCAAATGGTCCGGGGCAATCCGGTCGATAAACATGTATTCGGCCGGGAACACGATAATCTCCCCCACCGTGAACACCGCCATTGCCAGGACCCACCACACCACGCTGGTGGACAGCGCAAAGCCGATCAGCCCCAACATGAACATGCTCAAGCCGAAGATGAGCCACTGGCTCAAATGACGGTGTGATATGCGCCGGCCGATCACATATTGCAAAGCGATCACCATTACCGCGTTGGTGGTGAGCACGGCGCTGATCACGGTGTAAGTGTGTTGCGCTGTGGTGGTGATCACCAGGTACTGCGACAGGTAGGCCGTGAACTGGCCGAACACGACTGCACTGAGCACACCGCCCATCGTGAAGCACACCAGCCGACGGTCCTGCAGCAATACACGGCCAACGGCAAGAAACGACACCGGCTTTTGCGCCACGTCCACTGTGGTTAACGTGCGATCGCCCCAGCGCCAATACAGCAGGAAAAACCCCGCCCCCAGCAGCGCCGATAACATAAACGGCAGGCTGATATCCATCTTCGCCACCATCGCACCGAAAAACGGCCCGACCGCGTAGCCAATGTTGGTAAGGGTGTACTTGATGGAAAACACTTCGCTGCGCGCGTCTTCCGGCAGCAGGCTCGCAAAGCCGGCCTTCACCGCAATATCGATGACCGCGTACGCAAGGTTGATCAGGATCAGGCAGCTATAAAACGTCCAGATGTTCTGCGCCACCAGCGTACCAATAAACCCCAGCACAAACAGCACGCTCATCCAGAGCAATAACCGATAGCTGTTGATGCGGTCGACCAGAAAACCGCCATACACGCTGAGCAGCGAGCCGACAATCAACGAGCTGCCGATCACCAGGCCAACTTGCGTGATGTCGAGGGTGAAATGATGGGTGAGGTAGATCACCAAGTAGGGAAACGTAATCGCCTTGGCCAGCGTCAGCAGCAACGTGGCGCTCAGCAACAGGTTAACGGTGCGGGGGTAGTTTCTTATTGTGGCAAGCATCCTGCTCTCATTCTTTGAAGGTAACGCGACCATTGCGGTCGGCTACCTTAACGCAAGAACAAGGCAAAAAGGAGGGTCACTTCTTGACGGGTGTGATCTCCAGAATGGTGCCGTTGGTGGTCTTGAGCAGTACGTATTTATCGCCCACCCGCGCCCATTGGCTTTCGTCCTCGGGCTGCTTGAGACCGCGCTTTTTCCAGTCGCTCACGGCCGACTCCTTGCGCATCAGAATATCCGGCGCGCGATCGCCTTCTTTCAGGTCACGGGTGTTGATGTTGGAAGGTTGCACAGTTTCCTGAGGCGTATCACCGGCCTGTACCACAAAGCTGGCGGTGGACAGGCTGGCGGCGACCAACAGGCAGGCAGCTAGGGTTTTAGACTTCATGGGTGCTCCTTCAATTAATGACACGTACCCAGGTTCGGACCGCGAGGGTTCGCAATCATTCAGCAAAGAACGCGGCTTAAAGACATCTACCGACGACTTCACCGCCCCCATTGCCTCCATGAAATAAAACCTGTAATTTTTCATGAAATTTCTCGATATAAATTTCATGAACCAGCAAGAAGAACTCGACGCCCTGGCGATCCTGATCCACGACCTGCGCAAGCACAAGAAGCTGACCCTCGCCCAACTCGCGCAAAAGATCGAGCGTTCGGTAGGCTTTCTGTCACAGGTGGAACGCGGCCTGTCACGTCCGACCGTGGCGGACCTCACTGCCATCAGCCACGCCCTCGACGTGCCCACCACGTACTTCTACAGCCAGCCCAAACCCAAGGCCATTGACTGGATCACGCGCCCCAACGAGCGGCGCACGGTGTATTACGCCAATGGCATCACCGACATCCTGGTCTCCCCCAGCATGAACGGCGCGTTTTCGATGCTCGACAGCCTGCTTGCTCCCGGTGCCAACAGTGGTGAGCAGACCATGAGCGACCGCGCCGAGCAGGCCGGTTTTGTGCTGGAGGGTGAATTAACACTGTGGGTCGAAGGCGAGGCCGATTCGGTCACCCTCGGCCCTGGCGACAGCTTCCACCTCGCCAGCTTTGCCCATTGCCGCTACGCCAACTTGACTGACCTGCCCGCCCGCGTGTTGTGGGTTTACAACTAGGAGCTGCACCCGTGAAAAGCCATGCCGCCACGTTACTGGCCGAAGTACGGACCTTTCGCCAGAACCACCCCGACGTGCGCTACGTCGACCTGATCGCCCTGGACATCCCCGGGCATTTCTACGGCAAGCGTTATCCCATAGAAATGCTGGAAAAGGTCGCCTCCGGCAGCCCGCTGAAGTTGCCACAGAACGCGGTGCTGCTGGGCGCCCAGGGCGGGTTGTTCAAGATCGGCGATTACTGCTTCAACGACGGCGACCCAGACGCCAACCGCCGCCTGGTGCCGGGCACGCTCAAGCCGGTGAACTGGGAATCGCAGCCCTTGGGCCAGATGTTGATCACCTCGGACGGTACCGACGCGCCGATCGAGTTCGAACCTCGCGAAGTCTTGGCCAAGGTGTTGGAACGCCTGCACCACAAAGGTATTCACCCGGTGGTGGCCTTCGAGCTGGAGTTCTATCTATTCGACAAGAAACTCGACAACGGCCTGCCGCAATTTGCCCGTGACCCACTGAGCGATGACGCCGACGACCAGCCCAACCTGCATATCGAACGGCTGTCACGCTTCAACGATGTACTCGACGATATGGCACAGACCGCCAAGGACCAGGGCATCGACATCACGGTGATCACCGCCGAACTCGGCCCCGGTCAGTTCGAGATCAACTTCGGCCACCTCGACGACGGCCTGCGCGCCGCCGACTGGGCCGCCCTGTTCTGTCGCAGCACCCGGGGCGTGGCACTCAAACACGGCTACCGCGCCAGTTTCATGGCCAAGCCCTACCTGCAATTTCCCGGCAGCGGCATGCACGTGCATGTCAGCCTCTACGACGGCGCGGGCAACAACCTGCTGGCGGCGCATCAGCAACAACCGCTGCGCCATGCGGTGGCCGGCTGCCTGGAATTACTGCCCCACTGCATGCCGATCTTCTCGCCCAACCACAACGCTTTCCGCCGCCTGGGCGGCACGGTCAACGCTGCCACCCGCGCCTGCTGGGGGTTTGAGGACCGCGACGCGTGCGTGCGCATCCCTGAGTCTGACCCACGCAACCTGCGCATCGAACATCGCCTGGCCAGCGCCGACGCCAACCCGTATTTGGTGCTGGCGGCGATCCTCGTCGGTTTGGAACATGGCCTGGAAGCCAAACAGGAGCCCATCGCGCCACTGAACGAGGACCGCGCCAGCGGCACCGACTTCCCAGTGGAAATGCTTGATGCCGTGCGCGCCATGCAGCATCAGCCAGTATTGCGCGATAAGCTGGGCGCCGAATTTGTCGACGTGTACTGCGAGAACAAACGCCAGGATCACCTGGCCTTCCAGCAAGAGATCCACGCGCGGGAATACCGCTGGTTTCTCTGACTCAACCGCCATGGAATCACCGATGACCGACCAAAGCGCCCCGGCCCTCAAGGAAATCTTCAACGTCGAACGCCTGCAACACATCGCCACTGAAATGACGGCGGTGTATCCCGCGTTCGACGCCAAAGGTTTCCTCAAACACGCCACCGCCGGGCTGGACGAGTTGTCGGTGATGCAGCGCATGGCACGGGTCAGCGAAAGCCTGCACACGGTGATCCCCCTGGATTACCCCAAAAGCCTCAAGCTGCTTTACGCCCTGGCGCCACGCCTGAACAGTGGATTTGTCAGCCTGTTTCTACCGCACTACGTGGCAAGTTACGGCCTGGCTGACTTCGAGCGCTCCATGGCGGCGCTCAAGTACTTCACCACCTTTGGCTCGGCCGAGTTCGCGATAAGACACTTCTTGCTGCACGACTTCGAACGCTCCCTGGCAGTGATGCAGGCGTGGTCCCTGGATGACAACGACCACGTACGCCGCCTGGCCAGCGAAGGCTCGCGGCCCCGTTTGCCATGGTCGTTTCGCCTGACCGAAGTGCAGGCCAACCCAGCGTTATGCGCCTCGATCCTCGACAACCTAAAGGCCGATCCGAGCCTCTACGTGCGCAAGTCCGTGGCCAATCACCTCAACGACATCACCAAGGACCATCCGGAATGGGTGCTCAGCCTGATCGAAGGCTGGAACCTGGATAACCCGCACACTGCCTGGATTGCACGTCATGCGCTGCGCAGCCTGATCAAACAGGGCAACACCCGTGCGCTGACCATCATGGGCGCCGGCGCCAGGGCCGAGGTGACGCTCCATAACTTGAGCGTGACGCCGGCGGTGATCAATCTGGGCGAGCGGATTAACCTGTCGTTCAGCCTGGAATCCACCGCGGCCAGTGCGCAAAAACTGGTGGTGGATTACGCCATCGACTATGTAAAAAGCGCCGGGCATAGCGCGAGCAAGGTGTTCAAGCTCAAGGCGTTTACGCTGGGCGCGGGAGAACGACACAGCCTGCGCCGCGAGCAACATATTCGTGAACTGACTACACGCAAGCACTATCCCGGTCGGCATAGGGTGCATGTCATGGTGAATGGAGAAAGGCTCGGCAGCGCTGAATTCGAATTGCGCGATTAACCCGATGTTTAGCCAACACCGCCGATCAATGTGGGAAGGGGCTTGCCCCCGATAGCGGTGTGTCAGCCAGCCCATCTGGCGACCGGCCCACCGCTACCGAGAGCAAGCCCACTCCCACAGTTTTGCTTCGGTTTCTTCAGGTCGACTCGCCGAGCAACAGTGGCTGCTCCCGCGCGCACAACTCCACCACGTAATCCCACAACACCCGCAGCCGCACCGACTTGTGCAGTTCCCTGCGCGAGCTGATCCAGTAGCTGCGCTGGATCCCCTCCCCCGGCAGCAACGCCACCAACTCCGGATCGCCGGCAGCCATGAAGCACGGCAACACCGCAATGCCCAATCCGGAGCGCGCAGCCTGGTGTTGTGCGATCACGCTGGTGCTGTGAAACACCACTTTGGGGTTACGGCAGAAGCTGCTGAGGAATTTCAGCTCCTGGCTGAACAACAGGTCGTCGACGTAATCGATCCAGGAATGGGCAGCGAGGTCTTCGCGTTTTTCGATGGCAGGGTTGCGGTCCAGGTAAGCGCGGCTGGCGTAAAGGGCCAGGCGGTAATCGGTGAGTTTGCGGGTGACCAGTTGGTCGACGCTGGGGCGTTCGAGGTGGATGCTGATTTCCGCTTCGCGATTGAGGATGCTGACAAAGCGCGGCACCGCCACCAGTTCCACTTCCAATCCCGGATAACGTTCAAACAGCCCGCCCATGCGACTGGCGAGAAACATCACGCCCAGGCCTTCAGCCACGCCGAGGCGGATCTTGCCCAGCGGCGCGGCGGAATGCGTGAGTTCGTCTTCGGCCAGCAGCGCAACGTTTTCCATGGCTTCAGCGTGTTTGAGCAGGGCCTCGCCGGAAGGCGTCAGTTCGTAGCCCTGGGCGTGCTGCACGAACAGCGCGGTGCCGAGGCTTTTTTCGATGGCCTCGATATGCCTGGCCACGGTGGCGTGGGTGGTTTTCAGGCGCTGCGCGGCAGTAAGCAGACGACCACTGCGTTGGAGCTCAAGAAAGAACCGTAGGTCGTTCCAGTCGAACATATCGCCTCCATTCAATCAGCCAGGGCAACGCTGTTTAAAAACGCACAGCAGCTGGGTAAAAACTAACATTTTTAAGACGAAAACTAACAACTAGGATGGAACCAATAAGAAAAACAAGCGAGGCCTCAGATGCCCATTGCAGCTGCACAATACGATTACGTGGTAGTAGGTGCCGGCCCCGCAGGCTGCCTGCTGGCCAATCGACTGTCCGCCAACCCTGCCCACCGCGTGCTCCTGCTCGAAGCCGGTGGCCGCGACAATTACCCCTGGATCCACATCCCCGTCGGCTACCTCTTCTGCATCGGCAACCCACGCACCGACTGGTGCTTCAAGACCGAAGCCCAGGAAGGCCTGCAAGGCCGTGCCCTGAGTTACCCGCGCGGCAAGGTGCTGGGCGGCTGCTCGTCCATCAACGGCATGATCTACATGCGCGGCCAGGCCCAGGATTACGACGGCTGGGCGGCGCAAGGTAACCCGGGCTGGGCCTGGAAAGATGTGCTGCCACTGTTCAAGCAGAGCGAAAACCACTTTGCCGGTGGCTCGGAATTCCACAGCGACGGCGGTGAATGGCGGGTCGAGCAGCAGCGCCTGTCGTGGCCGATCCTGGATGCATTTCGTGAGGCGGCAGCGCAAAGCGGCATCGCCGCTATCAATGACTTCAACCAGGGCGATAACGAAGGCTGCGGTTACTTCCAGGTCAACCAGAAAGCCGGCGTGCGCTGGAACGCGGCCAAGGCGTTTCTCAAGCCTATCCGCCAACGTCCCAACCTCACCGTGCTGACAGAAGTCGAAGTCGACCGCGTGGTCCTGGAAAACGGTCGCGCCTCAGCGGTGGTCGGGCGTCAAAACGGTCAGCAGATGAGTTGGAAAGCGTGCAAGGAGATCGTGCTGTGCGCCGGTTCCGTGGGCTCGCCAGGCATTCTGCAACGTTCAGGCATCGGCCCATCCAGCGTACTCAAGCCTCTGGGCATTGATGTGCTGCATGAACTGCCTGGCGTTGGCGGCAACTTGCAGGATCACCTGCAACTGCGGCTGATCTACAAGCTGGAAAAAGCCCGCACCCTGAACCAGATCGCCGGCACCGTGTGGGGCAAAATGGGCATGGGACTGCGCTACCTGTACGACCGCAGCGGCCCGCTGTCAATGGCGCCCAGTCAGCTCGGCGCGTTTGCCCGCTCCGGCCCGGAACAAACCTCGGCCAACCTCGAATACCACGTGCAGCCGCTATCCCTGGAGCGCTTCGGCGAGCCGCTGCACGCGTTCCCGGCATTCACCGCCTCGGTGTGTGATCTGCGCCCGCAAAGCCGTGGCCGTATTGATATCCGCTCGGCCAACCCGGCGGATGCGCCGCTGATACAACCCAACTACCTCAGCCATCCGCAAGACTTGCGCGTGGCCGCCGACGCGATTCGCCTGACCCGACGCATCGTCGCTGCCCCCGCCCTGAGCCAGTTCAAGCCGGTGGAGTATCTGCCCGGTGACTCGCTGCAAACCGAAGAGGAACTGCACGAAGCCGCCGCCCGTATCGGCACCACGATTTTCCACCCGGTGGGCACTTGCCGCATGGGCAGCGACAAAGACGCCGTGGTCGATGCGCAACTGCGGGTGCATGGCGTGCCCGGCCTGCGCATCGCCGATGCCTCGATCATGCCGCGCATTACGTCCGGCAATACCTGTTCACCGACGCTGATGATCGCGGAAAAGGCCGCGCAGCTGATCCTTTCGCCGAACACAAGGAGTCTCGCCCCGGAGAAAGAACTGGTTCATGCAATCTGAATAGCGGCGCCAAACCTGGCGCCGACAGTGGAACAACAATAAATAATCACTGTGAGGGCTACCCGATGTCAGAACACGCTCAAACCCTGGGCTCGACGAGAGACGCGAGCGCCAGCAACGACTCCAAAAAGGTCATCTTCGCCTCGTCCCTTGGGACGGTGTTCGAGTGGTATGACTTTTTCCTCTACGGCGCGCTGGCGGCCGTGATCAGCAAGCAGTTCTTTGCCGGGGTCAACGACACCACGGCATTTATCTTTGCCTTGATGGCCTTTGCAGCCGGCTTTGTGGTGCGCCCGTTCGGCGCGCTGGTGTTCGGCCGTCTGGGCGATATGATTGGGCGCAAGTACACGTTCCTGGTGACTATCATCCTGATGGGTGTCGCCACCTTCTGCGTCGGTTTGCTGCCGACCTACGCCAGCATCGGCATTGCGGCGCCGATCATTCTCATCGTGCTGCGCATGCTGCAAGGCCTGGCGTTGGGCGGTGAATACGGCGGCGCGGCGACCTATGTGGCCGAGCATGCACCCGCCGGCAAACGTGGCTTCCATACCAGTTGGATTCAGTCCACCGCTACCCTCGGCCTGCTGCTGTCGCTGCTGGTGGTGCTGGCCTGCCGCTACTTCACCGGCGACCAGTTCGAAGTGTGGGGCTGGCGCATTCCGTTCCTGTTTTCCATCGTACTGCTGGGCATTTCCACCTGGATCCGCATGAGCCTGCACGAGTCGCCGGCCTTCCTGAAGATGAAAGAGGAAGGCAAGGCCAGCAAGGCGCCGATCCGCGAGTCCTTCGGCAAATGGGAAAACCTCAAGGTCGTGCTGATTGCGCTGTTCAGCATTAACGGCGGGCAAGCGGTGACCTTCTACGCGGCGCAGTTTTACGTGCTGTTCTTCCTCACCCAATTCCTGAAGATGGACCCTGCATTGGCCAACATGCTGCTGATCATCAGCGTGGTGATCGGCGCGCCGTTCTTTATCTTCTTTGGCTGGCTGTCGGACAAAGTCGGGCGCAAGCCGGTGCTGATGCTCGGCCTGCTGCTGGCTACCTTGCTGTACTTCCCGATCTTCAAGAGCCTGGCGCACTACACCAACCCGGCGATGGACCAGGCCAGCACCCAGGCCCCGATCACCGTACTGGCCGACCCAGCCACCTGTACCTTCCAGTTCGACCCCGTGGGCAAGGCAAAATTTGACAGCCCGTGCGACAAGGTCAAGACCTTCCTGGTCAAGCAAGGCCTGCCCTACAGCAGCGCCGCCGCCCCCGCCGGCAGCCCGGTGCAGGTGAGCGTGGGCGACGTGCGTATCGACGGTTTTGACGAAAAAGCCCTGCGTGGCGCCGTGACCCTGGCCGGTTACCCGACTTCGGCGGATGTGGCTCAGGTCAACAAAGTCATGGTGGTGGTACTGATCGTTGCGCTGATCCTGATCGCGGCCATGTGCTACGGCCCGCTGGCGGCCCTGATGGTGGAACTGTTCCCGACGCGTATCCGCTACACCTCGATGTCACTGCCATACCACATCGGTAACGGCTGGTTTGGCGGGTTCCTGCCGACCGTGTCGTTTGCGCTGGTGGTGTACACAGGGGATATTTTCTACGGCTTGTGGTACCCGGTGGTGATTACCGGGGTGAGCCTGATTGTCGGGCTGTTCTTCCTCAAAGAAACGCGGCATGTGGATATCGATAACAACTGATCTACAGAACGGCGACAGTCCCCTGTGGGAGGGGGACTTGCTCCCGATAGCAGTGGTTCCGTCACCGTTGCAGTGACTGATAGACCACAATCGGGAGCAACCCCCCTCGCACATTGGCTTCGCAGTGCTCACATAATTTGCTGTATATCCATCCAGATAAAGGTTGATCAAATCCCTTCTTTTGCCCATTCTGCTCCCCATTCATCTGTGTAACGAATGGGCTGACCATGCGGCTGTACCTCTGTGAAAAACCCTCCCAGGCCAAGGACATCGCGGCCGTGCTCGGCGCCAGTCGCCGGGGCGACGGCTGCTGGCTGGGCAATGGGGTTACCGTCACCTGGTGCATCGGCCATCTGCTGGAAACCGCTCCGCCCGATGCCTATGACGCCAAGTACAAGCGCTGGGTACTGGCCGACCTGCCAATCGTCCCGGAAAAATGGAAAATGCTGGTCAAGCCCAAGACCGCCAGCCAGTTCAAGGCGGTCAAGCGCCTGCTGGGGGAAGCGCAGGAGTTGGTGATTGCCACCGACGCCGACCGCGAGGGCGAGATGATCGCCCGGGAGCTGGTGGAACACTGTCGTTATCGCGGGCCGATCCAGCGTTTGTGGCTGTCGGCACTGGATGACGCCTCCATTCGCAAAGCCCTGGCGGCGCTCAAGCCGGGTGCAGAGACGTTCAGCCTGTATCACTCGGCCCTGGGCCGCTCCCGCGCCGACTGGCTGATCGGTATGAACATGAGTCGCCTGTTTACGCTCCTTGGGCGTCAGTCCGGTTATCAAGGTGTGCTGCCGGTGGGTCGGGTGCAAACCCCGACTTTGCGTCTGGTGGTGGACCGCGATC
The DNA here is from genome assembly GCF_013778505.1 of Pseudomonas sivasensis. GTDB lineage: Bacteria > Pseudomonadota > Gammaproteobacteria > Pseudomonadales > Pseudomonadaceae > Aquipseudomonas > Aquipseudomonas sivasensis. The sequence continues at coordinate 59,423 of NZ_JAAOWU010000021.1, read as the reverse complement.
GCAGCATCGCCGATTTCGTCCCCGTGGCTTATTGGGCCATCGATGTGGACCTGCGCCACGAACGCATGACCTTCACCGCCCAATGGCGGGCTGCCGAAGATGCCTGCGACGACCAAGGCCGCTGCCTGAACCCGCAACTTGCCCGAGAAGCCGCCGATGCCATGACCCGCGCCTCCAGCGCACGCCTGGTAAAACTGCGAACCGAACGCATGCGCGAAGTGGCGCCCCTGCCCTTCGACCTGGGCACCTTGCAGGAGATCTGCTCCAAGAAGCTCGGCCTCGGCGCCCAGGAAACCCTGGACATCGCCCAATCCCTCTACGAAACCCACAAAGTCATCACCTACCCGCGCAGTGATTGCGGCTACCTGCCGCTGAGCCAACACAGCGACGCACCAAAGATTCTCGCCGCACTGGGCCGTGCCGATACGGCAGTCAACGAGCTGATGCCCCATATCGACCCCCAACGCCGCTCGCGGGCCTGGAACGACGCCAAGGTCAGCGCTCACCACGGCATCATCCCCACGGGCGCTGGCAAGGACGTCGGGCAACTCACCGGTAAACATCGCGCGGTGTACACGCTGATTCGTGCGCGCTACCTGGCGCAGTTCCTGCCCAACCACGAATACGATCGCACCCAGGCGGATTTCGACTGCGCAGGTTTTGCATTGCGCGCGGTCGGCAAAGTCGTGATAGAGCCTGGCTGGAAGCGCGCCCTGCCCGAAGCGTTGGCGCCGACCAGAGGCCGTGAGACACCTGCGCCACAGGCCTTACCGACGCTGACACAGGGCCAGGACTACGCAGTGGACAAGGTCAACCTCAAGGATTTGTGGACTCAGCCGCCCAAACCCTTTACCGAAGGCGACCTGATCAAGGCAATGAAAAACGTCGCCAAACTGGTGGAAGACCCGCTCCTCAAGCAAAAACTCAAGGACACCACTGGTATCGGCACTGAAGCGACCCGCGCCGGGATTATCCAGGGTTTGCTTGATCGAGGTTACCTGGTGAAGAACGGCAAGGCGCTGTCGGCTACCCCGGCGGCGTTCAGCCTGATCGACGCAGTGCCCCGCGCCATCGCCGACCCCGGCACCACCGCAATCTGGGAACAAGCGCTGGACATGGTGCAAAGCGGCGAAATGAGCCTGGAAGAGTTCGTCGCCAAGCAGGCGGCCTGGATGAGCAAACAAGTGGCGCGATGCAATGGTATGCGCATGACCATCACTGGTCCGGCGAGCCCCGCAGGTCGAGGCACAGCCCCGTGGAAAAAGAAACGCAAGAGCGCCCCCCGCAAGACCGCTACCGGACCAAAGCGCGCCAAAAAGCCGACAACTGCGGGGTAAACCGCAAAAAAATCCGGCGAATGACGTTTTTCGACGGGTTTAACGCCGCTTTTGACCTTGCTCCCGCGCAGGCCGTCTAGGATTCTTTAGGGCACCTTGACTACCTGATAACAACACCGGAGTGGCCGCCATGAAAACTGTCGCAGAAGTACTCAAAGCCAAGGATCTTAAAAACCAGGACGTCCACACCATCCAATGGGACCACACCGTGTTTGAAGCGCTGGTGCGGATGTCGGAGAAAAACGTCGGGGCCTTGCCGGTCGTCAAGGAAGGTGTGGTGGTGGGGATCATCAGCGAGCGCGATTACGCACGTAAGCTCATTCTCAAAGGTCTATCGTCGGTAACGACGCGGGTCGATGAAGTTATGAGTTCGCCGGTGATATGCGTCGGCCCTCACAAAAAGGTCGATGAGTGCATGAATATCATGACCGACAGTCACCTTCGCCACCTACCTGTGGTCGAAGAAGGTCAGCTGTTGGGCCTGTTGTCCATCGGCGATCTGGTGAAGGAAGCCATTGCCGACCAGGCAGACCTGATTAAACAGCTGGAGCAGTACATCCGCGGCGAATAGGGAGACCCCATGCTCGACAGCCAGGAACACCAGGAAGACCACCTCGACATCCTGCACCGGGCCATGGCCGAACGGCGCTTTCTGGTGCTGACCGGTGCAGGGATCAGTACGTCGTCGGGAATTCCCGATTACCGCGACAGCGAGGGCGTGCGCCGAGGCAAGGCACCGATGATGTACCAGGAATTCCTGGCCACGCCACAGGCTCGTCGCCGTTACTGGGCACGCGCGATGTTGGGGTGGCCAAGGGTACGCATTGCCACGCCGAACAAAGCGCACATGGCGCTGGCGACGCTGCAGCAACGCCAGCGCATCAGCGGGCTGATCACGCAAAACGTCGACACGCTGCATGACCAAGCCGGTAGTCACGACGTGATCGAACTGCATGGCAGCCTGCACAGGGTGCTATGCCTTGACTGTCAGCAGCGCAGTGATCGCAACGTCATCCAACGGTTGATGGAAGCCGAGAACCCCTATCTGGCGGGCGTTGATGCCGTTCAAGCGCCGGATGGCGATACCCTCCTCGACCCTGCGTTTGAAGAGCGCTTCCAAGTTCCCCGATGCCCCTATTGCCACGGTCAACGACTGAAGCCGGACGTAGTGTTTTTCGGTGAAAACGTCGCCACGGCGACGGCCGCCGCAGCGATGGCTGCGGTGGAACATGCCGAGGGGTTGCTGGTAGTGGGATCGTCGCTGATGGCCTATTCGGCATTTCGTCTGTGCAAGGCAATGGTCGAGCAAGGCAAACCGGTGATCGCCATCAACCTGGGCAAGACCCGTGGGGATGAGTTGTTGCAGATGAAGGTCCAAGCATCGTGCGAGGTATTACTGCCCTTGCTGGCGGAACGGCTTATCTGAAGTGTGGAACGCTCACCCCTGGATGCTCGCCACTAAAGCCTTCGAAGACCGAACCAAACCTCCAAAAAGTGACGCCCAAGTCACGTTATCCCGCATTTCCCCGTCCCCACAACGATTTATGTAGTGAATAAAAATAATCACTACATAACCGTTGACGTAACCTTTTTGTCCTTGCATTATCGAGACGTCTCCCGGATCGGGAGCGTTGGTAACAAGCGTTTTGAAAGAGCTCGTCTGACCGCCGAGCTGTTTTTTCCGGATGTGCACTGCCCACAAGGCAGATTGATGAAGCTGACCCACCCCGGAGGGATGGGTACAAGGAGCTCAAACGCTGCTTGTCTTCGTTATGAAACCATTGCGTAGCAGTTCATCAGCAAGACTACATGCATCAGGTTCAAGACCCTGCCCGTACTCGGCAGACAGTCACTGACGCCCGGTTTTCAGAACCGGAGACAACTAAGCAGTTTTAACGGAATTAACTGATAGATCGCCAACTGGTCAAGGGGCTTACACATGAATCTGAACAACCAACCAACTATCGATGAATTGGCTGAGATGTTCGCAGCGCAGAAAGACACACTCGACGACCATATCTTGTGGATTGGTAAATCGGGCGAAGTGCAACTTGACTGCCTGGAGCCCAATACCGAAGAAGCCGAGTTTGACCGCAATAACCGTGAACTGGCAGCGCGCCTGAAGGTGTACCGCCGTGGCCAGGGTTATGTCGGCAAGAAGGCCGCGGCTGATCGCAACTTTATCGAGCAGGTCTTTCATACACTCAATACCGAATGGCAGAACCTTAAAGGCCAATCGCAAGTAAAAGTGATTGATAGATACTGCTGATCACTCAGCATTAAATATTAAAGCCCGCTCGTTAGTTCGAGCGGGCTTTTTAATTACTGCCTTATAACAACGCCGGAAACCGCCCCTTCCCCGCTTCATCCCGAAAAATATCAAACAATACTTGCGCCGCCGCCGACAGCTCATGCCCAGGCTTGGTCAGCACACCAATCGGCCGCTCAATCACCGGGCTGTTTAAGGTGATGCAATGAGCGCCAGCCTCTTCCATCTGCTGGGCACACAACGCAGGCACGGCGCTGACGCCGAGGCCATTGGCAACCATCTTGCCAACCGTTGCCAGTTGATGGCTTTCCAGCGCCACGGGCAGTTTCATCCGCAAGGCGCCCAAGTGCTCTTCCAGCATCACTCGTACCGTGGACGGTCGCTGCAACGTGATGAACGGCTGCTCCAGCAACGTCGCCCAATCGATCTCGGCACAGTGCGCCAAAGGCGAATCACCCGGCACTACGGCAATAAAGCGATCCAAGTACAACGGTGTGAATGCCAAAGACGAGCCTTCCGACGGCTCAAATGCGACGCCCAGCTCCACCTGACGGTCGCGAACCATCTCCAGCACTTGCTCATTGATCAAGTCATGCACTGTCACATTCACTTGGGGGTAACGTGCACGGAATATCTTCAGGATCGGCGGCAGCAAATTGCCTGCAAACGATGGCATCGCCGCCACCGTGACCCGACCGCGTTGCAGCGTGAACCGTTGGCGCAGTTCATCTTCCGCATTATCCCAATCCGCAATCAGCCGGCGCGCCAGGGGCAACAGGGATTCACCTTCCGGGGTCAGTGCAACGTTGCGGGTGTTACGGCTGAACAAGCGGCCACCCAATCCTTCTTCCAAGCCCTTGATCGTCAGGCTCAGCGCCGATTGAGAGAGATGCAAACGCTCGCAGGCGGCGGCAAAACTCAGGCTCTGGGCCACGGCGAGAAACGCCCGCATCTGCTTAACGGTCATGACGCTGCTCCGAGGGGGAATGAACTATGCTGTTTTTTAAATCAATCAACCTTAAAAAACAACTTAACAAATCAATCCGTCAGCGCAACACTCGGTTCACTGGCTGGACCACACACAATAAAAGAGGTGCATATGGCAGGTTTCGATAAACGCGTAGCGTCCTATGAAGAAGCGCTGGCAGGCCTGGAAGACGGCATGACCGTACTCTCCGGCGGTTTTGGCCTGTGCGGCATTCCAGAAAACCTCATCAACGAGATCAAGCGCAAAGGCACCCGCGACCTGACCGTCGTTTCCAACAACTGCGGTGTCGACGGTTTCGGCTTGGGCGTGCTGCTGGAAGAAAAGCAGATCAGCAAAGTGATCGCCTCCTATGTGGGTGAAAACGCTCTGTTCGAGAAACAACTGCTCAGCGGCGAAATTGAAGTGGTCCTCACCCCCCAGGGCACCCTCGCAGAGAAAATGCGCGCAGGCGGTGCCGGTATCCCGGCCTTCTTCACCGCCACCGGTGTTGGCACCCCCGTCGCCGAGGGCAAGGAAATCCGCGAATTCAATGGTCGTCCGTACCTGATGGAAGAATCCATCACCGGCGACTTCGCCATCGTCAAAGGCTGGAAAGCCGACCACTTCGGCAACGTCATCTATCGCCACACCGCCCAGAACTTCAACCCGCTGGCCGCCACTGCCGGCAAGATCACCGTGGTCGAAGTCGAGGAAATCGTCGAACCGGGCGAGCTGGACCCGGCGCAGATCCACACCCCTGGCATCTACGTCGACCGGATCATCTGCGGCACGTTCGAGAAGCGCATCGAACAGCGCACCGTGCGCAAATAATCTGCCTCCAGCCCTAAGAATAAGAGGAACACAACCATGGCTCTGACCCGCGAACAAATGGCCCAACGCGTCGCCCGCGAAATGCAGGACGGTTTCTACGTGAACCTCGGCATCGGCATTCCGACCCTGGTGGCCAACTACATTCCCGAAGGCATGGAAGTCATGCTGCAATCGGAAAACGGCCTGCTGGGCATGGGGCCGTTTCCTACCGAAGAAACCATCGATGCCGACATGATCAACGCCGGCAAGCAAACCGTGACCGCGCGTATCGGCGCGTCGATTTTCTCCTCTGCCGAGTCTTTCGCGATGATTCGCGGCGGCCACGTCGACCTCACCGTGCTTGGCGCGTTTGAAGTCGACGTACACGGCAACATCGCCTCGTGGATGATCCCTGGCAAATTGGTCAAAGGCATGGGCGGCGCCATGGACCTGGTGGCAGGCGCGGAAAACATCATCGTGATCATGACTCACGCGTCCAAGGACGGCGAATCCAAGTTGCTCAGCCAGTGCAGCCTGCCGCTGACCGGCGCCAACTGCATCAAGCGTGTCCTGACCGACCTGGCGTACCTGGAAATCGAAAATGGCGCTTTTGTCCTCAAGGAACGCGCACCAGGCGTCAGCGTTGAAGAGATTGTGAGCAAGACCGCCGGTAAACTGATCGTCCCGGACCACGTTCCAGAAATGCACTTCCAGTGAGGACAGATTCCATGCAAGACGTCGTGATTGTTGCTGCCACCCGCACCGCCGTGGGCAGCTTTCAAGGTTCCCTGGCCAGCATCCCGGCGCCGGAACTGGGCGCCGCCGTGATCCGTCGCCTGCTGGAGCAGACCGGCCTGGACCCGGCTCAAGTGGATGAAGTGATCCTTGGCCAGGTACTTACCGCAGGCTCAGGCCAGAACCCGGCGCGCCAGGCGTCGATCCTCGCCGGCCTGCCCCACGCCGTGCCCGCCCTGACCCTGAACAAGGTCTGCGGCTCAGGCCTCAAGGCTCTTCACCTCGGCGCCCAAGCCATCCGTTGCGGCGACGCGGACGTGATCATCGCCGGCGGCATGGAGAACATGAGCCTTGCCCCGTACGTATTGCCCGCGGCACGTACCGGTTTGCGCATGGGCCACGCCAAAATGGTCGACAGCATGATCACCGATGGCCTGTGGGATGCGTTCAACGACTACCACATGGGCATCACCGCCGAAAACCTGGTGGACAAGTACAACATCAGCCGTGAAGCCCAGGACGCTTTCGCTGCCGCATCCCAGCAAAAAGCCAGCGCGGCCATCGAAGCCGGGCGCTTTGCGGACGAAATCACACCGATCCTGATCCCCCAGCGCAAGGGCGACCCCGTGTCCTTCGCCGTGGATGAACAGCCGCGCGCCGGCACCACCGCCGAATCCCTGGCCAAGCTTAAACCAGCGTTCAAGAAAGACGGCAGCGTCACGGCCGGCAACGCCTCAAGCCTCAATGACGGCGCCGCAGCGGTGCTGCTGATGAGTGCCGACAAAGCCAAGGCCCTCGGCCTGCCGGTATTGGCGCGAATTGCCAGCTACGCCAACGCCGGCGTCGACCCGGCGATCATGGGCATCGGCCCGGTCTCGGCCACCCGTCGATGCCTGGATAAAGCTGGCTGGAAACTGAGTGACCTGGACCTGATCGAAGCCAACGAAGCCTTCGCCGCTCAAGCGTTGGCAGTGGGCAAAGAGCTGGAATGGGATGCCGAAAAGGTCAACGTCAACGGCGGCGCCATTGCCATCGGACACCCCATCGGCGCTTCAGGCTGCCGCGTGCTGGTGACCCTGCTGCATGAAATGATCAAGCGCGACGCCAAGAAAGGCCTCGCAACGCTGTGCATCGGTGGCGGCCAAGGCGTAGCCCTCGCCCTCGAACGCGGCTGATAATGCAGGAGGGGGCTTGCCCCCCTCCCACATCAGATCTTCATTGGGTGTCAGACTGAGGCACCGCAAACACCGCATTCGCCCGCGCCACAACCTTCTCCCCCACCTGCAAACTCACCGTCCCAAACGCCATCTGCCGCCCACGCTTGTGATGCTCCAAGCGCACGGTAATCCACTCGCCCACCTGCACCGCTCCCAGGTAATCCACGGTCATGCTCGCAGTAATCAGCGGCAACGGCGGCTCACTGGAAAACGCCATCGCGTAGCCCATGCCGATATCCGCCAGGGTTGCCAAGACCCCGCCATGCACCGTGCCGCGCCCATTGGCGTGGCGATTGTCGGCGCGCAGGCCGACTTCCAGTTGCAATCCCTCCCCCCGGCAATACGCAGGGCCAAGCAGGTCGAGCAATGGGCTGCTACGAGGCAGAGGGGCAAAACCTTCAGGCACGGCGCGAGCAATCATGGCAGTTCTTCCTTGGCGTCAGGTTTGACATGTACGCCACGCTCCAAACGGTAGCCATCACCATCAGTTGCGCAAATCTTGCGCGATGCTTTGCGTTAATCCGCCAGACCCGCTTTAATCGCCGCCAATTTCCCCGCACACCTCAAGGAACTGCAATGCGCCATCCGGACGGCAACCTTAAATCGCTTCGCGTGCCACTGTTGATCTTGCTGACCGGCCTGGCCCTGGCCGGCTGCTCGCCCAAGGATCACTCTCGCGCCACGGTGATCAACGGTGAACAAGGCAAAGCCGGTGCCCAATTGGCCTATGAGCATGAATTGACCCTGGCCCTGCCCGGCGCCCTGCTCGCGCCGAGGATGCAGGCCACCCGTGAGGCGTGTGAAACAGCGAGGTTTGGCGCGTGCAATATCCTGGGTATCACCGAAGACGGTAGCGGTGGCGAGATCATCTTGCGCATCGCACCAACGGGTGTGGAACCGATAGCCGCCATGGCGGCTGAAGGCGGCACACTTGGCCAGCGCATCACCACCGCCGAAGACCTGGCCGACGCAGTTGCCGATGTAAACCGCCGCCAAGCCCGCCTGCAGGCCCAGCAACAACGTCTCGACGAACTGGCCAAGCGCAAGGACATCACCGTTAGCGACCTGATCGCCTTGAGCAAGGAACAGGCCGGCATTGAAAACGACCTGCAGGAACTTGCCCAGATTGCCGCCGGCCAGCAACGTCGTCTCGACACCAACCGCGTCACCTTGAACTTCCGCTCATCCGATGGCGCGAACCAAGCTTCACGCTTCAGCCGGATGTTCAGCAACCTGGGGACTAATCTGGTAGAGGGCACCGCAGATGCCTTGGAACGCGCCAGCTATGTGCTGCCGTTCGTGATCCTGGCGTTCCCGGTGGTGTGGTTGTGGGTTTGGCTGTGGCGTAAGTTTGTCGTGAGGGGCAGGCGTCCTGTGGCCAGTGAGCGTCCTCTGGCCCCCTCGCCACAAAGGTGATCAGCGCTTCATACAGCGCTGAAACCGCTCATCCACCCGCTTGGCAAACCATGCCGTGGTCAGGTTGCGAGTGATCTTTGGACTCTTGAGCACGATGCCCGGCAGGATCGCCCGAGGCATCGGTTTACCAGCAGCCTTGTCAGCCAACGCAAATACACGCTTGTAAAGGGTGGTGTCCTCAAAATCCAACTGCTCGCCCTGCTCCAGTTGGCTGCGGATGCTGGGGTTACGCATGTCCAGCTTGGCGCCCAGGGAGCGCACCGCCAGTTCGGTGGTGCCCGGCAGCAGTGATCCATAGCGGATCAAGTCCCCATCCAGCGCCAACTCAGCCCCTGAAGCACGGCTGACCGCTGCCTGGAACGCCGCATTGCGGCTCGCATACCAGCCCGCGTTGAAGTCGGCAAAACGGTACAGCGGCTGGTCGTAATTCACCGGATAACCGAGCAAGTGGGCGATGCCAAAGTACATGCCGCCACGCCGAGTGAAGACCTCCCGACGAATCGTGCCGTCCACCGTGTAGGGATAACCCCGCGCCTGTTTCTGCGCAAAATCGATGCTGACCTGCATGGGGCCAGCGGTGTGCACAGGGTTGAAGCCACCAAACAACGTATTGCCCAAGGGCACCATGCTGATGAAGTCGTCGAAGATGGCGCTGAGGTCTTTCTCCGTACGTGCCGCACTCAACCGGTCGGCGTAGGACTTTCCGGTGGGCGACTTCAATTGCAGCGCGCTGCGCACCACGAAGGCCGGCACATGCACTTTGCCGGCGCGGCGCAGGATTTCGTCCTGGGCGATCTTGCCCATATTGGGCACGGGTGGGTCCACCTGATAAGTGGACTCCTGCTCAGTCACCGCCAGCACAGCGCAAATATTCTCGGTGCTGGGGTAGATCTTTTGGGTGTCGAAAGCGGTGTAGATGTCTTGGGCCCAACCATTGCGATCCGCCACCTTGGCTGGAAGCAGACGCACGATCTGCGCCTTCACCTCGGCCTCGCTGCGCTCCGGTTGCTGCGGACCGCGTGAAGTGGAGCAACCGGCCAGCACCAGCAAGGGGATGAGGCACAGGATCAGGCGGCGTGGGGACATGGGGCTTCCTTGAGGACGATGGGCCAAGCGTTGCGGATATTGACCGGTAAGTCTAACGCGGGTTCGCGTCCCTGCCTGCTGTATGACCGAAGGGGGGGAAACGCCGCGGAAACTTCCCACGCAAGCGCCGGATAAGCGCTACTCCCCGCTGCGGAAAACGCCTGCAAAGTCCCTCGCCTGAATACACAGTGCGAGGGATTGCAGATGGTTTTTTTCGTTAAGGCCCCAACTGATGGGGCTGTCTTTTGATTCCCGTCATTGCCAGCTTTGTCCTGGCACCCATGGATCCCGAGGCGCCGGATGTTGAGCGCGTCTTTGGGGACTTCCGTCATTGCCTGAACACCTTTGATACCTGGGCCGAAAGCTTCTGGAGCGGTTCGGCATTGGACGTCGAGCAGGTCTTCAAGGTGGGGGGCGAGGTGGCGCTGGTCGCGCCGGTTTCTTCCAAAGCCCCGAGCAAAACAGTTGCGATGTGCAGTGCCCAAGGCTCGTTGACCTTGGTGCATATGTTCGAAAGCACGCGCTTCGTGCCTATCGGCAATACGCCGGTGATGCTGCAAGCCATCGCGGCGGACGGCAGCCCGATGGGTCTGCCGCTGTATCGAACCATCGGCCCCAGCGGCATCCTCGAAATCACCGAGTGTGATCGCAACCAGCTCTACCAAATCACCTTCTATCCCAACGTTTCCAAGGATCACGTCAAGGCGCTGTATGCGTCTTATCAGACGGTGATTGCGGGGTTGGAGGGTCGTCTGCGGGATGAGTGGACGGAGACGTTCCAACTCCAATGGCAAGACTTTGCCAACGCCACACCCTTGGAACGCAGCGCGATGCAGGGCGTGGCGTTTTCAACCGGGATGGCCAATGCGCTCTACAACCTGTGGGACAACATCACCCAGCTCTATGACCTGCTCGCCGATCTCAAAGCGAATAGCGAGAAGCTGCTGCACTACCTCTCCCAGGCCGAGCTTGATGAGCTGCTGAAACAGGGTGCAGACGCGATTGCCAAGGGCTTGCTGGTGCTGAGCGATGAGCCACTGCTGTTCATCTATGTCTCGGCGATCGTCAGTTGGATACGTCTGCTACCGCCGCCAGACATGTATGAATTACTGGGCGAGATCACCGGTGAAGTGCTGATCAACCTGCTGCTGATGTGGGCGACGGCGGGCACAGGTGTGGCGGTACGCGTGGGTGCGCAGACGCTGAGTTCGATCAAATCCGGCCGCGCGCGGGCGTTATTGGAGTTGCTGGCCAAGCAGCTTGTGGGGCCGAAGCTGGATGCCCATGCCGAGGCGCTCAAGCCGTTGTTGTTGAGCAGTGCGGCGACGCCGATCAAGGCGGTGCCGGTTGCACCGTTGAAGGCTGGGGATCAGTTGATTTCCAACCCGGTGCCGGCGGTTCGTAACAGGAGACAGAAGACGGCGTTGGTCAGGCAGGAGCCTGTCGATGACGTGCCTGCTGTATCGACGAATCCGAAGGGCGATGCGGCGGCTTCTTCGAATAAGACGGTAACCAACGGCTGCCCCGTGTCGATGGTTACCGGGGAGGAATTGCTCACGCTCACCGATGGCACGTTGGACGGGATTTTGCCGTTCGAGTGGACGCGGTTGTATCGCACCAGTGCGGTGGAAGTGGATTGTGGGCTGGGGTTTGGATGGAGTCATTCGCTGGCGCATCGGCTTGTTGTGTCAGGCGATTCCGTGACGTGGACGGACCATGAAAACCGTTCGACCACCCTGCCCTTGCCAACGGTGGCTCGCCCCTCGATCACCAACAGCCTGGCCGAAGCAGCGATCTATTTAGGCGCGTCGCCGGATGAGTTGGTGTTGGCCCAGGCGTCGCGGTTTTATCACTTTCGCAACGGGGCGTTGGTCTCGATCAGTGATGCGTACGACAACCGGCTGCGGATTTCCCGAGACTTTTCAGGGCGCATTGAACGGCTGGATAACGGTGCGGGTTCTTCGCTGTTCTTGCGTTACGAGTCGGGCCGCATCATGGCGGTGGACTACCAGGTTCAGCGGGCCAAGGGACTTGAGCCTTACGCCTGGATCACTGAACAGAGTGTTGTTTCCTACGCCTATGACGACATTGGCCGATTGGTCTCGGCGACCAATGCGGTAGGCGAAAGCGAGGTTTACCGCTACGACGATCAGCACGTGATTCTTGAGCGCGGTCTGGCCGGTGGGGCGAGTTTCTTTTGGGCGTGGGAACGGTCCGGCAAAGCGGCGCGATGTGTCCGGCATTGGGCCAGTTTTTCGCAGATGGATACGCGGTATGTCTGGGGGGACGACGGCAGTGTTGTCGTTCACAACGCCGATGATAGCCAGGAAATTTACGTCCACGACGACCGCGCACGGCTGGTGCAGCGCATCGATCCGGACGGCGCTAAGCATTTCAAATCCTACGATGCCCAGGGTCGACTGACGGTCGAGCAGGATCCGCTCGGTGCAGTAACGGCGTATCAGTACGACGATGCCGGACGTTTGGTGGCGCTCTTTCCTGGAGACGATGAGCCAACGTCCTACGAGCATGACAATGGCTTCGTACGGGTTGTAAGGCGTGGCTCAGCGGTCTGGAAGTACGAGCGTAACGACCAGGGCGACGTTACCCGTAGGACCGATCCCGACGGCCATATCACCGACTACAGCTACAACAAATACGGGCAACTGATTGGCGTTTGGCATCCCGATCACAGTTGTCAGCGGTTGGTGTGGAATGAACGCGGCCAACGAGTTGAAGAGCAACTGCCCAATGGTGGGATCAAGCGTTATCGCTACGACGACCTGGGCCGGCAGATTGCCCGCGAGGATGAACATGGCGCGCTGACCCAGTATCAGTGGGATGCAGTCGGTCGATTGGTTCGTATTGTCCTGCCCGGCGGCGCAACGCGGGAATACAGCTACAACCCCTACGGAAAAATCACCGCCGAACGCGATGAATTGGGGCGCATTACCCGTTACGAATACGCCGACGGCCTGCACCTGATCAGCCGTCGCATCAACGCCGATGGCACTCAGGTCAACTATCGCTACGACAACGTCCGTCTACTGCTGACCGAAATTGAAAACGAAGTCGGCGAAACCTACCGGCTGGATTACCACCCCAACGGCCTGATCCAGCAGGAAGTCGGGTTTGATGGGCAACGTACCGCCTACGTCTACGACCTCAACGGCAACCTGCAGGAAAAAACCGAACACGGCGACGACGGCAGTCAGCTCGTCACGCGTTATGAACGCGATTACGCCGGACGCCTCGTAAGAAAAACGCTACCCGACGGCAGCAAGACCGATTACGCCTACGACCGCCAAGGCAATCTCCTCAGCGTCGACGACGGCCACTGGGCGCTGGCCTACGAGTACGACCAGCAAAACCGCCTCACCGCCGAGCATCAAGGCTGGGGCACCTTGCGTTATGGCTACGACGCCTGCGGCCAACTTCAACACCTGCGCCTGCCGGACAACAACCGCCTCACCTTCAACCACAGCAAAGGCGGCCACCTCGCCACCGTCGAACTCAACGGCAAAACCCTCACTTCGCACCTGTTCAAAGCCGGCCAGGAACACCAACGCCAACAAGGCCAACTGCTCAGCCACTACCACTACGACGACCAACACCGCCTGCACGCCCATGCCGTAACGCAGCAAGAACACCACCTGCTCCAACGCCAATACGACTACGACAGATCCGGCAACCTCACCCGCCTGCTCGACACCCGCAAAGGCGAACACCACTACCACTACGACCCACTAGGCCGCCTCACCCGCGCCGATCACTCCCAAGACCTACAGGAACGCTTCGGCCACAACCCGGCCGGCAACCTGCTCATGCACGACCGCCCCGGCCCCGACATCGTTGCCGGCAACCGCCTGATGATCCAAGGCGACCGGCATTACGACTACGACGCCTTCGGCAACCTCATCCGCGAACGGCGCGGCCGTGGGCACGCGCTGGTCACCGAATACCGCTACGACTGCCAACACCGGTTGATTGGCATTACCCAGCCTAACGGCCAAACCGCCAGCTACCGCTATGACCCGTTCGGGCGGCGTATCAGCAAAACCGTCGACGGTTTAACCACGGAGTTTTTCTGGCAAGGCGACAAGCTGATTGCCGAGCATCGTGCGGATAGCCACCGCAGCTATGTCTACGAACCCGACAGCTTCCGCCCGTTGGCACTGCTGGAAGGCTTGGGTCCTGAGGAAACCAAGCCCTACCACTACCAACTCGACCACCTCGGCACACCGCAGGAACTGACCGATCCGAACGGCGAAATCGTCTGGTCCGCGCACTACCGCGCCTACGGCCAGATCAGCCGTCTCGACAGAGGCAAAATCGACAATCCGCTGCGCTTTCAGGGTCAATACTTTGATCAGGAAAGCGGGCTGCATTACAACCGGCATCGCTACTACAATCCGGATGTTGGTCGTTACCTGACGCCGGATCCGGTGAAGTTGGCGGGGGGGATCAACGCGTACCAGTACGTGCCTAATCCTACGGGGTGGGTGGATCCGCTGGGATTGAGTACTTGTCCTAACGACAGATGTGAACCTAATGCGACTTCTGCCCATCCGAAGCCGAGCGCCAATGAGGGTACCCCCGCCCTGCCCCAACTCGCTCGGACTGAACGACAGGCAAAAATAGACGAACTGACACAAGCAAATGCGAAACGAAAAGTGCTGAATTGGGAGCAAGAGTACAACATGCACGCTGCTGAAAAGCATGGTCCAGAGATACCAGACCATGCTTTGAAGCAACGATCCATCGACGGCACAAATCCAACCACTGGGAAGAGAGCACAAATTAACTCCAGTTCCCAATTTAAATCTTGGAAAATGCAGCTTCACGCTATAAATAAAGCGCTAGGCAGGATGCAGGGCAACTCGCCATCGCCTACAGGAATTGACATGAAGGGCAACCCAGTGGTGGTGGTTGAGTTACCCGACGCTGGACGAGGCTACAAACCCAACAGCAGGGACAAAAATAATCCTAGGTACATTGAGAGCATGGACAAAGCGGAGATCAGATTTGATAGAAAAAATCCAACTCGACCATTTACCGCATTTCCTAAGTGAGTAAGCAATGCTTAAATGCCCATTTATGAACACCCCTTACGTCCCAAATATCTCTCATATATTAGGAGCGCTATCGATATACGACCTCGAGGACACTATTGGAAAAGAATTACGGAAATACGATCCCAATAATAAAACAGACAGAGAAACAATCATAAGCTCCTATATTCTCAAAGAACTTATATATCTATCATATAGACATCGCTTCATATTGATATCTGCATTAAAAGAGGCACTCGAAAAACCCGACTTTGACTTCGCTAAAGAATTCGAAAGCGATCATGAAGAACATATAACTATGGCTTGGGATGAAACGGAAATAGAAAACCCCCGAGGCTTCTTCGCAGACATCTATCGTCTAGCTAATGAAATCTGGAAAGACGACCTCCAAAAAGCCAGCCTCGAAGACCCATCAACTTGGTAACAACACCGCCACTCCCACTGACAAATCGCAGTCGCTGTGGTGAGCAGGCTTGCCCTGCGCCGGGCTGCGAAGCGCCCCCTAAGGACGATGCGGCGCTCAGGTGGAACGGCGTCGCCAAGTTAGGGGCTGCTCGCAGCCCAGCGCAGGGCAAGCCTGCTCACTACAAAGGCCCATCCGCCGAGTTCGCCCCGTGTGACGTCAAATCCACGCTTTGCCAACGCCATAATCATCCGACTCAACAAGTAAAATCGGTACGCCTTTTACACTATATCCTATCAAGGAGGAACAAATGCTATTTCACCCTTCTTCAGACCAAATACCTTTCGACGCCAGCTTGTACTATTTCGTGGGGATTTTTGATATTTACGACCAAGAAGAAACTAAGGGAAAAGAGCTCGCCCCCTACGACCCCAACAATATTGAAGACAGGGAAAACCTCATACTGAAATACTGCCTAGATCCGTACAACAAACTCTCTTATCGCCACAGATACAAATTAGTGGAAACTTTATCGCTCGCTTTAAATACCAAAAACTACAATTTCCACTCATACTTTGAGGATAACCCAGAGGACCATTCAACAATGGCTTGGGATGAAAACCAGATAGATAACCCCCGAGTTTTTTTCTCAGAAATCTACCGTTTAGCCATCGACATATGGAAAAAAGACTTGCAAAAGGCAAACTTCGAAGACCAATCGACTTGGTGATACGCCAGCGAGCGCAATAGATTTAGAGCCAAATATACCAGCAGCATCGACATTCAGAACTTTAGAAGAAGCAGAAAGCCTTGTTTCTAAAACCTTGATTGCTCGCCACGAGGAAATATCAAAATTTTTGAAAGGAAATAAAGAAAAACACATTATTAGAGAACACTCGACCCAGACGGTAGGACTCAGTTTAATAAAAGGCACAACAGAGTCAGTATCCGTCTATAAATTCATATTAGTTCTGAAGCGCAAATCTAAAATGCCGGATGGTTACCTCCTCCTAACTGGATATCCAATAGAAAAATGAACAACCAATTAACTGAGCTTCAGCAATTTTTCGGTGGCTATTTCAATCAAGACTGGCCGGAAGATCATGCTTCGGCAGACGAGGTAATCGACACGTTTCTGCTCGAATCGTCTAAAGATTTAATATTTACGGTGCGAAATGAAATCTTAGACCTTATCGCTTCTTATACGAATGAATCAGAATTCCAGGAAAATCTATTGCACGAACAATATTGCTTCTATTACTACCCCTATCAATGGGCAACCGGGCCACTATGGCTGGAGCATGTGATCCGAAAGTTTGATAATTACTTACTCGAAAAATAATTCGACCTAAATATCAATTTATGAAGTAGTGAAAGCCTTAAACAACCTGATTAATTAGAAAGATCTGCTAATACGGGCCGCGAAGCGGCCCGGGTTATGACACTGCAGTTCTTCAGGTAGATCGGTAGTGTCGGTATGGGGGGCTGCTACGCAGCCCAACGCGAGCAAGTTCGCTCGCCACATCAAGAGGTTGCTTCGCACAGTGTTAAACGCCGCCCTCAGATCCCAGCCAACGCCAAGTCCATCGCAAAGTAAGTAAAGATCAAATCCGCACCCGCGCGCTTGATCGAACCCAACGTCTCACGCACCACCCGATCCTCATCGATCGCACCCGCCTGGGCACCAAACTTGATCATCGCGTACTCACCGCTCACCTGGTAAGCCGCCACCGGCAGACGTGAGGCTTCGCGGATGTCGCGGATGATGTCGAGGTAGGCACCGGCCGGTTTGACCATCAGAGCGTCAGCGCCTTCCTGTTCGTCGAGCAGCGATTCGCGCACGGCTTCGCGGCGGTTCATGGGGTTCATCTGGTAACTCTTTCGGTCGCCTTTGAGGGCGCTGCCGCCGGCTTCGCGGAATGGGCCGTAGAGGGCCGAGGCGAATTTGGTGGAGTAGGCCATGATCGGAATATGGATGAAACCGGCGTCATCCAGCGCGCGGCGGATGGCCTGGACCTGGCCGTCCATGGCGGCCGACGGGGCGATCACGTCGGCGCCGGCGCGGGCGGCGGCTACGGCTTGTTTGCCGAGATTGACCAGGGTCGCGTCATTATCGACATGGGCGCCGTGCATCACGCCGCAGTGGCCGTGGTCGGTGTATTCGCAGAAGCAGGTGTCGGACATTACGATCATTTCCGGCACGGCGTCCTTGATGATCGAGGACATGCGCGAGACCAGACCACGTTCTTTCCAGGTATCACTGCCGTTGGCGTCCAGGTGGTGAGACACGCCAAAGGTCATCACCGACTTGATACCGGCACGGGCATAGCGCTCGATCTCGGCAGCGAGCTTTTTCTCAGGGATGCGCTGCACACCCGGCATGCTGGTGATCGGTACGAAGTCGTCGATTTCTTCTTCAACGAAAATCGGCAGCACCAGGTCGTTGAGGGTGAACTCGGTTTCCTGGAACAAACCACGCAGCTCCGGAGAGCGGCGCAGGCGGCGTGGGCGGGCTTGGGGGAACTGGCTGGTCATGGTTTTCCTGACATAAAGGCTAAAACTTTGGGGCGAAAGCTTATGCCCCCAGGCCCCGGCAGCACAAATACCAAGGGGCCAACAGTGTATTGCGACGCTCGTAATAATGTATTGATCTAGAGCTGTAGACGCCCTTCGATACACACCGCAACAGCGCCGCCGATCCAGATTTCATCGCCCTGGCGTTCGACGCTTATACGCCCCGCGCGCCCCATGGCTGTGCCTTGACTGACCACGTAGCGCTCCGGCGCCAGGCCTTCACCCAGCAACCATTGGGCAACGCCTGCATTCAGGCTGCCCGTGGCCGGATCCTCCGGCGCGCCGTCGCCTGCGACAAAGCCACGCACTTCAAATTGGGTATCCACGTCGTCTTGTTCGGGGTTACAGGGGGCAATCACGCCTACGGCCAGCCCTTTCAGCTGTGAATAATCCGGCTGCAAAGCCAGGACTTGATCACGGTCCGCCAACATCACGGCAAGCCACCCCGCCCCATTGTCGACCCACTGGCTGCGTAGGATGCAGCCCGGCTCCAGGCCCAACCCCAGGCGAATACGCTCCAGCAGGTCTTCCTCCAACGGCCCTGAACGCAGCAACGGCGGCGCGATAAACGCCAGTTCATCACCTTGACGACGGATTCGCACCAGGCCGATTTCACACTCCTGGATAATCTCTTTACCTTTGGGCACCCCGCCCGCCGTCAACCACGCGTGGCAACTGCCCAGCGTCGGATGCCCGGCAAACGGCAGCTCATGCACAGTGGTGAAAATTCTCACTCGGTAGTCAGCACGAGGATCGCGCGGCGTGAGTAAAAACGTGGTTTCACTGAGGTTGGTCCATTTAGCGAAGTCCGCCATCTGTTGATCGCTGAGGCTGTCGGCCCCCAAAACCACCGCCAGCGGGTTGCCCTTGAGCGACACGCGGCTGAACACATCCAGTTGTTTGAAATCGAAAGTCGGCATGCTTCAGCTCGGAATATTTAGGCCACGGATCACTGCCGGGCGGGCAACAAAACCGTCCAGCGCGCGCAGTACGTTAGGGAAGTCGGCGATGCCTACGATATCGCCCGATTCATAAAAGCCGATCAGATTGCGAATCCATGGGAAGGTAGCAATGTCGGCGATGCTGTAGTCATCGCCCATGATCCAGGTGCGACCGAGCAGGCGTTTTTCCAGGACTTCGAGCAGGCGGCGGGATTCGGCGGCGTAGCGGTCGCGGGGTCGCTTGTCTTCGTAGGCCTTGCCGGCGAATTTGTTGAAAAAACCCAACTGGCCGAACATCGGGCCGATGCCGCCCATCTGGAACATCAGCCATTGAATCGTTTCATAGCGTGTCGCAGGATCTTCGGAGAGCAACTGGCTGGTTTTTTCTGCCAGGTAAATCAATATCGCGCCGGATTCAAACAGCGCCAACGGCTGGCCAGCCGGGCCGTCGGGGTCGATGATCGCGGGGATTTTGTTATTGGGGTTCAGGGACAGGAACTCGGGGGACAACTGGTCCTGGGTCTCGAAACTGACCTTGTGCGCCTCGTAAGGCAGGCCCAGTTCTTCGAGCATGATCGAGACTTTTACCCCGTTGGGCGTGGGCAACGAGTACAGTTGCAAGCGCTCGGGGTGCTGGGCAGGCCATTTGCTATTGATTGGGAATGCGGCAAGTGGGTTCATCAGGAAATCCCTGGCTAGGCAGAAAGTCCCCATGATAGACATCTCCCCGGTGTCCTGCATGGGTCATCAATGCGCAACATTAGCGGTCTATTATCCCGCGCAGGCGAACCAATACGCCTGCCGGCACTCATAAGTGCGCTTAAACGGTGAATGGAGGCGCCTCGCTATAACGACACGGAATACCGCAGGACGCCACCGGCGTCATTGGGGCCAGGCTTGTCCGCCTTAACGTGACGCACGAAGACTCGAACCTATAATGAAGATCAAGCCTCTGCGCCTTGTGCAACGACTCAAACACTATTCGTATGTCATGTTGCCGCTGCTGCTGGTCAGCGGCGCCATGGTTGCAGCCCTCGATGCCCGTGAAAGCCGCGCCCAACCGGTGGACGGTGTGCAAACCCTGGTGTTCCTGCGCCACGGCGAAAAACCCGCCGGCGGACTCGGCCAGCTCAATTGCCAGGGCCTGAACCGCGCGATGAACCTGGCCACCCTGCTGCCGGAAAAATTCGGCAAGGCCAACTTTGTGTTTGCTGCCAACCCGACGCGCAATGTCGAGGAAGGTGAGCTGGACAATTCCTACAGCTACATCCGCCCACTCATGACCATCAGCCCCAGCGCCATCAAGTTGGGCCTGCCGGTGAATATCAAATTCTCGGCGAATGACACCAGCGACCTCGCCGATGAGCTGGTCGAAGACAAATACCACAACGCCACCATCTACACCGCCTGGTCCCACGGTTACCTGCCGGAGTTGATCAATAAGGTGGCGAGTGAAGCGTCCGGCGAAAAACACACAATTACCGACGATTGGTCGGGCAGCGACTACGACACGCTGTATGTACTGACGCTGACCTGGCACAACGGCAAGGCCTCGCTGCTGAGCCGCAACTACAAGCAGGGCTTGAACGACGGCGATGAAACCTGCCCGGAACCGACACAGGTGAGTGCCGATAGCTGACAGCGTATGATGCGTCGCTATTGACTCACCGGCGGATCATCAGCATGTCTAAACTCTCCTCCACCCAGCCCGTACGGGGCTGGTCGTTCTGGTGGAAACCAGCGCTGTTCCTCTTGGTGGCCTGCATAGGCCTCTATTACGTGAAGTGGTCGCCCTACTACTTCAAGGCATTTGTAGCGGCCGACAATCACAGCATCGGCGCCTCGATTCTCAACGATCAACAAAGCTCGCCCCTGGCGGCAGCGCTGGCCTATGCCCAGGTGTATTTCCTGGCGATCTGGAAAGCCGCGGTGCTGGCGGTGATCCTTGGTTCGCTGCTGCAAGTGCTGATCCCCCGTGACTGGCTGCTGCGCCTGTTCGGCCGTGCAGGCCTCGGTTCGACCGTGCGCGGCGGGTTATTCGCCTTGCCGGGGATGATGTGCAGTTGCTGCGCGGCGCCGGTGGCGGCGGGCATGCGGCGCCAGCAGGTGTCGGTGGGCGCGGCGCTCGCTTTCTGGATTGCTAACCCGGTGCTCAATCCTGCCACCCTGGTGTTCATGGGCTTTGTGCTCGGCTGGGGATTTACCGCGTTGCGGTTGGTGGCGGGAATTGTGCTGGTGGTGGGCGTGTCGTTGGTGGCGCAGCGCATTGCTCGCCCGGACCAGATGCCTGAAGCGGCGTTGGACGCTGTCGCCGACGTCAGCACCATCGAGGCGCAACCTTTCCTGAGCCGCTGGTTGCGCACCCTGTGGCAGCTGTTCTGGAACACAATCCCCATCTACATCCTGGCGGTGCTGATCCTGGGTGCTGCGCGGGTATGGCTGTTCCCCCATGTGGACGGCGCCATGGCCAACAGCCTGGTATGGCTGGTGCCGCTGGCGATTGTCGGCACGTTGTTTGTGATTCCTACAGCGGCTGAAATCCCCATCGTACAAACCATGATGGCCCTGGGCATGGGCACCGGCCCGGCCGTGGCCTTGCTGATGACCCTGCCGAGCGTAAGCCTCCCGTCGCTGTTGATGCTGCGTAAGGATTTCGATGCGCGGGTGCTGGTGACGGTGGCCGGATTGACCATGCTGGTGGGGGTGGTGTGTGGGTTGATCGGGGCGGTCATTCTTTAGTTATGTGGTTAGGCTGATGGCGATTGCGCGAGCGAGCCCCACGCTCGCGCAAGTATTCCACCACCGCTGCCTGCTCCCCGGCAAACTCGATCCGTGCACCTTTCTTCTCACGTTGAAACGCGTACATAGGATCGTAGTACTCACGCAACCCCACGATCCAACCCCGATGCAAGTCCACACTACCGCTGCGGGCCTGTTCAGCCAGGGCCGCTTGCATCAGCGCGTGCAAACGCTGATAGCGCTCGCCCCCCAGACGCTTGTGGATATTGGCCAGGCTCTGGGTCAGCCGCTCGGCAAACCGCTCGAAACCCGCTTCGCCAAACGCTACGGCGAACTGCGCACACAGATCGGTCACGTACTCGCGTAATACCCGCTCTACACGGTTTTCCAGGCTTTCTTCCAGCCACACCATTGGATACACCTGCATGCCCCGGTGCAGGTTCAGCGGCAAGGCGCAGCTGCCGATCATGCGGCTTTCGTCCTCAAGCACAAACTGTTCGATGCCACGTGCGCGTTTTTTCAGAACGTCCACTGCCAGGCGGTTTTCGAAGTCGATGTTGGACGGCTGGCCGGTGGCGCGCTTGCCGAAGCTGGAACCACGGTGATTGGCGTGGCCTTCCAGGTCCAGGCCATTGTTCAACTGATTGATGACCTCGGTCTTTCCGCTGCCGGTCAGGCCGCCCAACAGCACGAAATCACACTGTTCGACCGCCTGGTCCACGGTCTCCAACAGAAACGTGCGCATGGCCTTGTAGCCACCGCCGATCCGCGGATAGTCGATACCCGACTCGTCCTTGAGCACCTGTTTCACCAATTGCGAACGCAGGCCGCCACGAAAGCAATACAGGTAACCGTCCGGGTTGGCCTGGGCAAACTCGGTCCAACGTGCCAGGCGCTCTTCAAGCACCTTGCCGCTGACCAACTGGTGCCCAAGGACGATTGCCGCCTGCTGGCCTTGCTGCTTATAGCAAGTGCCGACGCGCTGGCGCTCGTCATCGTTCATCAGCGGCAGGTTGACCACGCCGGGGAACGCGCCCTTGATGAACTCCACCGGCGCGCGGGTATCCATCATCGGCCGGTCGTTGAGGAAAATGTCGCGGTAATCGGTGATGTCAGTTGCCATCAAAACACCTCTACCGCGTTGGTCTGTCGCTCTACCAGTGCGCCGATCGGCTCCAGGCTCAGGCCCAGTTCCTTCGCCACGGCATGGAACTCGGCATCACCTTCGGGGGTAACGGCGATCAGCAGCCCGCCACTGGTCTGCGGGTCGCATAGCACGCGCTTGTGCAACTCCTGCACGCGCCCGATTTTACTGGCGTAGCTGTCAAAGTTGCGCAAGGTGCCGCCGGGTACGCAACCCTGGTCCAGGTAGTACTCGACGCCGGGCAGGCGTGGGACTTTTTCATATTCGATGCGTGCAGTCAGGCCACTGCCGTCAGCCATTTCCACCAGATGGCCCAACAGGCCGAAACCGGTGACGTCGGTCATGGCTGTAACGCCGGCCAGCTTGCCGAAACGGCTACCGGGCTTGTTGAGGGTGCACATCCAATCGCGGGCCAGGCCGATGTCAGCCTCGCGCAGCTTGCCCTTCTTTTCGGCAGTGGTGAGGATGCCGATGCCTAACGGCTTGGTCAGGTACAGCTGGCAGCCAGCAGTGGCGGTGTCGTTGCGCTTCATATGGCGCTTTTGCACGATGCCGGTCACGGCCAGGCCGAAGATCGGCTCCGGCGCGTCGATGGAGTGGCCGCCTGCCAGAGGGATACCGGCGGCGTCGCACACCGAACGGCCACCGCGAATCACTTCCCGGGCAATCTCCGGCGCCAGCACGTTAACCGGCCAGCCGAGAATGGCGATGGCCATCAACGGGTCGCCGCCCATGGCGTAGATGTCGCTAATAGCATTGGTAGCGGCTATGCGGCCGAAGTCGAAGGGATCATCGACAATCGGCATGAAAAAGTCCGTGGTGGAGACCACACCGCGCTCGTCGTCGATGGCATACACCGCCGCATCGTCCCGCGAGGCATTGCCGACCCACAGGTTGGGGTCGAGGTTCTGTGCGCCGCTGCCGGCAAGGATAACTTCCAATACCTGGGGCGAGATCTTGCAACCGCAACCCGCGCCGTGACTGTACTGGGTAAGGCGAATCGGCTGGTTCATGGTGGACCTCAAAGTAACAAGTGGGGGGAGTCTACCAGACAGCAAAAAGCCGGCTGGGCGCTTGCGAGCACAGCCGGCTTTCAGGTTTCAGCGATTACTGGCGGGCAGCGAGCAAACGCTTGTGACGGTTGCGTCGTGCGATGTTCAAGCATTCGATGGCCGCCGAGAAGGCCATGGCTGCGTACACGTAGCCTTTAGGCACATGGGCGCCGAAGCCTTCGGCGATCAGCGTCATGCCGATCATGATCAGGAAGCCCAGGGCCAGCATCACCACGGTCGGGTTGTCGTTGATGAATTTGGCCAACGGCTCAGCCGCCACCAGCATCACGATCACCGAGGTCACCACGGCAATGATCATGATCGGCAAGTGCTCGGTCATGCCCACGGCGGTAATGATGCTGTCGATGGAGAACACCAGGTCGAGCAGCAGGATCTGCCCGATCGCCGCGGCGAAGCCAATGGCCACGGTGTTGCCAACCGACGCTTTCTCTTCAGGCTCCGGGTCCATGCTGTGATGGATTTCGGTGGTGGCCTTCCACACCAGGAACAGACCACCGGCGATCAGGATCATGTCCTTCCACGAAAACGCCTGGCCGAGTACTTCAAACACCGGTGCCGTCAACTGCACGATAAACGCGATAGTGCTCAACAGGCCCAGGCGCAATATCAGCGCCATGCTGATACCGATGCGCCGTGCCTTGGCCCGGTGCTGCTCGGGTAATTTGTTGGTGAGGATCGAAATAAAGATCAGGTTATCGATGCCCAGCACGATTTCCATGACGATCAGGGTGGCCAGTGCAACCCAGGCGGTGGGGCTGGCGGCCAGTTGTAAAAGGTAATCCATAGGTCAGTCCTGAGGTTGTGCCGGGAAATTAAGCTTCTTTACTGTTCGAGTCAGACTCGTTTTCTTCCTGATCGTCCTTTTTTTGCGGACTGATAAGGCCTTGTGTCGCTTCACTCAATGCCTGCTCGGCAGCCTTGTGGGTGTCATCGATGGCTTGCTTGGCCGACTCGGTGGCCTTGCCCAAGACCTGCTGAGCACTTTTCTCGACCTGATCGCAACCACTGATCATTACCAAGGTAAGCGCAAGCAACGATGCCGCGCCCAGGGAATTGAGCTTCATCATGTATTCCTCGTTAGAACCATTGGGTCCAAATAGTGGCCCCGCGATAGCGAGGCATTCTATGCACGCGAACACTTCAGTAAAATTCGTATTTTTCTAGCATATACTTCGGTTTTTACGAAGTGATGGCTGCCATGCTCAATTACCGACAATTGCACTACTTCTGGGTCGTGGCCAAAACCGGCAGCATTGTGCGCGCCTGTGAGCAACTGAACCTCACGCCCCAGACCATCAGCGGGCAGATCAGCCTGCTGGAGCAAACCTTCGGTATCGCGCTGTTTCAACGAGTCGGCCGCCAGTTGGAGCTGACCGAAGCCGGACGCCAGGCTCTGCCCTATGCCGAGCACATGTTCCAGACCGGCAATGAATTGGAAGCAATGCTGCGCGCGCAACCCGATCAACAGCAGATTGTGTTCCGGGTCGGTGTGGCGGATGTGGTGCCCAAGTCCATCGTCTACCGTCTGATCGCGCCGACCATGGAGCTGAGCGAGCCGCTGCGCATCACCTGCCGCGAAGACAAACTCGAACGCCTGTTGGCCGACCTGGCGATCCAGCGCCTGGACCTGGTGATCTCCGACAGCCCGATGCCGTCGCACCTCGACATCAAGGGCTACAGCCAGAAATTGGGGGAATGTGGCATCAGCTTTTTTGCCACTCAGGCATTGGCCGACCAACATGGCGGCGATTTCCCACAGTGCTTGCACGGCGCGCCGCTATTGATTCCAGGCGCGGAGACGGTAGTGCGCAGCCGCTTGCAACGCTGGTTCGCCGAGCAGCAGATCCAGCCGAAGATCATCGGCGAGTTCGATGACAGCGCCCTGATGCAGGCGTTTGGCCAATCCGGCAGCGGGATTTTTATCGCTCCCAGCGTGATTGCCGAGGAGGTGGTGCGCCAGTACGGCGTGGCGCTGATCGGTCAGACCGATGCGGTCACCGAGTCGTTCTACGCGATCTCGGTGGAACGCAAGGTCAAGCACCCCGGCATCGTGGCGATTACCGAAGGGGCAAGGCGCGAGCTGTTCACCGCCCTGCCCTGAAGGCTCAGGCCCCGGACGCGACCGGCTGTTTGGCGGTCATCAGCCACAGCGCCAGCAGGATCGACACCAGGATAAACCCGGACGCCGCAAAGCCCAGACTGCCCAGGCCAAAGGTGTCGATGACGTGCCCGCCGACCAACGCCCCCAAGCCAATCCCCAGGTTGGCCCCGGCAATGTTGAGCGACGCGGCGAACGCCGGCGCATGGGGCGCGGCCTTCATCAGTCGCACGTGGCTGACCAGGAACATCGCCGCTTGGGTCACGCCCCACACCGCCATCGCTGCCGCCAGGCCGACGGTGGAGTGAATCGCCGGCACCAATGCAACCATGCCGGCGATCATGAAACCGCAGAACACCATGGACGCGATCAACGGGTGGCGATCCACAGCGCGGCCGCCCAAAGAGTTGCCAATCAGCCCGACAGCACCAAAGCCCATCAGACACCAGCCCACCAGTGTCCCGTCGAAACCGGCCAGGCGTTCAAGGATGTCCGCCAGGTAGGTATAAGCCGTGAACATGCCGCTGAACACCAGGATCGACAGCAGGATATGACCCTGCATCAAGGGGTTGCGCAGGATCTTGAACTGCGAGCGCAGTGTCACTTCGTCGTTTTTCGGTTTCGTCACTGGCAAGTAGATAAACAGCAGCAAAGCCTTGGCCAACGCCACCACAGCCAGGATGGCGAACGCGGTACGCCAGCCGAACATATCGGAAATCAGCGTGCCCACCGGGATGCCAAATACCGTGGCGCAGACAATGCCGAAGCCGATCTTTTCAATGGCACGCCCGGCGTATTCCGGGCCGACGATGTCCACCGCCGTTTCGCTGGCCAAGGCCCAGAACACCGGCAAGCCCAGGGCCGGAATCAGACGCGCCAAGGCCATTACCCAGATATTCGGCGCCAGCGCGGCCACGGTGTTGGCTGCCGCGAACATGATCAGGATGGTGATAAACAGGCGCTTGCGCGGGAAACGAGCGCAGTACGCCGTTAGGAAAGGCCCGAACGCCGCTACGGTAAACGCGAACAGCGTCACCAGCAGCCCCGCCTGGGACACGCTGACATTCAGGTCCCGGGCAATCGACGGCAGCAGACCGACGATGATGAATTCTGTGGTCAGCACGGTAAAGCCGGCGGCCGACAGCAGCAGGATGGGAAACAGCATGAAAACTCCAGAAACAACGACATCAACGACAGCCCGGAGGGCCCGCTGACGGATAGGAAAGTTGAGAGGGGGCGAATCTTAACAGAGTATGTCCGGAGTTGAACAAGGCTCGCCGCCGTGGGTGACGGAATGCCGCACTAAACGGGACATGTCCTACAGCATGCTAGACTCGCCGCCTGCTTCCTACAGCGCTTTCGCCTGCAATGCTGCGCCCTACTAAAAAAACTAGAGACAACTGTTTATGACTCCTGCCCCTTCCCTCCTCCAACGGCTGACACGCGTCAGCCTGGTCACGCAAATCGTCATCGGTTTGATCGCCGGCATTCTGCTGGCATTGCTGTTGCCTGAAGCCGCCAGAGCCACCGGATTTATCGGCAAAGTGTTTGTCGCCGCGCTCAAGGCAGTCGCGCCGATATTGGTGTTTGTGCTGGTGATGGCCTCGATAGCCAACCATAAACACGGCCAGGAAACCCATATCAAACCGATTCTGTTCCTGTATTTGCTGGGCACATTCGCCGCCGCCGTGGTGGCGGTGATTGCAAGCATGTGGTTTCCCTCGCCGTTGGTGCTCGTCACCCATGACGCCGCCGTCAGCGCTCCCGGCGGTATCGACGAGGTGCTGCAAAGCCTGCTGCTCAGCGTCGTGGACAACCCGATCAGCGCGCTG
Source organism: Pseudomonas sivasensis (assembly GCF_013778505.1). Lineage (GTDB taxonomy): Bacteria > Pseudomonadota > Gammaproteobacteria > Pseudomonadales > Pseudomonadaceae > Aquipseudomonas > Aquipseudomonas sivasensis. The sequence continues at coordinate 31,710 of NZ_JAAOWU010000021.1, read as the reverse complement.
ATGAACGCCAACTTCATCGGCATCCTGGCCTGGGCGATCGGCATGGGCATCGCCATTCGCCATGCGGGCGAAACCACCCGCACCGTGCTCGACGACCTCTCCAACGGCGTGACCCTGATCGTGCGCGTAGTTATCCGCTTCGCCCCCCTGGGTATTTTCGGCCTGGTCGCCTCGACCCTTGCCACTTCCGGTTTCGGCGCCCTGCTCGGCTACGCGCACCTGCTGCTGGTGTTGATCGGCTGCATGCTGTTCGTGGCCTTGGTGGTCAACCCGGCTATCGTGTTCTGGAAGCTGCGCCGCAACCCCTATCCGCTGGTGTTGATGTGCCTGCGCGAGAGCGGCATCACCGCGTTCTTCACCCGCAGCTCCGCAGCGAACATTCCGGTAAACCTGGCGTTGAGCAAACGCCTGGGCTTGCATGAAGACACCTATTCAGTGTCGATCCCGCTGGGTGCCACCATCAACATGGCCGGCGCCGCGATCACCATCACCGTGCTGACCCTGGCCGCCGTGCATACCCTGGGCATCAACGTCGACCTGCCGACCGCCGTGCTGCTTAGCGTGGTCGCAGCCGTGTGTGCGTGCGGCGCATCAGGCGTGGCCGGGGGTTCGCTGTTGCTGATCCCGCTGGCGTGCAGCCTGTTCGGTATTCCGAGTGAAATCGCCATGCAGGTGGTGGCCGTCGGCTTCATCATCGGTGTGCTGCAGGATTCGGCGGAAACTGCGCTCAACTCCTCCACCGATGTGCTGTTCACCGCCGCTGCGTGCCTGGGCAAGGAAGAGCAACCAGCTTAACGTTCGCGCACAAAAAAACCGGGGCGATTCCAGAGGGAACTGCCCCGGTTTTTTTATGGAAGCTTAGAACGCGCCCATGTAGTCACGCTTGCCCACTTCAACGCCGTTATGGCGCAGCAAGGCGTAAGCGGTGGTGACGTGGAAGAAGAACTGCGGCAGGCCGTAGGTCAGCAGGTAGGACTGGCCGCTGAAGCGCTTCTCTTTCGGGGTGCCTGGGCGGGTGATGATCTCGATACCTTCTTTGCCGTCGACTTGCTCAGGATTGATGGTGTCGACAAACGCCAGGACCTTGGCGATCAGCGCTTGCAGGTCGGCGAAGGTCACTTCGCTGTCTTCGTATTTAGGCACTTCGATCTCGGCCAGGCGCGCAGAAACGCCTTTGGCGAAGTCGACGGCGATCTGCACCTGGCGCACCAGTGCGAACATGTCCGGGAACAGACGCGCTTGCAACAGAGCGTTGGGTTCGATGTTCTTGGCAGTAGCGTGGGCTTCGGCCTTGTTCAGCACATCGCTGAGGGCGTTAAGCATTTGCTTGAAGACTGGGATGGAGGCGGCGTACAGGGAAATAGTCATGACAGTCTCATCGGTAATGGCAGGGTTGGAACCAGCAGCGATTATAGCCATGCCCGGCGCTTGTCTTTTATTTTTTCAGGATTACGCTAGTGGCCTTCACTGCATAGGGAACGCGCGATGACCGCCGAGCACGACACCGACACCCCTGAGCCGCGCCTGAACAGCACGGAAATCCGCATTCTGGGCTGCCTGATCGAAAAACAGGCAACCAACCCGGAAACCTACCCCCTGACCCTCAACGCCCTGGTGCTGGCCTGCAATCAGAAGACCAGCCGTGAACCAGTGACAAACCTCAGCCAGGGCCAGGTCGGGCAAAGCCTGCGCGTACTGGAAGGCCAAGGCTTCACCCGCCTGGTGATGGGCAGCCGCGCAGACCGTTGGGAACACCGTGTGGACAAGGCACTGGAGCTAGTACCGGCGCAGGTGATCCTGATCGGGCTGCTGTTTTTACGTGGCCCGCAGACCGTCAATGAACTACTGACCCGCAGCGGACGCATGCATGATTTCGAAGATGCCGAGCAGGTGGTGCACCAACTGGAACGCCTGATTGCACGCGGGTTGGCGCTGCTGGTGCCGCGTCAGTCGGGGCAGCGGGAAGATCGGTATACCCATGCGCTTGGGAATCCGGCGGATATCGAGGTAATCATCGCGGCGCGAGGGAATCCTGTGGAGCGCGGGGCTGGAGTGTCTGTGGAGCGTATTGAAGAGCTGGAAGCGCGGATCGCAGCGCTGGAAGAGCGCCTCGCACAGCTGGAACAGGCATAACTCGGTAAAAACTGTGGGAGGGGGCGGTTCAGTTGGATCAGATTTGACTGACACACTGCTATCGGGAGCAAGCCCCCTCCCACAGTTGGTTGGATTCCAGTCCGGCAATGTGTTGATCGTGAATGCGTAAAGTTAAAGCTAAGTAACTGCTCCCCTGAAGATCAACATGTGGGAGGGGGCTTGCTCCCGATGGCGGTGGCTCAGTTGGAACAGCTTGTACTGACTGAGCGCTATCGGGAGCAAACCCCCTCCCACAGTTGAGTGGATTCCAGTCCGGCAATGTGTTGATCGTGAATGCGTAAAGTTAAAGCTGAGGAACTGACCCCCCCTGGAGATCAATATGTGGGAGGGGGCTTGCTCCCGATGGCGGTGCTTCAGTTGGAACAGCTTGTACTGACTCAGCGCTATCGGGAGCAAGCCCCCTCCCACAGTTGATTATCAGCGATCTTCAGCTCCGGGCAAAAGCCACGGCTTTTTCGAACTGTTCCGGGGTCGGCCGCACGCCCGTGTAGAGCACAAACTGCTCCAGCGCCTGGATTGCAATCACTTCCAGCCCAGTAATGACGCGCTTACCTTGGGCCCGTCCACGCACGATCAAAGGCGTTTCGGCGGGAATCGCCACCACGTCGAACACCGTCTCGGCGTTATCAACCGCATCCGCTTCAAACGCCAACGCATCTGCCTCGGCGCCGCCGGTCATGCCAATCGGTGTCACGTTGACCAGCATCTGCGGGCGCAGGTCGCCCAGTTCAGCCAGCCACTCATACCCCAGGCTCTGCGCCAGCGCCTTGCCCGCTGCTTCATTGCGCGCCACGATTACGCCATTGGCATAACCGCCGTCACGCAAGGCGCTGGCCACGGCCTTGGCCATACCGCCGCTGCCGCGCAGGGCGAACGTGGAGTCTTTGGGCACATCGTGCTTTTTCAGCAATTGCTCGATGGCGATGTAATCCGTGTTGTAAGCCTTCAGATGCCCGCCGGTATTGACGATGGTGTTGAGGGAGGCGATGGCCTGAACCGAATCGTCGAGTTCGTCCACCAAGGCAATAGCGGCCTCCTTGAACGGCATCGACACCCCGCAACCACGAATGCCCAACGCCCGGATACCGCCTATCGCTCCCGGTAAATCTTGGCTGCTGAACGCCTTATAGTAGAAATTCAGACCCAACTGTTCGTACAGGTGGTTATGAAAACGCAGGCCAAAATTCCCGGGGCGGGCCGACAATGACATGCACAGCTGGGTGTCCTTGTTGGGGTGCATCTGCATGGATAACTCCTTTGAGTAAGCAAATCGGTACAGACCTTACACAACCTTTACCTAGCGGCCGTGCTGTTTTTCAGAAATACGTTGTCTTAAAAGTATCCCCGCGACATTACTTGAGTCTATTGACTGCAGACCACAAGCGCAGGGGCCAACCGAGGAATGACCATGATTCGTAAACTCCCCAAGATCGCCTTGCTGGTAGGTGCACTCGCTATGGCCGGCCAAGCCTCCGCCCACGGTGGTGGATGGGGTGGCCCGGCCGTCTTGGGTGCACTGGTCGGCGCCGCCGTGGTGGGCTCCGTGGTTGCCAGCCAACCCCGTGAGGTCTATGTGCAGCAGCCGGTGTACGTGCAACCGCAGCCGGTGTATGCCGCGCCGCCACCGGTCTACTACGCACCGCCTCCACCTGTGTATGTGCAGCAAGAGGTGTATTACCGCCCGGCCCCCGTCTATTACGGCCCACCGCGTGGTTATTACGGCCCTCCCCACGGCTACTACCGTCACGGCTGGTAAGCCCTTATCTTCATGTTCGAAACAGGCCTCGCCCAACAAGCGAGGCCTTTTTTGTACACAACGACCGGATTTATCGTGCCAAGGTCGCTCTGAGGACAATGGCCAAGCGACAATCGCGCACTATTCAGTTCGAAAGTCTACTTGCCCGACCGGGGCTCACGCTGTCATGTTTGTGTCACGACACACTCCCACTATCCATGCAGTCCACCCAATAACAACAAGGACGACAGACCATGCCCACACAAAACCCGCACCGCACCGCTGGCCTCTGTACGTCCAGCAAGGTCTACAGCGCCCTCACGGAACTCAAGCACCTGGAAGGCCACCGCACTGCAAAATTCCTGGCGTTGCTGGCGGAAAACCTCGTGCGCAAAGGTCTGCTCAATGAGCAGGAAGTGGTGAGCATGCTCGATCAGGTAGTCGACTGACGTCTCTTGTTGATGTCGACTATTGAGCCAGGTGATTTTTCTTAAGCCGCTAGGCCCCTTAAGGTGACCCCCATAGCGATTGGAGGCCCCTTATGCCAACTGTTCAAATCATGTCTGTCATCGGCAGCGCCGTCCCCGCCCCTCTTCGGGAGCTGGGTTTGCTTGCCTGCTGGTACCTGGTACGCGACGGCGAAACCATCAGCGGCCCACTCACGTCCCTGTCCGCCGCCGAAAAACAACTGCAAAACGCCTCGAATTTCCGGCTCCACGCCTGAGACTTATGGCAATGGCAGCTTGACCCGAGGCTTACTTTCGACAAACAGCGCCCAACTGGACATGAACAGCGCCGCCACCAGCGGCCCGATCACAAACCCGTTGAGGCCAAACACCGATAAGCCGCCCAGCGTCGAGATCAGGATCAGGTAGTCCGGCATCCTGGTGTCTTTGCCCACCAGGATCGGGCGCAGCACGTTGTCCACCAGCCCAATCACAAACACGCCAAACAAGCTCAACACGATGCCCTGCCAAATCGAACCGCTCAGCAGGAAGTAGGCGGCCACAGGCCCCCACACAATCCCCGCGCCCACCGCTGGCAGCAACGACAGAAACGCCATCAATACCGCCCAGAGCAACGCACTGGGAATGTCCAGGAACCAGAAAATCAAACCACCCAGTGCCCCTTGAGTCACGGCCACCAACACGTTGCCCTTGACCGTGGCACGCACCACCCGATTGAACTTCAGTTGCAACCGGCGCTTCTGCGGCTCGGCCAGCGGCACTGCCGTGCGCACTTTGCGCACCAGTTCCGGACCGTCGCGCAGCAGGAAAAACAGCAGATACAGCATGATGAAAAAACTCACCAGGAAATCAAACGTTCCCTGCCCAAAGCTGAACGCCTGGGAAGCGAAGAACTGGCTGCCCTGCATCGCGCTCTTGACGATATTCTCACGCAGCCCCTCAAGGTTACCCATGCCAAAGCGGTCCAGCAGGTGCTGGAAGTAAGGCGGCAGGAAGTGCTTGAACTGCTCGATATAACCGGCCACGTCGAGCTTGCCACTCTCGATGTTTTTGTAGAGCGTCGCGCCCTCTTGCACGAGCAAGGCGCTGGTGATGATCACCGGTAGGATCGCGATCACCAGGCACACCATCAAGGTACTCAGGGATGTAAGGTTGCGGTTCCAGCCGAACCGCTGCTGCAGGCGGCGCTGCATGGGGGCAAAGATGATGCCGAGGATCACGGCCCAAAACACCGCACCGTAGAACGGCAGCAATATCCAGATAAAGGCGATGGTCACCAGGACCAGCAGCAGCAACAGGGTTTTGAATTGCAGGTTGGTTTGATTCATGTTCGATCCATGTCAAAAAAGCAGGGCGCGCGTTTGCGTCCCGGTGCTTAGTCCCCCGCAACTCCTGGGAGTGCCATCTTTGTTGAGGTAAGCGTAGACCCAGATCAATAAAGCCTTGCGCCGCTTCAACTACCCTCGCGCCTTTTTGCGACCCAAGCCCATGCCTCCTATCATCGCCCCCGAACTGCTCGCCCCCGCCGGCACCCTGAAAAACATGCGCTACGCCTTCGCCTACGGCGCCGATGCGGTGTACGCCGGCCAGCCGCGCTACAGCCTGCGCGTGCGCAACAACGAATTCGACCACGCCAACCTGGCCCTCGGCATTGACGAGGCTCATGCACAGGGCAAGCGCTTTTACGTGGTGGTCAACATCGCGCCGCACAACGCCAAACTCAAAACCTTCCTCAAGGACTTGGCCCCGGTCATCGCCATGGGCCCGGACGCACTGATCATGTCTGACCCTGGCCTGATCATGCTGGTGCGTCGGCACTTTCCGATGATGCCGATTCACTTGTCAGTGCAGGCCAATACGGTGAACTGGGCCAGCGTGGAGTTCTGGCAGCAGCAAGGGATTTGCCGAGTGATCCTGTCGCGGGAACTGTCACTGGAAGAGATTGAAGAAATCCGCCAGCAGGTGCCGGCCATGGAGCTGGAGGTGTTTGTGCACGGCGCCCTGTGCATGGCCTATTCCGGGCGCTGTCTGCTCTCGGGCTACATGAACAAGCGCGACGCCAATCAAGGCAGTTGCACCAATGCCTGTCGCTGGAAATACCAGGCCACACCGGCGGTGGAGAACGCCACGGGGGATATCGTCCAGGAGTATCAGCCGACCCTCGGGATGGGCGCACCGACTGATCAGGTGTTCCTGTTGCAGGAGGCCAACCGTCCCGATGAGCAGATGCCCGCCTTCGAAGACGAACACGGCACCTACATCATGAACGCCAAGGACCTGCGCGCGGTGCAGCACGTAGAACGCCTGACTCACATGGGTGTGCATTCGCTGAAAATCGAAGGCCGCACCAAGTCCCACTTCTACTGCGCACGCACCACCCAGGTGTATCGCCAGGCCATTGATGATGCAGTGGCCGGTCGCGCGTTTGATCGCGGCTTGATGATTAATCTGGAGTCCCTGGCCCAACGCGGCTACACCGAGGGTTTTCTGCGCCGCCATGTGCACGATGAATACCAGAACTACCAGAACGGCAGCTCAGTATCCGAGCGCCAGCAGTTTGTGGGCGAGTTGACCGGCGAGCGCCGGGGCGACCTGGCCGAGGTCAAGGTTAAAAACCGCTTTGCCGTGGGTAATCACCTGGAGCTGATGACCCCCGCCGGCAATTTCCACTTTGACCTGGCCGACTTGCGCAACGCCAAGGGCGAAGCCATCGAGGTCGCGCCGGGGGACGGACACACAGTGTATGTGCCGCTCCCGGCCCAGATGGACTTGCGCTTCGGCTTGCTGATGCGCGACGTTTAAATCCGGAACTGCCCGACCAATTGCCCCAAACGATGCCCCAGATCCGCCAGGCTGCGAGAGGTCTGGGCGCCCAATTGGGTTTCGTCTGCCACGCTGTCCACCGCCACGGCAATCTGGTGCACGCTGCGGTTGATCTCTTCGGCCACAGCGGTCTGTTCTTCGGCGGCGCTGGCGATTTGTGCGTTCATTGAATTAATGGTGCCGATCAACTGGGCCATGGTGTCCAGGGATGCGCCAGCCTGATTGGCCTGGGCCGAAGTGCCGTCACCGGCATCGCTGGAGCGGCGCATCGCGTCCACGGCGGCGACCGTGCCTTTTTGCAGGCGGTCGATCATGCCCTGGATTTCCTGGGTGCTGGTCTGGGTGCGACTGGCGAGGGCACGTACTTCGTCGGCGACCACCGCAAAACCACGGCCGGCCTCCCCTGCCCGCGCGGCTTCAATCGCCGCGTTCAGGGCCAACAGGTTGGTCTGCTCGGCAATCGAACGGATTACGCTCAATACGCTGACAATCGACGCCACATCCTGCTGCAGGCTGTCGAGGGATACGCCGCTGCTGCGGATATCGCTCACCAGTGCATGGATCTGCGCGATGCTGCCATCCACCACCCGCTTGGCGGCCTGGCCTTCGGCGTCGGTTTGTTGCGCCGCCACGGAGGCGCCCTGGGCACTGCGCGCCACTTCTTGCGCAGCCGAGGACATCTGGTTGATCGCGGTGGCCACCTGGTCGGTCTCGTGGCGCTGGCGTTCCATGGCCTGCTCCGAGCGCTGGGCCTGGTCGGACACCTGGCTCACCAGCCCGGTCAGTTGCGCGGTCATTTCGGTGATCTGGCGCACCAGGCCGTGGATCTTGTCGACAAACCGGTTAAACGCGCCGGCCAGCTCGCCCAACTCATCCTGACTGGTGATGGCCAGGCGGCGGGTCAAGTCGCCTTCACCGGCCGCGATGTCATCAAGGTTGGCTTTCATCAGGTGCAGCGGACGCAGGATGGTATTGGCCAGCAGCATGCCCACGGCGGCAATCACCAACAGCACCACCGCGGCCACGCCAAGGATGCTCAGCAACACGCCTTCCATGCGCTTTTCTACCTTGGCCTCGACCACTGCCACCTGGGCTTCGATGCCGTCCAGGTTCACCGAGGTACCGATGACCATGTCCCACTTGGGCAGGTATTCGGTGTAGCCGAGCTTGGGCACCAGTTCGGTCTGGCCGGGTTGGGTGGAGCTGTATTGCAGGTAGTGGCTGCCGTCCTTACCGACCTTGACCAAGTCGCGGTTGACGTAGACGCCGTTGGGGTCACGGTTGTCCTTGAAACTCTTGCCCACGCCGTCGGGGCTGTTGCCCTTGAACAGGCGGATGGTCTCGGAGTCGTAGCCGAAGAAGTAACCGTCCTTGCCGTAGCGGGTGTTGGACAGCAGCTTGACCACCTCGGCGCGCGCCGCTGTGTCGCCAGGTGCGGCAGCGTCGTAAAGCGGCTTGATGGTGGTCATGGCCACTTCTACATAACTTTGCAGAGTGGCCTTCGCGTCGTTGAGCAGGCGCTGGCGGGTTTCATCCACCTCGTTGCGCGCCTGCCCCTGGAGGATCCATACGGTGGTCAGGCTGATCACCACGGCAAACAGCAGCACCGGCACGATCGCGAGGGACAGTACTTTGGCCTTCAAATTCAGACGCATGGCTTTTCTCTCTTATTAGGCGACTTGAGAGGTTATCGACCAACGTCAATGAATCTGTAGATCAGAGCGTCATCGCCGCAAACCAGCCAAATGCCAGCAACGGGATGTTGTAGTGCAGGAACGTCGGCACCACGGTGTCCCAGATATGGTGATGCTGGCCATCGATATTCAGGCCGGAGGTCGGGCCGAGTGTCGAGTCCGACGCCGGTGAACCGGCGTCGCCCAGCGCCCCCGCCGTACCGACGATGCACACGATGGCCATCGGGCTGAAGCCCAACTGCACACACAGCGGCACAAAAATCGCGGCAAGGATCGGCACCGTGGAAAACGACGAGCCGATGCCCATGGTCACCAACAGGCCCACCAGCAACATCAACAACGCACCAACCCCACGGCTGTGGCCGATGAACACCGCCGAGGTTTCCACCAGCGAGCGCACGTCGCCGGTGGCCTTGAGCACCTCGGCAAAGCCTGAGGACGCAATCATGATGAAGCCGATCATGGCCATCATCTTCATGCCTTCCGTGAACAGGTCGTCGGAGTCGCGCCAGCGCACAATCCCCGACACCGAGAAGATGAGGAAGCCAGCCAAAGCGCCGATGATCATCGAGTCCAGCCACAGTTGAATGATGAACGCCGAGGCAATCGCCACGCCGGCCACCATCAGGGTCAGCGGGTTGTACTGAACGGCCACCTGCTCGACCCGCTCGATTTTTTCCAGGTCATACACGCGCTTTTTGCGGTAGCTGATAAAGACCGCCACCAACAAGCCAACCACCATGCCCAGGGCGGGCAGGCTCATGGCGTGGGTCACGTTGACCTGACTGATGTCCACCCCACTGTTGGCCACATTGGCCAGCAGGATCTGGTTAAGGAAGATGTTGCCGAAGCCCACCGGCAGAAACATGTAGGGGGTGATCAGGCCGAAGGTCATTACGCAGGCAACAAGGCGGCGGTCCAGTTGCAGCTTGGTCAGCACGTACAACAGTGGCGGCACCAGCAGCGGGATAAACGCAATGTGGATCGGCAGGATGTTCTGCGACGCAATCGCGACTGCCCACAGCAGGCCGATCAACAGCCATTTGACGTGGCTGCCGCCGCTGGCTTCCTGGCGGTCGACCAGCAACAGCGCCTTGTCCGCCAGGGCGTGGGCCAGGCCTGACTTGGCAATCGCCACCGCGAAAGCGCCGAGCAATGCGTAGGACAACGCCACGGTCGCACCGCCGCCCAAACCGCCGTTGAAGGCTTTGAGCGTGGCTTCGATGCCCAGGCCACCGGTCAACCCGCCCACCAGGGCGCCGACAATGATGGCGATGACCACATGCACGCGGGACAGGCTGAGCACCAGCATGGTGCCGACCGCGGCGATGACTGCGTTAATCATGGTTACCTCAAGCAGAAACATAAAAAACAGGCATGCCCGCGCCCAGGTGGCCATTGGCTGGCGACCCGCGTGCAGGCTTTAAGGAGGTCTTATTAGAGGGCGCGCACTTTGCAGCAGGTAGGGCTACATGTCAAAAAACGACACCGATTTCAGATTTAAATTGATTGTTTGAATAAAGAAGCCTTCACAGCGGCCGATAAACTGACTCTATGTGCTTTCAGGTTAAGGATGTCCCGATGTCGCTCAGGCAGCTCTCCATTCAATGGAAAATCACCCTGCTCGCCGGTCTTTGCCTGCTAGGGATCGTGACCCTACTGGTGGGTTTGTCGCTGTATCGCATGGCGCAAAGCTCGGAGCAGGTCCAGGCGTCCAGCATGCAGATGCTCAACACCTCCGCCCAGGCACGCATCGAAGCCCAGGGCGAAGCGCAGGCGCTGGGTATTCGTCGCCAGTTCATGGATGCCTACCAATACGGCCACGGTTTTTCCCGTCAGGTCCTGTTCCTGCGCGAACAGGCCGAAAAGCGCTTCCTCGATGCCTTCGACACCCGCGAAGACCTGACCCGCCAGGTCAAGGCCGCGCTGCAGGCCAACCCGGACTTGCTGGGTTTGTCCCTGGTGTTTGAAGCCAACGCGCTGGACGGCAAGGACGAGTTGTTCGCCGATCAGGCGGAGCTGGGCAGTAACAACAAGGGCCGCTTCGCCCTGTACTGGTCTCAGCCGACTCCGGGCACACTCACCTCGATGGCGCTGCCTGAAAGCGACATGGCCGACACCAGCATCGGCCCCAGCGGTGAACCGGCAAACGCCTGGTTCACCTGCCCACGCACCACCCTCAAGCCATGCGTGATCGAACCCTACTTTTATATGATCAACGGCCAGAACGTGCTGATGACCAGCATCGTGTTCCCGCTGATGGTCAACGGCAAAGTCATCGCGTCGCTGTCGGTGGACATCAACCTCAACAGCCTCCAGGCCGTGAGCCAACAGGCCAGCAAAAAACTGTACGACGGCCAGACCCAGGTGAGCATCCTCAGCTCCACCGGTTTGCTCGCCGGCTACAGTGCGGATGCCACTCAATTAAGCAAACGCCTGGATCAAGTCGACACCGTCAGCGGCCCTAAAGTGCTCAGTGCATTGGCCAGCGGCCCACAGATCCGCAGCCTGCGCACCGACCTTCAGCTCAAGGTGCTGGCGCCGTTCGCGCCGATCCCCGACGGCAAGCTGTGGGGCGTATTGCTGGATGTGCCGGAAAAAGTCTTGGTCGGCCCAGCCGAAGCACTGAAGGCGCAATTGGATGCCGACAACGCGCGTGGCACGTTGCTGGAACTGGGCCTGGGCCTGCTGGCCGCGGTGATCGGTCTGATCCTGGTATGGCTGATGGCCCGCAGCGTGACGCGACCGATCCTCGGCGTGGCACACATGCTCGAAGACATCGCCAGCGGCGAAGGCGACCTGACACGTCGCCTGGCCTACGACAAGAAGGATGAATTGGGGCAGCTCGCGGGCTGGTTCAACCGTTTCCTCGACAAGCTGCAGCCGATCATTGCCGAAGTGAAACGCTCGGTGCAGGACGCTCGTGGCACCGCCGACCAATCCGCCGCGATTGCCACGCAGACCAGCGCCGGCATGGAACAGCAGTACCGCCAGGTCGACCAGGTGGCCACCGCCTCCCACGAAATGAGTGCTACCGCCCAGGACGTCGCCCGCAGCGCGGCCCAGGCCGCGCAAGCCGCACGCGATGCCGACCAGGCCACCCGCGACGGCCTGACCGTGATCGACCAAACCACCACCAACATCGGCCACCTGGCGGCGGATATGAGCACGGCCATGGCACAGGTCGAAGGCCTGGCCGCCAATAGCGAGAAAATCGGCTCGGTACTTGAAGTGATTCGCGGCATTGCCGAGCAGACCAACCTGCTGGCGCTCAACGCAGCCATCGAAGCCGCCCGCGCCGGTGAGGCCGGTCGTGGCTTTGCGGTGGTGGCGGATGAAGTGCGCAACCTTGCGCGGCGCACCCAGGAATCGGTGGAAGAAACCCGCCTGGTGATTGAGCAACTGCAAAGCGGCACCGAGGATGTAGTTGGTTCCATGGGCAACAGTTATCGCCAGGCGCAGGGCAGTGTCGAACAGGTCGGCCAAGCCGTGACGGCCCTGCGCCAGATTGGCGATGCGGTCACAGTGATCAGCGACATGAACCTGCAGATCGCCAGCGCCGCCGAAGAGCAAAGCGCGGTGGCCGAGGAGATCAACAACAACGTGGCAACCATTCGCGATGTGACCGAGTCGTTGTCGGAACAAGCCAATGAATCGGCGCGGGTGAGCCAGGCGTTGAACAGCCTGGCGAATCAGCAGCAGGGGTTGATGGACCAGTTCCGCGTCTGAGGGTTGAGGGGGGTCAAATGTGGGAGGGAGCCGGTCGAATCGTCGCACCGCCCCTTCCACAGGGCAATTCGATCAGCACCTTGAGCCCGCCCAGCTCGCTTTCCTGCAACTGCAACACCCCGCCCCACACCTCGACGATATCCCGCACGATCCCCAGCCCCAAACCATGGCCATCAATCTGCTCATCCAGGCGTGTGCCACGGCTGAATACCTGATCGCGCTGGGTTTCGGGGATACCGGGGCCGTCATCCTCAACCGCCAGCAGGTAGCTGTTGGCGGTTTCACTGATATTCAGCCGCACATCGGCATCCGCCCATTTGCAGGCGTTGTCCAGCAGATTGCCGAGCAGTTCCAGTAGGTCTTCCCGGTCCCAAGGCAATTGCAAGCCTGGGGCCGCCTGGTAACTGAGGTCCAGGTGCTCGCCATGGACCATGTTCAGGGTGGCCAGCAAACCGGGCAGTTCTTTTTCACAGTCGAACAAGGCGCCCGGCAAGGTTTCGCCGGCCAGGCGTGCGCGGTTGAGCTCACGGTTGAGGCGCTGTTGAACCTGCTCCAACTGCTCGCGCAAGAGTTTGCTCAGTTTAGGGTGATCCTTGAGCGCCTCGCTCGACGCAGCGCTCAACAGCACCGCCAGCGGGGTTTTGAGGGCATGGCCCAGGTTGCCGAGGGCATTACGCGAGCGCTTGAGGCTGTCTTCGGTGTGGGCCAGCAGGTGGTTGATCTGCGCCACCAGCGGCTCCAGCTCCAACGGCACTTGGGTGTCGAGTTGCGAGCGCTGGCCCTGCTGCAATTGGGCGATCTGGTTGCGGGCGGTTTCCAGCGGGCGCAAGGCGCGACGTACGGTGACCCGCTGCAGGATCAATACCAGCAGCAACGCCGCCAACCCCAGCACCAGACCGATCTGACGCATCAGCCGGAAGCTTTCCCGCACCGGTGTGTAGTCCTGAGCCACGCTGATGGAAATTGATTGGCCAAAGCGTTTGTAGTCCGAGCGCAATACCAGCAACTGCTGGCCTTCCGGGCCCAGTTGCAGGTTGCCCTTGAGCCCCACTTCGGGCAGTCGGGGCAACTCCTGATCCCACAGCGAACGGGAACGCCAATGGGTGTCAGCAAAATCGATACGGAAGTAATGCCCGGAAAACGGCCGCTGATAGGCCGGCGAGAGGCGCTGCTCATCCAACTGTACGCCGTTGGGCCCGCGCACCAGCGCCACCAACAGGTTTTCAGCGTCGTTGCGCAACCCCGCTTCCAGGTAGCGCTGCAAACCGGCTTCGAACAACCACAGACTGGTTTGCGCCAACACCAGGCCGACGATCACCATCACACTGATCAACCCCAGGCTGAGGCGGCGTTGAATCGACTTCATGCAGGGCTGGCGCCAAAGCGGTAACCCTGGCCGCGCCGGGTTTCGATCACGCTGCGCCCCAATTTGCGACGCAGGTGATTGACGTGGACTTCCAGCACGTTGGAATCGCGCTCTGTCTCGCCGTCATACAAGTGCTCAGCCAGGTGGCTTTTCGACAGGATCTGTTCGGGGTGCAGCATGAAGTAGCGCAACAGGCGGAATTCGGCGGCGGTCAGTTGGATCTCGTCACCGTCGCGCAGTACGCATTGGCGACCTTCGTCCAGGTGCAGCCCGGCGGCCTGCAAGGTGGGCTGGTTGGCCTGGCCGTGGGAACGGCGCAACAGCGCCTGGATGCGCAGGTGCAGTTCTTCGGGGTGAAAGGGTTTACTCAGGTAGTCGTCGGCACCGGCCTTGAGCCCTTCGATCCGTTCTGCCCACGAATCGCGGGCGGTAAGAACGAGCACCGGAGTGGCCAACGCGGCTGCACGCCATTGCGCCAGCACCTCAAGGCCGGGCAAACCGGGCAGGCCGAGGTCGAGGATGATCAGGTCGTAGGGTTCGCTGCGGCCCTGGTAAGCAGCGTCGCGGCCGTCGGCCAGCCAGTCGACGGCATAGCCCTGGCGCTGCAGGCCTGCCAACAATTCATCGGCCAGGGGTACGTTGTCTTCCACCAGGAGCAGGCGCATCAGTCTTCCTCGTCTTTGATCAGTACACCGTTGGTGGCGTCGAGTTTAATCTCACGTACCACACCTTCGGTGGTCACCAACTCCACTTCGTAGGCATATTGGCCGTGTTTTTTCTCAAGCTCGGCTTCCAGCAAACGGGAGCCGGGATACCGCGCCATGGCCTGCTGCAACAGTTGCTCCAGCGGCAGGATCACCCCCTGCTGGCGCAGCGCGAGGGCTTCGTCCTGGTTGAGATCGCGGGCCTGCAAACCTGAGCAGAACACCACCAGCACCAACGCCACTCGACTGCCGGCGCGTAAATTTACCTTCATTACGTATCCTGATGATTCTTGAGAACCTGCCCGGTGAGCGCGTCCAATTCAACATCCCATTCAATGCCGTGGCGATCTTCCAACTCAACCTCGTAGACGTACTTGCCATACGCCTCGTCCAGATCGGTGTCCAGCAGCGTCGAACCGGGGTGCAGGGCCAGGGCCGTGGCTTCCAGTTGGTCAAAGGCGACAATTGTAACAGTGGCGGGCACGGTCAGTGGCTTGTCGGGGTCCACGGCTCCGGCCTGGGACGCCGCGGAGGCGATGATAGCGGCGGCGACCAGAGCAGTGAGGCGTTTCATGATAAGTCTCCATAACACGAAGTTAGTCCTACGCCAGCCACGGTATATGCCGCAACTTAACTGAAACTGAATTGCCACCATGGCAATTTCGGGAAAGGCCTTTTCCCACAACCCGCGAGATTTCCTATACTGCCCCGCTCGCTTCAACAGAGACCGGTATGACAGCCATTCACATCAAGTTTCCCGCCCTGACCCTCAAGGCCGGCACGCGCGCCCTCGCCCGCATCCGCGAACAAGGCCTTAAGCCTGCCGACGTAGGCATCCTCCCCGGTGCGGCTGGCGGCCCCAAGGCTTTGGGCATCCAGGGCCTGGACTTGGCGCTGTTCGGCGACTGGCTGCCCCGCGCACCACGGGAGCGGGCGCTGATAGGCGCATCCATCGGTTCCTGGCGCTTTGCCAGCGCCTGCCTGCCCGACCCGGTGCAAGGCCTGCTGGACCTCGGCCGCTTGTACAACGAGCAGCGTTTTGCCAAAGGCGTGACCATGGCCGAGGTCACCCAGAGCTGCCAGCGCATGCTCGACGACCTGCTGGCAGGCCGCGATGCACGCGTACTGGACAATCCCGACTATCGCCTGAATATCATGGTGGTCAAAAGCCACGGCCTGCTTGCCGACGACCATCGCGGGCGCCTGGGTCTGGGCCTGTCAACGGTGATCGCCGACAACCTGCGCGGCCGCGCGCGGCTGTCGCGGCATTTCGAACGGTTGATCATCCATGACCCGCGCCAACTGCCACCGGTGCATCCACTGAAGGATTTCCCATCGCGGTTTCTTGAACTGGATGCAGGCAACCTGCGCCAGGCACTTCTGGCGTCGGGCTCGATCCCGATGGTGATGCAAGGCGTGCGCGACCTGCCCGGCGCAGGCGCTGGCACCTACCGCGATGGCGGCCTGCTGGACTACCACCTTGATCTTCCCTACCACGGCGATGACATCGTGCTGTACCCGCACTTTACCGATCGGGTGATCCCCGGCTGGTTCGACAAAGGGCTGCCATGGCGGCGCAGCAATCAGCAGGGATTGCAGGACGTGTTGCTGCTGGCGCCGTCCAAGGACTACCTGGCCCGCCTGCCCCACGGCAAACTGCCGGACCGCAGCGATTTCAAACGCTTTTTGGGCGACGACAAAAGCCGCAATAAGTACTGGCAAACCGCGATGAGCGAGAGCCAGCGGTTGGGGGATGAGTTTCTGCAACTGGCGGATAACGGAGGCCTGGGCGAGCGCTTGCAGGCGCTTTGACCCAGCGGTATGCGCGGCGCGTGATCAAGCTGTTAAACTCGCCGCCTGCCAGATACCTGACCGAGCTGAAAATACTGTGGAAATCTTCAAAGAGTTTACCTTCGAATCCGCCCACTGCCTGCCGCACGTGCCGGATGGCCACAAATGCGGGCGCCTGCATGGGCATTCGTTCAAGGTGGCGATTCACCTGAGCGGCGACCTGGATCCCCACACCGGCTGGATTCGCGACTTCTCGGAGATCAAGGCGATTTTCAAGCCACTCTATGAACGCCTCGACCACAACTACCTTAATGACATCCCAGGCCTGGAAAACCCAACCAGCGAAGTGCTGGCCAAGTGGATCTGGAATGAACTGAAACCACTGCTGCCAGAACTCAGCGCAATTCGCATCCATGAGACCTGCACCAGCGGCTGTATCTATCGCGGCGAGTAAGCCAGCGATGTGAAAAAACCACCCATGCGGTGGTTTTTTTGTGGCTGCCTCACTTACAGCCATGCGTCCCGACGGTAAGGAGCACTTGCGCCGACGGCCGGACTCAAGCCCAGCGATCACACACGCTGTCCGACTGATCCATTTTGTATCACCCCTGCACTGCTTTCGTGCCCGACTGGGCACAGCGAACATTCTTTTCTGCGCGTCTCCCCTGTTTGGCTATAAATACTGTGCACCGTGCACAGCCGCCGCCGTGCGCCCGTCACTGCTGCGGATTTGGCACGCGCGGTGCAATAGGCCTCGTCACTCATTCAGGGAGCAAGGCACATGACGCAGCAAGAAACGGGCAACGATTACCCTTTAAGCGAAGTCCCCATGCATGCGCGCAAGGGCCTGGCGTCAACCGCCATGGTGCTGTTGGGCTTTACGTTTTTTACCGCGACCATGTTTGCCGGCGGCAAGCTGGGAGTAGCGTTCAGCTTCACCGACATGCTCGGCGTGGTGGCCCTGGGTAACCTGCTGCTGGGTATTTACGCCGCAGGCCTGGGCTACATTGCCTTCAAGAGTGGTTTGAACTCGGTGCTGATGGGGCGATTCTGCTTCGGCGAAGTGGGCAGCAAACTCAGCGACTTGATCCTCGGTTTCACCCAAATCGGCTGGTACGCCTGGGGCACCGCCACTGCTGCCGTGGTGCTGGGTAAATATTTCGAGCTGAGCCAGGGCAGTGTGCTGGCCTTGATGGTGCTGTTCGGCCTGGTGTTCTGCGCGACAGCCTACGTGGGCTATCGCGGGTTGGAGATTTTGTCCTACATCGCGGTGCCGGCCATGGGCCTGTTGCTGTTTTTGTCGATGTGGGTCGCCACGATGAAAATCGGCGGGCTGGACGGGTTGCTGGCGGTGGTGCCGACCGCTGAACTGGACTTGTCGACGGCAATCACCCTGGTGTTCGGCACCTTTGTCAGCGGCGCGACCCAGGCCACCAACTGGACGCGGTTTTCACGCTCAGCCAGGGTGGCGGTGCTGGCCAGCCTGATCGGTTTCTTTATCGGCAATGGCCTGATGGTGTTGATCGGGGCCTATGGCGCCATCGTCTATCAGCAACCGGACGTGGTGGAAGTATTGCTGCTGCAAGGCTTTGCCATGGCGGCGATGGCCATGTTGCTGCTCAACATTTGGAGCACCCAAGACAACACCATTTATAACTTCGCCGTGGCCGGCTGCAATCTGCTGCGCACCAAACGCCGGAAAACCGTGACCCTGGCTGGTGCGGTGATCGGCACGTTGCTGGCGCTGCTCGGCATGTACGACATGCTGGTGCCCTACCTGATCCTGCTGGGCACGGTGATCCCACCCATTGGTGGCGTCATCATGGCGGACTTCTTCTACCGCTATCGCGGCCAATACCCGCGCCTGGCTGAAGCGCGTCTGCCGGCGTTCAACTGGCCGGGGCTGGTGGCGTATGCGGTGGGCACCGTGCTGGCATTCAACTCACCCTGGGTCGCGCCGTTGGTGGGGATCGCTGCCGCGTCGCTGACCTACATCGCGCTGACCGCCGTACTACGCGTGCGTGTACCGCTGGCTGACGCCCAGGCATGAGCCTGACCCTCGCCGACGTACTGGCCCTGCCCGGGCTGGAATCCATGCGCCTGCGGGCCGGTGAAGCCAGCCTGGATAACCGCGTTCGCTGGCCGTACGTGGCGGAAAACAGCGGGATCGCCGAGTGGGTACTGGGCGGCGAACTGGTGTTCGTCACCGGCATCAACCACCCACGGGATGAAGCCAACCTGCTGCAACTGCTGGACGAAGCGTGTCAGCGCCAGGTCGCCGGATTGGTGATTCTTACCGGGCCGGCATATATCCAGGCGATCCCCCAGCGTTTACTCGACGCCGCCGAAGCCGCCGGCATGCCACTGATCGAACAGCCTTATTCGTTGAAAATGGTACTGGTGACCCAGGCTATCGGCTCCGCACTGATTCAGTCCGAACAGCTGGGGCGCTCACGCCATGATGTGCTGGAACGCTTGCTGACCGGTGACTATCAATCCCTGGATCTGCTGCTGCACCGCGCCGTGCAATTGGGCATGTCCCTGGCGGGGCATTGGCAAATTGTGCAATTGCAACTTGAAGGCAGTGAATTGCTGTTCGCCCAAGACGACGCGACGTGGGTGGAGGCGCAACTGGCCCGACAGCACGATGCAATCAGTCGCCGCTTGCGTCAGTTGTCGACCGCGCTGCCGATACTCGGGCGGGCCGGACAATGGACCCTGTTGCTACCGGCGCCGGATGCTGGCGCGGCCTCGGCCAACCGTCAGCAATTGGCCCAGTGGCTGAAGCCCCTGAACCTGCGCCTGGCACCCCTCAAGCTATTTATCGGCTTGAGCGCAGCGCGCCATCCGGCCGAGCGCCTGGCTCAAGCACAGGATGAAGCGCGCCAGGCCCTGGCCGCCGCACGACGGTTCAGCGAGCGGGCCGGATTGTGCGTGTATGACGAATTGGGCGTGCTCAAGTTGCTCAGCGGCGTGCGTGATCGCGCCCTGCTCGACCAATTTCTCAATGAGCGCCTCGGCCCGTTGCTGCGCCACGACCTGCACCATGGCCCCAGCCTGATGCCGACCCTGGAAGCCTGGTTTCACGAGAATGGTAACCTGATGGCTGCCGCCCAGCGCCTGGCCGTACACCGCAATACCCTGACCCACCGCATCCAGCGCATCGAAGCCCTGTGCGGGCTGACGCTGGATAATTCATATGACCGCCTGGACATCGGCATTGCCCTGATGATCTGGCGGCTGTCTGCCTGATTGTTTTTAGCCAAGAGGAACTTGCCCATGCACATCATCAACGCCCGCCTGCGCAACCGTGAAGGCCTGCATGATCTGCACCTGGAAAACGGCCGGATCGCCAGCATCACCCCACAAGCGACGCCACCCGTCATGAAGGCTGGCGACCTGGATGCCGCTGGCAATCTGGTAATCCCGCCCTTCGTCGAACCCCATATCCACCTTGACGCCACTCTTACCGCTGGCGAACCACGTTGGAACATGAGCGGCACCCTGTTCGAAGGCATCGAGTGCTGGGGAGAACGCAAAGCCACCATCACCGAGGAAGACACCAGGACCCGTGCCAAGCAAACTATCCAGTCCCTTGCCGCCCACGGCATCCAGCACGTACGCACGCATGTCGACGTGACCGACCCCGACCTCACAGCACTCAAGGCCATGCTGCAAGTGCGCGAAGAAAGCACGCACCTGATCGACCTGCAAATCGTCGCCTTCCCTCAAGAAGGCATCGAGTCGTACCGCAACGGCCGCGAGCTCATGGAAGAAGCCATCCGCCTGGGCGCCGACGTGATCGGCGGCATCCCCCACTTTGAATACACTCGCGACCAAGGCGTGCGTTCTGTGAAATTCCTGATGGACCTGGCAGAGCGCACCGGTTGCCTGGTGGACGTGCATTGCGACGAAACCGACGACCCCCATTCGCGCTTCCTCGAAGTGCTGGCCGAAGAAGCTCGCAGCCGCGGCATGGGCGCCCGCGTCACGGCCAGCCACACAACGGCCATGGGTTCCTACGACAATGCCTACTGCGCCAAGTTGTTCCGCCTGCTGGGCCACTCCGGTATCAGCTTCGTCTCGTGCCCGACCGAAAGCATCCACCTGCAAGGCCGCTTCGACAGTTTCCCGAAACGGCGAGGTGTCACGCGGGTCAACGAACTGCTCGAAGCGGGCATGAACGTGTGCTTCGGACAGGACTCCATCGTCGATCCCTGGTACCCGCTCGGCAACGGCAACATCCTGCGGGTGCTCGAAGCCGGTTTGCACATCTGCCACATGCTCGGCTACCGCAACCTGCAAAGCGCACTCGACCTGGTGACCGACAACAGCGCCAAGGCCATGGCCCTGGGGGATCGCTACGGCCTTGAGCCTGGACGCCCAGCCAATTTGTTGATCCTCTCGGCGGACAGCGACTACGAGGTGATTCGCAGCCAAGGACTACCGCTGTACTCGATTCGCAACGGCAAGGTGTTGATGAAGCGCCAGCCCGCGCAGGTGGAGTTTGTGTAAGCACGGGGATCATACGACTGAGTCGATATCCAGCGGTTGCGCCCTCCCCAGCTCGCTTGGCGTGGCGGGAGGGATACTGGCGACCTGAGGCAGGGCCTGGTTTTCACGATGACGGAACCAGCGCTTCAGGCTCGGCGGCAGCGCTGCAGAGTGGGCGTGGCTCCCGTAGATATCACGGGCATCGAGGCGACGCCAACGCAGGGTTTGCAGGCGTTCGCGACTGGTGTGCAGGCGGTCGATTTCGGCATTCAAGGGCTCGTGATATTCATAGGACCGTGCGTTGGTCGGGCGATGTCGGGTGAGTTCACGCCGCTTGTCTTGCAGTTGTTTGCGCATGGTCGCCAGGGCATGGTCGAGCAGTTCAAACTCGCGCTGGGTCACCAGAGGGCCGTTGCTATCCAAAGCTTGTTGCCAGCGCCGCAACGTCGCCCAGGCAGCAGGGATGTAGCTGGCGGTCATGAAGTGCTGTTTGTATTGCACCAGTTGCCTGATCAAACCTTCGCGGTCGGGCATGTCACCTCGCACTTGCAACGCTCGACTGTGACCAGCCTCTTCGATGGACTCACAACCAGGCTTCCACAATACCGACGAGTGCGTACCATCCGGGAGCATGATCGGCATAAAGTGCTGCTGCTCGCCATGATGTTGGTAAGGGTTGCCGCCAATACGTACCAAGCCTGCTGCGAACAGCAGACCACCTGCGGTGGGCGCGCTGAATAGCGTGACGGCGCCAGGTATCCAGAGCTTGGCGGTGGTATTCATCCAGGGCGCAGGGACGCTGGGAACGGGGTCGTTGTGGTTGACGATGCGATGGTGAACCAACGTGGATGCGCCGCGAGTGAACTCGGAGTCGGCGGCGCGGGGAGCGCCGTAGGTGTAGAGGAGAACGTTGTAATTGGCATCGGGAATTCGACGTAACCCTTCAGCCAGGAGCAACGCAATCGCGCCACCCAGGCTGTGGCCACAAATCACAATGCGCTGGCCGGTGTGAAACTGATCAAGGTAGCGTAGTACGAAATCACGCACCGCTTGGTATGCCAGATAAAACCCTTCATGCGCCTTGCCAACACCCTCCGCGAAAAGCACCTGGTGGGCGTTGGCATCTCGCAACCCATCAGCTGAACTGGCAGTGCCTCGCACCGCTATCAGAATTACCTCATCGTGGTGAGTGATGAACGCCTGGGTATCAGTGCCGCCTTTTTCGTCATCGAAGAAATGCAAGCGCGCGGGGTGTTCCTGTTCATCCCCCAGTTCCGGGCGATTCTGTGGGTATAACGCAGGATCAAAGGGCAGGATTTCGAAGCGCCTGGAGTACGGGACTTCCTCATAGAGTGGATAGAAACGCTGTGTTTGCTCCGGATCAACTCTCCACGCTTCCTGATGCCCTGAAAGCTGCTCGGCAAATAGATTTCCGACACTTGGGTCTAGCGGAAAATGCACTTCATCCTGGGGTTTCTCCGGCGGCACCTGACCGAAGTTGCAATAACTCAGTGATGCAAACAATGCCAACTGGTACAGGTTCAAGGCACAGAAATCGTCTTGAGTGGAAAGCATTGGGCGCAGGGCTCGAAGCGGGCGTACTTCGAGAACGGTGTGGTTGTTGGGGAAGAGCACGACCCCGAACAAGGCTGGCTGGGGTGGGCCGAAGCCGAGGTCTGCCATCATTTTTAGGGCGTGGCGTTGGGGGCGATGAGTACGAGGAGCTATCGGAGGTAAGTGGGCGACATGGCGAACGAGATCGCGCACCTCGACTTGATAAAACCTATTGGCATGCTGTTTCGCGGGATTGTTTTCGATACGGCGACCGTCAGCCGCAGCAAATCGGGTTTGTTCTGCACGAAATTGGAGCTCGGTGATGGGAAGCTTATAGGTAGGACGTATCATTAGCCGCTGATACGGTAGATCTACTCCAGAATACAAATCGTCAAAAACAAGAACCACAGGGCCGCAATACACATCTCCTAGTTTGGCGAAACCTTCCCCATTCAGCCGGCCTTTGTATTGCTGTCCAGTACTGTCGTGGACAGTGTAGGACAGACCGCCATACGTCACTCCAACCCCAAGTTCATCTACTAGACAGAAACTTACCCAATGCCCTCGCAATGAGCAGGCGGGCTTATTGTCACTAAAAAAAGGTTGCTTCCTTGCGTCCAAACTCATGAGCTTTCTCCTTGCTACTTGCACGATGGATAAACATCACAGATGCGGCCATCCGGCATTTTAATCGGCTTAAAGTTGGTCGTATCACCATTGCAAAAGGCGTCCAGATCTTCGAAGCTTTTCCCCCTACACCGCTTCCAGCCACCAGGAACGGCAACCCAGCTATCGTCAAAAGCCGGCTGTTCCTCCTCCGTTAAAGTCAGCACCACCCTAAGCGTTTTACCCGGTAGCTCATCGCGCTGTGCAACACCCCCTGCGGGCGTTTTTTGCAGTTGACCTGCCGCGTCCAGTGAACGGCATTGCAGAATCTTCCTGATCCCATGAAGGGGGCCTACCGTTCGAAACCACCACTGACATTGACCCGGCAGCTCCTGAACACCGGACTCAGGCATCCGGGGCGAATCCAGGCGATCGATAATGGAAATACCCGCAATATCCCCCCCAACATCCCCATCCCGTTTCCCCCATTTCGCATAAAAATCAAATTCCACGCCACGCAACACCAGCGGGCATCCCTCCACCGTTTCAGTTAGCGGCAATTGATAACTCACCCGACTGGCCGCAGGTTTGTATTCGGTAAAAAAGACCTTCCGCTCTGGCCGCTTGCCTCGACGCCTTGGCAAGGTGCAGGTCTCACCCGTGGCGGGCCTGTAGTTGGCGGCTGTTTTAAGTTTAAATTCCGGTGGTAGATCCACCTGCAGCGTAAAGCTTTCGACCGGCTTTACCGCACACCCCGAAAGCCCCGCCATCCCCAGCGCCAGCAGCACACCCAAGATCCGCCTACTCATCGGTTTTCTCCATCGAGCACCACAGCTGCAACGTCCGCTGGAAATGATCTTCAGGGGTTTCTCCGACGGTTGGCTGCCATCGAATCACACTGGCGCGACTGGCCTCTTCCAACCGTCGCACTACCAGAAATTCCAACTGCTCCGGCCGGTTCCATTGCCAGGCCCGAGCCTGTTCGAGTACCTGGGTCAGCCATACCCTGGGGTCTTGGAATTCGACCAGCGCTGCCAGACTTTCACTGTGCTCCGCCAGCAGGTAACGCAGGATATTGGCGTGCAAAATGGCGTGGGCATTTGGGTTAGGTATGTTCAGCCAAGGGGCTGGATCGGGCACCGGATAATCACCGGGAGCAGGGTTACTGCCATAGTGCCAACGGTCTTCATGCCAGTAACACACGCTGATCAGCGGACCAAGGAATGCTGGCCATTGCTCAACCTTCAGGCAGTTGAGTGCACGCGCCAGCGTACGATTGTCGTGAAATCGGTACAGCGCCTGGTGCCCCTCGGGCCCGACCAGCAGCCGGTCGCGCCAATGCCGCGTCACGTCCGTGAGGTCCACGTTTGGCAAACTGCCCAACCACCCCCAATTCATCTCCGGCTTTTGTAGAAGATCGAGCAGCGCGGGCTCGCCAACCTGATCCAGCAACAGGATCAAGGGGCCAGCCGTGGCGATTTCCGCCAGCGGGGTTTGTGCGTAGAGGCTGCAATAGTCTGGAAAGCCTCGCGCTGCCAACATCGGCTGGCGGGCTGCGTTACTGCCTTCAAGTATCAAGCACAGCCTGCGCCCTGCCTGCAGCTGCTGGCTCATCCATTGGTTTGGAAGGTTGTCCATCAGGCAGCCCTCTCACTGATATCGCACAGGCCTTCGCGGCAGCGTTCGCACACTGGACAGAAGTCCGCGCCCAGTTGCTTGGCCAAGTGCATGATGACGCCCTGGACAACGGAGACTTCAGGGGCTGTAGCAATCGACACAGAACTCGCCGACCCGGTCGCGGACGGTGTGCCACCGAGGGTAATGGGCCGACTACTGAAAATACCTCCCGCCTGGATCACCAGGTGCTCTCCGCCCGCCTTGAAGCTCAGGTGTGCGCCGGCGTCGATCACCAAGCTGGCACCGGCCTTGAGATGCACCTCTTGGCCGGCTTCGATCACGAGGGTCTGCCGGACATACGTCTGGCTATCGCCCTGCACGTCAAGGTGGTCGCTGGCTTTGAGAACAACCTTACGATCACCCGTGACATGACGATGCTCCTCACTTTCCAGGTGAGCCGTGCTTAACCCCCGGATGATTTCCCGTCGCTCCCCATCCACTTCCAAGCGAGCGTCATGGCCCACCTGTTGCTCAAAATCCCGTTGAGCCCGAACGTAGATGAGCTCCTCGCCACGACGATCTTCGAGGTGCAACTCGTTGGAACCTTCACCGCCCAGGGTGCTGCGAGTGCGCAAGACACTGCGGGTCTTGTGTTGCGGCAAAGGATAGGTAGGCATGTGCAACGCATTCGGCAGGCAACCGTGGATCAACGGCTGGTCCGGGTCTCCTTCAAGGAAGGTCACCAGCACTTCCATGCCCACCCGTGGGAGCATCGTTGCGCCAAACCCATCACCGGCCCATCCTGACGCCACTCGCACCCAACAACTGCTTTTGTCATCGGTCTTGTCCAACCGGTCCCAATGAAATCGCACTTTCACCCGGCCGTATGCATCGCAATGCACCTCCTCACCGGAAGGCCCGGTGACCGTTGCGGTCTGGGTCCCGTTGATGGTCGGCTTGGGGTGTTTGAGGGGCGGTCGATGCGTCGCACTCCAGGGTGTCGCCGTGAAGCGATTGCGATACCCCTGAAATGTACCCACTTCCTCAGCCGCTTCCTCCAGCACCTGGGGTTGATAACCCTCGTGCCGGACCGAAGTGATTAACCAAAGGTCATTGCAGAGCGGATCTGGATATTCCTGCAATTCAAGGAAATGCCCACTGCGCAATACCGGCTGGTCGCTCTTGCCCAGCGCGCGAAAACGGTCGCGTTGATGGCGCTCCAAGCCTCTGCGTGCCAGGCGCGAACCCCGTGCATGACCGCTAAAACCTGCTGGATAGCAGTAGTCTTCAAGGGTTTGCGCTGCGGTCGAGCCTGCGGTGGTCTGTAAGCGCAAGGAGGGATGTTCAAAGTCATGATCGCGGCGCACCGTTTGCCCACTGCGGGTGCCCAGGCGCACATCGAAACGCTGGATAACCCGCGTATCAGACTGCGGCCCGCCGACAGGTGAATAACGTTGCACGGGCAAGCGGCGGAATACGGTCTGGTCATCGCCAAATACCAACACATGCGCGCCCTCGCTGTGACGGAAGTGGTAATGAATGCCCTCCTCTTCACACAGCCGCTGGATGAAATGCAGGTCGGTTTCCGCGTATTGCACACAGAACGTACGAGGCGGATACACCACCGGCCCCAGCTCAAAGGCATAGCTGTCGGCCAGAATGCCGTGGTGCTCAAGGACTGTCGCGATGATCTGGGGAACGCTGCGCTGCTGGAAAATCCGCTGGTCGCGCCGATGACCAAGGTAGGCGAGGCGCGGCGCCAACGTCAGGTGATAGCGGGTGAGCCGCCGGCCAGGATCATCGCGGCCAATTGCGTAAATCTGCCCATGCAATCCTGTATCCGTGTCGCAGAACGCCAGGTATGCAGGCTGGTGAAGCAAAGCCTCCAGATCCAGTGAAGGATTTTCGCTGACCACCTGCACCTGAATAAAAAATGGTTGATCAACGACCTCCTGGCCTTTGAACGCCAACACTTGAAAGTCACTTTTAATACCTGGAAGGATTAAATTGAAACGTGACGAAAAAAACGCACTAACCATCCGTTGTTACCCGCCAAATCTATTTATTACCGTACTGAAATACTTCCCCCGTCAAACGTAGAAAAGTTAACGAGAGAAAGCGCCTGAACGCCATGAAGCTTAGCGATTTCAGGAAAAAATCGACCTCGAAAAAATAAAAGAGAAGTTTCGTACAACGAAGATTGAAGGGTCTTTTACAAGATATTAATTCTATTCAACCAAACACTTCTTAAAGACAAGAAATGCCCTACACCAACTTTCGTCTAATCAATTAATTGATCGTGAAACAGCTGACACCCCCTTGGGCATCAGCGATTCAAAAAGCTTTACGCCTGAGGCCGCGCGGTCCCGAACAGACTGACGCTCTGCAGTGTGTCGTTCTGCGTATGCAGGCGGACCGGCGCAGTGCCACCAGGCATCACCACGGCGACTTCACCGCCCTCAACCCAACCCGCTCGCCAAGCCGCACAGGCCACGGCACTGGCGCTGGTTCCGGAGGACGCCGTAGGGCCTTCTCCCCGTTCGAACACCCGGGCAATAACTCGGTTGCGAGAGTGCCTGGCGACCCATTGCAAATTGATCCCGGCCAAACAGGGGTGACCGCTGCCAGCCGGAGGGGCGAAGGCTATCGCCTGCAAGGGTTCATACAACGCGGGTTGCTGCATCTGTAGGTTTTCCGGCAAAGCTGAAACCTGATCGACCAAGGTCACACAATGAGGGTTACCTACACGCACAAACTGACTGTGTGTCCACCGCGGATCGATCGCCGCCAACGCCCTCACGTAACTCAGTTCAGTGCCGGCCAGAATTGTCTGCTCCACCTCTTGCGCACCAACGGCTGACGGCCCAAATCCAGGCAAACCCAAGGCCAGCCAAAATCCCGAGAGGTGCTCGTAGACGGCAGGCTCGACACGAGTCACCACCGGCGACACTGCATCAGGCTTGTCATGATGCACTCGCAATTCACACGCCTCAGTCATCAAGCCCTGGTCAGTGAGGGCCTGGGCGAAAATCGTCAACCCATTGCCACTGCGCTCAGCCAGGGAGCCGTCGGTGTTCACGATCAATAGGTCAAACGGCGGCTCGGTCTGGAACGGGCCAACCAACAAACCATCACAGCGGTGGGGCTTGGCATTGATGGGACGCGGCGTCGAATCCCAATCGCATTCAGACGTTATGGCTCGGGTTGCCCAACGCTCGCGAGCACGCACGGCTTGCGCGGCGCTGTCGGGCACCTCAATGCCCTGGTTTCGTAAAAAAGCCGGGCTGGTCACGCCATAAATATTGCCTCGTGCGTCATAGAACAGGGTCATGGTGCTAGTCGCCTTCCAATTTTCATCGGTTCGTCCGCTCACTTGCCTACAGGCTGGGCAAGCAGCGTATTACACAACATAGCGTTTGTGGGAGGCGGCCTGGAAGGTGGTAATCCACCACGAGAAACCCGGGGTTCACCGGTTCCCACAGGGATTACGCACCTTCCAGGCCGCCTCCTACGAGCTCAACACCTCCTGTTGTGGCTACCGACATCCATAGGGTTCCTGGTTTTTAAAAATTAACCTGAGTACAGGTCATCTCCGGGGAACCCGGCTCGCCCCCCAAGGCCCGATGTGCAAGGATGTCGCGTCGGACACCGTTCGTTGAACGCAAAACCAAGGATTTTTCATGACTGCCATTCCCACCTCCGCGCCCGTGATCCCCGGGCGGTTGGAGCAGATGTCGACACGTATTGCATTTTTTATCGCCGGCTTCGGCATTGCTGCGTGGGCGCCGCTGGTGCCGTACGCCAAGGCTCGTGCAGAACTGAGTGAGGGCACCTTGGGCCTGCTGCTGTTGTGCCTGGGGGTGGGGTCTATCATCGCCATGCCGGCCGCCGGCGCATTGGCATCGCGCTATGGTTGCCGACGCGTGCTGAGCGCCGGCACGATCATGATCTGCCTGGCCCTGCCCATGCTGGCCACGGTCAGCTCGATACCGTTACTGATCGCCGCGTTGTTCCTGTTTGGCGCGGGCTTGGGCACTGTGGACTCCACGGTGAACCTGCAAGCCGTGATTGTTGAGCGGGCCAGTGGCAAAACAATGATGTCGGGCTTCCATGGTTTGTTCAGCCTGGGAGGTATTGTCGGCGCGGCGGGGGTTGCCGGGTTATTGGGACTGGGGCTGTCGCCTCTCCAAGCGACCCTGGTGGTGATCGTCATCATGGCGGTGGCGCTGCTCAAGGCCGGTCCGCATTTGCTGCCCTACGGCAGTGAAAGTTCGGGCCCGGCATTTGCTGTTCCCCACGGCGTGGTGCTGTTTATCGGCTGTCTGTGCTTTATCGTGTTTTTGGCCGAAGGCGCCGTGCTTGACTGGAGCGCGGTGTTCCTCAGTGCCGAACGCGGACTTGACGAAGCCTACGCTGGCCTGGGTTACGCAGCGTTCGCCCTGACCATGACCGCCGGCCGTTTGACGGGTGATGCCATCGTACGGCGCCTGGGCGCTACGCGGGTGATCGTGATCGGGGGCGCACTGGCCACCGCCGGCATGTTGCTGGCGACGTTGCTTCCAGCCTGGGAAACCGCTCTGCTGGGCTACGCATTGGTAGGCGCCGGGTGTTCGAATATCGTACCGGTGCTGTATACCGCCGTCGGTAAACAGACAGTGATGCCAGAGCACATCGCCGTGCCCGCCATCACTACCCTGGGGTATGCCGGGATTCTTGCCGGTCCCGCCGTGATCGGTTTCATCGCGCATGGCAGCAGCCTGAGCAGCGCCTTCGTGCTGATCGCATTGTTGCTTGCGGGTGTGTCCCTCAGCGGCAAAATTCTCAAGGTGTAAACCATCAGCGCGCCTTGCGAGCTTCGTCTTGTTCCAGCCAACGATCGAGACTTTTGTTGCTGAGCCAGCCTTCCTTTTGAGGAGGTCCAAATAGTCGCGTTCCGTTCGCGCGCTCCAGTGAAGGCAGTAACCCTGGCCGCTCAAGAATGTTCTTTGCGGTGTAGACGCAAAGCTCGCTGTACTTGGGCCTGGGCATGCCGGTGGACGGATCCAGCACTGGGATACCCTGCGGGTCAACGGCATACGGGTCCTGCATGACCGCTTTGAGTGTGGCGATTTCGACGTACTGGTGCTGCTCAAACAGAAACGTCCGGTCCTGGGATTTGTCTCTCAGTTGCTCGAAGTGGCCCTGCAGGGCCTGCACCACCTGGGTGTTACTCTGGGCATGGAACGGATCCTGGCTGAACACGCTCGGAGAACTATTGCCCTGCAATGTTTGGGCGGCGGCCCTGAGACTGTCACGAGTAATATCACCGTCGCGGCTCAAGATCGCGTCATTCAATCGCGGTCGCTTCAGAATTTCACTGACCACCTGAATCGTTCGGTCCAACTCCTCGTGTTGACCCGTACGTTCAGCGGCAACGCGCCGCAATGACGACCAGGTCAAACGTCCTTCGTTCAGGAATGGGTGCAGCCTGCCAAAATCTTTTTCCAGGGCCGTCGCTAATTGGCTGTCCGTGGACGCCACCCCGGGAGGCGAAAGATTGGCGCGCGTCACTGACAGGTTCTGCAGCGCTCGGTGATGCAGCACCGACAATGTACCGCGCAACGGCAATCGCCCGCGCGACGCGTTTTCCGGGTGCGCTGGGCGAGCGTCATTCCAGGTTTCAGCGTGGGTGAGCGACGCTGGCGCTGTGGGTCTCGAAACCATCCCGTCCAGTGCCAGAGGCCCACCATGAGGTAGTACACCCTCGATTTTCATGGGTTTTCTCCAACTTTTTTCCGATCCCTGCCTGTACGGTGATCGCCCCCTTGGCGGCCGAAATCATTGAATGGATTCCACTCAGGCAAGCACCTCATGTGTGGCTGGACGAATACGACAGTTCCTTACGACCAATGAATTCCAATGACAGCATGTAAAAACCCACGAACGCGCCTTTACCGACTCCACCAGGCCGTCAGGTAATTCATCAGCCTGGAGTGTTTAAGTGGCTTGGCGTTATCACTAGAGGCGTGGTTGGACTTGAGCAGTCCCCTGCAAAAATCTTCCTCTACGGGCGCCTGGAATTTGTGCTGACCTGCGAATGTCCTCATGCGCCTGGCTTCGACAGCATGCGCAGTCTGCAGGGCCAGGGACTCTTGCGTCGCTATGTCGCCTTTGGACAGAGTTGAGTCGCCATCATGGGGATCACGAAACAACTCATGACAGCTGGGTTGAGATGAGTGAAACGAGGTTGACGTCATTTGCTAGCCCTCCACTTGGAATTTGAAAGACGGTGCATATGACCTATGTGGTAAATCGGCGTAAACAGTTCCTGACACAATTGAAGCAGACGCCGTCATTCAATAACGGCGTCTGAGTTTCGGTTAACGGGAAAGCTGGTAGAGCGCTTGCCAACTGATGCGACCGTCGTTATCACGGCCCGCGAGATTGTCCATTTTCTTCAACACGTCACTGCGTCTGAGAATTTCCTGGGCAAGCTGGACAAGGTGATCCTTGGAAGAATCGCCCGTCTGAGACTGTGACGCCAACCGCCTGAGGTCATGGAAGCTCAGTTCCCCGGCCCTGGGATTACTTTTCAACTCGTTGAAGTGCTTAAGCATTTCCCCGGCCAACTCCTTGTCGCTCTTGTATTTGAAGTAATTTTCTCCCTTGATTACAGCATTCACATTTTGCCGATTGATCAGGCCATCCAACGCACCGGTGGAGGTGTTCCGGTCAAGGGCGCTCATCAGTTCTGGACGACGTAGCAACTCATTGGCCAGGCGAATGTTCGCGTTCATGACGGGATCGGGAGACCAGCCTTTTTTGGCCATCGCATGGATACTATCAACGCTTATATACCCAGGGTTATTGCGGTCCCTGAAGGCGTTGAAGTTGTCGCTCAACTGCTGCGCCAACTGTTCGTTGTTTTTCAACGAGTACTGCGGATCAGGCCTGCATGGAGGCATCGGATAGGGTCTGCAGGGGGTGGGGTTGGGTC
>NZ_JAAOWU010000020.1 GCF_013778505.1 Pseudomonas sivasensis | reverse complement strand
ACTCACAAATTCTCATACCGATTCATATCCAGGACCCCCGCCTCAACCGGCGTAGTCTCCCGAACATACTCAGACAAGTCGTGGAAATACTGCCAAAACAGCGGATGACTACGCCTCACCCCCCAACGATCCACAATCTTCTCAAACTGCGCGGCATCCTTGACCTGCTCCATCTGCGCCACAAAAACAGGCACTTCCTGCGCCGGAATATTGAACATGAAGTTCGGATAACTACTGAGCACCCCAGGGTAAACAGTCACCGTATCCAGCCCCGGCTGATAGCGGTACGCCTCACCCAGCAAAAACGCCACATTACTGTGAGCCCTATTACGCAGAAGGCTGTAAACCACACGCGTCCCACTGGCAGTCTCAACACGCAACATCGTCGCCTCAGGCAACTGATCTATCACCTTGAGACCAGCCGCCGGACGCAAGGTCAGCCGGCTAAGCGCCTGTTCAGCATCCTGCAAGGCAGGCTCAATACCGTCACGCGAACAATAAGCACCAGAACAGCGATTGATCGGGTCCGGGCTCGCATTCAGATCGCCGTAACGGGCAATCAACTGGTTGGCAAAGTCCCGCTTGGGATCCTGTTCATTGAGGTGCAAGCCTGTAGGCTTATCGTCATCAATGGCTTCGTAATCCAGCCACAGCTTGATCTTGCCGCTGTTCTGGTACCAGTCGTCCATAAAGTCTTCACGAGAGTCCGCCGGCATCAGGCGCAGGAAGTTCTGCTCGGCACCGTTACGGATCAAGTCGAAGTAAAGGCGAGTCTGGGCCTGGTGCGAGACGTTGCCAAACACATCGAAATTCACCGCCAACTGGTAATAGGTCCGTTCCAGCAACGGATAGTCGAACAGCCACATCGTCTGAGGCACTTCGCCGATCAGGCCTTTGTTGACCGACGCACTGTCAAAGTGGCGGAAGATACTCAGCAAGGCGTTGTCATTGCCCGCCCACAGGCTCGACCAACTGGGTGGCGGCAAATCGGCATAACTGTCCCGGCGCAGCGCTTCGTACTGGTTGCGCTTGTCGCGATAGGCCAGCCACAGGCTCAACACGCTGCCTACATCATCGTTCTGCCCCGGCATGGCGAGCAACGGCGTGGCCTGTCCGCGATAACGTGCATCGGTGATGTACAGGTCGTGGTCCGGGTCCTGGAACAGGGCCCAGAAGTTGTCGCGGATCACATCCGTGGCGATCTGCCCACGGCACACCGGCCCACGAATAAAGGTGCGTACAAAGTACTCGGCGTTATCCAGCATGAACTGGTAACGCGCCTTGGCGGGGATTGCCTCGAAGGTGTCGAACGGATTGGCGCGACGTCCAGGACCGTAACCCGGCAAGGCGGTGACCTGCCAATCGCCGGTGTAAAACAGCGCTTTGATCCGCGCCATTTTGGCAGCGCTGAACGGATAGGTAATGTGAGTCTTGTGCACGATCACGCCCTGCACCGGCCACAGACGGTAGTACACCCGCGTGCCCGGATCGTCATTGGGGCGACGGGTGCTGATCAGGTCGATGGGCTGCCCACTCGGCGTGCGCGAGCGCACCCACTGGAAGAAATGCCCCGGCTCGCCGTTCTCGAAATAGATATGGGCCAGGAACAAGTGCTCGAACAACCAGCGGGCCACCAGGCTTTCTCGGGCGCCGGGCTGGTTGAGCAGGTTTTCCCACTGCTGCACCTGCAAGGCTTCCTTGGCACTCGGTGCCAGGCCCTGCTCATCGATCGGCGCGCCGGACGCCAGCCAGCGCTGCAGCGTCTGGTATTGCTGGTCGGTCAGGCCGGTGACCGCCAGTGGCATGCCTTCCTTAGGATGACTGCCTGCGTAGGCATTGAATTCGCCGGGGGTGGCGCACATGTTTTCGCGGTTCAGGCCCAGCACAATGTCGTCCGGCAGCTTGGCGTTGGGCTGCAGCGGCGCGTTATGCCCTAGTTCCAGCATGCGTGCCATCAACGCGGCCTGGCTGCCCTGGGCGTCCAGCACCGAATAGAAGCCCTTCTGCTGCCAGGCTTGCTTGCCGAATGCGTCATAGAACAAGCGCGTAGTCGGCGCAGCCTGGCTGCGCTCGCCGTCGTACACAGGCACTTTGCTCGCGCCTCGGGCGGCGCCCTCGGCACTGCCCAGGTTGAGCTGGCAGGCGGAGTCATAGCAGGCATGGCAGGCCACGCACTTCTCGGTGAAAATCGGTTGGATGTCGCGGGTGTAGGAGATCGCCGGGGCGGGACCTTCTGCCTGGGCAGTACTGGCAATCAATGCCAGGACGGCGCTGACGATAAGACGAAGTGACATGTATCCGGTCCCGATTCAATGCGTGCGCTGAAAAATTGCCGGTGATTCTACCGGGCCATCGCACCTCACAACGTGAGCGATATTCATGCAAAAGCCGGACATGCCGCAAATCCGCACAGGTTTGCTATGATCCACGCCCTCCGTAATGCCTGACCAGAGTAGTCCCATGTCCGATCGTAGCGCTCGTCTGCAAGCCCTCCACCACGCCCTCAAGGAACGCATCCTGATCCTCGACGGCGGCATGGGCACGATGATCCAGAGCTATAAACTGGAAGAGCACGACTACCGTGGCAAACGCTTTGCCGACTGGCCGAGCGACGTCAAGGGTAACAACGACCTGTTGGTGATTACCCGCCCGGACGTGATCGGCGGCATCGAGAAGGCCTACCTGGATGCCGGCGCCGACATCCTCGAAACCAACACCTTCAACGCCACGCGCATTTCCATGGCCGATTACGACATGGAAGAGCTGGCCTATGAACTGAACGTCGAAGGCGCACGCCTGGCGCGCAAGATCGCGGACGCCAAGACCGCCGAGAACCCGGACAAGCCACGCTTCGTTGCCGGCGTCCTGGGCCCGACCAGCCGTACCTGCTCGCTGTCGCCCGACGTGAACAACCCCGGCTACCGCAACGTGACCTTCGATGAACTGGTGGAAAACTACACCGAGGCCACCAAAGGCCTGATCGAAGGCGGTGCGGACCTGATCCTGATCGAAACCATCTTTGACACCCTCAACGCCAAGGCCGCGATCTTCGCCGTGCAGGGTGTGTTCGAAGAGCTCGGCATCGAATTGCCGATCATGATCTCCGGCACCATCACCGACGCCTCCGGCCGTACCCTCTCGGGCCAGACCACCGAAGCATTCTGGAACTCGGTCGCCCACGCCAAGCCGATTTCCGTGGGCCTGAACTGCGCCCTGGGTGCCAGCGAGCTGCGCCCGTACCTGGAAGAGTTGTCCAACAAGGCCAACACCCATGTGTCGGCACACCCGAACGCCGGCCTGCCCAACGAATTCGGCGAGTACGACGAGCTGCCTTCGGAAACCGCCAAAGTCATCGAAGAGTTTGCCCAGAGCGGCTTCCTCAATATCGTCGGCGGCTGCTGCGGCACTACGCCTGGTCATATTGAAGCCATCGCCAAGGCCGTGGCCGGTTATGCGCCGCGCCCGATCCCGGATATTCCCAAGGCCTGCCGCTTGTCGGGCCTGGAGCCGTTCACCATTGATCGCAGTTCGCTGTTCGTCAACGTCGGCGAACGCACCAACATCACCGGCTCCGCACGCTTTGCCCGCTTGATCCGCGAAGACAACTACACCGAAGCCCTGGAAGTCGCCCTGCAGCAGGTGGAAGCCGGCGCCCAGGTGATCGACATCAACATGGACGAAGGCATGCTGGATTCGAAGAAGGCCATGGTGACCTTCCTCAACCTGATCGCCGGCGAGCCGGACATCTCCCGCGTACCGATCATGATCGACTCCTCCAAGTGGGAAGTGATCGAAGCCGGCCTCAAGTGCATCCAGGGCAAGGGCATCGTCAACTCCATCAGCATGAAGGAAGGCGTCGAGCAGTTCATTCACCACGCCAAGCTGTGCAAGCGCTACGGCGCCGCCGTGGTGGTGATGGCGTTCGACGAAGCCGGCCAGGCCGACACCGAAGCGCGCAAGAAAGAAATCTGCAAACGCTCCTACGACATCCTGGTGAATGAGGTCGGCTTCCCGCCGGAAGACATCATCTTCGACCCGAACATTTTTGCGGTCGCCACCGGTATCGAAGAGCACAACAACTATGCCGTCGATTTCATCAACGCCTGTGCCTACATCCGCGACGAGCTGCCGTATGCGCTGACCTCCGGCGGCGTCTCCAACGTGTCGTTCTCGTTCCGTGGCAACAACCCGGTGCGCGAAGCGATCCACTCGGTGTTCCTGCTGTATGCGATCCGCAACGGCCTGACCATGGGTATCGTCAACGCCGGCCAGTTGGAGATCTACGACCAGATCCCGGCCGAGCTGCGCGAAGCCGTTGAAGATGTAGTCCTCAACCGCACCCCGGAAGGCACCGACGCCCTCCTCGCCATCGCCGACAAATACAAGGGCGACGGCAGCGTAAAAGAGGCCGAGACCGAGGAATGGCGCGGTTGGCCGGTGAACAAGCGCCTGGAACACGCGCTGGTCAAGGGCATCACCACCCACATTGTTGAAGACACCGAGGAATCCCGGCAGTCGTTCGCGCGCCCGATCGAAGTGATCGAAGGCCCGCTGATGTCCGGCATGAACATCGTCGGCGACCTGTTCGGCGCGGGCAAAATGTTCCTGCCCCAGGTGGTGAAATCCGCCCGTGTGATGAAGCAGGCCGTGGCTCACTTGATCCCGTTCATCGAGCTGGAAAAAGGTGACAAGCCGGAAGCCAAGGGCAAGATCCTGATGGCCACGGTGAAGGGCGACGTGCATGACATCGGCAAGAACATCGTCGGCGTAGTGCTCGGTTGCAACGGTTATGACATCGTCGACCTGGGTGTGATGGTGCCGGCGGAGAAGATCCTGCAGGTGGCCAAGGAGCAGAAGTGCGACATTATCGGGCTGTCCGGCCTGATCACGCCGTCCCTGGACGAGATGGTGCATGTGGCCCGCGAGATGCAGCGTCAGGACTTCCACCTGCCCCTGATGATCGGCGGCGCGACCACCTCTAAGGCGCACACGGCGGTGAAGATCGAGCCTAAGTACAGCAACGACGCGGTGATCTACGTCACCGACGCCTCACGCGCGGTGGGCGTGGCCACGCAGTTGCTGTCCAAGGAGTTGAAAGCCGGCTTCGTCGAGAAGACCCGCCTGGAATACATCGATGTGCGTGAGCGCACCTCCAACCGCAGTGCGCGCACCGAACGCCTGAGCTACCCGGCGGCCATCGCCAAGAAGCCGCAGTTCGACTGGAGCAACTACACACCGGTGGTGCCGACGTTTACCGGTGCCAAGGTGCTGGACAATATCGACCTCAACGTCCTGTCCGAGTACATCGACTGGACTCCGTTCTTTATCTCCTGGGACCTGGCCGGCAAATTCCCACGCATCCTCACCGATGAAGTGGTGGGCGAAGCCGCCACCGCGCTGTACGCGGATGCCCAGGAAATGCTCAAGAAGCTGATTGATGAAAAGCTGATCAGCGCCCGTGCGGTGTTTGGTTTCTGGCCGACCAACCAGGTGCAGGACGATGACCTTGAAGTGTACGGCGACGACGGCCAGCCAATTGCCAAACTGCACCACCTGCGCCAACAGATCATCAAGACCGACGGCAAGCCGAACTTCTCCCTGGCCGACTTCGTCGCGCCTAAAGACAGCGGCGTGACCGACTACATCGGTGGCTTTATCACCACCGCCGGCATCGGCGCCGAAGAAGTGGCCAAGGCCTACCAGGATGCCGGCGACGATTACAACTCGATCATGGTCAAGGCCCTGGCCGACCGTCTGGCCGAAGCCTGCGCCGAGTGGCTGCACCAGCAAGTGCGTAAAGAGCACTGGGGCTACGCCAAGGACGAGCAACTGGACAACGAGGCGCTGATCAAAGAGCAATACAGCGGTATCCGCCCTGCTCCCGGCTACCCGGCGTGCCCGGATCACACCGAGAAAGCCCAGTTGTTCCAACTGCTCGACCCCGAGGCCCGCGAAATGCACGCCGGGCGCAGCGGTGTGTTCCTTACCGAACACTACGCGATGTTCCCGGCGGCGGCGGTCAGCGGCTGGTACTTCGCCCACCCGCAAGCGCAGTACTTTGCCGTGGGCAAGGTCGACAAGGATCAGGTCGCGAGTTACACCGCCCGCAAGGGCCAGGACCTGGCCGTGACCGAGCGCTGGCTGGCGCCGAACCTGGGTTATGACAACTAAGCCCTGACGGAGAAACGTGCCCACGCTCAACGCGGGCATGCAGCCCGTGACACTGCGCGTCGCCTCCTCGAACCCGCCTCGGGCAATCGTCTATGCTATCCCTCACACACCTTGTGTCGAGGGACGTATGGACGATCCAGCCAACTACAAGCCCCCTACCTTCTGGCAGATGCTCCACAGTGTGGTGGCCGCTGCGTTTGGCGTGCAGAGCGGCAAGAATCGGGCCCGCGACTTCACCCATGGCAAGCCCAGCCACTTTGTGATCCTGGGCATCCTGTTTACGGCGGTGTTTGCCTTGACCTTGTTTGGAATCGTCAAGCTGGTGCTGCACCTGGCCGGCGTCTAGCGCAGCAACAGACGCAGGCTGAATGGGTAGCGATAGGACTCGGGCTTGCCCTGGGCCGACAGCACGCGAAAATTCACCGCCGGTGTCGGCCCCAACAAACGCCGCGCCTGGCCGGCATCGATCAATTGGAACAACGTCAACTGCCGGTCGCGCCCGCCGTATGCGCCAATGTCCAGGCCCTTGGCATCATCATGAACCAACACCATGGCCCAGCCGCCGACAGTGAAATGCCCGGCGACCAGGGACGACAAGCGTCCGTCCAGTCGAGCCTGCAAAATCTCCGGCGAGCTGTTGACCGCGCTGAACAGCACGTCCTTACCCGGTAATCGCCCGCTGGCCTGCAGCGCCTGCATGGCGCCCAGCGCCATCTGATCGTTGGCCGACCACACCAGCGCCGTCTGCGGGTAGCGCTTGAACAGTTGAGTCGCTTGCTCGAAGGCGCGCTCGCGGCTCCATTCACCGTAGACCAACTGACGCAGGCGCACCTCGGGATGTTCGGCCAGCGCCCGACGCATGCCCCGCTCACGCAATTGCGCGCCCGGCGTGGTCTTGACGCCGGAAAAGGCCAACAGGTCGAGGGATTGACCGGGCGCAACCGGTCCGTGCTGGCGCAGCAAGTCGCGGAGCATCAGGTAGCCAGCCTCTTCATCGTCAGCGACCAGGCTGCCGATCAAACGGATGCCACTGCGGGTTCCCAGCAAATGCATCTGGTCGGGGGTCAGCGCGCTGTTCACCAACAGCAGCTTGACGCCACTGCCCTCGGCCATGCGCAGGATCTGCGGTGCAACGTATTGCTCATTCACCAGCACCAGGTAATCAGGTCGCTGGTTACCTTGCAGCACCTCACGCGCCTGAAGCAGCGTATTGTCGGGATTACGCTCGCCATAACGCACACGCAACTCCAGGCCGAGGTCCTTGGCGGCGGCCTGCATGAATTGCGTGTAGCTGACCCAGAAGGTTTCCGTCGATACGCCCGGATTGAGAAAGACCACCGACGTTGCATGAGCCATCACTCCATACGTCGATCCCAGCAACCAGACACACGTAATCAACACCTTCAACATAGATGCCTGAGCCTCGAAAATAGGCCGCCATGATAGTAGCAATGCCCAACCCAATCGAGGTTCGATCAACCACCTTTATTGGTGGCTTACCCAAAACACGGCAGTTCCCACCACCAGAATGATCAAGAACAGAATGGCCCACGCATCCACGGTACTGTCGGGTTTACGGGCTTTTGTCGGATTGCTCATCGCATCGCCTCTTGTCGGTTTTATAGGTGATTGCACTAAGACTCGCTCACAGTAAAGTTGATGATTGCCCGCATGACAAATGTGGATATCGCGATAACTGTTCTCATTAGTCATTTTGGTTATTTGCATATACTCAAACATCACTTTTGCGCATAAACGCAAACTGGTATCGTGCGCCGGCTCCGTTGGGAGTGCGCGGCCGTGCGCGCAGATTTGCCGAGAACAGGACCTATATGTACGTATACGACGAATACGATCAGCGCATCATCGAGGACCGCGTCAAGCAGTTCCGTGATCAGACCCGACGCTACTTAGCAGGTGAACTGAGCGAAGAAGAGTTCCGCCCTCTGCGCCTGCAAAATGGCCTTTATGTTCAGCGCTTTGCGCCGATGCTGCGGGTGGCCGTGCCCTATGGCCAACTGACTTCGCGCCAGATGCGCATGATGGCCAAGATTGCACGCGACTTCGACAAAGGCTATGCCCACATCAGTACCCGCCAGAACGTACAGTTCAACTGGCCGGCGCTGGAAGATGTGCCGGACATCCTCGCCGAGCTGGCCACCGTGCAGATGCATGCCATTCAGACCAGCGGTAACTGCCTGCGCAACGTGACCACCGACCAATTCGCCGGTGTTGCCGCCGATGAGTTGATTGACCCACGCCCATGGTGCGAAATCGTCCGTCAATGGACTACCTTCCACCCCGAGTTCGCCTACCTGCCGCGCAAGTTCAAGATCGCCGTCAACGGCTCGACCTCGGACCGCGCGGCCATCGAAGTCCACGACATCGGCCTGGAGCCGGTCTACAACGCCGCTGGCGAGCTGGGCTTCCGTGTGCTGGTGGGTGGCGGCCTGGGCCGTACCCCGGTAGTTGGCGCGTTTATCAACGAGTTCCTGCCGTGGCAAGACTTGTTGAGCTACCTCGACGCCATCCTGCGTGTCTACAACCGCTATGGCCGTCGTGACAACAAGTACAAGGCCCGGATCAAGATCCTGGTCAAGGCGCTGACCCCTGAGGTATTCGCCCAGAAAGTCGATGCCGAGATGGAACACCTGCGCGGCGGCCAGACCACCCTGACCGAAGCCGAAGTGCACCGCGTCGCCAAGCACTTCGTCGACCCCGAGTACAAGGCCCTGAGCAATCAGGACGCCGAACTCGCCGCACTCGACCAGCAGCACCCGGGCTTCGCCCGCTGGCGTACGCGCAACACCCTGGCGCACAAAAAGCCGGGCTATGTGGCCGTAACCCTGTCGCTCAAGCCTACCGGTGTTGCCCCAGGTGATATCACCGACAAGCAGCTGGACGCCGTTGCCGACCTGGCCGACCGTTACAGCTTCGGTCAACTGCGCACCTCCCACGAGCAGAACATCATTCTCGCGGATGTGGAGCAAAGCCAACTCTTCACCCTGTGGGGCGAACTGCGCGAAGGCGGTTTCGCCACGCCGAACATTGGCCTGCTGACCGACATCATCTGCTGCCCAGGCGGCGATTTCTGCTCCCTGGCCAACGCCAAGTCGATCCCGATTGCCGAATCGATCCAGCGCCGTTTCGACGACCTGGACTACCTGTTCGACATCGGCGAGCTGGACCTGAACATTTCCGGTTGCATGAACGCCTGTGGTCACCACCACGTCGGCCACATCGGCATCCTGGGCGTGGACAAGAAAGGCGAAGAATTCTACCAAGTGTCCCTGGGTGGCAGCGCCAGCCGCGATGCGAGCCTGGGCAAGATCCTCGGCCCGTCCTTCGCCCAGGAAGCCATGCCCGAGGT
Organism: Pseudomonas sivasensis; assembly: GCF_013778505.1. Lineage (GTDB taxonomy): Bacteria > Pseudomonadota > Gammaproteobacteria > Pseudomonadales > Pseudomonadaceae > Aquipseudomonas > Aquipseudomonas sivasensis. Next base: position 95,909 of record NZ_JAAOWU010000020.1, on the reverse strand, counting down.
GATCGGCAAACTGATCGATGTGTACATCGAACAGCGCACCGAAGATGAGCGTTTCATCGACACCTACCAGCGCATCGGCATTGACCTGTTCAAGGAGCGCGTCTATGCAGCGAATCATTAAGAACAACGAAGTCCTCGACGAAACCTGGCACCTGCTGCCCAAGGACGCGAGCTTCGACGGCATTTCCAACTGCGACGACCTGATCGTGCCGCTGGCCCTGTGGCGCGAGCATGGCCACGCGCTCAAGGCCCGCGACGGCGGCCTGGGTGTGTGGCTGGACGCCGATGAAGAAGCCGAGGAGATCGGTCCTGACGTGGAACACTTCCAGGTCATCGCCCTGAATTTCCCGGCCTTCACCGACGGTCGCAACTACTCCAACGCACGCTTGCTGCGTGACCGTTATGGTTACAAAGGTGAGCTGCGGGCGATCGGCGATGTGCTGCGCGACCAGTTGTTCTACCTGCGCCGTTGCGGGTTCGATGCCTTCGCGCTGCGCGCAGACAAAGACCCGTACGAAGCATTGGAAAGCCTCAAGGACTTCTCGGTGACGTACCAGGCTGCAACCGATGAGCCGTTGCCGCTGTTTCGCCGGCGCTAAGTCTGCGGACATGAAAAAGCCCTGGCATGCCAGGGCTTTTTTTATGGTTGAAGTTTTATCGACGCCAGCACCTGCTTCTGCCCCATGGAGCATGGCACGCCTTCCGGCTGCGCCCGCACGGCCTCGATCACGCCCAGCAACTGCGCTTTGCTGTGGGCCAATTGCGCTTGCATCACTTCGATCTGTGCCACTTTGCGCTCCAGGGCCTCGATCAACTCGTCGCGCTTGTGCTCTCCAGGCGCGGGCATCAGCGCCTTGAGTTCCTGCAAGGTAAACCCAGCCTGCTGCGCACTCTGAATCAATTGCAGAGTCTGCAAGGCCTCTGGCGCATAACGCCGGTATCCGTTGGACTGGCGTCCGACCTGACTGATCAACCCTTCGCTCTCGTAAAAACGAATGCGTGAAGCGGCCAGACCGCTCTGTTTTGCCAGCTCACCAATATTCATCACAACGCCTGCTTGACATTAAAGTTAACTTTAAGCTTAGCCTGAGCCCTCCCCCGCTCAGGAGTCAACTCATGTCACCTTTTGAAGCCCTGCAACTGCCCAACGGCCAAATCATCGCCAATCGCATCGCCAAGGCTGCGATGGAAGAGAACATGGCCGATATCAACCAAGCGCCGTCCCGCGAATTGAAGCAGTTGTACAAGGCCTGGGCAGACGGCGAACCCGGCCTGCTGCTGACCGGCAATGTGATGATCGACCGCCACGCCATGACCGGCCCCGGCGGCGTGGCCCTGGAAAACGAGGAGCACCTGGACAGCTTTCGCGAATGGGCCGATGTAGCCCGTAACAAGGGCGTGCACTTCTGGATGCAGCTCAGCCATCCAGGGCGCCAGACCATGGCCAATCTCGGCCAACAAGCCTTGGCACCGTCTGCCATTGCGCTGGACCTGGGCAGCTTTTCCAAGATGTTCGCCACACCAAAAGCGATGACCGAAGACGATATTCAGGACGTGATCCGGCGCTTCGCAACCAGCGCACGCCTGGCCGAGAAAGCTGGCTTTACCGGGGTGCAGATCCACGGCGCCCACGGCTATTTGTTGAGTCAATTTCTCTCGCCCTTGAGCAACCACCGCAGCGACCGTTGGGGCGGCTCGCTGGAAAATCGCGCGCGCCTGCTGCTGGAAGTGATTCACGCCGTGCGTGCGGCTGTCAGCCCGTCGTTTTGCGTGGCGGTCAAACTCAACTCGGCGGATTTCCAGCGTGGCGGCTTCGATGAAACCGATGCGCGCGCGGTGGTCGAAATGCTCAACCCGTTGCCCATCGACTTGTTGGAATTGTCCGGTGGCAGCTACGAGGCGCCCGCCATGCAAGGCGAAGCGCGGGATGGTCGCACCCTGGCCCGTGAGGCGTATTTCCTAGAATTTGCCGCAGAAATGGCCAGCGTCGCCACCATGCCCGTGATGGTCACCGGTGGCATTCGCCGACTGCCTATCGTGAAGCAGGTACTGGACAGCGGCATCGCCATGGCCGGTATCGCCACCGCCCTGACCCTGGAACCACAATTGATCAAGCATTGGCGCGAAGGACGCGACCTCAACCCGCAACTCAAACCGATCGATTGGAAGCGCAAGCCTCTGGCCTCACTCGCTACGCTCGCCGTGGTGCGCGACCAGATGCGCCGCCTCAGCCGTGGTCGTTTGCCCAACCCCAAGGTTATCCCCTGGCTGGCCCTGGCGTGTGACCAATGGTTTATCGCTCGGCGCACTCGGCAGTACCGTGCGGCCATGACGCAATCTTCACATTAAAGACGGAGCATTCGCCGTGATCGAGCTGTCCCCTATTGATCAGCAGTTTTTTAACCTCACTGACGATTGGAGTGCTTCATGGCGAAAATCAACCTGGCCCAGCAACTGGCGACCACCCTTGAACAGGCGGGCATCAAGCGCATTTGGGGCCTGACCGGCGACAGCCTCAACGGCCTCACCGACGCCTTACGCACCATGGACAGCATTGAGTGGATGCATGTGCGCCACGAAGAAGTCGCCGCGTTTGCCGCCGGTGCCGAAGCAGCAGCCACCGGCGAGTTGACGGTGTGCGCAGGCAGCTGCGGGCCGGGCAATCTGCACTTGATCAATGGTCTGTTCGACTGCCATCGCAACCATGTGCCAGTGCTGGCGATTGCCGCGCAGATTCCGTCTTCGGAAATTGGCTTGAACTACTTCCAGGAGACCCATCCGCAGGAACTGTTCAAGGAATGCAGCCACTTCATCGAGCTAGTCACCAACCCCGCGCAGATGCCCCAAGTGCTGCACCGCGCCATGCGCTCGGCGATCCTCAATCGCGGCGTAGCAGTGGTGGTGATTCCGGGGGATGTGTCGCTGCTGGAAGTCGAAGACACCCTCAAGCCGTGGCCGGCCCTGCACGCGCCACGCACACTGCCTGCGGAAGCCGATCTGCTGCACTTGAGCGAGATCCTCAAGGACAGTGAAAAAGTCACGCTGCTGTGTGGCAGCGGCTGTGCGGGCGCCCATGCGCAAGTGGTGGCCCTGGCCGATACGCTGGGTGCGCCGGTGGTGCACGCCCTGCGCGGCAAAGAACATGTGGAATGGGATAACCCGTTTGATGTGGGCATGACTGGCCTGATCGGCTTCAGCTCCGGTTACCACGCCATGCTCGACTGCGACACGCTGATCATGCTCGGCACGGACTTTCCATATCGCCAGTTCTACCCTACGGACGCAAAAATCATCCAGGTCGACCGCAACCCACAGGCATTGGGTCGTCGCGCTACCTTGGACTTGGGCATCGCCGCAGATGTGGGCGAAACCATCGACGCCCTCCTTCCGCGCTTGACCCGCAAGACGGATCGCAGCTTCCTTGAGACTTCATTGAAGCATTACGTGAAAGCCCGCCAGGGGCTCGATGACCTTGCGCAACCTTCAAAAGCCAACCGGCCGATCCATCCGCAATACGTCGCGCGATTGCTCAGTGAGCTGGCCGACGATGATGCGATCTTTACCGCCGATGTCGGTTCGCCCACGGTCTGGGCGGCGCGCTACCTGAAGATGAACGGTAAACGCCGCCTGATCGGCTCGTTCAACCACGGCTCCATGGCCAACGCCATGCCCCAGGCCATTGGCGCGCAGGCAGCATTCCCGGGGCGGCAAGTGATTTCGATGTCCGGCGATGGCGGGTTCGCCATGTTGATGGGGGATTTCATCTCGCTGGCGCAGCTGAAGTTGCCGGTGAAAGTCATCGTGTTTGATAACTCGTCACTGGGGTTCGTCGCCATGGAGATGAAGGCGGCGGGTTATCTGGACGCGGGCACCGAACTGAAAAACCCGGACTTCGCGGCGATGTCCAATGCCATGGGTATCCTGGGCATTCGTGTGGAGCAGTCCGAAGACCTGGAGCCGGCCCTGCGCCGCGCCCTGGCCCACGATGGCCCGGTGCTGGTGGACGTGGTGACTGCCACCCAGGAACTGGTGATGCCACCGAGCATCAAGCTGGAACAGGCCAAGGGGTTTAGCTTGTACATGCTCAAGGCGGTGATGAGTGGGCGTGGCGATGAGGTAATCGAGCTGGCGCGGACCAACTGGCTGCGCTGATCTAAGCATGTGGGAGGGGGCAACCCCCTTCCCACGCTTTAAGCTATTGCCAACTCAAGCCGTTTGTTTTTCTACCCACTGGCCGTAGGCATCGATAAACGCCTGCAAAAACGGCTTGGTCTTTTCCGACACTTTGCCCGACTCATCAAACACACTGCCCGCCCCACCCAGGTAGGCTTCGGGCTGCTGCATGCACCATACATCCAGGAACACCAGGGACTGACGCAGATGGTGGTTGGCGCCAAAGCCTCCGATAGCACCAGGCGACACACTGATGATCGCACCCGGCTTGCCGCTCCAGGCGCTTTGCCCATAAGGACGGGAACCCACATCAATCGCGTTCTTCAACGGGGCCGGCACCGAGCGGTTGTATTCCGGGGTCACGAACAGCACCGCGTCGGATGAACTCACCTGTTTGCGGAAAGTACTGTAGGCTGCCGGCGGTGAATCAGCGTCGATGTCTTCGTTGTAGAGCGGCAAATCGCCAATTTCGACGATGTTCAACTTCAGATTGGCTGGGGCCAGTTCGGCCAATGCCAACGCGACCTTGCGGTTGATCGACTGTTTTCTCAAGCTGCCAACCAGGACGGCAATCGTGTAGACCTTGCTCATTGAGGTTTTCCCGATGTCTGACTAAAGGAGCTTGTAGTTATAGAGGCTTCACGACAGGTTCACCAGAAGGTTTTGAGAATCCTCCAGACGTTTGCCTCGCACCTCTCTGCGTAGGAAGCGTCGTAAAATCCCAGCGAATAGTATTTTTTTTCCGCAGGCAAACTACCCCTCTTTATTACGGTCTACAGAACCGCAAATCGAGTGTTTATCTCCAGAGGTTCTAAACAGATGGCAGCAGTACTTGTCGGACAGTTCCATGCCAGAGACGCGGAAGGCCGCGTTTATTCCGTGCATGAGTTCCAGGAATCCAACCCGGCGCAAGGCGACCTGGCTGGCTCGGCGCCCACCACAACCTACAAGCTGGCCATTGGCGACCGTGTAGAAAAACTGGAAGGCGATGAGTTCAAACTGATCCAGTCGGGCATCATTATTGTCCGCGAATCGCAAACCACCCTCGCTTCATAAGATCTCGCCTTGATGACCTGCTCAGTCCTGGCCATTGCTGGCGTTGACTGGGCTGGGGTGATCAGGGGCTGCGGATTTCCGTCACTTCGATGCCCTGCTCGCCTTGCTTGAGCGTGACCAGCAAGTGCCCCCGCTCCCCTTCCACGGCGTACATCGAGCGCGTGTAGCCCGACGTGTTGTACGCGGGATACGCCTCCACCTGCCTGATCAAGGTCACCCCCAACACCACCCCCACCTGTTCGCCGACCTGTTCCTGGGCACGGATAAACGCTTCGAGCGCCAGGCTTTCCGGTGTGTTGTTGTCGTGATTATTGAGGAGATAAGCCGCCGCGCACCCCACGGTCACCAGAACCATGAGTTGCTTGGCCGTTACCCCGAAGAACGTCGAGGGAATAGGCATTCGAGACCAGACCTGTTTTTTTTGTAGTGCCGGTACCCGGCTTTGGTCGTTGATGATCAGACGAGCCATTTTAGTAAGGTCGTGGCTGAACGCCAGTGGCATAGGCGACTTGCACCGTCTTTTTTGCGCACGACCGCTTGCACCATTGAAACCCCACCACACTGCACATAGACTCCGGCCATGCGTTTACGTCATATCGAAGTGATTCAGGCCATCTTGCAGACCGGACACCTCGGCACGGCCGCCGAATGGTTGCAACTCCCCGTGGGCGATGTGGACGCGGCGCTGAAGGAAGCCGAGCAGCAACTGGGGTTTATGCTGTTTGCCAGCGTGCGCGGGCGCTTGCAGGCAACACGGGAAACCCTCGAACTGCAGGCAGAAATCGCCCATATATACGAAGCGCTGGAACCGGTGCAACGCCTGGCCAGCCGTTTGAAACACCATCACGCCCCGCCCTTGCGTGCGCTCTGTACCCCGCCCCTGGCCAATCAACTGCTACCGCAAAGTATCGCGGTGCTGCGTCGACGCTTTCAGGACACCCCGTGCAACCTATCGAGCCAGCCCACAAGGGAGATCGTCAGGAGCCTGTTGCTGCATGAGGCCGATGTCGGCTTGAGCCTGCATGACCCGGAACACCCGCAAATCGTCAGCACCGTGCTGGCTCAAGGCAAACTGCAGTTGCTGGCGCCCTACGGCTGGCTCAAGCCCAAGCAGAAGTACATTGCACTACAGGACCTGGCCGGCCAGTCGATGATCGGGTTGGAGGGGCAAGACCCGCTCAGCCGCCTGCTGGACGCCAAGCTGCAAGCCCTACGGCCGCTTCCGGTGGTGCAGACACGGGTGCAGACCTACCAGATGATGCGCAGCATGGTAGAAGCGGGAGAAGGCTTGGCGATTGTCGACCCCTTCACTGCGTTTGGCGCGCAAGAGGCCGGACTGGATGCGTGCCCGGTGTCGCCGCCGATGATGGTCAGCCTGTACGCGCTGACCCTCAAGGATGGCGTGGCCTCTCCAGCGATGAATGCATTGCTGGAAATTGTCACGCAGAAGGCTGAAAGCCTGCTGCTGAGTTAAGCCTTGTCGACTTCGGCCTTGAACAGCCGATACCAGAAAATCGCCACTTCGCGAGTTTGCGGGTCAATGCCGCGATAGCGCAGGTGGTCGATCCCGCCCATCACATAGCCGCATCGCTCATAGAGGCGGCAGGCGCCGAGGTTGTTGTTCTGGGTTTCGAGCATCATGCCCGGCAGGTTTTTCTTGCGGCTCCAGAACTGCGCTACATCCAGTAATGCCTTCGCTACACCGTGCCGCCGCGCCGGCAAGACCACCGCCAGTTCATCCACATGGGCGAAGCCATTCCAGTTGGTGCTGACCACGACATGCCCCACCGGTCGATCGTCCAGATAGGCCATGAAGATCGCACTGTCTGGGGCATCGCGGAAACTGGCGAACTCCTCAGGATCAATCCCATAACATTTGCGGTACGGCAGGATACGCTCCAGCGGCCATTGATCGACGCGCTTGCCCATCTCCGGCACGCTGTAGGCGCTGACCTCGAAACTGAAGTCATTGCCCCACACGTAGGCATCAAAACCTTCGTCGGCGACTCGCACACTGAGCCCTGGATACTTCGGGTTCATTACAGCTTGCATAAACATCCTTAACCCTTGATGCAGTCGACGGTGTAACAACGACCACTGCCGTCATCTTCGTGTTGTAACCCGTGAACATCGGCAAAAAAACCGGGAAAACTGCTATCGAACGTACGGGCAAATGCCAGGTAGTCGATGATCGAGCGGGTGCTCTCGGTAAAGCGCTCGCCGGGCATGATCAACGGAATGCCAGGCGGATACGGCACCAGCATCACGGCTGCGACGCGTCCTGGCAAGGCATCAATCGACACTGCTTCCACTTCACCCCTTACCAATTGGTCGTAGGCGTGCGCCGGTTTCATCGCAATCTCCGGTAGTACGGTGTACATGCGCTTGAGGTGTTTGGCGGTGGCGTTGCTGCGGTAACAGCTGTGCAATTGGTCGCACAGGTCGCGCAAACCCAGGCCCTGATAACGCGCCGGCCCTTGGGCAAACACCGAGGGCAAACAACTGGCCAGGCTGACATTCGCGTCGTAGCTGCGTTTGAATTCCAACAACTCGGTGAGCAACGTACTCCATTTGCCTTTGGTGATGCCCATGGAAAACAACACGAGGAAGGAATACAACCCGGTCTTCTCCACCACCAACCCGCGCTCCCAGAGGAACTTACTGACCACAGCGGCAGGGATCCCACAATCGCTCAAGGCGCCGCCGGCATTGAGACCGGGCATGACCAGCGTCACTTTGATCGGGTCCAACAACACATAATCTTCGGCCACATCCCCAAAGCCATGCCAGTCATCCTGCGGCTGCAACAGCCAGTCCTCCGTCGCGACGCGGTCGATGCCCGCCACCGACGGCGGCTGCCAGATCGAGAACCACCAATCTTCAGCGGCGATATGCTGGCGGAGGTTAGCCAGCGCGCGGCGAAAACTCAGGGCTTCGTCGAACATTTCCTGGAGCAACGAACGCCCGGCAGGGCCTTCCATCATCGCCGAAGCCACGTCCAGCGACGCGATGATGCTGTACTGAGGCGAGGTGGAGATGTGCATCATGAACGCTTCGTTGAAACGGTCACGGTCCAACTGACGGGCGCCGCCGTCCTGTACATGGATCATCGAGGCCTGGCTGAACGCGGCCAACAACTTGTGAGTGGAGTGAGTGGTGAACACCAGTGGGCCGTCCGGAGTGCGCGAAGTGCCCATGCCATAGCGCCCGGCAAAGAATTCGTGGAACGCCGCGTAGGCGTACCAGGCTTCGTCAAAGTGCAGCACCTCGACGCTGTTGCCCAATTGCTGCTTGATCAGCTCGGCGTTGTAGCACAGGCCGTCATAGGTGGAGTTGGTGACCACGGCCAACTTCACTTTCGCTGGCCGGCCACGGGTCAACGGGCTGGCGTCGATCTTGGCGCGGATCGACTCGGGGCTGAATTCACTCAGGGGGATCGGGCCGATAATGCCCAGCTCGTTGCGCTCCGGGCACAGGTACAGCGGGATAGCGCCGGTCATGATGATCGAGTGCAATACCGACTTGTGGCAGTTGCGGTCCACCAGCACCAAATCATCGCGGGCGACCATCGAGTGCCAGACAATCTTGTTGGCGGTGGAAGTGCCGTTGATCACAAAGAAGGTGTGGTCAGCACCAAAATTACGGGCAGCACGAGCCTCTGCTTCGGCCAGGGGGCCAGTGTGGTCCAGCAGCGAGCCCAATTCGGGCACAGAGACCGACAAATCCGAACGCAGGGTGTTTTCCCCAAAGAACTGATGAAATGCCTGCCCCACCGGGCTTTTGCGGTAGGCCACGCCACCGCCATGGCCGGGGGTGTGCCAGGAATAATTTGAATCAGCGGTGTGCTGCACCAAGGCCTTGAAGAACGGCGGCAACAGGCCATCTAGGTAGGTGCGCGCAGCGCGGGCCACTTGCCGGGCCAGGAATGGCACGGTGTCTTCGAACAGATAAAGGATGCCACGCAGTTGATTGAGCTCGCTCATGGCATCGGCCGGGGCGTTTTCCAGGGTGACTTGCTCGCCCAAGGCAAAGATCGGCAGATTCGGTGCCCGTACCCGCGCCAAGCGAATCAGCTCAACCATGTTTTGCAGCAGATGGGTATTTTCGCCAGCGCCTTCGGCGGCGATCAACATGCAGGCCAAGCCGTGATGGGTAGACGCCACTAGCCGACCTTCGGCGTAGTCCACGGCGGAAAAAACACTGAAGCCCTCTTGTTCCAACTCCCTGGCGATGCCGCGTACCCGGTCGCCGGCAACGGTGTCGGCCTTGATGTCGCGATGCACGATAAGGATAGGGAACTTCAGGTCTTTGTACATGAGGGCGTGGGAGTCCTGAGGGCTATGCACTCAGGGTAGAAGCTGGGAAGCGATGACGCGAATGAAGATTTTGAAAGCTATGCAGATCAACTGTGGGAGGTGGCTTTCTCCCGATCACGGTGTGTCAGCTAATAGTTGATTGGCTGATCCACCGCTATCGGGGCGAGCCCCTCGCACAGGTTGATCGGACCCACGCAGGGCTATTGTTGTGTCAACTGGGTCCACAGCGCCGGCGCGCCCGCCGACTTGGCAATCGTTTCCAGGCGTTGCGCATGCTCGACCATGTCCTGCTCGCTGGCGCGGAGAATGGTGGTCGGCTTGCGATCTGCCGGCAGGCGCCGGATTTCCGAAGGACGATTGCCCGAGCCTTCCGCAGAGCCGCTGCCATCGGAAGCATTGCCGGCCAAGGACAGGCTGGTCTGCCCGCCGGTCATGGTCAGGTAGACGTCGGCGAGAATCTCGGAGTCGAGCAAGGCGCCGTGGAGTTCTCGGCCGGAGTTGTCGACGCCATACCGCTTGCACAACGCATCCAGGCTGTTGCGCTGGCCAGGGTGACGCTCCCTGGCCATCATCAAGGTGTCGAGGATCGAGCAGTGCTGGGAAATATCCGCGCGATCCGTCTGCCCCATGAGGGCAAATTCGTTGTTGATGAAGCCGACGTCGAACGCCGCGTTATGGATGATCAACTGGGCGCCGTTGATGAATTCGAAGAACTCATCGGCCACCTCGGCAAAACGCGGCTTGCCCTTGAGGAACTCGTCGGTGATGCCGTGGACGCCGATGGCGCCTTCGTCACTGTCGCGATCCGGTTGCAGGTAGACGTGGAAGTGACGCCCGGTGAGGCGCCGACCCATGAGTTCGACACAGCCGATTTCAATGATCCGGTGGCCGTCAGTCACCGGCATGCCGGTGGTTTCGGTATCGAGTACAACAGATCGGATGGCCATCAGGGTTCAGCTCTCAACGGGGTGGTGGTGTGCGTCAAAGGGCGGGATGTTAACACGTCAGACGGCATCAGCTTTGCTTGTAGCCCCGCACTTCATCCACGCCACGGTTGGCCAACTGGTCGGCACGCTCGTTGCCGGGGTGGCCGATGTGACCACGTACCCACTTCCAAGTGATGTCATGGCGATTGCATTGCTCATCGAGCAGTTGCCATAGGTCGGCATTCTTGACCGGTTCTTTGGCGGCGGTCTTCCAACCGCGCTTTTTCCAGTTGACCATCCACTCGTTGATGCCCTTCATCACGTACTGCGAGTCGGTCACCAGCAGTACGTTGCAACGGCGCTTGAGTTCTTCAAGGCCGCGAATCGCGCCCATCAATTCCATGCGGTTGTTGGTGGTGTTGGCTTCGCCGCCCCACAGTTCCTTCTCGACGCCCTTGCACACCAGCAACGCGCCCCAGCCGCCGGGGCCTGGGTTGCCCTTGCAGGCGCCATCGGTGAAGAGTTCTACGGTATCGGTCATCGGTTACATCCATCAAAACAGGCGGGATCTGAAATCAAAAAGGTTTTACGGTTCGCTTTGCTTGCGATTGACCTTGGCCATCGGCATCGGCACCAGCTTGCCCATGGGCTGGCGGGGCACCTGGCGCACTGGCCGCAGCCCGACCACAATCTTGCGCGCTACTAATAAATAGAAGCCGCCGCCCGACAGTTGCCAGGCACCCGCGCGGCGTTCCCAGCCGGCCAGGCGGGCCTGCCACTTGGTCGAGGCAAGCGGCGGACGATAGCACCCGAAGCGGCGTTTCTCCAGCGCGAAGCCCAGCAGGTTCAACCAGTCCGCCACCCGCGACGGCGAGATGCAGCGCGCCTGGCGAAGGCCATCATGAGCGAACACATGGCGCAGCCCCCAACTGCTCCAGGGGTTGATACCAACAATCAGCAAATGGCCACCAGGGCGCACGCTGCTCGCCGCCTCGCGCAGCAACCCGTGAGGCGACAGGCAGAAATCCAGACCATGCTGCAACACCACCACATCGGCAGCGTGCTCGCTCAACGGCCAGGCCTGTTCCTCACAAACGATCTCTACTCCCGGCAACGGCGCACCCAGGCGCACATTGCGCTGCACATGCGGCGCAGAGGGCGGCGTCTGTGCCGAGGGACCGTAATGCACGAGGTAACCACCAAAGAAACGACCCAACTCGTCTTCGAGCATGCGCCGTTCTTCATCCAGCAAAAATTGCCCGATGGGCCCGGACAGCCATTCGCGGGCCGCGCCGATCAGGGCCAGCCACTCAGGATCGGCCTGGGCGAACGCTTTATCAGTCATTGCATTCTCCAACTCGCCTAGACGTTCTAAGATGCACCAATGTGTTCAGCTTGGCGAATCGAAGAATGATACAGATCAGTGCTCTGCCCGCCTTCACCGATAACTACATATGGTTGCTACAGGACCCGCATACCCAACGTTGCGCGGTGGTCGATCCCGGCGATGCCGCTCCGGTACTGGCCTGGCTTACGCAACATCCGGAGTGGACCCTGAGCGACATCCTGATCACCCACCATCACCATGATCACGTGGGTGGCGTCGAGCAACTCAAGCGCGTGACCGATGCCAAGGTCTACGGACCGGCCAACGAGCAGATCCCGGCGCGGGACGTCGCCCTGCAGGATAACGATTGCATCAACGTGCTCGGCTGGGACTTTGACATCTATACCGTGCCAGGCCACACCCTCGGCCACATCGCCTTCTATCACCAGGGCGTACTGTTCTGTGGCGACACCCTGTTCGCCGCCGGCTGCGGCCGCCTGTTCGAAGGCACGCCGGAGCAGATGCACACTTCCCTTGAGCGCCTGGCCGCACTGCCCGCCGACACGCTGGTGTACTGCACCCACGAATACACACAAAGTAACCTCAAGTTCGCCCAGGCAGTGGAACCGGACAACGCCGACATCGCCGAACGGGTGGAAATCGTCCGCCAACTCCGGGCCCGTGGTGAGATAACACTGCCCTCCAACCTGGCATTGGAAAAACGCACCAACCCTTTTCTGCGTACTTCTGAAACATCCGTTAAACAAAAAGCGGACGAACGGAATGGCCGCGACAACCGCTCTGGGGCCGAGGTGTTTGCTAGCTTGAGGGCTTGGAAAGATAAGTTCTAAGACGATGCAATCTGATACGTAATTTCTGAATGGTTGACCGGAACCAAAGTGCTTTCTAGAATCGCCCGACATTTTTGCCCGGAACTTACTTCCAGCCAATGTCGTCATCTATTCGTAAATCCAACCATTCAGACGCATTGACCCGCCTGGCTCAAGCTGTGGCGGTGGCTGTGTCCGCAACGCTGGCGGGCTGCCAATCGACCAATTTCACTGCACAATCCACCGTGCAACCCAAGCCCAACCTTACCGCCAAAATCAAACAGAAACCCGTCATCTGGCTTTCAGAAAGGCCTGCTCCCGAAGTACCGCAGGATGTCTGGGAACGCATGCGACGGGGCTTTCAATTGCAGGACAACGTTGGCGTCAACCCGCGCATCGAGCAACAGCGCCTGTGGTTCGCCAGCAACCCGTCCTTCCTGGAGAACGCCGGCGAACGCGGCAGTCTCTACATTCATTACATCGTCGAACGCCTTGAAGAACGCAACATGCCCCTGGAGCTGGCGCTGCTGCCAGTGATCGAAAGTGCCTACAACCCAATGGCCTATTCGCGCAGCGATGCCGTCGGCTTGTGGCAGTTCATCCCCTCCACCGGGCGCTACTTCAACCTGCGCCAGACCCGCGCCTATGATGGCCGCCGCGACATTACCGCCTCCACCACCGCCGCCCTGGACTACCTGACCCGTCTGCACGACATGTTCAACGGCGACTGGCTGCTGGCGCTGGCAGCCTATAACGCCGGCGAAGGCACGGTGAGCCGGGCGATCGAGCGCAACGAGAAGCTCGGTCTGCCCACCGACTACTGGAACCTGCCCCTGCCCCAGGAAACCAAGGATTACGTGCCCAAGTTCCTGGCGCTGTCCCAGGTGGTGCTGGCCCCTGAGGCCTACGGCGTCAACCTGAACCCGATTGCCAACACGCCTTACTTCGAAGTGGTAGAAGTCAAACAGAGCATGGACCTGTCACGGGTCGCTGCGCTGGCTGAAATCGATGAAGACGAGCTGTTCCAGCTCAACCCGGCCCTCAAACAACGCACCACCCTGGATGGCCCGCAGCATCTGTTGGTACCGAGTTCCAAGGCGCAGTTGCTGACCAGCACCCTTTCGACGATGAAGCCTGAAGAACTACTGGCGATGCGCCCGAAGAAACAGGTCTTCGACGAAGTTGAGACCGCACGGGTTGCCGGCCGCAGCCGAAGCTACAAGGTGCGCAGCGGCGACAACCTCACGCTGATCGCCAAGGCCAACAAGGTCGATGTGCATGACCTGCAACGCTGGAACAAGCTTAACGGCCAGGCCCTCAAGGTTGGTCAGACCCTGGTGATGCAGGACACCCGCCGCGCAGTAGCCAGCAGCAAGAAGCCGGTGCAGTACAAGGTCAAGAAAGGCGACTCGCTGTACATCGTCGCCAAGCGTTTCAACGTCGAGATGCAACATCTCAAGCGTTGGAACCCGCGTACTGGCCAGGCGTTGAAGCCGGGGCAGATGCTGGTAGTTTCCGGGCCGCGTTAAGGCTTTCAGAACACTGTAGAACCAATGTGGGAGGGGGCTTGCCCCCGATATCGGTGGATCAGCCAATGAATCTGGTGGCTGACAAACTGCTATCGGGGGCTAGCCCCCTCCCACACTCAATCTCCAGTGTTCCCAACCGGCTTTTTCCAACCGGAACAAGCTGTTACTGTACCGACCATAAAGCCCAAGCCGCCTGGATCGGATCTCTGACTTGAAGCGTCCCCTCCTTCTACTAATAAGTCTGGCCTTGAGCTTTGGTGCGAACGCGACGATTACCGAGAGCCACGGGTATACGCAGTTCGGCAGGCTCAAATACCCAGCCAAATTCACCCACTTCGATTGGGTAAATCCTGCAGCGCCGAAAGGCGGGACCTTGCGGGTCATGGCATTTGGCACCTTCGATACGCTCAACCCCTACACGTTCAAAGGCTCAAGCCCGGTTTCAACCCCCAACTTCCTGCAATACGGCGTCAATGAGCTCAACGAACCATTGATGGTCGGCACCGGCCAGTACGCGCCATCCGGCGATGAGCCCACCTCAAGTTACGGATTGATTGCCCAATCGGTGGAGTACAGCGAGGACCGCAGTTGGGTAGTGTTCAACCTGCGCCCGGAAGCACGCTTTCACGATGGAAAGCCGATCACCGCGTATGACGTGGCGTTTTCCTATCGCACCCTGCTGACCGAAGGCCACCCGCAGTACCGCACCAACCTGCAGGAAGTGGCGCGGGTGGACATCCTCAACCGTCACCGCATCCGCTTTGTATTCAAGCGCGCCGGCAACCCGCTGCTGATCCTGCGCCTGGGCGAGTTACCGGTGCTGCCCCAACACTATTGGAAAAACCGCGATTTCAAGGCGACCACCTTCGAACCGCCGCTGGGCAGTGGGCCTTACCGTATCAGCAAGGTCACGCCTGGGCGCCAATTGGTGTTCGAACGGGTCAAGGATTACTGGGGCAAGGACCTGCCGGTCAACCAGGGTTTCTATAACTACGACAAGGTCGAGGTGGAGTTCTACCGCGACAGCGACGTGGCCTTCGAAGCCTTCAAGGCCGGCGAGTTCGACATCTATATCGAGCACCAGGCCAAGAATTGGGCGAATGGTTACAACTTCCCGGCGGTGAACCGGGGTGACGTGATCAAGGCGCAGATCGCTCACCAGATCCCCACCCAGAGCCAGGGCCTGTTCATGAACACCCGCCGGCCGACCTTCAGCCAGACCAAGGTGCGCGAAGCCCTGGGGCTGATGTTCGACTTCGAATGGACCAACCGCACGCTGTTCAGCAACGCCTACAAACGCACTTTGAGCTACTACCCCAACAGCGAGTTCGCGGCGACCGGCGTACCCGTGGGCCACGAATGGCTGATGCTCTCGCCGTACCGCGAGCAATTGCCGGCGAACCTGTTTACCCAAGCCTTCAGCCTGCCGCAGACCGACGGGCGCGGCATCCCCCGTGAAAACATGCGCCGCGCCCTGTCGCTGCTGGGCGAAGCCGGGTGGAAGCTGTCGGGCCAACGCCTGCTCAACAAGGACGGGCAACCGCTGCGCTTCGAGATTCTGCTGGTCAATCCGAACCTGGAGCGCATCCTGCAACCCTATGTCGAGAACCTGATCAGCATCGGCATCGACGCGCGGCTGCGCACCGTTGACCGCGCGCAGTACAAGCATCGCCTGGATCAGTTCGACTTCGACATGATCCTGATCACCCTCAATCAAACCCTGAGCCCCGGCCTTGAGCAGTGGCAGTACTTCCACTCCAGCCAGGCCGCAATCAAGGGCAGCAAGAACTACGCGGGCATCGCCAACCCCATCGTCGATCACCTGCTGGAACAACTGCTGGCCGCCCAGACTCGCGAAGAACAACTGGCCGCCGGCCGCGCCCTGGACCGAGTGCTCCTGTGGCAGCACTACAGCATTCCCAACTGGTACCTCAACTATCATCGCCTGGCGTACCGTAACCGGTTCGCCTTTGTCACCACGCCGCCCTACAGCCTGGGCCTGAGCGCGTGGTGGCTGAAAGCGTCGGAGAAAGCCCAATGATGTCTTTGCGTACTTCACTGTTTGCCGGCCTGTTGCTGTGCTCCGCAGCCCACGCGGCGCCGCAACATGCGCTGACGCTCTACAACGAGCCGCCGAAATACCCCGCCGACTTCAAGCACTTCGACTATGTGAACCCGGATGCCCCCAAGGGCGGCACCTTCCGCGAATCGAGCATGGGCGGCTTCGACAGCCTCAACCCGTTTATCAGCAAGGGCGTGCCGGCCGACAACATCAGTCTGATCTACGACACCCTGGCCATGCAGAGCCTGGACGAACCCATCACCGAATACGGCCTGGTCGCCGGCAAGATCGAAAAAGCCCCGGACAACAGCTGGGTGCGTTTCTACCTGCGCCCCGAAGCGCGGTTCCACGACGGCCACCCGATCCGCGCCGAAGACGTGGTGTTCACGTTCCAGGAACTGATGAAGGAAGGCTCGCCGATCTACCGCACCTACTACGCCGATGTCGATGAAGTGGTCGCCGAAGACCCGCTGCGGGTGTTGTTCAAATTCAAGCGCACCAACAACCGCGAGTTGCCACTGATCCTCGGCCAACTGCCGGTACTGCCCAAGCATTGGTGGGCCACGCGGGACTTCGCCAAGGGCAACCTGGAGGTGCCGCTGGGCAGCGGGCCGTACAAGGTGGCCGAGGTCAAGGCCGGGCGCATGATCCGCTACGAGCGGGTCAAAGACTACTGGGCCAAGGACCTGCCGATCACCAAGGGTTTCTACAATTTCGATAACCGCATCACGGACTACTACCGCGACAGCACCGTGTCCCTGGAAGCGTTGAAGGCCGGGCAGTTCGACTACTGGCTGGAATTCAGCGCCAAGAACTGGGCCAACGCCTACAACATTCCGGCAGTGACCCAGGGGCGGTTGATCAAGGAAGAGATCCCCAACGGCAACCCCACGGGCATGCAAGGTTTTGTGTTCAATACGCGCAAGGCGATGTTCCAGGACGTGCGCGTGCGCAAGGCCATCAGCCTGTTGCTGGACTTCGAGTGGAGCAACAAACAGCTGTTCAACGGCGCCTACACCCGCACCCGCAGTTACTTCGAAAATTCTGAAATGGCCGCCACCGGCCTCCCCGGCCCGGATGAGCTGAAAATCCTCGAGCCCCTGCGCGACAAAATCCCGGCCGAAGTCTTCACCCAGGCCTTCGAGCCGGCCAGAACCGACGGCAGCGGCATGATCCGCGCCCAGCAACGCGAGGCCTACCAACTGCTGCAGGAGGCCGGCTGGCGCATCGTTGATGACAAGATGGTCGACACCACGGGTAAACCTGTGACCATCGAGTTCCTGCTGGCACAGACCGAGTTCGAACGCATCCTGCTGCCCTTCAAGCGCAACCTGGCGGACCTGGGCATCGACCTGGTAATCCGTCGGGTGGACGTCTCGCAGTTCGTCAACCGTGTCCGCTCTCGGGACTTCGACATGATGGTGGGCAGCTTCCCGCAGTCCACTTCGCCGGGTAACGAACAACGGGAGTTCTGGAAGTCTTCCAGCGCCGACAAGCCTGGCAGCCGCAACTACATGGGCCTCAAGGACCCAGCAGTGGACCAGTTGGTGGAAGAACTGATCGACGCCGATTCGCGCAAAAGCCTGGTAGCCCATGCCAAAGCACTGGATCGCGTGCTGCAGTTTGGCTACTACGTGATCCCCAACTGGCACATCAAGACGTTCCGCGTGGCGTATTGGGACCACCTGGGGCACCCCAAAGTCCCGCCGCGCTACGACGTGGGCACAGCCACCTGGTGGAGCAAACCCAATGTCAAACCTGCCGTCACCTTGGACACAGACACGAACGCCGATTCGGCGAGCGGAGGCGATTAAATGCTGGCCTATATTGTTCGCCGCCTGTTACTGATCATCCCCACGCTGTTCGGGATCCTGCTGATCAACTTCATCATTATCCAGGCCGCCCCCGGTGGTCCGGTGGAACAGATGATCGCCAAGCTTGAGGGCTTTGAAGGCGCCACCAGTCGCATTGCCGGCGGCGGCGCCGAAGTCTCGGTGGCCGGTTCCAGCAGCTATCGCGGCGCCCAAGGTTTGGACCCGGCGCTGATCAAGGAAATCGAAAAGATGTACGGCTTCGACAAGTCGGCGCCGGAACGCTTGTGGATCATGGTCAAGAACTACGCCCAGCTGGATTTTGGCGACAGCTTCTTCCGTGACGCCAAGGTCATCGACCTGATCAAGGAAAAGATGCCGGTGTCCATCTCCCTCGGGCTATGGAGCACGCTGATCATGTACCTGGTGTCGATCCCCCTGGGGATCGCCAAGGCCACGCGGCATGGCAGCCATTTCGACGTGTGGACCAGTTCGGCGATCATCGTCGGCTACGCGATCCCGGCGTTTTTGTTCGCCATCCTGCTGATCGTGGTATTTGCCGGCGGCAGTTACTTCGACTGGTTCCCGTTGCGCGGGCTCACCTCCAACAACTTCGACGAGTTGAGCTGGGGCGGCAAGATCCTTGACTACTTCTGGCACCTGGCATTGCCCATCACTGCGCTGGTCATCGGCAACTTCGCAACCATGACGCTGCTCACCAAAAACAGCTTTCTCGACGAGATCAACAAGCAGTACGTGGTCACCGCCAAGGCCAAGGGCCTGACCAACCACCGCGTGCTCTACGGCCATGTGTTCCGTAACGCGATGCTGCTGGTGATCGCCGGGTTTCCGTCCGCGTTCATCGGGATTTTCTTCACCGGCTCGTTGCTGGTGGAAGTGATCTTCTCCCTCGACGGCCTGGGCCTGATGAGCTTTGAAGCGGCGATCAACCGCGACTACCCGGTGGTGTTTGGCACGCTGTTTATCTTCACCCTGCTGGGGCTGATCGTGAAACTGATCGGCGACCTCACCTACACCCTGGTCGATCCGCGTATCGACTTCGCCAGCCGGGAGCATTGAGATGAATCTATCCCCCCTCAATCGCCGCCGGTTCGAGCGTTTCAAGGCCAACAAACGTGGCTGGTGGTCGCTGTGGCTGTTCCTGATCCTGTTCGGGCTGAGCCTGGGCGCGGAGCTGATCGCCAACGACAAGCCGCTGGCCGTGCACTACGACGGCGACTGGTATTTCCCGGCGCTCAAGCGCTACCCGGAAACCACCTTCGGCGGCGAATTCCCACTGGAAGCCAACTACAAGAGCCCGTATATCCAGGAGCTGCTCAAGGCCAAGGACGCCTGGACTCTGTGGGCACCGATCCCGTTCAGCTATCAGAGCATCAACTACGACCTGAAAGTGCCGGCCCCCGCGCCGCCCTCTTCCGTGAACCTGCTGGGCACCGATGACCAAGGCCGCGATGTACTGGCGCGGGTGATCTACGGGTTCCGGGTTTCGGTGCTGTTTGCCCTGACCCTGACCATCCTAAGCTCGATCATTGGCGTGATCGCCGGAGCCTTGCAGGGTTTCTATGGCGGCTGGGTCGACCTGGCCGGGCAGCGTTTCCTGGAAATCTGGTCCGGGCTGCCGGTGCTGTATTTGCTGATCATCCTCGCCAGCTTCGTGCAGCCCAATTTCTGGTGGCTGCTGGGCATCATGCTGCTGTTTTCCTGGATGAGCCTGGTGGATGTGGTGCGCGCCGAGTTCCTGCGTGGGCGCAACCTTGAATACGTGCGTGCAGCCCGGGCACTGGGGATGCAGAACGGCGCGATCATGTTCCGCCACATCCTGCCCAACGCCATGGTCTCAACCATGACCTTTATGCCGTTCATCCTCACCGGCGCTATCGGCACCCTGACCGCACTGGACTTCCTCGGCTTTGGTCTGCCAGCCGGCTCGCCATCTCTGGGTGAACTGGTAGCCCAGGGCAAATCCAACCTGCAAGCACCGTGGCTGGGCATGAGCGCGTTTGCCGTGCTGGCGATCATGTTGAGCTTGCTGGTGTTTATCGGCGAGTCCGCTCGCGATGCCTTCGACCCGAGGAAATGAGATGAATCAGGACAATCTGATCGAAATCCGCGACCTCAGCGTCGAGTTTGTCACCGGCGAGCATCACCACAGGGTGGTCAACAACGTCAGCTTCGACATCAAACGCGGCGAAACCATCGCGCTGGTCGGCGAAAGCGGCTCTGGCAAGTCGGTGACCGCCCACTCGATCCTGCGCCTGCTGCCCTACCCCTTGGCACGGCACCCGAGCGGCATCATCCAGTACGCCGGACAAGACTTGCTGACCCTCAAGGAAAAGACCCTGCGGCACATTCGCGGTAACCGCATCGCAATGATCTTCCAGGAGCCGATGACCTCGTTGAACCCACTGCACTCCATCGAGAAGCAGATCAACGAAGTGCTCGGCCTGCACAAGGGGCTGACCGGCAAGGTTGCCACGCAGCGCACCCTGGAATTGCTCGAACTGGTGGGCATTCCCGAACCGCACAAGCGCCTAAAGGCCCTGCCCCACGAGTTGTCCGGCGGTCAGCGCCAGCGGGTAATGATTGCCATGGCATTGGCCAACGAGCCGGAACTGTTGATCGCCGACGAGCCGACCACGGCCCTCGACGTGACCGTGCAGTTAAAAATTCTGGAGCTGCTCAAGGAGTTGCAGGCACGTCTGGGCATGGCCTTGCTGCTGATCAGCCACGACCTGAACCTGGTGCGGCGCATTGCCCATCGCGTCTGTGTGATGCAGAAAGGTTGCATCGTAGAACAGGCCGAATGCGAGACGCTGTTCCAGTCGCCGCAACACCCTTACACCCAGGAATTGCTGGCGGCCGAACCCAGCGGTGGACCGGCCAATAATGTGGTCGGGCCGCCGCTGCTGGAGGTCGATGACCTGAAGGTGTGGTTCCCGATCAAGAAGGGCTTTTTGCGCAACACCGTCGATTACG
The DNA here is from genome assembly GCF_013778505.1 of Pseudomonas sivasensis. Lineage (GTDB taxonomy): Bacteria > Pseudomonadota > Gammaproteobacteria > Pseudomonadales > Pseudomonadaceae > Aquipseudomonas > Aquipseudomonas sivasensis. The sequence goes on along the minus strand of NZ_JAAOWU010000020.1, from coordinate 74,882 downwards.
TCAAGGCGGTCGATGGCATCAACTTTAGCCTGCCCCAAGGGCAAACCCTGGGCATCGTCGGCGAAAGTGGTTCGGGCAAATCAACCCTCGGCCTGGCGATTTTGCGCTTGATCGGAAGCAAAGGTGGGATTCGCTTCGAAGGCCAGCAGCTTGACCGCCTGACGCAACAGCAGGTGCGCCCGCTGCGCCGGGAAATGCAGGTGGTGTTCCAGGACCCGTTCGGCAGCCTGAGCCCGCGCATGAGCGTCAGTGAGATCGTTGGTGAAGGTCTGCGCATTCACAAAATGGGCACGCCGGCCGAGCAGGAAGCGGCGATTATCGCGGCGCTCAAGGAAGTGGGCCTGGACCCGGAGTCCCGCCATCGCTACCCCCACGAATTTTCCGGCGGGCAACGCCAACGCATCGCCATCGCCCGCGCGTTGGTGCTCAAGCCGCGCCTGATCCTGCTGGACGAACCTACCTCGGCGCTGGACCGCACGGTGCAACGCCAGGTCGTGGAATTGCTGCGCAGCCTGCAGGCCAAGTACAACCTGACCTACCTGTTCATCAGCCATGACCTGGCGGTCGTGAAGGCATTGAGTCACCAATTGATGGTGGTCAAGCATGGCCAGGTGGTGGAACAAGGCGATGCGCGGGCGATTTTTGCTGATCCGCAGCACGCGTATACCCGGCAGTTGCTGGAAGCGGCGTTCCTCGTTCCTGCCTGAATGCACGCAGACCTAATGTGGGAGGGGGCTTGCCCCCGATGAGGGATTGTCAGCTGATGCAGCTGTGGCTGACCCACAACAATCGAGAGCCCCCCCTCCCACCTTCAGCCCTACTCCTTTAAGCCTGCCTAGTAGCGAACCAATATCATTTGCGCTCACCCCATCCTTTTGCTTTAATCGCGACCAATTCTTATTTACACCGTTTCTCTCGCGCTGGATGGCTAGTGTGTCGACCTCCTTCACCCACCTCTACGGCACCCACCACGGCTGGCTGCTCGGTCTGTTGCGCAGACGCCTGAACGACCGCTGGGATGCCGCCGACCTGGCCCACGACACCTTTATCCGCTTACTCAGCCGCCCACCGACCGAGACCGATCACGCGCGCCAGCGCTCCTACCTGGCCACCATCGCCCGTGGTTTGTGCATCGACCATTGGCGACGTCGCCAACTGGAAAAAGCCTGGCTCGACAGCCTCGCCCTGCGTCCCGAAAGTACCCAGCCGTCGCCGGAACAGCGGGCAATCATCGTCGAAACCCTCTACGAAGTGGACGCCATGCTCGCCCGCCTGCCGAGCAAGGTTCGCGAAGCATTCCTGCTGGCCCAACTGCATGGCCTGCCCTACAAAGCCATTGGCGAGCAACTGGGCGTGGGCGAACGCATGGTCAAGAAATACATGGCCCAGGCCTTGCTGCATTGCGCGATCCTCGAAGCCGAGCTGGATGGGATGCTGGTGCAATGAATACCCCCGGCAAGCTCAGCCATGCCAGCCTGGAACAGGCCGCGCACTGGTACGTGCGCCTGCAGGACCAAGGCAGCGCCCAGGAGCAGCAACGCTGGCAGGCCTGGATGGCGCAGAACCCGGAGCATCTGGCGGCCTGGCAGTATGTGGAGCGCGTCAGCCAGCGTTTCGCGCCGCTGATGGACCAAGCCCCGAGCGCCAGCCGCGCCTTGCGCAGTTCGCGGCGCCAGACACTCAAAACATTGCTGGTGTTGTGTGCCGGTTCAACCCTGGCGTGGGGCACTTGGCGCAACACCGCCCTGCCCCGGCTGGTGGGCGGCTGGAGCGCCGACTACGCCACCGGCAGCGGCGAGACCCGCGATGCCGTGCTGGCCGATGGCAGTCATGTATGGCTCAACGCCCTGAGCGCGCTGGATGTACGCTTCGATCCCCTGCAACGCCTGTTGCACCTGCGCTTTGGCGAAGTGCTGATTGATACGGCCAAGGACGCCGGCCGGCCCTTCCTGGTAGACACCGAACACGGCCGCCTGCAGGCCCTGGGCACTCACTTCAGTGTGTTGCAAGGCGAAGACCACACTGAGCTCAACGTCTTTGAGGGCCGGGTGCACGTGCGCACCGCCAGCCAGCAGGTGCGCATCATCGACGCCGGCCAGCAAATCGCGTTCAACCGCGATGGCTTCAACACAACCACCGCGGTATCCCCCGCGCGTGAAGCCTGGAGCCGTGGCGTGCTGCTGGCCGACAATTTGCCCCTGGGCCAGTTGGTGGCCGAGCTCAACCGCTATCGCACCGGCCACCTGGGCTGTGACCCGGCGGTGGCGCACTTGCCGGTGATGGGTTCATTCCCGCTGATGGACAGTGACCACGCTCTGCATCTGCTGCAAGCCGCGCTGCCGGTTCGGGTCGATCGGCTGATGCCATGGTGGGTCACCGTCGGCCCACGGTAAGTTTTTCCCCGCCGCCAGTTCCCTTTTTCAACACTCGTTCGGTTAACCCTGTAGACGCTTTCAATTCGCCGATCGACTTGATCCAAAGGGAAACATTCATGTCGCAACCTGCTCGCTTCGCGCTGCGCCCATTGGCGCTGGCCACTTCGCTGTTTTGCCTCGGTGTGCCGGTGGTGCATGCCGCCGAATCGCCTTCGACCCAGGAGACCACGCGCAGCTACCGCATCGCTGCTGGTTCGCTGATCAGTGTGCTGAACCGCTTTGCCGAGCAGTCGGGCATTTTCATTGCCGGCCACAACAGCCTGGCCGCCGGCAAGACCAGCCCTGGCCTGTCGGGCAACTACACCGCCGCCAGTGGCTTGCAACACGTGCTGCAAGGCAGCGGCTTGCAGGCCCTGCCCCAGGGCAACAATGGCTACGTGCTGGAACTGATCGCGGCCAGCACCGGGGCCCTGGAGCTGGGCGCTACCACCATTTCTGGCCAGGACTTGGGCGCTACCACCGAAGACACCCACTCCTACACCACAGGCTCGATGGCCTCGGCCACCGGTCTACCGTTATCAATGCGTGAAACCCCGCAATCGGTCACCGTGATCACCCGCCAGCAGATGGACGATCAGGGTTCCAATAGCATTGCCGATACCCTGCGCCGCGCCCCTGGCGTGAGCGTGCAGAACTACGACAGCGAGCGCTGGGAGTTCTCCAGCCGTGGCCTGCCGATCACCAATTTCCAGTACGACGGCGTCAACTCCACCTACGACGGCGTGTACGACTACGGCACCACCAGCACCGACATGGCGGTGTACGACCACCTGGAAATCATCAAAGGTTCGGCTGGCCTGTTAAGCGGCTCCGGCGACCCGTCCGCCACCGTCAACCTGATCCGCAAAAAGCCCACCAAGGACTTCAAGGCCTCGGTCACCCAGACGTTCGGCTCTTGGGACAACTACCGCACCGAAGGCGATATCTCCGGCTCTTTGACCGAGTCTGGCAATGTACGCGGGCGCTTTGTCGGCGTGTATCAGGACCGCCAGTCCTACCTGGACCATTACCAGAACACCAAGGACATCGCCTACGGCATCCTGGAAGCGGACCTGACGCCCGACACCCTGCTGACCTTTGGCATCGACCAGCAGAACACTCGCTCGCGCGGCGCCAGTTGGACCGGTTTCCCGATGTACTTCAGCGACGGCTCGCGCACGAATTTCTCGCGCTCGTTCAACCCAGCCGCCGACTGGAGCCGCCGTGACTTCCAAAACCAGACGCTCTTCGCCTCGGTACAGCACAAACTGGCCAATGACTGGTCGCTCAAAGTCAGTCTCGACCGCAAACGCAGCCAGCACGACACTCTTTTGGCCTCCGCCAGCGGCGGCAACCCGGACCCGGTCACCGGCGACGGCATGTACATGTTCATGGGCAAGTACAAGGGCGACCAGGTGCAGAACACCCTGGACGTCAATTTCAGTGGACCGTTCAGCCTGTTCGGCCGCGAGCATGAGTTGATCATGGGCTTCATGGCCACACGCTCGAAACAGGACGTGCCGGTGTACGGCTCGATCTACCCCGGCGTGGGCGGCAGCATCTTCGACTGGCAAGGTGAATACGCCAAACCGAGCATCCCACGCAGTGGCCAGAACGATATCGTGCAACGCCAGACGGGTGCCTACCTGGCCACTCGTCTGAAGCCTACCGATGACCTGTCGGTGATTCTCGGCACCCGCGTGAGCAATTTCAGCGGCACCGACAGCACCGACTTCTACGACCCGACCCAGACCGACAACCGCACCACCTACCACCAGAGTGGCGTGGTCACGCCGTACGCCGGGATCGTCTATGACCTCAACGACACCTGGTCGGTGTACACCAGCTACACCCAAATCTACCGACCACAAACCAGCAAAGACGCTGACCGCAAATTACTCGACCCCGTGGAAGGCCAAACCTACGAAGCCGGGCTCAAGGCCGCGTTCTACGACGGTCGCTTGAACGCCAGCTTCGCCGCGTTCCGCATCGAACAGGACAACGTGGCCGAATATGTCTCAGGCTTCGATACCGACTCGATTTACCGCCCCATCGCCGGCGCGACCACCAAGGGCGTTGAAGCCGAACTGTCGGGCGAGGTGCTGGACGGCTGGAATATCGCCGCCGGCTACACCTACCAGCACACCCGCGATGCCGATGACGGCTACGTGTACAGCTCGGTGCTGCAGACCACCACGCCACAGCAAGTGGTGCGCCTGTTCAGTTCCTATCGCCTGCCCGGCGCACTGGAAAATGTCACCGTGGGCGGTGGCGTGAACTGGCAGAGCGCGTTCTTCGGCAACGTGTTCCAGCCCGATCCGAGCGATACCGTCAACTTCGGCCACGACTCGCGCATCACCCAGGACAGCTACTACCTGGTAGACCTGATGGCGCGCTACCGCTTCAACGAGCACCTGAGCACCACGTTGAACGTGAAGAACCTGTTCGACAAAAAGTACTACACGGGCCTCGGCAACTTCGGCACTGGTTTCTACGGCGAACCGCGCAGCCTGCAGCTGGCGACCAAGTGGGACTTCTAAGCTGACGCCATTGGCGGCGTGTGTAATGATCATCCCTCGTTCTTCCAAGGGATGGAGCCACCGCTATGTCACCGGACACTTGCGCGACACACTCGCCCCGCTTCTGGCGTGACGAGCGCTTGCCGTTCATAGAAGCGCGGACCATCGCCGACGGGCGCAAGGTCACTTACACCCGTCACGCCCATGAGCATTTTTCTATCGGCGCGATCACCACCGGACGCAGCTATTACCACTACGGCGCCGAGACCTTCCAGATCAGCGTCGGCACGGTGGTATTGATGAACCCTGGCGACGTGCATGCCTGCAACCCTATTGAGAACGAGCATTGGTCCTACCATATGCTCTACCTCGATACCCCGTGGCTCACGAACCTGCAATACCAACTGGGCTTCAGTACCGAACAGGGTTACCGGCCATTCAATACGCCCCATACCCGCGACCCGGTGTTGTTCAGCGGCCTGTTGGCGCTGTACAGCACATTGGTGGACGAACAGGCCGAACTGCTGCAAAAGCAAAGTGCACTGATCAGTTATTTCAGTGAAGTTCAGCAGCGCCTAAACCCATCGCTTACGCCAGTGCGGGAGGTGAACCACAAGCTGGAACGCGCCGCCGAATTCATCCGCGCGCACTGCACCCTTGCGTTGAAACTGGAAGATATTTGCCAGGCGGCCGAGCTGTCGCCGTCGTACCTGATCCGCGCGTTCAAGCAGTATTACGGGCTGACGCCCCATGCGTTTGTGGTCAATGAGCGTATCCAGTTTGCCCGCAGCCAATTACGCCAGGGCGAACTGATCGCCGATGTGGCCCTGGCCGCAGGCTTTGCCGACCAAGCGCATTTCCAGCGTGCCTTCAAACAGCACTTCGCCGCCACGCCCGGCCAGTACCGCGACCGGCTCAAGCCATCAGCAAATAACCCACACTGGCCACCAGCAACGCGGCCATTGAGCGGTTGAACACGCGCACGCCCTGGGGGTTACTCAAGTAGCGGCGCAGGAAGGTGCCCGCATAGGCCCAGCACGCCACCGACAGGTAACAGATCACCAGGTAGAGGCTTGCAAACAGCCACACCTGACCGGCGTCGCCATCGGCCACGAACAGGCCCATTCCCGCCACACAAGCCAGCCAGGCCTTGGGGTTGAGCCATTGCATAATCGCGCCGTAAAGCATTGATGGCGCAGTGGCGGTGCCCTCGGCGTCCAGGCGGCCATCATCGACGGCCAGTTTCCAGGCCATGTACAGCAAAAAGGCCACGCCGCCCCATTGAATCAATTGGGTCAGGATTGGCCAGCGCACCAACACTTCATGCAGGCCCAGGCCGATCAGCACCAACAGCAGGGTGAAACCGACGGCAGCGCCGAACACGTGTTTCTGGCTGGCGGCAAAACCGAAGCGCGCGCCGGAACTCAGGGCCACGACATTGACCGGTCCCGGTGTGATAGAGGTGGCCAGGGCGAAGGCGGCCATGGAAATAATCAAGCTCATTGCGGATCCCTTTTTATGGTGATGCATGAAGAGGGATCCACGGTATAAGGCCGAGCCGAAACGGTATTGAACAAAATCACCCTGGCCCCCAGTCCCGCGGCGAGGCTGCCTCAGCGCTGCGCAGGAATGCGGATATCGCCCTCCCGGCATTGGGTTTTCACACTGCGCGGGCAGCCGGCGAACGCCAGCTCCTTGGTCAGGCAGACGCGCACTTCCGACAGCACCTTGCCTTTGCAGATCACGGCCAACCCATGATTGCCCATGCGCGGGTTGCTCTCGCGAAACAACGCCTCGATCTCACGGGCAGGCAACGAAGGCGGTGTATTGAACGGTTGCAGTTGCGGCGGAATGGCGACAACGCCCAGTGCCACATCGGTCTTTTCCAGATATGCCATTGGATCCAGCCCACTGCAAGTACCGTGCTTGGCCCATTCGTGCTTGAGCAGGGAACGCGTGGGAAACAGCGCCGCGCCCTTGTCCATCTCTTCGCGAGACAAGCGTGACTGGGAATCACAGGACGCCGGCCACCCGCCCTTCGCGTATTGCGGCCACAGACCGTGAAGCACAAAACCGTAGCCTTTACCTGAACACTGTTCGTTATCCGGGTGCGTCAGGCAAAACGTCGGCGACCATGACAGCGACAACACGTAGAAATCAAACTCTCCAGGCGTGCCCTGACTTCTTGGGGCCGCCATTGCGCCTGTAGCGAGCACAAGGCACAACACCATCCAGTATCTCATCCGTCTATTCCTTGAGAAAAAACACGTATATCGCATCTAGCCGGGATGATGGGGGTTGCGCTGTAGCACCTTGTCCAGAATCCGGTCGGTTTTCAATGCCTCGATGGCCAGCGAAGGATGCTCGGCTTCACCACGGATATGCGCGTTCATGGCCAACACGTGGTGCCACTGGATATGCGCGTGGCATGGCACGTCCAGCACTTCGTTGGTCTCGCCTTCAAGGCGCAGCGGTTGGTCTTCGAAAACGGCAAACGTAATGCGACCCTTACTGCCGATCAGCTCGACGTTGTCTTCCCGTCGGTCGGCAACAAAGTTCCAGCAACCCATGCCCAGCGCGCCCGAGCTGAAGGTCCAGCAAGCTGTAACCGCGTCCTCGGCCACATAGCGACCTGCCTGGCGTGCTGTAAAACCGGACACCTCGACGATATCCCCGGCCAGGTACTGGAACAGGTCAAAGCCGTGGCTGGCCAGGTCGGCAAAATAGCCGCCACCCGCGATCAGCGGGTCGGTGCGCCAGTTGGCGGCGCTGGCGTCCTCGGCAGCCGGTGGTTTGCACAGGGTCCAGGTAAGCTGACGCAGCTCGCCGATGCGCCCATCCCGCAGCCAATCGCGAACTTGCTGAAAGCGCGGCAGCGAACGGCGGTAGTAGGAGACAAACAAATGCAGCCCGGCACGCTCGAAGGTACGTTGCATCAATGCGCTTTGCTCGGCATTCAGCGCCATGGGTTTCTCGACGCAGCAATGCTTGCCGGCCGCGGCCACCATCAGGCTGTATTCCAAGTGGCTGTCGGGCGGTGTGGCGATGTAGACCGCGTCCACCTCAGGGTCGTTGATCAGCGCTTGGGCGTCGGTATAGGAACGGGCAATGCCATGGCGTGTTGCATAATCGCGCACGGCGGCCTCGCGACGCCCCATCACGGCTACCAGGGCCGAACCTGGCGCTTTGTAGAAAGCGGGCCCACTCTTCAATTCAGCGACACTGCCACAGCCGATCATGCCCCAACGTACGGTGCTCATCTGTTTTCCTCGTGCGTTTTGTTCAGTCGGGCAGTATCCACATACCCATCCCTGCGCGCCATAACCACTTAGCATGACAATTGCATTACACTTTTATGACATTCATGCCGCTGCGGGACACAGACGATGAAAATCAGGGCAACGGTCATTTGCGAACACGAGGGGCATATCCTCTTCGTGCGCAAGGCCAGATCAAAATGGGCGTTGCCGGGTGGCAAGGTCGAGCGCGACGAACGCCCGGTGGGCGCCGCCGAACGCGAGCTGGAAGAAGAAACCGGATTGAACGTGGACGGCCTACTCTATCTGCAGGAACTCAAAGCCCGCGACACGCTGCATCATGTGTTCGAAGCGTCAGTGGTGAACATCGCGGACGCGCGACCCTGTAACGAGATTGTCGACTGCCAGTGGCACGCTTATGGCGCGCTCGACCAGTTGGACACCACCGACGCCACCAAACACATCGTCAAATCCTTTCTACGCCGCCTGTAAATCGGCGCTCTGGTCGCTGGCCAACACCCCTCGTATCACCAAGCCATTTGCTCTCTGCCGTTCGACAAAGGATTTGACGAACGCGGCAGCGGCTGCCTGCACCAACGGTACTGTCAGTGTTCAAAAATCCAGCGTCTATTTGTAGCGAAAACGCCGAAACACCCGCGCCAAAAAGCCTCCTTCACGACCTCTCGTCTGCTGCCTCGGCTTACGCTTGACTCCAAGCGACGATCAAAAGAGGCTCTTGGCTATTCGCCATCATCCCCGAGCACTCCCATGAGCATCGATCACCCAAGCCAGCCCGACAGTGACGTGTACCGAACGCTGTTGGAGTCGACCAAAGCCATCCCCTGGCGTATCGATTGGCAAACCATGACGTTCAGCTACATCGGCCCGCAGATCGAAACATTGCTGGGCTGGACCCCGCAGAGCTGGGTCAGCGTGGACGACTGGGTCGAGCGCATGCACCCGGATGACCGTGAATACGTGGTGAATTTCTGTGTGTCGCAGTCCCGCGCCGGCGTGGACCACGAGGCGGATTACCGGGCACTGACGGTCAACGGCGACTACGTGTGGATTCGTGACGTGGTGCACGTGGTGCGCAAGGACGGCGAGGTCGAAGCCCTGATCGGCTTTATGTTCGATATCAGCGAACGCAAGAAAACCGAAGAGCACTTGGTACGCCTGCAAAAGCAACTTGAGGAATATTCCTACCAGGACGGCCTGACCGGCATCGCCAACCGACGCATGTTCGACACCGTGCTTGAGCGCGAATGGGCCAGCGCCCAGCGCAGCCAGTTGCCGCTGTCGTTGATCATCCTGGATATCGATTTTTTCAAGCAGTACAACGATCACTACGGCCATATCAAGGGCGACGAATGCTTGCGCCAGGTCGCACGTACCCTGTCGCTGGCAGCCAACCGGCCACGGGATTTCATCGCGCGGATCGGCGGTGAAGAGTTTGTATGGCTACTACCGGAAACCGACGCGGCGTCGGCCAAACAGGTAGCACGACGTTGCCTGCACCTGATCTGCCAGCAGCAGATCGAGCATGGTTTTTCGGCGGTGTCGAACCTGCTGACCATGAGCCTGGGCGTCGGTACACGTATCGTCACACCAGATAGTCCGATGCTGGAATTTGTCGAGGGTGTCGATAAATTGCTCTACCAGGCCAAACGCAATGGACGGATGCGCGCGGAGTTTGCCGAGGGTGAAGTTTGACGCGGAGGTCAAATCGCGGGCAAAAAAAATCCCAAGTAGCTGATGGAAACTTGGGATTTAAAAATGCATAAACCGTGGGAGGTGAACGCCCGGCTATAGTAACGACTGTAAAAACGTGTAACAAGACTATTTCAATCCTTTCGTCGGATTGGAAGTGTTGTAAGTCCTTCAATAACCACATGTTTTTTAGGGTAGTGACGGATACAAGTGCCACTTTTTGGTGCAACTACCGGGTATATTTCCACTTATAAAAAAGGGTTATTAATAAAAATAACGACGCATCCTTCGATGGGTCCACGCGTGATTACACCCTGTTTTTTTCGTAGCGCACGTCGTCACACTCAACCTGCCCTACTTTCGACCAGCCCAGGCGTTGGTAAAAACCGTTTGCACGAATGTGGTCACGCCCGTCGGTGATCAGAAACAGTGTGGTGTGGTGTTCAAACAACACGGCTTCGGCAACAGCCATCAGTTTCCGACCGAGGCCGAGACGCTCGTGAGTCGGCAGTACGAACATCGCAAACACTTCGCATTCGGCCAGGTCGACCATCGCAAAGGCTGCAGGTTGACCGTCTACCTCAGCGATCCATGCACAGGACGCGTCACGAATGCTCTCGGCCAGAACTTGGGGCGTAATGCCCAGGTCGGCCATCTGCGCAACGCTCAAATGGTTTTGCACCACAGACGTACGGATGGCGAAGAGCGTGGCGACATCGTCCTGCGTCGCTACCCGGATAGTGGTTTGCATACTGGCGCCCCGTCCTTGGATAAAGGCGCAATTGTAGACAAATGAGAAGCCAGGGGTTGGGATGGTTTTGTAAGCCGAGTGCTGGTGGCCGAGGCCTATTTACGCGCCACTTTGTAGCGTACGCAATCCTGGTAGAAGCTTTGGCGGATCGCCTCCGGCTTGAGGCGTGAACGGCTGTCGTAGGTCTGTTCGGTGATGCCCATGGCCATCATGCGCATCCAGGATTTGTTGAACTTGAGGGTCTGGATCTTCTGCCGAGCGGCGTACAACGACACCCCCGACAGCTTGAGTTCCTGGGCCCTGGCAGCGGTGCCAGCGCCCCAACTGCACATGTACTTGTCACCCTCGCGCAGCTCCCGTGCCTGCACGACAGCCGCGCCCCCTGCCAGGGAGCAGGCGATCAGCATGATTCCAACATTGCGCATCTTCATCCCCGCCTAACCACCTGAAAATAAAAGCGATTCTGGCGAGAATTTTGTTACAAAGGGGCCATTAAATTGCCTTATCGAGTGAACGGGTTGTTGGCGAGTACGCTCGCCACACAGCGTTCACCCATACAACGTCGCAGGCAGTCACCACTGATAAGTCGCACTCGCCTGCACCGTGCGCTGCGAGCCATACCAGCACCACGAGTAGGAATAGCACGACGCGACATACTCTTTATTCGCCAGGTTGGTAGCGTTCAGCGCCAGGCGCAGGTTGTCCTTGAGGTTGACGATGTTCTTGATGTCGTAGTGCACCGCCGCATCGAACAAGGTGTAGCCCGGTACTTTCAGGGTGTTAGCCGTATCGCCCCACGAAGAGCCGACATAACGCGCACCGGCGCCGGCACCAAAACCCTTGAGGTTGCCGTCATGGAAGGTGTAGTCCGCCCACGCCGAGGCGGTGTGACGCGGAACCGCGTAAGTGGTGGTGCCCTCTGCGTTGATTGCCGGGCCTACGCCGATGTCGCTGATGGGTGCATAGCGCACGGTATTGTTGGACTTGCTGATGCGGTTATCCAGGTACGCGTACGCCGCAGTGATGTCCAAGTTGTCATTGAGGCTGGCCTTGCCTTCCAACTCAAAACCACGGGATTGCACTTCGCCGTCCTGGCTCTGGCAACGACCGGTACCGCACAGGTGCGTCGGGTCCGGATCGGTCGTCAGTACGTTGCTCTGGCGCAGGTCAAATATCGCCGCCGTGATAAAGCTGTTACTGCCCGGCGGCTGGTATTTGATGCCGATTTCATACTGTTTACCTTCGGTCGGCTTGAACACCGAGCCGCCATACCCGGTGCCCGACTGCGGGTTGAAGGATTCCGAATAGCTGGCATACGGCGCCAAGCCATTATCGAAGAGATAGACCAGGCCGACACGACCGGTGAAGGCCTTGCTGTCCAGCGAGGATTGACTCTTGACGCCCGTGCGAAGAGTTTTGGTGCTGCTCTCGGTGCTGGCCCAGTCATAACGACCACCCAGCAGCAACACCCACTTATCCCACTTCATCTGCTCTTGCAGGTAGACGCCGGTCTGTTCGCTACGCGACGTGCCGTCGGTGGTGTACGCCGGTACCGCAACGGCTGCGCCGTAGACCGGGTTGAAAATATCCAGGGTTGGCCCGGCAGTGTAGGTGCCTGAGCCGGACAGGGTGTCGGTGCTGGTGTTCTGATAATCGAGCCCCATCAGCAAGGTGTGCTGCAACGGGCCCGTGTCGAATTTGGCCTGGACCTGGTTGTCGAGGGTATAAGCGTCCATGTCCACATCAGTGGCGATAGTCGAACGGCGGATAGTCCGATAATCCGTCAGCAGGTAGTTGCTGTAGAGGCTACGGTATTGGCCTTCACTGCGCAGGTAACGCGCGTTTTGGCGTACGGTCCACACGTCATCGAAGTGATGTTCGAAGGCGTAGCCGATGGAGTAATACTCGCGGTCGCTCTTCTCAAAGTTCTTTTCACCGTCGTAGAAATCCACATCAATGCTGCGCCCGGTTGGACTGTGCAATACCGAGCCCCAGGCGGGGACTGATCCGTAGGACGCGCCCTTGGGGTCCTTTTGAAAATGCCCGAGCAGCGTCAGCGACGTGGCATCGTCCGGGCGCCAGGTGAACGCGGTCGACAGCGACTGGCGGCGGGTCTCGGTGTGTTCAACCTGACCATCGGCATCGTCGAAAAGTCCGGCAACACGGTAGGAGTACACGCCCTGATCGTCTATCGGCCCGCTCAAATCGAAGGTGGTGCGTTTCTTGTCGAAGGTGCCGTATTCGACGCCCACTTCATGAAACGGCGTGTCCAGCGGGCGCTTGGTGACCATGTTGATTACCCCGCTCGGTGTGCCCTGACCGTAGAGCACCGACGCCGGACCGCGCAGCACTTCAACACGCTCCAGGTCGAAGGCGTCTTTTTGCGGCAAGGCATCACGACTCGATGGCATCCGCAGGCCATCAAGGTAGGTGGCCGGAGCAAATCCGCGGATGGTCAATTGGTCCAGACGCGAGGCGGTAGCGCCACGGGTTTCCGGGACCACGGCGGCGCTGTAGCGCAGGATCTGGTTGAGGCTCTCGGCGTTCTGCGCACGCATCTGGTCTCTGGTCACGATGGAGATCGACTGCGGGGTTTCAATCAGCGCGGTGTCGGTCTTGGTTCCCGACAGGCTGCGCGTGGCCACATAGCCGGACACTGGTCCAGTGGGGCTTTCAGCCTGGTAGGCAGCGCTGATGGTGGTGGGCTGCAACTCCATGGCGCCGCCGTTATCCGGGATAGCTTCCAGGCGGTAGCGGTCGGCGGAAATCTTCAAGGCTTGCAGGCCGTTGCCGGCAAGCAGTTGGTTCAGGGCCACATCGGTGTCGTATTGCCCGCTCAAGCCATTGCTACGCTTGCCCCGAGTCAAGCTTGCATCAAAGGCCAACACCAGCCCCGCCTGCTCGGCCAGGCTATTGAGGGCCTGGCTCAAGTCACCGGCCGGGATCTGGAAGCTACGCACAGCGCGGCTGCTTTCTTCGGCAAAGGCGGATTGGACATTCAGCAACGGCACTGCGGCAAAAGCCATCGCCACTGACAGAGCCAGTGGATGCAAGGGACGAGCGAGGCGCGACATGGGAAATCCTGCGTAATAGAAGTTCTATTAACCATGACGGCCATGTCCGCAAATCGGGCAAGAATGAGATCGGTTTTTATCTGAGAAAGTTTTCCCCGTGTACTGATGCAATCAGTTGGACCGCTTTTTTGTGTAGCCCTCTGCCAGGACATGGGTGGGCTCCCACGAATTCCTCTGGTTCAAAACTGGTACTTCATCCAGTCATGATCCAGGGATCTGAAAAAAGCGATCCGTCCATCACCCCCACGCCACCACCAACAACCCTACCCCCAACGCCAGGCACAAAGGCGAATAAAACCAGGTGTCCATACTCGCAAACCGCGACCCACTGACTTTCTTGAAAAACCCGACCAACTCCGAGTCCCCAATCGCCCTGGCAAACATCACCAAGGCAATCGCGCTGATCCCCCACTGCAATGCCCCATGGGACACTGGCGAGAAATAAAGCCCAGCCCGAAGACACACGAGCAGCGCAATCGCCACCAGCCCCATCGCCACCAGAAAAGTGCCCAATGCCGACGGTTTAAACGCCGGGCGTGGCCCGCTGGCGAATTCGCCGGGGAGTTGGGGGATGGCGGCGAGGCTGCCGAGTTTGCCTCCCGCCGCCCAGTACAGGTGGACCATGCTGATGCAGGTAAAAATGCCGACAATCCACCGCGCGATGACAAAGCTCATGGCTGGCTCTCCTTAAAGGTGCGAAACAGGATAGTCGCCCAGAGATTTTTTGCAGGCATTTCGTCGGCAGCTGATGCTAAAGTGCCGCCCCATGAAATTCGCCCGTGCCGACCGCTCGCTCATTGCCTGGATGCTGTATTGCTGCGTCCTGTTCAATGTGTTCGTCTGCAGTATTGGTCATGGGCAGATGGTGGGGATGCAGCTCAATGGCATCGGCGGTCAGTTCTGTACCGTGGACCCGCGTACCCAGGCGCCCCAGCCGTCCAACTCCACCGATGAGAACCTGCCCACGCTGTCCAAGGCGTTTGGTTGTCCGCTGTGCTCCTCCGGCGGGATGGGACCGGCGCTCAGTTCCAGCCTGAATGTGGCGGTGTTGCCGCAACCCCATGCGCCACCGCCGGCCATTGTGCTGGCCGCCGACATCCCTGCTCGCTTCACCTGGCCCGCGGCTAACCCGCGCGCGCCTCCTGCCTTCGCCTGATCCCTTCGCTTTCCGATCTGCACCGGCCACCGTTTTTCCAAGGAGATACGGACGGCTGTGCATTGCTTTCAAGCCAAGTTTTTCAGGATTCAACTATGAAACATTTACCCCTGTTGGCGGGCCTGTTCGGCTGCCTGCCTGTCTGCGCCTGGGCCATTGAGCTGGCCCCGACCACCATTGATGGAGAATCAACTGCCGAGCCTGGCCTGTCCCTGGATCAGTCCAGCGGCGTGGCTTCGCGCTTGGGATTGAGCGTGCGGGAAACCCCGGCGTCGGTGGCCATAGCCAATCGCAACGATATCGAGCGTCATGGCGCCAAGACCTTCCGCGATGCAGCCAACACCCTGCCCGGCGTCAACGCCAGCGCACCGCCGGGTTTCGGTGGATTTGTGTCTTATCGTGGATTTACCAGCAGCCAGATCACCCAAATGTTCAATGGGATCAACGTCGCCACCGGCCTGGCGCGTCCCGTGGATGCGTGGATCTATGACCGGGTGGAACTGGTCGGCGGCCCCTCCTCCTTGATCAACGGCGCTGGCTCCGTGGGCGGCTCACTGAACTACGTCACCAAGTTGGCGACCCGTGAGGACCAAGCCGCCGAAGGCCAACTGACCTATGGCAGCTACGACACGGCCGGCATGGCTTTTGGCGTGAACCAAGCGTTGACCGAAACGGATGCCGAGGTGCAGCACTATGCGCGCCTGGATGTCAGCCGCAATACCAATCACAGCTACATCGACCGCGCTCAGCGCGATGCCTGGAGCCTGGCGTTTTCCCTGCTCAGTGACCTCACTCCCGACCTGTCACACACCCTGGCCCTGGAGTATCAGGATGAACACGAAGACAGCCCGTATTGGGGTACACCGGTGCTCAACCCCAAGGCCGGCGAGCTGAAGATCGACACACACAACCGCTTCAACAACTACAACGTGGCAGACGGTCGTTATGAACAGCGCACGCTGTGGGCACGCTCGATTATCGACTACCGGATCAACGACAGCACCACGCTGAAAAACACCCTCTACCACCTCGACAGCCAGCGCGACTACCGCAACCTGGAGACCTACCAGTACACCACCAATAACAGCGCGGTGAACCGGTCCACAGCCTACCAAGTGCGCCATCAAGGCGAACAGAACGGCAACCAGTTCGAGCTGCGCCATGACGACAGCCTGTTCGGCCTGTCGACCACTTGGTCCGGCGGCTTTGAGTACAAGGTCAACAGCACCACCAGCACGCCCTGGAATATGCCGGGTAACAGCACGGTGGATCCAAACGACTTCAATCCCGGGCACTTCTACGACATCCCGCGAACCCAGGAAAAGTTCGGTAAGGACAAGACTAATGAAGTCACCACCAAAGCACTGTTCGTGGAAAACCGACTGGGCCTAACCGATAAACTCTCGCTGCTCAGCGGCCTGCGTTACGACGCCATCGACCTGGATGTGACCAACCACCGCGTTGTCACGGCTACTAACCCACGGCACTTCAAGCGCCGTTGGGAGCCGGTGACAGGCCGCGTGGGCCTGACGTACCAGTTCATCCCCTCAGCCAATTTCTACGTGCAATACAGCACCGCCGCCGAGCAGCCCACTACCACCACTCAGGTGTTCGACGTCTCGACCGGCAAGCAGTGGGAAGTGGGCAGCAAGTTTGACTACTTGGACGGGCGTGGCTCGGCGACCGTGGCCGCCTACAGGATTGAGCGCAAGGATTTTGCCGTCACCGACCCACAGGACCCGACCACCAGCATCCCGGTCGGCGCGCAGTCGTCCAAGGGCATCGAGTTGGCGAGTTCGCTGCGCATCACACCAAAGCTTCTGGCAGAGGGCAACTTCGCCTGGGTGGATGCGGAGTACGACGAGTTCAACGAGAAAATCGCCAGCGGCGCAGTGGTTTCGCGTAAAGGCAATACGCCGACCAACGTGCCCAAGCGCGTGGGGAATGTGTGGATGACTTATGATTTCGCCGAGGACTGGCAAGGCGGCGTGGATGCGCGGTATGTCGCCGAGGTGTACGCAGATAATGCCAACACGATGACCGTCCCTGCCTACACCCTGTTCGGGACGTTCCTGCGCTACAACGTGGATGCGCACACGTCGGTGACTGGGCGGGTGCGCAACTTGACCAATGAGGTGTATGCCGAGTTTGCGCATGTATCGCCGGCTTACTACCTCGGTTCGCCGAGGACCTTTGAAGTGGCGGTGCAAACCAAGTTCTAAACAGCAACGTGTTCACAATGTGGGAGGTGCGGTGCGACGATTCGGCTTGCTCCCTCCCACATTACGGATCATTTCAGGCTGGCTTCAACTTTCCCCGCCACATCCTCCGTCAACCAAGCCTTCCACACTTCAGGGTGTTCTTTCATAAACGCCTGAGCCACGTCACGTGGCGGTGTGTGGTTCTCGCTCATGGTCGCCAAGGCTTTGTTCAGCGGCTGAATCGGAAACTCGACCTTCTCGAAAAAAGCCGCAATCTGCGGGTGTTCCTTCTGAAACGGGGTAGACACACCGATGCTCAACTTGGACGCCAAAGACCGCGTAGGCTTCGGATCAGGATTATCCGCATCCGTCAGCGTTTTCCAGGCCTCGGCATCGAACGGTGGTTCTTCCAGCTGGATCAACTTATAGCGGCCCATCAAGGGCGTCGGCGACCAGTAGTAGAACAGCACCGGCTTGCCACGGCGGATCGACGAGGCAATTTCGGCATCCAGTGCCGCCCCCGAACCACTGCGAAAGTTCACATAACTGTCGTCAAGGCCATAGGCCTTGAGCTTCTGCTTGTTGACCACTTCCGAGGTCCAGCCGATGGGGCTGTTAAGGAAGCGTCCTTTGCCTGGGGATTCCGGGTCTTTGAACACGTCCTTGTAACGAGCCAGGTCTTTTACGCTTTTAAGGTCCGGTGCCAGAGGCTTGATGCCTTTGGCGGGATCGCCCTTGACCACGTATTCCGGCACCCACCAACCCTCGGTGGCACCTTTGACCGTATCGCCCAGGCCGACAACCTTGCCTTCGGCCTCGGCCTTGACCCACACCGGGCTGCGCCCTGCCCACTCTTCGCCGATGACCTGAATGTCGTTCTTGGCCAGGGCGCTTTCCAGCGTAATAGTGGTACCGGGCAAGGTGTCGGTGGGCAGGTCGTAACCCTTCTCGACAATCACCCGCAGTATTTCGGTGATCAGGCTGCCGCTTTCCCAGTTCAGGTCGGCAAAGTGTACCGGCGCCTGCGCGGCTGAGACAGACAGACTCAGGGCCGTAAACGACGCAGCCAACAGCGTTCTCAATCCTTTCATGCCCTTGCACCTCGCGATATCGCAGCAAACAGCGGACGGCTTTGCTGCTATGCGCGAAGCCTCTGAATAGTTAAGTCAACTCAACTGTAGTAGAGGTTCCGGGAGATAGGAGATGTTCGCAGTATTTGTTGGCTATTCGCTGGCCTTGAACGTTACCAGCTCACCCTTGCGCCATTTGGCGGCCTTCCCGGTCACGGCTTTGAGGGTTTTGGTCAGGCCTTCCTGCAGTTGTTCATTGGCCGCAAACACCAGCATCACGCTATGGCCTTCCTTGAAGACGATGCCGTGACCTTCGGCCGTCGACACAAAGGCATAGTCGCCCAGGCCATACACCGTCAACTTGATATCGCGGAACTTGAGTTCGAACTTGCCACCTTCGCGACTGGGCAATACCGCGGCACGAAAATGGTCACCCACCTTGAGTTCCAAGCGCGGCTTGTCATCTACGACCATCGCCGCTTCCGTGTCTATTTCGGCGATGTAGATGCCTTCCGGCGTCTGCTCAGTGATGTAAACGAAACGGGATTGAAACTGTTTGACCAACTTTGCGCGCAAATCACCCAGCACGAACAACGCGTGCATATCCAGATTACTGACTGCCAAGGAAACGCCCCCACATCGAAAAGAGCGCTGTCCGCCAGAGCGGGCAGCACAAAAAAACGGCCATCTCGGCTCGATCACACAACACAATCATAGAAAAAACTGAAGAAGATCTCGCGGCTGCGCTCCAGGAGACTAGTGCAGACGCACACGATGGGCCTCATGCAAGGTCATCGCGAATCGCAGGAGATCACAGGTTCAATAACCAGAGAATACTGGTCGACCCGCTTCAGAAAATAACACTATTAAAAACGCAGTTTCCGACAGCGTATACAAACAAAAAACGCCTCGGCGTGGAACCAGACGCCAACTGCCGACGACAATACTAAAACAGCAACACAGGTTAAAACCACCTGTAACGCTGCTGCTGGGTCAACAAAGATCGATCGACAGGAGCTGACCATGCAACGACGCCAATACAACGCTATGCCTTCCAGCACTCGTTCATCATGGCAGGACGAACATCCATACTACTGCTTGCACAGTCCCAACGGGTACCCTCAATCAGTTCTTTACCAAGTAGTACCCGCCGGAAGAAACTTCTTTCATATCCGCGAAGTGACCAGCGGCAGGATCAAAGGCTTTCGCAGCGACCACATCGAGGCCTGTGAACTGGCCAAGCGGCTGGAGGCCTCCCTGCTCGGGGGGATCGTTTCGTCACCCGGATGACTTTACTGCGCCGCCACCCCTCAACAACTGCCATACTGGCCTGTCCATTGAAATTGGCCCCGTTCGGGTCAGGTTTCATCAGTGCAGTTGGTTACCTCGAAGGGAAGGCTATACGTGACGGAATTTGATATTGGCGAATTTTTCATCCACGGCGACGCAAGGGAAGTAGACGGTGAGTTTCAAGCAGTGATCGTGATGCGCGCCAAGCCACCGTTGACCACTGTCACCACGCATCAGGTGGAAAAGGACCGTTGGTTCAAGACGCTGGATTCCGCCGCCATCGCTGGAAAAGAATCCGCCCAGGCGCTCAAGACTGCGGTGGATTCAGGCGCGCTGACCTCCTGACAATCCGATCGAACTCTACCGCGCCACAAGCCTCCCATGCATAACCATCCAGAAACCTGCAGGGAGACCGATATGGACGCGCCAATACCTACACTCGAAACGTTATTCGAACAACTGGGCCTGGACTCGTCGCCGCAAGCCATCGACGCCTTCATTGTCGCGCACCCGCTGAGTGACGACGTGAAGTTGATCGACGCACCGTTCTGGACGCCGCAACAGGCTCAGTTTCTGAAGGAAGAACTGCGTGAAGACGCTGACTGGGCCATCCCCGTAGATGAGCTCAACCAGCGCCTGCATCAACCGCAGTAACCCACTCGACGCAGGCGGCCTGCGGCTCGCAGCCGCTTGCCCTACCTGTAACCGTGCCTAACGCACAGCCTTCGCCGCCTCCGGCTTATAGCCCAGACGCAAGCCACCCCAATGCCGCCCACGGACCATGATAGGTACCGACAAATCGTGCATCAACTCGCCGGTATCGCGGGTGTAGGTCTGCAACAACACCGCTTGTTGATGGCTGCCGCAACGAATCCCGGTGCGGTCGTCGAACTTGCGCTTGGTCCGATTCTGCACCGCGTCGACTTGGGTATCACCGGTCAGCGCCTGGGAAAACGCGTTGTTGTGGGTCGGCACATAGCCTTGGGGCGTGCAGGCAATCGCAAACACTAACCCTTCGTGACGTGGCAGCAGCGCTTCCTGAATCGCCGGCAACACTTGGTCGGTATAACCGTCGAACCGCGTGTGGTACTTGCTCGGGCTGGTTTTGGGGATCAGCGTGTAGCTGCGGTCGAACAGGTCGTCCAGGCTGATGCGGTTTTGCTGCACATCCGCCTCGAACTGCTCGGCAATGCGGCCAGCCCCCTCCCGCGCCAGGTCGTAGACACGCTGGTGATAGTCATCGAGCCCGACCTCGGCGAGGCGTTCGCTGATGGTTTCCGCCTGCCCTTCCATTTGCACGGCGGCGTCGGCCAATTGGCGGGTTTGCTGGTCGCTTATATCCAGGTCGCTGCGCATCTGTTCAACGGCGTGGAATAGGCTGTCGAGTTGGGCGCGGTTGGTGTCGGCGCCCTGGGCGATCTCATTGACCTGCCCTTCCACATCCGCCGCCAGGCTGGCGATGCTGTGCAGTTGTTCGCCAGCCTGCTCCACCTGCTCGACACCGGTGTGCAAGTCCGCGGACAACTGGCGAATCTGCTCCACCACCTGAGCCGTGCGCTGCTGGATATCCGCCACCATCAACCCAACTTCATCGGTGGCGGTGGCCGTACGACCGGCCAGGCCACGCACTTCGTCCGCCACCACGGCAAACCCGCGCCCATGCTCGCCCGCCCGCGCCGCTTCAATGGCGGCGTTAAGCGCCAGCAGGTTGGTCTGGCTGGCGATGGACTGGATCACCAGGGTGACGCGCTGGATTTCTTCGCTGCGCTGGCTCAAGGCCTCGATCAACTCGCGGCTAGCATTGGCACGTTGGCTGAGCTGGTGCATGCGGATGATCGACTGGGCCAGAACTTCACGACCTTCAGTGCTGCGCTGATGGGCTTGGCTGGCAGCATCCAAAGCCTCGCGGCTCAGTTGGGAAGTGACTTTTTCGGTGCCGATCATCACTTCGGCACTGCTGACAATCTGCTTGGCGGCGCTCAATTGCGATTGCACGCGCGCAGCCAGCTGCTTGACCGAATAGGCCACTCCGGCGGCGGACAGTGCGTTATGGCTGGTGGTATAGGACAGGTCGCGGGTCAGCTCGCCTATCGCATCGATGGCGGCAGACTGCTCGATCACAGGCTTGGGACTTTTCAGGCGGGGCAACCAGATGACCAGCAAGGCCAGTGGCAGGCAGAGGTACAACGGCAGGCTGGCATAAGCAAGGCCCAGCAGTACCAGCACCAGGGCAGTGCTCTGCAAGAGCGGCATCAACCAGCCGGGCAACCCGCGCACCACCGCTTGGGGTGGCACTGCTGCGCCCATCAGAGTTCCGTCTCCAGCCATCTTCATTACCCCACTGCTTGTCGTTATTGTGTCTGCATTTAACGCCACTATCGGGCCATTATCCATGGGCCTTTAGTGGGGTGGGCTGCAGCAGATCAATAGACGGGCGTAACGGGGGTCTTTCTCTGGGGAACCGCGCGGGCGGCCCCCAGCTTCACCGCATCAGGCTTGGCGCTGATGCTTGTCGATCTGCTCGTGGCGCTCTTGCGCTTCGATGCAGTACTTGGTGGTCGGGCTGATCAACAGGCGCTTGAGGCCGATAGGCTCACCGCTGTCATCGCACCAGCCAAAGGAATCTTCCTTGATGCGTTCCAGTGCACGCTCAAGCTGCGGCAGCATGCGCTGGTCGCGGTCGATGGCGTTTACCAGCCAGGTGCGCTCTTCTTCAACGGAAGCGGCGTCGGCCGGGTCAGCCGGAGTGTCCAGGCTTTCAATGGCGATACGGTTCTGTTCAATGCGCTCGTGGTGCTCCACTTTCATGTCTTGCAGCAATTGCTCAAAAAAAGCGTGCTGTTCGGCATTCATGTAGTCATCCGCCGGCATGGCCAGCAACTTTTCCTTTGTCATTGATTTCTCTATAAAAAATACGTGCATTAAGGCGAATAAGGGAGCGTTCCGGCCGACCTCTGCAGGTCTCGGAAGGGCGCCATCCATTCCAAGCGCCACCCGGCACTCAATTTACGAGGGGCGGCAGTCTAAGGCCGACTTGAGGGCGCAGCAACTGAAAAGACAGGCATTTTTACCGATACAACCCCAAAAGGCACCAGGACGGGCTTGGCGAATGGTTATCGGAGTGCGTTTATAGCAAGAAATTCAGTGTTGTGGAGCTATAGAGAAGACAAACGGTTGAAACAGACTGTTGATGATTAAATGTGGGAGGTGCGGTGCGACGATTCGACTTGCCCTCAGTCGAATCGTCGCACCGCACCTCCCACAGTTTGTACCGCGTCAGCGTTTGAGTTTGCGTTTATTGCGGTACTGGTCGATCACCACCGCCACCACGATGATCAAGCCTTTGATGATGTCCTGGATATACGCATCCACCCCCACAAAGGTAAACCCGCTGGCCATCACCCCAAGGATAAGCGCGCCGATCACCGTACCGGTAATACGCCCTACCCCGCCCGCCAGGCTGGTGCCGCCGATGACCGCTGCCGCAATCGCGTCCAGCTCATAAGACATGCCCATGCCCGCCTGACCCGTGGCGGCGCGTGCCGAAGCCACCACACCTGCCAGGCCTGCCAGGAGGCCGGCGATGCTGTAGACGATGATCAGGTGACGCTTGACGTTGATCCCCGAGGTCCGCGCCGCCTGCATGTTGCCGCCGATGGCGTAGGTGTACTTGCCGTACTTGGTGTAGCGCAGGGCGATATGGAAGATTACCGCCACCACCAGGAAAATGATCACCGGCATCGCGCCATGACCAATAGCCGTGTACGAGTCCGAGAGCATGCTCACCGGCTGGCCTTCCGTGTAATAACGCGCCAGACCACGGGCCGAAACCATCATGCCCAGTGTCGCGATAAACGGCGGGATACCGGTGACAGCAATGATGCTGCCGTTGATCGCCCCTGCCAGCAGCCCCACACCCAGCCCCATCGCCACCGGAATCCACACGGGCAGATCGGTCAGCGACGGGAACACCGCCCGGGAAAAGTCAGAAGTCTGAGCCAAACTGGCGGCAATCATCGCCGACAGCGCCAGCACCGAGCCCGAAGACAGGTCGATCCCCGTGGTGATGATTACCTGCGTCACCCCGATGGCCAGCAGGCCGATGATCGATACTTGCAGGATCATCAGCACCAGCCGCTGGGAATTCATCAAAAAGCTCTGGTCACGCACGATCCAGCCGAACAACTCAAACACCAGCCCGATGCCGATCAGCACCAGGAAGATACTCAGCTCGGTGGGCAGTCGCCGCCGGTTCTTGACCGGTGCCGTGGCAGGCTTGTTGTCTGTTATCGCGTTCATAGCCAATCACCTTCTTATTCTATGGTGCGGACCAACCGCAGGCCCGCACGGCTGTTCGTCAGTGGACTACGGTCATACCGGAGGCCAACTGCATGACTTTTTCCTGGGTCGCATCCGCACGGTCCAGGGTGCCCATCAGTTCACCCTCGTGCATCACCATCACCCGGTCGCTCATGCCCAGCACTTCAGGCAGCTCCGAGGAAATCATGATCACCGCCATGCCTTCGCTGGCGAGGAAGGAGATCAGGCGATAAATCTCGGCCTTGGCACCGACGTCGATGCCTCGGGTCGGCTCATCCAGGATCAGCAACCGCGGATTGGTCATCAACCACCGGGCGAGCAAGGCTTTCTGCTGATTGCCACCGGATAAGGTGTCGATGCACTGCTCAAGAGACGGGGTTTTCACCCGCAGCTTCTTGCACATGTCTTCGCACAGCGCACGCAGGGCTTTCTGCTGGATAAAACCGTTACCCGAATAGTGCGGCAGTACCGCCATTTCCATGTTTTCCAGCACCGACAGGCACGGGAACAGGCCGCTGAGCTTGCGGTCCTCAGTCAGCAGCGCAAAGCCTTTCTCGATGGCCATGTGCGGGTCGGTAATGCGTACCGGCGCGCCATCCAGGGTGATCTGCCCGCTGCTGCTTGGGGTGATGCCAAAGATGGTTTCCGCCACGTTGGTACGGCCCGAGCCCATCAACCCGGCAATACCGAGGATCTCGCCAGCATGCAGGTCGAAGGAGACGTCCTTGAACACGCCATCCAGGGTCAAGTCGCGCACCGACATCAGCAACTCGCCGATAGGCGTCTCGCGCACCGGGAACAGCTGGCTCAGCTCGCGACCCACCATCATCGAGATCAAGCTGTCGCTGTTCATGCTGTCAGCACGTTGCAGGCCGATGTAATGGCCGTCGCGGAACACCGCCACTTCATCGGCGATGGCAAACACTTCGTTCATTTTGTGCGTGATGTAGACGATGCCTTTGCCCTGCGACTTGAGGTCGGCAAT
Organism: Pseudomonas sivasensis; assembly: GCF_013778505.1. Lineage (GTDB taxonomy): Bacteria > Pseudomonadota > Gammaproteobacteria > Pseudomonadales > Pseudomonadaceae > Aquipseudomonas > Aquipseudomonas sivasensis. The sequence continues at coordinate 50,135 of NZ_JAAOWU010000020.1, read as the reverse complement.
GATCGAAAACAGGTGGGCCACTTCCTTTTCGGTAATGGCCGAAGTCGGCTCATCCATGATCAGGATGTCGGAGTCGTAGGACACGGCCTTGGCAATCTCGACCATCTGCCGTTCGGCGATGCTCAGGTTACCCACGTGTTCCTCGGGGTCCAGGTTGATGCGCAGGCGCGCCAGCAACTCGGCGGTGCAGCGGTGCATTTCGCGGTGGTTGACCATGTGCAGGCTGTTGAGCTGCTCGCGGCCGATCCAGATGTTTTCGGCGATGCTCATATGGGGCATCAGGTTGAGTTCCTGGTGGATCATCGCGATCCCGGCTTTCTGGGCCGCCAGGGGTGTTTCAAAGACGATGGGCTTGCCGCGCAGACGGATTTCGCCAGCATCCGGCTGATAGATACCGGCGATGATTTTCATCAAGGTCGATTTACCCGCACCGTTCTCGCCCATCAGCGCCAGCACTGTGCCGGGGCGCACACGCAGTTGTACGTCGGCCAAGGCGACGACGCCGGGAAAGCCTTTGCTGATGTTGACGATTTCCAGCAGGTAGGGTTCTTCCTGCGCCAGCGGCTGGATACCGGGAGGCTGCGAGACAACGGCTTGAGCGAGCATAGGGAGGTACTCCATCAGCAGGGCGGGCACGACCGCCCTGCCGGTTCATTGTTGTTATGTCTGGGCTACTTGAACTTGGCGACGTTTTCCGGAGTGATCAGTTGGAACGGGATGATCACGTTCTGCTCGACCGGCTCTTTCTTGGCCATCTTGCGCGCCGCTTCCACCGAGCCCACCGCCTGGCCCTTGGCGTCCTGGAACGCGGAGGCGGCCATGTCACCCTTGGTGATCGCATTCAAGCCGTCCGGCGTACCGTCGACCCCCGCGATCAGCACACTGCCTTTTTCCTTGCCGGCCGATTTCAAGGCCATGGATGCGCCGATCGCCATCTCATCGTTGTTGGCCAACACAGCATTGAACTCGCGGCCTTGGGTCAGCCAGTCGTTGACCAGGGTCATGCCTTTGTCCCGCAGCCAGATACCGGTCTGCTCCTGTTCGATCTTGATGTCCGGGTACTTGGCCAACACTTCCTTCACGCCCTTGGTGCGATTGGTGGTGGAGTTGTTCGCCAGGTCGCCCAGCAGGATCACGATCTTGCCCTTGCCGCCGAGTTTTTCAGCGATGTACTGCATTTGCAGCTTGCCGGCCTCGACGTCATCGGAGGTCACGGCCACTACGTCCTTGGGCAGGTCTTTCTGGTCCGGACGGCGGTTGACGAACACCAGCGGGATGCCCGCCTTGGTCGCGGCGTTGATGATGTTTTTGGTGGAAGCCGTGTCGACCGGGTTGACGATGATGGCGTCGACTTTCTGACTGATAAAGTTCTCGACCTGGCTCAGTTGCTTGACCACATCGGCGCGGGCGTCTTCGAACTGCAACTGCACGCCGTCGCCCTTGGGATAGGACTTGGCTTGCTTATCCATGTCTTCGCGCAGGTAAGTGAGGAAGGTGTCATCGAACGCGGACATGCTCACGCCGACCTTGATGTCGGCGGCGCTGGCAAAACCGCTGGCCAGCATCATGGATAAAGCCAGCGCGGTAAAACGGATCGGGGTCTTCATGAACGGTCTGTCTCCACTTTCTTGTTGGTTTTTTGGACGTTGCGTTTATCAGAGCTCGGCGGGCAGTCGAACGACCGGGGCGCCAGGAATGCAGCAGACCAGCGCGCCTTGGTTTTCGACGCACAGCACATTAAGGAAGGAGAAGTAGAACGGCCGGGCGCGGGGCAGACCGCGGGGCGTGTGGGCAGGGCGTAAAACTCGCAGTACAGCGTTGAAGATTTTCATCTGACGGTACCTGGTTGTTTTTGATCTTGTTTTTGTTGAGTCGCCGGGGTCGAGCCCAAGACGTACTTTATGCAACCTGGAAAAGACTTTATTGGAAAATAATTTCCATATCAACCTGTTTTAGAATTTTATTCTATTTTTGTTGAAACCACCTGCTGACGCTCGGCGCTCAGGCGTGCGGCGTCCAATATACGGGTGGTTTCCAGCGCGTCATAGGCATCTACCGGCAAGGGTCCCTGCCCTTGCACGGCCGCTTGCAGTTGCCGGTAAAACTGCGTCCAGCAGCCCTTTTCTGAAGGCACCCGTTCACGCTCATCACCTTGCTCAAACCAGCCCCAGCGGCGGTGCTCCTCGGCGCCCCAGTGCTCGCCTTCGGTTTTCGGCGATTTGCCCGCCATCAGCGCTTCTTCCTGGCCATCCAGCCCGTCCACCGTGTAACAACCCAAGGTGCCACTCACCCGAAAGCGCGGGGCCTGGCTGTTTTGCAGGGCGTTGCCCCACAGATGGGAAATAACTCCGTTGGCATGGGTCAGGGAGATGAAGAAACCGTGGTCGACGCTGGGGTGTTCGGCGGTGTAGTGCAATTGTGCGAACACCCGGTCCACTGGGCCAAACAGTTGCAGCGCCTGGTCCACCAGATGACTGCCCAGATCACGCAGCCACCCCCCGCCACTGGCATTGCCCACCGCTTGAGGGCTGAAGCGTTCCACGCGGGATTCGAAACGAGTGATGGTGCCCAGTGCACCGGCGTCGATGAGCTTGCGCAAGGTCAGGTAATCCGAGTCCCAGCGCCGGTTCTGATAGACGCTGAGCAACACCTCATGGCGTTCGGCAGCGGTGATCAACGCCTGGGCCTGTTCAGCGTTGGCAGCAAAGGGTTTGTCGCTGACCACCGCCACACCGTGTTCGATGGCTTCCAGCACCAGCGCCGGGCGGCCCTTGAGGGTGGTGGAAATGACCAGCGCATCGACACCGGCTTCGACGATCTGGCCAATGCTGTCAAAGGCCTTCACACCTGGAAGATCAGTACTTAATTGCTGGCGCCGCTCTGGTGAGCGCGTCACCACGCCGACAAACGTCGCACCCGGCAAAGTCGCAATCAGCGGCGCATGAAAAAAGCGCCCTCCGTGGCCGTAGCCGACTAGTCCGATTCGCATGATCAACTCCTGAGTTGAATTGGAAACCCAATCAACTGTGGGAGGGGGCTTGCCCCCGATAGCGGTGGATCAGAAACAAATTTATTGCTGACCCACCGCTATCGGGGGCAAGCCCCCTCCCACATTGACCGAGTGTTAGCCGTAGAAGTGCGGACGATCCGGCAAGCTCACCTTCACAATCTGCTCACTGCCCTGCGCCTCAATACACGCATCCGCTGCCACCGCCGCCGCAAACCCATCCCACGCCGACGGCCCACCGACCTGCCCGGCGCGCACGCTATCAATGAAGGCCTGCAACTCCACGTCATAGGCACCGATAAAACGGTCCTTCCAGTCCATCAAAATTGCGTTCGACAGTTTGGCACCGCTGCGCAATTGCACTTGTGAAGGCTCCGGCAATTTGGCGATGCCGGTCTCCCCTACCACTTCGCACTGAATGTCGTAGCCGTACTGGCAGTTCACAAACACTTCCACATCGATACGGGTGCCCTTGGCGGTTTCCAGCAGCACGATCTGCGGGTCACGCAGGTGGGCCAAGGCCTTGCTGGTCTTGCGCGGGAACACCACTTGCACTGATACGTAGTCGTCGTTGAGCAACCAGCGCAGCACGTCCAACTCGTGGATCAGGGTGTCGGTGATCGCCATATCGGTCTTGTAGTTCTCGCCCACCGTCGGGTTGCGGTGCGCGCAATGCAGCATCAACGGCTCGCCGATCTGGCCGCTGTCGATCACGGCCTTGAGGGCGCGATAGCCTTCGTCATACGGGCGCATGAAGCCCACCTGCACCAGGCGCTTGCCGTGGGCCACTTCGGCCTCGACGATCTTGCGGCAGCCTTCGGCAGTCACCGCCAGGGGCTTTTCACAGAACACCGGCTTGCCGGCGGCGATGGCCGCGAGCACGAATTCTTCATGGCTCGGGCCCCACGAGGTCACCAGCACCGCTTCCACCTGCGGCGAGTTGATCAGCGCGTGACCGTCCGGATACACCTCGGCGTCCAGCTTCAACTCCGCAACCACCTTGGCGGCCTGCTCAAGGTTGATATCGGTCACCGCCACCACCTGGCTGTTGAGCAAGGTCTGGCTGCAACGACGAATATGGTCGCGGCCAATGGCGCCGGTACCGATCACTCCAAGCTTCAAAGACATACAAACACTCCTCTTGTTATTAGTACTGCCGGGCCTTCGCCAGGTGTTCATTGAGTTTTTTCGCCGCTGCGTTGGTGCGCTCACTGGTGGAAACCTGCGCCACGCCTACCCGCCACCACGACAGGTAGCCGTGGATCATGGTCTTGGGCAGCACTTTGATGTCGATCAGGGTCGAGACGGTTTGCGTGCGCGCATCGGCCAGGGCCGCTTCAAGCTGCTCCACGGTGCTGACCTTGTAGGTCTTGCAGCCGTAGGCCGCCGCACTCATGGCGAAATCCACCGGCACCAGCGCGCCGTCGAGCTTGCCGCTCTCGGGGTCGCGGTAGCGGAATTCAGTACCGAAGCTGTCCATGCCATTGCCGATCTGCAGGTTGTTGATGCAGCCGAAGGCCATGTTGTCCAGCAGCACTACGTTGATCTTGCGTCGCTCCTGGATGGAGGTGGCCAGCTCCGAGTGCAGCATCATGTAGGAGCCATCGCCGACCAGCGCGTAGACCTCTTTGGTCGGCTCGGCCAGCTTCACGCCCAGGGCAGCATTGATCTCGTAGCCCATGCACGAGTAGCCGTATTCGACGTGGTAGGTGTTGACGCCCTTGCTGCGCCAGGCGCGCTGCAAGTCGCCAGGCAAGCTGCCGGCGGCGGCCACGATGATCGCGTCATCGGCCAGGGATTGATTGAGCACGCCGAGTACGCGACTTTGGGTCAGGCACGAGCCGGTCAGCTCGATAAATTCGCGCAGTACAGCGCGGTCCAGGTGGTCGTCGACCTCAGGCACAAAGTCATCACCCTGGTATTCCACCTGGTGCACACGGTCCACTTCGGCGTCCAACTGCGCCTTGGCCTCACTGATCTGCGAGCCCCATCCGGAGCGATAATCGCCGAGGGCATCGGCCAGCGCTTGCAGGGCCAATTTGGCATCGGCCAACACCTGCACGCCGTCCAGCTTCAAGGCGTCGGCGGGGCTGATATTCAAGTTGAGAAACGTCACCTCGCCATGTTTGAACAGTGACTTGGATGAGGTGGTGAAGTCGGTATAGCGGGTACCGATACCGATGATCAAGTCGGCCTCTGGCGCCAGCAGGTTGGCGGCCAGGCAGCCGGTTTCACCGATACCGCCCACGTTCAGCGGATGGCTTGAGACCACCGCACTTTTGCCCGCTTGGGTTTCAGCGAACGGAATATCAAAACGCTCGGCAAACGCCTGCAACGCAGCATTCGCGCCGGAGTACTTCACGCCGCCGCCACAGATAATCAGCGGCTTGCGCTTGCCTCGGAAAGCCGCCAACGCATCGCCAATCATCGCGGCGGTGGCCGGACGGCGGTCGATACGGTGCACGCGTTTTTGCAAGAAATAATCAGGGTAGTCCCAGGCTTCGGCCTGCACATCCTGAGGCAGCGCCAGGGTTACCGCGCCGGTTTCGGCAGGGTCGGTGAGCACGCGCATCGCATGAATCGCGGCGGTCATCAGTTGCTCAGGACGGTTGATACGGTCCCAGTATTTGCTCACCGAGCGGAACGCGTCGTTGGTGCTGATGCTCAGGTCGTGGAACTGCTCGATCTGTTGCAGCACCGGGTCCGGTTGACGGCTGGCGTACACGTCACCGGGCAACAGCAGCAACGGGATACGGTTGGCGGTGGCGGTCGCCGCAGCGGTCAGCATATTCGCCGCGCCAGGGCCGACAGAGGCGGTGCACGCGTAGATCTTGCGGCGCAGGTGCTGCTTGGCAAAACCGATGGCGGCGTGGGCCATGCCCTGCTCGTTACGGCCCTGGTGCACCACCAGATCGCCGCTGTCCTGCTCCAGCGCCTGGCCCAGGCCCAACACATTGCCGTGGCCGAAAATGGTAAACACGCCGGCGACAAACTTGCTCTGCACGCCATCGACTTCGATGTATTGGTTATCCAGGAACTTCACCAGGGCCTGGGCCATGGTCAGTCGTGTTGTGGTCATGTCGCGCCCCTTAACGATTTTGCAGGTGGGCGATGCTTGCCCCCAACGCCTGCTGTATATCCGCCAACTCATGCACGCTTGTGGCAAATGGCTCGAACGACAGGTAGCCGCTGTAACCGGTGCTGAGCAACGTGTCGATCTGTGCGGCATTGCCGAGGATGTCGCCCTCGCCCACCAGCACGCGGTGGCCGTCGCGGATCGAGTTGAGCGGCGCCTCGGCATCTTCCACGCCGGAGATATGCACCAGGCCGGTCAACTCCGGGAAGAACTCATGTTCATTGGCCAAGTGGTGGTGGAAGGTGTCGTGCACCACGCGGAACACATCCAGGCCGCCAATGGACTTGATTGCGTCCACCGCCACACGCTTGCGGCGCAGGGCAGACTCTTCGAAGCCCAGGGGTTCGACGAAACCGAGAATCCCGTACTCGCGCAAGATCGGCGCCAGCTCGCTCAATGCAGTGCGCAAACCGGCGGCGCGCTGGGCATCGTTGCGCGTGTCGCCGGGTTCATTGAGCGGGCACATCACCAGGCCTTGGGCACCACATTCACGGGCGTAGGTAGCGAGTTTGATCGCCTGGGCGCGGCGCTCGTCGTTCCACACATCAAAGGGGTACAGCGCGTTGATCGACAGCACCGTAATGCCCTGCACCGCGCATAACTCACGCACGCGACTGGCCGGGGTGCCGTATTCGATTTCACGGTCTTTGAGGTCATTGCGAATTTCGATGGCATCGCACTGAAGCGCGGCCGCCAATTGGATGAAATCCGGCAGGGACAGGTTGGGCGCGACCATGCGGTTCAGGGCAAAGCGTAGAGGCGACTTCATTGTTGTTCTCCGTCTAGAACCGTTTTAAAGGTCAAGCAGCCAACTGTGCTGCGGGTCGTTGTGGAAATGCCAGGCGCGCTTGGGGCCGGCCATGACGTTCAGGTAATAAGACTCGTAGCCGTACGGCACACTGACCGGGTGATAGCCCTTGGGTACCACCACCAAGTCACTGTTTTCCACGGCCATGGCTTGGTCGATGCTGCGGTCGTCGGTGTAGACCCGCTGGAACACAAAACCCTGGGGCGGGTTGATCTGGTGGTAGTAGGTCTCTTCCAGAAAGCTTTGGTGCGGCAGATCGTCGGTGTCGTGCTTGTGCGGCGGGTAGCTCGACGAATGACCCGACGGCGTGCGTACTTCTACCACCAGCAGCGAATGGGCCGGCGAGGTGTCGGGCAGGATGTCGCACACGTAACGGGTGTTGGCGCCTTTGCCACGTACGCTGCGCTTGCAGTCTTGCGGGCGGATCAGGCGCGGTTCGTAACCGCCGGCACCGGGAGCAGCGCAGACGGCAATTTGTACGTCGCTCAAGGCGGTGACCTGGGCATCGGTGCCCGGCGGCAAGTAGGCGGCGAACGGGGACTTTTCCTCGAACACTGACTGGCGATCACCAAGGTTCTGCCAGTTGAAGCCCTCGCCGTCGATATTCACCCGACCGCTGAGCAGCACCAGGCACAGCTCTTTATCGCCGGCGCTGACCGGCAGGGTTTCACCGAGACTCAGACGGTAGGCTTTGAACCCTACGTATTCCAGACGCCCCTCTTCCAAGGCAACCATGGTTTGCCCGCGTTTGTTGCTTTTGACCAACAGACTCATTGTCCAACCCTCTCAGTGAGAAGAGCACGCAAGGTGTCATAGCCCTTTTTCGCGTAGATATAACTGGGCGCCACCGCCGGATCCTGCTCGGCCTCCACCACCAGCCAACCTTCGTATTTGGCGGCCAGCAGCACATCGAGCAACTCGGCAAAATCGATATCGCCATCGCCGGGCACGGTGAAAGTGCCGTTGACGATGCAGTCGGGGAAGCTCCACATCTGGTTGCGCGCCAGCTGCACCACCGGTTTGCGCACGTCCTTGAAATGCACGTGGCACACGCGGTCAATGTGTTTGCGCAGCACGTCGAGGGGTTCGCCGCCGCCCATGTAGCAGTGGCCCGAATCGAACAGCAGGCCGACTTCCGGCCCGGTGCGGCGCATCAACTCGTCGATGTCTTGCGGGGATTCGACGTACGCGCCCATGTGGTGGTGGTACGCCAGTCGCACGCCTTGGGACAAGGTAAAACGCGCTAACTCAGTGAGCTTGTCGGCGTATTCCCGCCAGGCCAGTTCGCTATGAAAGCGCGGGCGTTCGATCAGGCGAATGCGCGAGCCCTGGATCGAATCGGCCACCTCGCCGTACACCAGCACCTTGGCGCCGTTTTGTTTCAGCAGTTCGACGTGGCCGGCAATGGCTTCGATTTCTTCAGCCACCGAGCGGCGCGCCAGACGGCTGGAATACCAGCCGGAGACCAGCGCCAAGTCATAGGGGCGCAATACGTCGCCGACGCCCTTGGCATCCTTGGGGAATTTGCCGTTAAGTTCGAAACCTTCGTAGCCGATTTCCTTACCTTCGCTCAGGGCAGTGCTCAGCGGAGTTTCACCGCCGAGGGCCGGAAGGTCGTCGTTGCTCCAAGAGATCGGGTTGATGCCAATTCGGATTGCGGGCATGGCTGCACCTTTATTATTTTCAGGTATCACTGAGATCTGCTTTATGCGGGAGGGGCTTGCCCCCAATAGCGGTAGTTCAGTTACAGAAGTGTTGTCTGACACTCAACCATCGGGGGCAAGTCGAATCGTCGCACCGCCCCTCCCACATTGGATTGCATTTCAAATTAGGAACTGGGTTTAGCCTCGGGCACTGCGCCAGGCGTTGATCAATTGCTCAAAGGTCGCCTGTACCTGCTGAATCAACGTCTCATCATCAATCTCCCCCGCCATCCACAAACGGCTCGGTTCCTGGAAGATCGTGCGGCCCACGGCAAACCCACGGCAGGTGGTGCTTTGGCTGGCTTGCTGGAAGCCGTCAGCGAGAAACTCAGCCGAGGCATTCAAGCCCAGCAACACCACGCCACGGCAGTACGGGTCACGCTCCTGGATCAGTTCATCGAGCTTTTTCCAGTCCTCGGCCGACTGCGCCTCGATTTTCCACCACGCCGGGTAGATGCCCAGGTTGTAAAGGCGCTTGAGGCTGCGGTAGAGCGCGTCCGGGTAGGTGGACGGGTGATCCTTGGGCGGGATGACTTCCAGCAGCAATTCATGGCCGCTGACCAGGGACGCCTCGTACACCGCCTTGAGCTGGGCTTCCTGTTCCAGGCGCAGCAAGGGTTCGTCATCCGGGTGGAATTGCACCAGGCACTTGATGATCTGTTCCTGAGGCCAGGCGATCAGGTTGCTGCCAATCGAACGGCCATGCTCGAAAGCCAAGGGCCGCGAGTTCTGCACTTCCACCGGGCGGGCGATCCACCAGCCACGACCGCTGGCGGCGTTGAGCGCGTCCTGACCAAAACGCTGGTCGGCCAACAACCCCACATCGGCGGCAACGCCCTGCTCGGCGAGCTTTTTTTCCACGCGTTCGATGGCCTGGATAAACAGCTGCTTGATATCGCTGATGCGTGCCGGATCCTGGCCGCCTCTTTGCGCCAGGTCGACCAATTGCCAGCGGTGGTCGAAGGCGAAAATAAACAGTTGCTTCCATTGCTTGCGCGGCACGCTGACACGGTGCAGACGTTGCAGGGTCACGTCCTGGTCCGGCCGAGTGATCGGCACCGGGCTGTTGAACAGGTAATCAAGCTCGGCTGGCGTCGGCATGGCCGGAGCGCAAGCGTGGCGCGAGACCACCAGGCCGCCACAGGCATTGGCCAGTTGGCTGCAACGTTCGTCGCTGGCGTCATTGATCCAGCCGCTGAGAAAGCCCGACATAAATGCATCGCCAGCGCCCAGCACATTGAGCACTTCCACACGCACACCAGGGTAGATCGCGCCGTCTTCCAAGCGCGCAGGAATCGCACCGTGGATGACCGTGCACCCCTGCGGCCCTAGTTTGACCACCAGCGTGGCGGGCGTAAGTTCGCGCACGGTGCGCAGCGCGGTGAGCAGGTCTTCGCTGCCGCCAGCGATCAGGAATTCTTCTTCGGTGCCGACGATCAGGTCGAAACGCGGCAGGATTTTCTGCACATGCTGGCTGACATTCTGGTCCGCGACAAAACGCGTCTCGCCATCTGCCTTGCCTGCCAGGCCCCACAGCACAGGGCGGTAGTCGATATCCAACACGCGCTTGACGTTGTGCTTGGCCGCATAGTCCAGCGCTTGGATGCTGGCCTTGTACACACCGTCGGTGGAGAAATGCGTGCCGGTAATCAGCAGCGCTTTGCTGGAGGCAATAAAGGCTTCGCTGATGTCTTCGGCGCGCAGGGCCATGTCGGCGCAGTTTTCGCGGTAGAACACCAACGGGAAGGTTTCGCGGTCCTTGAGGCCCAGCAGCACCAGGGCAGTGAGCCGTTCCGGGTCGACCTTGATACCGCTGACATCACAGCCTTCGCGGGCCAGGGATTCCACCAGGAAGCGACCCATATGATCGTCACCCACGCGGCTCAGCATCGCCGACTTAAGGCCCAACCGCGCAGTGCCGAAGGCGATGTTGGCGGAGGAACCGCCGAGGTATTTGGCGAAGCTGGACACGTCCTCAAGCCGCGCACCTACTTGCTGTGCGTAGAGGTCGACGCCCAGGCGCCCGAGGCAAATCAGATCCAATTGACGCCCACTGGCAAAACGAGTCTGGCCCATGCTGGCTCCTGTTATTTTTATCAGCCTGCGTGGTGCCGCCGTGGTGACGGCTCACGCTCTTGGTGAGAGCAGACTAGAACGTTCAGCGGGCTCAATCAATATTTATTCCAGAATTATTTTTAGTGGAATATTTTTTCCAATAAGCCAGCATAATGGCACCCTAGCCCGCGTGCATCGTTTCAGCAGCCCACCGGGGCCGTGATGCCGGGGTATTTTTTTGCGCCTACCCTGTAGACTTGCGCCACCCACCAGCGCATCAGACGAACACGCCAGAAGGATTGCCCATGTCCCGCACCGATCCCGAGACCACCCTGGAAGCCCCTCTCGCCAGCCCTCCGGTCAATGCCGAACGCCTGTTGCAGCTGATCACCGACGAATATGAAAGCCTGCCTCGGCAACTCAAGCGCATTGCCAGCTACATGAGCCAACAGAGCGACCGCATCATGGTTGACCGCATCAGCGACATCGCCCGCGAATGCGAAGTGCATCCCTCGGCGATCGTGCGGTTTTCCCAGCGTTTCGGCTTCAGTGGGTTCAGCGAAATGCAGGCACTGTTTCGCGAGGCCTACACCCACAAGACCACGCCGGTACAGAACTACCAGCAGCGCATTCGCAGCATGATTGCCAACAAATCCCAGAAGGCCAGCGGCGGCGACCTGGCGCGCGAATGCGTCAACGCCACGCTGTCGGGTATTGAGCGTCTGGGGCTGGAGTTGGATGACGTCGCGTTCGACAAGGCCGTGGACCTGGTGGTCAATGCCGACAATATCTACGTGGTGGGTGTTCGCCGTTCGTTCGCGGTGGCCGATTACTTGGTCTACAACCTGCAGCACACCAACAAGCGCATCCATCTGATCTCGGGTCTGGGCGGCAGCTACCGCGAGCAGATGCGCAGCGTGCGCGCCAATGATCTGGTGATCGCCATCAGCTTCACGCCCTACGGCAAAGAGACCCAGCACTGCCTGCGCATTGCGCAACACCACCAGGCAAAGACCCTGATCATCACCGACAGCAACCTGTCGCCCCTGGCCAAGCGGGCGAACGCAGTGTTGTTGGTGAATGAAGGTTCGTCGTTTGCCTTCCGCTCATTGAGCGCGACCCTCTGCCTGTGCCAGGCGCTGTTTATTGCGGTGGCGTATCGGTTGGAGTTGAAGGTGGACGAAATTCACGAGCAAGTCGGGTTCGACGACTGACTATCAAACACCGCAAAGCAAATGTGGGAGGGGGCTTGCCCCCGATGGCGTTGGAACAGTCGATGTTGCTGTCGACTGACACTTCGCTATCGGGAGCAAGCCCCCTCCCACAATGGACCGAGCTGGGTCCGGATCAGTGCATGAAAATCGCGATCAGGATGATCACCGGGATCGGCACGCCGAGGAACCAAAGCAGTAATGAGCGCATGTTGTTCTCCTTGAATTAACGAACGTAGTTTTCGGTTTCGACGTACACCACGGCATCGCGACGACGACCACCAAAGGTCGCAGCGAAGCTGGCAAAGAACGCACCGATCAACAGGGCAACAAAGGTCCAAAGCGAGGTGTAAGCGGCGACCTTGGCGGCGGTATCAGCAGCCTGTTTGGCTTTGAGCTTGGCGTCTTCGACGGCTTTACGGGCATCGCCGTAAACCTTGTCGATACGCGCTTCGGCGTCGGCCTGGCTGAGGTTGGTGCGCTGGCTGATCAACTGGGCCAGGTAGGCGCGGTCTTCAGCGGCCAGTTGGCCGTCGTTGCTCAGGGTGCGGGTGAAGATGCGGGCGACTACGCCGTGGGCCGCGTCATCGCTGACGGCAACCGGGCGGTCATCGCGAAATAGGCTGTCGACGTAATAGTCGAAGTCGCCGCCGTTCACGCCTTTAGCCGCACTGCCCGCCGCTTGAGTGATTCCGCTGGCAGCACCCGCCGCCACGCTGGCACCGGCTTTGACGCCACCGCTGACAACACTGCTGACCGAACCGACCACCAGCACTGCGGTAACCAACGTGGCTACCGCCCAGGCCAGGAAGCCATGTGCTGTGTCGCGAAAGTACACCTCGTCGCCATGCATCCCGGCCCACTTCACACGTAACCGGCCGGCGATATAGCCACCCAAGCCGGACGCAACGATCTGGGTAAACGCCAGCCAGACAATGGTGGAAATGCCAAGCCCCTTGGCACTGATACCGCTATCGGCCCACGGCGACACCGCCGAAAAGCCCAGGCCGAAACCCAGCAGTACCAAAATCAGCGACAGCGCAGCTGCCGCCGCGGCCCCTGCAAAAATAGCCCCCCAGGAAACCCCGGAGAGCGTGCTCGACTCTTGCAGCGTGGATGAGGATGTGATCATTGTTGTTTTGCTCCCGGCAGGAAAAATAGTGTTACAAGTCTCAAAAGGGACAGTGCAGGCACCATGCCAGCGAGTAATAAAATTAAAATCGTTAAAATTCAACACGTTAACTCGATTGAACTTAACCGAACCATGCAAGTTGCAAGATAGGGCTTTCACCAGCGGGCGTTATGCAAGCCCTGCCCCCCTTTATGAGCGCCAATCGTGGAAACAGGGTGAGGTTCAGAAACATGAAGTTTTATTTAGGAAGCGTTCAGCCATTTCTTGGCAAAATGCCCCCACTTCTAGTGTGAATCGCTCACCAGGTAATCCTATGACCCGCATTTTGACCATCGAGGATGACGCCGTAACGGCCCGCGAGATCGTCGCCGAGCTGAGTAGCCATGGACTGGACGTAGATTGGGTGGACAACGGCCGCGAAGGCCTGGTCCGCGCCGTGAGTGGTGATTACGATCTGATCACCCTCGACCGCATGCTGCCCGAACTCGATGGCCTGGCCATCGTCACCACCCTGCGCACCATTGGGGTGTCGACGCCGATCCTGATGATCAGCGCCCTCTCCGATGTCGACGAACGCGTACGCGGCCTGCGCGCCGGGGGTGATGACTACCTGACCAAGCCGTTCGCCTCCGATGAAATGGCCGCCCGCGTCGAAGTGCTGCTGCGCCGCAAAAGCACGGTCAAGGAGTTCGAGACCGCCCTGCGCGTGGCCGACCTGGAACTCAACCTGATCAGCCGCGAAGCCAGTCGCGCCGATCAGCCCCTGAGCCTGTTGCCCACCGAATACAAACTGCTGGAATTTTTGATGCGCAACACCGGGCAGATCCTGTCGCGGATGATGATCTTCGAGGAAGTCTGGGGCTATCACTTTGACCCAGGCACCAACCTGATCGACGTGCACATCGGCCGCCTGCGCAAGAAAATCGATCCACCGGGCCTCACGCCGCTGATCCGCACGGTACGAGGTTCCGGTTATGTCATTGCTGAACCCCTCTAAGGGCTGGCGTTCTTCCAGTAGCCGTCTGCTGGCGCTGTACAGTTCGCTGTTCGTGGCCTGGAGTTGCATCCTCATGGGGGTGCTGTATTACGAAGTCTCCGGTTACCTGAGCGACCTCTCGCGCCACTCGCTGATGCAGCGCCAGCACCTGTTCCAGCGTTTCGACGGTGAAGAACTGGTGGAGGCGCTGACCACCAGCATGACCTTCGACATGAAGGGCGTGGACGCCTACGGCCTGTTCGACGAACAATTTCGACCCTTGAGCGGGCCGATCCGCGCGATACCACCCGACTTGCCCCTGGACGGCAAGATCCACACCCTGACCAATTGCGTCGACTCCGACGATCCCAAACTGCCCAAGGACAGCTGCGACGCCGTCGCCACCCACACCGACGAAGGCCGCTGGCTGGTGCTGGTGCGCGCCAACGGTTCGCTGTTTGGTGTGACGCGGATCATCTGGCATGCATTGCTGTGGGCATTGTCCCTGACGATCATCCCCGGCGCTGCCGGCTGGCATTTGCTGCGCCGCCGTCCGTTACGGCGGATTCGCGGGATCCAGGCCAGCGCCGAAGCCATCGTCGCCGGCGACCTCACCCACCGTTTGCCATTGTCCAACCGCCGTGACGAACTGGACATGCTCGCGGCCATCGTCAACGCCATGCTCGACCGCATCGAGAAGCTGATGAACGAGGTCAAGGGTGTGTGCGACAACATTGCCCACGACCTGCGCACCCCGCTCACTCGCCTGCGCGCGCAGTTGTACCGCATCAAGCAGCAGGCCGAAGCCGAGTCGGCGCATGCATTGCAACTGGACGACGCCATCGCCGAAACCGACACCCTGATGGCGCGCTTTCGCGGGCTATTGCGTATCTCGGAGCTTGAAGACCACCAGCGCCGCTCAGGCTTTCTGGTGATGGACCCACTGCCGCTGCTGCGCGAGTTGCACGACTTCTACCTGCCCCTGGCCGAAGAAGGCGAACTGCATCTAGTGCTCGACACCCCGGAATCCTTGCCGTGGATCACCGGCGATCGCGCACTGCTGTTCGAAGCCCTGGCCAACCTGCTGAGCAACTCAATCAAATTCTCCCCTGCGGGAGGCGAAGTGATTTTGCGCGCGGTCAACGATGGCGGCAGCACGCGAATCGAAGTGCACGACTCCGGGCCGGGCATACCGGCGGCGGAACGCAAAGCAGTGTTCCAACGGTTTTATCGCGTGGATGAGAGCGACCAACAAGGTGGGTTCGGGTTGGGCTTGTCGATTGTGGCGGCGATCATCAACTTGCATGGGTTCAAGTTGGAAGTAGGCAGCAGTGCAAGCGGGGGCGCGCGTTTGGTATTGGAGTGCCGCCAACAGCTTATGCCCGAATAGCCTTAACCGAGTGAATGTGCGTGTTGTGGTGCGCCATTCATTATTCTGCTGTACCCGTTATCTTGCTGTACCAGCTATTCCGTGGTGCCAGTTGTCTGCGGTGACAGCTATCTGTGGTGACAGTTGTCTGTAGTACCAGTTGCCTGCAGTGACAGTTATCTGTGGTGAGCGGGCCTGCCCCGCGCTGGGTGGCGAAGCCGCCCCAAACCAGGCGACCCGGACGCTGCCTGACACTACGCGGTGCGCTTATTGGGGCCGCTTCGCAGCCCGGCGCGGGGCAAGCCCGCTCACTACAGAAGCCCGCTCATGAGGTCAGAAATTCGCCCGCAGCGCCTCAACACCACCCTTGTAAACCCCGGCAAATTGTAGTGCCAGTTGTCTGTGATGACAGTTATCTATGGCGACAGTTATCTATGGCGACAGTTATCTATGGCGACAGTTATCTGTGGTGACAGTTGTCTGTAGTGCCAGTTATCTGTGGTGAGCGGGCTTGCCCCGCGCTGGGTGGCGAAGCCGCCCCAAACCAGGCGACCCGGGCGCTGCCTGATACTACGCGGTGCGTTGATTGGGGCCGCTTCGCAGCCCGGCGCGGGGCAAGCCCGCTCACTACAGAAGCCCGCTCATGAGGTCAGAAATTCGCCCGCAGCGCCTCAACCCCGCCCTTGTAAACCCCGGCAAATAACTCTTCGACCGCAGCATCCGTGGTGCCCGCCGCCGGTGTGAATACGCCCGACCAGGTTACCTTCGCCGACGATTCGCTCAGCGCTTCGACCTGCAACGTCGCCAGGTACGCAGTCACAGGAAATGACGATTCCTCGATGGTGTAGCTGTAGGTGCGCGCCACGTTATCAAAGGTCTGCAAACGTTCTACGATCACACCACCGTCGCCAGTGGTCAGGTGACGCAAGCGGCCGCCTTCGCCTGGCTCGCTCTTGGCGATCAGCGGCAACCAGTCCGGCAGGCTGTTGAAGCCGCCAACCAATTGCCAGACCGTGTCGGCCGATACCGGGATTTCAATCACTGCAGATGCTGTTGCCACGGTAAATCTCCAAGTCGTAGGAAAACGTCGTCCAGACTGCCACGCCACACGCCTCAATGCATCAACTCCCTCAAGCAGCGGCGAACACAACACCTTAGGCGTTCTTGCTGAAATCTAATCCCTAAGCCGGCTTCCACCGTTGCGGGTGAGGTGAAAGAACCATTCTCGATAACTTGTAAAACCGCGCCGTAATGCCTAGCTTATGCGCCCCCCGCCCTGCGCTTTAAGGCCCTGCCCCCATGGTTTTGCGTTTTCGTCCCGTCGTTAGTTCACGTTTCGCCCTCGGCCTGTTGCTCAGCGGCGGTGTTGGCAACAGCCTCGCGGCAGAGATCGAACTGCCGGCCGTGAAGGTTCAGGGCCAGGATGAGTCCGGTTATCGCGCCGATACCGCCTCGGTCGGCGGCTTCACTGAAGCACCGCTGCTGGAAACCCCGGCGTCGATCAGCGTGTTCAACGCCGACCTGATCAAGGACCAGCAAGCGCGACTGCTCAGTGAGGTGCTGCGCAACGACGCCTCGGTAGGCGACAGCTATGCGCCCATCGGCTACTACGAAAATTTTGTGGTGCGCGGCTTCTCGCTGAATGCGGCAAGCAGTTACAAGATCAACGGGCGCACCATCACCGGCGAACAGAACGTGGCCCTGGAAAACAAGCAACAGGTCGAAGTGCTCAAGGGCCTGGCCGGCCTGCAAAGCGGGATTTCCGAGCCCAGTGGCGTGATCAACTACGTGACCAAGCGCCCTGAGGATGTGCGCTCGGTCACGGTGTCCACCGATGACCGCGGCAGTGGCTATATCGCCACCGACGTCGGCGGCTGGTTTGGCAGCGAGCAGCAATTCGGGCTGCGCGCCAACGTCGCCCATGAAGACCTCAATTCCTACGTGGAGCATGCCAACGGCCAGCGCGACTTTGTGTCCCTGGCCTTCGACTGGAACATCAGCCCCGACGCGGTGCTGCAACTGGACGCGGAATACCAGAACAAGCAACAACGCTCGGTACCGGGCTACCAGTTACTGGGCGGCACTCAAGTGCCCCACGACGCCTCGCCGAAAAAACTGCTGGGTCACCAGAGCGGCTCCAAGCAAGTCGGCATCGACTCGTTGAACCTCAACGGCAGGTTTGAATACCGCTTCAGCGACCAGTGGAAAGGCAGCGTCAGCGCCGCGCGCAGCAAGGTGGTGATCGATGATTACAGCTCGTTCGCCTGGGGCTGCTATGGCTCGACCAGTTGCACCTCAAGCGTGCCGAACACCTTCAGCCCCGAAGGAAACTACGACGTCTACGACTACCGCAGCCCCGACGACACCCGCCGCGACGACGAAGTGCAGGCGGCCATGACCGGGTTGTTCGACACCGCAGGCATCGGCCATGAGCTGACCTTCGGCACCAGCGCATTCCGTCGGGTGATCGACAAGCGCAACCCGGTCAACGAGTACATCGGCACCAGCAACATCGACGAAGACACGCCAACGTTCACCCCCACCGACAAACCGCTGAATCCAAGCCACCGCAACCTCGACAGCCGCCAATACGGCGTGTTCGTCACCGACCGCATCCGTTTCAATGAGCAATGGCAAACCATCCTCGGTGGCCGCGAAGTGCGCCTGGATGAAAAATCCTTCGACGCTGTCAGCGGCGACCAGACACGCCATACCCAGCAATACGTGTTCCTGCCCCAGGCTTCGCTGATCTACACACCCATTGAAAACCTCTCGCTATACACCAGCTACAGCAAGGGCCTGTCCCTGGGCGGCACCGCGCCGTGGTTCGCCACCAACGCTGCTGAAACCCTGGCACCCACCACCTCACGCCAGATCGAAGCCGGGGTGAAATACGACTGGCGCCGCATCAGCTTCGCCGCTGCCGTGTTCCAGACCCGCCAGGCCTACCAGTACGCAAAGCCCGGTGCTGCCGGCGACTTCACCTATGTGCAGCAGGGCGAGCAGAAAAACAGCGGATTAGAACTCTCGGCCAACGGCTGGGCCACTGAACGCCTGCAAATCTCCACCAGCGTGGCGGCGATTCGCGCACGGGTGACCGGCAGCGGCACGCCGCAATACGAAGCGCATCAGGCGATCAACGTGCCGAAGCTGCGCGCCAGTGTCTACGCCGACTATGCGTTGCCGTGGGTGAATGGCTTGGCGGTGCTCGGCGGCGTGCAATACAGCGCCAAGAAGTACGCCAACCGCAGCGGCAATGTGGAGGTGGGAGATTATGCGGTGGTCAACGTCGGCAGCCGCTACACCACCAAGGTCGACGGCTACGAGACGGTGTTCCGCCTGAGCGTCGACAACCTGTTCGACAAGCGCTACTGGCGCGACGCGGGTGAGTACATGGGCGATGACTATCTCTTCCAAGGCGCGCCACTGACGGCGCGCCTGAGTGCCTCAGTCAACTTCTGACGCTTACTTGGGCATCTTGCGAAAACCCACCGCCAGACGGTTCCAGCTGTTGATGGTCGCGATCGCCACGCTCAGGTCGATCTGCTCTTGGGCGCTGAATTCAGCGGCCAGCACGTTGAAGTCTTCGTCCGGAGCGTGGGTCTGGCTGATCAGCGTCAGGCTTTCAGCCCAGGCCAGCGCCGCACGTTCACGGGGGGTGAAGAACGGCGTTTCACGCCAGGCTGACAGGGTGTACAGGCGACGCTCGGTTTCGCCGCCCTTGCGGGCATCGGCGGTGTGCATGTCCAGGCAGAAGGCGCAGCCGTTGATCTGCGACACACGCAGGCGGATCAATTCCAGCAACGGCAACTCGATGGAGAGTTTGCCGACCGCCGCTTCAAGGGCAAGCATGGCTTTCATGGCGTCCGGGGAAGCGGTGTAGAAGTCGGTACGGGATTGCATGGTGGAACTCCAGAACGGTGGGATTGGTGGCTAGGTTAGTCACCGTCGCGGCCGTCAGGAATATCCAATTCCGGGGAAGATCAGGTAGCCAATGCATCAGCCCGGCAACGGAATCACCCGCAACGGCCGCACCGACTTATAAGAAAAACTCGAATAGATCTCTTTGACGCACGGCAGCGTCTGCAACACCTCCCGCGCAAACTCGCCAAACGACTCCAAGTCCTTGGCGACCACTTCGAGCAAAAAGTCATAGCGCCCCGATACGTTATGACAGGCCACGATTTCCGGAATTTCCAACAACCGCTGCTCAAACGCCCGGGCGATATCCTGGGTGTGGCTTTCCATCATGATGCTGACAAACGCCGTCACCCCATACCCCAGCGCCTTGGGCGAAAGAATCGCCTGGTAACCGCTGATCACCCCGCTCTCCTCCAGGTGACGGACCCGACGCCAGCACGGTGACGTGGTCAGGGACACGCGTTCGGCGAGTTCGGCCACGGTTAAACGGGCATTGCCTTGCAGGGCGTTTAATAACGCTTTGTCGGTGCGGTCCAAGGTGACGGGCATGATTTGCCTCTGTTCATTATTTTTAGGGTTTTTTCATCCCTTAACGCGGGATTTGTCGGCAAAGTTTGGAAAATTCAGCCTTGGTTATGAGCATAGCATTGTAGGAAATAAGGAGCGCCCGACATGAACAATAAACATAATGCATTCGGCTTTTCTACCCGCGCCATCCACCACGGCTACGACCCCAAGGACCACCACGGCGCGCTCGTGCCGCCGACCTACCTGTCGGCCACGTTTGCGTTTCCCACTGCCGAATACGGCGCCGCCTGTTTTGCCGGCGAAGCCGACGGCCACTTCTATACCCGCATTTCCAACCCGACTCTGGCGCTGCTGGAATCGCGCATGGCCACCCTGGAAAACGGCGAGGCGGCAGTGGCGTTCAGCTCCGGCATGGGCGCAATTGCCGCGACGTTCTGGACCCTGCTGCGGCCAGGCGATGAGGTGATTGTCAGCCAGACCCTCTACGGCTGCACCTTCGCCCTGCTGCATCACGGTATCGGCGAGTTCGGCATCAAGGTGCGCCATGTGGACCTCACCGACCTGGCCGCCCTGCGAGCGGCGCTCAGCCCTGCCACTCGTATGATCTACTGTGAAACCCCGGCCAACCCCACCCTGCAATTGGTGGACATCACAGCCGTGGCCGCCCTCGCCCATCAACAGCCAAATGTGACGGTGGTGATCGACAACACCTACTGCACGCCGTACCTGCAACGCCCGCTGGAACTGGGTGCCGATGTGGTGGTGCACTCGGCCACCAAGTACCTCAGCGGCCACGGCGACATCACCGCCGGCATCGCCGTCAGCAACCTGGCCACGGCCCAGCGCATTCGCCTGCAAGGCCTCAAGGACCTGACCGGCGCGGTGATGTCGCCCCAGGATGCGTCGCTGCTGATGCGCGGGCTCAAGACCCTGGCCCTGCGCATGGACCGCCACTGCAGCAACGCCCAGGCCGTGGCCGAAGCGTTGCAGGCGCACCCGGCGGTGGAGTGGGTCACGTATCCGGGGCTGCCCTCTTTCCCGCAATACGAACTGGCGGCGCGGCAAATGAGCCAGTCGGGCGGCATGATTGCTTTCGAGCTCAAAGGCGGGATCGATAGCGGTCGGCGCTTCATGAATGCCCTCAAGCTGTTCACCCGCGCGGTCAGCCTCGGCGACGCTGAATCCCTGGCCCAGCATCCGGCGAGCATGACCCATTCCACCTACACCCCGGAACAGCGCGCGCACCACGGCATCAGCGAAGGCCTGGTGCGTTTATCGGTCGGGCTTGAGGACGTTGCCGACCTGCTGGCGGATGTGCAGCAAGCACTGGCCACATGCACGCGCGCCTTGCCGCGCCGAACGCTGATGGCGGCGCATGCGGTGAGATGAGTTTGTTTTGCCCTGAC
This sequence comes from Pseudomonas sivasensis, assembly GCF_013778505.1. Classification (GTDB taxonomy): domain Bacteria; phylum Pseudomonadota; class Gammaproteobacteria; order Pseudomonadales; family Pseudomonadaceae; genus Aquipseudomonas; species Aquipseudomonas sivasensis. The sequence continues at coordinate 28,883 of NZ_JAAOWU010000020.1, read as the reverse complement.
GGCGGTCGGACAGGTCCGGCCGCCGTTGGCCGTGCTTAATCTGGTTTTTTTCCCAATTGGATCCCCATCCCGCCGCCAGGCTGTACTAGCATACGTCCTGCACTCGACATTCATGGACGAACTGATGAACTCAAACCTGTTCCCACATATAGGCAAGGTCATCGCCAGCACCGGCAGTCGCCATTTCCCACGCATGCTGCATGACCTGATTCTCACCCAACTGGCAGTGGACGCCACCCATATCACCCAAATGCGGGTGAGCCCCGAAGGGCACACCCGCCGCAAGATCAGCCCGGTCTACACCGATTCGGTGGCGGCCCTGGGCGAAGCACAACCCGCCGCACAACTGCACCTCACACGCCGCAAAGACGACGTGCGCTACGTGCTGTCGGTGTACCGCTCGCACCAGTCCGAAAGCTTTTCGCCTCAGGAGCGCAGCATGCTGCAGGACTTCTCCACCCTGCTGCTGCCGATGGTGGAAAAACACATCGCCGCGATCCAGCCCTGCCGCCAGGACAGCGATCCGAGGGAGCCGCAAAACCAGGGCATCGACACCCTGCGCCGACGCATTGAAGAACGCCTGGTGCAATCGGGCCTGACCCTGTCCAACCGCGAGCTGGAAGTGTGTGTGGGCCTGCTGGCCGGGCGGACGGCGCCGGAGTTGGCGGAGCAACTGGCATTGAAGGTCAACACGATTGAAAGCTACCTCAAGCGGGCGGCGATCAAACTGGGGATCAGCGGACGGCATTCGTTGTTGCGCTGGATGTATTCCACGGACGACGTCACCAGTTAAACCGGTGGGAGGGGGCTTGCCCCCGATAGCGGTGTGTCAGCCATAGATGCATCAACTGACAGTCCCTCATCGGGGGCAAGCCCCCTCCCACACTTGATCTTCACCGGCCAACAGAAATCAGTCCCTGGCCAATGCCTCAATCGGGTCCAGCCGCGCCGCGTTCCGCGCTGGCACAAAGCCGAACACAATGCCGATCAGCGTCGAACAGGCGAAGGCTGTGACGATTGAGCCGACCGAAAACACCATTTCCCATTCCTTCACAAACAGCGAAAACAGAAACCCCAGCGCATAGGAAAGCGAGATACCAATCAAGCCGCCGATCAGGCACACCATCACCGCTTCCACTAAAAACTGCTGACGAATGTCCGACTGCCGCGCGCCCACTGCCATGCGAATACCGATCTCACGAGTACGCTCGGTGACCGACACCAGCATGATATTCATCACGCCAATCCCCCCCACCAGCAATGAAATCACTGCGATCAACGACAACAGCAGCGCCAGGGAGCGGCTGGTTTTCTGCACCGTCTGCATGATGCTGTCGAGGTTATTGGTGAAAAAATCCTTGGTGCCGTGGCGTTGCAGCATGAGCTTGTTGACGTTGTCTTCCACCACCTTGCTCGGCTGACCGTCCTTGATGCGCACGGTGATGCTGTCCAAATGGCGCTGGCCTAAAAGACGCCCCGCCGCGGTTTCGTAAGGCACCCACACGTTGAGCGCCTTGCTGGCGGCGAACATGTTTTTGTTGTCGGCCGTCACGCCAATCACTGTGCACGGCAGGTTGCCCACCAGGATCACCTGGCCCAACGGGTCCACGTTCGGCCCGAACAGACGGTGCCGGGTGTTGTGGTCGATTACCACCACCTGGGCCTGGCGCCGTGCATCGCTTTCGCTGAAGGCAATACCGGCTTCAAGCTTCAGCCCCTTGACCTTGAAGTAGCGGTCGCTGACGCCATTGACTTGGGCATCCAGATCAATATTGCCGTAGCGCAGCAACAGGCTGCGGCCCACCACCGGCGTGGCACTGTCCACGTAGTACAACTGGTTCAACGCGTCCACATCCGACGGCATCAGGGTTTCGATGGCCGAGGCGCGGCTGTCGCCGAAACTGGTGCCGGAAAAGATATCGATGGTGTTGCTGCCAATCGCCTGGATGTCCTTGAGCACATAGCGCTTGGCGCCTTCGCCGATGGCCGAGATCGACACCACCGAGGTGATGCCGATGACAATGCCGAGCATGGTCAGCAAGGTGCGCATGCGATGGGACACCAGCGCGACCCAGGCCATGTTGAACGCTTCCTTGAACAACCCAAGGCTCGCCACCAACCGCCGTGCGCCGCTGCGCCGGGGCTCTATCGGCGCCTCGGCAGGCGCGTCCAGTCCACTGCGGGTGTTGGCCTTGTCACTGATGATCTCGCCGTCACAGACCTCGACAATACGCTGGGCATTCGCCGCCACCTTGGGATCGTGCGTGACGATAATCACCGTGTGCCCGGCCGCGTGCAGCTCGGCGAGGATACGCATCACCTCCTTGCCGCTGTGGGTGTCGAGGGCGCCGGTGGGTTCGTCGGCGAGGATCACTTCACCGCCATTCATCAAGGCCCGGGCAATACTCACCCGTTGCTGCTGCCCGCCCGACAACTGGCTGGGACGGTGGGTGGTGTGGCTGGCCAGCCCCAGGCGTTCGAGCAACTCCCGTGCGCGACTGTGGCGTTGAGTCTGTGGGGTGCCCGCGTAAATCGCCGGCATTTCCACGTTGTGCAAAGCACTGAGGTGCGCCAGCAAGTGGTAGCGCTGGAAGATGAACCCGAAATAATCGCGGCGCAGTTCCGCCAGTTGTTCATCACCCAACGAGCGGGTTTCGATGCCATTGATCTTGTAACTGCCGGCAGTGGCGTAATCCAGGCCGCCAAGGATATTCATTAAGGTGGATTTACCGGAACCGGACGCGCCGATAATCGCGATCATTTCCCCGGCCTGAATCGTCAGGTCGATACCCTTGAGCGCAATGAATTCACGCTCGCCGGCCATGAAACTGCGGGTGATGCCCTTGAGTTCCAACAGTGGCTGGCTCATCCGTCAGTTCCCCGCCACAGCAGGCGACGCATCACCGATCACCACTTTATCGCCCTCGGCCAAGCCCTCCAGGATCTGCACCTTGACGTTGTTGTTGATGCCGGTTTTTACATCACGGGACACCGCCTTGCCCTTGGCATCCAGCACCCGCAGCGCGTAACTGCCGTCCTTATTGCGCGCCCCGAGCGCCGCCACCGGCACCATCAACGCGGCCTGGGCGGTGTCGAGGACGATACGCACCTGGGCGGTCATGGCGATGCGCAGGCGATGGTCGGGGTTGGGCACATCGAACAACGCGTTGTAGAACACCGCTGTGTTCTGCTTGGGCGTGCCGGCAGTCTGGGTTTCAAGGAAGTTCTGCGGCGCCGGCTCGGTGCCGCGCAGCTTGGCGTAGTAGCGTTTGTCGGCTTCACCGAGGATGGTGAAATACACCTGCTGGCCGGGGCTGATATGAATCACATCCGCCTCCGACACCTGGGCCTTGACCGTCATGGTGTCCAGGTCCGCCAACTTGAGCAGCACCGGCGCCAGTTGGCTGGCGATCACCGTCTGGCCTTCCTGGGTGACGATGCCCACGACATCGCCGTCGATGGGCGCATTGATGCGGGTGTAATCCAGGTTGATCTTGGCGGTGTCGATCTGGATATGTGCGCTTTTGATCTGCGCATCCAGGGCCAACAGATTGGCCTGCTGCACTTGGAAGGTCGATTCGGCATCTTCAAAGTCCTGGCGCGATACCGACTCGTCATCCTGCAAGCCTTTGTAGCGTTCATACACCGACTTGGCCTGCTTGAGCTGAGCCGCCGTGGCCCGGCGCTGGGCCTGGAGATTTTCCTCATCCACTTGGGCTTTGCGCAGGGTGTTTTGCAGGATCAACGGGTCGATTTCGGCGAGCCATTGGCCCTTTTTTACCTTGTCGCCCACTTTGACCTTGAGTGACTTTAACTGGCCGGAGACTTGGGCGCCGACGTCGACTTGCTTGATGCCTTCGAGTAGACCGGTGGCCAGGACGGCGTTTTCGATGTCGCCACGTTCGGCAGTGGCGGTGAGGTACAGCGGTGCGTCGGCCGGGGCCTGGACGGTGTAGATGATTAGGCTGATGGCTACGGCCAGTACGGTGAATATGCCGATTTTGCGGAATTTAGAGTTTTGCATAGATGACCATAGAAAGTGGTTTGGCCCGGCCTATTGGGTTGGGCTTTTTTTGATTGGGTACATATCCGTTTCTGCAGGAATGGATATGCACACCGAAAGATCGCTATCGGGGGCAAGCCCCCTCCCACCTGTGAAAGCAGTTCGACTCAATAAACCGGTCGGCTCTAAGGCCGCCGCGCTCTTGATTTTGATCTGCGGTCGCCCCGTAAAACCACGCTGGCCGAACGCAGGTTTTGGAGCGGCGGCCCACGTTCCAAAGCCGGAGTGAGGGCACACCGAGCCTAGGCGAGGTGCCGAGTGGTGGGGCGAAGGCCTTTTGGTTACTTTTGGCTGGGCCGGCATTCCGGCCTTTCCAAAAGTGACCCGCTGTAAGAGCGGAACCACAAGCCGCCGTTACCGCAGGAATGGATATGTGCACCGAAAGATCGCTATCGGGGGCAAGCCCCCTCCCACATTTAAAGCGGTATACCCTCCTCACGAAACCACCTCCCCAATCACCGCCGTGTCCAACCACCACCGCGCCAGCCCGTGAACATTCGGCGCCTTGAGCAATGTGAAGTGATTCCCCACCCCATACCAAACCTCCAAAGAGCTGCCCTGCTTACGCCACCCCTCAATCATCCCCCCCTGCTCCCGCTGATTGCCCACCGCATCCAACGCCGGATCCTGCGCCAACACCAACCGCACCACCCCGCGATATCGCTGAGTCGGCCGATACTCCGTACGCAACGCCGCCGCATAAGTCCGGGCCGGTCCCGCCATCGCATCAACACTGGCACGGGCCGGCAACAACCCCACCCCAACCATTCCCCCATGCAGGCTCTGGCGCTGCGCCACTTCGTCGCCAACCGCGAAGGTTTCAAGGTCAATCCCCAAGGGTTTCCCCGCCGCCAGCTGCATCGCCTCGATCAACCTCAACAACGCCGCCGTCGTCGTATAAGCCCGACCCGCACTACCCGGCGCTTCGCTGTCGATCACCGTCAACGACGCCACTTCCCGTCCAGCCGCCTGCAACCGCAGCGCCATCTCCAGTGCCACCCAGCCGCCAAACGAATGCCCGACCAGATGCACCGGCCCATGCGGGCACTCATGTTCCAGCGCGTGCAGATAACAGCGCGCTGCCGCTTCCACCTGGCTGTGGGGCACCGCCTCGCCATCCAACCCACGTGGCTGCAAGCCAAACAACGGCCAGTCCCGTCCAAGCGCTTCGCTCAGGCCCACAAACCCGGTGACGCTGTCCCCTGCCCCCGGCACGCAGAACACCGGCGCATACCCGGCCCGTCCGCTCTGGATCCGCAGCAACGGTTGATGCGCCGTTTCCCTCACCGGTGAACACCCTGCCAATGCTTCTGTCATCGCCGCACCCAGCGCACGGATATGCGGCGCCTGCATCATGCTCTGGTGATCACCCGGCACTTCAACCTGACGCAACTGCCCAGGCGCCAGGGCGTCATCCCAACCCAGCGACACACTGCGCCGCGACAACTCGGTCGGCCGCTCTACAGCGCTGAACAGGTACACAGGCACCGGCAGCGGAAACAAGCTGTAGTGCGCCAGCGCATGCCCATGCCCGACTTCGCGCTCGATAAAGCTCAAGAGGTCCGCATCCGCAGCCGCCGCCATTTGCGCGTATAGCAAACCTTGATCGCGACAGCGTTGCAGCACACCTGCAAAGTCCAACTGTCCAATCTGCGCGTCCAACTGTTCAATCCTTGCCAGCTCATCCACACCTCCCTGTGCGTTCCAATAGGCGCGGCACTGCAACAGCAAATGCCGCTTGAGCGCGTCTGGCCCGCTCCAACGCGCCTTGCCCTGGTCGGTCAGGCGCGGCACGTAGCTGTCGATCAAGCCAAGGAACGCCACCGGTTCATCCAGCCCCAGTAGTTGCATCGCCACTTCATAGGCCAGCACACCGCCAAATGACCAGCCGGCGATGCGATACGGCCCATGGGGCTGCAAGCCGCGAATCAGGCCCACCATGCGCGCCGCCAAGCCTTCCAGGGTGTTGAGGTGCGCCTCGCCGAGCGCCACACCCGGTAGGCCATAGATCGGGTAATCACCCGGTAAATGCTGGCCCAGCGCCGGGAAATACACGTCCATGCCGCTGAACTCATGCACCAGGAACAACGGCGCTTGCGAGCCGCTGCTGCGCACCGTAATCACCGAGCTGTCGCGCACCGGCTCAGCAGTGCGCTGGCGCAGCATGGTCGCCACCGAAGCCACGCTGGCGTGCTGGAACAACTCAGCCAGGCTCACTGCCAGCCCCGCTTCGTCCATCAGGTTGACCAGGCGAATCGCCAACAGCGAATGCCCGCCCAGTTCAAAGAAGCTGTCATGCCGGCCCACCTGCTCCAGCTTCAGCACCTCGCCCCATAATTGCGCCAAGGTCTGTTCCAGGGCGTCGGTCGGCGCTTCGAAATCACGACTGACCAGCGCGTCCAGAGCCGGCACCGGCAAGGCTTTGCGGTCGACCTTGCCATTGGCAGTCAACGGCAAGCGGTCCAGCGGCACATAGGCCGATGGCAGCATGTAGTCCGGCAATTGCCCTTGAAGATGGGCACGTACGTTGTCGATGCCGACCGGTTCGGCAGCCCAGGTGAAATACGCCACCAAGCGCTTATCCCCCGGCGCGTCTTCACGGGCCAACACGACCGCGTCCTGAATACCCGCGCAGGTCATCAGGCGCGCTTCGATCTCTCCCAGCTCAATACGGAAACCACGGATTTTCACCTGATCGTCATTGCGCCCGATGCATTCGAGCAGGCCCTGCGCCGTCCAGCGGCCAAGGTCGCCAGTGCGGTACATCAAGGCGCCTGGGTTGAACGGATCCTGCACAAACTTTTCAGCGGTCAGTTCAGGACGGTTCAAGTACCCCTTGGCCACGCCGTCACCACCGATGCAGATTTCACCGGTCACGCCCTGGGGCACTGGCTGCAAGTGCGCATCCAGCACATAAATCTGGGTGTTGGAGATCGGTCGCCCCACCGGCACGCTGTCGGCGTCGTCGGCAAGTGCGCGCACTTCATAGGTGGTGGCGTAGGTGGTGGTTTCCGTTGGGCCGTAGCAATGCACCAGGCGCAACGTCGGCGCCTGGGCCAACAGGCTGCGGAACGCCGCCGGATCGGCACGCTCGCCGCCGCACAGCAGGATGCGCAAACCCGCCAACGCGTCGGGAATCAGTTGCACGTACTGGTTGAACAGCGCCGTGGTGACGAACAACACGGTCGCGCCCTTTAACGCCATGCCGAATGCCACAGGGTCGAGCAAGGTGGCGTGATCGATCACCTGCACTTGCCCGCCATTAAGCAGTGGCCCCCATACATCCATGGTGCTGGCGTCGAACGCCGGGTTGGAGGCGAAGGCCACGCGGTCGCTGGCATTGAAATCGGCATAGCCGTTGTTGAGCACCAACCGCGTGATGCCCCGATGGGGCACCAGCACACCCTTGGGAACGCCGGTGGAGCCGGAGGTGTACATGATGTACGCCTCGCTGTCCGAAGACTGCGACAAATCCGGGTTATGGCTAGGTTGTGGATCGAGGGCCAGGGTGTCCACGTCCAGGCGTTGCGCCGCGTATTCGATCACCGCGTCGCTGTAGGTCAACAACCAGCGCGCACCGCTGTCCTGCACCATGAACGCCTGACGTTCGGCGGGCGCGTTGATGTCCAGCGGCACATAGGCGGCCGCGCACTTCAACACGGCCAGTTGGCCGACCAGCAGCGCGACAGAACGCGGCAGCAGGATCGCCACGTTGTCGCCAGGTTTTACGCCCAGTCCTAACAGGTAATGGGCCAGGCAATTGGCGCGGGTATTGAGCTCGCCGTAGCTTAGGCGCTGCTCGCCATGCACCACGGCCAATGCGTCCGGACGCGCTTGGGCCTGGGCTTCGAACAGACGCTGCACCGTGTGTTCACGGGGGAAGTCGCGGGTGCTGGCATTGAACGCTAGCCGCAGTTGGTGCTGTTCGGCGGCGGGCAGGATCGGCAAGCGGCTGATGGCGACATCGCTGCCCTGTTCCAGCGCCTGCACCAGTTGCTCCAGGGCCACATTCAGGTACTCACACAGGCGCCGGGCGCCCTGCCCCGAGGCTTTCAAGGTGAAGCCATCGCCCAGGTCATCCACGCTCATCGACAGGCCGTAGTTGCTGTGTTCCTCGGCCTTGAGCAGCTCAATACCTTGCCATGCCTCGGCGACTGCACCGCCCTGCGGCGCGCTGTGCCGATAGTTGAATAGCACACTGAACAGCGGCGTGGTCACCGGCACGCCGCTGCAACGCTGGGCCAATGCCAGCGGCGCGTGTTCGTGGCTGAGCAGTTGGCTCAGCCGCGCATGGGTGGCGCGCGCGGCGTGGCGTACCGAGTGCTCGCCCAGGTCGACCCGCAACGGCAACGTATTGATGAACACGCCCATGGCCCGTTCGGCGCCCTCACCGCCTTGCAGGCGGCCAAGCATCACCGTGCCGAACACCACCTGCTCACGGCCGGACACCTTGCCCAGCACCTGGGCCCAACCCAGGTGCATCAGGCTGGCGGCGCTGACGCCGGATTGGCGCGCCTGAGTGCGCAGGCGCTGGCTTAATTCGGGAGCAATCGTCAGACGGGCCTGCTCATCAATGCCCAGCTTGGCCACGTCCGTGGGCTCGTCGATCTGGCCGAGCATTTCGCGGAAAAACCCTTCGTGATCGTCTGCGCCCAAGCGCATCTGCGCCACATAGTTGCGATACGGCACAGGCGTTCCCAGGCGGTGTTGAGTGCCCAACAAAAACGCCTGCATATCGTGTTGCAGGATCTCCAGGGCGATGTGGTCCATGACCAAGTGATGGAACAGCAAGGTGGCGACCACACGCGGGGTTTCTTCGCTGCACACCAGGCGCATCAACGGCGCTTGGGACAGGTCGAGGCGTTGCGGCAGCGGCGCGGTTTCAACCCGCAGCGACGCCTTGCGCCAGACCACCTGCACCGGTTCTTCCAGGCCGTCCCAGTGGAACGACGAACGCAGGATGTCGTGGCGCTCGATCACCGCCTGCAACGCCAGGGCAAACGCGTCCAGACGTTGGCGGCTGTCAAAGGCAAACTGCGCCTGCAACACATAGGCATCGCCTTCCTGCACGGCGCGGTGGTGATAGAGCATGCCGGCCTGCAACGGCGTCAGGGGGTAGATATCCTGCACATTCGCCGCACCGCCGGGGATGCAGGCGACGAGGCGGTCGATGGCGACTTGCTCCAGCGCGATCAGCGGCAACATGCCCGGCGTGATCGACGTGCAACCGTCAACGATGCCATTGACCGGCACCGCCACTGCACGACCAGTGCCCAACGCCGCCGCCAGTGCCGACAAGGTTGGCTGACCGAACAGCACTTTTACGTCCGCCGACAAGCCAAGGCCGCGCATGCGCCCCATCAGGCTCACCGCCAGCAACGAATGCCCGCCCAGTTCGAAGAAGTTATCGTGACGGCCCACACGTTCCACCTTGAGCAACTCGGCCCACAGGCTGGCCAGGGCGATTTCCGTGTCGCCCTGGGGCGCTTCGTATTCGCGCACCACCACCGAATCCAGGCCCGGCGCGGGCAGCGCCTTGCGGTCGAGTTTGCCGTTGGGACTCAGGGGCAGTGCGTCGAGATGAACGAAGATCGCCGGCACCATGAATTCAGGCAGGTGATGCAGCAACTGACTGCGCAGCACGTCGATGTCGGTGAAGGCTCCGGTGTAGTACGCCACCAGACGGTCTTCGCGGGCGATCACGGCAGCCTCGTTGACTGCTGGGCACTCGGTCAGGCGCGCCTGGATCTCGCCCAGTTCGATACGCAGGCCACGGATTTTCACCTGGTCGTCGTTGCGGCCCAGATACTCAATATTCCCATCGGGCAAGTAGCGGCCAACGTCGCCGGTGCGGTACATGCGGCCGCCGGTAAATGGATCTTGAAGAAAGCGTTCGGCGGTGAGTTCCGCACGGTTCAGGTACCCCCGCGCCACTTGCACGCCGCCGATAAACAGCTCGCCGACCACGCCCAGCGGCACCGGCTGCAACTGCGCGTCCAGCAGGTACATGCGGGTGTTGGCAATGGGCTTACCGATGGGCGTGTTGTCCGGCGTCACCGGGCCCGCGCAGTTCCATGCCGTCACGTCGACGGCCGCTTCGGTCGGGCCATACAGGTTGTACAAGCCGATCCCCGGCAACTGCGCCTTGAACCGGCGCACCAGGCTGCCCGGCAAGGCTTCGCCGCTGCACATCACCCGCACCAGCCCGGCCGCCTGGCTGACGTCGCCATGGGCCAGGAACACGTCGAGCATCGACGGCACAAAGTGCAACGTGGTGATGTGTTCGGCCTCGATCACCTCGCACAGGTACGCCGGGTCTTTATGCCCGCCAGGACGCGCCATCACCAGGCAGGCGCCGGTGAACAGCGGCCAGAAGAATTCCCAGACCGACACATCAAAGCTGAACGGGGTTTTCTGCAAGACCCGGTCCTGGGCGGTGAGCCCATACTCGTCCTGCATCCACAGCAGGCGATTGACCACGCCGCCATGGTCGTTGATCACGCCCTTGGGCTGGCCAGTGGAGCCGGAGGTGTAGATCACATAGGCGCTCAGGCCCTGCACCGCGGGGTTATCCACGGATTGCGCGTGCCAGCTCGGTTGGTCCAGATCGACCACCGGCACCGCGCCCACCAGCTCACGAGTAGCGCCCTGGATCAGTACAACAGCGGGTGCGCTGTCGCTGAGCATGTAGGCGATGCGCTCCAGCGGGTAAGCCGGGTCCAGCGGCACATAAGCGGCGCCGGCCTTGAGGATCGCGTACAGGCCGATGACCATCTCCAGGCCGCGCTCCACGCAGATCGCCACCCGCGAATCCGGCTGGACACCCAGCGCCAGCAAGTGATGGGCGAGTTGGTTGGCCCGCGCGTTGAGCTCGGCGTACGTCAGTTGCTGTTCGCCAGCCTTGAGCGCAATCGCATGGGGCGTGCGGGCCACCTGGGCTTCAAACATGCCGTGCAAGGTCTGGTCGAGGTTGTAATCCACCTGGGTGGCGTTGAAATCGAACAGCACGTGCCGGCGCTCGCCCTCGTCCAGCAGCGGCGCATGCTCCAACACCGCCTGATCGTTATCGACCATGGCCTGCAACACGCGGGTGAAGTAGCCGACGTAACGCTGCATCGTCGCTTCATCGAACAGCGCCACGGCGTATTCCAGCGCGCCGATAATCGTGCCCTGCACTTCGCCGAGGTTCAGCGACAGGTCGAACTTGGCAAAGTGGCTGTTCTCCACGATGCCTTCCAGGGCCAGGTCGCCCAGGGCCAGGATCGGCGCGCTGCTGTCCTGCCAGGCCAACAGGGTTTGGAACAATGGGCTGTGGGCCAGGCTGCGTACCGGCCGGGTGATTTCGACCACTTGCTCGAAGGGCAGGTCTTGATGGGCCTGGGCCGCCAAGGTCAGCGCCTTGACCCGCGCCAGCAGCGCTTCGGTAGTGGGCGCGCCCGAGGTGTCGATGCGCACCGCCAGGGTGTTGACGAACAGGCCGATGAGGCCTTCGACTTCAGTGCGCGTACGGTTGGCCACCGGCGAGCCGATCACCACATCTGCCTGCCCCGAGAGCCGCGCGAGCAAGGACGCCCAGGCGGTCATTACCGTCATGTACAGCGTGCTGCCATGGCGTTGGCTCAAGGCCTTGAGCCCGGCGGTGAGGCGCTCGTCCAGACGGATCTCCACGCTGCTGCCGGCGTAGTCCTGCTGCGCCGGGCGCGGGCGGTCGGTGGGCAGGCTGAGCAACGCCGGCGCACCAGCCAGGGCCTGTTGCCAATAGCGGCTCTGGCGGTGAAGTACTTCGCCGCTGAGCCACAAGCGTTGCCACACGGCAAAGTCGCCGTATTGGATCGGCAGTGGCGGCAACGGGTCGGGCTGCCCATGGCTGAAGGCCTGGTACAGCGCCATCAGTTCGCGGGTGAGCACGCCCATGGACCAGCCATCGGAGACGATATGGTGCAGGGTCAGCAACAGCACATGGTGCTCGTCGGCCATCACCACCAGGCGCCCGCGCAGCAGCGGGCCGCGTTCGAGGTCGAACGGCGCCGACGCTTCGCCGTGAATCAACGCATCCAGCGCCTGTTGCGGTTGCGGGTGGCGGCGCAAGTCCTGCACTTGCAGCGGCAGCACGTCGTCGGCCGCGACGATCAGCACCTGGGCGTCGTCACCGTGCTGGGCGAAGCGGCTGCGCAGGGTTTCGTGCCGCGCAACGATCCGCGCCAGCGCCCGTTGCAAAGCCTGCACATGCAGTTGCCCGCGCAGGCGCAAGCCGATGGGAATGTTGTAGGCCGTGTTGGCGCCTTCCATCAACGCCAGGAACCACAAGCGCTGCTGGGCGAACGACAGCGGCACCGGCTCATCGCGGTTGGCCGGCAGGATCGCCGGCAAAGTGCTGCGACCGGCCTGGGCCAGCACGTCGGCAACGGCGGCCAGTTCGGCATTGGCAAACAGGTCGCTGAGCAACAGCTCCACGCCCAGTCGTTGGCGCACTTGGGACACCATGCGCATGGCGAGCAGCGAGTGCCCGCCCAGTTCAAAGAAGTGGTCGTAACGGCCGACGCGCTCTACCTGCAAGACATCGGCCCAGATCTGCGCCAGGCTGCTTTCGATCTCGCCCTCGGGCGTCGCGTATTGGCGGGTAAACACCGCGGCCCTATCCGGCGCCGGCAGGGCCTTGCGGTCGAGCTTGCCGTTGGCGGTCAAGGGCAGCGCGTCAAGCTTCATGAAGGCGACCGGGACCATGTAGTCCGGCAGGTGCGCCACCAGATGGGCGCGGATATCGCCCACCGCCAATGAGTCAAGTTGCGGGTTTTCGGTGTAGTACGCCACCAGCCGCTCGTCACGCACCAGCACCACCACTTCCTGCAAGCTCGGCAGTTGGTTGAGTTGGGTTTCGATTTCCCCCAGTTCGATGCGCACACCACGGATTTTCACCTGATCGTCATTGCGGCCCAGGTAATCGAGGTTGCCGTCGGGCAACCAGCGCACCAGGTCACCGGTGCGGTACATGCGTCCGACGTTGAACGGGTCGTCCAGGAAGCGTTCGGCGGTCAGTTGCGGACGGTTCAGGTAGCCGCGCGCCACGCCCTTGCCGCCCACATACAACTCGCCCGCCACGCCCAGCGGCACCGGGCGTTGTTGCTCGTCCAGCACGTACACCGTGGCATTGGCGATGGGTTTGCCGATATGCAACGCCTGCCCGGCCTCGACCTTGCCAGAGGTGGCGACCACCGTGGCTTCGGTAGGGCCGTAGTTGTTGATCAGCTCAAACCGCTGCGCCCGCCCGAACTGCCGCAGACGATCGCCGCCGACCAGCAAGGTGCGCAGGGTCGGGTGCTCGATGTGCTGGCTGAAGGCGTACTCGGCCACCGGCGTCGGCAGGAAGCACACATCCAGCGGCTGCGCGCACCACCAGGCCAGCAGCGCGTCGATGTCTTCGGGGCCGTCGTGGGCCGGTGGCAGGTGCAGGGTCGCGCCGACACACAGCGCCGGCCACACTTCCCAGGCCATGGCATCAAAGCCGAACCCGGCGACGCTGGCGGTGTGGCGCCCCGCGCAGAGGTCGAAGGCGCGGCAATGCCAATCCACCAGGTTGGTCACGGTGTGGTGTTCCACCATCACGCCTTTGGGCAGGCCGGTGGAGCCGGAGGTGTAGATCACATAGGCGAGGTTCGCGGGAGTCACGGCGACGCTGGGATTGCTCGCCGCGTGGTGGTGCCAGGTGTAGCGGTCCAGGTTGATCACCGGCACGTCCAGCTCGGGCAGGCGTTCGAGCAACGCGTGCTGAGTCAGCACCGCCACCGGGGCGCTGTCGCTGAGCAGGTAGGCGAGACGCTCGGCCGGGTGGGACGGGTCCACCGGTACGTAGCAGGCGCCGGCTTTAAGAATCGCCAGCAACCCGGCCAGGGTGTCCAGTCCACGACGGGCGACGATGGCCACGCGGTCATCGGGTTTGACGCCCAGCGCCAGCAAGTGATGGGCCAGCAGGTTGGCTTGCCCGTTGAGCTCAGCGTAGGTCAGCGAGCGTTCAAGCTGCACCGCCGCGATGGCATGTGGCGTGAGAACGGCCTGGGCTTCGATACGCCCATGCAAGGTGGTGCCTTGGGGGAACTCGGCCTGGGTGGCGTTGAACTGTTCCAACAGCAACCGCTGCTCGACGGCGGGCACCACCGGCACTTGATTGAGCGCGGTGTCCGGCGCCTGCTCCAGGGCCGTCACCAGGTTTTCCAGGGCAGTTTGCAGGTAGGCGCAGACCCGCTGCGGGTCCACCTGGGTGCTGGCCAGCAGGCTCAGGCCAAAGCCTTCGCCCAGGTCATCGACGCTCAGGGTCAGTGGATAGTTGGTGCGTTCTTCAGCACTGAGGGCGGCGATGCCTTGCCACGCCGAGACGGCTTCGGCGCTGGCGGCGGGCGCGCTGTGGCGATAGTTGAGCAGCGCGCTGAACAACGGCGTCGGCGCGGTCACCCCACTGCAGCGCTGGGCCAGGGCCAGTGCCGCATGCTCGTGGCGCAGCAGTGTGGTGAGCCGACCATGGGTGGCCTTGACCCCGGCGCGCACATCCTGACCGTCCACGTCCACGCGAAACGGCAAGGTGTTGATGAAGATGCCCAAGGCGCGGTCCGTGTCATGACTGCCTTGCATACGGCCCATCAACACCGTGCCGAACACCACCTGTTGCTTGCCGGCCAATGCTCCCAACACCTGCGCCCAGCCCAGGTGAAACAGGCTTGCCGCGCTTACCCCCAACTGCCGCGCCTGGGTGCGCAAGCGCTGGCTCAATAGCGCCGCCAAGGGCAGGCTGAGCTCGCTGATGCCCCGCGCATCGCCCTGCACATCCTGCAAGCCAAACGGCAAGGTCGGCTCGCTGATATCGCCAAGCATCTGGCGGAAGAAGCCTTCGTGTTCCTGCTCGCTGATGCCCAGCCGTGCCTGGGCTACATAGTTGCGAAACGGCACCGCCTGGCCCAACGCCGCGCCTTGCCCCAGCAGGCACGCCTGCATTTCATGGCACACCACTTCCAGGGCGCTATGGTCCAGGGCCATGTGGTGGAACAGCAAGGTGGCGACGATACGCCCATTGGCCGGGTCATCGGCACGCACCAAGCGCAGCAACGGCGCCTGGGTCACGTCGAGACGATAGTGGCGCGCATCGAACAGGGCGTGCAGTTGGGCGGCGATCTCGCCATCCGCCGGGTCGAGTTGCAAGGCCTGCACCGGCAGGCGCGCCGTGCGCCACACCACTTGCGACGGCTGTTGCAGGCCATCCCAGACCACGCCGGTGCGCAGGATGTCATGGCGGTCCATCACCGCTTGCAGCGCCTGGGCGAACGCCTCGAAGCGCGCCAGGCTGTCGAACGCGAACTGAGATTGCATGACGTACGGGTCGCCCTGCTCAGCGCTGACATGGTGGAACAGGATGCCTTCCTGCAACGGTGCCAGCGGGTAGATGTCCTGGATATTCGCCACGCCGCCGTCGACGGTGGCGACGATGCGGTCGATCTCGTCCTGGCTGAGGCTGGACAACGTCAGCATGTCCGGTGTGATGTGCTGGGCGCCGGCCGGGATGCCATTGGCCGGCACGTCGACTTCACCGGCCTTGGTGGCGGAATACTCGCCGGCCTTAATCAGCTCGATCAGCGCCGGTTTGTGCTCGCGCAAGGCGGCAAGGATCGCCGGGTCACTCAACGCTTGCTTGTTGCCTTGCACCGACAACTGCTCGCCCTTGAGCGCCAGTTGGATGTCCTTGGTTTTCAGGGTTGCCAGCAGCTCTAAGAGGCTCACAGGACGATCTCCATTCGTTCGGTCATTGCGGCGTAGCCGGCCAGGGTAGGCTGTTCGAACAGCGCCCGGACGTCAGCTTCCATGCCTTCCTGGCGCAAGCGCCCGATCAAGCTCACGGCAAGCAGCGAGTGCCCGCCCAGTTCAAAGAAATTATCCTGGCGCCCGACCCGCTCCACGTTGAGCAACTCGGCCCACAGCTGCGCCAGCAGGATTTCGGTGTCGCCTTCCGGCGCTTCGTACTCACGCACGTTCAAGGCGTGCAGGCCGGGCGCTGGCAAAGCCTTGCGGTCGAGTTTGCCGTTGGGGCTCAAGGGCAGCGCGTCGAGGTGCACGAACAGCGCGGGCACCATAAAGTCCGGCAGGTGTTGCAGCAGGTGAGCGCGCAGTGCCTCGATCTCGGTTGGCGTACCGGTGTAGTAGGCGACGAGGCGATCCTCACGGGCGACCACCGCCGCTTCGCTGACCTGGGAGTGCTCAAGCAGACGCGCCTGGATTTCCCCCAGTTCGATACGCAGGCCACGGATCTTGACCTGGTCGTCATTGCGGCCCAGGTATTCGATAGTGCCGTCGGGCAAGTAGCGGCCGACGTCGCCGGTGCGGTACATCCGACCCTCGTGGAACGGGTCGTCGAGGAAGCGCTCGGCAGTCAGCTCAGGGCGGTTCAGGTAACCCCGCGCCACTTGCACGCCGCCGATAAACAGCTCGCCGACCACACCCAGCGGCACCGGCTGCAACTGCGCATCCAGCACGTACATGCGCGTATTGGCGATGGGCTTGCCGATGGGGGTGTTGTCCGGCACGTCGGGGCGTGCGCAGTTCCAGGCGGTCACGTCCACCGCCGCTTCAGTCGGGCCGTACAGGTTGTACAGGCCGATCCCCGGCAACTGCGCCTTGAAACGACGCACCAGGCTGCCCGGCAGCGCTTCGCCGCTGCACATCACCCGCACCAGCCCAGCCGCCTGGCTCACATCGCCATGGGCCAGGAACACATCAAGCATCGACGGCACAAAGTGCAGCGTGGTGATGTGCTCCGCCTGGATCACCTCACACAGGTACGCCGGGTCTTTATGCCCGCCGGGGCGCGCCATCACCAAGCGTGCGCCGGTGAACAGCGGCCAGAAGAATTCCCATACCGACACGTCGAAACTGAACGGGGTTTTCTGCAACACCGCGTCATCGGCGTTGAGGCCATAAGCGTCCTGCATCCACAGCAGCCGGTTGACCACCCCGGCGTGTTCGTTGATCACGCCTTTGGGCTGGCCAGTGGAGCCGGAGGTGTAGATCACGTAGGCCTGATGCCGGGCGGTCAGGCCCGGGACCTCGGGGTTGCTCAGCGGCTGATGCTGCCAGGTGTCCAGGTCCAGATTGAGCAGCGGCACGTCGCCCAGCAAGCCTACGGTGGCGTTCTGGGCCAGCACCACGACCGGCGCGCTGTCGTGCAGCATGTAGGCGATACGCTCCAGCGGGTACGCCGGGTCCAGCGGCACATAACCGCCACCGGCCTTGAGGATGGCGAACAGGCCGACGACCATGTCCAGGCCCCGCTCCAGGCAAATCCCCACCCGGGCATCCGGCTGTACACCCAGCGCGCGCAGATGATGGGCCAGGCGATTGGCACGCTCGTTGAGTTGTTGGTAGGTAAGCTGCTGCTCGCCCGCCTTCACCGCGATGGCGTGCGGCGTGCGCTGAACTTGGGCTTCGAACATCCCGTGCAGGGTCTGGTCGAGGTTGTAGTTCACCTCCGTGGCGTTGAACGTCACCAGCAGTGTGTGTCGCTCCTCGAAACTCAGGATCGGCAGGCGATTGAGCGCCTGGTTCGGTGCCTGCTCCAGGGCCTCGACCAGCCCGGACAGGGCCACTTGCAGGTACCCGCAGACGCGTTGCGCATCGACCTGGGCCAACGCAGTCACGTCGTAGCCATCACCCAGGTCATCCACGTTCAAGGTCAGCGGGTAGTTGGTGCGCCCGTCGTTGACCAGGGTCTGCATACCTTCCCAGGCGTGTTGCGCCTCCTGGGAACGGGTGGCGCCGCCGCGATGGCGATAGTTGAGCATTGAGCTGAACAACGGCGCAGGTGCAGCCACGCCGCTGCAACGCTGGGCCAGGGCCAGGGAAGCGTGCTCATGACCGAGCAAAGCGGTGAGCCGCGCATGCGTGGCGCGTACGGCGGAGCGTGCGCCCTGACCGTCGATATCCAGGCGCAGCGGCAACGTATTGATGAACACGCCCAGCGCACGGTCGGCCCCTTCACCGCCTTGCAGACGCCCCACCAACACAGTGCCGAACACCACACTCTGGCGCCCGGACGTGGCCGCCAGCACTTGGCCCCAGGCCAGGTGGAACAGGCTCGCAGTGCTCACACCCAGCAAACGGGCCTGGGCACGCAGGCGGCGGTTGAGGTCGCTGTCCAGGTGCAGGCGGTGCTCTTCGATGGCGTTACCGTCGCCGCGCACGTTTTGCAGGCCGAATGGCAGGGTTGGCTCGTCGACATCGCCGAGCAGGGTGCGGAAGAACGTTTCATGCTCCTGCTCACTCACCCCCAAGCGCGCCTGGGCCACGTAGTTGCGGTACGGCATCGGTGCAGCGGTCGGCGCCGGATGGCCCAGCAGATAACCCTGCATTTCCCGCAGCACCACGTCAAAGGCGGTGTGGTCGAGGGCGATATGGTGATAGAGCAGCACCACAACCACACGCTGGTTGGCCGGATCGTCGGCGTAGGCCAGGCGAATCAACGGCGCTTGGCTGATGTCCAGGCGGTAGCGGCGTGCATCAAAACGTTGATGCAGGCCGGCCAGTACATCGCCTTCAAGCTGCAGCTGTTCAAGAGGCAACCGGGCCTTGCGCCACACCACTTGCAGCGGTTGCACCAGCCCTTCCCACACCACGCCGGTACGCAGGATGTCGTGGCGGTCGATCACCTGTTGCAGCGCCTGGGCAAAGGCGTGCAGGCGCTCGACACTGTCGAACGCCAGGTGCGATTGCAGCAGATACGGGTCGCCCTGCTCGGCGGTGAGGTAGTGGTAGAGAATGCCTTCCTGCAACGGCGCCAACGGGTAGATGTCCTGCACATTGGCAGCGCCACCGGGCACCTGGGCAACCACTTGATCAAGGGTGGATTGGTCGAGTTCCACCAGCGACAACAGGTCCGGGGTCAGGCGCTGGCAGTCGACCGGGATGCGGTTGGCGGGCACCTGCACTTCGCGCCCACTGCCCACCGCTGCCGCCAGCGCGGCCAGGGTCGGCTGGCTGAACAGCACGCGCACATCGGCGCTGAGGCCGACCTGGCGCATGCGTTCGATCAGGCTGACCGCCAGCAACGAATGGCCGCCCAGCTCAAAGAAATGATCGTGGCGACCCACCTGCTCAACCTGCAACACCTCAGCCCAGATCGCGGCCAGGGTGGTTTCCACTTCACCCTGAGGCGCTTCGTAGTCACGGGTCAGCAACGCGGCCTGATCCGGTGCCGGCAAGGCACCGCGGTCGAGTTTTCCGTTAGCGGTCAGGGGCAGCGCGTCGAGTTTGACGTAGGCTACTGGCACCAAAGCCTCCGGTAACTGCGCCTGCAGTTGCTCGCGCAGGCTTTCAATCAGCAGCGGCTGTTGCTCGGTGAACCAGGCGATCAAGCGGCCTTCGCGCACCAGCACCACCGCGTCGCCGACGCCTTGCAGTGCCGCCAGGCGGCTTTCGATTTCGCCCAGTTCAACGCGCACGCCACGGATTTTTACCTGGTCATCGTTGCGTCCCAGGTACTCGATATTGCCATCGGGCAACCAGCGCACCAGGTCGCCGGTGCGGTACATGCGCCCGTCATTGAACGGGTCTTGCAGAAAGCGTTCAGCGCTCAAGTCCGGGCGATTGAGGTAACCCCGCGCCACGCCGCTGCCGCCCACATAGAGTTCTCCGGCCACCCCCACCGGCACCGGACGCAACTGCGCGTCCAGCACGTAGACGCTGGCATTGGCGATAGGTCGGCCGATATGCAGCGCCTGCCCGGCACGTACGCGGCCCGAGGTGGCGACCACGGTGGCTTCGGTGGGGCCGTAGTTGTTGATCACCGCAAAGCGTCGCTCCTGGCTGAACTGGCGCAGGCGGTCGCCGCCGATCAGCAGGATGCGCAAGGTGGGGTGCTGCAAGTCCTGGCTGAACGCGTATTCGGCCACCGGCGTGGGCAGGAAGCTCACGTCCAAGGGCTGCGCCAGCCACCAGGCGAGCAGTTCGTCGATGTTTTCGTTGCCCACATCCTCCGGCGGCAGGTGCAGGGTGGCGCCCACGCACAGCGCTGGCCATACCTCCCAGGCCATCGCATCAAAGCCAAAGCCGGCCACGCTGCTGGTGTGGCTGACGGCGTGCAGGCCAAAGGCTTCACAGTGCCAATGCACCAGGTTTTCCACGGTGCGGTGTTCCACCATCACGCCCTTGGGCTGGCCGGTGGAGCCCGAGGTGTAGATCACATAGGCCAGGTGGGCCGGTGTCAGGGCGGCGAGTTGCGGATTGCTGACGGGGTGGTGCCAGGTTGCGTGCACGTCGATGCTGGTGACCGCGCCCAGCAAGTCGCGGGTGCTCGCTTCGGCCAGCACCGCTACCGGTGCGCTGTCCTGCAATAAGTAAGCAATGCGCTCGGCGGGATACGCCGGGTCAATCGGCACATAACCGGCGCCGGCCTTGAGAATCCCCAGCAACCCCACCAGCATCTGCGGCCCACGACGGCAGCACAGGGCGACGCGGTCGTCCGGCTGCACACCCTGTGCGATCAGGTGATGGGCCAACTGGTTGGCACGGTGGTTGAGCTGCTGATACGTCAGCGACTCGCCGTCCTGCACCACGGCTATGGCATGAGGTTGACGGTCGGCCTGGATTTCAAAGGCACCCTGCACGGTGTGGCCGCTCGGGAAATCCTCAGCCGTGGCGTTGAACTCGCGCAGCAGGGTTTCGCGTTCGCTGGCGGGGAGAATAGGCAACTGATTGAGCGGGGTTTGCGCGGTGTTTTCCAGGCTATCGACCAAGTGTTCAACGGCATTGGCCATGTACTCGCACAGGCGCTGGGCGCCGATGCGGGGCAAGGCCAGCACGGTCAGGCCGAAGCCTTCGCCCAGATCGTCGACGCTCAGGGTCAGCGGGTAGTTGCTGCGCTCTTCACCGCCCAGCAACTGCACGCCTTCCCAAATACCTTGGCCGTCGCGGGCCATGGCGCCGGGATGGCTGTGACGGTAGTTGAGCAACGCGCTGAACAGCGGCATGGAGGCCGCCACCCCACTGCAACGCTGAGCCAGGGCAAGGGACGCGTGTTCATGGCCGAGCAACGCGCTCAACCGTGCATGGGTGGCCTTGACGGCGGCGACCGCGCTGACTGCGGTGTCCACCCGCAGCGGCAAGGTGTTGATGAACATCCCCAAGGCCCGATCCGCACCGTCGCCGGCCTGCATGCGGCCCATCAATACGGTGCCGAACACCACGTCGTCACGCCCACAGACCAGTCCCAGCACCTTGGCCCAAGCCAAGTGCATCAGGCTTGCCGCGCTCACGCCCAGGCGCCGCGCCTGTTCACGTACGCGTTGGGCCAGCGCCATGGTCAGGGCCTGTTCGGCCTCTTCGATATCACGGCCGTCGCCCTGCACGTCCTGCACGCCGAAGGGCAAGGTGGGCTCATTGATGTCGGCAAGCATTTCGCGGAAAAACCGCTCATGCTCGTCGACGCTCACACCCAGGCGCGCCTGGGCCACGTAGTTGCGAAATGGCGCGGCCGCCGGCAAGTCCTGGCCGTGGTTGAACAGGAACGCACCCATCTCCTGACCGACCACGTCCATGGCGGTGTGGTCCAGCGCCAAGTGGTGGAACAGCAGGATAGCTGCCACATGCCCGTTCACTGGATCCTGGGCGTAAACCATGCGCAACAGCGGCGCCTGGGTGATATCCAGGCGGTAATGCCGCGCATCGAAACGGGCGTGCAGCTGTTCGAGGATGTCGCCCTCGGCGGGATCAAGGTTCACCTCCTGCACCACCAGCTGCGCCTCGCGCCAGACCACCTGCACCGGGCTGTCCAGGCCTTCCCAGACCACGCCGGTACGCAGGATGTCGTGACGGGCGGCGACCTGTTGCAGCGCGCCCATAAAACCGTGCAACCGCTCAAGGCTGTCGAAGGCCATGCGTGATTGCAGCAGATACGGGTCGCCCTGCTCGGCGCTGATGTGGTGGTACAGGATGCCTTCCTGCAAGGGCGCCAGCGGGTAGATGTCCTGCACGTTTGCCGCGCCGCCGGGGACGTTGGCGATGATGCGGTCGATGGCGCTTTGGTCGAGTTGCACCAGGGTCAGCATCGCTGGCGTGATGTGGGTGCAGCCCGAGGGAATGCCATTGGCCGGCACCACAACCTCCCGACCACTGCCCACCGCCGCCGCCAGCGCCGCCAGGCTCGGCTGGTTGAACAGCACCCGCACATCCGCGCTCAGGCCGGCCTGACGCATGCGTTCGATCAGGCTGACCGCCAGCAGCGAGTGCCCGCCCAGCTCAAAGAAATGGTCATGCCGGCCCACACGGTCGAGCTTGAGCAGGTCCTGCCAGATCTGCGCCAGCAGGCTTTCCACCTCGCCTTCCGGCGCTTCATAACCACGGCTGAGCAGCGCGCCTGCATCCGGCACCGGCAGGCCTTTGCGGTCCAGCTTGCCGTTGGCGGTAAGCGGCATCAGCGCCAGCCAGACATAGGCCGACGGCACCATGTAATCCGGCAACTGGCCTTGCAGATGGGCGCGCAGCGCTTCGATTGGCAGCGGCGCGGCGGCGGTGTAGTACGCCACCAGACGCTTGTCGCCGGGTTCGTCTTCGCGCACCAGCACCACTGCGTCGTTCACGCCAGCGAAGGCTCCCAGGCAGGCTTCGATTTCACCCGGCTCGATGCGGAACCCGCGAATCTTCACTTGCAGGTCGTTGCGTCCCTGGTACAGCAAGGTGCCGTCGGCCTGCCAGCACGCCAAATCGCCCGTGCGGTACAGCACGCCCTCGCCAAACGGGTTCGGGATAAATTTTTCGGCGGTCAGTTGCGGCTGGTTCAAGTACCCCTTGGCCACGCCCGCGCCACCGATATACAGCTCGCCGACCGCGCCCAATGGCAACAGTTGCTGGCGCACATCCAGCACATAGGCCTGGGCATTCGCCATCGGCCGGCCAATCGGAATACTGCCCTCGCCCAGGTGGGTGATTTCATGGGTGGTGGAGAACGTAGTGGCCTCCGTCGGCCCATAGCCATTGAGCAAGTGCCGGGGCTTGCCGTGCTTGAGCACGCGGCCGATCACCTGCGGGTCGAGCACATCGCCGCCGACGATCAGATAACGCAACTGCGGGAACACCGGCAGCAGCGCATCGGCGTACTGGTGGAACAACCCGGCGGTCATCCACAACACGCTGACGGATTGCTCCTGCAACAGCGCGGCAAACGCGGCCTGGGACAACAGCACTGCCTGTTCGACCACCACCACGCAGCCGCCATTGAGCAACGGCGCCCACACGTCGAGGGTGCTGGCGTCGAACGCCGGGTTGGAAGCGAAGGCCACGCGGTCCTGCGGGTTGAACTCGGCGTAGCCGTTATTGAGCACCAGGCGCGAGATCGCGCGGTGTGGTACCTGCACGCCCTTGGGCGCACCCGTGGAACCGGAGGTGTAGAGGATGTACGCCACGCTGTGGGAGGAAAGTACCAAGTCGAGGTTGCGCGGGGACAGCGCGTCCAGATTCAGCTCGGCCAGGGAGTTGAGCACCCGCTTCGCGCCACTGTCCTGCACGATAAACGCCTGGCGTTCCAGCGGCGCATTCACGTCCAGGGGCACGTACACGGCGCCACACTTGAGGATCGCCAGTTGGCAGATCAGCAGATCGAGGGAGCGCGGCAACGCAATCGCCACGCTTTCCCCCGGTTGCACGCCCTGGTTGATCAGGTGATGGGCCAGACGGTTGGCGCGGCGATTGAGATCGCGATAGCTCAAGGATAACTGGCCTTGCACCGCCGCCACGGCTTCGGGACGCGCCAGGGCCTGGGCTTCGAACAGTTGGTGCACGGTCAGTTGCGATGGGTAATCGCGGGCAGTGGCGTTGAATTCCACCAGCAGTTGGTTGCGCTCGGCAGGCGGCACAATCGATACGCCTTGCACTGACGTGGTCGGCGCCTGTTGCAACGCGGTCACCAGATGGCGCAAGGCCGTGAGCATGTAGTCGCCGACGCGCTGCACGTCCAGCGTGGCTACGCCTTGCACGGTCAGCGCGAAGCCTGTGCCCAGGTCATCGACGTTGAGCACCAGCGGGTAGTTGCTGCGCTCCTCGGAGCTCAGGATCTGGATGCCGGACGCCGCAAACGGGCTGTCTCCCGGCGCTTCATCCGGCGCGCTGTGGCGGTAGTTGAGCAGCGTGCTGAACAACGGCAATGAACCCGGCACCCCGCTGCAACGCTGGGCCAGGGACAGCGACGCGTGCTCATGCCCGAGCAACTGCGCCAGGCGCGCGTGGGTGGCGCGCACGGCGGCTTGTACGCCGACGGCGCCGACGCTGACCCGCAGCGGCAAGGTGTTGATAAACATCCCCAGGGCGCGGTCGGCACCCTCCCCGCCCTGCATACGGCCCAACAGCACGGTGCCGAACACCACGTCCTGCTGACCGGAGACTTGCCCCAGCACATGCGCCCAGGCCAGGTGCACCAGGCTCGCGGTGCTCACGCCCAATTGCCGCGCCTGTTCGCGCAGGCCCAGGCTCAGGGCCGGTTCCAACGGCAGGTGCGCCTCGACAATGCCGCTGCCGTCGCCGTGCACATCCTGCAAACCGAAGGCCAGGGTCGGCTCGTCGATATCACCCAGCATCTCGCTGAAGAACGCTTCATGCTGGGCCTGGCTCACCCCCAGCCGCGCCTGGGCCACGTAGGTGCGGTACTGCACCGCGTCAGGCAGTTGCGCGCTGCGCCCGGACAGGCTGGCGCTCATCTCCTGCACCAGCACGTGCAGGGCGGTGTGGTCGAGCAGGATATGGTGCAGCAGCAGGATGCCGACGAAGCCGCCCGGCGCTTCGGCGTAAGCCAGGCGCATCAACGAGGCGCGGGACAGATCGAGGCGGTAGTGGCGTGGGTCGAAACGCTGTTGCAGGTGGGCCAGGGCATCCACGCCTGGGGTTTCGACCCGCTCAACAGCCAACGGCGCCTGGCGGCAGACCACTTGCACCGGTTCGTCCAGGCCTTCCCAGAGGATCGCGGTGCGCAGGATGTCATTGCGTTCGATCACGCTGTGCAGCGCCTGGATAAACGCGTCCAACGCCGCTTGATCGTTGAAGCCCAACTGCACCTGCAACACGTAGGGATCACCGTCGGTGGTTGCCAGGTGGTGATACAGGATGCCGGCCTGCAACGGCGCGAGGCCGTAGATGTCCTGCACATTGCCGATGCCGCCGGGCACCTGTTGCAGGATGTGGTCGATGGCGGCCTGTTCGAGTTCGATCAGCGGCAGCATGTCCGGGGTGATGACGGGGCTGTCTGCGCGGATCTGGTTGACAGGCACCCGCACTTCCCGTTGCCCGCCCACCGCCGCGGCGAGTGCGGCCAGAGTGGGTTGGCCGAACAACACGCGCACATCGGCGCTGAGGTCGACCTGGCGCATACGCT
This sequence comes from Pseudomonas sivasensis, assembly GCF_013778505.1. Lineage (GTDB taxonomy): Bacteria > Pseudomonadota > Gammaproteobacteria > Pseudomonadales > Pseudomonadaceae > Aquipseudomonas > Aquipseudomonas sivasensis. The sequence goes on along the minus strand of NZ_JAAOWU010000020.1, from coordinate 3,432 downwards.
CAATCAGCTTGACTGCCAGCAGGGAATGACCGCCCAGTTCGAAGAAGTTGTCGTCGCGCCCAATGCGTTCAAGTTTGAGCAGGTCTTGCCAGAGGGTCGCGATGGCTACTTCAACGGGGCCGCGTGGCGCCTCGTAATCACGTCGGGCCAACGCGTCGGCATCCGGCGCGGGCAAGGCCTTGCGGTCGAGTTTGCCGTTGGGGGTCAGCGGGAAGGTGTCCAGCAACACGAAGGCGCTGGGCACCATATGGTCAGCCAGGCTCAGCCGCAAATGATCACGCAGCATCGCGACGTTGATGTCGCCTTCGGCGATCACATAGGCCACCAGGCGCTGGTCACCGGGCGTGTCTTCACGGGCGATGACTACGGCGTCGCGCACACCTTGAGCGGTGGCGAGGCGCGCCTGGATTTCGCCCAACTCGATACGGAAACCACGGATTTTTACCTGGTCGTCGTTACGTCCCAGGTATTCCACGCTGCCATCGGCCAACAGGCGGCCGAGGTCGCCGGTTTTGTAGAGGCGCTGGCCGGTGGTTGGGTTCGTCAGGAAGCGCTCGGCGGTTAATTCGGCGCGGTTCAGATACCCCCGCGCCACACCGGCACCACCGACGTACAACTCGCCGACCACGCCCAATGGCAGCGGCTCGCGCTGTGCGTCCAGCACATACAGTTGCAGGTCGGGAATGCGCACGCCAATCGGACTCACGCCCACCAACTGCGCATCCGCCGCGTGCAGCGCTCGATAAGTCACGTGCACGGTGGTTTCGGTGATGCCGTACATGTTCACCAGTTGGGTGCCGGCATTGATCGCCCGGGCGTACCACGGCTTGAGCATGCCCGGCTCCAGGGCTTCGCCGCCGAAAATCACCTGGCGCAGCGAGTGGGCCTGGGGGCTGTTGCCCTGGGCCGCAATCAACTGGCGGAAGGCGCTTGGCGTTTGGTTGAGGATGCTCACGCCCGCTTCGCACAACAGCGTGTAGCACTCGTCCGGCGAGCGGCTGACCAATTGCGGCACGATCAGCAACTGGCCGCCGTGCATCAACGCGCCCCAGATTTCCCACACGGAGAAGTCGAACGCGAAGGAATGAAACAGTGCCCACACATCGGTGTGGTCGAAGCCGAACCACTGCTCAGAGGCGCTGAACAGTCGCGCCACCTGGCGGTGTTCGATCATCACGCCCTTGGGCTGGCCGGTGGAGCCGGAGGTGTAGATCACATAGGCCAGGTGCTGCGGGCTGACCGCAACGTGCGGGTTGATCAGGGATTCACCGCGCAGGCCATTGAGGTCGATCTGCGCCAGTTCGCCCACCAAGTGACGGGTGTTGGCCTGCACCAGCACCGCCAGCGGTTGGCTGTCGTGCAGGGTGTAGGCGATGCGTTCCAGCGGATATGCCGGGTCGATCGGCACATACCCCGCGCCGGCCTTGAGGATGCCCAGCAGCCCGATGATCATTTCCGGGCCGCGCTCCACGCAGATCGCCACGCGGTCATCGGGGCGCACGCCCTGGGCCAGCAGGCGATGGGCAACCTGGTTAGCGCGTTCGTTGAGTTGACGATAGCTGAGGCGTTGCTGCTCGAAACGCAGCGCGATGGCGTCGGGATGGGCCGCGGCGTGGGCTTCGACGTGCTGGTGGATCAGGGCGGTGTCGGCGTAAGCGCGGGGGGTGTGATTGAGATGGTGCAGCAGGTGATGACGCTCGGTCTCAGGCAGGATGTTCAGGCCGCTCAGCGGCATCTCCGGTCGCTGCTCAAGGGCGTCGGCCAGGCTGTGGAGCGCTGTGTGCAGGTAGCTCGCCACACGGGTTGCGCCAATGGAGGCGTCCACCATCACCGTCAGCGCGAAGCCTTCGCCCAGGTCATCCACATTCACCGTCAGCGGATAGTTAGTGCGCTCCTCGGCACCCAGCACCTGGATGCCCTCGGCCACCTCGATCACCTCGGCCATATCCGTCGCGGCACTGTGGCGATAGTTGAGCATCGCACTGAACAGCGGCGTCGGCGCGGCGACCCCGCTGCAACGCTGGGCCAGCGCGAGGGATGCATGCTCGTGATTGAGCAATGTGGTGAGCCGCTCATGGGTGGCCTTGACCCCGGCGCGCACGCTCTGCTCGCCCACATCCACCCGCAACGGCAAGGTATTGATAAACATCCCCAACGCCCGCTCACCGCCCTCGCCCGCCCCCATGCGGCCGAGCATCACGGTACCGAACACCACGGCTTCACGGCCCGAGACCACGCCCAATACCCGGGCCAGCGCCACGTGCATCATGCTTGCCACGCTGACGCCCAAGGGCCGCGCGAGGCTGCGCAGGCGGCGGCTCAGATCAGCGTCGACAGGCATGCGCGCCTCGTCGATCCCCTGACCATCGCCCTGCACATCCTGCAAGCCAAACGGCAGGGTCGGCTCATCAATGTCCCCCAGCATCTCGCGGAAAAACCCTTCATGGGCCTGCTCGCTGACGCCATGGCGCACCTGGGCGATATAGCTGCGAAACGCCACCGGCTCAGCGGCCTGGGCTTGCTGGCCGGCCAGGTACAACTGGATCTCGTGGCGCACCACATCCAGTGCGGTGTGGTCGAGAATGGTGTGGTGGAACAGCAACATCGCCGCTACCCGCTGATTGCCTGGGTCGTCGGCAAACACCAGGCGCAGCAGCGGCGCCTGACCCAAGTCCATGCGATAGGTACGTGCGTCGTAGCGGGCGATCAGTTGAGCCAGGGCATCGCCACCGCTGAAATGCGCTTCCTCACACGCCAGCGTCGCCTTGCGCCACACCACTTGCAGCGGCTCGTCCAAGCGCTCCCAGACCATGGACGTGCGCAAAATATCGTGACGGTCGATCACCCATTGCAGCGCCTCGGCAAAAGCGTGCAGGCGCGCGCGGCTGTCGAACACAAACTGCGCATGCAGCACGTAAGGATCGCCTTGCCCGGCCGAGAGGTGGTGATACAGCATGCCCTCCTGCAACGGTGCCAACGGGTAGATATCCTGCACATTCGCCACACCACCGGGGATGGCCGCGACAATACGGTCGATGGCCGTCTGCTCAAGGCTCACCAACGGCAACATCTCAGGCGTGATGCGGTAAGCCGGGCTCAGCCAATCACCGCCATGCTCAGCCACCAGCGCCAGCAGTCGGGGCTTGTGAGCGATCAACTGATCCCACAGCCGGTCATCCAACGCCTCATCGTCACCGAGGATGATCAGATCGCCCTCTTCCAGTTGCAGACGGATCGCATGGGTGGAAATCGCTGCCAATAATTCGCTGAACTGCATGGGGGTAACCTGCCTGGTAAGTCACGGTGGAGGAGAAAGTCCGTTTTCAGCTGCCGTTTGAATCGGATGCGCTGTGCGCCCAACGTTAAAAAAGCGGGCGCAGCCGGGGGCCTGGAGAGGCTTCCGGTAGGGGTAGGAAATTAAGGGATTTGGGG
>NZ_JAAOWU010000002.1 GCF_013778505.1 Pseudomonas sivasensis | reverse complement strand
CAATGGGGGCGGGCGGGGCGGACATCGCGCTGGCTTCAGCGGACGTGGTGCTGATCGGCAGCGACCTGCGCCGCCTCGGCACCTGTGTGCGCTTGAGTCGCCAGTGTCGGCACACGTTGCAGGTCAATGTGATCATCGGTCTGGGCTGGACGCTGGCGATTGTGGTGTTCGCCGCATTTGGCTGGTTGGGGGCCGCAGGGGCAATGATCGCGGCAGTGTTGCACAACCTCAGCACGTTGCTGGTGCTGGGTAACGCCGGGCGTTTGCTACGCTTCCACGAGCCGCTTTTGAAACTCGACGAATAATTTTCAGCAATATTTGCGCACCGCTGTAACGCCGGTGGGGGGCCTCACTCTAGTGGTGTGTCGAGACTGAACAATCCGTTCAGACCGACGCCACTACTGATCATGAGGAATACAACAATGAACATTAAATCCGCCGCTGCTGGTGCCGCTTTCGCGATGGCCGCCGCTACCATGTTTGCTGGTGTCGCCACCCAGGTACAAGCCGCAGACGCGCCAGTGCATTGCTACGGCGTAACCTCCTGCAAGGGCATGAACGACTGCAAGACCGCTGAAAACGCCTGCAAAGGCCAGGCAGAGTGCAAGGGCCACGGCTTCAAGGCTATGACCAAGGCAGCCTGTGACGCGGCTGGCGGCAAAGTCGGCGAATAACCGGCAAACGAGTGCAACCGCAGCGGCAGCCCCCCTCCGCTGCGGACACACTTTCCCCAGGAGTCAGCCATGTCCGCTTCCCTTCCAAGTCTGGGTTACGGCCTGGGTTTACGCAGTGAGTACTACCAGCAGATCCTTGAACAATCGCCGGCCGTGGATTGGTTCGAAGTGATCTCCGAGAATTATCTGGTGCAGGGCGGTAAAGCCTTGTACTTCCTGGACGCGATAGCCGAGCGCTATCCCCTGGTGATGCACGGGGTGTCCCTGTCCATCGGCGGGCCCCACGCCATCGATATCGATTACCTCAAGCAGATCAAACAGCTCGCCGAGCGTATTCAACCGGCGTGGGTTTCCGATCATCTGTGCTGGAGCCGCGGCAGTGCGCACCAGTTGCACGACCTGCTGCCTCTGCCTTACACCGAAGAAAGCCTCTATCACGTCGCCAGCCGCGTTCGCCAAGTGCAGGACGTGTTGCAGCGTCCGCTGGTGCTGGAAAACGTCTCCAGTTACGTGCGTTCCAAGGCAGATGAATTCACCGAGTGGGAATTCCTCAACGCCTTGGCTCATCTGTCGGGGTGCCAGTTGTTGCTGGACGTCAATAATGTGTATGTCAGCTCTCGCAACCATGGCTTCGATGCCTGGACCTTTATCCGCAACCTGCCGCCCGACAGCATTCGCCAGCTGCATTTGGCGGGGCATATGGACTATGGCGACTACGTGGTCGATACCCACGACCATCCGGTCTGTGATCCGGTGTGGGCGCTGTACCAACAGACCCTGGAGCACGTGGGGCCTGTGTCGACGCTGTTGGAGCGCGATGACCATTTTCCGCCGTTCGAAGAGCTGCTCACCGAGTTGAGCAAGGCCCGCGAACTGGGCGCCACCGCCTTGGCCAGGAGAGCGGTATGCGCCTGACCGATTGGCAGTTGGCCTTTGAACAGCATTTATTAGCCCAAACCCCCGACGCCAACAGTGGCTTTGCCGCCACTTTATTGGGCGGGCCGACGCTGGACGTAGACACGGGCCTGGCGATCTATCACAACGCCTATATCGCGCGGTTGCAGGAAGTACTGCGGCACGACTTCAGCGCCATCCTCTATTGGCTGGGGGATGATGAGTTTGCGGCGCTGACCCACGCTTATGTACGCCGTTATCCGTCGGCCCATTACAGCTTGCGCTGGTTTGGCGAACGGTTGCCGGCGTTTATCCACGAGCACCTCGTGGCCGAACAAAGTGCACCGCTGGCAGAGCTGGCTAAGTTGGAGTGGGCTTTTACCCTGGCCTTCGATGCGCCGCAGGGTCAGCCGCTGTCCCTGAATGACATGGCGCTCCTGCCGCCCGAAGATTGGCCGGGTTTGCAGGTTGCCCTGACACCGTCCGTGCAGCAGCGACTGTGTCACTTCAACAGCGTGGGCATCTGGCGTGCCAGCAAAGATGGGGCGGATTTCCCAGGCAGCTACACCTTGGACCTGGCGCAGATCTGCCTGGTATGGCGCCTTCATCAGGTGTGCCATTACCGCAGCCTGGAACCTGCGGAAGCCTTAGCATTGGCCGGTATGGTGACGACCGGTTGGACCTTCGCAGAACTGTGTGAGCAGCTAGCAGTCACTTATGCAGAGGGTGCGCCGCTGCAGGCTGTTACATGGCTGAAACAGTGGGTCCAGGACGGTTTGCTCCAACGCCGAGCTCCATAGAAGAGGGCTATCAAATCGATAGCCTCCTACTTTTATTGGGATGGTCTACCCTCAGTTCAGACGTCTGAAACAAGGGGGGACTACTCATGCTCGCGCAACTTCCACCGGCCTTACAGAATCTTCAGCTACCGCTGCGTCTGCGACTCTGGGACGGCCATGAATTCAACTTGGGCCCAGAGCCCAGTGTGACCATCGTGGTGAAGGACCCCACGGTCGTCTCGCAACTGACCCATCCCACACTCGACTCACTGGGCGAAGCCTTCGTCGAGGGCAAACTGGAGCTGGAAGGTTCCATCAGCGAAGTGATCCGGGTCTGTGATGAGCTGAGTCATGCCTTGATCGAGGGCGACGGCGACAGTCATCCGGTGCGCTCGATCCACGACAAGGCCACGGATGCGGCGGCGATTTCCTACCATTACGACCTGTCCAATGAGTTCTATCAGCTGTGGCTGGATCAGGACATGGCGTACTCCTGCGGCTATTTCGAAACCGGCAGCGAATCCATCGACCAGGCCCAACAAGACAAATTCCGCCACCTGTGCCGCAAGCTACGCTTGCAGGCGGGGGAGTATTTGCTCGACGTCGGTTGCGGATGGGGCGGGCTGGCGCGGTTTGCGGCGCGGGAGTTCGGGGTGAAAGTGTTTGGCATCACCCTGAGCAAAGAGCAGTTGGTATTGGCTCGGGAGCGAGTCAAAGCCGAGGGACTGGAAGACCAGATCGACCTGCAACTGCTGGACTACCGTGATCTACCCCAGGACGGCCGATTCGACAAAGTCGTAAGCGTGGGCATGTTCGAACACGTCGGCCACGCCAACCTGGCGCAGTACTGCCAGACCCTGTTCGGTGCGGTGCGTGAAGGCGGCCTGGTGATGAACCATGGCATCACCGCCAAGCACACCGATGGCCGCCCGGTGGGCCGTGGCGCCGGGGAGTTTATCGAGCGGTACGTGTTCCCAAACGGTGAGTTGCCACACTTGGCAATGATGACCGCCGAGATCAGCGAAGTCGGGCTGGAAGTCGTCGACGTCGAAAGCCTGCGCCTTCACTACGCCCGAACCCTGGACCATTGGAGTGAGCGGCTGGAGGACAACCTGGAAGCGGCGGCCAAGATGGTGCCAGAACAGGCGTTGCGTATCTGGCGGTTGTACCTGGCCGGTTGCGCCTATGCGTTTGCACGGGGTTGGATCAACCTGCACCAGATCCTCGCGGTGAAGCCTCACGCGGATGGTAGCCATGAACTGCCGTGGACGCGGGAAGACATCTATCGCTGATCTGATGTTCCAGAAAGGTGAAGATCCAACTGTGGGAGGGGGCTTGCTCCCGATAGCGGTATATCAGTCGCCACCCGTTGACTGACCCCCCGCTATCGGGAGCAAGCCCCCTCCCACATTTTGTTTTGTGTTGTCTGGTTAAAGGATTGGTGAGATCAAGCGCGCCACACGCATCCCAAGTTGTTGCAGGCGCCGTGTTTCGCGGCTTTCTTCCTGGCTGACTTCATGGGCCTGCGCGAAGTCATCGAGCAGCATATGCTCCACCTCCTGGGCGAAGGCTTCATCGACGGTCAGCAGCATCACTTCAAAATTCAGCCGGAACGAACGGTTGTCCATGTTGGCACTGCCAATGGCGCTGATCTCGCTGTCCACCAACACTACCTTCTGATGCAGAAAGCCCGGCGTGTAGCGGAACACCCGCACTCCGGCGCGCACGGCTTCGATGGCGTAGAGGCTGGAGGCGGCATACACAATGCGGTGATCCGGCCGCGACGGCAGCAGCAGGCGCACATCCACTCCGCGTAGTACCGCCAGGCGCAGAGCGGCAAACACCGCTTCATCGGGGACGAAATACGGGCTGGTGATCCATACCCGCTCGGTCGCTGCGTGGATGGCCTCGACGAAAAACAGCGAACAGGTTTCATACGGATCGGCCGGACCGCTGGCGAGCAATTGGCAGAGCACGCCATCTTCGGGATAGGTGTCCGGCAAGATCAGCGGCGGTAGTTCGCGCGCGGCCCAGAACCAGTCTTCGGCAAACGACTCCTGCAGGCACGCCACCACGGGACCTGTGACCTGTACATGGGTATCGCGCCATGGCGCCAATGGCGGTTTTTTGCCCAGGTATTCATCACCCACGTTATGCCCGCCGACAAACCCGGTGATGCCATCCACCACCACGATTTTGCGATGGTTGCGAAAGTTGACCTGGAAGCGGTTGAGCCATCCACTGCGGGTGGCGAAGGCCTTGACCTGCACGCCGGCGTCGCGCAGTGATTGCACGTAGCGATGGGGCAGGGCGTGACTGCCAATGCGGTCGTAGAGCACGTAGATGGCCACGCCTTGGGCAGCCTTTTCTTTCAGCAGCGTATGTAATTGGCGGCCAAGTTCATCGTCATGAATGATGAAAAACTGAAACAACACAGCGGTTTTGGCGTTGCGAATGGCTTCAAAGATCGCGCTGAAGGTGGCGTCGCCATTGATCAGCAGGCGTACTTCATTGTTGGCCAGGCACGGCATGCGACCCAGTTTGGGCATGGCGCGCAACGAGGCGTAAGCGCTGGAGTTGCGCGCAGCGAGCGCCTCCTCAACCCAAGGACGCCAGTTCAGCGCGGTGATGGCGGTGTGCATTTCCTGATTGGCCTGGCGCCGCGCCTGGATATACGCGTCGAAGGTGCTGCGGCCAAAAATCAGGTAGGGGATCAACGTGAGATAGGGCATGAACATCAGCGACAAGGCCCAGGCTATCGAGCCTTGAGCGGTCCTGACGGTCAGCACCGCGTGGATCGCGGCGAGAGTCCCGAGAAAGTGCAGCGTGGCGATGAAGTAGGCGAGCAGGTGCGGGCCAAAGAAATCCATGGACGACAGTACTCCAGACAATCCAATGCCTAACAGACCATGTTCGGCTGCGAATGTCGCTATTTTATTTGGCGTGCAACACTGGCGCCTTTGCAGCGTCTAACGCCCACAATTGCCCAGGAGTTACCCGATGAATGCTCGTCTGCTCTGTTTATCCATGGTTGTTGGTTTGTCGTTGCCGGTGGCAGCGCAGGCGCAGATGCTGGCGCCGGGTTTGTGGGAATTGACCACCAGCAATATGAAAGTCGATAACCAGGACCTGCCGGACCTGTCGCTGATCCTCGGTCAGCTCAAGCAACAGATGACCCCCGAACAGCGCGCGATGCTCGAAAAGCAGGGCATCACCATGGCAGGTAAAGGCGTGCAGGTGTGCCTCACTCCAGCCCAGGTCGCCTCGGACTCAATCCCTTTGACCGACCCGCAATCGGGCTGCAAACAGGAAGTGACCGACAAAACCGGCAACCAGTGGAAATTCCGTTTCAGCTGCCCGAAAGCTCAGGGCACCGGAGTCGCCACTTTCCAAAGCCAGAAAGAATTCACCACGACCGTCAACGGCACCTTCAATGCCACCGGCATTCAGCAGAAGGGCAGCCTGGACACTCACGCCCAGTGGCTGGGCAACGATTGCGGTACGGTCAAACCACGCGCTTAACGCAGAAAGTGCAGCGGCAAACCCTGGCAGCTGTCGACCACCTTGCCGTTGTGCCAGGCCAGGTGGCCGGAGACCAGGGTGGTGCTGACGCTGTGGCGAAAGCTGCGCTCTGCAAAGGGCGTCCAGCCGCAGCGGGCAAGAATCGGCTCATCCCTGACCGGCTTACCTTCGGGCTCGGGTTTGATCAGCACCAGGTCGGCCCAATACCCTTCACGCAGATAACCACGGTCCGGGATAGCAAACAGGTCGGCGACCCGGTGGCTGGTCTTCGCGACCAGCGTGGCCAGCGGCAGCAGCCCGTCTGCCACCAGCTCCAGTAACGCCGGCAGCGCATGTTGCACCAGGGGCAATCCCGACGGCGCTTCGCGATAGGCCAGTTGTTTTTGCGCCCAGGTATGCGGCGCGTGGTCTGTGCCAATCACATCCAAACGATCATTCAATAACGCCTGGCGCAACGCGTCGCGGTCGGCACGGGTCTTGATCGCCGGGTTGCATTTGATCTGATGGCCGAGGCGGTGATAGTCCCGGTCATCGAACAGCAAGTGGTGCACACAGACTTCGGCGGTGATGCGTTTTTGTGCCAGGGGCTTGTCTTCAAACAGAGCCAATTCGCGCGCGCTGGTGAGGTGCAGCACATGCAGGCGCGTGCCGTGGCGCTGGGCTAACTCCACCGCGAAAGAGGACGAGCGATAGCAGGCCTCGGCGTCGCGGATCAGGGGGTGCGCGACGGCGGGGATGTCATCGCCGAAACGCTCGCGCAAGCGCCGTTCGTTGGCCTGGATACTGGGCGTGTGTTCGCAGTGAGCCAGGAGGATGGTCGGGACTTCGGCAAACAGACGCTCCAGGATCCGTGGGTCGTCCACCAGCATATTGCCGGTGGACGCGCCCATGAACACTTTGACTCCCGCCACCTCGCAGGGGTCGAGGGCGGCGACGATGTCGAGATTGTCGTTACTTACCCCGAAGTGAAAGCCGTAGTTGACCACCGAGTGCAGGGCCGCGCGGCGTTTTTTATCGGCCAGCGCCTCCAGGTTCAGGGTGGCCGGGTTGGTGTTGGGCATGTCCATCACACTGGTGATGCCGCCAGCCGCGGCCGCGCGGGACTCACTGTAGAAACTGCCTTTGTCCGGCGCGCCGGGGTCACGAAAGTGCACCTGGTCGTCGATCATGCCCGGCAGTAGCCATTGCCCCTTGGCGTCGATGGCCAGTGGCGCGTTACAGCCGGTGATGCTGCTGGCGATCTTTTCGATGCGGCCATTGGCGACCAGCACGTCGGCGTCGAAAATCTGGCCCTCGTTGACCAGGCGGGCGTTGCGGATCAGCAGGCGGCTCATGGCTTAGAACTCGTTTTGCAGGGCTTTGTAACCGCGCACCAAGTCGACGTTGGTAAGTGCCACGTCTTCGGAAAACTCCGAGGCGCTGACGCTCACCGGTGGGAATTGCGACAGGTCGGTATTCGGTCCGATGCGGGTGGTGGAGGGCACGTAGAACGCGGCGGGTAAATCACGACCGTCGACCACCGAGTTATGGCGCACCACGCACCCATCGCCCACGGCGCAGTTGAACAGCACGCTGTTGAAACCGATGAATACACGGTCGCCAACTGAGCACGGGCCGTGGACGATGGAGCGGTGGGCGATGGAGGTGAACTCACCGATGGTCACTGCTGCGCCGGATTTGGAGTGGATGACCACACCGTCCTGAATATTGGAATTGGCGCCGATGGTGATCGGATCCATGGCGCCGCTGGCGTCGACTTCGTCTGCGCGGATCACCGCATACGGGCCGACGAAGACGTTCTCGCCAATGATGACCTTGCCGCAGATGATGGCGGTCTTGTCGACGTAGGCCGATTCGGCAATCACTGGCAGATCGCCGGAAGGGTTCTTGCGGATCATGCGCTGGGCTCCGTGATGATGTGGACGTAGTCGCCATCAATGGCGTTGTAGAAACAGGTGGGCCGGCCTGTGTGGCAAGCCGGGCCGAGTTGGTTGACGATCAGCAGCACCGCGTCGCCGTCGCAATCCAGGCGTGCTTCCACCAACTGCTGCCAGTGACCGGAGCGTTCACCTTTGCGCCACAGTTGCTGGCGCGAGCGTGACCAGTAGCAAACTTGCCCGGTAGTGAGGGTTTCGGTGAGGGCCCGGCGGTTCATCCAGGCCAGCATCAACACCTCGCCGCTGCTGTGTTGCTGGGCGATGGCGGCAATCAGGCCATCGCTGTTCCATGGCAGGGCATCGAGCACCGGTTTGAGTGGGAAGCGACTGCCTTTGGCAGCCCCTTCCAGTTCGAGCATGCTCAGGTTCATGGCTTGCTCAGGGCGGCGCACAAGGTGTTGAGGTTGTATTCGAACAGCCCTGTAAACGTGCTGGCCGGGCCTTCGGCGGCGAGTGCGTCGGAGTACAGCGTGCCGCCGATCTGCGCGCCGCTTTCGTCGGCAATTTGCTTGAGCAGGCGCGAGTCTTTGATGTTTTCCATGAACACGGCTTTGACCTTGTCTTTGCGGATCTGTGTGATCAGCGCAGCGACTTCAGCGGCAGAGGGTTCACGTTCGGTAGACAGGCCTTGGGGGGCGAGGAACTGAATGCCATAGGCCTGGCCCAGGTAACCGAAAGCGTCATGGGAGGTGACGATGCGGCGGTTGCCTGGGGGCAGAGCACTGAATTTGGTCTTGGCTTCGGCCAGCAGGCGGTAGATTTCTTTCAGGTAGGTTTGGCTGTTGCGCAGGTAGTCGGCCTTGTTGGCCGGGTCGGCAGCCACCAGCGCCTTGGTGATGTTGTTCACATAGATTTCAGCGTTGGCCAGGTTATGCCAAGCGTGCGGGTCGGGAATGGTTTCGCCATCCTCTTCCATGGTGTGGGAGATCACGCCTTTGCTGGCGGTGACCACCGTGGCTTTGGTTTCGGTGCTGGTGACTAAGCGGTCCAGCCAGGGTTCGAAACCGAGGCCGTTCTTGATGATCAGCTTGGCCTTGAGCAGCGCCTTGGCATCGTCCGGTGTGGGCTCGTAGGTGTGGGCGTCGGCATCCGGGCCGACCATGTTGCTGATCTGAATGTGGTCGCCACCGATCTGGTGCGTAATGTCATTGAGAATACTGAAGCTGGTGACCACCTGGAGTTTGTCGGCGGCCTGGGCCATCGACAGCGGCAGCAGCAGGCTGAACAGCACGAGTAGAGCGCGCATCGGGAGACACCTCATTGGGATGTAAGCAGGGGCGGGCGGCGCATCAAACCGTGCACCGGACCGAAGACCACGGACAGCAGGTACCCAGCGCCAGCCACCAGCACAATCGCCGGGCCGCTGGGCAGTGAGTAGTAGAACGACAACAACAAACCAAGCCATACCGACAGGCATCCCAGCACCGCCGACACCGCAATCAACACCGGCAGGCGCCGGCTCCAGAAACGTGAAGCGATGGCGGGTAACATCATCAGACCCACCACCATCAACGCGCCGATGGCCTGGAAACCGATCACCAGATTCAGCACCACCAGGGTTAAAAACAGCCCATGGGCCAGCGGGCCAAGGCGGCTGACGGTTTGCAGGAACAGCGGGTCGAGGGTGTCCAGCAGCAGTGGTTTGTAGATCAGTCCCATGGCGACCAGGCTGAACCCGGACACCCAGAGCATTCCGGTAAGGGTGGTTGCGTCGACGGCCAAGGCAGAGCCGAACAGCAAGTGCAAAAGATCCAGGCGTTTACCGGCGAGGCCGAGGATCAGTACGCCAGCGGCAAGGGAAATGGGGTAGATGGCGGCGAGGCTGGCGTCTTCGCGCAGGCCGGTACGGCGAGTGATCCAAGCGGAGAGGCCAGCCATGCTCAGGCCGGCGCCGAGGCCGCCGATGGTCAGCGCCGGCAGGCTGAGCCCGGCGAACCAGAAACCCAGCGCAGCGCCGGGCAGGATGCCGTGGGCCACGGCGTCACCGATCAGGCTCATGCGGCGCAGGATCAGGAAGACACCCAGCGGGGCAGTGCTGCACGCGAGTACAAGTCCGCCGATCAGTGCGCGGCGCATAAAGACGAAGTCGAGGAAGGGCATCCATAAGTGGGCGGCGAAGTGCATCAGGCCACCTGCATCTGGGGCTGCGGGCGGATCAGCTCTTTGCTATCGCCGAACACACAACCGGTGTTTTTGATTTGCAGCACTTGCTCGGTGTGGTGGCGTACGGACGCCAAATCGTGGCAAACGATGACCAGCGTGCGGCCTTCGGCATGCCAGGCGTGGATATGTTTCCAGCACAGCGTCTGGCCGTCCTCATCGAGGGCTGCGTGGGGTTCATCGAGCAGCAACACCGGCGAATCGGCCAAACTCATGCGGGCGAGTAGGGCGCGTTGCAATTGGCCGCCGGACAACGCCATCAGCGGGCGCTGTTCCAGGCCACTGAGGCACCAGTCTTCCAGCACTGCTTGCAGGCGCTGATTGCGTTGTTGCGGGGGGAGTCGGGTGCCCCAGAAACCGGCGGCGACCAGTTCTTGCAGGCTAATGGGGAATTGGCGGTCAAGGTGTTGCTGCTGAGGCAGGAACGCTAGGCCGCCACGGCGTGGAACATCGACGACCACCTTGCCAGCCAGCGGCTTTTGCAGGCCAGCGATGACTTTGAGCAGGCTACTTTTGCCGCAGCCATTGGGACCAATTACGCCGGTGAGGCTACCTTTTTCCAGGATGAGATCTATGGCGGGTGTGAGTGGTTGTCCGGGGGCGCCCCAGCGCAAAGCGTTGCAGGTGATCATTCAGGGTGTCTCGTCCAGCGGCTTTCAGCCACGGCATCGTGCGCGTGCAGGCTTTCGGCGTGGATCACTTTGAGGTGGAAGGCGTTGACGGCATCCGAGCGTTTCAAGGCGAGGTTCAGGCGGCGGGCGGCGTCTTCGCAGAACATTAGGTTCTGTCCGTTGGCCAGGGCGAAGGCTTGTTCGTCTGCACGTTTCACAGCGGTTTGTACGGCGGTGCCGAGTGCAGCTTCGGCGTCGTTGATGATGTCGGTCAGCGCCAGTTGCTCGCCTCGCAGGTGTACGTGCAACTGCGCGCTGCTGCGCTGGCTGTGGGGTGTGGCGACGATGCCGTCTGCGCTACCGAGCCAGGTCAGTACGTCTTCATGCTGCAACGGCGTGTCAGCGAAGTCTTCGAGAAATTGCTGCTGAATCAACTGCCTGGCCAGGGCAGCGGAACAGGGGCAAGTTGAGGAATAAGTAACGTTAATTTTTAGTTCCACGTGGAACATCTGATTTTCCAGGCGCGCTTCGATGCTGACTGGGTAGCCTTTCCAGCCAGCTAAGGGGCTGACCAGCGCCGGGCGTTTCAACAGCAAATTCGTGTGCAGACGCAGGTAGGCGTTCTTAGATAAATCTTCATGACTGTCGAGAAAACGCTGCAGTACATTGCGCAGAAGTGCAGGCGTGAGGGGCTGCTGGTCGAGCATCTCCAGTGCCAGGTACAGGCGTGACATATGAATGCCACGGGCGGTGCCGTCATCCAGGCTCACGCCGGCATCGGCGGTGGCGGTCAGGCGCTGACCGTCGATCAGGATTGGCAGGGCGATGCCGCACATGCCGACCCAGTCGAGTGGCAAGGCTTGGCGTGAAGCCTGCGCGGCGATATCCGGCAGAGTCAGCGCGTTCATGAGCAGGTCCATCGTTGGAAATAATTCGATATGTTATAGTATAACAATAGAGTCTACGATGAATTTTCTGTCGTAGGCTTTTTTCAGTCATGTCGAGTACGGACGCTCATTTATCTGCGGTATTTGTCATGCACAGACGTCAGCTTCTCAATCTGCTCTTGGCCAGCCCCTTTTTTGTTTTGCCGCTCACGGCCTACGCCACGCAGATTCGTAACGCGCGTTTATGGCGCTCAGATGACAAGCTGCGGTTGGTGTTCGACCTCAGCGGTCCGGTGCAGTACAAGACCTTCTCCCTGACGGCGCCGGAGCGCCTGATCATCGACCTGAGCGGCGCGGTTCTCAGTGGCGACTTTTCTCAACTGGAGTTGAAGAACACCGGAATCACCTCGATTCGCTCGGGGCATTTCGGCAAATCGGATACGCGCATCGTGCTCGATCTGGCCGCACCGATGCGGCTCACCAGCTTTGTGTTGCCGCCTCAGGAGGGTCAGGGGCATCGCCTGGTGCTCGATCTCACTGGCGCCACTCAGGCGCCACGTCAAATCGCGGCTGAACGTGCGCCCTTGGTGGCGCTAGTGGAAAAGGCGCATCCCAAGCGCGACATCATGGTTGTGGTCGACCCCGGCCACGGCGGCAAAGACCCGGGCGCTATCGGCTCCAAGGGCCAGCGCGAAAAAGACGTGGTGTTGTCCATCGCCCAACTGCTGTCTAAGCGTTTGAAGCGCGAGAAGGGCTTTGACGTGAAACTGGTGCGCAACGACGATTTCTTCGTGCCGTTGCGCAAGCGCGTGGACATCGCCCGTCAGCACAAGGCCGATATGTTTATCTCGGTGCACGCCGATGCTGCGCCGCGGCTCACCGCTTCAGGAGCCTCGGTGTATGCGCTGTCGGAGGGCGGCGCGACCTCGGCCACCGCACGCTTTATGGCCCAGCGCGAAAATGGCGCGGACCTGTTGGGCGCTACCACGTTGCTCAATCTGAAGGATAAAGACCCGATGCTGGCCGGCGTGATTCTCGACATGTCGATGAACGCCACCATCGCCTCAAGCCTGCAACTGGGCAGTTCGGTGCTCGGGAGCCTGCAAAGCATTACCAGCCTGCATCAGAAACGTGTGGAACAGGCCGCGTTTGCAGTGCTCAAGTCACCGGATGTGCCCTCGATCCTGGTGGAGACGGGCTTTATCTCCAATGCCCGAGACGCCCAGCGCTTGGTGACGGCGCGTCATCAACAGGCGGTGGCGGATGGCTTGTTCGATGGCCTGAAAAACTACTTCCAGAAGAATCCGCCGATGAACAGTTACATGGCGTGGGTGCAGGAACAAAAGAATGGTCAGGCCTAACAGCCGGTAATGCGGCTGCAGGTGAACTTGGCGCTGGCCCCGCCGGAGCTGGAGAAGCGATTGATCGTGGTCCAACCCACGCGCCGCGTGTAGCCGACCCACGCCTCCCCATCTGACGCCAAACCAGTAAAAAACGTCAGTTGCCCATAACGGCTGTTGGTCTGTGCCCAATAGCGTTTGCCGACCACCTCGAAACCGCGCAAATACGTGGTACTGCCCTCGGTCGACACACTGTAGGCGTTGCCCAGTGGGTCGACACAGGCCAGCAGGTTGGCGCTGCGCGTGCAGTTGGCCAGCAGGCTGGGCGCTTGGGCGCAAGCAGTCCCTGCCGCTGCCAGTAACAGGGCGCACAACAGGTATTTCATAAGGTTTCTCGGGGCAGGGATGCGTTCAAGCATTGCCCTCTTTGTCGAAGCTAGCAAGGGGGGATTGGATTATTTGTATTGTTATACTATAACATTGAAAAACAGCCTGACCCGTGAACCTCTCCCCATGACTGAACAAGACCTGCTGACCCAACCGCCTGCCGACTACATGAATGAAGCCCAGCATGGCTTCTTCCGCGAACTGTTGTTGGCTCAGCGCACTGAACTGCAAGCGCGTATCGAAGGCGAATTCCTGGTGCTGCGCGAGCAGGAAACCAACAGCGACCCGGCTGACGTGGGCAGCGCCGAAGAGCAGCGCCAATGGCAACTGCGCCTGCTGGAACGGGAGAAGAAGCTGCTGGACAAGATCGACGACGCCCTCGAACTGTTGGCCCGTGGCGAATATGGCTGGTGCCGCGAAACCGGCGAACCCATCGGCCTGCAACGTCTTCTGCTGCGTCCCACCGCCACCCTGTGTATCGAAGCCAAAGAACGTGAAGAGCTGCGCGAACGCCATAAACGGGCGATTTGACCGGCTAACCCTGATGAGGATTACCTGATGCCCAATCGTCTCCCCGTTACCGTGTTGTCCGGCTTTCTCGGCGCCGGTAAAAGCACATTGCTCAACTATGTCCTGCGCAACCGCGAAAATCTGCGCGTGGCGGTGATTGTCAACGACATGAGTGAAATCAACATCGACGGCAGCGAGGTGCAGCGTGACGTCACCCTCAACCGTTCCGAAGAAAAGCTGGTGGAGATGAGCAACGGCTGTATCTGCTGCACCTTGCGTGAAGACTTGCTTGAAGAAGTCGGAAAACTCGCCAAGGAAGGTCGGTTCGATTACTTGTTGATTGAATCCACCGGTATCTCCGAACCGTTGCCGGTGGCAGAAACCTTCACCTTTCGCGATGAAAATGACCAAAGCCTGGCCGATGTTGCGCGCCTGGATACCATGGTTACCGTGGTCGATGGCATGAACTTCTTGCTCGACTACCAGGCCGCCGAAAGCCTGGCTTCGCGGGGCGAAACCCTCGGGGAAGAAGACGAGCGTTCAATCACCGACCTGTTGATCGAGCAGATCGAATTCGCCGACGTCATCTTGATCAGCAAGATCGACCTGATCAGCAGCAGCGAACGCGAAGAGCTGATGGCTATCCTTGAGCGCCTCAATGCTCAGGCGGAAATCATCCCGATCGTCATGGGCGAGGTGCCGCTGCACAAGATCCTCAACACCGGCCGCTTTGACTTCGAGCGTGCGGCCCAAGCGCCAGGCTGGTTGCAGGAGCTGCGCGGTGAGCATGTACCGGAAACCGAAGAATATGGCATCGCGTCCATGGCCTATCGCGCACGCCGCCCGTTCCATCCGCAACGCTTCTTCGACTTTATCGATCGACCTTGGGTAAACGGCAAACTGCTGCGCTCAAAGGGCTTTTTCTGGCTGGCCAGCAAGCATCAGGACGCCGGTAGCTGGTCCCAGGCAGGCGGCCTGATGCGTCACGGGTTTGCCGGACGCTGGTGGCGTTTCGTACCGAAAAGCCAATGGCCACAAGACCAAGAAAGCGTCGCGGCGATTATGGGCAACTGGCAACTGAGCACCGGCGACTGCCGCCAGGAACTGGTGTTTATCGGGCAGAACATCGACTTCGCCCACATGCGCGTCGAGTTGGATGCGTGCTTGCTCACCGATGAAGAAATGGCCCTTGGCGTGGAAGGGTGGCGCCTTTTGGCTGATCCGTTTGGTCCCTGGTATGAAGAGGCAGCCTGATGCTGGCACCGGCTATCCCCCTGCGCCCCGTGATTCGCCAGACCCGCGGTGAAACCCCGCTGGCGCTGTCCGACATCCTCGAAGACGGCGTGAACCTGGCGCTGTGGCAGCGCCAGTTGCCGCTGCATATCGCTGAGTTCGGCGCCTTGCTTGTGGCACTCAACGAGCCGTTGGCTGATTCGATGGTGATCGAACTCAACAGCGAAGACGCCAAGCCGAACTTGCGAGGATTGGCGTCCAGTTGCCGCGATCTTGAAGGTTATGAAGGCTTTGTCGCCGATGTGTCGTGGCTGGTCAGTGCTTTTGCCTGTCTGCTCGGCGCCAAGCGCATAGGCGTTCGTCTGCGATTGTTGGATAAAGCCATGTGCCCGCGTTTTCACGTCGATCATGTGCCGGTGCGGCTGATCACCACCTATGCAGGTATCGGCAGCCAGTGGTTGCGTGAAGGGGTAATGGACCGGCGCAAACTCAGCCAACCGGACGCCGAGCCCAGCGAGCGCATTGAGCAGATTCAGTGCGGTGAAGTGGCCCTGCTCAAGGGCACCAAATGGCATGGCAACGAAGGCCACGGCCTGATCCACCGCTCCCCCACGCTGAAAGCGGATGAGCGCCGATTGATTCTGACGCTGGATTGGCTCGCGTAACCGCGTAGGATCAAACGCTCTACACGGTCCGAACGATGGCACTTATGCTGCAGAACATTCCCACCCACGTGATTGCCGGGCCCCTTGGCGCTGGCAAGACCAGCCTGATCAAGCACCTGCTCGCCCAACGCCCGGCCAACGAGCGCTGGGCGGTGCTGATTAATGAGTTTGGGCAGATCGGCCTGGATGCTGCGTTGCTGACCCAGGACGACGACGGCATTGCCTTGGGCGAGGTCGCTGGTGGCTGCCTGTGTTGTGTGAATGGCGCACCGTTCCAGGTAGGCCTGGGCCGGTTGCTGCGTAAGGCCAAGCCGGATCGGTTGTTTATCGAACCCTCGGGCCTGGGCCATCCTGCGCAGTTGCTCCAGCAGTTGCGCGAAGCGCCGTGGCAGACGGTGCTTGCGGTTCAGCCTTGTGTGCTGGTGCTGGATGCCCAAGCGCTGGCTGCGGGCAAACCCTTGCCGCCAGCGCAGCAGGAAGCGTTGGCCAGTGCCGGACTGTTGGTGTTGAACAAGGATGAGGGGCTGGATGCTGCGCAACGCGAGGCCGTCGAACGACAGCTACCCGACCGTGGCATTTATTGGACGCGGCAGGCGTACGTGCCGCTCGGCAAACTGCCAGGTTTGAATGCGCAGGCTGAAGAGGCTGTGGATAACGTCGAGGTGCCCAAGGGGCTGGCTCAATTGCCGGCTATCTGGAGCGATCCGGCATTGCCGATCTGCCTGAGCCAGGCCCAGGAGGGCGGTTGGAGTATCGGTTGGCGCTGGCACCCGAGCCAGAAATTCGATTCCGAGCGTCTGCACCTGTGGCTGACATCGCTTGAGTGGCGCCGCGCCAAACTGGTTATCCACAGCCGTGATGGGTGGATATCGGCCAACGCTGTGGATAACAGCCCGCTCGCCTTTCACCCCAGTGAATGGCGCCGCGACTCACGTATCGAATTGATCTTCAGCACACCACAGGATATGGCTGCATTGCAGGCCGCGCTGACTGCCTGCCGTTACTGACGGTTTTTAGTCGCATGGTTCTGACGCCATTGGCTCAGCTCAATGACTTCAGCACTGGGCAGCGCTTCCTTGGCCTCGAACGGGTAGGGCGCCAGTTCGATCTGCGCGCTATGGGCGCCAAATTGCGTGATGGTCCCGCTGTGACGGGTCTCGCCCGTGACGGTGAACTCGAAATTATAGATACGCGCCAGACGCCGCCGGCCATTGGCGTCCTTCA
This sequence comes from Pseudomonas sivasensis, assembly GCF_013778505.1. Taxonomy (GTDB): domain Bacteria; phylum Pseudomonadota; class Gammaproteobacteria; order Pseudomonadales; family Pseudomonadaceae; genus Aquipseudomonas; species Aquipseudomonas sivasensis. The sequence goes on along the minus strand of NZ_JAAOWU010000002.1, from coordinate 589,029 downwards.
CAAAACCGATGCGTTTCAACGCTACGGCACCGTCGAGCAATTCGATATCGAGCTTGGCGCAATGCTGCTTCACCCGCGCGAGCGCCCGTTCGCGCAGGCCGTGGTTGTGCCAAACCCAGGCGGCGCCGGTCGCCAGCAGCATCAACACGAAGATGTTTCCCAGGGTCAGCATGCGAAAAACTCCAACAAAGTGAGAGCAGCTTAACTGTGTCGCTGGCCTGTCGTACAGGCTGTGTTTAGTCGCATACTGCGCGGCCAGAATTTCAATGGCTTTACGGAAATCCCCTGCATGAAACGCACACCTCATCTGCTTGCGATCCAGTCTCATGTGGTCTTTGGCCACGCCGGAAACAGCGCCGCCGTGTTCCCCATGCAGCGGGTCGGGGTGAACGTCTGGCCGCTTAACACTGTGCAGTTCTCCAACCACACCCAGTATGGCCAGTGGGCGGGCGAAGTGTTGGCGCCGCAGCAAATTCCGGCGTTGGTGGAAGGGATTGCCGCCATCGGTGAGTTGGGCAACTGTGATGCGGTGCTGTCCGGCTATCTGGGCAGCGCGGCTCAGGGCCGGGCGATTCTCACCGGTGTGGCGCGTATTAAAGCGATCAATCCCAAGGCCTTGTACCTGTGCGACCCGGTGATGGGTCATCCTGAAAAAGGCTGCATCGTGCCCCAGGAAGTCAGCGATTTCCTGCTCGATGAAGCCGTCGCCATGGCCGACTTCCTGTGCCCCAACCAACTGGAATTGGACAGCTTTGCCGGGCGCAAACCGCAGTCGCTGTTCGATTGTCTGGCTATGGCCAAGGCGTTGCTGGCTCGCGGGCCTAAAGCCGTGTTGGTCAAACACTTGGATTACCCGGGCAAGTTGCCGGATGGTTTCGAGATGCTGCTGGTGACCGCCGACGGCAGCTGGCACCTGCGTCGACCGCTGCTGGCGTTCCCGCGCCAACCGGTGGGCGTGGGCGACCTGACCTCGGGGTTGTTCCTGGCGCGGGTGTTGTTAGGCGACAGCCTGCTGGCCGCGTTTGAATTCACCGCAGCGGCCGTGCACGAAGTGCTGCTGGAAACCCAGGCTTGCGCCAGTTACGAGTTGGAGTTGGTGCGGGCCCAGGATCGCATTGCCCACCCACGTGTGCGCTTTGAAGCCACCCCGATCGGATTGTAAGTACACAACACCCAATGTAGGAGGGGGCTTGCTCCCGATGGCGGTGTATCAGCTACCTAAGTAATGGCTGACCCACTGCAATCGGGGGCAAGCCCCCCCACATTTTTGATCGGGTTTGCGGCTTGGGACTTACAGCGCGTCTGCCTTGATTTCCTGGTAGCGCTTCTCCAGCTCCTGGCGAATCTGCCGGCGTTGCTGGGCCTGCACGAACCGGCGCTTGTCTTCACTGTTATGGGGTTGCAGCGGTGGTACGGCAGCGGGTTTACGCTGGTCGTCCACGGCCACCATGGTGAAGAAGCAGCTGTTGGTATGACGCACCGAGCGCTCGCGGATGTTCTCGGTCACCACCTTGATGCCCACTTCCATCGACGTATTGCCGGTGTAGTTGACCGATGCAAGGAACGTCACCAATTCGCCGACATGGATCGGTTCGCGAAAAATCACCTGATCCACCGACAACGTCACCACATAGCGACCGGCATAACGGCTCGCACAGGCGTAGGCCACTTCGTCGAGGTACTTGAGCAGGGTGCCGCCGTGGACATTGCCTGAGAAGTTGGCCATGTCAGGGGTCATCAATACCGTCATCGACAGCTGGGCGTTTCCGGGTTCCATAACACACTCACGGGTTGTAGGCATTGGTTGGGGTGCACCTCTGCGGGTGCTGGAATCTTTGCAGCGCCATCCCTTACGGGACGCCGGTGGGCGGCTTGCCGTCACGCCTGCACCGATCTGTTTCCATATATTGCACCGGCTTTCTGCTGGAAGTCGCGGTGTTAACCTTCAAAAGCCCATGTCAGGGCATTTCTTACGATCAAGGCAGACTTTTCCTTCCGCACTTTGCGCATTTTCATGTGCGTGGGCGGAAGTGGGAAAAGCGCCAGTACCCTCAAGGAGCCCCTCGCCATGCACGCCATCAGCTTTATCCAGGACTTGGCCGTGATCATGCTGGTGGCAGGGGTGGTCACCATCCTGTTTCACCGCCTCAAGCAGCCGGTGGTGCTGGGTTACATCGTCGCCGGCTTCATCATCGGCCCCCACACGCCGCCGTTCGGTCTGATCCACGACGAAGACACCATCAAGACCCTCGCCGAGCTAGGGGTGATCTTCCTGATGTTCTGCCTGGGCCTGGAGTTCAGCCTGCGCAAGTTGTTCAAGGTGGGCGCGACGGCGTTTATCGCAGCCTTCCTGGAAATCATCCTGATGATCTGGATCGGCTACGAAATCGGCCGCTGGTTCGACTGGAACACCATGGACTCACTCTTCCTCGGCGCGATCCTGGCGATTTCCTCGACCACCATCATCGTCAAGGCCCTCAATGACCTGAAAATGAAGAACCAGCGTTTTGCCCAGCTGATTTTCGGCGTGTTGATCGTTGAAGACATCCTTGGCATCGGCATCATCGCCTTGCTGTCGAGCATCGCCGTCAGCGGCACCGTGAGCTCCGGCGAGGTGTTCTCCACCGTCGGCAAGCTCTCGCTGTTCATGATCGTCGCCTTGGTGATTGGCATCTTGCTGGTGCCGCGTCTGCTGGCTTACGTAGCTAAGTTCGAAAGCAATGAGATGCTGCTGATCACCGTATTGGGCCTGTGCTTCGGCTTTTGCCTGCTGGTGGTCAAGCTGGAATACAGCATGGTGCTGGGGGCTTTCCTGATCGGCGCGATCATGGCCGAGTCCAAGCAGTTGATTAAGATAGAACGCCTGATCGAGCCGGTTCGCGACATGTTCAGCGCCATCTTTTTTGTGGCGATTGGCTTGATGATTGACCCGCAGATCCTGCTGCAATATGCCTGGCCAATCGCGGTAATCACCGTGGCCGTGGTGCTGGGCAAGATGCTGTCCTGCGGCCTGGGCGCATTTATCGCCGGTAATGACGGCCGCACCTCACTGCGCGTGGGCATGGGGCTGTCACAGATTGGCGAGTTTTCCTTCATTATCGCCGCGCTGGGCATGACCTTGCAGGTAACCAGCGACTTCCTGTATCCGGTGGCGGTGGCGGTTTCGGCGATCACTACACTGCTCACCCCCTACCTGATTCGCGGTGCTGATCCCCTGTCGCTGAAGATTGCGGCAGTGATGCCCAAGCGCATGAGTCGGGTCTTCGGGATGTACGGCGAGTGGTTGCGCAGCATTCAGCCTCAGGGCGAGGGCGCGATGCTAGCGTCGATGATCCGCAAGATCATCCTGCAAGTAGGGGTGAACCTCGCGCTGGTGATCGCGATCTTCTTCGCTGGCAGCTTTTTTGCGGTGCGCATTGGTGGGTATCTGGAGGGTTGGATCAGTGATCCGAGCTGGCAGAAGGCGTTGATCTGGGGAGGGGCGTTGTTGTTGTCGCTGCCGTTCTTGATAGCGGCTTACCGCAAGCTCAAGGCGCTGTCGATGCTGCTGGCGGAAATGAGCGTGAAGCCGGAAATGGCCGGGCGACATACCCAGCGCGTGCGAAGGGTAATCTCGGAGCTGATCCCGATTCTGTCGTTGCTGGTGATCTTTCTGCTATTGGCAGCCTTGTCGGCCAGCATTTTGCCGACCAACAAGTTGCTGGTGCTGATTGCAGTAGTCGCGGCGGCGGTAGCGGCCGTTCTGTGGCGCTGGTTCATTCGCGTGCATACGCGGATGCAGGTGGCCTTGCTGGAGACTCTGGACAATCACAAGGACACGTCGGAGCACTAAGGTGCTGCGGTGCATTCGCTTGTGGCGAGCGAGCTTGCTCGCCACAAAAACCGGTCCGCCACGGGTGACAGGACTCAGCTTTCCAGCCAAACATCCCGCGCCCAGTGCCACACCGATTCCCACGTTTCTTCGGTGACGAGTTCTTCTTCGCCGGACCACAGCACCACGGTGCCGTCTTCTTCAACGCAGTAGTAGTCGTCGCCGTCCTGGCAGATCGGGATCATGCTGCGGTCAACGCCGGCATCCCAGGCGTTGGCTGCCACATCCGGCAGGTACGTGTGGGATTGCGGGTCGGTGACGGTCACCGGTTCCAGGCTGCCGTACACCACATCGCTGACGGTCAGCAGGAATTCACGGAAGACAAACGGGATGTCGATGAACAGTTGTTCTTCGATTTCCACCAGTTGATCTTCGTCAGGCAGTTCCAGAGGAACCGGGACCGGTTCGTTGGCTTCACGCAATTGTTCGATGATTTCTTCCACGGCCGGGATCCTCTTGCTAGATGGCGCGGTTTATAGGGGCGTTTTATACAGTAGCTCGCTATAAGTGCAACCGTGAAATAGAAAACCCCGGACATGAGACATGTCCGGGGTTTTTCGTTACGGCGTGCTCAAGCGCGTGGGTATCAGCCGTTTTGGCGAATACCGGCGACCAGCCATGGCTGGTTCTCGCCTTGAGGGCGTTCCATGTTCCAGCTTTCGCTGAACACTTCGCCCTGGTCGAAACGCGAGGTCTTCGACACACCGCTGAAGGTCAGGGTAGCGATGGTCTTGTCGGCGCGATCATCCACACCGTCCAACTGAACGCGCAGGTCGTCAATGTAGGTCGACTGGAACGCGTCGCCGATCTCGGCACGTTCGCGTTTGAGGAACTCCAGCAGTTGCGGGGTCACGAACTCGGCGATCTTGTCCATTTCGTTGGCGTCCCAGTGTTGCTGCAGGGACTGGAAGTGGCTGCGGGCCGCTTCGACGAAGCGCTCTTCATTGAACCAGGCCGGTGCGTTGATCACCGGACGGGCCGCAGCAGGCGCTGCCGAACCACCAAAGATCGAGCCCATGGCTGGTTTCTGCTCGAACACTTCACGCTGCATTGGCGCGCCGGCTGGAGCCAGGTGCTCCTGCTGCTTGCGGCGACGGGCGGCGATAAAGCGGAAGACCAGGAAGGCGATGACGGCCATTATCAGGATGTCGAAGATCTGCATGCCCTCGAAGCCGCCGCCCATGAACATGGAGGCGAGCAGGCCACCGGCCGCTATACCGGCCAGAGGGCCAAGCCAGCGTGAAGCACCGCCAGCCTTGGCTGCGGCGCCAGCAGCACCGGCTGCGCCTGCGGAAGCGGCAGCACCGCCTGCACCGGCGGATGGAGCCATTTGGCTGGTCTGGTGAGTCGGTGCCGCACCCGAGCTTTTGCCGCCACCGAAGCGTTTGGCGTTGGCGTCGAGGCTCATCGTCAGGCCGATGCACAACGCCATGGCGATGCTAAGAAAACGTTTCATAAAGGGAATTCCCATTTGTGGATTGCACGCGCGCCATGTTGCACAGGTGTAGTGGCAGTGGCTAGCGGCATAATGTTTCGGGCTTTTGCGTAAGACCGATTCCGAAGGATCTGTAGGACTGATTACTGATATTGGCCCGCGCTCGTTGAATACAAGGGCGGGCCAATAAGCTTCATGTAGGTAAATGTTTCAGACTGCTTCGAGCTTCGCGTAACCCATCATCAGCCATTTGCTGCCTTCGGCGAAGTTCACCTGCACTCGTGCCTGGGCGCCAGCGCCTTCGAAATTGAGGATCACGCCCTCACCGAAGACCGCATGCCTGACCTGCTGGCCCAAGCTGAACGGAGTTTCCGGAATCTCGGAACCGGCAAACATACTGCTGGAGTTCTGCTGTTGGCCGCCACCGAACGGGCGGCTGACGCTGTTGGACAGGCGAACTTCCTGAATCAGGCCCTTCGGTACTTCACGTACGAAGCGCGACACCTTGTTGTAGGTCTCGCTGCCGTACAGGCGTCGGGTCTCGGCGTAAGTCATGACCAGGTTCTGCATCGCCCGAGTGATACCCACGTAGGCCAGGCGACGTTCTTCTTCAAGACGGCCGGGCTCTTCCAGACTCATCTTGTGGGGGAACAGGCCTTCTTCCATGCCCACCAGGAACACGTACGGGAATTCCAGGCCCTTGGCGCTGTGCAAGGTCATCAGCTGGATGCTGTCTTCATGCTCATCGGCCTGGGTATCACCGGCTTCCAGCGAGGCGTGTCCGAGGAATGCGGCGAGTGGGGTCAGCTCTTCGTCTTCCTCGGTGTTTTCGAACGCGCGGGCGGCGCTGACCAGTTCCTCAAGGTTTTCTACTCGGGCCTGGCCTTTTTCGCCTTTTTCCGCTTCGTGATAGGCGATCAGTCCGGACTGCTCGATCACGGTCTGGGTCATCAAGTGCAGGGGCATTTCCAGGCACTTGGCGGCCAGATTCTCGATCAGCTCTACAAACACGCCCAGCGCACCTGCTGCCCGCCCGGTCAGGCCTTTGTTGGCGATCAGCAAGCGCATGGCTTCCCACATCGACACGTCGGCGTGGCGCGCGTGGTCGCGGATTGCTTCGACGGTTTTTTCGCCGATACCGCGGGCCGGGATATTGATCACCCGCTCCAGCGCCGCATCATTGCCGCGACCTTCCAGCAAGCGCAGGTAGGCCATGGCGTTCTTGATTTCCGCACGCTCGAAGAAGCGCTGACCGCCATAGATGCGGTACGGGATGCGTTCGCGCAGCAAGGCTTCTTCCAATACCCGCGATTGGGCGTTGGAGCGGTACAGAATCGCGATATCGCTACGTGCCAGGCCGGTTTTCAGGGCGCTTTCAATGGTTTCCACCACATAGCGCGCTTCATCGTGCTCGTTGAAGGCTGCGTACAGGTTGATCGCTTCGCCTTCGCCGCCGTCGGTCCACAGCTCTTTGCCCAGGCGTCCGGTATTGTTGGCGATCAAGGCGTTGGCGGCCTTGAGGATGCCAGCGGTAGAACGGTAGTTCTGCTCCAGACGGATGGTGACCGCGTCCGGGAAGTCTTCGGAATACTGGTAGATGTTCTCGATTTTCGCGCCACGCCAGCCGTAGATGGACTGGTCGTCGTCACCCACTACCATCAGGCTGTCGCCGCCCTTGGCCAGCAGGCGCAACCAGGCGTACTGCACGGCGTTGGTGTCCTGGAACTCATCCACCAGAATGTGGCGGAAGCGTTTCTGGTAATGGGCCAGCAAGCCGGGGTTGTCGCGCCACAGGTCGAGGGCGCGCAGCAGCAGTTCGGAGAAGTCGATCACGCCGGCACGTGCGCAAGCAGCCTCATAGGCTTCATAAATGCTGCGCATGGTGGCCAGGAAAAGATCGCCGCTGGCTTGAATATGTTGCGGGCGCAGGCCTTCGTCTTTCTGGCCGTTGATAAACCACTGCGCCTGGCGCACGGGCCAACGCTGTTCGTCGAGGCCGAGTTCGCGGATCACGCGCTTGACCAGGCGTTGCTGGTCGTCGCTGTCAAGGATCTGGAAGGTCTGGGCGAGGCCAGCTTCCTGCCAATGGGCCCGCAACAGGCGGTGCGCAAGGCCGTGGAAGGTGCCGACCCACATGCCGGCCGGGCTGATGCCCATCAACTGTTCGATGCGATGGCGCATCTCGGCAGCGGCCTTGTTGGTGAACGTCACCGACAGGATGGAGTGCGGAGACGCGTTTTCGACCTGGATCAACCAGGCGATACGGTGCACCAGCACTCGGGTTTTACCGGAGCCAGCACCGGCCAGGACCAACTGACGGCCAACGGGGGCCGCTACGGCCTGGCGTTGGGCATCGTTGAGGGAGTTCAGCAAAAGAGAGAGATCATCGCGCATCGGCGCATTCTAGGGTGCTGGGGGGAGTCGGGCAAATCCCAATGCCGGGTGGTCGATGGAAAATATTCAACGTGATCCGGGCCGGCTCAATATTCTGCTCAGGGTGATGACCGGTCGGTCAATGCCCACAGCCCGCGCCGGGTCTCGCTGAAGCCGTCTGGCACCGAGCTTTGCGGCGTGTAACCACGCAGTTTTTATGACGTGGAGCAGTTTGGCCCAAGCGTTTGCTTGTGTATGCTCCGTCCACGTTTCGGGCTCACCATTATAAGAACACTGCCTATGACCCTCAGCACCGACCTGCCTGGCCCCTCGATGGCGCCTGCGCAGGTTATCCATAAACACTACGCCACTGAGATGGCGGTCGAGCGCACTCGCCTGTTGTATCAAGGTTCGCTGCTGCCGACCCTATTAATGTTGGTGAACGGCCTGGTATGCGCCTGGCTGCTGTGGAACCCCAAACAATACCTGCTCGACAGCATCTGGCTGGTGTGGCTCCTCGCCCTGGTGGCCATGCGCGTGATCCAGGTAGCGGCGTTTGATTCGGCGATGCCCAGCCGACAGGCGCAGCCGGTGTGGCGGCGCATGTTCATGCTCGGTTCGGCGGTCAGTGGCCTGACGCTGGCCACTGCGGCCATCGCCCTGGCGCCGGTTAACAGCTTCATGCAGCAAGCCTGGGTGTTCGGCCTGATCGGCGCGGCGACATTATCGGCCAGCGTGGCCTACGCCGTGAGCCTGCCGGCGTTTCTATCCTTCGCTGTGCCGTGCCTGGTGCCGTCTATTGTCTACCTGTTATGGGATGGTAGCCCGCAGCAACAAGGTTGGGGTGTGCTCGGCCTGATCCTGCTGGTGTCGCTGAACCTGGTGGCCTGGCAGGTCAACCGCCTGATCCAGCGTGAACTCCTGCGGCGTTTCCAGAACCAGGCGCTGATCGAGCATCTCCAGCAGGCGCAGCAGCGCAGCGAACAGTTGAATCAGGATTTGGTGCGTGAAGTCGAGCAGCGCCGTCAGGTCGAACAAGAGCTGCGCGAAGCCCAGATCGGCCTGCAGGACCGTGTGGCGCAACGTAGTCAGGAGTTGGACGTCGCCAGCCTGGCCCTGAATAAAAGTGAAGCGCGTCTGGCCATGGCGTTGCAAGCCAGCGAACTGGGCTTGTGGGACTGGAACCTGCAAACCGACGAAGTCCATCACACCCAGCTCAAAGAGCTATTCGGCCTGGAGCCGGAGTACGTCACGGCCATGCTCGGCCACCTCAAACCGCGTTTGCACCCGGATGACTTACCGTTGCTCAAACGCGCGTTGGTGGAGCACCTCAAGGGGCGCACCGAGGATTACCAGGTGGAATACCGCGTGCGCCATGGCGATGGTCACTGGGTATGGATCGAAGACCGTGGCCGCGCGGTGGAGCGCGCTGCGAGCGGGCGAGTGATTCGAATGCTCGGTACGCGGCGCGACATCAGTGCCGGCAAGGCGCTCGAAGAACAACAGCGGCTGGCCTCGACGGTGTTCGAAGCCGCCAGCGAAGGCATCGTGATCCTCGACCCGGATTACGCGCTGATCGCAGTCAACCAGGCCTTCAGTCGCGTCACCGGCTTTGACATCGATGACATGCTTGGTCGCAACGTGGTGGAGCTACCCAGCAGCCGCGATGCCCGCCGTCACTTCCCGGTGATCCGCCAAGCTTTGCTCAGTCACGGCACCTGGCAGGGCGAACTGGTGGAAACACGCAAGAACGGCGAGCTTTACCCGCAGTGGCTGCAATTAAATGTTGTGCGCGATGTTCGTGGAAAAGTCAGTCACATCGTGGGCTTCTTCGCTGATCTGTCGGCGCGGCGCGAGTCCGAGGAGCGCATGCGCTACCTCACTCACTACGATGAATTGACCGGACTGGCCAACCGCTCGCTGTTCCGCGAACGGCTGCGCGAAGCCCACCAGCGCGTGCGCCAGGGCGGGCGCAGTCTGGCGTTGCTGCATATCAACCTGGACCGCTTCAAGCTGCTCAATGACAGCTTGGGCCATGAGGTGGCCGATCAGTTGCTGCAAAAGATGGCCCGCCGGTTGATCAACGCCTTGCCCGAAGCCGACACCATTGCGCGCCTGTCCGGCGATGAGTTCGCTGTCTTGTTCGACGCCTACGGTAGCCTGTCGAGCCTGGCGCGGGTGGCCACGCGGCTGCTGGCCAAGCTGCGAGTGCCGGTGACGGTGGAGGGGCATGAGCTGGTGGTTAGCGCTTCGATGGGCGTGAGTTTGCTGCCGGACAATGCGCGTGAAATTTCCGAGCTGGTCAACCAATCGAATATGGCCATGCAACACGCCAAGCACCTGGGCGGCAACAACTTCCAGTTCTACACCGACAGCCTGCAAGGCAGCACCCTTGAGCGCCTGCAGTTGGAAAACCATCTGCGTAAAGCCATCGAGGAGCGCCAGCTTTCGGTGTTCTACCAGCCGAAACTGTGCCTGGCCACCGGTAGGCTCAATGCTGCTGAAGCGTTGGTGCGTTGGGAGCATCCACAATGGGGCATGGTGCCGCCCTGCGACTTTATCGGCCTGGCCGAAGAAACGGGCCTTATCGTGCCGCTGGGCGAATTCGTGTTGCGCGAGGCTTGCTGGCAAGCCTGTGAATGGCAGCGCCAGGGGTTGGCTTCGATTCGGGTGTCGGTGAATCTCTCGGTTCACCAATTGCGCCAGGGCAAGCTGGTCAGCCTGGTGCGCCAAGTATTGGAAGAAACCGGCCTGGACCCGCAATACCTGGAGCTGGAACTGACTGAGAGCCAACTGCTCGACAGCGTTGAACACATCATCGCCACTTTCCAGCAACTGCGTGACCTGGGGGTGAAGCTTGCCATCGATGACTTTGGCACGGGTTACTCGTCCCTCAGCTACCTCAAGCGCATCCCTGTGGACTACGTGAAAATCGACCAGACCTTTATCCGTGGGCTCGGACAGGGGCGCGAGGATGCGGCCATCACCCGAGCGATTATCGCCATGGCCCACGGCTTGGCGCTCAAGGTCGTGGCCGAAGGCGTGGAAGATCAGCAGCAGCTGGATTTCCTGCGGGCGGAGCGTTGCGACGAAGTGCAGGGGTATTTGATCAGCCGGCCGATGCAGGCTGACGGGTTGGCAGAATTGTTACGGAAAAATGCAGATTATCCTTAGCGACGCCAAGGGCGCCGGAGTGGCTACAAAGCTCCTAGCCTTTGAATATGAGGGTGGCAGGGCAATTAAGTGATGCGTCGGACGGGCAAAACGACAATTCTTGTAGTATAACTACAAGCTTGCTACATCCCCTGGCCCTGCCAATAACAAGAGTCCGTCCTTTGAACCTGTTGCAACATATCGCCCAGTCGCGCCACCTGTTACGCAAATCGGAACTCAAGGTTGCCGATCACGTGCTGCTTGACCCTGCGGCTGTGATGCACAGTTCCATGGCCGACTTGGCCCACAGCGTTGGCATCAGCGAGCCGACCATCGTGCGCTTCTGCCGCGCCATCGGTTGCTCCGGGTTCCAGGACCTGAAACTCAAATTGGCCCAAAGCCTGGCCGCTGGTGCCAGTTTTGGTCAGTTTGCAATCCATGAAGACGACTCCGTCGCCGATTACAGCCTCAAGATCTTTGACACTACCTTGCACACCCTCATGGAAGTGCGCGAGAAACTCGACCCGGTGGAGCTGCAAAAGGCCGTGACTGCCATGTCCCAGGCCCAGCGTGTGGAGTTCTACGGCTTCGGTGCGTCCGGCGCGGTGGCGGCAGATGCCCAGCACAAATTCTTCCGCCTGCTGCTGACAGCAGCGGCGTACAGCGACCCGCATATGCAGGCGATGTCGGCGGTGACTTTGAAGCCGACGGATGTGGCGATCTGTATTTCCCAGTCGGGCCGCTCCAAGGACCTGCTGATCACCGCCAATCTGGTGCGTGAAAGCGGCGCGTCGTTGATTACTCTGTGCCCGAGCCAGACGCCGTTGGCCGAACTGTCCACAGTCAACCTGGCGATCGACGTGCATGAAGACACCGAGATCTACACGCCTCTGACGTCACGCATCGCCCATCTGGTGGTAATCGATGTGTTGGCGATGGGCGTGGCCATGGCGCGCGGACCGAGCCTGGTCAACCACCTCAAGAGTGTGAAGCGCAGCTTGCGTAGCCTGCGGTTGTCGCCCAAGTCCGTCAAAGCCCTCGACGACTGATCCAGGGCCATACACGCTCAAAATGTGGGAAGGGGCTTGCTCCCGATAGCAGTGGGTCAGTCAAAGAGAAATCGGCTGATGTACTGTAATCGGGAGCAAGCCCCCTCCCACATTTGGATTGTTTACCTATTCGGAAGATTCATCGTCCTGTAACCCCCGCGCCGTTAAACCGTCATCGCTACGACCCATCCTGTACTCCCCGTACTCGCTTTGGGAGACACCAAATGGCCCGTCCCTACGAAGACAGCAACAGCACCGTAAAGACCCGTCGTCAGCAGGAAGACCAGCGTCGCATGGCGTTCCGTCGCGCAATTGAAGACCGTTGCCAGGAGCGCCAACTGCTCCAGAGCATCAGTGACTACCCAGAACTCCACTGGCAGGCACCCGCGGCTGCCCAGCGAAGCGTTCAGCCAGCGCGCTGATTTGCACACGCTCGCTGCGAATAAAGCCCAGGAACGCATGTGCCACCGGTGACAGGCGCTTGGCCTTGGCCTGCACCAGGCACCAACTGCGGTACAGCGGCAGCTCTTCCACCGGCAGCTCCTTGAGCCCGCCGGTGGCCAGTTCCATATTCACCGCATGGCGCGTCAGCAAAGCCACGCCCAAGCCTGCGCACACGCATTCACGCTGCGCCTCGGCCGAAGCCACTTCCACCGTCTGGGTGAAGTGCACGCGCTTCTCCTTGAAATACTCCTCGCAGGCCAGCCGCGTGCCGGAGCCCGGTTCGCGCACCAATAGTGTGTAAGGCTCCAGGTCTTGCAGACGCAGTGGCCCCTGCAGACTCAATGGATGATCGGGTGGAGCGACGGCAACAATCGGATTGTTGAGAAACGGCAGGAATTCCAACCCCATGTCTTGGGGCACCATGGACATAATCACGAGGTCGTCGCGGTTGTCGGAAAGACGCCGGATCACCTGGGCGCGGTTGACCACTGTCAGGTGCAGTTGTACTTCCGGATGCTGGCGCTTGAACGCGGCAAACAGGTGCGGCACGAAATACTTGGCACTGGATTCAATCGCGAGCTTTAGCTGACCTTGCAATGAACCTTGCATGTCCGACAGCTGCATATCGAGGTTTTCCAGGCGCCCGAAGATGTCACGACTGGCCCGTTGCAGCGCCTCGGCGGCCTCGGTCATGTAGAGTTTTTTACCGACGTAATCGAAGAGCGGCTGGCCGATCAGCTCCTCCAGCTGACGAATTTGCAGGCTGACGGCCGGTTGTGTCAGAGACATTTCCTCGGCTGCACGGCTGTAAGAGCGTAAATCGCACACCTCATTGAAAATCTGCAATTGACGCAATGTCATACGCATCAATGACTTACGCATAATTCAAATACCCATCCCGGCCGTAATGCGGTGACTATAAGTCTTTACTTATACACAACCCAATAATTATTGATTTTTGTTAATCCCTGCTGGGGCTTAGTGTGTGTCTCGCGACTGTCATGAAACATTTAGTCACGCGCCGACTCAGCTCCAGGGGTCGAAGAACGCAGCAATCGGCTCAAGGGAATTTCCAAGTGATAAAAAAGATCCTGATCGCCAACCGTGGTGAAATTGCCGTACGAATCGTGCGTGCTTGCGCCGAGATGGGCATTCGCTCGGTCGCGGTCTATTCCGACGCCGACCGCCACGCGTTGCACGTTAAACGTGCCGACGAAGCTCACAGCATTGGTGCCGAGCCTTTGGCCGGTTATCTGAACCCGCGCAAGCTGGTGAACCTGGCCGTGGAAACCGGTTGTGATGCGCTGCATCCTGGCTATGGCTTCCTGTCGGAAAATGCCGAGTTGGCAGACATCTGTGCTGAGCGTGGGATCAAGTTCATCGGCCCGTCCGCTGAAGTGATCCGCCGCATGGGCGACAAGACCGAAGCGCGCCGCAGCATGATCAAAGCCGGCGTGCCGGTCACGCCAGGCACCGAAGGCAACGTCGCCGACATCGCCGAAGCCCTCACCGAAGGCGACCGCATTGGTTACCCGGTGATGCTCAAGGCCACCTCGGGTGGTGGCGGTCGCGGGATTCGTCGTTGCAACAGTCGCGAAGAACTTGAACAAGCCTTCCCCCGCGTCATCTCCGAAGCCACCAAGGCCTTTGGTTCGGCGGAAGTGTTCCTGGAAAAATGCATCGTCAATCCCAAGCACATTGAGGCGCAGATCCTCGGTGACAGCTTCGGCAACGTGGTGCACCTGTTCGAGCGCGATTGCTCGATCCAGCGTCGCAACCAGAAGCTGATCGAGATCGCCCCAAGCCCACAGCTGACCCCTGAACAGCGCGCCTACATCGGCGACCTGTCGGTGCGCGCGGCCAAGGCCGTGGGCTACGAGAACGCCGGTACCGTGGAGTTCCTACTCGCCGAGGGCGAGGTGTACTTCATGGAAATGAACACCCGGGTTCAGGTGGAACACACCATCACCGAAGAAATCACCGGGATCGACATCGTTCGTGAGCAGATCCGCATCGCCTCCGGCCTGCCTCTGTCGGTGAAACAGGAAGACATCCAGCACCGTGGCTTCGCGTTGCAGTTCCGCATCAACGCCGAAGACCCGAAAAACAACTTCCTCCCGAGCTTCGGCAAGATCACCCGTTACTACGCGCCCGGCGGTCCCGGCGTGCGCACTGACACGGCTATCTATACCGGCTACACCATCCCACCGTTCTACGACTCCATGTGCCTGAAACTGGTGGTGTGGGCGTTGACCTGGGAAGAAGCCATGGACCGCGGCCTGCGTGCCCTGGACGACATGCGCCTGCAAGGCGTGAAGACCACCGCCGCCTACTACCAGGAAATCCTGCGTAACCCGGAATTCCGTAGCGGCCAGTTCAACACCAGTTTTGTGGAAAGCCACCCTGAGCTGACCAACTACTCGATCAAGCGCAAACCCGAAGAGCTGGCCCTGGCCATCGCCGCCGCCATCGCCGCCCACGCAGGCCTGTGAGGAACATAATAATGAGCAAGAAAATCTTCGTTACTGACACCATCCTGCGCGACGCCCACCAATCGTTGCTGGCGACCCGCATGCGTACCGACGACATGCTGCCGATCTGCGACAAGCTCGACAAAGTCGGCTACTGGTCCCTGGAAGTCTGGGGCGGCGCGACCTTCGACGCCTGCGTACGCTTTCTGAAAGAAGACCCGTGGGAGCGCCTGCGCAAACTGCGCGCCGCGTTGCCTAACACCCGCCTGCAAATGTTGCTGCGTGGTCAGAACCTGCTGGGCTACCGCCATTACAGCGACGATGTGGTGAAAGCCTTCGTCGCCAAGGCAGCAGTGAATGGCATCGATGTGTTCCGTATCTTCGATGCGATGAACGATGTGCGTAACCTGCGCGTGGCCATCGAAGCCGTAAAAGCCGCCGGCAAACATGCTCAAGGCACCATCGCTTACACCACGAGCCCGGTGCACACCATCGACGCGTTCGTGGCGCAGGCCAAGCAACTGGAATCCATGGGTTGCGATTCGATCGCGATCAAGGACATGGCCGGCCTGCTGACCCCATACGCCACCGGCGAGCTGGTCAAGGCGCTGAAGGCCGAGCAGAACCTGCCGATCTTCATCCACTCCCATGACACCGCCGGCTTGGCCGCGATGTGCCAACTCAAGGCCATCGAAAACGGTGCAGACCATATCGACACGGCCATCTCCAGCTTCGCCTGGGGCACCAGCCACCCGGGTACCGAGTCGATGGTCGCCGCCCTTAAAGGCAGCGAATTCGATACCGGCCTCGACTTGGAACTGCTGCAAGAGATCGGTCTGTACTTCTACGCCGTGCGCAAGAAGTACCACCAGTTCGAAAGCGAATTCACCGCCGTCGACACCCGTGTGCAAGTCAACCAGGTACCGGGCGGGATGATCTCCAACCTGGCCAACCAGTTGAAAGAGCAGGGCGCCCTCAACCGCATGAGCGAAGTACTGGCCGAAATCCCGCGTGTGCGTGAAGACCTCGGCTTCCCGCCGCTGGTCACGCCAACGTCTCAGATCGTCGGCACTCAAGCGTTCTTCAACGTGCTGGCCGGTGAGCGCTACAAGACCATCACCAATGAGGTGAAGCTCTACCTGCAAGGCGGCTACGGCAAAGCGCCGGGCACTGTGAACGAGAAGTTGCGTCGCCAGGCCATCGGCAGCGAAGAAGTGATCGACGTGCGCCCAGCCGACCTGCTTAAGCCAGAGATGACCAAGTTGCGCGGAGAAATCGGCGCATTGGCCAAATCCGAAGAAGACGTGCTGACCTACGCCATGTTCCCGGACATCGGCCGCAAGTTCCTCGAAGAACGCGACGCCGGCACCTTGGCCCCGGAAGTGTTGTTACCCATCCCTGAAGCCGGCGGCGTAGCCCGTGCCGGTGGCGAAGGTGTGCCGACCGAGTTCGTCATCGACGTACACGGCGAAAGCTACCGCGTGGACATCACCGGTGTCGGCGTGAAAGCCGAAGGTAAGCGTCATTTCTACCTGTCCATCGACGGCATGCCGGAAGAAGTGGTGTTCGAGCCGCTCAACGAATTTGTCGGCGGCGGCAGCAGCAAGCGCAAGCAGGCCAGCGAGCCGGGCCATGTCAGCACTGCAATGCCGGGCAATATCGTTGACGTGCTGGTCAAGGAAGGCGACGTGGTCAAGGCCGGTCAGGCAGTGTTGATTACCGAAGCCATGAAGATGGAAACCGAAGTGCAGGCACCGATTGCCGGCAAGGTGACCGCTGTCCATGTGGCCAAGGGCGACCGGGTGAACCCTGGCGAAATCTTGATTGAAGTCGAAGGCTGATACAGCCTTCGACACTAACGTTTAATCCTCGGGGGGCATGTGCCCCCTTTTTTTTCGCCTTTAAAACGCCATCGCCCACTGGCCCGTCAGACCCTGGTTGCGGCTGTTGCTGCCAAATTCCGCGGTGTAGGCCAGGCCGACGCTGTGTTGGGCCGACAGCGTCAGGTCCAGGCCGGTGCGCAGCGCGAGGCTGTTGCGGTCAAGAGACGTGCCGCCGATGGTGAACTCACTGTTGAAGTCCTCGCGTTTTTCATGGACGAAGGACTGGCGCACGCGGCTGTCGACATTGCCATACAGGTGTTTCCAACTGCTGCTCAGGTGCGGTTTGAGGGTCATGCGGTTGCCCAGCGCGAAGTCTTGGGAGACACGCACGCCGAAGGTATTGCTGAGGTTTTGCTGGGTTTGTGCGCCAACGTTCAGCGCGCCGTAGCCGCCTTTTTCCTCGAAACGATCACGCTGGTAGCGCTGGAAGCCGACGGCGGCATAGGGTTCGGCACGCCAGCCGGCAGCGTCCAACTGATAGCCCAACTCGGCAAAAGCGTTCTGGCTGTGGGCCTTGTATTTGCCGCTGAGCTGCTCACGATAGTCGAGCAAGCCTAGATCGACCGAGCGTTTGTTCTGCCCGCGATGGCTGCTGTAAAGCGCACCGAGGCGCATCGAGAGCGGCCCGTCCTGACGTGCGGCGTAGGTGCCGAGGTGCCAGCTGTCCACTTCACCCTTGAAACCCTTGGTGCTCAAGTCGCTGCCGGACTTGCCGCCCACCACACCGATTCGCCACGCGTGGTCGATTGACCAGTCGGCGCCGAGCAGCACGCCTTGGGTGCTTTGGCTCAAGCCGGCGCTGCCGTGTTGGGCGTCGAGCCTGCCGCCGCTGTCCAGGCCCTGCAGCCAAACTCGGCCTGTCTCGCGGGTGTCCATATCTAACTGACGTACTGCCGAGAGCAGGCTGGCGTTCAACTGCTTCAGGGCGTTTTGCGTGGCGGTGCCCAGATTGGCGTTTTGGCTGCCGGCCAGTTGCTCAAGCGCGGCCCCGACCTGGCCGGGTGCAAGGCTGGACAGGTACTGGCCGTAATCGTCCAGCTCGTCCTTGGCCTGTTCGCTGATTTCGTCCGACGCGTACAGTTCATCCACGGCAGCGTCGAGCACGCGGGCGACGTTCAGGCCGTTGCGACTCGTCGCCCGATCCGCGAAGTAGAAGTCATCTGGCCCTGGGACGGCCGGTTCGAACTGTCGGCTTTCATCGGGCATGACAATCCAATCAAGCCATTCGCTGTCCGGCTCCATATCGCCCCGTGCCTGCGCGTCTTGAGTACTCGCGACACCCAGCGACAGCATGATCGCCAGTGCGAGTTGTTTGTGTATGAACGGCATTTAGGCCCACCTCTTGATATTTGAGGCGGGGAATTTAGCGATGCTCAGGCGGGATAAATGTCAGGCGCAGTGCCGCTGGATTGCAGGAGACTTCCCAGGTCTTGTGCGATAAGGCGCGCGGTTTGCGGAGGGGGGGGCGGGTGCGACGCCCGCTCTATTGACTTCACCCGCGCCGAACATAGCCCTTGCCAAAGTGACGTTCCATCCGCGCCTGGATCAATTCCAGGGCGAGGGACATCACCCAGTAGATGATTGCGGCGGTGGTGAGCATCTCGATGTAGCGATAGCTTGAGCGGCCGTAGGATTGCGCGAGGAACATCACTTCCCACACGCCCATCACCGAGATCAGGGACGAGTCCTTGAGCATCGAGATGAATTGGTTAGTCGCGGGCGGAACAATGGTGCGCATGGCTTGGGGCAGGGTGACGTGCCAGAAGATCGCGTTATCGCGCATGCCCAGCGCGAGGGCGGCTTCGCGTTGGCCGTGGGGCACGCCAAGGATGCCAGCGCGGAAGATTTCGCTCAGGTACGCGCCATAGTTCAGCGACAGAGCAATGATCCCAGCCGTGATCGCGCCGGGCACCAGGCCCAGTTGCGGCATGCCCAGATAGATCAGCAGGATCTGGATCAGCAACGGCGTGCCACGGAAGAACGAGGCGTAGAAGGTGGCGATGCCAAACGCCACCGCGCTGCTGGACAGGCGCCCCAGTGCCGTGACGAAGCCCAGCGCCGACGACACCAGAATCGAACACAGGCACAGGAACAGCGTTAACGCCGCGCCCTGCAGGAAACCATTGGGCGCCAGGTGCAGGCCGACCAGGTTGGGCAGCTTGTCGAGAATGATCGAGAACTTCAGGTCAAAGCTCAGGAAGAAGCTCGCAAACAGGGCGAACAGCGCCGCCCAGGTCAGGTAAAGCCGCGTGCGAAAACTCATCGGCTGATATCAGCGCCGATCCATTTTTGCGACAGCTTGCTCAAGGTGCCGTCCTGCTTGAGCTGGGCAAACACCTCACGCACTTTGCTGTCCCACGCGGCGTCGCCTTTTTCGATAGCTACCGAGTTGGGCTCCGAGTACAGCGGTTCGCCAGCAAGCTTGAAGCGTTTGTCCTGGGTCAGGCGAGGCTGTGCGGTCACCAGGTTGGTAAGGATCGCGTCCAGGCGCACGCCGGCGCCGAGACCGAGGTCCTGGAAGGCGACGTTGTCAGTGTCGTACGGCGCGATCTGCACCTCTTCGAACGGGTACTGCAGTTGTGTGTCTTCGGCGCCTTCGATCACCAGGTTCTTGTTCAGGTAGCTTTCATAGCTGGAGGCACTGGTGAGGCCGACTTTCTTGCCGCTCAAATCCTTGGCGGCGTGAATGCGGTCGTCCTTGGCATTGACCACGATCACGGCTGGCGAGGCGTAGTACTCCACCGGGAAGTCGAACACTTCGGCGCGGGCCTTGCTCGGGGTCATCGAGCAGATGCAAATATCGTAGCGCCCGCTCCAGCGGCCAGCGGCGATCACGTCCCACGATGGCGTTTCCAAACGCAGCTTCACACCCAATTTTTGCGCCACGGCCTTGGCCACATCGACGTCAAAACCATCCAACTGGTTCTGGTCATTGAGAAATGAGAACGGCGGATAGCTTTCCATCAGCACGCCCACCAGCTCTTTTTTCTGTTCGATCCGGTCCAGGGTCGTACCGCCAAACGCCTGGGTGGAGGCAGCCAGTGTCATCAGGCCCAGGGCCAGCAGGGGTTTAAGTTTCACGAAGGACACCTTTAGAAAAAAGAGTTGGTATGAAGCGAATTGAACGTATTAAATAGTTATAAGAACGACTCTCATAGTGAGTTATTTTCATAAGCTTATGAGTAAAAAGCATATGGGCGCAGAAACAGTAATTCTCGATGGCGGCATGGGCCGTGAACTGCAGCGCCGTGGCGCGCCGTTTCGCCAGCCGGAGTGGTCGGCATTGGCGCTGAGCGAAGCGCCGCAGGCGGTGGAGGCTGTGCATGCGGCCTATATCGACAGCGGTGCCAACGTGATCACCAGCAACAGCTACGCGGTGGTGCCGTTTCATATCGGTGAAGCGCGGTTTGCTGCCGAAGGCCAGGCCTTGGCGGCGTTGGCCGGCGAATTGGCGCGTCGTGCGGTAACGGCGTCGGGCAAAAACGTGCGGGTGGCCGGTTCGCTGCCGCCGCTGTTTGGCTCCTATCGTCCGGACTTGTTTGAAGCACAGCGCGTGTCTGAGTTGCTCACCCCACTGGTGCAGGGGCTCGCGCCCCACGTCGACTTGTGGCTGGCGGAAACCCAGAGTTCAATCGTCGAGGCGCGGGCGATTCATGCGGGCCTGCCTCAGGATGGCAAGCCGTTCTGGCTGTCGTTTACCTTGAAAGATGAAGACACTGACGACGTCCCGCGCCTGCGCTCCGGCGAGCCGGTGGCAGACGCGGCCGAAGTGGCGGCGCAGTTGGGTGTGCAAGTGTTGTTGTTCAATTGCAGCCAGCCGGAAGTGATTGGCGCGGCCATCGACGCGGCGCGTCAAACCTTCGAGCGTCTGGGCGTGTCGATCCAGATCGGCGCCTACGCCAATGCCTTCCCGCCGCAACCCAAGGAAGCCACGGCCAACGATGGCCTGGATCCGTTGCGCGAGGACCTCGATCCGCCGGGCTACCTGCATTGGGCCGCGGACTGGCAGAAACGCGGTGCCAGCCACCTGGGCGGTTGCTGCGGGATCGGGCCGGAGCACATTGCGGTGCTGGCCCAGAAGCTGAACTAAGGCTTAAGCCTGGCGGCACTGCGCCAGGCTTTTTACCTGACCCGAGGCGGTTTGGTTGGACTCCGACAACCACGCCTCAAACCCCGCGCCCACCGTCGGCCATTCCGAATCCAAAATCGAATACCACGCCGTATCCCGGTTCTGCCCCTTGACCACCATATGCTGGCGGAACACCCCCTCAAAACTGAACCCCAACCGCTCAGCCGCATATTTGGAGCGGGCGTTGCCGTTGTTGCACTTCCATTCCAGGCGGCGGTAGCCCTGCTCGAACGCGTATTTGGCCAAGAGGTACACCGCTTCGGTGCTTTTGGGTGAGCGCTGCATCGGCGCGCCGAAGGTGACATGCCCGATTTCTATGCGGCCTTGGGCCGGGACGATGGACATCAGGCTGAGGATGCCCTGCACCTGGCCGGTCGCACGGTCGACGATGCTGAAGAAGTACGGGTCGGTATTGGCCGCGTGGTTGTTCAGCCACGCATCGAACGCGGCGCGCTCGGTAAACGGGCCGTACGGCAAGTAATCCCACAGCTTGGGGTCGGCGCCGGGGCCTTCGAGGGCTTGCCACAGTTGATCGGCGTGGCGCGCCGGGTCGAGTTTTTCCAGGTGGATAAAGCGCCCTTCGAGCAGTTGAGCGGTGGGCGCCGGGACGCCTTTCCAGTCGGCGAGGGAAGTAGACATGCTGCGCTCCTTAAAGACCTTTACGAAATTGAATGAAGCCAGGGCGTTCGGCGATGCGCTCGTAGAGTTGGATCGCGGTGGCGTTGGTCTCGTGGGTCAGCCAGTGCACCTTGCAGCAGCCGTCGGCCTTGGCAGTGGCGTAGACGAACTCGATCAGTTTACGGCCGACACCGGTGCCGCGTTGGGCAGGGTCCACCAGCAAATCCTGCAAATAGCAGGAGTTCTCGATGCTCCAATTAGATCGGTGATAGATGAAGTTGACCATGCCCACCGCCTTGCCGTCCTGCCAGGCCAGTGCCGAATGGGTCGGCTCGCTGGCGTCGATCAGGCGCTGCCAGGTGCTTTGGCTGACGGCGTCCGGCAGTTCGGTGTTGTAGAACGTCAAGTACGCCTGCCACAGCGGCAACCAGGCGGCGTGGTCGGCTGCGGTGACCTGGCGGATGTCGATCTGGCTCATTCTGAAACTCCTTGGGGAATAAAACGTGCGAGGGTCTGGTCGCGCACGTCCGCGCTGGCGGCGAGGCCGTCGCGCACGCCGGCGATGTCCGCCGCGCTGCGGTTCTGGCTGAGTTTGCGTTTGCCGATCAGGCGATCGATGGGCAATGCAAAGCCGACGATGGCCTTGAGCATGCCGTCGATGTAATCAGCGGGGGCGTCGCTGACTTTCCATGGTTGCGCACGGTTACCTTCGTGGCGGTCGGTGAGGGCGCTGACCAGCGCCAGCAGGCGCTCGGCATCGGTAAACACCTCGGCCTTGCCGTAGGCATGCACGGCGATGTAATTCCAGGTCGGCACCACTTTGCCGTGCTCGGCCTTGGCCGGGTAAAACGCTGGGCTGATATACGCGTCGGCGCCGGCAAAAATCAGCAGGGCGTCGTTGCCATTCTGTAAATCGCGCCACTGCGGATTGGCCTTGGCCAAGTGCCCGTAAAGCGTGCCGTTGGGGCCTTCATCGGGGTTGAGCAGCAGCGGCAAGTGGCTGGCTTGCAGGCCTTGCTCGCCAAAGGTCACCAGTTGCGCCAGGCGGGTGTGCTGGATCAATTGATGCAGTTCGGGTAAGTCGTCGAGGGCAAAGGCGCGAGGTGTGTACATGAATATTTTCCTTGGCGAATGCCAGCATCCTAGGCAGGCTAATGGTCCGTTGTAAGAGCCATCTACGGCCAATTTCATAGGTCCAATATGTCGCCGACTGCGCCGCCTCTGTCATTCAACCCCGCCGGTATCGAGCTGGATCGCGGCCGGGGCCTGACGCGCCAGCTCTATGAAGCCCTACGCCAGCGCGTACTCGATGGTCGCCTGATCAGCGGCACGCGGCTGCCGGCCAGCCGTGACCTGGCCGCCGCGCTGTCGATTTCGCGCAACAGCGTGGTACGTGCCTACGATCAACTGTATGCCGAGGGGTTTATCGAAGGGCGTGTCGGCGATGGCACTTACGTCGCTCAACTGCCCTCGACGGAAAAACTATCCACAAAAGTATCCACAGGGTTACACACAGGCTTATCCCCAGCCTTATCCACAAAATGGGAAAATTTGCCGGCGGATCTCGATGATGAAGTTATCCACAGACCGGCTCTGGGGCGACTGCAAAACCACTACCTGTCGCAGCCACCCGCAGGGCCGCCGAAGGCGTTTCGAGTCGGTGTGCCGGCTTTCGATCTGTTCCCGTTCGAGGTCTGGGCCAAGCTGAACGGGGCATTCTGGCGCAAGCCGGACCTGCAACAGCTGTGCTATGGCGACCCTGCAGGCGATGGGCGTCTGCGCGGGCTGATCGCGGCATACCTGCGCAGTTCGCGGGGGATGCAATGTACGGCTGAGCAAATAGTGATCACCAGTGGTGCACAGCAGGCGATTAGCCTTTGTGCACAGTTGCTGGTGGAGCCCGGCGATGGCGTGGCCGTGGAAAACCCTGGCTATCGCGCCGCAGGCCATGCATTCGCCCTGGCCGGTGGGTGCCTGCATGGGGTGCCGGTGGACAGTGACGGCATCGACTGCCAGGCCCTCGATCAACTGGGCGACTGTCGCCTGGCGTACGTCACGCCTTCCCATCAATACCCTTTGGGCGTGGTGATGAGCCTGGCGCGGCGCTTGGAATTGCTGGCCTGGGCCGAGCGCCGAGGCGGCTGGATCGTCGAAGATGACTACGACGGCGAATACCGATACAGCGGCGCGCCCCTGTCACCGTTGGCCGCGCTGGACCGCAGTGGTCGCGTGCTCTACGTGGGCACCTTCGGCAAAGTCGCGTTTCCGGCACTGCGCCTGGGTTATCTGGTGTTGCCGCCGGGTCTGGTGGACGCCTTCTCACGGCGCCGCGCTGTCGACATGCGCCACTCGGAAGTCAGCACTCAGGCAGTGATGGCCGAGTTCATGGCGGCGGGCCATTTTCAACGGCACATCCGCCGCATGCGCCGCGCAGCATTAAGCCGGCGCAATGCCTTGCTGGCCGGTTGGCCCAGCGGTCTGCCGGGGGTTGGCGAGTTGCCGAGCGTAGCGGCGGGGCTGCACATGACGGTGCGCGTGGACAGCTTAGCCCGCGAACAGCAACTGCTGGATCAGGCCCGCTCGGCCGACGTTGAGGTCAATGGTCTGAGCAGCTACTGGCTGGCGCACTCCACCACACCGGCGGATCAACGCGCCGGCCTGGTGTTGGGGTTTGCCGCCGTGCCTGAAGCCGCGATTGCCGACGCGCTGAAGCGTCTGCGCAAGGCCTGGGGCGCCGACAAGCAGCACGGTCAGCTGTCAAAAAACAGCGATTTGGCGAGTTTCGACCCGATCTGACTGCGGTAAATCGCGATCTGGTCGTGGTCGTTCAAGCCGGTGCGCTGCAGGCTTCCCCCTTGCTTCTGTTGTTCACGCGTCTTGAGGTGCCCGGCGAGATATTCTTCGGCGGCCGCTTGCGCTGAGCTGTAGTGAAAGTGGGCATACCACAGCACGTTGTGGGTTTGATGGTCGCGTATTTCGTACTCGTCCAGAAAGTCTTTGCCCGGCCCCTTGAGGCGACGCCGGGTGATGACCTTGGCAATTTCCACCAAACCCCGGTCAAACAGCCACTCCACCCGTGCCGCTGTGGGCGGTTGCTGCTTGGTCATGCTGATCCGGGTCGTGGTGCCCAGCTCGTACAGGCGCTGCGCCGCGTCGTTGAGCTGCTTGTTAGTGGAGGCGGCGGAAGGGCGGTCGCTTTCGGTCAGATTACGTTGGGTCAACGCTTCTTCGATGCGGCTGACGGCACGCTCCAGGCGAGCGGCGTATTGGTGGAACATCTCCTCGATTTCGACCGGAATGCGCCCGGCCTTTTTTGAGTGGCCCAGGGTCCGCAAGGTCGCGGCAGGTTCGTCCTGAAGCAACTGGTCACCCTCTTCGAGGCTCACGTTCAGGTCTATTGCCTGGGGCGGTCGCGGTCCGGAAGGGCGGCTGTCGCGTTCGACCCACACCCCAGGCTCTTTCTCATGGAAGGTCGCAATGACTTTGCCCGTCAGCGGCGACTTTACATCCACCAGCCCTTCTTCGGCCGCGCGCGGTTCGCCGACCACCACGCCGTTGAAGCGTGTCTTGATGATCTTGCGCTTGGGGGGTGATGCGGTTTTCGAACTGCCGGGCTTGGGCTCCAACGCTTTGCTTTCCCTGAGCAACAGGGCCAGCTCGCGAACGACGTGCTGATTGAATTCGTTGATCTGCTTGCGCAGGGTTTCCAGGGGCTCGCGTTGTACCTGCTCGGGGTATTCGGCATGCAGGTCCAGCAGGCGCTGGTCAACGATGGAAAATTGATCGACCAGGCTGTTGAGCACGTCGATACGTTCCTCCAACGAGCGAATAGCCGTGTCGGCCAGCGCCTCCGTGCAGCTCTGTATGTGAAGATCGGCGGCATCGACAATGGTGTCGAGCAGGGCGCGCGCAGTATCGAACGCTTCGCCGTCGCCCTCTTGGACGCACAGGTGACGGGCCAGGGTGACTTGAAACGCCTTCAAGTCCCGCAATTGAAGCTTGGGCAGGGCGTGTTGCGTGCTCTGAATGACCTTGTTGCCGTCGATGCCAAGCGTTTCCAGTTCATGAAAACGTGTCTCCACGTACTCCATGCGTCTGATCATTTCGCCCGTCATGTCCGACATGGCCCGGGCGGTTTGTGTCTTGGTCTTGGCATCAATGCCGGTGACCGACTCAAGGCTCGGGACGGAGCTTTCCAGGGTTTCACGGAACCGCGGTAAGCGTTGGTTGATGGCGGAGCGCGTCAACAGCAGTTGCTTGTGCAAATAGTCGATCATGGAGCTCTGGTAGTTGGGCACGTTATCGATAATGCCCAGTGACCTGAGTTGGCGGATCGGCACGTCGTAATCCAGGATTCGGGCGTCGACCTTGTCGATGAAGCTCTGGCGGCGCAATTCGGTGGAGGGGCCTGCTTCGTCGCCTATCGCCGTGTGTGCGCCGGCGATTTCCGACTGCCTGCTGCGCTCATTGGCGTCGAATTCGTCGAGCTGCCTGCGCAGGTCGCCGATTCGAGACGTATTGCGGATTTGCACGGCCTTGCGCCGGTTTTTGAAGCCACCACCGCGCAGGCGCAGGCGTGTGTCCACAAACCATTGGCCCGCCTTGTTGTTGAGTAGCATGGGGCCCATTCGCGAGGGATTGCCTGGGTCGATGATGACCACGTTATCCGCTTCGTCTACGTTGACTTCGAACCAGCGCGTGCCGACCACGGCGTACCATTTCTGGGCGTTCGGGTAGAGGTGCAGATAGATACCAGGCTCTGTGACCTGAGGTTCCAGGCCCGCGGGCCTCTCGATTTTGAAGCTGTCCAGCGTGGCCTCCAGGCTTGGACGGTCGGTGGGGATGGCGCCGCGAATGTTCAGCAGGCCCTGATGCCGACTCGGCAGCTCGGTGCCCGTTACGTTTTCCAGCCGGGCCACGGAGGTTTTGCTGGGCGGCGGCTCGATTTTTTCGGCGGGTTCGACCGCTGACGATTCTGTTTTCAGCCTGGTTTCTTCGCTGGGTTTTTCGACCGGCACGTGACGCAAGGCCCCGTGCAGCGCCAGGGCCATGCCAAGGTTGAGTAACAGGTCGACCTGGGCTATCCAGGCGCCTTCGGGGTCCGCTTCGGGGTCGTCCTGCTGGGCGATGTCCTGCAAGTCATCCATGATCTGCCAGATCCAGGCGGCGATACCGGCCGTGCGCCCCAGGAACGGCAACGTCGCATTGAAGATTTGCCAGCCTGCCTGGCGCAAGGTTGCCCAGCGTTTTTGCGCATTGGAGACTGACTGGCGGCCCGCCAGTTCGACCATGGCCTCGGCATTGGCTTTGAACAGTGCGGCCAGCGGGGCTGCGCCAAGCACCTGGTCGCTCAAGGTAATGGAGCCGCTCATGTACACCATGACCTGCGGCTCGACCAGCCCTCGAATGACCGTCCATGGCGATGGCCATTTATCGGGGAATACATACTGCGCGTAGTTGAAGCGCGCCGCCTCTGGCAGCCAGGCCAGCACCGAGTCGCGAAGTGGACGCGTGTGTTTGATGGCGTAGATCAGGTTTTGCCGTGACGGATACTGCAGCAGCGTTGGTTCCAGCAAGGGACGGTACAGCAGGCACGGGCCCGCGGCGGCGTCTTTGGCGCCGATCACGAACATATTGGCAACCACATCCTGATCATTGCCGGGGCGCAAGGTCGGTAAGAATGCTAAGGGGCGAATGACAATCTCCTGCCCGTCGACGAGTCGCCCGTGGTCTTCGTCCTGCATTACGGCAGCGACGTAGCGCGCACCGAGTTCATCGACCCCGTGTTGTTGGCGAATCTTGAGTTGCAGTGCCAGCAAAGGCAGCTGTACGCGCAAATGGTTGATGTAGAGCGTTTGTCTGCCCTTGGCCTGAACCGTATCTTCCAGCAGCGTGCGCTTGATCAGCGCCGGGTAGTGCTGGCCGATATCGATGTTTTCAATCACGCCCTTCAGGTAGGTGTAAGACAGCCACGGGGGAGCTGCGCTGCCGTTATAGAGCACGCGGGGTTGGCCGGTCGGCAGGCCTGTGAGGTTTTCCAGGGCTAGGTCGATCAGGTTACGGCGTGTTATGTCCGGCGCCGTGGGCACGATGAACGTGCTTCCCCAGACAACCGGGCTTTCGATGTGAACTTCGATCTTGTCGACGTTGATGTTTGCACCTTGGGCGTGCGCACGAATCTGGCTCTGCAACTGATCGCGGGTGTATTCGCGGATCGGCGCAATATCGTCATTGAAGGATGCGCCCTTCTGGAGGGTATGCAACTCGGCAAGATCGATCAGGCGCCGACTGTAGGTGGAAATATCCAAGTCCGAGGCGTGGGCCAGCCAGTCGGGCAACCGCTCATGGATGTCACGGATATTGGATAGCGAGTGATCGCTCAAGTCCTCGACCACCGGCAGGACGTTGGCAACCGCGACCAGGGGGCTGGCGTCGGCGTCCACGTTGATCGCTTTGCGGTCGTCTTTGTCAATCGAGCCTATTGCGTCGAGTTGCAACGCAATCAGTGCGCCGGCCAGGCTGTCGAAGAAATTGCCCGGCGGTTCGTACAGCCGCCACTGCAGGCTTAGCTCATTGTTCCGTGCGTTCATTCGGTCGGGCAGTTGTTCTCCGAATTGCTCCAGCGAGTCGAATTTCTCGTAGCCGTTGACCAGTGAGTAAACCAGGACCCGCTGGCCCTGCTCATGCTCGCCAATCACTACGGCGATGTCCATGAGGGCGGTGTGAGCGGTCTGGCTGTCTTGCAGCGCATCGACGTCGATCAGGTAGGCGTGAGTGTTGTAGCTGTCCTGGGCAGAGCGTGTGGCTCGCTCCGGAAAAAGGAACAGCGACCTGGCTATGGCGCAATCATGTTCATCCCAGCCCTCTTGCGCCGTGACATTCCATACTTTGCGCAGGGATTGTGAGAACACTTTCCAGCGGTGCCCGCTTCGGCCATCGGAGGCATTCCAGTAATTGAGGTACTGCTCCTGGAAGGCAGACAGCATCAGTTCTGACAGCTCATTGATCATGCGCGCAATGGCATCGATTTTTACCGGTAAATGCACCGGTGGCCGGGCGTCGGGTTGCAGTGTCAGGAAGTGTTCGCCATCGAGGTAGATCACCGGCTTCGGGTTCAGCATCTGGCTTGCCAGCACCGAAGTGAGCGACATGGCATAGGCCGGGGCGGATAGGACTTGATCATCGACGACGCGCCAATTCGGCGTGACGACCATGGCCAGGTCCGGGTCGATGGCCAGGGTTGGATACAGCTCCTTGAGCGCCGAGCGCAGGGTCACGGCGGCCACCTCCCGGCTGTTCGGGCCGGAGGTCAGTTGAGTCAGTAGCTCATAGGTAGTAGGGGGTCGATTGTGGCTGGTGGCCGACGGATGATCAGGAAGCGTTGCTTCAGGCATAGGCAAGTCCTTTGCAGAAATGAAGGGCGCTTGAGCGTGGGTGGCTCGGGGCCCTTTCTTGGGAAGTACGGCGCCGGGGTGCGGCGCCGTTGCAGAGGACAACGGTAGTGAGGGGAGGATTGGCGCGGGCGGTAATTACTTAGCCTGAGTCCTGTGTGAGGGGCGGTCAGGTCCCCGATTTGATCTTGGTCCAGGCCCGGGTCCTGGCGCGTTCAGCTTTACTGTCCAACGGCTTCAAGGTGTACAACGTCGCCATCGCCGCCTCGGTCGGGTACAGGTTAGGGTTATTGCGGATGGTCGGGTCGACCCGTTCGGTGGCGTCCTTGTTTGGGTTGGGGTAGCCGACGAAATCGCTGATCGGCGCAATCACCTCAGGTTGCAGCAGGTAGTTGATGAAGGCGTAGGCGTCCTGCGGGTTCTTTGCGCCCTTGGGAATGGCGAGCATGTCGAACCAGATCGGCGCGCCTTCCTTGGGCAGGCGCATGTCCACGGTCACGCCGTTCCTGGCCTCCTTGGCGCGGTTGGCAGCCTGGGAGAAGCTGCCGGAATAACCGACGGCCACACAGATGTCGCCATTGGCGATATCGGCCATGTATTTGGAGGAGTGGAAGTAGGTGATGTACGGGCGGATTTTAAGCAGCAGGGCTTCGGCTTTCTCATAGTCCTTCGGGTTATTGCTGTTGGGGTCCAGGCCCAGATACTGCAAGGCCAGCGGCAGGATCTCCGATGGCGAATCCAGCAGGGCGACGCCGCACTGCTTGAGCTTGCTGATGTTCTCTTCCTTGAAGATCAGGTCCCAGCTGTTCACGGGAGCGTTGTCGCCCAGCACGGCCTTGACCTTGGCCGGGTTGAAGCCAATCAGGATGGTGCCGTACATGTAGGGCACGGCGAATTTATTACCGGGGTCATTGGCCTCGATCAGCTTCATCAGCTTGGGGTCGAGGTGGTTCCAGTTTGGTAACTGGCTGCGGTCCAGGGGCTGAAACACACCGGCTTCAATCTGCTTGGCCAGAAACACGTTGGACGGCACCACCACGTCATAGCCGGAGTTGCCGGTGAGTAGCTTGGCTTCCAGGGCTTCATTGGTGTCGAAGATGTCGTAGACCAGTTTGATCTGAGGGTTCTGACCCTTGAAGTCTTCCAGCGCCTTGGGGGTGATGTAGTCGAACCAGTTGTAGACCCGCAGGGTTCTTTCTTCGGCGTGGACGGCGCTGCTTAATACGGCGGCGCACAGCGCAAGCGACTTGAGCATGTTCATTGGATTGACCCCTCAAAACCTTCGAGAACGTTGACGGCATTGATGCCGATTTCTTCCACCGCGTAGCCGCCTTCCATGACGAACAGCGTGGGCTTGCCCAGCCGGGCGATACGCGCACCCATCGCCAGGTAATCCGGGCTGTCGAGCTTGAACTGCGAGATGGGATCGTCCTTGAACGTGTCGACCCCCAGGGACACCACGATGATGTCGGCGCCATAGCGCTCGATTTGCGCGCAGGCCTGATCCAGCGCGGCGCTCCAGGTATCCCAGCCGGCACCGGCCGGCAGCGGGTAATTGAAATTGAAGCCTTTGCCGGCGCCGTCGCCCAGCTCATCGGCATAGCCGAGGAAGAATGGAAACTCGGCTTCCGGATGTCCGTGGATCGAGGTGAACAGCACGTCACTGCGGTCATAGAAAATCGATTGGGTGCCGTTGCCGTGGTGGTAATCCACATCAAGGATCGCGACCTTGGCATGGCCTTGATCGAGAAAGGCCTGGGCGGCAATTGCAGCGTTATTGAGGTAGCAATAGCCGCCCATCAAGTCGCCTGCAGCGTGGTGCCCCGGTGGGCGGCAGAGGGCAAAGGCACTTTGAGCACCTTGTTGAATCGCTTGTTGCGCGGTCAGCGCCACCTGCGCTGCGCTATAGGCCGCTTGCCAGGTGCCGGCGGTGATCGGCGCGCCGCCGTCGAAGCTGTAATAGCCCAATTGACCGTGCAGGCTGGTGGGCAGCACGCGGCGCAAGGTGCGGGCTGGCCACGTGTAGGGCAGCAGGTCGCCGTCCTGGCCGAACTCAACCCAGCGTGCCCAGGCCCCTTTGAAAAAATCCAGGTAGGCGTGGCTGTGGATGCGTTGCAGCGGTGCCAATCCAAAGTCCTCGGGGGCTCGCACCGGCCCCAGATCACGGTTCTTGACCCGTTGCAGTACGTGATCAGCACGGGAGGGCATTTCGAAACAGGGCATCAGTTGCCCGTCCATCAGTTCGCATCGACCGTGGTGCAGATGGTGATCGTCCGAGTAGATCGTCAGCATAGTGGTGTACTCGCAGGCGTTTGGCGGTGTCTTGCAGTGTTGCCTCGCCGACGCGGCAAGAGAACGGCAGGAGCGGCCAAAAGGGGATGAATATGGCCAAAGGCACTGTCCGTATTCACCCCGCCTGGACGTGGGGATCAGGGGCGGAACTGGCTTGGCGCGACCCCGCTCCAGCGCACAAAGGCATGACGGAAGCTGGCGGTCTCACTGAAACCCAGGTGCTCGGCAATGCGGTGGATGGGCATTGCATCGTTGGCCAGCCACTGCTTGGCCTGCTCGAAGCGCAGTTCGTCGAGCAACTCCTGATAGCTGCTGCCCAAGTCATGCAGGTGCCGGCGTAAGGTGCGTGGCGAGCAATTCAACTGCTCCGCCAGTTTATCCAGCCCTGGCGCTGCCGGCAGTTGCGCCGCCAGCAGTTGACGCACGCGGCCCAGCCAGGC
This sequence comes from Pseudomonas sivasensis, assembly GCF_013778505.1. Taxonomy (GTDB): domain Bacteria; phylum Pseudomonadota; class Gammaproteobacteria; order Pseudomonadales; family Pseudomonadaceae; genus Aquipseudomonas; species Aquipseudomonas sivasensis. The sequence goes on along the minus strand of NZ_JAAOWU010000002.1, from coordinate 557,480 downwards.
CTGGCGTCCGGTGAACTCGGTGTTTTGTTTGCGGCAGCGCTCGGTCATGGCGCGATGGGTGACGGCGTCGGCCAAGGGCAGCGGTTGATCGAGCCACTGGCGGTCGAAGGCAAAGGCGTTGCTGGTGGCGTTGAATTCCAGCGGGCAGGCGAAGCGCTCTTCGTAACGCGCCTGGTAGGTCGGCGCCGGGTATTCAAAACGCGCACCCAGCAGAGGGAGCGGGCGACCGAGCAAGTCGTCGCAGATGACGTTGAGTGAAGCCAGGCACAACTCAATATTGAACGCGGCCAGCGCAGGGTCTTCACGGTAATCGCGGGCGGTGAACCAGACGCGTTGGCCGTCCTCCTCAAGGCTCAGCTCGAAAAGTGTTCCCAACAGCGCCGGGTAGCGTAGGGCCAGGCGCAAAGCGTCACCGAAGGTGGCACTGGTGAGCAGCGCGTAGCCCAACAGGCCGTAAGACGACACGCGCATGCGCTGGCCCAGTTCCAGGCCGATGGCTTGGCGCAGGGCCACCGCGTTGGCGCACACCTGCATTTCCTGGCGCGTGGTGATGCGTGTATCGGCGTGGTTCAGGTCCGCAGCTGCAATACCGCTGCCGGCCAACAGCACCTCAGGGCTGATGCCCTGGGCGCTGAAAGCCTCAAGCACCAGCGAAACGGCGTTGAGGGTAGTCAGGTGCGAGTGCAGCATGGGGATGATCCCGGCCAATGAATACCTGAGCCGAGCAATTCCCATGCCGTGCGCCGCCGGGATCGTGGCGGGAGTGACGCTCTACCGGATCGCTTGAGTGGGATCTCAAGCCAACTCGGCGCACAGGTCCAGTTCGACCAGTCGGCGAATCTCGGCGTTGGCCAGGCCTGCGCCGATCAACGCATTGAGCTTGCCGAACGCGGCCTCGCGGGTCATGCCGCCACCGGACAGCACGCCCACGCCGCGCAGGCGGCTGCCGGCTTCATACACATCCAGCTCCACGCCACCTTCATGGCATTGGGTGATTGCGACCACGACCACGCCCTGATCCTGCGCGCGCTGGAGGCTGGCGAGGAACGCCGGGTTGTCGCTGGGCCCGGTGCCGCTGCCATAGCATTCAAGCAGCAGCGCCTGGATGCCGCTGTCGACCAGCGGATCCAACTGCGCGGCGGCGATGCCCGGCACCAGCGGCAACACGCCGACGTTGGCCACGGCCTTGGGCTGGCGATAATCCAGGGCGGCGGGCAGTGCCTCCGCCTTGGCTACGCCACCTTTACGCTGCAGCGCGGCGAAGGGGTTGCGACCAAAGCTGCGCACTTTCGCGCAGCGGGTCGGCGCCATCAGCGCACCGTGGAAAAACAGGTGCACGCCGGCGTTCAGGCCTTCGCCCAGCGCGGTCAACGCGCCGCTGACGTTTTCCCAGGCATCGCTGTCAGGCACGCCGGCCGGCAGCATCGAGCCGGTAAACACCACCGGCGCCGGTAAACCCAACAGTTGGAAACTCATGGCCGCTGCGCTGTAGGCCAGGGTGTCGGTGCCGTGCAGGATCAACACCGCATCGCAGCCCTCGTCCACGGCCTCGACCACGGCACTGCGCAGGCGCTGCCAGTAAGCGGGGGTCATGTTGGCACTGTCGATCAGCGGCGCCATTTCGCGAAAGCGCCAGGCTGGCAATGGCGCGTCGGCCAGTTGCTCGCGCATGCGCGCTTCGAAGCCGGACGCGGGCGCCAGGCCATTCGCGCTGGCCTGCATGCCAATGGTGCCGCCGGTGTAGAGCACCATCACGTTGTTAGCTGGTTGCATGAACAAATCTCCTGAACGAAAAACGCCGCCGGGCCCAGAGCATGCCCAAGGCCAGGCGGCGTGTCATCTATCTAGCTGCGCTCAGCGTTGTACTTGAGCGTTCAGTTCAGCCGATGGGGCCGCGTCCGGTTTTGCCGGGTTGGCCGGCCAGGCCTTGCGGTCCAGATCCAGGTCCGGGAATTGGCTGGAATCGAACACCGGGGTCTTGATGCCCGCAGCGCGTTGGCGGTCGTAGTCGTCCAGCACACGCATGGCGATCTTGAACAGGAACGCCAGGGCGAACAGGTTGACGAAGGCGAGCATGGTCATGGTGATGTCGGCGAAGGCGAATACGGTGCCCAGGTTCTCGATCGAGCCCCAGAAAATCAGCACCAGCACCAGCGCGCGATAACCCATCAGCACCTTACGGTTGTTGCCCACCAGGAAGCGCAGGTTGCTCTCGCCGAGGTAGTAGTTGTACATGATCGAGGTGAACACGAACAAAGCCAGGGCCACCGAGATGAACATGCGGCCCCAGTCACCGACCACAGCGGCCAGGGAGTTCTGGGTCAGGGCAATGCCGTCGCCTTCAAAGCCTGGGGTGTAGAAACCGGAGAGCAGGATCAGCAGCGCGGTGCAGGTGCAGATCACGAAAGTGTCGAGGAAAACGCTGAACGCCTGGACCACGCCTTGGGCGATCGGGTGTTCTACGGAAGCCACCGCTGCCACGTTAGGCGCACTGCCCAGACCGGCTTCGTTGGCGAACACGCCGCGTTTCACGCCCATGATGATCGCGCTGCCTACCAGGCCACCGAAGGCTTGGTCGAGGCCGAAAGCGCTCTTGACGATGGTCGCGAGCATGGCCGGCACGTGGTCGAATTGCAGCACGATTACGTACAGGGTCACGGCGATGTACACCAGGGTTTTGACCGGGACCAGCAGGTCGGCGATGGACGCGATGCGCTTGATCCCGCCGATGAACACCAGGCCCAGCAGCACCGCCAGCGCGAGGCCGGTGTAGGTGGTGTCGAGTCCGAAAGCGTTGTTCAGCGAGTGAGTCACGGCATGGGCTTGCAGGCCGTTGAAGGCGAAGCCAAAGGTCACCAGCAGCAGGAACGCCATGACCATACCCAGCCAGCGCTTCTGCAAACCGTGCTGGATGTAATAAGCCGGGCCGCCACGGTAGGTGCCCTCTGCGTCGGTGCGCTTGTACAGCTGGCCGAGGGAGCATTCGATGAAGCTCGACGACATACCCACCAGCGCGGTGACCCACATCCAGAACACGGCACCCGGGCCGCCGAGGGTTACGGCAATGCCGACACCGGCGATGTTACCGGCACCCACGCGACCGGCGAGGCTGAGCATCAGCGCCTGGAACGAGCTGAGTTGGCCGGAGCTGCTCTTCAAGCTGTCTTTGAACACCGAGAACATGTGGAAAAAGTGACGCAATTGAACGAAACGCGAGCGGATCGTGAAATAACCGCCGAGCCCGACAATGAGCACGATCAGTACTTTCCCTGAGAGGAAGTCGTTGATGACTTCGAGCATGGAGTGTTCCTCGCTGATTTTTCTAATGGCAAACGCAGGACGGTCCGACACGTCGCATGGCACCAGGCAGTGCGCGACAGTTCGACCCCAATCCTTTTGCGGGTGTTGTTATTCATGCGGTTTCGCGCTGTACCGGGCCTCGTTACCGACGGCCGCAGACGCGAGAGGGGCGGCACTATACCTAGGAGTACGTGATACGTCTGCACGGGCCGATTAAAGGTTTCAGCGCCGCTGATTCGGGCAAGGCGGGTTTGCAGGGCGATATTGGAATTTTTATGGGCTTCATTTCACAACCTTGAGGCAAAAAAAAGGGCCTGAAGAACGAGCCTTCAGGCCCTCAAAAGGTGAGAGGTGTCTAGTCCCTCAACCTGGTGAGCGGTGCAACAAACGCTTAGGCCTTCAACGGGACCAAACGTGGAGCGATCATGTTTTCGGGGCGCAGGATGTCGTCGAGCATGGCGTCGTCGAGCAAGCCTTCTTCGCGCACCAGTTCCAGCACTCCGCGGCCGCTTTCGAGGGCGATACGCGCAATGCGGGTGGCGTTTTCATAGCCGATGTACGGGTTCAGCGCGGTGACCAGGCCGATGGAATGTTCCACCAGTTCGCGGCAGCGTGCTTCGTTGGCGGTGATACCGACGATGCAGTGCTCGCGCAGCATGTCCATGGCGCGTTGCAGCAGGCGGATCGAGTCGAAGATCTTGAAGGCGATCAGCGGCTCCATCACGTTCAACTGCAGTTGGCCGCCTTCGGCTGCCATGGTCAGGGCCAGGTCGTTGCCGATGACTTGGAACGCTACCTGGTTCACGGCTTCCGGGATGACCGGGTTGACCTTGCCGGGCATGATCGAGCTGCCTGGCTGACGCGCTGGCAGGTTGATCTCATTGATCCCTGTGCGTGGGCCGCTGGACAGCAGGCGCAGGTCGTTGCAGATCTTCGACAGCTTCACAGCGGTACGCTTGAGCATGCCGGAGAACAGCACGAAGGCGCCCATGTCGGAGGTGGCTTCGATCAGGTCGGCAGCCGGTACCAGCGGCTGGCCGCTGATGGTGGCCAGGCGTTGCACGGCCAGGGCCTGGTAACGCGGGTCGGCGTTGATGCCGGTGCCGATGGCGGTGCCGCCCAGGTTCACTTCGGTCAGCAGCTCTGGCGCCAGGGTTTTCAGGCGTGCCAGGTCTTCGCTGAGGGTGGTGGCGAAGGCGCGGAATTCCTGGCCGAGGGTCATCGGCACGGCGTCTTGCAATTGGGTGCGGCCCATTTTCAGCACGTGGCCGAACTCGACGCCTTTGGCGGCGAAGGCTTGGATCAGGCTGTCGAGGCTGGCCAGCAGCGCGTCATGGCCCAGCAGCAGACCCAGACGGATCGCGGTCGGGTAGGCGTCGTTGGTCGACTGCGCCATGTTCACGTCGTTGTTGGGGTGCAGGTATTGATATTCGCCCTTCTGGTGACCCATGGCCTCCAGCGCGATGTTGGCGATGACTTCGTTGGCATTCATGTTGGTTGAAGTGCCGGCGCCGCCTTGAATCATGTCCACCACGAACTCTTCGTGGAAATCGCCGCGGATCAGACGGGCACAGGCTTCGCTGATGGCAGCGTGCTTGGCTTCGCTAAGCTGACCCAACTCGCGGTTGGCATCAGCGGCTGCTTGCTTGACCATTGCCAGGCCGACCACCAATTTCGGGTAATGCGAAATCGGAACGCCCGAGAGGCGGAAGTTATTCACCGCTCGCAGGGTCTGGATGCCGTAATACGCTTGGGCGGGTACTTCGAGTACGCCAAGCAGGTCTTTTTCTGTGCGGAATGATGCAGCGGAGGACATGACGGAAATCATCTCAATATGGACCCGGAACAGGCCGGAACGCTGCGAATGCTAGGCCTGTAGGAAAATTTGGGCCAATGCTGTTAAGCACTGGCCTATGCATAAACGGCATAATGCAGATGTGACCCGGCTATCATGGCGGGCGTGTGTGCCAAAATGGTGCGTACCCGTGGGAGGCAGTGATGAACCTTGAGAGCAAATGGCTGGAAGACTTCAGCGCCTTGGCGGCGACGCGCAGCTTTTCCCAGGCGGCGGAGCGGCGCTTTGTCACTCAGCCAGCGTTCAGCCGACGTATCCGTAGCCTTGAGGCCGCGTTGGGCCTGACCCTGGTCAATCGCTCACGCACACCGGTGGAATTGACGGCAGCGGGGCAGCTGTTTCTGGTCACCGCGCGCACCGTGGTCGAACAGCTCGGCGAGGTCCTGCGCCATTTGCATCACTTGGAAGGCGGGCAGGGCGAAGTCATGCAAGTGGCCGCCGCCCACTCCCTGGCGCTGGGCTTCTTCCCGCGCTGGATCGCGCAGTTGCGCAACGAAGGTTTGAACATCGCCACCCGCCTGGTCGCCACCAACGTCGGCGACGCCGTGCACGCCCTGCGCGAAGGCGGTTGCGACCTGATGCTGGCGTTCTACGATCCGGACGCGGCGATGCAGATGGACGCCGAAATCTTCCCTTCGCTGCACCTGGGTAACACCGAAATGCTCCCGGTGTGCGCGGCCGATGCTGATGGCAAGCCGCTGTTCGATCTGGAAGGCGAGGGCAGCGTGCCGTTGCTGGCCTACAGCGCCGGCGCGTTCCTTGGTCGTTCGGTGCACTTGCTGCTGCGCCAGCGCGCGCTGCGCTTTACCACCGTTTACGAAACCGCCATGGCCGACAGTCTCAAGAGCATGGCCCTGGAAGGCCTGGGCATTGCCTGGGTGCCGCAGTTGAGCGTTCGTGCCGAACTTGCCCGAGGCGAACTGGTGGTCTGCGGTGGGCCGCAATGGCATGTGCCGCTGGAAATTCGGCTGTATCGCTGCGCGTTGGTGCGCAAGGCGAATGTGCGGTTGTTGTGGCGCAAGTTGGAAGGTGGCGCGGCGCAGAACACCTGAGCCCGATCTCGGACCGAATGCAGGGCAAATGTGGGAGGGGGCTTGCCCCCGATAGCGGTGTATCAGTGACAGATAAGTGCCTGGCACACCGCCATCGGGAGCAAGCCCCCTCCCACAGTATTTCGCGGTGTATGGGACTGACTCTTAAGTCAATAAAACCGCCGGTTTGCCCCGCTAGACAGATGGTCATCCGAGGGGCTGTTTATCTGGATTATTACGGTATACTGCGCGGCCTTCGGCCGGTCCAACCGGCCAAAATTCGTACAACAAGCCACGCCGGATTTCCCGCGTGGCTTGTTGTTTTTTGACGCGCCTGCGGGCGCCCAGAGAGAAGAGGCACGACGATGAGTGCATTGGTTGGCGTGATCATGGGCTCCAAGTCCGATTGGTCCACCCTTAGCCACACCGCCGATATGCTGGAAAAACTCGGCATTCCGTATGAAGTGAAAGTGGTCTCTGCCCACCGCACCCCGGATTTGCTGTTCCAGTATGCCGATGAAGCAGAATCCCGTGGCATCGAGGTGATCATCGCCGGTGCCGGCGGCGCAGCGCACCTGCCGGGCATGTGTGCAGCCAAGACTCACCTGCCAGTGCTTGGCGTACCGGTGCAGTCGGCAATGCTCTCGGGCGTCGATTCGCTGTTGTCCATCGTGCAGATGCCGGCGGGTATCCCGGTGGCCACCCTGGCAATCGGCAAGGCCGGCGCGATCAACGCAGCCCTACTGTCCGCCAGTATCCTGGGCGCCAAGCACCCGCAGTTCCACGCGGTGCTGAAAAAATTCCGTGCTGAGCAGACAGACAGCGTGCTGGACAATCCAGACCCACGTATCGCCTGAGGTTGTTGACGATGAAAATCGGTGTAATCGGTGGCGGCCAACTGGGCCGTATGCTGGCCTTGGCGGGCACCCCGCTGGGGATGAACTTCGCTTTCCTGGACCCTGCGCCGGACGCCTGTGCGGCGGCCTTGGGTGAACACCTGCGCGCTGACTACAGCGACCCGGACCACCTGCGCCAACTGGCCGATGAAGTCGACCTGGTGACGTTCGAGTTCGAAAGCGTCCCGGCTGAAACCGTGGCCTTCCTGTCCCAGTTCGTGCCGGTGTACCCGAGCGCCGAAGCCCTGCGCATCGCTCGCGATCGTTGGTTCGAAAAGAGCATGTTCAAGGACCTGGGGATTTCGACTCCAGCCTTCGCCGATATCCAATCGCAGGCGGACCTGGACGCCGCCGTCGCCAGCATCGGCCTGCCAGCCGTGCTGAAAACCCGCACTCTGGGTTACGACGGCAAGGGCCAGAAAGTCCTGCGCACTGCAGATGATGTGGTGGGTACCTTCGCCGAGCTGGGCAGCGTCGCCTGCCTGCTGGAAGGCTTCGTGCCGTTCACCGGTGAAGTCTCGCTGATCGCCGTGCGTGCCCGTGATGGTGAGACCCGCTTCTATCCGTTGGTGCACAACACCCACGACAGCGGCATCCTCAAGCTGTCCGTGGCCAGCACCGACCACCCGTTGCAGGCCCTGGCCGAAGACTATTCCAGCCGTGTGCTCAAGCAGCTGGATTATGTCGGCGTGATGGCGTTCGAGTTCTTTGAAGTCGACGGCGGCCTCAAAGCCAACGAAATCGCCCCTCGCGTGCACAACTCCGGGCATTGGACCACCGAAGGCGCCGAGTGCAGCCAGTTCGAAAACCACCTGCGGGCGGTGGCGGGCTTGCCACTGGGCTCCACGGCCAAGGTCGGCGAGAGCGCCATGCTCAACTTCATTGGCGTTGTGCCGCCGGTGGAAAAAGTCATCGCCATCGATGACTGCCACCTGCATCACTACGGCAAGGCCTTCAAGGCCGGGCGCAAGGTCGGCCACGCCAACCTGCGCTGCAAGGACCGTGCGACGCTGCAAGCGCAGATCCTCAAGGTTGAAGCGCTGATCGCTGAGCAATAAGCCTGGTGACGGCGGGAACCATTGGTTGCCGCCGTCTCTCTGATTGCAGGATGGCAAAGCCTGACTAGGCTTTGGCATGACTCACATTCAATCAGAGGGAAATGCCATGGGCATCATCGGAACCATCTTTATCGGCTTTATCGTCGGCCTGCTGGCGCGTTTCCTCAAGCCCGGCGACGACAGCATGGGCTGGATCATGACTATCCTGCTGGGTATCGCCGGCTCCCTGGCCGCGACCTACGGTGGTCAGGCACTGGGTATCTACCAGGCTGGCCAAGGTGCAGGCTTCCTCGGTGCGTTGGTCGGTGCCATTGTGCTGCTGGTGATCTACGGCCTGATCAAAAAGAAGTAATCAGCCGACAAAGTCCTCTGCGCTGCGCAGGCGCAGAGGGCTAGAATGCTCGGCACTTGTACTTGCCGAGCCTCTCCATGCGCCGTCTTCTGTTGACTCTCCTCCTGCTGGGCTCTGGCCTGGCGCACGCCGGCGAATTGCCGGAAACCGACTGGCTCGACCTGATGCCGCTGTCGGACCAAAAGGCTCTCGAAGCCATGCCCGAGATCGATCACAACTCCCCGGAAGCCCAAGGCACCTTTACCGATAAGGGCGGCCTCAAGCAGAGCAAAGGCTTGCCGGCGGTGATGTATTCCACCAAGACCGTGGCTGCGATGAACGGCAAGGACATCCGCATCGGCGGCTACCCGGTGCCGTTGGAAACCGATGCCAAGGGCCGCAGTACGTTGTTCTTCCTGGTGCCGTATCCGGGCGCGTGCATTCACGTCCCACCACCGCCGCCTAACCAGCTGGTGCTGGTGCGTTATCCCAAAGGGTTGAAGCTGGATGATATCTACACGCCGCTTTGGGTTACGGGTACGTTGAAGGTAGAGAAGGTGAATAACGACCTGGCGGATGCGGCGTATGCGCTGGATGCGGGCAAGGTGCGGGTGGTGAAGGAGTCAGATCTCTAAAATCCGGCGCTTAACAATGTGGGAGGTGGCTTGCTCCCGATAGCGGTCTATCAGCAATAAATCTGCTGACTGACACTCTGCTATCGGGAGCAAGCCCCCTCCCACATTTTCGATTGGGTTTACAGGGCGATAGAGGTGATGCTCACGCCCAGTGTGTGGCTTTCACCTGGGGCCAAGCTCACCACATCATCCAGCACATTCGCCGTCTCGATGCACAGCATGCCCTGCCAGCCATCGTCGGCCATGTCGTCGAAGGCCTTGGCGCGTTCGGTCCAGGGGTTCCAGATCACGGTCGATTTCGAGCCTTCACTGGTGAGTTGGATTTGGCGCTGCCAGTCTCTGTCGACAATGCTCAACTGCGCGGGCGTATCGAGGTAAATGCGGTCGGTTTCGGCACTGAAGTGCAGCAGGCCGGATTGCTTCTTCTCGCTCCAGCCATCGGCGGTATCGATGTACGCCGAGCCTTCCAGGCCGTCGACCTGCACGTTGCGCACATCGCTCACGGCGAAGTAGGTGTGCAGCGCCTGGCTCAGGGTTACGGTGTCGGTGCCACGGTTATGGCTGGTCAGGCGGATGTGCAGTTGATCGTTTAGCAGCAGACTCAAGGTCAGGTCGACCTGATGGGGCCAGCCGGGAAAGCCGCCTGCAGGAACAGGTAGTTCCAGGTCCACCCGCAGCGTTTCACCTTCAAGTGTTGTCCCGGCCAATGCCCAGGTCGCGGTACGCACGAAACCGTGAGCGCCCGCAGGTTGATCACTTTGGCGCATCGCCTTCACGCTCTGCGGGTTGCGGTCGAACACCCCGAACCATGGCCAGCACACCGGTACGCCAGTGCGGATGCCTTTGCCTTGCTTGAATACCGCTTCAGGGTTCGGCCAGATCAGCGGCTGCTCGCCCTCACGCCCGTAACTGAAGATATGCGCGCCCTGCTGGGCAATCATCAGTTCAGCGCCGTTGTGGCGGATACGCCAGCAGTCCAGCTCGTCGATTTTCACGGTTTCAACGTGGGGCGTAGGCATACACAGCACTCTCAATGGCAGGCAATGGGGCAATTGACCGTCAAAACCCGGCGAGGTTTAACGCGCGCGCGACGGCACTGAGCGCGTGCGGCCGCTGCCATCGATAGCGACGAATACAAACACCGCCTCGGTCACCTTGCGCCATTCACTGGACAGTGGGTCGTCGCTCCACACTTCGACCATCATCTGGATCGAGCTGCGGCCGATTTCCAGGGCCTGGGTATAGAAGGACAACTGCGCGCCCACGGCCACCGGCACCAGGAACGCCATGCGATCAATCGCCACGGTAGCCACGCGACCGCCCGCAACCTTGCTGGCCATCGCTGTACCGGCCAAGTCCATCTGCGCGACCAGCCAGCCGCCGAAGATATCGCCAAAGCCATTGGTTTCACGCGGGAGCGCGGTGATTTGCAGGGCGAGATCGCCTTGCGGGATAGGATCTTCTTGTTCGAGTTCGATCATGCCGTGGGGCCTCTGACCCGTGACGCTTTTATAGGTGGAGCAGGGTGGATAGCCGACTGTTAGAAAAACGTTTCAGCACAAACATACTCCGTTCGATACGTTTCTCGTAAGGCGTACTAAAGGGAAACTCTGCCAAATCGGCTGGATGGCACCCAACGACGTTTTGGCACAGCAGCCCCTCAAGGCTGCGGGTCTTGCGCTCGCAAGGGCCGAGTATATCGAGACCCTGGCGCCACGACGACCTCCCGGCGTTCATTTGGTCGGTAAATAGACGCTGTATCGCGGCTTTTGTGCACAACTGTTCTCCTGGCGCTGTGCTTTTACAAGCGATTTGCTATCTTGCCAGACCCGCCGCAAGTCCCGGGCGTGCCGTCCTTATTACGATGATTACTATAAGAGAAGCCTTGCCATGTCCTCCGTGCCCGCAAGCAGTGCGCAACCTTCGCGCCCGCTGACCCGCAACGACTACAAAACCCTGTCGCTGTCTGCCTTGGGCGGGGCGCTGGAATTTTATGATTTCATCATTTTCGTGTTTTTCGCCACTGTGGTCGGAAAGCTGTTCTTCCCTGCCGATATGCCCGAATGGCTGCGAATGATGCAGACCTTCGGCATCTTCGCCGCCGGTTACCTGGCCCGCCCGCTGGGCGGCATCATCATGGCGCACTTCGGCGACCTGCTGGGTCGCAAGAAAATGTTCACCCTGAGCATCTTCATGATGGCCGTACCGACCCTGATCATGGGCCTGCTGCCAACCTACGCGCAGATCGGCCTGTGGGCGCCGATCCTGCTGCTGCTGATGCGCGTCATCCAGGGCGCGGCGATTGGCGGTGAAGTGCCAGGCGCATGGGTGTTCGTCTCCGAACACGTTCCGCCACGCCACATCGGCTACGCCTGCGGCACCCTGACCAGCGGCCTCACCGCCGGCATTCTGCTGGGTTCGCTGGTGGCTACCGCGATCAACACTATTTATAGCCCTGAGCAGGTCTCGGATTACGCCTGGCGTATCCCGTTCCTGCTTGGCGGCGTGTTTGGCCTGCTGTCGGTGTACCTGCGTCGCTGGCTGCATGAAACGCCGATCTTCGCCGAGATGCAGCAACGCAAAACCCTGGCCGCCGAGTTGCCATTGCGCGCGGTACTGCGCGACCACCGTGGCGCGATCGTACTGTCGATGCTGCTGACCTGGCTGCTGTCGGCCGGCGTGGTGGTGGTGATCCTGATGACTCCGACCGTGCTGCAAACCATCTACCATTTCAGCCCGACCGTTGCGCTGCAAGCCAACAGCCTGGCCATCGTGACCTTGAGCCTGGGTTGCATCGCCTCCGGCGCCCTGGCCGATCGCTTTGGTGCCGGCCGCGTGCTGATCAGTGGTTGCGCGCTGCTGCTGGCGACCTCTTGGACGCTCTACCACAGCCTGCTGACTCACCCGGACTGGCTGTTCCCGCTGTACGCCTTGACCGGCCTGTTCGTCGGCACCATTGGCGTGGTGCCGTACGTGATGGTGAAAGCCTTCCCGCCAGTGGTGCGCTTCAGCGGCTTATCGTTTTCCTACAACGTGGCCTACGCCGTGTTTGGTGGCCTCACGCCGCTGGCGGTGTCCCTGCTGATGAAGGAAAGCCCGATGGGCCCGGCTTACTACGTGGCCGCGCTGTGTGTCATGGGGATGGTGGTAGGTGGGTATCTGTGGAAGCGTGGCCGCTAAAAGCAGCCCGATCCACCCGTGGCGAGAGGGCAAGCTCCCTCGCCACGGGGCAGGTGTCCGTTCATTGATTGCAGTGTGTAGCTGATTTACCCCGTTACCTGCGCATTACCCCCGTTTCTCCGCGCCATACCTTCCTGACCTGCTTGATCTCCCAATGCTGGCCTTTCATCCAATTGTCATATTTCAGACATAGAGTGTTCACACGGCCTCTCGATACTTGGCCCCGATCCAACTATCCCTATCTGCTAGGAGCAAGGCATGAAACTGAAACGTTTGATGGCGGCAATGACTTTTGTCGCTGCTGGCGTTGCGACCGCCAACGCGGTGGCCGCAGGTGTTGATCCGGCAATCCCGGCTTACGTTAAGACCACTGGTGTGTCGGGCAACTTGTCCAGCGTCGGTTCCGATACCCTGGCTAACCTGATGACCCTGTGGGCCGAGGGTTACAAAAAGGAATACCCGAACGTCAACATCCAGATTCAAGCTGCCGGCTCCGCTACCGCACCACCTGCGCTGACTGAAGGCACCTCCAACCTGGGCCCGATGAGCCGCAAGATGAAGGACACCGAACTGGCTGCCTTCGAGCAGAAGTACGGCTACAAGCCAACCGCTATCCCGGTTGCCGTGGATGCCCTGGCCGTGTTCGTGCACAAGGACAACCCGATCCAGCACCTGACCATGGAGCAAGTCGACGCGATCTTCTCCTCGACTCGCCTGTGCGGTGGCAAAGCCGACGTGAAAACCTGGGGCGACCTGGGTGTGACCGGCGACCTGGCCAACAAGCCAGTACAGCTGTTCGGTCGTAACTCGGTATCCGGCACCTACGGCTACTTCAAGGAAGAGGCCCTGTGCAAAGGTGACTACAAGCCTAACGTGAACGAACAACCTGGCTCGGCGTCGGTCGTGCAGTCGATCAGCTCCTCGCTGAACGGCATCGGTTACTCGGGCATCGGCTACAAGACCGCCAGCGTGAAGACCGTGGCCCTGGCCAAGAAAGGCAGCACTGACTTCATCGAAGACACCGAAGAAAACGCCCTGAACGGCAAATACCCGCTGTCGCGTTTCCTCTACGTTTACGTCAACAAAGCCCCGAACAAGCCTCTGGCTCCGCTGGAAGCTGAGTTCGTGAAGCTTGTGCTGTCGAAGCAAGGCCAGGAAGTTGTAGTGAAAGACGGCTACATCCCACTGCCAGCCAAAGTTGCCGCCAAGGCCCTGGCTGACCTGGGTTTGAAAGAAGGCAACTGATTGCCTCCGCGGGGCCGGCTCACCGGCCTCGCATCCGAATTTTCTAGTCCGCTGCCAGCTATGCTTCGCGGCGGATTTGTTGCGTCACTGCACTGTCATCTTTCTGTCATACAGGATCGCTAGGGTGTGCGCATGAATGATCTGGCCAATTCCACCATGACGACGACTTCTCCTCCCAAGCGCATTGATTTCAATACGCCTGAGCTGCAACGCAAGCGCCGCATTCGCGCGCTTAAAGATCGCCTGACCCGTTGGTACGTGCTGGTGGGCGGCCTCGCTGTCCTTGGCGCTATCACCCTGATCTTCTTCTTCCTTGCCTACGTCGTCGCGCCATTGTTTCAGGGCGCCTCGTTGACCAAGGAAGACGCGCTGACCCCGGCCTGGATTCAGGACGCCGGCAAGCCGCTGATGATCTCCCTCGAAGAACAGAACCAAGTCGCCATGCGGGTTTCCGACAAGGGCCAGGCGCTGTTCTTTGAAGTCGAGACCGGTGCTGAACTCAAGCGCGTCGACCTGCCGCTTCCAGCCGGCACCAGCGTTGCTTCTATTGGTGAAGATCAGCCGGGCAGCCCGCTGGTGATCCTCGGTTTGTCCAATGGCCAGTCCCTGGTGTTTCGCCACACCTATAAGGTTTCTTACCCGGACGGCAAGAAAACCATCACCCCGGCGATTGAATACCCTTACGGTGAAACGCCGATCGTGCTGGATGACGCCGGCCGCCCGCTGGAGCATGTCGCCCTCAACGCCACTGATAGCTCGTTGGTGATCGCAGGCTCGGCCGGTTCGCACTTGAACGTGCTGACCCTGAGCCGCGAAGAAAACATGATGACTGGCGAAGTCACCAGTGAGCAGAAGCGTGTCGAGCTGCCGCAAATGACCGAGCCGGTGAAGGCGATCTTCATCGACCCGCGCCAGCAATGGCTGTATGTGATCAACGGCCGTGCCCTGGCGGATGTGTTCAGCCTGCGCGACAAGAGCCTCAACGGTCGCTACAAATTGTTGGAAGACGGCAACGCTGAAATCACGGCCAGCACCCAACTGGTGGGCGGTATCTCGCTGATCATCGGTAACTCCAAAGGCGGCCTGGCCCAGTGGTTCATGGCCCGCGACCCGGATGGCGAACAGCGCTTCAAGCAGATCCGCACCTTCCAGATGGGCACTGCGCCTATCGTCGAAATCACCGCCGAAGAGCGCCGCAAAGGCTTCACTGCCCTGGACGCTTCCGGCAAGTTCGGCGTGTTCCATAGCACCGCCCACCGCACCCTGCTGGTGGACCCAGTGGTCGATGGCCAGGGCGTGTTCGGCCTGTCACCACGGGCCAACCGCGTGATCGTCGAAGCCGGCGGCAAGCTGCAACCGCTGTTGCTCGACAACCCGCACCCGGAAGTGTCATGGAGCGCGCTGTGGAGCAAGGTCTGGTACGAAAACTACGACGAGCCTAAATACGTGTGGCAGTCGACCGCCGCCAACACCGACTTTGAACCCAAAATGAGTCTGGCCCCGCTGACCTTCGGTACCTTGAAGGCCGCGTTCTACGCCATGCTGCTGGCCGCACCGCTGGCCGTTGCCGCTGCGATCTACACCGCCTACTTCATGGCCCCGAGCCTGCGCCGCAAGGTCAAGCCGGTGATCGAATTGATGGAAGCGATGCCGACGGTGATCCTCGGTTTCTTCGCCGGCCTGTTCCTGGCGCCGTATGTCGAAGGGCATCTGCCGGGGATTTTCAGTCTGCTGATGCTGTTGCCGATTGGCATCCTGGTGGCCGGGTTTGTCTTCAGCCGCCTGCCTGAATCCATCCGCCTGCGCGTTCCCGATGGTTGGGAAAGCGCAATCCTGATCCCGGTGATCCTGTTTGTGGGCTGGCTCTCGCTGTACATGAGCCCGTACCTGGAAACCTGGTTCTTCGGCGGCGACATGCGTATGTGGATCTCCCACGACCTAGGCATTACCTACGACCAGCGCAACGCCCTGGTAGTCGGCCTGGCCATGGGTTTTGCGGTGATTCCGAACATCTACTCCATCGCCGAAGACGCCGTATTCAGCGTGCCGCGCGGCCTGACCCTGGGCTCCCTGGCGCTGGGCGCCACGCCGTGGCAGACCATGACGCGCGTGGTGATCCTGACCGCCAGCCCGGGCATCTTCTCCGCACTGATGATCGGCATGGGCCGTGCAGTAGGCGAAACCATGATCGTGCTGATGGCCACCGGTAACACGCCGGTGATGGAGATGAACCTGTTCGAAGGCCTGCGAACGCTCGCGGCCAACGTCGCGGTGGAAATGCCGGAGTCGGAAGTGGGCGGCAGTCACTACCGCGTGCTGTTCCTCTCGGCGCTGGTGCTGCTGCTGTTCACCTTCGTCATGAACACCCTCGCCGAGCTGATCCGTCAGCGTCTGCGCAAGAAATACTCGTCGCTTTAAGAAAGGTAGAAGTCTGTGAAACAGAACTCCCTGAATGGATGGTTCAAGAGCGGCGCCCCCGGCGTCTGGATCAGCGGTGGCGCGGTGTCCATCGCGGTCATCATGACCATTGGTTTGCTGGCCGTGATTGCCGTACGTGGTTTGGGCCACTTCTGGCCAGCTGACCTGATCCAGGCCAACTACAACGTGCCGGGCCAGGAAAACCACATCGTCATCGGCGAAGTGGTGCAGAAAGAAGAAGTGCCCCGCGAGCGCCTGAAAAGTGCTGGCCTGCCGGTGCCTGATGAAGGCCCGGAGTTCATGACCCGCGAGCTGATCAAGGTCGGCAACCGGGATTTGAATGGCAACGACTTCACCTGGATCGTTGGCGAGTGGTTGAAAGACCAGAGCACACCGAAAAACCTCATGGCCATCGAGCGTCGTGAGTGGGGCAATTTCTACGGCACCCTGGTCAACGTCAAGCAGGATGGCAAGGTCATCGCCGAAGGCGAGGCCGCTTGGCCGGAGCTGCAGGCCCGTGTCGATCGCGTCAACAAGCTCGCCGCACAGCTCAAGAGCCTGGAAAAGACCGATATCGGCGCGATCAACGCCGGACTCGAACGCATTCGTCTGCACGGTCGCAAACTGGAGCTGGAAGGCAAGCTTGATGCCGCCGCCCAGGCCGATATGGATGCTGACCGCGCCGAGCTGAATGCCCGTTACCAGGACATCGAAGCGCGCCTTGCCGATCTGCACGCCCAGTTCAACCGCGATGCTTTGACTGCTCGCGATGGCAACGGCAAGGAAATTGAAATCGGCATCGGCAAAGTGGTCCACGCCTACCAGCCGAACGCCATGGGCACGATGACCAAGATCGGCTTCTACTTCAGCAAGGTCTGGGAATTCTTGAGCGATGACCCACGGGAAGCCAACACCGAAGGCGGGATTTTCCCGGCGATCTTCGGCACCGTGATGATGACCCTGATCATGGCGATGATCGTGACCCCGTTCGGCGTGCTGGCGGCCGTGTACCTGCGTGAATACGCCAAGCAGAACACCCTGACTCGAATCATCCGCATCGCCGTGAACAACTTGGCCGGTGTACCGGCCATCGTCTACGGCGTGTTCGGCCTGGGCTTCTTCGTGTATGTACTGGGTGGCTCAGTTGACCGCCTGTTCTTCGCCGAAGCCCTGCCGGCACCGACCTTCGGTACGCCGGGCCTGCTGTGGGCCTCGCTGACCCTGGCGCTGCTGGCGGTGCCGGTGGTGATCGTGGCCACCGAAGAAGGCCTGGCGCGGATTCCCCGCACCGTGCGTGAAGGCTCCCTGGCTCTGGGCGCGACCAAGGCGGAAACGCTGTGGAAGATCGTGCTGCCGATGGCCAGCCCGGCGATGATGACCGGCATGATCCTGGCCGTGGCCCGTGCCGCCGGTGAAGTGGCGCCGCTGATGCTGGTCGGCGTGGTGAAACTGGCCCCGTCGCTGCCGCTGGACGGCAACTACCCGTACCTGCACCTGGACCAGAAGATCATGCACTTGGGCTTCCATATTTATGACGTCGGCTTCCAGAGCCCCAACGTCGAAGCCGCACGGCCACTGGTGTACGCCACCGCCTTGCTGCTGGTGCTGGTGATCGCCACGCTCAACTTGTCGGCGGTGTGGATTCGTAACCACTTGCGCGAGAAGTACAAGGCGCTGGACAGCTGATCTGAATTGAACGCGGACTTATTTGTGGGAGGGGGCTTGCTCCCGAGCGGTGTGCCAGCCGGCACACATGTTCCTGAAGCATCGCTATCGGGGGCAAGCCCCCTCCCACACAACAGCACAGGGAGCATCCCATGCAACACGACACCCATTCCCATGGCATCAACATGTCTGCCCTGGGTCGCGACAAGCAGAGCCTGAGCCTGGCCCAGGAAACCGTGGCCATCGAAGTACCGGGCTTGAGCCTTTACTACGGTGACAAGCAGGCGCTCTTCGACGTCAGCATGAACATTCCCAAGCAGCGTGTGACTGCCTTTATCGGCCCGTCGGGCTGCGGTAAATCCACGCTGTTGCGCACGTTCAACCGCATGAACGACCTGGTCGACGGTTGCCGTGTGGAAGGTGCGATCAACCTCTACGGCACCAACATCTACCGTAAGGGCGAAGACGTGGCCGAGCTGCGTCGCCGCGTGGGCATGGTGTTCCAGAAGCCGAACCCGTTCCCCAAGACCATTTACGAAAACGTGGTCTATGGCCTGCGTATCCAGGGCATCAACAAGAAGCGCATCCTCGACGAAGCGGTTGAGTGGGCCCTTAAAGGCGCGGCGCTGTGGGACGAGGTCAAAGACCGTCTGCATGAGTCGGCACTCGGCTTGTCCGGTGGTCAGCAGCAACGTCTGGTGATCGCCCGCACCATCGCCGTGGAGCCGGAAGTGTTGCTGCTCGACGAGCCGTGTTCGGCACTCGACCCGATCTCGACCCTGAAAGTGGAAGAGCTGATCTACGAGCTCAAGTCCAAGTTCACCATCGTTATCGTGACCCACAACATGCAACAGGCGGCGCGGGTTTCCGACTACACCGCCTTCATGTACATGGGCAAGCTGGTGGAGTTCGGCGATACCGATACCCTGTTCACCAATCCGGCGAAGAAGCAGACCGAAGACTACATTACCGGTCGCTACGGCTAGGAAGCTGTGGTTCTGTTTGCATTGACGCTGCGGTTCTCCGCACCTTACCGGACGCTCCAAGGACGCCAACATGATTAGCAAAGAAGGCCTTACCCATCACATCTCCGCGCAGTTCAACGCCGAGCTTGAGGAAGTGCGCAGCCACCTCCTGGCGATGGGCGGCTTGGTGGAGAAGCAAGTCAACGACGCCGTGACCGCGCTGATCGAGGCCGACTCGGGCCTGGCCCAGCAGGTGCGTGAGATCGATGACCAGATCAACCAGATGGAACGCAATATCGACGAAGAATGCCTGCGCATCCTGGCCCGTCGCCAGCCAGCGGCCTCGGACCTGCGTTTGATCATCAGCATCTCCAAGTCGGTAATCGACCTGGAGCGCATCGGCGATGAGGCCACCAAGATCGCCCGTCGCGCCATCCAGCTGTGCGAGGAAGGCGAAGCGCCGCGCGGCTACGTGGAGGTTCGCCACATCGGCGACCAGGTGCGCAACATGGTGCGCGATGCGCTTGACGCGTTTGCGCGTTTCGACGCCGATCTGGCGTTGTCGGTGGCGCAGTACGACAAAGTCATCGACCGCGAATACAAGACAGCCCTGCGTGAACTGGCCACCTACATGATGGAAGACCCGCGCTCTATCTCGCGGGTCTTGAGCATCATCTGGGTGCTGCGTTCCCTGGAGCGGATCGGCGATCACGCGCGCAATATCTCGGAACTGGTGATCTATTTGGTTCGCGGTACTGACGTACGGCACATGGGCCTTAAGCGCATGAAGGCTGAAGTTGAAGGTTCCGCCGATCAAATCCCTAATGTTCCGGGCGAATCTGACGATAAGTAAGGTTGCCCGAGAAATTAACGCCCGGCCTTTGGTCGGGCGTTTTCGTTTCTGGTGTCTGAATTTTTTGCGCAGCGGAATAAATAAAGTCCAGCTGTGACTACCGAGTTTTGGCAAAATGCCATCAGTCAGGCGTTCTGCGTGCCGAAGTTTTTATAGGATGAAGGGTCGATGAGTAAAGTCAGTGTATTGGTGGTGGATGACGCCTCGTTTATCCGCGATCTGGTGAAGAAGTGCCTGCGCAACTACTTCCCCGGGATCAAGCTTGAAGATGCGGTGAACGGCAAGAAGGCCCAGACCATACTGATGCGCGAGAGCTTCGACCTGGTGCTGTGCGACTGGGAAATGCCGGAGATGTCCGGCCTGGAGCTGTTGACCTGGTGCCGTGAGCAACCGCACCTCAAGGCCATGCCGTTTGTGATGGTGACCAGCCGGGGCGACAAAGAGAACGTAGTGCAGGCGATCCAGGCCGGGGTTTCTGGTTACGTCAGCAAACCGTTCACTAACGAGCAACTGCTGAACAAGGTCAAACAGGCCCTGCACAAGGTCGGTCGCCTCGACGCCCTGGTTGCCAGCGCGCCGACCAAAATGAACTCGGCCTTTGGCAACGATTCCCTGAGCGCCCTGACGGGCGGCAAGCCTGAAGCGTTGCGTTCGGCCCCCGTTGCAGCTGCGGCGTCAGCGCCCAGCAAAGGCCTGCTCAACAGCCCGCCAGTGCAAGCCCCTTCCGCCGCGCCGGCCGCCGGTCGTGGCCAGGGTCAACTGCGGCTGTCCAGCGGCACCCAGCAATGTGTCATCAAAGCGCTGAGCATCAAGGAGGCGCTGCTGGTAGTGCGTCGCACTGAAGTCCTGCCTCAGGTGCTGGAAAGTGCGGTGCTCGACCTTGAGCAAGGCGACAACGCCGAGGTGGCCCGTCTCAACGGCTACCTGCACGCCATCGTCGCCTTCGAGCCCAAGCCCGACAGCGACTGGCTGCAACTGACCTTCCGGTTTATTGACCAGGATGCGCAGAAACTCGACTACATCTCCCGCCTGATTGCGCGCGGTACGGCTCAGAAGCATTTTGTGCCGGGTGCCTGACCCTTTAAGGTTCAGCTCACCACAAGATTGTCATTAACCCTTGCTAACCTGCCGCTCAGTCATCCCGGCAGGTTCGCGCCATGCTCCTTCGTCTTTTGATCTGCTGCGGGTTGGCCACGGTCACCACCTCGACCTTGGCCATGACCCTCTACAAATCCACTGACGCCAATGGCGTGGTGTTTTTCAGCGACCGGCAAACCCCCGGCGCCCAGGCGTTTGTGATCCAGGAACGCAAGGTCGAGCGTCCAATGCTCGACAGGCCAACCCCCCGTTATCGACCCCAAGCCTACCGCTACCCCTTGCCCTGGCGCGGCGGTCCGTTCCGCTTGACCCAAGGTCCCAGCGGCAGCTTCAGCCACACCGACGTCAAGAGCCGCTACGCCATGGACATCGCCATGCCCGAAGGCACGCCGATCATCGCCGCGCGCAGTGGCGTGGTGGTGAAGACCGAGAACGAGCAGGCCGGGCGGGGCAATGATGCATCGGGGAATTTTGTGCGGGTGCAGCATGATGACGGCACCGAGGGGGTGTACCTGCATCTGAAGCAGGGGTCGGTCAGTGTGAGGGTAGGGCAGCGCGTGGCGGTGGGGAGTCCGCTGGCGTTGTCGGGCAATACCGGCAACAGCAGCGGGCCGCACCTGCACTTTGTGGTACAGCGCGCCACCGAGGCAGGGCTGGTGTCGATCCCGTATGAGTTCAACCAGCCGGTGGGCGCATTGCCCAACTTTGCGTTGGGCAATTGAGGGTCAATCGAGCATCAATACCTTGGCCAGTACGATCTTCGGTCCTTTCATCTTCTTGATGATGATCCGCAGGCCTTCAACCTCCAGCACTTCTTCCTCTTCCGGCACCCGTTTCAGGGTTTCGTAGACCAGGCCGGCCAGGGTTTCGGCTTCGATATGGTCCAGGTCGATGCCGAGCAGGCGTTCCACCTTGAACAACGGGGTATCGCCACGTACCAGCAGCTTGCCCGGCTGGTAGGCCAGGATGCCGCGTTCGGCCTTGCGGTGTTCGTCCTGGATATCGCCGACCAGCACTTCCAGCACGTCTTCCATGGTCAGGTAGCCGATGATGTTGCCGTCGGCCTCTTCGACCACGGCGAAGTGCGAGCCGCCTTTACGGAACTGCTCCAGCAACTGCGACAGCGGCATGTGGCGCGACACGCGCTCCAGCGGGCGAGTCAGCTCGGCCAGGTTGAACGACTCGGGGATATGGTCGAGTTCGGCCAGCTCCAGCAGCAAGTCCTTGATGTGCAGCAGGCCGACGAACTCCTGGCGGACGCTGTCGTACACCGGGTAGCGGCTGAACTTGTGGCGGCGGAACAGTGCGAGGATTTCCTTGAGCGGTGCGTTGAATTCCAGTGTCACTAGGTCTTCGCGGGAGTTGGCCCAGTCGACCACTTCCAGTTCGCCCATTTCCACGGCCGAGGCCAATACGCGCATGCCTTGGTCGCTAGGGTCCTGGCCACGGCTGGAGTGCAGGATCAGCTTGAGTTCTTCGCGGCTGTAATGGTGCTCATGGTGCGGGCCGGGCTCGCCTTGGCCGGCGATGCGCAGGATCGCGTTGGCGCTGGCGTTGAGCAGGTAGATGGCCGGGTACATGGCCCAGTAGAACAAGTACAGCGGCACCGCCGTCCACAGCGACAGCAACTCGGGTTTGCGAATGGCCCAGGATTTGGGCGCCAGCTCACCGACCACGATGTGCAGGTAGGAAATCACGAAGAACGCCGCAAAGAACGACACGCCCTTGATCACTTCCGGCGATTCGACGCCCACGGCGGCCAACATCGGTTCAAGGATGTGCGCAAACGCCGGCTCACCGACCCAACCCAGGCCCAGGGAGGCGAGGGTGATACCCAGCTGGCAGGCCGACAGGTAAGCGTCGAGCTGGCTGTGTACGGTACGCAGGATCTGTCCACGCCAGCCGTTGGTGTGGGCGATGGCCTCGACTCGGGTGGAGCGCAACTTGACCATGGCAAATTCCGCCGCAACGAAAAAACCGTTGAGCAGTACCAGGATCAGAGCAAAAAGAATCATGCCGAAGTCGGCGAAGAGTGTAGAGAGGGTGATACCAGGGGAAGGGTCCATGATTGGGTTTTGCAGGTTCCATGTGTTCAATAAGGGGTGACAGGCAGGCCCGAGAGGCAGGCGCAAGTCGGCCAATGTAGCGGCTGGCGGGGCGCTTGCCTAGTACCCGCTGCCGGGCGGGGGCGGAATACGGCCTCCAAAATGATGCAAGTCTACTGTGGGAGGGAGCTTGCCCCCGATAGGAGCGGATCAGTTACAGATAACTTAACTGACGCACCGCCATCGGGGGCGAGGAGCCCCTCCCACATTATCTTTGTGTCGTCTTCGGGTTATTCATCTGCGGCGATCGCCCGCGAACGCGTCACCTGCGCCGGCGGAAAATGGCAGGTAAAGGTGCTGCCATGTCCCAGCACGCTGCTGATTTCCAGGCGCGCTCGGTGGCGCAGCAGCACATGTTTGACGATGGCAAGGCCCAGCCCGGTGCCGCCGGTGTTGGAGTTGCGGCTGGAGTCGACACGGTAGAAACGCTCGGTCAGGCGAGGCAAGTGCTTGGCGTCGATGCCGATGCCGGAGTCCTGCACGCTCAGGTGCGCGCCTTGCTCGTCGGCCCACCAGCGGATGCGGATGGCGCCTTTGTCCTGTGTGTACTTCACGGCGTTGAACACCAGATTGGAGAACGCGCTACGCAATTCGCCTTCGCTGCCCTTGAGCAACACCTGTGGATCGGCTTCCAGGCTGATCTGCTGCCCGCGCTCGCCGGAAAGGGCCTGCGCGTCATTCTTGATGGTCTGCAACAGGCTTTGCACCGCCACCGGATGATTGTCCGAGGGGTAATCGGTGGCTTCAAGCTTGGCCAGCAACAGCAGGTCGTTGAGCAGGGTCTGCATGCGCGAGCCTTGTTGCTGCATCTGCTGCAGGGCACGGCTCCAGCGTGGGTTGATCTCGTCGACGTTATCCAGCAGCGTCTCCAGATAGCCGCAGATCACCGTCAACGGCGTGCGCAGTTCATGGGAGACGTTGGCGACGAAGTCTTTGCGCATCTGCTCCAGTTGGTGGATGCGCGTTACGTCGCGAACCAGCATCAGGTGCTCGTTGTTGCCATAGCGCGTCAGGTACAGCTGGATGCGCACACGGTCGTTGGTCGGCGAGGGGATTTCCAAGGCTTCTTCGTAGTTGTCCTGCTCGAAGTATTCCTTGAAGCGCGGGTGGCGTACCAAGTTGGTCACCGGCTGGCCGCTGTCCTGGGGCGTTTTGAGGCCCAGCAAGGTCTCGGCGGCACGGTTCCACCATTCCAGGTTGCCGTCGCTGTCGAGCATGATCACCGCGTCCTTGAGCGCGGCGGTGGACTCCTGCACCCGGTCGATCACCGCTTGCAGGCGACCGCGTACCCGTTGGTCGCGGCGTTGCAGGTGGTAAATACTGTCGAACACCTCGCCCCACAGGCCGTAGCCGTCGGGTGGTGCTTCGTCGGGTTTGTGCTGGCGCAGCCATTCGTGCAGACGCAGCAGTTGCTTGAGGGTCCAACCCAAGTACAGGCCGATGCCGATGGCCAGGCTCCAGCCGTAGTAGCCGCTGATCAGCCCGACCAACAGGCAGCCGGTGATCAAAAGAAGCATGTGGCGGATCAGGGTGCCATGCCAGTTCTGGTTCACTTAAACATGCGTCCTTGTCAGCTGTTAAGGAAGTAGAAGGGTTGGCTCAGCTTTTGGTGGAGAACCGGTAGCCAGTGCCGCGCACGGTTTGTACCAGATTCTCGTAGGCGTCGCCCAAGGCTTTGCGCAGGCGGCGGATATGCACGTCAACGGTGCGCTCCTCCACATACACATTGCCGCCCCACACCTGGTCCAGCAGCTGGCCACGGGTGTAGGCGCGTTCCTGGTGGGTCATGAAAAATTGCAGCAGGCGGTATTCGGTCGGGCCCATCTCGGCCGGTGTGCCGTCGATGGTGACGCGGTGGCTGATCGGGTCGAGAATCAGACCGCCGACTTCAATCGGCGCTTCGCCATCGGTCGGGCCGGCGCGGCGCAATACCGCCTTCAGGCGCGCTACCAACTCCCGTGGGGAAAAGGGTTTGGTGATGTAGTCATCAGCGCCCACTTCCAGGCCCTGAATCTTGTTGTCCTCTTCGCCCTTGGCGGTGAGCATGATGATCGGAATATCCCCGGTCAGTTCATCACGCTTGAGGCGGCGGGCCAGTTCGATGCCGGAAGTGCCAGGCAGCATCCAATCCAGCAGGATCAGGTCCGGCTTACGGTCGACGATAATGGCATGGGCCTGCTGGGAGTTCTCAGCCTCCAGGCAGTCATAGCCGGCCATTTCCAACGCAACGGCGATCATCTCGCGGATGGGCGCTTCGTCGTCAACAATCAGAATGCTCCTGCCAACCATGCTCAAAAATCCTCTTGTCATTTAACTGTCTTGCGCCGCATTAGATAACGGAATTATTGCAGTCGTGTGACAGTAATTTAGTCGCTTGGGCAAATCACGGCACTCTGGACTACCCTTTGGGTCCGAATCCTGACAACCACAAAAGGAAGGTTCCTATGACTTACCGTACTGTTTCCTGGAAAGCCCTGCTGGTAACGGCCGCGTTGACGCTGCCGACCCTGGCGTTCGCGGCGGAGCCGGCGATGACCAAAGACGGGATGCTGGTGGATCACAAGGAAATGACGCTCTATACCTTTGCCAAGGATGCCGATGGCAAATCCATGTGCAACGACAAGTGCGCGACTAACTGGCCGCCGTTGATGGCCGAGTCTACCGACAAGCCAATGGGCAAATGGACTGTGATCACCCGTGATGACCAAAAGAGCCAGTGGGCCTACAACGGTAAGCCGCTCTATACCTTCGTCATGGATAAAAAGGCCGGCGACATGACCGGCGACGGCAAAATGGACGGCGCCTGGAAAGTCGCCAAGCCCTGATTCAGGCCACTCTCGGTGAGGGGCCTGGCCCCTCATCGAAACCCGTAATCCGCCACAATCCCAACAAAAATTGCCAACCCGGCCCAGTGGTTGTGCAAAAACGCCTTGAAGCATTTCAGGCGGTCCCGGTCGCGGGTGTACCAGAACTCCCAAGCGAAACACCCCGCCGCAGCTAGCAGCCCCAGATGGAACCATCCGCCCAACTCAAACCGCGTCCCCGCCAGCAACAGGCACACCAGTGCCAGGCTTTGCAGGGTCAGGATGATCACGCGGTCGGCATCGCCAAACAGGATCGCGGTGGATTTCACGCCAATCTTCAGGTCGTCGTCACGGTCGGTCATCGCGTAATACGTGTCGTAGCCTACCGTCCACAGCAGGTTGGCGATGTACAACAGCCACGCAGCAGCGGGCAGGCTGCCGGTCTCGGCGGTGAAGGCCATCGGCATCCCCCAGGAGAACGCCGCGCCCAGCACCACTTGCGGGTAATAGGTGTAGCGCTTCATGAACGGGTAGCTCGCCGCCAGCGCCAATCCACCAAGGGATAACAGGATCGTGGTGGCGTTGGTCAGCAGCACCAGCAGGAAACTGATACCCATCAGCACCGCAAAAAACACCAGCGCCTCTTTGGAGCTGATCTTTCCGCTCACCAGTGGGCGCTGCTCGGTACGCTTCACATGGCCATCGACCTTGCGGTCAGCCCAGTCATTGATCACACAGCCGCCCGCCCGGGTCAGCACCACGCCCAACACGAAAATCACAATATTGATGAAAGAGGGAGAACCCTTGCCCGCAATCCACAACGCCCAAAGTGTCGGCCACAGCAGCAAGTAAATGCCGATGGGCTTGTCCATCCGGGTCAACTGAATAAAGTCCCAGGCCCTCGGGTTCAGGCGGTTCAGGGATTTGAGCAGACGTTGGTACATCAGCAGTTCTCCGGATGTTCATGCAGCACGTGCCAGAAGTCCGGCAGGAAGATTTCCGCTACCAACACGCTTAGCGATCCACGATCAAAACGTGAGCGGCGTGCCCATAGCCCATCCGCCTGATCGGCTGTCGGCAGCCATTGCCGTGGGTAATAGCACACCTCGATTGCCTGGCGCGTGAAGGCTTGATCGCAGAACAGCAACTCGCCCAGGGAGCGGCTGCCCAGTTCATCCATGTGCAGCCCATCGCCCTGCAAGGCACTGCGCGCCGCCACGCTGCGGGCAAACACCCACGGCTGACCGTGCCCACGCAAGTACACCTCGCGCACCCAGCCGACAGTGGCCGGGGCCAAGTCCAGGGCGGCGCACTCGTCGTCTCGCAGCGGCTGCCAGCCTTCGAACAGTGGCGTTACGCTGAAACCGTCGTTGGACAGCCCTGTCAGCCGCCGTGTCAGCGAGCCGTCATCGAACAGCCAATTGAGGGTCAATGGTGTAGGCAGAGGGCTCAAACGGCTCTGGATCAGCCATTGGCAAGCATCGGGGAGGGCGATTGAGTGCGGCACGGTGAGTCAGTATTGGCAGCAAAAGAGGCGGCGAGCTTACCATGGCACCCTGGGCTTTTGCCGGGCTCAACCGGCACCTTGCGTCGATCGCGCTTGCATCTGCCGGCCCCGATCAGTACAAAACGCCCTGAGCCGCGCGGCAACGCTGGATCCAACGACCGCCGGCCAAGACGCCTGAACCTGAGGAAGCAAGTAATGAAGAAGTGGCAATGTATCGTCTGTGGCCTTATCTACAACGAAGCCGACGGCTGGCCGGATGACGGCATTGCGCCCGGCACTCGTTGGGAAGATGTCCCTGCAGACTGGCTGTGCCCGGATTGCGGCGTGGGCAAAATGGATTTCGAAATGATCGAAATCGCTTAATCCCGAATTTAAGAAACGTACTACAAGGAGAATGGAATGAACGCACCTGTCGTGATCATCGGCACAGGATTGGCCGGTTATAACGTGGCCCGGGAGTTTCGCAAGCTCGACAGCGAAACCCCCTTGCTGCTGATCACCGCAGATGACGGGCGCTCCTACTCCAAGCCCATGCTCTCCACAGGCTTTGGCAAAAACAAGGAGGCCGACGGCCTTAGCATGGCTGAGCCGGGCGCCATGGCCGAGCAACTCAAGGCCGAAGTGCGAACTCACACCCGTGTCAGCGGCATCGACCCGGGCCACAAACGCCTGTGGATCGGCGAGGAAGCGGTGGTTTACCGTGACCTCATCCTGGCCTGGGGTGCAGAAACCGTACGCGTCCCGGTTGAAGGCGACGCGGCGGAACTGATTTTCCCGATCAACGACCTTGAAGACTACGCACGCTTTCGCGCTGCCGCTGCTGGCAAACGCCGCGTGCTGCTGCTCGGCGCCGGCTTGATCGGCTGTGAATTCGCCAATGACCTGATCCTTGGCGGGTATGAAATCGACCTGGTCGCTCCGTGCGAGCAAGTGATGCCAACCCTGCTGCACCCGGCAGCCGCTGCCGCTGTACAAGCTGGCTTGGAAGGCCTGGGGGCGCGTTTCCACCTGGGGCCGGTGCTCAACCGCCTGCAGCGCACGGCGGACGGGCTGGAAGCGCACCTTTCTGACGGTGAAGTGATCCCCTGCGATCTGGTCGTTTCGGCCATCGGCCTGCGCCCACGTATCGACCTGGCTGCCGCCGCGGGCCTGCAAATCAACCGTGGGATCATGGTGGACCGTCACCTCAAGACCTCCCACGCCAACATCTACGCCCTGGGCGACTGCGCCGAGGTCGACGGCCTGAACCTGCTGTACGTCATGCCTCTGATGACCTGCGCCCGCGCTCTGGCCCAAACCCTGGCCGGCAATGCCACCGCCGTCAGCTACGGCCCGATGCCCGTCACCGTGAAAACCCCGGTCTGCCCGCTGGTGGTTTCGCCGCCGCCAAGGGGCACCGAAGGCGTCTGGAGCGTCGAAGGCCAGGGCGCCGACATCAAGGCCCTGTGCCGCGACGCCAGCGGTCGCCTGCTGGGTTATGCGCTGACGGGCACGGCGGTGATGGAAAAACTGGCCCTCAACAAAGAACTTCCGCCTTTACTGGCGTAAATGCCGGTCGTTCTGTCGGAATTAGCACATTCCTACCCTCAGAAAGGTCGCCGCGAGACTGGCGGAGCGTGCGAGGGCATGCCATCCTCACTCCCGTCTGCCGCAGAGTAGAGCCTGCGGCGCTTTGGGCGCTGCTCCAGAAGAGAGCAGCACGGACATAACAACAAAAAACCGTCAAAGAGGCTTCACACATGCGTAAACCAGAACTCGCAGCCGCCATCGCTGAAAAAGCAGATCTCACCAAAGAACAGGCCAACCGCGTCCTCAACGCCGTTCTCGAAGAAATCACCGGCGCCCTGCACCGCAAGGACAGCGTCACCCTGGTTGGCTTCGGCACCTTCCTGCAACGCCATCGTGGCGCCCGCACCGGCAAAAACCCGCAAACCGGTGAGCCTGTGAAAATCAAGGCGAGCAATACCGTTGCATTCAAGCCGGGTAAATCGCTTAAAGACACCGTTAACGCGTAATTGCAGTACCGTCTCGACAGGGGGCGGGGTGGTATAAAAAATGGGCACGCCGACTGGGTTGGGTGCCCATTTTTTGTGGGGACGTACCATCCGGCTATGTTGAACAGCGCCAGCATACGGGGCGCGGACCTATCTACCCGAACAAGTGCAACGCTTCTATCCGTTTGTGAGCTCACTCATAAACTCTTCAAATGATTCGCAAACAAATGCAAGCTCCTCTTCGTCCATCAAGTAAATATAAATGTATCCAAAGTCATTCTCCTTTACTGACAGGAGAAATGAGTTTCCGACCCTGTCATAAGCAAAGGGGATCATTTGTTTTAGCGATGGAATATCGTCAGTTAAATCTCTATAGATCGTTTCGACAGGTGCGTCACCATATTTGATAGGTGTAAAACCGCCCAAAAAAAAATCATTGTCGTCATTGCTGTCGGATAGATCACCGCCATTATGCTTTAGATAAAACTGTCTAAAGGCCGTCGGTAATTGCACGTGGAATATTTCTTGGAACTCGTTCAGTTCCTGTACAGAAAGAGCCTGTTTGGAGTCTTCAAGTTTCAGCCGCATTTGGGTGCTCCCTTTGTTCTACTCTTAAAGCGACCTGGGTGGGTGTAAGCCTTGCCTGTCGCTGCTTTGTATTGGGCGGCACCACCTTTATGGGTTATGCCGTTATGAGCATCTTTTTTAATTAGTTGCATAGTGCCTTTGTTGGTCTCCGGGTCGTAATCATCCAGGTGGTGCCAGACATGCCCGGCCGGTGCGCGCTTTTGATTCAATTTTGCCGCTTTGTTGGCGAGCTCTTCGTCTTTTTGATAGTCACCAGTGTATTCAATTCTGACAATTGGATTAACACCGGGTTTTTTATTGTAAAGCGCATTGCTGTTTGAATAGTCGAGCCCTCCGCCGGGGGTCTTCGTAACGCCTGTGTAGCCGCGATCTTTCAGTTTTACCAGCGGGTCAACTGCGAGTCCCAGAGGGTCAGCATAGCCGACAGGGTTAGGTGCATAAGTGTAGAAATTGAGGCCTCCAGCCAAACCTATCGGGTCGGGAGTGGTAAAGCGGCCTATGTCGGGATCGTAGAAGCGTCGGGTGTTGTAGTGCAATCCGATCTCACGATCCAGATACTGCCCCTGAAACCTTAGGTTCTGCTCTTCAATAAAGTAAGGCTCCCGCACCTCCTCCACGGTATTGCCCCACACCCGATAAGTCGCCTGCCACAGGGTGTGCCCATCAGCCTCTGTCAGTTGCTCCGGCAGGCCGTTGAGATCGTTGTGGTAGTAGCGAATTTTTTGCAGCTCCCCGATGCCATCGACGCGGGCCAGGGGTTGGTAGCCTTCGTCTTCATAGACGTAAAGGCTGGTCTGGCTGTGCTTTTGCTCCTGTAACAGACGCAAGCCGTCCCACAGGAACTGGGTTTCGCTCAGTGGATAACCATTGCTGCCGTGTTCGGTCTTGCCGATGCGCCGGCCCAGTGGGTCGTAGGCCATGCGCACTACGCTGCCGCCTTCATTACGCACTTCAATCAGCCGGCTTTCGGCGTCGTACGCAAAGTGTTGTACGCCTCGGGCGCCGCTGCGTTTTTCGATCATCCGCCCAAACGCGTCATAGCGATAACGTTTGTCCTGATAGGTCAGCAGCTTGTTATGCGCCACCAACCCGGCAGCGGCCTGCGGGCCGTCGAGCAGGTTGGCGGCGGCGTCGTAGGCGAAGGTTTCGCGTTGGCCGTGCAGGCTGTCCTGGCTGGCGATGATGCGGCCGGTGGCGTCGTAATGCAGCAGTTGGCGATGCTGCGTGGTGGGTTGCTGGTCGAGTTTGCCAATCAGGTTGTCGGCGGGGTCGTATTCGAAGTGCTTCTGTATCGCCGCCGGTACCAACGCCGGCTGGCTGGTGTGGCGGCGTTGGCGTGAGCGCAGGCGGCCGCTGCGGTCGTACTCGCTGCGGGTGCTGATCTGGCCTTGGGTGCGCAGTACTTCACGGTGCAGGCGGTCGCGCTCAAAGTCACTGATGACGTGGCCGTCGAGGTTGATCTGATGCAGATGACCACTGTCGTAATGTAGGCGATTGATCCAGCGCCCATCGGGCAGTTTGCTTTGGATCCGGTTCCCCAGTTCGTCGTAGTGATTTTGCAACGAGCCCGCTTGGCTCCGTTCTTCCAGCATTTACCCGAGAGCGTCGTACGAGAACCCCAGTGTCTGTGAATGACCGCTCGTGTCCATGAAGTGGACGCGAGTCAGTTGGTCCAACACATCGTAGGGGTATTGGGTGTGACCATCATCTGTCACCTTGGCGCTCAAGCGCCCCATTGCATCACGCTTGAGTCGATGAATAATGGGTTTTACAGCTATTTCCGGTACCAGCCCAATGGTGCTATGGCCGGCAGGATCCGTGTCAAAGAACAGGCCAACCGCGTCCTCAACGCCGTTCTCGAAGAAATCACCGGCGCCCTGCACCGCAAGGAAAGCGTCACCCTGGTTGGCTTCGGCACCTTCCTGCAACGCCATCGTGGCGCCCGCACCGGCAAAAACCCGCAAACCGGTGAGCCTGTGAAAATCAAGGCGAGCAATACCGTTGCATTCAAACCGGGTAAATCGCTGAAAGACACCGTCAACGCGTAAGCAGTGCCGTCTCGACAGGGGGCGGGGTGGTAGGAAAAATGGGCACGCCGACTGGGTCGGGTGCCCATTTTTTGTGGGGGTACCATTGAAACTAAGCGCCAAGCATGAACTTTATTTGATCGTCCTGTTTTGGGCTGTAGGCGGGGTAGTCCTGTGACGCAGCATTTGAGACAGGGCTGGTGTTGCCAAATATGTCGACTTTTTTACGGTTTTCTTCTGCACCATAAACGAAATAAAAGTTGTCTACGCCGCCAGGGATAAATTCGGGGCCTGAACCGATGATTCGCCACTCGCCCGATATTTTTTTATCGAACAGACCATAACTGTCCAGCACAACGGGTGGAATTATTCTCTTTGCGGCGCTTATCTGTTGCTCCGAAACAGTGGGTTCAGGCAGAAACAGGTCATAAATTTCTGCTGTGTGTCCGACGCTGACTTTGGCAATTATCCGTCCGAAGCAGTAACGGCCTTTACTCACTTCAAAGCAGAAGACATCCCCAGGCTTGATTGAGCGCAGTACCGTTCTTGGCTTTTTTTCCCAGCCGAATAATTTGAAATTACTCAACGACATTTTCCTCCTCCTCTTTTTCCTGGGCCGGAATTTTTGCTGTTATAGGCACCTGTAAAGTACTTATGGCGACCTCGTTCACGCGTGGTGTTGTCGTGATCGAAGGAGTTGTATTTATTGCCTCGGTTGGTGGCCGATGGGCTTTCGCCGATTATCCCGTTCTTGGTTTGATAGCGTTCGATATAGGCTTGTTCATAAGTGATGTCCTCATCAATCGGGATCAAACCGGTTTTTCTCGTTCCGGTCAGCCTTCCAGAGTCAACATGTTCTGCCGTTCTTCGATCAAGGTCGTTGGTGATGCCCACGTAATAGGGGTCGCCGACAGGCTTACCATTTATGTCCAGATCATACAGGCCGTATACGTTGTAGCCAGGAGCGTCAACTGGCGTCAGGCCTAGCGGATCGATATATCCGACAGGATTTTTAGCATACTGGTAAAGATTGATTCCTCCCGCCAACCCTATCGGATCAGGCGTGGTGAACCGGCCGATGTCGGGGTCATAAAATCGAAACGTGTTGTAATTCAGTCCCGTTTCTCGATCGAAGTACTGCCCCTGAAACCTCAGGTTCTGTTCTTCGATGTAATAAGGTTCCCGGATTTCTTCTACCGTATTACCCCATACGCGGTAACTGGCCTGCCATAGTGCATGCCCGTTGGACTCGGTCAGCAGTTCGGGCAGGCCATTGAGGTCATTGTGGTAATAACGCACTTTCGACAACGTACCTACACCGTCAACGCGTGCTAACGGTTGGTAGCCACTGCCTTCGTATAAGTACAGGCTGGTCTGCTGGTTACGGTTCTCAAGCAGCAATTGCAAACCGCCCCATGTGAAGCGGGTCTCCCCAAGGACGTAGCCGTTACTGTCATACCGGGTAAATCGCTGAAAGACACTGTTAACGCGTAATTGCAGTACCGTCTCGACAGGGGGCTGGGTGGTATAAAAAATGGGCACGCCGACTGGGTTGGGTGCCCATTTTTTGTGGGGGCCTTGCTGGTTAATCACACAAGCGAGTGATCCGGAAAATGGCTCAGTTTGAACTGCTTTAATTCTTGTGCAATGGAGTTTTCAAGTTTCTCGGGGGCCATCAGCGTTTAAGCGGAGAAAGGGACGGGACACGATTCTTAAATAAATACGTCCCCTTATTCTGAGGACCTCGCGGTGCAAGCGGTCGCGTTCGAAGTCGCTGATCACCTGGCCGTCGAGGTTGATTTGGTGCAGGTGGCCGCTGCCGTCGTACCGGCGATTGAGCCAGCGGCCATCGGGTCATATCGTCTGGCTTACTATCAAGTGTGGCCTGGTATCCAAAATAGGCTTTTACCTCCAGATTTAATGATTTTCTCAACCAGTTCAGTAAATGATTTTGCGATCAGTGTGCTCTCGTCGGCCGTTGGGTAACTGTCCCAGAACGAGTCGTAGCAATAGCCAAATTGCGGGCCGGGTTTCAGGTCAATTGAAATTATTTGATCCTCACATTTAACGAGCGCGTACCAGTTAGCTGAGTCTGGGTCGTCCAAGTCTTCGTTCATAACGACAAAGTCGGAACGTTCAAGCTCTGGCGCCAGAATTGTGAAGCTGTACTGTGCCTTTGGATAGAAAACAGCGCTGCTGTAATGCTTATAAAAATCGGCCAAGTCATCGGGGACGAGATTGCTCGGCAACCCAGTAGAAGGCGTTGTCGTGCAGTCAGAATTCTCTATCAAATCAACGATTTTAATCAGGCTCATCTTCCGCATCCCTTACGCAGGTAACCGTCCTCTTCATAGATATAGAGGCTGGTCTGGCTATGTCGGTGCTCCTGCAACAGACGCAACCCCTCCCAATCAAAGCGGGTTTCACCCAGCGGATAACCGTTGCTGTCATGTTCGGTTTTAGCGATGCGCTGCCCGAGTGGATCAATGTCACGACGCGTTTCGCATCCATCTTTCTCGCTATGGATTTCGATCAAGCGATGCTCGGCATCGTAGGTGAAGGTTTCCCGTTGACCTTGGGTGTTGTTCTGGCTATCAAGACAGATGCAGGTAAAACAGTTCCACTTCATTTGGGTCTTCAGAGGAACTCAGCACAGCTTTGTATTTGTCTTCAAATTTCTGATTTAGACCTTCGCTATATAGCAAATAAAGAGCAGGATAATCAGTGTTGGTGCGAATCCAGTCTTCCGAATCTGCTTCGTCAAACCAACATTGGGCTAATCCAATACTGGTCAGCAACTGCTCTTTCCAGTCAGGTTTTTCATCCAGGCTGTCAAATGAATACAACCATACTGAAAAACGCTCATTGAAGTTCTCAAGCGTTTCGCCGGGATTTTTTAGTGGCCGCCAGTCCGTCAGTTCGGCGACAACATAGTTGGAAGTTCGGATTTTAATAGTCTTCTCGATAATAGACTGGGACCAGTTTTCCGGATATTCAAACCGTTCGTCTCGGAGTGCTTTATTAAGGACGTTGTTCACACACGTCATCAGCGCTGGGTCCACTATCTGAAGCGTCAAGTGGAGAGAAAACCATCCCTTACTCTTGGATAGATTTATCGTGTAGCGACGAATTCGGCCACGCTCGCCATTCGTTTCAAAACATCTGCCTTTTTTTAGCGCGTACCCATGTTTCGCAAAGGGTTCTGCTAAGAATGAGGTCATTAACTTCAATATATCTTTTACAGTCTCAGTCATTACGGCAACCTCCATAGTGGAACCCTGGCTTCGCTAACGGTTACGCCTTTTGTGCTTTTTCCAGAATTACCAAATATGCCTTTCCCATCGGCGATGATTTTGTCTTTTGCAAGCTGGGCTTTAGACCGTACAGCACCACCTGACTTGACCTCAACTGCGACAACTTTCCCTGTTTTGTTATTTTTTATCAAAATGTCTACGTAGCGGCCTCTCCCTGCACCTGGAGTTTTGACATAAACCTGTGTACCGAGCACGGTCACTTTGGGATTATTTAATAGCTTCTGATGCACCAGGTTTTCAGCGGCTTTACCGTTGACTTTATTCTGCCTCCTTTGTGCTGAGGAACAGGCCCAGCCCCAGGGGTCTATCCAACCCGTCGGGTTAGGAGCGTATTGGTAAAGATTGCCGCCTCCCGCCAACCCAATCGGATCCGTCGTCGTAAACCTCCCCACATCCGGATCATAAAACCGAAACGTGTTGTAGTGCAGCCCAATCTCCCGATCCAGATACTGCCCCTGGAACCGCAAATTCTGCTCTTCGATAAAGTACGCCTCACGCACTTCTTCGGCCGCATTCCCCCACACCTGATACCGCGCCTGCCACACCGTTTTCCCATCAGCTTCGGTCAGTTGCTCAGGCAATCCGTTCAGGTCGTTGTGGTAATAGCGCACACTTTGATGCTCGCCCGCGCCGTCCACTCGAGCCAGCGGTACATAACCGTCCTCTTCATAGATATAGAGGCTGGTCTGGCTATGTCGGTGCTCCTGCAACAGACGCAACCCCTCCCAATCAAAGCGGGTTTCACCCAACGGGTAGCCGTTGCTGTCATGTTCGGTTTTAGCGATGCGTCGTCCGAGCGGGTCGTAGGTCATTTTCACGACCGTTTCGCGACCGTCTTTCTGGCTGCGGACTTCGATCAGGCGATGCTCGGCGTCATAGGCGAAATACTGTACGCCACGCGCTGCACTGCGCTTTTCGATCATTCGACCGAAACCATCGTAGCGGTAGCGTTTGTCCTGATAGGTCAACAGCTTGTTATGCACCACCAGGCCCGCATTGGCCTGTGGGCCGTCCAGCAGGTTGGCGGCGGCGTCGTAGGCGAAGGTTTCGCGCTGACCTTGCAGGTTGTCCTGGCTGGCAATGATGCGACCGGTGGCGTCGTAGTGCAGCAACTGACGATTGTCCCGTCCAGCGTCGCGGTCCCGCTCCAGGCGCCCGATCAGGTTGTCAGCCGGGTCATAGTCGAAGTGTTTTTGTTGGCCCGCCGGCAGTTGCACGGGTTGGCCGTTGGGGCGCCGCACCCGTGAGCGCAGGCGGCCGCTGCGGTCATATTCGCTGCGTGTGGTGATCTGGCCTTGGGTACGCAGGACTTCACGGTGCAGGCGGTCGCGTTCGAAGTCGCAGATGACGCGGCCGTCGAGGTTGATCTGGTGCAGGTGGCCGCTGCCGTAGTACAGGCGGTTGAGCCAGCGGCCTTCGGACAGTTGGGGCTGGATCAGGTTGCCGAGTTCGTCGTAGTGGTGGTGCAGGTTGCCCGCCGAGCTCTGTTCGGCAAGCAGTTGGCCGAGAGCGTCGTAGGCGAAGTCGAGCGCCTCATTGGGTGAGGGGGCTAATCAATTTAGAAAGCTAAATAAATTGCCCCGTTCTCCTATGCCGTTTTCTCATATCAAAATTGTAATGGTGAGGTTAGCGCAATGCTTTTCCAGCTGGCCTTACGTTTCTTCTCAAGAAGGGTGTCCAGGGCGGTACCTTCTGGTGGTCCTTTCTTCGGCAATTTAAGTGGCACCAAAACGAAG
The DNA here is from genome assembly GCF_013778505.1 of Pseudomonas sivasensis. GTDB lineage: Bacteria > Pseudomonadota > Gammaproteobacteria > Pseudomonadales > Pseudomonadaceae > Aquipseudomonas > Aquipseudomonas sivasensis. The sequence continues at coordinate 520,875 of NZ_JAAOWU010000002.1, read as the reverse complement.
AGCTTTACCGAGTCATCGTGATGGTCGACCTCAGAATTTGTAGTCCAGATCTTGTCCACGACAACCAGCGCGTCAATATCGGCTGGCCAGCCCAGCGAGCTTAAGCATGGTTCTGAGCGCAATATGATTTGGCCCTCAGATAAAGGAGCCTTTTCCATTGTACGTTTTGAAAGCTCAGAAAGTAGGCCTTGAGGAAACATCCAGGGACTTTCGATAGCAAAGCCTTGTCTGGGCATCCGCCAATTCCCAGGCAGGCAGATAAAAAGTTCTGTTCGTGGCTTTTGCGTAAACAGCCCCAGGGTGAACAGTAGCTTGTAGTCGTTTTTATCGGCGATGCAACTGACTCTGAGTTTCACGCCCGCACCTTGCAGTTGGGGAGTGACTTTTTCAGGGAGCACCCAGCCGGCTGTTTCACTAACAAAGCTGACTATAGGGGCGCCGGGAATTGATTCTTCGTTGGCATCTTTTTCAATCGCAGAAACAGCTCCCTGTGTTTCAAGGCGTTCGGCTATCTTCGGGAAATTCCAAGATCGAGCTAGATCCAAGGCGGTTCGGTTGAATTTGGCGTGCAGTTGATTGACGTCTGCATGGTGCTCCAGCAATAGATCAACAGCCGTAGCCTGTCCGAACGTGACGGCTGCTATCAGGGGCGATGTCACCGAGAGAGGTGAACCGTCGACCTCTGCACCAGCCTCCAATAGCCATCGAACGATTTCTAGGTGCCCATTTTCGGCCGCCACCGCTAGCGGCGTCGTGTTTCCTGAGCCTACGGTGGGTTGATTGATATCGATACCCAGCTCAACTAGCAATTGGCATATGGCAAGTTGGTTATATTCGGCAGCGTGATGAAGGAGGCCAGGGTAACTGACTAGATTCAAACTAGGAGGCTGAATAAGCTGCGGGCGTTTGGCTAACTCGGTACGTATAAAGGCAAGATCCCCGGATTCGATATGAGCATAAAGTTCTCGAATAAGGGGGGCGTCCTCACCATATGTTTTCTCTAGGCTAGTCATCTAGAAACACTCCCTTTCTCATTTCTTTGCCCATGGATTGTAACGTCTTAATTACCTCGCTCTTACCGCCTTTGCGGGCTATAGCAAGGGCTTCAGAGACCTTTCTCGATGCTGCGATTGTATGGTTTCCACTACCGTTGGGTGCCCACACAAAATTGCGCGGGTCGTCATTCAGGCCAATACCGAATTTCTTGAGAATGCCTTGGGCATGTGCCACATAGCGACGATTGCTGTCCGTCCAATTCTTGGGTGCTTTTTCGCGCACGATATGGTGACGATGCGGGTTCGTCATTTCGTGCGCCTTCGGTTTAGGGCCCATCTTCGCTTTATCGTTTTTGGACAGTCGGCAGGTTTCCCAGCCAAGTGGGTCGATCCAACCAATTGGGTTCGGTGAGTATTGGTAGAGGTTCAGACCTCCCACCAAGGCTATTGGATCTCGGGTAGTAAACCTCCCCACATCCGGATCATAAAACCGAAACGTGTTGTAGTGCAGCCCAATCTCCCGATCCAGATACTGCCCCTGGAACCGCAAATTCTGCTCTTCGATAAAGTACGCCTCACGCACTTCTTCGGCCGCATTCCCCCACACCTGATACCGCGCCTGCCACACCGTTTTCCCATCAGCTTCGGTCAGTTGCTCAGGCAATCCGTTCAGGTCGTTGTGGTAATAGCGCACACTTTGATGCTCGCCCGCACCATCCACGCGAGCCAGCGGTGCATAGCCATCTTCTTCATAGATATAGAGGCTGGTTTGGCTGTGCCGATGTTCCTGCAACAGGCGCAACCCCTCCCAATCAAAGCGGGTTTCACCCAACGGATAACCGTTGCTGTCATGTTCGGTTTTAGCGATGCGTCGTCCGAGCGGGTCATAGGTCATTCTCACGACCGTTTCGCGCCCATCCTTCTGGCTACGCACTTCGATCAGGCGATGCTCAGCGTCATAGGCGAAATACTGTACGCCACGCGCGGCACTGCGCTTTTCGATCATTCGACCGAAACCGTCATAGCGATAACGCTTGTCCTGATAGGTCAACAGCTTGTTATGCACCACAAGGCCCGCATTGGCTGGCGGACCGTCCAGCAGATTCGCAGCCGCATCGTAGGCAAAAGTTTCTCGCTGGCCCTGGGTGTTGTCCTGGCTGGCGATAATGCGTCCAGTGGCGTCGTAGTGCAGCAGTTGGCGTTGGTCTCGGTGTTTTTCCCGGTCACGCTCCAGGCGGCCGATCAGGTTATCGGCCGGGTCATAGTCGAAATGCTTTTGCTGGCCCGCCGGCAGTTGCACGGGTTTGCCGTTGGGGCGCCGCACCCGTGAGCGCAGGCGGCCGCTGCGGTCATATTCGCTGCGTGTGGTGATCTGGCCTTGGGTACGCAGGACTTCACGGTGCAGGCGGTCGCGTTCGAAGTCGCAGATGACGCGGCCGTCGAGGTTGATCTGGTGCAGGTGGCCGCTGCCGTAGTAAAGGCGGTTGAGCCAGCGGCCGTCGGGCAACTGCGTCTGGATGAGGTTGCCGAGCTCATCGTAGTGGTAGTTCAGGCTGCCGGCGGCGCTTTGTTCGATGAGCAACTGGCCGCGCGCGTCGTAGGCGAAGGCCAGTGCCTGGCTGGTTTCGTCATTACCGATGAAGGTGACAGCGGTGAGTTGGTCCAACGGGTCGTAGGCGTATTCGGTGCGACCATCATCGGTTTGTTTCAACAGCATGCGGCCCACTGCATCTCGTTCGAGTCGATGCACAATTGAAGGCTCAGGTGTTTGCCCGGTGGGCACGTACTCAACGGCGGCTACGTTATCCAGAAGGTCATAGGCATAACGTCGGGCGCTGCCGTCGAGGTCTTGTTGCTCCACGAGGCGGTCGCACGGGTCCCAGGTAAAGCGGTAACTCTCACCATTTTCATTGGTCAGGGTTTGGAGGTGTCCGTAGGCGTCGTAGCGGAACTCAATCTGCCGGCCGTGTGCATCTATTCGTTGGCGCACTTGCCCGCGGCGCCCGTATTGGTAGCGGGTGGTGTGACCCGCTGCATCGGTATAGCCGATCAACAGACCGCTGGTGTCGCGCAGGTACTGTTCGGTGCGGCCGTCCGGCATTTCGGTCTGCAACAGCCGGCCTTGGCCGTCGTGTCGATAGCGCTGCCGTTCACCCAAGGCGTCGACGACCACCTGCAAATGGCCCTGGCGGTCGTACTCGAACGCCGTGGGATACCCCGAGCAATCGATATGCTGGATTAACTGTCCGGTTTCATTCCACCGCAGGGTTTTGCTCCTCCCCGTGGCATCGATGATTTCCACCACCTGACCAAAGGCGTCGTAGCGATAACGTGTGGCATGTCCCAAGGGGTCGACTTCGCTGACGCAATTGCCCCGCTGGTCGTACTGATATTGCCACGCGTGGCCTGCCGCATCGGTCTCCACCAACGGCAGCGACCAATGCTCCAGCCACAACGTCGACTCGATACGCCCCAACGGATCCTGAGTACTGCACAGGTTGCCGGACTCGTCGTAGCCGAACTGCCATTTGCCGCCTTGTGGGTCAGTCGCGCTGAGCAACTGACGCTCCTCATTCCATTCGAATTGCCAAGTCTTTCCCAGGTTGTCGGTGTACTCAGTGATCTGGTACTGCGAATTCCAGCGGCGTGTGCTGAGACGCTGCAAGCCATCAGTAATGCGCGTCACACCGGCCGGCAGGTCATAGTCGAACAGGTATTCGTCACCCTCATCGGTCCAGTGCCGCACCACGCGCCATTCGCTGCCGTCCACGCAGCCCCATTGGTAGTAACAACGCAGCCCGGTGGGCAGTTGATGCTCGACCATGCGCTGGCCGTTGTCATAGGAGAAGCGGCGTTGCACGTTTGCGTCGGTATCGCGAACTTCGGCCAGGTCGCCGCGAGAATCGTAGCTGTAACTGACAAGGGTTTCCCGGCTGTGATCGGGGTATAGCCGCTCGACTTGCTCCACTCGCGCAGGCCATTGCTGGCTGTAAACAAGTTCGACACGCACATGGTCGAACGTATCTCGTAAGTGGCTCAGCCGACCCTGAATGTCATAGTCGAGGAAGATTCGGTTGTCGTTGCGATCCCCCAATTGGCTAAGGCGCAGGCGTGAGGCGGTGCCTGGCGTTGGTTCGAATAGCCGATAGAGCCCATCAACGCTTTCAATCAGTAGCTGGCCATTGGTATTGCGCCGTACGCTCAAGCCTTCTCCTGCGCTGAATACGGCACCGCCCAGCGGGATGACGCCCATGTCGATCTGTCGCGCTTGCTCATCGGTATAGACCAGCCGTTCCCCACCTTCGGGGTGTACGCCAATCTCGACGCAGACCTCGTAGATCACGCTCCAGCTGGCACCGAACAGACCGTCGCGACGCTCGTCCCGGCTGCTGTAGTAGCGCTGCCACTCGATAGGGAGCAGGCCGGGTAGGGCGAAGTCCAGATCCTCTTCCCCATCAAGAATTTTCGCGCCAGTGGAGCTGTGTACCGGGTTGGGCGAGCCTGCTACTGCAGAGGTAATGGCATTGGTCACTTGGCTGGTGCCCCACGACACCAGTCCACCAACGACCATGCATGGCAGCTTGCTGAAGAACTTCGAGCCGCCACCGCGCAGCATCAATAGTGCGGTCACTGCCAGCCCGACACCGGGTGTCTTGCCGCTGCGGATCTCGCGGACCACCACCGGGCTTCCGCCAATACGCACGTTGCTGGAGATCATCCCCGACTCGACAATCGATGCGTCGCAGGTGCTTCGGTCTCCGCTGCGGGCGGCCGGTTGACCGTTGATAGTGACCTTGCTGGAGCCTTCGGCAATAAACTGCGGCGGCATTGGCGGATGCTTGGTGCAAATCACAATATCCAGCGGTTTCGGTACTGCGCCTGGTGCGGGAACCGCTACGGTGGGTCGCCACATCTGCGAGAAGAAACCCTTGGCCATATCAAGGTAGCTAGCCTCTTCGGGGCTACCACCTTCGGCAGGTTGCGAGCTGACCGGGCCGATGGCGCCTGCGGCACGTGCAGAGGGTATGCCGTTGGTGAAGGTGTTGTGGGAGCCGGTGGCGATTGTTGCCATCACCACCGGCGGGAATAACGCGCTGCCTATCCAGTCACAGACTTTTGTCAGCCCTTTGTCCGCCCCCGTCTTGCTCATGCCTATGCCGACGATAATTCCCACCACGGCGCCCAGCACAAAGCAGCCTAGCCCGCCGGTTACGACTGTAATTCCGGTGGCGGCCACAATCGCAGCAGTGGCAACGGCCGTAATAGCGATGTTGGCCGCGATTTCCAGCACGCCTCCCAGGATGTCGGCCATCGCCGAGGTGTGCAGCAGGCCGTCGCCGAGACGTGCCGCCCAGAGAGCGTCAGACATGGATTAGGGACTTCAAGGCTTGGGATTCAGCTGCAAGGTGTTTTTGATGGTTGCCCAATGGGCGCTTTCAGCATCGCCCAGGGGTTGGGCTTTGACATAACTCAGGGCAAGCATCTGCCGAGTGCCGGGTATCACAAGCGCTAACTGGTATTGATGGATACGCTCGGTGCCCTTGCTGAACTGGTTATGCACTTCGATGGCGTCTATATCCTGCGCCGCGCCTACACGAAGTGCCTTGGCCGGTTGGTAGCGCAGGTCCTGTACCTGCTTCTCCAGCTTCGCCAGTTGCTCTTCGAAGTTGCTTTGCAGCGTCTCACCATCACCTAGAAGGCTACGGCTGACGATCAACGACGTACCCAGAGCGGCGAACTTCAGGATATTGATGGAAGCATCCTGAACGTCATCGCTGGGCAGCGTGAATTGCAGTTCATTAAGTTGATAGGTCATGAAACGGAATCTCGTTATTGGCCGGAAGGCGGCTTAGGAAACATGGAATTGACGGCCGCGTCGATTTCACCCTTGACCCCTTGGCCCATGGGGGTGGTGCCGCCTTTGCCACCAATGTTCAAATGCAAATTACCTCCGGTGTTGATCTCCGAGCTGCCTTCGGAATACACATTGATCTGCACACCAGTGAGATTGATCTGGCCGCTGGCGTTGAGCTCCAGCACGCTTTTGCCACAAACCAGGCGCAAGTTTTCGCCCACTTCAATTAGATAGCTCTTGCTGATGGCGTCGGTTTTGCTGAACCCCACCATAAGCATGTCGTCATGCTTGACCGCACGCACGCGGTCGTTGCCAATCGTCACTACCTCGTCATGCCCAATGCTCTTATTGCGGTCATGCCCTACTGAGTGACTTTCGTCCACTTCGACGACGATGTCCTGGTTACGCTCGGCATGGATGTACAACTGCTCCAATCCCTTCTTGTCCTCCATGCGGATTTCATTGAAGTTGGCCGGTGTGCCGCCCTTGCTCGAACGGCTTTTCATGCCGCTCTGGGTCGCGTTTTCCGGCAGATCGTAGGGTACGGTCTGCTCAGCGTTATACACGCGCCCCGTAATGATCGGCCGGTCGGGGTCGCCTTCGAGGAAGCTGACAATCACTTCCTGGCCAATCCGTGGAATCTGCATCGAGCCCCAGTTCTTGCCAGCCCAGGACTGCGATACGCGAATCCAGCACGAGCTGTTTTCGTTGGATTGGTCGTGGCGGTCCCAGTAGAAGTGCACCTTTACGCGGCCGTACTGGTCGGTCCAGATCTCCTCGCCTTTGGGGCCTACAACCAAGGCGGTCTGCGGGCCTTTGACGATGGGGCGGTGGGTGTTGGCCAGCGGGCGGAAGCTTTGTTGGGCGTCGATGCAGGTCAGGCTGCTTTCGAACTGCGCCGAGCCCGAGCCGCCGCCGCTTTCCAGGCTTTCCTGGACGATGTAATAGCGGCAGCCGACGATCAGGTATTCGCGGTTCTGGTCCTGGCGGCTGAAGCCGGTGAGGCTGAACAGGTGGCCAGAACCTAGCCCGCGCGCGTTGCCGGCGAACTCGATTTGCTCATGCAGGGTTTGCAGGGCTTCGATGCGGGTGCGCGCGTAGTGTTCGCCGTCGGCGCTTTGCACGTAGGTGCCGGGGTAGTCGTACAGCGGGTAGTCGCCGGCAGTGTGCGGGCGCGGCATGGCCGAGCGCACGTCGATGCTGGCGCTGGGGCGCTGGAAGTCGTAGTCGTTGAGCTCCAGGGAGCCCGGTTGCACTTCCTGCGCCAGGTGCCAGTTGTGCATGTGGTCGCGTTCGCGCTGCTGCTCGTCCTTGGGGTAATACGGGATAGACGCGTAGCCTGGCACCGTGGTGTGGGCGCCATAGGCGTCGGCCAGCACCAGCACGTGACGGTCCTGTTCATGGCGGAAGAAGTAGTAGATACCTTCCTGCTCCATCAAGCGGCTGACGAAATCGAAGCTGGTCTCGCGGTACTGCACGCAGTACTCCCACTCGCGGTACGGCCGGCTCAGGGCGTCTTCGAAGTCGGAAAAACCCAGGTCGCGGAACACCTGCTTGATGATCTGCGGGATGCTCAGGTTCTGGAAGATCCGGCAATCGGAGGTGCGGCTGAGCAGCCAGAACCACGGGCGCAGCGTCACCTGATAACTGGCGAACTGACCCTGATCGATGTTCTGGCTGCAACGCGCGACGATTCCGTGGAAGTGCCGCTCGCCACCGTCCGCCAGTTGCACGCCGACGCTCATCGGCTTGCCCAGCAACTGGTTGAGGTCGATGTTGGCGTCCAGGGACGTCAGTTGCAGCTCATAGTTGAACAGGCGGCCCAGCTCTTCGCCGCCGCCCATTTCATTGAGCAGCAGCACATCCGGCCCGAGGGGGCTGGTGATCTTGGCCAGGCGTGAGGCTTGGTTGAATAGCATCGGGCGTCTCGAAAATGACTAAATAACCGAAGAAACTGAGTTCAAATGTGGGAGGGGGCTTGCCCCCGATAGCAGTGTGTCAGTTGAGGTATCAGGCGACTGATTCACCGCCATCGGGGGCAAGCCCCCTCCCACATTTGCATTGCATTCCAACAGTCGTTATTCGGCGTCGCTGAAGTCGTAGTGCAATTCATTATCCCGGCTGCTGATGCGCACACCCGCCAGCGCCTTGCCCTCAAGCATGCGCGTGAGGAACTCACGGCTCATGTCCGGCAGCAGGCTGTTGGTGAGGATGGTGTCGATCATGCGCCCGCCGCTTTCGGTTTCGGTGCAGCGCGAGACGATCAGGTCGACCACCGCGTCGTCGTAGTCGAAGGCGACCTTGTGCGTATTCTCCACGCGCTTCTTGATGCGGTTGAGTTGCAGGCGGGTGATCGCCTTGAGCATCTCGTCGCTCAGCGGGTAGTAGGGGATCGTCACCAGGCGGCCAAGCAAGGCAGGCGGGAAGATCTCCAGCAATGGCTGACGCAGGGCCTTGGCGATTTCTTCTGGCTCGGGGATGTTCGCCGGGTCTTTGCAGACGCGGGAAATCAGCTCGGTACCGGCGTTGGTGGTCAGCAGGATCAGGGTGTTCTTGAAGTCGATCACCCGGCCTTCGCCGTCTTCCATCACGCCTTTGTCGAACACCTGGAAGAAAATTTCATGCACGTCCGGGTGGGCTTTCTCCACCTCGTCCAGCAGCACCACGCTGTAGGGTTTACGCCGCACTGCTTCGGTCAGCACGCCGCCTTCGCCGTAGCCGATATAGCCCGGTGGCGCGCCCTTGAGGGTCGACACCGTGTGAGCTTCCTGGAACTCGCTCATGTTGATGGTGATCACGTTCTGCTCACCGCCGTACATGGCCTCGGCCAAGGCCAGGGCGGTTTCGGTCTTGCCCACGCCGGAGGTGCCGGCGAGCATGAACACGCCAATCGGCTTGCTCGGGTTATCGAGGCCGGCTCGGGAGGTCTGGATGCGCTTGGCGATCATCTGCAGGGCGTGGTCCTGGCCGATGATGCGTTTCTTCAGATGCTGGTCGAGGTTAAGCACCGTCTCCAGTTCATTGCGAGCCATGCGGCCCACCGGGATACCGGTCCAATCAGCGACCACCGAGGCCACGGCCTGGTAATCCACGGTCGGTAGGATCAGCGGAGTTTCGCCTTGCAGCGCGGTCAGTCGCTGTTGCAGATCGACCAGTTTCGCACGCAACTCATCGCTCTCGTTGTTACCCGCATCGCTGTCCACAACCCCGGCCTTTTCACGCAGGGTGGCACGGGTGGCGAGCAATTCATCCACCAGGGTTTTCTCTTCGGCCCAGCGGCTTTCCAGGGTCGCCAGGCGCTCACGCTCGGCGCTTAACAGGGTTTCGCTGTTGCTCTGGCGCGCACCAATGTCGATGCCGATGGCATGCTCGCGGGCGATGATTTGCAGCTCGGTTTCCAGGGCTTCGATGCGGCGGCGGCTGTCGTCCACTTCGGCCGGTACGGCGTGCAGGCTGATGGCGACGCGGGCGCAGGCGGTGTCCAGCAGGCTTACGGATTTATCGGGCAACTGGCGCGCCGGGATATAGCGGTGAGACAGCTTTACCGAGGCTTCAAGGGCTTCGTCGAGGATCTGCACCTGGTGGTGTTTCTCCATGGTCGATGCCACGCCGCGCATCATCAGCAGAGCTTTGTCTTCCGACGGTTCAGCAACTTGCACGACCTGGAAGCGGCGGGTCAGCGCTGGGTCTTTCTCGATGTGCTTCTTGTACTCGGCCCAGGTGGTGGCCGCCACGGTACGCAGGGTGCCACGGGCGAGGGCAGGCTTGAGCAGGTTGGCCGCATCACCCGTCCCGGCGGCGCCACCGGCACCTACTAGGGTATGGGCTTCGTCGATAAACAGGATGATCGGCTTGGGCGAGGCCTGGACGTCTTCGATGACCTGGCGCAGGCGCTGTTCAAACTCGCCTTTCATGCTGGCGCCGGCTTGCAGCAGGCCGACATCAAGGCTGCGCAGTTCCACGTCTTTCAGTGCAGGCGGCACGTCACCGGCGACGATGCGAAGGGCGAAACCTTCGACCACGGCCGTCTTGCCGACGCCGGCTTCACCGGTGAGGATCGGGTTGTTCTGGCGGCGGCGCATGAGGATGTCCACCAGTTGGCGGATCTCTTCGTCACGGCCGACGATAGGGTCGAGCTTGCCGCTGCGAGCTTGTTCGGTCAGGTCGACGGTGAAACGCTTGAGGGCTTCCTGTTTGCCCATCGCACTCGGTGCCATGGCGCCGCTGGCCTCGCCTGGAACACCGGCGTTAAAGCCGTCGCTGGCGCTCAAGGCGTTTTCCGGCGAGTCGCCAACGTATTCATCAAAACGCTCGCTCAGTGCCTCGGCCTTGATCTTTTCGAATTCCGAAGACAACCCCAGCAGCGCGTGGCGCAAGCTTGGCGTCTTGAGGATGCCTAGCACCAGATAACCGGTGCGCACCTGGCTTTCGCCGAACATGAGGCTGCCGTATACCCAGCCGCGCTCCACGGCTTCTTCCACATGGGACGACAGGTCGGTGATCGACGTCGAGCCACGCGGCAGGCGGTCTAGGGCTTCGGTGAGGTCACGGGCCAGGCGCGCCGGCTCGACGTTGAACTGGCGGATGATGCGGTGCAGGTCCGAGTCCTGCAGTTGCAGCAACTGGTGAAACCAGTGGGCCAGTTCCACATACGGATTGCCCCGCAACTTGCAGAACACGGTGGCGGCTTCGATGGCCTTGTAGGCCACGCTGTTGAGTTTGCCGAACAGTGCGGCGCGACTGATTTCACCCATGCTCTGGATTCCTTGAGGTGGTGGCTTGATCGGCGTAATGCCGGGCCAGGATTAGGTCGTTGGCGTCATGCTCGGGATTGCCGAGCCAGGTGTTAAAGCCCAGGCGGAACTGGCCATTGAGTTGCAGCGCCGGTACTTCGGGTTGTTGCAAAACCAGGTTCAAGTCCCAGTCCAATTCATGGCCCAGGTACTCGGCCACCCACGCCACCAGCTCGTTGAACGGCTGACTGCCGGGCAGCATGCCCATGTAGTCGTCCAGCTTGAGCGGGCCCAGGCGGATACGGAATTTGTGCTGGCGGTCCCACACATGGCTGCCCAGGCAAAAGTCCACACCCAGCCGGTTGGCGCTGACACTCACACGGCTGCGCTCTGGCAGTTCCAGCCATTGGCCGACGTATTCTTCAATCTCCACCGGCAGGCCGAAATACTCGCCGAGGATTGCCTTCAAACCGTCTGGGTAACGGGTTTGCGCTGATAAGTGACCGCTGTAATGCAGCTTCGCCGTGTCGGGAATCAGCCCTTGGTTGAGCAGACTCGGCATGCCTCGACCACTTAAGGCGGCGAGGCGTGCAGACCAGTAGTCATCATCCGGTCGGTCATGGCTGACCGTCGGCCGCGCCTCGGCCCAAGCCCGATAAAACAGGCTTAGCAGGCGGTGGTGGAAGACGTCCAGGAACTGCTTGCTGGTACTGTCAGCATTGTTGCGCTGGCGCTCGCGTACGTACTCGGTGATGTGCAGCGGCAACGGGCCGTTCGGGCCGCCGAGGCCAAAGAAGAACTGCTCCAGGCGTGCGGGTTTGCCATCGCCGCCGGGGTCGACCGACGCCAGGGTGGCCGGGGCGAAGGTGCAATCGGCCTGTTGCCCCAAGCGTAGCGGGTCGTCTGCCAGGCGCAGGGAATGGCCCAGGCGCGGCAGGTCCGGCGATTCGCACTCGATACGCCGCAACGCCTGGAAGAAATCGTATTCCCAGGGCTCCTGATGCATCGCATCCAAAGTACTCACAGGGTCGGACGACGCCCGGGCTTGGCTTTCCATCGCATGATCTCGCCGCGTTCGGTGGTACGGATCACCGTCTCGGTAAAACTGTTGATCGACACGTAGCGTGCCAGGAAGCGTTCCAGCACCGCACCGAGCAGGAACACGCCGGTACCGCGAAACGCGTTTTCATCGAACTCCAATGTGATCTCAAGACCGCGGCCAAATACGATCGGTCCGGGCATCGGCAGGCGCCGGGTGACGGCCTTGCTGCTGACGTCGCGCAGACCTTCGATCTGCAATTGCAGGGCGGCGTCATTGCTGTCGCCATACAGGCGCAGTAATTCGCGCAAGGCACCCGCGCCCTGGCCTTGTTCGCTCAGGGACAAATAGTTGAGCGACAACTGGCTGATCAGGCGCCAGGCCTTGGCGTCATGGGCATGGCTGGCGCGCGGGCGACTTGGGCCGGCGACGCAACGCACGGATAAAACTGGCGCGCTGTCGGAGAGGGTGAAGTCGGTCTTGCCATTGCCCACGCTCATGAACAACGGCAGATCGCGATTTGTGCACAGCGCTGTCACGCCCAGTTGGCGCAGGTCGTGGCCGTAGGGCGCCTGGCGGCTGTCCACCAGGCTGACGAAGGTTTCGCTGCCCACGTAGGTAGAGCGTGGGCCATTGCGGCGTTGGTCGCTGGATAGCACGCGCGGCTCGCGACGCACCGTGTAGTACGCCTGGTCGCGGCCATAACGGGATGGATCGCGTACTGCATAGAACGGCAAAAATGGCTGCTCTGGCCCAGTACCGTGGCCGGTGATGCCGCTCAGCGAGTGAATCTCGAAATCCATTGGCCGTGTGCGGTCGGCGATCACGTGGTGCTCGTTGACCCGGTCGGACAAGTGGATGCGGTCCACGCGCTTCGGGAACAGGTTGATCGCCGGGGTGCAGAACGGCAGGAATTGCGCCGCGCCGACGCTGCCTTCCAGGCTCGGTTCGTGACGGTCGAACAGCACGATCAGCTCCAGCTCCTGGCCGTCGCAACGTTTGACCGCGCGGCTCAGTTCGGCGAATTCGACGAACAGGAAACGGTGGGGCAGGGCGAAGTATTCCTGCAACAACCGATAGCCCTGGAATGCGCGCGCAACGACCGGCATAGCCGCGTCGGCATCGTCGAAACCCCGGGAGCGCAGTGCGTCCTGGGGCAACCGCTCAACCCAATCGCCACCGGGCTTGCGCGCAAACACCGCGCAGGCGTTGCCCAGCAGTTGTTCGTAAAGGCGGAACGGCTGCTCGTCGGCGCCGCTGAGGTACAGCGGCAGGTTGTCCAGGTCGAGGCTGTTGAACGGCAATTCGGCGCCGGTGCGTAGGGTCAGGCGCAGGCCGGCCTTGGCTTTCGGCTCACTGGCGGCCAGGCGACCGAGTACGGCGGCGGGGTTGCCGAAGTACTCGGCATTGCTGACCTGCAACGGCCACAACGTCACCGGGTGTGCGGTGCGGTACTCGCAGCAGGTCTGGGTTTCGCGGCCCAGGGCGGCACGCAACACGGTGTCGCGCGGCAGCGGGAAACCGCTGGCCAGGGAGCCTTCGTCGGGGTCGGTCTGCAATTGCACCACGGTCATCGACGGGGTCGGCGCCAGGTAGTGCGGGTAAGCGATTTCCAGCAGGTTGTGGGTGAAGGTCGGGTACTCGGCGTCGAGTTTGAGCTGTACGCGGGCGGTGAGGTAAGCGAAGCCCTCAAGCAAACGTTCGACATACGGGTCGGCGCAGTCCATGCCAGACAACGTCAGCCGACTGGCGATCTTCGGGTATTCCTTGGCGAACTCGGCGGCGCTCTCGCGCACGTGATGCAGTTCCTGGTTGTACAGCTCCAGCAGACGCGGATTCATGGGCGTCTCCGCTGGTCGGCATTGACCACGCGCACGTGGCCGGATTCAAGGTCGAGGTCGGTTTGCAGCAACAGGCGCAACGGCACTGGCTGCGCCCACAGGTCGCCTTCGATCTCGAAACTCAGGGCGTTGTGATTCATCTCGCCATGGCCGACGCGGGCCTTCACCCGCAGGGTATGGCGAAGGATGCGCGGTTCAAAGGTGGCAATCGCCTGGTAGATCAGGGCTTCCAGAGCCTTGATGTCGACACTGGAAACGCTGTTGCCCGCCAATGCAGGTAGGCCGTAATTGACCACCGAGGTACCGGCCGGGGTGTGCAGCGTGGCGTCGGCATCGAGCAACGACGTGGTATTGAGCAGCCACGCCAGGTCGCGCAGCACCGAGGCTTTCAATTGGGTCAGGGACAGCACGCGTTTGTCGGCGCTTTCCTTGGGGTTGGTTGGGTCGTCGTCAGTCAGCCGGTCCAGCAAGGACGCTTGCAGACGGTCGCGGGAAGCGATTTCAGTTACCACCAAAGCAGCTCCACGGACGGGTTGTGAGAGGGACGATTGTTCTGAGGGGCAGGGCTAGTGGCCGTGGCATGAGACCACGGCCACCAGGGCTATCAGCGCTTGGTGTTGGAACGGATGTTCCAGCCAAACTTGATTGCACCGCCGTCTTTGGTGCCGTCGGCTTTCTGCGGCTGGTAGTCAACCATCACTTGGGCGAAGTTCAGGGTGACGTTCTCGGTCAGGCGATCATCGGAGCCCGAACCGCCGGTGCTCAGGGACGTGACCAGCACTTCTTCCAGGTTGATCACCATGTACTCGACCTGGCTTTCACCACCGGCCTTGCGCACAGTCAGCTTGACCTTGTCGATGTGCTTGCCGCTGGCGCAGTGCATCATCAGGTTCGGCGAAGCTTTGTCGACGTACTTGGTCAGCGACAGGTCCTGGATATTCACCTTGCCTGCACCACCACCACCGCCCACGTGCATGTTGCCGGACTGGGCCATGCCCCAGCTCCAGTTCAGTACGTCGATTTCGTCCTTGTGGGCCTTGTCCATGGACTCGCCCTTGATGTCGCCGATCTTGATGAAAATATCAACAGCCATGTTTTCTCCCTGTGTGGCGCTTGCCACTGAATTTGAGTAACTCCAAATGGGCAGTGCCTTTGTGTGGGAGGGGGCTTGCCCCCGATGCAGGCACCTCGGTGTGTCAGTCACACCCCAGTGATGCTATCGGGGGCAAGCCCCCTCCCACAGAAGAGCCAGCTCATCCGTGGGTTAGGCGCTTTTCGCCGAAGGCAGTTTCGATACCAGTCGCAGCGACACGGTCAGCCCTTCGAGCTGGTAGTGCGGGCGCAGGTAGAACTTGGAGTTGTAGTACCCCGGGTTGCCTTCGACGTCTTCCACGATCACTTCGGCGGCAGCCAATGGGTGCTGGGCCTTGGTGGTTTCGGTGGAGTGCGCCGGGTCACCGTCGACGTAGTTGAGGATCCAGTCCTGCAACCAGCGCTGCATCTCGTCCTTCTCTTTGAAGGAACCGATTTTGTCGCGCACGATGCACTTCAAGTAATGCGCGAAACGGCAGGTGGCGAACAGGTACGGCAGGCGCGCGGCCAGGTTGGCGTTGGCGGTGGCGTCCGGGTCGTCGTATTCGGCCGGTTTCTGCAACGACTGAGCGCCGATGAACGCGGCGAAGTCGGTGTTTTTCTTGTGCAGCAGCGGCATGAAACCGTTCTTCGCCAGCTCCGCTTCACGGCGGTCGCTGATGGCGATTTCGGTCGGGCACTTCATGTCCACACCACCGTCGTCGGTAGGGAACGTGTGGGCCGGCAGGTTTTCCACTTCACCACCGGACTCCACGCCACGGATGCGCGAGCACCAGCCGTAGTGCTTGAACGAACGGTTGATGTTCACCGCCATCGCGTATGCGGCGTTGGCCCAGGTGTACTTGGAGCTGTCGGCGCCGTCGGTATTTTCTTCGAAGGCGAAAGCTTCCACCGGGTCGGTCTTGGCGCCATAAGGCAGACGCGCCAGGAAGCGCGGCATGGTCAGGCCGATGTAGCGCGAATCTTCCGATTCACGCAGCGAGCGCCAGCCGGCGTATTCCGGGGTGGTGAAGATCTTGGTCAGGTCGCGCGGGTTCGACAGTTCCTGCCACGAGCCCATGCCCATCACGGTCGGCGAGGCCGCAGCGATGAACGGGGAGTGCATGGCCGCGCAGACTTTCGACAGCTCGCCCAGCAACTCGACGTCCGGAGGCGACTGATCGAAGTAGTAGTCGCCGACCAGGCAGCCATACGGTTCGCCGCCGAACTGGCCGTATTCTTCTTCGTACATTTTCTTGAAGATCGGGCTCTGGTCCCACGCGGTGCCCTTGAATTTCTTCAGGGTCTTGTGCAGGTCCGGCTTGGAGATGTTGAGCACGCGGATCTTGAGCTGCTCATCGCTCTCGGTGTTGTTGACCAGGTAGTGCAAGCCACGCCAGGCGCTTTCCAGCTGCTGGAAGTCCTGATGGTGGATGATCTGATTGACCTGGGCGGTGAGCTTGGCGTCGATGGCGGCGATGATCGATTCGATCGACTTGATCGCGTCGTTGGACACCAGGTCTGTTTGCGCCAGAGCCTGTTCGGCCAATGTACGCACAGCGGTTTCCACGGCTTCGCGGGCACGCTCGGTCTTGGGTTTGAACTCTTGTAGCAGCAGGTTGGCGAACTCGCTGGCTTCTTCGGTGGCACCCAGGATCTGGCTGCCTTCGCGGGCGGTATTGTCAGTCATGATTATTGGTCCCCTGCAGGCTTAGGCGCGCTGGCAAGTGCCTGAAGCAGTGCCGGGTCCTTGATTGCCTTCATGATGATTTCTTCAGCGCCGGTCTTGCCGTCCATGTAGGTCAGCAGGTTGGCCAGCTGGGTGCGGGCTTCGAGCAACTGGTTCAGCGAGTCGACTTTGCGCGCCACGGCGGCCGGGCTGAAGTCGTCCATGCTTTCGAACGTGATATCCAGGCTCAGGTTGCCTTCGCCGGTCAATTCGTTCGGTACGTGGAACGCTACGCGCGGCTGCATGGCCTTGAGGCGCGAGTCGAAGTTGTCGACGTCCACTTCAAGGAACTTGCGATCAGCCACTGGCGCCAGAGGCTCGGCAGGTTTGCCGGCGAGGTCGGCCATCACACCCATCACGAAGGGCAGCTGGACCTTTTTCTCGGCGCCGTAGAGCTCGACGTCGTACTCGATCTGCACCCGAGGCGCGCGGTTGCGCGCGATGAATTTCTGAGAACTTTGCTTCGCCACGTTGCTGCTCCTGGTCGCTTGAGCGACGGTGTTGTTACTGCGCAGTCGGACGGCTTACTCGCCGTCCGGCCCACGCAGGTTTTCAAATTGGGACATGCCATCGGGAATCAGATTGCGCACGATCGCGGCAAAGTCGGCATGCACCAGATTCTTCGCTCGGTTCAACAGCACCGGCAGCGGGCTCGAAGGCTCGTGACGGGTGTAGTACGCAAGGATCTTGTCCAGGCTGCGCAGTACATCATCGCGGCTGGCGATATCGCCGGCCGGGCGCGATGCCGCAGGGGCAGCGGCGTACTCGACCGAGGGGGCATTGTCGTCACTGACGGCCTCGGGTTCGCTGCTGCCTTGGGTGTCTGGAACCGCTTGATTAAGCACTTGCAGCGCCTGCTTGAGCGGTTGTTTCAAGAGGGTCAGGTCCACGCCTTGGGCTGAACCGACCTGGTCGCTGACCTGCTGCTCGATGGCTTCGCAAGCCGCACGCGCGGCGCTCAAGGCGTCGCGGGTGGCTTGCAGGTGTTCGGGGTCGCTGTCGAGGAACGCGGCGTTCAGTTGCTGGGCGCCGAGCTGTTCGTCGGGGAAATTCATCAGGCCGCTGGCATTCAGCGCGGCGCGCAGGCTCACGGGGCCGAAGGTGCGCGAGCGCGTGAGGATGCTTTCGCGCAGCAGGCGAATGGTCGCGTCACTGGTCAGGCCAGACAGGGCGTTGATGCGCACGGTCGGGTCGTTGTCGTCGTCGGCATCCAGGCGCGGGTGCAGGTCGGACCAGTATTCGCGCAACAGGGCGTCGATCAGTTTCAGAACGTCGGCCAGCCCGGCCACACCCTGGAGGGCGAGGGAACTTTGCAGGAGGAAATGGGTGATGCGCAGGTCTTTGCTGCGCTGCAGCAAGTCGAGGCTCTGCTGCTGGATGCTGCGCCAGTCCGGCGGCTCGGCGGGCAAGATGGAATCACCCATGCTGCGCTCAGGCTGGCCCTTGGCATCACGCTCCAGTTGGAGAAATTGCGCGTCATATTCCATGTCTTCGCCACAAGGCGAAGTCGCGGAAACGGCGGTGAGCAGCAACGGCACATCCACTGAAATTGATCTCCCTATCAGCCCGTTATATGGCGGGCAATTCATGCATTAGTTGCGCGAGGAACTTTGCATGTTTTCTTGGTCATATAAGCACGGTGCTACTAATGTGCCATCATTGGTGTTCAAGAAGTTGTGCATTTTTGGTGTAGTAGTTAGGGCTTGTCAAGGTAAGCTATTCGCCCTCTGTGACAGATGTGCGGTGCTTAACAACCTGCGCGACTGGTGGGTCGAACGGCGCACCGGGACAGGATTTTTGTCATAGAGCCCAGTTAAGATCAGCGATCATGCTGGCATCGGCAGGTTGTAGACGGTCGGAGGCACGATCTGATGGGGAACTCGCGGGATTCTCTGTCCCGTGAATCGCTCGCGCGCGAAGTATCAGCAAGGAGGCAAGATGTCGCTGTGTTTGACTATCACTAGTTATCACAAGATTACCCCAGGGCAGTGCGCCGAAAAGTCCATGAATCAGGGCTCGATGGCGATCGGCCGCAGTTCGGATAATGACTGGGTATTGCCTGATCCTGAGCGGCTGGTGTCTTCACAACATTGCGTAATTCAATACAAAGATGGCCGTTATTATTTAACCGATAACAGCACAAACGGTGTGGAGTTGGTTAACGCCGGTGTTCGCATGCGCCGGGGTAATAGCGAGCTGCTGCAAAATGGCGAGCTGATCCGCATCGGCGATTACGAGATTCAAGCGCGTATCGACTTCAACGTTCAGGTCGCCGATAGCCAGCCGTTTGCCGGTGAATCGCCGAACAGCTTTGAAGCACTGATGGGGGCCGTGGTGAACGCTCCGCTGGCGACCCCAGTAATTGCGCCGCAGTTTCAGGGCGCCTCGTCGATGGACACCTTGCCGGACTTGTTCGACTTCCTCAGCCCCACCGCCGTGCCGCCGCCGACCGTGCCGGACCACGTGCCCTGCGAACAACACGACTTCCGTCCGCCGACACCTGTGGCTGTACCGGTGGTCGAAGCGCCCCCAGTGTCGGGCTCGGTGATTCCTGAAGACTGGGACTTGTTCGGCGACGCGCCAGCGCCGTTGGTCAGCGCGCCGCCACCCCCACCTCCAAGCGCGCCGATCATCCCGCCGCCACCCGTGGTCGAGCCTATGCTCCCCGTGGCCGACAGCCAACAACCCGACCTCTTGCAAGCCTTCCTGCGCGGCGCTGGCCTCGACCAGTTGCGTCTGGACAAAGCCCAAGCAGAAGCCCAGATGGAAAGCATCGGCCGCAGCTACCGGCTGATGGTCGAAGGCTTGATCGATGTGTTGCGCGCACGCGCCAGCCTCAAGGGCGAATTCCGCATGCAGCAGACGATGATCCAGCCTGCTGAAAACAATCCGTTGAAATTTGCCCCGAATGCTGAGGAAGCGTTACTGCTTTTGCTTCGTCATGGAAACCAAGCGTTTATGGCGCCGGACCTTGCCGTGCGGGACAGTTTCGACGACTTGCGTGCCCATCAGTTGGCCGTGATGGCCGGGGTGGAAGCCGCAATCAAACACCTGCTCACGCGCTTCGAACCGGCTCAGCTGGAGGAACGCATGGGCAAGCCCGGCGGGCTGTCGAGCATTTTCAACGGCTCGCGCCAGGCCCAGTACTGGCAGCAGTTCACCGAGCTCTACAGCAATATTTCCCGCGAGGCCCAGGAAGACTTCCAGGACCTGTTCGGCCGCGAATTCAGCCGAGCCTACGAAGAACACAGCGCACGACAGCGTCGCTAATCGCCGCGCCGCAACAATGGATCAACGGATAGCTAAGTACGTCATTGAGGACGCAGGATGATTCCCAGGTTTTTACTCGCAGTCGCCACCGCGCTGCTGCTGACGGCGTGTGCCAATGACGCCGTCAAACCCGAAGCGGCGGCCGAGGAGCAAGCGGATACCGCTGCGGTCGAGTTGCACTTCCATGCGATTTCCGGGCTTAACCCCGGCCCCAACGGCCAGGCCGCGCCGGTTCGGGTGCGCATTTTCGAGCTGAAAAACGCCGCCACCTTCGGCCGCTCCGACTACTTCGCCCTGGCGGACCGCGCCCAATCTACCCTCGGCCTGGACCTGCTGGACCAAGACGAAGTGATGGTCCAGCCCGGCCAGCAACTGAGTATCCAGCGCGATCTCGACCCGTCCACGCGCCAGATCGGCTTGCTGGTGGGTTACCGCGAGTTGGACCGCGCGCAATGGCGCACGGTGATCAACGTGCCGGCGCGCCAGTACACCGAATACCAGATCAGCCTCGATGTGCGTGCCGTGCGCGCCGACGTCGTGGTTTCCCCATCC
This sequence comes from Pseudomonas sivasensis, assembly GCF_013778505.1. Taxonomy (GTDB): domain Bacteria; phylum Pseudomonadota; class Gammaproteobacteria; order Pseudomonadales; family Pseudomonadaceae; genus Aquipseudomonas; species Aquipseudomonas sivasensis. Next base: position 500,790 of record NZ_JAAOWU010000002.1, on the reverse strand, counting down.
AGCCCTGCCCAATAACAAGCAATCGGAGCCCCCATGTCCTGGAACAATCGCGTGGTCTGGTCGGAAGGCATGTTCATCGGAACGCAGCACTTTCAGCAGCATGACCGTTACCTGGAAAACCTGATCGACGCCCGCAGCCGCCCGTTGGCCGCTGGTGCCTGGGGCTTTTCCGAGTTGCTGATCGACCAGGGCCTGCTGGCCCAGGGCAAGCTGGCCATCGTCTCGGCGCGTGGCCTTTTGCCCGACGGCACGCCGTTCAATATCCCCCAGGACGACCTGGCACCAAGCCCGCTGAACATCGACGACAACCTGCGCGATGGCCTGGTCTACCTGGCCTTGCCGCTCAAACGCGCGGGTGCGCGGGACACGGTTGACGAAGGTGAAGCGCTGGAAGCCGCACGTTACGTGAGCCAGGTGCGCGAAGTGCGCGACGACAACGCCCCGTTCGAAAACCGTGCGCCCGTGGCCGTGGGGTCCCGTGCCCTGCGCCTGCTCACTGCCCAGGATGGCATCAGCGATTACGCCGCCATCGGCCTGGTGCGTATCAAGGAAAAACGTGCAGACCGTGCCCTGGTGCTCGACGATACCTACATCCCTCCGGTACTGGACGTGGCCGCGAGCAAGCCGCTGACCGCGTTTCGCAGCGAACTGCTGGGCCTGTTGCACCAGCGCGGCGAAGCCCTGGCCGGCCGCGTGGTCGCCTCGGGCGCCGGTGGTGCGTCGGAGATTGCTGACTTCATGCTGCTGCAATTGGTCAACCGCGCCCAACCGCTTATCCAGCATTTCAGCCAGTTGAGCCCACTGCATCCGGAGCGCTTCTTCAGCGAACTGGTGAGCCTGGCCGGTGAGTTCTCGACCTTTTCCACCTCGGGTCGTCGTCCCCAGGAATACCCGCAGTACCAGCACGATGACTTGGCCCTGAGCTACGCCCCGGTGATGGCGGCTCTGCGTGAAGCGCTGTCGATGTTGATCGATAGCAAAGCCACACCGATCCCGATTGTCGAGAAAGCCTACGGCATCCACGTGGCGATGCTCGCCGACAAAACCCTGCTCGACAACGCCAGTTTCATCCTGGTGGTGCGTGCCGATGTGCCTGGCGAAACCCTGCGCGGCCGCTTCGGCCAGCAGAGCAAGGTCGGTGCGGTGGAGCACATCCGCGACATGGTCAACCTGCAACTGCCGGGCATTGGCCTGGTGCCGTTGCCGGTGGCGCCGCGCCAACTGCCGTACCACGCGGGCAGCACTTATTACGAGCTGGACCGGGGCAGTGAGCATTGGCAGCAACTAAGCAACTCCGGCGGCTTTGCCTTCCATATCGCCGGGCAGTTCCCGGGCTTGAACTTGGCCTTCTGGGCGATCCGAGGATAATCCGCGATGCATCCCAATGATGACGACCGCACCCAGTTCATGCCCCGCCCAGGTGGCCGCGCGCCTGAACCTGTGCGCGCAGAGCCGGCTCCGCTGTCGATGCCGGCAGCACCGATGCTCACCGGCAAAAGCCAGGGCCTCAACCCGCTGGAAAGCGCCGCCGGCCCGCTGCTGGCTTTGCTGACGCGCCTGCGCAACACCATCGCCCACCCCGCGCCAGCCAGCCTGCGTGCGCAGTTGCTGGCCTACCTGCGTCAGTTCGAAGAGCGCGCCGAAGCCGCCGGCGTGGCGCGCAACGAAGTGCTGCTGGCCCGTTATGCGCTGTGTACCGCCCTGGATGAAGCCGTATTGAGCACGCCATGGGGCAGCACCAGCGATTGGGGTAAGCAAAGCCTGCTGATCACTGTGCACAACGAAGCCTGGGGCGGCGAAAAAGTCTTCCAGTTGCTCGACCACTGCCTGCAAAGCCCACGGGAACGTCTGTACCTGCTGGAGCTGTTGTACCTGTGCATGTGCCTGGGTTTCGAAGGCCGCTACCGCGTGATGAACGACGGTCGCAGCCAGTTGGAAGCCCTGCGCGAGCGCACCGCTGCGGCGATTCGCAGTGCTCGTGGCGAGCATGAGCGCGAGCTGTCGCCGCACTGGCGTGGTGTGACCGTGGCCCGTGATCGCCTGGCGCAATTCATGCCGCCGTGGATCGCCGTAGCCATTGGCGTGGCGCTGTTGTTGGCGTTGCTGTTCACCTTGCGCATGCTCCTGGCGTCGCAGGCGGAGCCGGTGTTCAAGAATATCCATGCCCTGGGCGAGATCCCGGTGCAGGCCATCGACCGTCCGGTGGCGCAGCCTAAAGTCATCGAGCGGCCGCGTTTGGCGGGGTTCCTGGCTGAAGACATCAAGGCCGGTCGCGTTGCCGTTGAAGATAAAGTCGACCGTTCCGTGGTCACCATTCGTGGCGATGAACTGTTCGCATCGGCCAGCTCCAGCATTGTCGATGACTACCAGCCGCTGATGCTGCGCATCGCCGATGCCATTCGCAAAGTGAAGGGCCAGGTGCGCGTGACCGGCCACAGCGACAATCGTCCGATTGCCACGCTGCGCTTCCCGTCCAACTGGGCGCTGTCCGAAGCACGGGCCAAGTCGGTGCTGGAAATCCTCGCGGCCAAGACTGGCCAAGCGGATCGCTTCAGTGCCGAGGGCAGAAGCGACACCGAGCCGTTGGCCACCAACAGCACAGCCGAAGGCCGCGCCCGCAATCGTCGGGTTGAAATCACCGTATTGGCGGAGGGCGTCGAGTGAAGGCGTTTTTCAGTTTTATGATTCGCTGGGTGATCCCGCTGCTGGGCCTGATCGCCTTGAGCCTGATCATCTGGTTTCTCGGGCCGTTGCTCGACGTGCTGGTGCCGGAAGGGCGCCGTTGGGCGCTGATCATCCTGGTGTTCGCGGTGTGGATCGCCTACCGCGTGTTCCGCATCATCCAGGCGCGGCGCCAAGCGGCCGAAGTGATGCGCAGCCTGGCTGCCGAAACCCCGGCCGACCCCAACAGCGTGGCCACTGCCGAAGAGCTCACCACCCTGCGCCAGCGCATGGACGAAGCCCTGGCGCTGCTGAAAAAAGCCAAGCTCGGCGGTGACGAGCGCCGCAATCTCTATGAGCTGCCGTGGTACGTGATCATCGGCCCGCCGGGTTCGGGCAAGACCACCGCGCTGGTCAATTCCGGTTTGCACTTCCCGTTGGCTGCGCAGTTGGGCGCCGGTGCGGTGCGTGGCGTCGGCGGTACGCGCAACTGCGATTGGTGGTTCACCGATCAAGCAGTATTGCTCGACACCGCTGGCCGCTACACCACTCAGGACAGCAACTCCACGGTGGATAAAGCCGCGTGGCTGGGCTTCCTTGACCTGCTGAAAAAGCAGCGTTCACGCCGCCCTATCGACGGCGCATTTATCGCCATCAGCCTCTCGGATTTGCTGCTCGGCACTGATGCCGAGCGCGCTGCCCATGCTGCCGCGATTCGCCTGCGCATCCAGGAGCTGTACACCCAATTGGGCGTGCGTTTCCCGATCTACCTGATGCTGACCAAGCTCGACCTGGTGCCGGGTTTCATGGAGTACTTCGACAACCTGAGCAAGGAAGAGCGCGCCCAGGTGTGGGGCATGACCTTTGCCCTGGACGACGGTAAAAACAGCGACAGCCCTCTGGCCCATCTGCAAAGCGAATTCGCGGGTCTGGAGCAGCGCCTCAATGAGCGTTTGGTTGAGCGTCTGCAACAGGAGCGCGACCCGGCGCGGCGCGACCTGATCTACGGCTTCCCGCAGCAGTTCGGCGCGTTGAAGGATTGCCTGCAAAGCTTCCTCGAAGGCGTGTTCAAACCCAACGCCTTTGAAGAGCGCGTGTTGCTGCGCGGTGTGTATTTCACCAGCGGTACCCAAGAAGGCAGCCCGATTGACCGCCTGATCGGCGCCATGGCCCAGAGCATGAACCTGGACCGCCAGCACCTGGCACGGCAGAGCGGCACCGGGCGCAGTTACTTCATCGAAAAACTCTTCACCGCGGTGGCGTTTGCCGAGCGTGGCTTGGTGGGGGTGAACCCGAAGGTCGAGCGGCGGCGCAAGTGGATTGCGCGCGGCGTGCTGGCGGCCACCGTGGCGTTGGTGGTGGTGGTCAGCGGCCTGTGGTGGGTGAGTTATCGCGCCAACCAGGCGTATATCGCTCAGGTCGACCAAAAGGTCGCGCCGTTGGGCCAGACGGTGCAGAACCTAAGCCCGGCGCAGCGTGAAGTCCTCGCCGTGCTGCCGTTGCTCAACGCGGTGAAGAACCTCGCGGGCGACTCGCCGAGCTGGTCCGAAGGTCTTGGCTTGTATCAGGGCGACATGCTCGAAGCCGAATCCGCCAGCGTGTACCGCAAGTTGTTGATCGCGGTCTTCGCGCCACGCTTGGTGACGCGCATCGAGGAGCAGCTGCACGGCGGTGGCAATTCCGATTTCCTCTACGAAGGCCTCAAGGCCTACCTGATGCTCGCCGACAGCGAGCATTACGACCCGGACTTCATCAAGGCCTGGATCGCCCTCGATTGGGACCGCAACCTGCCGCGCGACCTGCCGGCCGATCAGCGCCAGGCGCTGACCGGGCACTTGCAGGCGCTGTTTGATCGTCACCCTCCGAGCGCACGCCTCGATCCGCGCTTGATTGATGACCTGCGTCGCCAGTTGCAACAGCTGCCAGTGGCCCAGCGGGTCTACGACCGGGTCAAACGCCAGAAACTGCCTGAAGGCATCCCGGACTTCCGTATCAACGAAGCCGCCGGCCGCGATGCCGCGCTGGTGTTCAGCCGTAAAAGCGGCAAGCCGTTGGGCGAGCCGTTGAGTGGTTTTTTCACCGCCAAGGGCTATCGCCAGGCATTCCTGCTGAGCAGCCTGAACCAGACCGGCACCTTGGCTGAAGAGCAGTGGGTGTTGGGCCGCGAGCAGGCCGATCAGCAGAACGTGGTCAGCCTCGCCGCCGATGTGCGTCGCCTGTACTTCCAGGACTACCAGCGCCAGTGGGATGCCTTGCTCGCCGACATCGACTTTGTGCCGATCACCAGCGTGGCCCAGGCGGCCGATGTCCTGCGGGTAATTTCCGGGCCGACTTCACCGCTGAAAAAGCTGCTGGTTGCGGTGGCCAAGGAAACCGATCTGCAAACTGAAGAGCGCCAATTGGCCGCCAAAGGCGTGCCGGTGGAAGGCGGCGTCGACAAGCTCAAGGAGCGCCTCGGCAGCCTGCTCGGCCAGGAGCAACCGACGGCCAATGCGCCGGCGGCAGCGGATGATCCGGTCACCGCGCACTTTGCCGAACTCAACAGCATCGTCAGTAAAAATGAAGGCGAGCCAGCCGCTATTGATGGTTTGTTGTCGGACATGAACGCGCTGTATGTGCAGGTCAGCGCCATGGTCGGTGCCAGTGGCGACGCGTTGCTCGGTGAGGCGAAGAACCAGGCGGCGGCTGCTGCCACGCGGGTCAGTCTGAACGCCGAACGCCAGCCGCCGCTGGTGCAGGGCATGGTCAAGTCGGTGGTCAACTCCACCACCAACAGCATGATGGGCGGGGTGCGTAACCAACTGAACGCGGCATGGGTCAGCGAAGTGGTCAACGTGTATCGCCAGTCCCTGGCGGGGCGTTATCCGATGTCGCCGGGCAGTGCGCGGGACGCCACGCTGGATGACTTCGGGCAGTTCTTTGGTGTGGGCGGGGTGATGGATAACTACTTCCGTAAATACCTGCAGCCGTATGTGGACACGTCCGCGCAGACTTGGCGCTGGCAGCCGGGCGCGGCGCAGAAGCTGGGGATCGCGCCGGGTGTGCTGCAAACCTTCCAGCGCGCCGCGACAATCCGCGATGCGTTTTTCCGCTCCGGGGGCACGCAGCCCATCGTCCGTTTCGAACTCAAACCGGTGTCGATGGACCCGACCATCACCCAGTTCTTGCTCGATCTCGACGGCCAGCAACTGAGCTACGACCACGGTCCAAGCCGTCCGGTGGCGATGCAATGGCCGAACCCCGGCAGCATTGGCGTGGTGCGCATTTCCATCATGCCGCCATCGGCCAGCGGCCGTTCGGGCGTGACACTTGACGGCCCATGGGCGTGGTTCCGCCTGTTGGAGCAATCGGACCTCACCGCTGGCAACTCGCCGGACCGCTTCAACCTGCGGCTGCGGGTCGACGGCGCGAGCATCGCCTACGAGTTGCGCGCCAACAGTGCTTTCAACCCGTTCAAGAACCGCGTGCTCAGTGGCTTCAGCCTGCCGGAGCGGCTATGACGACACTGGGTTTCTACGGCAAGTTGGCCAGTCGCGGGGATTTTGTCAGCCGCGCATTGCCCCAGAGTTTTGTCGGTCCGTGGGACAGTTGGCTGGCCGCGGGTTTGCTGGCCAGCCAGAACAGCCTGGGCGGTGATTGGCTCAACGTTTACCTAGTCAGTCCGCTTTGGCGTTTTGTACTGGCGCCGGGCGTGTGCGGGCCGGATGCGGCGGCGGGTGTGGTGATGCCGAGTATCGATCGGGTCGGGCGCTATTTTCCGTTGGCGGTGGTGGCCTTGCTTGATCACGACACCAATCCCGCCTCATTGGTAGGCGGGCCGGACACGTGGTTCGAGCATGCCGAAGAGCTGTTGCTCAGCACGTTGGACACCGGCGCGACCTTTGAAAGCTTCAACGATGGCCTCGATACCCTCGGCTTTCCAGCCAGTGAGCCGCGCGCGGTCGATAGCCGTTTCGCGGGCCTGCAAAGGGTGTCCGCCACCGTGCCCCATGGGCGCATGACCGCGCTCGCCGAACAGGCCTGCGAAGGCGCAAGCCTGTGGTGGGGCCGAGGGTCGGAACGTATTTCCCCTGGTTTATTACGGTGTCAGGGCTTACCTGCCGCCGGTGATTTTGCGCAGTTTTTGCTCGGACAAGAAGGTGTGGTGTAGATGGGGGCGACGTACAAATCCGCGAGCAAAAGCCATGTGGGCATGGTGCGCCAAGTTAACGAAGACGCGTGCCTGGACCTGCCGGAAAACCGCCTGTGGGTGGTGGCCGATGGCATGGGCGGGCATGCGGCAGGGGATTATGTCAGCAGCCTGATCGTCGACAGCCTGCGCAGTGTGCCGTTGGGCCGCTCCCTGGACGAATACTCGGCGGCCCTGCGCAATGACCTGATCCGCATCAACGCCGCCGTGCGCGAAGAAACCGCCAATCGTGGCGTGACCATGATGGGCAGCACCGTGGTCGTACTCGCCACGCGTGGCTTGCGCGGTGTATGCCTGTGGGCTGGTGACAGTCGCCTGTACCGCCTGCGCGATGGCGTGCTCGAAGGTATTTCCCGCGACCACAGCTACGTGCAAGATCTGCAAGACAGCGGCCTGCTCAGCGAAGCCGACGCCCGCGTGCATCCGCGCGCCAATATCGTCACTCGCGCCATTGGCGTGGAAGCCCAGCTTGAAGTGGCGGTGGTCGACCTGTTGATCGCCCCCGGCGACAGCTACCTGCTGTGCAGCGATGGCCTGAACAAGACCGTCGAAGACCATGAAATTCGCGAAGTGCTCAGCCACGACGCGCCGGATGAAATCGTGCGCAGCCTGGTGCACCTGGGGCTCAATCGCGGCGCGCCGGACAACATCACCGCCATCGTTGTGAAGGTATCGGCATGAACATTGTGATTCCTGGCTACGACATCGAAGGCGAGATCGGCGAAGGCGCCATGGCCAGCGTGTACCTGGCGACCCAGCGCTCGCTGGAGCGCAAGGTGGCATTGAAGGTGATGGCGGCGGCATTGGCAGCCGACCCGAGCTTCTGCGAGCGCTTCCTGCGCGAGGGCAAGACCCTGGCGCGCCTGTCGCACCCGCATACGGTGACCATCCATGACATCGGCAATGTCGGTGAGCTGTATTACATGGCCATGGAGTTCCTGCCCAACGGTACGCTCAAGGAGCGTATCGCCGCGGGTATGACCCCGGAGCAGGGCGTGACATTGATCCGCCAGATCGCTTCGGCGCTGGGGTATGCCCACGCTCAAGGATTGGTACACCGGGACGTCAAGCCGGCGAACATCCTGTTCCGCGCTGACGGTACGGCGGTGCTCTCGGACTTTGGCATCGCCAAGTCCCTGGACGACCGCACCCAGTTCACCCAGGCCGGTTTCGCCGTCGGTACGCCGAGCTACATGAGCCCGGAACAGGCGCGGGGCCAGGAGATCGACGGGCGCGCCGACCTGTATGCGTTGGGCGTGGTGCTCTATGAAATTCTCGTCGGCAAGCTGCCGTATAGCGGCACCGACGCGCTCTCCACCGCGCTGGCGCACCTGACCGAACCGTTGCCAGAATTGCCGGTGCACCACGGTCGTTATCAGGGCGTGTTGCGTAAGTTGTTGGCCAAGGATCCGGCCGAGCGGTTCCCGGATGCAGCGGCATTGCTGCTGGCGCTGGACCAACTGCCGGCGGATTCGCCGGAAGCCACGCTGGTGCGACCACTGCCGATCCCGGTGAGTTTTGACCTAGCGGGTATCACGCCGGAGTCCATCGAAATCCCGACAGCCAAACCCGAGCCAGTGCGCCAACCGGTGGTGCCGCCGACGCAGCACAGCGAGCAGCGTCGCGGGCCTGTGTTGGCGCTGGCAGCGGTGGCTGTGGCGGTTGCCCTGGCGATTGGCGGCGCTTCCTATTGGTGGCTGAGTGGCGATGATGAACCGGCCAAACCACCGGCCGCCGTAGTCCCCGCAGCAACACCCCCAGCAACACCTGCAGCGGCAGTGGTTGAGGCGGATGGCGGTCAACGTCCGCTGTTGATGGCGGGCAAGAAAACCCTGTTCCAGCGCGTCCTCAGCAAGCCGGGCGCGAAGCTTTCGGATGAGGCAGGCAGCGCGGCTGGCAAGGCGCTGCCGGCGTTCTCGGTGCTTTACGTGTACCAACGCAAAGACATTGAGGGGCAACCGTGGGTACGCGTCGGCACCGCCACCGATGGGCGCAGCGACGGTTGGTTGCCGGCCTCGCAAGTCAGCGACTGGAAACAAAGCCTGGTGCTCAAGTTCACCGAGCGCTCGGGCCGTGCGCCGGTGATGTTCCTGCGGCAATCGGGGGAAGTGGAAAAGCTGCTCGCCGACCCGGCCGCCGCCAAGAGCGCGCTGGCCAAAGCGCAGAAAAACAGCGAAGACAACGGGCAAATCCTTGCCCTGGAACCGACGGCCAGCGCCGTGCCGCAGAACCAGTTTTACCTGTTGCCGATCTTTGACTCCAAAGAGAGCTTCGACGAAAACGGTCAGCCGGTGCAGTTGCTCAATGTCGCTTCCATCGACCCCGGCAGCAGCGCCGTGGCCAAGCCTGCCACGCCGGTGATCAACGCCAATTCCGATGCCTTCCGCACTGCGGTGGTGCTGGTAGTGGATACCACCGTGTCGATGCAGCCGTATATCGACCAGATCCGTGACGTGGTTCATGAGCTGCAAACCCGCATCGCCGAACGCGGCGAACTCGATAGCGTCAGCTTCGGCATGGTCGGTTTTCGCAGCAGCATCAAGAAAACCCCTGGCCTGGAATACGTGGCCAAAACCCTGATCAGCCTCGACCAGGGGCGTGATCCACAACGCTTCCTCGACATGGCGCGGCAAGTCAAAGCGTCCAGCGTTTCCAGCCATTCGTTCAACGAAGACGCGTTTGCCGGGGTGATGCAGGCTGTGGACGGCATGGACTGGTCTGGTTATGGCGGGCGCATCATTCTGCTGGTCACCGATGCTGGCGCGCTGCGCAAGAACGACCCATTCGCCGCCACCCAGATGAACGAAGCCGAAGTGCGCCAGGCCGCGCTGGGCAAGCAGATCAAGATTTACGCTCTGCACCTGCGCACCGACGCCGGCAAGAAAACCCACGCTGGCGCCGAGAGCCAGTACCGCATCCTCACCGCCGACGCCAACCCGCAGATCGGCGACTTGTACACACCGGTGCCCGGTGGTGATGTGCGTAAGTTGGGTGAGCGCGTCGATGAGATCGGCAGCGTATTCGCCAACCTGGTGCATCAAGTGCGCAGCAACACGCCGCAACCGGTCCCGCTGCTCAGTTCGGCACCGACCTTGGCGGATAAATCTGCCGCCGTTGGTTACGCCATGCACATGGACTTCCTCGGCCGCAAAACCGCGAGCCAGGCGCCGCAGCTGGTTAGCGCCTGGACTGCCGATCGCGACCTGACCAACCCGGCGCTGCCGGCGTTCCAGGTGTGCGTGATGCTGACCAAGTTGCAGCTCAACGATTTGCAGCAGTCGCTGAAACTGATCGTCGACGCGGCGCGCAAGACCCAGACGTCACCCAAGGATTTCTTCCAGGAAATTGCCAGCGCCTCTGCCTACATGAGCCGCGACCCGCAAGCCCTGCGCAAGGGCGGCAACTTGGCCGATGGCGGCATTCTCGGCGAATACCTGGAAGGCCTGCCGTACCGCAGCAAGTCGCTGAACATGACCCAGGACTTGTGGTTGTCGTTGAGCGTGGCCGAGCAGGAAGACTTTATCGACGAGCTGGATTCGAAAATCCGCCTCTACGAAACCTTCCATAACGACGTGGCCAACTGGGTCCGTTTCGGCGATGCCGAGCCGGGCGATGCGTTGTACCGCGTGCCGTTGTCGACGCTGCCGTAATGCTGACCCTGAGCGCGGTGCACAAGAGCCGGGGCGTCGGTAGCCAGCGCTATAGCCTGGTGATCCCGGCGCTGGCGCTGCGCGCGGGTGAGCAAGTGGCGATTGTTGGGCCCAGCGGTTGCGGCAAGAGCACCTTGCTGGATTTGCTGGCGTTGGTCCTGGCGCCGGATCAGGTGGGGCACTTCGAATTTAATGCGATCGACATTGGCAGTCTGTGGCGTGCGGATCAGCAATCGCGGCTGGCGCAGTTGCGCAGCCAGCACTTGGGCTACGTGCTGCAAACCGGTGGCCTGCTTGGCTTTCTCGATGTGCGCGGCAACATCGCCCTGTCCCGGCAACTGCTGGGCTTGAAAGACGATGGCAGTGTGGCGCGCCTGGCCGAGCAGTTGGAAATCAGTGACCAGTTGGCGAAGAAACCCTCGGCGCTGTCGGTGGGCCAGCGCCAGCGCGTGAGCTGCGCCCGAGCCCTGGCCCATGCACCGCAACTGGTGCTGGCGGATGAGCCGACCGCGTCCCTTGACCCGCTGAATGCCGAGCGCGTGATGCACGCCCTGTTGGCCCAGGCCCATGAGCACCGCGCCGCCTGTGTGATCGCCACCCATGACGAACCTCTGGCCCGTGCCAGTGGCTTGCAGATTAGGCGTATCAGTTGCCGCCGCGATGCTGACGGTGGCGTCACCGCCACCCTTGGGGAGGCGTGCTGATGCGCATGCCCTTGATCGCTTCCCTGGCCTGGCAGGATTACCGCAACGACGCGTGGCTGTCGGCCTGTTCGGTGCTGGCATTGGTGGCGGTGATCGCGCCGTTGCTGGTGTTATTCGGCCTGAAATTTGGACTGGTTAGCAGTTTGACCGAACGTTTACAGACCGACCCCGCCACCCGTGAAATTATTCCGTTGGGCGGTGGTCGATTCAGCAGCGCATTGATTGAGCAGCTTGCCCAGCGCCCCGATGTGGCGTTTGCCATACCGCGTACGCGGCAGATTGCGGCGACGGCGCAGGTGGGCGCGCTGACGTTGGAGATGCTGCCGACAGCGCCAGGTGATCCGTTGTTGGGTGCGCTGGTGCTGCCGCATGGCCTGAACCAGATCGTGCTGAGCCACACCGCTGCCGAGAAGCTTGCAGCGCGGCCTGGGGATCTATTGGAAACCCGCTTTGCCCGCCAGGTAGCAGGACGTGTCGAGGAGCAGCGCACAAAGGTACAGGTGGTTGCGGTACTGCCGCTGGAAGCCTTCGCGCGGGACGCTTTGTTCGCCGATCTGGCCCTGCTGGAAGCGGCGGAAGATTACCGCGATGGTCGCGCCGTCACGGCGTTGGGATGGACGGGCGAAGAGGTGGCGGTGGGTGAGCAGCGGGTGTACCCGGCGTTTCGCCTGTACGCGCGCAATCTCACTGATGTAGAAACCTTGCGGGTGTATTTCGCTGGGCAGAACGTGTTGGTATCGACCCAGGCGAACACCATCGCCCAGGTGCAGTCGTTGAGCCGCAACCTGTCGATCGTATTCTGGGTTATCGCCGGGCTGGCGTTGGCGGGGGCGTTTGCGGCGATCTTCGCTGGGGCCTTGGCTGCCGTGGCGCGCAAGCGACGGGAATTGTCAGTGCTGCGCCTGTTGGGGTTTTCCACCGGCGGGTTGTTGTTGTTTGTAGTGGTGCAGGCGCTGTATAGCGCAGGGTTTGCGGCCTTGCTCAGCGCCGGGCTGTATGGCTTGGCCGAAGCAGCGTTGAACAAATTATTTGCGCAGGTGCCGGGCGAGTACGCCAGTCATCTGCTGGCGCGTCATTACGGCCTGGCCCTGGTTGCAGTCCTCGGCGTCAGCGCCGTGGCGGCGGCGTGTGGTGGCTGGCGAGTGGCGCGTATCCAGGCTTCTGAAGGAATCAGAGATGTATAAGTTACTGGGCGCCGTCGTGGCGCTGAGCCTGGCCTCGATGGCCTGGGCCGATGAAGCAAGCGATAAACTGGACAACCCCAAACCGTTGCCGGATGACGTGAGCCTGCCGCTGCCATGCGAGGGCAACATGGTGTTCCGCTACGCCTACGTGCTGGCCCAAGGCACGCTGGATGACCGCGAAATCAGCCTCGGCTACCCCTTCGCCGAAGGCGAGGCCGGTTACCAGCAGTCGTTTATTTCCGGCTATCGCCGCGACTTTATCAACGGCCAGTTCACCCTCAAGGATTTGCCGAAAGACTGGAACAAAGTCATCGCGCCGTTGATGCCGAAGACAGACGCCAAGACCCCACTCAAGCCGATGCTGTACTTCATCGGCAAGTATGAAGTGACCGCTCGCCAATACGCCCAAGTGATGGCCCAGGCGCAGTCCCTGGCCAGTGGCGAGCCGGCGCCGGCCTGCGATGCGCCGACCGGTATGGCCGGGCGTTTGCCCAAGGTGAAACTGTCGCGGTTTGAGGCCGAGCGTTTCTCTGCGGTGTACAGCGCCTGGCTGATGAAGTACCACCGCGACTTGCTACCGGTGAGCGGGCGCGGTTCGTCGGCGGAAGACGGCGGCCTTGGCTTTGTGCGCTTGCCCACTGAAGTGGAGTGGGAGTTTGCCGCACGCGGTGGCCAGGCGGTGAGCCGTCAGGATCTGGAAGGGCGCCTGTTTCCTCGTCGCACTGAAGGCAGCGAAAGCGATGGCCCTCTGGGTGATTACGCCGTGTTCAACCAAGTTGCTGGCGGTACTGGCCAGGCGGCGCGCCTGATGCCCATTGGCACCAAATTACCCAACCCAATTGGCATGTTCGACGTGATCGGCAACGCGGCGGAAATGGTCCAGGAGTCTTTCCAATTGGTCCATGCCGGTCGACGCCAGGGCACTTACGGCGGCTTTGTGGTCAAGGGCGGCAACTATCTGGAAGGCGAGGGCACGCTGTTCACCGGCATGCGCCGCGAATACCCGCTTTTCGCCGCCGACGGCACCGAGCAAAGCAATGAAACCACCGGTTTCCGCGTGGCGATTGGTGCGTTGTCGGCCCCGCGTTCACGTTACAAGGAGTTGTTTGCGCAGTGGCAAAAGGAAGGGCGCCTGGCCGCGCTGACCGACGCCATCGATGACGCCCAAGACCCGACCAAACGCCTGGACAGCATCATCGCCGCCAGCGTCGACCCCAAGTTGCAAGCCGAATTGGGGCTGGTCAACGAAGAGCTCAAGCGCAACGTCTCGCTGATCGCCCAGCAACGCGAAGAAGCGGCGGGCAACCTGATTCAGTCGGCTGCATTGGTGGCTGAGACCATCAGCAACTACAACATCCGCCTGGCCAACCTGCAGAAGAGCCGCCAACAGTCTATGGACAACAAGGATGAGGCCAGCGCGAAGCTGTTTGATATGGCCATTGCCAACGGCCGCAGTGCCCTCGACGGCGCGGTCGCGATTTACATCGATAACTTGGCGACGGGCACGCGCTACACCGATGCGGTGATCCAGGCGCAGTTTCAAAGGATCAAGGAAGAGTTGGATCGCAAGCCAGTGCTCGGCAAGAGCCTGGTGACGCGCGCGACACTGTTCGTCCGCCATGTCGGCAACTACCGCAAACAACAGCGGGCTGACCCGGCGACGATCTTGAAGGAATTGCTCGCAGCGAGCGGTCAGCGGTCTTGATCGTTGGCTGTATAGCGAGCTTGGAAGGGACTCAGGCGGCAGTTGCCGCGCTGGGCAAGTCAAACTTAGAAGAGAACACAACCTATGCTTTTTTCCCGTAAGGCGGTTTCCAAGCGTCACCTGTTGCTGATTGCCGCTGGCTTCAGCACCGTGCTGACAGGCTGCGCCACATCGCCGGCCTCCAAGGTGGCGTCCAGCACCAAGGTCGAGTACTACCCCAACTGCTACGAGCCGGTGCAGCACTTGCGCGCCACCGATTCGAACATGACCAAGTCGGTTGTCACCGGCGCGGCCATCGGCGCGGCCGGCGGTGCACTGCTGGGCGCCCTGACCGGCGACTCCGAAAAGCGCGGCCGTAATGCTGCCATTGGCGCAGCGGGCGGCGCCCTCGCCGGCGGCGCGGCGGGTTACTACACCGAGCGTCAGAAGCAGATCGCCGACGACAACCAGCGCATTGCTTCGTATGCGGCTGACGTAAACAAAAGCGCCTCCGACATCGACCGCAGCACCGCGTATGCCAAAGCGTCGCAACAGTGCTATCAGAGCGCGTTCACCAAGCTGGTGGCTGACCGTAAGGCCAAGACCGTCAACGACACCGAAGGCCGCAAGCGCCTGGCGGAAATCGTCTCGGGCTTGAAGGAATCCAATGACCTGATCGTTGCAGTCAACGGCAAGGCCAGCGAAGACCTGAACAACTACACCCAGGCTTATGAGAAAGACCTGCAGCAGGTTGGCGTACAGCGTGCCGACGTGGTCACCGTGGCCCAGGCCGATTCAAAACCCGTTGTGACACCGGGCAAGAAGAAAGGTACAGGTACTAAACCGCCGAAGAAGCCGCCTCTTCCAACCGTCCCAACAGAAGCAGTGAGCACCGAAAAAACCTTCCAGACTGCCCAGACCAAGCAAGATGAGAGCAAGAAGGTCGCCAGCGCCGGTAAAGCGCAGATCGAAGGCACTTGCCGCGATCCAAACCTGGCCGACTGGGCGCCGGTGCCTTGCCCTAACGTTTAAGTCACAGCCTTAGGTTACGCTGAGCATTGAAAACGGCCGCCTCACTTAACAGTGGTGGCGGCCGGTATTCAGGCTGACTTATTGATGTTGCATTCTGTTTAAACGTCTAAGCCAGTGACTTTGAAAGCCTTACTGGAAAACGTTATCTTTGTTGGGATTGCGTTAGTTCCCGTGGCTTGGAAAATAATATCACCGGTGAGCGTTTGGGTGCGCTCGTTGTAGTTGAATGTGATTTCACCTGACTCTGCATGATATACATCACCATAAAGTAGGGTTGATAGCGCGGACTTCCCACTTTCGTCCTTATTGATGGGTAGCGTTTGCGTGGTGCCGTCGCCAAGTTTTGCTTTAGGGATATAAACTAACAGGAGCTGGTTACCTACCGCTGCATCAAGCGTAAGGAAGCCAGGGTGGTCGGGTACCTCGACGAACTTCATGGAAAAAGTCTTTGGCGTAAAACTGGAGTTGCCAGGTTCAATAGTTCCCGTCAGCTCGCCGGTTGTTGTAACTTCAAGCGGCTGATGGAACGCTATTTTACCTAGACTTAGGTACGCTTCTTCCGTGATCAGGGGATTTACGTTTTTCGCCACACAGTTGAACGTAGCGTCAATGCGTTCAATAGTAGCAGTTGTGTTCAGATAAAATGAGCCGCTCTCTGAGTGGAACGAGTTCAATATGTTAGTCTTTGGTGCTATGTAAACTAGATCTACGAGATTGTTTGATCCATTATCCAAACTGTAGTTTCCTGGGCTCAAGCCATCGGTAATTCTTGCTTCAAAAGTATGCAGTCCACCTGCTGGGCCGCCACCCAATACCAATCTGGAGCCATTAATTAATAGTTTTCCATTTTTCAAGGTTATGCTTGGGGAAATGACAATTGTGTGATCTATTTCGCCGAGCTTTATATGAAATTCTATCTCTTTGACGCGTGCATTTTGTTCGGGCTTCATGGCGCGGGTCCTGTTTCAATATAGACAGATGTAGGGGTGATAATCTTGGCTTTCAGCAGGTCTTTTAAATACTGTTAGGATTCACAGTCTTTTATATTGATTTCGAATACTTATTATTCCGTTAGTGAGCACGTCAGGTGTGTAGCGTTTAAAGTGACTCATTAGTCAGCACTTAAGAGGCGTGTTGAGTTGTCCACTCTGCTATGACGAAGTGGCGTTCTCCCGGCGAATCGCTAAACTGCGCCAGTCCTTATTATTCCGAGGCTGTGCATTTATGAAATTTCGTCTTCTCCTCTGGGTGCTGGGCCTGATGATGGGCAAAGCCAGCCGAACCAATCCCGCCTTCCAGCAACAGTTGGGTGATAAAGACCTGGCGTTCCAGTTGCAGACCCTCGACGGCAAGGTTGCCCGTCACTTCATCGTCAAAGACCAACGTATTACCAGCCGCTCAGGGGTTCATCCTGCGCCGGCGTTCGCCATTGCGTTTAAAGATGCCGCGTACGGCTTCGCCACGCTGCAGGCAAAGAACAAGCAACTGGCGTTCATGACGGGGATTCAGGACAAGTCGATCCAGATCAAGGGCAACCCGGCGCTGGTGATCTGGTTCCAGGGGTTGACCAAGTATTTGAAGCCGAAGAAAAAGAAGTAGGCGTTCAGGGAAACCAAGTTGGATTCATCGGGGGCAAGTCGCACCGCCCCCGATAGCTATCTGAGAGGCGACAGATTCAGTTTTGAGTGAACTGGGACGCCAACTCACGCAACAGCACTTCTGCATCCAGCACCTTGCCCACCACTTCTTCAGCCTTGTCACGGCTCAACCCCAGGCGCTCCAGCAACGCATCCGGGATCGCCTCATCCGGCCCAGAACCAATCCCTCGGCTGCGCAATAGGCGCACGGCCAGGCAAACCAGATTCGGGTATTCGGCATATTGGCCGTCGTAGGTTGGGTCGTGCTGAAAGCGCAGGGCGGTGGACAGTTCGTCCGGCATGTCCCAGTAGCGCATTAACCAGGCACCGATCTGCTCGCGACTGATGCCCAGCAAATGTTGCTCCACGTAGCTGTGGCACAGGTGCGGGTTGACCTCCAGGTGGCGGCAGATCAGCGAGAAGTGCGGCGGGAACACGTGGGCCAACAGCAGGTAACCGAAGTTATGCAGCAGGCCGGCCAGGTAGGTCAGGCCTGCTTCCGGGCGCTGTGCGCGGGGCATGGCACGGGTCAGGCCTTCGATCACGGCGGCGGTGTAGATCGACTGGTGCCAGTACGGCGTGGCCTGGTGAGGGTGGTCTTTGGGCAGGCTCAAGGTCTTGCCGAGGGCCAAGCCCAGTGCCAGGTTGATCACCAGATCGAAACCCAGTACGCGCACGATGGCGTCTTCTACTGAACGGATCTTGCCGGGCGACGCGTAGTACGGCGACGCGGCCCAACTGACTACTTGGGCCGCCAAGGCCGGGTCGGTCTCGACCACGCCGGTGATGTCGTCGATGGTGGCGTTAGGGTCGACGCGCAGCTTGATGATCTTCTGCGCGGTGTCAGCCAGTGGTGGAATCTCGATAGTCGCTTCCAGGCGCTGCTGGATACGGCGAGCGGTGAACGCCTGCATCGCCTGGGTGATTTCCTCTCGGTCATCATTGGGGCGGTCGAGGTTCGGTCGGATATTACTCAGCGGCTCGCCGAAGTTTGCAGCGCTGGCTTTGGTGAGCATGGTCTTGAACGCATCGCTGGCGATCTCCAGCAGCAGCCCTGGCTCGCCCGAATGCACCAGCAGGCTCGGCTCGTCGAGCAGGCTGCCTTCGTACAGGCACGGCGAGCTGGTGAGTGCCGGCAGGCCTGGCAGCAGGCTCAGCTCATGCTTGTCCAGCATACGCTTGACGCGATCCGGCGACACCGCGATGAGGCGGCGACCGGTGAGTTCTGCGAGGCGGTTGAGGTCGAGCAACTGGTTTTGGGGGAACAGCACCATCAGTGCACCCACCGCATCTTCCAGCAGCACAGCCTGCACCTTTTGCGCAGGATTCAGGCCAGGGTGTTCAGCAACTTCCGTGTAGGGGATGGCGAGCTTTGCGAGCAGAGCCCGGATGACCGGTGGGGCGGTCAGCGGGGCTGTGGCGAGGGCAACTTCTGACATGGCCTGATCCAATTTCTTACAGTCATCGGAGTATAACCAGCTTGATACATTTGTAGGTCGCTTAAGTGAGTCAGGCGTCACACTTGGCCGTATTGCTGCCCATGGCGTAGCCAGCGATCCAACAGCGGGCTGACGTGATCCGGCCAGCGCTCCATCAGGGCCTGTGCCGCATCGCGCACGGCGGGCAGCAGGTCGGCGTCGCGCATGAGGTCGGCGACTTTGAATTGCAGCAGGCCGGTCTGGCGGGTGCCGAGCATTTCGCCGGGACCGCGCAGTTCGAGGTCTTTTTCGGCAATGACGAACCCGTCGTTGGTCTCGCGCATGATGCCCAGACGCTGGCGACCGATCTGCGACAGCGGCGGGTGATACAGCAGCACGCAGTGGCTGGCCGCGCTGCCCCGGCCGACGCGGCCGCGCAGTTGGTGCAGTTGCGCCAGGCCCAGGCGCTCGGGGTTTTCGATGATCATCAGGCTGGCGTTGGGCACGTCCACACCGACTTCGATCACCGTGGTGGCCACCAGCAGTTGCAGGTTGCCGGCCTTGAAGTCGGCCATCACGGCGGCTTTTTCGGCGGGCTTCATGCGCCCGTGGATCAGCCCGACCTTGAGTTCGCCGAGGGCGCTGGTGAGGTCTTCATAGGTGGTCTCGGCGGCCTGGCAGGTCAGTTCTTCAGACTCTTCGATCAGCGTGCACACCCAGTAAGCCTGGCGCCCTTCGGCACAAGCGCCGCGTACCCGTTCGATCACTTCGACACGCCGGGTATCGGTGACCAGCACGGTGTTGACCGGGGTGCGGCCGGGCGGCAGTTCGTCGAGGATCGAGGTGTCGAGGTCGGCGTAGGCACTCATGGCCAGCGTGCGCGGGATCGGCGTGGCGGTCATGATCAACTGGTGCGGGTTCATGCGACCGCCCACGCCTTTCTGGCGCAGGGCCAGGCGCTGCTGCACGCCGAAGCGGTGTTGTTCGTCGATGATCACCAGGGCCAGGTTCTTGAACTTCACCTCCTCCTGGAACAGCGCATGGGTGCCCACCACCATCGGGGCGCCGCCGGCGATCTGCTCCAGTGCCGCTGCGCGGTTCTTGCCCTTAAGCTTGCCCGCCAGCCACGCGACTTCCAGGCCCAAGGGTTCGAGCCAGCGCTTGAAGGTGATGAAGTGCTGCTCGGCGAGAATCTCGGTGGGTGCCATCAGCGCCACTTGGTAACCGGCTTCCAGCGCCTGCAAGGCGGCGAGGGCGGCGACCACTGTCTTGCCTGCACCCACGTCACCCTGAATCAACCGGAGCATGGGTTCTTTTTGGCTGAGGTCGTAGGCGATTTCATTGCCTACACGTTGCTGGGCACCGGTCGGCGCGAAGCCAAGATTGGCCAGGTATTGCGCAGGCAGGCGCGTGGCCTTGGGCATCGCTGGGGCGCGCAGGGAACGCATGCTTTCGCGCAGGCGCTGCTGGGACAGTTGATGAGTGAGCAGTTCTTCGAAGACCAGGCGGTGCTGGGCCCAGTGGTGACCCAGGGCCAACTCGTCGACGTCGGCGTCGGCCGGCGGGTGATGCAGGTAGCGAATTGCGTCGTCCAGCGGCGCCAGTTGGTAGTCGCGAGCCAGCTCCAGTGGGAGCCAGTCGGGCAGGCTTTTCGGGCCGAGCATGGTCAGGGTCTGCGTGCACAGTTGGCGCAGGCGTTGCTGGGTCAGGCCTTCGGTGAGCGGGTAGATCGGCGTGAGGGTGGTGTCCACCGGAGGCGGTTCGTCGCTGGTGATCGCGCGGTATTCAGGATGGTAAATCTCCAGGCCCGAGGCACCGGGCCGCGCCTCGCCATAGCAGCGCACGCGTGTGCCGCGTTTGAGGCCTTCCTTCTGCGCGTTGCTGAAATGGTAGAAGCGCAGGCTCAGACCGCCGGTGCCGTCCTGCAGGCGCACGACCAGGCTGCGGCGCTTGCCCATGACCACGTCGGCCCCGCTGACGGTGCCTTCCACGACAGCGTCTTGCCCTGGGCGCAACTGGCCGATGGGCACCACGCGGGTGCGATCCTGATACCGCAAGGGCAGGTGGAACAATACGTCCTGGAGATTTTCCAGCCCGACCTTGGCCAGCTTCTCGGCCATGGCTTCACCGACACCCTTGAGTGCCGTCACCGACACCTGCGACAGCTCAGTCATACGGCTACTTAGCTCGCAGCAGGCGGCTTGGCCACCGAACAGAGGCGGATCGAGTCGGCGAGGATCTCAATGGCTTTAGGCCGTGGGAAGCTGGCACGCCAGGCGATTGCCACGGTGCGGAAGGGCACCGGAGGAGTGAGCGGGCGTACTGCAATAACGCCGGGGGCGTAGTGATGGCTATCCACCGCTGATAGCGGCAGGATCGAAATGCCCAGGCCGGAAGCGACCATATGGCGAATGGTTTCCAGGGAGCTGGACTCCACGGTGGTGTGCTTGGCGCCGTCGTTGCCTTTGGTCAGCGTCGGGCAGGCTTCCAGCACTTGGTCGCGGAAGCAGTGGCCCTCGCCAAGCAGCAGCAGGCTCTTGTCATTGAGCAGGCCGGCGTCGATGGTGTCTTTCTGCGTCCACGGGTGGGAGGCGGGCATCAGCACGTAGAACGGCTCGTCGTAGAGCGGCAGCGTGAGCACGTCGGCCTCGTTGAACGGCAGGGCGATGATGATCGCGTCCAGCTCGCCGTTGCGCAGTTTGTCGCGCAGCACGTGGGTGAAGTTTTCTTCGATATACAGCGGCATCTGCGGTGCGACGCGGTGCAGTTGCGGGATCAGGTGCGGGAACAGGTACGGGCCGACGGTGTAGATGGCGCCGACTTTCAGCGGAGCGGTCAGCTGGTTCTTACCGGCCTGGGCCAGCTCGCGAATGCTTTGCGCTTGTTCCAGGACTTTCTGGGCCTGGGCAACAATGCCTTCACCCACCGGGGTAAGGCGCACGGCGCTTTTGCTGCGCTCGAAAATCAGCACACCGAGTTCGTCTTCAAGCTTTTTCACGCCCACCGACAACGTCGGCTGGCTGACGTGGCAACGCTCGGCCGCATGGCCGAAGTGCTGCTCTTGGGCGAGGGTAACGATGTAGCGTAATTCTGTAAGAGTCATAGCAGGCGTCCATGAAGTTGCGGGCCAAGCATACCGGCTGCAATCGATAGACGCACGTTATCAGAAGTTTGTTGGGGATTGAGCGGGGGATTTTGCTGTTTGCTGAGAATGGCAAGGGTTGCCCCTTGCCACAGTCATATCAGCGGCGACGCTTTTCGATGTTGTACACGAATGGTGCAACGATCTCGACACTGCCGCTTTTCACCATGTCGGCCGGTGGCTTGGGCAGCGGTTGGGCACGACGGATCATGTCCAGGGTTGCACGGTCCAGGTCAGCGTTGCCGGAACGGCCCACCAACTCGTAGGACAGCACGTTGCCTTCGGCATCGACCACGAAGCGCAAGCGGTTCAGGCCTTCCTTGCCACGGGCCTGGGCGCCTGGCGGGTACTTTTTGTACTTCTGCAAATGCGCCAGCAGGGTGCCTTCCCAAGAGGCCTTGGCTGCAAGCTGCTGCGGCGACGGGCCTGGAGCCGGCTGCGCCGATTTTTCGGCCGGCGCTTTGGTCGGCGGAGCATCGCTCGGCGGATCCTCGGAAGGTTTCTCCTTGGGTGGCTCGATCTTTTTCTCTACCGGCTTGGGCGGCTGAGGTTTGGGCTTGGGCTTGACCGGCTTGGGCACCTGGATCGTTGGCTTGGGTGCCTCGGCCAGTTTCGGCAAAGGCAACTCTTCCACCGGTGCGGGCGGTTGCGGTGGCGTGACCACTTTCGGTGGAGCCGGTGGCGGCGGTGCTGGCATCGGCGCCAGGTCAATGACCATGGCGGCCGGCGGCAGCTGCACAGTGCGCGGCGCCGACCAATGGAGCGCGATAGCAATCGCGACGGCGTGCACGCCCAGCACGACGGCAAGGCTGGTGCCATAACGCGTCAGTTTGTGGCGCGTCGTGATCATTTCTTGGCTGCCGTCTCAAGTCCGACCAAGCCTACCTTGAGGTAGCCGGCTGCCCGCAGGGCATCCATCACGCTCATCAGGTCGCCGTAGTCCACGCCCTTGTCGGCCTGGAAGAAGATCGTCGTGTCTTTCTTGCCTTGGGTCTTGGCGTCGAGGACCTGGCCCAAGGTTTCAGCTTTGACTTCTTCTTCGCCCAGGAACAGGCGTTGGTCCGCCTTGACGCTGAGAAACACCGGTTTCTCGGGCCGCGGCGCAGGCTTGGCGCTGGACGCGGGCAGGTCGACCTTGATATCCACGGTTGCCAAGGGAGCGGCCACCATGAAGATGATCAGCAGTACCAGCATTACGTCGATAAACGGCGTGACGTTGATTTCGTGGTTCTCGACGAGTTCATCATCGCCTTGATTCAAATGCAGGCCCATGGCCGATTACCCCACTTTCACCATGTGCGGTTGCGAGCTGCGCTCGGTAGGCAGGTGATCGAGGTCGCGGCTGACCAGCAGCAGGACTTCTGCCGACGCGTCGGATACCTGGGCTTTATAGCCGGCAATCGAACGGGCGAAGACGTTGTAGATCACCACCGCAGGAATTGCAGCAACCAGGCCCAGGGCGGTTGCCAGCAGGGCTTCGGCGATGCCCGGGGCAACGACGGCGAGGTTGGTGGTCTGGGTTTTGGCGATGCCGATAAAGCTGTTCATGATGCCCCACACGGTACCGAACAGACCGACGAACGGCGCGGTGGAACCGATGGTGGCGAGTACGCCGGTGCCGCTGCTCATGTTACGGCCGCAGGCTGCTACCAGTCGCTCCAGGCGGAACGCCACGCGCTCTTTGATGCCTTCCTTTTCACGGGTGTTGGCCGACAGGCGCATTTCTTCCAGTGCGTCATGCACTAAGGTATTGGCCAGGGTGCCCTTTTTGGTCGCGCTCTCGCTGGCTTCCTTGAGGGTAGTGGCCTTTTTCAGGTGGACGATTTCAGTACGCAGACGGCGCTTGGCACCCAGCAACTCGAAGCCTTTGGCGATCCAGATGGTCCACGTGATGATCGAAGCGATGGCCAGACCGATCATCACGGCCTTCACCACGACGTCTGCGTTCTGGTACATGCCCCACGGCGACAGGTCATGGGCCATGCCCAGGGTGTTGTCTTCTTCCAGCACGACGCCAGTTTCGTCAGTGGCGGCTGGGGCAGCAGCCTGGGCTGGATCGGTGGCGGCTGGAGCGGCCGGGGCAGCAGCGTTTTGCTCGACGGCCGCCGGCGTGGCTGGGGCGTTGGCATCAGCGAATGCGGCGGTCGGCGCCAGCAGCACGCTGAACAGCATCGCAGCAATCGCGCGCCAGGCGCGGGACGGGCTGTGAAGCTTGGTTGGCGAAGCGGGGGTGGTATTACGTGTCATGCTGGCCGGACCTGAGAAGAAAAAATGAGTGATCGTCCTACCAGACCCTAGGCGGCCGAGGACAAATGGGCGGTCATTATTGCAAGTAATTCTTGTTAACAAAAGTAATACAGTAACTTTATTTGTGCTTTTTCTGGCCGCTGGTCAGCCGAGAAGGCTAACCTAGACCTTTGAGAATGGAGTTTTGTGATGTCTGCACCTTCTGTTGTGATTGCCGGATGCGGCGATGTGGGTGGTCGCCTGGCTAGCCAATTGCTGGCCTCGGAATGGGAGGTTTATGGCCTGCGACGCGACATTTCGCGTTTGCCCAACGGCGTGATCGGCATTGCCGGCGACCTCTTCAACAAGGATTGCCCCGACACCTGGCCTATTGGCGGGGTGGATTACCTGGTGTATTGCGCTGCCGCGACGGATCACGATGAGGCCGGTTATCGCGCGGCCTACGTGCAAGGATTGCAGCATGTGTTGGAGTGGCTAAAAGATTACGGTCAGGAACCCAAGCATTTGTTGTTTGTATCCAGCAGTAGCGTATATGGGCAACTGAATGGCGAGTGGGTCGACGAAACCTCTGAAACCAAGGCGAAGGGCTATTCCGGGCAGGTCATGCTGGAGGCCGAACAGGTCGCACTCAATAGCGGCATTCCTGCGAGCATTGTGCGTCTGACCGGCATTTACGGTCCGGGCCGCGAGTGGCTTCTGACCCAGGTACGCCAGGGTTATCGCGTGGCGATCGATCCACCTTTATATGGCAACCGCATTCACGCGGACGACGCGGCGGGTTTGCTGGCCTTCTTGTTGCGCCATGTGGAGCAGGGTGGTTCGCTGGATAAAATCTATATCGGCGTCGACGATGCGCCGGCTCCCTTGGCCGAGGTGGTGGCCTGGTTGCGTGACTACCTGGGCGTAACGGAGTGGTCCGATGACGCCAGCGTGCGGCGTGCTGGTAGCAAGCAATGCAGCAATGCTCGCATCAAAGCGCTGGGTTGGGTGCCGACGTATCCGAGCTATCGAGAAGGGTATGCGGCCATTCTAAAAGGCTGAAGCCCCTCCCCACCGTTGGATCTGTGTTATTGCTGTTCTAGCAGCCATTGGCGCGGGCCGGGCGTGAACGTGGGTATTTCGTCGTTTTGCGCGCCGTTGATTGCCTGGAGGATTTCCATCTGCTTGCCCTTGCGCACGAAGATCCAGGTATTACCGACGTCTCCATTGGTCAGGAAAAGGGTGTTATTGCCTGCGCCTTGGGAGGCGCAGTCACCGTCCAGGCATAGTTCGTATCTGTCCGTTTTTGCAAGCCCTGAGACCTGGCCATCCGCGGTGAACGTTACAGTTTCACCTGTTCCTGGCCCCTCGATGATGCGCCATTTTCCACCCATGTAAGCTGCGTTCAGGGCCCTCCTGAAAGTGCTGCCCCACCTTTCTTCGGTTTTAGCGGTGTCGATAGGGCGGCTGAACACCTGTTCCTTCATATGCTCTTTGCCCAGTTGGATGAGCTGTTTGCCGTCGAGGCGCAGTGCGTCACTGCTATAGCCGCCATAGTCGACGGTCCAGGCGTCAGGGGATGTTTGCAACAGGTTGCCTTCGGCCATTTCGAAGCCGCTGCTCACCTGCGCCTTGCCGGCGTGGATATCGATATTCCATTCCAGATTTGAGCCCTGAGTGTTCAGCGATTGGCTCAACGCAGCGGCATCAAGGATTGTCTGGTTGATCCAGATGCCGCTGATATCCGTTTTCGGCGACGTATGGGTGCATCCGCCAAGCAGTAGCAGGCCGAAGGTAAGCAATGCGCGCATGGAGCCATCTCTGAGGGTAAGAAACCGTGGCGCAGGCTAAAGAAAAAGGAGCCTTTGGGCTCCTTTGTTCTGTATCACTATTTTTCCAGCAACCACTGACGTGGCCCAGGCGTAAACGAAGGCACCTCATCGGTCTGTGCAGTGTTGATCGCCTGGAAAATTTCCAGCTGTTTGCCTTTGCGGGCAAAAATCCATGGGTTACCCACGCCGTTGAGTTGCAGCCACATGCTGTCGTAGCCGCCGCTCATGGATGCGCAATCACCTGCCAGGCACAGTGAGTACCGATCGACGCCAGGTAAGCCGGCGACTTTGCCGTCAGACTGGAATTGCACCGTGGCCCCGCTGCCGAAGCCGTCGGTGATCTTCCAGTCGCCGCCCATATAGGCCGCATACAGCGCGCGTTCGAAGTTCGCGCCCAGTGGCGCACCTTCCGGGGCTGGATCTTTGGCGCGAGCAAACAGCTGTTCGGGCTCATTGTCGTTCGCCACTTGCAGCAGTTGTTTGCCTTTGCGCTTGAGCTCAGTGGCGGAGCTGCCGTAGAAATCCACGCTCCAGGCGCCGGATTGCTCGCCGAGCAGCTTGCCTTCGGCAACCTCAAAACCGTTGTAGTAGCGCGCCTGCGCCGCCTTGGAGTTGACCTCCCACTCGAGGTTCGGGCCAAAGCTCTGCAGTGCTTCGCGCAAAGGGCCGCCTTTGGCTGCCGCATCGATGGCGACCTGGTTGATCCAGGTGCCGCTCACATCCAGGTCGGCCGGGTTGCTGGCGCAGCCGCCGAGCATCAGGGCGAGCAACGAAGTGGCTACAAGCGCTTTGCGCATCATGAAATCCTTTTAAAACGAAGTCGGCGCGGCCTGTGAGGGCTGCGCCGGGTGTTTTACTCGATGACCAGAATCGCGTCCATCTCAACCTGCGCGCCCTTTGGCAGAGCAGCAACGCCGATGGCGGCGCGGGCTGGGTAAGGCTGTTCGAAGTACTTGCCCATGATCTCGTTGACCTTGGCGAAATGGCTCAGGTCGGTAAGAAAGATGTTCAGCTTGACGATGTCCTTGAACGAACCGCCGGCAGCTTCGGCGACGGACTTGAGGTTCTCGAAAACTTGCACGGTCTGTGCTTCGAAGCCTTCCACCAGTTCCATGGTCTTCGGGTCCAGGGGGATCTGGCCGGACATGTAGACAGTGTTGCCCGCCTTGATTGCCTGGGAGTAAGTACCGATGGCGGCCGGGGCCTTGTCGCTGGTGATAACAGTCTTGGTCATGAATGACTCCTTGTAATGGGGCGATGACTTATCTGAACAGCTATGCGCGCATGCGGGTGATGCGGATCACGCCGGTCAAGGCACGCAGCTTCTTGATCACGCGGGCCAGGTGCACGCGGTCGTGCACGCTGACCACCAGTTGGACAACGCTGATGCGACCATCGCGTTCGTCCATGCTGATTTTCTCGATATTGCCGTCGGCCGCGTTGACGCTGCTGGCCAGCAAGGCGATCAGGCCGCGCTGGTGTTCCAGCTCCACCCGCAGCTCAACGTTGAATTCGCCGGTGACATCCTTGGCCCACGAGAGCTGGATGCATTTTTCCGGGTTGTGGCGGATTTCGGTGATGTTGCGGCAGTTGTCCAGGTGCACGACCATGCCTTTGCCTGCGGACAGGTGGCCGACAATAGGGTCGCCCGGGATCGGCGTGCAGCACTTGGCGTAGCTGAGTACGAGGCCCTCGGTGCCGCGAATTGCCAGTGGGCCTTCGGGGCTTGGTAACTGCTCGCCTTCGCCAAGCAGGCGGCGGGCGACCACGTAAGCCATGCGGTTGCCCAGGCCGATATCTTCCAGTAAGTCTTCGACGGTTTCCTGGCGATACTCGTGGAGCATCGCTTGCACACGCTCCTGCGGGATTTTATCCAGAGCACTGTCGAAACCGTTGAGCACCTTGTTCAGTAGGCGTTCGCCGAGGCTGATGGACTCGGAGCGGCGCTGCAGTTTGAGGGCGTGACGGATGTGCGTACGCGCCTTGCCGGTGACCACGAAGTTGAGCCACGCCGGGTTCGGGCGTGCGCCAGGCGCGCTGACAATCTCCACGGTTGAGCCGCTTTGCAGCGGCTCGGACAGTGGAGCCAGGCGACGGTTGATCCGGCAGGCGATGCAGCTGTTGCCCACGTCGGTATGCACCGCGTAAGCGAAGTCGACCGCCGTGGAGCCTTTGGGCAGCTCCATGATCCGGCCTTTGGGTGTGAACACGTAGACCTCGTCCGGGAACAGGTCAATCTTCACGCTTTCAATGAATTCCAGGGAGTTGCCAGCACGTTGCTGCATTTCCAACACGCCTTTGACCCATTGGCGGGCGCGGGCATGGGTGCCTTTTGGCTGCTCGTCGCCACTGGACTTGTACAGCCAGTGGGCGGCGATGCCGTTGTTGGCCATCTCTTCCATTTCGCGGGTGCGGATCTGGATTTCTATCGGCACGCCATGCATACCGAACAGCGTGGTATGCAGTGACTGATAGCCGTTGGCCTTGGGAATCGCGATGTAGTCTTTGAAGCGGCCCGGCAGGGGTTTGTACAAATTATGTACAGCGCCCAAAACGCGGTAACAGGTGTCAACCTTGTCGACGATGATCCGGAACGCGTACACGTCCATTATCTCGTTGAAGGCCCGACGCTTGCCGCGCATCTTCTTGTAGATGCCGTAGATGTGCTTCTGCCGCCCGCTGACTTCGCCCTCGATTTCGTCGATCGCCAGGCAATGGCTTAGCGACTCTTCGATCTTGTTGACGATTTCCTTGCGGTTGCCACGGGCACGCTTGACCGCTTGGTAGATGCGCGCCGAACGCATCGGGTGCATGGCCTTGAAGCCGAGGTCTTCGAACTCGATACGAATGGCGTGCATGCCCAGCCGGTTGGCGATGGGCGCATAGATTTCCAGGGTTTCCTTGGCGATGCGCCGACGTTTTTCGCCGGACAGCACTTCCAGCGTGCGCATGTTGTGCAGCCGGTCGGCCAGCTTGACCAAGATCACCCGGATGTCTCGGGCCATGGCCATGGCCATCTTCTGGAAGTTTTCCGCCTGGGCTTCAGCCTTGGTTTCGAAGTTCATCTGGGTCAGTTTGCTGACCCCGTCGACCAGTTCGGCCACGGTTTCGCCAAATTGCGCGCTGAGCGCTTCCTTGGCAATACCGGTGTCTTCGATCACGTCATGCAGCATCGCGGCCATCAGGCTCTGATGGTCCATGTGCATGTCGGCCAGGATATTCGCCACCGCAAGAGGATGGGTGACGTACGCCTCACCGCTTCGGCGGCGTTGGCCGTCGTGGGCTTGTTCGGCGTAGAAATACGCTCGGCGGACCAGGTTAACCTGGTCGGGGCCGAGGTAGGTCGATAAGCGATCGGCGAGGGCGTCTATGCTCGGCAAAGTGTGAACTCCTGCCGAAGGCTGTGACTCCGCGCCGTGCTACGTCGACCAGGCATAGGCTTAGACGGCCTCGTTGGACTCGTCCTCGAACGCTGCAAACAGCGGTTCGTCTTCAACGATCTCAGCGTTGGCGATGAACTCGTAGCTCATCAGGCCTTCAGCGATTTCACGCAGGGCTACAACGGTAGGTTTGTCGTTTTCCCACTGGACCAGGGGCTCTTTGCCGCCAGTGGCCAGTTGACGGGCACGCTTGGTAGAGAGCATGACCAGCTCAAAGCGGTTTGCCACGTGGTCTAGGCAGTCTTCAACGGTTACGCGGGCCATGATATTCCTCGGAGCGAATGCAAGATGCGCGCTGCCCGGTTGGGCGAGCGGACTGAGCAGTTTAAAAAATCACCAGCGTTTAGGGAAGCGCTGATTTTTCGCAGGCCCTCGCAAAACCGCTACAAGGGCCAATGTAAAGCCCTTACAGCCGTTTTGGGAAGACCCAATCAGCCAAGCAGTTCGGCCAGTAATTTGCCGAAACGCTGCTGTTGACGCTTTTGCTGGAGCTGATTCGTGCGGAAAATCGCCTTCAGGTCGTCCAGTGCGTGGGAAAAATCGTCGTTAATGATCAGGTAGTCGTAGTCGACGTAGTGACTCATTTCACTGACGGCTTCACGCATGCGGCCTTCGATGATCTCGTCACTGTCCTGACCACGATTGGTCAGGCGCTGATGCAAGGCTTCGAGCGACGGCGGCAGGATGAAGATCGAGCGTGCCTTGGGCATCAGCTGGCGAACTTGCTCGGCGCCCTGCCAGTCGATTTCCAGGATCAGGTCGTGGCCTTCGTCCAAGGTCTGCTGCAGGTGGCTCTGCGAAGTGCCATAGAGGTTGCCGAACACTTCGGCACGCTCCAGGAAGTCGCCGTGCTCAATCATTTTGACGAACTCGGTACGCTCGACGAAGTGGTAGTGCACGCCGTTCACCTCGCCCGGGCGCATGGCACGGGTGGTGTGGGAGACCGAGATGCGAATCTGCTCGTCAGCGTCGGTCAGGGCCTTGACCAGGCTGCTCTTGCCCGCGCCCGAAGGGGCGGAAATGATGTAAAGGGTGCCGGTGCTGTGGGTCATGTAGGTTGCCTTACTCAATATTCTGTACTTGTTCGCGCATTTGCTCGATCAACACTTTGAGGTTGACGGCAGCCGTGGTGCTGCGCGGGTCAAATGCCTTGGAGCCGAGTGTATTGGCTTCGCGGTTGAGTTCCTGCATCAGGAAGTCCAGGCGCCGACCGGCGGCGCCGCCGGATTTGAGCACGCGACGCACTTCGAGGATGTGGGTGCTCAAGCGGTCCAGCTCTTCGGCGACGTCGCTCTTTTGGGCCAGCAGGACCATTTCCTGCTCCAGGCGCGTCGGGTCGAGGTCGGCCTTCATGTCGGTGAAGCGGTCGAGAACCTTCTGACGTTGGGTGGCGAGCATCTGCGGCACCAGCTCGCGCAAGATGACCACGTCTGCTTCGATCGAAGTCAGGCGCTCGTTGATCAGGCGTGCCAGTTCGGCACCTTCGCGTTCGCGGCCGGCCTTGAGCTCCTTCAAGCCCTGATTAAACAGGGCGAGGGCTTCGGCATTGAGGGCTTGCGGATCGGAGGCGTCGGCCACCAGCACGCCGGGCCAAGCCAGCACTTCCAGAGGGTTCAGCGCTGCGGGCTGCTTGATCAGGCCGGCGATGGTTTCGGCGGCAGCGACCAGTTGCGCGGCGCGCTCGCGGTCTACCTGCAGCGGCTTGCCGGTGGTTTCTTCGGTAAAGCGCAGGGTGCATTCCAGCTTGCCGCGGGAGATGCTCTGGCGCAGAGCCTCACGCACGGCGCCTTCGAGGTCGCGGAAGGATTCCGGCAGGCGCAGGTGCGGCTCCAGGTAGCGGCTGTTGACCGAGCGCAGTTCCCAGCTCAGGGTGCCTTGGGCGCCTGCTTTTTCGACGCGGGCGAAGGCGGTCATGCTGTGCACCATGGAGGTACCTCGCGATGCAGTCCCGCAAACACGGGCTGATGGGTAAATTGAAGCCGACAGGCTGCGAAGGCGCAGGATTGTAGCGCAGTGGGGCGAGTGCGCCCAAACAATGGGCGATAGGCTGACCATTCGTAACCAGATTTTTAGAAGTGCCCCGAATCGGCTCGCGGCTCTATAATGCTCGGCAGTTTTTCGTCCTCAGTACAGGTATCCCCTATGAAACGTCCAAGTGGTCGCGTTGCCGATCAGCTCCGCTCGATCCGCATCACCCGCAACTACACCAAACACGCCGAGGGATCTGTACTGGTCGAGTTTGGCGATACCAAGGTTATCTGCACCGTCAGCGTTGAAAATGGCGTGCCGCGTTTCCTTAAAGGCCAGGGCCAGGGTTGGTTGACCGCCGAATACGGCATGCTGCCGCGCGCCACCGGCGAACGTAACCAGCGTGAAGCCAGCCGTGGCAAGCAAGGCGGCCGCACCCTGGAAATCCAGCGCCTGATCGGTCGCTCCCTGCGTGCAGCCCTGGACATGTCCAAGCTGGGCGACGTGACCCTTTACGTCGACTGCGACGTGATCCAGGCCGATGGCGGCACCCGCACTGCATCCATCACTGGCGCGATGGTGGCCTTGGTCGACGCACTGAAAGTGATCAAGAAACGTGGCGGCCTGAAAGGCGGCGACCCGCTCAAGCAAATGATTGCCGCTGTATCGGTGGGTATGTACCAGGGCGAGCCTGTGCTGGACCTGGACTATCTGGAAGATTCGGCTGCCGAGACTGACCTGAACGTCGTGATGACCAGCACCGGTGGTTTCATCGAAGTGCAGGGCACCGCTGAAGGCGCGCCATTCCAGCCGGCCGAGCTGAACGCCATGCTGGCCCTAGCCCAGAAAGGCATGACCGAGATCTTCGAACTGCAGAACGCCGCACTGGCTGACTAAGCTGACTTCAAGGAGAAGCGCCATGAGTGACAGTCAATTGCCGGTTCCGGCACCGACCAAGGAAGTTCGCCAATGGGCGATGTTGTGTCACTTCGCGGCGTTTCTGGGGTTGGTATTCCCCTTTGGTAGCCTGTTGGGG
Source organism: Pseudomonas sivasensis (assembly GCF_013778505.1). Taxonomy (GTDB): domain Bacteria; phylum Pseudomonadota; class Gammaproteobacteria; order Pseudomonadales; family Pseudomonadaceae; genus Aquipseudomonas; species Aquipseudomonas sivasensis. The sequence goes on along the minus strand of NZ_JAAOWU010000002.1, from coordinate 468,987 downwards.
CCGTTGATCGTGTGGCAGATCAAGAAGGATATGGACCCGCTTATCGATGATCAGGGCAAGGAAGCCCTGAATTTCCAGATCACAGTGGCCATCGCCTGGCTGGTCTGCATGGTGCTGGGGCTTGTGGTGATCGGCTTTGTGTTGATGCTGGTGCTCGTGGTTGCGGCGCTGGTGCTGACGATCATTGGCGGCGTTAAAGCCAACAACGGCACAGCCTACCGATACCCATGGACCTGGCGTTTGGTCAAATAGTGATCGCCCACAAAAAAACCGACAGCGATGTCGGTTTTTTTGTGCCTGGAGAAAGACCTTAGATGGTCAGTGTCCAGTCGTAGTCCACGATCAGCGGCGCGTGCTGCGAGAAACGCGGCTGGCGCGGCAAACGTGCACTGCGTACGAACCGGCGCAGACCTGGGGTCAGCAACTGGTAGTCGAAGCGCCAGCCCAGGTTGAGCATTTCAGCCTGTTCATTGTCTGGCCACCAGCTGTACTGGTCGCCTTCGCGGCTGACTTCACGAAGGGCATCCACATAGCCCATGTTGCCGACAATCTCGTCCATCCAGGCCCGTTCCGGCGCCAGGAAACCTGGGGATTGCTGGCTGTCGCGCCAGTTCTTGATATCCAGCTTTTGTTGCGCCACGTACAGCGAGCCACAGTAAATGTACTCGCGACGTTTACGCCGCTGTTTATCCAGATAACGGGCGAAATCGTCCATTAGCTTGAACTTCTGGTTCAAGTCTTCATCGCCGTTCTGCCCCGAAGGAAGCAGCAAGGTCGCGATGCTGACCTTGTCGAAATCGGCTTGCAGGTAGCGCCCGTAGCGGTCGGCTGTCTCGAAGCCGAGGCCGCTGATGACCGCCTTGGGTTGCAACCGCGAGTACAAAGCCACGCCACCTTGGGTGGGCACTTCGGCATCGCAGGCATAAAGGAAGTAGCCATCCAGTTGGAAGGCTGGGTCGTCCAGTTCAAAGGCGGAGGCGCGGGTGTCCTGCAGGCAGATGACGTCGGCATTCTGAGCTTGCAGCCAACTGAGCAAACCACGCTCGACTGCAGCCTGAATACCATTAACGTTCACACTGATGATCCGCATAAATGGCCCCAAAAATCGCGTGCGTGTATGATACACGCCGTCTACCTAATTAGCTAAATCCGTGGTATCTGAGGCTTTTTTCATGCAGGCGTATCAACGCGATTTCATTCGTTTTGCCATCGATCGCGGGGTTTTGCGCTTCGGTGAGTTCACCCTCAAGTCCGGGCGCACCAGTCCGTACTTCTTCAATGCGGGCTTGTTCAACTCGGGTTCGGCCCTGGCTCAGTTGGGGCGTTTCTACGCGGCAGCCATTGTTGAAAGCGGTATTTCCTTCGACGTGCTGTTTGGCCCGGCCTACAAGGGTATCCCCCTGGCAGCTGCAACAGCCGTGGCCCTGGCGGAACACCATGGGCGCGATCTGCCATGGTGCTTCAACCGCAAGGAAGCCAAGGCTCATGGCGAAGGCGGCAGCCTGGTGGGCGCGCCGCTGACCGGCGACGTGCTGATCATTGACGACGTAATCACCGCCGGCACCGCCATCCGTGAAGTGATGCAGATTATCGCTTCCCAAGACGGCGCCAAGGCTGCTGGCGTGCTGATCGCGCTGAACCGCCAGGAGCGCGGCAACGGTGAGTTGTCGGCGATCCAGGAAGTGGAGCGTGATTTCGGTATTCCGGTGGTAAGCATCGTTTCGTTGAACCAGGTGTTGCAGTTCCTGGAAGATGATCCGCAGCTCAAGCAGCACTTGCCGGCAGTTAAGGCGTATCGCGAGCAGTTCGGCGTTCAGTAATCGCCGAACCATAAAAAAGCCCCGCTCAACCAAGTTGAGCGGGGCTTTTTGTTTTTAGCGTTTTAAGGGCGCTTGCGGTTGCTGATCAGCGTACCCACACCTGTATCGGTAAAGATTTCCAGCAGGATTGCATTCGGTACACGGCCATCAAGGATCAGCGAGCTGCCAACGCCGCCTTGCACTGCTTCCAGCGCGCAACGGATCTTCGGCAGCATGCCGCCGTAGATGGTGCCGTCGGCGATCAGTTCGTCCACCTGTTGGGTGGTCAAGCCGGTCAGCACCTTGCCTTCCTTGTCCATCAGGCCGGCGATGTTGGTCAGCAGCATCAGCTTTTCAGCCTTCAGCGCCTCGGCGACCTTGCCGGCGACCAGGTCAGCGTTGATGTTGTAGGACTCACCGTTCGCACCCACGCCGATCGGCGCGATCACCGGGATGAAGTCACCCTTGACCAGCAGGTTCAGCAGGTCGGTGTTGATGCCGATCACTTCGCCTACCTGGCCGATATCGATGATTTCCGGCTGGGTCATTTCCGGCGTCTGACGGGTAACGGTCAGTTTTTTCGCGCGGATCAGCTCGGCGTCCTTGCCGGTCAGGCCGATGGCGCTGCCGCCGTGGCGGTTGATCAGGTTGACGATGTCTTTGTTCACCTGGCCGCCGAGGACCATCTCCACCACGTCCATGGTCTGCGCGTCAGTGACACGCATGCCATCGATGAAGTGACTCTCGATCGACAAGCGCTTGAGCAGGTCGCCGATCTGCGGGCCGCCACCGTGCACCACCACAGGGTTGATCCCCACGGCTTTCATCAACACGATGTCGCGGGCAAAGCCGGTTTTCAGCTCTTCGCTTTCCATGGCATTGCCGCCGTACTTGATCACCAGCGTCTTGCCGACGTAGCGTCGAATGTAAGGCAACGCTTCGGACAGGACCTTGGCGGTGTTGGCAGCGGCTTCGCGTTCGAGGGTCATTCAGGGCTCCGGTAAAAAATCAGAACGGTAATTGGAGATCAGGGGCAACACGTTTCAACTGGGCGTGGAACACGTCCTTGATGCGCTGCAACTCAGCCTCGGTATCCGCCTCGAAACGCAGCACCAGCACCGGTGTGGTGTTGGACGCGCGAACCAGGCCCCAGCCTTTGGCGTAATCGACTCGCACACCATCAATGGTGGTCAGGTTGGCGCCTTCGCCCCATTGCGCGTCGTGCAGTGCGTCAATGATGCTGAATTTGCTCTCCTCGGTCACATGGATATTGATCTCTGGCGTAGAAATATCATTCGGGAAGGTCTGAAACAGCTCTTCGGCAGTGGATTTTTCCTTGCTGAGGATCTCCAGCAGACGAGCGGCGCTGTAGATACCGTCGTCAAAACCGAACCAGCGCTCTTTGAAGAACACGTGACCGCTCATTTCACCGGCCAACAGCGCGCCGGTTTCCTTCATTTTCTTTTTGATCAACGAGTGACCGGTCTTCCACATTAGCGGGCGGCCCCCGTATTCCTTGATCAGCGGCGTGAGGCGGCGGGTGCACTTCACGTCGAAGATGATTTCTGCGTTGGGATTGCGCGCCACTACGTCACGTGCGAACAGCATCAGCAGGCGGTCGGGGAATACGATCTCGCCGGTCTCGGTCACCACACCTACGCGGTCGCCGTCACCATCGAAGGCCAGGCCGACATCGGCGCCGGTTTCCTTGACCTTGGCGATCAGGTCCACCAGATTTTCTGGCTTGCCTGGATCCGGGTGGTGGTTGGGGAAGTTGCCGTCAACCTCGCAGAACAACGGGATCACTTCGCAGTTCAAGGCTTCGAGCAGTTGCGGCGCGATCACACCAGCCGCGCCGTTGCCGCAGTCCACTACCACTTTGAGGCGGCGGGCGAGCTTGACGTCGCGGGTGATTTCGTCGGAGTAGCGCTGCAGGATGTCGACTTTGGTGATGCTGCCTTTGCCGCTGGTCAGGTCGTTGGTTTTCAGGCGGGTATGCAAGGCCTGGATCTGTTCGTTAGCCAGGGTGTCGCCAGCGATGACGATCTTGAAACCGTTGTAATCCGATGGGTTATGGCTGCCAGTGAGCATCACCCCGGACTTGCCGGCCAGGACGTTGGCGGCGTAGTACAGAGCTGGCGTTGGTACCAGGCCGACGTCGCTGACATGGCAGCCGGCGTCGGCCAGGCCTTGGATCAGTTGCTCCACCAGCTCCGGGCCGGACAAACGACCGTCACGGCCTACCGATACGTTGGGCTCATCCTGAGCCAGGCTCTGGGCGCCGATGGCGCGGCCGATCCAGTAGGCCGTTTCGGCAGTCAGGGTCTTGGGCACCACGCCACGGATGTCATAGGCGCGAAAGATGCTGTCGGGGAATGTCGGGGCTACTCGGGCTGCGGTACTCATCGCGGGGGGAAACTCCATCTGAAGGGGGCAAGGCTGGCCTTAAAGTGGCTGACCGGCAGGCTCAAACTGAAGGGTATGACGGTGTTTTCGGCAGAGAGTTCGTGGTGCAAAAATGCCATCGGCGTTTGGAAGCCAGGCTTATTTCTGCGTAATACATTGATTTAGCTAGGGAAATCTCGCTGATAAATTCCGCGCATTCTTCATCCTGAAAAGCCATGCGGTGGCGTCTGGCCGGGCAAAAGCACCCGGCCACGTTCAGCTTAGTCAGAGACTGCCTGAATGCCCAAAGCCGCCTGCACCACGTTGGGTTTCGTCGAATTCCTGCACCAGTTCGAAGTGCGCCTGTACCACCGGCACAAGAACAAGCTGGGCAATGCGCTCGCCGACCACGATGTTGAATGCGGTTTGGCCGCGGTTCCAGCACGACACCATCAACTCGCCTTGGTAGTCCGAGTCGATCAGGCCTACCAGGTTGCCCAGCACGATGCCGTGTTTGTGGCCCAGGCCGGAGCGCGGCAGGATCAGCGCAGCCAGACCAGGGTCGCCCACGTAGATCGACAGGCCGGTAGGGATCAGGACGGTCTGTCCCGGCTCAAGCAGGGTGTCTTGCTTGAGCATGGCACGCAGGTCCAGGCCGGCAGAGCCTGGGGTGGCGTAGGCCGGCAGTGGGAATTCGGTGCCGATGCGTGGGTCGAGGATCTTGGCTTGCAAAGCGTGCATGGAAATTAAACCTGGTTCAGCCGTTGGGCGATAAAAGAGATCAGTTGGCGGGCAATCTTGCCCTTGCTGGTCTGGGCGAAAAGGGTCGCGTGCAGGTCGCGGTCAATCACGCTGCAGGCGTTTTCCTCGCTGTTGAAGCCGATGCTCGGGTTGGCGACATCATTGGCAACGATCAGGTCGAGGTTTTTGTCTTTCAATTTGCGTGCGGCGTAGTCCAGCAGATGCTCGGTCTCGGCGGCGAAGCCGACGCTGAACGGGCGGTCAGGACGTGTGGCGATGGTGGCCAGGATGTCCGGGTTGCGCACCATTTGCAGGAGCAGGCCGTCGCCGCTTGTAGGGTCTTTCTTGAGCTTTTGCGGGGCGACGACTTCCGGGCGGTAGTCCGCAACCGCTGCCGAGGCGATAAAAAGGTCGCAGGGAATAGCCGCTTCGCAGGCCGCGAGCATGTCTCGGGCGCTGACTACATCGATTCGCGTGACGCGATCAGGGGTCGGTAGATGTACCGGTCCGGTGATCAGCGTGACGCGGGCGCCTGCCTCGACCGCGGCTTCTGCCAGCGCAAAGCCCATTTTTCCTGAGCTATGGTTGGTGATGTAACGCACAGGGTCGATGTTTTCCTGGGTCGGGCCGGCGGTGATCAACACGTGCTTGCCGGTCAGGGCCAAGTGCTGGAAGCACTCGGCGGCACACAGGGCCAGGTCGGTGGCTTCGAGCATGCGGCCCATGCCCACGTCGCCACATGCCTGGCTGCCCGATGCCGGGCCGAACACCTTGAGGCCACGGCTTTGCAGGAGTTGGGTATTGGCCTGAGTGGCCGGATCGCGCCACATGGCCTGGTTCATCGCGGGGGCAATGGCAACGGTGGCGTCGGTGGCCAGTACCAAGGTAGTCAGCAGGTCATCGGCGATACCTTGGGCCAGGCGTGCGATCAGGTCGGCAGTGGCCGGGGCGATCAGCACCAGGTCGGCCCATTTGGCCAGTTCGATGTGGCCCATGGCGGCTTCGGCCGCCGGGTCCAACAGGTCCAGGTGAACCGGGTGGCCGGACAGGGCCTGCATGGTCAGGGGTGTGATGAACTCGCTCCCGCCACGGGTCATGACCACGCGCACTTCGGCACCTTGGTCCAGGAGCCTGCGAACCAACTCTGCGCTCTTGTAGGCGGCAATGCCGCCGCCGACGCCGAGAACGATGCGTTTCCGATACAGACGCTGCATTGGTTTGCCTTTCCAGTTCAGTGAAGCCAGTTCAGTGGTGCGTGCGATCTCCCCTCCCCAGGTGAAATCGCACGCAAAAAAGAGGGCCTACGATAACACAGCGTCTGCCCCGCAACAGCGGCGCACATGCACAGGGAGGTGGGATGAGTATTCGTGATTGGCCGGCGGCAGAGCGGCCCAGGGAGAAGCTTTTGGCGTGGGGCGCGGCGAGTCTGTCTGATGCTGAACTGCTGGCAATCTTCCTGCGCACCGGTGTCGCAGGTCGGAGCGCGGTGGACCTGGCGCGCCATCTGCTGGCGCAATTTGGCGGCTTACGCCCGCTGCTGGAAGCAAGCCAGGCGCTGTTCAATCAGCAACTGGGCTTGGGGCCGGCGAAGTTTGCCCAGTTGCAGGCGGTACTAGAGATGTCCCGGCGGCATATGGCCGAACAGTTGCGCAATGAATCGGCACTGGAAAGTCCGGAAGTCGTGCGGGGATACCTCAAGGCGCTGTTGCGTCATGAGCCCCACGAGATCTTTGGCTGCCTGTTTCTCGATTCAAAGCATCGGGTGTTGGGCTTCGAGGCGTTATCCGAGGGCACCATCGACGCTGCTGTGGTGTACCCCCGGCAAGTGGTCAAGCGCGCGTTGGCTTACAACGCGGCGGCGTTGATCCTCTGTCATAACCATCCTTCGGGAAGCGTGGAGCCGAGTGCAGCTGATCGAAAATTGACCAAAGTCCTGCAAAAAGCGCTGGAGATGGTGGACGTGCGGGTGCTGGATCACATCATCGTGGGAGATGGTGATCCGTTATCGATGGCGGAATACGGATGGATGTAACCCCACCCTTTCAGGTGGGGTTACGGTTCAGGGCTTGACGCTGACCTTCGAGAAATCCTGGCGCCCGAACGGACTTACTTGATAGCCGTCGACACTCTTGCGCGCGAGGGCGAACGCCGTCGGATGCGCCAGTGGCAGCCACAGCGCCTGCTGCTGGATTTGCGCCTGGGCCTGTTGATACAGCTTGCTGCGCACCCCTTGCTCGCTGGTGGTTTTGCCAGCACTGATCAGTTTGTCCAGCGCCGGGTCGCAGTAGCGAGCGAAGTTGGTGCCTGACTTCACTGCTGCGCAGGAAAACTGCGGGGTCAGGAAGTTATCAGGGTCACCGTTGTCGCCGGCCCAGCCCATGAACAGCAGGTCATGCTCGCCGGCTTTGGCGCGGCGAATCAGTTCGCCCCATTCGATCACTCGGATCTCGGCCTGGATGCCGACTTTGGCCAGGTCGGCTTGCAGCAATTGCGCGCCGAGGTTTGGGTTAGGGTTCAGCAGGCTGCCAGTGGGACGTGTCCAGATGGTGGTCTTGAAGCCGTCCTTGAGCCCCGCGCGATTCAGCAGGGCCTTGGCCTTAGCGAGGTCCTGTGGATAACCCGGCAAGTCCTTGGCGTAGCTCCAGGTGTTGGGAGGATAAGGGCCGTTGGCGGCTTCGGCGGTGCCTTCAAATACGGCTTTGAGGTAGCTGGCCTTATCGAAGGCCAGATTGATCGCTTGACGTACTTCGGGTTTATCCAGGGGAGGGTGCTGGCTGTTGATCGCCACGAATGCAGTCATGAATGCAGCGGTCTTTTCCACCTTGAGGGCTGGGTCTTTCTCTGCCTCGCCTACATCCAGGGGCTTGGGCGACAGGGCGATCTGGCACTCATCGCGGTGCAGCTTCTGCAGGCGCACGTTGGCATCCGGCGTGATGGCGAAGATCAAGTTATCCACAGCCGGTTTGCCGCCGAAGTAGTCCGGGTTGGCTTTGTAACGAACCACAGCGTCTTTCTGGAAACGGCTGAAAATGAACGGACCGGTGCCAATCGGTTGACTGTTGAGTTTCTCCGGCGTGCCAGCCTTGAGCAATTTGTCGGCGTATTCGGCCGGGTAAATCGAGGCGAAGCCCATGCTCAGGGCTGCGAGGAAGGTGGAGTCGGCATGATCCAGAGTGAAGCGCACCGTCAGCGGGTCGAGGGCATCGATCTTCTTGACCAGTGTTGGCAGTTGCAGAGACTGGGCGTGAGGGAAGCCGCTTTGGGCGATCTTGTGCCACGGGTTGGCCGGGTCGAGCATGCGTTCAAAGCTGAAGCGCACGTCTTCGGCGGTCAGGCTGCGGCTTGGGGTGAAATACTCGGTGCGGTGGAACTTCACATCCGGGTGCAGCTTGAAGGTGTAGGTCAGGCCGTCCGGCGACACTTCCCAGCTGTCCGCCAGACTTGGCACCAGCTTGCCGCTGGCGGCATCGAAGTCCACCAGGCGGTTCATCAGTACGTCGGCGGAGGCGTTGGTGGTGGTCAGCGAGTTGTATTGCACCACATCAAACCCTTCAGGGCTGGCCTCGGTGCACACGCTCAGGTTGGTGGCGGCAGAGGCCAGCGGCGCGATAAAGAGAGGGGCAAGCAACAGCGGTAGGGCAGCGAGGCGCATATTCGGTTTCCTTTGCAGATCGAAGGCCCATCTGCGAGTGCAGTCTGGAAAAGTCCTACCGTAGTGCTCTGATTGATAAATGACTAGCCCATTTTTGCCTGTGCTTTTGGCTCAAATGCTGTTTTGATGGCGCCTCAGATTGTTTCGCCGTGCACTTTACGGTGCGTGCGGGCGCTGAAAATCATTCTGTGCGACGAGCGGTCGGCTGTTGTATCGGCCCCTCCTGGCAACGGTTCAGGCGTCAATGGTCGAGATTTACTCCGGTAAAAACACACTCGCTGTTGTTGCACCAAGGTCTTTCTGGTATAAAGCAGCGCTCTTTTCTAGGGGCCCGGTTCCTTCGCTTGTAGGTGTAGCCGGTAAGACCCTAAAGAAACGCGGCGCCTGGCGCCAAATGACTGAGAGATTAAGCGGCCAACCCATGCCGGGTTGGGCATGTGGTTTTAGAGGGCTGAGGCATGTCGAGAGTCTGTCAAGTTACCGGTAAGGGTCCGGTGACTGGGAATAACATTTCCCACGCAAATAACAAAACCCGTCGTCGTTTCCTGCCGAACCTGCAGCATCACCGCTTCTGGGTTGAAGAAGAGAAACGTTTTGTTCGCCTGCGTGTATCTGCTAAAGGCATGCGTATCATCGACAAGCGTGGCATCACTGTCGTGCTGGCCGAAATCCGTGCCGCTGGCAAGATCTAAGGAGCTCTATCATGCGTGAATTGATTCGAATGATCTCTAGCGCCGGTACTGGTCACTTCTACACTACCGACAAGAACAAGCGTACTACCCCGGACAAGCTCGAAAAGAAAATGTTCGACCCGCGCGTTCGCAAGCACGTGATCTACAAAGAAGGCAAAATCAAGTAATTGATTTTCTTCCTTGTGAAAAAAAGCCCGTCTCTCACGAGTCGGGCTTTTTTTTGCGTGGAATTTGGTTGATCAGGTCTTCTGTTCAAACACCACGTAGATCTTGCGGCATGGTTCCAGTACTTCCCAGGTGCCGCTGAAGCCAGCAGGAATCACAAAGCGGTCGCCGGCGCGCAAGGTCTTGGCATTTCCCTCGGCGTCGCGCAGCACGGACACACCCTGCACGATTTCGCAGTACTCATGCTCGGTGTAGCTGACCGTCCACTGCCCGACATCACCTTCCCAGACCCCGGCGCTCATCTGGCCGCATGGGCTGTTGTAGTGGTTGTAGACCGTTTGTTCGGGATCGCCCTTGAGGATTTTTTCGGCGGCAGGGCGATAGCGGTCGGGGGCGGTGGTGGCTTGGCTGAAGTCGACGATGTCCTGGATGCTCATGTGCGTGTCCCGTCTGGCCTGGGGTTGAAGTGCCCAAAGTCTATGTTTATTAAAATGAACATCGCAAGGGCGTTTACCCGCGTTATGTCAAATATATTGAAACATCCCCAGCCGCTGGTTTAGGGTGGCAGCTGCCTTTGAGCCGAACAGCTGGTTGGCGGGCAAGCATTCTTTGAGGCTGCCGGGGGACATCGCCTGGCCCTTGTATTCAATAAGAGGAGGACACTCGCATGACCACCCTGACCCGTGCCGATTGGGAACAACGCGCCAAGGATCTGAAGATCGAAGGCCGCGCCTACATCAATGGCGAGTACACCGACGCTGCTTCCGGCGACACCTTCGAATGCATCAGCCCGGTCGATGGCCGTCTGTTGGCCACTGTCGCCAGCTGTGACGCCGCCGACGCCCAGAGCGCAGTGGAAAATGCCCGCGCCACCTTCAATTCCGGTGTCTGGTCGCGCCTTGCGCCGGCCAAACGCAAAGCCACCATGATCCGTTTCGCTGCGCTGCTCAAGGCCAATGCCGAAGAGCTGGCACTGCTTGAAACCCTGGACATGGGCAAGCCAATCAGCGATTCCCTGAACATTGACGTACCCGGCGCGGCGAATGCCCTGAGCTGGAGCGGCGAGGCCATCGACAAGATCTATGACGAAGTCGCCGCCACGCCGCACGATCAACTGGGCCTGGTGACCCGCGAGCCGGTCGGCGTGGTTGGCGCCATTGTGCCGTGGAACTTTCCGCTGATGATGGCGTGCTGGAAACTCGGCCCGGCGCTGTCCACTGGTAACTCGGTGATCCTCAAGCCTTCCGAAAAATCTCCCCTGACGGCCATCCGCATCGCGGCCCTGGCTGTTGAGGCCGGTATTCCGAAAGGCGTTTTCAACGTGCTGCCGGGCTACGGCCACACCGTCGGAAATGCCCTGGCGCTGCACATGGACGTCGACACGCTGGTATTCACCGGTTCGACCAAGATCGCCAAGCAACTGTTGATCCGCTCCGGCGAGTCGAACATGAAGCGCGTATGGCTGGAAGCTGGCGGCAAGAGCCCTAATATCGTGTTCGCCGATGCGCCGGACCTGCAAGCTGCCGCCAACTCCGCAGCCAGCGCCATTGCCTTCAACCAGGGCGAAGTCTGTACCGCGGGTTCGCGCTTGCTGGTGGAGCGCTCGATCAAAGATACATTTCTGCCGCTGGTTATCGAGGCCCTCAAGGCCTGGAAACCTGGCAACCCGCTGGACCCGGCGACTACCGTCGGTGCGGTGGTGGATACCCAGCAGATGAACACCGTGCTGTCTTACATCGAAGCGGGTCACACCGATGGCGCCAAACTGGTGGCCGGTGGTAAGCGCATCCTGGAGGAAACCGGCGGTACCTACGTGGAGCCAACGATTTTCGATGGTGTGACCAACGCCATGAAGATCGCCCAGGAAGAGATCTTCGGCCCAGTCCTGTCGGTAATTACGTTCGACAGCGCCGAAGAGGCTATCAAGATCGCCAACGACACGGTGTATGGTCTGGCCGCAGCCGTGTGGACTGCTGATATTTCCAAAGCGCACCTGACCGCCAAGGCCCTGCGCGCCGGCAGCGTGTGGGTCAACCAATACGACGGCGGTGATATGACCGCGCCGTTCGGTGGCTTCAAGCAGTCGGGTAATGGTCGCGACAAGTCGCTGCACGCGTTCGACAAATACACCGAGCTGAAGTCGACCTGGATCAAGCTCTAAGCAACACCGCAGGCCAAATGTGGGAGGGGGCTTGCCCCCGATAGCCGTGTGTCAGGCACTAAAAGTGCCCAATGATTCACCGCGATCGGGGGCAATCCCCCTCCCACACTGCTTTGTGTGTCCTCAAGAATTATCCACAGGAGTGTGGCAATGCGTTGGGCGACCTATTTCGCCGTGTTGGCCTCGGTACTCAGTGTCGGTCTGGCCCTGGGGGTGAGCATGCCGCTGGTGTCCCTGCGCCTGGAAGGCTGGGGTTACGGCAGTTTCGCCATTGGCGTGATGGCCGCCATGCCGGCCTTCGGCGTATTGCTCGGTGCCAAGGTCTCCAGTCGGCTGGCCTCCTGGCTCGGCACTGCCAACCTGATGCGCCTGTGCCTGTGGGCGGGGGCTGTGTCCATCGGTTTGCTGGCGATTCTGCCCAGTTACCCCGTATGGCTGGTGCTGCGGCTGATGATCGGGGTGATTCTGACCATTGTGTTTATCCTCGGCGAAAGCTGGATCAACCAACTGGTGGTGGAGCAGTGGCGCGGCCGCCTGGTGGCGTTATATGGCTGCAGTTATGCCCTGAGCCAGCTCTCGGGCCCATTGCTGCTAGGCCTGATTGGCACCGACCATGACTACGGCCTCTGGGTCGGCGTTGGCCTGTTGCTGGTGGCGCCGCTGTTGCTGCTGGGACGCTCAGGTGCGCCCACCGCTGACTCGTTCAGCGTGACCTTCGCTGACCTGTGGCGCTTCTGTAAGAGCCTGCCGGCGATCGCCTGGGCGGTGGCGCTGTTCGCCGCGTTCGAGGCAATGATCCTGACGCTGCTGCCGGTGTATTGCCTGCAACAGGGTTTTACTGCCGAGATCGCCTTGGCGATGGTCAGCACGGTGGTGGTCGGCGATGCGCTGCTGCAATTGCCCATCGGTGCGCTGGCCGACTACCTGCCTCGACGTACGCTGTTTCTGAGTTGCGCGGTGCTGTTACTGGCGTCCAGCCTGGCGATCCCATTGACGTTGCACACGCTGTTGATCTGGCCGATATGGGTAGTGTTCGGCGCCAGTGCTGGCGGGTTGTTTACCCTCTCGTTGATCCTGATTGGCGAGCGCTATCGTGACGATGCGCTGGTGCGCGCCAATGCCCATATCGCTCAGTTGTGGGGCATCGGGTGCCTGGTTGGCCCGCTGGTGGCCGGTGCGGGCAGCCAGTGGATCAACGGGCATGCGCTGCCGCTGTTAATGGCAGCCGGGGCGTTGGGGTTGGTGGTGCTGTTGCTGCGCCAGGGCGCATTCGGTACCGCACAGCCAGCCTGATTTGAAAGGCGATCGAATGTGGAAGGGGGGCAAGCCCTCTCCCGCATTGGATCTTCATTGTGCTTAGAGCATGCGTTCCAGGCCGACCGAAGTGGCAAACCAGGCATTGAAGCGCCGCCACCAACTGCCAGGTTCGCGGGTCAGGGTGTGCAGTTGACCGTTATCTTCGGTCACCCACACCACGTTGCCGTCCTGCAGTTTCGCCTCATAACTCAAGGCGGGCGCCATGCCTTGCAGCGCCAGTTTGCGCACGTGTTCCGCCAGTTCGGGGCTGTCCACCAGGACACCGACTTCGGTGTTCCACAGCACAGAGCGTGGGTCGAAGTTGAACGAGCCGATAAACGATTTCGTCCGATCAAAGATCATTGCCTTGCTGTGCAGGCTGGAATCCGAACCTCGGAAGGTGCCCCGGCGAAACAAGTGCGGGCCGCTGCCACCCCCGTCGCCCGGTTGGCGGCGTAGTTCATAGAGTTTGACTCCGTGCTCCAGCAGCGCCTTGCGATACGGCGCATAGCCACCGTGCACCGCCGGCACGTCGGTGGCTTCAAGGGAGTTGGTCAGCAGGCTCACGGACACACCCGCGTCGGCGCGCCCCGTTAGGTACACCAGTCCTGGCTGCCCCGGTACGAAGTACGCCGAGATCATTATCAGCTCTTGGTTGACACCCTCCAGCTCCGGCGCCAGTTGGGTGGTCAGCAGTAGGCGTGGGTCTGGGTCGGCCTTGGACAGCACCTTGCTCGGCGCGTCCCACAACGCCTGATTCCAGGCCCAGATCAACTCGCGACGCCAGATGTCCATGCGCGGTTGGGTCTGGTAGGCGCGCAGGCGGTTGTACAGCGCGTGATTCTGCTGGCGCGACTCGGCCAACGACGCCTCCAGGCGCACGCGCGCGACGGCCAGGTCGCCTTTGGAGGGGCTGTTTGAGACGAAGTCGTCGATGGGTTTGCTCAGGGCGCTGTTCCAGTACTGATCGAAACTGTGCCCGAGCTGCTCGGCCACCGGCCCGACGCTGAGCATGTCGATATCGGTGAAGTTCAGATTGGGCTCGGCGTCGAAATACTCATCCCCCAGATTTCGCCCGCCGACGATGGCCACGCTGTTGTCCGCCAGCCACAACTTGTTGTGCATGCGCCGGTGTTGCAGCGACAGGTCGAACAGGCGACCCATGGCCCGCGTCACACCCGTGCTGCGCCCCAGGTGCAGGGGGTTGAACAGGCGAATTTCGATCTTGGGGTGGGCGGCGAGGGTGGCGATGATTTGGTCGAGGCCGTCGCTGGTGGTGTCGTCCAGCAGGATGCGCACGCGCACGCCACGGTCGGCGGCTTTGAGCAGTTCATCTACCAGCATGCGCGTACTGATGCCGTCGTGGACGATGTAGTACTGCAGATCGAGGCTGGTCTGGGCGTTACGGATCAGCTCGGCGCGGGCCATGAAGGCTTCGCTGCTGTTGGGCAGCAGGCGGAAACCGGAGCGCCCCTGGTAAGGCGCGGCCTGTGCCTGGATCGAGCGGCCGAACGACGACTGTGCAGCCGGCAGTGCGTCGCTGGGGATGCGCTCAGTGCTCACCGTGGCGCAGCCACCCAGGCTCAGTGCTCCCAGCAGGAAAAGCGGTAAAAGCCGTCGAATCATCAAGGGAGGCGCTTCCAGATCAGGGCAGTTGTCGGCATATGACGGCAATTTCCCGCGAAAGGTCAGTCGGTCGACTCGGCCAACATCTTTATCGCGGCGGCACCGACCTTGCGTACCGCTTCTTCAATCTGCGGGGTTGGTTTAGCACCGTAGTTCATGCGCAGGCAGTTGCGGTACTTGCCCGACGCAGAAAAGATACTGCCTACCGCAATCTGTACACCCTGTTCCACCAGCACCCGGTTGAGCTTGAGGGTATCGAAGCCTTCGGGCAATTCCACCCAGAGCATGAAGCTGCCTTGGGGGCGGCTGGCGCGGGTGCCCGCCGGGAAATAGCGGCTGACCCAATCGAGCATCAAGTCGCGATTACGCTGGTATTGAGTGCGCATCCGCCGCAAATGAGGTTCGAAATGCCCGCCCTTGAGAAATTCGGCAATCGCGATCTGCGGTTGGGTCGCGGTGGAGCCGGTGCTGATGTATTTCATGTGCAGTACCCGCTCAAGGTAGCGCCCCGGTGCTACCCAGCCAATACGCAGGCCCGGCGCAAGGGTTTTCGAGAAGGAGCTGCAGAGCAGCACTCGGCCGTCTTCGTCGAAGGATTTGATAGTGCGCGGGCGCGGGTAGCTGTAGGCCAATTCGCCATAGACGTCGTCTTCGATGATTGCCACGTCAAAGCGTTGGGCCAGGGTCAGCAGTGCGCGTTTGCGTGCCTCCGGCATGATGTAGCCCAAGGGGTTATTGCAGTTGGGGGTCAACTGGATGACCTTGATCGGCCACTGCTCCAAGGCTAGTTCCAGTGCTTCAAGGCTGATGCCGGTGATGGGGTCGGTGGGAATCTCCAAGGCTTTCATGCCCAGCCCCTTGAGGGTCTGCATGGCGCCGTGAAAGCTCGGCGAGTCCACCGCGACGATATCCCCAGGATCACAGATAGCGTGGATGCTGGCGGACAGCGCCTCATGGCAGCCAGTGGTGATTACGATGTCTTCGGCGGTCAGTTGGCAGCCGGAATCCAATGACAGCCGTGCGATTTGCTCACGTAATTCCATACAGCCGAGGATGTTGTCGTAGTACAGCCCGGGCAGATCCTGACGCCGGCTTACGCGCGCGAGGCTGCGCAACAAGGGCTTCAGGGTGGGCGACAATACATCCGGCATGCCCCGGCCCATCTGTATGACGTCTTTGCGTGGCACGGCGCGAATCAGTTCCAGCACTTGGTCCCACTGAGAGATTTCCACCGGCCGCTGTGCTGGCCGGCCCACCTCCGGCAATGCCGGCAGCTCGCGGCCGACGGGTACAAAGTAGCCGGACTTGGGCTTGGGCATCGCCAGACCGTTGTCTTCCAGCACGCGATAAGCCTGTTGCACGGTGCTCAGGCTGACCCCGTGTTCCACGCTCAAGGCTCGTACAGATGGCAATCGATCACCGGGGCGATAGAAGCCCTGTTCGATACGAGTGCCCAGCAATTCGGCGAGGTTGACATAGAGGGTCATGACGGTCACTCCCAATGGACCAGTACAGATAGGGGGAAAATACAGGATTCAGCCGCTCAGAGGCAGTGTCTGTATGGATTTAATAAAGGTGGGTTGAATCTGTAATGGTTTTTGCCGATCGCCCATTCTTGTCACTCAAGGCAACACGCCACTGAGGGGCAACAAAATGAACGGCATGAGCGATGTGAGGCTGGCGTTACACAGTCAGGAACTGGAAGCAGGGCAGCAGCGGGCACTGTCTGCGCTGACGGGTAACCGCTGGAGCCTGTTCTGGCATCGTCGCCATACCCGCAAGGCCCTGCTGACGCTGACCTGCGAGCAATTGCAGGATATCGGGCTGACTGTCGAACAGGCATGCCAGGAAGGCTTGAAGCCTTTCTGGCGCGGTTGATCACACCAGCTCTTTGAGGCGGTGCCAGAGCATCCCCAGCGCCAGCAGCGGCGAGCGCAGGTGCTTGCCGCCGGGGAAGGTGATGTGCGGCACCTTTGCGAACAGATCGAAACGCCCTTGCTGTTGGCCGCTGATGGCTTCGGCCAGCAGCTTGCCTGCCAGGTGCGTGGCGTTCAGGCCATGGCCCGCGTAGGCCTGGGCGTAATACACGTTGGGTTGATCCGCCAACCGGCCGATCTGCGGCAAGCGATTGGCGCCGATGCCGATCATGCCGCCCCACTGATAGTCGATTTTTGCGTCGGCCAACTGTGGGAACACCTGTAGCATTTTCGGCCGCATGTAGGCGCTGATGTCCTGGGGATCACGACCGGAGTAGTGGCACGCCCCCCCGAACAGCAGGCGACGGTCGGCGGACAGGCGGAAGTAGTCCACCGTCACTCGTTGGTCGCACACCGCCATGTTTTGCGGCAACAGGCTGGCGGCCTGAGCTTCGCTCAAAGGTTCGGTGGCGATGATGTAGCTTCCGGCGGGCAGCACTTTGCCGCTCAGGTGTGGGTTGAGGCCGTTGAGGTAGGCGTTGCAGGCCAGCACCAGAGTCTTGGCACGCACATGGCCATTGGCGGTATACACCTTGACCTCGGGGCCGTAGTCGATGCGCGTCACTTCGGACTGCTCAAACAACTGCACGCCCAACCCCTGTGCGGCGGCCGCTTCGCCGAGCGCCAGGTTCAGCGGGTGCAGGTGGCCTGAACCCATGTCGATCATGCCGCCCACATAGCGGTCGGAACCGATCACACTGCCCATCTCGGCGGCTTGCAGTAGGCGCACTTCATGGCGATAGCCCAGGCTGCGCAGTTCTTCGGCGTCTTCGGCCAGGCCGTGCAGGTCACGAGGCCTGTTGGCAAGGTCGCAGTAGCCCCACGTCAGGTCGCAGGGGATCTGGTAGCGCTCGACACGCTCGCGCACGATCTCCACAGCCTCCAAGCCCATCAACTTCATCTCGCGCACGCCATCGGCGCCGATCACGTTGGTGAACTGGTCCAGGCCGTGGCCGACGCCGCGAATCAGTTGCCCGCCATTACGCCCGCTGGCGCCCCAGGCGATCTTGCGCGCTTCCAGCAACACCACGCGCAAGCCGCGCTCGGCCAGTTCCAGGGCGGTGTTAAGCCCGGAAAACCCCCCGCCGATCACACACACGTCGGCAGTCACTTCGCCTGTCAACGCCGGGTAATCGGGTTGCGGCACGCTGCTGGCGGCGTAGTAGGAAGCGGTGTGCCGGGCGCTGGCGATCATGGGCGGAATCCCTGTTTGGAAAATTTGACGCAGGATACAACGGTCGGGCGAAGCTGTCTGCGCAGGGCGTTTTGCGTCAGAATCCACGCCTATTTGCCGTTCGGTACGTGTTTCGATGAGTTGCAACAGTCAGAAAGTCAGCGCATTGCGCCGTCAGATTCCTTCGTTCGAGTGCGTCCCCGGTTGTCACGACTGCTGTGGGCCGGTGACCACATCGCCCGAGGAAATGTCGCGCCTGCCGCGTAAGACCGCCGCCGAGCAGGACGCGGCCATGGACGAACTGAACTGCGTGCACCTAGGGCCCAACGGCTGCACGGTGTATGACGAACGGCCGCTGATCTGCCGGTTGTTCGGTACCACTTCGACCTTGCCGTGCCCCAATGGGCGGCGGCCGGTGGAGCTGATTCATCCTCGGGTGGAGAAGCAAATCCATGAGTACATGGCGAGCACCCGGCAAGTACTCGTCTAGCGGGTGTACTCGATCAAAATGCGGGAGGGCGTTGCGTCGGTTAGTCAGGAATCGGCAGGTTCAGGCTCTCTTTCACCTCTTCCATCACGATATAGCTCTTGGACTCCCGCACATGGGGCAGCTTGAGCAGAATGTCCCCCAGCAATTTGCGGTACGACGCCATCTCGGAAATCCGCGCTTTCACCAGGTAATCGAAGTCGCCGGACACCAGGTGGCATTCCAGCACATGGGGCAGTTTCAGTACGGCGCGGCGGAACTCTTCAAAGGTGTCGCCGGATTTGTAATCGAGGCTGATCTCGACAAATACCAGCAAACTGCCCTTCAAATGCTGGGGATTGAGCCGCGCGTTATAGCCCATGATGATCCCTTCACGCTCCAGCCGGCGGACCCGTTCGGTGCATGGCGTGGTCGACAACCCGACCTTTTCCCCCAGCTCTGTGAACGAGATACGCCCGTCGGTCTGCAGGATGCGCAGAATGTTGCGGTCGATCTTGTCCAGTTCCCGTTTGGTCTGGGTGTTGGTACGCATAGGGGATACGCCTCTGTGAAAAGGGTTTTTGCCGAGAATTGTCGCCAAATATAGGCATTTATATAGTGAAATGCACTGGTGATTGCTTTTTATACTGCGCCCATCATTGCTCGAATAACACACGTCAGCGGCTAAGCCCGCGATGAGGATATAAAAATGCGCGTTCTGGTCTTGGGTAGCGGCGTCATTGGTGTGACCAGTGCCTACTATTTGGCTCGGGCTGGCTTTGAAGTCGTTGTGGTCGACCGTCAGCCCGCTGCTGCCATGGAAACCAGTTTCGCCAACGCCGGCCAAGTGTCCCCAGGCTACGCTTCGCCATGGGCCGCGCCAGGTGTGCCGCTCAAGGCCATCAAATGGCTGCTGCAACGCCACGCACCGCTGGCGATCAAGGCCACGGCCGATATCGATCAATACCTGTGGATGGCGCAGATGCTGCGCAACTGCACCGCCAGCCGTTATGCGGTGAACAAGGAGCGGATGGTGCGCTTGTCCGAGTACAGCCGTGACTGCCTCGACGAGTTGCGCGCCGAGACCGGCATTGCCTACGAAGGTCGCAGCCTGGGGACTACTCAACTGTTCCGCACTCAGGCCCAGTTGGATGGGGCCGCCAAAGACATCGCGGTATTGAAAGAATCCGGCGTGCCCTTCGAACTGCTCGACCGCGCCGGCATTGCCCGCGTTGAGCCGGCCCTGGCCAATGTCACCGATATCCTTGCAGGTGCCTTGCGCCTGCCGAACGACCAGACTGGCGACTGCCAGATGTTCACCACCCGCCTGGCCGAGATGTGCAAGCAGTTGGGCGTGGAGTTTCGCTTTGAACAGGACATCCAGCGCCTCGACCGCGCCGGTGACCGCATCAACGGCGTGTGGATCGACGGCAAGCTGGAAACCGCCGACCGCTATGTGCTCGCGCTCGGCAGCTACTCGCCGAAGCTGCTCAAGCCGCTGGGGATCAAGGCGCCGGTTTACCCGCTCAAGGGCTACTCGCTGACAGTGCCGATCACTAACCCTGCGATGGCGCCGACTTCGACCATTCTTGACGAGACCTACAAGGTCGCGATCACCCGTTTCGACAACCGCATTCGCGTCGGAGGCATGGCTGAAATAGCCGGTTTTGACCTGTCGCTTAACCCGCGTCGGCGTGAAACCCTGGAGATGATCGTCAACGACCTTTATCCTCAGGGCGGCGATCTGGCAACCGCCGAGTTCTGGACCGGCCTGCGCCCGACTACACCCGACGGCACACCAATTGTCGGTGCCACCCCGTTCAAGAATCTGTTCCTGAACACCGGCCACGGCACCCTCGGTTGGACCATGGCCTGCGGTTCCGGTCGTTTGCTGGCTGATCTGATGGCTAAGAAAACCCCGCAGATCAGCGCCGCAGGCCTCGATATTTCCCGTTACGGCAACCACCAGGAGTCCGCACAACATGTCAATCCAGCGCCAGCTCACCAATGAGCGCATGAGCCAGATCGTAGTCCACAGCGGTACCGTGTATCTGGCCGGGCAAGTCGGCGACGACATGAACGCCGGGATTGAACAGCAGACCCGTGAAACCCTCGCCAATATCGAGCGTTTGCTGGACCTGGCCGGCACCGACAAGACCAAGCTGCTGTCGGTGACGATCTACCTGAAAGACATCGACGCCGATTTCGCCGGCATGAACGCGGTGTGGGACAAGTGGCTGCCAAAAGGCGTCGCTCCGGCCCGCGCCACTGTCGAGGCCAAATTGTGCGAACCAGAAATCCTGGTAGAGCTGTCCGTCGTGGCCGCGCTGCCTTAAACAACGATCCCTCTCCCGGTGCCGAAGCTGTTGGTCGGTGCCGGTTTTTTCTTCACTTAGCCGCCTAGAAGCCTGCCGCCATGCGTCCTGCCCGTGCCCTGATCGACCTCCAAGCCCTGCGCCACAACTACCAACTGGCCCGTGAAATTACGGGGGCCAAGGCCCTTGCCGTGGTCAAGGCCGACGCCTACGGCCATGGTGCCGTGCGTGTGGCCCAGGCGCTGGAAGCCGAGGCAGATGGGTTTGCCGTGGCATGCATCGAGGAAGCCCTGGAGCTGCGCGCCGCCGGTATTCGGGCGCCGGTGCTGCTGCTGGAAGGTTTCTTCGAAGCCGACGAGTTGCCGCTGATCATCGAGCATGATTTGTGGTGCGTAGTGCATTCTTTGTGGCAACTGGAGGCGATCGAACAGGCCAAACTGAGCAAACCCCTGACCATCTGGCTCAAACTGGATTCGGGTATGCATCGCGTCGGCCTGCATCCAAAGGATTATCACGAGGCCTACCAGCGCCTGCTGGCCAGCGGCAAAGTCGCGAAAATCGTATTGATGAGCCACTTTGCTCGCGCCGATGAACTCGATTGCGTCAGCAGCAACGAGCAAGTCGCGGTGTTTGAGGCGGCGCGCCAAGGCCTGGCGGCCGAGGTCAGCCTGCGCAATTCGCCGTCGGTGCTGGGCTGGCCGCGCATGACCAGCGACTGGGTGCGCCCCGGCATCATGCTTTATGGCGCGACGCCGTTTGGCGAAGACCATTCCATTGCCGCACGTCTGCAGCCGGTGATGACCCTGGAATCGAAAGTGATCTGTGTACGCGAACTGCCGGCCGGCGAGCCAGTGGGCTACGGCGCCCGGTTTATCACGCCTAAACCGATGCGTATCGGCGTGGTTGCCATGGGTTATGCCGACGGCTACCCGCGCCACGCGCCTACCGGCACGCCTGTGTTGGTGGCGGGGCAGCGCAGCCAATTGCTGGGGCGCGTGTCCATGGACATGCTGTGCATCGATCTAACTGACGTCCCTGAGGCAGGTCTTGGCTCTACGGTGGAGCTGTGGGGCAAGAACATCCTCGCCAGTGACGTCGCGGTTGCCGCTGAGACCATTCCCTACCAGATCTTCTGCAACCTGCGCCGGGTGCCAAGGCTCTATTCCGGCGCTTGACGGTCAGGCACGAACACAGCTTCCTGGGATTTAGGCCCAAGTGTTGTAAATACTGAACGCTGTCGCCATGATAACGCTCAATTACAACAAAGCCTGAATCCTAGGAGGCTCCCGCATTGGACGTCGGCGAACGACTGCAATCCATCCGCAAGCTGAAGGGTCTTTCCCAGCGTGAACTCGCCAAGCGCGCGGGCGTCACCAACAGCACCATTTCGATGATCGAAAAAAACAGTGTCAGCCCCTCGATCAGCTCCTTGCGCAAGGTGCTGGGCGGCATCCCCATGTCCATGGTCGAGTTCTTTTCCGAAGAGATCCTCCAGGAAATACCGACACAGATCGTCTATAAAGCCAATGAGCTGATCGACATCTCTGACGGCGCCGTCACCATGAAACTGGTGGGTCGAGCGCACCCGAGCCGGGCCATCGCGTTTCTCAACGAGATCTACCCACCGGGCGCCGACACTGGCGAAGAAATGCTCACCCACGAAGGCGAAGAAACCGGGATTCTGGTGGAAGGTCGCCTTGAATTGGTGGTCGGTCTTGAAACTTTTGTGCTCGAAGCTGGCGATAGCTACTACTTTGAAAGTACCAAGCCCCATCGTTTTCGAAATCCGTTCGACGTACCGGCGCGACTAATCAGCGCAGCCACACCCGCGAACTTTTAAGAATAGAGGCGTCCTGCCAGCGTTGCAGAGACACCCGAGCTGTATTCCGCGAGGCTGAATCTCCCTTTATTTAATAGGGTTGTTTCGGCCCGGCGGGCTAACCGTTATACTTTCGCCGCCTGCGAAACCGTGGCCGCAGGCGTGAATAGCCACCATTGAGGGTGAACGCGTGAACCTAATTATGAAAATGCTGGCTGCACCAGCAACCGTATTGGCCCTATGGGCTGTGAGCGCACAAGCTGCGACCAATGATGATATTGCCAAGCGTCTGGAGCCGGTGGGCCAGGTCTGCGTCCAGGGCGAGGAATGCAAAGGCATGGAAGTCGCCGTGGCAGCGGGCGGCGGCGGCGGCGCGAAAACGCCGGATGACATCATCGCCAAACACTGCAACGCGTGCCACGGTACCGGCCTGCTGAACGCGCCGAAAATCGGCGACACCGCCGCCTGGAAAGAACGCGCCGACCACCAGGGCGGTCTCGACGGCATCCTGGCCAAGGCGATCACCGGCATCAACGCCATGCCACCTAAAGGCACCTGTGCTGATTGCTCGGATGAAGAGCTTAAAGGCGCGATCAAGAAGATGTCCGGCCTGTAACCTGCCGATCTTCGCCAAAAAAGCCGCTTACGAGCGGCTTTTTTGTGCCTGTGATTTACCCGTCGAGGCTGTTCTTTGCAGCAAAGACCCGGCAAGCTCGGTCCAACCCCTAATCATGGAATGTTCAGGAGGGTCGGATGGTGCAGTTGTGTTCAATCGAGCAAGCAGTTGACGACGTATTGGCGCGTTTGCCAGCGCATATTCACATGGGCATGCCGCTGGGCCTGGGCAAGCCCAATCTGTTCGTTAATGCGCTGTACCGGCGTATCGCCAAGCTGCCGGAGCGGGCGCTGACGATCTATACCGCGTTGAGCCTGGGCCGTCCGACAATGGGTGATGGCTTGCAGAAGCGCTTTCTTGAACCCTTTATCGAGCGGGTGTTTGGGGATTACCCGGAGTTGGAGTTTCTCGCCGCGCTGCATTCAGACAGCTTGCCGAAGAATATCCACGTGCAGCAGTTCTTCATGCAGCCCGGTAGTCTGCTGCACAGCACGTCGGCCCAGCAGGATTACGTCAGCAGCAACTACAGCCACGCCGCCCGCGATATCAACGCCGCTGGCCTGAACCTGGTGGCACAACTGGTCGCGAGCAGCGCGGAACACCCGGACCGCCTGAGCCTGAGCTGCAACCCCGACATCACCCTCGACCTGCTGCCCATGATCGCCAAGCGCCGTGAAGCGGGCGAAACCGTTTTGATCGTTGGGCAGGTTCACACCGATTTGCCCTACATGCCCGGCGATTCCGAGTTGGGCATGGACGCGTTCGACTACCTGATCGATGCTAAGGACAGCACCACACTGTTCTCCACGCCGAACATGCCGGTGGGGTTTCAGGACCATTTCATCGGCCTGCATGCCAGCACTTTGGTGCGCGATGGCGGCACCTTGCAGATCGGTATTGGCTCCATGGGCGATGCGTTGACCGCCGCCTTGCTGGCGCGCCAAGCCGATAACGAAGCTTACCGCCTGCTGCTGACGGATCTGGATGTGTATCAGTGGGCACCGCTGATCAGCCATGAAGGCGGTGTCGATCCCTTCGCCCGTGGCCTTTACGGTTGCAGCGAAATGTTCGTCAACGGCCTGCTGGTGCTGGCGGATGCGGGGATTATCCGGCGCAAGGTCTACCCGGATGTGGCCACTCAGGAACAAGCCAACGCCGGTTTGCTGGACGATGCGGCGCAGCCCGATGGGGTATCGATCCACGGTGGCTTCTTCCTCGGGCCACGCAGTTTTTACCAGCGTTTGCAGGAAATGACCCACGCCAAACGCCTTGAATTCAACATGACCCGCATCAGCTATATCAACGAGCTGTACGGCCAGGAAGAACTCAAGCGTTTGCAGCGCCAGGATGCACGGTTTATCAACAGCGCGATCACGGTGACGTTGCTGGGCGCAGGCGTGGCCGACCAGTTGGAGGACGGCCGCGTGCTCAGCGGCGTGGGCGGGCAATACAACTTTGTGGCTCAGGGGCATGCGCTGGAAGGCGCGCGCTCCATCCTGATCCTGCGCAGTTGGCGTGAGTCGGCGGGGGAGGTCAGTTCCAATATCGTCTGGGAGTACGGACACTGCACCATTCCCCGGCACCTGCGGGACATCGTCATCACCGAGTACGGCATTGCCGACCTGCGCGGGCAGACGGATGCCAAGGTCATTGAGGCGTTGCTCAACATCACTGACTCACGCTTCCAGGCCGACTTGATTGAGCAGGCGCAAAAGGCTGGCAAGTTGCCCAAGGATTTCCAGATGGATCCGCGCTTCACCGACAACACGCCGGAGCGGCTCCAGGGTATCCAGGCGCGGCATCGGCGTTTGTTCCCGGAGTATCCGCTGGGCAGCGATTTCACGGACGAAGAGCGGGATCTGTTGCGCGCATTGAACTGGCTCAAGAGCAAATTCAAGCTGACGGAAATTCTGGAGTTGGGCAAGGCGGCGCTGGATGCACCGGAGCCGGAGGCGTTTCCCGAGCACCTGAAACGGATGTGCCTGGATAAGCCGGAGGGGTTGAAGGAGGATCTGTATCAGCGCTTGTTACTCGCCGGCCTGCAGGCCACCGCGCACTAACAGACAATAGAGCGCAAATGTGGGAGGGGGCTTGCCCCCGATTGCCGTGTATCAGTCACCGAAAATATTGGCTGACCCACTGCTATCGGGAGCAAGCTCCCTCCCACATGTTAAGCGGTGTTGGCTTCAGATGAAGGTAACCACGCCACCGGCCAGCGATTTCACCCGCGCCAGCGACTCAACCCGATAACCCTGCGCATCCAGCTCTGCACGGCCACCCTGGAACGACTTCTCAATCACAATCCCCAAACCGGCAACGGTCGCACCGGCCTGCTTGATGATCGAAATCAGCGCCTGGGACGCCTTGCCGTTGGCCAGGAAGTCATCGATCACCAGTACACGGTCGCTGCTGGTCAGGTGGCGCGGCGAGATGGCCACGGTGCTCTCGGTTTTCTTGGTGAAGGAATACACCGTTGCCGACAGCAGGTTTTCGGTCAGGGTCAGGGACTGCTGCTTGCGGGCGAAGATCACCGGCACGCCCAGGTTCAGGCCGGTCATGATCGCCGGCGCAATGCCCGAGGCCTCGATAGTGACGATCTTGGTGATGCCCGAGTCCTTGAACAGTGCGGCGAATTCATCACCAATCAGCTTCATCAGCGCCGGGTCGATCTGGTGGTTCAAAAAGGCGTCGACTTTGAGTACCTGATCGGAAAGCACGATGCCTTCTTCGCGAATTTTCTTGTGCAGTGCTTCCACGGAAAGCTTCCTCTAATGGCGCGGTCTGCGCCGAAAGTAGATTAAAAAGTAGTCGATTCTAGCGCTTTAACATCGCGCGTATGTCCGCCAGGGCGGTGTTGCCGCGTACGGCTTTCACCTCGGTCGGGGTGTCGTCATTGCCTTCCCAGGCCAGGTCATCCGGCGGCAGTTCATCCAGGAACCGGCTGGGGGCACAATCGATGATCTCGCCGTATTGCTTGCGCTTAGCGGCAAAGGTGAAGGCCAGGGTCTGACGCGCGCGGGTAATACCCACGTAGGCCAGACGCCGTTCTTCCTCAATGGTGTCGGCTTCAATGCTGGAGCGGTGCGGGAGGATTTCTTCTTCCATCCCCATGATGAACACGTAGGGGAATTCCAAGCCCTTTGAGGCATGCAAGGTCATCATCTGCACACCTTCGGCGCCGTCTTCCTCTTCCTGCTGACGTTCGAGCATGTCGCGCAGTACCAGCTTGCCGATGGCGTCTTCAACGGTCATCTCGCCGTCTTCGTCTTTTTCCAGGGTGTTCTTCAGCGCTTCGATCAGGAACCAGACGTTGCCCATGCGGTAATCCGCAGCTTTGTCGCTGGAGCTGTTGGTGCGCAGCCAGTTTTCGTAGTCGATGTCCATGACCATGCTGCGCAGGGCGCTGATCGGGTCTTCGCCGGCGCACTGCTCGCGAACCTTGTCCATGAAGCGCTTGAAGCGCGCCAGGCGATCGGTGAAGCGCGTGTCCAAGTGCTCGCCCAGGCCTATCTCGTCGGTGGCGGCGTACATCGAAATCTTGCGTTCGGTCGCGTAGTTGCCGAGTTTTTCCAGGGTCGTCGAGCCGATTTCCCGGCGCGGCACGTTGATCACGCGCAGGAAGGCGTTGTCGTCGTCCGGGTTAACGATCAACCGGAAGTAGGCCATCAGGTCTTTCACTTCCTGGCGTCCGAAAAAGCTGTTGCCCCCCGACAGACGATATGGAATCTGGTGGTGCTGCAACTTCAGCTCGATCAGCTTGGCCTGGTAGTTACCGCGATACAGGATCGCAAAGTCGCTGTAGGGCCGATCGGTACGCAGGTGCAATGTGAGCAGCTCGACGGCCACGCGCTCGGCTTCGGCGTCTTCGTTGCGGCAGCGGATTACGCGGATCTCATCGCCGTGGCCCATCTCACTCCACAGCTGTTTTTCAAACTCGTGGGGGTTGTTCGAGATCAGCACGTTGGCGCAGCGCAGGATGCGGCTGGTGGAGCGGTAGTTCTGCTCCAACATCACCACTTTCAAGGACGGGTAGTCGACCTTGAGCAGCATCAGGTTTTCCGGGCGGGCGCCGCGCCAGGCGTAGATCGACTGGTCATCGTCGCCCACCACGGTGAACTGGTTGCGCTTACCGATCAGCAACTTCACCAGCAAGTACTGGCTGGCGTTGGTGTCCTGGTATTCGTCCACCAGCAGGTAGCGCACCTTGTTCTGCCACTTTTCGAGGATGTCGGCGTGTTCCTGGAACAGCTTGACCGGCTGCAGGATCAGGTCGTCGAAGTCCACCGCATTGAACGCCTTGAGCGTGCGCTGGTAGTGGGTGTAGACGATGGCCGCGGTCTGTTCCTTGGGGTTGCGCGCGTTTTCCAGGGCCTCCGGGGGGAGGATCAGGTCGTTTTTCCAGGCGCCGATCATGTTTTTGATCTCGTCGACGCCGTCGTCGCCTGCGTATTCCTTCTGCATGATGTCGGTCATCAGGGCCTTGACGTCGGTCTCGTCAAAGATCGAGAAGCCCGGTTTGTAGCCCAGCCGAGCATGCTCCTTACGGATGATGTTCAGCCCCAGGTTGTGGAAGGTACACACCGTGAGGCCACGGCCTTCGCCACCCTTGAGCAGGCTGCCGACGCGTTCTTTCATCTCGCGCGCGGCCTTGTTGGTAAAGGTCATGGCGACGATGTACTGGGCGCGGATGCCACAGCTCTGGATCAGGTGCGCGATCTTGCGGGTGATCACGCTGGTCTTGCCGGAGCCTGCACCGGCGAGCACCAATAGAGGGCCGCCGACGTAGTTCACGGCTTCTTGCTGCCGGGGATTGAGTCGGGACATACAGAATTCAGGGAGTCGTTGTTCAAAAGGGCGGGCATTTTAACAGGCTGGCAAGATTCTGCTGCTCTGGATCGACGGTGTGACGTACCACTCGATCTAAATTTGCCGGTTTTGCTACTTTGCCGCAGGATGTCGAGGCTTTTTGCGGTTAAAACAGCGACAAATGCTTACACCTGCGTATTTGATAACCCCTATCATTGGTCATTATCAGGCCGCACGTCATAATGCCCGCCGCCAACGAAACTTTGCAGAGTCTAGGGAGCTAGCTTGTCTACGCCTGTCGAACCCTTGCGTTTGCTGCTACTGGCCGATACGCCTGAGTGGGCAGCGTTGTTGCGCGAGTGCCTGGCGCCGATGGGCGATGGGGCTGTGCTGATCAGCGCGCCAAACTGGGACTCGGTGAGTCGTCTGTTCGAAGATGACACCAGCGCCGTGCTGTTGACCACGCCCAGCCTGCAACCCGGCCCTGGCCGTTGCAGCTTGTCGTGCGTGGTGTTGTTGGAGCAGGAACCGTTGGTTTCTCCGCTTGGCGTGAGTGATTGGCTGATCCGTGATGCATTGGACGCCGACACACTGCGCCGCTGCCTGCGCCATGTTCGTGAGCGCGGCTTGCTGGAAAACACCCTGCAACGCCTGGCCGAACAAGATCCGCTTACCGGTATCGCCAACCGCCAGGGCTTCCAGACCCTGCTGGCGGCGCGGCTGGCCGAGAACGAGGGCCGTGGCCTGGCCCTCGGTCACCTTGACCTCGACAACTTCCGCCACGCCAACGATGCCCTCGGCCACCAGGCTGGCGACCGTTTGATCCTGCAAGTGGTCTCGCGTCTCAAGAGCCAGCTCGAAATCGGCGACCAACTGGCACGCCTGGGCAGCGACGAGTTCGCTTTGCTGATTGACACCCGCCGCGCACCCCAGCGTGCAGAGTGGATGGCCGAGCGCATCACCGAAGCCATGGCCGAACCGTATTGGGTGGATGGCGAAAGCCTGCTGATCGGTTGCAGCCTGGGCGTGGCCCATGCCCGCGCCCGCGCTGGCGCCGACCCATTGATGTGGCACGCCCATATCGCCATGCAGCAAGCCAAGAGCACTCAAGGCTGCACCTTCCATATCTTCAACGAGCGCATCAACCGCAACGCGCGCAGCCTGGCCGACCTGGAAAGTGAACTGCGCCGCGCCTTGCGCCGGGATGAGTTGGAGCTGCACTACCAGCCGCGCCTGGACCTGGATGACGGCCACATTGTCGGCCTCGAAGCCCTGGTGCGCTGGCGCCACGGCGAGCGCGGCCTATTGCCGCCCAGCGAATTCGTCCCCCTGGCCGAACAGAGCGGCCTGATCGTGCCGTTGGGCTACTGGGTGATCTCCCGCGCCCTACGCGATATGCAGGACCTACGCGAGCGCGGCCTGCCGCCGTTGCACATGGCGGTCAACCTGTCGTTCCGCCAGTTTCAGGACAGTCAGTTGCTCTCTACCCTCAGCCGGCTGATTGCCGAGCGCGGTGTGGAAGCGCAATGGCTGGAGTTCGAGCTGACCGAAACTGCCGTGATGCGCCGCAGCGATCTGGTCAAACAGACCATGGATGCCCTCGGGCGGCTGGGTGTGCGGTTTTCTTTGGATGACTTCGGCACCGGTTTCTCGTCGTTCGTGCACCTCAACAGCTTGCCGATTGCCTTGTTGAAAATCGATAAGAGCTTTGTCGGTGGCATGGAAGAGCGCGAAGAGAATCGCAAGCTGGTGCACGCGATGATCAACCTGGCGCACAACCTGAATCTGGAAGTGGTGGCTGAGGGCGTGGAGACTCCGGAGCAGTTGGCGCTGCTGAGGCTGTTTGGCTGCGATCAGGCTCAGGGTTACTTGATCAGCAAGCCGCTGCCGTTGCCGGAGTTGGTGGAATACCTGACATTCGGCAAGGGCCAGCAGACGCTCGCTGGCGAAGTGTTCTAATCCGGCTGAGTGGCCCGGAACCCTTGGCGGGTTTCGGGTACTGCACCTTCCAGACCAATCATGCGCTTCATCTTCGCTTCAAACGCCCAAGTCAGGCTTACAGCCGCACACGCCAGCCCCAGCGCCAATCCCCACCACACCCCGGTCGGCCCCCAGCCTAGGGTGAAAGCCATCAACCACGCCGAAGGCGCGCCGATTAACCAGTAGCAACCCAGGCCCACCAGGAAGGTGGTCTTGGCATCCTTGAGCCCACGGATGCAGCCCATGGCGATGGTCTGGACGCCATCAAACAGCTCGAACCAGGCCGCGACGGCCAGCAGGCTGACGGCAAGCACGATCACCTCGTGGAATGCCGGGTCGTCATGGTCGAGGAACAGGCCGATCAGCGGGTCGGAAAACAGCCACAACACTAAGGCAAATCCCAACATCACCGCCGCGCCAAAACTGATGCCGACACGACCGGCCATGCGCGCTTGCAGCAACTGCCCGGCGCCATAGTGCTGGCCGATGCGCATGGTCACTGCATAGGACATGCCCGCCGGCACCATGAACGCCACCGAGACGATTTGCAGGGCAATCTGATGCGCCGCCAATTGCGTACTCCCCATGGTGCCCATGCACAGCGCGGCAAAGGCAAACAGCCCGACTTCTACTGCATAGGTGCCGCCAATCGGCAGGCCCAGACGCCACAACTCGCGCAAGTACTGGGTGTTGAGGCGCAGCAGGCCGGCGCTCAGCGGGTAAGCAGCGTAAGCGCGGTTGCTGCGGATGTACCACATCAGCGTCAGGGCCATGCCATTGGCGACGATGGCAGTGACCAAGCCAATGCCCATCAATCCGAGCTTCGGCAGGCCGAACATACCTTCGATCAAGGCGTGGTTGAGCAGGTAGTTCAGCACCGTGCCGCCGAGGCTGATCACCATCACCGGAGTGGCTTTGCCAATGGCGCTGGTGAATCCGCGCAAGGCCATGAAACTCAGGTAGCCGGGCAGGGCGAACGGCAGCATGGTCAGGAATTGCCCCGCCGACTGCACGTTGGTATCGGTCTGGCCGAACATCAGCAGCACCGGCTTCAAGTTCCATAACAGCAGTGCCGCCGCCAAGGCCATCAGCCAGGCGAGCCAGAGCCCGGCCTGGGTTAGGCGAGTGGCACCTTCGATGTCGCCAGCGCCGTGACGGATTGCCACCAAGGTGCCCACGGCGGCAATCACTCCGATGCAGAAGATCGACACGAACGAATAGCTCGCTGCGCCCAGGCCACCACCGGCCAGCGCTTCAGGGCTCAGGCGAGCCATCATCAAAGTGTCGGTCAGCACCATCAGCATGTGCGCCAACTGTGAGGCAATCAACGGCCCAGACAGCCGCAGAATGGCCCAGAGTTCGTTACGCGCTGGATGCTGCATGATCATCACACTCAGAAAGTCAGAGGGTTGGAGAGGGTTGGATTCTCGGCCCTCTCAGCTCATTGCACAAAGGGATAAAAGCGATCATCTACATGATTAAAACTCATGCCTGACTGATTCTGGTACGGTTTCGGCATCCTGCTGTCGGAGCTTTCCTCATGTCTCGTCGTCTTCCTCCTCTTTATGCCTTGCGTGCATTTGAAGCGGCCTCCCGGCATAACTCCTTTACCCGCGCCGCCGAGGAACTGTCGATTACCCAAAGTGCGGTGAGCCGACATATCCGCACGCTGGAAGAGCATTTCGCCTGTCGCCTCTTCCAGCGCAGCGGCCGTAACCTACAGCTCACGGAAGCGGCGCGCCTGCTGTTGCCCGGTGTGCGCGAGGGGTTCGCGGCGCTGGAGCGGGCCTGCCATACCCTGAACGCCGAAGATGACATCCTGCGCATGAAAGCGCCGTCGACCCTGACTATGCGGTGGTTGTTGGCGCGCCTCAGTCGCTTCCGCGCATTACAGCCAGGCAATGAAGTGCAATTGACCAGCGCCTGGATGAATGTGGATGAAGTGGATTTCAACCAGGAGCCGTTCGACTGTGCGGTGCTGTTGAGCTACGGGCACTTTCCGGCGGATTGGGAGGCCAGCTATTTATTTCCTGAGCTGTTGATACCGGTGGGCGCGCCGAATCTGTTGGACGATGGCCCATGGGATGTAAATCGACTCGCCGGTGCCGAGTTGCTGCACCCCACGCCCGACCGCAGGGACTGGCGCAATTGGCTGGAGCGCATGGGGCTTTCGAATCAGGTTTCGCTCAAGGGTGGGCAGGTGTTCGATACCCTGGAGCTGGGCATGATCGCCGCCGCTCGCGGTTATGGCGTCTCCATGGGCGATCTGCTGATGGTGGCCGAGGATGTGGCGCAGGGACGTTTAAGCTTGCCGTTGCCGACGGCGGTAGCGAGCAGGGAAAATTACTATTTGGTGTGGCCGAAAACCCGTCCGGGCGGCGAGCGCTTGCGACGCTTGGCGGATTTCCTCCAGAGCGAAGTGCAGGCCATGGTTTTGCCCGATGTCGAACGGCTTGATTGAATAATTCTGGCTCTATCACGCAACCGTTTGCGTGATACCCCTGCGATTCGCTCAAGTATTGCAAAGCGCCGCCGAAGTAGGGGTGTTGGAACCATCGTGCACCAACGTTTCCCACCAGATAATTTGCCGAGCAGCGCTATGAGATCAGGATGATCCTGGCCTCGGCCAGGAGCTTTCATGTCTCAACCTCGCGCCCGGATCGCCTCGCAGTTAGGTCTTGCATTAGCCGTGATTTTGGCTGTCGTCATCAGCGGCAGTACTGTTTTCGCCTTGCGTTCCCTTGACTCCGCCAACCTCGATACCCGCGAGGAACACTTGGCCAGCGAGGCACGACTGCTGGCCGACCAACTCAATACCTTCCACAGCACGCTGCGCGAGAGCACCCAGCGTCTGACCGGATTGTTTGAAAAGCGCTTCAGCGCCGGGTTGCGTGTGCAGGCTGATCAAATGGTCGCGGTGGCTGGGGTCCAGACGCCGAGCTTGTTGCTGGGCAGCGAAGTGCTCAATAACAACTTCACTGAAGTCGATGAGTTCAAGCAGATGTCCGGCGGTGTGGCCACGGTGTTCGTGCGCAGCGGCGACGACTTTGTGCGCGTCAGCACTTCCCTGACCAAGCAGGACGGCAGCCGCGCCATCGGCACCGTGCTTGACCGCCAGGGTCCGGCTTACCAGCGCGTGCTCGGTGGTCAGGCGTATATCGGCCGCGCGGTGTTGTTCGATCGCTCCTACATGACCCAATACAGCCCCGTACGAGACAGCAGCGGCAAAGTGATCGCTGTGTTGTTCATCGGCTTTGACTACACCGACGCCCAGGCCGCGCAGTTTGAGAACCTCAAGCGCTTCCGCATCGGTCAGACCGGCTCCCTGGCGTTGCTCGACGAGCAGAAGCGTTGGCTGGTACCGCCCGCGGGTGTGCAGGCCTTGGACCAGTCGGTTGCGGTGATGCTGGACCTGGCCAAGACCCCAGGCAAAGGCCGCTTCTGGAGCGATAAGAACGAAGACTTCTACAGTGTTTCGGTACCGTTCGACGGCGGTCCTTGGGCCGTCGTTGCGAGCATGCCGAAAGCTGAAATCCGTGCAGTGACCTGGGCGGTCGGTATTCGCCTGGTGATCGGCAGCATACTGGCGATGTTGCTGGCGGTAGGCGCCACGGTCTGGTTGCTGCGCAGCAAACTGCAGCCGCTGAGTGATCTGGTGCGCCAGGCCGAAGCCTTGGGCGCGGGGGACTTGAGTGCGCGCCTCAACGTGTCCAGCCATGATGAAATCGGCCAACTGGCCCGCAGCTTCAACCAGATGGGTGAAGCGCTCTCGACCATGGTTTCCCATATCCGCAAGGCGGCCGAAGAGGTCAACAGCCGTGCACAGGCACTGTCCGGGTTATCCGGCGGGGCCTATGACGGGATGGAGCAGCAGTCTGGCGAAATCACCAGCATGGCTGGTGCGGTGGAAGAGTTCAGCGCCACTTCGCTGAATATCGCCGACAACATGGGCAACACCGAGCGTCTGGCTCAAGAGAATGCCCAGCAAACCCGCATCGGCCGCACCTCGATGCAGGAGGCGTCGTCGTCGCTGGAACATATCGCGACCGCGCTGAATAGCACGGCCACGGTGATCAATACCCTGGGCCAGCGCTCCCAGGAAATCGGCGGCATCGTCGGTGTGATCACCTCCATCGCCGAACAGACCAACCTGCTGGCGCTGAACGCCGCCATCGAGGCTGCTCGCGCAGGTGAACAGGGCCGTGGGTTTGCCGTGGTCGCTGACGAAGTGCGTAACCTGGCCTCGCGTACCCGCGAAGCCACCGATGAAATTTCCGGGATGATCCAGAGCATTCAGCGGGAAACCGGCAACGCCATCAGCACCATGGAGCACGGCAACACGCTGATGCAGGAAGGCCTGTCGCGCAACGCCGACGTGGCGTCGGCCCTGGCACGTATCGACGAGCAGAGCCGTTCGGCCGGTCAGCAGTTCGCGGCGATTACCACGGCGACTCAGGAGCAGAGCAGCACCGCGACATTGCTCAGCAGCAATTTGCAGAGCATCGCACTGGCCAACAGCGAGCAGCGGGAAGTGGTGTCGAACCTAGCGATTACGGCCAAGGAGCTCGAGACGTTGGCGGCGGGCTTGCGTCATGAGGTGGATCGCTTTCGCTGAGGCTCAATTGAGGGAGGCCGGGCGGTACTGCAAGGCCTCCTTCAAATGGTCCCGCGTGATGGCATCCACCTGATCCAGGTCCGCCAACGTGCGTGACACTTTGAGCAGCCGATGAGCCGCACGCAGCGACAACGTCAGTCGCTCGCAGGCGCTTTCCAGCCAGCCTTCATCGGCTTTCAAAAGTTGGCAGTGCTCACGCAACCTCGGTAGATCAAGGAAGGCGTTGGCACAGCCTTGGCGTTGTTGCTGACGCTCCCGAGCATCTGCCACCTGGGCTGAGGCCGTTGCCGTCGTATCTCCAACCTGCTGGGTTGGATTCAGCGCAGTTGTTTCCCGCGCCACGGTGAGGTGCAAGTCAATCCGATCCAGTAACGGTCCAGACAGCTTATTGCGATACCGCTGGACCTGCTCCGGTGTACAGCGACAACGCCCAGTGGGTTCGCCCATATACCCGCAAGGGCAGGGGTTCATCGCTGCCACCAGTTGAAAACGCGCTGGGAAACTCACACGGTCGCGGGCGCGGGAAATCACGATATGCCCTGATTCCAATGGCTCACGCAAAACCTCCAGCACCTTGCGATCAAACTCCGGTAACTCATCCAGGAAAAGCACGCCATGATGTGCCATGGTGATTTCCCCAGGCTGCGGTTTCGATCCACCGCCCACCAGTGCGGGCCCTGACGCAGAGTGGTGCGGCTGGCGAAACGGCCGGTGCGGCCAATGGCTCAGCGGTGCGAGGCTGACCACCGACTGAATTGCCGCCACTTCCAGGGCCTCCTGCTCGCTCAGCGGAGGCAGCAAACCGGGCAAGCGGCTGGCAAGCAAGGTCTTGCCGGTGCCCGGTGGCCCGCTGAACAGAAGGTTATGTGCGCCCGCTGCTGCAATCAACAACGCCCGCTTGGCGGAGAGTTGGCCTTGCACTTCGCTCAAATCCGGGTAGGGCTTGTTCAGGTACAACAAACCATCGGATTTATAGGGCTCAATCGGCACTTGTCCGTTGAGGTGCGCCACCACCTGTAGCAAGTGATCCACGGCAATCACCTTCAGCCCCGACGCCAGGCAAGCTTCCTCTGCATTCGCCCGCGGCACTATCACGGTGCGCCCAGCCTTGCGCGCCGCCAAAGCGGCTGGCAACACACCTTTGACCGCACGCACTTCGCCGGACAACGCCAACTCACCCAGGCATTCAATGTCATCGAGCATCAACGCTGGCACCTGCACACTGGCGGCGAGGATCCCCAGTGCAATCGCCAAATCAAAACGCCCGCCGTCCTTGGGCAGGTCGGCGGGCGCGAGGTTGAGCGTGATGCGGCGGGAGGGGTATTGCAGGGCGGAGTTGAGGATGGCGCTGCGTACTCGGTCCTTGCTTTCCTTGACGGCGGTTTCGGGAAGGCCCACCAGCGTGAGGGACGGGAGACCGTTGGCCATGTGCACTTCGACGGTGACGGCTGGGGCTTCTACGCCGATCTGGGCGCGGCTGTGGACGATGGCGAGGGACATGCTCGTTCCTTGAGTGGGAGGGCCGCTTCCTGCGGGTTTTTCAAGGGTAGACGAGGGGTGGGGCTAGTGAGGGAGGGAGGTTTTACAGAACGTATCCAGAGAACGGCGCAGAACAAATGTGGGAGGGGGCTTGCTCCCGATAGCAGTGGGTCAGTTGATAAATATGTCACTGACCCACCGCCATCGGGAGCAAGCCCCCTCCCACATTTTGGCCTCGTTGCGTCAGTTACTCGGCCGTTGGGATTAGCCGCGCTTCCAGTTCAGCCACCTTCGCCTCCAGGCTCTCCAGCCGCGCACGCGTGCGGGCCAGCACCACCATTTGGCTATCAAATTCTTCCCGGCTCACTAGGTCGAGCTTGCTGAAACCGCTTTGCAGCAAGGCCTTGAACTGGCTTTCGATTTCATTGCGGGGCAGAGGGGTTTCGCCGCTGAACAGGCGAGAGGCGTGGCCGCTCAGGGCGTCGAGTAGGTCTTTGGGCGCGAGCATGGGAAATATTCCGGAAACTGTTGGCGGGCAGTGTATCACGCAGCGTCTATAGTCTTTTTCGCGGCCTGCAGCGCACGCTTTTCGCGCATCGGGCTGTGCGACGGCGCACTGTTTTCGTGCGCATTGCAGCTGCCAAATAGTCCTGTGGGTGAGGTTAAGTGGGCAAAGGACTGATTTCAGTGATTTTTACGGAGCTGGCAAGGTTTCTGCTTAGACGATCATGACCCATGCACTGATGCAGTCGCTGTGACGAATGCAGTGCGCCGACGGATCAGGGGTACAGGTTTCGTCACCAGTGGTTCGCTGGCGTCGCAAAGGCAACTGCCCTTGCGACGATGCGTTACAAAGCCAGGCACTGCGCTTAGACTTGAGACGGGTTTGTTTTCCTGGGGCAAGTCCACCAATTCGGGAGAGAGTTTTCATGAAGCTAGTCACTGCCATCATCAAGCCGTTCAAGTTGGACGATGTACGCGAGTCGCTGTCCGAGATCGGCGTGCAGGGCATTACCGTTACTGAGGTCAAGGGCTTCGGTCGGCAGAAGGGTCACACCGAGCTGTATCGCGGCGCGGAATACGTAGTCGATTTCCTGCCGAAGGTGAAGATTGATGTCGCCATTGACGACAAGGATCTTGACCGGGTTATCGAAGCGATAACCAAGGCCGCCAACACCGGCAAGATCGGTGACGGCAAGATCTTCGTGGTCAATCTGGAACAGGCTATTCGCATCCGTACCGGCGAAACCGATACCGACGCAATCTAAGCCGCCAAACCCCAACGCCCCAGGAGAAAACAATATGACTCTGCGTAAATTCGCAGGGCTCGGAGCCCTGTTGTCCATCGTAATGCCAAGCCTGGCCATGGCGGCAGACGAAGTGGCTGCTCCAGTCCTCAACTCTGGCGACACCGCCTGGATGCTGACCGCCACCGCACTGGTGCTGTTCATGACCATTCCCGGCCTGGCGCTGTTCTACGGCGGCATGGTCCGCTCCAAAAATATTCTGTCGGTGATGATGCAGTGCTTCGCCATCACTGGCCTGATCAGCATCCTGTGGGTCGTCTACGGCTACAGCATTGCGTTCGATACCACCGGTATGGAACAGGGTGTGGTCAACTTCAATTCCTTCTTCGGCGGCATGGGCAAGGCGTTCCTGGCGGGTGTGACCCCAGCCAGCATCACCGGGCCTGCGGCGTTGTTCCCGGAAGCGGTGTTCATCACCTTCCAGATGACCTTCGCCATCATCACCCCGGCGCTGATCGTCGGTGCCTTCGCTGAGCGTATGAAGTTCTCTGCGATGCTGATCTTCATGGGCATCTGGTTCACCCTGGTTTATGCGCCAATCGCGCACATGGTCTGGAGCGGCAACGGCGGCCTGATGTGGGACTGGGGCGTGCTGGACTTTGCCGGCGGCACCGTGGTGCACATCAACGCCGGTGTGGCTGGGCTGGTGGCGTGCATCGTGCTCGGCAAGCGTAAAGGCTTCCCTACCACCCCGATGGCACCGCACAACCTGGGTTACACCCTGGTGGGCGCGGCAATGCTGTGGATCGGTTGGTTCGGCTTCAACGCCGGCTCCGCTGCTGCGGCCAACGGCACTGCTGGCATGGCGATGCTGGTCACTCAGATCGCTACCGCTGCTGCGGCGTTGGGCTGGATGTTCGCCGAGTGGATCACTCACGGCAAGCCAAGTGCACTGGGCATCGCCTCGGGCGTAGTGGCTGGTCTGGTAGCTGTAACACCAGCCGCCGGCACCGTTGGCCCGATGGGCGCTCTGGTAATCGGCCTGGTGGCCGGTGTGGTCTGCTTCTTCTGCGCGACCAGCCTCAAGCGTAAGCTGGGCTACGACGACTCCCTGGACGCATTCGGCGTGCACGGTATCGGCGGCATCGTCGGTGCGATCCTCACAGGTGTATTCGCAGCCCCTGCTTTGGGCGGCTTCGGCACCGTCACTGACATCGCGGCTCAAGTCTGGATCCAGTGCAAGGGTGTTGGCTTCACCGTGATCTACACGGCGATCGTCACCTACGTCATCCTCAAGGTGCTCGATATGGTCATTGGCCTGCGTGTTACCGAAGAGGAAGAGGCTGTCGGCCTCGACCTGGCGCAACACAACGAACGCGGCTACAACTTGTAAGTGCGCGTAAAAAAAATGCCCGGCTTGCCGGGCATTTTTTTGCCTGGTGTTTGTCAGTCGTAAGACGCTGTGCCGGTTTTTGCGCAAAGTTTGTGATCGGCCGCACACGGCACTTTTCAGTGTGCGAATGTCTTACAGGCACGTAGGCGTATTCGGCACTTTGTTTTTTCCCAGAGCGCGCTAGAATGCGCGCCGATGGGCGGAGAACTCTATGTGGCAACAGACCCTGATTACCCTGCGGGCCAAGCCCCGGGGCTTTCACTTGGTGACCGATGAGTTGCTTGCCGGCTTGCCTGAATTGAAGGCGTGTCGTGTGGGCCTGTTACACCTGTGGTTGCAGCACACCTCGGCTTCTCTGACCGTCAACGAGAATGCCGATCCGGCGGTTCGCCGTGACTTCGAACGTTTTTTCAACTTGCTGGTGCCGCAAGGCCGTGCCGGGTTCGAACACAATGACGAAGGTCCGGATGATCTGCCGGCGCACTTCAAGGCCAGTCTCCTGGGCTGCCAGCTGAGTTTGCCGGTCAAGGCCGGCCGCTTGGCGATGGGTACCTGGCAAGGTGTTTATCTGGGCGAGCACCGTGATCATGGGGGTGCTCGTAAAGTCCTCGCCACCTTGCACGGTGACGGGGCGTAAGCCACTGGTTATCCAGTGGATGTTGATTTTTCCCTGGCGACCTCGACAGAGGGCGAAGCTGGGCTATAACTAATCTGCTTTTCGCAAGTCATGAGGTAGAACATGAGCGACGATGATCTGGAAAACGACGAACTCGAAGTAGGTGACGAAGACGACACCGAAGAAGGTCTTGAAGCTGCAGCGGAAGACGTTGCGGACGACGATGGTGGCGATGATGCGCCTGCCCCTGCGGCCAAAGGCAAAGCCAAGGCAGCTGTTTCGGTAGATGAATTGCCGAGCGTTGAGGCCAAGAACAAAGAGCGCGATGCTCTGGCCCGTGCGATGGAAGAATTCCTCGCTAAAGGCGGCAGAGTGCAGGAAGTCGAGGCTAATGTGGTGGCAGACCCACCCAAAAAGCCGGATAACAAGTACGGCAGCCGACCTATCTGAGGTCAGTCACCTGCTTGTAAGAAAAAGCCCGCCGTCGCTGCGGGCTTTTTCATGCTTGCTGATTCATTTGAGCTTCGTGGTGATCCCCATATTGGGATCTGTAGTACTACTGCCACTTGCGGAGTAATTTCGGCAGCTCCGTAAGGCTACGAATCTCCGCGTCGGGGCGTTTATCCCCCTCCCACACCTTGGCGCTGGGGTTAAACCACACGGCCCGCAGCCCCGCCTGCTGCGCCCCCGCAATGTCGTCCCCGGGATGGTCGCCAACATGCACTGCTGCGCTGGCATCCACTCCGCCGCGTTGCAGCGCCTCTTGGAACAGCCGCGCATCCGGCTTGGCAATACCAATATCTTCAGCGCGCAGCGCAAAGTGAAAGTAGTCAGCCAGGCCCACACGCTGCACATCGGCATTGCCATTGGTGATCACACCCAGCAGAAAGTGCTGGCGCAGCGCTTGCAACATCGGCTCGGCTTCAGGGAAGGGAGTGAGCTGATGACGGGCGTGAATGAACGCCTCGAAGCACACGTCTGCCATTTCCGTGGCTTGCGGCTGTGGATATCCGGCCTCCTCGAAGGCGTGCATCAGCACCCGGTGGCGCAACACGCTGATGCGGTGTTTGAGCTCCGGATGACGCTGCAGCACCTGTTGGCGCAGGCTGGCGAAATGCTCCAGTGGCAGGTCGCCGACGTTGGGGGCATGCACGACCAGCCATTCGCGCATCGACGCCTCGGCGCTGATGATGACGGGTACGTTGTCCCAGAGTGTGTCGTCCAGGTCGAAGGTGATCAGCTTGATACTCATGAGTCGCCGCCCTTGATGCGTTTGGCCCGTGGATGGGCGCTGTCGTACACCGTTGCCAGGTGTTGGAAGTCCAGATGGGTATAGATCTGCGTGGTCTTGATATCGGAGTGGCCCAGCAACTCCTGCACGGCGCGCAGATCCTGGGACGATTCCAGCATATGGCTTGCAAAGGAGTGCCGCAGCATATGCGGGTGCAGGTTTTGACCCAGTTCGCGCTCCCCGGCGGCTTTGACCCGCACCTGAATAGCCCGCGGCCCCAGTCGCCGGCCTTGCTGGCTGATAAACACGGCGTCGTCCGCCGGGTTGGCCAACGCCCGCAGCGGAAGCCAGAGTTGCAGGGCTTCGCGGGCCTTCCTGCCCACCGGCAGCACGCGGGTTTTGCTGCCCTTGCCGAGTACTTGCACCAGGCCGTCTGCCAGGTCCAATTGGTCTAGGTTCAGGCCAGTGAGTTCCGACAGGCGCAGGCCCGAGGAATAGAACAGCTCCAGGATCGCCTGGTCGCGGTGGGCCAGGAAGTCATCCTCTACGGCGCCATCAAGCAATTGCAAAGCGCGGTCGGTATCCAGGGTCTTGGGCAGGCGCCGTTCGCCCTTGGGCGGAGACAGGCCGTTGGCCGGGTCGTGGTCGCACAGGCCTTCGCGGTTGAGGTAGTGATAGAGCCCGCGCACAGCCGACAGCAGGCGAGCGAGGCTGCGCGAGGATTGGCCCGTCTGGTGCAAGCGCGCGATCAGGCTGCGCAGGCTCTGGATATCCAAGGCCTTCCAACTGGTGACCTGCTGTTTTTCGCAGTAGGCCAGGACTTTGTTCAAGTCCCGCCGATAGGCTTCCAGTGTGTGGGGCGACACCTGGCGCTCGTTGCGCAGGTGAGCGCAGTAAGCGTCCAGTTGCCGTTCCATGGCTAGCGCACCGCGCGCAGGGCAGTGGTGAAGCGCGGCAGGACGCGGCCCAACACTTCGGCGATATAGGTCAGGAACAGTGTGCCCACCGAGCTTTTGTAGTGCGCAGGATCACGGCTGGCGATAGCCAGCACGCCATGCAAGCCTTGATGGCTGAGGGTGACCACGGCTGTGGAGCCGATCTCCTTGAGCTGTTCGGGACCAAACAGGAAGTCCAGCTCATGCTCGCGCAAGGTGCCGCTGATGGTCTTGCCTTCGGACAACAGGCCGCCAATCGCGGTCTGTGCGTCGCTGCCGCTGACCCAGCGGCCTACAGGCATCGGGTTGTCGCTGAATAGGATCAGGCTGACAAATGGCACTTGGAAGTCCTGGCGCAGGCTGTCTTCCACGGCGATCACGGTTTCTTCCAGGCTGGTGGCGTCCATCAGCGCAAGGATCAGGCGACGTGTTTTGTCGAACAAGCGGTCGTTGTCGCGGGCGACGTCCATCAAGTGCGAGAGCTTATGACGCATCTCGATATTGCGCTCGCGCAGGATCTTCATCTGTCGCTCCACCAGCGACACGGTGTCGCCGCGCTGGTGGGGGATGCGCAGTGCCGGCAGCAGTTCTTCGTGCTCGACGAAGAAATCCGGATTCGCCTCAAGGTACGCCGCGACAGCAGCGGCCTCCAGACTTTCGCTCGGGGTTGCGGGTGCGGGTACTTGAGGCTTATCGGTCATTAGCTTGGCTCACTCATAGACGGACCTGTCCTTCGTATACACGCGAGGCCGGCCCGGTCATCAGAACCGGGTGGCCAGGGCCTGCCCATTCGATGGACAGGCGTCCACCGGGCAGGTCGATCAGCAGCGGCGAATCCATCCACCCCTGGCTGATCGCGGCCACGGCAGCGGCGCAAGCACCGGTGCCGCAGGCCTGGGTTTCGCCGGCGCCGCGTTCCCACACACGCAATTGCGCGCGGGAACGGTCGATCACCTGCAGGAAACCCACGTTGACCCGTGCCGGAAAGCGCGGGTGGTGTTCGATCTTCGGCCCCAGTTCATGTACGGGGGCATTGTTGATGTCGTTGACCCGCAACACAGCATGGGGGTTGCCCATGGAGACGGCCGCCAAGTCGACGATCTTGCCGTCGACATCGACTGCGTAGCTGGTGGCCTGCTCGCTGGCCTGGAAGGGAATATCCGCTGGCACCAAGCGCGGCGCGCCCATGTTGACGCTGATTTGGCCGTCGCTGCGAATATCCAGCTCGATCACGCCGCTCTTGGTCTCGACGCGGATCTGGCGCTTGGCGGTCAGGCGCTTATCCAGCACGAAACGCGCGAAACAGCGCGCACCGTTGCCGCACTGTTCCACTTCGGAACCGTCGGAGTTGAAGATCCGATAACGGAAATCCACCTCCGGGTTGCTTGGCGCCTCGACGATCAGCAATTGGTCGAAGCCAATGCCTGTATGCCGGTCGCCCCACTGTTTAGCGTGCTTGGGCAGGATGTGCGCGTGCTGGCTGACCAGGTCGAGGACCATGAAATCATTGCCGAGCCCGTGCATCTTGGTAAAACGCAGCAGCATGGCTTACTCCGGCAGCAGGCTTTCGCCAGCATACAACTCGGCTACCGTCTCGCGGCGACGCACTTCAAACGCTTGATCACCGTCCACCAGTACCTCGGCGGTACGGCCGCGGGTGTTGTAGTTGGAACTCATGACAAACCCGTAGGCACCGGCCGAATGCACGGCCAGCAGATCGCCTTCCTCCAGCGCAAGCTGACGATCCTTGGCGAGGAAGTCGCCGGTTTCGCAGATCGGGCCGACGATGTCATAGGCGCGAGCTTCGCTGTCGCGAGGCGTCACAGCGGTGACATTCATCCAGGCCTGGTACAGCGCCGGGCGGATCAGGTCGTTCATCGCCGCGTCGACGATGGCGAAATCCTTGTGCTCGGTGTGCTTGAGGTACTCGACCTGGGTCAGCAGCACGCCGGCGTTGGCGACGATGTAGCGGCCCGGCTCGAACATCAGCGTCAGGTCGCGGCCTTCGATGCGCTCGCGCACGGCCTGGATATAGTCGGCAATCAGCGGCGGCTCTTCATCGCGATACCGCACGCCCACGCCGCCACCGAGGTCGATGTGGTGCAGGTAGATACCGCATTCGCCCAGGCGATCAATCAGCGCCAGCAGGCGGTCGAGGGCATCTAGGAACGGCGGCAGAGTGGTCAGTTGCGAACCGATGTGGCAGTCGACGCCCAGCACTTCCAGGTTTGGCAACTGCGCGGCGCGGATATACACGTCCTCGGCGTCAGCAATGGCGATGCCGAACTTGTTCTCTTTGAGACCGGTGGAAATGTACGGGTGGGTGCCAGCATCGACGTCCGGGTTGACGCGCAGGGAGATCGGCGCGCGTACGCCCATTTCGGCGGCTACGACCTGCAGGCGCTCCAGCTCGTCGGTGGATTCGATGTTGAAGCAATGCACACCGACTTCCAGGGCACGGCGCATGTCTTCGCGGCTCTTGCCGACGCCGGAGAACACGATCTTGTCAGCCTGGCCACCAGCTGCCAGTACCCGCTCCAGCTCGCCACGGGAGACGATGTCAAAACCAGCGCCCATACGCGCCAGGACATTCAGTACACCCAGATTGGAGTTTGCCTTGACCGCGTAGCACACCAAGTGCGGTACGCCGTCCAGTGCGTCGGTGAAGGAGCGGTATTGAGCTTCGATGTGAGCGCGTGAGTACACGTACGTCGGGGTACCAAAGCGCTGGGCAATCGCGGACAGCGCCACGCCTTCCGCGAACAGCTCGCCGTCCCGGTAGTTAAAAGCGTCCATGGAGCTCCCTTATTCGTAGGTGTCGTGCTTATGCGCTTTGGATGGCTTTTGCGACGATTGCGCCTGTTCATTCGGGTCTTTGCTGTCATCGGGCAGGTACAGCGGGCCTTTTTGACCACAGGCACTAACGAGGCAAGCGACCGCGACGAGCGCAGCAAGGGAAGAGATCAGGCGCTTCATGGCGAAATCCTTGAATATGCATTAATTGCGCCCGAGTATACCGACCACCCGCCAGCTTGCCTATGCGCCGAAATACCCGTCCGGCGGGGGTTTGCCGACATGAAGGTGAAGCGGGCTACGCTGGCAGAGGATATTTCATACCGTCATCGGTAATGAAATCGGTATCCTTTGCAATCGGCGAGGCTCGCCCGTATCGTGCGGCGCTTGAGCAAAACCAGACACTTTTGAGGTTGCCACAATGAGTTTGACCGAAGCCCGTTTTCACGACCTGGTGGATGCGACCCAGCAGGCGCTGGAAGATATTTTTGACGACAGCGGCCTGGATGTGGACCTGGAAAACTCGGCCGGCGTGCTGACCGTCAAGTTCGAGAGTGGCCAGCAACTGATCTTCAGTCGCCAGGAACCCCTGCGTCAGCTGTGGCTGGCGGCGCGCTCCGGTGGCGTTCACTTTGACTACGACGAAGAAAGCGGCAAATGGCAGTGCGATAAGAGTGAAGAGTTGTTGGGCGAGATGCTCACGCGCCTGGTCCACGAATATACCGGCGCCGAGCTGGATTTCGACGAGATTTGACCGTGACTGAGCCTGCGCCCGTACGTCCGCCAAAGCCGCTGTTCAGTAATGTCAGCCCGGCGGTGCCGTCACCTTGTATCAGTTTGTGTCGTCTGGACGAGCAAAAAGTCTGCCTCGGCTGCTTTCGTCACGTTGAAGACATCCGCGAATGGCGCTCCGCCGAC
The DNA here is from genome assembly GCF_013778505.1 of Pseudomonas sivasensis. Taxonomy (GTDB): domain Bacteria; phylum Pseudomonadota; class Gammaproteobacteria; order Pseudomonadales; family Pseudomonadaceae; genus Aquipseudomonas; species Aquipseudomonas sivasensis. The sequence goes on along the minus strand of NZ_JAAOWU010000002.1, from coordinate 424,091 downwards.
GATGCCCGGCGCAGGGTGATCTGCGCCGAGGCCGAGCAGCGCAGGGCGCACGCCTGAGGCTGTCTTGTTTATTTGTGACGCTGTGGTAGTGTCCGGGTACGCCTCAACTCATCGAGGCCCGCGAGAACCCCGCCTTTTTTTGGCGGGGTTTTGCTTTTTTGTGCAGAAAAAAGGAGTCTGCCTGAATCATGACCACCGCACCGTCCATCATCCTCACCCGTCTTGACGTGCAGCGTCTGGAGCAACTGATCGACCGCTTGGGCGACGAAACTCCCGGCGTCGAAGCGTTGCAAGCCGAACTCGATCGCGCCGAAGAAGTGGTTGGCCACGATGAAGTGCCTGCGGGTGTCGTGACCATGAACTCCAGCGTACATTGCCGTGAGCAAGGCAGCGGCAAGGACTACCACCTGACGCTGGTCTATCCGAAAGATGCCAATGCAGACGCCGGCAAGATCTCGATCCTGGCACCCGTGGGCAGCGCGTTGTTAGGCCTGAAAGTGGGCCAGCATATCGACTGGCCGGCACCTGGCGGCAAGACCCTCAAGCTTGAATTGCTCAGTGTTGAAGTCCAGCCAAAAGACGGCGGCGCCTTCACTCTCTAAATCTGGCTCAGCGCCTCGTTGAGCGACAGCTCCAGCTCGGCCTTGTAACGCAGGTAAAGGTTGCTCGGGCTCTGCACATCACCGAGCAGGCCCGATAGATCCAGGTCGGTGATGTAGCAACGGTAGCGCTCGGTTTCCCGGCGCTGTCCAACGATCTCCTGGGCGACCACGGCAAATAGCTGGTCGCCGAATTCCAATTCGGAAAACTCCCGCTGATTGCAGTACAGGGTAATGCCCACCTTGCCGTGTGCTGCTTTGCCGATAATCGCCTGCACGTCGTAAAACGATTTGTTCGTTGGATTGTGCGGCGCCGGCCGAGGTTCGATCCCGCGGGCGCGTCCGCTTCCTGTCGGCAATAGTTGGTAATACAAGGTCTGCACCGCGCCCAGGGGTTGTTGCGTGTCCAGCGGCGACAACGCATCCCGCCGATAGATGATGGATTGCAGAAAGCGCTGCAAAGGCGCCAGCAGGCTCTGCTCATCATGAAACGGCAGGCGCTGCTGCCAGAGCGCGTTGAACTCATCCAGCACATACAGCTCGGCGAAATCCTCATTGACCCGGTAGAACACTTGCACGCAATCAGCCATGCCCATGGGCAGCAGCAGCGCCAGGTCGTGGTCTTCCAGGGCCATCGTGTCCAGATGCAGCGGGCTGTAGCTGGCCAGCTCTTCGCTGAGGTAGGCGATCAGCGCGTCCTGGGTTGCCAGTGACACATGGGTGGCTTGGCCCGGCATCAACTCCATTACGTGGTAGTGCTGCTGAACTTGCAGCAAGTAGCGGTGGTTGGACTGACCCAGCAGCAGGTTCTGCGCGGTGTCGAAGATTTCCTCCACGCGCTGGGCAATGAACTGCGCACGGTTATGACAGAAGCAGCGCACCCGCAGACGCGGCAGGCGGTCTGATGGCAGTTGGTTTAGGTAGTCGCGCAGGCAATCGAGCAAAGCGTGCGGGCCGTCGTAACGGCTGACCATCACCTCGTTCCAGCTGTTGAGCGTGACTTGGTCCAGGGTCAGCACCAGGTTATCGCGAACACCGGCATAACTCAGGGAGTCGGTGCGCTCGGTGGTCATCAGGATGTTCAGGTCGCGGTGATGCTTGAGCGGGTCGACGCCGACGTTGATCAGCAGCAACACTTCCTCGGGCACCGCCGATCGCAGCAGGCTTATTTCATCGACGCTGGTCAGGGGCAGGGCGACCGTTTGTTGCAGGCTGCCCAGCAGGTTGAACAACTCGAATTCGGTCATGTCGCTGGTGCCGGGGTGCAGCGCCAGGCGCGTGCTGCTGTCGATTACACCGTTGCGATGGCACCAAGTGAGCATTTCCAGCAGGTCGCGGCTGCGCTTGATGGGCGCAAAGTGTTCCCACTCCAGGGCCGTGAGGTTGCCGTTGTACAACCCCCAGTGATGCTGGCCCGGTTCCTTGCGGTTGGGCGACTGCACCAGGGTCAAGGTGTCTTCAGCCAGGTCCGGTGCGATGCCGGGGTTGATGAATTCGACCTTGCCGGCCTTGCGCTCAAAAGCGGCATACAGGCGCCGGCCCAGAACGTTAAGGTCGCGCTTGTTGATCAGGCTGACGGTTTGTTCGGTCCGGGCAAACTGGGTCAGGAAGCGATAGCTGTAGTTCAGCTCGCTGACCAGGGCGCGGCGTTCCGAGGCCACCTGACGCACTTTCCACTGGCTGCGGCTGTCCAGCAGGGCGAGTTGACGCTGGTCCCAGCTCCATTCGCGGGCCAGGCGCTCCAGCAACAGTCGCTGCCAACTGCTGGTGCGTTGGCCGGCGGTGAGCTTGCGATTGACCTTCAGGTACAGCGCGCGGCGTACCAATTCCAGGCGTTCGGGCTCGTTGCGTGCCTTGAGGTATTCCTCGATGCGGCGGTACACCACGATGTATGGGTCCAGCTCATCCAGGTCCATCTGGTTCGCGAACACCGCGCGCTTGAAGCGCAGGCTCAGGCAATGCACGTTGGGGTGTTCGCTGGCGTAGACCTCAGTCAGCAGCAGTTTGAGCACCGATTTGTAAGGTGACTCGATGCCTTTGAACAACTGCCATAGACCGGCTCCGATGAATTCGCCGGGTGGAATATGTGCCAGGTGGCCGAGGTCAAGGGTTTCATCGGCGCGGATAAACCGCTTGGAGAGCAGTGTGTGGGTGAATTCGGCGTAACGGGTCTCTTCGTATACCGGCACCAGCCACCAAATCGGCGTGCGCCCGGCCAACCAGATGGCTGTACGGTAGAACTCGTCCAGCAGCAGGTAATGCTGGGTGGTACCGCAGTCGTCGGAGCTCAGTTGGGTGTCGCGCTCGCCGAGTACGAAGCGCGTTGGCTCGATCAGGAAGAAGTGTGCCTCGGCACCCATGGTGAGGGCCCAGGCTTCTAGCAGTTGGCATTTCTTGCGCAGTTCGGCCAGCTCGTTTTCGCCCAGGTCGGGGGCGTGGCACACCCATACGTCCATATCGCTCTGATCCGCTTGGGCGAGGGTGCCAAGGCTGCCCATCAGAAATAGGCCATGGATAGGCTTGGGCTGATTGACCGGGCGCGGCTTGTAAGAGAACGAGCGGGTCAGGCGTTGGGCTTCGGCCAAGGCCTGAGCGTCGGGCTCGAAATTCGAAAGCCCGGCTGGCGTGCTGCCCGAAACATAACCGGGCAACAGCGGATGATTAACATGAAAAAACAGTGGCAGGAGGGTCAGCACGCTTTGCTGGCGCGGCGTCAGCCCCTCGACGGCACGCGCCATGCGCCCCTCATTGAGGGCCATGAAGCGCGCGCGCAATTGGGCCAGCACCTTGCGGTCGATGCCTTCGTCCAAGTCAGGGCGGATTTCATGGGTGCGGGTCATGTCGAACTCGGTGGCTCGCAGGGCCCGACGTGGGCGGCCGTGTAGGAGTTTACAGCCAGTGGCGTAGGAGGTTTAGGGGGAAATGGTCTTTGACGCCAGAATTTTAACTGGCCCACAGCAACGCCCTTGGAATCCGCAGTGAGCGGACTCCATGGGCGGTATCGGGTATCAGGCTGCTTCTTTGGTGCTGGCAGTGGTCAGAATAGTCAGCAGGGTTTGGGCCTGCTCTGCGGCGTCCCGACCGAGGCTGGTCAGATAGCCCCCGTCTGGCTGGTCGATAAGTCCTTTGGCATGGAGGCGCTTGGCAGCGGCGATGGCAGTAGGAGCGGCGGTCTGATGGACCTTCAGACCTTCCTTGGTGCTGTCCAAGGGGAAGAGTACAAGGATTTCCAGTTCGGCAACCAATTCAGGGGTATACGACATAAGGACTCCAGACTTTCTAAAATTTATTAGAGGCTAGCAGGCCATAAGGTGAACGCACTTTGCCGAACTGTCCAGCGTGTTGCTGCGTGCCGGGATTATTCCTTTTCAGGCGGCAACTCAGGCAGTGCCCGCAGCGCGGTTTCATACCATTCGGTATTGAAGGCGCGGTCCTCGTCCAGCATCGCGTCGATCTCGAACGCCAGCACGTGGGCCATAAGATTCAGGATGTCTTCGCGTTCATAACCCACCAGGGTCAGTTTGTTGAAGGTCGCCTTGGCGGCGGGGGGATTGTCGCTTTCGATCTGGTTCTCGATCGCTTCGATCAGGGTGTTTTCGGTGAATTCTTCTTCGTCACTGTCGATATCGGTCGGCTCGCTCATGGCAGGCTCCTCAAGGAAAGGGCGCCAGTCTACCTCCATTCAGGCAGGTGATGCTGCTGGTCAGGCTGGGCGTCAAGATCTATAACTCTTGCAGCCAACCCCGCACACGGCCTGGAGGCTTTGCGATGCTCAAGCTCTACGGATTTTCGGTCAGCAACTACTACAACATGGTGAAACTGGCGCTGTTGGAGAAAGGGCTCCTGTTTGAAGAGGTGCCTTTCTACGCCGGTCAAACCCCGGAAGCCCTGGCAATTAGTCCGCGCGGCAAGGTACCGGCGCTTGGCGTAAAGCAGGGGTTTATCAACGAAACCAGCGTGATACTCGAATACATCGAGCAAACCCAGGAAGGCCCTTCGCTGTTGCCAGCAGACCCATTCCAACGTGCCCAAGTGCTGGCGCTGTGCCGGGAAATCGAGCTGTACATCGAATTGCCCGCCCGCGCGTGTTTTGCCGAGGCGTTTTTCGGTATGCCGGTGCCGGAGGCGATCAAGGAAAAATCCAAGGCTGAGTTGCTGCTGGGGATCGGTTCTTTAGGTCGGCACGGCAAGTTCGCGCCTTACGTGGCGGGGGAGAGTTTTACGATTGCGGATCTGTATTTCATGTACAGCGTGAACCTCGCCTGTGGCGTGGGCGAGAAGCTGTTTGGATTGGATTTGCTGGCTGAGTTGCCAAAGGCGAAAGCGTTGTTGGAGCGATTGCATGCCATGCCCAACGCCCAAAAGGTGGCAGCGGACCGGGAGGCGGCGATGCCTGCGTTTATGGCGATGATTGCGGCCAAAAAGTGATCAAGTGTGGGAGGGGGCAAGCCCCTCCCACATTTTTTAGCGGCTGGCGAGCAACGCCTGGCCGCGTACGACCGCTGCCTTCACCTGCGCGGGCGCAGTGCCGCCGATGTGATTACGCGCATTCACCGAACCTTCCAGGGTCAGTACGGCGAACACATCCTGCTCGATCTGGTCGCTGAACTGGCGCAGTTCTTCCAGGCTCATTTCTGCCAGGTCTTTGCCGGTTTCCACGCCGTATTTCACTGCGTGGCCGACGATTTCGTGGCAGTCACGGAACGGCAGGCCACGGCGTACCAGGTAGTCCGCCAGGTCCGTTGCCGTGGAGAAACCGCGCAAAGCCGCTTCACGCATGATCGCGTGTTTTGGCTTGATCGCCGGGATCATGTCGGCAAAGGCACGCAGCGAGTCGCGCAGGGTGTCGGCAGCGTCGAACAGCGGTTCCTTGTCTTCCTGATTGTCCTTGTTGTAGGCCAACGGCTGGCCTTTCATCAGGGTCAGCAGGCCCATCAGTGCGCCGAATACGCGGCCGCTCTTGCCGCGGACCAGCTCTGGCACGTCGGGGTTTTTCTTTTGCGGCATGATCGAGCTGCCGGTGCAGAATCGATCCGGGAGGTCGATGAACTGGAATTGCGCGCTGGTCCACAGCACCAACTCTTCGGAGAAGCGTGACAGGTGCATCATCGCAATGCTGGCGGCGGCGCAGAATTCGATGGCGAAGTCACGGTCCGAGACGCCGTCCAGGGAGTTGCCGCCCACAGCGTCGAAGCCCAGCAGTTGCGCGGTGTACTCGCGGTCGATTGGGTAAGTGGTGCCAGCCAGCGCGGCGCTGCCCAGTGGCATGCGGTTGGCGCGCTTGCGGCAATCGACCAGGCGCTCGTAGTCGCGGCTGAGCATTTCGAACCAGGCCAGCAGGTGGTGACCGAACGTCACAGGCTGGGCGGTTTGCAGGTGAGTGAAGCCGGGCATGATGGTGTCCGATTCGCGTTCGGCCTGCTCCAGCAGGCCTTTTTGCAGGCGCGTTATTTCGGACAGGATCAGGTCGAGTTCATCGCGCAGCCACAGGCGGATATCGGTGGCCACCTGGTCGTTACGGCTACGACCGGTGTGCAGTTTCTTGCCGGTCACACCGATACGGTCGGTGAGGCGGGCCTCGATATTCATGTGCACGTCTTCCAGGTCGACGCGCCAGTCGAACGTACCGGCTTCGATCTCACCGCGGATGGTGGTCAGGCCGTCAATGATGCTGTCGCGCTCGGCGTCGGTCAGCACGCCGACTTTGGCCAGCATCGTCGCGTGGGCGATGGAGCCCATGATGTCGTGGCGGTACAGGCGCTGGTCGAAGGTGACGGAGGCGGTGAAGCGGGCGACGAAGGCGTCGACGGGTTCACTGAAGCGGCCGCCCCAGGACTGGTTGGTCTTGTCGGTGCTCATGGATTCGCTCGTGGTCTGCTTAATAAAGAGGCGTGGAAGTCTGCCGGCGATAATAACAGGGTTGCCCGTGGAGGCGGTGCTGCGGGTCGTCGGCATTTTTATTTGTGCAAAGGATGGCTAAGTGCCTTGCCGCCGAACGCGTCCGGGAAGAGACTGGAGGTAGATGTTTATCGAAACGATATTTGACGATTGCGCAATATCGTTCCGGTGAGCGTCTACAGTTGGACTGATAGTGTGTGAATGCACCAAAGTCGGGTATTGCGGTCAGAGCCTGACTATCCATTTAAAAGGGGGGTATTCGGATTGTGTATCAGCAAACCCTACGACGATGCCCGATGGCAGCAGGTCTTGGGCGCTATTGAACAGGTCCGGGTAAATATGGGTGCCGCTGTCAGGGCACTTTTTGCCGCTCGCGCTAGTCTTAGCGTGGATCGCTGTGACGCAAGTCACCGCACCTGTCTACGCTATCCTTGTGCGAGACTCACGCAGGAATCCAGCGCTATATGAATGTCCTGATCGTTGATGACGAACCCCAAGCCCGCGAGCGACTGACCCGCTTGGTCAGTGAACTTGAGGGTTATACAGTCCTTGAGCCGAGTGCCACCAACGGGGAGGAGGCGTTGACGCTGATCGACAGCCTCAAGCCCGACCTGGTGTTGCTCGATATCCGCATGCCGGGCCTTGATGGCCTGCAAGTCGCCGCCCGGCTGAGCGAGCGAGAATCGCCACCCGCCGTGGTGTTATGCGCCGCGCAAGAAGAGTTTGCTGAGCAGACGCTGGAAGCCAGTGGCGTCAGCTTTGTGATTAAACCAGTGACTGCCGAAGCCTTGCTCAAGGCCATGAAGAAAGCCGAGCGCCCCAACCGCGCCCAACTGGCAGCCTTGACCCAGCCTGCCGCCCAAAGTGGTAACGGGCCGCGCAGCCACATCAGCGCACGTACGCGCAAAGGGATTGAGCTGATCCCACTGAGCCAGGTTGTTTATTTTATTGCCGATCACAAGTACGTGACCCTGCGACATGAGGCTGGCGAAGTGTTGCTCGATGAGCCGCTCAAGGCCCTTGAGGATGAGTTCGGCGAACGCTTCGTGCGTATCCACCGCAATGCGTTGGTGGCCCGCGAGCGGATCGAACGTCTTCAACGCACACCTCTGGGACACTTCCAGTTGTTCCTTAAAGGGCTTAACGGCGATGCTTTGATCGTCAGTCGACGCCATGTCGCGGGCGTGCGCAAAATGATGCAGCAGCTTTAGTTCGAGGGCTGTAGCGAGGCCTGCATTCCTTATCCCGGTGCGACGTGGCCAGGGAGGCCCCGCACTTGCTGATTCAAATCAAAGCGCATTTGCCTGAGCTGTTATTATCTGCCGTATCTATTCAGTACGGATTGATCCATGTCCTCTCGCGAAATCCGCATCGCCACCCGTAAAAGTGCTCTGGCCTTATGGCAGGCCGAATACGTCAAAGCACGCCTTGAACAGGCCCATCCCGGCCTCACGGTGTCCCTGGTGCCCATGGTCAGTCGCGGCGACAAGCTGCTTGACTCGCCACTGTCGAAAATCGGGGGCAAGGGCCTGTTCGTCAAGGAACTGGAAACTGCGCTGCTGGAAAACGAAGCCGACATCGCCGTGCATTCGATGAAAGACGTGCCCATGGACTTTCCCGAAGGCCTGGGCCTTTTTTGCATCTGCGAGCGCGAAGACCCGCGTGATGCCTTCGTTTCCAACACCTATGCATCCCTGGATGAGCTGCCGCTGGGCAGCATCGTCGGCACCTCCAGCTTACGTCGTCAGGCCCAGCTGCTGACCCGCCGTCCAGACCTGCAGATCCGCTTTCTACGTGGCAACGTCAACACTCGCCTGGCTAAGCTGGATGCTGGCGAATATGACGCGATCATCCTGGCTGCCGCTGGTTTGATCCGTCTGGGTTTCGAAGATCGCATCACCTCCGCCATCAGCGTCGAAGACAGCTTGCCAGCGGGTGGGCAGGGCGCCGTGGGCATCGAATGTCGCACCGCCGACAGCCAAATCCACGAACTTCTCAAGCCGCTCGATCACCACGATACCGAAGTGCGTGTCACAGCCGAGCGAGCTCTGAACAAGCACCTCAATGGCGGCTGCCAAGTGCCGATTGCTTGCTACGCCGTGCTCGAAGGTGAAGACCTGTGGCTGCGTGGCCTGGTCGGCGACCCTGACGGCGGCACCTTGTTGACGGCAGAAGTGCGCGGGCCGCAGCGTTATGCCACGGCGTTGGGTATCCAGGTCGCTGAAGAGCTACTGGATAAAGGCGCTGGTGCCATTCTGCAAAAAGTCTACGGTGAGGCCGGTCCGCAGTGAGTGGGTGGCGAGTGCTGCTGACGAGGCCTGCAGAGGAATCGACCGCCCTGGCGGCGTCGTTATCTGAAGCCGGCATTTTCAGCAGCAGTTTGCCCCTGCTGGACACTGAGCCGTTACCCATCACGCCCGAGCAACAGGCTGTCTTCCGTGACCTGCATCGCTATTGCGCGGTGATCGTGGTGAGCAAGCCCGCTGCGCGCCTTGCCCTGCAGCAGTTGGCTCATCATCCCAAGCCACAAATTCCTTGGTTCAGCGTCGGCGCCGGAACTGCGCAGGTACTGTCCGATCAGGGCCTGAACGTTCACTATCCCCAAAGCGGCGACGACAGCGAGGCCTTGCTTCAATTACCGGCGTTGCGCGAGGCTATCGCGTGCCGCGATTCACGGGTGTTGATTCTGCGTGGCGAGGGCGGTCGAGAGTTGCTGGCGGAGCGTTTGCGCGAGCAAGGTGCTAGTGTCGACTATCTGGAGTTGTACCGCCGTTTCCTGCCGACCTATGACGCCGGTGTGCTGGTGCAACGCATCCAGTTGGAACGCTTGAACGGCCTGGTGGTCAGCAGTGGGCAGGGTTTTTTGCACCTGCAAGCCTTGGCCGGCCCCGATTGGCCACAGGTGGCACAGCTGCCGTTGTTCGTGCCCAGCCCACGAGTCGCCGAGATGGCACGGGCTGCTGGCGCAGAAAAAGTTGTGGATTGTCGCGGCGCGAGTGCCGCGGCTTTGTTAGTGGCGTTACGGAGTCATCCCGTTCCCACTCTCTGATACGCAAAGGACGGATACGTGAGCGAAACAGCCTTGCCTAAAGATGAAACCCAACCCGCACTCGATGCGCCGGTTGAGTCACCGGTCACCACGCCGCGCCGTGGCAATGGCCTGGCAGTTGTCGCCTTGCTGCTTGGCGCCGTGGGTGTTGCTGCCGGAGGTTGGGGGATCTGGCAGGTCCGCGCCCTGCAAGCCAGCAGCCAGCAGCAGCTGGGTCAGGTGCAGACCTTGGATGACCAATCCCAGTCCCTCAAGCAAAGTCAGCAGCAACTGGCTGCGCGCTTGGCCCAGTTGCCGGGCGCTGACGAGTTGGAAGAGCGCCGCCGTCTGGTCGCCCAGTTGCAAGGTGATCAGCAGCGCCTTAACCAGCGTCTGGAAACCGTGCTGGGGGCCAGCCGTAAAGACTGGCGCCTGGCCGAGGCCGAGCACCTGATCCGTCTGGCGAGTTTGCGGCTGTCCGCCCTGCAAGATATCAACAGTGCCCAGGCGCTGGTGCAGGGTGCCGACGAGATTCTTCGCGAGCAGAGCGATCCAGGTTCCTACGCTGCGCGAGAACAATTGGCCAAGAGCCTGGCCGCGTTGCGCAGTACCGAGCAGCCGGACCGTACCGGGCTCTATCTGCAATTGGCAGCCTTGCGTGACCAGGTTGTGCAGTTGGCAGCCATTGCCCCTGAATATCAACTCACCGAGCCCTCTGGGCAGGGGCGTCCAAGCACTGATACGGATAGCCGCTGGAGACAGTGGTGGGAGCAGATTTCCCGTTACTTCCGCATCGACTTCAATCCCGACGATAACATTCGACCACTGCTCGCCGGTCAGGGGCTGAACCAAGTTCGCCTGGCCCTGAGTCTGGCGCTGGAGCAGGCGCAATGGGCGGCGCTCAATGGAGAGTCGGCGGTGTACAGCCGTTCGCTGGGCGAGGCGCGCAGCGTGTTGCAGGACAACTTCAACCAGGACAATCCGCAGAGCAAGGCGATGCTGGCGCGTATCGCCGAGCTTGAGCCAAAAGCTGTGTCGGTAGTGACACCGGACCTGGCGGCGAGTCTGGCTGCGGTGCAGGCGTACCTAGAACGTCGTCATGTGTCTGCTGACGAAGCTAAGGCGGCGGCTGGCAAGCCGGCGATCCAGGAGTAGAGCCGATGAAGCGTTTCTATGTGATCCTGGTGCTGGTGGTTGCGATCGCCCTGGCACTCGCTGTGGGCATTTCGAAACACACCGGCTATGTGCTGATTACCTATCCTCATGTGCTGCATTACGAGTCGAGCCTATGGGCGACCGTGGTAGCAGTGTTTGCCATCGGCCTCGCCATTTACCTGATTCGCGTGTTGCTGAGCCTGGTGACCACCTCCGGTGGCGTGGTCAACCCGTGGTCTCGGCGTAACCGCAGTCGCCGTGTGCAGATCGCCATCGAACAGGGCCAGATGGACCTCGCTGAGGGCCGCTGGGCCAGCGCTGAGCGTCATCTGCATCGTGCAGCTGAAGCTGAGCGCCAGCCTTTGTTGTACTACCTGGGCGCGGCCCGTGCGGCGAATGAGCAGGGCCGTTATGAGGAGTCCGACGGTTTGCTGGCGCGTGCGCTGGAGCGTCAGCCCCAAGCGGAGTTGGCGGTCGCGTTGAGCCATGCGCAATTGCAGTTGGACCGTGGCGATACTGACGGCGCGTTGACGACCTTGCAGGTCATGCACGAGCGTCATCCCCATAACGCCCAGGTATTGCGCCAATTGCAGCGTTTGCACCAGCAGCGAGGCGACTGGTCTTCGGTCATCCGACTGCTGCCGGAGCTGCGCAAGGACAAAGTGCTGCCTGCCAGCGAACTGGCCGAGTTGGAGCGCCGTGCCTGGGGCGAGAACCTGAGCCTGGCTGCTCAGCGCGAAGAGCAGGGCGAAGCGGGTTTGCAGTCCCTTGAGCGGGCCTGGCAGCAACTCACTTCGGCTCAGCGTCAGGAGCCGCAGTTGGTGCTGGCTTACGCTGAGCAACTGCGCCAGCTGGGCGCCGATGCCAAGGCGGAGGAGGCGTTGCGCGGTGCTATCAAGCGCGGCTATGACAGCCACCTGATTCGTCTGTACGGCCTGCTGCGCGGCGGTGACCAGGCCAGGCAATTGAAGTTTGCCGAGGGGTGGCTCAAGGATCATCCGGGTGATGCCAGCCTGCTGCTGACGTTGGGTCGTCTGTGCTTGCAAAACAGCCTGTGGGGCAAGGCACGGGATTATCTGGAAAGTAGCCTTCAAGTGCAGCGTAATCCTGAGGCGTGTGCCGAGCTGGCGCGGTTATTGGCCCAGTTGGGTGATACCGAGCGCAGCAACCAACTGTTCCAAGAAGGTTTGGGTCTGCTGGATAACCGCTTACTGGCCTCTCCGCTGCCAGTTCCTACCCGGTCTTGATGTAGGAAAGGAATGGAGGGTTTGCTCAGATACGTCTGAGAGTTAGCCCTTCAATGCCCAGCAGATGCTGGGTTTTAAGCGCTCTACTGCAAACTCCTACACTGGGATGCTCGAAGTCTTTCATGCTTATGCGGGATATCCCTGCGATCTCACAGAACTGTCTGCTCTGTCGCGTATTGAAAGGGGTCGGGCCTTTCCTCTACCGTAACGACCTATCTCTCGCTGTGCGGATAAAGCATGTCTTTGGCCCCTTCACGCTCCTTGTTTTTTCTTGCGTTCATGGCGGGTGCGCTGACGTTGGGCGCGTCCTTCTATCTTGAGTTCGGTGCATCGTTACGCCCGTGCTTCCTGTGCCAGATACAACGGGCCTTTCTGGCCGCATTCACGCTCATCAATCTGGTTGCCGCTATCCATTCATCCAGTCGATCCACTTACTACCTGTACGGGCTGACGAGCATGGGATGTGCATTGTTGGGTGCCGTTACCGCTGTGCGTCAGGTGCTGCTGCAAAATGCCGCACCGGATCAGGCCGCCGATTGCTGGCCCAGCCTGAGCCACATGATCGATAACCTCTCGGTGTGGCAGGCCTTACGATTGGTGGTCGAGGGTACCGTCGATTGTGTGGAAATAAGCTGGACGCTGTTCGACTTGAGCCTTCCCGAATGGAGCCTGTTGTTCTTCCTGGGCATGCTAGTCCTCGGTGTCATACAGTTTTCACGGCTGTATTTGAGCCGTCCCCTGCGTCCGGTAGGGCGCTGAACGAAGGTCGCGGTTTGTAGGATGGGATTAAACACTTGTATGAACTTTCTCTCCTGCGTACCTTGAAGCCATAGTCGTGCGGGCATAATCTGGCCCGCACGCGTTATTAAAACCGTTTGCTTGTCAGATGCGGCCTTGTCCCGCTGCGGCTTACTCCTTGAAGTGTTGCGCGGGCATCAGGCGGCAGCGCCCCTATAGGGAAGAGAGATCATCATGCTGGAAAGTTGTCAGAATGCTCAGGAACGCTGGGGTGGGGTGCACAAGCTGATCGACAGCTGGTTGAAGGCACGTCACGAACTGGTTCGGGCCTTTGATGCTCTCGGCGCCAAGCCTGAGGCACTGGGTGAGAATCGCGAGCCGTTGCAGGATTTCTGTGGTGTCTTGGTGGACTACGTGTCGGCCGGCCACTTCGGCGTCTACGAGCAGCTGACCAAGGAGGCCGAAGCCTTCGACGATCAACGTGGTCTCGACTTGGCCGAAACCATTTACCCACGCATTGATGTCATCACCGAGAAGCTTCTGGCGTTCACCGACCTGTGTGATGCCGGAAACTGCGTTGCCGAAAAATTCAAGGAGTTGGGCGCGCTGTTGCATGAGCGCTTCGAACTGGAAGATTGCTTGATCGAAGTGCTGCACAATGCTCACAAGGAAGAGCCAGCCACTCAGGCTTGATCCTCAACGGTGATTTAAAAAAACGGTGCGCATGACGCACCGTTTTTTATTGGATCATTGGCGAGTGCCGAGTAACTCGATCTCGAATACCAATGGCGTGTAAGGCGGGATCAACTCGCCCGCGCCGTCGGCACCGTAGGCTTGGGCTGATGGAATCACCAGGCGCCATTTCGCTCCCACCGGCATCTGTTGTAACGCACTGCTCCAGCCGCTGATCACACTGTCCAGGCGAAACCACTGGGGCTGTGTGCTCTGATCGAAGACTGTGCCATCGGGTAACCGCCCAACGTATTTCACTTGAACCTGATCATTAGCTCCAGGTTTGCTGCCGCTGCCGGGTGTCAGTTCCGTGAGCAGGATTCCGTCAGCTAATTCGCGCACCCCTTTTGCAGTTTTTTCCTTGGCTAGAAACTGCTGTTCAGCTGCGAGCGACTTTTCACTTTTGGGTGCTTGGGCGTCGGCTTCGGCCTGCGCTTCATGCTGGGCAAGAATCTGTTCGATGCGCTTGTTATCCAACGCCAGCGGCTTGCCTTGATAGGCTTGATTGAGGCCCTCGATCAACGCCTGGATCTGCAGGTCCGGCACTTCCTGGCGCAGGCGTTCACCGAGGCTGGCGCCCAGGCTGTAGGCAAGGTCGTGCTGCTCTCGGTCTGCCGTTTTGGAGGGTGATTGCTCGCCCGCATTGGCTACGGAAATTGCCAAGCCCAGAACAAGAAAAAGGTAACGCGACATGGGCATTCTCCCGCCGAAAGTGCGACGGATTATGCCAGTGTGAAAGGGTAAAAAGTGTCGCGTGTTTTCGATATATCGATAAGAATTTTCGTACCGTGCAACGCAAGGCAAACGATACTGTCAACATGCCCTAGCGGCGGTAAGAGCAGAGGGCTAGTATGAGCCGCACCCACGTCAGCCAGGAGGTAAACCATGTCGGCCAAACAGAAGCCTGTTAATACCCCGTTGCACTTACTCCAACAACTGTCGAGCAGCCTGCTCGAACATCTGGAAAGCGCGTGTTCCCAAGCGTTGGCCGATGCAGAAAAACTGCTCGCCAAGTTGGAAAAACAACGCGGTAAGGCGCAAGAAAAGCTGCATAAATCCCGTACCAAACTGCAAGACGCCGCCACCGCCGGCAAGGCCAAGGCACAAGCCAAAGCCAAAGACGCTGTCAAAGAACTTGAGGACCTGCTGGACGCCCTCAAGGATCGCCAAGCTGAAACGCGCGCGTACATTTCCCAACTCAAGAAAGATGCTCAGGAAAGCCTGAAATTGGCCCAGGGCGTTGGTCGTGTTAAAGAAGCCGTGGCGAAAGTGCTGGGCGCTCGTACACCTGCAAAAGCATTTGCAGCGAAGGCACCCGCCAAAGCCGCCGCCAAGCCAGCTGCTAAGGCTGCTGCTGCAAAACCAGCCGCTAAGCCAGCTGCTAAGACTGCTGCTGCAAAACCAGCCGCCAAGCCAGCTGCTAAGACTGCTGCTGCAAAACCAGCCGCCAAGCCAGCTGCTAAGACCGCTGCTGCAAAACCAGCCGCCAAGCCAGTTGCTAAGACCGCTGCTGCAAAACCAGCCGCCAAGCCAGTTGCTAAGACCGCTGCTGCAAAACCAGCCGCCAAGCCAGCTGCTAAGACTGCTGCTGCAAAGTCAGCCGCCAAGCCAGTTGCTAAGACTGCTGCTGCAAAACCAGCCGCCAAGCCAGCTGCTAAGACTGCTGCTGCAAAACCAGCCGCCAAGCCAGTTGCTAAGACTGCTGCTGCAAAACCAGCCGCCAAGCCAGCTGCTAAGACTGCTGCTGCAAAGCCAGCCGCCAAGCCAGTTGCTAAGACTGCTGCTGCAAAACCAGCCGCCAAGCCAGTTGCTAAGACTGCTGCTGCAAAACCAGCCGCCAAGCCAGTTGCTAAGCCTGCCGCTGCAAAACCAGCTGTTAAGCCTGCTGCTGCAAAACCAGCAACAACTGCAACCGCCCCGACAGCCTCCACCGCTCCAACAGCACCGGCCAGCAGCACTCCTGCACCGGCAGCATCGAACACCACCCCAACCAGCGCTTCCTAAGTGCCGGTGGCCACGGCGCGCAAGTGTTGCAGCGCGTCGTGGTCAAGGTTGTTGGCCGCCTCAGCCCCCAGTCCTTCAAGCCATTTCTGACCCCCGCTCACCTCTGCGCTCATCCAGTTCTGCGCCAGCGCCTCCAGGCGTGTCAGTAGCCCGCGCTCCGCCTCCAACTCCAGGGCTTTGACCCGCTCCCGTAACGCCGCCAGCTGTTCGTCCTGCTGTGCCAACGTCCGCCATTGCACGCGCACTTGTCGCAAGGGCTCGATGACTTGCTTCTGCCACGGCCCGGCTATCTGTGTTAACGCTTGAATGCGCTCATAGGTCAGCGCCACGCCACGATGTTCCAGCCATGCCCCACACAGCAGCAGGCACACATCCGCTCCTTGTTCCTGCAAGCGCAGACAAGCGGCTTCCACGCCCGGACGGGCGTAAGTCGAGAGGGCAAAGCTCCACAGGTCAGCGCACATATTCACACCCAAGCCAGCGGGCAACGAAGCTGGTAGACTCCGCCGCCATTATGATCCGACTTCAAAGCCTAACATTACAGCGTGGCCCGCAACGTCTTCTCGAAGACGCCGAGCTGACCCTGCACGCCGGTCACAAAGCCGGCCTGATCGGTGCCAACGGCGCCGGCAAATCCACGTTGTTTGCCCTGTTGCTGGGTGAGCTGACCCCGGATTCCGGGGACTGCTTGCTGCCCGCCGACTGGCGCATCGCCCATATGCGCCAGGAGATCGACACCCTGGACCGCATCGCGATCGACTACGTGCTCGATGGCGACCTGCGTCTGCGCCAGGTGCAACACGACCTGGCCGAGGCCGAGAAAGCCCAGGATGGCGCCGCACAGGCCCGCCTGCACGCGGAACTCGACAGCGCCGACGGCTACACCGCCGACGCCCGCGCCCGCAAGATGCTTGCCGGCCTTGGCTTCACCAACGAGCAGATGGACCGGCCGGTCGCCGACTTTTCCGGTGGCTGGCGCATGCGCCTTAACTTGGCCCAGGCGCTGATGTGCCCCTCGGACCTGTTGCTGCTCGACGAACCAACCAACCACTTGGACCTCGATGCGATCCTGTGGCTGGAAGACTTCCTCAAGAGCTACCAGGGCACTTTGCTGCTGATTTCCCACGACCGGGATTTCCTCGATGCTGTGGTCGACAACATCGCCCACGTCGAACAGAAGAAGATCACCCTCTACCGTGGCGGCTACACCGCGTTCGAACGTGCGCGTGCCGAGCGCCTGGCCCAGCAGCAGCAGGCGTTCGAGAAGCAGCAGGCGCAGCGTGCGCACATGGAAAGCTACATCGCACGGTTCAAGGCCCAGGCCACCAAGGCCCGTCAGGCCCAAAGCCGGATCAAGGCGTTGGAGCGCATGGAAGAACTGTCGGCGGCCCACGTCGATTCGCCATTCGACTTTGTGTTCCGCGAGTCGGTGAAGATCTCCAGTCCCTTGTTGGACCTCTCGGATGCTCGCCTGGGTTATGGCGAAAAAACCATCCTGGAAAAGGTCAAACTGCAGCTCACGCCAGGCGCGCGCATCGGTTTGCTCGGCCCCAACGGCGCGGGCAAGTCGACCCTGATCAAGAACCTCTCGGGCGAGCTGCAACCTTTGGCCGGCCGCCTGACTCGTGGTGAGAACCTGGTGGTGGGCTACTTCGCCCAGCATCAGCTGGACTCTCTCGATTCCAAGGCAAGTCCGTTGCTGCACCTGCAACGCCTGGCGCCGACCGAGCGCGAGCAAACCCTGCGTGATTTCCTAGGTGGTTTCGACTTCCGTGGCGCGCGTATCGATGAGCCGGTGCTGAACTTCTCCGGTGGCGAAAAGGCCCGCCTGGCCTTGGCGCTGATCGCCTGGGACCGCCCAAACCTGCTGCTGCTCGATGAACCCACCAACCACCTGGACCTGGAAATGCGCCTGGCGCTGACCATGGCCCTGCAGGAGTTCAGCGGTGCGGTGCTGGTGGTGTCTCACGATCGCCACTTGCTCAAGAGCACCACCGATAACTTCCTGCTGGTCGCAGATGGCAAAGTCGAAGAGTTCGACGGCGACCTCGATGACTACGCACGCTGGCTGACGGATTACCGTCTGCGCAACGCGCCGGTCAGCAACACACCGGTTAACCCGGATAAGACTGACAAGAAGGCTCAACGTCAGGCTGCTGCTGCATTGCGCCAACAGTTGGCGCCGCATAAGCGCGAAGCCGACAAGCTCGAAGCCGAGCTGGGCAAGGTTCACGAGCGCCTGGCCAAGATCGAAGCCAGTTTGGGCGACAGCGCTGTATACGAGGCGGCCCGCAAGGACGAGCTGCGTGACCTGCTGGCCGAGCAGGCCAAGCTCAAGGTGCGTGAAGGGCAGTTGGAGGAAACCTGGATGGAAGCCCTCGAACTGCTTGAAACCCTGCAAGCGGAGCTGGAGGCGCTGTCCTGATGGAGGCGTTGCAGTTGCCGATACCCACGCAATGGGTCGAGCCCGCGTGGATCGGCGTACAAATCCTGCTGATCCTGCTGGGCGCATACCTCGCCCAGCGTTTCGTTGCCAAAGGCCTGACCCGTTTGGGTGAGCGCTACCCGTTTCCGCCGCAACTGTTGATGCCGCTGCGCGGTGGCTTGCGCTGGCTGATCATGGGCAGTGCGCTGATCTTCGTGCTGGGTCGCCTGGGCGTGTCCGCCACGGTGTTGTGGACGGCGCTGTCGGGGTTTGTTGCGGTTGCCGCCGTAGCGTTCTTCGCGATGTGGTCGGTGCTGTCGAACCTGCTGTGCGCGATCTTAATCTTCACCGTTGGGCCGTTCCGCATTGGTGACATCGTCGAGCTGGTGGATACGGTCGACAAGCCGGGGGTGAAAGGCCGTGTGGTGGCAATCAATCTGCTCTACACCACGCTGATCGAAGTGGCGGAAGCCGGCACCGACAGCGCGATGGTGCAGGTCCCAAACAGCCTATTCTTCCAACGCTCTGTACGACGCTGGCCAGGCACCCATGTGTTTCCTGGTGACCGCTAGCATTCACCGCGCGTAAAAATCTATAGCCAGCCTCTGGTCGGCGGAGTTAGCTTTAGGCACAACAATCGCTGACTCTCTCCCGAGGTGTGCAATGGCACTCGATACGTGGCTGGCCTTTTTCCTGGCCAGTTGGATCATCTCCCTTTCCCCTGGCGCCGGTGCCATCGCTTCGATGTCCAGCGGCCTGCAATATGGTTTCGTGCGCGGTTATTGGAATGCCATTGGCCTGCAATTGGGCCTGGCGATGCAGATTGCTGTGGTGGCGGGCGGCTTGGGTGCCATTCTGGCGGCGTCGTCGACCGCGTTCTATGCGATCAAATGGTTTGGTGTGGCGTACCTGGTGTACCTGGCTATCAAGCAATGGCGCGCCTTGCCCATGGACATGACCGATGACGCGGCGCCACGTCCGATCGGCAAGCCGATGGCGATGATGTTCCGTGGCTTTCTGGTCAACGCCAGCAATCCAAAAGCCCTAGTGTTCATGTTGGCGGTACTGCCGCAGTTCGTGAACCCGCAGGCGCCTTTGCTGATCCAGTATCTGATCCTGGGCGCGACGATGATCAGCGTCGATATGATCGTGATGGCGGGATATACGGGATTGGCGTCAAAAGTGCTGCGGCTGTTGCGTACGCCTAAGCAGCAAAAACGTGTTAACCGCACGTTTGCCGGATTGTTCGTTGGGGCTGCGGGTTTCCTGGCCAGCTTGCACCGCGCTACGGCATAACTGAAGAAACGGGGTCAAAAGTGTGGGAGGGGGCTTGCTCTCGATGGCGGTGTCTCAGCTACAGCTAAACTGACTGAGACACTGCTATCGGGAGCAAGCCCCCTCTTACATTGGGTTTGTGTCGCCCAGAGGATCACCGCTCTGCGCAAAGTCTTCGGCGCTTCATTCCTAGGCACGTTATTACGCAACACCGGTAGGTTGGGCGCTTGATGCCCACCACCCAATTGCTCCACATCCTCTCCGAGTGCCTTTGCCACTTCTTTCATACCATTCGGGCGGTTCAGGCTAACGCGCACATTGCGGCTGTTCACCAGTTTGGTGTCCTGGCCCTCACCGTGGTGGTAAATGCCGAGGTGATCTCAAAGGTGCGTGTGTTGACCGGCTGAAATCCTCCACCAGCGTCAGGCCCAGTACGGTTGAGTGGCTGTGGGAGTTCTCCAGAGCATGGCCAGATCCTCGCGAAATCGTCCCTACCGGTTAATAGCTGTTACCTGTGTGAGTGAACCGATTTGGAGCCCATATGGGTAAGCCATGCCGAAGTGCCACTATTCGACTGCAAAAATCCAGGGTCCTTATCCGCACCCCATCACTTACACCTTGAGTCAAACCGGATAAGCCTTAACAATGTGTTACTTCGTATTTCCCTTTGAGATTCGTTCATGACTGCCCCCTTCCGTTTTCTCGCCTGGCTGATGTTGCCGGCGTTGATGTCGTGCAGCTCCAACCTGTTGGCGGCAACTGCCGAAGGCGCGCCACAAGCCCTGCATTTGCTGGACTACATTGGCGCTGACTACCCGCCGACGGTGGAGGCGGGCAAGGTAGTGGATGATTCGGAATTTCGCGAGCAGGTGGAGTTTCTCGGGGTGTTGCAGGGGTTGGTGGCGGACTTGCCGCAAAGACCCGAGCGTGCCGAGCTGGTAAAGGGCGTTGATGAATTACTGTCAGCTGTCAACGCGCATGAGGATGGCGCGACCGTCGCCCGCCAGGCCCGTCAGTTGGGCGCCAAGTTGGCCATCGCTTATGAAGTCAGTCAGGCCCCGGCCATCACGCCCGACCCGACGCGCGGTGCACCGCTCTATGCCCAGCATTGCTCGGTGTGCCACGGCACTGCCGGCGCGGGTGATGGCCCGGCGGGCGTGGGCCTCACACCGCCGCCTGCCAACCTGCGGGATGCCGCGCGCCTGGATCGTCTGAGCCTCTACGCGATCTATAACACTCTGGGCCTGGGCGTCGAAGGCACCGATATGCCGTCCTTTGCCGATCAGTTGGACGACCGTCAGCGCTGGGACCTGGCGACCTACATCGCTGGCTTCACCGCTGACCCGGCTGCGGCAAAAAGTGAGCAGCCCTTCAACCTCGCCGATCTGGCTCGCCGAACCCCCAACGAAGTGTTGGCCGCAGACGGCCCGGCCGCTGCCGCAACCTTCCGCGCCCAGCGTGCGCAACCACCGCAGGTCAAGCGTGGCCCGGCCCAGTTGCTCGACTACACCGCAACGACCTTGGACAAGAGCCTCGCCGCGTTCCGTAATGGCGACCACGAACAAGCCTACGACCTGTCCGTTGCGGCTTATCTGGAAGGTTTCGAGCTGGTGGAAAGCTCCCTGGATAACGTCGATGCTAACGTGCGCAAAGATACCGAGAAGGCCCTGATGGCCTACCGTCAGTCGTTGCAGGATGGCTTGCCGATTGAGCAGGTGCAGCAGCGCCTGGACGTGGCCAAGGGCAAGCTCACCGAATCCGCCGGTTTGCTGGGCAGCGACGGTTTGAGTTGGTCGTTGAGCTACATCTCAGGCCTGCTGATCCTGCTGCGCGAAGGCCTGGAAGCAATTTTGGTGCTGGCAGCGATCCTTGCCTTCCTGCGTAACACCGGCCAGCAATCGGCGGTGCGCAGCGTTAACGTCGGCTGGGGCCTGGCGTTGCTGGCGGGCTTGGCCACCTGGGCATTGGCGGCGTATGTCATTGATGTCAGTGGGGCCCAGCGCGAATTGCTTGAAGGCTGCACGGCCCTGTTCGCCAGTGTCATGGTGCTGTGGCTGGGCGTCTGGATGCATGATCGCCGCCATGCAGCGGCGTGGCAGGACTACATCAAGAGCAGCTTGGTGGGCGGCGGTGGGCGTTTTGGTTTCGCGGTGCTGGCGTTCTTCTCGGTATACCGCGAGTTGTTCGAAGTAATCCTGTTCTACGAAACCCTGTGGCTTCAAGCCGGCCCGGCCGGGCACAACGCGGTGCTGGCGGGCGGTGCAACGGCGCTGGTGCTGCTGGTGGGCCTGGCTTGGGTAATCCTGCGCGGTTCGGCGAGGTTGCCGCTGGCGCTGTTCTTCGGCATCAACGCGGCGCTACTGTGCGCGCTGTCGGTGGTGTTCGCCGGACATGGCGTCAAGGCGTTGCAGGAAGCCGGCATCTTCGGCACGCGGCCAGTGGCATTCTTTGATTTCGACTGGCTGGGTATCCACGCCGACGCGTATTCGTTGAGCGCCCAGGCCTTAGCGATCCTGGCGATTGTGGTGCTGTATGGTCGCAGTCGTTTGGCCGAAAAACGCCGCGTGACGGCTTGACTATGCGGGTATGGATTGACGCCGATGCCTGCCCTCGGGCGGCCAAGGACCAAGTGGTGAAGTTTGCCCTCAAACGCCAGTTCGAGGTGGTGCTGGTGGCTGGGCAGAGCCAGATCAAGCCGAGCTTTGCCTGCGTGAAGCTGATCGTGGTGCCCAGTGGTCCGGACGCGGCGGATGATTACTTGGTAGAGCACGCCGTGCCCGGCGAACTGGTGATCTGCAGCGATGTGCCGTTGGCCGACCGCCTTGTGAAAAAGGGTGTCACGGCGCTCGACCCGCGGGGCAAGGAGTTCAGCCCCGCGAACATGAGTGAGCGGTTGGCGGTGCGTAACCTGTTTACCGATCTGCGTGAGCAAGGCCAGATGGGCGGTGGGCCGCCGCCCCATAGCGAGAAGGATAAGCAGGCGTTCGCCAACTCGCTCGACCGCATCCTCACCCAGTTGATGCGCCCCGCCTGACTTCCGTACCTCGCCCGGGGCAAGCCCGCTCACCACAATCTAGTGTTGTGTGAGCGGATCAGTCGTTTTCGTGGGTCAGTTCCAATACCCGGTCCACCAGCTTGTTGATGCCTGAAGCCACCTCGCTGATGTTCTTGCCGAGCATATAGGCCGGCGTACTCACGAGCTTGCGCGCCGTGTCTTCGGCGATATCTTCAACCGCGCACTCCTGATGGGAGGCGCCCATTTTGTCCAGGGCTGCGACGGTGTCGGTGTCGTTGCCGATGGTGCAGGTCACGCCAGGGCCGTAGATTTTTGCGGCCAGGGCCGGTGAGATGCAGATCAGCCCGACCGGCTTTCCGGCTTCGGCAAAGGCTTCAGCCAGTGCCAATACTTGTGGATTAACGCTGCACTCTGCGCCTTTTACAGCAAAGTCCGACAGGTTCTTCGCCGCACCAAACCCGCCGGGCACGATCAACGCATCAAACTCTTCGGCATTGGCCTCTTTGATGTCCTTCACCTCGCCTCGGGCAATGCGCGCCGACTCCACCAGCACATTACGTGACTCAGGCATCTCTTCACCGGTGAGATGGTTGACTACGTGCAGCTGTGGAATGTCGGGGGCAAAGCATTGGACCTGAGCGCCGCGCTGGTCCAGGCGCAGCAGGGTGATCACGCTTTCTTGGATCTCTGCGCCGTCATACACGCCGCAGCCGGAAAGGATCACTGCAATCTTTTTGCTCATGGGCATTTCTCCTGGGGTCTTGGCGTTAAATGTCTACTAATTTGTAACCTGTTGCCAATGGGATCTCGCGTCGCTGCACCTAATCTTGATGCCACAACAATAGACCGGACTAGCTCATGGACTTCGTGCCTTACGCGGTACCGTTTTTCATCGCCTTGATCGTGGTGGAATTGCTCGCTGACCGTTGGCGCGGCCAGCGCAACTACCGGGTCGCGGACGCCATCAACAGCCTCAGCACCGGTGTGCTGTCCACCACCACGGGGTTGTTGACCAAGGGCGTCGGGCTGCTGACCTACGCATTCGCCCTCAAGCACTTGGCGCTGATCGAACTGCCTGCCCAGAGTGTCTGGACCTGGGTCTTCGCCTTTGTGCTCTACGACTTCTGCTACTACTGGCTGCACCGGATGGGGCACGAGCGCAATATCCTGTGGGCCGCACACTCGGTGCATCATCAGAGCGAGGACTACAACCTCAGCACCGCCCTGCGCCAGACCAGCACCGGGTTTCTGCTGAGCTGGATTTTCTACCTGCCCCTGGCCGTGCTCGGTGTGCCGTTGGTGGTATTCATCAGCGTCGCCTCGCTCAACCTGCTCTATCAATTCTGGGTGCACACCCGTCATGTGCCCAAGCTCGGCTGGTTCGAGTGGTTCTTCGTCACGCCATCCAATCATCGGGCCCACCATGCACAGAACGCTCTTTACATGGATCGCAACTACGGCGGGGTGTTCATTCTTTGGGACCGGCTGTTCGGCACCTTCCAGGAAGAAGACGACAACGAACCGGTGGTTTTTGGTGTGACGACCCCCTTGGCGAGTTGGAACCCGCTGTGGGCCAACTTGCAGTTTTATGCGCAGCTTTGGAGCGATGCGCGGCGTACCGAGAGTAAGTGGGACAAGCTGCGCATCTGGTTCATGCGCACCGGCTGGCGCCCTGCTGACGTGAAGGCCAAATACCCCCTGGCCAAGCCTGACTTGAGCCAGTTCCGCAAATTCGACGTGCCGCTGGACGCGCGCCAACAGGTGTACATCGCCCTGCAGTTTGCTGCGTATGTGGGGTTTGGCAGCTATTTGATGAATTTCGGCGAGGGTTTGCCCGCCACCGCGCTGATTGTGGGCTGGGGCGCGATGGCGTTTGGGTTGTTTACGTTGGGCGTGGCTCTGGAGAATCGCCCGTGGACCTTGAGGGCTGAGCTGGTACGGCTGGCATTGAATGTACCGCTGGTGTGGCTGGCACCGCAGGTGGGGCTGTGGCCGGCCAGCCACTTGGGCTGGCTTGGGCTGCTGAGTTATAGCCTGCTCAGCGTGATCGGCCTCTACTGCTGTAGAAGCCGGCTTACTCGACTGGTGTCTTAGGCGCTTCGATCGAGGCAGGCTCGGCCGCGAGCCGGGCCTTGGCATCTGCACAGGCCTGGCGGGCGATTCGAGCGTTCTTGAAGCGGCGCCGCAGCCACAGGCCAAAGCCTAGTAACAACAACGCGCCGAGCACCCACAATTCGTACTTTTTGACGCTGCCGAGCATGCCTTCCAGTACTGCGCCGAAGTGATAAGCCGCCGCACCCAAAGCCGCTGCCCAGATGGCAGCACCGATCCCGTTGAGGATCAGGTAGCGCAGTGGCGGGTAGCCCGACAGACCAATCGCGACCGGCATCACCGTGCGCAATCCGTAGACGAAGCGGAAACTCAGCACCCAGATATCCGGGTGTTTGCGGATATGTTCCAGTGCTTTGTCGCCCATCAGTTGCCAGCGCGGCTTGCGTGCCAGCAGTTTGCGGCCGTGCTTGCGCCCCATGTAATACCAAAGCTGGTCGCCGGCGTAGCTGCCGAAGAAGGCAACGACCACCACCAGGTTGATATCCATATAGCCACGGAACGCCAGGAAGCCTGCGAGCACCAGAATGGTCTCGCCTTCAAAGAACGTCCCGAGGAAGAGGGCAAAGTAGCCGAAGTCATGCAGAAATTGTTGAAGCATGGTCTGGGTGCTGGCGAAATGAACGCGCAGCCTACGCCTTCGTGAACATTCATGAAAGTATCGAGATGTGTCACGAAGTGAACAATTCCTACATAAACGACGAATGCGACTACAGGTCGCATCGATAAGCACAACTGTCATACCTTCGTCATAATGGCCGCTTATAACTGCAACGCTCGCCCGTAAACCCGGGCTCAGGAGTCTGTCGTGAGCTTTACCCCTGCCAATCGCCTGTTCCCAGCCACTCGTCTGCGTCGCAATCGCCGTGATGATTTTTCTCGCCGTCTGGTTCGTGAAAACGTACTGACGACGAATGATCTGATCCTGCCGGTGTTTGTGCTCGATGGCGAAAATCGTCGGGAAGCCGTTGCGTCAATGCCAGGGGTGGAGCGTCTGACCATTGATCTGCTGCTGGAAGAGGCGGCGGGTTGGGTCGAACTGGGGATTCCGGCGTTGGCGCTGTTCCCGGTCACGCCGGCTGAACTCAAGTCCCTCGATGCGGCCGAAGCCTGGAACCCGCAAGGGATCGCCCAGCGCGCAACACGTGCTCTGCGCGAGCGTTTCCCTGAGTTGGGGGTGATCACCGACGTGGCGTTGGACCCGTTCACTACCCACGGTCAGGATGGCATCCTGGACGAAGACGGCTATGTTCAGAACGACATCACCGTCGATGCGTTGGTCAGGCAGGCCTTGTCCCACGCCGCGGCAGGCGCCCAGGTGGTCGCACCTTCGGACATGATGGACGGCCGCATCCAGGCGATTCGCGAAGCCCTGGAGCTGGCCGGCCACGTCAATGTGCGAATCATGGCCTATTCAGCGAAGTACGCCAGCGCCTACTACGGCCCGTTCCGGGACGCGGTGGGCTCGGCACTGAATTTGGGCAAGGCCAACAAGGCCTCTTACCAGATGGATCCTGCCAATAGCCATGAAGCCTTGCACGAAGTGGCGGCCGATCTGGCCGAAGGCGCCGACATGGTGATGGTCAAGCCGGGGATGCCGTACCTGGACATCCTTTGGCGGGTCAAAGATGAATTCAAGGTGCCGACCTTTGTCTATCAGGTCAGCGGCGAATACGCCATGCACATGGCTGCAATACAGAATGGATGGTTGAGTGAAGGGGTGATTCTGGAATCCCTGACGGCCTTTAAACGTGCCGGAGCTGATGGCATTCTGACCTACTTTGCCGCCCGCGCCGCCCAATTGCTTAGAGAGCAACAATAGCCCTCACAGGAACACTCGATGAATACCGAAGGACTCTCCGAAGTTGCAGTAAAAGACGCTCACCCGGTGGTTGAACAAGTCGCCGAGACCCCGCCGGAGCTGGAACCGGCTCCGCCTGCCGTGGTGGCCGAAGTACCAGCGCCGGCGCCAGTGCCGATGGTGACCAACCTGGATGACAGCAGCCTTTACATCCACCGCGAGCTGTCGCAACTGCAATTCAACATCCGCGTGCTGGAACAGGCGCTGGATGAGTCCTACCCGTTGCTGGAGCGGCTGAAATTCCTGCTGATTTTCTCCAGCAACCTGGACGAGTTCTTCGAGATCCGTGTTGCCGGCCTCAAAAAGCAGATCACCTTCGCCCGCGAACAAGCCGGCGCCGACGGCCTGCAACCGCACCAGGCGTTGGCGCGCATCAGCGAGCTGGTGCACGGCCATGTGGACCGCCAATACGCGATCCTCAACGACATCCTGCTGCCGGAGCTGGAAAAACATCAGGTCCGCTTCATCCGTCGCCGTCACTGGACCACCAAGATCAAAACGTGGGTGCGTCGCTATTTCCGTGACGAGATCGCGCCAATCATCACGCCGATCGGCCTCGACCCGACGCACCCGTTCCCATTGCTGGTGAACAAGAGCCTCAACTTCATCGTTGAGCTGGAAGGTATCGACGCCTTCGGTCGCGATTCCGGCCTGGCGATCATCCCGGCGCCGCGTTTGCTGCCACGGATCATCAAGGTGCCGGAAGAGGTGGGGGGCGCTGGCGACAACTATGTATTCCTGTCCTCGATGATCCACGCCCACGCCGATGATCTGTTCCAAGGCATGAAGGTCAAGGGCTGCTACCAGTTCCGCCTGACCCGTAACGCCGACCTGGCGCTCGACTCCGAAGACGTCGAAGACTTGGCCCGTGCCCTGCGCGGCGAGCTGTTCTCGCGGCGCTACGGCGATGCGGTGCGCCTGGAAGTGGCCGACACCTGCCCGAAACACCTGTCGGACTACCTGCTCAAGCAGTTCAACCTGGGCGAGACCGAGTTGTATCAGGTCAACGGTCCGGTGAACCTTACGCGTCTGTTCAGCATCACCGGCCTGGACAGCCACCCGGAGCTGCAATACACGCCGTTCACGCCGCAGATCCCGAAACTGCTGCAAAACAGCGAGAACATCTTCAGCGTTGTGAGCAAGCAGGACATCCTGCTGCTGCACCCGTTCGAGTCCTTCACTCCGGTGGTCGACCTGCTGCGCCAGGCCGCCAAGGACCCGCACGTGTTGGCCGTACGCCAGACCCTGTACCGCAGCGGCGCCAACTCGGAAATCGTCGATGCCCTGGTGGACGCTGCGCGCAACGGCAAGGAAGTCACTGCGGTAATCGAGTTGCGTGCGCGGTTCGACGAAGAATCCAACCTGCAACTGGCCAGCCGTCTGCAAGCGGCCGGCGCGGTGGTGATCTACGGCGTGGTGGGCTTCAAGACACACGCCAAGATGATGCTGATCCTGCGCCGCGAAGCGGGTGAGATCGTGCGCTACGCCCACTTGGGTACCGGCAACTACCACGCTGGCAACGCCAAGCTCTATACCGACTACAGCCTGCTGACTTCCGACGACGCCTTGTGTGAAGACGTCGGCAAGTTGTTCAGCCAGTTAATCGGCATGGGCAAGACCTTGCGCATGAAGAAGCTGCTGCACGCGCCGTTCACCCTGAAGAAGGGCATGCTCGACATGATTGCCCGCGAAACCCAGTTCGCCCTCGACGGCAAACCGGCGCACATCATTGCCAAGTTCAACTCGCTGACCGATCCGAAGATCATCCGCGCGCTGTACAAGGCCAGCCAGTCCGGCGTGCGTATCGACTTGGTGGTGCGTGGCATGTGCTGCCTGCGTCCGGGCATTGTTGGCGTGTCGCACAATATCCATGTGCGTTCGATCATCGGCCGCTTCCTGGAGCACACGCGGGTGTTCTACTTCCTCAACGGCGGCGAAGAGCAGATGTTCCTGTCCAGTGCCGACTGGATGGAGCGCAACCTGGATAAGCGTGTGGAGACCTGCTTCCCTGTAGAGGGCAAGAAGCTGATCATGCGGGTTAAGAAAGAGCTGGAAAGCTACCTGACCGACAACACCCACAGCTGGAGCCTGCAATCCGACGGCCGTTACGTGCGCAACACGCCGACCGGCAACCAGAACCCACGCAGTGCGCAGGCGACGTTGCTGGAGAAGTTGGGCAGTCCGATTCTGTCGGTGAACTAAGCACCGACGCGGTCTGAAAATGTGGGAGGGGGCTTGCTCCCGATGAGGGAGTGTCAGTCAATAGATTCATTGACTGGTCCACCGCCATCGGGAGCAAGCCCCCTCCCACAGTTGTTTCCGGTGTTCTCTAGCGCAGGTTCAGGCTGAACCCCACTCGTGTCAGCCACTCCGCTTCCTGGGCGAAGTCCGCCTGGGTCAGTTGGTTCTCATCCAGCCAGCCTTTCGGGAACACGACATCCAGGCTCTCGCCATTGGCGCGCAGGCTCACCTGGGGCATTTCCTGGGTGCCGCGAATGTGGTGGAACAGGATCGCGAAGCGCAGCAGTACGCACAGGCGGATCAGCTTGATGCCTTCATCACCGAACTCGGCAAACTTATCCTTGGGAATATTGCGACGATGGCCGCGCACCAGCAGTGCGAGCATCTGCTGGTCTTCCCGGGAGAAACCGGCCAGGTCGGAGTGCTCGATCAGGTAGGCGCCGTGCTTGTGGTAATGGTAGTGGGCGATATCCAGGCCTACCTCATGCACCTTAGCGGCCCAGCCCAGCAGCTCTCGCCATACGCCATCTTCCAGGTCCCAGTCCTCGGCCACTTGGTCGAACGCGTGCAAGGCTTTGCGTTCCACACGGGCGGCTTGTTCCAGGTCGACGTGATAACGCTCCATCAGCGAGCTGAGCGTGCGCTCACGTACGTCCTCGTGGTGATGGCGGCCCAGCAGGTCGTAGAGCACACCTTCGCGCAGGGCGCCGTCACAGTGGTCCATGCGTTGCAGTTCGAGGGCGTCGAAGATGGCTTCGAGAATCGCCAGGCCGGCCGGGAAAATGGTGCGACGGTCGGGCTTGATGCCGTCGAAGTCGATTTTCTCGGCGTCCCCCAGTTTGAATAGCTTGCGCTTGAGCCACGCCAGGCCTTCGGCGTTGACCTCACCCGTGCCATGGCCGCCGGCCTTGAGTGCCAGGCCGATAGCACGGATGGTGCCAGACGAGCCGATGGCCTCATCCCAGGTCAGGCGGTGCAGGGCGTGTTCGATACTCATGATTTCCAGCCGCGCTGCGGTGTAGGCCTGGGCGTAGCGCGCCGGAGTGATCTTGCCGTCCTTAAAGTAACGTTGGGTATAGCTGACGCAACCCATCTGCAGGCTTTCGCGTAGCAGCGGTTCGAAACGCTGGCCGATGATGAACTCGGTACTGCCGCCGCCGATGTCCGCCACCAGACGCTTGCCGGGGGTGTCGGCCAAGGTGTGGGACACGCCTAGATAGATCAGGCGCGCTTCTTCACGGCCGGAGATGACTTCTACCGGGTGGCCGAGGATTTCCTCGGCGCGGCGGATGAATTCGCCGCGATTGCGCGCTTCGCGCAGGGCATTAGTGCCGACAATCCGCACCGCGCCCAGGGGCATACCGTTAATCAGCTGCGCAAAACGCTTGAGGCAATCGAGCCCGCGCTGCATGGATTCTTCATTGAGCTGGCGGGCGTCGTCGATCCCGGCAGCCAGTTGCACTTTCTCGCCGAGCCGTTCAAGGATGCGGATTTCGCCGTTCTGGGCCTTAGCCACGACCATGTGAAAGCTATTGGAACCCAGGTCTATGGCGGCGATCAGGGACAGATTCTTGGCTTGGGATTGCGGCATGGTTTGGGGGTCTCGGTCGATAACCTGACCATCGTGCCACGATCGACCGCTGGCGCCAACGCGTAGCGCCATAGGATTTCCAATCAGGGCTTCAGCGGAAATTGCCGATGCGGGTTGTAGGAGATTTTCATGACGATTGCATTACAAAGTTAACAGATGCCGTAGTCCTTGATTTCCGGGGCTTTATTTATGGGATTGGTAACTAATTCCTACATGCTTCTGTATTAGTTCTCCAAGTTGTTGTTTTGATTCGCACAACGAATATTCCAGTGTGGAATGGCTGCCGCTGAGTACTCTTACAATCATTGATATTTTTTCCGGTTTAATTGAAGGGGTGGAGTGTTAATACTTCGGTCCGGCGATTTTGCCTAGGTGTTATTTATTTATAGTTGAGCGTTCGGTGTGGGCGGCTTTTAAATGTGGGCTTGTAAGATTGGCTTTTAGATGGTTTGAGTTTTTAGTTGTGCGCAGATAAATGATCTTTGATAATAAGGTGGACTGTATATGAAAAATAAAAGTGCTTTGTTTGGGGGCGTGTTCCTTGCAGTTGCTTGCCTGAGCGTTCAAGCTGCGGACTTACGTGTCAAAGGCTCCATTGCACCTTCCAGTTGCAGTTTTACACTCACAAATTCGACCATTGATTATGGCAAAATCAATCCGAGCTCTTTAAGCGCCACCCAATATAATCCGTTACCAAACAAAAGCACTCCGTTCGTCATAAAGTGTGCTGCACAAGCTCGGGTCGCTATAAGTGCAACGGATAATCGTGCGGCAAGTAAAGTGGGTGGCATAACACTTCAATATGGCTCGCAGTACAATGATAACTATAACTACGGGCTTGGTAATACCGGTAATGGTGAACATATCGGCGGTTATATTTTATACATGAGAAGTTCGGTGGCTGATGGCAAGGCTGTCAATATTATGCAGTCATTCGACAATGGTGGCGTTTGGCGCGGTATCGCCGGTGCCATGGCGCAAACTCCTGTCTTGACCAGCTGGTGGTCGGGTGACCTTACACCGCTGAAGTTTTCCACGCTGTCCGGTACGCTAAACGTTCGGGCCATTCTTAATAAGACATCCGCTCTCAGCCTCAGTAATGAAATCAAGCTGGACGGTCATGCCACGCTGGAACTGAAGTACATCTGAACATAACTACCCTAATGGTCAACTGGGGCTGATTGCTTTTCGGCGGGGCGACGGCGCTCTGCAGTGAATTTTTTCAGTGCCAGGCCTATGGGCGAGCTTTATCTGTGGCTATCCATTTTTTTGTTAAAGGTGATAAGTTTGAAAAATAAAATTATTGTAATGATGGGTGTATGTTTGGCTGCGACGGGGCTCAATGCCCAAGCAGCTGATGTCCGTGTTAAAGGAACCATCGCGCCCGCAAGCTGCAGCTTTACGATAGTCAACTCGGTATTTGATTACGGTATGATTCGACCGAGTTCGCTAAGTGCCACCCATTACACAAAGTTGGATAAAAAAAGCACGCCCTTTACCGTCAAATGCGATGCACCTACTTTGGTAAGCATCAAGACACAGGACAATCGTGCAAGCAGTAAAGTGCCTGGTATGATGCGAAGTGCATTTAATCAGACCTATGTTGACACCTTTAACTATGGGCTAGGCACGTCATCCAAAGGTGAGAAAGTTGGCGGTTACGTTATGTTCATGGCCAATACCGTTGCTGACGGTAAAACGGTCAGGGTTAATGGTTCGAACAATAACGGCGTTACTTGGTCCGTCGGCGACGGGGCCCTGGCACAGCCTCCGCATTTGACAAGCTGGGCGTCTGGGACCACTACGCCGATTAAACTTTCAGTGGTTTCCGGAAACTTGCAAGTGCAAGGGGTTATCAACAAGACCTCTGCTTTTTCCGTCGGTGAGGGTATCAATCTGGATGGCCATGCCACCTTAGAGTTACGTTACTTGTAAGCAATGTTGAGTCGGTCAGCACACGTTGAAACTTTAGGTGTTTGAAGTTTTAACGTGTTCTGACTGTTTTGCTGTGTTCGAAGTAAAGGAAGCGTCGGATGTGTATCGTCTCCAAGTCGAAGTTCTTTTTAGCGTTTAGCGTGTGCGTTAACTTTCTTTTATGCGGTGTGGCGTACGCCGATGGCATGGAGCCTGAAACCACTGTCATTGTGCTAAATGAGTCCGATGGCGAGGCCAGTATTAACGTCAAAAATACTGACGTCGGGCCTGCGCTACTCCATTCGGCTATTGAAGATGTTCCGGAAGACCTGGAACCCTTGGTGGTTGTCACTCCCCCGGTTGCAAGGGTGGATGGTGGCCAACTGCAAATGGTGAGGTTCATGTTGATTGGCAAGGAACCGCTCAAGACTCAGCGTTTGAAGCGTGTCACCTTCGAGGGTATCCCACAAACCCAGCCAGGCTCGGGTGCGACGATCGGTATCAGCCTGCGACAAAACCTGCCGCTGATTCTCCATCCCAAGGGACTGCCACAGCACAATGCGCCTTGGGAGTTACTGACCTGGCGCCTGCAGGGCAAAACGTTGAGCGTGCATAACGACAGTCCCTATGTCGTTCGTTTGGCCGCCGAGGTGCAACTGAACCCGCAAAAAGCCAAAGCCTATCTTTCACGCACCTATATCTTGCCGGGTGAGGTGCTGAGCGCTGAATTTTCAAGCGCTCACCCTGATGCCACGTCAGTCACCATCATGCCTGCCACTGTTTATGGATTTACCGTAGACAACTACGATGCCTTGCTCCTAGCCAACATGCCTTGACCTCGTATGGGAAAAATAAACGAGGTTACCGGCGCTGTTGGTAAAAAACGGTGTGGGGGTAAAAAGGCCGCAGCGCCTTTTAAGTTCAACCGAGTCAGTCTCTCAGCCTGCGTAGCGATGTTTTCTGGCGCCGCAGGTCACGTTTACGCGGGGCCCGGGGCGCACCCGCTGGAATTCGATCTGACTATCTTGCAGCATCGCGGACTCGATCCTTCGGTTGCCCGCTATTTTCGAGACGCGCCACGATTCACTGAAGGTGTTCGGGTTGTTGATCTGACGGTTAATGGTGATCGCGTTGGATTGACCGATGCGCGGTTCAACCATGAAGGGGCGTTGTGCTTTACCCGTGGCTTGCTGGACCGAGCGGGGCTGCGTGTACCTGCTTCAGTGATAGATAAACAGGTTTCTGCTGACCAGGCCTGTCATGACTTCCTTACCGAGTTTCCCAGCACGGAATTGAACCTGCGTCCGGGCAACGAGGAGGTAGCGATCGTCGTTCCCACCCAGGCGATCCGTGAGCCGCAACGAGCCACTGGCCATTTCGCTCGAGGTGGAGCGGCGGGCTTGCTCAACTATGACGTGCAAGGCATCAACAGTCATTCGCGCGATGCCAGGGGCCGTTTTCTATCGGCGTCCACGGAGGTGGGGTTTAACGTAGGCGATTGGATTGCGCGCAGTCGTCAGCTCTATATCTCTACCGATGGTCGGTCTGGGGCCGAGCACCTGTACGCCTATGCGCAACGGGATATTGCGCGGTTGGCGTCGACCCTCCAGGTGGGGCAGATATCCGGTAACAGCCCGGTGTTCGGCGGGGTGCAACTGACCGGTTTCCAACTGTCTCCAGACGGTGTCGACGGCGGTGCCGGCGGTAATGGAGTAGTGGTCGAAGGCCAGGCCCTTAGCCAGTCTCGGATAGAGGTACGCCAGTCGGGCGCACTGATCTACACAACAGTCGTGCCGGAAGGGCCGTTTGCATTGAGCAACCTGCCGTTGCTCAACGGCACGAGTGACCTTGATGTACGGGTCATTGAGACCCGTGGCGGACAGCGTAGCTTTGTAGTGCCGGCTGCTTCGTTTCGCGATGCGATGCCGGTGAAGTCCGGGTATACCGCGGCCGTCGGCAAGATACGGGATGTGGAACGTAGCGGTGCCGATGAGCCTATGCTGGCCGTGGCAAGCGGGACCTGGGCGCTCACCCCCGCCACGGCCCTCAGTTCGGGTGTGCAGGTTACCGATCATTACAATTCGGTGGGGCTTGCGCTGGACAGCAGTTTCGCGCAGCGATTCTCTGTTGGTCTGCGTAACAACCTCTCACGGGACGACAAGAACAACGTACGGGGTGTGCGTAATAGCGTTTCGTTGGGCAGCGTGCTGCCGGGTGACGTGCAGATGACCCTGAGCGCTACGACCCATACACCTGGCTATCGTGATGTGCTCGATAGTGTGCGCGCTGACAGTGGTGAGTTGGCGAACTCGCGGTTCAAAAACCAATACACGGCAGGTCTCAGCTGGGCGGACCCGCAATTGGGTGTGTTCACGATTGGGTACACCCGTGCTGCAAACTTCAACAGTAGCGCCTCTCAGTATGTGCATGGCGCCTGGAACAAGCAGTTCAGGTACGCCAATGTCGGGTTGAGCGTGGACTCGCAAGTTGGCACTTCTGGCACTAACAAGAACAACAACGATGGGCTAGGCGTGCGTTTGCAAGTCAGTGTTCCCTTGGGGGGTGATCGTTCGCTCACTTCTACCGCCAGGCACCAGGGGCGTCGATCGAGTATTGGCGCAGCCTTCAACGAACGCGTCGACGACACACTCAATTATGAACTGCGCACTGACAGCGACCTTGGTACGGCCGCCCGGCATGCGCAGGGCGGTTTGCTCAACATGACGTCCCGTTATGCTCAGTTGGGCCTGGGCATCAACCGGGACTCGACCAACACCAGCTATAGCGGTCAGTTGCAGGGCGCAGTCGTGGCTCATGAGCGGGGGCTGACGCTGTCTCCGTACAGGGTCGAGGATACGTTTGGGGTTGCGTCGGTCGGCGATGTGTCGGGCGCGCGTATCACTACACCCCAGGGGCCTGTATGGACCGATCGGTGGGGAATGGCGGTGATACCGGGATTGCCCGCTTATCAGAGCAGCCTTGTCGAGGTGGAAGGCAAATCCCTGCCACGGCAGGTAGATATCAAGAACGGCACCCAATCCCTGGAAGTTGGACGAGGCTCATTCAGCAAGGTCGACTTTGAAGTGGTTAAGGTCAGGAGGGTGCTGTTGCGTGCCGTCGATCAGAGTGGCCAAGCGTTACCCAAAGGTGCTTCGGTGCTTACGGCAGACAATGCATTCCTGACCTCCGTCGTCGGAGACGGCCTGATTTTCCTGAATAACATCGACGCGCCACAAACCTTGACCGTGTCATCGCCGAACGCGACCTCCTGCAAACTGCAACTCGAACTGTCGGAACAAATCGATGAAGGCCAACTTTATGAAAACACAGCGGCGGTCTGCAGCTAAAAGTGCTCTGACGTCAGGGATGCTCGCGGCGGTGGTGAGCCTATTGACGGTTTTTGAGGCGTCGGCTTCTGAGTGCCACCTGTCAGTGAGCCAACCGCAAATTGATTACGGGCTTCTGCGCCCCGTTTCAAAGCCTGATGCTCGCGGGGTTTTCCTGGGTAAGCGCATGGTGCGTGTGAGCGTGGTGTGCACTGATGCTAGGTTTATAGCCCTGCGTTTTATGGGCGTGCCTGCCGACGGTCAAGGTTTCAGGTTTGGTCGGGAGGGGCGGTTTGACCTGACGCTGCAGCAGCCAGTGCTCGATGGCCAGGCGATAGAGTTGGCGCCGATGCACAACAGGGCCGAGCGCGGTGGTCACCTGAGGCCGGACCAAGCGCTGGTGCTGTTGAAGGCAGGGCAGCCTGTCAGCGGGCGGGTGTTTTCAGCGCAGGTGCAGATTGACACCTATCTCTCGAATGCCGCCGCCTCAGTACGCGATAAAACGTTATTGGAGGGCGGCGGGCGCTTCGAGTTGGTACCTGGCGGCTAATCGATCAGGCGTGGGCTTCTGTTGTACCGATGAAGTTTGCCAACTCAGCGGTCTGGGGATTGGCAAACAGCAGTTTTGGATCGCCGACTTCATGCACCTTGCCCTGGTGCATAAATACCAGCTTGTCACCGACTTCCCGGGCGAAGCGCATTTCGTGCGTCACCATGATCAAGGTCATACCGTCCTTGGCCAGCTGGCGCACCACGCTGAGCACTTCGTTGACCAACTCCGGGTCCAGGGCTGAGGTGATTTCATCGCACAGCAGCACTTTGGGTGACATAGCCAGGGCACGGGCAATGGCGACGCGCTGTTGCTGGCCGCCGGACAAGCGATCTGGGAAAGCGTCGAATTTCTCTCCCAGCCCAACGCGTTCCAGCATCTGCTTGGCCAACTGTGCCGCTTTGGCCTTGGGCACTTTCTGCACCACTTGTGGCGCGAGCATGACGTTTTCACCCACCGTCAGGTGCGGGAACAGGTTGAACTGTTGGAACACCATGCCGACTTTCTGCCGCAGGCTGCGCAAGTCAGCGCGGGCGGCATCAAGGTATTCGCCGTCGACCTCGATCACTCCATCGTTAATCGACTCCAGGCCATTGAGGGTGCGCAGCAGGGTGGATTTACCCGAGCCGCTGCGCCCGATGATCGCCACCACCTGGCCTTCTTCAACCGTCAGGTCGATGCCCTTGAGGACGTGGTGATCGCCGTAATACTTATGCAGGGCGGAAATTCTAAGCAGAGGCATGCAGTCTCCTTTCCAGGTAGCGAGCACTGAGGGACAAGGGGTAGCAAAGCAGGAAGTAACCGAGGGCCACCAGGCCGTAGACCATGAAGGGCTCGAAGGTCGCGTTGGCGAGCATGCCGCCGGTCTTGGTCAATTCGGTGAAGCCGATGATGGAGGTCACGGCGGTGCCTTTGACCACCTGCACCGAGAACCCCACCGTTGGCGCCACGGCGATCCGCAGGGCCTGGGGCAGGATCACGTAGCGCAGTTGTTCAAGCGGATTCAGCGCCAGGCTGGCCGAGGCTTCCCACTGCCCGTGGGCGATGGAGTCGACACAACCGCGCCAGATCTCAGCGAGGTAGGCGCTGGTAAACAATGTCAGGGCAATCGCCGCTGCCAGCCACGGTGAAATATCCACCCCCAGCAGGGCGATGCCGAAGAACACCAGGAACAGCTGCATCAACAACGGCGTGCCCTGGAACAGCTCGATGTAGGTGCGCGCAAGATTGCGCGCGAACGCCTTGCTGCTGATGCGCATGGTCATCACCAGCAAGCCGATCAGGCCGCCGCCGATGAACGCCACCAGCGACAGCAACAGCGTCCACTGAAGGCCCGTAAGCAGATTGCGTACGATGTCCCAGAAGGAAAAATCACTCATCGGCTATTCCTCATCACAAAGCGGCGGCCGATCCAGTTGAGCAACTGGCGAATCATTAACGCCATGCACAGGTACACCAGGGTGGTCAGGGCATAGGTTTCAAACGCGCGAAAATTACGCGACTGAATAAAGTTGGCGGCGAAGCTCAGCTCTTCGGTGGCGATCTGTGAACACACCGCCGAACCGAGCATCACGATGATGATCTGGCTGCTCAGTGCCGGCCACACTTTGCCCAGCGCCGGCAGCAACACCACATGGCGGAACGCTTCGAAACGCGTCATCGCCAGCGCGGCGGCGGCTTCCAGTTGCCCGCGCGGGATGGCCTGGATGCCGGCGCGAATGATCTCCGTGGAGTAGGCCCCCAGGTTGATCACCATCGCCAATACGGCGGCTTGCCACTCGGTAATCTTTAGCCCCAGGGACGGCAGGCCAAAGAAGATGAAGAACAGTTGCACCAGGAACGGCGTGTTGCGGATCAACTCGACATAGACGCCGAAGAACCAGGCAAACGGCTGGATCTTCCACGCCCGCACCACCGCGCCGACGGTGCCCAGGGCCACCCCCAGGATCGCACCGATGGCCGTCAGCTCAAGGGTGAACAACGCGCCGCGCAACAGCAGATCGGTATTGGCCAGCACCGGCACAAAGTCAAATTGATACGCCATGAGTCAGCTCCGTCGTATCAAAGATCGGCGGGCAGCGGCTCTTTCAGCCATTGCATCGCGTTCTTTTCCAGGCTGCCATCGGCCTTGGCCGCGACCAGGATCTGGTTGACCTTCTCCAGCAGCGCCGGCTCGTTTTTGTTCACGCCGACGTACACCGGCGAATCTTTGAGTTTCACTTTCAGCGCTGGCACGCGTTTCGGGTTGCGCTCGCTGATCGCCACCATCACCACGTTGCCGCTGGCGATCAGGTCGACCTGGCCTGCCAGGTAGGCGGCGATGGTGGAGTTATTGTCTTCGAAGCGCTTGATGGTCGCTTCCTTGGGCGCTACTGCGGTCAGCTCGATGTCTTCGATGGCGCCACGGGTCACGCTGATGGTCTTGCCCTTAAGGTCGTCGGTGCTGCTGATGGCGGCATCAGGTGGGCCGAATACGGCCAGGTAGAACGGCGCGTAAGCCTTGGAGAAGTCGATGACTTTTTCTCGCTCCGGGTTTTTGCCCAGGCTGGAGATCACCAGATCAACCTTGCCGGTGGTGAGGAACGGGATGCGGTTGGTGCTGTTGACCGGGGTCAGCTCCAGCTTGACCTTGAGTTGGTCGGCCAGCAGCTTGGCAGTATCGATGTCCAGGCCGCGCGGCTTCATGTCGGGGCCGACCGAGCCAAACGGCGGGAAGTCCTGGGGCACGGCTACCTTAAGGGTGCCACGGGCGACGATATCGTCCAGCCCATTGGCCTGGGCGGGTGCCTGGCTCAGCATCAGGCTGGCAAACAGGGCAGTGAGCAGGGCGCTGTAGCGCTTAGTCATGGCAACTCTCCGAAAAGGGCGAAAGGATTTTCTGGATTTGGCTTGCTTGCGTGATTGCACAGCCCATGCCAGTAGGCTCGAAATCGTCTGTAAGGCTGGGATTTGTTGAGCTTCATTGGTCTTACTGGTCTGAACAGTGGCATAGCCTTTCGCACCCTTTTCGAGCGCCGGCAAAAACCTGCGAGCCCCTTTGGGGCGTGGCTTGCCGCCGGCCGCGAATAGCTTTACAACTAGCCGCTCTGCTGACTGAAACCTTGAGTTTTTTATGAATTCCATCGCCCAAGCCGTACCGGAAGCGGCCCTGCAGGCCATTCGCAAACTGATCAAGGAGCAGGGCTTCGGGCCAGGCGACGCGTTGCCGTCCCAACGCGACCTGGCGGTGCAGTTGGGCGTGAGCCGAGCGTCGTTGCGTGAGGCGTTATCGTCCCTGAGTGCGTTGGGCGTGGTCAGCGTGCTGCCGGGCAAAGGCGTATTCGTGCAGGCGGCGGAGGACGCGCCGGGCTTTGCCTGGCCTTTCGCGGCCCAGGCCACGCCGTTGGATATCTTCCAATTGCGCTATGCGCTGGAGGGGTTTGCGGCGGGGCTGGCAGCGGTCACGCTGACCATCGATGAGCTGGACAGTCTTGAGGACAACGTTGAGGCGATGCGCAAGGTGCTCAAGGCCGGCGACTTCGACGCCGCGGCGCGGCTGGACTTCGAGTTTCACCAACGCATCCTGTTGGCCAGCGGCAACCAAGCGATGGTGAGTATTCTCAGTGCCAGCGCCGAGGTGTTCCTGGAAAGTCAGAAATTACCGTTCATCCGGCCAGAGCGGGCCATGGAAACCTGGCAGGAACATCGCAAAATTTTGCGTGCCTTGGCCCGGCGTGCGAGTGCGACAGCGCAGAAAACCATGCAGGAACACGTACGTAATGCAGCGTTACGCACGGGCATTACCTTTGTGAGTCCCGTCGCGTCTTGAATTGGGCTATACCCAAACTCATGCATCACCATAGCAAGACTCAATCAGAGGCGGCTTCCTGAACGGGGGAAGGGCGGCTATGATGGGCAACGTTTTTTTTGCTTACAATCCGGAGACATCCATGAGCAACGATCTTATCAAGCACGTCACCGACGCGACCTTTGAGGCCGAAGTACTCAAGGCTGCTGGCCCGGTGCTGGTTGACTACTGGGCTGAATGGTGCGGCCCTTGCAAAATGATCGCTCCGGTCCTGGACGACATTGCAACTACTTACGAAGGCAAGCTGACCATTGCCAAGCTGAACATCGACGACAATCAGGAAACCCCGGCCAAGCACGGTGTGCGCGGTATTCCTACGCTGATGCTGTTCAAAAACGGCAACGTTGAAGCCACCAAAGTAGGTGCGCTGTCGAAGTCCCAGCTGCAAGCTTTCCTCGACGCCAACATCTAAGCGTCGTCAAAAAGGCCCCGCAAATTGCGGGGCTTTTTCGTTAAACAGGGCTAGACGCTCCGAAATTCAGGTGGTACATTCGGCCCCGCACTGGTTTCTCCACTGCCCCCTGCAAGCCGTCGCCGACGCATTCCTTTTCGATTAGTACGCGATCCTGTCGCCTTCTCTGCGGCGCGGCCTCATTAAGCCAAAAGCTTAATTTCCCCCCCTCCATAAATGATTACGTCATTCCTATATGAATCTGACTGAACTCAAGCAAAAGCCGATTACCGACCTGCTCCAATTGGCCGAAGAAATGGGCATAGAAAATATGGCCCGTTCGCGCAAGCAGGACGTGATTTTCTCCCTGCTCAAGAAGCACGCGAAAAGCGGCGAGGAAATCTCCGGTGATGGCGTGCTGGAGATTCTCCAGGACGGCTTCGGCTTCCTCCGCTCTGCAGACGCTTCCTATCTCGCCGGCCCAGACGATATCTACGTCTCGCCGAGCCAGATCCGTCGCTTCAACTTGCGCACCGGTGACACCATCGTTGGCAAGATCCGTCCACCGAAGGAAGGCGAGCGTTACTTCGCCCTGCTCAAGGTCGACACGATCAACTTCGATCGTCCAGAGAACGCGAAAAACAAGATTCTCTTCGAG
The DNA here is from genome assembly GCF_013778505.1 of Pseudomonas sivasensis. Taxonomy (GTDB): domain Bacteria; phylum Pseudomonadota; class Gammaproteobacteria; order Pseudomonadales; family Pseudomonadaceae; genus Aquipseudomonas; species Aquipseudomonas sivasensis. Next base: position 383,486 of record NZ_JAAOWU010000002.1, on the reverse strand, counting down.
AACCTGACCCCGCTGTTCCCGACTGTGCGCATGAAGATGGAAGCCGGTAACGGTTCCACCGAAGACTTGACCGGTCGTGTGATCGACCTGTGCGCTCCGATTGGCAAAGGCCAGCGTGGCCTGATCGTCGCACCGCCGAAAGCCGGTAAGACCATCATGCTGCAGAACATTGCAGCGAACATCGCGCGTAACAACCCTGAAGTTCACCTGATCGTATTGCTGATCGATGAACGTCCGGAAGAAGTGACCGAAATGCAGCGCACCGTGCGCGGCGAAGTGGTTGCCTCGACGTTCGATGAGCCGCCAACCCGCCACGTGCAGGTTGCTGAAATGGTGATCGAGAAGGCCAAGCGCCTGGTCGAACACAAGAAGGACGTGGTGATCCTGCTCGACTCCATCACCCGTCTGGCCCGTGCTTACAACACCGTGATCCCGAGCTCCGGCAAGGTATTGACCGGTGGTGTCGATGCCCACGCCCTGGAGAAGCCGAAGCGTTTCTTCGGCGCCGCGCGGAACATCGAAGAAGGCGGCTCGCTGACCATTATCGCCACCGCGCTGGTTGAAACCGGCTCGAAGATGGACGAAGTGATCTACGAAGAGTTCAAGGGTACCGGCAACATGGAACTGCCTTTGGACCGTCGCATCGCGGAAAAACGCGTGTTCCCGGCGATCAACATCAACCGTTCCGGCACCCGCCGCGAAGAGTTGCTGACTGCCGACGACGAACTGCAGCGTATGTGGATCCTTCGCAAGCTGCTGCACCCGATGGACGAAGTTGCAGCCATCGAGTTCCTTATCGACAAGCTGAAAACCACCAAGACCAACGACGAGTTCTTCCTGTCGATGAAGCGTAAGTAATACGACGTTTCAGGTCCGAAAGAATGGCGCCCCCAGGGGCGCCATTTTTTTTTGCGCGTTTTTTAAGCGCATTCGGCAGTCAAATGCACCGCGATAAGCTGCCAGCCAGCCTCAGAGCAGGTAGGATGTACGCCTATTTTACGGGTGGCATGGTTAATGAAATTCAAGGATCTTCGGGATTTCGTGCAGCAACTTGAGCAGCGCGGAGAGTTGAAACGTATCCAGGTGCCGGTTTCCCCAGTGCTGGAAATGACTGAGATTTGCGACCGTACCCTGCGTAGCAAGGGCCCGGCGCTGCTGTTCGAAAACCCGACCGGCTTTGATATTCCGGTGCTCGGCAACCTGTTCGGCACGCCCGATCGCGTGGCGTTCGGCATGGGCGCGGAGTCGGTCAGCGAACTGCGCGAGATCGGCAAACTACTGGCCTTCCTCAAGGAGCCCGAGCCGCCCAAGGGGCTGAAGGACGCCTGGTCGAAGCTGCCGATCTTCCGCAAAATCATTGCCATGGCCCCCAAAGTGGTCAAGGACGCGGTGTGCCAGGAAGTGGTCATCGAAGGCGATGACGTCGACCTGGCCATGCTCCCGGTGCAAACCTGCTGGCCCGGCGACGTCGGCCCGCTGATCACCTGGGGCCTGACCGTCACCAAAGGCCCGAACAAAGACCGTCAGAACCTCGGTATCTACCGTCAGCAAGTGATCGGCCGCAACAAGGTGATCATGCGTTGGCTGAGTCACCGTGGCGGCGCGCTGGACTTCCGTGAGTGGTGCGAAAAACACCCTGGCCAGCCGTTCCCGGTTTCCGTGGCCTTGGGTGCAGACCCCGCCACCATCCTGGGCGCTGTGACCCCTGTGCCGGATAGCCTGTCCGAATACGCCTTCGCGGGCCTGTTGCGTGGCAACCGTACCGAGCTGGTCAAATGCCGTGGCAACGACCTGCAAGTGCCGGCCACTGCTGAAATCATCCTCGAAGGCGTGATCCACCCTGGCGAGATGGCCGACGAAGGTCCTTACGGCGACCACACCGGCTATTACAACGAAGTCGACAGCTTCCCGGTATTCACCGTCGAACGCATCACCCACCGGATCAAGCCGATCTACCACAGCACTTACACCGGCCGTCCGCCGGATGAGCCGGCCATTCTCGGCGTGGCGCTCAACGAAGTGTTCGTGCCTATCCTGCAAAAGCAATTCCCGGAAATCACCGACTTCTACCTGCCGCCGGAAGGCTGTTCGTACCGCATGGCCATCGTGACCATGAAGAAGTCGTACCCTGGCCATGCCAAGCGCGTCATGTTGGGTGTGTGGTCGTTTTTGCGACAGTTCATGTACACCAAGTTCGTTATTGTCACCGACGACGACATCAACGCCCGCGACTGGAACGACGTGATCTGGGCCATCACCACGCGCATGGACCCCAAGCGCGACACGGTGATGATCGACAATACGCCGATCGACTACCTCGACTTCGCGTCGCCGGTATCGGGCCTGGGCTCTAAGATGGGCCTGGATGCTACCCACAAATGGCCGGGTGAAACTACCCGCGAGTGGGGTCGGGTGATCGTCAAGGATGAAGCCGTGACCGCGCGCGTCGATGCGATGTGGAAAGAATTGGGAATAGATTGATGCGTGTAACCCTGCAACCTTCCGGCGCCGTGCTGGAGCTGGTCCCCGGCGAGCGAATCCTCGAAGGGGCGCGCCGCCTGGGCTACGAATGCCCGCAGGCCTGTCGCAATGGCGTCTGCCACGTGTGTGCCGCGCTGCTGGTGGAAGGCCGGGTGCAGCAAGCAGGTGAGGTGCGCGACCACGGTGAGTTCTACACCTGCATCGCCGAACCGTTGGAAGATTGCATTGTGTTGTGGGATGGCGTGTTGGCGCCGGGAGAGTTGCCGTTGCGCAAGTTGTCGTGCCAAGTGAGTGAATGCGTAGAGGTCGGTGGTGATGTGTGGCGCGTGCGCCTGCTGGCCCCGGCCGGCAAGGCGGTGCGTTACCACGCCGGGCAATACCTGATGATCGAACGGGAAAATGGCGAAAAATCCGCATTCTCCCTAGCGTCGGCGCCTCACTCCGGGCGCGAGCTGGAACTGCATGTGCTGGCCCGTGAGGACAGCGCGCGCGCCCTGCTGGAACAGCTGCAACGCAATCAGATGGCCCGTGTGGAGTTGCCGTTTGGCGATACCCATCTGGCTGAACTGCCGGACGGTCCGCTGGTGTTGATCGCCGCCGGCACTGGTATGGCACAGATGCATAGCCTGATCGAACATTGCCGCGCCTCCGGCTTCAAGCACCCGGTGCACCTGTACTGGGGCGTGCGACGCCCGGAAGACTTCTACCAGATCGAACACTGGGACCAATGGCTGCAACTGCCAAACCTGTTCCTGCACAAAGTCGTCAGTGATCTGTGCGGTTGGGAAGGACGCTGCGGTTTGCTCCATGAAGCGGTGTGCGAGGACATCGCCGACCTCAAGGCCGTGCACGTCTACGCCAGCGGCTCACCGGCGATGATCTACGGCACGCTGGATGCGCTGGTCGACGCCGGCATGGATGCGCATCAGATGCGCGCCGACGTATTCGCCTACGCGCCGCGCTGATCCATTCCAAGAGCCGCCGGCTTTTTGTGGTGAGCGGGCAAGCCTGTTCATCACAAAAGCCCCGCTCAGTGCTCGCTTAGAAACGCACGCCGGTCGTCACCATCGCCGCATTGAACCCCAACAACACCAACTCCGCCGCCACCGGCCCGTAATGGGTGCCTACCGACGGAATAATCACCGGCGCCACACCGAAACGGTTCAATGGGATCTTGTCGCGGTACTTGCCGCGATAGCCCTGGATCGCCCCGCCCGTGACCTTCAGGTACACCGGATAGTCGGTCATGTCATAGCGCTTGCCCGCGTAGGCGTAGTACGAGCGCTGGCGGAACGAGTTGCGAAAGGTTGCCCCGCCATACACCAACCCTGAAGTTTCATTGCGCTCCAGGCCAATCAGGTCTTGGTTGTTGTTGTGGTCCTTGTCCGGCGCGAAGTGCCGAGTGTAGACGCTGGTCTGCGCGTACCAGAAGCCCTTGTCGTCTTCGGTGACGGGCGATTCGCCAGCTAGCGCGGTGGTGGCCTGGGCCAGCAATAACAGGCCAGGCAGTCGAAAATTCTTCATGGGTGCGACCTCGGTAGTCGGTTTGATGGGCGGCTAAGTGGGTCGTGATGTGCACCCTATTTTGACGGCTTGGCGCGTGCCCAGGCTGAACCGGGGCTGAAAGTAACGGGATCGCTGCGGATAATCCTGACGGAGGGGACCCTGGGCTTATGCATTCTCTTATTCCTTAAAGGTATTTAATTTGTTACATGAATATCTTTAAGCTATATCGCAACGGACTACCGATTTTCTGCCAATCACCAACAACTGACCGCCACCGCCCGCCAGCCGGATCGATCGTATGAGCTCAGAGCACTGACGTTCTGATGTTTGATTACTGATTCATAAGGGAAAGGGGAGCGGTATGGGGAGCTACAAGAAACACGCGCTGTACTCGGCGATTTTGTCGGCCAATTTGCTGACCGCTGTGAGCTTCAATCCAGTCTTTGCGGCCGAAACGTCCGCCACCGATGCACCCAAACTCGACACCGTGATTGTCACCGGCACCCGCGCTCAGGAGCGTACGGCCAGTGCTTCACTGTCACCCATCGATGTGATTTCCGGTGACAGTCTGCGCAGCACCGGCTCCGATGAGCTGGGCGCAGTGCTGGCGCGCCTTATTCCATCAATCAATTTCCCACGCCCAAGCCTGGTGGACGGCGCCGAATTGGTGCGGCCTGCACAGTTGCGCGGCCTGTCACCTGATCAGGTGCTGGTGCTGGTCAACGGCAAGCGCCGCCACACCAGTGCCTTCGTCAACCTGGGCGGCGCAGTGGGCCGTGGGTCGGCACCGGCGGACCTGAATGCGATCCCGCTGTCGGCGGTGGACCATATCGAAGTGCTGCGAGACGGTGCTTCCGCGCGCTACGGCTCGGATGCGATTGCCGGGGTGATCAACGTGATACTCAAGCACGCTGACCATGGCGGCTCGATCTCCACCAAGTTCGGCGAATACAAGAAGGGCGACGGCATCCAGCGTAATGTCAGCGGCAACACCGGCCTGGCATTGGGCGACAACGGCTTTATCAACCTGTCGGCCGAAGGGGCTGACAACGACTACACCAACCGCGCCGGTGATGACTACCGCACCGGAAGCGTCGGCTCTACCACCTATGGCCAGCGCGTGTTCCGCCAAGGTGAGCCGGCCACCAATGAAGGCAAGTTCCAGTTCAACTCCGAATATTCCTTCAACGACGCGGCCGAGTTCTACACCTTCGGCGGTTACAGCAAGCGGCGTGGCGAGACGGCGGCGTTCTACCGCGCGAGCAATGCGTCCAACAACATCCCGGCGCTCAACCCCAACGGTTACCTGCCGCTGATCAAGGGCAACCTTGAAGACACGTCGTTGGTGGTAGGCCTGCGTGGCTTGCTGGCGTACGACTGGCATTACGACCTGTCGGCCAACTACGGCAAGAACCAGTACGCACTCAGCACTGAAACCATCAACACCTCCCTGGGCCTGGCGACACCGCGCAAGTTCGACAACGGCACCCTGAGCAACGACCAGAAGCAAGTCAGCCTGGACCTGTCCCGCGAGTTCGACGTGGGCTGGCTGCCTTACCCGGTGTCCGTGGCGTTCGGCGGTGAATACCTGCATCAGGGTTATGAAATCGAGGCGGGCGAGCCAGCGTCCTACTTCCAGACCGGCAGCTCCGGGCTGGGCGGCTTCCGGGATGCCGACGCGGGCACCAGCTCTCGTCACAATTGGGCGCAGTATCTGGACCTGGAAACCAACTTCACCGAAAAACTCAGCGCCTCGGCCGCCGTTCGCCATGAGGACTACAGTGACTTTGGCTCCAACGTCAGCGGCTCGCTGTCAGCTCGTTATGACTTCACCCCGCAAGTGGCCTTGCGCGGCAGTGTATCCAACGGTTTCCGCGCGCCGTCCCTGGCCCAGCAGAACTTTGCCTACACCTCATCGCAGCTGATCGGCAGCACCATCCAGGAAGCCGGTACCTTCCCGGCCAACAGCCAGGTTGCGCGCTTGCTCGGTGCTGAAGACCTCAAGGCCGAGAAGTCGCGCAACTACAGCCTTGGTCTGGTACTGGAGCCGGCCGATGACCTGACGGTGACGGTGGATGTGTACCGTATCGACATTCGCGACCGTATCAGCCTGTCCTCCAACCTCGGCATAAACGCGGCGACGCGTGCCTACCTGCAGGCCAACGGCGTGGGCAACATTGATTACACCACCGCCCGCTACTTCACCAACGCCACCGACACCAGCACCGACGGCGTCGATCTGGTAGCCAACTATCGCTACCAATTCGATAGCGGTATCCGCTGGAACAGCACCGTGGGCTACAACTACAACCACACCAAAGTGACCGATGTGAAACCCAACCCGGCCATCCTCGATAGCCTTGGGGCGAACCTGGTGAGGGTGGACCGTCGCGAGCGCATCGGTTTGCTCGGCGATACCACCCCCCAGCACAAGCTGAGCCTGGGTAATGACTTCACCTACGGCAATTGGGCACTGCACAGCAATTTGGTGCGCTATGGTGAGTTCACCAGCTACCAGGCGGACAAGGTCAACGACCAGACTTTCAAGGCCGCCTGGGTGCTGGATTTATCGGCTGACTACAAGCTGAAGAACTGGACCTTCACCTTAGGCGGCGACAACGTCACCGATAAATACCCAGAGAAGGTCAACGCCTTCGCCAGCAGTAGTGGCAATTTGGCCTATAGCACTTTTTCGCCGTACGGTTACAGCGGCGCGTTTTATTACGGTAAAGTTGCTTACAACTGGTAACACTCAGGAGGCGTACCGCTTTTCGCCATGACCGCCATAGAAACCGATCTTCAGCAGTTGGCTTACCCTCCGCGGCTCGATCTGGGGCCGCAACTCACTCACGAACAGTTAATGAGCTCGATGCAGGCCACCATGGGCCGGCATAAAGGTGGGCCGGTCTGGCTATTTGCGTACGGTTCGCTGATCTGGCGTCCTGAATGCTCGTCCTCCGAGCGGGTGCGGGCGCGGGTCCACGGCTATCACCGCGGCCTGTACCTGTGGTCCCACGAGCATCGGGGCACGCCGGAAACGCCAGGGTTGGTGTTTGGGTTGGATCGCGGTGGCTCTTGCAGCGGGTTCGCTTACCGCTTGCCCGAAGATCAGTTGGAGGCCTCGCTTTACGCCTTGTGGCAGCGCGAGATGCCTTACCCGTCCTACCGGCCGCACTGGCTCAGCTGCCGTCTTGAAGATGGCAGTCAGGTGCAGGCGTTGGGGTTTGTCCTGGAGCGGCACTTGCCCAGCTATGCTGGCAACTTGCCGGATATCGTGCTCAACCATGTGCTGCAAAGCGCTTGCGGGCGTTACGGCACTACTCGCGATTATGTCGAGCAGACCGTAAACGCCCTGCGTAGCCACGCCATGCCAGATAGGAATCTGGAGGCGCGGCTCAAGCGTTGTGCAAAGGGTTGCTCTGGCGATTAACGCGCCGAGCTGACGCTGTTGGTGTGCCACAGCGTTGGGATCAGGAACGCGATAGCCAGCAGGCACGCACCGATCAGCAGTACGAAACCACCGTCCCAGCCGAAGTGGTCCACGGTGTAGCCCATTGCCGCACTGGCTGCCACCGAACCGCCCAGATAACCGAACAGACCGGTGAAGCCCGCGGCCGTGCCGGCGGCTTTCTTGGGTGCCAACTCCAGAGCCTGCAGGCCGATCAGCATCACCGGGCCGTAGATCAGGAAACCGATGGAGAACAGCGCAATCATGTCGACCATCGGGTTGCCCGGCGGATTGAGCCAGTACACCAGGGTTGCCACGGTCACCAGCGCCATGAACACCACGCCCGTCAGGCCACGGTTGCCACGGAAGATCTTGTCCGACATCCAGCCGCACAGCAGCGTGCCTGGAATGCCTGCCCACTCGTAGAAGAAATACGCCCAAGACGTTTTATCCACGTCGAAGTGCTTGGCTTCCTTCAGATAAGTTGGCGCCCAGTCCAGCACGCCGTAGCGCAACAGGTAGACGAACACGTTGGCGAAGGCGATGTACCAAAGCATTTTGTTGCGCAGCACGTATTTGACGAAGATTTCCTTGGCGCTGAATTCTTCCTCATGGCTGGCGTCGTAGCCTTCGGGATAGTCGTTCTTGTATTTCTCGATGGGCGGCAGGCCAACCGATTGCGGTGTGTCGCGCATGGTGATGAAGGCAAAGGCCGCTACCGCCAAGGCCACAGTGGCCGGCACGTAGAAAGCTGCGTGCCAGTCGTTGAACCACGCCATGCCCAGCAGGAACAGCGGACCGATCAGGCCGCCACCGACGTTGTGCGCCACGTTCCACACCGACACTACACCGCCGCGTTCTTTCTGCGACCACCAGTGCACCATCGTCCGCCCACTTGGCGGCCAGCCCATGCCCTGGGCCCAGCCGTTGATGAACAGCAGAATGAACATCATGGTCACGCTGGACGTTGCCCAAGGTGCGAACCCGAAAATGAACATCACACCCGCCGATATCAGCAGGCCGAAAGGCAGGAAGTAGCGTGGGTTGGAACGGTCGGACACCAGGCCCATGAGGAACTTGGACAGGCCGTAGGCAATGGCGATGGCCGACATCGCCAAGCCCAGTTGACCACGGGTGTAACCCTCGTCGATCAGATAGGGCATGGCCAGGGAGAAGTTTTTACGCAGCAGGTAATAACCGGCGTAACCGAAGAAAATACCGGCGAAGATCTGCCAGCGCAGTCGTCGGTAGGTACTGTCTATTTTTTCTTCAGGCAGGGGCGCCTGATGCGCGGCAGGACGAAAGAAAGCAAACATTCAAGAGCTCCAAATTTCTTGTTTTGACTGCGGATGCGAATGTTACAGTTTCGTTACCGAAAATAGCATCGCTTCTCATGCACAAACACAGGAAATGGGAGCAATTGCATGTTCTTTTACGAACATGTCGTAAATGGATAAGTATGGGTCGTTATCGATTTTAAGATCGCAGGAGATCAAAGGTGAGAGGGGGCTTGCCCCCGATAGCGGTAGGTCAGCCAGCTTATCTGTAGCTGACCCACTGCCATCGGGGGCAAGCCCCCTCCCACATTTGATTGCATTTCAGGTCGGTTAGCGGGTCTGGACGACGACCTTGCCGACAGCCTTGCGCTGGCCGAGGTCATTGATCGCCTGGGCGGCTTGGTCCAGTGGATACACCTGCGAGACCAACGGCTTGAGCTTGCCCTCACCGTACCAAGTGAACAGTTGCTGGAAGTTCGCCGCATTGTCCTGCGGCTGGCGCTGGGCAAACGAGCCCCAGAACACCCCGACCACCGCTGCGCCCTTGAGCAAAGCCAGGTTCACCGGCAGCTCTGGAATACGCCCGCTGGCGAACCCAACCACCAGCAAACGCCCGTTCCAGGCGATGGCGCGGATGGCCTGGTCAAACAGGTCACCGCCCACCGGGTCGTAGATCACATCGGCGCCGTTGCCGTCGGTGAGGCGCTTGATCTCTTCTTTGAGGCTGGTTTCGCTGTAGTTGATCAGCTCATCGGCACCCGCGGCCTTGGCCACGGCGAGCTTGTCGGCGCTGCTGGCTGCGGCGATCACACGGGCGCCCATGGCCTTGCCGATTTCCACCGCGGCCAGGCCTACGCCGCCGGACGCACCGAGCACCAGCAAGGTTTCGCCCGGTTGCAGGTTGGCGCGTTGTTTGAGCGCATGCATCGAGGTGCCGTAGGTCATGCTGAAGGCGGCAGCGGTGTTGAAGTCCATGCCCGGCGGGATCGGTAGCACGTTATAGCCCGGCACCGCGACCTGCTCGGCAAAGCTGCCCCAGCCGGTGAGTGCCATGACCCGGTCGCCGACTTTCAAATGGCTGATCTTCTCACCCACTTCGCTGACTACGCCCGACGCCTCGCCACCCGGCGAAAACGGAAAGGGCGGCTTGAACTGGTACTTGCCCTCGATGATCAGGGTGTCCGGGAAGTTCACCCCCGCCGCGTGTACGTCCAGCAGGATTTCGTTCTTCTTGATCGCCGGGCTGGCGATTTCTTCCAGCACCAGGGTTTCGGCGGGGCCGAAGGCTTTGCACAGCACAGCTTTCATCGGGCTATTCCTTTTGGTGTCGTGGCCGATAAGTGTAGGAGGGTAGGCCCGTGGGTCAACGAGCATGCCCGGCCCTGATAAGCCGCCATAAGCTTGTGCTCTGCCTTGCTAGCGTTATGCTACCCGGCAACCGAATGTGAGGAATGAACTGTGAAAGCGTGGATCCTGTTGATGCTGGCCCTGACCTTGCCCATGGCTGCCCAGGCCGAAGAAGCCAAAGAAGGCGAGGCGCCGAAGGTCAGCTATATCAGCCTGAGCCCGCCGTTCGTGGGTAACTACGGCCTGGACGGCACGGCGAAACTCAAGGTGTTCAAGGCTGACATCGCCCTGCGCGTGACCGGTACCGAAGCCGCTGCTGCTGTCAAAGCCAACGATGCGTTGATTCGTAACCAGTTGGTGGCGCTGTTTACCCAGCAGACCAACGAGGCCATGAGCACCGTCGAAGGCAAGGAAAAGCTGCGCCAGGAAGCCCTCAAGCAAACCCAGCAAGTGATGAACGACGAGACTGGCAAGCCGGTGGTGGAAGACCTGTTGTTCAACAACCTGATCATTCAGTAATCAGCCTGGCTGGCGGTTCAGGAAGCCAAACTCTTCCTGAACCGCACCAACGCCACCGCAAAAAACAACAATCCAATTGCCGCCAGCGCCAGCAAGTCCGGCCATACCACACTGACGCCCGCGTCCCGAAACAGGATCGCTGCACTCAGGCTCACAAAGTGCGTCGACGGCGAGCCCTGCATCACCCACTGCAACCACTCGGGCATGCTGTCCAGTGGCGTACTGCCGCCGGATAGCAACAGCATTGGGATAATCACCGGGATTGCCAGCAAGCCGAACTGCGGCGTCGAGCGGGCAAGGGTGGCGAGGAAGATCCCCAGTGCGGTGCTGGCAAACAGGTACAGCGCGGTCACGAATAGAAACAGGCCCATCGATCCCGCCAGGGGCACGCCGAGCAAGCCTTTGACCACCACCTCCAGCGACACCCAAGTACACACCACCACCACCAACATGTTGCTCCAGATTTTTGCCAGCATGATTTCCAGCGCGGTCAGCGGCAGCACCAGCAGATGGTCGAGGGTGCCGTGCTCTCGCTCCCGCAACAGCGCGGTGCCGGTCAATACGATGGCGAGAATGGTGATGTTGTTGACGATCTGGATCACCGCCAGGAACCAGCCACCTTCCAGGTTGGTATTGAACAGCGCCCGTGTGGTCAGCAGCGACGGGGCTTTGCTGGCGGTATCGGTTTGGCCGCTGTAGCTCAGCAACTCCCGTTGGAAAATCCTGCCGATATAGCCCGCGCCCATGAACGCCTGGCTCATTGCCGTGGCATCGACGTTCACCTGTACGCCTGGCTGGCGACCCGCGAGCAGATCAGCCTGGAAGTTGGCCGGCACGTTGATCACGAAGGTGTACTGGCCGCTGTCCATCACCTTGTCCAATTGGTCGTAGGCCAGCGGCGCAGGCGCCTGGAATTCCGGCGGTTGCAGCGCCTCTGCCATCTGCCTGGAGAGCGCGCTGTGATCCTCGTCCACAAAGGCGACGCTGGCGTTGTGTAAGCCAATTACAGATCCGGCGGCAGGCATATAGATGGCGACAGTGAAGGCGTAGAACAGGAACAGCAGCAATACGCTGTCGTGGCGCAGGCTGGTGAGTTCCTTGATGCCCAGGCGCAGGATATGAGTGAGCGTGTGCATCAGGCCTCCTGCTTCTTGAGCATGATCAGGCTTAGCCCGGTGAATCCGATGAAGAACCCGAACAGCGCCAGGCATTGCGGCCACAACTGGCGTAGGTCCAAAGCCTTGGTGAACGTGCCGACTGCGATATCCAGGAAGTGCCCGGCTGGAAACAGCATGCCCATCAGTGCCGCTGCGCCTTCCAGAGAGGAGCGCGGCACGATCAGCCCGGAAAACTGGATGGTCGGCAGGCTGGTGATGATCATGGTGCCGAGGATCGCCGCGATTTGAGTACGGGTGAACGCGGAAATCAGCAGGCCCATGCTGGTGGTGGCCAGCACGTAAAGCAGTCCGCCAAAGGCCAACGTCAGGCCGCTGCCCTTGAACGGTACGCCAAACAGCCAGCGATTCATGGCCACCAGCAGCGCCAGGTTGATCAGGCTCACGGCGATGTAGGGCGCCTGCTTGCCCAGCAGGAACTCCAGGCGCGTCAGTGGTGTGGCATAGAAGTTGGTGATCGAGCCCAGTTCTTTCTCGCGCACGATTCCCAGAGCCGTGAGCATCGCTGGGATAAACGCCAGGATCAGCGCCATCACCCCTGGGCCGATGGCATTCACGCTGACCACGTCCTGGTTATAGCGAAAGCGGGTTTCCAGCTTGGCGGCGGCCTGGGTGGTCTGCGGCAGGCTGCTCAGTTCGGCCAGTTGTTGCAGGTTGCCCTGGTGTACCGCTTCTACATAGTTGCGGCTGGTTTCCGCGCGAAACGGCATGCCGCCGTCGAGCCAGGCGGCGACTGTGGGTTGGCGGCCAGCGTAGAGGTCGCGGCCAAACCCTGGCGGTATCTCCAGGGCCAGTTTGATTTCCGAGCGCTGCAGGCGCCGGTGCAACTCACTGGAATCCTGGATGGGCGCCTGTTCGGCGAAGTAGCGCGAGCTGCGGAAGGCTTCCAGATAGGCTCGGCTTTGGGGGCTTTGGTCCTGGTCGTAGACGGCAAAGGCGAGGTTTTCCACGTCCAGGGAAATGCCGTAGCCGAAGATCACCATCATGAACATCGCGCCGAGGAGGGCGAAGGCCATGCGCACTTTGTCGCGCAGTAGTTCTTTGCCTTCACGGCTGGCCACGGCCAACAGGCGAGAAAGGCTGAAGCCGCGTTTGCTCACGGGCGGCGCACTGATTTCGCTGACGGTTTTGGCCGGTGCGGCGGGCTCGGGTTCGCCTTGGGCCTGTTCCAGGCAGGTGACGAACGCAGCTTCCAGGGTGTCGCCGTGGAACTGCTGTTGCAGTGCCTCCGGTGTGTCGCAGGCCAGCACTTTGCCGGCGTGCATCAAGGAAATGCGGTCGCAGCGCTGGGCTTCGTTCATGAAGTGGGTGGACAGGAAGATGGTTACGCCTTGCTCCCGAGACAACTCGACCAGCAGCCGCCAGAAATCATCCCGAGCTGCCGGGTCGACGCCGGAAGTGGGTTCATCGAGGATCAGCACTTCCGGGCGATGCAGCACGGCCACTGCCAAAGACAAGCGCTGGCGCAGACCGAGGGGTAATTCGCCGGAGGGTTGCTCGGCTATCTTGCTCAGGTCAAAGCGTTGGATCAATTCATCGATACGCGGCCCACTGTCTGCTTTGGGCAGGTCGAACAGTTGCGCGTGCAGCACCAGGTTCTGGCGCACGCTGAGCTCGCCGTACAGCGAGAAACTCTGGGACATGAAACCCACGCGCTTGCGGGTGGCCAGGTCCTTGGCGTTCACAGGGTTGCCCAGCAGTGTCGCGCTGCCTTCGGTGGCCGGCATCAGCCCGGTGAGGACTTTCATGGTGGTGGTCTTGCCGCAACCGTTGGAGCCGAGGAAGCCGAAAATCTCGCCTCGACCAATAGCAAAGCTAACCTTGTTCACCGCCGTGAAATCACCGAAACGCAGGGTCAACTCGTGCGCTTCGATGGCGATATCGGCGTTGGCGTTTTCCCTTGGCGGGATCACCAGCGGCTGGTTGTCATGGGCGCCATCGCCCTGGAAGTGAGTGAAGGCCTCATCCAGTTTGCCACTCGGCGTCGCTGCCGCCAGTTCGCGACTGAGGCCGTCGGCGATCAGTTTGCCGCGGTCGAGCATCATGCAATGTTCGAACTGCTCGGCTTCCTCCATGTAGGCCGTGGCTACCAGCAGCGTCAGTTGCGGGCGTTCGCTGCGTACGGTTTCTACCAGCTCCCAGAAGCGTCGACGGGACAGCGGATCGACGCCGGTGGTGGGCTCATCAAGGATAAGCAGGTCCGGGTCGTGGATCAGCGCGCAGCACAGGCCGAGCTTCTGCTTCATGCCGCCGGAAAGTTTGCCGGCTGGGCGCTCGGCGAAGCGAGCCAGGTCGGTGGCCAGCAGCAGGTTGTGCATGCGCTGGTCGCAGTCGGCTTTGGACAGGCCGAACAGGGTGGCGAAGAAGCGGATGTTCTCGCTGATGGACAGCTCGGGGTACAGGTTGCCACCCAAACCCTGAGGCATGAAGGCGATGCGCGGATACAGGCTGTTGCGGTGACGGCGATCCTGAATGGAGCCGCCGAGTACCTCTAATTGGCCGGCCTGGAGTTTCTTAACGCCGGCGATCAACCCCAACAAACTCGATTTGCCCGCACCATCCGGGCCGATCAGCCCGCAGCGTGTACCGGCGGGCAGGCTGAAGGCGATGTCGATCAGCGCCTGTTGTTTGCCGTAATGGTGGTTGATGCCTTTGGCGTGCAGCGCCAGGCCGGTCATTGCAGGTTGGCCGGCCAGTCGATATCAGCTGTGCGCACATAGCCGGAGCCGGGCATACCCGGTTTGGCTTGGGGCACGGCGCTCGGTTGAGTCAGGTGCAATTTGACGCGGAATACCAGTTTCTGGCGTTCGTCGCGGGTCTCCACTTCCTTGGGGGTGAACTGCGACTTGGCGGCGACAAAACTGATCTTGGCCGGCAACGGCTGCTGGGGCAGGGCGTCGAGCAGAATCCGCGCGTCACTGCCGACGGTCAGGCGTCCGGTCACGGAGGCGGGCAGATAGAGGTTCATGTACTGATCATTGGGGTCGATCAGCAGCAACACGCGCCCGCCCGCGCCAAGCACTTCACCCGGTTCGGCCAGGCGCAGTTGGATAATGCCGTCGATAGGCGCGCGCAGGCTGCTGTCGTCGATTTCACTGGTGAGCTGCGCGACCTGGGCTTGTGCGGCACCGATGGTGGCTTTTGCCGAATTGACTTGGGCCTGGGCGGCGGTCACGGCGGCGTTGCCGGTGTTCTGGCGGGCTTGCTGCTGGTCGATCAACTGGCCGCTGGCGAAGCCGCGTTTGTACAGCTCCTGGGTACGCTTGAGTTCCTGGTTGGCCAGCAGTTGTTCGCTCTGGCGCAGTTGCACGTTGGCCTCGGCGGCGGCGAAGTTCTCCTTGGCCCGCAGCACTTCGGCTTCGGCCTGGGCGCGCTGGGCTTCCAGCGTACGGGTGTCCATGCGCGCCAGCAGTTGGCCCTTGAGGACCTTGTCGCCTTCGTCGACCCGCACTTCGGCCAGGCGCCCTGGGATCTTGGCGGCGATCTGCACTTCGGTGGATTCCAGGCGGCCATTGCCCATGCCCAGACCTTCGGGCAGACGGTCCTGGGTGGAGCGCCAGTAACCGAAGCCGCCGGCACCGAGCAACAACGCGATCAAGAGAACGGCAAACAGGTGGGAAGAGCGGGGTGTGGTCGACATGGGTGCATCCTGCGGCTTTAGCATCCTAGTTTGATCGGTGCTGCCCGGGGGCGTTGATACCGATCAAATGAAGCGCAAGCCTAACCCGGTTAAGGGGCAGATGCATGCGTCGAGCGCGTGACCGCAGGGTTCTCGTCAGCGCAGCGCCAGCACCGTCGCCCATTGCTCGGCGGTGACCGGCATCACCGACAGGCGGCTGCCTTTTTGCACCAGGGGCAATTCGGCGAGGGCGGTTTGCTGTTTCAGGTAGCCGAGCCCCAGCACCTTGGGGAAGGTTTGGACGTGCGCGACGTTGATCGCAGTCCACGGGTTTTTCTCCGGGGTGGCTTTGGCGTCGAAATAGTGGCTGTCCGGTTCCAGTGCGGTCGGATCCGGGTAGGCCGCTTCGACAATTTTGCCGATACCCGCAATGCCTGGCTCTGGGCAACTGGAGTGATAGAAGAAAAACTCATCGCCCACGGCCATGGCGCGTAGGAAGTTGCGCGCCTGGTAGTTGCGTACGCCGTCCCAGCGCGCTTCGCCAAGCTTTTCCAGGCCGCTGATGGACAGTTCGTCGGGCTCGGATTTCATCAGCCAGTAGGCCATTTTTGGGCTCCTGAAAAAGGCAGTGGGCAAGTTGTCAGGCAATTTGATGACAAACCGACAGTCGGTTGGCGCCAAGGTTTGCGTGTTGGTTCACGTTACCGCAAAATGCCGGCCTTTAAGCTTGACGCAGCTGCAACGGACTACTTTGGAACGTTGTTGTCATCGTGTACGAGATGCCTGAAGGGGGGCAATCGATGCAACGTAAACCGGATTTACTATGGATTTTGGTGATTTTGTTTGGTCTGGGCGTCGTGACCACCGGGTATGCCCAAAGCTTGTGGTCGAACAAGACCGATGCTCCCGTTGAACTGGCTCAACAGCAGCCGCAACCGTTCAAGCGTTAAGCCTTCTTCAAGACGCCGCTGCTTCAAGCGGCGTTTTTGCGACATACCACTGCTTATCAGTGACAGTGCCAGCCAATGGCACATCCCAACTGGCTTGTGCCAATCGATCGACCTTCTGACATTCATGGGCCAGGCCTAGCAGCGTCGGCTTGCGCCAGCTTTGACGGCGTGCCAGATACGCCAGGCTGCGGTCGTAGAAACCGCCGCCCATGCCCAGGCGGCCACCCGCGTCATCGAACCCCACCAACGGCAGCAACACCAGGTCCAGCGCCCACACCTTGCGCTGGCGCTTGGCATTGACCCTTGGCTCCAGAATTCGAAAGCGGTTGGGCAGCAGCTTTTCGCCAGGCTTCACGCGCTGGAACACCATCTTGGTACGCGGCCAAGCGCTGAGCACCGGCAGATAGGTGGCCTTGCCCCGGCGCTGAGCGGCGCGCAGCAGCAGGCGCGGATCGATTTCACCGTCCGTCGGTAGATACAAGGAAATATGTTTGGCCCGGCGAAACAGCGGGTGCTGTGCCAGTTGCCGATACAGGCCTTGGGCGGCTTGGCGCTGCTCGCTCGGCGTAAGGGCGCGGCGGGCGTTGCGTAACATGCGTCGAAGTTGCGGACGGGAAAGCGGCGCAGGTTCGGTCATGGTTTTTCGGCTCATAAAACAATGCCAGTCCTTAAGACTGGCATTGAGTTTGGAATTCAGGCTCCCCGACAGAACCGCTGTCGACTAAGCCCTTGAACCCGAAAGTTCAAGGTGGAAGAAGCAGTAGGCTTTAAGGCTTTCCGTCTAGCGGACATGCACACCAGCCCAACGTGCAACTTCCAGGGTAGTGCGAATCGGCTCCGGGACATCGCCGACTGGCAAGCACGCCAGGGAGTGGGGCGAGTATACCTTAAACAGTCGCGGGGATCAGCCCTTGGGTTGCTCTGTGTCGCTGGAAAGCACCAGATCAACACGTTCGAGCAGATCGCGAACCTGCTCGCGGGTCGAGCCGCTGGCCTGCACGTCAGGGCGTTCCTGCTTATGCAGCAGATCGTGGGTAATGTTCAGCGCGGCCATCACGGCGATACGGTCGGCGCCGATCACTTTGCCGCTGCTGCGGATTTCACGCATTTTTCCATCCAGGTAACGGGCGGCGCTCACCAGGTTGTTGCGCTCTTCCTGGGGACAGATGATCGAATATTCTTTGTCGAGGATCTGCACGGTGACGCTATTGCTTGAACTCATGAGTCTTGCTCCAGGGCCTTCAGGCGCGAAATCATCGATTCGACCTTACGCCGGGCGATTTCGTTTTTTTCAATGAGGTGAGCGCGTTCCTCGCGCCAGGTCTTTTCCTGAGCTAATAGGAGTCCGTTTTGACTCTTAAGTTGCTCGACCCGAGTAATTAGCAATTCGAGTCTGGCCATCAGCGCTTGCAGGTCGGTGTCTTCCATTGGGTTCCACTGGATTTTGTCTGATGAATGGCAACTGCAGGATAAACGATCTGACGCCCTTGATAGTCTTGGTACGTCTGCCGGTGCTAGGATACAGCGCTCCATTCTAGACATTGCGCCGTCTGGCGCCTAGCTCACCATGCCCATTCAGAACTCCCCGTACGATGCTTTTTCCAAACTGCTGAGCACCAGCGGCCACCCATGCTCGCCTGCCGAACTGCACGGCGTGCTGTTGGGTCGCAGCTGCACCGGTGTTGGCTTTGATGCCGACAACTGGTTGGCCGATGTCGCCGAGCTGTTGGAAACCGAACCGACCGACAACGTGCGTAACGCGCTGATCGGCCTGCAAGAGATGGTCAAGGGCGAACTGACCGGTGATGACGTCACCGTAGTCCTGTTGCTACCGACCGACGACGCTCCGCTCACCGAACGCGCCGCCGCATTGGGCCAATGGTGCCAGGGTTTCCTCCACGGTTTCGGCGTGAACGCCGGCGGCCTGGAGCTGAGCACCGACGCCAAGGAAGTGCTGCAGGACCTCGCCGCGATCTCCCAAGTGCAAGATGCGCTGGAAGAGTCCGAAGACGGCGAAGGCGACTACATGGAAGTCATGGAATACCTGCGCGTCGCGCCGTTGCTGCTGTTCACCGAGACCAAGAAGTCCGCTGAGCCTGCTGCACCCAAGCCGTCGCTGCACTAAGAAAGGAAGCCCATCTGCCCATGATCCATATCCCCAAAGCGGAATACACCCGCCGCCGCAAGGCGCTCATGGCGCAGATGGAACCCAACAGCATCGCGATTCTGCCGGCCGCCGCCGTGGCCATCCGCAATCGCGATGTCGAGCACGTTTACCGCCAGGACAGCGACTTCCAGTACCTGAGCGGTTTCCCCGAACCGGAAGCTGTGATCGTGCTGATGCCCGGTCGCCAGCATGGCGAGTACGTGCTGTTCTGCCGCGAACGCAATGTCGAGCGTGAACTGTGGGACGGCCTGCGTGCCGGTACCGAAGGCGCAATCCGTGAGTTTGGCGCCGACGATGCCTTCCCTATCACCGATATCGACGACATCCTGCCCGGCCTGATCGAAGGCCGTGACCGGGTGTATTCGGCCATGGGCAGCAACGCTGAATTTGACCGGCACGTGATGGAGTGGATCAACGTGATCCGCTCTAAAGCGCACCTCGGCGCCCAGCCCCCGAACGAATTTGTTGCCTTGGATCATCTGCTCCACGACATGCGCCTGTATAAATCGGCGGCAGAAGTGAGGGTGATGCGCGAGGCCGCGCGGATTTCCTGCGCTGCCCACGTCAAGGCGATGCAGGCCAGCCGCGCTGGGTTGCATGAGTTCAGCCTGGAAGCCGAGCTGGATTACGAATTCCGCAAAGGCGGCGCGAAGATGCCGGCTTACGGCTCCATCGTCGCCGCCGGGCGCAACAGCTGCATCCTGCATTACCAGCAGAATGACGCGCTGCTCAAGGATGGGGACCTGGTGCTGATCGACGCCGGTTGCGAGATCGACTGCTACGCCAGCGACATTACCCGCACCTGGCCGGTCAACGGAAAGTTTTCACCTGAGCAAAAAGCGATCTACGAGATTGTGCTGGCCTCCCAGGAAGCCGCCTTTGCCGAGATCGCGCCGAATAAACATTGGAACCAGGCCCATGAGGCGACCGTGCAGGTCATCACCGCTGGGCTGGTTAAGTTGGGACTGCTGCAAGGTGACGTTGACGAACTGATCGCCAGCGAAGCCTATAAACCTTTCTATATGCACCGCGCCGGCCATTGGCTGGGCATGGATGTGCACGATGTGGGCGAGTACAAGGTGGGCGGTGAATGGCGGGTGCTGGAAGTCGGCATGGCGTTGACCGTGGAGCCGGGGATCTATATTTCGCCGGACAACCAGAACGTGGCGAAGAAATGGCGTGGCATTGGCGTACGCATCGAGGACGACGTGGTAGTGACCAAGCAAGGCTGTGAAATCCTGACCGGCGGCGTTCCCAAGACCGTCGTCGAGATCGAAGCGCTGATGGCGGCCTCCCGATGAGCCGGGTCAATCTCGCGATTATCGGCGGTGGCCTGGTGGGCGCCAGCCTGGCGCTGGCGTTGCAGGCCGGGGCCAAGGCGCGGGGCTGGAAGATCATGCTGATCGAGCCCTTCGCTCCGGGCGACAGCTACCAGCCAAGCTACGATGCACGATCGTCGGCGCTGTCGTTTGGCGCGCGCCAGATTTATCAGCGGCTGGGTATCTGGCAGGAGGTTTCCCGCCGAGCCGAGCCGATCAAGCAGATTCACGTGTCGGACCGTGGGCGTTTCTCCACCGCACGTTTGTCCGCCATGGAGGAGGGTGTGCCAGCACTCGGCTACGTAGTGGAAAACGCCTGGCTCGGCCAATGCCTGTGGCAAGGCCTGGACAAAGACGTGGTCAGCTGGCGCTGCCCGGCGGAAGTCACCCGCATGGAGCCGCTGCCCGACGGCTATCGCCTGACGCTCAACGATGAAACCGTGTTGGAATGCGACCTCGCCGTGCTCGCCGATGGCGGCCGATCCGGCTTGCGCGAGCAATTGGGCATTGGCGTGAAGACCCGTCCGTACAACCAGAGCGCGCTGATTGCCAACATCACTCCCAGCGAAGCCCATAACGGCGAAGCCTTCGAGCGCTTCACCGACGAAGGCCCGATGGCCTTGCTGCCGCTGCCAGACAACCGCTGCGCGCTGGTGTGGACACGCATCGGCATGGACGCCCAGCGCCTGGCCGCCCTCGACGAACGCAGTTTCCTCAGCGAATTACAGAGCGTGTTCGGCTACCGTCTGGGCACCTTGAAGCAAGTCGGCGCGCGCCATTTGTATCCGCTGACCCTGGTGGAAGCCGAAGAGCAGGTACGTTCCCACCTGGTGATCCTCGGCAACGCCGCCCACAGCCTGCACCCAATTGCAGGGCAGGGTTTCAACCTTTCCCTGCGCGATGCGAGTGCCTTGGCCGAGGCCCTGCTCGCCGGGCCAGCGGTGCCCGGTGACCTGGCGACGTTACAGGCGTACCGCGAGCGCCAGCGTATGGACCAGAAGTTGACTGTCGGTTTCTCCGATCAGGTCACGCGCCTGTTTGGCAGTGCACAACCGCTGGTAGCGCTGGGCCGCAATATGGGTCTGCTGGGCCTGGATTTGTTGCCGCCGGCCAAACGCTGGTTCGCCCGTCAGGCCATGGGCTTGGGGACGCGTCCCGATGCGTAAGTGGTTGGTGGCGCGGTTGGGCAAGGCGCGCTTGCTGCGTTGGATCATGACCCTGTACCCGCCATACCTGGGCGCTGGCGTCAGCGTGCAGCATATGAGCGCGGATTTTCGTCACGTCAAAGTGCGCATGGGGCTGGGTTGGTACAACCGTAATTACGTCGGCACGCAGTTCGGCGGTAGCCTGTATTCGATGGTCGACCCGTTCTACATGCTGATGCTGATGGAAAATCTGGGCCGCGACTACATCGTCTGGGACAAGGCCGCGAGCATCGACTTTATCTCGCCGGGCAAAGGCCCGGTGTACGCCGAATTTTTCATCGACGAGGCCTTGCTTGACGAGGTGCGCCGACAGACCGAAGGCGGCGAGAAATACCTGCCTCACCTCACGGTCCAGATTCATGACGGCTCCGGCACCCTGGTGGCGCGGGTCGACAAAACCCTTTACGTGCGGCGCAAGCCGCAAGCGAGACAGGCTTAAACCATGGACATGCGCGCAGATGTGCTGATTGTCGGGGCCGGAATGGTCGGAAGCGCGCTGGCGCTGGCGTTGCAGGGCAGTGGCCTGCAAGTGCTGCTGCTCGATGGCAGCCCGCTGAGCGTCAAACCGTTCGACCGTGAAGCGGCCTTCGAACCCCGCGTGAGCGCCTTATCGGCCGCCAGCCAGCGCATCCTGGAGCGCTTGGGCGTGTGGGACGGCATTGTGTCGCGCCGGGCCAGCCCTTACGGCGAGATGCAGGTGTGGGATGGCAGCGGCACTGGGCAGATCCACTTTTCGGCGGCCAGCGTGCACGCCGAGGTGCTCGGGCATATCGTCGAAAACCGTGTGGTGCAGGATGCTTTGCTTGATCGCCTGCACGACTGCGACTTGGGCCTGCTGGCCAACGCGCGGTTGGAGCAGATGCGCCGCTCCGGCGATGACTGGCTGCTGACCCTGGCCGATGGCCGCACCTTGCGCGCGCCGTTGGTGGTCGCCGCCGATGGCGCCAACTCCGCCGTGCGTCGCCTGACCGGCACCGCCACCCGTGAATGGGATTACTTGCATAACGCCATCGTCACCAGCGTACGTAGCAGTCAGCCGCACCAGCGTACGGCGTGGCAACGCTTTACCGACACCGGCCCGTTGGCGTTTTTGCCGTTGGTACGCGATGGGCAGGAAGATTGGTGTTCGATCGTATGGTCCACCACACCGGCTGAGTCCGAGCGCCTGATGGCCTTGGATGATGAGAGTTTTTGCCGTGAGCTGGAGCGCGCCTTTGAAGGGCGGCTTGGCACTGTGGTCAGTGCTGATCCACGGGTTTGCGTACCGTTGCGCCAGCGTCACGCCAAACGCTACGTGGCTGAGGGCCTGGCGTTGATCGGCGATGCGGCTCATGTGATCCACCCGTTGGCCGGGCAGGGCGTCAACCTGGGTTTCCTCGATGCGGCGGTGCTGGCCGAAGTGTTGCTGTCGGCTACTGAACGCGGCGAGCGTCTGGCGGATGTGAAAGTGCTGAGCCGTTATGAACGTCGTCGGATGCCCCACAACTTGGCGCTGATGGCCGCAATGGAAGGTTTTGAGCGGTTGTTCCAGGCCGATCAACTGCCGTTACGTTGGTTGCGTAACGCCGGGCTGAAGATGGTCAACCAGATGCCCGAAGCCAAAGCGGTATTTGTGCGCCAGGCCTTGGGCTTGACGGGCGATCTGCCAACACTCGCGAAACCCTGAGGCATCTGTGCAACATCTGGTAACGCCTCCACCGAGCGTTACCAAATGTGAGTCCCTATCATTTGCGCTCACTTTGCAAATGAGAGACCGCACCCATGTTGGCACCCAAGCGCCTACTGACTGCCCTGGCACTCACCCTGATCGGCAGCACGACTGTGCAGGCAGCCGACGAAGTGGTGGTCTACTCCTCGCGCATCGACGAACTGATCAAACCCGTGTTCGATGCCTACACCAAAAAGACTGGCGTCCAGGTGAAGTTCATCACCGACAAGGAAGCCCCGCTGATGCAGCGCATCAAGGCCGAGGGCGAAAACGCTACCGCCGACCTGTTGCTCACCGTGGATGCCGGCAACCTCTGGCAGGCCGAGCAAATGGGCATCCTGCAACCCTTCACCTCACCCGTGATCGACAAGAACATTCCTCTGCAATACCGCTCATCCGCCCACGCTTGGACTGGCTTGAGCCTGCGTGCGCGGACCATCGCCTATTCCACTGACCGGGTAAAACCGGGTGACTTGACCACCTACGAAGCCCTGGCCGACAAACAGTGGGAAGGTCGTCTGTGCCTGCGCACGGCGAAAAAGGTCTACAACCAGTCGCTCACCGCGACCCTGATCGAAACCCACGGCGCGGCCAAGACCGAAGAAATCGTCAAGGGCTGGGTGAATAACCTCTCTACTGACGTGTTCTCTGATGACATCGCCGTGCTGGAGGCGATCAACGCCGGGCAGTGCGACGTGGGTATCGTCAACACCTACTACTACGGCCGCCTGCACAAGCAGAAGCCGGACCTGGCTGTGAAGCTGTTCTGGCCGAACCAGGGCGACCGTGGTGTGCATGTGAACCTGTCGGGTATCGGCTTGACCAAGCACGCGCCACACCCGGAAGCCGCCAAGGCTCTGGTGGAATGGATGACCACACCTGAAGCGCAGAAGATCTTTGCCGATGTGAATCAGGAGTTCCCGGCCAACCCGGCTGTACCGCCGTCGGCCGAAGTGGCGACCTGGGGCAAGTTCGTTGCGGACACCTTGCCGGTGGAAGTGGCGGGTAAGCGCCAGGCTGAAGCCATTCGCTTGATGGATCGCGCCGGCTGGAACTAAGTACAATTTGTAGGACGCCGCAGATCCAAATGTGGGAGGGGGCTTGCCCCCGATGGCGGAGGATCAGTCACCGATGAGTCGACTGACATTCCGACATCGGGGGCAAGCCCCCTTCCACATTGGGTTGTGGTGATTTCAAGATCTTCATTATCGAGAACCCACCTTTGGCCCACCCCGCCCAACGCCGCTGGTACCTGCCGGTTTTCACCGTCGCCGCCCTGGTGCTGCTGCCGCTGAGCGTGCTGTTGCTGTCCTGGCAAAGCATCGATGCGCAAATCTGGTCCCATCTGTGGGAAACCCAGATGCCCCGGCTGCTGGGCAATACCCTGACCCTTGTGGTTGGGGTGGGTTTGGGCGTGACCCTCTTGGGCGTAAGCCTGGCCTGGCTCACTAGCCTCTGCGAATTCCCCGGCCGGCGCTGGCTTGACTGGGCGTTGATGCTCCCCTTCGCCATCCCCGCCTACGTGCTTGCCTTCGTCTTTGTTGGCCTGCTGGATTTCGCAGGCCCAGTGCAGACCCTGCTGCGAGAGTGGTTCGGCACCGGTCTGCGCCTGCCTCGCGTGCGTTCCACCAGTGGCGTGATCATCGTGTTGGTGCTGGTGTTCTACCCCTACGTCTACCTGCTGGCGCGCACTGCATTCCTGGCCCAGGGCAAAGGCCTGATGGAAGCCGCGCGAGTGTTGGGGCAATCGCCGTGGCAAGCGTTCTGGCGCGTGGCGCTACCCATGGCGCGGCCGGCGATTGGCGCCGGGGTCGCCCTGGCGTTGATGGAAACCCTGGCGGATTTCGGTGCGGTCTCGGTGTTCAACTTCGATACCTTTACCACCGCGATCTATAAAACCTGGTACGGCTTTTTCAGTCTTTCCAGCGCAGCCCAACTGGCCAGCCTGTTATTGCTGGTGGTGATGCTGGTGCTGTACGGCGAACGGCGTGCCCGTGGCGCGAGCCGTCCCAGCAATGATCGGCCTCGGGGCAAGGCGCTCTACCACCTGCGTGGGTTCAAAGCGTTAGCCGCCAGTGCCTGGTGTGGGCTGGTGTTTGCGTGCGCCTTTGTCATTCCGGTGCTGCAGTTGATCGCGTGGTTCTGGCAGCGCGGCCGGTTCGACCTGGATGAGCGCTATTCGGGCCTGATCGTCCACACCCTCTATCTCGGTGGTATTGCGGCATTGATCACGGTCAGCGTGGCGCTGGTACTTGCCTTCGCCAACCGCCTGTCGCCGACCCGGGCGATTCGCTCCGGTATCAGCCTGGCCAATGTTGGCTATGCATTGCCGGGTTCGGTGCTGGCGGTGTCGATCATGTTGGCGTTCAGTTATCTGGACCGCGAACTGGTGGTGCCGCTGTCCGGCTGGCTCGGTGGTGCGGGCAAACCGCTGTTGCTGGGCAGCCTGTCGGCGCTGGTGCTGGCGTATCTGGTGCGTTTTCTAGCGGTGGCCTACGGGCCGCTGGAAAATAGCCTGGCGCGCATCCGGCCTTCGTTGCCGGAAGCGGCGCGTAGTTTGGGCGTGAGTGGGCCGCGACTGTTTTGCAAAGTGTATCTTCCGCTGTTGCTACCCGGCACCCTGAGTGCTGCGCTGCTGGTGTTCGTGGATGTGCTCAAGGAAATGCCCGCAACCTTGCTGATGCGCCCGTTCGGCTGGGACACCCTGGCGGTGCGGATCTTTGAAATGACCAGCGAAGGCGAGTGGGCACGGGCTTCGCTGCCGGCACTGACACTGGTACTGGTGGGCCTGCTGCCGGTGATCGGGCTGATCCGACGCTCTGCCCGACCAATCGGTTAGGTGTCAGTCCTACGGCTTGAGGCTACAATGCGCGGCATTCGGTGCGCTCCGCCTTTCGGATCGGGTCGTTGTACGTGGCTGCAGCCCTTGTAATTCAAGGTCTTCAGCACGAACAGCAACGCTGCGCACCTTCGCCAAGCCCGGAAGGAGAAACCCATGGGACAGCGTACGCCTCTGTATGACCTGCATCTCGCCCTCGGCGCGAAAATGGTCGATTTTGGCGGTTGGGATATGCCTTTGCATTACGGCTCGCAAGTTGAAGAGCACCATCAGGTGCGACGCGACTGCGGGGTGTTCGATGTATCTCATATGACCGTGATCGATATCAGCGGCCCCCAGGCCAAGGAATGGCTCCAGCACCTGCTGGCCAATGATGTCGAACGTTTGCATGGCTGTGGCCGTGCGTTGTACAGCGCCATGCTCAACGAGCAGGGCGGCGTGGTGGACGACATGATTGTCTATCGCACTGATGCCGGGTACCGGTTGGTGGTCAACGCCGCCACTCGTGACCAGGACATCGCCTGGATGCAGGCGCAACTCGGCAGCTATCAAGTGCAACTGCACGAGCGGCCCGAGTTGGCCATGCTCGCCATTCAAGGCCCCCATGCTCGGCAGAAGATCGCCGAGTTGGTCACCCAGTCTCGCGGCACCCTGATCCACCAGCTCAAGCCATTTGAAGGCGAGGCCGACGGCGATTGGTTTATCGCCCGCACGGGTTACACCGGCGAAGACGGCCTGGAAATTGTGTTGCCTGCCGATCAGGCACCGGGATTTTTCAACGATCTGGTGGGTGCAGGCATCTCACCTATCGGCCTCGGCGCGCGGGACACCCTGCGCCTGGAAGCCGGCATGAACCTGTACGGCCAGGATATCCACCAGAACGTTTCGCCCCTGGCGGCCAACATGGCGTGGAGTATCGCCTGGGAACCAGCCGAGCGCGATTTCATCGGGCGTGCGGCGCTGGAAGCAGAGCTGGCCGCCGGTGTGCAGTTCAAACTGGTCGGGCTGGTACTGGAAGAACGTGGGGTTTTACGCGCTCATCAGGTAGTTCGCATCGCCAATGTTGGCGAAGGTGAGATCACCAGTGGTAGTTTCTCTCCTACGCTGAGCAAATCCATTGCCTTGGCGCGTGTACCGACGGCAACTGCCGACCGGGCCGAAGTGGAAATCCGCGGCAAGTGGTACCCGGTTCGAGTGGTCAAACCGACCTTCGTGCGCCATGGCAAAACCTTGATCTAACTATTTCCGGCAGGCCGATGGCCGCTGACACTACTTCTGAGGACACAGACTATGAGCAATATCCCGGCCGACCTGCGTTTTGCCGAGAGTCATGAATGGGCCCGTCTGGAAGCTGACGGTACCGTGACCGTCGGGATCTCCGACCACGCCCAGGAAGCGTTGGGTGATGTGGTGTTTGTTGAGTTGGCCGAAGTCGGCGCCCAGTTTGGCGCGACTGATCAGGCAGGTGTGGTGGAGTCGGTCAAGGCCGCTTCGGATATCTACGCCCCGGTTGCAGGCGAAGTGATTGCAGTCAACGAGGAACTGAGTGGTAGCCCCGAGTTGCTGAACTCCGACCCGTACGGCGCCTGGATCTTCAAGCTCAAGCCAAGCAACCCGGCTGACCTGGAAAAACTGCTGGATGCTGCTGGTTACAAAGCCGCCATCGGCGAGTAACACCGCACATAACCCTGTAGGCGCCGGCAAGCCGGCCCCTATAGGGTTAGCGTTTGAGCACCGCTTTCACTGCCGCCACCGACCGCTCCACATCCGCCTCAGTCATCGCCGTGAACATCGGCAATGAAACAATCAAGCGCCCAACCTTTTCCGCCACCGGGAACATGCCTTCCTTGAAACCCTGTGCCCGATAAAGGCTCAGCAGGTGGATCGGTGGGTAGTGATAACCAATGCCCACGCCATGAGCCTGCATCTGTTCCATGAACGTTGCGCGGGCCGGCAGGCCGTCCTGACGCTCCGGCAGCACTAGCTGGAACAGGTGCCAGTTGCTGTTTTCGAAGTCGGCGGGTGGCAGTTGTGCGCCGTACTTCTCTTCAAAGTCACTGCCGAAACACTTGAAGTAGTGCCTCGCCAGGTTCTGGCGGTGGGCGGTGATTTTCTCGATATGGGCAAACTGCCCCAGGCCAATGGCCGCAGCGATATCGGTCATATTGAACTTGCCACCCAGCACATCAACATCCAGGCCGTCGAAGCCGGTACGGGTGACGCCCTGCAGGCGGTATTTTTCTGCCAGGCGTGCCTCTTCGGCGCTATTCAAAACCAGGCAACCACCCTCGGACGAGGTGATGTTCTTGTTGGCCTGGAAGCTGAACGAAACGAAGTCCCCGGTGGCGCCAATGCGTTCGCCATCCCAACTGGAGCCAAGGGCCTGGGCCGCGTCTTCGACGATACGCAGTTTGTACTTGTTGGCCAGCGCGTAAAGCATTGGCATATCCAACGGCAGCCCGGCCAGGTAAACGGGGATGATGGCCTTGGTGCGCGGTGTGATCGCGGCTTCCACCTGGGACAGGTCGATATTGCGGGTGATTGGGTCGATATCGGCGAACACAGGTGTGGCACCGACTTCCAGAATCACGTTGGCCGTTGCCACCCAGGAAATCGGTGTGGTGATGACTTCATCCCCAGGCCCGATACCGGCGATGCGCAAGGCAATCTCCATGGTGCAGGTGCCCGAGTTGAAGGTGCGAACGTGGCGGCCGCCAAAGTATTCCGACAGCTGCGCCTCGAACGCCTGCACCTTCGGCCCGCTGGTGATCCAGCCCGAACGCAATACATCGCCCACCGCCGAGATGGTGGCTTCATCGATGGTGGGTTTGGAGAACGGCAGAAAGGGCAGTTGGCTCATAACGACGAATGCATCCGTTTCAGGTTGGCGATGAGTACGGGAGGTATCAGTGCCGGCATGGTTGCACGGCTTGACTGAATATAGCCTGTCACCTGTGAATGAATCGTCATGTTACGGGCAAAAAAAATGCCGCTTCAAAAGCGGCATTCTTCAGAGTGCGGAAATCACTCGGTGACAGCGTTTTTCGCGAGGATAGCGTTAGCCAGCTCCATATCCGTGGCCTGCAGGCCAGGATTGTCGGCGCGGACTTTCTGCATGGCGGCTTCCAGGTATGGGCCACGGATGCCGCCGTCGCTGGCAACAAAGCTGCCTGCGTCGTCTTGTGCGGCAACGACCAGCTTGTGGTCCTTGAAGGTCAGGTACGTCGAGCCGGTGGTGGCGCCCGACGAGATAACATTGCGCCAGAAACTGTCGGCCATGGCTGAACCGACAGGAAGGGAAAGCACAGCAAGGGTAGCGACAGCATATTTAAGACGCATGGTGGGTGACTCCGGGTGGGTGATCTGTACCGTTTGATTGTAGTTAGCCCAACCGAGTTCCATCACTGACTAAACAGTTTCTACCTTCAAAATCACGCCATCCAGGCCAACCACCCGTACTTGAGCGCCTGCAGGGCTGTCAGGACCGGTCACCATCCATACGCCATCACCGACTTTTACCTTACCCCGACCGCCCGCGATCGCCTGGTGCACTACAAATGTGCGGCCGATCAGCTCCGAGCCGCGCTCGTTGAGCCCCGGTTGGTCACTGGCCTTTGCGCTGCTGCGCTGGCGTTTCCACCAGTACACCGCTGTCAATATCGACAACACGGCGAACAGCAACAGTTGCCATTCCAGCCCCAGGGGCGGTACCAGGAACTTGATAACGCCTACGGCTGCTGCTGCGATACCCATCCATAGCAGGTAACCACCGGCGCCGAACACTTCAAGAATCAACAGCACTGTACCCAGCGCCAGCCAATCCCAGAATGAAAGATGCTGCAGGAAATCCCACATGGCGACGGCCTCAACCTTTCTTGTTATCGAACGTTGCCTTGACGATCTCGCCGATGCCGCCCACCGCACCGATCACCTGGCTGGCTTCAAGCGGCATCAGGATGACCTTGCTGTTGTTGGCCGAGGCAAGTTTGCCCAAGGCGTCGATGTATTTTTGCGCAACGAAGTAGTTGATGGCCTGCACGTTACCGGTGGCGATGGCCTCGGAGACCACCTGGGTTGCACGGGCTTCAGCCTCTGCTTGACGCTCACGGGCTTCAGACTCCAGGAATGCGGCTTGGCGCCCACCTTCAGCTTCAAGAATCTGTGCCTGCTTCTTGCCTTCGGCAGTCAGGATTGCCGATGCTCGCAGGCCTTCGGCCTCAAGGATTTGCGCACGCTTGATCCGCTCGGCTTTCATCTGGCCGGACATGGCGGCCATCAGGTCGGCGGGCGGGCTGATGTCTTTGATCTCGATACGGGTGATCTTGATGCCCCACGGAGCGGTGGCTTCATCCACGGTGCGCAGCAGTTTTTCGTTGATGCCGTCACGCTGGCTGAGCATGGCATCCAGCTCCATAGAGCCGAGCACGGTGCGGATATTGGTTTGCAGCAAATTGCGGATGGCGTGTTCGAGGTTGTTGACCTCGTAGGCGGCCTGGGCGGTATTGACCACCTGGAAAAAACACACGGCGTCGATCTGTACGGTGGCGTTGTCGGCGGTGATGACTTCCTGGGGTGGAATATCCAGCACGCTCTCCATCACGTTGATCTTGCGGCCGATGCGATCCATGACCGGGATGATGATGTTCAGGCCAGGCTTGAGGGTGTTGGTATAACGGCCGAAACGCTCGACGGTCCACTGGTAGCCTTGAGGCACCACCTTGAAGCCCATGAATAATATGGCGGCGGCCAAGCCCACGAAAAGAAGCAGTACGGTTCCGATCTGCATAGCGATTCCCTATCTGATGGTGTCAGTTAAACGACGGTTGGCCGAGTGTAACGGTGTTGTCACAGATAAGAACGATTTCAGCGCGCCGTAACCAAAGGATTTGTTACCGAATCCCCAGGCGTTACTCGCAACACTTCGGCCATCGTGGTCAGCCCAGCTTGCGCCTTCCTCAATCCGGCCATGCGCAGGCTGCACATGCCTTGCGCAATAGCCGCCTGGCGTAAGGTCTGCACGTCGGCGCCCGGAGTGATCAGTGCTTTGATCGACTCATTCAACACCATGATTTCGTAGACCCCTGCGCGTCCCCGGTACCCGCTGTTCCGACATTCCGCACATCCGACGGCCTCGTGGACATCGCCCGTCGAGCGCTTGCAATGGGGGCACAGCACTCGTACCAAGCGCTGCGCCATAACACCCAACAAGGTGGCCTTGATCAAATAATGAGCGATGCCCAGTTCCTGCAAGCGGCTAATGGCGCTGGGCGCATCGTTGGTGTGCAGCGTCGAGAGGACCAAGTGCCCGGTCAGTGCGGCCTGGATAGCCATTTCTGCGGTTTCCTGATCGCGAATCTCGCCGATCATGATGATGTCCGGGTCTTGGCGCAGCAGAGCGCGGATGCCGCTGGCGAAGGTCAGGTCGATGTTGTGCTGCACCTGCATCTGGTTAAAGGCCGGCTCGACCATCTCGATCGGATCTTCCACCGTGCACAGGTTGACCTCCCGGGTCGCCAGTTGCTTGAGCGTGGTGTAAAGAGTGCTGGTCTTGCCTGAGCCGGTAGGACCGGTGACGAGGATGATGCCGTTGGTCTGGCGCGTCATCGCGTGCCAGCGGTGCTGGTCCTCGGTGGATAAACCCAACTGGTCAAAATCCTTGAGCAGCACCTGAGGGTCGAAAATCCGCATCACCAGTTTCTCGCCGAAGGCTGTGGGCAAGGTCGACAGACGCAACTCAACTTCTGCGCCCGTCGGGCTTTTGGTCTTGACCCGGCCATCCTGGGGCTTGCGCTTTTCTGCCACGTTCATCCGCCCCAGGCTTTTCAGGCGGCTGACCACCGCCATCGTCACCTGGGGTGGAAATTGATAGACGTCGTGCAGCAGCCCATCAATGCGAAAACGTACCCGGCCCTGCTCACTGCCAGGCTCGATATGAATATCGCTGGCCCGCTGTGCGAAGGCGTACTGCAACAGCCAGTCGACGATATTAACGATATGTGCGTCATTCGCGTCCGGCTCCTGGTCGCTGGCGCCAAGGTTCAGCAACTCGAAGTTACCCGGCACCACGACCTTTTGATCGGCCCCGCTGACGGACTTCGCCAGCCGGTAAAACTCGCTGATACACCGCTGGATGTCCTGAGGGTTTGCAACCACTCGCTTGATCGAACGCTTGAGTACTTGCGCCAGTCCGGATTCCCAACTGCTGACGTGGGGCTGGGCGCTGGCGACGGTAACGGTATGCGCATCCACGGCCACGGCAAGAATGGCGTGGCGCTGGGCGAACGCGTGGGACATCAGTGGCACCACTGTTGCGACATCTATCTTCAACGGGTCGATACGCAGATAAGGTTGCTGGACACGCTGGGCAAGCCATTGGGTCAGGGTTTCCAGGGAAGGCCCATGGGCGGCGATGCGCTCCAATGGGTGTTGAGCGTTGTCGGGGTGCGCCGCCGATAACCGCTGCGCGGCGTCGGGAGTGATCAAACCTTCCTCCACCAAGGCCGGCAGCAACGCATGCAGTTCCAATCGCTGATCAACAGACATGAAGGTGTTCCTGGGTAGCCTTGGACGAAATTTCAGGCTAGCCAGCTCCCGAGTTTCATCCTCCCAGTGTGTGTTGCAGGTCTTTACTGAGCGGCTGCAACCACCGCTATAGGCCCCACGGAATCAGCTGACCACATGTCCAGCGCGCACACGCTGATCAGGTTTCGAATCTTTTCACCGATGACTTGGGCCCGATGCCAGCTCAGGCCGTCGATCACGATATCGATGTTCAGCAGGTCGTCTTCCCGATTCACGGCGACGTGCCGAGGCGTCAGAAACTGCAACGCAAAATAGTTGAGTACTCGGCACAACACATCGGGCTCCGCCTCGGCAACGATCTGGTAGTGCGCCTGGCAATGGGCGCTGGTGACAGCCCACGCATCGGCGCGCGCAGCAGGTTGGATGGTTTCGACGGCGTGCATGCTGACTCTCCAGATTCGATGGAAGGAATTTTTACATTCGCCAGCGGAGATTTCTTATCTAAGATGGGCATGTTTTGCTAAAAATCGAATAGATCAATTCGAGTTATATTAAATAATGGGTATTTCTATGCATAGCGAGTTAGACGCCTACGACCGTCGCATCCTGGCCCTGTTGCAGGAGGACGCTTCGCTTTCCAGTGCACAGATTGCCGAACAGGTGGGTTTGTCCCAGTCGCCATGCTGGCGACGAATCCAGCGGCTGAAGGAGGAAGGTGTGATCCGCAGGCAGGTGACGTTGTTGGATCGCAAGAAGATCGGCCTCAACACGCAGATTTTTGCCGAGGTCAAACTCAACGCCCACGGCCGATCCAACTTCACTGAGTTCACCGATGCGATTCGCGGCTTTCCGGAAGTGTTGGAGTGCTATGTGCTAATGGGGGCGGTGGATTTTCTGCTGCGCATCGTGACGTCGGACATCGAGGCGTACGAGCGGTTTTTCTTTGAGAAATTGTCGATGGTGCCAGGGATTCAGGAGGTGAACTCGATTGTGGCGTTGTCGGAAATCAAGTCCACCACTTCCCTGCCAGTCTAGCGCTGACAGCGGGGGCTTCATCGGGGGCAAGCCCCTCCCACAGTTGAAACGCGTCCAAATGTGGGAGGGGCTTGCCCCCCGATGGTGGTATTACAGACGCAGAAGAGTCTTCCAGGCACGGTTCTGGTACACCGCAATCGCCTGATGCATACGCGCATCCAGCGATTCATCAGTGATCGGCTGGTTGGCCAATTGCGCCAACTTGTTCAGTTCGCCGTACAAACGGTCCAGCTCAGGAATATCCACCACGTTACGCGCATGGTGCAGCCAGGCCTGGATGCGTTCGATACGCGGCAGTTGCTCGGCCAGGTCTTCCGGTTGTTGCTGGTAGCGCGGCAGTTGCAGGGCGACGGCATCTTCGGCCAACAGGCGTGGCAGCCAGTTGGTGATTTGCGCAGCGCCCTGACGGTTGCCACGCACGTTGCGGTCGGCGGTCCAAGTGCGGGCGAGCAGCCATCGCGACAGGTTCAGTGAGAACAGGCCCCAACGCACGTCTTCCAACTCTTCGACGAATTGCTCCGGTGCGGCTTTGCGGATGTCTTCATCGTCGTCACCGGCTTGTACCAGTGGGCGCCAATCTTCCAGCAAGGCATCGAGTACGCTGCGCAGTTCGCTGGTGGATTGACGCGGTGCGGCCTGGCCGAGGCTGCCGATCAGGGCACGCAATTCGCCGAGGTTGTCGACCCAGTCTTGCAGCAGGCGCCAGTGGCCATTGAAGCGATATTGTTCGGCCAGGCGTTGGCTGCTGCCCAACAGGTGCCACATGATCGCGGCAAAGGCGTCGTCCAACGGCATTTCGGCGTGGATCTGCGGCGCCGGCAGGCTCAGGGAGTAGCTGCTGGCGTCGTACAGGCGATAGCCGCGCTCGGCCTTGCTGATATCGCACGGCATCAGGGCAAGCGTCGCGGCCAGTTCAGCGGCCAGCTCCAGCAAGGCCGCTGGTTCGCCTTCGCGCAGTTCCAACTCCAGCTCGCAGATTTCTTCTTTCTGTTTGCCGACCACCACGTGGCCCAAGTCCAGGGCGGCTTCGATCACGACTTTGGCCTTACCGCGGCCCCAGGCGATTTCAGCGCGTTCACGCACGAAGTCGGTGGTGAAGATCGGCTTGAGGGTCTTCTTGTCCAGCTCGGCCAATTGCTCGGGCCAGCATTCGCCGTCGAGTTTCTTCACGTCGAGCTTGGCTTTGGGCAGGTCCCAGTTGTACTCATTGCGTTCCGACAAACCGGCGACGCTTTGGCCACGGGTCTTGAGGGTCTGGATAATGTCGTCACCGTCTTTGCGCAGGCGCAGGGCGACTTTTGCCTGGGCCAGGTCGCGCTCGGGGGTGTCAAAGTACTGGTTCATCAACTCACGGCGTTCCCAGCCACTTTTGTTGCGTTTTTTCAGTAACGGGTGCTCACGCAGCGCGGCGAGTGTTTCGCGGCTGACGCGTAGCTTGATTTCGGTTTCTTTCTGCATGGCCGGAAAATCCAGGATCGGGAGCGCAGCCGGGGAAAAGTGTGGCTGCCAAGGTCGTGCAGTGTACAGGACTGAGCCCGGCAACGTGCCGCAACGGTTTATTGTGTCGTGCAGATGGCTCTATAGTGGGGCTCATCCGGGAAGTTGAGAGACCGCGCATGCCGTTACCGTCCATGAAAGAGCAGTTTGCCGCCTTGATTGCCGCACCGTCGGTCAGTTGCACCCAAGCGTCTCTCGACCAGACCAACCGGCCCGTGATCGATTTGCTCGCCAGTTGGCTGGGTGATCTGGGTTTTGCCATCGACATCCAGCAAGTCAGCCCCGGCAAGTTCAACCTCTTGGCCAGCTTCGGCAGCGGCCCCGGTGGACTGGTGCTGGCCGGTCATAGCGACACCGTCCCTTATGACGCCGCCCTGTGGAAAACCGACCCGCTCAAGCTGACGGAAGTCGACGGCCGCTGGGTAGGATTGGGCAGTTGCGACATGAAGGGCTTTTTCGCCCTGGCCATCGAAGCCGTGTTGCCGCTGCTGGACCAACCGTTCAAGCAACCGCTACTGATCCTCGCCACCTGCGACGAAGAAAGCTCCATGTCCGGCGCCCGCGCGCTGGCCGAAGCCGGGCGCCCTCTGGGCCGTGCGGCGGTGATCGGCGAGCCCACCGGGCTCAAGCCAATCCGCCTGCACAAAGGCGTAATGATGGAGCGCATCGACATCCTTGGGCGCAGCGGCCACTCGTCGGATCCAAGCCTGGGCCACAGCGCCCTCGAAGCCATGCACGATGCCATCGGCGAGTTGCGTGGCCTGCGCCTGGCCTGGCAGCGCGAGTACCGCAACCCGCAATTCAGCGTACCGCAGCCGACCATGAACTTCGGCTGTATCCACGGTGGCGACAACCCGAACCGCATCTGCGGTCAGTGCTCCCTGGAGTTCGACCTGCGGCCCTTGCCGGGCATGGACCCACAGGTGTTGCGTGCAGCCATCCGGCAGAAGCTCGAACCCTTGGCCGAGCGGCATCAGGTCAAGATCGACTATGCGCCGCTGTTCCCCGAGGTGCCGCCGTTCGAACAATCGGAAGACGCCGAACTGGTGCGGGTTGCGGAACGATTGACCGGTCATCGTGCCGAAGCAGTAGCGTTCGGCACCGAAGCGCCTTATCTTCAGCGCCTTGGTTGTGAAACCCTGGTGCTTGGCCCTGGCGACATCGCCTGCGCCCACCAACCGGGTGAGTACCTCGAAATGTCACGCTTGACGCCTACAGTGCGTCTATTGCGGGAACTGATCGACCATTACTGCCTGAAACCTGCATAAATTAACCCCAGCCTATTCGTACATACGTACATAGAAGGAGAGCGAGCGTGTCGCCAAGCCTGTTCCGACGATAACCATCAGCCCGCTGTGCGTTTTCACGATTCATCCTTTTTTGGCTGCTTTTTATTACAGGCCCAGGTGTTATGCCCGAATACGTCAATTGGCTTCGTCACGCTTCGCCCTACATCAACGCCCACCGCGACTGCACTTTTGTAGTCATGCTGCCTGGCGACGGTGTGGACCATCCCAACTTCGGCAATATCGTCCACGACCTGGTGCTGCTGCACAGCCTGGGCGTGCGGCTGGTGCTGGTTCATGGCTCGCGCCCACAGATCGAAGCGCGCCTTGAAGCGCGCGGCCTGATCCCGGCTTATCACGAAGGTATGCGTATCACCGACGCGCCGACGCTGGAATGCGTTATCGACGCCGTCGGCCACCTGCGTATCGCTATCGAAGCGCGCTTGTCGATGGACATGGCCTCGTCGCCGATGCAAGGCTCGCGCCTGCGCGTGGCCAGCGGCAATCTTGTGACCGCGCGCCCGATCGGCGTGTTGGAAGGCGTGGACTATCACCACACCGGCGAAGTGCGTCGGGTCGACCGCAAAGGTATTAATCGCCTGCTGGACGAGCGCTCCATCGTGCTGCTGTCGCCATTGGGTTACTCGCCTACCGGTGAAATCTTCAACCTGGCCTGCGAAGACGTCGCCACCCGCGCCGCCATCGACCTGGGAGCCGACAAACTGTTGCTGTTCGGCGCCGACCTCGGCCTGATCGATGAAAATGGCCGGTTGGTGCGCGAACTGCGTCCGCAACAAGTACCGGCTCACCTGCAACGCCTGGGCAGTAGCAACTACCAGGCCGAACTGCTCGATGCCGCGGCCGAGGCTTGCCGGGGCGGGGTAGGGCGCAGCCATATCGTCAGCTACGCCGAAGATGGCGCGCTGCTCACCGAACTGTTTACACGCGATGGCGGCGGCACGCTGGTGGCCCAGGAGCAATTCGAACTGGTGCGCGAAGCGGCGATCGAAGACGTCGGTGGTTTGCTTGATCTGATCAGCCCGCTGGAAGAGCAGGGCATCCTGGTACGCCGTTCGCGGGAAGTGCTGGAGCGTGAAATCGAGCAGTTCAGCGTGGTCGAGCGCGAAGGCATGATCATCGCCTGTGCGGCGCTTTATCAGATTGCCGATTCGGATGCGGGTGAGCTGGCGTGCCTGGCGGTGAACCCGGAGTATCGCCATGGCGGTCGTGGTGATGAGTTACTCGAGCGCATCGAAACACGCGCCCGTGCCCAAGGCTTGAAGACCTTGTTCGTCCTCACCACTCGCACCGCGCACTGGTTCCGTGAGCGTGGTTTTGTACCGAGTACTGTGGACCGACTGCCGTCGGCGCGGGCGTCGCTGTACAACTATCAGCGTAATTCGAAGATTTTCGAAAAGGCGCTGTAAACCCGATCTTCAAAGCGCTGGAGATCCAAATGTGGGAGGGCGCTTGTTCCCGATAGCGGTGTATCAGTCAGAGAGATGTCGACTGATACACCACCATCGGGAGCAAGCCCCCTCCCACGTTTTTTACCGAGTTTAGTCTTTGATGAATTTGTCGGTCACAAAGGCCGAATAGTCCGGTAGCACCGTCTCAACCTTCCCCTGCTCCTTCAAGAATTTCGCTGTCTCCCCAATCGCCTTCGCCGTGCCGCCTTTGAGCAGCGCATCGGTTTGCTGCGCTTGGGCATCCGGGAATGTGGTGCCTGCCAGCAGCTCGGGAATGTCCGCGGCATTAGAGCCTGTCAATTTGGCGATTTTCTGCACCGGCTCCGAGTCCACCGTCCAGCTGTCTTTATGGGCGGCATAATCGGCGAACGAGTCCAGGGTCACCTTGGCAAACTTGGCAACTGCCTCAGGATGTTTCTCCGCAAAATCCTTGCGCGCCACCCAGACTTCAAACGTCGGAGCACCCCACTGGCCCACCTGGGCCGCGTCAGTCAGGGTTTTGCCGGTCTTGCGGATTTCTCCCAGCGCAGGCGACCACACGAAGGCTCCATCGATATCCCCACGTTTCCACGCAGCGGCAATTTCAGCCGGTTGCAGGTTGACCACTTTGACTTGCTTGGTGTCCAGACCCCAGTGCTTCAAGGCGCCGAGCAGGCTGTAATGAGACGTCGAGACAAAGGGCGTCGCGATCGTCTTGCCGATCAAGTCTTCGGGTTTATCGATGCCGCTGCCGTTGCGAACTACCAGGGCTTCAGAACTATTGATCTGCGCCGATACGATGAACGCGACGATGGGTAGATTGCGCGAGGCAGCAGCTGCCAGGGGGCTGGACCCGAGGTTGCCGATTTGCACATCGCCGGAGGCGATGGCTGTTACGACTTCCGGACCACTGTTGAAGCGGCGCCAGGCAATCTTCTCGCCAATGGCCTTTTCATAGGCGCCATCGGCCTGTGGGACCTTGCTGGGATCGATGCCGGTTTGGTAGCCGATGGTCAAATCGGCGGCTTGGACAGCAAAAGAAACTATTAGTGACACAAAAACTGTAACAAATTGACGGGAGGATATGCGTTTGGCCATGATGGCGTCGCCTTTTTGATCGTGGGTGACGTATGCAGCAGAGTCGTCACACTAATCGATCTAAAAAAGCGCTAATAAATACCCTTTAGGAATTAGCTTATGGAGCGGGTGGTCTATTCTGACCGGTCCTTTTCATGCAAAGGCTTATTCCCAGATCGTATGAAAAAGAATGAAATAATTCTTTTTGGGTGTATGAAAAACTCATTACCCTGCAGGGACCAAATCAACTGCGATTAGACGAAGGTAGTAGACACACAAGGTTACGATTGACTTGTCAGTCACTATCCGGTGGTAATCGCGCATCTGTGGATCGAGGGCGTCAGACCCGAGACCAAAGAAATACAAAAATTAGAAATGAGAGGAGCGGTACATGAAGAAGTCCACCTTGGCTTTGGCTGTAGCTTTGGGCGCGATCGCCCAGCATGCAGGCGCTGCCGGTTTCATCGAAGACAGCAAGGCCACACTGGGTCTGCGTAACTTCTACATCAACACTGATAACCGTGACGACGCTACCAAAGCAGCCGGCGCGCAGAACAAGTCGGAAGAGTGGGGCCAGGCTTTTGACCTGCGCTTCATCTCCGGTTACACCCAAGGCACCGTAGGCTTTGGTCTTGACGCTATCGGCCTGCTGGGCGTGCGTCTGGATTCGGGCGGCGGCACCAACGGCGCCACTGCTCCGTCGACTGGCAACGCTGGCTCTTACGGCGGCACGGTTTTCCCGAGCAAGTCCAATGGCGAAGCCGTTGATAACTACTCCAGCCTGGGCCTGACTGCCAAAGCCAAGATCTCCCAGACCGAATTGAAGCTGGGCACGCTGCAGCCAAAGCTGCCGGTTCTGGTGACCAACGATGGTCGTCTGCTGCCGCAAACCTTCCAGGGTGGCCAGATTACTACCAACGATATCAAGGACTTCACGCTGGTAGCGGGTCAGATCGAAAAGGCCAAGGGTCGTAACTCCAGCAACGTTGAAAACCTGTCCATCGCAGGTGCCAACGGTCGTACTGCTGCGGGTCGCGACAGCAACAAGTTCATCTACGCCGGTGGCGACTACAAGATCACCAAAGACCTGACTGCCCA
Organism: Pseudomonas sivasensis; assembly: GCF_013778505.1. Lineage (GTDB taxonomy): Bacteria > Pseudomonadota > Gammaproteobacteria > Pseudomonadales > Pseudomonadaceae > Aquipseudomonas > Aquipseudomonas sivasensis. The sequence goes on along the minus strand of NZ_JAAOWU010000002.1, from coordinate 343,963 downwards.
GTACTACTACGGCAATCTGGACCAGTTCTACAAGCAACACTTCCTGGGCCTGCTGCACAACTGGGCTATCGGTCCTGGCGTGTTGAAAACCGACTTGCGCTACTTCAATAGCCGCTCTGACGGTAACAACAGCAACGACGCCAACTACTTCACCAGCGGTGACTACGGTACTAACGCCGCCGGCGCTAATATCGTCAAAGGTAAAGTCGACAACAACCTGTACAGCGGCTTGTTTCTGTACACCGTTGAAGGTCACACCTTCGGTGGCGGTTACCAGGCCAGCAACGGCAACAGTGACTTCCCGTTCCTGAACCAGGGCGATGGTGCGTCGGCTTATCTGACCACTGACTCGCAGATTGCCAAGTTTGCCCGTGCTGGCGAACGTACCTGGCAAGCTCGCTACGCGTATGACTTCGCCAAGATTGGCGTACCTGGCTTGACCGCTGGTGTGGTTTACCTGCGTGGCGACAATATCGATACCCGTGGCCGAGTGGGTGTTGCTCAGGTCCAGACAAACTCCAACGGCGCGAGCGAGTGGGAACGTGACATCACTGTTGCCTACGTCGTGCCACAAGGTCCGCTGAAGAACGTTGGCGTAGCCTGGAAAAACGCCATGTGGCGCAACGATATTGCGGGCCAGCGCGATCAGGACGAAAACCGCCTGATCGTCAGCTACTCGCTGCCACTGTTCTAGTAGCGTGAAGCTGTTGTAAGACTGTAAAAACCTTGCCCGGCGCAACGCCGGGCAAGGTGTCTTGCTTTTCAAGTCGGGCTCAACCCCCGCAAGCCCTTCCTGAACCCCTCTTTGTACAGCGTCTCAAGGCCTTCTCGAACCTTGGAAACGATGGTGCCCTTCACCGTTTCCGGCGTCCAATGAACACATTTTTAATATTCCTTTATCGTCTAGATAAATCGATATTTATTCTTTTTAAATAATCTCTAATCCATGCACAGTGGGCTCCATAAGCACTCACCAGGAGCCACACCATGAGCCTAAGACTGGGCGATATCGCCCCCGACTTCGAACAGGATTCCAGCGCCGGCAAGATTCGTTTCCACGAATGGTTGGGCGATAGCTGGGGTGTGTTGTTTTCCCATCCGGCGGACTTCACCCCGGTGTGCACCACCGAGCTTGGTTTTACCGCCAAGCTCAAGGATGAATTCGCCCAGCGCGGCGTCAAAGCCATCGCCCTGTCGGTCGACCCGGTGGATTCGCACCACAAGTGGATCGAAGACATCAACGAAACCCAGAACACTATCGTCAACTTCCCGATCCTCGCCGACGCCGACCGCAAGGTTTCGGACCTCTACGACCTGATCCACCCAAACGCCAGTGACACCCTCACTGTGCGCTCTCTGTTCGTGATCGACCCGAACAAAAAGATACGCCTGACCATCACTTATCCGGCCAGTACGGGTCGCAACTTCCACGAAATCCTGCGGATCATCGACTCGCTGCAACTGACCGATAACTACAAAGTCGCCACTCCCGCCAACTGGCAGGACGGTGATGAAGTGGTGATCGTGCCGTCGCTCAAGGATGAGGAAGAGATCAAGAAGCGCTTTCCGAAGGGTTATCGGGCGGTGAAGCCGTATCTGCGGCTTACTCCACAGCCCAATCGTTAGCACATAACTGTGTGGGAGGGGCTTGCCCTCGATTTCGGTGGATCAGCCAATTCGTTGGTCACTGACACACCGTAATCGGGAGCAAGCCACCACATTTTGACTGCATTTCAAGTTGCAAACCGAATCACATAGCAGGGGTTTTCAGGCCGTTTTTACGGCCTTTTTTTTCGCCTGGCGGTTTACGAACTACATATGCATTTAAAGAATAAACAAATGAAAAAATAAGATTTATAGATATATAAATCTGCTGATAAGGTCTGTCACATATTGGCGCCATCGCCGCACAGCGAACCGCCGGCACTTGCTCAAGGAATTCCTGCATGTTGGTCGTAACACTTGGAGGCAGTCCCAGCCAGCGTTCCCGCTCCGGGGTCTTGCTGGAAAAAACCCGTCAATGGTTGCAAGACAAAGGCGTTGAAGTGGTGAGTTATCAGGTACGGGACTTCCCGGCCGAAGACTTGCTGCACGCGCGCTTCGATAGCCCCAAGGTCATCGACTTGCTGCAACAGGTGGCTAATGCAGATGGCCTGGTGATCGCCACGCCGGTGTACAAGGCTTCGTTCTCGGGTGCGCTGAAAACCGTGCTCGACCTGCTGCCCGAACGCGCCCTGGCCCACAAGATCGTATTGCCGATGGCAACCGGCGGCAGCATCGCCCATATGTTGGCGGTGGACTACGCGCTCAAGCCAGTGTTGTCGGCGTTGAAAGCCCAGGAATTGCTCCACGGCATTTTTGCCGAAGATAGCCAGATTGCTTACGCCGAAGGCAGCGCCCAGGCGCAACTGGTGCCGGTGCTTGAACACCGTTTGCATGAGGCTTTGGAAACGCTCTACAGCGCCATGGCCCGCCGCCCTAAACCGCTGGACCCCCATGTGTTGAATGACCGTTTGTTGACTGCTCGCTGGAGCATCTGAGCCTCACCCTTTAAGAAACACTCACCTTACTCAGCCGCTAACGGCCAAGCAGGTGCAGCCAAAACCCTAATCGCATATTTGGAGAGAGCGCCATGCGCACTGTCATCTTGCGTCGTGGTCTGGTCGCACTGTTTGCTGCGGCTGTGTCCTTCGGCGCCATCGTTCAAGCTCAAGCCGCCGAGACACTGCGGATCGGCTATCAGAAATACGGCACGTTGGTGCTGCTCAAAGCCAAGGGCACCCTGGAAAAGCGTCTGGCCGCCCAGGGCGTGCAGGTGCAATGGACCGAGTTTCCCGGTGGTCCGCAACTGCTTGAAGGCCTGAACGTGGGCTCCATCGACTTCGGCGTTACCGGCGAAACCCCGCCGGTGTTCGCCCAGGCCGCCGGTGCCGATCTTCTCTACGTGGCCTACGAGCCGCCAGCGCCCACCAGTGAAGCGATCCTGGTACCGAAAGACTCGACGATCAAATCGGTGGCCGAGCTCAAGGGCAAGAAAATCGTGCTCAACAAAGGCTCCAACGTGCACTACCTGCTGGTACGTGCCCTGGAAGACGCTGGCCTCAAATACACCGACGTACAAACCGTGTTCCTGCCGCCCGCCGATGCCCGCGCCGCGTTCGAGCGTGGCAGCGTAGACGCCTGGGTGATCTGGGACCCGTACCAAGCTGCCGCCGAGAAACAATTGCAAGCCCGCACCCTGCGTGACGGCACCGGCATCGCCGACAACCATCAGTTCTACCTGGCGACCAAGCCCTACGCCGAGCAGCACCCTGAAGTGGTCAAGGCACTGATTGAAGAAGTGCGCGCCGTGGGCGAGTGGTCCAAGGCCAACCCCCAGGAAGTGACTGAACAAGTCGCGCCACTGCTCGGCCTGCCGGCGGATATCACCCTGACTTCGGTGAAACGCCAAGGCTACGGCGCGCTGTTCCTGACCCCTGAAGTGGTCGCCGCCCAGCAAAAGATCGCCGACAGCTTCTACCAACTCAAATTGATCCCCAAACCCTTGAGCATCAAGGACGTGATCTGGACGCCACCCGCCGCTGTGGCCAAAGCGCCGTAATTCGACTTCTTCAGGAGACAACTCCATGAGCCTCAATATTTTCTGGTTCCTGCCTACCCACGGTGACGGCCATTACCTTGGCACCGCCGAAGGCGCTCGCGCCGTTGATCACGGTTACCTGCAGCAAGTGGCCCAGGCCGCTGACCGCTTGGGATTCGGCGGGGTGCTGATCCCCACTGGTCGCTCCTGCGAAGACTCGTGGCTGGTGGCCGCCTCGCTGATCCCGGTGACCCAGCGTTTGAAATTCCTTGTCGCGTTGCGCCCCGGGATCATTTCCCCGACGGTGGCGGCGCGTCAGGCCGCGACCTTGGATCGACTGTCCGGCGGCCGTGCGTTATTCAACCTGGTGACCGGTGGTGACCCGGAAGAGCTGGCCGGTGATGGCTTGTTCCTCAGTCACGAAGAGCGCTACCAGGCTTCGGTGGAATTCACCCGCATCTGGCGCCGCGTGCTGGAAGGCGAAACCGTGGATTACGACGGCGAGCACATCAGCGTCAAAGGCGCCAAGTTGCTCTACCCGCCGATCCAGCAACCGCGTCCGCCGCTGTACTTTGGCGGTTCCTCCGAAGCGGCCCAGGACCTGGCAGCCGAACAGGTGGAGATGGTGCTGACCTGGGGCGAGCCACCGGCCGCAGTCGCCGAGAAAATCGAACAGGTACGGGCCAAGGCCGCGAAACTCGGGCGCACCGTGCGCTTCGGCATTCGCCTGCATGTGATCGTGCGCGAAACCAACGATGAGGCCTGGAAAGCCGCCGACAAACTGATCTCCCACTTGGACGACGACACCATCGCCCGTGCCCAGGCTTCCTTGGCGCGCTTCGATTCCGTCGGCCAGCAGCGCATGGCTGCCTTGCATGGCGGCAACCGCGACAACCTCGAAGTCAGCCCCAACCTGTGGGCCGGTGTCGGCCTGGTGCGTGGCGGTGCGGGCACCGCGCTGGTGGGCGATGGCCCAACCGTTGCGGCGCGGGTCAAGGAGTACGCTGCGCTTGGCATCGACACCTTTATCTTCTCCGGTTATCCGCACCTGGAAGAGTCGTATCGGGTGGCTGAACTGCTGTTTCCGCACTTGGACATCGAACGTCCCGAACTGCCGAAAAGCGCCGGTTACGTCAGCCCGTTCGGTGAAATGGTCGCCAACGACATCCTTCCCAAAGCTGCGTCACAGAGCTGAGGCGGCGTTATGAACTTTGAAAAATTGAGCCATCGCGTAGCGCCTTGGGTGCTGCCGATTCTATTACTGGCGGTGTGGCAGTTGTCGGTGTCGGCGGGCTGGTTGTCGACGCGCATTCTGCCGGCGCCCAGTGCGGTGATTGAAGCCGGTGTTCACTTGGTGGCCAGCGGCGAAATCTGGACGCACTTGGCCATCAGTGGCTGGCGCGCCGGCCTGGGCTTTGTGATCGGTGGCAGCATCGGCCTGGCGCTGGGCTTTATCACCGGTTTGTCGAAATGGGGCGAGCGCCTGCTGGACAGCTCGGTGCAGATGATCCGCAACGTGCCGCACCTGGCGCTGATTCCGCTGGTGATCCTGTGGTTCGGGATTGACGAGACCGCGAAGATTTTCCTGGTCGCCCTCGGCACGTTGTTCCCGATCTACCTGAACACCTATCACGGCATCCGCAACGTCGACCCGGCGCTGGTGGAAATGTCGCGCAGCTACGGTTTGTCCGGTTTCAGCCTGTTCTGGCAAGTGATCCTGCCGGGTGCGCTGCCCTCGATTTTGGTGGGCGTGCGCTTTGCTCTGGGCTTTATGTGGTTGACGCTGATCGTTGCGGAAACCATCTCCGCCAGCTCGGGCATCGGCTATCTGGCAATGAACGCCCGTGAATTCCTGCAAACCGACGTGGTGGTACTGGCCATCGTGATGTACGCGATCCTCGGCAAACTCGCCGATCTGGCCGCGCGCGGTCTGGAGCGGGTTTGGTTGCGCTGGCACCCGGCGTATCAAGTGAATAAAGGGGGTGCGGCATGACAGCTCAACAACCTCCGCGCCTGCTGAAGGGAATTCCTCTGGCGGTGCGCAAATTGCGCAAATCTTTCGGCGCACGGGAAGTGCTCAAAGAGATTGATCTGCACATTCCGGCGGGTCAGTTCGTGGCCGTGGTCGGCCGCAGCGGTTGCGGCAAAAGTACCTTGCTGCGCCTGCTGGCCGGCCTGGACAAAGCCAGCGGCGGCGAGTTGCTGGCCGGTTCTGCGCCGCTGAGCGAAGCGATTGAAGACACGCGGTTGATGTTCCAGGAAGCACGTTTGCTGCCGTGGAAAAAGATCATCGACAACGTGGGTCTGGGGCTCACCGGCAACTGGCGCCCTAAAGCGCTGGAGGCGTTGGAAGCGGTCGGCCTGGCCGAGCGTGCCAATGAATGGCCGGCGGCTCTGTCGGGAGGCCAGAAGCAACGTGTCGCCCTGGCGCGTGCGCTGATCCACCAACCGCGCCTGCTGCTGCTTGATGAACCGTTGGGGGCTCTGGATGCCCTGACTCGCATCGAGATGCAGCAACTGATCGAAAACCTTTGGCAGAAGCACGGCTTCACTGTGTTGCTGGTGACCCATGACGTCAGCGAAGCGGTGGCGATTGCCGACCGGGTGATCCTGATCGAAGACGGCGAGATCGGCCTCGATCTGATCGTTGATCTTCCACGTCCGCGTGCCCGTGGCTCACACCGCCTGGCCGCACTGGAAGCTGAAGTGCTCAACCGTGTGCTGTCGCTGCCCGGTACACCGCCGGAACCCGAACCTGTTTCACCGCTGCCTACGCAATTGCGTTGGGCTCAATAACTCACTTGTCCCGCGAAGGAAGAACACCATGACTATTAAAGCTATCAACGTGCGTAACCAGTTCAAAGGCACCATCAAGGAAATCGTAGTCGGCGACGTGCTGTCGGAAATCGACGTGCAGACCGCGTCCGGTATCGTCACTTCCGTGATCACTACTCGCTCGGTCAAAGAGCTGGAGCTGGTGATCGGCAGCGAAGTGATTGCCTTCGTGAAGTCGACTGAGGTGTCGATCGCCAAGTTGTGATCACTTGGACCGCTATCGGGAGCAAGCCCCCCTCCCACATTTTGAATGTGTTCACAGATCAATATGTGGGAGGGGCGGTGCGACGATTCGACTTGCCCCCGATGAGGCCCGCCCAGCCAACCCAGGGTTCAGCGCTTAGGCAGATACGCCGGTAAATACAGCCCCACATACGCATCAAACACACGCATCCCTTCCTCGGCCATCCGCGGCGTAATCAGCCCATGCTGATGCACCGAGCGCGCGTAGACGCGATCACTCAGTTCCAACGCCAGCGCAAACACATCCACATCAGTCGGCAAGGTCGGCACTTCGAAGTGACGGCTGAACACCGCCAGCATCAAATCCCCTAATTCCAGATCATGCTGACGATCCGCCTGGGTTACTTCGGTCAGCCCGTGCTGGGCCAGGATCAATTGGCGCGCGGCGGCGTCGTTGCTGTAGATGGTGAGCATGCGCTGCTCGACCACGTAGGACAGGTCCCGCCAGTGCTTGAGTGAGTCATGGTCGATGGGGGCCTGGATGGCCGCGCGGAATGCTGCGTGGACGTCAGCGGTTAATGCTTCCAGCAACGCGGGCACACTGGCGAAAAAGTGATACACCGACGACGGCGGAATCTGCGCGCGCTCGGCCACGCTGTAGATCGACAGGCCGGCCACGCCTTCGGCGGCCAGCAAGGTGCGGGCGGCGTCGAGAATCGCGTCGATCCGCGCCTGGCTGCGTGCGCGGGGTTTGCGAGGGGCGGCGGGGCGGGTGGTCATGGAAGTCTCCTACAAGGCAGCGGGCATTGTATGAGTAGGAGTCTGTGTTGTCTTCCAGGCCGCCATCGGGAGCAAGCCGCCTCCCACACTTTGATCTGTGAACATTCAAATGTGGGAGGGGGCTTGCCCCCGATGAGGCTGGCTCGGTCTTCTGGAAGAAACCCAAAAAAAACGCCGCAGACCATAAGGTCTGCGGCGCTCTTTTTTCTGCAGCCGTCGTTTAGACGGTATGCAGGTACCAGTTGTACTCAAGGTCGGAGATGGAGTGTTCGAACTCTTCCAGCTCACTTTCCTTACAGGCGACGAAGATATCGATGTATTTAGGGTCGATGTACTTGGCCATCACCTCGCTGTCGTCCAACTCGCGCAGGGCATCGCGCAGGTTGTTCGGCAGGCTCTGCTCGTTCTGCTCGTAGCTGTTGCCTTCCACGGGTGCGCCCGGTTCGATCTTGTTGGTCAGACCGTGGTGCACGCCTGCCAGGACCGAAGCCATCAACAGGTAAGGGTTGGCGTCGGCGCCGGCTACACGGTGCTCGATACGTACGGCGTCGGACGAGCCGGTCGGTACGCGAATCGCCACGGTGCGGTTATCCAGGCCCCAGCACGGCGAGTTCGGCACGTAGAACTGTGCGCCGAAACGACGGTAGGAGTTAACGTTAGGGCACAGGAACGCCATTTGGGCGGGTAGGGTCTCCAGCACACCGCCGATCGCGTGACGCAATGCGGCGTTCTGCTCGGGATCCTCGCTGGCAAAGATGTTCTTGCCGTCTTTGTCCAGAATCGAAATGTGTACGTGCAGCCCGTTGCCTGCCTGGCCTGGGTAAGGCTTGGCCATGAAGGTGGTGTCCATCTCATGGTCGTAGGCGATGTTCTTGATCAAGCGCTTGAGCAGTACAGCGTAATCGCACGCTTTGATCGGGTCGGCGACGTGGTGCAGGTTCACTTCGAACTGCGCCGGGGCACTTTCCTTGACGATGGCGTCAGCCGGGATACCTTGCTCTTTGGCACCTTCCAGGATGTCCTGGAGGCAGTCGACGTATTCGTCGAGGTCGTCGATCAGGTAGACCTGTGTCGAGTGCGGGCGTTTGCCGGAGATCGGCGAGCGGGGCGGTTGCGGGCGGCCGTTCACGTTCTCCTGGTCGATCAGGTAGAACTCAAGCTCGAAGGCAGCGCAGATGGTCAGACCGAGGTCGTCAAATTTGCTTACAACTTGGCGGAGCACTTCGCGTGGATCGGCGAAGAAAGGTTCACCTTCAAGTTCGTGCATGGTCATCAGCAATTGCGCGGTAGGGCGCTTTTGCCAAGGTTCATTGCACAGGGTGTCGGGGATTGGATAACAGATTCGGTCAGCATCACCGATGTCCAGACCCAGGCCGGTGCTTTCCACCGTCGAGCCGTTGATATCCAGGGCAAATAAAGAGGCAGGCAGGTTAATGCCCTTCTCGTAAACCTTGTGGAGGCTGGTGCGTTCGATGCGCTTACCGCGCACCACACCATTCATATCCGCAATTAGAAGGTCTACGTACAGAACCTCAGGATGATCCTTAAGGAACGCGTTCGCTTCGTTAAGCTGAACGGCACGCGGGGGTACCGACATGATGCAACACCTTTGTTGTTAAAAATATCAATCATTGATCTTTTCTGGTTTCAGTCAACCCGAACGGCATGCCGAAGTCAAGCGAGGCCTTTTTTGCCCTAAAAAAGCGCCGTGAAGGCATTTTTGGGGCTTTTTGGGGCGGTTTTTTGCATTTGATTCGCTTGGGACTCGCAGGCTTGAGCGGGCCGTGTTGTATTTTTTACGGGGGTGTTGTGTAAAAAAATGAACAAGGCTAAGCTCGATTCAAACCCATAACAGCAATAATACCGGGGTGCTTCATGTTTCACCTGCCGCCGCTCGGCGTCTCTGCCTGCTCCAGCCAGGCGTTGTCCGCAGTTCGTTCGCCCCGCGTGAATGTCCCTGCACCGGCCAATATTCTTGACGGCCAGTCCGACCTCTTCTTTGCCACCTCAACTGCCTCTGACCGGCTCCCGTCCACGGAACCGATCATGATTCTGCACGACTTTGGCGTGAGGAATGCAACGCTGCAGCAAATGGCAGGTAAGCTCCTACCCTGAATGAACAAAACGACGCGGATGCTGCGTCAACCAACGCCTGGCCTTTAATGGATGCCAGGAAACCCAGCCCAGAGGCATTTATGAGTAACAACCTCGACCAGCTCACCGATTGGTTGAAAGACCACAAGATCACAGAAGTCGAATGCATGATTGGCGACCTCACCGGCATCACCCGGGGCAAGATCTCGCCGACCAACAAGTTCATCGCCGAAAAAGGCATGCGCCTGCCCGAGAGCGTTCTGCTCCAGACCGTGACCGGCGACTATGTCGAAGACGACATCTATTACGAATTGCTCGACCCGGCCGATATCGACATGATCTGCCGCCCCGACCAGAACGCGGTATTCCTGGTGCCTTGGGCCATCGAGCCCACCGCCCAGGTGATCCACGATACCTACGACAAGCAAGGCAACCCGATCGAGCTGTCGCCGCGCAACGTGCTCAAGAAAGTCCTCAAGCTCTACGCCGACAAAGGCTGGCAGCCCATCGTGGCGCCGGAGATGGAGTTCTACCTGACCAAACGCTGCGAAGACCCTGACTTCCCGCTGCAACCGCCGATTGGCCGTTCCGGGCGCCCGGAGACCGGTCGTCAGTCCTTCTCTATAGAAGCCGCCAACGAATTCGACCCGCTGTTCGAAGACGTCTACGACTGGTGCGAACTGCAAGAGCTGGACCTCGACACGCTGATCCACGAAGACGGTACCGCGCAGATGGAAATCAATTTCCGTCACGGCGATGCGCTGTCCCTGGCTGACCAGATCCTAGTGTTCAAACGCACGATGCGTGAAGCAGCGCTCAAGCACAACGTGGCGGCCACCTTTATGGCCAAGCCGATGACCGGCGAGCCCGGCAGCGCGATGCACCTGCACCAGAGCATCATCGACATCGCGACTGGCAAGAACGTCTTCTCCAATGAAGACGGGAGCATGAGCCAGCTCTTCCTCAACCACATTGGCGGCCTGCAGAAATTCATCCCTGAATTGCTGCCGCTGTTTGCTCCCAACGTGAACTCGTTCCGCCGTTTCCTGCCCGACACCTCGGCGCCGGTCAACGTGGAATGGGGCGAAGAAAACCGCACCGTCGGCCTGCGCGTACCGGATGCCGGCCCGCAGAACCGCCGCGTAGAAAACCGCCTGCCGGGGGCCGACGCCAACCCTTATCTGGCGATTGCCGCCAGTTTGCTGTGCGGCTACATCGGCATGGTCGAAGGCCATAACCCGAGCGCACCGGTGGTAGGTCGTGGTTACGAACGACGCAACCTGCGTCTGCCGTTGACCATCGAAGACGCCCTGGAACGCATGGAAAACAGCAAGACCATCGAGAAATACCTGGGTCAGAAATTCATCACAGGCTACGTCGCGGTCAAGCGGGCCGAGCATGAAAACTTCAAGCGCGTGATCAGTTCGTGGGAGCGGGAATTCCTGCTCTTCGCCGTCTGATGCGCCGGGCGCACGGGGTAACCCGCGCGCCCTTAACTGAAAAGTCTAGGAGATTGGTATGTCCAGCAACAACCCGCAAACCCGTGAATGGCAAGCCTTGAGCAACGATCACCACCTGGCGCCGTTCAGCGACTTCAAGCAATTGAAAGAGAAAGGCCCACGGATTATCACCAAAGCCCACGGCGTTTACCTGTGGGACAGCGAAGGCAACAAGATCCTCGACGGCATGGCCGGCCTGTGGTGCGTGGCGATCGGTTATGGTCGCGATGAACTGGCTGACGCCGCCGCCAAGCAAATGAAAGAACTGCCGTACTACAACCTGTTCTTCCAGACCGCTCACCCGCCGGTGCTGGAGCTGGCCAAGGCCATTTCCGACATCGCACCCGCCGGCATGAACCACGTGTTCTTCACCGGTTCCGGCTCCGAAGGCAACGACACCATGTTGCGCATGGTCCGCCACTACTGGGCGATCAAAGGCCAGCCGAACAAGAAAACCATCATCAGCCGCAAGAACGGCTACCACGGCTCCACCGTGGCCGGCGCGAGCCTGGGTGGCATGACTTATATGCACGAACAGGGCGACTTGCCGATCCCGGGCATCACCCACATCGCCCAGCCGTACTGGTTCGGTGAAGGTAGCGACATGAGCCCCGAAGAGTTCGGGATCTGGGCCGCCAACCAGTTGGAAGAGAAGATCCTCGAATTGGGCGTGGACACCGTCGGTGCCTTTATTGCCGAGCCGATCCAGGGTGCCGGTGGCGTGATCGTCCCGCCCGCCACTTACTGGCCGCGCATCAAGGAAATCCTCGCTAAATACGACATCTTGTTTGTGGCCGACGAAGTAATCTGCGGGTTTGGCCGTACCGGTGAGTGGTTCGGTAGCGATTTCTACGACCTCAAGCCAGACATGATGACCATCGCCAAGGGCCTGACCTCGGGTTACATCCCTATGGGCGGCCTGATCGTGCGCGACGAAGTGGTCGAGGTGCTGAACGAAGGCGGTGATTTCAACCACGGGTTTACCTACTCCGGTCACCCGGTGGCCGCAGCGGTGGCCCTGGAAAACATCCGCATCATGCGTGATGAAAAAATCATCGAGCAGGTCAACAGCGAAACGGCACCCTATTTGCAGCGTCGTCTGCGCGAGCTCAATGATCACCCGTTGGTGGGCGAAGTTCGCGGAGTGGGTCTGTTGGGCGCCATTGAGCTGGTGCAGGACAAGGCCACGCGCAAGCGTTATGAAGGCAAAGGCGTGGGCATGATTTGCCGCAACTTCTGTTTCAACAATGGCCTGATCATGCGCGCCGTGGGCGACACCATGATCATTTCCCCGCCACTGGTGATCAGCAAGGCTGAGATCGACGAGTTGGTGACCAAGGCGCGCAAGTGCCTGGATCTGACTTTGGCGGCATTGCAGGGCTAAGTGCTAGGCTCAGTGCGCAGAGCACTGGGCAGTTATAAATGTAGGGGCTTTGGTTGAAAGCCCGCCCCTGAACTTGCCAGACTGTCGCCCTGTTTTGTTGCCCTCTGGAAGGGCCGCAGAACATGAAAAAACGTGGCCCAAAAAAGAAAAATTGGAGCATCACCAAATGAAGGCATTAGGTTTGAAGAACGCTGGCAAGACCCTCCTCGCCTTGTCCCTGATGGGCGCAATGGCGGGCGCGGCCCAGGCAGACGATAAGGTGCTGCACGTCTACAACTGGTCCGACTACATTGCACCGGACACCATCGCCAACTTTGAAAAAGAGTCGGGCATTAAAGTGGTGTACGACGTTTTTGACAGCAACGAAACCCTGGAAGCCAAGTTGCTGGCAGGCAAGTCCGGTTACGACATCGTCGTGCCGTCGAACAACTTCCTCGCCAAGCAGATCAAGGCCGGTGTCTACCAGGAGCTGGACACGTCCAAGCTGTCCAACTACAGCAACCTGAACAAGTCCCTGCTTAAAGCCGTGTCGGTCAGCGACCCGGACAACAAGCACGCCTTCCCGTACATGTGGGGTTCGATCGGCATCGGCTACAACCCGGAGAAGGTCAAGGCTGCGCTGGGCGTGGACAAGATCGACTCGTGGGACATCCTGCTCAAGCCTGAGAACATCGCCAAGCTCAAAAGCTGCGGCGTGAGCTTCCTCGATTCGCCGACCGAAATGCTGCCAATCGCGCTGCATTACCTGGGCCTGCCGACCGACAGCCAGAAGAAAGAGGACCTCAAGCAAGCCGAAGCGCTCTTCCTGAAGATCCGTCCTTCGATCGGCTACTTCCACTCCTCCAAGTACATCTCGGACCTGGCCAACGGCAACATCTGCGTGGCCGTGGGTTACTCGGGTGACATCCAGCAGGCTAAATCCCGCGCGGCTGAAGCCGGTGGCAAAGTGAAAGTTGCCTACGACATTCCGAAAGAAGGCGCTGGTAGCTTCTTCGACATGGTCGCCATCCCTAAAGATGCCGAAAACGTCGACGCCGCTTACAAGTTCATGAACTACCTGCTCAAGCCGGAAGTCATGGCGTCGATCACCAACAGCGTGCGTTTCCCGAACGGTAACGAGAAGGCCACCGCACTGGTCGACAAAGACATCACCAGCGATCCGGGCATCTACCCGCCAGCCGATGTGCAAGCCAAGCTCTACGCCATTGCTGACTTGCCAGCCGCAACTCAGCGTGAAATGACGCGCAGCTGGACCAAGATCAAATCGGGCAAGTAAGCCTTAAAACCTGTGGAAGGGGGCTTGCCCCCGATGGCGTTGTATCAGAAACACATGCGCAAGCTGACACACCGCCATCGGGGGTAAACCACCTCCCGCACATTAAATGACAGAAAGTTTTGCCGGATCGGTTTATCGAGGGTAAGTTGCGCGCCGGTTTTGTTGCCGGGCAACAACTTCAGGCCCAACTATTTAAGAGGACCTCCACTTGCCAATTTCTTTATTTCGCAAAGCCATGCTGGTGGGCGCAGGTGTCACGCTGGCTGTCAGCGTGCAGGCCGCATCGACGGTGCATATTTATAACTGGTCGGACTATATCGGTACCGACACCCTGGCCAACTTCGAAAAGGCCACCGGCATCAAGCCCGTGTATGACGTGTTTGATTCCAACGAAACCCTGGAAGGCAAGTTGCTGGCCGGACGTACCGGCTACGACGTAGTCGTGCCGTCCAACCACTTCCTCGGTAAGCAGATCAAGGCTGGGGCGTTTCAGAAACTCGACAAATCGCTGCTGACGAATTACGCAAATCTTGACCCGGCCTTGCTCAAACGCCTGGAAAAGAACGACCCAGGCAACCAGTACGCCGTGCCGTACCTCTGGGGTACCAACGGCATCGGTTACAACGTCGACAAAGTGAAGGAAGTGTTGGGCGTCGACAAGATCGACTCCTGGGCTGTGCTGTTCGAGCCGGAAAACATGAAGAAGCTGGCCACCTGCGGTGTGTCGTTCATGGACTCGGCAGATGAAATGCTGCCGGCGGTGCTCAACTACATGGGCCTGGACCCTAACAGCACCAACCCTGAAGACTACAAAAAGGCCGAAGAAAAGCTGCTTAAAGTACGGCCCTACGTGACCTACTTCCATTCGTCCAAATACATCTCGGACCTGGCCAACGGCAACATCTGTGTGGCGGCCGGTTTCTCTGGCGATGTGTTCCAGGCCAAAGCCCGTGCGGCTGAGGCAGGCAAGGGCGTGAACATCGCCTACGCGATTCCAAAAGAAGGCGGCAACCTGTGGTTTGACGTGCTGGCGATCCCCAAGGACGCCACCAACGTTAAACAGGCCCACGCCTACATCAACTATTTGCTGCAACCTGAGGTGATCGCCCAGGTCAGTGATTACGTCGGTTACGCCAACCCTAACCCAGGGGCGGACAAACTGATGGAGCAATCGATACGCACCGACGAAGCGGTTTACCCACCGCAGGCGGTTCTCGATAGGACATTCGTCAACTTCGAGCTACCCCCGAAAGTGCAACGTTTAATGACCCGTAGCTGGACCAAGGTCAAGACGGGCAAGTAAGGCTCAAATTATCCAAGGGTCGTCCGTATTGGGCGCTCTGCACTCTTTTTTTCTGGGAGTTTCGTAAATGGCAGTTGCCTCCGGCGCCTACAAGAAAGCCCTCGAAGGGGACCAGACACCGAAGAAGGTGTTGGTCAAAATCGACCGGGTCACGAAGAAGTTCGACGAGACGATTGCCGTGGACGATGTGTCCCTGGAAATCAAGAAAGGCGAGATCTTCGCCTTGCTCGGCGGTTCGGGTTCGGGCAAATCCACGCTGCTGCGCATGCTCGCAGGTTTCGAACGCCCGACCGAGGGTCGCATCTACCTCGACGGTGTGGACATCACCGACATGCCGCCGTACGAGCGGCCGATTAACATGATGTTCCAGTCCTATGCCCTGTTCCCGCACATGACCGTGGCGCAGAACATCGCCTTCGGCCTGCAACAGGACAAGATCCCCAAGGCCGAAGTCGACGCCCGCGTAGCCGAAATGCTCAAGCTGGTGCAGATGAGCCAGTACGCCAAACGCAAGCCGCACCAGTTGTCCGGCGGCCAGCGTCAGCGTGTGGCCCTGGCCCGCTCCCTGGCCAAGCGCCCGAAACTGCTGCTGCTCGATGAGCCCATGGGCGCCCTCGACAAGAAACTGCGTTCGCAGATGCAACTGGAGTTGGTGGAGATCATCGAGCGCGTCGGCGTGACCTGCGTGATGGTGACCCACGACCAGGAAGAGGCCATGACCATGGCCGAGCGCATCGCAATCATGCACTTGGGCTGGATCGCACAGATCGGCAGCCCGATCGATATCTACGAAACCCCTACCAGCCGCCTGGTGTGCGAGTTCATCGGCAACGTCAATATTTTCGACACCCAAGTGGTGGACGACGCCGAAGGCCACGCCGTGCTCAAGTGCCCGGACTTGGACCGCGACATCTACGTGGGCTACGGCATCGCCACCTCGGTGGAAGACAAGTCGGTGACCTACGCCATCCGCCCGGAAAAACTGCTGGTCACCACCGAAATGCCGACCTGCGAGCACAACTGGTCCAGCGGCAAGGTGCACGACATCGCTTACCTGGGCGGCCACTCGGTGTTCTACGTGGAACTGCCGAGCGGCAAGCTGGTGCAGTCCTTCGTCGCCAACGCCGAGCGCCGTGGTCAGCGGCCGACCTGGGGTGATCAGGTTTACGTGTGGTGGGAAGACGACAGCGGCGTGGTACTTCGCTCATGAACACAAAAAAGCTCAAGCGGCGCTTGAACCGCCTCGTCCCGAGCGGCAAGCAGGTGGTCATCGGGATTCCGTTCCTGTGGCTGTTCCTGTTTTTTGCCCTGCCGTTTTTCATCGTCCTGAAAATCAGCTTTGCCGAAGCCGACGTGGCAATCCCGCCGTACACCGAGATCTACACTTACGTTGAGCAAAAGCTGCAAGTGGTGCTGAACCTGGCCAACTACAGCTTGTTGGCAGGTGATGAGCTGTATATCGCTGCGTACCTGGGCTCGCTGAAGATGGCGTTCTTCAGCACGCTGCTGTGCCTGCTGATCGGCTATCCGATGGCGTATGCCATTGCCACTGCGCGCAAAGAGATGCAGACCGTGCTGGTGCTGCTGATCATGATGCCGACCTGGACCGCGATCCTGATCCGCGTGTATGCGTGGATGGGCATCCTCAGCAATAACGGCTTGCTCAATGGTTTCCTGATGTCCATGGGGCTGATCAACGAACCATTGCAGATCCTCAACACCAACATCGCGGTGTACATCGGCGTGGTCTATTCGTACCTGCCGTTCATGATCCTGCCGCTGTACGCCAACTTGGTGAAGCACGATCAGAGCCTGCTGGAAGCCGCATCCGACTTGGGTTCGAGCACCTTCAACAGCTTCTGGAAAATCACCGTGCCGCTGTCCAAGAACGGCATCATCGCCGGCTGCATGCTGGTGTTTATCCCGGTGGTGGGCGAGTTCGTGATTCCGGAACTGCTGGGCGGCCCGGAAACCCTGATGATCGGTAAAGTGTTGTGGCAAGAGTTCTTCAACAACCGTGACTGGCCGGTGGCGTCTGCCCTGGCGGTAGTGATGCTGGCGATCCTGATCGTGCCCATCATTCTGTTTAACCGCAGCCAAGCCAAAGAGATGGAGGGCAAGATATGAAGCGCGTCAGTTTCTCAAGCTTCATGCTGGTGGCGGGGTTGTTGTTCATCTACCTGCCGATGTTGATCCTGGTGATCTACTCGTTCAACGAATCCAAGCTGGTAACGGTGTGGGGCGGTTGGTCGATCAAGTGGTACGTGGGCCTGCTGGACAACACCCAGTTGATGGGCTCGGTGGCACGTTCCCTGGAAATCGCCTGCTACACGGCGGTGGCCGCTGTTGCGCTGGGTACGTTGGCGGCGTTTGTGCTGACGCGCATCAGCCAGTTCAAGGGCCGCACGTTGTTCGGCGGCCTGGTGACCGCGCCGTTGGTGATGCCGGAAGTGATCACCGGTCTGTCGCTGTTGCTGCTGTTCGTGGCTATGGCGCAGATGATCGGTTGGCCCCAGGAACGTGGCATCGTCACCATCTGGATCGCCCACACCACGTTCTGTGCGGCGTATGTGGCGGTGGTGGTGTCGGCGCGTTTGCGTGAGCTGGACCTGTCGATTGAAGAGGCGGCCATGGACCTCGGCGCGCGGCCTTGGAAGGTGTTCTTCCTGATCACCATCCCGATGATCGCGCCATCGTTGGCGGCAGGCGGCATGATGTCGTTTGCGCTGTCCCTGGATGACCTGGTACTTGCCAGCTTCGTCTCGGGCCCGGGTTCGACGACGTTGCCGATGGAGGTGTTCTCGGCGGTGCGTCTTGGGGTTAAACCTGAGATCAACGCCGTCGCCAGCCTGATTCTGTTGGCGGTGTCGTTGGTGACCTTCCTGGTGTGGTTCTTCAGCCGTCGTGCCGAAGAGATGCGCAAGAAGGCCATCCAGCAAGCCATCGAAGAAGCCGCTGCCGATGGTTGGCAGCAGCCGGACAGGCGTCGGGCTCCAGCGCCGGTCTAAAGGCCTGCGCGGTCCAAATGTGGGAGGGGGCTTGCCCCCGATGGCAGTGGGTCAGTCAATAGACGCAGTGACTGACACTCAGCAATCGGGCGCAAGCCCCCTCTCACATTTGATGCATTTCAGGTCCAAGGCGATTTGCGAATCACCTCGACAAAGTTCATCGGTTTGAACCCCGACTCCTGATCCACCAGCACATCCGTCTTCACGTTGCCAAACGTGGTCTGCGGGCGATGGCGCAAGCCATCGGCGAACGCACAGATGATGCACTCCTTGAACCCTTCACCCCGTGGATGCGCATGCACCACTGCTTCGCGCTGCTCACTGCTAAACGCGGCGTAGTCCATGCCCAGCACGTCCATCTCCACCCCGGCAGTCACCAGCGCGACGGTGGGGCGCAGATGCTGCGGCACACCTGGCGTAGTGTGCAGGGCGATGGACAGCCACACCTGTTCGATATCGTCATCGCTGAGCCCGTAAGGTTTGAGGAAGGCCGCCGCCGCGTTGGCGCCGTCCACTTCGAAACGCTCGTTATCGCTGCGATACCCTTCCACCAGGCCCAAGTCATGGAACATCGCGCCCACGTAGAGCAACTCCGGGTTATAGGCCAACTGCTTGCGCTCACCGCTCAATGCGCCGAATAGAAATACCCGCCGCGAGTGGTGGTAGAGCAGATCGGATTCGATGTCACGGATGTACTCGGTGGTGGCCTTGGCCAGGGCGCTGTCGGGGATCTTGATACCGGCGATGGTGGTGGTCATGGTTGCTCTCCTCTGGAAAGCAATCAGTTTGGTCGCTCGTCTGTGCAGCGGCCATCGCGGTGAGGGCGCGATCCCGGCCAATGTGCCGACACATCGTGCCAAGCAGAAATCGACTAGGGTGTAGCGGGCGATATCACTCTCGAAGCCTGCGAAAATCCCAATGTGGGAGGGGGCTTGCTCCCGATAGCGGTGGCTCAGTCAATAGATGCAGTGACTGACCCTCAGCAATCGGGAGCAAGCCCCCTCCCACAGGGTTTGCATTTTATTCCGCTAGAAAAAGGTGTCTGTGAGCATGCACAAGACCGTCGCCATCCTGATCTTCCCCGGCGTCCAGTCGCTGGATGTGACCGGCCCCATGGATGTGTTCTGCGAAGCCAACCGCTTTCTGCCGCCCCAGGATCACTACCAGATAGAGGTCATCGGGCTAGGCCACGGCACCATGGCCGCCTCCAATGGTTTGGCATTGCAGGCCCACCGGCATTACAGCGAAGCCCTGCAGGCCTATGACCTGCTGCTGGTCGCCGGTGGCCCGCAGTTGCCGTTCGAAGATTTCGGCTTGTCGTTCGATGATTGGCTGCGTGGCGCCAGCGCTCGGGCGCGACGTTTTGGCTCGATCTGCAACGGCGCCTTCATGCTGGCGCGCGCTGGATTGCTGGACGGAAAAACCGTCACCACCCATTGGAACTACGCCGCTGACCTGGCGCGCCTGTGCCCCTCGGCCCAGGTCGAAGCCGACCGCCTGTACGTCCAGCACGGCAACCTCTACACCTCGGCCGGGGTCACGGCGGGCATCGATTTGTCGTTGTACCTGCTGGCCCAGGACCACGGTCCGGAAGTGGCTTTGAGCGTGGCCAAGCGCCTGGTGGTGTTCACCCAGCGTTCGGGCGGGCAGTCGCAGTTCAGCCCGTTTCTTACACCCCACGCCGAAACCACATCGGCGGTAGCGCTGGTGCAGCTGTATGTATTGGCGAATTTGACCGGGGATCTGACCATCGCCGACCTGGCAAGGGCCGCCAATATGAGCGCGCGCAATTTTTCTCGGGTGTTTGCCCGTGAGGCGCAGGTTACGCCTGCGGAATTTGTTGAGCGGGCCCGGGTGGATGCGGCGCGGGTGATGCTTGAAAGTACTCACGCGCCATTGAAAACCGTGGCGTACCAATGCGGTTTTCGCGATGCCCAGCACATGCGCAGTGTGTTCAATCGCCGCCTGGGGGTGACGCCGCAGCAGTTTCGGCTCAACTTTGCGCCCCCAGCAACGGCGTAGACCAACTGTAGGCGTTGGCTTGCATAGGGCTATCGCGCCGGTAGTAGCTTCAAGGTGCCGCGCGTATTCGCCGTGACTTCCTCATCACTGAAATGCGCTTGCTCGTAACCGCCTTCGATATAGGTCTCTGCCTGGTCGCCATAGTGCTTGTCAAACGGCACACCGCTTTGACCGACCGGGTTGATCGTCAGCGCGTGGGCCACATCGGCGAAGTCGATCAGACGGCGGGTCGAAGGGCCGTAGGTCACCGGCCAGGGCGCTGGGCCGATGGCGGCCGACTGATTGTTCGGCACTTCGTGAGTGCCGGGCGCCGGGAAGGGGCCGACGTTGAGAATCAGGTCCAGCGGCTTTTGCGAACCCAGCGGATGGCCGTGGGTCAGGGTATGGGCCTTGCCCCACTGCCACTGTGTCGGGTCATCGCCGAAGGTGGCTTTCAGGTGCGTGAGGCTGTTGTCCCAGGCGAGTTTGACGGTGTCGGCGCGCTTGCCGTCCCACCAGGGTGAGTCCGGGTCGGCAGCCAGGCGGGGCAGGGCGGCGTCGATTACGCGGGTGGTGAGCAGGGTCTTGAACATGGCGTCACCCAGTTTCGGGTGGAAGGCTGCATCGGCGAGGTTGAACAGGAACTGGTTGAACAGCGTGGCACTGATGGAGTCGAGTGGGTAGTCACCCTTCCAGCTTGCAAGCTGTTCCACCTGTTTCAACTGTGCCGGGTCTTTGACCACCTCACGCAGCACCGGCAACAACGGCGCCAGCAGCCGCGGGCCGAAGGCGGTAGTGGTACCCAGTTGCAGGGCCTGGCTGTTGTTCACATCCCACTTCACGCTTTTGTCGCTTAACTGCGCGTTCAACTGCTGGCCACGGTCGGCCAGATTGTAATAGCCGGGGATTTCCATGCCGGTGGGTGATGCCGGTTGGGCATTGGCCGAGACCACATAGCCACGCGCGGGGTTTTCTTCCTGGGGGTTGGCGCTGAACGGGTAGAAGCCCAACTTGTCGGCCTGGGCGGTGCTGCCGTCGAGGATAAATCCAGGGTTGACGCCGGCCGGACGAATCGGCAACTGCGCCGCCGCCCACCAGCCGATATCGCCCTTGGCGTTGGCCCACACGATATTCAGCCCCGGCGCCGACACTTTGGCCGCCGCCGCACGGGCCTTGGTCAGGGTGTCGGCGCGGTTGAGCTGATAAAAGCCGTCGAGGATCGGGTTCTGGGTGTCGAGGAAGGCCCACCACATGGCGATGGGCGTCTTGCCGGCGCTCTCGCCGAGTACGTCATTGATAATCGGCCCGTGGGGCGACTGGCGCAGGGTGAAGGTGACTGGCGTCTGGCCCTTCACCGCGATCTGTTGTTCGCTGCTGGTCATGTCGACCCATTGGCCCTGGTACCAGACCTGGTTGGGGTTGTCCGGGTTGAGCTTCTCGGCGATCAGGTCGACGTCGTCGTTCTGGAACATCGTCAGGCTCCAGCCGAAATCCAGGTTGTGCCCCAGGAAGGCCACTGGCACCAGCGCGTTGTGATAGCCATACAGCTCAAAGCCCGGCGCCGACAGGTGCGCCTCGTACCACACCGACGGCACCGAGAAGCGGATATGCGGGTCACCCGCCAGTAGCGGCTTGCCGCTCTTGGTGCGGCTGCCGCTGATGGCCCAAGCGTTGCTGCCTTCGAACTGCGGCAAGCCGTTGTCGGCCAAGGCCTGTTCGCTCAGGGACGCGATGGCACCGAGGGTTTGCCAATCGCCGGCAGCCAGGTTGAGTGCGCCTTTGGGTTGCCAGTCGAGGTCGAACACTTTCAGGTAGTTACCGCCCAATTGGTCGCGAACGTAGGTCAACAAGGGCTCGGTGCGAAACGCGGCGGCAAAGCTGTAGGCCATATATCCGGCGACGCTGATGGTGTCTTCGGCGGTGAACCGGCGCTTGGGGATGCCCAGCACGTCAAACTCCATGGGGCTGGCGTGGGTGTCCTGATACTGATTGATTCCATCCAGATAGGCTTGCAGGGCCTTCCAGGACGCAGACTCGTGATCCATCTGCTCCACGTAGCTCAAGGCCCGCTCACGGATGCGCAGGCTGCGAAAAAGTTTGTCGGTCTCCAGCAGCTTGGGGCCGAGTACTTCGGCCAACTCTCCACGGGACAGGCGCCGCATGATCTCCATCTGGAACAACCGGTCCTGGGCGTGCACATAGCCCAGGGCGCGATACAGGTCTGTCTCGTTGTCGGCGCGAATATGCGGCACGCCACGGTCGTCGTAGCGCACCGTGACCGAGCCTTGCAGGTTGGCCAGCGTGACCGAGCCCTGGCGAGTGGGCTGCTTGCTGTACACGTACCAGCCGCCGCCGAGGGCGATCAGCACCAGCAGAACCGCGAGAACCCGCAAGACGCGCTTCATGAACTTTCCTTACCGGGAGTGGAGTGACTAACGATCTTCAGGCCACGAACAATAGCAGCCCACTGCCAAGGTGTGAGTGGCATTCACTTCGCGCCCCGCTTGGAGTGCCTTCAGGATCGGCTCGATAAAACTGTTGCTGGCGTTGCACGTCAGGCCTTCGCTGTACGGCCCGAAATACGCGAGCTTGCCCGTGCGATCCCAGATGCCCACGGCCGGGCTGGCCGGTACTTGGTCGGCGCCGGGCAGGGCGGTGAGGATCTTCATGCTGCGCAGGTTGTCTGGCAAACGGCCGTGGCTGTCAGGTTTTTGCAGGGCGTAGAACTCGACGCCTTGTGGCGCGTATTGCTCGATCAACTCGCCCAAGTGTTGCTGGTTACCGACGTTGCACGGGCAGGCCGGGTCCCAGAAGTGCACCAGGCGGATCGGGCCAGGCCCGCTCAGCTCGGCGGGCAGGCGCAGTGCATCGCCGGAAAACACCGCTGTGTGTTCGCTGAAGGCGCGCAGGTAGCGGCCCTGGAACCAGTCATACGCGGCCCACAGCGCGACAGCGCAGATGATCAGGATCAGGCTGGCGAACAGGGTGGTACGGTAGGGTTGTCGCATCCGGATCTATCCTCGAAGGTCGCGTAGCTTGCCATGCTTGTCCTGACAGATGAATATCGCAGCTCGATATTCATCTGCCCTGTGCGTTAAGTCTGGAACCCCTTATGCCCGTTACCTTTGACCCCGATCATCTGCGCGACAGCTTGCGACCCCTGGTGGATGCGCAACCGCTCAGCGCCGAAGCGCGGGTGTACCAGCGCTTTTATGGATTGGACCTGGCCGCGCGCAAAGTGCCGGCTGTGAGCCGCCTGGGGCGCTTTGAGGTGCGCGGGTTCGAGGTGGTGGGGCAGGTGTGGTCGCCCCCACAACCGGTGGCGACGATGTTTATGTTTCACGGCTTCTACGACCACATGGGCCTGTACCGCCACGTGGTGGACTGGGCGCTGGACCAGGGTTTTGTGGTGATCGCCTGCGACCTGCCGGGCCACGGCCTGTCCAGCGGCGCGCGGGCCAGCATCGATGATTTTGCGGTGTACCAGGAGGTGGTGCAGGCGCTGTTCGCCCAAGCCCAGGCGCTGAAATTGCCGCAGCCCTGGCATCTGTTTGGGCAGAGCACGGGCGGCGCGGTGGTGGTGGACCATTTGCTCAACCAGGGGGCCGACAGCCCGGCCCAAGGCAAGACCTTCCTGCTGTCACCATTAGTGCGGCCGCGTGCGTGGGGGTGGTCGCAGGTCAGTTATTACCTGCTGCGTCCGTTCGTCAAAGGTATCGCCCGGCGTTTCAGCGAGAACACTAACGACCCCGCCTTCAAGCCGTTCCTGGAGGCCGATCCGCTTCAGCCGCGCCAACTGCCCACCGCCTGGGTGGGGGCGTTGGCGCGCTGGATCAAGCGCATCGAAGCCGCACCGCGCAGCCCCCGGAGGCCGGTGATTGTGCAGGGTGAGGAAGACATGACGGTGGACTGGCAGCACAATTTGCAGGTGCTTCGGGGTAAGTTCGACCAGCCTGAGGTGCTGATGCTGAAGCGGGGAAGGCATCACCTGGCGAATGAGATTCCCGAGATTCGTGAAGAGTACTTCCGGTATTTGACAGACCATTTGAAATAACACAATCCAAATGTGGGAGAGGGCTTGCTCCCGATAGCGGTGCATCAGTCAGCTTATCTGTAGCTGACCCACTGCCATCGGGGGGCAAGCCCCCTCCCACATTTTCTACTGCGTCAGGCTTGAAGTGCTTTGGCCGACCGCCAGCCCCGCGCGAATCGCTGCCAGCGCCGCCTGGTAATACGCCTTACCTTCCGGCGACTCTGCAAACGTGGCGAACTCTTCCAGCTCCGGGTCGGACAAATCCCGATAGACGTACAGCAGGGTGTTGTTCAGATCCTTATCGATCTGCTGCATCAGCCGTTCACGTTGACCATTCAACATGCCCTGCGCCTGACCACCGCCCAGCAAACCGGGAATCATTTGGCTCAAACTGTCGGCCGCCACGCCGGCAATCGCCAGGCTGACTTCCGCACCGGCCTCGCGGGCGGGCAGGGCCTGGGCCAGGTGGCCGATGATCAGGCTGCGGGTGGCGTCGGCTTCGATTTTCGGCAGGCCTTGGGCGTTTTTGGCCAGCTGGTCGCGGCGGGTGGCCAGCAGCTCTGCGGCGACAATCTTGCGGCCCAGCGGTGATTGGAAGAACGCCAGGGCAGGCTTCGGATCCGCCAGGTTCTTGCGCAATTGCGCCTCGGCGCGCTGGTCCATGGCCTGGGCGGCAAAGCGCTTATTGCTGTTGTCCACCAGCGCCTGGTACACCGCCGGCGGCAGGCTATTGCGGTAGCGCTGCTGGGCGGCACTGAGGGCGTCATTGAAATGCGCACGTTGTTCGGCCCAGCCGGCGACCTTGTACAACTGGTCATGGCCGTCTGCCCAAGCGGGCAAAACGCAGAACATCAGCAAGGAAAAAAACAAACGACGCATATGGACTCCTGTCAGTCGGCCACTATTGTCCGTGTCGGGCGTAGGATTTGTCGAGAAGTCCTATCAGTCACCTGACTAAAGTGTATTGAGACGCTCGACGGCGCTGTCGGATTTGAAGGCGTATGGATACTATGCGCGCCATGCAAATACCCCTTGATCACCCCCTGCTGCAACGCATTGTCGACGACTTGGCCGAGAAAGGTTGGTCGCAGCAGAACGGCTTCCTGCCCCAGGCTCTGACCCTGGAACTGGCGGCTGAGTGCCGTAAACGTGCGGCCGAGGGTGAATTGGCACCGGCGGCGGTGGGGCGCGGACCATCCCAGGAGATCCGCGAGGGCATTCGCGGCGACCATATCCAGTGGCTGGAGGAGGGCGACGCCGCCGTCTGCGACAGCTACATGGCGTTGATGGACAGCCTGCGCCTGGCGATGAATCGAGGGCTGTTTCTCGGTCTGGAAGACTTCGAAAGCCACTTCGCGATGTACCCACCAGGGGCGTTTTACCTCAAGCACCTGGACCGTTTCCGCGACGATGACCGGCGCATGGTTTCGGCGGTGATCTACCTGAATGACGCCTGGCTGCCCGAGTATGGTGGCCAGTTGCGCATGTACCTCAAGGACGGTGTTGAATACGATGTGGTGCCTACCGGCGGTTGCCTGGTGGTGTTCCTGTCGGGCGAAGTGCCCCACGAAGTTATGCCCGCCACGCGCGAACGCCTGTCCCTGACCGGCTGGTTTCGGCGGCGGGGCAACGAGCCGTTTTAATCATGCAAAAGATACTGATCAGCCGCTGCCTGCTCGGGCACAAGGTGCGTTATGACGGCGGAGCCAGCGGGCCGTTCGATCAACTGGCTGCGTGGCAGGCCGAAGGCCGTGTGGTTGCGATCTGCCCGGAAGTGTCGGGCGGTTTGCCGACGCCCAGGCCCTCTGCCGAAATTCCCGGCGGGCAAGGCATCGATGTCTGGGAAGGTCGGGCCAAAGTACTGACTGCCGAGGGCGAAGACTTCAGCGCCGCCTTCCTAGACGGCGCCCGCCAAGCGTTGGCGCTGGTGCAGCGCCACAACATCCGCGTCGCCATCTTAAAGGCCAATAGCCCATCCTGCGGCAACCTGCTGACCTATGACGGCACCTTCACCGGCGTAAAGGTGAGCGGCGAGGGCGTCACGGCGGCGCTGCTCAAACGCCATGGGGTGCAGGTGTTCAGTGAGCTGGAGTTGCCGGAGGCGGCACAGGCGTTGGCGCTTCTGTAGAGGCATCCCCCTCTAACCACTTCTGCGACAGCGCTTTCAACCGGCCATCGTCCTTCACCCGCTTCAACGCCCCGTCCAGGCTGGTCTTGAACGCCGGGTTGCCTTTCTGGAACGGGATTGCCAGCTCGGGTTTCTCGCTATAAGCCTCGCTGAAATCGAACTGATCCTTAAGCTCGGCAGTCAGAGCGATATGGTTGATGGCCACGTCGTATTTGCCGGTGGCAACCCCTGGCAGCAGGTCGGCGCCATCAGTGGTGATAAACGAGGGGCGCACGTCCATTTCTTTAGCCAGCAGTTCTCCGAGTTCGACTTCAAAACCGGTGAGTTTTTCGCCTTCCTTGAAGTTATAGGGCGGGGTGTTGGCTTCAAGGGCGATGCGCAGTTCACCGCGATCATTGACGTCGTCGATCAGTTCGGCATGAGCCAAGGGGCTCAGAAGGGGAAGCAAAAGTAACAGGCCAGGCGAAAAGCGCATGGTCACTCCTAAAGAATTCGAATGTGCGAGACGCCGTTCAGCATCGCTTTGCTATGGTGGTGAGTGACTTGGACAGCAATTTATCGCGAAGTTGTCATAACCCTACAGATTTCACAGAAAAACTGGAGAAGCGAATGAAAGCCCTTTTGTCCCGTGCAACGATTGCCAGCCTGTTGCTGGGCGCCTCGGTGTTGGCAAATGCCGCTGATGTGCCTCGTACCCCAGCACCCAAGGGCGCGGAGGTGTTTATCGTCTCGCCCAAAGATGGCGCCACCGTCGACAAAACCTTCACTGTCAAATTCGGCGTCAAGGGCCTGGACCTGGAGCCGATCGACAAGCAGGTGCCTAACGCCGGCCACCACCACTTGCTGGTAGACCAGGACGTGCAGTCGCTTAAAGCCGACGAAGCCATTCCGGCCACTGCAACTTCGATTCACTTCGGCAAGGCGCAAACCGAAACCGAACTGACCCTGACTCCAGGCAAGCACACCCTGCAGCTGGTAGCTGGCGACAACGTGCATCGCCAGTTCGAACCCACTGTAGCGTCGAAAGTGATCACGGTTAACGTCAAGTAAGATGTGTTCAGACAAAAAAATGGGAGGCCCCTGCGGGTCTCCCATTTTTTTGTGCAGCGTTTAAAGCGTTAGAACAACACGCGGCTACGGATAGTGCCGTTGATGTGCTGCAGCTTCTCTTGCGCCAGGTCCGAGTACTCGGCGTCGACGTCGATCACCACGTAGCCAACCTTCTCGTTGGTCTGCAGGAACTGACCGGAGATGTTGATGCCGTTTTCCGCGAAGACCTTGTTGATCTCCATCATCACGCCAGGGATGTTCTGGTGGATGTGCAGCAGACGGTGCTTGCCAGGGTGAGCCGGCAGGGCCACTTCCGGGAAGTTCACAGACGATACCGACGTACCGTTGTCGCTGTACTTGACCAGCTTTTCCGAGACTTCCAGGCCGATGTTGGCCTGCGCTTCAGCGGTGGAGCCGCCGATATGCGGAGTCAGGATCACGTTGTCCAGGCCACGCAGTGGGCTTTCGAAGATATCGTCGTTGGAGCGAGGCTCCACCGGGAACACGTCGATGGCGGCGCCGATCAGGTGCTTGTCCTTGATCGCGTCGGCCAGGGCGTCCAGCTCGACCACAGTGCCGCGCGCGGCGTTGATCAGGATGCCGCCTTTCTTGATGGCGCGGATTTCCTTCTCGCCGATCATCCACTGGGTCTCAGCGGTTTCCGGAACGTGCAGGGTCACGATATCGGACATGCCCAGCAGCTCGGTCAGGCTCGACACCTGGGTAGCGTTGCCCAATGGCAGCTTGGTCAGGGTGTCGTAGAAGAACACCTGCATGCCCAGGCCTTCAGCCAGTACCGACAGCTGAGTGCCGATCGAGCCATAACCGACGATGCCCAGCTTCTTGCCGCGGATTTCGAAGGAGTTGGCCGCGCTTTTGATCCAGCCGCCACGGTGGCAGGAAGCGTTCTTCTCCGGGATGCCGCGCAGCAGCAGGATGGCCTCGGCCAGCACCAGCTCCGCAACGGAACGGGTGTTGGAGTACGGTGCGTTGAACACCGCGATGCCGCGTTCGCGCGCAGCGTTGAGGTCGACCTGGTTGGTGCCGATGCAGAAACAGCCGACAGCCACGAGTTTCTTGGCGTGATCGAAGATTTCTTCGGTCAGCTGAGTGCGGGAGCGAATGCCGATGAAGTGCGCGTCGGCGATCTTTTCCTTGAGCTGGGCTTCCGGCAGAGAACTGGTGATGTACTCAATGCTGGTGTACCCGGCGGCTTTCAGAACGTCGACAGCCGATGGGTGGACGCCTTCCAGAAGAAGGAACTTGATCTTGCTCTTATCGAGAGAAGTCTTGCTCATCTGCGTAAACCTGTATCCCGGAGAAAAATGGCAGGGAATCGAGCAGCGCAAGCTGACCCGGACGGCAGGAAAGCCGTCACCGCAGAAACGCCCTTGGGCTCTGTCCTGCGGGGGCGGTATGCTAGCATACGCGCCCCGCTAAACACCTATTCCTGCGACGTGAAGCGTTCTCAGGATGACCATGAATTGTTCGAGAGTTCTGTCGATGACCCATCCTGCCCTGATTGATGAGCTAAAGACCCTGGTTGAGCCCGGCAAAGTGCTGACCGACGCCGACTCCCTGGAGACTTACGGCAAGGATTGGACCAAGCACTTCGCACCCGCGCCCACCGCCATCGTGTTCCCCAAGACCATCGAGCAGGTACAGGCCATTGTCCGTTGGGCCAATGAGCACAAGGTGGCACTGGTGCCGTCTGGCGGTCGCACTGGCCTGTCTGCAGCTGCTGTTGCGGCCAATGGCGAAGTGGTCGTGTCCTTCGACTATATGAACCAGATTCTGGACGTGAACCTCACCGACCGCACCGCCGTGTGCCAGCCGGGCGTGGTCACAAAGCAGTTGCAGAACGTCGCCGAAGAAAAAGGCCTGTACTACCCGGTGGACTTCGCCTCGTCCGGTTCCAGCCAGATTGGCGGCAATATCGGCACCAATGCCGGCGGGATCAAGGTTATTCGCTACGGCATGACCCGTAACTGGGTCGCCGGCATGAAAGTCGTCACCGGCAAAGGCGATGTGCTGGAACTGAACCGCGACTTAATCAAGAACGCCACCGGCTACGACATGCGCCAGCTGTTCATCGGCGCTGAAGGCACCCTGGGTTTTGTGGTCGAGGCCACCATGCGCCTGGACCGTGCGCCGAAGAACCTGACCGCCATGGTGCTCGGCACCACCGACTTCGACTCGATCATGCCGGTGCTGCACGCGTTCCAGAGCAAGCTGGACCTGACCGCGTTCGAGTTCTTCTCCGACAAAGCCCTGGCCAAAGTGCTGGGTCGTGGCGATGTGCCGGCACCGTTTGAAACCGAGTGCCCGTTCTACGCACTGCTGGAATTCGAAGCCACTACCGAAGAAGTCGCCAACCACGCGCTGGAAACCTTCGAACACTGTGTCGAACAGGGCTGGGTGCTGGACGGCGTGATGAGCCAGAGCGAAACCCAACTGCACAACCTGTGGAAACTGCGCGAGTACATCTCCGAGACCATTTCCCACTGGACGCCGTACAAGAACGATATCTCAGTCACTGTCTCCAAAGTGCCAGCGTTCTTGAAAGAAATCGACGCGATCGTCGGCGAACACTATCCGGACTTCGAAATCGTCTGGTTTGGCCACATCGGTGACGGCAACCTGCACTTGAACATTCTCAAGCCGGAAAGCCTGAGCAAGGACGAGTTCTTCGCCAAATGCGCCACCGTGAACAAATGGGTGTTCGAGACCGTTGAGAAATACAACGGCTCTATCTCCGCCGAACACGGCGTGGGCATGACCAAGCGCGATTACCTGACGTACAGCCGTTCGCCGGTCGAAATTGAATACATGAAGGCCGTCAAAGCAGTGTTCGACCCGAACGGGATCATGAACCCTGGCAAGATCTTCGCTGTTTAACCGCCCCCCGAAGGAGTCGTTCCATGAGCTACCAGCACAAGTATGTCGACGGCACCAACATCCACTTCCCGGTGGGTAAAGTGGTGTGCATTGGCCGTAACTACGCCGAACATGCCAAGGAACTGGATAATCCAGTGCCGACCGAACCGTTGCTGTTCATCAAGCCCGGCAGCTGTGTCGTGGCGCTGGAAGGCGGTTTTGCCATCCCTGCCGACCGTGGCTCGGTGCACTACGAAGCGGAAATCGCGGTATTGATCGGCAAACCGTTGTCGAACAAGCCAAGCCGTGAAGAAGTGCTGGACGCCATCTCCGGCTTCGCCCCGGCCCTGGACCTGACACTGCGTGACAAACAGGCCGAGCTGAAAGCCAAGGGCCTGCCGTGGGAAATTGCCAAATCCTTCGACGGCGCGGCAGTGATCGCACCGTTCGTGGTGGGCAGCACTTTCCCGGACGTGACCGATATCGGCATTCGCCTGACCATCAACGGCGAAGTGCGCCAGGACGGCAACAGCTCGCAGATGCTCAACCCGATCATCCCGATGATCCAGCACATGGCCGGCTGCTTCTCGCTGCAGGCTGGTGATGTGATTCTCACCGGCACCCCGGCTGGCGTGGGTCCGCTGAATGTGGGTGATGAGTTGGTGTTGGAATTGGCGGGCGTGAATCGCTTCGACAGCAGCGTTCGATAAGCACCTGGCCAACGCGGTCAAACCTGTGGGAGGGGGCTTGCCTCCGATGGCGGTGTATCAGTTAAGTGGATGTTGACTGACGCGCTGCTATCGGGGGCAAGCCCCCTCCCACATTGGAGTTGTGTCGGCCGGTAAAGCCCCGGGTTTTTGCATTTTTTTCACACGCCATCCGGATAATCCCCAGCCTCCAGAGCGCGGGCCCGTCGATCCTGTGCTATCACCTAACGCTGACTTTCCGGAAAAAGCGCCCCATGGCCGTGTCCCTGCCCTCCGCCACACCCAAGCCGCGTTCCCGTTTTGCCCTGCGCTGGTATTCCTGGCTGTTTCTGGCGGGGGCCATCTTTTATGGCGTTGCCTGGGCCATGCATTGGGATGACCGCGGCGTGCTGTGGGTGCTGGAGCGCTTCGAGACGCCCACCGAGCGCAGTGAAAGCGTATGGCTGCCGGACTACCACGCGGTCATCGACGCCAAGGTGTTACCGGGAATGGAGAAGGACGAAGCCTCGGACGTCGCCTACAACCCGCAGACCAAAACGCTGTTTTCCGTCATGGGCAAAAACCCGTTCCTCGTTGAGTTGAGCCTGCAAGGCGATGTGCTCCGCAAGATGCCGCTCAATGGCTGGGAAAATCCGGAAGGCGTGACGGTCCTGGAAAACGGGCTGATGGCAGTGGTCGACGAGCGCCAGCACAGCCTGACCATCGTCAAGGTCGACGCGATGACCCAACAGTTGAACAAGGCTGATTTCCAGGCCTACGACCTGGGCCCGTCCAAAGACCAGAACAAAGCTTTTGAGGCGATCACCTGGGACAAGCGCAACCAGCAGCTGGTGTTGGGCGAGGAGCGCCCGCCGGCATTGTTTACCTGGAAAAGCGACGGCAGCCAGATCCTGAACGGCGATAAACAAAAACTCGCCAGCAAAGAACTGGACATGCGCAACCTCTCGGCCCTGGCTGTCGATCCGCGCACCGGCCACCTCCTTGCGCTTTCGGCCGACTCTCACCTGTTGCTGGAGCTGGACGAGAAGGGCGAACAAGTCAGCTTCATGACCTTGCTGGGCGGCTTCAATGGTCTCAACAAAACCATTCCTCGTGCGGAAGGGGTGACCATGGATGAGGAAGGCACTCTGTACATAGTGAGTGAGCCGAATCTGTTCTATCGTTTCGAAAAGCAGAAATAATCGACCAGTTACGTCGGATATTTCTCTATCAGCGGCATTCGCCAGACATCCGGGCGCGTTTAAGTTTAAATTCAGACAGGCGTGATATTCATTCGCCACTTTTGATTTTGAGCCCGCCCAATGCGCCGACTTGCCCGCCCCAAGCCCATTCTTTTTCTGTTCGTGCTGATCGCCTTGATCTGCGCCGGGGTCGCTGGGCAGCACTTTCGCTTGTTCGAGCGCGCTTGGTTCAATTGGCAGGCATGGCGTCATCCCGCCGATGAGCGTTCCATTGGCCTCGCCGATTACCGGGTAACGCTGGAGGCCCAAGTCATCGAGGGGCTCGATGACGATGTCTCGGCACTCACCTATGACCCTGTGCGCAAAAGCCTGTTTACCGTGACCAATCAAAACGCCGAACTGATCGAGTTGTCGCTGGACGGCAAGATCCTGCGGCGCATTCCCTTGGTGGGATTTGGTGATGCCGAGGCCGTGGAGTTCATCAGCGACAACATCTACGTCATCACCGATGAACGCCAACAGCGCCTGATCAAGGTGCATGTGGACGACGACACCCAGTTCCTCGACGCCGCGGATGCAGAGCAAATGACCCTGGGCCTGCATGTAGGTGGCAACAAGGGCTTTGAGGGGTTGGCCTATGACTCAGTGGGCAAGCGCCTGTTCGTGGCCAAGGAGCGCGATCCGATGTTGATCTATGAGGTCCACGGGTTTCCTCATTTCAAGCCGGAAAAAACCTACTCGGTGCACGTGATCAATAACCCCAAGCGTGACGCCGGGCTGTTTGTACGCGATCTGTCGAGCCTGCAATACGACGAGCGCAGCGGCCATCTGCTGGCGCTGTCGGATGAGTCATTTTTGGTGTTGGAACTGGATATCGACGGTCGCCCATTGAGCAGTCTTTCTCTACTCAATGGGCGCCATGGCCTGAAAAAACGTGTGCCTCAGGCCGAAGGGATCGCCATGGACGACGAAGGTACGTTGTACCTGGTCAGCGAGCCGAACCTGTTCTACGTGTTCAAGAAACCCAGTCCCTGACATACCGCCATTCGGGGGCAGGCCCCCTCCCACATTGGATTGGTGGTGTCCTCAGGCCTTGAGGGTTTTCACGCCTTCTGAAGTGCCCAAGAGCAGCACATCCGCCGGACGCGCAGCGAACAGGCCGTTGGTGACCACGCCGACGATGGCATTGATCTGCGTTTCAAGCTCCACCGGATTGGTGATCTGCATATTGAATACGTCGAGGATGATGTTGCCGTTGTCGGTCAGCACGCCTTCGCGGTACACCGGATCGCCGCCCAGCTTCACCAGCTCGCGGGCCACGTGGCTGCGGGCCATCGGGATGACTTCCACCGGCAGCGGGAATGCGCCGAGCACCGGTACCAGCTTGCTGGCGTCGGCGATGCAGATGAAGGTCTTGGCCACGGCCGCGACGATCTTCTCGCGAGTCAGGGCTGCGCCGCCGCCCTTGATCAGGTTCAGGTGCGCGTCGCTCTCATCGGCGCCGTCGACATAGAACTCCAGGTCGCTCACGGTGTTGAGCTCGTACACCGGAATGCCATGGCCTTTCAGGCGTGCGGCAGTGGCTTCGGAGCTGGCCACGGCGCCATCGAACGCGCCCTTGTGCTGGGCCAGCGCATCGATAAAGCAGTTGGCAGTGGAGCCGGTGCCGACACCGACGATGCTTTTGTCGTCGAGTTTAGGAAGGATTAAATCGACAGCGGCCTGTGCCACTGCCTGTTTGAGTTGATCCTGGGTCATGCGGGCTCCGGAACGGGCGGGGAGTAAAGAGGGGCGCGAGTATAACCCAACAAAACCTCGGGATTCGTGTGGTCGTACGGCCAAAAGCCGGGTTAGACTCCTCGGCCCTGCCCAACTCGCCCAGTGATTCCCGCCGATGCTTGAACAGTACGTCAAAAAGATCCTCACCTCGCGCGTTTACGACGTTGCCGTAGAAACCCCGCTGCAGACCGCCCGCCAGCTCTCCGAGCGGCTGGGCAACAAGGTCTGGCTCAAGCGCGAAGACTTGCAGCCGGTGTTCTCGTTCAAGATTCGCGGCGCGTACAACAAGCTGACTCAGTTGACGGCTGAAGAGCGCGCACGCGGCGTAGTCACGGCGTCGGCGGGCAACCATGCGCAGGGCCTGGCCCTGGCGGCCAAGGTGCTGGGGGTCAAGGCCACTATTGTGATGCCCAAGACCACCCCTGAGATCAAGGTCGAAGGCGTGCGCTCTCGCGGCGGTAAAGTGGTGCTGCATGGCGACTCTTTCCCAGAGGCGCTGGCCTACTCGCTGAAACTGGTCGACGAAAAAGGCTACGTCTACATTCACCCCTACGATGATCCGCACACCATTGCCGGGCAGGGCACCGTGGCGATGGAGATTCTGCGCCAGCATCCAGGGCCGCTGGATGCGATCTTCGTACCCGTGGGTGGCGGTGGTTTGATCGCGGGCATCGCGGCGTACGTGAAATACCTGCGCCCGGAAATCAAGGTCATCGGCGTCGAGCCGGACGACTCCAACTGCCTGCAAGCTGCCATGGCCGCGGGTGAGCGCGTGGTCTTGCCGACGGTTGGGATCTTTGCCGACGGCGTGGCGGTGGCGCAGATCGGCCAGCACACCTTTGAAATCTGCAAAGACTATGTCGACGAAGTGATCACCGTGAGCACCGATGAAATCTGTGCGGCGATCAAGGACATCTACGACGATACCCGCTCCATCACCGAGCCAGCAGGCGCGTTGGGTGTGGCCGGGATCAAGAAGTACGTTGAGACCCGTGGTGTCAGCGGCAAGACGTTCGTCGCCATCGACTCCGGGGCCAACGTTAACTTCGACCGCCTGCGCCACGTGGCTGAGCGCGCTGAGTTGGGTGAAGGCCGTGAAGCCATCATCGCCGTGACCATCCCTGAGAAACCGGGCAGCTTCAAGGCGTTCTGCGAGGCCGTGGGCAAGCGCCAGATCACCGAATTTAACTACCGTTACCACTCCGGCAGCGAGGCGCACATCTTTGTCGGCGTGCAGACCCACCCGGAAACCGACCCGCGCAGCGCGCTGATCGCCAGTCTCACCGAGCAGGGTTTCCCGGTGCTCGACCTGACAGAGAACGAACTGGCCAAGCTGCACATCCGCCATATGGTCGGTGGGCATGCCGCGCACGTCAGCAATGAAGTGGTGTTTCGCTTTGAGTTCCCGGAGCGTCCGGGGGCGCTGTTCAACTTTCTTAACAAGTTGGGCGGGCGCTGGAATATCTCGATGTTCCACTATCGCAACCACGGCGCGGCTGATGGTCGTGTGGTCGCCGGCCTGCAAGTGCCGGCGAACGAGCGTCACCTGGTACCGGCAGCGCTGGAGGCGATTGGCTACCCGTATTGGGATGAAAGTGATAACCCGGCCTACAAACTGTTCCTCGGTTGAGCGACTACGCTGATTGGGGGCAGCCTCTAAGGAATACGAAACATGGAAACCCTGATCACCCTGAAAGTTGTCCACATCGCGGCCACCGTGGTGTTGTTGCTCAGCGGCCTTGGCTTGGCGCTACTGGCCTGGCGTAAACGCAGCGCCGGCCCAGCCGTCACCGTGCAGCGTCCGTGGGCGTTTGTGTGGTTGCTGATGGGTATTTGTATGGTGAGCATGCCGTTCACCGGCTGGTGGCTGGTGCACCTGGTCGGCTGGCCATTGGGGCAGACTTGGATTCTGGGCTCCAGCATTCTCTACACCGTGGCGGCGCTGGCGTGGTTCTGGCTGGTGGCACGGCTCAATCGCTTGCGGAAAGGCGAGGGCGGCAGCCTGAATTTCACTCTGGTGCTGGCGGTGGTGAGCCTGGTGGGGTTTGTGGCGATTGCCGGGCTCATGGGCGCCAAGCCGGTTTAACGCGGTGAGGGCTTCTGTGGTGAGCGAGCTTGCCCCGCGCTGAGCTGCGAAGCGGCCCTGACAAAGGCCCGCATTTTTCCTGATAAGACCGGTTGGCAGGTTTTGGGGCTGCTTCGCAGCCCAGCTCGGGGCAAGCCCGCTCACCACGGTTACTCGCTACGCAGCGTAATCACCGGCCAACCACGTTTCTCGGCTTCAGCGCGCAGATTCGGATCCGGATCCACCGCCACCGGATGCGTCACTTGCTCCAATAGCGGCAGGTCATTCATCGAGTCGCTATAGAAGTAGCTGTCTTCCAGGCTATACCCCGTTTCTTCCAACCAACGATTCAAGCGCGTCACCTTGCCTTCTCGGAAGCACGGCACGTCAGTGCTGCGCCCAGTGTATCGGCCATCTTCCATCTCGCACTCGGTGGCGATGAGGGTTTCAACGCCCAGGCGTGCGGCAATTGGCGCGGTGACGAAACGGTTGGTGGCGGTGATGATCACCAGCTTGTCGCCAGCGGCGCGGTGCTTGGCCAGCAGTTCGACGGCCAGTGGCAGCATGATCGGCTCGATGCAGTCGCGCATATAGTCGTTGTGCCACTCATCCAGTTGGGCCATTTCGGTGCGGCCGAGGATTTCCAGGCAGAAATTCAGGTAGGCGGCGTTGTCCAGCTTGCCGGCCAGGTAGTCCTGATAGAACTCGTCGTTGCGGGCCTTGTAGGCTACCGGGTCGAGAATCCCGCGTTCGCACAGGTAATCGCCCCACGCGTGGTCGCTGTCACCGCCGATAAGGGTGTTGTCCAAGTCGAATAAAGCCAGGCGCATTGCAGTTACTCGCTGAAAAGTCTGTAAAAAGGCGTCCAGAATACGGTCTTTTCACAAGAGTGCACATAAGCTAAGAAGCCTCGTTGCCGCTTGCGCAACCTTTGTGGAACAATGCGGCGACATGCGTTTGCGAGGTTGTTGCCGTGATCGACCCCGATGGTTTCCGTCCTAATGTCGGGATTATTCTTACGAATGATGCCGGACAGGTGCTATGGGCTCGCCGAATCAACCAAGATGCCTGGCAGTTTCCTCAAGGCGGAATCAACCCCGACGAAACCCCTGAAGACGCCTTGTACCGTGAGTTGAACGAAGAAGTCGGCCTTGAGCGCGAAGATGTGCAGATTCTGGCCTGTACCCGTGGCTGGTTGCGCTATCGTTTGCCGCAACGCCTGGTGCGTACCCACAGCCAACCGCTGTGCATCGGCCAGAAGCAGAAATGGTTTCTCCTGCGCCTGATCTCCAACGAGCAGCGGGTGCGGATGGATTTGACCGGTAAACCGGAGTTCGATGGCTGGCGTTGGGTCAGCTATTGGTACCCGTTGGGCCAGGTGGTGACATTCAAGCGCGAGGTTTATCGTCGCGCTCTCAAAGAGCTTGCCCCGCGCCTTTTAGCGCGCGACTGACGACGGAGTTCGACCCCGAGCCATGCTCAATACGCTGCGCAAGATCGTCCAGGAAGTTAACTCCGCCAAGGATCTCAAGGCGGCGTTGGGGATTATTGTGTTGCGCGTCAAGGAAGCCATGGGCAGCCAGGTCTGCTCGGTTTACCTGCTGGACCCAGAGACCAATCGTTTTGTGCTGATGGCCACGGAGGGCTTGAACAAGCGCTCCATCGGCAAAGTCAGCATGGCGCCCAATGAAGGTCTGGTGGGCCTGGTGGGGACGCGTGAAGAACCCCTCAACCTTGAAAACGCGGCCGATCACCCGCGTTATCGCTACTTTGCCGAAACCGGCGAAGAGCGCTACGCGTCATTCCTCGGCGCACCGATCATTCACCACCGCCGCGTTGTCGGCGTGTTGGTCATCCAGCAAAAAGAACGTCGCCAGTTCGACGAAGGTGAAGAAGCCTTCCTCGTGACCATGAGCGCGCAGCTCGCCGGGGTTATTGCCCACGCCGAGGCCACGGGTTCGATTCGCGGCCTGGGCCGTCAGGGCAAGGGCATCCAGGAAGCCAAGTTCGTCGGCGTACCGGGTTCGCCGGGTGCTGCCGTCGGTACGGCGGTGGTCATGCTGCCACCGGCCGACCTGGATGTGGTGCCGGACAAGACCGTCAACGACATCGACGCCGAAATCAAACTGTTCAAGACCGCCCTGGAAGGCGTGCGCGCCGACATGCGCAACCTGTCGACCAAGCTGGCCACCCAGCTGCGCCCTGAAGAACGTGCGCTGTTCGACGTTTACCAGATGATGCTCGACGACGCGTCCCTCGGGAACGAAGTCAAAACCGTGATCAAGACCGGCCAATGGGCCCAGGGCGCACTGCGCCAAGTGGTCACTGATCACGTCAACCGTTTCGAATTGATGGACGACGCCTACCTGCGCGAGCGTGCCTCGGATGTGCGCGACCTGGGTCGCCGTCTGCTGGCTTACCTGCAGGAAGACCGCACTACCAACCTGGTCTACCCCGACAACACCATCCTGATCAGTGAAGAACTGACCGCTACCATGCTCGGCGAAGTGCCGGAAGGCAAACTGGTGGGCTTGGTCTCGGTTCTCGGTTCGGGTAACTCCCACGTCGCGATCCTGGCCCGCGCCATGGGCATTCCGACGGTGATGGGCCTAGTGGACCTGCCGTACTCCAAGGTCGATGGCATCGACATGATCGTCGATGGCCATCGTGGTGAAGTCTTCACCAACCCCAGCGACGTGCTGCGCAAGCAATACGCCGAAGTGGTGGAAGAGGAGAAACAACTGGCGCTGGGCCTGGATTCATTGCGCGAGTTGCCGTGCGTGACCACCGATGGTCACCGCGTACCGCTGTTGGTGAATACCGGACTGCTGGCCGACGTGGCCCGGGCGCAGCAGCGCGGTGCCGAGGGCGTGGGGCTGTACCGCACCGAAGTGCCGTTCATGATCAACCAGCGTTTCCCGAGTGAGAAGGAGCAGCTGGCGATTTATCGCGAGCAACTGCAAGCCTTCCATCCGTTGCCGGTGACCATGCGCAGCCTGGACATTGGCGGCGACAAGTCACTGTCGTATTTCCCGATCAAGGAAGACAACCCCTTCCTCGGCTGGCGCGGGATTCGCGTCACGCTCGACCACCCGGAAATTTTCCTCGTACAGACTCGCGCCATGCTTAAGGCCAGCGAAGGGCTGAACAACCTGCGCATCCTGTTGCCGATGATCTCCGGCACTCATGAGCTGGAGGAGGCGCTGCATTTGATCCACCGCGCCTGGGGCGAGGTGCGCGATGAAGGCGCTGACGTACCGATGCCGCCGATTGGCGTCATGATCGAAATTCCAGCGGCGGTGTACCAGGCCAAAGAACTGGCGCGGCAGGTGGACTTCCTGTCGGTCGGCTCCAACGACCTGACCCAATACCTGCTGGCCGTGGACCGCAACAACCCACGGGTAGCCGATCTCTACGACTATCTGCACCCGGCGGTGCTGCAAGCGCTGCAACACGTAGTGCGCGACGCCCATGCCGAAGGCAAGCCGGTGAGCATCTGCGGTGAAATGGCTGGTGATCCGGCGGCGGCGGTGCTGTTGATGGCGATGGGCTTTGACAGCCTGTCGATGAACGCCACCAACTTGCCGAAGGTGAAATGGATGTTGCGCCAAGTCGAGCTGAGTATGGCCAAGGATCTGCTGGCTGAGTTGATGACCATCGACAACCCGCAAGTTATCCACAGCTCGCTGCAATTGGCGCTGAAGAACCTTGGGCTGACACGGATGATCAATCCGGCCTCTGCCAAGACCCTCTAACGCCTGGCGGCGATCAAAAATGTGGGAGGGGGCTTGCTCCCGATGGCGGTGTGTCAGTACCAGATATTCTGACTGACACACTGCCATCGGGAGCAAGCCCCCTCCCACATTGGTTTTGTGGTGTGTCTAGAGCGTGAGTTCGACTTCCCCGAGTCGGCCACCATGGGGCCCAAAGCTACGCTCCACCATCCGCCGCGTGCCATCGGCATTTACAATCAGCGCCGTACTCGCCCGTGTTCCATAACTTGGGCTGGCGATAAATACGCTCGATAACAGGCTTTCAGTCGCCAACCCCACGCCGGTATCCGGCAACTCAGCAAAGGGCGCGATCTGCGGATCGCTCAGAATCTCCAGTAGCGCTTCGGGTTGCGGATTGTTCAGCAACTCACTCAGCGCAGCTTTGGCCTTAAGCAGTTTCGGCCAAGGCGTATCCAGCCCTGCGTTGGATAACCCGTACACGCCCGCTTTCAACTGCGTGGGCTCGGTGTGATTGGCGTTGTAATGCCACAACTCATCCCGCGTGCCCACCAGCAGGTTAAACCCGGCGTATTCAATCGATCGGCCGTTAACGTCGGCCAAGTAGTCGTCAATGGGCAGTGAACCACTGAGGAACCCCGCGACCAGTTCGCCGCGTGACTTTCGTGCCGGCGGTTGGTGGGGATCACGGATATTGGTCAGGGCAGCAAATCGCCCATCGGCATTCACGCCAAGCCAAGTGCCGCCTGCTTCCTGATCGCGACCGGCATAGATTTCGGGCACGTCCGGCCACTGGGCCAGCGGCAGACTGGGGCGGGCATAGAACTCGTCACGGTTGGCCGCGACGATCAGCGGTTGGGCGTGGCCCGGCCGCCAGGCGAAAACAATCAGGCACATCAGGCGATTCCCTTTTGTGTTTTTTGCCACTCTACCCACACCGGCAGCGGTGTTCCATCGTATCCAGTTGGGCCGCATGCCTTCCATCCGTTAACATGCCGGACTTGATTCGGGGGCTCCCATGGAATTTCTGCTGTATTTGCTGCTGGGCGCCTGTGCGGGTGTGCTCGCCGGGCTGTTTGGCGTGGGCGGCGGGATCATTATCGTGCCGGTGCTGGTGTTCAGCTTCACCTTGCAGGGCTTCGACCCGCAGGTGCTGACTCACTTGGCCGTAGGCACATCCTTGGCGACGATCATCTTTACCTCGGTCAATGCCGTGCGTGAGCACCACCGACGTGGCGCGGTGCGTTGGCCGATCTTTGTGTGGATGACCGTGGGCATCCTGATCGGTGCAGGTTTCGGTGCGCTGACCGCCGAGGCGATTTCCGGTCCGCATTTGCAGAAGATCATTGGCGTGTTCGCGCTGATCATCGCCGTGCAACTGGCCCTGGAGGTTAAGCCCAAGGCCAGTCGAACGGTGCCAGGCAAGGTCGGCCTGACCCTGGCCGGTACGGTGATTGGCTGGGCTTCGGCCATTTTCGGCATCGGCGGCGGCTCGCTGACCGTGCCGTTTTTGACCTGGCGCAGCGTGCCGATGCAACAGGCGGTGGCCACCTCGTCCGCCTGTGGCCTGCCGATTGCCCTGGCCAGTGCATTAAGTTTCATGATTCTGGGCTGGCATGACCCGCTGTTGCCCGCTCATAGTCTAGGGTTCGTGTATTTACCGGCGCTGCTGGGCATTGCCCTGACCAGTATGGTGTTTGCCCGCTTTGGCGCACGCCTGGCGCATCGGTTGTCGCCGCGGTTGCTCAAGCGGTTGTTCGCCGGCTTGCTGTTTTGCGTGGGCTTAAACTTTTTGCTGTAACGCAGACTTAATCGCGTCCGGGCATGGTCCGGTCGCCATAACGCATGATTTAACGAGGAGTCGCAATGCTGCCTTACCCGCAGATCGACCCGGTGGCTCTGGCCATCGGTCCGCTGAAAATCCACTGGTACGGGTTGATGTACCTGATCGGCATCGGCGGCGCCTGGCTGCTGGCCTCCCGCCGCCTGAACCGTTTCGACCCGACCTGGACCAAGGAGAAACTCTCCGACATGGTCTTCTGGCTGTCCATGGGGGTCATCGTCGGCGGGCGTCTGGGGTATGTGCTGTTCTACGATCTGTCCGCCTACATCGCCAATCCGACACTGATTTTCGAAGTGTGGAAGGGCGGCATGGCGTTCCACGGCGGGTTTATCGGCGTAATGATTGCTGCCTGGTGGTTCGGCCGCCGCAATGGCAAGTCGTTCTTCCAACTGATGGACTTCGTTGCGCCGCTGGTGCCGATTGGCCTGGGCGCCGGGCGTATCGGTAACTTCATCAACGCCGAGCTCTGGGGCAAGCCGACCGACGTGCCGTGGGCCATGGTATTCCCGCCGTTCAGCGACCCGGCACAACTGCCGCGCCATCCGTCGCAGCTATACCAGTTCGCACTGGAAGGTGTGGCACTGTTCCTCATTCTGTACATCTTCTCGCGCAAACCGCGCCCGACCATGGCCGTTTCCGGCATGTTCGCGCTGTTTTACGGCATCTTCCGTTTCATCGTCGAATTCGTACGTGTGCCGGATGCGCAACTGGGCTACCTCGCGTGGGGCTGGCTGACCATGGGTCAGGTGTTGAGCATCCCAATGATCCTCGTGGGCCTGGGCCTGCTGTGGTGGGCGTACAATCGCCCGCAGCCGCTGAAGAACACCGCGCTTTAAATTCGAATGCCGGGGCCTGCGTGCGGGCTCCGGCTTCAACGATACGGGTACTTACATGAAGCAATATCTCGAACTACTGAACGACGTCGTGACCAATGGCCTGACCAAGGGCGATCGCACCGGCACCGGCACCAAGGCCGTGTTCGCCCGTCAGTATCGGCATAACTTGGCCGACGGCTTCCCGCTGCTGACCACCAAGAAGCTTCACTTCAAAAGCATCGCCAATGAGCTGATCTGGATGTTGAGCGGCAACACCAATATCAAGTGGCTCAACGAAAACGGCGTGAAGATTTGGGACGAATGGGCCACCGAAGACGGCGACCTGGGCCCGGTCTACGGCGAGCAGTGGACTGCCTGGCCGACCAAAGACGGCGGCACGATCAACCAGATCGACTACATGGTGCACACGCTCAAGACCAACCCCAACAGCCGTCGCATTCTGTTCCACGGCTGGAACGTCGAATACCTGCCGGACGAAACCAAGAGCCCACAGGAAAACGCGCGCAACGGCAAACAAGCCCTGCCACCGTGCCACCTGCTGTACCAGGCGTTCGTGCATGACGGCCATCTGTCGATGCAGTTGTACATCCGCAGCTCCGACGTATTCCTTGGTCTGCCGTACAACACCGCGGCCCTGGCGTTGCTCACCCATATGTTGGCGCAACAGTGCGACTTGATCCCTCACGAGATCATCGTCACCACTGGCGATACCCATGCCTACAGCAACCATATGGAACAGATCCGGACCCAACTGGCGCGTACACCGAAGAAGCTGCCGGAGTTGGTGATCAAGCGTAAGCCGGCGTCGATCTACGATTACAAGTTCGAAGATTTTGAGATTGTGGGCTATGACGCTGATCCAAGCATCAAGGCCGATGTCGCTATCTAGCGTCTGACGCCGTCCAATGTGGGAGGGGGCTTGCCCCCGATTGCGGTGGGTCAGTCACCCAATACTTAA
The DNA here is from genome assembly GCF_013778505.1 of Pseudomonas sivasensis. Taxonomy (GTDB): domain Bacteria; phylum Pseudomonadota; class Gammaproteobacteria; order Pseudomonadales; family Pseudomonadaceae; genus Aquipseudomonas; species Aquipseudomonas sivasensis. The sequence goes on along the minus strand of NZ_JAAOWU010000002.1, from coordinate 300,832 downwards.
CTGACCCACCGCCATCGGGGGCAAGCCCCCTCTCACATTTGGCCCGTTTAATGGCCGTGGCTTCTGCCTACATGTGAGGGCTCAGCCTCGCTGGCCTGCATACTCCCGCTGACCTCCAACTGCTGCAAAATCCCACAGTGATCCCCGCCGCCACAGCGTTGGCGCAAGTCCAGCAACTGCACCTGCAACGCCAATAGCCCGTCGATCCGCGCTTTCACATGGTGGATATGCTCGTCGACCAACGCATTCACGCTTTCGCATTGGTCCTGTGGACTGTCGCGTAGGCTGAGCAGGCTGCGGATTTCTTCGAGGGTCATGTCGAGGCTGCGGCAGTTGCGGATAAAGATCAGCCGCTCGGTGTGCGCCTGGGTGTACACGCGGTAGTTGGCGTCGGTGCGCGCCGGCGGCGGCAGCAGGCCTTCTTTCTCGTAATAACGGATGGTTTCCACCTGACAGTCAGTCAGTTTGGCCAATTCGCCGATCTTCATGGGAGCAATCTCCAAATGGGTGCTTGACCCTATAGTGGCTACAGGGTCTTTACTTGGCAACAGGCACCTTTACGGACGCGACCGAATGAGCGACTCCATCCACACCCCGCATAAACACGATCACGATCACGATCATGATCATGATCATGGCCCCAAGAAACTCACGCCTGTGCATAACCACGGCCACGGTGGTGCCTGCTGTTCCGGCACTCCAGCACCGGAGTTGGTGCAATTGAGCGAAGCGCCCACCGCCGGCTCGCGCCTCAGCACCTTCCGCATCGAAGCCATGGACTGCCCCACCGAGCAAACGCTGATCCAGAACAAACTGGGCAAGTTGGCGGGTGTGCAGCAACTGGAATTTAACCTGATCAACCGCATCCTCGGCGTCACCCACGACTTGCCGAGTACCGCGCCGATCATCGATGCCATCAAGTCCTTGGGCATGCAGGCCGACCCGATCGAGGAAGGTACCCCGGCTGCCGAACCGCCTGCCAAAAAACACTGGTGGCCGTTGGCGTTGTCCGGCGTCGGTGCGTTGGGCGCCGAAGTGCTGCACTTCACGAATGCCGCGCCGACGTGGGTCATTGCCCTCGTGGCGCTGGTGTCGATCCTCAGCGGCGGCCTCACCACCTATAAAAAGGGCTGGATCGCCCTGAAGAACCTCAACCTGAACATCAACGCCTTAATGAGCATCGCCGTGACGGGCGCGATCCTGATCGGCCAGTGGCCGGAAGCCGCCATGGTGATGTTCCTGTTCACCGTCGCCGAGCTGATTGAAGCCGAGTCCCTGGACCGTGCGCGCAATGCCATCAGCGGCTTGATGCAGATGACCCCGGAACAGGCCACGGTGCAGCAGGCCGACGGTAACTGGGTTGAGCAGGAGGTTAAAAGCATCGAACTGGGCGCCATCGTCCGGGTTAAACCCGGCGAGCGCATCGGCCTGGACGGTGAAGTCACCGCAGGTCAATCCACCATCGACCAGGCGCCGATCACCGGGGAAAGCCTGCCGATTGAAAAAACCGTGGGCGATAAAGTCTTCGCCGGCACCATTAACCAAGCCGGCTCCCTGGAATACAAAGTCACGGCAGCGGCCAATAACTCCACACTGGCGCGGATCATCCACGCCGTCGAGCAAGCACAAGGCGCACGGGCTCCGACCCAGCGCTTCGTCGACAGTTTTTCCAAGGTCTACACCCCGGCCGTCTTCCTGTTTGCCTTGGGTGTAGCGATTATTCCGCCGCTGTTCATGGCCGGTGTCTGGTTCGACTGGATCTACCGCGCCCTGGTGCTGCTGGTGGTTGCCTGCCCCTGCGCGTTGGTGATTTCCACTCCGGTGACGATCGTCAGCGGCCTGGCGGCGGCGGCGCGCAAAGGCATCCTGATCAAGGGCGGCGTGTACCTGGAGGGTGGTTACAAGCTCGACTACCTGGCGCTGGACAAGACCGGCACCATCACGCACGGCAAACCGGTGCAGACCGATTACTTGGCGTTGTTCCCAAACGTCGAGGACAGCGTACCGGCCCTCGCCGCCAGTTTGGCTGGGCGTTCTGACCACCCGGTGTCGTTGGCCATCGCGAATGCGGCTGTGGATAAAAACCTGCCGGTGCACGTTGTGGATAACTTCGAAGCCCTGGCCGGTCGTGGTGTGCGCGGCGATATCAAGGGTGAGACTTACCACCTGGGTAACCACCGTCTGGTGGAAGACCTCGGCCTGTGCTCGCCTGAGCTGGAAGAAAAGCTGTTCGCGCTGGAGAAGCAAGGAAAGTCCGTGGTGTTGCTGCTCGATAAGTCCGGCCCCCTGGCGCTGTTCGCCGTGGCCGATACCGTCAAGGACAGCAGTCGCGAGGCCATTCAGCAATTGCACGAGTTGGGCATCAAAACCCTGATGCTCACCGGCGACAACACCCACACCGCCCAGGCGATTGCGGCCCAGGTCGGCATCGACCAGGCTCAAGGCGACCTGTTGCCCACCGACAAACTGCAAGCCATCGAAACCCTCTACGGCCAAGGCCACCGGGTGGGCATGGTCGGCGACGGCATCAACGACGCCCCGGCCCTGGCCCGTGCCGAGATCGGTTTTGCAATGGCCGCCGCCGGTACCGACACTGCCATCGAGACTGCCGACGTGGCGCTGATGGACGATGATTTGCGCAAGATCCCGGCATTCATTCGTTTGTCGCGGCAAACGTCGAGTATCCTCAAGCAGAACATCGCCCTGGCGCTGGTGATCAAGGCGATCTTCCTCGCGGTCACTTTCCTGGGGATGGCCACCATGTGGATGGCGGTCTTCGCCGACATGGGCGTGAGCCTGCTGGTGGTGTTCAATGGCCTGCGCCTGTTGCGCAAATAAACGATGAGAGGGCGGTGTGCTGAGTGCTGAGCTGAAGGCGTTTTTTATGGTCGCCCGCCTGGGCAGCATTACCCAGGCGGCGAAAAAACTCGGCCTGAGCCAGCCCACAGTCACCACCCAGATCCGAAACCTGGAAAGCCAGTACGGCGTTGAGCTGTTCTACCGCGGTGGTCGCCGCCTCACGGTCAGTGACGACGGCGCCCGGTTGCTGCCGATGGTCAAGGCGTTGTTGCAGCAGGAAGCGGACATCGAGTTTTTCCTGCGCAACAGTGGTCAACTCCAGGGCGCTTTGCGCATTGCCGCGACAGCGCCGTATTACATCCTCGACCTGGTCAAAGCCTTTCGCGAACGCCTGCCCCATGTGGAGGTGTCGGTGGACATCGGCAATTCTCAGCAGGTACTCGAAGCGCTGGACGAGTACCGCGTAGACGTCGCCGCCTCTTCGCAGTTGCTGGAAGACCCGCGCCTGATCCGCCGCGTACTGGGCACCGATCCGCTGGTGTTGGCGGTGCACCGCAATCATCCCCTGGCCAAGCTTGATCATGTGCCATTGACTGCCCTGGCCGGACACACCTTATTGATGCGCGAAGCAGGTTCCACCACCCGACGGCTTACCGAGGAAATGTTGCAGGGTGCTGGGGTGAGCTATGGGCCGTTGCTGGAGATCGGCAGTCGCGAGTCAATCCGGGAGGCGGTGTTGCGCAATATCGGTATCAGCATCATTGCTCGACAGGAAGTGCCCCATGATCCGCAGTTGCGGGTGTTGACCATTGAGAATGCGCCGCAGATTCTGGAGTACCTGTACTGCCTCAAAGAACGAAAAGGCGCTCGCCTGCCGGCGGCGTTTCTAGGGTTGGCGCAGGAAATGTCGCCAATTTAGAGGTTTGGTGGCTGCCTTGAGGGCCAATCGGGGGCAAGCCCCCTCCCACATTTTGATCTGCGAACACATTCCAAGTGTGGGAGGGGGCTTGCCCCCGATTGCGGTAAACCAGGCACCCCCCACCAAATCACCTACACAAATCCACCAATACCACTATCACTCCCTTTTGCCTTTCTGCCACAAGAGGGACGCATTGCCCGCCTAGCATGGCCTTCATCAGTTCGATGAGGTGCCACCATGAACACAGTCCTGACCCAACCCGGCGCGCCAATGAAAGTGCGCGGTATCCAGAAACGCTTCGGCGCCTTTACCGCGCTGGACCACGTGTCCCTGGACGTCGCCGCCGGCGAGCTGGTGTGTCTGCTGGGTCCGTCTGGCTGCGGCAAGACCACCTTGCTGCGTTGCATCGCCGGCCTGGAGCGCCAGGACAGCGGCGAACTTTACCTGGGTGATCGCGATGTTTCCCTGCTGCCACCTCAGGCGCGGGACTACGGCATTCTGTTCCAGTCCTACGCGCTGTTTCCCAACCTGACCATCGAAGCGAACATCGGCTACGGCCTCACCGGCAGTGGTCGCGATGAAGTGCGCCAGTGTGTTGGGCAGATGCTGGAACTGGTCGGTCTGGTCGGCAGCGAAAAGAAATACCCCGGCCAGCTGTCCGGCGGCCAACAGCAGCGCGTTGCCCTGGCCCGCGCCTTGGCGCCGGCCCCTTCGTTACTGCTGCTGGACGAACCCATGTCCGCCCTTGACGCCCGCGTGCGTGAGCACCTGTGCACCGAGCTGCGCCAGCTGCAACGGCGCTTGGGCATCACCACGCTGATGGTCACCCACAACCAGGACGAAGCCATGTTGATGGCCGACCGTATTGCCGTAATGAACAACGGTAAGGTCGAGCAATACGCCACGCCCCAAGAAATTTACGACCGCCCGGCCACGCCGTTCGTGGCGGAGTTTGTCGGCCAGGGCAACTGGCTGCCGTTCAGCCGCAACAGTGCCAGCCATGCCCAGGTCGGCGGGATGAACATGCGCCTGGCCGAGGATGCCGGTGTGGCCACGTCCGGCCGCCTGTTCTGCCGACCGGAAGCCATCAGCGTCAACCCGCCAGTGCATGAAGAAAACCTGTTCGCGGCCAAGGTCCGCGAGATCACCTTCCTCGGCAACCGCTGCCGCATGAGCTTTGAACTGGACCAACTGCCGGGCCACCCGCTGCTGGCTGAACTGGCCCCGGAGGCGATGCCGCGCCTGGGCGCTCAAGACATCTGGGTCGCCTTGCCGCCGCGCAGCCTGCAGGTGTTTGCCTGAGATGGCCGCTGTCATGACCCTGCCGCGGCAAGTTTCCCGCGCCGAAACCGGCGACCGTATTTTTGTGCTCGGCGGCAAACTGCTCTGGCTGTGCCTGCTTAGTGTTGCCGTGTTGATGCCGCTGCTGGCGATCTTCTGGCGCGGCTTCAGCAGCGAGGCCGGGCAGGGCGGTGGCCTTGTGGCCGCTCGGGAATTAATCACCAGCGAGAACTTCCACTGGCTGCTGGGCAATAGCCTGAAAGTCTCCCTCAGCGTGGCGGCCATTGTCGTACCGCTGGCCTACCTGTTTGCCTACGCGCTGCAACGCACGTTGATTCCAGGCAAGGCGATCTGGCGAGGCCTGTCGCTGCTGCCGTTGATGGCACCGTCGATGCTGCCGGGCATTGCGCTGGTTTATCTGTTCGGTAATCAGGGCATGCTGCGCGGGCTGCTTTCGGACAACATCTACGGCTTCTGGGGGATTGTGCTCGGGGAAGTGATCTACACCTTCCCGCACGCGTTGATGATCCTGCTGTCGGCGCTGTCCCTGGCGGATGCGCGGCTGTTCGATGCCGCCTCCAGCATGGGCGCCAGCCCGGCACGGGCGTTTCGCAGCATCACCTGGCCGGCCACGCGCCAGGCGGTGTTCGCCGCATTCTGCCTGGTGTTCACCTTGACCATTACCGACTTCGGCGTGCCCGTGGTGGTCGGTGGTGATTACCAAGTGCTGGCGTTGGAAGCCTACAAGGCGGTGGTCGGTCAGCAACAATTCGGTCGCGGCGCGTTGATCGGCATGGTGTTGCTACTGCCGGCGCTGTTCAGTTTTGGCGTGGATGCGTGGTTGCGCCGGCGTCATGGCGACGCCATGAGTGGCCGTGCCCAGGTGTTCCAGCCCACGCCATCGCGGGTAAGGGATGGCTGCTACCTGGCCATCGTCCTACTGATCTGCGCGGTGTTGCTGCTGGTGTTCGGCATGGCGGTGTACTCCTCGCTGGTGAAATTCTGGCCGTACAACCTGTCGCTGTCGCTGAACCACTACCAGTTTGAAGACACGGCGGGCGGCGGCTGGCTGGCCTATCGCAACAGCCTGCGCATGGCCTTGTGCACGGCACTGATCGGCAGTGTGCTGATCTTCACCGGCGCCTATCTGATGGAAAAAACCAAAGGTCAGAAGGGCCTGAACCTGGCGCTGCGCATGCTCAGCTTTGTCCCGATGGCCGTGCCGGGTTTGGTGCTGGGCCTGGGCTACGTGTTCTTCTTCAACCTCAACGGCAACCCGCTGCACGTGTTCTACGGGACCATGACCCTGCTAGTGGTGTGCACCATTGCTCACTATTTGACCACTGCGCAGATGACCGCCACCACCGCGTTGCGCCAGCTGGACGCCGAGTTTGAAGCAGCCGCGCTGTCGCTCAAGGCGCCGCTGTACCGTCATTACCTGCGCGTCACCGTGCCGATCTGCCTGCCGGCGCTGCTGGATATCGTGCGCTACCTGTTTGTATCGGCGATGACCACCGTATCGGCCGCGATTTTTCTCTACAGCCCCGACACCATCCTCGCCGCCGTCGCCGTGTTGAACATGGACGACGCCGGCAATGTGGGCGGCGCGGCGGCCATGTCGACCCTGATCCTGTTCACCTCGGCCGGCGTCTCGCTGCTGCTGGCGTGGGCCTCACGTGGCGCGCTGCGCCGATCCCAAGCCTGGCGCCAGACCGCGCCCGGCCAATAACCCTTAAAGGAGGTATTCCATGTTCAAGCCCCTGACGCTGGTCGCTGCCGTACTCACTGCATTCAGCCTGAATGCCTTCGCCAAAACCGAACTGACCGTGTACACGGCCCTCGAAGCCGAGCAGTTGAAGACCTACAAAAAGGCGTTCGAGCAAGCCAACCCTGATGTTGAAATCAAGTGGGTACGCGACTCCACCGGCATCATCACGGCCAAGCTGCTGGCCGAGAAAGATCGCCCGCAAGCCGACGTGGTCTGGGGACTGGCGGCCTCCAGTCTGGCGATCCTCGACCAGCAGGGCATGCTCGACAACTACGCGCCTAAGGACCTGGACAAGATCGGCAAAAACTACCGCGACGCTGCCAACCCCCCGGCCTGGGTCGGCATGGACGTGTGGGCCGCGACCATCTGCTTCAATACCGTCGAAGCCGAGAAACAGGGCCTGACCAAGCCGGTGAGCTGGCAAGACCTGACCAAGCCTGAGTACAAGGGCAAGATCGTCATGCCCAACCCGGCATCGTCCGGCACCGGTTTCCTGGACGTAAGCGCGTGGCTGCAGACCTTCGGCGAGAAACAAGGCTGGCAGTACATGGACGACCTGCACCAGAACATCGGCCAGTACGTTCACTCCGGTTCCAAGCCTTGCAAGCTGGCGGCTTCGGGGGAATTCCCGATTGGTATTTCGTTTGAATACCCGGCGGTACAGCTCAAGCGCCAGGGCGCGCCGCTGGACATCATCCTGCCCAAAGAAGGCCTGGGTTGGGACATCGAAGCGACTGCCGTGATCAAGGGCAGCGCCCATGCCGACGCGGCGAAGAAACTGGCGGACTTTTCTGCCAGCCCTGCGGCGATGGAGTTGTACAAGGACAACTTTGCCGTGCTCGCCCAGCCGGGAATCGCCAAGCCGCAGACCGAATTGCCAGCGGACTACGAGCAGCGTTTGATCAAGAACGACTTCGGCTGGGCCTCCAAAAACCGCGACAGCATCCTGACTGAATGGCGTAAGCGCTATGACGGAAAGTCGGAGAAGGTAGCGGGTCAGTAAGGTTTTCGTTAGGGCTGATGGCCCTAGCGGGAGCAAGCCCCTCCCATAGTCGACCGAGTTCCTGCATGAGAATGCGGTCAACTGTGGGAGGGGGCTTGCCCCCGATGGCGGTCTTGAAAACAGGACATCACTAAATGACACACCACAGCGACCTGCTGATCATCGGCGCCGGCATCCTCGGCCTTTCCCACGCTTATGCAGCCGCCAAACGCGGCCTCAAGGTCAAAGTCTTCGAGCGCAGCGCCACGCCGTTGGGCGCCTCGGTGCGCAACTTCGGCCAGGCTCTGGTCACCGGCCAACCACCGGGGCCGATGCTCGACCTGGCGCGGGAAAGCCGTGCGATCTGGGGGCAGTGGGCGCAAGTCGCCGGGCTGCAACTTAAGCGCAACGGCTCGTACTTGTTCGCCCGCACCGAAGCTGAAGAACACCTGCTGGAAGCCTTCTGCGCCGGTCGCGCGCAGGAGTACGGCTATAACGTCGAGTTGCTGCAAGGCGCAGCAATGAAGGATCTGTACGGCGGCCAGTTCCGCCACCACCGCGCCGCGCTGCATGGCAAGGACGATCAACAGCTGTATTCGCGCGAGGCGATTCCGGCGCTGATCAACTACCTGACGCAAGCGCTGAACGTGGAGTTTCATTTCTCCACGCTCGTGCGCGACGTGGAGCCGGGGCAACTGCACAGCACGGCGGGGAGCTTTCGTGGCGAGCAGATCATCGTCTGCTCCGGCCACGATTACCAAACCCTGCTGGCCGAATCGATTGCGCCGCTCAACCCGCAGGTCTGTCGCCTGCAAATGCTGCGCGCTCGGCCGGTGCTCAACCTGAACCTGCAACACGCCTTGCTCACCGGCCTCAGTTGCGTGCATTACGGTGCTTTCGCCGACTTGCCGGAAGCCGCGCCGGTGCAGGCGCAGATCCTTCGCGAAGCACCGTACCTGCATGAGCATGGCATTCACTTGCTGATCAGCCCGACGCCTCACGGCGAACTGATCATCGGCGATTCCCACGAGTACGGCAGCGATGCGTCGCCCTTCAACGCCGAACAGGTCGACGACTGGATGATCGAACTGGCCCAGCAGACCCTGGGCTGCAAGATCCAGGTGGTGGAGCGTTGGCAGGGCGTTTATGGCTCGCGTGGACCGGCGCCGTTTTCGTTCTTGCGGGCGGCGCCAGGCGTGAGTGCAGCGTTGATGCACACCGGCGTGGGCATGAGCGTGGGACCAGCGATGGCCGAGCGCAATATCCGCGCGTTGTGTGGGGAGGCGTGATGAACCGGGAACAGGTGATTACCGACGTCTTCGGTTTGTACGAACAGCACGGCACGGCGGACTACATCGGCGAGCCGGTGTCGCAGATCGAACACATGTCCCAGACCGCGCAGTTGGCCATGGCAGAAGGTTTCGATGATGAAGTGGTATTGGCAGCGTTCTTTCACGACATCGGCCATCTCTGCGGCCAGGGCAACGCGAACATGGGTGGTTATGGCGTGGTCAGCCATGAGCGGTTGGGGGCGGATTACCTGCGTCGGGCAGGGTTCAGCGAACGCATGGCCAGGCTGGTGGAATATCACGTGCAGGCCAAGCGCTACCTGACCTTCAGTCAGCCGGATTACTACGCGCGCCTGAGCGAAGCCAGCCGTCGAACCTTGGCTTATCAGGGCGGCGTGATGACGGCCGATGAGGCACGGGCCTTCGAGCAAGACCCGCTCCATGCAATCAGCCTGCGCCTGCGCCACTGGGACGAATTGGCCAAGCAAATGCACGTGCCGGTGCTCGATCTGCGGGCACTCAAGGCCAAGGCCGCACGGCTACTGGCTGCGTAGATTGGCCTTACGCCAAACGCAGATACGCCGCCTAGAACGCCGGTGGTCGGCTCACTAAGGTGTTTGCTTCTTTAATTCAAGGAGCAACGCTGATGCGCTACTTAAAAGTGACGGCCCAGGACATGAGCGGCAATGGTCAGGCGGACACGGTTATCCTGCACTTCTATGAGCAGCAGGCAGGCTGTCCCGATGAGCTGATCCACGAGATCTTTGCGGTGGACATGAGCGCGGATGGCAGGGTCGACCTGCAATGGGCGGACGACCTTAACCCCATTACCCGCCCCAGCGGGTTGGAAAAGCATCGAGTGGACACCTTTGCCGACAGCTTTTTGAAGTTGAACTGGTTCAATCGGCGCAGCCATTGGCAGCGTACGTTGACGATGTACGTCGATCATTACGCAAAAGCAGGCACGCCCAACGCGGTCAAGCTGGACTTCCATGAGCGCACGGCGTCGCAGTGCAAGGGTTCGCTAATCTACAAGGCCGCCGCCTATGACGGTGATGGCGACGGGGTGCTGGAATCGTTTACCAACAGTGATATCGACCGCGACGGTATCGCGAACAAAGCCGATAAAGAGTTGATCCGCACGTTATGCACGGCTTTTCTGGGATTTGAGTGGTACGCGTCCCAGTAAGCGCAGTCACGCTTCATCGAGCCGTGCGGCCAGGGCTTCGACCTGCTCCTGACGCTCGGTCTGGCTCAGCTTGGCGTGGGGGTTGAGCGACGACCATTGCGGATGGGCACGGGCTTTGTGCAGCGCCTCCGGCAACTTGCCTTCGCGCCAGGTTTTGTCCTGGGGCGTATCGACCTTGATGCTGTGCATCGCCGCGTGGCCGCGCACGCTCAGGGCCTTGAGCAACTGGCGTTGGCGCAGGGCGAGCAGGCGCAGGACGCTATCATCGACGGTCAACTCGCGTTGGCCCTTGATCTTGCCCAGCAGGCGGCTGCCATAGCTGCGCGCGGTTTGCAGCGCGCCCCCGGCGATGGCACCGGCCAGGGCAGCGGCGCCCAGCGTCAGCCCGCCAACCAGCAGATCCACGCCGGCACCCGCCGCCGCGCCGGCAGCGATCCCGCCACCCACGCGCACGCCGAGTTGCTTGAGGGTTTCCGGGTTGAACAGGTCGTCGCCCCAGCGGCCATCCAGCAGCGGCAAGTCGCTGGCGGCCGCGTCTTGTGGGCGGAAACCGAACAGCTTGAGCAGAGCTTCCACACATTTTTGTTCGCGCTGGCGCACGGCCTTGCGCAAATCGCCGATGGCTTGCTGCTCATCTTCAGTGACCACGCTGCGCCTGCACGCGGCGCAGTCGATCAATAATTCGGCGATCAACCGCGCTGCGCTTTGCTGGCGGGCTTGGCGTTGGGCTTGCTGATCAAGGACCAAGCGTTCCAACTGCGGTCGTGCGTTTTCCAGCAGCAGGGCCAGACTTTCATACAGACGACGCTCGCCGTCTTCCGGCGGCGCGACGCTGTCGAAACGCACCAGCGCATGCAGGCCGAGGCGGGCCAGGGCTTCGCGCCAGTCCGGTTCGCGGTGGTCGCTGCTGCTGACGAAATTGAGCACCGGCAGCAAGGGTTTGCCGCAACTGGCCAGCACTTGCAGCTCATCGCGGTACTTGGCCAGCACCGGCTCGCGGGCATCAATCACATACAGACCGGCGTCCGAGGCCAGCAGTTGGCGCAGCACTTTGGCTTCCTGCTCGAAACGCTGGCGCGCTTCGCTGCCTTCGAGGAACCGCGCCAGGCGCGCCGGGCCGTCCAAGCGTTCGCCGGGTCGGTCGAGACGTTCCAGGTAATCAAGCAGGGCGATGGCATCTTCCAGGCCGGGCGTGTCGTACAGCTCCAGCAGGGCTTCGCCGTCCACCGACAGGCGCGCGCCTTCCACATGCCGCGTGGTGCTGGGACGATGGGAGACTTCACCGAAGCCCACATCCCGGGTCAGGGTGCGCAGCAGCGAAGTTTTGCCCACGTTGGTATGGCCGACCACGGCGAGTTTCAGCGGTTTAGTCATGACCGGTCTCCAGCCAGTTCAACGGCGCGCAGTCGGCGAAGGGCAGATCCAGTTGATGCAGCGCGGTGTGCCAATCGCCGAGGCGTTCGGCATCCAGCGCTTGGCCAGGCGGTGCTTGCAGCAGCCAGACGCGGGTGGCTGCGGCGCTGCGCGCGAGTTCGGCGATCAGCGCGAGGCTGCCGCGATCCGGCGAACGGCGGGGGTCGCAGGCGATGGCCAAGCGCGCGGGCGGGAAGCGGGTGAGCTGCTCCAACAGCTTGTTGCGCGATTCACGGCTGTCGAGGATGCCGGCGTTTTTCACTTGGGCTGGTAGCTTGGGCGGCCAGGGGTGTTGGTCGTCCAGCTCGATGGCCACCAGCAGGGCGCCGTCGCTTTCAAGCTCACTGACGCCGCCGGTCACGTGGTGCAGTTGCTCGGGCGCGGCGTCGTTGACGCCGAGGCGTTCACTGCTTGGCATCAGGCGTTCACGCAGTTGGCTATAGCCCGGTAGGTTCAGGTCCAGACGCAAGGCCGCGCGTCCTGCTTTCCAACGCCACAGGCACAACAGGGCGAGGATGATTCGGGGCAGCAGGCCGTAGACCAGCAACACGCCCACCAACCAAGCGGCCCAGGCTTGGCGGGCGCTTTCGATATTGAGGGCGGAGTCGCCGCTGGCGCGGATCATCTCGACGGTCGGTACATTGAAACCAAGCACAGCGGGCAGGGCGCCGAGGGCCTGGGTGACGGCGACGAAGGTGTCGGCACCGAGAATGGTGGTTTCCCACACAAAGCCGTAGCGCCTTGTGGCGAGCAGTGTCAGCAGAATGACCAGCGCGCAGAGCAATGCCAGCAGCCACAGTCCGTTGACCAGCACACCGACTGCCCAGCGATTGAGTTTCTGGCGCTGCAACAACAGCAATAACGCCGGGGCCAATTGCGCGGCCTTGGCGTCACGGGCGAGTTTTTCACTGAGCCACAGCCATAAGCGACCAAGGCTGGCGCTGTGCTCTCCAGCAAACAGCAGGCCCAGTGCCCAGCTTATCAACAGGATCAGGTTCAAACCGAGCAGGCTGCCCAGGGCCCAGAACACATTCACCGGGGTCAAACCGTTGCCCAGTGCCGCGAAGGCCAGCCCGGCGCCGCTAATAACGGCGACTAGCGCCAGCAGCACCAGTGCCAAACGCGCACCTTGCAGCCAGCGGGTGAGGGCGGCAGTCAGCCCATCGCGCTCGGCCAGATGCAAGGCGCGATGCTGGATGCGCGTCGGCAGATCGCCGCCAGCCGTGCGGGCCAGGCGGTTGGCTTCCAAGTCTTCCAGGGCGCCTGCGTGTTCTTCACGCAGGCGCACGGTTTCTGTCAGCCAGAGTTTTTGCAGCGGGTTCAGTGCAGTCACGCGCCGTCCTGTTGAGCAAGTGAGGTTGGAGCATAACCGCTAGGTCTTGGCTCTGGTATTCTCGTCGCCATGAAAAAAACTCTCCCTTTAAGCCTGATCGCGGCCCTCGGTGAAAACCGCGTGATCGGCGTCGATAACAGCATGCCCTGGCATTTGCCGGGGGATTTCAAATATTTCAAGGCCACCACCCTTGGCAAGCCAATCATCATGGGGCGCAAGACCTGGGATTCTCTGGGGCGACCGCTGCCTGGGCGCTTGAACCTGGTGGTCAGCCGTCAGACCGATCTTAAGCTTGAAGGTGCGGAAGTTTTTCCGTCACTCGATGCCGCCGTGGCGCGGGCTGAAGCCTGGGCGCTGGAGCAGGGCGTGGATGAGTTGATGCTGATCGGTGGCGCGCAGCTGTATGCGCAGGGGCTGGAGCAGGCGGATCGGTTATATCTCACGCGCGTGGCGCTGAGTCCGGAAGGGGATGCGTGGTTTCCGGAGTTTGATGCGAACCAGTGGACGTTGGTTTCCAATCTGCCAAACCCAGCCGAAGGTGATAAGCCGGCTTACAACTTCGAAGTCTGGGAAAAAGTCTAAAAGCATCGGGGGCGAGCCCCCTCCCACATTGAAGTGCATTCCAAATGTGGGAAGGGGCTTGCCCCCGATGGCGGTCTATCAGGCCTGCGCTAACTCCGCATGCTCATCTGCATCCAACAACGCCTTGTCCGTCTGCCCCATGATCTGGCTGGTAATTGCCCCTGCCGTCATCGAACCATTCACGTTCAACGCCGTACGGCCCATGTCGATCAGCGGCTCCACGGAAATCAGCAGCGCCACCAGTGAGACCGGCAAGCCCATGGCCGGCAGCACGATCAGTGCGGCAAACGTCGCACCGCCACCCACGCCAGCAACACCGGCCGAACTCAGGGTCACAATCGCCACCAGGGTCGCGATCCATAGCGGGTCCAACGGGTTGATGCCCACGGTCGGCGCCACCATCACCGCCAGCATGGCCGGGTAGAGGCCGGCGCAACCGTTCTGGCCGATGGTCGCGCCGAACGAAGCAGCGAAACCGGCGATGGATTGCGGAATGCCGAGGCGGCGAGTCTGCGCCTCAATGCTCAGCGGGATAGCCGCCGCGCTGGAACGGCTGGTGAAGGCAAACGTCAGCACTGGCCAGACCTTGCGGAAGAAGCGCAGCGGGTTGATCCCGGCCAGCGACAGCAGCAGGCCATGCACCACGAACATCAGGCCCAGGGCCAGGTACGACACCAGCACGAAACTGCCGAGCTTGATGATGTCTTGCAGGTTGGAACCGGCGACCACTTTGGTCATCAGCGCCAATACGCCGTACGGGGTCAGTTTCATCACCAGGCGCACCAGACGCATCACCCAGGCTTGCTGGGTGTCGATGGCGTTGAGCACTTTCTGGCCTTTTTCCACGTCATCCTTGAGCAGTTGCAGCGCGGCAACTCCCAGGAAAGCAGCGAAGATCACCACGCTGATGATTGACGTTGGCTTGGCGCGGGCCAAGTCGGCAAACGGGTTTGACGGCACAAACGAGAGCAGCAACTGAGGGATGTTCAGGTCGGCGACCTTACCTGCGTAATCACTCTGGATCACTTGCAGGCGCGCCATTTCCTGGGTGCCGGCCACCAGGCCCTCGGCGGTGAGGCCGAACAGGTTGGTCAAACCGATACCGATCAATGCCGCAATCGCGGTGGTGAACAGCAGCGTGCCGATGGTCAGGAAGCTGATCTTGCCCAAGGACGCTGCGTTATGCAGGCGCGCCACAGCGCTGAGGATCGAGGCAAATACCAGCGGGATCACGATCATTTGCAGCAACTGCACGTAGCCGTTACCGACTAGGTCGAACCAGCCGATGGAGGCCTTGAGCACCGGGTTGCCGGCACCGTAAATGCTGTGCAGCGCCACACCAAACGCCACGCCCAGGACCAGGGCAAACAGAACCTTCTTGGCGAGGCTCCAGTTTGTGCGACGGGTTTGTGCCAGGCCCAATAGCAGGGCCACGAACACGAGTAAGTTGAGAATCAGGGGCAGATTCATTGAAGCTCCGTTGAGAAGGCAGCCAATCGCGTGAGCCTGCGATTGCGAACCGGAAATCCTAACAGCTTGAAATATATTGATTTAATACCAATATGGAATGGTGACTGTCGTTTTTGGAATAAGCCTTTGACGCTCAGGCGTATGCCGTTGGCGGGATCAGGACGCGCGCGGTCGCGCTCAACATGGGAACTGTCACGAGGATTTGTTAGCGTCGATGTCTTTCACTCAGGGAGACAACGTCTATGAAGCTCGCCCCGAAACTACTGGTATCCGCCGCACTTTGCCTGGGACTCGCCAGCCAGGCGTTTGCCGCCACGGAGTTGAAACACTGGCCCGCACCTGCGGCCAAGCAACTGAACGACATGATCGCCGCCAACGCCAACAAGGGTAACTACGCGGTGTTCGACATGGACAACACCAGCTACCGCTACGACCTCGAAGAGTCCCTGCTGCCCTACATGGAAAACAAGGGCCTGATCACCCGCGACAGCCTTGATCCTTCGCTCAAGCTGATGCCGTTCAAAGACACGGCCGACCATAAGGAAAGCCTGTTCAGTTACTACTATCGCCTGTGCGAAGTGGACGACATGGTCTGCTACCCCTGGGTCGCCCAGGTGTTTTCCGGCTTCACCCTCAAGGAACTCAAGGTTCAGGTGGATGAGCTGATGGCGTCCGGCAAGCCCGTGCCGGTCAGCTATTTCGAAGGCGACGTGGTGAAGAAGTCCGAGGTGCAGCCGCCGAAAGTCTTCACCGGCCAGACCGAGCTGTACAACAAGCTGATGGAAAACGGCATCGAGGTGTACGTGATGACGGCCGCTTCCGAGGAACTGGTGCGCATGGTCGCGGCGGATCCGAAGTACGGCTACAACGTCAAACCTGAAAACGTCATCGGCGTGACCACCCTGCTCAAGGACCGCAAGACCGGCGAGCTGACCACCGCCCGCAAGCAGATCACCGCCGGCAAATACGATGAGAAAGCCAACCTTGGCCTGGAGCTGACCCCCTACCTGTGGACCCCGGCGACCTGGATGGCGGGTAAACACGCGGCGATCCTCACCTACATCGACGAATGGAAAAAACCGGTGATCGTCGGCGGCGACACGCCGACCAGCGACGGTTACATGCTGTTCCACGATGTAGACGTCGCCAAGGGCGGCGTGCACCTGTGGATCAACCGCAAAGACAAATACATGACTCAACTCAACGGCATGATGGCCAAGCATGCTGCGGCGCAGGCCAAGGAAGGGTTGCCGGTGACGGCGGATAAGAACTGGGTGATCGTCAAGCCGGATGAGATTCAATAACCACGGCTCTACGCCGGTAAATGTGGGAGGGGGCTTGCTCCCGATAGCAGGGTGCCAGTCGGTGCATGTGTTGACTGACCCATCTATATCGGGAGCAAGCCCCCTCCCACATTGTGATCCTCAGTGTTTTGGAGAATTGCTCCAGGCAAAAAAATGCCCCGCACTTGGCGGGGCATTTTTATTGGGGCGAGGCTTACAGGCCGTCGAGCATCGCCTTGTTACGCACAGCACCCTTATCGGCACTGGTGGCCAGCAGGGCGTAAGCCTTCAGCGCCGTGGTGACTTTGCGCGGACGCTTCTCCACTGGCTTCCAGCCTTTCTTGTCCTGCTCGACGCGGCGTGCAGCCAGTTCTTCATCGCTGATCAACAGGTTGATCGAACGGTTCGGAATGTCGATCAGCACCTTGTCGCCATCCTGCACCAGGCCAATCGCGCCACCGGCAGCGGCTTCTGGCGAAGCATGGCCGATGGACAGGCCCGAGGTGCCGCCGGAGAAGCGGCCGTCGGTCAGCAGGGCGCAGGCTTTGCCCAGGCCTTTGGATTTCAGGTAGGACGTCGGGTAGAGCATCTCCTGCATACCCGGACCGCCTTTCGGGCCTTCGTAGCGGATGATCACGATGTCGCCTTCTTTCACTTCGTCGGCGAGGATGCCGCGAACCGAGCTGTCCTGGCTTTCGTAGATCTTGGCGCGACCTTCGAAGACGTGGATGGACTCATCCACACCGGCGGTTTTCACCACACAGCCATCGAGGGCGATGTTGCCGTAGAGCACGGCTAGGCCGCCTTCTTGGGAGTAGGCGTGTTCGACACTGCGGATGCAGCCGTTTTCACGATCGTCGTCCAGGGTGTCCCAACGGGTCGACTGGCTGAACGCAGTCTGAGTCGGGATGCCCGCCGGGCCGGCCTTGAAGAAGGTATGCACGGCTTCGTCGTCAGTCTGGGTGATGTCCCACTTGGCGATGCCTTCGGCGAGGGACTTGCTGTGCACGGTCGGCAGGTCAGTGTGCAGCAGGCCGCCTCGGGCCAGAGAGCCTAAGATCGAGAAGATCCCGCCGGCGCGGTGCACGTCTTCCATGTGGTACTTCTGGATGTTCGGCGCGACTTTGCACAGTTGCGGCACGTGACGGGACAGGCGGTCGATGTCGCGCAGGTCGAAATCGATCTCGGCTTCCTGGGCGGCGGCCAGCAAGTGCAGGATGGTGTTGGTGGAACCGCCCATGGCGATGTCCAGGGTCATGGCGTTTTCGAACGCCTTGAAGTTGGCGATGTTGCGCGGCAATACCGAGTCATCGTTCTCGGTGTAGTAACGCTTGCACAGCTCGACGATGGTGCGGCCGGCCTGCAGGAACAGTTGCTCGCGGTCGCTGTGGGTCGCCAGGGTCGAACCGTTGCCCGGCAACGCCAGGCCCAGTGCCTCGACCAGGCAGTTCATCGAGTTGGCGGTAAACATGCCGGAGCACGAACCGCAGGTCGGGCAGGCGCTGCGCTCGTATTCCGCAACCTTCTCGTCAGAAGCGCTGGAATCGGCGGCGATGACCATGGCGTCGACCAGGTCCAGGCCATGGGAGGCGAGCTTGGTCTTGCCGGCTTCCATCGGGCCGCCGGAGACGAAGATCACCGGGATGTTCAGGCGCAGGGAGGCCATCAGCATGCCGGGGGTGATCTTGTCGCAGTTGGAGATGCAGACGATGGCGTCGGCGCAGTGGGCGTTGACCATGTACTCCACGGAGTCGGCGATGATCTCGCGGCTTGGCAGCGAGTACAGCATGCCGTCATGACCCATGGCGATGCCGTCATCCACGGCGATGGTGTTGAATTCTTTTGCTACGCCGCCAGCGCGTTCGATCTCGCGGGCGACCAGTTGGCCCAGGTCCTTGAGGTGGACGTGGCCCGGTACGAACTGGGTAAAAGAGTTGGCAATCGCGATGATCGGCTTCTTGAAGTCGTCATCTTTCATCCCCGTGGCACGCCACAGTGCGCGCGCGCCGGCCATGTTGCGGCCGTGGGTGGATGTTTTCGAGCGGTAATCAGGCATTGGAGCACTCCGGGCGGCTAATCGGTATCAAAGGGGAGTGAGCTTCTAGTGACGTCTGGAACACCCGAAAAATGGCCCTGGTGTCCGGAAGTTGCCGCAAACGTGACGGGATCGCCGTGCGCATTGGCCTTGAGCTCATAAACCCGCCGGGGGATGACTGGCGATGAATAGGGCCGATTCTACACCGCTGGCGGCTGGAGGGAACGGGGCAATACTCATGTCCGTGGGCTTTGTTTAGACTAGCGACCCTTTGCCCCCCACCCCTCTCCAAAGGAATTGGAATGCCCGGTATCCATCGTTTTCTTGGGTTTTACCTGCTGATCGGTCTGATCCAGGGAATCGTCTTCAATTACTCCGATCAGCTCTATCGCTTGAGCGAAACTCTGTTTTTTGTCACCTACACCGTTGTGTTGGTCGGCGGTACCACCTTGCAGTTGCTGGGGGAAAAAGCCCTGCGGTGGCGGTCACTGCTACCTACGCTGGCGTTCACCCTGTTGATGGGCGGCATGACGCTGTGGGTCTGTTACGGCCTCGACCATGTCGGCAATAGCCGTTGGGCGATCAATTCCTGGTTTATCAGCGTGATGTTGTTGAGTTATGTCTGTGCCACGTTTCTGTTCGCCTGGCCCGCCGAAAAAGGGCAGCGCTGGCGTTATGAGGACCTGTTTCAGCAGGCCTGGAACAGCGTGTTCATCGTGCTGTACGCCCTGATCCTGGTGGGGGTGTTCATGTTGTTGCTCAAGCTATGGGGCCGACTGTTCCTGATGCTGGGCATCGAATTTTTTGAGCATCACTTCTGGAGCCAGCGATTCCTGTGCATCAGCTTGCCGTTGGTGTTCGCCCTGGGCATGTACCTGGCGGCGCGCAGCGAGAAAGTCATCGGCCAGATGCGCGGCATGCTGTTCAGCGCCTGTGGCTTGTTGTTGCCGTTGATCGCCCTGATCAGTCTGCTGTTTACCCTGACTTTACCGTTCACCGGGCTCCAACGAATTTGGGCGACGGGTTATTCAACGCCCATTCTGCTGGTGCTGGCAGGTGCGCAGCTGTTCTTGCTCAACGGTGTTTTTCAGGAGGGTATTCAGCCTCGGCCGTACCCCAAATGGTTAACGCGTTTTATCGAGTTGAGCCTGCTGTGTCTGCCGATTCTCGCCGCCATCGCGTTTTATTCGAGCTGGCTGCGGGTGGAGCAATATGCCTTGTCGCCACAACGCTTCATTGCGCTGGCGGCGGCGCTATTGTGTGGCTTGTATGGCCTGGCGGCCGTTTGGGCGGTGGTGTTGCGTTCGCCGATCTGGCTCGCCAACTTGCGGGTGACCAACCCGGCCCTGGCGTTGCTGTTTTGTGGGCTGGTGGTGTTGGTCAATACGCCGATCCTCGATCCGGTACGTTTGAGCGTCGACGATCAGGTCCGGCGTTTGCTCGACGGGCGCACCAAGGCTGAAGCGTTCGATGCGGACTACTTGCGGTTTGGCCTGGAGAAAGCAGGCGAGGAGGCGTTTGCAAAGTTGCAGGTCGACTTGGATCAGGAACGCATTCTGGACCCGGATTCGCGCCGCGCCTTGCGTGAGCGGATGGACGACACGGCGCTGAGTTTCACCGAGCGTTATGCAAAGGAACAGGCGGAGCGGCCCAAGCCCGAACTGGAATGGATCGGCCCGGAGCCCAAAGGCAGCGAGCAATTTGCCGAGCTCAGCCTGAGCACGGACTCCCCTTGCGAGTTGGGTTGCGTGCTGTGGGCGGTCGACCTGGATCAGGATGGCCAACCCGAAGTGCTGGCAATGCCGAGCACCAGTTATCGTCACGACTCCAAGCCGCCACGCATTTTCGTGCTGGATGAGAAGGGCGAATGGGACGATCGTGGTCCGTTGTTGTGGACGCAGCTGCCGGACGGTTATGTCGACACGGAGACGCTGATCCACGATATCCGCGAAGGAAAGGTTTCGCTGGTCAAACCCCGTTATTTGCAGTTGCAGACCAGCGATATGCTGCTTACGCCGGTGATTCGGGAGCCTTAGCGGCCCGCACGGCTGTTGGTCATCAGCCCCCATAGGCTGAGCACAATGAACCCGATGGCGATGGTGATGAGCAGATAATCGCCGGCCTGGGCCAGTGCAGCGCTGCTGATGGCCGCCGTGAGAAACATGATGCTGTTCCCGGCCGATGCTGCGGTGCCCGCACTGCTTGAGAACAACAGCATCGCTGCGGAAATCGCAGCAGGCCGAACCAGGGTCACGGCCAGGGCGCTGATCAGCATTGGGATGAGCAAGGTCACGGTGCTGATGGCGTTCAGGCTCACGATCAGGGTTAACAGTGCGCCAGCAACGAGCAGTAGTCCGAGACCGATGTTGATTTGCCGGGACAGCGTCATGCGTTTTTGCAGGTGCGAGGCTGCGACGCCCCCGAGCAGGTAGGCCACGCCATACACCATCAGCACCAACGCATATTGGTACTCGGACAGCTTCAGCGCATCCATGAAAATCAGCGGTGTCACGCTGATCAAGGCGAAATAGCAGGCAAACACCAGGGCGGCGATCCACCAATAGCGCAGAAAGTCGCGATTGGCGGCGACTGCTTTGAGCGTGCCCAGGATCGAAACGGGTACGCGGTGCGGGCTGGCAGCCTGGGAAGGCAGAATGCAGAACGCATGGATCAACATGCCCAATGCCATGAGCGCAAACCCATAGAAGCTCCCTTGCCAGTCGAAGGTGGTTTGCAGCCAGGAGCCGATCAGTGGCGCTAGGGCGACAAACGAGCCGCTCAGGGTCATGTAATAGAGGCGTACCAGGGCTCGGTCCTGTTCATCGAACAGGTCTTCCACCAGTGCATGGCCCAACACGAAGAAGCCGCAGCCCATGGCCTGCACCGTGCGAAACAGCAGGAACGTCAGGTAATCCGGGGCCATTGCGCAGCCTATCGCCCCGAGGATCGACAGCGTGATGCAGCCGAGCAGCACTTCCTTGCGGCCCCATTTATCCGACAGCGGGCCAGTGACCAGTTGGGAGATCGAAAACACCAAAGTGAACAGGCTGATGGACAGTGCGATGTCTGCGCTGGGCGTATCGAACTGGGCAGACAGGGCGGGAAAAGAGGGCAGCAGGATATTGATCGGGAAGAAGCTGATCAGGGAAATGCAGGTGATTAGGATGAAGCGGGAGAGAGACGGCCCAGACATTGTTTTTGTTTTCCGGAGTAAAACCAGAAACCGATACTAGTCTGCGAAAAGTGGAATTCAATCAAAAGCGTTGAGAGAAATTTCCTGAATGGACGTGGCTTGCTTGGGTAGGAAACGTTTTCACGGCAACCACAAAACAAATGTGGGAGGGGGCTTGCCCCCGATTGCGTAGTGTCAGCGCCCTATTAGCTGGCTGACACACGACTATCGGGGGCAAGCCCCCTCCCACATTTTTATCTGTGCTTGCCTGTTAGCTATTCGGCAACAACCGGCACGTAATGCTCTTGATGTATCGTGTCTCGGCAATTGCCGGGTGCACCGGGTGATCCGGACCCTGGCCGCCACGCTCAAGCATCTGGATATTGCGGTCCAGATGACGGGCGCTGGTCAGCAGAATGTTCTGCAGGTCGTCTTCCGGCAGGTGCATGGAGCACGAGGCGCTTACCAGGATGCCGTCCTTGCTGAGCAGACGCATGGCTTGCTCGTTCAGGCGGCGGTAGGCGCCTTCGCCGTTCTTCATGTCTTTTTTGCGTTTGATGAAGGCCGGTGGGTCGGCGACGATCACGTCGAAACGCTCTTCGCTGGCTTTCAGTTCTTTCAGCGCTTCGAAGACGTCGCCTTCGATGCAGGTCATTTTTTCGGCAACGCCGTTCAGCGCAGCGTTGCGCTCTACGCCGTCGAGGGCGAAGGCGGAAGCGTCGACGCAGAACACTTCACTGGCCCCAAAGGCTGCTGCTTGCACGCCCCAGCCGCCGATGTAGCTGTACAGGTCGAGTACGCGTTTGCCTTTGGCGTAAGGGGCCAGGCGTGCGCGGTTCATGCGGTGGTCGTAGAACCAGCCGGTTTTCTGGCCTTGGATCACCGGGGCTTCGAATTTCACGCCGTTTTCTTCCAGCGCGACCCACTCAGGCACCAGGCCGAACACGGTTTCGACGTAGCGGTTGAGGCCTTCGGCGTCGCGCGCGGCGGAGTCGTTCTTGAACAGGATGCCGCTCGGCTTGAGCACTTGGGTCAGTGCAGCGATCACGTCTTCCTTATGGGCTTCCATGGTCGCCGAAGCGATCTGCACCACCAGGATGTCGCCGAAACGGTCGACTACCAGGCCCGGCAGCAGGTCGGAATCGCCGTAGACCAGGCGGTAGAACGGCTTGTCGAACAGGCGATCACGCAGTGACAGGGCAACGTTGATGCGGTGCACCAGCAGCGACTTGTCTAGCGGCAACTTGATATCGCGCGACAGCAGGCGTGCGCAGATCAGGTTGTTCGGGCTCATGGCCACGATGCCCAGGGTCTTGCCGCCGGCCGCTTCCAGGATAGCCTGGTCGCCTGCCTGGAAGCCGTGAAGAGGTGTGGCGGCCACATCGATTTCGTTGCTGTAGACCCACAGGTGGCCGTTGCGCAAACGACGATCGGCGTTGGCTTTGAGACGCAGGCTTGGCAGGGACATGACGTCGCTCCGGAAAAAAGAGCGGGAGTATACCTTGTTGCGTAGGAAATCGCGGCGCCGCCGGACATGTGGCCAGCACCCAAATTTGGTCCGGCTCCATCCGGTTTTTGAGGTGTCGGTCAGCTTTGCTTAGGGGGTAGAATCCTCGCCTAGCCCAGAGTGTGTACTTATGTCCCAAGAGCTTTCCGCCGAACAGATCCAGCAGGCCCTGCAAGGCATCAGCGTACCGCCCCAACCGCAAATCATGGTGGATTTGCAAATGGAGCAGTACATGCCTGACCCGGACCTGGAAGTGATCGCACGGTTGATCTCCCAGGATCCCGGCCTGTCCGGCGCGTTGCTGAAGATTGTCAACTCACCGTATTACGGCCTGAGCAACAAGATTGCCTCGATCCAGCGCGCAGTGAACCTGTTGGGCAGCCGGTCGATCATCAACCTGATCAACGCGCAGTCGATCAGGGGCGAGATGAGCGACGACACCATCGTCACCCTCAACCGCTTCTGGGACACCGCCCAGGATGTGGCCATGACCTGCCTCACACTGGCCAAGCGCACGGGTTCCCAGACCGTAGACGAGGCCTATGCCTTGGGCTTGTTCCACGATTGCGGGGTGCCGTTGATGCTCAAGCGCTTCCCCAACTATATGACCGTGCTGGAGCAGGCCTACGCCAATGCCGGCCCTGACTGCCGCGTGGTCGACACCGAGAACAATGCGTTCAACACCAACCATGCGGTGGTTGGCTACTACACCGCCAAGTCCTGGCGCCTGCCGGAACATGTGACCGATGCCATCGCCAACCACCACAACGCCCTGGCGGTTTTCAGCGATGAGTCGTCGCGCAACCCGCAGGTGAAGAACCTGCTGGCAATCCTGAAGATGGCCGAGCACATCTGCTCGTCCTACCGGGTGCTGGGCAACCAGTCGGTTGACCATGAGTGGAACGCCATCGGCCCTCTGGTGCTGGACTACGTGGGCCTGTCGGATTACGACTTCGAGAGTATGAAGTTGTCGATCCGCGAACTGGGCGCGCACTGACTCCCCCCTTCAAGAGGTACACATGCCCGAGTTACCAGAAGTCGAAACCACCCGGCGCGGGATTGCGCCGCACCTGGAAGGCCAGCGCGTCAGCCGCGTAGTGGTACGTGAGCGGCGCCTGCGCTGGCCAATCCCGGAAGACTTGGACGTGCGCCTGTCCGGGCAGCGCATCGTGCTGGTAGAGCGGCGGGCCAAGTACCTGTTGATCAATGCCGAGGTGGGCACCTTGATCAGCCACTTGGGCATGTCAGGCAATTTGCGCCTGGTGGAAGTCGGTATGCCAGCGGCCAAGCATGAGCATGTGGATATCGAGCTGGAATCGGGCATGGCCCTGCGCTACACCGACCCTCGGCGCTTTGGCGCGATGCTCTGGAGCCAGGATCCGCACAACCATGAGTTGTTGATCCGTCTGGGGCCGGAGCCGTTGACGGACCTGTTTGATGGCGAGCGCTTGTTTCAACTGTCCCGCAGGCGGTCGATGGCGGTTAAGCCGTTCATCATGGACAACGCGGTGGTGGTGGGCGTGGGCAATATCTATGCGACGGAAGCGCTGTTTGCGGCGGGGATTGATCCGCGTCGTGAGGCGGGTGGTATTTCACGCGGGCGGTATTTGAAGCTGGCGATTGAGATCAAACGCGTGCTGGCGGCCGCCATCGAGCGGGGCGGCACCACGTTGCGGGACTTTATCGGCGGGGATGGGCAGCCGGGGTATTTCCAGCAGGAGTTGTTCGTCTACGGCCGGGGTGGCGAGGCGTGCAAGGTCTGTGGGACTGAGCTGCGCAACGTGGTGCTGGGGCAGCGGGCGAGTGTGTTTTGCCCCAAGTGCCAGAGCTGATTGTTGTGTGATGGCGGATATAACCATCGGGGGCAAGCCCCCTCCCACATTTGAAATGCATTACATGTGGGAGGGGGCTTGCCCCCGATAAGGCCCTGACAGGCGCTGAAGAACCTCAGGCCTTACCGGTAATCTTCCGGTACTTCTCCATCAGTTCCTCTTCAGTCTCCGGACGCGCCTCATCCAGCGGAATGCAATCCACCGGGCACACCTGTTGGCACTGAGGTTCGTCATAGTGGCCGACACACTGGGTGCACAGGTTCGGATCGATCACGTAGATCTCCTCACCTTGGGAAATGGCAGCGTTCGGGCACTCGGGTTCGCAGACGTCGCAATTGATGCAATCGTCGGTGATGATCAGGGACATGGAAACTCCTGCCAGGGCTGTCAGCCAGGGCATCTGAAAACTAATGCGCGCAATTGTGCCGCATTGGCGCCCGCAGTGCGAGCCGGTCTGACTTGTGGCTTTTGATTTTTGTGGTGAGCGGGCTTGCCCCTCGCTGGGCTGCGAAGCGGCCCCAATCCAGGCGACCGGGGTTCACCTAAAGCTACGCAGTGCTCTTATTGGGGGCTTCTCAGCCCGGCGCGGGGCAAGCCCGCTCACTACAGGTAAACCGGCAAACCTCGGCTACTTCTTGAAGCGCAGCGTCAGCGCGTCCGCCACGGCAGGGTGCACGAACTTGGTGATATCTCCGCCCAAAGCAGCGATTTCACGGACTAAAGTCGAGGAAATGAACGAATAACGTTCCGAAGGCGTGAGGAACAGGCTCTCAACGTCCGGCGCCAGTTGGCGGTTCATGTTGGCCAGTTGGAATTCGTATTCGAAGTCCGATACCGCACGTAGGCCGCGCAGGAACACATTGGCGTTCTGCTCTTTGGCAAAGTGCGCCAGCAGCGTCGAAAAGCCCACGACTTCGACGTTAGGCAGGTGCTTGGTGACCTCACGCGCCAGCTCCACGCGCTGTTCCAGGGGAAACAGCGGGTTTTTCTTGGGGCTGGCCGCGACCGCGATGATCACATGGTCGAACAAGCGAGAGGCGCGTTCGACCAGATCGCCATGGCCTTTGGTAATCGGGTCGAAGGTTCCTGGGTACAACACTCGGTTCATCGCGTCGTCCTGGCGGAGTCCGTTGGGGAACCGGATGGTATCGCAGCCATCCCGGTCGGCCAAGTCGACTTATGTAGATACATGCCGCTGATCGAGCGTTTTTTCATGCTGTTTTCAGACGTTCGGCCAATGCTGTGGCCAGTTGGGCGGTCAATCCGTACACCGACAATTGGGGGTTGGCCCCAATGCTGGTGGGGAATAACGAGCCATCGTGGATCGACAGATTACGTAATTGGTGATGGCGACCCAGGCTGTCGGCCACGGCGTTTTTCGGGTCTTCGCCCATCGCACAACCGCCCATCACATGGGCGCTGCCCAGGGTCGTGCGATGCAGTTCCAGGTTCAAACCGTCAATCAGTTCGCGGGCTTGCGCCAAGGTGTTTACGTAGCGCGCATCGTGATGCAGCGGCTTGACCGACTTGGCGCCCGCTGCAAACTGAATTTCGGCCATGCTGTGAAAGGCCCGGCGCAGTCCGTCCCAGGCGTAGGGGGAAACTTGATAATCGAGAACGGGAGTGCCGTCGCCGCGCAAATCTACCGTTCCACCAGGGCTGTCGGGGTGAAAACCGTCGCGCAAAAGGGCGAGCATGGCGTGAGTATTCGGCAATTGGCTCATGTCCAGCGCATTCCCGGTGCCGTAGCCGCCGAACAGCGTGCTGGCCAATCCTGGGTGTAAGGGCGGCGCTTCCAGCTTGTAGGACATTTTGCCGGTCGTGCCGTCCTGCCATTGGAAGTGATCGGAGTAGATCGACTGCGGTGCACCGTAGAACGGGTTGATCACCTCGTCGAACAACCCGGCGGAGAAATTCACAAGGTGCAAAAAGGTGCGCTTGCCCAAGCGCGAGTGCGGGTCGGGTGCGTCCGAGCGCATCAGCAACGCCGGGCTGTTGATACCGCCGCCCGACAGCACGTAGTGTTTTGCCTTGACTGTGATCTTGCGCCCGGTCGGCGATACGCAGCGCTCATCCATGGCCACGCATTCCAGGCTGCTGATGGTGTCGCCGCTGTATTTGAGGTGTTCGGCGCGGGCCAGGTAGAGCAACTCGCCGCCTTTCTCCAGGGTGGACGGTATGGTGGTCACCAGCATCGATTGCTTGGCATTGACCGGGCAACCCATGCCGCAATAGCCCAGGTTGAAACAGCCACGCACATTGCGCGGGATCACATGCCAGCTGTAGCCAAGTTTTTCGCAGCCTTTGCGGATCACGTCATTGTTGGCGTTCGGCGGCATGGCCCAAGGCGCGATGCCCAGGCGTTGTTCCATTTTTTCGAACCACGGCGCCATCTCGGCGCTGCTGTGGCCTTTGACCGCGTATTCACTGGCCCAGTGAGAGAGGGTGGCGTCCGGGGTGCGGAAGCTGGAGGTCCAGTTGATCAACGTGGTGCCGCCCACTGCCCGACCCTGCAGGATAGTAATCGCGCCGTCCTTGCTCATGCGGCCGATGCCTTCCTGATACAGGCTGGTGTAGGCCTCGTCCTCCAGCAACTTGAAATCGCTGCTGGTCTTGAGTGGGCCTTCCTCGATCAGCAGCACTTTATAGCCGGCGGCGCTGAGGATCTCGGCCGTGGTGCCGCCACCGGCGCCGCTGCCGATGATGGCAACGTCGGCTTCCAGCGTCAGGTCATTGTCGAGGGCGGCGCCGTTGTGGGTTTTCCAGCCACGGGCCAGGCCTTCGCGGAACAGATCGGGTACGGGCATCAGGATCGTCTCTTGTTTTTATTGTTGGGGGGATGCGGATCAGATCTTCGGCGGGCCGGGATAGCCACAATGGGCCCAGGATGCGGGCTGGAAGTACCAGGCCATGATTACCAGCTTGAGCAATGAGCCCTGGCCCATGCGCAGCAGGTTCAGGTAGCTGTTTTCCCAGCGGTGCAGGAAGTTGTGGATCTGCTCTGTGCTGGCGTTCTCCCAACTGCCCCAGATACCGGTCAACGGACCTCGGGTGATGGCCATGCCCAATACGTCGAACAGCTGCTGGGTGAGCTTGAACATCTCGGGCGACAGGCGCTGCAGGCTGAAATCGAGTTTTTTCAGAGTGTCTTCGACGCCGTTGGCCACCTCCTGGGCGCTGGCTACACCTTCCAGCAATACCGGAATAACCGCGCGTAAAAACGGCAGATCGCTGCTGCGCAACAGGGCAAAGCCGCTGGCCGGTGTGCTGCTGGAACAGCCGCTGAGGCTGGCGCCAAGCCCGGCGGTGGCGAGGAAGGCGCTGGCGCACAGGCCGATTTTCAAGACGCCGCGCCGCGACAGCGCGGGTGAATCAGTCAGGCTAGGGTTCATTGTTATTGTTATCCCGTGGGTGGCGGTGTCAGCGAACGAACAGCTTCTGGATCAACTTCTGAATAGCCTTGCCATAAGGCGGGTAGATCAACTTAGCGGCGTTCAGGCGCTGCTTCACCAGCACACCCTTAGCCTTGCTGAAAGTCAGGAAACCTTCATGCCCGTGGTAATGGCCCATGCCCGAAGGGCCGATGCCGCCAAATGGCATGTCGTCCTGGGCCACGTGCAGCAGGGTGTCGTTCAGGCACACGCCGCCGGAATGGGTCTCGTGCAGCACTCTGTTCTGTTCGCCCTTGTCGTAGCCGAAGTAATACAGAGCAAGCGGGCGAGGGCGTTGGTTGATGTAGGCAAACGCCTGGTCGATACCGCGATACGGCACGATCGGCAGCACTGGGCCGAAGATCTCGTCCTGCATCACAGTCATGTCGTCGCTGACATCCAGCAGCAGGCTGTGGGCCATGCGGCGCGCCTGGCCTCGCTCGTACAGCGGAATCAGTGTCGCGCCTTTGTCGGTGGCGTCCTTGACGTAGCTATTGAGCCGAGCCAATTGCCGTTCATTGATGATTGCGGTGTAGTCCGGGTTGTCTGCCAGGGTCGGATAAAATCCGCGAACGGCTTTGCTGTAAGCCTCGACGAAGCCCTCGACACGGTCTTCCGGCACCAACACGTAATCCGGCGCCACACAGGTTTGCCCGGCATTCAAGGCTTTGCCGAAGGCGATGCGTTCGGCGGCGTCCTTGAGCGGTACATCGGCGGAAACGATGGCTGGCGACTTGCCGCCCAGCTCCAGGGTGACCGGCGTGAGGTGCTCGGCCGCTGCGCGCATCACGTGTTTGCCGATGCTGGTGGCGCCGGTGAACAGCAGGTGGTCGAAGCGCAGCTTGGAAAACGCCATGCCCACGTCGGCTTCCCCCAACACCACGCACACCAGATCCTCGGGGAAGATTTTCGCCAACAGGGTTTTGAGTAGTTCGCCGGTGGCGGGAGTGGACTCGCTGAGCTTGAGCATCACCCGGTTACCTGCCGCCAACGCGCCGACCAACGGCCCGATGGCCAGGTACAGCGGGTAGTTCCACGGCACGATCACCCCGACCACGCCCAGCGGTTGGTAAATGACCTTGGCTGAGGCCGGTTGAAAGGCAATGCCTACAGCACGGCGGGAAGGTTTCATCCAACCTTTGAGGTGTTTGCTGGCGTAGTGAATGCCATGCAGGCTTGGCATCAATTCGGCGAAAAGGGTCTCGTCGGCGCTGCGGTGGCTGAAGTCCTGGCTGATTGCGTTGATCAGCGCCTGACGCTCGTCGCTGAGCAGGTCGCGCAGGGCCTTGAGCCATTGCTGGCGTTGTGCTGCCGGCGGCATGGGGTTGGCGGCGTAGGCGCGACGTTGAGCGTCGAACAGGCCCTGGAGCTGATCCAGCACCTGGGAATCTTGCAGGTAGGCAACGTTGGCAGACATGGCGCAGCACCGATTGTTATTGGTCTGCCTGGATTTTTAGAGTCATTGCTCTAAATTGTCAAATAACATTGCGGCAACATGCAGATTTATCCTGGCAAGGATAGGTCGTAAGATGCGCCATCACGTGTATAGAAGCTGATTCCCCTATGGCACCACGAGTAAAGACCAGCGAGCGCATTGTGCAAACCAGCCTGGAGCTTTTTAACCAGCAGGGTGAGCGCAGTATCAGCACCAACCATATCGCCGCCCATATGGAAATTTCGCCGGGCAACCTGTACTACCACTTCCCCAACAAGCAGGCGAT
This sequence comes from Pseudomonas sivasensis, assembly GCF_013778505.1. Lineage (GTDB taxonomy): Bacteria > Pseudomonadota > Gammaproteobacteria > Pseudomonadales > Pseudomonadaceae > Aquipseudomonas > Aquipseudomonas sivasensis. The sequence continues at coordinate 270,826 of NZ_JAAOWU010000002.1, read as the reverse complement.
CATCGCCGTGCTGTTCCGTGAATACGAAGCGCTGGTAGACAGTTTTCTGCGTCCGCCACAGGGGCGCGCCGCGACGGTTCAAGACAAACGTTTCTACCTGCAGGCCCTGCTGGCCGGGATGTGGCGCTATCGCTTCCTGCATCGCGACCTTGAACATCTGCTGGAGAGCGATCCCGAGCTCGCCACCGGTTATCGGCGCTTTTCCCAGCGTTGCCTGACCCAAGGCAATGCGATCTACCGGGGGTTCGTAGACGCTGGCATCCTCAATATGGACCCTGTTCAAACCGAAGCACTGACCCTCAACGCCTGGATCATCCTCACGTCGTGGGTACGTTTTCTGTGCACCACCAATGAAAATTCTGCCCATTTGAGCGCCGAAGCCATCAAGCGCGGGGTGTATCAGGTGCTGGTGCTGGAGGCCGGTTTTGTCACGCCTCAGGCGAAAGAGGCTGTGGATGCGCTGTTCAAAGAGTTTTACGTGCCGCTGAACCAGGCACTGGAAGAAGTGAAGTAGGCCTTTCCCACTGCATTCGTAGGAGTTCGTCATGCCGCTTGCCCAACTGATCAGTCCCCAGCAATTGGCCGAGCGCCAGAAGTCGACCGGGCTGGTGATCCTGGACTGTCGTTTTGCCTTGGAAGACCCGGATTACGGACTTTGCAGCTACGCCGAAGGGCATATCGACGGCGCGCAATATGCCGACCTGGAACGCCATCTCAGCGGCCCGGTAATCAAGGGTGTGACCGGCCGCCACCCATTGCCGGCGGCGGACACTTTTGCCGAGCAATTGCGGGCCTGGGGCATCCATGCCAATACCGACGTGGTGCTCTATGACGACGGCCCCGGCGCATTTGCCGCCCGCGCCTGGTGGCTGCTGGCCTGGCTGGGCAAGCGCGATGGCGTGTTTATCCTGGATGGCGGCCTCAAGGCCTGGCATGTAGCTGGTTTCCCGTTGAGCCTGGACGCGCCGGTGACAGAGCCTGGCACCTTCGCGGGTACGCCGGACAATCATCTGTTGCTGGACGCCGAACACCTGCAAAAACGCTTGGGCCAACCCGGCCTGACCTTGATCGATGCCCGTGCCCAAGCGCGTTTTCGCGGTGACGTTGAACCTATTGATCCGATTGCCGGGCATATCCCCGGTGCGCAATGTGCGGCGTTCAACGAAAACCTGGGCAGCGATGGACGTTTCCTGCCGGCCGACCAACTCAGGCAACGCTTCGCCGCGCAGTTGCAAGGCCGCTCGCCGGAAGATCTGGTGGCGTACTGCGGCTCGGGTGTGACGGCCTGCCACAACCTGTTCGCCCTGAGTCTGGCGGGTTATCCGTTGGGCAAGTTGTATGCGGGGTCGTGGAGCGAGTGGATTACCGATCCTGCGCGGGCAATTGCGACTGGCGACTGATTTACCGGTCGTGTAAACCCAATCCAAATGTGGGAGGGGGCTTGTCCTCGATTACGGAGTATCAGTCGACACATTATTGACTGTTCCACCGCAATCGGGGGCGAGCCCCCTCCCACATGTTTAACCGTGTTTTGACAGTAACCATTGGGGAATACGCCGCTCCAGGTAGTAGCTGGGGCGTTTCAGTGAGCCATCGACGAAGCCCACGTGCCCACCTTTGGCCGTCAGCTCAAACTCGGTGCACGCCGACAGCTCGCTGGCCTCGGGCAAGCTGTGGGCGAATACGAACGGGTCGTCGGCAGCCTGGATAATCAACGTCGGCGTGCGTATAGCACCCAGGTAGTAGCGACTCGACGCGCGGCGGTAATAGTCCTCGGCACTCAAGAACCCGTGCAGCGGCGCCGTGACCCGGCCATCGAAGTCCCAGAAGGTACGCATCTTCTCCAGTGAGCCGAGCGCATCCAGGGTTTTCAGCCCGTCCTCCCGACCATCCTGCAAAAACTGACGCTGCTTGACGCGGATATACGCGAGCATCTCGCGCATGAAGTGCTTCTGGTAAACGCGCGAGAAGCCTATCCCGATGCGGTCCGCACACTGGTCCAGGCGAAACGGCACCGACACCGCCGCCGCGCCTTGCAGCCCGGATGCCTCGCCGGTTTCCCCCAGGTGCTTAAGCAGCACATTGCCACCCAGCGAATAACCCACCGCATACAGCGGCGCCAGCGGCCGCTTGGCGCGTAGATGCGCAATGGCGGCGGCCAGGTCTTCGCTGGCGCCCGAGTGATAGCTGCGGGCCAACAGGTTGGGCTCGCCCGAGCAACCACGCCAGTTCAAGGCCGCACTGGCCCAGCCTTGCGCTGCGAGGACTTTTTGCAGGCCGGCTACATAGGGGGAATTGGACGAGCCGGTCAGCCCATGCAGCACCAGCACCAACGGCGCCTGCGCGTCATGCGGGCCATGCCAGTCGAGGTCAAGAAAGTCGCCGTCTTCCAGCCATAGGCGTTCGCGTTGGCGTTCGATATGGGTGGTAGGGCGCCACAGCGGCCCCCACAGGGTTTGCAGGTGAGGGTTGCCGAGGCCGAAGGCGGGGGTGAATTTTTCAGAGGAAGGGGTCATGCAGATCTCTGTGGCAAGCGCGTTTGCTGTGGTGAGCAGGCTTCTGTGGTGAGCGGGCTTGCCCCGCGCGGGGCTGCGGAGCGGCCCCAGACCAAGCGACCGAGTTCTAGCTGATGGTGCGCGGTGTTTTTATTGGGGCTGCTCCGCAGCCCCGCGCGGGGCAAGCCCGCTCACCACAAAAGCTGGATTACTCTCAGTTCTCGACCAACCGATGCCACAACGCGTAATACACCCGCCCGGATTTCTGCTCCCGGTGCAGTCGCCACGCGCCCGGCAGTCCCAAGGAAGATGGCGCAGTCTCGCTTTCAGTGTAGATCCAAGCGTCGGGCGCCAGCCATTGGCGTTCTTCCAGCAGCGTGCACACGGTCGGCAAGAGGTTCTGGTTAAACGGCGGGTCGAGGAACACTACGTCGTACTCGCTGGCCGCCTGGGTTTCCAAGTAGCGCAGAGCATCGGCAGTTTGTACCTGGCCATTGGTGCAACGCAGGGTGCCCAGGTGTTCCTTGAGGCTGGAGACCGCCACATTGCTGGCATCCAGCGCCTGTGCCTGAGACGCGCCACGGGACAAAGCTTCCAGGAACAGTGCGCCACTGCCAGCGAACGGGTCCAAGACCTTAGCGCCCGCGATATACGGCGCGAGCCAGTTGAACAGGGTTTCACGCACGCGATCCGGCGTTGGGCGCAGGCCCACGACATCGGGGAAGCTCAGCTTGCGGCTGCCCCATTCACCGCCAATGATGCGCAGTTGGCCCACACCGTTGTGTACGTTGTGGACAGGTTTTTTCGGGCGAGATGAACTGGCCATTAATGCTCCGGAACCCCGAGCGGCTGCTCGGCGGGTTTATCAGTGGGGGGCGGTAGTGGCTTTTGCGCAATCGTCGGGCCGGCGGTCACGATGACCATCTTATCGGCGCTCAAGTGTTTATTCATTGCAGCCTTGACCTGCTCTACGGTCAGGGCCTGGGATTGTTTCATGAAATCTTCCAGATAGCTCAGCGGCAGGTTGTAGAAACCCATGGCGCCCAGCTGACCGACGATATCGGCGTTGCTGGCGGTAGACAGCGGGAAGCTGCCGGCCAGCTCGCGCTTGGCGTCATCCAGCTCTTTTTGCGTCGGACCGTTCTTGAGGTAATCGGCCACGACGTCTTCGACCAGGCGCAGGGTGCCGCCGCTCATTTCGGCGCGTGTCTGCAGGTTGATCATGAACGGACCGCGTACCTGCATCGGTGAAAAACCGGAGTAAACACCGTAGGTCAGGCCACGCTTTTCACGTACTTCGCTCATCAAACGGGTACCGAAGCCACCGCCGCCGAGGATCTGGTTACCCAGGGACAGGGCCGCGTAGTCCGGGTCGGCGCGGTCGATGCCGAGTTGGGCGAACAGCAAGTGCGTCTGCTTGGATGGGAACTCGATATGGCTCAGGCCGGCCTTTGGTTCAGTCGGCTGGGCAATCTTCGCCAGGGCCGGGCCTTTAGGCAGCGATGCGGACACCTTTGCGGTCATGGCTTCAGCTTCGGCGCGGGTCAGGTCGCCTACCACCGCAATCACCGCATTACCGGCGGCGTACGCCTTGGCGTGGAACGCCTGCAACTGCGCCAGGTTAATTTTCGGCACGCTTTCAGGTGTGCCTTCGCTCGGGTGCGCATAAGGGTGATCGCCGTACAAGCGCTTGAACAGCTCCAGGCTGGCGAGTTTGCCGGGGTTTTGCTTCTGATATTCGAAGCCGGCGAGGATCTGATTCTTGATGCGGGCCAGGGAGTCGGCCGGAAAGGTCGGCTTGCCGATCACGTCGTCAAACAGCGCCAGGGCGGCGTCGCGTTTATCGCTGGCACTCAGGCTGCGCAGGGATACCAGTGCCATGTCGCGGTAAGCGCCATTACCGAAGTCGGCGCCCAGGCCTTCAAAACCACTGGCGATCTGGCTGACGTCCTTGCCCGGTATGCCTTCGTTGAGCATGGCGTTGGTCATCAACGCCAGGCCCTGCACATCGCCATCCTGGCTGCTGCCGGCGGCGAACAGGATGCGCATGTCGAACATCGGCAGTTCATGCGCCTCAACAAACAGCACCTTGGCGCCTTCGGCGGTGGTCCAGGTTTGCACGTCGAGCTTGCGGTTGGTGGGTGCCTTGCCGTCCAACTCCGCCAAGGATTGCAGTTTGTTGGCTGACTGGGCTTTTTCAAGCGCCGGGCTCGCGACCGATTCACTTGGGCGCAGGAAATACACGGCGCTCGCCGCGATCAGGGTAACGGCGATCAGGCCAGGCAGGATCAGGCTTTTGCGATCACTCATGAGCAGTCTCCTCAGGCAGAACATGGGCGACGCTCAGACGCTCGCGGGTGAAATAAGTACGCGCGGCCTTCTGGATATCTTCAGGCGTCACGCTTTGCAGGTCGGCGAGTTCACTGTCCATCAGCTTCCAGGACAGGCCGACAGTTTCCAGGGAGCCGATGGCCGTGGCCTGGCTGGTGATGGAGTCACGCTGATAGACCAGGCCGGCGATGACCTGAGCGCGGATGCGTTCCAGTTCTTCGGCGGTTGGCGGCTTGGCTTTGAGTTCTTCGAGCAGTCGCCACAGGCCGGCTTCGGCTTGGGCAACGGTCTTTTTCTTCTGCTGGTTTGGGGTGGCCGACAGCATGAACAGGGTGTCGCCGCGGGTATAAGCGTCGTAATTGGTGGAGGCGGCCGAAACCAGCTCTTCACCGCGTTCCAACTGCTCCGAGATGCGCGCACTGTAGCCGCCATCCAGCAGGGCCGAAATCAGGCGCAGGGCTTGCACCGAGCGTTTGTCTTCGGCAGTCGCCAGGCCAGGAACGTTGAAACCGAGCATCACGCTCGGCAATTGGGTCTGCACGTGCATCGTCAGCAGGCGCTCGCCGGGTTCAGCCAGCTCCATCGGGATCTTCGCGGGCGGTACGTCACGCTTGGGGATCGGGCCAAAGTAGCGTTGGGCCAGGTTTTTCACCTCGTCCGGAGTTACGTCGCCGACTACCACCAGGGTGGCGTTGTTCGGCACGTACCAGGATTGGTACCAGTGGCGCAGTTCTTCGACCTTCATGCGGTCCAGATCGGCCATCCAGCCGATGGTCGGCGTGTGGTAGCCGCTGGCCGGGAAGGCCATGGCCTTGAAGCGCTCGTAGGCCTTGGACATCGGGTTGTCGTCGGTGCGCAGGCGACGTTCTTCTTTAATAACCTCGATTTCGCGGCTGAACTCGTCGGCCGGTAGACGCAGGCTTGCCATGCGGTCGGCTTCAAGTTCGAAGGCCACGCCCAGGCGGTCACGGGCCAGGACTTGGTAATAAGCGGTGTAGTCATCGCTGGTGAACGCGTTTTCTTCGGCACCCAGGTCGCGCAGGATCAGCGAGGCTTCGCCGGGGCCGACTTTGGCGCTGCCCTTGAACATCATGTGTTCCAAGGCGTGGGACAAACCAGTCTGGCCCGGGGTTTCGTAGCTCGAACCCACTTTGTACCAAACCTGGGAAACCACCACAGGGGCGCGATGATCTTCGCGCACGACGACCTTGAGGCCGTTGTCCAGGGTGAATTCATGGGTGGGTTGTGGGTCGGCAGCCAAGGCTGTAAGAGGCAGACAAACTGTGCTGAACAGCAGGCCTGCGGCGCGGCGGGCTAGAGCATTCATTCGTTTTTAAACCTGTTGGGCTGCCCGCTTGGTCTTAGCGTCAGCGGGCGAGGAGGTGCTAGGATACTGGTCGAATATACGGACGGCCACTGCGGCAGTCTTGTTGAGGCCCTATTTAGGCCTTACAAAATGTTGCGCATGAACGAGCTGGCTAAAAAACAGTCTGTTACGCATCGAATTTTATTTACCGACGTGCCGCTCTGGCACTTCGCTACCTTGAGATAGCCGTCTCCATGTTTGGTTCCAACGACGACAAGAAGACCCCAGCTGCGGCTGGCGAGAAGAAAGGCCTGTTCGGATGGCTGCGCAAAAAGCCGCAGGAAACCGTTGTGGAACAGCCACAGGTTCAAGCTGAGCCGATCCCCGAACCTATAGTAGAAGCCGAGCCGGTTGCCGAAGTGCCTGCGCCGGTGGTGTTGCCGATGGCTGAGCCGGTGTTGCAGCCAGTGGTTGAGGCCGAGCCTGAGCACAAGCCGTGGCCTGAGTTGCCAGTGGCCGAAGAGCCCGTGGCGTTGGTCGAAGACATACAGGCTGAGCACGTGGCCCCGCCGATTCCTGCGGTGGTTGAGCCGGTCGAGGTGGTGGCCGAAGCGCCACTCGCCGTGGAAGTCCCGGTTCCTGCGCCTGTTGTGGCCGCTGAGCCTGCCCAAGTTATCGAGGTTGTAGAGCCAGAGCCGATCGCCCCACCCGCCGAAACAAGCAAGACCGGCTTCTTCGCTCGTCTCAAGCAAGGCCTGAGCAAGACCAGCGCCAGCATCGGCGAAGGCATGGCCAGCCTGTTCCTGGGCAAGAAGGTCATCGATGACGAACTGCTGGAAGACATTGAAACCCGTCTGCTGACCGCCGACGTGGGCGTCGAAGCCACCGCGGTGATCATCCAGAGCCTGACCCAAAAGGTCGCACGCAAGCAGCTGACCGATGCCGATGCACTCTACAAATCCTTGCAGGCCGAACTGGCGGCGATGCTCAAGCCCGTGGAAGCACCGCTGGTGATCACCCCGAACAAGCCGTTCGTGATCCTGGTAGTGGGCGTCAACGGCGCCGGCAAGACCACCACCATCGGCAAACTGGCCAAGAAACTGCAATCGGAAGGCAAGAAAGTCATGCTCGCTGCCGGCGACACCTTCCGCGCCGCTGCCGTTGAGCAATTGCAGGTCTGGGGTGAGCGCAACAAGATTCCGGTGATCGCCCAGCACACGGGTGCCGATTCCGCCTCGGTGATCTTCGACGCCGTGCAAGCCGCCAAGGCTCGTAACATCGATGTGCTGATCGCGGATACCGCTGGTCGTCTGCACACCAAAGACAACCTGATGGAAGAGCTGAAGAAAGTCCGCCGCGTTATCGGCAAGCTCGACGCTGACGCGCCGCACGAAGTGCTGCTGGTGCTGGACGCCGGTACCGGCCAGAACGCTATCAGCCAGGCCAAACAATTCAACCAGACGGTCCAACTGACCGGCCTCGCGTTGACTAAGCTCGACGGCACGGCCAAAGGCGGTGTGATCTTCGCCTTGGCCAAGCAGTTCGGGTTGCCGATTCGTTATATCGGCGTCGGTGAAGGCATCGACGACCTGCGCACCTTTGAAGCCGAACCCTTTGTACAGGCACTGTTTGCCGAGCGGGAGCGTTCATGATTCGATTCGAACAGGTCGGTAAACGCTATGCCAACGGGCATGTCGGCTTGCATGAGCTGAGCTTTCGAGTGCGTCGCGGCGAGTTCTTGTTTGTCACCGGTCACTCGGGGGCCGGCAAAAGTACGCTGTTGCGCCTGCTGCTGGCCATGGAACGCCCGACTACCGGCAAGTTACTGCTCGCCGGCCAGGACCTGGCCACCATCAGTAATGCGCAGATCCCGTTCCTGCGCCGCCAGATCGGCGTAGTGTTCCAGAACCACCAGTTACTGTTCGATCGCACGGTGTTCAACAACATTGCGCTGCCGCTGCAGATTCTTGGGTTGTCCAAGGCCGAAATCGTCAAGCGTGTGGACTCGGCCCTGGAGCGCGTGGCGCTGTCGGACAAGACCGACCTCTACCCCGGCGACCTCTCGACTGGTCAGCAGCAGCGCGTCGGCATCGCCCGCGCCATCGTCCATCGCCCGGCCTTGCTGCTGGCGGACGAACCTACCGGTAACCTCGACCCGCGTCTGGCGGCCGAGATCATGGGGGTGTTCGAAGACATCAACCGCCTGGGCACCAGCGTATTGATCGCCAGCCACGACCTGGCGTTGATCGCCCGCATGCGCCACCGCATGCTGACCCTGCAGCGCGGTCGCCTGATCGGTGACGGGGAGGCTGGCGTATGAGTGCCACACGTAGCCCTAAGGTTTCCGAGCGCGTTGCGCCAAAACCGGCCGACCCGCAACCGAAAAAGAAAAAACACGACGATGACGACGGCCCGGACTTCAGCACCTTGCTGCGCGCCTGGATCGAAAGCCACCGCGCCAGCCTGCTGGACAGCTTGCGCCGTCTGGGCAAACAGCCGATCGGCAGCTTTTTCACCTGCCTGGTGATGGCTGTGGCCTTGAGCCTGCCAATGGGCTTGTCGCTGCTGCTTAATAATGTGGAGCGTTTGGGCGGTTCCTGGCAGCGTGCGGCGCAGATTTCGCTGTACTTGAACCTGGATGCCAGTACCAAGGAAGGCGAAGCGCTACGGGACGATATCAAGCATATGCCGGGCGTCGCGGACGCCGAGTACGTTAGCCGCGACCAGGCCCTTGAGGAGTTCCAACAGCAGTCCGGCCTGGGCGAGGCGCTTAAAGAGCTGCCGCAGAACCCACTGCCCGGCGTGGTGCTGGTGACCCCGAATGAAGTCGACAAGCCGGCCCTTGAAGCCCTGCGGCAAAAACTCGCAGAGATGCCGAAGGTGCAACAGGCGCAACTTGATCTAGTCTGGGTAGAGCGCCTGGCGGCGATCCTCAAGCTTGGCGACCGTTTTGTGTTCGGCCTGGCGGTGCTGTTGGTGTCTGCATTACTTTTGGTGATAGGTAATACCATTCGTCTTCATATTGAAAACCGTCGCATCGAGATAGAAGTGATTAAACTGGTCGGCGGCACGGACAGCTATGTGCGTCGGCCTTTTCTGTACATGGGCGCGCTTTATGGCCTGGGTGCGGGGATTTTGTCCTGGGGCGTGCTGGCGTTCGGCCTGAACTGGCTGAACGACGCAGTCGTTGGGCTTGCCGGCTTGTACGGCAGTGATTTTGCCCTGGCCGGGGTACCGGTGGCCGATGGTCTGTCGCTCTTGCTTGGCGCGGTATTGTTGGGTTATATCGGTGCCTGGATTGCGGTCGCACGGCATTTACGTGAGCTGGCACCGAAGTAGTTAATGTCAGATTAATGTGGTTTCGTTTGTATTGACCGTATCAGTGGTTTAGGGAACTTGTCCTACGGTTCCCGGTCAATTTTCGCAGTGCTGAACTGCACGAGTTATGTGAGTCGGAGGTTTTTTCGTATGACCACTTCTTTGCAACCTGCTTATGCCTTGGTCCCTGGTGCGAACCTGGAAGCCTATGTGCACACGGTCAACAGCATTCCATTGCTGACGCCCGAGCAGGAGCGTGAACTGGCCGAGAGTCTCTACTATGAGCAGGATTTGGGGGCGGCTCGGCAGATGGTGCTCGCCCACCTGCGTTTTGTCGTACATATCGCCCGTAGCTATAGCGGCTACGGGTTGGCCCAGGCTGACCTGATTCAGGAAGGCAACGTCGGCCTGATGAAGGCTGTAAAGCGCTTCAACCCTGAGATGGGCGTGCGCCTGGTGTCGTTTGCCGTGCACTGGATCAAGGCGGAAATCCACGAGTTCATCCTGCGCAACTGGCGCATTGTGAAAGTCGCGACCACCAAGGCCCAGCGCAAGCTGTTCTTCAACCTGCGTAGCCAGAAGAAACGCCTGGCGTGGCTGAACAACGAGGAAGTCCACCGCGTGGCCGAAAGCCTCGGTGTGGAGCCCCGTGAAGTGCGCGAAATGGAAAGTCGCCTGACCGGCCATGACATGGCCTTCGATCCGGCCGCGGAAGCGGACGACGACAGCGCCTTCCAATCGCCGGCCAACTATCTGGAAGACCACCGGTACGACCCGGCGCGTCAACTGGAAGACGCCGACTGGAGCGACAATTCCAACCACAACCTGCACGAAGCGCTGGAAGTGTTGGACGACCGCAGTCGTGACATCCTCTACCAGCGCTGGCTGGCGGAAGAAAAAGCCACGCTGCACGACTTGGCGCAGAAGTACAACGTGTCGGCCGAGCGAATTCGTCAGCTTGAGAAAAGCGCGATGAACAAGCTGAAGTTGTCGATCGCCGCTTAAAAGCGCCGCTTAAAAATGTGGGAGGTGGCTTGCCCCCGATAGCAGAGTGTCAGTCGACATTAAAATGACTGATCCAACGCTATCGGGAGCAAGCGTCCTCCCACATTTTTTTGTGTTGTATCAGTCGGACCAAGGCGCTTTGCGCGAGTTGTTCAGTTCCACCAGATAACCATCTCCGCCTAGCTGGCTCATCTGCTGGCGAATCCACGCCGCCCGCCGCGCCACATAAGCGGTCGGGTGGCTGGCACTCCATACCCGTGGGTTAGGCAACACCGCCGCTAAATAGCTGGCCTGCTGCCGGGACAAGCCCTTGGCGCTTACGCCGAAGTGATGCCGTGCCGCCGCCTCCGCGCCGAATACGCCTTCATCCCATTCCACGCTATTGAGGTACACCTCAAGAATCCGTTGCTTGGGCCACAGCACCTCGATCAACCCGGTAAACCAGGCCTCCAGCCCTTTGCGCAAATAACTGCGGCCAGCCCACAGGAACAGATTCTTCGACACCTGCTGACTCAATGTACTGGCGCCGCGAATCGAACCGCCGCGCTCGTTGTGCAGGATCGCCGCCTGGATCGCGCCGAAATCAAAGCCCCAATGCTGCGGGAAGCGCTGGTCTTCACCGGCCATCACCGCCACTTTGAGCTCATCGGAGATCTCGTCCCACGGCACCCAGGTGCGCTGCAGGTCAATGGGTTCGCCGTCGAACCAGGATTCGACCTTGCGCTCCACCATCAGGGCGGTGAAGGGCGGCGGGACGACACGAAACAGCAGCACCAGCAAAACACTGCCGATGGCAAACCATTTCACGACGTTGAGAAAGCGTTTGAATAGGAGACGCAGCATAGAGATGGCTTGGCCGAACCCGTTGAGCGGGCCATTATACAGACCCTGCCCGATGAGTCTGACTGGAGTTCCCTATGCTGCGTAGCTTTCTGATGCTGGCCGCGTTTTTCGGCTTCACCGGTGTGGCCTTGGGCGCGTTTGCCGCCCACGGCCTGAAAAACCGTCTGAGCGCCGAGTACCTGGCGATCTTCCATACCGGAGTCACCTATCAACTGGTGCACACACTGGCGCTGTTCGGCGTGGCGTTGCTGGCCGCCCATCTTCCCGGTCGCCTGGTGACTTGGGCCGGTATCTCGTTTGTCATCGGTATCCTGCTGTTTTCCGGCAGCCTCTACGTGCTGACCATGACCGGTATCAGCAAGCTCGGCATCATCACGCCGTTCGGTGGCCTGGCGTTCTTGCTCGGCTGGTTCTTCCTCGGTTTGTTTGCCTGGCGCTTGCAGGTCGTCTGACCAAGGGACTTGGGCCGGCAACGCCAATCAAGCTAGAATGCTGGCCCCTAAAAACGATGGCGGCCCGCGGCATGCGCATTCTGTTGAACGGCGAATCCTTTGAACTGCCCGACGGTGAAACCGTTTCGGCCCTGCTGACCCGTCTGGACCTGACCGGGCGTCGCGTCGCAGTGGAGCTCAACCTGGATATCGTTCCGCGTAGCCTCCACGCCGAGACTGCGCTCACCGAAGGTGATCAGGTTGAAGTGGTCCACGCCATCGGCGGCGGCTAGTCGCCTGCCCGAATTCTGCAGAACCTCACCCCATTTCGAGGATTTCCCATGAGCATCGTTCGTAGCGACAAGCCCTTCGTCCTGGCCGGTCGTACCTACCAGTCCCGCTTGCTGGTCGGCACCGGCAAGTACCGCGACATGGAAGAAACCCGCCTGGCCATCGAAGCCTCGGGCGCTGAAATCGTGACCTTCGCCGTACGCCGCACCAACCTCGGTCAGATCGAGGGCGAGCCGAACCTGCTCGAAGTGCTGTCGCCGGATCGCTACACCTTCCTACCGAACACAGCCGGTTGCTATGACGCCATTGAAGCCGTGCGCACCTGCCGCCTGGCCCGTGAGCTGCTTGATGGTCACAACCTGGTGAAGCTGGAAGTGCTGGCCGACCAGAAAACCCTGTTCCCCAACGTGATCGAAACCCTCAAGGCCGCTGAGACGCTGGTCAAGGAAGGCTTCGACGTGATGGTCTACACCAGTGATGACCCGATCATCGCCCGTCAATTGGCGGAAATCGGCTGCATCGCCGTGATGCCGCTGGCCGGTCTGATCGGTTCCGGCCTGGGTATCTGCAATCCGTACAACCTGCAGATCATCCTCGAAGAAGCCAAGATTCCCGTACTGGTGGATGCGGGCGTAGGCACTGCCTCCGACGCGACCATCGCCATGGAGCTGGGTTGCGACGCTGTGCTGATGAACTCCGCCATCGCCCATGCTCAGCAACCGATCATGATGGCCGAAGCCATGAAACACGCCATCGTCGCAGGCCGCCTGGCTTACCTCGCCGGGCGCATGCCGAAAAAACTCTACGCCAGCGCCTCTTCGCCGCTGGATGGTCTGATCAAGTAAGAGCCATTGATGACTGAATCAAACGAAACGCCGAACACCGTGGAAGAAGCAGGCGACGAGTCCAAGCATCGCCGCATCAAGAGCTTTGTGATGCGCGCCGGTCGTATGACCGAAGGCCAGCAAAAGGGTCTGGAGCAGGGCACGCCGCTGTTCGTATTGCCCTTGGCCGATGCGCCCGTGGACTACGACCAAGTGTTTGGCCGTTCGGCCCCGCGCTCACTGGAAATCGGCTTCGGCATGGGCCACTCCCTGCTGGAAATGGCCGCTGCCGCGCCGGACCAAGACTTCATTGGCGTGGAAGTACACCGCCCAGGTGTTGGCGCACTGCTTAACGGCGTCCTGACTCAAGGCCTGACTAACCTGCGGGTCTACGACTGCGACGCGATTGAAGTGCTTAACCGTTGCATCGCCGACAACAGCCTTGACCGCCTGATGCTGTTCTTCCCGGACCCATGGCATAAATCCCGCCACCACAAACGCCGCATCGTCCAGGCTTCCTTCGCGGAACTGGTGCGCAGCAAGCTCAAGGTTGGCGGCATCCTGCACATGGCCACCGACTGGGAGCCGTATGCCGAATACATGCTGGAAGTGATGGACGTTGCCCCTGGATACCGCAACCTGGCCGAAGATGGCAAATGCGTGCCGCGCCCGGCTGAGCGTCCGATCACCAAGTTCGAACGTCGCGGCGAGCGGTTGGGGCATGGGGTTTGGGATTTGAAGTTTGAGAAGTTGGCGTAACTCGCCACTGGCGTGAAATGCAATTCAATGTGGGAGGGGGCTTGCCCCCTCCCACAGTTGTTTTGTGTTGGATTTGAGGTCAGCGGCGATCGGCGACGACGCCAATCAACACCAGCACCACCACCAACACCGGCGCCAGGCTGTAGTTATTGAACTGGCTCAAGCCCCGCACAATCCACGGTGTGGCGTAGATCAATGCAGCGCCGCTGCCGACCATGCACACCAATGCCATCAGCGGGACGCGCAAGGCGCCGGCGATGCTGCCCAGGCGTGCTTCGACCCAGCCCTTGATATCTGCGCCGAACAGCACCAGCAAACAGCCCACGAGCGCTAGGGAGATTTCCGACAGGTTGCTGCGGCTCCAGCGGGATACGGTGGCGAGCAGGTCGAGTACCAAATCCATTCGAATTCCTTAGAGCGTCAGCTCAAAAACTTCTGCAACAGGTCATTGAGAAAGAGTTGCCCGCGATCAGTGGCCGCCAGGCGTGACGGTTCGACCTGCATTAAGCCACTTTGTTCTGCCTCGCGACGTGCCTCGTCGAGGCTCGTCAGGTCGAGGCCCGTGCGCTCGGCGTAGAGCCTGGCGTCGACGCCGTCGGTGAGGCGCAGAGCGTTCATCAGAAACTCGAAAGGTAGCTCGTCATTGGTCAGCTCCTTCGCCCCAGCCTGGAAGCTTTTGGCCAGGTTCAGGTAGTCCTTTGGCGCGCGGGTCTTCCAGGTGCGCACGATGCGCCCGTCCGGATGGCTGAGCTTGCCGTGGGCGCCGGCGCCGATGCCGATAAAGTCGCCGAAGCTCCAGTAATTCAGGTTATGCCGCGCCGGGCGGCCCGGTTGGGCATAGGCTGACACTTCGTATTGGGCGTAACCGTGCTCGGCCAGCAGTGCCTGGCCTGCTTCCTGGATGTCCCAGAGGGTGTCGTCTTCTGGCAGCGCCGGCGGCTGGTTCCAGAACACCGTGTTGGGTTCCAGGGTCAACTGGTACCAAGACAAATGCGTGGGTTTGAGCGCGATGGCCTGGCGCAGGTCGCTGAGGGCGTCGTCCAGGGACTGATCGGGCAAACCGTGCATCAGGTCCAAGTTGAAGTTATCAAATCCGGCCTGGCGCGCCATCCCGGCAGCGCGTACAGCTTCGTCGCCATTGTGGATACGGCCCAGGGCCTGAAGTTTTTCCTGCTGGAAGCTCTGGATACCGATGGACAGGCGGTTGATCCCCAGCTTGCGGTACGCCACGAACTTCTCTTGTTCGAACGTGCCGGGGTTGGCTTCCAGGGTGATCTCGATATCGCCGGCAAACGGGATGCGCGCTTCCACGCCTTTGAGCAGGCGACCCAGTGCTGCAGCGCTGAACAGGCTTGGGGTGCCACCGCCGAAGAAGATCGAACTCAGTTCCCGGCCGTAAACGGCATGCAGATCCTGATCGAGGTCGGCCAACAGTGCGTCCACGTACTCTTCTTCCGGCAGCACTTTGCTTGCGGTGTGAGAGTTGAAGTCGCAATACGGGCATTTACGTACGCACCACGGGATGTGTATATACAGCGCCAGGGGCGGCAGCACGGGCAAGGCCGCCCGAGGTGTTTGCGCGCCGCCGTGGATCAGCGGCAGCGCCTGGGTGTCGTGGGTCATTTCAGGCTCAGGCGTTGGCGCAGCAAATCCATTGCGCGGGCTCGGTGGCTGATCTGGTTCTTGTCGGCCGGGCTCAGTTCGGCGCTGGAGACATTGCGCTCTGGCACCCAGAACAGCGGGTCATAGCCAAAACCATGCTCACCGCTGGCCGCATGCAGGATGCGCCCGTGCCACAGGCCTTCGCAAAGGATCGGCAACGGGTCGTCCGCATGGCGCACCAGGGCCAGCACGCAGACGAACTGCGCGCCGCGTTCGGCGTCCGGCACGTCCTTGAGGGCGTCCAGCAACTTGGCGTTGTTGGCCGCGTCACCTTTGCCATCGGCGTAGCGCGCCGAATAGATGCCAGGGGCTCCGCCGAGAAAATCCACCGCCAGGCCAGAGTCATCCGCCAGCGCCGGAAGGCCCGAGATACGCGCCGCATTGCGCGCCTTGAGGATGGCGTTCTCGACGAACGACAGGCCTGTCTCTTCCGGCTCGACCTGGCTGAACTCGCCAATCGAGCGCAGTTGCACGGAGTCGCCGAGCATGGCCTGCAGTTCTTTGAGTTTGCCGGCGTTATGGCTGGCGAGTACGAGCTGGGTAAGGTTCATCATTCCGCCGGAAACAGTTCCTGGTTGAATTGGAAGCTATGGGCTTTGCCGCCGGTTTCAACGTTGATGGTAAACGTCTTGTATTCCCGCTGGGTCACGGCGTAGGGCGCGAGATAATTGATCCCGCCTTTTTCGTTGATTTGCTTGAAGGTGAGGATCTCGCTCTTGCCGCCCAGATCCTTGATGGTGCCCGTTACTTGTGCGGCCACGGGGGTCACGCCCTTGATCACGGTCACATTGATCAAGCCCTTTTCCTTACTGCGTACCACGCCGACTTTCTGGGCGGTTTCCGGTTGCAGGAAGCTGGAGGTGAAGGTGTTGTAGTGAACGGTGATATCGCCGAAGTCTTTCTTGCGATTTGCGTCGATAGCGTCGGCTGCCAAGGCGTTGGCACCCAGGCAAGCGGTCAGTAGAAAAATAGCCAAGCGACTCATGAGCGCCCCTCTGGAAAATGATTAGACGGCAATTTTGTGGTCGGTCAGGCCAGGACTGCTGACCCGGTAGATACCGATTTCGCCCAACAGGTTGGGCCATAGTTTACTCGCCCAGCCGTGACGGTGCTGTTGATCGACGGCAAGTCGGTTAATCACTTTGGCTTCACGCTCGCCACACAGCGCTTCGAAGTCTTCGAAGGTGCAGAAGTGGATGTTCGGCGTGTTGTACCAGGTGTAAGGCAGGAAATCCGACACCGGCATGCGACCCTTGGTCGCCAGGTACCAGCGGCAGCGCCAGTGGCCGAAGTTAGGGAAGGTGATGATGCACTCGCGACCCACGCGCAGCATTTCGTCGAGGATACGGTCAGGGTAGTGCACCGCTTGCAGGGCTTGGGTCATCACCACGATGTCGAAGCTGTTGCTGGCAAAGTTACCCAGGCCCTTGTCCAAGTCCTGCTCGATCACGTTGATGCCCTTGGCCACGCACTGGGCGATGTTGTCCGGGTCGTTTTCCAGGCCATAGCCGGTGACTTGCTTGTTGTCGCGCAGCCAGCTCAGCAGTTCGCCATCGCCGCAGCCCAGGTCAAGCACGCGGCTGCCGGCGGGGATCCATTCTTGGATGATTTCCAGGTCGGCTCTCATGGCGTTCTCACACTGTAATCCGGTTCATGTAATTGCCGAACGCCTGCAAGTAACGCGGGATCGGAATCAGGAAGGCGTCGTGGCCTTGCGGCGCATCGATCTCCAGGTAGCACACGTCTTTGCGTGCGGCCATCAGTGCATCCACCAGCTCGCGGGAGCGGGCCGGGGAGAAGCGCCAGTCGGTGGTGAACGACATCACGCAGAACTTGGCCGTGGCGCCTTCGAAGGTTTTCGCCAGGTCATCGTCGTGGTTGGCCGCCGGGTCGAAATAGTCCAGGGCCTTGGTCATCAGCAAATAGGTGTTGGCGTCGAAACGCCCGGAGAACTCCTCGCCCTGATAACGCAGGTAGCTCTCGACCTGGAATTCGACGCTGTGGAAATCGTAGTTGAGCTTCTCGCTCTTGAGACCACGGCCGAATTTTTCGCCCATGGAGTCATCGGACAGGTAGGTGATATGCCCGACCATCCGCGCCAGCATCAAGCCGCGCTTGGGAATCACGCCCGCTTCCTGGAACGAACCGCCGTGGAACTCGGGGTCGGTGAGGATCGCCTGGCGCGCCACTTCGTTGAAGGCGATGTTTTGCGCCGACAACTTGGGGGCCGAGGCGATGGCCAGACAATGGCGTACGCGATCAGGGTAGGTGATGGTCCATTGCAGTGCCTGCATCCCGCCCAGGCTGCCACCGATCACGGCGGCCCACTGGTTGATGCCCAACAAATCGGCAAGACGCGCTTGGCTGTGTACCCAGTCTTCCACGGTCAGCACCGGGAAGTCGGCGCCGAACGGCTTGCCGGTTTCCGGGTTGATACTGCTGGGGCCAGTGGAGCCGTTGCAGCCGCCGAGGTTGTTCAGGCTGACCACGAAGAATTTGTTGGTGTCGATGGGCTTGCCGGGACCGATACAGCTGTCCCACCAGCCGGGCTTGCGCTCGTCGGCACTGTGGAAGCCTGCTGCGTGGTGATGACCGGACAAGGCGTGGCAGATCAGCACGGCGTTGCTCGCCGTGGCGTTCAGTTGGCCATAGGTTTCGTAGATCAGGTCGTAGGCGGGCAGAGAACGGCCGCAGGCCAGGGCCAGGGGTTCGCTGAAGTGCGCCACTTGGGGCACGACCAGACCAACAGAATCGGGGGGAAAGGCAGCTGGCATCGACCCTGCTCTCGTTTAAATGAGGCGTAAGTCTAAAGACCACTGCACCCAGCGGCAAGCAAAGGCCTGCGCGCTGCGAAATGAGGGAGGGAGCAAGCTCCTCCCTCATTTGTTTGCGTCAGATCAGCAGGCGCAGAATCTCAGGCATCCCGGTCATGGTGGCCAGGTTGTTGATCACCAGCATGTCCAGCAGCTTGAGCACCATGAACGCCAGGATCGGCGAGATATCCAGGCCGCCCAGGTTCGGCAGCAGGCGGCGGAATGGCGCCAGGGCGGGCTCGCAGATCTGGTTCACCAGTTCGGCGCCAGGGTTGTGGCTACCCGGGGCGACCCAGGACAGGATCACGCTGATGATCAAGGCGAAGAAGAAAATCTTCAGGAACAGCGCGGTCACGCCGATGATTGCCCAAATCAGCAACTGTATGAAATTGCCGGTGGTGCCGTACGTCAGCAGCAGTGTCAGCGCCATCAAGGCCAACTGCACCAGGATCGCCAGCACCAGCGACGACATATCCAGGCCGAACAGGCTCGGGATCACCCGGCGCAACGGCTTGAGCAGCGGCTGGGTCGCCTTGACGATGAACTGGCAGAGCGGGTTGTAGAAGTTGGCACGTACCAGTTGCAGCACGAAACGCAACAGCACGATCAGCAGGTAGAGGCTGCCGAGGGTTTGCAGCACGTAGACGGCTGCGGTGTTCAAACCAATCATATTGGCTCCTTAGTTGCCCAGTTGTTCGGCCATTTCGGCCGATCGGTGCGCAGCGGCACCCAATGCTTTTTCCACCAGGGCTTCAAAGCCCCCGGCCTGGAACGATTCAATGGCGGCCTGCGTCGTGCCGCCTGGTGAGGTCACGCGACGGCGCAGCTCGGCGGCATCCGCATCGCTGGACACGGCCATCTTCGCGGCGCCCAAGGCGGTCTGCTCGGACAGTTGCTCAGCGACTTCCCGTGGCAGGCCGAGTTTCACGCCGGCGGCGGTCATGGCTTCAATCAGCAGGAAGAAGTACGCCGGGCCGCTGCCGGAGACGGCGGTGACCGCGTCCAGTTGTTGTTCCTGATCCAGCCACAGGGCAATGCCCACGGCGGACAGCAGCTCCTGGGCCTGGTCACGTTGTTCGGTGCTGACCTCGGCGGTGGCATACAAACCGCTGACGCCTTGGCGCAGCAGAGCCGGAGTGTTGGGCATGCAACGCACGATGGGCTGGGCCCCCAGCCACTTCTTCATGCTGGCGCAGGTTATGCCGGCAGCGATGGACACCACCAACTGATGCGGTTGCAGATTTGGGCGCAGTCTTTCGCAGACGGCCTTCATGGCTTGTGGCTTGACCGCCAGCACGATCACGTCGACGCCTTGGATGGCCTCGGCATTGTCGGCAAAGGTGTCGATACCGTGCTCGGCGCTGACGCGCGCACGGGTGTCGGCGCCCGGGTCGCTGGCGCGGATCTGCGCGGCGTCCAGGCCCTTGGCCCGTAGGCCGCCGATCAGGCTGGCCGCCATGTTACCGGCGCCGATAAAGGCAATACGCGTGTTGCTCATGACAGGTCCTTATTCAGAGGGAGGTCAGCCATTTCACGGCTGGCCGTAATCACGGGCGCCAAATAGGGCGGTACCGATCCGCACCCAGGTGGCGCCTTGGGCGATGGCCGACTCAAGGTCGTGGCTCATGCCCATGGAAAGCGTGTCGAGCGGCAGGTTCAGGCTGTTTTGCAGGTCGCGAACGGTAGCGAACGCTGCATCTTGCTCGGTCCGATCTTCAGTCGGCTCGGGGATTGCCATCAGGCCACGCAGCGTCAAGCGCGGCAGGGCACTGATGGCATTGGCCAGGGCCGGCAAGTCGGCGGGCGTGCAGCCGGACTTGCTGGCTTCGCCGCTGACATTGACCTGGATACAGATGTTCAGCGGCGGCAGGTCGGCCGGGCGTTGTTCGGACAGGCGTTGTGCAATTTTGAGGCGGTCCACGGAATGCACCCAAGCGAAGTTCTCGGCGATAGCGCGCGTCTTGTTCGATTGAATGGGGCCGATGAAGTGCCAACTCAAGGGCAGGTCGGTTAATTCAGCCTGTTTGCCCAGGGCTTCCTGCAGATAGTTTTCGCCGAATTCGAGCTGCCCGGCGGCATAGGCTTCGCGCACTGCTTGGGCGGGTTTGGTCTTGCTCACGGCCAGCAGGTGGATGCTGCTTGCGTCACGTTGCACGGCGTCGGCTGCGGCGCGGATGCGCTGGCTAACCAGGCCGATGTTGTCTGCTATCGTCGACATTCAAGATGCGCCCGTGGATATGGAGTCCGCGGCATTCTACTGGAAATGGAAAGCCCTATGGATATCACTGAATTACTGGTGGCCGGCGTGCGCCGTGGCGCCTCCGACCTGCACCTGTCGGCGGGGCTGGCGCCGATGTGGCGAATCGATGGCGAAGTCTGGCCGATGGATTGGCCGGTGCTTTCTGCCCCGCAAGTCGCGGATTTATTGAGCCCTTTGCTCAATCAATACCAGCAAAAGGATTTCGAAACATCTCTTGAAACGGATTTTGCCTTCGAGCTGCCGGGTGTAGCGCGCTTCCGGGCCAACGTATTCCAACAGGATCGCGGCATGGGCGCGGTGTTTCGTACTATTCCGGCCGAAGTCCAGAGCCTGGATAGCCTGGGTCTCGGGGCGGTGTTCCAACGCATCGCCCAATTGCCACGTGGCCTGGTGCTGGTGACCGGACCCACTGGCTCCGGCAAGTCCACCACTCTGGCGGCAATGATCGATTACCTCAATCAGCATCGGCGCCAGCACATCCTTACGCTCGAAGACCCTATCGAATTTATCCACAGGCCGAAAATCGCGCTGATCAACCAGCGCCAGGTGCACCGCGACACCCACAGTTTTTCGGTAGCCCTGCGTTCGGCGCTGCGTGAAGACCCCGATGTGATCCTGGTGGGCGAACTGCGTGACCTGGAAACCATCCGCCTGGCCCTGACGGCGGCTGAAACCGGGCATCTGGTATTTGGCACCTTGCACACTACCTCCGCGGCAAAGACCGTGGATCGGCTGGTCGACGTGTTCCCGGCCGGCGAAAAGGCCATGGTCCGCTCAATGTTGTCGGAGTCGTTGCAGGCGGTGGTGTCACAGGTGCTGGTGAAGAAGCTCGGCGGCGGGCGCGTGGCGGCCCATGAAATCATGTTGGGCACGCCAGCCATTCGTAATCT
Organism: Pseudomonas sivasensis; assembly: GCF_013778505.1. GTDB lineage: Bacteria > Pseudomonadota > Gammaproteobacteria > Pseudomonadales > Pseudomonadaceae > Aquipseudomonas > Aquipseudomonas sivasensis. Next base: position 249,598 of record NZ_JAAOWU010000002.1, on the reverse strand, counting down.
GATTCGTGAGGACAAGGTGGCGCAGATGGTCTCGGCTATCCAGACCGGCGGGGCGTTGGGGATGAAGACATTGGATATGAGTTTGAAGGCGTTGGTCACGCAGGGCGTGATCAGCCGGGAAGAGGCGCTGGAGAAGGCGAGGGTGCCTGGGGATATCTAAGATCGGGAGATATAAGGAGATCCAAATGTGGGAGGGGGCTTGCTCCCGATTGCAGTGGGTCAGGTACAGATAAACTGACTGATTCACCGCGATCGGGAGCAAGCCCCCTCTCACATTGACGACTGCATTTCAGCTTGAAATCAGCGTTGAACCACTCGCAAGGTGTTCTGCTCTTTCGGCAGAACCCGCTTGGCAATCACGTAGTTCTTGTCCCAAAACGGCTTTTTCAACGTGTCGATGCTGACCGACTTGCCACGACGCGGTGCGTGGATAAAACGGTCATTGCCCAAGTAGATGGCAACGTGATTGACCTGGCGGCTCTTCAATTTGAAGAACAGCAGATCACCTGGTTTCAGGTCCTTGCGATCAACCTTCTGCCCGTGGCCGGCGGCCATGGCATTGGAAGTGCGCGGCAGATCCACGGCGGCTACGTCGTTGAACGCATATTTCACCAGGCCGCTGCAGTCGAACCCTTTACTTGGGCTGCTGCCGCCCCAACGATAAGGTGTACCGAGCACGTTTACGGCGCGGCTGAGGACGTTGCTGCTTTGCTTGGTGTTGACTGCCACGAGGCCGGGAACTGCTTTACCGTGCGCCTTGCTCAATTGAGTCGGGCGGCTGACGGTCGGCTTTACCGATTTGGCAGTGCTTGGCGTGCTGTGGACTTTAGGGGTGAAACCGTTAACGTTCGGAAGTCGTTGCTCACGATTGGTGGCGTGGGCGGCCAATGGCATTAATAGGCAAATGGTTAGCCATGTCTTTAAAAATGGTCGCATTAGGCGTGGCTCTTATGGGTTTGCGCGCAACTTTATAACAGCTTTTTGTGTCGTTCTCAGGCCGTTTGTCGACTGAACCTTGACGTCAAAATCAGGAAATACGCGACGATTCGCCGCAATTGTCCTACACAGGTCAGGTGGCATAAGGCTTTCAGGGCAGTGAAGATACCATTTGCCGTACGTCGGGCGCCCGTAAAAAAGTCACAAAGAAAATGAAAAAATTTATCTATCGAAGCAAAAGAGGTACGTCATGAACACCTATCAACAGGTTGGGCCGCAACAAGACACCCACAGCAAGGTGATCGGTTACCTGCTCTGGATTTTCGGGTTTACCGGCGCGCATCGTTTTTATTACGGCAAACCTGTCACCGGGACGATTTGGTTTTTTACCCTTGGCCTGCTGGGTATCGGCTGGCTGATCGACCTGTTCCTGATCCCGGCCATGGACCGTGAAGCCGACCTGCGTTTTACCGCCGGTCCCATCGAATACAACGTGGCGTGGATTCTATTGGCGTTTCTGGGGGTGTTCGGCGTGCACCGCATGTACCAGGGCAAATGGATCACCGGCCTGATCTACCTGCTGACCGGTGGCTTGTTCCTGGTGGGGGTGCTGTATGACTTCTGGACGTTGAATACCCAGGTTTCGATCCGCAATGCAGAGCGCAACGGGGGACGCTGATTTCTCAGGCTTTATAGAGAACTAAATGTGGGAGGGGGCTTGCCCCCGATTGCAGTGGGTCAGCAATAAATGAGCTGACTGATCCACCGCTATCGGGGACAAGCCCCCTCCCACTTTTTTTGCGTGCCCGCTTTAGGCCTGGTAGCTGATGCGCCCATCCACCAAGGTGTAGCGCACGCTCGCCGGCAGGCTATGGCCGATGAACGGGCAGTTTTCACCCTTGGACAGCCAGTGCTCCCCGGCAACCGTGGAGCTGGCCGTGTCAAACAGCACCAGATCCGCTGCGGCACCCACGGCCAAGTTGCCGGCCGGCAGGCGCAAGGCTTCGGCCGGGCCAGCGCTCAGGCGCTGGAGCAGCGTCGGCAAGTCGAGCAGGCCATCCTCCACCAGCGTCATCGCCAGTGGCAGCAACAGCTCCACACTGCTGATCCCCGGCTCGGTCGCGCCAAACGGTGCGAGCTTGGCATCGCGCTCGTGGGGCTGGTGGTGGCTGGAAATCGCCGAAACCACACCGGATTTGACCGCGGCACGCAAACCGTCACGGTCGGCCAGGGTGCGCAGGGGCGGTTGCACGTGGTACAGGCTGGAGAAGTCGATCAGCGCTTCATCCGTGAGGATCAATTGGTACAGCGCCACATCCGCAGTCACCGGCAGACCGCGAGCCTGGGCCTGTGCAATCAGGGCCACGCCCCGGGCACTGGTGAGTTGGCTGAAGTGCGCGCGTACGCCGCTTTGTTCCACCAGCAGCAGGTCACGGGCAAGAGCGACGGTTTCGGCGGTTTCCGGAATACCCGGCAGGCCGAGGAAACTGGCGACGGCGCCTTCATGGGCCAAGCCGCCTTCGGCCAGGTCGCGGTCCTGGGAGTGGAAGATCACCGGCAGATCGAAGGTGGCCGCGTATTCCAGGGCGCGGCACAAGGTGCGGGTACTGCGGAAGCTCTCAAGACCGTTGCCGAAGGCCACGCAACCAGCGTCGCGCAGGGCGATCAATTCGGCGAGTTGTTCGCCTTCCAGACCTTTGCTCAGGGCGCCGATGGGGAACACTTTGCAATTGCCAGCTTCGCGGGCACGGTCGAGGATCAATTCGGTCACGGCCGACGTATCGAGGATCGGCTTGGTGTGCGGCGGGCAGCACAGGCTGGTCACGCCACCGGCCGCAGCGGCGCGGGTTTCGCTGGCGATGCTGCCTTTACGGCTGTAACCCGGCTCGCGCAGGGCGACGTTCAGGTCCACCAGCCCAGGCGCGGCCACCAGGCCTTTGGCGTCGATGGTCTGGCTGGGGGTGAAATCGCTGGGGGCGCCGCCGATGGCGATGATCTTGCCGGCTTCCAGATGAAGATCGGTGACTTGATCCAGGCCACTGGCCGGGTCGATAACGCGAGCGCCAAGAATGCTGAGCTTCACTGGGCGTTCTCCTGCTCGAATTGACGTTGCGCGGTTTGCCCGCTCATGGCCATGGACAACACCGCCATGCGCACGGCGATGCCGTAGGTCACCTGGTTGAGAATTACCGACTGGTTGCCATCGGCCACCGCCGACTCAATCTCCACCCCTCGGTTGATCGGACCCGGGTGCATCACGATGGCATCCGGTTTGGCGCCGGCCAGGCGCGCGGTGGTCAGGCCGAACAAGCGGTAGAACTCACCCTCGCTCGGCAGCAAGCCACCGGACATACGCTCGCGTTGCAGGCGCAACATGATCACCACGTCTACATCCTTGAGGCCTTCGGCCATGTCGGTGTAGACCTTCACGCCGTACTGCTCAATGCCGATGGGGAGCAGGGTTTTCGGCGCGATCACGCGGATGTCCGGGCAACCCAGGGTTTTCAGGGCCAGCATGTTCGAGCGTGCTACCCGCGAGTGCAGGATGTCGCCGACGATGGCCACCGATAGGTTTTCAAAGCTGCCCTTGTGCCGACGGATGGTGAGCATGTCGAGCATGCCTTGGGTCGGGTGGGCGTGACGGCCGTCGCCGCCGTTGATGATCGCTACCTGCGGGCACACGTGCTCGGCGATGAAGTGCGCGGCGCCGGAGTCGCCGTGGCGCACCACGAACATATCGGCGGCCATGGCTTCCAGGTTACGCAGGGTGTCGAGCAGGGTTTCGCCCTTGCTCGCCGACGAAGTGGACACGTTCAGCGTGATCACGTCGGCCGACAGCCGCTGGGCCGCCAGTTCAAAGGTGGTGCGAGTGCGGGTGGAGTTTTCGAAGAACACGTTGCAGATGGTTTTGCCGCGCAGCAACGGGACTTTCTTCACCGCCCGGCCACCGACTTCGAGGAATGAGTCGGCGGTGTCGAGGATTTCGGTGAGCAGTTCGCGGGGCAAACCGTCGAGGGACAAAAAGTGTTGCAACTGGCCCTGAGCATTGAGCTGCAGCGGGCGCTTGGCATCTAGAGGCGTCATCGCGGGGACTCTTTACAAGGCGGTTTAAAGGGCGAGGTCTTGCAGTTCGAGTTCGAGCGGCGTTGGACCGGACAATTTTACCCGTTGCTGGGCTTGCAGCGACAGGGTCGCGCCAACCACATCCGGGCTGATAGGCAACTCGCCGGCGTCCAGATCCAGCAGGCAGACCAGCGTGATGCTGGCCGGGCGGCCGTAGTCGAACAGTTCGTTCATGGCGGCGCGGATGGTACGGCCGCTCATCAGCACGTCGTCGATCAACACCAGGTGCTGGCCTTCGACTTCGAACGGCAGGGCCGAGGGCTGCACTTGCGGGTGCAGGCCGTTCTGGCTGAAGTCATCACGGTAGAAGGACACGTCGAGGGTGCCCAGTGGCGAGTCGCTGCCCAGTTCGTCCAGTAACGCCTGAGCGACCCACACACCGCCGGTGCGAATACCGATAAAGCGCGGTTCGCTGATTCCGCGGTGTTCCAGGTGCGCTTTGAGGCGTAATGCCATCTGGCTGATCAGTTCGGCGGGATTGGGCAGGCTCATGGTGGCTCCTTCAAGGCCTTGCTGTAGGCAAGTTCCGGGCTCAAACGTAAGAAGACGCGGCAAGCCGCGTCAGTCAGGATTCAAATAAAGCGGTGTTTTCGTCCAGCCAGCCCTGCAACAGCAAGGCGGCGGCGATGGCGTCTACGGGGTTGTCGCGGTAACTGCCCTTCTGGCCGCCACGGTCGCGGCGTTCACCCTTGGCTTCAAAGGTGGTCAGGCGTTCATCGTGGGTATAGAAGGGGATGTTGTAACGACCATTGAGGCGACGGGCGAATTTTTCGGCGCGCAGGCACATCTCGCTGGGGGTGCCGTCCATGTTCAGGGGCAGGCCGACCACCACCGCGTCGGGCTTCCATTCCTTGATCAGGGCTTCGACCTGATTCCAGTCCGGTATGCCGTTCTGGGCCTTGAGGGTGCACAACTCGCGGGCCTGGCCGGTGATCACCTGGCCGACCGCTACGCCGATCTGTTTGGTGCCGTAGTCAAAACCGAGGATCAGACGCAAGGCCATCAGGCGTGCCCCGCCTGGCTGGTCAGCAGGCTGAGGTTGACCCGCAACTTGGCGGCGGCCGCTTCCAGGCGCAGTTCACTGGCCGTGTTGAACAGGATGTCGGCGTCGAAGGGGCAGGTCAGCCAGGCATTGCTGGCCAGTTCGGCCTCCAGTTGCCCTGCTTCCCAACCGGCGTACCCCAAGGTGATAACGCTTTGCTCTGGGCCTACACCGTCGGCGATGGCGAACAACACGTCCTGGGAGGTGGACAGCGACACACCGTCCAGGTCCACCGTGGCCTGGAACGTCGGCCCGGTCGGGTGCAGTACAAAGCCGCGATCAGTTTGTACCGGCCCGCCGATGTAGATCGGCACCGATTGGCAACGGGCCGGCGGATCGATCTCCGGACGCAGTTGCTCAAGGATATCGGCCAGGTTCAGCGCTTGCGGGCGGTTCACCACCAACCCCATGGCACCATTGGCCGTGTGCTCGACGATGTAGGTCAAGGTCTGCGCAAAGTTCGGGTCGGCCATATGGGGCATGGCGATCAGGAATTGGTGCTTGAGGTAGGTCGGGCTGACATTTTTCATGTCCGCTAGTGTGGCGTTGGAGGGGCGAACTGACAAGCTGGAGTTACCTGTGGCAGGACATGTCTGATCAGTTGCTGGAGAGCCGATCGCCCTTGGCAAACTTCCAGGTACGGATGATTTCCAGGCGGTCCACGTCATTCAGGTCGCCTGTAAACGGGGCAAAGGGCGCGGCCAGGCGCACGATGCGTTGGGCGGCCTGGTCCAGCAGCGGTTGGCCGGAGGACTCCAACACCTGCACTTCATATAAGGTGCCGTCGCGGTTGATCGATACCAATAGACGCAAGTTGCCGTAGATCTGCTGGCGCCGCGCTTCTTCTGGGTAGTTGAGGTTGCCGATGCGCTCGACCTTCTTACGCCACTCGTCTTTATACCAGGCGCCTTTGTCGCGCATGGTCGAGGCGGCATTCAAGCGGTAGATGCGTGGGCGTTTGGCGTACAACTGCTGTTCGTTAGCCAGTTCGGCTTCCAGGCTGGAGATTTCGTCGGACAGGGTCGAGCTGTCGAAGGTAGGCGCCGGTTTGACGGGCTCCGGCTGCGGCTCGGTCTTGGTTTTTTCGCGTTGGACCGGGGCTTTTTGCGGTTTGGGTGCGATGGTGGCCACCGTAGGCTTGGGCGTAGCCTGCTTGACCTCGGGCTTCGGCGCAGGAGGTGGCGTGACTTTATTGACCTTGTTGTCCTGGAACGGCGCCAGTTCGGTGGTCTTGGGGATGGCTTTCTTGTCGAGGGTGCCGCTGCCCTGTTGATTGTCCTGGGCTAGAAAATCTGCCTTCTCGGGCTTCTTTTCACTCTTGAACGTGGCCAGGGTGATTTCCAGGGTCTTGGTGATCTGCTTGGGTTCGACCATGGTGAAGCCCACGCCAAGGAGCAAGGCCAAATGAATCAAGGCAGCCAGAAACAGGGTAAATCCGAGCCGATCAGCCGGGCGCACGCCGCTGTGGGAGAGTTCGGGGGGCAGATCGGACGGGAGTGTCATGACAAAAGAACCAACATCGCGCGTTTCACAGGTGGCGCATGATAACGCAATGTTGGTGTGTGTCCGGCTGTTCTATATCACTTGGCTGCGAGCTTGCGCTCAATGGCGGCCATCAGCATTTCGCCGATGTTCGTGCCAAATGCATTGTCTATCTCGCGAATACAGGTCGGGCTGGTGACGTTGATTTCGGTGAGATTTTCACCAATTACGTCAAGGCCTACAAACAGCAGGCCTTTTTCCCGCAAGGTCGGGCCAACTTGGCTAGCGATCCAGCGATCCTTATCCGATAAAGGCCGTGCTTCACCGCGCCCACCTGCCGCCAGGTTGCCTCGGGTCTCGCCTGCCGCCGGGATACGCGCGAGGCAGTAGTCCACCGGTTCGCCGTCGATCATCAGGATGCGCTTGTCGCCGTCCTTGATCGCCGGCAGGTAAGCCTGGCCCATGATCTGCTGGGTGCCCAGGGCGGTCAGGGTTTCCAGGATCACCGACAGGTTCGGGTCGCCTGCGCGGTGACGGAAGATCGACGTACCGCCCATGCCGTCCAACGGCTTGAGGATCACATCGCCGTGTTTGGCGGCGAATTCACGCAGCACATCGGCGCGGCGGCTGACCACGGTCGGGGGTGTGCACTGCGGGAACAGCGTGGCGAACAGCTTTTCATTGCAGTCGCGCAGACTTTGCGGCTTGTTGACGATCAGCACGCCGGCGCGCTCGGCCTGCTCCAGCAGATAGGTGGAGTAGACGAATTCCATGTCGAACGGCGGATCCTTGCGCATCAGGATCACGTCCAGGTCGCTCAGGGGGCTGTCGATTTCGTCCGAAAGCTCGAACCATTTTTCCGGGTTGGCGAACACCTGCAGCGGGCGCATGCGCGCGCGGGCCTCGCCGTCGCCCTGGTACAGATCGCGCTGCTCCATATAGAACAGGGTCCAGCCGCGGGCCTGGGCGGCCAGAAGCATGGCCAGCGAGCTGTCCTTTTTATAGGAAATGCTGGCGATAGGGTCCATGACAATGCCGACGCGAACGCTCATGGGGGATTTCCTCTAGCAAATTGGGCGCATAAAAGTGGCGTCAGAGTGGCGCTGCGGCTGTTGTGGGTCAAGGAAAAACCACCTGGCGGGTGCCTCGATAGATTGCTCTCCGAGACTGTGCTAAAAAGACTGCCACAGCGCAGCAGCCCTTGAAATCCAAGGCCTGCGGCGATCATCCTGTGCAACATCAGGCAGTACACACCGAAAACCGACTCGCTGTGGCGATGGTAGAGCAGATATGGAACAGCATTCCAACGCCTTGAGAGTGATGGTGATCGACGATTCGAAAACGATCCGCCGCACCGCCGAGACGCTGTTGAAGAACTCGGGGTGCGAGGTCATTACGGCCATCGACGGTTTCGATGCCCTGGCGCGGATTGTTGATCATCACCCGCACATTATCTTTGTAGACATCATGATGCCGCGCCTGGATGGTTATCAGACCTGCGCCCTGGTGAAGAACAACCCGGCGTTCAAGTCGATTCCGGTGATCATGTTGTCCTCCAAGGACGGTCTGTTCGACAAGGCCAAGGGGCGCATCGTGGGTGTCGATCAGTTTTTGACCAAGCCTTTCAGCAAGGAAGAACTGCTGGGTGCAATCAAGGCCTATGTGCCGGGGTTCGCCGCAGTAGAACAAGCACACTGACGCCGCCCCACGAGGGCCGGCGCCGACCAATGTAGTGGGGAAAACCATGGCACGTGTTCTGATCGTCGACGATTCGCCGACCGAAATGTACAAACTCACCGGCATGCTGGAAAAGCACGGCCACCAAGTCCTCAAGGCCGAGAACGGTGCGGACGGCGTGGCCCTGGCTCGCCAGGAAAAGCCCGACGCAGTGCTGATGGACATCGTGATGCCTGGCCTCAATGGCTTCCAGGCTACTCGCCAACTGTCCAAGGAGCCGGAAACCAACGGCATCCCGATCATCATCATCACCACCAAGGATCAGGAAACCGACAAGATCTGGGGCGCGCGCCAGGGTGCAAAGGACTACCTGACCAAGCCTGTGGACGAAGAAACCTTGATCGCCACCCTGAACAAGGTGTTGGCCGGCTGACGGCACGCCATCATGACCGAGTCGCAAACCGCCTTTGAGCTGCTGCTGGACATCGACCGCCGCTGCCGCCTGCTGGCCGCCGACCTGCCGTCCCAGGAAACCCGCCTGCAACGCTGGAGCGGTATCGGCTTTCGCCTGGGGCAACATTGGTATGTGGCGCCCATGGGCGAAGTAGCCGAAGTCCTGCATGAACCACGTTGCACTTTAATGCCTGGGGTCAAGGCCTGGGTCAAAGGGGTTGCTAACCTGCGCGGGCGCCTGCTGCCGGTGATGGACCTGGGTGGCTTCCTCGGCCTTGCGCTGTCCAAGGCGCGCAAGCAACGGCGGGTGCTGGTGGTGGAGTACAACGATCTGTTTGTCGGGCTGCTGGTGGATGAGGTGGTGGGGATGCAGCATTTTGCACAAGACGCCTTGCTGGCGAACACCAGCCCTGGCGCGCCGTTTATCCAGGGTCACTTCGAGGGTGATCCGCTGTGGCAGGTCTTCAGCCCCTTCGCCCTGGCCCAGGCCCCAGGCTTCATGGATGTCGCCGCATGACCACCGCTACCACGCCCAAACCCCAGGCCGGCTCGCGCAGCCGTTCACAGATCATCGTGCTGTTTATCGCACTGATCGTGTTCATCATGCTGCTGTTCGCCAACTTCGCGTACCTCAACACCCAGTCTACCTACGACAAACAGTACATCGGCCACGCCGGTGAACTGCGAGTGCTGTCCCAACGCATTGCCAAGAACGCCACCGAAGCCGCCGCTGGCAAGGCCGCTGCTTTCAAGCTGTTGGGAGATGCGCGAAACGATTTTGCCCAGCGCTGGGGCTACCTGAAAAAAGGCGACCCGCAAACCGGCTTGCCCGCGGCACCCAGTGCGGTCCGTGCCGAGATGCGTGCTGTGCAGACCGATTGGGAAGCGCTGCTGAAAAACACCGACGCGATCCTCGCCAGCGAGCAGACCGTACTGTCCCTGCATCAAGTGGCTGCGACCCTCGCTGAAACCGTGCCGCAATTGCAGATGGAGTCGGAGAAGGTCGTCGACATCCTGCTGCAACGTGGCGCCCCGGCCAGCCAGGTGGCCTTGGCCCAACGCCAGTCGCTGCTGGCCGAACGTATCTTGGGTGCGGTCAACACCGTGCTGGCCGGCGACGAAACCGCCGCGCAGGCCGCCGACACCTTTGGCCGTGATGCCGCCCGCTTTGGTCAGGTCCTCAATGGCATGCTCAACGGCAACCCTGGGCTGCGCATCACCCAAGTCGAAGACCACGATGCCCGCGCGCGGCTGGCGGACATTGCCGAGCTGTTCGAATTTGTCTCTGGCTCCGTGGATGAAATCCTCGAAACCTCGCCGCAGCTGTTCCAGGTGCGTGCCTCGGCGAGCAATATTTTCAACCTGTCGCAAACCCTGCTTGATGAAGCCTCGCACTTGGCTATCGGGTTCGAAAACCTCGCCAGCGGGCGCAGTTTCGACACCATCGGCGGGTATGTGCTGGGCCTGTTGGCGCTGGCCTCGATCATCCTGATTGGCCTGGTGATGGTGCGTGAGACCAACCGCCAACTGCACGAGACTGCCGAGAAGAACGAGCGCAACCAAAACGCGATCATGCGCTTGCTGGATGAAATCGAAGACCTGGCCGACGGTGACCTCACTGTGACGGCTTCGGTGACCGAAGACTTCACCGGCACTATCGCCGACTCGATCAACTATTCCGTGGACCAACTGCGCGATTTGGTCGCGACGATCAACCTCACCGCCGGCCAGGTCGCCGGTGCTGTGCAAGACACCCAGGCCACTGCCATGCACCTGGCCCAGGCCTCCGAGCATCAGGCCCAGCAGATCGCCGAAGCCTCCACCGCGATCAACCAGATGGCCCAATCCATCGACCAAGTGTCGGCCAACGCCGCCGAATCTTCGGCAGTGGCGGAGCGCTCGGTAGAGATCGCCAACAAGGGCAACGAGGTGGTGCACAACACCATCCACGGCATGGACAACATCCGCGAACAGATCCAGGACACCGCCAAGCGTATTAAGCGTTTGGGTGAATCGTCCCAGGAGATTGGCGACATCGTCAGCCTGATTGACGACATCGCCGACCAGACCAATATCCTCGCCCTCAACGCCGCCATCCAGGCGAGCATGGCCGGGGATGCCGGGCGCGGTTTTGCGGTGGTGGCCGATGAGGTGCAGCGATTGGCCGAGCGCTCGTCGGCTGCCACGCGGCAGATCGAAACCCTGGTGCGGGCGATCCAGACCGACACCAACGAGGCGGTCATCTCCATGGAACAGACCACCACCGAAGTGGTGCGCGGTGCACGGCTGGCCCAAGACGCGGGCGTGGCATTGGAAGAGATCGAAGGCGTATCGAAGACCTTGGCGGCGCTGATCCAGAGCATCTCCAATGCGGCGCAGCAACAGACGTCCTCGGCAGGGCAGATCTCCCTGACCATGAACGTGATCCAGCAAATCACTACGCAGACGTCGTCGGGTTCCACCGCCACTGCCGAAAGCATCGGCAATTTGGCGAAGATGGCGAGCCAGTTGCGCAGGTCGGTCTCGGGTTTCACCTTGCCTGCGGCCAAACAGGTTGATGATTGAAATGCAGTCAAAGTGTGGGAGGGGGCAAGTCGAATCGTCGCACCGCCCCTCCCACATGTGATCTCCATCTGTCTGGAGATCCAGGCAACCCACGAATTCTAAGCGGAGCAGTTATGGTTGATCGGCACGACTACGTGGCCCTCGAATGGGTCAAGGGCGACATTGCCGAAACCCTGAAACAGGCCCGTTCGGCGCTGGATGCGTTTGTCGAAACCCATGACGATGACGTGATCAGCCAATGCCTGGCCGGTATCCACCAGGTGCATGGTGCGCTGCAAATGGTCGAGTTCTATGGCGCAGCGCTGCTGGCCGAAGAGATCGAAGAACTGGCCCTTGCGCTAAAGGCCGGGCGGGTCAGTCAGCGCGATGAAAGCATCCGTCTTCTGCAACAGGCCCTCGGCCAACTGCCGCTGTACCTCGACCGCGTGCACAGCGCCCGCCGCGATCTGCCGTTGGTGGTGTTGCCGCTGCTCAACGACCTACGCAGCGCACGGGGTGAAAGCCTGCTCTCGGAAACCAGCCTGTTCAGCCCACAATTGCTGTCGATCGCGCCGCTGCCCGATGAAACCCTGACCCAGCGCGCGCCGCCTGAGCTGCATGAGCAACTGCGTCAATGGCACCAGTTGCTGCAACAGGCGTTGGCCGGGTTGCTGCGTGAAGACCACGGCCCAAGCAATCTGGAAGACATGGCGCGGGTGTTCGCACGCCTCGAAGCCCTCTGCCAGGGCGCGCCGTTGTTGCCGTTGTGGCAAGTGGCTTCGGCGCTGGTCGAGGGCATGCTCACCGGTGTGGTCGCCAACAGCCCGGCTTTGCGCAGCTTGCTCAAGGCCAGTGACAAACAACTCAAGCGCCTGCTCGCCCAGGGCATAGGCGGCATCAACCAATCTGCGCCGGATGAGTTGCTCAAGAGCCTGTTGTTCTACGTCGCTAAAGTCACCCGGCCAACGCCGCGCATGCAAAGCCTGAAAGAGCGATACGGCCTGGATGAAGCCTTGCCCGACAGCACGGTGGTCGACGCCGAGCGCGCCCGCCTGGCCGGGCCGGACCGCAATGCCATGGGCTCAGTGCTCGGTGCGTTGTGCGAGGAACTGGTGCGGGTCAAGGAACGCCTCGACCTGTTCGTGCGCAGCGACCGCCAACACACCAGCGACCTTGATGCGCTGCTGGCGCCGCTGCGGCAGATCGCCGATACCTTGGCGGTGCTGGGGTTCGGTCAGCCGCGCAAAGTCATCATCGACCAGCTTGCGGTAGTACTGAGCCTGGCCCAAGGCCAACGCGAACCCAACGACGCCGTGCTGATGGATGTCGCTGGCGCGCTGCTCTACGTCGAAGCCACCTTGGCGGGAATGGCCGGCACCGTCGAGCCGGAAAGCCGCGAAGAAAGCCGCCTGCCCACTACCGACCTGACCCAGATTCACCAGTTGGTGATCCGTGAGTGCTGCCAGTGCCTGAAGCAGGCTAAAGAACTGGTGATCGACTGCATGGAAGCCGACTGGGACCGTCGGCGCCTGGAATCGCTGCCGGAGTTGCTGAGCCAGGTGCGTGGCGCGTTGGCGATGATTCCGCTACCGCGTGCAGCGAGCCTGATGCGCGGGTGCGCCGACTACGTCGATGAGCAGTTGATGGTCAACGAAGGCCCGCCGGCAGAGGCGCAACTGGAGCATTTTGCCGATGTGATCAGCAGCTTGGAGTACTACCTCGAACGCATGCTCCAAGACCCCGACGCGGCGGGTGAACGGGTATTGGAACTGGCCACCCAAAGCCTGGCGACGCTGGGCTACCTGCCCGCCGAGAAACCCTGGCGCCAGGCGTTGGTCGCTCCCGATGGTGCGTTGTCGAGCGAGGTCACGCCCAGCCAGTCGCAGTTCGACGCACTGGCCAACCCTACCTCGCGCCTCAATCCGCCGGCCCTGCAACGCCCCGGTAGTCTGCTGCCGCCGCCAGCCGATGAAGCGCCTATCGACGATGAACTACGCGAAGTCTTCCTTGAAGAGACTGACGAAGTTCTCGAAGTGCTGCACCGCCACCTGCCCAACAGCGCGGACAAAACCGCCCAAGGCGAAATGCGCCGCGCTTTCCACACGTTGAAAGGCAGTGGTCGCATGGTGCGCGCCCTGGTCCTGGCCGAGTTGGCCTGGGCTGTTGAAAACCTGCTGAACCGTGTGCTGGAACGCAGTGTGGCCCTAGGCCCCGAGATCCAGCAGGTGCTGGATGACGCCGTGGCCCTGCTGCCGGAGTTGATCTCCGACTTTGCGACGGACGACCAACACCAACGCGACGAGGTCGACGCCTTGGCCGCTCGCGCCCACGCCTATGCCAGCGGCGGCGCCCTATCTGCTGGCGAACCCCACGACCCGATGCTGCTGGAAATTTTCCGCAACGAAGCCCAGAGCCATCTGGACAGCCTCAACCACTTCCTGCAACAGGCCGCCGAGCATGTGCCGCTGCAGGTCAGCGATGAGCTGCAACGCGCGCTGCACACTCTCAAGGGCAGTGCGTACATGGCCGGCGTGTTGCCGATTGCCGAGCTGGTGCGCCCACTGGATCACCTGACACGCGAATACAAGGCCCATCGTCTGCCGCTGGACCTGGACGAGGTGGAGTTACTGCTGGAAGCCGAAGCTCTGTTCCAGCGTGGCTTACGCCAACTGGATCGCGACCCTCTGGTGCCGATCAGGGGCGCGGCCGATTTGATTGGCCGCACCCAAGCCCTGCTTGACCATCAGTTGGCAACGCTGCTCGACGCGCCCAACACCGGCTTGCGCATCAAGCGTGACCCGCAACTGATCGCCAACTTCCTGGCCCAGGGCATGGATATCCTGCTCGACGCCGAAAGCCTGCTGCGTCGTTGGCAACAGCACCCCGGCGAGCGCCAGGAACTCACGGCGTTGCTGGATGAACTGACCACGCTGGGAGAAGGGGCACACATCGCCGACCTGCACCCTATCGACGAACTGTGCGAAGCCTTGCTCGACCTCTATGGCGCGGTGGAAGAGAGCAGTCTGGCCGTCAGCGAGCGGTTTTTCCGGGAGGCCGAACAGGCCCATGAAGCGCTGATCAACATGCTTGACCAACTGGCCGCCGGGCAGGAAATCAGCCTGGCCCCGGCACGGGTCGAGGCCCTGCGCGAATTGCTGGACGGAGCCCTGGACCCGTCCGCCACCGGCCTGATCAAAAGTGACGGTAACCGCGCCCTGAGCATCGCTGAACTCGGTGCCGCCACCGCGCAGTTGGAGCATGAAACGGCGATGGACGATGAGATCGTCGAGATCTTCCTCGAAGAAGCCGTGGACATTCTCGACAGCGCCGGGCAGTCCCTCAAGCGCTGGCTGCTGGAGCCCGAAAACGCTGCACCGTTGTCCTCGTTGCAGCGCGACCTGCACACCCTCAAGGGCGGCGCGCGCATGGCTGAAATCGGCCCGGTGGGCGATCTGGCCTATGAGTTGGAATGCTTTTACGAAGGCCTGGTTGACCGTCGCTACAGCTACAGCGCCGAGTTGTCTCAAGTGCTGATGGCCAGCCATGAACACCTGGCCTTGCAGCTGGAAGAACTGCACCACCACCAGCCCTTGAGCGACAGCGTCGAGCTGGTTGCCAAGCTTCGGGAGCTGCGACAGAGCAGTACGCCCGCGACCCAGGCGCCAGCGCCTGAAACGGCGGGCGCCGACCCGGAATTGCTGGATATCTTCCTCGAAGAAGCGGCCGACATTCTCGACAGCTCGGGCAGCGCGTTGCTGCGCTGGCAGGCCGAGCCGAACAATCGCCAGGAAGTCGAAACCCTGTTGCGCGACCTGCACACCCTAAAGGGCGGCGCGCGCATGGTCGAGATCGGGCCGATTGGTGACTTGGCCCATGAGCTTGAGTTTCTGTACGAAGGGCTGTCCGCCGGTTTGCTCGCGCCGTCGGCTGAGCTGTTCGCGCTGCTGCAAGGCTGCCATGACCGCCTGGCGCAGATGATCGACGCCGTGACGGATGGGATGCCGGTGGGCTCCGTGGACAAGCTCATCGAACGCATCAAAAGCCTGGTGCACCCCAGCGTAGAGCCAGTGGTGCCGGTGGCGTTGCCCGCAGGCAAGGCCGAAGCGGTCGCTGATCCTACCGCCGACATGGTGAAAATCTCCGCCGACCTGCTGGACGACCTGGTCAATCTGGCGGGTGAAACCTCGATCTTCCGTGGCCGCATCGAACAGCAGGTCAACGACGCGCGCATTGCGTTGAACGAGGTGGAAACCACCATTGAGCGAATGCGCGATCAACTGCGCCGCCTCGACACCGAAACCCAAGGTCGCATTCTCAGCCGCCAACAGGCCGAGGCCGAACGCCTGGGCTACGAAGACTTCGATCCGTTGGAGATGGACCGCCATTCGCAGTTGCAGCAACTGTCCCGCGCGTTGTCCGAATCCGCCTCCGACCTGCTCGACCTGAAGGACACCCTCGACCGTCGCAACGAGGATGCGCACGACCTGTTGCAGCAACAGGCACGCATCAACACCGAGTTGCAGGAAGGCCTGATGCGCACGCGCATGGTGCCGTTCGAGCGTATGTTGCCGCGCCTCAAACGCATCGTGCGCCAGGTGGCGGGCGAGTTGGGCAAGGACGTGGAATTCATCGTCGGCAATGCCGAGGGTGAGATGGACCGCAACGTGCTTGAACGCATGGCGGCGCCCTTGGAGCACATGCTGCGCAACGCCGTCGACCATGGCCTGGAGTCCCGCGATGTGCGGCTGCTGGCCGGTAAGCCGGAAAAGGGCCGCATCACCCTGGACCTGACCCACGAAGGCGGCGATATCGTTTTCGACATGCGCGACGACGGCGCCGGCGTGCCCCTCGAAGCGGTGCGGCGCAAGGCGATCAAGCGCGGGTTGCTCGCCCCTCATCAAGAGATCAGCGACCGCGACGTGTTGCAGTTCATCTTGCAGCCGGGGTTTTCCACTGCGGAAAAGATCACGCAGATTTCCGGGCGTGGTGTGGGCATGGACGTGGTGCATGAAGAAGTGCGCCAGCTCGGCGGCTCGATGTTCATTGAGTCGACGCCGGGCGAGGGCGTGCATTTTCGGATTCGTCTGCCGTTCACCGTGTCGGTCAACCGCGCGCTGATGGTGCAATGCGCCGACGACCAATACGCAATCCCGCTCAACACCATCGAAGGGCTGGTGCGTGTGCTGCCCCATGAGCTGGCGGGGCACTACCAGCAAGATCCGCCGCGTTATGAATACGCAGGCCAGCGCTACGAACTGTTTTACCTCGGCGACCTGCTGCATACCGTGGCCCGTCCGAAACTGCTGGGCCAGTACCAGCCGGTGCCGGTGCTCTTGGTGCAGTGCAATGAGCGGCGTGTTGCGGTGCATGTGGATGCCATGGCCGGCACGCGGGAAATCGTGGTCAAGGGCCTGGGGCCGCAGTTCGCGGGGGTGCAAGGCTTGTCCGGCGCGACCATCCTCGGCGACGGCCGCGTGGTGCTGATTATCGACTTGCTGGCGCATATCCGCGCCCGCCAACCGGCCTTGCCGGCGCAGTCGGTGGATGCGCCACTGATCCTCAACGACCCGTTGAAAAAACGCCCCTTGCTGGTGCTGGTAGTGGACGACTCGGTTACCGTGCGCAAAGTCACCAGCCGGCTGCTGGAGCGCAACGGCATGAACGTGCTCACTGCCAAAGACGGCATCGACGCCCTGGCTGTGCTTGAAGAACACACCCCGGACTTGATGCTGCTCGACATCGAAATGCCGCGCATGGACGGCTTTGAAGTGGCCACGCAAGTGCGCAACGACCCGCGCTTGATGCGCCTGCCGATCATCATGATCACCTCCCGCACCGGCCAGAAACACCGCGACCGCGCCATGGCGATCGGCGTCAACGAATACCTCGGCAAGCCGTATCAAGAGTCGGTGCTGCTGGAAAGCATCGCCTATTGGAGCAAGTCCCATGCTTGACCACCGCACCAGCCAACTCACCGGCCTGCTGCTGCCCCTGGCCGACCGTCACCTGGTACTGCCCAACGTCGCCATCGCCGAGTTGATCGACTTCCAACGCGGCGAACCGGCCAGCGACGCACCGCCGTGGTATTTGCGGCAAGTGACGTGGCGGGATCGGCAGATTCCGTTGATCAGTTTCGAAGCCGTGTGCGGCGAGGCCAGCGTGACCGGCGAACGCTCGCGGATCGTGGTGTTGAATGCGCTGGGCGGGCGGACGACGTTGAAGTTTATTGCGCTGGTGATCCAGGGTATTCCGCGGTCGTACAAGCTCGATAGCGAGTTGAGCTATGTGGACGTGCCGCTGTGCCCGCTGGAACTGGCAGCGGTGCAGGTGGGGGAGCATGTGGCGAAGGTGCCGGATTTGATGGGGCTTGAGGCGCTGCTGGTGGAGTCCGGGTTGGCCTGAGTGGCGCATTCTCCATGAGAAATGAAAGGCCCCTGTGGTGAGGGCGGTTTCCCGTTCAGAGACGCTGCAGCAGATGAAAATCAGCAATCAGCATACCCGCGAGGTACACCATCAAAATCACCACGCCGGCGTCCAACAAACGCCAGACCTTTGCCGAACGAAATAGCCCCGTCAACCTTTGGCATCCCAACGCCAAAACCACAAACCATACCAGCGACGCGGTCATTGCTCCGCCGGCAAAGAACGCTTGTTGGCTGACGGGCTTTGCCGCACCAATAGAGCCAATTAGCACCACGGTATCCAGCCAAGCATACGGATTGGCAAATCCAAGTATCACCGCCGTGCGCAGTAATCCGCGCTGTGAGGTGAGGTTGCTTTGAGTATCTGGCATCGACTGGTTACGCACACAAGCCAATAACCGCTGCCAGCCAAACCACAACAGATAGGCCGCTCCCGACAGCAGCAGTAACGCCACCAAACCTGGCTTGCTGCCGAGCAACGAGCCCAAGCCCATGACCCCAAGAGCGATGAGGATGATATCGGCGAACACGCATACCGCCACCACACCCCAGACAGGGCTGCGACTGACACCCTGGCGAATAACCAGGGTGTCCTTCGGTCCAGGAGCGGCGAACAGTCCGATGCCCAGTAGAAGACCTTCGAGATAAAAGACGTTGAGGTCTGGAGTCATGAAGTGCTCGACCGCCTGGGTATCAGTTCAATTGAAGGGGTTGATTACCGAAACCGGTATGGCGCGCGTTGGCGGCGCTTTTCAAGTCGATCGGCTGGTGGCGGAAAAAGCCTCTCAGTTCCTGCTCTGCATCAGGGTTGACGAAGTAAATGAGAGAGCTGCGTGGCATTGGTCTCCGAGGAGTCAGAACCGCGTGGTATGCAGCGGGAATTGCATAGTCTGAGAGGTCAGTCAGTAACGATCCGGCCAAGATTGCAACCTCGTTCTCCAAGAGGCGTACCGGCTCCAGCGAGCTGCCTCGAACCAGGACGAGGCCATCACGAGTCGGCTTGATAAATGACAACAGATGACCATCCTCATGAGGGTCCTGAGCAAACTGGCGCTGATCCGACCCGGAATTAGCTCCATAGACACACAGTTGCAGATAGGACGTTGCACGCAAAGAGTTCAACGAAGTGGCTCCAAACTCCGCGCAAATTCCGTCCATCAATTCCTGGGCAAGCTCGCTGATCTGTTGTTCAAAAGCATTAACGGCGGCAAAAAATTCACTTCGTGTGAATTCAAACGCTCTTCGTTTTGATGAATGCGCAGGCCAGTAACAAAATCGCTCACACAGGTCTGGCTGATCCTCAAGGCTCGAGTACTCAGCGCCAAAGGGGAAAAATCCATCGGTGTCTTTCGCGAAGGAAAACGAGGCCTTGGTGGCTGGCGATATTGCGGAGTATCCCTCAACGATTTTTTTGTAATCCAGCAGCATCGCTTCTGATATTTGCAGGGTGCCAAAGCCTGTTTGAGCAACGGATTTACAGCACGCTTTGATGTGGTTCATGGCTATATCCAAAGGTAGATGTAAAGGAATGCAACAAACACTGGGTTCGCAAGCAGGCGAGAAACTACGACACTGGATATGACTGACTAAAAGGGCCCCATCCATGTCCTTCACAACTTCGCCAGCAGGCGGCGAGTGTGCATGGTTCAAGACACGTGGCGGCGGACAGGTTGTCTTTTTTGGCGGACAAAGAAATGACGTTCACCTAAAAATGGGAACCGCAAACTTCGTATGAATATAAGAACGCGAGATACCCTCAGGTCGCTGGTTGCACGGCGCAGCCGAGAGTTGGGCAAGCCCCTGACTGCGCTGGCCAAGGAGGCGGGAATTTCCAGAACCTACCTGTACGGTCTATCGGCTGGAGCTTCCAGGGACCCGTCGGTGCGCACGCTGATCAAGCTGGCGAAGGCATTGCAGGTTTCTCCCTTGCTGCTGTTTCGCTACTTCGCTGACCTGACAGGTGCGCCCGGTAATGCGTGCTCAATGGCTACCACCAATCGGGCTGCAGGTATTGATGATCCGGAGGACGTTGCGGTGTTCAATGCCGATGTCACGACGCCTGATCAAACCGTCGTGTTGCCGGGGGAAGTTTTTCAGAAAACCTGGGAGATTCAGAACCTGGGCACACGACCCTGGCGCGGGCGACGACTGGTGCGTGTTGATGGGGAATACGTTATTGCCCGCCGCGCAGATCCACAAGGCCAGTTGGAGGTAGTGATGGATATTCATCTGCGCAGCCTGCACAGCGAGCTCCCGATTGCCGATACGCTGCCGGGCCAGCCGGTGCATATCAGTGTGGAATTTGCAGCACCCAGGGAGACTTGTACGGTGGCTTCAGTCTGGAGAATCGAGGATGAACAGGGGAAACCTTGTTACGGGCCTGCGTTCATTTTGCATGTGGTGGTTAACGTCATGGCACGTTGAGCGTCCGGTCGGATTTTTCCTTAATCAATCCGCGCAAACGGCTCAAGCATCGGCTGCTCCCGATGCTCGGCCTGCCACAAGTCGTAGGCGCTTTGCATCGATAATCATAACTGCGCAGTACTTACGCCGACTCGCTCCAACCGGACGGCAAGGTCCGGGCTTACGGGGGCGTGGCCATGCAAGATCCTTGAAAAAGTATCGCGGGCGAAGCCAAGGCGCCTGGCCATTTCGGTGATAGCAATACCGAGGGCCGGGACTACATCCTCAAGCAGAATTTCGCCTGGGTGAGGTGGGTTGTGCATACGCAGATTGGGTTTAGAGTTCGGATTCACGATGGTCGCCCGTGGTGGGCTTGGACGAAAAAAGGCTAGAGAGACAGGTTCCGAGCAACAACCTGAACATCTTGTAGGAATGGAGTGCGGTTATTGTCGGCGAGTTCTGCATTTGGATTTATCGGGTTTCCAGGCCTGAGCGCGGTGGCTAAGTTCTACGCTCCTCACTGCCACCAAGGCCCCGAAAATGATCGTACCGTTAATGCCGCCTGGTGTTTCAATACTTGAAAACATGGCGACAGCCAAGTGCAAGGGCACTCATCTCAAGCCCGGTTCGGCATTCGCCTATTCGTGGTTTTATTCCCAGGTTCGTGCAGCCGGTCCATGGAACTACAAGAAGCGAGGGCGTCAGTACGAAGCTTTTGGTAATTTCAATTATGGTGCTACAGGTACGGTACTCGGCATTCCCGAGCATGTTCTGTTGCGGGCAGCCGGCGTCGCTCAAACATTCGCAAAAACCACCAAGCCGGAGTTTGGATCATGGTGGGGCGGTGACCCTTTTGGCGATGATCCCCAAGATCAATATTGGATAAAGAGGGGGATTGAGTATGCAATTTCTCAGGGCTACTAAGGGGCTCTTGCCGGTCCTGCGTAACTGTCTTCTGGTGGCCTGCCTGATATACATCGGGGGCAATTGGATCATGTCATCCGGTACGCCTGACCTGGACGAAGTGGTTTTGAAGCACTCCTTGGGCAATGGCAGCTCAATTTATGGTGCGCGTGACGGGCAGGGCGGCGCGACGGTGGGCTTTTCCTACAGGTACTACGTGCATAAGGACCTGCGTAATGATCACGAAATACTCACGTCACTGGTCTCGGCACATCCATTTCTAAAAACCAAAGAGCCTGATGTGCAAGTGAACCAGGTGGATGGAGTCATCCACCTCATTGTCCGTGGGGAGGTTTATGAGTACCGCAGCTACCCGCTTGAAGCTTTGGGGGCTGTGAGCATCGACATGAGGTTGTAGGCCTGCTGGCTTCGGATTTTTCCTGCACGATTTTGGGCCGTGCATGAACTTGTCGCGTGCAGTCCGCGCGCCTAGTCTTCGGCGCACCAACGCCCATAGCCATTCAGCGGGTGTTTTTTATGCCTGCTGTATTTGTTGTGGCGGCTGTGCGTGGGAGATCCTTCGGGGTCTGCCGGGGTCCGATATGCCCGGTCTTGCACACCGGCGCACCGCTGCCACCTTAATTCGCGTGCAAGCGAAAGAGCGCAGCCTCCATCACATATCGGCGTTGTAAATCATGGTCAAACCTACCCCCAATCCTCCCGCAAACCTCTTCACCGTAAACCCCCACCAAAACACCGAAACCCTGCTGTTCAACGCCAGCGAAACCCTGTCCTCCCTCAACGCACTCACCTGCAACCTGGCCTTCGACCTGGACACTTCCCAGCGCGCCATCTTGCTCGGGATCCAGCAAATGGCCGAGTTGGGGCAGTTGTTGGTGGATCGGGCGCTGGAGCAGGTCAGCCCTTCGCTGTAAAAGGTCCCAAGCAGGGACTGATCAGTCTTTTTTTGAGACCGCACTCTCACAGACATCAGTGAGCAAATGTGGGAGGGGGCTTGCCCCCGATGGCTGAGTGTCAGTTGAAACATCACTTAGCTGACCCACCGCCATCGGGAGCAAGCCCCCTCCCACATGTTGATCTTCTTTGGGCTCAGGTCAGTGTTTGCAGGTGTTCCATTACTCTAACCGTAACGATCCATCGCTAAGCTTGATTGATGGCTCCCGGATTCACTCCTAAGGTAAGCCTCACGACAGCTAACCTCGTGGAGCGACCATGACAACAACAATAACCCCCGACTCGCGCTGGACGCGGCGGCGCGACGAGAAGCAGCGGCGGCTCGGGCTGGTCAAAAAGTACGCAGACGGCGCGGTGCTGCCCAGCGACAAGATTGTTGAGGCGCTTGAGGCGCTGATCCTCCCCGGCGACCGCGTGGTGCTGGAAGGCAATAACCAGAAGCAAGCCGACTTCCTCTCGCGCTCGCTGGCCAAGGCCGACCCGGCCAAGCTTCACGATTTGCACATGATCATGCCCAGTGTCGGGCGGTCCGAGCACCTGGACCTGTTTGAAAAGGGCATCGCCCGCAAGCTGGATTTCTCCTTCGCCGGCACCCAATCCCTGCGCATCAGCCAGTTGCTGGAAGACGGCCTGCTGGAAATCGGCGCGATCCACACCTACATCGAACTCTATGCACGGCTGGTGGTGGACCTGATCCCCAACGTGGTGCTCTCCGCCGGTTTCATGGCCGACCGTGCCGGCAATATCTACACCGGCGCCAGCACCGAAGACACTCCGGCGCTGATCGAACCCGCCGCGTTCAGCGATGGCATCGTGATCGTGCAGGTCAACCAGTTGGTGGATGACGTCACCGATTTGCCTCGCGTCGACATCCCCGCCAGTTGGGTGGATTTTGTGGTGGTGGCCGACAAGCCGTTCTACATCGAGCCGCTGTTCACCCGCGACCCGCGCCATATCAAACCGGTGCATGTGTTGATGGCGATGATGGCGATCCGTGGCATCTACGAAAAACACAATGTGCAATCGCTCAACCACGGCATCGGTTTCAACACCGCCGCCATCGAATTGATCCTGCCCACCTACGGCGAATCCCTGGGCCTTAAGGGCAAGATCTGCCGCAACTGGACCCTCAACCCGCACCCCACGCTGATCCCCGCCATCGAAAGCGGTTGGGTGGAAAGCGTGCATTGCTTTGGCACCGAGCTGGGCATGGAGAACTACATCGCCGCCCGCCCGGATGTGTTCTTCACCGGCCGCGACGGTTCGATGCGCTCCAACCGCATGTTCTGCCAATTGGCCGGCCAGTACGCAGTGGACCTGTTTATCGGCGCCACCCTGCAAGTCGACGGCGACGGCCATTCCAGCACCGTTACCCGTGGCCGCCTCGCCGGTTTCGGTGGGGCGCCGAACATGGGCCATGACCCGCGCGGTCGCCGCCATGGCACGCCGGCGTGGCTGGATATGCGCCACGACGATGCGCCGGTTGCGCTGCTGGAACGCGGCAAAAAGCTCGTGGTGCAGATGGTCGAGACCTTTCAGGAAGGCGGCAAACCCACCTTCGTCGACACCCTCGACGCCGTGGAAGTGGCACGCAAAAGCGGCATGCCCCTGGCGCCGATCATGATTTACGGTGACGACGTCACCCACCTGCTCACCGAAGAAGGCATTGCCTACCTGTACAAGGCGCGCTCCCTGGAAGAACGCCAGGCGATGATCGCCGCCGTCGCCGGGGTGACCGCCATCGGCATGCGCCATAACCCGAAGGACACAGCACGCATGCGTCGCGAAGGCCTGATCGCCTTGCCCGAAGACTTGGGCATCCGCCGCACCGACGCCACCCGCGAGTTGTTGGCCGCCAAGAGCGTGGCCGACCTGGTGGAGTGGTCCGGTGGCCTGTACAACCCGCCCGCCAAATTCAGGAGCTGGTAAATGCGCGCTCTCAAACTGCATGAACTCAGTCTTGCGGATCGCCTGGCGGATATGGCCGTCGATGCGCTGATCGATGAAGCGGACCTGTCGCCTAAACCCGCCCTGGTGGACCGTCGCGGCAACGGCGCCCACAGTGATTTGCACTTGGGGCTTATGCACGCCTCGGCGCTGTCGTTATGGCCGATGTTCAAGGAAATGGCCGAAGCGGCGATTGAAATCGGTGAGGTCGGCTTGCCTCTGCGCGAAGCCCTCGGTCGTATTGGCCGTGAGGGTGAGCAAGCGATGCTCACCACCACTCAGGGTGTGAATACCCATCGCGGCGCGATCTGGGCGCTCGGCTTGCTCACTGCTGCGGCAGCCTTGGAGCCCCGCGCTGTAACGCTGAACGCGGCCAGATTAGCCCTGCTCAACGACCGCTACGCCCCACAGCCACTGAGCCACGGCGCCCAGGTCGCGCAACGCTACGGCGCGCGCGGTGCCCGTGAAGAAGCGCAGCTTGGCTTCCCCTCGGTGATGCAGCGCGGCCTGCCGCAACTGCACAAAAGTCGCCGCCAAAACGCCGGCGAACAGAACGCACGCCTGGACGCCTTGCTCGCGATCATGACCGATCTGGCCGACACCTGCGTGCTCTATCGCGCCGGCCTGGAAGGCCTGCATGCCATGCAGCGCGGCGCTCAGGCCGTGCTCGATGCTGGCGGCAGCGCTAGCCTCGCCGGGCGCCGCCAACTGCATGAGCTGGACCACCAACTGCTGGCCCTGAATGCCTCCCCCGGTGGCGCCGCCGACCTGTTGGCCGCCTGCCTGTTTATCGACCGCCTCGACGGAGCGTTGTGATGGAAACCTTATCCTTTGAATTCCCCGCCGGGCAGCCGCCAAAAGGCCGTGCGCTGGTGGGTTGCGTCGGCTCGGGCGACCTGGAAGTGCTGCTGGAGCCGGGCACGGCCGGCACGTTGACCATTCAAGTACAGACCTCGGTGAATGGCGCCGGACAACGCTGGCAGCACCTGTTCGAACGCATCTTCCAAGAGCAGACACCACCCGCCCTGAACATTGATATCCACGACTTCGGCGCCACCCCCGGCGTGGTGCGTTTGCGCCTGGAGCAGGGTTTCGAGGAGATCGGCCATGACTGACTTGCTCGCTAAACACAGCTTCGTGGAACTGGGTGCGCGGCAGCGGGCCAAGGCCTTGTTGGATGCCGGCACCTTTCGCGAACTGATTGACCCGTTCCAGCGGGTCATGTCGCCCTGGCTCAGCCGCCAAGGTGTGGTGCCCCAGGCCGATGACGGGGTGGTGATCGCCAAGGGCAGTATCGGCGACTTGCCTGTGGTGATTGCAGCCATTGAGGGCAACTTCCAGGGCGGCAGCCTCGGTGAAGTGGGCGGCGCGAAAATCGCTGGCGCCCTGGAGTTGGCAGCTGAAGACAACCGCAAGGGCATCCCGACCCGCGCGGTGCTGCTCCTGGAAACCGGCGGCGTACGCTTGCAGGAAGCCAACCTCGGCCTGGCCGCAATTGCCGATATACACGCGGCGATTGTCGACCTGCGCCAGTACCAGCCGGTGATCGGCGTGGTGGCGGGCAGCGTTGGTTGTTTCGGCGGCATGTCCATCGCGGCCGGGCTGTGCAGCTACCTCGTCGTGACCCGCGAAGCGCGCCTGGGCCTCAATGGTCCGCAGGTGATCGAACAGGAAGCCGGGTTGGAAGAATACGACTCCCGCGACCGTCCCTTTATCTGGAGCCTCACGGGTGGCGAGCAACGTTTCAACAGCGGCCTGGCCGACCGTTACGTGGCCGACGATGTGGCGCAGATCCAACAGACGGTCAGCGCGTTGCTGCAGCAAGGCGTGCCCGCCCAACAGCGCAGTCGCCAGGCTGATTATTACCTCACACGCTTGGCCGAGCTGGACGCCGTACCGCAAATCGACCCGGCGACGGTACGCGAGCTGTATCAAGGAGAACGCTCATGAGAGGTTTGCAGTGGTTCAACGCATTGAGCGCCGGCGCTCCACCTGTAGACGGTTTTCCCGCGTCGCTGAGGGTTGCCGACGGTGTATTGGGTGAGCAAAAGGTGCGCTTTGTCGCCGTGGTGACTGACGCGCAAAACCGCTTCCCTCGGGCGCGCAATGGCGAAGTCGGCCTGCTCGAAGGCTGGGGCCTGGCCAAGGCCGTCGATGAAGCCATCGCCCGCGGCGACAAGCGCCCGCTCATCGCCATCGTCGATGTGCCCAGCCAAGCCTACGGCCGTCGCGAAGAAGCCCTCGGCATCCATCAGGCCCTGGCCGCTGCCGCCGACAGCTATGCCCGCGCTCGCCTCGCCGGCCACCCGGTGATTGCGCTGCTGGTGGGCAAGGCCATGTCCGGTGCGTTCCTGGCCCACGGTTACCAAGCCAACCGCCTGATCGCCCTGCGCGATCCTGGTGTGATGGTGCACGCCATGGGCAAGGCCTCGGCTGCGCGGGTGACCCTGCGCAGTGTCGAAGAGCTGGAAGCCCTGGCCGCCAGCGTGCCGCCCATGGCCTATGACATCGACAGCTATGCCAGCCTCGGATTGCTGTGGGAGACCTTGTCGGTGAGCCAGATTGAACAACCGACAGCGGACGATGTGGTGCGGGTCAGTGAATGTCTGGCGAGTGCAATCAAGGACATTGGCACACCCGATTTGAGCGGACGCCTCGGCGCCACTAATCGCACCGCTTCCAGCCACGTGCGCGAGTTGTTGCGGGAGCAATGGTGAACGCGCACGACCTGCTCTGGGGCATGACCCCGGCGCATCTGCCCGTTGACGCACCGGCCTGGGCGGTGGACGCGATCAGCGCCGGTCACCCGGTAGTGGTGCGTCGCGCGCTCGCCGAGCCGGGCCAGGTGGCGGTCGGCGTGCGTGGACGTTTGCGCGAACAGCGTTTTGCCGCCGTGATGCCGATTGCAGCGGTGCGTCGGCGTGTGGTGCCGGAGGCGTTGCGCGCCGTGATCTCGACGCGGGATTTACCTGCGTTGCACGCATTGCAGCAGTTGCGCCCGGTGCTGGCCCAGACAAGCTGGGGCGTCAGCGGCAGTGCGGGTTTTGAGTTGGCGACCGGCATTGAGGCGCTGCATGCTGAGAGTGATCTGGATTTGATCCTGCGCGCGCCTGAGCCGCTGGATCGCAATGACGCGCGGGCTCTTCTGGAACGACTGGATAAGGCGGTGTGCAGCGTAGACCTGCAATTGCAAACCCCGTTCGGCGCCGTCGCGTTGCGCGAGTGGGCCGGGCCATCCCGCCGCGTATTACTCAAAACCACCAGCGGTGCGCACCTTGTAATCGACCCCTGGCAGGATGTGGCATGAGCAGCCTGCTGGTGTTTCCGGGGCAGGGCGCCCAGCGCACGGGCATGCTCCAGGCGCTGCCTGCCGACATCCTGGCCGAAGCCAGCGATGCCCTGGGCGAAGACGCGCGCCTGCTCGATTCCGCGCAAGCCCTGGCCAGTACCCGCGCCGTGCAGCTGTGCCTGTTGATTGCCGGCGTTGCC
This sequence comes from Pseudomonas sivasensis, assembly GCF_013778505.1. Taxonomy (GTDB): domain Bacteria; phylum Pseudomonadota; class Gammaproteobacteria; order Pseudomonadales; family Pseudomonadaceae; genus Aquipseudomonas; species Aquipseudomonas sivasensis. The sequence continues at coordinate 222,202 of NZ_JAAOWU010000002.1, read as the reverse complement.
CACGCCCGTCTGTTGGATCGCACCCCGGATTACGTGGCGGGCCTGTCCATCGGTGCCTATCCGGCTGCGGTCATCGCTGGTGCGCTGGATTTTCCCGATGCGGTAAAGCTTGTGAGCCTGCGCGGCCAACTGATGCAAAGCGCTTATCCACGCGGCTACGGCATGACCGCGATCATCGGCGTGGAGTTATCCACCGTCGAAAACATCCTCGCCGACATCCACAGCCCCGAAACCCCGGTATACCTGGCCAATATCAACGCCGATAACCAGAGCGTGATCGCCGGCAGCGACGATGCCATGAAGCGTGTTGCCGCGCGCATCAAGGGCAATGGCATCGCCAAGCGCCTGGCCGTCAGTGTGCCGTCCCATTGCGCGCTGCTGGAGCAACCGGCCGAGGCCCTGGCCCAGGCGTTTGTCCCGCTCAAGGCGCCGCGCATCACCTACCTGAGCAGCACCCGCGCGCGGCCGATCCACAACCCCGAACACCTTTGCGACGACCTGGCCTTCAACATGTGCCGCGTTGTCGACTGGCGCGGCACCTTGCAAAGCGCCTATGAGCGCGGCGTGCGCCTGCAAATCGAACTGCCCCCGGGCGCCGTGCTCACCGGCCTGTCACGCCGCGTGTTCGAACAAGGCACGGTGATCGCCTGTGAAGGCGCACGCCTGGATACCTTGCAGGCCCTGCTGGAAGAGGAGGAGCGCCGCCACCGATAAAGCACTACCCAAGGCTGTCGAATCACAAAAACAACAATTTCGATCGAGCACTTCGAGGACAACAACAATGATTATTTACGGTGTGGCATTGCTGGCGATCTGCACGCTTGCAGGTGTGATCATGGGCGACATGCTCGGCGTGTTGCTTGGCGTCAAATCCAACGTGGGCGGGGTGGGCATCGCCATGATCCTGCTGATCTGCGCCCGCCTGTGGATGCAAAAACGCGGCGGCATGACCAAGGAATGCGAGATGGGCGTCGGCTTTTGGGGCGCGATGTATATCCCCGTGGTGGTGGCGATGGCCGCGCAACAAAACGTCGTGACCGCCTTGCACGGCGGCCCGGTCGCGGTGCTGGCGGCCATTGGTTCGGTGGTGGTCTGTGGTTGCACCATTGCCTTGATCAGCCGTACCCACAAGGGCGAGCCTCTGCCCGCCGAAGAGCCGCTGATCGTGCCTGCGGGAGGTCGCTGATATGTGGGATCTCATCGAAAAAGGTTTGGAACATAACGGCCTGATCACCGCGTTTGCCTTTGTTGGCGTGGTGATGTGGGTTTCTGTGGTGCTGTCCAAGCGCCTGACGTTCGGGCGTATCCATGGCTCGGCGATTGCCATCGTCATCGGCCTGATCCTGGCCTGGGTCGGCGGCACCATTACCGGCGGGCAAAAAGGCCTGGCGGACCTGGCGCTGTTCTCCGGTATCGGCCTCATGGGCGGCGCGATGCTGCGCGACTTCGCCATCGTTGCCACGGCGTTTGAGGTGCAAGCCACCGAAGCGCGCAAGGCCGGGATGATCGGTGTGATTGCGCTGCTGCTGGGCACGATCCTGCCGTTTATCGTCGGCGCCAGCATGGCCTGGGTGTTTGGCTATCGCGACGCGATCAGCATGACCACCATCGGCGCGGGTGCCGTGACCTACATCGTCGGCCCGGTGACCGGTGCGGCGATTGGCGCGACCTCGGATGTGATGGCGCTGTCCATTGCGACCGGGTTGATCAAGGCGATCCTGGTGATGGTCGGTACACCGGTGGCGGCGCGTTGGATGGGCTTGGATAACCCGCGTTCGGCGATGGTGTTTGGTGGCTTGGCCGGCACCGTGAGCGGCGTGACGGCTGGGCTGGCGGCAACGGACCGACGGTTGGTGCCTTATGGTGCATTGACGGCCACGTTCCACACCGGGCTTGGGTGTTTGCTTGGGCCTTCGCTGCTGTACTTCATTGTGCGTGGGTTGGTTGGCTAGCTTTGGAAGTTGTGTTGTCTGGTTGGGCCTCATCGGGGGCAAGCCCCCTCCCACATTTTGAATTGTGAACACATTCAAGTGTGGGAGGGGGCTTGCCCCCGATGGCTATCTCAAGCCTGCCGATTGGCGTACATCCGACACTCCGCCAACAACGCCAGCAAATTTGGGTCACGTTCCTTGGCCTTCAGAAACACCACGCCGATCTGCTGCTGCAACCGATACCTGGCTTGCAGCGGTATCAGCTTCACGCGGTTTTCATACACCGCCGCAATCCGTCCCGGCAACAACGCATAGCCCACGCCTGAGCTGACCATGCTCAACAGCGTGAAGATGTCATTGACCTGCATCGCCACCTTCGGCTCGAACCCCGCTTGCTTGAACACTCGGTTGCCATCCTGGTGGGTGGCGAAGCCTTGGGTGAGGGTGATGAAGGTAGCGTCGCGCACGTCGGCCAGGTCGATTTCGTGATCACGGTCGAAAGGTGAATCCGCCGGAGTGGCGAGGAAGATGTCGTCGGAGAACAGCGCGATCTGCTCGCAGTCGGGGTCGTTGGCCTGTTCATCGAGGGAGATCAGGATCGCGTCCACTTCCATGTTCTTGAGCTTGTAGAGCAGGTCGAAGTTGGAACCCAGGATCAGGTCGATATTGAGCTCGCTGCGACGAATCTTCAGGCCCATGATCAGTTGCGGCACGGTCTTGACCGTCAGCGAATACAGCGAGCCCAACTTGAAGCGCTCGGCCGAGAAGCCGGCGGCTTCGCGGGTCAGGCGCACGCTGTCGACCACATCGGCCACCAGTTTCTGTGCGCGCTCTTCGAGGACGTAGGCGCTTTCCAGCGGGGTGAGGTTGCGGCCCTCGTGTTTGAACAGCGGGCAGCGCAGTGCATTTTCCAGCGAGTGGATGGCGCGGTGCACGCTGACATTGCTGGTTTGCAGTTCGGCAGCGGCGCGGGCCAGGTTGCCGGTGCGCATGAACGCCAGGAAGATTTCCAGCTTTTTGAGGGTGAATTCTTCGTCGATCAGCATGGCCGTGGGCTCTTGTTCGAATGCCGTCGATTGTGCCCGCAAAACCGCGCGGCGTCGCCGGAACGTCATGCGACGCTTGCACTCTTATGCCCAAGGCGGGAGGCTTGCCGCCAGCTGTTAACGGTTACAGGAGGTCGGTGACACATGTACCACGGGGAACGATTCAACGCCTGGAGCCATTTGCTCGGTGCAGTCGCGGCGTGTATTGGCGCTGTGTGGATGTTGGTGGTGGCGAGCCTGGATGGCAGCCCCTGGAAGATCGTCAGCGTGGCGATTTACGGCTTTACGTTGATGGTGCTGTACAGCGCGTCGACCGTGTACCACAGCGTGCAAGGTCGGCGAAAAGAGATCATGCAGAAGGTCGATCACTTTTCGATCTACCTGTTGATCGCCGGCAGCTACACGCCGTTTTGCCTGGTGACCCTGCGCGGCCCGTGGGGCTGGACGCTGTTCGGCATCGTGTGGGGGCTGGCGGTGATTGGTATCCTGCAAGAGATCAAGCCGCGCTCTGAGGCGCGCATCCTGTCCATTGTGATCTATGCGGTGATGGGTTGGATCGTGCTGGTGGCAGTCAAGCCGTTGATCGCCGCGCTGGGGACGGCGGGGTTTACCTGGCTGGCGGCGGGCGGGGTGTTGTACACCGTGGGCATCATTTTCTTTGCCCTGGAGGACCGCCTGCGGCATTCCCATGGGATCTGGCATCTGTTTGTGATCGGCGGCAGCCTGCTGCACTTTGTGGCGATCATGCATTACGTGCTTTGAATGTGAGAGGGGCGATGTCTTTAGAGGCGTCCCAACAACTCGCATGACCGCTTGCCCAAGATCTCCAGCAGATTGGCCAGCATATGCGGCGGCGGTCCGTCGGCGCGGGTCAGGGCATACAGGGTGATCGGCAGCGGCGGGGTGAGCGTGCGGATGCAAGTGGTGGCCGTGGAGGCGCCCAGCGCGGTGAACGGGTCGATCACCGTTAACCCCGCGCCGGACTCCACCATCGCGCGCGCCAGCGAATAGGTTTGCACCGAGATCGTCACCCGGGGCGCAGGGTCGACATTCTCCAGGTAGCTGTCGAGTTTTGCCGCCAGCGGGTCGGCGCTGGACAGGCCAATCAGCGGCGCGCCCGCCAAGTCGGCCAATGGCAGGGGCTGATGCAGCTCAGTCTCCGGCCAATAGCCTTTGGACGCCAACGCCACCAGCACACCGTTGGCCAACACCTGGGTGGTCAACCCTGGATGGCCGGAGAAGTTGAGCGTCAGTGCCAGATCAATCTCGCGCATCAACAACTTTTGCACCAGTTCGCGGCTGTGGTCGCTGGACAGTTCACAGGCCATGTCCGGATAGTCGCGCTTCCATTCCAGAATCGCCGGCGGCAGCAGCGACAGTGCCAGGGCGGGGGTTGCGCCGATGCGCACACTTTGCCCCGGCGCACGACGCAAGCTCTTGGCCAGACGCCGCACCCCTTGCAGGCTCGCGGTGACTTTCTCCACTTCACTCTCCAGCGCCAGTGCTTCCGGCGTGGGTTGCAACTTGCCGCGTACGCGCAGGAACAATGGGAAGCCCAGTTGCAGCTCTGCGTGCTGCAACACTTTGGTTACTGCCGGCTGCGACACGTGCAGCAATTGCGCGGCGGCGCTGACGGAGCCGGTCTGGCGGATTGCCTGGAAGATTTCGATATGACGCAGGCGCATGGCAAGTCCATAACCTTTGTTTATAGGTGAGCCATCTTTATTCATTGTCGGCGGCCTGTCACCTGCCCCTACGCTTGAGCCTACTTAATCGATGGCGAGGGGGCGGGGATGGCCAGGCAGGTTTGCATCATTGGCGGTGGAGTCATTGGCTTGGCGAGTGCGTATGCGCTGGTGCGTGCCGGCCATGAAGTGACGGTGATCGACGCTCGCGACCGACTGGGCAGCGAAACCAGTTTCGCCAACGGCGGGCAACTGTCCTACCGCTATGTCGCGCCGTTGGCTGATGCCGGAGTGCCGCTGCAAGCGCTTGGCTGGCTGGTGCGCGGTGACTCTCCGTTGAAATTGCGCCCACGCCTCGATCCCCAGCAATGGCGTTGGATGGCGGCGTTTATCGGCGCATGCCGAGGTTCGGTGAATAAGCGTAATGCGGAGCACCTGCTGCGCTTGGCCTCCTTGAGCCAACGCACGTTGCAGCAATGGCGCGAGGATGACCACCTGGACGGTTTCGACTGGCGGCGCAATGGCAAGCTGGTGACTTTCCGCGATAGCCGTTCATTCGCGCATGCGCGCAGCAAGGTCACGGATATTTTGCAGCAGCAGGTATGGTCCGCCGCCGATTGCGCGCGGCTGGAGCCTGCGCTGGCGGGCGATGGGTTTGTCGGCGGCATCTACACGCCGAACGAGGAAGTCGCGGACTGTCACGCGTTCTGCCAACGATTGGCGGCGCGGCTTGAGGCCTCTGGGCGCTGCCGATTTTTGTTGGGGCGCAAGGTGACCGGGATTCGTCACGCGGACGGCGCGGTACAAGCCATCGAATTGGCGGATGAAGTGATGCCGGTCCAGCACCTGGTATTGGCCGCGGGGTATCGCAGCGCCGAGTTGGGGTTGCCGGGGCTTTCGCTGCCGCTGTATCCGCTGAAGGGCTACAGCCTGAGCGTGCCGATTGGCCCGCAGCACCAGGCGCCGAATGTGAGCATCACCGACTACGACCGCAAGATCGTCTACGCGCGCATCGGCGAACAACTGCGGGTGGCGGCGATGGTGGATATCGTCGGTTTCGACGCGGGCCTGGAGCCCAAGCGTTTGGCCCTGATCAAGCGCCAGGCGGTCGAGACGTTCCCTCTGGGCGGCGACTATGCCCGTGCGGTCGAGTGGGCCGGCATGCGCCCGGCCACGCCTACCGGTGTGCCGCTGATTGGCGCCAGCGTTTATCGCAACCTGTGGCTGAACCTGGGCCACGGCGCCCTGGGGTTTACCCTGGCATGCGGCAGCGGCCAACTGTTGGCCGAGCTGATCGGTCGGCACGCCCTTTCCATTGATATGCAGGGCCTGACGCCCCGCGCCGCTTGAGGATGTAACCATGACCATCAATCGAATCAGCAGCAACGAGCGTCTTTCTGGTGCCGTGACTTTCAAGGACTTGGTGTTCTTGTCGGGTCAGGTACCGGGTGACGGTCAGGATGTCGCGACACAAACCCGCGAAGTGCTGGCCAAAATCGACGGGTTACTGGCCCAGGCGGGCAGCGACAAGGACCATCTGCTCAATGCGACCATTTACCTCAAAGACATCGGCACCGGTTTTGCGCCAATGAACGAGGTGTGGTCGGCGTGGCTGTCGCCGGGGATGGCGCCCACGCGAACCACCCTGCAGGCGGAGCTGGCGCGACCGAGTGTGTTGGTGGAAATCAGTGTCATCGCTGTACGTAAATAACCAACGGAGTAGAACAATGAAAAAAATCCTGTTGACCGGTTGTACCGTGGGGCTGTTGTTTGGGGCTCAGGTTCAGGCAAATGAACCGGCGCTGAACGGCACGTTGAGCAAGATCGCCAACGCCAAGTCCATCACCCTGGGCTATCGCGATGCGTCGGTGCCGTTTTCCTATGTGGGGGATCACAGCGGCAAACCCATGGGTTATTCGGTGGACCTGTCGAGCAAGATCGTCGAGCGCATCCAGCAGAAAACCGGAGTGGCCGACCTCAAGGTGAAGTACAACCTCGTGACGTCCCAGACGCGAATTCCGCTGGTGCAGAACGGCACCGTTGACTTGGAATGCGGTTCCACCGGAGTGACCGCCGAGCGCCAGAAGCAGGTGGCATTTTCCTATGGGTTATTTATGTGAAAGGCCAGTTGCTGACGGCTAAAGACAGCGGCATCAAAGGCTTCACCGACCTTGCCGGCAAGAACGTGGTGACCACTGCCGGCACCACCAACGAACGTTTTCTCAAGAGCTACAACGCCGAGCACAAAACCAATATGTTCGTGATCAGCGCAAAGGATCATGGCGAAGCGTTCAAGATGCTGGAGACGGGCCGCGCCGTGGCGTTTTATATGGACGACGCGCTCCTCTACGGCGAACGCGCCAAAGCCAAGGACCCGCACAAATGGGTGGTGGTGGGCGAGGAGCAGTCGCGGGAGATCTACAGCTGCATGGTGCGCAAGGACGATCCGCAGTTTCTTGCGGTGGTCAACGAGACCCTCGGCGACCTGTACCGCTCGGGGGAGATCAACGGGATTTACCAGCGCTGGTTTGAACAGCCGATTCCGCCCAAGGGCTTGAACCTGGAATTCCCGATGACCAGCGAGTTGAAGGCGATTATTGCCAAGCCGGTGAGTGATCCGGTGGAGTAAGAAGGGGTAACTCAATCGTAATGTGGGAGGGAGCAAGTCCCTCCCACATTACGGTCGTTTTTGCAGCTGTGGGCTAGAAGTCGCCCCAGAGTTGTTGGGCGACGGCCAGCGCTACCACTGGCGCGGTCTCGGTACGTAGCACCCGTGGGCCGAGACGGGCGGCATGGAAGCCGGCGGCTTGGGCGGTGTCGACTTCATTGTCCGTCAACCCGCCTTCCGGCCCGATCAGAAACGCCAGGCTCGCAGGCTTGGCATGGCTGACCATCGGCTCTGCCACCGGGTGCAGCACCAGCTTCAGATCCGCCTCGACCTGCTTCAGCCAGTCCGCCAGCAACAGCGGTGGGTGAATCACCGGCACCGTCGAACGCCCGCATTGCTCGCACGCACTGATCGCCACCTGGCGCCAGTGCAGCAGGCGTTTGTCAGCGCGTTCGTCCTTGAGTCGCACTTCGCAGCGGTCGCTGAAAATCGGGGTGATTTCGTTGACCCCCAGTTCAGTGGCTTTCTGGATTGCCCAATCCATGCGCTCGCCCCGGGACAGGCCCTGGCCAAGGTGGATGTGCAGCGGCGATTCGGTCTGGCCCGTGAAGCTTTCGGTGAGTTGTACGGTGACGCGTTTTTTCCCGACCTCCAGCAATGTGCCGCGAAACTCCAGGCCGGAGCCGTCGAACAATTGCACGGCGTCGCCCTCGACCATGCGCAGCACGCGGCTGATGTAATGCGCCTGGGCTTCTGGCAGTTCATGGTCACCGAGGCTCAGCGGGGTGTCGGTGAAAAAGCGGGACAGTCTCATGTCTGTTCTCTGAAGAATTTAGGTAGGAACCATCAGCCCGGGTCGCGAAAGCCTGGGTGGAAGTCTTTTGGCACGGCGACGCTGACCTTGCTATTGGTCGCGATATCGATGCCTTCGCTGGCAACGGTGGCGAGGAAGTCGATCTGCTCCGGCGTAATCACATACGGCGGCAGGAAATACACCACGCTGCCCAATGGCCGCAGCAGCGCACCACGTTCCAGGGCATGCTCGAACACCTTCAAACCACGGCGCTCCTGCCACGGATAGGCGGTTTTGGTGGCCTTGTCCTGGACCATTTCGATGGCCAATACCATGCCGGTCTGGCGCACTTCCGACACATGGGGATGATCGACCAGGTGGGCAGTGGCGGTTGCCATACGCTGGGCCAGGGCCTTGTTGTTTTCGATGACGTTGTCTTCTTCGAATATATCCAGGGTCGCCAGGGCCGCCGCGCACGCCAGCGGGTTGCCGGTGTAGCTATGGGAGTGCAGGAACGCGCGCAGGGTCGGGTAGTCGTCGTAGAAGGCGTCGTAGACATCATCTGTGGTGACCACCGCCGCCAACGGCAGGTAACCGCCGGTGAGGGCCTTGGACAAGCACAGGAAGTCCGGACGGATGCCGGCCTGTTCACAGGCGAACATCGTGCCGGTACGGCCGAAGCCCACGGCGATTTCGTCGTGGATCAGGTGCACGCCGTAGCGGTCGCAGGCTTCGCGCAGCAGCTTCAGATACACCGGGTGGTACATGCGCATGCCGCCTGCGCCCTGGATCAGTGGCTCGACGATCACGGCGGCGACGGTGTCATGGTTGTCGGCCAGGGTCTGTTCCATGGCCAGGAACATAGTGCGCGAGTGCTCTTCCCAGCTCATGCCCTCGGGGCGCAGGTAGCAGTCCGGGCTTGGCACCTTAATGGTGTCGAGCAGCAGCGCCTTGTAGGTTTCGGTAAACAGCGGCACGTCGCCCACCGACATCGCAGCGATGGTTTCGCCGTGGTAACTGTTGGTCAGGGTGACGAAGCGCTTTTTGTTCGGCAAACCGCGGTTGAGCCAATAGTGGAAGCTCATCTTCAGCGCGACTTCGATGCACGACGAACCGTTATCGGCATAGAAGCAGCGGGTCAGGCCTTCGGGGGTCATCGCGACCAGGCGTTCGGACAGTTCGATCACCGGCTGGTGGCTGAAGCCGGCGAGGATCACGTGTTCCAGTTGGTCGACCTGGTCCTTGATGCGTTGGTTGATGCGTGGGTTGGCGTGGCCGAACACGTTGACCCACCAGGAGCTGACAGCGTCGAGGTAGCGCTTGCCTTCGAAGTCTTCCAGCCAGACGCCTTCCCCGCGCTTGATCGGGATCAGCGGCAGCTGCTGGTGGTCTTTCATCTGGGTGCAGGGATGCCACAGCACGGCGAGGTCGCGTTGCATCCACTGGTTGTTCAAGCCCATCGGTGATCTCCTCGAAGCGGTCCTGCGAACGGCGCAGGCGAAACAATCGCGCAAGCCTATGCAATGGAGGCCTGGGTCACAAGCCATTGTGGGGAATTCGGAGTAAACGCGGGACGGACTGTCACGTTTGTTAGGGATAGTCCTTAATCCTTGGTTAACTTATTGTGCATACGCTCTAGATCGTATTTCTCGATATTTCAAAGCAAAATTTTCCGCTTTAATTCGATAGGTAAATCGCTAGTCTTGGGCGCAGCTCTTACGGGATTAAGTACATGCAGCTACGTAACTCACCGGCCCGTTATGGCTGGGTCAGTATGATTTTGCACTGGGGTGTGGCCCTGGTTGTGTTCGGTCTGTTCGCCCTGGGTTTGTGGATGGTTGGGCTCGACTACTACAGCGCCTGGCGCAAAGACGCGCCGGACCTGCACAAGAGCATTGGCATCACGCTGTTCGCCATCATGCTGGTGCGTATCGTCTGGCGCCTGATCAGCCCGCCACCACCGCCGTTGGCCAGTTACAGCCGCTTGACCCGCATCGGTGCCGCGTTCGGCCACGCGTTCCTTTATCTCGGGCTGTTTGCCGTGATGATTGCCGGATACCTGATTTCCACCGCCGATGGTGTCGGTATCCCGGTGTTTGGCCTGTTTGAAATTCCTGCCGTGGTTTCCGGTCTACCGGACCAGGCAGACAACGCGGGCTTGGTGCATTTGTACCTGGCCTGGGTGCTCGTGGTTTTCGCCGGCTTGCACGGCGTGGCTGCGTTGAAACACCACTTTATCGATCGTGATGCGACCCTCACGCGAATGCTGGGGCGCAAAGCCTGATGTTCAACCTCGACTCACAAGGAATATAAAGCATGTTGAAGAAGACCCTCGCCGCTCTGGCAATCGGTACAGCGCTGCTGTCTGCAGGTCAGGTGATGGCCGCTGACTACAAAATCGACAAGGAAGGCCAACACGCCTTCATCGACTGGAAAATCAGCCACCTGGGCTACAGCTTCATCCACGGTACCTTCAAGGACTGGGATGGTACGTTCAGCTGGGATTCCGCCAAGCCTGAAGCCAGCAAAATCGCCGTCGACGTGAAAACCGCCAGCCTGTGGTCCAACCACGCTGAGCGTGACAAGCACATCGGCAGTAAGGACTTCCTGGACGTTGCCAAGTTTGCTGACGCCAAGTTCGTATCTACCGCTGTTAAATCCACCGGCGAAAAAACTGCTGACGTGACCGGCGACCTGACGTTCCACGGCGTGACCAAGCCTGTGACCTTCAAGGCTACCTTCAACGGTGAAGGCAAGGATCCATGGGGCGGCGAGCGTGCGGGCTTCAACGCCACCACTACGCTGGACCTGAACGACTTCGGCATCAAAGGCCCGGGCCCGTCTTCGCAGACTGTTAACCTGGACATCTCGCTGGAAGGTGTTAAGCAGAAGTAATTTCTGCCCACAGCAGGGCTCATTCTTTTTTGTTGAGTCCAAAAAAATGCCCCGTCTCGAAAGAGGCGGGGCATTTTTTATGGAGCTTTGAAACTCAGCGGTTGCGAGTCAGCAGCGCTGGTTTTTCACCACGAGGGCGGCCTGGCAGTTGATCCAACTGCTCAGGTGTCGGGAAGCGGTCAGCTTTCGACTCCTTGTGGATGATCTTCGGCGCTGGGCCACCGCGCGGGTTTTGCACGGCTGGCTCGGACGAACGAGGCTGGTCGTCACGGGCTGGGCGGCGGTTGTTGCTGCGCGAATCTTCGCGGCGGGCCTGGCCGTCACGCGGTGCACCGCTACGCGGGCCGCTGCGTTTGGCAGGCGGGGTGCCGGTGGTGCCGCCGCTGCTGTTGCGCGGACCGTTCTGGCGCGCGCCCTGTGGCTGGCCGCCACGGGGTGCACCAGTGCCTGCGCCGGCACCCTGTGCTGGGGCACCTGGACGACGGCCACGGCCTTGGGCCGGTTTGGCCTGTGGCACGTAGTCGACGCGGTTACCGAAGTTATCCACGTCGTCGTCGAGGAATTCGTCCGGGGCACGGTCGGCTGCAGCGCGCGGCGGTTGGCTCGGCTGACGCTGTTCACGGGCCGGGGTACCTTCACGAGGCTTCTGCTCGCGGGCTGGGCGTTCGCCACGGCCGTTGGTTGGCGCTTTTTCCTTGCCGCCTTTGTCTTTGCCTTTGTCGCGACGACCACCGCCACCACCGCCGCCGTTCGGGCCATCGCCCTTCGGACCGCGTGGGTTGCGTGGGTTACGCACGTCAGGACGTTCGCGCACTTCAGGCTTTTCGGCCTCTACAGCGCTGGCATCAAAGCCCATCAGGTCGCCATCGGCGATTTTCTGCTTGGTCATGCGCTCGATGCTTTTCAGCAGTTTTTCTTCGTCCGGTGCTACCAGGGAAATGGCTTCACCCGAACGACCGGCACGGCCAGTACGGCCGATACGGTGCACATAGTCTTCATCGACGTTTGGCAGCTCGAAGTTGACCACGTGTGGCAACTGGTCGATATCCAGGCCGCGTGCAGCGATATCGGTCGCTACCAGGATGCGTACGCTGCCGGCCTTGAAGTCAGCCAGGGCTTTGGTGCGCGCGTTCTGGCTCTTGTTCCCGTGGATGGCGACGGCGGTGAGGCCGTGCTTGTCCAGGTATTCAGCCAGGCGGTTGGCGCCGTGTTTGGTACGGGTGAACACCAGCACCTGCTCCCACGCACCGTGGGTGATCAGGTGGGCCAGCAGCGAGCGCTTGTGGCTGGCGGCCAAGCGGAAGACGCGTTGCTCGATACGCTCGACCGTGGTGTTCGGCGGCGTGACTTCGATGCGCTCCGGGTTGTGCAGCAGCTTGCCGGCCAGGGCGGTGATGTCTTGGGAGAACGTTGCCGAGAACAGCAGGTTCTGACGTTTGGCCGGTAGGCGGGCGAGGACTTTTTTCACGTCATGGACAAAGCCCATGTCGAGCATGCGGTCGGCTTCGTCCAGCACGAGGATTTCCACGTGGGACAAATCGACGCTGCCTTGGCCGCACAGGTCGAGCAAGCGACCAGGGCATGCCACCAGCACGTCAACACCACGGGACATGGCCTGAACCTGTGGGTTCATGCCGACGCCGCCGAAGATGCAGGCGCTGACGAACTTCAAGTCGCGGGCATACAGCTTGAAGCTGTCGTGCACTTGGGCGGCGAGTTCGCGGGTAGGGGTCAGAACCAGTACGCGTGGTTGGCGCGGGCCGTGACGCTGGGATTTGTCCGGGTGACCGTTGGGGAACAACCGCTCCAGAATCGGGAGGGCGAAGCCGCCGGTTTTACCAGTACCTGTCTGAGCCGCAACCATCAGGTCGCGACCTTGCAACACGGCGGGAATGGCCCGCTGTTGCACCGGAGTAGGCTCGGTATAGCCCGCTGCCTCGATGGCGCGGACTAAAGCCTCGGAGAGACCGAGGGAAGCAAAGGACATGAGTAATCCTGTTTTAGTTAGGGCTTGGCCCAAAGGGATAATCTTGCCGGGCGTGAATGGCGCTTAGGGGAGCGCAATCCCGTCCGGTCCTGCTGCGTCTGGCGGGCACTCCACCGGCTCGCGCGGGCTGAAAGCTGCGCAGTAGCGGGGTTGGGTGCCTTTTTCAAGACCTCAGCGGCCGGGCGTAAGCCTGGCGGGAAGGCCGGAGTATAGCAGAGCAATCACGGTGCGCCGCTTTCCTGCTGCTCAACGGTGTGTCCGGACGCCGTAATCGCTTCGAATCCACCATATTTGGCGCTCAATGCCGTGTAGGCCGGCTCCTGTTTGAAGCGTTTGAGCTCGGCGGCAAAGCGTTGCACCAGCAGGTCCATGCCTGCGCCACGACGTACGGCGAGGTACTGCTGCTGGCGGCTGACGACAACGGGGGCCTGGCTGACCTTGCCTTCCAGGCCCAGTGTCTTGATCACGTGCTGGCCAACCCGGCGGTCGGTGATCACAAGGTCGATGCGCCCCAGCAATAATTTGCCGAAGTTGGCTTCATGGCTGGGGGCCGGCTCGCGGTTGAATAAGGTGGAGTCGCTGAAGGGTAATCCGTACAGGTAGCCTGGCGACGTGCCGACTGTGAGGCCACGCAAGTCGTCGAGGCTTTGGACCGGATGCGGACGGTCGTTGGCGTAGAACATTACGAACTCCACTTCCGACAGCGGTTCGCTGGGGTACAGCAGCAGGGCGTCGCGGTCGTGGCTGTGGAAAATATCCAGCGCGCCATCGGCATGGCCTTGATCAAGCATGGCCAGACAGCGCTTCCAGGGCAGGAACTGCCATTGCACTTCGACCCCCAGGCGCTGGAATACGATCACCGTCGTTTCGTAATCCAGCCCGTGCATGGCGCCGTCTTCTTCATACACATAAGGCGCCCAGGGCTCGGTGACAATGCGCAGTTTCTCGCCGTAAGCGGCCAGGCTCAGGCAAGTGAAAAACGCGGCGATCAACAGCTTCAGAATGACAGGCATGCCCTGAGGTTACGACGCCCGTGCGTTAAAGAGAAGCTCTGGCTTAAGCTTCTGCGGGCCGCTCTATTTTGTGGGCGAGGTCATCAGGTGTTCATAGATGGCTGCGCGTCGCTCCCCCAGAATCAGGCGCACCACGGGGTTGGCGAACCAGTGTTCGAGTTGGTGTGCGTCCACCGGGCATTTCTGGCGTTCTTCCTGGTTTTGAAGGGCTTTTTCCCACCAAACTGGGCCGCAGGCCTTGTCGAATTCATTTTCGTGCTCGTAGCAGCCGTAGAGAATCTCACGGATGAACTGCTGCTTGCGCTTGGGCAGCGCCAGGGTGATCAGTTTGTACATCAGGCGCTGCAAGCGTGGTGGGCGGGGCAGGTGGGCGGAGACCTTGCGTGTATCGGCCAGGGCCTGGGTGCAGAGAGGGTCGGCGGCATGCTTGGTTACCCACGCCTTGACCTTGGCCCGGAACAACTGCTTGCGGCTCCAATAGTGATGGATCAGGTCCGGGCACTGGCGCACGTTGAGCGTGCGGTACGCGGCTACTGACAGGCAGAACTCTTCGAGGGTGTAGGCGCCGTGAGCCATGGGGAACAGCTCATCCATCAACTCGATCGAACGGTCCAGAATGTGCGCGTCTTGCCGGGTCAAGCCCATCACGCCTGAGTTGAGCAGCCACATATCATCGTCGGCGAGGCCTTTGTCGGCCAGGTACTTGGCCAGGGCTTCATACAGTACGCTTTCGCGGTTGTCGCCATACTTGGCCTGGAAGGCGTTGCACAGCACGGTGCCCGGTGTTACGCGCTCGAACAATGCCATGGGCGAGTCGTGGAAAAATGTATCGGTGTCGATCAGCAGCGCCAGTTCCGCCGTTTCCAGCACCTGACGCAACAGCACATGTTTGGTACGGAAATGGTAGCCGTGGGGTTCGCTCCAGCGTTGTCGCGTGGCGCTGTCCAATGTGTGGACCTGTACTGGCAAGCCACGGTACGGGGCCGGGTTGTCGCTGAACACTTGGATGTCTAACGGCATATCCTGAGGCCCGCCCAGTTGGGCAACGGCACTGGCGATGCTGAATACGGCTTCCTGATGGTAGGTCTCGGCGCCGAATACCAGGTAAATCAGCTGGGGGCGAGGAGTCGGGGACGCTGTATTCATTTACTGCTGGCTTCCTTTCCGGGGACATGTAGACAAAAAAAGCCCCCGTGATAACGAGGGCCGGGAACTGCTATTAAACCGGCTTAGCGTGGCAGTTTAAGGTTGTTCCAGATAGCGAGGCTCGGCTCAGCCTGGTTCAGGGTATAGAAGTGCAACCCCGGCGCGCCACCTTGTAACAAACGTTCACACATTTCGCTGATGACCTGTTCGCCGAACGCCTGGATGCTCTTGACGTCGTCGCCGTAGGCTTCCAGTTGCTTGCGCACCCAGCGTGGGATTTCGGCACCGCAGGCGTCGGAGAAACGTGCCAGCTTGCTGTAGTTGGTGATCGGCATGATGCCCGGCACGATCGGGATGTTCACACCCATGGCCCGTACGCGCTCTACGAAATAGAAGTAGCTGTCGGCGTTGAAGAAGTACTGAGTGATCGCGCTGTCGGCGCCAGCGTTGGCCTTGCGCACGAAATTCTGCAGATCGTCTTCGAAATTGCGCGCCTGAGGATGCATCTCCGGATAAGCCGCCACTTCGATATGGAAGTGATCGCCGCTTTCTTCACGGATGAAGCTCACCAGGTCATTGGCGTAGCGCAGCTCACCGCTGGCCATGCCCATGCCGGAGGGCAAGTCGCCGCGCAGGGCGACGATGCGCTGAATGCCGGCTTGTTTGTATTGGGTCAGCAGGCCGCGCAGGTCGTCCTTGCTGTCGCCCACGCACGACAAGTGCGGCGCGGCGGGAACTTTGACTTCGCTTTCCAGCTGCAACACGGTGTTGATCGTGCGATCACGGGTCGAGCCGCCAGCGCCGTAGGTGCAGGAGAAGAAGTCGGGGTTGTAGCTTGCCAACTGTTTGGCAGTCGCCATCAGTTTTTCATGCCCAGCATCGGTCTTGGTGGGAAAGAACTCGAAGCTGTAGCGACGGTCTTGGGACATGGTCATACCCTTTGAAACTCAGAAGCCGGAGTGTGTACACCGTCAATGTGGGAGCGGGCTTGCTCGCGAATGCGGTATGTCAGTGAAGAATAAGTTGACTGAAGCACCGCATTCGCGAGCAAGCCCGCTCCCACATAAAGCCCGCTCCCCTTAAGATAGAGAGCGGGCACAGGCAAATCAGTAGCGGTAAGCGTGCGGCTTGAACGGGCCTTCGACGGTCACGCCGATGTAGTCGGCCTGGGTCTTGGTCAGTTGAGTCACTACGCCGCCGAAGCCGCGGACCATTTCCAGGGCCACTTCTTCGTCGAGTTTCTTCGGCAGTACTTCCACGGTCAGGCGCTCGGCTTTCTGGGCTGGCGACAGGTCGGCGTACTTCTGGCCGAACAGGAAGATCTGGGCCAGTACCTGGTTGGCAAATGAACCATCCATGATGCGGCTCGGGTGGCCGGTTGCGTTGCCCAGGTTAACCAGACGGCCTTCGGCCAGCAGGATCAGGTAGTCATCGTTCTGCGGGTCGAAATCGCCAGCGCCGGTACGGTGAACCTTGTGTACCTGCGGCTTCACTTCTTCCCATGCCCAGTTCTTGCGCATGAAAGCGGTGTCGATCTCGTTGTCGAAGTGACCGATGTTGCAGACAACGGCGCGCTTCTTCAGGGCTTTGAGCATGTTCGCGTCGCAAACATTCACGTTACCGGTGGTGGTCACGATCAGGTCGATCTTGCCCAGCAGGGCTTTGTCGATGCTCGCTTCGGTGCCGTCATTGACGCCGTCGATGAACGGCGAAACCACTTCGAAACCGTCCATGCAGGCTTGCATGGCGCAGATCGGGTCGACTTCGGAGACCTTAACGATCATGCCTTCCTGGCGCAGGGACTGGGAAGAACCCTTACCCACGTCACCGTAGCCGATCACCAGGGCTTGCTTGCCCGACAGCAGGTGGTCGGTGCCGCGCTTGATGGCGTCGTTCAGGCTGTGACGGCAGCCGTACTTGTTGTCGTTCTTGCTCTTGGTCACCGAGTCGTTGACGTTGATGGCCGGGATCTTCAGCTCGCCCTTGGCCAGCATGTCCAGCAGGCGGTGTACGCCGGTGGTGGTTTCTTCGGTGACGCCGTGGACACGGTCCAGGATCGCCGGGTATTTCTTGTGCAGCAGCTCGGTCAGGTCGCCGCCGTCGTCGAGGATCATGTTGGCGTCCCAAGGCGCGCCATCTTTGAGGATGGTTTGTTCCAGGCACCACTCGTACTCTTCTTCGGTCTCGCCTTTCCAGGCATAAACCGCGATACCGGCAGCGGCGATAGCTGCGGCGGCCTGGTCTTGAGTCGAGAAGATATTGCAGGACGA
Organism: Pseudomonas sivasensis; assembly: GCF_013778505.1. GTDB lineage: Bacteria > Pseudomonadota > Gammaproteobacteria > Pseudomonadales > Pseudomonadaceae > Aquipseudomonas > Aquipseudomonas sivasensis. The sequence continues at coordinate 204,828 of NZ_JAAOWU010000002.1, read as the reverse complement.
CCAGCGTACTTCGGCACCCAGGGCAACCAGGGTTTCGATCAGCACGGCAGTCTGGATGGTCATGTGGATGCAGCCGAGGATCTTCGCGCCTTTGAGTGGTTGCTCAGCGGCGTACTTGCGGCGCAGACCCATCAGGGCTGGCATTTCGGATTCGGCGATAAAGGTTTCGCGACGGCCCCAGGCAGCGAGGGACATGTCGGCGACTTTGTAGTCGGTGAAATCTGCAGGCGTGTTGACAGCGCTCATGAAGAGCCTCCATTCGTAGTGTGCGAATGGGCGCCGTTGTGCGTTTAGTATCAGGCCAGGGGAATCAGGCCGGACAACGCCCCATCCGAGCCTGACAGGCCTAGCCTGCTGCAGCGCCCCTCGGACAGGTGGCGGGAGAACGGTATCAATCGAAGATGACCGTTTTGAAACGGGGGCGATTATAGCCGTGTGCGCCAGACTTCCCAAGCCTTTCTGTCGGCGGCATGAAGATCGTTCATGGGCTTGATAGGCAATGGCTCATAGAGCTTGGGCCTGGGCTCTGCCATGATGTCGCCCATCATTCGGCAAGACGCTTTGGAGTGACCATGAACTTCCACACCCGCAAATGGGTAAAACCTGAAGACCTCAACCCCAACGGCACCCTGTTCGGTGGCAGCCTGCTGCGCTGGATCGACGAAGAAGCAGCCATCTACGCCATTGTCCAACTGGGCAACCAACGGGTGGTGACCAAGTACATCTCCGAAATCAACTTCGTCAGTGCCTCGCGCCAGGGCGACATCATCGAACTGGGCATCACCGCCACCGAGTTCGGCCGCACCTCCATCACCTTGACCTGTGAAGTGCGCAACAAGATCACCCGCAAGAGCATCCTCACGGTTGAGAAAATGGTCTTCGTCAACCTCGGCGAAGACGGATTGCCGGCGCCTCACGGGCGTACCGAGATCAAGTACGTCAAAGACCAGTTCCAGGACGACGGCGTCAGCGAATAATCCTGCGTCGGACCAGTGAACGCTATTGATCGGCCATAGGTCGTACCTGAACACCGCCCCCCCGTTCAGGTATCGCCATGGCCACGCAACAAGACGGCAAGACCCCCAACTTATCCCAGGAAGAGCAACAGGACGTCGACGACAACCAGCCGCCCCGCGCTGCGGTCCTGCATGAAATTATCCGCACCCAGGGAGATCAGGAGCTGGAGCGCAGTGTTGCCGCTTTGTGGTGGTCGGCACTGGCGGCCGGACTGACCATGGGCCTGTCGCTGATGGCCATGGGATTGCTCAATTCACGTCTTCCCGAGGGTGAAGCCTTCAAGGTGATTGCCAGCTTCGGCTACTGCGCGGGATTCCTCGCGGTAATCCTTGCGCGGCAGCAACTGTTCACCGAAAACACCCTGACCGCGGTGCTGCCGGTGATGAGCAAGCCGACCTTTGGCAATGCCGGGCGCCTGTTACGGCTGTGGTCGGTGGTGCTGGTGGGTAATCTTTGCGGCACCCTGTTGGTGGCGTATGTGATGCTGCACTTGCCGATCTTCGACACAAAGACCGACCAGGCCTTCCTGGAAATCGGGCGCAAGATCATGGAGAACGACACCGGCCAGATGTTTGCCAAAGGCATCGTCTCCGGCTGGATGATCGCCACCATGGTGTGGATGATCCCGTCGATGGAAAGCGCCAAGATGTGGATCATCATCCTGATCACCTACCTGATGGCGCTGGGGGATTTCACCCATATCGTGGTGGGGTCTGCGGAAGTGTCTTATCTGGTATTCGCCGGCGAGTTGCCGTGGAAGGATTTCTGGCTGGTGTTTGCCGGCCCGACTCTGGCCGGCAACATCATCGGTGGCAGCTTTATCTTTGCCTTGATCAGCCATGCGCAGATTCGCAGTGAAGGCAGCTTGCCGGGTAAGAAGGCTGCGGACCCAAGGCATCCGCAACCTATCGACAAGGATCAGTGAGCGTCAGGCGTGGCCTGGGGGTCGTCCCGGGTCACGCGTTTGACCAGTTTGCCGATGCTCAAACCCTGCAGCAGGATCGACGACAGCACCACGATGTAGGTGATGCTCAGCAGCAGATCGCGCTCCGGCCCCAGTGGCAGGGCCAGAGCCAGTGCCACCGAAACCCCGCCGCGCAAGCCGCCCCAGGTGAGGATGCGGATGGTGCCGCGCGGCACGGTACGCCAGCGGCGCAGCAGCAGGATCGCCGGGGCCACAGTTAGCAGGCGTGAGAGCAGGATCGCCACTGCCAGCAAACTGGCCGCGAATACGTGCAGCCAATTGAACGGCAACAGCAGCAATTCCATGCCGATCAGCGCAAACAGCAGAGCGTTGAGCATGTCGTCGAGCAATTCCCAGAAACCGTCCAGGTAGCGACGGGTCATGTCGTTCATCGCCAGCTTGCGCCCGAGGTTACCGATGATCAGCCCGGCCACCACCATCGCAATCGGGGCGGAGACGTGCAGCTCGGTGGCCATTGCTGAGCCGCCGATCACCAGGGCGAGGGTCAGCATGACTTCGATCTGGTGCTGTTCGATGCTCTTGATCATTAGGTAGACCAGATAGCCGATCAGCCCCCCGAACGCCACGCCGCCAACGGCTTCATGGACAAACAACATGGCTGTGGCGCCCACGGTAGGCGTCTCGCCCAATTGTGCGATGCCCAGCAGCACGGTAAATACCACCACCGCTGTACCGTCGTTGAACAGCGACTCGCCGACGATGGTGGTTTTCAGCGGTTTCGACGCATTGGCGGTTCGCAATACACCGAGTACCGCAATCGGGTCCGTGGGTGAGATGAGTGCGCCGAACAGCAAGCAGTAGAGGAAGCTCACGTGCCAGCCGAACAGGGCAAAAATGTAGTACGCCAGACTGCCGATCACTACGGTGGCGATCAACACGCCGAAGGTTGCCAGCAGGCCGATGGGCCAGCGGTAGCTGCGCAGATCGTTGAGGTTGACGTGCAAAGCGCCGGCGAACAGCAGGAATGACAGCATCCAGTTCATCAGCAAGTCGCCGAAGTCGATCTGGCCGATCAGTTGCTGGATACGCTCCTCAAGGCCTGGGTAGCCGAGCACGCTCAAGCCTTGCAGGATCAGGGAAAACAGCAGGGCCGTGACCATCACACCGATGGTGGGCGGCAGTCCGATAAAACGGAAGTTCACATAGGTGAGCAGGGTGGTGAGGCAAATGAAGGCGGCGACAAGTTCAAGCATCCGGGGTCCTTGGAGTGGGAAAGATCAGTCATGAGTGGGTGGATGGACCGCCGCAGCGGCCTGAGGTTGCAGGCAGGGCGCAAAACACCGGTAGAACCTTTTGGCGTGTGGCGGCTCATAGCGGTGGGTGCGGCTTGCCAGAATTGGTGCTAAAACTCTAATTTCTGTTTCAAATTAAAAATAGAAAACTAAAAGGGAATCAGTGATGACGGTAGCTTTCTGGTGTGTGTTGATCGCAATTTTCTTGCCTTACCTGTGCACAGGGTTGGCCAAGTTCAGTCAGGGCAAGTTCGGGCCTCGGCAGAACCATGACCCTCGCGCTTTTCTGGAGACTCTCGATGGGTTCGCTCGGCGCGCCCACAACGCCCAGCTCAACAGCTTTGAAGTCACCCCGGCATTTGCGGCGGCGGTGATTATCGCGCACCTGGCGGGTACGGCCGAACTGGTGACCATCAATGTACTGGCCGTGCTGTTTATCACCAGCCGCCTCTTGTACATCATTTGCTACGTGGCCGATTGGGCGATCCTGCGTTCACTGGTGTGGTTCGTGGGCATGGCGTTGATTGCGAGTTTCTTCTTTGTCTCGATCTGAGCCGTGACGCAGATCCACTTGTGAGGGGCGGCAAGTCCAACCGCCCCCACAGTTGATCTAGAGTATCTCCGGCACCTGCGGCAACGCTGCGCCCTTGGGCCATAGCATCCAGATTTGCCCTTGCTGCTTCATGTTCCCCGCCAGCTCACCTGCCGCATCGCCGGTGCCCCAGAACAAATCCGCACGCACCTCACCGGTAATTGCACCGCCGGTGTCCTGGGCCGCGACCGGTCGAACGATCGGCGAACCATCGGGCTTTGTCGTCGACAGCCACAGCAGGCTGCCCAGCGGGATGACTTTGCGATCCACCGCCACGCTGTAGCCGGCGGTCAACGGCACGTTCAGCGAGCCACGTGGGCCTTCGTTGCTGTCGGGGCGAGCACTGAAGAACACGTAGCTGGGGTTGCTCGCCAGCAGTTCCGGGATTCGCTCCGGGTGCGCCTTCGCCCAGGCGCTGATGGCGCCCATGGTCACGTCTTCTTTTTTCAACTCGCCTTGCTCCACCAGCCAGCGGCCGATAGGGCGGTAGGGATAGCCGTTCTGGTCGCCGTAACCGACGCGCAGTTGGCGCCCGTCTTTCAATTGAATGCGGCCTGAACCCTGGATTTGCAGAAATTGCAGGTCCATCGGGTTGGTCAGCCAGGCGATCGGCTTAGCTGTGGAGCCTTGGCCGTTGATGGCGCTGGCATCGTCATAAGGCTTGAGCACGCGACCTTCAAGACGACCGCGCAGGCGCTTGCCTTTCAGTTCAGGATAAATGCTTTCCAGGTTGACGATGATCAGGTCATCCGGCACGCCATACACCGGCACGTGGGCGGTGGCAGTCTTGGTCAGGCTGCCGGGGTAGACCGGTTCGTAGTAGCCGGTGATTAAACCGTTAGGGGTGTTCTCGGACGAGCGCAAGCCGAACACATCCAGACGCTCCTTGAGAAAACCTCGCACCGCCACAGCATTGCCCGGCACGCTGGCCGCTGCCGCGCAGGTCGCGCCCCATACAGGGTCGGTCTTCAGGCGCTGGCAAGCACTGCGCCAGGACTCAAAGCCGGCCAGCAGGTCGCTGTCGGACACCGCCGGCAGTGCTTCCCAAGGTGCGTTTACATAGGTGGCGACGGCGTGGGGTTTGGCAACTTCATCTTTGGCCGTGTCTTTGCCGGTGTCCTTGCCCGCGTCGCAGCCGGCCAGCAGCGCAATCATCGGCAGAGCCCATGCCAGGCGGCGGCTCCAGGGTTTCAATGTGAGACTCATACATGTAATTCCTGAAACGGTTGCCCGCGCCGTAGCGCCGTTGGGCAACCCTTATTATTAATAGGGCTATTGGTCTTTGCGGGTGGGGCGAGGATACTGGCCGCCGTTTCCCGTGACCCTGAGCCACCATGACTTTTAAAAAATTGACGGTTGTATTGTTGGCCTGCCTGGCAGTGTCTGCCTGCGGCGGTGTTGATCCGAATTCGCCCTTGGGCCAGCGCAAGGCGATCTTCAAGCAGATGCTCAAGACCGGCGAAGACCTGGGCGGCATGTTGCGCGGACGCATTGCGTTCGACGGCGCGAAATTCGCTGAGGGCGCGGTCAAGCTCGATGCGTTGTCCCATGAACCTTGGAAACACTTTCCGAGCGTGCGCGAGGAAGATCACACCAGCGCCAAGGATGACGTGTGGCAAAAACAAGCGCAATTCCAGCAGTTGGCCCGCGACCTGGAGGCGGCCACCGGTGAATTGGTGATCGCCAGCCAAGTGCAGCCCTACAAGGCCAGTAACCTTTCCCCTGCCGTACAGAAAGTCGAAGATGCCTGCAGTGCCTGCCATAAACAGTTTCGGGACCACTGACCGGTTTTACTGGTCAAGTTCTTCCACGGCGTCCTGCAGTTCCTTGCGGGACTCGGCAAGTTTGTCCTTACGCTTGTTGATCTTCTCCGCGTCGCCCTTTTTCATTGCCTTGTCGAGGTCCGCCTGACGGCGGCTGACGTCGTGCTTGGCGTCAAGCACCTTGTTTTCCCGCTCCTTGCGCAGCGAGGCGTCGGTGCAATTGGCGGTGACTTCGCTCAGCGCTTTTTCCAGGCCGGCTTGTTGGTCGCTGTTGCCATGGGCCTTGGCTTGTTCGATCTGGGTGCTGATGGCTTGGCGCTTAGCGGCGCAGCCAGTGAGTTGGGGGGCTTCTTCGGCAGCCAGCAGCGGCGTGGCCATAAAGCTTGCGACGGTCAGCAGGGCAAAAGGGGCGAGGAATTTCATGTGGAGCTCCAGATTCGCAAAGGGCAGGGTGAATTCTGCGGTGGTTTAAAGGTGGCTGGGGGCGCGTTCAAAACCCGTCTATTCCGGCCACACGTAATGTTTCAGCCAAGGACTGTACCTGCGGGTCGCGAAAAAAAGCGCTCAGTTGCGCTGCACGAGCCGGACCTATGCCATCGATCTCCAACCAGGCCTGGGTGTCTCTGGCAACCAGTGTCTGCCAGTTTCCTTCCAGGTTGCTGCGGGCCGCAGGCGGCACACCCAAGGCTTTTAGCCATTGTGCAAAGGGTCGTTGCCGAGCGCTGTGAAGGCTGTCGAGCAGTCGGGTGCGGCTGCGCTCACCCAAGCCATCAATGTTAGCAAGCTCTGCCGCATCCAGGGTTAACCAATCGAGAAAGCCTGCGATTAGACCGGCCTGGATCAATACGTTCCACGTCTCGCGACCCATGTGCGGCAGCGCCAAGCCCTGGTTGCTGCTCAGCCAGGTCAGGCGTGCGAGCAACTGTTCTTCGCAGCCTGGGTCCAGTTGCCAGCAACTCAGGGCGTGAAAGTCTCGCGGGTCGGGCACTGGCAGGTCGATCCGCTTGGGATTGCGCAGGATCACGTGGTCCAACCGAGGGATCACCTGGCCCGCCAGGCTGATGGATACTTGGTCGCCAGGGCGAATATCCAGCGCTTGCCAGTGTTTCAAGGAGCCGACGCTGACACGGCGGATCTGTCGGTCGTCCAGCCGCACCGGCTCCAACTCCAGAATGGGGGTGATGCGCCCCGTGCGGCCGATCTTGAACTGCACCTTGCGTACCAGAGCCAGCGCCTTGGAAGTCGGGTACTTCCAGGCGACCGCCCAATAGGGGGCGCTGACTTGCCAGCGTTTGCCGGGCGCTCGTGATGCTTGGTGCAGCACCACTCCATCACTGGCGAAGGGCAGTGAGTGGTTGTACCAATACATGCGCCAGTGCGCGGCTTCGGTGAGAGTTCGGATGGGCTGGCTGTAACGCAGGCTGTCGGTGAAACCCCATCGTGCCAGGGTGGCCAGGCGCTCGGTAAATACGCTTGGGCCGTCCGGCCAGGCCCAGACAAACAGGCCTATACCAGCGGCGTCGGCGTCACTCAGCTGTCGACGGTTCATCAGGCCGGCCACCTTGCTGCGGGCATTGAGCCCACCAGTGGTCGATTGCACGTGGTCGTCCAAGCGCCAATAGAGCTCGCCTTGCAGTACCACGTCGATGGGCTCCGGCAGTTGCTGGACAATGCCGGGGATCCTGCGGGCGGAAGCTGACCAGTCCTGACCAAGTGCGCCATCGCCGCGGCTGATCACTTGCTCCAACCGGCCCTGACGATACACCAGCGTCACTGCAACCCCGTCGACCTTGGGTTGAATCCACACGTCTTGTCGGCTATCGAGCCAGGCACCGACGGCCTGTTCATCCAGCAGTTTTTCCAGGCCAGTATGAGCAACGGGATGCCGGAAGGTGCCCCGAGCGCCGGCCAGCGGGTTGTCAGGTTTTGCGAGGGTTTGAGGGAAGCACTGGCGCCAATGGGCCAGGCGCTGGCGGGCTTGGTCGTAGAGTTCATCGTGGACGGGTGATTGGCCGAGGCGGTGGTAGCTGTCGTCCCACAGACGGACCTGTTCGGCCAGGGTGTCGACCTGGGTTCTGGCCTCATCGGTACAGGCTTCGGCCCATGCCAAAAAGGGCAACGCGCTGAGTGACAGAGCAATCAGTAAACGCATCATGAGCATCCTTGCTCGGAAAGGGTGCCCAGCCTAAATGAACCTCCCGGCCACAAAAAAGCCCCTACAGTGCGGGGCTTTTTACCGGGTGTTTCTGCTTACTTGAACAGACCGCCCAAGGCTTTCACGGCATCCGGCTTGTCAGCCTTGGCTTCCTGGGTTTGCTGCTTGGCATCGGCTTTGGCCTGGGCTTCAGACAGTTTGTCACAACCTTTGTTGATCTGGTCTTGCGCCGCTTTGAAGGCCTTCACTTTGAAGGTGTCTTTGCTGGCTTCGGCCGCATCGATCTTGGTTTGCAGGTCTGCGGCTTGCTTCTGGCAGTCGCCGGAGTTACCGCCACCCAACTGGGAGCTCAGGGCGCCACTCAGTGCGCTCAGGTCGGCGGCGTGGGCCGGCAGGGCGAACAGGCTGAGCAGAAGGGCAGCAGGGGCGAGCGTGGAGATGCGCATGAAAAACCTCAATGTTCGATTGCCTGCGCGCGTGTCTATCCCGGGCTGACGCAGGGCAATATCCAAATAAGGTAGAGGGCCCGAGAGGGCGCGGATTCTAGAGGGCCATCATTGGGTCTGCAAGGTTTGGATCCAAAAAATGTGAAGGTGATCGCGCAGGCAATAAAAAACCCTGCCGGGCGAACCCGGCAGGGCTTTTGGGTGCAACGCGTGCTTACAGGCCGGCGGCGGTGCGCAGGTCGTTGGCGCGGTCGGTTTTTTCCCACGTGAAGGTGGTGAAGGTGTCGTCGCCGACGGTCTTCTGCTCCGGGGTGCGGCCGAAGTGGCCGTAGGCTGCGGTTTCCTGGTACATCGGGTGCAGCAGGTCGAGCATGGTGGTGATCGCGTAAGGGCGCAGGTCGAAGATCTCACGCACCAGCTTAACGATCTTGTCGTCGCTGATCTTGCCGGTACCGAAGGTATTCAGCGAGATCGACGTAGGCTGGGCCACACCAATGGCGTAGGACACCTGGATCTCGCAACGCTCGGCCAAGCCGGCAGCGACGATGTTCTTGGCCACATAACGACCTGCGTAAGCGGCCGAACGGTCAACCTTGGACGGATCTTTACCGGAGAACGCGCCGCCGCCGTGGCGAGCCATGCCGCCGTAGCTGTCGACGATGATCTTGCGACCGGTCAGGCCACAGTCGCCCACCGGGCCACCGATGATGAACTGGCCAGTCGGGTTGATGTGGAACTGGGTGTCTTTGCTCAGCAGCTCGGCCGGCAGTACGTGCTTGACGATCAGCTCCATCACGCCTTCACGCAGGTCGGCGTAGGACACGTCCGGGTTGTGCTGGGTCGACAATACGACAGCGTCGATACCGACGACTTTGCCGCCTTCATAGCGGCAGGTCACCTGGGACTTGGCGTCCGGGCGCAGCCATGGCAGCAGGCCGGATTTGCGGGCTTCTGCCTGGCGCTGTACCAACTGGTGCGAGAAAGTGATCGGTGCAGGCATCAGCACGTCGGTTTCGTTGCTGGCATAGCCGAACATCAGGCCTTGGTCGCCGGCACCCTGGTCTTCCGGCTTGGCACGGTCGACACCCTGGTTGATGTCTGGGGACTGCTTGCCGATGATGTTCATCACGCCGCAGGTCGCGCCGTCGAAGCCGACGTCGGAGCTGGTGTAGCCGATGTCGGTGATCACGTCACGGACGATCTGCTCCAGGTCAACCCAGGCGGTGGTGGTCACTTCGCCAGCGATGATCGCTACACCGGTTTTCACCAGAGTCTCGCACGCCACACGGGCGAACTTGTCTTCAGCAATGATGGCGTCCAGCACCGCATCAGAAATCTGGTCGGCGATTTTGTCCGGATGCCCTTCAGACACGGACTCGGAGGTGAAAAGGGAGTATTCGCTCATCTCGATGTTTTCCTGATATTACCGATGGTGAGTGTCGCCAGCCGGTCGCTGAAAATGGCGAACCTGGATCTGGAAACCATTACGTAAGCCTACATAGAGGCTTTCCCCGGGAACGAGCCCCGCAGCGGTGGCCCAACGGGCCAGATCGTCCTGTTCAAAACCCAACCAGAGATCACCGCAGGCCTCCCTGGCCCAATTCTGGTTGTGGCTGCATAAATCCGTAACCAACAGGCTACCGCCGGGGTGCAGCAACCCGGCCATTTGCTTTAACGCGTCGGCGGGGGCGGCGAAATGGTGCAAGACCATGTTCAGCACCACGCAGTCGGCTTTGATCTGTGTGCCGCTCAAAGCGTCAGCCAGTTGCAGGGTCACATTGCGCAGCGATTCACGCTCGCACAACTGGCGCGCCAGTTCGAGCATCGCCGGGCTGTTGTCCAGCGCGGTTACCTGATGAAAGCGGCGCGCCAACTCCGGCAGAAAACCGCCGTCCCCAGGCCCGACTTCCAACGCGGTCGCCTCATCACTGAAGCTCAGCTTGTCCAATAGCGCCAGCACGCTGTCGCGGTACTGCGGCAGGCCGGCGATCAAGTCTTGCTGCGCGCGAAACTTCTCAGCCACCCGTGCGAAAAAATCCTGACTCGCCGCTGCGCGTTGCCCGTGAACCTGGCCGATACGCGACTGTACGTCGGTTGGCAGGCTCAGGTTGTCGACTTCTTCGAGCAGGGAGGCGTGCAGCTTGCCGCCGAGCAGGTCGGTGTGGGGCAGGGCGCGGCGGTAAAAAATTGCATTGCCTTCGCGGCGTGTGGCCACTAGGTCGGCCTGGGACAGCACCTTCAAATGGTGGCTCATGCCGGACTGGCCAATGGCGAAGATCTGCGCCAGTTCCAGGACGCCGAAGGAATCGTTTGCCAGTGCGCGCAAGACGTTCAGACGCAACGGGTCGCCAGCGGCCTTGCACAAGGCTGCCAGTTCATCGCCGTCGTCGGGACGCAGTGAGGGCACGGGTAGATTCATAAGGGCAGCAGTCTAGTGACGGGTGGATATCCTCGCAAGGTCAATATCAAAAAGTTTTGATATTGATCGATAAGTGGCGGTTATAAGCAGCCGCTATAACTTTTAGACGAACAAGTAGGCGGTCAATGCAGGCGATTGCTGCGCAAAGCACAGGAAAAACAGCCACAAGTGACTATCTGTCATTGCCCGCAGGCGGTGGCTGAGGGAAAATGCCGGTCCTTTTTTCCGTTTCTTTTAATCATTCACTCTTCAAAATCCTCAGGAGAACAGCGATGCCCAGCCGTCGTGAGCGTGCCAACGCCATTCGTGCCCTCAGCATGGATGCCGTGCAAAAAGCCAACAGCGGCCATCCCGGTGCCCCGATGGGCATGGCGGATATCGCCGAGGTACTTTGGCGTGATTACCTGAAACACAACCCGAGCAACCCGTCCTTCGCCGACCGTGACCGCTTCGTGCTGTCCAACGGCCACGGCTCGATGCTGATCTACTCGCTGCTGCACCTGACCGGCTACGACGTCACCATCGATGACCTCAAGAGCTTCCGCCAGCTGCATAGCCGCACTCCGGGTCACCCTGAGTTCGGCTACACCCCAGGCGTCGAGACCACCACCGGTCCCCTGGGCCAAGGCCTGGCCAACGCCGTAGGTTTCGCACTGGCTGAAAAAGTCCTGGGCGCGCAATTCAACCGTCCTGGCCACGACATCGTCGATCACCACACCTACGTGTTCCTGGGTGATGGCTGCATGATGGAAGGCATTTCCCACGAAGTCGCTTCGCTGGCCGGCACGCTGGGCCTGGGCAAGCTGATCGCCTTCTACGATGACAACGGCATCTCCATCGACGGCGAAGTCGAAGGCTGGTTCACCGACGACACCCCTAAGCGTTTCGAAGCCTACAACTGGCAGGTGATCCGCAATGTCGACGGCCACGATCCGGAAGAGATCAAGACTGCCATCGACACCGCTCGCAAGAGCGCGCAGCCGACCCTGATCTGCTGCAAGACCACCATCGGCTTCGGTTCGCCGAACAAGCAAGGTAAAGAAGACTGCCACGGCGCCCCACTGGGTGACGCGGAAATCGCCTTGACCCGTGAAGCGCTGAAGTGGAACCACGGCCCGTTCGAAATTCCGGCCGACATCTACGCCGAGTGGAGCGCCAAGGAAAAAGGCCTGGCGGCCGAAGCCGAGTGGGACCAGCGTTTTGCTGCCTACTCCGCCGAATTCCCAGAGCTGGCCAATGAGCTGGTTCGCCGCCTCGCTGGCGACCTGCCTGCCGACTTCTCGGAAAAAGCCTCGGCCTACATCGCCGAAGTCGCGGCCAAGGGCGAGACCATCGCCAGCCGTAAAGCCAGCCAGAACACCCTGAACGCCTTTGGCCCACTGCTGCCTGAGTTCCTCGGCGGTTCGGCTGACCTGGCCGGTTCCAACCTGACCCTGTGGAAAGGTTGCAAAGGTGTCTCGGCCGAAGACGCCAGCGGCAACTACATGTACTACGGCGTGCGCGAGTTCGGCATGAGCGCCATCATGAACGGCGTGTCCCTGCACGGCGGCCTGGTGCCTTACGGCGCAACCTTCCTGATGTTCATGGAATATGCGCGCAACGCGGTACGTATGGCTGCGCTGATGAAGAAGCGTGTGATCCATGTCTACACCCACGACTCCATCGGTCTGGGCGAAGACGGCCCGACGCACCAGCCGGTCGAGCAACTGACCAGCCTGCGCACCACGCCGAACCTGGATTGCTGGCGCCCAGCCGACGCGGTGGAATCCGCCGTGGCATGGAAGCACGCCATCGAGCGTAAAGACGGCCCTTCGGCGCTGATCTTCTCCCGTCAGAACCTGCAGCACCAAGTGCGTACCGACGCACAGATCGCCGACATCAGCCGTGGCGGCTACGTGCTCAAAGACTGCGTGGGTGAGCCGGAGCTGATCCTGATCTCCACCGGTTCCGAAGTGGGCCTGACCGTTCAGGCCTACGACAAGCTGACTGCCCAAGGCCGTAACGTGCGCGTTGTGTCCATGCCGTGCACCAGCGTGTTCGAAGCCCAGGATGCTGGCTACAAGCAATCGGTCCTGCCGTTGCAGGTCAGCGCGCGTATCGCCATCGAAGCGGCTCACGCCGACTACTGGTACAAGTACGTGGGCCTGGAAGGCCGCGTGATCGGCATGACCACCTACGGTGAGTCGGCGCCGGCTCCAGCCTTGTTCGAAGAGTTCGGTTTCACCCTGGAAAACATCCTGGGTCAGGCTGAAGAGCTGCTGGAAGACTAAGTCAGTCTGCGTTGTCTGAACTGGCGCTATCGCGGGCAAGCCCGCTCCCACATTTGGATCGCGGTCTAATGTGGGAGCGGGCTTGCCCGCGATGGCGATAGTGCATTCAGCACCGAACTAACCTTGATCGAGAACCCCATGCCCCAACCGCGTCCCTACAAAGTTGCACTCAACGGCTACGGCCGCATTGGTCGTTGCGTCTTGCGTGCTCTGTTCGAGCGAGGGGCGGCAGCCGGGTTTGAAATTGTCGCGATCAACGATTTGGCCGACATGGCCAGCATCGAATACCTGACACGCTTTGACTCCACCCACGGCCGCTTCCCCGGCGAAGTGCGGGTTGAGGGCGATTGTCTGCATATCAAAGGCGACTGCGTAAAAGTACTGCGCAGTGCCACCCCCGAGGGCATCGACTGGGCGGCGCTGGGCGTCGACCTGGTGTTGGAATGCTCCGGTGCCTACAACACCCGCGCCGATGGCCAGCGTTTTCTCGACGCCGGCGCGCCGCGTGTGCTGTTTTCCCAGCCGATGGCCAGCGAGGCGGATGTCGACGCCACCATCGTCTATGGCATCAACCAGGATTGCCTGACCGGCCATGAGCTGCTGGTGTCCAACGCCTCCTGCACCACCAACTGCAGCGTGCCGCTGTTACGCCTGTTGGATCAGGCGATTGGCATCGATTACGTATCGATCACCACCATCCACTCGGCGATGAACGACCAGCCAGTGATCGACGCCTATCACCACGAAGACCTGCGCCGTACGCGTTCGGCGTTCCAGTCAGTGATTCCGGTGTCCACCGGCCTGGCCCGTGGCATCGAACGCCTGCTGCCGGAACTTGCCGGGCGAATTCAGGCCAAAGCCGTACGGGTGCCGACGGTAAACGTGTCTTGTCTGGACATCACCATGCAAACCGTCAGCGACACCGATGCGGTGGAGGTCAACCGGATTCTGCGCGATGCCGCCACCAGCGGCCCGCTCAAAGGCTTACTGGCCTACACCGAGTTGCCCCACGCCAGTTGTGACTTCAACCATGACCCGCATTCGGCAATTGTCGATGCCAGCCAGACCCGCGTTTCCGGCCCGAGGCTGGTGAATATCCTGGCCTGGTTCGATAACGAATGGGGTTTTGCCAACCGCATGCTGGATGTTGCAGAACACTATCTGCACGTTGCCTCATCAAAACCTGCCCTTTAAATAAGTCAATTCAGGAACTGCGACCCATGACCGTGTTGAAGATGACCGACCTCGATCTGCAAGGTAAGCGCGTACTGATTCGCGAAGACCTCAACGTCCCAGTCAAGGACGGTGTTGTCACCAGCGATGCGCGAATCCGGGCTTCGCTGCCGACCATCAAGCTGGCCCTGGAAAAAGGCGCGGCCGTAATGGTCTGCTCCCACCTGGGTCGTCCGACCGAAGGTGAGTTCTCGGAAGAAAACAGCCTCAAGCCTGTGGCCGATTACCTGAGTGAGGCCCTGGGCCGCACAGTGCCGTTGGTGTCTGACTACTTGGGTGGCGTTGACGTCAAGGCCGGCGACATCGTGCTGTTCGAAAACGTGCGCTTCAACAAAGGCGAGAAAAAGAACAGTGACGAACTGGCCCAGCAATACGCAGCCCTGTGCGACGTATTTGTGATGGATGCGTTCGGTACGGCTCACCGTGCTGAGGGTTCCACCCACGGCGTGGCCAAGTTCGCCAAGGTCGCGGCTGCTGGCCCGCTGCTGGCTGCTGAACTGGATGCACTGGGCAAGGCCCTCGGCGCACCGGCTCAGCCGATGGCTGCCATCGTGGCTGGCTCCAAGGTGTCCACCAAGCTGGACGTGCTCAACAGCCTCAGCCAGATCTGCAACCAATTGATCGTCGGTGGTGGCATCGCCAACACCTTTCTGGCCGCAGCCGGCCACCCGGTGGGCAAGTCCCTGTATGAACCGGACCTGCTGGATACCGCTCGCGCCATCGCTGCCAAGGTCAGTGTGCCGTTGCCGGTAGATGTGGTGGTTGCCAAGGAATTCGCTGAAAGCGCCGCCGCCACCGTCAAGCTCATCGCTGACGTGGCTGCCGACGACATGATCCTGGACATCGGGCCGCAAACCGCAGCCAACTTCGCCGAACTGCTGAAAGCCTCCCAGACCATTCTGTGGAACGGCCCGGTCGGCGTGTTCGAGTTTGACCAGTTCGGCAACGGCACCAAAGTGCTGGCCAATGCCATCGCTGAAAGCTCGGCGTTCTCCATCGCCGGCGGTGGCGACACCCTGGCGGCCATCGACAAATATGGTGTGGCTGACCGTATCTCCTACATTTCTACCGGTGGCGGCGCGTTCCTTGAATTCGTCGAAGGCAAAGTGCTGCCCGCCGTTGAAGTGTTGGAAGCCCGAGCCAAAGGCTAAGGCCCGTGATCAGGAAAAGGAGCATTCCCATGATCAAGTCGTTGGCACTGTTGATCGCAGCGGGCCTTCTGGCCGGCTGCGGCAGCACGCCAAGCGCGGCGCAGGAGGCTGGAAAGCCGTTGCCTGTGCAGAAAAAGAGCTGCTACCAGGCCGATTGGCAAGCCGAGACCATGCCGGTGATCAACAAGCGCATCGGCAACGAACGGCTGGAGAAATACGACTCCGCGCCCAACGGTCAGGAACAGGGTTGCCCTTGACGGGTCTGATCAACTAACCGACAGCATCGGCGGCCTCTGGCGCCGCTGCGAGGATTGGCAATGAAAGGCGTTTTCGCCCTGGCAGCCCTGGCCCTACTGGCCGGTTGCAGCAGCATGAACATGTTCAACAAGGCAGAGCCTGCCGATAAGTGGACCACTTGGACCTGCGACAGCAAGGCCGAGGTCAACTGGCGATTTACCAACCAGGCCCGCAGCGAGGTGGATGTACGCCTCGGCGGTTCCGACCAGGTTTACCGCCTTAAACAGGACGTTGCCGCTTCGGGCGTGCTGTACAGCAACGACCAGTTGGCGTTTCACACCAAGGGTGAGGAAGGCCTGGTTTACTGGGTTGTCACCGACGATTTGATCGGGCGGGGCTGCAAGGCCCAGTAAACAGAACACGGTCTCGAATGTATTGAGATCCAAATGTGGGAGGGGGCTTGCTCCCGATTGCGGTGGGTCAGTCACCGAAGTCAGCGACTGATAGATCGCTATCGGCAGCAAGCCCCCTCCCACATTGATTCGGTTCCAAATGACGAGCCGGACACTGCAATAACGATTCAGCAGGCCAGGCATGCAAAACCTGACCGGCAATAACTTGAATAGCAGCCGCCGCTACGGCAGGCTTGCACGATTAACGACCCTCGACCGGGAGAGACAACACAATGGCACTTATCAGCATGCGTCAAATGCTGGACCACGCAGCCGAGTTCGGCTACGGCGTCCCAGCCTTTAACGTCAACAACCTTGAGCAGATGCGCGCCATCATGGAAGCCGCTGACAAGACCGACTCCCCAGTGATCGTCCAGGCTTCGGCCGGTGCCCGCAAATACGCCGGTGCTCCATTCCTGCGTCACCTGATCCTCGCCGCAATCGAAGAATTTCCGCACATCCCGGTGTGCATGCACCAGGACCACGGCACCAGCCCTGACGTGTGCCAGCGCTCCATCCAACTGGGCTTCAGCTCGGTGATGATGGACGGCTCCCTCGGCGAAGACGGCAAGACCCCAACCGACTACGAATACAACGTGCGCGTAACCCAGCAAACCGTAGCCCTGGCTCACGCCTGCGGCGTCTCGGTTGAAGGCGAACTGGGCTGCCTGGGTTCCCTGGAAACCGGCATGGCCGGCGAAGAAGACGGCATCGGCGCCGAAGGCGTGCTTGATCACAGCCAAATGCTGACCGATCCGGAAGAAGCCGCTGACTTCGTCAAGAAGACCCAGGTCGATGCCCTGGCCATCGCCATCGGCACCAGCCACGGCGCCTACAAGTTCACCAAGCCGCCTACCGGCGACGTGCTGGCCATCGACCGCATCAAGGAAATCCATAAGCGCATCCCTAACACCCACTTGGTGATGCACGGTTCTTCCTCGGTCCCGCAAGAGTGGCTGGCGATCATCAACCAGTACGGCGGCGACATCAAAGAAACCTACGGCGTACCGGTTGAAGAAATCGTTGAAGGCATCAAGCACGGCGTGCGCAAGGTCAACATCGACACCGACCTGCGCCTGGCGTCCACCGGCGCGATGCGTCGCCTGATGGCCACCAACCCGAGCGAATTTGACCCGCGTAAATTCTTCGGCGCCACCGTAACCGCGATGCGTGATGTGTGTATCGCTCGCTACGAAGCCTTCGGCACTGCCGGCAACGGCTCGAAGATCAAGCCGATCTCGCTGGAAGCGATGTACCAGCGTTACCTGAAAGGTGAGTTGAACGCTAAGGTGAACTAAGCCTCAAGCGTTTAAAAAGAAGCCCGCTGCGATGCGGGCTTTTTTGTGGCTGGGATTTGATCAGCTTGAGTGTGGGAGCGAGGTAACGGCGTCTTCCTCGTGCTGATCAGGCACTGCCTACGCTAAATGAGGCTGATTTGTTCACTCGTGATCAATATCCAACTTCGCAAACGTCACCTTCGCGCCTTCCTTGCTGTCCCCGCTGTTGTCCTGCACATACGCGCCGGCCTTGAAGTACAGCGGCTTGCTGCCCCACGCTGCGCCAATGCGCTCGTTCCATTCACTGTCGGCGGCGTACACGCTGAGCAGCCCGGCTTTGTTGAGGTTGATCACGTAGGTAAAGCTTTTCTCCAGCGGCACATTGGACGCGACGATGACTACGCGGCTTTCACCTTCATCCGGGCGCATGCGCACTTTGGCGACGATGTTGCCGGTCTGGGTCTTTTCCTTGAACTGGTATTCGAGCTTGATCAGCGGTTTTTGGCTGTCATAGGCGTGGATCTGGCCGATGACGATCTTGCCGCTGGACGGTACTTGGTTCACGGCCAAGGTGGCGCGCAGGAAGTTGTCGGCTTCGGGGTAGGTCCAGTTTCGCAAGCGCCCGTCGGCGTAAGTTTCGCGCAGCTCACTGCGTGGGTAGATGGCGTTTTCGGTGCGGGTGCCGGTGACGGGTGTCCAGAACTGCACGTTGCTGCCTTCGGCCTGGAAGTACTGGTCGTTGAAGCCGCTGAGCAGCTTTGGGGTGTCGATAGTCGCGGGGGGCGAGCCGACCGGAATGCTCAGGTTCCAAGTGGAGAGGTCGATCATGGCGTTGGCCTTTTACAGGGGGTGAAGGCTTTGGCCCGTGGGCCTTACAGGTTCTTTATAGGCGGTGGCCGGCCTGTTGTTAAACATTTGCTGGCAATTTATTGGCGCCAAATGAATGCCAAAAAGCCATGTTTCCCATGAACCGTGGGCTGTAGAGGTTGACCGTTAGTCGGCTGAGTGAACTTTGGCGCAATGATGGCATCCACGTCACTTCTGATTTTCAGTATCCAGGGCTAGAGTGAGCCCTCAATGTTTATCCGTGTTTTCTCTCAGAAGTGACCGGAGTAGACCTAAGGAAGAGACTCAGCATGGAATGCGCTCCACCTCATGGCGATGGCAGTTCGGTTCTTCTGGTCGTCGATGACTACCCGGAAAACCTGATCAGCATGCGTGCGCTGCTACAACGTGATGACTGGCAGGTGGTCACCGCGGAATCCGGGTTGGAAGCTCTGGAGGTGCTGCTGCAGCATGAAGTGGACCTGGTATTGCTTGATGTAATGATGCCCGGCATGGACGGCTTTGAAGTCGCCCGCCTGATGCGTGGCAACCAGCGCACACGCATGACCCCTATTATCTTCCTGAGTGCCAACGCCCAGTCGCCCGCCGCCGTGCTGGAAGGCTATGCCAGTGGCGCCATCGACTACCTGTTCAAACCCTTCGACCCGCATATTCTCAAGCCCAAGGTCCAGGCGTTGCTGGAGCATCAGCGCATTCGCCGGGCTTTGCAGCGCCTGAGCCATGATCTGGAGTCAGCCCGGGCCTTTAATGCCTCGGTGTTGGATAACGCCGCCGAGGGCATCCTGGTGGTGAGTGAGGAGGGCGTGATCGAATACGCCAACCCGGCGATCTCGCGCCTGCTCAATGCCCCGATCCAAGAGTTGCAGGGCCAGGAATTCCTGAGTTTCATGCAAAAGCCCCATGTGCCCACGTGGCTGGATTCGCAGATGTACGCCGGTTACCGCAAGGGCGAAACCTGGCGCCTGCACGATGCGCTTCTGCGCACCGGCCGTGGCCAGCAGGTGCCGGCGGCGTTGTCATGCGCGCCACTGCCCGCCGAACAGAAGGCCATGGTGGTGACGGTGCTGGATATGTCCGAAGTGCGCCACCTGCATCAGCAGTTGGAATTCCAAGCCGTTACCGACCCGCTGACCGGGCTGCTGAATCGACGCGGCTTCCACCAGGCTGTGGAGAACACGCTGTTGCGCAGTGAGCGCACAGAGCAGTCCTTGGTGTTGCTGTACCTGGACCTCGACGGTTTCAAGCGCGTCAACGATTCTTTGGGCCATGATGCGGGCGACCGGGTTTTACGCTGGGTTTCGGAGCAATTGCAGGGCGGCTTGCGCTCCTACGACATTATCGGCCGCATGGGCGGTGATGAATTTACTGCGCTGCTGGAGTTGGAATTCCCAGAGCAGGCGGCAAAAATTTCGGAAAAACTGATCGAACGAGTCTCTGTTTGTCAGCAGGTTGACGGTTTGGATGTGATGCTCGGCGTGAGCATTGGCATTGCTACCTTCCCGGACTGCGGTTCGGACCTGAATGGTTTGCTGCGTGCGGCCGACATCGCCATGTACGAAGCCAAGCGCGCGGGCCGTCAGCAGTATCGCTATTACGACCAGGAAATGAACGGCCGCGCGCGCTCGCGGCTGATGCTCGAAGACAGCGTGCGTACGGCCATTCAAAACAAGGATTTCACCCTGGTCTACCAGCCTCAGGTCTCTCTGGCTGATGGGCGCCTGCGCGGTGTCGAGGCGTTATTGCGTTGGCAACACCCCAGCGTCGGCGATGTACCTCCTGGGCTGTTTTTACCGCTGCTGGAGGAAGCGCGGCTGATCAGCCAACTGAGCGCGTGGATTTATCAACAGGTCGCTGCCCAGCGTCAGGTGTGGCAAAGCACCTTCGACGATGAATTGGTGCTGAGCGTCAGCCTGAGTAGCAGCCAGTTCAATATGCCCAACCTGGCTAACCAGTTGCAGCAGGTGATGGAGCGACATGGGCTTCAGGCTGGGCAGTTGGAGGTGGAAATCGGCGAGGATTGCCTGATGAGTAGCTTGGAAGAGGCCACCAAGCAGCTCAAGTTACTGCGCCGAATCGGGGTGCGCATCGCTTTGGATGACTTTGGTTCGGGACAATGCTCCCTGGCGCATCTGCGTGACTTGGAGTTCGACACCCTCAAACTCGATCCGCAATTAGTCGCGCGCCTGCCGGGGTCGGTGAGGGACGCAGCGATGGCACGCAGCATTATCGAACTGTGCGGGCATTTTGATGTGCTGGTGGTGGCCGAGGGTGTGGAAACTCAGGAGCAAGCTCAGTGGCTCAAAGCCCATGGCTGCCCATTTATCCAGGGACCGTGGGCGGCGCACCCCCTGATGGCCGACGAAGTGGTCGACTGGTCACGCGCCCGCCTGCGCTGAATTCGCTACACTGGCGCCCATTCGAACCCTGTTGCAGACCTCAATGACCGCGCTGAAATACCTCCAGGCTTACCCCGCAGCCCTCCAGGAGCAAGTACGTCAACTGATCGCCAAGGACCAGTTGGGCGCTTACCTGGAGCAGCGTTATCCCGAGCGTCATGCGGTGCAGAGCGACAAAGCCCTGTACGCCTACGCACTGGCGTTGAAGCAGGAACACCTGCGCAATGCGCCAGCGATCGACAAAGTGCTGTTCGATAACCGCCTGGATCTGACCCACCGCGCCCTCGGGCTGCACACCACGATTTCGCGGGTGCAGGGCGGCAACCTCAAATCCAAGAAAGAGATCCGCATTGCTTCACTGTTCAAGGACGCCGCTCCGGAATTTTTGCGCATGATCGTGGTGCACGAGCTGGCGCACTTTAAGGAATCGGACCACAACAAGGCGTTCTATAAACTTTGCGATTACATGATGCCGGGCTACCACCAGGTGGAATTCGACCTGCGGGTGTACCTCACGTATCGCGACCTGCAGGGTAAGCCCTGACCGCACAAGGCGACTGACCATGGATGTGAGCAAGACCAAAAGCAGCTTCTACCGCCGCCTGTACGTGGCGTACCTGATCGACAGCGGGCTCGCCAGCAGTGTGCCGGCGCTGACCGACGTCACCGGTATGCCCCGGCGAACGGCGCAGGACACGATTGCGGCGTTGGCAGACCTGGATATCGTGTGTGAATTCGAACAGGAAGACGGCGCCCGCAACCATGCAGGGCACTATCGGATTCGCGACTGGGGCGCGATTGATCGGGGGTGGATCGAGGTGAATCTCGACCAGATCAAGCGGGTTCTGGGTTATCCCTGAGTTTGGCGGTGGCTGGTCTGGCGCTATCGGGAGCAAGCCCCCTCCCACATTTGAATGTATTCACACATTCAAATGTGGGAGGGGGCTTGCCCCCGATGGCGGCCTTAAGCGCGCCGCATACCAATATGTGGAATGTCATCCTCCAGGTATTCCTCACCCGCCACCACAAACCCATACCGCCCGTAATAGCCCTGCAAATGCGCCTGGGCTGACAGGAAGATCGGCGTCTCAGGCCAGGTCTCCTCAATCTGCTTGAGAGTTTCTTCCATCATCTCGTGCCCCAGCCCGGTACCCCGTGCCGCCGGTGCGACGATCACCCGACCGATAACCACATCGCCACCTTGGGATTCCGGATCCAGCAGGCGCAGGTAGGCCATCAGTTCATCGTCTTTCCAAGCCATCAGGTGGTGGGTATCACCCGTCAGATCCTGCCCGTCGATGTCCTGATAAACGCACTTCTGCTCGACAACGAAAACCTCGCAGCGCAAGCGCAGGATGGCGTATAGCTGCTCCTTGCCCAGGTCGGTGTGATGTTTGCAGACCCAATCGACTGTCATGGTGTGTTCTCACGTAAATGTCTGTTTTGGATAGTAGGCGCGACGGGCTTCGGTGTCTAAATCAACTATTTTTGTGAATGAAATCAATTTGCCACTATTGAGTGCAGGCGGCGGCCGTTTCTTTGTGTAATCTGAGCTAATGTTAGAACCTCAGGCGCAGCCTGAGCTAAGGCCACCGCCTGTCCGCCAAGGATTTTGAGCATGCCGCGATTCTCTCGTGCCGTTGCTTTGATTGGAGTGTTGCTGCTGGCAACGCCTGCATGTGCACAGCGCCTGCGCCTGGTCGCGGATGCCTGGCCGCCCTTTACCGATGCCACGCTGATCAACGGGGGCTTGGCCACTGATATTGTCAGCACGGCCTTGGCGCGCGCGGGCTATGCCAGCGATTTCGAGCAGGTGCCCTGGGCTCGCGCGCTGATGGGCGTGGGTGACGGGCGCTATGACGTGCTGGTCAACGCCTGGTACGACGACGCGCGTACGCACTTGGGGCAATTCTCCGGCGAATACCTGCTCAACCGCGTGCGTTTTATCAAGCGCCGTGACGACCCCATCGAGTTTCAGAACCTGCAGCAACTGCACGACTATCCCATCGCGGTGGTACGTGGTTATGCGTATTCAGCGGCGTTCGATGGGGATGCGCAGTTGCAGAAAGTGCCTGTGCATAACTTCGCCATGGCCGTGCGCATGCTGGCGGCGCAGCGGGTGCGGCTGACGGTGGAGGATGAATATGTGGCGCGCTTTTACCTGGCACGGGAGTCGGCCCGGGTGCGTAATACGGTGGAGTTCCTGCCACAGCCGCTGAGTGAAAACAGCCTGCATATTCTGGTGAGCCTGAAGAACCCTGAGCACGCGCAGATTGTGGCGAGCTTTGACCGGGAGATTGCCAAGATGAAGGTCGATGGCAGTTATGCGCGGTTGATGAAGGCCCATGGCATGTAGTGCCTGTGCGGGCCTCATCGGGAGCACGTCGAATCGTCGCACCGCCCCTCCCACATTTGGACCGTGTGAATCCGATCAAGTGTGGGAGGGGCTTGCCCCCGATAGCGGCCTAAGCCGCGCTGGTATCTTTGATCAGGTGCGCCGCCAAGGTGCGCAAAGGCCCCAACTGCCGGCAAATCAAGGCCAACTGTGTCTGCACCAATCGCTGCCCTTCATCAATCTCATCCGGCATCTGCTCCAAGTCCGCCGCCAGGGCTTCCTCGGCGTCGCTTTGGATCGCAATGGGTTGCTTGTTGGCCAAACCAGTCGCGATTTCATCGATGCTCGCAGCGAGGGTTTTACCCGCGCCGTCGATCAGATGCTCGCGCACCTCAGCCGGCAATGGCGTATCGCGGTGGGCTCCTAGGCCTGACAAGTAGCTGAGCAAGGTGTGGGACAACACCAGGAAACGGAAGCCCACATCCGCCTCCTTACGGAAATGCCCCGGCTCCATCAACATGTTCGCCAGCGTGGTGGACAGCGCCGCATCGGCGTTGTGCGCGTTGCGGCGGGCCAGGCGATAGGCCAGGTCGTCGCTTTTGCCGGCGGCGTATTGCTGCATGATCTGGCGCAGGTAGATGCTGTTGCAGGTCAGGGTGTTGGCCAGCACTTTGTTCAGGCGACGGCCTTGCCAGTCCGGCAGGAACAGGAACACGGCCAGGCCGGCGATTAAACTGCCGAGCAAGGTATCGAACAGCCGTGGCAAAAACAGCCCGTAGCCATCCCCCACCTGGTTAAAGCAGAACAGCACCATCAGGGTGATTGCTGCCGTGGCCAGGGTGTAGCGGGTGGTGCGGTTGATAAAGAACACCAGGCCGGCAGCGATGGCGAACATCGATTGCACCAAGGGGCTTGGGAACAGGTCGAACAGCGCCCAGGCCACGGTGAGGCCGATAGCGGTGCCGATGATCCGCTGGCCGAGCTTGCGCCGCGTCGCACCGTAGTTGGGCTGGCACACAAACAGGGTGGTGAGGATGATCCAATAACCTTGGGAGGCGTGGATGGCATGCAAGGTGCCGTAGCCGATGGTCAGCGCCAGTGACAGGCGCAACGCGTGTCGGAACAGCAGCGACGTCGGCGTGAGTTGGGTGCGCAGGCGCGTCCACATTTCTTTGAGGTTGCGCGGCGCGCGGTCCAACAGGTTGCTGTCGGTGGCGTCGGCCAGGGCGTCGGGGTTGCTCGCGTCGCCGAGCAGGCGGTCAAGGGTGGACAGGTTGGCCGCCAGGGCGCGCAGCGAACGCAGCAGGCCGCGCCAGGCCGGGTTGCTCTGGATGCGCAAGTGTTCCAGGGAGGCGTTCAGGTCGCTCAGGGCTTCGGCGAAGCTGTCGTCATAGATGAACGGTTGGCGCAGTTGGATCGACTCGGCCAGGGCCTGGCAGGCCTTGCCTTGTTGGCGCAGCAAGCGCTGACAGCGGAACAGCACATCGCTGTGGAAGAACGCATCGGCCAGGGCGTTGTAAGGGTAGTGGGATGAGCTGGCGCGTTCGTGGATGTCCTGGGCCAGGAAATACAGCTTGAGGTAGCGACTGACCTTCGACCCCGGTCGGCCATTGCCCACGCGGTGCAGGATGATTTCTTTCGCGGCATTCAGCGCGGCCACCACCCGGCCATTTTGCTGGGCAAGTTCCAGGCGGCGCGCCTCCACATCCAACTGGCGGATTGGTTCAAACAGCGACGACTTGAGCTTGAGGTAGCGCCCCAACTCGCGGAACAGCCGCGCCAGGCTCTGCTGCACCGGCTGGTTGGAAAACAGCGCCTGCCACAGCACCGACAACGCGCCGTACCAGGCCGCACCGGCCACCAGCAGCAACGGCTCATGCCAGAAATCACTGACGGCGCCGCCGCGCTGGTCCACGCCGATCATGGTGTAGACCGACAGGATTAACGTGGCCGACGCAATCGCGCCATAGCGTTCGCCCAGCGCCCCGAGCATCGTCAGGCCGAACGTCGCCAGGGCCAGGGAGATGGCGAAAATCCAGGGGTAAGGGAACAGCAATTCCACCGACAGCGCGGCGATGCTGAAGCACACCAGCGTTACTGCCAGGGCATTGAGGCGGCCCTGCCAACTGTCGTCGGTCTCAGCCAGGGCGCTGGCGATAATCCCCAGGAACAGCGGGATCAGCAGCGTCATTTCATCCTGATACCAGCACAGCGCCATGCTGCCGGTGAGGGCGATGAATACCCGAATGCTGTAACTGAATTTATCCAGCGCCCACAGGCGCCGCATAGACTGCTTGAACGAGGTCGATGACATGAAGTCGTGAGTCTTCCGGGACGATGCCGTTAAATTGAGCCATCAGTGACGCCACGGCAAGGGTGGTGATCACATCTGACAACAAATTATTCGCAGGCACACCTCAAATCAAAATGTGGGAGGGGGCTTGCCCCCGATTGCAGTGTGTCAGCCAGAATATCGGTGACTGATGCACCGCTATCGGGGGCAAGCTCCCTCCCACATTTTTTACTGCGTCGTGTCAAACAAACTGCGCGGCCGCGTAACCGGAAGCCCACGCCCACTGGAAGTTAAACCCGCCCAGATGGCCGGTCACGTCCAGCACTTCCCCAATAAAGTACAAGCCAGGGCTTTTCAGCGATTCCATGGTTTTGGACGACACTTCCCGCGTGTCCACCCCACCCAACGTCACCTCGGCGGTGCGATAGCCCTCGGTGCCCGCCGGCACCAGCTGCCAGCTCCCCAGCTTCTGCGCGATGTCGGCAATTTCGGCGTGGGTGTACTGCTTCATCGGCTTGGACGCAAACCAGGTGTCCGCCAGCAGGTTGGCCATCTTCTTGGTGAAGATCTCACCCAGCAGGGTTTTCAGCTCGCTGTTGGGGCGCTCGACCTGTTGCTGTTGCAGCCAGGTGTGGGCGTCTTGGTCGGGCAGCAGGTTGATTTCCACGGTGTCGCCGGATTCCCAATAGGAGGAAATCTGCAAGATCGCCGGACCGCTCAGGCCACGGTGGGTAAATAGAATGTTCTCGCGAAAGCTCTGGTCGTTGCAGCTGACCAGACAGTCCACGGAGGTGCCGGACAACTCGCCGCACAAGTCCTTGAGCTGATCAGTGATGGTGAACGGCACCAGCCCGGCGCGGGTTGGCAGCAGTTCGTGACCGAATTGCTTGGCCACTTGATAACCAAAACCGGTGGCGCCCAGGGTCGGAATCGACAAGCCGCCGGTGGCGATCACCAGGGATTCGCAGCGCAACTCACCCAGCGTGGTTTGCAACTGGTAGCCGCCGTCGACCTTGGCAATCTCCTGGATCGACGTGTCCAAGTGCATGCTCACGCCGGTCTGGATGCATTCGTCGAGCAGCATGCCGAGGATGTCGCTGGACTTGTTATCGCAGAACAACTGGCCCAGCTTCTTCTCGTGATATGGCACGCCGTGCTTGTCCACCAGCCCGATAAAGTCCCACTGGGTGTAGCGGGCCAGGGCGGATTTGCAGAAGTGCGCGTTGTGCGAGAGGAAGTTGGCCGGCTCGGTGTACATATTGGTGAAATTGCAGCGGCCACCGCCGGACATCAGGATCTTCTTGCCGGCCTTGTTCGCATGGTCGATCAGCATCACCTTGCGCCCGCGCCCGGCGGCGGTCAGTGCGCACATCAAGCCTGCGGCGCCGGCGCCAATGATCACAACTTCGGTCGAGCGCAAAACGGTGTCCTCATACAAATTCTGATTTGGAATGCAGTTAATGTGGGAGGGGGCTTACCCCCGATAGCGGCGGTTCAGTCACAGCTATATTGACTGACACTCCGCTATCGGGGGCAAGCCCCCTCCCACATTGGATCTCCATTGGTGCGGAGATGGTGTTACAGGATCCGAACGCGCAACGAACGGCCTTTGATCTTGCCGTCATTCAAACGCTGCAACGCTTGCTTGGCGATTCCGCGCTCAACAGCCACAAAGGCCTGGAAGTCAAAGATCGCGATCTTGCCGACCTGGGCGCCCGGGATGCCGGCTTCGCCGGTCAGTGCGCCGAGGATGTCGCCCGGACGTACTTTGTCTTTACGGCCTGCGGCGATGCACAGGGTGCTCATCACCGGCAGCAACGGACCGCCGCTTTGCGGCTTGAGGTTGTCCAGTTGGTCCCAGTTCAGCGGCGACTTCTGCAGTTGCTCGATGGCCTGGGCGCGGTGCGCTTCGGACGGCGCCACCAGGCTGATTGCGATGCCGGTCTCGCCCGCACGACCGGTACGGCCGACGCGGTGGATATGGATTTCCGAGTCGCGGGCCAGTTCGACGTTGATCACCATGTCCAGCGCGTCAATGTCCAGGCCACGGGCGGCGACGTCGGTGGCGACCAGCACCGAGGTGCTGCGGTTGGCGAACATCGCCAGCACCTGGTCACGGTCGCGCTGTTCCAGGTCGCCATGCAGGCCAACGGCGGAAATGCCCTTGGACGTCAGGTGGTCGACGGTTTCCTGTACTTGCTGCTTGGTGAAGCAGAACGCCACGCAGGAAGCCGGGCGGAAATGCGCCAGCACCTTGGTCACGGCGTCCATGCGTTCTTCCGGGGAGATCTCGTAGAAACGCTGCTCGATCTGGTCGTCGGAGTGGAACGCTTCGGCTTTCACTTGCTGCGGCGCGCGCATGAACTTCGAGGCCAACTGCTTGATGCTCACCGGGTAGGTGGCCGAGAACAGCAGGGTTTGGCGGCGTGGTGGGGTCTTGCTGATGATGTCTTCGATCGCGTCGTAGAAGCCCATGTCGAGCATGCGGTCGGCTTCGTCGAGGATCAGGGTGTTCAAGCCGTCCAGCACCAGCGAACCTTTGCGCAGGTGTTGCTGGATGCGGCCCGGGGTGCCGACGATCACGTGGGCGCCGTGCTCAAGGGAGGCGATCTGCGGACCGAGGGACACGCCGCCGCACAGGGTCAGGACCTTGATGTTGTCTTCGGCGCGGGCCAGGCGACGGATTTCCTTGGCGACCTGGTCGGCCAGTTCACGCGTCGGGCACATCACCAGCGCCTGGCAGCCGAAGTAGCGCGGGTTGATCGGGTTCAACAGGCCGATACCGAATGCAGCGGTCTTGCCGCTGCCGGTCTTGGCCTGGGCAATCAGGTCCAGCCCTTTGAGGATCACCGGCAAGCTTTGCGCCTGGATCTGCGTCATCTCGACATAACCCAGCGAGTCGAGGTTAGCCAGCATGGCGGCGGACAGGGGCAAAGTATTAAAAGCGGTGGCGATGGTAGTCACGGGACTGGCTCTGCAAAACAAAATGTCGCGCAGTGTACCAGCCCTGTGGGAATTTCCCCGCAAGTTCTAGACGAGACGCCGCTTAATGCTCGATATGTTGGTCCGGGTTGACCACCCGTTTGCCGTCTGTTGGCGACAGTTGCAGGAAGATCGCCGCCGCCAGCATCGCCATGATGCCCACGGTGAGGAAGGTCAACTGGAAGGCGCCCAACACACTTTCCACGCCATCATTGCCCGATTCGGCAGTGAAGCCGCCGAGCAGCGCACCGGCGCAGGCCACGCCCAGGCTCAGAGACAGTTGCGCCACCACCGAAAGCAAACTGTTGCCGCTGCTGGCCTGAGCGTCGTCGAGGTCGATCAGGGTCACGGTGTTCATCGCGGTGAATTGCAAGGAGTTGATCGCCCCCAGCACCGCGAGCATGCCCAGCAGCAAAGGGTAGGGCGTCTGTTCCGTAACCAGACCCATGCTGGCGAGCATCATCCCCAGCGCCAGGGTATTGCCGGTGAGCACGATGCGATAACCCAGGCGCTCGATCAACGGACGCGCTACGGACTTGGCAAACATCGCCGCCGCCGCCAGGGGCAGCATGCTCATGCCGGCTTGCGATGGCGAATAACCCAGCGCTACCTGCAACAACAGCGGCACCAGGAACGGCAGCGCGCCGCTGCCCAAGCGGGCGAACAGGTTGCCCAGAATGCCCACCGCAAACGTGCGCGTCTTGAACAGCACCGGCGAGAACAGCGCATTGTCGATATGCCCGGCCCGCAGCCAATACGCCGCCAGGCACGCCAGCCCGCCGAACAGCAGCAACATCACCCGCAGGTGCGGAAGATGCAGTTCGCCCAGGCCTTCCATAGCGATGGTGATCAACACCATCGCCGCGCCGAACAGCAAAAAGCCGAGGCCATCAAAGCGTGTGCGCTCGCTGCCGCGCAGGTCGGGGATGAATTTCCACACGGCGTAGCAGCCGATCATGCCCACCGGCAGGTTGATCAGGAAGATCCAGTGCCAGGTCAGGTATTGCACCATCCAGCCGCCCATGGTTGGGCCGAGCAATGGGCCGAGCAGGCCAGGAATGGTGATGAAGCCCATGATCCGCACGAGCTCGGAGCGCGGGTAAGCGCGGAGAACGACCAGCCTTCCGACCGGCAGCATCAGCGCGCCGCCCAAGCCTTGGATCACCCGCGCACCCACCAGCATGGTCAGGCTGCTGGACAAGGCGCACAGCAAGGAGCCGATGCTGAACAGCATGATCGCGCCAAAGAAGATTTTCTTAGTGCCGAAGCGGTCGGCAATCCAGCCGGACGCCGGGATCAGCAGGGCGACGGTGAGCATGTAGGCGATCACCACACCTTGCATACGCAGCGGGTTCTCGGCGAGGTCCCGCGCCATTGCCGGCAGCGCCGTATTCAGAATCGTCCCGTCCAGCGACTGCATGAAGAAGGCAATCGCCACCACCCAGGGGAGCCAGCGGGCGGTCTTGTCATCGAGCGGGACGCGATTCGGCATGGGAACCCTTTTGTTAGCAGGCTATGTGTTGGCGATTATGCGCCATTCGTCGCGCTTTTTCCCACTGGCGGTTCGTCTAAGTCCGACAACACCGCGTGCTCGCCCACCAAAAAATTCAGCAGCGCGCGGTGCACCGATAACGCGGCCTCGCGGGACTCCAGATCAAGCAAATGACCGGTGTGCTCGGCCACTGCAAAGCTGCTGCGGGCCACGTAATGCTTGAACAGCTGGGCTTCGGCGGCCGGGGTGTATTCGTCCAGGGCGCCGTTGAGGAAATGCACCGGCGTTTCAATCTGCCGCAGTGCTGGCAGGTAGTTGCCGTCGCCCAGGCCGAGTACCTGATGGATATGGAAGCGCGCCTGGCGGTACTCGGTGGTGGCCATGGTCGACAGGTGACGGTGGTTATTTCGTTTGAGCCGGGGCGAGAGGTATTTGCCGACCGTCTCGTTGAGCAAGTGGCCGACAGCGGATTTGTCATCGGCCTCGATCAGCACACGCACGCGCTCCACGTAGTCGAGCATGGGTTGGTTGAGGTTGGGCGCCAGGGCCATCACCACCGAGCTTTCGATGGACGGCGGGTTGTGCGCGAGGGTCAGCAGCGTGGAGATGCCACCCCAGGAGGCCGATACCAGGTGGTTGACCTCGAAGCGTTCCACCAGGGCGCGCAGCATCTGCACTTCGTCGTCTTTGGTCACTAGGTCCAGGTCGGTGTTGTGCTCGCGGGAATAGCCGGAGAATGGCAAATCGAAGAGCAGCACATTGAAATGCTCGGCCAGGCATTTGCTGGTGCGGGCGAAGGAGCGGGTGGTGGAGAGCGCGCCATTGACCATCAGTACCGTTTTCTTTTGCGGGTCGTGACCCAGTTGCTCCATGTGAACGTTGTAGTGTTTGAACAGCTTTTGTATGACGAAACTTCCATGGTTCATCGCAGTACTTCCAGTATGTGGCGGTATGCCACTAGCTGTTATAGCGAGGTTTTTTGCAGGCGACAACAGGCCGCCCGTGCAAACGGACAGGAAGAGAATTTACGGTAGGAAGGGCCGAAACCGGGATGTCTGAAATCAGCACAAAACACTGTGGGAGGGGCTCCTCCCACAGGCATTTGATGTTTAGAGAGTCAGGGTCAGGCGTTTTACCAAGGCCCCCGGCAACAGGTTGGATGCAGTGTTGCGCTGTCCGTAGGTGCTGGCCGACAGTAGCAACTCGCGCTCAGCGGTGAGGGCTTCCAACTGCGAGCCGAGCAGGCTGTAGACGCTGTCATCAAACCGCATGGTGCTGACCGGCGCTTTGATCTCGCCGTCTTCCACCCAGAACGTGGCGAAGCGCGTCATGCCGGTGAGGCGGGCGGCGGGCAGGTCTGAATAGTTCAGGTACCACAGGTTGCTGATGTACAGCCCGGTGCCGAGTTGTTTGAGGATGTCAGCTTCGGCCAGGCTGCCCGCTGCCATCTGCAAGGCACTGGGGGATTCGTCGCTGCTGGCGCCGTTGGTGCTGAGACCATATTCGGCGGCACTGCGCGAGTTAACCAGTTGGCCTTCGGCCTTGCCCGCGTTGATCAGCGTGACATCGCCGCGCGGGTAGCCCTCGCTGGAAAACGCCTGGCTCAGGGAGCCGCTGACGTGTTCGTTCACTGTTACCAGCGGGCTGAGGTGTTGCTCGCCCGCGTACAGCTTTTGCAGTGAGCTGCCTTTGCTGGCGATGGCCTGTGCGGAGAAACCACCCCAAGTGATGATGCTGATGATTTCTTCCAGCGCCGCCGGGGCGAGGTAGGCGCGATACTGCCCGGGCGCCAGGGTGTGCAACGGTCGACCGAGGAACTCAAGCTGGTTGCGGGCCTGTTCCAAGCGGCGGGCAAACTCGGCGCTGTCCCAGGTGTGCCCGGCATAGTTGGCCTTTACCGCTTCGCCGTTGGCATGGAACAGGCTGAAGTCGAAGTTGAAGCTATTGGCCTGGTGCCAGCCGAATGCCCCATCGGAACTGGCAAAGCCACGGCTGATCGGCCCGGCGGCGTAGATGCCGACCAAGTCCACGCCGTCAGTGGCCTGGCTGATGTCCTCCAGCACGAGGGCCAGGTCGGGCAACGGCTGGGCCTGTTCGTTGTGGCTGTGCCAGGCATCGTGGTTGAGCAACAGATACGGGTCATGGGGCAGCAACGGCAAGGTTTCGCGCAGTTGTTGCAGGCCATCGGCGAGGCGCTGGCGGTCCAGCTCAGGCGTGCCGGCCAGGGTGATAGCGAGGTCGGCGTGGCGGCCATCGTTGATCAGTTTCAGGTTGAGGCTGGCCTGTTGCACTTGTCCGGCCTGGCGCACCTTGGCGTGGTTGAACCGCACGAACTCGGACGCCTCGGCCGCATAGCTCAGGTGAAATTGTTCCTTTTCGGTGATGGCCTGCTTGAGCCACTCCACCAATGCCTTGAAGGTATTCATCAGGCATCTCCCCCAAATACGTCAATGTTGCTGAACACACACGCGGGTGAGGCGTGGCCGACACGGATCACCTGGTTGGGTTCGCCCTTGCCGCAGTTCGGCGTGCCCAGCACCTTGGTGGTGCTGGCGTCACCCACGGCGCTGAGCTTGCGCCAGAACTGCGCGGAAATAGCTCGGTAGTTGGGATTCTTCACCACGCCCTTGAGCTCACCGTTTTCAATCAACTGGCCCCATTCGCAGCCGAACTGGAATTTGTTGCGCGCATCGTCGATGGACCATGAACGGTTGGTCGACATCAGGATGCCGTTTTCGATGCCGCCAATCAGTTGCGCCAGGCTCTTGTCGCCGGCTTCGATATTCAGGTTGGCCATGCGGTCGATCGGCGCGCGGTTCCAACTGCTGGCGCGGCTGTTGGCTACGCCGCTCATGCCGGATCGAAATTGCGACAGTGCCCCACCCAGCGGCTTGATCAACAGCCCTTCGCGTATCAGGAATTGCTTGCTGGCGGCGGTGCCGTCGTCGTCATGGCTGTAGCTGGCGAGCTGCTCGGGAATGTTCGGGTCGAACGTCACATTGAGCAGCTTGGAGCCGTATTGCAGGTGGCCAAAGTCGCTGGCCTTCACAAAACTGGTGCCGGCGTAGTTGCGCTCGTCGCCGAGAATACGGTCCAGTTCCAGCGGGTGGCCGATGGACTCGTGGATCTGCAGGATCATCTGGTCAGGCATCAGCAGCAGGTCGCGCGGGCCTTGGGGCGTGTTCGGCGCCAGCAGCAGTTGCAGGGCTTCGTCGGCAATGCGCGGGGCCGCGCCGACCAGGCCGAAACGGTTGATCACCTCAAACCCGCCTTGCTGGCCAAAGTTGCTGCCGCCGAGGGTGCGGGTCTGGCTGTCGTTGCCGTCAAAGGCTGTAACGTTGACGCCAGGGAACACAAAACGCTGGGCCTGGCGCAGCTCGGCGCCGGCAGTATTGAGGTAGATCTGCTCGACGTGGGTCAGACCCAGGCTGACGTCCCAACTGACCAGGCGCTCGTCCTTGGGCACGGCGGCCGATTCGTCGCCAAGCAGGTGATAGCAGTCACTTAGGGACGGGAAGGCTTGGTCGAGGTCAGGCGACAGATAGTCGGCGATGTCGCTGGAGACGTGTTGGTCGCGCACATCCAGCAGGGCGTGAGGCTTGATCTGCCGGGCTTGCTGTTCGGCGCGCTCAAGGGCGGCTTGCAGGCCGGCAAGGGAAATGTCGTTGGTCGCGGCGTAGGCTTCGACACCGTCGAGACGCACGGTGAGCATGGCGCCTTCGTCGTTGCTCAAGTGTGGCGGTTCGGCGACGTTCTTGCGCACCGACAGGTACTGGCCGGATTCGCGAACGTAGCGTAGGGAGAAGAAATCGGCGGTAGTGCGCAGGGCACTGAAATGCCGTTTGAGTGTGGCGTGGTGTTCGAACATGGGGCCTTCCTTGTGGGCAGCTCAGCGCGGGCAGGCAAACAGAGTAGGCCTGGGCTGGGGGCTGATCAAGGAAAGTGTAGAGGTAAGGTTTGCAGTGCCTGATCGGGCCCTATCGGGGGCAAGCCCCTTCCCACACTTGATTTGTGAATACATTCAAATGTGGGAGGGGGCTTGCCCCCGATGAAGGCACCGCAGTGAATCAGTTACTGCGCAGTCGGCCCCACTTCACGCAACGGCTTGCCACGCACCGGCGCATCGCCTGCCACGTAGTAATCCGCCGTGCTGCGCGGCAGTGGCTGGCGACCACGGATCTTGTCGGCGATTTTTTCGGCGATCATGATCGTCGGCGCGTTCAGGTTACCGGTGGTGATGATCGGCATGATCGAGGCATCGACCACACGCAGACCTTGCATGCCATGCACGCGACCTTCGCCATCCACCACGGCCATTTCGTCGGTGCCCATCTTGCACGAGCAGGATGGGTGGAACGCGGTTTCGGCGTGCTCACGGATGAACTTGTCCAACTGCTCATCGGTTTGCACATCGATGCCCGGGCTAATTTCGCGGCCACGGTATTGATCGAGGGCCGGCTGCTGCATGATTTCACGGGTCAGGCGAATGCCATCGCGGAATTCCTGCCAGTCCTGCTCGGTGGCCATGTAGTTGAAGAGGATGCTCGGGTAGTCCCGTGGGTTCTTCGACTTCAGTTGTACGCGGCCACGGCTCGGCGAGCGCATGGAGCCCATGTGTGCCTGGAAACCGTGCTCTTTCACACCGTTGCTGCCGTTGTAGTTAATCGCTACCGGCAGGAAGTGATACTGGATGTTCGGCCATTCGAATTCTTCACGGGTACGGATAAAACCGCCCGCTTCGAACTGGTTGCTGGCGCCGATACCGGTGCCGTTGAACAGCCATTCGGCACCGATGGCCGGCTGGTTGTACCAGAGCAGCGACGGGTACAGCGACACCGGCTGAGTGCACGCATATTGCAGGTACAGCTCAAGGTGGTCCTGCAGGTTTTCGCCGACGCCAGGCAGGTCA
This sequence comes from Pseudomonas sivasensis, assembly GCF_013778505.1. GTDB lineage: Bacteria > Pseudomonadota > Gammaproteobacteria > Pseudomonadales > Pseudomonadaceae > Aquipseudomonas > Aquipseudomonas sivasensis. The sequence goes on along the minus strand of NZ_JAAOWU010000002.1, from coordinate 170,346 downwards.
TGGACCACCGGGATGTCGAGGCTTTCCAGCAATTTGGCCGGGCCCACGCCGGAGCGTTGCAGCAGTTGCGGCGAAGCGATTGCGCCGCTGCACACCAGCACTTCTTTACGCGCACGGGCTTCAACGCGCTCTTCGGCGGCACCGATCAGGTAACGCACGCCAACGGCACGCTTGCCTTCGAACAAGACTTTGTCGGTGAGGGCGTGGGTGACGATGGTCAGGGTCGAACGCTTCTTGGCCGTGTCCAGGTAACCGCGCGCGGTACTGGCGCGACGGCCGTTAGGCGTGACGGTACGGTCCATCGGGCCGAAGCCTTCCTGCTGGTAGCCGTTCAAGTCTTCGGTACGCGGGTAACCGGCCTGCACGCCCGCTTCAACCATGGCGTGGAACAGCGGGTTATTGCCGGCTTTAGGCGTGGTCACGCTGACCGGGCCATCGCCGCCATGCCAGTCGTTCGGGCCGATGTCGCGGGTTTCAGCCTTGCGGAAATACGGCAGGCAATCGAGGTAGCTCCAGTCTTCCAGACCTGGCAGCTTCGACCAATTGTCGTAGTCCATGGCGTTGCCGCGGATGTAGCACATGCCGTTGATCAGCGAAGAGCCACCCAGGCCCTTGCCGCGACCGCATTCCATCCGACGGCCGTCCATGTGTGGCTCTGGATCGGTCTCGTAGGCCCAGTTGTAGCGGCGGCCTTGCAGCGGGAACGCCAGGGCGGCGGGCATTTGGGTACGGAAGTCGAGGCGGTAGTCGGGGCCGCCGGCTTCCAGCAGCAGGACGGTGACGCCTTCGTCTTCGGTCAGACGGGTCGCCAGGGTATTACCGGCGGAGCCGGCACCCACAATGATGTAGTCGTATTCTTGGGACATTGAATGCACCCTCTTTGATGTGTGGTCAGGTCGGGCCTCATCGGGGGCAAGCCCCCTCCCACATGTGATCGGGTTCACACCGTCAAAGGTGGGAGGGGGCTTGCCCCCGATGGCGGCCTCAAAGGCAACGCAAGGCTCGGGTCTTAGAACACCGAGGCGTAATCGCCCAGCTCAACCTGTACCGATTTGATGCGGGTGAAGTTATTCAGCGAGCTGATGCCGTTCTCACGGCCAACACCCGATTGCTTGTAGCCGCCGACCGGCATTTTTGCGTCGGACTCGCCCCAAGCGTTGATCCAGCAGATACCCGCTTCCAGTTGATGAATCACGCGGTGAGCGCGGTTCAGGTCTTTGGTGACCAGGCCGGCGGCCAGACCGAAGTCGGTGTCGTTGGCGCGGCGGATCACTTCTTCTTCGGTTTCGTAGGTGAGGATGCTCATCACCGGGCCGAAGATTTCTTCACGCACGATCACCATGTCGTCGGTGCAGTCGGTGAAGACAGTCGGTGCCACGAACGCGCCTTTGGCGAAGTCGCCGTCGGTCAGGCGGTCGCCGCCGCACAGCAGGCGGGCGCCTTGCTCTTTGCCTTTGGCGATGTAGCCCAGCACGCTTTCCATGTGGGCGAAGCTGACCAGCGGACCGAAGTTGGTGTTGTCGTCTTGCGGGTCGCCAACGCGGATGCGCGCAACACGCTCAACGATCTTGGCTTCGAACGCCGCTTGCAGGTGCTTAGGCACGAACACGCGAGTGCCGTTGGTGCAGACCTGACCGGAGCTGTAGAAGTTGGCCATCATCGCGATGTCGGCCGCACGATCCAGGTCGGCGTCTTCGAACACGATCAGCGGCGACTTGCCACCCAGTTCCATGGTCACTTCTTTGAGCGAAGAGCTCGACGCGCTGGCCATGACTTTCTTGCCGGTGTCGGTGCCGCCGGTGAACGAGACTTTCTCGATGCGTGGGTGCTCGGTCAGCCAGGTGCCGACTTCACGGCCGCTGCCAGTCAGTACGTTGAACACGCCAGCTGGAACGCCAGCCTCGGTGTAGATCTCAGCCAGTTTCAAGGTGGTCAGCGAAGTGACTTCGCTTGGCTTGAAGATCATCGCGTTACCGGCAGCCAGGGCCGGTGCGGATTTCCACAGGGCGATCTGGATCGGGTAGTTCCACGCGCCGATACCGGCGACCACGCCCAGCGGCTCGCGGCGGGTGTAGACAAACGAGGTGTCGCGCAGTGGGATCTGCTCGCCTTCGATGGCTGGCACCAGGCCTGCGTAGTATTCCAATACGTCAGCGCCGGTGACGATGTCGACGTACTTGGTTTCGGAGAAGGATTTGCCGGTGTCCAGAGTTTCCAGGGCGGCCAGCTCGTCGTTGCGCTCGCGCAGGATGTCGACGGCCCGACGCAGAATGCGCGAACGCTCCATGGCGGTCATGGCGGCCCAGATTTTCTGGCCTTTTTCGGCGCTGACCACGGCACGTTCAACGTCTTCTTTCGTTGCGCGTTGCACTTGGGCGAGAACTTCACCGTTAGCCGGGTTGATGGCTTCGAAGGTGGCATCGCTGCCAGCGTCGCTGTAGCCGCCGTCAATGTAGAGTTTTTGCAGGTCGAAACGGGCCATAAAGTCCTCGCAAGTGCATAAGTGGTTGGCGTTACCCGCCGCTAAGTGGGCCATAAGGGTGTGGCAACACTGAGCGGCAGACGTTCAGGGGTTGAGCGTTTATAAGGGCTCTAACTCACCTGCTTGGCCAATTGGAAATCCATGTATTCGTAAGCGATCCGTTGCGCTTGCGCCGTGTCGAAAGCGTCTCCCGACAGGGCGCCGCGCAACCACAAACCGTCGATCAACGCCGCCAGGCCTCGGGCTGCTTTGCGTGCATGCGGCAGCGGCAGCGTTCGGCGGAACTGGCAGCACAGGTTGGAATACAGACGTTGATCGTTGATCCGCTGCAACCTGTGCAATGACGGGTGGTGCATGCTGGTTGCCCAGAAGGCCAACCAGGTTTTCATTGCCGGGCCGTTGACCTGGCTGGCATCGAAGTTGCCCTCGATGATCACCTGAAGGTGTGCCCGTGGGCTGTCGTCCGTGAGCGCAAGCCTGCGTTCGTGGACGTTCTCAATCAGCGCGTTCATCAGGTAGCGCATCGTCGCTGCAATAAGGCCGTTCTTGTCCTTGAAGTAGTGACTGATGATGCCGTTCGAAACGCCGGCCAAACGGGCGATCAGCGCAATGCTGGCATCTCCCATTCCGACCTGATCGATGGCCGTCAACGTGGCTTCGATCAACTGTTGGCGGCGTATGGGTTGCATACCGACCTTGGGCATGTAGCACCTCTCCTTAGGCCTGCCGACGGGCGATGAACGTTCGTCGACTTGAAGGCCAGTCTATTTTGTTTTGATTGAACGTTCAATCAACAAAGAATAAGCTCTGCGACAAATGGTCGCTGCCTACAGGTATTTCCTACGTGAGGGCGGCGACATCTGACACCTGGGAAACCCTTGAAACAGGCCGCATAAGCGCCTGGCACCGCATCGACGGGGCGCAAGAATTTTCGGGGTGTCTTTATAACACCCGTCCGTCGACTGCCGAAAAATCGATGGCCTGGGATAACCGTTGCCTTGTGTTTCTCTCTCGCACTGCCCGGAGCATCTGCGCCATGAGTTCTGCCTCTCTTATAAAGACCCCGCCGGAAAAGGTGCGGGTCAACGGTTGGGTGTTCTACACCTCCACCGCGCTGATTCTGTTGTTGACTGCCATTCTGATCATCGCCCCGCAGGAGGCCGGGCGCATGCTCGGCGTAGCCCAGGCGTGGCTTTCCAAAAGCTTCGGCTGGTACTACATGGTGGTCATCGCCGCCTATCTCGTATTCGTAGTCGGCCTGGCGTTTTCGTCCTACGGCAAGTTGAAACTGGGCAGCAAGGACGACACCCCGGATTTCAGCTACGGCGCCTGGGCCGGCATGTTGTTCTCGTCGGGCATCGGCATCTCGCTGCTGTACTTCGGCGCCTCGGAGCCGTTGGATCACTACTTCAACCCGCCTGAAGGCGCGGCCGCCAGCAATGGCGCCGCTCGCCAGGCGTTGCAACTGACCTTCCTGCATTGGGGCTTGCATGGCTGGGCGATCTACGCCTTGGTCGGCCTGGCCGTGGCGTACTTTGCGTACCGCCATAACCAGCCGCTGGCGTTGCGTTCGGCGTTGTACCCGCTGATGGGCGAGCGTTGGGTCAAAGGCGCGGCGGGCCACGCGGTGGACGGTTTCGGCATGTTCGTGACCCTGCTGGGCCTGGTAACCAACCTGGGGATCGGTTCGTTGCAGGTGTCGTCCGGGTTGGAAAACTTGTTCGGCATGGAACACAGCAACACCAACCTGCTCATCGTGATCATCGTGATGAGCACCGTCGCCACCATCGCTGCCGTGTCGGGTGTGGAGAATGGCATTCGTCGCCTGTCCAACCTCAACATCGTGCTGTTCAGCGGTTTGCTGATCTTCGTGCTGCTGTTCGGCCCGACCCTGCACCTGCTCAATGGCCTGGTGCAGAACACCGGTGATTACCTCAACGGCATCGTGCTGAAGACGTTTGACCTGTATGTGTATGAAGGCGACGGTGAAAAAACCGAGCGCTGGATGGGCCTGTGGACGCTGTTCTACTGGGCCTGGTGGATTTCCTGGGCGCCATTTGTAGGTATGTTCATCGCGCGTATTTCCCGTGGTCGCACGGTGCGTGAACTGGTGGCCGGCGTGCTGCTGATCCCGCTGGGCTTTACCCTGGCGTGGCTGTCGATCTTTGGTAACTCGGCGCTGGACCTGGTGCTGAACCAAGGGGCGGTGGAGTTGGGCAAGACGGCGCTGGAACAACCGTCCATGGCCATCTACCAACTGCTGGAGCACTACCCAGCGTCGAAAATCGTCATTGGTGTGTCGATCTTCGTAGGCTTTGTGCTGTTCCTGACCCCGGCGGATTCCGGCGCGGTGATGATGGCCAACCTTTCCTGCAAAGGCGGCAACGTGGATGAAGATGCGCCGCACTGGCTGCGGATCTTCTGGTCGGTGGTGATCACTCTGGTGACCATCGGTTTGCTGTTTGCCGGCAACTTCGAAGCCATGCAAACCATGGTGGTGTTGGCGGGGCTGCCGTTCTCGGTGGTGCTGATTTTCTTCATGTTTGGTCTGCACAAGGCCATGCGCCAGGACGCGGCGATCGAACAGGAGCAGGCGCAACTGGCTGAACGCGGGCGTCGTGGTTTCAGCGAGCGTTTGACGGCACTCGACCTGCAACCGAGCCAGGGCACTGTGCAGCGCTTCATGGACAAGCACGTCACGCCAGCGCTGGAAGAGGCGGCGGTCGCGTTGCGTGAGCAAGGGTTGGAAGTGCAGACGCTGTTGGGCAAGTCCAAGCGTTGCATCGGTGTGCGGATCGAGATGGAAGAGGGCAACCCGTTCGTTTATGAAGTGAGCCTGGATGCTTACTCGTCGGCGCCGAGCGACCTGCCTGAAGAAGAACGCACCCGCTATTACCGTGCCGAGGTGTACCTGCACAACGGGCCTCAGGAATACGACCTGATGGGCTTCGCCCAGGAACAGATCACCCGGGACGTGCTCGATCAGTTTGAAAGCCATCGGCAGCTCCTTGGCCGTGTCTATAGCTGATGCTTTGAAAGCCCGGTGGTGTTGTCACTGACACCACGGGGCAAAAAAATGTGGGAGGGGGCTTGCCCCCGATTGCAGTGTGTCAGTCAGTTCATCTGTTACTGATCCACCGCTATCGGGGGCAAGCCCCCTCCCACATGTTTGACCCAGTTTCTCCAATGGCGTTTGCGGTGTTTGCTAGCCCAGGTTTTTGCCCAGCAGGGCGTGGTAGAGCTCACTGTCACCCAGGATCCCCACCACCTGGTTGTTGTCATGCAACACCAGCTTGTTCCCTGTCTGGTAACGAATCTGCAGCGCATCACGCATGCCGATATTCGAATCCACCAGCGTCGGTACTCGGCCCAGGCCTTCTACTGCTTGCCCCGGTGCCCAGTTCTGCAGGTTCATCACCACGCCATTCTGACGGGCGCCCTGGATAGTATTGCCCTCGGCCAGGTCCAGCCACGAGTCGCCGCCCGGATCGAGGCACACCGAGCCGTTCACTCGCGTGCAGTTGTCCAGCGTGCGCATCAGGCTGCGGCCGCACAGCACGTTCAGCGGGTTGGTGTGGGCGACGAAGGTACGCACATAGTCGTCCGCGGGGTTGAGTACGATCTCTTCCGGCACGCTGTACTGAATGATCTTGCCGTCTTTCATGATCGCGATGCGGCTGCCCAACTTGAGCGCCTCGTCGAGGTCGTGACTCACGAACACGATGGTCTTGCTCAGCTTGCGTTGCAGTTCCAGCAACTCGTCCTGCAAGCCCTGGCGGATCAGCGGGTCGAGGGCGGAGAAGGGTTCGTCCATCAGCAGAATATCGGCGTCCATCGCCAACGCACGGGCCAGGCCAACACGCTGCTGCATACCGCCGGAGAGTTCGTCCGGCTTCTTGTTGCGCCACTGGGTCAGGCCCACCAGCTCAAGTTTCTCGTCCACCAGCTTGCGCCGTTCTTTCTCCGGACGGCCCTGCATTTCCAGGCCGAAACTGATGTTTTCACGCACTGTCAGCCAAGGCATCAGGGCAAACTTCTGGAACACCATGGCGATGCGCTTGGTGCGCATCATTTTCAGCTCGGCAGGGGTGCAGGAAGCGATGTCGATCTGGCGACCTTCATGCTCCACAAACAGCTGGCCACGGCTCACGGTGTTAAGGCCGTTGATGCAACGCAGCAAGCTCGATTTGCCGGAGCCCGACAGGCCCATCAGCACACAGATTTCACCTTTCTCGATATCCAGGCTGGCTTTTTCAACGCCGACAATCTGCCCGGTCTTTTTCAGAATCTCGTTGCGATGCATGCCCTGGTCGAGCAGCTTGAGTGCTTCGCGTGGGTCTTTGGAGAAGATCACGTCGACATTGTCGAATCGGATAATGCTCATGCATCACCCCCTACTTTGGCGTCGGGTTGTTTGCAGATGCGGTCGAGCATGATGGCCAGCAACACGATTGCCAGGCCCGCTTCAAAGCCCAGGGCGATGTCGGCGGTGTTCAGCGCGTTGACCACTGGCTTGCCGAGGCCATCGGCGCCTACCAGCGCGGCGATCACCACCATCGACAGCGACAGCATGATGCATTGGGTAATGCCGGCGGCAATGCTCGGCATGGCGTGGGGCAGTTCAATGCGCGAGAGCAACTGACGGCGCGAGCAGCCAAAGGCTTTGCCGGCGTCCATCAACTCTTGCGGTACATCGCGGATACCCAGGTAGGTCAGGCGGATCGGCGCGGCAATGGCGAATACCACCGTGGAGATCAACCCAGGCACCACACCCAGCCCGAAGAGGGTCAGGGTAGGGATGAGGTAGACGAAGGTCGGTACGGTCTGCATCAGATCGAGCACCGGCCGCATCATGGTGTAGAACATCGGTTTGTGCGCGGCAACAATGCCCAGCGGCACACCGATGACCACGCAGACCAGGGTGGCGAACAGCACCTGCGCCAGGGTCTCCATGGTTTCCTGCCAGTACCCCAGGTTGAGGATCAGCAGGAAGGAGGCGATGACAAAAACCGTCAGTCCCCATTTACGTTGAATAAAGTGAGCCAGCAGCGCAATCAGACCGATCAATGCCAGCGGATTGAACCAGGTCAGCGCAAACGTCACGCCGTGGATCATCGTTTCCAGTGTCGATGCGATTGCGTCGAAGTAGTTGGCACCGTGTTGGGTCAACCAATCGACGAAGGCAGCGATGTACTGGCCTAGTGGGATTTTCTGTTCAGTCAGCATGGTAGTGAATGTCCACATGCGAAGAGGGAATACATCCCGGGGCAGCGTACCGCCCCGGGGTCAGCAGTATTACTTGGCGAGATACGCTTTGACGGCCTCCAGACCTGGTTTGCCATCGACGGTGGTGACCCCTGCAAGCCAGGTGTCGAGTACTTCTGGGTTCTTTTTCAGCCAGGCCTTGGCGGCGGCGTCGGGCTTCATCTTGTCGTCAAGGACGTTACCCATCAGGGTGCTTTCCATGTTCAAGGTGAACGACAGGTTTTTCAGCAGTTGGCCAACGTTGCTGCATTCCTGGGTATAGCCCTTGCGGACGTTGGTGTAGATGGTGGCCTGGCCGTAGTTGGGGCCGAACGAATCGTCACCCCCGGTCAGGTACTTCATCTTGAAACGGGTGTTCATCGGGTGCGGTTCCCAGCCGAGGAACACGATGGCCTGGTCGCGCTTGGAGGCGCGTTCCACCTGCGAGAGCATTCCGGCTTCGCTGGATTCGACCACTTTGAAGCCGGCGGTTTTCAGGCCGAAGGCGTCTTTATCGATCAGCGTCTGGATGGTGCGGTTGCCGTCGTTGCCCGGCTCGATGCCGTAGATCTTGCCGCCCAACTCATCCTTGAATTTGGCGATATCGGCGAAGTCTTTCAGACCTTTGTTGTACAGCGCCTCGGGGACCGCCAGGGTGTACTTGGCGTTCTCCAGGTTGGCGCGCACGGTTTCCACGGTGCCGGCATCACGGTACTGCTTGATGTCGTTTTCCATGGTCGGCATCCAGTTGCCGAGGAAAATATCCATATTCTTGCCGTCGGCCAGGGACTTGTAAGTCACCGGTACCGAAATCATCGTGGTGCGCGGCTTGTAGCCCAGGCCCTTGAGGATTTCGCTGGTGGTCGCGGTAGTGACGGTAATGTCGGTCCAGCCGACATCGGAGAAGTTGACGGTCTTGCACTGTTCCGGTTCTGCAGCGTGCGCCATGACGGGAAGACTCAGCATGGCGGCCAACAACAACGAGGGTGAACCTTTCATCTGGGTAGACTCCTGTGTTTTTTCTGGCGGCCTTCGCCGCGCTTTATAAGTGTTGCGGTTGGAGCGTGCGACAACAGCTCTGCCACGGTGCCTTGCAAACGAGTCGAGACTGATCATGTACCAGTGAAAATCTGACGCCTACAGGGGGCGTCGTATCCAGTACAGGGAGGGTCGCATCCAGTGTCGGTGACGTCGCTTACAGGTTTTTCCCAAGGCAAAACCGCAGTTTTTGCCCATCTTCGCCGCTGAAAACGGCCAAAACAGGCGATCGCACGCGAGCGACGCTGGTGAGCATGGGTGCGTCGGTGTGAGACGCCGTGACGGCAGATAAAACCTTGATGATGCCGCCATCTGGGCGATCTGAGCGTAGCAGCTTGTTCAAGTCCGGCCCGTGCTTATCGAGGAGTTCCACGTTAATGGCTATCAGCGTTTTCGACCTGTTCAAGATCGGCATCGGGCCTTCTAGTTCTCACACCGTCGGCCCCATGCGCGCCGCGGCGTTGTTCGTCCAAGCACTGCGTGAACGTGAATTGTTGGAACAAGTACGGCGCGTCGAAGTTCAGCTGTACGGCTCGTTGTCGGCCACCGGCATCGGCCACGGCAGCGACACCGCAACCATCATGGGCCTGATGGGCGAGTGGCCGGATGCAATTGATCCGTCGCAGATCGGCCTGCGCATCCACACCCTGCGCGAGACCGACACACTGCTGCTGGACGGGCGTTTGCCGGTGCCGTTTGTATGGGCACGGGACATGCGCCTGCTCGATGAGAACCTGCCGTTCCACCCCAACGCCATGACCTTGGTGGTAGTTGGTGATGATGGCGAGCTGCACCGCGACACCTACTACTCAGTGGGCGGTGGTTTCGTGGTGGATGAAGCCCAGGCCCGAAGCGGCGTGGCGGATATGGACCGCACCGAATTGCCCTATGACTTTTCCAGCGCGGTGGAGTTGTTGCAGTTGTGCAAGACCCACAACCTGCGCGTTGCCGAGTTGATGCTGGCCAACGAAAAGGTATGGCGCTCCGAAGAAGAAATCCGCAACGGCCTGATGAAGCTTTGGCGCGCCATGCAGGCGTGCGTGGAGCAGGGCCTCAAGCACGAAGGCATCCTGCCTGGCGGACTTAACGTGCGTCGCCGCGCGGCCAAGTTGCACCGCAGCCTGCAGGAGTTGAACAAGCCCAATGTGATTGGCTCGACGTTGAGCGCTATGGAGTGGGTCAACCTGTTCGCCCTCGCGGTCAACGAAGAAAACGCCGCGGGTGGGCGCATGGTCACCGCGCCCACCAATGGCGCGGCGGGGATTATTCCGGCGGTGCTGCACTACTTCATGAAGTTCAGCGACGAAGTCACCGAAGCCAACGTGGTCGACTACCTGCTCAGTGCTGCGGCGGTAGGGATTCTGTGCAAGAAGAACGCCTCGATCTCGGGTGCCGAAGTCGGTTGCCAGGGGGAAGTGGGTTCTGCGTGTGCCATGGCCGCGGCCGGGCTGGCCGAGATTCTTGGCGCTACGCCGGAGCAACTGTGCAACGCCGCCGAAATTGGCCTGGAACACAACCTCGGCCTGACCTGCGACCCCGTGGGTGGGTTGGTGCAAGTGCCGTGCATCGAGCGCAATGCGATTGCGGCGGTAAAAGCGATCAACGCGGCGCAAATGGCCTTGCGTGGCGACGGTCAGCACTTTATTTCCCTGGACCGGGTAATCCGCACCATGCGCGATACCGGGGCAGATATGCATGACAAGTACAAAGAGACATCGCGGGGTGGGTTGGCGGTCAGTGCAGTGGAGTGCTGATGAGCTTGTTGTGATGAACAGGGCCTTAGTGATGAACAGGGCTTTTGTGGTGAGCCGGGCTTTTGTGGTGAGCGGGCTTGCCCCGCGCTGGGTGGCGAAGCCGCCCCAATCAATAAAGGCACCACATAGTTTCAGATAAAACCCGGTCGCCTGATTTTGGGGCGGCTTCACCACCCAGCGCGGAGCAAGCCCGCTCACTACAAGTGAACACTCCAACCAAAATCGCCACCTTTTAGCGCGTCGCAAACAGATAAGTAGCTCCCGAACGATTTTCCCTCCGACCACCCGTCACCTGTGCATGGGGTGACAGACTTCTCCTACGCCCGCAAAGCGCCTTCCCACAAGTGCTACCGATCTGCTCACACCCCTTAGCAGTGCTGCTCCTACGTCCCTTTTCGGCCGTATCCCGCACTTCCTGCGCGGGCTTATATAGACACGTCATAAGGTCGTTTTCAGGAGTTATTGAATAGCCATTCAATTTTAGGCATGGCATTTGCTCTATCTATTTAAAGCGTCGCCTTCCTGAGGCCGACCGCCATAACAAGAGCCTCGCCTGAGGCCAACACCCGCTTAGTGTGAGGAGATACCGCGATGACGTCGTTCAACTCAGGGGCCCAACCCCAGAACCGTGCGCCTCAATCCATCGGCTTTTTGCTGTTGGACAATTTCACGCTGATTTCCCTGGCGTCAGCCGTGGAACCGCTGCGCATGGCCAACCAATTGTCCGGTCGCGAGTTGTATCGCTGGACAACCCTGAGTGTCGACGGCAACCAAGTCTGGGCCAGCGACGGTCTGCAAATCACCCCCGATGCCTCCATGCACAAAGCTCCGGCCCTGGACACCGTCATCGTGTGCGGCGGCGTGGGTATTCAGCGCACCGTTACCCGTGAACACGTGTCGTGGCTGCAAAGCCAGGCGCGCCAGTCCCGCCGTCTTGGCGCCGTCTGCACCGGCAGTTGGGCCCTGGCTTGCGCCGGCCTGCTTGATGGGTTTGATTGCAGCGTGCACTGGGAATGCCTGGCGTCGATGCAGGAAGCCTTCCCGCGCGTGGCCATGAGCACACGCCTGTTCACCCTCGACCGCAATCGCTTCACCAGCTCCGGCGGCACCGCGCCGCTGGACATGATGCTGCACCTGATCAGCCGCGATCATGGCCGCGAACTGTCGGCAGCGATCTCCGAGATGTTTGTGTACGAGCGCATCCGCAACGAACAGGATCACCAGCGTGTGCCGCTCAAGCACATGCTGGGCACCAACCAGCCGAAGCTGCAGGAAATTGTGGCGTTGATGGAAGCCAACCTGGAAGAGCCGATCGATCTGGACGAACTGGCGGTGTACGTCGCCGTGTCGCGGCGCCAGCTGGAGCGCCTGTTCCAGAAATACCTGCACTGCTCGCCGTCGCGCTACTACCTCAAACTGCGCCTGATCCGTGCACGGCAGTTGCTCAAGCAAACGCCGATGTCGATCATCGAAGTGGCCTCGGTGTGCGGGTTTGTGTCTACGCCGCACTTCTCCAAGTGCTACCGCGAATACTTCGGCATTCCGCCACGGGATGAGCGCGTCGGTTCCAACACCACCCAGCAGGTGGCGATGATGCCGATTCCGCAGGCGCTGGTGTTGTCACCGTTGGCCGGGCCGATGTCGGCGTTGAGTCAGGCGCGCAATGAGTCGACTTTTGCGAGCGTGCGGCTTTAGACCGAGTTGACTGCATCGGGAGCAAGCCCCCTCCCACATGGGAATGGATTCCAAGTGTGGGAGGGGCGGTGCGACGATTCGACTTGCTCTCGATAGCGTTCTATCAGACACCAGAGTTCTGCTTGAACTGCACCAAAGCCGGCAACAGCTGCTTATCAATCGCCTGACGCACCGCCGGCAGGATCGTCGCGCTGCCGCTGTACATCTGTTCCACCATGCCCTTGAGCGCTTTAGCCCGTGCTTCGCTCAAACCGCGCACGGCGCACTCGCAGGCCTGCTCAGCGGTGGCGCCGCTGGACACGTCGAAACCCAGTGAGCGCAGTTGGCCCAGCAGGTCATCCTGGTCAATCAAATCCGCATGCATCATGACGTTTATCCTGGTGAGGGGAGCGAGGTCTGACTGGGATTCTGGTAGCCGCCCATGCGGTCGGCAAGGGCAGAATGCGCGAATGCCTCAGATGGCTATGAGCGTGTCGTTTTCGGGCCATTTGCCAACCGCACTTATCGGCACACTGAACCCAGGCACACAGCTTGACGGTTTGGTCACCCTCGGGATGTACGGCTCACACAAGGCACTCTGCCCCGATCCACTCCACATTGGATCGGGGTTTTTTTTGCTTATTGTCTGACCGGCAAACCGATGACACGGCCAAGCAGGGCAGGCTTGGGCAGGTCAGCCTGTGCAGCGCTGACAGTGATGATTTTTTCCAGCGTCGCCTCGGTAAACGGCGCCGAATGCGGGCCGGCCAGATCGACGTGCAAGAGCATCTGTTCGTTACCCGCCAGCGCCCGCTCTTCGCCCACAAGATGCAGGCTGTGATAGAGGTGCAGCCGCTTGGCGTCATGGGCGATCAGTTGGGTATGCACCTCAACCTCGGCGCCGAGTTTCACCTCATGCAGGTAGTTCAGGTGCAGTTCCAGGGTGAACAGCGAGTGGCCGCTGGCGTCGCGGTTTTCGCTGTCCAGGCCCAACGTGTCCATCAGCGCGTCGGTCGCGTAGCTGAAGATCAGCAGGTAGAACGCGTCGCGCAGGTGGCCGTTGTAGTCGACCCACTCGGGGAGGATTGCTGTGGTGTAGGTCGTCAGTGCAGGCATGGAAAACTCCCGGATCAGTACTCGGTCAAAATGTGGGAGGAGCTTGCCCCCGATAGCGGTGTGTCAGTTGCCAGATTTCTTGACTGATCCAATGCTATCGGGGGCAAGTCGAATCGTCGCACCGCCCCTCCCACGTGGGTTATTCGGCGAAAGTCATACCGTGCTTGGCTTTGGTGGTTTTTACCGCTTCCAGCACCGCCAACAGGCAATCATCACGATAGCGTTCCAGTGCCGAAATGCTGTGTGTACCCAACTGATCGCTAGTGCCATCCACCACATCATCAATCAGTTTGTCAGTCAGCTCGGGCGCTGGCAGATACGTCCACGGCAACTGCAGTGCCGGACCAAACTGCACCATGAAATGCCGCATCCCCGCATCGCCGCCCGCCAGGGTGTAGGTCAGGAAGGTGCCCATGAACGACCAGCGCAACCCTGCGCCAAAGCGGATGGCATCGTCGATTTCGCCGGTGGTCGCCACGCCGTCATTCACCAGGTGCAACGCTTCACGCCAGAGCGCTTCGAGCAGGCGATCGGCAATGAAGCCCGGTACTTCCTTACGCACATGCAACGGGCGCATGCCGAGGGATTCGTACACCTTGATCGCGGCTTGAATAGCGTCGGGCGCGGTGTTTTTGCCGCCGACCACTTCCACCAATGGCAGCAGGTAAACCGGGTTGAACGGGTGGCCGACCACGCAGCGCTCAGGGTGGGTCGAGCCCTCGTAAAACTCGCTCGGCAATAGGCCTGAGGTGCTGGAGCCGATCAATGCATTGGGCTTGGCTGCTGCGCTGATCTTGCTGTGCAATTCCAGCTTCAGCTCCAGGCGTTCTGGGGCGCTTTCCTGGATGAAGTCAGCGTCTTTTACGCACTCTTCAATGGTGGCGACAAAGCGCAGGCGGTCTTGGGATGCGCCGGGTGCGAGGCCTTTTTTCTCAAGCGCTCCCCATGCGTTGGCAACGCGTTTGCGCAGGGCGGCTTCGGCGCCGGGGGCCGGGTCCCAGGCGATTACATCAAGGCCGTGGGCGAGGGCGCGGGATACCCAGCCACTGCCGATGACACCGCTGCCGAGCGCGGCGAAGGTTTTGATTTCGGTGATAAAGCTCATGGCACATTCCTAAAGAGGTTGGTAATCCCCTGTGGGAGGGGCTTGCCCCCGATAGCGGTGTGTCAGTCGATACAGCTGGTGCTGATCCTCCGCCATCGGGGGCAAGCCCCCTCCCACATGTTGATCAGCGGCGTTTGGTGAGGCCCATCTTTGCCCGGCCCTCTGCGGGGGTCATGACTCGCGCGCCCAAGCGGCTGAGGATCTCACTGGCCCGTTCCACCAACTGCCCATTGGTCGCCAGCACGCCCTTGTCCAGCCACAGATTGTCTTCCAGGCCTACCCGCACATTGCCGCCCAGCAGCACCGCTTGCGCCGCCATCGGCATTTGCATGCGGCCGATGCCGAAGCCCGCCCACACTGCGTCGGCGGGCAGGTTGTCGACCATGGCTTTCATGGTGGTGGTGTCGGCCGGCGCGCCCCATGGGATGCCCAGGCACAGTTGGAACAGCGGGTTGTCGAGCAGGCCTTCCTTGATCATCTGCTTGGCGAACCACAGGTGGCCGGTGTCGAAAATTTCCAGCTCAGGCTTAACGCCCAGCTCTTGAATACGTTTGGCGCCCGCCCGCAGCTGCGCCGGGGTGGAGACGTAAATCGTGTCGCCGTCGCCAAAATTCAGGGTGCCGCAGTCCAGGGTGCAGATTTCCGGCAGCAGTTCTTCCACATGGGCCAGGCGCGTCAGCGGGCCGACCAGGTCGGTATTGGGGCCGAACTCCATCGGGTTCTCGCCGCCGCCAATCTCCAGGTCGCCGCCCATGCCGGCGGTGAGGTTGACGATGATGTCGATGTCCGCCTCGCGGATGCGCTCCATCACTTCGCGATACAGCGCCACGTCGCGGCTGAACTTGCCGGTTTCGGGGTCACGCACATGGCAGTGCACCACGGTGGCGCCGGCCTTGGCGGCTTCAACCGCTGCGGCTGCGATTTGTTTGGGGGTGACCGGCACGTGTGGGCTTCTGGCGGTCGTGTCGCCAGCACCGGTGAGTGCGCAGGTGATGATGACGTCGTGATTCATGAGACGGTTCCTTACAGGCGTGGTGATGCCGTTCGCAGCCGTGTCTGGCTGCGAAGCAGTGGTTGAAAGGGTGTTACTTGCCGGTCAATTGCAGGTTGGCGGCGGCCGGTTTGCCATCGAAGGTGGTCACGCCTTCCAGCCAGCGAGCCTGGTCTTGAGGGTGATCCTTGAGCCACTGCTTGGCCGACTCGATAGCGTCCTTGTGATCCAGCAACGGCTGCATCATTCGGCTCTCGTCGGCCGCGGTGAAGGTCAGGTTGGTCAGCAGTTTGTGCACATTGGGGCACTGCTCGGCGTAGGTCGGCGAAGTGACGGTCCAGACGGTCGCCATGCCTTCGTTCGGGCCCAGGGCGTCGTCGCTGCCGGTGAGATAAGTCATCGCCACGTTGACGTTCATCGGGTGCGGCGCCCAGCCAAAAAACACCACGGCTTCCTTGCGGCGAACGGCGCGGTCGACGGCGGCGAGCATGCCGGCTTCGCTGGATTCCACCAGTTGGAATTTGCCCAGGCCGAACTGATTCTTGGCGATCATCGCCTTGATCTGGGTGTTAGCCCCTGAGCCCGGCTCGATGCCGTAGATCTTGCCACCCAGTTCTTTTTCGAATTTGGCGATATCGGCGAAGGTTTTCAGGCCCTTGTCCGCCAGGTAAGTCGGCACGGCGAGGGTGGCGCGGGCGTCTTCCAGGCTTGGTTTGTCGAGGACTTTGACTTGTTTGGCGTCGACAAATGGCGTGATGGTCTGGGTCATCAGCGGGTTCCAGTACCCCAGGAACAAGTCCAGGCGCTGGTCGCGGATACCGGCGAAGATGATTTGCTGGGAGGCGCTGGTTTGTTTGGTCTTGTAGCCGAGGCCGTCGAGCAGTACTTGGGTCATGGCGCTGGTGGCGATGACGTCGGTCCAGTTCACCACGCCCATGCGCACGTTCTGGCATGAAGCGGCATCCGCTGCCATCACATTGGTGCTCAAAATGGTGCTGGCGCTGAGTGCAAGCACGCAGCGGCTGATCAGTCGATTCATGGTGGATCCCTCGGCAGGTCGTTATTGTGGGGTCCGGCGTCTTTGTGCGCCGTGCAGCCAAGTTACGCAAGCCAGGGGCCAGCAAAACGCACGGCGGCGACCACCTCTTGCACTGCAGCGACCTGCCCCCTTGAATCCGCCCCTGAACGGGAGTATCACAGTGCCACGCTGCCCGTCCGACGAGAGCGCCACCATGTCCCAGGATTTCTACTTTCTGCTGATGCCGGGGTTTTCGGCCATTGGTTTTATCTCCGCGCTGGAACCGCTACGGGTGGCCAACCGCTTTCGTGGCGAGCTGTACCGCTGGCATGTGCTGAGTGCCGATGGCGGCGCGGTGTTGGCGAGCAATGGCATGTCGGTCAACGCGGACGCCGGGCTGGAACCGCTGAAAAAAGGGGCGACCTTGCTGGTGGTGGCCGGCTTTGAACCGCTGCAGTTCGCCACCCCCGCCCTGGAACACTGGCTGCGTCGCCTCGACCACGACGGCGTGACCCTTGGCGCCATTGATACCGGCGCCTGCGTCCTCGCCGAAGCCGGCCTGCTTGACGGCCATCGCCTGACCCTGCACTGGGAAGCCATCGACGCGTTCAAGGAGTCCTATCCTAACCTGACCGTCACCCAGGAACTGTTCGAGATCGACCGCCGCCGCATCACCTGCGCCGGCGGCACCGCGTCCATCGACTTGATGCTCGACCTGATCGCCCAGGCCCACGGCCCTGAGCTGGCGATCCAGGTCTCCGAACAGTTTGTACTCGGCCGTATCCGCCCGCGCAAAGACCACCAGCGCATGCAGATCGCCACGCGCTACGGCATCAACAACAAAAAATTGGTGCAAGTGATCGGTGAAATGGAGCAACACACCGAACCGCCCTTGAGCACCTTGGCCCTGGCCGAAGCGATCAAGGTGACTCGGCGCCAGTTGGAGCGGCTGTTTCGCCTGCATCTGAATGACACGCCCAGCAACTTCTACCTCGGCCTGCGTCTGGAAAAGGCCCGGCAACTGCTGCGCCAGAGCGATTTAAGCGTGCTGGAAGTCAGCATTGCCTGTGGGTTTGAGTCGCCGTCGTATTTCACGCGCAGCTATCGCGCTAGGTTTGCGAAGTGCCCGAGGGAGGATCGGCGACGGGAGGTGGTTTGACGGGCAATTATAGTCAATTATACTCGTGGCTATAATTTATAGTCATTTCCATAATTGAGTATAAAACCATGACCAAGAACAGCGGTTTCGTGTTCCGCCGCCCAGTCCTGGCGCGCAGCATTGCCGATGGTCTTGTGGGGGCCGGTATTCAGGATTTCACTTCCGGCCTGTTTCTCGCAGCGCCGCGCCGCACCGGTAAGAGTACTTTTTTACGCGAAGACCTGATCCCGGAGTGTCAGCTTCGGGGCTGGCTGACCGTGTACGTGGATTTGTGGGCCGACAAGGAAAAGGACCCCGCCGAGTTGATCGCCAGCGCCATAGCTGCTGCGCTGGTTCCCTATGAAAAGGGCATTCGTAAGCTGGCCAAGAATATCGGGATCGAGAAGCTCAGCTTTCTGCGTACCCTGTCCTGGGATTTCAGCAAGCCGCAATTGCCGGTCGGCGCCACGTTGACCCAAGCCTTGGAGTTGCTCCACAGCGTTGCGCAAAAAACCGTCGTGCTGGTGATAGACGAAGCGCAGCACGCATTGACCAGCGATTCGGGTATCAACGCGATGTTCGCGCTCAAAGCTGCCCGGGACCAACTCAACCAGGGCCGTGACGAGGAGGGCAGCGGGTTGCATCTCGTGTTCACGGGCTCCAATCGCGACAAACTGGCCCATTTGGTGCTGGGCAAAAGCCAACCGTTTTTCGGCTCCAGCATTACGCCGTTTCCGTTGCTGGGCAAAGAGTTCACCCAGGCCTACACCGTGCACCTCAATGCGCACTTGGCCCAAGACAATCAATTCAGTGCTGCGGATATCGACGAAGCCTTCGAGTTGGTCGGTCGTCGTCCCGAAATGCTGCGCACGATCATCGGCGAAGTGGCGTTGGAGTTGGGCGAGGCCAGCAATCTGGGCGAACTGCTGCACAGTCGCGCCGAACTGCTGCGCGCGGGTGTATGGACCGAATTCGAAAGCGCTTGGAACGCCCTGACGATCCCGCAGCGTGCGGTGTTGGAGGTGATGGTGGAGCGCTCACACAACAACGAACCTTTTGCGCCGTTTACCGACAGCACACTGATAGCGGTCAGCAAGGCATTGGAGGACATGGGCAGCGACGTGGTGCCGGGCACCCAGACCATTCAGGCCTGTATCGATGCGTTACGCGATAAGGAGTTGGTGTGGAAGTCGAGCCGGGGTGGGTATGCCCTGGAGGACAAAACGTTCGGCGACTGGCTGCGGCACAAGCGCCATACACCCCACTGAAGACACCCCAGACCCAGTGTGGGAGGGGGCTTGCTCCCGATAGCGGTATGTCAGCCAGTGCATGAGCAAGCTGATCCACCACCATCGGGAGCAAGCCCCCTCCCACGGTGGATTTCGGCGTGGCTTATTTCTTCAGCAGGGCGGAGCACGCGGTCTTGAAGGCCTCATGCTGATACTTGTTCAACGTCGCCGGCAGTTCAAAGGTGTGCTTCTTGTTCTGCGCATTGATGGTCTGCGGCGACAGCAACGTCACCTCAACCCCCTCCAGCAGTTGAAACACCCCTTCAATCTTGAACGTGGTCGGGCCACCGGCGAATTCGCCTTTTTTGCTGCGTTTCTTGATCGCGATGCGATTGACGGCGTTGGCCTGCACGAAGGCCTTCACCTGGGCGGCAAAGGCTTTGACGTTGGCCGCTTCATCATCGTCTTCAAGGGCGATTTTCTTGGTAGCCAGGGCGACGTGGCTCAGCGCCTGGTTGTCCAGGGAGGCGACAGCGATGATGGCTTCGCTGCCTTTGATTTCGATGCCGCAAATTGTCATTCAATAGCCTATTGAGAAGAGGAGGACTGGGTAGCCGGTATCAGTAATGCCTGTCTTCCTCTTTATGCTGATAAATCTGGTGGATCGTCCAGAACATCAGGATAAGGCACACAATCATCAAGCCGGCGCTGACGCTCATAATGTAGAAGTTAGGTGAGCTCGATTTCAGGTTCGCCTTGATGCTATGCACCGTCGGGAACCATTTTGAATACACCACCTCGACCGGACCGCCAACCTTGTAGCCACGGTCTTCGACGTAGCTGCTGTTGTTCACCATGCCTTCTACGCGCTGGCCTTCATGATCGAACGCATAGTACACATTGGTGCTTGAGTCCCGTGGGCCGATGCTTTCAAGTTGAATGATTTGCCCGATGGTCTCTACGGGCGCCGCTTTGATCAGCGCATAGGGTGCGCCCCGGTCTTTGGACAAAAACAGCATCAGCGCCAATGCCAGCATGGCGAAAAACAGCAACGTGGCGCGCGTGAACAGGAAGTCTCGTTGCGCTTCGCGTGGGTAGTACATGTGACGTCCTTTTCAATTGTTTTTAACGATTCAGACCTACTCATTCCTGCCCAATCGACTCCAAAAACTCCGACCGCTCATCACTCATCCGCGCCAGGCAGTCATTTTGCGCAATCGCATAGGCTTTGGTGCCGGTCACTGCCGGGAAGGTGTCCACCGCGCAATCGGCGTCACGTAGTTTTTCCCACTTCTGCTGGGCGTCCTTCAGACGAGCGGTAATGTCGGCGAGCTTGGTCTTGTCGCTGCCATAGGTAGAACCCATGCGTTCCAGCAGGCCCTGATAGTTGTCTTTCAACAATTGTTCGGCGGTGGTTTTGTTGTAAGTGGCGCATTCCAGGGTTTGCTTGTCGTTTTCGATGCCATCGCACGGCGTGCTGTCGGTGTCTTCAGCCGCGTGGACGCCGGTTGCGATGAGTGCCAAAGCCAGGAAAATCGATTTCATTGCGCCGTCTCATATCAGGTGATGCAGGAATTCTGGCTCAAGCGTAAGACAAAGAACAGTCGCCAGTCAGAGCTGTCATGTAGGCCTTTGTCGCGGATTGACGCTTTCGGCAATTCCCCTGTCGTTTTTGCACCCGGCTCAGGTTGCCCCTGGGCATATGCTGGCCCCAAAGCGCCGGCAGACGATTCGGCGCATGAATCGCCAATAAGGGGACGCCTGATGAGCCCAGCCGAATTGCACGCCGACAGCATCGTTATCGACGGGCTGATTATTGCCAAGTGGAACCGCGACCTGTTCGAGGACATGCGCAAAGGTGGCCTCACCGCCGCCAACTGCACCGTGTCGGTGTGGGAAGGGTTTCAGGCCACCATCAATAACATCGTCGCCAGCCAGACCCTGATCCGCGAGAACAGTGACCTGGTGATCCCGGTGAAAACCACCGCCGACATCCGTCGCGCCAAGGAACTGGGCAAGACCGGCATCATTTTCGGCTTCCAGAATGCCCACGCGTTTGAAGACCAACTCGGCTACGTCGAGATCTTCAAGCAGCTCGGCGTTGGTGTGGTGCAGATGTGCTACAACACCCAGAACCTGGTCGGCACCGGTTGCTACGAGCGTGACGGCGGCCTGTCGGGCTTCGGGCGCGAGATCGTCGGCGAGATGAACCGCGTCGGCATCATGTGCGACCTGTCCCACGTCGGCTCCAAAACCTCCGAAGAAGTCATCCTCGAATCGAAAAAGCCGGTGTGCTACTCCCACTGCTTGCCTTCCGGTCTTAAAGAGCACCCGCGCAACAAGTCCGATGCAGAGCTGAAGTTCATCGCCGACCACGGCGGCTTTGTCGGCGTGACCATGTTCGCGCCGTTCCTCGCCAAGGGCATCGATTCGACCATCGACGACTACGCCGAAGCCATCGAATACACCATGAACATCGTCGGCGAAGACGCCATTGGCATCGGCACCGACTTCACCCAGGGCCATGGCCAGGATTTCTTCGAAATGCTGACCCATGACAAGGGCTACGCCCGCCGCCTGACCAGCTTCGGCAAGATCATCAACCCGCTGGGCATCCGCACCGTGGGCGAGTTCCCCAACCTCACCGAAACCCTGCTCAAGCGCGGCCACAGCGAGCGCGTGGTGCGCAAGATCATGGGCGAGAACTGGGTCAACGTGCTCAAGGACGTCTGGGGCGAATAAGCCACCGCTGACACTTCTTTACCCTCGGCCATCCGGCGCCGAGGGCATCCAAACGAATTTTCTGGAGTTAAGTTTCCATGGCCAAGATCGCCCCTCAATTGCCTATCGAAGTCGACAGCGAAACCGGTGTCTGGACCTCCGACGCCCTGCCGATGCTGTACGTGCCGCGCCATTTCTTCGTCAACAACCACATGGGCATCGAAGAAGTCCTGGGCGCTGACGCCTACGCCGAAATCCTCTACAAAGCAGGCTACAAATCCGCTTGGCACTGGTGTGAAAAAGAAGCTGAATGCCACGGCCTGGAAGGCGTCGCGGTGTTTGAACACTACATGAAGCGCCTGTCGCAACGCGGCTGGGGCCTGTTCAAAATCCAGGACATCGACCTGGATAAAGGCACCGCCAGCGTCAAGCTCGAACATTCGGCATTTGTCTACGTGTACGGCAAGGTCGGGCGCAAAGTGGACTACATGTTCACCGGCTGGTTTGCCGGCGCGATGGACCAGATTCTTGAGGCCCGTGGCAGCAAGATCCGCACTGTGGCCGAACAAGTCTACGGAGGCTCCGAAGAGGGCCACGATGACGGCTTGTTCACCGTCAAGCCGTTGTAAGCCGAGGACCGTGCCATGGCTTTCGAAGCAATGTTCCAGCCGATCCAGATCGGCAAACTGACCATCCGCAACCGCGTGCTCAGCACCGCCCACGCCGAGGTGTATGCCACCGACGGCGGCATGACCACCGATCGCTATGTGAAGTACTACGAAGAGAAAGCCAAGGGCGGTATTGGCCTGGCGATCTGCGGCGGTTCCTCGGTGGTCGCCATCGACAGCCCCCAGGAATGGTGGAGTTCGGTGAACCTGTCCACCGACCGCATCATCCCGCACTTCCAGAACCTGGCTGACGCCATGCACAAGCATGGCGCCAAAATCATGATCCAGATTACCCACATGGGCCGTCGCTCGCGTTGGGACGGCTTTAACTGGCCGACCCTGATGTCGCCGTCCGGTGTACGTGAGCCGGTGCACCGCGCGACCTGCAAGACCATCGAGCCGGAAGAGATCTGGCGCGTGATCGGCAACTACGCCAGTGCCGCCAAGCGTGCCAAGGCCGGTGGCCTTGACGGTGTGGAACTGTCGGCAGTGCACCAGCACATGATCGACCAGTTCTGGAGCCCGCGGGTCAACAAGCGTACCGACGAATGGGGCGGCACCTTCGAAGGCCGCATGAAGTTCGGCCTGGAAGTGTTGAAAGCCGTGCGCGCGGAAGTCGGTGATGACTTCTGCGTGGGCATGCGCCTGTGCGGTGACGAGTTCCACCCGGACGGCCTGTCCCACGAGGACATGAAGCAGATCGCCAAGTATTACGACGACACCGGCATGCTCGATTTCATCGGCGTCGTCGGCTCGGGTTGCGACACCCACAACACCCTGGCCAACGTAATCCCGAACATGAGCTACCCGCCGGAGCCGTTCCTGCACCTGGCGGCCGGTATCAAGGAAGTGGTCAAGGTTCCAGTGCTGCACGCGCAGAACATCAAGGACCCGAACCAGGCCACGCGCATCCTTGAAGGCGGCTATGTGGACATGGTCGGCATGACCCGTGCACACATCGCTGACCCGCACTTGATCGCCAAGATCAAGATGGGCCAGATCGACCAGATCAAACAGTGCGTCGGCGCCAACTATTGCATCGACCGCCAGTACCAGGGCCTGGATGTGCTGTGCATCCAGAACGCCGCGACGTCCCGTGAATACATGGGCGTGCCGCACATCATCGAGAAATCCACCGGACCGAAACGCAAGGTCGTCGTAGTCGGCGCCGGCCCAGCCGGGATGGAAGCTGCGCGTGTAGCAGCCGAACGTGGCCACGAGGTAACCCTGTTCGAGAAGAAAGAATTTATCGGCGGGCAAATCACCACTGCTTCCAAGGCTCCGCAACGCGACCAGATCGCGGGGATCACGCGCTGGTTCCAACTGGAACTGGCGCGCTTGAAAGTCGACCTGCGCCTGGGCGTGGCGGCCGATGCCGAGACCATCCTGGACCTGCGTCCAGACGTGGTGGTGCTGGCGGTCGGCGGGCATCCGAACATCGAGCAGAACGAACACTGGGGCGCGGCCGAAGGCCTGGTGGTGAGCAGCTGGGACGTGCTCGACGGCAAAGTCGCGCCGGGCAAGAACGTGCTGGTCTACGACACCATCTGCGAATTCACCGGCATGTCGGTTGCGGACTTCCTCGCGGACAAAGGCAGCCAGGTGGAAATCGTCACCGACGACATCAAGCCGGGCGTGGCGATTGGCGGTACGTCGTTCCCGACCTACTACCGCAGCATGTACCCGAAAGAAGTGATCATGACCGGCGACATGATGCTGGAAAAGGTCTACCGCGAAGGCGACAAGCTGGTGGCGGTGCTGGAGAACGAATACACCGGCGCCAAAGAAGAGCGGGTAGTGGACCAGGTGGTGGTCGAGAACGGCGTGCGTCCGGATGAAGCCATCTACTACGGGCTCAAGGAAGGTTCGCGCAACAAGGGTCAGATTGACGTTGAAGCCTTGTTCGCGATCAAGCCGCAGCCGTGCCTGAGCGAGGCGGGCGAGGGGTACTTGCTGTTCCGCATCGGTGACTGTGTGGCACAGCGAAATACCCACGCTGCCATCTATGACGCCCTGCGCCTGTGCAAGGATTTCTGACACCACAGGGCCAAAAATGTGGGAGGGGGCTTGCCCCCGATAGCGGTGGGTCAGCGACAACTGTACCAACTGACAGTCCGCCATCGGGGGCAAGCCCCCCTCCCACATTCGGGTCAGTTTCGCATTAGATTTGTGTGGTCTGTGGGAGCTTCACCATGTTGAACACCTTGCTGCCTATTCTCTTGTTCGCCGCCTTGGGCCTTGCCGTCCTCGGCGCCCTGCGCCGGGTGAACATGTGGCGCCGTGGCCGCGCGTCCAAAGTCGACCTGCTGGGCGGCCTGCTGGCCATGCCCAAGCGCTACATGGTCGACTTGCACCACGTGGTCGCCCGCGACAAATACATCGCCAACACCCACGTCGCCACGGCCCTGGGCTTTGTGCTGTCGGCACTGCTGGCGATTCTGGTGCATGGCTTCGGCCTGCAAAACCGTATCCTCGGCTACGCCTTGCTGCTGGCCTCGGTGTTGATGTTTGTCGGCGCCACCTTCGTTTACCTGCGCCGGCGCAATCCGCCGTCGCGCCTGTCCAAAGGCCCATGGATGCGCCTGCCGAAAAGCCTGATGGCGTTCTCGGTGAGCTTCTTCCTGGTGACCTTGCCCGTGGCCGGGATTCTGCCGGCGGACTTCGGCGGTTGGTTGCTGGCTGCGCTCTTGAGTGTGGGTGTGCTGTGGGGCGTGTCCGAAATGTTCTTTGGCATGACCTGGGGCGGCCCGATGAAACACGCCTTCGCCGGTGCCCTGCACCTGGCCTGGCACCGTCGCGCCGAACGTTTTGGCGGTGGTCGTTCCACCGGTTTGAAGCCGCTGGACCTCAGCGATAAAACCGCGCCGTTGGGCGTGGAGAAACCCAAGGATTTCACCTGGAACCAACTGCTCGGCTTCGACGCCTGTGTGCAGTGCGGCAAGTGCGAAGCGGCGTGCCCGGCCTTTGCCGCCGGCCAGCCGTTGAACCCGAAAAAGCTGATTCAGGACATGGTGGTCGGCCTGGCCGGCGGCACCGATGCCAAATTCGCCGGCAGCCCATACCCAGGCAAAGCCATTGGCGAACACAGCGGCAATCCGCATCAACCGATCGTCAACGGCCTGGTGGACGCCGAGACCCTATGGTCCTGCACCACCTGCCGCGCCTGCGTGGAAGAGTGCCCGATGATGATCGAGCACGTGGACGCCATCGTCGACATGCGCCGCCACCTCACCCTGGAAAAAGGCGCCACGCCGAACAAAGGCGCCGAAGTCCTGGAAAACCTGATCGCCACCGACAACCCTGGCGGTTTCGCACCGGGCGGTCGCCTGAACTGGGCGGCGGATTTGAACCTGCCGTTGCTCAGCGACAAAAGCAGCGTTGACGTGCTGTTCTGGGTCGGTGATGGCGCCTTCGACATGCGCAACCAACGCACCTTGCGCGCTTTCGTCAAAGTGCTCAAAGCAGCCAAAGTCGATTTCGCCGTGCTCGGCCTAGAAGAGCGCGACAGTGGCGACGTGGCGCGACGCCTGGGCGATGAAGCGACGTTCCAACTGCTGGCTACGCGCAATATCCAGACCCTGGCCAAGTACAGCTTCAAGCGTATCGTCACCTGCGATCCGCACAGTTTCCATGTGCTGAAAAACGAGTACGGCGCCTTCAACGGCAACTACCGCGTACAGCACCACAGCACTTTCATGGCCGAGCTGATCGGCGAGGGCGCGCTGAACCTGGGCCAGCACAAAGGCAACAGCGTGACCTACCACGACCCTTGTTACCTGGGCCGCTATAACGGCGAATACGAGGCGCCGCGCGAAGTGCTGCGGGCGCTGGGGATTGAGGTCAAGGAGATGCAACGTTCGGGCTTCCGCTCACGTTGCTGCGGCGGTGGCGGCGGCGCGCCGATCACCGACATCCCCGGTAAGCAACGTATCCCCGACATGCGCATGGACGACATCCGCGAAACCGGCGCCGAGCTGGTGGCGGTGGGCTGTCCACAATGCACTGCGATGCTTGAAGGTGTAGTCGAGCCGCGTCCGTTGATCAAGGATATCGCCGAGCTGGTGGCCGATGCGTTGCTTGACGAGGCGTCGCCAGCCAAAGCTCCCATCAAACGTGAACCTGCGGAGGTGCACTGATGAGCGACATTATCCGCCGCGACCCACGGGCCGAATGGATCGCCCGTAACCGCCTGCACCCGTTGCATGCGGCGATGCAGCCGGTACAACACAGCTGGATGGGGCCGAACGGCGTTATCCGCAAAAACGTACATGGCGTCGGTTTTATCGGCCCTAACGGCATCAAGCGCATCGACCGCAGCGGCGCCCAGCAGGGTGGCGTGACCAAGCGTACGGCGGCGATTGAAGTGCAGTTGCCGCTGCATCAGGTGCCTGCGCCGGCGTTCTATATCAACGTGGTGCCGGACATGGTCGGCGGCCGCTTGAGCAGCCACGACCGCGACCTGCTAGGCCTGGCGCGGCAACTTGCCGGCAGCGACGGTGCGGTGTTGGCGGTGGTGTTTGGCGAGCATAAGGAAAACGCGTTCGCCACGGCCGGTGTCGACCGTCTGCTGGTGCTGGACGGCCACGAATTCGACGGTTATTCACCAGAACAACGCGTGCAGGGTTTGCGGGCTGTGGATAACCAGTTCAACCCACGCCATTGGTTGCTGCCCGACAGCCGCAGCGGCGGTGGTGAGCTGGGTCGGCGGTTTGCCGCGAGCCTCAAGGAGCGCCCGGCCACGCGGGTGTGGCAGATCAAGGGCGACGAGTGCATCGGCCGCGCCGGCGCTGGCCAGGAAGACCTGGCGCGGCCACTGCCGCGCCTGATCCTCGCCGCCGTCGAATGTGCCGATCCGGTCAGCGACACACGTCATGAAGTCTTGCCCGTGGAGTTATCCACAACCCTGGCACGCAGCCTTCCGCGCATCGAAGACCTCGGCGCGGTGGCGGTGGACCCGGCGGCGATCCCTATGGCCGAGGCCGAGTTTATTTTCTCTGGCGGCAACGGCGTGAAGGATTGGAACCTGTTCCACCAAACCGCTGCTGCCCTGGGCGCCACCGAAGGCGCGTCGCGTGTAGCCGTGGACGACGGCTTTATGGCCCGCGATCGCCAGGTCGGCGCCAGCGGCACCTGGGTCACCGCACGGGTGTATGTGGCCGTGGGGATTTCCGGGGCAATCCAGCACCTGCAAGGCATCGGTGCCTGCGACAAGGTGGTGGCGATCAACCTCGATCCGGGTTGCGACATGATCAAGCGTGCCGACCTGTCGGTGATCGGCGAAAGCGCCGTGATACTGCAAGCCTTGATCGATGCGGTCGAGGCCTACCGCAACGGCGCCAAGCGCGATGCGGCTTGAGGACATGACTATGACCACGAATGTAATCAGCCTGGTGTCCATCGGCGCCCACCCCACTTCCGGGCGCCCGCGCCGGGCAGAGCAGGATGCGCGAGCCGTTGAACTCGGCCTGCAAATGGCTGGGGATAAGTTGCAGGTGCTGCACGCGGGCAATATCGCCGAACCCACCTTGCGCAGCTACTTGGGCATGGGCTTGCCGCAACTGCATGTACTCGAACAACCGGAGGGTGCCGATGCCTTGCCGGTACTCAGCGATTATCTGCGCGAGGCAGGCGCCCAGGTGGTACTCACCGGCAGCCAGGCCGAAACCGGTGAAGGCTCGGGCATGCTGCCGTTTCTGCTGGCCGAGCAATTGGGCTGGCCGCTGGTTGTCGGGTTGGCTCAGGTGGAGTCCATCGAAGGCGGCGTTGCTCATGTGCTGCAAGCCTTGCCGCGTGGGCAGCGGCGGCGCTTGAAGGTGCGCTTGCCGTTTTTGGCGACTGTGGATAACGCCGCGCCCAAGCCTCGGCAGAGCGCCTATGGCCCGGCACAGCGCGGTGAGTTGGCAGCCCATGAGGTTGAAGTTGAAGCCGATGAGTTATTTACAGGCGCGGTGCTGCAACCGGCCAAGCCTCGTCCCACACGCCTCAAGGTGATCAAAGCCAAAAGCGGCGCCGACCGCATGAAAGCCGCTACGGCCAAGGCCAGTGGTGGTGGTGGGCAAGTGCTCAAAGGTGTCAGCGCCGAGGAAGGCGCCCAAGCCATTCTCAAGTTGCTCATAGAAGAAGGCGTCGTGCGCTAACCCACCAACACTGCAAGACCAATGTGGGA
Organism: Pseudomonas sivasensis; assembly: GCF_013778505.1. Taxonomy (GTDB): domain Bacteria; phylum Pseudomonadota; class Gammaproteobacteria; order Pseudomonadales; family Pseudomonadaceae; genus Aquipseudomonas; species Aquipseudomonas sivasensis. The sequence continues at coordinate 142,002 of NZ_JAAOWU010000002.1, read as the reverse complement.
GGGGGCTTGCCCCCGATAGCGCTGTGTCAGTCACAGATGTACTGAACTGATCCACCGCCATCGGGGGCAAGCCCCCTCCCACATTTTTATCTCCATCAGGTTCTGAGGTTAAGGGGTGGCTGGCGCGGGTTTCGGCACCAGCTCCGGCAGCGGTGGCGGCAGCGGCTGCCAGGTGGCATCCGGCTGTTGCATCGGCGGTGGCAGGGCCTGTGTAGGGTCGCCGCCCATCGGCTTGAGGATCATTTTGTCGGTGGTGTCGCGCAGGATCATGCCCTGGGTTGAGCTGCGCGCTTCGGTGCCGCTGTGAAAGGTGCTGATCTGGGAAATCGGCAGGTCGAGGTTGCGTTCGATCCTCGGCGTCAGCAGCAGGATGATCTCAGTTTTCTGCTGAGTGTTCTGGTTAGTGCCGAACAGCTTCTTGCCGATCCACGGGATCTGGCTCAACCACGGCAGCCCCGAACCTTCATCGATATCCGAGGTGCGGATCAGCCCCGAGACGATCTGGGTTTCGTTGTTGCGCGCGGTCAGCAGGGTCTTGGTGGAGCGTGAGCCCAGTTCGAAGGTGGCTGGCACGTTTTCCGAGCCGGGAATGCGCTTGGTGATGTGGCTCATTTCCACGTTCAGCTCCAGGTTCACCTCATCGCTCAGGCTGATATTTGGCTTGACGGAGATCTGCAGCCCCACGTCCTGATAAGACACCGATGAGGTGGTGATCTGATTGGCGGTGGTGGTGGTCACCACCGGGATCTTGTCGCCGATATTCACCTGGGCTTCTTCACGATTGCGCACCCGCACCCTGGGGTTGGCCAGGGTCACGGTGTTGCCGCTGCGCTGCAGCATATTGATACGCGCCGATGTGCTGCCCGAATCCAGCAGGATGTTGTCACCGTTGATCCCGCGCAACGCGCTGATGGGGATACCTGCGAGCCCGGCGGGCACGTTGGCCAGGTTGCCTACCGACAAGCCGATACCTTCCGGGTACTGGATGCCCAGGTTCAATTCGTCGGTCAGGCTGACCTCCAGCACCTGGATATCGATGGTCACTTCCGACTGGGCAATGTCGATGGCTTCCACCAGTTTTTCCACGGCGCTGAGGGTGTCCAGCCCATCGCGCACAATCACCGCATTCAGGCGCTCGTCTACCAACACCTCCTTGGGCTTGAGCACCTGCTTGATCTCGGCGGCGATGACCTTGGGGTCGCCATGGCTGAGGTAGAAGGTGCGGACGGCCAACTCACGGTATTCACGTTCTTTGTCCGGGCGGCGGGGGTAAACCAGGATGGTGTTGGCGTTGAGGATTTTCTTGTCCAGCCCTTGGGTGGTCAGCAGCAGGTTCAGCGCATCTTCGGCGGTGGTTCGGCTGGCGGTCATGCTTGCCGAGGCGCTGGGATTGACGTCTTTGTCGATGACGAAGTTGACCCCCGAGAGTCGCGCGATGGTCTCGAAAATCGTGGTCAGGCTCTGGGCGCTGAACTCCAGGCTCAGGGGTTTGCGCATGGCCTCGGAAAGGTCGGCGCTGAGGTAGTCGGCGCTGACCAGCTCGCGTGTCAGGGCATTGCGAAAGTCCAGGGCCTCTCGGTAGTTGGGCTTTTGCGCGATGATCCGGCGCACCAGGTTGAGCGCCTCCACTGGGTTTGCGCGTTTCATTTCGTAGGCCTGCGCCAGTTGTGGGCGCAGTTGTTTCATCGCCTGGATGCTCTGGATTTCCTGGCGTGCGCCGAGGTTGCTGGGGTCGTATTTGAGGATGGTTTCCAGGGCGCGGATGGCGGCCGCGTCGTCTCCACGCATCAGTGCGGTACTGGCCTCGCGGCTGTACTGGGCCACCAGCAACTCCAGTTTGCTGAAATTGGCGGTGCGCAGTTGCACGTCGTCCGGGTCTTGTTTGGCTTCGGCTTGCAGCACTTCCACCGAGCGGATGATGTCGCCCTTTTGGCGCAACTCATCGCTTTCTTTGATTGCGCGTTGGGTCTGGCACGCGCTGAGCAGAGCCAGGGTCAGGCTCAAGTAAATCCATGTACGTAACGCCATGATCGTGTCCCGCCCTGGTCAGTGAGTGTCAAGCCGCAAGGTGCTGACATGCTTGAGCGGCATGTAGGTCAGCACCACGGTCGTATCGGTCAGCTTGTCCAGTCGGTAGTGCGAGTCGAGCATCTTGCCGGGCACGATGCGCCCCGGCACCGAGCAGCGGTTGCACAGCGTGTATTGGCGATCATTACCGCGCAGCACGACGATTTTCGATTGGTTCTCATAACGCCACTGCGCGCTCACGCTGAAGGGCAGCGCAGGTGGTTTGGGCGGTGCGGTGTCGACTGGAATGGGTGGCGGCGCAGGTGTCCAGGTTTGGGTGGGGAACAGGTCGACCGTCTCAGCCAAGGTTGGCGCTGAGGGTGACGCTGGCGTCGTGGGGTTGATCTGCGGCGTGGTCGTCACGGGTGACGATGCAGGGGCAGGGCTGTCCACCGTGTCCTGCCAGAACAGCCAGCCACAGCTGATCAGGGTCAATAACAGAAGCACGCGCAAATACAGTGGCAGCTTCATTCCACCACCCCCAGCACACTGACCTTGAGGTTGATGTCCAGCATGCCACTGCTGATGTCTTTGCGCTCCAGGGTCACGCGCTCGATGCGCACGGCGGGCTCGTTCGAGAGGTCGACCAGGGCATTGCGCAATAAGGCGTAGGGGCCGGAGAGCGGGATCTCCACGTCCAGCCGTTGCAGCCCTGTGTCGCCGGGCGCGGAGTAGGCCAGCGTGGTCTGTTCGATGGCAAAGCCGTAGCGGCTGAGCACACCCAGCAGCGTTTCCAGGCGGGGGGCAAAGTCCTGCGCGCTGGGTAAGCGCTCGACCACCGCCGGTTCGGTGACTTGCACATCCTGAGGCTGTTCATCGATGCCGGCCTGCAGTTCCTGGCGGCGCAGGTTGTCGCTGATGCCTGCCGGGTAGATCACCGTCACTTCGATCACCAGCGCCGCCATCATGGCCCCCACCGCCAGCAGGCCCCAAAATCCCAGGCGCTGTTGCCACTGGGTCAGTTGCCAGCGCAGGCGCGGCAGGTGGCGAGTAAGGGTATGCATGGGCACTACCCCGCGCCAACGGTGAGTTTGACCTGCACCGGGTGTTGCGGGTCGTTGGCCTTGCGGGCGCTTTGTTGCAGGTTCACCTGTACACCGGGTTGCGCCTTGAGTCGCTCGGCAAATCGAAAGGCGTCGCCCAGCACTTTGGCTTCCAGGTCCAGATGAATCAGTTGGGCCTGTGTGTTGATCTCGACGCGGGTCAGGGCGATGTCTCGGGACCAGGCTTGGGCCACGGCATCCATCAGTGCGAAGGGGGTGGCCTTTTGTTGGGCGAACGTGGACAACTGCTGTTTTTGCGTGGGCGACAGGCGAATGGCGGCCTGGATCAACTGCTCCTGACGGCGAGTCAGCTGGATGAAGTGCTGCTCCAATGCGTCGGTCTTTTGTTGCTGTTGCTCCATGCGTTGCCAGTGCTGCCAGGTGTTGAACAGCAGGGCGGCCGCGCCCAGCCATAGGACAGTCACCCACGGCCGGCGGGTGGCGCTGGCGCGTAGGAAATCCACGTGTGGCCCTTGAGGCGTACGCAGGTGCTGCCAGACAGTCGCGAGCCTGGATTTCATGCAGACGACTCCTCCAGCCAGGGGTGCACCGGACCCAACCGGTTTTCCGCCGGGGTGTTGGTGACTACCAAGGTGGCAGCGGCATGCCGCTCCACCAGGAGGTCGGCGGTGAACAGGTTGTCGCTCAAGGTGCTGCCGCGTGGGGTGGGTATGACGCAGACCTGATCGATCACACCCTGTTGTCGATAGAGGCAACTGAGGCTTTCGGTTTCGGGCACCGCCAGCACACAGTCGGCCGGTAAGTGCCGCCAATACCGCTGCGCCACCGCTGTCAGCAATGGCATACACGTCACCAGCGGCAGGCGACGCAGCTTGAATAGCTCACGCAGGTCGTGCAGCAGCTCCCGATGCATCGCGACCGCCAGGCGCTCATGGCCGAAGGCGCTGTCCGCCACGTGTATCTGCCACTGCTCAGGGTCGATGCCGGCTTGTTGGCTGAACGTGGCCTCGGCGAATCCTTGCCAATCGTCTGCGCTGTACAACCCGGTTTGCCACCCCAGCATCAGGTAATGCACATGGGGAAATCCCAGCAGCACCGTGGCGCGGTCCAGGAACCCTACGCGGCCGCGCGGCGCCTGTTCCAACAGCTCGGCGCAGGCGGCCAAGGGCACGCCTTCATGTTGCGCGCGCCACACCGGCGCACCGCGCCAGCGCGGGCGCGCGGCCCACTCGGCACCGGTGCTGTGCAGCCACACCACATGCTCAATAAAGGGAAATGACACGGTGGATCTCCTTGAGCGTGGTATCGCCCTGGGCGGCATGGGCCAGGGCGATATCGCGGATAAATACGTGGCCGGCTTCACGCGCCAGTTCACGCAGGCTGGAGGCCGAATTGCGGTTGAGCAGGCCCTCCTTGATGCTGTCGGTCAGCGTCAGCACTTCAGCCAGGGCGAGCCGGCCGCGATAGCCGGTGTGGCGGCAGGTCTCGCAGCCTGTGCCCACACGGTAGTGGCCCTGTCTGAGTTGGGCGTCAGGCAGTTGGGCGAGGCGGACAATATCGGGGTCGGGCTCGGCGTCGACGCCGCAGTCCGGGCAGATGCGCCGCACCAGGCGCTGGGCGACCACGCCGTTGAGGGCTTCGACAAAACTGGCCGGGTCCACGTCCATATAGGTAAAGCGCTCCAGCACACTGAACGCGCTGTTGGCGTGCACCGACGACAGCACCAGGTGCCCGGTCAGCGCCGCCTGCACCGCGATGCCGGCGGTTTCGCCGTCGCGGATTTCCCCCACCAGAATCGTGTCCGGGTCGTGGCGCAGGATCGAGCGCAGGCCACGGGCGAAGGTCAGGCCCTTCTTGTCGTTGACCGGAATTTGCAGCACGCCGGGCAGTTCGTATTCCACCGGGTCTTCGATGGTGATGATCTTTTTCTCGCCGGTATTGGTCTCCGACAGGGCGGCGTACAGCGTGGTGGATTTGCCGCTGCCGGTGGGGCCGGTCACCAGCAACATGCCATAGGGTTCGCTGGCCAATACGCGGATGCGCGCGATGGTGTCGGCGCTCAGGCCAAGGGTTTCCAAGCTCAGGGATTCGCCGCGCTGGGACTTGTCGAGAATCCGCAGCACCGCATCTTCGCCGTGGATGCTGGGCATGATCGACACACGAAAATCCACCTCGCGGCCCTGGATCTTCATCTTGAAGCGTCCGTCCTGGGGCACCCGCCGCTCGCCGATATCCAGCTCCGACAGCACCTTGATCCGCGACAGTGCCTGCTCGGCCATGTCCAGGCCGCTGGCCTGGCCCATCTGCTGCAACACGCCGTCGATACGGTATTTGATCACCAGGCCCTGGGGCGTGGTTTCCACATGGATGTCACTGGCGCGGCTTTGCAGCGCATCGAACAACATGGAGTTGACCAGGCGCACCACTGGGTTGTCGTCGCGGGCGATGCTGCTCAATGAAATTTCCTGGGCGGCCTGGCTGACACGGGCGCTTTCATCGTCGCTGCCGAAGGGTTGCATGACCCGTTGGCTGGCTTCGGCCAGGGTCAATTGAGCTTTCACCGCGCCGGGCAGGCTCATGGCGAGGGGTAATTGGCGCAAGGTTTTGGAGGACTGCAACCAGTGTCGGCTGGCCAGGGTGAACGGGTCGCCCAGTACCAGGCAGGGCTCACCGTGGTTATCCACAGGCAGCGCGTTATGGATCAGTGCCTGGGGCAATGCCAGCAGATCAAAACGCCAGTTTTCACTGAGGGTTTGCGGGGCGATGGCAAGCAGGCCGAGGGGCTGGGCGATAGTGCTTAATTGGTCGGGTGCTTTTTCCAGGACCTCCCGCAGGTAATCGGACAAGGGGATGCCTCGTTGTGCCGCAAGCGCTTGCCATTGCAGTGTCTGCTCACTCATCGCGTTACCCCTGAATGGAACCCGCCAGTTCGAAAATCGGCATGTACAGCATGAACACGATCAAGCCGATCAGCCCGCCCACCACCAGCATCAACAGTGGCTCGAACACCTTGCTGAACACCTCAATGGCGCGCTCCAGTGCCTCATCGTGAAACTGCGCGATGCGCTCACACATGGCCGCCAATTCGCCGCTTTGCTCGCCCACCCGCAATAGGCGTTCGGCGACGGCGGTGGTCAGTTGATGGCGGGCGAGGGCGGTAGAGAGGGGTTGGCCGGCCTGGATATCGGTCATGGCTTGGCGCAAGGCGCCTTGACGTTCCACGGGCAGTAGCGCGCCGGACAATTCCACCGCCGTGACCACCGGCATTCCGCCCATCAGCAACATGCCTGCGGTGCGATAAAACCGCGCGAGCACAAACAGCGTGCGCTGGGCTCCCAGGCTGGGGATTTTCCAGAACAGGCCCGCTGCGCGACGCTTGAACCCGGCGCTGCGAAACATCAGCACCAGTGCGGCGATGACCAGCACCAAGCCGACCAGCATCTCCAGGCTATGGGCGTCCACCAGCGCGCCCCACCACACCATGAAGCGCGCGGTGGCTGGCAGGTCGGTGACCGCATCGAATACCGAGGCGAAGCGCGGGATCACGAAAAACAGCAGAAACAGCAGGATCAACGCGCCCACGCTGAGCACCACCAAGGGGTACATCAGGGCGCCGCTGACGCGCTTTTTGACGGTTTCCAAATGCGCTTCGAAATGATGATAGCGGCGCAGGGCCACGGCCAATTGGCCGCTGTGCTCGGAGGACGCCACGGTGGCGATCAACAGCGAAGGAAACGTCTGTGGCTTGAGCTGCATCGCCTTGGACAGTGAGTTGCCTTCATACATGGAGGCGAGCAGATCGCTCATGACCTGTCGGTTGACGCCCGGCGGCGCCTTGTCGCGCAGGGTTTCCACCGCTTCCACCAGCACCAGTCCGGCGTCCAGCAGCACCACCAGTTCCTGGATAAACAGGCCAAGGGCGAACGTGCTGCGGCGACTCGGCAGTTTGAGTTGGCGGCGGGCTTTGAGCGAGATGACTTGCACACCCTCGGCCTGCAGTTGCCGGCGCGCCTGGGAGAGGTCCACGGCGTGCAGTTGCAGGGACTGCAAATGGCCGTCGCGGATGATGCGTGCGTCGACGTCGATCATGGTGCCTGCCTCGCCAGTTGTTGGCGTTGTTGCAGTAACTCACCGTAGTAGCGCCACACCGCCCGGGCGTAGCGCGAGCGCTGCGCCTGGCGATCCGACTTGGCCCCGGCGTTGTAGGCGCCGACTGCCTGCCAGCCATAGCCCTGTTCGCGGATAAACCCGGCGAGGATCCACGCGCCGACCATCACGCTGGTGCAGGGCTGGGTAATCAGGTGTTGTTCGGTGATGCCCCATTGCGCGAGCGCAGGCAAGTGACGGCTGTTGATTTGCATCAGGCCGATGTCCTGGCTGCCGTCACTGTTGACGTTACGCGCGTGTGGGTTGAGGCCGGACTCGACCTTGGCGATGGCGTACAGCAGAAGCGGGTCAACGTGGTAACGGCTGGCCGCCAATTGCCAGCAGTTGGCCTGGGCAACGCCCATGCAGCACAACAGGGTTAAGGCAAGCGGCAGGCGGCGCATGGTGGGTCACAGCCCGTAGACGATGTCGGCGTAGGTGTTCTCACCGCCGGCTTTGCCGTCTCGGCCCAGGCAGATGATCTCTGCGTCGTTGGGCGCAGTACCGGGGTTCTTGAAGAGGTAAGGGTTGCCCCATGGGTCTGGCGGCAGTGACTTGAGGTACGGCCCTTGCCAATTGTTCGCGTTGGCGGGGCGCGTCGTGAGCGCATTCAGGCCGAGTGTTTCGTCGGGGTAGGTGCCATTGTCCAAGCGGTACTGATGCAAGGCATCGGCAAGGGACTTCATCTGCCCCTGGGCTGTTTGCACCTTGGCCAGTTCCAATCGATCAAACATCTTCGGCCCGACGTAGCTGGCGAGCAGGGCGATGATCAGCAGGACTACCAGCAGCTCAAGCAAGGTGAAACCGCAGGAGCGGGTGCGGAAAAAGGCGCGACTGTACATGGAGATACCCTGTGGGAGTGCCAAGGCACGGCGGTTGTGTAGCCATCTCCCGGCCCGCGTTTGAGCGGGCACCGCCGGTAGTACTGCATCGCTATTCGAATTACACCTCTACAACTGTAGCGTTCGTCGATATAAGGCGCCGTGAGGCGCCCTATAACGTTTGGCTCTTGGGGTTATCGAGTTAATGAATATGCGCGTCGGCTTATTTCATCTCATCCCAAGCCTGGTCCCATGCAGTGCCGGTCCCCGGTGCATAAGCCCATGCCGCGCCCGCACACCAGGCGGTGTAAGGATGCGGTTTGCAGCGATAGTTCTTGCCGCGGTTGCTCACGGTGTCTCCGGCTTTGTACGGTGTGCCCTCTACGTAGGCCGGATATTCTCCGCCGCCGCTGTCTGGAGTCACCGTGAAGTCGAACTCCGCCTGGCTGGTCTTGCCGTTTTGCTGGTCGCGCACATTCAGGCGTGCCTTGAACGGGGTCGCTTCTGTGACGGTGTAGGCGGTCCCGCTGACGTTGGCGGCGTTCTGCGCCCCGGTCATCCCAGGCACCGCCCATTGGTAGAGCAGTTGCCCGTTGCTGCCGGTCGAGCCCGTGCCACTGAAGGTAAAAGCCTGTCCGGACTTCAACGAAGTGGGGCCGGTAATACGGGCAACCGGTGGCGCTGGGTTAACAGGCGTTTCCCCACCCGGAATGATGGCCATCGCCTTGGAGTAACCCTCGGCCAGGACGAACACCGAGTTAGCCCTTGGGTCGGCTGAGTTGAACACAATGGTGGCGCCGTCTTTCTCCCCGATTTTGGCGATACTCGAATTGACCTGACCGGCCAATTGCTGGCCCCAGACTTTCGCGTCCAAATTGGCCTGGGTGATCGGCAGGGTTATGTCGACGACTTCCTTGGCTTGCGGGGTGTTGTCGAGGATGCGGAAGTGCACGGCGTCACCGGGCTTGAGATCATTCATCACGGTGTCGATGAATTGGCCAAGATCGTACCAGCGCTCTGGAACGGCGGCGCCGACGAGGTTGATATCGCTGCAGTTGTAGAACCCTTCCCCGGCCGGGTCAATGCGCTGCCATTGCACAAAGAGCGTCGCCTTGCCGGACTGCTGTGCCGGAACCGGAACTGACATCTTGAAGTAGCCCGAAGCCGAAATAGCCGGTGGCTTGTTGCCCCAGTTGGTTTGCGCGACCGTGAATTGCTCGGTGTGGATAAGGGTTAAGTCATTCCAGGTCAAGGGCGCGCGGGTAGGGTCAAAGCCTGGTTTGGTCAGGAACACCCGCGCAAAACTGGGCACGTGGGGCGCCGTGCCAATGATGCGCACGTCCATCTTGCCGTTTTGAGGCGTCACGTCGGTGCGGTGCCAATCATCCGACACCAGGTTCAGACCGTCTTTTTTGCTGTCGGCTGCCGAGCAGAGCGTGCCGTCGGGCACCTCCCGTTTGACGGTCTCCAGGTCTTCATAACCGGGGGCTCGGATCAAATGCGCGACTTCATTCCATTGCTGGCCTGGGTACTGTCCACTTTTCCTGGCCAAGGCTGCGCACCCAGCGTCGCTGGGGCTACCTGACCAAAAGTCCGGGAGCATCTTGCAGTAGATCTGTCGTGCGACGGGGGTATCCACGCCGCCATGGGCTATCGCTAGCGCCGGCATCAGAATTGCCAGTGCGAGCACCCAGTTAATCAAGTTCCTTGTGTAGCGCTGTAGGTTATTCATGTTGTAGTCCGCCTCAATTCAGATAGAAAAGTTCCGAACGGCTGGAACGATCAGTGTGTGTGCAAGGGCATCATTGGTTGGGCTGGTCTCCACGGGGAGCGCTGGGGATTGGAGGGTTACTCTGTCCAGGGCCGTACAGAAACACCCACCCTTGATAACTGCCTTGCCCTGTAAAACTCTGATTGATCACCGCAAAGTTGCTTTGCTTGAACGGCGTGCCGCTGGCGTTGCTGAACACGCCCATGATCGTTTCACCCGGCCCCGGGACCACGCCCCAATCGGCGGTGCCGGTCAGCGGGTCGTCATAGACCCGGCGCAGGTAGCGCTTGATGGTCGGTTGGCGGCGGTCCAGCACCAAATCTTCGAGGGACTTGGGGAACGTATTACCGGCGGCGTAGTACAGGCCGATCGCCCGCCGAATCTCATTGCCTCGCGCCAGCAGTTCCAACTCACGCTCGCGCTGCAACACGCTGGACCACAGCGTGCCTGTTTCCATCAACATCACCGCCACCACGGCCACTGTCACCAACATGCCCATGAACACCGAGCCGTCCTGGCTGTGTTTACCAGTCTGCATAGGCGCTCCCGTCGTGGGCGCTGCCGGGCGCACCGCTGCGCACGTCGCCCAGGCCTTGTTCGTCGGAGGGTTGCAGTTGCCAGGTGTCGCGCTTGCCGGTGAGCGGGTCCATGGGGATTTCGCGCAAATAGCGCCGGTCGACCAGGGCTTGCAGGGACTCGGGATTGTTGCCGTGGTCTTCACGGTATTGGTCCAGGGCCTGGCGGATGGAGGACAGGTTATGGCGCAGCACGGTTTCCTGGGCCTTGGCGTGCTGGCGAAAATACTGGGGCGTCACGAGGGTCATGAGGGTGGCGATGATAGCCATCACCACCAGCAACTCGATCAGGGTAAAACCCCGATTACCACTGGCTGTATGACGTTCCATTCAAACTCTCCCGAGTGCTGCGGGACGAAACGTCGAATACATCTTCCCCCTCTTGTGGGTTATCAGCGGTGCTCTTGTAACTGCGCAGTTGCCAGGTTTGCGCGGGCAACAGTTCCGGACACTCGCAGACGGGGTCGCGGGGGATGCGGCGCAGGAAGAAGAGTTTTTTGCCTTTGAGATCGGTCTTGTCCGTGACCCCCTCGACTAATGCTTGGAGGGAGGGTGGATAACCGCTGTAGCTGATACTTTTTTCAATACGTCCGGCGTCGCTGGCTTCTTTGTAGGCGTCGATCCCACGGCGTATTTCCCGCAACGAGCGTTGCAGGTCAAGTTCCCTGTCGCGTTTACCCATCAACGCCGTCAGCGGATAAGCCACTGTCGAAAGCGTGGCCAGTAAGGCCAGCGTCAGTAGTAATTCAATCAGCGTAAAACCTTTGGCGCAGTGATGGCTGGAATGACCCCGCCCTATCACTGATCTATCTCCCTCTATCGCGCCAAGGACTTCTGCATTAACCCAGGCCAATGGATATAACTGCAAAAGTGAGTGTAGATGAACTTTGAATCTGAGTATTTTTTGTACAGTTGGCCGATAAGCGGTGGTTACCCACAATCACTGTGCACGTGCCTGTGGATAAGGTGTTTGTGGTTGTCCACAGAGCTTGTAAATCAAGGCCTACAGCGCGCTGTACGAAAAACAACCAGGCTAAGTGGCGGTTTTTACAGGCGTTTTGATGTGGATAAGGACGCTGCCCATTCTCGACTTGCCCCCAAACTCTGTTGGCGGTTCTGTGGATAAGATGTTCGCTATCAGCTACAGGCCATATAAACAGCGGCTCTCAGTGAGTTGGTTGTATTTTGATCAATTCGGCCTTTTTGTTCCGCTAAACCGGTAGATGCCCCGGTTTATGAAGGTTTGAGGCGGTTTTCCACAGCGTCGCCAGAGTTGCACCCAAAGTCTGTTGGCGGATCTGTGGATAAGGTGTTTGCGTACCGCTGTGGGCTTTGTATTACGTGGCTTGCAGACTATTGATCATAAATTGATCAAAGCAGGGCGAAACCCGTGGAGTTGAATAAGTCACGGATTTTCTTCAGTTAATTTTGGACAAGTAAGCCAGTTGCCCACAATTACTGTGGGTGGCTTTGTGGATAAGTTGTTGGGTAAAGGCTGGAGGGCGCGCTGGCAGAGGCTTGCGAGAGATTTGATCAAATATTGAGCAGTGTGAGGTTCAAGTGCGGGAGGGGGCTTGTCCCTCTCCCACCTTGTTGAGCTGCGGGTATCGGTTATTCGTGTGCAGCCACGCCTTTGAGGTAAGGCGCCGGTGCAGCGCCCAGATTGCTCAGCAGGCGCTCGCTGTACCAGTCCACAAAGTTCACCACGCCGAACTCATAGGTCTTGGAGTACGGCCCTGGCTGGTAAGCGGTGGAGTTGATCCCGCGCTGGTTCTCTTCGGCCAAGCGACGGTCCTGGTCGTTGGTGGCGTCCCACACTTGGCGCATGCGCTCCACGTCGTAGTCCACGCCTTCGACGGCGTCCTTGTGCACGATCCACTTGGTGGTGACCATGGTTTCCTGGGCGCTGATTGGCCACACGGTGAACACGATGATGTGATCGCCCATGCAGTGGTTCCAGGAATGCGGCAGGTGCAGGATGCGCATCGAGCCCAGATCGGGGTTTTTGATGCGGCCCATCAGCTTGGCGCAGCCTTGCTTGCCGTCCAGCGTCATCGACACAGTGCCCTTGAGCAGCGGCATGCGCACGATGCGGTTGCGCAGGCCGAAGCTGGCGTGGGCGTAAGGAATTTTTTCCGCGTCCCAAGCGGCTGCGGAGGCGGCCACGTGGTCCTTGAACGCCTGGTCGGCGCGCGGGTCGGTGACATCGTCCCATTCCAGCAGGGTCTTGAGCAGTTCCGGGTGCGAGGCGTTGCAGTGGTAGCACTCGCGGTTGTTTTCCAGCACCAGCTTCCAGTTGGCTTTTTCCATCAAGGTGGTTTGCACCGCCACCTTGGTGTTCTCCATGTCGTACGGTTCCATGTAGTGGTTCAGGGTCGACAGGAAGTCATCAATGGCCGGCGGGTTCTCGGCCAGGCTGATGAAGATGTAGCCACCGGCGGTCTTCACGTTCACCGGCTTCAAACCGTACTGCTTCATGTCGAAGTCGGCGCCCATTTCGGTACCGGCAAACAGCAGGCGGCCGTCCAGCTCGTAAGTCCACTGGTGGTAGTGACACACGAGTTTGGCGACCTTGCCCTTGTCACTGGTGCACAGGCGCGAACCGCGATGGCGGCAGACGTTGTGGAACGCATGCACCACGCCTTCGGCGCCACGAATCACGATGATCGGGTTCTTGCCGATTTGCAGGGTCAGGTAGTTACCCTTGGCGGGAATTTCGCAGGTCATGCCGGCGATCAACCACTCTTTCTGGAAAATCTCCTGCATGTCGATATCAAACAGCCGGTCATCAGAGTAGAACGGCTGCGGCAGCGAAAACGTGCGCTCGCGCTCTTGCAGCATTTGCGCGGTGGCCTTGCGTGCGGGTTCCAGCGGATCGCCCAAGCTTAAGGTTGCGGTGACGTCCATCGTGTGTGTCCTCATGGCCATTCTGTGTGGCCGGCGAATAGTGGCTACGGTTGATGCTATGCAAGGCGTAAAGAAAGCGTAGTTGTTGGGTGCGAGTGTGGGGCCGGCGTTGCGACGATCCTTATCCATGGGCGACATGGCCCAATCTGATCCCGACGCGCAACCCCCTGTCGTTGGGGGCTGGTCGCGATAAGTATGTGAATGTCGCAGATAGGTAAATGGGTGGTTCTCGCGTTACGCAGAATCGCCACCATAAAGCCGAATATCGGCAGTGGAGAATCAGCATGTCCAACAGTTTCCTGAATCCAGTAACTACCCAGACCTGGGCCAATGGTCGGCACATCGTCCGTTGCGTCAAAGTCATCCAGGAAACCTGGGACGTGCGCACCTTTTGCTTCATGGCCGACCAGCCGATCCTGTTCTTTTTCAAGCCGGGGCAATTTGTCACCCTGGAGCTGGAAATCGAAGGCCAGCCGATCATGCGCTCGTACACGATTTCGAGCTCGCCCTCGGTGCCTTACAGCTTCTCGGTGACCATCAAGCGTGTGCCGGGCGGCAAGGTGTCCAACTGGCTGCACGACACGCTGCACGAAGGCCAGGAACTGGCGGTACACGGACCGGTGGGGTTGTTCAACGCCATCGACTTCCCAAGCCCCAAAGTCTTGTACCTCAGCGGCGGGGTGGGGATTACTCCCGTGATGTCCATGGCGCGTTGGTTCTACGACACCAACGCCAATGTCGACATGACCTTTATCCACAGCGCCCGCTCGCCCAAAGACATCATTTACCACCGCGAGCTGGAGCACATGGCGTCGCGGATCGATAACTTCAGCCTGCACCTGATTTGTGAGAAGCACGGTCTGGGCGAGCCTTGGGCCGGTTATCGGGGCTACCTGAACCACAAGATGCTCGAACTGATGGTGCCCGACTTCCTGGAGCGCGAAGTGTTCTGCTGCGGCCCGACGCCGTACATGAACGCGGTCAAGCGCCTGCTGGAAGTGGCCGGGTTCGACATGGCGCGCTATCACGAGGAATCCTTCGGTGCGACGCCGCCGGAAGCTCGTGCCGATGCGGTGGAACAAGCCGAACAAGCGGCCGACGCGCCGGAAATCGATTTGGCAGACCTGCATCAGGTGGAATTCATTTCGTCAGGCAAGAGCATCCGCGTGGCGCCGGGCGAAACCGTGCACGCAGCGGCGGCCAAGCTTGGGCTGTTGATCCCGAAAGCTTGCGGCATGGGTATTTGCGGAACGTGCAAGGTGATGAAGCTGGGCGGGGAGGTCGAGATGGACCACAACGGCGGGATCACCGAGGAAGACGAAGCCGACGGTTACATCCTGTCGTGCTGCAGCGTGCCGAAGGGGGATGTGCGTATCGAGTTCTGATTGCTCAAGCAGGCACAACACAGTCCAAATGTGGGAGGGGGCTTGCTCCCGATAGCAGAGTGTCAGCCACTGCATGTGCAAGCTGACCCACTGCCATCGGGAGCAAGCCCCCTCCCACATTTTTTATGCACATCAGTGAGTGATTGTCAGGCGCCCATGACTTCGCGGACGTCTGCGGCCAGTTCGCGCACGCGCTCTTCCTCCAGGCACAACACAGTCCACATGTGGGAGGGGGCTTGCTCCCGATAGCAGAGTGTCAGCCACTGCATGTGCAAGCCGACCCACCGCCATCGGGAGCAAGCCCCCTCCCACATTTTTTATGTACATCAGTGAGTCATTGTCAGGCGCCCATGACTTCGCGGATGTCTGCGGCCAGTTCGCGCACGCTCTTCCTCCAGGCACAACACAGTCCACATGTGGGAGGGGGCTTGCTCCCGATAGCAGAGTGTCAGTCACTGCATGTGCAAGCTGACCCATCGCCATCGGGAGCAAGCCCCCTCCCACATTTTTTTATGTACATCAGTGAGTCATTGTCAGGCGCCCATAACTTCGCGGATGTCTGCGGCCAGTTCGCACACGCTCTTCCTCCAGGCACAACACAGTCCAGATGTGGGAGGGGGCTTGCTCCCGATAGCAGAGTGTCAGCCACTGCATGTGCAAGCTGACCCACCGCCATCGGGAGCAAGCCCCCTCCCACATTTTTTATGTACATCAGTGAGTCATTGTCAGGCGCCCATAACTTCGCGGATGTCTGCGGCCAGTTCGCACGCGCTCTTCCTCCAGGCACAACACAGTCCAAATGTGAGAGGGGGCTTGCTCCCGATAGCAGAGTGTCAGCCACTGCATGTGCAAGCTGACCCACCGCCATCGGGAGCAAGCCCCCTCCCACATTTTTTATGCACATCAGTGAGTGATTGTCAGGCGCCCATGACTTCGCGGACGTCTGCGGCCAGTTCGCGCACGCTCTTCCTCCAGGCACAACACAGTCCAAATGTGGGAGGGGGCTTGCTCCCGATAGCAGAGTGTCAGCCACTGCATGTGCAAGCTGACCCACCGCCATCGGGAGCAAGCCCCCTCCCACATTTTTTTATGTACATCAGTGAGTCATTGTCAGGCGCCCATGACTTCGCGGATGTCTGCGGCCAGTTCGCGCACGCTCTTCCTCCAGGCACAACACCGTCCAAATGTGGGAGGGGGCTTGCTCCCGATAGCAGAGTGTCAGCCACTGCATGTGCAAGCTGACCCACCGCCATCGGGAGCAAGCCCCCTCCCACATTTTTTATGCACATCAGTGAGTCATTGTCAGGCGCCCATGACTTCGCGGATGTCTGCGGCCAGTTCGCGCACGCGCTCTTCCTGCAGGCACAACACAGTCCAAATGTGGGAGGGGGCTTGCTCCCGATAGCAGAGTGTCAGCCACTGCATGTGCAAGCTGACCCGCCGCCATCGGGAGCAAGCCCCCTCCCACATTTTTTATGTACATCAGTGAGTCATTGTCAGGCGCCCATGACTTCGCGGATGTCTGCGGCCAGTTCGCGCACGCTCTTCCTCCAGGCACAACACAGTCCACATGTGGGAGGGGGCTTGCTCCCGATAGCAGAGTGTCAGTCACTGCATGTGCAAGCTGACCCATCGCCATCGGGAGCAAGCCCCCTCCCACATTTTTTTATGTACATCAGTGAGTCATTGTCAGGCGCCCATAACTTCGCGGATGTCTGCGGCCAGTTCGCGCACGCGTTCTTCCTCGGTATCCCACGCGCACATGAATCGCGCGCCGCCTTTACCGATGAAGGTGTAGAAGCGCCAGCCCTTGGCGGTCAACGCGGCAATGGCTGGTTCCGAGAGTTGCAGGAATACGCCGTTGGCCTGTACCGGGAACATCAATTCCACGCCCGGAATATCCGCCACCAGGCTGCTAAGCAGTTGTGCGCAGTGGTTGGCGTGGCGTGCATGTTTGAGCCAGGCGTCGTTTTCCAGCAGCCCCACCCATGGCGCCGACAGGAAGCGCATTTTCGACGCGAGCTGGCCGGCCTGTTTGCAGCGGTAGTCGAAGTCTTCGGCCAGCTTGTGGTTGAAGAACAGGATCGCTTCCCCCACGGCCATGCCGTTTTTGGTGCCGCCAAAGCACAGTACGTCCACACCGGCTTTCCAGGTCAGGTCTGCTGGCGAGCAGCCGAGGAAGGCGCAGGCGTTGGAAAAGCGCGCGCCGTCCATGTGCAGGTTCAGGCCCAGTTCTTTGCAAGTGGCGCTGATGGCGCGGATTTCTTCCGGGGTGTACACGCTGCCGACTTCAGTGGCTTGGGTCAGGGTGACTACGCGCGGTTTAGGGTAATGGATGTCTTGGCGTTTGAGCGCGATCTCGCGGATCGATTCCGGGGTCAGCTTGCCGTTTTCGGTGCGGGCTACGAGCAGCTTGGAGCCGTTGGAGAAAAACTCTGGCGCGCCGCATTCGTCGGTTTCGACGTGGGCCGTTTCCGAGCAAATCACGCTATGGTAGCTCTGGCACAAGGAGGACAGCGCCAGTGAGTTGGCGGCGGTGCCGTTGAAGGCGAAGAACACTTCGCAGTCGGTTTCGAACAGGTTGCGGAAACCGTCGGCGGCGCGGTGGGTCCATTCATCATCGCCATAGGCGCGTTGATGGCCTTGGTTGGCTTGTTCCATGGCGGCCCAGGCTTCCGGGCAAATGCCCGAATAGTTGTCACTGGCGAATTGTTGGCTCTTGTCGGTCATGGCCCATTCCTGTGGTCGATGTTGGTGCGCACTTTAACCAAGATTGTCGGGCGTACGCACGCTCTGTAAATGCAAAGTCACTGGGGAATTATGCACGGTACTGAAACGATACCTGTCGGACGTGTCCGTGATGGCGCTTTGGATTTGCTCAAGTGGCTGGCGCTGCTGAGCATGGTGCTCGACCACCTGCGTTATGTCGGCTTGAGCCTCGATGGCCTCTACGTACCGGGGCGCCTGGCGTTCCCGTGGTTTTGCCTGGCGATTGCGGCGAACCTGCACCGCGTCGCAAACGCACCGGTGACTGGGCATTGGCGTTACCTGGGCTGGCTGCTGCTGTTCAGTGTGATCAGCGAAGTGCCGTACCGGATGTTTATCGACGATGCCGATACGTTGAATGTGCTGCCGACCTTGGCCTTGGGCTTGCTGGTTGCCCGAGGATGGCAGCAGAAGGCGCTTATTGATCGAGGATTGGCGTTGATCGCCGCCACGATAGCGGCAGTATTTTCATCCCACTTAATGTTCGATTTCTTTGGTGTATTGCTGCCATTGGCGATGCTGCTGGTGTTTAGTCGGCCTTGGTATTTCAGTGTGTTGCCGGGCCTGGTCTGCGTCGCGGCCAACCAGTGGCAGATCCTACTCAATAGCGGCACGCCGGTGGCGCTGTTGGGGTTGGCTGCATGCCTGATTGCGCCATTGGCCGGATTGGTCTTATTGCGACATGCCAAAAGCGCCGGGCCCCCGGCCATGCGTCGTTGGGCGTATGTGCTCTATCCCGCGCATTTCCTGCTGCTGCTACTCCTTCGCAAGTTCATCACCTGACCCATTGTGGGAGGGGGCTTGCTCCCGATAGCGGTGGATCAGTTTGCACATGCTGTGGCTGACACTCCGCTATCGGGAGCAAGCCCCCTCCCACATTTGTTCTGTGTTGTTCCGGCAATGTCGTAAACGCACCTTTGCGTGGCGTCCGTAGGCATTTGGCCTGTCTGCGCCAGCCCTACCATCGCATCAAAGGGCCCTGCGACGGGCCTCAACAATACGAAAGGCTGGGAGAGACGCGATGTTCAGCAAACAAGACCAGATCCAGGGATATGACGACGCACTGCTGGCGGCCATGAATGCCGAAGAGCAGCGTCAGGAAGATCATATCGAGCTGATCGCGTCGGAGAACTACACCAGCAAGCGTGTGATGGAAGCTCAAGGCAGCGGCCTCACCAACAAATACGCCGAAGGCTACCCAGGCAAGCGCTACTACGGCGGCTGCGAGCACGTGGACAAGGTTGAAGCCCTGGCCATCGAGCGCGCCAAGCAACTGTTCGGCGCCGATTACGCCAACGTGCAGCCACACTCCGGTTCGTCTGCCAACAGCGCTGTGTACCTGGCGTTGATCAATGCCGGCGACACCATCCTGGGCATGAGCCTGGCCCACGGCGGTCACCTGACCCACGGCGCCAAAGTGTCGTCCTCGGGCAAGCTCTACAACGCGGTGCAGTACGGCATCAACACGGATACCGGCTTGATCGACTACGACGAAGTCGAGCGCCTGGCCGTCGAGCACAAGCCGAAAATGGTGGTGGCCGGTTTCTCTGCCTACTCCAAGACCCTGGATTTCCCACGTTTTCGCGCCATCGCTGACAAAGTCGGCGCGCTGCTGTTCGTCGACATGGCCCACGTCGCCGGCCTGGTCGCCGCCGGCCTGTACCCGAACCCACTGCCCTACGCAGACGTGGTCACCACCACCACCCACAAAACCCTGCGCGGTCCACGTGGCGGTTTGATCCTGGCCAAGGCCAACGAAGAAATTGAAAAGAAACTCAACGCCGCCGTGTTCCCTGGCGCCCAGGGCGGCCCGCTGATGCATGTGATCGCCGGCAAGGCCGTGTGCTTCAAGGAAGCCCAGGAGCCAGGCTTCAAGGTCTACCAGCAGCAGGTGATCGACAACGCCCAGGCCATGGCCGGCGTGTTTATCAAACGCGGCTACGATGTAGTGTCCGGCGGCACCGATAACCACTTGTTCCTGGTCAGCCTGATCCGTCAGGGCCTCACCGGCAAAGAGGCGGATGCCGCCCTCGGTCGCGCCCACATCACCGTCAACAAAAACGCCGTGCCGAATGACCCGCAGTCGCCGTTCGTGACCTCGGGCCTGCGCATTGGCACCCCGGCGGTGACCACGCGCGGTTTCAAAGTGACGCAGTGTGTTGAGTTGGCTGGTTGGATCTGCGACATCCTCGACAACCTCGGCGATGCCGACGTCGAGGCCAACGTGGCCAAGCACGTGTCTGCCCTGTGCGCTGATTTCCCGGTTTATCGCTGAGCGCGGTTTTGGAGTAATGACTATGCAACGCTACTCGGGCTTCGGCCTCTTCAAGCACTCCCTCAGCCACCACGAAAACTGGCAGAAGATGTGGCGCACGCCGACCCCGAAAAAGGTCTACGACGTGGTTATCGTCGGCGGCGGCGGGCATGGTCTGGCGACCGCCTACTACCTGGCGAAAGAGCACGGCATCACCAACGTGGCCGTGGTCGAGAAAGGCTGGCTGGGCGGCGGTAACACCGCGCGCAACACCACCATCGTGCGTTCCAACTACCTGTGGGATGAGTCGGCGCACCTGTACGAACACGCGATGAAACTGTGGGAAGGCCTGTCCCAGGACCTGAACTACAACGTGATGTTCTCTCAGCGTGGCGTCTACAACCTGTGCCACACCCTGCAGGACATCCGTGATTCCGAGCGCCGTGTGAGCGCCAACCGCCTCAACGGCGTGGACGGCGAACTGCTCAATGCCAAGCAAGTGGCCGACGAGATTCCGTACCTGGATTGCTCCAAGAACACCCGCTACCCGGTGCTTGGCGCCACCGTGCAACGTCGCGGCGGCGTGGCCCGTCACGATGCCGTGGCCTGGGGCTTTGCCCGCGCCGCTGACGCACTCGGCGTGGACCTGATCCAGCAGACCGAAGTGATCGGTTTCCGCAAGGAAAACGGCGTGTGCATCGGTGTGGAAACCAACAAGGGCTTTATCGGCGCCAAGCGCGTCGGTGTGGTGACGGCGGGTAACTCCGGCCACATGGCTTCGCTCGCCGGTTTCCGCCTGCCGATCGAATCCCACCCGCTGCAAGCGTTGGTGTCGGAGCCGATCAAGCCGATTATCGACAGCGTGATCATGTCCAACGCCGTGCACGGTTACATCAGCCAGTCCGACAAGGGCGACCTGGTGATCGGCGCCGGTATCGACGGCTACAACGGCTACGGCCAGCGCGGCTCGTACCCGGTGATCGAACACACCATCCAGGCCATCGTCGAGATGTTCCCGGTGCTGTCGCGCGTGCGCATGAACCGTCAGTGGGGCGGCATCGTTGACACCACGCCGGACGCCTGCCCGATCATCTCCAAGACCCCAGTGCCGAACATGTTCTTCAACTGCGGTTGGGGCACCGGTGGCTTCAAGGCTACGCCGGGCTCAGGCAACGTGTTTGCCGCGAGTCTCGCCAAGGGTGAAATGCACCCATTGGCTGCACCTTTCTCCATCGACCGTTTCCACAACGGTGCGTTGATCGACGAACACGGCGCTGCGGCCGTCGCCCACTAACAGGAGAAATTTCCTATGTTGCATATCTTCTGTCCTCACTGTGGCGAACTGCGCTCCGAAGAGGAATTCCACGCGTCCGGCCAAGCGCACATCCCGCGCCCGCTGGACCCGAATGCCTGCACCGACGAGCAGTGGGGCGACTACATGTTCTTCCGCGACAACCCGCGCGGCCTGCATCACGAACTGTGGATCCATGCCGCCGGTTGCCGCCAATATTTCAACGCGACCCGCGACACCGTGACCTACGAAATTCTTGAAACCTACAAGATCGGTGAGAAGCCGCAATTCACCGCCAAGGCCTCTGGAGAGAAGGTATGAGCCAGATCAATCGCCTGTCCAACGGTGGCCGGATCGACCGGAATAAAGTCCTGACCTTCAGCTTCAACGGCCAGAGCTACAAAGGCTTTGAAGGCGATACCCTGGCCGCTGCATTGCTGGCCAACGGCGTCGACATCATTGGCCGCAGCTTCAAGTACTCGCGTCCACGGGGCATCTTTGCTGCCGGCGCTGAAGAGCCAAACGCGGTGCTGCAGATCGGCGCCACCGAAGCCACGCAAATCCCTAACGTGCGCGCCACGCAACAGGCGCTGTACCAAGGCCTGGTCGCCACCAGCACCAACGGCTGGCCGAGCGTCAACAACGACATGATGGGCATTCTCGGCAAGGTCGGCGGCAAGCTGATGCCGCCGGGTTTCTACTACAAAACCTTCATGTACCCGCAATCGTTCTGGATGACCTACGAGAAGTACATCCGTAAGGCCGCAGGGCTGGGTCGCTCGCCGACCGAGAACGACCCGGACACCTACGACAACTTCAACCGTCACTGCGACGTGCTGGTGGTCGGCGCAGGCCCCGCCGGCCTCGCTGCTGCACTGGCTGCTGCGCGCAGCGGTGCCCGCGTGATCATCGCCGATGAGCAGGAAGAGTTCGGCGGTTCGCTGCTTGATTCCCGCGAAAGCCTCGACGGCAAGCCGGCCACTGAATGGGTCGCGAGTGTCATCGCTGAACTGAAATCCCTGCCGGACGTGGTGCTGCTGCCCCGCGCCACTGTCAACGGCTACCACGACCATAACTTCCTGACCATTCACGAGCGCCTCACCGATCACTTGGGTGACCGTGCGCCGATTGGTGTGGTGCGCCAGCGCATCCACCGCGTGCGTGCCAAGCGTGTGGTCCTGGCGACCGGTGCTTGCGAGCGTCCGCTGGTGTACGGCAACAACGACGTGCCGGGCAATATGCTCGCGGGTGCGGTTTCCACCTACGTGCGTCGCTATGGCGTAGCACCGGGTAAAAAGCTGGTGCTGTCGACCAACAACGACCACGCTTACCGCGTTGCGCTGGACTGGCTCGATGCCGGTCTGCAAGTGGTGGCGGTGGCTGATGTGCGCCACAACCCACGCGGCGCGCTGGTTGAAGAAGCTCGCGCCAAAGGTATTCGTATCCTCACCGGCAGCGCCGTGATCGAGGCTCGTGGCACCAAGCGCGTCACCGCTGCGCGTATCGCCGCGATCGACGTCAAGGCGCATAAAGTCACCAGCCCTGGCGAGTGGCTGGACTGCGACCTGGTGGCCAGCTCCGGCGGCTACAGCCCGGTGGTCCACTTGGCCTCGCACCTGGGTGGCAAGCCGACCTGGCGCGAAGACATCCTCGGTTTTGTACCGGGCGAAGCACCGCAGAAACGTGTGTGCGTCGGTGGCATCAATGGCGTCTACGGCCTTGGCGATTCCCTGGCGGATGGTTTTGAAGGCGGCGTACGCGCGGCCAGCGAAGCCGGTTTTGCCCCGGTGGAAGGTACGCTGCCAAAAGCCTTGAGCCGTCTGGAAGAGCCAACCCTGGCGCTGTTCCAAGTGCCTCACGAGAAAGCTACCGCACGGGCGCCGAAGCAATTTGTCGACCTGCAGAACGACGTCACCGCCGCCGCCATCGAACTCGCCACCCGCGAAGGTTTCGAGTCGGTGGAACACGTCAAGCGCTACACCGCGTTGGGCTTCGGCACCGACCAGGGCAAGCTCGGCAACGTCAACGGCCTGGCGATTGCCGCACGCTCGCTGAACGTGACCATTCCGCAGATGGGCACCACCATGTTCCGCCCCAACTACACGCCGGTGACCTTCGGCGCGGTAGCGGGCCGGCACTGTGGGCACATCTTCGAACCCGTGCGCTACACCGCGCTGCAAGCCTGGCACGTGAAAAACGGCGCCGAGTTTGAAGACGTTGGTCAGTGGAAACGCCCGTGGTACTTCCCGCGCAACGGTGAAGACCTGCACGCCGCCGTGAAACGCGAATGCCTGGCCGTGCGCGACAGCGTCGGCCTGCTGGATGCGTCCACCCTCGGCAAGATCGACATCCAGGGCCCGGATGCGCGTGAGTTCCTCAACCGCATCTACAGCAACGCCTGGACCAAGCTCGATGTGGGCAAGGCGCGTTACGGCCTGATGTGCAAGGAAGACGGCATGGTCTTCGACGACGGCGTCACCGCCTGTCTCGCCGACAACCACTTCCTGATGACCACCACCACCGGCGGCGCCGCCCGTGTGCTGCAGTGGCTGGAAATCTACCAACAGACCGAATGGCCGGACCTCAAGGTGTACTTCACCTCGGTCACCGACCATTGGGCGACCATGACCCTGTCCGGTCCTAACAGCCGCAAGCTGCTGGCCGAAGTCACCGACATCGACCTGGACAAGGACGGTTTCCCGTTCATGACCTGGAAAGAAGGCCTGGTAGGCGGTGTGCCGGCGCGGGTGTTCCGTATCTCGTTTACCGGTGAGCTGTCGTACGAAGTCAACGTGCAGGCCGACTACGCCATGGGCGTGCTGGAACAGATCGTCGCGGCCGGCAAGAAGTACAACCTGACCCCGTACGGCACCGAAACCATGCACGTACTGCGGGCCGAGAAGGGCTTCATCATCGTCGGCCAGGACACCGACGGCTCGATGACCCCGGACGACCTGAACATGGGCTGGTGCGTTGGCCGCACCAAACCGTTCTCGTGGATCGGCTGGCGTGGGATGAACCGTGAAGACTGCGTGCGCGAAGAGCGTAAGCAACTGGTGGGCTTAAAGCCGATCGACCCGACTGTGTGGCTGCCGGAAGGCGCGCAACTGGTGTTCGATCCGAAGCAGTCGATCCCGATGAAGATGGTCGGCCACGTCACCTCAAGTTATGCGCATAACTCCCTGGGCTATTCGTTTGCCATGGGCGTGGTGAAGGGCGGCTTGAAGCGCATCGGCGAGCGGGTGTTCTCACCCCAGGCGGATGGCAGCGTGATCGAGGCGGAGATTGTGTCTTCGGTGTTCTTTGATCCTAAGGGTGATCGGCAGAACATCTGATAGACCGCGGCGCGGCCATCGGGAGCAAGCCTCCTCCCACATTTTGATGGGTGAATACTTTCAAATGTGGGAGGGGGCTTGCCCCCGATGAGGCCAGAACAGTCACCCCAGAATTCAGATAGGTGCTTTATGACAGCAGCCAATGTTTACCAACAACGCCCCACCTCCGGCGCCAAGGCCGAGTCGTCGCTGCACCATGCCGACCTCGCCAGCCTGGTCGGTAAGGGCCGCAAGAACGCCGGCGTGACCGTGCGTGAAAAGAAACTCCTCGGCCACCTGACCCTTCGTGGTGACGGCCATGACGCAGCCTTCGCCGCCGGCGTGCACAAGGCCCTGGGCATCGAACTGCCCGGCGCCCTGCAGGTCATCGTCAAAGGCGAAACCAGCCTGCAATGGCTCGGCCCGGATGAGTGGTTGCTGATCGTGCCAAGCGGTGAGGAATTCGCCGCCGAACAAAACCTGCGCGCCGCTCTGGGTGATTTGCATATCCAGGTCGTCAACGTCAGCGGCGGTCAGCAGATCCTTGAACTGAGCGGCCCGAACGTGCGTGATGTGCTGATGAAATCCACCAGCTACGACGTGCACCCCAACAACTTCCCGGTGGGCAAGGCAGTGGGCACGGTGTTCGCCAAGTCGCAATTGGTGATCCGCCACACGGCTGAAGACACCTGGGAACTGGTGATTCGTCGCAGCTTCTCGGATTACTGGTGGTTGTGGCTGCAAGACGCCTCGGCCGAATTCGGCCTGAGCGTTCAAGCCTGATCGAGTGGGCGCTTTTGTGGCGAGGGGGATTGCCCCCCGTTGGAGCGCGCAGCGGTCCCACTGTCCCACTAAGGTCAGCTCATTTTTTCTGCAATAACCGAGTGGCGGGTTTTGGAGCTGCTTCGCAGCTCAACGGGGACAAGCCCCCTCGCCACAAGGGCCTGAGGATTCCAGTATGAGCCGCGCACCCGATACATGGATTTTGACCGCCGACTGCCCCAGCGTGCTCGGCACGGTGGACGCGGTCACCCGCTATCTGTTCGAACAGGGCTGCTACGTCACCGAGCACCATTCGTTCGATGACCGTCTCTCGGGTCGGTTTTTTATTCGCGTCGAATTCCGCCAGCCGGACGGCTTCGACGAGCAGGCTTTCCGCGATGGCCTGGCCACGCGCGGTGAAGCCTTTGGCATGATCTTCGAGCTGACGGCGCCGAACTACCGGCCAAAAGTGGTGATCATGGTCTCCAAGGCCGATCACTGCCTTAACGACCTGCTGTACCGCCAGCGTATCGGTCAGCTGTCTATGGATGTGGTCGCAGTGGTGTCCAACCATCCCGATCTCAAACCTTTGGCCGACTGGCATCAAATTCCCTACTACCATTTCCCCCTCGACCCCAACGACAAACCGTCCCAGGAGCGTCAGGTGTGGCAGGTGATTGAAGAGACGGGCGCCGAACTGGTTATCCTTGCGCGCTACATGCAAGTGCTGTCGCCGGAGCTGTGCCGCAAGCTGGACGGCAAGGCCATCAATATTCACCACTCGTTGCTGCCGGGGTTCAAGGGCGCCAAGCCTTATCACCAGGCGTACAACAAGGGCGTGAAACTCGTCGGCGCTACGGCGCATTACATCAACAACGATCTGGACGAAGGTCCGATCATCGCCCAAGGCGTGGAGGTGGTGGATCACAGCCACTATCCAGAGGATTTGATTGCCAAGGGGCGGGACATCGAAGGGCTGACATTGGCGCGGGCGGTGGGGTATCACATTGAGCGGCGGGTGTTCTTGAATGCCAATCGGACGGTGGTGCTCTGACTGCCGCCATCGGGAGCAAGCCCCCTCCCACATTCGACCGCATTCCAAAGGTAGAACTCGGTCAACTGTGGGAGGGGGCTTGCCCCCGTTGAGGCCCTCACAAACAACGCAATAACAGCATCTGTACCCGAGCACTTAAACGCGCTGCCCACCCAACGGGCAACGCAGTTCCATAAAAACAACAGCGAGGTGAAAGCATGTCTGGTAATCGTGGTGTCGTGTATCTCGGCAACGGCAAGGTCGAAGTACAGAAAATCGACTATCCCAAAATGCAGGACCCCCGTGGCAGGAAGATTGAACACGGCGTCATCCTGCGCGTGGTCTCCACCAACATCTGCGGCTCCGACCAACACATGGTGCGCGGCCGCACCACCGCCCAGACCGGCCTGGTGCTCGGTCACGAGATCACCGGTGAAGTGATCGAGAAGGGCAGCGACGTCGAAAACCTGAAGATCGGTGACCTGGTTTCCGTCCCCTTCAACGTCGCCTGCGGCCGCTGCCGCTCCTGCAAAGAACAGCACACCGGCGTGTGCCTGACCGTCAACCCGGCCCGTGCCGGTGGTGCTTATGGCTACGTCGATATGGGTGACTGGACCGGTGGCCAGGCCGAGTACGTGCTGGTGCCATACGCCGACTTCAACCTGCTGAAACTGCCCGACCGTGACAAGGCCATGGAGAAAATCCGTGACCTGACCTGCCTCTCCGACATTCTCCCCACCGGCTACCACGGCGCGGTGACTGCTGGCGTTGGCCCTGGCAGCACCGTCTACATCGCCGGCGCCGGTCCCGTCGGCCTGGCAGCTGCTGCGTCTGCACGCCTGCTGGGCGCGGCGGTGGTGATCATCGGCGACGTCAACTCCATCCGCCTGGCCCACGCCAAGGCCCAGGGTTTTGAAATCGTCGACCTCTCCACCGACACCCCATTGCACGAACAAATCGCCGCGCTCCTCGGCGAGCCCGAAGTGGACTGCGCGGTTGACTGCGTAGGCTTTGAAGCACGCGGTCACGGTCACGACGGCGTCAAGGCCGAAGCCCCGGCCACGGTGCTCAACTCACTGATGGGCGTGGTGCGTGTGGCGGGCAAGATCGGTATCCCCGGCCTGTACGTCACCGAAGATCCAGGTGCTGTGGATGCCGCCGCGAAAATGGGCAGCCTGAGCATCCGCTTCGGCCTGGGCTGGGCCAAATCCCACAGCTTCCACACTGGGCAAACGCCAGTAATGAAGTACAACCGCCAACTGATGCAGGCGATCATGTGGGACCGTATCAACATTGCTGAAATCGTCGGTGTGCAGGTGATCAGCCTGGATGACGCACCACGTGGGTATGGCGAGTTCGATGCGGGCGTGCCGAAGAAGTTTGTGATTGATCCGCATAAGTTGTTTAGTGCGGCGTAGTTGATAGATAAGGGCGACTTAGAGTCGCCCTTTTTTTGTGGAGATCAAGCTTTTATTAACAGCCAACTGATAAACATCGTCAGGGCTGATAGATGGGTAATGAGTGAGGGTATAACCATCCAGCATCTGAGGCGTCTTGGGATCTTTTCAATATCCTCCGTGACTATCAGGTTTCTCCATTGAAATAATTTTGGCAGAAGAATAACCGTGGCCACGACATATAGGCGTACGTGTCTCCCCTCAAAGTGCAAACGGCGCAGAGTATGTTGCGTCCCCACGATGTATGTGCTGCGTTGCAGATAATGTTCCGCTGCGTCGAGCTTATCGAACATGACATAAAAGTTGAGTGGGAGGCTGAGTAGCATGATGGCTCCTGACAACATACCGATAAATGTCGGATCCATTTAGCCTCCCCAAGTTTTGTGGCTCAGTTTGAGCAACGGATAAGGCTGTGGCCGCTCATTGATAAATGCGTAAGGTCCCTGCATCGCGTACACCTCCAAGACTGAGGCGCACGACTATATGAAGACGCCAAGGCGGGTGTAAGACGTTGGCCGAGGCGCTGGTAGAGTTTCGGAAACGAACTACGAAAGATCAGGCTTACACCTACCTTTTGTGGTGAGCGGGCTTGCCCCGCGCTGGGCTGCGAAGCGGCACCAAACCCTTATGGTGAAAGGAGGATTGTTGGGGGCGGGCGCGAGGCTACTGCGCCCCCCGAAGCAGCAAGTTCGGGGGAAGTACAACCTCCAATTGCTGCAGGTAATCAGCCTGGATGACGCGCCGCGTGTTTACGGCGGTTTTGATGCGGTTGTGCCGAAAAAGTTTGTGATTGATCCGCATAAGTTGTTTAGTGCGGCGTAAGACTTGGAGTAAATATAAGGGCGCCAAGGGTGCCCTTGTTTTTTTGGCGTGTCAGTAATAAGCAAAATATCCACTTATTACCATGGTTGTGAATGATGTAAGTGCTATGAGTGAGGGTATGACCATCCAGTACTTGAGGTTTTTGGGGATTTTTTCAACGTCCTCGACAAGTACCATTCCCCTCCATTCAATGACTGTCGGGATAAGAATGACGGTGGCCATGGCGAATAGGCGTGACTGTCTTCCTTCAAAAGGAAGAAAGCGGCAGGTATGTCTGAACCCAGCAATAAAGGAGCTGTATTGCAGATAGCGTTCTGCTGCATCGAGCTTCTCAAACATGACGTAAAAGGTCAGCGGGATACTGAGTAGCATGATGCCCCCCGCGCACATGCCGATATATTCCAGAATCATTTAATTTTCCATCGCCCTGTAGAGGAGTGCACCCGTGTGCTCTCCTAACTTACTTCCAACCTTGCTTCCAACGAAGCCGCCTGCTGCAGTGCCGATGACCGCACATGCCAAGGCTCCTGTGCCCGCTGTAGGTATGCCAAAAATAATCATGCAGGCGCCCATGCCGATATAGAAGCCTGCAGATGCGCCGTAGGATGCTCCTCCGAGCCCAAGCGCTAACTTGGATCCTTCAACATATTTCGCTTGTGTACATTCTTGCTCACGCCCGGTGGAACACGCCTCTGCTATCTCCAATGCTGTCGACCCAACATCCAGCGCAAGACCAATGTAAGTGCCCTTCTTCAATATCTGCGACGCCTTGGCTATACGTTTTACCGTCGCTTCATACCCCTGAATCTCCCCATGATGCCAATAACTCTTAGTGGAAATCCCCAGCATCTTTTTAATCGAACCTTCGTTTTTCAGGCCCGTCCCCAACCGTGCCAACCCTGACAGTTGACCATCCAGCCTCGCAAACAACGCCCTACGCTTAACCAGAAATTCATTTCTCGCACTCACGGTACCGTTCCTCAGGTACTGCTTATGCAATTCATCGATTTCCTTGAGCGTCTGCTCTATCTGCGTCAGGTGCTTGCTCCAAGCACCGCTCACACTGCCGATGCCCAAAGACGCATGGGACATGATGGTCTGCAATTGATCGTAGTTTTTGATCATAAATTGATCAGCGGCGGAGTGTGCCAACAGCGCATGCTTGACGTTAGCGGCTGATTGCATCAAGCGAGCTTCTTCAGCGGTACAAGAAGCGGTCCGGCTGTCCCCGATAATGACCAGTTGCCCAGGCAGTACTACGGCGTTGCGAATGTGTTGGTTGAGGATGTCGAACTTGGTTTGGGTATTTGGGGTGAGAGAAAGGCTCAGTTTGAGCAACGGATAAGGCTTCGGCCGTTCATTGATAAATGCATAGGCTCCCTGCATCGCGTGCACCTCCAGGACTGTGGCGCACGACTATATGAAGACGCCAAGGCGGGTGTAAGACGCTGGCCGGGGCGCTGGTGGCGTTTCGGAAACGGACTACGAAAGATCAGGCTTGCACCTACCTTTTGTGGTGAGCGGGCTTGCCCCGCTATGGTGAAAAGAGGATTGTTGGGGGCCGGCGCGAGGCTACTGCGCACCCCCGAAGCAGCAAGTTCGGGGGAAGTACAACCTCCAATTGCTGCAGGTGATCAGCCTGGATGACGCGCCGCGTGTTTACGGCGAGTTTGATGCGGTTGTGCCGAAGAAGTTTGTGATTGATCCGCATAAGTTGTTTAGTGCGGCGTAGTTGATAGATAAGGGCGACTTAGAGTCGCCCTTTTTTATCGCAGATAAGTCTTATATAAAAAACCAACTGATAAACATGCCTGCAAAGGATAGGCAGGCAGTGAGTGTCGGTATCACCATCCAATACCTAAGGTGTCTTGGTATTCTTTCAACGTCCTCAACAAGCACCAGATGTTTCCATTGAAGTATTTTTGGAATAAGAATAATCGTCGCCATGGCGAATACGCGCTGGGGGCGTCCTTCAAAGTGTGAATTACGGAAGATATGTTTTTGCACGACTAGATAGGTGCTGTATTGCACATAGCCTTCTGCAGCATCCAGCTTTTTATACATGGCACAAAAGATCAGCGGAAAGCTCAATAGCATCAGGATGACTGAACCCATACCGAGGTAGAACCAGACCATTTAATCCCTCGCAGTCTTATAGATAAAATCGCCTGTGCTTTGCGCAAGTCCGGTTCCCAGCGCGGCTCCCCCTAGGCCGCCTGCGGCACCGCCGACGATGGCACATGCCAAGGCTCCGGCGCCAGCCGTGGGTATTCCAAAAACTAACATGCAGGCGCCGATGCCAATCGAGGCTCCAAGTCTTGCTCCCAAGTATGAGCCACCAACGCCAGCTACCAACTTGCCTCCTTAAACATTGAGCAACGGATAAGGCTGCGGCCGTTCATTGATAAATGCGTAAGGTCCCTGCATCGCGTACACCTCCAAGACTGAGGCGCAGGACCATAAGAAGGCACCTTAAGGGATGTAAGGCGTGTACAGGGAGGTTGGTAGCGTTTCGGAAACGGACTACATAAGTTAGGGCTGATGACTACAAATCAGCCCTACGCAGCGCAACGTTCATTGATGGTTGAACATGCATTTCAAGTTGTCATTAGCCTTGCAGTAGTTGGCTTCCCAGAACGTATTGGGCGCATGTGAGAACTGATGCACAGGTTTTAGTACCAGTCTCACGGCGTCATCGCCGGCCCCGGAGTAATCACAGATGACCGCAGGCATGCTGTTTCTCTCGTCGTTTATGGGCTTGTAGTTTGCCGCCGTGAATTCCAGGCTTGCCATGCGCAGTTCTTTAGCGGTCTCGTTCTCGCCGGCCCATTTCTGATCCAAAGGACCATCAGCCACATAGTGGTAGCCGCCTTTGTCCATCCGGTATTGCTTGATGTCGGCAGGCTTGGGGCAGGAAGAAGTTTGTGCAAAGACGTGACCGGTCACAGTGAGCATTGCCAATAGGCAAACAACACGGTTGAGGTTCATGAGAGAGACTCCCTTGTGCATTGGACTTGAATGCTGAGGGAGTTTTCATCAAGCATCTACTGTGAGAAATGACAGTGGCTTAGATTCAATTTTGATAAAAAACGGGGTGCTCAGAGCACCCTTGCGGCAATGGGCTCAGCGCGTTGCCAAAGCCCCCTGATAGACGGTCGGCCCCGTCGGTTGCTTGCTCACTGAGCCGCCTTTGCTCTCCGCACTCACCATCAACTCCACCGGTTTGCTGATCGAGGCCTGCTGCCTCGGGTTCAAGCCGATGATGCCTTCGCCATCCTCCGGTATCAGTCCAAGTGACACGGGCTTGCCGCCGTCGGGTATCGCCCACAGTTCCAGGCTCTGGTCCGGCGCGGGTGCGGTGATGGCGATGGGTTGCACTTCCAGGTAATCCTTGTGAGCCATGACCTGCGCCGCCGGCTGTTGGGTGGTGGTGATCAGGGTGGCGGCGGACTTGACGTTGTCCTGAGTGTAGAACGCGCCGCCGAGGCCGGCGATCACGGCCACGCAGACGCCGATAAACAGGCGTGGACGGCTCCAGAAAGGCGGCTTTGGCTCAATGATTGTGGGGCGTGTCGCGCTCATAACGTTGTTCCTGACAGGGCTTTCAGTGCTGTCATGGACTCTGGTTTGCGCGATGGGTTCCTGGCCCCCCTTGCAGGTCAAAGTGATGCCAATTGGCCCTGATACAGCACCGGTCCGGTGGGTTGCCCGGTGGGCGAGCCGCCGTGTGGTTCCAGGCTCACGGCCAAGGTCAGCGGTGCGGTAAGCAAGGCTCGCTGCGCTTCGCTCAGTTGGATTCGGCCTTTGCCCACTGCGGGCACCAGGCCCAGGGAGATCGGTTTGCCTCCGGGCTTGATGGCCCACAATTCCAGGTCCTGTGCCGACGTCACGGCGGCCAGTGACAAGGGTTCCACTTGCAGGTGGTCGGCAAAGGCCTTGATCTGCAACGCGGGTTGTTGGTTGGCGGCGACCAGTGTGGCGTTGTACTCCACACCCAGGTCGCGCTGGTACAACACGCCCACCAGCACTGCGATAACAATCCCGAACGCCGCCGCCCACAGTCGCAGGTTCGTCCACAACGGTTTCTTGGCCGGCATGTGCAGCACCTGCGGCTCGATCCGTGACTTGATGCCCGCCCACACATGCTCGGGCACCGGCCGCTCGGGCAATGCGCCGGTCATGCTGGCAAGCGCTTCCTGCCAATGGCCCAGTTCAACGCGCAGCGCGGCGTCTTCCAATAACAGCGCATCAAAACGCCGACGGGCGGTGGCGGGCATCAGTCCGATGGCGTAGTCGGCTGCCAGGGCGCGGCGCAGGGCTGTGGTTTTGTAGTTCATGATTCAAGGCACCTGCGCAGGCGCTCCATGCCGCGGCGAATCCAGGATTTGACCGAGCCCAGCGGCGCGGCCAAGTGTTCGGCCAACTCCGAACACGACAGGCCCTGGAAGTAAGCCACAGTGATCGATTGACGCTGCATGCCGTCGAGGGTGTCGAGGCAGCGGTTGAGCGCGCGGGCTTCGCGTTCGCTGTCGAGCCGTTCGTAGGCGCTGGGGCCTTCGTCGAGCAAGGCGTCCTGTTGACCGTCGGCCAAAGGCTGTTCGCGGCGTTTACGCAGTTGGTCGATGGCCAGGTTGCGGGTGATGTTGATCATCCAGGTCATCGGCGCCGCCAGGTGGGCTTCGTAGCGCGAAGCGTTGTACCAGATGCGTACGAAGGCTTCCTGCAGCACCTCTTCAGCCAGGTCCTGGCGTCCCATAAACACCATGGCGACCCCGTGCAGACGCGGCGAAACACTGCGATAGAGCGTTTCAAACGCTTGGCGATTGCCCAAGGCGCATTGGGCCAGCAGGGGCCGCAACGTGTCAGCATCAGTGAGCGTAATAGGGCTTCTCCAGGCTCTCGTTTGAGGGCGACGGGACTGCGCACGGTAGGCAGAGGTTAGTTCAGCTTGGGCATTCATTCCATCCAGCTCCGGGCAGCGTATGAAGCCTATACGTAGGGCAGGGCGATTCGGATGCGGGTGTGGGAACAATCCCCCGGAATGCCCAGTCAAACGCCTGCTTTCGCACCTATATCCAGAGGTTGTTTCAATGAAGATTTCACGCGGTTTCGCCCTTTCCTGCCTGATGACTCTGGCGGCCGGCCCCGTACTCGCCGCGGGCTTCAGCCTTGGTGATGCGGCCAATGCCATTTCCGGCATGCAGGGCGGTAGCAACAAAGCCGCTGCCGCCGCACCGTCGTCCGAGACGGCCGGTTTGCTGAGCGCGCTGACCTCGCAACTCAATATCACCCCCGAGCAAGCCGTTGGTGGCACCGGCGCGATGTTGGGCCTGGCCAAGAACAAACTGAGCGGCAACGATTATTCGCAACTGGGCAACAGTGTGCCGGGCCTGGATCAGCTGTCGGGCAACAATGCATTGGGCAGCCTCGGGGCCTTGAGCGGGATGCTCGGCCAGACCGGTGGCAGCAAGACCAGCGGCCTGGACGGCTTGCTGGGTAACGTGAAGAACACAAACGACCTCAACACCGCATTCAGCGCGTTGGGCATGGACAGCGGCATGATCGGCCAATTCGCTCCGGTGATCCTGCAATACCTGGGTGGCCAGGGCGCCAGCAGTTCGGTGCTGGGCAAACTGGCCCAGGCCTGGGGTACCGGCAGCTAAATACTCTGCGCGCGCAGTTGTTCGATGCGCGCGTCTTTCTCCTTCCAGAGCTGGTTGACCCAGTTCTGGACGGTCTGGCGAAATGCTGGATCGTTTTCGTAATCTCCCTGCCACAACGCCGGGTCCAGCTCACGGGTCTGGATGTCGATGATCACCTTCGGCACCGCGCCGCTGATCAAGTCCCAGAACCCCGGAATCTTCTGCTGCGGATAGACCACCGTGACGTCGAGGATTGCGTCCAGCTGTTCCCCCATCGCTGCCAGCACAAACGCCACACCGCCTGCCTTGGGTTTGAGCAACTGGGTGAACGGTGAGTCCTGCTGCGTGCGTTTGGTCTCGCTGAACCGCGTGCCTTCCAGGTAATTGACCACCGTCACCGGCTGGCGCTTGAACAGCTCACAGGCTTGTTTGGTGATCTTCAAGTCCTGGCCCGCCAGCTCGGGGTGCTTGGCCAGGAACGCCTTGGTGTAGCGTTTCATGAACGGGTAATCCAGCGCCCACCAGGCCAGGCCCAGGAAGGGCACCCAGATCAGTTCTTTTTTCAGGAAGAATTTAAAGAACGGCGTACGCCGGTTGAGCGCCTGGATCAGCGCCGGAATATCCACCCAGGACTGGTGGTTGCTGATGACCAGATAGGAGGTGTCCCTGCGCAAGTCGTCGCCGCCGCGAATGTCCCATTGCGTCGGGATGCAGCGGGCGAAGATCAGTTTGTCGATCTCGGCCCAGGTCTCGGCGATCCACATCACCGCCCATGACGCATAGTCACGGTAGCGCCCCGGTGCCACCAGCTTGAGCAGGGCGAACACCAGCAAGGGGCCGATCAGGATCAGCGTATTGAGTAACAGCAGCAGGGTGACCAAACAGCCGGTGAGCAGGCGGCGCATAAGCAACTCTTGGGATCTTGTGGGCGGATCATGATAAGCAAGCTGAGTCTAGAGGCCAAATCGCAAAGCGTCGGACGAATGTTTCACAATGTTCCGGGTATGTTGGGCTGACTAACTAACGGTCGCTTTTGCGGTCTAGAATCCGCCTACTTAATTCAAGGAAACCACCTACGTGAAATCTATCCTTGCCTTGCTTGCCCTCGTTGCGCTGCCTGTCATGGCGGCCGAACCGACCCTTTACGGTCGCTACGAATACATTCAACTGCCGGAGATCGGCGAAACCTTCAAGGCCAAGATGGACACCGGCGCGCTGACCGCCTCGCTGTCGGCCCGCGACATCGACACCTTCACCCGTGATGGCGATGACTGGGTGCGCTTCCGTCTCGGCGGCAAGGACGCCTCCGATAAGGTCTACGAACACAAAGTCTCGCGCATCAGCAAGATCAAGAGCCGCGCCGACGAAGACGACGACAAGGACGAAGCCAGCGTCGCCAAGCGCCCGGTGATCGACCTGGAAATGTGTCTGGGCAACGTCAAGCGGACCGTCGAGGTCAACCTGACCGACCGCAGCAGCTTCAATTATCCGTTGCTGATCGGCGCCAAGGCCTTGCGTGAATTTGGCGCAGCGGTAAACCCGGCTCGTCGGTACACTGCCGACAAACCGGACTGCTGATTTGAACCCATGCCCCACATCCTGATTGTCGAAGACGAAGCGGCGATAGCCGACACGCTGATATTCGCCCTGCAAGGCGAGGGCTTTACCACCACCTGGCTGAGCCTCGGCCAGGAGGCATTGGCCCATCAGCGGCAGACGCCCGCCGACCTGATCATCCTCGACATCGGCCTGCCCGACATCAGCGGTTTTGAAACCTGCAAGCAATTGCGCCGTTTCACCGAAGTGCCGGTGATGTTCCTCAGCGCGCGCGATGCTGAGATCGACCGGGTAGTGGGGCTGGAAATCGGCGCCGATGATTATGTGGTCAAGCCGTTCAGCCCACGGGAAGTGGCGGCGCGGGTCAGGGCGATTCTCAAGCGGGTCGGCCCCGGCGTTGCACCGGCGGTGTTCCAGGTGGACCTGGAACGCATGCAGATCACCTATCGGGGCCAGCCCCTGAGCCTCACGCGCCATGAATTCCGCCTGCTGCAGAGCCTGCTTGAACAACCCGAGCGGGTGTTCAGCCGCGAGCAATTGCTGGATGCCGTAGGCGTACCGGCGGATGCCGGCTACGAGCGCAATATCGACAGCCATATCAAAAGCCTGCGCAGCAAACTGCGTAGCGTCGCGGCGGACGCCGAACCGATCCAGACCCATCGCGGCCTGGGCTACAGCTACAGCCCGAGCAACAGCTGATGCGCCTGGGACTGCGGATTTTCCTGGTGTACGCGCTGTTTATCGGCCTCACCGGTTACTTCGTGCTCAGCACGGTGATGAAGGAAATCCGTCCCGGCGTGCGCCAGTCCACCGAGGAAACCCTGGTGGACACCGCCAACCTGTTGGCCGAGATCCTGCGCGATGACGTCAAAAACCGCACCCTCGGCCAAAGCCACTGGCAGGAATTGCTCAAGGCCTACGGGAACCGTCAGCCGGGCGCGACCATATGGGGCCTGCCGAAAAACCAGGTCAACCACCGCATCTATGTCACCGACGCCAAAGGCATCGTGTTGCTCGACTCCACAGGCGAAGCGGTGGGCCAGGACTACTCCAAATGGAACGATGTTTACCTGACGCTGCGCGGCGAATACGGCGCCCGCTCCACCCGCAGCCAACCGGATGACGCCACTTCATCAGTGATGCACGTAGGTGCACCGATCCGCGACAACGGCCAGATCATCGGCGTGGTCACCGTGGCCAAGCCCAACAGTTCATTGCAGCCTTATGTGGATCGCACTGAGCGGCGCCTGCTGTGGTACGGCGCCGGATTAGTCATCCTGGGCCTGCTGTTGGGCGCGCTGTTGTCGTGGTGGTTGAGCGTCGCGCTACGACGGCTGACGGCCTATGCCGAGGCGGTCAGCGAAGGCCGGCGCGCCGAGTTGCCTCACTACCGTGGCGGCGAGTTGAAGCAGTTATCCACTGCCGTTGAGCACATGCGCACGCAACTGGAGGGCAAGGCCTACGTCGAGCATTACGTGCACACCCTGACCCATGAATTGAAAAGCCCATTGGCGGCGATTCGTGGCGCGGCAGAGCTGTTGCAGGGTGATATGACCCGCGAGCAGCAGCAGCGTTTTGTCGGCAATATCGACAGTGAAAGCGCACGCCTGCAGCAGTTGATCGAGCGCTTGCTGAACCTGGCGCAAGTGGAACAACGCCAAGGCCTGGAAGAGCAGGTGAGTGTCCCGCTGGCAGCCTTGGTCGACGACGTGCTCAAGGCCCAATGTGCGCGGATCGAAGGCGCCGGCTTGCAAGTGGAGCAGACGATTGCGGCGGATGTGAAGGTGTTCGGCGAGCCCTTCCTCCTTCGCCAGGCACTGGGCAATCTGCTGGAGAACGCCTTGGATTTCACCCCCCCTGGCGGGCTGTTGGCATTCGCTGCACAGACGCACCATAACGATGTGCAGGTGAGCCTGTTCAACCAGGCCGCACCGATTCCCGACTATGCGTTGCCGCGCCTGAGCGAACGTTTTTATTCCCTGCCACGCCCGGCCAGCGGACGCAAAAGCACGGGGCTGGGCCTCAACTTTGTCGAGGAAGTGATGAAGCTTCACGGCGGCGCATTGCAGATCGGTAACGTCCCCGGCGGCGTGCGCGTAGAACTGCATCTCCACACAGTCTCCACATTGCCCACATAAATCCCCCACATGCGCGGCCCACTCTCTCTCCATCAAAACAGGGAGAGACCCATGAACCGCAGCCTGCTTTTCAAACTTGGCGCGATTGCGCTGCTGATCCTGCTGTTGCTGATTCCGTTGCTGATGATC
This sequence comes from Pseudomonas sivasensis, assembly GCF_013778505.1. Lineage (GTDB taxonomy): Bacteria > Pseudomonadota > Gammaproteobacteria > Pseudomonadales > Pseudomonadaceae > Aquipseudomonas > Aquipseudomonas sivasensis. The sequence goes on along the minus strand of NZ_JAAOWU010000002.1, from coordinate 104,161 downwards.
AACGGCATCATCAGCGACCGCCAGCAACTGCGCGACGGCGTACTGATGGACATCGCACGCAGCTCCAGCTACGCCCAACGCCTCACCGGCCCGGTGATGGTGGTGCCGTATCGCAAGACCGTGCGTGAGTGGAAGCTCAATGAAAAGCTCAACAAGCGCTACGAAGAAACCCGTGAAGTGCGTGGTCGTTTGTATTTCCTTCCGGAGCGTTTTGAACTCGACGGCAAGGTGCAGACAGAACTGCGCGCACGGGGCATTTACCAAGCTCGGCTGTTCCACGCCGACAATCGCATCAGCGGGCGTTTTGTGCTGCCGGAGCAATGGGGCATCACCGAGAACTATGCCGATTACCGCTTTGAACCGGCGTTTCTGGCGGTGGGCATCAGCGATATTCGCGGTATCGAAAACGCGCTGAAACTGGAGCTGGGCAGCCAGCGCCTGGAGTTCTCGCCGGGCAGTCAGGTCGGTTGGTTGGGTGAAGGTGTACACGTCGAACTGCCGGCGCAGGACAACAAGAAACCGGCCGCCATGGACTTCGCCTTTGACCTGCGCCTGCAGGGCACCGAGCAACTGCAAGTGGTGCCGGTGGGCAAGACCAGCCAGGTCTCACTCGCGTCCAACTGGCCACACCCGAGCTTTATCGGCAACTTCCTTCCGGCTCAGCGTGAGGTCACCGACCAGGGCTTCACCGCCAACTGGCAGACTTCGTTCTTCTCCACCAACCTTGAAGAAGCCCTGCGTGGCTGCTTGTCCGAAAACAGCTGTGAGGACTTCAACAGCCGCAGCTTCGGCGTGAACTTCATCGATCCGGTGGACCAGTACCTCAAGAGCGACCGTGCGATCAAATACGCGCTGCTGTTCATCGCCCTGACCTTTGCCGGCTTCTTCCTCTTCGAAGTGCTCAAGAGCCTGGCAGTGCACCCGATTCAATACGCCTTGGTGGGTGTGGCGCTGGCGTTCTTCTACCTGCTGCTGTTGTCGTTGTCCGAGCACTTGGGTTTTGCCCTGGCGTACCTGATCTCGGCGAGTGCCTGTGTGATGTTGATCGGCTTTTATGTGTGCCATGTGCTGCGCAGCGTCGCCCACGGCCTGGGGTTTTCGGCGGGGTTGGCGGCGTTGTACGGCTTGTTGTACGGGCTGTTGAGCGCCGAGGATTACGCGCTGCTGATGGGCTCGCTGCTGTTGTTCGGCCTGCTGGGAACAGTGATGGTGCTGACGCGCAAACTGGATTGGTATGGCGTGGGCAAGCGCAAGGTGGTCGAGCCGTTGGCGTTTGATCTGGAGGCGGTGCAATGAGTGGGTTACGAGAGGATCGGCAAGAGCGGTCGCGGTTGGTGGAGAAAATTAACGCGCTGTTTCCCGCTGTTGTGGTGAGTGAGGTTTGCGTGGTGAGCGGGCGGGCTGTGGAGAGTGAGCGGTCTGTGGTGAGTGGACGGTCTGTGGAGGGTGGACGGTCTGTGGTGAGTGGATTTTTGGGGTGAAGGGGTTGTCTGTGGAGAGTGGATTTTTGGGGTGAAAGGGCTGTCTGTGGAGAGTGGATTTTTGGGGTGAAGGGGTTGTCTGTGGAGAGTGGATTTTTGGGGTGAAAGGGCTGTCTGTGGAGAGTGGATTTTTGGGGTGAAGGGGCTGTCTGTGGTGAGTGGATTTTTTGGGGTGAACGGGTTGTCTGTGGTGAGCGGGCTTGCCCCGCGCTGGGCTGCGAAGCAGCCCTAATCCAGACACCGCGTTTTTTCAGCAATACCCGATTGGCAGGTTTTGGGGCCGCTTCGCAGCCCAGCGCGGGGCAAGCCCGCTCACCACGGACAGCCCACTACCACAGACCGTCCACTCACCACAGGAAAGCTGAGCGGTTTGCTAGACCGGCGGCTGGGTCTCCAGCATCGAAGGTCGCTGGCTGACTTCGGCGTACCAGCCGGCAAGCTTGGGGTTGTCGACTCGCCACTGCATGTCCGGATGACGGAAGTCGAGGTAGCCCAAGGCGCAGGCCACGCTGATCGAAGCAATGTCAAAGTGGCTGGTCAGCTCGGCGATGGCATCCTGTTCCAGCTCGGCGAGGGCGCGGCGGATCTTGTTGCGCTGCTCGTCGAGCCAAGGCGCCCAATGTTTCTCCACCGGACGCAGGGTCGATTCATAACGCACCAGCACGGCGGCATCCATGATGCCGTCGGCCATCGAGGCCAGGGTCAGGCGGCGCCAGCGGGCCGCGCCGTCGCGGGGGATAAGTGGGTTGCCCACATGCTGGTGGTCGAGGTAATCAAGGATCACCCGACTGTCGTGCAACGCGCTGCCGTCCGCCAGGCGCAGCGCCGGGATCTTACCCACGGGGTTGCCTTGCACCACCTGCGCGTCCGGGTTGACCGGGGTCGGCATGCACCCTTGCAGGGCCACGCGATCCTGCTGGCCGGTTTCGATCAGCAGCACGCGGACCTTACGAACGAACGGTGACGCGGGGTTATGGAACAAGGTCATGCTGGGAGTGGACATGGGCAAACCTCAAAATTGACTGTGGCTAGCCTAGAGGGTTGCGCGGTGGCTGGCGAGGGGGAGTGCGGGTGTTTTTGAGGGCCTCATCGGGGCAAGTCGAATCGTCGCACCGCCCCTCCCACGGTTGACCGAGTTGTCATGACGAACGCGGAACACCTGTGGGAGGGGCTTGCCCCCGATAGCGCCCTCAGCCACGCCGCTTGAACAACGCCCACATGCCAATGGCGGCCGGTATCCCCAACCCCACCCAACTCAACGAATCCCACGGCCCATCACCCAGCAACGCCGCAAACAACCCGGCGGCGCTGAGCAGGCCAATCCCCAGCGGGATGCCAAATACCTTCCAGAAACTCGACTGTCTTGGCTTCATGCCTTGCCCGCCTTGCGCCGGACGATCCACAGATAAATCCCGCTGATCAGCACAACGATGGTCAACACATCCAGCACCGCCCAAAGGATTTTCATCGGCATGCCGCCGTAGTCACCGAAGTGCAGCGGCTGAGACATGCCCATGGCGTCCATGTACCACGGCCGTTCGGCAACGGCGGTGACGGCCAGGGTGCTCGCGTCGATCAGCACCGGCGTGAGCAGGTGCGAGGTCAGGTGGGTGCTGCCTTTCATGAACACCGCGTAATGATGCTCGCTGGAAAAGCGTGTACCAGGAAAGGCGATAAAATCCGGCTGCATACCAGGGGCGGCCTTGGCGGCGATGGTCAGCAGTTCCGTTGCTGGGGCACGCTGGGTCAGCGGCGGGGCATTCTTGTACGGTTCGATCATCGCGCTGAGGCTGTCCTGACGCCACGCGGCGATGATCAGGTCGGCGCAGGCGCTGATCACGCCGGTCACGCCCACCACCAGCGCCCAGGTCAGGGTGACCACGCCGATCAGGTTGTGCAGGTCCAGCCAGCGCAGGCGGGTGGATTTGTCCTGGCGCACAGTGGCGAACTTCAATCGGCGCATAAACGGCAGGTACAACACTGTGCCGGAGATGATCGCCAGCACAAACAACACGCCCATGAACGCCAGCAGCAACTTGCCCGGCAGCCCGGCGAACATGTCCACATGCAGACGCAGCAGGAACAGCGTGAAACCGCCATTGGCCGAAGGCATCTCCACCGACTCGCCGGTGCGCGCGTCGAGCATAAAGGTGTGGGACGAATTGGGCTCAGTGCCCGCAGTAGCGGCCATGATCGCGATCACACCGTTCTTGTCGTCCTCGTCCCACGCCAGGTATTGCATGGCTTCACCGGGGCGATGGGCCTGCGCCTTGGCGACCAGTTGCTCAAGGTTGAGCTGCGGCGTATCGGCAGGCATCTGCGCCAGTATGGGCTCGTTGCCCAGCAGATGGTCGATCTCATGGTGAAACACCAGGGGCAGGCCGGTGAGGGCGAGCAGCAGGAGGAATACGGTGCAGATCAGGCTGGTCCAAGTGTGGATGAAGGACCAGCGGCGGATGGTTTTGCTTTTCATTTTCTAACCTTCAGACACACCAAAGCCGCCCCAAGGAGGCGGCCTGGTTGTTAACTCAGCCGATTACCACTGGTAAGTGGCGCTGGCGACTACGCTGCGTTGGTCGCCGAAGTAGCAGTAGGAACCGTCACAGGTGGAAATGTAGTCCTTGTTGAACAGGTTGGTAGCGTTGAGTTTTACCGACGCGCCTTTGAGGCTGTTATCGATTCGGCCCAGGTCGTAGTGCACCGCGCCGTCGAATACGGTGTAGGCATTGGCTTTGCCGGTCCAGGTGTTGCCCTGGTCGCCATAGGTGTTGCCGGTGTAGCGCGCGCCGAAGCCGATACCGAAACCATCCAGTGGGCCGGTGTGCCAGGTGTAGTCGGTCCACAGCGAGGCTTGCTGATTGGGGATCAGTTGCAGGCGGTTGCCTTTATAGATGCCGGTTTGCACCTCGGACTTGGACAGGGTGTAGGCGGCAATCACCTTGAGGTTCTCGGTCACGTCAGAGACGGCTTCCAATTCCAGACCCTTGACCTTCACTTCGCCGGCCTGGTCGGTGATCGACTCGTTGCCTGCGCCGGTGCGGGTTACCAGTACGTTTTTCTGAGTCAGGTCGTAGACCGCCGCGCTCAGCAAGGTATTAGAGCCGGGCGGTTGGTACTTGATCCCCAGTTCCCATTGCTTGCCTTCGGTGGGTTTGTACGATTTGACCGGGTCGGTGCTGGCGTTGCTCGCTGGCTGGAAGGATTCGGCATAGGACAGGTACGGTACAAAGCCAGAATCGAATACATAGCTGATCGCCGCGTTGCCACTGAAGTTCTTGCTGCGGTCGGTGTTGGTCGCGTCTAGTTTGTTGAAGTACGTGGTGCCCTGGTGTACCCAATCTTCACGGCCACCCAGCGTCAGGCGCCACTTGTCGAGGGCCATCTGGTCTTGCACATAGAGGCCGGTCTGCACGGTTTTCTGGTTGTAGTCGTAGTAAGGCGTCACGCCGACCGGACGCACAGTCGGCGCGGTGTTGACCGGATCAAAGATGTTGATGTTCGATGCGGTGCCGTAGATGGTCCGGAACGAGGTATCGGTGCGCTGATGATCCAGGCCCAGCAGCACGGTGTGGATAATATCGCCAGTGGCGAAGTCAGCCTGGAAGTTGTTGTCCACTGCGAACTGACCGATGTTCTCGTCAACGTTCGTCGAAGAACGGGCGATATTGCCCGCCGCGTCAGCTGGTTGGTAGATATAAGAACCGACGGTCAATTGCTGGAACGACAGCTCAGACTTGGTATAGCGCAGGTTTTGTTTGAACTGCCACGTATCGTTGAAGCGATGTTCAAACGCGTAGCCCAGCGCGTAGTAGGTACGGTCGTAGAACTCGTAGTCCGGATCGCCCAGGTTCTTGTGGTGGGATACTTCGCCCAAAGACGATTTTATTTTGGTGCCCTGGATCGGCAGGAACTGGCTGGTGGTGCCGGTATCGTCGCGGGTGAACTGCGAGAGCAAGGTAAATTTGGTATCGGGGTCGATGTTCCAGGTCAGGCTCGGCGCAATGTTGTAGCGCTTGTTATCGATATGGTCGACCTGGGTGCCTGCATCACGCACCACACCGCTGACGCCGTAGAGGAACTGGCCTTCATCGTCGATCTTGCCGGTGCTGGCGAAGTTGATCTGGCGGTAGTTGTCGCTGCCGTATTGCACCTGGATCGCATTGCTCTGTTCAGCGCTGGGGCGGCGGCTGACCATATCCAGCAGGCCGCCGGGCGGTGTCTGGCCATACACCGAGGAGGCGGGACCGCGCAGCAGGGCGAGACGGTCGAGGTTCCAGGTTTCGGCTTTCGGGTTGGCGTAAACGCCGCGTGGCAGTGGCAGGCCGTCGAGGAATTGGGTCGGTTCGAAGCCGCGCACGCGCATCCAGTCGTAACGGGTATCGCTGCCATAGCTGGCGGAGACGATGCCGGGCATGTACTTCACCGCGTCATCCAGGTTCTGGACGTTGCGGTCCTGCATCTGCTCGCGGGTGGCGACGGAAATCGAACGCGGTGCCTCGACCAGTGCCGTGTCAGTCTTGGTACCGGCGGCTGTGCGGTTGGCCAGGTAGCCCTCGACCGGACCCCAGGCAGTTTCGGTATCGCCCTGACCAATGATGCTGGTCTCTGGCAACGCCACAACCCCCTCAGGAATCGCCACCAAGGTAAACGTCCCCGCACCACCCTGTTCCAATTGCAACCCAGTCCCACGCAACGCCTCGCGCAGTGCACCTTGTGCATCGAACTGGCCCTGGACCGGCGCCGAGGTCTTGCCGGCGGCCAGCGACGGGTTGAGGGTCAGCGCGAGGCCGGCCTGGCTGGCGATTTGGTTCAGGGTGGTGGCCAGCGGTGCAGCCGGCAGGTTGTAGGCGCGCACGCTGGACGCTTGTTCGGCGGCAAACAGTGAAGGGCTGGCCAGCGGGGCGCTGAGGGCTATAGCCACGGCTAACAGGCTGGGGCGCAACAAGGTGTCTAGCGAGCGGGACATGGGGCGGCTCCTGAATGGAAGTAATTCGCAATTGCCTATGTGCCGAACGAGAATCGAGAAGTGATAGGGCAGGATCAAAATATTTTTGCGGTGGGTGTGAGGGCCTCATCGGGGGCAAGTCGAATCGTCGATAGCGATAGCCCAGCCACCCCAGAACCTAAGGCTTACCCGTGACCGTTACCCACCACGGCGTGTGCTGCTCGATCTGCACCGGCAGGGTCGGCAGCAGAGCGTTGAGCGCAAGGGTGGTGTCGTGCAGCGGGAAGCTGCCGGTGATGCGCAGGTCAGCCACGTTTTTATCCACACCCAAGTAGCCGGTGCGGTAGCGGCTGAGCTCATCCACCACATCGCCCAGGCGGGCGTTGTCGACCACCAGCATGCCGCGGGTCCAGGCGTCGGTGGCAGGGGTGACGGCCAGCGCTGGGCCGAGGCCGTCGCCACGCATCAGCACTTGCTGGCCTTCCTTGAAAATCTGTTCTTGATGCAATGCTTGCGGCTGCGCCGCGACTGCCGATTGCAAGACGCTCAACCGCGTGGCGTCGTCTTCGCGCCTGACGATAAACCGCGTGCCCAGCGCCCGCAGGCTGCCGTCGCGGGTTTGCACGTAGAACGGGCGCGCGTCGTTGTGGCCGGTCTCGACGAGGATTTCGCCTTCCTGCAACACGATCAGCCGGCGTTTTTCATCAAAGCGTACGTCGATGGCGCTGTGGGTATTGAGGTTGATCTGCGTGCCGTCCGCGAGTTTCAGCGTGCGCTGTTCGCCAGTGGCGGTGCGTTGGTCGGCCAGCCAATAGTGGATCGGCACATAACGCTCGCCGGCAAACAACGCCAAACCGCACACCAGCGCGATACTCGCCAGGCCAGTACCGAGCTTGCGCACCCGTTGGCGAATACCTTCACGCGATTGCAACAACGCCGCCCGCGCCGGGCCCGAGGCCACGCCAAAGCGCTGATCGAGCATCCCCAGCTGGCGCCAGGCGCGAGCGTGTTCTTCATTGCTGGCCAACCATTTGCTGAACTCTTCACGTTCCACCGCGCTGCCGTCGCCGGAATCCAGGGACAGCTGCCAGGCAATCGCCGCATCCAGCACACGGGCCGAGACTGGTTTTGAGCTGATCGCACTCACAACGGTTCGCCATACAACGCGATGTAGCACTGGCGAATGCCCTGGGCCAGGTATTGGCGCACACGGGGTACTGACACGCCGAGGCGCTGGGCGATTTCCGCGTGGCCCAGGCCGTCGAGGCGGTTATAGAGGAACGCGGCGCGGGCCTTGCTCGACAGCTTGCCGAGCAGGCGGTCGATGGCCTTGAGGTCTTCCAGGATAAGTTGCTGTTCTTCCGCAGAAGGGTGTTCGCTTTCCGGGACTAGCATTAATTCGGCGAGATAGGCCTGTTCCAAGGCGGCGCGACGGAAGTAGTCGAACAGCAAGCCTTTGGCGATCGCCACCAGAAATGCCCGTGGCTCGCGGGGGGCGCGCAGCTCGTCACGGCCCAGCAGGCGCATGAAGGTGTCCTGACTCAGGTCTTCGGCGCGACTCGGGCAGGCCACATTACGCCGCAGCCAGGCCAACAGCCAGCCACGATGGTCGCGATACAACGCGCCAACAAGCTCACTGTGTGGGTTCTGGACCGACGACAAGGCATCACCGAATAAACAAGGGGTTTAAACTAACGAGAATTATTCGCGATTGTGTCAGAGGCGTGGGATGGGCGCAATTGGCGTCCGTCGGGTTGAAGGCTTAATGACATCTCATTGGTAGATGAGCGTTGCCTGGTGAGACGGGCTCTTTGTGGTGAGGGCTTTCTGTGGTGAGCAGGTTTTCTGTTGTGAGGGGGCTTTCTGTGGTGAGTAGGTTTTCTGTTGTGAGGGGGCTTTCTGTGGTGAGTAGGTTTTCTGTGGTGAGCGGGCTTGCCCCGCGCTGGGCTGCGAAGCGGCCCCAACACCTGTCAATGGGTTATGACTGAAGAAACGCGGTGCCTGGATTGGGGCTGCTCCGCAGCCCAGCGCGGGGCAAGCCCGCTCACCACAATGAAAGCTCATTCACCTAAAGGTCATTTATTTAAGTGGTTAGAAAGAGGCGCTTGCTTGCGCCGTTTCCATTGGCTCAAGCGTGGTGAGCAGGCTTTCTATGGTGACTGGGCTTTCTGTGGTGAGTAGGTTTTCCGTGGTGAGCGGGCTTGCCCCGCGCTGGGCTGCGAAGCGGCCCCAACACCTGCCAATGGGTTATGACTGAAGAAACGCGGTGCCTGGATTGGGGCTGCTCCGCAGCCCAGCGCGGGGTAAGCCCGCTCACCACAATGAAAGCCCTTTCACCTAAAGGTCATTTATTTAATTGGTTAGAAAGAGGGCGCTTGCTTGCGCCGTTTCCATTGGCTCAAGCGCTCCTGAAGCGCCTTCGGGGAGTCGATCTGCTGTTGTCGTGCACGACTGAATAAGATAAGCATCAGCTCCGCCGTGGCCAGGGCGTCGGCGCTGGCGTGATGGCGTTCGCCCACGTGCAGTTTGAAATGGTTTATCCAGTCGTCCAGTCCGGCTTCGCGGATAGGCGCCTCGGGGCACAGCAGTGGGGCGATGTCAGCCACATCCAGAAACGGATGCGCCAGGCGATAACCCAGGCTGTCCTTGAGTGCGCGACCGAGCATGTGCTGGTCGAACGGTGCATGGAAGGCCAGCAATGGGCTGTCGCCGACAAATGCCATGAAGTCCAGCAGCGCTTCCACCGGATCACTGCCAGCGGCGATGGCGCTGGGCCCCAGACCATGGATCAACACGCTGGGGCTGAGCTTTGTTTCGGCGCGCTGCAGGGTGCGTTCGAACAGCTGTGAAAAGTCCACCGCGCCGTCTTCGATCACCACCGCGCCGATGGACAGCACTTGGTCACGGTTGAGATTCAGGCCGCTGGTTTCCAGATCCACCACCACCCAGCGTTGGGTACGCAGTGGGTTATCGCCCAATGCCGCGGGCTTGGACAGTTGCTCCAGGCGCCGTTGTTGCGCGGCATCAAGGCCAGGTTTTTTCGCACGTAACCAGTCGAATAAACTCACAGTTGATACCGCAACGTCAGGCTGCTTTGCAGGCGTTGGGCCTGGCGCAGGGATTCGCGCAGAATGCGCCGGTCCAGGTGGTTGAGGCTATCGGGGTCGACGCGGTTGGAATACGGCTGGTTCTCGCGGGTCTGTAACTGGTGCTGCTGCATGCGGGTTTGCTGGATAAAGTGGTACGCCTCTTCATACGCGGCGCCGTCCAGCGGCTCGATGACTTCCTTGGCTACCAACTGGCGCAGACGCTCCAGGGTGTTGTTGGCGTGGATGCCATTGGCCAGCGCCAGCAGGCGCGCGCCGTCGACAAACGGTGTGAGGCCCTGCACCTTGAGGTCGAGCGTGGCTTTTTCACCGCTTTTGCGTGTCAGCACGAATTCGCGGAAACGTCCTACAGGTGGCCGTTGGCGCAAGGCGTTCTCGGCAAGCATGCGTTGAAACAGCCGGTTATCTGCGACCTGATCCAGGACGTTTTGGCGCAGAAAATCGCCCCCCTGTTCATCGCCCCACACCACCCGCAGATCAAAATAGATGCTCGAACCCAACAGGTTCTCCGGCGTTGCTTCACGAATAAACGCCGCAAACCGCCGCGCCCATTCCGCCCGCGATAGGCACAGCTCGGGGTTGCCGGCCATGATATTGCCCTTGCACAGGCTGAACCCGCACAGCGCCAAGCTCTGGTTGATCTGCTGCGCCAGGGGCAGCAACCGACCGCGAATCTCGGCGGCCTCCACCGCGTCCTTGGCCTCGAACAGAATGCCGTTGTCCTGGTCGGTGTACAGCGTCTGCTCGCGGCGGCCTTCGCTGCCGAAACACAACCAACTGAACGGCACGCCGGGGTCGCCTTTTTCGGCGAGGGTCAACTCGATTACTCGACACACCGTGTGATCGTTGAGCAGGGTAATGATGTGAGTGATCTGGGTGGATGACGCGCCATGGGCGAGCATCCGCTCGACCAACTGGCCAATCTCGCCGCGAATTGCCACCAGGTTCTCCACCCGGGGCGCATTGCGGATGGTGCGGGCCAGGTGCACCAGATCGACCCGTTGCAGGGAAAACAGATCGCGTTCGGATACCACGCCACACAGGCGCTGGTCCTTGACCAGGCACACATGGGCGATATGCCGTTCGGTCATGGCGATGGCGGCGTCGAATGCGCTGTGGTCCGGGGTCAGGAAAAACGGCGCCTGGGTCATGTGACTGTCGATCGCCTGGGTGAAATCGCTGGTGCCGTCGGCGACCACTTGGCGCAGGTCGCGCAGGGTAAAAATCCCCAGGGGCGACTGATGGACGTCGACGATCACAATGCTGCCCACCTGTTGCTCGTGCATCAGCGTCACGGCTTCGCGCAGCGGCGTGTCCGGGCTGCACATTACCGGGTGGCGCATGGCCAATTCGCCCAGACGGGTATTGAGCGAATACTGCGTGCCTAGGGTTTCCACGGCTTTTTGCTGCACTTGCTGGTTGACCTGATCCAGCAGGCTGCTGACGCCGCGCAGGGCAAAGTCGCGAAACGGGCTGGAGAGGGCAAACAGTTTGATAAAGGCGGGCTTGTTCAGTTGCAGGCAGAAGGTGTCTTCGGCGGCTTTATGCTCGGTGCGCGTGGCTCGTTCACCTAAAAGCGCAGCAAGGGGGAAGCACTCGCCAGTGGTGATTTCGAAGGTGGTTTCTGCCGAGTCCGGTCGTTCGCCCACGACGCGGCCTTGTTTGACGATGTAAAAGTGCTCCACCGGCCCGCCCGACGGCTTGAGAATGCTCTCGCCAGGGCCGAAGAAACGTAATTGACACTGTTCAACCAGAAATGCCAGGTGCGCATTTTCCATTTGATTGAATGGCGGGAAACGTTGCAGGAATTGCAAAGTGCCGTGGATGTTCTGCAACACGGCGGTTTTACCCGCCTGCGTGAAAGCATCAGCTTTACTCATAACAGTGACCGCAGTTTTTTTGTCGTTATCGTCCTGCATGGTCGACTCCTACGCGATAGGTGCCCATTGGACGTAAGTCTAGGTCGATGAAAACAGCGTAGAGCTAGGGAAAAACCTTACATGAATATCGTCCAAACCCCGTGGAACACCCACTAGTCAAACTTTCCGACGAAGTGCACATTGATCGCCCTTCCGCAGATGTCTGACGAGTGTGCTGGGAGATTGATGAAAATTGTTGAGAACCGTATGTCCGACCACGATATTTTGAGTGATGCCGAGCGCGAGGCCCTGAGCGCCGTGATGCTGGAGCCTGATTTACCGCCGCAACGCGTGCTGATTGTCGATGACGACAAGGATGCGCGAGAACTGCTGGCGGAGATCCTTGCTCTGGACGGTATTCGCTGCATGACTGCCGAGAGTGGTGAGGCAGCGTGGAATTTGTTGAAATCCAGCAGCTCCATCGGTTTGCTGATCACCGACTTGCGCATGGCACCGAGCAATGGCCTGGAGTTGATCCGCCAAGTGCGCGAATCCACCCGCGCGGCGCTGCCGATCATCATCATGTCGGGGGACGCCGAAGCGCCGGATGTGATCGATGCGATGCATTTGAGTGTGGTGGACTTTTTGCTCAAGCCGATCGACAGCGTGAAGTTAGCCAAACTGGTCAAGCGCGAGTTGGGGATGGCTTCCTGATTTTTGCGGTATCTGCACGGGCTTCATCGGGAGCAAGCCCCGTCCCACAGTTGACCGCGTACATCCACAACACAGCCCCAAAGAAAAAGCCCTGATCTCTCGATCAGGGCTTTTTCATTTACAGGCCGTTTTTAGCCTTGAACTCCCGACGCCGACGGTGCAACACCGGCTCGGTGTAACCGTTGGGTTGCTTGGTTCCTTCAATCACCAACTCCACCGCTGCTTGGAACGCGATGTTGCTGTCGAAGTCCGGGGCCAGTGGGCGATACAGCGCGTCCCCTGCGTTCTGACGGTCCACCACTGGCGCCATGCGCTTGAGGCTTTCCATCACCTGGGCTTCGTTGACGATGCCGTGGCGCAACCAGTTGGCGATGTGCTGGCTGGAAATACGCAGGGTGGCGCGGTCTTCCATCAGGCCCACATCGTTGATGTCCGGCACTTTGGAGCAGCCGACGCCCTGGTCGATCCAGCGGACCACGTAGCCGAGGATGCCCTGGGCGTTGTTGTCCAGCTCGTTGCGGATTTCTTCCTCGGACCAATCGGTGTTGCTGGCCAGGGGGATGGTCAGGATGTCGTCCACCGAGGCGCGCTCGCGCGTGGCCAGTTCGGCTTGGCGGGCGAATACGTCAACCTTGTGATAGTGCAGGGCGTGCAGCGCAGCCGCCGTAGGCGACGGTACCCAGGCGGTGTTGGCACCGGCCAATGGGTGAGCGATTTTCTGTTCGAGCATCGCGGCCATCAGGTCGGGCATCGCCCACATGCCTTTACCGATCTGTGCGCGGCCTTGCAGGCCTGTGCTCAAGCCGATATCGACGTTCCAGTTCTCGTAGGCGCCGATCCATTTTTCGGCCTTCATGGCGGCCTTGCGCACCATCGCGCCCGCTTCCATGGAGGTGTGGATTTCGTCGCCGGTACGGTCCAGGAAGCCGGTGTTAATAAACACCACGCGCTCGCTGGCCGCCTTGATGCAGGCCTTGAGGTTGACCGTGGTGCGGCGCTCCTCGTCCATGATCCCGACCTTGAGGGTGTTGCGCGGCAGGTTCAGCACGTCTTCGATGCGACCGAACAGCTCGTTGGTAAACGCGGCTTCTTCCGGACCGTGCATTTTCGGCTTCACGATGTACACCGAGCCGGTGCGGCTGTTCTTGCGGGTGTTGTTGCCGTTGAGGCTGTGGACCGCCGCCAGGCTGGTGACCAGGCCGTCGAGGATGCCTTCCGGCACTTCATCGCCGTTCTTGTCGAGGATCGCGTCGATGGTCATCAAGTGACCAACGTTGCGCACGAACAACAGCGAACGGCCATGCAACGTCACGTCCTGACCGTCGATGCCGGTGTAGACACGGTCAGGGTTCATGGTACGGGTGAAGGTCTTGCCGCCCTTGGCCACTTCTTCGGCCAGGTCGCCTTTCATCAGGCCGAGCCAGTTGCGGTAGATCACCACTTTGTCGTCGGCATCCACGGCGGCGACGGAGTCTTCGCAGTCCATGATGGTGGTGAGCGCAGCTTCCATCAGTACGTCTTTCACGCCGGCGGCGTCGGTCTGGCCGACCGGGGTGCTGGCGTCGATCTGGATTTCGAAGTGCAGGCCGTTGTGTTTGAGCAGGATCGCAATCGGCTCGGCCGCCGGGCCCTGGAAGCCGATCAGTTGCGCATCGTCACGCAGGCCGCTGTTGCTGCCGCCTTTGAGGCTGACGATCAACGTGCCGTCGCCGATCTTGTAACCGGTGGAATCGACGTGGCTGCCGGCGCTGAGCGGCGCGGCTTCGTCGAGGAAGGCACGGGCGAAGGCAATCACTTTGTCGCCACGCACTTTGTTGTAACCCTTGCCCTTCTCGGCGCCGTCGGCTTCGCTGATGGCGTCGGTGCCATACAGCGCGTCGTACAGCGAACCCCAACGCGCATTAGAGGCGTTGAGGGCGAAACGGGCATTCATTACCGGTACTACCAGCTGTGGGCCGGCCATACGGGCGATTTCGTCATCGACGTTTTGGGTCGAAGCCTGGAAGTCTGCGGCTTCTGGCAGCAGGTATCCGATGTCTTGCAGGAAGGCTTTGTAGGCCACCGGATCGTGAGCCTGGCCGGCATGGGTCTGGTGCCAGGTATCGATGCGCGCCTGGAAATCGTCGCGTTTGGCGAGTAGGGCTTTGTTCTTCGGTGCCAGGTCATGGATGACCTTGTCGGCGCCGGCCCAGAACTGGTCGGCAGTGATGCCGGTACCGGGAATGGCTTCGTTGTTCACGAAGTCGAACAGGACTTTGGCGACCTGCAGGCCACCGACTTGAACGTGTTCAGTCATTGCTTGCCTCACTCTGCGGAGCTTATGCGCTTTTTCAGATTTTCATTATGTAGTGCACGGTTGGGCATACTACATGATGACTTGCGGTTGTGAAAATTAGACTAAATACGTCGTTTAGCGACCCACTTTGGTCGTACGGTCACAGCGGAGAACAGGATGTTCTCAAAAAACTATTAGATTGTTCCAGATAAATATAAAAATGGTACACGATTTGTTTTCGTGGGCCCCCGGGTCCACCTTGTAGATTGAATTCAGAGGGCTTCGCCATGGACCATCTTGTACTCACAATTATCGCCGCCGACAAACCCGGCCTGGTCGAGCGCATCGCGCAGAACATTGCCGCCCACGGTGGCAACTGGCTGGAAAGCCGCATGGCCCATATGGCCGGGCAGTTTGCCGGGATCCTGCGGGTCAGCGTACCTACGGAAAGCCGTCAGGCGTTATTGGGGGCGCTGGAGGACTTATCCACACACGGCATTCGCGTGTTGGTGGGTGAGGGAAGCACTGGGCAGGCCTCGGCGTCCAAACCAATTGTGATGACATTGGTGGGCAATGACCGTTCGGGCATCGTGCGTGAGATCACGGCGTTATTGAGTCAGCAGGGCGTGAACCTGGAGCGCTTGAGCACGGATGTGCGCCCGGCCCCTATGAGTGGCGACCCGCTGTTCACAGCTGAAGCGTTGTTGCAGGTGCCACCATCGTTGTCCCTGGAGAGCTTGCAGCAATCCCTGGAAACCTTGGCCGATGACTTGATGGTGGAGCTGCGTAACGAGGAATAATTTGTCCACAAGGTTATGCATGGAAATCTTGCATGGGCCTGTGGATAACCTTGGGGTGAATGCCTGCAAGCCATGCGGGCTGTGGCTTGCAGGATGCTGTACGTTATTTGATCAGCGTTTGCGCACGGTCAGCCAGGCGTCCACGCTGTAGACCACCAACCCAGCCCAGATAAAGGCGAAGGCAATCAGCGTGCTTGGCGCCAGGTGTTCGCCGAACAGCAGTACGGCTTCGAGCAACACCAGGGTCGGCGCGACGTACTGCAAGAAACCCAGCGCGGTGTACGGCAAATGCCGTGCGGCGGCGTTGAAGCACACCAGCGGGATGAGCGTTACCGGACCCGCGGCCACCAGCCACCAGGCTTCGGACGTACTCCAGAACGCCAGTTGCGCACTGTGGGCGGAGGGGTTGAACAGCAGCCACGCGACGGCAATTGGCACCAGCATCCAGGTTTCCACCACCAGCCCTGGTAGCGCCTTGACCGGTGCCTGTTTGCGGATCAGGCCGTAGAACCCAAAGGTCAGCGCCAGCACCAACGACACCCACGGCAAACTGCCCACTTGCCACACCTGTTGCGCCACGCCCACTGCGGCCAGGCCCACGGCAGCCCATTGCAGGCGACGCAAGCGTTCGCCGAGAAGCAACATGCCCAGCAGTACATTCACCAACGGGTTGATGTAGTAACCCAGGCTGGCTTCCAGCATGCGGCCACTGTTCACCGACCACACATACGTCAGCCAGTTACCGGCAATCAACGAACCGCTGAGGGCAAGGATCGCCAGGCGCTGGGGGTTGTCGCGCAGCTCGCGGAACCAACCGGGATGCTTCCACACCATCAACAGCAAGCCGCCGAACAACGCCGACCACAGCACACGGTGAACGATGATCTCGGCGGCGGGTACGCTGGCGATGGCTTTGAAGTAGAGCGGGAACAAGCCCCAGATGACATAGGCGCTCAGGCCCAGGATGTACCCCTTGCGGGGGTTGGCGGCGTGCATTGCAGAATCCTTGCTTAGGCAGCTAACAAAGCGCGATTGTAAGGATATTTGTCAGGCAATGGGACTGGCTTGGTAATGCGGTCTGCTTTGTGTAGGAGGGTGCAAGCCCCCTCCCACGTTCACAAGCAATCAGAAGAGTTTGAGCGGCTCTTCATTGAGCGCCGAAAGCTGCTCGCGCAGTGCCAGCACCTGATCACCCCAATAACGCTCGCTGCCGAACCACGGGAAGCTGTGGGGGAAGGCGGGATCGTCCCAACGCCGCGCAAGCCAAGCGCTGTAGTGCATCAGGCGCAGGGCGCGCAGCGGTTCGATGAGTGCCAATTCCCGCGGGTCGAAATCGTGGAACTCTTGATAGCCGTCCATCAACTCGGACAGTTGGCCCAGGCATTCCTGACGGTCGCCAGCGAGCATCATCCACAGGTCTTGCACTGCCGGTCCCATACGGCAGTCATCCAGGTCGACGATATGGAACATCTCGTCGCGGCACATCATGTTGCCGGGGTGGCAATCGCCGTGCATGCGGATGTTCTTGTGCGGTGTGGCCTTGTAGACCTCTTCCACACGCTTGAGCAGGTCGCGGGCAACGGACTCGTAGGCCGGCAGCAGGCTTTTGGGAATGAAATTGCCTTCGAGCAGCGTGTTGAGTGAATCGTGACCGAAGTTCTTCACGCCCAGGGCTTCACGGTGTTCGAACGGGCGGGTCGAACCCACCGCGTGCAAACGGCCGAGCAGTTGCCCGAGTCGATACAGTTGATCAAGGTTGCCGGGCTCTGGCGCACGGCCGCCACGGCGAGGGAACAAGGTGAAGCGGAAACCGGCGTGTTCGAACAGGCTCTCGCCGTTGTGGATCAATGGCGCGACTACTGGCACTTCGCAGTCGGCCAGCTCGAAGGTGAAGCGGTGTTCTTCAAGGATCGCGTCGTTGGTCCAGCGTTGAGGGCGATAGAACTTGGCGATCAGCGGTTCACCGTCTTCGATACCCACCTGATACACGCGGTTTTCGTAGCTGTTGAGCGCCAGAACACGAGCATCGCTGAGGAAACCGATGCTTTCGACGGCGTCGAGCACGAGGTCAGGGGTGAGGGTTTCAAACGGATGGGCCATGGGAACTCCTGCGGGCAGCAGGGCGCCGCTTCCGGCCGGGTATGGTAACGCACCAAGCCTGAGATAGGGGGCGCCTGTGCCATTGTCATCGGGGGCAAGTGCCCTCCCACAGGTGACCGCGTTTATCCTGTAGGAATGCGGTCTGATGTGGGAGGACGCTTGCCCTCGATAGCGGCCTATCAGGCGCCGACAATCCCTCCATCATCTCGCCGAATCGCTATCACCGACGAACGCGGCTTGCCATTCGGCAGATGCTCCGGCCAAGTCGAGCCGCCGGTTTCCCCCGGATGCTGAATCCCCACAAACAACGTTTTCTGATCTGGTGAGAAGCTGATACCCGTCACTTCACACGCCACCGGCCCGACCATGAAGCGGCGGATTTCTCCGGTGACTGGGTCGGCGCAGAGCATCTGGTTGTTGCCCATCCCGGCAAAGTCGCCCGCGTTGCTGTAATCGCCATCGGTGAGGATCCACAGGCGTCCGGCCTTGTCGAAGCCCAGACCGTCGGGGCTGTTGAACATGTTCTGCGGGTTGATGTTGGACGATCCGCCCTTGGGCTTGCCCGCGTGCACCCCGGGGTTGCCGGCGACCACAAACAAATCCCAGCTGAAATCGGCCGCACCGTGGTCATCGGCATTGGCTTTCCAGCGCAGGATCTGGCCGTAGACGTTCTTTTCCCGTGGGTTGGGGCCGCCTACCGGTTGGCCGTCTTCGCCGCGCTTGGCGTTGTTGGTCAGGGTGCAGTAAACCTGGCCATCGGTGGGGCTGACCACGATCCATTCCGGGCGGTCCATGCGCGTGGCTTTGACCACACTGGCGGCCAGGCGCGCGTGGATCAGCACTTCTGCCTGGTTGGCGAAACCGCTGCTGGCATCGATACCGTTTTTTCCATGGGTCAACTCGACCCACTGGCCTTTGCCCTTTGGATGGTCGGCATCGCCGTTGCCCGCGTCGAAGATCGCCACGTACAAGGTGCCGTGGTCGAGCAAGTCTTTGTTGGCCTTGGGGTTCTTGTGGTTGATCTTGTCGCGGCTGACGAACTTGTAGATGAACTCACCGCGCTCGTCGTCGCCCATGTAAACCACCGCGCGGCCGTCGCGGGTTTCAGCGAGGGCGGCGTTTTCGTGCTTGAAGCGGCCCAAAGCCGTGCGTTTGGCCGGGGTGGATTGCGGGTCGAATGGGTCGATTTCCACCACCCAACCATGACGATTGAGTTCGTTGGGGTTCTTGGCCAAGTCGAAGCGTGGGTCGTGCTGGTGCCAGTTGATGTCTTTACTGGCGGCCACCACGCCGTAGCGTTTCTGTGCGGTGTCGAAAGTTTGTTGTGGGTTGCTGCTGCCGAAGCAGTCGGTGAAGTTCTCTTCACACGTCAGATAAGTGCCCCAGGGTGTCTTGCCGTTGGCGCAGTTCTGGAAGGTACCGAGGGCTTTCTTGCCGGATTTGTCGGCGCTGGTTTTCAGCCAGTCGTGGCCAGCAGCGGGGCCGCTCAGGCGGATTGGCGAGTTGCCGTGGATACGGCGGTTGTAACGCGAGTCCTGGACGAACTGCCAGGTGTCACCCTTGCGCCGCACTTCAATTACCGACACGCCTTCGCTGGCCTGGGCCTTGTGCACATCTTCCGCCGATTGCGGCGCGCCGCCGTGGGCGTAGAGATAGCGGTAATTGGTGTATTCGTTGTTGATCGCCATCAGCGCGCGGTTGTCGTCGCCGGGGAAGGCGAACAGGCTCATGCCATCGTTGTTGTCGCCGAATTGTTGTTCCTGGGCCTTGGCCGTGCCGTTGCCGGAAGGGTCGAAAGCCGGCGCGCTCTTGTGCAGCGGTTGGCCCCAACTGATCAGCACCGAGGCGCTGTAGCCCGGCGGCAAGGTGATGGTGTCGCTGGTGGCGGCAGCGATGCTGGCAAACCCCAGCAGCGGGCTGGCGGACGCGGCGTTCACGGCCAGGGCGCTGCGGCTCAGGAGGTTGCCGCCCAGGAACATCGCGGCACCGCACAGGGCGCCGGCGCCGATGAAGCGGCGGCGGGTGAGGCCAACCATCTGTTCAAGGTCGGTGGCTTGGTTTTCTTCTAATAGGCTCATCTCAGGCTCCCTGCGGTTTTTGCAGACACCATAAGGAGCGGGTGTGACGAAGTTGTTGCAGTTTGAAGAACTCTGCGGCTCAGACCGGTGTGCCGAGCAGCACATGACTGGGGGCAAATTGCACTTGGATCGCCTGGCCTTCGGCGGCGTCCAGGGCGATGAGTACGTCGGGCTGCGCCAGGGCGCATAAAACCTGGCCATTGGGCAGGGCGATACGCACTTCGCTGGGACCGTCCTCGGCGTGGAGAATGGCGTCTAGTGTCCCGCTCATACAATTGTGTCCGAGTGTTACGGCGCCATCCGGTGCCAGCAATTCCAGCCAGCCAGCCTTGATCAGCGCGACGACTTCCACGCCGATCTCCAGCTCCAGCCGTTGTGTGCTGTCGTGGGTGATTTGCGCGGCGAGGGTCAATCCACCCGCGAGTTGCAAATGAATCAGGTCGTTGCGGCCATGGCTTTCAATTCTGATGACCAGGCCATGCAACTGATTGCGCGCGCTGGTTCGTAGCATCAGACGGCCCAGCAGATTGAAGTCACTGGCGGCTTCGTCCGAGCCCAGCACCTCAGCCTGCAAGGCTTGCAGGCGTTGATAGAGGCGCAATACCCGTTCCCCTTCAGCCGTGAGCCTGGCGCCGCCGCCGCCTTTGCCGCCGACGCTGCGTTCTACCAGCGGTTTTTGCGCGAGGTTGTTCAGTTCATCAATGGCATCCCAAGCGGCCTTGTAGCTCAAGCCAGCACTCTTGGCGGCGCGGGTGATGGAGCCCTGTTCGGCGATATGCCCCAGCAGGGCGATGCGTTGGGGGCGGCGGACGATATGTTGGCTCAGTAAAGTCGGAAGAGACATGGGCATACGCTGTGTTGGGATGAGCGGACGTTGCGGCTGTGAGGCATGAGAGTCAAGTGCCGGGCTTGGGTGTGCGGGCCAAGCAGTACACGTCCACCTGTCGCGCGCCGGCGTTGATCAACAGCCGCGCCAGGCTGTGGGCGGTGGCGCCGGTGGTGAGCACGTCGTCCACCAGCGCCAGGTGGCGGCCTTGTACAAGGGCGTCAGGGGTCAGGGCGAAGGCGTTGAGCAGGTTGCGTTTGCGCGCCTTGGCGTCGAGGGTCTGTTGCGCCATGGTTTCATGGGGGCGTAATAACAGGTGTTCATCGTAGGGGATATTCAGGTCGGCACTGAGCCAGCGCGCCAGCATCAGCGCCTGGTTATAACCACGCTCGCGCAAGCGCTGGCGGGCCATGGGTACCGGCAGCAGAACGTCTGGGCGGGTGAGTTCGTTGTTGTCGAAGCGATCCCGCAGGTGTTGCCCCAGCAAGTGCCCCAGTAGATGCCCGAGGGGCCAGCGCGCCTGGTGCTTGAAGCGACTGATCAAGGTGTCCACGGGAAAGCTGTAGGTCCAGGGGGCGATTACTTGTTTAAAGGCGGGGGGGTGTTTCACGCATTGGCCGCAGATCAAACCGTCCATCGCCAAAGGTAGCGCGCAGGTCTGGCAGTGCTCCATCAGCCAGGGCAGCTCGGTTTCGCAGACGTTGCACACACAATCGTCTGTTTCTGTGGCCTCATCGCAGATTAAACAGGTGCGTATGTTTTTTAACCAGATGTAAACTTCGTGTTTGTATCTTGGTTGACAGTGCATGAATCTTCCTTAAATATGCCGAGCATCCGTGTCGCGCCTGTGGGTATTGCCCTTCCCGCAGCGTTTGCCAAAGCATAATCAAGGAATCGCCCATGAGCGCCAGCATCACCGCCACCTTGCGTCACGATTGGTCCCTGGCTGAAGTCAAAGCACTGTTTGTGCAGCCGTTCAATGACCTGTTGTTCCAGGCGCAGACCGTACACCGTGCGCATTTCGACGCGAACCGTGTGCAGGTGTCGACCCTGCTGTCGATCAAAACCGGCGCCTGTCCGGAAGATTGCAAATATTGTCCGCAGTCGGGCCACTACAACACTGGCCTGGAAAAAGAAAAGCTGATGGAAGTGCAGAAGGTCCTCGAAGAGGCTGCCCGCGCCAAGGCCATCGGTTCGACGCGCTTCTGCATGGGCGCCGCCTGGAAACACCCGTCGGCCAAAGACATGCCGTACGTGCTGCAGATGGTCAAAGGCGTGAAGGCCATGGGCCTGGAAACCTGCATGACCCTCGGCCGTCTTGACCAGGACCAGACCGAAGCCCTGGCCCAGGCCGGCCTCGACTACTACAACCACAACCTGGACACCTCGCCGGAGTTCTACGGCAGCATCATCACTACCCGCACCTACAGCGAGCGCCTGCAAACCCTGGCCTATGTACGTGATTCGGGGATGAAGATCTGTTCCGGCGGCATCCTCGGCATGGGCGAGTCCCTCGACGACCGTGCCAACCTGCTGATCCAGTTGGCCAACCTGCCGGAGCATCCGGAGTCGGTGCCGATCAACATGCTGGTGAAAGTGGCCGGTACGCCGCTGGAAAACGCCGAAGACATCGACCCGTTCGACTTCATCCGGATGCTCGCCGTGGCGCGCATCCTGATGCCTCAGTCCCATGTGCGGCTGTCCGCCGGCCGTGAAGCCATGAACGAGCAGATGCAGGCCCTGGCGTTTTTCGCCGGCGCCAACTCGATTTTCTACGGCGACAAACTGCTGACCACCGCCAACCCGCAGGCCGACAAGGACATGCAACTGTTCTCGCGCCTGGGCATCCTGCCGGAAGCCCGTGAAGAGCACGCCGATGAAGTGCATCAAGCGGCGATTGAGCAGGCGTTGGTCGAGCAGAAGAGCAGCGAGCAGTTCTACAACGCTGTCGTCTGATTGAAATGAAAGGCCAATGTGGGAGGGGGCTTGCCCCCGATTAGGGAGTGTCAGTCGATAAATAAAGTGACTGGCCCACCGCTATCAAGGGCAAGCCTCCTCCTACAATTTGATCGAGTTAATCCTGCTAGTCCGAGGCCTGCATGTCTTTTGATCTATCCGCGCGCCTCGCTGCCCGCCGTGCCGAACACCTTTACCGTCAGCGGCCACTGCTGCAGAGCCCCCAAGGCCCTGAAGTGGTGGTCGACGGCCAACCGTTGCTCGCCTTCTGCAATAACGACTACCTGGGCCTGGCCAATCATCCTCAAGTGATCGAAGCCTGGCGTGCCGGTGCGTCCCGTTGGGGCGTGGGCGGTGGCGCATCGCATTTGGTGGTCGGGCACGCCACGCCGCACCATGAACTGGAAGAGGCCCTGGCTGACCTGACCGGTCGCCCCCGTGCGCTGCTTTTTACCACGGGCTACATGGCCAATATGGGCGCAGTCACGGCGCTGGTGGGGCAGGGCGATACGGTGCTGCAAGACCGTCTCAATCACGCGTCCTTGCTGGATGCGGGCTTGCTGTCCGGTGCGCGGTTCAATCGCTACTTGCATAACGACGCCGCCAGCCTGGCCAAGCGCCTGGAGAAAGCCACCGGTAATACGTTGGTGGTCACCGATGGCGTGTTCAGCATGGACGGCGATTTGGCCGACTTGCCCGCGCTGGCCCGTGAGGCCAAGGCCAAAGGCGCCTGGCTGATGGTGGACGACGCCCATGGTTTCGGCCCGTTGGGGGCCAACGGCGCAGGGATCGTCGAGCATTTTGGCTTGAGTCAGGAAGACGTGCCGGTACTGGTCGGCACCCTGGGCAAAGCCTTCGGCACCGCCGGCGCGTTTGTGGCTGGCAGTGAAGAATTGATCGAAAGCCTGATCCAGTTCGCCCGGCCGTATATCTACACCACCAGCCAACCACCCGCGTTGGCCTGCGCCACGTTGAAAAGCCTGGAGCTGCTGCGCACCGAACATTGGCGGCGTGAACACCTCAATGGCCTGATCCGCCAGTTCCGGCAGGGCGCCGAGCAGCTCGGCCTGGACTTGATGCACAGCTTTACGCCGATCCAACCGATCCTGATTGGCGACAGCGCCAGAGCCGTGCGTTTGTCCCAGATGCTGCGCGAGCGCGGCTTGATGGTCACCGCGATCCGACCACCAACGGTACCCGTCGGCAGCGCCCGTTTGCGCGTGACATTGACGGCGGCCCACAGCGAGGCGCAGGTGCAGCTATTGTTAAACGCATTGGAAGAGTGTTTCCGCTTGCTAGGCGCCCTGGAGCCCGACCATGCGTGATCGACTGATATTGCTGCCCGGCTGGGGCCTCGGCGTATCGCCGCTGGAACCTTTGGCCGCCGCATTGCAAGGGCTGGACGAACATTTGCACGTACAGATCGAGCCGTTGCCGGTGCTGGACTCCAGCGATCTCGGCGAATGGCTGGATGAACTCGACGCCACATTGCCGGATAACGCCTGGCTCGGCGGCTGGTCCCTGGGCGGCATGCTGGCCTCGGAATTGGCGGCGCGACGTGGCGAACGCTGCTGCGGGTTGCTGACCCTGGCGAGCAATCCATGTTTTGTCGCCCACGAGGGTTGGCCGAGAGCGATGCCTGCGCAGACGTTCGATTCCTTCCTCGCCGGCTGCCACGCCGATTCCCAGGTCACCCTCAAGCGCTTCGGATTGTTGTGCGCCAAAGGTGCCGAAGACCCTCGCGGGCTGGCGCGTTTGTTGGTCAGCGGCGCGCCGCAGACGCTGTCCGGCGCGTTGATGACCGGTCTTGAACTGCTTGCGCAATTGGACACCCGCGAAGCCTTGCTGGCCTATCGCGGCCCGCAGTTGCATCTGTTTGCCGGTATGGACGGGTTGGTGCCTGCCGAAGCCGCCAGCGACCTGCTGACGCTGCTCCCCGATGTTGAAATCGGTCTGATTGAACAGGCCGGTCACGCTTTTCTTCTGGAGGATCCCCACGGAGTAGCGGGGGCCATCCAGGCTTTTTTGCATGAGTGCGTTGATGACTGATTTATCCCACCCCCCTCTGCCGGGTGCCTTGCCGGACAAGCGCCAAGTAGCGGCGTCATTTTCCCGTGCGGCGGCCAGTTACGACAGCGTCGCCGAGCTGCAGCGAGCGGTGGGGCATGAACTGCTGTCGCGCCTGCCGTCAGCGTGCGCGCCACGACGTTGGCTGGATATGGGATGCGGCACTGGGTATTTCAGTCGCGTGCTGGGTGAGTTATTGCCGACCAGCGAGGGCGTGGCGCTGGATATCGCTGAGGGCATGCTCAACCATGCGCGGCCTTTAGGCGGCGCGGCGCATTTCATCGCGGGAGATGCCGAGCGTTTGCCCGTGCACGATGCAAGCTGCGGGCTTATCTTCTCCAGCCTTGCGGTGCAATGGTGTGCCAACTTCGATGCAGTGCTCAGCGAGGCCCATCGCGTGCTGCAACCGGGCGGGGTATTGGCCTTTGCCAGTTTGTGTGTGGGTACATTGGATGAGCTGCGCGAAAGCTGGCGCGCCGCCGATGGCCTGGTGCACGTCAATCGCTTCCGTACCTTCGAGGCTTACCAACAACTGTGTGCGGCCAGCGGCCTGCGTGTGGTCAGCCTGGAGCGCCAGCCCCATGTGCTGCATTACCCGGATGTACGCAGTCTGACCCATGAATTGAAGGCTCTTGGTGCACACAATCTCAACCCCGGACGCCCCGGAGGGCTGACGGGCCGCGCGCGAATTGTTGCACTGGTCGAGGCTTATGAGCGATTCCGCCAGTCCCAAGGCCTGCCGGCGACTTATCAAGTGGTGTACGCCGTACTGGAGAAACCTCTATGAACGCCGCTTATTTCATTACGGGCACCGACACCGATGTCGGTAAGACCACCATCGCCGCCGGCCTCCTGCATGCAGCCGGCCAAGCCGGCAAAAGCACCGCCGCTGGTAAACCTGTCGCCTCCGGTTGCGCAGTAACCCCCGAGGGCCTGCGCAATGCCGATGCATTGGCGCTGCTGGCCGAATGTTCATTGCCGTTGAGTTATGCCGAGGTCAATCCGGTGGCTTTCGAGCCCGCCATCGCCCCGCACTTGGCAGCAAGGGAGGCAGGGGTTTCGCTGACGGTGCAATCGCTGCTCAAGCCCATGCAGCAGATTCTGGCGCGGCAAGCGGATTTCACCTTGATCGAGGGCGCAGGTGGCTGGCGCGTGCCGTTGGCTGACCAGGCCAATCTGTCGGACCTGGCCATCGGGCTCAAACTGCCGGTGATCTTGGTGGTAGGCGTGCGCCTGGGCTGTATCAGCCATGCTTTGCTCACCGCCGAAGCCATCGCAAGGGATGGTCTGTCGCTGGCGGGCTGGGTGGCGAACATCATCGACCCCAAGACCTCCCGTCTGGAAGAAAACCTCGCCACCCTGGCCGAACGGCTACCTGCTCCGTGCCTGGGTCGAGTGCCGAAACTCAAGCACGCCAGCGCCGAAGCCGTGGCGCAATACTTACAGTTGGACTTGCTTGACTGATTTTGGCTATCGCTAAGGCATTATGCCATTAGTGTTTTTGACGGGCGTTTTGCCAGGTTCTCTGCTTCAATCAGCATTCACGATTCTCTAAAGGCAGGCTTACGCCATGGAAATCTCTGGAAGCAGCGCGTTTTATTCGGGCCTGAACACCATTCAGTCCGGGCAGAGCCGTGTCGACCAGGCCGCTGGCAAGATCGCCAGCGCAGCCACCAGCCAACCTTCCGATGCCCAGAATGATCGCTTGCAGGCGATCAACCGTGGCCAGCCGACCGATTCCGCCAGCAATATGGTGGAACTGGCAGAAGGCAAGTTTCAGGTGGAGCTAGGCGTCAAGGTCGCCAAGGCTTCCGACGAAATGCTCGGCACCTTGATCGACACCTACGCCTGATCTGCTGGCGCTCGAAATGTGAGAGGGGCTCGTCCCCCTCCCACATTTGTCCTGTTTTATTCTGATCCCTCTCTACACTCTCCCCGATGTGGCATCTCGCCTCAGGCCTTGTTGCGCCTGGGTTGACGTGCGTCATGACAGACGGCATCTGCCCGACGCTTGACATCCCCAGGTCGTAAACGTATGTTTCAAACACCTGTTTGACCGCCACAACAAATCCACGCGGTTGTTCATTCCAGCTACATCAGCAGAGGTTTATCGCTATGCCTGACTACAAGGCCCCCTTGCGTGATATTCGCTTCGTTCGTGACGAACTGCTCGGTTATGAAGCGCACTATCAGAGTCTGCCGGCTTGCCAGGACGCTACTCCGGACATGGTTGACGCCATCCTTGAAGAAGGCGCCAAGTTCTGTGAACAAGTGCTGGCACCGTTGAACCGCGTGGGCGACATCGAAGGGTGCACCTGGAGTGAGTCAGGCGTTAAGACGCCGACGGGTTTCAAAGAAGCCTACAAGCAATTCGTCGAAGGCGGCTGGCCTAGCCTGGCCCACGACGTGGAGCACGGCGGCCAAGGCCTGCCGGAATCCCTGGGTCTGGCCGTGAGCGAAATGGTCGGCGAAGCCAACTGGTCGTGGGGCATGTACCCAGGCCTGTCCCATGGTGCGATGAACACCATCTCCGAGCACGGCACCCCCGAGCAGCAAGAGGCCTACCTGACCAAGCTGGTATCGGGCGAATGGACCGGCACCATGTGCCTGACCGAGCCACACTGCGGCACCGACCTGGGCATGCTGCGCACCAAGGCCGAGCCTCAGGCCGACGGCTCCTACAAAGTCTCCGGTACCAAGATCTTCATCTCGGCCGGTGAACACGACATGGCCGACAACATCGTCCACATCGTATTGGCCCGCCTGCCGGACGCACCGGCCGGCACTAAAGGCATCTCGCTGTTTATCGTGCCCAAGTTCATGCCTAACGCCGACGGTTCGGTGGGTGAGCGCAACGCGGTGACCTGTGGTTCCCTGGAACACAAGATGGGTATCCACGGCAACGCCACCTGCGTGATGAACTTCGACGCGGCCACCGGTTTCCTGATCGGCCCGGCGAACAAAGGCCTGAACTGCATGTTCACCTTTATGAACACCGCTCGCCTGGGCACTGCGCTGCAAGGCCTGGCCCATGCCGAGATCGGCTTCCAGGGCGGCCTGAAATACGCCCGCGATCGCCTGCAAATGCGCTCCCTCACCGGCCCGAAAGCACCGGACAAGGCCGCTGACCCGATCATCGTGCACCCAGACGTGCGCCGCATGTTGCTGACCATGAAAGCCTTCGCCGAAGGCAATCGCGCAATGGTGTACTTCACGGCCAAGCAAGTGGATATCGTCAAGTACGGCACCGATGACGAAGCCAAGAAACAGGCCGATGGCCTGCTGGCTTTCATGACGCCAATCGCCAAGGCCTTCATGACCGAAGTCGGTTTTGAATCGGCCAACCATGGCGTGCAGATCTACGGCGGTCACGGCTTCATCGCCGAGTGGGGCATGGAGCAGAACGTGCGCGACAGCCGCATTTCGATGCTGTACGAAGGCACCACCGGTATCCAGGCGCTGGACCTGCTCGGCCGTAAAGTGCTTATGACTCAAGGCGAGGCGCTCAAGGGCTTCACCAAGATCGTGCACAAGTTCTGCCAGGCCAATGAAGGTAACGCGGCCGTTCAGGAGTTCGTTACACCGCTGGCTGCACTGAACAAAGAGTGGGGCGAGTTGACCATGAAGGTCGGCATGGCCGCGATGAAAGACCGTGAGGAAGTCGGTGCCGCTTCGGTGGATTACCTGATGTATTCCGGTTACGCCTGCCTGGCTTACTTCTGGG
Organism: Pseudomonas sivasensis; assembly: GCF_013778505.1. GTDB lineage: Bacteria > Pseudomonadota > Gammaproteobacteria > Pseudomonadales > Pseudomonadaceae > Aquipseudomonas > Aquipseudomonas sivasensis. The sequence continues at coordinate 76,229 of NZ_JAAOWU010000002.1, read as the reverse complement.
CCGACATGGCACGCCTGGCGGCCGAAAAACTGGCTGCCGGCACGACCGAAGAGGCGTTCTATACCGCCAAGTTGCAGACTGCGCGCTTCTACTTCCAACGCATTCTGCCGCGTACTTTGGCGCACAAAGCCACCATGCTGTCGGGCGCCAACAACCTGATGGACATGAAAGAGGAAGACTTCGGCCTGGCTTACTAAGCCTCACCGGGTTTGCCTGAACCGCCGCTTCCCTCGGAAGCGGCGGTTTTTTATGGGCGATAAAAAACACAGCGCAGCGCTCAGGGATTGTCGCCGCCTGCCGTTACAGTGATGGCAATGTGATACGTGACAGGCAGGGTGTGCTTAACTGTCCGCGCTAAGGCACATAGCCATCATTTTTGCGGGTCGGAGTTCTACCCTTGTCACGCGTGTCCGCTGTTCGTTTCAGTCATTTCCTCCCTTCGTTGCTGCTCTTGCTGGCCGGGCTCTCGGCTGCGTACGTCAAGGACCTCAACGTCTTCTTCACGTCACTGTTCAATGTGTTGCCAACCTTGGTGCTGTTGCTCGGCGGTTCGTACTGCGCTGTGTATCGGCGCCAGCGTGAGCTGTTTTTGATGATCACGGTGTACATCGCCTACTTCCTGCTCGATACCCAGACCGATTTCTATCGCGACAACGGCCGCGTGCGCGAAGACGCTGCCGTGGTGTTTCATCTGTGTTGCCTGCTGTTGCCGCTGCTGTTCAGCATCTACGCGCTGTGGCAGGAGAAAACCCATCTGTTCCGCGACTTCGTGGCCCGTTGCGCTGTGGTACTGGCGATAGGCAGCGTGGCGCTGGCCCTGGAGCAAAGTTATCCCCAAGCGGTGTTGAACTGGCTGGCGGAGATTCGCTGGCCGGCGCTGCACGGGACCTGGATGAGCCTGATCCAGTTGTCGTATCCGATGTTCCTGATCGGTTTTCTCACCCTCGCCGCCCAATACTGGTACCAGCCGCGCCCGCTGCACGCGGCGCAATTGGTGGGATTGCTGGGGCTGTTCTGGATGCTGCCGAAAACTTTCATCCTGCCGTTCACCCTGAACATCATGTGCAGCCAGGTGATGTTGATGATCGCGGCCGGCGTGGCCCATGAGGCCTATCAAATGGCGTTCCGCGATGAGCTGACCGGCCTGCCGGGACGCCGCGCCCTCAACGAGCGCATGCAGCGGCTGGGGCGCAACTATGTGTTGGCGATGACCGACGTCGACCACTTCAAACGGTTCAATGACACCCATGGTCACGATGTGGGTGACCAAGTGCTGCGCCTAGTGGCGAGCAAGTTGTCCAAGGTCAATGGCGGTGGACGCGCCTACCGCTACGGCGGTGAAGAGTTCGCCGTGGTGTTTGCCGGCAAAACCCTGGATGAGTGCATGCCGCACCTAGAGGAAATCCGCGAAATTATCGCCAACTATGACATTAAGCTGCGCAACTCGGACCGTCCCCAGGATGATCAACAAGGCCGTCAGCGCCGGGCGGGCAGCGGCGCGACGAGTGTGTCGGTGACGGTCAGTATCGGCGTGGCCGAACGCCAGGCCGAGCAGCGCAGCTCCGAAGAAGTCCTCAAGTCCGCCGACCAGGCGCTGTATGCGGCCAAGGGCGCCGGGCGTAACTGCGTGATCGCCGCCGGGCAGACGCGCCGTGGCGCGGTGCGTATGGACAGCGCTGCCGGTTAAGTAATGGCGGTGTATTCAGCGGTTCTACAGTGATTGTTTGCGACGCTGGCCAGCAGTAGGTTGAGACCATCTGCTGCCGGAGACATGACCATGCCTGAGTACAAAGCTCCCCTGCGCGACATGCGCTTTCTGATCGACAACGTATTTGATTTCCACGGTCACTACGCCACGCTGGGCGCAACCGACGCCAGCCCGGACATGGTCAGCGCTATCCTCGAAGAGGGCGCCAAATTCTGCGAGAACGTGCTCTCGCCACTCAACCGCAGCGGTGATGAAGAGGGCTGCCATTTCGACAATGGCGTCGTGACCACGCCCAAGGGCTTCAAGGAAGCCTTCGCCCAATACGTCGAAGGCGGTTGGCACGGTGTGGCGTCGGATCCGGCCTACGGCGGCCAGGGCTTGCCGCAATCGTTGGGCCTGGTGCTCAGCGAGATGATCGGCTCCAGCAACACCTCATGGGGCATGTATCCGGGCCTGACTCACGGCGCGATGTCGGCGATCCACGCCCACGGGACGGAAGAGCAGAAGGCCACGTTCCTGGGCAAACTCACCGCAGGCGAATGGACCGGCACCATGTGCCTCACCGAAGCCCATTGCGGCACCGACCTGGGCCTGATCAAGACCCGCGCCGTGCCCCAGGCCGATGGCAGCTATGCGATCACCGGCAGCAAGATCTTCATCTCGGCCGGTGAGCACGACATGAGCGCCAACATCATCCACCTGGTGTTGGCCAAACTGCCGGATGCACCCGCGGGCACCAAAGGTATCTCGCTGTTTATCGTGCCCAAGTTCCACGCTGACTCCGGCGAACGCAACGCGGTGCACTGCGGCTCCATCGAGCACAAGATGGGCATCAAGGCCTCGGCCACCTGCGTGCTGAACTTCGACGGCGCCAAGGGCTTTTTGATTGGAGAGGCCAATAAAGGCCTCAATTGCATGTTCACCATGATGAACCACGCGCGGCTGGGTACCGGCATGCAGGGCCTGTGCAACGGCGAGGCGAGCTTCCAGGGCGCGATCAAATACGCCAACGACCGCCTGCAAATGCGCTCCCTGACTGGCGCCAAGGCGCCGAACAAAGCCGCCGACCCGATCATCGTGCACCCCGATGTGCGTCGTATGCTGCTGACCATGAAAGCCTTCAACGAAGGCAATCGCGCGCTGACCTACTTCACCGCGCAATTACTCGACACTGCACACCTGAGCAGCGACGCCGCTCAACGCCAGGAAGCCGAAGACCTGCTGGCGTTCCTCACGCCGATCTGCAAAGCCTTTATGACCGACACCGGGCTGGAAGTGACCAACCACGGCATGCAGGTATTTGGCGGCCATGGCTATATCCGCGAATGGGGCATGGAGCAGTTGGCTCGCGATGCGCGGATTGCGCCGATCTATGAAGGCACCAACGGCATTCAGGCACTCGACCTGCTGGGGCGCAAGGTGCTGGGCAGCCAGGGCAAGTTGCTGCGCGGGTTTACCAAGATTGTGCATAAGTTCTGCGCCGCGAATGCCGAACATCCGCAGTTCAAGGCCTATGTGGCGCAGCTCAATCAGTTGAACCAGGAGTGGGGCGAGTTGACCACCCAGGTCGGCATGGCCGCGATGAAAAATCCCGACGAAGTGGGCGCCGCTGCCGTGGATTACTTGATGTACAGCGGTTACATCGTCCTTGCCTACCTGTGGCTGCGCATGGCGATTGCGGCGCAGGCCCATGACGATGTCGAGTTTGCCAAGGCCAAGCTGGCCACGTGCGAGTTCTACTTCAAGCGTCTGCTGCCGCGTACCACAACCCACCGCGCCGCTGTGCAAGCGGGCAGCGAATGCCTGATGAGTCTGCCAGCGGAGGCATTTGCACTGTAGTGACTTAAAAATACCAATCAGTCACAAGTGGACCCTATGTGTCTGAAAAGTTGTTCGGGTACACTCGGAGCCTGTAAAACCGATCCTATCGAATCACTTTTCCCGTTCTCACGAGGTTTGCCATGGCTGATTACAAAGCGCCGCTGCGTGATATGCGCTTCGTCCTCAACGAAGTTTTTGAGGTCGCCAATACATGGGCCCAATTGCCGGCATTGGCAGACAGCGTTGACGCCGAAACTGTCGAGGCGATCCTCGAGGAAGCCGGCAAAGTCACCGCCAAATCCATCGCCCCGCTGAGTCGCGGTGGCGATGAGCAAGGCTGCCGCTGGGACAACACGGCGGTGTTTACCCCGGACGGTTATCCACAGGCCTACAAAACCTACGCTGAAGGCGGCTGGGTCGGTGTCGGCGGCGATCCGGTGTTTGGCGGTATGGGCATGCCCAAGGCGGTGTCGGCCCAGGTTGAAGAGATGATCAACTCGTCGAGCCTGGCGTTTGGCCTGTATCCGATGTTGACGTCTGGCGCGTGCGTATCGATCAACACCCATGCCAGCGAAGAGCTCAAGGCTGCCTACCTGCCGAAGATGTATTCCGGTGAATGGGCCGGTTCCATGTGCCTGACCGAGGCCCATGCCGGCACAGACTTGGGGATTATCCGGACCAAGGCCGAGCCTCAGACGGACGGCTCCTACAAAATCAGCGGGACCAAGATCTTTATCACCGGTGGCGAGCACGACCTCACCGAAAACATTATCCATCTGGTCTTGGCCAAGCTGCCGGATGCGCCGGCCGGGCCTAAGGGGATCTCGCTGTTCCTGGTGCCCAAGTTCATGGTCAATGCCGACGGCAGCCTCGGCGCGCGCAACCTGGTGAGCTGTGGTTCCATTGAACACAAGATGGGTATCCAGGCGTCCGCTACTTGCGTGATGAACTTCGACGAAGCCGTGGGTTACCTGGTGGGCGAGCCTAACCGTGGGCTTGCGGCGATGTTCACCATGATGAACTACGAGCGTCTGGGTGTGGGTATCCAGGGTCTCGCATCCGGCGAGCGTTCCTATCAGAACGCGATTGAGTATGCGCGTGATCGTCTGCAAAGCCGCTCACCGACAGGCGCTCAGGCGAAAGACAAAGCCGCTGACCCGATCATCGTCCATCCGGACGTGCGCCGCATGCTGCTGACCATGAAAGCTGCGAACGAAGGCGGCCGCGCGTTCTCCACCTACGTGGCAACGCAGCTGGATATCGCAAAGTTCAGCGAAGACGCCGCAGCCCGTGAGCGTGCGGATAACCTGGTGGCATTGCTGACGCCGGTGGCCAAAGCGTTCCTCAGCGACCTGGGCCTGGAAACCACCGTGCTCGGCCAGCAGGTGTTTGGTGGCCACGGCTACATCCGCGAGTGGGGCCAAGAGCAACTAGTGCGTGATGTGCGCATCACCCAGATCTACGAAGGCACCAACGGCATTCAGGCCCTGGACTTGATGGGGCGCAAGATCGTGGGCAGCGGCGGGGCGTTCTACACCTTGTTTGCCGACGAGATCCGCCAGTTCATTGCTCACTCGAACGCCGACCTGGCTGAGTTCACCAAACCGCTGAGTGCGGCGGTGGACAACCTCGATGAGTTGACGGCCTGGGTGCTGGATCGCGCCAAGACCAACCCGAACGAAATCGGTGCGGCCTCAGTGGAGTATTTGCATGCGTTTGGATACATGGCCTACGCCTACATGTGGGCGCGTATGGCCAAGGCCGCATTGGGCAAAGAGGCTGAAGAAGACTTCTACGCCAGCAAGCTGGGGACCGCGCGCTTCTACTTTGCGCGCCTGCTGCCGCGTATTCACTCGCTGAGTGCGTCGGTAAAGGCCGGTAGCGAATCACTGTTTTTGATGGATGAGGCACTGTTTTAAGGGGGGCGAGGGCGTGTAAGCATTCTCTTACATGACGTGCTGCTATTCGTCCTCTATCGCCAAATTGGATCCACGGATAATCTACTTCACATGGACGTCGCGCAGGAAGCGCAAAGAAACAACACGGACACGTAGGATTCTGCCAGGACGGCGGAGTGAAATGGATGTCAGGGAAACAGTCTGCAAAGCCCCGCTTCGGCGGGGTTTTCTTTTGCCCGCGAAAAAGTCAGGCCGGCGCCTGCGGGGCATTCATCACGTCTTCAAGCAAGGTGCGCAGCAGCGCCACTGTTGCTTGCTGGCGCTGCACGTCACGGCACACCAAGCCTACTTTCAGCGGCACCCTCGGTTCACTCAAGGGTTTCCACAGCAGCATCTGGCTGTTGTGTTCGTCCTGGGAGCGCCCCGGCAGCACCGTTGCCAGTTTGGTATGGGGCAGGCTGTCGAGAATCCCCACCATGGTGTTGAGCTCAGCCTGGACTTGTGGCCGTCGCCCAAGGTTGGCGAGTTGGCCCTGCCAGATCTGCCTGATTTGAAACTCTTCCCCCAGCAACAACATCGGCAACTCGGCCGCCTGTTTCAGCGAGACTTTCTTGAATTCGCGCAGGGGATGATCGTCCGGAATGACCACTTTCAACTCATCTTCATACAGCAGCACGCCATGTAATCCCGGCTGACGGGGTGGCAGGTAACTGATGCCGATGTCCAGCGAACCATTGAGCAGCCGCCGTTCAATCTCAAGCCCGGTCAATTCGTAAATCTGCACCACCAGATGCGGCTGGGCCTTGCGTACGCGCTCAAGCATCTGCGGCACCAGGCTGGTGTGCACGGTTTGCAGCACGCCGATAGCCAAGGTGCGCAGGGCCTGGCCCTTGAAGTTGCGCAGCGCTTCGACGGCTTGCTGCATGCCATCTATCAACGGCAACGCGTGGTTGTACAGCGTGTGAGCGGCCAGGGTTGGCAGTAGACGTTTGCTGCTACGCTCGAACAAGCTCACATCCAGGTTCTGCTCCAGTTGGCGAATCTGTTGCGACAAAGCTGGTTGGGAAATCGACAGACGTTCGGCGGCACGGCCTACATGGCCCTCTTCATACACCGCGACGAAATAACGCAGTTGCTTGAAATCCATAAGTCTTTCTTATCGAAAAAGCTGAAAAATCGAAATGGCTGTTAGCCCTTTAGGCGCCTAGTCTAGCGCCTATTCGCAGGGCTTACAGGGCCAGATCAGGCAATGAACAATGTTTGTGTTGATAGCGTTTACATAGGCAATTCAAAAAATTCACAGGCAGTCTTCGCGACTTGCTCGGTTGCTATCGGGGGGGATCTGTGAACTTGTTCTCTATTCGCCGCCCCGCGCCTAGCCTGGACGATTTGGTCTTGGATACGCAGCACGATGATCCGTCCAGCGAATCCTTGATGCCCACGGTGGCGAGGCCGCCGCAAGTCTTCGTGCGTGGCCAAGGTTCCTGGTTGTGGGACAGCGACGACCGCGCTTACCTGGACTTCAGCCAAGGCAATGGCGCCAATAGCCTCGGCCATAGCCCCCAGGTGTTGATCAAAGCGCTGAGTGACCAGACCCAAGCGTTGATCAACCCCGGCGTGGGTCTGCATAACCGTGCCCAACTCAACCTCGTCGACCGTTTGTGTCACCGTACCGGCAGCGACCAGGCTTATCTGCTCAACAGTGGCGCGGAAGCCTGTGAAGCGGCGATCAAGCTGGCGCGCAAATGGGGTCAGCTGCATCGTGGTGGCGCGTACCGCATCATCAGTGCCAGCAACGGTTGCCATGGCCGCAGTTTCGCGGCGCTGGCTGCATCGGCCGGTACTTTGGAAAACCGTTTCGAACCGCAATTGCCTGGTTTCAGCCATGTGCCTTTCAACGACCTGCCGGCGCTGCACGCTGCTGTCGATGCTCAAACCGTAGCCATCATGCTCGAACCGATCCAGGGTGCCGGCGTAACCCCTGCGACGGAGCGCTACCTCAAGGGCGTTGAGCGCTTGTGCCGTGAACTGGGGATCCTGCTGATCCTTGACGAAGTGCAGACAGGCCTCGGTCGTTACGGCACGTTGCTGGCCGAACAACAGTACGGTGTACGCGCCGACATCATCACCCTTGGCAAAGGTCTGGGCGGCGGCGTGCCCCTGGCGGCGCTGCTGGCACGTGGCAAGGCGTGTTGTTTCGAAGTAGGTGAATTGGAAGGCACTCATCACGGCAATGCGTTGATGGCGTCAGCCGGCGCGGCGGTGCTCGATACGGTGCTGGAGCATGGCTTTCTTGAGCATGTGCGCGAGTCCGGCCTTTATCTTGGCGAAGGCCTCACCCGTCTGGCCTATCGCTACGACCACGGCCAACTGCGCGGCCAGGGCCTGATGTGGGGGCTGACGTTGTCGGATGATTCTGCCGATGCCGTAGTAAGCGCCGCACTGCAAGAAGGCCTGATCCTCAACGCCCCGCAACCTGACTGCCTACGCTTCACGCCAGCGCTGACGGTGAGCAAAAGCAACATTGACGAAATGCTCCTGCGCCTTGCTCGCGCGTTCTCCCGCGTGCGTACCGCACAGCTGCAATGCCGCAAGGGCATCGCTGTTTAACCCCATTTTTCTGAACCGTCTCGCGGTATACGCGGCGCCTCCAGCCTGATTCTTTTGGCTGGGGGCGTTTTTTTTGCCTGCTCGTTACAGGATGGCTCAATGCCAGAATTCACTGAACCCTCACGAATGGCAAAGGTCGATTAGCTACACGGCTCGCACGAGCCGATTTTTTGGAGCTGACCCATGGACATCATTCGTATCATCATCGCCATTCTGCTGCCGCCACTGGGTGTGTTTCTGCAAGTGGGCTTCGGCGGCGCGTTCTGGCTGAATATTCTGCTGACGTTGTGCGGTTACTTCCCTGGGATCATCCACGCGGTGTACATCATCGCCAAGCGCTGAGGCTGTTAGCCTTTTGCGATGAGCCGTGAATTGCGCTCATTGCGAAAGGCCAGTTGCTCGATGGTCTGGGTGGCGTGTTCGGCTTCTTCCCGCGCCTTGAGGATGATGCCGTGCTGCTCGGACTTGCTGCACACTGGGTCGGCATTGCTCGCATCCCCCGTGAGCATGAAGGCCTGGCAACGGCAGCCGCCGAAGTCCTTTTCCTTCTCGTCGCATGAGCGGCATGGCTCCGGCATCCAGTCGTAGCCGCGAAAGCGGTTGAAGCCAAACGAGTCGTACCAGATGTGTTGCATGCTGTGGTCGCGCACATTCGGAAACTGCACCGGCATCTGTCGGGCGCCGTGACAGGGCAGGGCGGTTCCGTCTGGCGTGACTGTAAGAAAGATACTGCCCCAACCGTTCATACAGGCTTTTGGGCGTTCCTCGTAGTAATCCGGCGTTACGAAGATCAGCTTGCACGGATGGCCTTCGGCTTCGAGCTTGGCGCGGTATTCGTTGGTGATGCGTTCGGCGCGCACCAACTGCTCCTTGGTTGGCAACAGCCCAACACGATTGAGCTGCGCCCAGCCGTAGAACTGGCAGGTCGCGAGTTCAACAAAGTCCGCTTCCAGCGCGATGCACAACTCGATGATGCGGTCGATCTTGTCGATATTGTGCCGATGGGTGACGAAGTTCAGCACCATCGGATAGCCGTGGGCTTTCACCGCACGAGCCATTTCCAATTTTTGCGCGAAGGCTTTTTTCGAGCCGGCCAGCAGGTTATTTACCTGTTCGTCGCTGGCCTGGAAGCTGATCTGGATATGGTCCAGGCCGGCCTTCTTGAAGTCGCTGATCTTCTGCTCGGTGAGGCCGATGCCGGAAGTGATCAGGTTGGTGTAGAACCCCAGTTTGCGAGCCTCGGCGATCAACTCGGCCAAGTCCTGACGCACCAGCGGTTCACCGCCGGAAAACCCCAGCTGCGCGGCGCCCATTTCCCGGGCTTCGCGAAATACCTTGATCCACTGCTCGGTGCTCAGTTCCTTGCCCTGCTCGGCAAAGTCCAGCGGGTTGGAGCAATACGGGCACTGCAGCGGGCAGCGGTAAGTCAGCTCGGCCAGCAGCCACAGCGGCAGGCCAATGGCCGGCTTTTCAGGCAAGGGTGATCCAGTGCTCAGCACGGGCGACCTCCATGAATTGCTCGATGTCATCACCGAGCTCAGGCACACCTGGGAATTGTTTATCCAACTCGGCGATGATTGCGGCCACGTCGCGCTCGCCGTCGATCAAACCACCGATCAACGCGGCGCTGTCATTGAGCTTGATCATGCCCTCAGGGTAGAGCAGCACATGGCCCTTTTGCGCAGGCTCGTACTGGTAGCGATAACCCTGGCGCCAGGTCGGTGTTCTGCTGCGATCAAAGCTCATAGGGTGATCCCTTTATGCCAGACCCGCTGCTCGGTCACGCTGTGATACGGCGGGCGTTTGAGTTCGTAGGCCATGCTCATGGCGTCCAGCATGCTCCACAGGATGTCCAGTTTGAACTGGAGAATTTCCAGCATGCGCTCCTGGCCTTCGCGGGTGGTGTAGTGCTGCAGGGTGATCGCCAGGCCGTGCTCCACATCGCGACGGGCCTGACCCAAGCGAGTGCGGAAATATTCGTAGCCGGTTGGGTCGATCCACGGGTAATGCTGCGGCCAACTGTCGAGGCGCGACTGGTGGATCTGCGGCGCGAACAGTTCGGTCAACGAGCTGCTGGCGGCCTCCTGCCAACTGGCGCGACGGGCGAAGTTGACGTAGGCGTCCACCGCAAACCGTACGCCGGGCAGCACCAATTCCTGGGAGCGCAGTTGGTCCGGGTCGAGGCCGACAGCCTCGCCCAGGCGAAGCCAGGCTTCGATACCGCCGTCCTCACCGGGAGCACCATCGTGGTCGAGCAAGCGCTGGATCCACTCGCGACGGATCTCGCGGTCCGGGCAGTTGGCCAGAATCGCGGCGTCCTTCAGGGGAATGTTCACTTGATAGTAGAAGCGGTTGGCGACCCAGCCCTGGATTTGTTCGCGGCTGGCACGGCCTTCGTACATCGCCACATGGTAAGGGTGATGGATATGGTAGAAGGCGCCCTTGGCGCGCAAGGCGGCTTCGAATTCGGCGGTAGTCAACGGTGTGTCAGTCATGTCGTCTGCTCCTACAATTCAATGCTCATGCCGTCGTAAGCCACTTCGACATTGCGCCGCACCAGCTCCGCCCGCTCGGGAGAATCTTCATCGAGGATCGGGTTGGTGTTGTTGATGTGGATAAGCACCTTGCGCTGCTCCGGCAGTTGCTCCAGCACTTCCAGCATGCCGCCGGGGCCGTTTTGCGCCAGGTGGCCCATCTCGCGACCGGTGCGGGTACCCACGCCACGGCGCTGCATTTCATCGTCGTCCCACATCGTGCCGTCTACCAGCAGGCAGTCGCTGCCGGCCATGATCTCCAACAGTGGCGCTTCGACTTTGCCCAGGCCCGGGGCGTAGAACAGTTTGCCGCCGGTGCGCAGGTCTTCAACGATCAGGCCAATGTTATCGCCGGGGTGCGGGTCGAAACGGTGCGGCGAGTAAGGCGGCGCAGCGCTGCGCAGTGGCAATGGAGTGAAGCGCAGATTCGGGCAGGCCGGGATGGTGAAGCTGGCGTCCAGTTCGATGCGGTTCCAGGCCAGACCGCCGTTCCAGTGGGTGAGCATGGTGAACAGCGGGAAGCCGGTGCTCAGGTCTTCATGGACCATGTCCGTGCACCACACCTGGTGCGGGCAGCCTTCGCGCAGGCTCAAGAGGCCCGTGGTGTGGTCGATTTGGCTGTCCATCAGGATGATCGCACTGATGCCGGTGTCGCGCAGGGCACGGCCCGGTTGCATCGGCGCAAAGCCTTGCAGCTGTGCGCGAATATCCGGGGAGGCATTGCACAGCACCCAATTCACACCATCGTCGGAGATCGCGATGGACGACTGGGTACGTGCCTGGGCCCGCAGGCTGCCATCACGAAAACCTGCGCAGTTCACGCAGTTGCAGTTCCACTGCGGGAAACCACCGCCGGCGGCGGAACCTAGAATCTGGACGAACATGGTTACTCCATCACGCAAAGCTCAAAACAAAAACGCCCCGGGCGAACCGAGGCGTTGTATTACCCAGCGGATTAACGGCTGGCGAAGTACATGGTGACTTCGAAACCGATGCGCAGATCAGTGTAAGCAGGTTTGGACCAAGTCATATTCTTACTCCTACGAAGTGATGGGACGTTTACTACCAAGTAATACATATAGTCCACCTCCAGTCGGAGATGTTCAGATGTGTGCGTAGGAATGTTACTCAATTCTTGTCAGGTTAGCGCTGTCTTGGTGGAAAAAGCCTGTTGCAGGGTTGGCAATGATCAGCCTGCTGGCGTTCAGGCGCTCAACGTCTCCGGGCCGTTGGCTACGTAGCGCCAGCCACCTAGGGCGTCATTCAATTGCTGGGCGGCCAGCAGCAGGTCTTCACGGCTAACGCTGTGGATCAGTTGCTGAATGTGCGTGAGATAACCCGACGGATGGCCGGCCAAGTGTGCGTGCCACAGCAGCTCGGCAGCTTGGGCGACCGGCAACGCCTGATGTGAAAACTGTTGAGCCAGGGCAAGGTTGCCCAGATCTTCGAAACTGCCGACCAACGCTGGCAGTTGGGCCAGGAAAGTTTCCAGGTGCTCAACGATGCCTTCCAGGGACACGCTGGGAGACTGCACGCCAAACAATAGGCCGGTTTGCCCGTTTATCTGTCGGACTGCGCTGAATACTGCGTAGCCCAACTGCAGTTCAACCCGCAGGCGTTGGTAGAAAGGAGCTTGGAGCAGGTGTCCAAGCAGTCGCCACGACGCTTCATCGGCCAGGGATTGGCTCGGGGTCGGGCAAAACAGCAGCAAGGCGGCTTCGGTGGAGCTGGTTTTTATCTCATGCCACACGCGTTGACCACTGAGGTTTTGCAGTGTTTGTTCGATGTGGGCAGGTTGCCCAGGCAGACGGGCGGCGGCCGCTTTGATCAACGCTTGAGTTGCGATGGGTAAACCCAGGCCCAGGCCATGCCAGCGTGCGGTGGCCCAGGATGCAGGCTGCTCGTGGGGGGCGACATTACCAGCGGCGCAGCACGAGGGCAGCGCCTTGAGCAACGCTCGGATTGGGATCATGGGCGGTGGCGCGATGACAGCTTCTTGCGGCTGATTCAGTCTTTGCGCCAAGACCTCCAGCACGGCCGGCATGGGCTCGTGCAGGCCGGTCATTTTCACCAGCCAGTCACTACCGGTGGCTTCAAAGGACACTTCAACACCCGCCTGACGTGCATTTTCAAGCAAGGGCTGCAAGCTGCTTTCCACCCCGGCGGCAACTGGCGAGCCAAACCGCCATTGCAGGTACAGCGCGCCTTCGTCGCTGTCATCCGCCAAGGCCTGGCTGAATGTTAGCGCCGCTACCTCCCGGCGACCCCGCGAGCGATCCTGGGCAAAGGTTCGCAGCCCTCGGTGGGCGCTGGTTTGGCCGCGGATCAGGCCTGCGCGCTCTTGCTTGACCGGTGGGCGCAGGAACGAATTGTTCGATGGGAGTTGCCAGCGATGTTCGGCGGGCGGTAGTTGCAGTGATTCAAGCAGGGCCTTGAGCGCGGCGATGCCTTGCTCACCCAGATCGTCGCTGTCGTTTCGGGCCAATGTCAGGGCGCCTTGGATCTGTTGTTGTCGCACGTTCAGCAGCGCGAACTCTTCGCGCAGCGGAGTCCAGTCGCTGTGTGAGAAAAAGCTCAGCCAGTCGTGCAACAGTGCCTCAATGTGTGTCGCCGGTTTGTCTGCGGTACCGAGCGTAAAGTCGATATCCAGCACTGCTTGTCCGGCCGCGTGGTACAGCACTGACGCCTGCAGTGCGCTGACCAATTGCCGTGCTTTCAACTCAGCGAGCAGCCCGCCCGGTGCAGAGGCGTTTAGCCAAGTGCAGAGGAAATCCAGTGCTTCGCGGGGTACGTCACAGGTGATGACGTGGTGCAGGTGTCCGCCTTCGGTGTGCTGATACCGCCGAGCCTGGCCTTGCATCAGGGCCGGTGGCGACGCCTGCGGATGTTGCGGGCCAGAGACCAGTTGCACACTGAACTGCTGCGCCAGGGCTTCCAGCTCTTGCAGCGACTGCGGACCGGCAAGGCTCAAAGTCATCTGCCCGCTCTGATAGAAATGTGTGTGGAATTCCCGCAAGGCTTGTTGAAACGCCTCGCGCTCCACCGGCAGGCTGTCGCGGTTGCCGGCATGAAAACCACGCAACGGATGATCCGCCGCCAAGCCTTCGAACAGCGCGACCTGTTGCTGAGCCTTGGCATCTTGAGACCAGGCGACAAACTCTGCGTGCAGCACTTCGCGCTCGCGCAGTTGATCCTCCAGCGTCAGGCGCGGATGGGTCAGCATGTCGGCCAGCCGTTCAAGTCCCTCTGCAAAGGTCGGAACGGGCAGTTCAAAGAAGAAGTCCGTGGTGCGTTCGCGGGTGCTGGCATTCACTTGGCCACCGTGACGTTGTACGTAGGCCATCAACCCTTCGCCGCTGGGAAACCGCTCGGTGCCGAGAAACAACAAATGCTCAAGAAAATGCGCCAGACCCGGCCAAGCCAACGGTACGTCATGGCTGCCGGCAGCCACCCTTAACGCTGCGGCGCAACGCTTCAAACGTGGCGCATGGCGCAGGCAAACCCGCAGGCCGTTGGCCAGGGTCAAATGAACGGGATAAGGGTGGGCCGGGACAGGCATGGGCACTTCCAGAGCGGGGCAAGTGCCTATGCTAACAAACCCATCGGATCAGGGCTTGTGCAGCGGGCCGTAAAGCTCGGGGCGACGGTCTTGCAGGTAGTGATTGGCGGCGCGGGCGTCGAGGATCGATTGGTGATCCAACGTGCCGACAATCAAGGCTTCATCCAGACCGGCCTGGGCGATGCGCTGGCCATCCGGTGCGGCGATGCTGCTTTGGCCACAGTACTGAATCTCGCCTTCGTGCCCGCAATAGTTGGCATAGGCCACGTAGCACTGGTTTTCAAAGGCCCGCGCCCGCACGGTGACGTCGGCAACGAAATCGAACGGCACCATGTTGGCGGTGGGCACCAGTATTAATTCGGCCCCGGCCAAGGCCAGGCGTCGGGTGTTTTCCGGGAACTCCAGGTCGTAGCAAATCAGGAATCCCAGCTTCCAACCGTTGAGCTCCACCAGTGGGAAGTCATCGTCGCCGGCACTGAACATCGAATGGTCCAGATCCCCGAACAGATGGGTCTTGCGATAGTTGCAGAGGCGCTGGCCGTTGGCGTCTATCAGCTGCACGGCGTTGTAGATCTGCCCATCGTCGGCCCGCTCAGGATAGCCATACAAAATGGCCAGTCCGGCGCTTTGCGCGATGTCGGCAATGGTCTGGGCAGACTCGCCATCCCGCGCTTCGGCCAATGCCCCGACGGCTTCTGCGCCGATGTTGTAACCGGTCAGGAACATCTCCGGCAGCACTAGCACATCGGCGCCGGTCGCTTCGTGTGCGAGCTGGCGCAGGCGCTTGAGGTTGCCCGCCACTTCCAGTGGCAGCGGCGGGCATTGGTACAGGGCGACACGCATGGCGTAACTCCTTATTCGGCCAGGGCGATTGGCCCGATGTCATCGAACACGTCGCCCGGCCCTGGGTTCTCGGCGTGAGTACTGCCACCGAAGTGGGTCATGATGCCCCACACCGCGTTCAGCGAGGTTTGTACTGCGCCTTCCACCCAGGCAGGTGTCCAGGAAACGTCGTCGCCGGCGATAAAAATCCCACGCTGTTCGGCCGGCATGTCCTTCTGCATAAAGTGCGCATACATACGCTGGTTGTAACGATAGTGGCCAGGCAGCGCGCCTTTGAAGGCCCCGAGGAAATGCGGGTCGGCCTCCCAGGACACGGTGATCGGATCACCAATGATGCGCGCCTTGATATCGACTTTCGGGTAGATCTTGTTCAAGGCATCCAGGGCCAGCTTTACCCGCTTTTCGATAGGCTGCGGAAGCATTTTTAGCGCGTCGCTCATCCACGAGTACGACAAGCAGATCACCCCTGGTTTGTCGTCGCCGTTGTCGAACAGGTAAGTGCCGCGGGTGAGGCGGTCGGTGAGGGTCATGCTCATGAGGTCGCGGCCGGTTTCCGGATCTTTGTCTTTCCAGAAGGGGCGGTCGACCATCACGAAGGTTTTCGAGGATTGCATGTAGCGGGTGCGGTCCAGGGCCATCCACATCTTTTGCGAGAACAGGGTTTCATCGCATTCGATTTGGGTAGTCAGCAGCCAGCTTTGGCAGGTGGTGAGGACGGCGGCATATTCGCGGGTGTCGCCGTAGTTGTCGGTCACCGCGAAGCGGCCATCGGCTGCATGTGCAATGCGCTTGACCCCGGCTCTCGGCGCGCCGCTGTGCAACGAGCTGAGGCTGGTGCCGGCCGGCCAGTGGGCGCAGCGTTCCGGTACATGGCGCCAGATACCCATTGGCACTTGGGCCACGCCACCGACCACCAAGTGTTGGTGGTCGTCGCAGTTGGTCATCACTACGCGGAAGATTTCCAGCATCGAGTTGGGAAAGTCCGAGTCCCAGCCGCCGGTGCCGAAACCGACTTGCCCAAACACTTCACGGTGATGAAACGACAACTTGGCGAACGCCTTGGACGTGGCGACGAAATCGTAGAAGGTGCGGTCGTCCCACAGGGGCACCAGCTTATTCCACAGCGCTTTGAGACGCGGTACGTCGCGGTCGCGAATGGCTTGCTGGATATCACCGAACTGCGAGCCGGCTTCCAGGGCGTCGGCCCAAGCGTCAGCCACTTCCTGGAACAGTGCAGGCAAGTCGGACAGCTTTTGTGCGTAGTGGGTTTGGCCTTCGAGGTCGATCACGGTGCTGCCGGAGGCCGGCGTCAGTGGGTTGGGGAACGGTTTGGTTTCCAGTCCCAGCTTGTCCACATAGTGATAGAAGGCGGTGGACGACACCGGGAAGCGCATGCCGCCCAGCTCGGCGATGATGCCTTCGGCACCTTCGAAAGCCTGGGAGCGCAAACGGCCACCCATTTTCGAGGCTTCGTACACCACGGGTTTGAGGCCCAGCTTCATCAGCTCATAGGCGGCAACCAGCCCGGCGATACCTGCGCCGATGATGGCTACTTCTGCACCATGGTTGGCGGCGGGGATGCTGCCCAAGCCTGCGGGGTGCTCGATCCAGTCATCAAAGGCAAACGGAAAATCCGGGCCGAAGATGGTGATGGGCTTTTTACCGTCTGCAGGGTGGCGACTGTTTTTGTTCGACGTATTCATGGCTGACCTGGCTGGATACCCGGCGGGGCACGACCCGCTGAGTATAGGAAAAGATGGCAGCCAGTTTAGGGAGCGTTGCGCTCGTTAATAAGACGCAATGTGTCGTCGGAATGAATTGTTTTCAGTCGAAGTGACGAGGTTGCTGGTCATATTGGTTGTCCGCGATCCAATTTGTTACTGAGGATGATCGAGGTGGTGGTTTTCTCTACACCATCGACACTGCCGATCTGGTCCAGTAACTGATCCAGTTGCTCCGGCGAATCCGTCCGTAGCCAAGCCACGTAATCAAACTCGCCGCTCACCGCGCACAACTGTTGCACCTGAGCCATGGCACTCAGCCTGCGCAACACTTCTTTGCCTGAGCGAGGTTGCACAGTGATGCCCACGTAGGCCTGCAAACCACCGTCCGCCACCCGTTGGCCCAAGCGCACGCCATAACCGGTGATCACTTGGGTTTTCTCCAGGCGCGCCAGGCGGGAGGTCACCGTGGTGCGCGCGATGCCCAACTGCCGCGCAAGCATGGCTACGCTTTCGCGGGCGTTGATCTGCAAGGCGGCGATCAGTTGGCGATCGATTTCATCGAGGACAGGCAAGGGAGGCTCCGTGACGGGCTGCAATGGGAACGCATGTTACAGGCTTGAATCGTCCAGCAGGCAGCGGGCAAACAGTTGTGGCACTGGTAAGTGCCGTTGGCTATAGCGACTCAGTAGGATGACCTCTCGGTAAAACGTCAGGTTGCCCAGCGGGATTATTCTTACTTGGGGCGAGCGCTCCAGCCACAGTCAGAGTTTCTTCGGCCACCCATTGGTCATCCCCGAACATCCGAAAACCGCCTTCCAGGACGCGGCCCACACCAATGCCGTCGACGTCCACGATGTCCCCGTGCCGTATTTCGGCGTGGTATTGGGCTGTGAAGATTGGCACGTACTGGCGGAACGCTTGCAGGCGCGAGGTACGACGTTTGCGCTGGAGTTGCATATTTGGTTCAAGGGCCAAGTAGGAGGGTGGCGACATTGTTCCTGTTTGACCCGTGCGTTAATGCGCTTGATTTCAAAGCATCCAGGGATATTGGTCCGTTGTTTGCGAAGTGAGGCGGTGGACGTTGTGTGGACAGTCCGGACACTGAGAGTGGGTCTTCAGACACACAAAAGCCGCGCAATGCGCGGCTTTGGAGTTGGTGGGCCCACACGGACTTGAACCGTGGACCAAAGGATTATGAGTTGCTGGACGAGGTGATATGCCTAGAGAAATCGTTCGTAGGTGAACGTAAGTTGGCATAGCTGGAGGCCCCGTAGTACGTGGTGTTAAGCGTAATTTTGAAAAGGTTGCTCAAGCTGAGTACTGTACCGTGGTTGTACTGATTTTGCGCCCTTTGAGTTTCGCAATTTGCCCCGCAGTGAATTCTTCGCCCACGATCTTCTGTAGTGCCCCCGGGCTAATTCTCTTGCATCTCAAAACCACGTTCCATTCACAGATCGAGAAGCAAAGCGCGACTTGGCCTAAGGCATGCGTATAGTCTGACTTTAAAAGGTTGGCGATTGCGGTGACCTTTCATGTGCGCTAGATCCGTGCTTTCTAGGATCAGAATTAGGCCGCGCCCGCAGAGTTGGCGAGGCTGGTCAATGTGGCATTACACATTTCCGACTGCACCTGGTCTGCGTTACAGCCGCCACCCATCATTTATCAGTGATTTTGGCGGCATCTAACCTACGTTAGGAGTTACCAGTATGTTCAAAGTAACCCCCCAATCCGCTTGCAAGGTCCAACGCTAAGATTATCGATCAACGCGCTGTTGATCGACTGTTGTCCCATATGATTTTGGGTCAGAGACGGCACCGAGAAATCGTGCCAGGGCTTCAGTCCCCCCCCGTGAACCGCCGCCGCGTCAGGAAAAGCACCACGCCCAGCGGCACGGCCAGCAGTGCTAGCAGCTCCAG
Organism: Pseudomonas sivasensis; assembly: GCF_013778505.1. Classification (GTDB taxonomy): domain Bacteria; phylum Pseudomonadota; class Gammaproteobacteria; order Pseudomonadales; family Pseudomonadaceae; genus Aquipseudomonas; species Aquipseudomonas sivasensis. The sequence continues at coordinate 57,616 of NZ_JAAOWU010000002.1, read as the reverse complement.
GTCAAAGCCCAGCACCTGCTGCTCACCAACCTTGAAGATGCTGACCAAGCCCGTTGCCAGCAGCGCCAAACCCAGCCACTTGCGCAGCGGGTATGGTTTCAGAAACTGAACGAGGATCGCGCCCAGCACCAGAAGGAAGACAGTTTGCATGATGTAGGGCATGTGCAGTTCCTCAGACCTTGATGACCAGCGTCACGACAGAGCGCTGTGGGCCAATCCCGCCATGTACCTCTCCCTCGATGCTGACCAGCACGTCACCTGCATGAAGGTTCGGTAGGGCCCCTTTGAGGTACCAGTTGACACCTGTCGTCACGACTGCACCTGAAGCCCAACCAATGAGCGGCCCGCCCAACGCACCTACCTTCCCGGCAACGCCACCTGAGGCCGCAGCAATTCCCTTGGCGACGTTGCCGCGCATAGTAGTGATAGCGTCGGCCTGCTGCCGGATCAGGGGATTGGAAATGCAGACTGTCAGCAGGCATGGCAGGTTTCGAGCCTGCATTCGGTCGTACATATCGACGACGATGCTGTTGACTTGGTAATGGGCGCGTTTCGCTTCGCCAAAGTGCAGCTCGCGCAGGCGACCTCGGTCGCTTTCCATGAGGGTGATTTGAGACAGATTGAAGACGATCCCTTCCTCGGACCTGTACTGCGTGGTCTTCTCGAACTTCATGCGCGTATCCATTCGTGCAAAAAGACGATGATTTTCTACAAGCGGTGACTAAGATGCAAACGGTCTGTGATGTGAGGCCCCGGGGAATTTGACGTCTGCACGGGTCTCATCGCCAGCAAGCCAACTCCCCGGTAACAACACATCGAGCGCGTCGGTTTTGGAGACGTTAGGCCGAGGCGCCTCCGCACGAGGCACTGGCCGGGGTATGTTGTGACCGTGTAAAGCTCCGTCGACAACTTCTGCATTGCGCTGAGGGTTAAGGGCGTGCAATCAAACTGCAATCGCGGAATCCCGCCGCACCTCTCTCACGAGCCTGAAGGCGGCGGGTGATAATCGGGGTGCCCCTCGGTGCGCTCACCACGTGCAGAAGCCCAGAAGTATTTCGCGTGATGCTTGTAGACGTCGGTGACTTCCGATAGGTCTAAGCCCAGACCTTGAACCAAACTCTGTTGTCGCTGATGCCCAATTGACCCGGCTACCGAAATTTGGCTGACCCAAGCCTTGGCGTTGTAAGTATTAGCAGGTCTGACTTTGAGCGGATCACTGATGGAGCGGCTTTAAGTCGGCATCTGGGTTAATTCTGCATCAGCGATAACAAATGGTGGGTTTCTTGGTGGGGGTTATGTCGCTCAGATAGCGCTTGAGTGCAGCCTCTAGCGTCATTTTCTCCGAGCCGCTACGTCGGATGTACACGCCACGCACCATTTCTTCTTCGGTACGCCTCGACCAGTCCTCCGCATCACGCTTTGTGCGGAAGGTTTTGGAGACTGTGGGCCAGCCATTTTTACGAATGAGCGCCTTCAGGTGCCGGAAGGAGTTTTGACGAGAGTAGCCATGAGAGGGTGCTCCTAGGCGGCTGGCGAACCAGCACTGTACCTAAATTGTACCCTTGGACCATAGGACTGTATCTGTGGTGGACCAGCCAGAAACGCGAAAGCCGCGCAATGCGCGGCTTTGGAGTTGGTGGGCCCACACGGACTTGAACCGTGGACCAAAGGATTATGAGTCCTCTGCTCTGACCAACTGAGCTATAGGCCCTTAACAGGTCGCGGATTATAACGATGGTTTCTTCTGTGTGCTATCCGAAAAATCCTCAATGCTCATACGAAGGAAGGTAGCGACAAAAAGCTCCGGCGGCAGTGGCAAGCTGACGATGTAGCCTTGCATCTGTTCGCAGCCCTCAGCTGCCAGGAAGGCTTGCTGCGCGGGGTTCTCCACGCCTTCGGCGATGATGGTGAATTGCATGCTGTGGCCCAGGGCGATGATAGCGCGCACGATGGCGGCGTCGTGGGGGTCGTCCGGCAGGCCGCGGACGAAGGATTGGTCGATCTTCAGGAAATCCAGCGGTAGCCGTTTGAGGTAGCTGAGGGACGAGTAGCCAGTGCCGAAGTCATCAATTGCCAGCTGCACGCCCAGTTGTTTGAGTTGGTGTAGCACCTCAAGTGCTTCTTCGGCCTGGCTCATGATGAAATTTTCAGTGATCTCCAGTTGCAGGTGACCTGGGTCGAGGTGGTAGTCGCGCAACAGTTGTTCTATTCGACTCAGCAAGCCGGGATGGCGTAGCTGCGCACCGGCGAGGTTGACCGACAGCGGGCCGAAATCTTCGTAGGTGCCCTGCCACGCGTGCAGTTGTCGGCAGGCCTGTTCCAAGACCCAATCGCCAATTTGCAGGATCGTGCCGTTCTCTTCGGCCAGGGCAATAAAGTGTTCTGGCGGTACGTCGCCAAAGGTGGGGTGATGCCAGCGGATCAGGGCTTCGGCACCGATCAGTTCTTGTGTTACCAGGCTCAGTTTCGGCTGGTAATACAGGCTCAGCTCTTTACGTTCGATGGCTCGCCGCAGTTCATGCTCCAGTGCCACACGCTCGTTGGCCTGAGCCGTCAGGTCGCGGGTGTAGCTTTCGACCCGGTTACGTCCCTTGGCTTTGGATCGATACATCGCAGCGTCGGCATTCTTGACCAAGGTGGCGACATCCGTACCGTCCTGCGGGTAAAGGCTGGTGCCGATGCTGGCGCTGATGAAGAACTCGTGCTCGCCAGCCTGGAATGGCGGGGTGAAGCAGGTCAGTAACTTGTTGGCCAATTGCTCGGCGTCATTGGCGTGTTGCAGGCCGGGCAGCAGGATGATGAATTCATCGCCGCCCAGGCGCGCTACGGTATCGATGTCTCGCAGTTGGTCCTTGAGGCGCACGGCAATGTCTTTGAGCAGCAGATCGCCGATCGGGTGGCCGAGGCTGTCGTTGATGTGTTTGAAGCGGTCCAGATCGAGGAACAACACCGCGCCCTGTTTGCCAGTCTCTTGATGGCCGTTTAGGGCTGCCTGCAACCGGTTTTCAAATAGAGTGCGGTTGGGCAGCCCGGTCAGTGGATCGTGGTGCGCCTGATAATCGAGGCGCGCCTGGGCCAGTTTGAGGCTGGAGATGTCTGCAAACACCGCCACAAAGTGAGTGATCAATTGATCCCGGTTGCGCACGGCGCTGATGGTCAGCCAACTGGGGTACAGTTCGCCGTTCTTTCGACGGTTGGAAATCTCGCCCTGCCAATGACCTTGGGCCGTCAATTGGTGCCACATCGCGGCGTAAAACGCGCTGTCATGCAGGCCAGAGGCGAGGAGGCGGGGTGTTTGGCCGAGGGCTTCGGCTTCGCTGTAGCCAGTGATTTCGCTGAAGGCGCGGTTGACGGCGCTGATGTTCTGCCGGGTGTCGGTGATCAACACGCCTTCGGCGGTACTCTCGAATACCGTCGCGGCCTGTTGCAGTTTTTCCTGCATCAATTGACGTTCGGTGATGTCGCGGGCGATGGTCAGCATGCAGTCTTCCCCGGCGATCGGCAGCGGGCGACTGGACACTTCACACATCCGAATTTCACCGTCGCTACGGCGTATGTGGCAGATGAAATCACGCACAAAGCCATCTCGCTGCATCAGTTCCAGCATGTGTTTGCGTTCGTTGAGATCGACCCAGATGCCCAGTTCCAGGGTTGATTGGTCGAGAGAGGTGGCGCTGGTGTAACCGGTCAGGCGGCTGAAACCTTCGTTGACTTCAATCAGCAGGCCGTCGCGTTGGCGGCTCAGCAGCAAGCCGTCGGGCGAAGCATGGAAGGCTTTGGCGAACTTCTCTTCGGAGGTTTGCAGCAGTTGCTGGGTTTCCTTGAGTTGGGTGATATCGCGCACCACTACCACGATGGCTTCAATCGCGTCGAGCTGGAAGGGCTCCGCGGAGATAAGCCCGGTGAAGGCTTGGCCGTTGCTGCGCAAAAACGGCATTTCAAGGTTGCGAATACTGGTTGTCTGGACGCGTTGCAACAACTCCGGACCGATGCCCGGGATGCCCCATATCTCCAGTTCCGTGCCGGTTCTGCCGATCACTTCCTCGGCGGTCAGGCCGATTTGATCTTCGAACGCTTTATTGACCTCCAGCAGACAGCCATCGGAAAGCCGCGCGATCACCAGGATGTCGGGGCATTGCTGGAAGACCGAGGCAAACTTCTGCTCGGACAGCTGCAGCGCCTCCTCGGTGCGCTTGGCCTCGCTGATATCAATCATCAAGCCGCGCAGCACCGGCTCATGGCCGTGTTCGATCAGGCTGACAATATCGCGTACCCACAAACAGCGGCCGTCGGCGGTGATCACTCGGTAATCAATGCTGTGGTCGCGGTTGGCGCGGGTTTCGCGATAGCAATAGGCTTCGGTGCGGATCAGGTCGGCGGGGTGAATGATGTTGCGCCAGAAGCCCGGAATCAGCCAATGGGCTCGTGGGTAACCCAGCAGGTCCTCGGCGTGGGGCGACACGTAACTGTAGGTGAAATCGGTGATGCTGGCTTCCCAGGCAATAGCGGACAAGCTTTCTACCAGGCCGCGATAGTGGTACTCGCTGCTGCGCAATTCTTGTTCAAGCGCGACGCGGCGGGAAATTTCCGAACTCAGCCGGCGATTGATCCGAATCACGACGGCCAATACGGCGATTAGCAGCAGCACGGCGGGCAGGCCGTACATCAGCAGGTCGCGCCAGAACGTGCGGTTATCCGTGAAGTTGCCTACCCAGTGCTGTTGGATGGCATTGGTTTCATCGGGGCTGAGGTCGGCCAGGACTTTATCCAGGATGCCCACCAGTATTTTGTCGTCCCGTGGCACTCCCATCGCCAATTGATAACGGTAAGGGGTATCGCCGCTGACGTATAGACCATCGAGTTTTAGTTCGCGCAGGCTCCAGACGCTGGACGCCAGGTCGCTGACCACGGTATCGACTTCGCCGGTCGCCAAGGCCTGCAGCGTGGAACTGACGTTGGGCATCGCGACCAGGTTGAGGTCAGGATGGTGGGTGCGCAGCAACTCGTGAGGGGCGTAGTTCTCCACCACGGCAACCTTCAATCCGTAAAGGTCCTTGAGATTACGCGGCCGTGCCCCGCCTTCGTGGGCAAGAATCACCATCGGGAAGTCGATGTAAGGCCGGGTGAAGGCCAGATAATTCTGGCGCTCCGGTGTCGACATGATGCTGGGGATAAGGTCGAGCTGATTGCTTCGAGCCATCTCCAATACGGCACCCCAGCTCGGCGGCTCGATTATCTTGACCCTGACGCCCAGGCGATCCTGGATCAGACGCACGTAATCCGCCGACAAGCCTTGGTATCGACCATTTTCATCACGGTATTCGAAGGGTGGCCACGAGGGGTCCACTCCCAGTCTCAGCTCCTGATGGTCCGCCAGCCAGCCACGCTCATCATCAGTAAGAGTCAACGCGCCAGCCGTTGCGGTCCAGTTCAGCAGCGACAGCAGTATCACGGTCGGCAATCTGGGCATAACGGTCTCGTTATGGCACGGGGGAATGTGTCGAGTGTAGACGGGCATTGCGGGGGGAGTGGGGCAGTACGGGATTTTATCTATGCAAAACAAAACCCCCGGCATGGGCCGGGGGTTCTGGTATCACTCGTCGAGGAAGGAGCGCAGATGCTCGCTTCGCGTCGGGTGGCGCAATTTGCGCAGCGCCTTGGCTTCGATCTGACGGATCCGTTCACGGGTCACGTCAAACTGCTTACCGACTTCCTCAAGGGTGTGGTCGGTATTCATGTCGATGCCGAAACGCATGCGCAGTACCTTGGCTTCACGGGCAGTGAGGCCGGACAGTACGTCGCGAGTCGCTTCTTTCAAGCTCTCAACTGTGGCGACATCGATTGGCGACTGCATAGTCGAGTCTTCGATGAAGTCACCCAGGTGGGAGTCTTCGTCATCACCGATCGGGGTTTCCATGGAGATCGGCTCTTTAGCGATCTTCAATACCTTACGGATTTTATCCTCAGGCATTTCCATGCGTTCGCCCAGCTCTTCCGGGGTCGGTTCGCGACCCATTTCCTGCAACATCTGCCGGGAAATACGGTTGAGCTTGTTGATCGTCTCGATCATGTGCACCGGAATACGAATGGTGCGGGCCTGGTCGGCGATCGAGCGAGTGATCGCTTGACGGATCCACCAGGTGGCATAAGTCGAGAACTTGTAGCCGCGACGGTATTCGAACTTGTCCACAGCCTTCATCAAGCCGATGTTGCCTTCCTGGATCAGATCGAGGAATTGCAGGCCACGGTTGGTGTACTTCTTGGCGATGGAGATCACCAGACGCAAGTTCGCTTCTACCATCTCTTTCTTCGCGCGGCGGGCTTTAGCCTCACCGATCGACATGCGACGGTTGATGTCCTTGATCTCGGCAATCGTCAGACCGGTTTCGGTCTCAAGTGCAGTCAGCTTCTGCTGGCAGCGGATGATATCCGGCTGCAGGCGACCAATGGCTTCAGCATACTTCGCCTTGCCTTTGGCCAGAGCGTCGCTCCAGCTTTCGTCAACTTCGTTGCCCGGGAACTGGCGCAGGAAGTCAGTACGCGGCATGCGAGCATCACGAACACAGAGCTGCATAATCGCACGCTCTTGTGCGCGCAGACGCTCAAGGGCGCTGCGAACGCGTTCAACCAGGCCTTCGAATTGCTTCGGAACCAGCTTGATTGGCATGAACAGCTCAGCCAGCGCCAGCAGCTCGGCAATTGCCAGCTTGTTGGAGCGACCGTGCTTTTTCAGGGCCTTGCGGGTGACTTCCATTTGATCGGAAACCGCACCGAAACGCTGGGCGGCGATGATCGGGTCTGGACCGCTTTCGACTTCTTCTTCGTCGTCGGTGCTGGCTTCAGCCTCGTCGTCTTCGGAGTCGTCGTCCGCTTTCGCGGCTTTCGCATCGACAGGCGGGGGTACTTCGGCAGCAGGCGGCGCAATACCGTCGTCCGGGTCGATATAACCGCTCAGGACGTCGGACAGGCGGCCACCTTCGGTGGTGACGCGAGTGTACTCGGAGAGAATGTGGTCAACCGTGCCAGGGAAGTGCGCGATTGCGCCCATCACTTCACGGATGCCCTCTTCGATACGCTTGGCGATTTCGATCTCGCCTTCGCGTGTCAGCAACTCGACGGTACCCATTTCACGCATATACATGCGCACAGGGTCAGTCGTGCGACCGATGTCGGTCTCCACCGCGGCCAACGCAGCAGCGGCTTCTTCAGCGGCTGCCTCGTCGGTATCGGCGTCGGCCAACATAAGGGCGTCCGCATCCGGAGCACTCTCGTGTACGGGGATCCCCATGTCATTAATCATGCGGATGATGTCTTCCACCTGCTCAGGATCTGAAATATCCTCAGGCAGGTGGTCGTTGACCTCTGCGTAAGTCAGATACTTCTGCTCACGACCAAGGGTGATCAACTCTTTGATACGAGACTGCTGTTGCGCTTTTCCGGACATAACACCCTATCCACTGAAGGTCTTGGCGGGCAAAAAACAAGCCGAGGATTATACCCGAGCTATGACCTCACACGCCAGCTGAGGTCGGGTTTGATGCGGAAACATTCTGTTTTAAGAGGTCGCGCATCTGTTTTGCTATCTGAATTTGCTCTTCAGCCGATAATCCTGGCTGTCTTGCTCTTTTGATGAGTTCATCGAGGGTTTGCGTATGCTGACCCGCAGATAACCTAGTAATGGTGTCTAAAAACTGTTGTTCAAGGTTATCGCCGTCAATTAGCCACTCCTTTTCCGCAAGTGCTTTCAACAAGCGCCCTTGTTCTGTGCCGTGCCAGCGTGCCATCAGCTGAATTGAGTTTAGCTTAGGATTTTTCTGCACGGCTTCGATCAGCGCGATCAGCACCTGAGCGTAGGTATTGCTCGCATTGGCAAAATGGTCGGCACTTTCGACCTTGCCCGCCAGTTGCGGGTGGTGAATGAGCGTGCGCAGGGCGATCAGCGTGGGCGCTTCTACGGCAACTGGCGTGCGTGGGGCGTAGGCCTCATCGCGATCGCCACGCTTGCCGTTCTTGCTCCACGGTTTCTTGTCCCATTTCTTGCCGCCGGCACCGGGCTTCTTCGGCGTCCATTCCTGCTGGGGCGCGTAGGCCTCCTGCGGCTGGAAGTCGGCATAGTCCGGCATGGCGTCGTAATCCATGCCCGGGTCGTAGGCGGGCGGAGCATCCTGCGGTGCGCTGTGCACCAGCTGACTGACGGCTTCGCCGCTTAGCCCGGTAATTTCCAGCAGGCGTTGGCGCATCAGGGTGCGCAGGTTGGCGCCAGGCACCTTGTCGATCAGCGGCGCTGCGAGGGTGGCCATATGGGCCTTGCCTTCAAGGGAGCGCGGATCGGCTTCCTCAGTCAGTTGCTGGAAAAAATAATCGGCCAGCGGCTGCGCATGTTGGTTGATGCGTGCGCGGAATGCGTCAGTGCCTTCGGAGCGCACCAGGGTGTCCGGGTCCTCTCCCTCGGGCAAGAACAGGAAGCGCGCGCGGCGCCCATCCTGCAGGCTCGACAGCGTGGCTTCGAGTGCGCGCCAAGCGGCGTTGCGGCCAGCCTGGTCGCCGTCGAAGCAGAACAGCACGCTGGGCACGACGCGAAACAGGCGCTTCAGATGTTCTTCGCTGGTGGCGGTGCCAAGGGTGGCGACGGCGTTGCGCAAGCCTTGCTGGGCCAGGGCGATCACGTCCATATAGCCTTCAACCACGATGATTTCATCGAGGTTGCGATTGTTCTTGCGCGCTTCGAACAGGCCGTAGAGTTCCTGGCCTTTGTGGAATACCGGGGTTTCCGGGGAGTTCAGGTACTTGGGTTTGTCGTCGCCCAGTACGCGGCCACCGAAGGCGATGATACGGCCGCGGCTGTCACGGATAGGGAACATCACGCGGTCGCGGAAGCGGTCGTAGCGCTTGCCGGTCTCGGCGTTTTCCACCAGGAGGCCTGCGTCGATCATCGCTTTTTGCTGCAGAGTGTCGCTGCTCAAATGTTTGTACAGGTTGTCCCAGCCGGGTGGCGCGAAGCCGAGACCGAAGTCGCGAGCGATTTCACCGGTAAGGCCGCGGCCCTTGAGGTAATCGACGGCCGCCTTGCGCTGAGGATGGCTCTTCAGTGCCTGCCGGTAAAAGTCGGCGGCGGCAGTGAGCAGCGGGTATAGCGGCGAATCGGTGGGTTGCCGTGGTTTGTGCGGGCGGCCACTTTCTTCGCGGGGGACTTCCATGCCGGCGGCTTTCGCCAGGTCCTCGATTGCCTGGGGGAAGTCCAGGTTGTCGTGGTCCATCAAGAAGCCGAGGGCGTTACCGCCTGCGCCGCAGCCAAAGCAGTAATAGAACTGCTTGTCTGGGCTGACGCTGAAAGACGGGGTTTTTTCTTTGTGGAACGGGCAGCAGGCGGTGTAATTCTTGCCGGCTTTCTTCAATTGCACGCGCGAGCTGACAACATCGACGATGTCGGTGCGGTTCAGAAGGTCGTCAATAAAGCTCTGGGGAATTAGCCCGGCCATGGCGTTCTCGTCATCACTGCGTGTAAATGAGGGCCCGTGAAGTGCTCAAGCGCTTGGGTCGAGTGGCTCGACCATCAATCGTCTGCTTGGGCTGTATGGAAGTGTATCTGCCGAACATTCACTGACGTTAATTTCTATCAGTCTTCGGCGAAGAAGTGTTGCCCCTGGCTCCGGTCTTGGCCGCTGGCGGCCTCGGAAGCTCATCGATGGGCACAGCCGACCGTTGATCGCCTGTTTACAGAATAAGTGTGCTCGTCAGTAGCCTTGTTAGGCTCGTCAGAAGAGACGTGCACCGCTGGCAAAAGAGCCAGTCCTGACGTGTGAAGCAGTTGTCTCAGTCGCATGTGCGGCTTCGACGATGAAGCATCAAGCGATATCTGCAAATGCCAATAGCCCGACTGAAGGGCCGGGCTTGGCAGAAGCTTGCTACGAACGTCTGTGTATTAGTACAGACGAACGGCGCGGCGCTGCTCGCGCTGAACTTTCTTGGCGTGACGCTTAACAGCGGCTGCTGCTTTACGCTTACGCTCAGAAGTTGGCTTCTCGTAAAATTCGCGGCTACGAACTTCGGCCAGTACACCGGCTTTTTCGCAGGAGCGCTTGAAACGACGCAGAGCTACGTCGAAGGGTTCGTTCTCTTTAACTTTGACGGCTGGCATCCAGAGCTACCTTCTTTCATTACCGGGATCAACGTTCTCGTCGCAAAAAATTCGCGGCTGAGGTCGTCGGTTTTTAAGGGTTGCGGATGTTAACCCCTCATTGACCGGAATGCAAAGCCTCTGATCGAAAACCGCTAGTCGGGAGGGGGAGTGGCGACTATTATGCGCGCCTTCGAATTTAGCCTCTACAAGGCGCAAACCCATGCTAGTACTGGGACTTGAAACCTCCTGCGACGAAACCGGTGTCGCACTTTACGACAGTGAACGCGGGCTTTTGGCCGATGCACTGTTCAGTCAGATCGACCTGCACCGCGCTTATGGCGGCGTGGTGCCGGAGCTGGCCAGCCGTGATCACGTCAAGCGCATGCTGCCCTTGATTCGCCAGGTGCTGGACGAGGCCGGTTGTGTGCCGACCGAGATCGACGCGATTGCCTACACGGCGGGCCCTGGATTGGTCGGAGCCCTTCTGGTTGGGGCCTCTTGCGCACAGGCGCTGGCTTTCGCCTGGGGTATTCCAGCCCTGGGTGTGCACCATATGGAAGGCCATTTACTGGCGCCGATGCTGGAAGAAAACCCGCCGCAGTTCCCGTTCGTCGCTTTGTTGGTTTCGGGGGGGCATACGCAGCTGGTTCAGGTCGACGGAATCGGTCAATACACGCTTTTGGGCGAGTCGCTGGACGACGCCGCCGGCGAAGCTTTCGACAAGACTGCGAAGATGATGGGCCTCAATTACCCCGGCGGACCGGAAATCGCCCGTCTCGCCGAAAAGGGCGTTGCTGGTCGCTACACCTTCCCGCGTCCGATGTGCGATCGCCCCGGTTTGATGTTCAGCTTCAGCGGTTTGAAAACCTCTGCGCTGAATACCTGGCAGCACAGCGTCAGCGCCGGGGACGACAGCGAGCAAGCCCGTTGCGACATCGCTCTGGCGTTCCAGCAGGCCGTGGTGGAGACTTTGACCATCAAGTGCAAGCGTGCTCTGAAACAGGCTGGCATGAAGCGTCTGGTGATCGCTGGCGGCGTCAGCGCCAACAAGGCGCTGCGCAGTTCATTGGAAAAAATGCTCGGTGATATGAAGGGGGATGTGTTCTACGCGCGCCCTGAGTTCTGCACCGACAATGGCGCCATGATCGCCTATGCCGGTTGCCAGCGTCTGCTGGCGGGGCAGCACGAAAGCCTGGCGATCAGCGTGCAGGCACGTTGGCCGATGGAGCAGCTGCCGCCGTTGTAGGCCGTTATTTGGGCGCGACGTGAGCCAGGTTCATCTGGGGGATTTAAAAATGCCGTTCGCGCCCGGCAAACAGGTCGCGTAAATTGCCCCGATGGCGCCAGACGATCAGCAATGTCAGCACGCTCATCGGCAGCAGCGCCGCCGGTTCCTGCCAGGCCAGCAATGGCAGGGTGAGCGGCGTGGCGATCAGTGCCGCCAGTGAGCTGGTTCGGGTCAGGTAGAACGTCAGCAGCCAGGCAAGCACGGCCAGTAGTGCCGCCGGTGGGTAGATCCCCAGCAGCATACCGGCCGCCGTGGCGACACCTTTGCCGCCGCGAAATCGGAAGTACAGTGGAAACAGATGGCCCAGGACGGCGCACACGCCCACCCAGGCCTGCTGTTGCAGGGTAAGGCCGGCGGTGCTGGCGATCAGCACGGGCAGCAAGCCCTTGCACAGATCGCCCAGCAGCGTCAGCACGGCGAGCTTCTTGCCGGCCAGGCGCAACATGTTGGTGGCGCCAGCATTGCCGGAACCACTCATTCGCGGGTCGGGGTTTCCCGTCAGGCGGCTGAGCAAAATGGCGAAGGACAGCGAGCCGAGCAGGTAGGCGAGAATCGCCAGTGACCAAAACATGCTAACTATTCCGGGCGAGGACGCCCTGATTCTAACGGGGCATCGCGCCCTTGTCGTGCTGCGGAGAAGAGCTTGGACAGAGTGTTTATCGAAGGCCTGGAAGTCGACACCGTGATCGGGGCCTACGACTGGGAGCGCGGGATCCGCCAATGCCTGCGTCTGGACCTGAGCTTTGCGTGGGATAACCGCCCGGCCGCCGCAGGTGACGACCTGACCTTGGCGCTGGATTACGCCAGCGTTTCGGCGCGTATCCAGGCGTTTGCCGAACAGTCCCAGTACCAACTGGTGGAAACCTTTGCTGAGCGCTTGGCCCAAGTGTTGATGAGTGAGTTCCAGATTCCCTGGCTGCACCTCAAACTGACCAAGCCCGGCGCAGTACCGGCCGCCAAAGGTGTGGGCGTGGAGATTGAGCGCGGATGTCGCTAACTCAGGTTTACCTTGGCCTCGGTAGCAATATCGAGCGCGAGCTCCATCTGTGCGCCGGGCTCGACGCGTTAGCGAGCTTTCTGACGGATATGCGCTGCTCGGCGGTGTTTGAAAGCCAGCCGGTGGGCATCAAAAGCGGGCCGTTCTTCAATCTGGTGGTGTCGGCCTATACCGACCTGTCGTTGACAGAATTGGACCGCCGTCTTAAGGCCATCGAAGCTGAAAACGGCCGCTACGCGCCGGACCGCAAAGGCCTGCCATTGGACATCGATGTGCTGCTGTACGGCGAGTTGGTGGGGGATTTCGACGGTTTGATTCTGCCCCGTGCAGAAATCCTGAAAAACGCCTTTGTTTTGTGGCCGCTGTCGTTGATGGCGCCGGACCGCGTGCATCCTGAGGTGGGTAAAACGATGGCTGATCTGTGGCGGGATGCGCAGATCGATCAGTTGCTGGCGCCTGTCGCCTTTGAGTGGCAGGGCCAGCACCTGACGCCGAATGCGCTTCTAATTCGATAGGGCGCGTTGTTCCTTGTAGGCCTGCAACGCCATGAGCCGTTCGCGCTTCAAGGCTTCGCCCAGCTCAGGGCCTTTGAAACCCTTCTCCACCAATGGCGCCACCGCCACCTCGCGTGCTGTCTGCGCCGCACCGCGCAAATAATCTGCCTGTGGATAACTGCGTTGCTCGAAGCCCTTGCGGCCCCGGGCATCCATTTCACAGGCGACCACAAACTCCTCAAAGCGCTGCGGTCGGCGATATACGTCAAAACTTTGCAGTAACTCCAGCAGCGTCGAGGCTTTCAGCTCCAGCGCTCGATGGCCGTGGGTGTGATATTGACCCACCAGCAGCGCCAACTCCTGGCAATCCCTTGGCACTTTGAAACGTTCATTGACTGCCTTGATCAGCTTCAAGCCCCGATGCTCATGGGCGATATGCTGCGGCAACTTATCCACAGGCGTTAGACCTTTGCCCAGGTCATGCAGCAGGCAGGCCCAGCGCACGGTCAGTGGCTGTTTGTGCAAGGCGGCCTGCTCCAGCACGCTCAAGGTATGCACGCCAGTGTCTATCTCGGGGTGGTGGGCCTCGGGTTGGGGGACGCCGAAGAGTGCATTTACTTCCGGCATCAAGCTTTTCAGTGCGTCGCAGTCGCGCAGGACCTGAATAAACACCTGAGGCTGATCTTCCATCAGCGCTCGGGAGATTTCCTTCCAGCTGCGCTCCGGCGTCAGGGCTTCCAATTCGCCTGACTCGCTGAGTTGACGCATCAGTTCCAGAGTCTGCGGTGCCACTGTAAAACCAAGATGTGCATAGCGAGCGGCAAAACGTGCGACGCGCAGAACTCGCAGGGGATCTTCGGCGAAAGCGGGGGAAACATGGCGCAGAACGCGGGCTTCGAGGTCACGCTGGCCGTTGTAGGGGTCGGTCAGGTTGCCGTCATCGTCTTCAGCCATTGCGTTGATGGTCAGGTCGCGACGGATCAGGTCTTCTTCCAGCGTGACCTCGGGGCTGGCGTGAAAGACAAAACCGCCATAGCCCCGGCCGCTCTTGCGTTCAGTGCGGGCCAAAGCATATTCGTCGCCGTTCTTCGGGTCCAGGAACACCGGGAAGTCAGCGCCTACCGGCTTGAAGCCCTTCGCCAGCATCTCCTCGGTGGTCGCGCCGACAACGACGCGGTCGATATCAGTGACCTTGATGCCCAGCAGGCGGTCACGCACGGCGCCGCCGACTTTGTAGATTTTCATGAAAAAGCCTCCATTAGCGGCACAGGATACCGCCTGTGCCTGACCAATGGAGGCTTTGCTGTTTCAGAGGTGAACGACGGCCATGTCCAGGCGACCATAGTCGTTATCGTTGTGATCACTGCGCGGTGGAACATGGTGAGTTTTCATCACCTGATCGCCTTGCAGTGTTTCCAGATGGATGTCGAAGCCCCACAACCGGTGTAAGTGCTTGAGTACTTCCTCGGTGGATTCGCCCAGGGGTTTGCGGTCATGTTGCTGGTGACGCAAGGTCAGCGAGCGGTCGCCGCGGACATCAATGCTGTAGATCTGTACGTTGGGCTCCCGGTTGCCCAGGTTGTACTGCGCGGCCAAGGTTTCACGGATGATGCGGTAGCCGGGCTCATCGTGGATGGCCGGGACCACCAAATCGTCCTTGAGATCGTCATCGAGGATGCTGAACAGCTTGAGGTCGCGGATCACCTGGGGTGACAGGTACTGCAGGATAAAACTCTCGTCCTTGAAGCTGCTCATGGCGAACTTGATGGTGGACAGCCAGTCGCTGCCGGCGATTTCCGGAAACCAGCGGCGGTCCTCTTCGGTCGGGTGTTCGCACATGCGCCGGATGTCGCGGTACATGGCAAAACCCAGAGCGTAAGGGTTGATGCCGCTGTAATACGGGCTGTCGAAGCCAGGCTGAAATACCACACTGGTGTGGGAGGTGAGGAACTCCATCATGAAGCCGTCGGTGACCAACCCCTCGTCGTACAGGTCGTTCATGAGCGTGTAGTGCCAGAACGTCGCCCAGCCTTCGTTCATCACTTGGGTTTGGCGCTGTGGATAAAAGTACTGGGCGATCTTGCGCACGATGCGCACGATTTCCCGTTGCCATGGTTCCAGCAGTGGGGCGTGTTTTTCCAGGAAATATAGGATGTTTTCCTGAGGTTCGGCGGGGAAGCGTGCATTGTCCTTGTCGCTGTTTTTGTCGGCGCGTTTAGGAATAGTGCGCCACAGGTCGTTGATTTGCTTCTGCAGGTGCTCTTCGCGCTCCTTCTGACGCAGGCGTTCTTCCTCCGCGGAAATCGGGTACGGGCGCTTGTAGCGGTCGACCCCGTAGTTCATCAGGGCATGACAAGAGTCGAGCAAGTCCTCCACTGCGTCGATCCCGTGGCGCTCCTCACACTGCATGATGTACTGCTTGGCGAACACCAGGTAATCGATGATCGAACTCGCATCGGTCCAGGTGCGGAACAGGTAGTTGCCTTTGAAAAAGCTGTTATGCCCATAGCAAGCGTGGGCCACCACCAATGCCTGCATGCAGATGGTGTTTTCTTCCATCAAGTAGGCGATGCATGGGTCGGAGTTAATCACAATCTCGTAGGCCAGCCCCATCTGGCCACGGGTGTAGGACTTCTCGGTGCTGAGGAAGTGTTTACCGTAGGACCAATGGTGATAACCCAGCGGCATACCGACAGACGCGTAGGCATCCATCATCTGCTCAGCGGTGATCACTTCGATCTGGTTGGGGTATGTGTCCAGGGCATAACCCGCCGCGATCCGACTGATTTCCTTGTCATAGGCCTGGATCAGCTCAAAGGTCCACTCGGAGCCGGTGGAAATGGGTTGGCGCTTAGTCTCTTTTTTGGCGGTCATGTCACTAACCTGCGCTGGAAGAGTTCACGGAAGACCGGATAGATATCGCCGGCCGAGACCAGTTGCTGCTGGGCGAACGTGTCGGCAAAAGCTTCGCCGATGCGCTCATATTCGAACCACAGGGCCTGGTGCTCACGGGGGGTAATTTCAACGTAAGTGTAGTACTGCACGAACGGCATGATCTGGTTGATCAGAATGTCGCAGCAGATGGGCGAATCATCATTCCAGTTGTCGCCGTCAGAGGCTTGAGCGGCGTAGATATTCCATTCGTTGGCCGGGTAGCGCTCGGCCATGATCTCCTGCATCAGCTTCAGGGCGCTGGACACGATGGTGCCGCCGGTTTCCCGCGAGTAGAAGAACTCTTCTTCGTCGACTTCCCGGGCGCTGGTGTGATGGCGGATGAACACTACGTCGATCTTGTCGTAGTTTCGCTTCAGGAACAGGTAGAGCAGGATGAAGAACCGTTTGGCGATGTCCTTGGTGGCCTGGGTCATGGAGCCGGAAACGTCCATCAGGCAAAACATCACCGCCTTGGAACTGGGGTTCGGTTGTTTGACGAGCAGGTTGTATTTCAAGTCGAAGGTGTCGAGGAACGGCACACGATGGATGCGCGCACTGAGTTTCTCGATTTCCGCCTCGATTTCCTGGATATCGCCGAAGTTATCCGGTTCTTCGCGCTTCAAGCGCGCCAACTCTTCCTTGGCCTCTTTCAATTTGGCGCGGCTGCTGCCCGACAGGGCGATACGCCGTGCATGGGCCGAGCGCAGGGTACGGATGATATTGATCCGTGACGGGTTGCCCTCGTTACTGATACCTGCCCGCACGGTCTTGAAGGTGTCGGTACCGGTTAGGTTTCGTTTGACGAGGTTGGGTAATTCCAAGTCCTCGAACATGAACTCAAGGAATTCCTCCTGGGTGATCTGGAACACAAACTCGTCCATGCCTTCGCCAGAATTGCCGGCTTTGCCTGGACCTTTGCCGCCACCACCGCCTTGAGGTCGCTGGATATGTTCGCCGGTGGTGAACTCCTTGTTACCAGGGTGCACGACGGTTTGTTTGCCGCCGCGGCCATGGTGCAGGACCGGTTCGTCGATGTCCCGTCCGGGAATGCTGATTTGCTCACCATGCTCCATGTCGGTAATGGAGCGGCGGCTGACGGCCTCTTCGACGGCCTTTTTGATGTGGTCACGGTAACGCCGCAGGAAACGCTGGCGGTTTACCGTGCTCTTGTTCTTGCCATTGAGGCGTCGGTCGATCACATAGCTCATGAGGAGCCCTCCGGGCAGCTTCACGTTACAAGCTTCAAGCGGCGAGCTGGAAGCTTAGAGACAAGCGGTCAACTGCCAGGCACATGACCTGGCAGTGCACGCCTATCGCTGCCTTACTGCGATTTGCGAACCCGCAGATACCACTCGGAGAGCAGTCGTACCTGTTTGTCGGTGTAGCCACGCTCGACCATTCGTGTGACGAAGTCGTTGTGTTTTTGCTGGTCCTCCTTGCTGGCCTTGGCATTGAAGCTGATGACGGGTAGCAGATCCTCGGTGTTGGAGAACATTTTCTTCTCGATGACCACCCGCAGCTTCTCGTAGCTGAGCCAGGTAGGGTTCTTGCCGTTGTTGTTGGCGCGGGCACGCAGTACGAAGTTGACGATCTCGTTGCGGAAATCCTTCGGATTGCTGATGCCAGCGGGTTTCTCGATCTTTTCCAATTCCTCGTTGAGGGCTACGCGGTTGAGGATCTCGCCGGTTTCCGGGTCGCGGTATTCCTGGTCCTGGATCCAGAAGTCCGCATACAGCACGTAGCGGTCGAAAATGTTCTGGCCGTACTCGCTGTAGGACTCCAGGTACGCGGTCTGGATTTCCTTGCCAATAAACTCGATGTAGCGCGGCGCGAGGTACTCCTTGAGGAAGCGCAGGTAGCGTTCACGGGTTTCCGCCTGGAACTGTTCCTGTTCGATCTGCTGCTCCAGCACATAGAGCAGGTGCACCGGGTTGGCGGCGATCTCGTGCGGGTCGAAGTTGAAGACTTTGGACAGGATCTTGAACGCAAAGCGCGTCGATAGGCCGTTCATGCCTTCATCCACGCCTGCCGTGTCGCGGTATTCCTGGATTGACTTGGCTTTAGGATCGGTGTCCTTGAGGTTTTCACCGTCGTACACGCGCATCTTCGAGTAGATGTTCGAGTTCTCCGGCTCCTTGAGGCGCGACAGCACGGTGAACTGGGCGAGCATCTTCAGGGTGTCGGGTGCGCAATGGGCCTTCGCCAGGGAGCTGTTGAACAGTAGCTTGTCGTAGATCTTGATCTCATCGCTGACTCGCAGGCAATAAGGCACCTTGACGATGTAGATCCGGTCGATGAAGGCTTCGTTGTTCTTGTTGTTACGGAAGGTGTGCCATTCCGATTCGTTGGAGTGGGCCAGCAGGATCCCGGTGAACGGAATCGCGCCCAAGCCTTCGGTGCTGTTGTAGTTACCTTCCTGGGTCGCGGTAAGCAGTGGGTGCAGCACCTTGATCGGAGCCTTGAACATTTCCACGAATTCCATCAGGCCTTGGTTGGCCCGGCACAGTGCGCCCGAGTAGCTGTAGGCGTCGGCGTCGTTTTGCGGGAATTCTTCGAGTTT
The DNA here is from genome assembly GCF_013778505.1 of Pseudomonas sivasensis. Lineage (GTDB taxonomy): Bacteria > Pseudomonadota > Gammaproteobacteria > Pseudomonadales > Pseudomonadaceae > Aquipseudomonas > Aquipseudomonas sivasensis. The sequence goes on along the minus strand of NZ_JAAOWU010000002.1, from coordinate 39,223 downwards.
GCGGATATCGACCTTGCCCACCAGCGCCGAAATATCCTGGTTGTTCTCATCGCCCGGCTCGGTCTTGGCAACGCCGATCTGGTTGAGGATCGAGGGGTAGAGTTTCACCACGCGGAACTGGCTGATGTCACCGCCAAACTCGGCCAGGCGCTTGGTGGCCCAGGGCGACATGATGGTGTTGAGGTAGCGGCGTGGGATGCCGAAGTCTTCTTCGAGGATCGCGCCATCTTCCGTGGCGTTGAACAGGCCCAGTGGCGACTCGAAGACCGGCGAGCCCTTGATCGCGTAGAAGGGCACTTTCTCGATCAGCTGTTTGAGCTTTTCGGCCAGGGACGATTTACCGCCGCCGACAGGGCCGAGCAGGTAGAGGATCTGTTTCTTCTCTTCCAGGCCTTGGGCGGCATGGCGGAAGTAGGAGACGATCTGATCAATGCATTCTTCCATTCCGTGGAAGTCTTCAAAGGCCGGGTAGCGGCGGATCACCTTGTTGGAGAATATTCGCGACAGGCGCGAATTATTGGCGGTTTCCACCAGCTCCGGCTCACCAATCGCCAATAGCAGGCGCTCGGCGGCAGATGCGTAGGTGCTGCGGTCCTGCTTGCACAGCTCAAGATACTCTTGCAGCGTGAGTTCTTCCTGCTGTGTGGACGCGAAGCGTTGTTGGAAGTGGCTAAAGATACTCATGACGTCGTCACCTCGCTCGATACGTGGAGCCGACGCCGGATCTATCAGTCGATGCTGGCAGTCATTGACGATCGCCAATGGCCGTTTTCCCCCCAGAACACCCTAAACGCTACCGATGACCCGCACGCCGGTGTACCGGCTCTCCCCTGATTCGGATGGCCTGCGCTTAAGGATAGTTCGGAATCTGGGAGGTCAAGGCGTGATACGCAATTAGTTTGCCTGCGCCGTTCGTCAGAAACGGCGCGAGCCCAAGCGTCACGCGGGGTAGCGGGGTTTGAAAATATTTATTGCGAATCGCCCGAAGAAATTTCTGCAGGATAGGTCGTACGCCACAGCTCAAAACCACCGTCCAGGCTGTAGACGTCGGAGAAGCCTTGGCTGATCAGGTAGGCGGCGGCGCTCTGGCTGGAATTGCCGTGGTAGCAGGCCACGATCAGTGGCGCGTCGAGGTCGGCGGCGCGGATGAAGTCGGCGATGTTAACGTTATCCAGATGCTGGGCGCCGGTGATATGGGCTGCCGAGTAAGTAGGCTGGTCGCGGATATCAACCACCACCGCGCCTTGCTCGCGCAGGGCTTGGGCTTGTTCGGGAGGGATACGTTTGAATTCGCTCATGGCGGGCTCCTTGTCTTGGCGGCGCTTAGCGTCTAGCGCTTGGCGGCAGCCGGCAGTGTAATGGGAAGGGGAGATTCACACTGGCAGCTGTGGCGCTCGCCAGTGTCGATGTTCATCAGGGTCATGGCGCCGCCCCACACGCAACCGGTGTCGAGGGCGAATACGCCGGGTTCGTTGCACTTGCCTTCCAGGGCGGCCCAGTGGCCGAAGATGATCTTCGTATCACGGGTCTTGCGTTCCTTATGGGCAAACCACGGCTTGTAACCGGGCAGGGCGGTGTCGGCACCTTCTTTGCTCTTGAGGTCCAGCTTGCCCTCGGCGGTACAGAAGCGCATGCGCGTGAAGTAGTTGGTGATCACCCGCAGGCGGGCGACGCCCGTCAGGTCGTTATCCCACTTCACCGGTTCGTTGCCGTACATGCCGTCCAAGTAGGTGGTGTACAGGCTGTCATCGGCCAAGGCACTTTCGACTTCGGCTGCGCACTTAAGGGCTTTCTTCAGCGTCCATTGCGGCGGGATACCCGCATGCACGAGGGCCATGTTGCGGCCTTCGTCGTAATGCACGATCTTTTGCCGGCGCAGCCAGTCGAGCAGCTCGGCTCGGTCGGGCGCTTCGAGAATTTCCCGCAGGGTGTCGCCCTTTTTCAGGCGCTCGATATTATTGCCGGCCGCCAACAGGTGCAGGTCATGGTTGCCCAACACACACACCAGGGAATCACGCAGGCTATATAAGTAGCGCAGGGTTTCCAGGGACTCGGGGCCGCGATTGACCAGATCACCGACCAGCCAAAGCCGATCATTGGCCGGGTCGAAGCCCACGCGCTCAAGCAGGCACTTGAGAGGCTCCAGGCAGCCTTGCAGGTCGCCGACTGCGTAGGTCGCCATCAGTGCAGGGCTCCCGGTACGGCAAGGCGAAATGGCTTGATGATGGCGTCGAACAGTTGGCCATCGGTGGCTTTCATCTGATACGAGCCTTGCATGGTGCCGACCTTGGAGGTCATCACCGTGCCGCTGCTGTAGGTGTGGCTGGCGCCAATGTCGATCAGCGGTTGCTGGCCAACCACGCCTGCGCCGCGCACTTCTTCCACTTGGCCGTCACCGTCGGTGATTACCCAATGGCGTGATAGCAACTTGGCCGGCACCTGCCCGTTGTTCTTCACCGTGATGGTGTAGGCAAAGGCAAAGCGGTTCTGTTCAGGTTGCGATTGGTCCGCCAGGAAGCGGGTCACGACGCTGACGTCGATCTGGTAGCGAGGATCGGACATGCAAGAGGCCTTAAAAGCAAAAGCGGAGGACAGCAGATGCGGATCAGTCTAGGCCAAGAGGTGGGCACTAGGCCAGACATGTGTCTGGCCATGCCTGGGTGCTTCAGTCGACTGCTGGAGCAGGCTGGATGGCAAGCTGGTCTGCCAGGCGCACGAACGCGGCCAGGTCCAGTTGCTCGGGACGCAGGCTACCGTCGACGCCGGCGGCTTCGATTTCAGCTTGGCTCAATAGGACCTTGAGCGTGTTGCGAAGGGTCTTGCGGCGTTGGTTGAACGCTTCACGCACGACACGTTCCAGCAACTTGTGGTCCTTGGCCGGGTGGGGCAGAACAGCATGCGGTACCAGGCGAACAATGGCCGAGTCGACCTTTGGCGGCGGGTTGAATGCACCCGGACCCACGTTGAACAGGTGTTCAACGCGGCAGTGGTACTGAACCATGATCGACAGACGGCCCCAATCACCACCACCTGGGCCTGCGGCCAGGCGTTCCACCACTTCTTTCTGCAGCATGAAGTGCATGTCGCGGATGATCCCGGCGTTGTTCAGCAGGTGGAAAATCAGCGGTGTGGAGATGTTGTACGGCAGGTTACCGACCACGCGCAGGCTGTTAGGCGCGGCGTTGAGGGAGTTGAAGTCGAACTTCAGTGCATCGCCCTGGTGCAGGTTGAAGTTGGATTTTCCGGCGAACTGCTGGTTGAGGATAGGGATCAGATCCTTGTCCAGTTCAACCACGTCCAGCTGGCCACCGCTGGCCAGCAGGCCTTGGGTCAATGCGCCCTGGCCTGGGCCGATTTCCAGCAGGCGGTCTTCGGGCTTGGCATGGATGGAGCGCAGGATGCGGTCGATCACGCCAGCGTCGTGCAGGAAGTTTTGCCCGAAGCGCTTGCGCGCCCGGTGTTGGTAATGCTCAGTCATATACGGGTCTCGGCCATCTGATAGGCGGTTTCCAGGGCCACGTGCAGGCTGCCGGTATCGATCTTGCCGCTGCCCGCCAAGTCCAGGGCAGTGCCATGGTCGACGGAGGTGCGGATGATCGGCAGGCCCAGTGTCACGTTGACGGCGGCGCCGAAGCCTTTGTATTTCAGCACCGGCAGCCCCTGGTCATGGTACATCGCCAACACTGCGTCGCAGTGCTCCAGATATTTGGGGGTAAACAGAGTGTCCGCTGGCAGTGGGCCACGCAGGTCCATGCCTTCTTGGCGCAGACGCTCCAGGGTTGGTTCGATGATGTCGATTTCTTCATGGCCCAAGTGCCCGCCTTCACCTGCATGGGGGTTGAGCCCACAGACCAGGATACGCGGTTGAGCGATGCCGAATTTTTGCTGCAGGTCGGCGTGCAGGATGCGCGTGACGCGCTCCACGCGTTCGGCGGTGATGGCGTCTGCGACGTCACGCAGCGGCAGGTGCGTAGTCACCAGGGCGACACGCAGGCCGCGTGTGGCCAACATCATCACGACTTGTTCAGTGTGTGTCAGTTCGGCGAGGAATTCGGTGTGGCCGGAAAAGGCGATGCCGGATTCGTTGATCACGCCCTTGTGGACCGGTGCGGTGATCATGCCGTTGAAGTCACCGTCGATGCAGCCTTGCCCCGCACGAGTCAGGGTTTCGAGCACGAACGCCGCATTGGCCTTGTCCAGTCGCCCTGCAACCACCTTGGCCTGCAGCGGGGTGTCCCACACATAGAGGCTGCCTGCGGGCGCCGGCAGATCAGGCCAGTTGCCCGGCGCCACGTCCACCAAGTTGATAGCCACACTGAGTTGCGCGGCCCGCTCAAGGAGCAGGTCGCGGCTGGTAATGGCAATCAGGGGGTATGGCTGAGGCTGCGAGGCGAGCAGCAGGCAAAGGTCTGGACCAATGCCGGCCGGCTCGCCGGGTGTTACCGCGAAACGCTGGGGTTTCACTGTGCTGCCTGGTCGGTGCCTGTTTGCTCGGCGCCTGGCAGCTTGTTTTCCACGTAGGCTTCGTCACGGATCTGACGCAACCAGGTTTGCAGCTCTTCGTCGTACTTGCGGTTACGCAGTACGTTCAGCGCTTGTTGCTCGCGGGCCTGGCTGGTGTTGTCAGTGGCGCGGCGGCCAAGGACTTCCAGTACATGCCAGCCATATTGGGTCTTGAACGGCTTGGACAGTACGCCTTGCGGAGTATCGGCCATTACCTGTTGGAACTCGGGCACCAGCGCTTTCGGATCGATCCAATTCAGGTCGCCGCCGTTGAGGGCTGAACCTGGGTCTTCCGAGAAGCTCTTGGCCAAGGTGGCGAAGTCTTCACCGCTTTCGATGCGGTCATAGATCTTCTGGGCCAGCTCCTTGGTTTGCGCCTCGGTACGGATTTCGCTTGGTTTGACCAGGATATGACGAACATGAACCTCGTCTTTCAGCGAGGTCTCGCCACCGCGACGTTCCAGCAACTTCAGGATAATGAAGCCACCTGGGGTGCGGGCTGGCTGGGTGATACCGCCCACTTCCATGGCGCTCAGTTCACGGTCGAACGGAGGTGGCAGTTGAGCGGCTTTACGCCAGCCCATATCGCCGCCTTCAAGGGCGTTGTCGCTGCCGGACTGGGCAATGGCCATCTGAGCAAAGTCAGCACCGCCTTTCAGGCGATCATAGATAGCTTGGGTTTTCGCCGCCGCCGCATTCAGTTGCTCGGAGTTGGCACTGTCCGGGGTCGGGATCAGGATATTGGCCAGGTGCAGTTCTTCGGAAAGCTGCATCTTGCCCAGGTCGGAGGCCAGGAAGTTCTTCACTTCCTGCTCGGACACCTGCACTCGCTCGGCAACACGACGCTGACGCACACGGCTGATGATCATCTCGCGGCGGATCTGGTCGCGGGCGTCTTCGTACGAAAGACCGTCGCGGGCCAGGGCTGAGCGGAACTGGTCGATGCTCATGTTATTGCGTTGAGCGATGGTGCCGACGGCCTGGTTCAGCTCTTCGTCCGAAATACGAATACCGGAACGATCACCGATCTGCAGTTGCAGGTTTTCGACGATCAAGCGTTCAAGTACCTGTTGGTCCAGGACGCTGGTAGGCGGTACACCACCGCCACGCTTGGCGATGGTTTGCTGAACTTCCTTGACCCGTTGGTCCAGTTGGCTCTGCATGATCACGTCGTTATCGACGATGGCCACTACCTTATCCAGCTGTTGAACCGCAGCGTGTGCCGATGCGGTCCCCAGGAACAGTGCGCCCAGCACTAGCGGGCGCAGACAATCAGAAAGCTTGGTCTTCACGTTCACGATAACCTTCAATGCCTTTGTCGAGGAAGCTCTCTACCTTGGCGCCGGTCAGGCCGCCGAGTCCTTTGAGGACGATCTGCAGGAAGAGCCCGTGGTCACCCTTTTCGTTCAGCGGGGCGATCTGGCTGTATTCGTCGTTGGAAACCCAGTAACGGTTGATGACGCGCAGTTTCCAGCAGCAGTTGTCGTACTCGAAACCACCAAAGGCTTCCAGGGTACGGTTGCGTGCGTAGTCATACTGCCAGCGGGTGATCAGGTTCCACTGAGGAATGATCGGCCACATCATCGAGAAGTCGTGTTGTTGGATTTTGTAGTAATCCTTCACGTAGTTCGGGTCGCCTGGCTGACCGTAGTCGCCACCGAACTGCCACTTACCGGTCAACTGGTTGTAGACAACCTGGTCGTTACGATAGCGGTAACCAACGTTGATGATCTTGTTCGGGTTGTCTTCCGGCTGGTAGTGAAGCATCGCGCTGCCGGAGCGAGGGCTGTGCTCTTCGGTGTCCCAGTTGTAGTCGGCCGTGGCGCGCCAGTCGCGGTTGAAGCGGAACTCGTAGTCCAGGGCAACCGGGGACACGTCGGACTGTGCATCGGCACGGTCGGCGGCCAGGATACCCGGCAGTTGAACTTCACGATCCTTGAAGTACACAGCTTGGCCCACGGACACGCGTTGACGCTCGAAGCCGTTTTCTTCGATCCAGCGGCTGGTCAAGCCAAGAGACAGCTTGTTTTCGTCGCCGATACGGTCGGAGCCGCTGAAGCGGTTGTCGCGGAACAATGACGCGTAGCTGAACGAGTACTCGCTGGTGTCGAACACCGGAATATCGGCCTGGTCCTTGTTCGGCACGTACAGGTAGAACGCGCGCGGTTCAAGGGTCTGGCGATAGTCTTTGCCGAACCAGTTGGTATTGCGATCGAAGTACAGGCCGCTGTCGACGCTGGCTACAGGAATTGCGCGATCCTGAGAGCTTTTGAACGTGCCGCCGGCATATTGGGTGCCAGCTGTCGCGGCTGCAGCTTGTGCAGCGATGATGTCGTTCTTGCCTTTGTTGTCCAGGTCAAGATCGTACTTGGTGTAGACGTACTTGAGCTTCGGCGTCACAAAGCCGTAGGTCCAGTTCATCGGGTATGAAACGGCTGGCGCTACGTTCAGGCGAGTACCGTTTGCACGGGTCAGACCGTTGACGTAAGTGTCCAGGCGACGCTCGGAATCACCGTTTTCATTGATAAAGTTGCCGCTTTCCAGGCTGCGTTCAAACCGAACTGCTTCGGTTTCGTAGCTGAAGTTCAAACCACCTGGGTGGTATGGCAGCTGACCATTGAAGGTGATCTGTGGCAGTCGGTCATACGGTGTGATCTGGGAGATCGTGGCCAGCTGGTAAGCCTGGACATTCAAGCGCGCCTGGTAGGAGTCGCCGCGATAACTCACGGAGCCCTGCTGGTTGACGTAGTCCCGGCTCTCGACACCCTCCTGATAGGACTTGAGGTCCTGGAAGTAATAAGGGTCGCTGATTTTGGTGTAGTCGACCTGGGTCAGTACACGCGAATCCAACCCGCCTTTATGCTGCCAATTGAGCATGTAGCGGGTTTTTTCGTAATCGGTCTGCAGTTTGCGTTCGTCGTTGTCGTCGTTGAGGTACGCGCCGCCGAACTGGCCTTCGCTGGACTTGGTGAGGTAGCGGAATTCGCCTTCCATCATCATGCCGCGCTTGGTCATGTATTGCGGGTACAACGTGGCGTCGTAGTTCGGCGCCAGGTTGAAGTAGTACGGCGTAACCAGGGTGAAGCCGGTTTCGCTGCCGGTGCTGAAGCTCGGCGGCAGGAAGCCGGACTGACGACGGTCGTCGATCGGGAAATAGATGTAAGGGGTGTACAGGATCGGGATGTTCTTGATCCGCAACGTCGCGTTGGTGGCCGTACCGAAACCGGTGGCTGGGTTCAACGTGATGTTGTTGCCTCGAAGCTGCCAGGCGTTGCTGTCCGGCTCGCAGGTGGTGTACGTACCGTCCTTGAGACGGATGATCGCGTTTTCGGCGCGCTTGGCGTACAGCGCGTTACCGCGGATACGCGACTTGTGCAGCACGTATTCGGCGTTGTCGATCTGGGCCGCGCCGGTGTCCAACTGAACCTGGGCGTGGTCGCCGACGATCAGCGCACCGTTGTCACGCAGTCGTACGTTGCCGTTCAGCTCGCCGCGGCTTTCGGCCTGGTACAGGCTGGCTTCTTCGGCTTCAAGCTGCATGCTGCCCTGGCGCATGACGACGTCACCTGCCAGGGTCGCGACTTGTTGTTCCTGCTCGTAACGAGAGGCCTTGGCACCGATGAAGGTGGGCGCATCGCTCTTGTTCGTCTTGTCGTTCATGCCAGGACGAGTCGGCTCGATGTACGCACCGCCGCAATAAGGACCGGTTTCGGCCAACTGGGCTGCGGTCAACTTTTCGCGAGGTACCCAGTCCAAGTGGCTGTAGTCGGCGCTGCGTGAGCGCAGGCCACGGCCCTTGGATTCTGTGACCAGTGCGGTCTTGGGTTCGGCCGCGGCAGTGCCACCAGCTTCGGCCTGCGCCGTGCTGTTGGCCGAGCTGACCGCAGCGCCGTCATGCACCGGGCGCGGTGGCAATGGGGCTGCGGCGGTTTTCGGCGCGCAATCCCAGGCACCCGAAGCAGAGACTGAGCAGTCATACTGTTCCGCGGCGACCACGAATGAGGTGGCGAAGGGTTGCATGGCCAGCAGACTGCCGGTTACCAGCAACGGAAATTTTCTACGAAACGCGGGGGATTTCAATGCCATCTTATTAGTCCGGGCTTCCTGCGTGCCATCTGCCCGCGGTTTGGGCCGCACGCCTCTCGATGGTCTGAAAAAGATGCGTGATAATAAAGCATGACCCGCTTGACGGCTAGCGCCGTCGGAGACCCTTGTAATGCCTGAGCAAGATCTACGTTTACAACAGCTGGAAGTCTGGCTGGATGAGCAGTTGCCGATCCTTTTCAACGCTCAAGACTGGGGCTCCGTACCCCCGGCCACACTGACTGCGGCCAGCAGCGACGCGAGTTTCAGGCGTTACTTCCGTTGGGAGGGTGGCGGCCGGACTTTCGTGGTGATGGACGCTCCCCCCCCCCAGGAAAACTGCAAACCCTTCGTCGATATCGCCCATTTACTGGCGAAGTCGGGCATAAATGTTCCAAAAATTTATGCAGAAGATCTGTCGCGCGGCTTTCTTTTGCTCAATGACCTGGGCAGAAAAACCTACCTGGACGTGATTGACGAGCAAAACGCCGATCAGCTGTTTGCCGACGCCATCGACGCCTTGCTGGCATTCCAGCAGTTGCCGATGGACGCACCACTGCCCAGTTATGACGTTGCCTTGTTGCGCCGCGAGCTGGAACTCTTTCCCGAGTGGTACGTACGGCGCCATTTGGGTGTCGAGTTGGATGCAGAACAACAAGCCCTCTGGCAGCGTGTCAGCGACCGGCTGATCGACAGCGCCTTGGCGCAGCCGAAAGTGCTGGTGCATCGCGACTATATGCCGCGCAACTTGATGATCAGCGAGCCGAACCCCGGCGTGCTGGATTTCCAGGACGCGGTCTACGGCCCGGTCACTTATGACATTACCTGCCTGTTCAAGGACGCTTTCCTCAGTTGGCCCCAGGCGCGCGTACGCGATTGGCAGCGCGGTTATTGGGAGCGTGCGGGCCAAGCGGGCATCCCGGTGCAACCCGATTTCGATGATTTTCTGCGTGCCAGCGACCTGATGGGTGTGCAGCGCCACCTCAAGGTCATTGGCATCTTCGCGCGTATTTGCCATCGCGACGGCAAGCCACGCTACTTGGCCGACGTGCCGCGCTTCTTTGCTTATATAGAAGCAGTGCTCGCCGATCGCCCGGAGTTGAGCGAATTGGCTGAGCTGCTGACCAGTCTGCGCCAACCCGCTGAGGCCAGCGTATGAAGGCCATGATCCTGGCCGCCGGCAAAGGTGAGCGGATGCGTCCGCTTACCTTGCACACGCCCAAGCCGCTGGTGCAGGCCGGCGGCAAGCGTCTGATCGAATACCACCTGGAGGCGCTGGCCAAGGCCGGCTTCACCGATATCGTGATCAACCACGCCTGGCTCGGCCAGCAGATCGAGAGCTATTTGGGCGATGGTGCGCAGTTTGGCGTACGCATCCGTTACTCCCCGGAGGGCGAACCGCTGGAAACCGGCGGCGGGATTTTCCAGGCGTTGCCGTTGCTGGGGGACGAGCCTTTTCTGGTGGTCAATGGCGATATCTGGACTGACTACGACTTTACCCAACTCAAGCAACCGCTCAGCGGCCTGGCTCACCTAGTGATGGTCGACAACCCAACGCATCATCCCTCGGGCGGTGATTTCTTCCTTGATGAGGGTCTGCTTCATGATGCGGCGCCCGGTGCCGATAACCTGACCTTCAGTGGCATTTCAGTGCTCGACCCCCAGTTATTCGCGGGTTGCAGTGCCGGTGCCTTCAAGCTGGCGCCGCTGCTGCGTGCGGCGATGGCCAAGGGTCAGGTAACGGGGGAACACATGGCGGGACGCTGGATTGATGTCGGCACGCTGGAGCGCTTGGCGCAAGTCGAAACCCTGCTGACAGCGGGGCAGTAGCATGTTGTGGCCAGGGACGCTGATCGGCGCCGGGGCTGGCTTTGCCATTGCCAGTATTCCGGGGGCCTTGTTGGGTGCATTGTTGGGGCAGGCGTTGGACCGCCGAATGCAACTGCGCAGTTGGGCTCAGTTGCGCGAGCGCATGGGCGGCCGCCCGGTGCTGCGCAATGATGAGTTGTTGTTTGTATTGCTCGGGCGCCTGGCCAAAAGCAACGGGCGAGTGGTGGACGGGCATATCCAGCAGGCGCGTCAGGAGATGCGCTCGCTGGACATGACCGAGTCCGCCCAGCGCCGCGCGATTGCGGCGTTCAATCGCGGTAAATCGGGCTCCGACCGTATGCGCAGTTATCTGCGCGTGCTCAAGGCTCAGCCCCATGCGGCGGAAGGTGTGTTGCGCGCCTGTTGGCGGATGGTGTGGGCGGACGGCAAGGCGGATGATGCCGAGCGCGACTTGATCAACCTGTGGGGCAAGTGGTTGGGCTGGACGCCGCAGCAGCTTCAGGCCTTAGCGGCCGACTACACGCCTGAGCGCAAGCCGCTGGTCAATCGAGGCACGACCTACCAGGAAGCGTTGCGACTGCTCGGCGTCACCGCTACCACCGAGCCGTCGGTCATCAAACGTGCCTATCGCCGCCTGCTGAGCCGTCACCATCCGGACAAGGTGGCCGGCAGTGGCGCCAGTCTCGCGCAAGTGCGTGAGGCGACCGAGCGAACCCGTGAATTACACAATGCTTACTCGTTGATTCGCGAGCGCCGGGATTTTCGCTAGATGCCGCTCTTTCACGGATAATCACATTCCGATGTGGGAGAGGGGCAAGCCCCTCCCACATTGTTTTTGTGCTGTTCTTCAGTCGGCGCTGGCCTGCGGGCTCAACCACCCGCGAATCCTGCGATACAACTGCTCCTGCTCGGCTGCGCTATTGCCGGGCACGGTTTTCAATGACACCTGCTTATAGCCATCATTCTTCAATCGCTTGGCAGCCTGCGCACGGGCCTGAGCGTTTTTGCGTGCCTGCGCGTTGTCTTGATAGAAGACATCGGCAGTCGGCAGTTTCAGGCCGGGCGCCAGTTGCTGCACGTCCGGATGGCGTCCGTTAGGCGTCTGCGCCGCGACCATCACAAATTTCTGCACCTGGGACGGTTGTTTCTCGGTGAGATAACGCGCGGCCCACCAGGCGCCTGTGCCATGACCCAGCAGCACCACACTGCGTGCGTTCTGCGTCTGGGCGAAGGCTACGGCAGCGTCGATGCGGTCGAAGATGCGCGAGGCGTCGGTCTTGTCCTGCTCGTCGGCGCCCGGCACCACTGACGGATCGGTGCCCTCGGCTTCGGCGCTGGCGGCTTGTTCGATCGGTTTGTCGGCGGTGCTCGCTTCTTTGCTGCTGGTGTCGACAGTGGCTTTGGGTGCTTCCATAACGCGCGGCGGCAGGGTATCTACGCTCACATCCGGCAATGACAGGCTGAGGCTGCCCCAATTGGCGTCGGGAAATTTGCGCCGCAACGGGCCGATTGCTTGCGGCCAGTCAGCACTTTCACCGCTGCCCGGTACGATAATCACCACACCTTCGGGTTCGGCGCTGTTGGCCGGTTTCCACAGGGCGAGGAATGAGTCGCTGCCAGCCTGCAATTGTTGCTGTTCCTGCTGAGGGATGGTGCGCTCCAGCGCGGTGGCGTCTTCCTGGCTGCGCTCAAGCAGAGGCTGGCGCTCGACGGGTTTTTCGTCGGCCGGCGCGGGGGCGTCGGCGGCCTGTACAGAAAAGGCACTGGTAAACAGCAGCGACAGGCACAATGCTGGCAGTGCCGAACGGTTTCGATAGGGCATCGTAGATTTCCGGCCAGAAGAGATTCCAGCAGCCTAATGGGTTGGTCAGTTTTTGTCAGTGATGTGAGACGTGGATCATGGGTTTTCGCTGTCTGCTGGTTATCGGCTGTTTGTGCGTCGCCTTGATGGCGAACGCCTCACCTACGCCTGCTGCCCCGCAGGCGCAGCTCAATGCGCAGCAGCGCGAATGGCTGGCCCAGCACCCGGAGTTGCGGGTGGGCGTAGTGCTGCAGTTGCCTTACGCGCAATACGACCGTCGCTTGCAGCGCTTGTCCGGGGCCAATGTGGAGTTGATGCAGTGGCTGGCCAAGGCGCTGAATATCGAGCTGACCTGGCGCAATTTCCCCAACCAGGAGCAACTGGAAGCCGCCGTCCGCGACGACGAAGTGGACATTGCCCCCGGCCTGCAACAAACCCCAGCCGGTTTGCGCCTGTGGTTATTCAGCGACCCATATATGCGTGTGCCCCAGCATATCGTCGGCATCCGCGAGGGCGGCGGCGCGGTTGAGCTGGAAAAACTGGACGATCAATCCCGCGTCGCCGTGCGCATGCCCAGCGCCGTGGCCGATTACTTGCGCAGCACTTATCCCAACCTCAACCTGCAAGGTGTGCCCATTGAGCGCCAGGCCTTGCAGTTGTTGGTCAGCCAGCAAGCGCGTTATGCCGTGGTAGATGAAGCGCAATTAAGCCGATTATCCGGCGAGGCCGAGTTCGCCGGTTTGGCGGTGGTGGGGGACATCGGTCTGCCGCAATTGTTGCGGTTGGCCACACGGCGCGATTGGCCCGAACTGGCGGGCATCATGGAAAGTGCCTTGGGCGCTATCCCCGCCCGAGACCTTGACCAACTGCATAGCCGCTGGCTGCAACCCAAATACCCACGGTTATCGGAGTCGCCTGGGTTGTGGCAGAACCTCAGCCTGTTACTGAGCCTGCTGCTGCTCGCCAGTTTGGCGACCGTGTTCTGGCAGCGCCGCCAGCAACGTGTGTTGGAGCATGGCCTGCTGGCCGCCCGTGAAGAAAGCGCCGCCCGCGCTGCCGGTGCCGAAGCGCTGCGGTTGACACAGTTTTCCATCGACCAAAGCACCGTTGGCATCCTGTGGGTCAACTGGGACAGCCATGTGCGCTACGCCAACCACGCCGCCGAAAGCATGCTCGGTTATGCTCCTGGCGCACTGATCGAGCGGCCGCTGGTTGACCTCGACCCGACCCTGGACATGGACCGCTGGCTCAATTTGTGGAAGCGCGCACGGGCCAGCGAAGAGGGACCACAGAACTTCGCCACCGATTGTTTGCGCGCCGACGGCAGCATCCTGCCGGCCAACGTGTCCTTGAGCTTTTTGCGGTTTGCCGAGGCTGAGTACTTGGTGGTTTACCTGAACGACGTCACCGAGTTGCGCCGCACGCTGGCCGCGTTGATGCAAAGCGAAGCGCAACTACGCGAACTGTCGGCCCACCTGGAAACCGTGCGCGAGGAAGAAAAAGCCCGCATCGCCCGGGAAGTACATGACGAACTCGGTCAGATGCTCACCGTGCTCAAGTTGGAAACGTCCATGTGCGAGCTGGCTTATGCGCAACTGGACCCTGGCCTGCACGAGCGCTTGAACAGCATGAAGCGCCTGATTGCTCAACTGTTCCAACTGGTGCGGGACGTCGCGACGGCGCTGCGCCCACCGATTCTCGATGCTGGCATTGCCTCCGCCGTTGAATGGCAAGCCCGTCGTTTTGAAGCGCGCACGCAGATTCCCTGTCTGGTTCAGGTGCCGGATAACCTGCCGACCCTGAGCGACGCCAAGGCCATCGGCCTGTTTCGTATCCTGCAGGAGGCGCTGACCAACGTGATGCGCCATGCCCAGGCGCATACTGTGGAGCTGACGCTGGCCATAGACGGCTCGGATTTGCGGTTGACCATCAGCGACGACGGCGTGGGTTTCGTCCAGCCTGAAGGGCGTGCGGTATCGTTTGGCCTGGTCGGTATGCGCGAGCGGGTGCTGATCATGGGCGGGCAATTGAGCCTGCACAGCGAGTTGGGGGAGGGCACCACCCTGAGTGTGACGGTGCCGCTGGATGCATAACGCCAAGAGGAAGTCCCTGTGATCCGTGTACTGGTAGCCGAAGACCACACCATCGTTCGTGAAGGCATCAAACAACTGATCGGCCTGGCCAAAGACCTGCTGGTGGTGGGGGAGGCTAGCAATGGCGAGCAGTTGCTGGAGACGTTGCGCCACGTGCCGTGCGAGGTGGTGTTGCTGGACATCTCGATGCCCGGCGTCAACGGCCTGGAAGCGATTGCGCGCATCCGTGCGTTGAGCAACCCGCCGGCGATCCTGGTGCTGTCGATGCACGACGAAGCGCAAATGGCAGCCCGTGCCCTGAAGGTCGGTGCCGCCGGTTACGCCACCAAGGACAGCGACCCGGCGCTGTTGCTGACGGCGATCCGCAAAGTCGCGGCCGGCGGGCGTTATATAGACCCGGACCTGGCCGACCGTATGGTGTTTGAAGTCGGTCTGACCGACGCCCGGCCATTGCATTCGTTGCTGTCGGAACGGGAGTTCTCGGTGTTCGAACGCTTGGCGCAGGGCGCCAACGTCAATGACATCGCCCAGCAACTGGCGCTGAGCAGCAAGACCATCAGCACTCACAAGGCGCGATTGATGCAAAAGCTCAATATCACCTCCCTGGCTGAGCTGGTGAAGTACGCCATGGAACACAAGCTGTTGTGATGACATGCCTGTTTGCGACCTGCTTTAAACCCCGCTGACGCCATTCCCGGCGCTTCGCACCGCAGCACTGTTCCATCCCCGCCATCCGTGTAGGGCAATCCCTACCCCCAAGCTTCCATCCTGCTGATGCAATTCTCTCCTGGCCCCCGATTTCCGGGGCCTCGCGCCTGGACTACGCTTGTGCCACAGCAGTCCAAAACACAAAGGTGCGGGTATGAGCGAGGTGGATTCAAATGATGTGCTGGTCAGCTTTCGTGGCGTGCAGAAGAGCTACGACGGCGAGAACCTGATCGTCAAAGACCTCAACCTGGAAATCCGCAAGGGCGAGTTCCTCACCTTGCTCGGGCCTTCCGGTTCGGGCAAGACCACCAGCCTGATGATGCTCGCCGGATTTGAGACGCCGACTGCCGGTGAAATCCAGCTGGCCGGGCGCTCCATCAACAACGTGCCGCCGCACAAGCGCGACATTGGCATGGTGTTCCAGAACTACGCGCTGTTCCCGCACATGACCGTGGCCGAGAACCTGGCGTTTCCCTTGTCCGTGCGCGGTTTGAGCAAGACCGATGTCAGTGAGCGGGTCAAGCGCGTACTGAGCATGGTCCAGCTCGACGCGTTCGCCCAGCGCTACCCGGCGCAACTGTCCGGCGGCCAGCAACAGCGTGTGGCCCTGGCCCGCGCGTTGGTGTTCGAACCGCAACTGGTACTGATGGACGAACCGCTCGGCGCTCTCGACAAGCAATTGCGCGAACACATGCAGATGGAGATCAAGCACCTGCACCAACGTCTCGGCGTGACAGTGGTGTACGTGACCCATGACCAGGGTGAAGCCCTGACCATGTCCGACCGCGTGGCGGTGTTCCATCAGGGCGAGATCCAGCAGATCGCCCCGCCGCGCACGCTGTATGAAGAACCGAAGAACACCTTCGTCGCTAACTTTATTGGCGAGAACAACCGCCTCAACGGCCGCTTGCACAGCCACACCGGCGACCGCTGCGTGGTCGAGCTGGCGCGGGGCGAGAAGGTTGAAGCACTGGCGATCAATGTCGGCCAGATCGGTGGCCCTGTAACGCTATCGGTGCGTCCGGAACGGGTCAGCCTCAATGGCTCCAGCGAAAGCTGCATCAACCGCTTCTCCGGGCGGGTGGCCGAATTTATCTACCTGGGCGACCACGTGCGTGTGCGCCTGGAAGTCTGCGGCAAGACCGATTTTTTTGTGAAACAACCGATTGCCGAGCTGGACCCAGCACTGGCGGTCGGCGACGTGGTACCGATTGGCTGGCAAGTCGAGCACGTTCGCGCACTCGACCCACTTCTAGAGGCGAATTGATCGCCCCATGGCTTCACCAACCCTGCACGTGGAGAGAACAACAATGTTGAGATCCCTGAAGTATTCCGTCCTGGCCTTGAGCTTGATGGGCGCGACACAGGCCATGGCCGGCCCGGACCTGACCGTCGTGTCCTTTGGTGGCGCGAACAAGGCTGCACAGGTCAAGGCCTTCTATGCACCGTGGGAAAGCGCGGGCAACGGCAAGATCGTCGCCGGTGAGTACAACGGTGAGATGGCCAAGGTCAAAGCCATGGTCGACACCAAAAGCGTGTCCTGGGACCTGGTAGAAGTGGAATCGCCGGAACTGTCCCGCGGTTGTGACGAAGACATGTTCGAACCGCTGGACCCGAAACTGTTCGGCGACAGCGCCAACTACGTGAAGGGTGCGATCCAGCCATGCGGCGTGGGTTTCTTCGTGTGGTCGACTGTGTTGGCGTACAACGCCGACAAACTGGCTTCCGCGCCAACCAGCTGGGCGGATTTCTGGGACACCAAGAAATTCCCGGGCAAGCGCGGCCTGCGCAAAGGCGCCAAGTACACCCTGGAATTCGCCTTGATGGCCGACGGCGTAGCGCCGAAGGACGTGTACAAAGTGCTGGCCGGCAAAGATGGCCAAGACCGTGCGTTCAAGAAACTCGACGAACTCAAGCCGTCGATCCAATGGTGGGAAGCTGGCGCACAACCGCCGCAGTACCTCGCATCGGGTGACGTGGTGATGAGCTCGGCTTACAACGGCCGAATCGCTGCCGTGCAGAAAGAAAGCAACCTGAAAGTGGTGTGGAACGGCGGCATCTACGACTTCGATGCATGGGCGATTCCAAAAGGTCTGGCCAAGGATCGCGCAGAAGCGGCGAAGAAATTCATCGCCTTCTCGGTCGCACCGCAGCAGCAGAAGACCTACTCGGAAAACATCGCCTACGGCCCGGCCAACACCCAAGCCGTACCGTTGCTGGCCAAGGACATCCTCAAGGACATGCCGACTACGCCAGAGAACATCGCCAACCAGGTGCAGATCGACGTGAGCTTCTGGGCGGACAACGGCGAGCAGCTTGAGCAGCGCTTCAATTCTTGGGCTGCCAAGTAACCCGCCTGCTGTGTTCAATGGGCTTTTGTGGTGAGCGGGCCTGCCCCGCGCTGGACTGCGAAGCAGTCCCAAACCAGGCGCCGTGTTCTGTCTGAAAGAACGCGGTGACTGTCAGAGGGGCCGCTTCGCCACCCTGCGCGGGGCATGCCCGCTCAACACAGCGTCTGAGCCCAGGCACAGGTTTGTCGTCACTTTCAGATTTTCGGAGTTAGCCATGGCCATCGCCGTTCCCTCGAACGAGGTCAACAGCCCCACCCTCAAGCAGCGTCTGGCGCGTGCCGAGCGGGTCAATCGCTGGAAGGCCCAGGCCTTGATTGCACCGCTGGTGCTGTTTTTGCTGCTGGTGTTTCTGGTGCCGATCGTCGCGCTTTTGTTCAAGAGCGTCGGTAATCCGGAAGTGGTGGGCGGCCTGCCGCGTACCGTGGTGGCGGTGACTGCCTGGGACGGCCGTGGTCTGCCGGGTGAACCGGTGTATCAGGCTCTCAGTGAAGACCTGGGCGAGGCGCGCAAAAACCAGACCCTGGGCGATCTGTCTAAACGCTTGAACATGGAGCTGGCCGGCTATCGTAGCCTGCTGACCAAAACCGCGCGGGCGCTGCCGTTCACCGAAGCGCCTGCCTCCTATAAAGAAGCGCTGGAAACCCTCGACGAACGCTGGGGCGACCCGGCGTACTGGCAAGCGATCCGGCGTAATACCAGCAGCCTGACACCGTTCTACCTGCTGGCGGCCGTCGATCACCGCATCGACGACCTCGGCGAAGTGGCCCCGGCAACCCCGGATCAGGCGATCTATCTGGATATCTTTGCCCGTACCTTCTGGATGGGCCTGGTGATCACCGTGATCTGCCTGTTGTTGGCCTATCCCCTGGCGTATCTGCTGGCCAACCTGCCGGCGCGTAAAAGCAACCTGCTGATGATTCTCGTGCTGCTGCCGTTCTGGACCTCGATCCTGGTGCGAGTTGCAGCGTGGATCGTGCTGTTGCAATCCGGCGGTCTGATCAACAGTGCGCTGATGGGCATGGGGCTGATCGATAAGCCCCTGGAGTTGGTGTTCAACCGCACCGGGGTCTACATCTCCATGGTGCACATCCTGCTGCCGTTCATGATTCTGCCGATCTACAGCGTGATGAAAGGCATCTCGCCGACCTACATGCGTGCGGCGATTTCCCTGGGCTGCCACCCGTTCGCCAGTTTTTGGCGCGTGTACTTCCCGCAGACCTACGCCGGCGTTGGCGCTGGTTGCCTGTTGGTGTTCATCCTGGCGATTGGTTACTACATCACCCCGGCACTGTTGGGCAGCCCGAACGACCAGATGGTCAGCTACTTCGTGGCCTTCTACACCAACACCAGCATCAACTGGGGCATGGCGACGGCGTTGGGCGGCTTACTGCTGCTGGCGACCGTGGTGCTGTACCTGATCTACAACCGTTTGGTCGGCGCCAGCCGCCTGCGCCTGAGCTGAGGAGACCTTGCGATGCTGAGCCCTTATATGTCGCCCGTTGAGCGGGTTTGGTTCTACAGCTTGCGGATCCTCTGCGGCTTGATTCTGCTGTTCCTGATCTTGCCCGTGCTGGTGATCATCCCGCTGTCGTTCAACAGCGGCAGTTTTCTGGTGTACCCGTTGCAGGGCTTCTCGCTGCACTGGTACCAGGACTTCTTCGCTTCGGCCGAATGGATGCGAGCGCTTAAGAACAGCATCATCGTCGCCCCGGCGGCCACCGTGCTGGCCATGGTGTTTGGTACGCTGGCGGCGATTGGCCTGACCCGTGGCAATTTCCCCGGCAAAGCACTGGTCATGGCGCTGGTGATTTCGCCGATGGTGGTACCGGTGGTGATCATCGGCGTGGCCAGCTACCTGTTTTTTGCGCCGCTGGGTTTGGGTAACAGCTTTTTCTCGCTGATCGTGGTGCACGCGGTGTTGGGTGTCCCTTTTGTGATCATCACGGTGTCGGCGACGTTTCAGGGTTTTAACCACAATCTGGTGCGTGCAGCGGCCAGCCTGGGGGCTTCGCCACTGACTGCGTTTCGTCGGGTGACCCTGCCGTTGATTGCGCCGGGGGTGATCTCCGGGGCGCTGTTTGCGTTCGCGACCTCGTTCGACGAGGTGGTGGTGACGCTGTTTCTCGCCGGCCCCGAGCAAGCGACCCTGCCACGGCAGATGTTCAGCGGTATCCGCGAAAACCTCAGCCCCACTATTGCGGCGGCGGCGACGTTGCTGATTGCCTTCTCGGTGTTGCTGTTGCTGACCCTGGAATGGCTGCGCGGCCGTAGCGAGAAACTGCGTACTGCCCAAGTCTAAAGCCCAGCACAGAACCCATGTGGGAGGGGGCAAGCCTCCTCCCACATGGGTTCTGTGACCATTCAGCTGCTGAATGAAAGACAACCTGTTTCGGTCAGCTACTCTTGTGCCAGCCCATCGACTAATAAGAGGCCGCGCACATGAGTACTTCCTCATTCAAGATCGCCCACAAATTGCTGACCGGCGCTGGCGCCATCGAACAACTGGCCTTTGAACTCACGCGCCTGGATGTGGATAACCCGCTGATCGTGACCGACGCCGTGCTGGTCAAATCCGGCACCGTGGCGCTGGCGCTTGAACACCTGGGTGAACGCCCCTACGAAATTTTTGATCGCGTGCTGCCCGACCCGGAAATCGCCATCGTCGAAGACTGCATGCAGGCTTATCGCGACGGCGGGCACGACGGCCTGATTGGGCTGGGCGGCGGCAGTGCCATCGACATCGCTAAAAGTGTGGCCGCCTACGCCGGTTACCATGGCGCCCTGGCCGACTTGTTTGGTGTCGACCAGGTACCGCGCAAGGGCCCGCCGCTGATCGCCATCCCGACTACGGCCGGCACCGGCTCGGAGGTGACCAATGTGGCGATCCTCTCCGACAAGGCCGCACAGCTGAAAAAAGGCATCGTCAGCGACTACCTTTTGCCGGATGTGGCGCTGATCAGCCCGCAAATGACCCTGACCTGCCCACGCAGTGTCACCGCCGCCAGTGGTGTAGATGCACTGGTGCATGCCATTGAGTCCTACCTGTCGCTGAATGCCTCGCCGATCACGGACGCCTTGGCCATCGGCGCAATCAAGCTGATCGCCAAGGCGCTGCCCAAAGCCTACGCCAACCCCGCCAACCTCCAGGCCCGCGACGACATGGCCACCGCCAGCCTGATGGCCGGCATGGCGTTCGGGAATGCCGGGGTGGGTGCGGTGCACGCGTTGGCTTATCCACTGGGCGGGCGTTTCAATATCGCCCATGGCGTGAGTAACGCGCTGTTACTGCCCTATGTGATGCACTGGAACAAGCTGGCGTGTGTCGAGCGGATGCAGGACATTGCTCAGGCCATGGGCGTGAATATCACGGGGTTAAGTGCCAATGACGCGGCCGACCAGGCGGTCGAGGCGATGACGCGACTCTGCGCCGCAGTGGAGATCCCGGAAGGGCTTCACAGTTTCGGGATTCCCGAAGGCGCAATTCCCACTATGGCTGCCGAAGCGGCAGGTATCGAACGGTTGATGCGTAACAACCCGCGCAAGCTCAGCGTGGCGGATATCGAGAAAATCTACCGGGCCGCTTATTAGCCATTGAGCCAGGTCACGGTGCGCGCAGCAAAGCATGAGGTATACAATGCGCGCCATCGTGATTTAGCTCAAAAAAGGTGCGTCATGCAGCCCTTCGTCATTGCTCCATCGATTCTCTCCGCCGATTTTGCCCGCCTGGGTGAGGAAGTGGACAACGTGTTGGCCGCCGGTGCCGACTTCGTGCACTTCGATGTCATGGACAACCACTACGTGCCCAACCTGACCATCGGTCCGATGGTCTGCGCAGCGTTGCGCAAATACGGCGTTACCGCGCCGATCGATGCGCACCTGATGGTGAGCCCGGTAGACCGCATCATCGGCGACTTCATCGAAGCCGGTGCAACCTACATCACCTTCCACCCGGAAGCCTCGCTGCACGTCGACCGTACCTTGCAACTGATCCGCGAAGGCGGCTGCAAGGCGGGCCTGGTGTTCAACCCGGCTACCCCGCTGGACGTGCTCAAGTACGTGATGGACAAGGTCGACATGGTGTTGCTGATGAGCGTCAACCCAGGTTTCGGCGGGCAGAAGTTCATCCCCGGCACCCTCGACAAGCTGCGCGAAGCCCGCGCGCTGATCGATGCGTCCGGTCGTGATATCCGCCTGGAAATCGACGGTGGGGTCAACGTCAACAATATCCGTGAAATCGCAGCGGCTGGCGCCGATACGTTCGTGGCCGGTTCGGCGATCTTCAACGCGCCGAACTACCAGGAAGTCATCGACAAGATGCGTGCCGAACTGGCGCTGGCACGTCCATGAGCGGCTTTGAGCAGCTGTTTCCCGGCAAACTGCCACGGTTGGTGATGTTCGATCTGGACGGTACGCTGATCGACTCGGTGCCAGACCTGGCGGCGGCGGTGGACCAAATGCTGCTCAAGCTGGGACGCAAGCCGGCGGGGATCGAGTCTGTACGCGAATGGGTTGGCAATGGCGTGCAGATGCTGGTGCGCCGGGCCCTGGCTAACCATATCGACGCTGAAGGCGTCGATGACGTGGAAGCCGAGCATGCGCTGGAGTTATTCAATGTTGCTTATGAGGACGGCCACGAACTGACCGTGGTTTACCCCGGCGTGCGCGACACCCTCAAATGGCTGCACAAACAGGGCGTGGAAATGGCCCTGATCACCAACAAGCCGGAGCGCTTCGTAGCGCCGCTGTTGGACCAGATGAAAATCGGCCGGTATTTCCGCTGGATCATCGGTGGCGATACCTTGCCACAGAAGAAACCCGACCCGGCGGCGCTGTTTTTCGTGATGAAAATGGCCAATATCCCGGCGTCCCAGTCGCTGTTTGTCGGCGACTCGCGCAGTGATGTGCAGGCGGCAAAAGCCGCGGGTGTTCAGTGTGTAGCCCTAAGCTACGGTTATAACCATGGCCGGCCGATTGCCGAAGAGTCGCCGGCGCTGGTCATTGATGACCTGCGACTGCTAATCCCCGGTTGCTTGGGAGCGGGCGCTGAGATAACGTTGCCCGACATCGATAAGTCCCCTTCTGGAAATTCCATCGTGGTGGTCACTCGCAAACTCTGGATGAAAGTCATCAAGGCCCTGGCCCGCTGGCGTTGGCGCGCCTGACTGATCCTGGCCGCGCCCTGCGGCACGTTTGCATACCTGACTGTTAGACCCTCACGCCACGAGGCACATCATGATCCGCGAAGAATTCCTGCGTTTGGCCGCTGCCGGCTATAACCGTATCCCCCTGGCCTGCGAAACCCTGGCCGACTTCGACACGCCACTGTCGATCTACCTGAAACTGGCCGACGAGCCCAACTCCTATCTGCTGGAGTCGGTACAGGGCGGCGAGAAGTGGGGCCGTTACTCGATCATCGGCCTGCCATGCCGCACGGTGCTGCGGGTACACGACCATCATGTGAGCATTACCCATGATGGCGTCGAGATCGAAAGCCATGACGTTGAAGACCCGCTTGCCTTCGTCGAAGCCTTCAAGGCGCGCTACAACGTGCCGACCATTGCGGGTCTGCCGCGTTTTAACGGCGGGCTGGTGGGTTACTTCGGCTACGACTGCGTGCGTTACGTGGAAAAACGCCTGGGCAAATGCCCGAACCCGGACCCGCTGGGCGTGCCGGATATTCTGCTGATGGTGTCTGACGCGGTGGTGGTTTTCGACAACCTCGCCGGCAAGATGCACGCGATTGTGCTCGCTGACCCATCCCAAGCTGACGCCTTCGAACAGGGCCTGGCCAGCCTGGAAGCCCTTCTGGAAAAACTGCGGCAGCCGATCACCCCGCGTCGCGGCCTGGACCTCAGCCGTCCGCCGGCGGCTGATCCGGTGTTCCGCTCCAGCTTTACCCAGGATGACTATGAGCGCGCGGTCGATACCATCAAGGAATACATCCTCGCCGGTGACTGCATGCAGGTGGTGCCGTCGCAACGCATGTCCATCGACTTCAAGGCTGCGCCCATTGACCTGTACCGGGCGCTGCGCTGCTTCAACCCGACGCCGTACATGTACTTCTTCAACTTTGGCGACTTCCACGTAGTGGGCAGCTCGCCGGAAGTGCTGGTGCGTGTCGAGGATAACCTGATCACCGTGCGCCCGATCGCCGGCACTCGTCCGCGTGGCGCGACTGAAGAAGCGGATCTGGCGCTGGAAGAAGACCTGCTCAGCGACGATAAGGAAATCGCCGAGCACTTGATGCTGATCGACCTGGGCCGTAACGACACCGGGCGCGTTTCGGAAATTGGCTCGGTGAAGCTGACCGAGAAGATGGTCATCGAGCGTTATTCCAACGTGATGCACATCGTGTCCAACGTCACCGGTGAACTGAAAGCCGGGTTGACGGCAATGGACGCACTGCGGGCGATTCTGCCGGCGGGCACGTTGTCGGGCGCGCCGAAGATTCGCGCGATGGAAATCATCGACGAGTTGGAACCGGTCAAGCGTGGTGTCTACGGCGGCGCCGTGGGGTATTTCGCCTGGAACGGCAACATGGACACCGCTATTGCGATCCGCACGGCAGTGATCAAGGACGGGGAGCTGCATGTGCAGGCCGGTGGCGGGATCGTCGCCGACTCGGTACCGGCCCTCGAATGGGAAGAAACCCTGAACAAGCGCCGCGCGATGTTCCGCGCTGTTGCGCTGGCTGAACAGACCCCCAATTCCTGAGGTTTCCCCATGTTGCTGATGATTGATAACTACGATTCCTTTACCTACAACGTTGTGCAGTACCTGGGCGAACTCGGTGCCGAGGTCAAGGTGGTGCGCAACGACGAGCTGACCGTGGCCGAGATCGCCGCGCTGAATCCCGAGCGCATCGTGGTTTCGCCGGGCCCGTGCACGCCGACCGAGGCGGGTATTTCTCTCGAAGCCATCAAGTACTTCGCCGGCAAGCTGCCAATCCTGGGTGTATGCCTGGGCCACCAATCCATTGGCCAGGCCTTTGGTGGTGACGTGGTGCGTGCGCGCCAAGTGATGCACGGCAAGACCAGTCCGGTGTTCCATAAGGACCTGGGTGTATTCCAGGCACTCAACAACCCGGTGACTGTGACCCGCTACCACTCGCTGGTGGTCAAGCGCGAAACCTTGCCGGAATGCCTGGAACTGACCGCCTGGACCCAACTGGAAGACGGCACCGTCGACGAGATCATGGGCCTGCGTCACAAGACATTGAATATCGAAGGGGTGCAATTTCACCCTGAATCGATCCTGACCGAGCAGGGCTACGAGCTGTTCGCCAACTTTCTCAAGCAGAGCGGCGGCACGCGCTAAGGACTTTCCATGGATATCAAGACTGCCCTGAGCCGTATCGTCGGCCATCTGGACCTGAGCACCGCTGAAATGAGCGATGTGATGCGCGAGATCATGACCGGCCAATGCACTGACGCGCAGATCGGCGCGTTCATGATGGCAATGCGCATGAAGAGCGAGAGTATCGACGAGATCGTCGGCGCGGTTTCGGTGATGCGTGAGTTGGCCGACAAGGTCGAGCTTAAAACCCTCGACGGTGTGGTCGATGTGGTTGGCACCGGCGGCGACGGTGCAAATATTTTCAACGTGTCGACGGCTTCATCCTTTGTGGTCGCGGCGGCGGGCTGCACCGTGGCCAAGCATGGTAACCGTGCGGTGTCCGGTAAGAGCGGCAGTGCCGATCTGCTGGAAGCGGCCGGTATCTACTTGAACCTGACACCGGTACAAGTGGCGCGCTGCATCGACAACGTCGGCATCGGCTTTATGTTTGCCCAGTCCCATCATGGTGCAATGAAGCACGCCGCCGGTCCGCGCAAAGACCTTGGCCTGCGTACGCTGTTCAACATGCTCGGCCCGCTTACGAATCCGGCCGGTGTAAAGCACCAGGTGGTGGGCGTATTCAGTCAGGCGTTGTGCAAACCGTTGGCTGAAGTGCTGCAACGGCTGGGCAGCAAGCATGTGCTGGTGGTGCATTCCAAAGATGGCCTGGATGAATTCAGCCTGGCCGCGCCGACCTTTGTGGCGGAGCTGAAGAATGATCAGATCACCGAGTATTGGGTCGAGCCAGAAGACCTGGGCATGAAGAGCCAGAGCCTGCATGGCTTGGCGGTAGAAAGCCCGGCTGCGTCCCTGGAGTTGATTCGCGATGCCCTAGGGCGGCGTAAGACTGAGAACGGTCAAAAAGCTGCGGAAATGATTGTTCTGAATGCTGGCGCGGCACTTTACGCCGCCGACCATGCCTATAGTCTTAAGGAAGGTGTCGAATTGGCCCACGATGCGCTGCACACCGGTCTGGCTCGTGAAAAGCTCGAGGAGCTGGGAGCATTCACCGCTGTATTCAAGATGGAGAATGAAGGATGAGTGTTCCGACCGTTCTGGAAAAGATCCTGGCCCGCAAGGCTGAAGAAGTCGCCGAACGCCGTGCCCGTGTGAGCCTGGCCGAGCTGGAAGCCCAAGCGAAAGCCGCTGACGCACCGCGTGGATTTGCCAATGCACTGATCGCCCAGGCCAAGCTCAAGCATCCGGCAGTGATCGCGGAGATCAAGAAGGCTTCGCCGAGCAAGGGTGTGATCCGCGAGCACTTTGTGCCAGCGGAAATCGCGGTCAGCTACGAAAAGGGCGGGGCGACATGCCTGTCCGTATTGACTGATATCGATTATTTCCAGGGTTCCGACCTGTTCCTGCAGCAGGCCCGTGCGGCGTGCAAGTTACCGGTGATCCGCAAGGATTTCATGGTCGACCCGTACCAGATCGTCGAAGCCCGTGCCTTGGGCGCCGACTGCGTTCTGCTGATCGTCTCCGCTCTGGATGACGTGAAGATGGCCGAGTTGGCGGCCGTGGCCAAAAGCGTCGGCTTGGACGTGCTGGTGGAAGTGCACGACGGCGATGAGCTGGAGCGCGCACTTAAAACCCTCGACACACCGCTGGTGGGGGTCAACAACCGTAACCTGCACACCTTTGAAGTCAGCCTGGAAAACACTCTCGACCTGCTGCCGCGTATTCCACGCGACCGGCTGGTGATCACTGAGAGCGGCATTGTTAACCGCGCCGACGTGGAGCTGATGGAAATCAGCAATGTGTACTCGTTCCTGGTGGGCGAGACCTTCATGCGCGCCGAGAACCCGGGGGCGGAACTGCAGCGTCTGTTCTTCCCGGAGCGTGGCGTGGCGGTCAGCGGTTCAACTCTCGATTGATTTGACCCACGATCAATATTTGAAATGCAGTCAAATGTGGGAGGGGGCTTGCTCCCGATAGCGGAGTGTCAGTTGACTTGTTCATCAACTGACAGAATGCCATCGGGAGCAAGCCCCCTTCCACATTGGGTCCTGTGGTTATGCCGATAGGTAGGTGTTAGATGACTCAGCCAGTAAAGATGACCGTCGAAGCAGGCCTTGCCGCCGAGCAAGCCTTGTTGGCTGCCGTTTGTGCTGGTGACCAGGAGTTCGGCCTGCTGTTCTGGCAACCCAGTGATCAAGCCTTGGTGATGCCGCGTCGTCTGAGTCGGTTGCCGGCATTCGAAGCCGCCAGCCAAGTCTCGGCCGATTACGGTTGGCCGGTGTTGCTGCGTGAGACCGGTGGCGAACCGGTGCCGCAGTCCAGCGCTACGGTCAATATCGCCCTGGTCTACGCTCCGCCGCGCAGTGAAGGCGATCAAGGCCGCATCGAAACCGGTTACCAGCGCCTATGCCAGCCGATCTGCGATTTACTCATCGAGTTGGGCGGCGATGCCTCCGTCGGGGAAATCGAAGGTGCATTCTGCGACGGTCGTTACAACGTCAACCTGAACGGGCGCAAAATGGTCGGCACGGCTCAGCGCTGGCGGCAAAGCGGTGGCCGCCCGGTAGGGTTGGTGCACGGTGCGTTGTTGCTGGATAACGATCGCGAAGAACTGATCGCGGCGGTCAATCGCTTCAACGAAGCCTGCGGTCTGGAGCAACGGGTTCGTGCCGACAGCCATATCGCCTTGCACGAAGCTTTCCCCGCGCCGGATGCCATCAGCCGATTGGATACCTTGTACCGTCAGATGCTGGCCAGCTTCCTGCCGGGTTAGCGAGTACCGAACACCACCATTGTCTTGCCTTTGACGTGGACCAGGTTGCGCTCTTCCAGGTCCTTGAGCACGCGGCCGACCATCTCTCGTGAACAGCCGACAATTCGCCCGATTTCCTGACGGGTGATCTTGATTTGCATGCCGTCGGGATGAGTCATTGCATCGGGCTGTTTGCACAGCTCCAGCAGGCAACGGGCCACGCGACCGGTAACGTCGAAGAATGCCAAGTCGCCGACCTTGCGCGTGGTGTCACGCAGGCGCTGGGCGATCTGACCGCTGAGTGCGTAGAGAATGTCGGGATCGTGTTGAGCCAGCTCGCGAAATTTGGTGTAACTGATCTCGGCCACTTCGCACTCGACCTTGGCCCGCACCCAGGCGCTACGCTCCTGTTCCTTGCCGGCTTGCTCAAACAGCCCCAGTTCCCCGAAGAAATCCCCCGTGTTCAGGTAGGCGATGATCATCTCGCGGCCGTCTTCATCCTCGATCAGAATGGTGACTGAGCCCTTGATAATGAAGAACAACGTTTCGGAGCGCTCGCCGGCGCAGATGATGTTGTGCTTGGCCGGGTAACGTCGGCGCTGGCAATGCATCAGCAGCTTGTCGAGATTCTTGATCTTGGGTATGGGCGTCAGAGCAACCATGGTTGTATCCCGAAAGGCAGCGCGAGGTGGTTGGAATTGTTGTACTCGGCGGTATCGGCATTGATACACGCTTTATAAAGGGTGGCAATGCGCCACTCATTTGGCGTCAGCTTAACAGACACATTCTGACTCGATTAGCCAATTTACCGAGCAAGCCCCGTTATTGATCACATAGATGGGAAACGCTGTCGCGCTCAGGCCCTGTGCTAAGCTGGCGACCCTTTTTTAGCAGTGGAGTCTGGGCGATGAAGGCACGCATCCAATGGGCGGGCGAAGCCATGTTCCTCGGTGAGTCGGGCAGTGGCCATGTAGTGGTCATGGATGGCCCGCCTGAAGCCGGTGGCCGCAACCTGGGCGTACGTCCGATGGAAATGCTCCTGCTGGGCGTGGGCGGTTGCAGCAATTTCGACGTGGTCAGCATCCTGAAAAAATCCCGACAGGCCGTGGAAAGCTGTGAAGCCTTCCTGGAAGCCGAGCGCGCCACTGAAGATCCCAAGGTGTTCACTAAGATCCATATGCACTTCGTGGTGAAGGGCCGAGGGCTGAAGGAGGCTCAGGTCAAGCGCGCCATCGAGCTGTCGGCAGAGAAGTACTGCTCGGCGTCGATCATGCTCGGTGCGGCCGGCGTGGCCATTACCCATGACTACGAGATTATCGAGTTGGGTTAATCGTCGATTGGCAAAAGAAAAGGGCGCTTTGAAAGCGCCCTTTTTTTCGGCTGCAGGTTTGCTCAGACGCGGTAGGTGCTTTTGGTCATGACCTTGGCAAGTAGGCTCATGCCGAAACGCACTGGCGCCGGGAAGCGGAAGCCGCCTGCATCCAGTGCGCTTTCAGCGTGGTGTTCTTCATCGATACGCATCTGCTCAAGAATGGCCCGGGATTTTTCGTCTTCGGCCGGCAATTGTTCCAGGTGTTCATCCAAGTGCTTGCACACTTGATGTTCAGTCGCGGCGACAAAACCGAGGCTGACCTTGTCACTGATCAAGCCGGCAGCAGCGCCAATGCCGAACGACAAACCGTAAAACAGTGGATTCAGCACGCTGGGATGGCTACCCAGTTGACGGATGCGTTGCTCGCACCAGGCCAGGTGGTCGATTTCTTCCTCGGCCGCGTGCTCCATGGCGGCGCGTACCTGCGGCAGCTTGGCAGTCAGTGCCTGGCCTTGGTAAAGCGCCTGGGCACAGACTTCGCCGGTATGGTTGATGCGCATCAGGCCGGCGACATGACGAGTGTCGGTCTCGCTCATCTGCGCGTCAGGTTGCAGGATGGCGGGCGACGGACGGTACGGTTGGCCACTGAAGGGCAGGAGTGTGCGCATGGCCGTGTCGGCTTGCAGCAATAGGCGATCAATCGGCGAGTAGTGACGTTGGGTAGTCATGCTGACCTCCGGGAAGAATCTCGGCGGCCAGTTTACCGCAAGAGATGGGCAAGCGTTTGCCCTGAGTCAATTTGCCTTTGTGGCGAGGGAGCTTGCTGCCGTCCGGCTGCGTCGCAGTCGCAAACTCCCCAATAATCCTCAGCCCGGTGGCCAGTTCATCTGGCGCTGACCCAGCACGTGCATATGGATGTGATAGACAGTCTGTCCGCCATCCTCATTGCAGTTCATTACTACGCGAAACCCTTTCTCGCAGCCTTGTTCCACGGCGAGGCGCTGGGCGGTAAACAGAATGTGCCCGGCCAGGGATTTGTCATCTTCCGTGAGGTCATTGAGGGTGCGGATAGGCTTCTTCGGGATCACCAGAAAATGCACTGGTGCCTGCGGGGCAATATCGTGAAAAGCGAGGACTTGATCATCTTCGTAGATGATCTTCGCGGGTATTTCTCTGTTGATGATCTTGGTGAACAGAGTATCCACAGCTGTTTCTCCATTATGAGCGTGCAGGGGTGAGTGTACCCACGCGGTCAGCGTGGGCAATAGGCCTTGTTGATGGCACCGGCTATTTTGCGCGTCAGCCAGCGCGGGCTTAGACGTGGGCTGAAGGCCAGCCAGCGATTACGGCGGCCGGGGATGATGATGGCTTTGTTCTTTTCCAATGCGCGTACGGTGTAGAGCGCGACCTCTTCCGGGCTCATCAGTTGTTCGCTGCGATCAAGCTTGGCGGTGTCCATTTGCGCGGTACCGAAGAACGCGGTGCGTGTCGGGCCAGGGCAAAGGACCGATACCTTGATGCCGCAGGTCTTCAGTTCTTCGCGCAAACCCTCGGAGAAATGCAGCACATAGGCCTTGCTGGCGTAGTAACTGCTCATCCACGGACCGGGTTGAAACGCGGCAATCGACGCAACGTTAAGAATTTGTCCGCCGCCCTGCAGCGCCATGGTATTGCCCAGGGCGTGACACATGCGGGTGAGGGCGAGGATGTTGACTTCAATAAGGTCTTGCTCGGTCATCCAGTCCTGGGCCAGGAATGGTCCGCTTGTGCCGATGCCGGCGCAGTTGACCAGCAAATCAATCTGCCGCTCGCCTTCTTCAAGCTCCAACAGGAATCCGGACAAGCGCAGCGGCTCGCCCAGGTCGCAGGCACGAAACAGCACCTCGACGCCGAAGCGCTGAGTCAATTCGAGTGCAATGCTTTCCAACTGATCACGCTGGCGGGCCACCAGAATCAAGCTGCGGCCGCGACGGGCCAGGGCTTCTGCCAAGGCGAGGCCAATGCCGCTGGAGGCACCGGTGATCAGAGCGTAACGGGTCATGCCTTTCTCCATCGCAACGCCCCCATCAATGATGGAGGCATCACGGATGGGGGCGTTTCTTTACTGTTCTTCTGCAGAGTCTACAGGTTCGGCCGCTTCGTCAGCACTTTGGGCGTCTTCTTCATCAACGATGACGCTTTGATCGGCGTCTTCATCGGAGGTGATGGAGCTGCTTTCGTAGCTGCTGTCGACGTTGGATTCGAGTTGGTCCAGGTAGCCGTTCATGCCCAGCGACACGACGAGGATGAGCATCAGAGGAATGAATGCCAGCCACAGAGAGGCCAGAACCTTTACCGCAGTGGAGTTACGCGGTGGCGGTGCGCCGTATTGGTTGGCACCCGAGTTACCTGGCACTACCAGCAGCAACAGCGGGAAAATGCTGTTTACCAGCGGCACGAGGTTCAGCAGGTACAGCCAGCCAGACCAGCCCAGGTCGTGCAAGCGCTGGACCCCGATTTGCACACTCACGACTACAACCGCAACGAACAGCGCTAAACCGAGCAGCGAGCCAACAATGATGGCTATCGTCGGTGACGCGGTCGCGATGGCGAAGCCTACAGTACTAAGGATGCCTGCTGCGACGAGCATTGCGACGGTCAGTACCAGCGTCCATGCCAAATACCGCAGACGGCCAATACGGCCATTGATCGTGAAGATCTTGAGATCGGCGTATTCAGGGTGGCTGTCACCCACGGCAGCACGCGGAGGCGCGTACGGTGAAGCGGCTGGGCGAGAGAAGTCTGTTGCACCAGAGCTCGTCTCGTGTGTTTCGGCAAGGCTGAAGGCTACGGGCTGTTCGGCCTCGATGCGCGCGTCGACGCCAGCGTTCTTCAGAGCGGTGAGGTAGGTTTCGGCGTCGGGGCGTGACAGGTCGCGTTTTAGTGCAACCGGGCGACCGGTGAAGAGTTTCTCGATGTCCTCGACGGTGCTTTTGAACAGCTCAGCCAGGTTCAGCTTGGCCGTGGTGCTTTCGACACCCGGGAGCAAGGCTCCATCAAAAACAATCTTGAAGCGGTTGTCGCTCATGCGGGCTTCCTTGTCACTTATTCAGGTGGGGGTGCGGGCCTGCTCAATTGGCAGGCCTGTCGGTTGGGTCAGCGTGGCCAGCGCAATTGTGCGGCCTGCTCGCGCGCCTTGCGGTATTCGGCATCGAGGCGGGCAACGAGTTCATCGACGCTGGGCAAATCATTAATCTCACCGACGCCTTGGCCGGCGGACCATACGGTCTTCCATGCTTTGGCTTCGTCGCTCAGCGGTTTGAGCTTGGAACCGAAGTTCACTTCGCCTTTGCCTTGCAGGGCGGCGAGGTCGAACCCGGCATTTTCCAGGCTTTGGCGCATAAAGCTAGCGGGAACGCCGGAGACTGCGGGAGTGTGCACGATGTCGGCGGCGCGCGATGTGAGCAGCATCTCTTTATAGGCATCTGGGGCGTGGCTTTCGGCGGTACCGATGAAGCGCGTGCCGAAATATGCCAGGTCTGCGCCCAGTAACTGGGCGGCGAGGATTTCGTGTCCATGATTGAGGCACCCGGCCAGCAGCAGGGTTTTGTCGAAGAACTGTCGAATCTCGGCAATCAGCGAGAACGGGCTCCAGGTGCCGGCATGGCCACCGGCACCGGCAGCCACAGCAATCAGGCCATCTACACCGGCTTCAGCGGCTTTTTCGGCATGGCGCCGGGTGGTGACATCGTGGAACACCAGCCCGCCGTAGCTGTGCACGGCATCTACCAACTCCTTCACCGCGCCCAAACTGGTGATCACGATCGGCACCTTGTGCTCAACGCAGATCGCCAGATCCGCCTCCAGGCGAGGGTTACTGTTGTGCACGATAAGGTTGACGGCGTACGGCGCTGGATTGTCCAACTGCGCAAGGCCCGCTTCGATTTCCTCCAGCCAGGCTTTGAAGCCACTGCTCTCGCGCTGGTTGAGCGCAGGAAAGCTCCCGACCACGCCATTGCGGCAGCAGGCCAGGACCAGTTGTGGATTGGAAATCAGGAACATCGGCGCAGCCACCACGGGCAGGCGCAGACGTTGTTCAAGCAGAGCGGGCAGCGACATTGGAGGTACCCCGAGTAATTGAAGTTAGAACGGTTTGACTACGACCAAAATTACGATAGCCAGCAATATCAGAACCGGGACTTCATTGAACCAGCGATAAAAGACATGGCTGCGGGTGTTTTCGCCACGGGCGAAACGTTTTACCTGTGCGCCACACATGTGGTGATAGCCGATCAACAGTACAACGAGGGTCAGCTTGGCGTGGATCCAGCCGCCGGACTGAAAGATGCCGGGGTTGAGGGCAATCAGCCAGATGCCGAATGCCAGGGAGGCAATCATCGCCGGGCCCATGATGCCGCGGTACAACTTGCGCTCCATGATGCTGAAGCGCTCCTTGCTGACGGTGTCCTCGCTTTGGGCGTGGTAGACGAACAGGCGCGGCAGGTAGAACAGCCCGGCAAACCAGCAGACGATGCTGATGATGTGGAAGGCTTTGACCCATAGATAAAGCATTTTTAGTTATTCCCAGGTTCACGGTAGCGAAGATAGTAGTGGCTCATGCGCCCATACGTCACGTTGACGGTTGTCGCAGGGCGATACGGCCCCTATTATCGACGGCTTTCCAGTGGTTCGTTGAGGGCAGGTTTATGGTCAAGGTCGGTATCGTCGGCGGCACGGGTTACACCGGTGTCGAATTGCTGCGTCTGTTGGCTCAGCATCCGCAAGCTGAGGTGGTGGTCATCACCTCTCGATCCGAGGCAGGCCTGGCTGTGGCCGATATGTACCCGAACCTGCGAGGCCACTACGACGGCTTGGCGTTCAGTGTTCCGGACATCAAGACCCTTGGCGCCTGCGACGTGGTGTTCTTCGCCACGCCACATGGTGTTGCCCATGCGCTGGCCGGTGAGTTGCTGGCAGCTGGCACCAAGGTCATTGACCTGTCGGCAGACTTCCGGCTGCAGGACGCCGATGAATGGGCCAAGTGGTACGGTCAGCCACACGGCGCGCCGGAGTTGTTGGAAGAGGCGGTGTACGGCCTGCCTGAAGTCAATCGTGAGCAAATCAAGCAGGCGCGCCTGATCGCGGTGCCGGGTTGCTACCCAACCGCTACGCAGTTGGGCTTTCTGCCGTTGCTTGAAGCTGGGTTGGCGGATGCGTCGCGCTTGATTGCAGACTGCAAGTCTGGCGTCAGCGGTGCAGGCCGTGGTGCCGCGGTAGGGTCGCTGTACTCCGAGACTTCGGAAAGCATGAAGGCCTATGCGGTAAAAGGGCATCGCCACCTGCCGGAAATCCGCCAGGGCCTGCGCCGTGCTGCCGGTAAGGATGTGGGCTTGACCTTTGTGCCACACCTGACGCCAATGATCCGTGGTATCCACTCCACGCTATACGCAACCGTGGTCGATCGTTCGGTAGACCTGCAGGCGTTGTTTGAAAAGCGCTACGCGAATGAGCCGTTCGTCGACGTAATGCCGGCGGGCAGCCACCCGGAAACCCGTAGCGTGCGTGGCGCCAACGTGTGCCGGATTGCTGTGCACCGTCCGCAGGACGGCGACCTGGTGGTCGTGCTGTCGGTGATCGATAACCTGGTCAAGGGCGCGTCGGGCCAGGCTGTGCAGAACATGAACATCCTATTCGGCTTGGATGAGAAGTTGGGCTTGTCCCATGCCGGCATGCTGCCTTAAGGCGGTTTGTTGATTGCGCAAAAGGCCCGTTGATCGGGCCTTTTGTGTTTCTAATGGCGGCGATGCAGATTGATATACCGTAACAATAGTTGACCGATTTTCTAGGAGAAGCGGATAATGCCCGCCATTACGCATATGGCGGCTCTACGCCGGGAGATTATCAGCATGAGCGTTGAATCCTTCACCCCCACGGCTTTGCAATTCACTCACGGTGCTGCGCACAAGGTGAAGAGCCTGGTCGATGAAGAGGGTAATGATCGCTTGAAGCTGCGCGTATTCGTTACGGGCGGCGGTTGTTCAGGGTTTCAGTACGGCTTTACCTTCGATGAAGATGTGGCTGACGATGACACTATCGTTGAGCGCGAGGGCGTGAGCCTGGTTGTAGACCCGATGAGTTTCCAGTACTTGGCGGGCGCCGAGGTGGATTATCAGGAAGGTCTGGAGGGTTCGCGTTTCGTGATCAAGAACCCTAATGCCACCACTACATGTGGTTGCGGGTCTTCGTTCTCGATCTGATCGAGAGTGGATACAAAAACGCCGCTTGGCTTTCATGGGCCACGCGGCGTTTTGCTGTCTGCGGATTAGTCAGGCGGGGTAGATTGCGCCCAGTAACCGCAGTCCGCGCGCGCCAGTGACGCTGGGGCGGTTGGCGGCAATGCCTTCCAGGCAGCAATGGGCCAGCCAGGCGAAGGCCATGGCTTCGACCCAGTCGGGGTCTACGCCGTGAGTGGCTGTGCTGCTGACCTGGGTGGATGGCAGCAGGGCGGCCAGTCGCTTCATCATTGCGGTGTTATGGGCGCCGCCGCCACAGATCAACAGCGTTTCTGTCTGCGATTGTGCGGTTTGCAGGGACTCAACGATGGTCAGGGCGGTCAGTTCCAGCAAGCTGGCCTGCACGTTCTGGGGTTCGAAGGCTGGCAGGCGGCTAAGGTGCTGTTGCAACCATCCCAGGTTGAACACTTCTCGGCCGGTGCTTTTTGGGCCTTTTGTCAGGAAAAACGGGTCGCCGAGCAGAGCGTTGAGCAACTGAGGTTCTACTTTGCCGCTGGCTGCCCACTGGCCGTCGCGATCAAAGTGTTCGCCGCGTTGTAGATGAATCCAGGCATCCAACAGGACATTGCCCGGGCCGCAGTCGAAGCCGGCTACAGGTTTGCCGGTCTCAATCAGGCTGAGGTTGCTGAAACCGCCTATATTCAACACCGCACGGTTGCCGGTGCTTTCGCCAAACAATGCTTCATGAAACGCAGGGACGAGCGGTGCACCCTGGCCGCCGGCGGCTACATCGCGGCTGCGAAAGTCGCTGACCACGGTGATGCCCGTCAGCTCAGTGAGCAAGGCCGGGTTTCCGATCTGCACCGTAAAACCTCGGGCGGGTTCGTGGCGGATAGTCTGACCATGGCTGCCGATCGCGCGGATATCTTGAGGCTTGAGGTTTTGCTGGTCGAGCAGTGTGTGAATGCCTTGAGCGGCGAGGGTAACCCAATGCTGCTGGGCGATCGCTGAACGGGCAATCTCATCCGGGCCGCTAGCGCACAGGCTTAGCAGCTCTGCGCGCAGGGTGTCCGGCATCGGAGTGTAGTGGGTGGCGATCAGATTGACCGCTGCACCTTGTTCGATCAGGGCGATATCCAGGCCGTCGAGGCTGGTTCCGGACATCACACCTATATAGAGCGGCATGACTTAACGCTTCGCCGAAGCCAGAAGGGTGGAACGCTCCTGGTCCATACGTGCCATCAGGGGCTGGCTTTGTTGCATGAAGCGCGCGCGCTCTGCTTTGGCGATTGGGTCGGCCATCGGCAGTTTCTGGCCCAGTGGATCAACGTGTACGCCATTGACCTGGAACTCGTAGTGCAAATGCGGTCCGGTGGAGAGGCCGGTAGTGCCGATATAGCCGATCACCTGACCTTGCTTCACATTACCGCCCGTCTTCACGCCCTTTGCGAAGCCTTGCATGTGGCCATACAAGGTTCGGTAGGTGTTGCCGTGCTGAATGATCACCGTGTTGCCGTAACCGCCGCGACGGCCGGCCAGCAGGACCTTGCCGTCTCCCGCTGCCTTGATAGGCGTACCACGAGGAGCTGCGTAGTCGACGCCCTTGTGTGCGCGGATTTTGTTCAGGATTGGATGCTTGCGCCCCATGGAGAAACGCGAGCTGATGCGAGCGAAGTCCACTGGGGTGCGGATGAACGCTTTGCGCATGCTATTGCCATCAGCCGTGTAGTAGCTGCTATTGCCTTGCTTGTTGGTGTAGCGCACAGCGGTGTAGGTCTTACCGCGGTTGGTGAAGCGTGCAGAGAGAATATTGCCAGTGCCGACCACTTTGCCGTTGGCGACCTTCTGCTCGTAGATCACGTCGAATTCGTCACCTTGGCGGATGTCTTGGGCGAAGTCGATGTCGTAGCCAAATACGCTGGCCATGTCCATGGTCATGCTATGCGACAACCCCGCGCGCGCAGCGGATTGCGACAGCGAGCTGTTGATCACGCCGTGAACGTAGGCGGAGCGCATCACTGGTTTGGTGGTGATGCGATTGAACGCGAAACCTTTAGCGCCCTTAGTCAGGGAGATGCTTTCGAGGTCGCTGACGTTGCTGTGCAGGTTGTTCAACTGGCCGTCAGGCGTCAATTCGAACTCAAGCTTCTGGCCGTGTTTCAGTTGGGTGAACTGCTTGGCTTGTTTGTCGCTGGCCAGCACGTCGTTAACGGTGGCGGCAGGAAGACCAACCTTCTCGAAAAGGGTAGAAAGCGTATCGCCTTTTGCGACGATCACTTCGCGGTGCTGAGGATTCTTAGCTGCGTCTGCGACTGGCTTTTGCAGTTCCTTTGCCGCTTGCTGGGTATCTTCGGGCGTGTTTTCTATCTGGGCAAACGGCGATTCAGATGGGGCATTTGTGGCTTGTTGAGCGTCGGCAGCGTCTTGATCTTGTGTCAGTTGTTCAACTGGACTCTCCAAGTCGAGGCTCAGGGATGTTCGTTTGGCTTCTACGTCACTGGAAGGGAATACCAGGAGTGCCAGGCTAAGAAGGGCGGCGATACCACTTGCGGCGAGCAGGTGGGTCTTCGGGTAAAGCGGCGGCGCTTTAGACGGTTCAGTGGTCATAGGTAATTTGACTTTGAAGATGAAATGGAAAAGATGAATGACATGATGAAGATGAAATAACTGTATAAAATATAACCAAATCATCTGTGGCGCAAGCTCGCGAATGCTGGGCTTGCTGAACGGTGTCCGTGCGCAGGGCAAAACTTGTAATTAGTCCCTGATCTTGTATGGTTGGTTCCCTTTTGAATCTGAGCCTTGCGGATCTGTTATGAAGTCGGTTGAAGAGCAGCTAGCGCTGATAAAACGTGGTGCGGAAGAACTGTTGGTTGAGGCCGAGCTGATCGAAAAGCTCAAGCGTGGCCAACCCCTGCGTATTAAGGCTGGTTTCGATCCGACAGCGCCGGACCTGCACCTGGGTCACACCGTGCTTATTAATAAGCTACGTCAGTTCCAGGAGCTGGGGCATCAGGTCATCTTCCTTATAGGTGACTTCACTGGGATGATCGGCGACCCGAGTGGCAAAAGCGCTACGCGCCCGCCGCTGACCCGCGAGCAGGTTCTCGACAACGCCGAGACCTACAAGACCCAAGTATTCAAGATTCTTGATCCGGCTAAGACCGAGGTGGCGTTCAACTCCACCTGGATGGATCAGATGGGGCCGGCCGACTTTATTCGTCTGACATCTCAGTACACCGTTGCGCGAATGCTTGAGCGCGACGACTTCGATAAGCGCTACTCCACCAATCAGCCGATCGCTATTCATGAGTTCCTGTATCCGCTAGTCCAGGGTTATGACTCGGTGGCGCTGCGTGCCGATGTGGAGCTGGGTGGTACCGACCAGAAGTTCAACCTGCTGATGGGGCGTGAGCTTCAGCGTGCGTATGGGCAAGAGGCTCAGTGCATTCTGACCATGCCATTGCTGGAAGGGTTGGATGGCGTCAAGAAGATGTCCAAGTCTCTGGGTAACTATGTAGGTATCCAAGAGGCGCCAGGCGTGATGTACGGCAAGCTGGTTTCCATTCCTGATGCGCTTATGTGGCGTTACTTTGAGCTGTTGAGCTTCCGCTCGATGGACGAGATCAATGCGTTGCGCGCTGACGTCGAGGCTGGCGCCAATCCGCGTGATGTGAAAATCAAGCTGGCAGAAGAGATTGTTGCTCGGTTCCATGGTGAAGAGGCAGCGGCCAGTGCTCACCGCGCGGCGGGCAACCGCATGAAAGATGGCGAGTTGCCGGATGATCTTCCTGAGGTTGAGCTGACTGCTGCTGAGGCGATGCCGATTGCGGCCGTTCTTAATAAGGCGGGCTTGGTGAAAAACTCCGCCGTGGCTCGTGACCTTCTGGGTTCGGGTGGTGTGCGTATAGATGGTGAGGTGGTAGATCGCACCTTTATATATGAGCTCGGAGCGACCCACGTTTGTCAGGCGGGGAAGAAGGCCTTTGCACGCATTACGCTCAAATCTGAATAAGGCTGAAATTAAGTGT
Source organism: Pseudomonas sivasensis (assembly GCF_013778505.1). Taxonomy (GTDB): domain Bacteria; phylum Pseudomonadota; class Gammaproteobacteria; order Pseudomonadales; family Pseudomonadaceae; genus Aquipseudomonas; species Aquipseudomonas sivasensis. Next base: position 254 of record NZ_JAAOWU010000002.1, on the reverse strand, counting down.
TGACGGCGAATTATATCTGTCTATAATTCGCCCCACTTCCGGTGCAGTCGAAACGGAAAACTCCTTGTTAAACAATGAGTTACGCGGTTTTCGGCAGTAAGTTGCTTCAGTTCATCGAAGCCAAAAGGAAGTTGAAAAAGAGGTGTTGACAGCAGCGTGTAACGCTGTAGAATTCGCCTCCCGCTGATGAGAGATCAGAAGCGCAAGTGGTTGAAGTTGTTGAAGAAATCTTCGAAAGCTTCTGAAAATAATCA
>NZ_JAAOWU010000019.1 GCF_013778505.1 Pseudomonas sivasensis | reverse complement strand
GCCCCGCGCTGGGCTGCGAAGCAGCCCCAAAACCTGCCGGCGCGATCTATCTGACGAAACGCGGTGTTCTTGATGGGGCCGCTTCGCAGCCCAGCGCGGGGCAAGCCCGCTCACCACAAAAAGCTTTCTTGCCACCCACAAGCAGGCTGATCACAAAAAGCTCACTTGCCACCTAAGAACAGGCGAACTCCTGTGTTTGGCAGGCTTCTTACGGTGAGCAGTGGCTTTTGTGGTGAGCGGGCTTGCCCCGCGCTGGGCTGCGAAGCAGCCCCAAAACCTGCCAGCGCGATCTATCTGGCGAACCCCGGTGCTCTTGATGGGGCCGCTTCGCAGCCCAGCGCGGGGCAAGCCCGCTCACTACAAAAAGCTTAGTTGCCACCTACAGCAGGCTGACCACAAAAAGCTTATGTGCCACCTAAACGCAGGCTGACCAAAAAAAGCCCGCAAATCACAAGAGCGGACGTGCTTTGTGCTGCTGTTCCTTCTTGCCGATTCAGGAACCTTCAGGGCCCACAGGGCTCACTTGTTAGGTCGCCCTGTTTCATTGCCGAAAGGAATCCGCATGCTGTCAGCCTCGCCAGCCATTCCCCAGTACGCCCCCGTCGAACGCGAACTCAGCCTGCGTGCCGTCGTCACCGGCACCGTGCTCGGTATTTTGCTCACACCATCCAATGTGTACGCCGGCTTGAAGATCGGCTGGTCGTTCAACATGTCGATCATCGCCCTGCTGGTGGGTTATGCGATCTGGCAAGGCCTGGCTAAGCGTTCCACCGAGCAACTGCCGTGGACCTTGCATGAGAGCAATATCAACCAGACCGTCGCCTCGGCCGCCGCTTCGATCATCTCTGGCGGTTTGGTGGCGCCGATTCCGGCCTACACCTTGTTGACCGGCAACCAGTTAGACGCGTTGCCGATGATCACCTGGGTGTTCTCGGTGAGTTTCCTGGGCATTTGGATCGCCTGGTACCTGCGCCCCTCGTTGCTCAATGACAAGGCGCTGAAGTTCCCCGAAGGCATGGCCACCCTGGAAACCCTGCTGCACATCTACAACCACGGACGCGAAGCCGCGACACGTTTGAAGGTGCTGCTCAGCGCCGCGTTGCTGTCCGGATTGGTGAAGTGGGTGGACACCTTCATGTGGGCCTTTCCGCGCTGGTCGCCGACAGCCTCGTTGGAGCGTCTGACCTTTACCGCCGATCCTTCGCTGTTGCTGCTGGGGTTCGGCGGCATTATCGGTATTCGCGTCGGCCTGACTCTGCTGCTCGGCGCCTTGATTGCGTGGGGTGGCCTGGGCCCGTGGCTGCTGGCACAAAACCTGGTGACGTTGCCGGCAGACAGCAGCGGCCCGCAATTCGCTGCATTGGTGGAATGGTTGCTGTGGCCCGGTGTGAGCCTGATGGTGTGTTCCACCTTGGCCTCGCTGACGATTCGTTTGTGGGCGTTGCGCTCCTCCACTAAAGCTGACGGCGGCAAGATGTGGAGTGTGCCCAAGCCCGGGCCGGCCGCTGGTTTTATCCTGTCGATAGGCTTGGTAGTCAGTCTGCAAGCGCTGTTGTTCGGCATCAATCTGTGGATGGCATTGCTGACCATTCCCCTGGCGATCTGCCTCGCGGCCGTCGCCGCCCGCGTGGTGGGTGCCACCGGTATTCCGCCGATTGGCGCCATCGGGCAATTGTCCCAACTGAGCTTCGGCATCGTTGCTCCCGGCCAGGTGCCGATCAACCTGATGAGCGCCAACACCGCTGGCGGCTCGGCGGGGCAATGTACGGACTTGATGAACGATTTCAAGGTGGGCAAAGCGATTGGTGCTACGCCGCACAAACAAGTGATCGCGCAGATCCTGGGGATTTTCATCGGCAGCATCGTTGGCGTGTTTGCGTACCTGGCGCTGATTCCGGATCCGCAGTCCATGCTGCTTACCGAAGAGTGGCCGGCGCCCGCGGTGGCGACGTGGAAAGCCGTGGCGCAAACCCTGACCCACGGGCTGGATTCATTGTCGACGAGCATCCGCTGGGCGATTGCCATTGGCGGCGGTGCAGGCGTGTTGTTGGGCGTGCTCGACAGCCTGTTGCCGGCCCATCGTTCCCGCTACTTGCCGAGTGCCGCCGCGTTGGGGTTGGCTTTTGTCCTGCCGGCTTCGGTGTCGTTGATGATGGCGATGGGCGCGGTGCTCACCTGGTTGGTGAGTTGCCGTTGGCCAAGTATCACTGAGCGCTTTGCGATTACCGCAGCGGCGGGGTTGATTGCCGGGGAGAGCATTACCGGGGTGGGCGCATCGTTGTGGCAGATGGTGGGCTAGTCGCACACCCACCGTGCCCGGGTTTACTTAGTTGGCAAATGCATACTCGCCGCCCTGTTCCAGCGCCTGGCGATACGCCGGCCGCGCCTGGAACCGCTGCACCCACGCTGACAAGTGCGGGTACGCCTGCAACTTGCCCTGGGCCTTGGCGATTTCGCCGATGAAACTCATCTGGATGTCTGCACCGCTCAGCTCATCACCCAGCAGATACGGCGCGTGCCCCAGTGCATCGTTCAGATAGCCCAAATAGTTGGCGACCTCGGATTCGATGCGTGGATGCAACGGTGCACCGGCATCCCCCAGGCGTCCCACGTAGAGGTTAAGCATCAGCGGCAACATGGCCGAACCTTCGGCGAAATGCAGCCATTGCACGTATTTATCGTAGTCGGCCGAGGCGGGATCGGGTTGCAGGCGGCCGTCGCCATGGCGGCGGATCAGGTAGTCGACGATGGCGCCGGATTCGATCACCACATTGGCACCGTCTTCAATCACCGGGGACTTGCCCAGGGCGTTGATTGCCTTGAGTTCAGGCGGTGCGAGGTTGGTCTTTGGGTCGCGCTGGTAACGCTTGATTTCGTAGGGCAGGCCAAGCTCTTCCAGCAGCCACAGGATGCGCTGCGAGCGTGAGTTGTTGAGGTGGTGAACAATGATCATGGGAACTCCACGGGGCAGGGGGTGTGCATCAACAGACCGCTGGGCTGGCGCAGAGTGCCCCAGATCCCAGCGTCCTGGCGTTGGGCTGATCAGCGCACGACATCCAGCGCGGTGTATTGATTCACGTAGTGGAACTGGCTCGACGTCGACTCCAGCGTCAGGGCCACGCCCAAGTCCTCGATAAACGCACGCGAGGTCTTGTAGTCGCCCTGGTCGCACTCAAGCTTGATGGCGTCGCCGGTCAAGGAGGCAAACACCTGGCGCGCCGGGAAGCGCTCACCCACCTTGCAGATCAATGAGGTGTCGGTGGGGGTGTCGGTGGGCTTGGCGGGGACGTTCAGCATCTGCATGTCTGCGCGCAAGATCTGGCCAGGGGCCCAACTGCTCGGCACTTTCAACTCGACTGCGAGGGTTTGCAGCACTCGCCCATCGCCGACGCCGTTCATCTTCGACTTCAACTGGATCAAGTCGGCGAGCACCAGTCGATCGACGTTGAAGGCGTTGCCGTACACCTCATTCTTCTTCAGCAAGCCGCCGTCGGCGGTGAAGGTGACCGAAGTCGGGCTGTCCTGGCTGCCGTCGCCTTTCTTGGACAGGTAGGAGTAGCTCAACCTCTTGAATTTCGGCTGCAACAGCGGTGAATCAAGGCGTTGGAGCACGCTGGCAGGTACGTCGACATCGTTGATGCTGGTTTCTACAACGGTACGCGGGTAGTCAACCGGTGCAATGTCCGGCCGCAGCCAGGCCAGCAGCGCAGCATCGACGCCGCCCTGTACCGAGCAACTGACGCGTGTTTGCTCGCCATCGGGTTCGACGATCAGCACGCGCTCAACGTTGCGTGTGCCCGGTGCCTTACCCGGTTGCGGTTTGATCGCCTGCCAGCGGTCGCCGACCTTGAGTTCACTGCGAATATAAGACCCGTCGATTTTTTGCAGCCGCGCGGGCACGTCCAGCAGTGGTGCCAGGTGCTGGGCCACCTCGTCCACACCGCCTTGCACGACAAAACCCCAGTAATAGTAGCGTCCCAACTGATCGAGGTCGGCGGCCTCGTCGGCGTACGACAACAGCTTCAGGCCTGCGATGGGCGGCGCGCTGACGGGCACCTGATTGGCTTGGCGGTCGGCACGGTTTTTAACGGCGATCCAGGTGAAGTCCTTGTCCTGCTTGAGCGGCGCATAGGCCTGCCACGCGGCGCGGTGCGTGTTCAGGCTGCTGAAGAAGGTCGCGTCGCAGCGCGTGAAGGCCTTGAGCGTCTCGGTCAATGCGGCGTCGTCGGCGTGGGCGATGGCGGGCAGCAAGAGGGCAGAAGCGAGAAGCAGGGCGGGCGACTTCATTGAGCGGGATTTCCGTATCGGGGCGGGAGGAGGGCATTATCCAGAGATTACGAGGCAGCCACTAGCGTTGCAGGCGCACACGCCAATCGCCACCGTGCTGGCGCTGGCATTCCTCTTCAGAGTCAAAACGCACACAGCGGTCAACCTGTACGGGCGCTACCTCGGCGTCATCCAGCGCCGCAGCGGTCAATTCACGCATGCGCTGGTCGACACCGGTCGCAAGGGCGTGGTCCTTGTTGGCGTGCGTATCGAACACCCAGATCACCTGCAGGCTTTGGGGAAAGGCTGTGTAATCGACAGTGTGGGTCAACCATTCGAAGCCGGGGATTTCGGCTTTGGCGGTTTCGCAGGCGTCGGTCAGGGTGGCGACGAGTCGGCGCTCAATGCGGGCGCTGTCGCGTTTGGTCGGTGGCATAAGGGCTCCGGGGGTGCAGGAAAAACAAACAACGGCGCGACAATGGCAGAACCTAGGGCCCTTTTCCACGTCCAACCTCGCGACATTCACGCCTGAAGGATATGGAATCCGTGACCAAAGCTTTTGCCGCACTTGCCTTTCTCCTCCTCGGCGCTTGCACGCAGTACCGCTACATCCACCCTGAAACCCCACAGGGCCAGCAGTGCGTGGCCGAACTGGATGCCAACGTCAACGCCTGCGAACAGCGCGCAAAAGACAGCGCCGAGGGCCAGCGCGTGTTGGATGAGGCGCAAAGAAACAGCTACCAAACGTGCACTCATCAATTTTCGTCGAGCGCCTCGAACCCCGATCCGTGCTCCGGTTTGAAGCCGAGCGGCGTGGCGTCAGTGCAGAGCAACACCTGTCGTGAAGGCTATACCGACAAGTTCATCGCCTGCGGCGGACGGCTGGAAGAGATCAAGGACAAATAACCCGCAATGGACCAAAAAGCCCAACTGATCCTACTCGCAGAGCAGGCCACCGAGGACCTGTTCCGCTGGAGTCGTTTTGTCGCCCATACCGAGTTTCTGTGGCAGGACATCACCCTGGTCACCGACGCTGACGCTTGGCAACGCCAGTGGTTTGAGCTGGAAATCGTCAACGGCCTGGCGTTATCTGAGTGGGAAGAAGACGGCCGACCGAATGATTGGTCGGCGCGCTGGCGTGAAGGCTATCAGCAGGAGGCGGTTGAGTTGGTGAATGAGCTGCTGGGGTTGCTGGGGGCCGCGACGTTTCAGATCCACTGATCATTCTCGGCAGTGCGCTCACCCCCTTCATGCCCGGTGTTCAGGATGCCGCGTGGTTCGATCATCATCAGCTTGGCTTCGCCGTCGGCCGCCGTCCTGTGTTCGACGCCACGCGGCACCACGTACAGCTCGCCCGGAGCCACATACACCGGGCCGTCCGGGAGGTCGATACGCAAAGTGCCTTCAAGCACCAGAAAGGCCTCATCGGTTTCCGGATGCGAGTGCCAGATGAATTCGCCTTCGATCCGCACGACCTTGAACTGGTAGTCGTTCATTTGCGCGACCACTCGCGGGCTCCACAGTTGATCGATGAGCGAGGCTTTTTGGGTGAGATTTACCGGGTGCTGGGCCATGGTGGATCCTCGGGTGGGGTGGGAGATCCAAGGCTACTCACGTTGCGGGTCAGTGGGCTTGTACGATCCTGCAAGGGCAACCATGAAGCTGTCAGGCACGAATGGGGAGCGCCAAGCCAAACAGCACAAAAAAACCACCACAGACTTTATTGAACCGGCGCCCGGTCCTCGCCAACCAAGGCCTGATCCGGTGCGCCGCGCTGGCGACCAGATACTCAACCACAAACTCCACCCCGGCGTAGGTCAGTGCGATGGCAGCCGTCTGGGCGATCAGGCTCCTGTGCGGATCCAGGAACGGTGGGATAAACGCGGTAAACAGCAGCAACGCCTTGGGATTTGAAAGGGCCGATACCAGGCCTTGGCGCAACAGTGACCAACCGCTGAAGCCAGCCGTATCGGCAGTCTCAAGCGTCATCGGCGCAGCCCGCCACAGTCCGAAGCCCAGCCAGATCAGGTACAGCCCCCCGGCCACCTTCAGCGCGTTGAACCACGCGGACGACGCCTGAATCAGTGCGCCCAGGCCCAGCGCGCAAAACGAAAGCACCACCGCAAAACCGAGCACTCCGCCGGTGATGGTGAACAGCGTTTTGCGGCGCCCGTGAATGGCACCATGGGTCAGCACCAATAACGCATTGGGCCCCGGCACGACTGCGATACCGCAGCAGGTAAACACATAGAGCAACCAGGTCTCGAATGGCATGTTCAAATCCCGCAGTGGTGATTCAGGCGAATCATCATTAGGGCTGGGCGGTTATCCTGAAAAGCGCATAATTCACATCGCAGTCATTCGATTAACGCATAGAGGTAGCCCCATGCTCGCCAGCGATCTGCAGATTGATTGGCTCAAGTGCTTCGTGGCTGTGGTGGATGCTGGTTCACTGTCGGGTGCTGCGCACGAGGTGAACCGATCCCAGTCCGCCGTCAGCATGCAGATGAAAAAGCTTGAAGCCGCGCTTGGACGGCAACTGTTGAACCGTGGTCCGCGCCACCTGCAACTGACCGCTGATGGCCAGACGCTGCTGGGCTATGCCCGCCGCCTGCTCGCCCTGCATGCTGAAACCCAGGCGGCTTTTCATGGGGAAGCATTGACCGGTCGCATCCGCCTGGGCGTCGCCGAGGACTACGCGGCCAAGTACCTCACGCCGCTGCTCAAGCGCTTTGCACCGCGCTACGCAGGCGTGGACATAGAGCTGACCTGTGAGCAGTCGACCACCTTGATCCCGCGTGTGCGAAGCGGCGATCTTGACCTTGCACTGGTGTCCAGGGACTCGCCGCAAAGCGGCACGTTTCTGTTCAAAGAACCCATGGTGTGGGTGGGCTCACCGCAGTTCGAACTGTGGCGTCGAGAGCCGGTGCCTATCGCTGTTTACGAAAGTGAAAGTCTGGCTCGGCGTTATGCGGTCGACTCACTGACCCGCCAGGGCCGCCAATTCAAAGTGGTCTACAACAGCTCAAGCCTCGCTGGCCAAGTGGCCGCCGTCGAAGGTGGACTGGCAATTGCCGCGATCACTCAGTGCAGCGTGCCGGCATCGCTGCAGGTCTTGGGCAGTGAGCAGGGGGTGGGGAACATTGCGCCGATGGAAGTTTCGATCTTGCGCAGCCGAGCTTCTCGCGGGGCCAACGCCGTCAATAGTCTTCACGCGTTCATCATCAGTGCGCTGAGAGGCTAGGCGGGTCACTGAGCTAAAGGTTGCTCCAGCACCGTCGATAACCTTGAGGAACCCGCCAATCATGGACCGATTAAATGGCTCTCTCCGTCAGTTCCGCCTATCCCTCGCCGGCCAATGTCACCCTTGCGCCTTCCAACCAGACGCTTACGCCCCAGCCGCTGACGGATGTCGCCAAGGAAGCCCTGGCAAACGCCGCGCCAGCCGCCATCTACCATCCCAGTGAAGACACCAGCACCACGTCGAAACCACTGGAGGTCGTCGACGTCTGGGTGGGTCGCTCTGAATCGCCGGAGTACCCTCGGTTCGCCGAAATCTTCAAAGGTGCGCACAACACGTTGAAAGCCTCTTTCCAGGCCTTCCAGTCAACTCTGTCGACTACAGCCCCCGACCTTGCCAGCAAAAAATACGGCTTCACCGTCGACGCTGACGGCAGTCTGAAAGTGCTCAATACCGCCGGCCAGCTCAACAGCTCGGACACCCAGCGGCTCACGGATCTGCTCAACAAATCCCTGGGTCTCAAAACCGCAGCCGTCGCCTACCGAGATGCTGCCATCGACATGACAGACGCCAGCTCGCCCTGGTCCGGCAGCATCATGGGTTACTACAGCCTGACCCAGGAAAACTTCGCCAGCTCCCTTGATTTGGCGCCGCTGTTCAAAGACACGCATAGCATGGTCCCTGCAGAGTTCAGGGATGCGAAGTTTTTGACGCAGTTGGCCTATAAGGGTGAGCGGGCGACTCAGCAGACGGAAGCGGCGATGTATGAGCGGCGTGCGGCGCAGCGGTTCAGTGCGCAGGCGTGAGTCGCTTGGGGTTTTTTTGGTGAGGTGCTTTTTTGGTGCGCTGATCTCTCATGGTAAACGGGCTTTCTGTGGTGATCGAACTTTGTGTGTTGAGTAGGCTCTCTGTGGTGAGCGAACTTCGTGTGTTGAGTAGGCTCTCTGTGGTGAGCGGGCTTGCCCCGCGCTGGGCTGCGAAGCAGCCCTAAAACCAGGCACTGCGGTTTTTCTGAGAAGTTGGGGTGACCTTATTGGGGCCGCTTCGCAGCCCAGCGCGGGGCAAGCCCGCTCACCACAAGAAGCCCTCTCATCACAGAAGCCTGTTCACCACAGAAGCCTGTTCACCACAGGAAAGTCTGCTTACCGTGAGTCGCTTGGGTTTTTTTGTGTTGAGTATGCTTTCTGTGGTGAGCGGGCTTGCCCCGCGCTGGGCTGCGAAGCAGCCCTAAAACCAGGCACTGCGGTTTTTCTGAGAAATTGGGGTGGCCTTATTGGGGCTGCTTCGCAGCCCAGCGCGGGGCAAGCCCGCTCACCACAAGAAGCCCGCTCACTACAAGAAGCCTGCACATCACAGGAGAGCCCGCTCACCCTCCTGACCGACTTGGATGAAGTCGGCCCAATTCATAGCCAGGGAAAACCCAAGATGCGTGGCGCACTCGTTAACAGTCTGATGCTTCTCACCATGGCGATATCCGGCGCCGGATGCACCACCTACGCGTCCAGGCCAATCATCAACGACGGCGTTGACGCCGCCAAAACCGAAAGCATCCCAAGCTTCACTTATGAAGTTGACGCGCCCTGGAAGGACAGCCGCTTCGGCAAGCGCGCCTACCAGGCCACACAAGAAATAATCCCGGCGGCGCAAGACATCAGCTCAGCACCGCTCGCGTCGTCGCGCCCTGTATTAGCCATAAAAATCTCGGAGTTTTCATCGGGCGGCGCGTGTCCGCAGGAGTACCTGACGGGCTTGAGTCTTGGCTTGATTCCCAGCTGGTGTACCCGGCCTACACTGTTCACGTTTCAGTTCATGCTCAATGGCAATCACGGCGTGTGCAGGCAGAAAACCTATTCAATCAGTGCCCAGACGTTTTCACATATCACCGCGATTCCATTTGCCATGCTCGATACCCGGGACCAGCCACTCACGCTGTATCAGGCAGCGCTGAAAGACTTCCTCCAGCCAGCACAATGCGCGACGCCCTGACACCGGCTTCAAATAGGCCTGTCCACCACCCGCGCATTCCACAGGTCCCGATAGCGCTCCCGCCAACCGGGACTGCTTTGATCCAGCCACGTCAGCGTCGCGTCAATGGTGTCGTCGCTGATGACGAAGTGATTGATGTGCTCCGCGATCCGTTCCTGCGACACGTGCAGCAAGTCCAGGTAGGCATTGAACGAGTCCGCCAGCACCACGTACTCATCGCCTTGCTGGCGACGACCCGTCCAGGCAGGCAAACCTGCGACCATCGCCCCCACATCCTGGCGCCCCTCGCGCAGGTCAAGTAACAGCACGCTGGCGCCGCCATCGCGGCCGATCGGCAATAACCCTGTCGCGGGGAAGCCAGGTTGCTTGCGCAGTTGCTCCAGTTCAAAGGGGTTGGATTCATACTGGTCGCTGGGGTCCAGGCCATACAGCAAGAAACTCAGCAGCTCTTTATCGCCATTGCTCATGGTCGCCAACACGTCGTATTCCACGGTGGCGCCGTTGCAGGTCTTGAGAAACTGCCGGTAATCGTCCGGCAGGCGGGCGCCTAGAGTGGCTTCCAATTGCGCGAGGGCGTGGTCGGATGCGCTTTCTCGGGTGTCGTCGAAGATCAATCCACGGTAGTCAGTCATTCGGGGCTCCCAGCACCTTAGTAAAAATCATAATAGAGCGCCCATTCCCCGGTTTGGTTGTGCTTCCAGAACATCAGGCTGCCACTGTCGATCACGTTGAGGTTGATCTTGGGGTCCGACGAAATCTGGAACACAAACTCGAAACCTTCACCCGGATCCACCCCCGACTGGCAGAACGAGGGGTAACCGCCGATCTTGTGTTCGTAAGTATGGGTGATCAAGTCGTAATAGCTCTGTATCTCGCCGGCGCGCTCCAGCGTGAGAATGGCTTGCTCAAGGTCCGCGGGGACACCGCCGCCATCCCACAGTGGGAAGTCCTCCGGCACCGCTTCTGCCTTCAACGGGAAAGGTTTGAGAAATGTGCCCGGTACCGGCAGCGCCTTGCGCACCAATACGTCATCGGGACCATATTCGCGGATCACCCAGTTATTTCCCATCGGCTCAAAGTCTTCAGGAAACGGGTCCGAGATAAACACCGTCAGCACACGAACCCCCGCCAGCAGCGGGCTGTTGAAGGGCAGGGCGGGCAGGTAAAACTGCGCGTAGGGCAGCAAGGGTTGTCCGGCCTGATTGGTGGGTACGCCTTCATCCGGGCGGAACAGGAAGACATTCCCCAGCCAGCTTTCTTCATCGGTGCCGAGAGGGCGAAAGCCACCGGCCATGAACTTCACGGCGGGGCGGGCCAGGCGTTGCTTGATTTGTTGAATGTCCATGTCGCTGTAAACCTTCCTTTTGCTACAGGCACAAAGGCCGCAGATTAGCAGTGCGCGGGCGCGGTGCCCAATTGGTCTCCTTCACGAGTTGGATTTCAGCCGCCCCAGAATCGCCGTACGCAAACACCCCCAGGCGATCACGCCGATAATCAGCACCTCGGCGACACCCACCAGCACATTGAATGAAAACACCAGCGGCTGCTCGGCCCAATAGAAGCTCGTCGAACCCGATCGAATGCCACTGACCCGCAGCCGCCCGGTAAACAGCGCGCGCACCAACGCGATCACATGCGTCAGCTCCAGCACCGCCAGGAAAACACCCAGCAGGGACAGCAGGGCGCGTGCGGGCCTGCCGAGTTTGTCGGTGGACTCAGCCACGGGTGCCGGCCCCTCGGATTTGCGCCGCCGGGCCACCTTCGCCGGTGATGGCTCAGGCCTGTAGGGCGCCGCGGCCGCCGACCCAACGTGCACCTCAGTGGGCACGGCCACGTTCAGATAGTCAGCCAGTTCTCGCAGCCACATATCGGTGCGTGTGCTCCCCGGTATCACGGGCACGTTGTCGGTGGTCAAGCGCTGCTCGGTGCCGTCGCGCATCACTAGCCACAACTGGGTGTTGGCCGGCTCTGCCTGTGGACGGCGGCGCAGTTCGAGGTGGTGGACTTTATCGATGCTGAAGGTTGACTGCACACGCTCGCGGCCACCGAAAAAGTTTCGAGTGCGGCGCTTGCCTTCGCCGTTAGCCCGCGACAACAACAAGCTCTCGCGGATGCCGGTGTACACCATCAGCAGCAGGCCAAGGGCAGGAATGAGCAGCAGGCCGAGCACGATCAGCAGCGAGGTCAGCGGGTCCATGTCCGCCCACTGCGAGCTGCTATCGGTGAGCCAAAACACGACGAAGGCCAGTGGCAGGGTGAACGCCATTGCGCCTGTCAGCAGTACCAATGCGCTTTGCACCCCGTTGCGCGAGTGGATGTGCAAGTCACCCTGCGCGGTGCGCTCGAAGCGATGCCCAATCAATATGCAAATCTCCTGAAGCGCCTTGAGGGGCAGCGATTGGCGGCCGAGGTCGGCATTAACGCCATGGAGAATACCTTAAGCCGAGAACGCCACGCGTTTCCCCGCCCGGAATGCCAGGTAGCGGTGATATTCAAGGGTGAACGCTGGGTTCGGTGTGTCGTTAGCGTGGGTGTAACGCACCACACCTATCGTGTCGCGCATTTGCCGTGCGTCTTCGCCCTTGAGTCCTCACACGATGCCTGCTCAGGCGCGCGGTGATGCGGTGCCGAGCGCTGCATGACAATGAAATGCCATGATGAAGGCATCTTGAGTTTTAAACCGGTTGACTCGCAAACACCCCTTTGCAGGGCATATCGGTCTACCATGCCATCCCCCGGCAGTGGTTCCACGCGCTACCGACCTCTCTCTCGCAAGGTATCGCCTCATGTCCATCGACCAAATCAGCCTCCCCAAGGGCGTCGGCCCGCATGCCACCAAGCTACTCGACGCCATCACCGGCGCGTCCACCCATGAAGAACTCAACCGCGCAGGCGGTAAGGCGGAAGGGTTTGTGTTGGGTCTGGAGGCTTCCAAGGCCATCAAGAGCCAGATCGCTGAGTCGCTGTATGTGGCTTATGACGATGCGGCGAGTCATCGGGCCAGTGAGTTGAAGGGGTAAACCTCAACGCCCTCCCTGATGTTGTACAGTCGACTTCCACCAAAGGGCTGATTAACTCAGGGATCCCATGACATTGACCGTCGACACCTTGCTCAACCTGGCCATGGCCAACCCCATCAACGCCGAAATCACCGCGCGTCTGCCCGACCTCGGGGTGGAGCAATGCATGCTCACGGCGGGATGTCTATTCCAGGCGGTGTGGAATCATCAGTCCAATCTCCCTGCCGCGCAGTGCGTAAAGGACTACGACGTTTTCTACTTCGACACCGACTTGTCCTACGAGGCCGAGGACGCTGTGATTCGCAGGGCCGAGCAGTTGTTCCAGGATTTGGGCGTGAATGTTGAGGTCAAGAACCAGGCGCGGGTTCACCTCTGGTATGGGCAGCGGTTTGGCCGACCATATCCGCAGTTGCACTCGGCTAAACAGGGGGTGGACCGTTACCTGGTGGCGGGGACGTGCATCGGGTTGGAGATCGCCACCGGTGAGGTGTATGCGCCCTATGGGCTGGCGGATGTGGAGCAGGGGATTCTTCGGATTAACCCACTGCACCCGGAGCCGGAATTGTTTGCGCGCAAAGCCAGGAGTTATCAGGTGCGGTGGCCGTGGCTGAGGATTGTGGAGCCGGTTTGAGCACCGTGCAGTCCATTTTTGTGTGGTTGATTGAATTTATCTGCGGCGGTTTGAGTCACTGATGCTATGCGTGGTTTTCTTTCAACCGACCTCAAGGACCGACCATGACCTTCTTCATCTTCCTGCTCGCCTGCGCCGCCGCGGCCAGCACCGGCATCCTTTTCAAACCTGGCGCCTGGTATGAATCCCTCGTCAAACCCAGCTTCACCCCGCCCAATTGGCTGTTCCCGGTCGCGTGGACGATTATCTACCTGCTGCTGGCCTGGGCCGGTTATCGCCTCACACTGATCCCAGGCAGCGAAATGGTATTGGCGCTGTGGGCTGCGCAGATCGCATTGAATACGTTGTGGACCCCGGTGTTCTTCGGCGCCCATCGCATCTTTGCGGGGATGGTGATTATTGCGGTGCTGTGGGTAACGGTGGCGACAATGGTGGTGATGGCGGTGCGTCTGGACTTGATCACCGGCTTGATCCTGTTCCCGTATTTGGCGTGGCTGTGCGTAGCGGCGGCGTTGAATTTCTCGATCCTGCGGAATAACCGTTGATGGCCCACCAACCTTGGCCGGCCAGCGAGGCGGATTTGGCCCAGATGCGCCGCTTCAGTCAAAAGCTCGCCTGGATGCCGCGCTTCAAGATCCGTAACCGCGTGACGCCGCGTTTGATCCAGGGGTTGTTGCGCGTCAGCCAAACGCTCAAGAAGGCGCCAGCGGCGCAGTGCAAGATCGTCGACAACGTCCCCGTACGCATCCTGCGGCCAGTCGGCAAGCCTAAAGGCGTGGTGCTGGATATCCACGGCGGCGGCTGGGTGATTGGCAATGCGCAGATGGACGACGATCTTAACCTCGGCATGGTTAACGCATGCGACGTGGCGGTTGTGTCGGTGGATTACCGGCTGGCGGTGGATACGCCGGTGGAAGGGCTGATGGAGGATTGCCTGGCGGCGGCGCGCTGGTTGCTCTGTGAGGATGAGTTCAAACAGCTGCCGGTCATCGTCGTCGGCGAATCGGCCGGCGGGCACCTTGCGGCGGCGACGTTGTTGGCGCTCAAGCAATGGCCGGAGTTGCTCCAGCGTGTGAGCGGCGCGGTGCTGTATTACGGTGTTTACGATTTGACCGGTACGCCGAGTGTGCGCAACGCCGGGCCGGAGACCTTGTTGCTAGACGGACCAGGAATGGTCGATGCGCTGCGCATGCTGACGCCAGGTCTCAGCGATGACGAGCGCAGAAAGGCGCCGTTGTCGCCGCTGTATGGCGACTTCGACGGCCTGCCACCGGCGTTGATGTTTGTGGGTGAGTTGGACCCGCTCAAAGACGACACACTGTTAATCGCTGAACGGTGGCCACAGGCAGAGGCCCATCTGCTGCCGGAGTCGGCCCATGGATTTATCCATTTTCCGGTGGCGATGGGCGAGGCGGTGTTGGCGTATAGCCGACGATGGATCTCGACGAGGATCAGTGGTGAATAGGTGTTTTGGTCGGGCAGCCCTGCTCACCACAACTGGATCCTATTCACCAACCGTCCCGTATCAGACAAGTGACTGAAGGTTCTACGTTTCAGAGTGCTGGGTAGTCGATGTAACCCTCGGCACCTGGCGTGTAGAAGGTGTCTTTGTCGGGCACATTCAAAGCGGCATCACTGAGAAAGCGCGCGGGCAGGTCCGGATTGGCCAGGAACGCGCCGCCGAACACCGCCGCATCGGCTTTGCCCTCGGCGATCAAGGTGTCGGCGCTGTCCCGTGTAAGGCCGCCTCCGATCAGATAGAGGCCCTCGAACAATTCTCGCAACGCAGCGTGATAGTCGAAGCTCGCCCCGAACAGTGCCACATGCAAGTAGGCCAGTTTCAGCTCGCGCAGTTGCTTGACCAGGTAGGTGAAGGTTTCCTGCGGGTTGGCATCGCTGATGTCGTTGAAGTTCATCTCCGGGGAAATTTTGATGCCCACGCGATCACTGCCTACTTCATCGACCATTGCGGCGAGCACTTCCAGTACGAAGCGGCTACGGTTTTCCACCGAACCACCGTACTGATCTTCGCGTTGGTTGCTGCTGCTGGAGAGGAATTGCTCGGGCAGGTAACCGGAGGCGGCGTGCAACTCCACCCCGTCAAAGCCTGCCTCGATTGCCCGGCGTGCGGCATGACGGTAGCTGTCGACCACGCCACCGATCTGCGTGACGCTCAAAGCATGGGGCGTGACGAAATCCTGCAGGCCGTTCGCGGTCCAGGTCTGGCCCGCCGGTTTGATCGCAGAAGGGGCCAGCGGCAGCGCGCCGTCGGGCAGCAGTGAAGGGTGAGAGACCCGCCCGCAATGCATCAGTTGCATGAAGATGTGCCCGCCCTGGGCGTGCACGGCTTGGGTGACAGATTTCCAGGCGGCCACGTGTTCGGCGGTTTCGATACCTGGAGTGCGGACGTAGCCTTTGCCCGACGCGTCGGGAAATACGCCTTCCGAGATAATCAAACCGGCGGTGGCGCGTTGGGCGTAGTAAGTGGTCACAAGGTCGGAAGGCACACCGGCGTCGTTGGCGCGCGAGCGTGTCATCGGCGCCATGATCAGGCGGTTGGCGAGGGTGTAGCGACCAAGGGAAAGGGGAGAGAAAAGAGCATTCATGGCGGTGTTCCTCATCAGTGATGGGGTTATGATTGATCAATCCGATTTCGGGATAAATGCCTGAAATACGAAATGACTAATCCACTGATGGGATAATGCTGTGGAATTTCTCAACGATATGGCGCTGTTTGTCGAGGTGGTGAAGGCACGCAGTTTCAGTCGCGCGGCCGAAAGCCTGGGCATGCCGAACTCGACGCTGTCCCGGCGCATCAGCGAATTGGAAAAAGGTATCGGCCTGCGGCTGTTGCACCGCACTACGCGCAAGATCGAGCCCACTGAGGCGGGTCAGTTGTACTTTGAGCGGTGCAAGCGCATCGTCGACGAGGCCCGGCTGGCCCATGAACAACTCGGCGAAATGCTCGCCCAACCCAACGGCCTGCTGCGCGCTTCGTTGCCGGTGGATTTCGCGATGGTCTACCTGGCGCCGTTGATTGCCGAGTTTTCCCGGTTGTATCCGGACATCACGTTCGAACTCGACTTAACGCCGCGCCAGGTCGACTTGATCAGCGATCCAGTGGACGTGGTCATTCGCATGGGCGAGCCCGCCAATTCCCACCTGATCGCGCGCAAACTCGCGAATATGCGGCGAGCGTTTTACGCCTCGCCCCAGTACCTGGAACGCGCCGGACTGCCAGCTCAGCCAGCAGATCTGGCGCATCACGAATGTTTGCGCATGCGCGGGTCAAGGGCGCATCGATGGGTCTTGGAGTCGGGGTCGGAGAAGGTGGACGTCGACGTGAGCGGGCGGTTTGAGCTCAACAGCGTGGGCATGCTCAGACGCCTGGCCGCGTTGAACCTGGGGATTGCGCTGCTGCCCGAAGGCATTGCCGAGCAGGATGTGGTCAGCGGGACACTGTGCAGAGTACTGCCCGACTGGCATGGCTCGTCGGTTTCAGTTTATGCCCTGACCGAAACGCGGCTGCTGCCCGCGAAGACCCAGCGGTTTATCGAGTTTTTGCGCGACAAGCTGGAGGATGCATGACTGGCCGGGTAACCTTTCGCCTCCCACTCAAACGAAGGGATGTACATGAGCTTCTTCAACCCGGCCTCAAGCGCTCAGCCCCATCCTGCCTGTCCGCCTGCAGCCCTGAAGGGCACTTCATTCTGCAAGTTGCTTGAGTGAACGAGCTGACGCTACGGCCGGCCAGGATCACCGACCTGCCCGCGGTTTACCGGGGTGAGCGGGGATATATCCAGCGTTGGGAGCCTGCACACGAAGTGGCCTGGCAAGATCAGTTGGAACGGCACCTCACACGTTGGGTCAACAACGTTGAGCGATTGACGGTGGCCATGCTCGACGGACAGTTCGCCGGTTATTCGATGTGGATGCCCGAGGACGGTCTTGCCGAGTTGTGCACGATCAACGTCGGCGAGGCATATCGGCGCAAGGGTATTGGGCGTGCATTGCTGGAGGCCTACCGGGCGGCGGCGGGGCAGGACGGTTATGCGCGGTTGAGCTTGTGCGTGCGGGCGGACAACCCGGCCCGGTTAATGTATGAGGCGGCTGGGTTCGTGTGTGTGGGAACAGCAGCCAACGGGTATTTGCGGTACGAGCGAGTGAGTGAATGATCAATATCCAGACGGTCACGGTTGCCGACATTCCAGAGGTTCTGGCCTTCGTCCTGGCAGCCCGTGCCGAGCTGTTCCCCAAGCTCAGCGATACCAGCATGCCCGCCGACCTGGCGCAATTCGAGGCCACTTACCTTCACGGCGATGGGCACTTCCTGATCGCTCGCCAGGACCACCAGATCATCGCCGCCATCGGTTATTTGCCCTACGACGATCGTTTCCCCCAATTGAATTACCAAGGCCGCAAGACTGTGGAAGTGGTGCGCCTGTTCGTCCTTCCGGCCTTTCGCCGCTTCGGTCTGGCGGGGGAGTTATACCGCGCGTTGGAGGGCAGGGCGCGGGCGGACGGCGTGGACGTGGTGTATCTGCATACCCACCCATTCCTGCCTGGGGCGATTGATTTTTGGGGGCGGCAGGGGTTTGAGATTGTGGATGTCGAGGCCGACCCGGTGTGGCAGACGACGCATATGCAGCGGAGTTTATAGGTTTGCGGTGAGCGCGCTCGTCGTGGTCAGAGGGCTTCTTGTGGTGGAAGTATTTCCTGTGGTGAAAGTACGTCCTGTGCTGAACGTGTGTCCTTTGGTGAAAGTGCTTTCTGTAGTGAGCGGGCTTGCCCCGCGCTGGGCTGCGCAGCAGCCCCCAAACCAGGCACTGCGGTTTTTCTGAGAAATTGGGGTGGCCTTATCGGGGCCGCTTCGCAGCCCAGCGCGGGGCAAGCCCGCTCACCACAAAAGGCTCATCGGTCACATAACGCCCATCCGCGTGGAAGTGCTGTCTGTGGTGAAAGTACTTGCTATGGAGGAAGTGCTTGATGTGCTGAAAGTGCTTTCTGTAGTGAGCGGGCTTGCCCCGCGCTGGGCTGCGCAGCAGCCCCCAGACCAGGCACTGCGGTTTTTCTGCGAAATTGCGGTGGCCTTATTGGGGCCGCTTCGCAGCCCAGCGCGGGGCAAGCCCGCTCACCACAAAAGGCTCATCGGTCACTTAACGTCCATCTGCGGTGCTCACCGAGCGCCTCAGTTGGAACGCAACCGCAGTATCTGCGCTCCATCAAACGGGTCCGTCAGGTAATGCCCCTGCACACCGAACGTCTCCTGCAACCGCTGCGGTGTCAGCACGTCCAGCGGTGTGCCCAGCGCCACCAATTGTCCGTGATCGAGCACCGCCAATCGATCACAGGTCAGGGCCTGATTAAGGTCATGCAGCGCGATCAGCGTCGTCACCGGTAACCCTTGCACACCCTTCAAGATTGCCAGTTGATGTTGAATATCCAGGTGATTGGTCGGCTCATCCAACAGCAGAATCTGTGGCCGTTGCGCCAAGGCTCGGGCGATGTGCACACGTTGGCGTTCGCCGCCGGAGAGGCTGCGCCAGGCGCGTTGGCCCAGGTGGGTGGCGTCCACATCGTGCAGGGCCTGGCACACGATGGCGTCGTCCTCGCGTGACCACGGGCTCAGCGCCGACAACCATGGCGTGCGCCCCAACGCCACGGCGTCGAATACGCGGATGGCGTCGTCGGTGTCGGCCTGTTGCTCCACCACTGCCAGCTGTTGCGCGATGGCGCGGCGGGACAGGTCGCCCAAACGGGTGCCCCCAAGCCGTACCTCACCAGAGGCGGGTGTTCGCAACCCCGCCAGCAGTTTGAGCAAGGTGGATTTACCGGAGCCGTTCGGGCCGACAATCCCCAAGGTTTCCCCCAACTGCACCTCAAGATGAATATCCCGTAGCAACTCGGCATCGCGCACTTTGAAACCCAGGCCCGTACAACTGAGCACTTTCATCGTGCATTCCTCCGCCCGATCAGGATCAACGCGAACACCGGCGCGCCGACCAGGGCAGTGACCACGCCCACAGGAATCACTTGGCCTTTGATCAACGTGCGCGACAGCACATCCGCCGCGATCAAAAACAGCGCGCCGCCCAAGGCGCTGGCTGGCAGCAACCGCGAGTGCCCGGTGCCCAGCAACAGGCGCACCGCATGGGGGATCACCAGGCCGACAAAGCCGATGGAGCCGACAATCGACACCATCACCGCCGTCACCAACGCCGCGCAGCCCACCAGCACAAATTGCACGCGGCGCACCGGAATGCCGAGGGACGCCGCCGAGTCACTGCCGAAGGTAAACGCATCCAGCGCACGCCGATGCCATAAGCACACCGCCAAGCCGGCAACCGCTACCGGCACCGCCAGCCACACCGAAGGCCAGCGCACACCGCTGAGGTTGCCCAGCAGCCAGAACATGATGCCGCGGGCCTGCTCGGAACTGGCCGACTTGGTAATGAGAAACGCGGTCAGGGCATTGAACATCTGCGAACCGGCAATGCCCGCGAGGATGATCTGGCCGGTACCGCTCATAGAGCCGCTGGCCCGCGCGAGCAAGATCACCAGTGCAAACGCCGCCATGGCCCCGACAAACGCGCCGGCCGACAGTGAAATCAACCCGCCGCCCACGCCCATCAGCGCCACCAACACCGCGCCGGTGGAGGCGCCGGCGCTGATACCCAGCAGATAGGGATCGGCCAGCGGGTTGCGCAGCAACGACTGCAAGATCACCCCACAGGTGGCCAGCCCCCCCCCGCACGCGGCAGCGACCAGGGCGCGCGTCAGGCGGTAGTTCCACACCACGCCTTCGTCGATTGGATCGAGCAGATAGCCGGCGTTCCACAGCTTATTGGCGAGTACTTGAAGCACCACCTGCGGCTCGATGGACGTTTCGCCGATGGCCACGCCCGCGAGTAGGGCGGCTGAAAGCAGGGTCAGGGCGAGCAGGGTGCGGATCACGCTTTTACTCATTTGCGCAGGTCGTAGCCGTCGATGGCGCCGGCCAGCTGTTCAAGGCCATCGAACGTGCGGAGGCTGGCCTGCAACGCCAGGGCGTCGAGGATGATGATGCGGTTGTGTTTGACGGCGTCCATGTTGCGCGTGACCGGGTCGCTGCGCAGGAAGGCGAGTTTCTTTTCATGGTCGTCGGCAGGGTAGCGGCGACGGTCCATGCGGGCGATCACCAGGAACGTCGGATTGGCCTTGGCGATGGTTTCCCAGCCAACAGCGGGCCACTCTTCATCGGACTGCACCACGTTGTGCAGGCCGAGGGTTTCGAGCATGAATTCGGGGATGCCCTTGTGGCCCGCCACGTACGGGTCGCTGGCTATCTCGGAACTGGAGAACCACACCAGCGCGCTGGCTTGCTTGAGGCCTTTACTCTGCGCCGTGGCAACGGACTTGGCCAGGCGCGCCTTGAGGTCGTCGTTCAGCTGTTGGCCGCGCGCTTGCACGTCGAAAATCTCGGCCAGTTGGCTGATGCTCTTGTAGAGGGTCTCGATGCGGAACGGCTCTAGCCGCGTGCCGTCGGCGCCCACCAGATTGTCCTTGCCTTCGCAGTCGGAAGGCAGCAGGTAGGTGGGGATCTTCAATTCGTGGAATTGCTCACGGGTGCCCACCACGCCTTGCGGGCCGACCACCCATTCCAGCTCGGCAGCCACCAGTTGCGGGCGTTTGGCGATCACGGCTTCAAAGCTTGGCTCGTTGTTGGCCAGGCGTTCGATTTTGTCGTTCTGCGCCTGGTACTGGGGCAGCACACTGTTGAACCACAGCGAGGTGCCGACCACTTTGTCGCCGACGCCCAGGGCATACAGCATTTCGGTGGCGGCCTGGCCGATGGTCACGCTGCGTGCGGGGGCTTGCGGGAAGGTCACGGCGCTGCCGCAGTTTTGGACCGTCAGCGGGTAGTGAGTGGGCGCCGCTTGAGCCAGGGCACAGAAACCCAGACCGGTGATCAGGGCAGTAACGCGTGGCAGCATGGGGCGATCTCCGTGTGAACCGTAGGTGAAGCAGGGGCAGTACGGCTCGGAAATACGCCCTTGAACGCTGCCGGTCGGGCAGGCAAGGATGTCCTTCCCGGACACCCCGCCGGTTAGTGATTGTGCTGGGCCGGCAGGTCTCCTGACTGATGCGTCTTCGCCACGCTCCAGCCTTCCCGGACGAGGTCCAGTGGCGTTAAGGAGCAGGCTCGGCACCTACAGTTGCGGGGGCAGTTTCGATTGACGCCGCGGGCGGCGTTTCGAATTCCCTATTAGTCCCATGGGGGAACCGGCGGCGCTATGGTAGTTGATTCAGCCTCGCAGAGGGAGGCTGAGCTTCAGTTTGCGTGCCGGTGGCGCGATCTTCGATGTCGCGCCAAGTGATGGGGTCTATCGTTAAAAAGTCGCTAGGACGTTCGCGCCTCGCAAAAAGGAGGCGGCCAATGTGTGTTCGTCAGTAGCTTCGCAATCCGTTTTTTGCTTGATCCCGCCTAAATGCGCGATCAGATCGCTCACCACAACACGGCCGCCTGCCATGAAAGGCCCGCTGCGCAGCCGGGGTTATTTTCGATCCAGCCACACCGTCTGCGCATTGCAGAACTCGCGAACGCCGAAGTGCGACAGCTCGCGACCGAATCCACTTTTCTTCACGCCGCCAAACGCCACCCGTGGGTCGGAGACGCTGAAGGCGTTGACGAAGATCCCGCCGGTTTCCAGCTGATTGGCGATATCCCGTGCTTTCGCTGCGTCAGTGGTGAAGATGCTCGCGGTGAGGCCAAATTCGCTGTCATTGGCCAGGGCCACCGCGTGGTCGGCGTCGCGGGCGGTGATGATCGAGGCCACGGGGCCGAACAGTTCCTGTTTGAACGAGGTCATCTGGTCGGTGACGTTGGCGAGTACGGTCGGCTCGTAGTAGTTGCCGTCGCCTGTGACTTTATGGCCGCCGAGCAACAGGGTCGCGCCTTCCTCCAGGGTGGCCTGGACCTGACCGTGCAGCTCGTCGCGCAGGTCGAAGCGGGCCATTGGGCCAATGTAGGTGGCAGCTGATGTGGGATCGCCCATCACCAGGGCACGGCTGGCTTCGACGAACTTGGCCGTGAAGGCTTCCACAACACCGGCTTCGATGATCAGGCGCTTGGCGGCGGCGCAGACTTGGCCACTGTTCTGGAAGCGGCCGATGAGCGCGGCTTGCACGGCGGCGTCGAGGTCGGCGTCGTTGAGCACGATGAACGGGTCGGAGCCGCCCAGTTCCAGCACGCATTTTTTCAACGCGGCACCGGCCTGGGAGCCGATAGCGATGCCGGCGCGCACGCTGCCGGTGAGGGTCACGGCGGCAATGCGTGAGTCCGCGATGGCTTTGGACACGCCCTCGGGGGTGACGTTGATCACTTCGAATAAGCCTTCAGCAAAGCCGGCTTTACGGAACGCTTGTTGGATCAGGTAGGCGCTGCCCATCACATTCGGCGCGTGTTTGAGCACGTAAGTGTTGCCGGCGAGCATGGTTGGCACGGCGCCGCGCAGTACCTGCCATACCGGGAAGTTCCACGGCATTACGGCGAGAATCGGACCCAGCGGGCGGTATTCGATGTGGGCGGTGCCGTTGTCGACCAGGGTCGGTTCCGGGGCGAGCATGGCCGGGCCTTGGGCTGCGTACCATTCACTCAGTTGCGCGCATTTTTCGACTTCGGCACGTGCCTGGGCGATGGGTTTGCCCATTTCCAGAGTGATCATCTGCGCCATGGCTTCGGCTTGCTCGCGCAAGGCGGCGGCCAGGGCTAACAGCAGCTCGGCGCGCTGGCTCACCGGCTGGCGGCGCCAGGTGCGGAAGGCGCTGGTGGCGCGGTCGAGGGCGGCATCCAGCTGCGCTGTTGTTTCGTAGGGATAGTTGCCGACGGTTTGGCCGTTGGCGGGGTTGATCGATAAGGCGTGGGTGTTCGCGTTCATGGCACCGTCCTGCGTGTACGTTGGGAATGGAGGTCAGCGTACGGGGCTGGATCTTTTCTGGAAACTGAATAATATTAAGCAATACGTTCACGAATGGAGAATGAATTGGATCTCGTGCAACTGGAAATCTTCAAGGCCGTCGCCGAACAAGGCAGCATCAGCGCCGCCGCGCAGTTGATTCATCGGGTGCCGTCAAACTTGACCACGCGGATCAAGCAACTGGAGCAGGATCTGGGCGTGGAGCTGTTTATCCGCGAGAAGAGCCGACTGCGCCTGTCGCCGGCAGGTTGGAGTTTCCTCGGTTACGCGCGGCGCATTCTCGATCTGGTGCAAGAGGCCCGCGCGACGGTGGCGGGGGAAGAACCTCAGGGGGCGTTTGCCCTCGGCTCCCTGGAAAGCACGGCGGCGGTGCGTATCCCGGCGTTGCTGGCGGCGTATAACCAGAAGCACACCAAGGTCGAACTGGACCTGAGCACCGGGCCGTCGGGCACCATGATCGAGGGGGTATTGTCGGGGCGCCTGACCGCCGCGTTTGTCGACGGGCCGGTGCTGCATTCGACCCTGGAGGGCGTGGCGGTGTTTGAGGAGGAGATGGTGGTGATCGCGCCACTGCACCATGCGCCGATCAGCCGGGGGCAGGACGTAAATGGCGAGAACATCTATACGTTCCGCTCGAACTGCTCGTACCGGCATCACTTTGAACGCTGGTTCTCACAGGATGGCGCGGTGCCGGGCAAGATCTTCGAGATTGAGTCCTACCACGGCATGCTCGCCTGCGTCAGCGCCGGTGCTGGGCTGGCGCTGATGCCGCGCAGTATGTTGGAAAGCATGCCCGGGTTCGCTGCGGTGAGTGTGTGGCCGCTGATGGACAGCTTTCGCTTGCTGAACACTTGGTTGATCTGGCGGCGGGGGACTGTTTCGCAGAGTTTGAACAGCTTTGTGAAGTTGCTGGAAGAGCGCGGGCTGGTAGCCGCCTGAATCCACTGTGGGAGGGGATAAGTCCCGTCCCACCTGTTTTTTTATCAGCCGCCGAACTGGAAGGTGCCCATGGCGAGTTTCGCCATGATTGCTGTCGCACCCAACTGCACCAGCCACAACGCCAAACCACCAAGGAATACACCGAGGGCCACCTGCAACACCAAACTCTTCTGCCGCTTCGCCTGCGGCGCGCGTGGGGTGTAGTCGTGCAGTTCGTCGCGGTCGGCGCGCAGGTCCAAGTCGTCGTTTCTCATAGAGCTCTCACAGCAAAGGGGCGGTCAGGGTTCAGTCTAGGGGCTGGACACAAAAAAGGGGAAACCATGGCTTCCCCTTCTGTGCAACGCTAGCAGGTTTACAGCACCTGAACGATTGCCTGTGTGACCGCAGCAATGTTCGACTGGTTCAACGCCGCCACACAGATACGCCCGGTATCCAGCGCGTAGATACCAAACTCGCTGCGCAGGCGGGTGACTTGCTCAACGGTCAGACCGGAGTAGGAGAACATCCCACGCTGGCGACCGACGAAGCTGAAGTCGTGGCCCGGCGCAGCCTTGGCCAGTTCGGCAACCATCTGCTCACGCATGCCACGGATGCGCAGGCGCATCTCGGCCAGTTCGGCTTCCCACTGGGCGCGCAGTTCAGGGCTGTTCAACACGGCGGCAACGATTGCTGCGCCGTGGGTTGGCGGGTTGGAGTAGTTGGTGCGGATCACACGCTTGACCTGGGACAGGATGCGCGCGCTTTCTTCCTTGGAGTCGCCGACGATGGACAGCGCGCCCACACGTTCGCCGTACAGAGAGAACGACTTGGAGAACGAGCTGGAGACAAAGAAGGTCAAGCCCGATTCCGCGAACAGGCGCACAGCGGCTGCGTCTTCGTGGATGCCATCGCCAAAGCCCTGGTAGGCCATGTCGAGGAACGGCACCAGGTTCTTGGCCTTGATCACGTCCAGCACGTTTTGCCAGTCGGCCGGGCTCAGGTCGACGCCGGTCGGGTTGTGGCAGCAGGCGTGCAGCACCACGATGGACTGCGGCGGCAGGGCGTTGAGGTCTTCGAGCAAGCCGGCGCGGTTCACGTCGTGGGTGGCGGCGTCGTAGTAGCGGTAGTTCTGCACCGGGAAACCAGCGGTTTCGAACAGTGCACGGTGGTTTTCCCAGCTCGGGTCGCTGATGGCGACGACGGCGTCTGGCAGCAGTTGCTTGAGGAAATCAGCGCCGATCTTCAGGGCGCCAGTGCCACCAACGGCCTGGACGGTCACGACACGACCAGCTTCGAGCAGTGGCGAGTCGTTCCCGAACAGCAGGGTTTGAACGGCCTTGTCATAGGCGGCGATACCGTCGATCGGCAAGTAGCCACGGGCGGCGTGTTGCGCCACACGAATGGCTTCCGCTTCGGCAACGGCACGCAAGAGTGGAATCTTCCCCTCCTCGTTGCAGTAAACGCCTACGCCAAGGTTGACCTTGGTGGTTCGTGTGTCGGCGTTGAATGCTTCGTTGAGGCCCAGGATAGGATCGCGTGGTGCCATTTCGACAGCGGAGAACAGGCTCATTTTTGCGGCAGCTCTATGGGGGAAGGGAGGGACGTGTCGCGCTCCAGCCGAATGCACTAGAGCGGTGCACAAACGGGGAGCTAGTATAGAGGCCATCACGGCTGAGGGCGACAACCGAAACGGCTTTTCGGCCAAGTTTTTCGGTTTATTTGCTGACCGTTAGTCTTATTGCAACGTCGATCCCAGATGGCAGGCAGGACGATTGCCTTGAAACCCGTCACATTCGCCACCACTTCTATGGCTATCATGGTTTTTTCCTACTGCTCGCTCTGAAAGTTCGCGGGTGGTGGTCTATTTCTTCCCCGACGGGTTTACAGTCCGGGGTGACTTCAAGAGGTACGTTATGTCGGATTTCCAACTAGTCACCCGCTTTGAACCCGCTGGCGATCAGCCAGAAGCCATTCGCCAGATGGTCGAAGGCATCGAGGCCGGCCTGGCTCACCAGACGCTGCTCGGGGTGACCGGTTCAGGCAAGACTTTTAGCATTGCCAACGTGATCGC
Source organism: Pseudomonas sivasensis (assembly GCF_013778505.1). Lineage (GTDB taxonomy): Bacteria > Pseudomonadota > Gammaproteobacteria > Pseudomonadales > Pseudomonadaceae > Aquipseudomonas > Aquipseudomonas sivasensis. Next base: position 86,628 of record NZ_JAAOWU010000019.1, on the reverse strand, counting down.
ACAGATCAACCGGCCCACCTTGGTGCTGGCGCCAAACAAGACCCTGGCCGCGCAGCTCTACGGCGAGTTCAAGGCGTTCTTCCCGAATAACGCAGTGGAATACTTCGTTTCCTACTACGACTACTACCAGCCTGAAGCTTATGTGCCGTCTTCCGACACCTTTATCGAGAAGGATGCGTCGATCAATGACCATATCGAGCAGATGCGGCTGTCGGCGACCAAGGCGCTGCTGGAGCGCAAGGACGCGATCATTGTCACCACGGTGTCGTGTATCTACGGCCTGGGCAGCCCGGAAGCGTATTTGAAGATGGTGCTGCACGTGGACCGTGGCGACAAACTCGACCAGCGGGAGTTGTTGCGCCGCCTGACGAGTTTGCAGTACACCCGCAACGACATGGACTTTGCCCGCGCCACCTTCCGCGTGCGCGGCGACGTGATCGATATTTACCCGGCCGAATCCGATCTGGAAGCGATCCGCATCGAGCTGTTCGACGATGAAGTGGAGAGCCTCTCAGCCTTCGACCCGTTGACCGGCGAGGTCATCCGCAAGCTGCCGCGCTTCACCTTCTATCCGAAAAGTCACTACGTGACCCCGCGTGAAACCCTGATGGGTGCCATCGAGGGCATCAAGGTGGAGTTGGCCGAGCGCCTGGAATACCTGCGGGCCAATAACAAACTGGTGGAAGCCCAGCGTCTTGAGCAGCGCACCCGGTTTGACTTGGAGATGATCCTGGAGCTGGGCTACTGCAACGGCATCGAAAACTACTCGCGCTACCTCTCGGGTCGCGAATCCGGCGCGCCGCCGCCGACGCTCTATGACTACCTGCCCGATGACGCGCTGCTGGTGATCGACGAATCCCATGTCAGCGTGCCGCAAGTGGGCGCTATGTATAAGGGCGACCGCTCACGTAAAGAGACGTTGGTGGAGTACGGTTTCCGGCTGCCGTCGGCACTGGATAACCGGCCGATGCGCTTCGACGAGTGGGAGGCTATTAGCCCGCAGACTATTTTTGTGTCGGCCACACCGGGTAACTATGAGGCCGAGCATGCCGGCCGCGTTATTGAGCAACTGGTGCGTCCGACCGGCCTGGTGGACCCGGAAATTGAAATCCGCCCGGCGCTGACCCAGGTCGATGACCTGCTGTCCGAGATCAATAAGCGTGTCGCTCTGGAAGAGCGGGTGCTGGTCACCACGCTGACCAAGCGCATGTCCGAAGACTTGACCGACTATCTGGCCGACCACGGCGTGCGGGTGCGCTATCTGCACTCGGATATCGACACCGTGGAGCGCGTTGAGATCATCCGTGATCTGCGCCTGGGTACCTTTGATGTGTTGGTAGGCATCAACCTGCTGCGCGAAGGCTTGGACATGCCGGAAGTGTCGCTGGTGGCGATCCTCGATGCGGACAAGGAGGGCTTTCTGCGTTCCGAACGCTCGTTGATCCAGACCATCGGGCGGGCGGCGCGAAACCTTAATGGCAGGGCGATTCTCTACGCGGACCGCATCACCGGTTCTATGGAGCGGGCGATTGGCGAGACTCAGCGTCGTCGCGACAAGCAAATCGCGTTCAACCTGGAAAATGGCATCACGCCCAAAGGCGTGTTCAAGGACGTCGCCGACATCATGGAAGGCGCCACCGTGCCCGGTTCGCGCAGCAAGAAGCGCAAGGGCATGGCCAAGGCCGCAGAGGAAAGCGCCAAGTACGAGAACGAACTGCGCTCGCCGAGTGAGATCACCAAGCGGATTCGCCAGTTGGAAGAGAAGATGTACCAGTTGGCGCGGGATCTGGAGTTCGAGGCGGCGGCGCAGACGCGGGATGAGATTGGCAAGTTGCGCGAGCGCTTGCTGGCTGTCTGATCTGCGGTGGCTGAGCGGGCCTCATTGGGTGCAAGCCTCCTCCCACGCTTTGACTTGTGAACACCATCAAATGTGGGAGGGGCGGTGCGACGATTCGACTTGCCCTCGATGGCTACGCCTCGGTTTTCCAGAAATCACCCAGGCTGTTACCATTCGCCCCTTGTTTCAATTTTAAGTTTTATCGCCCATTCGAGACCCGCCATGACCACCGTCCGCACGCGCATTGCGCCATCGCCTACTGGGGATCCCCACGTCGGCACCGCCTACATCGCCTTGTTCAACTACTGTTTTGCCAAGCAGCACGGCGGTGAATTCATCCTGCGGATCGAAGACACCGATCAACTGCGCTCCACTCGCGAGTCTGAACAGCAGATTTTCGATGCCCTGCGCTGGCTGGGCATTACCTGGGCTGAAGGCCCGGACGTCGGCGGGCCGCACGGCCCGTATCGCCAAAGCGAGCGCAGCGACATTTACAAGCAATACACACAGCAGCTGGTCGACATGGGCCATGCGTTCCCGTGCTTCTGCACCGCCGAAGAACTGGACCAGATGCGCGCCGAGCAACAGGCCCGTGGCGAAACCCCGCGCTACGATGGCCGCGCGCTGCTGCTGTCCAAGGAAGAAGTGGCTCGGCGCCTGGCTGCTGGCGAACCGCACGTTATCCGCATGAAAGTGCCGAGCGAAGGCGTGTGCGTGGTGCCGGATATGCTGCGCGGTGACGTCGAGATCCCATGGGATCGCATGGACATGCAAGTGCTGATGAAGACCGACGGCCTGCCGACGTACTTCCTGGCCAATGTGGTCGACGACCACCTGATGGGCATCACCCACGTACTGCGTGGCGAAGAGTGGCTGCCGTCGGCGCCGAAACTGATCCTGCTTTACGAATACTTCGGTTGGGAACAGCCGCAGCTGTGCTACATGCCGCTGCTGCGTAACCCGGACAAGAGCAAGCTGTCCAAGCGCAAGAACCCGACTTCGGTGACCTTCTACGAGCGCATGGGCTTCATGCCGGAAGCGATGCTCAACTACCTGGGCCGTATGGGCTGGTCGATGCCGGACGAGCGTGAGAAGTTCTCGTTGCAGGAAATGGTCGACAACTTCGACCTGTCACGCGTGTCCCTGGGCGGTCCGATTTTCGATGTCGAGAAACTGTCCTGGCTCAACGGCCAGTGGTTGCGCGATCTGCCGGTGGAAGAGTTTGCCAGCCGCGTGCAGCAGTGGGCGTTGAACCCCGAGTACATGATGAAGATCGCGCCGCTGGTGCAGGGCAGGGTGGAAACGTTCAGCCAGGTTGCACCATTGGCCAGTTTCTTCTTTGCCGGGGGCGTTAACCCGGATGCCAAGCTGTTCGAGTCCAAGAAGCTCTCTGGCGACCAGGTTCGTCAGTTGATGCAGTTGATCCTGTGGAAGCTGGAGAGCCTGCGTCAGTGGGAGAAGGATGCAATCACTGCGACGATTCAGGCGGTGGTTGAATCCCTGGAACTGAAGTTGCGTGATGCAATGCCGCTGATGTTTGCTGCGATTACCGGGCAGGCCAGTTCGGTGTCGGTGCTCGATGCGATGGAAATTCTCGGTCCGGACCTCACCCGTTTCCGTCTGCGCCAAGCCCTTGATTTGCTTGGTGGTGTCTCGAAGAAAGAAAACAAAGAGTGGGAAAAGCTGCTGGGCGCTATCGCCTAAGCAGGCCGTTGCAGTGACGAAACCCCGGTTTTCCGGGGTTTCGTCGGTAAGTGATTGTTATCCCGGCAAAAAAATTTGGAAAATGTTGAAAATAAATTTGACACACTTCCAAGCCGCCATTAAGATTCGCCCCGTCCTCACCGATGAGGGGCTATAGCTCAGCTGGGAGAGCGCTTGCATGGCATGCAAGAGGTCAACGGTTCGATCCCGTTTAGCTCCACCAATTTACAGATTCAAGGTCTGGCCACACCGTCCTTGAATAGATCAGGTCTCAGCTCTGATCGGTTGTACAGAAGGTTTTGTCCCCTTCGTCTAGTGGCCTAGGACACCGCCCTTTCACGGCGGTAACAGGGGTTCGAGTCCCCTAGGGGACGCCATTTTCAACAAGCAGCTCGAAAGGTCTGCTGCGCCGCGAGGCGAAAAATCTGGGGCTATAGCTCAGCTGGGAGAGCGCTTGCATGGCATGCAAGAGGTCAACGGTTCGATCCCGTTTAGCTCCACCAATTTACAGGTTCAAGGTTCCGGCCACACCGTCCTTGAATCGACCGATCTCAGCTCGGTCAGTTGTATAGAAGGTTTGTGTCCCCTTCGTCTAGTGGCCTAGGACACCGCCCTTTCACGGCGGTAACAGGGGTTCGAGTCCCCTAGGGGACGCCACGATTACCCGCTCTGCGGGATTTTTAAGGGTCATTCAATTATTGAATGGCCCTTTTGTTTGTCTGGCGTTTGACCACTTCTCTCATCATCTCCTTTCTTCCTGTTCTGACCAGTGGTCATGACTGTCGCTTGCTAAATATTATTATGGTAATAATATTCAACCCATGAGAGTCGGAGGCTTTGATGAACGATAAAAAAGCGCAAACCCGCGAACGCATTCTGCAGGCCGCCAGCGCCGCGTTGATCCAGCGCGGCCCGGCCGAGCCGAGTGTCGGTGAAGTCATGGGCGCGGCGGGGCTGACCGTCGGCGGCTTCTACGCGCACTTTGAAAGCAAGGATGCGTTGATGCTGGAGGCCTTTACGCAGCTGCTGGCAAGGCGTCGCGCCTCCATCGATGATATGGACGCGCAGTTGACCGGAGAAGAACGCAGGGGGTTGGTTGCGGCGTTTTACCTCTCGCGCAAGCATCGCGACTCCACCGCGCAGGCCTGCCCGATTCCAGCGACTGTAGGGGAGATGGCTCGCCTGCCGGACGCCTTTCGCGACGCGCTGAGCGAGCATGTCGAGTTGATGGCTGCTCAGCTTGCCGCAAGCCCTGAAGACACCGACAAGGCCTTAGCCGATATGGCATTAATGATCGGTGGTCTGGCCTTGGCCCGCGCCTTGGGGCCGGGTGAGCTGTCGGACCGAGTGTTGCGCGCTGCCAAGTCGGCTGTGCGATAGGAAGAGGGCTCGCGAAATGGGCGCGTTAACCTGGATTCGTCGTTTCAACGGCACGCTGGGGTACCTGGCGCCGCACACGGTGGCCAACAAGATGCGTCGAGCCTTCATGACGCCCCGCGACCTGCCGCCCCGTGACTGGGAGTTACCGCTGCTGGCGCAATCGGAGCGCATCACCTTGCGCTTTGGCTTGTCGGCCCTGCGCTGGGGGCAGGGTCCGGCAGTTTTGTTGATGCACGGCTGGGAAGGCCGGCCAACCCAGTTTGCCAGTCTGATCACCGCCTTAGTCGACAATGGCTACTCCGTGATTGCTCTGGACGGGCCTGCCCATGGCCGCTCACCGGGGCGTGAGGCTCATGTGCTGCTGTTTGCTCGCGCCATGCTGGAGGCGGCGGCCGAGTTGCCGCCCCTGCATGCAGTGGTCGGCCATTCCATGGGGGGCGCCAGTGCAATGTTGGCGGTGCAGTTGGGGTTGCGTACCCAGGCGTTGGTCAGTATCGCTGCACCGTCGCGTTTCCTGGATGTACTGCGTGGTTTTACCCAAATGGTCGGTTTGCCAGCGAAGGCGCGTTCGGTGTTTATTCAGGAGGTGGAGCAAACATTCGGAATGCCACTCAAGCATTTGGATGTGGCCCACTATCAAATGAATATTCCCGGGCTGATCGTGCACGCTGAAGACGATACCTTTGTCCCCGTCAACGCCTCCCAAGCCATTCACGAAGCCTGGTTCGACAGCCGCCTGCTGCGCCTTGAACAAGGCGGCCACCAGAAAGTACTGGCCGATCCGCGAGTGATCGATGGCGTGCTGGCGCTGTTGGCGGGTTGCCGTCTACAGGCGCGGCAAAGCGCCTGATACACTGCCTCCCGCCGCCATTAATCGACTGGGAGCAAGGCATGGGCTGGGATTTGGCAACGCCGTTTATCATTGACCTGCAGGTCGCCCCCGAGGATATCGACGGCCTTGGGCACGCAAATAATGCGGTGTACGTATCCTGGCTGGAGCGCTGTGCCTGGCGTCATTCCCAGCGTTTGGGGCTGGACCTGACCGAGTATCGCCGTCTGGACCGCGCCATGGCGGTGGTGCGCCATGAGATCGATTACCTGGCGGCAGGCTACGAAGGCGACGAGCTGCAACTGGCCACCTGGATCGTCGATTGGGACCAGCGTCTGAAGATGACCCGCCGCTTTCAACTGGTCCGCCCGCGTGACGGTGCAACCCTTCTGCGCGCGCAAACCACCTTCGTCTGCATCGAATTGTCCACGGGCAAGCCCAAGCGCATGCCGAGCGAGTTTCTCGATGGCTATGGCCCCGCCCTGACAGGGGGTTAACGGTTGCCGTAGGAAACCCAGTAAACTGCGCCACGATTTTTGTTGAGTGTTTTCCATGCAAATTGCTTTGGCGCCCATGGAAGGGTTGGTCGACAACATCCTGCGGGACGTGTTGACCCGTGTGGGCGGTATTGACTGGTGCGTGACCGAGTTTATCCGCGTCAACGACCGCCTGCTGACCCCGGCGTACTTCCACAAACTTGCTCCAGAGCTGCTGCACGGTGCCCACACCGCTGCGGGCGTGCCCTTGCGCGTGCAATTGCTCGGTTCCGATCCTGTGTGCCTTGCGGAGAATGCCGCACTGGCCTGTGAGCTGGGTTCGCAAGTGATCGATCTGAACTTTGGCTGCCCGGCCAAGACCGTCAACAAGTCCCGAGGCGGTGCCGTGCTGCTCAAGGAACCGGAGTTGCTCAACCAGATCGTTGAACACGTGCGGCGTGCGGTGCCTGCCCATATCCCGGTGACTGCCAAGATGCGCCTGGGCTTCGATAGCCCGGATGGCGCGCTGGTGTGCGCCACGGCCCTGGCCGAAGGCGGTGCGGCGCATATCGTGGTGCATGCGCGTACCAAGGCCGATGGTTACAAGCCGCCGGCTCATTGGGAGTGGATCCCGCGAGTCCAGGACGTGGTCAAGGTGCCGGTGTTCGCTAATGGCGATATCTGGAGCGTCGAAGACTGGCGCCGCTGTCGGGAGATCAGCGGCGTAGAGGACATCATGCTTGGCCGTGGCCTGGTGGCGCGCCCTGACCTGGCGCGGCAGATTGCAGCAGCACGCGCAGGCGAGGAAGTGGTCGAAATGACGTGGGCAGAGATGCAGCCCATGCTCCGCGAGTTCTGGACCCAGTCGGTAGCGCAACTGACTGAAAAACAGGCGCCTGGGCGATTGAAACAATGGTTGGCGATGTTAACGCGTAATTACCCGCAGGCGGTGGAACTGTTTACCGCCCTTCGTCGCGAGACGGATGTGCGGCAGGTAAGTTGTCTATTGGGTATGAGTCATCCTGACGTGCTTTAAATGTTGATGTAAGTCGTTCGGGCTGTATGACAAATTCAACGTGAGCGGTTGGCATTGATCAAGGAACTTTTTTGGGGGGATGGCCACGTAAGGGTTGGGCGTCAGGTAGTTAGTGCGTAAAAAATACTGGTCTTCTGTATTGCTGCTATCTGCCGTCTTAACTCGGATAAATATAGGACTAAAATTCTTATGCGTGATCCAGTTGTGAGCCGTACCTATGGCGTTAATTCCGTTTACTCCCCTAACTGCGGTTCCAGTGCGACGTTGCCCATCCGTGCCTCAGGCCCTGGTTGCGGCATCCGGTTTGGGTGTTATAACCCGCCCCCGCCAACATACTGTGTACCCTGCAAGCCAGCCCCGCCAAAGCTTTGCAGGCCTTGTAAGCCAGCCCCGAAGAAGCAGAGTTTTTTTTCCAAGATTGGCAGCTTTTTCGGAAAAGTCTTTGACAAAGTCGGCAGTGTTTTCAGTGGGATTGGTAAGGTGTTGGGGGGAGTGGTAAAAGCACTTAGTCCGCTGATAAGTCTGGCGGCGCCGTTATTAGGTCCGGTCGGGTTGGCGATTTCCGGTGCGGTTAGTATCGGTGGTTCACTTGCTGCTTCGATGTTTGAAAAGGTGGGTGGGGCCATGAGTGGATTGAAGTCGTTTTTTAAAGCGTAATATTTTAGCAATTGATTAATGTATTGGCGTTGGCCTGAAAAATAATCGACTGTCGCTGTTCGTCATGAAAGTAGCAGTCGACTATTTAATAGTTATATCAGCAATTGCCTGAACTCTTTCAGCGGTAGCGGCCTGCTGTAAATGAACCCTTGATACAGATGACACCCCAACGCTTGCAGGAATGCCAGTTGCTCGGGGGTCTCCACACCCTCGGCAATCACCTCCAGATTCAAACTGCGAGCCATCGCCACGATCGCCCTGATGATTTCCGCGTCGTTTGGATCATGGGTCGCGTCTCGCACAAACGACTGATCGATCTTCAGTGCGTCCACCGGCAGGCGCTTGAGGTATGTCAGTGAAGAGTAACCGGTGCCAAAGTCATCCATCGCAAAGCTCACGCCGAGCTTCTTCAGGCGGCGCATCTTGTTGACGGTGTCATCCAGGTTCTGGATCACGATACCTTCGGTGATTTCCAGTTTCAGAAGGCTGCAGGGCAAGGAATGCTGCTTAAGGCTGTGCTCCACCCGTTCCACGAAATCGTTCTGGCGAAACTGCCGGGGGCTGATATTCACGCATAGACTGAAATTCAGCGGGTCCACCAAGCCTTCTTTGATCAGTTGCCCAAAGGCGGCGCAGGCCTCATCAAGGATCCAGGTGCCCACTTCAAGGATCAGGCCGCTGTCTTCCAGCACCTTGATAAATTCCGACGGTGACTGCGCACCCAATTGTGGGTGCTGCCAACGCACCAGTGCCTCCGCACCGACGATCTTGTTACCGCGCGCATCCACCTGGGGTTGGTAATGAACGCTGAATTCGCCGCGCGCCAGGGCCAGGCGCAGGTCGGTTTCCATGCGCAGGCGTTCGCTGGCGGCTTTTTGCATGCTGTTGTGAAACATCTGCGTGGTGTTGCGCCCTGAGTCCTTGGCGCGGTAAAGGGCAATGTCGGCGCGCTTGAGCAGGTCGGCCGGTGTGGAGCCGTGATCGGGAATCAACGCCACGCCAATGCTCGGCGTGACCTGCAATCTGTGCCCGTCCAGGAACATCGGCTCCGAAAGCAATTCACGCAGGGTGTCGGCCAGTTCCTGCACCTGGTTGCTGACCTCCTGGCGCGAGCCATCCAGGCCGCTGAGCAGCACCACGAATTCATCGCCACCCAGGCGCGCCACGGTGTCTTCCATGCGCACGCTGGCTTCCAGCCGCGCGGTGACGATTTTCAGCACGGTGTCGCCGACCGGATGGCCCAAGGAGTCATTGATGTGCTTGAAGTGGTCAAGATCGAGGAACAGCAGCGCGCCGCGTAGGTTATGGCGCTTGAGCAGGGCGATCTGCTGGCTCAGGCGGTCCATCAACAGCGCACGGTTGGGCAGGTTGGTCAGCGGGTCGTGGTAGGCCAGATGGCGGATCTGCGCTTGGGCGTTTTTCAGCAGGCTCACGTCCCGCGCGGTCAGCAGCAGGCACGGGGTTTCATTCAGGGTGATGGGCTCGACCGAGACTTCTACTGCCAGCACTTCACCGCGTTTGTTGTGCCAGAGCATTTCCAGGTGGTGAATGCGGCCCTTGATCTGCAACTCGGCCAATAGCGCCGAGCGTTGGTTCTCATCGGCCCAGATGCCGATCTGGTAAAAAGTCAGGCCAATAGCTTCTTCAGCTCGCAAGCCGGTCAGGCGGCAGAAGCCATCGTTGACCTCCACATAGCGGCCGGTGTCGCGCTCGGTGATGGAAATCGCGTCAGGGCTGGAATGGAAGGCCTTGGCGAATTTCTCCTCGCTGGCCTTCAGCGCGGCCTCGGAGCGCTGTTGTTGGGTGATATCGCGCAACGTCGTAACGATGCACGCTTGATCTCCGACCTTGATCAGGCGGCTGGAAATCATGCAGGTCAGGCTGTGGCCATTCTTGTGATGCACCACCACGGCCACGTTGCTCAACGACTGCTCGCGAATGACCCGCTCGATACGCTCCAGGCGCTGGCTGGAATCATCCCATAGGCCGATCTGGTCAGCGCTCTTGTCGATTACCTCGGCAGCGCTCCAGCCAAAGGTTTGGGTAAAGGCCGGATTGATCTCGATAAAGGCGCCACTCTCCAGGCCTGTGACGCAGATCGGGTCGGGGCTGGCCTGGAACAGGCTGGCGAATTTTTCTTCGGAGGCGCTCAGGCGTTGTTCGCGCTCCACTTGGTCTGTGATATCGAGCAGCGTACCGGCCATGCGCAGGGGTAAACCTCGCTCGTCGCGGTACAGGCGAGCACGGCTTTCCAAGTAGCGCGAGCTGCCATCTTCCATGGCCACGCGGTAGGTCAGTTGGTAGTTTCCGGCAGGGCCTTCGCGCAGGGTGCGGTAGGCGTTGCGCATGTTGTCCCGTTCCTCGTTGGGCATGCCTTCGAAAAAGGCGTCGAAGGATTCGTGGAACGGTTCGGACGGCAGACCGTGCAATTGGGCTGCGCGCGCCGAGCCATAGAGCATGCCGCTGGGAATGTGCCAGTCCCAAGTACCCAGTTGTGCCGAGTCCAGCGCCAGGTCGAGGCGCTCCTGACTGTCCTTGAGCGCCTGCTCTGCATTTTTGCGTTCGGTGGTGTCGAGGAAGGTGCTGATCAGATAGGCCTCACCCTCCAACTCGACTTTTTGCGCGCTGAGCGTGCCATTGTGGACTTGGCCGTTGCTGGCGCAAAACTGCACCTCCATGGTAATGGGCTCGCCCTTGCGCTGCGTGGCCTTGACCAATTGTGCGCGTTGCTCCGGGTGGCGCCACAGGCCCAGTTCCAGGGTCGTGCGGCCGATGGCATCGCCCAAGGGCCAGCCGAAGAGCATCTCGAAATACTGGTTGGCTTCGCTGATCAGGCCGTCGGCCCGGCGCGTCAGCAGTACCATGTTCGGGCACAGGTGAAACAGCGTGGCGAAGCGTTTTTCGGAGTGCCCGAGGGCGTTTTCACGTTCACGCTGGTGGGTAACCTCGCGGATCACCCCGATCATGCGGCGCCGACCGGTTTTGTCCGGCTGCAGGCTGCCGTTGATTTCCAGCCAGTGAAAGCTGCCGTCAGGCCATTGGATGCGGTGATGCATGGCCTGCTCAAGCGGCTCGCCGGCCAGTACGGCGTGAAAAGCCCGTACCACTCGGGCGCGATCCGACTGGGCCAGCAAATCAAGGTAGTCCAGGTCCTGGGGCAGCGGTTGGCGCGGATCGAAACCAAACAACGCCTGGGTGCCCCGTGACCAACTTATGCGGCCGGTGTCTATTTCCCAGCACCATGCGCCCAGCCGCGCAGCGTTAAGGGCTGCCAGCAGTTGTGGCGCGCTCTCCCAGCTTTGTTCCGCCTGTTGAGGGTCCAGCGCGTAAATGCGGGGTAGGGGTGGCACGGGGTCGACGGGGTTGCGCATTATCAAAGGGCCTTGATTCGATGGGCAAACAGCACGGTTTTACTCAGAACCCGAGGCCGCACAGTGTCATGCCGGTATCCCTGGCAAATCCATCTGTGCGTCCAATAGGCTCATGAAAGCCCGCGCAGCATTCGACAGCGTCCTTTCGGTGTGCACGATATAGCCTAGCTGGCGACTGAGTTGTATGCCTGACAAAGCGATACTTGCCACCTGATCGTCGAGCATGGTGCGCGGCAACACGCTCCAGGCCAGGCCGATAGACACCATCATTTTGATAGTTTCCAAGTAGTTAGTACTCATCGCGATGTTCGGGGTAAGGCCTTGGGCCTCGAACAACCGGCTGACAATATGGTGGGTAAACGTGTTGCCGCCAGGGAAAACCGCCGGATGGCCGGCAATATCAGCCAGGCTGATGGAGCCGTTACTGATCAGGCTATGCTCCGGCGCCACCACAAAGTCCAGCGGGTCGTCCCACACTGGCGTGGCGCGCACCAAGTTGTGGGGATCGGGCGCCAGGGTGATCACTGCCACTTCAGCGCGGCCATGGAGGATTTCTTCGTAGGCCACTTCAGAATCGAGAAATTGAATATCCAGCGCCACGTTCGGGTATTCCCGGGTAAAGGTTCGCAGGATAGGCGGCAGGCGATGCAGGCCTATATGGTGGCTGGTGGCTAATGTGAGCCGCCCGCTGACCTCGCCGGTAAGGTTGGTGAGGGCGCGGCGGGTGTCGTCCAGCACATTGAGAATCTGGTAAGCGCGCGGCAGCAAGGCGCGTCCGGCCTCGGTCAGGCCGACTTCGCGGCCCAGGCGATCAAACAGTCGCACCTTCAATTGCTGTTCCAGGCCGGCGATACGTTTGCTGATGGCCGGTTGGGTCAAGTGCAGGCGTTCTCCAGCGCCGGAGAAGCTGCCGATCTCGGCGATGGCGATAAAGGCATTGAGGTTGGCCAAGTCCATTGTGGTATTCCAGTTGGTAATCCAAAGCATAAAAAATATGAATTTGAGTTATTTAATGTAGCGCCATACCATCAGCCTCACAAGCCAAAGGGTTATTGAAAAGCCCGGCGAATGAAATACCGCTGATGAGGACCGACTGATGGCCGGCAAAACGCTTTACGACAAGCTTTGGGATTCCCATGAAGTGAAACGGCGCGATGATGGGTCGTCGCTGATCTATATCGACCGTCACATCATCCATGAAGTGACCTCGCCACAAGCGTTCGAAGGCCTGCGACTGGCCGGGCGCAAGCCTTGGCGCGTCGACTCGATCATCGCCACCCCGGATCACAACGTACCGACCACCCCGGAGCGCAAGGGCGGCATCGACGCCATCGTCGACACTGTGTCGCGGTTGCAGGTGCAGACCCTCGATGATTACTGCGATGAATATGGCATCACCGAATTCAAGATGAATGATGTGCGTCAAGGCATCGTCCATGTGATCGGCCCGGAGCAGGGCGCCACCTTGCCAGGCATGACCGTGGTTTGCGGTGACTCCCACACGTCGACCCACGGTGCCTTCGGCGCTCTGGCTCACGGTATCGGCACCTCGGAGGTCGAGCACGTGTTCGCCACCCAGTGCCTGGTTGCCAAGAAAATGAAGAACATGCTGGTGCGCGTCGAAGGCAAGTTGCCGTTTGGCGTCACCGCCAAGGACATCGTCCTCGCTGTGATCGGCAAGATCGGCACCGCTGGCGGTAACGGCCATGCCATCGAATTCGCCGGCAGCGCCATTCGCGACCTCTCCATCGAAGGCCGCATGACCATCTGCAACATGTCCATCGAAGCCGGTGCCCGCGTGGGTATGGTGGCGGCGGATGAAAAGACCGTCGAATACGTCAAGGGTCGTCCTTTCGCACCGGCTGGTGCCGATTGGGATGCCGCCGTCGAAGCCTGGAAAGACTTGGTCTCCGACGCTGATGCGGTGTTCGATACCGTGGTCGAACTCGACGCTGCCCAGATCAAGCCGCAAGTCAGCTGGGGTACTTCGCCGGAAATGGTCCTGGCCGTCGACCAGAACGTGCCGGACCCGGCTCAGGAAGCCGACCTGGTCAAGCGCGGTTCCATCGAGCGCGCCTTGAAGTACATGGGCTTGAAGGCCAACCAGGCAATCACCGACATCCAGTTGGATCGCGTGTTTATAGGTTCCTGCACCAACTCGCGGATCGAAGACCTGCGCGCTGCGGCGGTGATCGCCAAGGGGCGCAAGGTCGCCTCGACCATCAAGCAGGCCATCGTGGTTCCGGGCTCAGGCTTGGTTAAAGCCCAGGCTGAAGCCGAAGGCCTGGACAAGATCTTCCTCGAAGCCGGTTTTGAATGGCGCGAGCCGGGCTGCTCAATGTGCCTGGCGATGAACCCGGACCGCCTGGAGTCGGGCGAGCATTGCGCGTCGACCTCCAACCGTAACTTCGAAGGGCGTCAGGGCGCCGGTGGCCGTACCCACCTGGTGAGCCCGGCCATGGCCGCCGCCGCTGCCGTCAACGGTCGTTTCATCGACGTTCGCGAATTGATCTGAGGAATACCCGATGAGAGCTTTTACCCAACACACAGGTCTTGTCGCGCCGTTGGACCGTGCCAACGTGGACACCGACCAGATCATCCCCAAGCAGTTTTTGAAGTCGATCAAGCGCACCGGTTTCGGCCCTAACCTGTTCGATGAGTGGCGCTACCTGGACGTGGGCTACGCCTATCAGGACAACTCCAAGCGCCCGCTGAACAAGGACTTCGTGCTTAACGCCGAACGCTACCAAGGCGCCAGCGTGTTGCTGGCCCGCGAAAACTTCGGGTGCGGTTCCAGTCGCGAGCACGCGCCATGGGCCCTGGAAGAATATGGCTTTCGCAGCATCATCGCGCCGAGCTATGCCGACATCTTCTTCAACAACAGCTTCAAGAACGGCCTGTTGCCGATCATCTTGACTGACGAAGAAGTCGACGAGCTGTTCAAGCAAGTGGAAGCCGATGTGGGCTACCAGTTGACCGTCGACCTCGCTGCGCAAACCGTGACCCGTCCGGACGGCAAGGTGTACCACTTTGAGGTGGACGCCTTCCGTAAACACTGCCTGATCAACGGCCTGGACGATATCGGCCTGACCTTGCAGGACGGTGATGCGATTGCGGCGTTTGAAGCCAAGCACCGAGCGAGCCAGCCTTGGCTGTTTCGCGACGCCTAAATTGATATAGGCAGGACCGGCCTCATCGGGGGCAAGCCCCCTCCCACATTTGGAATGCGTTCCCCTGTGGGAGGGGGTTTGCCCCCGATAGGGCCGGTACTAGCAACGCAACCCTTGAAGGATGCCACCATGACCAACACCGCCCACACCCAAGTCGTGCAAAAACAATTCGGCGAACAGGCGTCTGCCTACCTGAGCAGTGCCGTGCACGCCCAAGGCACCGAATTCGCGCTGCTGCAGGCAGAACTGGCCGGGCAGGGCAGTGCGCGACTGCTGGATCTCGGTTGCGGTGCCGGTCATGTGAGCTTCAATGTGGCGCCGCTGGTCAAGGAAGTGGTGGCCTATGACCTGTCCCAGCAGATGCTTGATGTGGTGGCTGCCGCTGCGCAAGATCGCGGCTTCACCAATATCAGCACCGTAAATGGCGCCGCCGAGCGCCTGCCGTTCGCCGATGGCGAGTTCGACTTCGTGTTCAGCCGCTACTCGGCCCACCACTGGAGCGACCTTGGCCTGGCCCTGCGTGAAGTGCGCCGCGTGCTCAAGCCGGGCGGCGTGGCGGCCTTTGTTGACGTGTTGTCACCGGGTAGTCCGCTGTTGGACACTTACCTGCAGACCGTCGAGGTGCTGCGCGACACCAGTCACGTGCGCGATTACTCCGCCGCCGAGTGGATGCGTCAGCTCAGCGAAGCCGGTTTGCATGTACGCAACAGCAGCCGCCAGCGCCTGCGCCTGGAATACACCTCGTGGGTCGAACGTATGCGTACACCGCAAGTGCTGCGCGCCGCGATCCTGGAGTTGCAGCAGGCGATGGGCCAGGAAGTGCGCGATTACTACGAAATTCAAGCCGACGGCACCTTCAGCACCGATGTGCTCGTGGTATGGGCCGAACGCTGATTAATTTTCCCGACCTGCCCACGGGCAGGTCGCTCGATGAAATGAGGAACCCATGAGCAAGCAGATTCTGATTCTCCCTGGCGACGGTATTGGTCCGGAAATCATGGCCGAAGCGGTCAAAGTCCTGGAACTCGCCAACAGCAAGTACAGCCTGGGGTTCGAGCTGAGCCACGACGTGATCGGCGGCGCCGCCATCGACAAACACGGCGTGCCACTGGCCGATGAAACCCTGGACCGCGCCCGTGCTGCCGATGCTGTGCTGCTCGGCGCCGTGGGTGGTCCGAAGTGGGACAAAATCGAACGTGACATCCGCCCTGAGCGCGGCCTGCTGAAGATCCGCGCGCAACTGGGCCTGTTCGGCAATCTGCGTCCGGCGATCCTCTACCCGCAACTGGCCGACGCGTCGAGCCTCAAGCCGGAAGTGGTGGCTGGTCTCGATATTCTGATCGTGCGTGAGTTGACCGGCGGCATCTACTTCGGCTCCCCACGCGGCGTGCGCGAACTGGAAAATGGCGAGCGCCAGGCCTACGACACCCTGCCGTATAGCGAGAGCGAAATCCGCCGTATCGCCCGTGTCGGTTTCGACATGGCCCGCGTGCGCGGCAAGAAAGTCTGCTCGGTGGATAAGGCCAACGTACTGGCCTCCAGCCAACTGTGGCGCGAAATCGTCGAGGAAGTGGCCAAGGACTACCCGGATGTCGAACTGAGCCACATGTACGTGGACAACGCCGCCATGCAACTGGTGCGCGCGCCGAAGCAATTCGACGTGATCGTCACCGACAACCTGTTCGGCGACATCCTGTCCGACCAGGCGTCGATGCTCACCGGCTCTATCGGCATGCTGCCTTCGGCGTCGCTGGACACCAACAACAAGGGTATGTACGAGCCTTGCCACGGTTCGGCGCCGGACATTGCGGGCCAGGGCATTGCCAACCCGCTGGCGACCATTTTGTCGGTCTCGATGATGCTGCGTTACAGCTTCAACCTGGGCGATGCGGCGGACGCGATCGAGAAGGCCGTGAGCCTGGTGCTGGATCAGGGTTTGCGCACCGGTGACATCTGGTCGCAGGGTTGCACCAAAGTCGGTACGCAAGAAATGGGCGACGCAGTAGTCGCCGCGCTGCGGAATCTGTAATCTCTCGGGCCCGCTTGCAGTTGTTGCTGCAAGACGGTCCACTTTTTAACAAGGTGTAGTTGCGATGAAACGTGTAGGTCTGATCGGTTGGCGCGGTATGGTCGGTTCCGTGCTCATGCAGCGGATGCTGGAAGAGCAGGATTTCGATCTTATTGAGCCGGTGTTTTTCACCACCTCGAACGTGGGTGGCCAAGGGCCGTCCGTGGGCAAGGATATTGCCCCGCTCAAGGATGCCTACAGCATTGACGAGTTGAAGACACTCGACGTGATCGTGACCTGCCAGGGTGGCGACTACACCAGCGAAGTCTTCCCGAAACTGCGCGAAGCGGGCTGGCAGGGTTACTGGATCGACGCCGCGTCGAGCCTGCGTATGCAGGACGATGCCGTGATCATCCTCGACCCGGTCAACCGCAAGGTCATCGACCAGCAACTGGATGCCGGCACCAAGAACTACGTCGGTGGCAACTGCACCGTCAGCCTGATGCTGATGGGCCTGGGTGGCCTGTTCGAAGCGGGTCTGGTCGAGTGGATGAGCGCCATGACCTATCAGGCGGCCTCCGGTGCCGGCGCGCAGAACATGCGTGAGCTGATCAAGCAGATGGGCGCCACCCACGCGGCCGTCGCCGATCAGCTGGCCGACCCGGCCAGCGCAATCCTCGACATTGACCGTCGTGTGGCCGAAGCCATGCGCAGCGATGCCTACCCGACCGAGAACTTCGGCGTGCCATTGGCCGGTAGCTTGATCCCATGGATCGACAAAGAGCTGCCGAACGGCCAGAGCCGCGAAGAGTGGAAGGCCCAGGCCGAGACCAACAAGATTCTCGGCCGTTTCAAGAGCCCGATCCCGGTTGACGGCATCTGCGTGCGCATCGGCGCCATGCGCTGCCACAGCCAGGCGCTGACCATCAAGCTGAACAAAGACGTGCCGATCGCCGATATCGAAGGGTTGATCAGCCAGCACAACCCGTGGGTCAAGCTGGTGCCGAACAACCGCGACATCAGCATGCAGGAGCTGAGCCCGACCAAGGTCACTGGCACCCTGAATGTACCGGTGGGCCGTCTGCGCAAGCTGAACATGGGCAGCCAGTTCCTCGGCGCGTTTACCGTCGGCGACCAACTGCTGTGGGGCGCGGCTGAGCCGTTGCGCCGCATGCTGCGGATTTTGCTGGAGCGTTGATCGCTTGAAGCAATAATAGAAACCCGCGTTCTGGTGACAGGCGCGGGTTTTTTTATTGTTCTTTCGGAGGCTTTCGGGGGCAAGCCGCCTCCCACATTCGACCGAATTCCAACGTTGAAATGTTGTTCATTGTGGGCAGGGGCTTGCCCCCGATAGCGACGTCAGCCATGGCCCCACCCCCAGGTTAATTGCCTCACCTCCAGCCACCCGGTAAAGTGCCGCTCCCCCCGCAATGCCCGAGGCAGCCCCCATGACCCAGACCTTTGAAATTGCCGTGATCGGCGCCACCGGCACTGTTGGCGAAGCCCTGGTGCAGATTCTCGAAGAGTTGGCATTCCCGGTCGGCACCCTGTACTTGTTGGCCGGCAATAATTCCGCCGGTGCGTCGGTACCGTTTCGCGGCAAGAACGTGCGGGTCAAGGAAGTTGATGAATTCGATTTCAGCAAGGTGCAACTGGCGTTCTTTGCCGCCGGTCCAGCCGTCACCCTGAGCTTCGCCCCACGTGCCACGGCGGCGGGTTGTTCGGTGATCGACCTGTCCGGTGCATTGCCCGCCGAACAGGCGCCACAGGTCGTGCCAGAGGCCAATGCCCACGTCCTGAAGGGCTTGAAAAAACCGTTCCAGCTCGGCAGCCCGAGCCCGTCCGCGACCAACCTGGCGGTATTGCTGGCGCCGTTGCGTGGGCTGCTGGATATCCAGCGCGTCAGCGTCACGGCTAACCTGGCGGTGTCTGCTCAAGGACGTGAAGCCGTCAGCGAACTGGCCCGTCAGACCGCCGAGCTGCTAAACGTACGCCCGCTGGAGCCGAAATTCTTCGACCGGCAAATGGCCTTCAACCTGTTGGCACAAGTCGGCACGCCAGATGCCCAAGGTCATACAGCCCTTGAGAAGCGTCTCGTACACGAACTGCGTGCTGTGCTTGAATTACCGTCACTAAAGATTTCTGCGACCTGCGTTCAAGCTCCGGTGTTTTTTGGCGATAGCCTGACGGTGTCGTTGCAATTGGCTGCGCCGGTCGACCTTGCTGCGGTCAACCGTGCGCTCGACGCTGCGCCGGGTATAGAACTCGTGGAGGAGGGGGATTACCCAACAGCCGTTGGTGATGCGGTAGGCCAGGACGTGGTCTATGTCGGTAGGGTTCGCGCCGGTGTGGATGACCCGGCGGAACTAAATCTGTGGCTGACGTCAGATAACGTACGCAAAGGCGCTGCACTTAACGCCGTGCAACTGGCGCAGTTGTTGATAAAAGGCCTTGCGTAAAAGATACTTGGCCGCAATTTGTAGATTGATTCTAGCCAGGCGCTATGCTTGGCCCGAAGTGCAACAGAAGCGTGTCGGTAACCTATCGGCTCGCCATGCCTTATGGCAAGCGGTTACCAACCTTCTCGCAGGCCGGGGAGTGTTCAAACAAAGGATGAGGCTATGGTTCAAGTTCGCAAACTGGTGTTAGCAATAGCGGCCGCCTCGGCGCTGTCCTCCGGTATGGCGCAGGCGCTGCAGCTGGGGGAAATGACCCTCAAGTCGAAGTTGAACCAGCCGCTGTCGGTGGAAATCGAATTGCTCGATGTCGGCGGCCTCACCGCGTCCGAGATCACTCCTAGCCTGGCGTCCTCGCAGGCGTTTGTGGATGCCGGCGTCGATCGCCAGGCATTCCTCAATGACCTGACATTTACCCCAGTGATCAACCCCAACGGTCGCAGCGTGGTGCGTGTCACCTCCAGCAAGCCGCTGCCTGACTCCTACGTTCGCTTTCTGCTGCAAGTGCAATGGCCCAATGGTCGTTTGATGCGCGACTACAGCGTATTGCTTGATCCGTCCAAGTTCGACCGGTCGACACCGGCCGCTGTGGCGCCAGCCCCACGCTTGGGCGCACCTGCCAGCGCCGCGCCTGCCGCAAGCAAACCGGCCCAGCACACCACCACCTCCCGCGACACCCTATGGGAAATCGCCGAGAAACACCGCAATGGCGGTTCGGTGCAGCAGACCATGCTTGCGATTCAGGCGCTTAACCCTGGCGCCTTTATCGACGGCAATATCAACCGCCTGAAAACCGGCCAGGTGCTGCGCCTACCGGACACTGTCCAAAGCACCGCACTGCCGCAACCCCAGGCGATTGCCGAAGTTCGCGCGCAGAATGATGCCTGGCGCCAGGGGCGTCGCACGGCAGCCAACCAGGCCGCCGGCAAGCAACAACTGGACGCCACCAAGCGTACCCAGGCGGGCAGTGCGCCGTCGACCACCAATGCCCAGGACAACTTGAGCCTGGTTTCGGCCGAGGCGGCCAAGAAGGGAGGCAAGGGCAAGGCGGGCGACAGCCAGGGTCTGAGCGACAAGCTGGCGATGACCCAGGAACAGCTGGATACCACTCGCCGCGATAACGACGAACTCAAGAGCCGTGCAGCTGACCTGCAAAGCCAGCTGGATAAACTGCAAAAACTGATTCAATTGAAGAATGATCAGTTGGCCCGTTTGCAGGCGGAAAAAGGCGACCCGGCGACGCAGGCAACGGCTGCAACGACTGCAGCGGCGATGCCCGCGCAGTTGGCCAGCGAACCGGCAGCCACTCCGGCAACCCCCGCCGAACAGGCGGCAACACCAGCACCAACGCCGGCCGTTCCGGTAGCTGCTCCCGCACCGGAAGCGGCTACACCGGTTGCCGCAGCTGACGCTCCCGAAGGCAAGTTCAATGACCTGCTGACCAACCCGGTTGTCCTCTCTGTGATCGGTGGTGCGGCGGGCCTGGTGGTGTTGTTGCTCCTGCTGCTGTGGCTGCGCCATCGCAACGCCCGTCGCGAAGAGGAAAAACACCTGCGGATGGCGCGTGCATTGGCCGAAGAGCCGCAATTTACCTCTGATATCGAACACGACCTTCCTTCGGATAGTTTCGAGGGGCTTGAAGTCCCGCCGCCGAACGTCAAACTGTCCGCCGCTCCGGCGCCCGCTCCAGTGGTTGAGCCTGCAGTGGTAGTGCCGACGGTCGCCTCCGTGCTCGCACCGCTGGCCGTTGCCGTTGCGCCGCAAAACGCCAACGACGCACTGGTGCAAGCCCAGTCCCATATCGACCGTGGTCATCTGAACCAGGCCGCTGATGTGCTCGAACAAGCCATCAAGCACGAGCCCAAGCGCAGCGACCTGCGTTTGAAGCTGATGGAGGTTTATGGCCTGCAAAGCGACAAAGACGGTTTCGTGACCCAGGAGCGTCAACTGGTAGCCAATGGTGAAAACCACGCCCAGGTCGAGCAACTGAAGTCGCGCTTTCCGGCGATGGCGGTGTTGGCGGCAGGCGTCAGTGCGGCGGTTGCTGCCGCTGCGCTGGATGCTCAGTACGTCAAGGACTTGCTCGAAGACAAACCGGCAGCACCCAAGCCAGAGGCTTTTGACACCGATTTTGATTTGAGCCTGGATGATCTGGAGGCTGCTTCACCGGCCGAGATCAAGGACGATCAGCAGACATTCGAGTCGCTGCTGCGAGAGCAAACCGCCACTAAGCCGGCCTCGGATGACCTGTCTGACTTTGATTTGGATCTGCAGCTGGATGCGCCGACGTCAGCTCAGTCCGATGATGACTTCCTGTCCGGCCTTGAAGATCAGATGAACGACGTGCCTGCCGTTGAGCCGCCTACGCTGACGCCTGCGGCCGTGGATGACTTCGACCTGCCGGAAGATTTTGATCTGTCACTTGCCGATGAGCCGGACGCAGTCGTCAAGCCTGACGCGTTTGCATCGGAGCTGGACGATGTCAACGCCGAGCTGGATCGCCTGTCCCAGAGCCTTGAGCATCCACCCATCGAGCCATCTTTCACTGCTGAAGACGCAGCCTTGGGTGATGATGAGCCCGAGTTCGACTTCCTGTCCGGCACTGACGAGGTCGCTACCAAGCTTGACTTGGCCCAGGCCTATATCGACATGGGCGATGCGGACGGCGCTCGGGACATCCTGTCCGAAGTGCTGACCGAGGGCGACGAGTCCCAGCGCGGCGAAGCCAAGGAAATGCTCGGCAAAATCTGAAGGTCGATACCGCTCTGATGTGGGAGGGGGCTTGCTCCCGATAGCAGTGGATCAGCCTTACATGTGCTGATTGGCACCGCGCTATCGGGAGCAAGCCCCTTTTCACATGTGGTCTGCGTCAATCCCTAACAAAAGCGCCCGTCACACGGCTGCCGCATTTATAATGGCCGCCTTTGCGCAATTCATCAGGCTCTCAGTTCTTGGCAAATATAGATAACGCGGCCGCCGAAATGGCGGCCGCAGGCTTTTACCGCATCGCCCTGGGCGTGGAATACAAAGGTTCGCGCTATCGCGGCTGGCAGCGCCAGGCGTCTGGCGTGCTGACGGTACAGGAAACCCTGGAAAAGGCCCTGTCCAAGGTCGCCGATTCGCCCGTTTCGCTGATGTGCGCCGGACGTACCGACGCCGGTGTGCACGCCTGTGGCCAAGTGGTCCACTTCGATACTCAGGCCGAGCGCACGATGAAGGCTTGGGTGATGGGCGCCAACATCAATTTGCCCCACGACGTCAGCGTCAGCTGGGCCAAGGTCATGCCAGCGCATTTTCATGCGCGCTTCAAGGCGATTGCGCGGCGTTACCGCTACGTGATCTACAACGACCAGATCCGCCCGGCGCACCTTAACGAAGAAATCACCTGGAACCACCGTCCGCTGGATGCCGAGCGCATGGCCGAGGCCGCGCAGCATCTGGTGGGTGTGCATGATTTCAGCGCCTTCCGTGCCGGCCAGTGCCAGGCCAAGTCGCCTATCAAGGAAGTCCACCACCTGCGTGTGACCCGCCACGGCAAGATGATCGTGCTGGATATACGCGCTGGCGCGTTTCTGCACCATATGGTGCGCAATATCGCCGGTGTGCTGATGACCATCGGTACCGGCGAACGCCCGGTCGAATGGGCCAGGGAAGTGCTGGAGAGCAGGGTTCGCCGTACCGGCGGGGTAACTGCGCATCCATTTGGCCTATATCTGGTGGATGTGGAGTACCGCGACGAGTTCGAACTGCCCCAGCGATTTATCGGGCCGCACTTCCTTACCGGATTCAGCGAACTTGGCGGCTGACGCCCGGAAAAGCTTTTGTTACCATCCGGGACTTTCTCGGTCCAACCCTGAGGTTTCTACGATATGCCCGTCGTTCGCAGCAAGATTTGCGGGATTACCCGCATAGAAGATGCGCTGGCGGCAGTCGAGGCGGGGGCGGACGCCATTGGTTTCGTGTTTTATGCCAGGAGCCCGCGGGCGGTGAATGTGTTGCAGGCGCGGGCGATTATTGCCGCATTGCCACCGTTCGTGACTACCGTGGGTTTGTTCGTCAATGCTAGTCGTTGTGAACTCAATGAAACCCTGGATGCCGTGCAACTGGACATGTTGCAGTTTCATGGCGACGAAACCCCGGACGAATGTGAAAGCTATCAGCGTCCGTATATCAAGGCGCTGCGCGTGAAGTCTGGGGACGATATCGCCAGCGCGTGTGCCGCCTACGGTGGCGCCCGCGGGATTTTGCTGGATACGTATGTCGAAGGCGTGCCCGGCGGCACTGGCGAAGCGTTCGATTGGTCGCTGATTCCTGAGGGTTTAAGCAAGCCGATCATCCTGGCAGGTGGGCTCAATCCCGCGAACGTTGCGGCAGCCATTGAGCAGGTTCGCCCTTACGCCGTGGATGTCAGCGGTGGCGTGGAGCAGGGCAAGGGTCTCAAGGATCACGACAAGATTCGCGCATTTATGCAGGCTGTGCGCGGGATGTGACGGCTGGCAGTCTGCCGCCGTCCATAACTACCACTGTGTAAAACAGCCCGGTGCCGTCTGAGGATGGCCCGGAAATGAAGTGGCAACTCTGCGCTGGCAGGTTGTCTGGAAGGCTGAGGATGCAGGCTGGAAATGGCAGGTCGAACGTCTGACCCCGTCCAGCCGGCGTCATCGCCACATATGAATTTAGCTCAAGGGCATACGCGGGGCTGTGTTCAAGCCACCGGTACTGGAGAAAGAAAGCATGAGCAACTGGTTAGTAGACAAACTGATCCCTTCGATCATGCGTTCCGAGGTGAAAAAAAGCTCGGTTCCTGAAGGTCTGTGGCACAAGTGCCCTTCCTGCGACGCGGTGCTGTACCGTCCGGAGCTGGAAAAGACCCTGGACGTTTGCCCAAAGTGCAACCACCACATGCGTATCGGCGCCCGCGCCCGCATCGACATCTTCCTGGACGCTGACGGCCGTAACGAGCTGGGTGCTGACCTGGAGCCAGTGGATCGCCTTAAGTTTCGCGACGGCAAGAAGTACAAGGACCGCCTGACCGCTGCACAAAAGCAGACCGGTGAGAAGGACGCGCTGATTTCGGTCAGCGGCAAGCTGCTGGGTATGCCGGTGGTGGTCTCGGCGTTCGAGTTCTCCTTCATGGGTGGCTCCATGGGTGCGATCGTCGGCGAGCGCTTCGTGCGCGCCGCCAACTACGCCCTGGAAAACCGTTGCCCGATGATCTGCTTCGCCGCCTCCGGTGGTGCGCGTATGCAGGAAGCCCTGATCTCCCTGATGCAAATGGCCAAGACCTCAGCGGTGCTGGCGCGTCTGCGCGAAGAAGGTATTCCGTTCATCTCCGTGCTGACCGACCCGGTCTACGGTGGTGTTTCTGCCAGCCTGGCGATGCTGGGCGATGTGATCGTCGGCGAGCCAAAAGCCCTGATCGGCTTTGCCGGCCCGCGCGTGATCGAGCAGACCGTTCGCGAGAAATTGCCGGAAGGTTTCCAGCGCAGCGAGTTTTTGCTGGAGCACGGCGCAATCGACTTGATCATCCCGCGTGGTGAACTGCGTCCACGTCTGGGTAACCTGTTGGCGCAAATGATGGGCCTGCCGACACCTGTGTACGTCGCGCCTAAAGTCGAGCCTATCGTCGTACCGCCAGTGCCTGCGAACCTATGACCCAACGTACCCTGGGCGAGTGGCTCGCCTACCTTGAGCAGTTGCATCCGTCCGCCATCGACATGGGCCTGGAGCGCTCGCAACAGGTAGCGGCCCGCCTCGGGTTGGGCCGTCCGGCACCGCGTGTGATCACGGTGACCGGCACCAACGGCAAAGGCTCTACCTGCGCCTTTGTCGCCGCGCTGCTGCAAGCCCAAGGGCTGAAGGTAGGCGTGTACAGCTCACCGCACCTGCTGCGCTACAACGAGCGGGTGCAACTCAATGGCCTTGAGGCCACTGACGAGCAACTCTGCGAAGCCTTCGCCGCACTGGATGCCGGCCGGGGCGAGACTTCCCTGACTTACTTCGAGATGGGCACCCTCGCGGCGTTCTGGTTGTTCGAGCGTGCGCAGTTGGATGTGGTGGTTCTGGAAGTCGGTCTGGGTGGGCGTCTGGACACAGTCAACGTGGTGGATGCCGACCTGGCGCTGGTGACCAGTATTGGTGTTGACCATGCTGACTACCTAGGGGATACCCGCGAGTCGGTGTCTTACGAAAAGGCCGGAATTTTCCGCCAAGGCAAGCCCGCGCTGTGTGGTGATCTGGATCCGCCGCAGCCCTTGCTGGACAAGGTGCGCGAGCTGGATTGCCCGTTCTACCTGCGTGGTCGCGAATTTAATCTTGAAATCGGCGCGCAGCACTGGCAGTGGCAAGGGCGGGATGCCCGTGGCCAAGTTGTAGAGCTGCGCGATCTGCCGCTGCTGAACCTGCCGATGGAAAACGCCGCGCTCGCCTTGCAAGCCTATCTGCTGCTGGATCTGCCTTGGCATGCCGAGCAGATTGCTGCGACTTTGCTGGCAGCCCGAATGGTGGGCCGCTTGGATCGTCGCGCATTCGAGTGGCAGGGCAAACGCCTCAACTTGTTGCTGGATGTAGGTCATAACCCTCATGCGGCCGAGTACCTGGCGCAGCGCCTGGCGCTTACGCCGCCGGTGGGGCGTCGTCTGGCCGTCTTTGGGTTGCTTGCCGATAAGGATCTGGACGGCGTGATTGCACCGTTGCAGGGCAGTGTTCAGGCGTGGGCGGTGGCGCCGCTGGATACACCGCGCAGCCGTCCGTCCGCAGAGCTTAAAGTTGCGTTGCAGAACCTTGGTGCGCCCGTGACGTCGTATGCAAGCGTGACCGCTGCCCTTGAGGCGCAGTGCGCGTTAGCGACGGCCGAGGACGAGATTCTGTTGTTCGGATCATTTTATTGTGTTGCCGAGGCGCTTGAGTGGTTGGCCCGGCGCTCCACGGAGGAAGCTGCACATGGCATTACTGGATAGCGCATACAAGCAGCGAATGGTCGGCGCCCTGGTATTGGTGGCATTGGCGGTGATTTTCCTGCCGATGCTGTTTTCCCGTCAGGACGAACAGCGCCAAGTGGTCGTCGAGGCCCCGGCTGCGCCCGAGGCACCGTCATTGCCGCAGGTGCAGGTTGAGCCGGTTGTGGTCCCTGAGCCCCAGGCCTTGCCTGAGGAAGAGCCTGTGCCGACCGATGAGGAAATGGCGGCGCCCTCTACGCCGGTGCAGCCGAGCGTGCCGGTGGTCAAGCCCGCTCCGGCTCCAGTCGTAGCCGCCAAGCCTGCCGCACCGGTGCCTGCGCCCAAGCCGGTAGCGCCGCAACCTGCCGCGCCGGGCAAGCCGGACGTGGGTCAGAGCCGTATCGATCCTAACGGTTTGCCGATCAGTTGGTCGATCCAGGTGGCTAGCCTGGGCAATCGCGAAGGTGCCGATGCCTTGCAGAAGAAGCTGCGCAGCCAGGGTTACAACGCCTATATCCGCAGTGCCGATGGCAAGAATCGCGTGTTTATCGGGCCGCTGATCGAGCGTGCCGAGGCCGACCGCCTGCGTGACTTGCTGGATCGCCAGCAAAACCTGAAGGGGTTCGTTACGCGTTTCCAACCTGAGCGCGGCTGAGTTCGTATCGATTTTGGCTTGGAATGCGATCAAATGTGGGAGGGGGCTTGCTCTCGATGGCGTTGTGACAGTCAACGGATGAATTGACTGATCCGCCGCCATCGCGAGCAAGCCCTCTCCCACATTGGTTTTTCAATGGGTTGAAATGGTGCTGGCTCGCCACAAACTATTGATTTGCAAAGCAGCTGCAATCACAGCTTACCGATAGCCCGGCGCTCTGCTAAAATGCGCCGCCTTATCTGTCCGTAGGCTCAAACGTGCCATTTACCTGGGTTGATTGGGCGATTGTTGCAATCGTCGCCATCTCCGCTTTGATCAGTCTAAGCCGCGGCTTCGTAAAAGAAGCACTGTCGTTGCTGACCTGGATCATCGCAGGAGTCGTAGCCTGGATGTTCGGTGGTTCACTGTCGGTCTATCTGGCCGGATACATAGAGACACCCTCGGCTCGCGTCATCGCGGGCTGCGCCATCATGTTCATCGCCACGCTGCTGGTGGGAGCAATGGTCAACTATCTTATTGGCGAATTGATACGTGTCACCGGTCTCTCCGGGACCGATCGATTTCTCGGCATGGCCTTTGGCGCCGCGCGTGGCGCGTTGCTGGTGGTCGTGGCGGTCGGGCTGTTGAGCCTGGGGCCGGTACAGCAGGATTCGTGGTGGCAGGAGTCGGTACTCGTGCCAAAATTTCTATTAGTTGCAGATTGGTCCAAGAACCTCATCTTGGGGTGGAGCAGTCAGTGGCTGGCCAGCGGGATCAGCGTACCCGCTGATCTTCCGTTCAAGGAACACCTCTTACCGGCCAAAACGCCTCAGTAAGCTGTGTTCAGTCAAGATTCATTAAGTAGGGGTTGCGTCGCATGTGTGGCATCGTCGGTATCGTCGGTAAGTCGAACGTCAATCAGGCGCTGTATGACGCGCTAACCGTCCTCCAGCACCGCGGCCAGGATGCTGCCGGTATTGTGACCAGCCACGACGGCCGGTTATTCCTGCGCAAGGATAATGGGCTGGTACGTGACGTGTTTCATCAGCGTCACATGCAGCGCCTGGTCGGACACATGGGCATTGGCCATGTGCGTTACCCGACTGCTGGTAGCTCGACCTCGGCTGAGGCTCAACCGTTTTACGTCAACTCGCCTTATGGCATCACCCTGGCGCACAACGGTAACCTGACCAACGTTGAGCAACTGGCCAAAGAGATTTACGAGTCTGACCTGCGCCACGTCAACACCAGCTCCGATTCGGAAGTGCTGCTCAACGTGTTTGCCCACGAGCTGGCCCAGCGCGGCAAGCTGCAGCCCACCGAAGAAGACGTGTTCGCCGCCGTGATCGACGTGCATAACCGCTGCGTCGGCGGTTATGCCGTCGTGGCGATGATTACCGGCTACGGCATCGTCGGCTTCCGCGACCCGCACGGCATCCGCCCGATCGTGTTCGGCCAGCGTCATACCGACGAAGGCGTCGAGTACATGATCGCGTCCGAAAGCGTGTCCCTCGACGTGCTGGGCTTCACCCTGATCCGCGACCTCGCGCCGGGCGAAGCGGTGTACATCACCGAAGACGGCAAGTTGCACACCCGTCAGTGCGCCGTAGCGCCGAAACTCACCCCGTGCATCTTCGAGCACGTCTACCTGGCGCGTCCGGATTCGATCATCGACGGCGTTTCGGTATACAAGGCACGCCTGCGCATGGGCGAGAAACTGGCCGACAAGATCCTGCGTGAGCGTCCTGAACACGACATCGACGTTGTGATCCCGATCCCGGATACCAGTCGTACTGCGGCGCTGGAGTTGGCGAACCATTTGGGCGTCAAGTTCCGCGAAGGCTTCGTGAAGAACCGCTACATCGGCCGTACCTTCATCATGCCGGGCCAGGCAGCGCGCAAGAAGTCGGTACGCCAGAAGCTCAACGCCATCGAGCTGGAATTTCGCGGCAAGAACGTGATGCTGGTGGATGACTCCATCGTGCGCGGCACCACCTGCAAGCAGATCATCCAGATGGCCCGCGAAGCCGGTGCTAAGAACGTGTATTTCTGTTCCGCAGCGCCTGCCGTGCGTTATCCGAACGTGTACGGTATCGACATGCCGAGCGCTCACGAATTGATCGCACACAACCGCACGACCCAGGACGTGGCCGACCTGATCGGCGCCGATTGGCTGATCTACCAGGATCTGCCGGACCTGATCGAGGCTGTCGGCGGTGGCAAGATCAAGATCGACCAGTTCGATTGCGCTGTGTTCGACGGCAAGTACGTGACCGGTGACGTCGACGAGGCTTACCTGAACAAGATCGAACAGGCGCGTAACGACTCGTCGAAGATCAAGACCCAGGCGGTGAGCGCGATCATCGATCTGTACAACAACTGAGTAAACACCGGCCCTGAGGGGCCGGTTTTGTATCTTAAATAAAGAATTGAGTAAGGAGTCGCAGCATGAGTCAGGAATGGGATGCCGGTCGCTTGGACAGCGACCTCGATGGCGTAGCTTTCGATACCCTGGCTGTGCGCGCTGGCCAGCACCGTACGCCAGAGGGCGAACACGGTGATCCGATGTTCTTCACCTCCAGCTACGTGTTCCGCACTGCCGCCGATGCGGCTGCGCGGTTTGCGGGCGAAGTGCCAGGCAATGTGTATTCGCGCTACACCAATCCTACCGTGCGCGCGTTCGAAGAGCGCATTGCGGCCCTGGAAGGCGCTGAGCAAGCGGTGGCCACGGCCACCGGCATGGCGGCCATCCTGTCGGTGGTGATGAGTCTGTGCAGCGCTGGTGACCACGTGTTGGTGTCGCGCAGTGTGTTTGGTTCGACCATCAGCCTGTTCGAGAAGTACTTCAAGCGCTTCGGTATCGAAGTGGACTATGTGCCCCTGGCAGATTTGTCCGGCTGGGACGCTGCAATCAAGGCCAACACCAAGTTGCTGTTCGTCGAGTCCCCGTCCAATCCGCTGGCCGAGCTGGTGGATATCGCCGCGCTGTCCGAAGTGGCTCACGCCAAGGGCGCGATGCTGATAGTCGACAACTGCTTCTGCACGCCGGCCTTGCAGCAGCCGCTCAAGCTGGGCGCGGACATCGTCGTGCACTCGGCTACCAAGTTCATCGACGGCCAGGGTCGTTGCATGGGTGGCGTGGTCGCCGGTCGCGGCGAGCAG
The DNA here is from genome assembly GCF_013778505.1 of Pseudomonas sivasensis. Classification (GTDB taxonomy): domain Bacteria; phylum Pseudomonadota; class Gammaproteobacteria; order Pseudomonadales; family Pseudomonadaceae; genus Aquipseudomonas; species Aquipseudomonas sivasensis. Next base: position 56,970 of record NZ_JAAOWU010000019.1, on the reverse strand, counting down.
ATGAAGGAAGTGGTGGGTTTCTTGCGTACTGCCGGCCCAACCCTGAGCCCGTTCAACGCATGGATCTTCCTCAAAGGCCTGGAAACCCTCAGCCTGCGCATGAAAGCTCATTGCGCCAACGCTCAGGCTCTGGCCGAGTGGCTGGAGCAGCAGGACGGTATCGAGAAAGTGCACTACGCCGGCCTCAAGAGCCATCCGCAACACGAGTTGGCCCAGCGCCAGCAGCGTGGTTTCGGTGCCGTGGTGAGCTTTGAGGTGAAGGGTGGCAAAGAGGGCGCCTGGCGCTTTATCGACGCGACGCGTCTGATCTCCATCACGGCCAACCTGGGAGATAGCAAAACCACCATTACCCATCCGAGCACCACCTCCCACGGGCGCCTGGCGCCGCAGGAGCGTGAAGCGGCCGGCATTCGGGACAGCCTGATCCGCATCGCGGTAGGCCTGGAAGACGTGGCCGACTTGCAGGCAGACCTGGCCCGCGGGCTGGCTGCCTTGTGATCGAATGGTCCATGGAGGCTGCAGCGGCCAGTAATGGGCGCGTCGCACTGGTGACTGGCGCGGCGCGAGGTATTGGCCTCGGGATTGCCGCGTGGCTGATCAGCGAAGGCTGGCAAGTGGTATTGACCGACCTGGATCGCGAGCGCGGCTCCAAGGTGTCTAAGGTGCTGGGCGAGAACGCTTGGTTTATCACCATGGACGTGGCCGACGAGAAGCAGGTTGCCCAAGGGGTTGCTGAAGTGCTCGGGCAATTCGGCCGCCTGGACGCGTTGGTGTGTAACGCGGCGGTGGCCGACCCGCGCAATATCACCCTGGAAAGCCTGGACCTGGCTTACTGGAACCGCGTGCTGGCGGTGAACCTGAGCGGGCCGATGTTGCTGGCCAAGCACTGTGCGCCTTACCTGCGTGCTCACGGCGGGTCCATCGTCAACCTGGCGTCGACTCGGGCCCGTCAATCGGAACCTGATACCGAGGCTTACGCGGCGAGCAAGGGCGGCCTGCTGGCCCTGACTCATGCCTTGGCGATGAGTCTTGGGCCGGAAGTGCGGGTGAATGCGGTCAGCCCTGGCTGGATCGATGCCCGTGACCCCGCTGCGCGGCGTGCCGAGCCGTTGACTGACGCCGATCATGCCCAGCATCCGGCGGGCAGGGTGGGGGTAGTGGAGGATGTGGCGGCAATGGTGGCGTGGCTGCTGTCGCGCCAGGCCGGGTTTGTCACTGGCCAGGAGTTCGTGGTGGATGGTGGTATGAGCAAGAAGATGATCTACAGCGAGTAGTGGGGTCTTGAAGCAATTTTGTCTTTTTCAGAAAAACTTCAAGCAGGCTATTGACTTAGGTCCGCTACCTGCGTAAATTTCGCGGCCTCAACGAAGCAAAGGGTGATTAGCTCAGCTGGGAGAGCATCTGCCTTACAAGCAGAGGGTCGGCGGTTCGATCCCGTCATCACCCACCACTTCTTGAGAGTTTTACCTTCGGGTAAAACGCAACGTTAAAAGTTGCACCGACGCGCAGCGGTAGTTCAGTCGGTTAGAATACCGGCCTGTCACGCCGGGGGTCGCGGGTTCGAGTCCCGTCCGCTGCGCCATATTTTCCAGATCTGACTTGTCAGGCTTGAGATTGAACAGCCAAGGCTGATTGATCAGATGTTTAAAGACGGTTGAGGTGTTTTGCTCAACTGATCAAGCGATACGCAGCGGTAGTTCAGTCGGTTAGAATACCGGCCTGTCACGCCGGGGGTCGCGGGTTCGAGTCCCGTCCGCTGCGCCATATCTGCCTCAAGGCCCACTGAACGCCTTGAAGCACAAAGTAAGCCTTTGGCTACTTTGACCCGATAGCAAAGACCCTGGTCGAAAGACCGGGGTTTTTTGTGTCTGCGATTTGGTGGTGTGTTGCTAGAGCCGGCGAGCCGGCTCCTGCGGCATTGTTAGAATCCCAGCTTGTCGCGCAAGCCGTAGTACCACGCCCCCAGCGCCGCAAACGGCGTGCGCAACAGTTGCCCGCCCGGAAACGGGTAATGCGGCAGGTCGGCAAACGCATCAAAACGCTCTGCCTGGCCTCTCAATGCCTCCGCCAGTACCTTGCCCGCCAAGTGGGTGTACGTCACGCCATGGCCGCTGCAGCCCTGTGAGTAGTAGATGTTGTCGCCAAGGCGCCCCACCTGCGGCAAGCGCGACAGGGTTAGGAGGAAGTTGCCGGTCCAGGCGTAGTCGATCTTCACATCCTTGAGTTGCGGGAAGGCCTTAAGCATCTTCGGGCGGATGATCGCTTCGATATTCGCCGGGTCGCGCGCGCCATATACCACGCCGCCGCCGAAGATCAGGCGTTTGTCACTGGTGAGGCGGTAGTAGTCGAGGAGGTAATTGCAGTCCTCTACGCAGTAATCCTGCGGCAGAAGGGTCTTGGCCAATTCATCCCCAAGCGGTGCAGTGGTGATCACTTGCGTACCGCAGGGCATCGACTTGGCTGCAAGCTCCGGTACCAGGTTGCCCAGATAGGCATTACCCGCGACGATGATGAACTTGGCCCTGACCTTGCCCTGGGCTGTGTGCACGACCGGATTGGCGCCACGCTCGATACGCACTGCCGCCGATTGCTCGTAGATCGTGCCGCCCAGGGATTCTACGGCCGCGGCTTCGCCGAGTGCCAGGTTGAGCGGATGGATGTGGCCCCCGCTCATGTCCAACAGGCCGCCTACGTAGTTGTCACAGGCCACCACCTCACGGATGCGACGCTCGTCCAGCAACTCCAGCTGAGTATGGCCGTAGCGCTCCCACAGGCGCTTCTGCGATTCCAAGTGGCCCATGTGCTTGCTGTTGAGTGCGGCGAACACGCCGCCGTCCTTCAAGTCGCACTGGATCTGGTACTTGGCTACCCGCTCGCGAATGATCCTGCCGCCCTCGAACGCCATCTGCCCCAGCAACTGAGCTTGCTGAGGACCTACGCTGCGCTCGATCACATCGATGTCGCGGCTGTAGCTGTTGACGATCTGCCCGCCATTGCGGCCTGACGCGCCAAAGCCCACCTTGGCAGCTTCCAGCACGGTCACGCGAAAGCCGTTCTCTAGGAGAAACAGCGCACTTGAGAGGCCGGTATAGCCGGCACCAATCACGCACACATCGGTTTCGACTTCACCCTGCAGCATCGGGCGCGGCGGAACGGCATTCGCGGAAGCGGCGTAATACGACTGTGGGTAGGGGGTGTTCGCCATCCTGGAACCTCTGTTTTATATTTTTTACGAGTGCGCCGATCCTACCTGAGTTGAAAATTGCCTGCCAGCCACCCAAAAAATGCAGGTAGGTTGGTCGCAAATAAAAAATTCGCATATTCATAGGCTTAGCTGCAAAAAAGATGTTGACACCCCTCCGGAATTCCGTAGAATGCCGCCTCACAGCAGGCACGTAGCTCAGTTGGTTAGAGCACCACCTTGACATGGTGGGGGTCGTTGGTTCGAGTCCAATCGCGCCTACCAAACAAAATCCGCTCTGCTGGGCGGTCTAGAAGGGCTCACCGAAAAGGTGGGCCCTTTTTTTTTGTCTGCGATTTGAAAAGTATCATTTCGTTGCCTGCCTCTCACTAGATAGTCTTCTTCATTCCCTCATCCGTGCCAATCCAGCCAGTTCGGGCTTGGATTCCTTTTTTGCAATGCCAGCCCTTGCGCGTTCACTTTCTACAGCTGAAATCTCAAGATCTTTGACGGGGTGTCGATACTGTCGTAGTGCCATCTTTTTGGGTGGGTGATGTTAAAACAGGGAGAAGCAACATGTCGGGTGTAGAGTGGTATTACGCGCTGAGCGGTTCGCGACAGGGACCTTTTACGTTTGAGCAAATGCAAGGTTTCTTGAGTTCGAACACTATCAGCGCGCAAACAAAAGTATGGCCGGGCGAGGGCGATTGGGTCGCTCTGAAAGACACTGACTTGGCCCAAAGCATTCCACGCCCCTCGGGCCCACCACCTCTTGCAGCAACAGAAATAGACAACCGATTTGTATGGGCGTTGGCGGGCGTCCAGTTGGCGGGTGGGTTGATCGAATACTTTTCCGGTATGAGTATTTGGTGGGTTTTTGTGATCTTCAACGTAGCCCTGTGTGTTGTCGACGAAAAGCGTTTGAAAGCAGCCGGTCATGCCGCGCCACAAAGCTGGTGGGCGTTGATTGTTCCTGTTTATCTTTGGAAGCGAGCGGCGCTTTTGAAGCAGGAAAAGCACTATTTTTACGGTTGGGTGGCGGCGTTCGTTGTATCGGTCGTGCTGGGAATGTTCGGTGGCCAGTCCGCTATCGAAGAAGCGGCATGCCCAATTGTCACCGACATCATTCATAAGCAGTTTTACCAAACGTCATCGTGCGTTGCCGTGACGATTGACGACGAGATTAAAAGTGGTCTCTATCGTGCGAGCGCCTTGCTCGATAACGGAAATGAGATCGACATCACCATCGAGGAAAAGGGCAAGCAGATCCTTGTTCGGATTCCTCGCCAGTGATCGCATTGGCGTGACCAGTAAAAGCCCAACATTGTGTTGGGCTTTTTTTTGCTGCTGCGACTAAACGTGCAAGGCTTGTCTAAAGTAATTGCCTGGCAGGCCGATGCATTCTCAAATCTCTGAACGTCGGATATTTGGCATGCTTATTAACATTAGCACTACCGTTTCCGTAGCAAGCACTCCAAGTACTGTCACGTCGACGGATACCGCCACCACCGAAAGTGCACGTACCGCCAGCAGTTCCTCCGCTGGCGCGAGCGGTGAAACTAAAGGTGCGGCCGGCGCGGGCGGCGGCCTGGCCTCATCGAGCTCGCAGGAGTCCGATCGGGTCAAAGAGTTGAAAAAACAGATCGAGCAGTTGCAGCAGCAGCTTCAAGAACAGCAGCAGGCCCTTCAGAAGGCTCAGTCCAGTAGCCAGAGCGCAGACGCCAAGGCTGCCGCTATAGCCGCGGCTCAAACGCAAATTGCAGGCACTGCTGCCGCATTGCAGACGGCAACTTCGGCGCTATTGCAGGCCGTCACGGATGAGGGGGGCAGCGCGTCCGGTTCGATGGTCAGCACCACCGCCTGATCGCAGAAAAGTGTGTTGAACCGCCGTTTTTATCCGCGGTTCAGCACACTTTCTCCTGCACCCTTGGGCAATCGATACACATCCACCAGCGCCCACATCCCCAGCAACGCCACCCCGATGAACGCCACGCGGAAATCCACCGGCTGCGCCTGAACCTCATGGCCTTGCACGGTCATGGATGCGCGCAACAACAGCGCAGCCACTGTCACGCCCATGCCCATGGCCAGTTGGAATGACAGGCTGAACAACGCCGACGCTTCGCTCATGCGTGCCTTGGGCACATCTGCGAAGCCAATCGAGTTGTAACAAGTGAACTGCATTGAACGTGACAGCCCGCCCACAAACAACACGGCCGCAATCAGCGAAAACGGCGTCTGTGCCGTGAACAGCGCGCACGCCATTATAGACACCACACCGATTACCCCATTGACCAACAACACTCTGCGAAAGCCGTAGCGTTGCATGATGGCGGTGGTGAAGGGTTTCATCGCCAGGTTGCCGGCAAACACCGCAAGTACCAACAGCCCCGCGTCCACTGGCGACAGGCCAAATGCGACCTGAAACAGCAGGGGCAGCAGGAAAGGCAGGGCGCTGATGGCAAGGCGAAACAGTGAGCCGCCGTAGATGCTCACGCGGAAGGTGTTGATGGACAGTGTATCGAGCGGCAACAGGGGAGCGCTGTAGTGCCGACAATGGTGCACGGCCCATACCGTCAGCAGTAAACCTGCCGCAACCAGCGCTGCGCCCGGGATGAGCATTTCGCCTGCCTGGCTGCCCAGCCATTCCAGCCCGCCCAAGAGGGCCACGCAGGCGCCTGCCAGCAGTAAAAAAACCTTCGTATCGAACTTGCGCACATCCGCCTCGCGGCCTTCCGGTACCAGCCACAGTGCCGCGACCAAGGCCAGGGCGCCCAATGGAAGGTTCACGTAGAAGATCCATGGCCACGATGCATGAGTCACGATCAGTCCACCCGCCAGCGGCCCAAGAATCGGCGCCACCAAGCCAGGCCAGGTAATCACTGCGACCATCTTCACCAAGTCTTTTTTATCGGTATTGCGCAGCACCGCTAGACGCCCGACCGGCACCATCAGTGCGCCACCGATGCCTTGCAGGACGCGGGCAAATACGAACATTTCGAGGCTTTGGCTGAGCCCGCAGAGCAGCGAGGCGAGGGTGAAAACAATGATCGCGCCAGCAAATACCCGGCGTGCACCGTAGCGGTCGGCGATCCAGCTGGACAGCGGAATGAAGATCGCCACGGCAAGAATGTAGGCGGTGATGCCAATGTTCATGTCGACCGGCGTCACGCCGAATGCCGCGGCCATGGTTGGCAGCGCGGTGGCGATCACCGTGGCGTCGAGGTTCTCCATAAAAAAAGTCACGGCGACCACCAGGGCGATCAGGCGGGTTTGCGTGCTGAGGCCGGTGTCGGCTGTGGATGAGGTCACCGGTATTTCCCCTTGTTGGATGAGGGATGGCTGCTTGGCGTCGGTCTCAGCCGTTCCATATTTAAAGTTGTAATGAAGGCGCCATGAGCACGCGGCGCCACGATGCGCGAATCTGTCGCGGACTGTCTACAGGTTGTTAACGGTGTGGACTCCAGTCGCCGACAAAATTTATTGGTTCGCAGCAACAATTTTTCTTGTTGGACACCTTCCGCTTTCAGGCAGCACAGTTGCTGCCACTGACGCTCGCCCTGACGGGTCAACAATAAAAAAACCGAGCCGACTGCACGCCACTTCCTGCTGTGAACCCTTTGTTCACATCCTGCTGTAATGGCGCCGCAGCGCGCACTTAAGGACCTCTCCGCCATGCAAACTGTTGTGAACTTATGGCCGTTGATCGGCGTACTTGTGATCGTGGTTGGCTTTGTTTTACGTTTCAATCCGCTGTTGGTGGTCACCGCTGCGGCTATTGCCACCGGGCTTGCTGCCCACTTCCCGCTGGAAAAAATCCTCGCCACCATGGGTGATGGCTTCCTTCAGACCCGTGCCCTGCAATTGATCCTGTTGTTGCCCCTGGCCGTCATCGGCTTGCTGGAGCGCCATGGCTTGCGCTTGCATGCGCAAAACTGGATTGCACGGTTTGAGCGTGCCACTGTCGGGCGTCTGCTGATCATCTATCTGTTCGTGCGTGAATCCACCGCCGCCATGGGCTTGACCAGCCTGGGCGGGCACCCGCAGATGGTGCGCCCGCTGTTGGCACCGATGGCCGAAGGTGCGGCGGAAAAGCGCTACGGCAAGCTGCCGGACAAGTTGCGGCATAAAGTGCTGGCCATGTGCGCGGCGACGGACAACGTCGGGCTGTTTTTTGGCGAAGACATTTTCGTTGCGTTTGGCGCCATTGCATTGATGCACACGTTCCTGCTGGGCTCGGGGATTGATGTCGAGCCGCTGCACATCGCGGTGTGGGGTATCCCGACGGCGATCTGCGCCTTCATCATCCACGCGATCCGCTTGCATCGGTTTGATCGACGATTGACGCGTGAGATGGCTCCCGTCGCCACGCCGGCAGGGGCCTCCCAATGATTATTTCCATTCAATACCTCTACTGGCTGGCTGGTGTGCTGCTGCTGATCACCGCAGGCATGATTCTGTTGGACCGAACCCATCCCAAGCGCTGGTCCAGTGCTTTGTTCTGGCTGTTGTTTGCCATACCGTTTCTGGTGGGCGAGCGCCTGCCATCGGTGGTGATCGGTGCGGGTGTGGTGGTGATGGCATTGATAGCAGGGTTCGGCGGCGTGGGCCGTGGCACCCATGTCGAGCTGCACGACAAGGCCTCGCGCGCCAGTGCTGGCCGCCTGGGCCACAAGCTGTTTATACCGGCGCTGGCCATTCCCCTGACCACGGTAATCGGCTCGGTATTGCTCAAGCACACCGAGATCGGCGGTATACCGTTGCTGGATCCGAAAAACACCACCTTCGTGTCTCTCGGTATCGGCTGTCTGATCGCTCTCGGCCTGGCCTGCTGGCTGACCCGCGATACGCCGGTGCAGGCCTTGCGCGAATCACGCCGCCTCACCGAAGCCCTGGGCTGGGCCATGGTGTTGCCGCAGATGCTGGCGATGCTCGGGCTGCTGTTCAATGAAGCGGGCGTCGGCACGGCTGTCGCCCACGTCACCACCACTTACATCAACCTGGATTTCAAGTTGGTCGCGGTGATGGTGTATGTGTTGGGCATGGCACTGTTTACGGTGATCATGGGCAATGGCTTCGCCGCTTTCCCGGTGATGACTGGCGGCGTCGGTGTGCCGGTGTTAGTGGGCATTTACGGCGGCAACCCGGCAGTGATGGCCGCCATCGGCATGTTCTCCGGTTACTGCGGGACCCTGATGACGCCAATGGCCGCCAACTTCAACATCGTGCCGGCGGCGTTGCTGGAATTGCCGGACAAGAACGCAGTGATCAAGGCCCAGTTGCCGACGGCGCTGATGATGCTGGTGGTCAATATTGTGCTGCTCTACCTGTTGATGTGAGGTCTTGTATGCGTACCGTACTGCTGACGGGCTTTGAGCCCTTTGATCAAGATTCGGTTAATCCGTCCTGGGAGGCCGCGTGCCAATTGGACGGCGTGCAGCTCGCCGAGGATGTGCAGATTGTTGCGCGTCGGCTGCCCTGTGCGTTCACCACCGCCCCCGAGTGTCTGGTGCAACTGATCAATGAACTGCGTCCGGTCATGGTTATCGCCACTGGTCTGGCGCCGGGGCGCGGCGAGATTTCCATCGAGCGGGTGGCGATCAATATCAACGACGCGCGTATCCCCGACAACCTGGGGTATCAGCCCATCGATACGGCAGTTGTCGTGGATGGCCCGGCGGCCTATTTTTCGACGCTACCGATCAAGGCCATGGTCAAGGCGGTGCGTGGGGCGGGGATAGCCGCGGCGGTGTCCCAGACGGCGGGCACGTTTGTCTGCAATCAGGTGTTCTACCGTTTGCAGCACGTGCTTGCGGGCACGGATGTTCGCAGTGGTTTTATTCACGTTCCCAACCAGCCATTGATGGCGCTGTCGAGCTTGGTCGATGGGTTGCGCGTCGCAGTAGCTACGGCGTGGAACACGCCGGTAGACGTGGTGGAAGTGGGCGGTCAGGTCAGTTGACGCCGCCCCAGGGATGACACTTCGGCTTGCCGGTGACGGCAAGAGGCGATTGTTTACGCCTCGCGGCCAGGGAAAAACAGTTCGAAACAGGTCACGCCGTCCTTGCTGCTGACGCTGTACCGGCCGTGATGCAACTGCATGATGGTCGCCACAATCGACAGGCCCAGGCCATTGGACTGGGCCGAACGTTCCCTTGATTCATCCACCCGATAGAACCGCTCAAACAGTCGCGATAAATGCACGGCAGGGATGGTTTCCCCCTGGTTGCTGACTCGCAGGTGGATGCCCTCGGCGTCCGCAATCGCCTGGATCAACAACTCGGAACCCGGTGCGCCGTATTTGATGGCGTTGGCGCACAGGTTCGCCAGGGCCCTGCGCAGCAGCATCGGTTCGGCCCAGATCACGCCTTCACCCTCGGCACGAATGCTGATGTCCGCATCGCCTGCCAAACCTTCAAAGTAATCGGCGATGCGGGCCACTTCATCGGCGGCGCTGAGTGCCTGGCGCTGGCGCAGGGCGCTGTCCGGGTCGGTGCGGGCCAAGAACAGCATGTTGTCGAGCATTCGCGCCAGGCGCTCAAGCTCTTCGACATTGGAGGCCAAGAGCTGCTGATAACTTTCGATGCTGCGGTTCTGTTGCAGGGCAACTTGGGTTTCCCCCAGCAGGTTGTTGATCGGCGTGCGCAGTTCGTGGGCCATGTCGGTGGATACTTGGCCCAGTTGCGCAAAACCCTTGGCCAGGCGCTCAAGCATGGTGTTGAACGACTCGATCATCGGCAGCAGTTCTTTTGGTACTCCCTGGCTGTCGATGCGTTCGGCCAGGTTGCCGACGCCGATCCCTTGAGCGTGTCGGGCCAGTCGACGTAACGGTAGGAGGCCGCGATGCACCAACAGGTAGCCCACCAGTGCGAGGAAGATCGCGGCGATGCTCGCCAGGACGTACACGCTCAACCGATAGCTGGCGAGCATGGCGGTACGCTCGGTCATCAAGCGCCCGCTGGTGACTTGCAGGCTCCCCAGGTCGCCGGAGTCTATGGATGCGGCCAAGGTGGAAAAGGGCACGCCATTTACGCCCGGCAGATGCTGCACATCGCTCAGCGTGAGGATGTGGCCTTTGGGGACCGGCTCGACTGCTGGCAGATCGATGTTGGCGGGGTTTACCAGCAGCAGCGGTTTTTGGCCGGGTGCGGCGATGCTCAGCACCGATTCGCGGTTGCCCAACATATTCTGGAACAGTTCCGGCTTGGTCTTGATCAAGTCCAGTGTGTTGCTGTCGTTAAGCAGGTTGCGTAGTTGATCCACGCGGGAAATCAATTGCACATCGTCGCGGCGGATCAGCTCGCGCTCCAACTCGCGGTACAGCGCCACGCCGACGGTAGCGAGCAGTGCAAAGGCGAGCAGGGCGAAGATCAGGGCCAGGCGCAGTGTCAGGGAATAATGGCGACGGTGGGTCATGGTTGGGTATCGAAACGGTAGCCAATGCCCCGCACGCTGTGGATCAACTTGAGCGTGAACGGGTCGTCGATTTTCAGGCGCAGGCGCCTTACGGCCACGTCCACCACGTTGGTGTCGCTGTCGAAGTTCATGTCCCATACCCGCGAGGCGATCAGCGAGCGCGACAGCACTTGGTCCTGATGGGTGGCGAACAGGTGCAACAGTGCGAACTCCTTATTGGTCAGGGTGATGCGTGTACCGGCGCGAGTGACGCGGCGTTTCAGTACGTCGATGTGCAAATCTGCGATTTGCAGGTGTTCTTCTTCCCTGATCGGGCCGCGACGGGTCAGGGTGCGTAAGCGTGCTACCAGCTCGGCGAAAGAGAACGGCTTGATCAGGTAATCATCGGCACCCAGCTCCAGGCCCTTGATGCGATCGGCAATATCGTCGCGAGCTGTCAGAAAAAGCACTGGGGTGTCGGAGTCTTTACGCAGGCGGCGCAGTACTTCCCAACCGTCCATTTTCGGCATCATTACATCCAGCACGATCACGTCGAACGGCGTTTCCAGTGCTTGGTGCAGGCCGTCCACGCCGTCCCGTGCCAGGCTTACGGAGTAGCCCAGTTCCTGCAGGCCGTTGAGGAGGTAATTACCGGCCTTGGGTTCGTCTTCGACAACGAGGATGTTCATGTGAAATGCCTTGATTCAATACGTGGCGCCAGTGTAGCTCGATCAATTGTCACTGGCGCAGGCCATGGCCTGCACTGGGTAGTTGAGTCGTGCCAGTGCGCTCACGGTAACCCCGTACTTCAAACAGCCAGCCAACAGGATGATGACAAATTCGTAATGATTGGCTGGCTGTTGGGGCGTCAGCGTTTACAACCCAGTAGGTGATCCGTAGATTGCATCGGGCCGATTATTCGTTTCAGCTTACGAGGAAACCCCGCAGTGTCTATCCGAGGTTCAGCTGTATCAGCCCGCCCTTACCGCGCCTTCCTGTTCGATATGGATGGAACCCTGCTCAACTCCATTGCCGCTGCCGAACGTGTGTGGGGCAATTGGGCTGAACGCCATGGGCTGGACGTGGCAGCCTTCCTGACCACCATTCATGGTGCGCGGGCGATTGACACTATCACGCGCCAGGCATTGCCCGGCGTCGACCCGCAAGTTGAAGCGCAGTGGATTACCGACGCTGAAATCAACGATGTAGAAGGCGTCGTGGCGATTCCCGGTGCCGTCGAGTTTCTCAATAGCGTGCCTGGTGATCAGTGGGCATTGGTCACCTCTGCGCCGAAGGCGTTGGCATTGCGTCGGTTGCAGGCAGCGGGTATCGCGCCACCGGCGGTGTTGATAACGGCCGAGGATGTGGCCATCGGCAAACCGAGCCCCGCCTGTTATGAGCTGGGTGCACAACGCTTGGGTGTGCCGGTGCAGGATTGTCTGGTGTTTGAGGATGCGACGGTGGGGATTCGTGCGGGGGAGGCGGCGGGTGCGGATGTGCTGGTCGTAACATCGACGCACCTCAAGCCCATGCTCACGGAGCATCCATCGATTGAAGGGTATGAACAGTTGCAGGTGCATCGCAGCGCTGATGGCTTGTTGTACCTGCAGAGCGCAGTGGGCTGACACAAAAAAGCCGAGTCCGCATCCGGTCTCGGCTTGGTTCGCTTGGTCAGCCGCCAGTTCTATTTTCGGCCCGCCGGCACAGCTGACGCTGCAATGCTTTCTGGATAGGCTTGAGGCAGAACATGAACAGGTACGCACACAGCAGCAGTGCCAAATCAAACCAGGACTTAGGATAGGCGGGGTCCGAACCTTCGACTTCCAGCCGCAGGCCATATTCTACGCCCACAAAGGCCAGCCCAATCAGCAGGGCAATCATCCAGGATCTGGAAAAAAATGGCTGCGCGGTAATAGGCCTCATCGACGTGCTCCTGAGTCCACACGGATGGAAGTATGTCAGTCAGGAGATTCGGCTTTGGATAGTGGAACAAGTTCCAGACGCGAGGATAATTTCATCTTTGGGGCGCATGGACTTTGGACGACGCTAATCACTCATTCAGCCCAAGAACAGTCCAATAGGCTTTCGCCAGCCGTTACATGAACGAAAGGGCTGGCTACTGAGTGCGCCTCAAGGCGTCTGGTTTTTATCCGGAGCGGTCAGGCCGGCCTGGATGCGCTGGTAGATCTCCTCGCGATGCACGGCAACATCCTTGGGGGCGTTGATGCCGATTCTTACTTGCTGGCCGCTGACGCCCAGGATGGTGATCGTGATGTCATCACCGATGTTTATGCTTTCACCGACTTTGCGGGTGAGTATAAGCATGGACTTCTCCTTGATTGCTTTTAGGACACATGTTTCAGACAGGGCAGGTGTCGGATGTGTGTAGCTTACTGCTAAGCGCTTCCCTGTGACTGCCTCTTTTAGGACGCATAGAGGCGACATTAATTCCCATGGCGGCATCATACAGGTCTGGGATACATCATTCGCATTGTTTAAGCCAACGTTTATGACGGCCAGAATAGACAGTGAATGATAAAGTTGCCTCTTTATCCTTAGAGGAGCAGGGCAGTGCGTAAAGTAGCGATGGCAATTGCGGTGTTGGCACTGGCCGGTTGCGGTGAAGGCAAACGCGTCGACGCCCCCCAGGCCAAGCCTGCCGTGACCGAAAGCCAGCCACAAACCGGCGCGATTGCCGCCCAAGAGTGGGACCTGCGAGTAGGTCCGCCGGACCACAAACTGCAGGCGATCACCGACCTGACCGCCTGGTTGCTGGAACATGGTTTTAATTTTTATATCGTGAAGGTCGACGGCAAGGACGAAGTGCTGTTGGGGCCGTTCGCAACTAAGGCCGAAGCCGAGGCAAAGCAGACCTTGCTTAACGAAAAGATGGCTCGTGCCAAGAAAACTGACACGGTGTCTGAGATCATCGAACACCAGCCTGCGCAGTAACGGGCCGATTGGGCGGCAGCGCCGCCCATCTTCAACCGCAGGCTTTCAGGTTGACCGGGCCGACAAACTCATTGCCACGCCCCATCACACACGCCACCGTCTGGTTACGCTGGCGCTCCCAGGCTTGGACCGGGTAGGTTTTGTTCCAGGCTTCGTACAACTGACGATCCTGTTTCGACAGGCGCAAGCCGTATTGTTTGCTCATGTAGAAGTAGGTTCGCGCGATCATCCCGCGTACGGAAGGTCGCGGCATCACCTTCTTGGCCTTGAAATCCACTTGGGTCAGGCATGAACCGTACTGCCCGCGTTGCACCGGCAGCCAGCCAAAGCTGAAGTTGCTTCGGTCTCCATTGACCTCGCCGATACTCGGCACCAAATTGTGCAGGTCTGCTTCGGCACGCTTGAACACGTCATCATGGCGCGTGCAGTTCTTGCGCCCGCCATTCTGCCAGCACTGGCGCTGATGTCCGATCTGCCAGGCCGGAACAATGTGTTCCCACTCGATGCGTGCGGCGCGGTTGGCGTTTTTGCGTGGGATATATCCGCAGGCTTTCAAGTCAACGCGGTTGCCGCTGTACTTGCAGCCGCAATAGAACTCGGTGGATTGCGGGGCGTAGAGTGTCCAGGCAACTTTTTTGGCTTCACTGAAGGTTCGGGGCGCCTGAGCGTGAGCGGTAACGGCAAAAAACAGGCAACACACAGCAATAAAACGGGTACTCATTCAATCAATCTTCCTTCGGCACAACCCAGAAAATCTGCACGCCACCGTCATCCCGGTAGGCTAGGGTGACGTTGTCGTTCTCTGCAATCTCCTCCAACAAGCGCTGCCAATCGTCCTCTGGTTCCTCCGGCAAGCGGAAGATCAGGGCTGCCTTGGCTTTTTGGGCATTGGTGGAGTTGATGATTTTTTGCACGCGAATGGCCAGGCGTGTGTAGGCATCGGGCGGGGTAGGTACTGCGGAAGATGACTTTGCCACGGAGCATTCCTTAATAAGCTGTACGTGCATACAGTATTTAAGTGTGGGCAATTTCGCAACTGCTTAAAATTTAAGAGATTCGTCTGGCGGCGAGTTAAGGGGTTGGGTGTAGGGCGGGGGGAGAGGGATAGGTAGGTTGTTGTGGCGAGGGAAGTTGTTCCCGCTGGTCCGCGAAGCGGCCCAAAAAAGAAGCTTTCGGGCGCTGCGTACATGAGCGGGAGCAAGCTCCCTCGCCACATACAAGGTTCAGTCAGGAATCAATATTCCCAGAAAATCCGTTGAAGCTCTTTGCTGTCTTGGGTCTTGGTCAGGGCAACCATTGCCAGAATCCGCGCTTTCTGCGGGTTCAGGTCGAGGGCAGCAACCCAGTCGTATTTGTCGTCAGGCTGTTCAGCGTTACGCAACACCATGCCGCCGGCATTCACGTGGGAGGAGCGAATGATCTGCACGCCTTGCTTGCGCAGTTCCACCAGGGCAGGCACCACTTTGGAAGATACCGAGCCATTGCCAGTACCCGCGTGGATGATTGCCTTGGCACCAGCCTGGGCCAGGGCTTTGTAGGCTGTGTCGCTTACGTTGCCGTAGCCGTAGGCGATTTCGACGTCCGGCAGGCTTTTGATGTTCTTGATGTCGAATTCCGAATCCATGGTGTGGCGCTTGGCAGGCAGGCGGAACCAGTAGGATTTGCCTTCAACCACCATGCCCATTGGGCCCCATGGGCTCTTGAAGGCTTCGGTCTTGATATTGATCATCTTGCTTACGTCGCGACCCGATTGGATCTCGTCGTTCATGGTCACCAGCACCCCTTTACCGCGCGCGTCCTTGCTGCCGGCTACAGCCACGGCGTTGTAGAGGTTGAGCATGCCGTCGGCCGACATGGCGGTGCCTGGGCGCATGGAACCAACTACCACGATTGGCTTGTCAGTTTTTTCCACCAGGTTCAGGAAGTAGGCGGTCTCTTCCAGGGTGTCGGTACCGTGGGTGATCACGATGCCATCCACGTCTTTGTTGTCAGCCAGCTCCGCGACGCGGCGACCCAGTTGCAGCAGGTTCTCGTTGTTGATGCTTTCGGATGCAATTTGCATCACTTGCTCGCCACGCACATTGGCAATCTGGCTAAGTTCAGGAACACCGGCGATCAATTGCTCGATACCGACTTTGGCCGCCTGGTAGGTAGCGCTGTTGGCCGCACTGGCGCCAGCGCCGGCAATGGTGCCACCGGTGGCGAGAATTACCACGTTGGCCAGTTTGGTCTTGGATTCAACTTCCTTTGCCTGAGCGGCAACAGGGAACAGCAGCAGAAGGGCTAACGCGCCCGGAACAAAGTTCTTCAGTGCAGATTTCATTGTTTTTCTCTCTGGTTTTTGATGAGTGCTGTAGCAGGTTCATCTAGAGCGCCCGGGCGGTTCTGAATGCCACGAGGTGCTGGGTAGGAGCAGGATTTGTACCAGGCTGATTAAGTTCTTGGATATAAATTAACTTGCTGATTTATAACAATAATTGTCGTTCTTATGGCAGATCCCGCAATGCGTCTGTCCGGCTTTCCGAACACGCTGCATGATTGCGTTCGGTTGTCCGAAGATGATCATCGGGAAATACTGAGTCGCATGAAGAGGTCTGTCGTTTCAGAGAACGAAGCGTTGGAGGGAATGTTTAATAACGTCCTTTCGCTGGACGGGAGGACAGAGGCTAGAGGCCTTAGATGAAAGGCTGTGTTCTACCGTTGACAAATCTCGACAAGGTTCTCATAGTTTGATTAACGCAAACGTTTGCGAGATGTTTGACACGGTGCTCCCTGAGTGCTCTGAAAGATCGTATCAGCCACCCGTGTGGGATGGCTGCCGAAGGACTCTTCGGTGCAAGCGTTGCTTACAATAATCATAAGATCGGAGTGAACCCATGAAGCTGCCATTCGCTGGACGTCTTCTTGCTGTCGCTGTGCTTGCTGCCGCATCCGCCGCTTTACCTCTGTCCTCTGCCTTTGCTGACGACGCCGCCGCCAAACCCAAGGTCGGCCTGGTGATGAAATCTCTCGCCAATGAATTCTTCGTCACCATGCAGGACGGTGCCAAGGCTTACCAGAAAGACCATGCCGCCGATTTCGACATGATCACCAACGGCATCAAGAACGAAACTGATACCAGCGCGCAGATCGATATCGTCAACCAAATGATCCTCGCCAAGGTTAACGCCATCGTCATCGCGCCTGCTGACTCCAAGGCACTGGTCACCGTACTGAAGAAAGCCTCCGACGCCGGCATCAAGGTCGTCAACATCGACAACCGCCTGGACCCCGGTGTACTGAAAAGCAAAAATCTCGATATTCCCTTCGTTGGCCCCGACAACCGCAAGGGCTCCAAGCTCGTGGGCGACTACCTGGCCAAGCAACTGGCAGCAGGTGACAAGGTCGGCATCATCGAAGGCGTACCGACTACCACCAACGCCCAGCAGCGCACCGCCGGCTACAAAGATGCGATGGACGCTGCCGGTATGAAGATCGTTTCCACTCAATCCGGCAACTGGGAAATCGACCAGGGCCAGAAAGTCGCCTCGGCCATGCTGAGCGAATACCCGGACCTCAAGGCCTTGCTGGCCGGTAACGATAATATGGCCCTGGGCGCTGTCTCCGCGGTGCGTGCGGCAGGCAAGGCGGGCAAGGTAATGGTCGTGGGTTACGACAATATCGAAGCGATCAAGCCGATGTTGCAGGACGGCCGCGTACTGGCTACCGCCGACCAGGCAGCTGCCCAGCAAGCGGTATTCGGTATCCAGAACGCCCTTAAGCTGGTCAAGGGTGAGAAAGTCGATGCCAAAGACGGCGTGATCGAAACCCCGGTCGAACTCGTCCTCAAGAAGTAATTCTGGCGGCACCCAACAGCGCCCGCTCGTCCTGAGCGGGCGCCTGGAGATTTTCCTATGTCATCTTCCGCCCCGAACGCTGTCCTCTCGGTCAGCGGTATCGGTAAGACCTATGCCCAACCGGTTCTGTCCGACATCACCCTCACGCTCAACCGTGGGGAAGTGCTGGCGCTGACCGGCGAGAATGGTGCAGGCAAAAGCACCCTGTCCAAGATCATCGGCGGGCTGGTCACGCCGACCACCGGGCACATGCAATTCAATGGTCAGGATTACTGTCCTGCCAGCCGTACCCAGGCTGAAGCGTTGGGTGTGCGCATGGTCATGCAGGAACTCAACCTGCTGCCGACGCTGACCGTGGCCGAAAATCTGTTCCTGGATAACCTGCCCAGCCACTGTGGCTGGATCAGCCGCAAGCAACTGCGCAAAGCCGCGATCGAGGCCATGGCCCAAGTTGGCCTGGACGCCATCGACCCTGACACGCTGGTCGGCAGCCTGGGCATCGGTCACCAGCAAATGGTTGAGATCGCCCGTAACTTGATTGGCGACTGCCATGTACTGATCCTCGACGAACCCACGGCCATGCTCACCGCGCGTGAAGTCGAGATGCTGTTTGAGCAAATCACCCGCCTTCAGGCCCGGGGCGTGGCGATTATTTACATTTCGCACCGGCTGGAAGAGTTGGCCCGTGTTGCCCAGCGCATTGCGGTATTGCGCGACGGCAAGCTGGTCTGCGTCGAACCGATGGCCAATTACAACAGTGAGCAATTGGTCACCTTGATGGTGGGGCGCGAGCTGGGTGAACACATCGACCTGGGGCCGCGCAGCATCGGCGGCCCGGCCCTAACTGTGAAAGGCCTGAGCCGCTCGGACAAAGTCCGTGACGTGTCCTTTGAAGTGCGTGCCGGCGAGATCTATGGCATTTCCGGCCTGATCGGCGCTGGCCGTACCGAATTGCTGCGTCTGATCTTTGGTGCCGATCTGGCCGACAGCGGCACCGTGGCCCTGGGCTCACCGGCTAAGGTGGTGAGCATTCGCTCTCCCGTGGATGCAGTAGGGCATGGTATCGCCCTGATCACTGAAGATCGCAAGGGTGAAGGCCTGCTGCTGACTCAGTCCATCAGTGCCAATATTGCCCTGGGCAACATGCCGGAAATCTCTGGCGGCGGCGTGGTAAACAGCCGCGATGAAACCGCGTTGGCCAAGCGCCAGATCGACGCCATGCGCATCCGCAGTTCCAGCCCGGCGCAACTGGTGTCGGAACTGTCCGGCGGCAATCAGCAGAAAGTGGTGATTGGCCGCTGGCTGGAGCGCGACTGCTCGGTGATGTTGTTCGACGAACCCACCCGCGGAATTGATGTGGGTGCCAAGTTCGACATTTATGCCTTGCTCGGCGAATTGACCCGCCAGGGCAAAGCGCTGGTGGTGGTATCGAGCGACCTGCGTGAGCTCATGCTGATCTGCGACCGCATCGGCGTACTGTCTGCCGGGCGTCTGATCGAGACCTTTGAGCGTGACAGCTGGACCCAGGACGAATTGCTCGCCGCCGCCTTTGCCGGCTATCAGAAACGTGATGCGCTGCTCAATGACGCAGTGCTTAGGGATACCCCATGAAAACCACAACTACCTCCGGTAAAGCGGGCGGCAACTTCTACGGACTGGGCACCTACCTGGGGCTAGCGGGCGCCTTGCTCGCGATGATTGCGCTGTTTTCGGTGCTCAGTGACCACTTCCTGTCCTATGACACCTTCAGCACCCTGGCCAACCAGATCCCGGACCTGATGGTGCTGGCGGTGGGCATGACGTTCATCCTGATCATCGGCGGTATCGACTTGTCGGTGGGCTCGGTGCTGGCCCTGGCGGCGTCGGCAGTCAGCGTGGCGATTCTTGGGTGGGGCTGGAGCGTGTTGCCGGCCGCTCTGCTCGGCATGGGCTGCGCCGCGTTGGCCGGCACCATCACCGGCTCGATCACCGTGGCCTGGCGGATCCCGTCGTTTATCGTGTCCCTCGGTGTGTTGGAAATGGCGCGGGGCGTTGCGTACCAAATGACCGGTTCGCGCACCGCCTACATCGGTGATTCGTTTGCCTGGCTGTCCAACCCGATTGCGTTTGGTATCTCGCCGTCGTTCATCATTGCCTTGCTGGTGATCATCGCTGCGCAGCTAGTATTGACCCGCACCGTGTTCGGTCGTTACCTGATCGGTATCGGCACCAACGAAGAGGCCGTGCGCCTGGCCGGTATCAATCCCAAGCCTTACAAGATTCTGGTGTTCAGTCTCATGGGCCTGCTGGCCGGTGTCGCGGCGTTATTCCAGATCTCGCGTTTGGAAGCAGCGGACCCGAACGCTGGCTCCGGTCTGGAGCTGCAAGTGATCGCCGCGGTGGTGATCGGCGGCACCAGCCTGATGGGCGGGCGCGGTTCGGTAATCAGTACCTTCTTTGGCGTGTTGATTATCTCGGTATTGGCCGCTGGCCTGGCACAGATCGGCGCCACGGAGCCCACGAAGCGCATCATCACCGGTGCTGTGATCGTGATTGCAGTGGTTCTCGATACGTACCGCAGCCAACGTGCTAGTCGGCGGGGCTGAACCATGGCAACGATCAAGGATGTGGCGGCGCTTGCAGGGATTTCCTACACCACCGTGTCCCATGTGGTGAACAAGACGCGCCCAGTGAGTGAGCCGGTACGGGTCAAGGTCGAAGCGGCCATCAAGCAGCTCGACTATGTGCCCAGCGCCGTCGCGCGCTCGCTCAAGGCCAAGACCACGGCCACCATCGGTTTGCTGGTACCCAACAGCCTCAACCCGTATTTCGCGGAGCTGGCACGAGGCATCGAGGATTACTGCGAGCGTAACGGCTACTGCGTGATCCTCTGCAACTCCGACGACAATGCTGAAAAACAGCGCAGCTATTTGCGGGTGTTGTTGGAAAAGCGCATCGACGGCTTGATCGTGACCTCGGTGGGTGGTGATGACAGCGGCCTCGCCGCTGGGTTGAGCGCGGTGCGCACGCCCATGGTGATTGTCGACCGGGCGCTGGACGGCATTGATGTCGATCTGGTGCGCATCGATCATGAAGAGGGCGCCTACCTGGCGACCCGGCATTTGCTTGAGCTGGGGCATCGGGACATCGCCTGTATCGGCGGCCCGGCCCACACCCGTGTCGCGCAAATGCGCCTGGCGGGATACCAGCGCGCGCTCCGCGAGGCCGGTGTGGACGTTGCGCCCAATCGCACCCGGGAAAGCGACTTCACCAGCACCGGCGGTTATGCTGCTGCCGTGCAATTGCTGGCGCAGAACCCGCCCAGCGCGATTTTTGCCAGTAACGACATGATCGGCTTCGGCGTATTGCGTGCTGCAGCTGAGCGTAATATCCGCGTGCCCGGCGAGCTGTCGGTGATCGGATTTGATGATATTCAAATGGGCCGCTATGTGTACCCGGCCCTGACCACGGTCGGCCAGTCGATCCTGCAACTGGGCGAGACGGCCGCCGAGCTTTTACTGCGACGAATTGCAACACCCCAACTGCCGATCGATCAACGCATCGTGACGCCGAGCATCGTATTGCGCGAGTCGACGGCGCCCGTCGCCGGTGTGTTCGCGCAATACCGCTGAACCGAATTGATGAGTACTGATGTATGCCAGCAAAAGTAGTGGTAGTAGGCAGCTTGAACATGGATCTGGTCACCCGCGCCAGCCGGCTGCCCCGTGCCGGTGAGACCCTGATTGGCCAAACTTTTTCCACGGTGCCGGGCGGCAAGGGTGCCAACCAGGCCGTTGCATCGGCGCGACTGGGTGCGAGTGTGGCGATGATTGGCTGTGTCGGCACCGATGCCTACGGCACTGAGTTGCGTGACGCATTGCTGGTGGAAGGTATCGATTGCCAGGCCGTCAGTACCGTGGACGGTTCCAGTGGCGTGGCGTTGATCGTGGTGGATGACAGCAGCCAGAATGCGATTGTGATTGTTGCCGGCAGCAACGGCGAGCTGACGCCCGCGTCACTGCAGGCGTCTGATGCGGTGCTGCAGGCCGCCGATGTGATCATCTGCCAGCTGGAAGTGCCGATGGCTACCGTGGCCTATGCGCTCAAGCGCGGTCGTGAACTGGGCAAGACCGTGATCCTCAACCCGGCGCCGGCCAGCGCGCCGTTGCCCGCCGAGTGGTATGCCTCGGTCGATTATCTGATTCCCAACGAAAGCGAGGCCACCGCATTGAGCGGTGTGACAGTCGACTCTCTGGACAGTGCCAAAGTGGCTGCCACGCAACTGATTAAAGCCGGTGCCGGCAAAGTCATCATCACTCTGGGCGCCCAAGGTGCATTGTTTGCGGATGGCAGTGGCTTTGAGCACTTGGTGGCGCCCAAGGTCAAGGCGTTGGATACCACGGCTGCTGGCGATACCTTTGTCGGTGGTTTTGCGGCGGCCCTTGCCAGCGGTAAAAGCGAAGCCGAGGCCATACGTTTTGGTCAGGTCGCTGCGGCATTGTCAGTCACACGTGCGGGTGCGCAACCTTCCATTCCTACGCTGCATGACGTTCAAGGTTTTGTACCTTTATGAAAAAGACCCCTCTGCTCAATATCGCTCTGTCGCGGCTGATCGCTTCCCTGGGCCATGGCGACATTCTGGTGATCGGCGATGCTGGTTTGCCGGTGCCGCCCGGCGTCGAGTTGATCGACCTGGCGCTTACAAAAGGTATTCCTGATTTCATCAGCACTTTGCGTATCGTGCTCAGTGAGATGCAGGTGGAAAGCCACGTGCTGGCGGAAGAAATCCTGCTCAAGCAGCCACCTGCGCTGGCGCAGTTGAACGTGCTGAGTGAACAGGCCGCCCTCGGCGAGCGACGTCTGCTCAGTCATGAAGCGTTCAAGCAACTGAGTCGCCAGGCGCGCGCGGTTGTGCGCACCGGCGAATGCCAGCCTTACTGCAATATCGCGCTGGTGTCCGGCGTAACGTTCTAGAGTTCCCCAACGACAAGGAGTGTTTTATGCAACGTGGTCTTCCAATCCTGAGAAATCTGTTTCGGAGTGTCCTGCTTTTGTCCGCGCTCACTGCTGCAAGCGCCCACGCGGCGGAAAAAATCGACCTCATCATCGACACTGACCCAGGTGCCGACGATGTAGTGGCCTTGCTCTTCGCCATGGCTTCCCCGGACGAATTGAACATCCGTGCGCTGACCACCGTCGCCGGTAACGTGCGCCTGGACAAGACCTCGCGTAACGCGCGCCTGGCCCGCGAGTGGGCGGGGCGTGAGGACATTCCGGTCTACGCCGGTGCACCAGCGCCGATGCTGCGCAAACCGATCTATGCCGAAAACATCCATGGCAAGGAGGGCATTTCCGGCGTCACCGTGCATGAGCCTAAAAAGGGCCTGGCCGAAGGCAATGCCGTTGATTACCTGATCAAGACCCTTCGTGCTGCCAAGCCTCACAGCATCACTATCGCCATGCTGGGTCCGCAGACCAACCTGGCGCTGGCACTGACTCAGGATCCGGAAATCACCCAGGGCATCAAAGAAGTGGTAGTGATGGGCGGCGCGCACTTCAATGGAGGCAATATCACGCCGGTTGCCGAGTTCAACCTGTTCGCCGATCCGATTGCTGCAGAGATTGTGCTCAAGAGTGGCGTCAAGCTGACTTACCTGCCGCTGGATGTGACCCACAAGGTACTGACCAGTGAGGCGCGTCTGAAAAAGATTGCCGACCTCAAGAACAACGCCAGCAAGGTCGTCGGCGATATTCTCAACGAATACGTCAAAGGCGATATGGAGCACTATGGCATCCCGGGCGGCCCGGTACATGACGCCACCGTTGTTGCGTACCTGCTCAAGCCTTCGCTGTTCAGTGGTCGCGAGGTCAATGTGGTGGTGGACAGCCGTGAAGGCCCGACATTCGGGCAGACCATCGTCGATTGGTACGACGGTCTGAAACAACCAAAGAATGCGTTCTGGGTTGAGAACGGCGACGCTCAGGGCTTCTTCGATCTGCTGACTGAGCGCCTTGCGCGGCTGAAGTAAACCGATTGCCGGTCGACGTTCGTCGGCCGGTTCTTATTCGCGCTCGGGGTTGTGTGCTCCCATGTGATCGGCCGGGTATTTCTCGAATACCTGGCCAATGAAGGCTTGTGCCGCCTGAGTGCCGAGTTCCTTGACCAGCAGGTCTATACCGATGATTGCCAGTTCCTCTGGGCTTCCGGGGCTGTAGGAGCTTTGTCCTTGGGGCCACTTGGCTTTGATGTCGGCTTGGAGCGTTACGGTGGTCATGGAGGTCTCACGAGCTGAAATACTGGGTAATGCGCTGGGGCGCGGTTTTACCGGGCGCAGTTAAGCATTTTGCGCGGCGTTTGGCACTGCTACTTAGGCATGAAGCAAGTGCTGTGCGACACTGTGCTCCTGTTTAATTGCCGGGGAATACCGCGTGCAGATCGATTTGAATGACCCCGAGAATCTCACCCTGGCCGCCGTGCGCCAATTGATCGCCAGTGCCAGTGATGACGAACATACTCAACTGCGTGTGACCAAGGCCGGTATCGCCTACCTATCATCTGGGGTAGTCGGGGGCACTGACATAGATGGCCTGTTGTTTCGTCTTGAGACCTGGGCAAAGGGCTCCGGTTACGTCGGAAATGTCGCTGCCAGCGACGAGGTCTGGGTCACACAGGTTTTCAACGCGCTGAAGCAAAACTGGCCCAAGCCACCTTTTGACTACATCGACGTCTACTGATTATGTTCATATCTGGTCACGATTGATCGGGCGAATGCCTGCTGATAGTCAGGCAGACTTGCCCGACGGCGATTTACGTCTTGAAACCAATCTGCAAGACGGTTGTCGCACGATCTCTGTTCATTTTTTCAATAGGAGGCTTCATGCCTTGGAAGCTCGCATCATTCGGTACTTTGTTGGCAGCACTCGCGTTGGCGGGTTGCAGCACCCCGGGTACCTCTGAGCCAGCCAAAGACGCCGCAGTGACCGATGCAGGTCATAGCCGCTGTGAGTCAAAGGCTGCCGAGTTCACAATCGGCCAGAAAGCTTCGCCTCAGTTGCTGGAGCAAGCCCGGGCCCGTGCCGGTGCGCAGAATGCTCGCATCCTCAAGCCCAACGATATGATCACTTTGGAATACCGCTCCGACCGCTTGAACCTAAACGCTGACGACAACTTGGTGATCACTCGCGTCAATTGCGGCTGATCGCTGCTTTTGCAGCGCCCATAAAAAACCCCGCCACATGGACGGGGTTTTTTTAGCTCAGCGGAGAATTACTCGCCGCGAACCTGTGCAGCTTGCATACCCTTTTGGCCTTTCTCAGCCACGAAGGAAACGGTTTGGCCTTCTTTCAGGCTTTTGAAACCGTCGCTTTCGATAGCTTTGAAGTGTACGAACAGGTCGTCACCGCCACCTTGAGGAGTGATGAAGCCGAAGCCTTTTTCATCGTTGAACCATTTAACGGTGCCGGTTTGGCGATTAGACATGGTGTATCTCCAAGAAACATATATTTTCAGTAGTGCTGTGCTGCTCAGGCCAACTGGGCACACCGGGCTATCATAGTCGAAATGTTCGGCTTGGGAGCCCCCCCAAGGCATTGTTTGCCAATCAATAGCGTTGCATTTAGTGCTTAGGTCGGCTGAAAGCCCCGGTCTACGGGGCTTTGGCGCGAAATATCAGCTGTTAAAAAAAGCCGTAAAAGCTGCGTAATTTGTGAGAAATGGCAGTTTTCGGGCGATTTTTCCAGCAGAGCGGCCGTCTGATCTGGCGCCGATCTTACTTTTTCTTCACGACTTTGCAGGATGAAATTGCAGCCACCGCTTTGTTTTTAAGTGGTGCGCTGGCGTTCGGATTGGTCATCAATTCCTTGATTTCGGAACTGCTCAATTCGGCGTTGATCTTGTCGGCGCCACATTCGCAGTGGGCTTTGGCCGTTTTGACGTCAACGTTCTGGCTGGCGGCCGCGCTGCAGTCGTTGATGAAACTGTCACGGGCACCGGCCGGCCAATTGGAGGGCGCAGCAGCCTGCGCGCCGATGGAAAGGAGGCTCAGGGTAGCGGCGAGAGCGAGGGTAGAAGTAAAACGCATCATGGGATGCTCCTTTGGGTCGAGGACAAACAGCGATTCTCAGTGGGTTTGAGGTAGTGCGTACAGCTCAAGTTCCGTTTTGCAGCTATAAAGGCTGGAATTAGTAGTTACCTGGCCTGGCGCCGGCGCGATGACCGTTCATCTGTGCTAGCATCGCTCCCCTGGCTATTCCCGGGCGCGCCATTTGCCGCCTTGCCATGTTCTTTTTGTTCACTCCAGTCACTCTGGTTCGATTATCGGTTGGCCGAAAGGCTCCTGCCGCTGTAAGGCAGGCGTTCATCACTGAACGGCCTGGTATTGGATCTTGTACTGGCTCATCCCAACCCACGTGACCTTTGGTAGGGGTCACCACTAGGAGAGGAGGCGCCATGCCAACTATTACTCTTCCCGATGGCAGTCAACGTTCATTCGATCATGCTGTATCCGTATCCGAGGTCGCCGCATCCATTGGTGCCGGTCTGGCAAAGGCTACTGTGGCCGGCAAGGTCGACGGCAAACTGGTTGATGCCAGTGACCTGATCACCTCTGACGCCAGTCTGCAAATCATCACGCCCAAGGATCAAGAGGGGCTGGAGATCATTCGCCACTCTTGCGCGCACTTGATTGGCCATGCGGTCAAGCAGTTGTACCCAACCGCGAAGATGGTAATCGGTCCGGTTATCGAAGAAGGCTTCTATTACGACATCGCCTACGAACGTCCTTTCACTCCGGACGACATGGCTGCCATTGAGCAGCGCATGCACGCGCTGATCGAGAAAGATTACGACGTCATCAAGAAAGTCACCCCGCGCGCCGAAGTCATCGAAGTGTTCACTTCCCGTGGTGAGGACTACAAGCTGCGTTTGGTGGAAGACATGCCGGACGAGCAGGCCATGGGCCTGTACTACCACGAAGAATACGTCGACATGTGCCGTGGTCCGCACGTGCCGAACACACGCTTCCTCAAGTCATTCAAGCTGACCAAGCTGTCCGGCGCCTACTGGCGCGGCGACGCTAAGAATGAGCAGTTGCAACGTATCTATGGCACTGCCTGGGCTGACAAGAAGCAGCTGGCCGCCTATGTCCAGCGCATCGAAGAAGCTGAAAAGCGCGATCACCGTAAGATCGGCAAGCGCCTGAATCTGTTCCACCTCCAGGAAGAAGCGCCGGGTATGGTGTTCTGGCATCCGAACGGCTGGACCCTGTATCAGGTGCTTGAGCAGTACATGCGCAAGGTGCAGCGTGATAACGGTTACCTGGAGATCAAGACCCCGCAGGTCGTTGATCGCAGCCTGTGGGAGAAATCCGGGCACTGGGCCAACTACGCCGACAATATGTTCACCACCCAGTCGGAAAACCGCGACTACGCCATTAAGCCAATGAACTGCCCATGCCATGTGCAGGTGTTCAACCAGGGCTTGAAGAGCTACCGCGAGTTGCCGATGCGCCTGGCCGAGTTCGGTGCTTGCCACCGTAACGAGCCGTCGGGTGCGCTGCACGGCATCATGCGCGTGCGCGGTTTCACTCAAGACGACGCCCACATCTTCTGCACAGAAGAGCAGATGCAGGCTGAATCCGCTGCGTTTATCAAGCTGACCATGGACGTTTATCGCGATTTCGGTTTCACCGACGTCGAGATGAAACTGTCCACTCGTCCGGAAAAGCGTGTCGGTTCCGACGAGCTGTGGGATCGCGCCGAAGCGGCACTGGCCGCAGCGCTTGATAGTGCGGGGCTTGCGTACGACCTGCAGCCGGGGGAGGGCGCGTTTTACGGTCCGAAGATCGAGTTCTCGCTGAAAGATTGCCTTGGCCGCGTCTGGCAGTGTGGTACCCTGCAGCTCGATTTTAACCTGCCGATCCGTCTGGGAGCCGAATACGTCTCCGAAGACAACAGTCGTAAGCACCCGGTTATGCTGCACCGGGCGATCCTCGGCTCGTTCGAACGGTTCGTCGGGATCCTGATCGAGCACTACGAGGGTGCATTCCCCGCGTGGCTGGCTCCGACCCAGGCAGTGATCATGAATATCACTGATAAACAGGCAGAATTTGCCGCTGAAGTTGAAAAAACTCTCAACGAAAGCGGATTTCGTGCCAAGTCCGACTTGAGAAATGAAAAGATCGGCTTTAAAATCCGCGAGCATACTTTGCTCAAGGTCCCCTATCTTTTGGTTATTGGAGATCGGGAAGTCGAGATGCAGACTGTCGCTGTGCGTACTCGTGAAGGTGCTGACCTGGGCTCTATGCCCGTCGCCCAGTTCGCTGAGTTCCTCGCGCAAGCGGTTTCCCGGCGTGGTCGCCCAGATTCGGAGTAATTATTATTAAGCGTGAAATGAGACAAGATAAACGAGCTGCACCGAAAGCCCCGATCAACGAGAATATCTCGGCACGCGAGGTTCGGTTAATTGGCGCTGACGGCGAGCAGATTGGCATCGTCTCGATTGATGAAGCGCTTCGTATTGCAGAAGAGTCCAAGCTGGACTTGGTGGAAATCTCCGCCGATGCAATCCCACCTGTTTGTCGGGTGATGGACTACGGCAAGTCGATCTTCGAAAAGAAGAAGCAGGTTGCCGCGGCGAAGAAGAACCAAAAGCAGATTCAAGTAAAAGAAATCAAGTTTCGTCCAGGGACGGAGGAAGGGGATTACCAGGTAAAACTGCGCAACCTGGTACGTTTCCTGAGTGATGGGGACAGGGCCAAGGTATCCTTGCGATTCCGCGGCCGTGAGATGGCCCACCAGGAGCTGGGGATGGAACTCCTCAAGCGGGTTGAAGCTGACTTGCTTGAGTACGGTTCGGTCGAACAGCATCCTAAGATGGAAGGACGCCAACTGATCATGGTCATCGCCCCGAAAAAGAAGAAGTAATCAACAGGGCACGGCAGGCCTTCTGATTATGTTTATCAACTGAATGCGGAGTATCCGAACATGCCAAAGATGAAGACTAAAAGTGGTGCTGCTAAGCGGTTTCTGAAAACTGCTAACGGTATCAAGCATAAGCACGCTTTCAAGAGCCACATCCTGACCAAAATGTCGACCAAGCGTAAGCGTCAACTGCGCGGTAGCAGCTTGCTGCATCCGTCTGACGTGGCAAAAGTCGAGCGCATGCTGCGCCTTCGTTAATTTTGGATCAAGAATAGAGGAAGTAACTCATGGCTCGTGTAAAGCGTGGCGTCATGGCCCGTAAGCGTCACAAAAAAATTCTGAAACTTGCTAAAGGCTACTACGGCGCGCGTTCACGCGTATTCCGTGTTGCCAAACAAGCGGTAATCAAGGCAGGCCAATACGCCTACCGTGACCGTCGTCAGAAAAAACGTCAGTTCCGCGCTCTGTGGATCGCTCGTATCAACGCCGGTGCGCGTGTTAACGGTCTGTCCTACAGCCGTTTCATCGCTGGCCTGAAAAAAGCGTCCATCGAAATCGACCGTAAGGTTCTGGCTGAACTGGCCGTGAACGAAAAAGCGGTGTTTGCTGCGATTGTCGAGAAAGCTAAAGCCTCCTTGGCTTAAGTACCCCCGACAGTCACCTTGGGCTGCTCCTGTAGCCCAAGGTGGTAAACGTCATAAATAGGGGAAGAGCCTTCAAGCTCTTCCCCTATTTTGTATCTGGAGTCTGTACATGGAAAACCTGGACGCGCTCGTCGCTCAAGCTCTTGAGGCTGTGCAAAGCGCTGAAGATATCAATGCCCTGGAGCAAATCCGGGTTCACTACCTTGGCAAAAAGGGTGAATTGACTCAGGTGATGAAGACCCTGGGGAATTTGCCAGCCGAAGAGCGCCCGCAAGTCGGCGCGCTGATTAACGTTGCCAAGGAGCGCGTCACAGAGGTTCTCAATGCGCGCAAGGCGTCGATGGAGGAGGCCGATCTCGCGGCCAAACTCGCCGCCGAGTCTATTGATGTAACTTTGCCTGGCCGTGGCCAGGCCTCGGGTGGTCTACATCCGATCACCCGGACTCTGGAACGTATCGAGCAGTTCTTCACCCATATAGGCTATGGCATTGCCGAAGGCCCTGAGGTCGAAGACGACTATCACAACTTTGAGGCGCTCAACATCCCAGGCCATCACCCGGCCAGGTCGATGCACGACACCTTCTATTTCAACGCGAACATGCTGTTGCGCACCCATACCTCACCGGTACAGGTCCGCACCATGGAAGCGAACAAACCGCCGATCCGCATCGTCTGCCCAGGTCGCGTTTATCGTAGCGACTCCGATATCACCCACTCGCCGATGTTCCATCAGGTCGAAGGCCTGCTGGTTGATCGCGATATCAACTTCGCCGACCTCAAAGGCACCATCGAAGAGTTCCTGCGAGTGTTCTTCGAGAAAGAGCTGGCGGTACGTTTCCGTCCATCGTTCTTCCCGTTCACCGAGCCTTCCGCTGAAGTCGACATGGAATGCGTGATGTGCAGCGGTAAAGGCTGCCGAGTCTGCAAGCAGACTGGTTGGCTGGAAGTGATGGGCTGCGGCATGGTTCACCCCAACGTGCTGCGCATGTCCGGGATCGATCCGGAAGAGTTCTCGGGCTTTGCCTTCGGCATGGGCGTTGAGCGTCTGGCCATGCTGCGTTACGGCGTGAACGACTTGCGTCTGTTCTTCGACAACGACTTGCGGTTCCTCGCGCAATTTCGCTAGTCGTAACGAATCTTTAGGAGAGCAGGATGAAATTCAGTGAACAATGGCTGCGCGGCTGGGTAAGCCCGCAGGTAGATCGCGACGCGCTGGTTGCTCGTCTGTCGATGGCCGGTCTTGAGGTCGATAGCGTAACGCCGGCCGCCGGTGTTTTCAGTGGCGTGGTTGTGGGCGAAGTGCTGAGCACCGAGCAGCACCCTGATGCCGACAAACTGCGTGTGTGCCAGGTCAGCAACGGGGCGGAAACTTTCCAGGTTGTGTGCGGAGCGCCAAACGTGCGTCCGGGTCTGAAGATTCCGTTTGCCATGATCGGTGCCGAACTGCCAGGCGACTTCAAGATCAAGAAGGCTAAGCTGCGCGGCGTTGAGTCCAACGGTATGCTGTGCTCCCAGGCGGAGCTGCAGGTAGGCGAAGGTAACGACGGCTTGATGGAGCTGCCGGCGGATGCGCCTGTTGGCCAGGACATTCGTGTCTACCTGGAACTGGAAGACGCCAGCATCGAGGTCGACCTGACCCCAAACCGTGGCGACTGCCTGTCCCTGGCTGGGCTGGCCCGTGAAGTGGGCGCGCTGTACAACGCCCCGGTTACCCGTCCAGTAGTTGCCGCCGTGCCTGCGGTACACGATGAAGTGCGTCCGATTGAGGTGCTGGCGCCAGCTGCCTGCCCACGTTACCTGGGCCGCGTAATTCGCAACGTCGACCTGTCCAAGCCAACTCCGCTGTGGATGGTTGAGCGCCTGCGCCGCGCCGACGTACGCAGCATCGACGCTGCCGTCGACATCACCAACTACGTGATGCTTGAACTGGGCCAGCCGCTGCACGCCTTCGATCTCGCCGAAATCAATGGCGGCATCCGCGTACGCATGGCTGAAGAAGGCGAGAAGCTGGTTCTGCTCGACGGCCAGGAAGTCAGCCTGCGCGCCGACACCCTGGTGATCGCTGACCATTCCCGCGCTCTTGCGATCGCCGGCGTAATGGGTGGCGAGCACAGCGGTGTTTCCGCGACCACTCGCGACATCTTCCTTGAAAGCGCATTCTTTGACCAAATCGCCATCGCTGGCAAGGCCCGTTCCTATGGCTTGCACACTGATGCGTCGCACCGTTACGAGCGTGGCGTAGACTGGAAGCTCGCCCGTGAAGCCATGGAGCGCGCCACTGGCCTGCTGCTGGAAATCACCGGTGGCGAAGCCGGCCCGATCACTGAGATTGTCAGCGAACAGCATCTGCCGTGCGTTGCGCCGATCACCCTGCGCGCCAAGAGCGTTGAGCAAATGCTTGGCCTGGTCATCGCACCGACTGAAATCGAGCAACTGTTGTCGGCCCTCGGGTTGAACATCTCTGCGGGCGGGGAAGGGCAGTGGCATGTTGAAGTGCCAAGCCATCGCTTCGATATCAGCCTGGAAGTCGATCTAATCGAAGAGTTGGCTCGTCTGTACGGTTACAACCGCCTGCCGGTTCGTTATCCGCAAGCGCGCCTGGCACCGCAACCCAAGGCCGAGGCGCGTGCGCACTTGCCAGAGTTGCGTCGTCTGCTGGTTGCCCGTGGTTACCAGGAAGCGGTGACCTACAGCTTCATCGATCCGAGACAGTTCGAACTGTTCAACCCTGGTGTCCAGCCCCTGTTGCTGGCCAACCCGATCTCCAACGACATGGCCGCGATGCGCTCGTCTCTATGGCCTGGTCTGGTGAAGGCCCTTTCCCACAACTTGAACCGCCAGCAAGACCGCGTGCGCATGTTTGAAAGTGGTCTACGTTTCGTTGGTCAGTTGGACGGTTTGAAGCAAGAGCCGATGCTGGCCGGTGTTGTCTGCGGCAGTCGCTTGCCCGAGGGCTGGGCGCAGGGCCGCGATGCTGTGGACTTCTTCGACGTCAAGGCTGACGTGGAAGCCGTCCTTGGCTTTGCTGGTGCATTGGATGCGTTCACCTTCGTTCCTGGCAGCCACCCGGCGCTGCATCCAGGGCAGACTGCACGTATTGAACGTGAAGGTCGCTTGGTAGGCTTCGTCGGTGCTATCCACCCAGAATTGTCGAAAACCCTCGGTCTCGACCGTCCAGTATTCGTTTTCGAGTTGGTCCTGGCTGAAGTCGCCTCGGGCAAGATGCCTAAATTCAGCGAGCTGTCGCGCTTCCCAGAAGTGCGCCGCGACCTGGCACTGATCGCTGACCGTGAAGTTGCCGCCACTGCCGTTTTGGATGTTATCCGTGAAAATGCAGGGGAATGGCTGACAGACCTCAGGCTATTTGACGTCTATCAAGGTAAAGGCATTGATCCGCATAGAAAAAGCCTTGCAGTTGGCTTGACCTGGCAGCATCCATCGCGCACTCTTAATGACGATGAGGTGAATACCACGACACAAAATATCCTCACCTCGCTCGAACAAAGGTTGAACGCCACGTTAAGGAAGTGACGTATGGGGGCTTTGACGAAAGCTGAGATGGCGGAACGTCTGTACGAAGAGTTGGGTCTGAACAAGCGCGAGGCCAAGGAATTGGTCGAGCTGTTTTTTGAAGAAATCAGACACGCTCTGGAAGACAACGAACAGGTCAAGTTGTCCGGTTTCGGCAACTTTGACCTGCGTGACAAACGCCAGCGGCCTGGCCGCAATCCAAAAACGGGAGAAGAAATCCCGATCACGGCTC
The DNA here is from genome assembly GCF_013778505.1 of Pseudomonas sivasensis. Classification (GTDB taxonomy): domain Bacteria; phylum Pseudomonadota; class Gammaproteobacteria; order Pseudomonadales; family Pseudomonadaceae; genus Aquipseudomonas; species Aquipseudomonas sivasensis. Next base: position 24,300 of record NZ_JAAOWU010000019.1, on the reverse strand, counting down.
GCCGTGTGGTCACCTTTCGTCCAGGGCAGAAGTTGAAGGCCCGAGTTGAGGCTTATGCTGGAACCAAGTCATAACGACGAGCTACCCGTCATCCCAGGCAAACGCTACTTCACCATTGGTGAAGTCAGCGAGCTCTGTGCGGTAAAACCGCATGTGTTGCGCTACTGGGAGCAGGAGTTTCCTCAACTTAACCCCGTCAAACGCACTGGGAACCGTCGGTATTATCAGCGCCAGGATGTGCTGATGATCCGACAGATCCGCGCGTTGCTGTACGACCAGGGGTTCACCATCAGCGGCGCTCGCCAGCGCATGTCCGGTGATGAGGCCAAAGACGATACCACCCAATACAAGCAAATGATTCGCCAGATGATCTCCGAACTCGAAGATGTGCTGGTGGTTTTGAAGAAGTAATACAGGCTTTTAAAATACTTCCACATTTCAAAAGCTTGCGGTATATTCCTGATCGCTTCGTTCAGAAGCGAATCCAGTAAAACGCCTAGTCGGGGCGTAGCGCAGTCCGGTAGCGCACTAGCATGGGGTGCTAGGGGTCGAGTGTTCGAATCACTCCGTCCCGACCATTATTCCTGAGTAATATCAGACACTTGAGCCGATCAGATAGATCGGCTTTTTTGTGCCTGCGCAAAACTGGCGCAAAACTACACAGTGATTTCGCTGATATTCAGGTCCGGAATCGCCTCTGACCAGATGATTTCCTCATGGTCCCGCTGGTAGTTTTTGGTCATGCCCTCGCTCGCATGGCCAGCGATCTTTTGCCCATCCTTTCCGGCTTTCTTGTACAGGTGCAGCGACAGCGCTCGCACTTCGTGAAAGCCCGGCATTTCCTCTTCCTTCCATCCCGCGTAGCAATTCGCCGCCTCCCTGGCCTCCTTGAATGCTCGCGTCAAATACCGCTCCTCAACCTTCGTCCAGTGGTCCTTTGTCTGTGCTTGCTTCTGTTTCAGCCGATCTGGTTTACGGTGCACCAAGTAGGGCGAGGCGTGCGCAGTAGTGGTCGAATTCTTTGAGAGTTAGCGACTGATCAACGAGGAACTGAGTGATCATCCGCTGAACAATTACCGCCTCTTCCTGAGTGCTTGCAGCGTGCTTGAGGATTTCGAGCGCGTCGTCGATAAGGATGTGAGCGCTCATAGGTTGCCATCCACGTCGTCTTCGAGCTCTTCCCGTTCTGCTGCAACCGCGTCAAAGGCGTAGGGCCTGAGCAAATCCATGGCGATTCGTTCCGCGGCTTCGATGGGACGCTATTCGCCCATCAGTTCCGCAGCGTGCCCGCGTGAATCCGCCTGACTGCCAAGGATCGAGGAAAGGAACAGTCGAGCGAACGAATCACGCTCGTCCAGGCCGTCGATCTGGCGCTGATTCAGGATGCCCTGCAGGTAAGTGCACTACCGATCAAACGTCACCACCTGCGGTTGGCCGTGGCGACGCTTCCACTTGATGTCCATGCCATACACCAACTGTTCCGCAGAATGTTCAAGCCACTCCTGTTCCGGATTCGCGTCGCTGACCTCTGGAGGCAACTTAGCGTCGAAACGCTCCTGGCAAATCTTCAATGCTGCGTTCATGGTCGCCTCCAAGGTGGCGGGTTGTTCACCTGTATTCGTCAACACTCATGCCTCCCGCTGGTTGCCGATGGGCGCGGGGGAGGAGTGCTGACGTATTAGAGGTGGGGAAGGGGCCGGAATATCGCTTCTTGAGGGGGCTCGTCTTATTTCAAATAAGTGGCAACGTATCTGAGGCTGTGCCAGCATCCGGCAATAAACTTTGGCAAGGAAGCTGAACAATGCTCGATGCTCTGGAAGGCACGCCACTGTGGGTTTACGGCGCATTTCTCTTGGTCTGCTACTACGGTTTGAGTGCCAGGAAAACCAGTCGTGAAAGTCAGCGGTCGCTGATCATCACACCGGTTGTTTTGGTGGTCTGGTCACTCCTTTCTCTCAGCTACGCGGACCGCGTTGAGTTGACCGTGGGCAGTTGGGTCACGGGAATGCTTTTAGGTGGCTTAGTCGCATTTGCACTATTTCCTCGACGCGGACTGACTTTGGACGAGGAGGGCAAGCACCTGATCGTTCCTGGGACATGGAAAGTTCTTGGTATCTCGCTTCTCTTTTTTGCCGTGAAATACTTCATCGGTTATCAAGCTGCCGTACATCCAGAATTCTCGGCCACTGTGGGAATGCTCGCCCTTGCTGGTGCCGCATCAGGGTTTACGGTCGGCTTGTTCTGCGGACGCACGGGTGTCTTCTACTTGGCGTGGCATGCACTTCGAGATATCCATAAAAGCAAACGCACTATCTGAGCTCGGTCGTTGATAGCTCGATGCACTCTCATAGAGACGATCGGGCAGCAGCCTTGCAGTCGGCTGCCGTCATTCGATGACCGTCTTCGCACTCAACGACGCGACGGCCCTTAAAGAGCCTTTTCCGGCGCCGGTTGGTCGTTGGGTTGGGCGATGATTGTTTTGAGCTCTGCGCTCATGGGGAATTTGAGATTCAAGCCTTTGGGAGGGATGGGCTGAGTAAACCATTTACCGTAGATGGCGTTGATTTCATCCGAGACAAAAAGTGACTTGATCGAGTCATCCACGACTTTTTTGAGATCCGGATCACCCCGACGCATTGTGCAACCATAGATTTCGTTGGATTGCGGGGTGCCAGTCACCACCCAATCTTCCGGTTTCTTCGCCTTGGCCATCTCGCCCGCCAGCAATGCGTCGTCCTGCATAAACGCAATGGCGCGGCCGGACTCGAGCATTTGGTAAGACTCGCCAATGTCTTTGGCAGAGATTACGTTCATGTTCATCTTTTTCTCGGCATTCATGACCTTGAGCATCCGCTCGGCAGTGCTGCCAGCAGTAGTCACTACGTTCTTGCCGTTGAGATCTTGAAAGTCCTTGTAAACCGAATCCTTCCTGACCAACAGGCGGGTGCTGGCTTCAAAAATGCCGACCGAGAAGTCGACCTGCCGAGCTCTCTCGGCGGTATTGGTTGTGGAGCCGCACTCCAGGTCCACAGTGCCGTTTTGCACCAGTGGGATACGCGTCTGTGATGTCACCAGGTTGTACCGTACGTTCAGCTTGGGCATACCGAGTTCTTGCTTGATACCTGTTGCAGACCTGGGGCGCTGGCGGTGTGCTTGCGGGACTGAGTGTGCTTACCGTATTGAACGTGCTCTTGGTCTTGCTGCTCATTCGACTGGTATGAAAAGAACGGCTCGGATTGCCATCCTTCCTGAGGATCCCGGCCGGCATCATTGGCGGTCAGCGACTCGAGTCCTTTATGGTGATTTTGGCGATGAAACGGACTCCCCCTACTTTTCCCCCCACAAAAACGCCGGCTCTTGATGGACGTTACTGGACTCACTTAGAGCAGAACACCGCTGGAGCTCAAGTAAATACTCGCTTGGAAAAATCCAGAGTGAAACTTTGGAAGCTTTCAAGAAGTATGAAAAAGGAGATGGGGTGCTAGGGGACGAGTGTTCGAATCACTCCGTACCGACCATATAATTCAATGACTTAGCCCAAGTGGAAACACTTGGGCTTTTTCATGCATGAATTTCTTACTCGGCAGCAAACCTCGTCCATCACCGCTTAGCGCTATACCGAGAGCTTCGCTCAGTACGTTGTGGCGATGACCTGTGCTAATTGCATATCAGGCATGAACGGTGGGCTGTAGGTCGAGTGATAGTACCTGGAAGCCTGCTCAAACTGGGCGCCGCGGATCTCGCCCTCTGAACCGATAAACGCCAGTGCGTCGGCCTTGGCGGCGCCGAAATATTTGCTGGGATGGCTTGTCGCATCACTGGCGAAGGAGCTGAAGAAGGTGGGCCCCGATGTCGTCCAGAACATGGCGCGGTCGCCGGGTTTCTTGATCTCTCCTGCCATCGCTTGAGTGGCAAATAACGCCAGGCCTGCGATGGTTGCTGCCTTCCATGAGTCCATTCGTCGTCGCGCCCCTTTTGTTTAATCAGCCCAGGGTAGCAGCGCAGGCGCGGTGATTTTGCTGGGCTGGAAAAATTTCCCATATCCGGCGCATCCATCTCGGCGAAGGAGAAGCTCAATCAGGCCTAACGCGCAGGTATCAAAACGTTTGCCCCATGGAAAACTGGAACACCTGCTTATCCGCATTCTCCGGCGTTCGAATCGGATACGCCAAGTTCACACTCAGCGGCCCCAAAGGGCTGTACCACGTCACGCCCACGCCTACCGAGCTGGCCATCTGGCTCAAATCCACGCTGCCACAGCCCTGGGTGGTGCTGAGGTAGCACTTGTCCGAATACACCGTGCCTACATCCCAGAACACTGAGGTCCGTACGGATTTGTTGTCTTTGATAAACGGCACCGGGAACAGGTATTCCGCCCCGCCGGTTATCAGGATATTGCCGCCCAAAGCCTCGGTGTCGCGGTCGGTGTAGTACGCCTGGCCGGCGCTGGAGTAGGCGCCGGTGGCCGGGGTGTTGCGTGGGCCGAGGGTGCCACTTTCAAAACCACGCACACTACCTTCGCCGCCTGCCGTGTAGGTTTCGTAGAAGGGCAGGCTATCGGTCGAGCCATAGCCGCCGCCGTAGCCAAGCTTGGTATGGAAGCGAAGCGACGTGCTGTTGGTGATAGGCAGGAAGGTCTGCCCCGAGTAGTCGATCTTGTAGAAGCTCAGGTCGCTGCCGGGCACTGTCACCATCACGTTGAGGTTCTGTGAGTGTCCGCGGGTGGCCAGTACACCCTTATTCAGCGTCGATTCCGACCAGCCCAGGTTGGCCTTGAAGTTGGTGAACTCCTTGCCTTCGCGGTCGACGAAGTCGTAGATCTCGTCTGCGCTGTAGGTGCCCGGTTCAATGCTGTCGTGTTGCGCCGTGAGGCCAAAACTCAGGCGAGAGGTTTCGTTGATCGGGTAGCCCAGGGTTGTGCCAAGGCCAAAGCTATTGATTGCGTAATAGGAAACGCCATCATCGTAGTAGTCGTTGTAGTCAGTCTTGCTGTAGAACGCGTTGTAGCCCAGGCTCACGCCGTCGGGAGTGAAATAGGGGTCGGTAAAACCGATGTTGTATTTGCTCTGGTACGACGAGCGGGTCAGCCCCAGGCTGGCGTAATTACCGGTGCCCAGGAAGTTGCTCTGGCTGATCGAGCCGCCGAGGATCAGGCCCGAACTTTGGGCAAAGCCGACACTGGCGGTAATCGATCCAGACGCCTGTTCTTCCACGGCGTAGTTCACGTCCAGTTGGTCATCCACACCGGCCACCGCCGGCGTTTCCACGTTCACTTCCTTGAAGAAGCCCAGACGGTCAAGGCGCACTTTGGATTGGTCGATTAAGTAGGTTGACGCCCAGCCACCTTCCATCTGGCGCATCTCACGGCGCAGCACCTTATCGTCTGTCTTGGTGTTGCCACGGAAGTTGATCCGATTGACGTAAGCCCGCTTGCCGGGGTCGACGCTGAAGGTAACGTCAACCGTATGATCTTCCTCATGCACCTGCGGAACGCCGTTGACGTTGGCGAACGTATAGCCCTCGTTTCCCAGGCGACGGGTGATCAGCTCCGAAGTGGTGGTCATCAACTTGCGCGAAAACACCTGGCCCTTTTGTACCAGCAGCAGCGAATTGACCTGATCCTCAGGCACCTTCAGCTCACCACTCAGCTTCACCGAACGGACCCTGTATTTCTGACCTTCCTGGATGTTCACGGTGATATACACGTGTTTTTTGTCCGGGGTCATGGAGACTTGGGTCGAGGCGATATCCATGTTGATATACCCACGGTCCAGGTAGTAGGAGCGCAGCCGTTCGAGGTCGCCGGAGAGTTTTTCCCGAGCGTATTTATCGTCGTTCTTGAAAAATGACAGCCAGTTGCTGGTCTTGAGCGTGAACTGGTCGATCAGTGCTTCATCCGGGAATGCTGTATTGCCCACCACATTGATGTGCTGGATCGACGCCACTTCGCCTTCATTTATCTTGATCTTCACGCCCACGCGATTGCGCGGTTGGGGCACGACCTCAGTGTCGACCGAGGCCGAGTAGCGGCCCTGGGCAACATATTGGCGCTGCAATTCGTTGCGCACGCCTTCCAGCGTGGCTCGCTGGAAAATCTCGCCCTCAGCCAGGCCGGACTGCTTCATGCCTTTCATCAGGTCGTCGGTGGATATCGCCTTGTTACCCTCGAACTCGATACTGGCAACCGAAGGCCGCTCAACTACATTAATAATCAGCACGTCGCCTTCGCGGCTAAGTTGAATGTCCTGGAAGAACCCGGTCTTGAACAGCGCGCGGGTCGAGTCCACCAGGCGCCGGTCATCCGCTTCATCGCCTACGTTCAGCGGCAATGCGCCAAACACACTGCCAGCAGAGACCCGTTGCAGGCCGTTGATTCGGATATCCGAGATTTTGAAACCCTGGGCGAGCGCCAGTGAGGTATTGAGCAGCAGCGCAACCGAGCAGAGCAGGCGCGAAAAATTCATCAAGATCTTTTCCAGAATACAGCGCCGGCGCAGCCGGACGGGTGAACAGGCAGCTTAAGAGCTTGCGGCGTTTGGTGCGGTTAACCGAATGTCAAGTTAGGTAAAGGTTGGCCTGCAAAAACGCGCCAGGGCCAATAATGCGCGACCACCCACTGACGAGCTCGCGATGATCTCCGTACTGTTAGTCGACGATGACCAGGAACTCACTGGAATGCTGAGCCAATACCTGGAGCGCGAAGGATTTGCTGCGACCGCCGTGCACACGGGCGAGGAGGGTGAAGCAGAGGCGTTGTCGGGGCGCTACAGCATTGTGGTGCTGGACGTCATGCTGCCCCAGCGCTCGGGGATCGAGGTGCTCCGGCGCATTCGCGCCGTCAGCCAGGTGCCGGTGGTCTTGCTCACCGCCCGTGGCGACAACATCGACCGCATCACCGGCCTGGAACTAGGTGCCGATGATTATGTACCCAAGCCCAGCTCACCCGGTGAGTTGGTCGCTCGCCTGCGCGCCATCATGCGCAGGGTGCAGCCAGCCGGCCAGCCGACCTCGGAGATGATCAAGACCGGCTCGCTGGTGTTGTGGCCGGGCAAGCGCCAGGCAATATGGAAAGGGGTTGAGCTGGGCGTGACCAGCACCGAGTTCAGCCTGCTCGAAGAGCTCGCCCGCAGTGCCGGGCAGGTGGTGAGTAAAAAGGACCTGTCGTTGAACGCCTTGGGTTGCCCGTTGACCCGCTACGACCGGCGTATCGACGTGCACATCAGCAGCATTCGGCAAAAACTCGGGCCACGCGCGGATGCCAAGGCGTGGATTCAAAGTGTGCGCGGCCTCGGCTACCTGTTGATTGCCGAATGACCAAGCCCAGCCTGCTGTTCTGGAAGCTGTTCCTGGCCTTCTGGTTGGCCACCAGCCTGACGTTCCTGGCGGGGGTCGGCGTGATTGAATTGGGCAGTTTTCGCGCGGGTGATCCGCACGTGGAAGCCATTCTTACCAGCGAAGAAAGACTGCTGGAGCAATTCGGTGTCGAAGCGGCCACCCAACTGCTTAACGTGTGGGAGCATCCCTCGGACGAGGCCATTGGGGTGTATGACAGCGCGGGCCACCTGGTGGCCGGTTCAACGGTGCTGAACCCGGTCTATGAGCGATCAATCATCAGTAAGGAAGGGCTGTCGCTGTCGGTCAAGTCCACCCATGCCCCCGACGATCACGGCAGGCCCTGGCGCCAGATCCCGCTGATTATCGGTACGCTGATGAGTGCGTTGTTCAGCGGTTATATGGCGTATTACCTGGCCTGGCCCCTGGCTCATCTTAAGCGGGCCATGAGCGACGCGGCCCAAGGGCGTTTTGAAACCCGGGTCAAGCCCGCCATGGGCAAGCGCCGAGATGAAATCGTCGACCTGGCCGAAGACTGCGACCGCATGGCCAACCAACTGAAAGTGCTGGTGGAGGCCCAGCAGCACTTATTGCACGATATCTCCCATGAGCTGCGTTCACCCCTCACGCGCATACAGGCCGCCATCGGGTTGTTGCGCCAGGATGTGGCGCGCGTGGAAATGCTCGAACGCATCGAGCGCGAATCCGAGCGCATGGACACGCTGATCGAGGCGCTGCTCACCCTGGCTCGTCTGCAGGGGCGCCCCGAAAGCATTGAGCGTGACGCCGTGGACATCGTCGAGTTGCTGGGGATGATTGTCGAGAATGCGCAATTCGAAGCCGGCATCAAAGGCTGCCGCGTGCACCTTGGGGCATGTCCGCCATTTATTGCCTGTGTCAGCGGCGAATTGCTGTACCGCTGCTTCGAAAACGTGATCCGCAACGCTGTGCGCTACACACGGCCTGGCACCACGGTGCAGGTGTCGGCCCGGATCAGCAGCGATGGGAACCGCCTCTGCGTGCACATCACCGACCAGGGGCCGGGCGTCGAAAACCGCCGGCTGCGTAGCATTTTTAACCCGTTTGAGCGCGGTGCAGGGGACGCCAGCGTGGGCTTTGGCCTGGGCTTGGCCATTGCGGCCAGGGCAGTGCAAATGCATGGCGGCAACATTGTGGCGCGCAACGAGCCGACCGGGGGACTGACGGTAGAGGTTAACCTGCACAGCGCGCGATCTTTACACGACATTACATTGGCTTGACCGCCCTGTACGTCGCACCTCTTTAGACTGGTCACCATTGATTGAGTGGAGGTGGCGATGTTTCAGGTGCATAAAAAAGGCTTTGTGCCCTGCAGGAAAATGGTCGATGGCCTGGTCCCCTATGACTTCTTTTGTGAAGACAGTCCGGCGATCAATCTGTTTGTGTTTACCGGCGCGGCCACGCCGGATGCGACCGTGCAGGAGCAGACTTTATGGGGTTTCACCCGGCTCGAACGTTTTGAAGCAATGACCGGCGCCCTGTTGAGCAACAAGCAGCACGCCGGATGGTTTCAAAGTGTCAGCGTCCTCACCGGACCCAGCCAGAACGGAACGCAGAGCGTGAAATTCCAGCGCGTGCTGAAGATCATCAAGCACGCCAGCGCCACCCGCAACGTCGACTACGAGATCCTGACTGACGAAGGCGACACCTACTTCACCCGTCAGACCGTTGCGCAAGACACCGCACAAACCATCATCTATTCGGCCGAATCCGTCTGATTCTGCACGGGCAGGTGGCTGTTACCGGCGACCGCACTGCCCCGGCACGGGGCATTTTCTGAGCCATTTGGTAGCACATTCCTACACCGTCTTTGCGCGTGCCGTCAGGCACTTGCGACCTATTTCATCCAAATCAATCACTTGGCTTACCCCCTGAACGATTGGCACGCATTCTGCATTTTTGCATCTATGGATAATTGGATACAAAAATTCAAAAGGTGCAGCCGATGCAGTTCGCCCCCGCTTACGTTGACCGCCAGCCTCTCACCGCCGAGGAGGAGGCCTACAAGTTCCTCCTCGACGCCATCTGCGGTGGCCGCTACCACAAGGGCGACCGGCTGATTGCTGAGGATATCGCCAGCGAGATCGGCATGAGCCGCATGCCGGTGCGCGAGGCGTTCCGTCGCCTGGACGCCCAGGGCCTGGTGACCTTGCGTCCCAACCGTGGCGCCATCGTCAGCGGCCTGGATATCGATGAACTGCACGAAGTGTTCGAGATGCGCAGCGCCCTCGAAGGCCTGGCGGTGCGCGTCGCGGTGGGCCGTATCGGTGAGCGGCAACTCGCCGCGCTGGAGCGACTGCTCGACGAGATGGACGACTACCGCGATGAAAGCGCCGTGTGGGTCAGCCGTCATCGTGCCTTCCACGAATACCTGTGCAGCCTCAGTGGTCGCCCGCGCCTGATGAAGCAAATCTCTGCGCTGTACTCGCTGGTGGAGGCGCCCATGCGCTTGTGGTTGCAACACGGCGAAAAACCCCTCAGCGCACGTCAGGAACACGCGGTGATCCTTGAGGCGATCCGCGCCGGTGATGGGGCACGCGCTGAAGCGGTGGTGCGCGAACACATCGAAGGCACCGTGCCCGCCCTGATCCAATTCCTGCAATCCGAACAATAAGAAAGCTGTCGTGTGTTGACGTTGAGTCCTGCCCCCGTTACTTAACGAACTGGAGTGTCTGGTCATGCATAAACGCCGTGCCTTGCTGATGGCTGTCTCCCTCGGCCTCTGTACCCAATGGGCTTTTGCTGCGCCCCAGGTGCCGGAGCGCCTGCAGAAAGTCGACAAACTCACCTACTGCTCGGGGATGGATTCACCGCCCCTGGTGTCCTTCGACGAAACCCAGCAACCGCGCGGGCTCACTGTCGATCTGGGGCTGGAAATAGCCAAACGCCTGGGCGATAAGCACGTGCAATGGCGGGTGATTCCGTTCTCCGGGCTGGTGCCGGCGTTGCTCGCCCAGCAGTGCGACATGATCGTTGACCAACTGTTCGACAAACCCGAGCGGCGCCAGGTGATCGACATCGTCAACTACATGTATTCCAGCCAGTCGGTGGTGGTGCCCAAGGGCAACCCCAAGGGCATCAAGACCCTGGATGACTTGTCCGGGCACAAGGTCGCGGTGCTCAACGGTTCGACCATCAAGACCCTGCTCGATACCCAGAATGAAAGCCTGACCAAGGCCGGCAAGCCGCCGATGAAACTGGTGGTCTACAACACCGACACCGATGCCTTTCAGGCTCTGCGCATCAGCCAGGTCGACGCATACGGCACCACCGTGGAAACCGCCGGCTACTACGCCGCAATGGCCCCGGATCTGTTCCAGGAAGGTGTGCCCGCGTTCAGCCGCATCCTCACCGGCCTGGGCATGCGCAAGGACGACCCGCAGCTCACCGCCGCCGTAGAGCAGGTGATCAGCGACATGCGCAGCGACGGCAGCTACGTGCAATTGCTTAACAAATGGCATGTCAGCAGCGACACACTCGACTGAGGCGCACCGACGATGAATTTCAATTGGGATGTGTTCTGGCAGTACCTGCTCCAGCCCAGTGGGGTGTACCTCACCGGGCTGTGGCTGACCTGCCTGATCAGCATATTGGCGATGCTGCTGGGCTGTGCATTGGGTTTGGCGGCGGCGCTGTTGCGCCTGTCGAAGAATCCGCTGCTGCACCTGCCGGTGCGCTTTTACGTGTGGTTGATGCGCGGCACACCGTTGCTGGTGCAGATCGTGTTTTTGTACACCGCACTGGCGGCCGGCGGGATTTTCCGCTTCGAAGACATCGAGCTGTTCGGCCTGATCGTTCCCGGCAATATCCAGGCAGCCATCATCGCCCTGGGCCTCAACGAAGGTGCGTACATGGCCGAGATCATCCGCGCCGGTATCGGCGCGGTGGACAAGGGCCAATACGAGGCGGGGCGTTCCCTGGGTATGGGCTTTGCCAAACTGATGCGGCGCATCGTGCTGCCCCAGGCGTTCCGCGTGATCGTGCCGCCGTTGGGCAATGAGTTCAACGTCATGCTCAAGAACACCACCCTGGTCAGCGTGATCGGCGTGCAGGAACTATTGCTTAGCACGCAGATGATCACCTCGGCGACCTTCCGCGTGTTCGAGCTGTACCTGGTGGTCGCCCTGTATTTCCTGACGCTGACCACCCTGTGGGGCTTCTTCCAGCGCTGGCTCGAAAATCGCTTCGGCCAGTCCGATCGACCTTCCTCGCCACCGCCGGCCGCCAGCCGTATGTTCGGTCGCAGCACCCTGAAATTGCTGAGGGGACGTTAACCATGGCGCACCAAAGTGAAGAGCTGATCATTGAGGCTTTGGATGTTCAGAAGTCGTTCGGCGAGTTGCAGATTCTCAAGGGCATCTCTCTGCAAGTGCGGCGGGGCGAAGTGGTGGTGCTGATCGGTGCCTCCGGCTCTGGCAAGACCACCTTTATCCGCTGCATCAACCTGCTCGAAGATATCCAGGGCGGACGCATTCGTGTCAACGGCCGCGCCATGGGCTATCGCGAACGCAGCGACGGCAGCCTGGTACGCGATTCGGAGCGCAACATCGCCCGTCAGCGCCGGGACATCGGCATGGTGTTCCAACGCTTCAACCTGTTCCCCCATATGACTGCGCTGGAAAATATCATCGAGGCGCCGATCCAGGTGCTCGGCACCCCGCGTGCCCAGGCGCTGGAACAGGCGCGCGGCTTGCTGGCGCGGGTCGGCCTGGCCGACAAAGCCAACCATTACCCGTCAATGCTCTCCGGCGGCCAGCAGCAAAGGGTAGCGATTGCCCGCGCGCTGGCGATGAAGCCCCAGGCCATGTTGTTCGACGAACCCACCAGTGCCCTCGACCCGGAAACCGTCGGCGAAGTCTTGCAGGTGATGAAGGAACTGGCGGAGGAGGGCATGACCATGGTGGTGGTCACCCATGAAATGGGGTTTGCCCGTGAAGTGGCCGACCGCGTGGTGGTGCTCGATCAGGGCGAGCTCATCGAGCAGGGGCCGCCGGAACAGATCTTCAGCCACCCCAGCCATCCGCGTACCCGGGCCTTTCTCAGTCGCGTGTTATGACCCTTTTTGAAGAGCGTTTGCCATGTTGAAATTTTCTGCTCACGAGTACCCTTATCCGTCGCAACGCCAGAGCGTGTTTGCCCGTCGCGGCATGGTCGCCGCGTCGCAACCCCTGGCCGCTCAGGCCGGTATCGAAATCATGCAAAAAGGCGGCAACGCCATCGATGCCGCCATCGCTACGGCCGCCGCCCTGACGGTGGTAGAACCCACCGGTTGCGGCCTGGGCGGCGATGCGTTTGCCCTGGTCTGGTGCAAGGGCCAGTTGCACGGCCTGAACGGCAACGGCCACGCGCCGGCGGCCTTGAGTATTGAGGCGGTCAAGGCCGCCGGGCATGAACAGATGCCCCTGTATGGCTGGACCCCAGTCACGGTACCGGGTTGCCCGTCGGCGTGGGCTGAGTTGTCGCAACGCTTCGGCAAGTTGCCGTTCGCCGAGTTGCTGCAACCGGCGATTTCCTTGGCGCGGGAAGGCTTTGCGCTGTCGCCGGTGGTCGCCCATCAATGGCAGATATCCATGAACGAATTCAGCCCGCACCGTGACGAAGTGCTGGACGCGTGGTTCGATACCTTCCTGATCGACGGTCGCGCGCCACGCGCCGGTGAGATCTTCCGTAACACGGCCCAGGCCCGCACCTTGGAAGAACTGGCCGCTACCTGCTGCGAAAGCCTCTATCGCGGCGCGCTGGCCGAGCGCCTTGACGCCCACTCGCGCGCCAGTGGGGGCTACCTGCGCGCCAGCGACCTCAAGGATTACCGCGCGCAGTGGGTGGAGCCGATCCATATCAACTACCGTGGCGTGGATGTCTGGGAAATTCCGCCCAGCGGCCAGGGCCTGGTGGCGTTGATGGCGCTGAAAATTCTTGAAGGCTTCACCTTCGATCACCGCGACAGCCAGCAGACCTGGCATCGCCAACTGGAGGCGATGAAACTTGCCTACAGCGATGGGCTGCACTACATCACCGACCCCGCGCACATGCGCGTGGCGGTGGCCGACCTGCTCAGCGACGACTACAGCCGCCGCCGCCGTGACCAGATCAGCGAGCAGGCGCAGCCGCCCAAACCCGGCGACCCCCACGCCAGCGGCACGGTGTACCTGGCCACGGCGGACGCCGAAGGCAATATGGTCTCGTTTATCCAGAGCAACTATCACGGCTTCGGCTCCGGCGTTGTGTTGCCCGACAGCGGCATTGCGCTGCAGAACCGTGGGCAGGAATTCAGCCTCGACCCGGCCCATGCCAACCACCTGGCACCGGGCAAGAAGACCTTTCACACCATCATCCCCGGCTTCCTCACCCAGGACGGCCAGGCACTCGGCCCGTTCGGCGTGATGGGGGGGTATATGCAGCCCCAGGGTCATGTGCAGATGGTGATGAACCTGGTGGACTTCGGCCTCAACCCCCAGGCCGCGCTGGATGCGCCGCGCTGGCAATGGCTGGGTGACATGAAGGTTGGCATCGAACACGGCGCCTCGCGGGGCCTGGTCAATGCACTGGCGCGGCGTGGTCATACCGTGCAGACCGACAGCGACCTGACCGATTACGGGCGCGGGCAGATTATCCTGCGTGACCCGGTCAGCGGCGTGTTGTGTGGCGGCACCGAACCACGTGCGGATTCCCATATCGCGGTGTGGTAAGGCGCAGCATGCCCGGCCGCTGCGGGGCGACGGAACCCTTCGACATCACCGGAAACACCGGCGACAGGTGAATCAAAAACCCCATGAGACGCTCCATTTCTGCATGCTGAAGGAGTTGGGATAGTATTGAGGCCCTGGTCGTCATTGGTCTCTGAATCGAGGCTGTTTTCGATAAAATTTCTCACCCCGTCGAGCACGCACCGAATGGCCAAACCCGCTTCTTACACGCTTGACCTGGACGGCTTCGACTGGTCCATCCTGGCCCTGGTGCAGCGCGACAACGCCTTGCCCCTGCGTACTCTCGCCGAGAAGGTCAACCTCTCCACCGCCGCCGTGCAACGCCGCATCAAGCGCTTGGAAGAGGGTGGAGTGATTATCGCGAATGTGGCCCTGGTGGATCCGGTGAAGGCCGGCAAGCCGATCACCATCATTGCCGAGGTTTCCGTCGAACGTACCAGCATCGACGCGCTGTCGACGACCAAGGCCAGCTTCTCCGTGCCCCAGGTGCAGCAGTGTTATTACGTCACCGGCGAAGCGGATTTCGTGCTGGTGCTGAACGTTGCCAGCATGCAGGAATACCAGGATCTCGCCGCCCGGCTGTTCGCCGAAAACCCCAACGTGAAGTGGTTCAAGACATTGGTGGCGCTGGATCGGGTCAAGGTAGGGCTGGAAGTGCCCATTGGCTAAAAAATAACTCTCGAAGCCTGTCCCCTTTTTTCACCTCGCCTGTCATTCCAGGCAAGTGAACAAAATCGAGAGCTTCCTCCAATGTCCGCAGTCCTACCCTTGCGTTTGCGCCCGTTGCTCAAACTGAGCCTGATGCTGAGCCTCAGCGCCAGCCCATTGTTTGTGCCTACAAGCTTTGCCGAAGACGCCGCGGCGCGTCGCAGCTATCAGGTGCCGGCCGGCAGCCTGAGCGCAGCGTTGACCCGTTTTGCCGGGTTGTCGGGCGTCAACCTGTCAGTGGATCCCGCGCTGGTCAGCGGGCGCAGCAGCAGTGGTTTATCCGGCGAGTACGGCGTGGAGGAGGGCTTCGCGCGCTTGCTGCAAGGCTCCGGCCTGCAACTGCAACCCATGGGCGAGCAGGCCTACATGTTGGTGCCAGCGCCGGACGGCGGCACCCTGGAACTGGCGCCGACCTCTATCCTCGGCACCACCGGCCTGTACGACGGCGATACTTACGCCGGTGGCCAAGTGGCGCGCCGTGGTTCCCAAGGTTTGCTGGGCACGCGGGACTTCATGGAAACACCGTTCAGCATGACCACCTACACCGCCGATGCGGTGAAGAATCAGCAGGCGCGCACCCTCGGCGACCTGATCAACAGCGACCCCTCGGTACGCGCCACCAACCCGGCCGGTGGGCGTTATGAGCAGTTCACCATTCGTGGCTTCAGCCTGTTCAACAGTGATGTGTCGTACAACGGCCTCTATGGCGTATTGCCGACCTACACCATCGACATGGAAATGGCCGACCGCGTCGACATCTTCAAAGGCCCGACCCAACTGATCAACGGCATCTCGCCGCGTGGCAGTGTGGGCGGCGGCATCAACGTGGTGCCTAAGCGCGCCACCGACAAGGACATCACCTCGTTTACCGGCACCTGGGCCTCGGATAGCCAAGCCGGTGGGGCGGTGGACGTGGGCCGGCGCTTTGGCGAGGACAACAAGTTCGGCCTGCGTTTCAACGGCGTGAAGCAGTCCGGCGACACCGAATGGGATCACCAGAGTGTCGACCGCGAGATGGCCGTGCTGGGCCTGGATTTCCGGGGCGAGCGCCTGCGGTTGTCCACCGATATTGGCCGCACCGAACGCGATACCGATGCGCCCCAGGAACGTGTGCAGGTAGCGGCCGCCGCGCCGGTACCGAGCGCCAACGATGTGCGCCGCAATTACGCGCAATCCTGGAGCAAGGCCCGCACCAAGGACACCTTCGGCACGGTGAATGCCGAATATGACCTGAGCGATTCGGTGATGCTCTACGGCGGTGTAGGCGCGCGTAAAAGTAATCACGAGTTCCTGCGCCATGCGGTGTCGGTGAGCAATGCGGCCGGTGACTTCCGCGTGCAGCCCCGGGATTTCACCCGTGATGAAAACGTGCGAACGGCCACGGCGGGTGTACGCAACTGGTTCCATACCGGGCCGGTGAGCCATGAGGTCAACCTGGCACTCAGCGACTTCTATATGGACTTCACTAACGGTGGCGCGCGTTATCCAGAAGGCACGAGCAATCTCTACAACCCTGTGCAAACCCCGACGCCGTCTACGGCCACGCGCCAGGATGCGAAGGTCTACACCGAAAACCGTTTCAGCGGCGTGGCCCTGTCTGACACCCTTGGCTTCTTCGAAGACCGCTTGTTGCTGACCCTTGGCGCGCGCTGGCAGCGGGTGAAAGTCGACGACTGGAGCGATGGGGTCAAAGGCAAAACCAACTACGACGAAGAAAAACTCTCGCCATCCGGTGGCTTGCTGTTCAAGGCCACCGACAAACTGTCGCTGTACGCCAACTACATGGAAGGCTTGAGCCAAGGCAAGATCGCGCCGTCCACGTCGCGCAACGAAGACGAGATCTTCCCGCCGTTTGTCAGTCGCCAGGTGGAAGTGGGCGCCAAGTACGACGCCGGTGCCTTCGGCGTGACGGCCGCCGTGTTCCGCATCAAGCAACCGGCCTACGAGACCAACGCCACGTCGAGGCTGTTCGGGCCTAACGGCAAGCGCGAAAACTCCGGTGCGGAACTGAGTGTGTTCGGCGAGCCGCTCAAGGGTGTGCGCCTGCTCGGCGGCGTGATGTACATCGACAGCAAACTCAAGGACACCACCAATGGCACCTACGACGGCAACCGCGCGCCGGCCACGCCCAAGTACAACGTCAACGTTGGCGCCGAGTGGGACGTGCCGATGCTCGAAGGCCTGACCCTGACCAGCCGTGGCATCCACTCCAGCTCGCAGTACCTGGACCAGTCCAACGTCAAGGAAATCGACGCCTGGAACCGTATCGACGTGGGTGCCCGCTATGGGTTCAAGGTCGACGACAAGCACATCACCCTGCGGGCGAATGTGGAGAACGTCGCCGATAAACGCTATTGGAGCTCGGCGGGTGCGTCGGATGACAGCGAGCCGGGGCTGACCCTGTCGACACCGCGCACCTATCTGCTCTCTGCCACCGTCGACTTCTAGACGCCGATCAAATGGGGGAGGGGCAAGTCCCCTCCCACAAATGAGAATGTTTTTTGATCACGCCGCGCTGATATGGAATAGTACCCGCCGTTTTCCCCAGCCGGTCCAGCCGGGGTGTTTTAACGCCGAGGTCCCTTCATGCAACTGTTGCGCTCCATCCCCATCCTTGCTGCCTGCCTGCTGGCGTTCTCTTCAAGCCTGTTAAGTGCTGCACCCATCGATCTCAACGACGGCCAGCACGCTGTGCATCTGCCCGATGCGCCCAAGCGTGTGGTGGTGCTGGAGTTCTCCTTTCTCGATAGCCTTGCTGCCGTTGACGTGACCCCCGTCGGTGCAGCGGATGATGGCGACGCCAACCGCGTTTTGCCCCGTGTGCGCCAGGCCATCGGCCAGTGGACGTCAGTGGGCCTGCGTTCGCAGCCGAGTATCGAGGAAATCGCCCGGCTCAAGCCGGACTTGATCGTCGCCGACCTCAATCGCCATCAAGCGCTGTACAGCGACTTGGCCAGCATCGCGCCAACCTTGTTGCTGCCTTCGCGCGGTGAGGACTATGAGGGCAGCCTCAAGTCCGCCGAGCTGATCGGTAAGGCCTTGGGCAAAAGCCCGCAGATGGAAGCGCGCATCGCCCAGAACCGCGCGAACCTGACAAAAATTGCCCAACAGATTCCCGCCGGTGCCAGCGTGCTGTTCGGTGTCGCCCGCGAAGACAGCTTTTCGGTGCACGGCCCGGATTCGTACGCCGGGAGCGTGCTCCAAGCCATCGGCCTGAAAGTGCCTTCGGTGCGCGCCAATGCCGCCCCCACCGAATTCGTCAGCCTGGAACAACTGCTGGCCCTTGACCCCGGTTGGTTGCTGGTCGGCCATTACCGTCGCCCGAGCATCGTCGACACGTGGAGCAAGCAGCCACTCTGGCAAGTGCTCGGTGCCGTGCGTAACAAGCATGTGGCCGAAGTGGATGGCGACAGCTGGGCGCGCAACCGTGGCGTGCTCGCTTCGGAGCAGATCGCCGAAGACGCCTTGGCGATTCTCAAGGGCGGCAACGCCGTACTGAGCCAATAAACATGGCGCGTAGTCTCGCGGCGGCGGGCATTGTGCTGCTCGGCGCCGTGCTGTTCTGGTTGTCGTTGTACAGCTGGTCACCGTTCACCCTGACTGCGACAGATGCCTGGAATGGCTTGGTTCATCAAGGTGCTGTCGGCGGCAATATGGCTTATATCGTTGCCCAATTGCGGGTGCCGCGCGCGGTGTGTGCGGCGCTGGTGGGTGCTTGCCTGGGCCTTGCCGGGGCACTGATGCAAGGCATCACCCGTAACCGCCTGGCCTCGCCGTCGTTATTTGGCGTGACGGCGGGAGCGGCGTTGGGGCTGGCGTTGTTTTCGACAGGATTGGTTGCACCGCCGTTTGCCGGTGGCGCCTTGCTGATGACCTGCATCGGTGGCGCGTTGGCCTGGGTCACGGTGTTCAGCCTCGGTGGCGCCTGGTCGCCGACCACGGCCCAAGGTCGCTTGGTATTGGCCGGCGTGGCGGTGGCGGCGTTGTGCGCTGCCTTGACCCGGCTCACGGTGATTCTGGTGGAGGCTCAGGCACAAAGCGTATTGAACTGGCTGGCCGGCTCCCTCGCCAATGTGGGCGCTGCCCAAGTGCAACTGCTGTGGCCGTGCACCTTGATCGGTGGCCTGTGGGCGCTGTGGTGTGCGCCACGCCTGAACCTGATCAACCTTGGCGAAGACGCCGCCCGCTCGTTGGGCGTGGGCATCACCAGCCTGCGCTTGCAAGTGTTCATTGCCAGCCTGTTGCTGGTGGGCGCCAGTGTCTGCGCGGTGGGGCCGATTGGTTTTGTCGGCTTGATTGCGCCGAATATCCTGCGCCAGTTTCTCGGCAATGATTACCGCTGGCTGATCCCGCTGAGTGCGGCGCTGGGCGCGGTGATCGTGCTCGGCGCCGACCTGCTCAGCCGCGCCGTGGCCTTTCCGGTGGAAACCCCGGCCGGTGTAGTCACTGCGCTGATCGGCGCACCGTTCTTTCTGTTTCTTGCCAGGCGCGCCCTATGATCCGCCCACGTTTTCGCCTGTGGTTGCTGCTCGGCCTGTTGCTGCTGGCGACCTTCGTCAGCCTCAGCGCCGGCACGTTGTGGCTCAAGCCCGCGACCGTCTTCGATCGCCTGCTGGCCCATGACGCTCTCGACTTCGAAGTGTGGAACCACCGCCTGCCGCGCAGCCTGATCGCCATCCTCGCAGGCGCAGCCTTCGGCCTGGCCGGTGCGATCGTGCAAGGCGTGATCCGCAACCCGCTGGCCTCGCCGGAAATCCTCGGCGTGACCCAAGGCGCGGGGTTGGCGCTGACCGTGGCGATCATCAGTTGGCCGCACCTGCCGATTGCCTGGCTGCCGTTGGTGGCCTGCCTGGGCGGTGCCGGCGGCGCTTTGCTGCTGGCGTTGTACAACACCGGCGTGAGTTTTTCCGGTGTGCGCTTCGCGCTGTCCGGGGTGGCGATTGCGGTGACCTTGTCCAGCGTCACCGAGTTTCTGATCCTGTCCCATCCGCTGGATATCAACACCGCGCTGCTCGCGCTCACCGGCAGCCTGTGGAGCCGCAACTGGCACCATGTGGCGCTGGTGTTGCCGTTCCTGCTGCTGATCCCGTTGGGGCTATGCCTGGCCAAACCGCTGAACCTGATCGCCCTCGGTGATGAAGCGGCCCACAGCCTGGGTACCGCATTGAGTCGCACGCGCTGGCTGGCGATGGCTTGCGCGGTGCTGCTCACCAGCCTGGGCGTAGGCGTGATCGGGCCGATTGGGTTTATCGGTCTGGTCGCACCGCACATGGCGCGGCGGCTGGTGGGCGGGCATCACCAGTACCTGCTGCCGGCGGCGATGCTGGTCGGCGCGCTGTTGCTGGTGCTGGCCGACACCCTCGGGCGCACGTTGATCGCGCCCAGCGAAATCCCCGCCGGGGTGCTGACGGCGGTGATTGGCGCACCGTATTTTCTTTGGTTGCTGGCACGGTTCAAGGGTTGATGACATGAGTATTCTCCAGGCCCGCGAGCTTGATATC
The DNA here is from genome assembly GCF_013778505.1 of Pseudomonas sivasensis. Lineage (GTDB taxonomy): Bacteria > Pseudomonadota > Gammaproteobacteria > Pseudomonadales > Pseudomonadaceae > Aquipseudomonas > Aquipseudomonas sivasensis. Next base: position 4,013 of record NZ_JAAOWU010000019.1, on the reverse strand, counting down.
GGCTACGGCGGCACACGCATCGTGCAGGGGCTTTCGTTTGCGCCACCGGTGGGAAAAGTCACCGCGCTGATCGGGCCCAACGGCTGCGGCAAGTCCACGTTGCTCAAGGCCTTTGCGCGCATTCTCAAACCTACGCAGGGTGAACTGACGCTCGACGGCCAGCCTTACAGCGCCTTGTCCGCCCGCCAGCTGGCACGGCAGATCGCGTTTCTGCCCCAGGTATTGCCGGTGCCGGAAGGCGTCAGCGTGCGCCAGTTGGTTGCCTACGGCCGCAGTCCTCACAACTCATTGTGGGGACGCCTCAGCGGCAGCGATCAATCCCAGGTAAACCAGGCCCTGCAGCGCCTGGAACTGGACAACCTGGCCGACCGCGCCCTGGCGGATCTGTCCGGTGGCCAGCGCCAACGCGCGTGGCTGGCGATGGTGCTGGCGCAGAACGCGCCGGTGGTATTGCTGGATGAACCGACGACCTATCTCGACATCAGTCATCAGGTCGAACTCATGGACTTGATGTGCGAACTGGCCGCCGAAGGCAAGACCGTGATCACCGTGCTCCACGACATCAACCAGGCGTGCCGCTATGCCGATCATTTGGCGGTGATGCACGGCGGTCATCTGGTCGCCGATGGCGCGCCGGGGCAGGTGATCAGTGCGCAGTTGATGCGGGAGGTCTTTGAGGTGCAGGTGCAGATCATCAATGAGCCGGTTTCTGGTACGCCGATGTGCGTCGTCGAAAAAAGCACCCGCACTCAAGCCTGACGCGTTAAAAATGTGGGAGGGGGCTTGCTCCCGATGACGGTGCAACAGTCAAAACATCAAGTGACTGACACCCCGCCATCGGGAGCAAGCCCCCTCCCACATATTGATCTTCAGGGGGTCAGTTACTGAGCTTTATCTTTACGCATTCACGATCAACACATTGCCGGACTGGAATCCACTCAACTGTGGGAGGGGGCTTGCTCCCGATGGCGGTGCAACAGTCAAAACATCAAATGACTGACACACCGCCATCGGGAGCAAGCCCCCTCCCACATGTTGATCTTCAGGGGGTCAGTTACTGAGCTTTAACTTTACGCATTCACGATCAACACATTGCCGGACTGGAATCCACTCAACTGTGGGAGGGGGCTTGCTCCCGATGGCGGTGCAACAGTCAAAACATCAAGTGACTGACACCCCGCCATCGGGAGCAAGCCCCCTCCCACATTTTGATCTTCAGGGGGTCAGTTACTTAGTTTTATCTTTACGCATTCACGATCAACACATTGCTGGACTGGAATCCACTCAACTGTGGGAGGGGGCTTGTTCCCGATTGCAGTGCAACAGCCAAAACATCAAGTGACTGACACACCGCCATCGGGAGCAAGCCCCCTCCCACATATTGATCTCCAGGGGGTCAGTTACTTAGCTTTAACTTTACGCATTCACGATCAACACATTGCCGGACTGGAATCCACTCAACTGTGGGAGGGGGCTTGTTCCCGATTGCAGTGCAACAGTCAAAACATCAAGTGACTGAAACACCGCCATCGGGAGCAACAGCCAAAACATCAAGTGACTGACACACCGCCATCGGGAGCAAGCCCCCTCCCACATATTGATCTTCAGGGGGTCAGTTACTTAGCTTTAACTTTACGCATTCACGGTCAACACATTGCCGGATTGGAATCCACTCAACTGTGGGAGGGGGCTTGCTCCCGATGGCGGTGCAACAGTCAAAACATCAAGTGACTGACTCAGCGCTATCGGGTGCAAGCCCCCTCCCACATGTTGATCTTCAGGGGGGCAGTTACTTAGTTTTATCTTTACGCATTCACGATCAACACATTGCCGGACTGGAATCCACTCAACTGTGGGAGGGGGCTTGCTCCCGATGGCGGTGCAACAGTCAAAACATCAAGTGACTGACACCCCGCCATCGGGAGCAAGCCCCCTCCCACATTTTGATCTTTAGGGGGGCAGTTACTTAGCTTTATCTTTACGCATTCACGATCAACACATTGCCGGACTGGAATCCACTCAACTGTGGGAGGGGGCTTGCTCCCGATGGCGGTGCAACAGTCAAAACATCAAGTGACTGACACACCGCCATCGGGAGCAAACCCCCTCTCACATTTTGATTTCAGTGGACTTCGGATTTCCACACGGCCTGCTTCACCTCAATCGCCTTGGGCAACAACCGGTTCTGGAAAAACAAATCCGCCGTCGCTTGCTGCGCCTGAATAATCCCCTCATCAATCGGCAAAATCGGCGATGGCGGGCGGTTATCCATATAGCGGGCGATCACGTCACCGGGCAGGCCCATGAAGGCTGTCAGTACCTTCAAACTGTCCTCACGCTGGCTGCGGGTCAGTGCTTCGGCGTTGGTCAACTCACCCAGCAGATCATGGATAAATCCACCGTTGGCCTGGGCATATTCACGCCGCGCGGTGTACACCGGTCCCGACAACCCCAAGCCTTCACCATTGGCCAGCACATGGCTGGGGCTCTGGCTCAAGGCGAGGGACGAGTAGGGCTCCCAGATCGCCCAGGCATCCACGCTGCCTTGTTCGAACGCCGCGCGGGCATCGGCGGGCGGCAGGTACACCGGCTGGATGTCCTTGTAGCTAAGGCCCGCTTTGTTCAGCGCGCGCAGGATCAGGTTGTGGGAGCTGGAGCCTTTCTGGAAGGCAACTTTCTTGCCTTTCAAATCCGCCACCGAATGCAGTGGGCTGTCATTGCGCACCAGTATGGTTTCGGCGCTGGGCTTGGGCGGCTCGGCGCCGATATACACCAAGTCGGCGCCCGCCGCCTGGGCGAACAGCGGCGGGATGTCGCCGGTGGAGCCCACATCCAGTGCGCCCACGTTGAGCGCTTCAAGCATCTGCGGGCCGGCGGGGAATTCGATCCACTTCACATCCGTCTGCGGGAAGCGTTTTTCCAACAGGCCATGTTCCTTGGCCAGGACCAAAGCGATGGAGCCTTTCTGGTAGCCGATGCGCAGGGTGTCCGGCTCGGCCGCCCAAGCGGTTTGGGTCATCAGTAAGGCCAACAACAGTGCCGGGATCTTCATGCCGGAGTCTCCTTGAAGCGATTTTCCGGGCGCGCCAAACCGAGGTTTTCCCGCAAGGTCGTGCCGGTGTATTCGGTGCGCATCAGGCCACGCCGTTGCAGTTCAGGCACCACCCACTGGGCGAAATCCTCCAGCCCACCGGGCAGATGAGGCACCAGGATATTGAAACCATCCGCCGCGCCGTTTTCGAACCAGTTTTGCAGCTCATCGGCAATCTGCGCGGGCGTGCCGATCAGGCTGTAATGCCCGCGACCACCGGCGATGCGCCGGCCCAGCTGTCCCAGGGTCAACTGTTCGCGATGAGCCAAATCACTGAGCAATTGCTGACGGCTCCGTTGCCCGCTGTCGGTCAATGGCAGCTCCGGCAACGGCCCATCCAGTGGGTACCCTGACAGGTCGAAATTGCCCAGCATGCGCCCCAGCAAGGCAACGCCGACTTCGGGCTCCACGAGATCCTGGAATGCCTCGAATTTTGCCTGGGCCTCGGCCTCGGTGTGCCCGACCACCACAAACACGCCGGGCATGATTTTCAGCGAATCCGACTGACGTCCATACCCGTCCAGGCGCCCTTTGAGATCAGCATAAAATGCCTGGGCATTGGCCAGCGAAGTCTGTGCGGTAAACACCACCTCGGCGGTCTGTGCCGCCAAATCGCGGCCCGTTTCCGAAGAACCCGCCTGCACGATCACCGGCTGGCCTTGAGGCGAGCGCGCCACGTTCAGCGGGCCTTTGACCCGGAAGTGTTCGCCCACATGATCGAGCACATGCCGCTTCGTCGGCTCGTAGTAGGTGCCGCTGGCTTTGTCGCGCACGAAGGCGTCGTCTTCCCAGCTGTCCCAAAGGCCCGTCACCACCTTATGAAACTCGCGGGCGCGGCTGTAGCGCTCGGCATGGCCCACGTGTTCATCGCGGCCGAAATTTTGCGCCTCTGCAGCAGCGTCCGACGTCACCAGGTTCCAAC
>NZ_JAAOWU010000018.1 GCF_013778505.1 Pseudomonas sivasensis | reverse complement strand
ATCTCTCATCAGCGGGAGGCGAATTCTACAGCGTTACACGCTGCTGTCAACACCTCTTTTTCAACTTCCTTTTGGCTTCGATGAACTGAAGCAACTTACTGCCGAAAACCGCGTAACTCATTGTTTACCAAGTAGTTTTCCGTTTCGATTGCGCCGGAAGTGGGGCGAATTATAGGCTTCCAGAATCTGCGGTCAAGCGTTAATTACGCTTTTGTTGCAGAAGGTGCTTTTTTCGCAATAAGCCGGGGGATTCGGCGCATCACCGGCGGTACACGCAACACCAGCAGCAGCGCAGCTATAGATAGATGCATAGATAGCCCACTCCTGTGATCAGCCCGCAAGATCCAAAATATATCCAGCAGCCCCACCCCAGCAATGCGCGCCCGGCGCACAGACTTAGCTCCCCTCACACTGAATCCGCGCAGACCTGATAAGTCCCGCTATCAATCGCCTGACGCAAGGGCGGGCGCATAACCGCCGGGTGGAATGGATATTGGAGCGGTGAGCAGCGGGGTTGTTTTTAGCGCGCAGGAACAGTGATCATCGCCCTCCCCCCTGAAAGAACGGTTGGCGATGCTGAACATGGACGATCTGCTGGCCAGCCCTGACGAGCGCACCCTCAAACGCCAGTACGCCAAGCTGCTCAAGGTAACGCGGCCGGACGTTGATCCCGTCGCCTTCCAGCGTCTGCGAGAAGCGTACGAGCGGGCGTTGCAGCGACTGCGTGCCGGCGACAGCCTCGTCGCCCACGCCCTCCCCCCTGCTGCGGATGAACAAGCAATGGCGCTGCTGGCCGAATTCGATGACTGGAAAGTCGACGAATGCTGGGCCCGCGCCGTGGCACAAGGGTGTGCCGCCGACTTTGAACAACTGCTGTTCCAGCGTTGCGTCAACGCACCCGACCGGCATCTACCGCTGTTGACCTGGGGCGTTGAAAAACGCCAATGGCTCACGCCATGGCAGCAAATAAACAGCGGCGGTTTTCCCCATCAACGCCTGGTCCACGCACTCAAGTGCGCGCTGTACGACGATCTTGAAAAATACCTGGCAGACGCCCAGCCTCGAGCGTTCTTCGAACGACTGGAGCGGGCATGCCGCCAGGGCTGGCTGGTTGACCTGACCCATCACCAGGCGTTGCAGGTGCAGGTGTTGCACCTGTTCACGGTGCAAGAAAGCTGGTCGCCGACTCTTTTCCAACAGGTCTGCCAGCTGTTCGCCTGGGACGCTGGCGCTGCGGTGCCTATCGATCAAGCGCGGTGGCAGGCCCTGGTCCGGCGCAGCGAGCAATACGTCTGGCTGAACGCGTTGCGAGATCAGGCGCAACAACCGGGTGCGGCGGCGTTGTTTTTGATGTGTGCAAAACCCGCGCAGCAAGCGCAATTGGCCGCCACGTTCGGAGAAGCCGATTGGCAGGCCTGCGAGCAACTGTCCGCAGCCTTTTCCACACGGTTCCCCGACCTGCTGGGCTTGCTCCCCAATCACAACCCGTGGTTCTGGCAGGCCCTCGTCGGCTATCGCCCCACCCGCCACGGCCTGAAACGAGCCACCGCCGTCCTTGCAACCTGCCTGGCGTTGGGTAGTCTCTCCAGCCGATTCGCACTCGGCCCGACCTTATTGATGCTGCCGCTATACCTACTGGGCGGCTGGTTGATGGCCCGCGTCGGCCAGTGGCTGCTGACCTACTGGACCGTCATGGCCGAGAGCCTGCAAGACCTCGACCAACGCGTCAGCCGCTGGTGTGTGCGCCGCAAATGGATCCCCGACCGCCGCTATCGGGTGATCCGCAACGGCGGTCCATTAGTAGCGCTGGGTTTTGTCGTGTGGCAATGGCTTGGGTGGTTGGGGCTTGCTACCTACGCAGTGACCGGTTTGATCGGCGTGCTCCAGCCGGCACGCTGGGCACCTGCCGAGTATGAGTACCGCTGGCGGCGACCGTTGCAGGCGATCTATCGGATTGCCGGGCTGAGTGCGCTCCAATGGCTGTTTTGCGCAGTAATGGTCGCGGTGATTGCGTATATACAGTTGGAATTGCCCGGCACCGCGCTTACCCGAGGGGCATGGCGTTAACATGCCCGTTACCTGATTTTTTGCGTTGATATCCACGATCAAGGAAGACACCCCATGACCAATACGCTCTCCCAAGACTTCACCCAAATCCCCACAGGCATGCAGCCCTTTCCGGCGATTGAAGACGTGTTCGTCGCCGATCAACTGGAACTGGCCAAGCATCTGCATCCGCTCTTCAGCCTTGACCTGAGCCAGGTGAATCCCGAATGGTCGGGCGTCGTGCACATGCTGAGCCCGTTGGAGCCCTATGAGAGTCTTGTCGGCGAGCTGACCGAATGGGACGGCTTTCACGGTGACCTGCTGAAAACCAACTGGATCGGATTTCAGCTTGAGCAGGGGCGATACCGCCTATGCGGCGACCCGCGCTACTTCTTTCTCCATGCAGGCAACGCGCAACTGGCCGACCCTCACCCCGGAGCGCGGGCGGACCTGGAGCGTCACTGTGCTGAGCAACACCGCGCATTTGCCCGCACGGTCGAGCGGTTCAACACCCACGGGGTACTGGCGCGCGAAGACGGCGAGCCGCTGGATGCGGTGGAGTTTGTCACCCAACTGGGCGGCGAAGTCGACGGCTTGGCTAACTGGGTGGAGTCGGTGGAGTTTCCGATGCAGATCATTGAACTGGACCCCGACCGTGGCGATTCGAACGTGTATCCCTTGAGCCCGGCCGGCAACCGGTTTTTCCACGTCGCCAGCGTGCCCGGCTGGCATTACCGCACCGCGGGGGCCGACTTGATCGTGATGTTCTACGAGCCGATTGAAGGCATGGTGTTATTTACCTTCGACTACAGCTGAGCAAAGTGATGACTCAACGGACCAAAACGCTTCTCGGTTGGGCCTTTCTAACCTGCCTGGCAGTGCTGTTGGCTTACGCGCTCGTACATAAACCGCAATTCCCGTCGCAAATAGTCCTCAAGCAAGCGTTCATACCCGGGCAGTGGGTGTACATCGTGCAAGACGCGAGGAACGCAGGGGAGCCCAAAAGTCTGCGGTTCTACGCAGACGATTACGAAAGCAGCGACGAGGTGATGAAGGTGCGCCTGGGCAAGAAGCCACCGTTCCTTGTTTCGGACACCGACTTGCAGAATGTAGTGATCGAACGGGTCGCCAATGGCCTGTACATCAAACTCGATGGTGCAGTCGAGGTGTACCGAAGCAACCTCTACCTGGCCGATGGCGACACGTACACCACGCTCCGCGTCAATCTGGAACAACGCGACACGCGGCCGCCCTTGCCGAGCGGCCGGTAGGTTTATTTCAACAGGGCGATCAGCGCACAGACCACGGTGATCACCAGCGCCGGCCACTGCATCGGCATGAAAAAGAAGTGATGGCGCACCCCATCAGCGTGCGGATGCCGATTGAGCACGAAGCCCAGCACCACGTTGATCGCCGAGCCAACACCCGCGCCTATCAGGAACTGCATCAGCGAGACATTGCCTGGCTTGACGCTGGGATCAGGCCACAACCCCATCAACAACAGCACCATGGCCACCGGAGTGAACAGCGTGAGCCAGCCTGCGCCGCGATAAATCATCGTTTGATACTCCTGGGCTTAGGCCAACTCACGGGCTTGTTCTTCAACCGCAAACACCACATCCAGGGTGTTGAGGAACAGATCATGGCTGAGGATGCCGGTGGCGATGGTCGACAGCACGGGCTTGCCGCTGTCGTCCTTGACCACCACGTTCTCGGTCCAGGCGTTGAGGTCGACGGTGCGCAACGATGCCATCGGCACTTTGCGGCCCTGGTACTCAAGGAAGGCGGCGCTGACCAGAATTGGCGTCGTGGTGATCTTGAGGAAGTTGCCGCTGACCCGCTTGCCCCAGACCTGCGCAGTGCTGATGCAATTGAACGTTACCGCCCCGCCCGCCTCCAGCGTCGCCGCCACCGCCGGCAGGCGTGCGCGTACGTGCAGTTCACGCACCAGTTGCTGGAAATCGTGAAAGCCCTTGAGGGTCTCGATCACCCGGTGAAACGGTTCCGAAGCATTGCGGCGATAGGCAACGTTGGTAACCATACCGGTCAGCACGGTTTGGCCGGAGCCGAACAGATACAGGTCCTCGATATCGGCAAAGGCCGTGTATTCGCGCTCATCGTTCACGAAGCGCTCGATGCCATGCTCGTACACGTCATAACGGGGCGCACGCAGCTTTTTGTGCCAGGCGTAGACCGCAAACATGCTCAGGCCGATCACCGCCAGCAAGGCGCTGGTGGCATAAAACACCATAAGCGGGTCGCTGAAATTCAAGGTCATGCCGCGTGACGTCTGGAGAGTGACGGGGCCATTGTTGCCCTGCGGCAGGATGGTGCTCAGGTACAGCACAAACCCGGCCATCCCCAGCATCACAGAACCAAAGATCAAACTGACCACAAGAAAGGCTTTGCCATGACGGAAGCTGGCGATCAGCTCACCAGTATTGGAAGGCGATTGAAAAGGGGATGAGGGCATGGGGGCTTGCGTCCTTGTAAGTAGATAAAGCGGGCTGCTTGGGTGCGCTTGGCACGGCGAGTTGGAACATGGCCAATTAGTATCGTTCCTTGTGCAGAGGCCTTAATGTGATGCACGCCGCAAAGTGGGCCAGGTCTTTTTTTTCACACACAGAACAGTGATCATCCCCCTCCCCCCGTATGTTGAGGAACCAAGACCATGGAATTGACGCTGGAAGCTGTGGCGCTTTTTGCACTCAAGTTGGTGCATGAGGTGGACGGTGGCAGCCCGGTTTTGCGGGATGATCCGGTGATGGTTGGCTATGACAGGGAGGTGTTTGGGCTGTTGGTGCGGCAGGGGGATTTGGCTGAAATCTTGGTGAAGATTGATGACTGTGCGGGCCAGGCTTTGATGGCGGTGGGCGGTGCCGACACAGTACTGGGACGTGAACTGCAACGGCTGGCGGCGGCTGTGCAAAATGCCCATCAACTGGATCAACTGCCCGAGCCGTTAACCACCCTCAAGGATTATCTGAAAGACATCCAGTGAGGCGACCTACCGCCGACCTTCCACCGCCATGCGCGCCGCCAACCCCATCAGCACTGAGCCCATCAGCCAGCGCTGCACCACTTGCCAACCGGGCCGGGTGACGAAAAACACCGCAATGGAGCCCGCCAGGGTGGCAATCACCGCGTTGACACCCACGCTGATAAAAATCTGCGTAAAGCCCAACACCAGTGATTGTGTTAGCACACTGCCATGGCCGTTCGGGTCGATGAACTGGGGCAGCAACGACAAATACATCACCGCCACCTTAGGGTTCAGCAGGTTGGTCACAAGCCCCATTGTGAACAGCTTGCGTGGGCTGTCCTTGGGTAAATCGCGCACCTGAAACGGTGAACGCCCGCCCGGTCTGATCGCTTGCCACGCCATATAGGCCAGGTACAACGCCCCACCAAACCGCAGCGCGTCGTAGGCAAACGGTACCGCCATGACCAACGCGGTAATTCCCAACGCCGCACAAAGCATATAAACCAAAAAACCCAACGCCACGCCGCCCAGGGAAATCAATCCAGCCGTACGGCCCTGACAGATCGAGCGGGATATGAGGTAAATCATGTTCGGTCCGGGCGTCAGCACCATGCCGAGGGAGATCAGCGCATAGGCAAGCCAGCTGGATAGTTCAGGCATGGTGCGGCTCCGGTTGTTGAAACATCTGGGCAAGGTTGTAAGGTTGGTCGCCATGGTAGGGCGTTCAAAATGCCCGCGTTAGATACAGATCCACGAGCAAATCGGCATACACCCACGAGGCAGGCCCATGATCGACTTCAACAACAAAGGTTTCTTCAAGCTCAAACAAAACAACGAATACGCCGAACGCGTAGCCGCCCTGCTGCTGGACGGCGAGGAAGTGGTCGACGCCTACAAAGCCATGCGCGACGGCGTAGTGTTTACCACCAAGCGCATCATCGCCGTGAACGTGCAGGGGATTACCGGGAGCAAGAAGGACTTCACGTCGCTGCCGTATAAAAATATCGTGGCGTACTCGGTGGAAACGTCCGGCACGTTTGATCTGGATTCGGAGTTGGAGATTTACTTTTCTTCGCTGGGGAAGGTGAAATTTGAATTTACGGGGAAGACGTCGATTGTTGAGATTTCGCGGTTGATTTCCAAGCACCTGCTGACCTGATCAGCAGGTAAAAATCAAAATATTCGAAACGATAGCGCCCTTCTGACCCCTGTCTCGTTTTCCCACACCCATCATCGAACAAATCCGACTTAGTCCGCTCATACCCCTCTTAGGCTCACGTCCCCGCACAAGGAGGTGAGCCTGTCATGTCAGAGCGCGCATACCCTCTCACCGAAGAACAACAACTCAAACAGCGAATCCTGACACCGCAACCGGCACGGCCTTTTTCGCCACCGCTCCATCTACTCGACCGTCCTCCCGCGCCAGCCCCCTCCCCCACCAAGCCTCCCGGCTGCGTATTCACCAAACCCTGCCAACTGCCCGACGGCATCACCCACTACGCCGATCCCAGCGGTTTCGTACCGCTGGAGTTGGTCAAGGAATACGGACATTTCAGCCTGCTGGGCGGGCGTGAAGTGGACGCTCGGGGAACGGTCTCGCTGCGCAAGATCAGCGGAAGCGCATTGCCCGTTGGCTTGGGGCAGTTGGCGTTGCGTGCAGCGGTGTTGGAGTCGGCAGCGACTGCTGTCGGCTCTGTAGCCGGGGCGTTGTTGACGGGGTTAGTGGCGTTGGCTTGGCCATCGGCGCTGGGTGATAGCGCGCTGTACAGCGATGAGCAATTGCGCTCGATGCAACGGGCGCGCTCACAGATGCGTTTGCATGTTGAGCAGTTGGAGGGCGGCACGCTCAAGGGCTATGGGTTTTACACCGGCAACAATGCCGACTGGCAGATGATCGATGTGGTGCAGTTGCAAAGCCGTGGCGATCAGTTTGTGGCGGATTTGGGCCAAGGTGTGGAGCTGATCTGGACGCCTGCGGTTGAATCCGGGGGACGCCCTGGGAATCCCAGCGTTGGAGGCTGCACCGCAGGCGCCGGTAATTTGGATTTACCCGCCAAACCAGAAGGCTGCGCAGATTTTGGTGAACCCGGTTTATCCGCCGGAATATCGGGATTTTATTCTGGTGTTCCCGGTGGAGTGGGGGGTTCGGCCGTTGTATGTGGTGGTCAGTGTTCGGGCTGGGGATCATACCTATCACCCCAAACCAAAACTCCTAGCTGCATTTCCGAAAGCCAAGTGGGCTCGCTCGAAAACTCCAATGACGGGGGTGGCCAACGCCCAAGATGGAAAGATCCCGATGGAACGATCTATGAATGGGACGCTCAACATGGCGCTGTGGAAAAGTACTCCAAGCGCGGAATTCATCTCGGCGAGTTCGATCATTTGACCGGTAACCAACGTAAGCCAGCCAAGCCTGAAAGGACGGTAGAACCATGAACCACTCAGTTATGGGCGTTTTGCCTAACGAGGACTTTGCGTCCTTTGAACAGGCGCTACCTCTGTCCACTCAAGACCTGATGGACATTATGGGGTGGGAGAAACTGGAGGATTGCGTATTTGACTATCTATTGACGGAAGAACAAGTACTCAAGATAGAAAAAGCGATTGCTCTAAAGCTGCCCACTCACTTTGACTTATTCCTTACCTCACACGACTAAGTGAGCCAAGGGGCATTCAAACTCCATTCGCCGACTAAAGGCTGACGAGGATCTCCCTGGTGAGCGGGCTTTTTTTGTGGTGAGCGGGCTTGCCCCGCGCTGGGGCGCGAAGCGGCCCTGAAACCAAGCCCTGCGGTTCCTATGGAAAATCTCGGTGGCCGAGTTGGGGCTGCTTCGCAGACCAGCGCGGGGCACGCACGCTCACTACACATGCCCTTTCAGCTCAGGCAGTTGAAGGGCTGCTGTTCTGGATTTCTTCGTTAAAGACCAACCGCGCACACAACCCACCACGCTCCAGGTTGTGCAACGCCAGCCGGCTGCCGATCTTGCCGACGATCATCTCGACAATCGCCAGCCCCAACCCGGCGCCATTGGCATTGTCACGGCTATAAAACCGCTCAAACAAACGCCCGATTTCCGCTTCATCAATCCCCGGCCCCTGGTCCTGCACGCTCAGGCAAAAAGCACCAATCACCACCTTCACCTCGCTGCCCGGCGGGGAAAAGTTGAGAGCGTTGGTCACCAGATTTTGCAGGGCGATGGCCAGTGCCACGGGCTCGGTTTCAACCCAGCATTCTTCGTCACCCTCCAGCACCAGCTCCACACCTTTCTCCATGGCCAGCGGGGTAAGTTCTGCCAATTCTTCGCGTACTAACTCTGTCAATTGCACACGGCTGCGCACAGGGTTGTTCAACTGCGGCTCGATGCGCGCCATGGTCAGTAACTGGCTTCCGATGCGGGTAGCGCGGTCGACACCGCTTACCAGAAATTCCAATGCCTCGCGTCGTTGCTCCACTGTCTCCGCGCTTTGGGCGTTTTGCGCATGGATACGCAGGATCGCCAGGGGGGTGCGCAGTTCGTGGGCGGCGTCGGCGATGAACCGGCGTTCGCGTTCCAACAACTCGTCCACCTGCACCAACAGCCGGTTGAGCGCGGTTTGCATGGGTTCCAGGTCGGAGGGCAGCGGTTTAAGGTGCAGCGGTTGCAAGGTGTCGGAATTGCGTCCACGAATCGACAGTGCCATGGCGCGCAGGGGTTTGAGACCCCAACCGATTAACAGCCAGATCAACACCGTCAGCAGCGGCACGCCGATGAGGGTCGGCCAGAGAGTGTGACGCATGATGCGTTGGATCACGTCTTGGCGGATGTCGTCGCGCTCGCCCACCCAAATCAACAGGCCCTGTTGCGGGTCGGCGAGGAGGAAGGCGCACCAGTCGTTGCCGTTGTCCATGATGTCGTGGGAACCAAGGGTCGCGGGCGGTGCTGCCAGCACCGGCGCTTCGGCTGAGCGTACAAGTAGCTGGCCGTCACTGCGCCACACCTGGAAGGTCAGGCGAGTTTCATAGGGATGGGCCACGCCCTCTTCGCCCACGCGGCTCATGGCCTGATCAAACGCCTGGTACAAGCGGTCCCAATCCGCCTCGCCGGGGTCACGCTGGCGCAGTACGCCTTGCAGCAGGCGCGCGCTTTGGGCGAGTTGGGCGTCGTAGACTTCTTCGATTTCGTGGTGACTGTCGCGCAGCACCAGCCAACTGATCAGGGCATCGCCGAGCAGGATCAACACCAGCACCGGCACGAGGATGCGCGCGCGCACGGAGGTCATGGCTTGAGCACCAGCACATAGCCAACGCCGCGCACGGTGCGTATGAGCTCGGTGGATAACTTTTTACGCAGGTTGTGGATCAACACTTCCAAGGTGTTGCTTTCGACGCGGTCCTGCCAGCCATACAACGCGCGAGACAAGCGCTCGCGGGTCACCACTTTGCCGGGGCGTACCATCAGTTGGTGCAGCAGTTGATATTCCATGGGGGTGACGATGATGTCCTCATCCAGGTAACGCACCTGCTGGGTGGCGGGGTCGAGGTTGACGCCGGCGTGTTCGAGCATCGGTTGCGCGCGGCCCTGGCTGCGGCGCAACAGCGCGCGCACGCGTGCCTTGAGCTCTTCGACGTCGAAGGGTTTGACCAAGTAATCGTCGGCACCAGCGTCCAATCCGGCGATGCGCTCGGCGGTGCCGTCGCGGGCGGTTAGGATCAGCACCGGAAGATCATGTTGCTCGGCGCGCAGTTGCTGCAACAGGTCGAGGCCGTCGAGGCGGGGCAGGCCGAGGTCCAGCAGCAGTAGATCGAAGCTCTCCGTGCGCAACGCATGCAGCGCCGCAACGCCATCCTGCAGCCAATCCAGGGTGTAGCCCTCGGCACCCAAGGCCACACGAATCCCTTGGCCGAGGGCACGGTCATCTTCGACAAGGAGTAGGCGCATAGCAAAATCTCTGTAGGAATCGGCGGCATCATGCCGGGTTATGGCCGGGGCTATTTCAGCAAAGATGTTACGGCTCGTTGCCAACTAAGGTTGCCCTAAGGTTGGTTTTGCACTGTGAAATCTCCCACATTTGCTGAGAGCTTTTCCATGCGCAAAATTCTCCTGCTGTCCCTGATCCTCGCCAGCCCCCTGGCCTTCGCCGGCCCGCAATGCACCACCGCCGAGCGCTCGCAATGGCAAGACGAAAAAGCCTTCCAGGACAAGCTCAAGGCCGAGGGCTACACCATCAGCAAGTTCAAGGTCACTGATGGCAACTGCTATGAGATCTACGGGTTCGACAAGGACAAGCGCAAAGTTGAGATCTACCACGACCCGGTCACCGGCAAGGCCGTGAAGACTGAGATCAAAGGCTGATGCCAGGCGAATCCCTACGCCTGTGGGACCCGCTGGTGAGGCTGTTCCACGCCTCTATCGCCGGGGTCTTCGTCGCCAATTACTTCTTCAACGAAGCCGGCGACGACTGGCATGTCTGGCTGGGTTATTACGCCATGGCCTGGCTGCTGGTGCGAACGGTGTGGGGATTTGTCGGACCGCGCAGCGCACTGTGGGCAGACTTTTGGCCTACGCCAAAAAGGCTGAATGCCCACGCGTGCTCGTTGCTCAAGGGTAAGCCGCAACACCGCTTGGGGCATTCGCCGATTGGCGCGCTGGTGATGCTGTTGATGTTGCTGGCGTTACTCACCGTCGGCGTGAGTGGCTTTTTGATGCAGGAAGTCGATGCCCTCTGGGGCGCCGATTGGCCGCTGCAAGTCCACGAGACCGCCGCCAATGCGCTGCTTGGCTTGGTTTGCCTGCATGTACTGGCTGCCGTGTTTGAAAGTATCCAGGTGCGGGACAACCTGCCGTTATCCATGCTCACCGGTCGCAGGAAGCGCCTGCCGGATGAACGTGCGCAGTAATCCTTTTACCCACAGGTTCCCTATGCGCTCCGCCTTATTGATATGCAGCCTGCTGGCAGTGTTTTTCGCTGCCTGGCAAAGCCATCCGCCCCATGTGCTGGCGCCGTTTGCCCAGACCAGCCCGAACACCGCAAAAGTGGCGGCGCCGGCGCAGTACAGCAGCCGGTTCGTATCCACCCAGCTCACCGACTTTGTGCACTCCTCATCCGTGACCGCCCTGCCCGGCGGCGACTTGATGGCGGTGTGGTTCGCCGGCTCACGCGAAGGTGCCGCTGATGTGCAGGTGCGCACCGCGCGCTTTGATGCACGTACCGGCGAATGGGGCGCCGAACAGGTGCTGGCCACGCGGGAAAGCACCCGCGACGGAACCCAGCGTTATATCCGCAAGCTCGGCAACCCGGTAATTGCCCTGGCGCCGGATAAACGCCTGTGGATGTTTTATGTGTCGGTGTCAGTGGGCGGCTGGGCCACCAGTGCGATCAACGTGATGGTGTCGGATGACCTGGGGGCCAGTTGGACGGCCCCTCGGCAACTGGTGACCTCGCCGTTCTTCAATATCAGCACCCTGGTCCGCGCCGCGCCGGTGTTCCACGCCGACGGCTCCATCGGCCTGCCGGTGTACCACGAGTTCATGGGCAAGTTTGCCGAGTACCTGTACCTGAGCGCAGACGGAGCGGTGATCGACAAATTCCGTATCAGCCGCGGCAAGAATTCCCTGCAACCGACCATCGTGCCCCTGGACGGCCAACGCGCCGTGGCGATGTTGCGCTATGCCGGCGACACCCATCACCGCGTGCTGGCCAGCCGCACTGAAGACGCCGGGCAAACCTGGAGCCAGCCGTACCCGCTGGAACCGGCCAACCCTAACTCGTCGCTGGCGGCGGTGGGCACGGTGGACGATGGGTTGCTGGTGGCGCTCAATGACCTGCAGGACGGCCGCTTCAAGCTCAGCCTCTATGGCACCGACGCCCAGCTCAGCCAGTGGCGCACTGTGGTGCAACTGGACGAATCACCGGACCCGCTCGGCCAACCGTTCGCCCCCGAAGCTTATAAAGAGATCATCGGCGAAGGCTTTCGCGCCTCCAGCGGCGCGCAGCGTTTACCGCTGGAGCAACGTTTTCTCAGCAGCCTCGACTACCGCGTGTGCAAACCCCGTGGCTGCGATTTCGAGTACGAGTACCCGTACTTCAGCCGCAGCCCGGACGGTATGTACCACCTGGTGTACTCATGGAATAACACGTTTATCAAACATGTCAGCTTCAACGAAGCCTGGCTGGCGGAGCGTCTGTGATGGTGTTGCTATGGCAGGCGCATTTGAGTTTTGTGCTGTTGGGGTTTGTGCTGTTAAGCACGTTTCGATTTACCGCCCGATGGCGACCGTGGTTGCTGCCAGTCCTGGTGGTGGTGAGCGTTATCCCGATCAATGAGCTGCCATTGGCGGCCTATGTCCGCAGTTTTACCGATGATTTGGCGATCAGCACGCTGGTGTTGTTGGGGTGGGTTGCGCTCAGCCGTCTGGGCGTGGTGCAGCCGCTGGCTCGACCGCATCAGGTGCAGATGTTGCTGCTGTTTGGCCTGCTGAGCCTGGTGCTATACCCGGCCACGTTAGGCCTGACCTATTTCGACCCGTACCGCTTGGGCTTCAACCCTCGACCGATGATTGTGCTGGTCGCGGTGGCGGCGCTGTTGATGCTGTGGCTGCGCAATGCGCTGGCGGTGTGGATGTTGGTGATCGGCACGCTGGCGTTCGCATTACGGCTCAAGGCCTCAGAGAACTATTGGGATTATCTGGTTGATCCGCTCTTGGCAGGCTACTGCGTAGTCGCTGGATTAATGCAACTCAAACTGTACTGCTTTAAAGAATGGAAAATTTGATGAGTGCGTTGCAATCACGTCGCCTGCGCTACGGCATGGGCGCGATCGGGTTGGTGTTTGTGCTGCTGGCTGCGTTGCGACTGGTGTTTGTGCTGGGTTTTTCCGGCCTTGATGTGACAACCCCGGCGCTGCTGGAAACCCTCGGCATCGGCCTGCGTTTCGACCTGCGCCTGGCGGTGTTGCTGCTGCTGCCGCTGGCGGTGCTGGCATGGCTGCCGCGCTGGAACCTCACCACGCTGCCAGTCCTGCGCTGGCTGGCACGTGCCTACCTGGTGGTCGCACTGGCGATGATCGGCCTGGTGTACATCATCGACTTCGGCCATTACGCCTACCTCGGCGTACGCATCAATGCGACGGTGCTGCGCTACCTGCAAGACGCACAGATTTCACAACAGATGGTGTGGGAAACCTATCCAGTGCTGTGGATAACCGCCTGCTGGCTGGCGGCAGTGGGGTTGTGGGTATGGGCGTTGATCTGCCTGGAGCGCCTGACCCTGGACCGTGCGCCAACCCCCATTAATCGATGGGCGGTGACGTCAGTCTCAGTGGTTGGCGTGGTCGCCGTGCTGCTCGCCCTGCTGGGGCGCGTGGCCAACCTCAACCTGGAAAACCCGGTGCCGCTGCGCTGGAGCGATGCGTTCTTTTCCGGCAACAGCCAGGTGGCCGCCGTGGGCCTCAACCCGGTGCTGTTTTTGTACGACACCCTCAAGGTCGGCCAATCGCAGTTCGATGAAGCCCAGGTGCGTAAGCATTACCCGCAAGTCGCCCAGTACTTGGGGGTGGATCAACCGGACGCCCAGCAACTGAATTTCACCCGCCACCAGGGTGTGCAGCCCTATCGCCTGGCCAGCGAGCGCCCGCTGAACGTGATCTTCGTGATGCTCGAATCCCTTGGCACGAGCGCCGTCGGGGCCTACGGCAACCCGCTCAATCCCACGCCGAACCTGGATAAACTGGCCAGCCAAAGCTGGTTCTTCAAGCACTTCTACGTACCGGTCACCGGCACCGCCAAGACTGTCTGGGCCAGCATCACCGGCGTGCCCGACGTCACCCGCCAGGAGACTGCCACGCGCAATCCGCTGATCACCCGGCAACACACGCTGATCAACGCATTCGAGGGCTATCAGAAGTTCTACATGATCGGCGGCAACGCCGGCTGGGCGAACATCAACGCGCTGATCCGCCAGAGCATCGACGACGTGCAGCTGTTTGAAGAGAGCGACTGGCAATCGCCACGGGTGGATGTGTGGGGTATTTCAGACTTGGACCTGTTCAAGGAAGGTGACGAACTGTTGAGCAGGATGCCCAAGGACCAGCCGTTCTTCGCCTACCTGCAAACCTCCGGCAACCATCGACCTTTCACGATTCCCAAAGACAACGACGGTTTCCAGGTGGCGAACGTGACCCTGGAGCAAGTCCAGGCAGCCGGTTCGCGCAGTGTCGAGCAATACAACGCAGTGCGCCTGCTCGACTACAACATCGGCCGCTTGATGGAAATCGCCAAGGCCGGTGGTTACTACGACAACAGCATTTTTGTGTTCTTCGGCGACCACAACACGCGCATCAGCCAGATCCCGCACATGGCGCCTGCCTTTGAACAGCTGGGGCTGGAAAGCAACAACGTGCCGCTGTTGATCCACGCGCCGGGCCTGGCACCTAGGGTGATCGAACAGGCGGTGGGCCTGGCGGATTTGTTGCCGACCGTTGCGGGCATGGCAGGCGTGCCGTTCACCAATGGCGCCATGGGCCGGGATATCCAACAGCCTGCTCCGGAAGGCGAGCGCGTGGTGCCGCTGGTGTTGCGTGAGGGGACGTTCCCAATCATCGGCGGCGTGACCCAACACTTCCTTTTGCAAATGCAACACGACGGCAGCTCACCGACCCTGCATGACCTGGCCTCAAAGACACCGCGAGAGGATGTGGCAACGCAACATCCCGCAGAGTTTCAGCGTTTGCAGGCGCTGACCCGTGGGCTGCATGAGAGCGCGCGGTTGATGCTGTTCAGAAATGTGCGGGAGTGATTATTTGGGTTGGAAGGTTTCGAGGTAGGCCAGGATGTTGTCGATTTTCTCCTGATCACTGATGCCCCAAAAGATCATCCGCGTACCGCTCACTACCTTCTTCGGTGCCTCGATATAGGCGGCGAGCTTGTCCCGCGTCCAGACCACGCCGGAGTTTTTCATCGCGTCAGAATACTGATAGTCGGTGGTGGTGCCGGCAGGCCTGCCGATGATGCCGTTGAGTTCCGGGCCGAACCCACCGCGCGCCCCTTCGCCGACGCTGTGGCAGCCGCCGCAGGTCTTGGTAAAGAGCTTTCCACCCGCCTCGGCGTCGCCGGCCGCGAGGGCTGAGTGGGCGTTAAGGATCAGGGCGAGGGTGAGCAGGACGTACTTCATGGGAACTCCACATCGGCGAATGCGGGCGATTATGCCTGTTTGTCAGGAACGCATGCCCATCCAGATCAGCGCTTCGGTCCACGCTCGATCAGGGGAGCATTCAGGGTCGACAGCCTTTTGCGTGCATTGCAGAGCACAGGGATCGTGCCGCACCTCCCCGCAAACAAGCAAAATAGACCCTCTGAGTAACCACCCATCGTTTTGGACATATCCAATCGAACCTATCCGATGGTCTTCCACTCCACCTTACTGAACCCTGATGGTGGAGTAACGATCATGGCTCAGCCATCGATTTTAGTACTGGAAGACGACGAGATCATTCGCTCGTTAATGGTGGATGTACTTGAGGATTTTGGGGCTCATGTGACGTCATTTCCTTCGGCGGATGAAGGGATGATTTTTCTGGAGCGGGATGATGAACCGGTCGACCTGATTGTCAGTGATGTTCAGATGCCAGGTTTGCTCAACGGCTATGACTTGAGCCGGGTAGTGGCCCATCGTTGGCCAGAGGTAAAGGTAGTGCTGACATCCGGCAACACTAAGATCGCGGCGCAACTGGGTAGCTCTGTGCGGTTTCTACCGAAACCGTGGAGCGCCGAACACCTGATTGAGTGTGTGCAAACGGCACTGACCCAGCAAAGCCCGCACCTGCATTGATAGCATCGCAACATCACTGAAGCCGAACTTTGGGACAAACACTGCGGTCATTAATGAGCAAGGAGAGACTTTTCTGATCCGCTGGTCAGGCTTTTCGCCTTGTGCGTACAGCCAATGGCCATGAGGTGTGTAGAATCACTGCCCAATTCTATGCGTCATTTATGGCCGGCAGGCCCACAGTTCGAGCTTATTGAATGCATTCACAGGCCCCTGACGGTGGTGTGCCCTCGTTGTTGGAAGCGTTGCGCACAGGCACGGCCCTGCTGCATGTAGCGCTGGAAAAGCGCCTGCCGTTTTTCAGCGAATACCTGGATACCGACTGGTTTCGACGCTTGCTCCAGGCGTATTACGGGTTTTATGGGCCAATGGAAGCCGCGCTGTACGATTGTGAGTTGATCCCTGATGGCTATGACACAGAGCTGCGTGTGAAAACGCCCACTCTGTTGAGCGATCTTCTCGCCCTTGGCCTGAATGACATGGCTATCAACGACCTGCCCCGCTGCACCCAATTGCCGCTCCTCGATACCCCTGCTGCCTGCCTGGGCGCCTTGTATGTGCTCGAAGGCGCTACGCTGGGCGGCCAGGTACTGCGCCGGGAAATGGCTCAGCGCCTGGATCTGGACGCCGATAACGGCGGTGCGTTTCTCAATGTGTATGGCCCTGAGACTGGTCGGCGCTGGAAAGACTTTCTCGACTATCTGGGCCACCAGCCGCTGGACGCACCAGCCAAACAACACGCGGTAGACGCGGCCCGTTCGACATTCCGCTGCTTTGAGCAATGGCTCGACAGCCAGGAGGTATTGCTATGAAACCCGATGATTTTGAAGAGCTGCTTGCCAACTGTGCGGACGAGCCTATTCGCATTCCAGGGGCCATCCAGCCCCATGGTGTGTTGCTGACGCTGTCTGACCCCGGCTTGCAGATCATCCAAGTCAGCGCCAACGTCGCCAGCCTGTTCAATCATGCACCGGAGACGCTGCTGGACCAGCCGCTGCACCGGTTGCTGGGCGCAGAGCACGCTAAGGCTGTGCAACACATGATCGAGCTCAACAACTTTATCGACGCGCCGCCGCTGCACGTTACTTTCAACGGCGCCAAGTTCGATGGCCTGCTGCATCGCCATCAGGGCGTCCTGATACTGGAATTCGAACCCTTGCTGGAGAATTTCCAGCCGCGGGCAATGAATCGTCGCACCAGTGATTTGGGCAAGATGCTGCAACGTTTGCAGGCGGCGAAAACCCTGCAAGCGCTGTACGAAATCAGCGTGCATGAAATCCAAGCCATGACCGGCTACGACCGCGTGCTGATCTACCGCTTCGAAGAGGAAGGCCACGGCCAAGTGATCGCCGAAGCGTCCGCGCCGTCCATGGAACTGTTCAACGGGCTGTTCTTCCCCGCGTCCGATATTCCCGAGCAGGCCCGCGAGCTGTATCGCACCAACTGGTTGCGCATCATTCCCAACGCGGCCTACGAGCCAGTGCCACTGCTGCCCAAACTGCGCCCGGACAATGGTGAGCCGCTGGACCTTAGCTTCGCCACCCTGCGCAGTGTGTCGCCGATTCACTGTCAGTACATGCAGAACATGGGTGTGCTGTCGTCCATGAGCATCTCGCTGATGAAGGGCGACAAACTCTGGGGCCTGATCAGCTGCGGCAACCGTGAACCGCTGCTGGTGCCCAACGAGTTGCGCACCGCCTGCCAGACCATCGGCCAGGTGTTGTCATTGCAGATCAGCGCCATGGAAGCCTTGGACCTGAGCCGCCAGCGCGAGGAAAAAGTCGAGGCCCTGGCGTTGCTGGATCAGGCGATGAAAGCCTCGGCGGACAACGTGTTCGATGGCCTGGCCCTGCAAGGCCAAGTGCTGATGGACCTGACCCTGTCCGGCGGTGTGGCGATCATCGAAGACAAGCAACTGCACCGCTACGGCAACTGCCCGGAGCCGGCGCAGATCCGCGCGTTGCACAAGTGGCTTCAAGAGAGCGGCGATACGGTGTTTTCAAGCCATAACCTGGCCTCCGTCTACCCGCCGGCCGCTGAGTTTCAGCAGATGGCCAGCGGTGTCCTGGCCATGAGCCTGCCTAAACCGGTGGATAACGGTGTGCTGTGGTTCCGCCCGGAAGTGAAGGAGAACATCAACTGGAGCGGCGACCCGAACAAGCCACTGGATCTGGAAAACTCCGACTCTGGCTTGCGCCTTCGCCCACGCACTTCGTTTGAAATCTGGAAAGTGGAAATGGCCGGCATCTCCACCAAGTGGAGCCATGGTGACCTGTTTGCCGCCAATGACCTGCGTCGCTCCGCCCTGGAAAACGACCTGGCACGCCAGGTAGCGCGTGAGCAACAAGCCGTGCGCGCCCGTGATGAACTGGTGGCGGTGGTATCCCACGACTTGCGCAACCCGATGACGGTCATTTCGATGTTGTGCGGCATGATGCAAAAGGCCTTCAGCTCCGATGGCCCACACACGTCGCGGCGGATTTCCACGGCCATCGACACCATGCAGCAAGCCGCCGGGCGTATGAATGTGCTGCTGGAAGACTTGCTCGACACTTCGAAAATCGAGGCCGGGCGCTATGTGGTCAAGCCAGTGGCGCTGGATGTGAGCCAGATGTTCGAAGAGGCTTACTCGTTGCTCGCACCGCTGGCGATGGAAAAAGGCATCGACCTGTCGTTCAGCGCCGAGCCTGATCTGGTGATCAACGGCGACCCTGAGCGGATGTTCCAGGTGCTCTCGAACCTGATCGGCAACGCCATCAAGTTCACGCCGCGCCAAGGCACTATCGGCATCAGTGCCATGAGCAATGGTGAGGAGACCGTGTTTTCGGTGCGCGACTCCGGCGAGGGCATTGCGCCGGAGCAATTGCCCCATGTGTTCGACCGCTATTGGACCCAGACCGAAAACAATCCAACGGGAAGTGGCTTGGGGCTCTACATCACCCAGGGCATCGTCCACGCCCACGGCGGCAAGATCATTGCTGAAAGTGAAGTGGGGCGCGGCAGCGAGTTCCGGTTTACGGTGCCGAACGTAATTGAAAACTCACCTACCTAAACGCCAGCGACCTTGTGGCAAGGGGTCTGTGGCAATAACCAGACATGGCTTGCTCTAGAGAGCGGCCTCAACCTCCGTCATATCTTGCAGCAGGGCGTTTATAGCTCGACGCCCCTCGTCCTCTATAAGTTTGTCGCCACTTCGCTCAACAGGGCGAAGTCACCCTCGACTGATAGAAGGATACTTCCATGCTCGGCCCTATAAATTCTCCCCCTCTGCCTGCTCAATACCCCACTGCACCGCATGACGACGCCCCCCTTCAACGCAATAAGCGCAGCATCGACGGCCCTCAATCGCAGCTCGAACCTCAGGACGCTGACGGTTCGGCGCGCGATGGCCGACACAGGAATACCGGCAGCCTAGACAGCCTGGGCAAGGGCAACTTGCCTTAAACCGTCGTACGAGGGGCAGTGCACTGCCCCTCGTCTTTGTAGGTCGTCGCGTCTTAACAAAACACTGACATCCGTTGCGCTAATCTTTCCGGTTCAACCCTGGCCGGAGCCTTTTACTGCATGCCACATCCCGACACCTTGCCCGCCGTACTCGCCGGCCCTCTGCTGCGGCGCCTGGAACCCCAACGCTTGGTGTTGTGGCTGGTGGGAAGCCGAGCATTAACCCTGACCCTGAGGCTGCAATCTGCCGAGCAGCACCTGGATATCCCGCTGGGCCAGGACCAATGCCAAGTCGTGCAGGTGGGCCGCGAGGCGTTTGTCCATCTGATTGATATACGGCTGCAAAAGGCGCTGCCGCAGGATGTGATCATCGACTATGACTTGCTCGTCGACGGCACCGGCATAGCCCAGTGGGCACCCCACTTGCTGTACGCCAACGCCCAATACCCGAACTTCGTGCTGCACAGCCGTATCCATCAACTGGTTCACGGCTCGTGCCGCAAACCTCACCACAGTGCCGACGAAGGCCTGCTTTGCGTTGATCGCCTGCTGGCCAATGCGCAGAACCCAACCGAGCGCCCGGCCTTGTTGATGATGAGCGGCGACCAAGTGTATGCCGACGATGTCGCCGGGCCGATGCTGCGCGCGATCCATGGGCTGATTGCGCGCCTGGGCCTGTTCGACGAATACCTGGAAGGCGCCGTGGTAGACGATAGCGCCAGCCTCTACGGGCATCACGCCAGCTACTACAACCGCGCCGATCTGCTCCCGGCGCTGGACAGCAACGAGACCCTGCGTGAACGTTTTTTTGGCGGCGTGAAAAAACCGATTTTCACCAGCAGCACCGCCGACAACCATCTGGTGACCTTCGCCGAAGTCATGGCGATGTACTTGCTGGTGTGGTCGCCTGCCCCTTGGAACCTGATCACCCCACAACCGCCGCAACTGAGCGCCGAGGAGTCATCGCGCTATGTGCGTGAGCAAGTGACGCTGGATACATTCCGTGAGGGTTTGCCGGACGTAGCACGGGTATTTGCCCACCTCTCCACCCTGATGATCTTTGACGACCACGACATCACCGACGACTGGAACCTCAGCGCCCAATGGGAAGAAACCGCCTACGGCCATCCGTTTTCCAAACGCATCATAGGTAACGCACTGCTCGCCTACCTGCTGTGCCAGGGTTGGGGGAATAACCCGGATGCCTTTGTTGAGCTGGTGGGCCAAACGCAGACGCTGGTCACCCACACGCAGGACAATCACTTGGACGCGCTCGCGCAGGACCAGTTGGTGGAGACACTGCTGAAGTTCCAGCAGTGGCATTACGTCCTGCCCACAACGCCGGCCTTGGTGGTGCTCGACACCCGCACCCGGCGCTGGCGCAGCGAATTCACGCTCAAGCACCCATCAGGCCTCCTTGACTGGGAAGCCTTGAGCGAACTGCAACAAGAGCTGCTCGATCATCCCTCAGCCATCATCGTCTCTCCCGCGCCGATTTTTGGCGTCAAGCTGATCGAGACCGTGCAAAAAATCTTCAGTTGGTGCGGCCATCCGTTATTGGTGGACGCCGAGAACTGGATGGCTCATCGCGGCGCAGCTCAGGTCATCCTCAACATCTTCCGCCACTCGCGCACGCCGGGTAACTACGTGATCCTCTCGGGCGACGTGCACTACTCGTTTGTCTATGAAGTGCTGATCCGCCACCGCAACGCCGGCCCCAGAATCTGGCAGATCACCAGCAGCGGCATCAAGAACGAATTCCCACCTCGATTGCTGGAATGGTTCGACCGCCTCAACCGCTGGCTTTATTCGCCGCGATCGCCCCTGAACTGGTTCACTCGCCGCCGCACCATGCAGGTGGTCCCCCATATCCCGGAACATGCCGAAGCCGGTGAACGGTTATGGAATTCGGCCGGAATTGGCCAAGTGTTTTTCAACGAGCGGGGGCAGCCTGAGGCTATTTACCAGCACAACGCGGACGGCAACCCTCGGACGAGGATGGTGGCGCCGCAACAATAGCCAATAGCCATCACCCAAAAGCAGCATACCCACTCTATTCAAAGCGTTTAATCCCTGCTGTACAGTAGCCCCAGCCACGGAGTATCGGCGACAACATTGGCAGGCCTAGGCGCCTGCCCACGCAAGGAATGCGCAGATGGACGATACTTCCGGCAACAACCCGCTGGACCATGATTTTTCCCACCTTAACGCCGACATGTTGCATGCCGTGCTGGAGCTGGTCAGCGACGGCATCTGGGACTGGAACGCCAATACCGGGTTCGTCTACCGCAACCCAGGCTGGTACGAAATGCTGGGCTACCCTCGCCATTCCCTGGAAAACAACGTGTTTACCTGGGAAAACGTTATCCATCCGGACGATTATCCCCGCGTGATGACGGTGTTCGATGACTACGTCCACCAGCGTACCCCTCACTACCAAACCGAATACCGTTGCCGCAAAAAAGATGGCAGCTACCTGTGGATCGAGGATCGCGGCTATGTCATTGCGCGCAATGAGGACGGCTCGGTAGCACGGATGGTGGGCGCCCATCGCGACATCGATCTGCGCAAATCCTCCGTTGAACAGTTGGAGCGACGCAATCATCCCTTGAGGCACTGGTGGCCGAGCGGACGCGCGAGCTGTCGCGGGTCAATCAGCAATTACAACTACAGCTGAACGAAAACCGCTCCCTGGCCGAACGGGACGCCCTCACTCTCGTCGCCAACCGCTACCGCCTGGAAAAAGTACTGCTGGAAGAGTGCGGCCGCGCACAGCGTTTTCGCCTGCCGTTGGCATTGATCGCGGTGGATATCGATGACTTCAAACCAATCAATGACCGACATGGCCACGGCGTGGGCGACCAAACCCTGGTGCACGTCGTGGAATGCCTGGAGAGCTGCATTCGTCCAGGCGACCTACTGGCTCGGTGGGGAGGTGATGAGTTTATGGTGGTGCTGCCCAAAAGCTCACTGGAAACCGCCAGGGCGCTGGCTGAGAACATCTGCCGAACGATGCGCAAGATCCCGATGCGCGGAGATCTCACCGTCACCCTGAGCCTGGGCGTGGCCGAGCGCCGCATGGATGAATCCCCCGCCGCCCTGATGGCGCGTGCCGACCAGGCACTGTATCGCGCCAAAGCGGCGGGGAAAGATGGGGTGTCGGAGTAGGTCAAGCCCGTCAACGTACTGGCGGCGGGTACTGGATGCCGCCTCTGCTCCACAGCGCATTGAGGCCGCGCTTGACGGGTTCAGCGCGTTGCCACAAACGACTTTTGGCAACGGCTCCTTCCGATTTGGAATGACCCGGCGACTTTATTTCGTTTGCGACAAGGGCTGGCCTGCGGCTTAGATAAAACGACGCCCGCCACTGCCGAGTCCGAGATTCATGAGCCGCGAAACCATCAGCCAGTCGATTTCCATCGTTCATCCCATCAGCCTCAGCCACGGCAAGAACGCCGAAGTCTGGGACACCACGGGCAAGCGCTATATCGATTTTGTCGGCGGCATCGGCGTGCTTAACCTCGGCCATTGCCATCCCGGTGTGGTGGAGGCTCTTCGTGAACAAGCGACGAAGTTGACCCACTATGCGTTCAACGCCGCGCCGCACACGCCGTACATCGAACTCATGGATCGCCTGACAGCGTTTATCCCAGTGAACTACCCCGTCAGCGGCATGCTCACCAACAGCGGCGCGGAAGCCGCGGAAAATGCCTTGAAGATCGTCCGCGGCGCCACCGGCCGCACTGCAGTGATCGCCTTTGACGGTGCCTTCCACGGCCGCACCCTGGCCACTCTCAACCTCAATGGCAAAGTGGCGCCCTACAAACAAAAGGTCGGCGTCCTGCCCGGCCCGGTGTATCACCTGCCCTACCCCAGCGCCGATAACGGCGTGAGCTGCGCTGAGGCACTGAAGGCTATGGATCGACTGTTCAGTGTGGAAATCGATATCAGCGACGTAGCCTGTTTCATCATCGAACCGGTGCAGGGCGAAGCCGGATTCCTCGCCTTGGATATCGAGTTCGCTCAGGCGCTGCGGCGCTTTTGCGATGAACACGACATCCTGTTGATCGCTGACGAAATCCAATCCGGCTTCGGCCGAACCGGCCAGCGTTTTGCCTTCTCGCGCCTGGGGATAGAACCGGACCTGATCCTGCTCGGCAAAAGCATCGCCGGCGGCGTCCCCTTGGGCGCAGTGGTCGGGCGCAAGACGTTGATGGATAACCTGCCCAAAGGTGGGTTGGGCGGTACGTACTCCGGCAACCCCATTGCCTGCGCAGCGGCGCTGGCCACCCTCGATGCAATGACCGATGAGCATTTGCAGGAGTGGGGCTCGCAGCAGGAAGAAGCGATCGTCGGCCGTTATGAAGCCTGGCGTTCGCAGCGCCTGTCGCCGTACCTGGGCCGCCTGACCGGCGTCGGCGCCATGCGCGGCATCGAACTGACCAGCACCGACGGCACGCCAGCGCCTCAGCAACTGACCCAATTGTTGAGCCTGGCGCGAGACGCCGGGTTGCTATTGATGCCCAGCGGCAGGTCGCGGCACATCATTCGCCTGTTGGCGCCACTGACCATTGAGCCTGCGGTGCTGGAAGAAGGACTGGATATTCTTCAAGCGTGCCTCAAGCAATTGGTTTAACGCCCGTATCCGCCGGTCGGCAGCCTTGCGCCGCGATAGGGGCATTGTGCTGCCTTGACCTGATCCCCCTCCCCCCTGAAAATGCGCGACGCTTTTTTGTCTTCCCCGTTTACTGAAGTAGTGAAATTTCAATGTCCGATTCTTACACCGAACACTCCGCCGAAGAATCCGTAGTCGCCTTGCACGCCAAAGCTGAATACGAAAACGCCATCAATCTTTCACAGCACGTGCCAGCCGCCAAGATCATCAGCGAGATGGTGCTGGACGCCTTTCACACCTCCAAGGAAAGCGACCAGATCCGCGAACTGCGCGTCGCCATCCGCCAGGCCCACGACGCCTTCGACGACGACAAGGCCTACGACCTGATGGGCCAGCTCAAGCAGCTCAAGGACGCCGAAGCCGCCGATAACATCGCGCTGGAAGACCTGAGCAGCAAATTCTCCATCAGCCGCATCCTGTCCAGCTTCAAGGACGACCCCGAGTTTCAGGAACTGGTCTACGGCCTGGCCCTCAAGGTGCTGAACCAGTCTCACCAGGCCATCAGCAACCCAAGCGCCGGCAAGGGCAAGGCGGCTCGCCCCAAGAAAGAAGCTGAAGTGTTTGTGATCAGCAAGGACGGCATCAGCGTCACGCTGCCGCTGCGCACGCCACGTTCCAACTTGAACGTCGACCGCGAGGCGTTCGAGTTCCTGGGCTTCAGCTTTGTGGGTGAAGGCGATGAAGCCGAGCTGCAAGTCGAAAGCTTTGTGGACAACGCCGGCGTCGAGCAGCCGCTGAGCCGCAAGAGCGTGATTACTGCACTGCAACAGCAGACGGCGTTTGCGGGTTACAGCATCGCGCAGCAGTAACCAACACCCTCGGATCAATGTGGGAGTCCTCTCCCACATTTTTTTTGCGCGGTATCAGCTGGCGCCCTGAATCTGCGCCGCAAACACTTCGCGAAACCGCGCCATCTCCCGCTTATTCCCCACCGTGACCCGCACCCACTGCGGCCAGTTTTCCCACACTCGTCCGATCAGTACGCCGTGGGCGGCCAGTGTGTCGATGACCTGCTCTGCCGGGCGCTTCACGTCAATCATGAAGCAGTTGGCCTGGGATGCCGTGCAAGTGAAGCCACGGCCCTTAAGCCAGGTGATGGTTTCTTCGCGCAGTTGCGCGTTGAGCGCCTTGCGTTGGGGCAGCACCTTCACATCTTCCAGGCTGGCGAGGCCGCCGAGCAAGGACGAACCGGCCGGGACGTTGTCGCCGCCGAATACCGCCAAGCGCTCCAGCAGCGCCGGATGGCCGATCGCCAGGCCCAGGCGAGCGCCGGCCATGCCGTAGATTTTCGAGAAGGTACGCAGCACCAGCAGATCGTCGTTGTCCTTGACCCAGCTCACCACGCTTGGGGTATCGGCGAAGTCGATGTAAGCCTCATCCACCACCAGCACACAGCCTTTGGGTTTGTTCGCCAAAGCCTGGCGGATGGCCTCGGTCGGCGTCACGGTGCCCGTCGGGTTGTTGGGGTTGCACAGGTAGAGCATGCCGGCCTGGGGGTCAGCCGCGAGCATGGCCTGGACGTCGTGGGCATGCTCGGCGTTGAGGTTCACTTCTTTCACCGGCGCTTTGCGCGATTTAGCGGCCTGGCGTGGTACCTCGTAGGACGGCGTCGCCATCACCAGGCCCCGGGTTTCGCTGGTAAACGCCAGCACCGCGTAGCGCAGTGCGGCCATGGAGCCGGAAAACACCGCCACTTGATCTTCGGCAATCCCTTGTTGCTGTGCAAATAACTCGGCCAGGGCGTACATGTGTTTGTACGGATAACGCCCTGCAGTGTCGATGCCGCGCTGCATCGCTTCGCGGGCCGCTGCCGAGGGCCCGTAGGGACTTTCGTTGTAGTTGAGCAGCACCTTGTCAGTCTTGGTTGCCGACGACGCGGCCACCGCCCAATCCAGGCGCCCGAATAAAGGCAGGGCGGCGCTGAGGGCGAGAAGGGATCGACGACTAACGCTGACCATGGTGACTACTCCTTGTAGGCGGATGATGGATTCGCACTGCTCGTACAAGTGAGTATGACGAGACAATACGCAGCGGATTTAACCGAGCGCCCATGAAAAAGCCCCGTACGACTTTCGACGACGGGGCTTTTTCATGGGCGGGCTTTCAGTGCTCCCAATAGTCCGCGATGGGGTATTTGGCACACAAATGCTCAAGTTCAGAGCGCAATTGCGCCTGCGCAGTGGGCTCGAAGTGGTACTCGTATTCACCAAGCGGCGTCACCTGGTTGAGTACCCGGCACACCAGATCGACGACTTGCCGACAGCCATCGGCATCCACATTGCGTTGCGCCATGGAACCTGTGCCAATACACAGGCCGCTGGCAACGGCAGACGAACGGGTCTCGCCGGGTACGCGACTTTTATTCACAACGATTCCGCAGCCTTCCAACGCCGACTCAGCGATGGCACCGGTCATGTCCCCGCGCAAACGAATCAACACCGTATGGTTTTCGCTGCGCCCACCGACCACGTCATAGTCATGGGCCTGAAACGCGTAGGCCGCTTCGTCGGCCAGAGCGCGAACCCGCCCCATGCAAACGTCGAATTCCGCCGTCATTGCGTAGCCAAGCGCCGCGGCTTTTGCGGCGATCATATTGACCGCCGGCGCGCCCTGCATACGCGGGAAGACGGCTTGATCCAGCACACGGCTGAAAGTCGCCTTCAAGCCAGGCACCTTGGTATGGGCGTCGCGACCGGACAGGATCAGCCCACCACGCGGGCCACCCAACTGTTTGTGAGTGCAAGTGGTCGTGACGTGAGCCGCGTTAATCGGGCTGGGGTGGCGACCGGTCACAACCAGCCCTGCGATATGGGAAATATCGGCCAACAGGATCGCGCCTGCTTCATCGGCAATCGCACGAAACCGCTCGAAATCCAGCACACGCGAATAAGCTGATGCGCCGCAAATGATGATCCGTGGACGATGGGCCAGCGCCAGGCTGCGCACCTGCTCGTAATCGATAAGGCCCTCGGCAGTGGTGCCGTAGCGAATCGCTTTGTAGTAGGCCCCGGTAAACACGGCGGGGCTGCCGTGGGTCAGGTGACCTCCGTGATCGTGGGCCATGCCCAGCAAGGTATCACCCGGCTCAAGCAGGGCGGACAACACTTGGGCGTTGGCGTTGGAACCCGAGTGCGATTGCACGCCGGCGTAGTGGGCGTCGAACAGTTCACGCGCCCTGCGGATCGCCAGGGACTCAACCAGATCGACATTCTCGCAGCCGGCGCGATGACGCTTGCCGGGCGCGCCCTCAGCAGTAACGTTGACCAGTGCGGACGCGGAAGCCGCCAGGGTGCGAGGCTTGACTGCACAGGAGGACGCGACCAATGACAGCGTGCGATGTTGGCGTGCCACTTCGGCGTCCAGCAGCATCGCCAGTTCCAGGTCCTCTGCGCGCAGGTCCGCCATGCCTCGGCGCAACAGGTCAGCCTGATCCTGCAGGTGTACGGTATTGAATGCCATGGCGGGTGTCCTTTCCTTGGTCGCTGCGTATCAGTTCGTCCTGAACCGTGGCGTTCAATTAAACAGGAAATTAAACATTTTCCAATTTAAATGTTCGCTTTTGTCCCCCCTTACCGAGCGGATGGCCATTTGCCTTGCGCA
Source organism: Pseudomonas sivasensis (assembly GCF_013778505.1). Lineage (GTDB taxonomy): Bacteria > Pseudomonadota > Gammaproteobacteria > Pseudomonadales > Pseudomonadaceae > Aquipseudomonas > Aquipseudomonas sivasensis. Next base: position 85,344 of record NZ_JAAOWU010000018.1, on the reverse strand, counting down.
ATGCGGATCCCTCGCATCCGGGACTTTATTGTTAGGTCGCACGCGTGCAACACTTGCGCCCGCCGCGACGTATGAAACGCCCTGGATGGGCGTTTCACTGTTGAAACAATCTATACGGCGTCTTCAAAGATCGACGGTTTTTACTATAGGGAAGTGGTGAGCGCGTGATGCACAGACGAGAAAAAACCGAGCATTTGAAGAGCAACATCAAGTACTTGATCAAGAGCCGTGGCGAGACCCAGCTGTCGCTGTGCAACGCCGCCGGCCTGACCCGCACTACGATCTACAACATCCTCGAAGGCAAGGTCGTCAATGTTCAGCAGTCGACCCTGCGCAAGATTTCCGACTTCTTCGGCGTGTCCTACGAAGAAATCGAGACCATCGATTTTGAAGCCAAGGAAATCATCGAGAGCAGTGCCTCGCCCCAAGGCAACATGAACCCCGCAGCCGTGCCGGTGCTCAAGCAAAGCCAGGTCATGCAGCACCTGGATAAGCGCATTGGCGAACTGGCTACCCTCTTCCCGCTCACTTACTACTTCGGCACCTCCCACAACCTGATCGGCGTGCGACTGGAGCGCCCTATACCGGGTGCGAATGAGCCGGGTGACCTGTTGATCATCCAGAAGGGTTCGTCGAGCGACGATAAGGAAAAACTGGTGTTCGACAGGGCTACCCACACGCTGTTTATCAGCCGTGAAGCCTGCGCCAGCTCAGAACGTCTGTGTGTACTGGGGGATATCATTGAGGAGCGCTTCAATGACCACGTATGAAAGCGAGATCGAAAACAGTAAATACAAACTGCTGGGCTTCGAAAATGATAAGCGCCTGGCGGTGATCATGATCATCGCCACGGGCAAGATCATTCGGGTCAAGTTGAGCGAAGTCTTAAACAGCGAAATCATGGATAACTTGAATAAAATGGAAGTTAAAAACCTGTACAAGAAGTACTACTCCCAAGCGGGCACGGTGACGGCGTACGACCTCAACGATCGCAATGAAAGTTCGTGGATGATCTACATCATCCTCAACCTGCTGCTCTTCACCTTTTACATCTTCACCAGCATTGCCGCGACGAAACCGATCTACATCGAGTCCCTCGACATCATCGTTACGCCAGGCACTTTCCTATACCCGCTGACCTTCCTGATCGTGGATCTGCTCAACGAAAACTTTGGCCTGAGGCTCGCCAGGAAGGCCATCCTGTTTGCCTTTGCCAGCAACGCGATGATCATCATTTTGCTCTACGGCTCAACCTTCTTACCCGGCTTGCCCGGTTGGAAACTCGACGGTCCCTATAACGATGTGATTGTGCAGGTGTCGTCGGTGTTGATCGCGTCGTCGGTGTCGTTCCTGGTGTCGGAAAACATTAACTCGTATTTGCTGTGCAAGATCAAAGAGCTGACTAATTCCAAATACCTATACCTGCGCATCTTCCTCAGTACGTTCTTTGCGGTGATTATCGACAGCTTCCTGTTCTGCTTTATTGCGTTCTACGGCGCCATGCAGACCAGCGATATCCTGAGCATGATCTATGTGCAGATCGCAATTAAGGTGGGCTTTGCGTTCTTTAATATTCTGCCAGCCTATGGCGCGCGTTCGTTGTTCAAGCGCTATATCACCGGCAACGCTGCCTGATTGAAACACGCCGATGGGCCTTGCCCATCGGCTTCATCACCTTAGTTCAGCTGCAACTTCTGCTTCAGGTTCTGCATGACATCTGTCTTGTTCTGCAGGTACTCATTCAAGCCCCGTGCACGCAGGTTGCACGCATCACACTCGCCACAGCCACTGCCTAGGACGCCGTTGTAGCAGGTCAGGGTCTGCTGGCGGACCAAGTCCAGTTGCTGGTGGTAATCGGCCAAGGCCCAGGTCTCGGCCTTGTTCAGCCACATCAGCGGGGTTTCCAGGCGCACGTCGTATTCCATGCCCAGCTTGAGTGCCTGATTCAGCGCCTTGACGAATTCATCGCGGCAGTCCGGATAACCGGAGAAGTCGGTTTCGCACACGCCTGTAATGACGGTCTCGGCTTTCACCTGGTAGGCGTAGATTGCCGCCAGGGTCAGAAACAGAATATTGCGCCCCGGCACAAAGGTGCTGGGCAGGCTTTCACCTGAGCTGTTCACGGTCGGCACAGGAATGTTGTCGCGGGTCAGGCTGCTGATGGCCAGCTCGTTGAGCAACGACACGTCCATCACTTTGTGAACGGTGGCCCCCAACTGCTTGGCAAGCTGCTGGGCGACTTCGACTTCCGCCACATGGCGTTGGCCGTAGTCGAAGGTAATGCAGTGCACTTCATCGTAGTGCGGCAGTGCGTGGATTAAACAGGTGGTGGAGTCTTGTCCGCCACTGAACACGATTACGGCTTTTTTACTCATCGTTCTGCGTCCTGCATGGGTAGGATGTGGGCATAGTTTAAAGGTCACTCAATAAAAAACCCCGCGCTTCTTTCGAAGGCGGGGCCTTTTGCTACTCAGACACTCAGTGTGCGTAGGTCAGCAACAGCTCTTTCGGCACTTGGAAATCCAGGGACATCATCACGCTGAGCGCGGTGATGGTGAAAATCGAGAACACGAACAGCTTGCGCGCCCAGACGGTGTCATCCACCGCCTTGTAGCCTGTCCAGGCCATGTACAACCAGTACATGCCCATGGCAGCCGCGACGGCGAGGTAGCTCATGCCGGCGTAGCCACTGAAGGTCAACATCAAGGTCGCCACAAGGAAGGCCAGGATGTAGAGCAGGATGTGTTTCTTGGCAACCTGGATGCCACGCTTGACCGGCAAAACCGGAATCGATGCAGCCAGGTAGTCGTTGAAACGGAAGATCGCGATGGCGTAGGAATGCGGCATCTGCCACAGGCTGAACATCACCAGCAGCACCAGCGCGGCCATGTCGAAGCTATTGGTTACAGCCACATAACCAATCACCGGCGGCATCGCCCCCGACAGACTGCCCACCAGCGTGCCGTGAACCGACTTGCGCTTGAGGTACAGGCTGTAGAGGCCGACGTAGATGACAAAGCCGATCACGGCAAACAGCGCCGCCAACGGGTTGGCCACCTTATACAACAGTGCCACACCGGCAACACCCAAAACGGTCGCGTAGATCAGTGCCAGCTTCAGGGAGATAAGGCCCTGGACCAGCACGCGATTCTTGGTGCGCTCCATCTTGATATCGATGTCACGGTCGATGCAGTTGTTGAAGACACAACCGGAAGCAACCACCAGGGACGTACCGATCATCGCAGCCAGGAAGATGGCCAGATCGACATGTCCCTTGGAGGCCAGGAAGAAACCGCCCGCCACAGAAAGCACGTTACCGAAAATGATCCCCGGTTTGGTGATTTGGATAAAGTGCTTAAGCGACATCGGGTCTTACCTCACTTCGCCATCATGAACGTATGGATGCTGAACATGATCCATATCGACAAGCCAACCAGCAGCAGGATTACTAAGCCTGCGAACACGAACGCAATCACGTTATCGCGCTGCTCTTTAGAACGATCCAGGTGCAGGAAGTACACCAGGTGAACCAGGACCTGAATCACCGCGAATGCCAATACGATCATCAAGGTGATCGACTTCGGCAGGGTCGGGTACATCACCAGACCGAACGGGATGAGCGTCAGGATTACCGACAGGATGAAGCCAATGGCGTACGACTTAACGCTGCCGTGGCTCGAATCATGGCTGTCATGGTCATGGGAGTGTGCATTAGCCATTACAGAGTCCCCATCAGGTAAACAACGGTGAAGACGCAGATCCAGACCACGTCCAGGAAGTGCCAGAACAGGCTCAGGCAAGTCAGGCGAGTCTTGTTGGTGTTGGTCAGGCCGTGTTTATTGACCTGATACATCATCACCGCCATCCACAGCAGGCCGGCAGTAACGTGCAGACCGTGGGTGCCGACCAGCGTGAAGAACGCCGACAGGAAACCGGAACGGTGCGGGCCGTAGCCTTCGGAGATCAACAGGTGGAACTCGTTGATCTCCATGCCGATGAAGCCCAGGCCGAACAGGAAGGTCATACCCAGCCAGGTCAGCACGCCTTTCTTGTTGCCCTTGTAGAAGGCCAACATGGCGAAGCCGTAGGTGATCGAACTGAACAACAGCAAGGCGGTTTCGCCAAGCACGTAAGGCAGTTCGAAGATGTCGTGGCCCGACGGGCCACCCGCTACGTTGTTTACCAGTACCGCGTACACCGCGAAGATCGACGCAAACAAGATGCAGTCGGTCATCAGGTAGAGCCAGAAGCCGAAAACGGTCATCGGCCCCGAGTCGTGGTGATGGTCATCGTGCCCATGGTCATCGACATGGGCGTGTCCAGCATTGGTCACTAAGTTCGACATGGTTTAAGCCTGTTCCAACGAGGTTTCTACACGGTTGGCCGGGATTTTCTTCTCGGCGACCAGGCGAGCGTGCTGCTCGGCTTCGATGCGCTCGATCGTTTCGACCGGCACCATGTAGCCTTGATCATCACGTGCTGCGTGGACAATGAAGTAGCCGATGGTGCCCACCAGGCTCACGATTGCCAGCCACCAGATGTGCCAGATCATCGCGAAACCGAACACGGTCAACAGCGCACCCATCACCACGCCAGTGGCGGTGTTGCTTGGCATGTGGATCGGCTCGTAGTGCTTAGGACGCTGGTACGCAGTACCGTCTTCCTTGGCTTCGGTGAACGCATCAATGGTGTTCGCAGTAGGGATCACGGCGAAGTTGTAGAACGGCGGCGGCGACGAAGTCGACCATTCCAGGGTGTGGCCATTCCATGGGTCGCCGGAGTCGCAAGCGTTCTGCTTACGGTCACGGATGCTCACGTACAGTTGGATCAACTGGCAGGCGATACCCACAGCGATCATGATTGCACCGAACATGGCAACGTACAGGTACGGCACCCACTCAGGGTTGGTAGTAGCGTTCAGACGACGGGTCATGCCCATGAAGCCCAGTGCATAGAGCGGCATGAACGCGACGAAGAAGCCCGAGATCCAGAACCAGAATGCAGCCTTGCCCCAACCTTCGTGCAGCTTGAAGCCGAACGCTTTCGGGAAGTAGAAGCTGAAACCAGCGATGTAACCGAATACAGCACCACCGATGATCACGTTGTGGAAGTGAGCAATCACGAACAGGCTGTTGTGCAGTACGAAGTCAGCACCCGGGATGGCCAGCAGTACGCCGGTCATGCCGCCGATGGCGAAGGTCACCATGAAGCCCAGGGTCCACAGAACCTGGCTGGTCATGCGCAGACGACCGTGATAGATGGTGAACAGCCAGTTGAATAGCTTCACCCCCGTCGGGATGGAAATCAGCATCGTCGCCAGGCCGAAGAAGGCGTTGACGCTGGCCCCCGAGCCCATGGTGAAGAAGTGGTGCAGCCAAACCATGAAGCCCAGTACCGAGATCGCGCCCGATGCATAAACCATCGAGTGGTGACCGAACAGGCGCTTGCCGGTAAAGGTCGAGATCACTTCGGAGAAGATACCGAACGCTGGCAGGATCAGGATGTACACCTCAGGGTGACCCCATGCCCAGAACAGGTTCACGTACATCATTGGATTGCCACCAAGTTCATTGGTGAAAATGTGGAAATCCAGGTAACGGTCAAGCGACAGCAGCGCCATGGTAGCGGCCAGGATCGGGAACGAAGCCACGATCAGGACGTTGGCCCAGGTGCAGGTCCAGGTGAAGATCGGCATGTCCATCAGCTTCATGCCAGGGGCGCGCATTTTCAGGACGGTGGCCAGGAAGTTGACCCCCGTCAGCGTCGTCCCGAGTCCTGATAACTGTAGCGCCCAGATGTAGTAGTCCACACCCACGCCAGGACTGTACTGGATACCCGACAATGGCGGATACGCAACCCAACCGGTCTTGGCGAATTCGCCGACGCCCAGGGACACGTTGATCAGCACAACGCCGGATACCAGCAGCCAGAAGCTCAGGGAGTTCAGGAACGGGTAGGCAACGTCACGGGCACCGATCTGCAGCGGCACAGCAAGGTTCATCAGGCCGGTGAAGAAAGGCATCGCCATGAAGATGATCATGATCACACCGTGGGCGGTGAAGATCTGGTCATAGTGTTCAGGCGGCAGGTAGCCAGGCGAACCTTCGGTGGCCATGGCCAACTGGGTACGCATCATGATGGCGTCGGCAAAACCGCGCAGCAGCATGACCATGGCAACGATGATGTACATCACGCCGATTTTCTTGTGGTCGACCGACGTCAGCCACTCGGTCCACAGGTAGGTCCACTTCTTGAAATAAGTGATTGCTGCAAACAGTGCCAGACCACCCAGCGCGATCATGGCGATGGTAATCATCACAATCGGCTCGTGGAACGGGACCGCATCCCAACTTAATTTACCAAACATCGTTTACTCCTCTGCCCCAGCAGTTGAATGCGAGCCCGTGTCAGAACCTTCAACCGCGGCCACTTCTTTCTTCTCGTGCTTGACCGGCTTGCCTGGCTTCATACCTTCGTACTTGTCGACGATTTTCTGAAACAGGTTCGGCTCATACGCGGAGTACAGAGCGACTGGGTTGTTCTGGCTTGGTTTGGTCAGGGCGTCGTATTCAGCTTGATCAAGCTGTTTAGGTGCGGCCTTGACTTCGGCTACCCAGGCGTTGAAATCTTCCTGGCTCGTCGAGATCGCTTTGAATTTCATGCCGGTGAAGCCAGCGCCGCTGTAGTTCGCGGAGATGCCTTCCATTTCAGCTTTTTCGTTCGCGATCAGGTGCAGACGGGTCTGCATGCCTGCCATCGCGTAGATCTGGCCACCCAGGGCTGGGATGAAGAACGAGTTCATCACGGCGTCGGAGGTGATCCGGAAGTTAAGCGGGGTGTTCTCCGGGAACCGGATCTGGTTAACCGTGGCGATACCCAGGTCCGGGTAGATGAACAGCCACTTCCAGTCCAGCGCGACCACTTCGATGTTGATCGGCTTGACGTCGGACTCCAGCGGACGGTACGGGTCCAACTCGTGGGTCGACTTATAGGTGATGTAACCCAGGGCGATGATGATGAGGATCGGAACCAGCCACACCGCGATTTCGATCTTGGTGGAGTGCGACCACTTAGGCGCGTAGGTCGCGTTGGTGTTCGACGCGCGGTATTTCCAGGCGAAGGCGAAGGTCATGATGATCACAGGCACCACAACCAACAGCATCAGCAGGGTGGCAGTGATGATCAGGTTTCGTTGATCCAGACCGATCTGTCCTTTTGGGTCCATCAAGGTCCACTTGCAGCCTCCCAGCATTAACATCATGCCAAGCAGCGGCAAAAAGCCTAGTAATCGGGGGTACCTGTTTTTACTCATCTCACGACCTCTAAAGCAGCTTGCGCAATGCAGTTGGGTTTTGATCGCCAACACTTCACCCTGCCAAGGGTTGGCATTTCTCTTCGATTGAATAAGAGCCTGCCCGGCACGCCATAACGGAGCGTTTCACGGACCTGCGGTGAGTTCTTATTCGATTTCGTGGTTAAAGGCCTTGTTACAGACCAATTCCGTTTGGTGCGGATAGTTGAAAGGCTGCCGGAACCTTGGGGTCGCACAGAGCCATCCATCTGCCCCTCGACCGCTCCAGTGCTCAAATATTGAACAGCACGGGACATTCAGTGCGTGCGATTGTAGTTAGCTAGCGATGTATAAACCATGTCTTATAAAGAAATAATTTTTATCGATTACAGCAATAATCCTTCACCGATATTGCAACGGTTCGCGATTTTATCGCGTTCGATTCTCAACAAAAACCACAAAAATTGCGGTGTTATAGGCTGAACCGCCACGGCCTTCAGTCGTCGTAAGGGCATGCAAAACCTATCTAACCCCCCAGAAAACAAGGCATTGGGACATCACGCAAAGGTGTGTCCGCCGCGAGGTGCGCAACGTCGTCCAGACCACGAACTGACAGCACACCTTGGGCGTTTTTTGCAAATTTAAGCGATGGCTTCGCGAAGCAGAAACGTCCTGCGGCGGCCTCTGTGTGACAACATGTCGCACGCTTCGCGCACCCTCAGTTGTCCCGTGTCACGCTCTATTCACAAAAGCCTACAAACAAAAACGCCCCGGCTTTCGTCAAAGAAGGACCGGGGCGTTTGACAGTTGGGTTCAGGCCTTGCGCTGGCGATTGCGATAGATGCCCAGCGGCACCAGGATCACCGTCAGCACGAACGCCACCAAGGCCCACTGCGCCAGGGACAGGCCCAGCACCGGCGGGTACGGCGTGCTGCAGAAGCCATCGACCTGAAAGCCCAGCGGGAAGACCTTGGCCAGGGGCAGGTCATCGACGATGGGTTGCAGCACATCGATGCCGCAGCTGACCTGCGGGAAGAACTGCGTGTACACGTGGTGACCCGCTGCGGCCACCCCGCCGACGGCGCTGAGGATCACCAGCCCTTCGAAAAAGGTCAGGGCGCCCTTGGTGCGCATGGCTGCGCCAATGAACGCGAAGATCGCAATCAACAGCAAGGCATAGCGTTGCAGGATGCACAGCGGGCACGGCGCCTCGCCCAGCACCACCTGCATGTACAACGCCCCACCGATCAGCGCCAGGCAGATGATGCCCAGCAACACCAGAAAGCGCCGCTCCCTGCCTAAACGCAATTCGTCACTCATCCCCGTATCCCTTTGTTTGGTTGTGCCAATGGCCGCAAGTTTACACACAGAGAGTGGTTTAAACAGAGGGGGGTTAACGGGGGATTAATCTGAAGAAATAGAGAGCCAAATGTGGGAAGGGGCTTGCCCTCGATAGCAGTGGATCAGCCAGCTTATCTTCAGCTGACACACCGCTATCGAGGACAAGCCCCCTCCCACATTTTGACCGTGTTATTCCAAGGCAGCAGCCGGGCCGAAGAACTCGTAGCGGCTTTGCTTCTCGGGCACACCCAGGGCCTTGAGGTGGCGCTTGATTGCGGCCATGAAACCTTTAGGCCCGAGGAAGTACGCGTCCAGGTCACGCTCTTGCGGCAACCAAGCCTGCAACTGCTCCAGACTCAAGAGCCCAACGTTATCCGCCGCTGGGCTCACCCCGTCATCCTCGGCATAGCAATAGAAGCGCTTGAGTTGCGGGTGCTTCGCGGCGAGCGCGTCCACCCAATCGCGAAACGCGTGCACCCCGCCGTTACGCGCGCAGTGGATAAAATGCACCGGACGCTGGGTGGCCAGAGCGGCTTCAAGCATCGGCAGGGTCGGCGTGATGCCCACGCCGCCGCTGATCAGCACCAACGGTTTATCGCTGGCCTGCAGGATGAACTCACCCGACGGCGGGAACAGTTCGATGGTTGCGCCGACGTGCAACTGGTCATGCAGGTAGCTGGACACCCGCCCACCGGCTTCGCGCTTGACGCTGATGCGATACTGCCCGGCATCGCTGAGGGCCGACAGGGAATAGTTGCGGCGCACTTCTTCACCGTCGAGCACCAGCTTCATACCGATGTACTGGCCTGGCGCGGCGGCAAGGATCGGACCGTTATCCACAGGCGCGAAATAGAAGGAGACGATCTCGGCACTCTCCTCCACTCGCTTGACCAACGTAAACGCCCGCGCACCGCGCCAGCCGCCGGGGGCCTGGGCTTTCTCTTCGTAGATGGCGGCTTCGGCACCGATCAGAATGTCGGCCAACTGGCCATAGGCGGCGCCCCAGGCCTTCATCACCTCAGGCGTGGCAATCTCGCTGCCCAGCACTTCGGAAATCGCCCGCAGCAGGCAGGCGCCCACGATCGGGTAGTGCTCCGGCAGGATCTGCAACGCCACATGCTTGTTGATGATCTTCGCCACCAAGTCGCCCAGTTGGTCGAGCTGGTCGATATGCCGCGCGTACATCAACACGCCGTTGGCCAAGGCGCGAGGCTGGTCGCCGCTGGCTTGGTGGGTCTGGTTGAACAGCGGGCGCACCTCAGGGTACTCGGAGAGCATCATGCGGTAGAAATGGGTGATCAGCGCCTCACCGCCACTTTCCAGCAGGGGCACGGTGGATTTGACGATGGCACGGTCTTGGGCACTAAGCATGGGAGCCTCCTGGGCTTCTTTACTGATTACCCTTAGCTACTCAGTATTCATGCCAACTAATAAATCGTTAATTTTCAATACCTTAAACATTGTGTAGTCAGTATGACCTCCTACACTCTATAGTCATAAGGACTACAAGGAGTCATTATGACTGCGCAATCACTGCTCACCACCCTCCTGCCCTTGGTCGCCGACCTGTCCCGCGACCTGCCCGAAGGCGAGCGCTATCGCCGCCTGCTGCAAGCCATGCGTGCCCTGCTGCCGTGCGACGCCGCAGCGTTGCTGCGCCTGGACGGTGAATGGCTGGTGCCGCTGGCAGTAGACGGGTTGAGCGCCGACACCTTGGGCCGACGCTTCAAGGTGAGCGAGCACCCGCGCTTCGCCGTCCTGCTCGGCAGCCCCGGCCCGACGCGCTTTGACAGCGACAGTGAATTGCCCGACCCCTACGACGGCCTGGTCGATGGCCTGCACGGACACTTGGAAGTGCACGACTGCATGGGCTGCCCGTTGTTTGTCGACGACCAGCCCTGGGGCCTGCTGACCCTGGATGCCCTCGACACCGAACGTTTCGAACGGGTTGAACTGGACGCCCTGCAAGCCTTCGCCAGCCTCGCTGCCGCCACCGTCAACGTCGCCGAACGCATCGAGCGCCTGGCGCTGCGCGCTGAAGACGAACACCAACGTGCCGAGATCTACCGTCAAGCCAGCGGCCAGCAGCACAAGGAAATGATCGGCCAGAGCAAAAGCCACAAACGCTTGGTCGAGGAAATCAAACTGGTGGGCGGCAGCGACCTCACCGTGCTGATCACCGGCGAAACCGGAGTGGGCAAGGAATTGGTGGCCCAGGCTATCCACGCGGCATCCAATCGTGCGGATAAACCGCTCATCAGCCTCAACTGCGCCGCCCTGCCGGAGACGCTGGTGGAGAGCGAGTTGTTCGGCCACGTACGCGGAGCCTTTACCGGCGCGCTCAATGAGCGTCGCGGCAAGTTCGAACTGGCCAACGGCGGCACCTTGTTCCTGGATGAAGTAGGCGAACTGTCGCTGACCGTGCAAGCCAAGCTGCTGCGAGTGCTGCAAAGCGGTCAGTTGCAGCGCCTCGGTTCGGACAAGGAGCATCAGGTTGACGTACGCCTGATCGCCGCCACCAACCGCGACCTCGCCGACGAAGTCCGCAACGGCCACTACCGCGCGGATTTCTACCACCGTCTGAGCGTATACCCGCTGCAGGTGCCGTCACTGCGCGAGCGCGGGCGCGATGTGTTGCTGCTGGCGGGCTTCTTCCTGGAACAGAACCGCTCACGCATGGGCCTGGGCAGTCTGCGGCTGACCAGTGATGCCCAGGCCGCGCTTTTGACCTATAACTGGCCGGGGAATGTGCGGGAGCTGGAACACTTGATCGGACGCAGCGCATTGAAGGCATTGGGCAACTGTCGCGAACGGCCGAGGATTCTGAGCTTGAGTGCGCAGGATCTGGACTTGCCGACGGTGAATGCGCCGGTCATCGAAGCACAGGCTCAAGCCGCACCCGTGGTCACCGGCGACCTGCGCCAGGCCACCGAAGACTATCAACGCCAGATCATCAGCGCCTGCCTGGAACGCCACCAACACAACTGGGCCAGCGCGGCCCGCGAACTGGGCCTGGACCGCGCCAACCTGGGCCGCATGGCCAAGCGCCTCGGACTGAAATAGCAAGGACAGCTCGGCCAAATGTATGCAATGCAGGGAATGTGGGAGGGGGCTTGCCCCCGATAGCGGTGGGCCAGCTATAGAGGGGCTGGCTGACACACTGCCATCGGGGGCACGCCCCCTCCCCCATTAGACTGTCTTCGCCTGGAAGACCGGACTGGCAGACTTAGGCTTACGAAACACCAACACATTGCCCAACATCACCAGCACCAACCCCGCCAACGCGGGCGCGGTCCATTGGTAGCCCTCGGCAAACGCTGACACATTCAGCGCCACCACCGGGAACAGCACCGTGCAATACGCTGCCCGCTCCGGCCCCATGCGCCCAACCAGGGTCAGGTAGGCCGTAAAGCCGATCACCGAACCCGGAATCACCAGGTACCACAGCGCGCCGATGTACCGTGCGCTCCAGTCCATCTCAAACGGAATGCCCCGCACCACACAGTAGGTCGCCAGCATCAAGGAGCCGTACAACATGCCCCAGGCATTGGTGGTCAGCGGCCGCAAGCCGGCCTTCTGTTGCAGGCTCGACAGCATATTGCCGGCCGAGAAACACATCGTCCCCAGTAACGCCAGACCCAAGCCGAACAAGGTCTGCGGACTGGCGGTGTGTCCCACCAGTTCCGGCCAGAACAGCAAGCCCAAGCCCGCCAACCCGAGGCCACCGCCCATCAACACGTTACGTGCCACGCGCTGGCCGAAAAACACCCGGGCATTCAGCGCGTTCCACAACGTGGCGGTGGAAAACACCACTGCCACCAGGCCGCTGGGAATCCACTGGCTGGCGGTCAGGAAGCACATGAAGTTGACGCAAAACAGGCACAGCCCCTGCGCCAGGCAGATCAGATGCCCGCGCCGGTTCATCACCTGCAACTTGCGGCTGAGCAGCAACAACGCAAACAACACCAGCGCCGCCAAGCCAAAGCGATAGACGATGGACACAGGAATCGCCACCACGCCCAATTGCCATTTGAGGGCGATCCAGGTGGTGCCCCAGATCAGCACGGTGAGTAAATACAGGGAAAGGTTCATAGCGGGCTCCATCGGTAGAGCCAAAGTGTCGCCCTCAACCGGCGCCGCGCTCTTGCAGATTCTTGCGCTTTTGTCGGGCGGTGGGCTCACAGCGCCCACCTCGCGGAGTAGGATGCAAGGCGTCGGAGAACACACCATGTCAGATCTGGAATCCCTACAAGTCTTTCAAGCCCTTAACCGCTCGCCCAACGCACGCCTTGAAGCCTGCGCCGAGCTCGGTGACGGCTTGTCGGCAGCTTTGTGGAGCAACCATCACGATTCCCAGGACTACCAGGCGCCCAGCCATCACACCTTATCCTGCTACATCGGCGGTGGCACTGGCACCTTTCGGCGTGACCAGCCGGGCACCAAGGGCGGCCCCGACAAGCTGTGTATCCTGCCCGCCGAGCATCAGTCGGCGTGGGTGATCAACGGTGAAATCCGCCTGGCCCACGTGTATTTCAGCCCAGAGCAATTTGCCCTCGGCTGCGTCACCCTGCTCGACCGCGAACCGCGCACCCTGGAACTGCGCGAAAGCACCTTTCTGCAAGACGACAGCCAGGCCAGACGCTTCCACCAGTTGATCGCGCTCAACTGGCAGGAGCCCGCCGAACGCCTGCTGACCAGCAGCCTGGCCCATGAAATGCTCAGCCACACCCTGCTCAGCCAGGTAGGCGCCCGCGAAGGCCTGCGTTTGAAAGGTGGTTTAGCGGCGTACCAGCGACGGCTGTTGGTGGACTACATTGACCAGCACCTGGAAGACCCCATCAGCCTTGGGCAACTTGCTGGCCTGTGCGCGCTGTCGGAATACCATTTTGCGCGGATGTTCCGCCAAAGCTTCGGCCTGCCGCCCCATCAGTACTTACTGGCGCGTCGGCTGACCCGCGCGCAACACCTGCTGCGCAGCGGTGCCCTCCCCTTGGGCGAGATTGCCTTGCTGTGCGGTTTTTCCAGTGCCAGTCACTTCACTCATCGCTTCCGCCAGGCCATGGGCGCCACGCCCGGCGACTACCGTCAGGCGTTCATTTAAACCATCAAGCCCAACGTCTTGGCCTTGGCCACCGCCTGAGTTCGCCGCTCGACGCCCAGCTTGCTGTGGATGCGCCGCGCGTGAGTCTTGACGGTGTGCAGGGAGATAAACAACCGATCGGCAATTTCCAGGTTGGAGCTGCCCAGGGCGATCAGTTGCAGCACTTCCAATTCACGCTGGCTCAAGGGGTTTTCTACCGTGCCGGGGGTTGACGCCTGGGGTTCCATGCCCAGCTCGCTCAACAGTCCCGGCGAGCGCAAACGCAGTTCACGAATCGCTTGTTGCACCTGACAACGCCCGGCCAGTTCCAGGCCGGTTTGCAGCGAACGGCGCGCCAAGGCAGCATCGCCCAGTTGCCAAGCGACTTCGCCCAGCACCAGGTGCAGCTCGGTTTCCAGGCAGAGCATGCCGCGCTGATGGGTGGTTTCCAGCAACGCGTTGAGCCGTGCCACAGGTTGATCGGCGCAGCCCAGTTTCACCTCCGCCAGCACCAGCAGGTATTCCAGGCGTGGAATCAGTTCCAGGGTGGCCGGTGGCGCCTGTTTGGCCTGGGGGCCACGGAAGTGGCGCAGCACACGGCGCACCGCTTCCACGGTCAATTCGGCGCGGCCTTGCTGCAACCAGAAATGCCCACTGACCAACAACAGCACCGCCCGGTATACCGTGTCCGGCACCTGGCGCTGCTGCATCAGCCGTTCGGCCTCGCGCAGTTGCACAAAGGCCTGGGCGTAATCACCCCGGTTGGCGGCCAGCAAGGCCAGACCGAGAAAACCGTAGAGCACGCGTTTGTCCTGGCTGTGCAGGCACATCTTCAGGCCAGTCTCGAAACAGTCGGCGGCCAAGCTGTCCTGGCCCTGGCGCAGCGCCAAGTGCCCGCGCCGCAAGGCAATGCGCCCAACCAGTGGCCCGGCCTTGAGCCGCTGCTTGAGTAACATCGCCTGCACCGTTTCCAGCAGGCTTTGCGCCCGATACGGCGCGCCACGCTGTTCCAGCAATTGCGCGTGATCCAACTCCAGCAACGCCTCCAGCACCAACGAACCATGGGCGCGCGCCAGGCACAGCGCTTCGCGGTTCAGGCCTTGGGCTGCGTCCAGTTCACCGCGCAGCAAGGCTTGTTGGGTCAGCCCCGACAGGCACATCAGGCGCGAAGTCCAGGCGCTCTCGGGCAAGGCTTGCAGGGCCTCAAGAAAATGCAGACGGGAACTCTCGGCATCGCCGCCCAGGTGCAGCAACCAGCCCCACTGCGCCTGCCAGCGCGCCAGTAAATAACGCTGTTGCGCCGCCGAGGGTTGCGGGGCAAATCGAGCGAGCTGATCAATGCACGCAGCCGCCTGTTCGAAGCGCCCGGCGAACAGGAGCGCAGCAGTTACCAACCCCACCAGTTGCGCCGAGCCGAGCATCAGTTCATCGCCATGCTGCTCATGCAGGCGCAACAGCAAGACGGCGTTCTGCTGGCGGAACAGATCCTCGAAGCTGAAGTGCTGCAAGAGGCTCACCGCCATTTCATATTCTTCGGCCAGCAGAGCCTGTTCAAAAGCGGCCTGCCAATCCTGCTCGGTGCAAAACCACTGGCAAGCGCGTCGATGCCAAGAGCGCCTGGCAGGCCAGGGTTCGTTGTGCATCAGTTGCGCCAGGGGCGGGAAAACCTGCAACCAGTCGGTGTCTTCCCACGGCTCGATAAACGCGCCCAGCGCGTGTAAATCCCTCAGGTATTGGCCACCGTCGCCAGCGCCGAACAAGTGTTCGCACAGGCCAGTATTGAAGCGCGGCAGATGGGCCAGCACCCGCCAAGCCTCGGCCAACTCCGGCGGCAGCGTGCTGAACAGTTCGTGTTGCAGGTAGTCGAGCAACGTCTTATCGGGATGACCATCACCCAGCAAGGCGATGCGCACACCCGCGCACCAACCCGCGCTGAACTGCAGCACGCTGTCGACGGACTGGGCCGGCGCATGGCTGAGCAGTGCCTGGATTTCCACAGGGGTAAATGCCAGTTCGGCGCCGCACTCAAGTAACTCATCGTCGAGCAGCAGCCGAGGCCAATTGCAGGCCGGACGCCGTCGAGCGCCCAGCCACCAGGTCAGGGCCGGGCTGCTGGCGGTGAGCAGGCGATCGAGCAAGGCGTCGGTGTCTTGAGTGGGTAAGCGGCAGAAATCATCGAGGAACACCCATGCCTGGGCCTGCCAGCGGCTGAGGTCCAGCAGCAATGTGGCTTCGTCGGTAAACGTCAGGCCAAGGTTTTGCGCCAGCCGTTGGCACAGGTCGAGGGGGCTGAGCGACGCGCCATTGAGCGGCAACCAGTACACCTGGCAACCGATGGGCGCCTGCAACGCGCATTCAGCGAGTAACGCGCTCTTGCCGCTGCCGCCGGGGGCGCATAACAACTTGACCCTGACCGGTGCTGCCAGCAAAGGCTCGGCCAGGCGGGGGCGCAGCAAATGATGGGCGGACAGCCGGGGCATGAATCCAGGACGGTCCAGGCAGCGTGTCATGGCGGTCATTGCTGCATCCTGCTTTTTTATTGTTATGCAACGTGATGCGTACCCTAGTCCTGTGGCGGGGGGTTGTTGAAGAAGTATTCAGCAGGGTGATTGAAGGCCATGCACAGAACCCAATGTGGGAGGGGGCTTGCCCCCGATGGCGGTGTATCAGTCAACCAATCCAGTGACTGATACTCCCTCATCGGGGGCAAGCCCCCTCCCACATTTTGACCCCGCTTCGATCCGGGATCAGCGCACGCCTTCAGCCCTCAAGGCTGCCGGAGTGTAGTCCGCTGCCTTGGCCGCGAAGCCGAACACGAAGCTGCTCTTCTCCTCGTTCTTCATGCCCAGTGCGATGTAGCGCCCGGCAATGATGTCGTACAGGGTTTCGACCGTGTAGGCCGGCACCTGGTGGTCGTAGTAGAACTGCGCATGACCTTCGGCGACGCGCCACAGTTGGCCGCGACCGTCGTAGTGATCCACCAGCGCGACTTGCCAGCTGTCTTCGTCGATGTACATGTGGCGCTTGGCGTAGATGTGCCGCTCGCTCGGTTTGACCGTGCCGACCACTTCCCACACGCGGTGCAGTTCGTAGCGGGTCAGGTCCTGGTTGATGTGACCAGCCTTGATGATGTCGTCGTACTTGAGGCTCGGCGAATCGAGCTTGTAGCTGTTATAGGGGATGTACATCTCTTTTTTGCCCACCAGCTTCCAGTCGTAGCGGTCGGGGGCCCCGGAGAACATGTCGAAGTTGTCGGTGGTACGCAGGCCGTCGGACGCGGTGCCCGGCCCGTCATAGGACACTTGCGGAGCACGGCGCACACGGCGCTGGCCGGCGTTGTAGATCCAGGCCAGGCGCGGTTCTTTCACCTGGTCGAGGGTTTCATGCACCAGCAGCACGTTGCCCGCCAGGCGCGCTGGGGCGGTGACCGATTGCTTGAAGAAACTCAACACGTTGGCCGCCTTGGCCGCGTCGATATCCGGGATCGCTTGAGGCACCGCCACTTCTTCTTCGAAGCGGATCGGCGTGTAGCTGCCATTGGTCTGCGGAGTGGCCTGGGTGATGATGCGGCGCAGGTTACCGCCGTGGTAACGGGTGATGTGGTTCCACAGCACCTCCACGCCATTCTTGGGAATCGGGAACGCGTAGTAGCGGTTGCCGGTGAAGTTTTCCAGGCCGTTGCCGTCGTTGATCGCCTTGACGTTCAGTGCGCTGCGCTTGATCGATTCGTAGATGTCCGCCGGTAAGTTGACCGTACGGTGGCTCGGGTATACCGGAATCTTGTAGGTCTCGGGGTAGCGTTTGAACATCGCCACCTGGCCGTCGGAGAGTTTGTCTTTGTACTTGTCGACGGTGGCGGCGGTGATGACAAACAGCGGTTTTTCATTGGCAAACGGGTCGGCCAGGAAGCCTTTGCTGTCCACCGCGCCAGCGTTTTTCGGGATACCGCCAGTCCAGGCCGGGATCGAGCCGTCAGCGTTGCCGGCTTTTTCGGCACCGACCGGCGTGAGGGTGGTGCCCAGCTTGGCAGCTTCTTCCGGCGACACCGCCGCCATTACGTGAGCAGCCAACAGACTCAGGGCCAACACTGCAATTGTCTTACGCATAAGTTCTTGTCCTTCTTTAAGCCAAATCAGAAGTTCACGCCGAAGCTGAGGGCGAGGAAGTCGCGGTCGGTCAGGGTGTTGTAGTCGCCACCAAAGAAATCGGTGTAGCTGAGGCTGGCGGTGTAGGTGCTGCGGTAGTCCGCATCCACACCGACGCTGATCGCCTTGGCGCCCTTGTTGAAGATCCCGTTGGGCCCATAGCCGGCCACGTCATGGGACCAGGACAGGTTGGGCTTGAGGTTCACCCCGAAAATGGCGTTGTTGTAGTCAAGGATCGCCCGCGCGCGGTAGCCCCAAGAGGTGGAGGTGACGAAACCGTCGGTGTCACCCTCGAAACCGTAAGCGCCGTAGACCGAATCGCGGCCGTAACGCAGTTTGGATTTGTCCTCCAGGCCAGCCACGTGCACCACGGCCGCTTCGCCCACCAAAGTCAGGCGTTCGGCGCCGAGGACTTGGTCAAAGAACTGGGTCATGGTGCTTTGGATCTGGGTGATTTCCTTGCGGCGGTAGCCTTTGTTGTCGCTGCCGAAATTGCTGCGGATGGGTGAGGCCAATTGGCCGGCGATTGGGTTAAGCAAGGCCAATGTCAGGTCGGTGGTATTCAACTGCACCGGGGCATTGGGCCGGTAGCTGATTTCCCCGGTCCACGCCGTGCCGGTGGGCAAGGTAGTGGAGAAACTCGCGCCGAACAGGCGGATGTCTTCCGGGTAGTCGAGGTAGTACTGGCCACGGCCGAGCATGGTGCTCTGGGCCAAGGCCTGACCGAAACCTCCAGCGGCGGCGGCGATGCCACCGATGGTTTGCAGTGTGGTGTTGTTGGTGATGGTGCCTACAGTGGGTGTGCGGCTGTGGTAATTCATGAAATACAAACCGTACTCGGTGTCGTCACCCAGCCAACGCAAAGCCGCCCCAAACTGACCGGAGTCCCGCGCATCACGGTCTCCCGCACGCTGTACCACCACACCCTCGCGCGTCACCACAAAACCCTGGCCGCGGTTTGCCGCAATCGATTGCAGCGGCGCGATACCAGGGCTGCCTACTGTGTAGTTACCGGTGCAACCATCCGCCGCCACGTCACCGCCAAAGAAGGTGCCGCAGTTATCCAGCACGGTCTGGTCCCACTCCAACTGATAAAACCCTTCCACGGTCAGTTGGTTGGTCAGGCTCTGGGACGCAAACAGCATGTTCACCGGGATCAGACCTTCCTTGATCTCGGCACCCGGGCGGCGGAACGCCGACACGTCAATCGGGTTGATGCTGTTGATGGAGTTGCCGATGAAGGTACTCTCACCCCAACTGACCACCTGCTTACCGGCGCGTACGGTGCCCGGCAGGTCGCCCAGGGAATAGTTGTGATAGACAAACGCATCGAGGATCTGCGCACCACTGGATTTGGCGCCTTCCTTACGGTTGTGGTCGCTGATCTGCTTGAACTCGCGGTCTTCGTCCTTGAGCTCGAAGTCGTACCAGTACTTGCCGCGTACGAACACACCGGTGTCGCCGTACTTGAGTTCAAGGTCGTGCAGGCCCTTGAAGATTTTCGAGAAGGTCTCGCCCTTCTTGAAATTGAGCCGTCCGTCATCCCCCGTGGAAGCCTGGCCCGTGCCGCCATTGACGGTACCCACGAGTTTTTTATCGGCATCACGCATGCCCCAACTCGAACCCACCGACAACGACGAATCGAATTGCCCTTCGATCTCGCCAATATTGAACGAAACAGCCTGAGCCTGGGCACAGCAACCCAAGGCAACCGCAGCGGCCAGCGCCTGTGGCGTGAAGATGGCGCGCATTGTTGTTTTTGTCATGCGTCTTCCCCGGTGAGTGACAGAAGGCCCCACCCTACTGCCGCACATCAGGAGCGATAAGCGCACCAAGGAGGGATTCGTGTTGTCGCTCGAAAGGATTACCGGGCGCTCTGGCCTGGGTCTGGGCGGGGGCATGAACCGTGTGGATGGCGGGTTATCAGGGCCATGGATGGCGAGCGTCAAGACTGTTGCAGTTTTTACAACAGTCCTTGTCCCGAAGCGCTATTACTCATCTTGTCGCAAACGACTATTCTTGCCGGGCTTTCAGGGCAAACGGCCCGCCTCCCCAAACGGAAGAAAAGCCAGACTCAAATGGATTGATGTCTTTTTTCAATCTGTTACCGGTGTTCACTGACGTTGATTTGTCGCTCCTTGATCCAACGTCTTACTTCAGCCGCTGCGTTTGCAGCGGCTTTTTTTTGCCTGAAATAAAACGGGGCGCCATCAGCGCCCCGTAGGATTCAAACTTTTTCAAGCAATGATCACAGGCTGTACTTCTGCAAGTTGGCCATCATCTCCTTCAAGGCCTCGATGTTGTCCTTGGGATGAGCCGCCCCTTCGAAGTCGCAGATCTGCTGCCAGTGCGCCGCCACATCGTCCGGTGAAAAACCGGCTTCGGGATCAAAGCCCACACCCAGGCTGCGCTCCCAGCGGGTCTTGCCAATCCAGCCACCGCCCACTTCAAACAACCCAGAAGTTTCCTGGCACGCTTCGCTGCCCAGGTACACCACGAGCGGGCTGACCAATTCCGGCTTGAGGCGCTCGAACACTTGCGGCGGGATCAGGCCTTCGGTCATGCGCGTGGCGCCAGTGGGGGCGATGGCGTTGACCAGGATGTTGTTCTTGCGCCCCTCCAGCGCCAGGGTACGGGTCAAGCCGTACAGGCCGAGCTTGGCCATGCCGTAGTTGGACTGGCCGAAGTTGCCGTAGATGCCCGAAGTGGACGCGGTGAAGATCACTCGGCCATAGCCTTGCTCACGCAGATGGGGCCAGGCGGCGCGGGTGACTTTGTAGGCGCCTTCGACATGCACCCGGTAAACCAGGTCCCAGTCGGCGTCTTCCATTTTGTGGAACGTTTTGTCGCGCAGGATGCCGGCGTTATTGACCACTACGTCGATGCGGCCAAAAGCGTCGAGGGCGTTTTGCACAATCTTGTCACCATCGGTGACAGAGTCGTGGTTGGCTTCCGCAATACCACCCGCCTCGCGGATCTCGGCCACTACACGGTCGGCCGCCGAAGCACTGGCGCCTTCGCCTTGGGTGGACCCGCCGAGATCGTTGACCAGCACCTTGGCCCCATGTTTAGCGAACAACAGCGCATGGGCCCGGCCCAATCCGCCGCCGGCACCGGTGACGATCACGACCTTATCCTGGAACTGCACTGACTCACTCATACCGAACTCCAATGGCGACAATGGGAATGGGTCGAGTGTCAGGCACAGGGCTGCCGGTCACAATAAAGACAGCCAAGGCTGAATGGTGCTCGATAAGGCAGGGGGATGATCCTAAGGCTCAGGAATAAGCCACGCGGGTTTCAACCTGCCCAATCCGATCACGAAACGCCTGGTAATGCTTGAGCACCTGCACCGGCGCTTCAATCTGCGGGTAGTGGCCGATGTTGGCCAGTAACACCGTGTCGGCATGGGGCACCAATTGGTGGTAACGCTCCACCATATGGATACCGGAGATCGGGTCGATCTCGCCGTCGATCACTCGCAATGGCACGTCACCCTGCTGCATCGCCGCCACCCAGCGATCACGCAGGCGCCGACGCTGGGGAATGTAGGCGATCAGCTTGTGCAGGATGCGCGTGCCATCGTTGCAGTCGATCAGGCTCCAGAAATCGTCCAGTGCGCTTTCGCTAGGGCGGGTGTTGGGGCCGAAGATCTGGCCGAAGCTGTCGGCCAGGGCATTGCGCCCGAATGCGCGGCCGATCATCCAGCCCAGCGGGCTGAGCAGGAGTTTTTGCACCAGCGCCGGGCGATGGGTTTCCGGGAACAGCCCGCCGTTGAGAAACACACAACTGGCCATCTTGAATCGGCCTTCATAGTGCCGGGCCAACAGTTCCTGAGCGACGCTGTCACCGTAGTCGTGGGCCAGCACGTGCACCGGCTGATCCACCCGCAGATGCTCCAGCAAAGCCTGTTGCAAATCCGCCTGTTCCAGCAGGCAGTAGCCATGGTCCAGAGGCTTGGCTGAATCGCCGAAACCGAGCATGTCGCAGGCGATGACCAAGTTGTGCTGGGCCAGGGGTTGCCACAGGTAATGCCAGTCCCAACTGGCGGTGGGAAAGCCATGGATCAGCAGCAACGGTTCGCCCTGCCCCGACACCCAGTAACGGATGGTGCGTCCGTGAAATTCGAAACTCTGGCTGCGTTTGCGCCAGGCTCTGAGCGGGATCTCGGCAAGTGGCATCAGCTTCTATACCCAGGATCTTGAGCATCCAATTTGCGCAGCAACGCCGGCCAGGCCAGCGCGCCCCCCATACCTTGAGCGCTCTTGGTGACAGCAGCGACCATGGCTTTGGCGCCCGCAAGAATCTGCGGACCAATGGCGATCAATTCAGCGCCGCCGTTTTGCGCCAGCACCTGGATATCGCAGGCGCGCTGAAAGGTGAACATCATCAGGAACGTGTCGGCGATGGTACTGCCACAGGTGAGCAGGCCATGGTTGTGCAGCATCAAGAAATTATTGTCGCCAAGGTCGGCCTGCAGGCGGGCCTTTTCCTCATGGTTCAGCGCGACGCCTTCATAGGCGTGATAGGCCAGGCTCGACAGCACGAAGATCGATTGCTGGCTGATCGGCAGCACGCCCTGTTTCTGTGCCGCCACCGCCACACCGGCGGCAGTGTGGGTATGCAACACGCAGGTGACATCGTGGCGAACTTCATGGATCGCGCTGTGGATCGTGTAGCCCGCCGGGTTGATCTCGTAGGGGCTGTCCATCAGCTTGTTGCCGGCCTGGTCGACCTTGACCAGGCTCGACGCAGTGATCTCGTGGAACATCAGTCCGTAGGGGTTGATCAGGAAATCATCGGTGCCCGGCACCTTGGCCGAGATGTGGGTGAAGATCAGGTCGTCCCAGCCATGCAGCGCCACCAGGCGATAGCAGGCCGCCAGGTCGACACGAGCTTGCCACTCGGCAGCACTGACCTGATCTTTGACATTCTGTGGCGGCACAACAGGGGCTAGGCTCACGGTAACGACCTCCTTGGCGCACTTCTTATTATTTTTCGAGTGATGGGCCAGTCTAGTCAGACGCCCTGGCGGACGGAGTTGCCTTCGCAGCCAGCTTGATGACCGTACGAGTCAGCTATGAGAATAGTTTAGATCTATACAAACGGCGTCAAAGAGACGCCGTCAATAAAGGGACTGAAAACCGCTGGAACCGCTCAATCAAGCGCGCAGTGCAGTGACCAATTCTGCCAACCACGGCTCGGCATCTGCTTCCGGCGTCACGCTCTCGCTGGCGTCCAGGCGCAACATGGGCAGTACTTCGCGCACGCCCAACTCGCCAAACAGCTCGCGCATTTGCTCACCGCCACCACAAAAGGTGTCGCCATAGCTGGCGTCGCCCAAACCAATCACCGCACCGGGCAAACCGCGCCAGGCCGAAGGCAGTTGGTCGCGAATCGTCGAATACAACGGTTGCAGGTTATCGGGCAGTTCACCCATGCCGGTGGTCGAAGTCACCGCCAGAAACGCCTCAGGGGCAAACGCCTGCACATCCGCCAGGGTCGCGCGCGGGTTGTGCCAGGCTTCAAAACCAGCGTCTTTGAGGATGCCGGCGGCGTGCCGGGCGACTTCTTCAGCCGTGCCGTAGACCGAGCCGGAAAGGATGGCGACTTTCATCAATCTGATCCTGTAGTTGAGCGAAAGCCTGGGATATTAACAGCGACGCAAATATTTCGGGGCGCACCGTGCAAGATTCACGACTTGCCATAAACTGCCCATTCAAACAACACGCCACGGACCGCTCAATGATTAACGCCAAGCTGATGCAGATGGTGATCGACGCTTCCAACGAAGGCATCGTGGTCGCCGAACGCGAAGGCGATGAAAAGCCCCTGATTTATGTGAACCCGGCCTTCGAACGGATGACCGGCTACACACTGGACGAAATCCTCTATCAGGACTGCCGCTTCCTGCAGTCGGGCGACCGTGATCAGCCAGCGCTGACGGTTATTCGGGATGCTTTGGCGAAGGGTGGTTCGTGCCGGGAAACCCTGCGCAATTACCGTAAGGACGGCAGCCATTTCTGGAACGAACTGTCGCTTTCAACGGTGTTCAACACGGCTGATAAGCAAACCTATTTTATCGGCGTACAAAAAGACGTCACGCTCCAGGTCAGGGCCCAGCAGCGTGTCGAGCAATTAGAAAGCGAACTGGCCCAAGTCAAAGCCGAACTGGCCGCGTTCAAGTCGACAAATGGATTGAACAAAATTTAGAAAATACGGCCATATGAGCGGATAATGGCACTTTAATGCCCCTCTATTGAGCAAGCACAATGCAACGCGATGCGCTTCTGACCAAGGATGAGCTGGATTTCATTCAGAACATGCAACACAACCCGCAACTTAATCTGCGGGATGCGTCGTCGAGCCTGACCGTCAACGGCGGTGCGCAGATTCGCGACTTGCTCACCCGCCTGGCCGCCCACGACCATGTCACCATCCAAGCGCAGTTCGACAACCAGCAACTGACCTTTCCCCTCCAATTGGTGGAGGATGAGTTCAATGCAGTGCATCTGCGCCTGGGTGTGCCGAGTATTTTTGAAGACGGCCCGGTGATCCGCGCCTGGCGCCTTGCACTTGAAGCTCCGGTGGCCCTGGAGAACATCAAGGGCACCGCAAGTGCGCTGTGGGTGCATGAGGTGTCATTCAAGGGCGTGCTGGTGGAGATTCGTGGCCGGATCAAACCACCCAAAACCTTTTCCCTTTGGTTCAGCCCTTCCGGCTATGAGCGCATTGCCCTGCGCGGCGCCTTTGAGAGGGAAACCGCGCGGGGTTTGTTTGCCTATCGCCTCAGTCAAAGCGATGCGGATGAAATCGAACGCCTGCGCCAGTTCATCCTGCATCAGCACCGCCTGGTGCACCCGCAGATGCACGCCTGAGTTCAGGTATCCAGGTTACCGCTGAGGAACTGCTGCAAGCGGCGTTGCATCTGGCGCCCTTCGCTGCCCAGACAACCGATGGAAGAACCTGCCAGCGCGCTCTGCGCCAGGTCCGACACTGCGCCAGCAAGAAATAACGGGCAATCAAGGGTCAACGCCAAACGGTTGAGGCGGCCAGCCAGATCAACGTTATGGGAGTGGTTGGAGAAGATGATCAGCGCCTGGGGATGAGTCTTTTCACATACGAGGGTCAGCTCATCAAACGGCTGCCCCATCCCCAGCACCTTCACGACCAGGTCATCGCTGCTCATCAACAGCGCCGCCACCAGCAACTCCAGTTTGCGGCATTCGCCGGGTATGGCTGACAGCAATACCCGAGGCGCAGGCGACAGTGTCGCCGCTTGCAGGCGCTGAAAGGCATGGATACGCAAGAAGGCGTCGAAAAACAGCCATTCGCTGGCTTGACCAAAACGCCCCTGGTGGCGCAACAGCTCGTTCCAGAGAGGCATCAGGATCTCTTGGAACGCCACGTTGAGGGGATAGGTAGCGAGAATCTGGCCATACAGGCTTTCCAACTGACGGTCGTCAAAGGCCTTGACCGCCAGCAACAGCCTCGCCCGCCATTGCGGCAATTCGCTTTCCTCGACTGAGTCGCGCTCAGCGCGAATCGCTTCGGCCTGCTGATCGTCGCGGGCGAGAATCTTGCCGACCTTGCTCACCGCCACGCCACGCTCAATCCAACCAAGAATGCGATTGACCGTCTCAATATCGGCCTTGGAGTAGAGGCGGTGCCCACTTTCGGTGCGGATGGGCTGGATCAGGCGGTAACGACGCTCCCATGCACGCAAGGTGACCGGGTTGACGCCTGTCAATCTTGATACATCACGAATTGGAAAAAGCTCAGCGCAATCAGGCGAATCCAGATGCGAAATGCTGTCAGCAGGAGCAGTAATCACGGGCATTCAAGACCAACAAACCAGCGGTAATTGGGCGGTCATTTAACGCCTGTAGACTCCTCTTTTTCAAGGTGTGTACTTTTCGGACCAATGTCGCTGGCGTATTTCGGCAAAACCGGAATAATCCTTGCCTGTTTTTTCTACGTCGCTGCAACACCCCGCAGCTTCGTTTGTGCGCCACCTACCCGGATCAGCGCACCCGTACATTTGGAGATACACAATGTCTACCTCTCCCGTCACCTTGATGGTTGCGCGCCGCGTCGCCAAAGGCCGCTACGAAGAACTGATGGCCTGGCTGCGCGAAGGCGAGCAATTGGCTACCGACTTCCCCGGTTATCTGGGCTCCGGCGTACTTGCACCGCCGCCCAACGATGACGAATTCCAGATCATTTTCCGCTTCGCCGACGAAAAAACACTGCATGCCTGGGAATTCTCCGCCTCCCGTTGTGCCTGGCTTAGCCGCGGCAGCGATTTGTTTGCCGACCCCTCAGAGCACCGTGTGCGCGGCATCGATGGCTGGTTTGGCGCCGCGGGTGCCCGTCCGCCGCGCTGGAAGCAGGCCGTGGCAATCTGGCTGGCGTTTTTCCCGGTGTCGCTGCTGTTCAACTTTGTCTTGGGGCCATTGCTCAATGGGCTCGACCTGGTGCCTCGCGTACTGGTCAGCACGATGGCACTCACGCCTCTGATGGTTTACTGGTTCATTCCGCTGTCCACACACCTGCTGGCGAACTGGCTGCATCCCACGCCTGCACCGCGCAAGGCCGCCGAAGCGGCGGCGTGAGTACAGGGGCGACCCGTCGCTGGTATGATTTGCGCCTGCCAGCGACGCGAGCCTCCCATGACTGCAAAGAACGCCCCGATCCTGATCACCGGCGCCGGCCAACGTGTCGGCCTGCATTGCGCCCAGCGCCTGCTGGACGAGGGCCAACCGGTGATTTTCAGCTACCGCAGCGAACGCCCCGGCGTACAGGCCCTGCGCGAGCGTGGCGCGATCGGTGTGTTTGCCGACTTCTCCAACGAAGCTGGGATCCTGGCGTTTATCGCTGAACTGAGTACCCACACCCAAAGCCTGCGCGCGATCATCCACAACGCCTCGGCCTGGGTCGCGGAAACGCCGGGCGACGAAAGCCGCGCGTTTACCGATATGTTCAGCGTACACATGCTTGCGCCGTACCTGATCAACCTGCATTGTTCGACCTTGCTGCAACGCTCTTCACCTGCCGATATCGTGCATATCAGCGATGACGTGGTGCGCAAGGGTAGCCGCCAGCACATCGCCTACTGCGCCACCAAGGCCGGGCTCGACAGCCTTACGCTGTCGTTTGCCGCGCAGTTCGCGCCGCTGATCAAAGTCAACGGCATCGCCCCGGCGATGGTGATGTTCAACGAAGACGACGACGCGGCCTATCGCACTCGGGTGTTGGCCAAATCAGCCCTGGGCATCGAGCCCGGACCCGAGGTGATTTACCAGAGCGTGCGCTACCTGCTGGACAACCCCTATGTCACCGGTACCACCCTGACCGTCAACGGCGGGCGGCATATCAAGTAAGCCGTTTGTGAGGATGTTGTATGACCTTATCCCTGCCCCACCATTACCGCGAGATCCTCAAGAACCTGGGCGAAGACCCGGAACGCGAAGGCTTGCTCGACACCCCCAAGCGCGCCGCCAAGGCCATGCAGTACCTGTGTCATGGCTATGAGCAGAACCTCGAAGAAATCGTCAACGGTGCACTGTTCGCCTCCGACAACGACGAGATGGTGATCCTCAAGGACATCGAGTTGTACTCGCTGTGCGAACATCACCTGCTGCCCTTTATCGGCAAGGCCCACGTGGCCTATATTCCGACCGGCAAGGTGCTCGGCCTGTCGAAACTGGCGCGTATTGTCGACATGTTCGCCCGGCGCCTGCAGATCCAGGAAAACCTCACGCGGCAGATCGCCGACGCGATCCAGGACGTGACCCAGGCCGCCGGCGTGGCCGTGGTGATCGAAGCCAAGCACATGTGCATGATGATGCGCGGCGTGGAAAAACAGAATTCAACCATGAACACCTCGGTGATGCTCGGCGCGTTCCGCGAGTCGAACACCACGCGCATGGAGTTCCTGCAACTGATTGGACGGAGCAAGTAGCAATGCCACAACTTCAACCAGGCATGGCGCGCATCCGGGTCAAGGACCTGTGTCTGCGTACCTTCATCGGTATCAATGAGGACGAAATCCTCAACAAGCAGGATGTGCTGATCAACCTGACCATCCTGTATGCAGCCCAGGACGCCGTGCGTGACAACGATATTGACCACGCGTTGAACTACCGCACCATCACCAAGGCGATCATCGCCCACGTGGAAGGCAACCGCTTCGCGCTGCTGGAACGCCTGACCCAGGAATTGCTGGACCTGGTGATGAGCAATGAATCGGTGCTGTACGCCGAGGTCGAAGTGGATAAGCCCCATGCGCTGCGCTTTGCCGAATCGGTTTCGATTACCCTGGCGGCCAGCCGCTGACATTGAAGTGGACCCTATGAACGATCAACAACGCCTCGAACTCGAAGCCGCCGCTTTTCGCCGGCTGGTAGCACATCTGGACAGCCGCAAGGATGTACAGAACATCGACCTGATGAACCTCTCCGGTTTCTGCCGTAACTGCCTGTCCAAGTGGTACAAGGCCGAGGCCGACGAGCGCCAGATCGAGCTGAGCCTCGATGACGCTCGTGAAGTGGTGTACGGCATGCCGTACGCCGAGTGGAAAGCCCAATACCAGAAAGAAGCCAGCGCTGACCAACAGGCAGCGTTCGCCAAAGGAAAAACCCATGACTGATTTGAACACCCTGCGCGCCAGCCTCAACAGTGGCGAACACATCTTTGCCGACACCCTGGCATTGGTCGCGGCCGGTTACGATTACCAACCGCAGGCCTTCATCAATGGCACCGTGGAAAACGCGGCCGGGCAGAATGAAGGGTCGTGCAAGACCTTGGGTTTGGCGGTGCTGGAAGGCTTGAGCGACCAAGAAGCGCTGCTGGCGTTTGGTGAGCACTACCGCTCGGTGGTGGCGACGCCTGAGGGCAGCGACCACGGCAATATTCGGGCGTTGATTGCCCATGGGTTGGCCGGTGTGAAATTCACCGCGCAGCCCCTGACCCGCAAATCCTGAGTCAGACGCGGATCAAAATATGGGAGGGGACTTGCCCCTCCCACATTTAAATTGCACTCATAAAAAAACCGGCCTCGCAGCCGTTTTTTTTATTCCAACGATTTAGAACGAAGCGTCCTTCAAACCGTCGAGGTAACGCTCGGCATCCAGTGCTGCCATGCAACCGGCACCAGCCGAGGTAATGGCCTGGCGGTACACGTGGTCAGCCACATCACCGGCAGCAAAGATGCCTTCGATATTGGTGGCAGTCGCATTGCCTTCACGGCCGCCCTGCACCACCAGATAACCGTCTTTGGCTTCCAGCACGCCTTCGAACAACGAGGTGTTCGGAGTGTGGCCGATGGCGATGAACACGCCGTCGACTTTCAGCTCGTCGAAGCTGCCGTCGTTGTTTTTCAGGCGAGCACCGGTCACGCCCATGTTGTCGCCCAGGACTTCGTCCAGGGTGGCGTTGAGCTTGAGGATGATCTTGCCTTCAGCGACACGGGCGTGCAGCTTGTCGATCAGGATCTTCTCGGCGCGGAAAGTCTCGCGGCGGTGAACCAGGGTCACGGTGCTGGCGATATTGGCCAGGTACAGCGCCTCTTCAACGGCAGTGTTACCGCCGCCGACTACGGCGACCGGCTTGTTGCGGTAGAAGAAACCGTCGCAGGTCGCGCAGGCTGAAACGCCCTTGCCCATGAACGCTTCTTCCGATGGCAGGCCCAGGTAACGGGCGCTGGCGCCAGTGGCGATGATCAGCGCGTCACAGGTGTAAACGCCGCTGTCGCCGGTCAGGCTGTAAGGCTTTTTCGAGAAGTCGACTTGGTTGATGTGATCAAAAACGATCTCGGTTTCAAAGCGCTCGGCGTGTTCTTTCATACGCTCCATCAGCACCGGGCCAGTCAGGCCGTGGACGTCGCCAGGCCAGTTGTCGACTTCCGTGGTGGTGGTCAACTGACCGCCCGCCTGCATGCCGGTGATCAGCAGCGGCTTGAGGTTGGCCCGGGCAGCATAGACAGCAGCGCTGTAACCGGCAGGGCCGGAACCGAGAATAATCACTCGCGAATGACGGGTATCAGACATGACTCACTCCTATCGACCGCCCGGACTACAAGGCGGCTGGAATAAAAAAGGACTGCGAAGCACTTGGGGAAGGCTTTAACTCGCAGATCCTGAAAATAATGGGTGCAGCGTATAGAGGGGGGCAAGATTAAGGAAATACGGTTTAACAATCCAGCTCATAGGCGGTCTCTATGCTGTCAGCCCAGCTAATCGAGGCGTTTGTTACTGTTGATGTCGCCGCTTTCGCCTCGGATACAAAGTCGGTAAGGTCGGCGCGTTCGTCATCCTGCTCGGAGTTCTCCATGCCTGCCCCTGTTCTTTCCGGCCCGCAATACCTGCGTGAAGGCCTCAAACTGGTGTTGAGCCCCGGCCTACGCCTGTTTGTGCTGTTGCCGCTGATGATCAACCTGGTGCTGTTCGTCGGATTGATTTACTTCGCCGGCCACCAGTTCAGCTTGTGGGTCGAGCACTTAATGCCGACGCTGCCGAGTTGGCTGAGCTTTTTGAATTACCTGCTATGGCCCCTCTTTGTAGTGTTGGTGGTGCTGATGGTGTTTTTCACCTTCACCATGCTCGCCAATATCATCGCGGCGCCGTTCAATGGCTTTCTCTCAGAGAAGGTAGAAGTGGTGGTGCGCGGTACCGATGACTTCCCGGCCTTCAGTTGGGGCGAGTTGATCGCCATGGTCCCCCGCACCCTAGCCCGAGAAATGCGCAAGCTCGGCTACTTCCTGCCACGGGCGATCGGCCTGTTTATCCTTTCGTTTATTCCCGTGGTCAACCTGATCGCCGCGCCGCTGTGGCTGCTGTTTGGCGTGTGGATGATGGCAATCCAATACATCGACTACCCGGCAGACAACCACAAACTGGGCTGGAACGAAATGCTCGCCTGGTTACGCCAGAAACGCTGGCAGAGCATGAGCTTTGGCGGGATCGTCTATCTGGTGCTGCTGGTGCCGGTGGTCAACCTGCTGATGATGCCTGCGGCGGTGGCTGGCGCTACCTTGTTCTGGGTGCGCGAGCAAGGCGCCGAGGCGATGGCGAACCCCAAGGTCACCAAGTCATAAATCCATCATCTGGATGACACAATGGCGACATGGCCCACACGGACACTGTGGGTCATGACGACAGCCTCGCTTCATATCACCCTCATCACCGAAACCTTCCCGCCAGAGATCAACGGGGTGGCCAATACCCTTGGTCGCCTGTGCGAGGGTTTGCGCGCGCGCGGCCATCAAGTCGAACTGGTACGCCCACGCCAAGGCGTCGATCAGAGCCGGCTCAGCGACGACGAACTCCTGCTGTGCCGCGGCTGGCCACTGCCGGGTTATCCGGGCCTGCAGTGGGGTCAGTCGTCGATGCACAAGTTGCTGCGCCGCTGGACACGCCAACGCCCGGACGTGCTCTACATCGCCACTGAAGGCCCGCTGGGCTTGTCGGCACTGCGTGCAGCACGGCGCCTGGGCATCAGTGTGGTCAGCGGCTTTCACACCAATTTCCAACAGTATTCGAACCAGTACGGCTTGAGCCTGCTCAGCCGAATGGTCACGCATTACCTGCGCTGGTTTCACAACCGTTCGACGTTGACCCTGGTGCCCAGCGCCAGCCAACGCCTGGAGTTGGAGCGTCGGCATTTCGAGCGCCTGGGAATGTTGTCGCGGGGTGTCGACAGCCAGTTATTCCACCCGACCAAGCGTGACAATGCACTGCGTGAAAGCTGGGGTTTAGAGAACGACGATATCGCTGTGCTGCACGTTGGCCGCCTGGCCCAGGAGAAAAACCTCGGGCTGCTCAAGCGCTGCTTTGATGCGCTACAGAAAACCTACCCATCCCGCCCAATGAAGCTGATTGTCGTCGGGGACGGCCCGCAACGTGCACTGCTGGAGCACGACCTGCCCGAAGCAGTATTCTGCGGCACCCAACGCGGTGAAGAGTTGGCACGGCATTACGCGTCGGGAGACCTGTTTCTGTTTCCCAGCCTGACGGAGACCTTCGGTAATGTAGTGCTGGAAGCCATGGCCTCAGGCCTTGGTGTGGTGGCGTACGACCAGGCAGCCGCAAGCCAGCACCTGCGGCACGGCTATAGCGGCGCACTGGCGATGCCGGGGGATGAAGAGGCGTTTTGCGATGCAGCCATCTGGCTGCTGGAAGAACGCGAAACGTTGCGCAGGGCCCGCCTGAATGCTCGCCAACATGCCAGTCGCCAGGGTTGGCCAGCGATTATCGAGCAGTTCGAACGCCAGTTGCGCGGTGTGTGCGAGGACGGGCACCTGGAGCCCGCCCTGACGCCACTTACACCAGAGTCGTCAACGCCTCACGACTGAATGGCAGGATGTCACCCTCACGTCCTTCACGCACCTTCACGGCCCAATCCGGGTCAACCAACAACGCACGACCTACGGCAACCAGATCAAACTCGTCGTTGTTCAGGCGCTCCAGCAGTTTCTCAAGGCTGGCCGGCTGCGCGACTTTGTCGGTGTTGACCATAAACTGCAGGAACTCGCCATCCAGGCCGACACTGCCCACGGTAATAGTTGGTTTGCCGGTGAGTTGGCGCGCCCAACCGGCCAGATTGAGGTCGGAACCTTCGAATTCCGGCTCCCAGAAACGTCGGGTTGAGCAGTGGAAAATATCCACGCCGGCGTCGGACAGCGGCTTGAGGAATTCACCCAACGCCTCAGGGGTTTGTACCAGACGCGCGGTGTAGTCCTGCTGCTTCCACTGGGAGAAACGGAAGATGATCGGGAAGTTCGGGCCGACAGCGGCGCGCGTAGCCTGGATCAGCTCGATGGCAAAACGCGAGCGGTTGGCCAGGCTACCGCCGTACTCGTCGGTACGCTGGTTGCTGCCTTCCCAGAAGAACTGATCGACCAGATAACCGTGGGCGCCATGGATTTCCACGCCGTCCATGCCGATGCTTTGGGCGTCTTTGGCAGCTTGGGCGAAAGCGTTGATCACGTCCTTGATATCCTGGGCGGTCATGCCGTGGACCACCACGTTGCCGTCCTTGAGTTTCTCCATCGGACCATAGGCCGGCACGCTGGCATCAGGCTCAGTGCCGATACGGCGCACGCTGCCGACATGCCACAACTGAGGGACAATCTTGCCGCCTTCGGCGTGCACGGCATCGACCACTTTCTTCCACCCGGCCAGGGCCGCTTCACCGTAGAAATGCGGGACATTCGGGTAGCCGTTAGAGGCCTGGTGACCGACCACGGTGCCTTCAGTGATGATCAAGCCCACGCCAGCGGCCGCACGGCGACGGTAGTATTCGATGACGTTGGAATTAGGTACACCACCCGGAGAAAACGAGCGGGTCATCGGCGCCATGACCACGCGGGTCGACAGTTGCAGTGCACCGAGCTGGAAGGGTTTGAACAAGGCTTGGACGGGCATGGAGCACTCCACGGGTGACTGGGTTTATGATGCGGATAATATGAGGAGTGGAACGCGCCCGGTAGCACTATTGATTTTGGTGATTAAGGGGTAAAAGCGGTGGGGTATTTGGGCTGCTACGCAGCCCATAGCGGGAAAGGTCCGCTCACCACAAGAGAAGTGATTTAGCTCAAGGCTTTTTCGATGGCCTGGACGATCGAAGGGTCTTCCGGCGGGGTACGCGGTGAGAATCGAGCAAGGACCCTACCATCTTTACCCAGCAGGAACTTCTCAAAATTCCAGGTGATATCGCCGGGAAATTCGGCCCCCTCACCCGCCAGCAACCGGTAGAGCTGGTGACGCTCAGGGCCATTGACATCGAGCTTGCTGCCCAAGGGAAAGGTCACGCCGTAGTTCAGGCTGCAGAACTCGCGGATTTCTTCCTCAGTGCCCGGTTCCTGGCCGGCAAACTGGTTGCACGGCAGGCCCAGCACAGTAAACCCTTGGTCCTTGTACTGCTGATAGAGGTTCTCCAACGCCGCATATTGCGGGGTCAGGCCACATTTGGAGGCTACATTGACCACCAGCACTACTTGCCCCTTGAAGGGCGCCAGTGGCAACTCTTGTCCGTCCAAAGCTTTGAGTTTCAGGTCGTGGAAAGCACTCATGACGAACTCCAGATATCCCATGTTCTTAGCAAAGCGGCGCCTTGAGGTTACAACCCGCAAGCCTGCAATCATAGACGCCGATTACAAAACCCGCCTGCGGATTACTGAGCGGTCGGCCACGGCAAAATCGGAATTGCGGTCACGGCGTTCTGCGGGCTGCCTTCGATCAGGCGGTCGCTGTAGACCAGGTACACCAGGGTGTTGCGCTTCTTGTCGAGGAAACGCACCACTTGCATGGTTTTGAACACCAGCGAGGTGCGCTCCTTGAACACTTCGTCGCCGTCCTTCAGTTCGCCCTTGAAGCGGATCGGGCCGACCTGACGGCAGGCAATCGATGCTTCAGCGCGATCTTCGGCCAGGCCCAGGCCGCCTTTGACGCCACCGGTCTTGGCGCGGGACAAGTAGCAGGTCACGCCGTCGACCTTGGGGTCGTCAAACGCTTCGACGACAATTCGGTCGTTGGGGCCGACGAATTTAAACACCGTCGACACCTGGCCAACCTCTTCGGCGCTGGCCAGCAACGGCGTCAGCAACAGCAGGCCCAACGCAAACTTCACTAAACGCATCGTATATTCCTTTGGTTAGACCAGGATCAGGTTGTCGCGGTGAACCAGTTCAGGTTCGGCCATGTAACCTAATAGTCCGACAATCGCGTCAGACGATTGTCCAATAATTTTCTGTGCTTCCAGGGCACTGTAATTGGCCAGGCCACGGGCGATCTCACGACCGTCGGGCGCTACGCACACCACCATTTCGCCGCGGCGGAAGCTGCCCTGTACCAGCTTGACGCCCACCGGCAGCAGGCTCTTGTTGCCCTGGGACAGTGCCGATACCGCGCCGTCGTCCAGCACCAGAGTGCCACGGGTTTGCAGATGCCCAGCCAGCCACTGCTTGCGCGCCGCCAGCATGCCGCGTTCCGGCGACAGCAACGTGCCGATGCGTTCGCCAGCCTTGAGGCGGTCCAACACGCGCTCCAGGCGCCCACCGACGATAATGGTGTGGGCACCGGAGCGTGCAGCCAGACGCGCAGCCCGCAGCTTGGTCTGCATGCCGCCACGGCCCAGGGCACCGCCGACACTGCCGGCCACGGCGTCCAGCGCCGGGTCATCGGCGCGGGCTTCATAAATAAGCTGCGCATCGGGGTTGTTGCGCGGATCGGCGTCGAACATGCCGTCGCGATCAGTGAGGATCACCAGCAAGTCGGCTTCCACCAGGTTGGCTACCAGTGCGGCCAGGGTGTCGTTGTCGCCGAAACGGATTTCGTCGGTGACCACGGTGTCGTTCTCGTTGATCACCGGGATCACCTTGAGCTCCACCAGGGCGCGCAACGTACTGCGGGCGTTGAGGTAGCGCTTGCGGTCGGACAGGTCGTCGTGAGTCAGCAGGATCTGCGCCGTGTGGCGGCCGTGCTCGGCGAAGCTGGACTCCCAGGCTTGCACCAGGCCCATCTGGCCGATGGCGGCAGCGGCTTGCAGTTCGTGCATCGCGCTGGGTCGCGCGGTCCAGCCGAGACGGCTCATCCCGGCGGCAACCGCCCCGGACGACACCAGCACCAACTCGACACCAGCCTCATGCAAGGCCACCATCTGCTCCACCCAGACGCTCATTGCTGCGCGATCCAGGCCTTTGCCATCCGCCGTCAGCAGCGCACTTCCGATCTTTACGACCCAACGCTGCGCACCTGTCACTTTGCTCCGCATCATCTTCAACCTTAGATAGAGGGCCGCGCGACCCAGCGCTGCCCATAACGTTATTCGTGGCTACGTAATACCCAGATACCAAAACGCCGCTCATGTGAGCGGCGCTTAAGTTTACTGCAACGAATCAGTCGCGCACGTAAATGATTTCTGGACCGTCTTCATCATCCACGTCTTCTTCGTCCCAATCGTCGTCGCCGATGTCGTGGACCGACTTCACGCCGCTGCGGCGCAGGGCACGCTGGTCGTCCAGAGCTTGCAGCTGGGCACGGGCTTCGTCTTCGATCTGCTGGTCGAGTTCGGCGAGTTCGGCCTTGAACACCGGGTCGGCCGCCAGGCGGTCAGCACGGTCTTCGAGGTAGCGCATGATGTCGCGGGTCAGGCGCTCGGTGCCTTCTTTGGCGATGGCCGAGATCACGTAGACCGGACCCGTCCATTCCAGGCGATCAACGATTTCCTTGACGCGCTCCTCGTGCTCTTCCTCGAGGATCTGGTCGCACTTGTTCAGCACCAACCAACGATCACGCTCGGCCAGGGCCGGGCTGAACTTGGTCAGCTCGCTGACGATCACTTCGGCGGCGTCTGGTGCACTGGTGTCATCCAATGGCGCCATGTCGACGAGGTGCAGCAGCAAACGGGTGCGGGACAAATGCTTGAGGAAGCGAATCCCCAGGCCTGCGCCGTCGGAAGCCCCTTCGATCAGGCCTGGAATGTCGGCGATCACGAAGCTTTTCCAGCGGTCAACGCTGACCACACCCAGGTTTGGCACCAGGGTAGTGAACGGGTAGTCAGCGACTTTCGGCTTGGCGGCCGATACCGAGCGGATGAAGGTACTTTTGCCTGCGTTCGGCAAGCCCAGCAGACCCACGTCTGCCAGTACTTTCATTTCCAGCTTGAGGTCACGCTGCTCGCCAGGCTTGCCCGGCGTGGTCTGGCGCGGTGCACGGTTGGTACTGGACTTGAATCGGGTGTTACCCAGACCGTGCCAGCCACCCTGCACAACCATCAGTTTCTGGCCGGCCTTGGTCAGGTCGCCGATCACTTCCTGGGTCGCGGAATCGATGATCGTGGTGCCAACCGGTACGCGCAGTACCAGGTCTTCGCCTTTTTTACCGGTGCAGTCGGTACTGCCGCCGTTGGAGCCACGCTCGGCATCAAAGTGCCGGGTGTAACGGTAGTCGACCAGGGTGTTGAGGTTTTCGTCGGCCATCATGTAGATGGAACCGCCGTCACCGCCGTCACCGCCGTTGGGGCCACCGTTTTCGATGAATTTTTCGCGACGGAAACTCATGCAACCGTTACCGCCGTCGCCTGCTTTTACTCGGATGGATACTTCATCAACGAACTTCATAACAAAACGCCTCTCGCCGCATGGACGAGCTTAAGAAACCAAGACATAAGACTCTTGCAAAAATGAGCGCAGCGACCTCAATCAGCGACCGCAAATCCAGCGCCGGAGCCCATCACAAACAGCTTTGCAAGAGACTCACCCCACAAACGAAAAAGCCCCGTCGCGAGACAGGGCTTTTCCAGCGATTTCGCAATTAAGCTGCGACAACGCTCACGTAACGGCGGTTGAACGCGCCTTTTACTTCAAACTTGATCACGCCTTCGATTTTCGCGAAGAGGGTGTGATCTTTGCCCATGCCTACACCGTAACCGGCGTGGAATTGGGTGCCGCGCTGACGCACGATGATGTTGCCCGGAATGATTTTCTGGCCGCCATACATCTTAACGCCAAGGCGTTTGGCTTCTGAGTCGCGACCGTTACGGGTACTACCACCAGCTTTTTTGTGTGCCATGAGTCAATTCTCCTAGTGAGGAATTAGGCTGAAATTAAGCCTGAATACCGGTGATTTTGATCTCGGTGTACCACTGGCGGTGGCCCATACGCTTCATGTGGTGCTTACGACGACGGAACTTGATGATGCGGACTTTATCGTGACGACCTTGGGAGATCACTTCAGCCACAACGGTAGCGCCAGCAACAACTGGAGCGCCGATGTTCACGTCATCGCCATTGGCGACCAACAGAACGCGATCAAAAGTAACGGATTCGCCGGTAGCGATTTCCAGTTTTTCGATCTTCAGGTATTCACCTGGGGCGACCTTGTATTGCTTGCCACCAGTAACAATTACTGCGTACGACATGGTATTTCTCCGATAATCCTGCTCACCCAGCGCTTTATAAGAAGAGGTATTGGCTGGCATGGCTGCATGGGATGGACGTCCCGAATGCAATTGCGTAAGGCAGGTGCTGCCCAGGAAGTTCAGGGTGCGCGATTGTACGCAAGGTAAATGGGTGTTGCAAGTGGCCGTCCATCGCGCCTTGACACTACGGGGTCAGGGTCCTAGCATGCCGCGCAACCCTTCTGGAGCGACTGTCGCTGATGCAACCCCAAGCTTTCTACCGCGCGGTCGCGGACGATTTTAGCGCCGTCGACGGCATCATCAAGCAGCAGCTGACGTCTAAAGTGCCGCTGGTCTCCAAAATTGGCGACTATATTACGTCGGCGGGCGGTAAGCGCCTGCGTCCTTTATTAGTGTTGCTGTGCGGCAAGGCCCTGGGCCGCGAAGGCGATGACCTGCGCCTGCTGGCCGCCACCATCGAGTTCCTGCACACCGCCACCCTATTGCATGACGACGTGGTCGACATGTCCGGCATGCGCCGTGGCCGCGAGACCGCCAATGCGATGTGGGGTAACGCACCAAGTGTGCTTGTCGGCGACTTCCTGTATTCGCGCTCGTTCGAAATGATGGTCGAACTGGGCTCGATGCCGGTGATGAAGATCCTGTCCCAGGCCACGCGCATCATCGCTGAAGGCGAAGTGTTGCAGCTGTCGAAGGTCCGCGACGCCAGCACCACCGAAGAAACCTACATGGAAGTGATTCGCGGCAAGACCGCGATGCTCTTTGAAGCCTCCACCCACAGCGCTGCGGCATTGTGTGGCGCGACCGCCGAACAGGCCGAAGCCCTGCGCACCTTTGGCGACCATCTGGGCGTGGCGTTCCAACTGGTAGACGACCTGCTCGACTACCGTGGCGATGCCGAGACACTGGGCAAGAACGTCGGCGACGATCTGGCCGAGGGCAAGCCGACCTTGCCGCTGATCTACACCATGCGCGAAGGCACGCCAGAACAGGCAGCTTTGGTGCGCAAGGCGATTCAGAAAGGCGGCATAGAAGACCTCGAAAGCATCCGCGCAGCCGTGGAAGCTTCGGGCTCCCTGGACTACACCGCACAACTGGCGCGTGACTACGTGGCCCGTGCGATCAAGTGCCTGGAAGCCCTGCCTGCCAGCGAATACCGGGACGCCCTGGTTGAGCTGAGTGAGTTTGCAGTCGCACGCACGCACTAAGCCATACCTGCAGACACAGACCAATGTGAGAGGGGGCTTGCCCCCGATGACGGTGTTCAGTCGATATATGACTGGCTGATCCACCGCTATCGGGAGCAAGCCCCCTCTCACATTTGGATTTCATAGAGCCTGCAACACCACAAAACCCTATATAATGTGCGACTTTTAGCCATCCTGACCTTTAAGGAGCTTTAGTGAGCACGTTGCCACCCTGCCCGAAATGCAATTCCGAATACACCTACGAAGACGGCGCCCAGCTGATCTGCCCGGAATGCGCCCATGAGTGGTCCGCCAATGGCGAGGCCGAAGTGGCCGGCGATGAAACCGTGAAGAAAGACTCTGTGGGCAACGTCCTGCAGGACGGCGACACCATCACAGTGATCAAAGACCTCAAGGTCAAAGGCACGTCTCTGGTCGTCAAGGTCGGCACCAAGGTCAAGAACATCCGCCTGTGCGATGGCGACCACGATATCGATTGCAAGATCGACGGCATCGGTCCGATGAAGCTTAAATCCGAGTTCGTTCGCAAAGTCTGAATCTGCTGTATCCATCCCGCGCCAGCCGCGGGATGGCGTTTTGCCCTCCCCCTGACCTGCCTCAATATCCACACAGAAAAACCAAGAAACCGCCAATAGACGCTTGCTATTCTACGAATAAGAATTATTCTCATTGAAACCAATCAAGGAGATGCACCATGACTTATTTGATAGATGCCTGGCTGGACCGCCCACACCCTTACCTGCGGATACTGCATCGGGAAACCGGCGAAGTCTGTGCGGTACTGGAAGAAGAAGCGCTGAATGAATTGCAGGACCAGGGCGACCTGGACGTCAATGGCCTGAGTTCAAGTGAACCCGGTGTGCTTAAAGAGGTGGTGCGTAATCTGTTTCTGTTTTGCTATGCCCGAGCGTTGCGCCCGGCGACGGAGCTCAATGGCAAGTTTCATCCATGAGCAACCCCCTAAAACACTGTGGGAGCGAGCAGGCTCGCTCCCACAGGTAATCAGCAGGTCTTACAGAACGTCGAGCAGCTCGACGTCGAATACCAGAACGCTGTGCGGCGGAATGCTGCCAACGCCTTGAGCGCCGTAAGCCAGTTCGCTCGGCACGTACAGGCGCCATTTGCTGCCAGCATTCATCAGTTGCAGGGCTTCGGTCCAACCGGCAATCACGCCACCAACCGGGAATTCTGCTGGCTGGCCACGCTCGTAGGAGCTGTCGAACACAGTGCCGTCGATCAAGGTGCCGTGGTAGTGGGTACGGACTTGGTCTTCACGGGTCGGCTTGGCGCCTTCACCGGCAGTCAGCACTTCAAATTGCAGGCCGGAAGCCAGGGTGGTGATGCCATCACGCTTGGCGTTTTCAGCCAGGAAGGCCAGACCAGCGCCAGCAGCGGCTTCAGCCTTGGCGGCGGCTTCGGCTTGCATGACTTCACGGATCACCTTGAAGCTGGCAGCCATTTGCTCTTGGTCAACGCGGCTTGGCGAACCTGCGAACGCGTCGGTCAGGCCAGCCAGGATTGCGTCCAGGCTCACACCCGGTGGCGGGTTGTCGCGCAGTTGGTCGCCCAACTGACGGCCGATACCGTAGCTGACGCGGGTTTCGTCGGTGGACAGATTAACTTCGGACATGAAGAGGCTCCGCTGCAGGACAACGCGATTTCCCGCGCTGCCCAAAACTAAAAGGGCCCGCAGACTAGCACACAAGACCGCCCCTTGATGAGCCCTCAGTGGTTCTGCACACCGCTGACGACCCTTCGTCGCCACTTGAAATAAAACGCCCTTCAGATTCACATCCCGCCGCCGATACAGCGCTACACCTTGGCTGGCTCAAATAACAACACCGTCCAGCAAACAGACATCACTCTTGCGGAGCATTCGATGAACAGCTGGTTCGGTAACATCAGCGTCAACCTCAAACTGGGCCTGGGCTTCGGCCTGGTGCTTGTCCTCACCTCGATCCTGGCACTCACTGGCTGGACCAGCCTGGGCGGCCTGAT
Source organism: Pseudomonas sivasensis (assembly GCF_013778505.1). Classification (GTDB taxonomy): domain Bacteria; phylum Pseudomonadota; class Gammaproteobacteria; order Pseudomonadales; family Pseudomonadaceae; genus Aquipseudomonas; species Aquipseudomonas sivasensis. Next base: position 44,361 of record NZ_JAAOWU010000018.1, on the reverse strand, counting down.
CGATCGCAGCAACTGGATGAGCGACATCACCCAGCTCAACGCGTCGCTGACCAAACTGCGCATCGTGCGCCTTCAATACATGCTGGCCAACGGTGACGAAGCCGTGGCGCAGAACGTGCAGACCAGCCTCGATGCCTTCGTTGCCCAGCAACAGAAACTGCTGGACAGCTTCAAGAGCCCGGAAAACCTCAAGCTGCTCAATGAGCAGAAATCGGTCATTACCGCCTACCAGCAATCCCTGAACAAAATGCGCGAGGCTTACCGTAACGGCAATGCCTCTCGCCAAGTGATGGGCGACAAGGCCGACAGCGCCAACGCCCAGATCGACGCGCTGGAAGCCAGCGTGAAGCAGATGCCTGACAGCGCGGAGCACTTTGCTCAGTTCCAGGCCGTGGCCGACGCCAAGATGCAATTCCAACTGGCCCGCTACGAAGTGCGCGGCTACACCGGCAACGTCAGCCCGGATACCGAAGCCCGCGCTGCCGCACAGATCGACAAAGCCATTGCCAGCTTGAAAGACCTCAGTGCCGCCTTTGGCGCCGGCCAGCAAAGCGCGCTGACCGCGCTGGAAACCGCTCTTGGCGCCTACCGCACGGCTGTCCAGAACTACAAGGTGGCCAACGCCAATATCGTTGCTGCTCGCGCAGAAATGACCACCCAAGGCACTGATATCGTCAACATCAGCGACAAGCTCTACGAGATCCAGTTGGATCGCCGCGACGCCGAAAGCGCCCAGGCCCGTAGCCTGCAATTGATCAGCACCTTGCTGGCCCTGCTGGTCGGCATCATTGCCGCGCTGGTCATCACCCGCCAGATCACTCGCCCGATCCAGGAAACCCTGGCCGTGGTTGAACGCATTGCCTCCGGCGATTTGAGCCACAACATCCAGGTCACCCGCCGCGATGAGCTGGGCGTGCTGCAACAAGGCATCCAGCGCATGGGCACCACCTTGCGTGAATTGATCAGCGGTATTCGTGACGGCGTGACCCAGATCGCCAGCGCCGCCGAAGAACTATCGGCCGTGACCGAGCAGACCAGTGCCGGCGTGAACAGCCAGAAGATCGAGACCGATCAAGTCGCCACCGCGATGCATGAAATGACCGCTACCGTGCAGGAAGTCGCGCGCAACGCCGAACAGGCTTCCCTGGCCGCTGCCGATGCCGACGGCCAAGCCCGTGCAGGCGACAAAGTGGTGGCCGAAGCCATTGCCCAGATCGAACGCCTGGCCGCCGAAGTGGCGCGTTCCACCGACGCCATGAGCCATCTGCAACAAGAGAGCAACAAGATCGGCAGCGTGATGGACGTGATCAAAGCCGTGGCCGAACAAACCAACCTGCTGGCCCTCAACGCCGCCATCGAAGCAGCACGCGCCGGTGAAGCCGGTCGCGGGTTTGCCGTGGTCGCCGACGAAGTACGCGGCCTGGCCCAACGCACGCAAAAATCCACCGAAGAAATCGAAGGTCTGGTCGCCGGTTTGCAGAACGGCACCCAGCAAGTGGCCAATGTGATGAACAACAGCCGCAGCCTCACCGACAGCAGCGTGGAGCTGACGCGCAAGGCCGGTGTATCCCTGGAAAACATCACCCGTACGGTGTCGAACATCCAGTCGATGAACCAGCAGATCGCCGCCGCCGCCGAGCAACAAAGCGCCGTGGCCGAAGAGATCAGCCGCAGCATCGTCAATGTACGTGACGTGTCGGAACAGACCGCCACCGCCAGTGACGAGACGGCCAAATCGAGTGTGGAACTGGCACGTTTGGGCAGCCAGTTGCAGCAGATGGTCAGCCATTTCCGGGTTTAAGAATCGCTGCGATACCTGACCCGCCACAGATGCAGCCCCAGCCAAAAGCTGGGGCTGCAATAAAAAACCGCCCTACTAAGGCGGTTTTTTTATTGTCTGCGATTGGCCTCTCAGCCCTCGCCTTCCTCAACAAACACCACACGATTCCCAAATGGATCCTTGATGCTCATCTCCCGCGATCCCCAAGGCGTTTCTTCAACGCTGGGCTTGGCATAACGGTAATCCTTAGCCTGCAATTGCTGCTGGTAGGCATCTACCCCTTGCGCCTGAATCCGCACCGCCGCGCCCGGCGAAGCGTCGCCATGATGCTCGGACAGATGCAGCACGCACTCGCCCAAGGATACTTGCAGGTACAGCGGGTAATTCGCCTCGAAACGATGCTGCCAATCAACCTTGAACCCAAGGAACTCCACATAGAATTCCAACGCCTTGGTCTCGTCGAAAATCCGCAGGATAGGGGTGACTTTTCCTAAGTGCATGGCAACCGCTCCGTTTTTGAGATCGCCCACTATAGAGCGCTGAACCCCCGACGCAAATCTCCCTGGCGAGCCAGGAATCGTCCTGGGCGCTGACCATTGGCCTGTCCATCGCTGTAGCTCAACACGCCATTGACCCACACACCATCAATGCCCTCTGCCGCCTGCTCTGGATTTTTGAAATCCGCCACATCCCGCACCCGCAACGGGTCGAACAACACCAGGTCCGCCCAGTGCCCTTCGCGAATTTCACCCCGCTCGACCAGGCCGAAACGCGCCGCCGACAAGCCGGTCATTTTGTGCACGGCGGTATGCAACGGGAACAACCCGATATCCCGGCTGAAATGCCCCAACACACGTGGGAACGCGCCCCACAAGCGTGGATGCGGAAACGGGTCTTCAGGCAAGCCATCCGACCCCACCATCGACAATGGATGCGCGAGGATGCGTCGTACATCCGCTTCATCCATCCCGTAGTACACCGCACCCGCAGGCTGCAGACGGCGGGCGGCGTCCATCAAGGGGACGTCCCATTCGCCAGCAATGTCCTGCAAATCTCGCCCGCCCATGTCCGGATAGGGCGTGGACCACGTAATGGTGATGCGAAACGCATCGGTCACTTGCTTCAAATCCAGGGTCGAAGAACTGGCTGCGTAGGGATAACAGTCACATCCCACCGGATGGGTTTTCGCCGCTTGCTCCAGAGCGGTCAGCAGCTGCGGACTGCGCCCCCAGTTACCCGCCCCGGCGCATTTGAGGTGGGAAATAATCACCGGCACCTTGGCGTGCCGGCCGATCAGAAAAGCTTCGTCCATCGCTTCCAGCACCGGCTCGAATTCGCTGCGCAGATGGGTGGTGTACACCGCACCGTACGCTGTGAGTTCTTCACTCAGTTGCAGCACTTCATCGGTCTCGGCATTGAACGCGCTGGCGTAGGCCAGGCCTGTGGATAAACCGAGGGCGCCGGCTTCAAGACTCTCTTGTAACTGCACGCGCATGGCGGTGATTTCATCCGGTGTGGCGGTGCGATGCAGATCGTCCATGTGGTTGCTGCGCAGCGCCGTGTGGCCGATCAATGCCGCGACGTTGAGCGCTGGATGGGCGCTTTCAACGGCGCTGCGATAGTCGCTGAAACGGGGATATACAAACGCCGCAGCGCTGCCCAGCAGGTTCATCGGGTCCGGCGGGTCGTTGCGCAAACTCACCGGCGAAGCGCTGATGCCACAGTTGCCGACAATCACCGTGGTCACGCCCTGACTGAGCTTGGGCAGCATCTGCGGATGACGGATCACAACGGTGTCGTCGTGGGTATGGACATCGATAAACCCCGGCGCCAACACGCGGTCGGTGGCGTCGATTTCATGCTCGGCCGTCGCAGCAGACAGATCACCGATTGTCTCGATACGCCCATCGCGCAGCCCCACATCCGCGACATAACCGGGTGTGTTGCTGCCATCGATGATCAGCGCGTGGCGAATCAGCGTGTCGTACTTCATATCAGTCTCCAAGCGGCAAGCTATCGGGGCCGCCGCGATAATCGTCCAGGGCCAGTTTGATCCGGCGCAGGCGTTCCTGGTTGTCGTCCGGCAAGGCCAGCGCCAACTCGGTAGCGAGTAGGTCGATGGCCAGCAGCAGGCCGTAGCGCGCTGCGGTGGGTTTGTAGATAAAGCTGGTTTCGGCTGGTTGCAGCGGCAACAGGACATCCGCCAATCGCGCCAGGGGGGAATCGGCCAAGGTGATGGCGATGATGCGGGCGTCGTAGTTGCGCGCCAGGTCCACCACGTCCAGCAGTTCCGGCGTAATACCGGTCAGCGAACAGACGATCAGCGCATGTTCCGGCCCCAAGGTGGCGGCCGTGACGCGCATCATCACCGGGTCATGGCAAGCGGCAATCGGGTAGCCCAGGCGGACAAGGCGCACCTGTAACTCGTCGCTGCACAGACTCGACGGGCCGCCCATGCCGAACGCGTGGATCATCCGGGCCTTGCTCAGCAGGCTGACCGCATCGGCGAAACTCGCCTGGTTGAACCCCGACAAGTGCTGACGCAACGTCGCCTCGATATCACCGAGAATCTGCCGGTGAAACGCCGACTGTTCGGGCAACCCCGCCGGGTCCAGGAAACGGCTGCCGACGCCGCTGGCTTGGGCCAGTTGCAGGCGCAAATCGCGTAGATCGCGGCAACCGACGCTGCGTGCAAACCGCGACAAGGTCGCCGTACTGACTTCAGCCCGTTGGGACAACTCATCCAGGCTGGCCGACGCCGCAAAACCCACATCATCGAGCATCAGCTTTGCGATACGTCCTTCGCCGGCGCTGAAAGAAGCCTGGCGGGCGCGGATCTGGTAGAGGATGTCCATGGGGGGCTCCGGGTTACAAAATACAGGACAGACCGTAAGTCAGACCGAAGGCAACCACAGAGATCAGAGTCTCCAATACGGTCCAGGTCTTGAAGGTCTGGATTACCGTCATATTGAAGTATTCCTTGATCAGCCAGAAGCCGCCGTCATTCACGTGAGAAAAGATCACCGAGCCCGCACCGGTGGCCAGCACCAGTAATTCAGGGTGTGGATAACCCAAGCCCATGGCGACGGGCGCGACCACGCCGGACGCCGTCGTCATGGCCACCGTGGCCGAGCCGGTCGCAATGCGCATCAACGCCGCGAACAGCCAGCCCATCACCAGGGGCGACAGTTGGAACGCATTGGCAAGGCCGAGAATTTCATTGGTCACCCCAGCGTCCACCAGGATGCGATTCAAACCGCCGCCCGCCCCCACCAGCAAGGTGATGCTGGCCGTCGGCGCCAGGCATTCGTTGGTGAACTTGAGGATCGATTCGCGGTTGAAGCCTTGGGCCAGCCCCAAGGTCCAGAAGCTCACCAAGGTCGCCACCAGCAACGCGATGACCGAGTTGCCGATAAACAAGAGGAACTGGTTGAAACCGGTCCCCGGCGTAGAGATTACGTTGGCCCATCCGCCGATCATCATCAGCACCACCGGCAACAGGATGGTGCCCATGGTCAGGGCAAAACTCGGCAAACGGGTGCGCGGTTCACGCTCGATAAATTGGCGTTCCAGCGGGTTTTCTGCCGGCAGGTGGATGTGCGGCACGATGAACTTGGCGTAGACGGGCCCTGCAATGATCGCCGTGGGGATACCGATCAGAATCGCATACAGCACCGTCTGCCCCACCGACGCGTTATACGCCAGCACGGCCATCATCGCCGCCGGATGCGGCGGCACCAGCGCGTGTACCACCGACAAACCGGCGACCATCGGCAAGCCGACCATCAAAATCGACACGCCTACGCGTCGGGCGACGGTAAAGGCGATGGGCACCAGCAACACAAAACCCACCTCGAAAAACAGCGGCAACCCCACCAGAAAGGCAATGCACACCATCGCCCAATGGGCGTTGCGCTCGCCAAAACGATTGATCAGCGTGCGCGCCACCTGCTCGGCGCCACCGGACTCGGCCATCATCTTGCCGAGCATGGTGCCCAGCGCCACAACGAGCGCGATATGCCCAAGGGTCTTGCCAACACCCGCTTCGTAGGAGCCCATGATGGTGTCCGCTGGCATCCCGGCCATCAGCGCCAGGCCGATGGATACCAGGGTGATGACGATAAACGGGTTGAGTCGGTAACGTGCAATCAGCACGATCAAAGCAATGATGGCGATGGCAGCGTATGCCAACAGCCCGAAGCCCGGTGATGCGGCCATGCGGTACTCCTCGGAAAGGGTCACGTCGAATTGGTTGTGAAACTCATAAATCATTACCGAGGAGCATTTTCAAATTTTATGAAAGTAAGTTTCGCCCACAGACAAGCGCTGTCGCGTTGGGACATGCCCTACACCTGCGTATGAAAATTGGGGGGCTGTTCTTACATGAAGATCAGAAAAGACCGGAAACTCAGCCCAGCGGGCTGAGTCATAGAATGCACACCCACTGTTGCCAGGAAAATCGAGCATGATTCGCACCACATTCGCCGCTGGCGTCCTGCTTCTCGCCGTATGCGGCACTGCCGCCGCTGCCGACAACCCGGCGCTGAAAAAATGCATGGACGGCGCCAACACCACTGCCGATATGGTCAGCTGCAACGTCAAGGAAACCAAGGTGCAAGACACGCGCCTGAACAAAGCCTACAAGACCGCCATCGCCGCCCTGGAAGGCACGCGCCAGCAGCAACTGCAGGACCTGCAGCGCCTGTGGATCAAATACCGTGACGCCAATTGCGCCTTCGCCGGGTCCGCCACCGGCGGCACCATCGACCAAGTCAACGGTTCCGGCTGCGTGCTGGACATGACCCAGACCCGCGCCCAGGAATTGGAAGACCTGGTCGGGCCGTAATGTTGTGGCGAGAGAGCTTGCTCCCGTTGGGCTGCGCAGCGGTCGCAAATCTTGGTAATAAGCTCCCTCGCCAAAGAGGCTCAATTAGTCGTGATGCACCCGCGCACGCTTGAGCAACTTCTTGCAGCGCTCAGACAAATGCAACACCCGCAGATGCTTGCCGGCCTTGGTGTAGCGCTCGCGCAAGGTCATCAGCGCGGCAATCGCTGAGTAGTCGACAAAGCTCAGGTGACGACAATCCAGCGTCACCTGATCCGGGTCATTGGCCGGGTCAAACTGGTTCAAAAACGGCGTGGTCGAGGCAAAGAACAACGTGCCGTGCAGGCGATAGAGCTTGCTACCGTCGGCTTCCAGGTGCTCATCCGCGTACAACTCACGGGCCTGTTGCCAGGCGAAGTTGAGCGCGGCGATCACGATACCGCACAGTACGGCGGTGGCCAGGTCGGTAAAGACCGTGATCACCGTCACCGCAATAATCACCAGCACATCATTGAGCGGCACTTTGTTGATCACCCGCAGCGACGCCCAGGCGAAGGTCTGCTGGGACACCACGAACATCACCCCCACCAGCGCCGCCAGCGGGATCCGCTCAATCAGCGGTGACAGAAACAGAATGAACAACAGAATCATCACCCCGGCAAACACCCCGGAGAAGCGCCCACGTCCGCCGGAGCTGAGGTTGATCACGGTTTGCCCGATCATCGCGCAACCGCCCATGCCGCCGAAGAGGCCCGAGACCATATTCGCCGCACCCAACGCCACGCTTTCGCGATCAGGATAGCCGCGGGTTTCGGTGATTTCGTCGGTAAGGTTCAGGGTCAGCAGGGTTTCCAGCAGGCCGACCATGGCCATCAGGAAAGCGTATGGCGCGATGATGCCGAGGGTTTCCAGGGTCCAGGGGATCTGCGGCAACGCGAAGGTCGGCAGGCCTCCGGCGATGTGGGCCATGTCGCCGAGGGTGCGGGTTGGCAGGCCGAGCAGGTACACCGCCAGGCCCACGCCGAGGATCGCCACCAAGGCCGGCGGTACCGCGCGGGTGAGGCGCGGCAGCAGGTAGACAATGGCCATGGTCGCCGCCACCAGCCCGGTCATCACATACAACGGCGTGCCGCTGAGCCAGGTTTCACCGCTCTTGAAATGCTCCAACTGCGCCAGGGCAATGATGATCGCCAGGCCGTTGACGAACCCGAGCATCACCGAATGCGGCACCATGCGCACCAGCTTGCCCAGGCGCAGCAGGCCGAAGGCGACCATGATCAACCCGCCCAGCAGCACCGTTGCCAGCAAATATTCCACGCCGTGCTGCACCACCAACGCGACGATCACCACCGCCATCGAGCCCGCCGCGCCGGAGACCATACCGGGCCGACCGCCGAACAAGGCCGTCAGGGTGCAGATGATAAAGGCGCCGTATAGGCCCATCAGCGGATTAAGGTGAGCCACCAGAGCAAAGGCGATGCATTCGGGCAGCAGCGCGAAAGACGTGGTGAGGCCGGCCAGGGCATCGGCGCGCAGTCGGGTGAGGTTCATGAGGTACCAGGGAGTTGCGGGGGATAAGGCGGGGAATGGTACGGAAATGAGCGGGGTGGGGCTAGTCTGGAAGACCGAGTGGTCGCCATCGGGGGCAAGCCCCCTCCCACACTTGGCCGTGTTCCAGCTTTGGAACGCATTCTAATGCGGGAGGTGGCTTGCTCCCGATGGCCGACTCGGTCTCAAGCGAACATCACACCATTTCGTGACGAATCCACTCAACCACCGACGTGCGCTTCGGTGCCCAGCCCAGCAGTTCGCGGGCATGCTTGCCGCGCACCCGGCTGTTCGAACCCAGGCCGTAGTTGGCCATTTCATAACCCCACTCGGCTTCAGCCTCGGCCAATGGCCAGTCCTGCGGCTTGCCCAGCTTCAGCGCGTCAGCGATGGCCGTGGTCATGTCGACAAACGCCGCTTCGCTGCTTTCCACAAAGTAGAACGTGCCCGGTACGTTCTTCGTCAGCGCCAGCAGGTACAACGCAACCACATCTTCGATGTGCACGTTGGACCAGATGTTCTGCCCTGTGCCCACATGGCGCACCACCCCACTCTTGCGCGCCTGCTTGAGCAAGCGCGGCAATTGCACGCTGTCACGCTGTACGCCCAGGCTGTGGCCGTAGATCAGGGTGTTGCAGATCACCGCCGAATTCACGCCGTCCTGGGCGGCAGCCAGGATCAGGTTGTCGATGGCCACACGCGCGGCCTTGTCGACGGTCGGCTCCGGCAGGTTGTCTTCGAAATAGATCACGTCGCTGGCCTTACCGCCCGACGCATCGCCCACGATGCTCGAACCGCTGGTGTGCAGGAACGGCTTGTTTGATCCCTGCAAGGCGGTCAACAGCGTTTCTACCGCAGCACGATGGTCGCTGCTGGCGGCGTTGATCACCGCATCGGCCTTGTGCGCTTGCTCGGTAAGCACGGCAGCGTCATCGAGGCTGCCGATCACCGGAGCGATGCCCAGGGCCGTCAGCTCAGCCGCTTGCTCGGCGCTGCGTACCAGGCCGGTGACGTGATGGCCGGCCTTGACCAGGCCGGTGGCAATCGAACCGCCGATAAAACCTGCGGCGCCGGTAACGAATACGTTCATGGAGATTTCTCCTGACTGGGTAAGTGATAGGCCCAGTATCCCGGCTCCACCCTTACCGAATAAGCCCCTGACGCCCAATTCAATCTTGCGTGGCAGTCACGAATCAGCAGGCATACCGCGCCAGTTTGGCCTGGATAAAGTCCAGGAAGCACTGGATGCGCAACGCCAACTGCGAGTTACGGTAGAAGACCGCGTGGATCGGCTGGCGATAACCGCTGTTGAAGGCTTCCAGCACCGGCACCAGGCGGCCGGCGTCGATGTCGGCGCTGGTCATGAAGTTCGACAGGCAACAAATACCCTGCCCCTCCAGCGCCAACTGGCGCAGGGTTTCGCCGCTGGAGGCAGCGATGCTCGGCTGAATCAGCCAGCGGTCACCCTCCACATGGCGCAGCGGCCAGTGGTTGAGGGTTTCGGTCTGACTGAAGCCGAGCAACGTGTGGTCAGCCAACTCGGCCACCGTGGTGGGTGCGCCGTATTGCTTAAGGTATTCAGGGCTGGCCAGGATATGCAGCGGCGTACAACCGAGGGAACGCGCATGCAAGGTCGAGTCGGCCAGGGCGCCGATGCGAATGGCGATGTCGGTGCTCTGTTCCAGCAGGTCGATGATCAGGTCATCGCTGTTCAACTCCAACTGGATCTGCGGGTACAAGCTGCGAAACTCGGCAATGTACGGCACGATCCCATGCAGCATAAACGGCACGGCCGCGTTGATACGCAGCCGCCCGGCAGGGTTCTTCTGACGTGACGACAGGCGCTCTTCCAGCTCATCCATCTGCGCCAGGATCAGCTTGGCCTGTTCGAAGAAATACTTGCCCTCTTCGGTCAGGTCCATGCGTCGCGTGGTGCGGTTGATCAGCGTGGTGTCGAGCTTGGCTTCCAGGCGCGACAAGGTACGGCTGACCGCCGACGGCGTCTGCCCGACCTGCTCCGCCGCCGCGGAAATCGAGCCGCACTCGATGACGCTGACGAAGATCTGTAGCTCATCGGATCGGGCTTTCACGGACGGTCCTCGTTATCGGTTCAGTGCAGCTTATTACACCGAGAGCTTGAACACCTGCGCCAGATGCTGCTCATAGCGCGCCACGTCTGCCTCGATGGCTGGGCGCTTCATCACATCCACGCACAGGAACGTGGGCAGGCCGGTCATGCCGAGGAACTCGTGGGCCTTGTGGAACGGGAAGTACACCGCATCCACGCCCTTGGCTTCGAAGAAATCGCTCGGGTCGTCGAAGGCTTGCTGCGGTGCGTTCCAGGTCAGGGACAGCATGTACTGCTTGCCCTGGATCAGGCCGCCACTGCCGTATTTCTGCGAGGCATCGGAACGGGTGCGACCATCGCTGGCGTACAGGCTGCCATGGCCTTCGGTGAAGACTTCGTCGATGTACTTCTTGACGATCCACGGCGCCCCCATCCACCAACCGGGCATCTGGTAGATGATCACGTCGGCCCAGAGGAACTTGGCCACCTCTTCGGCCACGTCGTAGCCTTCGTCGATATGGGTGACTTTAACGTCGATACCGCCTCGATCCAGCACAGCCAGGGCAGTTTCATGCAGGGTGGTGTTGTAGCGGCCATCGGAGTGGGCGAATTTTTTGCCGCCGTTGAGCAGGAGTACTTTTTTCATGGGAGGGGATCCAGAAGGTTGAAAATGTCTGGACGCAGACTATCGGCCCCGCCCCTTCGGAATAAGCCGTCACCCGGCAAAATACCTTTGATCAAAAAGCACGAATACCCATGAGATTGTTAACCACTGATCAGCAGATGACCGCCCAACAGGGCCATGCCGATGAAAAATACCCGCTTGAATAACACCGCACTGATTCGCTGGCGCAGCGCTTGGCCCAGCCACATGCCCAGCAGCGCCGGCACCAGCGCGAGCAGCGAGGCACTCACTTCACCGCCGCCCAAGGTGCCACGCCAAGCCAATCCCGCCGCCAGCGCCAGCGTCGACACGGTGAACGACAGGCCGAGGGCCTGTACCAACTGATCGCGACTCAGGCCCAAGGCTTGCAAATACGGCACCGCAGGAATCACGAACACGCCAGTGGCCGAGGTGATCAAACCGGTGATCAGCCCACACAACGGGCCCAACCAGCGTTCGGTCTGCGGCTTGACCTTGAAGGTGGGCAAAAACAACCCGCTCAACGCATACACCAGCAACGCCGCGCCCAGCGCGCGCACCACCCAGTGCCCACCTTCCATGCCAAGCCACACCGTACCCAGCCCGGTGCCGAGGAAAATCAGCACGAGCATCGGCCAAAGGCGTTTGAGCAAGCCACTCAGGTGCCCGCCGAATGCCAGTTGCCAAAGGTTGGTGACCGTTGAAGGAATGATCAGCAACGCCGCAGCCTGCGCCGGCAACATAGCCAGACCAAGCATGCCCATGGCGACTGTCGGTAAGCCGAGGCCGATTACTCCTTTGACGGTGCCCGCCAGCAGGAATGTGCCAATCACCAGCAGCGTAAGGGCGGGACCGAGGCTTTGGTAGAACGCAAGGAAGGTAATCATGGGCAGAGTGTGCGACTTTTCGATGCGTTCTGAAATTCGCCATATACTGAGGCAGCCTCTTGTTTAGCAAGAGCCTTGGGGCCGCATCGGGGGCAAGTCCCCTCCCACTTAGACTGTGTTCACCCATCCAAATGTGGGAGGGAGCTTGCCCCCGATGCGGCCAGTAGAGCCATCCGAGAATCCTACCCATGCACGTTGACCTGATCGATCTGCGCCTCTACCTGCATACCCTGGACACCGGCAACATCACCGCCGGCGCCAGCCGCAGCCATTTATCCCTGGCAGCCGCGAGCGCACGCATCCGCGCTATGGAAGCATCGCTGGGCATCGAATTGCTTGAGCGGGGCCGCCGGGGTGTCACGCCGACACCTGCAGGTAAAGCCCTCGCGCGCCACGCTCGCCTGCTGCTGCAACAGGCCGACCATCTGCAACAGGACCTCGCCGAATACGCCAACGGCATCAAAGGCCAAGTGCGCCTGCTGTGCAACACCACTGCGCTCAGCGAATACCTGCCGGAACTGCTCGCGGACTTTCTACGCGAACACCCCAACCTCGATATCGACCTGCAGGAGTTGCCCAGCCTGCGCATCATCCAGGCCCTGCGTCAGGGCACGGCCGACCTGGGGATCATCTCCGATGCAGTAGACACCCACGGTTTGCAGACCCTGCCCTTTCGCGATGACCCGCTGGTGCTGATCATGCCCCTGGATCATCCCCTGGCAGCGAGCCCGGTGAGTTTTATCGACAGCCTGCAACACGATTACGTCGGCCTCGCGGCCCACAGCGCACTGTCGGTGTACCTGGAAGAACAAGCGCTGCACGCGGGGTTCCGCTTACAGACGCGCATCCGCGCCGAGGGCTTTGATGGGGTGATTCGGATGGTCGCACGAGGTGCTGGCCTGGGCATCGTGCCCCAGGCCGCGTTGGATCGCTGGCCCTTGGCGCGCCACTTCAAGGCCCAGCCTCTGGGAGAAGACTGGGCCCGCCGACAGCTGTTGCTTTGCGCACGTTCGTTCGAGCAACTGCCGGGTTACGCCAAAGCCTTGTTCAACGCCTTGGCCCTGCCCTTGCGGAAGAACCCGTAATACACCGCCGACAGAATCAACAGGAACGGCACGCCAAACACCAACGTCATCTTGAACGCCTCGGTGAAATACGTGGTGATCATCACCGCGCCCATGAGCACCAGACCCAGCAATGTGCTGTAGGGAAACAGGCGCAGTTGGAATGACAACTTCGCCCCGCCGTGACGCTTGCGATAGCGACGGAAAAACAGGTGCGTGAGGAAGATCATGAACCAGGTGAAGATCGCGCCAAACATCGAGATCGCCATCATCAGGGTGAACGAGCTTTCCGGGTACACCACATTCAACAAGGTCGCCAGGGCAATGCCCGAACTGGACAGCAGCAGTGCATTCAGCGGAATGCCGCTTTTGCTCAACGCGCCCATGGACTTGGGTGCGAAGCCTGCGCGGGACAGGCTGAACATCATGCGTGTAGTGATGTAGAGCTGGCTGTTCATCGCTGACAACGCGGCGATCAGGATCACGAAATTCATCACCCCGGTGGCACCGGGAATGCCGATGGTCTGCATCACTGTGACGAACGGGCTTTGGGTCTGCCCGGCCTGATTCCACGGCACGATGGCCAGCATCAGCGCCAGGGTCAGCAGGTAAAACACCACCAGGCGCACGATGGTCGCGCGAAAGGCCTTCTTCACCGCCTGCTCCGGGTCGGCGGCTTCACCGGCAGCCACAGCGATCATCTCGACGCTCAGGTAACTGAAGATCGACACAATCACGGCAATCCACATGCCGCTCAAGCCATGGGGGAAAAAACCGCCGTGTGCGGTGTAATTCTGCACGCCATACTCCGGGTTGCCGGAGCCGAACACCACATACACGGCCAGGATGATGAAGCCGACGATGGCGCTGATCTTGATGGTGGAGAACCAGTATTCAAAGTTGCCAAACGTCTTCACGCTGATCGCATTAAGCAGGATCAGCACACTGGAAAACGACACAATCCACACCCACTCCGGCACGTTGGCGAACCAGTACTTCATGTACATCGCCACCGCCGTGACCTCGGCGCCCACCGCCAGCACAATCGCCGCCCAATAGGCATAACGCACCAGAAACCCAGCCAGCGGGCTGATGTAGAACTCGGCATAGGCGCCGAAGGAACCCGAGGTGGAATGCGCAACGGTCATCTCCGCCAGGCAGCCCATCAACAGCAAGGTGATCAGTGCACCAATGGCGTAGCTCACCAGCACGCTCGGCCCGGCATAACCGATGGCATAGGCGCTGCCCATGAACAACCCGGTGCCGATGGCGCCACCGATGGCGATCATGCTCATCTGGCCGGAAGTGAGCTGGCGCCGAAGGCCCAGTTCGCGTTGGGTGATCTCGGCAAAGCCGGTGTCTGGCGTAGTCACGTGGGGTGCCCCTTTATTATTGTGGTTGCACTATTTGTCTGTTGCCGCAGATCCCTGTGGGAGGGGGCTTGCTCCCGATGGAGGTGTATCAGCTTGCCAATCCGGCGACTGACACACTGCCATCGGGAGCAAGCCCCCTCCCACATGAGGCTTGTGGTGTTTATCCATTGTGTATCTGATGCAAGCCCTCTCCCATAATGTTGTCTGCGTTTATTCAGGTGACGCTGTGGCGGACTTTGAATTGCGGCTGGTCCCAGGTGTTCTCGTCGAGAATCTCACCGAGGATTTCCACAGCGTCCCAGACCTCAATAAAGCTCGTATAGAGCGGCGTAAACCCAAACCGCATGATGCGCGGCTCGCGGTAATCGCCGATCACGCCACGGGCAATCAGAGCCTGAATCACTGCATAACCTTCGGGGTGCTCAAAACTCACATGGCTACCGCGCCGGGCATGCTCACGCGGGGTGATCAACACCAGGCCATGAGCCGCGCAACGGGCTTCAACCAACTCGATAAACAGATCCGTCAACGCCAGGGATTTAGTGCGCAGGCTCGCCATATCAGTCTGCTCAAAAATCGCCAGCCCACACTCCACCATCGCCAGCGAGGTGATCGGTTGGGTGCCGCACAAGTAGCGGGCAATACCGGCGCTCGGCGCATAGTTGGCTTCCATGGCGAACTGCCGGGTATGCCCGAACCAGCCCGAAAGCGGCTGGCGTACGAGGTCGACCAACGCCGGATTGACCCACACAAACGCCTGGGAGCCTGGGCCGCCGTTGAGGTATTTATAAGTGCAGCCAATCGCGTAATCGGCCCCGGCGTTATGCAGATCGATGGGCACCGCGCCCGCCGAGTGCGCCAAATCCCAGATACTCAGCGCGCCACATTCATGGCTCAAGGCCGTAAGCGCCTGCATGTCATACATGTAGCCGGTCTTGTAGTTGACGTGGGTGAGCAGCACCACCGCCACGTCGGCGTCGATGGCCTGGGGCAGTTCGTCCGGGCTGTTCACCAGACGCAGGGAGTAACCCTGTTGCAGCAATTCAGCCAAGCCTTCGGCGATGTACAGGTCGGTGGGAAAGTTGCTTGCTTCGCTGACGATTACCTTGCGCTCTGCTGCGCGTTGGCGCTGCACCGTCAGTGCAGCACTGAGCACTTTGAACAGGTTAATGGAGGTGGTATCGGTGATCACCACTTCGCCGTCCCGCGCACCGATCAGCGGCGCAAGGCGATTGCCCAGGCGCTGGGACAAGTCTGCCCAACCGGCGCTGTTCCAACTGCGGATCAAGCCATTGCCCCACTCCTCGGCAATCACCTGTTGCGCCCGCGCCAGCGATGCCACCGGACGTGCGCCAAGGGAGTTACCGTCGAGGTAGATCACACCCTCCGGCAAGGAAAATTGATTGCGCAACGGCGCCAGCGGGTCCTGGGCGTCGAGGGCTTGGCAATGGCTTCGGGTGGTCATGGAGAGTCCTGGTTTTTATAGGTGGGAATGAACCAAATAATGAACGAAGCTTTAGAGAATTTTCGTGCAAAGTGGTGGGTAACAGGCTAATTAAGCAGTAGGAAATTCGAATTTAACCCCTAAACACGCGGATTTATTCAAACCATGATTCTTGACGCCACCGACCTGCGCCTCCTGCATTTCCTGCAACAGGATGGCCGTATCAGCAACCAGGAACTGGCGGAAAAAGTCGCACTGTCGCCCTCCGCCTGCCTGCGCCGTTTGCGTCTGCTGGAGAGTGAAGGAATCATCAGCGGCTACCGCGCAGTGCTGAATGCCGAGCAATTGGGGATCGAGCTGGAAGCCATCGTCCACCTGTCGTTGCGCCAGGATGTGGAGGATTGGCATGAGACGTTTATCAAGAAGGTGCAAGGCTGGCCGGAAGTGGCCAGCGCCTATGTGATCACCGGCGCCAGCAACTATGTGCTGCGGGTGCAGGCGCGCAACCTCAAGCACTTTTCGGACTTTATCGTGAACCACCTGAACCGCACGGCGGGGGTGATGGATATACGCTCGGAAATCGTGCTGCAGAAGATCAAGGATAAGGATGAGGTACTTGATCTCGTCGTACGCAAATAGTCAGCCACGCCTCAGATCAAATGTGGGAGGGGGCTTGCCCCCGATGGCGGTGTGTCAGTCACTTAAATGTTGACTGATCCGCCGCTATCGGGAGCAAGCCCCCTCCCACATTTTTGACCGCATTTAGTCTTCGAGGGCGCGGACTCGCTGCATGCGTTTCTGTTCTACCGGCGCATCAGCCGTCTGCAACTCAAAATCAAAATCAATCTGTGCAAACCGCCCTTCTACCCCAAACTCCCGCGCCAGTTGCTGATCGTCGCTGAAGCGAATCTCGGCAATTAATTCATCCCGCGTCGCGTAGGCAAAGTCATCGTGCAGGTACGGGTCATCCGACAGGTTGATCTGTGTCGTCAGGTGCCGATGCCCCGGCGCCGAGATGAAGAAGTGGATATGTGCCGGCCGCTGCCCGTGGCGCCCCAATTGATCGAGCAGTTGCTGGGTCGGCCCAGTCGGCGGGCAGCCGTAGCCCGACGGCACGATGCTGCGAAAACGGTAGTTACCCTGGGCGTCGGTCTCTATGCGACGGCGCAGGTTAAATTCCGACTGGGTGTTATCGAACCAGGAATAAGTGCCGCCCGTGTTGGCCTGCCACACATCCACAATCGCCCCAGCCAACGGTTTACCGTTGGTGTCGCGCACTTGTCCGCGCATGAACAGCGGCACTGCGGCATCCGTCCCGTCATCCAACCGCGCTTCGTACTGGGACAGCGGCGCACCGGCCACGTACAGCGGGCCTTCGATGGTACGTGGCGTGCCGCCGGATTTGCCGGCTTCTTCATCGGCGGCGTCCATCAACATGTCCAGGTAGTGCTCCAGGCCCAACCCGGCGGCAAGCAGTCCGGCTTCCTGGTTTTTGCCCAGTTCGTTGAGGTAGTTGACCGCCTTCCAGAACTCTTCCGGCGTCACGTCCAGGTCTTCGATGATGTTCACGGTGTCGCGCAAAATCCGGTAGATCAGCGCTTTGGTGCGCGGGTTACCGCCGTCATTAAGGTTGCCGCTGGCTTCTTCGAGAAACTGTTGGGCGTGGGCAGTCTGGGACAGTCGGATGGACATGGTGCGATCCTCATCTTGTAATTGTTAGGTGTAGAACAGGCTTAACGGTCGTCCTCATGGATCGACGAAGGGTGCCGGCACAGGGCGTTCACTTCGATGGCCATGTAGGGATAAAGCGGCAGTTGCATCAGCAGGTCGTGCAGCTCTTGCACGCTGTCGACATCGAACACGCTGTAGTTGGCGTAAAGCCCGGCGATGCGCCACAGGTGGCGCCATTTGCCTTGCTCTTGTAAACGTCGAGCCAGGGCTTTTTCGTCGGCCTTGAGGCGGGCGGCGCGCTCAGGGTTCATGTCGACGGGCAGATTCACGGTCATTTTTACGTGGAACAACATGGCAAGCGCCTCTTAGTGTTTGTCACGACGGAAGAACGCCAGACGCTCTTCATCGATGGCCAGGCCCAGGCCCGGCGCAGTGGAGACATGCAACTGAAAATCGCGGTACACCGGCGGTTCGGTAAGAATGTCTTCGGTGAGCAGCAGCGGACCGAACAGTTCGGTGTCCCACGCCAGCTTGTTCAAGGTCAGGAACGCATGGGCCGAGGCCAGGGTGCCGATGCCGCCTTCGAGCATGGTGCCGCCGTACAGGCCGATACCCGCCGCTTCAGCAATCGCGGCCGTGCGCAACACCGCACGCGGGCCGCCGTTCTTGGCGATCTTCAGGGCGAACACTGACGCCGCACCTTCACGGGCGAGGTTGAAGGCATCCTCGACACATTCGATGGATTCATCCGCCATGATCGGCGCCGGGCTCGACAGGTTCAGCCGGGCCATCCCGCCACGGTTATTGCGCGAGATCGGTTGTTCGATCAGGTCGATGCCGTTGTCGCCAAGCACCTTGCACGCGCGCAGGGCGACGGCTTCATCCCAGGCCTGATTGACGTCGACGCGCACACTGGCGCGCTCGCCCAAGGCCTTTTTGATCGCGATCACATGAGCGAGGTCGCGACCGACTTCACCGGCGCCGATCTTGAGTTTGAAGATGCGGTGGCGGCGCAAGTCGAGCATCTTTTCGGCTTCGGCGATGTCTTGTTCGGTGTTGCCGCTGGCCAAGGTCCAGGCCACCGGCAACGCGTCACGTACACGGCCGCCGAGCAGCTCGCTCACCGGCAGGTTCAGGCGTTTGCCCAATGCATCGAGCAACGCGCTTTCAATGCCGGACTTGGCAAAGGTATTGCCGCGAATACTGCGCTCCAGGCGCAACATGGCGGCGTTGATATTGCTGGCGTCCTGGCCGATCAGCAGCGGCGCGAAGTGGCGGTCGATATTGATTTTGATGCTGTCGGGACTCTCGTTGCCGTAGCTCAGACCGCCGATGGTGGTGGACTCACCGATGCCTTCGATGCCGTCGGCGCAACGCACGCGGATGATCACCAGGGTCTGGTTCTGCATCGTGTGCATTGCCAGCTTGTGCGGGCGAATGGTGGGGAGGTCGACGATAATGGTCTCGATCGACTCAATGGCGCAAATCGGCATGGCAATACCCGCTGGGTTCTTTATAGGTCTGCGCTGATTCTGTTCCCGCTCTTTGCGTGGAGCCAATATAGAATTAGTCTCGAACAATACTCTCAAGGTATGAAAGGAGCCGTCATGGAACTGCGTCATCTGCGCTACTTCCAGGTGCTGGGCGAAACCCTCAACTTCACCCGGGCCGCCGAACGCCTGCACATCGCCCAACCACCGTTGAGCCGGCAGATCCAGCAACTGGAGGATGAGCTGGGGGTGATTCTGCTGGAACGCGGCCGCCCACTGCGACTGACCGAAGCCGGGCGGTTTTTCTATGAACACGCCAATGTGCTGCTCGAACAGTTGAACAAGGTCTGCGACAGCACCCGGCGCATCGGCCAGGGCGAAAAGACCTGGCTGGGCATCGGCTTTGCGCCGTCGACTTTGTATGGCGTACTGCCCGAGCTGATCCGGCGGCTGCGCAGCCATGACGCGCTGGAGCTGGAATTGGGTTTGTCCGAGATGACCACTTTGCAGCAGGTCGAAGCGCTCAAGGCCGGGCGCATTGATGTCGGCTTCGGGCGTATCCGCATCGACGACCCAGCCATTGACCAGCGTGTACTGGTGGAGGATCGACTGGTGGCGGTACTGCCTGCCGGCCACCCGCTGCTGGCGGCGCCGGCCACCCTCGCCCAATTGGCCGCCGAGCCGTTTGTGCTCTACCCCGGCAACCCACGCCCCAGTTATGCCGACCATGTGATCGCGCTGTTCGATACCCACGGTTTAAGCCTCAAGGTGGCGCAGTGGACTAACGAGCTGCAGACCGCGATTGGCCTGGTCGGCGCTGGCATGGGCGTGACGCTGGTGCCTGCGTCGGTGCAGGTGCTGCATCGGGCGGATATCGGTTACACGCCGATTGTGGAAACCACCGCGACCTCGCCGATTATTCTCAGCCGAAGGGTGAATGATCAGTCGCCGGGGGTTAGTCATTGCCTGCAGTTGGTGGAAGAACTGATCTGAAACGCTCTAAACACTGCGATCTCCCTGTGGGAGGGGGCTTGCCCCCGATTGCGCTGGGCCAGTTAACGAATGGGCTGACTGATCCACCGTTATCGGGGGCAAGCCCCCTCCCACATTTTGCTCTTCATCAGACTCAAGTACTGCGCAGGCGATTGCGCTGCAGCGTCTGGCTGGGCGACTCGTCAAACAGCTTGCGATACTCCGCCGAAAACCGTCCCAAGTGAGTAAAGCCCCAGCCCAAAGCAATCTCGGAGATGGTACGAATTGAACCGTGCTCAAGGATTTCCTGGCGCACCGCGCCCAGTCGGTACTTCTTCAGGTAGGCCATCGGCGACAGGGCAAAGTACTTTCGGAAAGCGTCGAACAGCTTGAAGCGCGACACGCCTGCTGCGGCTTCCAGGTCTTCCAGGTGCAGCGCTTCGCGGGCGTTGTCGTGAATGTATTGGCGCGCGCGGATCAAGTAATGCGGCAGTTTCACGCCCAGTACGTCGCGCAGTTCTTCGGAGTAATTATTGGGCTGGGCCAGGATCAACCCCTTGATCAGCGAGCTTTCCAGATCCCGGGTAAACGCGGCCTGTTCATACAACTCGCTGCTGCGCTCCAGTTCGGCAATGAAGTAACGCGCCATGCGCCACCACGAGGCCGGGGCGCCATCCACCGCATCCATCACCGACTCAAAGCGCAGCGGCGCGTCGATGGGCCGTTGCAACAAACCTTCCAGTGACTCACTCATCGCTGCCCGCGTAATCACCACTTGCAGCTTGCGACAGTCCCCGGAAATCGCCAGCACCTGGTGCTCGTTGGGCGAGATGATCACGCCTTGGTCGCGGTTGGAACTCAGGCGCTCACCGTTCTTGCTCAACTCCTGCTCACCCACCAACGGAAGGCTGAGGCTGTAGCTGCTGAAGTGCTCGGCATCCTCGATATCGATGGTCACGTCGGTGCCGTATTCGATCACGCCCAAGGTGGTCGCGCGGGACTTGAACACATTGGCGCTGTGGTGAAAACGCAGGCGCTCCGGGGTCGTCGTCGCCAGGCGGTGCGGCCCGCAGATGCCGGACATCCAGCTGCGGGCGCCTTCGAGGTCGAAGCGTTGGATATGGATATCGCGTGTCTGGCTGCTCATCAGGGTGCACCCACGGCGGTTAGGCGTTTGCGCGCTCTGACGGCGCGTCGTTATCGTTGTTGGACAGCAAGTTCTGCGCCACGCCGGTGGTAGCGCCACTGGGTGGATAGCAAGGGCCGACTATGTGGATAAGTCACCGGTTTTCATGCCCCTCGCGCCCTATGACAGTAGCGCATGACGTTACCTCGCCGCACCGTATTGGGTACTCCGCGCCCAACTTTGCGGCCCATCTTCCCCCATTAAGCGGATAGCCCACGCCCTGCCCCGCTGCCTCTAATAAACCACCGATTAGCCCCTATCAAAAAGGTGCCTCCCATGAGTGGTGCAAGAAGCGTCGAGCAGTGGAAAAGCTTTATCGAAAGCTGCCTGGATTTTCGTCCGGCAGACGAAGTGTTCCGCATCGCCCGGGACATGTTCACCGAGCCGCAACTGTTCGACCTGGAGATGGAACTGATCTTCGAAAAGAACTGGATCTACGCCTGCCACGAAAGCGAACTGGCCCATAACCATGACTTCGTGACCATGCGCGCCGGGCGCCAGCCGATGATTATCACCCGCGATGGCGAAGGCCAGCTCAATGCGCTGATCAACGCCTGCCAGCATCGCGGCACCACCCTCACCCGCGTCGGCAAGGGCAACCAGTCCACGTTTACCTGCCCGTTTCACGCCTGGTGTTACAAGAGCGATGGCCGGTTGGTGAAGGTCAAGGCGCCGGGGGAATACCCGGAAGGTTTCGACAAAGCCACCCGCGGCCTTAAAAAAGCGCGAATCGAAAGCTACAAAGGTTTTGTGTTTATCAGTCTGGACGTGAACGGCACGGACAGCCTGGAAGACTTCCTCGGCGATGCCAAAGTGTTCTTCGACATGATGGTCGCGCAATCCGCCACCGGTGAGCTGGAAGTGCTGCCGGGTAAATCCGCCTACACCTACGACGGCAACTGGAAGCTGCAAAACGAAAACGGTCTGGACGGTTATCACGTGAGCACCGTGCACTACAACTACGTGGCCACGGTGCAGCATCGCCAACAGGTGAATACCGAGAACGGCACCGGTTCCGGCACCACACTGGACTACAGCAAACTCGGTGCAGGCGACGCGAATACCGATGACGGTTGGTTCGCCTTCAACAACGGCCACAGCCTGTTGTTCAGCGACATGCCCAACCCGACCGTGCGTTCCGGCTACGCCACCATCATGCCGCGCCTGGTGGAAGAACACGGCCAGCAAAAAGCCGAATGGATGATGCACCGCCTGCGCAATCTGAACATCTATCCGAGCCTGTTCTTCCTCGATCAGATCAGCTCGCAACTGCGCATCATCCGCCCGGTGGCGTGGAACAAGACCGAGATCATCAGCCAATGCCTGGGGGTGAAAAACGAGTCCGACGCTGACCGCGAAAACCGCATTCGCCAATTCGAGGATTTCTTCAACGTATCGGGCATGGGCACGCCGGACGACCTGGTGGAATTTCGTGAAGCCCAGCGTGGTTTCCAAGGCCGACTGGAGCGCTGGAGCGATATCTCCCGTGGCAGCCATCGCTGGGAGACCGGCCCGACACCGAACAGTGAAGCCATCGGCATCCAACCGGCCATGACCGGCACTGAATTCACCCACGAAGGGCTGTACGTCAACCAGCACCGCAACTGGCAGCAGTTCCTGCTCAACGGCCTTGATCGACAAGCGCTGACACTGCGGGAGGTGCAATGATGAATGCCCAACTGCAATACAGGATCGAGCAGTTTTTCTACCGAAAATCCGAACTCTGCGACGCTCAGGACTGGGACGCCTATGTGCAGCTGTTCGACCCGCAGAGCGAGTTCCATCTGCCGCAATGGGACTCGGAGCATGTGTACACCCGCGATCCCAAACGCGAGATGTCGTTGATCTACTACGCCAACCGCTCAGGCCTGGAAGACCGAGTCTTTCGCCTACGCACCGGCAAGGCAGCCTCGGCCACGCCAATGCCGCGCACCTTGCACCTGATCAATAACGTGCGCATCGCAGAACAGGCGGATGGCTCGCTGGAAGTGAAGCTGAACTGGCACACGCTGTTCTATCGGCTGGCGACTTCGGAGCAGTTTTACGGACAGGCCACTTACCGCCTCAAACCTGAGGGAGACAGTTGGCTGATCACTCGCAAGCATGCGCTGCTGCTCAACGACACCATCAACTCGGTGCTGGATTTCTATCACCTCTAAAGCACCCTTGTTGTGGTGGTGAGCGGGCTTTTTGTGGTGAGCGGGCTTGCCCCGCGCAGCGGCCCCTGGTGCAAGCACTGCGGTTTGGCGGGAAAAATGCGGCGACTCTCATGGGGCTGCTTCGCAGCCCAGTGCGGGGCAAGCCCGCTCACCCCAACAGGCCGTACGTACGTCATAAATATGCAGAGAACAACACATGAATCACAAAGTGGCCTTCAGTTTTGCCGACGGCAAGACCCTGTTTTTCCCAGTGGGCGCCCATGAAATCCTATTGGATGCGGCCCTGCGCAATGGCATCAAGATCCCCCTGGATTGCCGCGAAGGTGTATGCGGCACCTGCCAGGGTCGTTGCGAATCGGGCGACTACACCCAGGACTACGTGGACGACGAAGCCCTCTCAAGCCTCGACCTGCAACACCGCAAGATGCTTAGTTGCCAGACGCGGGTGAAGTCCGACGCCACCTTCTACTTCGACTTCGATTCGAGCTTGTGCAATGCACCGAACCCGGTGCAGGTGCGCGCAACGGTCAGCGAGGTGCAATTGGTGTCGGCCAGTACGGCGATCCTCAACGTGCAATTGGACGCGCCACTGGATTTTCTACCCGGCCAATATGCACGCCTCTCGGTGCCAGGCACGGACAGTTGGCGTTCCTACTCTTTCGCCAACCTGGCGGGCAATCAGGTGCAGTTTCTGATCCGCTTGCTGCCCGATGGGGTGATGAGCAACTACCTGCGTGAGCGCTGCCAAGTCGGCGATGAACTGCTGATGGAGGCACCGCTGGGTGCGTTCTACCTTCGGCACGTCAGCCAACCGCTGGTGCTGGTCGCCGGCGGCACCGGGTTGTCGGCGCTTCTGGGCATGCTCGATCAACTGGCCGCCACTGGCTGCGACCAGCCGGTGCACCTCTACTATGGCGTGCGCGGTGCCGAGGACTTATGCGAAGCGACACGCATCGCGGCCTACGCGGCGAAACTGCCAGGTTTTCGCTACACCGAAGTCCTCAGCGACCCCGCAGATGACTGGCCCGGAAAGCGCGGCTACCTCACCCAACATTTCGACTTGGCCGAATTGCGGGACGGATCGGCGGATATGTATGTCTGCGGGCCCCCTCCAATGGTCGAATCCATCCAACAATGGCTGGCGGATCAGGCACTTGATGGCGTTCAGCTGTATTACGAAAAGTTTACGCAGAGTAATATCTGACTCCTCAGCACTTCTGAGGGGCTGGTGCGGCGTGCAATCAACCCCAAGAAAAACAAGTAGAAGGGAACGTTAATGGCGGATGACATGGTTAACCCGGTGGGCCTCAAGCGTGGCCTGAAGAACCGGCATATTCAGCTGATCGCCTTGGGAGGGGCGATTGGCACGGGGTTGTTCCTCGGCTCGGCCGGGGTGCTCAAGTCGGCGGGCCCGTCGATGATCCTGGGCTACGCGATTGCGGGCTTCATTGCGTTCCTGATCATGCGCCAGCTCGGTGAAATGATCGTCGAAGAGCCGGTGGCCGGCTCGTTCAGCCACTTCGCCCACAAATACTGGGGCGGCTACGCGGGCTTCCTGGCCGGTTGGAACTACTGGGTACTGTACGTACTGGTGGGCATGGCCGAACTGACGGCCGTGGGCAAGTACATCCAGTTCTGGTGGCCGGAGATCCCGACCTGGGTCAGCGCGCTGGTGTTCTTTGTTGCGGTGAACCTGATCAACACCCTGAACGTGAAGTTCTTCGGTGAAACCGAGTTCTGGTTCGCAATCATCAAGGTGGTGGCGATTGTCGGCATGATCGTGCTCGGCTGCTACCTGCTGTTCAGCGGCACCGGCGGCCCGCAAGCGTCCATCAGTAACCTGTGGAGCCACGGCGGGTTCTTCCCGAATGGCGGCATGGGGCTGTTGATGTCGATGGCGTTCATCATGTTCTCGTTCGGTGGCCTGGAGCTGGTGGGTATTACCGCCGCCGAAGCCACTGAACCGCGCAAAGTGATTCCCAAAGCGATCAACCAGGTGGTCTACCGGATCCTGATCTTCTACGTCGGTGCCCTGACCGTGCTGCTGTCGCTGTACCCATGGGACCAACTGCTGCAAACCCTCGGCGCGTCAGGCGACCCCTACAGCGGCAGCCCGTTTGTGCAAATCTTCTCGCTGATCGGTAACGACACCGCCGCGCACATCCTCAACTTCGTGGTGCTGACCGCGGCGCTGTCGGTGTACAACAGCGGCGTGTACTGCAACAGCCGTATGCTGTTCGGCCTGGCCGAGCAAGGCGATGCGCCAAAAGCGCTGATGAAGCTCAACAAGCAAGGCGTGCCACTGCGGGCCCTGGCGATCTCGGCGTTGGTGACGATGCTGTGCGTGGTGGTCAACTACGTGGCGCCGCAGAGTGCGCTGGAGTTGCTGTTTGCGCTGGTGGTTGCGTCGCTGATGATCAACTGGGCGCTGATCAGCATCACCCACATCAAGTTCCGCAAGGCCATGGGCGAGCAAGGCGTGACGCCATCGTTCAAGACCTTCTGGTTCCCGTTCAGCAACTACCTGTGCCTGGCGTTCATGCTGATGATCATCAGCGTGATGCTGGCGATCCCGGGTATTCGCGAGTCGGTGTATGCGATGCCGATTTGGGTGGGGATTATCTATGTGGCTTACCGTTTGCGAGTGAGTAAGGCGAAAGCGGTCGCCGCTGCGCAGTAATACCCATGTGGGAGGGGGCTTGCCCCCGATAGCAGTGTGTCAGTCACTTATGTGCCCACTGCCCCACCGCCATCGGGGGGCAAGCCCCCTCCCACATTTGATTGCATTGCAAATGAAAAGCCCCGGAATCCGGGGCTTTTTGTTTACAGCGTGGAGCGCACTCGCCACAACTCGGGGAACAGCACGGTGTCGAGCATCTTGCGCAGATACCCCACGCCTTCGGTGCCGCCAGTACCGGGTTGGAAACCGATGATGCGCTCAACGGTGGTCACATGCCGAAAGCGCCACTGGCGGAACGAATCTTCCAGATCGATAAACTTCTCAGCCAACTGATACAAATCCCAATAACGGCTCGGATCGCGATACACCTCGCGCCACGCCGCCTCCACCGACTCATCGTGAACGGTCGCCGCCGTCGGGTCGCGCTCGGCGCGTTGTGGATCAATCGCAAGGCCCGCCTTGGTCATCAAGTTGATCGCTTCGTCATACAGCGACGGCGTGGCAATCGCCACTTTCAACTCGTTCAACAACTCCGGCCGATGGGCGTGAGGCCGCAACAGCGCCGCACTTTTATTGCCAAGGATAAATTCGATCTCGCGGTACTGGAACGACTGGAACCCGGACGATTGCCCCAGGAACGGACGAATCGCTTTGTATTCAGAAGGCGTCATGGTCGCCAGCACGGCCCAGGCGTGCACCAGTTGGTCAAAGATCCGCGACACCCGCGCCAGCATCTTGAACGCTGGCGGCAACTCGCCCAGTCGCACATGCTCACGGGCGGCCTTGAGTTCGTGGAGCATCAGTTTCATCCACAGCTCAGAGGTCTGGTGCTGGATGATGAAGAGCATTTCGTTGTGGTCCGGCGACAGCGGGTGCTGGGCGCTGAGGACTTTGCCCAGGTCCAGGTAGTCGCCGTAGCTCATGGACTCGGAAAAATTCAGCTCGGCGTTATGCCATTCTTCCGGCGGTTGGTAATCAGCAGAGAAGGGACATTGGCTCATCGCGTGGGCTCCTTGAGCGGACGGAGAATAGCGCGGACCGGGCTGGCGTCCAGGTTGGCAAAGCGCAGCGGCAGCGCGATCAGTTCGTAGTCGCCTTCCGCTACCTCGTCGAGCACGATGCCTTCGAGAATCGCCATCCCATGCCGGGCCACGGCGTTGTGGGAATCCATGGTCTTGGACTGTTGCGGATCCAGCGAGGGCGTGTCGATACCGATCAGGCGCACGCCCAGGCTGGCGAGCAGCTCAATGGTTTGCGGCGCGATGGCGGTGAAATTCGAGTCCCATTCAGTCAGCGGCGCTTGTGGATAAGTACGCAGCAACACACGCTCCGGCAAGTTATCCACACGGCCTTCTAATTGATGCGGTTGCACCAGCGCGCCGCTGCCGAGGCAATGCAGCACCCGACACGGGCCCATGTACACATCCAACGACACTTCACCGATGGGTGCACCGTCCGCGCTGTAGTGCAGCGGCGCATCCACGTGGGCGCCGGTGTGCGGCGACAAGGTAATGCGCCCTACATTCACCGGGCACTCCGGGCCGAACTGCCACACGCGCTCTTCCTGGAACGGCGTATCACCCGGCCAGGTCGGGGTCGCCGTACTCAAGGGCGGGCTGATATCCCACCACGTTTTTATTGGGTTCATTTAAAGGCTCTCGGCGGTTACTGGGGTGAATGATACGAGGGCCAGGGCTGAATTTTCTTGCGAATTCCTGCGCCAAGCGGGAAATCTTTCGCACTTACTGCGAGGAAATTACTTATTTACGCTCAGAAGTGTCGCCTGGCCACGGTGGAGCTGCCACCAAGGATTAATGTGGGAGGGGGCTTGCCCTCGATGGCGGTGGGTCAGTTGACACAGGTGCAGGCTGACCCGGCGCCATCGGGGGCAAGCCCCCTCCCACATTGACTGCGCATGACCTGAGGAGTCGCATTCACCTGCGCTTCTGGGCATCCCGATGTCGAGTTCAGACCACTGGCGCAACGCACAAGGCCTTAGGGTGCATCTTCCCATTACCTGCCTCGGAGCCATCATGTCCACGCCCATTACCGTACTGCGCGACACCCATCCCCTGCCGGTCCTGGATGCCTGCAAATGGGAAAAACTCGAAGGCGATCCGCACACCGTCAACCTCAACGCCTACACCAGCGAAGACGGCAGCAAGATCATGGGCACCTGGATCTGCACCCCGGGCAAGTGGTACGTGGATTATGTGAAGTGGGAGTACTGCCACTTCCAGGAAGGCTACTGCATCATCACCCCTGAAGGGATGGAGCCGATTCACCTGCGGGCTGGGGATATCTTTGTGGTAGAGCCGGGGATGAAGGGGACATGGGAAGTGGTCGAGACGGTGCGCAAGTATTTTGTATTCGCCTGAGGTTTTTGTGGTGCTCCGGTTTACCGAGCTGAGCCACTTATTGTGGTGAGCGGGCTTGCCCCGCGCTGGGCTGCGAAGCGGCCCTGACAACAGACGCCGCATTCTTTCTGAAAGAATGCGGCGTTTTCATTGGGGCCGCTTCGCAGCCCGGCGCGGGGCAAGCCCGCTCACTACAATTGCCGCCCCACCGGTGGGTTATTTGGGCTTGCGATAGCTGTTGATAATCGCCGAGAAGTCCTGCCCCCCTTCCCCACGCTGACTCATCGATTGATACAACTGCTGAGCCACTGCACCCAAAATCACGGGTTGTTTCGCCTGGCGAGCCGCTTCAGTAGCCAGGCCCCAATACCGAGCTGAGCCACTTATTGTGGTGAGCGGGCTTGCCCCGCGCTGGGCTGCGAAGCGGCCCTGACGACAAACGCCGCATTCTTTCTGAAAGAATGCGGCGTTTTCATTGGGCCCGCTTCGCAGCCCGGCGCGGGACAAGCACGCTCACTACAATTGCCGTCCCACCGGGGGGTTATTTGGGCTTGCGATAGCTGTTGATAATCGCCGAGAAGTCCTGCCCCCCTTCCCCACGCTGACTCATCGATTGGTACAACTGCTGAGCCACTGCCCCCAAAATCACGGGTTGTTTCGCCTGGCGAGCCGCTTCGGTAGCCAGGCCCAAATCCTTGAGCATCAGGTCCGCACCAAACCCGCCTGTGTAACCTCGGGATGACGGCGCCGTCTCGATCACCCCCGGCCATGGGTTGTAGGTGTCCGAACTCCAGCAGCGCCCGGTGGAGCTGTTGATGATCCCGGCCAGCACTTGGGTGTCGATGCCCAGTGCATCACCCAATGCCATAGCCTCGCTGACGCCAACCATGCTGATGCCCAGCAGCAGGTTGTTGCAGATCTTGGCGATTTGCCCCGTGCCCACGTCACCGCAATGCACGATGTTGCGGCCCATCTGCGCCAGCACCGGTTGCAGGGTGGCGAACAGTTCCGGGGTGGCGCCGACCATGAAGGTCAACGTCCCTGCGCCAGCGCCGCCGGTGCCGCCAGAGACTGGAGCATCAGCTATCACCACGCCTTGCTTGGCCGCAGCAGCGGCAACATCGCGGATGGTTTGCGGGTCGATGGTGCTGCAATCCACGGCGGGCACGCCTTTGCCGATGCCGGCCAGCACGCCGTCTTCATTCAGCCAGACGCTACGTACATGGGCAGCGGCGGGCAGCATGGTAATCACCAGCTCGGCGCCTTGTGCAGCTTCACGCGGTGAGCCTGTGACGGTGGCGCCCAGTTCTGCGAACTCCTTGAACACGCCTGGATTAACGTCGAATACATTCAGCTTATTCCCAGCCAAAAGCAGGTTACGGGCCATTGGCGCGCCCATATTGCCCAAGCCGATAAATGCAATCTTCATGGTCGTCTCCCGAATCAGCGCAAGTTGATGGTGGTGTTGACGCCATCGTTGACCGTGTCGTCATCGAACCAGCGGCTGGTGACGGTTTTGGTCTGGGTGTAGAACTGCACCACTTGCTTACCGTACGGGCCGAGGTCGCCGAGCTTGGAGCCACGGGAACCGGTGAAGCTGAAGAACGGCACCGGCACCGGAATCGGGATGTTGATGCCGACCTGGCCTACATCGATTTCACTCTGGAACTTACGCGCCGCCGCACCGCTTTGGGTGAACAGCCCGGTGCCGTTGCCAAACGGGTTGGCGTTGACCAGCGCGATGGCTTCATCGAGGGTGTCGACTTCCAACACCACCAGCACCGGGCCGAAAATTTCCTGGGTGTAGATCTGCATGTCGGTAGTCACGCCCGAGAACAGGGTCGGACCGACGAAGTTGCCTTGCTCGAAGCCCGGCACCTGAATGTCGCGGCCATCCAGCTCCAGCTTGGCGCCTTCTTTCACGCCGCTTTCGATCAACTCCAGGATACGGGCCTTGGCGCGCTTGGAAATCACCGGGCCGACATCCGTGCCCGCTTCACTACCGGCGTTGACCTTGAGTTTTTGCGCCAGCGCCTTGAGATCCGGCAACCACTGCTTGGACGCCCCCACCAGCACCACCACCGAGGTGGCCATGCAACGCTGGCCCGCCGCGCCGAAACCGGCACCGACCAGAGCATTGAGGGTGTGTTCGCGGTTGGCATCCGGCAGCACCACAGCGTGGTTCTTGGCGCCCATCATCGATTGCACGCGCTTGCCGTGCTTGCCCGCCAGGTCGTAGACGTGGGTACCGACGGCCGTCGAACCGACGAAGGACACGGCCTTGATGTCTTTATGGGTGCACAGCGCATCCACCACAGCCTTTCCGCCGTGCACCACGTTCAGCACGCCAGGCGGCACACCGGCTTCCAGCGCCAGCTCCACCAGCAGTAGGGTCGACAGCGGGTCTTGTTCGGACGGTTTGAGGACGAAGGTATTACCGCAGGCGATGGCCATCGGGAACATCCACAGCGGAATCATTGCCGGGAAGTTGAACGGGGTAATGCCGGCACACACGCCGATGGGCTGACGCAGGGTGTAAGTGTCGACACCACCCGCGACGTTCTCAGCGAACTCGCCCATTTGCAGGGTGCCGATGGAGCAGGCGTGCTCCACCACTTCCAGGCCACGGAAAATGTCGCCCTCGGCATCGGCAATGGTCTTACCCTGCTCGGCGCTGAGGACTACGGCGATGCGTTTGGAATGCTCGCGGATCAAGGCTTGTAGCTTGAGCATGATGCGCATGCGCGCGCCGATCGGCGTCAGCTTCCAGGTCTGGAAGGCGCGATGGGCTGCGTCGATGGCGGCGTTGACTTCATCGGCCGTGGCGAACGGGACTTTGGCCAGCACTTGCTGGGTAGCCGGGTTGACGATGTCTTGCCACTCGGTGGTCTTGGACTCGACCCACTCGCCGTTGATCAGCAACTTGACCTGTTGCACGGAAATATCGGCAGATGCGTTCATGTGGTCTCCAAATCTTATATTTATGCTAGAGAACCAAGGCGTTGAATCGCCTTGAAGAATGAGGCGTTCGGACTGTTTTTGGAGTATAGATGTGCAAATCTCTAATAAGAACGCACATAAAAGCCGGTCCAATATGCAAAAAAACATCACATCACTGGGCTCCCTGAACTGGGACGACCTGAAGTTTTTCCTCGAAGTGGCCCGCACGCGCAAGGCCAGCGTCGCCGCCAAACGCCTGGCGGTGGACTACACCACCGTGTCGCGGCGCATCAGTTCACTGGAAGTGTCCCTCGGCACGTTGCTGTTCGAAAAATCCCGGACCAATGGCTTCGTCCTGACACCCGAAGGTCAGCGTCTGCTGGGTTACGCCGAGTCCATCGAAAGCACCCTGCACATGGCCTGCGAGCAAGTCTCGGGCTCCGGCGTTGCGCTGTCCGGCCATGTGCGCATGGGCTGCACCGAAGGCTTTGGCAGCTTTTTCGTGACCCCGCAGTTGAGCCACTTTGTCGACACGTATCCCGCGATCTCGGTAGACATCCTGCCCCTGCCCCACTTCATCAGCCTGTCCAAACGCGAAGCCGACATCGTCATCGCCCTGGAACGCCCGGAACACGGGCCCTACGTGTGCTGCAAACTGTGCGACTACAAGCTGCAGCTGTATGCGACCCAGGAATACCTCGACCAACACCCGCCCATCCGAAAACCCGCGGATTTGGCCGAGCATCCGTTTATCAGCTACGTGGACGACCTGGCGTTCAGCTCCGAGCTGCTTTACCTGGCCAACGTAGTGCCCGGCGCCAGCGCCAGCCTGCGCAGCACCAGCGTGATTGCGCAGTACGTGGCCGCGCAGCAGGGCCGGTCGATGGCGATCTTGCCGTGCTTTCTGGCAGCGCAAGATCCACGGTTGTTGCCCGTGCTGGGGGAGCAGATTGCGATTACGCGGCAGTTTTGGATGTATTGCCGGGAGGATTTGAGGAAGCTGAAGCGGATTACGTTGTTGTGGGATTACATCAGGGAAGTGACGGAGCAGAACCAGGGGTTGTTGATGGGGGAGACGCGGGAGATCACGTTCGCGGATTAAAGGGCCTGCGCCGAAGATTTTCTTTAAGAAGCGGTTTGCTTACTTTTGCGCTTTTCAAAAGTGAGCCGCCGTAAGGGCGCAACCCTGAGTCGCCGTTACCGCAGCAACGGGTATGTACTCGGCCAGCATCCTGGGTCGGCTATCAGGCCGCCATCAAGACATGGGTATCTACTCATTTATCACGCGGGGAGTTTCCTGTTAGAACTCAGCGGCTGGTTTTGGGGCCGCTTCGCAGCCCAGCGCGGGGCAAGCCCGCTCACCACAGAGTTAGGTGTCAGCCTTTGGGAGTTAGGTAGAGGCCTATGCCCCGATAGCAGTGGATCAGTCAAAAATGCATCAACTGATACTCCCTCATCGGGGGTAAGCCCTCTCACACATTTGATTGCATCGCAAAGTGCTGTCGCGCTGAGTCCAGTCAGTCGGCGATGACTACAATCGACACCCGTCGATTCTCGGTGCGCCCCGCCGCTGTCGCGTTAGACGCGACGGGCTCAGCGCTGCCCAGCCCGCGCAGTTGGATGTTTTCTTCTTTCATGCCCACGCCTTGCAGCACCGTCGCCACGCTTTTCGCGCGGCGCAGGGACAGTTGCTGGTTGTAGGTTTCCTTGCCCGAGGTGTCGGTGTGGCCGTCAACGCGCACGCGTTCGATGCCCACGCCCAGCAATGCCTTACCGATGCGCTGCACGATATCGGTGCTGGGTTGGTTGAGGGTTTCTACGTCGCTGCCAAACAGGACTTTGCCCGACAGGCCGAATGCCCAGCCTTCGTCGGTGAGTTCGAAACCCTGTTGTTTGAGGACTGCGACCTGCGCCGGGCTCAGGCCTTTGGGTGGGGCTGTCTGGCACCCGCCGAGGGCGAGGAAGGCCACCAACAACGAGATAAGTAAAACGCGCGCGCTAGAAAACAAGGGATCAACTCCTGTGTTGAACATTGGCGGTAGAGTGCTCCGACTCTGCCGTTTGCTGGCCGCCCTGGGAAAACCGTTTGGCCTGGTACATCGCCGCATCGGCGGCATTGAGCAAGGTGCCGGGGGTGACACCGTGTTCGGGGTAGATGGCGATACCAATACTGAGGGAGGTAAACACCTGAGTGTCGCCAGGCACGGCAATCGGCGTGTCCATGCTGGCGATGATCTTGTCGGCGATGCGCTGGGCGTCTTCAACCTTGTGCAGCGGCGCCAGCAGGATGGCGAACTCATCGCCGCCCAGGCGTGCTACCAGGTCGTCTTCTCGCAGTTGCGCACGTACGCGCTCGGCGACGGCCACGAGCACGGCATCCCCTGCCGCATGTCCAAAGCTGTCATTGATCTCTTTGAAGCGGTCGCTGTCGAGGTAAAGCACCGCCAATTGTTCCTTGGCCTTGGCAGCGCTGCGCAGGGCACGGATCAACCGGCCTTCGAAGAACGCACGGTTGGGCAAGCCGGTAAGGCTGTCATGGTTGGCCTTGTGTGCGAGGGTTTCGTTTTCGCTTTGCAGGTGGCTTTGCCAGGCCTCCATCTCGCCAAGCAAAGCATTGAAGTCGCTGCCCAGGCTATCGAGTTCGGCGATGCGCGCCGGCGGCACGCGACGGTCGAAGTCGCGTTCGCTGCGCGCGGCGTGGGCCACGGCGGCGAGGCTTTGCAGCGGCCCGGTGATGCCCTTCAGCAAACGGCGCGCGAGGTGCAGGGCGACCCAAGCGCTGAGAGCGGTACAGATCAGGATCCCCGCCAGACCACTGAGTAGAAAGCGCAGCAGGCTGCCACCGTGGCCGGTCAGGTGGATGCTGCCGATGGTCCGCCCCTGGTGCAGGATCGGCTGATTGATGGGCTGTTCAAGCAGGGTATGCGCCAGTGCCAGTTCAACCCGCGAGAGCATGCCGGTTTCCGGGCGTTCCCAATGCGCCAACAGCCTGCCGCTGGCGTCGAACACATCGGCCTGGGCCACTTCTTCAGTTGAAGCAATCAGGCTAAGGGCTTCGGTGGCCGCAGCGCGGTCGTTGAACACCACCGCCGCTTCGACGGTGTAATTGATGGAACGCGCGATCAGGTGCAGGTTGTGTTCGGCGTAGACCCGCAGCGCCAAGACGCCGAGCAGGGTCAGGGACACGCTGGCCAGGGTCACCGCTACCAGCGCCAGGATCATATGCCCGCGGCCGATAACGGAGCGCAGAGTGGGTCGCACAGTCACGGCTGTCATGAGGCCGGCGCCCGACGACGGGACAGTTGCAGCACGCTGGGGTGAATACGCACGCCGCTGCGCGCCACCGAGTCGAGGTTGACCTCAAACGACACCTGCTCATCGCCCACGCGCAGGCAGAACAGGCTGCCCACGGTGCACTGGTCACCGCCTTCGCTGATGCTGAGCACCGGATGGCCGATCAACGAGTCAAACAGGCGGCTGCGTTCGTCAGTGCTGAGTTTGCCGATGTACACGGCATCACAGGCGTGGACGACATCGGGGTGGTCGACCAGCAGGCGTCGCACCACGACCGGACGACCGGTGGCCTGGGTGGTGCCCTTGATCAGATCGTCGGTGTATTGAGTCGGGCCGAGGATGCACAGGCGCAGTTGCTCAGGCTCCACGGGCCAGCGGGCATAACTGAGAATACCAAGTACCACTTGGGTGACCGCCTGGGCGCGCTGATCAGCCGGGCCCGGGGCTTCGGCAAATACGCGAGGTGCCAGCAGGCATAGAACCGCCATCAGCAGTAGGCGTCTCCAGCTCAAACTACGCTCAGTGGGCGAGACGGCCACGTTCATGCAGCGATACTCTCAGGTGTTATCGGGGTGATGCCGCAACGATAGCACAGCGTCAGATATTTCTGACTCCGGACCCAACTCCAGCATCAGCCCACTCAAGCGTTTGACCTTGCGCCGCACGGCCTCCTCAAACACACCGCCACGGGGCTCGATCAGGCTGAACCAGCGTTTGGCGCGGGTGATGCCGGTGTAGATCAGTTCCTTGGTCAGCACCGGGTTCAAGGCGTCCGGCAGGATCAGCGCGGTGTGGGTGAATTCCGAGCCTTGGGATTTGTGCACGGTCATGGCGTATACGGTTTCCACATCATTCAGACGGCTGGGCAATACAAATCGCACGCCGCCTTGGCCGTCGTTACGTGGGAAAGCGACGCGCAGCACCTGAGGGCCGCCGTCACTTTCGGGCAGCTTAAGGGCGATACCGATGTCGCCGTTCATCAAGCCCAGGCCGTAATCGTTGCGTGTCATCAGTACCGGGCGACCTTCATACCATTGCTCGTCACCCTCGATCAGCCGCACTTTGCGCAAGGCTGCAGTGATGCGCACGTTCAACCCTTCCACACCCCAAGGGCCCTTGCGCACGGCGCAGAGCAGTTGGAACGCATCAAAGGCTTGCAGCAGTTGTTGCGCCCACTGGGTCCAGGCGAGATCGTCGCGCGGGGTTTCGAGGGCCGGACGCGCGCTGTGCAGTAAGTTGAGGTAATAGCGATAACCCTGGGCGCCATCGCCCTGCCCATCCAGCACCAGCCGTTCCAGGGCGTGGTCATGCTCACCTTTAAGGCCGACGCAGAACAGGTCGTTATGGCTACGCGCGGCCAGTAACTTGCGGGCCTCTTCGGCGTTTTGCTGGTTGACCCAGCGCGCCAATTGGCCGATGCCGCTGCCTTCGCCGAAACGTCGCGAGTAACGCAGCATCACCACTTGCTGGGCCAGAGGATGGCTGCCGTCGAGGTCCTCCAGCAGGCCGCTGGCGTCGAGGTCTTCACCGCTGACGGCTTGCAGCCATTGACGAGTCTGAGGGCTGTACCAGCCGGCTTCGGCGTCGCGGCACAAATCACCCAGTACGGCGCCGGCCTCTACCGAGGCGAGTTGGTCTTTGTCGCCTAGCAACACCAAGCGGGCATGGGGCGGTAACGCGTCCAGCAGATTGGCCATCATTTCCAGGTCGATCATCGAGGCTTCGTCCACCACCAGCACATCCAGGGGCAACGGGTTGCCAAGGTGATGGCGAAAGTGCCGAGTGCCCGGACGGCTACCCAGCAAACGGTGAACCGTGGTGACCTGGGTCGGAATCTTTTCCTTCACGCTTTGCGGAACTGTCAGCGACAGCACTTGCTGGCTGATGGATTCGGTCAAGCGCGCGGCGGCTTTACCGGTGGGCGCGGCCAAGCGGATACGCAACGGGCTGCCGGTTTCTACCGCTGGCGATTGCAAGAGTGCGAGCAGGCGCACCACGGTGGTGGTCTTGCCGGTGCCGGGGCCGCCGGTGACGATGCTGAAGGCACCGCGGGTAGCCAGGGCGCAGGCGAGTTTTTGCCAGTCGATCACGCCATCGGGTGCCGGCTGGTCAAACAAGCCATTCAAGCGCTGGGGCAAATCCGCGGCGACGGTTTCCTGGGTGGCGAGACGCAAGCGCAATGCGGTGTCGATGCGCCTTTCGTAGGTCCAGTAGCGGCGCAGGTACAGGCGTGTGCCCGACAGTACCAAGGGACGACTGTGTGCCGATTCGCTGCCGTCCACCGCCAGGGCGACCAACGGGCTGGCGGCCAATGC
This sequence comes from Pseudomonas sivasensis, assembly GCF_013778505.1. Classification (GTDB taxonomy): domain Bacteria; phylum Pseudomonadota; class Gammaproteobacteria; order Pseudomonadales; family Pseudomonadaceae; genus Aquipseudomonas; species Aquipseudomonas sivasensis. Next base: position 7,665 of record NZ_JAAOWU010000018.1, on the reverse strand, counting down.
GTGACACCAGTGGGCGTCGTCGAGGCCGTCGAGCAACTGCGACGGCAGCAGCATGGCGCCGGTTTGCAGGTCGCCTTCGGGCGGCAAGGACAATGCAAAGTCTGGCGCTTTGAGGGTTTCGAACAGATCCAGGCACACATGGCCATGGCCCAGTTGATGGCTGGTCAGCGCCGCGGCCAGTAACACCAAAGGGTCGGCGTGTGGGTCGAGTTCGTGCAGGAAACCGACGAAGGCTTTGTCCAATGCGCGCAGCCAACCGCGGTCAACCCAACGCTCCAGCAACTGCACTAGGTCGGCGGCGCGGCTCAGGGGTTCCAGCGCCTCAAGCGGTGATGGCAACAGGCTCATAACAACACTCCTTGTTCCCAGGCAGGCTCAACCTTGGGCGGGATGGGCTTGCCCTGGAACAGCAGGTCCAGGCCTTCGATCAGCTCACGCGGCGGCCGGGTGAAAAACGCTCCTCGGCTGACGGCTTGGGTGCCCCGCAAGAACACATACAGCGCGCCACCGACGTGGCGGTCGTAGTCGTAGTCCGGCAGACGCGCCTTGAGCTGGCGATGCAGCGCCAGCAGGTAAAGGACGTATTGCAGGTCATATCGATGCTCAAGGATCGACTGCTCCATGGCCGCTTGGGTGTAGGCCAAATCGTCAGGGCCGAGCCAGTTGGATTTGTAGTCAGCCACGTAGTAGCGGCCATCGTGTTCGAAGGTCAGGTCGATAAAACCTTTGAACATGCCGTTGAGCAGCACCGGCTCGGCAGCGACACGGGAGACACCGTTATGGGTGTACTGGCAGACCAGCTTGTCGAGGGCAAGCACGTCGACTTTGTGGCTGGCGAACCAGAACTCCATTTCGATCTGATACTGCTGCAGGCTGCTCAAGGTGACGTGGTCGTTATCCACAGGCAACGGCGTGTGCAGTAAGTGGCCCAGCCAATCGCTGAGGGTGATGATCCAGCCTTCCCAGTTGCGGCGATTGCAGCGCGCACCTACAGCGTTCTCGATGGCTTGCGACGTCGCGTTGAAACCTTCTTCACCGGCCCACTCCAGCAGGCCGTGAAGGAAGGTGCCTGGGTTAGGACCGCGTGGGAAACGGTGAATATCGCCGCCGGAAGCCGCTACTTCACGCGGTGCGTCGGGATCGAGGCGTTCGTCATCAAACAGCTTTTGCGCTTGTGGGCTTTCTGGCGCTTCGAGGTTGGCGACGCTCATGCTTTCACCCATTCGCAAGGCGCTGTAGGACGCGATCCACCAGTTTTCGGCAGCTTTGCGCTTAGGCAGCAACGGTGCGAGCAAAGTCGCTTGGTTGCGCGGCGGGTGAAACATGATCTCTTGGGCATCGGGCACGTGGGCATAGTGGATGGCCGGGCAGCCTTCCTGCAGATCCAGCAGCCAGCGCGCCAGTCCCGCAGACTCGCCCAACGAAGCTCCAGCGCCGAGCAAGTAGCCCAGCGCCGACAGGTGCAATACCGAGCTGCTGCTGTTGCCGCGCTTGAGGTCGGCAACGCCAAGCCAGCAGGCATGTTTGGCGCGGGTCAGGGCCACGTAGAGCAAACGCAGGTCTTCGGCCAGGCGCTCGTCATCGGCCTGGGCGATTAACTCAGGCGTAGGACGCAGGCTGACTTGGGACTTGCCGTGTTCGTCGTGGTAATGCAGCGGCAGGCGACTGCCGTCGACCGGCTTGGCCGAACAGATGAAGGGCAGGAAGACCAGGTCGTATTCCAGGCCCTTGGATTTGTGAATGGTCACGACCTTGACCAGTTGCTCATCACTTTCCAGGCGCAGGATTTGCTCTTCCCCGGCTTGACCGGACAACGCGAGGTGTTCGGCCAGGTGGCGGATCAACGCCTGTTCACCGTCAAGTTCCGACGCGGCTTGTTGCAACAACTCGCTGAGGTGCAACAGGTTGGTCAGCACACGTTCGCCGTCGCTGCGGGCAATCAGGGTTTGCGGCAGTTTGAAGTCGTGCAGCAGACGACGCAGCATCGGCAGCACGCCTTGGGTGCGCCAGATCACGCGGTAGCCACGGAACTGCATCACGCGGCGTTCCCACGCCAGTTCGTCCTGGTTCAGACGCTCCAGTTCGGGCAGTGATAGGTTCAAGGTGACGCAAGCCAGGGCAGCCCGTAGCGGCCGCTCGACGTCCGGCTCGGCACAGGCCTTGAGCCAGGCCAGCAAGTCGTGAGCTTCCTGGGCGGCGAACACCGAATCCTTGTCGGACAGGTATACGCTGCGCACACCACGGGCGGCCAACTCGGCGCGCACCGCTTGGGCTTCCTTGCCGTCGCGCACGAGGATGGCGATGTCTGACGGCAGTAAGCCTTTGAAGCTGTCATCCGGCCTTAAAAAACCGGCCGTGCCTTGCTGGCCGCCGTTGAGCAACTCGACAATCTGGGTAGCACAGGCGGCGGCCAGTTGTTGGCGGTACACCGCGTTGGACACCGGCTGGTCGGTGGGCAGGTGCCAAAGGTGCATGGCCGGTAGCGTTTGGCCGTCGACCTGCAGTTTTTCCTTGCGGCCTTGGGATAACACCGGCTGGAACGGCACCGGGTTATCGCCATTCGGCTCGCGGAACAGGAACGCGCCCCGGCCCGTTTCTGCGCGCTGGAACACATGGTTCACCGCCTCGACCATCGCATGGCTGGAACGGAAGTTGGTACCCAAGGTGTGGTGGCGGCCGGTGGTGGATTGGCGGGCGCGCAGGTAGGTGTAGATGTCGGCGCCACGGAACGCGTAGATCGCTTGCTTGGGGTCGCCGATCAGGAACAGGCCACTGTCGAGGTGGTTCTCTTCGATGCGGTAAATGCTGTCGAAGATGCTGTACTGCACCGGGTCGGTGTCTTGGAACTCGTCGATCAGAGCCACCGGGAATTGCTCGCGGATCACGCTGGCCAAGCGTTCGCCACCCTCTGCCTGCAGAGCGGCATTCAGGCGGATCAGCATGTCGTCGAAGCCCATTTCTGCGCGACGGCGTTTTTCTTCTTCGAAGCGTTTACCCACCCAACCGGCAGCGTGTTGCAACACGGCGGCGTCAGGGGTTGGTAAGGCGTCGAGAGCGGCTTTGAGGCCGGCCATGGCGTCGATGCCGGGGTGCTGCGGCGGGTCGCCCTTCCATGCTTCGGCCATGCCGTCGGGGGTGAGGCGGGTGAAGCCGGTGCCGATGTCCAGTTGTTCCAAGGTTTCATCAGCAGCCCAGGCGCTGATTTTTTCGAACCAGGGCTCGAAGTAACGCGCTTGCATCTTGCGCCCGTCAACGGCTTTCGCGGCCACGGCTTGCAGGCAGATGTCACGCAGCTCTGCGGCCCATTGCTGCCAGGGCGCCTTGAGTTCTATCAGGGCTTCTCGGCGCTCCCGCAAGCAGGCATTGATCAGCTCCGCAGGTTCGCGGGTTTCATCGGTGGGCCTTTCGCTGCCGAACAGTGCGCGCACCCGAGGCATCAATGCGGCAGGACCGCCCCAGTTGTTGCGCACCCAGTTGAGCGCGTCGTCACGCATTGGGTAGCAAAACAGCCGCCAGTAGTCGCGCAGCACTTCGCCGAGCAGGTCGCTGTGGTCGGTTTCAAGGGTTTGGGTGAACAAGCTACCGCTGTCAAACGCGTGCTCGCGCAGCATGCGCTGGCACCAGCTGTGAATCGTGGAAACCGCTGCTTCATCCATCCATTGCGCGGCGATGTCCAGGCGGTTGGCGCAGGCGGGCCATTGCTCCGGGAGGTATTGCGCGCGCAGATCAGCGATCAGCGCGTCGGGTTGTTCGATCTCATCGCGGAAGAAACGAGCGGCTTCGGCCAGACGAATGCGGATACGCTCGCGCAGTTCTTTGGTGGCGGCATCGGTAAAGGTGACGACGAGGATTTGCGGTGGCAGCAACTCGCGACCGAACCCGGCTTCATCACCACCATGACCCAGCACCAGACGCAGATACAAGGCAGAAATAGTGAAGGTCTTGCCGGTACCGGCGCTGGCTTCGATCAGTTGGCTGCCGCTCAGCGGGAAGGCCAGGGCCAAGGGTTTGCTGCTCATGCGCCGGCCTCTTCGCCTGTGAGTGATCGCCATGGGGCGTTGATCAGCGGTCGATACAAGGTTTCGCACCAGCCTTCGAATTCTTCGCTGGCAATCAAGGCTGCGTAATCGGGGAACTGCCGGGTAAGCGCCGGAGTTTCGCGGCGTTCGCCGTCGGTGGTCAGGCCGTCACCTTCATAGGCTTTGCTCGCTGCCACCTGCGCTTTGGCCGGGTCGGTTTGGCTAAGCCAGGCGAAGGCCGTTTTTACGGCTACCGGCAGCGGTTTTCTCATTCCACTGTGCCAGGCCAGCAGTAGGTTGCAGAGGAGTTCCTGGGCGGCGGACTTATCCAGCGGGGCCAGTAGCAACGTATCGTCACTGGCCACCAGACCCGTGCTCAACGGTAGGCCACAGGCGCACGCCACCACATGGTTGACCCAAGGGCGGATCAGTCGATGCCACTTGCGTGCCTTGATCGATCCAATGCTATTGGGGATGGTGGTGACGCTAAGCAATCCGCCATCACTGCGTCGGTGCAGGCCGCTGATCCAGCCTTCCAATGCAATGCCTTGATGCTCAAAACTGATCGGTTCGGCACCGATGTGTGGAGTGGGCCAGAGCGCCAGTAATTGTTGGTAGCGTTGCAGCAAACCCGGCAGGGGCTCGATCAATTCGTTGCGCAGGCACTCGCCAAAACCGACCATGGGCAGTAAGCCACTTCCTTGCAAACGCAGGGCCTGGGCGTTGAGGGCTTGGTCCAGGTGATCGGGTTGGGACAGCGCCGCATTCAACAGGCTATCGCTCAGGCTGTAACGTTGCAGCGCATCGAGAACGAAGGGTTCCTCATCGGCCAGCGGCACTTCGGCGGCCTCGAAGAACACTTTCAGACGCTGACTGAAGAAGTGTTTGACCGGGTTGCGTAGGAAATCTTGCAACTGGCCGAGGCTCAGGGGTTCTTCCTGATGGTGTTGTGCCAGATCATCTTGCTCAGGTGCGGCTACCTGCGCTTCGTGCAGCAACTGCCATTCGCGGGCGTAGCTGAACAGCGGATCGCCTTCGTGGAAGTAGCGGGCGCTGAAGGGTTGGAGTGGGTGTTCCTGAGTCATCGCGTCCAGCAGTGGCTTTTCTGCTTCTGCGTTATGCCAGCCGCTGGCGATATGGTCGCGCAGTTGGCCGATCAAAACAGAGGCAGGACGCTCGCTGTTATCGCGGATGCTTCGGCCGACCCAACTGATGTAAAGCTGGTCTCGGGCCGATAGCAGTGCTTCAAGTAGTAGGTAACGGTCGTCTTCGCGGCGCGAACGGTCGCCTGGGCGATAGTCGCTGCCCATCAGGTCGAAATCCAAGGGTGGTTGGGCTCGCGGGTAGTCGCCGTCGTTCATACCAAGCAGGCAAACCAGCTTGAACGGAATCGCGCGCATAGGCATCAAGGTGCAAAAATTGACAGCCCCGGCGAGGAATCGCTGGGATAGACGACCTTGGTCCAGGCCGGCGAGCCATGCTTCACGGACTACGGTGAGCGGTAACTCATCCTGTAGGCCTACTGACTCGCAGGTTACCAGCCAGGTTTCCCTTAGTTGCTCAAGCTGACCCAGCAGGTAATCGTCGTGCTCACTGCTGGGCAGGAAAAACAATTGCATCAGGCGTTGCAAACGTTCGCCCCACTCGTGGGGAGCTGCGGGTTGGGACAGCGCCTGATGGGCATCGCCGAGTGCGTCGAGTAAAGCCACCAGCGGGCCGATTAATGCCGCATCGAGTCCGCCAATTTCGTCGTAAGGTTCAATGCCGTTACAGGCAGCACCGGTGCCGACGGCGTAACCCAGCAGCATACGGCGAAGGCCGAAACTCCAGCTGTTTTGTTCCAGCTCACTTGGCAGACCGAGGCCGGCCCGTTGTTCCGCGTTGAGCCCCCAACGGATACCGGCACCTTCAATCCAGCGGTGCAATGTGGGCAGGTCGCACTCCTTGATGGCAAAGCGTTCACGCAAGGCCGGGACGTCCAGCAGATCAAGAATCTCGCTGACGGGAAAGCGACTGTCGGGGAGTTTGAGCAGGTGTTCGACGGCGATCAGCAGAGGGTCGCGGCCACGTTGACCTTGGTCGGTCAGGGTAAAGGGGATGAAGCGTGAATCACTTCTTTCCAACTGGCCGAAGACCGCACGAATATGCGGTGCGTAGCTGTCGACGTCGGGGACCATGACAATGATGTCCCTTGGACGAAGCGTGGGGTCGGCGCTGAAGCGTTGGAGCAGTTGATCGTGAAGGATTTCCACTTCGCGCTGGGCGCTGTGGGCAATGTGGAAGCGAACTGAGGTGTCACGCTCCAGATCGACTGCGGGCCATAGGTCGCGGGTTTCGTTGAGTGGGCGCAGTTCGAGGATATCGTCCTGGAGCTGGTTGAGCAGTGTCGTGGGTTCGCTGTCACTGAACAGGTCGATGCGGCCATCACGAAAGGCAGCGCGGTAGCTGTTCGGGTCGTCGTAACTGTCCAGCAGACTGATGTAGTCGCGGCCTTGTTTACCCCAGGCGGCCAGCAGCGGATGGGCGTGCTGGTGCAAGGTTTGTGGGTCGATGGTGACCGGCATACCGGCTTTGCGTGATTGACGCTTGTATTCGTTACGCAGTAGATCTTTGTCGGCGACGATGTCGGACCAGTGGTGGCGACAAGGATTGTGCACGCACAGCAAGACTTGGCTGAAACGGGCAAGGCCAGCCAACGCTTCGAGCGCTTGGGCAGGCAAGGAAGAAATCCCGAAAACAATCACCCGAGAAGGCAAGCCCTTCGGCGCTTCCTCAAGAGCATTGATACGTTCGATAAAGCGTTGGTGGACGCCGGCGCGACTTTCGGCCATCCCCTCTTCCCCGACGTCCAACAGCAGTGCGCGCCATAACTCGGCTTGCCAGCAATTGGCGGGGTTAAGAGGCTTGGATTCCCCTCGACCGTTGCGCAATTGGTGGCGGCCGGCGGCCCAGTCTTCCAGCCAGTCGGCACGATAGACCTGGTATTGGTCGAACAAGTCAGCCAGACGTTCCGCGAGCTGGTACCGTTTACGCAAGTCCGCGTCGTTCGTCAGAAAGCGCTGCAATGGCTCGAAGTGCGGCTGATCAATGAGCTCAGGAAGCAAGCGCATCAGGCGCCAAGTGAGTGGGGCTTTATCGAGCAGGGACGTGGGGGGGATTTCGTCACGACCCAAGACCATGCGATAGAGCTGCCACATGAAGCTGCCGGGGAGCTGAACATCGATCGCGGCAGCGATTCCGCAGCCGCCCATGTCGCCGTCTTCTGGGTCTTCCGCCAGGGCCAGTTTGAGCCACTGGGCAATGCCGTTGCTCTGTACCAGGGCAATTTCGTTTTCCAGGGGAGCCAGTGGGTAGCGGCGCATCCAGCTCACCACCAGGCTGCGTAGTTCGTCCAGGCGATTTCCATGAACCACCATAAATCCAGCGCTGGGGGACGTCGCATCCGGCATAACGGCTTCCTTGGGAAAAGCAAAATCGAGGCGTGGACTTTAGCACTGAAGATTGCTCGGATGAGCGTCTTCGCACTTTCCGATCGCCCAAAACAAAACCCCATCTGCTTTCGCAAATGGGGTTTCGGAATTTAATCTTGACGATGACCTACTCTCACATGGGGAAACCCCACACTACCATCGGCGATGCATCGTTT
>NZ_JAAOWU010000017.1 GCF_013778505.1 Pseudomonas sivasensis | reverse complement strand
AGCTGAGAACCCGGTCGGCTCTAAGGCCGCCGCGGCCTTGCTTTTGATCTGAAATCGCCCCGTCAACCACGATGGCCGGAATTCGACATTGATTTGGGGGGTAAACCGGCAGGGATGCCGGTTTAGCCGCCCTGCGCCATGGATGGCGCGTGGCGGCGGCCCCCCAAATCAATGTCGGATTACGGGCATGCCGAGCCTAGGCGAGGCACCGAGTGGTGGGGAGAAGGCCTTTTGGTTACTTTTGGCTGGGCCGGCATTCCGGCCTTTACAAAAGTGACCCGCTGTAAGAGCGGAACCATAGGCGGCCGTTACCGCAGCAACGGATATGCACTCAATCAACCAACCCCCCCCGCCATATGCTCGGCAATCCTCAACCTCAACCAACGCTCCGCCGGATCATTGTCATGCACCCCACTCCACACCATCGACAACTCCGCCGCATCAATCGCAAACGGCGGATCCTCTGCCCGTAACGTGGTGCCCTCGGTCAACGCACACGCCGCATAATCCGGCACCGTCGCAATGATCTGCGTTCCCGCCAACAACGCCCGCAACCCGCTGAATTGCGGCACCGCCAGCACCACCCGCCGCGCGCGGCCGATGCGGGCCAAATCCAAATCGATGTTGCCGCTCAAATCCCCGGAGAACGACACCATCGCATGGGGCCGTTCGCAATAATCATCCAGCGTCAGCGGCGCCACCCCGTCATCCCCACGCAATACCTTGCACGGGATATCTCGCAGTTTCTTGCGCTTGGCATTCGCGGGCAGTTCAGTGGTGTAGCTCACCCCCACCGAAATCTCGCCACTGGCCAGCAGCGCGGACATCAGCAAGTAATTGGCGCGGCGTACCACCACGATGATGCCGGGGGCTTCTTCGCGAAGCTGACTGAGCAACGGCGGAAACAAGCCAAATTCGGCGTCGTCGGACAGGCCGATACGGAACACCGCACAGCTGGTGGACGGGTCGAAATCCTTGGCGCGGCTGACCGCGCCGGAAATGGTGTCCATAGCCGGTTGCAGCTCCTTGAGTATCGCCAGGGCGCGCGGCGTGGGCTCCATGCCCCGCCCGTTGCGCAGCAGCAACGGGTCGTCGAACAGGTCGCGCAGCCGGCCTAAGGCCGCACTTACCGCCGGTTGGCCCATGAAGAGTTTTTCGGCGACCCGGGTCAGGTTCTTCTCGAACATCAACGCCTCGAAAATCACCAGCAGGTTCATGTCGACGCGACGCAGGTCATTGCGGTTCATGGCGGTATCCAAACGGTTAGCAGACTGCCAGCTAAGCACGCAAAACAAGGGGTTGATTGCATGTCTGTGCTGTCTTTTCCGTCACTGCACCTGACGAAATTAACAACGATTAACTCGTCAGCCAGACGGTACGGCAACAAGATTGACGCCATCTACACTGCATCCATTCACCGGGAACGCTCCCATCGACTGCGGATATCCGTCATGGCCCGAACTGAGCACTGCGCTCCTCGCTTATCCGCTACCGGCGGCCTATGCCCCCGGCGCGAGCGTATCGCCAAGCAATTGATCCTCGCTAACCTCGGCGAAAGCCTGGCGATTGCCGACCTGGCCCAGGCCTGCGCGCTGTCGCGCAGCCATTTCTCCCGTGCATTCAAGTGCACCACCGGGCTGTCGCCCCAGGAATGGATACGCCTGCAACGCATCCAGCGGGCCAAGGAATTGATCACTCAGTCTTCCTTGAGCCTGACGCAGATCAGCCTGGAATGCGGGTTCTGCGACCAGGCACATTTCTGCCATATGTTCACCCGCAGCGAGGGTGTCAATCCGATGACCTGGCGAAACCACCAACTGCGTCACAAGCCTCAAGAGATCGCTGCCTAGTGGTCTGCAAGCACCTGGAATATGCTGGCCGCTTACTTTCTCCAGAGCATGGCCACCCATGAGTGACCAACGCGATCAGGCCGTGCACTTCGGGCCGTACCGTATCCATCCCCACCAGCGCCTGGTGCTGGAGGCTGGTCGTCCGTTGCGCCTGGGCCGGCGGGCCGTGGATATCCTGCTGATCCTGCTGGAGCAGGCCGGTAATGTGGTGAGCAAGCAGGAGCTGATCGCTCGGGTCTGGCCCAAAAGCGTGGTAGAGGACGGCAACCTGCGGGTGCATATGGCGGCGTTGCGCAAGGCGCTGGGCGATGGCCAGGCCGGGCAGCGCTATATCGTTACGGTGGCCCAGCGTGGCTACAGTTTTGTTGCGCCACTGAGCATCGAGCCTATGAGCCTACCCACAGAAGGCACGCCCCAACGCCCCTGCCACAACCTGCCGCTGCGCCGCACCCGCATGCTCGGCCGCCAGGCGCTGATCGACAGCCTGGTGCAGCACCTGCCCGAACAACGCTTTATCACCCTGACGGGCGCCGGCGGCATCGGCAAGACCACCGTGGCGTTGCGCGTGGCGGAATTGCTGATCGGCCATTACCGCGACGGTATCCGACTGCTGGACCTGGCGCCCCTCAGCGCGCCGTCGATGATCCTGCCCAACCTCGCCGCCCTGCTCGACCTGACCCACACCGAGCACGAACCGCTGGCCACCTTCGCGCGCCGCCTGCAAGAGCGCCAGGTGCTGCTGGTGATCGACAACTGCGAGCACTTGCTGGACGACATTGCGCTGATCAGCGAAACCCTGCTGCGCCATGCCCCAAAACTGCACATCCTGGCCACCAGCCGCGAAGCATTGCGCGCCGAAGGCGAATCGGTGCAACGCCTGGAACCCCTGGCCTGCCCACCCGCCACCGGCAACCGCGCCCAGGCCCTGGGCTATCCTGCCCTGCAACTGCTGATCGAACGCGCCATGTCCCATCAGGACAGCTTCGAACTGAGCGAAGCCGAACTGCCCCTGGCGATTGATATCTGCCAGCGCCTGGACGGTATTCCCCTGGCAATCGAATTGGTGGCGGCGCAGATCGAGCGCTTCGGCCTGCCGGGGTTGCTGGTGCAGATGGAAGACAATTTCCGCCTGCTCACCCGAGGCCGGCGCAGTGCCCTGCCCCGGCATCAAACCTTGCGCGCGACCCTGGATTGGAGCTTCGACCTGCTCACGACGTGCGAGCAAATCTGCCTGCGCCGTCTCGCCGTGTTCCGGGGTGGTTTCAGCCTGGCCAGCGCGGCGGCGGTGATTGCCGGAGAACAGATCGCACCGACCGAGGTGCTGGGCTCGATCACTCAACTGGTCGCCAAATCCTTGCTCAATGTGGAGCCCGGCGATGACGAGATGGTCTATCGCCTGCTGGACATCACCCGCACCTACGCCCTGGAAAAACTCAGTGTCGCCGACGAGCTTGATGCCACCCGTGAACGTCACGCCAACCGCTGCCTGGCGCTGATGGACCAGGCGCAGGAAGATTGGGAGCAGATCGCTACCCAGCCGTGGATCGACCGCTATGCCCCGCTGCGCGAAGACATCCGTGCCGCCCTCGACTGGGGCCTGGGCGACCAGGGTGTGCACGTGCTGGGCATTCGCCTCACCGTCAGCGCCATGCCGTTGTGGCAGGAGCTATCGCTGCTGCGCGAACACGGCCTCTACGTGAGCAAGGCCCTGGCGCGACTGGGGCAATCGAGTGCGCCGAGCCAGCGCTTGCACATGGCATTGCAGTTGGCCTTCGGCAGTTTTTCCTATCACGCCCAGGGCAGTACGCCGCAGACCATAGACGCCTTTGCCTGTGCACGACGCCTGGCCGAAGCTGACAAAAACCTGCCCGGCCAACTGCGTGCAGTGTCGGGGCAAATGGCGGTCAGCCTGTGCAGCGGCAACTACCGTGAGGCGTTGAAGCAAAGCCTGCATTTCGACCAGTTGGGGCCACACGCCGAGTCGTTGCTGGCCCTCAGCGCCCAACGCCTGCGAGTGCTGGCGCAGCACTTCGCCGGCAATCAGGTGCTGGCGCAGCACAATGCCGAACAGGTGATCCAGCGCATGGCCCAGAGCGGCCATCTCAACCGGTTTACCCATGGCTTTGGCGTGCAGTACGACCAAAGCGTGGCTTCGCTGACCATCCTCGCGCGCATCCTGTGGCTGCGCGGTTTCCCTGAACGCGCGTGGCGCACTGCAAGCCAGGCACTGGCGCTGGCGTTGCAGATCAACCACGGCACGTCGATCTGCTACACCCTGGCCCTGGCTGGGGTGGTGATCGCTCAGTACAACGGCGATACGCTTGCGGCCCGCGATCAGTTGGACCTGCTGTTGCAGCAGGCGCAAAAACATTCAGTGCAGTTGTTCCACACCTGGGCGCAATGCTACGAAGGCACGGCGCAGATTGCCGAAGTACAAGGGCTGGGCCTGGTCGAGGACATCCTGGTGACCTTCAACGCCATCGCAGTGGATGACGCCCTGTTCGAACGCGCCCGAAGCGGTGCGGCCGGCTGGTGCACACCGGAGATTCTGCGCGTGCGCGCCGAGGCCATGCCCGATGCCCAATCAGCCGAAAGCCTGTTGCTCGAAGCCCTGGGCCTGGCGCACCAGCAAGGCGCGCTGGCCTGGGAGTTACGATGCGCAGACAGCTTGGCGCGGCTGTGGCACAAGCAAGGTCGTGTGCAGGCCGCGCGCGACCTGCTGGGTTCAGTCTATGAGCGGTTTACCGAAGGCTTCGCCACCCAAGATCTAATCCGCGTGCGCCGCCTGCTCGACGAGTTGCAAGACAAACGGCCGGCCTGAAAACGGCCCCAGGTAATGCCCATAGCCCTGTTGCAAGCGTGCTACCTGCTGTGGGTCGCGCAGAAGTGCCAAGGCGTAGCTGCGCACACTGTTGAGCAGGCGATAGCGCGGATAACCTGGGCCGGGCTCAAGGTTCAGCAGTGAGGTGTCGACCAGCCGACTCAACAAGTAAGACAGGTCGGCATGCTCCAGCTCCGTGCCGACCACCAGCTCACTCAAGGTGGGCAAGGTCACCGCCATTTTGAACAGGCTCATCTGCAGGAACAGCCAGCGTTCCGGCAAGCTCAGGCGCTGGTAGGTCCAATCCAGTGCGGCGCTTAGGGATTGGTGGCGCTCAACCGCTGTGCGGCGCCCCCGCGTGAGGATCTGCAAGCCCCTGCACACTTGCGCCTGCACACCACGGACGCCAAGGGCGTCAACTTGGGCGGCGGCCAGTTCGAGAGCCAGAGGAATACCGTCGAGGCGCCGGCAGATATCACGCAGCGGTGCCAAGTCCTGGGGCCGCAACACAAACCCTTGCTGGCTGGCACGCACTCGTGCAACAAACAACTGCACCGCCGGACTACCCATCGCCTGTTCAACGCTGCCCAACACCGACGGAGCTGGAAGCGCCAACTGGGGCACGCGCAACACCCACTCGCCCGGGGCATGCAAGGCTTCACGGCTACTGACGAGCACACTGATCCGGGGCGCGTGTTCGCTAAGCACACGCAGCAGATGTCGACAGGCGCCAAGCAGCAGATCAGCGCCATCAAGTACCAGCAATAATTGTCGGGAAGCCAATTGACGGCACAGTTCAGTGGCGCTGCCGCTGGGTTCGAGATGCAGGACCGTGGCCAGGTGGCGCAGCATCATCAGCGGCGCCTCGACGGTGGCCAGGTCGACCCACCACACACCGTCGCGGTAGCGCGGCAACACGCGCTCGGCCAGGGCCAGGGCCAAGGTGCTCTTGCCCACGCCGGCGCATCCGGTGAGGGTCATCAGCCGCTGCCCGGACAAACGCCGCACCAGCACGCCCAGCAGTTCATCACGGCCAATCACCGGGCTGAGCCGCGCGGCCAGGTTGTGCCGAGGCAGCACCGCTGCGGCCACGCCTTGCACGGGCGCAGCGAAGCAGTAGCCGCGCTGGGGGTCATTGAGGATAAACCGTTGCCCGTCGAGGGCACGGCGCAGCGCGGCGATGTGCACCCGCAGGTTGTTCTCTTCCACCACGCTATTCGGCCAGACCCGCTCGATCAGGGTGGCCTTGCTGAAAAATTGCCCAGGCGCTTCCAGCAGCATCGCGAGGATATCCAGCGCCCGCCCGCCCAACGGCACCGGCCAACCCGCCTTGCTGACCAGTCGCTGCTGCCGGTGAAAGGCATAGGCACCGAAGCGCACCGTGCTATCCGCGTCAATCGCCTGAGGGTCGTTCATGTCTGCAATCGCGCTGAAACACCCGGCCTTGGGCGTTCGCGCATCCTTTTCCGTGGGCTCGACGCTATTCTTGCCAGCTACCCATGACAGGACAATGCTGGCACGGGGAGCGATACGGACAATCGGGTGTGCGAGACGGACATCCTGTCGTTAACTGAACTGCTGTCGGTATTGGGTAGGGTTGAGACCGAGCTTTTCACTGAATAAAAAGCGCATGTGCCGCACGCTGCCAAAGCCTGCGTGGAACGCCACGGTCTTGAGTGGCAGATCGGTGGTTTCCAGCAATTGCCGAGCACGGTCGATGCGCGCGCCTTGCAGGAAGGCCATGGGCGTCATCTGCACATCCTTGGCAAACAACCGGGCAAAGTGGCGCGCACTCATGCCTGCCAACTCGGCCATGGACTCGATGGTGAACGGCTGCTCCAGGTGCGCGAGAACATGGTTCTGCACGCGGGTAATCGCGGTTTCCTGGGGCGCCACGGCCGCGGTCATCGGGCTGAATTGGGCCTGGCCGCCCTGGCGTTTCATCACCACCAACAGCACCTTCGCCACATCCACCGCCACCTGCTTGCCATGGTCCTGGGCAACGATGGACAACGCCAGGTCGATACCGGCCGTGACCCCGCCCGAGGTAATCAACCGCCCGTCCTGCAGATAGATACGGTCGGTCTCGACGATGGCGTTGGGGAACGCCTTGATCAGCCGCTCGGTGTAATGCCAGTGAGTGGTCACGCGGTGCTCGTCCAACAGCCCGGCGTGCCCGAGCACAAAGGCGCCCGTGCAGATCGAGCCAAAGCGCCGTGCCCGTGGCGCCGCTGCTTTTAGCCAGGGCAGCAGCGCCGGATGGCATTCGTTATAGGCACCGGGGCCACCGGGCACCAGCAAGAGGTCATAGGCACCGTCGGCCTGCTCCAGCAACAGGTCGGTCTGCACCATTACGCCGTTGGATGCGCGCAGTGGGCCAGGTTCGGTGCCAACAATAAGGATCTGATAATGCGCCGCCGCCGGCAGATAGCGGTTGGCGATGGAAAACACTTCAAGCGGCCCGGCCATGTCGAGCAAGAGGAAGTCCGGGAACAGCGCCATGGCCACGGTTTTCATACAGAAGGCATCCATCGAGGGGAAGAAAGCGGGAGGCATTATGGCATGCCTTTCACTGTCAATCTGAGAGGGACAGTTATTCAGATTTCAGCTTCTTAATGAATATTTCAGTAACCAGTAACCTTCTTCTCAACGCAAGCGCCCTGCATCTCGCAGCCAGCGCCCACTTGAGGACACAACCATGCTGACCCTTCGCAAAGCTTCCGAACGCGGCGCCGCCAATCACGGTTGGTTGAAGTCGTTCCACACCTTCTCGTTCGCCAACTACTGGAACCCCAACGAGCAGGGTTTTTCCGACCTGCTGGTGATCAACGATGATCGCGTCGCCGCCGGCAAAGGCTTCGGCCAGCACCCGCACCGTGACATGGAGATTTTCTCTTATGTGCTCGAAGGCGCCCTGGAGCACAAGGACACTCTGGGCACTGGCTCGGTGATCCGCCCTGGCGATGTGCAATTGATGAGCGCCGGCAGCGGCGTGGCCCACAGCGAGTTCAACCACAGCCAAAACCGTGGGGTGCATTTCCTGCAAATCTGGATCGTGCCCGCCGTGGCCGGTGCCGAACCGCGCTATCAACAGGAGCACTTCAGCGAGGCACAAAAGCGTGGGCGTCTGCAGTTGATCATCTCGCCGGACGGCGCCGACGGTTCCCTGAGCGTACGCCAGGACGCCAGGGTGTACGCCGGGCTGTTCAACGGTGACGAAGCCACAACCCTTGACCTGCCGCCGGATCGCCACGTGTACATCCATGTGGCCCGGGGCAGCGTGGAGATCAACGGCCAGCGCTTGCAGGAAGGTGACGGTGCCCGAGTGCGTGATGAGCAGCGCGTCCACTTGAGTCAAGGTCAGGACGCCGAGGTGCTGGTGTTCGACCTGCGACCTCAGGAACTGCCGCAAATGCCTTGATCAGCCGGGCGATGGCCGTTGCAAACAGTCCATCGCTGGCATCGATAGTCACCATCAGCGCAATGAAGTTCTCTTAAAAAATGCAACGCGTAACATCAAACCCATACCAGGCAACACCCAAACTAAAACACTCGGAGCACACCATCATGAAACGCCAAATCTTGCTTAGCCTCGCTTTCTCGGTACTCGCTGCAAACGCATTTGCCCACCCTGTAGTTGCTGAAGGCGGTGCAGATCGCCTGATCGAAAACCGTGTTGCTGAAAGCGGTTCGGATCGTCTGATGGAAAACCGCGTAGCTGAAGGTGGCTCGGATCGTCTGATGGAAAACCGTGTAGCTGAAGGTGGCTCGGATCGTCTGATGGAAAACCGCGTAGCTGAAGGTGGCTCGGACCGTCTGATGGAAAACCGCGTAGCTGAAGGTGGCTCGGACCGTCTGATGGAAAACCACGCATAACCCGCCCTGTTCGAGGGCACCCCCAAACCGGCCTGATCAGCCGGTTTTTTTTCGTCTATTAGAAAGTGCACTCAACTCGCAAACACTTGGGGTTGCGGCGCTGCCAACTCAGATAATGCTATTTACTGATATAAAATCACAAAATAATTCTATTTTTTAATAATTAGGTTAGAACCAAACGGCATTTTACAGCGGACGTCGGGGCCCCTACCTTGGACGAGCATGACCGACCCCCTGCCCGGCGGAGGTACACACTCCCTACTCGACAAGGACAGACCATGAGCATCGAATTCATCGGCTATATCGGCGGCCACCATGCATCCGAAATTCATCCACGCAGCGGCCCGACCCTGCAACCGGACTACGTGGAAACCGTGGCCCGCGCCCACGAAGAGGCCGGCTTCGACCGCGCCCTGGTGGCCTTCCACTCCAACAGCCCGGACAGCACGCTGATCGCCTCCCATGCCGCCAGCGTCACCCGCAAACTGCAATTCCTGATCGCCCACCGCCCCGGTTTTGCACAACCCACCCTCGCCGCGCGCCAGTTCGCCACGTTGGATGTGTTCAACGGCGGGCGCACCGCCGTGCATATCATCACCGGTGGCGACGACCGCGAACTGCGCGCCGATGGCAGCCATATCGGCAAGGACGAACGCTACGCACGGACCGACGAATATCTGAGTGTGGTGCGACAGGAATGGACCAGCGAACAGCCCTTCGATTTCACCGGCACCTACTACCAGGTCGAAGGCGCGCACTCCACCGTGAAGTCGCCGCAGCAACCGCATATCCCACTGTACTTCGGAGGGTCTTCCCAGGCCGCGATTGAAGTGGCGGGCAAACATGCCGACGTGTACGCACTGTGGGGCGAAACCTACGAGCAAGTGCGCGAGATCGTGACTCAGGTCCGGGCCGAAGCAGCCAAGCATGGACGCACGATTCGCTTCAGCCTGTCGCTGCGACCGATCCTCGCCGAGACCGAAGAGCTGGCGTGGGCACGCGCTGACAGCATCTTGCAACAGGCCACTGAGTTGGCTGAGAAGAATGGATTTGTGCGGCGTGAACCGCCGAATGAAGGCTCGCGTCGGCTACTCGCAGCGGCGGCACAGGGTTCCCGGCTGGACAAGCGTTTGTGGACGGGGATTGCGGGGTTGCTGGGCGCGCAAGGGAACTCAACCTCGTTGGTGGGCACCGCCGAACAAGTGGCTGAAGCGCTGGTGGATTACTACGACCTCGGCATCACCACCTTCCTGATCCGTGGGTTTGATCCGCTCAATGATGCGATCGACTACGGCAAGCGGTTGATCCCCCTCACCCGCCAACTGATTGCAGAACGCGAGCAGGCCAAACAGGTCGCGTAAGCCAGAACACGGCAAAACCAATGTGGGAGGGGCGGTGCGTTGATTCGACTCGCCCTCTCCCACCTGCCTATCTTCATTTAGCTCAGGATCAGTTCTTGTAGTCGGTATCGCTGCGTTCCAACTGCCGAATCAGCGCATTCCAATGCCGCGCCACGCCCGGCCCCTCGCCGCTGCTATGCGCCTTGGCCTGTTCTTCAACCTTCGCCACTACCTCCTGTGGCGGAAAGACCAGCTCAGCATTCCCCGCCGCTTGCGCCGCGATCTGAATATTGCACGCACGCTCCAACCCTTGCAGCTGCTGGAAGGCATGTTCGACGCTGATACCCGCCGTCAACAGCCCGTGGTTGCGCAGGATCATCACGCTCTTGTCGCCCAGATCCGCCACCAACCGCTCACGCTCGTCCAGGTCGAGGGCGATGCCTTCATAGCCGTGGTAGGCCACTCGCCCGGAAAAGGCGATGGAGTGTTGGGAAATCGGCAACAAGCCGTCCTTCTGCGCGGACACCGCAATACCATCGCGAGTATGGGTGTGCAGCACCGCTTGCAAGTCATGGCGAGCGCCGTGGATGGCGCTGTGGATCACGTAGCCGGCGTAGTTGATACCCAGACCGGTGGGGTCGTCGACGATCGTGCCGTCGAGGTCGACCTTGACCAGGTTGGAGGCGTTGATTTCATCGAACAACAGGCCGAAGGCATTGATCAGGAAATGCTCCTCCGGGCCCGGTACACGGGCGGAGAAGTGGGTGTAAATGTGATCGGTCCACTTGTACAAGGCCGCCAGGCGGTAGGCGGCGGCCAGTTTCACGCGCACTTCCCACTCTTCTGGCGTGACGCGTTGACGAACGTTGTTGGAGACGCTGGAAATCGAGGTGACGCTGCTCATGGCAAAACTTCCTGGATGGCCTTAAGGACTTCCAGGCAAGCCTAGGGGATGCTCAAAAATAATAAAAAGCACATTTTAATCTAAGCTAATTATTATTTTTTTTCATATCAAGCCGCATCCCGAATCTTGTGCAACGACGCCGCCACCCATTTGCCAAACGCATCCACCGGCCCTTGCAGGTTGCCGAGGAAATGCGGGTAGATCAGCCAAAGGTCCATCACCGGTTTGAAGTCCTTGAGCGGCACTACCGCCAATTGTTCGCGGTGAGCGCTGCGCTCCAGCAAGGGACGCGGCACCAGGCCCAAGCCCAGGCCATCGGCGACCAGACCCAATTGCAATTCAGTGCCGAAGGTTTCCAGGTTGACCCGCAGCGCCAAGCCCTGATCGGACAAAGTGCGTTGCAACCCGGCACGGAACCCGCAGCCGTCCGGGTTAAGAATCCACCCGTTCTGGTACACATCCGCCAGCTTGCAGGGTTTTTTCGGCAACTGCGCCTTGGCGCACACCACCACCAACTCCATCTTGCCGATAGACTCGCCAACGATGTTATCCGGGAAGATCTTGCCTGCCGGGAACAATGCCGCCGCCGCGTCCAGTTCGCCCCGTTCAATCTTGCCGACCAACTGGCTGCCCCAGCCGGTCGCGACCTGGGCGCGCAGTTCAGGGTACTCAGTGCGCAGCAGCTTCAGCGCGTCCAGCAGCACTACATCGCCGATGGTCTGCGGCACGCCCAGGCGCAGTACGCCGGAGGGGGGTGCGTCGGTGGCTACCAGCTCACGCAAGGCATCCATCTCGCGCAGGATCAACCGGCATTGTTCATACACGCGGGTACCGATCAACGTCGGTTTGAGGGGCTTGGTGTTGCGGTCAAACAGCTCCACCCCCAGCGCCTGCTCGAAGTTCTGCACGCGGCGAGTAATGGCCGGCTGGGTCAGTTGCAACGACTCGGCGGCATGGCTGATGGACTGGCAACGAATCACTTCGACAAAGGCATCGATATCGTCAATTTTCATTTGGGCCGCACATAGAGAACAGTCATTAAGATGTCCGCGAAGCATAGTTGCAGGAACGTTATCTGAATAGCCCACGCTGTGATCGATAACGTCTAACGCTATACATGCCGGTTCTAAATTACCTTCAGCTATAAGCTAATCATTAAAAAATAGCATATTAACTATAAACATTATGCTTAGATAAACCCATCAACACCGACTGATGGAATTGCCATGACCCAGGCCCGACACCCCGAGAGACTCAGAGCCTTCATTGGCGCCCTGGCGGAACTGATCGACGGCAATCCGCGCGAAGGCGACCTGTTGCACCGTGGCGGCAAGCTGCTCGCGCAACTGGTCAGCCATGATGACTGGCTCCCCGACGAATTCGCCCAACCCAACCCCGAGCGCTACCAGCAATTTTTGCTGCACGCCGATTCGCGCCAGCGCTTCAGCGTCGTCAGTTTTGTCTGGGGTCCGGGGCAGACCACGCCGATTCATGACCACCGGGTGTGGGGGCTGATCGGCATGTTGCGCGGCGCGGAGTTTTCCCAAGGGTTTGAACGCGCCCCCGACGGCAGCCTGGTCGCCGAAGGCAAGCCTATTAAGCTGGTGCCGGGCCAGGTCGAAGCCGTATCGCCCAAGGTCGGCGACATTCATCAGGTCAGCAACGCCCACAGCGACCAAGTGTCCATCAGCATTCACGTGTACGGCGCCAATATCGGTGCGGTACGCCGTGCGGTGTACCAGCCCGACGGCAGCGAGAAACTGTTTATCTCCGGTTATTCCAACGCCTTCCTCCCGAACATCTGGGATTTGTCCAAAGAAAAGAGCCCTGCCCTATGAGCACCGTACCGACCCGCAATTTCGCCCAGATTCGCCAGGCCCTGTTGGACCATGCAGAAGTCGCCCTGATCGACGTGCGCGAAGAAGCGCCGTTTGCTGAATCCCACCCGCTGTTCGCGGCGAATATCCCGCTGTCCAAGCTGGAGCTGGAGGTGTATTCGCGCATTCCACGGCGTGATACCCAGGTCACCGTCTACGACAACGGCGAAGGTCTGGCCAGCCGCGCCGCCGAGCGCCTGATTGCGTTGGGCTACACCCAGGTCAGCCTGCTCGAAGGGGGCCTCAATGGCTGGCGCAGCGCCGGTGGCGAGCTGTTTATTGACGTGAACGTGCCGAGCAAAGCCTTTGGCGAACTGGTAGAGAGCGAGCGTCACACGCCGTCCCTGGCCGCCGAAGAAGTGCAGGCCCTGCTCGACAGCCACGCCGACGTGGTGGTGCTCGACGCCCGCCGCTTCGAGGAATACCAAACCATGAGCATTCCCACCAGCATCAGCGTGCCCGGTGCCGAACTGGTGCTGCGCGCCCGTGAACTGGCGCCGGATCCGGCCACGCGCATTATCGTCAACTGCGCCGGGCGCACCCGCAGCATCATTGGCACCCAGTCGCTGATCAATGCGGGCGTGGCCAACCCGGTATCCGCACTGCGTAATGGCACCATTGGCTGGACCCTGGCCGGGCAAACACTCGCCCACGGCCAGGCGCGACGCTTTGCCCCAACCTCGGAAGAACATCGCCAGGTCGCCGCCATCGAGGCACGCCGCGTCGCCGACAAAGCCCGCGTTGGCCGTGCCACCCTGGACGATCTGCACGCCTGGCAGCAGGAAACCACTCGCACCACCTACCTGTTCGATGTGCGCACCCCGGAAGAATTCGAAGCCGGTCACCTGCCCGGCGCTCGCTCCACCCCCGGCGGCCAATTGGTCCAGGAAACCGATCACGTGGCCAGCGTACGCGGCGCACGCCTGGTGCTGGCGGATGACGACGGCGTGCGCGCCAACATGTCCGCGTCCTGGCTCGCCCAACTGGGCTGGGACGTGCACGTGCTGGACGACCTGCAAGCGGCGCACTTCAGCGAAAAAGGCATCTGGGTCGCCCCGGTGCCCACGCCGCCCCAAGCCGAACTGATCAGCCCGCACACCCTCGCCGACTGGCTGGCCCACGGCGACACCGTGGTGCTGGACTTCACCGCCAGCGCCAACTACGTCAAACGCCACATCCCCGGCGCCTGGTGGGCCCTGCGCGCGCAACTGCCCCAGGCCCTCGCCAAAGTGCCGACCGCCGAGCGCTACGTGCTGACCTGCGGCAGCAGCCAACTGGCGCGCCTGGCGGTGGCTGAAGTCGAAGCCATCACCGGCAAGCAAGTGTTCCTGCTGCAAGACGGCACGGCAGGCTGGATCAACGCGAAATTGCCCCTGGAAGAAGGCGAAACCCACCTGGCCTCACCACGGATCGACCGCTACCGCCGTCCGTACGAAGGCACCGACAACCCCAAGGAAGCCATGCAGGCATATCTGGATTGGGAGTTCGGTTTGGTTGCCCAGTTGGCCCGTGATGGGACCCATGGGTTCTACGTGATCTGATCATCCAACACACCTGCCTCTGAATGGGGGCAGGCTTCACCGACCCCTTTCCAGGCGGAGGTAACCCACACCTTTTTTGATCTGCCTGGAGCCTCTATCCCATGGTCTTTACCACCCCCTTCAAGCGCCTGTTCCTGGGTACTGCCCTGGCCCTTGGCCTGGCCACCAGCGCCCACGCCGCCGACCTGCAACCACTGCGGGTGGCCAATCAGAAATCGACGATCAAGACGCTGCTGGAAGTGTCCGGCGAAACCAAAGACGTGCCCTATGCCATCCAGTGGTCGGAGTTCCCCTCCGCCTCGCCCTTGGGCGAAGCCCTGAATGCCGGCGCGGTGGATGTCGGTGCCTTGGGCGATGCGCCTTACGTGTTCGCGCTGGGTGCCGGGGCGTCCTTAAAAGTGGTCAGCATCATCCACGCCGAAGGACGCAACACCACCGCGCTGCTGGTACCCAAGGACTCGCCAATCAAGACGGCCGCCGACCTCAAGGGTAAGAAAATCGTCACCGGGCGTGGCTCCATCGGGCATTACCTGGCGATCAAGGCGTTGGCCAGCGCGGGCCTGACCAGCCAGGATGTGCAGTTCATCTTCTTGCTGCCCGCCGAATCCCGCTTGGTGCTGGATAACGGCACCGCCGATGCCTGGGCGACCTGGGACCCTTACACCACCGTGGTGACCTCCCAAAGCCAGGCGCGAATCATCGCCAGTGGCAACACGCTGTTGAGCAACCACCTGTACCTCGCGGCAACCAGCCAGGCCATTGCCGACAAGCGCACGCAGCTGGACGACTTTGTCGCCCGCGTCGATCGCGCCTACGCCTGGGCCAATACGCACCCCAACGAATACGCCGCCGCCCAGACCAAAATCACCGGCCTGCCACTGGCCGTGCATGTGGCCGTGGCCAAGGAAACCCGTCTGAGCCCGGTATTGATCGACGACAGCGTGATCAGTGGCCTGCAAACCACCGCCGACACCTACCAAAAAGAAGGCCTGCTGACCAAACACATCGACGTGTCACAGGGCTTCGACAAAAGCTTTAACGCCAAGCGTGCCCCCAACAACCAAGTCTCGCGCTGAAGGAACAGAACATGAGCCAGCCACGTCAACTAAAACCACGCCATTTAAAACTGGGTGCCATGGTCCACGGTGTCGGCCACGGCTGGGGCGAATGGCGCCACCCGCAGGCACAACCGAATGCCAGTACGAATTTCGGCTTCTACAAGCAGCAGACTGAACTGGCCGAAGCTGCCAAATTCGACTTTGTGTTCATCGCCGATAGCCTGCATATACACGCCAAATCCAGCCCCCATTACCTCAACCGTTTCGAGCCGCTGACGATCTTGTCAGCCCTCGCGGCATTGACCACCCATATCGGCCTGGTCGCCACCGTGACCGTCAGCTACACCGAGCCCTACCAAGTGGCACGTCAGTTCGCGTCTCTGGACCATATCAGCGGCGGCCGCGCCGGATGGAACGTGGTCACCTCGTGGCTCAGCGGCACCGCCGATAACTTCGGCAAGGCCGAGCACCCGCCCCATGCCGTGCGCTACCGCATCGCCAAGGAACACCTGAACGTGGTCAAGGGCCTGTGGGATTCCTGGGAGGACGACGCCTTTGCCTACAACAAGCAAAGCGGCGAGTTTTTCACCCCGGACAAGCTTCACGCGTTGAACCACAAGGGCGAGTTTTTCTCGGTCAAAGGCCCGCTGAACATTGCGCGTTCGCGCCAGGGCCAGCCCGCAATTTTCCAGGCCGGCACCTCGGAAGACGGGCGTAACTTTGCCGCCGAACATTCCGATGCGATTTTTGTGCATGTGGAAAGCATCGAAGAAGGCCTGGCCTACTCCCAGGACCTCAAACGCCGTGCCAAAGGCTTTGGCCGCGATGCCGACAGCCTGTCGATCCTGCCGGGCATCCGCCCGATTGTCGGGCGCGACGAGGCCGAAGTGGAAAGCCGCTACCAGCAGGCCGTGGAGCTGGTCACCGTGGAAGACGCCATCGTCGCCCTCGGCCGCCCGTTCAACGACCACGATTTCAGTAAATACCCCCTGGACGAACCCTTCCCGGAACTCGGCGACTTGGGCTCCAACAGCCAGAAAGGCGGCTCCGATCGCATCAAGCAACTGGCCAAGGACGAAGGCCTCACGCTGCGTGAAGTGGCCCTGCGGTTCTCGCGGCCCAAGCGTGATTTTGTCGGCACCCCTGAGCAAGTCGCTGATGCGATCCAGACCTGGTTCGAGCGCGGCGCCAGCGATGGCTTCATCGTCAACTCGGTGCTGCCGGATGGCTTGCAGTACTTCACCGAACTGGTGGTGCCGGTGCTGCAACAGCGCGGCCTGTTCCGCACCGAATACACCGGGCAGACCCTGCGCGACAACCTGGGCCTGGACGTACCGGTCAACCGTTACAGCGTCGAGGTGCAAGCGCCGCAGGAGGCATTGGCATGAGCGAATCCCTTAACCGTCAGTTGGCGGCGCTGCACGCCGAGCGTGTAGCGACCTGGGCCCCGGCGGCGTTGCAAGTCAATATCGACCAGCGCCAGCGCCTGGTGGATGAAGCGCGGGTAGACGACTACGTGCAGGTGGGTGATGAGCTCGACCCGTTTACCTTGCTCAACGTCGAAGGCGGCGAACTCAACCGCGAGCTGCTGTTGGCAGACGGCCCGGCGGTGCTGATCTTCTTCCGTTTTGCCGGCTGCCCGGCGTGCAACATCGCCCTGCCCTATTACGAGCGCCAGCTGTACCCACGCCTGCGCGAATTGGGTGTACCGCTGGTAGCGATCAGCCCGCAAGTGCCGGAACGCCTGGTGGAAATCAAGACCCACCACGCGCTGCAACTGCTGGTCGCCAGCGACCCGGATAACAACCTCGGGCGGCGCTTGGGGATTCTCTACAGCTTCGATGAAGCCTCGCGTAACGCGGCATTGGCCAAGGACAATCACATCGGTGAAACCACCGGTACGGGGACCTGGGAGTTGCCCCAACCGACCGTCGTGGTGATTGCCCAGGACGGCACGGTCGCGTTCGTAGACGTTAGCCCGGATTGGCTGGTACGTACCGAAGCCGAGCCGGTGGTACAGGTGGTGGAGCGCTTGTTGGGCCAACAGCCTGTGCGCCTCGCCATCTAAGCCAAAAATCCTCTGTGGGAGGGGCAAGTCGAATCGTCGCGCCGCCCCGCCCATATTTTTGACCGAGTACATTCTTATGACCCAACCGTCTCTACGCTCCGTGGAAGTTGCCAATTTTGAAGCCTTGCTCGAACGCCTCACCGCCGAGCTGGCCAGTACCGCGCCGCAGTACGATGACAGCGGCGCCTTCCCCCACGCCAACTTCCAGCTATTGCATGAACACGGCCTGGTCGCCCTCACCGTGCCCAAAACCCTGGGCGGCGGCGGTGCCAGCCTGCCTCAGGCGCGCAAGGCGATTAGTGCGATTGCCAAGGGCGAGCCGTCCACCGCGCTGATCCTGGTGATGCAATACCTGCAACACACACGCCTGCAAGACAGCAAAACCTGGCCCCAGCACCTGCGCGTGAAAGTCGCCGAAGACGCAGTGCGTAACGGTGCGCTGATCAACGCCCTGCGCGTCGAGCCCGACCTCGGCACCCCGGCCCGTGGCGGCCTGCCCGCGACCACTGCGGTGCGCACCGCCGAAGGCTGGCGCATCAGTGGGCGCAAGATCTACTCCACCGGCAGCCATGGCCTGAGCTGGTTCAGCGTGTGGGCACGCAGTGACGACGCCGACCCGCTGGTGGGCGCCTGGCTGGTGCCCAAGGACAGCCCCGGCGTGAGCATCATCGACACCTGGGACCACCTCGGCATGCGCGCCACCTGCAGCCATGAAGTGGTGCTCGACAACGTGCTGGTGCCGCTGGACCACGCCGTCAGTGTCAGCCCTTGGAGCGCACCGCAGCCGGAGTTGGATGCGGAGGGTTTCCTGTGGATGTCGGTGCTGCTCTCGTCGGTGTACGACGCCGTGGCCCAGGCCGCGCGGGACTGGCTGGTGAACTGGCTGGAAGAACGCACGCCGTCCAACCTCGGTGCGGCGTTGTCGACCTTGCCGCGCTTTCAGGAAACCGTCGGGCATATCGACACCCTGCTGTTCGCCAACCGCAGCCTGCTCGACGCCGCCGCCGACGGCCACACCCCGGCCGCCAACGCCGCACAGTTGAAGTACCTGGTCACCCACAACGCTATTCGCGCGGTGGAACTGGCCATTGAGGCTTCCGGCAACCCTGGCCTGTCGCGCCATAGCCCGCTGCAACGCCACTACCGCGATGTGCTGTGCAGTCGCGTACATACCCCCCAGAACGATGCAGTGCTGCAAGGCGTCGGTAAAGCCGTGTTCGCCCAACGCCAGAAGGAACGCACATGACTCACGTGATTATTGCCAGCCAGTTGGACGAAGACTACAACGACGTGATCCGCGCTCGCCTGCGCACGGTCCACCCCGAAGCCCAGGTGATCGGCGTTCCGGTGGGCGTGCCAAGCGACCTGCCGCCCCAGGCGAATATCCTGTTGCTGCGTCCGATCAACGTGCGCGGCTACACCGCCCCGGAGACCCCGCCGCCAGGCTGGCCCTACGGCGCGCAATGGGTGCACTTGGTCTCATCGGGCATCGACTTCTACCCGCAATGGCTGTTCAACGGCCCGCCGGTGACCACCTCCCGGGGCAGCGCCGCCGACAACCTGGCCGAGTTCGCCCTGGCGGCGATCTTTGCCGCGTCCAAGCATTTGCCGGATATCTGGGTGAAGGATTCACAGTGGAATTTCACCCCGCTGCGTCCGCTCAAGGGCACCACATTGGGGATTCTCGGCTTTGGTGCGATTGGCGAACGCCTGGCGCAGAAGGCTCACGCGCTGGGAATCAAGGTGGTTGCGCTGCGCCAAAGCCCGACACCGTTCGGGATCGACGGGGTCGAGGCGGCCAGGGACATCCACGACCTGTTCGCCCGCGCCGACCACCTGGTGCTGGCGGCACCGCTGACCGAGGCTACGCGCCATATCGTCGATCGGGACGTGTTGGGCAGCGCCAAGCCGGGGCTGCATTTGATCAACATTGCGCGCGGCGGGTTGGTGGATCAGGAGGCGCTGCTGGAAGCGCTGGATAACGGGCAAATCGGCCTGGCATCGCTCGACGTGACCGAGCCGGAACCGTTGCCGGATGGGCACCCGTTGTATACGCATCCGAGGGTGAGGTTGTCGCCGCATACGTCGGCGATATCGACCGATAGCCGTAATGAGATTGCTGATACGTTTTTGGCGAACCTGGAGCGTTATGTTTTGGGTGTGGAATTGGTGAATCTGGCTAATGGGTGATGCCGTTTGAAGGTGGGGGTTGTTTGGATTGCGGTTTTTTGGTGTACATATCCGTTTATGCGGTAACGGCGGGTATTGGTTCCGCCCTTACGGCGGGTCACTTTGGAAAAGCCCCAAAGTAACCAAAGGGCTCTTGCCCCAACACTCGGCACCTCGCCTAGGCTCGGTGTGCCCGCACTCCGGCTTGAATCCGTGGGCCGCCGCGATGGGCCATCCATGGCCCAGCGCGGCTAACCCGGCGTCCTGCCGGGTTACCCACGGATTCAAGCCTGCGTTCGGCCAGCGTGTTTGACGGGGCGCCTGAGATCAAGATCAAAAGCGCAGATCAAAAGACCGCTGACTTCGTCAGCGAAAAGGATGTAAGAGCCAAATCAAAAGCAGATCTAAAGCAGATCTAAAGCAGATCAAAAACAGATCAAAAACAGATCAAAAACAGATCAAAAACAGATCAAAAACAGAGCAAAAGCAGGACAGCAGGCTAGGACCTATCTGTCTGATCTATGGAGATCAAACTGTGGGAGGGGGCTTGCTCCCGATAGCAGTGGGTCAGTCACAACTGCATCAACTGACACCCCCTCATCGGGAGCAAGCCCCCTCCCACATTTGGACGGAGTTGGAGCTGAGAACCCGGTCGGCTCTAAGGCCGCCGCGGCC
Organism: Pseudomonas sivasensis; assembly: GCF_013778505.1. Lineage (GTDB taxonomy): Bacteria > Pseudomonadota > Gammaproteobacteria > Pseudomonadales > Pseudomonadaceae > Aquipseudomonas > Aquipseudomonas sivasensis. Next base: position 105,632 of record NZ_JAAOWU010000017.1, on the reverse strand, counting down.
TTGCTTTTGATCTGAAATCGCCCCGTCAACCACGATAGCCGGAATTCGACATTGATTTGGGGGGTAAACCGGCAGGGATGCCGGTTTAGCCGCCCTGCGCCATGGATGGCGCGTGGCGGCGGCCCCCCAAATCAATGTCGGATTACGGACACACCGAGCCTAAGCGAGGTGCCGAGTGGTGGGGCGAAGGCCTTTTGGTTACTTTTGTGCCTTTACAAAAGTGACCCGCTGTAAGAGCGGAACCACAGGCGGCCGTTACCGCAGCAACGGATATACACTCGATCCCATCCAACATCTTGGTCGGCTTTAAGGCCGCCATCGGAAACACCACCTGCGGTAAACCAGCTCACCACAACAGCAGCATTGCCAACCGAACGGATCATTTGATGCGGTAGTGAAACGTATTCCTCACAGCCGGCACCACAACAGCCTTGCCATCAACGATCCTTGGCTGATAGCGGAAGGTGTTCGCCGCCGCCAGTGAAGGACGCATGAACAACGGGTGGCAGCCGTCCAACACCTTGGGATTTTCCACGCGGCCTTGGGTGTTGACGCTGTACTCCAGGGTGCAATCGCCTTCGATGTTCTTGTCCAGAGCACGCTCTGGGTAGTCCGGCGCTTCCTTGCTCAGAGGCTGGTATTGGCGGCTGTCAAAGGTCGGTGCCGCTGCAGGCGCAGGTGTGGCGACGCGGGCTTTTTCCGCAGCCAATCGCTCCTGGGCCTGGCGCTGTAGTTCCAGCTCGCGGGTGCGTTGTTCGGTGGCCAGGCGTTCCTGTTGTTGCTCGATTTTCTTTTCTTCGACGCGTTTACGCGCCAGGGCGGCTTTCTCCAGTTTTTGCGCCTGGATTCGGGGGTCGACCGCAGGTTTCACTGGTACCGGAATCACCACCGGCTCCGGCGGCGCAGGTGCCGGTGCAGCAACCACCGGTTCTGGTACTGCCACCGGTGCAGGCGGCAGCATGACCAACTGCGTGTGCATCACCCGAGGTGCCTCCACCACCGGTTTTTCCGTCGACCAGCCCACCATCAACGCCGCCAACACGCCCACGTGCAGCGCCCCCGCCAGGCTGGCGGCGAAGCTGTTTCGCCACACGCCGGAGGTATCCCTGGGTTCCATCACAAGCGTCGGACTGTGCATGATCATCGCCGTCATTGCGGGGCCTCGGTCACCAGCCCCACGTTGCTGACACCGCCTTTTTGCAACACCGCCATGGCTGCAACCACACGTCCGTAGCCGGCGTTGTCGTCGGCGCGGATGTACACCTGGGTGTCACTGCGTGCCGCCACCACCTGCATGACCTTGGCGCCCATTTCGTCCAGGCTCACGGCGCTGTCGGTCTGGTGCTGGGTGTCGAGCTCGCCGCCGAGGTTCCAGTAGTAGCCGCCATCGGCCTTTACCGACAGCGTCAGGATCTGCTGGCGGGTATCGGTGGCCAGCGCCTCGGCGGCGACCTTGGGCAGCTCGATCTTCACGCCCTGGGTCAGCATTGGCGCGGTGACCATGAAGATCACCAGCAGCACCAGCATCACGTCGATATACGGCACCACGTTCATTTCGGCCTTGGGCCCGTGCTTGCGTTGCGGCCTGACTAACATGGGAGTTGCTCCTTTCAGGCGGCCACGGCCAGGTTGATCGGCGCACCGCGCAGGGTGCGGTGCAGGCGCACTTGCAGCTCATTGCCAAACGCGTAGTAACGGGTGAGCAGCGTCTGGCCACGCGCCGCGAAGCGGTTATAGGCGATCACCGCCGGGATGGCTGCAAACAGGCCGATGGCTGTGGCGATCAGCGCTTCGGCAATGCCCGGCGCCACTGTCGACAACGTGGCCTGTTGCACTTGGGACAAACCGATAAAGGAATTCATGATCCCCCACACCGTGCCAAACAAACCGATGTACGGGCTGACTGAACCCACGGTCGCGAGAAATTGCAGGCCCTTTTCCAGTTCGATTTCCTGCTCGGTGATCGCCACCTGCAAGGCCCGCTCAACACCTTCGAGCACCGCAGGGTCATGGCTGTGCAGGTGCTGGTATTCCTGGACGCCGGCAATAAAGATCGGCGCAATCCCGCCCTCGCCCGCCTGCACGGTTTCGCGGTACAGCGGTTGCAAGTCCGACGCTGCGCGAAAGCGCTGCACGAAGCCATTCAACTGGCGCTCCAGGCGGCGCAGTACGCTGCCGCGCTGGATGATCAGGTACCAGCTGAGCAACGACGCCAGCAGCAAGGTGATCATGACCGCCTTGACCAACAGGCTGGCGTCACTGATAAGGCCCCAGATCGTCATATGTTCCATCGTCGCGTGCATGGTGATGTCCTATTCGATTAAAAAGTGATGACGGGGTGATGACGGTTCACGGCAATTTCAGCGCACGGGTCACGTCAGCCCACGGTACGAATTTAAAATTCTGGGTTTGCTCGGGCATGCGCTTGCGGCCGTCCTGCACCACCAGCATGCCTTGGCTCCAAGGCCCGCCCAGGTTGATGGCGGTGACCTCCAAGCCATCGGTTTCCGAGGCGCCGTCGATACCGGCGGCGGCATTAAGGCCGACGCGAAACCCACCGTGAATCGCAAACGGCGGCTCGGCATCCACCACCAGGTAGCTGTCGTTGCCTTGGCTTGAGATCACCAAATAGTCGCGTTTGTCGCTCTGATACAGCGCCAGGCCCTCGACGTCCGCGTGCAACTGCGGGCCGACCTTGATCACGCTAGTGAGGGTGGCCGGTTGATCGGCACGAGCGTCCACCGCCCACACCCCCACGTCTTCTTCGCCGATAAACAAGCGCTGGCGCTGGTCGTCGGCCACGCAGCCTTCAGGCTGGCTGTCGACCTTGAACTGGCGCACCAGCTCACCTTGCACACGGCCATCCGGGGCGCTCAGGCGGTATTGCAGGAAGGTGCCGTCCTTGCCGTTGGCGATGGCATAGATCTCGCCGCTGGCGGGCTGATACAGGCAGATGCCATAGATTTCCTTGAGCGGCGTAGGCACTTCACCGGCTTCGCGCAACTCGCCGCTCTGACGGTCGATGCTGAATACGCTGAGGCTGTTGTGATCACGATTGCTGGCGACGGCCAGATCCACGGTCTGGGCGCCCAGCTTGAAGTTGGGGCGGACGTCGACGTTGTTCAGGCGTCCGACCGCCAATTCCTGCAACAGCTTGCCGTCAAGGTCATAGGCCAACAGGCCTTGTTTTTTATTGGTGCCAAGCACGCGGCTTTTGGCCGGGGTGTCGGGGTGAATCCAGATCGCCGGATCATCCGCCGCATCACCCTGGCGGCCGACTGGGTCGGTTTGGCGCACGGCGGCGACTTCCGGCAGTACAGGATCGGCCGCTACAGGCTTGGCCTGCCAGTTGAGCTTGCCCTGGTAGAGCGTGCCGCTGTCGTCGTCGCGTACCAGCAGCTGTTGGCCGTTGACGCTCAATTGCTCGGGTTCTTTCAGGCCAGGCAAGCTCAGGCTCGGCTGTTCCACCCAGCGCTCGCCCGTCCTTTGGAACAGGTGAAGTTGCGCAGTCTTTGGATCGAGCGCGACCACGCCACCCGGCACCAGGGCGACGGCACCGGCTTCACGCTTGGGATTATCGAACACCGCCACCGGGGTGCGTTTCACGTCCGCTTCCGGGTGCGCCGGGTAGGCCCACCAGCCGACATTTTCTTCATTGACTATCAGTTGATTCGTCCCGTCGTCCACCTGGCAGAACTGCGCCGATGGTGGCAGCGGCAAACCGCGCACACGCTGGGGTTCAGTCAGCAGCGTCGCGCCATTGCCCACCAACCATTGCTCGCCCTTGCCCTCCTCACCCACCAAAAACACAAACAGGTTGGCCGCTGAATCGCGGTACAGGCACAGGCCGTTCACCGGGTAATCGCGGGCCGGCAGGTACAGCGGTTTGCCCCAGGTTTTGCTGGCGGCGTCGAGGGTGATCAACAGCGCTTGTTGACGATCATTGTCGAGGCTGGCGACCAGTACCTGGGCGCCTGCGGTGCGGGTGTCGAGGCTGCTGAAGTTGCCTTTGAACCGGGTCAGTTCAGTGCCTTTGGCGTCGAGCAGTTGCAGGCCGTCGCGGGTGCTGGCGGCCAGGCGCTCGGGGGTGCTGGGGAGGAAAGCCACTGCTTCGGCGTTCAGGGATGTCGCCCAAGGCGTCAGGGTCAGGTCGGCAGCCAGTGCATGAGTGCAGGTCAACACCGATATCAGCAAGTACAACGTGGAGATTCTCATGTACAAACAAATCCTTCGAAAACAATGGAGTTCCCATGTGGGAGGGGTCTTGCTCCCGATGAGGGTGTGTCAGTCAGCAGATGTATTCACTGAACCACCGCTATCGGGAGCAAGCGCCCTCCTACATTGGAATCGAGGTGTGAGTTAGAAATGGGTGAAGGTCAGGCCGAGCTTGTAGGTCGGGCCGTACTCTTCGTATTGGCCGTTGTAGCTGCGGTGGCCGGTGTAGACGAAGTACGACTCATCGGTGAGGTTCTGGGCCTCGAAGCTGACTTGCAGGTTCTTGGTCAGCGAGTAGCGCGCGCTGAAATCGACGAAGGTCTGCGCGTCCACATGCAGGTCGTGGGCCTTGTCGTTGATCGAGGCCAGTTCATACAGGTAGGCCGATTTGTAGTTGGCCGACAGGCGCAGGCTGAGCTTGTCGTCTTCCCAACCGAGCATCAGGTTGCCGACGGTGTCCGATTGGTTCGGCAGGCTGATGTTGCGTTTGCGGTTCGTGCCGCTGGCGGCGTCGAAGCCTTCGATATCCGCGCTGGAGCGGCTGAAGGTGCTGTTGGCGCCGATCAGCAGACCGTTCCAGGGCGCGGGCAGCCAGTCGAATTTCTGCGAGTAGGCCAGTTCCAGGCCATAGAGCTTGGCGCTGTCGCCGTTGGCGTAGGTGTGGGCCTCGGAGAAGTTGGTCCAGGCGCCGGTGCCGGCCACGTCGGTGTTGTAAACGAAGTTCTTGATGTCTTTGTAAAACACGAACGCTGAGACGGTGCCGGCGCGGCCCATGAAGTGCTCGATGCCAAGGTCGAGGTTGCTCGATTCCAGGGGCTTGAGGTCCGGGTTGCCAAAGGTGGCTTCGTCATCGTCGATCACAAAACCCGGCGCCAGTTGGCCGAAGGTCGGGCGCACCACGGACTTGGTCCAGGCCGCGCGCACCTGGGTGTTTTTGTCGATCTGGTAGCGCGCATGCAGGCCCGGCAGCCAGTGGTGATACTGGCGCTTGGTCTCGGTGGCAGTGAACACGCCATCGGTGGCGCCGGTACCCTTGGCTTCGAACTCGGTGCCTTCGTAGCGCAGGCCGGCGATAAAGCGCCAGTCGTCGATGTCGATGGTGTTCATCAGGTAGCCGGCGTTGATGTCTTCGCGAATGGTGAAGTCGTTGACCCGGGACTCGGTCTCGTCATAAAAGTCCGCCGCATTGAGGCTGCCGATCAGTTGCTTGATGCCGCTGGCGCTGATGCCTGGCCCGTAGTTGCCCAAGCGATAGTCGACACTGCCCTTCTGGAACTGGGTCAGGTTGAGCTGGTCGGCGGTGTAGCCAAGGGTGTCGAAGTCCTTATAGACCCAGGCCTCCAGGTCATTGTCCTTATTACGGCGACTCACCTTGCCACCGAATTTGACCTGGGACGCATAGCCGCTCAGGTCGTAGTCGCGGGCCAGGTCCAGGCGCAGGTTTTTCTCGGTGTCCTTGGTGTTCTGTTTTTCCCAATCAACTTTGTCGAGCGTGAAGTTGCTTGGGTCGTAGAAACCGGCACCGATGATTGGCCGTGGCTTGTCCTTGTCGTAGAAACCGCTGTTGGCAAAGTCGCCGCCGTCGAAGGTGGCTCCGGCGATGTGCGCCGGGCTGTCTTCGCTCGATTGGCTGTAGCCGGCCTGACCGCTGAGGGTCCACAGGCCAAGCATGCGCTCACCGCCGAACACGTAGGACTGGATTTCCTGGGTTTCCTCACGGTTCTTCAGCTTGCGCTTGGCTTCAGCGTCGCCCAGTTCACCAGCGGCTTGGGGGTCGGCAAATTCAATGCTGGTGGAGTTGCGGGTTTCGGTGTCTTTGTAGCGGCTGTAGAGGGTGCGCAGGTAGTAGCTGCTGAGGTCATCGGGCTTATAGTCGAAGTTCAGTCCACCGCCGGCGCGTTCGCGGCTGATGTCGTAGTCGCGCTGTTCGAATTCATTGAGTTTGGCGCCGTCGGTGAAGTCCCAGGCACCGCCGGTTTCGACGTTGTCCGAGCCAAAATCACGCTTCTGCCAGCTTAGGGCTGCGGCTACGCCAAAGTTGTCGATGCCGTCGCCGAGGCTGAAGCGGTTGCTCGCCGCGCCGGAGAATTTGGGGCTGGTCTGACTCGTATTCTTGTCGTAACTGGCTTCGGTGCTGCCGGTGTAGAACAGGCCTTTGTGGTCGAAGGCCGACAGGCTCTGCACGTCGACGGTGCCACCTAGGGAGTTAGCGTCCATGTCCGGGGTGAGGGTCTTGATCACCGACAGCGACTGCACCAGTTCTGACGGCAGCACATCGAGGGCCACGGCGCGGCGCGCGCTTTCCGGGGCGGGCACCAGGGTGCCGTTGATGGTTACGCTGTTGAGGTCCGGACCGAGGCCACGCACGCTGACAAATCGCCCTTCGCCCTGATCGCGCTCGACGCTGATGCCGGGCAAACGCTGCACCGCTTCTGCGACGTTTTCATCCGGCAACTGGGCCACGCCGTCGGCATGCACCACGCTTTTGATGCTGTCAGAGCTGCGCTGCTCTTTAAGCGCTTGATCGATGGCAGCGGCCTGGCCGACCACTTCGACATGCTCGGTGGTGGTGGCTTCGGCGGCACTCAACCGTTCGCTGGCAATCGCCAGGGCCAAGGCGGTGAGCGTGAAGCTGACGAGCCCGGTGCGCTTGTACATGAAATCCTCCCCAAGAATCCGTTGGCGCCAGGCAAATGGCCCGGCAACTGGGAGGGCAAGCTAGGGGTGGGGGATGACGGTTCTGTGACAGGAGTTGGCGGCGAGGCCCGTAAACCGGGGGTTTTGCCCGAACCCGGACGTGGAATGAGCTGATATGACCTGTGGAGATCCCCTGTGGGAGGGGGCTTGCCCCCGATAGCGGTGGGTCAGCAGGCCTATCTGTTGACTGATACACCGCCATCGGGAGCAAGCCCCCTCCCACATTTTTTGATCTCCAGTGTGTTTGAGCTGAGCTGATTCGACCCTCCCACGCCGTCATCCAACCGTCACATCCATCTGCTGTGCTGGCGCCCATCGCTCATTCGCCCAAGGACCCGCGGCCATGTTTTCCGTGCTCAAACCTCATCGCTGGAAACTCGCGCTCTTGCTCATTGCCGCCAACGCCGGGCTGATCCTGCACCTGGCCTGCGGCGAGTTGAAAAGCGTCAGCGAGTGGGTCTGGCTGGATATTTTCGGCGAAGGCGGTTCCGCCCTGCTCGCCCTGGTGTGGCTGGGCCTGGTGCTTAAAAGCCGCCCCGCCGGGCGCGTCACCAATTACCTGGCGCTGGGGCTGTCGTGCATCTTCTTTTCGTGGTGGATCGACAGCCTCGATGAGTTTATCCGCCTGCCTGACAGCATCACCTGGGACCACTGGCTGGAATCCGGGCCGATGCCGGTGGGCATGATTCTGCTGACCATCGGCATCTACCACTGGCACCGCGAACAACTGGCGATCAGCGCGCAGATGGAAAAGCGCGAACGGCTGTTTCGCGAGCACCGCCTGTTCGACAAACTCACGCCCCTGGCCGGTGCCGACTACCTCAAGCGCCAATTGGCCGACAGCCTGCACGACAGCCGCGAACAGCAACAACCGCTGTCACTGCTGGCACTGGACCTGGACAACTTCGCCGCCATTAACCAGGCCTACGGGCATGTCGAAGGTGACGCCGTGCTCCAGGCCCTCAGCCATTTGTTGTTACTCAATCTGCGCCGCCAGGACTTGCTTTGTCGACTGGCCGGTGACCGCTTTGTGGTGCTGCTGCCCAACACCGGCGAGCGCCAGGCCAAAGAGCTCGCGCTGGAGTTGCAGCAAGCGGTACATGGCCTGGCCCACAAAACCCGGCAACAGGGCGAACGCCTGCAACTGGCGGCGACCACAGCGGTAGTAATGGCCCTGGACGAGCCGCCCCAGGACTTGCTCAAGCGCCTGAACCTGGCGTTGGCCAGGGCCAAGCAACCTCTCGCGAAAAGCGCCTGAGATGGCGGTGAAAACCAACTGGTATGAGGCCGACAGCCGCTTCATACCAGGGCACAACCAACCGGCCACGCTGATTGACCTGGCACTGTCCCGTGACATCGACAGCCATCGTTTGCTGCGCGGCACCGGGCTGTTCCATGAGGACATCCTGGCCGGAACGGCGCGCTTGAGCCCGCAGCAGTTCCTGGCACTGATCGGTAACAGTCGAAAGCTGCTGGATGCCGACGACAGCAGTTTTCTGTTGGGCCAGCGCTTGCTGCCCGGCTATTACGGCGCAGCCAGCCATGCCTTGGGCCATGCACAGAATCTGCATCAGGCGCTGGAGATCCTTATTCAGCAACAGGTGCTGCTCAGCCCGTTGGTCACCCTGCAAGTGGAGCTGGATGAGCACCACGCCTACCTGTATTGGCTGGACAGTTGCGGTGCTGGCGAGCAGTGGCGGTTTCTGCTGGAAGCGAGCATGACGTCGCTGGTTGCCATGAGCCAATGGCTCAGCGGCGAGCGTCTGCCGTGGGTGTGCAGTTTCAGCCATGCCGAGCCGCGTTATGTCGAGCAGTATTGGGTGCATCTGGGCGAAGAGACGCGCTTCGAGCGCCCGCTGGACATGATGTGCATCCCCCGCGAACACCTCACCCGCGCCTGGCCCGGGGCTTCGGCTACCGCCGGCCAGGTCGCGCGCCAGCAGGCTCGCGAACAGATCGAACATTTGGGCTTTGCCGGCAGTTTTCTCGATTGCCTCTACGACTATTTGCGCGAGCAGGTGCGCCAACCGCCGAGCCTGGAACAGGCGGCCCAGGCCTTCGCCATGAGTCCGGCGACCCTCAAGCGCAAACTGCACAAACACCACACTGGCTTTCAGCAGCAAGTGGACCGGGTACGCAAACAAGTGGCGCTGCACCTGTACCAGGTCAAGGGCTACAGCAATGATGAAGTGGCGGCGTACCTGAACTTCAATGATGCGGCGAACTTTCGACGCTCTTTCAAGCGCTGGACTGGCAGCACCCCGAACCTGATCCGCCAGTTGTTCAACAGCCGCTAGCCAGGCGCTCGCGCAGGAACTCTACCAACGCCTGCACCGGCCGCGAGCTTTGCCGATGTTGGGGATAGACCGCCGACAAGGTCAGGGCTTCGGGGGCGAAGTCGTCGAGAATGGTGATCAGGCGACCGTCCTTCAACGCGTCGCCAACGATAAAGGTCGGCAGGTAAGTGACGCCCAGCCCGGCGATGGCGGTGTCACGCAACAGCTCACCGTTATTCACGCGCATGCGACCGCTGACATTCAGCGCCTGCACCTTGCCCTTGAAGCGCCATTGAACTTGACGGCCATGGCCGTAAGGCAGGCAGTCGTGTTGAGCCAGATCATCGGGTTGCAAGGGTGTGCCGCGCAGAGCCAGGTAGTCGGGGCTGGCGCAATACACCCGCTGGATGCTGGCGATACGGCGGGCGATCAGGGTGGAGTCTTCCAGGGTGCCGATGCGCAACACCAGGTCGTAGCCTTCGCCGATCAGGTCCACGGGGCGATCGCTGAGGTCGACCTCCACCGACACTTGGGGATGGCGCTGCAAAAACAACGGTAACAGGCAACCCAGGTGCGCCATGGCAAACGACAACGGCGCACTGAGGCGAATGGTGCCGCGCGGTTCGCTGTTCTGGCCGGCGATGCCCTGCTCCACTTGCTCGACTTCACCGAGCAGGCGCAAGGCGGATTCGTAGTAGCTCTGGCCCAGGGGCGTGACATCCAGCCGGCGCGTCGAGCGGTTGAGCAGGCGCACGCCGAGGCGATCTTCCAGCTGGATCAGGCGGCGGCTGACGAATTGCTTGGACAGGCCCAATTGTTCGGCGGCAGCGGTGAAGCTGCCGGATTCCATGACCTGGCAAAACAGGCGCATGTCTTCGAAGGGGTTCATTGTCGCTTCTCGGTGGACGATGGGCTGATTTATAACTGGATGGTCGCAACACCACAAATCAAATGTGGGAGGGGGCTTGCTCCCGATTGCGGTGTGTCAGTCTCAATAGCTTTGACTGAGGCACCGCTATCGGGGGCAAGCCCCCTCCCACATTGATCACCTACAGGCTTGAAAACCGGTTACTTGGCAGTAAACGCCGAGTAGCTGTTCATCAGGTTGCGGTAGTTGGGGATGCGCGGCGACAGCAGGTTGGCCAGGCCTTCCATGTCGTTGCGCCAGTCCACTTGCAGCTCGCAGGCCACGGAGAACCAGTTCACCAGCTGGGCGCCGGCGGCGGTCATGCGCGCCCAGGCGGCTTGTTGCACGGTTTCATTGAAGGTCCCGGAAGCATCGGTGACGACGAACACTTCGAAGCCTTCAGCGAGGGCACACAGGGTCGGGAACGCTACGCACACGTCCGTCACTACACCGGCAATGATGATCTGCTTGCGGCCGGTGGCCTTGACCGCCTTGACGAAATCTTCGTTGTCCCACGCGTTGATCTGGCCAGGACGGGCGATGTACGGCGCGTCCGGGAACAGTGCCTTGAGTTCTGGCACCAATGGGCCGTTAGGACCGCCTTCAAAACTGGTGGTCAGGATGGTCGGCAGGTTGAAGAACTTCGCCACGTCGGCCAGGGCCAGTACGTTGTTCTTGAATTCATTGGGGGAGAAATCCTGTACCAGGGAGATCAGGCCCGTCTGGTGGTCGACCAACAGTACGACGGCGTCATCTTTGTTCAAGCGCTTGTAAGTCATGGGTTAACTCCTTGGGGGGTTTAAAAGGCAAAACACGAGCAGCCGAACGCACCCCAGAAACCCTGGAAGTCGCTGACCGGCACGCTGGAAAGACGGGCTTTCTCATGGCTGTGGGAATGCACGCCGCACGGGCCGCTGCATTGGTGTACTTGAGCTTGCAAAGGCGAATTTGGACGCCAGTGACCAGGCACCTTGACCACCGGCGACCAGTCCGGCAGCACCGGCACGCGCGGCGGTGCGTAGTCTTCGAAGTCGCCGGCGCCGTACACGACCTTGCCGCCCACCACGGTGAGCACTGACTCGATCCACTTGATGGCTTCTTCATCGACACTGAAGAAGTCCGCTGACAGCGCGGCGACGTCCGCCAATTGGCCGACCTTGATCTGGCCTTTCTTGCCCTGCTCGGACGAGAACCAGGCGCTGCCATGGGTGAACAGCTCCAGCGCGGTGAGGCGCGGCAGACCTTCGGCGTGCAGTTCCAGGCCGCCGACGGTACGGCCGCTGACCATCCAGTACAGCGAGGTCCAAGGGTTGTAGCTCGACACCCGTGTGGCGTCGGTGCCCGCCCCTACCGGCACGCCTTCGGCGAGCATGCGCTTGATCGGCGGCGTGGCTTCGGCAGCCTTGGCACCGTAGCGCTCGACAAAATACTCACCCTGGAACGCCATGCGGTCCTGGATCGCAATGCCGCCGCCGAGGGCTCGAACGCGCTCGATATTTTTCGGGGTGATGGTCTCGGCGTGGTCGAAAAACCACGGCAGCCCATTGAACGGGATGTCGCGGTTGACCTTTTCGAACACGTCGAGCATGCGCGAGATGGACTCGTCATAGGTGGCATGCAAGCGGAACGGCCAGCGTTGTTCCACCAGGTGGCGCACCACCGGTTCCAGCTCCTGCTCCATGGTCAGGGGCAGATCCGGGCGCGGCTCCAGGAAGTCTTCAAAGTCCGCCGCCGAGAACACCAGCATCTCGCCGGCGCCGTTATGGCGCAGGTAGTCATCGCCCTGATGCAGGGTGACGCTGCCGGTCCAGTTCTTGAAGTCGCTGAGTTCTTCCTTGGGCTTCTGGGTGAACAGGTTGTAGGCGATGCGCACCGTCAGCTGTTCGTCCTTGGCCAGTTGCTCGATCACCGCGTAGTCATCGGGGTAGTTCTGGAAACCGCCGCCAGCGTCGATGGCGCTGGTGAGGCCCAGGCGATTGAGTTCACGCATGAACTGGCGCGTGGAGTTGACCTGGTATTCCAGCGGCAGTTTCGGGCCCTTGGCCAGGGTCGAATACAGAATCATCGCGTTGGGCCGCGCCACCAGCATGCCGGTGGGGTTGCCGTTGCTGTCGCGCACGATCTCGCCGCCCGGCGGGTTCGGCGTGTCTTTGGTGTAGCCGGCCACGCGCAGGGCGGCGCGGTTGAGCAAGGCGCGGTCATACAGGTGCAGCACAAACACCGGCGTGTCCGGCGCGGCCTGGTTGAGCTCTTCCAGGGTCGGCATGCGTTTTTCGGCGAACTGGAATTCGTTCCAGCCGCCCACCACGCGCACCCATTGCGGCGTGGGCGTGCGGTCGGCCTGGTCCTTGAGCATGCGCAGTGCATCGGCCAGGGACGGCACGCCTTCCCAGCGTAGTTCGAGGTTGTAGTTCAGCCCGCCACGGATCAGGTGCAGGTGGGAGTCATTGAGGCCGGGAATCACGGTGCGGCCCTTGAGGTCGATGACCTGGGTGCCGCTGCCACGCAGGGCCATGGCCTCGCCATCGGTGCCGACGGCGACAAAGCGGCCCTGGCTGATGGCGACGGCGGTTGCGCGCGGGTTTTCACGGTCCACGGTGTGGAACTGGCCATTGAACAGAATCAGATCGGCGTTCATAGGGTTTCCTTTACAGAGGCTTCAAGCCAGGGTGCGAACAGGCGGGTAGCCGCCGGCATCAGCAGGTACACCACCAGCAGCACGATGGTCAGGGTGACCAGGAAGGTGGAGACCACGTAGTTGGACAGGAACGGGTGCAGACGCAGGATGGGCCCCCAGATAAACGGCAACAGCAAGGTCTGCGGCAAAATCACAAACAGGCTGACGACCGCCTGTTTCCAGCGCGGCGGCTTGGCGGCGCTGTCGGCCAGGGGCGCGAACCAGAATTCGTTGACCGCACCGATCTCGGTCTTGTCGCCATCGGCCAGCATCGGCGAGGCTTCGACAATCAGGGTTTTACGCTCGGGGGAGTCGAGCCAGGTTTCCAGGTCGTCGGTGGAGCGGTAGCGCAATACGCAAGTGAATAGCGCCAGGTTGTTCTGTTTGCTGCGCACCACGTCGACACCCAAGTGCCCTGGGCGCTCGCCGGCGATGCGCACGATGCGGCGCAGCCATGCTTCGTAGTTGGCTTCCTGGCCTTGCTTGATCAAGTGTTTGACGACCAGGGTGACGACTTCGTCGGGTCCCGTCTGTGGTGCTGGGTCCATGGTGTGCCCCTCTGCCTTGAAATGTCAGCGATGAGGGGAGTTTGCCGCGGATGGGGGGTGGGAAAATTGAATGTACGTGCTGTTTAAGTCACCAGCCTTCTTTCAACATACGCAACTCCAGGTGCTGCAGCAGCATGATGGTCTTGCCGTCGGCGATCTCGCCGCTCTGCACCATCGCCAGGGCCTGCTCGAAGCCCAGTTCCAGCACCTCGATGTCCTCGCCCTCCTCTTCCAGGCCACCGCCACCACTGACCCGATCCCCCGGCTGGTATTCGCCGATAAAAAAGTGAATCCGCTCAGTGACCGAGCCTGGGCTCATGAACGCCGCGTAGACCTTCTCAACCTGCCCCACGCGATAACCGGTCTCTTCCTCGGCTTCCAGGCGAATGCGCTCCTCGGGGCTGGCATTGTCCAGCAAGCCCGCCGCCGCTTCGATCAGGTAACCGTGGTAGTCATTGACGAAGGTGGGCATGCGGAACTGGCGAATCAGCAACACGGTGCGTTGCGCGCGGTTGTACAGCAGGATGGTCGCGCCATTGCCTCGGTCGTACACCTCGCGGGTCTGAGCTTGCCAACTGCCGTCGCGACGACGCAGGTCGAAGCTGTATTTTTTCAGCAGGTACCAGTTGTCCGAGAGGGTCTCTTCGGCGGTGATGCGAACGGGGCTGTTGTCCATGGTCGGGCTCTTTGTTCCAAGGAGTAATCGGGGGTTCACGCTTGTTTGATGCGAGGCCACGCGGCCGCGACTTCTTCAGCACTGCCGGCGTTGATCCGCGCCAGGTTGCGCGGGTAGTCCACCCCGGGATTCTCAGTGAAGCGCGTTGCGGTGAATTGACCGTTGCTGGCCCGCAGGATGTAGCCCGTGTCCTCGCACAGCGTGGAGGCGAGAAACAATACCCCCGGGGTTACCCAATCCGGCTTGAGTTCGTCAGGTTCATCGGTCACGCCCCACATCCGTGTCTTGGCCACCGGCGAGATCGCATTGACCCGGATGCCGGCCTCGGCGCCCTCATGGCTCAGCGCGTTCATGATCCCCAGTTGCGCCATCTTGCCAGCGCTGTAGGCCACCAGGCCGGTCTGCTCGTATTGTGCGTACATGGCGCGGTCGGACGTGGTGAGGATAATCCGTGGCGCGGTTGAGCGCAGAAGGTGCGGCCACGCGTGCTTGCACAGCCAAAGTGGCGCGTAGAGGTTGATGTCCATGGCCCGCTGCAGGAACGCGGCATCCAGGTCCTGGATGTTCTGGTAACCCACCCAACCGGCGTTGTGAATAAGGATATCGAGTTGACCGAATGCCTCGATGGCGTACGCAACCAGTTGCTGACAGCCCTCGTTGGTGGACAAGTCACCGCCATGTCCGATCACCGCGAGCCCTTCGGCCTGCAAGGCTTCTGCCGCCGCCTGGACCACCGAGGCATCGTTGCCGGCGCCCACCTTGTCGGCGCCGATATCGCTGATCACCACCCGGGCACCGCCCAGGGCCAGTGCCCGTGCATAACTGAGTCCCAACCCACGCGCACCGCCGGTGACGATGGCGGTTTTACCTGTGAAATCCATGTGCTTGCTCTCCTGTTCGGCCGCCTACCCTAACAACCGGTGTACGGGTTGTTCAACGCTGTAACACTTTGCAAGCAATCGCCGTGGGCGGCCGTCGAATTTATACCTGCCTGTGTAGGCCATCTGGTAAAACCCCAGCTTCACCTTTGTTCAGGAATCTTCATGCCCTCTCGTTTTCTATCGCGCCTGAGCCTGCGCTGGTTGCCCCTGCTGTGCATGGCGTTGTTGATCGTCGGCCTGCCGGTGGGGTGCAGCGTGCTGCAACACAAGGAGCGCGAACTGGTGTTTCGCATCGAACCGGGCACCGCCAGTTGGTACAGCGGCTTGCCCAAGGCGGTGCAGGAATTTGAACTCAAGCCCGCCAGTTTTAAGTCGGGGCAGAACATTCATGGTTGGTGGTACCCGGCGGACAAAAAGGACGCGCCAGCGATCCTCTATCTGCATGGGGTACGCTGGAACCTCACCGGGCAATTGTTCCGCATCGAGCAATTGCATGCCCTCGGCTATTCGGTTCTGGCCATCGACTATCGCGGGTTTGGCCAAAGCCGCGGCGAGCTGCCGTCGGAAACCACCGTGTACGAAGATGCGCGTATCGCCTGGGAACGTTTCCAAGTGCTGCAACCAGACCCGAGCAAGCGCCTGATCTACGGGCATTCCCTCGGTGGCGCGGTCGCCATCGACCTGGCTGCCGAACTGGGCAAGCAAACGCCTCGACCGGTGCGCGGCCTGGTGATCGAATCCACCTTTACCTCCCTGGCAGACGTGGCGACGGCGGTGGCCAACACGTCGTTGCCGGTGCGCTGGTTGCTGTCGCAAAAGTTTGATTCTATCGACAAGATTGCCGACATCCATATGCCGTTGCTGGTGGTGCATGGCCTCGACGACCGCTACGTGCCGCCGCGCTTCAGCCAACAATTGTTTGAAGCTGCCCAGGAACCCAAGCGGCTGTTGCTGGTGCCCGGCGCCAGCCATAACAACAGCATGAGTCTGGCCGGTCGCAGTTATCGCCAGGCTCTCGACAACTTGATGCAGACCAAGATGCCCGCACACGCTGTCACGCACTCCGCGGAGCGCAAGGGCGAGTCATAAAACAGCTTTTCGACACTGGGTTCGCGCTTGGCTGTCAAGCGCAAACCCTGCCCATACTGGGCCTCGCTGAAAGTTGATCAAATATTGACCGCGGCCTAAATCGCCATACCCGCCGGGGTCTTGCAAAGTTATCCACAGAGATACCCACGGTTTTCGTGGACAACTCTTTTCGTATTTTTACGATTTTTTTGCTCAAACAATGCTTTCGGGAAAGGTCCCCGGCAGCAAAATCTCACGGTTCACATCGCGTATATCGTTATAGCCACACAGCGCCATCGACACGTCCAATTCACGGGCGATGATGTCAAATGCCTTGGTCACGCCCGCCTCACCCATCGCACCCAAACCATACAAATGCGCACGACCGATCATGGTGCCTTTAGCGCCGAGCGCCATCGCCTTGAGTACGTCCTGGCCGGAACGAATACCGCCATCGAGCCACACCTCTATACGCTCGCCTACCGCATCGACAATCGCCGGCAACTGGCTGATGCTCGACGGCGCGCCGTCCAACTGACGGCCACCGTGGTTACTCACCACCAAGGCATCCGCACCGGAATCAGCCGCCAGGCGTGCGTCTTCGACATCGAGGATGCCCTTGATGATCAACTTGCCGCCCCAGCATTTCTTGATCCACGCCACATCGTCCCAGCTCAGTCGCGGGTCGAATTGCTGGGCGGTCCAGGACGACAGCGAACTCATGTCCGCCACACCCTTCACATGCCCAACGATATTGCCGAAACCGCGCCGTTGGGTGCCGAGCATGCCCATCACCCAACGCGGTTTGGTCGCCATATTGAGGATATTCGGCAGGGTCAGTTTGGGCGGCGCAGACAGGCCGTTGATCAGGTCCTTGTGCCGTTGCCCCAGGATCTGCAAGTCCAGGGTCAGCACCAGCGCATCTACGCCAGCGGCCTTGGCGCGTTCGATCAGTTGCTCGACGAAGCCACGATCACGCATCACATACAGCTGGAACCAGAACGGCTGGCCCACCTGTTCAGCGATGTCTTCAAGGGAGCAGATGCTCATGGTCGACAAGGTGTAGCGCAGGCCGAACCTGGCGGCAGCGCGGGCGGTGAGAATCTCGCCATCGGCATGCTGCATACCCGCAAGGCCGGTGGGAGCCAGGGCCACGGGCATGGCCATGTCCTGGCCGATCATAGCGGTGCGGATCGAGCGCTCATCAATGTTGCGCGCCACCCGCTGGCGGAATTTGATCCGGGCAAAATCGCTTTCATTCGCCCGGTAGGTGCTCTCAGTCCAGGAGCCGGAATCGGCATAATCGTAGAACATCCTTGGGACACGTTTTTGCGCCAGCTTGCGTAAATCTTCGATGGTTGTGATCAACGACATCTAGGTCACCTCTCCCTGAACTGAGCGCAGAGAGTAGCCGCACCACGGTCGCTCAACCAGTGATTGCGTTTATATCTACGGGCGACTAATCTCGCACAAACCCGCAAAAAAGCGCAAAAACATGCACAGCAATCATCAAGCCATCGACCTGCCTTCCCTCCGCAAACAGAAGATTCTGTTGCTGCTGGAGCGCGACGGCAAAGTCACCGCCTCGGAACTGGTGGAACACTTTGCGGTGTCTCAGGACACCATCCGTCGTGACCTCGGCGAACTCGCCGCCGCCGGCCTGTTGCAGCGCGTACACGGCGGCGCCCTGCCTCGGCCCAAGGACACAGGCAAAGATTTTTTCACCCGGGTCGGCGAGACCAATGACGCCAAACGCCAACTCGCGCAGTTGGCCGCACAGAGGGTGGAAGACGGCCAGATTGTGCTGTTCGATTCCGGCTCGACCACGCTGCAGATCGCCCAGTCATTGCCGCGCGCAATCCGGCTGACGGTGGTCACAACCTCACCGATGATCGCCATTGCCTTGGCCGACCATCCCAATGTGACCGTGATTCTGGCCGGCGGCCAACTCAACCCGGCCACGCTGTCCACCGGCGGCCACGAAGCCGTACGCCTGATCCAAAGCATCAAGGCCGACCTGTTGTTTACCGGCGTGTGCGCATTGCATCCGCAAGTAGGCATCAGCTCGCTGCACTTTGATGAAGTCGCGGTCAAGCAAGCCTTGCTCGACAGCGCCTCCCAGGTGGTCGCGGTGACCATGGCGGACAAACTCGGCGCGGTGGAGCCGTTTGTGGTGGCGCCGTGCAGCCGGATTCATACGTTGATTACCGAGTGGCATGTGCCGAGTGTGGAGGCGTACGAGCAGCTAGGGTTGGAAGTGTTGCGGGTTGAGGTCGAGTAGGTACAAGGCATCAGCCACCGCATGGCCGCTGGCGATGTTGTCGAAAATGCACCAGGTAGGAATGCCATCTGCAGCCGACCGGCTCAGGTGCCTTGCGAACCCGAGTACACGCTCCGGGCCATAGGCGCTGTGATAGATGCGCGGTGATCCGTGCAGGCGCCAATAGCGCACGCCTTGCCATCCCGCGCAGGTGGGCGTGGCGTCGATCACGGGTGGGTCGACTGCCACCCGTCCTATGTGCAAATCCTGCAACATCGCCTCAGCTGCCAGCCAACTGGCGTGGCGCGGCTCAAGCACCACATTGCCGGCAAAACATCGGCGAACAGCCATGAAAAAGACGCTGGCACTGGAGGGCTCATAGCTCAATGAGGGAGGCAGTTGCACCAGCAGGCAGCCCAGGTGTTCACGCAGTGGCGCGCACTGTTCGAGAAACTCATCCAGCGCAGCTTCACAACGCTGCAGGCCCAACTCGTGGGTAATACGTTTGGGCACTTTCACCGAAAAACGAAACGCAGACGGCACGGATTGGCCCCAACGTGCGTACGTTTTCGGCAGGTGTGGACGATAGAACGAGCTGTTGATCTCCACCGCGTTAAAGCGCGACGCGTAGCGCTGCAAATGGGTGCCCGCGTCGCTGAACGCCTGCCAGTGCTCACGCGGCAAGCTCCAGCCCGCACAGCCGACGTACAACAAACCC
The DNA here is from genome assembly GCF_013778505.1 of Pseudomonas sivasensis. Taxonomy (GTDB): domain Bacteria; phylum Pseudomonadota; class Gammaproteobacteria; order Pseudomonadales; family Pseudomonadaceae; genus Aquipseudomonas; species Aquipseudomonas sivasensis. The sequence goes on along the minus strand of NZ_JAAOWU010000017.1, from coordinate 86,709 downwards.
GTCAAAACAGCACCGCCGCCGCATCGCGCATGAAAATCTCGATGGTCTTGGGGCCTACGCCATCGAACTCGGCCAAGCGGTTCTCAAACGCCTTGCGGTCTGCACTGGCGCGACGTACGTGAGTGATCTTTCCCCCGTAATCGGCGTTCAGCTTCGCGCTGAGGTCCAGCAGCCGCTGCGCAGTAGATTCGTCGTAGCGAACGTAATGGGCACGCCCCAGCATTGCCACCAACTCTCGCGACGTACAGTGCTGCAACTTGCGGGCAGTGTCGCGCCCCTGCTGCTCCACAATCACCCTGTACGCCTGTGCGGCAATGGGTGCCTGGATTCGCTTGCCCATCAGGAAACTGGCGATAAACCACTTGAACAAGCCGCTGTCGTCGTCAGGCTTGAGTTCGATCCCCAATTCAGCAGCGGTAATCGCGCGCGCCATGCTTATTGACCCCGCTTGCGATCAGCCGTGGCGGCTGAGTCTGCACTTTTGCGCGCCTCTTGCGAGCTCATACGGTCAGGCGTTTTAACGGCAGTTATGGGAGCGGCCACGGTATCTCTCCAAGCAATTAAGGGCGCACAAAAAATCGCGTCCTGTGTGAAGCAGAGCCCTGGGTATTTCGATAGTTCAAGGAAATTTCAGCGTAGAAATCGGCGCAAAAAAATTTAAACCTTTTGCCCACGCGCGCCCTCAACAGTCAGGTATCGGCGAAGCTGAAATGGCCAGGAAGCGACAGGCCAGACACGACCATTAACCCCCTTCACCCAGGAGACACTCGACCATGACCTCGCAACTCAACGGAAAGAAAATCCTCATCATCACCTCCAACACCGGCATCGAGCGCGACGAGTTGCTCAAGCCCCTGGAAGCGCTGCGCGGTTTTGGCGCGACGGTGACCCACGCTTCCAGCAAGGGCGGCAGCACCCAAACGTTTGTCGGTGATACCGAAAAGGACAGGACCGTGGAATCCGAGGTGCAACTGTCGGATGTGCAGAGCAGCGATTTTGATGCGCTGGTGATCCCCGGCGGTACCGTGAACGCCGACACCCTGCGCCAGGACGCAGCGGCGCTGCGCTTGATCAAGGACTTCGCCGCCGACGGCAAAACCATTGCGGCCATCTGTCATGGGCCGTGGACCCTGATCGACGCGGGCGTGATCAAAGGCAAGACGTTGACCTCCTACAAAAGCGTCCGCATCGACCTGGAAAACGCCGGCGCTGCCGGTTGGGTCGACGCCGAGGTCAAGCAATGCAACGCCAATGGCTGGACCTTGATCACCTCCCGTACACCCGACGATTTGCCGGCGTTCAATGAGGCGATTGCCAAGGCGCTGGCTGGCTGATATCCGGCACCTGAACGTAAACAGGCGCCCATAGGGCGCCTGTTTGCTAACGGCCTTAGGCGTCAGCTCTTGCGGTGTTCCGGCATCTCGCGTTTGGGCCCGAACATCGCCCACGCAATCAGGCCCAGCAACGGCACAAAGATCAGGATCACCAGCCACAGCCCCTTGGTCTCCCAGCCACCGGTACTGCGCAATACGACGTTAATTGCCCACAATTCCAAGAGCAGCAGAATTACCGCCAAACCGATCCAGACATAATTTATTTCCATGATTCACCTCCTGAGGTCTAAGGGTTAGGTCAAGCATTCCCCCCAAGGGTTCCATCGAAATTACGCCAGGGCGCTCTCGCCCAATGGTTGCGGCACATGCCGAGCCACCTCCGTCTGTCCAGTGCGCAGGTAGAAGCGGGTTTAATGCAACCTGGTTGGGGACCGACCATGCAAGCTGCACGACACAGGTTTTCTAAAATCAATCTCAACTTATTGATTCGAATGACGTTTAACCGATCATCCATGATGGTCTGACTTATGCAATTTCCTACCAGACAACGCGCGCACCTCGACGCGCCCGTACCCTGACTGTGAGGTTTCATCATGAATGCCATCGACCTGCTCAAAGCCGACCATGAACGTGTTAAAGCATTGTTGACCCAACTGAGCGAATCCACCGAACGCGGGGTTAAAAAGCGCACCGAGTTGCTGGCTAAACTCGAAATGGAAATCAGCCTGCACACCAAGCTTGAAGAAGAGATTCTGTACCCGGCGTTCCGTAAAGCCGGCGGCAAGGAGCAGGACATCATGTACCACGAAGCCAAGGAAGAGCATCGCACCGTCGACTCGCTGGTGCTGCCTGACCTGAAGCAGACGGAGCCGTCCACCACCGAGTTTTCCGGTCGGGTGAAGGTGGTCAAGGAACTGCTGGAACACCACATTGAAGAAGAGGAAACCGAGATGTTTCCTCAAGCGAAGAAACTGCTGGGCAAAGCTCTACTGGAAGAACTGGGTGAACAAATGCAAGCCATGAAGGCCGCGCATAAGAAGGCGATGGCGGACAAGCCAATGGCTGCGTGACGCACCCGTCGACCCGTGGACAAGTCCACGGGTGTGTTCGATGAATCAAGAGGATTGAATCATGACGAATAGACAAAGGATCGTGCTTGCACTCTGCCTGACGGCTCTTTCAGGCCAACCCGCCCTCGCCGCTTTCGGCGACAACCCGACACCTGCAGCCAATGTTGTTGCAGGCGACGGGGCTTCAGGCTCCGCGCTGCCACCCGGCACGTACCCGAGCAGCCCGGCCGACAGCGGCAAAAAAAGCCAGGACACCGTCAAACAGCCGGACAAAACTCCCAAGCCTGATGACCGCGACGATAGAGACAAAGACCGTCAGCAAAAACCGCGCACCGGCAGCTGACAGCTCAACCGTAATCGGCAGCGCAGCCTGTCAGTCAGCGCGCGCTGTTCAGGGCCACGCCACCGACGCTGCGATGTGCTGCACCATTTGGTGCCAACGCAATACGCACGCGCCTTGATACCGATCAAGGCACAGGCAACCAGTCGTTGAAGCGTCCTTGGGCATTCAACGGGCACCAGGCGAAATCCCATGGCGAGGGTGGCAAGGCTGAGGGTGCAGCGTCGGCGAACATCGCTTGCTTGCAATCGAACACCGTCATCGATTGCCAGGCCAGGACTACCCCCTGCGCGTGGCTGGTATCGGTGTTGACCCAACACGCTGCGGCGGCCGCCATGAACGCTTCGATGGGCTCATCGTCGATGTGCTGGCGATACGTCGAGCTCAGCAACCAGCGGCACACATTCAGGTGGTAGGTCCAATCCTGCGCGGGCTGGTTGCGATAGGCCCAGGTCATAAAGCTGCGGAACAGGTTCAAGCCCTCGGGCGGGTCGAGCTTGAGCAGGGCTGGGCAGATATCGAACAGGGTGTGCCAGTAGGGCAAAAGGCGTGCATCCAAGTGCACGAAGCAGCGGGAGTTACTCGGGTATTCAGCCCGCGCCGGTTCCGCGCGCAGGCGACGGGACACCTTGCTGACCAGGCGACTGGCGCCTGCAGGCAATTGTTGGTTCATGAAATGCACTCACAGTCGTGACGATAGAACGCCTCCTGGTCACAGGAAGCCCAAGGCACACGTCAGAATGCGGGGGAAGCGCGGGGATTGGCCGAGGGCCAGGCATGGCGCGGCGGCGCCTTGTTGCGTTGTTCACGGGCCGGGCGCGGGGTTTGTTCGAGGCCCAACAGCCACGCCAGTCCAATCAGGAACACCAGGGCGACCGTCAGCGAGGCGCACACCGGGCAGGCAAAGTAGTTCGAGATGTTGCTGGAAGACGGGCTGCCCAACCCTTTGTCGGAAAGTGGCGCCTGCTTACCGTCCACCGAACAGAACGCGCCGCCGATCCCATTGAGCTCCTGGCCCATCATCTGGCCATGGCCCAAACCGCACACGAACAGGTTCATCAGTACGCAGAAGTACAGGGTCCAGACGATTGGCGAACGGTCGGGGTGGCTCGATTTCATGGCGGCGACTCTACCACCGAAGCCGCAAAGGGATGAAATACGGCGGCCCCCTGTGGCAGAACGTCGCAGATTACGTGCCATCGCCAGGGTTGGTAGACTTGGCGCCCTCCTCGTTTACTCCTTTTCAAAGCCTGATGTGTAGATCCAGAGCAATGCAGGCGTTTCACAGGATGCACAGTTGATGAGTACGTTATTCACCCGCCGCAAGGTCCTGACCGGCATGGGCCTGCTGGGTCTGGGCCTGCTGACCGGTTGTGACAACAGCCCCAGGTTGAACTTCAAGTACGGCAAGGACTTGAGCGACAAGATCATGGGCCGCACCTTCAAGCTCAAGAACACCGAGGGCGACACCGTCACCCTCAGCTCCTACCGTGGCCTGATGCCGGTGGTGTTCTTCGGCTTCACCCAGTGCCCGGCCGTGTGCCCGACCACCCTCGCCCGCGCCGCCCAAGCCAAGAAGCTGATGGGCCGCGACGGCGAGATCATGCAGGTGATCTTTATCACCCTCGACCCGGAACGCGACACACCGGAGATTCTCGACAAGTACGTCAAGGCCTTCGATCCGAGCTTCGAAGCGCTGTACGGCACCCCCGAAGAAATCGCCGTGGCCGCCAAGGAGTTCGGGATCTTTTATGAAAAGATCCCCGCCGGCGACACCTACACGCTGTCCCACACGGCCACCAGTTTCGTCTTCGACACGCGCGGCAACCTGCGCCTGGGCCTGCAAGCATCCCTTACCGCAAAAGAGTGCGCAGAAGACCTGCTCACCGTCATGGAGGTCTGCTAATGACTGCCGTTCAACACCTCAAGCGCTTCACCTTCGGCCTCGCCCTCTTGGGTTTCGCCGCCCACGCCAGCGCCCAGGTGCAAGTGACCGACGCCTGGGTGCGCGCCACGGTGCAGGGCCAGCCGTCCAGCGGCGCGTTCATGACCGTCACGGCCGACAGCGACAGCAAGTTACTGCGTGTGGCATCGCCGGTGGCAAAGGACGTGCAGATCCATGAAATGAGCATGAAAGACGACGTCATGCGCATGGGCCCGGTAGACGCAGTGGCCTTGCCCGCAGGCAAGGCCGTCACACTCGACCCGAATGGCTACCACGTGATGCTGATGGGCCTGACCGGGCAGATCAAGGAAGGCGACCAAGTACCGCTGACCCTGACGGTGGAAAACGCCAAGGGTGAACAGCAGACCGTCGAAGTGACCGCGCCAGCACGTGGTTTGGATGGTGTGGACCATAGCCATATGGACCACAGCAAGATGCACTGACCGTGCTGCATCAATCCACGATAAACAGCTTCGCCCCAACGCTCGTCGATGAGCGATGCGCTTCCATGTCATTACCTACCTGGTAACTCATCCCGGCCGTCAGCGTGAACTGACGGCCGTCTTCCAACTCCGTGTCCAACTCGCCTTCCAGGCACAACAACACATGCCCGCGTTTGCACCAGTGATCGGCCAGGTAGCCGGGGGTGTACTCCACCATGCGTACACGAGTGTTTCCGAAATGGCAGGTGCGCCACAGCGCATGGCCGGTAACGCCGGGGTAAACGACGGGGTCGATGGCGGACCAGTCGGTGGTGCCAAAGGGGACAGCGGTGAGGTTCATGGGGGGCTCAGTCGTGAGTTGTGGTGGAGGAAGGCTATCGGCCTGCAACGGTAGGCGACAGACACAGATCCCATGCTTTTGTGGGATACAGGTGGCGACGCTTGTTATCCTGCCGGTCTTGTTCCCGTGGATGCGCGCTGATGCAGATCGACCCTGCTTACATCCTGCTTGAGACCGAGCACTGGCAGCTCAACCATCACCTGGCGTCAAAACTGCCGGGCTACCTGATGCTGGGTGCCAAGGCGCGTATTCATTCCCTGGCCGACATGCCGGAAGCCGCACTGGCCGAACTGGGTGGGTTACTGGCCAGGACCCAGCGGGTCATGGAGGCCCAACTCGAACCCAAGTGGCTGTACATCAGCCGCTACGGGCATATGCCTGGGTTCCCGCTGCATTTTCATTTCATCCCGGTGTATGACTGGGTGGAAGATGCGTTCTGGCGGGATGAGCGTTATCGATTGCTGCATAGCTTTGCCGCGCCCGGCCATGCGCAGGCGCAGACCGACGGCGCCGAGTTGACGCTGTTTGTGTGGCGCGAATTTGGGGAAAGTCGGGTGCCGCCGCAGGTTCATGGGGATTCGGTTGACGCGGTTATAGAGCGGCTGCGCGCGGCTTTCCGTACCTGATGAGGGGCAAGGACGGCGTCGAGAGCTTTGTTGCCTGAACCACCGCTATCGCCAGTAAGCCCCTCATTGGGCAGCGCTGCTCATTCAATCCGCTTAATCATCGGTATACACGCCAACTCCAGCCCCGACGGCGAGTGGTAGATCGCCGGCTGCTCCCCCACATAGCCGCATGCCCGATAGAAACTCGCCGCATTCAACGTCGCATCCAGCACCACCTCTGCTAACTCCAGTTCCCGCGCAAGCGCCTCAAGATGATCCAGCATCGCCTTGCCGTACCCACGCCCGGTGAACTGCGGTAGTACAAACAACGCGCCCACTTCATTGTTGTCGAGGTCGAGCATGCCGGTGGCGACCGGTTCATCGTTTACCCAGCCGAGGTAAAACGGTTTTTCCATCAACGTGCTGTAACCATCGTCGGCACTGCCGCGAGTCCAGAGCGCCATTTGCTCAGCGGTGTAGGCACCGATGCATTGGCTGCGGATGGCTTCGCGGCGGATGTCAAAAGCGGCGTTGGCGTCTTCGGGGGTGGCGCGTTTTATTTCCAGCACAGGGTCCTTCCTTTATGCGTGTTGGTGACTTCAAGGCCTGATCGATACCTTGGAGCCAGACGTGTTTTTTATATTAGCGCGATCGAGTGGCGCGATGCTGGGGGCAGTGCAACAGTCAGAATGTCGCGACATACACCGTAGACTGTGCCACGTGGCGGGTTTGTATCTATCATGTGCCCTTTCAATCAATGCTCCAGGAACCTGCATGCCCGCCCTCACCCTGCGCAACGCCCTCCCCGCCGACGCTGCCCGTTGCTTTGAGATAGAAATCACTGCCTACGAAGGCGACGAAGCCGCGACCCTGGAGAAGATCGCCACGCGCATTGCGTTGTACCCGCAAGGCTTCCTGATTCTTGAAGCCGATGGCGAGGTGGTGGGATTTATCAACAGTGGCTGCGCCCATGAAGTGGTGATGTCGGACGAGGCATTCAAGGAGTTGGTGGGGCATGCACCCGAGGCGCCGAATGTGGTGATCATGTCGGTGGTGGTCGACCCAGCGCATCAGGGCAACGGCTATTCCACGGTGTTGATGAGCGAGTTTGTGCAGCGCATGGAGACGCTAGGCAAACGAACCATTCACCTGATGTGCAAGGAGCGGCATGTGCCGTTGTACGCGCGGCTGGGTTACACCTATGTTCGGCCTTCGCCTTCGGATCACGGCGGGATGGCGTGGCATGAGATGGTGATGCGCCTCAGCCATCCTTGAATCCTGCTCATCGACCACCCGTGAAGGAACCACGACGTGATTCACGCAAGACCGCTGACCTTTCAACAAGCCCTGAAAAAAAACCTCAAACGGGTCCTGACCTACTGGGCGCCCCTTAGCGTTATTTTCGCCGGGATGGGCACCTTGCTGGGGTTTTATACGCTGTCGACCTATGCCACTGCGATTGGCCGGCCGGATGTGATGGCTGCCGCGATTGAGGCAAAGTCCGCGCTGATCCCCTGGTTGGCAACAGTGATCGGCATGCTTGGCGTATATCTGCTGATTCTGCTCTCAACCACAGTACTGTTCGGGCTCACGGTGTCCTTGTTCAATGACATCACCTCTCTGCAGAACCGGTTGGTGGGTCTGCTTCTGCTGCCTGTGCTGACAGGCATCCTGCTATTGCTGTGGCAGATCTTTGAAGGACCTGCATTGAGTGACGGGGAAAAACTCGGCTGGACACTGCTCTGGCTCGTTGTGTCACTAGGCACCCTGCTGGCAACCAAGACATTCAGGGTCGCGGTCGACACATGCGCAACCATGGCGAGCCCCAGCAATGCCAATAGCTGGTCCCTACGCTGCTGGTTCATGTTGATGGTGGCATTGTTGCTGGTCAGTACAGTGATTTCCGCGGTGTTTCCTGCCAGCCTTGTACTGAAAGCCTATACGGGCGAGGACACGCCTGAAGCCGTCAGGCAGTTGATGTTCATCTCGATGTTCGCCGCCAGCGTCACGCTAACGCCCGTGGTGGTGTTCTATGTCAGCAAGGCTGACCTGTTCAAGCGCCTGGGCCTGTGCCTGCTGGCAGTGCTCATTACCGGGAGCATGGTGATTGGTATTTCGCCGGGGAGCCCTGCGACAATCGTTTACGCGGCAGCACGTGTCATGGACGCGCACACCGTGGTCGAGGCCAGGTTCCTGCTGACGAAAACCTACGCCAAGGAAGACTTCGAAAGCGCAGTGTGGGGCAATGTCGAGACCTTGCGTGGACAACCGGTGGTATCGGCATTCCCACTGTTTTCCTTCGGCGATGTGCTGCTTTTGTGCCCAACCCGCCTGATCAACAAAACGCTCAAGGAGTGGCCGGAACATTCCGACTACTGTGTGCTCACTCAAAGCAGCAACGCGATTCGCACACCCAGGAAGTCGGCGCCGGCAACAGACGCTGCAACGCCCTCTGGAAACAAAACAGGACAAGCATCACCCGAACACTCATCAGACGCCTCGCCCCACTGAACCACGGGCCAGCGCCAAGGTTAGGCACAACACGGACGCCATCGCGATGCAGCATGCTCAGATTGAAATCAGCGACCAACCCAACCCCGACGCCGAGCGCATCCTGAGTAGCGGCCTGGCCGCCTTCAACGAACAGGCCGCCGGTTACCATGACCGGCGCCCTTTGACGGTGTTGATCAGAGACCCGCACACCCAGGAAGTCTTGGGAGGCATTACGGGTAGAACAGCGTTCGGCATGGCCTTCCTTGACCTGTTTCACCTGCCCGACTCCCTGCGTGGCACGGGCCTCGGCAGCCAGTTGCTGAAAGCTTTTGAAGACGAAGCTCGGCGTCGGGGCTGCCTGAATGCGGTGCTGTACACCATCAGCTTTCAGGCGCCGGGGTTTTACGAGAAAAATGGATGGGTGCGGTTTGGGGAAATACCCTGCGCGCCCCAAGGCAGCAGCCGCGTTTTTCTCTCTAAACAGCTGTAACGGTCAGGGCCTCGTCAGGCTTACCAACTCCCCGAAGCCCCGCCGCCGCCACTGGAACCGCCGCCCCCGGAGGAATTGCTGGAGCTGGAGCCACTGGAGCTGGAGCTAGAGCTGGAGCCACTAGAGCTGGAGCTTGAACCGGAACTCCGACTCGAACCCGACCCGGAACTGGCAATGCTCTGCACAAACACAATAAACGCCACGAAGGAGGCCACGGGGATCGCCACGATCCAGCCCTGGTAACCGTGCCCCAGCAGCATCCCTGCGGCAACGTAGACAGCCGTGACCGCCAACGCACGCAGGAGGAAAAAGCGCGGGCTCTTTTTCCAGGATGCTTTGATGACGAAGTACAACCCAAGGTATAAGCCCAGCACTAACGCCCCGCCAAACGGCCACACCAGCCAATGGACATAACTGACCTCTACAAACCGGTTGGCTATCACCACACCGACGACATAGGCCAGCACCCCCATCACGCAGTAGAACGCCGTGCGCGCCAGCCACAATGCGCCGAAGGTGGCGCCGCCAATCAGGATGCTCAGCGGCAATACCAGCAGATACACCGGCCATTCCCGGCCACCGGCGAACACCACCAGCAACACAGTGACGGCGGCCGTGGCGATTAACGCCCCGCGCCAACCCAGCTTTCGCGCGGCCATCAGCACGCCGCCAATCGCACCAACGATAAACGCGAGCAACACCGCGATGGCCTCGGGCGCAACGCCGGGGCCTGTCACCTGAGGCAACTCTCCGCCGTCCACCAGCACGACCAGATCATCCACGCCTTGGCTGATGCCGCCCGCGTAGTCGCCCCGACGAAACGCCGGCGTAATGTGCTCCTCAATGATGCGGTGGGCCAACAGGTCGGTGACGGTGCCTTCCAGGCCGTAGCCCACTTCGATACGCACCTTGCGATCAGCCTTGGCCACCACCAGCAGGATGCCGTCGTTGACGTCCTTGCGCCCCAGTTTCCAGGCGCGGAACAGTTGGTTGGCGTAATCCTCGATGCTCGCCTCGCCAGTTGAGGGCACCAGCAACACGGCCACCTGGGCGCCTTTGCGTTGTTCGAGGGCGGCGAGCTGCTCTTTCAGACGAGTGGTGGTGCTGGTGTCGAGGGTGTTGGTGAGGTCGATCACCCGCTGGTCAAGGGCGATGCCAATCGGCGAGGTGTCAGCCTGGGCGCTGATTAACGGGCTGGTGAACACCACTACCAGCAGAATCGAGAGAGATTGCCGTAACCACCGCATCATGTTTGTTACCTGAAGTTTCTTCCTGAAGGCGCCGACTTTACCTTATCAGCGCTATAACGCGTGACCCCACGCCGATGACTATCTAAACTGCCGCGTATATAGCAATACGCCATAATTTCGGGACCCACATGGACCTACGCCACCGCAACAACGTTACTGTGATGGGCCGCGGGGCTTCGACCCTGGTGTTTTCCCATGGATTCGGCTGCAACCAGGCCATGTGGAAATACTTGGCACCGCAGTTTGAAGACCGCTTTCGCGTGGTGATGTATGACTTGGTGGGCGCCGGTCTGTCTGACCTGAGCGCCTTCGACAAGACCAAATACAACGTGCTGGAAGGCTACGCCCGCGACCTCAACGAGATCATCGACGCCTATGCCGAAGGCCCGGTGATTCTGGTGGGGCACTCGGTCAGCGCGATGATCGGCACCCTCGCCGATCGCCTGAGCCCCGGCCGTGTCGCTGCCCATGTGATGATCGGTCCCTCACCGCGCTATATCGATATCGATGACTACGTAGGCGGCTTCAAGCGCAGCGATATCGACGACCTGCTCGACACCCTCGACAGCAACTACCTCGGTTGGTCCAGCGCCATGGCTCCGGTGATCATGGGCGCGCCTGGGCAACCAGCGCTGAGTGACGAACTGACCGACAGTTTCTGCCGCACCGAACCGGACATCGCCAAGCAATTCGCTCGCGTCACCTTCATGTCCGACAACCGCCAGGACGTGATCGGCCTGACCACCCCGGTGTTGATCCTGCAATCGAGCGACGACCTGATTGCCCCCGTGGCCGTGGGCGAATACCTGCACCGCGTGTTGCCCAACAGCACCTATTGCCTGGTGGCTAACGTCGGCCACTGCCCCCACATGAGCGCGCCGCAAGCCTGCGCGGCGGCCATGGACACATTCCTCGCGCCTTGGGCGGTTTCCCGTGCCCACTGAGCTGTTCGACAGCGCCGCCTGCGCCCTGGCCGTCACCTCGGAAGACGGCACGATCCTGCAAGCCAACGCGCGCTTCAGTGATTGGTTGGGGTTCAGCAATGCCGAGTTGTGCGGCCATCGCTTCCAGGACCTGCTGACCATAGGCGGGCGGATCTTCCACCAGACCCACCTGGCGCCGATGCTGCGCATGCACGGCAGCGTCACCGAAGTGAAGTTGGACATGCTGCACCACGACGGGCACAAGGTGACCGTGCTGCTCAACGGCAACAAACGCGAACAGGCCGGCGCTGTAGTGCACGACCTGGCGTTGTTCGGCACCACCGACCGGGACAAGTACGAGCGCGAGTTGCTCAACGCCCGCAACCTGGCCGAAGCGCTGCTGCAGGAAAAGACCGCTACCGAACTGGCGCTGCACCAGGCACAGGCCGAACTGAGCGAGGCCTACGCCATTGCCCAGCGCCGCGCACTGTTTGCCGAGCAGATGGTTGCGATTGTCAGCCATGACCTGAAAAACCCCCTTACGGCGATCCGCATGGCGTCGGACTTTCTCAACCGTGGCGAGCGCACCGCCAAAGAACGCCAGCTACTTGGGCATATCGGCCAATCATCCGAACGCGCCCAACGCATGATCGCCGACCTGTTGGACTTCACCCAGGCCCGGGTCGGCCAGGGCATCAGCATCAAGGCGGCGCCGCTGGACCTGCATGACGTGATTCATCGCACGGTGGATGAGCTGCGTGTGGCATTCCCCAAAGCGACGTTGGAGCATCAGGCCAAAGGCAGTGGCGGCGCGTGTCTGGACGCAGACCGTGTGCAGCAGATCATCGGCAACCTGGTGGCCAACAGCGTGGCTTATGGCGACCCGCTGCTGCCCATCACCATCACCTCGAACCTGGGTGATGGCGCGTGTGAAGTCGCCGTGCACAACCACGGCCCGGCAATTCCCGAAGCCTTGCTGACCGGGCTGTTCGAGCCCATGACCCGCGGCACCGACCAGGGCAGTGACGTACGCAGTGTGGGCCTGGGGCTGTATATCGTGCGCGAGCTGGCAAAAGTGCATGGCGGCGATGTGGCGGTGAGTTCCTGCACCAACACCGGCACCACGTTTACGGTGAAGTTTCAGGACAGATAGACACTGCCCTGCATGATCGGCTCGACACTGCCGGTCAACACCACGCCGCCCTCGCCCGCCCAGTGCACGGTGACCGTGCCGCCATCGCACTGCACCTGCACCGTGGCATCCAGCAAGCCGCGCCGGATGCCATTGACCACCGCCCCGCAACAGCACGAACCGGAACCCAACGGCACGCCACCGCCACGCTCCCAGATGCGCAGGCGGATATGCCCACGGTCCAGCACCTGCACAAAATGCACATTGGTCCTGGCCGGGAACAACGGATGAAGCTCCAACGCCGGGCCTACTGCGGCCACATCGATGGCGTTGATGTCGTCGACAAAAAACGTGCAATGGGGATTGCCCATACTGCACGCCGCAGGGCTGCCGTCGATCGGCAATGTGCCCGTGTCCATGGCCTCGGCCAGCGGCACTGATGCCCAGTCCAACGACGGCTCGCCCATGTTCACCGACACCCGCCGCCCCGACTCGCGCACGCAGGTCAGCAGGCCACGGTCAGTGCGCAGCACAACCGAATCGCCGCCGATTTCATGCATCAAACGGTCGGCCACGCCTCGGGTGGCGCTCCCGCAGGTTTGCAGCGCTGTGCCGTTGGGGTTCCAGAACTTGATACGCGCGACGGCATCTTCGCAATCAAGCACCACGGCCAGTTGATTGAAGCCGATGCCAGTGTGGCGATTGCCCAGGCGGCGGGCGATCTGTGGGGTGATCGGGTCGTCCAGGCCACGGCGGTCGACGATGATGAAGTCATCGCCATGGGCGTGCATTTTTACGAACTGCAAGGGCATGGAGTGTCCTGGGGTCGACCTGTGGAGGAAGTGGAGGATACCCTGAACCCGCCCCTGTGACCTATCGAAGGACCGAACCATGCTTATCGTCTTCAGCGGCTTGCCCGGCACCGGCAAGACCACGATTGCCCGCGAACTGGCACGCCGGTTCAATGCGGTTTACCTGCGCATCGATGTCATCGAGCAAGCGCTTCGCGATGCAGCTGTGGTGCCGGGCGCCAGCGGCTATGGCGTGGCGAACGCTCTGGGCTTGAGCAACTTGCAGTTGGGGCATACGGTGGTCGCCGACTGCGTGAACCCGGTGCAGGAAAGCCGCGCGGCGTGGCGAGCAACTGCCGCAACGGCGGGGGTGGCGTTGGTCGATATCCAAATCGTTTGCTCTGATACGCGTGAGCACCAACGCCGCGTCGAAAGCCGTGAGAGCGATATTCCAGGGCTAATTGCGCCGAGCTGGCAGTCGGTATTGGTTCATGAATACGAACCTTGGGATGACGCGCCATTGACGGTCGACACCGCCCAGATCGATGCGGCGCAGGCTGTTGAAAAGCTCCTCAAGCACTTGCGCCGTTGATTGCCGCGCAACAAAAGCGATCAAGTTGTTGATAACCATTATCAACCACCGCTAAACTCCGCGCCCTCTCACTTCCCAGTCTGTGCCACGCGGCACAGTCGCGCGCAGGCAGCTGACTCTCTTGGCGGATGAAAAACTCCAGCTTTACCTGACCCACCGGGCCGCGCTGCTGGACTATGCCACGCCCATCGTGGGCTGCCGCGCGCGCGCCGAGGACGTGGTGCAGGAAGCCTGGTTGCGTTTCAGCGGCCAGGATGAGCAGGCCGATATCCGCCACCCGGCCAGCTACCTGTACCGCATCGTGCGCAACCTTGCCCTGGACTTGACGCGCCGCACCGCCACCGAGCGGGTGCAGCCCGGTGGCGACGAATTGCTCAACGACTTGCCCTCCAGCAGCGCCTCCCCTGAGCGTGAAGTGAGCAGCCAGAATGAACTGGAAGCCATCTCCCGCGCCTTGGCCCAATTGCCCGAGCGCACCCGCCGCGCTTTTGAAATGCATCGGCTGGGCGGGTTCACGTTGCAACAGGTAGCCGCCGCTTTGGGGGTGTCGACTGCATTGGTGCATCAACTGGTTCACGACGCGCTGCGCCACTGCATGGACTGCCTGGAGGTGGACGATGACTGAGCGCACCGAAACTTTTCTGAAAAAAAACTCTGCTGATGCGTCTTTTGCGGTGAAGGGCGAATCCATGGGATCCTGCCCGCCGTTTTTTGCCTGCGGAGATACGCCATTCATGCCCACCGAGGATAGCGCCAACGCCCGCCGCGACCAGGCCCTCGACTGGCTGATGCGCGTGCAACAGGCCCCGCTGGATGCGGACCTGCGTGGGCAAGTGGCCGATTGGTGCGCAGCCAGCGAGGCCAATGCCAAGGCCTATCGCAAGGCTGAACGCGTATGGCAGTTGACTGGGCATGTAGCGCCGGTCAGCGCAGAACATTGGCCACAGCCCGCAGCGCCACTGCAGCCTTACACCGGCCGCCCGCGCCGGGTTCGACGCTGGGTCGCCGCTGCCATCGCGGCGTGTCTGGTGGTGGCGTTGGCGCCGAGCCTGCTGCTGCGCTGGCAAGCCGATTACCGCACCGGCGCTGGGGAAACCCGCGACATCACCCTCAGTGACGGCAGCGTGGTGCAACTCGACAGCCATTCGGCGATTGCCGTCGACATCGCCGACAATCACCGCGATGTGCGATTGCTGACCGGCCAGGCGTTTTTCAAGGTGACGCCGGACAAGAGCAAACCCTTTCATGTATTGACCACGACATTGCGCGTGACCGTGACCGGCACCGCGTTCAACGTCAATGCCACGCCGGATGATCCGAGCGTCGCCGTGCAACAAGGCTCGGTCAATGTCACCGATGCGCAAGCCCGCCGCACCCTCGCCAGCCTCGTGCCGGGGCAACGCCTCACCTTGCGCGCCGGGCGCGCCGAACTCGGCAGTTTTTCCCCCAGCCAGGCTGCTTCCTGGCGTCAGGGCCAGTTGATTGCCGATGACCTGCCGATCAACGAGGTACTGGAACAACTGCGCCGCTATACACCCGCCATCATTGTGCTGCGCGATAAGCAACTGGGTGCGCAGCGGGTCACGGGGGTTTACGACCTGCGCAAACCCAAGGCGGCGTTGCAGGCCGTGCTGCAACCCTACGGCGCAAAAGTCAGCGCCTACAGCCCGTGGCTGCTGGTGTTGAGCAAGTAATTTCCCGGCATTTAAAAATAATTCAGCTTTTTTCTGAAAATCCCCCGCGCTGTCCCGTCTTCTGTCCCGCGCGCAGCAATTGAGATTTATTCGTATTCATTGACTGGCCGGTTTTTTGTGCCGGCGCGGGGATCTTTGCATGACACACACCCTTCACCCGTTCGGTACGCCGGGCACGTGGCCGCTGCGCCTGAAAAAAGGTGCTGCCGCCAGCGTGCTCGGGCTTTGCTGCGCATTTGGCCCGCTGCCGCTGGCCCTGGCGCAACCCGATGCGCCCGCCTCGGGCCACGTGTTCAACATCCCGCCGCAGCCGCTGGCCGGCGCCTTGATCGCCTTCGGCCTACAGAGCGGCAAGCAAGTGAGCGTTGACCCGCAGCTGCTCAAGGGCGTGAGTTCCCCCGGTGTGAATGGCGACATGAGCAACGACGCTGCCCTCGCTTACCTGTTGCAAGGGACCGGCATCGGCTGGGGCTATCAGGATGGCGCGCTGGTATTCCATCGCCTGCCCAATGCCGCTGCTGGTGAACCCTTAATGCTGGACAGCACGGTGGTGCTGGGTTTCACCCAGGAAAACTCGTTCCAGGGCGCCACCGTTATTGATCAAAAGGCGATCCAGGCCTTCCCCGGCGCCAATGGCGACATCACCACGCTGCTGCAAATGCACCCCAGCGTGCAGTTCAGCGGTGCGCAGCAGAGTTCCAAGACCCCCGGAGAAATCGACCCGGCGGACATCAGCATCAACGGTGCCAAGTTCTACCAGAACAACTTCATGATCGACGGTATCTCGATCAACAACGACCTCGACCCCGGCGCCCACGGCTACGGCGAAACCCGTCAGTTCGATGCAGCACCGAGTCGCTCCCACGGCATCGCCCTGGACGCCGACCTGCTGCAGGAAGTGACGGTCTACGACAGCAACGTGCCCGCCGAATATGGGGGATTCAACGGTGGTGTAGTCGACGCTATCACCCGTCGGCCCACGCAGGCGCTGCACGGTAAATTCTCCTATTCCATGAGCCGGTCGGCGTGGACGAGTTACCACATCACCGAGAAAGACCAAGCTAACTTCGACAACGCATCCAACGAGCAATACCAGCCCGAGTTCGAGAAGACGACGCTGCGCGGCAGACTCGAAGGCCACCTGACCGAAGACTTCGGCGGCATCCTGAGCTTCTCGCAAAAGCGCTCGGTCATTCCGTTGAACACCTACACCGGGGGCTACAACAGCCCCACCGGCGAGAACACTCGGGACCAGACGCGTCAACTCGACAACTACATGGTCAAGTCCTACTGGAACGTCAACGACAGGCTCAGCCTCGACGGTTCATTTATCCAGGCGCCCCAGGAAAACACCTATTTCCGCGAAAACTACCGCAACGCTGATTTCACCAACATCAACGGCGGCTGGCAGGGCTCGGTCAAAGCCGTATGGGAAGGCGACACGGCGCGCTGGTCGCACACGCTGGCGGTCAGCGACCTCAACAGCTCGCGCCGCTCCGAATCCAATGACGCGATCGCCTGGTTCTACTCCACGACCAAAGACTGGGGTCGCCCGGAAACTACCAACTCCCGTAGTGGCGAGGGTGCCTATGGCAACCTGGACCAGACCCAGAGCAGCATCGACTACAAACTCAAGGCTGACTGGCAGGCCTTCAACTGGGCGGGCACCGAACACAAAGTGGTCACCGGTCTGCAACTGACCCGCACCCAAGCGACCTGGGAGCGGGAAAAAATGGCCACCTCCGCCACCATCAACAAGCGCGACAGCATTGCCACCTGCGCCAACAACGACAACCTGTGTTCCATCGGTACGCTGCTCAACGGGTCCACCCGCCAGTGGGCGGGTACGCGCCTGGAGTACGGCGCCGGCAAGATCGACCTGACGGAAAACAAATACGCAGTGTTCGTCGAAGACGCGATGCAGATCGGCAAGCTCGGCCTGCGTCCGGGGTTACGCCTGGAAGGCGACGACTACATGCAACAACAGAACCTGGCCCCACGTTTTGCCGGTGACTACGACTTCTTCGGTGACCGCAGTACCGTGCTGGTATTCGGCGTCAACCGCTACTACGGCCGCAACCTGTTCAAATACCGCCTGGCCGACGGTCGCCAGGGTTTTAACACGCTCTACACCCGCACCACCCAAGACGGCGCGTGGCGTTCCACTCAAGTGGAAAACCTGAACAAGCTGACCGACCTCAAGGTCCCCTACGATGACGAATGGACCCTGGGGCTTGATCAGGTTTGGCTCGACACCGACTTTCGCCTCAAGTACGTGCACCGCGAAGGCAAGGACAAAATCGTCAAGGCCTCCTCTCGCGTGCTGGGCCTTGGAGCACAAGCCGGCTATGACAGCATCTACTACACCTACACCAACCAAGCTTCCAGCGAGAGCGATAACATCAGCCTGACCATCACCCCCAAAGGGGAATTCAATTGGCAAGGCACCCGCACCAGCGTGCAAGCAGCCTTTGACTGGTCACGCACCAAAGACGCCTACGGCACTTACGAGTCAGGTATCGACGCCGATGAATTCGCCGATGCTGACGTGATCTACGACGGCAAGCGCATGGCCTATAGCGACCTGCCTGCCAGCGACTTCAATCGCCCCTGGACAGCCCGCCTGACCACCATCACCGAGATCCCGCAGTGGAACCTCACCGTCAGTAACTTCCTGCGCTATCGCGGTCCCTACGAACAGATCGTCAGTACCAGCAAAACCGTGACCGTCGACGGCGATGACCTGGCGGTGTACGACGCCGCGACTGTCAAGGCCGCCCCCACGTGGGACATGCGCATCAGTTGGGAAATCCCCACAGGCAAGGAGCAGGCGCTGTTCGCCGCGGTGGACATCACCAACGTCACCGACCACGTCAACGAGATCGTCGGCAGTGGCAGCTCGACCGTCACCTATGAAGTCGGCCGCCAATATTGGCTCGAAGTCGGCTACCGCTTCTAACCAGCCACCTGATTAGCCTGGAACCCTTGATGAATAAGTTACTTGCAGGCCTGCTCGGCCCACTGCTGCTGTGCGCCTGCGCATCGCCCGTCACCCAAGAACCGCTGCCGTGGGCGCCCCAGGTGGTGCGCGGCCAACTGGCCAATGGCTTGGAATACCGCTTGGTGCAGGACAGCACCCAAACCGGCCGCCTGGACCTGCGCCTGACCGTGCGCGCCGGCTCGGTGGATGAAGACGACGACCAGGTGGGCGTGGCCCATATGCTCGAACACCTGACCTTCCGCAGCCGTGCGGGCCAAGCCAGCGACCTGCGTGCGCAGATGACCGCGTTGGGTTGGGTGCAGGGCCGCAACTACAACGCCATGACCAGCTATGACCGCACCCAGTACCTGCTCAGCCCCATGGCCGGTACCACGCAAACACCCATAGCCTTGGAAAAGCTTGCGCAACTGGTGTTCGCGGGTGATTACAACGCCGCAGACCTTGAGCGCGAACGCCCCATCGTCATCGAAGAATGGCGCGGCGGCCTTGGCGTGGCCCAACGCATGAATGACCAACGCGCGGCCACTCAACGAGTGGGTTCGCGTTACCCGCAACATCGCACCATCGGCAATGAAACGGCGATCCGCGAAGCGTCGCTCGGTGCCTTGCAGCGCTTTCAACAGCGTTGGTACGTACCCAATAACATGGTGTTGTCGGTGGTCGGCGACTTCGAGCCACAGCAGTTGACGCAGCAGATCCAGCAGGCCTTTGGCACCCCCCCCGCCAAGGCACTACCGGAACGTGAACACCGCGAACTGCCTCTCGATAACCAGCTCAAAATCTTCCGCCTGCAAGACCCGCAAACCGGCAGCAACCAAGTGTCCCTGCTGTTTCGCCTGCACGAACCGGACAGCCGTGGCATCACGGCCGAAGCCAGCCGCGAGCGTTTGGTCGACCGCATGGCCCTGTCGGCGCTGTTGGCCCAGTTACGCCGCCAACCCCTGCCAACCGGCGTGCGCAGCCTTACGACGCAGAAGACCTTGATCGGCGAGTATTCCAGCGTACTGGGCGTCGCGGCCGGTGTTGACGGTGCTCATCATGACGATGCCCTGAGGCAGCTGCTGACCGAGTTGGAGCGTGTGCGCCAACACGGGTTGACTGCGCAGGATCTGGACCGGGAACGGAGCAAAATCCGCTTATTGGCAGACGCCATGCTGGCCAAGGATGAGTCGCGCACCTTCGAGCAATGGGTGACTTCGCTCAACGATGCAGCCGTGCAGAACCGCCCCGTCGTCGCGCCGCATCAGATAGCCCAGCGCACGCTTAACGCGCTGGACACCATCGACCTCGCAGCCCTCAATGCCCGCCTGAACCGTTGGCTGAACAGCCCCGACCAAGTGCTGCAATTCACCGCGCCGGGCAACCGTGTGGTGCGCCTGCCGACGGTGGACGATGTGCAACAGTTGCGCGCGTCCATTGCCCACTCATCACTGGCAGCGCCGCAGTCGGCCCCGCCGGTGGCACCGCCTGCTGCCACCTTCACACTGCCATCGGCTGGTGCACCCGGTTCGGTGCTGGGCAAACGCAGCTTTACCGCTGAACAGGTCGAGCACTGGCAACTGAGCAACGGTGATCGCCTGGTCTGGCTGCGCCGCAATGCCGAAGACGGCCAATGGCGACTGCAAGCCGAATCGTCCGCCGGTTACGAGCGCCGCGACGTACCCGCCTGGCGCCTGCAAATGGCGGCGCAACTGGGCAACCAGAGTGGCGCGCCAGGATTGGAGGCGTGGCGTAAACAGCACAAGGCAACCTTGAGCCTTGAACAAAGTGCTACGCGCCTGCAATTAAGCGCCCGCTCAAACGCCTCGATTGTCGCCCTGACCACACTGCTGCAAAGCTATCGCCAGAGCCAGGTGGGCGCGCCGATCGATGACGAACTGTTCAGCGCTGCCCGCGATGATCTGCTGACCCGCGTGAGCACCCGACCCGACGCCATCGCCGCTGCCCGACGTGAACTGCGCTACGGCGTCGACACCTGGCAAGCCCCTGATCAACACGCCTTGGAGGCATTGCAATCAAGCACCCTGAACGAGGACTGGCAGCAGCTCACGCAGGCCCCGGTCACCTACTACCTGATGGCGGACATGGATCCGGCGCACCTGGCAAAAGCCCTGGTCGAGCAACTGGCCAATATCCCGCGCGGCGTTGCCCAACCCGGCCGCCCTGCCCTGCAAAAACCCGGTCAACGCCGCGCCGACATCGCCGTAGCCCTGGAACCTCGCGTGGTACTCGAAGCCAACAGCTTCAGCGAACAGCCATGGACGCCCGAAGCGGCGGCCCGTGTCGCAGCCCTGCGTGAACTGGCCAACCAGCAGCTCAAGCAACGCCTGCGTGGCGAGGCGTCCGGCGTCTACCGCCTGCGCTTCGACAGCGAACTGAACCCCGACACCCAGCGCATCGAAAGCCAGTTGAGCTTCACCTGCGACCCCCAACGCGCCGACGAACTGTGGGCGCTGGCCCAGCAGACTCTGGCGCAGTTAGGCCGTTCGGTGGATGCGAAATGGGTCACTGACGAACGCATGGAACTGCGCCGTCAGGAGCGAAAGCGCTTGCTCGATCCCACCACCCAATGGCGCCGCCTGTTGCTCAGCGAACGCCAATGGCAAGACCCGCGCTACCTGAGCCGCCAGACCCGTTTGCCGGACGGCCTGCGACTGGAATTGCTCAAACCCTTGGCCAGCCAGTTGTTCCCGGCGAATAACCAAGTGCTGCTGCGCGTCCTGCCAAAGGTGGATGCCCCTTGAAGAGCCTGCGTACGTTCTACCGCCTGGCCGCGCCGTTCTGGCGCCAGGGCTCGCAGTGGCTGGGCTGGCTGATGCTGGTCAGCATCATCGGCATGGGCCTGTTGATCGTACAGATCAATGTCTTGATCAACGCCTGGAGCAAAAGCTTCTACGACACCCTCGGCGCATTCGACACGCCTGCGCTGTACGCGCTGATGGGCCGCTACGTGATTTACCTCGGCGCCTATGTGCTGATCGTCGTCGCCCTGGACTGGGTGCGCAAAGCCTTGGTGCTGCGTTGGCGCCAGGCCATGACCGAGCAGTTCACCCATGCCTGGCTCGCTGACCAGGCCTTCTACCGCCTGGGCCTGAACGGCGAGCCGGACAACCCCGACCAGCGCATCAGCGAGGACGTGGATATCGTTGCCGACCTGAGTGTGGAGTTGGTGGCATCGTTCATCATCAACATGGCCCAGGTCGGTGCTTTCATGAGCATTCTCTGGCAACTGTCGGGGGTGCAGACGTTCAGCGTCGGCGAATACAGCATCACACTGTCGGGCTACCTGGTGTGGATTGTGGTGCTCTACACCCTGGCCGGCAGCTTGATCACCCACTGGGTCGGCCGTCCGCTGCACCGCCTGAACGTGGACCGCCAGCACTATGAAGCTGACTTTCGTGCCAGCCTGCTGCGCAAGCGTGAACACGCCGAACAGATCGCCCTGTACCGGGGCGAGGCGGTGGAGCGCGCGCACCTGGCTGAGCGTTTCCAGGCGATTGCGCACAACTGGCGGCAACTGATGGGCCGCGAGCGTAACCTCAGCCTGTTTACCGTCAGCTATGAACGGGTCAGCCTGATCATTCCGGTGTTTGCCGCCCTGCCCGCGTTTCTGGCCAAGACCATCACGTTAGGCGGATTGATGCAGATCCGCAGCGCGTTTGGCGCGGTGCAAGGCTCCCTCAGTTGGTTTATCAAGCTGTACCCGAAGTTGATGCGCTGGAGTTCGGCGGTGGAACGGCTGGGGCAGTTTGAACACGCCATCGCCGCCAGCCGCTGCCAGGCCCAGGCACCGGTGATTGGCGACTGCCTGTGCGTCAGCGGCCTGGATGTACTGCGCCCTGACGCGGGCCTGCTGCTGGGCGATGTGTCAGTACAAGTGGCTCAGGGGGAGTGGCTATTGATTGCCGGCCGCAGTGGTATCGGCAAATCCACGTTGCTGCGCACCTTGCAGGGCATCTGGCCGTATTGCCGGGGCGGCTGGCAATTGCCGCCAGGGCGCAGCCTTTTGCTGCCGCAGAAGCCTTATCTGCCGAGCATGCCGCTGCGTCAGTTGCTGGCTTACCCTGCGGTTGAAGTGCCGAGTGGCGTGCGCTTGGTTGCCGTGCTGCTACAGGTGGGGTTGCCGGGGTTGGTAAAGCGCCTGGACGAACAAGGTGAATGGGCGCGGGAACTGTCGGGCGGTGAACAACAGCGCATCGGTCTGGCGCGCGCGCTGCTGTATGCGCCGGATACGTTGTACCTGGATGAAGCGACCAATCAGCTGGATGAAGCCAGTGCGCATGCCCTATTGGTGCTGGTGCGTGAGCAATTGCCTGAATGCACAGTGATTGGCATCAGTCATCAGGTGGCGCTGGCGCCACTGTTTGATCGCACCTGGTCCCCTGAAACGGCACAAAACGCTGGGGTTGTGGCAGGTTTTGAGGCTGCTGCGCAGCCCAGCGCGGGACAAGCCCGCTCACCACAGAAAGAGCACTGACCGGGGACTAGAGCACGCTGCCCATCGCCTTCATCAACACCAGGTCCCGCGCGTAAATATCCGGCGCGTAGACCAACCCTCCCTGGCGGTCGACTTCGACCGTCCAGTAACCAAGCAACACCGGCACCGGTGTGGACAGCCTGAATTCATGGGTCACGCCAGTGGCCAGCAGTTCATCGGTGCGCGCGCGTTCGGCCGGGCTGACCAGCAGATCGCGCAGCAACAACGGTTGTTCCACCCGCACGCAACCGGAGCTGAATGCGCGAGGGCCTTTGGTGAACAGCGGCTGGCTCGGGGTGTCGTGCAGGTATACCGAGTACGGGTTGGGAAAGCGCATCACGATCTTGCCCAACGGGTTGCGCGGCCCGGCTTCCTGGCGCAGCAGGATATTGCCGGGGCGCGCCCAGTCGATCTGCTCGGGCGCCAGCGGGTGGCCTTCGGCGTCGAGCACTTGCAGGTTTTGCTGGCGCAGGTATTCAGGGTTCAGGCGGATGGCCGGGAGTTTATCCTCGCGCATGATGGTCGGCGGGATCGTCCAGGTGGGGTTGAGCGTCAGCCGGGTGATGCGGGATTTGAGCAGCGGCGTCTGGCGTTCGGCGCGGCCCACTTGCAGGCGGGTTTGCCACACCGGGATGCCGCTCTGGTACACGCTCAATTGCGCGGCGGCGACGTTGACCAGCACGCCTTCGGGCTCCAGGTCCTGGGCCAGCCAGCGGAAGCGTTCAAGGTTGATGCGCAGTTGCTCGCGGCGCATGGCCGGGCTGATGTTGAGTTCGGCCACGGTGCCGGCGCCGATCACACCGTCCGATTGCAAGGAGTGGCTGACCTGGAAAGCCTTCACCGCCGTGACTAATTCAGGACGGTATTGCTTGCCGACGCCCTTAGGTTCGCTGGGCAGATAACCGCCGCTGTAGAGCCGCCGCGCCAGTTCCGGAACGCGTGGGTCTTCCATGCCGGGACGCAACAACGGGCCGCTGCCAACCGCCTCCCAATGGGGCAATGGCTGCTGGCGCACCGTGGAATAGGCATTGCGCAGGCTGCGGTACAAATCTGCGCTGGGGCGGGCCTGGTCGAACGCTTGCGCCATGTCATTCAAGCCGATGGCGGCAAAGGCCAGCACGTCGGTGTTGGGATCGCGGGTGGGAGGCTGGGAATGCCACAGCGGTTCGAAGCGCGATTGCTGCAGCCGGCCGAAGTGCAAGTCCTGGAGGGCTTGCAGGTAGTGTTGGCTGCTGTCGATATCGCTGCACAGTACGTTTTGCGTGGCGTGCGGCGCGGGCAGACTATAGTGGGTGGGATCCAGGCCATCGTCGGCAAGCATCAGCAATTGCGTTTGGAGTGCTTGGCGGCGCGTCTCGTCCGACCATAACGGTGCATCGCCTTGCTGCTGATAGAACGCTTGCAGGCGCGCAAGGGCTGGCGCGTCGATCTGCGGCGCCAGGCCTGGGCAAACACTGGGCAACTGCGCCAGGGCTTGTTGCAACGGGGCCAGGTCCACCGGCGCGGGGGTCGTGACCGGCAGCGGTTCCACCGGCAGCGCATCCGCTGTGGCGACCAATGGTGCAACGAGCAGGCAAATGCTCAAGTAACATGCGTGTTTTTTGAACAATGGCTTGGCTCCAATCCACAGTGGGGGAGATGTACTGTAGATGCTGACTTTTATGTATCGCCTGGGGATCGCCTTGAGTTTGGCTGTATTGAGCAATTCTGCGCTCGCCGCCAATGGCAACCCTCCTTCCTTGTATAGCAGCCTGGCGCGCTCGGCTCCAGAACTCAATCCCACTGTGCTGAAAAGTGCCCTGAGCGCGATGCAGTGCGCAGTCAGCAATGGCGAGGAACGCTCCGAGCGCCTGGCCGTGATTGACTATTCTCAGCCGTCGACCGCCCGTCGGCTGTGGATCTTCGACCTGCGCAAGAAAACCCTGGTGCTGCGCGACCTGGTGGCCCACGGCGCCAAGTCCGGAGAGAACTTCGCCACCCAGTTCTCCAACACCGAAGGCAGCCATCAATCCAGCCTGGGCCTGTTCCGCACCCAGGAAAGTTACCTGGGCACCCACGGTTACTCGCTGCGCATGGACGGCCTGGAGCCGGGGTTCAATGACCAGGCCCGTGATCGCGCCATCGTGATTCACGCCGCCGACTACGTAAGCCCGCTGTGGAGCAAGCGCGAAGGCCGTATCGGCCGCAGCCAGGGTTGCCCGGCGGTGCGCCCGCAGGTGGCGCGCCAGGTGGTGGATAAACTCAAGGACGGGCAGTTTATGTTTTCGTGGTACCCCGACCAGCGCTGGTTGAAGTCCTCGACGTACCTCAATTGCAAACCCCAACAGGTGGCAAGTAGTCGTACAATCCGTGGCGGTTAGCCTGTCCCCACAGATAAAAGAGAGCGTTCAATGCTTCTACACCAATCGACCTGGATCGAGATCGGGCAGTTTCTGGAGCGCAGTCGCACGGTGGTGATCCCCATCGGCTCCAACGAGCAGCACGGCCCGACCGGTCTGCTGGGCACCGACTGGATGTGTCCGGAAATCATCGCCGTTGAGGCGCAAAAAAACGCCGACATCCTGATCGGGCCGACCTTCAATATCGGTATGGCCCAGCATCACCTGGGTTTCCCCGGCACCATTTCCTTGCGCCCTTCCACCTTTATCGCCGCGATTGGCGATTGGGTGCGTTCGCTGGCCGGGCATGGTTTCGACAAGATCCTGTTCCTCAACGGCCATGGCGGGAATATCGCAACCATCGAGGCGGCGTTTTCCGAGCTGTACGCCGAAGCCAGTTTTGCCCGTCGACCCGCCGGCTTCGCCCTGAAGCTGGTGAACTGGTGGGACCTGGAAGGCGTCAGTGACCTGGCCCACCGCCAATTTCCGGTAGGCCACGGCAGTCATGCCACGCCGTCAGAGATCGCGGTGACGCAGTGGGCGTATCCGGACTCGATCAAGTCGGCCGACTATTCGCCGCAGATCGCCAACACCGGTCCGATCCGCGAAGCCCTGGACTTCCGTGCACGCTTCCCCGATGGACGCATGGGCTCGGACCCGGCGCTGGCGACGGTGGAGAAAGGCGGTGAATTGGTGGCGTTGGCGGCTCAAGGGCTGGTCAAGACCGTCAACAGTTTCAGCAACGAAGCCAAAGCCTAGGTCGAGTACACATCAACCTGTGGGGAGGGGCGGCTTCGCAGCCCAGCGCAGGGCAAGCCTGCTCACCACAGCAAGCCTCCTCCCACATTGGATGTGTGTGCTACTTACATTCCTGCGCCGCCAACTCCAGTCGCGACGGGGTTAACGCCGACGCCAGCGGCTTGCGCTCATACAGGAACACCTTGGCGCCCTCTCCAGCCTTGTAGGCTTCCAGCACATCGTCGGCCGCAATCTTACTGGTCAACACCGCGCGGGCGTGGCGCGAGTTCTGGGTCACGGTCGACGTAATCCCGTGTTTTTCCAGCTTGGGCAAGACGCATTGGAAATAGGCGTCAGGGCCTTTGCTGGTTTGCAGGGTCAAGGTTGGAGTGTTTGGGGCAGAGACACAGCCGGCCATCAACAGAGCCGTAGCCGGTACAAAAAAAGAGCGCATGAAAAAATCCTGATATTGAATATAAACGTTCACATCAACCGGCACGTACCAGCGCCTTGAGCGACGCATCAAACTGCTTCAAAGCATCCAACTGCACATCCCGCTGCTGCTCGATCTGCGCGGCAATTTCCGGCGCGTCTTTGTCACGGACCCACACCGACGGCACCTGTTTGTGCACCGAGCCTTCGGCCTTGGCGATGTATTGCAGGTCGGCGTCATAGAACCGCGCAATAAAGCGCGCCTCGACCTGATCGTTACGCTGGGTGAGCAGTTGATTATGGGTATCGAGCATCACCACTACATCGGGATGAGCCTGCACCAAGGCATCCAGGTTGTCGTAGACGGTCACCGACAAAAAGGCGCCCTGCAGCGAACTCATCAACCAATCAATGGCCAACTCCGGGTCGGAGCTGTTGACGAACGCCTGGCGTATACGCCCGTCGAGGGCATCCTTGGCGCCATTCAAGGCCATATCGTGGTAGCGTTCCAGATAGCTGAGGTTGTCGCGAGTATTGTCGCTCAACAACACACCTACTGACTGCGTGTGCTGCAGGGAGTTTACGCTACCGGCGATGGGTAGCAAATGGCCTGTACGCAGTTCGCCAGCGATGGCCGCGTTGCTCACTGCCACCGTACCCAGCATCAGAATCATTAGACCAAGCTGAATAATCGTCCTCATCGCGCATTTCCTTGAACAGCGTCTCGATGAAAGGATTTTGCGCTTTCCGTGCGAAAACAGAACTTGCGTTGCGTGATGGTGACTATTATCTGAAGCGATAGTGTTGCGATAAAACCGATAAGGAGCCGCCATGAAGCCCCACCAGAAAACCTTCGACCGCATCCGTGAAGCCGTCTTGCCGGAATTTCGCGAGCGGGTCGCCGATTACCTGGTCGACTATGAAACCGTGCTGCAGGACATCAACGCCGACGCCGACCAAGTCTGTGCCAGCGCCCAACAACTGCGCGGTTACCTGCGCGGCTTGAACACCACGCGGGTGCTGGGCATGGCCGATTGGGAAGACCTGGATCGGCGTGTGGAACACATCACCGCAAACGCTACAGCGCAGGACGTTGCTGATTGACCCATTCCTGCACCGACGGCCGCTGCCACTGACGCTGGGCATACGCCACCAACTCAGCCGGTACGCGGTCGCCGTTGAGGATCAGGCGGTTGAGCATGATCGCCAGATCCACATCAGCAATCGACCACTCACCGAACAGGTTCGTCGGGTTACCCGCCAACAACGCCTGCGCCCCAGTGATCAACCGCTTGGCGGCCGCTTCGGCCACGGGTGACAACGGCGGCATCTGCTGGCCGTAGAACACCACCAGCGTGGAACGCTCCTGACGAATTGGCAGCAAATCACTGCGCAACCACGCCTGTACCTGCCGCGCCCTCGCCCGCTGCTTTGGATCGGCCGGGTACACCGCTGTCCCAGGGTAGGCCTCTTCCAGATACTCGGTGATCGCCGAAGATTCCGACAACGCAAAGTCACCTTCCACCAGGGTTGGCACCCGTTGGGTCACAGACAGCCGGGCGAAATCGGCGGTCTGGTTTTGCGCGGCATCCAGGTCCAAGGTAACCAGTTCGAAGGCCAGGCCCTTTTCCCGCAGGGTGACGAACACCGACATCGCGTAGGGGCTGGTGAACAGCGAATCAACGTATAGGCGCAACGGGCTCTGGCTCATGGGCAATCTCCTTGAATGAGCCCTCACGCTACGAGATGTGCGCGGATAAAGACAATGCAGGGTTTTTATGGGGGCATTCCTGGCGGGAATACTGCTTAAAACGCCTGAATATCGACCTCTCCCGTGTAGGGCTGCCGGTGGGTGCCTACACGTCCTTTATAGATCGGTATTGGGTGGGCGTCAGGCGTCTGGCGCCCCCCAAACACGTTCGACAGGGGACCGTGTTTACCCTTTAGAAGTCCACCGTTGCCGATAGCTTCACCGTGCGTGGCTCGCCCTGGGTCAGGTAGTTATTGGCGGTCGACGCCGACGCCCAGTACGCCTTGTTCGAGACATTCTCGACGTTGGCGCGCAAGGTGATGAACTTGTCGTCGGCCTTGAAGCCATAACGCGCACCGAGGTCAACACGGGTCCAGGCCGGAATGCTGAGTGTGTTGTCAGCGTTGACGTACTCGCCGCCGGTGCGCAGCAGCCGTGCGTTAACCGCAGCGCCCTGGATGCCCGGAATGTCCCAATCGGCGCCCACATTGAACTGAAAACGCGGCACACCGGCGGCGCGATTGCCGTCAGTGAGGCCGTTGGCAGTGCGCTTCAACTCGGTGTTCATCCAGGTCGCACCGGCCAGCACGCGCAGGCCGTCGAGGGGTTCGCCGAAGACGTTGAGCTCCACACCTTTGTTGATCTGCTGACCGTCGACGCTGAAGTTATTGGTGCCATTGGCGTTGGTGTTGGTCGCACTGTTCGGCTGTTCGATGCGGTAGACGCCGAGGGTAGCGCCATAGCTGTCCCAATCGAACTTGACCCCGGCTTCAGTCTGTTTGCTGCGGTTGGGCGCAAAGACTTCGCCGGGATTGGTGACGTTGGTCAGCGGCGCCGTCGGACCTTGGGCCAAGCCTTCGATACGGTTGGCGTAGAACGCCACATGCTCCCAAGGCTTGACCACCAGGCCATAAACCGGCGTGGTGATCGACTCGGCATAGTTGGCACTGCGCACGCCGGTGGTGGTGTTCCAGGCGTCCACTTCGATGGTCTGGCGGCGCACGCCCAACGTCAGCAATACGCGATCGTCGATAAAGCCCAAGGTGTCGGACACCGCAGCACTCTTGATGCGGTTTTTGCCAACGATGCGTGGGTCGTGCACATCGCTGCCGAAATAGGTGACGGTCGGGCGCGCTATCTGGGTCGGGTTGTACAGATCGCCGGGCTTGCGATTGCCCCGCAGGATCGCTTCAAACGCCGAACGCTGTTCGCCCCAGACTCCCGACAAACCGACGTTCATCTGATGGGTCACCGGCCCAGTGCTGAAGTGCCCGTTCAAACCGGCCATGGCACTCTTGTTGTCTTCATCATGGGGCGAATACAAAAAGCCCACTTGCCCGGCACCGTTGTTGCCCACATACAACGACGAATACTGACCATTCTCCCGCGTGTGCTTGGCGCCGCCGCCCACGTACGCCGTCCAGTTGTCATTGAGGTCGTACTCGGCATTGAACATGCCGTAGGTGTCTTCCAACTCCGACCAGCTCCAGTCCTGGGCGTAGTTGTGTTTCGCCGATGGCGCCTTCGGCACTTGGGTACCTGTGGGGTAGACCACCGAGCGGCCGCTGTTGATACGCTCTTTCTGGTAGCCGAAATCGGTGGACATGCGCAGGCGCTCGCCACGGTAATCCAAGGCAATGGCGATCAGTTGTGAGCTTTTGAATTCATCCTCGATGGCCGTGTCACCGCCGTGTTTGGCCAGGTTGACCCGCGCACCGAAACGGTTGTCTTCGCCAAAGCGCTGGCCCAGGTCGAGGTGCCCACCGGCCTGGCCGTCGGTGGTGGTGTCGAGGCTGATGCTGCGGGTCGCGGTGTCTTCGGCGCGCTTGGGCACCAGGTTGACGCTGCCGCCAATCCCGCTGCCCGCCGGCGATACGCCGTTGACGAAGGCGTTGGGGCCTTTGAACAACTCCACACGCTCAAGGGCCTCGGTGGTGACGATCTGCCGGGGCAGCACGCCATAGAGGCCGTTGAAGGCAATGTCATCGGTGTTCAGTGGCAGGCCGCGGATGGTAAACACTTGGGAGAAGTTACCGAACCCGGAGGACTGGCGCACCGACGCGTCATTGAGCAACACGTCACCCACGGTGCGCGCCTGCTGGTCGGCGATGGTTTTGGAGGTGTAGCTGACCACGCTGAACGGCACGTCATTGATCGAGCGATTGCCCAACACACCCAGGCGCGCCGAACGCGCTACCTGGCCACCGCCATAGGTGTCCACCTCTGCCCCACTCGTTTCGGCGCTGATGGTGGTGGCGCCCAGTTGCAGCACGTCGCCAGTGGCCTCGGGCACCACGGTGTAGCCGCCGCTGCCGGTGCTTTGCACGGTGTAGCCACTGCCCTGGAGCAGTTGCATGAAACCCGATTGCGCAGTGTAGCTGCCTTGCAGGCCCGGACTCTGTTGGTCATTGAGCAGCGCGGAATCAAACGACAGCGGCACACCGGATAACGCCGCGAACTGCGCCAACACATTGCCCAAGGGCCCCGGCGCGAGGGCATAGCTGCGCGCGGCGCCCGCGACTGTCTCTGCTGCCATGGCGCTGTGCAGCGGTGCGAGAGTGGCAAGCGCAACAGCCAGGCTCAGCGCCTTGAGGGGACGGGGGCAAACGAGGTGCAGTCTGGCGTTCATGGGCGTTCCTGTCGGCGCGGTGCAACGTTGAGGGTTCTCCCCTACACCGGACGACAACGAAAAAGGTATCAGCGAATCTGAAAGAAATTTCAACGCGGCTCGACGGTGACCCAGTAGCCGGTCAAGCGGCTGACGGTCACCGGCAGGGTTTCCTGCAACAGGCGCAGGCTGGCATCGGTATCACGCAGGGGGAATGCGCCGGAAACGGTCAACCCCGCCACACCGGGGTGGCAACGCAACACGCCGGCACGGTAGCGCCCCAGTTCGTCGAGCAAATCCGCCAGGCGCATATGCTGGGCCAGCAGCATGCCGTTCTCCCAGGTCATGGCGCTGACATCCAGCGGCCCAACCGCCGCCACGCTGTTGTTGCCAAATGCGCTCTGCTCACCGGCCTTGATGATCAACCCACGCTCGGCGTGGGTAGGCAGCATCTCCACCGCGCCTTCGATCACGGCCACGCGGCTGCTGTGCTCACCGACACGCACGCTGAAGTGCGTGCCCAGCGCACGGGCGGTGCCGTGGCGGGTTTGTACGATAAACGGACGATGGCTTGGCGCAGGGTCCTTGGCGGTGGTGATCATCACTTCGCCTTGCAGCAGTTCAATGCGCCGTACCTGATCGGTGAAGCCGATATTCAACGAGCTGGCGGTGTTGATCAGCAGGCGCGTACCGTCAGGCAAGGTCAAATTGCGTTGCTCGCCGATGGCGGTGCGCTGGTCGGCCGCCCACGACTGCCAGGGCTTTTGCTGCAAGGCCAGCCACGTCGCCGGACCTGCCAGCAGCAACAACCCCAATGCCTGGCGCCGGCCAAGGGATTTTTTGCGGCCGATACGCTTGAGGGTGTCGCCGGCAATCGCACTCGGCACGCTGTTGAAGTCCCCCAGAATCGCCTGCGCACGCTGCCAGGCCTGCGCGTGCTGGGCGCTGCGGCCTTGCCATTGGGCGATGGCGCGGTGGTCTTCGTCGGTCGCGCTGCCGGACTGCAACTGCACCATCCAGTCGGCGGCTTCGCCCAGGATCAGCGGGTCAATCGACGGGTTCATGCCACGCTCAGGCAGGCGAGGAAAGCATCGCGCATATAGCGTTTGACCGACACCAGCGACACCTTCAACTCATCGGCAATCTGCTGGTACGTCAGGCCATCGAGCTGCGACATCAGGAACGCCTGGCGGGTTTTCTCGGGCAAGTCGCGCAGCATGGCTTCGATACGGTACAGCGCTTCGAGAATCAGCCAGCGGGTTTCCGGCGACGGCACTTGCTGCTCGGGCAAGTGGGCGATGGTTTCCAGGTAGGCGCGTTCGACCTCCTGACGACGCCAACTGTCGATCATCAGGCCCTTGGCAATATGAGTGAGCAACGCCCGTGGCTCGCTGCCAAAACCGGCGCAGCTCTGGCGACTCAGCAACCGCACGAAGGTGTCGTGAGCCAGGTCGGCCGCATCGCTGGCATTGCCCAGTTTGCGGTCGAGCCAGCGGTACAACCATCCGTGGTGTTCGCAGTACAGCGCCTGAATAGGCAGGTTGAGGGGGGACGACATGCGAGTCACCGGCACCAAGGCCACGGAGTAATTAAGAATTGATCGCATTCTAGTCTGGGTGACGGACCTCAGCAATGTGCAATTTAATGTTATAGGATAACATCCACTTTCCACCCAGCCCTGCGACCACACCCATGACCGATGCTGTTCCCCTCCGTCAACGCCTGCTCTCCATCGACGCCCTGCGCGGCCTGGTGATCCTGTTCATGCTGCTCGACCACGTTCGCGAAACCTTCCTGCTGCACCGTCAGGTCGGCGACCCGATGAGCATCGACAACACCGAACCTGCGCTGTTTATCAGCCGCACCCTCGCCCACCTGTGTGCGCCGGTGTTTGTCTTGCTCACGGGGTTATCCGCGTTTTTGTACGGCCAGAAATACCAGGGCCGCCGCGATGTGTCGGCGTTCCTGTTCAAGCGCGGGTTGTTCCTGGTGGTGCTGGAATTCACCCTGGTCAACTTCGCGTGGACCTTCCAGCTCCCACCGAGCGTGATCTACATGCAAGTAATCTGGGCGATTGGCATCAGCATGATCGCCCTCGCCGCCCTCGTGTGGCTGCCGCGCCCGCTGCTGATCATCGTGGCGCTGGTGATCATCGGCGGGCACAACCTGCTGGATGGCGTGCACTTTGCTTCAGGTTCGGCGCTGCAGAATCTGTGGGCAATCCTGCATGAACGCAGTTGGATCGACGTGTCCGCCGACCTGCGCTTGCGCACTACCTATCCGGTGTTGCCGTGGATCGGTGTGATTGCACTGGGCTACAGCATCGGTCCGTGGTTCGCCAATGCCACCGTGCCTGCAGCGCGCCAGCGCCATCTGTTGCTGGCCGGTGCGGGTTCGTTGATGGGGTTTGTGATGTTGCGTGCGGTCAACGGCTACGGCGAGAAGCCTTGGCAGACGTACGAGAGCGGCGTGCAAACGGTGATGAGCTTTTTCAACGTGACCAAGTACCCGCCTTCGTTGTTGTTCCTTGCGTTGACGTTGGGGATTGGACTGTTGCTGCTGTTGGCGTTTGAACGCGCGGGGCATAAACGTTGGATCGGAGTATTGGCCGTGTTTGGTGCAGCGCCGATGTTCTTTTACCTGCTGCACCTGTATGTGTTGAAAGTGCTGTATGTAGCGTGTGTGGCGGCGTTCGGCCTCAACCATGGCAACTACTTCGGGTTCGACAGCATCGGTGCCGTATGGCTGGCGGCCCTGTTGCTGCCGCTGGTGCTTTACGTGCCAGTGCGCTGGTTTGCCGGGCTGAAGGCGCGTCGACGGGATCTGGCGTGGCTCAAATACCTCTGAGCGTAGATTCAATTGTGGGAGGGGCATTGTGGCGATGCTACAGGCCCTGACTTCGATATCTCCGAGTCAGGATGCTGGCTGAGCACATATCCGTTGCTGCGATAACGGCGGCTTACGGTTTCGCCCTTACGGCGACCGGATTCTTAAGCCGAACTCCGTCCAACTGTGGGAGGGGGCTTGCTCCCGATGAGGGTGTGTCAGTTGATGCAGCTGTGACTGACCCACTGCCATCGGGAGCAAGCCCCCTCCCACAGTTTGATCTCCATAGATCAGCCAGATAGGTCCTAGCCTGCTGTTCTGCTTTTGCTCTGCTTTTGCTCTGGCCCTTACATCCTTTTCGCTGACGAAGTCAGCGGTCTTTTGATCTGCGCTTTTGATCTTGATCTCAGGCGCCCCGTCAAACACGCTGGCCGAACGCAGGCTTGAATCCGTGGGTAACCCGGCAGGACGCCGGGTTAGCCGCGCTGGGCCATGGATGGCCCATCGCGGCGGCCCACGGATTCAAGCCGGAGTGAGGGCACACCGAGCCTAGGCGAGGTGCCGAGTGTTGGGGCAAGAGCCCTTTGGTTACTTTGGGGCTCTTTTCCAAAGTGACCCGCCGTAAGGGCGGAACCAATACCCGCCGTGACCGCAGAAACGGATATGCACACCAACAAACCGCCATCGAAAGCAAACCTCGCCCCACATTTTTAACCGCGTTACGCCAATTCCGCTCGCAGTTGACGCGCCGCAGTGACCATATGAATCAGCGCCGCCTCAGTCTCCGGCCAGCCGCGCGTCTTCAAGCCGCAATCCGGGTTCACCCACAACCGCTCGGCCGGGATCCGCTTGGCTGCCTTGCGCAGCAGGTTAGCCATTTCCGATGCATCGGGCACCCGTGGCGAGTGGATGTCGTAGACTCCCGGGCCGATGTCATTCGGGTAGGCGAAGGCTTCAAACGCGTCCAGCAACTCCATATCCGAACGTGAGGTTTCGATGGTGATCACATCGGCATCCATCGCTGCGATGGACTCGATCACATCGTTGAACTCGCTGTAGCACATGTGGGTATGGATCTGGGTGTCGTCACGCACGCCAGAGGCGCACAGGCGGAACACTTCGGTGGCCCAATCCAGGTAGCGCTGCCACTGTGCCTGGCGCAACGGCAGGCCTTCGCGAAACGCGGCTTCGTCGATCTGCACGATCTTGATGCCAGCGGTTTCCAAATCCACCACTTCATCACGAATCGCCAGGGCCAGTTGGCGGGCCTGCACTTCACGGCTCACGTCTTCGCGGGGGAACGACCACATCAGCATGGTCACCGGACCGGTCAGCATGCCTTTCATGACCTTGTGGGTCAGGCCTTGGGCATAGCGGATCCACTCCACGGTCATCGCCTTCGGACGGCTCAGGTCGCCGAAAATTACGGCTGGTTTCACGCAACGCGAACCGTAGCTCTGGACCCAGCCGAAGCGCGTGAAAACGTAGCCATCCAGTTGCTCGGCGAAGTACTCGACCATGTCGTTACGTTCAGCTTCACCATGCACCAGCACATCCAGGCCGAGGTTTTCCTGCACTTCGACGGCGTGCCTGATTTCGCTGTGCATCGCTTCGACGTATTCGGCCTCGCTCAACTTGCCAGCCTTGTATGACTGGCGCGCCAGGCGAATCGAGGCTGTTTGCGGGAACGAACCGATGGTGGTGGTCGGGAACAACGGCAGTTTGAGGCCAGCGCGCTGTTGCTCGATACGCTGGGCAAACAGCGAGTGGCGCTGGCTGTCCTTGTCAGTAATAGCGGCAACACGTGCCTGGACGGCCGGTTTGTGGATTCTTGGCGAAGCGGCACGTGCGGCCTGCACGGTGCGGCTGTGCGTCAGAGCAGCAAGCACGTTGGGCGCTTCAGGTTGGTTGACCGCCTGGGCCAACACCGCCACTTCGGCGCACTTCTGCACAGCGAAGGCCAGCCAGCTTTTCAACTCGGCATCCAGCTTGTCTTCACGGCCCAGGTCCACCGGGCTGTGCAGCAGCGAGCAGGACGGCGCCACCCAAAGGCGATCACCGAGTTTTTCATGAGCATGCTGCAAGGTCGCCAGGGCGTTTTCCAGGTCGCAGCGCCAGACGTTACGGCCGTTCACTACCCCCAGGGACAGCACCTTGTACGCCGGCAGACGGTCGAGGATGGTCGGGTACTGTTCCGGCGCCCGTATCAGGTCGATGTGCAGGCCATCCACTGGCAGGTTCGCGGCCAGGCCGAGGTTCTCTTCCAGACCACCGAAGTAGGTCGCCACTAGCTTTTTCAGTGGGTCGCGCTGGATCAGGTTATAGGCGCGTTCGAAAGCGTTTTTCCACTCTTGTGGCAGGTCGAGCACCAGGATCGGCTCGTCGATCTGTACCCATTCCACGCCCAGGTCCGCCAGGCGTTGGAAGATCTGGCCATACAACGGCAGCAGGCGCTCCAGCAGATCAAGCTTGTCGAAGTCGCCGCCCTTGGCCTTGCCCAGCCACAGGTACGTCAACGGGCCAATCACCACCGGCTTGACGGTGTGGCCCAGCTCGAGAGCTTCCTGCACTTCTTCGAAGAGTTGATCCCAGCCCAGATGGAAGTGCTGGTCGACGCTGAATTCAGGCACCAAGTAGTGGTAGTTGGTATCGAACCACTTGGTCATTTCCTGGGCGTGGGCACCGCCGCAGCAGTTGTCGCTGACACCCCGCGCCATACCGAACAGGGTTTGCAGGGTGGCCTTGCCATCCGCCGGGCGAAAGCGCTCAGGGATCACGCCGAACATCAGCGAGTGAGTCAGCACCTGGTCGTACCAGGCGAAATCGCCAGCGGGCAGCAACTCAATACCGGCCTGCTTCTGCAACGCCCAATGGGTCTTGCGCAGGTCACGGCCAACGGCGCGCAGGCCGTCCTCGTCGAGCTCACCCTTCCAGAACGCTTCCTGCGCTTTTTTCAGTTCACGATCGCGTCCAATGCGCGGAAATCCCAGGGAATGAGCGACAGCCATGACTTACAACTCCAATGTCGTTATGTATGGCAGTCATTGTCGGGAATTGATCATAGTGAGACAAACTCATTCTATTTTAGATCAGCACAAGTTTCGCTCATGTTGAGGCTTGCCTTTAGCCGACACGGCACTCATTCATTGCGGGTACTATGCTCGCAAACAATACATTCAAATGAGCACCCATGATCAAAGCCAGCCTGCGCAGTCACCTGACCTTATGGTTTGCCGGTTTATCCCTGCTCACCTTGCTGAGCGTGGGCTTTTATGTGGGGCATATCGCAACTGGGCAGATGAAGCAGGCCAGCGGCGTTGCTTTGTTGAGCACAGCGCGCTCCACGGCTGCGCTGTTGGCCGTGCAACTGCGCGAGCGTCAGCTGGAAGTGACCCTGCTCAGCAAAGCGCCGCTGTTTCGCAAGGGTGACTTGAACGAGCCGGACATCCTCACGCTGATGGAGCTGCGCACCCAGTCTCGCGCCGAGTACGCGTGGATGGGCGTCGCCGATGCCGACGGCCGTGTGCGCCAGGCGGTGAATGGGCTGCTGGTGAATCAATCTGTCAGCCAGCGCCCATGGTTCCAGGCCGGTCTGCTTGGCGAGTACACCGGCGATCCCCATGAGGCGGTGCTGCTGGCCAAGTTGCTGCCAGGGGCGGCCAACGGCGAGCTGTTGCGTTTTATTGATTTCGCCGAGCCTATCCGTAACGCCAAGGGCGAGACCATCGGCGTGCTGGGGGCCCATGCGCACTGGCGCTGGGTGACGCAAATCGTCGATTCGGCAGTGATGCAGAAGGACGCCATCCCTGATATCGAGGCGCTGATTGTCGACTTCGACGGCAAGGTGCTTTATCCCGAACTGCTGGCCGGCGAGCAGATGCCTAAAGACAAGCTGGTCACGCCTTCCGGCTGGTCCACGGCGGACGGTTTTGTGACCGCTTCGGTCGCGGTGCCCAGCCCCTCCAACGCAAAAATGACTTGGTACATCATGGTGCGCCAGCCGTTGGATGTGGCCCTGCAACCGGCGCGCACGCTGCTCTACAAACTGCTGATACTCGGTGTACTCGCCGCCGTGGCGTTTATGGTCGCGGCGTATTACCTGGCCTCCTCCCTCAGTCGCCCTATCGAACAACTGGCCAAATCCGCCAAGCAAGTCCAGGAGCACCAGCCCGGCGCCGTGTTTCCACAGGAGCACTCGGTACTGGAAATCGCCCAACTGGGCCGTTCGCTCACCGGCATGACCCAAGCGCTGCTGGCCAAGGAACGCCAGCTGCAGGAAGCCAACGCCTCCCTGGAAGCCACTGTCGCCCAACGCACCGCCGACCTCACCCAGGCCAACGCCGAACTGCTGAAACTGGCCACCCACGATGCCCTCACCGGCGTGTTCAACCGTCGCCGCTTCGATGAAAAACTCGCCGAGAACAGCCTGCTGTTCCAACGCACCGGCCGCACCTTCGCCCTGCTGCTGATCGATGCCGATTACTTCAAGCGCGTCAACGACACCTACGGCCACGCCATTGGCGATGATGTGCTGTGCCAACTCGCCGCGCTGATAGAAAGTACGACGCGCGCCACTGACTTTGTGGCGCGTTATGGCGGGGAAGAATTCGCCGTGCTGCTGCCGGAAGTCGAAGCGCCGGACAGCCCCGACGTGGTCGCCGAAAAAATCCGCGCGGCCGTCGAGGCGGCAGTGTTTCCCACCGTAGGCCGTCTGACCGTAAGCATCGGCGTGGGCGTGGCCGAGCCTTCGGACCGTGACTCCCTGGCACTGCTCAAACGCGCGGACATGTGTTTGTATGAGGCCAAGGCCGCGGGCAGGAACCGGGTGGTTTGAGCACGCCTCCCTCGCCACAGGTACAGTGCCCGCCACGCTATTTCGGACAGGTCCCTACAGGGATGTCATTACCCAAGGCAGTTGTCTTTGGGGCGCAATCAGCTATGAGGTCGAACGCTCAGTGCCCACACAAAGAGTCCCTATGAAGCCCTCCAGCGAAGCCCCTTCGATACGTAGACTGGAAGAACTCCCAGACGAGATCCACACGCTGGAAGCGCAAGCCATTGCCGAAGGGTTCAGGTTCCTCACGCGCCTGATCACAGAGTGGGAAACAGGCGCCAATCGGTTCGAACAACCGGGCGAGTACCTTTTGGGCGTGTTTTACCAGGAGCAACTGATTGCAGTCGGCGGCGTTTCCCGTGATCCCTACGCCGGCTCAACCGTGGGCCGGCTGCGCCGGGTATACGTGACTCCCCAAATGCGAGGGCGAGACGTGGGTAAGGCCTTGGTTCAAGCACTGCTGGATTACGCCACGCTGAAATTCCACGATGTGCGCTTATCTACCGATACACCCGAAGCCGCAGCATTTTATCTGCGCTGCGGTTTTCATCAGATCAGCAATGACACCGCAACGCATGCACGATCACTGAGCGCCCACTCGCGCCTACAGAGGTGAGGCGCTCAGCTGTACTACATCAACGGAATCGAATAACTCACAAACACCCGATTCTGGTCCTGGTCCCGCGCCACTTCACTGCGTGACACGCCGTTACGCCAGCCGAACCCGACGTTCTTGAACGTGCCGCTCTGCACCACGTAATCCAACGAGATGTCCCGCTCCCACTCGCTGGCGTCGTTGCCGCTGGCGGTAAGAATGTGGTCGCCCTTCAGGTACATCACCGAGGCCTTCAGGCCGGGTACACCCAGCGACGCGAAGTCGTAGGCGTACTGGGCAAAGGCGGTGCGCTCACCGGCCTGGATGAAGGTCTGCACGGTACGGTCGGTGTAGAGGTACAGGCTGGCACCGCCCTCGCCTTTGTTCACCAGGCCGCCCTGGTTGAGTTGGGCGAAGTTACTGTCGTCCGAGACTTGCTGGTAGCCGGCGGTGATCGCGTGCGGGCCCAGGGAGTAGATGAACGCGGCGCTCCAGGTGTTGTTGTCGATTTCACCGTTGCCGTTCTTGGTATAGCCGCCCAGCTTGTAGCCCTCGGCACGGCCGGCAGCACTGCTGTTTTTGCCGTCGGAGCTGGTCTTGAAGTAGCGCAGGTCGGTTTTCAATGAGCCGTATTCGCCCAACGGCAATACGTGGATCAACCCGGCGAAGTGTTGCTGGTAATAGTCTTCGAGATTGGCGTAGTAGTACTGGACCATCAGGTCCTTGGTCAGTTGGTAGTCCGCGCCGGCGTAGGTGAATTTATTGCTTTCCTGGGTACCGCCCGCCGCGGCCAGGCCACTGCGGTCGCTGGAACCGCGACCGGTGGTGTGCTCAAGCTGGCCGCCGACCAGGGTCAGGTTGTCGATGTCCTTGCTGGTGACTTGCCCGCCTTCGAACGACTGCGGCAACAGGCGGCCGTCGTTGCTCACCAGGATCGGCAGGTTCGGGCGCAGGTAGCCGTAGCGCGCTTCGGTCTTGGCAAAGCGTGCCTTGGCGGTCGCGCCGCCACGGGCCCAGTTATCCGTGGCCTTGCCGTCTTCGGTGGGGATCATCGAGCTGCCGACATGGCGCGCGGCGCTGCTGTCGAGGGTCACGCCGAGCATGCCGATGGCGTCCAGGCCAAAACCGACGGTGCCGTCAGTGAAGCCCGACTGGTAGTTGAGGATAAAGGCCTGGCCCCACTCTTCGGTCTTCGACGGTGCCGCCGTGCCGTCGCGGTTGTCGTTATTGAAGTAGAAGTTACGCATGCTCAAGTTGGCTTTGCTGTCGCTCAAAAAGTCAGCAGACGCCAAGGGGCTCAGAGCAATGCCCAGGCTGCCGGTCAATACACTTAATACATTCAACGTGGCTTTCATCAGGACGAACTCCGGCGCGGAATCCAAGTTCCGGGCGCAAAAAATGGGCAGCAGGATACCGTCGGCCAAACGTGACGTTGGCCGGGGCATTAACGGTTGTTCAGTTACTTAGTTGTTAGCTAGTTGAGTGAAGTGAAACCTCCGTAAACCTCAGTCAATCAATCCATGAGCGTCATAAAACGGGTACGGCCCCGGGTAATCCCCGAACACGCCGTTGTGGCTGATCAAGCCGTGTTGCGCATCCCAGCGATGCAACAAATACCCCGCCGGTTCCAGGTTGAAATGCGCGGGCGCGGCGTCTTGCAGGTCCAGCACAATCTGATGGGAGGTGCCGGGGCACACACAACTCAAGCTGCCGCCAAAGCGTCGCTGCATCGGCCGGTGCAGGTGCCCGCACAGCAGGCGTTCCACTTGCGGGTGGCGCGCCACGACGCGCTCCAGTGCGGCGGCATTGATAAAGGGTTCGCGGTCCATATGGCCGATGCCGCTGATAAACGGCGGATGGTGCAGGATCAGCAACGTCGGCGCGTCCGGGCGGCGTGCCAGTTGCTCGTCCAACCAGTGCAATTGGCTGTCCAGTAGCTGGCCGCCATGCCCACCGGGGATAGTCGAGTCCAGGCCGATCAAGCGCAGCGGATGCTCGTCCACCACCCAGTCCAACGGCCCCTCTGCCGACGACGGCAAATAAGCGTGATCACGGAATGCCTCAAGCAACGGACCGCGTGTGTCGTGATTGCCGGGCACCAGGTAGCACGGCATGTGCAGGCGCGCGAGTTCGGGGTGCAGCACGGCGTATTCATCAGCGCGGCCGAAGTCCACCAGGTCACCGCTGACCACCACGATATCGGGCCGGGGTTGGCTGGCGTTTAAATGG
The DNA here is from genome assembly GCF_013778505.1 of Pseudomonas sivasensis. GTDB lineage: Bacteria > Pseudomonadota > Gammaproteobacteria > Pseudomonadales > Pseudomonadaceae > Aquipseudomonas > Aquipseudomonas sivasensis. Next base: position 45,399 of record NZ_JAAOWU010000017.1, on the reverse strand, counting down.
TCGACGGCACGGCGCAGCGCGCCCAAGGTATCGACCACCCCGTACGTCAGGCGCTGGCCGGCTTTAAGGTGCAGGTCGCTGATTTGCGCAACAAGAAACGGACGATTCACAAGCAAACTCTCACGCATTCAGGGTGAACAACATGTGCGGCGCAATCGCCAGGGCGATCGGCGCGCCGACGGCGTACAGGTGGTTGTCGCTGCTGTCCACCAGCAGCGGTTGCGGGCCGCCCACATCCACCAGCAGGCGGCTTTGTGCGCCCTGGAAGAACTGCGCCAATAGATAGCCGTGCAAGTGCCCTTCGCTCTCCATCACCCGCAGGTGTTCGGGGCGGCAGTACACCGTGCTGGGCACGTCGGCGGCCTGCCACGGCAACTCGCCGCCGCAGACTTTCAGGCCATGGGCTGTTCGCGAGGTAACAGCAAATGCATTGAGGTTGCCGACAAAACCGGCGACGAACGCATTGGCCGGTTTCTGGTAGATCTCCCGTGGGCTGGCCAGTTGCGCGACGCGGCCGTGCTCCATCACCAGGATACGATCGCCCAGGGCCATGGCTTCGCCCTGATCGTGGGTGACAAATACCGAGGTGATACCGAGACCGCGCAGCAGTTCATTCAGCTCGCTGCGCAAGCGCTCGCGCAATTGCGCATCCAGGGCGGCCAGCGGTTCGTCCAGCAACAGCACCTTAGGGCGCGGCGCCAAGGCACGGGCCAAGGCCACGCGTTGACGCTGGCCACCGGACAATTCGTGGATGCTGCGCTTGCCATGCTGTTGCAGGCCCACCAGCTCCAGCAGTTCCTCGCAGCGCTTGTTCCGCGCAAGCGGCGCCATGCCGCGAATCTTCAAGCCGTAGACGATATTGCCGGCCACATCGAGGTTGGGAAACAGCGCGTAGTTCTGGAACACCATGCCCACGTCGCGGCGCTCGATGGGCAGACGAGTGACGTCGTCGGTGCCGAAAAAAACCTGGCCCACATCCGGGCGTTCCAAACCGGCAATCAGGCGCAAGGTGGTGGTCTTGCCGCAGCCGGACGGGCCGAGGATCGCCAGGGTTTCACCGCCTTCGACGGTCAGGTTCAGGTCATGCACAGCCACGGTGCCGTCGGCGAACGCCTTGCGACAGCCTTGCAGGCGAATAGTGATAGCGGTCATCGACGCTCTCCACGGGACAAACGAGCGCTGATGGCCTGCAACGCAATCAGCAGCGGCACGATCATCAGCAAAAAGATAAGGGTGTAGGCGCTGGCGATTTCCAGGCGCGCCGAGGCGTAGCTGTCGGCCAGGCCCACGGGCAATGTCTTGGTCATGGGTGTGTGGAGCATCCAGGTCAGGTTGAATTCGCCCAACGACAAGGTCACCACCATCAGCACGCCAGCGAGAATCCCCGCCCGGCAGTTGGGCACCACCACGCTGAAAAAGCGCTTGATCGGCCCGGCGCCCAGACTGGCCGCTGCCTCTTCCAGCACCGGCAGTTGCTGGCGTTGCATCACCGCCATCACCGGACGTACCAGGAACGGCAAGGTGAACAACACATGGCCCACCAGGATGAACAACCAGCTGCTGCGAAACGTGCCGAACTGGCCGTAGGTGAGCAGCAACGCCAGCGCACTGGCCAACCCCGGCATCGCCACCGGCAACACCATCAGTTCTTCGAAGGCACGGCTGAAGCGGTTGTTCATGCACACCAGCGCATAGGCCGCCGGTACGCCGATCACGCAGACACACACCGCGCACGCCAGCGCCAATTGCAACGACAGCCATACGGTGGGCGAGTAGGCCTGCCATACCTGGATCAACCAGTCGAAGGTCAGGCCGCTGGACAGGCCGACGAAGAAATTGCGCGTCAACCCGGCCAGCAACGACATCAGCACCGGCACCAACATGAATGCGCACACCAGCAAGGTAAACAGCAGTTGAATCACGAACAGCGATGAGCGCTTCACAAGACAGTCCCCGCATTTTTCACCAGGCGCCGCGTGAGCAATAACACCGCCCAGGTCACCGCGCCGAGCACCACCGACAACGCGGCGGCGACGGCAAAGTTGGCGTAGTTGGTGAACACGTTGTAGATCGCCACCGGGGTCACATTCAGGCGCGTGCCCAAGGTGAACGCGGTGCCGAAGGCGCCCATGGACGTGGCGAAGCAAATCGCGCCGCAGGACGCCAACGCCGGCGCCAGGCCCGGCACGATCACGTCGCACACCACCCGCCAGTGCCCTGCTCCCAGCGAATGCGCGGCCTCTTCCAGGCTGCGGTCGAGGCTTTCGCATGCGGCCATCACCGTGAGGATCACCCGGGGAATCGAGAAGTACAGGTAGCCGACAAACAGCCCGGCCAGCGAGTAGGCAAAGATCCAGCGCTCACCGGCCACTTGCAGGCCCAGGGACGCCAGCAACCCCTGGCGCCCGGCCAACAGGATCACCAGAAAGCCCACCACCACCCCGGGAAACGCCAGAGGAAACGTGAGCAAGGCCACCAACGCCGAGCGCCCGAAAAACTGCTGGCGCGCAAGGAATACGCCGCTGATGCCACCGATCAACAACGCGGTGAACGTCACCACGATCGCCAGCACGCAAGTCTGCGCCAGGCTACCCAGGTACTGCGCGCTACTGAGCACCTGCCAATAGCCGCTGCCGTGACTGTCGCGGCTGTCGGCGCCGAGCACCATCAAGTGCGCCAGCGGCAACAGCCAGAACGCGAACAGCACCGCAAAGGCCGGGGCCAGCGCCCAGGCCGCCTGTTTTGCCGATGCAGCCACTTACTTGACCTCGTTCAGGTAACGGGCGGCGAAGGCTTCCTGCACAGCGGCCATTTTCTGATAGTCCACCACACCGGCGCGGGCGTAATCGCTGTCGGGCAGGAACTGCGCGGCGACGTCGGCCGGCATGGTCACCGGGCGTACGGGGCGCAAGTACGCCTTGGCCCAGAGTGCCTGGCCTTGGTCCGACAGCACGAAGTCCAGCACCTTCTCGCCATTGGCGCGGTGCGGCGCGTTGGCCACCAGACTCATCACATAGGGCACGCTGATGCTGCCTTCCTTGGGGATCACGAAGGCGACGTTGGCGTTGTCTTTGTAGCGGGCGCGGTAGGCGTTGAAATCGTAGTCCACCAGGATCGGCAACTCGCCGGACAGCACCCGCGCATAGGCGGTCTGCTTGGGCACGATGGGGGCGTTTTTCGCCAGCTTCTGGAAGTAGTCGATGGCCGGGGCGAAGTTGTCCAGGTCGCCGCCCATTGCGCGGTTGATCGCCACGGCAGAGACATAACCGACGAAGGCGCTGGACGGGTCCAGGTAGCCGACCATGCCTTTGTATTCAGGCTTGAGCAGGTCGGCCCAGCTTTGCGGCACCGGCAAGCCACCCAATGCATCGACGTTGACCATGATGCCCAAGGTGCCGGAGTGGATCGCAAACCACTGGCCGGCGGGGTCTTTCAACCCGGCGGGGATCTGCTCCCAGCCCTTGGGTTTGTAGCCATCAACCACACCGGCCTTTTGCGCCTGCAAGCCGAAGGTCACGCCGTAATACACCACGTCCGCGACCGGCGCGGCCTTTTCGGCCACCAGTTGCGCCAGGGACTGGCCGGAGTTCTTGTTGTCCAGCGGCACCTGCACACCCGTGTCGGCGGCGATGGCCTTGAGCTGGGTGCCCCAGTCGGCCCAGTCCGGCGGGCAGTTGTAGCAAATAGCCGTGTCGGCGGCCTGGGCCAGGCTGGCCACACCGCACAGCAGCACGGCTGCCAGGGTTTTACTGAATGCGCGCATCAAGGGACTCCTCAAAGGGTTGGGTACTTTCGCCCGGCCGGATATGGCAAGGCAGGCAATGGGAAACCGGGGCATTCCCGGCGATCTGCGCCAGCAGTTGATCAATCACCGTGCTGGCCAGCAGCGCGATGGGCTGCACCACGCTGCACAGGGTCGGGTGCATCTGGGTGCCGAGGGCGATGCCGTCAAAGCCCATCACCGACAACTGCCCGGGTACATTCCAGGCATTGCGGCGCAGCTCGGCGATCAGGCTGATAGCCAGGAAATCGTTGGAACACACCAGCGCGCTGGGGGCGTCGGGGCCGTTGAGGTACGGCTGGATGGCAGCGAATTCGGCCTGGGTATGCGCGGGCATTTCGATCACCGCGCGGCTTTTGAGGCCGTATTCCTTCATCGCATCGCAGTAACCGGCATAGCGCAGGCGTGCGCGGTCGGACTGCAAGGCGGGGCCGGCGACCATGCTGATGCGTCGATGACCGGCCTCCAGCAAGTAGCGCGTGGCCAAGGCCATGCCCGCGCGGTTGTCCACCGAAACGGCGCTGTAGTTGGGGTTGCTCGGTTGGTGATAGGCCAGCACGAACGGGGTTTGTTCGGTATTCAGGCTGCTGAGCACGCTGTTGCTTTCGGCATCGGTGACCGTCAGCACCAGGCCATCGACGCGCTGGCGCAGCAGTTCTTCCACCACAATGCACTCGCGCTCGCTGCTGTAGTCGGTGGTCGCCAGCACCAGGCTGTAGCCACGCAACCGCGCGGCACGCTCCATGGCCTGGAACTGCTCGGCGAACACCGGGTTGAGCAGGTTGGGCACTACCACGCCAATCAATTGGGTGGTTTGCAGGCGCAGTTGGCGGCCGAGCAGGTTGGGCCGAAACCCCAACTCACGGGCGGCGGCGAACACCTGCTCACGGGTCGCCGGGCGCACCTGCTCGGGAGAGGCAAAGGTGCGGGCGGCAGTGGCGCGGGATACGCCAGCCAGCCGCGCAACGTCTTTCAGGTCAGTCATGTTTACTCGCTTGAGATCGATCTCATTGGCGAGGACAGTAACGGGGGAATGTGGCAGGAAGGTGGTGGGGAGATGACGGTTTGATGTCAGCCAAGCCCCGACACGCTCTAATGTCAGGTGATCGCATGTAGCAGTTGCCGAGCTGCAAGCGAGGCTGCGTCAGGCGCGCTGCCGATTCAGACTCGAGTCGCGGCGGACGCTGCCTCGCCGGGGCTCGACAGCTGCTACAAATTTGCGCGGTGTTGGATAGGACGGTGTCTACGTGCGACCGCGCTGAAAGCAGGCAAACCTGCTGACTTTGTCCGTCGGTCCTCGTCAGGCACGAATCACCAGGCCCTCCTCAGCCGCGATCGCCAGGATGTCTTTGGCTGAAACGTTGAGCCACGTATCTGCATCAGGCGCTCCTACCGACGCCAACCATAATCCGACCATCTGATAACCCAAGGCATACCCCAGCCATCGAGGCTTGTCGCCGGTGCCAAAAAACCAGGCGCTGTGATCGTAGTACGTCGCCTCAAGCTCGCTAAGGTGTGCAGGAAAACGCCTGAGCGCTTCAAGGCTGAACGCCCTCTCCCACGCCTCGGCTTCGCTGCCCAGCACATGCTGTACAAACCTGCCTGCCAGGCCTTCGCTGACCAGCGCCTCCCCCAGCGTCCAGCCATACCCCGGCCCAGCCATGCGCAGGCAATGATGCACCTCATGCACCACATGTCGACTCATTGCGCCGCCTTCGAGGCTCGTGGCGAAATTTGGGTTATCGGGGTCCAGGGTCAGGGAGAACATCGTGCTGCGATAAGCGCGACCAACCAGGCCCAACTCCGGGATGGTTTCGCCGGGCAGCCGTTGAATCAGTACATCCAAGCGTGGTGGTGGCATCACTTGGGAAATCCCCCGGTAGGCGACATCGAACGCTTGCATCAATGCCTTGCGATGCGTGGCCAGGGAGCCCGAAGCTTCCAGCCAGTGCAGTGTCCATGCGTCCATTCTCACCTCTCGTCATCCCAACGTTGTGTCGTCACCCGAGTGGCTGATCATACCCACGAGCTGTCACATTGGCAGGTCAGATTAAAAGCGGCGCAGCAAAATCCGCCGGCTAACCTTTCGATTCGATCCAAGTGCGGGCACAATGCGTGTCCTTTTTTGGCAGGCACCGCCGCAGGCTCTCAAAAATGATCAAAACGCCGTACTACCTCATCGATAAACAGAAGCTTCTGGTCAACATGCAGAAGATTGCTTACGTGCGCGAGCAGTCCGGCGCCAAGGCCCTGCTGGCGCTCAAGTGCTTTGCCACGTGGTCGGTGTTCGACCTGATGCAGGAATACATGGACGGCACCACCTCGTCGTCGCTGTATGAGTTGAAGCTCGGTCGCCAGAAGTTCGAAGGTGAGGCGCACGCCTACAGCGTGGCCTGGGCCGATGATGAAATCGAAGAGATGCTCGATAACTGCGACAAGATCATCTTCAACTCCATCAGCCAGCTGCAGCGTTTTGCTGAGCGCAGTGAAGGCAAGACCCGCGGCCTGCGCGTCAACCCGCAAGTGAGCAGCTCCGACTACCTGCTGGCTGACCCGGCGCGTCCATTCAGCCGCCTGGGCGAATGGGACCCGGTGAAGATCGAAGGCGTGATCGAGCAGATCTCCGGCTTCATGTTCCACAACAACTGCGAGAACGGCGATTTCAACCTGTTCGACCAGATGCTGAACACCATCGAAGAACGCTTCGGCGCGCTGCTGCACAAGGTCAACTGGGTCAGCCTCGGCGGCGGCATCCACTTCACCGGTGAAGGCTATGCCATCGACGCCTTCTGCCAGCGCCTCAAGGCGTTCTCGCAGAAGTACGACGTGCAGGTCTACCTGGAACCCGGCGAAGCGGCGATCACCAACAGCGCCTCCCTGGAAGTCACCGTGCTCGACACGCTCTACAACGGCAAAAACCTCGCCGTCGTGGACAGCTCCATCGAAGCCCACCTGCTGGACCTGCTGATCTACCGCCTCAACGCCAAACTGGCGCCGAGCGACGGTGAACACACCTACATGGTGTGCGGCAAATCCTGCCTGGCCGGGGACATCTTCGGCGAGTATCAATTTGATCGTCCGCTGGCCATCGGCGATCGGCTGTCGTTCATCGACACCGCGGGCTACACCATGGTCAAGAAAAATTGGTTCAACGGCCTGAAAATGCCGTCCATCGTAGTGAAACAACTCGACGGTACAGTCGAAGTGGTTCGTGAATTTGGTTACGACGACTACCTGTCCAGCCTTTCGTAAGCTGGCGGATATAGGAGAAATAAAGCAATTGAAAAAGAACGTTCTTATCATTGGTGCAGGAGGTGTCGCCAAGGTGGTGGCCCACAAGTGCGCGCAGCACAACGACGAACTCGGTCGTATTGCTATCGCGTCGCGCAACATCTCCAAATGCCAGGCCATCATCGACAGCGTCAAGGCCAAGGGTAGCCTCAAGGTTCCCGCCGACATCCAGGCCTTCGCGCTGAACGCCCTGGACGTGGAAGCGACCAAGGCCCTGATCCGCGAGACTGAATCGCAGATCGTCATCAACGTGGGTTCCGCGTTCCTCAACATGTCGGTACTGCGTGCCTGCATCGACACGGGCGTTGCGTACCTCGACACCGCCATCCACGAAGAGCCGGGCAAGGTCTGCGAGACCCCACCGTGGTACGGCAACTACGAATGGAACCACCTGGAAGAGTGCAAACAGAAGAACATCACCGCCATCCTTGGCGTGGGCTTCGACCCGGGTGTCGTCAACGCGTATGCCGCGCTGGCGCAGCAACAGCATTTCGACCGCATTGATTCGATCGACATCCTCGACGTCAATGCCGGCTCCCATGGCAAATACTTCGCCACCAATTTCGATCCGGAAATCAACTTCCGCGAATTCACCGGGCAGGTGTGGAGCTGGCAGAACAGCCAGTGGACCAGCAACACCATGTTCGAAGTCAAACGTACCGACGACCTCCCGGTCGTGGGTTCGCAGAACCTCTACCTCACCGGCCACGATGAAGTGCACTCGCTGTCGAAAAACCTCGACGTGCCCAACGTGCGTTTCTGGATGAGCTTCGGCGAACACTACATCAACGTGTTCACCGTGCTGAAAAACCTCGGCCTGCTCTCCGAGAAGCCGGTCACCACCGCCGAAGGCCTGGAAGTGGTGCCGTTGAAAGTGGTCAAGGCCGTGCTGCCCGACCCGTCTTCGCTGGCTCCGGGCTACACCGGCAAGACCTGCATCGGCGACCTGGTCAAAGGCACCAAGGACGGCCAGCCGCGCGAGATGTTCATCTACAACGTAGCGGATCACGAAGAAGCCTACGTTGAAACCGACAGCCAGGGCATCTCCTACACCGCAGGCGTTCCACCGGTAGCCGCAGCGCTGCTGGTAGCCCGTGGCGAGTGGGATGTGAAACACATGGCCAACGTCGAGGAACTGCCGGCTGAGCCGTTCCTCAAGGCGCTGGACGTGATGGGCTTGCCGACTCGGATCAAGGACGAGCACGGTGATCGAGCCTGGGATGCGATTGCCTGATAGGCGATAGCTGACCGAACAAAAAAATGCGCCCTCAGGGGCGCATTTTTTGTTTGGGCGGATACCGAGTTCCAAGACACTGAACATCCAATGTGGGAGGGGGCTTGCCCCCGATTGCAGTACATCAGTCACAGCAGCAGTGACTGACACACCGTAATCGGGGGCAAGCCCCCTCCCACATTGGAATTCACAGATGACCGTGTGCACTGCAATTATCGGCAATTTGCACAAAGGTACTGAGTCCTGAACTTAAGGCGTTGAACACAGCCTGCCCGGCGGCTTGAAGATGGACGGGATAGAGCGCCTGAGCTATCTTCAGCCGCCTTATCGACCGCCCCGAAACAGGAAGTTACCGCTTGAGCACGTCGCCCCTATTGCGAGGCCGCAGCTTCGCCCTCCTCGCCGGCATCACCTTCATTGCTATGGACCAGCTTGTGAATCTCTGGGCCCTGGTTTCACTGCAGGCCAACAGCTTCAAAATCGGCTCAAACCCGATCAACTTTGCGTTGGAGCTAAGCCTCAACCCTGGCGCATTCCTGAGCCTGGGCGCCGCTTTGCCACCACAGGTCAAACAACTGATCTTTATCGTCGGCGTGGCCGTTGTGGTGGCCTGGGCGATGGGGTGGTCCCTCTCCAACTGGAACCAGCCGCTGCGTAAAGTCTTGCCGCTGTACGCCATCGCCTTGGGTGGCATCGCCAACCTGATCGACCGGGTGTTTCGCGACGGCCATGTGGTTGATTACATGGTCCTGAACGTCGGGCCAGCGCATACCGGGGTGTTCAATATTGCGGATATCGCAATTACTGTCGGCGCGCTGTACCTGCTGATCGACCTGTTCGTGAAGCCGCGTAAAGCCTAGGCGTATCAGTATTTCTCCCCCTCATCGCCTCGAATTTCAGCGGCGAGGGCCAGGGCAATCGCCTTGGCTTTCACGATGCTCTCATCGCTGTATACAAACGAAATTTGGCCACGGCGATAATCGAAATAGTAATCCTGCTGCGTGGTGGGAGAGGTCCAGTACGCCGTTTGGTTACCGCTGATGGAGATCGTCGCTCCTGTCGTGGGATTAACGGCAGTCACTTCGTCCTGCAACAGGAGGGACGGGTCACCGGCACACACGTCACGCCATTCTTCAGGCGTTATTGCATTGCTTTCGACACGGGCGATATGGAGTTCATAGGCCATACAGACATCCATCTGAGAAAAGGGAAAATTCCTGGGCTGCGGCGGCAGCGTAGCATTGGATGACGCCCCTCCAGCGGCATGACATCCAGATCAGCGTTCCCACGCGCGTGGGAACGCTCTCAAAACACCGACCACCCAATCCGCTCACTCAACAACTCCAACGCCTTGATCCCCGCCAGTGAGTTCCCCGCCGCGTTCAACTCCGGCGACCACACGCACACGGTAAATTGCCCCGGCACCACCGCGACAATGCCGCCGCCGACCCCGCTCTTGCCCGGCAAGCCCACGCGATAAGCAAAATTCCCCGCCTCGTCATACAGCCCGCTGGTGGCCATGATCGAGTTGACTTGCTTGGTCTGGCGCGCGGTGAGGATCTGTTCGCCGCTGTGGGCACTCGTGCCCTCGTTGGCGAGGAAGCTGAACGCCTTGGCCAAGTCCAGGCAGCTCATCTGCAAGGCGCAGTAGTTGAAGTAGCTATGCAGTACAGCATCCACGTCGTTGTGGAAGTTGCCGAAGGATTTCATCAAGTAGGCCATGGCCGCGTTGCGCGCGCCGTGCTGGGCTTCGGAGTCGGCGACGACGCTGTTGACCAGGATCTGCGGGTTTCCCGACAGGCGCCGCACGAAGTCGCGCATCGACAGGATCGGCACCGCAAAGCGTGATTGGTTGATGTCGCAGATCACCAGCGCACCGGCATTGATGAAGGGGTTACGCGGGCGACCGCGTTCGAACTCCAGTTGCACCAACGAGTTGAACGGTTGCCCCGACGGCTCGTGGCCCAAGCGTTCCCAGATGGATTCGCCGCCATGGTCGATGGCCTGCACCAGGCTGAACACCTTGGAAATGCTCTGCACCGAGAACAGCGTATCGGCATCTCCGGCGCGGTAGGCCGAACCGTCGTTGCCATACACGGCGATGCCCAGTTGGTTGGCCGGTACATCGGCCAGCGCGGGAATGTAGTCGGCGACTTTGCCGAGGCCGATCAGTGGGCGCACTTCGTCGAGGATCGACTCCAGCAGCGCCTGCATGTCTTGTCCTGTCATCTGTCTTTGAATCAGTGGAAAGCGGGGTGCGGAGGATACTTCAATGGGCGCGGAAGCCCCACACAATCTCCACAACCCGCTCGGCCACCACCAGATAAACCAGGATCAACAACAGCTGCAATGCCAAGTGATAACGCAGCTTGGCCAGCCGGCGAATGCCGTCGCTGACGTTCAACAGCATCAACACCGTGGACAGGATGATCAGCCCCCAGCCCGCCACGTTTGACGCGAACATGCCAATAAAGAGTTCACGTTGCCCGAGCAGCGTATTGGTGCCCGCCGCGAACAGCAGCGCGCACACCAGCAGGTTTTTAACATTGTCGAAGATCTGAGTGCTCAGGTCATTTTCCAGCAGGGCCACATACCGCTTCCATAACGTGTGCATGAGTCATTACCGGGTGGGGATCGCTCGTCAATCAAAGTAGTCCATATGCCCGTACACTGCACCGCTGCGCTCACTCCACGAGGACTTTGCATGAAATTAATGATTGGCCTGGCCGCTTTACTGCTGGTATCGGCATGCACCACGACCCCGCCCGCTCAGGACGCTGCAGCGTCCACCTGCCTGGCGGGCGGCGGCACCATGAAGCAAGTCGGCAAGCTGCAAAGCTGGAAGTGCATCACACCATATAAGGACGCAGGCAAGGCGTGCACCGACTCCAGTCAGTGTGAAGGCGAGTGCCAGACCAGTGTCACCACCCAGTCCGGCAACGGCCCGGTGACCGGCGCGTGCCAGGTAGATAACGGCCACTTCGGCTGCTCGGCGACGGTAGAGAAAGGCAAGCTGGGCCGGGCGATCTGCGTGGACTGAGCCACACCACCGACCCCATTCGGCGCGCGGGGGCAGCGAAACGGAGGTGTATTACTTGATGATCGAAGCCGCGCACCCGCCCATGGCCCAGCTGTTCCAGCGGGCAGGAAGCGGCTGAAAGCATCCTAAGCTCAGATCGAAAGAGTATTTATCGAATGGTTTTTAGATCATTAAGCTCAGGGCTATTTCGTTGAAGATCGAGCCCACCATGTCCCTTCGTCGTCCCCTCGCCGCTGTATTAGGATTGCTGGCCTTTTCCGTTGCCTTTAGTGCGCAAGCCCAGGAAACCGTGCGCATCGGTTACCAGAAATCCTCCACGCTGATCACCCTGCTCAAGACCCAGGGCACCCTGGAGAAAGCCCTCAAGGCCGACAACATCGATGTGAGCTGGCATGAGTTCCCCAGCGGCCTGCCGCTGCTGGAAGCGCTGAACGTCGGCAACGTCGACATCAGCGCCGACGTGGCTGACACCGTGCCGATCTTCGCCCAGGCCGCCCAGGCCAAACTCACCTACTTCGCCCAGGAAGCGCCCTCGCCTTCGGCCCAGGCCATCGTGGTGCGCAAGGACTCGCCGATCCAACAGTTGGCGGACTTGAAGGGCAAGAAAATCGCGGTGACCAAGGCTGCCGGCACTCACTATTTGTTGATCGCCGCCCTGAATAAAGCTGGCCTGGCGTTCTCGGATATCGAACCGGCTTACCTGTCGCCAGCCGATGGCCGCGCGGCGTTCGAGAACAACAAAGTCGACGCCTGGGTCACCTGGGAACCCTTCCTCACCAGCGTGCAGCGCCAACTGCCGACCCGCACCCTGGCCGATGGCGCAGGCCTCGCCAGTTACAAGCGTTACTACCTGACAGGCACGCCCTACGCCAAGGCGCACCCAGAAGTGCTGAAGGTGGTGTATGGGGAATTGGAAAAGACCGGCAAGTGGGTGAAAGCCCATCCGCAAGAAGCGGCGAAAGTGCTCGGCCCGCTGTGGGGCAACCTGGACGTGGCCACGGTGGAAGCGGCGAACGCGCACCGCAGTTATCAGGTGCAGCCGGTGACGGTGGATCAGTTGGGTGAGCAGCAGAAGATTGCCGATGCGTTCTTCAAGGCGGGGTTATTGCCCAAGGCGGTGGATGCCAAGGATGTGCAGACCTGGCGGCCTTGAAGGCTGGCGTGATCTAAATGTGGGAGGGGCGGTGCGACGATTCGACTTGCCCCCGATGACCATGGGTATCTAAACAACTTTTCAGACGCTGACAAATATCCCTGTGGCGAGCGGGCTTGTCCCGCGTTGGGCTGCAAAGCAGCCCCAGTCAAGAAGAATGCGGTGTATCAGACACTCTGTTGAGGCTGGTTTTGGGGCTGCTACGCAGCCCAACGCGGGACAAGCCCGCTCGCCACAACAGCCCTATCTGCCGGACGTTCAGTGTTGAGTCAACGTTATGTAGATCCCTATGTTCATCGGCGGCAAGTCGAATCGTCGCACCGCCCCTCCCACAGTGGGTTTGCATATGCCGTTAGAGGAGTGTTCGGGCTAAAGCCTTTTTCCACTCTGCATAACGCCCTGCCATTGCGGGGTCATCCTGCGGCTCAAACCGCTCGCGCTGGCGCTCCAACTGCCCCAGCGCCGTATCACTCGCCCACACGCCCAACGCCCGTCCCGCCAGGTGCGCTGCGCCCAGCGCCGACACCTCCGGCGACAGGCTGCGCACCACCGGGCGTTGCAGCAGGTTGGCAAGGAACTGCATCAGCCAGCGATTGCGCGTGGCGCCGCCGTCCACCCACAGTTCTTTCAAAGGACTGCCGATGTCTTGTTGCATCGCCTCAAACACATCGCGAATCTGATAGCCGATGGATTCCAGCGAGGCGCGCAGGATGTGCGCGCCGGACGTGGCTTCGGTCAACCCGCAGATCAGCCCACGGGCGTCGGCCTTCCAGTGCGGTGCGCCGAGGCCCGACAGCGCCGGGACAAAATACACACCGCCGTTATCCGGCAGTTGCGCAGCCTGTTCGGTCAAGGCATCCAGGGATTCGCCAGCCACCAGGCGCGACGCCCACTGCACGGCAGCGCCGGTATGGACGATATTGCCCTCCATGCCGAAGGTGGGTTGGCTGCCGTCATGCCAGGCCAATGTGGTGGACAAGCCATGGGTGGACGCAATCGGGCCACTCATGGGCGTCATCAAGGACGAACCGGTGCCGAGGGTGGCCTTGACCAAACCCGGCGCAAAACCGCCCTGCCCGTACAGCGCGGCATGGGAGTCGCCAATCATCGACATCACCGGGATACCGGCGGGCAAGCCGCCCACGGCGACGGTTTCGGCGAAGAACCCGGCGCTCGGCTGGATCGGCGCCAAGGCCGCAGCAGGAATGCCGAACAGTGCCAAAAGCTCAGGATCCCAGGCGCATGAGTGCAGGTTGAACAACTGGGTGCGTGCGGCATTGGAATAGTCGGTGGCGAACACCTGACCGCCGCTGAGTTGCCACAACAGCCAGCTGTCGACCGTGCCCAGGCAAATATCACCCGCAGCGGCGCGGGCGTGACCATTGTCCAGGTTGTCGAGAATCCAGCGAAATTTGCCCGCCGAGAACATCGGGTCCAACGCCAGCCCGGTCTTTTCCAGGATCAGCGCTTCATGACCCTGCGCATGCAGTTGCGTGCATAACGCCGTAGAGCGTCGGCACTGCCAACTGATGCACGGCGACAATGGCTCACCGGTATGCCTATCCCAAGCCACCACCGATTCGCGCTGGTTGCTGATCGCGAGCGCAGTGATCGGCCGATCTACCTGGGCCAGGCACTCTTCAATCGCAGCCAACGTGTTTTGCCAGATCAGCAGCGGGTCCTGCTCGGAAAACCCGGCCTGGGGATGACTGATGCTCAAGGGCCGCGAACCGCGCGCGATCACCTGGCCCAGTTCGTTGACCAGCACCGCCTTGGCGTTGCTGGTGCCTTCATCTATCGCAAGGATCAGCGGGGTGTTGTTATTCATTGATTTCACCGCAACCGAGTGGCAGCCGCCACGATCCCAGCCGCGTCGATGTTATGCAAGGCGCGGGTCGGTTCGCGGGCACCGGCGGCGGCGTACTCGCCATCGCCGATACCCAGGCGGATCAATGGAATGCCCAGCCCGGCTTCAGCCAGCACTTCAGCGACCAGGCTGCCGACGCCGCCATTAACGTTGTGTTCTTCCACGCTGATGACGGCGCGGGTGCCGCTCAAGGCGCTGAGCAATACATCACGCTGCAAGGGCCGGATCGACGACAGGTTGATCACCTGCGCCTGGATGCCCTGCTCCGCCAGCAAGGCCGCCGCATCCACCGCTTCATGCACCACCGAGCCCAGGGCCACGATGCTCACATCGGCGCCCTGGCGCAGGATGTCTACCTGACCGGGCACAAACTGATAGTCGGCGCCGTGGACGTCCGGCAAGGCTTTACCATCGAGACGGATATACACCGGGCCGTGGTAACGCAGCGCGTAATCGACGATCTGCCGGCACTCGACGGCATCCGCCGGGGCAAAAATCTGCACATTGCCGAAGCCGCGCATCACAGAAATATCGTCAAGGCTGTGGTGGGTGCTGGCCAACGGGCCATAGCTGGTACCGGCGTTCAGGCCGAACATTTTCACATTGGCCTGGTTGTAGCAGACGTCCACCTTGATCTGCTCATTGGCGCGAGAGATTAGAAACGGCGCCGCATTGCAGGTGGCTGCAATCTTACCGCCCAGCGCCAGCCCCGCCGCGACGCTGACCAAGGACTGCTCGGCAATCCCGACATTGATCAACCGCTCTGGAAAGCGCTGCATAAACGGACCGATCTTGGCCGTAGACGTGGAATCGCTGACCACTGGCACGACGTCCAACCCGGCGTCGACTGCATCAATAAAGGCCTGCACCATGACACTCGCCAAATGTTCACTCGCCATGGTTCAACTCCTCCAGTGCTGCATTGATTTCATCGCCCTTCGGCACACGGTGGTGCCATTCAGGGCGGGCTTCGATAAACGACACGCCCTTGCCTTTGATGGTGTGGGCGATCAGCACCTGGGGCGCGCCGGTTTGGGTCTGCATGGTTTCCAGGGTTTCGATCAACTGGCCCACGTCGTTGCCATCGCATTCGCTGACGGTGAAGCCGAAGGCGGCCCATTTCACGTCCAGTGGGTCGAGCGGCATGATCTCGGCGGTCAGGCCGGCCAGTTGCAGTTTGTTCTTGTCGACGATCACAAACAGGTTATCCAACCCGTACTTGGCTGCCGCCATGGCGGCTTCCCAATTGGAGCCTTCGGCCAGTTCGCCGTCGCCGGTCAGCACGTAGATGCGTTTTTTGCTGCCGGACATCTTTGCCGCCAATGCCAGCCCCACTGCCACTGGCAAGCCGTGGCCAAGGGCGCCGGTGTTGAGTTCGATGCCGGGGGTTTTCTGGCGTACCGGATGGCCGGGCAAATGGGAATTGAAGTGCTGGTAAGTGGGCAACCATTCAGTAGGGATATAGCCCGCCTGTGCCAGGCAGCAATACAAACCACCCACGCCATGGCCCTTGCTCTGGATATAGATATCGCGATCAGGGTCTTCAGTGCGTTCCGGGCCGGTATTGAGGATGCGGAAGTACAGAGTGGCGAGGATGTCGGTTTCCGACAGGTCCGCTCCGGTGTGACCGCCCGCCGGTGAATCGGCGTTGAGGTGGATCACATGGCGGCGGATCAGGCGGGCCTGTTCCTTGATCTGGTGGGCGTCGTACTGGAAGGCATTCATGCAGCGGCTCCTGTGGGGCTGACCACGTGAGGTGAAAGTGTCCAAAGCTGTGTTTGAATATTTATTCAGCAGTGACAATATATTTCTATTTAGACGCTGATCGTCCGCGCGGTCAAGTGAGCGATCCACGGAAAAACGAAATAAATAGAAGAAACATCCCTCGGACAAACGGGCAAAATCCCACACGGGCTGGTCTATCCCGTGGCTTTGGCCGTGGTGAAAGCGCCGGTTTAGAGGCATACCTGAAAAATTAAGCGCTTGACTTTGCCACGGTGTCACTGGAATCTGAATTAACAGTCAGGCACGCATAAATATTCAAGCGACCTGAAAGCACTCCAAAAAAAATAAATCAGGAGAACACTGTGGACGCCAAAGCTATTGTCCAGCACCCGGCCGAACTCAAGCCGCCACCCCGCCCACGTATTGTGAAACTGCTGCCCAGCAACATCGGCGGCCCGTTGATCGGGCTGGTGTTGCTGGTGCTGGTCTTCTCCTTCAGTTCCGAATTCTTCTTCTCCTTGCGCAATGGCCTGAACATCCTCGATCAGGTCACGGTGCTGGGCATCCTGGCGATCGGCATGACGGCGGTGATCGTCATCGGCGGCATCGACCTGTCGGTAGGCTCGGTGCTGGCCTTCTCGATGATGATGCTCGGCTGGCTCTACCAGGATCAGGCAGTGCCGCTGGGCTTCGCGATTCCGATCTCGATTGCCACCGGGATGCTCGCCGGGCTGGTGTCCGGCGCGTTGATCACCTACGCCAAGCTGCCGCCCTTTATTGCCACGCTGACCATGATGTCGGTGGCCCGTGGCTTGGCGAATATCCTCACCGAAGGCCGGCAGATCGTCGGCTACCCGGAGTGGTTCACCAGCCTGGCCACGGTGCGGCACTTCGGCTTTCTCTCGGCAACCGTCGGGCTGTTTCTGGTGATGCTGCTGGTGGCGTGGGTGTTCCTGCGCTTTCGTGCCGGCGGCCGCAACCTCTACGCCATGGGCGGCAGCCCTGAAGTGGCGCGCCTGTCCGGCATCAAGGTGCGTGCGATTACCTTGTGGGTGTACGCCATCAGTGGTGCGCTGGCCGGCATCGCCGCCGTGACCCTGGCGGCGCGCCTCGACTCTTCCCAACCCAGTGCCGGCCTCAGCCTGGAACTGGACGCTATTGCCGCCGTGGTGATTGGCGGGGCCAGCCTCAGCGGCGGCGTCGGCAGCATCGGCGGCACCCTGGTGGGCGTGCTGATCATTGGCGTGTTGCGCAATGGCCTCAACCTGCTGGGCGTTTCCCCGTTTATTCAACAAGTGGTGATCGGCGTGGTCATCGCCCTCGCCGTAACCATCGACACCCTGCGACGCCGTTCCAGTACTGCCCGTTAAACCTGTTCGACAGTTGACACCCTCCAACAATAAAACCAGGAGTCACCGACATGTTCAGCCCCAAGAAACTGCTTATCGCCACTGCTCTGGCGGCCGCAACCCTTACCGCTGCCGGCACCACCTGGGCCAAGGACCTGACCATCGGCCTGGCCGTGGCCAACCTGCAGGCCGACTTCTTCAACCAGATCAAGCAATCGGTGGAAGCCGAGGGCAAGGCCAAGGGGATCAAGGTGATCACCGTGGACGCCCAAGGCAACTCCTCGACCCAGGTCAGCCAGATTGAAGACCTGATCACCCGCCAGATCGACGTGCTGATCTACATCCCCGCCGGTGCTACCGCCGCCGGTGTGCCCGTCAAAGCCGCCAAGGCCGCGGGCATCCCGGTGATCGCCGTGGACCGCAACGCCCCCGACGCACCAGGCGACACCTTTATCGCCAGCGACAGCGTGGCCGGCGCCAAGACCCTGGCCGAGTACGTGGGCAAGATCACCGACGGCAAAGGCCGCATTGCGATCCTGCAAGGCCAACTCGGCACCACGCCGGAGAATGATCGCGCCAAGGGTTTCGAGGAGGGCCTGAAAGCCTTCCCGGACCTCAAGGTCGTGGCCCAGCAACCCGCCGAATGGGCTCAGGACAAAGGCTTCGCCGTGGCCCAGGACCTGCTCCAGCGTGATCCGAATATCACCGTATTCTTCGGCCGCGCCGATGCCATGGCCCTGGGCGCTGCCCAAGCGGTGAAGGTCGGCAACCTGGATCACAAGGTCGTGGTCGTCGGTTTTGACGGCGACGTCGCCGGGCTCAAGGCCGTCGAAAGCGGCGTGCTCAACGCCACCATGACTCAGCAGACCCAGAAAATGGGGCGCCTGGCCGTGGCCTCGGCGATTGATCTCAAAGCCGGCAAGGCCGTGCCCAAGGAGCAACTGCTGCCCACCGTGCTGACCACCAAAGAAAACGTCGCGCCGTTCCTGCAACAGCACCCGTAAGCCTTGGAGGTCGTCATGCAAGCAGCAGCTCTGGATAGCAGCGCCGATGCGGTGCTGTGCCTGCGCAATATCAGCAAGGCCTACGGCCCGGTGCAGGTGTTGTCCCAGGTCAATGTGGATATTCGCCGCGGTGAAGTGCTGGCCCTGCTCGGTGAAAACGGTGCCGGTAAGTCGACCTTGTCGTCGATCATCGCAGGCCTCGTGCAACCCGAAGCTGGCGGCAGCATGACCTGGCTCGGCGCGCCGTATGCACCCGCCTCGCCGGGTGCGGCACTGGGCGCAGGTATCGGCCTGATCCACCAGGAAATCCGTCTGCTGCCGCAACTGTCGATCGCCGAGAACATCTTCGTCGGTCGCCTGCCCATGCGTTACGGGCGGGTCGATCGCGACTACATCGAGGCCCAGGCGCAGATCCAACTGGAACGCCTGGGGCTCAACGTGCCGGCGTCGCGCAAGGTCGAAGGCCTGAGTGTGGCGGCCCAGCAATTGGTGGAAATCGCCAAGGCGCTGACCTTGAAGGCCAGCTTGCTGATTCTCGATGAACCCACCGCTGCGCTGGGCGCTGAAGAAACCGAGTTGCTGTTCAAGCAGGTGGAACGGCTGAAAGCAGAAGGCGTGTCGTTTATCTATATCAGCCATCGCCTGGAAGAAATCGCGCGCATCGCCGACCGCGTGCTGGTGCTGCGCGACGGTCGTCAGATCGCCCTGCATGCCACCGCGCAAGTGCCGGTGCGCGAGCTGGTGGAGCAGATGGTCGGGCGCAGCCTGGAGCGGATTTTCCCCGCGCTGCAGGCGCCGCAGGAGCAGGTGATGTTGCAGGTCAAAGACCTGACCTGCCGCGAATTCGCTTTGCATGGCATCGACTTCAGCGTGCGTGCCGGCGAAGTGTTCGGCATTGCCGGCGTGGTCGGCGCCGGGCGTACGGAGCTGGTGCGCACCATTGCCGGTGCGGCCCAGGACATCAAGGGGCAGATGGTGCTGGACGGTGAGGTGCGCCAGCTGCGCAGCCCGTTTGAAGCGATTCAGGCCGGTGTAGTGCTGGTACCTGAAGACCGCAAACAGCAAGGCGTAGTCGTGGAACATCGCATCGAAGACAACCTGGTCTACGGCAACACCGACCTGCTGGACAAACGCGGTTGGGTGCTCCCTGCCCCGCTGCGTGAATTCGCCCGAACGGCGGTGGCGCGGCTCGGCGTGAAAGGTTCGCCGCAGTCGCGGATTTCCAGTTTGTCCGGCGGCAACCAGCAGAAGGTAATCATCGCCAAGTGGCTGGCACGCAACCCCAAGGTGTTCATTCTGGATGAGCCAACACGCGGCATCGACGTGGGTGCACGGGCGGCGATTTATGAAGTGATCGCGGACTTGGCGGCCAAGGGCATGGCGGTGATCGTGGTCAGTTCCGACCTGGATGAAGTGCTGGGCTTGTCCCATCGGGTGATGGTGATGAGCCGAGGCCGGCAGATGGGGATTCTGGAGCGTGGCGAGGCCACACCGGTGTCGGTGATGGAAATGGCCACCGCATAACCAAACACCTACACAGATCCAACTGTGGGAGGGGGCTTGCCCCCGATGAGGGAGTGTCAGTAGAAGCATCTGTCACTGAACCACTGCTATCGGGAGCAAGCCCCCTCCCACACGGGTCCACTGTGATTTCAAATAACGGAGTTATCCATGCAGCTTTTCAGTCTTCAGGGCCAAGTGGCCTTTGTCACCGGCGCCGGCAGCGGCATCGGCCAAGCCATCGCTGTCGGGCTGGCCGAAGCCGGCGCAGATGTCGCCTGCTTTGATCTTCCGGGCAGCCCCGGCATTGCCAGCACGGTAGAACGCATCCAGGCGCTGGGCCGTCGCGCCTTGGCGTTGAGCGGCACCGTCACCGAGCGCGCCGCACTGGATGCAGCGGTCGCACGAACCGAACAGGAACTCGGCGAACTCAGCGTCGCGGTCAACTGCGCCGGCATCGCCAACGCCCAGGCCGCCGAAGACCTGGAACTGCAACGCTGGCAAACCACACTGGACATCAACCTCACCGGCATCTTCCTCAGCTGCCAGGCCCAGGCCGCCGTGATGTTGCCGCGTGGCAAAGGTGCAATCGTCAACATCGCCTCCATGTCCGGCAGCATCGTCAACCGTGGCCTGTTGCAGGCGCACTACAACACCTCCAAGGCTGGGGTGATCCACCTGAGCAAAAGCCTGGCGATGGAATGGGCCGACAAGGGCCTGCGCGTCAACTGCATCAGCCCCGGCTACACCGCCACGCCGATGAACTCGCGCCCGGAAGTCGCCGACCAGGTGAAGATCTTTGAACAGACCACGCCCATGGGCCGTATGGCCAGCGTGGAAGAAATGGTCGGCCCGGCAATTTTCCTGGTCAGCCAGGCGTCATCTTTCTGCACCGGTGTCGACCTGTTGGTCGATGGCGGCTTTGTGTGCTGGTAAGGAGTCTTGTGATGTCGCAACGTTTCAGCGGTAAAACCATCGTGATCACCGGCGCCTGCCGTGGCATTGGTGCCGGCATAGCCGAGCGCTTCGCTCAGGAAGGCGCCAACCTGGTGCTGGCCTCCAACGACCTGGAGCGCGTGACGTTCACCGCCGACCAACTGGCGCAGGAATACGGCGTGAGCGCCCTCGCCCTCGGCATCGACGTCACCAACGAAAGCGATATCGAGAAGCTCTACCGCGAAGGCCACGCCCGCTTCGGCAGCATCGACGTGTCGGTGCAGAACGCCGGCATCATCACCATCGACCACTACGACAAAATGCCCCGCGCTGATTTCGATAAGGTGCTACAGGTCAACACCACTGGCGTGTGGCTGGGGTGCAGGGAAGCGGCCAAGTACATGGTCAAGCAAGGCAGCGGGCGGTTGATCAACACCTCGTCCGGGCAAGGTCGCCAGGGTTTTATCTACACACCGCACTACGCAGCCAGCAAAATGGGCGTGATCGGCATCACCCAAAGCCTGTCCCTGGAGCTGGCGCCGCATAACATCACCGTCAACGCATTCTGCCCCGGCATCATCGAAAGCGAGATGTGGGACTACAACGACCGCGTGTGGGGCGAGATCCTCAGCACCGACGAAAAACGCTACGGCAAGGGTGAATTGATGGCCGAGTGGGTCAAGAACATCCCCCTGCGCCGTGCCGGCAAACCCTCGGATGTGGCGGGTCTGGTAGCCTTCCTGGCCTCCGACGACGCGGCGTACCTGACCGGCCAGGCGATCAATATCGACGGCGGCCTGATCATGTCGTAAGGGTTTGGTATCCTCACGGCCATTGTGTCAATAACTGAGGCTTTCATGAGCCAGATCGAAGAACAGCGCCTGATCACCAAGATCGCGAGCCTCTATTACGAAGAAGGGCTCAAGCAGTCCGAAATCTCCACGCAACTGGACCTGTCCCAGTCCTTTATCAGCCGCGCCCTGCGCCGGGCGCTGCAGGAAGGCGTAGTGAAGATCAGCGTGATGCGCCTGCAAGGCCTGCACCTGGAACTGGAAACCCAATTGCAACGTCGCTACGGCGTGCGCCGGGTGATCGTGGTGGAAGCCACCGAGGCCGGAAATGACGAAAGCATCAAGCAAGCCATCGGCTCGGCCGCTGCGCACTACCTGGAAACCAGCCTGTCGCCCCAGGACCATATCGGCATTTCATCGTGGAGCAGCACCATTCGCGCCATGGTCGGCCACCTGCATGCGCAGTCGGGCAAGCAAGGCGCCGAGGAAGTGGTGCAACTGCTCGGTGGCGTCGGCAACAAAGGCGCGTTCGAAGCCACCTTGCTGACCCAACGCCTGGCCACCCTGCTCAACTGCCCGGCGTATTTGCTGCCGTCCCAAAGCATTGAGCAATCGGTGCAGAGCAAGCAGCGCATCGTGCAGATGGAAGAGGTCAAGGAAGTGCTGCAACGCTTTGACAGCATCACCCTGGCGATCGTCGGCATCGGCGACCTGGAGCCCTCGCAATTGCTGCGCAACAGCGGCAACTACTACACCGAGGACATGCTGCGCCTGCTGGCCGAGCGCGGTGCGGTGGGCGATATCTGCCTGCGCTACTTCGATGCCCAGGGCAAGCCGGTATTGGAAGAAGATGAAGAATTCGTGGTGTCGGTGGCACTGCCCAAGCTGCGCTCAATCCACCGCGTGCTCGGCCTGGCCGGCGGGCTGAACAAGGTCCAGGCGATACGCGGCGCGCTCAAGGGCGGCTACCTGGACATCCTGATCACCGACCTGGATACCGCACAGGCCCTCAACCAATAACCTATTTTTTGGAGACAGCCGCTCATGACGTCCAAGCTCGAACAACTCAAGCAATTCACCACCGTGGTCTGCGACACCGGCGACCTGGAAGCCATCAGCCGCCTGCGCCCTGTCGACGCCACCACTAACCCGTCACTGCTGCTCAAAGCCGCTGCGATCCCGGAATACGCCGAATTGCTGCGCAATGCGGTGTCGTCATCCAAAGGCGATGTAGGCCTGGCGTGTGACCGCTTCGCGGTGTCAGTGGGCTGCGGCATTCTCAAGGTGATTCCGGGGCGCATCTCCACTGAAGTCGACGCGCGTCTGTCCTTCGATGAAGACGCGCTGTGGGCCAAGGCCAACCAATTGATCGCCCTGTACGACCAGGCCGGCGTCGGCCGCGACCGCGTGCTGATTAAACTGGCCTCCACCTGGGAAGGCATCCGCACCGCCGAACGCCTGGAAAAATCCGGCATCCAGACCAACCTCACCCTGCTGTTCTCCTTCGCCCAGGCTCAGGCCTGCGCCGACGCTGGCGTGTTCCTGATCTCGCCGTTCGTGGGCCGCATCTACGACTGGTACCGCAAGAGCACAGGCCTGGACTACACCGGGGCTGAAGACCCAGGCGTGCAGTCGGTGACGCGCATCTACAACTACTACAAAGCCAACGCCATCCCGACCGTGGTGATGGGCGCCAGCTTCCGTACCCTCAGCCAGATCGAACAACTGGCCGGCTGTGATCGCCTGACCATCAGCCCGGACTTGCTGCAAAAACTGGCTGAAGACAACGGGCCGCTGGAACGCAAGCTGCAACCTGGGGCGGCCGGTGAAGCGCGCCAACCGTTGACCGAAGCGCAGTTCCGCTGGGCGTCGAATGAAGATGCAATGGCCACCGAAAAACTGGCCGAAGGCATTCGCCAGTTTGCGCGGGATCAGGAGAAGTTGGAGGCGCTGTTGGCTGGGCTGTAACGCCGTCAACCTGCAGGAGCGAGCTGGCTCGCTCCTGCATCAGCTTTGTGCCACACCCGTGCCGAACCTGCGAATCGCCAGGCAATACCCGATCAACGCCACCGCCGCCAGCATCCCCCCCGCCACGCCAATCCAGGCGAAACCGAAGTGACTGCCGACCCAACTGCCCATCAGGGCGCCGCCGCCAATGCCGATGTTGTAGATGCCGGAGAACATCGCCATGGCTACGTCAGTGGCGTCCGGCGCCAGTACCAGCACTTTGGATTGCATGGCCAGGCCGAAGCCCATGATCGCCATGCCCCAGAAAATGCTCAGGATCACCAGGTACGACTCGGCGCCGCTCAAGGGCAGCATCAGCGTGAGGCACGCGGCCAGGATAAACACCGCGCCGACCACAAACAGGTGCGGGTTGAAGCGGTGCACCAGGCTGAACAGCAACGAGCCGATGATGCCCGCGCCGCCGAAGACCAGCAGGATCAGGGTCACGGCGCTGCCATCCATCCCGGCCACGCCTTCGACGAAGGGTTCGATGTAGCTGTAGGCGGTGAACTGCGCGGTCACCGTGAGCGCAGTGAGCACGTAAAGCGCCACCAGCGCCGGGCGCTTGAACAGCAGCGGCAGGCTGCGCAGGGAACCGGAGTTCTGGCTCGGCAACGGTGGCAACGTGCGCGCCAGCCAGAACACGAGAGCGGCGGCGAAAGCGCCGATCACCAGGAAGGTAGTGCGCCAGCCCATGGCCTCGCCGAGCAGACGCCCCAGAGGAATCCCCAACACCATCGCCAATGACGTACCGGTGGCCAGCAACCCGAGGGCTTGTACCTGTTTGCCCTCCGGCGCCAGGCGCACCGCGAGGGACGCTGTGATCGACCAGAACAACGCATGGGACAAGGCAATGCCGATCCGGCTGACCATCAACAAGCCAAAACTGTTGGCCACGCTGGAAAGGATATGGCTGAGGATAAACATGCCGAACAGCACGATCAGCAATTTGCGCCGCTCGACGTTACGGGTCAGCAGCATCACCGGCAGTGAGGTCAGGGACACGATCCAGGCGTAGATGGTGAGCATCAGGCCGACGCTGGACACGGGCATGTCGAAGCTGGCACCAATGGCGCTCAGCAGGCCGACCGGTACGAATTCGGTGGTATTGAACACAAACGCGGCCAGCGCAAGGGCGATGACCGGTTGCCAGTTGGCTTGGGGGGTTGCGGCTGAAATGCTCATTGAAAGGCGAGGTACTCTGGCGATGATCAAACGGCCACCCAGGACAAGCGCCGCCGCTTGGCATTCTATAGGTTTCTCGGCTGGCTGTTGACGCCGATACCCCTCAAGACACCCTCAGTTTTGTCACGGTGTGGTCACAGTGACGACGTACTTGCCCGACACAATCGGCTGGCCGGCGCTGTCTACCAGCACATACCGCTGATCGTGATCACGCCCAAGGCCGCTGTCTGCAACAGGCGATAGCCGGGGAACGGCGACACCCGCCACCGGCATCAAACTGCGCACGTCGAAGCGATTGGCACGACCGGAAGCGACACAGCCCTTGCCTTCCGTCACCAGCCCACTGCGCGCATTTGTCGCACACCCTGGCTCGACGATGCTGCCACTGAACGCGATGGTGCCCTGCCCCACGGACTGCGCCGCGCCGCATGTACTTGCCCATAGGCCGAGGAGGCCTGCGATTACCGAAATACCTTTACTGCTCATGCCGACACTCCTTCTTGGGCCAGTAAGCAGTAAGTCGCCGGGCTGAGCAGTAACTTGAGGTTATTCGTCGGTTTGAATCAAGGATCTACCTGCGCCATCAACTCCGGAACGCTTTCAGGACGCTTGGCATACCGCTGCGCTAACGCCGCGCAGACCATCAACTGGATCTGGTGAAACAGCATCAACGGCAAAATCAACACCCCCATGCTCGCCCCGGCAAACAGCACTTGTGCCATGGGTACGCCGGTGGCCAGGCTCTTCTTCGAACCGCAGAACAAAATGGTGATCCGGTCTTCCTGATTGAAGCCAAACGCCTTGCCCAGCACGCTCGACGCCACCAGCACCAAGGCCAGCAACACGCAGCAGGCCACCACCAGACCGCCCAGTTCCCACAGTGGGATCTGATGCCAGATGCCTTCGTTGACCGCTTCGCTGAATGCGCCGTAGACCACCAGCAGGATCGAGCCTTGGTCGACGAATTTGAGCCAGGCCTTATTGCGGCCCACCCACTCGCCGATCCAGCGCCGCGCGATTTGCCCGGCGATAAAAGGCAGCAGCAGTTGCACGCTGATTTTCAGGATGGCATCGACCGTGGAGCTGCCTTCGCCGTGCACGTTGAGCAATAACGTCACCAGCAGCGGCGTAAGGAAGATACCGAACAGGCTCGACGCCGCCGCGCTGCAAATCGCCGCCGGTATATTGCCCCGCGCCAGCGAAGTGAACGCAATCGCCGATTGCACGGTGGCCGGCAAGGCGCAGAGGTAAAGCATGCCCATGTACAGGTCTTTGCCGATCAGCGGCGACAGCACCGGCTTGAGCGCCAGGCCCAACAAGGGGAACAGCACGAAGGTCAGGCTGAACACCAGCAAGTGCAGGCGCCAGTGGCCAGCCCCGGCAACGATGGCCTGGCGCGACAGCTTGGCGCCATGCAGGAAGAACAGCAGCGCGATGGCCAGGTTGGTGACCCAACCGAAGGCTACGGCGGTCTGGCCGCTGGCGGGCAGCAAGGAAGCGAGGATCACCGTGGCGATCAGGGTCAGAGTGAAGTTGTCGGGCAGAAAACGAGGGCGTGTCATAAGCGGATCTTCCAGGGGTTGCCAAGAGCGTCACCGCGACTCTAACGTAACGGCTTGTTACCGACTAACGCCAATGAGCCAGTAAATGCCGCCTAAAGGACATGACAAAACGGTGCGCCGCAGCATCCCCGGGCTGTCCAGCCTGCCACGGCCGGTGTACGGGCGCACCGAATCCTTGCCCAATCGCGCGTTGACCCGGCGCCACAGTCACCCGTGGGTGCAATTGTCTTACGCGATTTCAGGCGTGCTGGAGATCCAGACCAGCGCCGGCCGCTTTGTCGCGCCGCCGCAGCGGGCGGTGTGGATCCCGGCGGGCATGCCGCACCGCGTGTTCAGCTCGCCCCACACCGAAATGCGCAGCCTGTACCTCGATTGCAGCGTGACCGCCTGGGCCTCGGAGTGTTGCCACGTGCTGGAGGTGAGCAGCCTGTTGCGCGAATTGATCCGCAGCTTCAGCGAGCTGCCGGTGGAATATGCCGAGGACGGTCCCGAGGGGCGCCTGGCCCAAGTGGTACTCGACCAACTCGCCGCCGCGCCCCAAGTGGATTTGATGCTGCCACTGCCCCTCGACCCACGTTTACGACAGATCTACCGCAGCTTGAACCTGCGCCCGGAGCAACAGACCACACTGGGGCAATGGAGCGAAAAACTGGGGCTTAGCGAAAAGACGCTCAGCCGCTTGTTTTTGAGGGATACCGGCCTGACCTTCCGCGCCTGGCGCCAGCGCCTACGCCTGCTGAGCGCCCTGCCCGCCCTGGAGCAAGGCGAGCGCGTGACGGATGTGGCGCTGGGGTGTGGGTATGAGTCGACGTCGGCGTTTATCAATGCGTTTCGCCAGCAGTTTGATGCGACGCCGGGGGAGTTCTTTCGGTGAGGCCTCAGGTACTGAAGGTCGAATGTGGGCGGGGGCGATTCACACAATCAAAAGCGCAGATCAACAGACCGCTGACTTCGTCAGTGAAAAGGATGTAAAAGCCAGATCAAAAGCAGAGCAAAAGCAGAGCAAAAGCAGAGCAAAAGCAGAGCAAAAGCAGAGCAAAAGCAGGACAGCAGGCTAGGACCTATCTGTCTGATCTATGGAGATCAAACTGTGGGAGGGGGCTTGCTCCCGATAGCAGTGGGTCAGTCACAACTGCATCAACTGACACACCCTCATCGGGAGCAAGCCCCCTCCCACATTTGGACGGAGTTGGAGCTGAGAACCCGGTCGGCTCTAAGGCCGCCGCGCTCTTGCTTTTGATCTGAAATCGCCCCGTCAACCACGATGGCCGGAATTCGACGTTGATTTGGGGGGTAAACCGGCAGGGATGCCGGTTTAGCCGCCCTGCGCCATGGATGGCGCGTGGCGGCGGCCCCCCAAATCAATGTCGGATTACGGGCATGCCGAGCCTAGGCGAGGCACCGAGTGGTGGGGCGAAGGCCTTTTGGTTACTTTTGTCTGGGCCGGCATTCCGGCCTTTACAAAAGTGACCCGCTGTAAGAGCGGAACCCTAAGCCGCCGTTACCCAAATAACGGATATGTACACCAGCAAAAAAAAACGGGGCAATCAAAGATCACCCCAAAAGTCCAACGAGAGGCCCTACCAACCCAACTACAACGAAATCTGCTTCCTCTCCTCGTCCGTCAACCGCGCCCGCGCCTGTTCACTCAGCGGCCCCGCGCCCAGCACCTGCACCGGGCTGTTGGGGTTATACCCCGACGTCTTCTGCCCCTCTTCAACCCCACGCTGCACCGGCTCAGTCCCAAACCCGAGCACTTCCACCGTCACGATCGAAGCCCTGCCCTGCTTGGCCGCCGCCTGCTGACTGCGCGCCGCATCTTCCGCCGCCTGGGAGGCCGCTGCCCCGGCCGCGCTGGCCGAGCTCATGGCGCCGGTATTAACAGAGGCCGTTACAGGCACCCCGGACGATTTGCCCTGGGACTGGATATTCGCCGCGTTCACCACCCGCAAAGCCGCGATGTTGACGTTACCCGACACCCGAATCCCCGCCTCGCCCGCGTCGATGGTGCCCAACGGCGCGATCAGGTCGATGTCTCCCGCCGGTACTTCCGGGATCGGGTTCAGCGTGGCAATCCCCGCCCCCGTACTTGGCACCGACGGCGACAGGCCCACGTTGCCCCAGTTGTCATAAACACGCTTGGGCGGTGTGTACACCACGGTGGTCTTGGAGCCGCGACCGGCGTTGATGTCGCCCTCGGCGGTCCACCCCATGATCGAGCCGCCAAAGGTGGTCATGATGCGGCTCTGCCCCAAGAGGATGCTGCCCATGGAATACAGCTGAATGTCACCGGCACCCTGGGTGATCACACCCGCCGTGGACGGTGGCGCCGCGCCTTCGATGCCGAAGGTCTGGCCGCCGCCGGGGGTGAGCATCTGGATCGACCCACCGGCATTGGTGTGCACGCCCGAGCCGTTGAACAGTGTGATGTCGCCCTGGTAAGTGATCGGGTTGCCGGCCACGTCCCTGGTCGGGAACAACGCCGCGATCGCCGCACGGCCACGCAGGTAGCTGCCCTCGCGGACGCCGCCGTCCTGGTTGTACTCGCGGCCAGCGGCCTTGAGTTCGGCAAAATACACATCACGGGCAAACACCCGTTGTTGCTCAGCGGGTAATGCAGCGTAGTAAGCGCGGGCCTGCTCGCTGTCGCCGGCAAACCCGAAGCGCTCGGCCAGCCAGGTGGCCAGTTCGTCCTCATAGGTCTTGGCCACTTTGCCGCCCTGCAAGGACTCGCCCGTTTGTGCCTGGTTGAGCGGGTTCAGGTAGCTCTCGACGAACCGTTGGTAATCCGGTCCGGTGGCGCCGACACCGGCCTGCATGACGATGCTCGCGCCAGGGCGGTTGTCGCCCGTCAACACCGCGCCGAGGCTGGTCACGCTGTGCTCGCCGCCCGTGCCTGTCAGCAGGATATTGCGCCCGGCCGAGACTTCCAGCAGGCCGGGGCCGGCTACCTGGAAATTGCTGTAGAGAATGTCGCGCCCGGCAGACACGATGGAGATGTCCTGCGTGTTTTTATGAATGAACAGATTGTCGCTTGGCGACGCGACGGTAAAACCATCAGTGCCAAAAGTACGACCACTGCTGACGATATCCCGCCCAGCCATCATGCGGACCGCGCCATTCCCTTCATACCAGGTCTCACCTTCATGCACTGACCCGGGTGTCTTCTGGAACGTGATTATCCGACCACTGCTCACCCCGACAAGGTCGCCGTCCATCGCATAAAACCGCGCCGGTTCAGCACTGCCCGCAGATGAAGCGGCTGTGGTGCCAGACCCGAATGCGAACAATGAGAGGTTGCCCGCGTTACCCGTGACCGACAGGTTGCTGGCGACCACGGCGTTGCCCACCCGGCCTTGGTACGCAGGATTCCACGGCGTCGCCATCGCACTGTTCGCCGTGCCGGACTGGCTAACCGGCATGCCGCCGGCGTAGATCGAGTCTTGGGCGAGGAACTGCAACTGGCCGTTTTCCCCAGGCGCCAACAGCAAGGGATAACTGTAGGCGCTGTCACCGTTGGTCTGCGTCTGCGCGGCTTTACCGTAATACAGGCTGCCGCCCGCTGCGGTAGCGTTAAGGATGGACGGGTAGACCACCGCCAGGTCGGCCGTCGCTTCGGAGCGGGTGAAGGGTGTGAGGTTGCCGCCCAGTGAAAACAGATCAATCGCGGTGTCTTTAGTCCACAACGTAAACCAGCTTGAACCGCTGCCGACTTTCGCGCCTTGGGCAAAGGGTGATACGTGCGAAAGCTGTACCCGGCCCGGGTCTTCGACGTTTTGCACCACCAAGTCGCCCAGGGTCTGCAGGTTGAACGTGGCATCACCGGGCACCAGGGTCATGCCACCACGGGCAACGCCACGGGTCGCGACCAATGGGTCGAACGCGCGGGTTTCGCCCGGGCTCTGGGTGGGGGAAATGCTGCCGTAGAGCATGTCGACGCTGCCCACGCTGGTGCTGCGCAGTTGCACATCGCCGCGCAGGTTGACCAGCACACCATCACGATGGTCCGCAGTCGCGGCCACGCTGGCCGGGTTCAGCGCCCCACCGATGCGCACGCGCAAATCGCCGCCGCCGGTCAACTGCTGGCTGCCATCGCTGGCGATCCGGCCCGTGCTGCCGACCGCCAGGGCCAGGCCCTGACTGTGGGGGTTTACAGTGGTGTTGTTGAAGCCATAGCCCAAGGTATCCAAGACCCCGGCATCACCGACCACGTTCACGTCCAGATTGCCGCCACCCAAGGTGCCGAAACCGGTGAAGCCAAGCATTTTGTCCGCCGCCGTGGTCGCGGTGTAACTGCCGAAATTGATCCACCAGGCGGTGGGTTGAGCTTGCCCGCCCGTGGCCACGTCACCACTGCCCTGGCGCCACAGCCAGTTGCCGACTGCGGCCGAGTCCACTCCGGCGTCCTTGGGGTTGGGACGCGCATTGCTGGTCGCAGTGCTGGTGATATTACCGGTCAGGTCACCGCCGACATTCAGGGTCAGATTGCCCCCAGCCTCCGGGTACCAGGCCCGGTAGCGGCTGGTGGGTGAGCCGTTGACGAATTGCTCAAAGTAGCTTCCCGGATCGTTGAGCACAGCGCCGGACGGTTGAGCGTTAGGCTGGTTGTACGGGTCACCCGCAAACGTGCCGGTCGATGAAGTACCGGCGGTGTACACGCCGTACAGCGAATCCATGCTCAGGTTGCCCGCACTCAACAACTCCAGGTCGCCGCGGCCGGTGCGGATCACACTGAAGCGTGTACTCGAAGGCGTCGCCCCGTATTCGGTCGTGCTCTGGGCCGCGCAATATTCGGGAGCCAGGGCGCAGACTTCATCCACCGTAGGCAGCTCCAGGCTGGCGAGAAACTCATTGGTGATCACCGCGCCCACGGGGATGATCACACCGGACTGGTTCAACAGATCGTCAGCCGCTTGCTGCGTCCACACGTAGGTCACTTTGATCGCGCAATACTCCGGCGCGCCGGCGCAGAAGTCCTCGATCGACCCCAGGCTCAAGTCATCGAGCAATTGCTGGTCGATGGGGTCGCCCTCTTTGATGTCCAACCCAGCCTCGGTCAGCACCGCCACCGCTTCGGCCGTCCAGGTCTGAACGCCTTTGCTCGGCAATTCCTTGGCATACATGCCGTAGTGATTGTCGGCCAGGTGAATATCGCCGCTGCGCGGATGGGCTTGCAGCAGACGGCTGTCCGCGGCCTCGGTGTCGGCACCCGCCACCAGGCGCAACGACCACGATTGGGTGCCTTCGGCCAGCATCGGCGAGATGGCCCACACCTGACCGGCGTCGCCAGACACCCCAACCCGCAACTGCACCGAGGCAGCCCCGTTGGGCAACTTCACATCGGTGCCGGCGGGGATCAGCGCGCCCTTCGGCAGGGCTTTGCTGCCACTCAGTTGCACGATGTTATTGGCCAGGTTCGCCCCGTGCACCGTCGGCAGCGGTACACCTTTGGGCCAGATCATGTCTTGCAGACGGGTGCCTTGGGTCAACAGTGTCCCAGCGCCCAATTGCGTGCCCGCCACCAGGGTGTGCGCCTCGGCGAGCAACGTACCGGCGGCGAACAACAGGTTGCCCCCGGCATCACGCACGTCCGCCGCCAATACGCTGCCCGCCGGCAGAACCAGGTCCTGGCCCAATGTCGCGGCCACTGGCAAACGGGTGCCGGCGGCGACCGTCAGGCCTTTGATCGGCAGGTCGTAGTTGAGCGTGCTGCCCGCCGGGAAGGCCGTACCGTCTGCCAGGGTCACACCGTTGCCCGGCACCACGATGGTGCCGCCGCTGAAGTCCACACCGGGCAGCAGCACCCAGCCTTTGTCATCCTCGGACACCGGCGGTTTGGCGAAGCCATCGTTGATGCTGCCGTAGATGTTCAAGTCCCCACCGGCGCGCAGCGTCAGGCTGCCGGACTCGCCGGAGCCGTAGACGGCATTGTTCTTCTGGCTGTTGGGATTGAGGCTGGCATAGCGATAACCGGACAAGTCCAGGTCGCCCTGGACCACCAGGTCGCCGTCCGGGGTCTTGCTGACGATTTCCACACCGGGGCGCAGGTGGAAGGCGTCGGCGTAGGTCGCGTTATTCAAGCCGGCGAGCTTGTTATCCAGCAAGTTCGTATTGAGCAGGGCGGCATTGATGAAGGCCTCGCTCAAGGCGTGTTTCGCATCCAGATAACCTTGAGTGATTTCCTGATACGGCCTGCGACTGGCAGTCGGATCGCTTTTTTCGGGTGCATCGTCGTAGGTCGCCATGCCGTTGAGGGTGATCGAGCGCGCGCCCTGAATGGTCAAGCGTCCACTGGCGTCGATCGCCACGTCATTGCCTGCCAACCGTGGTGCATTCAGTTCCAGGGTGCCGCGATTGCGTCCGTCATTACCAGCAGCCGCGCCGGTACCGTGGCGCAGGTCGATGCGTACGCCGTCGGCGAGGGTCAGTTGGCCGCTGCCGGAGCCCAGCACCACTGTGGCGCGGTTCGGCGAGTCGATGATCTTGCCGTAGCTGTCAACGCGCAGCTTGCTGCCGTGAGCGTCGAGAACGGCTGTGCTGTCCAGGGTGAGGCCGTTCCTGCCGGCCAGGTTGATACTGCCGACGCGCTCACCGCTGGCGTCCACCAGGCCGGTCACGCGCAGGCTGCCGTTGTCCACGGACACGCTGACGGTGCCGGCCTTGAGCCCGTTGCCGATGGTCAGGTCGCCCTGCTTGAGCTGAAAGCTGCGCGCACCGAACACTTCGCCCTGGTTCAGGCGTTGGTTGAGGTCGGCAAACTGCTGGTCCAGGGAGCCGCTGCTGCCCAGGCGCTGCGCCTGGATCTCCACGGTTCCGGCTGGTTGCGGCATAGAGGTGCCACCGGCGTTGTAGTAACCACTGCTGCTGCCGAGGATCTTGCCCTGCAGATCGACGATTCCACCCGCCGCATCCGTGGCCACCGCACGCAACTTGCCGGCTTGGTTGTGCTTGGCGGACAGGTCGATGGTCGAGCCAGCCGCCTGCAGGATATTGCCGCTGCGGCTGTCGAGCAGCACATCGCCGCCCCACCCGTATTGGGTCACATCGTTGAAGGTGATCCCACGACCGGCCACGTCAATCAGCGCGTCGTCGGTCAACACCACATCGCCACGGGCACTGAGGCTGACTTTACCGCTGGGCAACACCACCGCACTGGCCACGCGGATGCTGTCGCCTTGCAGGGACAGTGCGGCACCCTGGCCGCTGGCGTTGCCACGGGGGCCTGCCGAGGCGCCGATATCGATCGCACCGCCGGCTTTGATCGTGTTCACCGAACCGGCCTCACCGGTCATCAGCGGGGTGCGAATGGTCAAGTTGCCGCCGCTGTACTGGAAGCCGCTGACCGGGTCATAGGCACCCTGGCGCTGGTACACCGACAGACTGCCCTTGTGGTTGGCGGTGATGCGCTCGCTGGCGTTGAGAGCAACGTTGGCAAAGCCCAGGGCCAGGCGGTCGAAGCTTTTTACAGTGCTGGGCTGGCCAAATTCGCCATAGCCAAACTCGATGCGCTCGGCATTGATATCCAGGCGCCCACTGCCAGTGCCTGCGCCGCCTGCCACCACCGCGCCGGGAGCGTTAGTAGCACCCAGCCAAATCAGGTTAGCGGTGTGAATGGTCGCGACATCGCTGGCACCACCGGCGCCATAGATGGACGGGGTGGACAGCATCAGGTTGCTCAGCAGCGACTTGCCGGTCAGCGGGTCATAGGTGTCGAGGCTGGCGCTGCCGTAGAAGTTAAAACCGTCACGCGCCGACAACTGCAGGGTCTCCAGGGCCGGTGCGCCTAATTGCGTGTCGCCGCGCAGCAGGCGGTCGAGCAGCGCCTGGTTCAGGGTCAGGCCGGCTGGCAAGTGGTTTGCGGCAGCCGCCGCGGCGAGGGCTTCGACGCTGCCCAGGTTGATGGTGCTCACGCCCAGGTTGAGGTGACGAGTGCCATAGCGCACTTGGTCGCCCAGTTGGAAGGTGCTGTCGGTCAGGGTCACGATGCTGCCATCGGAATACAACCCGGTCTGGCCGGTGCAGACGCTCGTGCTGCATGCGCCGATGTTGATACCACCGCTGGTCACACCGCCGACCTGAGGGGCACTCACCACGTTCAGCAAACCGTTGGACACCGCCAGCATATTGGCAACCTGGTAGATAAAACCGTCGCGGGCATCGTAGCTGGCGGCACCGCGCCCCAGGGTGTTGATCGAAGCGCCCTGCTCTACCACGATGGCGCCGGTGTTGCTCACCAGGAACACTTCGGGCGCGGCAAGGGTGGCGCCCGCACGTAAAGTCACGTTGCTATCGGCGGCGTTCACACCCGATGCCAGGCTTATGAAGTTGCCCGACTGGCCATACTCCACCATGGTCATGCCCCCCACCATCAGCCGTGAAGCACCGATGGCATTGAGGGTGTCGGCTTTAAGCGTAATGCCGGAAAAACCGGCGGTAGCCGAAGCGTCAGCCGCGATCACTTCAATGCCGAGCTTGCCAGGGTCCAGTACCGCTACCGTACCGCCATAGCCTCCCGTCGCGGCATCAAAACGTCCGATACCCTCGAAGGAGAATGCGTCGCCCCCCTGGCCGGCGCGCAGTGCCAGTTTCAGGGTCTTGGCGTCGGCTTCCAGCATGGGGCGCGGTACGCCTAACCTGGCCGCATCGGCTTTGGCGAATTGGGCGTAACTGGTTTCGTTGTATTGGGAATAACGGCGCAGGGTGTCCGCCGAAGTCAGGATCAACTGGCTGGCAGTGCTGTTGCGGATCCCGGTGTGGGCAATCGACAACTGCCCGGCCGTGGCCCACGAGCCATTGCGCATCAAGGTGGTCGCGGCGTCGCTGCCGACTCCGGCCAGGCCATTGATCTCCACGCGATAGGCGCCGGGCATCAAGGCATACGTCGACGGCATCAAGGTATAGGTGCCTGCCGGCAACCCTGGCACACCCGCGCCGATGGTGACCTGCTGGCCAACCAGCGGCGCCACGGCACCGCCCTCCGCAGCCACCGGCGCTACGCCGGGTTGCACGCCCGGCACGATGGCGTAGATCGGGTTGGTGGACAGCCCCGGCAACACAAACCCGCCGTTGGCACCAAATTGCACCAGCGGGTTGTAACGCGCATCCGTGGAACCGCCGCGCCCGGAAACAAACCCGGCGCCGAGTAACTCGCCACCGCCCGACAGGTCCAGGATGGCATCCGGCTGCACCGCAACCGACTGGCCGCCCAGAATGACGCCCACGCTCAAGTCGCTGTTGGTATTGGCCAGCCCGCCTTGGCCGAGGAATGTCACCGTCTTGCCGTTGTACTTGTAAACCTGCCCGTCCAGCGTGCCGCCATAGGGCAACACCAGGCCCTTGCCGCTCACCGAGGTGACGCTGCCCGGCAGCAATTGCACCAGGCTGCTACCCATGCTGCCGATATCGATCAGGCCCAATGGCGCGCGCACCACACCGCCTTGCTTGACGGTGGCAGCGCCCAGTTGCAGGCGTCCGAACGCCGAATACGGCAGTGGCGCGTCCGTGCTGCCGACGCGGCCAATGGTCAACGTGCGTAAAGGGTCAAACGTCAGGCCCTGCACAGCTGATGACTCGCCCAGGTAACCGGCGATGACACGGGCACTGACTTCCGTGCTCGGGTACACCTGCGCCGCCCGCAGGGTCATGTCGCCCTGAGTCAGTAACTGGGTACTGACACCGGTGATGATGTCGTTCGCGGAGGCGCCCACCAGAAAGCGCAAATCGCCCTGGCTGGTCAGGTTGACCTGATCGAAGCCACGGCGCTCAAGGCTCGCCAGGCTATTGTCGGCGCCGTACAGGCTGCTGCGATTGCCGAAGATCACATTACCGCGCACTTCCACCAGGTCGCCGTCGGCATTGAACTGCGCCTCGGTTGCACGCTGGGATGGCGCCGGCAACACCGGCACCGGACGCACGTATAAATCCTTGCCCGTCTCAGGAGGCGCAAGGTAGCCCGCCAGCAACAGGTGCGGCGCCGTCAGGTTGACACGTGAGTTGCCTGCCGCGTTTTCACTGAGGCCATAACCACGGCTGTAAAGACGCAGGCTCTGGCCCATGTCCAGGCTCACATCACCGTCAAAGCTCAATAAGCCATTGCTCAACAGCGCGAGGTTATCGAAGCCGCCGGCAGTGACTTGATCCACACCCAGGCGGCCATGCCCGTACTCCAGGCTGTCGCCCAGCGCGGTCGGTTGGTGCACCTGGCTCAACACCAGGTCACGGACCTTGAGCACCCGATCGGTGACCCCGGCTTTCTGGTAATACGGGCTCTCCAGCGCCAGGTTGAGGCTACCGCCCGCCGCGCCGGCGCCACCGGCCTTGGCGACCAGGCTGCCATCCAGGTACAGGCCATTGTTGGAGGCCAGGCTGATGCTGCCGCCGTTACTGGCGACCTGCACCGCGCCCTGCCCTGCAATATTCAGCAAGGCCTGGGTGCCGGACGCGTCCAGGCGCGCACCGTCGCGCACGACCACGAACATGTCGCTGGCCGTGGCAAGGCCGGTGTTCAGGTCAAGCGAGCCGCCAATGTTGATAGTGCCGCCGTCGCGCACCACGCCGTAAGTGCGGCCACGGTAGTCCACCGCCGTGGCCGCCCGCGCCGCCACGTCGATCAACGCCTGTTCGCCAATCCAGATCGAGCGGTCATGGCCGATGGCGTTCACCGCCTCCGAGGCGCCGGTGGTCACACCGCCCAGGCTGACACTGCCGCCCCAGGCATTGAGCGTTCCGTCCAGGGTCAATTGGCCGATGCTGCGCAGCTTGATGGCCTGGCCGGGATCGACGTTGATCACCGCGCCGTGGCCCACCGTCAGGGCTGTGCTCGCCAGTTGCGCAGCCGTGGCGTAGACCGTACCGGCGGTGAGGCTCAAACCGGCACCACGGCGTTGGGTCAGCACGCCCTTGGTCGCGTCCTCCTGGTACAGCGGCGGCGTCCATTGCTCCAAGGCCGTGGCGGGATCGCTGCCCGTTGGCGTGGTGGACGCTTGGGCGCCCAAACGATAGGTCGGCAGGCTCACATCCACTTGCGTACCGTCGGTGACGATCAGCCCTTCGTTGCCGGTGATGTCGTAGGCCGAAAAACCCTTATTGAAGAAGTCGCCAGCCAGTTTCAGGGTGTCGCTGTCCACCGCAGCCGCGCTGTTGCCGATCTGCACCTTGCGTGCCTGCAAGGCCAGGGTGCCGCCGCCACTCACGCCAAAGCCACGCACCTCGCCCTCCAACGCCAAGGCGCCGAGGGCGCCCAGGGTCACAC
Organism: Pseudomonas sivasensis; assembly: GCF_013778505.1. Classification (GTDB taxonomy): domain Bacteria; phylum Pseudomonadota; class Gammaproteobacteria; order Pseudomonadales; family Pseudomonadaceae; genus Aquipseudomonas; species Aquipseudomonas sivasensis. Next base: position 7,723 of record NZ_JAAOWU010000017.1, on the reverse strand, counting down.
TGCCGCCCTTGCCGCCGGTGAGCTTGCCGTCGACGCCGAGGGTCGCACCGGAGGACACATCCACCACACTGCCGGCCGCCAGGTTGACGTTGTTCGAACTGCGCAACGAGACCTTGCCGCCGTTGACATACGCCACGCCGGTGCTGTTGGTCGGGTCGAGCAGTAGGTTGTTCCAGCGGCCACGGGCGTCGAGCTTGACGCCGGCCGCGACACTCACACTCGAACCACCGGCCAGGGTCGTGTCTTCGACCTCGCCCGCTTTCAGCGGGTTGACCTGGCTGAGGATGTTGCCCGCATTGATGCTGCCACCCAGGGCTGTCAGGTTGGCGTTGATATCAACCCTCGGTCCGAACAGGGTGATGTCGCCGCCGTCGGCCACGCTGAGCGCGCCATTGACGGTCACCTGCTGCCTGGCCGCGACCTTGATCGCGCCCAACGGGTTGCCACTGAGCTGCTCGCTGTCGAGCAGGATTTTGCCCTGGCGGTCCTGGGGCAACGCGGTGGCGAGGTCCAGGCCATCGGCGATTTTTTCCAGGCTGCCTTCGATCGACACCTCGTCGGCGTTCGCCCCTAAGGCGTAGCGCAAGGTGCCGGTGGTCTTGTTGTAGATCGGCGTGTACTGGCCAATGATCAACTGCGCGAGCTGGGCCATGGCTTTTTGGGATTGCTGGTAACCGTCCAGGTTGATGTTCGGCGCCTGGGTCTGGCGATCACCCTGGAACACCGCGCTGATCATCTGGCCTTCCAGCACTGCGCTGGCGGTGCTGACCACCAGCTTGCCGGCGTCACGGCCCACGGTATAACCGGCCTCGTTACGGCCCTGCGGAGCAATCATCGGGTTGTAGTAGTACTCGGTCTGGCCCCAGCGAACACTGGTGTCTTCATAGCCCTTGTAAATGCCGGAATAGAGAATGTCGCCGGGTGCTTTGGACAACTCGTACAACCGTCGATCCGGGCCCTTGAGCCAGGTTTGCCGGATATAGCCCCCTTGCACATCCACGGTGCCGCCCGACAAGTTGATCTGCGCGCCTTGCTGAGTCACGACATCTTTGCCGGTAAAGGTCACGGTGCCGCCCTGGGCCATCCATTCGCCCACCGAATGGCCCTGGGTGCCGAGGTAACCGCCGACTTCCAGCAGACCACCGGCGGTGTACCAGCGATCGGTGGCGTAGCCGTTGGTGCCGGCCGGGACAAACACCAGGTCGCGTAAGTCGACCCACACGTCGTTATTGATCAGTTGCCCATTGTCGCGGTTGATCGGCGCATCCCGCTGCTCGTTGCCCTGTACGTTGATCTTGATGTTGTTGGCTTCCATCGACACCTTGACGCCCACGGCGCCCGACACGTCGATCATCGCCCCATCGCGCACCAGGCTGCGTTGACCGGCGCTGACCGCCACCTGGCCGCCGGTGGCGAGGGTGATCGAGCCTTTCTGGAAGTCCACGGTGCCACCGCTGACGATCTCGATACGCGACTGGTCAGTGCGGTCGGCCACGGCGCTGAGGTGGTTGAACTGCCCCGTGATCAGGTTAGCCGGCGTGCCGTCGAGCTTGATCAGGCCGTTGTCTTTCTGGCTGTTGAGGGCGGTGCTGCCACTGGCGTCCAACAGGATTGCAGTGGTGCTGCCCTCCCCCAAGGTGACGCTGCCGCTGGTGTCGCTGGCCGAGTTGAGCAAGTGAATGGAGCCGCGGGTGTCCACCGAAGTGCTGGCCAGGACCACGCCGTTTTGCTGAACCTGGTGCCCGGTCAGGGTGACGTCGCCGGTGGAGGCCATGATCAGGCCGTTGTTGATCACCTTGCCTGCGCTGCTGCCAGGATTGAGGCTGGCGGCGACTTCATTGCCACGGGTGGTGGAACGCTCGTTGCCCGCCGTGCCCACCCCTTTGCGAATATAAAAGCTGTCACCGGCCGCCAGGGTGGTCTGGCCCTTGGCGGTGATGATCGTGCCGGCGTTTTCCACTTCGGTGCCGAGCAGCAAGGCATAGCCGCCCGCGTCGGTGGAGGTGGCGGCGTTGTGGGTCTGGATCAACGCACCGCGCTGCACCTCGACCTTGCCCGCCGCGTCGGTGAACGTCGGTTGAGTGCCATTGGTGTCGACATAAAGGCCGCGCTGGATGAACTGGTCATCGGTGATCGTCGCGGCAGCCGCCACCAGGTTGCGCACATTGACCTGGCTGGTGCCGCTGAAGACCACGCCGTTACGGTTCATGATCATCACCGTGCCCGCGCCCTGAATCTTGCCCTGGATTTCGCTGGGGCGTGCTTCAGGGTCATTGACGCGGTTGAGCACCGCCCAGGTGGACTGCTGCTGGAAATCCACCGTGGTGTTGCGCCCGACGTTGAACGTCTCCCAATTGAGGATCGCCTTGTCGGCGGTCTGCTCAATGCTCACCGTGGTCTTGCCGCCCGCCTGGGTCTGGGTCGGCGCCTTGGCATTGGTCCAGCCCTGGGTCAGGCTGTTGTCCACCTGCAAGCCGCCCTTGCCGAGGCCATCGGGAATCGTCGAGACCTGACCGAACGCCGCCTGCCGACCGGCCGCCTGCGCCGCCTGCTGCGCCGCAATCGCCGCGACCGTGGTGTTGAGCGTGCTGATGGACCGCGCCAACTGCTGGTTGACCCGCGCCTGCTGGTTCAGCGTCGGCACCGACGGCATCTGCCCCGCATTGATCCGCGCCGCCGTCGTCGCCTGGGTCGCCCCCTTGGCCGCGAACCACGCTGGGCTGAACGCCGTCGCCGCATGGGCATTGCCCGCCACCACCAACAAGGCAATGACCTGAGCCAGAGGCTTGAGGCGCAACACAGTCTGGGCGTGCGAGCCCTGGGCATTCAGCTTGAGCGTGGGTTTGCAGCGGACCATCGGGAATCTTCCTTCTTTGTAATCGCCAGGAGCAAGACAGGCTCACGTATGAGGGTTAGGCGGTTGGCGAGGGGCGGGACTGAACTTCTGTCATGCAAAGTTCATAAAGGGCTGCTAACGCAAAAAAAATCAGCAACGGCACAGGCCGTTGCTGATCAGGGTTGCGGGTCGTTGAAAGCCTGGGTTACAGCGGACGACCGATGGCGTTGCAGACGCTGGTGTTACCGATGCCTTGAGCGCTGGAAGCGGTGGCAAAGGTGTCACGCACGGCTTTTTTCCAGTTGGCTGGCAGCGGCACGAAGCGGTTGTTGTTGATGGCGGTGTCGTTGTTGATCAGGTTGCCGTAGTGGCGGTTGAAGAACGCACGGACCTGGGTGGTCTGGGTGGCGTCGGCGTAGCACTGGCTGAAGATCACGTTAGTGAAGCCCAGGATCGGGTAGCCGCTGGATGGGTAGGCGAACGTCGCCGGGCCGCTGGCGGTGGCAGCGAATACCGGTACCCAGTTGTCCGGGTTAGTGGCGTCGATGAACGAACCATCGGCACGGGCTTCGGTTGGCGCAGGGATCTGGCCAATGGCGGTGGAAACGTTGGCAGGCGCTGGCGAAACACCGCCAATCTTGGCCACTTTGGTGGCGTCATCCAGACCGGCCAAGGTGGTCGCCGCGTAATCCGGGCTCATGTAGGTGATCGCGCCATCTTGAGCGTTCAACGCGGTCATTACGCCTTGGCTGCCGGTAGCGGCCACTGCGCCAGCAGGCAAGCCTGCACCGTAGCTGGACGAAAAGGTGGTGGTCACGGCGAACGGTTGCGTCTCAGCGCACTTGGCGTTGAGGAAGCGCGTGAACAGTTCGGTGGTACCGCTGGACTCGCTGCGGTAGATCACTTTGATCGCGCCAGTGCGACCCGAACCAGTGATCTGGCTCCAGTCGGTCAAGCGGCCCGAAAACACGCCGCACAGTTGGTTGACGCTCAGATCAACCGCGTTGGCGCCAGCCTTGTTGAATGGAATGGCGACCGAAGTGGCCACCGAAGGCGCCTGGATCAACTTGCCCCAAGTCGCTTGTTTGTTGGTTTGGTAAGCCAGCAGCTCAGCAGCCGTCAGCTTGGAATCGCTGCCTGCCCAGTGCACGTTCTTGTTAGTCACGCCCGCCACGAACTTGGTGTAATCGTTGTTCAGGAAAGCCGCCTTGCCGTTGCCGCTGCCCACGCCGACGTAGGCGGCGAAGCCAGTGGTGAGGACGCCGGAGGTTTGGTACAGCGGCTGTGGCAAGGTTGCGCCGCCGCCGTTGATGTCAGCCATTGCAGCCTGGGCCGAGCACAGTGCAGCGAGGGTCATGGATACCGCGAGAACGTTGCGCTTAAACATGAAGAATCTCCTTTCGTCGTGTTTGTACGTTTGGGGTAGATGGCTCTTGCATGACGCCATGGCTTCGGTCCCAAGCCGTGATAAAGGGGTGGCCGGGGGTGAAAACCATGGAAGAGAAAGTCGCAGTTTCCGATGACAGATGTAGGAAAAAACCTCGGGAGGAAACACTTGATTTTTAAAAAGATTCTCGGGTGTTTTGGTCATGATTCTGAGCGATTTCAGCCCAGGTGACAGCGAGGTTTCAGAGGCCCTGCCGTGGAGGCGTCAGGAACCGTTGGCAGATGACGGAATGAGGAACCCGAGGTTGGGACCCGGACATCGGGATACCAAAAAAACAACTGAAAAACGCGTTGAGTGGTGGAGGACGCTCGCCCCCCAATAGAACTGGATTTCCACGCAATGGATCTGCCCCCCGACAAAACGCGGTGTCTCAGAGAGGGTGCCGTGTCAGGTTTTGGGGTGGCTTCACCACCCAGCGCGGGGCAAGCCCGCTCACCCCAGTAAGCCCGCTCACGCCGTTTGATCAGGTAACGAGTTGGTTGATCTCGATGATCGGCAACAGCACCGCCATCACAATCACCAGCACCACCGCCCCCATCACCACGATCATCAGCGGCTCCAGCAGCGCGGTCATGCCCATGGCCCGGCGTTCGCTATCCCGCGACAGCGTCTGCGCTGCACGTTCAAGCATCGGCGGCAGCGAGCCGGTTTTTTCGCCGCTGGCGATCAGGTGGATCAATACCGGCGGAAAGACTTTCTCCACCGCCAGCGCCGGCGCCAGGTTGACCCCTTCGCGTACCTTGGCAGTGGCGTCGTTGACGCACTGGCTCAGGCGCTCGTTGGACAAGGTCTGGCGAGCCGCCTCCAGCGCCCGCAACAGCGGCACGCCAGCACCGCCGAGGATCGCCAGGGTCGAGGCAAACCGCGCCGTGTTCAGACCCAGCACAAAGCGCCCTATCAGCGGCAGGCGTAGCACACGACTGTGCCAATTCAAGCGCGCCACCGGGTTGCGCAGGTACAAACGCCAACTCCAGAAACCGCCGACAATCCCGGCGAAACACAGCCAGCCCCACGCGCGGATAAAGTCGCTGGCGTTGAGCATCGCCAGCGTCAGCCCTGGCAGGTCCTGACGCGCCTGGGAAAACGCACTGACCACCTGGGGCACCACGTAACTGAGCAAAAAAATCACAATGCCGATGGACACCAGCCCCACCACACCGGGGTAGATAAACGCGGTGAGAATCTTGCCGCGCAGGTTGTTGCGTTCCTCGATGTAGTCCGCCAGGCGCTCCATCACCTGGGCCAAGTCACCGGACTCCTCCCCCGCCGCAATCAACGCACGGTAGATCGACGGAAAGTCCCGTGGCCGCGCCGCCAACGCATCCGCCAGGCGCATGCCGCCGCGCACATCCCCACGCACGGCCGCCAACGTCTGGGCGATGTGCTTTTTCTCGGCCTGCTCCACCGTGGCACTCAGCGCCGCCTCCAACGGCAGGCTGGCGCCGAGCAGGCTCGCCAGTTGCCGCGTGGCCCAGGCCAAGTCGTTGTCCGAGAGCTTGGGCGTGAACAGGCTACTGCCCGCCGCCGCTGGCTGGCCGCCTTCGATCTGCACCAACAAGGCCGTCAAACCCCGCCCGCGCAAGTGGGCAAACGCTGCGCTCTGGCTGTCGGCCTCCACATGCCCGACCTCGACTTTGCCGCTGGCATCCGCGGCTTCATAGCGATAGCGATTCATCAGGCGTCCCGTGTCACGCGCAGGATTTCTTCGGGGGCCGTGGCGCCGCTGCGCACCCAGCGCTCACCGTCTTCACGCATGCTGAACATCCCGGCCCGCCGCGCGGCCAGGCGCAAATCCTGCTCGCCGGCGCCCTGATGAATCAGGCTGCGTACATCGTCGTCGACACAGAACAATTCATGGATACCGGTACGCCCGCTGTAACCGACCTGGTTGCAGTGCGAGCACCCCACCGGACGCCAGGTGCCCGGCGCGGCAGGATCTTCCTGCTTGCAATGGGGGCACAGGCGGCGCACCAACCGCTGGGCCAACACACCCAGCAATGACGACGCCAACAGGAACGGCTCGACGCCCATGTCGATCAAGCGGTTCACCGCCGACACCGCATCGTTGGTGTGCAACGTGGCGAGTACCAAGTGACCGGTGAGCGAGGCCTGCACGGCGATCTGCGCGGTCTCCAAGTCGCGGATTTCACCAATCATGATGATGTCCGGGTCCTGACGCAGAATGGCCCGCAGCGCCAGGCCGAAGGTCATGTCGATCTTGGCGTTGACCTGGATCTGGCTGATGCCCGGCAAGTCGTATTCCACCGGGTCTTCCACGGTGAGGATATTGCTGGTGCTCGCGTCCAACCGCGCCAACGCCGCGTACAGGCTGGTGGTCTTGCCACTGCCGGTGGGCCCGGTGACCAGCACAATGCCGTGGGGCTGGCGGATCAAGGTATCGAGGCGCGCGAGCAACTGCGGCTCCATGCCCAGAGTCTCCAACTGCAAACGCCCGGCCTGCTTGTCGAGCAAACGCATCACCACCCGCTCGCCATGCCCGGTGGGCACCGTCGACACTCGAATATCAATCGGCCGCCCGGCCACACGCAACGCAATGCGCCCATCCTGGGGCAGGCGTTTTTCGGCGATGTCGAGTTGAGCCATGATCTTGATCCGCGACACCAACGCGCCATGCAGCGCCTTGCGTGGCGACACCACGTCGCGCAGCGTGCCGTCGACGCGGTAGCGCACCACGGAATGGGTTTCGTAGGGCTCGATATGAATATCACTGGCCTCGTCCCGCGCTGCCTGGGTGAGCAAGGCGTTGATCATGCGGATCACCGGCGCACCGTCCTGGGTGTCGAGCAGGTCAGTGATCTCGGGCATGTCCTGCATCAAGCGGTCGAGGTCGACCTCGTTTTCCGCCGCACCCACCACGGCCGCGGCACTGCCGGTGTCGGCGTAGGCACTGGCCAGGAGACCGTCGAGTTCGTCATCGCGTATCTGCTCAATCCGCGACTGGCCGAACTGGCGCTGCACTTCGCTGATCGACCAGCCGGGGGTTGAGGGGCAGACGGTCAGCAACATGCCGTCCTCGCCGGGGCGCAGGAGGATGCGTTGGGATTTGGCCCAGGCGTAAGGGAGAAGGCTCACAAGGTATCTTCCTGACCGAGCACGGTCCAAATGTGGGAGGGGGCTTGCCCCCGATAGCGGTGGGTCAGTGTGTACATCTGTGGCTGAAACACCCTCATCGGGGGCAAGCCCCCTCCCACATTCAAATCTTCATTTGGATTCATGGCCGTGCACCTACAGGTACAGCCCGAATCACCGCCCTCGGTCCCGGCTGCTGCCCGCCCGGAATCGCCTTCTCCACCTGCTCAATCCGCGACTGGCCGAACTGGCGCTGCACTTCGCTGATCGACCAGCCGGGGGTTGAGGGGCAGACGGTCAGCAACATGCCGTCCTCGCCGGGGCGCAGGAGGATGCGTTGGGATTTGGCC
>NZ_JAAOWU010000016.1 GCF_013778505.1 Pseudomonas sivasensis | reverse complement strand
CTTCGTCACCCACGGTGAACGAGCCCGCCACGGTGTCTTTGCTGACAGCGTCTTCAACCAACGGATTGGCGGTTACTTCGATGGTCGGCAGGTCGTTGACCAGCGTCACGTCCGGAGTAGCGGCGGCAGTTGCGCTGCCTTTGTCTGCATCAGTCACGGTCAGATCGAACGCTGGCAATTTGTTGCCCGCGTTAACGAAGTCAGCACCGGCCTGAGTCAGGACAACGTTGTTGCCAACGATGGCGTAGTAACCGTCTTTATTGCTGTCGCCGGTGAAGGTGACCACCAGGTTTGCAACCGGGGTTTCTTCGTCACCCACGGTGAACGAACCCGCCACGGTGTCTTTGCTGACAGCGTCTTCAACCAACGGATTGGCGGTTACTTCGATGGTTGGCAGGTCGTTGACCAGCGTCACATCCGGAGTAGCGGCGGCGGTTGCGCTGCCTTTGTCAGCATCAGTCACGGTCAGATCGAACGCTGGCAATTTGTTGCCCGCGTTAACGAAGTCAGCACCGGCCTGAGTCAAGACAACGTTGTTGCCAACGATGGCGTAGTAACCGTCTTTATTGCTGTCACCGGTGAAGGTGACTTTCAAATCGGCAACTGGGGTTTCTTCGTCACCCACGGTGAACGAGCCCGCCACAGTGTCTTTGCTGACAGCGTCTTCAACCAACGGATTCGCGGTTACTTCGATGGTCGGCAGGTCGTTGACCAGCGTCACGTCCGGAGTAGCGGCGGCGGTTGCGCTGCCCTTGTCGGCATCAGTCACGGTCAGGTCAAACGCTGGCAATTTGTTGCCCGCGTTAACGAAGTCAGCACCGGCCTGAGTCAAGACAACGTTGTTGCCAACGATGGCGTAGTAACCGTCTTTATTGCTGTCGCCGGTGAAGGTGACCACCAGGTTTGCAACTGGGGTTTCTTCGTCACCCACGGTGAACGAGCCCGCCACGGTGTCTTTGCTGACAGCATCTTCAACCAACGGATTGGCGGTTACTTCGATGGTCGGCAGGTCGTTGACCAGCGTCACGTCCGGGGTAGCGGCGGCAGTTGCGCTGCCTTTGTCAGCATCAGTCACGGTCAGATCGAACGCTGGCAATTTGTTGCCCGCGTTAACGAAGTCAGCACCGGCCTGAGTCAAGACAACGTTGTTGCCAACGATGGCGTAGTAACCGTCTTTATTGCTGTCACCGGTGAAGGTGACTTTCAAATCGGCAACTGGGGTTTCTTCGTCACCCACGGTGAACGAGCCCGCCACGGTGTCTTTGCTGACAGCGTCTTCAACCAACGGATTGGCGGTTACTTCGATGGTCGGCAGGTCGTTGACCAGCGTCACGTCCGGAGTAGCGGCGGCAGTTGCGCTGCCTTTGTCTGCATCAGTCACGGTCAGATCGAACGCTGGCAATTTGTTGCCCGCGTTAACGAAGTCAGCACCGGCCTGAGTCAGGACAACGTTGTTGCCAACGATGGCGTAGTAACCGTCTTTATTGCTGTCGCCGGTGAAGGTGACCACCAGGTTTGCAACCGGGGTTTCTTCGTCACCCACGGTGAACGAGCCCGCCACAGTGTCTTTGCTGACAGCGTCTTCAACCAACGGATTCGCGGTTACTTCGATGGTCGGCAGGTCGTTGACCAGAGTCACATCCGGCGTTGCAGCATCGTGCGAGCTGCCCTTATCGGCATCCGTCACGGTCAAGTCAATCGCAGGCAGTTTGTTACCCGCGTTGACGAAGTTCGCGCCCGCCAGGGTCAACACCACGGCGTTGCCAAGGAGGGTGTAGTAGCCATCTTTGTTGCTGTCGCCGGTGAAGGTCACTTTCAGATCGGCAATCGGGGTCTCAACGTCGCTGACGGTAAAGGTACCGGCAACGGTGCCTTCGGCCACGGAGCCTTCCACCAGAGGGTTCGCTACGACATCAATCACCGGCAGGTCGTTGACCGCAATCACGTTGATCGGCAGCGTAATCGACTCGGACTTAGGCGCCGCATCACCATCCTGCGCAGTGGCGGTGACGGTGAGGTTCACCAGGCCATTGGCGTTTGGTACCGGGTTATAGACCAGCGTGCCCTTGTTCCAGGTGCTGATATCGATGCTTTGCACGTCAGCCGTGGCCGTGAAGCTGTGGCCCGGCGTGCCGTCGGAAATGGTCGCGCCTTCTGGAATACCGCTGATTTCCAGCTTCAGCGTCTCGGAGCCGTCTTTGTCGGTCGCATAAGCGTCAATCGCAGACAACTTGATCGCGTGGTCTTCCAGGCCAGTGTTCAGCACCTGGGTAACGCTGATGTTGTCCAGCACGCCGCCAAGCGAGTTGTTGGTATCGCCGGCCGGGGCCTTGAATTCGAGTTTGGCATCGCCGTCAGCGGTGACCGGCACGGTGAAGGTGTAGGTCTTCATGCCAACGACAGTGGTGTCCAGGGTGCCGACTTTGACGCCGCCCCAGAACACGTCGATCACCGAGCTGTTCTCAGCGCCTGCACGCGGCGAGTAGTCGACCGAGATGGTGTACGCGGTGCCGCCTTCCGCTTTGATGATGGTGTACAGGCTGGCGTCGTCGCCGGCGTTTTTCTCCAGCTCGATGACCTGGCTATTGCCTGGGGTCTCTACGCCGTAAATGCTGCTTTGGCCGATTTCCACCTTGCCGTCGGCGTTGCCGGTCTGCCATTGGGTATTCGGATTGGTGCCGGCTGCGTTATTGGCATCGCCAACCGCGACGACGCTCCAGGAGCCGCCGATGGGGGCGCTGTCGAAGTTGATCGCGCTGACAACGCCACCACCGAGCAGGCCCAGGTGCGGGGTATCGGTAACCGGGGCGATTGTCACTGGGGCGGTGGTTTCGACGCTGGCTTTACCAGCATTGTCGACCGCGGTGAAGGTGAGCGCGGTATTGCCGCTCCAGTCCGCGGTTGGGGAGAAGTAAACCGACGCCTTGCCGTCAGCGCCCGCTGGCACCGAATCACCGACCTTGAGTTCGGTGGTCAGGCTGGCGTCGCTATACAGCTTGCCGTTTTCCGGCAAGGTGGTGATGACGAACTGGGCAACGGAACCGTCCACATCGGCGCCACTCAGTACGATGGTGGCCGCGTGGTCTTCGTCCGCGCCCGCCGAGGTGGCGGTTGCTGTCGGTGCATCGTTGAATAGCTCGACGGTGACCTTGCCGGTGGCGCTGCTGGTTTCCGGTGGCTCACGGTCAAGGTTGCCGCCACCGATATCGGTGACGTCGATGGTTACTGTGCGATCAGTGCCAACCGGATTGTTGCCCGGGGCCTGGAAGGTAATCGCTTCAACCAGCTTGGTGAAGTCGGCCGCGCTGTTGCCGGCTGGCGAGTTGCTGGTCAGGGTGTAGACGATCTTGCCATCGGCGGCGCTGCCGCTTTCGGTGATGGTGATACCCGCAACAGCGAGGGCCTTGAGCACGTCGGCGTTGCTGAGCAGGTCGCCGGACACCAGGTGATCAACGGTGACCACTACCTTGCTGAAGGTTTTGTTGTCGACGTCGGTGATGCTCAGGTTTTCGACCAGTGCCACCGCACCTTTCTGCTCGACAAACTTAGTGCTGTCGAAACTGATAACCGGCGCATCGTTAACCGGTACCACGTAGATCACGGAAGTCACAGGCGCGGAGTCCGCCTGGCCGTCGTTCACGGTGATGGTCAGGTTACGGTTGGCCGGGCTTGGGTCTTCGCTTTCGCTGGCGAAGTGCACCGATCGCAGGACTTCCTGGTACTCAGCCTTGGTCGCTTCACCGGACAGGGTCAGTACGCCGGTGTCCTTGTCATAGCTGACGGTGATTTTGGTGTTGCTGACATCGGCGATCAGCACGTCATCGGCCAAGTGGTTGACCAGCGTGACCTTGGCGCTTTGCAAGGTGCTGTTGTCGACGTCGGTGATGGTCAGGTTCGCCGCGACGTAGCCGCCGGGTTTGCCCTCGATGTAGGTGTCGCCGAACGCGTTGGTCGAACCATTGCCCAGTACAGGCGCGTCGTTGACCGCAGTGACCACGACGCTGATCTTGCCGGTCGAGACTTCTTCAACACCGGTGCTCAACTCTTTGGCGGTGGCCTTCACGGTCAAGTCGAAACTGGCCGTCGAGTCCTTGAACGGCGTAACCGTCAGGGTGCTCAGGTTCCAGGTGCTCACGTCGTACAGCGTGTTTGCGCCGGTTGAGATGATGCTATGGCCGGTAGTGCCGTCGGTGAGCACGGAGCCTTCCGGCAAGCCGCTGATTTCCACCTTGTGGGATTCCGAGCCGTCGGTGTCGACAAAAGTGGCGGTGATCGGCGCGATCTTAATCGCGGTGTCTTCCAGACCGTGGTTGTAGACGTTGCCGGTGTAATAGCCTTCGCCATTCACAACGTGGCTGTCGCCCAGGACCATGCCTGCGGCTTCCAACGCGGCGGCACTGGTGTAGGTCTGCAGGCCACTGTTGCCCAGGGACACCGACGAACCGTTGTTGATCGACACATTGACGTCGTAGTTGCCCGGGCCGTTCTGGTTGTAGTGGTAGATGTCGAGGGTGTAGTAACCCGACTCGGTCGGCGTGTAGGACGACCCGTTGATACCGCTGCCCTGGCTCCAGGTTTCGGAAGCGACCAGCTTGCCGCCCACGGTGATAGCCAGACTGTCGTCGGCCGAGCCGGTGAAGGTGTAGCTCTTGCCAGCTTCCAGGTAAACCAGACCGGACACTTTGGTCGCGGTGCCTTCGGCCACATTGCCGTTGCTTACATTGCTGGTCACGCCCGTGGAGGCGGCGCTGTCAGCGGTTTGGGCGTTGATCACTTTGATCAGGGTGCTGGACTGGGTGACGCCTTGGCCGTTAGTGCCCAACTCGCCCGGCAGGTTGCTGCCGGTCCAGGTTTGAATGGTCAGACCGGTTGGCACTTGGCCGACGGTCAGCACCGGTACATCCGTCACCGGGTGAATATCCACAGTGATGGTTTTGGTATCGCTGTAGGAGTTGCCGTCGGTGGCTTGGAACTTCAGCTCGGTGTAATCACCTTGCTTGTTGCCCACGCCGGTGTTGCCGAAGCTGTTGTCGCCCGACTCGTTGTCTGCCGGGGTGTAACGCACGTTGTGGGCATCGAAGTCAGCCTGAGTGAAGGCCTTGCCCGCCGAGGTGTCAGTTTTCAGATCGGCCGTGGTGAGCTTGACCCACTCACCGTCGACTTTGTATTCGATGGAGCCGGCCGGCAGGCTGGTGAACACCACTGCCGGGCTCGTGGAATCTTCGTCCTGCACACCGAAAGTCGCCCAAGTGAGCTCGATCGAGGTGTCTTCGTTGCCCTCGATGCGGCCGTCGACGGCGGTTGGGGTGTCATCGACCAGCGTGACAGCCGGCTGGCCAGTGTTGTGGGAATTGAGGCCTTCAGGGTCGGTGACGGTCAGGTCGATTTTTGGCAACTGATTACCGGCATTGACGAAATCGGCGCCTTTTTGGGTCAGCACGACATTGTTGCCGGAGAGGCTGTAGTAGCCGTCAGCGTTGGTGCCAGCGGTGAAGCTGATGGTCAGGCTTTCACGCGGAGACTCTTCGTCACGCGCGTTGAACGTACCGGCGACGGTGCCAACTTCGGCGGTGTTTTCGACGATGGTCGTCGGCGTGATGTCGATCAGCGGTACATCGTTGACCAGGGTCACGGTCGGTTGACCGGTGCCAGTGGAATTCAGGCCTTCAACATCGGTGACGGTGAGGTCGATCTTCGGCAGCTGGTTACCAGCGTTAACGAAGTCAGCACCTTTTTCAGTCAGTACAACGTTGTTGCCGGAGATGGCGTAGTAACCGTCAGCGTTGGTGCCTGCGGTGAAGCTGATGGTCAAACCATCGCGTGGTGTTTCTTCGTCTTTCGCGACGAAGGTACCGGCAACGGTACCCGCTTCGGCGGTGTTCTCGACGATGGTAGTCGGCGTGACAGCAATTACTGGGACGTCGTTAACCAGGGTCACGGTCGGTTGACCAGTGCCGGTGGAATTCAGGCCTTCAACATCGGTAACGGTCAGGTCGATTTTCGGCAGCTGGTTACCCGCGTTAACGAAATCGGCGCCTTTTTCGGTCAGGACCACGTTGTTGCCGGAGATGGCGTAGTAGCCGTCAGCGTTGGTGCCAGCGGTGAAGCTGATGGTCAAACCATCGCGCGGGGTTTCTTCGTCTTTAGCAACGAAGGTACCGGCGACGGTGCCTGCTTCGGCGGTGTTCTCGACAATGGTGGTCGGCGTGACAGCAATTACTGGGACGTCGTTAACCAAGGTCACGGTCGGTTGACCGGTACCGGTGGAATTCAGGCCTTCAACGTCGGTAACGGTCAGGTCGATCTTCGGCAGCTGGTTGCCAGCGTTAACGAAGTCAGCGCCTTTTTCGGTCAGGACCACGTTGTTGCCGGAAATGGCGTAGTAGCCGTCAGCGTTGGTGCCTGCGGTGAAGCTGATGTTCAGGTTTTCGCGTGGGGTTTCTTCGTCTTTCGCGACGAAGGTACCAGCGACGGTGCCTGCTTCAGCGGTGTTTTCAACGATGGTAGTCGGCGTGACAGCAATCACCGGAACATCGTTAACCAGCGTTACGGTCGGTTGACCAGTGCCGGTGGAATTCAGGCCTTCAACGTCGGTAACGGTCAGGTCGATCTTCGGCAGTTGGTTACCGGCGTTAACGAAGTCGGCGCCTTTTTCGGTCAGGACCACGTTGTTGCCGGAGATGGCGTAGTAACCATCTGCGTTGGTGCCAGCGGTGAAGCTGATGTTCAGGTTTTCGCGTGGGGTTTCTTCGTCTTTCGCGACGAAGGTACCGGCGACGGTGCCTGCTTCAGCGGTGTTCTCGACGATGGTAGTCGGCGTGACAGCAATCACCGGAACATCGTTAACCAGCGTTACGGTCGGTTGACCAGTGCCGGTGGAATTCAGGCCTTCAACATCAGTAACGGTCAGGTCGATCTTCGGCAGTTGGTTACCAGCGTTAACGAAGTCGGCGCCTTTTTCGGTCAGGACTACGTTGTTGCCAGAGATGGCGTAGTAGCCGTCAGCGTTGGTGCCTGCGGTGAAGCTGATGTTCAGGTTTTCGCGCGGGGTTTCTTCGTCTTTGGCAACGAAGGTACCGGCGACGGTGCCTGCTTCAGCGGTGTTTTCAACGATGGTGGTCGGCGTGACAGCAATTACTGGAACATCGTTAACCAGCGTCACGGTCGGTTGACCTGTGCCGGTGGAGTTCAGGCCTTCAACGTCGGTGACGGTCAGGTCGATCTTCGGCAGCTGGTTACCAGCGTTAACGAAGTCAGCACCTTTTTCAGTCAGCACCACGTTGTTGCCGGAGATGGCGTAGTAGCCGTCAGCGTTGGTGCCAGCGGTGAAGCTGATGGTCAAACCATCGCGTGGTGTTTCTTCGTCTTTCGCGATGAAAGTACCGGCGACGGTGCCTGCTTCAGCAGTGTTTTCAACGATGGTGGTCGGCGTGACAGCAATTACTGGGACGTCGTTGACCAGGGTCACGGTCGGTTGACCAGTGCCGGTGGAGTTCAGGCCTTCAACATCGGTAACGGTCAGGTCGATCTTCGGCAGCTGGTTGCCCGCGTTAACGAAGTCGGCGCCTTTTTCGGTCAGCACGACGTTGTTGCCGGAGATGGCGTAGTAACCGTCAGCGTTGGTGCCAGCGGTGAAGCTGATGTTCAGGTTTTCGCGTGGGGTTTCTTCGTCTTTCGCGACGAAGGTACCGGCGACGGTGCCTGCTTCAGCAGTGTTCTCGATGATGGTGGTCGGCGTGACAGCAATCACCGGAACATCGTTAACCAGGGTCACGGTCGGTTGACCGGTGCCGGTGGAATTCAGGCCTTCAACATCGGTAACGGTCAGGTCGATTTTCGGCAGTTGGTTACCAGCGTTAACGAAGTCGGCGCCTTTTTCGGTCAGCACGACGTTGTTGCCGGAGATGGCGTAGTAGCCGTCAGCGTTGGTGCCTGCGGTGAAGCTGATGGTCAAACCATCGCGCGGAGTTTCTTCGTCTTTGGCAACGAAGGTACCGGCGACGGTACCTGCTTCAGCAGTGTTCTCGATGATGGTGGTCGGCGTGACAGCAATTACTGGGACGTCGTTAACCAGGGTCACGGTCGGTTGACCGGTGCCAGTGGAATTCAGGCCTTCAACGTCAGTAACGGTCAGGTCGATTTTCGGCAGCTGGTTACCCGCGTTAACGAAGTCAGCACCTTTTTCGGTCAGCACAACGTTGTTGCCGGAGATGGCGTAGTAGCCGTCAGCGTTGGTGCCAGCGGTGAAGCTGATGTTCAGGTTTTCGCGTGGGGTTTCTTCGTCTTTAGCAAGGAAGGTACCGGCGACGGTGCCTGCTTCAGCGGTGTTCTCGACAATGGTGGTCGGCGTGACAGCAATTACTGGAACATCGTTAACCAGCGTCACGGTCGGTTGACCGGTGCCGGTGGAGTTCAGGCCTTCAACATCGGTAACGGTCAGGTCGATCTTCGGCAGCTGGTTGCCGGCGTTAACGAAATCGGCGCCTTTTTCGGTCAGGACTACGTTGTTGCCGGAGATGGCGTAGTAGCCGTCAGCGTTGGTGCCAGCGGTGAAGCTGATATTCAGGTTTTCGCGTGGGGTTTCTTCGTCTTTGGCAACGAAGGTACCGGCGACGGTGCCTGCTTCAGCGGTGTTCTCGATGATGGTGGTCGGCGTGACAGCAATTACTGGGACGTCGTTGACCAGGGTCACGGTCGGTTGACCGGTGCCAGTGGAATTCAGGCCTTCAGGGTCAGTGACGGTCAGGTCGATCTTCGGCAGCTGGTTGCCGGCGTTAACGAAGTCAGCGCCTTTTTCAGTCAGGACTACGTTGTTGCCGGAGATGGCGTAGTAGCCGTCAGCGTTGCTGCCAGCGGTGAAGCTGATGGTCAAACCATCGCGCGGGGTTTCTTCGTCTTTGGCAACGAAGGTACCAGCGACGGTGCCCGCCGCCGCCGTTTCTTCAACAATGGTGTTAGCCGTGATTTCAATCACGGGCACATCGTTGACCAGGGTCACGGTCGGCTGGCCAGCAGCGTTGGAGTTGAGGCCTTCGGGATCGGTAACCGTCAGGTCGATCTTCGGCAGTTGGTTGCCGGCGTTGACGTAGTCCGCGCCCTTCTGCGTCAGCACAACGGTGTTGTCGACGATGGCGTAGTAGCCATCCTTGTTGTTGTCACCCGTAAACGTGACGGTCAGTTGGCCAGCCGGTGTTTCTGCATCGCTGATAACAAACGTGCCCGCCACACTGCCCGCGACTGCGGTGTTTTCGACCAGGGTCGTGCCCGTCACGTCGATCAGCGGCGCATCGTTGACTGGTGTGATTGTGATCGTCAGCGTGCTGCTGGAACCGGTGTTGGTGGTGTATTCGATCTGCGGCACTTCGCCGCTGTAATCCTTGACCGGGGTAAACACGTATGCGCCATCAGCACCGATGGTGATGGAACCAATGCCTTGGATGTCAGCAGTCTGGCCGGCGTTGTAGGTCGTGTTGCCCACTTTGAAGGTAGCGACAGCCAACTGGTTATCGATGTCGCTGTCGTTGCTCAGCACATTGCCGGTCGCGACGCTATCTTCGACGATAGTGTTGGTATCGGCGACCAACACGCTTGGATCATCCACAGCGACCACAGTGGAAGTGGCCGGCTCAGGATTGATTGCAAGGTTTTCGTAGTTACCGCCAGTCGCTTCGGTGATCGTGACGCTGACGGCCAGGTTCTTGCCATCAGCCAGGTTGGCAGGCGTATCGGCAGTGACCGTGCCGGTGGTTTTACCGGCCTCAATGGTGATGGTCAGGTCGTTGGACAGTTTGATCACAACGTCGGTCTGCGCCGCGTTGGTCACCGTTGCGGTGTAGACGATCTGGCCGCCTTCATTCACCGACGGGGTCGCGGTCAGGGTGACGGTGGTGGTGTCGATGGTGTCAGCGATCTGCGTGACTGCTGGCGCCGGGTCGGTGGTGATGATCAGGTTGCCGCCACCGGAGGTGCCGGCGATGGTGGCGGAGATCGACGAGGCGTCCAGGTAAGGCGTGTCATTACCGGCGAAAGTGACGTTCAGCACGCCCGAGGTCTGGCCCGCGGCGATCACAACGGAGAGGCCGTTGGACAAGGTGACGGTCAGGTCGCTGGTCGGTGCCTGGGTGATGAATACGGTGTAAACGACTACGCCACCGGCTTCGGTGATGCTCGGCGTGGCGGTCAGGGTAATGGTGACGTTGCGCGGATCTACGCCGTTGTTGTCGGCACCGGTTTGGGTCGTGCCTACGGCGTCACCGGCATTCAAGCCGGTCGTTGGGTAACCAATGGTGGGGTCAACCACGCCTGCTGTGGCTTCCAGCACAACAAAACTGTGACCGCCACCCGCAGCGCCGTCTGCGCCTGCGGAGGTCGGGCCGGCAGCGGTGGCTTCGAGGTCCTGGGTAGGGTCAGCGCCGGCAGCGATGGCTTGCTGCAGTTCGGCAACGGACGGTGCAGCTTGAGCAGTCGCAGCACTGAGGTCGGTGACCGAGTCAGGAGCGTTAGCGCTCCACTGAGTGTCGCGACCCAGGTCGATGACGCGGCCGTCGGCCAGTTCCAGCGACACGGCACCCGAAGCACCGGTATCGACCTGCTCCCCTGCAAACAGGCGATCCCCTTCTACAAGCAGGCGGCGAATCCCTTCCGGGGAAACTGCGAACACTTGACCGACAATGCTTTTGACGACCGCAACGCTGCTCATAAAAGACTCTCCGTGTATTACCGTCAGGGGGTATCCATCAAGGTGACCGGCCGTCTCATGGGTGCCGATTCAATAGCTGGAGTACGTAGTTTCTAAGTAAGAAATTTGGCGTCAATATTTTGTTGTTCCGTCAGGAGAATTACTTTTCCGTCAAGGTATTGACCTATTGGGCGTCATCCTAAACAATCCGCCCGGTAATGTCACATTGATATTTAAACGGCCTCGCGACTTTCTGTTTGCGCCCTCCGGCGCCCTAGAAAAACGGGCATTTCGAGTTGCCACTCCAATGCAATATTCCAAGTTTGTTGCGGTTTTTCAGGCAACCAATCCCCGGGGAAACATCAGAATGCGTTTGCACCTTCTTAAAGCTGTGCCTTTTGCTCTAGCCGCCAGTTTCGTCCAGGCTCAGACCCTGCCCGAAGCCATGCAAGATGCCGTGAAAAACCACCCGGAGATCCAGGCCGCAATCAATGCGCGCATTGCTGCTGACTATCAGGTCAGAGAGGCGCAGGGCGGTTACCTGCCTAAAGTCGACCTGCTGGGCGGCTATGGCCGTGAAAGCTCGGACAACACCTCGACCCGCGCCGCCAGCAACAGCCACGATTGGAAAACCCTGAACCGCGGCGAATCGACCATCCGCCTGCAACAAAATTTGTTCCAGGGGTTTGGCACCATCAATGAAGTCGGCCGCCAACAAGCCACCGCCAATTCCCGTGGGTATGCGCTGCTCAATACTTCCGAGCGCACCGCACTGACCGTTGCTCAGGTTTATCTGGATGTCTTGACCCGTCGCGAGATGGTGCAGTTGGCAGAAGACAACCTGAAGAGCCACGAACGCATTTTTGACCAGATCAAACTGCGCACCAGCCGTGGCGTCGGAAGAATGGCGGACATGGACCAGGCTGAAGCCCGACTGGCTCAGGCGCAAAACAACCTGATCACCGAGCAGACCAACCTCGCTGACGCCAACACCAACTACCTCAGCGTTGTCGGCAAAGAGCCCGACCAACTGGAACGCCCACTGGGCGTGGTGACCCTGCTGCCAGCCAGCCTGGAAGACGCGCGCCGCCAGATGATTGCTGACAGCCCGGTGCTGCGCTCGGCCGAATCGGACATCGCCGCTGCCGAAAAGCAGTACGAAGCCGCCAAGTCGACCTTCTACCCGCGCTTTGATGCAGTGCTGCAACGTTCGGCCAACAACAACATCGGCGGCGAAGAGGGCCATGACAATGGCTACTCCGCGATGCTGAACATGCAGTTCAACCTGTATAACGGCGGCAGCGACAAGGCCAGCCTGCAGTCCAAGGCTTCCCAGGCCACCCAGGCGCTGGATATCCGCAACAACGCCTTGCGTCAGTTGAACGAAGAGTTGGGCCTGGCGTGGAACGCTTACAACAACGCCAGCCAGCAAGTGCCGATCGCGCAGCAGTACGTCGACCGCAGCACCAAAGTGCGCACCTCGTACCAGCAGCAGTTCAGCCTCGGTGAGCGTACACTGCTCGACTTGCTCGACAGCGAGAACGAACTGTTCACCGCTCAGCAACGTTTGGCGCAGATCAAAAGCCTCTACGTTTACACCCAGTACCGTATTAAGGCCGACATGGGCCAATTGCTGAGAAGTCAGGGCGTAGTCGCTCCGATGGCATCAGTTGTGCAAAACGATATTAAACCGTCGGTAAACCTGCCAGGGATGAACTGATTCTTGACGGCGTTGGACCACACAACCGTTTAAGAGAGAGTCAGCTTGGATTCCGAAATAGGTTTGGCGCCACTTCACCATGACCCGCGCGCTCAGCATGACGACCCATTGCTAGATGGGTTGTTGGCTCTCTGTTCGCTGCATTACAAGCCTGCCAGCCGGGCCATGCTGACCACCGGCCTGCCCTTGGCGGGGCAGCGCCTGAGCCCGGACTTGCTGCCGCGCGCAGCAGCCCGGGCGGGTTTGCAGGGGCGTTTGCTGCAGCGCAAGCTGGAGCAGATCCCGTCCATCGCATTGCCGGCCTTGTTGCTATTAAAGGAAGGACGCAGTGCGGTGCTGTTGGGATGGGAGGGTGATACCGCCCGCCTGCTGCTCAGCGAAAGCGACGGCGGCGAAGTCCAGGTCACCCGTGAGGCGCTGACTCAGGATTACAGCGGTCGGGTTTTCTTCGCCCAACCGCAGCATAAATTTGACGTCACCAGCGGCACGCTGATCCCCCGCGCACGTTCGTGGTTCAAAGACACCCTCAAACGCTCCCGCTGGCTGTACGCCGACGCTATCGCTGCGAGCCTGGTGATCAACCTGATCGCCCTGGCTGCGCCGTTGTTTGTCATGAACGTGTACGACCGCGTCGTGCCGAACCAGGCCACCGCCACCCTGTGGGTGCTGGCCATCGGTATTTGTGGCGCCTACCTGTTCGACCTGCTGCTCAAGAGCATGCGCAGTCTATGCCTGGACCTGGCGGGCAAGAAAACCGACCTGATTATTTCCGCGACGCTGTTCGAGCGCATCGTGGGTATGTCGATGAAAATGCGCCCGGCGCGCGTCGGCAGCTACGCCTCCAACATCCACGAGTTTCAGGGGATGCGCGACTTCCTCACCTCCCTGACCCTTGCCAGCCTGATCGATTTGCCCTTTACCCTGATCATCCTCGGCGTGATCGCGCTGCTGGGGGGCCACTTGGTGTGGATTCCCATCGTCGCCTTCCCACTCGCCCTGGGCATCGGCCACTTCCTGCAAAAACCGCTCACGGCAACACTTGAGCGCACCATGGCCCTGGGTGCCGAGCGTCAATCGAGCCTGATCGAGACCCTCGCCGGGCTGGACGCGGTAAAGGTCAACAACGCCGAAAGCGAACGTCAGTACCAGTGGGAACAAACCATTGGCACCCTCAGCCGCCTGGAACTGCGAGTCAAAGTGCTGTCCGGCCTGGCGATGAACATCACTTTGCTGATCCAGCAAGTGGCGGGCGTGGCGATGATTATCTTCGGCGTGTACCAAATCATCGATGGCACCCTCAGCATGGGCGGCCTGGTGGCGTGCTACATGCTCAGCGGCCGTGCGCTTGGCCCCTTGGCCCAGCTGTCGGGCCTGCTGACGCGCTACCAGCAAGCCAAGGTGACGATGGTCTCGGTGGACCAGATGATGGAACTGCCGCAGGAACGCAACTTCGACGAACGCCCGCTTAGCCGCAAAACCCTGCAAGGCGCGATGACGTTCCGCGAAGTCGACTTTACCTACCCGAACCAGCAAACCCTGGCTCTGCGCGGGATCAACCTGAATGTTCGTCCCGGCGAGAAAATCGGCATCATCGGCCGCAGCGGCTCGGGCAAAAGCTCGCTGGCCAAGCTGCTGGTCGGCCTGTATCAGCCGGACTCCGGCTCGTTGCTGGTGGACGGTGTAGACATCCGCCAGATCGACGTCAGCGAATTGCGCCACAACATCGGCTACGTCGCCCAGGACATCCAACTGCTGGCCGGCACCTTGCGCGACAACCTGGTCTCGGGTGCGCGCTACGTGGACGATGAGATGGTGCTGCAAGCCGCAGAACTCGCCGGCGTGCATGAGTTCGCCAGGCTGCACCCACAAGGTTACGAGCTGCAAGTGGGCGAGCGTGGGCAGAACCTCTCCGGCGGTCAACGCCAGAACGTTGCCCTGGCCCGTGCGCTGCTGCTGAACCCGCCGATTCTGCTGCTGGACGAACCCACCAGCGCCATGGACAACACCGGTGAAGAGCGCCTCAAACAGCGCTTGCAGTCGGTGATCGAAAACAAGACGGTGATTCTCGTCACCCACCGTGCTTCGCTGCTGAGCCTGGTAGATCGCCTGCTGGTGATCGACCGTGGCCAGATCCTCGCAGACGGTCCAAAAGCGGCCGTTATGGAAGCGCTGAAAAAGGGGCAGATCAGTGTTGCTTAAGTCCGGCCCAGGCCGTTGGAAAGACGTCATCTTCCGCTACTTCAAGGGCAGCGACTCGCTCGATGATCAACCACTGCCCGAAGTCGAAAAGGCGCTGATCGACGACGCACCACGCATCGTGCGCCTGACCATCTGGGCCGTGATCGGCTTCTTCGTGTTCCTGCTGCTGTGGGCACACTTCGCGATCATCGACGAAGTGACCAAGGGCGAAGGCAAGGCGATCCCCTCGTCGCGCATCCAGAAGATACAGAACCTGGAGGGCGGAATCGTTGCCCAGATTTACGTGCACGAAGGCCAGATCGTCGAAGCCGGCGCGCCGCTGATTCGCTTGGATGACACCCGATTTGCCTCCAACGTCGGCGAAACCGAAGCCGACCGCGTGGCCATGGAACTGCGCGTGGAGCGTCTCAGCGCGGAAGTCGATAACCGCCCGCTGAACATCACCGATGCCGCACGCAAAGCCGTGCCTAACCAGGCCTCGAACGAAGAATCCCTGTACCTCAGCCGCCGCCAGCAACTGGCCGATGAGATTGGCGGGCTGCAACAGCAACTGCTGCAACGCCAGCAAGAGCTGCGCGAATTCAGCTCCAAGCAGGAGCAATACCGCAACAGCCTGAACCTGCTGCGCCAGGAGATCGGCATGTCCGAGCCACTGGTACAGCAAGGCGCAATCTCCCCGGTAGAAGTGCTGCGCCTCAAACGCTCGGAAGTTGAAACCCGCGGCATGCTCGACGGCACCACCCTGGCCATCCCCCGCGCCCAGGCGGCGATCAACGAAGTGCAGCGCAAGGTCGACGAAACACGCGGCAAATTCCGCAGCGAAGCCCTGGCCCAGCTGAACGAAGCCCGCACCAACCTGAGCAAGGCTCAGGCAACGTCCAAAGGCCTGGAAGACCGCGTCAGCCGCACCATGGTCACCTCGCCCGTGCGCGGTATCGTCAAGCAGATGCTGGTCAACACCGTCGGCGGCGTGATCCAGCCCGGCAGCGACATGGCCGAAGTCGTCCCACTCGACGACACACTCCTGGTCGAAGCGAAAATCCGCCCACAAGACATCGCCTTCCTCCACCCCGGCCAGGAAGCCATGATCAAATTCACCGCCTACGACTACACCATCTACGGCGGCCTCAAAGGCAAACTCGAAACTATCGGTGCCGACACCGTGATGGATGAAGAGAAGAAAAACACCTTCTACATCATCAAACTGCGCACCGACCGCAGCCACCTGGGCACCGATGAGAAGCCCTTGCTGATCATCCCCGGCATGGTGGCGTCGGTGGACATCATCACCGGCAAGAAGAGCATCCTGAGCTACCTGCTCAAACCGATCATCAAATCCCGTGCAGAGGCGATGCACGAGCGTTGATTCTTGGCGGGTGACGCGTAGAAATGTGGGGAGATTTGCGAAAACTTGGGTTTTCGCAAAAATAGTCAGATTTCAGGGGTTTACAGAACCTTTTCAGTCGCTATAATCGTCGCCCTAACACGCCGGTATAGCTCAGTTGGTAGAGCAACTGACTTGTAATCAGTAGGTCCCGGGTTCGACTCCTGGTGCCGGCACCATACAAGGTTCCAGAGAAGACTTTCAAAATCTCTGGAAACCCCGAAAAACCCGCCTTCTGGCGGGTTTTTTCGTTTTGGCGTTCCGTGGACTCCGCAAAAACCTTATGGATACCATCGATTTTAGGGGTCAGGTAGTTAGATAAAGAGGGAGTGTTCTTAAAGCGCACACCACTGCCCCGCTCTCCGATTCGGCTTGCCGTTCAGCCAAGTCCACCGCCGCACCTAGCTTTTAGACGACGACGGCCGCGCCATATAAGACAAAGCCCCTGTAGAAATGCAGGGGCTTTGTTGTTTCTGGAGTTCCACCCTGATCAGCCTGAACCTGCCATCGGCGGGCAACAGATCAAAATGCCCCTATCCCGTCGTTCCCGCTTTTTCGGTATAACCAATTCCCTCGCGTTGTGAACGGACCTCTATGAACGCTTTGAAGTTGATCTTCCTACTGGTGATTTTCCCGTTGCTGCTGACGGCCCTGGGTGGCTGGGAGCGCCAGCGGGCGGAGTCCGCTACTGCGGCGTCGATTGATTACCAGCGCCACCTCGTTACTTATAAACAACAGTTGCAAGAGGTGGCGGCCATGCAACCTGTGCCCACCGCCGATGCGCCAGAGGGGCTGATCAGCGTTCAGGAAGCCATCGCTCGACTGGAAAGAAACGAAGCTGAATTGCCCACTGCGCAACGCATCAATCATGCACGGCGCGTCTTCGCGCTCTGGGTGATGGGCCTGGGACTGCTCGCCGCTTTGATTGGTGTAACCGCGTTGCTTGCTACGCACTGGGCGGGACGACGTGCGCAGCAATCGCGCGAAACATTGTTGCAGGTGTTCTCCATCGGCAGCCGATGGTTGCCCTACGTGCTGGTGAGCCATGTGGTGGCAATGGCGGCGACCGTCGCCTTGGCGTTGAGCTACGAAGGCTTGGCGATGTGGCATGTAGGCCGGCTGGGTAGTGGCGAGGTCAAGCTGATGGCGGTGCTGGGGGTGATTGCGGCGTTTTGCGTGTACTCGATCTGGCAGTTGCTTAAACAGTTGCGCCACATGCTGGGGATGTTCACGCCTGAACCGCTGGAGATGTTCGGGCAGGTGGTGACGCCCGAGCAGGCGCCGGGGTTGTGGCGCAATGTGAACGAAGTGGCGGGCAAACTCGGCGCGCTGCCACCGGACCATATTGTGGTGAGCCTGGCTCAGGGCTTTTACGTGACGTCCAGCGAGGCCACTGTGCAACCGGCGAACACTTCGCTGCAGGGGCGGACCTTGCATGTGCCGCTGTTGTATCTGGGCCTGTTGAGTCGCGAGGAAGTCGGCGCGGTGATCGGCCATGAGCTGGCGCACTTTGCTGGGAAAGACACGGAATACAGCCTGCGTTTTTTGCCGATCTACGACGGGGTTAATCGCAGCCTGGAAGCGCTGTTGAACACGATGCTGGCCAGCGATGTTATCCAGGGATGGCTGATGCGGCCGTCGTTCATGTTCGGTGTGTTTTTCATGCAGCGCTTTGATGACGCGGTTAACCACTGGAGCCGTGAGCGCGAATTGCTGGCGGATGCGGCTGGTGCGCGACTGGTAGGCAGTACAGCTGCGGCGTCAGCGCTGTTGCGGGTCTCGGTGTTGCAACCGCACATAGAGGACTCACTGCTGGCACTGTGTGACGCTGCCTCGGCGACAGATCTGCCCGACGCCGTGCTCGCGACCTTGCGTGAGTGCCAATTGCAACTGCCGCCCGAAGCCTTGGCGATACATCAACCGCACCCAACCGACTCCCATCCCTCCAACGGCGAACGCCTGCAGGCGCTGAACGTTTCGCTGGACGATGCCCTGCGCAGCGCAACCCGCGCGGTGGATAGCGACGCGGCGAATGCTCAGATAGATGCCTGCTTCAGCGCACCACAGGCCCTGCGCGCGCAGCTGTCTGGCGACGTGATGGAAGTGGCCGAGTCAGAGAACACCGCGCATACCCATCTGCTGGAAACCCTGGCCGCTTCGACCGAAGGTGATCGTAGATTGCATGAAGGAGGACAGTGGCGCGGGGTACTGATGGCGCTGTCGGGCCTGCCCTTTGTGTTGGCTGCATTGTTTATCTTGAGCCGGGTCTGGCTCGCCCCGGAGCGTTTGAAAGGCACGCCGCTGTCGGCAGTCGGCGCGGGCGCTTGCCTGGGTGTTATTGGGCTGGCCCTGCTGTGGCTGGGGATCCGCCGATTCATGCGTGCGCCGCAGACCGCATTGCGCCTGACGCCGGAACATTTTGTGTTCAATAACCTGGCGCAGCCGCTGCCCATCGAACATATCGAAGAGATTTCGCTGCAATTCGTCCAGGGCATTTGGATAACGCTTCAATTGACGCCCGAGGCGCCATTACCTGCAACGCGCAAGACAGCGTTCGGCGTTCCCGGTGTGCGAATTAATAAAAAGAAACGCCAAGTGCTGCTGCTGATGGCACAGCTCTGTATCGACAATAAAAAGATAGAGCCCTATGAAGGGTTGTCCTTGATGCTCGACTACAAGAATGCAGCGTTGGCGCGCAAGATTTTGCAGAGCCGCCAGGACTGATACGCGCACATAAAAAAACCCCGAACCAGTCGGGGTTTTTTATCGCCTGGAATCAGGCGCGACGTGCGATCAGTTAGAAAACGTTGATCGGGTAGTCGGCGAACAGACGGATTTCGTTACCGCCTACGTTGTACTTGTCGGCATTGCTGGAAACGCGCAACCACGAGGCACGAGCACGCAGGCTCAAGTCTTTGGCTGGGCCGCTCTGAACGACGTATTTGAACTGGTTGAAGATCTCGCGCTCGGTGCCATTGCCACGGCCACTGCCGTCGTCAATGTTGGTACCGCGAACGTAGGCCACGTTGTAGGTCAGGCCAGGCACGCCGAAGGTGCTGAAGTCCAGACCGTAGCCGGCTTGCCAGGAGCGCTCGTCCTTGCCGTTGAAGTCGGACCAGTAGGAGTTGGCCAGCAGGATGGTGTTGCCGCCGTCGCCGATGCCGGTGTCCACGGTATTGTCACGGTAGCCGCCATACAGGTAACCGGTATCGCCGGTACTGCGCTGATGGGCCAAGGTGAAGCTGTGCGCACCAACAGCCCATGTAGCGCCCAGGCTCCAGATTTTGTTGTCGCGCGCGTCGCCATTACCGCGTTGCTCGGCGAAGCTCCTGTCCAGCTTGGTTTTGTAGCCGTTGAAATCAAAGGTCAGCGACTGTTTCTCTGGCAGGGCCAGCACGTAGTTGACGTTGACGTATTGCTTCTTCAGCACGTCTTGCATGTCGGAAGCGTACAGCGCAGCCGACAGGCTTTCGGTGAATTTGTAGCTGCCGCCCAGGTAGCTGATGTTCTTCAGGTTACCGCTGTCGGTGCCTTCAGCACCTTTTTGGGCTTCCTTGGTGAAGCGACCTGCGTCCAGTTGCAGACCTTCGATCTCTTTGGAAACGATCGAGGTACCGGTGTAGGTTTCCGACAACAGACGAGAGTTGTCGTACTGCAGCACAGGAACGGCCGGCATTTGATCCCCGTACTTGAGCACGGTGTTCGATACGCGGAACTTCACCGCGGCGCCGCCCTTGGCCAGGTCGTCGGCTGCTGCGCCGCTGTCACCTTGCTTGAAGAAGTTAATACCGCCCGCGCCGCTGCGACCTTTGCCACCGTCCAGACGGATAGCGTACTGACCGATCACGTCCACACCCACACCAACGGTGCCTTGGGTGAAGCCGGACTCAAACTTGCCGATGAAGCCCTGGCCCCATTCAGCTTTGTCTTGCTTGCCGTTTTTGTAGTCACGGCTGATGTAAGCGTTACGTGCTGCGATGTTCAGGTGGCTGTCTTCAACGAAACCCTTGGATTGCTCCTGGTCGTTTGCCATTGCTGCCGATGCGCTCAAAATCCCCAGAGCGATCAGACTCATCCGTTGCTTCAACATTTTCTTGTATTCCTTATTTCTGGTTGAGTACGCACTGTGACACCAGGCTCCATGTCGCTTTTCTGGTGTCGACTTTTCCGGAAAAAAGAAGGCCCGCGGACGACTGAACATGCCGCGGGCCTTTTTTTATTAGATGAGTCATGGCGGTTAGCCACAGGCGTTGGGCGCAATCCTAGTCGCGGGTTGAACTATGTGTCAATTTCGCGAATCGTCTGTATTTAGGCGAAATAATTCTAAGCAAAGGCCTATAGCCTGTCTGAAAACGACAAAAATCTTGTCGCATACAAGAAAAAAACACATCCAGTAACACATATCAAAGTAGATACGTTTGGTAATAGATAACGTACGCAAATGCAAAGCATTACCATTAGCGCGTTTTCTCCTCCCAAACATTTTGGATACTTTTCCCAATGCCTGCCCCTCGCCTGACACCCATGACTCTTGGGCTTTCTTTTCTGCTGTCTGCCGGTTTTGCCTGTGCGGCCACCACCTTGCCCGAG
Source organism: Pseudomonas sivasensis (assembly GCF_013778505.1). Taxonomy (GTDB): domain Bacteria; phylum Pseudomonadota; class Gammaproteobacteria; order Pseudomonadales; family Pseudomonadaceae; genus Aquipseudomonas; species Aquipseudomonas sivasensis. The sequence goes on along the minus strand of NZ_JAAOWU010000016.1, from coordinate 153,349 downwards.
ACCTCGATCAGCGCCGAAGCTGACGAAGATGACCCGCGCATCAAGGAAACCAGCACCGCCACGCGCACTGCCACTCCCGTGCGTTATGTGCCTCAGGCTATTGATTCGGTGAAGACTGAGAACCTGCGGTCCTACGGCACCAACGACCTGGGCCAGGCGTTGAGCGGCATCCCCAACGTGAGCAGCGGCGCCGATACACGTTTCGACAGTGTGCGCATCCGTGGTTTTGACGCGAGCAATGACTTCTACCTGGACGGCATTCGCGACGACAGCCAGTACGTGCGCGACCTGCATAACATCGAGCGCATCGAAGTGCTCAAAGGCCCGGCAGCAGTGCTTTACGGGCGAGGCGGTCAGGGAGGGATCGTCAACCGCGTGAGCAAGTTGCCAACGGCCGGGCACAAATCGAGCATCGAGGCGCAAGGCGGCAGCAACGATTTGCGCAGCCTGTATGCCGACCTGAGCACTGACCCCACCGATAACATCAGCCTGCGCCTGAACATGGGTAACCAGGACAACAACAGCTTTCGCGACGACGTCAGCGGCAGCCGCCAACTGTTTGCACCGTCCATGAGCTGGCAACTCACGCCTAACCTGAACTGGCTGGTGCAATACGAATACAGCCGCTACAACCGCACGCCTGATCGCGGCGTGCCCGGCGTCAACGGGCGCCCAGCGGATGTGAGCCGCAGCACCACCTACGGCGACAGCCGCGATTACATCGACGACAAAACCCAATCCCTGCGCTCCAAGCTCACCTACGAGCTCAACGACAACTGGCAACTGCGCCAGACGCTGGGCGTGTTCAAGCTCGACAGCGATTTCGACAATACCTACCAAACCGGCTACAACCCTGCGAACAACCGCGTGACGCGCCAACGCTGGCAACAGGACCTGACCACCCTCAACATTTTCAACAACGTCGAGCTCGAAGGCAGTTTCAGTACCTATGGCCTGGAGCACCGCCTGCTCACTGGCCTTGAGCTGGGCAGCCAACGTCGCGATCCAAAGCTATACAGTGGTGGCCTGACCGTGCCGGCCATTGACCTCAACCAGCCGAATCGTCATTTGAGCCATACCGGGCGGATGAGCGTGTCGAGCAACAACCACACCGAAGTCGAAAGCCGCGCCATTTACGTCCAGGACCAACTGCGCCTGAATGATCAATGGCAAGTGCTGGCCGGCGTGCGTTACGACGTGTTTGAAGTGAGCACCAAAAACAAGCTGCTCAATGTTCAGGAGGGGGTCGACAGCCGCAAGGCCAGCCCACGTTTCGGCCTGGTGTGGACGCCTCTGGAAAACCACTCGTTCTATGCCTCGTGGAGCAAGACGTTCTCACCGGCAGGGGGTGGTTTGATCGGCATCACCCCGAACGCCGCCGGCAGCGTCAACGACCTGAGCCCCGAGCTGACCAAGCAGAAAGAAATCGGCGTGAAGAGTGACTGGCTCGACGACCGCCTGAGCACCACTCTGGCGGTGTACGAACTGGAACTCTACAACCGCCGCACCAACGACCCGCTTGACCGCACCATCATCCTGCTCAGCGGCCTTCAGCGTTCGCGTGGCGTGGAGCTGACGGCCACCGGCAAGATCGTCGGCAATTGGTATGTACGCGGCGGTGTTGGCGTGCAGGATGCCAAGGTAGAGAAAGACAACAATGGCTTTGAAGGCAAGCGCGTCAGCGACGTCGCCAAGCGCAATGCCAGCCTGTTTATCACCTGGAAACCGGAAATGGGCTGGTACGCAGAAACCGGCCTGACGCTGGTGGGCGACCGTTATGCCGACAGTCTCAACACCGTGGTCCTACCGGGTTATGGCAGTTGGGATGCGCTGGTCGGGTTCCGCCATAAAGAATGGGACGTGCGGGCGGCGCTGAACAACATTACCGACAAGACTTACTACGAATCAGCAACCAGTGTGGCGCAGATTCAGCCGGGGGAGCCGCGTAACCTAGTGGTGACGGGGACTTACAGCTTTTAATTTAAGTGTGGGAGGGGCTGCTTCGCCGCACAACGCAGGCGAGCCCCCTCGCCGCAGCTGGCTCGCTCAAACCTTTGATGGCCGTGTTGTTCAGTTTTTGAGCAGGTCACACAACGCGTGCACTTCATCATCACTGAACAACCCTACCGGGTAGCGTTCACTCATCACGCTGCGCAGATCCGATTGCCGCCGGACCTGCCGCGCGCCGTGTTCCTTCAACCAGTGCCCCAGCGCATGGATCGTATCGTTGTTAACCCGTAAAGGGTGGAAGGTGCGCGTGTAGATCGGGTTGATATCGGCGTTCATTTCAGCGCTCTCTCCTACTGCTTGAGCGGCTAACTTACTCAAGGTTTATGACAGAACTGTGCAGTTATCACCTTGGGCCACTGAGGCAACACCGATACAAGAGCTATGCCAATGTCGCGTGCTTGCGGGCTTATGGGCACAAAAAAGCCCGCGGCCTTACTGGGCCGCGGGCTTGCTGCAGACGCTGAAACCGAGTAGCACCCGGCCGCCGGAAAGGCGCTGTTACAACTGCACTCAGTTTTTGTGCGGGGCGGGCTGCTGCTGGGTCAGACAGTGGATATTACCGCCACCCAGTAACAGTTCACGGCCCGGCACCATCACCACTTCGTGTTGCGGGAACAGGTTCTGCAGGATGGCCTTGGCTTCGTTGTCCAGCGGGTCGTCGAAGCTTGGCGCGATGATGCCGCCGTTGACGATCAGGAAGTTGACGTAGGAACCGGCTAACCGCACGGTCGGATTACGTTCCTGGGTGCCGTCCACCGGGTCAACACCTGCGCATTCTTCTTCAGTGGCATACAACGGCCCTGGGATCGGCATTTTGTGCACTGTGAATGGGCGGCCCTGAGCGTCGGTGCTGCTTTGCAGCACGTCCATCGCCGCGTGGCAGCGGGCGTAGTTCGGGTCTTGCGCATCGTCGGTCCACGCCAACAACACTTCACCTGGGCGCACGTAGCAGCAGAAGTTATCCACATGGCCGTCGGTTTCGTCGTTGAACAGACCGTCCGGCAGCCAGATGATCTTATCCACAGCCAAGTTGGCGCTGAGCACCGCTTCGATCTCAGCACGGTCAAGGTGCGGGTTGCGATTGCGGTTGAGCAGGCATTCTTCAGTAGTGATCAGGGTGCCTTCGCCATCGACATGGATCGAACCGCCTTCCAGCACAAAACCTTCGGTGCGATAACGCGGTGCTCGCTCGATTTCGAGGATCTTGCCGCCCACCTGCGAGTCGCGATTCCACGGCGAGTAGAGGCCGCCATCAAAACCACCCCAGGCGTTGAAATCCCAGTTCACGCCGCGCACTTCGCCGGTGTTGTTGATCACGAACGTCGGGCCAGTGTCGCGTACCCAGGCGTCATCGCTGGACATTTCCACCACACGAATATTCGGCACGTCCAAACGAGCGCGGGCGTTTTCGTACTGGCCGGCAGAAACCGCCACGGTCACCGGCTCAAAACGCGCGATGGCCTTGGCCACTGCCACATGAGCCGCCTGCGCCGGTTTACCCCCCAGACGCCAGTTGTCCGGGCGCTCGGGCCAGACCATCCAGGTTTGCGTCTGTGGTGCCCATTCGGCGGGCATATGGAAGCCATCGGCGCGGGGGGTGCTGTGCAGGGTGGTCATGGCGATCAGGACTCCGAATGGGGGAAAAGGCCGACTTTATAACGGATAAAAATCGGCTTTAAAAGCGATCAAAAAGCATGATCGATAAATATGACAGGTAATAGCCGATAACAATCGATTAATTACAGTTGCTCATCGAGTACCTTCGACAACATGTCGACGAAAAAATCCACGCTGCGTTTAGACGTAACCATCGGCGGCTTGATCTTGAGGATGTTCAGGTAGTTCACCGTTAGGTCGCATGAAAATCCCAACGCGCGCAGGCGGTCACATAGCAACGTGGTCTCTTCGGTCGCCGGTTCCAGGGTTTGTCGATCGCGAACCAACTCCAGGCCAAGATAAAAACCGGAACCGTGAACGGCGCCCACCAAGGGATGGCGATCAATCAGTGCTTCCAACCGCGTCTTGAAATGCCCTCCGACAAACTTTGGCGTTTTCCCACAGTTTTTCTTCCTCCATCACGTCCAATACTGCCATGCCGATGCGGCAACTCACCGGGCTGCCCCCCGACGACGAGAAGAAATACCCTTCAGCCTCCAGTGCCTCGGCGATCTCCCGCCGGGTAATCACTGCACCCAACGGCTGGCCGTTGCCCATGCCCTTGGCCATGGTGATGATGTCAGGTACCACGCCCTGCTCTTCAAAGCCCCAGAAAAAATGCCCCATGCGGCCATAGCCCACCTGCACTTCATCGGCGATGCAGACGCCGCCCTGAGCGCGAACCAACCCGTAAACCTGCTCAGCGCCCTGATGACCTTGGGTACGCGCACGCCCTGCAGTGTGTTGAGGGCTGCGAGCTGGGCATGCAACTCCACAGCGGCGTAGTCGCCCCGGCAGATTTTCAGAACAAACCGGCCGCGGGAGCTGTCGACTTTGTAATTGAGGTCTTGCTGGCTGCCCAATGACTGCAACGTGCCAGAAAGGCCGTTTTTTAGACGTGTATATCGCCATTGTTCAGGGGGCTTGCGCAACCCCCACATGCACACGGTCCTGACCAGCGCCACAACACAAGCTATGCTCCATTCGCTAAACGTCCGCCTAAGGAAAAGGGCCCCAGTCATGCGCATTCTCATTACCGGTGGCGCCGGTTTTATCGGTTCTGCTTTGATACGTCATCTGATTCAGCACACCGAGCACGAAGTGCTCAACCTGGACAAACTCACCTACGCCGGCAATCTGGAATCGCTGACCAGTATCGCGGCCAATAGCCGCTATGAGTTCGTACAGGCCGATATCATCGACCAAGCCACCGTCAGCGCAGTGCTCGCGCGCTTCGAGCCTCAAGCGATCATGCATCTGGCCGCCGAATCCCACGTCGACCGTTCGATTGACGGCCCGTCGGATTTTATCCAGACCAATATCGTCGGCACCTACAGCCTGCTGGAAGCCGCCCGCGGCTACTGGCAAACCCTTTCCGGGCCAGAAAAGAGCGCGTTTCGCTTCCACCATATTTCCACCGACGAGGTCTACGGCGACCTACACGGCGTGGACGATCTGTTCACCGAAACCACGCCCTACGCGCCCAGCTCGCCCTACTCTGCCAGCAAAGCCGCGTCCGACCACTTGGTCCGCGCCTGGCAACGCACCTACGGCCTGCCCGTGTTGCTGACCAATTGCTCCAACAACTACGGCCCCTTCCACTTTCCTGAAAAGTTGATTCCGCTGGTGATCCTCAACGCTCTCGCGGGCAAGCCTTTGCCGGTCTATGGTGATGGCTTGCAAGTGCGCGACTGGCTGTTTGTCGAGGACCACGCCCGAGCGTTGCTCACCGTCGTGACGCACGGCGTAGTCGGCGAGACCTACAACATCGGCGGCCACAACGAGCAGAAGAACATCGATGTTGTGCGCAGCATCTGCAGCCTGCTGGAGGAATTAGCACCCCACCCTCCGCACGGTGTGGAGAAATACGCCGACCTGATCACGTTCGTGAAAGACCGTCCCGGCCACGACCAACGCTACGCGATCGACGCCAGCAAAATCGAACGCGAACTGGGCTGGGTACCCGAAGAAACCTTTGAAACCGGGCTGCGCAAAACCGTGCAGTGGTACCTCGATAACCTGGAATGGTGCCGCAGGGTTCAGGATGGGAGTTATCAAGGTGAACGATTGGGCAATACCGACACGAGGGATCTGATTGCATGAAAGGAATCGTATTGGCCGGTGGCTCCGGCACACGCTTGCACCCCATCACCCTGGGTGTCTCCAAACAACTGCTGCCGGTCTACGACAAGCCGATGATTTACTACCCGATCTCGGTACTGATGCTGGCAGGCATCAAAGAAATTCTTGTGATTTCCACGCCGGCAGACTTACCGCAATACCGCAACCTGCTGGGTGACGGTAGCCAGTTTGGCGTGACGTTCAGCTACGCCGAACAACCGAAGCCGGACGGGCTGGCGCAAGCCTTCCTGATTGGCGAGCAGTTCATCGGCAACAACCCCGTGTGCCTGATCCTGGGCGACAACATTTTCCACGGCCAGCGTTTCAGCGAGCAGTTGCATGCGGCGGTCAATCGCGGCAAAGGTGCCACGGTGTTTGGCTATTGGGTTAAAGACCCGGAGCGCTTCGGTGTGATCGACTTCGACAGCGAAGGCCGCGCCCTGTCCATCGAAGAAAAACCCGCTGTACCGAAATCCAGCTATGCCGTCACCGGCCTGTATTTTTACGACAACGACGTGGTCAGCATCGCCAAGGCGGTCAAACCCTCCGCCCGTGGCGAACTGGAAATCACCGACGTCAACAACGCTTATCTCAAGCGCGGCGACTTGCAGGTGGAGCGCTTCGGTCGAGGTTTCGCCTGGCTGGATACCGGCACCCACGACAGTTTGCTGGACGCGTCGCAGTACGTGCAGACCATCGAGCGTCGCCAAGGTCTCAAAGTGGCGTGCCTTGAAGAAATTGCCTACGGCAACGGCTGGATCGACCGCGACCATTTGTTGGAGCGCGCCAAATACTTCGGCAAGACCGGTTATGGCCAGTACCTGTATTCCCTGGCGGGAGACAACCAGTGAATATCATCGACACCTCACTTCCCGGTGTATTGATCCTCGAACCAAAAGTGTTCGGTGACGAACGCGGCTTTTTCTACGAAAGCTTCAACGCCCGAGCCTTTGCAGAGGCTACCGGGCTCAGGCGCGAGTTCGTCCAGGACAACCACTCGCGCTCACAAAAAAATGTGCTGCGAGGCCTGCATTACCAACTGGAGCACACCCAAGGCAAACTCGTGCGTGTCACCGCTGGCGAAGTGCTCGATGTCGCCGTAGACATTCGCCGCAGTTCGCCGAACTTCGGCCAATGGGTGGGCGTACGTCTGTCGGCACAGAACCGTCGCCAGTTGTGGGTACCGGAAGGGTTTGCCCATGGGTTTGTGGTGCTGAGCGACTACGCCGAGTTCCTGTACAAGACCACCGACTACTACCAGCCGAGCGCCGAACGCAGCATCCTGTGGAATGACCCGACGCTGGCTATCGACTGGGAGCTGAACGAGCCGCCGCAACTGTCCGCCAAGGACCAGGCGGGCAAACTGCTGATGGACGCCGATCTGTTCCCATGAAGATCCTGATTACCGGCCAACATGGCCAAGTCTCCCAGGCACTGCAAGCGCACCTTCAGGGGCTGGGCGAATTGATGGTGCTCGGCAGCAACCAGCTCGACCTGGCCAAACCGGACCAGATCCGCGAGCAGATCCGCGCCCATCGCCCCGACCTGATCATCAACGCCGCCGCCCACACCGCAGTCGACCAAGCCGAAAGCGAACCAGACGCCGCATTCGCCATCAACGCCATCGCCCCCGGCATCCTTGCGCAGGAAGCCAAGGCCCTGGGGATTCCACTGATTCACTACTCCACCGACTATGTGTTCGACGGCAGCAAGCCTGCGCCCTACACCGAAGCCGACACGCCGAACCCGTTGAGCGTCTACGGCCAGAGTAAGCTGGCGGGCGAGCAGGCCATTGCGGCGGCGGGCGGTCAATACCTGATCCTGCGTACCAGTTGGGTCTACTCCAACCAGGGCAAGAATTTCCTGCTGACCATGCAACGCCTGCTGCAAGAGAAACCGCAGATGCGCATCGTGGCTGACCAGATCGGCGCGCCAACATGGGCCGGGACCATTGCCGGCAGCACCCGCGCACTGATCGAGCGCTGGCTGGCCGGCGAGGCGGGAAAATGGGGTATTTATCACCTCACCGCCCAAGGTGAAACATCGTGGTTCGGCTTCGCTCAGGCGATTGGCGAGCACCTGCACGCCGATGGCAAAGCCTGTGCCGAACTGGAGGCGATCCCATCCAGCGCCTACCCGACGCCCGCCAAGCGCCCCTTGAACTCACGCCTCGATTGCAGCCGCTTGCAGCAACAGTGGCACGTCAGCCAGCCACACTGGCAAGACGCATTGCGCGAGTGTCTTGCACAGCAGCACTAGGCATAATGCGCCTGTCCCCATAGGCGCACGACTCCCATGACTCCATCCCTTCCGCGAAGACCCCGCTGGCGCAGCCTCGCCCTGCTGGCATTGTGCCTGGCACCGCTGCTGTGGCCGCTGGAGCACTTGGCCGAGCGCTATTACCGCAGCGAACTGGCCGGGCAGAATCGCCAGACCCTCGACCTCTACGTCGCCAACCTGTTGGGCACCCTGCACCGCTATGAAGTGCTGCCGCAGATCCTCGGCGACTTGCCCGCGCTGCGCACCGTGCTGGATGCGCCGAATGTAAGCTCCCATCAGATCAACGCCAACCTGCTGCTCAAGGACGTCGCCGCCCAGGCCGGGGTTGAAGTGATGTACCTGATGGACACCACCGGCAAGACCCTCGCCGCCTCGAACTGGGATAAACAGGACAGCTTTGTCGGGCGCAATTTCTCGTTCCGCCCGTACTTCAGCGAAGCCATGGCCGGGCGCCTCGGGCGGTTTTTCGGCCTGGGTACTACGTCGGCCAAACGCGGTTATTTCTTCGCCGCCGCCGTGCGCGAGGGCGACAAGATCATCGGCGTGCTGGTGGTCAAGGTCGACCTGGACCATACCGAAAGCCTGTGGGGCAACACGCCTGAACAACTGCTGGTGACTGACCACAACGGCGTGGTGATCCTCACCTCACGCCCGCAATGGCGTTTCCGCGCCACTCGGCCGCTGACCGCTGAAGAACGACAGGCGATCACTGCAATCCAGCCCTACCCGACCCGTGATCCACAGCCGCTGAGCCTGAGCAACACCGCATGGTTGCGCCAATCCACTGCCATCGCCGAGACCGGCTGGAACGTCGAAATCCTCGCGCCCCAATCATTGATCAGCCGCCCGGTGCGCACGGTGGTCGCCGTGGGTGGGGCCACGCTTCTGGTGCTGATGTTGCTGCTCGGTTTGATGATGCAACGACGCCGGCATTACCTGGAGCGCATCGCTTTTGAAGCCAAGGCGCGTCGCGAACTGGAAGCCCGTGTGATCGAGCGGACCAGCGACCTGGAAGGCTTGAACCGCCGCCTCAAACAAGAAGTACTGGAACGCGAACATGCCCAGCAGGAACTGGTGCGCGCCCAGGATGATTTGGTGCAAGCGGGCAAGCTCTCGGCGCTGGGCACCATGTCGGCGAGTATCAGCCACGAACTCAATCAGCCCCTGGCCGCAATTCGCAGCTATGCGGAAAACGCCGAGATCCTGCTGGACCATGAACGCACCGCCGATGCGCGGGGCAACCTTAAGTTGATCAGCGAACTGACCGGACGCATGGCTTCGATCATCGCCCACCTGCGCGCCTTCGCCCGGCGCGACCGGCATGCGCCGGAGAGCGTGGCCCTGCAACCGGCGCTGGACGACGCGCTGGCGCTGCTGGCTAAACGTCGGCGGTCAATGGAGGTGGAGCTGATCCGCGATTTGCCGGAAGCGACCCTGTGGGTACAGGCCGGCGAAACACGGCTGCGCCAAGTGCTGGGCAACTTGCTGGCCAACGCCCTGGACGCCCTCACCGAAAAAGGCCCGCCGCGTAAACTGTGGCTGAGTGCCGAAACCACCGCCCAAGGCGTCAACCTGTACATTCGTGACAATGGCCCTGGGTTTTGCATGGAGGCGTTGGGCCGCGCCAGCGAACCGTTCTACACCACCAAGACCCGCACCCAAGGCCTGGGATTGGGCCTGGCGATCTGTGACACCTTGATGCGTGCCTTTGGCGGCGAACTGTCGTTCGCTAACCACAAGGAAGGTGGCGCGCTGTTAACCCTGAAATTGCGTGCCGGCTCGCCGGGCGTCAGTCTGCAACCGTCTGAGGACCGCAGTGTATGAGTATCGATAACCAGATTCAGGTGGTGTTGATCGACGACGATCCACACCTGCGTCAGGCCCTGTGCCAGACCCTGGACCTGGCCGGGCTGAAAGTCCTGACCCTGGGCGAAGCCACCGGCCTCACCGCGCGCCTGTCGCGGGATTGGCCGGGCGTAGTGGTCAGCGACATCCGCATGCCCGGCATGGACGGCCTGGAGCTGCTGGCCGAACTGCACGGCCAGGATCCAGACCTGCCGGTGCTGCTGATCACCGGCCACGGCGACGTGCCGTTGGCGGTGCAGGCGATGCGCGCGGGTGCCTATGACTTCCTCGAAAAACCCTTCGCCAGCGACTCGCTGCTGGACAGCGTGCGCCGCGCCCTGGCCTTGCGCCGGCTGGTGTTGGATAACCGCAGCCTGCGCCTGGCCCTCAGCGACCGCCAGCAACTGAGCACGCGACTCGTTGGGCACTCACCGCAAATGCTGCGACTGCGCGAGCAGATCGGCGCGTTGGCGGCGACCAAGGCCGACGTGCTGATCCTCGGTGAAACCGGCGCCGGCAAAGAAGTCGTGGCCCGTGCACTGCATGACCTGTCGAACCGACGCAGCGGCCCGTTCGTCGCGATCAACGCCGGTGCCCTGGCGGAATCCGTAGTGGAAAGCGAACTGTTCGGTCATGAGCCCGGAGCCTTTACCGGGGCGCAGAAACGCCGCATCGGCAAGTTCGAGTTTGCCAACGGCGGCACCTTGTTCCTCGACGAAATCGAAAGCATGAGCCTGGATGTGCAGGTCAAACTGTTGCGCCTGTTGCAGGAGCGCGTGGTGGAACGCCTGGGCGGCAATCAACTGATCCCGCTGGATATCCGCATTATCGCTGCCACCAAGGAGGACCTGCGCCAGGCCGCCGACCAGGGCCGTTTCCGCGCCGACTTGTATTACCGTCTCAACGTCGCGCCGCTGCGCATTCCGCCGCTGCGCGAGCGCGGTGAAGATGCATTGATGCTCTTCCAGCACTTCGCCGACGAAGCCAGCAGCCGCCATGGCCTGACGTTGCATGAGCTGCAGCCGGGCCAGCGGGCCTTGTTGTTGCGTCATAGCTGGCCGGGCAATGTGCGGGAATTGCAGAACGCCGCCGAGCGCTTTGCACTGGGCCTGGAACTGGCACTGGACAGCACGCCGGACAACCCCGCCAGCAGCGTACTGACCTCCACACCGGGTGGCTTGAGCGAGCAAGTCGAGCAGTTCGAGAAAAGCCTGATCGCTGCCGAACTGACCCGTCCCCACAGCTCCATGCGCAGCCTCGCCGAAGCCCTCGGAGTACCGCGCAAGACCTTGCACGACAAACTGCGCAAGCATGGCCTGAACTTCGCCAACCAAAGCGCCGACGACGAATGACCCTGCCCACCCACCAAGAGGTCCCCATGAGCCGCGACAGCCGTTACCTGGAATCCGTCCTGCACCACGACATCCCCCTGACCCGGGAAATGGGCCTCAAGGTGCTCGACTGGCAAGACAGGCAACTGCGGCTGCACCTGCCCCTGCAGGCCAATATCAACCACAAGAGCACCATGTTCGGCGGCAGCCTCTACTGCGGCGCGGTACTGGCGGGTTGGGGCTGGCTGCACCTGCAACTGCGTGAGGAAGGGATTGGAGACGGGCATATCGTGATTCAGGAAGGGCAGATCAGTTATCCGCTGCCGGTGACGCAAGACGCGACCGCGATATGCGCGGCGCCGGAGGAAAAGGTATGGAAGCGCTTTATCGCGACCTACAAGCGCTATGGCCGGGCGCGGTTGGCGTTGGACACGTGGATCGTGAATGAGGGCAGTGACGAAAGAGCGGTAGCCTTCACTGGCCAATACGTCCTGCACCGCTAGAAGCCAATACACAAAACAAATGTGGGAGGGGGCTTGCTCCCGATGGCGGTAGTTCAGTCACTGCTGTTTTGACTGATACACCGCTATCGGGGGCAAGCCCCCTCCCACATTTTGATCTGCGGTGGTTTTAAGATCTTGCCAAGGTCAGCAACCGCTCACGCCACGCAGCCTTCGCCGGCAACGCCAGAAAAAACGGGTTCAACAACGATTCCCGCGCCGGGTAGCTGAACGGCTCACCACTCAACTCCAGCACCTCGCCCCCCGCACCTTCGAGCACGCCTTGTGCCGCAGCCGTATCCCATTGCGAAGTCGGCGCCAAGCGTGGATAGCAGTCGGCGCTGCCCTCGGCCAACAGGCAGAACTTCAACGAGCTGCCGATATTCGCCAACTTCAACTCACCCACGCCTGCGCTCAACCCGTCCAGCAAACGCTCCTGCTCGGGGCTGGTATGCCGACGGCTGGCAACCACCGTGAATGCCTCACCCGCCGCCGGTGCCTTGCGCACCTGGATCTGCCTGGGCGCTTCGTTCACATCGGATCGCCACGCGCCTAAACCTGCGCCGCCAAAGTAGCAACGGCCACTGGTGGGCATCGACACCACACCGAACACCACGCGGCCGTGTTCAATCAGGGCGATATTGACGGTGAACTCTTCACTGCCGGCGATGAATTCCTTGGTGCCGTCCAGCGGGTCCACCAACCACCAACGCGTCCAGCCTGCGCGCACGCTCTGGTCGATATCAGCGTCTTCTTCGGACAGCACGGGGATGCTCGGGTCCAGCGCGGTGAGGCCAGCGAGAATCAGGTGGTGGGCGGCCAGGTCTGCTGCCGTCACCGGCGAATCGTCGGCCTTTGAAGTCACCGCCACATCGGCGCGCCAGTACGGCAGGATGACTTCACCCGCCTGGCGAGCCAGCTCGATTACAGGGGCGATAAACGGGTGGCCTAAAAACAGTTCGCTCATGCGGTAAACGCTCCACGCTGGATCAACAGATCTCGTACCAGGTACAACGCCGCCAAAGCGCGACCCTCACTGAATTGCTCGTTTTGCGCTAACTGTGACAGCTCGCGCAGATTGACCCGATCCACGCGCATCGGCTCGGGCTCATCGCCTTCAAGGCTTTCTTCATACAGGTCAGTGGCCAATACCACTTGGATTTTCTGGCTCATATAACCGGGCGACAGCGACAGCTCGGTAATGTGTTCCAACTGTCGCGCGCCGTAACCGGCTTCTTCCTTGAGCTCACGATCGGCGGCAGCAAGTACGTCTTCACCCGGTTCGATCAGGCCTTTGGGCAAGGACAACTCATATTCGTCGATACCGCCGCAGTACTCTTCCACCAGCAAGGCATGCTCTTCATCGATCATCGCCACGATCATCACCGCGCCATAGCCGGCACCACGCCCCACCAGGCGCTCGTAGGTCCGTTCAACGCCATTGGAAAAGCGCAACTGCACTTCCTCCACGCGGAACAAACGGCTACTGGCGACTATTTCGCGGGCGAGGACGGTGGGTTTCTGGCGCATGAGCGGCTCCTTGGCGTGATCGGGTTACTATACCGTGGCTTTTCCGATTGTCTGTGTCGGATATCTTTACTTACATGAGACCGCACCATGCCCTCTTTGCCCTGGCACGCCATCGACACTGTCCTGCTGGACATGGACGGCACCCTGCTCGACCTGCATTACGACAACCACTTCTGGATGGAGCACCTGCCCCAGCGCTACGCCGAGCTGCACGGGGTGAGCCGGGCCATGGCCGAGATGGAGTTGCAGCCTCTGTTCGAGCGTAACGCCGGACAGTTGCAATGGTATTGCCTGGATTTTTGGAGCACAGAACTGAAGATCCCAGTGCGTGAACTCAAGCTGGAAACCGCTCACCTGATTGCCCTGCGCCCGGATGCGGATACCTTTCTCGCGGCGATCAAACAGGCCGGCAAGCGCGTGATTCTGATCACCAACGCCCATCGTGATTCGCTGTCGTTGAAATTGGAACGCATTGAACTGGCGCCGTATTTCGAGCGATTGATCAGCTCCCACGACTACGGTTTCGCAAAGGAAGATCCGCAGTTCTGGGATGCCTTGCAGGCCGACATTCAGTTTGATCCCTCGCGCAGCCTGTTTATCGACGACACCTTGCCGATCCTGCGCAGCGCCCAGACGTTTGGCGTGGGCCATTTGCTGGCGGTGAAAGAGCCGGACAGCAAAAAAGGGCCGAAGGACACGGGCGAGTTTGCAGCAGTCGGTGACTACCGGGATCTCATTGTCGGGCTCTGACCAAATGTGGGAGGGGGCTTGCCCCCGATAGCAGTGTGTCAGTCAAGGAAGCTTTGACTGACACTCCGTTATCAGGGGGCAAGCCCCCTCCCATATTTTCGCCCGTGTATTACTCAGGAATACGCAGCGTCTGCCCTGGGTAAATCTTGTCCGGGTTCGACAACTGCGGTTTGTTAGCTTCGAAGATTTTGTTGTACTGATTGGCGTTGCCGTAGACCGCCAAGGATATTGCGCTAAGGGTGTCGCCCTTTTTCACCACCACGAAACGGGCTGCGGCAACTGCCGGGCCGGATACGGTGATCTGGTCATCCACACTGGCCACACCGGCAATATTGCCCGCCGCCAGAATGATTTTTTCTTTCTCTTCCTGACTGGCAACGGTTCCAGTAAGCGTGACCTTGTCACCCTCCACAGTCGCGTGAACATCGGGATTACCCAGCCCGACTTCTTCAATGTGCTTTTTCAGATCATCGCTTGCGTTGGCGTTGCCCGGGGTCAACAGCTTGGCCAACTTCTCGCCTGCTTCCTTAACAAAGCTAAAAAGACTCATCGTACGCGCTCCTTGGTAGTTGATTTCCAGATGCCAAAGACTAGACCAGTCCTACAGATTTGGGTTCCAGCCCGGCCAAAGACCCAAACGCGCTAGAATCCCCCCGCCATTGGAATAAGCCCTGGAGCGAAGATGGACATCAAACAGCTGAAATTCCTGATCGCCCTCGACGAAACCCGGCACTTCGGCCAGGCAGCGGCACGTTGCCACATTACCCAGCCCACCCTGTCGATGCGCCTGCGCAGCCTCGAAGAAGAGTTGGACTTGCCCCTGGTCAATCGCGGCCAGCGCTTCGAAGGCTTCACCGCACCCGGTGAACGGGTGCTGGCGTGGGCCCGAACAGTGCTGGCGGCGTATGACGGCTTGCAGGCTGAAGCTGCTGCCTGTCGCGGCAACCTGGTGGGTACGTTGCGTTTGGGCGTGGTGCCGCTGTCGAGCTTTGATCCGTTGGCGTTGATGCAACAACTGCATAAAGAACACCCGAGCCTGCGCTTCGAGCTCTCGGCCTTGAGCTCCGAACAGATCCTTGAACAACTTGCGAGTAATCGACTGGACCTGGGCGTCTCCTATCTTGAGCGTTTGGATAATGAACGCTTTGACTCACTGGCCTTGGGCGAAACGCGCATGGGCCTGCTCTACGACCAGCGGTTTTTCAGCTTTGGCGACAAGCCGTTGAGCTGGGAGGCCCTGACCGAACTGCCCCTGGGCATGCTCACCAGTGGCATGCATTTTCGCCAGTCCATCGACCACAACTTCCACAGCCGTGGACTCAATCCCCAACCGCTGCTGCAAACCGATGCCGTCCATCAGTTGCTACAGGCGGTACACGGCGGGCTGTGTTGCGCGGTCATGCCCCTGGACGGTGGCCTGGATGCGCTCACCGAACACCTGCGCCTGCAACCTATCGAGGATGCCCACACCCTTGCGCGCCTGGGGCTGATCATGCGTCGCAGCGCACCGCGCTCCGCGCTGGCAGAGGCATGTTTCGCGCTGTTTCAGAAATCGCAAAACGCGTCTTGATCGACGTCATCTATCGGTAGATCAGTACTGGCAATTAGACGCGACGCTTTGTCGCGCCTAGTCTAAACACTGACCAATCCGCCGGTGGTACTGCCCCATGAACGCCAAGCGCCCAGTCTGCGCGGCGCCCGCCTCTGAAACGCCCGCGCCCGCCGCCAGCCAGAGCTACCAATACTGCAATCTCGAACACACAGAGGTCGCCAGCACTGCGTTGGCGGAAGAAGTGGCGTTGGCGATCGCCTATAACGACATCAGCCAGGCAGTCATGTTGGTCACGCCGACGGACCTGGAAGACTTTATTGTCGGTTTCAGCATCGGCAGCGGCATTATCGCCGACGTTAACGAAATTTATGATCTCAAACTCAGTGGATCAGGCTCGACCCAGTACGCTCAGGTGCAGATTTCCAGCCGCGCGTTCTGGAATCTCAAGCAGCAACGTCGCCAGTTGGCGGGCACCAGCGGTTGTGGTTTGTGCGGTGTAGAAGCGGTGGAACAAGCCTTGCCGGACCTTAAGGTACTGCCCGGCGCACCACTGCCACCCGCCGAATGGCTTGATGGTCTGCGCCAGCGCATCAGCGCCTTTCAGCCTCTGGGCCAATGCAGCGGCGCGGTGCATGCGGCGGTGTTCATGAACAGCCAAGGCGAACTGTTGATGGGCCGCGAGGACATTGGCCGGCACAACGCGCTCGATAAATTGATCGGTGCGTTGATCCGCCAAAAGATCCCGACCGATGGCGGCCTGGCGATTGTCACTAGTCGTTGCAGCCTCGAATTGATCCAGAAAGTTTTGCGCGCAGGCATCCAGACCCTCGTCAGCCTGTCGTCGCCCACCGGCCTAGCCCTGCAATGGGCCCGCCGGCACAACCTCAATCTCATCCACCTGCCGCAGAAAAGTGCGCCGCGGGTCTACAGCCCTGCGATGGAGAACCAGCCGTGAGCAATCATCATCAAGCCGACCAAACCCCAACCCCGCGCTACAAGCCTTACAAAGGCCCGGCGGGCGGCTGGGGCGCGCTGATCAGCGTGGCACAGGCGTGGTTGACCAGCGACAACGCGCTGAAAAACCTGCGCATGATGCTCAAGACCAACCAGAACGGCGGCTTTGACTGCCCGGGCTGCGCCTGGGGCGACTCGCCGGAAAGCGGCATGGTCAAGTTCTGCGAAAACGGCGCCAAGGCGGTCAACTGGGAAGCCACCAAACGTCGTGTAGACGCTGCATTCTTCGCCAAACACAGCGTCACTGCGCTGCTGGAACAGAGCGATTACTGGCTCGAATACCAGGGCCGCCTGACCGAGCCGATGCGCTACGACGCCGAAACCGACCGCTACACACCCGTCAGCTGGGAAGCAGCCTTCGACCTCATCGGCCAGCACCTCAACGCACTGCCAAGCCCGGATATGGCCGAGTTCTACACCTCGGGCCGGGCCAGCAACGAGGCGGCGTACCTGTACCAGCTGTTCGTGCGCGCCTACGGCACCAACAACTTTCCGGATTGCTCGAACATGTGCCACGAGGCCAGCGGCGTGGCCTTGGCGCAAAGCGTGGGCGTCGGCAAAGGCACCGTGACCTTTGATGACTTCGAACATGCCGATGCGATTTTCGTCTGGGGCCAAAACCCCGGCACCAACCACCCGCGCATGCTCGAACCGCTGCGTGAAGCGGTTAAACGCGGCGCCCAAGTGGTGTGTATCAACCCGCTGAAAGAGCGCGGCCTGGAACGTTTTCAGCACCCGCAACACCCGCTGGAAATGCTCACCAACGGCGACAAGCCGACCAATACCGCCTACTTTCGCCCAGCGCTGGGTGGCGACATGGCTATCCTGCGCGGCATGGCCAAGTTCCTGCTGCTGTGGGAACGCCAGGCGCAGGCCGAAGGCAAGGAAGCCGTGTTTGACCACGACTTCCTCAACGAACACACAGCCAACGTGCTCGATTACCTGGGCCAGATCGACGACACCTCGTGGGATGAAATCGTCGCGCAGTCCGGCCTGCCGCTGGTGGAGATCGAGCAAGCGGCACGCATGTACGCCAAAGGCAAAAACGTAATCATGTGCTGGGCGATGGGCATCACCCAGCACCGCCACTCGGTACCGACCATCCAGGAAATCGCCAACCTGATGCTGCTGCGCGGCAACATCGGCCGCCCAGGCGCCGGTTTGTGCCCGGTGCGCGGCCACAGCAACGTGCAGGGCGACCGCACCATGGGCATTAACGAACGCCCACCGGTGGCGTTCCTCGACGCCCTGGAGCGTCGCTTCCAGTTCCAGGTGCCGCGTACCAACGGGCACAACGTGGTGGAAGCGATCCACGCGATGCTTGAAGGCCGCTCCAAAGTATTTATCGGCCTGGGCGGCAACTTCGCCCAAGCTACCCCGGACAGCCCGCGCACCTTCGAAGCACTGCGTAATTGCGACCTGACCGTGCAGATCAGCACCAAGCTCAATCGCAGCCACCTGATGCACGGCAAGGACGCGCTGATCCTCCCGTGTTTGGGCCGTACCGACATCGACATCCAGGCAGACGGCCCGCAGGCGGTCACGGTGGAAGACTCGTTCAGCATGGTTCACGGCTCCAATGGCCAACTGCAACCCCTGTCGAAGCTGATGAAGTCCGAGCCAGCAATCTTGGCCGGCATCGCCGCCGCGACGCTGGGCAGCAAGCCGGTCGACTGGAACTGGCTGGTGGCCGACTACAGCCGTATCCGCGACCTGATTGCCGATACCATTCCAGGCTTCAAGGACTTCAACGACAAGATCAAAAAACCAGGTGGCTTCTACTTAGGCAACTCCGCCGGCGCGCGCCGTTGGAACACGCCTTCGGGTCGCGCCAACTTCCGCCCGAACATCCTGCCCAAAGACTTGATCCACGAACGCACCCACGCCACTGGCCGGGTACCGGATCTGATCATGCAGTCGATGCGCTCCCACGATCAGTACAACACCACCATTTATGGCCTGGATGACCGCTATCGCGGCGTGAAAGGCCAGCGTGACGTACTGTTCGTCAACGAAGCCGACATCATCCGCCTGGGCTTCAAGCCGGGGCAGAAGGCTGACATCGTGTCGCTGTGGGAAGATGGCCGTGAGCGTCGTGTGAAGGGCTTCACGTTGCTGGCGTTTGATATCCCGGCGGGGCAGGCAGCCGCTTACTATCCGGAAGTGAACCCGCTGGTGCCGCTGGAAAGCACCGGGGATGGCAGCCATACGCCAACATCGAAGTTCGTGGCGATCCGCTTGGAAGCCGCAAGCGATAATGGCCTGATCATGGCCCGGACAGCCTGACTGATCATTTCGGACACAAAAAAGGCCGCTTTTGCATAAAAGCGGCCGTTCCGAAGTAGTTAAAGACTCTCAAAAACCACTTAAGTTCCCGATTAAAAACAGTAACTTAGAGGATTGTGTACAACTCGTGTTACTGGTCGGAATTCTATTGTCACAATGTCAATACAGCCTCAGGATCGCGCCGTCATCCTCTTGAGGTTTCCCGAATGAAGTTCTCCTCGATTCTCTTGTTGTCCCTTGGCCTGGTCAGTGGCGCAGCCATGGCCGGTGGCACCACCGAAGCCGGTGTAGGCGGCGCATTGGGCGGGGTTCTAGGTTCTGTCGTCGGCCAGCAGTTGGGCGGCAACACCGGTTCGACCATCGGCGCGGCCCTCGGTGGCGCAGGTGGTAGTGCGGTCGGCGCTGACAAGCGCAGCCGTGGCGAAGCCGCTATTGGCGGCGCCCTGGGCGCAGCCGGCGGCAACGTCGTAGGCCGCAGTGTCGGCGGTAGCACAGGTGCACTGATCGGCTCGGCTGCAGGCGGTGGCGCGGGCGGTGCACTGGGCAACTACATGGGCAACAAGAGCGATGACGATGATCGTCGTGATCGTGGGCGCGACAACCGTCGCTATGACCGTGATGACCATCGCGGCCGCGGCCATGCCTATGGACATCGCAAGAACAAGCATCACTACCGTCACCGGTAATCTCTAAAAAACGCCGCAAAACCAATGTGAGAGCAAGCTTGCACCCTCTCACATTGGTTTTTGCCGTCAGACCACCAACCGCTGCAGCGCCTCGCGCAACACTCCCGGAATGGTCACCGGCTGGTTCGACCCCCGATCCACAAACACATGCACAAAGCGCCCCACCGCGCAGGCGTCCTCTTCGCCTGTCTTGAACACCGCCAACTCATACTGCACTGAGCTATTGCCTAACTTGCCCACTCGCAAGCCAATATCGATACGCTCGGGAAAGGCAATCGACGCGAAGTAATCGCACGCCGAACTCACCACAAACCCCACCACTTCGCCGCCATGAATATCCAGCCCGCCCTGCTCGATCAGGTAGGTATTCACCGCCGTGTCGAAAAAGCTGTAGTAGGTGACGTTATTCACGTGACCGTACACATCATTGTCGTGCCAGCGCGTGATGATCGGCTGGAAGTGAGGGTAATCGGCACGCTGTGGCACTGAATCAGGCATGGGTACCTCTGGTGAAAGTGGGTTTACAGGTCATTCAAATGGACTTCGGCCCAACTGCGTACTTCGGCATAGGGATAGTCTTCCAGCGCAGCAAAACCGGGAATGCCCCGCGCCTTCAGCTTGGTAAACAACGGCACACTGATCCCCCCGAGAAAGCGCGTCAGTCGCTCGGCACCCGGCAGTTGGCCCGTGTGCTCATGATGCCTGTGGATAAAATCACCGCACAGCTCCATGAAATTTTTATCCACAAGCGGCGGCAAGCCCGGCGGTGATGGCAGGTGCGCCACATGGCCGTGACATACCGAGCAATGTCCGCAGCGATGGGGGGCTTTTTCATCACCAAAATAATGGGCCAAGCGCTGGCCCAAGCAATGATCGGTGGCGAACAGATCGAGCATGGCGTGAATCCGCGCCACTTCTGTCACCTCGTGGTGCTTGAAGCCTGTGTATAACTCGGCGCTTAACACCTGTGGATCAAATTCGGTATTCAGCAGGCTGTAGACCTCAGTCATCTGCTTGCTTTCCAGCTCGATCAGGCCTTGCTCCTGGAAGTAATCCAGCGCCTTCACCGCACGATTGCGCTCGGCATTGTGCTGCTGATACAGCGCGTCGAAATCCACCGTCGCCCAGGTCTTCGCACGCTTGCACACTTGAATAATCGCCGCGACAAACTGCTGCCGCTCACCGGAAAACCGCGCCAGTAACGCTTCGGGCTCAATCAGGTATTTGAACCGGTATTCGGCATAAAACGCGTAGCGCGGCGCGATCACGCCTTTGAGCTCCAACTGCACCAGCAGGGTCTTGAGTGGCAGCTCGCGGATATTGCTGTGGTCCGACAGCGACCTCAGTAGAAACTCCCACTGCCCTTCACCGCGCGCCGCCTGCAAATCCTCCAGCACCCGGCGGATCCCCTCCTGCTCAGGCGTGTCACCGTACACAAAGTTTTCCAGCACATTGAGGCTGTCACGGTTGGCCAACACCAGGCAGTCCGAGGGCTGTCCATCACGCCCGGCGCGGCCTATCTCCTGGCTGTAGTTCTCGATGGATTTGGGCAGGTCAAAATGCACCACATTGCGGATGTCACTCTTGTCGATGCCCATGCCAAACGCGATGGTGGCGACAATGCAATTGGAGCGCCCGCCCATGAAGCGCTGCTGGATCCCCTCACGTCTGTCGTGGGGCAAGCCGGCGTGATACGCCTCGGCCTGTATGCCATTGCGGTTCAGATGCTCGGCAATATGCTCGGCGGTTTTTTGCAGGGTGACGTAGACGATGCTCGGCTGGTTGGCCCGTTCGCTCATCCACTGCACCAGGCGACGGCGCTTGTCCGCGCCGCTGACCGGTTCGACCAACAGGTTCAGGTTCGGCCTATAGAACCCCGTAGTCACCACATCACCCGGCGCTATGGCGAACTTCGCCTGCATATCGGCAATCACCTTGGGCGTGGCTGTAGCCGTCAGCAGCAGCGCTTGTGGGATCTTGAACTGACGCTGGTAGTCCGGCAGCTTCAGGTAGTCCGGGCGAAAGTTATGGCCCCACTCGGAAATGCAGTGCGCCTCGTCCACCACCAGCAGCGAGATCTGCACACTTTGCAGGAAGTTGCGAAAACGCTCGTTCTTCAAGCGCTCCACGGAAATCATCAGGATTTTCAGCTCACCGGAACGGGCGCGGGCCATCACGTCATTGGCGTCGTCACGACTCTGGGCCGAATCGATACTGCCCGCCGAAATGCCATGGCGTTGCAAAAAGCCCAACTGGTCCTGCATCAATGCCAACAGTGGCGAGACCACCAGCGTCAGGTGCGGCAGCAACACTGCTGACAGCTGATAACACAGGGATTTACCCGACCCAGTAGGGAAAATTGCAGCCGCCGAACGACCGGCCAGAACGGCGCTGACCGTTTCTTCCTGACCCAAACGAAACTGTGGATAACCAAAGACCTGCTGGAGGGTGTCGTGCATAGGCTGTCACTCCATTGACCGCTGAAGGTGGCTTAAAAACGTAGCCCAGTAAGCTCAGCGGATCGAGAAAGGTCGCATGGAAAAAGAGACAGGATGATACACAGGCTGGGAGATGGCCCAGGGCCGAAGTGGGAATAACCTGATGATGCAGTCGGAAACACACCGATCCAAATGTGGGAGGAAGCAAGCACCTCCCACATCTTTAGAACTGCGCTACAGCTGAATCAGCGGTTCTGCACCCGCTCAATCGCCGTGTCATACACCGGGTTGGCTTTCTGTTCCTTGGCCAACTGGTAGTGACGCAGCGCATCCTGGAACTGCCCAGCCGCTTCGTAGATCCGCGCAATGTTGTAGTAGGCACCTGCACGCACGGTCGCAGCATTGGCGCCGGTGGCAAGGGCGATAGCCTTGCGGTTGGCCCAGATCGACTCGGCAGTGTTACCGGCTTTCTGATACGCCAAGCCGAGGTTGCCGTAAGCCTTGCCGAAGCTGTTATCCAGATCGATGGCCTGACGGAAGTAGTCAATCGCCTGATCCAGATTGCCTGCCTGGTAAGCCGCTTCACCTTTCAGGTTCAGCTTCTTCGCATCAGTCTGTACGGAAGAGCTAACGGTGACTGCGGTGACCGCGACGCTGTCATCCAGCAGCGGTTTGACTTCGTTCAGCACATTGGCGGCATTCACTGTCACGCCACTGAAGGTGTTGATGTCCTGGAAGTCGCCGCTGCCGGTCATGCGGAACACCGTCCACAGGTTGCCGCTGCGGTTCTTAGGCACGTAGTAGGTACGCACCAGCGATTGGCCCATGTACACGAACACCTTGGCTTCGCTGTCGGACAACTGGCGCGAGCCTGGGTTGCCGCCATTACTGTAGTCGTGCACGGCATAGACGTAGCTTTCGCCGTAGTGCTTTTTCTGCAGGGTGATGGTTTCCGGGCCGTAGCTGTCGGTGTCATCCACATCCAACTCGGCGTCGGTACCCTTCTGGTTCTCGAAATAGATGTTATTGCCGGGGAAAATCATGTGGGAGTCGAGGTCACTCGGGGTCTTGCCCCAGGTCAGCACCACACGCAGGCCATCGAGGTTTTCCATCACCGGGCTGATGGCGTAGGTCATGCCCGCGCATGGGCACTTCACCACCAGGTTGGAGTAGCCGGGCTTCTTGATGATCAGCAGGTTGCTCGCGTCATCGGCGGCCTCACTGGTCAGCGTCACTTGGCCCTGGGCGTTGGTGCGACCCACCACATTCTGCGCGCCGTTGCGTTGCAGTAGCACTTCGGCGTCGGCGATTTTCTGATCCTTGACCACGGCGCTTAGCACTTCAATCGGCAACTGTTCGGCCTGGACGGAAAAAGCCAACGCACACAATGACATCGCCGAAGCGACACGAAGCAAACCCATGCTTAACTCCCTTTAAGTAGTGGGCGGAAATCGCCCTACAAGATTTTGCGGTGAAACATACGCTTAATTCAGGCCACTGGCGGAGTTTTTGTAGAAAATGTGATGCCAAGCCACAAATACCTGAAACAGTCGTAGGAAATTTCCACAGGTCACGACATCTCCTTCCCAAACTGCTCCAGACACCCGCTTAACCCTCTACAGAAGTTACCCGTCGCTGAATGAAAATAGCGCGGCCTCAACTTTCCCGGCAGAAACCTGTGAACATCGAAAGGACTCAATACATTGGCCACTACGGCATCACCTTCGCGGTGATTCGGTTTAGCGTTCTACCCGCCCATCGACAAACACTGGCAAACCTCTGCCTTTTGGAAGCCGGCACCCGCGCAACCGAAGTTCGCTATCGGCTGGCGGATCTCTACGGAAAAATGCTACCCGGTGATTTGCCTTGCAAAATGACTGTCGCAATCGCTAAGCCGCTGAACCGGCAGCAGGCAGATTTGCTCAATGAACGCGGGCCCCTTATCGCTCTAGCGTTAGCGGGACTTTTCAGTGCGCCAATTCACCCGTTTTCAAAACCAATAGCGCGCGCCGCTGCCACCCCTGTGGGTGCGATCACCAAAAGTATTAGTCGCAGCTATCCCCTCGAAGCCATGGAATGTCAGAAGCCATGACTATCTGCGTTCAAATTGTCGCCTTTGTGGCGCTATACCTTGTTTTGAATCACCAAATCACAACCCCAATACTCAGAAAGCGATTTGCTATCACGTTGCTCGCGACAGGCGTTACGTTGGCATTCCTACTACCCTACGTAGCAGTAATCCTTAAAATGCCCCTCCTGCCTGTATTCCTATTCTTGATAGGCTTGGCACTCTTCATCACCCGAAACAAATTCCGCTTGAAACGCGACCTCCCTCTTCACCCACTCCTGCGTGCCCCCACCATGAACCTCGCCCCCGAGTTCCCCGAAGACCCCGTCATGCAGCAACTCCTGCAACTGCTGCACGAAGAAATCGGCCTGCCGAAACACAAGACTATCCGCCTGCAAACCTCACTCAATTTCGACCTGGGCTGTGACGGCAGTGAAGCCAAGCAACTGATGGAAGCGCTGGAGCAGGAATTCGCACTCGACCTGGGCGACTACGACACTTATCGTTACTTCAACCCGCCGGTCTTTGATGTGTTCCTCAAGCGTCGGGCCAAGGGGCGCGGCAACAAGGTTCCACTGACCATCGGCATGCTCTATCTCGCCATCAAGACTCACAGCTGGGACACGCAGACGCTGGAAAACCTGAGCTAACACGCAGCCCCCTGTAGGAGCCCCGCTTACCGGCGATGGCGGTCTTGAGGTCGCCATTGCCGGCAAGCGGGGCTGTTAAAGGAAATTGAGTCTTCAGAAAGGACGATACATGGACGTAACAATGGGCCTGCTGGCCGCCCTGCTCTGGGGTGGCACGGATTTCCTCGTGGGCCTCAATGCCCGGGCTGTCGGCGTTAAACGCGCCGTTTACTTTGGCCAGGCGCTCGGCTTCCTGATCATGACCTTGCTACTGGTCATGTTGCCGACCTTTCTCTTCAAATCCCTCGACGCCCCGCTAAGCGCCTGGCTGCTGGGCATCGCAGCCGCGCTGCTCACCGTGTCCGGCGCTCTCGCGCTGTCCAAAGCCTTCGCCATGGGCAAAGCCGCCATCGTTGCACCACTGGTGACATCGTACGGCGTGGTCACTACCTTATTGTCCTGGGCCAGCGGCGAGCACATCAGCCTTATACAACTCGGTTGCATTGCCCTATGCGTCATCGGCGTGATCCTCTCCAGCATCCACAAGGACAACGGCGTACCCCACAACAACCCCCGCCTATCCATCGCCTACGCCATGCTCGCCGCACTGTTGTACGGCGCCAGTTTCTGGCTGCAAGGCCGCTACACGCTACCCGCGTTGGGACCGATCACCATGCTTTGGTTGGGTTATCTGGTGGGCGTGTGCGTACTGGTAATGATGGTGCTGAAGATCAAAGATGGCCTGAAAATCCCGCCACTGAAAAACTGTGCGACGCTGACCGGCGCGAGCTTGATGAACCTCGGCGGGTTCTCGGCGTTTTCATGGGGTGCGATGGCGGGGTCGGTTTCGGTGGTGACGGTGATCAGTACGTTGTCAGGTGGGATTGCGGCGATTCTGGGGTTTGTGTTTTTCAAGGAGCGGCTCAATGCGGTGCAGGTGCTGGGGGTTGTATTGGTATTGATCGGAGCAGTAGTTCTGCACATCGCCGACTGACCTTTCGTGCATAAAAAAGCCGCCCACAAGAGGCGGCTTTTTCACAACACGCGAATCTTACAACTTAGGACCCGCAGCCTTGATCGCATCGCTCACTTCAAACTTCTTGAAGTTCTCGATGAACAGACCAGCCAGCGCCTTCGCGGCTTCATCGTAAGCGGCCTTGTCAGCCCAGGTGTTACGTGGGTTCAACAGGCCGGTTTCAACACCCGGTACGGCCAATGGCACGTCGAGGTTGATGGTGTCGAGGTGTTCGGTTTCAGCACCGATCAACGCGCCGCTCTGGATCGCTGCGATCACACCGCGAGTGGTCGGGATGTTGAAGCGCTTGCCAACGCCGTAGCCGCCGCCGGTCCAGCCGGTGTTGACCAGGTAGACCTTGGAGCCGAAGCCGCGGATGCGCTTGATCAGCAGCTCTGCGTATTCGCCGGCTGGGCGTGGGAAGAATGGCGCGCCGAAGCAGGTGGAGAAAGTCGACTTGATGCCGCTACCCGACCCCATCTCAGTCGAACCCACCAATGCGGTGTAGCCGGACAGGAAGTGGTAGGCCGCTTGTTCTTCGCTGAGGATAGACACTGGTGGCAGTACGCCGGTCAGGTCGCAGGTCAGGAAGATCACTGCGTTTGGCTCGCCGCCCAGGTTCTTCTCGGAACGTTTGGCAACGTGCTCCAGCGGGTAGGCGGCGCGGCTGTTCTGGGTCAGGCTCACGTCGGCGTAGTCGGCGTGCTTGGCGTCGTCGATCACGACGTTTTCCAATACTGCGCCGTGCTTGATGGCTTTCCAGATAACTGGCTCGTTCTTCTCGGACAGGTCGATGCATTTGGCATAGCAACCGCCTTCGATGTTGAACACCACGCCTTCGCCCCAACCGTGTTCATCGTCACCGATCAGGTAACGGCTTTCGTCGGCCGACAGGGTGGTTTTACCGGTGCCGG
Source organism: Pseudomonas sivasensis (assembly GCF_013778505.1). GTDB lineage: Bacteria > Pseudomonadota > Gammaproteobacteria > Pseudomonadales > Pseudomonadaceae > Aquipseudomonas > Aquipseudomonas sivasensis. The sequence continues at coordinate 126,724 of NZ_JAAOWU010000016.1, read as the reverse complement.
ACAGGCCGAAAAACAGGGTCACGTCGCCCGCTTCGCCGATGTTGGCGGCGCAGTGCATCGGCAGTACGTCGGAAGCCGGCAGCAGGAAGTTCTGCACCGAGAACATGGCTTTCTTCATTTCACCGGCGTAACGCATGCCAGCGATGAGTACTTTTTTCTGTGCGAAATTGAGAATCACGCAACCGTCGGAGTTGGTGCCATCACGCTCTGGCACGCACTCGAAGTTAGCCACGTTGAGCACTTGCCATTCGTCACGGCCGGCCGGGTTGTACTGGGCCGGGTTGATGAACAGGCAACGACCGAACAGGTTCTGCCAGGCAGTCTGGGTGGTCATTTTCACAGCCAGGTAGTGGTCTTCGGCAGCCCCTACGTGAACGTGGGAAACGAAGTGCTCTTGCGCGTTGTTGAAAGCCTCGACGCGAGCCCACAGGGCATCGAACTTGTCGGCCGGGAACTTGCGGTTGATCGGGCCCCAGGCGATAGCGTCCTGGGTGGAAGGCTCTTCAACGATGAAACGGTCGACCGGCGAACGACCGGTGCGATGACCGGTTTCTACGACCAGTGCGCCAGTATCGGCAAGCACGCCTTCACCGCGCTGCAGGGCTTCTTTGACCAGATCGTCAACACTCAGATCGGTGTATACGGCGTTATTGGCTTGCGTCATGAGGTTCCCCGTCGGCCTATGGCCGAGTGCTCCAAACGTTTTGTAGTAGAAAGTTGCGCACTACTACCGCGAAAAAAGTGGGCCGGATTATGCCAGAAAAGCCCAAAAAGAGTAGGGCCCTCCCGTCAGAACACCTCTAATCCGGCATTTGTCAGGTGATTTACCTGTGCTTAAACGTTTTAGTGGCGGGTGTCGGATGGCGTGTCGATGCCTGCGCCAGCGAACAATTGAGTGACATCGGCAGCATCGAACAGGTAGCGCTGGTTGCAGAACTGGCAGTCGATCTCAATATTGCCACCGTGTTCCACCACCAGATTTTGCGCATCTTCCAGACCCAGGCTGACCAATGCGCTACCCGAACGCTCGCGGGAGCAACTGCAATGGAAGCGCAAGGTTTGCGCGTCGAACAGGCGCACAGGTTCTTCGTGGTAGAGGCGATGCAGGATGGTTTCGTTGTTCAAGCCCAGCAGCTCTTCGGCTTTCAGGGTGTCGGCCAGAGCGATGGTGTGCCGCCAGCTTTCAGCGCGATCGTCGTCGTCCTTGATGCGGTCGGCCGGCAATTGCTGCAACAGCATGCCACGGGCGCGTTTGCCGTCTGCGTTGAGCCAGAACTTGGTGCCGACTTGTTGGGACATCACGAAATAGTTAGTGAAGCAATCCGACAAGGTTTCGCCGTCGAGGTCGACGATGCCCTGGTAACGCTGGCCTACGGTCGGGTCGACGGTGAGCGCCAGGACGCCGTTGGGCATCAGGTCCGCCAGCATGGCGTCCGGGGCAATCAGGTCGGCGTCATAACGGGCCAGGCCGCGGATTTCACGTTCGCTGGAGCACTCGATCATCAGCAGCGGGATCGGGCCTTCGGAGCGGGCCTGCAGGATTAGCAAACCGTCAAACTTCATGGTGCCGACCAGCAACGCCGCAGCGGCCATCAGCTCTCCAAGCAGTTGCGCGACCGGCTCAGGATAGGGGTGCTTGGCGAGGACTTCGGCGTAGCTGAGTTCCAACGAAACCATTTCGCCGCGGGCGTCGCTCTCGTCGAAGATGAAGCGTTGGGTGAAGTCGGTATCCGGTAGATCAGTCATAGGTCTGGGTATCTGAATTGATGACAAATTGATTACAAGGTTTATAGAATTAAACGCTTTAGCACCGTTTTGGTGCGAATTTCTCCTGGAAACAGAGAGTTTAAATAGAGCGAAGAGGGACAGTTTATGAACAATCCGGGTTTGTTCCAAGCCAAGTGGAACCTCCGGCGATGGGCTCTGTGCAATCTACTCGCTATCGCGCTGCTGTGTTTTTGGCTGTGGCCCACGGGCCAGATGCTCTGTGTGATTTTCGACGAGTGGCTGTTTCATCTGCTCAATGACCCTCTGGCAACCAACGCAACGTGGCTGCACATTTGGGCCGTGGCCAGTTTGCGACCGTTTGATGCGGTGGTCGGGGTGATCCTGCTGTCGCTGCTGGTTCGCGGCGAATGGGTGTTCAAGGCCGTGCAGGTGCGTCAGGCGCTGTTAGGTTTTGTCGGCATTTTGTTGCTGCTGTTGTTTATCCGCATGCTGTTTTCCAAACTTGCGGCACAGATGGGCTGGCAGCACAGCAGCCCGTCGATGGTGATCGGCGGGGCCATTCAGATGAGTGATTACTTTCCTGGCCTGGAGAAGACCTGGGAGCTGAAGGACCGTTCGAGCCAAAGCTTCCCTGGGGATCATGCGTCTGTGCTGTTGATTTGGGGGATGTTCATGACGGTGTTCGCCAAGCGCATCAGCCAAGTGCTGGTGATCTGGGGCCTGGCGCTGTTGTTTATGATGCCGCGGCTGGTGGCAGGTGCGCATTGGGGGCAGGACGATTACATCGGCGGAGTGCTGCTGGCGCTGTTGGCGTTGGGCTGGGGGTATTACACGCCGTTTGCGGCAAAGGTGTCGGTCGCTTTGTTACACGTGACAACACCGATCTTCGGGTTACTTGGCAAGCTGCCGGTGATCGGAGGATTGAGCGTCGTGCGCACATCCCCTTAACGCTGCAGGCCGAATGAGCGAGGGGGCTGGCTCCCTCCCTAATTCGGCTGGGGTTCTGCGCAATCAGTCATCACTGCCACTGCCGCGAAACTTGAAGAGATCGCGGCGTTGCTTCTTGCTCGGCTTACCATCGGTGGTCAGGCCTGAAGCCCCCGCCTTGCGCATCGCCGCAGCATTTTCGCGCTTGGCGATGCTAGCGTCGGTCTCGGTGTAGAGCGCCTGAGCTTCAGGTGCGCCACGACGCACGATGGAAAGTGCTTGGACCACAATGGTCTTTTCATCAAAACCGGTACGAATCTGAAACTCATCGCCGACGCGTGGCTCCTTGCCCGGCTTGCAGCGCTCGCCACGATGGTGCACCTTGCCACTCTCTATCGCCGCCTTGGCCAGGGCACGGGTTTTATAGAAACGCGCGGCCCACAGCCACTTGTCCAGGCGAACCTTTTCTTCCTCTTCCTGCTTTTGAGCCACTTGAATTCCTCGCTCTGAAAAATGTCGCAACTTTACCGTTGAAACCCTTCGACGCATAAACCTCAAGGCTCACCTAAGATACGCCAGGTAGCACCCTGTTTTCGCGAGGATACGCCGTGACCGACTTTCCCACTTCACTCACCTCGCCTGACCAGCGCTGCGTAGGCTGCCAGCAAAGCGAGCCCCTGGGTTTCGATTTTGCGTTTGCCTACCAGCCTATCGTAGACCTTCGGGACCATTCGATTTTTGCCCACGAAGCCTTGGTGCGCGGTACACAAGGCGAAGGCGCGTTGTCGGTGCTGAACCAGGTTAACGAAAGCAATCGCTACCGCTTCGACCAACGCTGCCGCACCCAGGCAATTGCCGGCGCAGCAGCCATGGGGATGCAAACCCATCTTTCCATCAATTTCATGCCCAACGCCGTGTACCGTCCGGAGTTGTGCATCCGCAGCACCCTGGAGGCGGCTCGCGCGCACAATTTCCCGCTGAACAGACTGATTTTCGAGACGCTGGAAAGCGAGCATGTAGATAACTATCGCCATTTGACGAATATTCTGCGTGAATACCGCGAATTCGGCTTCAAGACCGCCATCGACGATTTCGGAGCGGGCTATTCGGGGCTGAATCTACTGGCCGATTTCCAACCTGACTTGATCAAACTCGACATGGCTCTGATCCGCGATGTGGACCAGGATCGTGTCCGTCAGGTGATCGTCCGGGGGATTGTCACAATCTGTGAGCAGTTGAACGTTACTGTCATCGCCGAAGGCATTGAAAGTGCCGGAGAGCGAGACTTTCTGTCTGACTGTGGAATATTTCTCATGCAAGGCTACTGGTTCGCCAAGCCCGCATTCAAAGCCCTGGCCGAGGTTTCACCGAAAGCTTGGGCTAATTGACCGGTTACCCATATTGAAGACATTTGACCATTTGACCGTTGTGGGTCTGCGTGAGTGGGTGGCACTTCCCGACTTGGGAGTGGCAGGCCTGCGCGCGAAGATCGACACAGGTGCCAGCACCTCAAGCCTGCACGCCACCGATATCGAACCCTTTGAGCGCGACGGTGAGAAGTGGGTGCGCTTCACCGCACATCTGGGCAGTGTTGTGCAACTGCGCCACCGCCGCTGCGAAGCGCCCCTGGTGACGATGAAAACCATCAAGAGCTCCAACGGCCATGCGCAGGTGCGCTATGTGATCAGCACCACCCTGGCGTTGGGTGATCGGGTATGGCGGGTGGAGTTCACCCTGGCCTGCCGCAAGGCTATGCGTTACCGCTTGCTGTTGGGTTCCAAGGCGCTGATTGACGGCCAGTTGGTGGTCAACCCCGGCATCAAGTACGTTCAAGACAAGCCGGTGTTCCCGGTCTCTACTATTTCTGCCCCAGGTGCTGCATGAAGATTGCTGTGCTGTCGCGAAACCCGCGTCTGTATTCCACCCGCCGCCTGGTCGAGGCCGGCACCGAACGTGGCCACGAAATGGTGGTGATCGACACGTTGCGTGCCTATATGAACATTGCCAGCCACAAGCCGCAGATCCATTACCGAGGCAAACCGCTGGAAGGCTTTGATGCCGTAATCCCGCGGATCGGCGCTTCGGTGACGTTTTATGGCTGCGCGGTGCTGCGCCAATTCGAGATGATGGGGGTGTTCCCCTTGAACGAGTCCGTGGCCATTGCGCGCTCGCGGGACAAATTACGTTCGCTGCAACTGCTGTCGCGCCGGGGGATCGGCCTGCCGGTCACCGGGTTTGCCCACTCACCCGATGACATCCCGGACCTGATCGAGATGGTCAACGGCGCCCCACTGGTAATCAAGGTACTGGAAGGCACACAGGGCATTGGCGTAGTGCTGTGTGAAACCGCAACCGCGGCGGAGTCGGTGATCGAGGCATTCATGGGCCTCAAGCAGAACATCATGGTGCAGGAATACATCAAGGAGGCAGGGGGTGCGGATATCCGCTGCTTCGTGGTGGGCGACAAGGTAATTGCGGCAATGAAGCGCCAGGCCAAACCTGGAGAGTTTCGCTCCAACCTGCACCGCGGCGGCAGCGCCAGCCTGATCAAGATCACCCCTGAGGAGCGCATGACCGCGCTGCGGGCGGCCAAGGTGATGGGGTTGGCCGTGGCGGGGGTAGATATCCTGCGTTCGAACCACGGGCCGCTGGTGATGGAAGTCAATTCATCCCCGGGCCTGGAAGGTATCGAAACCACCACTGGCAAAGATGTGGCGGGGATCATCATTCAGCATCTAGAGAAGAATGGTGGGCCGAATATGACCAGGACCAAGGGCAAGGGCTGATAAAACGCAGTCTGTGGCACACGTAAACCAAATGTGGGAGGGGGCTTGCTCCCGATAGCGGTGGATCAGCCAGCTTATTGGTAGCTGACCCACTGCAATCGGGAGCAAGCCCCCTCCCACATTTTGATCTGCGTTGTTTGTTAGACCGCGTCTCTGGGCAACATCAAGCCCAACGGCAAACGCACCCGCGCCTCAAGGCCGCCGCCTTCGCGATTACGCAACTCAACATTGCCACCATGCATCGAGGCAATTCGTCGCACGATCGCCAGCCCAAGCCCCGTGCCTTTGCCACCGCGTGCACGGTCCCCACGAGTAAACGGGTTGAAGATGCCCTCCAGTTCCGCCGGGTCGATCCCCGTGCCACGGTCCATCACACTCAGCACCACATAAGGTGCGGCGCTGTCGCCCGAAACGTACGCCGCCACTTCCACATCAGAGCCGGCGTGATGCAAGGCGTTGCCAATCAAATTGTTCAACAGGCGCTTCATCGACACACGTCGCAACGCAAACGGCTGGATCGGCTCAAGGCGCATCCGAACCTGTTCGCCGTTCTGGTTATAGGGCGCAACCACCTCGCGCACCAAATCCGTCAGGTCGACTTCCTCAACCACCTCATCACGGCCATCGCGGATAAACGCCAGAAACTGATCGAGAATCGCGTCCATATCCTCGATATCGCGGACCATGTCGTCGGTCAGATCGGTATGGTTGTCCATCAACTCCAGGGACAGTCGCAAGCGTGTCAGCGGCGTGCGCAGGTCGTGAGAGACACCGGCCAGCATCAACTCGCGTTCGCGCCCGGCCTGTTCGACATCCTCCGCCATCTGGTTGAACGCGCCGTACACCTCGGTCATTTCACTCGGTGTATCGCTGACCGGCAGGCGCACGCTGCGCCCCTGACCCAATTGCCGGGCGGCGAACACCAATCGTTTAAGGGGTTGGTTGAGCTGGCGCACAAAGATCCACGCGGATGCTGTGGAAAGCAGCCCGATCGCCAAGAACCAGCCCAGCACGTTCCAGATCTTCTGCCCCCGCAAAGGATGAGGGTACAGCGGCACTTTCAGCCAGTCCTCACCCAGGCTCGGCGCACGTACCCACAATGCAGGAGACACATGCATACGCAGCCGTACTTCGGTGTCTTCACCCAGTTCGGCCTGCATTTGGCGCTGGTAAATCTCGCTGTAAGGCCAATGTTGCTCGCCCTCCGGCACACCCGCCCCCGCCACGCGCACCAGAGTGGCGGCCTTGGCAATCTTCTCGCGGTTCTCGGGATCGGCGGCCCAATAGGCGCGCAGCGTCAAAGCCACACCGTGGCTGTACTGTCGATCCACCAGCACATCTTCGTTCATCAGCAGATAAACCAGCGTGAGCGCTTTGGAAAACAGAACGACGATCAGCACCAGCCAAAGGGTGCGGGAGAAGAAACTTTGTGGGAACCACAGCGGGGTTTTCATAGATGAAAGCTGGACACCTTGCAGGAACGAGCGGCGCTCGCAGAATTGCAGACGCCGGGCATCCCGTCGACCCTCATGGAGTCAAACGCCAGGATGCCCGCCCTGCAAATCATCGATCACTTGGTTGCGGTGCCATCCGGCACAAACACATAACCCACGCCCCAGACAGTCTGGATATACCGTGGCTTGGAAGGGTCCGGCTCGATCATCCGGCGCAGACGGGAAATTTGCACGTCGATGGAGCGCTCCAGGGCGTCCCATTCACGACCACGAGCCAGGTTCATCAGCTTGTCGCGTGTCAGCGGCTGGCGAGCGTTCATCACCAGCGCCTTGAGCACGGCGAATTCGCCGGTGGTGAGCATGTGCACTTCATCGCCGCGCTTGAGTTCGCGGGTCGCCAGCGACAGTTCGTAGTCGCCGAAGGTAACGCTTTCGTCTTCGCTGCCTGGCGCGCCCGGTACTGGCGGTGCCTGACGGCGCAATACGGCTTTGACCCGCGCCATCAACTCATCCGGATTGAAGGGTTTGGCCAGGTAGTCATCGGCGCCCAGTTCAAGGCCCTTGATGCGGCTCAGCTCATCGCCCTTGGCGGTGAGCATGATGATTGGAATCTGATTGTTCGCGCCGCGCAGGCGTTTGCATGCGGTCAGGCCATCTTCGCCGGGCAGCATCAGGTCAAGTACGACCAGGTTGAATACTTCGCGCCCCAGGAGGCGATCCATCTGCTCGGTGTTCGGCACCGCGCGGGCACGGTAGCCCTTGGAATTGAAGAAACGCTCCAGCAGGCTGCTCAGCCCTGGATCGTCATCAACGATGAGAATTTTTTCGCCTTCAGCAGTTTGTGCAGTGCTGCTCATTAGATGCTCCTCTTATCTCGGCGCGCATTATGGCGTAGCTGTCGTTATACGCACCGTGTGCATTGTTAGCAGATTTTTCCTCAACTGCCAGCAAACCCGCGCCCTACAACCACCCGCGCAGTAGCCCTCAAGGACAAAACGCTGGTTATAATGCGGCGCCCTCATACAGGGCGACGTCAGATCGTTACCTTTTTACTGCCAAGCTTTTTTACCCGCTTGTCGCGATTTTTCCGATTTCGAGGGTCAATAGGCTGCCTCTTGACCCAGGCAGCGGCGCCAGTCGGGCCGCTCAACCAGCTGCGCAAGGCCTTGTTTTCCGGGCCTGCAAGCTGCTTCTAAGAATTTCAGGTGGTTTTATGGACAGCATCAACAGCCGCATCGCCGAGGAACTCGGTGTACGCCCACAACAGGTCGAAGCGGCCGTCGCTCTACTGGATGAAGGCTCCACGGTGCCCTTCATCGCCCGTTACCGAAAAGAAGTGACAGGCAGCCTCGACGACATCCAACTGCGTCACCTGGAAGAGCGCCTGCGCTACCTGCGAGAACTCGACGAACGGCGTATCAGCATCCTCGCCAGCATCGAGGAACAGGGCAAGCTGACCCCGCAGCTTGAGCGCGACATCAAGCTCGCCGACACCAAAACCCGCCTCGAAGACCTTTACCTGCCCTACAAACAAAAGCGCCGCACCAAGGGCCAGATCGCCCTCGAAGCCGGCCTGGGCGAACTGGCCGACGGCCTGTTCAACGACCCGTCGCTGACCCCGGACACCGAAGCCGCGCGCTTCGTCAACGCTGAAAAAGGCGTTGCCGATGTCAAGGCAGCCCTCGAAGGCGCCAAGTACATCCTCATGGAGCGCTTCGCCGAAAACGCCAGCCTTCTGGAAAAGCTGCGTACCTACCTCAAGCAGGAAGCCATCATCAGCGCTCGCGTCATCGCCGGCAAAGAGGAAGAAGGCGCCAAATTCCGCGATTACTTCGAACACGACGAACCGCTCAAGAGCATGCCGTCCCACCGTGCACTGGCGATTTTCCGTGGCCGCAACGAAGGCATTCTCAGCTCCGCACTCAAAGTCGGCGACGAGCTGCCGGGCACCATGCACCCGTGCGAAGGCATGATCGGTCAACAATTCGGCATCCAGAATCAGAATCGTCCTGCTGATAAGTGGCTCGGTGAAGTAGTGCGCTGGACCTGGAAGGTCAAGCTCTACACCCACCTGGAAACCGACCTGCTGGGCGAATTGCGCGACGGCGCCGAAACCGAAGCGATCAACGTCTTCGCCCACAACCTGCACGACCTACTGCTGGCCGCACCAGCCGGCCCGCGCGCCACCCTGGGCCTCGACCCGGGCCTGCGCACCGGCTGCAAGGTGGCCGTGGTCGATGCCACCGGCAAGCTGCTGGACCACGCCACCGTGTACCCGCACGTGCCGCATAACAAGTGGGACCAGACCCTCGCGATTCTGGCCGCCCTGTGCGCCAAGCATTCGGTGGACCTGATCGCCATCGGCAACGGCACCGCCAGCCGTGAAACCGACAAGCTTGCCGCCGAACTGATCAAAAAATACCCAGCCATGAAGATGACCAAGGTCATGGTCTCCGAGGCGGGCGCTTCGGTGTACTCGGCGTCGGAACTGGCTTCCAAGGAATTCCCGGACCTCGACGTGTCGATCCGTGGCGCGGTATCCATTGCCCGTCGCCTGCAGGATCCGCTGGCCGAACTGGTGAAGATTGACCCTAAATCCATCGGTGTCGGCCAGTACCAGCACGACGTGTCACAGCTGAAGCTGGCGCGTGGCCTGGATGCGGTGGTGGAAGACTGCGTGAACAAGGTTGGCGTGGATGTAAACACTGCCTCGGTCGCGCTGTTGGCCCGTATCTCCGGCCTGAACACCACGCTGGCGCAGAATATCGTCACTCACCGAGACGAAAACGGCGCGTTCAAAACCCGCGCCGCGTTGAAAAAGGTCGCTCGACTGGGCGAGAAAACCTTCGAGCAAGCCGCCGGTTTCCTACGCGTAATGAACGGTGACAACCCGCTGGATTCCTCGGCCGTTCACCCGGAAGCGTATCCGCTGGTGCAACGCATCGCCGCCGAGACCGACCGCGACATCCGTTCGCTGATCGGTGACGCTGCGTTCCTCAAGCGCCTGGACCCGAAGAAGTACACCGACGAAACGTTCGGCGTACCGACCATCACCGACATCCTGCAAGAGCTTGAAAAGCCTGGCCGCGACCCACGTCCTGAGTTCAAGACCGCCGAGTTCCAGGACGGCGTCGAAGACCTCAAGGACCTGGAGCTGGGCATGATCCTGGAGGGTGTGGTGACCAACGTGACCAACTTTGGCGCGTTTGTGGACATCGGCGTGCATCAGGATGGTTTAGTGCATATCTCCGCACTTTCGGAGAAGTTCATTAAAGACCCACGTGAAGCGGTGAAAGCCGGTGATGTGGTCAAGGTCAAGGTCATGGAAGTCGACATCCCGCGCAAACGCGTTGGTCTGTCGATGCGTATGAGCGACACCCCCGGCGAGAAAATCGACGGTGCCCGTGGCGCACGCCCAGGCTCGGCGCCGCGCCAGTCGCAGAACCGTTCCGAAAGCAGTCAACCGCGCAAGGAAACCGCAACCGCGGCGCCAAGCAACAATGCCATGGCCTCGCTGTTCGCCAACGCCAAGCAGTTGAAGAAACGTTGATGGAAATCCCGGCCGGTTTGACTCAGAGCGCCTTCAGCGAACTGATCGGCTGCCGCCTGCAACGCCTGGAAGAAGGCGTTGCCGAGGTGGCCCTGACCCTGGAGCCGCACCTGCGCAACCGCGCGGGCAAGCTCCATGGCGGGGCGATTTTCAGCCTGGTAGACATCACCATGGGGCTGGCCTGTTCCAGTTCCCATGGTTTCGACCAGCAGAGCGCGACCATCGAGTGCAAGATCAACTACATCCGCGCCGTGGAAGACGGGGATGTGCTGTGCACCAGCCGTGTGATTCACGCCGGCCGGCGCACCCTGGTGGTCGAAGCCGATGTGTATCAGGAGGAACGACTTGTCGCAAAAGCACAGGGCACCTTCGCTGTCCTATAGCTCACCACCCACGATTTGAGTTAATTTCGGCGCTGCGATAACGGCGTCGGAATTTTCCTGCTGCGCTATGGCCCAATTCATGGAGTGAAGTAGGCTTTTTTACCGCGGGTCAAATCGACTCACAACCAGGCGATCACGCCAGTTTTAACTTCACCCTTGTAGACCGTCCTGCCCACCCCCATATTGGGGCGACTGACGCGTGAAGGAATCCAACTTGAGCGAACTTCTCAACCGCCGCCTGGCTCTGCTCGGCAAGCGCGAACACCTCTCCCTGCTAGAGCAGTGCCTGCATGGCATCGAGCGTGAGTGCCTACGTGTCACGGGTGAAGGTCGCCTGGCGCAAACGCCGCACCCGGAAGCCCTGGGCGCCGCGTTGACCCACGAACAGATCACCACCGACTACTCGGAATCGCTGCTGGAGTTCATCACCCCAGCCCTGCCCAACCCGGCCGATACCCTGAGCAGCCTGGACAAGATCCACCGCTTTGCCTACACCAAGCTGGGCAGCGAATACCTGTGGAGCCCCTCGATGCCGTGTCCGTTGCCGGCCGAGGAAGATATTCCGATTGCCTACTACGGCACCTCCAATATCGGACAGCTCAAGTACGTGTACCGCAAGGGCCTGGCCCTGCGTTACGGCAAGACCATGCAGTGCATCGCCGGCATCCACTACAACTTTTCCCTGCCGGAACAGTTGTGGCCGTTGCTCAAGGAAACTGAAGGGTTCGTCGGCACCGACCGCGACTATCAGTCCACGGCTTACATCGCGCTGATCCGCAACTTCCGCCGTTACAGCTGGCTGCTGATGTACCTGTTCGGTGCCTCACCGGCGCTGGACGCGGGTTTCCTGCGCGGTCGCTCGCACCAGCTGGAAGTGCTCGACGCCGACACCCTCTACCTGCCCTACGCCACCAGCCTGCGCATGAGTGACCTGGGTTACCAGAGCAACGCCCAGGCCGGCCTGACGCCGTGCTACAACGACTTGGCGAGCTACACCGACAGCCTGCGTGAGGCGGTAGCAACGCCCTACGCGCCTTACGTCGAAATCGGCACGCACAAGGACGGTGAGTGGGTACAGCTCAACACCAACATCCTGCAGATCGAAAACGAGTACTACTCCAACATCCGCCCCAAGCGCGTGACCTACACCGGTGAACGACCAATCCAGGCGCTGGTGGCACGCGGCATTCAGTACATCGAAGTGCGTTGCCTGGACATCAACCCGTTCTTGCCGATGGGCATCGACCTGCCCGAGTCGCGCTTCCTCGACGCGTTCCTGCTGTACTGCGCGCTGAACGACAGCCCGTTGTTCGCCAACAACGCGTGCGGCAATGCCACCGCCAACTTCCTCAGCGTGGTCAAGGAAGGTCGCCGTCCGGGCCTGCAATTGCAGCGCGACGGCGCGCCGGTGGACATGAAGGAATGGGCCACCGAGCTGTTGGAGAAGATTGCACCGTTGGCCGCCCTGCTCGATCAGAGCCATGGCATCAGCGAGCACAGCCAGGCGCTGGACGCCCAGCTTGCTAAGGTCAACGACCCATCGCTGACCCCTTCAGCGCAGGTACTGGCCGCGATGGCCGAGCGCAAAGAGAGTTTCGCGCAGTTCTCCCTGCATCAGAGCGAGTTGCATGCCGAGTATTTCCGCCGTGAGCCGTTGCCCGCAGAAGAGCAGGCGCGCTTTGAGGACCTGGCGCGCAAATCGCTGGCGCAACAGGCGGAACTGGAGCAGAACGAAGTGGGCGATTTTGATGTGTTTGTGGGGTCGTACCAGGCCAGCATTCTCGCCATCAGTAACTAACTGAAGCCGACCCGGCTCAAAATGTGGGAGGGGGCTTGCCCCCGATAGCAGAGCGTCAGTCACCCATCAGTGGCTGAGCTACCGCCATCGGGCGCAAGCCCCCTCCCACATTTGCCCTCATCAAGCTCAAGACTTGCTTCAACCTTTCCCCACATAAGCTAATTCGAAAATGTTATTTATTTTCGGATTCTTAGATCATTTAGTCTCCTCTCACGCCGACCCTCGGCCGCCTGATTGAGGAGCTTCCCCTTGAAACTTTTAACCCCCCTGCGCCTCTTGGCGGCGTTGTCCCTGGCCGGTGCCAGCCTGTTTGCCCAGGCGGCGGATGTGACCATCGCTTACCAGACCACCGTGGATCCGGCCAAAGTCGCCCAGGCCGACGGCGCGTATGAAAAAGCCACCAACGCCAAAATTGATTGGCGCAAATTCGACAATGGCGCCGACATCATTGCCGCCATCGCCTCCGGTGACGTGCAGATCGGCTACCTCGGTTCCAGCCCGCTGACCGCGGCGATCACCCGCAAAGTGCCAGTGGAAACCTTCCTCGTCGCCACCCAGATTGGCGGTGCCGAAGCCCTGGTGGCACGCACCGGTTCGGGGATCAACAGCCCCCAGGACCTGATCGGCAAAAAGATCGCCGTGCCCTTCGTCTCCACTGGCCACTACAGCCTGTTGGCCGCACTCAAGCACTGGAACATCGACCCGTCGAAAGTGACCATCCTCAACCTCGCGCCACCGGCGATCATCGCCGCCTGGAAGCGCGGTGATATCGACGCCACCTACGTGTGGGATCCCGCGTTGGGTGTGGCCAAGGAGAACGGCAAAGTGCTGATCACCTCTGGCGAGCTGGCCAAGTTCGGCGCGCCAACGTTCGATGCGTGGATCGTGCGTAAGGATTTTGCCGAGAAGCACCCGGAAATCGTCACGGCCTTCGCCAAAGTCACTCTGGATGCCTACGCCGCCTACCGCAAAGACCCACAAGCCTGGCTCGCCGACAAAGGCAACGTCGACAAGCTGGTGAAGCTATCCGGCGCTAAGGCCAGCGATATCCCGCTGTTGTTGCAAGGCAACGTCTACCCGCTGGCCGCTGACCAAGTGACCCTGCTGGGCGCCCCGACTACCAAGGCCGTGACCGATACGGCTGCGTTCCTCAAGGAACAAGGCAAGGTCGACGCCGTGCTGCCGGACTACGCGCCTTACGTCAGCGCCAAGTTCATTACTAACTGAGGAGTTCATCGCGATGGCCTTGCTACAACTGGAGCGCATCAGCGCACAGTACCCAGGCGCCCCGGAACCGGTACTGGCGGATATTTCACTCGACCTTGGGCCCCAGCAATTGCTGGTGGCCCTCGGGCCGTCCGGCAGTGGCAAGACCTCGCTGTTGAACCTGATTGCCGGTTTTGTCGAACCTTCTGCCGGGCGCATTACCCTTGATGGCGTGCCGGTCAAAGGCCCCAGCGCCGAGCGTGGCGTGGTGTTCCAGGACGATGCGTTGCTGCCCTGGCAGGATGTGTTGGCCAATGTCGGCTTCGGCCTCGAATTGGCCGGCATACCCAAGGCCCAACGTGAAGTACGTGCCAGGGAAATGCTCGCGCTGGTGGACCTGGCGGGTTTCGACAGCCGCCGTATCTGGCAGCTCTCCGGCGGCCAGAAGCAACGCGTCGGCCTGGCGCGCGCCTTGGCGGCAGACCCGCGTGTGCTGCTGATGGACGAACCCTTCGGCGCCCTCGATGCCTTCACCCGCGAACAGATGCAGGAGTTGTTGCTGCAAGTCTGGCGCCGCACGGCCAAGCCTGTGTTCCTGATTACCCATGACATCGAAGAAGCCGTATTCCTCGCCACTGATTTGATCCTGCTGGCGCCCAACCCAGGCCAGATCGTGGAACGCCTGCACCTGGACTTCGGCCAACGCTATGCGGCGGGTGAGTCGGCGCGGGCGATCAAGTCCGACCCGCGCTTTATCGAGACCCGCGAACACGTGCTGGGCAAAGTGTTCTCCCAACGGCAGGTGTCCGCATGAGCAGCTACGAACTTCCCGCCACCGCCGCCAAGCCGGTGACGCACGCGGTCATTGCGGTGCGCCGCAGCTTAAGCACACGCTGGATCAGCCTGCTGACACTGGCCGCGCTCCTGGCAATTTGGTGGGGGGTGACCGCCACCGGTTTGATCGAACCGCTGCTCCTGCCACCGCCGTCCGCCGTGCTGCAAAAAGGCTGGTTGCTCGCGACCACGGGCTATATGGACTCCACTCTGTGGCAACACCTGGGCGCAAGCCTCAGCCGTATCGGCCTGGGCCTGGGCTTCGCGGTGCTGACCGCCGTGCCGGTGGGCATCGCCATCGGTTCCAATCGCATTGCCCGAGGCATTCTCGACCCGCTGATCGAGTTCTACCGACCGATTCCACCTTTGGCCTACCTGCCGCTGATTGTGATTTGGTGCGGCATCGGTGAGCTGTCTAAAGTGCTGCTGATTTACCTCGCGATCTTCGCACCGATTGCCATCGCCACCGCGACCGGCGTACGCACCGTCGACCCGGCCAAATTGCGCGCCGCGCAGTCGTTGGGCGCCACCCGCGCCCAGCTGATTCGCCATGTGATCCTGCCAAGCGCCCTGCCTGACATCCTCACCGGCGTGCGCATCGGACTGGGTGTGGGCTGGTCGACCTTGGTCGCTGCCGAGCTGATCGCCGCCACAAGCGGCCTGGGCTTTATGGTGCAGTCGGCGGCGCAGTTCCTGGTCACCGATGTGGTGGTGCTGGGGATCCTGGTGATCGCTCTGATCGCCTTCGCCATGGAAATGGGCCTGCGTGCCCTGCAGCGTAAGTTAGTGCCTTGGCATGGCCAGGCACATTGAGTGAGAACCGCATGAGCAGCCTGACCGTTACCCCATTGAGCACTGCCTTGGGCGCCCAGATCAGTGGCGTCGATATTACCCAGCCGCTGAGCGCCGAACACCGCGATGCCATCGAGCAGGCGTTACTCCGCCACTCGGTGCTGTTCTTCCGTGACCAGCCGATCACCCCGCAGCAACAGGCGCGGTTCGCGGCGAACTTCGGCGACCTGCACATCCACCCGATCTACCCCAACGTGCCGGAACAGCCCGAAGTGCTGATCCTCGACACCGCCGTCACCGACGTACGCGACAACGCCGTGTGGCACACCGACGTGACCTTCCTGCCCACCCCGGCGCTCGGCGCGGTGCTTAGCGCCAAGCTGCTGCCGGCGTTTGGTGGCGACACGTTGTGGGCCAGTGGTATTGCGGCGTATGAGGCGTTGTCCGAGCCGTTTAAGGCGTTGCTCAACGGCCTCACCGCCACCCACGATTTCACCAAGTCTTTTCCGCTGGAGCGCTTCGGCAACACCGCCGAAGACCTGTTGCGCTGGGAAGAAACCCGTAAGAAGAACCCGCCGCTGTCCCACCCGGTGGTGCGTACTCACCCGGTGAGTGGACGCAAGTCGCTGTTTGTCAGCGACGGGTTCACGACCAGGATCAATGAACTGGAACCGGCGGAAAGCGAGGCGATTCTTAAGCTGTTATTCGCCCACGCGACGCGCCCCGAATTCACTATCCGCTGGCGCTGGCAGGAGAACGACGTGGCGTTCTGGGACAACCGCGTGACCCAGCATTACGCGGTGGATGACTACCGGCCGCAGCGGCGGGTGATGCATCGGGCGACGATTCTTGGGGACGTGCCGTTCTAAACCACACAGCACATCAAATGTGGGAGGGGGCTTGCCCCCTCCTACATTGACCGAGTCATACCAAATTATTCAGCGGTCGATGGCTTTTCCCACAGGTTTATCCCGCCTTCCTGCGCAAACCGATCAATCTCCGCCAGTTCTTCCGCAGTGAAGCTCAAGTTCTTCAACGCTCCGACGTTCTCGATAATCTGCTCCGGCCGGCTCGCGCCGATCAGCGCACTGGTGACCCGTGGATCACGCAGCGTCCACGCCAGTGCCAGCTGCGCCAGGCTCTGACCACGGCGCTGGGCGATTTCGTTCAGCGCACGCACATGGGCGATGTTGGCGTCGGACAAGTGCTTGGCCTGCAACGAACCACCGCCCGGGCGATTGACCCGTGCATCAGCCGGCACACCGTTGAGGTACTTGTCGGTCAACAAACCCTGAGCCAGTGGCGTAAAAGCGATCACGCCGGCGCCGAGTTCCTCGGTGGTGTCGAGCAGGTCTTTTTCCACCCAGCGGTTGAGCAGGTTGTAGGCCGGCTGGTGGATCAGCAGCGGTACCTTCCACTCCTTGAGCAGCGCAGCGATTTCGCGAGTCTTCACGCCGGAATACGACGAAATGCCGATGTACAACGCCTTGCCTTGTTGCACGGCGGTGGCGAGGGCGCTGGCGGTTTCTTCAAGCGGGGTGTCGGCGTCAAAGCGGTGGGAGTAGAAAATATCCACATAGTCGACGCCCAGGCGCTGCAGGCTTTGGTCCAGGCTGGCCAGCACGTATTTGCGCGAACCGCCGCCCTGGCCGTAAGGGCCGGGCCACATGTCCCAACCGGCCTTGCTGGAGATAATCAATTCGTCGCGGTACTGCTTGAAGTCTTCACGCAGCAAACGACCGAAATTGATCTCGGCGCTGCCGTAAGGCGGGCCGTAGTTATTAGCCAGGTCGAAGTGGTTGATACCCAGGTCGAACGCCGTGCGCAACAGGGCGCGCTGGGTGTCGATCGGGGTGCTGTCGCCAAAGTTGTGCCACAGCCCTAGGGACAGTGCAGGCAGCACCAATCCACTTCGGCCTACGCGGCGATACGGAATAGATTCATAGCGGTTTTCGGCAGCAATGTACGTCATCGAATCCTCTCTGGGTCTAGGGCAAATAAGGCCTGGGAATAAGGTTATTCCCAGGCCTTTTAACCAGCTGAATCGCTTAAGTCTGCCCTTTCGTTGTACAGCAAAGTCCTACGCCAGAGGAACGATAAGACTCATAAAAAACTGCAATTTCACGCAAGCCCAACGTCACCGCCGGCCTGCGCAAAACCTAGCGCACCAGGTGCAGGAACTGCAGGTGCCGCTCGTACTGGTCGAGGATGTCGTTGATGATCTGCTCCTTGGTGTAGCCCACCAGGTCGTAGTCCTGGCTGCCCTCACTCAAGTGCACTTCCGCCCGGTAATAGCGGCGGTTGTTGATCTCTTTGGAGCCCATGCCGCCACGGGCAAACGACGGCGTGAAGTAGCCGCGCATTTGCACCTGGTAGATGAACGGATGCTCCTCGCCATGGCCGATTTCCAGGCTCACGCTGTCGTTGGATGGATCCGGTTGGGTGACCACCGAAAGTCCCTTCTCGACAAACACCGCCGTCACTTCTTCAATCGCCGGGCGCACCGTCGATTCAAGGAAGCGGTACACCTCATCGCGCGATGGGAAATGCACCGCCTGGCTCAAGCGCTGGCGCCAGCCGCCCTTGCCTTTACGCGAAGCCGAGATCGGCGCCAAGGAATGCAACTGGGCGATCTGCTTTTGCGACTCCAGATAGAAAGCCTTGTGCAGCCCCCACATCATCAGCAACAAAATCAGTGAGAACGGCAGCGAGGTCAGCACCACCGCCGATTTCAGCGAGTCGATACTGCCAGCAAACAGCAACGCACTGGTGACCAGCGCGGTCATCGCACCCCAGAACACCCGCAGCCATTTCGGCCCGTCTTCATCGGCGTTGCCGCCTTTGGACGACAGCGTCGACAAAACTACCGTGCCCGAATCCGCCGAGGTGACGAAGAACACGAAGCTGATAAACACGGTCACCGCGATAACGGTTTTGCTCCACGGATAGGTTTCCAGCAGCAGGTAGAGGCTCATCGACGGGTCATCGATGGCCGACTGGCCGAGCGCGGTCATGCCGTGGTTGAGCACTTGGTCGATGGCGCTGTTGCCGAAGATCGACATCCACGCCAGGGTAAAGCCCAGCGGGATCAGCAGCACGCCGAACACGAATTCGCGGATGGTGCGGCCACGGGAAATCCGCGCGATAAACAGGCCCACGAACGGTGACCATGCGATCCACCAGGCCCAGTAGAACACCGTCCAACCGCCCAGCCAGTCGCTCGGCTTGTCGTAGGCGTAGACGTCGAAACTCTTGGTCGGCAGCGCGCCGAGGTAGTCACCGATGTTCTGGATCAAGGTGTTGAGCAAGTGCTGGGTAGGCCCGGCAAACAACACAAACAGCAGCAGCGCGCAGGCCAGCAGCATGTTGATGTCGGACATCACCCGCACGCCCTTATCGACGCCGGCCACTGCAACAAGGATCGCCGCGCCCATCATCAGGGTGATCAAACCGACCTGAATCCACTGGGTGTGGGCAATGCCAAACAAGTAGTCGAGGCCGGAGTTTAGGTGCAGCACGCCGAAGCCCATGTCGGCGCCAAGACCAAACACCGTGGCAATGATGCCGAAGCCATCCACCGCGTAGCCGATAGGGCCGTTGATGCGCTTACCGATCAGCGGGTACAGCGCCGAACGCAACGCCAGTGGCAGGTTATGCCGGTAGGCGAAATACGCCAGCGCCATGCCGACAAACGCAAACACACCCCAACCGTGCAGGCCCCAGTGCAGAAACAGAATCTGCATGGCTTGGCGCGCGGCATCGGCGTTCATCGGCGCGCCTTGGGGCGGCTGCACCAAGTGCGTCAGCGGCTCGGAGACGCAGAAGAAGAACAGCGTAATGCTGATCCCTGCGGCGAACAGCATGCCGGCCCAGGACAGATAACTGAATTCGGGCTCGTCGTGGTCGGCACCGAGTTTTATCTTGCCGTAGCCCGATAGCGCGGTGACCACCACGAAGACCAGATACAGGGTCATCGCCAGCATGTAGTACCAGCCGACCGTATTGGCCGCCCAGTTTTGCGCTGCCAGCAACCAGGCACCGGCCTGTTGCGGGATAGCGATGACAGTGATGCCGAACAGCAGGATGAAGGTCGCGGCGAAGTAGAAAACCGGCGCATTCATGCGCACTTGGCCGCTGGCTGGGGTGGACGATGCACTCATGAGCGATGCACCCCGAGGTTGGAGCATGTGGCTGTAAATAACGGACTCAGCAAAGGTAAGCCTCCTGTTGTGAGCGGGCAGCGAACCACCGGGTTTAACTTGAACGAACATTCAAGTTAAACATGGATAGGCGGTTTTGGACTAATCGCAGGGCTGAGTGGTCGGTTATTCCTACACTAGCTCAAGGATTGGTATGACGGGTGCGAGAGGCAAATCGTTCAGCGATTGCGGGGTAAATCTGGAGTGAGGCTAACAATGTGGGAGGGGGCTTGCTCCCGATGGCGGCATATCAGTCAATGAATGTACCAACTGACACGCGCTATCGGGAGCAAGCCCCCTCCCACAGGGGATCTGCGTAAGGTTTTACTTCTGCGCCCCGTCATCATGCTGCAGATTCGCCTGAGTAATGTTCGCCTCAGCCGGCACACTGCGCGTCAGCCACACATTACCGCCAATGGTCGAGCCCTTGCCGATGGTGATCCGCCCGAGGATCGTCGCCCCGGCGTAGATCACCACATCATCCTCGACGATCGGGTGACGCGGATGGCCTTTCTGCAACTGCCCATCTTCATCTGCCGGGAAGCGCTTGGCGCCCAACGTCACGGCCTGGTAGATGCGCACCCGCTCGCCGATGATCGCGGTTTCACCAATGACCACACCGGTCCCATGGTCGATAAAGAAGCTCGGGCCGATCTGCGCGCCGGGGTGGATGTCGATGCCGGTGGCCGAGTGGGCGATTTCCGCAATGATCCGCGCCAGCAGCGGCAAGCCGGCGCGGTACAAGTGGTGGGCCAGACGGTGGTGAATCACCGCCAGGATCCCCGGATAGCACAGCAACACTTCATCCACACTGCGCGCGGCCGGGTCGCCGTGGTAAGCGGCGAGTACGTCGGTGTCCAGCAGGCTTCGCAGAGACGGCAAGGCCAGGGCAAAACCCTGGATCAGGCGGATGGCGTGGGCATCGATCTGGCTGTCATCCTGCCCGCCCTGTCGCGCGGCATAACGCAGCTCAAGACGCGCCTGAGCGAGCAACGCATTGAGCGCGACGTCGAGGGTATGACCGACGTAAAAATCTTCACTTTCTTCACGCAAATCCGCCGGCCCCAAGCGCATCGGGAACAGCGCGCCGCACAGCGCTTCGAGGATTTGTGCAACGGCTTCTCGGGACGGCAATTCGCGTCCGCCATGCTCGCCGCTCAAGCGGCCATTGCGCGTTCGCCACTGGTCCCGGGCGCCGCGCAACTGGCTGACAATGGTCTGCAATTGCCAATGACTGGAACGCTCACTCACAGTATTTACTCCTGACGTAATGGCCATCACTTTACGGTATGCACCCTGGCCGCCATTAAGAACCAATGGTGTGATGCTAAGAACCATCGGGCATAAGCGATTGACGGTTGCCCGATGAAAAGTGCCTGCCTATAGTCGCTTCATCCCTTAGCCACCGTGCGTAGCCATGATCAAGCAACAGCTCGACCGTTTTAACCGCCTGGACCTGCTCGGCGGTGCCACCGCCCTGGAAAAACTCGAACGGTTGTCGACCTGGTTGGGACGGGACATCTACGTCAAGCGCGACGACACCACGCCACTGGCGATGGGCGGCAACAAACTGCGCAAACTCGAATATCTGGCCGCCGACGCCATCGCTCAGGGGGCCGACACCCTGGTGACCGCCGGTGCCATCCAGTCCAACCACGTACGCCAGACTGCCGCCCTTGCCGCCAAGCTCGGCCTAGGCTGCGTGGCCCTGCTGGAAAACCCCACCGGTACCGAAGACCCCAACTACCTGGGCAACGGCAATCGCCTGCTGCTGGAGCTGTTCGACGCCAAGGTGGAATTGGTGGAAAACCTCGATAACGTCGACGACCAACTCAACGCCCTCGCCGATCGCCTGCGCAGCAACGGCAAGAAGCCGTACCTGGTGCCCATCGGCGGCTCCAATGCCCTCGGCGCCTTAGGTTATGTGCGCGCCGGGCTGGAACTGGCCGCGCAGATCGAAGACAGCGGCATCGAATTCGCCGCCGTGGTACTGGCGTCCGGCAGTGCGGGCACCCACAGCGGCCTGGCCTTGGCGTTGAGTGAAGTACTGCCGAACTTACCGGTAGTCGGCGTCACCGTATCGCGCACCGACGAAGCCCAGCGCCCCAAAGTACAGGGCCTGGCCGAACGCACTGCCGAGTTGCTCGGCGTGGATATCCCCGAAGCCTTCAAGGTGATCCTGTGGGACGAATACTTCGGCCCACGTTATGGCGAACCGAACGCCGGGACCCTTTCGGCGGTCAAGCTATTGGCGAGCCAGGAAGGCCTGCTGCTGGACCCGGTCTACACTGGCAAGGCCATGGCCGGCTTGCTGGACGGTATCGGGCGCCAGCGCTTTGAAGATGGCCCGATTATTTTCCTGCATACCGGTGGGGCACCGGCGTTGTTTGCCTATGACTCGGTTTTCAACTGAATAAACGCGGGCTAAATGTGGAAGGGGGCCTGCCCCCGATAGCGGAGTGTCAGCCAGCTCATCTGTTACTGATACACCGCTATCGGGGGCAAGCCCCTTACCACATTAGACTCAACGCATATTCATAAAAAGAATATCAATTGAGTTTTATATTATTTTCAAGTCTTAAAACCGGGCTTTATCATCGCGCCGAAGGCGAAGACGCGCTTCGCGCTTTAAGGCAGGATACGACTACCGCGTCACCTGCTTCGCTCAACATAAAAACACAGGGGCTCTTCATGACTATTTCCGCATTCCGTCGCACTTTGCTGGTCGGTACTTTGGGTTTGGCTCTCGGTGCCAGCCTGCTGGGCCAGGCCGTTGCCGGCGAGCAACTGGGCAACATCAAAAAGGTCGGCGAGATCAAAATCGGCCTGGAAGGCACCTATCCGCCGTTCAGCTTCGTCGATGAAAGCGGCAAGCTCAGCGGTTTCGAAGTCGAGCTGTCCGAAGCGCTGGCCAAGGAGCTGGGCGTCAAGGTCAAGCTGCAGGCCACGCCATGGGATGGCATCCTCGCCGCCCTGGAATCCAAGCGCCTGGACGCAGTGGTCAACCAAGTGACCATCTCTGAAGAGCGCAAGAAGAAGTACGATTTCTCCACGCCTTACACCGTTTCCGGTATCCAGGCGCTGGTGCTGAAGAAGAACGTTGACACCATCAAGACCGCCGACGACCTGGCCGGCAAAAAAGTTGGTGTGGGCCTGGGCACCAACTACGAGCAATGGCTCAAGGACAACCAACCCAAAGCCATCATCAAGACCTATAACGATGATCCGACCAAGTTCCAGGACCTGCGCATCGGCCGTATCGACGCGATTCTGATCGACCGCCTGGCCGCCCTGGAATACGCCAAGAAAGCCCCGGACACCGCCGCTGCAGGCGATGCCTTCTCCCGCCAGGAAGCCGGTATCGCGCTGCGCAAAGGCGAGCCTGAATTGCTGGAAGCGGTGAACAAGGCCCTCGACAAGCTGCGCGCCGATGGCACCTTGAAGAAGCTGTCCGAGAAGTACTTCAACGCTGACGTCACTCAATAATGGAAGCAGGTTTCCAACTCGCGCTGGACTCCGCGCCCTTTCTGCTCAAGGGTGCGTATTACACGGTGATTCTCAGCCTTGGCGGCATGTTCTTCGGCTTGCTGCTGGGCTTCGGCCTGGCCTTGATGCGTCTGTCGCGCTTCAAGCTGCTGAGCTGGACTGCCCGTGTCTATGTGTCGTTCTTTCGCGGCACGCCCTTGCTGGTACAGCTGTTTTTGATCTACTACGGCTTGCCGCAAGTGGGCATCGAGCTGGATCCGATCCCGGCAGCCATGATCGGCTTTTCGCTGAACATGGCCGCCTACGCGTGTGAAATCCTGCGGGCCGCCATCGCGTCTATCGAGCGTGGCCAGTGGGAGGCCGCTGCCAGTATCGGCATGACCCGCGCGCAGACCCTGCGCCGGGCCATCCTGCCGCAGGCGATGCGCACCGCGCTGCCGCCGCTGGGCAACAGCTTTATTTCGCTGGTCAAGGACACGGCGCTGGCCGCCACCATTCAGGTGCCGGAGCTGTTTCGCCAGGCGCAACTGGTGTCGGCGCGTACCTTCGAAATTTTCACCATGTATCTGTCCGCCGCTCTGATCTACTGGGTACTGGCGAGCATCCTGGCGCATTTTCAAAATCGTCTGGAAGACCGGGTCAACCGGCATGACCTGGAGTCTTGAAGCATGATCGTGGTTGAAAAACTGACCAAACAATTCAACGGTCAGGTGGTGCTCAACGGCATCGACCTTGAGGTCAAGGAAGGCGAAGTTGTCGCCATCATCGGCCCCAGCGGTTCCGGCAAGACCACCTTCCTGCGCTGCCTGAATTTCCTTGAAGAACCCACCAGCGGCCGCATCAAGGTGGGCGATATCCAGATCGACGGCAGCAAACCGCTCAACCAGCAACAGAACCTGGTGCGACGCCTGCGCCAACACGTGGGTTTTGTGTTCCAGAACTTCAACTTGTTCCCCCATCGCACTGCGCTGGAAAACGTCATCGAAGGCCCCACCGTGGTCAAGAAGATGCCGCGCGAAGACGCTATTGCCCTGGGGCGCAAGCTCCTGGCCAGGGTCGGCCTGGCGGGCAAGGAAGACGCCTACCCACGGCGTCTGTCCGGTGGTCAGCAACAGCGCGTGGCGATTGCCCGTGCATTGGCCATGGAGCCGGAGGTGATTCTGTTCGACGAACCCACCTCGGCACTCGATCCGGAACTGGTGGGTGAAGTGCTGGCGACCATCCGCAGCCTGGCTGAGGAGAATCGCACCATGGTCATCGTCACCCACGAAATGAGCTTTGCCCGAGACGTTGCCAACCGGGTGATCTTTTTCGACAAGGGCGTGATCGTGGAACAGGGCGAAGCCAAGGCATTGTTTGCCAACCCCAAGGAAGAACGCACGCGGCAGTTTTTGAGCAAATTCCTCGCGCATTAACTGCACCCTACGATTGAGCATTTGTGGCGAGGGAGCTTGTTCCCTCGCCACCATTAGTATTCCTACAAGAAGTCCTCGCCCACAGCTGTAAAACACGCTCGCTATTGCGCCTTAAAATCCCCCGCCCAGTCAGACCCGTCTGAATATCACCGAACCCGCCGTTTAGCCTTTTGCCGCCATTGACGCCCCTTGGCCAACCCTCTTATCTAAGGCCCAGAGGATTGGATCCTATCCCGGCTATTCACTGAATCGTTCCTTTCAGCCCCGCTGCGCACCTGCGCCTAAGGGTCGGAACGATTGCTGCTGGCTGCATCAAGGAGATTACTTATGACGTGCACTGCAACCCCGGCCCTGCTCACCGCCCCGACGTTGCCACAGGCCCTTCGAAACGGCATCAATGCCCTGGCAGCCGCACAGCTGCTGGTCGATATCGCACCCTACCCTGGCATGGATGACGGCGATCTGATCGAGCTGTTCTGGAACAACTGTTTTGCGGCCTCACGGCGGGTGACTGCCTGCGAAGTCGGCATGCCTACCCGACTGCGTGTTCCGGAAAGTTTTGTGCAGGAGGGTGTCGCTCAGGTTCATTACCAAATCATGCAGGTCGGCCGCGCCCCAGCACGTTCGGCCATGACGCACCTGCGTGTGAAAACCAACTCCCCCGGAGGCCTGCCCTGCGCCCTCTACAGCGGTGAAAACCAGAACCTTGCCCCGGTGGGTCTGCCGGACACCATTCGCCGCTACGGCGTGAATGCCAGCCAGGTGCGGCGGGGGATTCCGCTGACCATCGAGCCCTACCTGAACATGACCACCGGCGATGCCATCACCCTGCGTTGGGGCGACGCACGCATGGACCTGCCGAAGATACAGGCCAAGGCCGTCGGCCAGGCGGTGCAGGTTTGGGTGCCGCCGACGTTGATAGTCGAGGCCGGCGACGACAGCCGGTTGGAGGTGACTTACTGCATTCTGGACCGGGTCGGCAACAATTCGCGCTGGGCGCCAGCCCGGACGCTACGTATTGCCGCCAGCGCGATCACCCGTCCGACCGGCACCGCGCCGGTCTATCAGCCACGCCCTCTGGGCTCACCCTGTGAACCCGGTTGATCGCCCTTCTATGCATATTCCCAAAAGTTAGTTTATTTAAATATTTAACAAGCTTAGGGTATATGCACCGGACCACCGGACATCTTTGATTTTTCTGTTTTCATTTCATTGAATGCGAGGTCGGTATGGTCAGAATTACCCCGGTGCACAACGCCAGGGCATTACGTGCAGCCAAGGAGCGGCGCTGATGTCTAACTTGGCTCTAACACCCCCCCAACGTGATCTGGACGTAGCACCGCTGCTGTTGCCGGCCGCCGTGCTGCGCAACGACGCCGAGGCGCTGAACGCCGCCCATGAGCTGGCCGAGGCCGCGCGCCTGCAAGCCGCCACGCGCGATCAGCAACGCAAGCTGCCATGGGCACAGATCGAGCAGTTCACCCGCAGCGGGCTGGGCAGTATTTCCATTCCCCGCGAGTACGGCGGCCCGCAAGTGTCATTCGTGACTCTGGCCGACGTGTTCGCAATCATCAGCGCGGCAGACCCGGCCCTCGGGCAGATCCCGCAGAACCATTTCGGCATCCTGCACCTGTTGCAGGGCGCTGCCACCGAACGCCAGAAAAAACAGTTGTTCCAGAGCGTGCTCGACGGCTGGCGCATCGGCAATGGCGGCCCGGAACGCGGCACCAAAAACACCCTGGAGCTCAAGGCGCGCATCACTGCCCAAGGCGACGGCTACGTGATCAGCGGCCAGAAGTTCTACTCCACCGGTGCGCTGTTTGCCCACTGGGTAGCGATCAAGGCGCTGAACGATGACGGCAAGCAGGTCATGGCGTTCGTGCGCCGTGGCACCGAAGGGCTGCGCATCGTCGATGACTGGTCAGGCTTCGGCCAACGCACCACCGCCAGCGGTACGGTGCTGCTCGACCAAGTGCCGGTCGACGCCGACCTGGTGGTCGACAACTGGCGTATCGGCGACAGCCCGAACATCCAGGGCGCCGTCTCGCAATTGATCCAGGCCGCGATCGACGCCGGCATCGCCCGCGGCGCTCTGGATGACACCATCAGCTTTGTTCGCGAGCGCTCACGGCCCTGGATCGACGCCAAGGTCGAACGCGCCAGCGATGACCTGTATGTAATCGCCGATATCGGCAAGCTGAAAATCGAGCTGCACGCCGCCGAAGCACTCTTGCGCAAGGCCGGCCAAGTGCTGGATCAAGTCAGTGCCGCGCCGATTACCGCGCAGTCCGCTGCACGCGCCTCAATCGCCGTGGCCGAGGCCAAAGTGTTGACCACTGAAGTGTCGTTGCTGGTCAGCGAGAAGCTCTTTGAACTGGCCGGCAGTCGCGCCACCCTCGCTGAGTTCAACCTCGACCGGCATTGGCGCAACGCGCGCGTACACACGCTGCACGACCCCGTGCGCTGGAAGTACCACGCGGTGGGCACCTATCGCTTAAACGGCACCCTGCCTGCTCGCCACTCCTGGATTTAACCGACCAGACCTCTGGAGAAATACGCATGACCCTTTCTCATCACGTCGCGGTTATCACCAGCGATGAACAAGCCCTTGTTGTCGCCAGCGACCTGGCCGAAGACTTCCGCCGCGACAGCGCCCAGCGCGACCGCGAACGCCGCCTGCCGCTGCCCGAGTTGGACGTGTTTTCCCGCTCCGGCCTGTGGGGCATCAGCGTGCCGAAGGCATACGGCGGTGCGGGCGTGTCCAACGTCACCCTGGCGAAGGTCATCGCATTGATCGCCCAGGCCGACGCCTCCCTGGGCCAGATTCCGCAAAACCATTTCTATGCCTTGGAAGTGCTGCGCGTGAACGGCAGCCCGGCGCAGCAACAACGCCTGTACGCCGAAGTACTCGCCGGCCAGCGCTTCGGCAATGCCCTTGCAGAACTGGGCACCAAGACCGCTCACGATCGCGTCACGAGCATCACACGCGACGGCGACGGCTTTCGCATCACGGGCCGCAAGTTCTACTCAACCGGTGCGATCTACGCGCAACGCATCCCGACCTCAGTGGTGGATGAGCACGGCGTGCAGCAGTTGGCGTTTGTACCGCGCGACAGCGAAGGCCTGAGCGTGATTGACGACTGGAGCGGCTTTGGCCAGCGCACCACCGGCAGCGGCTCGGTGGTGTTCGATAACGTCTGGGTCGCTGCCCACGACGTGGTCCCTTTCCAAAGCGCCTTTGAACGCCCGACTACCGTCGGCCCGCTCGCGCAGATTCTTCATGCTGCCATCGACACCGGCATCGCCCGCGCCGCCTTTGAGGATGCGCTGCACTTTGTGCGCACCAAGACTCGCCCATGGATCGACTCCGGCAACGACAAGGCCACTGAAGACCCGTTGACCCTGAAGAGCTTCGGCCACTTGAGCATCCGTCTGCACGCCGCAGAGGCATTGCTGGAACGCTCAGGTGAATTCCTCGACCGCGCCCAGGCCGACAGCAATGCCGAGACCGTTGCGGCTGCCTCGATTGCCGTGGCCGAAGTACGCGCCTTGAGCACCGAAATCTCCCTGGCCGCCGGCAGCACCTTATTCGAACTCGCCGGCAGCCAGGCGACCCTTGCCGAGCACGGCCTCGACCGCCACTGGCGCAACGCACGGGTGCACACCCTGCACGACCCGGTGCGCTGGAAGTACCACGCGGTAGGCAATTACTACCT
This sequence comes from Pseudomonas sivasensis, assembly GCF_013778505.1. Taxonomy (GTDB): domain Bacteria; phylum Pseudomonadota; class Gammaproteobacteria; order Pseudomonadales; family Pseudomonadaceae; genus Aquipseudomonas; species Aquipseudomonas sivasensis. The sequence goes on along the minus strand of NZ_JAAOWU010000016.1, from coordinate 98,450 downwards.
CAATGCTAAAAACCCGCCACTGCGGGGGACCATTTGATGGCGAAGAAAAAGATCCTGCTCAATGCCTTCAACATGAACTGCATCGGGCACATCAACCACGGCCTGTGGACCCACCCACGGGATACGTCCACCCAGTACAAGACCATCGAGTACTGGACTGAGTTGGCGCAAACCCTGGAGCGTGGGCTGTTCGATGGCTTGTTTATCGCCGATATCGTCGGCGTGTACGACGTCTATCAAAACTCCATCGACGTGCCGCTCAAGGAGTCGATCCAACTGCCGGTCAACGACCCGTTGCTGCTGGTCTCGGCCATGGCTGCGGTCACCAGGAATCTAGGCTTCGGCCTGACCGCCAACCTCACGTATGAGCCGCCGTATCTGTTCGCCCGACGCATGTCCACGCTTGATCACCTGAGCCGTGGCCGGGTGGGCTGGAACATCGTCACCGGCTACCTCGACAGCGCCGCCAAAGCCATGGGCCTTAGCGAGCAGGTCGAGCATGACCGGCGCTACGACCAAGCCGATGAGTACCTGGAGGTGCTGTACAAACTTTGGGAAGGCAGTTGGGAGGACGACGCGGTGCTCAACGATCCGCAAGCGCGGGTCTACGCGCAGCCGGGCAAGGTGCACAAGGTCGAGCACCATGGCGAGTTTTATCAGGTGGAGGGTTATCACCTGTGTGAACCGTCGCCGCAACGTACGCCGGTGCTGTTCCAGGCCGGCAGCTCGGACCGTGGCTTGCTGTTCGCCGGACGCCATGCCGAGTGCGTGTTTATCAGCGGGCAGAACAAAGCGTCGACCAAGGTCCAGGTGGACAAGGTGCGCGCCAGTGCAGTCGACGCCGGGCGGAATCCGGATGACATCAAGGTGTTCATGGGCCTCAACGTAATCGTCGGCGCCACCGAAGAACAGGCCTGGGCCAAGCATGCCGAGTACCTGAGCTATGCCAGCGCGGAGGCCGGCGTGGCGCACTTCTCGGCGTCCACCGCGATTGATTTTTCCCAGTACGAAATCGACGAACCGATCCAGTACGTGAAGAGCAACGCAATCCAGTCGGCCACCAAGAACCTGCAAAACAACGACTGGACCCGGCGCAAATTGCTGGAGCAGCACGCCCTCGGCGGACGCTATATCACCTTGGTCGGCTCGCCCGAACAAGTCGCTGACGAGCTGGAATCGTGGATCAGCGAAACCGGGTTGGATGGCTTCAACCTGACGCGGATTGTGACGCCGGAAAGCTATGTGGACTTTATCGACCTGGTGGTGCCGGTGCTGCAGAAGCGGGGGTCGTACAAGACCGAATATGAGAACGGCACGCTACGGGAAAAAGTCTTCCACGGCAGTGCTCGCCTACCTGAACAACACACCGGCTCGACCTACCGCCACTGAACAAAAATGTGGGAGGGGGCTTGCTCCCGATAGCGGTGTATCAGTCACCGGATTGGTTTGCTGACACTCCGCTATCGGGAGCAAGCCCCCTCCCACATTGGATCTGCATTGTTTGTCCTAATACCTTATGACTGGAAACCCACTATGAAAAAGACATTCCTCAATAACCCAGTCAAAGCACTGGCCCTGGCCTTCGGGTTGTTCAGCTCGGCGGTGTTCGCCGCCGATGCACCGTTGAAAATCGGCACCACCGCGGCCTTCGCGATTCCCCTGGAAGCCGCAGTCGCCGAAGCCGGCAAGCAAGGCTTGAAAGTCGAGCTGGTGGAGTTCACCGACTGGATCGCGCCCAACGTCAGCCTGGCCGCCGGCGATATTGACGTGAACTACTTCCAGCACATCCCCTTCCTGGAAAACGCCAAGGCCGCCGCCGGTTTTGACCTGGTGCCTTACGCGCCGGGCATCATCAACAACGTCGGGCTGTATTCGAAAAAGTACAAAAGCTTCGACGAGCTGCCCGAAGGCGCCAGCGTGGCCATCGCCAACGACCCGATCAACAGCGGTCGCGGCCTGCAACTGCTGGCCAAGGCCGGCTTGATCACCCTCAAGCCGGGTGTGGGCTACAAGGCCACCGAAGAAGACATCGTCGCAAACCCAAAGAAAATCAAAATCCTGCAAGTCGAGGCCGTGCAGCTGGTACGTGCCTATGACGATGCAGACCTGGTGCAGGGCTACCCGGCGTATATCCGCCTGTCCAAGACTTTCGACGCGGAATCGGCGCTGCTGTTCGACGGCCTCGACCACCCGGAATACGTGATCCAGTTCGTGATCCAACCGAAGAGCAAAACCGACCCGCGTGTGATCAAGTTCGTCGACATCTACCAGCACTCGCCGGTGGTGCGCGCTGCGTTGGATAAATCCCTTGGCAAGCTTTACCAAGTGGGTTGGGAAGATAAAAAATGACCGCCGCCCACTCTCAACTGCGCGACCTGGGCACACCGCCCAGGGACGCCGAGCAGACTGAACTGCATCCAGACCTGAACCGCGCGCACGTGCGCTTTATCAACCTGGGCAAGACCTACGACGGCACGGTGCATGCCCTGCAAGGCATCGACCTGGCGATCCAGCGCGGTGAGGTGTTCGGCATCATTGGCCGCAGCGGTGCCGGTAAATCCTCGCTGATCCGCACCATCAACCGGCTGGAGCAACCGAGCAGCGGGCGCGTGCTGATCGATCAGGTGGACATCGGCGACTTCGACGAAGACCATCTGGTAGCGCTGCGTCGGCGCATCGGCATGATCTTCCAGCACTTCAACCTGATGTCGGCCAAGACCGTGTGGCAGAACGTCGAATTGCCGCTGAAAGTCGCCGGCGTGCCCAAGCTCCAGCGTGAGCAAAAGGTGCGTGAGCTGCTGGAATTAGTGGGTTTGCAGGACAAGCACAAGGCCTACCCGGCGCAGCTTTCCGGTGGGCAGAAACAGCGCGTGGGCATCGCCCGTTCGCTGGTGCACGACCCGCAGATCCTGCTGTGCGACGAAGCCACCTCGGCGCTGGACCCGGAGACCACCCAATCGATCCTAGGCCTGTTGCGCGAGATCAACCGACGCCTGGGCCTGACCATCGTCTTGATCACCCATGAGATGGCGGTGATCCGCGACATCTGCGACCGCGTGGTGGTGCTGGAACACGGGCGCATCGTCGAGCAAGGCCCGGTGTGGCAAGTGTTTGGCAACCCGCAGCACGAGGTCAGCAAGACCCTGCTGGCGCCGCTGCAACATGGGCTGCCGGAAGAACTGCAAAGCCGGTTGCAGCACTCGCCGTCATCAGCGGACGCTGCAGTGGTGTTGCGCTTGCAGCTCACCGGCAGTGCCAGCGATGAACCGGACCTGGCCGCGCTGTTCAGCGCTCTCGGCGGGCGCGTGCGCTTGCTGCAAGGCGGTGTGGAACGCATCCAGGGCCATGCCTTGGGGCAATTGCTGCTGGCGGTGAATGGCTCACCCCACAGCGCCGAAGAACTGCGCAACCGCGCCGCGAATTGGGCACAACAGGCGGAGGTGCTGGGCTATGTGGTTTGATCGTTTAGTACAGGGCGCCATCGACACCTTGTTGATGGTCGGCGTGTCGTCGCTGATTGCATTGCTGGTGGGGATTCCACTGGCGGTGTTTCTGGTGACCAGCGACAAGGGCGGCATCTACCAGGCGCCGGCGCTGAACCGGGTGCTGGGGGCCTTCGTCAATCTGTTCCGCTCGATTCCTTTTTTGATTTTGATGGTGGCCTTGATCCCGTTCACCCGGCTGATCGTTGGCACCACCTACGGTGTGTGGGCGGCGGTTGTACCGCTGACCATCGCCGCGACACCGTTCTTCGCGCGGATCGCCGAAGTGAGTTTGCGCGAGGTCGACCACGGGCTGATCGAAGCCGCACAAGCCATGGGCTGCCGTCGTTGGCACATCATCTGGCATGTGCTGTTGCCCGAAGCGCTGCCGGGAATTGTCGGCGGATTTACGATTACGCTGGTGACCATGATCAACTCGTCGGCCATGGCCGGCGCGATTGGTGCCGGCGGCTTGGGCGACATTGCGTACCGCTACGGCTATCAGCGTTTTGACACACAGATCATGCTGACCGTGATTGTGCTGCTGGTGGTGCTGGTGGCGGTGATTCAACTGAGCGGCGATCGCTTGGCGCGGGTGCTGAACAAGAGGTGAGGTATAGTCGGGCCCTCTCAGCGCCCGGTATTCACCGTCATGACCCTCAAGCCCGACGATCTCAACCAGATCACGTCCACCACCCTCGGCCACTACAACACAGTGGCCGAGGACTTCCGTGAAGGCACTCGCGATCACGATGTAAGCCAGAATATCGACGCACTGCTGCGGCATATCCAAGGTGCTGCGCCGTTCACCGTGCTGGATTTCGGTTGCGGGCCGGGACGGGATTTGCAGACGTTTACGCGAATGGGCCATATCGCCGTCGGCCTGGACGGCTCGGAGCGCTTTGCGCAGATGGCGCGCGAAGACAGCGGCTGCGAGGTGTTGCAGCAGGATTTCCTCAAGCTGGACTTACCCGCTGAACGCTTCGATGGGATCTTTGCCAATGCGGTGCTGTTTCATATCCCCAAGCAGGAACTGCCACGTGTGCTCAAGCAACTGCATGGGGCGCTGAAGCCTGGGGGTGTGCTGTTCAGCTCCAACCCGCGGGGTGAGAACCAGGAAGGCTGGAATGGGCCGCGCTATGGGGCTTATCACGACCTGGAGGCGTGGCAAACACTGCTCACCACCGCCGGGTTTGTGGAGCTGGAGCATTACTACCGGCCGGCGGGGTTGCCGCGTGAGCAGCAGCCTTGGCTGGCCAGTGTCTGGCGCAGACCTTAGAGGCAACGCACTTCAAATGTGGGAGGGGGCTTGCCCCCGATAGCAGTGGATCAGTTGGAGCATCTTTGACTGACCCACCGCCATCGGGGGCAAGCCCCCTCCCACATTTTTAACCGTGTTCTTCCTGTTGGGGTTCGCGGATCTTGTACCAGGCCACATACAGCGCCGGCAGGAACAACAGCGTCAGCAAGGTGGCGATGATGATGCCGCCAATCATCGCGTAAGCCATCGGCCCCCAGAACACTTCCCGGGCAATCGGGATCATGCCCAGACTCGCCGCTGCCGCCGTGAGCAGGATCGGACGACGCCGATGCTCGGTGGCTTCCACCACCGCGTCCCACGGCGTGTAGCCGGCCACTTCATATTCGTGGATCTGCGTCACCAGGATCACCGAGTTGCGGATGATGATGCCGATCAGCGCCAGGATACCGAGGATCGCCACAAAGCCCATGGGCGTGCCCGTGGGGATCAACGCCAGCACCACGCCGATCAGCCCCAACGGCGCGACACTGGCCACCAGGAACATCTTCTGCACGCTGTGCAGTTGGATCATCAGGAACGTCGCCATCAGGAACAGCATCAACGGCACCACGCTGGCAATCGGGCCTTGGGCCTTGCCGCTTTCTTCCACGGTACCGCCCGTGGCGACCTTATAGCCCACCGGCAGGCCGTCGCTGAATTTGTCGATCTCCGGCTTGAGCTGCTTGACCAAGTCGGTCGGCTGCATCTCGTCACGCACCGAGGCCTTGATGGTGATGGTCGGCTTGCGGTCGCGACGCCACACCAGCGGCTGCTCCAGTTCATAGCGCACAGTGGCAAACGCCAGCAGCGGGATCGAGGTGCCGTTGGGCGTGACAATCTGCAGGTTCTGCAAGGTTTCCGGGGTACCGCGCTCGGCGTCCTCGGCGCGGCCGACCACGTTGATCAGGTAGATATCGTCGTGCACCTGAGTCACCGAGGCGCCGCTGACCACGCTGTTCATCAACTGCGCCACGTCTTCGGATGACAGCCCGAGCTGGCGCGCCTTGTCCTGGGCAATGTCGATGCGCAGCACTTTGCCCGGCTCGTTCCAGTCGTAGATGATCTCGCCCAGGTGGGTGTTTTTATCCAGCAGGGTCGCCAGTTCGATGGCGTGCTTGCGCACTTGGTCGGTGTCTTTTCCGGACACGCGATACTGGATCGGGCGGCCCACCGGCGGGCCCATTTCCAGTGGCTGCACAAAACTGCCGATACCGACGAAGTCTTCACGCAGGCGTTTTCGCAGGCGCGCGATCAGCTCACCGCGTTCTTCCAGGCCTTTGCTGACGATCACCAACTGCGCGTAATACGGGTTTTCCAATTGCTGATCGAGGGGCAGGTAGAAACGGATCGCGCCCTGGCCGATATAGGTGCTCCAGCGCGTAATGTCCGGGTCGTCCTTGATGATCGCTTCGAGGCGATCAACAGCCTTGCGCGTTTCGTTGATCGAGGCGTTTTGCGGCAGGTTGAGGTCAACGAGGATTTCCGGTCGGTCCGACGACGGGAAGAACTGGTTCTGCACGAACTGCATGGAGAACACCGACGCCACGAACAGGCCCACGGTGATGCCGATGGCCCACCAACGGTTGCGCATGGCCCACAGCATGCCGCCATTGAACGCACGGCCGATGCGCCCCGGCTCAGCGCTGTGGGGTTTCACCTTGGCACTGAGGATGTGCACGCCAATCACCGGCGCAAACAGCACCGCCACCACCCACGACACCAGCATCGCTACGGCAATCACCGCGAACAGGGTGAAGGTGTACTCGCCCGCCGAACTGGCGTTGAGGCCAATCGGCACGAAACCGGCGACGGTCACCAAGGTACCGGTAAGCATCGGGAATGCCGTGGAGGTGTAGGCGTAGGTCGCGGCCTGCTCCTTGGTTTCGCCTTTTTCCAGGCGCGTGATCATCATCTCCACGGTGATCATCGCGTCGTCCACCAACAGGCCGAGGGCGATGATCAACGCACCGAGCGACACGCGCTGCATGGTGATGCCGCTGTATTCCATGAACACGAACACCAGCGCCAGCACCAATGGAATCGAGCACGCCACCACCAGCCCGGCGCGCATGCCGAGGCTGATAAAGCTCACCACCAACACGATGATCACCGCTTCGAACAGCGCGCTGGTAAAGCCGCCGACGGCCTCTTCCACCACCTCGGCCTGGTCGGAGACCTTATGCACACCGACGCCCACCGGCAGGTCGGCGGTCAGTTCGTCCATGCGCGTGTGCAGCGCCTTGCCGAACGACTGGATGTTGCCGCCCTTCTGCATGGCGATGGCCAAACCAATCGCCGGCTTGCCGTTGAAGCGGAACATCGGCCGCGCCGGGTCGACGTAGCCACGGGTAATCTCGGCGATGTCCGCCAGGCGATAGAAGCGGTCATTGAGGCGCAAATTGACATCGGCCAGGTCTTTCTCCGAAGCAAACTGCCCGGATGTGCGCACTGAAATCCGCTCAGGGCCGGCCTCGATCACCCCGGCCGGGGTCACCGCGTTCTGCGATTGCAGGCTCTGCACCACCTGGCGCTGGTCAACGCCCAACGCTGCCAGTTTGCGCGTGGAGAAATTCAGGTAAATCACTTCGTCCTGCTGGCCGATCATCTCGACCTTGCCCAATCCCGGCACCGAACGAATCTCGGCGCGCACCTGCTCCACGTAGTCGCGCAACTGGCGCATCGACAGGCCGTCGCCGGTAAAGGCGTAGACCGAGCCGAACACATCACCGAATTCGTCGTTGAATGACGGCCCCTGCAAACCCTGGGGGAAGCTACCGCGAATGTCGTCGATCTTCTTGCGGACCTGGTACCAGATCTCCGGGATGGCCTTGGCGCTGGTGGTGTCCTTGAGGAACACGAACACCGTGGATTCACCCGGTCGCGTGTAGCTTTTCACGTAGTCGAGGGAGTCGAGCTCTTCGAGTTTTTTCTCGATGCGGTCGGTGACCTGCTTGAGGGTTTCTTCCTGGGTCGCGCCCGGCCAGCGGGTCTGGATCACCATGGTCTTGATGGTGAACGAGGGGTCTTCCTCGCGGCCCAGGTTCATGTACGAGAACACGCCCATCAGCAGCGCGACGAACATCAGGTACCAGACGAAGGACTGATGCTTGAGGGCCCAGTCGGATAAGTTGAAGCTCCCTTTCATCGCGGGCTGTCCTCGTCGATTTTGACTTTTTGCCCAGGCTTCAGGCTGTTTACGCCGGCGGTGACGATACGTTCGCCGGGTTTGACCCCACCGTTGAGCAAGGCGCTATCAGCATCACGGCTAAGCACTGTGATGTCGCGCGGTTGCACGGTCTGGCTTTGGGTGTCGAGGATCCAGATGCGGGTCTTGCCGTCGACATCCTGCAAGGCGCTCAGGGGCAACTCGATGCGTGGAGCGATGGCCGAACTCAAGGTCACACTGATCGCCGTGCCAAGGCGGAACGCGGGCGGTGTTTCGGCCAGGGTCAGGCGCGCGCGACGGGTGCGCGTGGCGCTTTGGGCCTGGGGTTCGATCTCGCGCACGGTGGCAGTGGTGTTGACGCTGGGGTCGAGTTGCCCGGCGACGAGGAACACCACGTCCGGGGGCAGCCGCTCGGCGAGACCGGCGGGCAGGTCGATCACCGCCTCCTTGATGTCCGGGCGCGCCAGGGTCACCACTTGCTGACCGGCGCTGACCACTTGGCCAGCCTCAGCGTTCCAGGCGGTGATAATACCGGCGTGGTCGGTGCGAAGCTCGGCGTAGTTGAGCTGGTCCTTGGCTTGGTTGACTGACGCTTGGGCCTGGTGGAGAGAGGCCTGAGTGGTTTTCAGATCGGTCTGGGCGATATCCAACTGCGCCTGGGCGCCGACGCCACGGTTGAACAATTCCTGCTGGCGGCGAGCGTTGGCCTGGGCGTTGATGAATTGCGCCTGGACGCGAGCGAGGTCGCCTTGGGCGGCGCGCAACTGGTTTTGCTGGTCGGTGGGGTCAAGGACAGCGAGCAAGGCCCCCTTCTGCACTTCAGCCCCCACATCCACGGCGCGGCGGGCGATACGCCCCGACACGCGAAACCCCAGGTTGCTTTCGTAGCGCGCCTGGATGGTGCCGGCGAAGCGGCCGAGGGTTTCCTGGTCTTCGGCCTTCACTTCCATGGACAGAACTGGGCGCACCGGCTCGGGCGCGGGTTCTTCCTTGGAGCAGGCCATCAGCAAAAGGCTGGCGGCGAGTATGAGCGTCAGGCGCTTCATGGCTTGGCTCCCTGCTGGGCAATCTCGACCAACATGCCGGGATGCAGCAATTGCCCACCGGCCACGACGACTTTTTCGCCGCCTTTAAGGCCGTCACTGATGATGACCTTACCGGTGAGGTACCGCGCCACCGTGACTTTATGCAACTGCGCCTTGCCGTCGCCGTCGACCAGCCACACGGCGGGTTCGCTCAAGTCTTTGGTCAATGCCGACCACGGCAGCTCGACGCTGGGCTTGGCCGGACCATTGGCGGTGGCGCTGACCACCGAACCGAGCTGCATGCCTTTAGGCAGAGATTGCAGCGCAATCTTCACCTGCACCGTGCCGGTGTTGGCCGCCACGGCGGGCGTGACTTCACGGACTTTGCCCTGGGCCTTGATGCTGGGGTTATCCAACAGGCTGACGGTGATCGGCGCGTCAGGTGGCGGCTCCACCAACAGGGATTCATAGACGTTGAACACCGCGTCGCGCTCGCCATCGGTGGCCAGGCTGAAAATCGGCACGGTGGCTTGCACCACCTGGCCGACTTCAGCTTGGCGTGCGGTGATCACTCCCGGCGCATCCGCAATCAGCGCGGTATAGCCGAGTTGTTCACGGGCGTTGGCCAACTGGGCCTGCGCGGCGGCCAGGGCACTTTGGCTGCTGCGCAGCGCGGCCTGCGCAGAATCGTATTCGCTGCGGCTGGTGTAGCCCTTGGGCAGGAGTTTTTCCTGGCGCACAAAGGCAGCGGCAGTCTGTTTGACCCGCGCCTGTTCCGCCACGACCTGGGCCTGGGCGGAATCGACGTTGGTTTGCAAATCCTTGGGATCGAGCTTGGCCAGCACTTGTCGGGCGGTCACGCGGTCGCCCACATCCACCATGCGCTGGATGATTTTTCCGCCGACGCGGAAGGACAAGTCGGTTTGCACGCGCGCCTGGACATCCCCGGTCAGCGTGACTGCCGCGGCGAAATCCGTGGGCTGCACGGTTTGCACAAATACTCGGGAATGCTGCTTGGGTTCAGCCTTTTCCTGGCCGCAAGCGCTCAGCAACACCACTAAACCCAAACCGACGATACAGATGGAAATACGACCGCCCATGCAGACTCCTTGTGCGCGATGCGATGTGCCAGTGTGTATGCGACTGTGAGCTTAGATCAGGGTTCCTTATCTGCATGGGGAAGGCGTATTGAGGGGGGGTCATCGGCCTCATCGGGGCATAGGTATCTACACAACGTTGGCTCAACGCTGAACGTCCGGCAGATAGGGCTGTTGTGGCGAGCGGGCTTGTCCCATTCGCCACAGGGAGATTTGTCAGGGGCTGAAAGTTGTGTAGATACCCCATGCTCCCGATAGCGGCATAACAGTCAGCGCAGAACTAGCCCTGCCACTTCCCGCCTTCAACAATCACACTCTCAGGCTGGGTGTCATCGCTCAGTTCTTTGCGCACATATTGGTCATACAGCTTGAGCAGGAATTTCTCCTCACCCAACTTCGCCAACTCGGCATTCACCCAGTCACGCAGTTCGACGTTGCCCTTCTTCACGGCAGGCGCGATGGGCGCTTCGTCGCCGAGTTTCTCTTCCAGCACGCGGTAGCCGGGGTTCTGCTTGGCCCAGCTGAACAGCACTAGGTTGTCCTGGGCATAGGCATCGCCACGGCCAGCCGACAACGCTTGCAGCGACTCGGAGTTTTTCTCGAACTTGAGCAGTTTCCAATCCGGGTGGTTCTTGGTCAGCCAGATGTCAGCAGTGGTGCCGGTGGTGACGATAGTGGTGCGGGTGGCCAGATCGTCCAAGCTTTTGACCGAGCTGTTGTTCGGCACCAGGGCCTGTACCGCGACTTTCAGGTTGGGGTTGGTGAAATCCACGGCGTCCTTGCGTTCCGGGGTCACGGTCATGTTGGCGAGGATCAGGTCGACCTTATCGCTTTGCAGGAACGGAATGCGGCTCGCCGGCTCGACGGCGACGAATTCGACTTTGTTTTCATCGCCCAACAGGTCTTTGGCGAATCGACGGCCAATGTCGGTATCGAAGCCGACGTAGCGGCCAGCTTCATCCACGAAACCAAACGGTGGTTTGTCAGTGAAGACACCAACGATCAGCTTGTCGCGCGCCTTGATCTTGTCGAGGTAGCTCACGGCGGCAGCAGGTTTGGCGGGCTCTTCGGCCTTCTTATCGCAGCCGGCCAGTAAGGCGACGGCCAACAGTGGCAGCAGTAACTTTTTCATAGCAACTCCAGTTCCTTGGTTTTCTTGGGCAGTGTTGACACAAAGGAGAACTTCTCCAGGAACTGCTGCGCGCGTGCGGTTTGCGGGTTCGTAAAGAATTCTTCGGGGGTGTTGTGTTCGAGGATGCGACCGGCCTCCATAAACACGACGCGGTCGGCGACGGCGCGGGCGAAGGCCATTTCATGGGTGACGATGAGCAGGGTCATGCCATCGCGGGCCAGGCCCTGGATCACCTCCAGCACTTCCTTGACCATCTCGGGGTCGAGGGCGGCGGTGACTTCGTCGAACAGCATGACTTGAGGGTTCATGCACAGCGAACGGACGATGGCGATGCGTTGCTGCTGGCCGCCGGAAAGCTGGCGCGGGAAGGCATCGCGCTTGTCAGCCAGGCCCACGCGTTCCAGCAGTTTCTCGGCCTGCTCGCGGGCCTCGCGGGGGTCGCGTTTTTGCACTTTGAGCGGGCCGAGCAGGATGTTGTCGAGCACACTCATGTGCGGGAACAGGTGGTAGCTCTGGAACACCATGCCGATGTCCTGGCGTACCTGGCGCCAGTCGGTATTTTTTTCCAGCAACTCCTTGCCGGCAAACCGCAGGCTGCCGCTGTGGGCCACTTCCAACCCGTTAAGGCAACGCAACAAGGTGCTTTTGCCGCAGCCGCTGGGGCCGAGGATCACCACCACTTCGCCGCTTTGCACACTCAGGTCGATGCCCTTGAGCACCTGCTGGTCGCCGAAGAATTTGTTGAAACCCTGGAACTCGATCAATGCGCTCATGCTTGGGCCCAGCGCCGTTCCAGCACCTTGGAGGCGGCCGACAACGGGTAGCAGATAAAGAAGAAAAACAGGAACAGCACGCCGTAGATCAGAACCGACTCATAGGTGCGCTCGATGATTTGCTGGCCCACCTTGATCACATCCACCACGCCGATCAGCACCGCCAGGGAGCTGGTCTTGATGATGCGCGTGTAGACGTTGATGGTCGGCGGGGTCATACGCTTGAGGGCCTGAGGCAGCAACACGTAGCCGTATAACTGCGGGTCGGACAAGCCAATCGACAGGCCGGCTTCGCGCTGGCCACGGGGCAGCGAATGCAACGCGCCGCGTACCACCTCGCCCACTTCGCTGGCGCCCCACAACGACAGCACGAGCACCGCGCACCAGAAGCTCGGGATGCTCAGGCCAAAGAAGATCGGCAGGCCAAAGAACAGCAGGTACAACCACACCAGCACCGGAATCGCCCGGAACAGCTCCAGGTAACCCCGTAGCACCGCGTTGATCAGCCTGTTGTTCAAGGTGCGCAGCACGCCATACAACACGCCGCCGCCCGTACTGAAGGCGATGCTCAAAAACGAAATCGACAGGGTTTGCGCAGCGCCCTTACCCAATTGCGGCAACGACACCCACAACAACTCAAGACCCGAACTGGCCATGCTGGAGCCTCCTTTCCAAGCGGCTGAGCAGCAGCGATAGCGGCAAGAACAACAGCACGCAAATCAGCGTCAGCACGGCGAGCATTTCGTAGGTCTTGTAGTAGAGGGCGATGTAGCTCTTGGTGGTGTAGAGAATCTCCGGCACCGCCACGGCAGAGACCACGGTGGTCTCCTTGAGCAAGAAGATGAAGTTGGCGAACAACGCCGGCAGGCTGAGGATGCCCGCTTGAGGCAGGATCACGTGCCGTAGCAGTTGCCAGTCCGACAGGCCAATGGACTTGCCCGACTCGATCTGCGCCAGCGGCACCGCTTCCACACCGGCGCGCAGCACTTCGGTGAGGTAGGCGCCGCCCAGGAAAGTCATGGTGATGATCGCCGCCCAGAACCCGGAGATATTGAACCCCAGGGCCGGCAAGGCGAAGTACACGAAGAACAGCTGGATCAGCAGCGGCGTGTTACGCGCCAGCTCCACGTACAGCGCCACCAGGCGCGACAGGTAGGGCGTGCGAAACACCAGCAGCGCGGCGTTGATCAGCGCCACCAGCAGCGAGGTGGCAATGGCGATCAAGCCTACTTGCAGTGTCACCCCAACGGCTTTTAGAAACGCCGGCAGGGTGCTGAGGATAAATGCGAAATCGAAGGTCATCTTGAGTCCATATCGCCGCATGGGTAATGCCGCGAGCGCAGTCCGTTCCGGCGTGGGTAACGCCGGGTAGCGCGAACTCTAAAGGTATAAAAAGCAAAATTTAAATACCTAAATAGCATATTGATATCACCCAAAAAGATAACCCCCGGATTCGCGGGTTGGACAGGTGGCAGCTATGGTTGGGGGGTCTGTTTTTCGAGGGAATGAACCATGAACAAAGCGAAACCGATTGATCCGCAGGAGCTGGTGAAGTGGTTGGTGGCGTTGCGCAGGGCGATTAACAGCCGAGCTCTCTAAAACCACGAAAAATCCAAAGTAAGATGAAGATCAAGTGTGGGAGGGGGCTTGCTCCCGATAGCGGTGGTTCAGTCAGTACATCTTTGACTGACACACCCCTATCGGGAGCAAGCCCCCTCCCACATGTCGATTGCATTCCAAATTCCAGGCATAAAAAAACGCCGACGCTCTACAAGCCGTCGGCGTTGAAACCTTGAAGGGGGTTTTGAGTTACATCAGAACGCCGGCACGACCGCGCCGTTGTACTTCTTCTCGATGAATGCTTTCACTTCCGGGCTGGTCAGGGCCTTGGACAGTTTCTGAATAGCGTCGCTGTCCTTGTTGTCCGGGCGAGCCACCAGGAAGTTCACGTAAGGCGAGTCGGCACTTTCGATGATCAGCGCGTCCTTGGCTGGGTTGAGGCCAGCTTCCAGGGCGTAGTTGGTGTTGATCAAATCCAGGTCAACCTGGTCCAGCACGCGTGGCAGCAGGGCCGATTCCAGCTCCTTGAACTTCAGGTTCTTCGGGTTGCTGGCGATGTCTTTCGGCGTGGCCAGGGCGTTGGTCGGGTCTTTCAGGGTGATCAGACCGTTCTTTTGCAGCAGCAACAGGGCACGGCCGCTGTTGGAACCTTCGTTCGGGATGGCAACGGTAGCGCCATCTTTGAGCTCAGAAATATTCTTGATCTTTTTCGAGTAACCGCCGAAGGGTTCAACGTGCACGCCAACCACGGTAACCAGGTTGGTGCCCTTGCCCTTGTTGAAGTTTTCCAGGTACGGCAGGGTCTGGAAGTAGTTGGCGTCCAGGCGCTTCTCGGCAACCTGCACGTTTGGCTGTACGTAGTCGGTGAAGACTTTGATTTCCAGGTCCACGCCTTGCTTTTTGAGGGCTGGCTTGACCAGTTCGAGGATCTCGGCGTGCGGCACCGGGGTCGCGGCTACGACCAGTTTCTCGTTGGCCTGGGCGAAGCCGGCAGTCAGGGCAGCCGCCAGAGCGGTAAACAACAGAACCTTTTTCATGCAGTGTCCTTATCGGAATTCCGGGGGCGTCGGTGACGACCGTTTTTATGTGGTGTGCCAGCGAAGTGCTATCGCGGCGTGAAACGGACAATACCTATATTTTTTATTCCCGAACAATATCTTTTATTCACGTTGATATTCCATTTTGCTCATACAGGAATTTTCGCAATGATTCCTGCTCGGCAGGACTGGCAGCGTTGAAAATCCGCTGCAGCTGCTCCACCGGTGAACCCGCCACCGGCAGGTTCAAATGTTCGGGCAAAATCTCGTCGCCGCTGCTGACCAGCAAGGCAAAGTGAATAACGTTCTCCAGCTCGCGCGTATTGCCCGGCCAGCTGTGGTGCTCCAGGACTCGCTGGGCAGCGTCGCTGATCAACGGTACCGGCAGGTCCAGGCGCTGGCTGTAGATGCCCAGGAAATATTCGGCCAACGAAAGGATATCGCCGACCCGCTCGCGCAGCGCTGGCAAGTCCAGTCGGCCTTCGCTCAAGTAATGGAACAGTCGCTCATGAAACTTGCCCGCCGCCACGGCCTGGGCCAGATCAATACTGGTGGCAGCTACCAAGCGCACATCCACCGGGCTGGGCTGATGGGCGCCGACGCGGGTAACTTCGTGGTTTTCCAGGGCAGCGAGCAATTTCACCTGGATCGGCAGCGGCAAGTCGCCGATCTCATCCAGGTACAAGGTGCCGCCATTGGCCGAACCAAACCACCCGGCCCGGCTGCTGGCCGCGCCGCTGTGGGCACCCGCCGCGTAGCCGAACAACTCGGCGTCGGCGTAGGTGGGACTGATCGCGCCGCAATTGACGGAGACAAACAGCCCGGTGCGATCACTGCCCCGGTGAATATGCCGCGCCAGCAGTTCTTTACCGCTGCCGGTCTCGCCGCGAATCAACACGGGCAAAGCACGCGGTGCGAGGCTTTCCAGCTCTTCGCGCAGTTGACGCGAACGCGGGTCGACGAACACCAGTGCCTTGGCACGAATGCTCAGCGGGCTCTTTTCGGCGTCGGGGAAGGTCAGCAACGGCTGGCCGAAGGTTTCATGCAGACTCATGGCAGGCTCCCGCCCCAAATCCACTCAGGGACGGGGCGTTGAAAAAATTTATGCGCTACGCCGGGCGTGGTGCTCAAGGCGGCTTTGCAGGCGATAGAGGTAGGCGAAACCCTGCTCCCAACGCTGGTGGCCGGACTTCACATTGATATGGCCGGCGCCGGACAGGATGCCGGCTTCGGCGCCCCAATTGCGCGCCAGTTCCAGCGCACGCGGGGCGCTGACGGCACTGTCGTTGTCGGAGCTGACCACCTGACTGGGAAAAGGCAGCAAGTCGGTCGGGATCGGCGCGAAGTTGCGCAGGGCTGGAGAGCAAGCCGGACGTTCGACATCAGCCGGCGCCACCAGCAAGGCACCGCGCACCTGCCGCAAGTACTGCAACGGCGCAGCGGCGGCCCAATGGGCCACAGTGATGCAGCCAAGGCTATGGGCGATCAGGATTACCGGCGTGCTGTCGGCAGCGATGGCTTCAGCCAACGCAGCCACCCAGTCTTCGCGACGCGGGGTGAGCCAATCGGCCTGCTCAACGCGCGCGCTGTTGGGCAAGCTATTTTGCCAATGAGTTTGCCAATGATCTTCTGGCGATCCTTGCCAGCCCGGCACGATCAAATAACGAATCGACTCGCTGTGCATGGGTGTGCCCTCCTGCAGCGTTTAACGTTGTAGGACAGTATAGGGACGAGGGTTATATTCGTTAAGGAATAAGAAGCTATTTATTAATAACCAAAAAACCAAATGTATCTAGGCTCAAAATGTGGGAGGGGGCTTGCCCCCGATGGCGGTCCGTCAGCAACAAGTAGGTGGCTGATCCACCGCTATCGGGGGCAAGCCCCCTCCCACATTGACTCGATTTCACATTCAATTTGCAGTGGTTTTTAGATGACGTGATGGGTACGAGGCATGCAGTCGATGGTGCGATTTACCACGGTCTTGGCCATTTCCAGCAAATGCCACACCGCATGGATTTTCGCTCGGTCATGCGGTTGCAGGTGGTCACAACAGTCCCATACGGTGGCTTAGGCGCTGTGAATCAGATGGGCGATATAGAGTTGGGCGTCCTCGAAACTGAGGTTGTCGTTGGCGACGAGACAGTCAACGGGTGGATCGGGAAGTGCCTTGGTCATGGTGCAACTCCTATTGAACACCGGAGCTACCACTAGCGCTGCTAAACGATAGGTGGCAGCTGTACGCGGGTTAGCAGACTGGCCAATAGGAACACCAGCGCACCCGGGGGTGCCCCACGCACAGCCACCATAAATGGAGATGTGAACCGTGTGCCTATTGAAATCAGGCTGCTAAACCCGATCACTGGAAACCAGCGACGGGCCGAAGACTAGCCATCCATTCCAACAGCCGCAAGGCGGCGGGGATTGTCTCGGAAACGTCCTGCAATTTAAAGGGACATGACTTGCTGGCCCTTTAAAAACCATGACGGTTCTTAATGGCAGCACTGACGAGCTTTCGCTTCTGACCATGGCACATGACTGCGTTAAATAGCCGCCTTCATTTCCTCCCCCGCCCGAGCCCCATGGACAACTCCAACATCGCGATCACCCTAGTTTTGATATCTGCCCTCATGCACGCCACTTGGAACGCAGTCGTCCGGGCCGGGAGCAGTCGCTTGATGACCTTGGCCATGGTCGACGGTACGGCGTTGCTGATCTGCCTGGCGGCGCTGCCGCTGGTGAATGCGCCAAGCCTGCAGGTGTGGGGCTACGTGCTGGTTTCCGTAGTGCTCAACACCGCCTATCGATTGTTCCTGATCAAAGCGTATGAAACCGGTGATTTCGGCCAGGTCTACCCGGTGATGCGTGGAGTGCCACCGGTTCTGGTCGCACTGTTTTCTTACGTCCTGCTGAATGAGCATCTGTCGTTCCACGCATTGGGCGGGGTGTTGCTGATTTGTGTAGGCATCATCAGCCTGACATTCGTGCGAAGGATGACCGCGCGCATGTTCAAACCAATCTTGATGGCCGTATGTGCTGGTGCGTTTATCGCGTCATACACGGTGGTGGATGCCAAAGGGGTAAGAGCCAGTGAGACGGTGCTGCAATACATCCTCTATCTGACGGTATTCCAGAGCATTCCGATTCCGGCGCTAGCGTTTTTCAAGAAGCGTTTGGCATTCGCCGAGGCCATTCGCAACCATTGGAAAGTCGGCGTTATGGGCGGCGTTCTTTACCTCACTTCCTACGGATTGGTGCTGTTTGCGCTGTCCCTGGACGCGGTGGCCAAGGTCTCAGCGTTGCGGGAAACCAGTGTTATTATCGGCGCCATTATTGCCGCGCTGTTTTTTCACGAGCGGTTCGGCTGGCGGCGGATGCTTTCGGCGTTCGTCATTGTTTGCGGGATCATCCTGATCAAAGTGAGCACCTGATGGGCCAACGTCCGCCACCTACTCCCATGCTGCAAGCCTTCGTCAGCGCTGCGCAAACGGGGAGTTTTGCGCGCGCCGCCTCCCAGTTGAACCTGACCGCCAGTGCGATAAGCCATCAGATTGCAGGGCTGGAGGAGTGGTGGGGCGTGCAGTTGTTCGAGCGCCACTCTCGGGGCGTCAATCTCACCGCTGCGGGACAGGCTTTGTTGCCGGTGGCTGACGGTTTTTTCAACGCGCTTGAGGCGGTGTTGCACACACTTAACCCGAGCAAGTCCCAGCCGCTTTACCTCTCGTGCACGTCTTCTCTGTGTTCCAGCTGGCTGATTCCCAGGATGCATGGTTTTCACTCCGACGCTTCATTGAATCTCGACCTGGTATTGACCAGTGCGGATATGAACAGCACCCATCTCGGCGCCCATCAATTCGATGTTGCGATTGTGATGGGATACGGCAACTACCCGGATCATCATGCCGAGCTACTTATGCGCGATGCCGTGTTCCCGGTTTGCTCGCCGGCATTTCAACAAGCGAACGGCGATATTCCGCTGACAGATATTGCGCGATACCCGCTCATTCACCGCGTGGACGATCAAGTGTGCCCGGGGTGGGAAAGCTGGTTTGCATTTCAGGGCTTGGCGGCTGCGCCTTATCACCATGGGCCGCGCTTTCCGGACTCAAGCCTGGCAATCAGCCTGGCGGTGAAGGGGGGCGGGATTGCGCTGGCCAGAACAGCGTTGGTGTATGACCAGTTGGAAGAAGGTGCATTAGTCACGCTAGGCGGCCCGGTGATGATGTCGCCGGCCGCGTACTACGTTATTTGTCGGAATGGGCGGCAGTCGGAACCTGATATCGCCAGGTTGATTAACTGGCTAAAAGAGAGCGTTAGAACGTTTCAGCGAGAAGTTGAAATCCGGTATCCACAAATCGCTGGGGTTGGCGCACTTTGAACGTGTGGTATTGCTGAAACCCAGGCAAAAAAAAGGCCGCACCCTGCCAAGGAGACGGCCAAAAAATTGTCGAAGCTTTTGAAGCTAACGTGCAGTAATCACCGACAGTTTGGTAATCCCCGCGCGCTCGATAGACGCCATGGCTCGCGCCACTTCGCCGTAGTTCACTCCGTCATCCGCCTGCAGTTGCACCCGCACATCGGCGTCCTTGGCCTTGGCCGCCTGCAGGTTGAATTCCAGCAGGTCCGGCTGGATTTCGTCCTTGTTGATAAACAGTTTGCCGGCGCCGTCGATGCTCACCACCAGCGGGTCTTTCTGCTCCACCGGCGCCACGGCCTCGGTCTTGGGCAGGTTGATCGGGATCGCGTTGGTCAACAGCGGCGCGGTGACGATAAACACCACCAGCAGCACCAGCATCACGTCTACCAGCGGCGTGACGTTGATCTCGCTCAGCACTTCATCGCTGTCTTGCGTGGAAAAGGCCATTTCAGGACGCCTCCTTCACTTTTTGCGGGTTGCCGGCAGCGCTTTTGTTGAGCGCCGGGTGCAGCAGCACACGGAAGGAATTTTTCTGCGCCAGGCTATAGAAGTCGTGGGCGAAGTCATCCAGGTCGGCGGCAGTCAGCTTGAGGCGACGCAGGAAGTAGTTGTAAACCAGCACCGCAGGTACGGCGACGGCGATCCCCACGCCTGTTGCAACCAGTGCGGCACCGATGGGGCCGGCCACGGTTTCCAGGCTGGCGGAACCGGCGGCGCTGATGCCCTTGAGCGCTTCCATAATCCCCCACACGGTGCCGAACAGGCCGATAAACGGCGAGGTGCTGCCGATACTGGCGACCACGGCCAAACCGGTCTCCAGAGAGCGACGCTCACGTACGATCTGCTGACGCAGGGCGCGTTCGAGGCGGTCCTGATGGTTGATTGCCTGGCTCAAGTCGGCAGCGTGAGGCGCATCGCCAACCTGGATCGCGGCATAACCGGCCTGGGCCACGCGGGCAGCGGCACCCGGTTGGGTCTCTGCCAATTCAGCGGCTGAATCAAGACTCGACGCCGCCCAGAACTGTTTGTGGAACTTGCGATCCTGGGCCTTGAGGCGACCGAACTGCACGCCCTTGAGCAAGGCCAAGCCCCAGGTGGCGACCGAAAAGACCACCAGCAGCCAGATCACCGCGCTTTCGATGGATTCAAGTGGAGATGCTAATGCCATGATGTTTTCCCTCTGTACAAGTCGCGGCGTGTGCAACACACCGAAGCGCAATAGTTAGTGAATCTTGAAGTCGATCGGAACGCTGACCCAGCCGTCCTGAGCCACATCGCCCTGCTTGGCCGGCACGAAGCTCCAACGCTTTACGGCGGTCAGTGCGGCGTCGTCGAGTTGCTGGCGACCGCTGCTTTTCTGGATCTGGATCTCACCCGGCTTGCCGCTGGCCAACACATGAACCCGCAACAACACCGTGCCTTCCCAGCCCCGGCGCTGGGCCAGTGACGGGTATTCAGGTGCCGGGTTCTTCAGGTACGCGGCGTTGGCAGAAGCCGGAGTAACCGGGGCGGGCGCAGGCGCGGCGACCGGCGCTGGCGCAGGTGGCGCAGGGACCGGTGGCGCCGGCGGTTGCTCTACCGGTTTGGCGACCGGTTTGGGCACGGGTTTTGGCACCGGCTTGGGTTTCGGAATCTTTTTCGGCGCCGGCTTGGCAGCCAACTCATCCACCACAGGGGGCGGTGGCTCGACCACAGGCGGCGGTGGTGGTGGCGCAGGCGGTGGAGGTTCAACCACTGGCGGCGCTGGCTGGGAAAACTCGATGGTCATCGGTGGGATTTCCGGCGGCACAATCGGCAGCACTGGCGTCGCCTTCTGGCTCACCCAATAGATCACCGCACCGTGCAGGGCCAGCACCAGCAGCCCCAGGATTATCCCTTCGTGGCGGCTAGAAAAACGCTTTGGAGTCTTCTGCGTTCGCAGTTGCCCCAACGGCGCGCGGTGCGGCCGGCCAAGGTCGACCAACTCACCACCAGGTGCCTGACGCCATAGCGCCTCGTGTGCACTGGCGGCGGTCTGGACATTGCCCATTGATTCACTCCCTACGGTCTTAAAACAAAAACCGACAGGCCTGCGTGGAAGGCCGTCGAGGGCTGAATCATCGGGGCCAGACGCTTATCTCTTAAAGTAATCTTTGAAGTTATACATAGATCTAAATTGAATAAACAAAGCCGGCACGAACGCCCAAGCCAGAGCCTGCAAGGCCTGGCGCTGAGGTGTGTTTTTTCAATGCTTTTCAGGCATAAAAAATATTCAGTAAAGGCATGGTTCGACGGGGCTGTTTGCGCACAAATCCAACAGTTCAGCCTGCAAGCATTGCCCCGCCGCGCTCAGGCCAGGACGCGCATATAACGCCAGGCGCACGCCTTGCACCGCCGGTAAACCGCTGTCCGGCCCCAACTCCACATGCCCAGGCTGCACCACCCGGCGCGGTAACAGACTCACGCCCAACCCCGCCGCCACAGCCGAACACACACTGGCCAGGCTGGCGCTGGAATAGCCGATGCGCCAGCGCCAGCCGCTGACTTCCAGGTGGTGCAGCATTTCGTTGCGGTACAACCCGCCCACCGGAAAGGCCACCAACGGCAAGGGGTCGCGGCCCAACGACGGCATGCTGCGGCTATCGACCCAACACAGCGGCTCGGGCCACGAGGCCAGACAGTCATCGCTGTCGCCCATCTGCTTGACCAACAACACATCGAACTCGCCGCTGCGGAATTGGCGCTGCAACTCGGGACCGAGACCGCTGGTGACCTCCAGGCGCACCCGTGGATACGCCAACACAAACGCCGAGAGCAGCGGCATCAGGCGCTCTGCGGCAAAGTCTTCCGGTACCCCCAGGCGCAGCACGCCGTCACTCTGCTGGTTGATCAGCACATCGGCGGCTTCTTCATGCAGCGCAAGGATGCGCCGCGCATAGGCCAGCAAGCGCTCACCTTCAGCCGTGGCGACCACGCGGCGTTGGTCGCGGTCCAGCAACTGGCACGCCACCGCGTCTTCGAGGCGCCGAATCTGCTGGCTGACGGTGGATTGGGTCAAATGCAGGCGCTCGGCGGCGCGGGTGAAGTTGCTGCAGTCCACCACGGCGACAAAGCTTCTGAGCAACACGGGATCGAACATCATCATTCCCTTTGCCACTGGTTGGCATGGTTATATTTAATTTCAGAATACCTGTGGCGATGGCCATACTCACGCCTCATTTACCCACTGCATGGACGCTGCATGACCCTCAACAAATCCCTCGCCGGCTGGGGCCTGCTCGTAGTGCTGGGCCTCAACCTTCGGCCGATCCTCAGTTCTATCAGTCCGCTGCTCGGTGAAATCCGCTTGGCCACCGGCCTCAGCTTCCAGAGCAGTGCCCTGCTTACCAGCTTGCCGGTGGTGTGCATGGGGCTGGTGGCGTTGGTGGGCGTGCGCGTGGAAGCGCAACTGGGCGAACGGCGCGGTATCGCCCTGGGTTTAATGATGATTCTGCTGGCGTGCCTGGCGCGCTGGGTGATGGGCCAAGCGTCGGCGCTGCTGGTCACGGCGTTGCTCGGCGGTGCCGGTGTGGCGCTGATCCAGGCGTTGGTGCCCGCGATGATCAAGCGTGAGTTCCATCATCGCGTGCCGGTGGCGATGGGCGTCTATTCGGCCTCGCTGATGGCCGGTGGTGGCTTGGCGGCGCTGCTCAGTCCGTTGGTGGCCACGCATTTCGAGGACTGGCAGGCAGGATTGGGCGTGTGGCTGTTGCCAGCGCTGGGCGCCTTGTTGCTGTGGGCCTGGCTGCCGCTGGGCGCAGCAAAAAATCCCCAGGTGGTGCCCGCATTCAAGGGCCTGCGCAATCGTCGCGCCTGGCTGCTGGCGGTGTATTTCGGGCTGGTGAACTGTGGCTACATGAGCCTGGTGGCGTGGCTGCCGGCCTACTATCAGCAATTGGGCTGGGGCGTGCTGCCCAGCGGTTCGCTGCTGGCGTTCATGACCATCTTCCAAGTGATTGCCGCGCTGCTGATGCCAGTGCTCGCGCAACGCGGTATCGACCGTCGCCCCCTGCTCGGGATCAGCCTGCTGGCACAAACGGTGGGTTACCTCGGTCTGCTGCTGGCGCCGCTGCAATTTCCTCATCTGTGGGTGGCGTTGTGCGGCTTCGGTCTGGGCGCGTGTTTCGCCTTGAGCCTGCTATTGACCCTCGACCACCATCGCGACCCTCGGCAAGCCGGGCAACTGGCGGCCTTCGTACAAGGCGTAGGCTTCCTGATCAACGCGATCTCGCCGTGGATGACCGGCTGGCTGCGCGAGATCACCGGCAACTTCACCAGCGCCTGGGTGGTATTGACGGTGACTGCAGTGGCGATGCTGATGGTGACGCGGGTGTTCAGCCCGACGAGTTACCGCACGGCACCCGCTCTATAGATATGCCTTTAAGATCTAATTAAACCAATAAAGCTTCGTTGACGGCATAAGCAATGCCCTTAAAATCCCGGTTCTCTTAAAGGATGCCGGGCACACCATGGACCTTCGCCAACTGCGCTATTTCATCGCGCTGAATGAGTACCGCAGTTTTGTGCGCGGCGCCGAAGCCATGGGCATCACCCAGCCGGCTTTCAGCCGCAGCATCCAGGGCCTGGAGCAAGAGTTCGGCTGCGTGCTGGTGGATCGCGCCCATAAAGACCTGCGCCCGACCCCCGAAGGCCAGGTGGTGTTGCAGCATGCCTTGAGCCTGGTTCAAGGCGCCGCATTGCTCAGCCATGAAGTCACACGCATGACCAAGCTCGACGCCGGTGAAGTACGCTTTGGCAGCGATGCGGTGGCGGCGGTCAACTTGGTGCCCCAAGCGATGGCACGGTTCATCACCGCCTACCCCAAGGTACGCAGCGCGTTGCAAGTGGATAACTGGGAAAGACTCGGGCGCAGCCTGAGCCGTGAAGAGATCGAATTTTTTATCGCCGATGTGCGCCACTTCGAAGCCGACCCAAACTTCCAGACTCAGGCGCTCACGCCGCGGCGCAGTGTGTTTTTCTGCCGTGCCGGGCACCCGTTGCTGGCCAAGGACAGCCTGTCGACCAATGACCTGTTCGACTATCCCCTCGCCACGCCACTGATCGCACCTGGCATTCGAAAACTGTTGGCGAACCTGAGTGGGCGCATCGACTTTGCCCCCGCTATCGAGCTGGAGCAGTTTGCCGCGCTGGCCCTCATCGTGCGCGAGTCAGACACCATCGGCCTGGGCGCAGAAGAAGCCTTCGCCGCCCCCTTGGCCAGCGGCGAATTGAACGTGCTGCACTGGCGCAATGTGCCTCATGCCTTGGAAAGCCTGAACAACCGTTGCGCAGTGATCAGCCGCGCTGGGGTTCGCTTGTCGCCTGCGGCGAAGGCACTGATCGAAACGCTGCTGGCGGTGGAAAACCAAGCCGATTGGCCCGCGCAAACGTCCCAAAATCATTGAACCGCACACCCATCTCGGCCATGACCTTGTGCGCCACCTTGGCGGTCATCTGGCGGATGTAAAACGGCTCTTTCACCACAAAATGGTGAATCCCGTGAGTGCTGCCGAAGTTGAAGCAAAACGCCTGCAACGGCCACATCCACCAGGGGTTCAGTACTTGGGTTTGCTGGATCACGTTGCCCAATTCCACATCGCCGTAGTAGTGCATGTTGGAGCTGACAAAGTGCAGGCAAAAGGTGCGCAACACGTTGGGCCCGATGATCACCACGGCGGCAATATCGATCACCTGCATCATCTGCAAGGTGCCGGCGGACCATTCGATAGGCGCACCCAGCAGACTGGCGACGCCGTTGGCTGCATGGAAGCCGAGGAAGATGTACCACGCCCCCCAATGCAGCAGTGCCAGCGGTGCGTAGACCAGCAGCGAGCGTTTCAGGATCTTGAGTTTGTGGCCCCAGGTTTTGGCCCGCAGCATGCGGATAAACGCCGACATCACGTTATCGCCCACCATCAGCAACCGCGCAAAGCCCCACGGCTCGCCATTGGTGATGGCGCGCTCTTCCATATCGGTCTCGGTGCCGGAGACTTTGTGATGGTTGAGGTGCAGGTGCAGGCGAATCCACGGATTGATGGTGCTTGGCCGCGCAAGCCACACCAGGCCCATCATCAAATTGTGGGGCAGGCGCTGCTTGCGAAAGTACATGCTGTGGATCAGGTCGTGTTCCAGCTCGTGGGTCAGCGAGGCCAGGAAGGCGTTCAATAACAGGCACGCCCACCAGGCCATGTGACCGGTGATGTAGAGCGCCGCCGAGCCAATCATGCCCAGCAGCGCGAAGGCCAGGATGCCCGCGCCCAAGGCGTCTTGATGCAGCAACCACGGGTGCTGCTGGCGCAGGCGCACGCCTTCGGCGAGTACGACTTCACGGATATGTGCTGAACGCTGTTGTGCGTTCATCTGCTGGGGACTTGCAGAAGTACCGTCCATGCTCCCATCCTCTTGTTCATAGATGGTTACATCCTGCACCAGGCCTTCATGCAGGACGCTAGCCCCACACGCCAACCTGTTGACCGCAAGCGCCAATCGCCATGACAGAACCCACGTCCCTCGCCAGCTGGACCCGCGCCCTGCGCAAGCAGCTCGACGCCCTCGGCCTCGACAGCGCCGCGCTGTGCATCGAGGCTGGGCTCGACCCGCAGCAGATGGAAGATCCCAATGCGCGCTATCCGCTGTCGGCGACCACGCGCCTGTGGGAGCTGGCAGTGCAGGCCAGCGGCGATCCGGCAATTGGGTTGCGCGTGTCGCGGTTTGTCAGCCCTACCACTTTTCACGCGTTGGGATACGCGCTGGTGGCCAGCGGCAGTCTGCGGGAAGTGTTCGAACGCATCGTGCGTTATCACCAAGTGGTCAGCGATGCGCTGAAGCTGGAGCTGAGTCGGGACGGCGAACGCTACCTTTTCCGCCTGCTGCAACCCCAAGGCAGCCCCGCACCGGCACTGGAAGCCATCGATGCGTTCGCGGCGATCTATGTGCGCACCTGCCGCAATCGCCTGGGCCGTGACTACGCGCCCTTGGCCGTGCATTTGCGGCGCCCGGAACCGGCCGATCCCAAGCCTTGGCACACGGTGTTCCGCGCGCCGGTATTTTTTGGCGCCGATGAGGACTGCCTGGAATTTGCAGCCCAGGACTTCGACAGCCATCTGGACGACGCCAACCCCGAGTTGGCCGAACACAACGAAACTGTGCTCAAACGCACCCTCGCCCAGCTGCAACCGCTGACCTGGGAGCGCAAGGTGCGCGCCACGATCGAGGCACAATTGCCCGACGGCGAGCCGAGTGCCGAGCGGATTGCCCAGGCGCTGCACTTGAGTTTGCGCAGCTTGCAGCGGCACCTGGCGGATGAAGGGTGTCGGTTTGATGCGTTGCTCAACGAGTGCCGACAGAACCTGGCGTTGCAGCATCTGCGGGACCCGCAGTGCTCATTGGCAGAAATCAGCCATTTGTTGGGGTTTGCCGATACCAGCAGTTTTAACCGGGCGTTCAAGCGTTGGACGGGGGTGACGCCAGGGCAGTTTCGCGATGGGTTGCGGTAGGTGGATTCGCGCAGAGGCTGAAGGCCTCATCGGGGCAAGTCCCCTCCCACAGAGAAACGCATTTCAAATGTGGGAGGGGACTTGCCCGCGATAGCAATGGTTCAGGCACTGAACATGCCGGGGCAATCAGAGCCCGCGATCGCGCCGCAATAACTTCCTCACCCGCGCCACCAACGCCTTGGCCTCAAACGGCTTGAGCAGGTAATCATCCTCATGCAATTCCAACCCACGCAGGCGATCTTCGATGCCGCCCGGCGTGGTCAGGAACAACACCGGCGTCTTGCCCTTGTGCCGAATCGCCTGCTGCAATTTCCAGGCATTCAAGCCCGGCAGCATCACGTCGAGAATGACCAAGTCGTATTCGGTGCTTTCCACAAATCGCTGCGCCGCCATGCCATTGGCCGCGACTTCCACCGCGAAACCGGCCTCGCTTAAGCCTTGAGCCATGAGCTGCGCCAGTTGCGGCTGGTCTTCCACTAACAACACCTGCATGCCTTACCTCTGGGTTTGATTACAAACCTGTCATCAAATTGTGCGGTTTCTGACCCTGTTGACTGGCTACGGTAGCGGCCTGTTTTCCGGAGTCGTCTTTATGTCCCGCCATGCCTTGTTCTTGAGCCTCGCCGTCTGCACCGGTGCGTTCGCTGCACCGCAGCTGCCACGCCATGCCGACCTCGATTTGCACACCGCACGCCAACTGGCCGATGCCAGCCTTGCCCACTGCAGCGCCGCGCTGACGGTACTGGACCGGGGCGGCAACCTACTGCTGAGCCTGCGTGCCGACGGCGTCGGCCCGCATAACAGCCTCGCCAGCCAGCGCAAAGCGTACACCGCGCTGTCGACCAAAACCCCGACGCGGCTGTTTGCCGAGCGCGCGCGTAACAACCCCGAGGCCGCCAACCTTAACAGCTTGCCCGAGTTGCTGTTACTCGGCGGCGGCGTGCCGCTGTTTGCCGAGGCCGAACTGGTCGGCGCGCTGGGCATCGCCGGTGCCGGCGGCGCAGCCCAGGACGAGTCCTGCGCAATAAAAGCCGCCGAGCAACTGGGCCTGAAAACTTCCCTCTGATTCCCCTCCAAAGGATCTCTCGATGAAAACCCTCAGCATGACCCTCGCCGCCCTCAGCCTCAGCGGCCTGTGCAACCTGGCCCTGGCCGACGGCAACCCTCTGAGCGTGCATGTGCTCAACCTGGAAAACGGCCTGCCGAGCGCCGGTGTCAGCGTCACCCTGGAACAGCAGGTAGGCGACAAATGGCAGTCGCTGTCCGAAGGCGTCACCAACCAGCAGGGGCGCATCGCCGAACTGTTCCCCGCCAACCGCAGCATGACGCCGGGTGAGTACCGCGTGGTGTTCAAGACCGGCGACTACTACAAAAAGGCCAACCGCGAGACGTTCTTCCCTGAAGTGCCGGTGATCTTCCAGGTGAAACAGGCGGACCAGCATTACCACATCCCGTTGTTGCTCAGCCCTTACGGTTTCTCCACCTATCGCGGGTCGTAGTTCATAGACCAGCGGCCTGCTGCAAACCGCGCAGGTCCAGCACTTCAATCGCGCCGTAACTCAGGCCGATAAGGCCTTGTTGCTCCAGCGCCTTGAGCAGACTGTTGGTGGTCTGGCGCGACAGGCCCAGCATCGCGGCCAAGTCCTCCTGGGGCAGTTGCAAGGTGCGGCGCGCCTGGTCTATTTCGCCGTAGCCCTGCGCGATCATCAGCAGCCGATGGGCCAGACGCGCCGCCGCGGGCATCAGGCTCATCTGTTCGATATTGATCAACGACAGGCGCAGTTTGTGGCTCATCAACAAGGCCACATCGCGCCAATACGCCGAATGGTCTTCGAGGATGGCCAGCATCGCCGCCTGCGGCACCTGCAACAACGTGCAGGGCCCCATGGCCAGGGCATCGTGGGTGCGCGGCAGGTTATCGAACAGGCAGATTTCGCCGAACCAGTAAGGCGTTTCCACCAGGCTCAATACTGCCTCCTTGCCTTGGGCATTCACCGCGCTGATGCGCACCGCACCTTCCAGCACCGCATAAAGGCCGCAAGGCGGGTCGCCGCGCTTGAACAGGCACTGCCCCGCCGCGAGCGTGCGCAGCCGCGCCGCCGCCAGCAGACTACGCTGTAGATCTACAGGCAGATGGCTGAACCAATGGCCGCTGGCCAAGCGGGCGTGCCATTTCTCTGCGTCCATGAGAACTCCGAAGATTGTCGCCCAGCTGACAGTCAGGCGCAGGCTGACAGGGCATGATCAAACATCCTACAGGAGGAACAACAATGAAAAGCCTCGTCGACCACCTCAGTCAATACGCCGCCTACCACCGCGACCCGCGCAATATCGCCAGCCACTTTATTGGTATCCCGCTGATTGTGGTGGCAGTAGCCGTGCTGCTGTCGCGTCCCGAATGGACCGTGGGAGGCCTATGGATTTCACCGGCGGTAATCGTGGCGTTGTTTTCGGCGTGGTTTTACCTGCGCCTGGAACTGGCCCTGGGCGTGCTGATGACGGTGCTGATGGGCTTGTCGGTATGGGCCGGGCATGAGTTGGCGGCGCAGAGCACGATGGTGTGGCTCAGCAGCGGCATCGGCATGTTCGTGGTGGGTTGGGTGATTCAGTTTGTCGGGCACTACTACGAAGGCAAGAAGCCGGCGTTTGTGGATGATGTGTCGGGATTGATCGTAGGGCCGTTGTTTGTGGTGGCGGAGGTGGCGTTTTTGCTGGGGTTGCGGCAAGGCTTGAAACAACAGATTGAAGAGCGCTCGGGGCCGGTGGTTCGACGCGATCTGAAGCCGAGAGAGGTCTAATTGTGGGAGGGGGCTTGCTCCCGATGGCGGTGGGTCAGTGACATATTTATCAGCTGACCCACTGCTATCGGGAGCAAGCCCCCTCCCACATTGGCCCTATTTTCACATTAGGTAATGCGGGGTTATCAGGCTTTTTGCCAGACCTTGGGCTTGAAGAACAAGGTTTCGCCCCGCGCCAAACCGGTCAGGCTGTCGTGGTCTTTCACCACTTCGGCTTCGATCAGGTCTGTCTGGCCTTCGACCTTCAAGGTCACCCGCGTGGTCGCGCCCAATGGACGAATATCACGCACTTCGGCCGCGTGGTGATCTTCCAGTTCATGGCGCGACAGCGACACTTCGTGGGGACGGAACAGCACGTGCTTGTCTTCACCCAGATGCAGGCGGTTGGAGTCACCAAGGAAGTGATAAACAAAGTCGCTGGCCGGGTTTTCGTAGACGTCGCCCGGTGAGCCGATCTGCTCGATCACGCCCTTGTTCATCACAACGATACGGTCGGCAACTTCCATGGCCTCTTCCTGGTCGTGGGTCACGAACACCGAGGTCAAGTTGATGTCTTCGTGCAGGCGTGCCAGCCAGCGGCGCAGTTCTTTACGCACCTTGGCGTCGAGGGCGCCGAACGGTTCGTCCAGCAGCAGCACTTTCGGCTCGACCGCCAGGGCGCGGGCCAGGGCGATACGCTGGCGCTGACCACCGGAGAGTTGTTCCGGATAACGATCAGACAGCCAATCGAGTTGCACCATGTTCAGCAGCTCGTGAACCTTGGCCGCGATCTGGCTTTCGTTCGGGCGCTGGTTCTTGGGCTTCATGCGCAGGCCGAACGCGACGTTGTCGAACACGGTCATGTGGCGGAACAGCGCGTAGTGCTGGAACACAAACCCGACGTTGCGATCGCGCACGTCGTGGCCGGAGACGTCTTCACCGTGGAACACGATGCTGCCGTCATCCGGAGTTTCCAGGCCGGCGATGATGCGCAGCAGGGTGGTCTTACCGCAGCCGGATGGGCCAAGCAACGCCACCAGCTCGCCACTCTGGATATCCAGATTGATGCTGTTCAGGGCCTTGAAGGCGTTGAAGTTCTTGCTGACATTACGGACTTCGATCGACATGACTTATTCCTCACCGGCACTTTTGCGCAGGCGGTTGATACGGTTCTCGCTCCACTGCTTGAGCAGCAGGATGAAGAGCGCCAGGATCAGCAGCAGGCTGGCCACCGCAAACGCGGCAACGTGGTTGTATTCGTTGTAGAGAATCTCGACGTGCAGCGGCAAGGTGTTGGTCACGCCGCGAATGTGGCCGGACACCACCGACACCGCGCCGAACTCACCCATGGCCCGCGCGGTACACAGCACGACGCCGTAGATCAGGCCCCATTTGATGTTCGGCACAGTCACATGCCAGAACATCTGCCAGCCATTGGCGCCGAGCAGGCGTGCGGCCTCTTCTTCCTGGGTGCCCTGCTCCTGCATCAGCGGGATCAGTTCACGGGCCACGAACGGCACAGTCACGAAGATGGTCGCCAGCACAATGCCGGGCAAGGCGAACACGATCTGGATGTCATGCTCCTGCAACCACGGGCCAAACAGGCCCTGGGCGCCGAACATCAGCACGTAGACCAGGCCTGCGATCACCGGGGAGACCGAGAACGGCAGGTCGATCAGCGTCACCAAGATGCTCTTGCCACGGAACGAGTACTTGCTCACGCACCAGGCGGCGCTGACGCCGAATACCAGGTTGAGCGGCACCGAAATCAGCACGGCGATCACCGTGAGTTTCAGCGCGGACAACGCGTCCGGTTCAAGAATCGCGGTGAAAAACGCACCGAGGCCGTTCTTCAAGCCCTGGGACACCACGATAAACAGCGGTAGCAGCAAAAACAGGAAAAACACCAGCCAGCCAAGGCCGATCAGGATACGTCGCGACACCGCACTGCCACGCCGGGCAGCGTTGGCCGAGGACGCGGCGGAAATAGACGATTGGGACATGTTCCGCGCCTCCTTATGGACGTTCGATGCGCCGCTGCAACAAGTTGATCAGCAGCAGCAGGACAAAGGAAACCACCAGCATCAGCACGCCAATGGAGGTGGCGCCGCGGTAGTCGTACTGGTCAAGCTTGACCATGATCAGCAGCGGCAGGATCTCGGTTTTCATCGGCATGTTGCCGGCGATGAAGATCACCGAGCCGTACTCACCGACGCCACGGGCAAACGCCAGGGCGAAGCCGGTCAGCCAGGCGGGCAGCAGCGCGGGGACGAGGATGTAGCGGAACACCTGCAACGGCTTGGCGCCCAGGCAGGCAGCGGCTTCTTCGATTTCCCGGGGGATATCGGCGAGTACCGGCTGCACCGTGCGCACCACGAACGGCAGGGTCACGAAGGTCAGCGCCAGGGTGATGCCCAACGGGCTGTAGGCGATCTTGAAGCCCAGGTCAGCGGCGAACTGGCCCACCAGCCCGGTCGGCGTGTACAGCGCCGTCAGGGCGATACCGGCCACAGCGGTGGGCAGCGCGAACGGCAGGTCGATCATCGCATCGATAATCTTGCGGCCGGGGAAGGTGTAGCGCACCAGCACCCAGGCCAGCAGCGTGCCGATCACGCCATTGATCAGGGCGGCGTACAGCGCGGTGCTGAAGCTCAGTTTCAACGCCGCCAGCACACGGGGTGCGGAGATGATGTTCCAGAACTGATCCCAGGTGAGTTGAGCGGCGTGTACAAACATCGCCGCGAGGGGGATGAGTACGATCAGGCTGAGGTACACCACGGTGTAGCCCAGCGTCAGCCCGAAGCCGGGTATGACGGGGGAAATACGACGCGACATAAGAGTCCTTGGTTAGCGGAACTGACACACAAAACCCGCAGTTGAATGCGGGCTCCGTGGGTGTGTATTTCTCGGCTTACTGCGCCGTGTAGATCTGGTCGAACACGCCACCGTCGTTAAAGAATTTCGGTTGGGCAGTTTTCCAGCCGCCGAAGTCTTTGTCGATAGTCACCAGGTCCAGTTTCGGGAACTGCTGGGCGTATTTGGCGGCTACTTTTGCATCGCGTGGGCGGTAGAAGTTTTTCGCCGCAATCTCCTGGCCAGCCGGGCTGTACAGGTGCTTGAGGTATTCAGTGGCGATCTCGGTATTGCCCTTTTTCTCGGCGTTCTTGTCGACCACGGCCACTGGCGGCTCTGCGAGGATCGACAGGGAAGGTACAACGATGTCGAACTTGTCGGCGCCGCCGTCTTCTTTCAGGGCCAGGAAGGCTTCGTTTTCCCAGGCCAGCAACACGTCGCCCTGACCGTTGTTGACGAACGTGATGGTCGAACCGCGCGCGCCGGTGTCGAGGATCGGCACGTGCTTGAACAGTTCTTTCACGTATTCCTGGGCCTTGGCTTCGCTGCCACCGGATTTCAGGCCGTAGGCCCACGCAGCAAGGAAGTTCCAGCGCGCACCGCCGGAGGTTTTCGGGTTCGGCGTGATCACGGAAACGTCTTTCTTGATCAGGTCGCCCCAGTCTTTGATGCCTTTAGGGTTGCCCTTACGCACCAGGAACACGATGGTCGAGGTGTACGGGGTGCTCGCATCCGGCAGGCGGGTCTGCCAGTTTTCCGGCAGGGTTTTTCCCAATTTGGCGATTTCGTCGATGTCGCCAGCCAAGGCCAGGGTCACTACGTCGGCGCGCAGGCCGTCGATCACCGCCCGGCCTTGCTTGCCCGAACCACCGTGGGACTGCTGGATCTTAACGGTGTCACCAGGGTGGGACTGCTTCCAGAAGTTGGTGAACTCAGCGTTGTAATCCTGGTACAGCTCGCGAGTCGGGTCGTACGAGACGTTGAGCAACTCGTAGTCCTTGGCAACAGCGGAACCGGCAAACACGGCGCTGGCCAGTGCGGCCAGGGCATAACGGCGAATCGACGACATAGAAGCTCCTGAAATTCTGGGGTGTTGGCTTTTTCTTATAGTGACGGGTCTATCGCCGCGGTTGCTTAGCTCGGTTTGTTACCCGGGTTCTGCAGACGGAATTTTTCTTTGCGTTCGATCTGGACCACTTGGGCGTTATGCACAGTGATTTCCACCGCGCCAAACCGCAGATCGCGCAGGGCGCTCTGGATCTCACGCAAAATGGCTGCTTCGTCCTGGCCGTCGACGCTACGTAGAGATGCGCTCATGGTCTCGCTCCTTAAATGAATAGTGCCTGGCAGTGGCGGCACTGCTTGCGGCGTAGGGCGATAGTAGATAAGCGCAGATATTCTTAAAAATACTATTTAAGAATGTTTATATAACCAGAAAGAATTTTCTGATGGGACGTGGGGTTGCGAGAGGGTTTTGCGCCCGAGCGCCGAAATAACGCCTTGTGAAGTTCCAAAATGCGGGTGGGGGCTTGCCACCGGTGGTGGTGAATCAGGTACCAATGTTCGGCCTGACACACCGAAATCGGGGGCAAGCCCCCTCTCACATTGGAATGCGTTTCAAGTCTGGATGGTGGGCGCGCGGTCCCAGTCAACGTCCTGCGCCGGCACCGGCTTTCCAAACCAATACCCCTGCCCCAAATCGCAGCCCTGCTCCAACAAGAACCTCGCCTGTTCCATCTGCTCAATTCCCTCAGCGTGTACCTGCATGCCCATACTTTTCGCTAATGCGATCACCACGCGCACAATCGCCGCGTCGTCGTCATCCCATGGCACCCCGGCAACAAAGCCCTGGTCGATCTTCAGCTTCTGCACCGGCAGGCGCTTGAGGCGCAGCAGGGACGAATAGCCGGTGCCAAAGTCATCAATGGCCAGGCGCAAGCCCAACTCACGCAGGCGATGCAGTTGCTCCAGGGCTTCCTCGGGGTCGTCCATGACTGCACTCTCGGTGACTTCCAGCTCCAGGAAAGCCGGATCCAGGCCGGTGGCGTGCAGCACCTGGGCGACTTGCTCGTACAGTTCGCGACGGGCAAACAGACGGCTGGACACGTTGATCGCAATAAAACTCAGCAGCACGCCATCGGCCAGCCATTGGCACATCTGGCGGCAGGCCTGCTCCAAGACCCACGCGTCGATATCGGCGATCAAACCGGTACGTTCGGCGATGGGGATGAACTCGCCCGGAGGCACCAGGCCACGTTCCGGATGTTGCCAGCGCACCAAGGCTTCGACGCCGACCAGACGGCTGCCTTGCAGGTCGTGTACAGGCTGGTAGTAGACGCGCAACTCCTGCTGGTCGAGGGCGCGGCGCAGTTCGCTGGCGATTTCCACACGGTTCTGCGCGTGGGCGGTGAGTTCTTCGGTGTACAGGGCATAGCCCTCGCGGCCCACACTTTTGGCCTTGAACAGCGCAGAGTCGGCGTTGCGCAGCAGTTGTTCCGCGCTCAATGCATCGTTGGGAAACAGGCTGATGCCGATGCTGGCGCTGATAAACAGTTGATGACCGTCGAAGATGAACGGTTGCTTCATCACGTCCAGCATGCGCTGCGCCAATGCCGCCGCCTGCATCACCTGTGAATAACTTTCCGCCAGCACCGCGAACTCATCGCCGCCCAGTCGCGCCAGGGTCACACCGGGGCCGAACAGCGTATTGAGCCGCTCGCCCACCAGCTTGAGCAACTGGTCGCCGACGTTATGGCCAAGGCTGTCATTGATAATCTTGAAGTGGTCCAGGTCCAACAACAGCAGCGCGCAGCCGCGTTTGTGCAGTTGCGCCGAGGCCAGCGCCTGCTCGGCGCGGTCGGTGAACAATAGGCGGTTGGGCAGGTCGGTCAGTGGATCGTGATGCGCCAGGTGCGCCAACTCGTGCTCGGAATCCTTGATGGCACTGATGTCGGAAAACACCGCAACGTAATGGCTGATGTGGCCTTGGTCATCGTGAATCACACGGATGGTTTGCCACTGTGGATAAATCTCGCCGCTTTTGCGCCGGTTCCAGATTTCTCCGCTCCATTCACCGGTGCGCTCCAGGGTCTGGAACATCTGCTGGTAAAAATTCGACGAATGGCGCCCGGACTTGAACAGGCTGGGCTGCTGACCCATGACGTCTGCGCGCTGGTAGCCGGTGATCTCCATGAATGCCCGGTTTACGTGCACGATCAGGCCCCTGGTGTCAGTGACCAACACGCCTTCACGGGTGCAGTCGAAGACCGCAGCCGCCTGGCGCAACCGATCGAGGTTTTCCTTCAGGGGTTGCTGCAACTGCTGGGCCCGGGCAAAGCGCGCGCATAAGAAGTAAATGGCCAAGGCACTCAGGGCCACCCACACGTAGCCGCGCATCTGCAGCCAATACCCCAACTCCCCCCGTTCATCGAGAAAGTTGATCAATATCTGATTGCTGAGCTGGAGCCACACAATCGAAACCAGCAGGTATACCAGCCCCACACGCAGGGCACCTCGGTATGAAAACAGCATATGGCCAGTAGTCCTTACTAAAAAAACAGAATCGTCCTACAACGCGCCGAGATTATAGATTAGGAAACACCTTGTAAGTCTTATCTGAAACGGTGACTGGTTTTATCCTTAAAGCCAGTGATAATGCGGGTGCTATTTTTTTCTTTATCAGAGGGCCAAACAGCCTATGTGGTACAACGGTTTTCTTGACCTGTCAGCCTGGCAACTGGTTGCAGTCACTCTGTTGATGACCCACGTGACCATTGTTGGGGTCACGGTTTATCTGCACCGCTATTCAGCCCATCGCTCCCTGGAGCTCAATGCCGGCCTGAAACACTTCTTCCGCTTCTGGCTGTGGCTGACCACGGCGCAGAACACCCGCGAGTGGACCGCTATCCACCGCAAGCACCACGCCAAGTGCGAAACCGTCGACGACCCGCACAGCCCTGTGATCAAGGGCCTGTCCACGGTGCTGCGCAAAGGTGCCGAGCTGTACCGCGCCGAGGCCGAAAACCCCGAAACCCTGCGCATCTACGGCAAGAACTGCCCGGATGACTGGATCGAACGCAAGATTTACACCCCCTACCCGCTGCTGGGCGTGGCGATCATGGGCGTAATCGACCTCCTGCTGTTCGGCACCATCGGCATCACCATCTGGGCGATCCAGATGATGTGGATCCCGTTCTGGGCCGCCGGCGTAATCAACGGCCTGGGCCATGCCGTGGGCTATCGCAACTTCGAATGCCGTGACGCGGCGACCAACCTGGTGCCGTGGGGCATCATCGTCGGCGGCGAAGAGCTGCATAACAATCACCACACCTATCCCAACTCGGCCAAGCTGTCGGTTAAGAAGTGGGAGTTCGACCTGGGCTGGGCGTGGATCAAGCTGTTCAGTTTCCTGCGCTTGGCCAAGGTCCAGCGTGTGGCGCCGATTGCTCATCGCGTCGAGGGCAAAGGCCATCTGGACATGGACACTGCCATGGCGATCCTCAACAACCGCTTCCAGATCATGGCCCAGTACCGCAAGTTGGTGATCGGCCCGCTGGTCAAGCAGGAGCTGGAAAAGGTCGATCACTCGGTGCGCCACCAGTTCCACCGGGCCAAACGCCTGCTGTCGCGGGAAACCAGCCTGCTGGATGACCGCCACCACCTACGCATCCAAAGCATGTTGGAACACAGCCAGGCCTTGAAAGTGATCTACGAAAAGCGCCTGGCATTGCAGCAGATCTGGCTCAAGACCAGCACCAACGGCCACGATATGCTCGCCGCCATTAAGGAATGGGTGCACGAGGCCGAGGCCAGCGGCATCCAGTCCCTGCGGGATTTCGCCCACCAATTGAAGACCTATTCGCTGCGTCCTGCGGTAGTTTGACAAAGCCGTGGGAGGGCTTGCCCTCCCACGCATCCTCTTTTTGGCGTCATTTTCCGGGCACCGCCAATCGGCACCGTTCACGGAACTTCATCGCATTTACCCTCTCTCAATGAACACTTCGCCATCATGGTGGCCCCTTGTTGTGACCGCTGCTAAATCCTGCGGCGCGCCCAGAGAGAGTTGTGCCGATGGTTCACGAAATGCCCTTTCCTACCGACATCGCTACCGCTGACCCCCCGCGTCCGGCTGCGGCAGCGACCCTGCTGGCACTGGTGCATGCCCAGGGCGAAGTCGAGCGGTTGAGCGAGCGCGAGCAATTGCTGAGCTCACTGCTGGTCAGTGTGAATGCCGTGCTCTGGGCCATCGATTGGGAGACCCGCCGCGTGCTCTACGTGAGCCCGGCCTACGAGCGGATATTCGGCCGTTCGACCGGCCTGTTACTGGCCGATCATCGGGAATGGCGCAACAGCATTCACCCCGAAGACCTCGACTACGCCGAACACAGCCTGGCCCGCGTGCTGGAACAGGGCGCCGTGGAAGATCGCGAATACCGCATTATCACCGCCGACGGTCAGATCCGCTGGCTGAGCGACAAGTGCTACATCAACCAGCAGGCTGAGCCCGGCGAGCCGCTGATCGTCGTGGGTATGGCCGAAGACATCACTGACAAGAAGCAGCTGGAACTGGAGCTGCACCGTCTCGCCACCACCGACGTTCTGACTCAGAGCAGCAACCGCCGACACTTCTTCGAATGCGCCAACCAGGCCTTCGACACCGCCTGTGCCCAAGGCGCGCAACTGGCCTTCCTGTTGCTGGACATTGATGATTTCAAGGACGTCAACGACACCTATGGCCACCTGGAAGGCGACCAGGTGCTGCGGCGTATCGCCGAGAGTGGTCGTGGCGTATTACGCCGTGGTGATCTGTTCGGGCGCATTGGCGGCGAAGAATTTGCGGCCGTACTGCCGGGTTGCGCGCCGGAGATGGCCTTGCAAGTGGCTGAGCGCCTGGGCAAGGAAATCCAAGAGCTGAGTTTCAGCTACGAAGGCCAAGCGTTCGGCGTGACCATCAGCCAGGGCCTGGCCAGCCTCACTGAAGAAGACTCGACTCTGGACAGCCTGTTCGCCCGGGCCGATGCCGCCATGTATGAGGCGAAGCGCCAGGGCAAGAACCGCGTAATTGCGGGTTAGGCTCATCCCCTACTCTATGCAACAGCAGAGATGACCTGTGGGAGGGGCTTGAATGTCATCACCCTCTAGGCCTTGCGCACCCGCGTCAGCTCAGACAAACCGATCTTGAGCAAGCGCGCGGTTTTGCTCACGGCCAGCTCTTCCAGACCTTCATGTTCGGTCAGTCGTGCCATCTGCGCCGCCAGGTTCACCACCAGCGCATCCCGGGCATACACCCCGCCCTCCAGTGAATAAATCGCGGCGATCAGCTGGCGCAACTCCAGCGGCAAGCGCCAGCGCGCCCGCAACGCCGAACCAAAGGCGGCGCCGAAGGTGTAAAGGGACTCACCAATTGCTTCG
Source organism: Pseudomonas sivasensis (assembly GCF_013778505.1). Lineage (GTDB taxonomy): Bacteria > Pseudomonadota > Gammaproteobacteria > Pseudomonadales > Pseudomonadaceae > Aquipseudomonas > Aquipseudomonas sivasensis. The sequence continues at coordinate 59,909 of NZ_JAAOWU010000016.1, read as the reverse complement.
TCATCCAACGCCCCACCGCCCTGGCGCCAGTCTTCCAGGCAGCGCAGCAATGCCAAATCACCCAGCCGATGCAGAATGCCGGCGGCGTAGCAGCGCTCGTGATCCAGCTCCAACATGCGCGCCAGGCGACCGGCAAAGTCGGCGGTGTCCTGGGACACCTGCCAATGACGCTCGGCGTAGGCCTCCAAGCCCGGCTCGCCCAGCACCACATTGTGCTTGAGAGCCAGGCCGAGGATCAGGTTCATGCTTTGCCCAGCGCCGAGCTTATGCAAGGCCGACGGTAGCGTCTGCACCGGCTTGCCGTGATGGCCGGCGCTGTTGGCGGCAGCGACCAGCACGGCGGTGATCTGCGGGTCCATGCGCACGAGGTCTTCCAGGCGTTTGAGGTCCAGGCCATCAGGCCCGAGGCTGGCTTGTACGGCAGCTTTCACATCGACCCGCAACGGCGCGCCATCAGACGCTTCGCGACGACGCTCCAGGAACACGGGCAACGTCATGCCGGGCGCCAGCGGCGGAATTTCGCAGTACACGTTTTCGCCTTCATTAAGCAGCAGATCCTGCAGGCGCTGGGTCAGGCTTTCCATGTTCAGGGGTTTGGTGAGGTACGCCGTGGGCGCCAGGGGCAAGGCTTCACGCACGCTGGCGCTGTCATTGCGACTGCTCAGCAAAATAAACGGTAACGCGGGCGAGCGGCGTTGCTGGCGGACATTGCGCAGCAGGCTCAGGCCGTCGATGCCCGGTAGCTCCCAATCCGCCAGGATCAGGTCGTAGCCCTTTTCGCGCAGCAACGTAGCCGCGTGCTGCCCATCGGCACACACATCCAGCCGCGCGTCGCAACGCACATTCAACAGCACTTGCTTGAGCAGATCCCGCGACCAGGGATCCGCCTCGGCAATCAACACGCGGGGTACAGCCGGTAAATCAACAGCAGTCATCCAGCACGCTCCATCGGCAATGCTGCAACCTTAGACAACGCAAGCCCATACGTACAATGAACAAGGCCTGAATACGCGGCAACGGGCACAAAAAACCCCGCCGAAGCGGGTTTTTTCTGTCGCAGAGGTCAGCTTGCGCTTACAGCTCCGAGAAGCACTCTTCGATGATCGCCAAGCCTTTGTCCAACTGCTCGTCCGGCGAGGTCAGCGGGACCAGGACGCGCAACACGTTGCCGTAAGTGCCGCAGGACAGCAGGATCAGACCCTTGTCGCGCGCCTTGGCTACTACAGAGGCAACGGCCGCTGCGTTTGGCTTGTGGCTGTCGCCGTCTTCGAACAGCTCGACCGCGATCATTGCGCCCAGGGCACGCACTTCACCGATCACCGGGTACTTGGCCTGGATAGCTTTCAGACCGGTCACCAGACGCTCGCCCACTGCTTTGCAGCGGTCCAGCAGGTGCTCTTCTTCGAACACTTCCATCACCGCCAGCGCAGCGGCGCACGCGATCGGGCTACCGGCGTAGGTGCCGCCCAGGCCGCCTGGAGCGATGGCGTCCATGTATTCAGCCTTGCCGCACACACCGGCCAGCGGGAAGCCGCCAGCGATGGATTTGGCGAAGGTGGTCAGGTCGGCGGCAACGCCCATCTGTTCCATGGCAAAGAAGGTACCGGTACGGCCGGCACCGGTTTGCACTTCGTCAGCGATCAGCAGGATGCCGTGCTTGTCGCACAGCTCGCGCAGGCGCTTCATGAACGATTTAGGCGCGACGTAGAAACCGCCTTCGCCCTGCACCGGCTCAATGATGATGGCTGCGATGTCACGCGGCTCGGCATCGTTCTTGAAGATGCGTTCGATGCTGGCGATGGAATCGTCGTCGCTCACACCGTGCAGCTCGTTCGGGTACAGCGCGCGGAACACGCCGCCTGGCATCAGGCCCATGCCGGCCGAGTAAGGCACGACTTTGCCGGTGAGGCCCAGGGTCATCATGGTACGGCCGTGGTAAGCACCGGTGAAAGCGATCACGCCAGCACGGCCCGTGGCGGCACGGGCGATTTTCACGGCGTTTTCAACGGCTTCGGAACCGGTGGTGACCAGTAGGGTTTTCTTGACGAAATCACCTGGCACCTTGGCGTTGATCTTTTCGCACACTTCTACGTACGGCTCGTAAGCCAGTACCTGGAAGCAGGTGTGGGTCAACTTGTTCAGTTGCTCGGTCACGGCGGCGATGATTTTCGGGTGCACGTGGCCGGTGTTCAGCACGGCGATACCGCCGGCGAAGTCGATGAACTCGCGACCTTCAACGTCGGTCACGGTGGCGTTCTTCGCCGACTCAGCGAAGATCGGGTGAATCTGGCCAACACCGCGTGGTACAGCGGCTTCGCGGCGTTTCATCAGGGATGCGTTGGTCTTGCTCATAAAGTCCTCATTCGCCACTCATCGGGTGGCGTGGTCCAAGGAATACGTGGCGGGGAAGCAACTACGGCAGCATGCGATGATCGACTGCCACAGCTTTCCCGGCCACTACGAATAACGGTGTGAAACACGCAAAGGGTCAGCGCTCTCGTGCCCTTTGCGTTTACTGCAATGCCAAACCTGGGCCTAGATGCCCAGGCAGAGGTATTTGATTTCCAGGTAATCCTCGATCCCGTACTTGGAGCCTTCACGGCCCAGGCCCGAGGCCTTGATGCCGCCGAACGGCGCCACTTCGTTGGAGATCAACCCGGTGTTGACGCCGACCATGCCGTATTCCAGGGCTTCAGCCACGCGGAACACACGGCCCAGGTCGCGGGCGTAGAAGTAGGAAGCCAGGCCGAACTCGGTGTCGTTGGACATCGCGATCACTTCGGCTTCGTCCTTGAAACGGAACAGCGGCGCCAGCGGGCCGAAGGTTTCTTCCTTGGCGACAGCGGCGTTTTTCGGCACGTCGACCAGGATGGTCGGCTCGAAGAAGTTGCCTTCCATCACCTTGCCACCGGCCAACAACTTGGCGCCTTTGCTCAGGGCATCCGCGATGTGCTCCTGAACCTTGGCCACGGCTTTTTCGTCGATCAGCGGGCCGGTGGTGGTGCCGTCTTCCAGACCGTTGCCGATCTTCAATTTGGCCACCGCCACTTTCAGTTTTTCGGCGAACGCGTCGTAGACCGAGTCCTGGATGTACAAGCGGTTGGCGCAGACGCAGGTCTGACCGTTGTTGCGGTACTTGGAGATGATCGCGCCTTCGACGGCCTTATCCAGGTCCGCGTCGTCGAACACGATAAACGGCGCGTTGCCGCCCAGTTCCAGGGAGACTTTCTTGATGTCCTTGGCGCATTCAGCCATCAGTTGACGACCGATTTCGGTCGAGCCGGTGAAGGACAATTTACGCACGATCGGGTTGCTGGTCAGCTCGCCGCCGATGTCACCAGCGCTGCCGGTGACCACGCTCAACACACCTTTCGGGATACCGGCACGGTGGGCCAGCTCAACCAGAGCCAGGGCCGAGAACGGGGTTTGCGACGCAGGCTTGATCACCATGGTGCAACCGGCGGCCAGGGCCGGGCCGGCTTTACGGGTGATCATCGCGGCAGGGAAGTTCCAAGGAGTGATAGCTGCGGTCACGCCGATTGGCTGCTTGATCACGATCAGGCGCTTGTCGGGCTGGTGGCCGGGGATCACGTCGCCATAGATGCGCTTGGCTTCTTCGGCGAACCACTCAATAAAGGACGCGGCGTAGACGATTTCGCCCTTGGCTTCGGCCAGCGGCTTACCTTGTTCGAGAGTCATCAGGCGACCGAGGTCGTCCTGGTTTTCAATCAGCAGTTCGAACCAACGGCGCAGCTTGTTGGCGCGCTCCTTGGCGGTCAGCGCACGCCAGGCCGGCAGGGCCTTGTCGGCGGCTTCGATGGCACGGCGGGTTTCCGCGGCGCCCATCTTTGGCACGGTACCGAGAATCTCGCCCGTGGCAGGGTTGTTGACCTTGATGGTTTGACCATTGTCCGCATCGACCCAAGCGCCATCGATAAAGGCTTGCTGGCGGAACAACTGGGTATCTTTAAGCTGCATGTCGGCTTTCCTTAACAGCACCGCGCGCACGCGGAGCGAATTAGAGTTGTTGAAAGGCGCCTTGTGGGCTGCCGTCAGGGAAATCAGCCCCTGCACGCGAGAAAGATGAATGCGCACGGGAGACAGAGCGTTTGAAATCTCAAACGAATCCTAGGATCAATGGGGGTACAGGGCAATAGTCTGTTCGAAAAAAAGAACGAAAATGGCGCATTAGCCAGAACTTTCAGATCAGCGCGCTCCCACCGCGTTCCCCCACCTTGACCAACGGCCCCCGACTTAGGGCCTTTTCCTACCGGTCTAGCGCCAAACACCAGCATGGACGCCCAAGGACGACATGGGTATGATGTCGCCCGCACAAGCATCCGTAGCTCAGCTGGATAGAGTACTGCCCTCCGAAGGCAGGGGTCGTGGGTTCGAATCCCGCCGGGTGCACCAGATACAGATAAAAAGCCCCAGGTCGAAAGACCTGGGGCTTTTTTGTGGGTCAATGCTTGTGCAACGCCTCCAGCCGCGCTGGCAGGTTTTCCTCGGGGAAGCGCGCGTGCAGCGCCAGCAGTTTTTCATCCGCGGCTTTGCTTTCACCCGCTTCACGCAAGCGCACAATCGCCTGCAACTCCTCCTCCAATGACGGCAGCGCGAGCGGCGCGCGCTTGCTCAGCTTTGCCGCGGACTGATCTGCCAGCGCTCCGGCGATCTCAGCCTGAACCGGTGCACTTTCAACCTTGGGCGCGGCGGCGATGCGAGCCATCGGTGCAGGGGCGGACAACGCTTGCGGCGTAGGGCGGGCGGCTTCTTCGTGCAAGGCGGAGAAGGTCGCTGTGGATATCTCGGCTTGCGGCACCGGTGAGCGCATGACCACGCCGATCATCAGCGCCAAGCCGGCCACGGTGGCGAATGCCATTTGCCAGCGCGGGCGTTGGCAGGCGTGCAGCCAGCGTTGCCACAAGCTCGGTTGCGGCGCCGGGGCTTCGCGGCGGGCGGTGTTGAGGATGAAGGCGTCGAGGGACGCGGGCGGTTCGCCGGGGCTGTGTTGACGAAGGTGCTGGAGCAGCTCGTCGTCAGGGGTGTGTCGGGAGTCAGTCATACAGGTACCTCCTCGGCCAGCAGACGACGCAATTTCTGCTGGGCGTAGCGCAAGCGGCTTTTTACGGTTTCCAGCGGCGCGTGGGTGAGCGCGGCGATTTGCGGCACGTCCAAATCGCCGTGCAGGCGTAGCAGGAAGACTTCGCGCTGGTCTTCGGGCAAGGCTTGCAGGGCGGCGTCGAGGCGCGCTTGGTCGCGGCTCAGGCTTAGCTGTTGCTCAGGACCGGCGCTGTCGTCGGGCTGGGCGTGCAGTTGCTCGTCGTAGCTGTCGTGCAACGGGTTATGGATGCCGTGCTTGCGCCAGTAATCGATCAGGCGGTTGCGGGCGATCTGGAACAGCCATGTACGAAAGCTCGCCCGACCTTGTGGCTGGGTGCTGCTGCGGATCAGGCTGAGCCAGGTCTCCTGGTAGATTTCCTCGGCCAGCTCGGCCTTGTTGCTCAGGGACACGAGGAAGCGGTAGAGGCCCTGGCGGTGGCGCGCGTACAAGACTTCGAACGCGGCGGCCTCGCCGGTGCGGTAGCGGGCCAGCAGGGATTCGTCGCTGGGTGGATCATCGGGAACAGCCATGTAGGGGGCAAACTCCTTTTGTAAAGTTAACGCTGTTCAAGTGTGGGAGGGGCTTGCCCCCGATAGCTGTGGGTCAGTCAAAAATGTACTGATTGATCTACCGCCATCGGGGGCAAGCCCCCTCCCACATTTGATCCGTGTCGTGGTTAAGATCAGGGTTTTAGGCTTTGGGCCAATTCCACCAGTTGCACGAATTCATTTCTCAGGCCGAACGGGTCATCGCCTCGCGCCGAGCGGGCGAGTGCGGCGGTGTCCTTCAAGCTCATGTTGCCAGTGTAGCGGCCATCGCCCTTGAGCTGTTGGGCGAAGGCGGCCACCGCCGCCGTGAAACGCAGGTCGTCGCTGGCCTTAGTGGTTTCGTTGCTGATGGGCCGTTCGATCAAGCGGCTATCACCGCCCGCCGCAGGCTTGTAGCGCACGCGCACCATCGCGAGTTCATTGGACTTACCTTCCGCCGCAGGCGCGCTGGCATAACGCAAAGGCTCCAACCAGCCCTTCTCGCCCTTCGGCACAATTTCGTACAGCGCTGTCACGGTATGTCCTGCGCCGATCTCGCCGGCGTCTACCTTATCGTTGTTGAAATCCTCACGCTTCAAGGCGCGGTTTTCATAACCCAGCAGGCGATATTCGCTGACTTGGGCCGGGTTGAATTCCACCTGCAATTTCACATCCCGCGCAACCACTGCCAGGGTTGAACTGAGTTGGTCCACCAGCACCTTGCGGGCTTCGCGCAGGGTGTCGATGTAGGCGTAGTTGCCGTCGCCCGCATCGGCCAGTTGCTCCATCAGGTGTTCGTTGTAGTTATCCACTCCGAAGCCGAGGGTGGTCAGTGAGACACCGCTTTTTCGCTGCTCGGCGGCCATCTGCTTGAGGCTGTCGAAGTCGCTGATGCCCACGTTGAAGTCACCGTCAGTGGCCAGCAGGATGCGGTTGATGCCCTTGTCGATAAAGCCTTCGCGGGCCATCTGGTAGGCCAGTTCGATGCCGGATGCGCCTGCCGTGGAACCGCCGGCGGTGAGTTGATCAATGGCATTGCGGATCTTGGCCTTGTCGCGCCCCGATGTTGGCTTGAGCACCACGCGGGATTCACCGGCATACACCACCAATGAAACTCGGTCCTGATCACGCAACTGGTCCACCAGCAACTTCAGGGTGCTTTGCACCAGCGGCAACCCTTCGCGGCGATCCATGGAGCCGGACACGTCCACCAGAAACACCAGGTTGGCCGGTGCGAGCTCCACCACGGCACGGTCGGACGCCTTGATGCCGATGCGCAGCAGTTGGGTGCGCGGGTTCCATGGGGTGGCGGCAACTTCGGTGGTCACGCCAAACGGTGAGCCGTCGGTGGGGAGTGCGTAGCTGTAGGGGAAGTAGTTGACCATTTCCTCCAATCGCACAGCGCCTTCGGGCGGCAGGCTGCCTTGGTTGAGGAAGCGTCGTACGTTGGCGTAGCTGCCCGTGTCGACATCGACGCTGAAGGTGGACACCGGCGTTTCGGCCACGCGGTGCACCGGGTTGTCCGGCAGGTTGGCGTATTGCTCGCGGGGTTCGCTGCGATAGTCCATCGCTGCTGATTCCTGCATGCGCATTGGGGCGGGCATTGCCATGCGTTTGACCAACGCGCCTTGGACCGGCGCGCTTTGCAGCTCGGCGACGGGGGCCGCCGGTTGGGCCAGCTCAGGCGAAGACGACAGCCCACACCCGGCCAGCGCTACCAGCACGGTAACCGCAAAGCCTTGGGCAGCAGGACGCAGGAAGAGCAGAGGGTAGGACATGGGCTGAGCCTCGTGAGTGAATAATCCGTTCACAAGGTCAGACGCAAGGTGCGGGTGGTTCGGGTTAAACCTGATTCAGAAAACACTGCAGTTCAAGTGTGGGAGGGGGCTTGCCCCCGATGGGGATGGGTCAGTCACCCGATGCAGTGATTGACACTAAGCCATCGGAGGCAAGCCCCCTCCCACATTGATCTGAGGCGCGTTCAGAATCGAGGTCAGTCCGTGCCGTACTTCGGGTTACGCGGGCCGTACAGGATCCCGGCGCGTTGACCCGGCGACAGCAATCGCGCACTGGTGATGCCGGCAATCGGGTGCGCCGCATCGGTGGAGCTGTTGATCACCTGCTTGACCGCTGCCGTAATCAACATGCCCACCAGGCCGCCGCCGTTGTTGTTGCCTTCCTCGCTGGACGCACGTGCGGTGCCGGTCCACAGGGTGGTGCCGGTGCGCAGGTCCACCAGTTTGGCCGAGGCGGTCACGGCAGTGTCGCTGGTGATCAGCATGTACTTGGTGCCGTACTCGCTGACGGTGATGTACAGCGCCGCGTCCGCGCCGAAGATGTCATGCAGCTTGGTCGGCGCCAGGCCTTGGATATCGTTGGCGGTGGTCAGGCCGTTCTGGCGGAAGGTTTCGTCCACCAAAGCGATCGGCAACACGTAGTAACCAGCTTCGGCCAGCGGGTAGGTCACTTGCGAGACCAAGCTGTACGAAGCCTGCACTTCCGGCGATTCGTTGATCGGTGGCAGCACCAGGATCGATTTCGGCCGAGCCTGTTTATACGCCGTGTAATCCACGGTCTTTGGCGTCGCGCAACCGCCGAGCAAAGCCAAGGCCAGCAGGGCGCCAGTGAGTTTCAACAGGCTCATTTGGTGGCCACTCCGGTCTTGGCGTTTTTCAGCAGAAAGTCCATGTAAGCAGCGGACTCGGGGAACAGTGCCTTCTCGGTGCGGAACTCCTGCACCATCTGGTCATCCTTGCCCATGCTCAGGTACAGCATGCCCAGGTGCGCGTGGTAACCCGGCGGTGCCTTGCGACCACTGGCGTTGATCTTTTGCAGATCGCGCTCCAGTGCCTCGACCTGCGCCTCCTTGGGCTCGCCCTTGAAGTACTCGTAAACCTGCGGCTGGTAGCTTTCCCATTGATACAGGGGTTGGGGCGCCGTGTGGCACCCGGCGACCGCCGCGATTGCTGTCAGCATCAGCGCCAACTTCACTGCCTTGCTCATCCGTGTACTGCTCCTTGAGGTGTTGCTGATCAGTTGCGCGGGTTCCAGGCGCCGGCGTTGATGCCGTCGACAAGGCGGTTGATCGCTTCGCGCATGGCCAGGTCCAGAACCTTGCCATTGAGGGTGGAGTCGTAGCTGGCGGTGCCGCCGAAGCCGACCACTTCACGGTTGGACAGCGCGTATTCACCGGCGCCCTGGGTGGAATACACCACTTCGGACGTGTTGATGTTGACGATATTCAACGCGACTTTGGCGTAAGCCACTTGGGTCTTGCCACGGCCGAGGATGCCGAACAACTGGCGGTCGCCGGTTTCTTTACGACCGAACTCGGTCACGTCGCCCGTTACAACATAGTCAGCGCCCTTGAGCTTCTGCGCGGTGCCTTTGATCGCAGCTTCCTGGGAGATTTCGCCCATGTTGTCGCGGTCCAGCACGCTGAAGCGATTGGTTTGCTGCAGGTGAGTGATAAGGATGGTCTTGGCCTGACCGCCGAGGCGGTCGACGCCATCGGAGAAGATGCCGCGCATGTAGCTGGAGCGGTTGTCGAACTTACCTACAGCAATCGGCACGCGCACGCCGGAATAGGCGACGTTTGCACTGGCGACTTGCTCTACCGGCAGGGCTCGGTTGCTTTCGGTGGCGCAACCGGCCACGGTCAGCAGCGCTGCGGCGGTGAGGCCTGACAGCAGGATTTTGGAGAGTGCTTTCACGTAGTGCTCCTGGGGTGATAAATCGGGGGGTAGACAGCGTTAGCGAGAAGGAATGGCGCGCAGGTCATCGACGATGTCGCGACTCAAAACGCCGGTATAAAAACGCTCGACGCTGGAGTTACCGGAGTTGGTGATAATGCCGCCCATGGTTCTCCATTTTTGCGCCTCGCCCATTACGCCAGCAGGCACAAGGTTGTTACGCGTCTTGGCAAAATGCAGCACCTCGCCAGCGCCCTTCTTGACCTTGACCTGATAGCTGAAATCGACAGCGGCCAGAATGGTGTTGTCATCAACGATCAACGTCGAGAGGCCGCCTTTTGAGTCCGGGATATGGCGCGTATAGACAATGCTGACATCCAGCAGGTAATCGGCCTTTTCTTTGCTCGGCGCATAACGCTTGGCGCTGAGCAGACGGTCGACCAGATCGACGCCGAGTTGTTGGCGAACCTTGTCATCCGGCAAAAAACGCTCGTTCTTGCCCACGACCTCAACATCAAACGTGTCGAGCCAGTAAGTGGCGTTCTTGGGAATGGTAACCGGCGCCGGGGAGATGTAGTACTCCGGCTTGGAGGCGCAGCCCGCCATCAGGCAGGCAGCAATGAAAATGGCGAACACGCGCATGTATGACTTCTTCCCTGAAAAGTATCGTGCTTTAAACAATCGCGGCATTTTACGGGGTTGAGAGGGCTTCTCAAGTGCTTTTGGTCGCCTGCGTGCGCCGCCGCACATTCCTCAAGTTGTGTAACATCCTGTCGAGACACTGTTTTGTGTTTGTTTATTAATAGGGATATTGCGTGTTTAAAGTTTTCCTTCGGGCTACGGCCCTGATCGCGACGCTGTCGATGACCGGCTGCGTTTCCTACACCGTCACCGGCCCTATCGCCGCCCCGCTCCACCCGGTAGCTGTCAGCAGTCCACGCAGCGCGCAAATCGCTGATGTGGCGGTGAGTGCTGCCGACGTTAACGAGGCCAACAAGGCTGCCATCAGCAGTTCCCTGACGGCCCAGATCAGTCAGTACGTGCGCACTGCGGGTTACTTCAAGCAGGTCACCGAGTATCCGGTACGCCTGGGAGAGCAAGACGTAACGCTCAAATTCAACATGACTTCTCTCAAAGGCCATCGCAGCCCGCACCCGGCGTACGTACCCGGCGCGCTGCTGACGCTGACCATCTGGATCTGGGTCAACGGCCCGATCTACGTCGACAGCTTCGAGGTGGCCGGCGACCTGGTGATCGTCGACCGCAACGGTAAAGAGCTGGCCAAGGCCAAGGATTCGATCAAATTCGAACATAACGTCGGGCTTTACAGCGGCCAATATTGGGCACCTTCGATGGGCGGCCAACAGCTGACCAAACTGGTCGGGCAACTGCTCGATACCGCCACTGCCAACTTGGCCAAGCCATAATTTCAAGGAGCGAAGCATGAAAGGATTGATGAAACACAGCCTGGTACTGGCCGCCGTGTTGTTGACCGGTTGCGTGTCGTATTCACAGCACGAACTGCCAGCCGTGCAACCCTGGCCGCCAACCGCTAACACCCCGGCGCAAAAACCCACGGCGTACGTACACACCACAGCGCAAAACCACGTCAACGGCGGCCCGGGCAACGCTGCGGTCGGCGCCCCGGTGGTGCTGTGGGAAAAGGCCGTGGCCGATTCCTTTCGCGAGTCCAACCGTTTTACGCGGGTGAGCACCGACAAGGTCGACTCGGATATCTACGTGGATGCCACACTGCATAACAACGAAGAGTACAGCCCGGTGTCGGCGTTCATCACTGGCTTTACGTTCTTCATCATTCCGTCCACGGCGAAGAATATTTTCACCTTGGAGACGGTGTTCAAAGACAAGGATGGCAAGGAACTGGGTCGGGTCAAAAAGAGCGAATCGGTGCGCACCTGGATGCATCTGGTGCTGATCGTAGGCATCCCATTCCAGGCCGACACGCGCGAAGTCGTGGAAGCGCTGACGCGCAGTACGCTGGATGAAGCGGTGCAGCGCAAGTTGCTCTGACCTCACCCCACTGAAGCAGGCCCAGTGGGACTTGTTATGTGATGAACAGAAGCTTTTTTGTGGTGATCAGGGGCTTTTTTGTAGTGAGCTGGGGCATTTTTGTGGTGAGCGGGCTTGCCCCGCGCTGGGCTGCGAAGCAGCCCCTGGTACAAACACTGCGTCCTTTCAGACAGAACGCATTGTCTGGCCGTGGGGCCGCTGCGCAGCCCAGCGCGGGGCAAGCCCGCTCACCACAGATCGGTGTTGCAGGCTGCTAACCGGTGCAGCGCAAGTTGCTCTGACCTCACCCCACTGAAACAGGCCCAGTGGGACTTGTTATGTGATGAACAGAAGCTTTTTTCTGGTGAGCTGGGGCTTTTTTGTGGTGAGCGGGCTTGCCCCGCGCTGGGCTGCGAAGCAGCCCCTGGTACAAACACCGCACCCTTTCAGACAGAACGCATTGTCTGGCCGTGGGGCCGCTTCGCAGCCCAGCGCGGGGCAAGCCCGCTCACCACAGATCGGTGTTGCAACCTGCTAACCGGTGCAGCGCAAGTTGCTCTGATCACAACCCAAGCAGGGCTGATCTGTGGTGAACAGCCTCACCACAAATCAGTATTACGGCCAGGCGGTTGCTTAGAACGCGTAGCGTGCTTTGAGCATTACGCCGTCAGCATCAAAACCACTGCGCGCCTGGCGCGTATAGCTGGCGCCCACGCTGAAGTCCGACACCTGATAGTTAACGCCAACACTGGCCTCATAGCTGTCACGCGCTACCGACGCACCGGTCACGGTAAACGCTGAACCACCAGCCACGAAGCTGGAGGTTTGCGCCACGCGATCACCCATCAGGTCGTGATAGGCCATCAAGGTCGCTTCCGGTTGCAGGCTACCAGCGCCCATCGGGAGGTTGCCCGCCAGACGCACACCGGCGCCCAACTCACCCACTTCATAACGCTGCGAACGCGTGCTCAGTGCGGCCGAGGAGCCTTTCTCGTCGTAGCCATCCATGCGCACGTTGGAATAACGCGCAGCCACCCGTGGCTCGATCACCACCGCTTGCGACGGCTTGAAGCTGTAGCCACCGATCACACTGGCCGACAACACATTGCTGTCGTAGCTGCCCTTGGCCGTGGTACCGGCGATATGGCGCTTGCTGTCGTTTTCGTTGTGGCCGTAGCTGAGGCTGCCATCGACAAACCAGTCTTGCAGCGACCAGTTGCCATACAGCGACAGTGCGTGCCCCTCGACGTCGGTCTTGTTGCCCAGGTCCGAATGGATATTCGAATTGAGGTAGCTGTAAGCCACGCCCAGGGTCGTGGTGTCGCTCACACGACTGTCCACACCCACCGCCATGCCGCTGCTGTTGGCCGAGTAGCCGTTGTTGCCGCCGCGACCGTCCTGATCCATGTTGCTGCTTAGGCCCTGCACCCACACACCGCCGGCTTTTTTGGCTTCACGCTGCTCGGTGAGGCGGTTGAAGATCGCGCCGTTGACCACGGTCTGCCCGGACAAGGCGATGTCCAACGCGCCACGGTTGACGTCCGGCGCGAGCTGGTCACCAACCCGAGCCAGTTGGTCGGCGGTGCCGGCGTTGGCCAGCGCCTGGAAGACTGCATCGTCTGCGCTGAGACGGCTCAGGACACCGTTCTTGAAGGTATTGACCGCCGTTGCCGACGCACGGCTCGCGCCCACGCCGGAGAGGTCTGTCTCAACTTGCTGGTCAGCCTTGACCGCTACCACGGCCTTGACCGTCTGCGCATCGGACGAGTAGCTGAGCACATTCAGCAACGCAGAAGAGCTGCCCACGGACAGGCCGTTGTCTTGCACGCTGGTGGCTTGCAACAGGGTGTATTGCGTGCCGTCGTTGGTGCTGGCGAAGTCGCCAGGGTTAGCGCTCACAGTCAGCTTCGACGCCTGGGCGAAATTGGCGGCACCGTTGACGGTCAGGTACGGCGTGGTCGGCACGACGCTGTCGGACAGATGCATATCGATGCCCGCGCCGCTGGCGACGTTGAGGTTGCCGGTGATGGCGGTGCCGGGCGCCGACAGGTTCAGCGACCCTGAGTTGACCGACACCGGTGCGATGATGCGGTTGCCGGTAAACCCAGCCTGGCCGTCGATATTCACCGCGCTCAGGTTGAGTACATCGCCAATGATGTCGCCACCGGTCCAGTTCAGGGTTGCCAGGTTGCGCGCATCGATGGCCGTGCCGGCGTTGCTGCGGATTTCGCCGGCTTGCTGGTTGATCTCGAACGATGACGTTTGATCGGGGCCGACCAGAATCGCCGTGCCATCGGCGATGACCGTGCCACGGTTGACGATGCCGCGCGAACCACTCGCGCTGTTCTGGGCGAAGGTGGCCTCCAGGAACTCAAAGGCATTGGCATTGGTGCCCTTGGCCTCAAGCGTGCCGGTGTTGAGGATGTAATCGATGGTGCCGTTATAAAAAAATATGCCTTTGGCGTCATTGCCGTTGGCAGAAATCAAACCGCTGTTTTCGATACGCAGCGGGCTGGTATCCGTTTCCACTTCGATGCCCCAAGCGCCTTCACCCGTGGCCTTGATAGTGCCGGAGTTGAGGATCTTGCCGCCGATGGTGGTGGGGGTGAAGTTGTCGCGATCCAGCACGATACCGATCGCGCCTTCGCCGGCCATGTCGATCAGACCAGTGTTGGACACATCGCCGCCGATGGTGGTGCCGTGCAGGTAAATGCCCTCGCCCCCACCGATATAGAACGGCGGCGGTGCAGGCGCCGACGGTGCCGTCGAAATGATCGTGCCGGAGTTGATCACGCTGCCGCCAATGTTGGTCTTGCCGATTTCCAGGCCTTCGTCGCCACCGTTGTTCATCAGGATGTTACCGGCCTGCACCACGTCACCGGTGACAGAGCCCGGGTTGAGGTTGGGCGGGCCAGTCCAGTACATCGGGTCCAGAGCAAAGCCCCGCACGGTGTAGCCGTCGGCATTCAGCGTGATGTCAGCGCGGTTGATCAACGAACCCTGGATATGGGTATCGGCGACACCCAGCCCGGCTGGGGGCGCACTGGTCGGTGTGGTCACTTGGGTGGTTTGCCCGGTGAGGATCAGCGACTCGTTGTAGGTCTCGCTGACAAACTGGGTCTTGCCCGCGCCAAGGTCCACTTCCACCGCGAGCACTTGCGTGCTGATGGCGCCGACCATGATTGCCAACAGACTTTTCTGGAACTGCTTACGCTTCATTTCAAACTCCATGAACTACAGGTCAAAGCCGCCAACAGGCCCGGCGGCAGTAGGTGTATCGAGTGAGGGATCAACGGATCCAGAGGCATGCCCTCGGCACGTTTGCGTAATACGCGCGCGCAGCCATTCGCACCGCACAAGGCAGTGGCGAAGAAGGGAATAGGGGGAAAAAGGCTCACATCAATCCTTAATGTTTTTGAAAACGCTGCAGTCCATGCAGCCCGACCGCGTGCGGGTGGGCGCGGTAAAGACCTTCAAATGTACGAAAAGGTTCAGGATTGTGTCGGAAAGTTGTGTAGTCGATCACAATGCGGCGGTGTTTGCGGGGAGCGGGATTCCACTGGGCGGGGGCTTATCGTCCGGCCGTCGTCCAAATGGCCACCGGGTTTGGCGACGATTGAGTGAACCGCCCATCTGCTGGCGATTCTGCTGCGCAACGGCTTTGATCGGTTGGATGCGATCAGTCCAGGCTCAATGCCAACCCGGCCTGAGTTAAATCAGGCGGCCGTGGTGCCGCCCATCCCATCATTGCCCACGACACACGTTGTAGGCCCGGTTCTCAGCGACCTCTTCCATATGCTTGCCGACGATTGAGTTGAGCACCAACAGGCGTTCCGACTTCCCCGTCGGTCGGTAGGCAGGTCCCTGAGCATCACTGTGCAGGCTGAAACCGCTGGCGGCCAGCGCCTTGACCAGTTGCGTGCGCTTGAGCACATCGCCGTTGCCACGAAAGTCGCTGACGGTAAGAAACACGATGCGGTCTTTCTGCAACAGCCAGATCGGCCGATCACTGGTCTGGCTTTCGAAGATGTAGGCACAGTCCACAACGGCAGCGGGAAAACTGGCCTGGCGAACATAACGCCCACTCTCATACCCCACCAGCGTCACCAGCCCAGGTTGCACCACGGCGATTGCATCCTTTGTCTGGCCGCCCTCCTGAACGCCGTAGTTGGTATAAGCCCAGCGCAACCTTGTGAACTCAGCGGGCGTCGCCTCCAGCGCCAGGTCGGCACGGATCCGCGCCTGATCTTCCGCACCCCGGTAAGGCAGGCCCTGGCAGCCCGCGAGCGCCGTCAGGCAAAGGAGGATAAAAGCTCTGTACAGCATCTGAAATGTCCTTGTTTGTTGATTGTCAGCCACAGGATTTACCGCCATCAAAACGGTCCGCGAGGCTGAGCACCTGGGCCAGATTGCCGGGCTGGATCATGATGGTATTAGCGTCCAGCAATGCGCGCTCAGGCTCAATCCAAAGCGTGCCGACCAAATAGGCGGCCGCTGCTGCGAGCACCACCACCCCAGCAATCCGACTGACCATAAATCGCAGCGTTGCCCGCGGCGTGCGAGGCTGCTCAAACACAAACGCGAACAACAGCCCGATGGCGCACCACAAAACACCGGCCGCCGCCGAGCCCAACATTGACGCACGCCTATCGAAGTAGACCCAGACCAGCATGAACGCAGTGGCACTGACGGCCATTACCAGCAGGCACAACCCCTGCGCGACTCGACAGCCGATACTCAACGTGCGCGCCAGTGGTGTCGGAATACGGGGATTCATTGATCATCCTTGAAGAGAGAAAATAACTCAGCGCGCCGATTATCCGGGTTGTCGAGGCCAGTCGTCCTGCACGTTATAGCGACACACTAGTTTAAATTAAAAAAGCAGTTTCACTTAATAGCTCACCGATCAGAGTTACACCCTAACCAAGAGGTCTCTTCTATTACAGGAACACTAACGGACATTAAAAAACCAAAGCACGAAACCTAAAGCAAATCCAGCCACGGCCATTTGCAGATAGAAAAATACATGCGCCTCCAAGAGGCTAATAATATCCTCACCACCACTCAGCCAATAACCCGCTATCTGAAAAAATGCACACATAGACACTAGCGCTAACGCCGAGGCGCAAGGCAGATAAACGGCTACCCACCAGGGTTCATTTTTTCTCATGGCCACTCCTTGCTATGTAAATACGCTGTCTCCTTTCAACTTTATGCAGAGACGCTAAGTACGACGACACTTCCATACAATTGCATAAGGCAACTCATCATCCAGCGAGTCTAGCGACCGAAAATGATACACCACTGAGGCGCTCTCCAAGCTTTTATGAATAAAGGCGCCATCAGACATTATTCGATAAGAAGCATGCTCCATGACGTCACCCATCGCCGTCAATGCTTGTTTTATTTGACTATAGGTCGCCCCTGCCCGCTCAGGTATTAGCACTTCTGGTGGATAACCGAGAGCCATATCATCACTTTCAACTTCTCTGAAACAGGCTCGCCGAAACGCACCCTGACTGGCAGCCCAGTAAAACGAGAGCACCCTCAGCGTGTCCTGTCCGTTCTCATTAATCACATCGGCCAGACAGTATTGAGTGTCTGAAATGCTGTAGACACCCTCATCAATGAGTGAACGGGAGCCCTCGGGTATATCAAGGACATCATCCTGTTTGAATCTAAGCAAGCGAGGCCATTGGATCATCACCGTGACTTCCTGATTTATTTGATAAATTCGTGGTTCCCTGTCAACTAGCAGGGCAATGGGAAAACCACAGGGATCAGACCACTATTAATGTAACCGTGGTCTGACCCCTATTTCAAGGGCAGGGAAACTAACATCAAACTTTGACCAACCAAAGAATCCGAGCTAGTTGGACATTCGCGCTACTTGAAGCCCCAACACATTAATTGATAACAATAAATAATTATCAAAAAGTTTGGCGACCTGAGACCGAATCTATTAATCCGACAGGCGGCAGCTGTTTTGATATCGATTCGTCGGAGAACTTAGAAGCTGCCACTAGTTGGCCGCCAAGTTATTGCGCAGTAAATTAGTAATGGGAAATGCAGAAAAGTTCGCGGGGTGGGCCTGGGAACTGGATCGCAATAATCACTATTGGCAGGATGAAACAGCCGCCGATGAGGGAGCGTCAGCTAATAAATCTGTAACTGACCCACCACTACCGGGGCATGGATATAGACGCAAATATTAAAGGCTGCCACACGACTCTGTGGTGAGCGGGCTTGCCCCGCGCCGGGCTGCGAAGCAGCCCCATTAAGACCGGCGCGTTTACTCAGTAAAACGGCGGTGGCAGGTTTTGGGGCGGCTTCGCAGCCCAGCGCGGGGCAAGTCCGTTCACTTCAGAGTTATGGGTCGGCCTTTAGGCGTTGTTTAGCGCACTAGCTGGCGTCTTTGTTCTGGACAGCGCCAGGTACCAAGGTCAATCCAGGTTTCTCCACGTCACGAGAGACATGGGATTTCACTTCCGACACGCCGCCCTCTTCGTCGTTATGAATCACCAGCACGCCTGGCCGGCGCAGTTGCTCCAGGTCGCCTTCTGCCAGGCTGAAGCTTTCGCTCAGGCTCTTGTCGCTGAGGGCCTTGGCCTGGGCGCGACGCTGGGCGAACTTGCGCCCTTTGCGCTGCTGGTAGCGTGCCCAACTGACCAGGATCACGGCGTTGAACAATGCGATCCAGAGGTAGATCTGCAAGGTGTTGAGCGCCGCAAAAATCGGTGCGTCAATGCGCGGGCCGCCGTGGGTATCCAGCATCGAGGTAATCCCTCGCGCCAGCAGCCAAACCAATCCGGCCCAGGCCATCAGGGTCAACACCACGTCGATGATCCACATGACGGTACTTTGGCGAGTTCTGACCAGTTTCATGATCACGCCTCCTCTTCAACAGGTTTGATGCCACGGTCCGGGCTGACCCAGCGCGCGCGCTTCTGGTGCTGGTTGAACAGCACCTTGGGGAAACTCACCAGGGTGGTGAACAGACTGACCAGCCAGAACACCATCGGGTACCACACGGTCCAGAACAGGGTTTTCCACAGGTCTTTCTCGTAGCGGCGGTCGATCAGGATGCTCACGGCAAATTGCAGCAGGCATACCATCGCCAACACCAGGCCGGTAAACGCGGGCGGCATCAGTGAGTCCACCGCGATCGCCTGGGGCAGCGGCGTGAATTTGCCCACGCCCCAAAAGATGACCGACAGCATGAAGGTGAACGCCCAACCGGTGGACAGGCAGTATTCGAACAACAGCGGCCACAGGTAGCGGTGACGCCATTGCCAGATGCCACGGATGTTTTTGAACAGTACTTCGGCGCCACCCTGGGCCCAGCGCAGCCGTTGTTTCCACAGGCCGCCGACGGTTTCGGGCATCAGAATCCAGCACAGCGCGCGGGGCTCGTAGAAGATGCTCCAGTGGTCGAGTTGCAGCTTCCAACTGACGTCGATGTCCTCGGTGATCATGTCGGTGGACCAGTAGTCGATGCGGTCCAGCGCCTTTTTACGAAACGCCACCACCACACCCGACACGGTGAAGATCCGACCAAACACTCGTTGCGTGCGCTTGATCAAGCCAATGATCGACGAGAACTCGCCCACCTGCACGCGGCCGATCAAGGTCGAGCGTGTGCGGATACGAGGGTTGCCGGTCACGGCACCCAGGCGCGGGTTGTCGAGCATCGGCGCGACCATATAAGCCGCCGCGTTTTTATCGAGCAATGCATCACCGTCGATGCACACCAGGTATTCACTGCGCGCCGCCACGGCACCCATGCGCAAGGCCACGGCCTTGCCCTGGTTCTGCGCCAGGTGCAGCACCCGCAGGCGTGGATGCTCCAGCGCCAGGGCGTCGAGCACTGCGGCGGTGTTGTCTTTGGAACCGTCGTTGACCGCGATCACTTCGATGTTCGGGTACATCTGACCGAGGGCCGCATGAATGGTGTCGGCGGCGTTATCACCCTCGTTGTAGCAAGGGATGATGATCGAGATCAGCGGGTTGCCGGCCAGGGTCGGCGCCGGGGTGTCTTCTTCCCAGGGCCAGTGGCGCTCCCAGTGCAGCCAGAAGTACAAGCCGCCGGAGATCCACAGCGCCGACATGAACAGCGGGTAGAAAAACACAAAGTCCATCAGGAACTGCCCGGTGACCAGGAAGATCAGTCCCAGGGGCACGCCTAATACCAGTGCCAGCACGAATAAAGCCAGGATTCTGTCGAACATGGTCAAGGGTTCCATTGGTTGGAAAGGGCCGGACACACAGTCTTCAGGTCCGGGGAGTTTTCCAGGAAATTGTCCGGGTAGTAGCCAAAACTCGTGACACCCTGGCGCTTGAGTACACCCATCCATTCAGCCATTTGCTCGGCGGACAGGTCGGGGGCTGCTGGGGTGCGCCAGTCTTTGGCTTGCAGTTCGAATACCGTTCGCTGCATCGCACCGGGGCGGGCTTTGACCGTCGCCACCAGTTTCTCCAGCCAGGCGTTGGAGTTCTTCAGCGTCTCCCCTTCCATCAGCGGCATGGCCATGGGCGCGGTCCAGTCGTAGGTCTGGAGGAAATCGTCGAGGTTCTGCGCGAACCAGGCTTCGCTTTCTGGGTTGAGCATCGGCTGCGCGAAGATGTTGCGCGCGGTCAGCACCTGCGGCCCAGAGATAGCGCGGACCTTGGCGGTCAGCTCCTTGGTGAAGTCGATCAGGTAGCGGCTCTTGAAGCGCGTCCAGCGCTGCATCACCGCAGGGTCGGCGCGCAGTGCCTCGATGCTGCCCGGCAGGCCGTTGGCAGCATAGGCCTTGAGCGCGGCGGGGCTGGCGTCTTCGAAGTCCGAGAACACCGCATCGTCGTGGTACAGCACACCGTCGATGGCACTGTTGCGCGCCAGGTCTTCATAGATCTCGCCAATGATTTTGCGCACTTGCGGGTCGAACGGCGACAGGCGTTTGTATTGATCCGGGTCGATGCCCACTTTGCCGGTTTCCGGGTCCCAGCGCGTCACACGCGGCAGCTTGGGATCAAGGGCGAAACTCAGCACTGGCATCCAGGCATACACGCTGGCATGGGCACGGGTGTGCAGTTGCCAGGCGACACGGTTGAACAGGTCGGCGCGCACTGGCAGGTGGCGGTTGGGGAAGTACAGCGAGCGGACCAGGCCGTCACCCTTGGGGTCGGCGAAGGCTTGCAGGAACACCGTGCCGGCGCCCATGTCCACCACGCGCTGCACCAACTGGTCGAGGTTGCGCGCCTGTTGGGCCGGGTCCGGGTCGTAGACGTTATCCAGGTCCACATGCAACACCCGCAGCGGTGCCGGGGTTTGCACGGCGACGATGCTGTTGGCGAAATGCTCGCCGTCCGGGTCGGAGGCCACCAGAAAGCGCGGGCTGTTCATCAGGTCATCGGAGCTGTCGAGGCCATCTTCCAAGGTCAGGGCCATTTGGTAGCCCTGCTCACCAACGATGGCCAGCGAGGTGCCTTTGGCGGCGCCATACGGCCATACCCAGACCCGTGGTTTCTTGCCGGTCACGGTTTGGATCTTGTTGGAGATCGCGACCACATCCGCACGCAACCGCGCATCGAACTGGGCCTGGCTTTCATAACGACCGGTGGCCGGGTCATAACGCAGGGAAGTCGCAGCTGGCTCCAGGTTGCCCTGGGGGTTGGCCAGGATGCCTTTGTGATTGGCATCGGTGTGCGCGGCGATTTCCACCAGGCCGGACTGGGACACTTCGCGAATCTGCTGCCAGGTCAGGAACTCACCACGCGGCCGGGGTGAACCGGCAAAATCCACCGGCTGGTTGAGCGGTGTGTCGATCCAGCTGCCCACCGGCGCCAGCAACGCCGGCCAGTGGTAGGCGCGCAGAATCGGCAGCACGCGGGTGTAGAAGCTCGAATAGCCGTCGTCGAAGCTGAGCATGATTGCTTTGGGCGGCAATGCCGGGCCGCCATGGCGGGCGGCCAGGATCTGGTCAACGCTGACCGCCTGGTAGCCGTTCTCGCGCAACCAAGCCAACTGCTCGATCAAACGCTCGGTACGCACCGCCACCACGGCCTGGTCAGGATCACGATCCGACACATCGTGGTAGGCAATGCCCAGGAAGTGGTTTTTCGGCCACGCCTGTTCGTTGAGCGGTGTCGGCCGCTCGGCGGGTGGAGTGAAAGGTGCGGGTTGCTGGGCGCAGGCACTGGCCAGCAATACGCCCAGAACCAACAAGCAACGGCTGAGGAAGGTCATGGTCAGGCTCTTTTAGAAACGGTAAGTGAGGTCGACGAGCAGGCGCAGATCGCGTTCGCGATCACCGTCGTAAGGTCGGCTGATCAGGCTCAGGTTGGCGCCAGCGTCGAGTACATCGTTCCAGCGATAGCGTTGGCCGTAGCCGATCAACGCCATGCCGCCGGTGGAGTAATCGCGCTGGCTATAGGTACCCGCACCGACCTGGAACTGCTGACTCCACTGGGTCTCGTAGCGGTGATAGAGCACATGGTTGATGTTGATGACGGGCAGCACGGTCAAATCCGACTTCGGATTGAAGTACACCGTGTCTTCCTTGCTGTTGCGGCTGGCACCGACTTCCAGGCCCAGGTCCACTTGCACTCGCGGCGAGCTGTAGAGGCCTTCGCGGCCGCTGAGCAAGGCTTCGAAGCGGTCGTTGCCGTCGCTGAAGTGGGACGGGCTGAGGGTCAGTTTCCACTCGCGGCTTTCGTTGGCGCGCCAGCGAATAAAACCGCTGCCGCCGTTGGCGGTGATGCCATCATTCAGCGCGCGCAACGGCGTGGTGCTCAGCAGGTAGCCGAGGCTGCCGCCGTATTGCCAGTTGTCGTTGATGTCGCGCGCAATCGAGATCGCGGCGCCTTGTTTGGAGCCATCGCCGTAGGAATGGTTGGAGACCTCGGCTTCGATGGTCATGTCACGGGTGCGCCGCTCCACGCCGACAACCTGCCAACGATGCTGGCCGGTACCCTCTTCGAAATCTGCGCGGGCATAGCCGGCACCGGCAAACAGGCGCCAGTCTTCGTCGATAGGCGGCGTGTAGAGACGGCTTTCGATGCCCCAGTCACGGCTCCCCGACACCGCACCCGCTTCGCTGTCGTTACCGCCGCCGAAGCTTTTACCCGTGTAGGCCTCGACGCGCAGCTCGGCCATGTCATGCACATCGCGCAGGCGGCTGAGGCGCTGCACCTGACGGTTATCCGGGTTGCGCGCAACCACGTCGTCGGTGAGCACGTCGAGCTGGCGCCACTCCTGCAGGTCCATGGCGGTGTAGGCCTGGCTCACTTCCAGGCCGATGTCGCGCGGGGCCTGGGCTTCGGTTTCCTTGAGAATGCCTTCGGCGCGCCGGGGCAGATCGCGGGCGCGGTACATGTCAGCCTGGGCCAGACGCAGGCCGACGTTGCCCGGTGCTTTTGCTACCAACGCTTCCAAACCGGCTTCGCTGCCCGGCAGGTCGCCACCGTATACGCCGGCCTGGGCCGACAGTTGCTGGGCGTCCATCCACGCGTCGTTGGGGTTGCCGATGGGCAAGCCCTTGAGTTCGACCCGAGGGTTCTGGCTGTTGGCGAGTCCTTTGGCGACCTCGTTGGCATCCTCGCCTTTGTCGCTTTCCTGCAACGCGTAGAACAGCGCGGTGGTGTCTTCGACCCGATCATCGGGCTCCGCGTCGGTGGCGCTCAGCGCCTGGCGATACAGCGGCTCGGCTTTTTCCGGCTGGCGCTGGTCGAGGTAGGACGCGGCCACCCAACGCACGGCGTAGGTCGGCAATTGCACGCCTTCGGCCTTAAGGATTTCGTACTCGCGGATCACCTCGGCGGTACGTGCACGCGCCTTGAGTGCACCCAGGCGGTCGATGCGCCAGCGCACCACATCGTCATGGGCGGTGGCGTCCGGGGTCCAGCGAGCGAGCAGTTTGTCGTAGTCCGCCAGGGCGCGGTCGGCAATCACATAGCGTTCTTTTTCGCTGCGCGTGGCGAACTCGGCCATGCGCACCCGTTCGGCGGCGAGGTCACCTTCGAGGCGGCGCTGGGTCACCGGGTCCAGCAGGCCCGGACGCTGGGCCGACAGGCGCAAAGCGGCTTCCGGCAAGCGAGCCTTTTGCAGGGCGACGATGTATTCGCGGGCGACTTCAGGCTTGTCGCCAGCACGGATAAACGCCTGATCGAATTCAAACAGCGCGTCGTAGTTCAAGCCGGCGCGGGTCAGCGCATACCCCAGGGCCATGCGCCGGTTGGGGTCGTCTGGCTTGGCGGCCACCAGCGCGCGGGTGCGTTGCACGGCTTCATTGGCTTTGCCGCCGTCAGCCTGGGTCAGGGCCAGGCCCAGTTGCAGGTCGACGTTATTTGGTTCACGCAGCAGCGCCTGGCGATAGGTCGCCTCAGCCTGGGGCCACTGCTTTTGATTGCGATAGGTGCGCGCCACGGTGGCGAGCGCTTGGGTACTGAGGTTGCGATGTTTACCCTCAGCTTCGTACACCTTCAGCACTTCGGCGTCCTGCCCGGCCCAACCGGCGATCACCACATGATCGCTGACCTGGCCTGGCGTCTGGCGCTCGGCAGACAGCTGACGCAATTGCGTAAGGGCGGGTGTGAAGTTGCCGTTGCGCGCCTGGATAATCAGCGCGTCATAGGCCGGATCGGCCATGGCGAAAGTAGGCATCAACAGCTGGCTGCATAAAGCTGCCCCGATGAGCAGTCGCAACCGGCCTGATGCACTGAGTGGTAGGTTTCGCAACATATCGTGAGCTTCCTTACACACGGAAAGCTGTAACGATAGGTGATCCTGAGCGACATGCTACAGGGTGCCGGCGTCTAATGACCCGGCCTAGCTTTCCTGTGTGAACTATCTCTTAGGAACGTAGGAAGAAGACCAATTCAGAACAATTGTTCAGAATTGATGGGTAGCCGCTGAGTCGGGCCTGCACAAAACAAATGTGGGAGCGGGCTTGCTCGCGAATACGCAGTAGTGACTGATCCACTGCATTCGCGGGCAAGCCCGCTCCCACATTTTGACTGCATTTCAAGCAGCCTCACGAAGAGGCTGGGTGTTGAGGCGTTACTGTGCGCCGCTGACCGCACCGACTTTGGCCATTACAAAACCAATGAACTGCTCGACGGTCATCTTCTGGCCGTTGAACGTCACTTCATTGTTGGCGTAGTGCAGCTTGGAGACCACGTCGCTACCGACCAAAGTTGCCAACTGCGTGCCAACCGCCATGCCGCTGACCATCTCGGCGGCCATCTGGGATTGCTGCTCGATGGCTTTCGGGTCGGTCACGCCACCGAGTTGGGCTTGCAGTGCGGAAACGTCAGCGATCATCGGCTTGGAAAGGGTCAGATTGGCATCCAGCAGCGCAATCATCTGCTTGCCCAGCTCAACTGGCGGCAGCTCCATGGACACCGGTTTAGCCAGGTCTACCAGCAGGCTGAACTTGCTTTCACCGTGGGTGGTTTTCAGCGACAGGTTTTCCACAGCCACTTGCGGCTTGGCAGCCAGGACCTGATTGACGTTGGCTTCAGCCAGGGCTTGCTCGGCTTCAGTCAGTTGCAGCTCGGGGGCCGGCTGGTTGGCTGCGGCGGCGGCTTGCACCGGTTGCATCTTGTCCTGGTACAGCTTGGTCAGCACCAGCATGGCCGGGATGTCGACATTCTTCATGCTCACGGCCAAGGCCGCCGAACCTACAGGTTTACCCTGGTAGCCGATCTCGTCGATCTTGTAGTCGACACGGCCGGCCAGGTTGTTGTCCTTGGTTTCGCTGGAGTCTTTCTGCTCGAAGCCTTTGACGGTCAGCACGGCTTTCTGCGGGCCGAAGGTGAACTTGCTGTCGGTCAGCTCAACGGTGTTTTGCCCGGTGTAGAAGCCGAAGGTGGATTTTTCCAGGTTGCTGGCGATGGTCAGCCCAGACAGCTCAGCTTCGAAGTGCTCGCCCTTGGCGTCTACCGCGGCGACCTTGACGCTGTTCATGAAGCCGTCGGCCTTGACCTTCTGGCCTTCGGCAGTGCTGTCGAAATTCATGTTCGCGCCGGAGAAGCTCACCGAAGACGTATCGTCTTTGAACTCCAGGGGCAGCAATTCGATATTGCCGTTGACCGAACGGGTGTAACCAATGTTGGCTACGCCTTTGAGTGGCGATACGTCTTTGGCGGCGGCGAACCACTTCTCGGTGGTGGCGTTCTTTTCCAGCTCGTAGTGACTGGTGGCCATGACCGGCAGCCACTTGAGTGTCACCAGGCGCGAGAACGGCAGCGGGCCGTGTTCGATATGGTCGACGAACAGCAGTTCCGGGTTAGGGTTTTCTTCGCCGAAGACCGAACCCTGGCCTTTCAAGCGGTAATGGGCGGTGCTGCTGAACACGCCACGGTCCAGGGAGACCAGCTCCAGGGCCACAGTGCCATCGACGCCGGCCATGGAGGTCTGCAGTTCCTTGTTGGCGTTCTGGATCGCGGTTTGCAGCACCGGCTCCAGTTGTTTACCGGTGTACCAGGCGCCGCCTGCACTGACGACGCCTACGGCGACAACAAAACCCAAAAGAACGACTGCTGGCTTATTCATGAAGTGACCTGATCAAATCCTGTGAGAAGTGGGCTGTCTTCCTTGAACCCCGATGGGGTTGGCTCAAGCCCGCCGAAAACGGGGGAAGATTAGCACTGGCGGCCGCGAAGGGCCCAGATTTCTCAGAGGTTCAGGCGAGCAGTTGGTTCACGAGTATTCCAGTTCGATCTCGTCGAGTTGGTGATCGAAACTCTTCAGCCGCGCGGTCCAGGTGTACACCAACACCTCAAATTCGCGGTGTATCACCGCGTTGCCGGGGGTATCGGCCTTGGGGTCGCAGAAATCCAGTTGGTAGCGTTCGCGGGCCATCTGCGTCGCGACGTCAGACAATTCACGCGCATTGTTAAGCCAATGCCTACCATCGGCGACCTGCTGATCGAGGGCCACGCACTGTTTTTTCAGAACTTCGAGGCTTTTTTCCAGGGGGGTGCCGGTGAGGTCTCCCATGACCTCCTGAAAGGTGCGACCCGGCTGCCAGTAGCTGCCCCAGAAATAACGATCGAACACGGTTTCCACACGCCGGAGCGCGACCTTGGTGTCCCAGATCGCCACGCGGGTCTTGCCTTGTTCGAGAAGTTTTTTCTTGATCCGTTGATTTTGGTAAGAGGCCCAGGCCACCACGCCGATGGACAAGGTGCCGATCACCAGGCAGGCGCTGTCGAGAAAGACCATGGCCTTGTCGAGCTGGTGGGCGAGCATGACGCCGTAGAAATACGCGGCCGATAACAGCACCAGTGCGAGGAGCACGCACCAGAAAGCGGGAGCATAAGGGTTTTTCATTATTGGAATCCCCATGAGCAAACGCGAGCAGTGTCAGGTAGGCCATCACGGCGGCCCACCTGACAAAGCATAGCTACCCGCTCAGGGTTTGCCGGGCTGTGACGCTTGCGTTCGTCCGCTTTCCCAACCGCCGCCCAGGGCCAGGAACAGATCGATCTGGCTCATGGCGACCTGGGTATTCGCCGCCGCCAATTGCGCACGCACATCGGTGTAAGTGCGGGTGGCTTGCAGGTCGGCCAGGAACGACGCGCGGCCGGCCTGGAAGAAGCGATGGGTCTGCCCCGCCGCTTCCTTGGCCGACTCGCCGGCTTCGGCCAACGCATCACGGCGTTGCAGTTGCGCGGTGTATTGCGCCAGACCGGTCTGGGTTTCGCGAATGGCGTTGAGCACCACCCCATCGAAATGCGCCAGGGCGCCCTGGGTGGCAGCTTCGGCTTCGTGGACGCGGGCCCGGGCGCCGTTGGTCGGCACGGTCCAGCTGATCATCGGGCCAAAACCCCAGCGGTTGGTCGCAGGCGTGCCGAGGTTGTCGAGCAAGCCGACGGTGCCTACGGTGGCGCCGATGGCGATGTCTGGGTACAGAGCGCCGGTGGCCACGCCGATACGTGCGGTGGCAGCGGCCAATTGGCGTTCGGCCTGGCGCACATCGGGACGCCGCTTGAGCAGCGCCGCGCCGTCACCCACTGGCAACAACTGGGCAATGTGCGGCAGCTCGGCGCAGTTGCCGGTGCCCGCCGGCAGTTGGTCCAACGGCTTGGCCAGCAGCATCGACAGGCGGAACAGCCCGGCCTGGCGCGCAGCTTCGTAGCGCGGCATGTCGGCGCGAAGGGATTTGTACTGGGTTTGCGAGCGGGTGACCTGGGTTTCATCGCCACGGCCGGCGTCACGCAGGCGTTGGGTCAGCTTGGTGCTCTGGGCTTGCAAGTCCAGGGACTCGTTGGCAATCGCCAGCTCTTCGTTGGCCGCGCACACCTGGGTGTAGGAACGCACCACATCGGCCACTAGGGTAATGCGCGCGATATCGGCAGCGGCCTGAGCGGCATCGGCGCTGGCCTGGGCGCTTTCGATGCCCCGTTGCAAGGTGCCGAACAGATCGAATTGATACGAGGTGGTAATGCCGACGCTGCCGATGTTACCCACCGGCACTTTGTCGGCCAGCAAAAATGCTTCGCCGGACTCCTGCAGGCGCTGCGCCTCTGCCTTGGCGCCGAGGCTCCAGCCGCCGGCGGATTCAGCCTGTTGGGTCTGGAACCTCGCGCGCTGCAAATTGGCAGCGGCCACGCGCAAGTCGGTGTTGGACGCCATGGCCTGGCGCACCAGCTCATCCAGGCGCGGGTCTTTGTAGAGTTTCCACCAGTCGGTCGGCACCGGTGCTGACACCACGTTAGAGCCCTCGCCCGCGAGTTGCCCTTGCAGGTCGCCACGGTTGACCGCGGCCTTGTCCGGCAACTGGTAGTCCGGGCCTACCACTTGGCAGGCCGACAGCAGCAAACCCAACGCGGCGGTTGCCAACAGTTGCTTCATGGCGTGGCTCCGTCATTGGGCTTGTCGCCAATGATCGACACCGTGGCCGTACGCCCGGCGATCATGCGGAAGTCCGCCGGCACGTCGTCAAAGGCGATGCGTACCGGAATGCGCTGGGCCAGGCGCACCCAGCTAAACGCCGGGTTGACGTTGGGCAACAGGTTGGAGCCGCTGCTGCGGTCGCGATCTTCGATACCGGCGACGATGCTCTGCACGTGGCCGCGCAAGCGAGCGTTATCACCGATCACGCGGATATCCACCGCCATGCCGACGTGGATGCCGTCGAGTTTGGTCTCTTCGAAATAGCCGTCGATATGGAAGGAATTGCTGTCCACCACTGACAGGACCGGCCGGCCGGCGGTGACGAATTCCTGGTTACGCGGCGCCCGGTCGTTGACGTAGCCGTCCACCGGGCTGCGGATTACTGAGCGATCCAGGTTCAGTTGGGCCGAATCCACCGTCACTTGCGCTTCAGCCAGGGCCGACTGGGCACGGGCCACGCGGGACTGGCTTTCTTCCAGTTGCTCGCTGGGCACCAGGTTGCCGAGGCCACGGTTACGCTTGTACTCGCGCTGGGCCTGGGCCAGGGTTTCCTGGCGGTCGGCCACGGCGGCCTGGGCTTGGCGCAGGGCCAGCTTGAAGCGGTCCTGGTCGACGGCAAACAGCACCTGGCCCTTGGTCACCAACTGGTTGTCGCGCACGTCCACGCGCTGGATCAGCCCGGACACGTCCGGGGCGATCTGCACGATGTCGGCACGGATGTGCCCGTCGCGGGTCCAGGGCGCAAACATGTAGTACATGACCATGCGCCACACAACGACGACCGCGAAGCTCACGATCAGCAGCGTCAGGACTACACGGCCGATGGTCAAAAAAGGTTTTTTCATGTCATCAGGTATCGACTGAGTGAGTCCACCGCGCCCAGCAACAGCGCGTAGAGCCCCACATTGAACAATGCCCGGTGCCAGACCAGGCGATAGAAGTGCATGCGCGTCAACAGCCCGTGCACCACCAGAAACAACACGTACGTAATGCCCATCAGCACCAGTAGCGTGGGCAGGAACACCCCGCTGATATCCAGATCACCGATCATAAAGGCGCTCCATCAGGCAGCGGCGCCTCCATCTCGGTGCCGCCAATAAATTCGACGCCAGGCAACAACGCCAGTCGCAGGCCGGCCAGGGCGTGCAACAGGTGCAGGCGAGTATCGTCCTCGTCTTGCAGACCCTGGCCGTTGAGGGCGCGGCGCGTGCGGTCGAGGGTCATCAGCAGACCGCTGGGCGCGGGCAAGCGTTCACCCGCCTTGAGGCAGGCCTTGAAGTAAGCGCCCACCCCTTCGACGACCTGGTTGAGCAACACACGTGGCACTCCAAGGATGCGCGGCGAGTACGCCAGCAGGTCGAGCAGGTTCAGCGCCACGCGCAAATCGCGCAGGGCGATGCCGGTGTCCTGGCCGGTGAGTGCCAGGCGCGGCAGGTGCTGCATGAGGCGATCGAGCATCTGCACGGCGAGGTGTCGGTGTTCGGCCAGGGTTGCGGGCTCGGTGAGGCCGACGATGTCACGCCAGCTGAAACGGGTCAGGCGCTTGGCGGCGAATTCGGCGCCGAAAGGCCGCGCAACCAATGTCCACACAAACGCAAACAGCAGGCCCACGGGCCCGGCGAGGTTGACGTTGGCGAAGTTGAGAAAGTCCGCGTCGTAGGCACCCTGGATGCTGATGAACGACGAGGTGTTCACCAACGTCAGCAACATGCCCAGGTAGAAGCGCGGCTGCACAGTAAGGGTACCGATGCAGATGAACGGCACCGCAAACGCCAGCACCAGCATTGGGAAATCGTGCAGGTTGGGCAGCACCAGAAACAGGTACAGGCTGGCGAACAGCACCGACATGGCGGTCCAGAAAAAGAACCGATAGATCTGTGGCGCCGGATCGTCCATCGAGGCGAAGAAGCTGCACGCCACGGCGGCCAGAATCACCGCGCTGCCGCCGTCGGTCCAGCCCAGCAGGATCCACAGCACCGAGGCGACGATGATCGCGGTGACGGTAGAAAACGCCGAATAGAACATCAGACCACGGTCAAGGAATGGCGTGAGCCGACCCAGCCGCCAGTGACGATACACGGCGCGCCAGCTGTCCTGGCTTTCGCACTGGATGGCCGCTTGCAGGCTGCGGCAGTCTTGCCACAGGTCGATCCATTCGCCCAGGCGATACAGCGCGTTGGAAAACAGCAGGGTGTGGCGGTCGTCCAGCGCCTCGCCTTGGGGTTGCAGGGCGTCGACCTGGTCACGCAGGGCGCGCCAGCTTTCCAACGGTGCACTTTGTTGAGTGTTTTCCAGCCACTGGCTTGTGGCTTCCAGAATCGGCTGGATGCGGTCGAGAAATTCCGGCGCCCGATGTTCGATGGCGTAGAGCGCATCGTCGAGGGCATCCACCACCGGCAGCAGGTGGATCATGCGCCCGCGCAGTTCCTTGGTGTTACGCACCGTTTGCGGCCGCGCGCCTTCGTGAGGCAATTGGCCGATCATCAATTCGAGGGTGTTGAAAGTGGCGACCATGCCGCTGCGCAAAGTGCTGACTTCTTCACGCTGCACATTGCGCGTCAGAAAGCGTTGGCTGTAGACCTGAGCATCGGCAAACCACTTGGCCACCGAGCCATCGAACACGGGCATCAGGCGGCGCGGCCAGAACATCGCACCCACTACGGCGGCGACCGCAATACCGAGGAAGATTTCTTCGGTTCGCGCCTCGGCCACATCCCATACCGCCAACGGGTTATCCACCACCGGCAGGGCGATCAGCGGCAAGGTGTAGCCAGCGAGCATCAAGGCATAGTTGTTGGCGGTGCGCAGGTGCATCGAGAGGAACAGCAAAGTGCCCGTCCACAGTGCGATCACCACCACCAAAATGTACGGCGACTGCACGAACATCGGCACAAAAAACACCGCCGCCGCCGCGCCCATCAAGGTGCCGATGGCGCGGTACAGGGCCTTGGAACTGGTGGGGCCGACAAACGGGCTGGAGACGATGTACACCGTGGCCATCGCCCAGTACGGACGCGGCATTTGCATCAGCATCGCGATATAGAGCGCGATCATCGACGCGGCGAAAGTACGCACGCCGTAGAACCAGTCGCGGGCCGGCGGAAAACCGGTAAAGAATCCGTTCAAAGCGTCGCTGCCTCAAAGGCCCGCAGCACACGCAGCGCGGCTTCCATATCGGTGGAGTCGATGTCCGCCAGCACTTCACGGCGCAGGCGCACCAATTGGACTTCCACCGCTTGCACCAGCTCACGGCCACGCTCGGTAAGGCTCAAGGCCTTGGCGCGACGGTCGTGGACATCTTCGGTGCGGCATACGTAGCCGTCACTGCACAGGCGATCGAGCAGGCGCACCAGGGATGGGCTCTCCATACCGGATGCCTGGGCAACTTTGACCTGGTGCACACCGTCGCCCAAGCGGCCGATCATCAACAGCGGCACGGCGCAGGCTTCGGAGATGCCATAGCTCACCAGCGTGGTCTGGCAGATTTTGCGCCAATTACGGGCGCCCACCACCATGCTGCTGCTGAGGTTCATCTGGAGTTGTTCGAGGGATTGAGGCACTGGATAGTTCGCATACAGTTAGTTTGCTAACTATCAATATGGTGGAAGGAGGAGGATGCGTCAAGTTTTGAAACAATTTTGCGGATGGGGAGGGGCTGATTTCTGCGCTTCGCAATATGGGCTGGCTTGCCCAACCATGGCGTCATGGTTTCGTACATACCCCCGACGTTTCAAAACTCACCGCTTTTTAGCGCGCTCATAAACATCGCTACGCTCACGCTTACCTACCGCGACGACCGCGACTACTACACGCGCCTCGATTACCTGATAAACCAAGCGATAGCCTGAAGCCTTGAGTTTTATCTTGTAGCAATCTGGCATTCCATGCAGCGCGTCAGACTGTATGCGCGGCAACAAAAGACGCTCGGCCAACTTCTTTTTAAACTGCTCTCGCAATGTGTGTCCGAGCTTGTCCCACTCCTTACGTGCCGAAGGCAGAAATTCAAGCTTATAGGTCATCCAGGTTCACCGGCTCAGGCGTCTCGTGGCTACGCTGACGAACGAGTTCAGCCAACTCCAAGTCATCTAAACGATCCATCATCGCTTCGAATACTTCGGCGGGGACCATGTAACCCATCACACGGTTATGGTTGAGCACAGCAACCGGGCCACCGTGCGCACCACTCAGCACTGCAGAGGGGTTTTTTTTAAGTTCGGAAACACTGACGGCCATATCGGCCAAGACAATCTGCATAATAAAGACCTCAATTAGGTGCTTTATTCTGGTCTATTTTTGTCCCACTCAGCAACACCGAGCAGTTTGATTACAGAACGTTCTACACAGATCCTTCATCCTTTCATCAGATTTTTCACATCCGACGGTGTTGCCTAAGCTTTCTGCCCCCCTCGCCCCCCCCTCAACATCAAGTTCAACTCATCCACCACCTCAGCCCAATCCGCATCCTCCAGAATCTCCTCACGCAAAAACGCCCGTTGACTGCCCGTCCAGAAAAACGCGTCCGCCAGATGCAGCTCAGACTTGAGTGGCGAGTGAACGGACACAAACTTTTCGATGCTCACCGGGTCATCCGGCAGGCCCAGCTGTTTGAACAATGACGACAAGCTATGCACAGGCGATTCCATGATGAGCTCCTGATAAAGGCGGTTGAAACGAGTCTAGCGGCAGCCCTCGGGTTGCGCCGATGGCGCGTTGCACAGCACGAACAACCGCGCCCTGGCGCCACCACCGTCCTGGCGGCTGAGTTCGCGCCAGCCCGCAGGCAGTGGGGCGAAATCGTCCGGGGCTTCGTTGCTGCTGATCAGCCAAACGCGGCGGGTGCCTTCGGGCAATGCCGACAAGTGGTCGAGGTATATACGGCCACCGTCCTGGTCCACCAGGGTGCCGAAGCCGTAGGCGTTGGGGCGGGTCGGCGTGCCATCGGGTTTTGGCGGGGTATAGAGCTGCAACTGGGCATCGGTCTGGTCGTAATACACGTAGCTGAGGTACCACATCATGTCGCTGAGCACGATGCGGTCGTCTTCCTGGTAGTTACGGTTGACGAATTCCACGGGCACGTTGAACTGGTCGTGTTCATCCACAGCGAAGTTGTTCTTCAGCCCCACCAACTCAACGCCGACAAACAGCACAAACACCGCCGCACCCAGCCACGACAAACGGTCGATGGCCAGCGCCAACAGGATCGGCAAAGCCAGGGCGTACACCGTGAGATAACGCTCGATAAACACCGGTGAAATAAACGACACGGCGTAGACCAGCAGCAGCGGCAGCAGAAAGAACAACGCCAGCAGGCTCGCCGGTCGATAGCGCTCGCGGTCGCGCCAGGCGGTCACCACAACGACCGCGACCAGCAGCAACGGAAACAGCCAGAACAGCGGCGGCCAGAAACCAACACCTTCATCCTGCAGCACGAACTGCCAGATCATCGACGGCAGGGACAGCAGGTTGACCGGTTCTTCCCAGCCAATGTCACCGCCCACTTTGAGCTGGTCGACGTGTTGCACCAGGTCCAGCAAGTTCGGCAACCAGGGCAGGTACAGCAACACAATCACGACATTGGCGCCCCACCACGCCGGGCGCTTGATCAAACGCTGACCGGGGGCGGCACTCAACAGTCCCAGGTACGCCCAATGCACCAGCACGCATAGCGCCGTGAAGTAGTGGGTATAAAACCCGGCACTCATCAGCAGTACATACACCGCCATGTATCGCGTGCGCTCAGGTTGGCGCACCCAGTACACCAACGCCAGCGTGGCACCCAGCAGCCACACACCGAGCAGTGAATACATGCGCACTTCCTGGCTGTAGCGCACGGCGGTCGGCAGTAGCGCCAGCAGCACGCCCGCCAGCACTGCAGCGCGACGGGTGGACAGTTGCCGCGTCAGCCAGATGCCCAGCCCCACCGCAATGACACCGGGAATGGCGCTCATGCCGCGAATTGACCAGATGCTGTCGCCAAACAGCTCGATCCAGCCGCGCAGCAGGAAGAAATACAGCGGCGGGTGCACATCATGGGCGGCGTGAAACCACAAGTCGCCAAGGGCGTACTCGCTGAGCAGGAGGCTGGAACCTTCATCTCCCCAGATCGCCGCCGACGTGAGGTGATAAAACCGCAGGGCCATGGCCAACGCCAGGATCGGCACCCACCAAAGACGGCTCAGCCAAGCAGCCCCCTCCCACGTGAGACGGTTGATTGCGGGCAACGCCCCGACCTTTTCATTTTGCTCTACCACAGACCGACGCACCCCGATTCCCCTGCCACTGCCTTGATTGCTCATGTGCAAACTCCCGCCACTCTAGGACAAAAGCCCCTGAGTCGCTGCTGGAATCGGACAAATCGGCAATTTGTGTAGGGCTTCAACGAAGCACGCGTCGGATCAGGCTATGATTGCCTCCCTCCAAGGACTCAGGATCAAGGACACGTCATGCGCATCGGTTTTCTGTCACCCCTGGCACTGGCCCTGCTGGCCGGTATTTCCCTGCCGGCCCAGGCCAGTTCAGACGATTCGTGCTACCCGGACTGGCGGGTGTCACGTGACAGCCTCGATCCCTGCAACAACCTACCGTTTCTGAGCCCTGGCAATGACAGCCGGGCCAACCTGCGCCTATTGCTGGCCGACAAAAAGAACGCGGCGCTGACGCCCAACGCGCTGAGTGAAGATGATCTGTCCCAGGGCTTTGGCCCGGTGCCGTTTCCGGTGTATCGCCTGATACCCGCCTCAAGCGCAGAGACGCAGCCCGACTCCGACCAATCGCCCACCGCCGAGCTGGACACCTTGTTGACCGGTCTGGGGATCAAGCGCGAAGAGTACAAGACCGCTGGCGAAGCCTTCGTCGACGGCGAAGGCAGCCGCTGCCGCAGCAATGACGATGACAGCGCCACCGCGTTTATCAGCCAGGTCATCAACGCCGACATGCCGAGTACCGAGCGCACGGCGCTGGTGAAGGCCCGCCTGCAATTGCTCACCACCTGCGACTGGGATGGCCAGGTGGTGACCGATCCCATCGAGTCAGCCCACGGCCTGCTCTTTCGCACCTACCTGCAAGCCGCCGCTGACTTCTACAGCGGCCGCTTCAGTGACGCCGAACGCGGATTCGCCGCCGCTAACCTGTCGACGATCCCTTGGCTGAAGGAGACCGCGCTGTACATGACCGCGCGCAACTCACTCAACCAGGCCCAAGCTGAGGCCTTCGATGAGTACGGCATGCCGCAGCTTGAGCATGTGGATAAGTCTGCACTGGGCCAGGCGGAAGCTGGGTTTCTGGGCTACCTGAACACTTATCCACAAGGTGTCTACGCGACGTCCGCCCACGGCCTGCTGCGCCGCGTGCACTGGCTGGCGGACGACAACGACAAACTGGCCGAAGACTTCGCCTGGCAGTTGACCCAAGCCACCGACGCCCAGCGCAATGTGTCGGTGGACGAACTGGTGGAAGAAGCCGACCTCAAGCTGCTGATGGTCAACAGCGCCAACCTCAAAGAGCCGCTGCTGCAAACCGTCACCGATCTGATGCTGATGCGCGCCAACACTCCGCCACGCCTGACCCGCGAAGCCCTCGCCCAGCAGAAAGCCACGTTTGCCAACACGCCAGCACTGTACGACTACCTGCAGGCGGCCTTTGCGCTGTACGTCGAGCATCAGCCCGACACCGCCTTGAAGCACCTACCCCAGGACATGCCGTCGAACCTGGATTATTTCGCCTTCAGCCAACAAACGCTGCGTGCATTGGCGCTTGAAGAAAAAAAGGACTGGAAAAGCGCCGAAGCACTGTGGCTGAAACTGCTCGCTCAGGCCAAGTTGCCATTGCAACGTGACCAACTGGAACTGGCTCTGGCCATGAACTACGAACGCAGCGGCCAATTAGCCAAGGTGTTTGCCAGCGACTCGCCCATCACTGCCAAGCAGGTGCGCTACATTCTGCTGCGCAACGTCGCCGGGCCTGAGTTACTGCGCCAGCAGATCGCCCAGGCCAGCGATCCGCTGGAGCGCCAGACCGCGCAATTCGTCCTGCTTTATAAAGACCTGCTGCGCGGCCAGTACGCCACCTTCGCCGAAGATCTCAAGCAACTGCCCGCCTCGCCCACTGAGGACAAATTGGGCACCAGCCTGGGTTACGTCTACAGCGGCAACCAGACCCTGAAGTTGTTCCAGTGGAGCGGTGACAAAGCCGAATCCGGCTACGCCTGCCCGAGCATCGCGCAAACCGCAGCGGCGTTGCAGGCTGACGCGAAAAACCCGCAAGCCCTGAACTGCTTCGGCGAGTTCATCCTGCGCAACAACTTGGACGGCATGCCCCTGGAGCAGGCCCGCGCCGCCGGTAGCCTGGGCAGCACCGCGTCGGACTTCAAAGGAGAAACCTTCTCGCGCCTCGACGGTTACAAGCAGGTCATCGCCAATGCCAAAGCGCCGAAGAACGACAAGGCTTACGCCCTGTTCCGCGCCATCAACTGCTACGCGCCGGCCGGCTATAACAGCTGCGGCGGCCAGGACGTGGAACCGGCTGTGCGCAAAGCCTGGTTCCGCCAACTCAAGACCGGGTTTGGCGACACGCAGTGGGGCAAATCCCTGCAGTACTACTGGTGAAAAAGCTGTGGCTGGGCTTGCTGTTGCTGGCAAGCCCGGCCTTCGCCGCCGTCGACGCTCGCGACTATGACGCCTTCTGGCTGTGGAGCGGCGTCACGCCCCAGCCGGTACTCAAACAGGCGAAAACCCTGTACATCCTCCAGGGCCAGATCAACTCAACGCGCCGCGCGCCCCAACGCGGCGTGCAATTTATCGCCCAGGGCATCAGCGTGCCGCGCATCACTCAAGGTGAAGTCTGGGTGGTCTATCGCGCCCACACCCTGCATTGGCCGGAACGGGTCTACACCCAACTGCTCGGCCAGGTGCAACGCTGGCGCGACGCGGGCAACCCGGTGGTCGGTATCCAGATCGACTTCGACGCCCGCACCCAATACCTGCACGAATACGCCGACTTCCTGCGCGACCTGCGCCACCGCCTGCCCGCCGACCTGCGCCTGAGCATCACCGGCCTGATGGACTGGAGCAGCAACGCCGACCCGGCCGCCATCGCCCAACTCAAGGGCGTGGTGGATGAGGTGGTGGTGCAAACGTATCAAGGCCGCCACAGCATCCCGGATTACGCGGCGTATTTACCGCGTATGAATCGGTTGGGGCTGGCGTTCAAGATTGGTTTGATCCAGGGCGGGGCGTGGGAGGAGCCGGAGTATTTGAAGGGGAGTGAGTGGTTTCGGGGGTATGTGGTGTTTTTGCAGAACCGCTGATGAACGCTAGAAAAACATCAACAAATACGCGTGCATTCTGCATGCACGCGGCGACTGCTGGCCCTTCGCGAGCAAGCTCACGTCTACTAAGCGGTAAGGAACGCAGACGCTATTCCCAGCGCCCACAAACTCACGCCTATGACGATCCAAATTCCGTTGGCCCATGTAAAACGGCTGTTGGCTTCGCCTTTTGGATCATCCTCAAGGTGGTTCACCGCAAGCTGAATCTGCACCATCACGGCAACCTGAACAATGGTGAAGCAGACACCCACTTTTACTACCGTCAAAGGCGATACAAACCAGATGTAGGTATAGGGTAAAAAGGCGCAGCCTATCCAGCCCAGGGCGAAGCAACGAGGCCACCATCGATAGGACGCATCTTTCAAATCGAGCGCCCGCTTGATTTTCAGGACGAGCGAATAAGCAAAAAAAATTGAAAAAAATGCCCGAACCACAGGCAGCACTCTGGCACCGGTAGCGCTGCGATAGGCATCCCAGTGCTTATACAACCAGTAAAAGCCATAAAGGCCGTAGGACAACAGCATCATCACCAGCAGCTTGCGGTGGGCCACCACAAAAAAGGCAGCGGGCCGGGCCGCTGCGAGGGTGAGATCGGCTTGCGGCGGTGCGTAAGGGTTTTCAGCAATGGACATAGCGAGGGCTCTTTAAGGAATAGCCCGCCACAGTACTGCTCGCGTTCCCGATTTTTTGGCCCGCGCCAAAATAGAGAGCCTTCCTACTCTCGACTTCGTGAGTTCATCGGTTAACAGCTTGCAGCGGATACACCGACTCCCATCCTCCCCCCAACGCCTTGTACAACCCCACCATCGCCAACGACACGCCGGTCGAGCTTTCCACCCACTGCTCTTGCGTCGCCAGCAACGCGCTTTGCACGGTGAGGACATTGACGAAATCTGCCACACCTTCCACGTACTGATGTTGCGCGGTGGTCAGGGCGATCTGGTTCTGACGCACGGCTTCGGCCAGGCTGTCGCGGCGCAGTTGGCTGGCGTTGTAGCGGGTCAGTTGGTCGTCGATTTCATGCCAGGCGCGCAGCACGGTTTGCTGATAGGCCAGCGCCGCTTCCTGTTGCTGGGCTTCGCGCAGATTCACCATGCCTTGCAGGCGCCCGCCGTTGAACAGCGGCAGGCTGAACTGTGGGCCGAAGGCAAAGGCGCGTGAGCCCCAGGAGCCGAAATCCGACAGTTGCATGGCCTGTGAACCGAGGCTGCCGGACAGGGTGATACGCGGATAGAAATCGCCCTTGGCCACGCCGATGTTGGCGGTGGCGGCATGCAAGCGAGCTTCAGCCTGGCGGATATCCGGACGGCGTTCGGCAAGCTCCGACGGTAGGCCGATAGCAACTTGGCGCTGGGTCTGCGGTACGGCGGCGTCCTTGGACAACTGCGCGTGCAGGGCTTGGGGTGGCTCGCCCATCAGCAGGCTAAGGGCGTTGATCAACTGGTCCTGGCGTTGCTGCAAATCCGGCAGGCGCGCTTCGATGGCGGCGACTTGGGCGGCGGCTTCGGCCACGTCCAGGTCGGTGGCGACGCCATCAGCCAGGCGCAGTTGCGAGAGCTTGAGGCTATGGCGTGCGACGTCGAGGTTTTGCTCGGTCACCGCGCGGGTATTTTGCACGCCGCGCAGTTGGATGTAGTCCTGGGCTGTCTCGGCCAGCACCGAGAGCAGCACGGCACGACGGTCGTTTTCGGCGACTTGCAAGGTGGCATCGGCGGCTTCAGTTTCGCGTTTGACCCGGCCCCAGAAATCCAGCTCCCAGGAGGCGGAGAAACCCGAATCCCATTGGCTGAACGCCGCGCGGCCATTCTCGCCGGACGGGTCGTTCAAGCCTTTGCCACTGTTGCGTTTGCGCTGGTAAGCCCCCGTGGCATCAACCTTGGGGTAACGCTCGGCAGTGGTCACCTGGCGCACGGCGCGGCTTTGTTCCAGACGGCTGCTGGCCAGTTTCAAGTCGAGGTTATCGGTGAGGGCGCGGCGCGTCAGGGCCGAGAGTTGTGCATCGTGGAACACGTCCCACCAACGCTCCTGGAGCGGGTCGCTGACGGCGCGGCTGTCGGCTTGGCGGCCTTGGGGTGCGCTCCATTGCGTCACTTGAGCGTTCTGCGGGCGCTGAAAATCCGGGCCGACGGTGCATGCACTCAGGCTGATCAAACTGAGGGTGAGCCAGGCAACTCGTTTCATTGCTGGGCAACCTCACGCTGACGTGCGACCGGCTGAGTGTCGACGCTGGCCTCCACCGACATACCGACGCGCAGGCGCTCGGTCAGCGGCTGGTTGGGCTCCAGCACAATTTTGACCGGAATGCGCTGCACCACCTTGGTGAAGTTACCCGTGGCGTTGTCCGGTTTGACCGCGGCGAAGGTCACCCCAGTCGCGGGTGCGAGGCTCTCCAGATGGCCGTTGAGCAACTCGCCGTCGAGGCTGTCGACACGCACCTGAACGGCTTGGCCGGCTCGCATGTGAGAGAGTTGGGTCTCTTGAAAGTTAGCCACCACGTACGCCTGCGCCAACGGCACCACGGCGAGGATCTTGCTGCCCGGCGTCACATAGGCGCCGACCCGCACGGCGCGCTCGCCGACCATGCCATCCACCGGAGCAACGATGCGCGTGTAGGACAGCTGATAGCTGGCCATCTCCAACGCTGCCTGGGCGCGCTTGAGCCCGCCTTCAG
Organism: Pseudomonas sivasensis; assembly: GCF_013778505.1. Taxonomy (GTDB): domain Bacteria; phylum Pseudomonadota; class Gammaproteobacteria; order Pseudomonadales; family Pseudomonadaceae; genus Aquipseudomonas; species Aquipseudomonas sivasensis. Next base: position 19,701 of record NZ_JAAOWU010000016.1, on the reverse strand, counting down.
CCGCATCGCGCTGGGCGGTGAGAATCTCCACCTGCTTACGTTCGGCCGCCAGCACCGCCGTAGCATTGGCCAGGCGTGCGGTGGCCTGGTCGATGCGAGTCTTGGCTTGCTGGGCGTTTTGCACAGTACCGGCGCCCACACCGGCGAGGTGGTTGTAGCGGTTCAGTTCGTGCTCGGCGAAGGCCATTTCGGCGCGATCCGCCGCGACGGTGGCTTGGGCTTGGGCGATCACCGAGCTTTGGCGTTCCAGGGTCGCGGTGGCGTTTTTCAGCTGGGCCTGGGCAACCAATGTGTCCGCATCAGCGGCCTGGGCGGCGGCGCGAAAATCACGGTCGTCGATCAGCGCCAGTAACTGTCCGGCCTTAACTCGCTGGTTGTCCTCCACCAGCACTTCCTTGATAAAACCCGCCACGCGCGGGGCAACCAGGGTGAAGTCTGCCGCAACAAACGCGTCGTTAGTGCTCTGATGCTTGCTGCCCAGCAAGCCTGGCGCGACCAGATAGAACAGCACACCGACGGCAAATACGGTGATGACGGAGACGGCAATTTTGTCTTTGCGTTTCATGGAAAGTCCTTGTGGCTAGGTCGGTGCGCGAGGCGGGAAGATCCGCGTGGGCATCCAGAAAATCAGCAGGATCAACGCCACGGCGACACCGCCCATGACGTAATAAAGATCCGAAGAAGTGAGCACCACCGCCTGCTCGTGCAGCCGATGGGCGAGGCCCGGCGCGTCGCCGTCGGCCAGGGGCGAATTGCCCAGGCGATCCACCAACATGGTCGAGTGAAAGTGCAGGCGCTGGGTGGTCAGCGCGTCCAGCACGCCGGTGGCGACCACGGCGGCCAGGCCTTTGACGGTGTTGAACCAGGCCGAAGCGAACGGGCCGTCCTGTGGCTGAATGCTGCCGGTGGACAGCATCAACAGCGGTAACACAGCCATGGGCTGCCCAAAGATTTGCAGCACGTACAGGCCGTAAAAATCGTCGCGGATCCACGCCGAAGTGAGGTGCGCGCTGCCGATGCAGCACAGCACCAACATGCTCAAGCCGATCCCCAGCACCCAGCGGCAATCGACCCAGCGCAGGTTACACAACGCGGCCACCAGCGGCAGCGCGATCAACTGCGGCAACGCCATCAGCAGCATCACTGGCGCGGTTTGCAGCGGTCGATAGCCTTGGACTTGGGCGAGGAAACTCGACGGGATGATGATCACTGAGGTCAGCACCATCAGCACGCCCGCCAGCACGATCAAAGCAAACGAGAGGTTACGCAGGCCGAGCATCTGCAACTTGAAAAACGGCATCGGGTGCGACCATTCATTGAGCATAAACAGCACCAGCAGCAGCGAGCCGCCACTCAGCAAAAAGGTGATCAGGCCCGACTCGAACCAGTCCAGCCGATTGCCTTGCAGGATGCCGATCACCAGCATGCAGATCGCCGGGAAGCCCAGCAGCAGGCCGCGCCAATTGAACTGCTTGAAGCGCTCCAAGCGCAGCGGGTCTTGGGGCAAGCCATAGGCCACGGCGGCCATCGCCAGCAGGCACGGCGCGACGATCTGCCAGAACGCCCACTGCCAGCCGACGTATTCGGTCCACAGCGCCGCCAGTGGTGTGCCAAGGCTCGGGCCGAAGGTAGCGGTGAGCGCGTAGCCGGCCAGGCCATACAGCTTGACGTTGGCCGGCAGGAAGCGCAGCGCCACGGTCATTAGCATTGGCGGCAATGCGCCACCGGCCAAACCTTGCACGGTGCGCAGCAGCAACAGGCTTTCGTAGTTCGGCGCGAAGGGGCACAGGATCCCGAGTACGGTGAACAGGGCTATGGCGCACAGGGTGAAGCGGCGCAGGGAGAACGTCACCGAGCACCAGGGGGCAAAGGCCATGGCCGCGACCGAGGTGGCGGTGTAGGCCGCGACAAGCCAAGTGCCTTCGTCAAAACCGATGTAAAGCGCACCACGGATATCGGCGAGGGCCACCTTGGTGACCATCTCGTTGAGACCGGACACCAGCACCGCCAACAACACGCCGACCAGGCCGATGATGATGCGCGGGCCGAATACGGGTGGGGTGATGGCGGTGGGTTTGGCTGCGGCCGCGAGGGTGGGGGCAGCGAGGGAAGTCATGAACGGATAACTCGGGATTAAAAATACCCGAGCAGTTTAATCAGGCACACACATGACAAAAAGTTACATGTTGGCAGGGTATAAGTGCGTCAGACGCAATCCTGAATCCACCACAGATCTCTCGTGGGAGGGGGCTTGCCCCCCGATTGCCGTGTGGCCGGCACAGACTCTCTATCTGATCCACCGCGATCGGGGGCAAGCGCCCTCTCACATTTGCCCTGTGTACGCTTGATGTTCAGGTCGGCTGGGCTTCCAGCCACGTGGCGTGGCAGCTCTCGCGCATGGTTTCGCGCAGCCATTTGTGAGCGGGGTCTTTATCGAAGCGAGGGTGCCAGGATTGGGCCAGGACCAGGGTCGGCAAAGAGATCGGCAGCGGGAAGGCGCGCAGGGGCAGCTTCAGGCGATTAGCGCTGTAGAGCGCCTCCTTGGGCACCGGCAGGATCAAGTCGGAGTCAGGCAGCATGAACATCGCACCGTGAAACCCTGGGGCGATCATCGCCACACGACGCTCCAAACCCTGGGCATTCAGCGCGGTATCGATCGGCCCCCGGGCGATGCCGCGTCGCGAGATGCTGATGTGGGAGTAACTGGCGAAACGTGCGGCGGTGATCTCCTCGTCGAATAACGGGTGATCCTGCCGCGCCAGGCCGACGAAGGTGGTGGAGAACAGGTTCTGCACCTTGACCTCGGGGCTTGCCGGCTGGGTGTTGCTCACGCGCAAATCCAAGCGTCCTTCGCGCAACGCTTCGTCGTCGGTGTCGCCTTCTGGCACGAAACACAGCTCACACAGCGGTGCCATACGCTCCATGGTGTCGAAGAGACGACCGCCATACACGCCAATAAAAAAGTCATTAGCGCGCACGCTGAAGCGGCGGCGCAGGGTGGTCAGGTCCACTTGATCCGCCGACCGAAACAGCAGCGCCGCCTGTTCCACCACGTTGCGCACCTGACCTTGCAGTTGCAGGGCCTTGGGCGTTGGCACCAGGCCCCGACCGGCCCGCACTAGAATCGGGTCGCCCACCGCTTCGCGGATACGCGTGAGGGTACGGCTCATGGCTGCTGGACTGAGGTTCATCCGCCGGGCGGCGCCGACCACACTGCCCTCGTCGAGCAAGGCGTCGAGGGCGACCAGCAGGTTCATGTCCGGTAGTTGCATGCCAAGCACTCGTGATCAGAAGGGAGTGAACTGGGCGCAATCGTAGCAGGCTTTAGAGGTAACGCTTGAGGTTGCGTGGCAGGTAGTCGGCGTAGGTTCGTTTGGGATTGGCCTGGCATTTGCGCACGATGTCCGGCAGAGCGCTTTCAAGCTCGTCGGCCTTGGACAGGCCTTCGTTGTAGTCGCTTTTACCGCTTAACGCCGGGAACATCACTGCCACACGGGTAATGGCAAAGCTCTTCATGGCGATCAGTGGCCGGGAGGGATGATCGCGCCGGAACTGGCTGACTTCCTCGTTCAACGCGCTGCAGGATTGATAGGTGGTTTGCGTAAAGGTCAGTCGCGTACTTTCTTCACTCGTCGGTACGGGCGAGAAAATCATGTCGTTCTGAGCATCGATTACCTCTGGCCGATCGGCATTCACCGTCCAGGGTTTGAAGCGCCATTTTGAGGCTGCAGCCACGGCCGCCTCACCGAACTCCGGCTTGGTGGCGCTGAGTGCTTTGACGTCACTGACGGTGCCGTCGCTGTGAATGTTCAGGCTGATGCGCGCATGCCCTTGGGTGTTAGTCAGGTTGCCAGGGTAGACCGGCTTGGGCATCGATACCGTTTCGGGTATGAACTCGGCCAACGCAGAGGTCGACAGCAACAAGGCCGCAGCCAAGACAAAAAAACGCATCGTCGTAAATCCTTTTACCAAGCCTATCCGACGCCGGAGCAGCGTCGAATTCGGCCGGCATTATCAGGTTCACGTCGGACAAAGAGCAATCATTCCTGTTTAGCGCTGCATGCCCCAACGCTTCACGGTGAGCCGCTCGAAGGTGCCAAACACGAGGTTTTCCACCAGTAGGCCGATCAGGATCACCACCGCCAACCCGGCAAACACCTTGTCGGTATATAGCTCATTGCGGTTCTGGAAGATGTACCAACCCAGCCCGCCCTTGCCGCTGGTGGCGCCGAACACCAACTCGGCGGCGATCAGCGTGCGCCAGGCAAACGCCCAGCCGATTTTCAGGCCGGCGAGGATCGACGGCAGTGCAGCCGGGATCAGGATAAACAGCACAAAGCGCATGCCCTTCAGACCATAGTTGCGACCCGCCATGCGCAGCGTCTCGGACACACCGAGGAACCCCGAATAGGTGTTGAGCGCCAGCGCCCACAACACCGAATGCACCAGCACGAAAATCAGGCTGTTCTGGCCCAGGCCGAACCACAGCAGCGCCAGCGGCAGCAACGCAATGGCCGGCAGTGGATTGAACATCGAGGTCAGGGTGCTCAGCAGGTCGCGGCCCAATTGGGTCGACACAGCCAAGGTGGTCAGGGCAAAGGCCAGCACTATGCCGATCAGGTAACCCTTGATCAGCACCACCAGCGAGATACTCACCTTGCTCAGCAGTTCACCGCTGAGCAGGCCGTCGGACAGCGCGTTAAAAGTCTGCAGAAAGCTCGGTAGCAGCAGGTCGTTGTTCTGATAGCGCGCCACGACTTCCCAGAGGATCGCAAGCACGATCAGGATCAGGCCCTTGCGCAGCCAGCCTTGTTGCCAAAGGCGTTGGCGCAGGGGCAACTCGCGCTCCACGGGGACACTGAGCAGCGGTTCGAGGGTGACTTCATATTCCTGGCGCATGGGTTGCCCCCTTAGTAAGCGATGCGGATGTCGGCAAAACCCAACTCGGGTTCCGCTGCGCTGGTTTCATCGAACAACAAGCGATGAATACGCCGCGCCGACGCCTGGAAGTCCACACCGCCCAAGCTGTGCAGGTCGTATTGATGGCTGTGGATTTCTGCACGTACGCGCCCCGGATGGGGGGACAGCAACAGAATGCGATTGCCCACCACGAGTGCTTCTTCGATGGAGTGGGTGACGAACAACAAGGTGAAGCGCACCTCCTCCCAGAGCAGCAGCAATTCTTCCTGCATCTTGCGCCGGGTCAGGGCATCAAGGGCGGCGAAGGGTTCGTCCATCAGCAGGATTTTCGGCTGCATCGCCAGCGCGCGCGCGATGGCCACACGGGCTTTCATGCCGCCGGAAAGCGTGTGGGGGTAAGCGTCGGCGAAGGCACTCAGGCCCACCTTGTCCAGGTAGTGCAGCGCGCGTTCTTCGGCCTCACGGCGCTTGAGGGTCTTGGACGCCAACAGTGGGAACATCACGTTCTGTTTGACGGTTTTCCACGGTGGCAGTTGGTCGAATTCCTGGAACACCACAATGCGGTCCGGGCCGGGTTGTTCGACCTTTTGCCCCAGCAAACGAATCTCGCCTTCGCACGGTTTGATAAACCCGGCGATGGACTTGAGCAACGTGGATTTGCCGCAGCCCGAAGGGCCCAGCAGCACGTAACGGTCAGCCGGATCGATCTCGAAACTGACTTGGTGCGTGGCCCGTACCACGCGCTCGGGAGTACGGTATTCGAGGCTGACGCTATCCACCGCCAGCAACGGCTCGGCGGTGTGCAGGTTGCTGGCCGTGTGGCCTTGCAAGGGCGCGTTCATCTCAGCTTCCTTGCAGGGGCTTGGCGTCCTGGAAGAAGTAGTCCTTCCACGATTCAGGCTTGTTTTTGATGGCGCCGACGCGGTAGAGGAATTCCGCCAGCGGGTAGGTGTTTTTCGGCGTGACGCTGAACTCGAACTGCGGGTTGTCGATGATCTTGAGCAGCTCGGCGCGGTCGATCTTGGCCTTGGTCACGCGGATGTAAGTGTCGGCTGCGGCGCCCTTATCGTTCTGGGCGAATTGTGCGGCTTCGGTCAACGCGTCCACAAAGGCCTTGTAGGTTTTCGGGTTGTCGTTGCGGAATTTTTCGGTGGCGAACAACACCGTCGGTGAGTTCGGCCCCAGCAGGTCATAGGTGTTCAGCACCACATGCACATTGGGGTTGGCCAGGGCCTGGTCCTGGAATGGCGGGTTGGAAAAGTGCCCGGTCAGTTCAGTACCGCCTGCGATCAATGCGGCGGTGGCGTCAGGGTGCGGGACGGCGACGGTGTACTTGTCGAGGCGATTGAATTCCTTATCACCCCACTGCTTGGCAGCGGCGTATTGCAGGAAGCGCGACTGTACCGAAACGCCCACCGCAGGCACGGCGATACGGTCCTGGTCGGTGAAATCGGCAATGGTCTTGACCTTGGGATTGTTGCTGACCAGGTAGTACGGGAAGTTACCCAGGGACGCTACGGCCTTGACGTTCTGCTTACCGTGGGTGCGATCCCAGATGGTCAGCAGTGGACCGACACCGGCACCGGCGATATCGATGGAGCCGGACAGCAGCGCATCGTTGACTGCCGCGCCACCGGAAAGTTGGGTCCAGTCGACCTTGATGTCGATGCCTTCCTGCTTGCCGTATTTCTCGATGAGGTTCTGGTCGCGCACCACGTTGAGCAGCAGGTAGACGATGCCGAATTGTTCGGCGATGCGGATCTCGCCTTCGGCCTGGGCCGCTGCTGGAGCGACGAGGCTGCCCGCCAACAGACTGATACCCAATCCAACTGTGGCGGCCAATCGTGCAAATGGAATGTTCCTGGACATGGTCATGCTCCGAATCAGAAAGGCGCGTCGCCCTGGATGGTGGTGCGAAACAGCTTGCGGCGCAGATGGCTCGGGCAACCGGCGGCCAAGTGGATCAGCGAACGGTTGTCCCAGAACACCAGGTCGTGAGGCTGCCATTGGTGGCGATAGATGTTGTGCGGCAGCACGCTGTGGGCGTACAGCTGAGCCAGCAGATCGCGGCTTTCGTCTTCCGGCAGGCCGACGATACGGGTGGTGAACCCTTCACTGACGAACAACGCTTTGCGGCCGTTTTCCGGGTGGGTGCGCACAATCGGGTGTACCACTTCTGCGACTTGCGCCAACTGCTCGGGAGTAAGCGTGGGGCGCCAATTGCCTTCGAACTTGGTCTCGCTGTAGCGCGCGGTGTAGGAATGGGCGGCGCTGCGGCCTTCGACAGCGTTGCGCAGGTGCTCGGGCAGTTGGTCCCAGGCTTTGTGCATGTCGGCGAACAAAGTGTCGCCCCCTTCAGAGGGCAACTCCTGCGCATGGAGCATCGAGCCAAGGCTCGGCAGTTCTTTATAGGACAGGTCCGAATGCCAGAATTTACCCGCGTCGCCCAGGCCGATGGATTGGCCGTTTTCGATAATGTTGGAAACGATCAGGATTTCCGGGTGGTTGGCCAGCAGAAACTGTTTGAGTACGTGGATCTGCAGCACGCCAAAACGGCGACTGAAGGCAATCTGTTGTTCGGGGGTGATGCGCTGGTCGCGAAAGACCACCACATGGTGATCCAGGTGCGCGCGATGAATACGCGCGAAATCCTGGTCATTGACTGGCCGGGACAGGTCCAGACCGATAATCTCCGCACCGACGCTGCCGGGCAGCGGGCGAACCTCGAAATCCTGGGCGGAAAGGATCGCTGTTGGAACAGTAGAGGTGGCAGACATGAGTTCACTCCCGGTCAGACAGGAGAGTGACTTTATAGGTATAAGAACGGCATTTTAAATACCGTTAATGAATATCGATATGCGGGAATGTCGCAACATGGCAGCAGCGTGTAAGACCCCGGAAAGCTCGGATGTGGGCCACCGGAGCCCCGCGTTGAAACGCTTACAAGCCGAAACCGTGGCCGTTTGACAAGCTTATTGGCAGCCACTAGTGTGCATTGGATCCAATTAGCCACCACTCTTTGAATAAGGAGGATAGCGTAGCCGTGACGCAGAAGCCGAACCCTTTGAACAGCATCAAGATCAGCGGTCCTATTCCCGCCCATCTCGCTCGCTCCGTGATTGAAGAAACATTGCGCAATGCCATCCTCGATGGCCGGTTGCCCTGCGGTACCGCCATGCGCCAGCAGGAGCTCGCCAGCCTGTTCGGGGTCAGCCGCATGCCGGTGCGTGAAGCCTTGCGCCAGTTAGAGGCGCAGTCACTGCTGCATGTGGTCACCCACAAGGGCGCCGTCGTGGCACCGTTGATCGAAGACAACTCAGCTGAGACCTATGAGCTGCGACTGTTGCTGGAGTCTGAAGCGCTACGCTTGTCGATTCCCTTGCTGACCGAAGCAGATCTGGCCGATGCAGAGAATTTCATTTGTGCCCTCGAACAGGAAAAGGACTACACCGAGATCGGTCGTCTCAACCGCCTGTTTCACATGACCCTTTACAGCAAGGCGCCTAACCAACGGCTGCTCAAATTGGTAGAGCACGGGTTAAATGAGGAAGAGCGCTTCCTGCGTTTCAACCTAGAAGCGATGGGGCTGGGTGAGACATCCCAGGAAGATCACCGTGAACTGCTAAACCTTGTGGCGCAGAGGAAAACCGACGAAAGCATCCTGACACTGCGTAATCACTTGATGCGCGGAATGGAAGTGATCACAGCCTATCTCAACAGCCCGAATACCACTGTAAAAAACACCCCATAACAAAGCGCCAGGTCTCTCGTCTTGACGCTCCAGAGCTGCGGGGCTTCCTACCTGATCAGGTAGCACACCCCGCGCCGAAGAAACTTCTCACTCTTATAATGCAAGTTGCCGACAGCTAATATTATTTAGCAAAACATCTAATGCATTCATATGCTTACCAACTTGTTTAACCCGCTTATTATCCACCGCCACTAAACCAGACACTTAACTCGACGGCGCAGCCCCAATCGCGCGAGCGTTTGTGCGCGCCAAGTCTGGCTTATATCTCTTTATCTCCTTGCCACTCACAACAACCCAATACTGCTTAAACAGCAGACGCAACAACTCATAGGCATCAACCATGTACCCACCATTACTTGAAAAAAGAAAACTGAAGTTGTGCAACCATCCGTTATTTCTGGAAATAACCTCACTGCAAAAATTACAACTATTCATGGAGCACCATGTGTTTGCAGTTTGGGACTTCATGACACTCACCAAACGCCTGCAACAGGACCTGACATGCACTCGCCTGCCTTGGCTGCCACCGGCCGACCCGAACGCTGCACGCCTGATCAATGAGATAGTGCTGGGCGAAGAGTCGGACTCACACCCCAGGCAAGGCTATTGCAGCCACTTCGAGTTGTACTTGGAAGCCATGGTCGAAGTCGGCGCCAGCACCTCGTCGATAAACCGTTTCATTGCACTGCAACACCAAGGCGTTGATGCAAATACTGTCCTGAGCATGTCGAACGCTCCTGCTGGTGCTGCACGCTTCGTCAGCGACACATTGCACATGGCACTGAACGCACCCACCCATTGTGTAGCCGCCGTATTCCTTCATGGCCGTGAGTGTGTCGTCCCACGCATGTTCGAACGCATCCTGCAGACTGATACGTTTATCCATCGCCAAGCACCCACCTTGTGCGGCTACTTCGAGCGCCACGTCGAGTTAGACGCTGAGCATCATGGGCCGGCAGCTGAGCAGTTGCTCGAACGCTTGCTGGCAGTGGCTCCGAGTTACCCGCAACAAGCCGACGAAGCAGCCCTCGCCGCCGTAGAAAGCCGTATCACGTTCTGGGACGAGGTGCGGGCCGCGCTGCAAGAGGTGCGCCCATGAATACCGTGGGCTACACCCCCATCGCCGACGACTGGGAACGCCGCGCGACCATCCGTACACGCCCTCGCCGCTTGCTGGAAAACGATGAAAATCTGATCTATCCGATGTGCCGCCAACCCTTGGTACTCAGCAAGACCTTTGTTGAACACTGCGCACAATGGCGCGACTTCGTGCTGGTGCAAAGCTTCTACAAATTCATCAACGACGTGGTCATTTTTGAAACCGAAATCGTCGAAAAAACTGCGCGCAATATTGCCAAGAATCGCTTCTCGCTACCCTTCCCCCTAGCCTGTCGCGTTGATGCGATGACGGTGGTGGTGGATGAGGACTACCACGCCTTGGTAGCGCTGGATTTCCTGCAACAGACAGTGGAAATGACCGGCATACAACCGCTCGACCTGCCGGAGCATATCGAACTGAGCCGTGCGCTGCCGGCGGCACAGGCGCAGGCCCCCGCCCATCTGAGCGATGCTGTGGAACTGATTGGCGTGGCTATCGCCGAAAACACCGTAACCCACGATGTCGCAGCGTTCTCTAAGGACAGCAGTGTCAAAGCTTCCGTTCGTGGCTTGATGGCCGACCACCTGTTTGACGAAGGCCGCCACGCGCAGTTCTGGACCCGGCTGGTGCGTATTTACTGGCAAACCGCGAGCCCGGACGACCGTGACAGCATCGCTCAGGTACTGCCCACATTCCTGGCGCATTACCTGACCAACGACCTGCAGAAAAACTTCGACCTGCAACTGATCGAGCACCTCGACATCAGCGATCGCCTACGCGGGAATCTGCGCGATGAAGTCGCAGCGCTGGCGTTTCCCATCACCCGCCAGCACCCGTTGATGGGCAATATCATGGGTTTCCTGCAACACAGCGGCTTGCTGCAAACGCCAAGTGTGGCGCAGGCGCTGAACGACTACCTGCCGGTGTCGCCATGAGGTGCCTGACAATCGGCTGGCTCGGAACAAGCAAGGCACTTGGCGCCATCAGGCCCGTATTGGAGCAATACGGGCATGTGTCGGGCGATAAGAACATCGACCTGTGGATTGAAGACGGTAGCCTGCCGTTGCCGGATGACGTGGGCAAAGCCTCCTGTATAAGTCTGCGCCTTGGGGTCGGTCCGGTAACCGATTGCGGGTTGCCCCTGTTGCAATTGCGCGCCTATGACCGTGAGCGACGTTTGTCTGCCGTGCTGGACATCGCCGAAGAACCCAGTGGTAACGGCCAGCGACTGCGTCGGCAGGTCACAGACACAGTGGTGGACTGGGTCGCGCTGCTCGTCAGTGGTTTTTCACGTGATCCCGGGGCTCTCTCTACGAGTGCGATTGCCACTGACTGGCCCGAGCAGAGCTTGCGGGGGCTGGAGACGCTGGCCTTTATGCACCGATTCAATCGTACGGCAGACCCCAACCTGATCCAGAAAGCCCAGGTGCCTGTGATCGAACAGCTCCAGTCCAGCCTTTATGCCTTCGCTGACCGGACGGCTCTGAATATCGCCGGGCACACGGTGACCTACCGCGAGTTGCACCTTCAAGCCATAGCAATCCAGCAACGATTACAGCCCTTGCTGGAGGCTGTTGAAACGCCGTGGATAGTTGGCGTGTGCATGGAAAAGTCCATCGAACTGTACGCCAGCATTCTTGCGCTGCTCGGCTGTGGCGCGGTGTACCTGCCACTGGAATCTGAGCAGCCTCTTAAACGGCATCAGACCATGCTCGAAAGCGCCGGGGCTCAAGTGTTGCTGGATACCGGCCAGCACCCGTTACGGGCGCATTTCACTTCACTCGATGTCAGCACCGTTGAGCCACACACCCTCAAATTTGCTCATCCGCTGATGCACAATCGGCCCTGCTCGGATATGCCGTGCATGGTGCTCTATACCTCTGGCAGCACGGGCCAGCCCAAGGGGGTGCTCCTCAGTCAAGGTAACCTGGCGCACTTCACTGCTTGGCTTGGGTCCTGCATGAAGCCAGATGAATGGAGCCGCGTTCTACAGTTTTCGCCCCTGGGTTTCGACTCGTCATTGATCGACATTTTCCCTGCGCTGATTGCAGGTGCGCAGTTGATCGTGCCCAGTGAAGAACAACGACGCGACCCTGAGCAACTGGTGGAACTGCTCCGTCGACAGTGCGTTACCCATGCCTTCCTACCGCCCGCGCTGCTCAATATCCTGCCGCTGGATCAACCCTTGGGTGTGACGCACCTGCTCACCGGTGGCGATGCCTGCGAACCCCATGTCGTCGAGCGACTGGCAGCGCAGTGTCAGCTTCACAACCTCTATGGCCCCACCGAAACCACAGTGCTGATTACGCACCGGACGCTCGCACCCGATGACAACAATCGCAACGTTGGCCACCCGATCGCCAATAGCCAGGTGCTGATACTCGATGACGATCTGCAACCTGTGGATGAACAGGTGATGGGCGAGTTGTACATCGTCGGCCCCGGATTAAGTCTGGGCTATGTGAATGCGCCGCATCAGGCTGACAGCCCATTCGTCGAACTGCTGATGCCGAGCGGCCAACCGCTGCGGGCCTACCGCAGCGGCGACTTGGCACAGTGGACGGCCCAAGGGATTGTGCTGGGTGGGCGTCGCGACGATCAGGTGAAGATCCGCGGTTTCCGGGTCGAACCCCGAGAGATTGAACAATGCCTGCGCAATAGCCGGCTGTATCGCGAACTGGCGGTAGTGATCGATCATGAAAGCAGGATCTGCGTCTTTGTCGCCCAGCCCGCACCCGGCGCCACGCTGGTGGCCCTGCAGCAGCATGCGCGCCACCGGCTACCGGACTATATGCAACCCGGTTTCTGGGTGGAACTGCCAGGCATGCCGTACACCAACAACGGCAAGGTCGACCGGAAGACGCTGCTGGCGCTCCCCTTCCAACCGATTTTCAGCGCTGCGCACCGGGCTCCACACACACCGCTTCAAGCACGATTGAGCGAGGTGTGGAGCGAGCTGCTGGGTGTGCCCAGCCATCAGTTGTCCATCGACGAAAGCTTCTTCGCGTTGGGCGGCCATTCAATTTTGCTGTCGACTCTCTTGTTGCGTGTACGCGAGCAATTTGGGCGTAGTTTCGCGTTGAGCCACTTCATTGAAGTTCCGACGATTCGTACGCTCGCAACGCTGATGGAGGACGGAGAACCACCCGACGCATCCTCTGGCCAGGCAGTCTTGGATGCCCAACGGGATTGGGTGATCACTCCCTTGCATAGGAATTGCGCTGGTGATCCGCACAAGGTGATTGTGACGGGGGCCAACAGTTTCGTCGGCGTCCATATTGTCGAAGCATTGCTGGCCTCTGGTGTAACCGAGGTGGCATGCCTGGTACGTGAGATGCCGGGGAAGCCTGCAATGGCACGCTTTACCCAGTCGCTGCGCGAATACCACCTGGAACACCTGGACTTGAGCCGGGTACGGGTAGTCGCCGCCGACATCAGCCTGCCGCGATTGGGTTTGACCTGCGAGGTGTATGACACGCTCGCCGCAGACTTTGGCGTGCTGGTGCATAACGCGGCGCAGGTCAACCACGTGATGGACTACGCGTCACTGACCAGAGACAACGTTGAACCCATATTCGAATGCCTGCGCCTGTGCGAGACCCGCTGCAAGAAGGTCTTCAACTTTGTCTCAACGTTGTCGGCGTCCAGCAGCATCGACCCGCAAGGGTATGTGCTCGAAGCAGCGGCTGCGACCACCCTGCCGCTGTACATCCGCAATGGCTACAACCTATCCAAGTGGGCAGCCGAGCGAGTGTTGGGGCGTGCGGTCGCGCAAGGTGCCTGGGTAAATATCCATCGCCCTGGAAATATCAGCTTCAACAGTCGCAACGGTGTCTGCCAGCCGCAGAAGAATCGCCTGATGCTGATGCTTAAGGGGTCTCTGCAGTTGGGAATGTTGCCTCGGCTAGATCTGAATTTCGACCTAATGCCCGTGGACTTCCTGGCTCGATTCATTGCTTACCACTGCACGCGCTTTGAAGCGGACAGAAGCGTATTCAACCTGCACAACCCACAGCCATTGAGCTGGGATCACTACCTGGATGCGTTCAGCCGGGCGGGCCATCGGTTCGAACGGGTGAGTACTGCGCGTTGGCAGCAGGCGCTGCGAACAGCGGGCCAGGACAATGCGTTGTTTGGCGTAATCGGGTTTTACCTGGATCGACTGGATGAAGACATTGGCGACACGTTGATGATCCGTCATGACAACGCACAACACGGCGTCCAGCAGATGGGCGAGCAGTACCCCGAAAAGAACGCGGTGCTGCTGAGTAGAGGCTGCAATTACCTTAAGACCATCGGCTTTCTCTGAACCGCTTCAGGACAACTTCATGAAACCGCTGCAACCCGATACGTTAATTCATAACCCAAACGGCCGGCCGATCGTGGCCTCTGTGGTGATCGACTGCCATGCCACCCGCCTATGGAACACGGTGGGACGGTTTGCAGGCTTCGATACCTTCATACCGGCCCTGACGCATATCGAAATGACCGGCACCGGTGTGGGCGCCTTACGCACGAAATTTTTCCGCGATGGCAACCGAGTGGTGGAACAGCTAAATAGCTGGGATGAGCACGCGATGCACATGACCTGGACCACGATCTACAACACCCTGGGCGTGGCCAGGCTGTGGGCGGCAATCAAAGTAGACGCTCTTGGAGAGCACTGCTCCAGGGTAACCTGGACCATCATTGCCGAGCCCTTAGACGCAGCACAGGTGGGATTTGAGCAGTTTGTGCAGGGGTTCGCCGATGGCGCCCTGGAGAATGTTCGCCGCTTGCTGGGTAAGCGATAGGAGCGAGATCGCTCGCTCCTACACACTCAGCAGATCAAATTTTGAAGCTATCGACCAACTGCTTCAACCGATTGGCCTGTTGAGACAGCGCATCGCAGTCTTTCAGGGTTTCGTTGAGGTTGGTCACACCTTGCTGGTTCAGCAGGTTGATCTGGTTGATGTCGACGTTGAGGGTTTCCACCACGGCAGTCTGTTCCTCAGTAGCGGCGGCCACGGACTGGTTCATGCCGTCGATCTCGACGATTCGCTGCGTTACGCTGACCAGGCGCTCACCGGCCTGGTTGGCCACCTGAACGCTTTCTTCGCTGGAGGTCTGGCTGGCATTCATGGTGGTCACCGCCTCACGCGAGCCCACTTGCAGCGAAGTGATCATCTTATGAATCTCTTCAGCCGACTCCTGGGTACGGTGAGCCAGGTTACGCACCTCATCGGCGACCACGGCGAACCCGCGTCCGGCTTCACCAGCACGTGCTGCTTCGATTGCCGCGTTCAATGCCAGCAAGTTGGTTTGCTGGGAGATGCCTTTGATCACATCAAGGATGTGGCCGATGTTGTCGGTGCTGGCGTTCAGCGTTTCGATCTGGGTGCAGGACAGGCTGATCTTTTGCGACAGTTCCGACATTGCCAGGATGGTTTGCTCAACCACTTTGCGCCCATCGTCGGCCTGCTCGCTGGCACCACTGGCGTGCTGTGAGGCGTCAGCGGCGTTACGGGCGATTTCCTGAGTAGCGGCGCCCAGCTCGTTGATTGCTGCGGCGACGCTGTTGGTACGTGCGCTCTGCTCGTCAGAGCCTATGATCGAAGCGTTGGATGACGCCATCACACGCTGGGACAGGTCATGCACCTGGCGCGTTGCTGAAGACACTTCGGAGATCGAGGCATGGATACGTTCTACGAACCGGTTGAACGCACTGCCCACTTCACCGAACTCGTCTTTGCTGGTAACCGTCAAGCGGCGGGTCAGGTCACCCTCACCCTGGGCGATGTCCTGCATGGCAATGCCCATGGTGGTCAGAGGGCGCAGCAATACTTGAATCAGCAGGCTCAAGAGCACGGCAATCGCGACAACAGCGATCAGCATGGCGATCAACGCGGACGTGCGGAATTTGCCCAGCGGTGCATAGGCTTTGTCTTTATCGATCGACAGACCGATATACCAATCAGCACCGGGCAAACCGCTGATAGGCGTGAACGACAGGATGCGGTCCTGACCTTTGAGGACGACCTCCTGGTTAACTTTCTCAATCCGGACGCTGGTACCTGGATAGATGTCCTTGAGGTTTTTCATCACTTGGTCTTCGTCAGGGCTGACGATGACTTGGCCGTCGCCGCTGACCAGGAACGCATGGCCGATACCGCCGAAGTCCACCGAGTTGATGATCTTCACCAGGGTTTGCAGGCTCAGGTCACCGCCGACCACACCGAGCAACTCGCCGTTCTTTTTCACCGGCATGGCGATCGTTACGATCTGCCCACCCACTGCGGCCATATAGGGCGGCGTCAGCATGGGCTTATCGGCAGCCACCGCTTGCTTGTACCAGGGACGCTGACGAGGGTCGTAGCCGTCAGGCATCTTTGCGTCGGGACGCTGGGTGAACACGCCGTTGGTTTGACCAACGTAGGTGAACTGGAAGTTCGAGGTGAACGCCGGTTGATCGACCAACCCCGGGAGGTCAGCCGCACTGCCTTGGTGGGCAACGTTTTGCGTCAGACTTTCGAGCACCAATATCCGACCGCTGAGCCAGTTCTGCACACTGCTGGCGGTGAGCTCACCCGACTGCTGGATAGACGACTCCAGGTTCTGCTTGATGGTGCTGCGCTGCAGGTAGTCGTTGTAAAGAGTAAATAACGCGAAGGCTAGAACCACGACGCCTGACGCGGCCAACAAAATTTTATGACTGAACTTGAGATTCATTTCATCGACTTCTTTTTGCCAAAGGGGGGGTGAGCGGGCCGAATGGAGCATTCCATGTACGGTCTAGGCAGCGTCTCGGGCCGCTCTATTTCGGTGCACACATGGCTTATCAGGCTTTCGGCCACGCCGAAGTAAAACTTAGTGATTTGTGGGAAAGATCTTCTTTTTAGGTAGGAAACCGACAAAAGGTTGTCGTACAAGGAGCGAAGTAAAAAATTTTTCCGCCTGCCAAGCACTGAGACAAATTGACATCTGTAGCGCCTGGACGAGCTTGTTTACAGGCCTCCCTCTGAATACACCTCGCGTGAAGATAGCGTTGTGCAGACGCTTTACTGCACCCACCACAACTGGCTTAACACGTGGCTGCGGCCGTATGGCCAATGTCGCAGATGCAGCAGAACTGCCTCAAAACGCCTTCATTCGACTGCTGTAGAGAATCGAACGTTTTGAACTCAAGGCGCTACGGGCATTGTTGCGCACAAGTGCACGAGGGGTGGTCGTTGATCACTGGCGCCGCGAGGAGATCGAACGAGCCTATATCGAGTCAATCGCCCATCTGTCCGAAGCGCTGGCGCCAAGCGCTGAGACGCGGGCGTTGGTATTGGAGTTACTGGAGGACATCGCCCGGCTTTTGGAAGGGCTAAAACCTGAGGTGCGTAAGGTATTTCTGATGGTTCAGTGTGATTGGCTAACGTACAAGCTGATCACAAAACAGATGGGTATATCACTGAGGTCAGTTGAGCGTTATGTCGCCGAGGCGCTTTACTACTGCTCCGTCCTGCGTTACGGCGCCAATGAATAACACCACACGCTCCGCGCCAGACTCTAGGGTGGTCAAGCAGGCCATCAGTTGGATGCTGCGCTTACGTCACAACCCCGCCAATACACGGCTGCGCCTGCAATGCGAGCAATGGCGCGAAGCTCATCATGATCACGAACTGGCCTGGCAACGGGTACTGGCGCTACAACAGGAGCTCAATAGCCATCTGACCGCGATCCCCGGGGTACATAAAGCACTGGAAAACAGTACACAAGGCCTGGGACGGCGGCAGGCACTGAAGTTATTGGCCGGCGCACTGCTGGTGGGCTCAACAGTATGGCTAAGCCGGGACCTGACCGGTTTGCAGCGCTGGACTTCTGACCTCGCAACAGCCACCGGCGAGCGCCGCAGCATGCAATTGCCCGATGGCACTCGCCTGCAACTCAACACAGACAGCGCGGTAGACCTGGACTTCAATGCGCAGCAGCGTCTGATCACATTGGTGCGTGGGGAAATACTGGTGACCTGCAGTGCTGCTTCCTCTGCCCCATTGTTGGTTCAAGCTCAACACGGCTTGCTGGAAGGCATCGAAGGGCGTTTTACAGTTCGTCAGTACAGTGACTGCACGCGCTTGAATGTGGTCAGCGGTACTGTAGCGATTCACTCACCGCACAGGCCGGATGGACTTTCGACGCGCGTTCACGCAGGTGAGAGTTACGTCGTGCGTCAGACCGAAGCCATGCTTGCTCCGCCGCCAGATATGGACATTGCTGCTTGGTCAGATGGGCTGCTCCTGACCCGAAATATGCGGTTGATCGACTTCCTTGCAGAAGTTAGGCGTTATCGCCCTGGTTATCTGGGCTGCTCAATGGATATTGCAGATTTAAGGCTGTCGGGTGCATTCCGCCTGGAG
Source organism: Pseudomonas sivasensis (assembly GCF_013778505.1). Classification (GTDB taxonomy): domain Bacteria; phylum Pseudomonadota; class Gammaproteobacteria; order Pseudomonadales; family Pseudomonadaceae; genus Aquipseudomonas; species Aquipseudomonas sivasensis. The sequence continues at coordinate 1,550 of NZ_JAAOWU010000016.1, read as the reverse complement.
GACACCGATAAATTGCTAGCGATACTGCCACGCATACTGCCGGTACACGTGCGCTATCGCACGCGTTGGTGGGTGAGCCTGGAGCGAAGGGTGTAATTTTTCACTTTTTTTGGCGGCTTTTTTCCGTGAGTCCAGCTTAGACAGTGAGCCAGTCAATCTGCGCTCACCAGGCTCTACAGATGCTCAACATGCCAGCGTGTTTTCCCCGCAACACGCTCGACTCTTCCTACACGCTATTGGGTCAAGCCATACGCGCAGCATTGCTGTTGACGGCGCTGGGTAGCGGTACGGTACTCATCAGTGTCTCAGCGGCAGAAGCCCGCGCCGAGCAGGTCAATCAACCCTACAAGATAGCTGCAGGCCCACTGAGCCAGGTACTCAATCAGTTCTCACGACCGATAGGCGTCACTATGTCCAGCATGCCAGCGCAAACTCAGGACCGGCACTCGGTGGGGTTACAGTGCGATGCGCTGCTTAAATGATCGCTCGGTGGATAACATTTACCTTGATGGCTTGAAGTCCATGAGGGACAGAGGCACCTATAGCACGATGTAAGTTGCATCCGTACTTCCTGGAGCGCGTGGACATTCTCAAGGGTCCTTCCTCACTACTCTATGGGCGCAGATGTCCCGTCTGAGCATCGACTTTACCGATGACACTTCACTGACGTTACAGGCCTATCTCCACTAGGGCGACCAAGCAAACCATGCTGATAGGTGCGGGCTATCAAGGGCGTAAAACAGTGGTGGATTGGACAAGTGGGTCGCTTGAGCCAATCAATGCGCTTAACCCAGCCTATGGTAACTCTGTTATCCGCTATTACAGCCCTACCAGCTACTTGCGCCGGGTGGAGCAGACCGGGTTTTATCTGCAAGACCTGATCGAATTGATCAGGAAAATCTGGCAACCAAGCTACCGCAGAAAAGCTTTTATCGTGCTGTCGGCGCTGTACGTTCGCTGGGGCTGGAATTGGAAGCACATATGGAGCTAAGTTCCTGGGCAGCTATACCTTTAAGGTAACGTCGACTTGAAGGGCGTGGATATAAGGCTGAATGCTAACAATCTGACCAATGAAACTTATGTAGCGTCCTATGCCAGTCTGAACTTCTGCTATCTGGGTGAAGAGCGCAGCGTAAGCGCGGCGGTAAGTTACCAGTTCTGAGCCACTAGTGCGGCCCCCACCCACCAGCGCCTCTAAACGACAAAACCCCTGTCTGTATAACAGACAGGGGTTTTGGAATTTAATCTTGACGATGACCTACTCTCACATGGGGAAACCCCACACTACCATCGGCGATGCATCGTTTCACTACTGAGTTCGGGATGGGATCAGGTGGTTCCAATGCTCTATGGTCGTCAAGAAATTCTGTGTATCGGATCGTTGCATTCGCATCGCGCCGATGAAATTCATGAGTTTCTACATAAAACAAAACCCCATCTGCTTTCGCAAATGGGGTTTCGGAATTTAATCTTGACGATGACCTACTCTCACATGGGGAAACCCCACACTACCATCGGCGATGCATCGTTTCACTACTGAGTTCGGGATG
>NZ_JAAOWU010000015.1 GCF_013778505.1 Pseudomonas sivasensis | reverse complement strand
AAGCCCGCTCACCACAGTTATGGTGCTCTCCTTAAGTGTTGTGTCAGCAAAAGTGCTAGGGCATTTGTGAGTGAAGAACTACAGCGCTTACACGCGCGGGGCAAGCCCGCTCACCACAGTTATGGTGCTCTTCTTAAGTGTTGTGTCAGCAACAGTGCTTGGGCATTTGTGAGTGAAGAACGACAGCGCTTACGCACTCATTATTTTCTATCCGACTGATTTTTATAGATAAAAAACCTGGCATGGCCTCTGCAAAGTCTCCTGGTGAACCCTTTCACCAGCCGCCCGCGGAGTCTTGTATGCCTTCCAGCCTTTCCTCGCTTACCCGTTTGATTTGCCTCGGCGTTGCTGTGCTGCTGGGCCACGCTGCCGTCGTCCACGCTGCCGAAGGCGATGATGCCGTGCCGTCCCTGGCCGGTAAGCGCATTGCGGTGAGCATGACCGGCACCAGTCATTATTTTGATATCAAGGCGTTCCAGGCCCAGGTGGATGAGATCAAGCGCCTGGGTGGTACGCCGATCACCCTCGACGCCGGGCGCAATGACAAGAACCTGGTGACCCAACTGCAAACCGTGGTCACCCAGAAGCCCGACGCGGTGATCCAGACCCTCGGCACCCTCAGCGTGATCGACCCGTGGCTCAAGCGCATCAGCAAGGCCGGGATTCCGCTGTTCACCATCGATGCGCCGTCGCAGTACAGCCTCAATAACACCACTTCGGACAACGTCGCCACCGGCAAAGCCCTGGCCGATCAACTGATCAAGGACGCTGGCGGCAAGGGCAAGATTCTGGTGTTCAACGGCTTCTACGGTGTGCCGGTGTGTGCGATTCGTTATGACCAGTTGAAGCTGGCGCTCAAGGATTATCCGCAGCTGGAAATCATCCAGCCCGAGCTGCGCGATGTGATCCCCAATACCGTGCAGGACGCCTACTCCCAAGTGTCGGCGTTGCTCAACAAGTACCCGGCGGGCAGCGTGTCGGCGATCTGGTCGGCCTGGGACATTCCGCAGTTGGGCGCGAGCAAAGCGTTGATCGATGCCAAGCGCACCGAGATCAAGACCTACGGCGTCGATGGCACCCCCGAAGTGCTGGCGCTGCTCGGTCAGGCGAACTCGCCGGTGGGCGCGGTGGTCGCGCAGCAACCGGCGCTGATCGGCAAGACGGCGGTGCAAAACGTGGCGCGCTACCTGGCCGGGCAACGTGACCTGCCCAAGGAAACCCATGTCGCCACCTTGCTGACCACCGCCGGCAACCTGGCACAGGTTCAACAGCTGCGGGGTGACTGATGGCGGCATTGCACCTGCAACACCTGCGCAAGCGCTTTGGCGCCACCCAGGCGCTGGATGATGCGAGCCTTAAGGTCGAGCGTGGCAGCATCCATGGGCTGGTGGGCGAGAACGGCGCGGGCAAGTCGACGTTGATCAAGATACTCGCTGGTATCCACACGGCCGACGCCGGGCAGGTGAGTATCGACGGCCAGGCCTATGCAGCGCTGTCGCCGCGTCAAGTGGACGCATTGGGCGTGCAGTTCATCCATCAGGAACGCCTGCTGCCCGCCAGTTTTACCGTGGGCGAAGCGCTGTTTTTTGGGCATGAGTTGCGCCGGGGGCCGTTTGTGGACCGGCGGCGGCAACAGCGTGAAGCGCAGCGCCTGCTGACGGAATACTTTGACCTGCAACTGCCGCCCGGTGCCTTGGTCGGCGAGTTGAACAGCGCCGAACGCCAGGTACTGCAAATCACCCGGGCGCTGATTCGCCAGCCGAAGATCCTGGTGTTCGACGAGCCCAGCGTGGCGCTGGTCAAGCGCGAGGTCGACCAGTTGCTGCGCATCGTCAAGCGCCTGCGCGACCAGGGGCTGTCGATCCTCTACATCTCCCACTACCTGCAGGAAATCGACAGCCTGTGCGATGACGTCACGGTGCTGCGCAACGGTCGGGATGTGGCGGTGGTGCAGCCACGGCACACGTCGAGCGCAGAGATTGCACGGCTGATGGTCAACCGCGACGTGCAGGAGATGTACCCCAAGGCCAAGGTCGAGTTGGGGGCGCCGCTGTTGCAGGTGCGCGGGCTGAGTCTGGCACGGCGTTATCGGCAAATTGACCTGGAGGTGCGCCGCGGAGAAATCGTCGGCCTCACCGGGTTGGTCGGTTCCGGCGCGAAGGAATTGTTCAAGACGCTGTTTGGTGTCGAGCGGGCCGACAGCGGCAGTGTGCATCTGGACGGGCGCTTGCTGCGCCTGCGTTCACCGGGCCAGGCGATTGCCGACGGCATCGCGCTGGTGCCCGAGGAACGGCGCAGTCAGGGCATCTCGCCGGTGTTGTCGGTGCTGGAAAACCTGACACTGGCGGGGCTCTCGCGGTTCAGCCGCTGGGGCTTGCTGAGCCGGCGCAGCGAGCAGATGGAAGCCGCGCGGTTGATTGAAGAACTGGCGATCAAGACGCCTGGGCCTCACGCCGCCGTTAGCCAACTGAGTGGGGGTAATCAGCAGAAAGTCGCCCTGGGTAAATGGCTCAGCCGCCGCTCGGCGGTGTACCTGCTGGATGAGCCCTGTGTGGGCGTGGACGTGGGCGCCAAGGTGGAAATCTATCGCCTGATTGGGCGCCTGGTAGAGGAGGGCGCAGCGGTGTTGGTGCTGTCATCGGATTTGCAGGAGTTGCTGGGGATCAGTGATCGAATTCTGGTGCTGCATCGCGGCGAGATTGCGGGTGAATTTCGTGCGGGGGAGGCTGACAGCGATCAGTTGCTCGCCTGTGCTACAGGCGCCGTGCCCGCTGCTGCTGTGCCGGTGCGGGAGGTCGAGCATGCTTGAGGTACTACTGAGACGGGGTTCGGTGGGCGTATTCCTGGCAATTTTGCTGGGGTTTGCCCTGGCGGCGCCGGGGTTTCTGTCGCTGGGCAACGTGGCCAATGTGTTCAGCCAATCAGCGATTCTCGGCGTGCTGGCCTTCGGGTTGACCTGCGTGATTATCGGCGGCGGCTCGAATGTGCTGGCCGGTGGGCTCGACCTGTCGCTGGCGGCCAATCTGGGGTTGTGCGCGGCCGTGTTCAGCCGCCTTAACAATGCCGGGCTGGAGCTTTGGCTCACCCTGCTGCTGACCTTGGGCTGCGGCCTGGCAGTCGGTCTGGTCAACGGCTTGGCCGTGGTGTTGCTGCGCTTGCCGCCGCTGTTGGCCACACTGGCGAGCATGAATGTGCTGGCGGGACTGGAATTGGTGCTGACGGAAAATACCGTGGTTTCCACCGACTCGCCGTTGCTGGACGTGCTCAGCGGCGGCAGTTGGCTGGCGGTGCCGGCACTGGCCTGGGTGTTGCTGCTGACGGCCGGGTTGCTGACCCTGTTGGTCCAGCATTCGGCCTACGGCCTGCGCCTGCATGCGGTGGGTGAATATCCCCAGGCGGCGCAAGCAGCGGGCATTCGCGTACGGGCTTATGGGGTGTCGAGTTACGCGCTGTCTGGCCTGTGCGCTGGTGTGGCGGCGTTATGTTCGGCAGCGTTTTTCAGCGGCAGCACCACGGGCTCCGGTGACATGTTGCTGTCGGTGGTGGCGATTGCCTTTCTGGGCGTGGTGTTTTCGCGGCGGCTGGTGGCAAGTATTCCTGGGACGTTGTTGGCGGCGTTGCTGATCGGTTTTCTGATCAATGGATTTCAGCTGCTCAACCTGTCGAATTTCTGGGTCAACGGTGTGCAGGGCGTGCTGATCCTGCTGGTGGTGGCCGCGTCCAGCGCATTGAATCGGGGAGCCGGCTCATGAACCCACGCGTCTTACTGCCGTTGACGTTGCCGCTGGTGTTTGGGGTGATCGTGTTGGTGTTTGCCTTGCAGGCGCCGGGCTTCCTGAGTGGCGGCAACCTCAAAAGCCTGGTGCTGAATAACTTCGTGCTGCTGGCGATTGTCGCCATCGGCATGACATACGCCGTGGCGGCGGGTGGCATCGACCTGTCAGTGGGCACGGCACTGGATTTCGCCAGTTTCAGTTTTGTGGTGTTGCTCAATGGTGGGCATGGCTGGGCAGTTGCCGCGACCGGGGCGTTGGTCGCGGCCCTGTTGGTCGGTGTGGTGAATGCCGGGTTGATCGCCGGCCTGCGGATCAGTCCATTCCTTGCCACCTTGGGCACGCTGTTTATCGGCACCAGTGCCCAGCAATTGCTCTCGGACGGCGGCCAGCCTATCTACATCAGCCAGGGTGTGAAGCCTGAACTGACCGGCCTTACGCCTTTGCTGATCGTGCTGGGACTGGCGTTGTTCTATGGCCTGGTATTGGCGCGCGGACGCCTGGGCCGCGAACTCCTGGCCCAGGGCACCCAGCCGCTGCTGGCGTATTACTCAGGCTTATCGGTGCAGCGAATCGTCACCGTCGTGGCCTTGGCGACTGCCTTGGCCTGTGGCGTGGCGGGGGTGTTGCTCAGTTCGACGGTCAGCGCCTATGTGCCGCTGTCGGGCAATGCGTTTTTGCTCAATGCCATCGGCGCGGTCTTTATCGGCACCACCTTGAGCCGGCAGGGGCGGGCGAATGTTCCCGGAACCCTGCTGGGGGTGTTGTTTATCAACGTGATCGCTAACGGCTTGCTGCTGATCGGCTGGAATTTCTACTGGCAGCAAGTGGCGACCGGCGTGCTGATTTTTGTGGTGCTGGCGTTCAGCTTTGCCAGTCGCCGGTTGCTGGAATCCCGCTGATCAGAACTGGTACTCGGCACCTGCGCCGGCGTACCACGAGCGGCCCGGTGCCGCTTCGTAGTAGCGACCGTTGCTGTCGCCGACGATGACTGAGCCGACGTACTGGCGGTCCAGCAGGTTGTCCAGGCGCAGGGTCTGGTGGAAGGTCCAGTGCTCGACTTTCTGTTCGAAGCGCGCGCGCCAGTTGAACACGCTGTAGCCCGGCGCGGCGTGCTGGCTGTTGGTGTCTTCGACGTAGACCTTGCTGCGGTACATGCCCTCGATGGCGGTGCTCACCCAGTCGCGGGGTTTCCAGTTGAGTTCGGCGAACAGCGTGGTTTGCGGTACGCCAGGGAGGTAGTTGCCCTTATCGACGGCGGTACTGGTGCCGCTGACGAAGTCGCTGTCGTAGGTGGCTTGCAGGCGGGTATAGGCGAGGCTGGTGGTCCAGTGTTCTGCGAGTTGGCTTTCGAGGCCCAGTTCGAAGCCGCGGCGTAGGGTGCGGCCGGCGTTTTGATAGGTGGAACGCCCTCCAACGGATTGCTGTATCACCAGTTCATCTTCGGTCGTGATCTGGAAGACGGCAGCGTTGATGCGTGTGTCTTGGCCAAGTCGTGCTTTCAAACCGACTTCGTACTGCGTGCTGACCGACGGTTTGAGCGCGAAGTTGAAACCGTTTGAGCTGCTGGAGTAGGCCGACTCGGCTTGTGTCGGCGTTTCAAATCCTTTGCCCGCGCTCACATAGCCGTGCAGGTCAGGCGTGAAAGCGTACATCACGCTGACCGATGGGGTGTTCTTCTGGTAGGTCTTGCTGCCGCTGTCGTCGCCGTCGGTACCGCTGACGAAGCGGTCGTCCACGTCCATTTTCATAGTGTTGTGACGCAGGCCGGCTTGCAGGGTCCAGTCGCCCAGCAACCAGTTGGCTTGCACGAACGGGTCGAGGCTGGTGGCGGTGTCGGTTTCATCGCGGCCCAAGGCGCCTTTGACGCCTTGCACCCCGTTGGCGGTGTTGGAATAACCTTGGCGATCATCCTGGCTGCGATCGTAGTCCAGGCCGGCGATCAGGGTCAGGTCGCCGGGCGCGCTGTTGATAGGTTGCAGCCAGTGGACAGAGCCGCCGTAGAACTTGCGGTCGAACGCTACTACGCCGCCGCGTTTGCCCGCGGGGATAGTGCCTGGAATCGACAAGTACTGAATCACACTCCTACGCCCCGTATAGGCATTTACCTGCAACGTCGCATCGCCGATGTAGCGCTCGTAATTCATCCCCAATTGCTGGTGATCGATGCTTTTGCGCGTGTTGTACGTCAGCGCGTTAATGCTCACCGAGCGCGGGTCCGCTTTGTACGCTTCCCACGTTTGCCCCAGCGGGTCCTGAGTGCCGTTCTGTTCCAGGCTGCTGTAGATCAGCGCCAGTTTGCTGTCGTCATCGGGCTGGACATTAAGCTTGGCAAAGGTCTGGTCCCGGCGTGCGCTGCTGTGGTCGCGGTAGCCGTTGGTGTCCATGCGCGAGGCGTCGAGCACAAAACCTGCGCCGTTGGTCGCGCCTTCGGCGCTCAGGTGGTTTTTGTTCAGGCCGTCGCTGCCGATCAGGGTTTCGGCGCCGATACGTGGCGGGCCTTCGCCGTCGCGGGAGAACATCTGGATCACGCCGCCGGCGTTGCTGCCGTACAAGGTGGCGGCCGGTCCGCGCAGCACTTCGATGCGTTCGGCGGTGTCGAGGTTGAATGTGGCCGCTTGGCCCTGGCCATCCGGGGTGCTGGCGGGGATGCCGTCGGCGATCAACTTGATGCCGCGTACGCCAAAGGCCGACCGGGCGCCAAAGCCGCGTGAGGAAATCTGCAGGTCCTGGGCGTAGTTTTGGCGGTTCTGCACCACCAGGCCGGGCACGCGGGACAGGGCTTCGGAGGCGTTGATACCCAATTGGCCGTCGCTGATCTGTTCGCGGCTGACACTGTCCACCGAATACGGCAGGTCGAACGTCGGGCTGGCGCTGCGCGAGCCGGTGACCACGCTGGGATCGAGGACCAGGGGCGCATCGTCGGCCAGGGCGGTGGTGCACAGGCCTAGCAGCAGAACAGCAAGGCGAGTGGGGATAATTGGGGTCATGATGAGGCCGGGTCTATGGCGCAACGCGAGTGATTGGCGTAGGCGTAAAAAGTGCGAGTTTAACGATTCAACCCTTGTTTTGCCGAATTCGTTGCAACTGGTCAGAACCGGAAGCGTCCTACGCTAGGCGTCGGTTCCGGATGCCTGAGCCGCGGGTTTCGCAGTGCTAGCTTCTCGCTCCCTGAATTTAAAAGAAGAATTAGATATGCGGACCCCTATCGTGCGGTTGTTGGTGTTGGTGGGCATGACGTTAATCATGGGCGGCTGCGGAACGGTCACCACGGTGTTTCGTGGTGATGACGTCACCGTGCGGGAGCTCAAGGGGAAAAAAACCTATTGTCAGTCTGTTCCGCGTGTCTACAGCGGCGTGGCGTATGACTTGTGCGTGCTGCATGGGCCGGCGAATTCTGCAGATGGGCTTTCGCTGAACGGAATTCCCTGGGCTGTTCTCGATGTGCCGGTATCCGGTGTTCTCGATACGCTCATCCTGCCCTACACGATCTACCGGCAACGTGCTGACGGGAGTGTTGAGCTTCGCTAACCCCTTGCGGCTAGCAGTTTCCCATCATTTTTAAGCTATAATCCCGCCCTTTAGCTGTTTCCTGCCCAGGTGGGAAGCACACTTTTTTCAGGCGCAACCCGCCTGCATGCAGACTAAAAGAGGCTAGACCCCAGTGGCATTGACGATTCTTGGCCTGTCCGGCGCCCTTAGCCATGATCCTTCCGCAGCCTTGTATATCGACGGCAAGCTGATCGCGGCCGCCGAAGAAGAGCGTTTCGTACGCGACAAACATGCAAAGAACCGCATGCCCTACGAATCGGCGAAGTTCTGCTTGGAACAGGCCGGTATCAAGCCTTCCGACGTTGACGTTGTAGCGATCCCGTTCGCCCCGATCAGCCTGTTCGGCGAGGCACGTTGGCACTACGCCAAGCGTTACTGGTACGCCCCGGACCGCGCCCTCGACGCGATCCTGATGGGCAACCGTCGCTACAAACGCTATCGCAACAAGATCGTCTGGTGCCTGGAGCAACTGGGCTTCGATCCGAAGAAAATCAAGATCGAACCGGTTGAACACCACCTGGCCCACGCTTCCAGCGCCTACCACTGCTCCGGCTTCCAGGAGAAGACCGCGATCCTCGGGATCGACGGCAAGGGTGAGTACGCCACCACGTTCTTCGGCTACGGCGAAAACGGCAAGATCCACAAGATCAAGGAGTTCTACGATCCGGACTCCCTCGGCGGCCTGTACGGCGCGATCACCGAGTTTCTCGGTTTCGAGATGCTCGACGGCGAGTTCAAGGTCATGGGCATGGCGCCGTACGGCGACGCCAGCAAGTACGACTTCTCGCGCCTGGCCTCCTTTGAGAACGGCGAGCTGGTGATCAACACCGACTACGCCAACGTCATCGGCCTGCGCCGGTATAAAGAGAAGGGCAAGGGCTTCTACTTCTCGCCAAAACTGATCGAGTGGCTGGGTCCGAAGCGCGAAGGCGACATCGCCGACGAGCCTTACATCCACTACGCCGCGAGCATGCAAGCGCTGTTCGAGAAACTGGCCTTGCAGATGATCGACCACTATCTGGGCGACATCCTCAAGGACACCGGCAAGCTGGCCTTCGCCGGCGGCTGTGCACTGAACGTCAAGCTGAACCAGAAGATCATTGCCCGCGACGACGTGAAAGAGCTGTTCGTGCAGCCTGCGTCCGGCGATGCCGGCACTGCGGTTGGCGCGGCGGCCTATGTGTCTCACGCCCGTGGTGTGCCGGTGGAGAAGATGGAGCACGTCTACCTCGGCCCGTCCTACAGCAACGAAGAGGTGATTGCTGCGTGCGCCAAGCACGAGAGCAAACCGGTGTGGCGCAAAATCGAAAACATGCCCAAGCGCATTGCCAAGATCATGGTCGATGGCAACCCCGTGGCCTGGTTCCAGGGCCGCATGGAGTTTGGCCCGCGTGCGTTGGGTGGTCGTTCGATCATCGGTTGCCCAAGCGCGACCGGCGTGGCTGACCGCATCAACCACCAGATCAAGTTCCGCGAGCGCTGGAGGCCTTTCTGCCCGTCGATGCTCGACACCGTGGCCCCACAGATGATCAAGGTCGATCACCCGGCGCCGTTCATGACCTTCACCTTTGAAGTGTCGGAAGAATGGAAGACCCGCGTACCGGAAGTGGTCCATGAAGATGGCACCTCCCGCGCCCAGGTGCTCAAGCGCGAATACAACCCGCGCTACTACGACATGATGAAAGAGCTCGAAGTGCTGACCGGCAACGGCGTGTCCCTGAACACCTCGCTCAACCGTCGTGGCGAAGCAATGATCTGCTCGCCGAAAGACGCGCTGGACATGTTCTTCGGCTCCGACCTGCAGTACCTGATCATGGAAGACATCCTGGTCGTCAAAGACGGCGTGGACCCTTATGACGCGCTCGGCTGACCGCCACGTCCTGCAGTTCTGCCATGGCTATGACGGGCCGTTCCTGGACTGCGCACGGCAGTACGCGAGTCTGTTCGCAGGCTCTGGCTACAAAGTGACCACGGTGTTTCTCACCGGGGTCGCTGACCCTGCTGTAGCGGCCGGGTGTGCGTCCGATGAAGTGTTGTTCATGGAGTTCAGCTCCAAAGCCATTCGTGGCTTGAAGCTGGGTGCCATCCGTGAACTGCGCAAGATCGCCGCGTCGCGCAATTTCAGCTTTTGTATCGCCCACCGGTTCAAGCCGATCTATATCGCCTTGCTTGGCACGCGGTTGCCGGTCATCGGCGTGCATCACGCGTTCGGTGATTACCTGCGCGGCAGCCGTAAGCTGTTTGCCGGGATCTTTCGCAAGCGCCTGAGCTTGCTGGGGGTTTCCGACGCTGTGCGTGATGACATGCGCCGCTGCCTGCCGGCCTGGCCCGCTGCGCGCATCCAGACGTTGTATAACCGCATTGATGTCGACGCGTTGCAGGCCATCCAGGTGCCTGTGGATGAGGCGCGCGATGCCTTGGGCCTGTCGCCGGATGAGTGGGTGGTCGGCAATGTCGGCCGCCTGCACCCGGATAAAGACCAGGCCACGCTGCTCAAGGGCTTTGCTCTGGCATTGCCGCACTTACCGGCCGAGAGTCGCTTGGCGATCCTTGGCACCGGGCGCCTTGAACAAGCGCTCAAGGATCAGGCTCGTGAGCTGGGGATTGCCGACAAGGTGCTGTTCCTCGGCCAGGTGCCGGATGCGCGTCGGTATTTCCGCGCATTCGATGTGTTTGCCCTGAGCTCCGATCACGAACCGTTCGGCATGGTGCTGCTTGAGGCCATGGCGGCCGGCGTACCGTTGCTGGCCACGGCCTGTGGCGGCGCGAAGGAAGTGGTCGAAGGCGTCGGTATTCTGTTTCCCTTCGGCGACGCCGAACATCTCGCGCAGGGGCTGCGGCACCTGGCCGGGATGGATCAGCACCAGCAACGGCAGTGTGCCGAGATGATGCTGGAACGCCTGCATACGCGTTTCTCGGATCAGGCGGTACGCGATACCTTCTGGCAACTGCCGCACGTTATTGAACTGACCGCGGGGGCTTGATGCTCAATCGATTTCAAGGCTGGCGCGAGCGCGGCTGGTCCGTCGTCGACGCGCGTGCGTACAACGACGCCTGGCAACGTTTTGGCGGCAGTGTCGCGACCCATCCTCAAGTGATCGAACGTCTGGCCGGGTTGGCCGATATCCCGGTGCGTTACCTGGCCTGGGAGCAGGGCGGTGAACTGCAGGCGTGCATCGCCACCTGGGGCCGCGACCTTGCGTTGTCCAAGGACGTACTCAAACAAAAGGGCAAGAAAGGCCTGTTTGACTTGGGTAACGCCGAGTTGATCCTGCCGGCCGCCGCGAACACCCAGGCGCCGTTGCGCCACCGCGCACGCTACCTGTCGGTCCTGAACGAAGGCCGTTTCAGCGGCCTCAAGCCCCAGGCCGAGCAACTGGCCATGGCCCGCACCCCGGAAGAACTGTCGAAGAAATTCCGCTATAACCAGCGCCGCGAACTGCGTTTGCTTGAAGAGGCAGGCGGTGTCGTGCGCCCTGTCAGTGAGTTTTCCAGTCAGGAATTGGCCGCGATCTACTGCGATCTGTTCCTGCGCCGCTGGGGATTTGTCGCCACGGGCGCCGAGCGTATGGCTGAAGTGATCGAGCTGTTGCGCGAGTGGCTGATCGGCTCGGTTATTTTTCTCAACGATGCGCCCATCGCTGTCCAGTTGGTGTACCGGGTCGAATCGCCCGAGTGGATCAGCGTGGAGTACGTCAACGGCGGTGTCGACCCTGAAACCCGCGCGTTCAGCCCGGGCAGCGTCCTGAGTTTCCTCAACACCCAAAGCGCTTGGGAACAGGCGCGTGAAGTCGGCAAGCCGCTGCGCTTTTCCTTCGGGCGTGCCGACCGTGAGTACAAGGACCGTTGGTGCAACCCCGTGCCGGTGCTGACCGTATGAGCCGCAAACAACAATTGCTCAAGCGCCATCGGCGCAACAAACGTGTCGCCGTATTGATCGGCCTGTTGCTGCTGGTGGTGATCGGTGTCTGGGTTGCCTGGTGGCTGCCGCTGGTACTCGGAGTGCTGGCCTGGATCGCCCATGAGGCGTGGTTTGCCGACCATTTGTTTTATGCCCCCGGCGAAGACTATCAATACCGTTTTTCGGCGGAAGCCGAAGTGGCTGGGGTTCGCTTCGAAGGCGGGCAGCTGCGGGTTGATTCACCCCTGCAAGCCGATGCGACCTTGGTATTGGCCATCAAGATCAAGAGCGGTTGGTTAGGTCGCTTTCTGGATCCGGCCGTTGAGATTACAGGCGGTGACAGCACTGATCGCCAGGCTTTCGAGCGCGGTGTGAACGGCATTCGTTATCTCAATCTCAGCGGTCTGGCGCCCGCCCTGGCGGCGGGCGAGCTGCGTTTGCGCGGTCGCTTTTGCACGTTGCACGGCGCGCCCCGGTTGTGGGCCTGGGGTAATCCGGAGTATTCAAAACAGCGGGTGATGGTCATCGCGCCCCATGCCGACGACGCCGAGCTGGCCGCTTTTGGCTTATACAGCCGGGCTGAAAAACCGTGGATCGTGACCCTCACCGCCGGTGAAATCGAAGCCGAGCATTATCAGCAAATGGGTCTGGACCCGGTCGAAGCCTCGCGTACCAAGGGCCGCCTGCGCGCCTGGGACAGCATTGCCGTGCCGCTTTGGGCCGGTGTGCCGCAGGCGCATTGCGTGCAGTTGGGCTACTTCTGCCTGCAACTGCCGGCGATGCGCGCAACGCCTGATCAGCCAGTGGCCTCGCGCGAAGCTGAGCTGTCGGATATCCGCCTGTTTCGCCAGTTCAATCCGTTCCCGTTGCCGGCGGATGTTGACGGCCTGCCGACCTGGAACAACCTGCTGGCCGATCTGCGCCAGTTGCTGCTGACGGCACGTCCCGAAGTGATCGTATTGCCGCATCCATTGCTCGACCCTCACCCAGACCATATCTGCGCGCAGCAAGCGGTGGTCGAGGCGTTGCAAGGGTTGGAATGGCAGCCGACCGTCGTACTGGGTTACGCCAACCATCTGCATGACAACGACCGCTGGCCCATGGGTGACGCGGGCGCCGGTATTGCCTTGCCGCCGCTGTTCGACGATACGCTTGAGCTACGCCCGTGCAGCCTGCCACTGTCGTTGGCGCAGCAGCGTGACAAAGCCATGGCGCTGGGCATGATGCATGACCTGCAGCCCGCTCCGCCGTTCAAGCGGCGTATGCGCCGCTGGCTGCAGCGGGTGTTGGCGGGCCGGGCGCGGTCGCCTTATGGTGAGAACGAATTTTTCCGCAAGGCCGTACGACGGCATGAGTTGTTCTGGCGTTTGTGAAGGCATTTGTGAAAGGGAAAGTCATGAAAGTTTTATTTCTGGTGCAGAAAGAGCAGCGTGCGATTCTGGATCGCTTGTACGAAGGCATTGCCGAGCACTGCGAGTGTGATACCCGCTGGCTGAGCAGTGATGAGCAGCGCAACCTGCGCGGTTACTTCAAGCGCGAAGTCGACGTGACGCGCTATGACCGCATCGTGTTCTTCCTGCGCTTCAAGCAGGAAATCCGCCAGGCCGGGTTCATCCGTACGATCCCGAATCTGGTGATCCTCGAACACGATGCCTACCAGAACTACATTCCCTGCAAGTACACCGGTAAATTCAGTGCCCACTACCGTCGTTTGCCGTGGGCACGGGTGATCAGCTCGGGCCACATGGTGACCGAGCGCCTGCGTGCCGAAGGCTTTGATGCGGTGTTTGTGCCCAAGGGTTACGACCAGGCGCTGTTGCAGCCCCAGGGGCTTGAGCGCGACATCGAGCTGGCATTTGTCGGCAGCACCAACAGCGTGGCCTATAGCGGACGCAAAGCGCTGCTCGATGAGTTGGCACGGGTTGAGCCTTTGGTGGTCACGCGCACCAAGTCGGGTGAGGAGTACTGCGCGACCCTCAACCGGATTCGCTTTTTCGTCAGCGCCGACGTGGGCATGGGCGAGTACATGATCAAGAACTTCGAAGCCATGGCCTGCGGGTGTGTGCTGCTGGCGTTTGACCAAGGGGCTGCGGAGAACGAGGCCCTTGGCTTCAAGGACATGGTCAATGTGGTGTTCTACAAGGACATTCCACAGTTGCAGCAAAAGCTCTCGCAACTGCGCGCCAACCCGCAACTGGCTGCAGAGATTGCGCGCAACGGGCAAGACCTCGCCGTCAGCCAGTTCAGCTTTGCGCGCATCGGGCAGCGTATTGTCGAAGCCCTGAAGCCGCCGTTGCGGCCGCGTGCTCCACTGAGTTTGCTGGAAACGCTGCGCCTGAAACTGGGCGTGTGACATCGGACGCATGGCAGCCAATGATGGCTAAACAACCTATCGAGACTTGAATGCAATTCTCCGATCAGAGCGACATAACCCTCGTCGTGACCAGTTGCGGCCGCTTCGATTTGTTGAAGCGTACGCTTGAGAGCTTCGACCTGTTCAATACCGCAGACATACGCGAAGTCTTCATTACTGAAGACTCTGGCGTTGAAGCGGTACGTCTCGCGATTCCCGAGCACTGGCACAGTCATTGCACTTTTTTGATCAACCGTCCGAAGCTTGGGCAACTGGCTTCCATCGACCTGGCCTATGGATCGGTCAAAACCCCCTACATCTTCCATTGCGAAGATGACTGGGCGTTTTACCGGCCTGGGTTTGTCGAAGATTCCAAGGTGGTGCTGGAGCAGCGTCCCGATATCCTGCAAGTCTGGTTGCGTAACTTTGTCTACGATTTGCAGGTGCACAGCCCCTATATCCACCGTGGGCCACGCGAGGTGATTGGTGGCGTACCGTGTTATCCGTTGTTGTCTGAGAAACCTGAATGGCAGGGGTTTTCTCTCAACCCCGGCCTGCGGCGTATCAAGGAATACTGGTTGTGCGCACCTTACGCCGGGTTCGAGGGTGAGAAGGGGCTTTCCAAGCGGTACGCCCAGTTGAATCTGCCTGCCGTTACCCTGGAAGGCGATGCGGTGTTGCACACTGGCTTTGGCTTGCATGTGTCGACATCAGAAGAGCGCGCGACCAAAGCACGGCGTAAGCGCAGAGAGCGGGTGAAGCTGGCAGTCATGCTGAGCCTGGGGCTGGTTATCGGGTGGGCGATTCCCTGGTAATTCCAACACGCGACAACAACGCCTCATAAGGTTTTGCGATGAGTATTCTCAACATCATGTGGGCCGGTGGTTCTGCATTTGCTTCGGTGCAGAAGGTTCATCGGCAGATACTGTCCCGCGCCGACAGCGGCGTACCGATTCACACCTGGTTGCTTCAAGGCAGTGCTGATTCGAGTGACGGCCTGGTTGAACAGGCCGTGGAGTGGAACCTCTCTTCCGCCAGGCTCAAGGGGCGGCACCTCTGGAAATGGTTGATGCCCTTGATGCGTGCACGCTTCCAGAAGGCCCTGCCTGAGGATGTACAGGTTGTGCTTCTTGATGGGGTCGGTGTTGCGCGGGTGCTTTTGCCCGTGCTCAAGCGTTTGCCAAACGTGCGTGCGGTGGTGATTTTTCATGGTGCCACGCGCTTGCGGCGTGCTGATCAACAGTTGTTCGATCAATTCCCGGCGTCCCAACTGACGCTGACGGCCGTCTCGAAAACCCTTGCACACTCGCTGGAGCGTTCTCTGCAACGGCCAGTGACGGTGCTGCGCAGCGCCTTTGACCCGGCCGCTTTTCGCGCTGCGGCGCTTTCCCGTGAGCAGGCGCGATCCCGTCTGGGCTTGCCGTTGTCTGCCACTCCCGTAGTGGGTGCGGTTGGTCGACTGGTAGACGGCAAGGGGTTTGCCTGTTTGTTGGAGGCCTTTGCCCGTGCGGCGGCTGATCAGCCCGATGCGCGCCTGGTGATCCTCGGCGAAGGGCCAGCGAGGCCCGGGCTTGAGGCACGTATCGCAGCGCTTGGCTTGCAGGACCAAGTGTCGCTGCCTGGGCATCTGCCTGATGCGGCCAGCCTTTACCGGGCGTTTGACTGGGTTGCCATCCCTTCGACGGAAGAAGGCCTGGGGTTGATTCTGCAAGAGGCGGTGATGGTCGGCGTGCCCGTACTGACCAGTGAACTGGCAGTGTTCCGCGAGCAACTGGGGGATGCCGGTTGGTACGCCCCGGCAGACAATGCCGCGTTTTGGGGCGAGCTCCTGACCCGCGCGTTCGCGAGTTCGGGTGAGGAGGTTGTCGAGGCTCAGTTGCGGGCGTTGGCGCCGGAGCAAGCCTGGAATGAATTCAGTGAAACCACCCGGCGTCTGTTCTCATGCACCTAGCAGCGCTTGCTCCAGTGCCTGCATTGGAAAGCGTTCGTTCAGCTTCTCGCGCGCAATATAGCGGGCGAAATGCTGCAGGTTGCGCCGCGCCAGTGCCGGGCTCAACGGCGCGCGCAGGAAGCGCATGTCTGCTACGTCGATCAGGCCCATCTGGTTGTCCGGCGTGACGACGATATTGCCCAGGTGCAGGGAGCGAAAGTAGATGCCGGCAGTGTGCAAGCGGCGAATCAGCGCCACCAGCGGGTCCAGGTTCTGCTCCCAGTCAAAGCCTTCTTTGTTGGCAATCTGGCGCAGTGTCTCGCCCGGCAGCGGGCTATACAGCACAGCGGTCATGCCTGCAGCGTCCAGTTGGAAGTACTCAAGGACGGTCAGGGTTGGAATACCGCGTTCTTGCAGCTTGACCGCGTTATCGATGAAGCGCTTGGAGTAGGGGCGCAACAGTGCCGACGAAAAAAAACGTTTACGACGAAACAGTTTAAGAATGTTCCCGTCCGTCAGCAGGTAGACTTTGGGCCCGTAGCTGTCCTTTTCCAGGATTCTGGCGCCTTCAATCATCGTGTTTAGCGTGGTTTGGGGGAGCCTTGAACATTGCATCGTCGGAAAGCCTTGTTGGAGTCACGGGCACAGTGGTCGGCAATGATGCCGAAAGTTTTTAGTTTTAACCATGCCAGGTTGGCAGGTTGGCCGTATTAGGAGCGGGTGATGCAAGCAGGTCGTTGGGCGCGCGGATGGATGTGTTTTGGGTTGTTGTGGTTTTTGCTGGCGATAGCGTTCGCGCCGACCAACAAAGTTTATCAACAGGGGCTGGCGCTCTTTCTGTGGCTGCCGGCGCTGGTGTTTGCCTGGTCTGCCCGTGAGCAACTCAAACAAGTCTGGCGCGCTCAGCGCTGGATCTGTCTGGCACTCGCCGCGCTGGCGGCATGGGGCTTGATCAGCCTGTGGTGGACCAATGCCGAAGACGGCTCCCGCGAGGCCAAGCGCCTGCTCTATATCGGCGTGTTCCTGTTGTTCTTTCCGATACTCGCCGAAGCACAGCCCCAGCGCGTGATTCGTTTGATGCAGTGGGGAGGCTTTGGTCTTGCCTTGTCGTCGCTGCTGGCCATGATCAAGTTCTATGGCATGGAAGGGAACGTTTGGTACGCGCGTCTTGAAGGGCTGGGTCAGTTGTCTCACCCGATCCTGGGCGCGTATGTGATTGGTCTGGCTGCCGTGTGGTTGCTGCACTGGATGCCGCGTGAGCGCTGGATGCAAGTGGCCTGCATGGCGGCGATCGGCTTGCTCGGCCTGTTTGTAGTAGCCAGCCAAAGCCGCGGCGCCGCATTGGCCCTGTTTTTGAGTGTGGTGGCCATGCCGCTGTGGTGCCGAGACCGGCGCAGCACCCTGATTGCCATTGCGTCAGTGGTGGCGGCAGTGCTGGTATTCCTGTCGATGCAGTCGTTGATGCTATCCCGTGGCGCGTCCTTCCGGCCGCAGATTTTTATGGCAGCGATGCAGATGATTAGCGAGCGTCCCTGGACGGGCCTGGGCCTGGGTGGTGATTACAACCTGTTCTGGGGGGACTACCGTTTCGATCACTCCCACAACCTCTTCACCCATGTGACCATCGAGTTGGGCCTGCCAGGCCTGATCCTGTGGTCGGCGGTATGGTTCGGCGTGCTGTGGCAAGCCTTGAAAATGCGCGACACCCCTTACGGCAAGGGCATTATCGGCATGTGGGTGTTCTCGTCCCTGGCGATGCAATTCGATGCGGCAAGCCTCACAGGCACTCCTCGGGCCGAGTGGTTCATCACCTGGTTGCCGGTTGCGCTGGCCAGTGTTTTGGTCTGGGCGCGGGCCAAACCCGACGTGTGTGATAAAGTTCGCGTCCTACCCAATCAGTGAGCTCGACACATGAGTGACGCACCGCCCAAAGCGGACCAGGAATCCAGCCTGAAAATTTATTTCCGGCTGCTGGGCTATGTGAAACCGTACCTCGGCATGTTCCTGCTGAGTATCGTGGGCTTCGTGATCTTTGCTTCGACCCAGCCAATGCTCGCCGGGATTCTCAAGTACTTCGTGGATGGCTTGAGCAATCCCGATGTGGTGTTCCTGCCCAAGGTTCCGTTTTTCAAGGACCTGAAGTTGCTGATGGCCGTGCCGCTGCTGATCATCCTGATCGCCGCGTGGCAAGGCCTCGGGTCTTTCCTGGGCAACTACTACCTGGCCAAGGTTTCCTTGGGGCTGGTGCATGACCTGCGGGTCCAGCTGTTCAACAAGCTATTGGTGCTGCCTAACCGCTACTTCGATACCCATAACTCGGGGCACCTGATCTCACGCATCACCTTCAACGTGACCATGGTCACCGGCGCTGCCACGGATGCGATCAAGGTCGTGATCCGCGAAGGCCTGACGGTGGTGTTCCTGTTCGGTTACCTGCTGTGGATGAACTGGAAACTGACCCTGGTGATGCTGGCGATCCTACCGCTGATCGCAATCATGGTCGGCAGCACCAGCAAGAAATTCCGCAAGCAGAGCAAGAAGATCCAGGTGGCGATGGGTGACGTGACCCACGTCGCCTCCGAGACCATCCAGGGCTACCGTGTGGTGCGCAGCTTCGGTGGCGAAGACTATGAACAGCGTCGCTTTGCCGCCGCCAGCCAGGGCAACACCGACAAGCAATTGCGCATGAACAAGACCGGTGCGGTCTATACGCCGATGCTGCAGCTGGTGATCTACACAGCGATGGCCGTGTTGATGTTCCTGGTACTGCTGTTGCGCGGTGACGCCACGGCAGGCGATCTGGTTGCCTACATCACCGCGGCGGGCCTGCTGCCCAAGCCGATCCGCCAGTTGTCGGAAGTCAGCTCGACGATCCAGAAAGGCGTGGCGGGTGCCGAGAGCATCTTCGAACAGCTGGATGAAGTGCCTGAAGTCGACGGCGGTACCGTGGAGCGTGATCGCGTCAGCGGTCGCCTGGACGTGCGCAACCTGAGCTTCACTTACCCAGGTACTGAACGCGAGGTGCTCAAGAACATCAGCTTCAGCGCAGCCCCTGGGCAGATGATCGCTCTGGTTGGCCGCTCAGGCAGCGGCAAGTCGACCCTGGCCAGCCTGATCCCGCGTTTCTACCATCATGAAACCGGGGAAATCCTGCTGGACGAGGTCGAGATTGAAGACTACCGCCTGCGCAACCTGCGCCGGCATGTAGCCCAGGTTACCCAGCACGTGACTCTGTTCAACGACACCGTGGCCAACAACATCGCCTATGGCGACCTGGCCGACGCGCCGCGTGCCGACATCGAGAAAGCTGCGGCGGATGCCTACGCCATGGACTTCATCTCGGAGCTGCCAAAAGGCCTGGACACCGAGGTCGGTGAAAACGGCGTGCTGCTCTCCGGTGGTCAGCGCCAGCGTCTGGCAATCGCCCGGGCCCTGCTGAAAAATGCCCCGCTGCTGATCTTGGATGAGGCGACATCGGCGCTGGATACCGAGTCCGAGCGGCACATTCAAGCTGCGTTGGATAAGGTCATGAAAGGTCGCACCACCCTGGTGATCGCGCACCGTTTGTCCACTATCGAGAAAGCCGACCTGATTCTGGTGATGGACCACGGTGAAATTGTCGAGCGTGGTACGCATGTCGAACTGCTCGCCAAAGGCGGCTACTACTCGCGGTTGCATGCGATGGGGCTGGACGAGCCGGTCGCGAACAACATCACCTGATCCGACGGGGCGCGCAATGCGCCCCGTTGTTTGTATCGAGTTCCTTACAGGGCTTGACCAAAGCCAAATAATTCGTTGCCTATCGTTTGTTATGTTGGCCTTCTCGATTCGAATGACGAACGAGAGGGCTAACCTTCTTGCGTGGGTAATGGAATGTTGCAACGTCTGTTCTGGAAAATGCTTCCCAAGCACCAGAGGGTGTTTCTGCTGGGGCGTTTGTCGGTGGTTGACCGTCAGGCGGTGAACAAATCCCTGTCTGGGGTGACCACCCTTAATCCCGCGTTCGAGCGACACAAGTGCGTGTTTATCCATGTGCCAAAATGCGCCGGCAGCAGCGTGTGCTCGGCGCTTCTTGATGGCCGCTGGCCGGGGCATCTGCCGTATTACTGGTATCAGCAGCAGTTTCCCGAACACTGCCAGCGCAGTTTCAAGTTTGCCTTTGTGCGTGACCCGCTGGAGCGGGCTTACTCGGCCTACACGTACTTGCGCGGCAACCACATGGGTGCCCGCGACGTGCAAGCCCAGGCACTGGTCAGCAGCTACCGTGACTTCGACCAATTTGTGGCCGGCTGGCTGCACCCGGACAACCTGCGCCGCCAACTGCATTTCGCGCCCCAGACCGACTTTCTGGTTGATCACCTGGGCGGGATGGCTATGGATTTTCTCGGCCGTCAGGAATCGCTGGAACAAGATTTCCAGCACCTGTGCGAGCGCCTCGGCGTGACCTCATCTATGCCACATCTGAATGTTTCACTGGGGCGGCGCAGCGAGCCGGTCAGGGCGTTCTGCTCGGTGCGTACGCGCCGTTTGGTCAGGCGCGCCTATCAGCGTGATTACGAGGTGTTGGGTTATGAATAACCAGTCGCTTGCCAGTGGGTCCGCTGCCATTCGTCCCTTTGCCCTGTCGTTGTCGGCGGCGGCACGGGCGGCGCTCAAGCATCAACAGCCGTGCTGCCTGTGGTTGACGGGGTTGTCCGGTTCCGGCAAGTCGACCCTGGCCAATGCCCTTGAGGTGCAACTCAACGAGCAGGGCCGGCACACCTTTGTGCTCGATGGCGATAATTTGCGCACGGGGTTGTGCAATGACTTGGGCATGAGCGATGCGGCGCGCAAGGAAAATATCCGGCGCATTGGCGAAGTAGCGCGGTTGATGGTCGATGCGGGATTGATTGTGATTGTGTCAGCGATCTCGCCGTTCAGCGTCGACCGAGCAACCGCCAAGGCGCTGTTCGGGCCGGGGCAATTCTTTGAGGTTTACGTTAGCACGCCGTTCGACGTGTGTGCTCGGCGTGACCCCAAGGGCTTGTACCGAGCGGCGTTGGATGGGCGTATCAAAGCGTTCACCGGTTTGGACAGCCCCTATGAAGCGCCGAGCGCGGCTGACTGTGAGATCAATACCGATGAGGTCGAGCTGGCCGATGCCGTTGAGCATATCTTGGCGGTTTTGTTTAAAAAATAACCAGTTTTGGCGCATGGCGCATTGCGGATAAAGCTCTCGAACTAGGCAGCGCTCACCCTGTGCTAATATCGCGCCCCTGTTCATTTTGTATGTGGGTTGCTCCATGAAGTTGTCCATGCCGCGATTCGATCAAGCCCCTGTCTTGGTGGTCGGCGATGTCATGCTCGACCGTTACTGGCATGGCGGTACCTCACGGATTTCCCCTGAGGCGCCGGTACCGGTAGTCAAGGTCGAGCAAATCGAAGACCGTCCGGGTGGCGCTGCCAACGTTGCCCTCAATATTGCCGCCCTCGGCGCCCCGGCCTCCCTGGTGGGTGTGACCGGCGACGACGAAGCCGCCGACAGCCTGGCCAACAGCCTGCGCGGTGCTGGTGTGCGTGCGCTGTTCCAGCGCATTGCCCACCAGCCGACCATCGTCAAGCTGCGGGTCATGAGCCGGCACCAGCAGTTGCTGCGTATCGATTTCGAAGAACCCTTCGCCACCGACGCCTTGGCCCTCAGTGGGCAGGTCGACGAGTTGCTCGAAGGCATCAAGGTGCTGGTGCTGTCCGACTACGGCAAAGGCGCATTGAAGAATCACCAAGTGCTGATCCAGGCCGCCAAGGCCAAGGGCATCCCGGTGTTGGCCGATCCCAAGGGCAAGGACTTCTCGATTTATCGGGGCGCCAGCCTGATCACGCCGAACCTCAGCGAGTTCGAAGCCATCGTCGGCGGTTGTGCCGATGAGCACGAACTGGTGACCAAAGGCGCGGCACTCATGGCCGATCTCGACCTCGGTGCCTTGCTGGTGACCCGTGGAGAGCACGGCATGACCCTGCTGCGTCCAGGCCACCCGCCGATGCACCTGCCGGCGCGGGCCCGTGAAGTGTTCGACGTCACTGGCGCCGGAGACACCGTGATTTCTACCCTGGCCGCTTCCATCGCGGCCGGCGAAGAGCTGCCTCACGCCGTGGCCCTGGCCAATCTGGCGGCGGGCATCGTGGTCGGCAAACTGGGTACCGCTGCCATCAGCGCACCTGAGCTGCGCCGCGCCATCCAACGCTCCGAAGGCTCGGAGCGCGGTGTGCTGACCATCGAGCAATTGCTGCTGGCGATTGACGACGCTCGCGCGCATAACGAAAGCATTGTGTTCACCAACGGCTGCTTCGACATCCTGCACGCCGGCCACGTGACTTACCTGGAGCAGGCGCGCGCCCAAGGCGATCGCCTGATCGTTGCGGTCAACGACGACGCTTCGGTCAGCCGCCTGAAAGGCCCTGGCCGTCCAATCAACAGCGTCGACCGGCGCATGGCCGTGCTGGCTGGGTTGGGAGCAGTGGACTGGGTGATCAGTTTCCCTGAAGCGACCCCGGAAAATCTGCTGGCTCAGGTCAAGCCGGACGTTCTGGTCAAGGGCGGCGACTATTCCGTCGACCAGGTGGTCGGTGCAGATATCGTCAGCGCCTACGGCGGCAAGGTCAAAGTGTTGGGTCTGGTTGAGAACAGCTCGACCACGGCGATTGTCGAGAAGATCCGCAATAATGAGTAAGGCTGATCCGTTGGTTCTGATCACCGGTGGCGCGGGCTTTATTGGCTCGCACCTCGTGGATGCCTTGCTAGCTAAGGGCTACGCGGTGCGTGTGCTGGACAACTTGTCCACAGGCAAACGCAGCAACCTGCCGTTGCACAACCCGCTTGTCGAGCTGCTCGAAGGTGATGTCGCCGATGCCGGGCTGGTGGCGCGTGCCGCTGTTGGCGCAACGGCGGTGGTGCACCTGGCGGCGGTCGCGTCCGTGCAGGCCTCGGTGGATGATCCAGTCAGCACGCACCAGAGCAATTTCGTCGGTACCCTGAATGTCTGCGAAGCCATGCGCAAGGCAGGCGTCAAGCGCGTGGTCTTTGCATCCAGCGCAGCGGTGTATGGCAACAACGGCGAAGGTGCTTCGATTGACGAAGAGACTACCAAGGCGCCGTTGACGCCCTATGCGTCCGATAAGCTGGCCGGCGAGCACTACTTTGATTTCTATCGCCGCCAGCATGGTCTGGAGCCGGTGATTTTCCGCTTCTTCAATATCTTCGGGCCGCGCCAGGACCCGTCGTCGCCATACTCCGGCGTGATCAGTATCTTCAGCGAACGTGCACAGCAGGGTTTGCCGATTGCCGTGTTTGGCGATGGCGAGCAAACCCGCGACTTTATGTACGTGGAAGACCTGGTTGACGTGTTGGTGCAGGCGATCGAAGCGCCGCAGGCTCCTTTGGGGGCGATCAACGTGGGCTGGAACCGTACCACTACGCTCAAGCAAGTGCTGCAGGCGCTGGAAGAAGCGGTGGGCTCCTTGCCATCCGTGACTTACGGGCCGGCGCGGTCGGGGGATATTCGGCATTCACGGGCGAACAACCAGCGGTTGTTGGCGAGTTTCACGTTGCCGGAACCTACCCCGCTGAAAGTCGGCCTGGAACGACTGCTTAACGGCTAACCCCAATCTAATGTGGGAGTGGCAATCCCTCTCCCACATTAGATTGCAGTTTAGCCCTTGGCCTTTTTCTTCGGCACGATCTTGCGCAACACGCGCCGCGCCAATCCCTTCAACTTCGACTCCTTCTCCGGCTCCGCCAGACCTTGCTGTCTCAGCCAATCCTTCCAGCGAATGCGCTCTTCCCGCACCAGCCAGCCTTCCTGCTGGGCGAAGCTTTCCGCCAGGTACAAACCCCGCGTACTGGCCGGGTACAGTTGGTCTTTCTTCACGGTGTACAACTCGGGAAGGGGCTGGCCGTCTTTTAGCGGCATCAGGTACAAGTCCGGACGCTTGCGGTCCAGGCGCGCGACCAACTGGTCGCCTTCCAGGCGCTCATCCACATGGAACAGGCTCAGCGACTTGGCTTCCTTCGGCACTTCCAGGCGAAGGTCGTAGATCAATTGCAGCGATGCCGTGGGCAAATGCACATAGGCCCGTGGTCGTTCGATCAACTGGGTGGTGGCGCAACGCACCGGGCGGGCCGCACCGGATAGCGGGCTCAGGCGAAACGGCA
Organism: Pseudomonas sivasensis; assembly: GCF_013778505.1. GTDB lineage: Bacteria > Pseudomonadota > Gammaproteobacteria > Pseudomonadales > Pseudomonadaceae > Aquipseudomonas > Aquipseudomonas sivasensis. The sequence continues at coordinate 155,498 of NZ_JAAOWU010000015.1, read as the reverse complement.
GCGCTTCGCGGTAATGCAGCGCCGCGGAGTAGGGCGCCGGCAGCCAGGTGTCATTGAAGCGCCCGCCGAGCCAGCCTTCGGGTGTTTCCAGCAGGCACTCTTCAGCAATCTCCTGGATGGCGGTGTGCAGTGGCAGATTCAGCTCGTGGGCCGGGACGTAGCCGGAGATCAGCTTGAGCACCACATCACCACGGTCCTGGCGACGCTGGCGCACCAGCACCCAGTAATCGCGGTTTTGCCAGTGCAGGGTCAAGCGTACCGACACGCCGAGGTTGGCCAGTTCCAGCACGAAACGTTCCGAGTCTGCCACCTCCACCGGCTTGCGCCGTTGCAGGGTCTGGGCGAAGTTGAGCGGCATGCCCACGCTCTGATAGCTCAGGCCTTCAGGGGTGGCTTCGACGTGCAGCGGCAGTGTTTTAAAGTTGCTGGGGTTTTTTCTTATGAGCGTTCGCGGCATGTCGGCTCCTTTTTGCGACGGGGTCGGCCGCGTGGGCGGCATCAGAGTTGACGAATGACCTTGGCAGCGGTCGCCACGTTATGGGCCAGGTGCAGCGGATTAATGGTCCCGACAATAGCACTGGCGACGCCGGTTTGCGCAAACAACAGCATGAAACTGGCATGTATTGGATCCATTCCGGGCTCCAGGCAAACGTGGCCGCTGGCCAGTGCCTTTTTGACCAAGATGCCCTTGCCATGGGCCGCTGCATAATCAATGACGGCTTTCTCCGCCTGTTCGTTCAAATTGTAGGTGACCATCGCGCAATCACCCTGTTCCAGAGCCTTCACGCCGCCTTCGACGGTTTTGCCGGAGAAGCCGAAACCGCGAATCTTGCCCTCTTTTTTCAGCTCTGCGAGGGTCTGGTAGACCTCGCACTCGTTGAGGATGTGCAGGTCGTTACCATCGGAATGCACCAGCACCAGGTCGATAAAATCCGTTTCAAGTCGTTTCAAGCTGCGCTCAATGGACAGCCGAGTGTGGGCGGCACTGAAATCGTGCTGGGAGACACCATTTTCGAACTCTTCGCCTACCTTGCTGACGATCACCCAATCCTTACGTTGGTCGCGTAACAGCGGCCCCAGGCGTTCTTCGCTGCGCCCATAAGCCGGCGCGGTGTCGATCAGGTTGATGCCAAGCTGACGAGCTTGGCGCAGTAGCATTCGCGCTTCGTCGTCATCCGGAATCTGGAAACCGTTGGGGTATTTAACACCCTGGTCACGGCCCAGCTTGACGGTGCCCAGGCCCAGCGGCGATACCAGAATGCCGGTGCTGCCCAAAGGGCGATGCAGGTCGTGCAAAGTTGGCAGGCTCATGGTAACAGTTGCTCCCAAGCTGGAACGCCGAGGGCGGGTTTTGGCAGGTCCGGCAGCGGTTCAACTGCGCTTGGGCGGATGCCGTCACGTTCGAGGCTGTTAATTACGCGATCGGCGAAGTCAGGCGCCAAGGCCAGTTTGGTCGGCCAGCCCACCAGCAGGCGACCTTCGTCGGCGACAAAGGCGTTGTCGGGACGGCTGAGGCCTGATTGCAGCGGTTCGGCGCGGTCGACGCGCAGAGTGGCCCAGCGGGTTTGGCTCATGTCGATCCAGGGCAGCAATTGCGCGAGTTCTTTCTGGGTGGTGGCGATTTGTTCCTCGGGCGTACGTGCAACGCCGTCGGCCTCGGCAATATCACCGCCCATGTACCACACCCAGTTGCCATCGGCAGCCGGGTGGGTGGTCACGGTGATACGTGGCTTGGTGCCGCCGCCCAGGCAGTGGGCGTACAGCGGCTTCAGGCCTGGGCCTTTGGCGATGATCATATGCAGTGGACGTTTTTGCATGGCCGGATTGTTCAGGCCAAGGGTGCTCAGCAGTTCAGCGGTGCCGCCGCCAGCGCTCAAGACAATGCGCTGGGCGCGGATTTCACGGCCATCCACCTTCAAGCCCACCAGCGTGTTGGCGTCCAGCAGCGGTTCGATATGTTGACCTGCAAGCAAGCCGTCACCGGCAAGCTGCGCGAGGCGTTCGATCAGGCTTGGTACATCAACCACCAACTCGGCCAGGCGATACACCTTGCCCTTGAAGCGGCGGTCTTGCAGCGCCGGTGGCAGGTCGTCGCCCTTGACCTGATCGACACGGCCACGCACGGCCTTGCTGGCAAAAAAACTGGTGAGGTTGCCGGCGAGGGTGCCGGGGGACCACAGGTAATGGGCTTCGGACAGCAAACGCACGCCCGACAGGTCCAGTTCGCCGTTGCCCGCCAAGGCTTCACGCCAGCGGCGCGGCATGTCGGCAATCGCTTCGGAGGCGCCGGTAAGGGCGCCATGAAGGGCGTATTTCGCACCGCCGTGAATAATCCCCTGGGACTTCACGCTTTGCCCGCCACCCAAGGTGGCGCTCTCCACCACCACCGTGGAAAACCCCTGGCGGCGCAGCCGCGCATTCAGCCAGAGGCCGGCAACCCCGGCGCCGACAATCAGAACGTCGGTGGAAATAACGGATGGCATGGGCGACCTCAGTGTTCAAGACAAGAGGCGCAGTATACAGGCTGTTGAGTAGCGGTCAGTGCCCGGCGGTTTTCGAGAACAACTGGATGACCACCACGCCCAGCACAATCAGCCCCATCCCCAGCATCGCCGGGACATCCAGCTTCTGCCCATAGATAAACAGCGCCGCGATACTGACCATCACGATACCCATCCCGGCCCACACGGCGTAGGCCACACCCACCGGCACTGTGCGCACCACCAGCGTCAGCATCCAGAAGGCCACGCCGTACCCGACGACTACCAGCAACAACGGGATCGGCGTGCTCCAACCCTTGATGGCTTTCATCGAGACGGTAGCGATCACTTCCGAGCAAATGGCGATAGCCAGGTAGTAGTAGGCAGGGTTCATGGCGTCAATCCTCGGTGTACAGCGCACTTGATAAGGTCGGCATTTTAGGGCTTTACCAGATGGGGTAAAGTCATTACCTATCCGATTTGAAGATGGGTTGGCCATGCAGTGGAATCTTGAACAGATGCGTCTATTTGTCGACGTCGCCGAGCAGCGTTCGTTTTCAGCGGTGGCGCGTGGGCAGCGCAAGGCGCAATCGGCGGTAAGCAATGGGATTGCATTGCTGGAAGCGGACTTGGGGGTGAGCCTGTTTGAGCGTAGCAGCGGGCGCCAGCCGCGCCTGACTGAAGCCGGTAGCGTGTTGCTGGAGGAAGCACGCGAAGTGTTGCGCCAATGTGAGCGGCTCAATGGCCGCGCGCTGTCATTGACCCGTGGTGAAGAAGCCTGCCTGCGATTGGCTCAGGACGAGGCGATGTTGTTCCAGCCGGTGCTCGATAGCCTTGAGGCGCTGGCGGTGCAATACCCGTTGCTGGAAGTGCAACTGTCCAGTGCCGCCCAAGGCGACGTGGCGCGCAAATTGGTGGAGCGCAAGGCAGACCTGGGCCTGTTGTTCTATCACGACCAGATTCCCGAGGCCCTTGAGCGGCGCGTGGTGGGCAGTGTGGAAATGGTCACCGTCTGCGGCGTGAACCATCCGCTGGCCAAGGACGGGTACGTGACGTGCCAGCGCTTGGCCCAGTACCGGCAGCTGTTGATGTCGACTCAGACCAGTGTCTACCCCGGCAGCGAAGCAGCCAGTCCGCTGGTGTGGCGCGCCGACAGTTTCTACGTATTGGCCGAATGGCTGATGAGTGGGCTGGGCTGGGCCTGGTTGCCGCGGCATATCGTGCAATACCCGACCTATCAGCAACAAATGGTGGAGCTGGACAGCGAATGGACGCCGCCGGCCCTGGTGGTGGAGCTGGTATGGCGTCGCGACGAGCACCTTGGGCCTGCTGCGCGTTTCCTTGCCGAACGTTTTGCCGAGTGCCTGCGGGCGATTGATTGAAAAAGTGGATAAACTCCGCCGCCATGAATAGAACTCTCTACAGCTGTCTGTTTTACCTGGCGCTGCCGTTGGTGGCTTTACGTCTGTGGCTGCGCGCGCGCAAGGCACCGGCCTACGCCAGGCGCGTGGGCGAGCGGTTTTCCTATGGCTTGCCGGTGATGCAGCCTGGCGGAATCTGGGTGCATGCCGTGTCAGTGGGCGAAAGCATTGCCGCTGCGCCGATGATCCGTGGGCTGCTGGAGCGTTATCCACAGCTGCCGATCACCGTCACTTGCATGACGCCCACCGGTTCCGAGCGGATCCAGGCGTTGTTCGCCAACGAGCCGCGTATCCAGCACTGCTATTTGCCCTATGACTTGCCGTGCGCCGCCAAGCGTTTTCTCGATCGCGTGCAGCCCAAGCTCGCGGTGATCATGGAAACCGAACTGTGGCCCAACCATATCCACGCCTGCGCCCAGCGCGGAATTCCGGTGGCGCTGGCCAATGCGCGGCTGTCGGCGCGCTCTGCCAAGGGCTATGGGCGTTTCGCCAAGCTGACGGCGCCGATGCTGGCTGAAATGAGCTTGTTTGCTGTGCAGACGCAAACCGAGGCCCAACGTTTCTTGAGCCTGGGCGCGCGGCCGGAGACTGTGGAAGTGACCGGCTCTATCAAGTTCGACCTGACCATCGACCCGCAGCTACTTGAGCGTGCCGCCGCCTTGCGCGAGCAATGGGGCGCCAGCGAGCGTCCCGTGTGGATCGCCGCCAGTACTCACGAAGGTGAAGATGAAGTGGTGTTGGCCGCTCATCGTCAGTTGCTCAGCCACTATCCCAACGCGTTACTGATTCTGGTCCCGCGTCATCAGGAACGCTTCGGCCCGATGTTCGAGCTGTGCAAGCAGCAAGGATTTGCCACGGTGCGCCGTTCTACAGGCGAGCCCGTAAGCGCACAAACTTCAGTGCTGCTCGGCGATACCATGGGCGAGTTGCTGTTTCTCTACGCCCTCGCCGACAGCGCCTTCGTCGGCGGCAGCCTGGTGGCGACCGGTGGGCACAATCCTCTGGAGCCGGCGGCACTGGCCAAGCCGGTGATCATGGGGCCCCATGTGTTCAACTTCCTCGAAATCACCGCGATGATGCGCGAAGCGGGTGCGTTGCGTGAGGTGGATGACGCTGAAGGGTTGGCCGAAGCCGTGCGACAGCTGTTCGAACTGCCGCAGGATGCGCGCAAAATGGCGCAGGCGGGGCTCAAAGTGATGCAGGCTAATCAGGGCGCGCTGAAGCGGTTGCTGGATGGTTTGGGCCGATTGATCGCTCGCTGACCCAGCGCCGATCCAAAGGTGGGAGGGCGCTTGCTTCTGATAGCAGAGTGTCAGTCAAAACGACTGACCTGAAAGATTGCTATCGGGAGCAAGCCCCCTCCCACAGTTGTTTTGTCGTGTGCTCAGTATCCCGGGCGGGCCTTGAGTTGTTCGGCAGCGGCCTTGGCGAGGTCCGGCGGCAGGAAGTCCTTGTCCGGGTTGTAGTCCGCCTTGAGGTAGCGTGCCAGGTCTTGCAAATCCCCAGGGTTCAAGGTGCCCGCAGCCTGCTTCAAACGCAGGTTGTCGAGGATGTAGTCGTAGCGGCTGTTGTTGTAGTTGCGCACCGACGAGTAGAGCTGGCGCTGTGAATCCAGCACGTCGACGATATTGCGCGTACCCACCTGGTAACCGATTTCCGTGGCTTCCACCGCGCTCTGGTTAGAGATGATCGACTGGCGGCGCGCTTGCACCTGCTCCACATCGGTGTTCACCGCGCGGTGCAGGTTGCGCGTATTTTCCACCACCTGGCGGCGCAGGCCCTCGCGCTGCTGCTCGGTCTGGCCCAGGCGTGAGTAGGACTCACGCACTTGCGAGCTGGTCAGGCCGCCGCTGTACAGCGGGATACTCAGGCGCAGGCCGATGGTGCGCTGCTCGACGTCGCCGCGATACGGCGTGCCGAAAGCATTCGGGTTGCTGAAACCGAGCGCGTCGTTGTCGCCTTTTTCGTATTGCGCCACTGCGTCCAGAGTCGGCGCATGACCGGCCTTGCGCTGTTTGAGGGTTTCTTCAGCGGCGGTGACGGCGTAGTTGCTGGCCAACAGATTCAGGTTTTGGCGGCCAGCGGTTTCGACCCACGCTTTGGCGTCGTTCGGCAGCGGCGGCAACACCGGCAACGTGTGCACGATGCCTTGGATCGAGTTGTATTGGCGGTTGGTCAGCGTAATCAGCGCTTCAAAGGCGTCTTCCACCTGGCGTTGAGCCAGGATCCGGTTGGCGCGAGCGGTGTCGTAGCTGGCCTGGGATTGCAGCACGTCGGTCTTGTCCGACAAGCCCACATCGAAGCGCTCGTTGGACTGGTCCAGTTGGCGCTTGAATGCATTTTCTTCGGCCTTGGTGGAGGCCAGGTTGTCCTGGGCGCGCAGCACGGCGAAGTAACTTTCGGCGCTCTGCAGAATCAGGTTCTGTTCGGTGGCCGACAGTTGCAATGCGGCCTGCTCGTTGACGGCTTCGGCGGCTTGTAGCTGGAACCAGCGGTCGGCGCGGAACAGTGGCTGGCTCAAGGTCGCGCGCCAGGAATGGGCGTCACGGTTGGCGGTGGCCGAGGGCGTGTCGATCTGGGTGCGCACATTGTTGATATCGGCACCAGCCGACAGATTCGGCAGCAGCCCGGCGCGGGCCTGGGGTACCACTTCTTTTTGCGCACCGTATTGGGCACGGGCGGCGGCCAGGTCGGCGTTGTTATCCACCGCTTCCTGATAGACGCTGACCAGATCGGTTCTGGCAGACAAGGGCGCTTCAGCTGCCCAGACCATTCCGTTGGTCGCACAAGACACGGCAACAGCCAGTGAAAGTTTGCGCAGCATGAGGCGATCCCTAGTGTGAATATTACGGCGATAATTTAGCGCCCAAGGCTACGGCTGGTCATTTCTGGCGTCAAGCCTTGAGGCGGCATCCGAGTGTAGTGGCGCGACCCCGGCACAACAATCCTGTAATTGCGCCATTCATCACGCTGAATGCTCCACTGTTGGCAATTTGCCCACGCCATGGTCTAGACTGGCCGCGTTCTTGTCGGGGTGCCTTGTTGGAAGGCTGAGATCGGTAAATACCGGATCCCGTTGAACCTGATCAGGTTAACGCCTGCGTAGGGAACAAGATTTCTCGTCACCCGGCGAGTCCTCTTGTGCTTCGTCCGGGATGCTGTTCGACAATCGAACAGTCCTCGTGCGCCAAGCACAGCACTGGTTTCAGTGCGTCCATCCGTCACAGGTTCGCTCCGACAAAAATCCACCGCCTGGATAAGTTGGAGCCCGTGATGACTACAAAACTAAAAAACACTGTGCATTTAAGTGAATCGGCCAAGGTCGACTCCGGCTCTGTGCAGCCGTTTACCCGCTCGCAAAAAATCTACGTGCAAGGCACTCGCCCGGACATTCGTGTGCCGATGCGTGAGATCAGCCTGGACGTGACCCCTACCGACTTTGGCGGTGAAATCAACGCGCCCGTGATGGTCTATGACACCTCCGGCCCGTACACCGACCCCAATGTGATCATTGATGTGCGTAAAGGCCTGGGCGATGTGCGCTCGCCGTGGATCGAAGTGCGCGGCGACACCGAGCGCCTGTCCGGCCTCAGCTCGCATTTCGGCCAGCAGCGCCTGAGCGATGCCGAACTGACCGCACTGCGCTTTGCGCATGTGAAAAATCCGCGCCGCGCCAAGGCCGGCGCCAACGTCACCCAGATGCACTACGCGCGCAAAGGCATCATCACCGCCGAGATGGAATACGTCGCCATCCGCGAAAACATGAAGCTCGAAGAAGCCCGCGCCAGCGGTCTGTTGGACCAGCAACACGCCGGCCACAGCTTCGGTGCCAGCGTGCCGAAAATCATCACCCCCGAGTTTGTGCGCGAAGAAATCGCCCGTGGCCGCGCAATTATCCCGGCGAACATCAACCACACCGAGCTGGAACCGATGATCATCGGCCGTAACTTCCTGGTGAAGATCAACGGCAACATCGGCAACAGCGCCCTGGGTTCGTCCATCGAAGAAGAAGTGGCGAAACTTACCTGGGGCATTCGCTGGGGCTCGGACACGGTGATGGACCTGTCCACCGGCAAGCACATCCACGAAACCCGCGAGTGGATCATCCGTAACTCCCCAGTGCCAATCGGCACCGTGCCGATCTACCAGGCCCTGGAAAAAGTCGGCGGCGCCGCCGAAGACCTGACTTGGGAGCTGTTCCGCGACACCTTGATCGAACAGGCCGAGCAGGGCGTCGACTACTTCACCATCCACGCCGGCGTGCTGCTGCGCTACGTGCCGCTGACTGCCAAGCGCGTCACCGGTATCGTGTCCCGTGGCGGTTCGATCATGGCCAAGTGGTGCCTGGCGCACCACAAAGAGAACTTCACCTATACGCATTTCGACGAAATCTGCGAAATCATGAAGGCCTATGACGTCAGCTTCTCCCTCGGCGACGGCCTGCGCCCCGGCTCGATTGCCGACGCCAACGACGCCGCGCAGTTCGGCGAGCTGGAAACCCTGGGTGAACTGACCAAAACCGCTTGGAAGCACGACGTGCAAACCATGATCGAAGGCCCCGGCCACGTACCGATGCAGTTGATCAAAGAGAACATGGACAAGCAGCTGGAGTGCTGCGACGAGGCGCCGTTCTACACCCTCGGGCCACTGACCACCGACATCGCGCCGGGTTACGACCACATCACCTCCGGTATCGGTGCGGCGATGATCGGTTGGTTCGGTTGCGCCATGCTGTGCTACGTCACGCCCAAGGAGCACCTGGGCCTGCCCAACAAGGATGACGTGAAGACGGGGATCATCACCTACAAGATCGCCGCCCATGCCGCCGACCTTGCCAAAGGCCACCCGGGCGCGCAGATCCGCGATAACGCCTTGAGCAAGGCGCGCTTCGAGTTCCGCTGGGAAGACCAGTTCAACCTCGGCCTTGACCCTGATACCGCGCGCTCCTATCACGATGAAACCCTGCCGAAGGACTCGGCCAAGGTCGCGCATTTCTGCTCGATGTGCGGGCCGAAATTCTGCTCGATGAAAATCACCCAGGAAGTGCGTGAATACGCGGCCAACCAGCGCATTGAAGCGGTGGATGTGGACGTGGCCAAGGGCTTGGCGGAGCAGGCAGAGCGGTTCAAGCAGGAAGGTAGTCAGCTTTATAAGAAGGTCTGATCCGAGGTTGCAGGTGCTTTTAAGGGCCTCATCGGGGGCAGGCCTCCTCCCACACTTGAACGTGTTCGCCATTCAAAATGTGGGAGGGGGCTTGCCCCCGATAGCAATCTTTCAAACAACACATGCCCCTCAGAGATAACACCCTTGAACATTCAACCGAGCACCTACTCACCGGACATCGCAGTCCCCCAAGACAAACGTGTCTTCGGCGCCCGCGACCTGTTCTCCCTATGGTTCTCCCTCGGCATTGGCCTGATGGTCCTGCAAACCGGCGCTTTGCTTGCGCCGGGGCTGGGCCTGTCGGGTTCATTGCTGGCAATCTTCCTCGGCACTCTGGTCGGCGTGTTGTTGCTGGCCGCCGTCGGCGTGATCGGCAGCGACACCGGCCTGTCCGCCATGGCCGCGCTCAAGCTCAGCCTCGGTGCCAAAGGCGCGAGCCTGCCCGCGTTGCTCAACTTGCTGCAGTTGATCGGCTGGGGTTCATTCGAAATCATTGTGATGCGCGATGCGGCCAGCCTGTTGGGTACGCGAGCATTCAGCGAGGGCAGCCTGCTGGCCAGCCCGTTGCTGTGGACGCTGTTTTTCGGCGGCTTGGCGACGCTGCTGGCAGTCAGCGGTCCATTGACCTTTGTGCGTCAGATCCTGCGCAAATGGGGCATCTGGCTGCTGCTCGCCGCCTGTCTGTGGCTCACCTGGAACTTGTTCGCCAAGGCTGATTTGGCCGCGCTATGGGCTCAGGCCGGTGATGGTTCGATGCCGTTCGCCGTGGGCTTCGATATTGCCATCGCCATGCCGCTGTCCTGGTTACCGCTGATTGCCGATTACTCCCGTTTCGGTAAGCGCGCTAAAAGCGTGTTCGGCGGCACCGCGGTGGGCTTCTTTATCGGCAATTTCTGGCTGATGAGCCTGGGCGTGGCCTACACCCTGGCATTTGCGCCGAGCGGTGAAGTGAACGCGCTGCTCCTGGCTTTGGCTGGCGCCGGCCTGGGGATTCCGCTGCTGCTGATCCTGTTGGACGAGTCGGAAAATGCTTTTGCCGATATTCACTCGGCGGCGGTGTCCAGCGGGGTTCTGTTGCGCTTGAAAGTCGAGCATCTGGCGTTGGCCATCGGTGTCATCTGCACCTTGATCGCCTGTTTCGCGCCGTTGGCCCAGTACCAGAACTTCCTGCTATTGATCGGCTCAGTGTTTGCGCCGTTGTTCGGTGTGGTGCTGGTGGATCATTTCATCCTGCGCCGTCGTGGTCAGGGTGTGGTTGCCGGCCTGCGTTGGCCGGCGCTGTTGGCCTGGTTAGGTGGCATTGCCACTTACCATCTGTTGGCCAATCTGTACCCGGATGTCGGCGCAACCCTGCCGGCGCTGGTGCTGGCAGGGCTGCTGCAGTTCATCCTGGGTCGGGCCTTCAGCGGCGTGCGGGTACCAGCTCAGGCTTGAGAATGCCGTCCAGGCGCGAGTAGGGAATCTGCAACTCGACATGGCCCAAGGCATACGGCGCGATGGTGGTGGTGGGGTACTTGAGGACCACGCCACCATAGGTCAGCGCAACGTTCGGGGTTTTCTGGAAGGGGTAGGTTTTCACAAACTCCGGCTCCAGGCTCAGGCGGGTGCTGATCAACCAACTGTTGTGTGCCACTTGGGCGGCTTTCCAGAAGGCGTCCTCTTTACCCGGCAGTAGCATGTCGGTGAGCGATAGGGCCTTTTGCTGCTGGCGCGAATAGTTGATGAATGCGCGGCCCGGCTCGCCATGGGTGGCACCCTGGTCCAGATAGCTGGACAGTTCGATGATCACCAAGCCGTCATGCTGCTCCCGTACCTTGGCCTGCAAATACATGCTGTTGCTTGGGGCCGCGGTTTTCAGGAATTGCTCGCGATAGGTCTCAAGGCTGGTCGGCAGCGGGTTGGCGCCGGTCATTTCCAGTAGGCGCTGTTCGATCAGCGCGTCCAGCTTGGGTTCCTTGGCGAAGTGCACGGTGTCGATATTCACCAGTGCGCAATCGGCGCTGGCGCAGCCCGGCCGGGTTTGTTCAGTGGTGTCGCGGGTGGCTTCCAGCGGGGTACGCCAGTTGGGTTGGAACAAGCTTTGGCAGGCGCCGAGGGTCAAGGCGATGCAGGCCACGGAGGCGATTTTTAAAAGCGACATGGGTGTCCTTCGTCTATCGATAAGAGCGAAATTGTGCAGCTTCGACTACCAGCAAGGCAGTCAGTTCGCCACTAAGCTGATTAGAGTGAGTTTGACGCCCGCCGTCTATCCCGGCAACCGGAAAGGGGCTGCATCCGAGGGCGGGAGCGCGTTAGGATGGCGCGAATTGCTCAGGCATAACGAGGAAGGGATATGACGGACACAGCAAAATCGACGCCGAGCACAATCGAAATTGTTCAGCGCGACAATGCCTACAAGGGCTTCTACCAGCTTGATCGCGTGCAACTGCGCCACGAAAAATTCGATGGCGGCATGAGCCGGGTGATCAACCGCGAAGTCTTCGTCCGTCACGACGCGGTGTGTGTCTTGCCGTACGACCCGCAGCGCGATGAAGTGGTGTTGATCGAGCAGTTCCGTGTAGGCGCCATGGGCCGCAGCAACAACCCTTGGCTGGTGGAAATGGTCGCGGGCCTGATCGACAAGGATGAAGAGCCGGAGGAGGTTGCACACCGCGAAGCCGAGGAGGAAGCTGGGCTGACGTTCTCCGCGCTGTGGCCGATTACCAAGTATTTCCCGTCGCCCGGTGGCAGTACCGAGTTTGTGCATTTGTACCTGGGCCGTTGCGAGAGCGCCGGTGCAGGTGGTGTCCATGGATTGGAAGAAGAGGCAGAAGATATCCGCGTCACCGTCTGGGCCTTCGAAGATGCCCTGCAAGCGGTGCGCGACGGCAAGATTTCCAACGCAGCCAGCATTATCGCCCTGCAATGGCTTGCGCTTAATCGCGCGGAAGTGAGGGGGTTATGGCAGTAAAGGCACGGGAACGTTATCGAGTCGACCTGATCGGGCTGCAAGCCGCCTGCGAAGCCAACTATGCGCGGCTGATGCGCCTGTTGCCCGACATGCGCCACGCCCCCGAGGCACGGCGCATCGGCGTGACCCATGGCGACCAAATGCTCGGCGTACTGGCCCTGGAAGTTATCGTCAACTGTCCGTACACCACCACCCTGCGCGTGCGTCAGGAACACAGCCTGCCTTGGCTGCCGGTGCCGCAACTGGAAGTGCAGGTCTACCACGACGCCCGCATGGCCGAAGTGATCAGCGCCGAACATGCACGACGCTTCCGCAGCATCTATCCTTATCCAAATGTGTTCATGCACCAGCCCGATGAGAAAGCACAGCTCAATGTGTTCCTCGGCGAGTGGTTGAGCCATTGCCTGGCTCTGGGTCATGAGTTTGAGGTCGTGCGGTAGATGTGAACTGCGTCTGCTTCCTTGGGTTTCCTCTTTGCGTTCTGCCCCAGCATAATCGCCCCAATTGTCTATTCCTGTGATTGCCTTGGGAGAGCGCCTTGCCGAGCGTATCCACCGTGAACCCCGATGCGCCGGCGTTGCTGGTGCAACTGTCCGACAGCCACCTGTTTGCCGAGGCCGACGGCACGCTGCTGGGTATGAATACCTGTGAGAGCCTGCGGCGTGTAATTGAGTTGGTGTGCCAGCAACAGCCGCAAATCGACCTGATAGTGGCTACCGGGGACTTGTCCCAGGACGGCACGCTGGAGTCGTACCAGCAATTTCGCGACATGACCGCATCCATCGGCGCCCCTGCCCGCTGGATTCCCGGTAACCACGACGAGCCGCAAATCATGGCGCACGCCGCTGCGCACAGCGACCTGCTTGAACCGGTGGTGGATGTGGGCAACTGGCGCATCACACTGCTGGACTCCGCCGTACCGGGCTCGGTGCCAGGCTACCTTCAGGACTCGCAACTGCAATTGCTGGCCCAAGCCCTGAGTGAAGCCCCCGGCCGTCATCATCTGGTGTGCTTTCACCATCACCCAGTGTCTTTCGGTTGTGCGTGGATGGACCCCATCGGCCTGCGCAATCCCGAAGCGTTGTTTGCCGTGCTGGACCGCTTTCCCCAAGTCAGGGCAGTGCTCTGGGGGCATGTGCACCAGGAAATCGACCGCGAACGTAATGGCGTGCGCTTGCTAGCGTCGCCGTCTACTTGCATCCAGTTCGCGCCGGGCAGCGAGGACTTCAAGGTCAGTGAGCAGGCGCCGGGGTATCGTTGGTTGCGTTTGCATGCCGACGGGCGGCTGGAGACCGGGGTAGAGCGCTTGGTCGGGTTCGCGTTTACGGTGGATTACGGTAGCAACGGCTACTGAGATTTACCTGTAAACTGCGCGCTTTTGGCGCAAGCACGGAGAGCCCGGTATGTCTGCTTCGATCCTGTATATCCACGGTTTCAACAGTGCGCCGGCGTCCAACAAGGCCAGCCAGCTCATCACCGTGATGAACAGCCTCGGCCTGGCCGACCAACTACGCGTGCCGGCGCTGCATCACCACCCCCGTCAGGCAATTCCTCAGTTGGAGCAAGCCATTGCCCAACTGGGGCGGCCACTGCTGGTCGGCAGCTCACTCGGCGGCTACTATGCAACCCATCTTGCCGAGCGCCATGGCCTCAAGGCGCTGCTGGTCAACCCGGCGGTGAGCCCCCATCGGATGTTCGATGGCTACCTGGGCACCCAGAAGAACCTCTACACCGATGAAACCTGGGAACTGACCCACGACCACGTCACGGCACTCGCCGAGTTGGAAGTGCCGGCACCCCAGGATGCTGCGCGTTATCAGGTGTGGTTGCAGACCGGGGATGAAACCCTGGATTATCGCCTCGCCCAACAGTATTACCGGGCCTGCGCCTTGCGCATCCAGGCCGGTGGCGACCATGGTTACCAAGGGTTCGCCCAGCAATTGCCGGCGCTGTTGAGCTTTGCCGGCATTGGCGCAGATCAGTATCAATCCTTCGATTTTTCGGCACTGTAATTGCCTTGAAAACCGCAGGTTACTTTTTAATCGAACGACTCACGACGAGACCCCATGGCCACTCCCAGCGCTAGCTCTTATAACGCCGACGCCATCGAAGTCCTCTCGGGCCTCGACCCGGTGCGCAAACGCCCCGGCATGTACACCGACACCAGCCGGCCGAATCACCTCGCCCAGGAAGTCATCGACAACAGCGTTGACGAAGCCTTGGCCGGGCACGCGAAGTCGGTGCACGTCATTCTCCACGCTGACCACTCCCTCGAAGTGTCCGACGATGGTCGCGGCATGCCCGTGGACATTCACCCGGAAGAGGGCGTGTCAGGCGTCGAGCTGATCCTCACCAAGCTGCACGCCGGCGGTAAGTTCTCCAACAAGAACTACCAGTTTTCCGGTGGCTTGCACGGTGTGGGTATTTCCGTGGTCAACGCCCTGTCGACGCTGGTGCGGGTCAAGGTCAAGCGCGACGGCAACGAGTACCAGATGACCTTCGCCGATGGCTACAAAGCCACCGACCTCGAAGTGATCGGCACTGTGGGCAAGCGCAATACCGGTACCAGCGTGTACTTCGCGCCGGACCCGAAATACTTCGATTCGCCGAAATTCTCCATCAGCCGCCTCAAACACGTACTCAAGGCCAAGGCCGTGTTGTGCCCGGGCCTGCTGGTGACCTTTGAAGACAAAGGCACCGGTGAGAAGGTCGAGTGGCATTACGAAGACGGCCTGCGCTCTTATCTGGAAGATTCCGTCAGCGACTTCGAGCGCCTGCCCAACGAGCCGTTTTGCGGCAGTCTGGCCGGCAATAAAGAAGCCGTCGACTGGGCGCTGCTGTGGTTGCCCGAGGGCGGCGACAGCGTGCAGGAAAGCTACGTCAACCTGATTCCCACGGCTCAGGGCGGCACCCACGTCAATGGTTTGCGCCAGGGCCTGCTCGATGCCATGCGCGAATTCTGCGAATACCGCAGCCTGCTGCCGCGCGGCGTGAAGCTGGCGCCGGAAGACGTGTGGGAGCGCATCGCGTTCGTGCTGTCGATGAAAATGCAGGAACCGCAGTTCTCCGGCCAGACCAAAGAGCGTCTGTCGTCCCGCGAGGCGGCGGCGTTTGTCTCTGGTGTGGTTAAGGACGCCTTCAGCCTGTGGCTCAACGAGCATCCTGAGCTTGGCTTGGCCTTGGCTGAACTGGCGATCAATAACGCCGGCCGTCGCCTCAAAGCCAGTAAGAAGGTTGAACGCAAGCGCATCACCCAAGGCCCGGCACTGCCAGGCAAACTGGCCGATTGCGCGGGGCAGGACCCGATGCGCTCCGAACTGTTCCTGGTGGAGGGTGACTCCGCCGGCGGTTCCGCCAAACAAGCGCGGGATAAGGAATTCCAGGCGATCCTGCCGTTGCGCGGCAAGATTCTTAACACTTGGGAAGTCGACGGCAGCGAAGTCCTGGCCAGCCAGGAAGTGCACAACATCGCCGTGGCCATTGGTGTCGACCCAGGTTCTGCGGATATCGCCCAACTGCGTTACGGCAAGATCTGCATCCTCGCCGACGCCGACTCCGACGGGCTGCACATCGCCACGTTGCTCTGTGCCCTGTTCGTGCAGCACTTCCGCCCGTTGGTGGATGCCGGTCACGTCTACGTCGCCATGCCGCCGCTGTATCGCATCGACCTGGGCAAGGAGATTTTCTATGCCCTGGACGAAGCGGAGCGCGATGGCATCCTCGACCGCCTGGTGGCCGAGAAGAAACGTGGCAAGCCGCAGGTCACGCGATTCAAAGGTCTGGGTGAAATGAACCCGCCACAATTGCGTGAAACCACCATGGACCCCAACACCCGGCGCCTCGTGCAGTTGACCCTGGAAGACTACGCCGCCACCTCGGAAATGATGGACATGCTGCTGGCGAAGAAACGCGCGCCGGACCGCAAGTCCTGGCTGGAATCCAAAGGCAACCTGGCCGAGGTGGTGGGCTGATGCGCACAGGCGTCGTCCTGGCGATCCTGATGATGAGCGGGCTGGCGGCCACCCCGGTGGTTGCTGCGCCCGTAGCAGAGCTCAAACTCGTGTCCGAGCACCCGGTGGATGGCATGCGCGGCGGCAACTTGTCGGGTCTGGCTGTGTGCGGCAAGGACCTGTGGACGGTTTCCGACCGTGACGACGATCAGATCTACCGGCTGGATATCAGCGCGCCGACCTGGCAGGCCGAAACGGTGAAAATCGAAGTGCCGCCCGTGCCAGAGTCCGGTCTGCCTTGGGGGCTGCGTTCGCGCACCACGGCTGCTTCGTTTATTCGCGGTGGCGACCTGGACTTTGAAGGCATCAGCTGCGATGTTGCCGGTAATCGCTACATCGTCAGTGAAGCCCATGCGGCAGTGCTGCAAGTGCCTGCCATCGGCGCACCTGAATGGCTGAAGATTGCCCCAAGCATGGTGCGTGAGGCCCGGGCCAGTGGCATGTTGCTGCACTTCAATGCGCTGTTTGAAGGCTTGGCGGTGAACCCTGAAGGCAATCAAATCTGGCTGGCGGCCGAGCGTGAGCGGCGTGGCTTAATTTCCATCAAGCGTGGGCAAAGCCTGTGGAGTTGTGAGGGCCCTTGCGTGTTGTTAAGTGAGGCCGGCCAGGAGGTACAACCGGCTAAATTCACCGACGCCAAGCCCGTGTCCAAGGATTTCGCTGATCTCTCCCTGTTCAACGGCAAGCTGTTTACGCTGGAGCGCAACGCGTTCCAGATTTGCCGGCGCGATGCGGTCACCGCCAAGGTCGAGCTGTGCTGGTCGTTTGCCGACGAAACCCTGGCGCCCGAGCGGCGTTATGCCCAGCCCTATGGTCTTGCCGAAGCCCTTGTGGTTGATGCTGAAGGCGCATGGCTGGGTATCGACAACAACTTCGGCCCTCGCGCCGATGGTGAAAAACGCCCGGTGGTCTATCGTTTTGCCGCCCCGGTCGGCGGCTGGAGTGCCCAGCCGTGAATGATCAAACACTTGAATTGACTCAGCGCAGCGGCATTTCCGCTGCGCCTTACCAAACAATGATGAGGCCCGCATGAGTGACATCCTCGCAGACAGCTTAGACGGCGTAGAACGCCGGTCGCTGGCTGACTTCACCGAAAATGCCTACCTCAACTACTCCATGTACGTGATCATGGACCGCGCGTTGCCGCATATCGGCGACGGCCTCAAGCCCGTACAGCGGCGCATTATCTACGCCATGAGTGAGTTGGGCCTGGATGCCGATTCCAAGCACAAGAAATCGGCGCGTACCGTCGGTGACGTGCTGGGTAAGTTCCACCCCCATGGCGACTCGGCGTGCTACGAGGCCATGGTGCTGATGGCCCAACCGTTCAGCTACCGCTACACGCTGGTGGACGGCCAGGGTAACTGGGGTGCGCCGGATGATCCCAAGTCCTTCGCCGCGATGCGTTACACCGAGGCGCGGTTGTCGCGTTACTCGGAAGTGCTGCTCAGCGAACTGGGCCAGGGTACTGCGGATTGGGGCCCGAACTTCGACGGCACACTGGACGAGCCTCTGGTGTTGCCGGCACGTTTGCCGAACATCCTGCTCAATGGCACCACCGGTATCGCGGTCGGCATGGCCACCGACGTACCGCCGCACAACCTGCGGGAAGTCGCCACCGCCTGCGTACGCTTGCTGGATGAGCCAAAGGCGACCGTCGAGCAGCTCTGTGAGCATATCCAGGGCCCGGACTACCCGACCGAAGCGGAAATCATCACGCCGCGCGCTGATCTGCTGAAGATGTACGAAACCGGCAAGGGCTCGGTGCGCATGCGCGCTGTGTACCACATTGAGGACGGCGACATTATCGTCACCGCTCTGCCGCATCAGGTGTCGGGCGCCAAAGTGTTGGAGCAGATTGCTGCGCTGATGCAGGCCAAACCGTCGAAACTGCCCCAGGTCGCCGACCTGCGTGACGAGTCCGACCACGAAAACCCATGCCGTATCGTGATCATCCCGACCAACAGCCGGGTCGATCACGAAGTGCTGATGCAGCACCTGTTCGCCAGTACCGATCTTGAGTCCAGCTACCGGGTCAACATCAACATCATCGGTCTGGACGGTAAGCCGCAGCTGAAAAACCTGCGCAACCTGCTGGTGGAGTGGTTGGAGTTCCGCGTACAAACCGTTCGTCGCCGCCTGCAATTCCGCTTGGACAAGGTCGAGCGCCGCCTGCACCTGTTGGACGGCTTGCTGATTGCCTATCTCAACCTGGATGAAGTGATTCACATCATCCGTACCGCCGAGCACCCGAAAGCCGAATTGATCGCGCGCTTCGAGCTGAGCGAGATCCAGGCTGACTACATCCTCGACACCCGCTTGCGTCAATTGGCGCGACTGGAAGAAATGAAACTGCGCGACGAGCAAGACGCGTTGCTTAAGGAGCAAGCCAAGCTGCAAGCCCTGTTGGGCAGCGAAGCCAAGCTGAAAAAGCTGGTGCGTACCGAGCTGATCAAAGACGCCGAAACCTACGGCGATGACCGTCGTTCGCCAATCGTGCAGCGTGCTGAAGCGAAGGCGCTGACAGAAACCGAACTGCTGCCAAACGAGAAAATTACCGTCGTTCTGTCGGAAAAGGGTTGGGTTCGTTCTGCCAAGGGGCATGATATTGACGCCACTGGCTTGTCGTACAAAGCGGGTGATGGGTTTAAAACCGCCGCGGCCGGGCGTTCTAACCAGTTTGCGGTGTTTATCGACTCCACGGGACGCAGCTATTCAGTGCCGGCGCACACCTTGCCGTCAGCACGGGGGCAGGGCGAACCGTTGACCGGGCGTCTAACGCCGCCACCAGGGGCGAATTTTGAATGCGTGCTGCTGCCGGACGATGACTCGCTGTACGTCATCGCCTCCGACGCCGGTTACGGGTTTGTGGTCAAGGGTGAAGACCTGCAGGCCAAGAACAAGGCGGGCAAGGCGTTGTTGAGCCTGCCGAATAACGCCAAGGTGATCCTGCCGCGACCGGTAGATGACCGTGAGAGCAATTGGCTGGCGTCGGTGACCACCGAAGGGCGTCTGCTGGTGTTCAAGATCAGCGATCTACCCCAGCTGGGCAAAGGCAAGGGCAACAAGATTATTGGTATTCCAGGGGAGCGGGTGGCCAGTCGCGAAGAGTACGTGACCGACATCGCGGTGATCCCGGAAGGTTCCACCCTGGTGCTCCAGGCCGGCAAGCGCACGTTGTCATTGCGCCCTGACGACCTTGAACACTACAAGGGCGAGCGTGGTCGTCGCGGTAATAAACTGCCTCGCGGCTTCCAGCGTGTGGATGCTTTGCTGGTGGAAACGCCGGTTTAAGGCGTATTAGAGCCCTCGATCTACGATTTAAAGCGTAGATCGACTCTTTGGCGCTGGAGTCATGGCGCATATTCACGGATGATATGGCCTTTCCAGCGCCGGCGTGGCCGAGCGTGTTTAGGTTATTTTTAGTATTACATTGTGGTTCGCCTTGTGGCAGCCACCTGGATGGGATGATGACTGCTCCACGCCTTCCTTTATTTTTGATGCTCGCTGGCCTTTTGGGGTTGGCGGGTTGCAGCACACACCAACCGGTGTCGCTGTACCAGCTGGACAGCGGAAGTCCGGCGCAACCTGCACAAAGTGCCGGTATGGCAGTTCTGCTGGGCCCGGTGGTCGTTGCCGACTACCTGCAACGCGAAACCCTGCTGCAGCGTCAGAATGACGGTAGCCTGCAAGGTTCCACCGATGGTCGTTGGGCGGGTAGCCTGTCTTCGGATATCAACCAGTTGGTATTGCGCCAAGTCGCGGGCCATCTCGATAGCCAGCGCGTGGTACTGGCACCCGCACCGACGGGTTTCAGCCCGGATGTGCAGGTGCTACTGACCATTACGCGCCTCGACTCGGGTGTGTCGCAACCGGCAATCCTGGATGCACAGTGGCGCTTGATCGACCGTCGTGGCCAGGTGCGCGATAACCGTATCGTGCACCTGCAGGAAGAACACACCGGTTCCACGGCATCCCAGGTCCAGGCCCAGGGCGTGCTGTTGCAGCACTTGGCACAGCAGTTGTCGGTGGCCCTCAAACCACTGGCTAACCAGCCGCCGATTGCCGAGGCGCCGCGCAAGCAAGCTCCGGCGGTACAGGCCAAGCCAGCAGAGCCGCAGAAGCCGAAGATGCCGATGGCTACGCCCATTCGTACGGATATGGAAGTGTTCAGGTTCTGATCTGAAACAGCTTCAACAAAAAAGGCCCGCTGACTTAGCGGGCCTTTTTGTTTGTGGAGATATAAGTCACGGCGCAGATCAAGTGTGGAAGGGGGGCTTGTCCCTGGTAGCGTTGGTTCAGTTAATGATGTGCTAACTGATGCTCCGCAGTCGGGGGTAAGCCCCCTCCCAATTGGTTTGGCGGTGTTCTTCAGGGCTTGGAGCGAGTCTCATGCATCCGCGCCAACTGGCGTTCAAGCATCGAGGGATACGGCTCCATCAACCGCTCCACACAGCTTGCGCCTTCAGGGCTGGCAATCGGTCGGATGCGAGCGCGTTGGCGGATCAGCGTGTCTTCACTGATCTTGCGCTCCACCAGCAGCAGGTTGCGGCTGTGTTGCGACAGGGCCAGGGCGTCTTGGGCGATTTCGGTCAGCAGCAGATCGATCTGGCTCATGCCGAACAGGTCGTCACCTACCGTCAAGCCAAGTTGCAGTTGCAGGGTGATGCCGCTGTCCGCCACTTCGATCTGCAGGGCATGGCCCAGGGCGCGCAGCAGTTCGCCGCAGCAGATGGCGTTGGTCAGGTAGTCTTCGCCGCTGTCTTCGCTGTGGAACAGCATCAGCGTGCTGCCATCGTTCAGGGTGTGCAGTTCGCTCTGGTACAGCGAGGCCGCTTGGTCGAGGCAGTCGCGATAGCGTTCCAGCAGTTCCGTCAGGCGTGCGCGGGGCAGGCGGCGCAGTTGGTCCTGGGCACCCAGTTGCACGGCCAATACGGCGCTGTGCTGGGGCTCGGTGTTCCTCGCAGGTACCGGTTTCGGCGCGACGGCCGGGCTGTTGGCCGAGGTGTCGCGCAGGTCGGCGAACGGGTCTTCATCGTCCAGCTCGTCTTCTTCAGCCTGGATGACCTTGCGTGTTGCAGGCTTGAGGCCTGCCACCGGGGTGCTTTCGTCGAAGCCAGGATCACGCAGGTCGCGCACTTCAAACTCGGGCTCGTCGTCGTAATCGGTGTCGTCGAACTCAGGTTCCGGCTCCACTTCACGAACCACTGGCTCCGGGGCGAAGCTGGCGTGGAGTTGGCGGGCGAGGTCGCCGATTTCGTCCTGGCGGTCGGTGGCTGGCGTGTGTTCGTCGATATCCCGTAACCAGATGCGCAGTTGCATCAATGGCGTAGAAATGTGCCGACCCAGCCGCAGGCTTAAGGCCAAGGCCAGTGCCAGCAGGATTGCGCTGAGGATGCCCATGCTTTGCAGGCTGATGGTCATCGGCTGCTGGAATTGCTGCATGTCCAGGCTGATGCGCAGTTGGCCGGCCTTCACATCCTGGAACGTGATGTTGCTCTGGTACAGGCCTTCGGCTTCACCCAGCAGGCCGTTTTTCGGGCGTTGCCCGGCTTCGGCCATGATCCGGTTGTCCACGCTGTAGATGGCGGCGTGGGCCACCAGCGGGTTTTTGGTCAGGTTGTTGAGCAGCACGTTGAGGCTGAGGATGTCGTTGGACACCAACAGCTCAGTCGCCGAGGTGGCGGTCTGGGTCGTCAAGCTCTCGCCCAGGGCGTCGGCTTGCTCGTGCATGGCCTGTTTGAACTGCAAACCCATCACGCAGGCATAGATCACCAGGGCCAAGGCCACCAGGATCACGTTATGGCTGGCGATGCGTAATGCGATCGGTACACGGCGGTGGCGCAGTGCCCGGAAGATCAGCAGGAAGAAGTTATCGGTTTTTACTGGCGTGGGCCGGTTCACTTGCGCTCGGCTCTCGGTCCGTGAAGTTGACGCGCAGTATAGCGACAGGCCTAGGACCGGCAAAGCGCTGGCTGTGCCCGATGGTCACTGAAAGTGGGTAGAATGCGGTTTTTTTCCAGCCTGGGGGTGCGCCTTGCGCGAAATTGTCCTGATTAACATCACCGGTGAAGACCGCCCGGGTCTTACCGCCGCCATTACCGGTGTTCTGGCCCAGGGTGGTGTGAACATTCTCGACATTGGCCAGGCAGTGATCCACGACACCCTGTCGTTCGGCATCCTGGTGGAAATCCCCAGCACCGAACAGGCCTCGTCCGTACTCAAGGACATCCTGTTTACGGCGTATAAGCTGGATCAACAGGTGCGTTTCACCCCTGTTTCCGAAGACGACTACCAGCATTGGGTGGCTGGCCAAGGGAAGAAACGCCATATCGTCACGTTACTGACCCGCAAGGTCACCGCCGAACAACTGCAGCGCGTCAGCTCCATTACCGCGCAGTATGGTTTGAATATCGACCATATCGACCGTCTGTCGGGGCGCATGCCGCTGGACACGCCGGCAGATCAGGGCAAGGGCTGCATCGAGTTCTCCGTTCGCGGCGAGCCGGCCGATCCGCAGGCCCTGCGCGCCGAATTCCTTAGCGTGGCCCAGGAGCTGAATGTCGACATCGCGTTCCAGGAAGATTCGCTGTTCCGTCGTAACCGTCGCCTGGCGGTATTCGACATGGACTCCACGCTGATCGAAGCCGAAGTCATCGACGAACTGGCCAAAGCCGCCGGCGTGGGCGAGCAGGTTTCCGCGATCACCGAGCGCGCCATGGCCGGCGAGCTGGACTTCCGCGCCAGCTTCAAGGAGCGCCTGGCACTGCTCAAAGGCCTGGATGTCAGCGTACTGGACTCCATCGGCGCCTCGCTACGCCTGACGGAAGGTGCCGAAACCCTGTTCGCAGAACTCAAGCGTCTGGGTTACAAGACTGCGATCCTGTCCGGCGGCTTCACCTACTTTGCCAAGCAATTGCAGGCAAAGCTGGGCATCGACTATGTGTTCGCCAACGAGCTGGAAGTGGTCGATGGCAAGGTGACCGGCGTCGCGGTCGAGCCGATTGTCGACGCGCAGCGCAAGGCGGATCTGCTGAAGGAATTGGCACACAAGGAAGGTTTGCGTCTGGAGCAGACCATTGCGGTCGGCGACGGGGCGAATGACTTGCCGATGCTGGCGATCGCCGGTTTGGGTGTGGCGTTCCGCGCCAAGCCATTGGTCAAACAATCGGCCAAGCAGGCGATTTCGACCTTGGGGTTGGATGGTGTGCTGTATCTGCTGGGCTTTCGCGACCGCGACGGTCAGCTGTAACTGACTAAATGTGGGAGGGGGCTTGCCCCCGATGGCAGTGGTTCAGTCACTGATGTGTTGACTGATCCCCCGCTACCGGGAGCAAGCCCCCTCCCACATTGGGTTCGGTGTCAGGCTTTAGGTAAAGCGATACCTTGGCCCATCTGCACTGGCGAACCCGCCACCAGTTCTTCAGCCCACTTCACCTGATCCGGCCCAAACAGCACAATCGCGGTCGAACCCAACTTGAAGCGACCCAGCTCCGCACCTTTCTCCAGATGAATAGGCGCACGCGCCGCTTCGTCGTAGCGGAAGGTTTTCAGTTCGCGCTTCGGTGGGGTCACCAGGCCAGCCCATACGGTTTCAATCGACGCGACGATCATCGCACCCACCAACACGACGGCCATCGGACCGCGTTCGGTGTCGAAGATGCAGGCAACACGCTCGTTACGCGCAAACAGCTCCGGCACATTTTCGGCGGTGGTCTGGTTCACCGAGAAGATACGGCCCGGGATGTAGACCATTTCCCGCAGGGTGCCAGCCAATGGCATGTGCACACGGTGGTAGTCCTTCGGCGACAGATAAACCGTTGCGAAGTCCCCGCCCATGAACGGTGCCGACAAGGCCGCATCGCCACCCAGCAACTCCAGCACGCTAAAGCTGTGGCCTTTAGCCTGGAACACACGCCCATGCTCAATCGGACCAAGCTGGCTGACCGCGCCATCGGCGGGGCTGAGCACCGCGCCTGGGGTTTGGTCCAGCGGGCGCGCGCCATCTTTGAGGGCGCGTGTGAAGAAGGCGTTGAAGTGCTCGTAGGCGGTCACGTCTTCAACCAACGCCTGGGACATGTCTACTTGGTAGCGTTTAGCGAACCAGGTGGTGAAAGCGTTCTTGAACCAACGCACGCGGCACTCGGCAATGCAGCCAGCGAGGCGCGACAGCAAATGGTGCGGCAGCAAGTACTGGCTGAGGATAAACAACTGCTTTTTCATAACTGTCCTTAAACCTTAAATCTCAACGGGGGTGTCGGGGTGGTTGCCCCACTCGCCCCAGGAACCGGCATAACCTTTGACTCGGGGATAACCGAGCGCCTTGGCCACCAGGTAGGTGAAGCCAGAGCGGTGGTGAGTCTGGCAGTGGGTGATGATTTCTTTATCTTTCGTCAGCCCGAGGTCTTCGAGGATCTGCGGCATGTCGCGGCGGATACGCAGGTTGCGTGCCTTGTCCATGCCGGCAGTCCATTCGAAATTTACCGCGCCGGGGATGTGCCCGCCTTTGGCGGCGAGTACCTTCTCGCCGGAATATTCCAGCGGGCCGCGTGCGTCCCAGATACCCAGGTCGGCCGCGCCGAGACGGCTTTGCAGGTATTCGCGGGTGGCCGTGGGGCCGTCATGCAGCGTGAGCCTGACGGGGCCGCCGACGGGGCCGGGCACTTCGGTGGAAACGGGGTATTTCTCTTCCAGCCAGGCCAGCAGGCCGCCGTCGAGGTAGTGGTATTTCTGGTGGCCGATTACGTCGAGCAGCCAGATAAAGCGCCCGGCCCAGCCGCCGCCTTCGTCGTCGTACACCACGTAGGTGGCGTCGGGCGTGTGGCCCAATTCGCCGAAGAGTTTTTCCAGGTCGGCTTTATTGGGCAGCAGGCCGGGAGCCGGCGGCTGGCCCAGTTGGGTGCGCTTGGGGTCAACGAAATGCGCGCCGGGGATATGCCCTTCGGCGTAGCGGGCGGCACTGGTGAGGTCCACCAGAATCAGGTGTTCGGCATCCAGTTGACCGAGCAGGTCGCTGGATTCGATCACCAGCGGCAAGCCAGAGAAGTCAGGCATGTGAGGTCTCCTGGGCACAAATGTTGGCGATAAAGGACGGCGATTGTAGCGCAAGCATCAGGCGCTGCGGTTGGTAAAGCTGTGCAGGGCTTTCTCTATGCACTGGGCGGTTTTGCCGAAAGCCTGCACGGTGGTTTCCGAAAACGGTCCGCCGCCCTGGTCGGCGACCATCAGCATTACCACACGGCCGTTGCAGCTCATCGAACGCAACAGCAGGTGTTCGCCTGTGAACAGACGGCGCAGGATCGGCGGCAGCAAGGCCGAGAACTGCGCGTGGTTGTCCGGCGTGAGGCGTACTTGGGCGGATTTCTCCAGCAGGCGCTGTAGCAGCGTGCTGTTGACCACGTCCAGGCTCAGGTTGGCGGCGTCTTTGGGCAGACCGTCGGCCTGGTGCACGCGCAAGGTGCTCAGGGCGCGATCGGCCATGAACAACAAGACTCGCTGCATGCCGCTGGCCACCAGAGCTTCCTTGGCGCAGGTGGTCAAATGCATGGCGTTGGCAAAGCGGCTTGGTTCCAACAGCAGTTCGGTGCAGCGGTTACGCCACACGGCCAGGGCCTCGGCAGTCGGTGGCGGCGCCGGCAGCAGGCCGCGATGAATCTTCTGCACATTCCACGGCCAGATCAGCGACAGCGCCGGGTGCCAGAGGTCGGGCATTAGAGTGCTGCGGGCGCTGGTGACGGCTTGTTGGTGAGATTGTTGCTGCACTTCAGCCAGCGGTTGCTGCAAATACAGCGCGGTAAGGTATTGCCAGCGTTGAGTGTGCGGGCAGGTCCAGGACTCTTGGGCTGACATCGCCAGGCCGTTGGCTAGCAGCACGGTATTGGCCGGCTGGTTCAGCCAACGGCGCAGGTTGGGTTCGGCGTCTAGCAATTGCTGATGGCGCAACGAGTCGTCTTCACGGGCGATATGAAGTGCCTTGACCAGCAAGCGTTGCTCGTTCAACAGCAGGTTATAGCCCTGGGATACCCAGATCGGTAGGTGCCAGGCTTCGGTCAGGCCGAGGCACAGGTCCAGCAGGCGCACGCCGAACAGCTCCTGCTCGACTTTGCGTGCAGGCTCGCCCTTATGGATGACACGCAGTTCCCACTCTTCAAGGAGCTTGGGGTAGGCAACGGCCATCGGCCACAGCGGCGACAGAAACAGCAGGCTACCCCAGTGGATGTCTTGCCAAAGCCGCGCCAGACGACTGCCGAACAGACCGTTGGCTTGCTGCGACGCGTGCTGGCTCACCAGCAACAGTTGACGCAATGCTACGGGAATCTCTTGGGCGGGCACCGAGGGCAGGCGCGCCAGCAGTTCCTCGGCGCGCTTGAGGCCCAGGCGATTGAGCGCTACTTCGAGGTTTTCCGCCGGCTCCGCCAGGCTGCCATGGTTATGGCTGTTGGCCTCGCGCATGACGCTGAGTACCAAAGCCGGGCTGTTTTGCATCAGCTCGGCAATATCTCGCAACGAACTGCGGCTGTCGCGGATGGCTTTGCACACACGGTCGTGGCTGGCCTGGGGAACTGGCAGCAGCACGTCGTCCAGGCGCTTGATCCAAGCGGCGAGAGAGATAGGTCTTACAGATGGGACTGTCGTTTCATTAGCCATGATTGGGGCGCGATCATCACTTGCGGTCAACACGCCCGGAGCGGGCCGAACTGGCTTTTCGCCTTAACGGGCTATAGTCTGGCGCAGTTTTGCCGATAAGAGGAACAAGAGTTTTCCAGTTCCCCCAAATATGTCCATGAACCCGACGGCGCAAGTACTCATCTCCTATGGCTAAAATTATCGGCATCATCGTCGTCTTCGCGAGCGTGCTCGGCGGGTACGTCCTGTCCCACGGTAAAATTGCGGCACTGATCCAGCCTTTCGAGGTGATGATCATTGGCGGTGCTGCACTGGGCGCTTTCCTTCAGGCCAACCCCGGTTACATGACTATGCACGTGGTCAAGAAATCGCTGGCCATGTTCGGTTCGCGCTTCACTCATACCTTCTACCTGGAAGTGCTGGGCCTGGTGTACGAGATCCTCAACAAGAGCCGCCGCGAAGGCATGATGGCCATTGAGGCCGACATCGAGGACGCCTCCGCCAGCCCGATTTTTGCCAAGTACCCGGCCGTGCTCAAAGACGAGCGCATGACCGCCTATATCTGCGATTACCTGCGCATCATGTCCTCCGGCAACATGGCTCCCCATGAGCTGGAAGGCCTGTTCGACATGGAATTGTTCAGCCTTAAAGAAGAGTTGGAGCATCCTTCCCATGCCGTGACCGGTGTGGCCGACGGCATGCCCGGCTTTGGTATCGTCGCGGCGGTACTCGGTATCGTGGTGACCATGGCCTCCCTGGGCGAGGGCGATCAGGCGGCCATCGGTATGCACGTAGGTGCGGCGCTGGTGGGTACCTTCTTCGGTATTCTCGCCGCTTACGGTTTCTTCGGCCCGCTGGCCACCTCCCTGGCTCATGATGCCAAGGAAGAAATCAACCTGTACGAATCGATCAAGGCCAGTCTGGTAGCGTCCGCGTCCGGCATGCCGCCATCGTTGGCAGTGGAGTTCGGTCGCAAGGTCTTGTACCCGAAGCATCGCCCAAGTTTCGCCGAGCTGGAACAAGCGGTTCGCGGTCGCTAAGCCATGGAAAACAACCAGCCGATAATCATCAAGCGCGTCAAGCGCTTCGCTGCGGGGCACCATGGCGGCGCCTGGAAAATCGCCTTCGCCGACTTTGCGACGGCGATGATGGCGTTCTTCCTGGTGCTGTGGCTGATGTCGACCGCCACTCCCGAACAGAAGATCGCCATCGCCGGTTACTTCAAAGACCCGATTGGCTTCTCGGAGAGCGGCACGCCCTTTGTGATCGACCTGGGCGGCTCGCCGCAGTTGGCCCCTGAGCGCACCATCAATCCAGAGGTCAAGACCGAATCGCCTCAGGAGAACATCCCGATCGAGCGCGACACCGTCGAGAGCATGGCTGAACAGGTTGAGCAGGAACGCCTGGAGCTGTTGCTGCAAGAGTTGCAGACCAAGGTGGATGAAAATCCGCAGTTGCTGAAATTCAAGGATCAGATCTCGTTCGAGATCACTCCGGAAGGCTTGCGCATCCAGATCACTGATGCCGCCAACCGGCCGATGTTCGATTCCGGCAGTGCGCGGCTGAAGCCGTACTTCGAAGACATCCTGCTGGCCATGGCTGACACCATCAAGGCAGTGCCGAACAAGATAAGCATCAGCGGCCACACGGACGCCAAGCCGTATGCCGGCCAGGGTGACTTCGGCAACTGGGAACTCTCGGCCAACCGCGCCAACGCTGCCCGTCGTGCGTTGGTGGCAGGCAGCTACCCCGACCCGCAAGTGGCGCGCGTGGTGGGTTTTGCCTCCTCGCAGCTATTTGAACCCAAGGATCCGTTCAATCCGATTAACCGGCGCATTGATATCGTCGTGCTGACCAAGAAGGCTCAGCGTGCGATTGAAGGTGATCAGCCACCTGTCGTGCCAACCCCAGGTGCGGGCGCGCCGGGCGAAGTGCCGGTTGACCCGAATGCCATTCCGTCAGGGCAGGAGCCGTTGCCGGCCCATGAACTGCGGCAGAAGCTGAACCTGTTTGACGATGGTGGGATGAAGGATCCTACGGCGCCTAAGACGGGCTCGTAAGTTCTTTTGCGGTTGTGATGAGCGGGGCAAGCCCGCTCATCACCAAAAGCCCGCTCACCCGCAACGCGGCGGGCGGTTTAGTAACTGCTCTCGGGCAAGCTCGCAATAATCGACCGATAGCTGTTCATCCGCTGCTGCTGCACACGGCCATCGTCCAGGGCCTTGAGCAACGCACAGCCCGGCTCGCGGTCGTGTTTGCAGTCGCGGAAGCGGCACGTACCGATCAGGTCGTTGAACTCGATAAAGCCGGCTTCCACATCGCTGCGGCTGACGTGGCCGAGGCCGAACTCTCGAATGCCCGGGGAGTCGATCAGTTCACCGCCGCCGGGGAAGTGGAACAATCGCGCGGTGGTGGTCGTATGAGTGCCCTGGCCGGACAGTTCCGACAGCGGGCCTACACGGGTGTCTACTTCCGGCAGCAGGCTGTTGACCAGCGATGACTTGCCAACGCCCGACTGGCCGACAAACACACTGATGCGTCCGTCCAACTGCTGTTGCAGCTGTTCCATGCCGTTGCCGTGGTGAGCCGAGACTTCCAGCACTGGGTAACCCAAGGTGCGGTAGACCGCCAGCAACGCATTGAGCGCTGGGGCGTTCTGCTCGTCGATCAGGTCGAATTTGTTCAGCAGCAACAGCGGGCGAATACCAGCATGCTCAGCCGCCACCAAATAGCGGTCGATCAGGTTGGCATGGGGCTCGGGCAACGGTGCGAACACGATCACGATCATGTCGACGTTGGCCGCTACCGGCTTGAGTTGGCCGCGGCTGTCAGGACGACGCAGTTCGGTGGTGCGCGGCAGTTGGGCGACGATCACGCCGATGCCTTGGTTGCCGGCGCGCCACACCACCTTGTCGCCGGTGACCAGTGCAGGCAGGTTGGCGCGCAAGTGGCAGCGGGATACTTGGCCTGCGAGTTCGCCTTCCAGCGCCTCGACTTCGACCTGCACACCAAAGTGCGCGATCACCAGGCCCGTTTGCTCGGGGCCCAGGTCGCCGCCCTCGAGCGCTTCCACGGCGGAGGATTCACGTTTGGCGGCGCGTGCGGCGCGCTCACCTTGAATCTTTTCGATGCGCCAGTTTTGGCGACGGTTGAGCTGGCGTTTGGCCATTGGTGTTCCGTGTCGATAATGCAAAGGTTGGGTGAAACGGTCGCGAGTCTAGCACGGCCCCGCCTGCTAAACTGCGCAGCTACGCCAAGGTGCCAAGAGAATCAAGCCATGCAAAACCCACAGAACCTGATTTGGATCGATCTGGAAATGACCGGTCTGAACCCTGACACCGACGTCATCATCGAGATGGCGACCATTGTCACCGACAGCAACCTCAACACCTTGGCCGAAGGTCCGGTGATCGCCATCCACCACAGCGACGCCGTGCTCGCCACCATGGACGAGTGGAACACCCGTACCCATGGCAACTCCGGTCTGACTCAGCGTGTACGCGACAGCCGAATCAGCATGGCCGAAGCCGAAGCCGAAACCATTGCCTTTCTGGAACAGTGGGTGCCCAAGGGCAAATCGCCGATCTGCGGCAACAGCATCTGCCAGGACCGCCGCTTCCTTTATACCCACATGAAGGCGCTGGAAAGCTACTTCCACTACCGCAACCTGGATGTGTCCACGCTCAAGGAACTGGCCGCGCGCTGGGCGCCGGAAGTCAAAGACAGCTTCCATAAAGGCAGCACCCATCTGGCGCTGGATGATATTCGCGAGTCGATCGCCGAGCTGCAGCATTACCGCAAGCATTTCATCAAAGCTTGAAATGGGGGCGGCTGACCGGGCGCCATCTCAGACAAGCCAGCTCCCACAGTTGAATGTATTCCCAGGTCCAAATGTGGGAGGGGGCTTGCCCCCGATGCAGGCAACTCGTTTTATCGCCAAGCGCCCCCTTTTGGTGCCATCAGCAAATGATTAGACTGCCGGCCTCTTTGCAAGGATCGCCATCATGCTGCTGATGCTCTACCTCATCGCCATCACCGCCGAAGCCATGACCGGTGCCTTGTCGGCTGGTCGGCGCGGCATGGACTGGTTTGGTGTGGTGCTGATCGCTTGCGTAACGGCGCTGGGCGGCGGCTCGGTGCGCGATGTGCTGTTGGGGCATTACCCGCTGACGTGGGTCAAGCATCCGGAATACCTGGTGCTGACCTCGGTGGCGGCGCTGGTGACGATCTTTATCGCGCCGCTGATGCGTCACCTGCGCTCGCTGTTTCTAGCGCTGGACGCCGTAGGCCTGGTGGCCTTCACGCTGATCGGCTGCATGACTGCACTGGAAATGGGCCACGGCATGCTGGTGGCCTCGGTCAGCGGGGTGATCACCGGCGTCTTCGGCGGCATTCTCCGGGATATCTTCTGCAACGACATTCCGCTGATCTTCCGCCGTGAGCTGTACGCCAGCGTGTCATTTCTGGCCGCCTGGTTCTACTTGCTCTGTCTGTATCTGGAATTGCCCAGCGAGCAAGCAATTCTGCTGACCCTGTTCAGCGGCTTTCTATTGCGCCTGCTGGCGATTCGTTTTCACTGGGAAATGCCTAAGTTCGTCTACAACGACGACGTGCACTAGCGCGTAGCGTGTTGGTTCAGCGCCCATTCCACATGTTCGCGCACCAACTCCGACGGGTAATCCCGGCGTGCCTTCAAGGCTTCCAGCACCGGAATGCTTGACGGCGCATTGCCTAGGCCCACCGCGAGGTTGCGCAGCCAGCGCTCGTAGCCCGCGCGGCGCAGGGGTGAACCTTCGGTGCTGCTGAGGAATTTATCCTCATCCCACATAAACAGTTCGGCCAGTTCTGCGTTATCCAGGTTATGCCGTGGCTTGAAATCGCCCTCGGCGGTGGATCGAGCGAAACGATTCCACGGACAAACGATCTGACAGTCATCACAACCGAACACCCGATTGCCGATCAATGGGCGCAGGTCTTCAGGGATCGCGTTCTTCAGTTCAATGGTCAGGTAGGAAATGCAGCGCCGGGCGTCCAGCACATAGGGACCGACGAAGGCATTGGTTGGGCAGATATCCAGGCAGGCGGTGCAGCGGCCACAGTGTTCGGTGCTGTGTGGCTCATCGACCGGCAGCGGCAAATCGACGAACAGTTCGCTGAGGAAGAAATAACTGCCGGCCTTGCGGTTGAGTACCAGGGTGTTTTTACCGATCCAGCCCAGGCCGGCTTTTTCGGCGATGGCTTTTTCCAGTACGGGGGCGCTGTCGACGAATGCACGAAAGCCAAATGGGCCGATCTGTGCCTGAATGCGGTCGGCCAGTTGCTGTACGCGCTTACGGATCAGTTTGTGGTAGTCGCGGCCCAGGGCGTAGCGCGAGATGTAGGCTTTTTCCGGCTGGGCCAGCAGTTGCGCCATTTGTGTGTCGCCAGGCAGGTAGTCCATGCGCAGCGACACCACGCGCAACGTGCCGGGCACGAGCTCGTCGGGATGGGAGCGCTTGCTGCCATGGGCGCCCATGTAGTCCATCTCGCCGTGGTAACCCGCGTCTAGCCAACGTTGCAGGTGCTGTTCATGCTCGGCCAGGTCCAGGCCGCTGATGCCGACTTGTTGAAAGCCCAGTTCGCGGCCCCAGTCTTTGATCGATTGGGCGAGGGCGGGCAGATCAGAGGTAATAGCGGGCATGAGACACGGGAAACCACAGGTTAGATGCGTATAATTCTGCCAGACATCGGAGCTTGAAGACGCATGCCGCAGACAAAACACGAAATAACCGACGTTCAGTCTTTGTTGCCCGGCCATTTGCCGCAACTGGCTGCGCGTTCCCCGGACGCCCATAAAGGCCAGTTCGGCCATTTGTTGGTCATTGGTGGCGACCGCGGCTTTGGCGGCGCTGCGCTGTTGAGCGCGGAAAGTGCCTTGCGCAGCGGCGCCGGCATGGTGTCCCTGGCCACTCGCCTTGAACACGTGCCTGCCGCGTTGGCCCGCGTGCCTGAGGTCATGACCGTGGGCGTGAGTTCGGCGAACCAGCTTATGGGCTTGCTGGAAAAAATCTCGGTAATCGTTATTGGTCCGGGGTTGGGTGAGGCGTCCTGGGGTAAAAGCCTGCTATCGGTTGCCGCCAACGCGCTGCTGCCGCAGGTGTGGGACGCAGACGCGCTGAATCAGCTGGCTACCGGCAATGTGAGTCTTCCGAGCGGTAGCGTGATTACGCCGCATCCGGGCGAGGCTGCGCGCTTATTGGGCATTTCTACAGCCGAGGTTCAGGCCGATCGCCTTAAGGTGGCGCGCGCGTTGAGCCAGAAATTCAGTGCAGTGGCTATCCTCAAGGGTGCTGGCAGTTTGATTGCCTGCCCCGATGGACGTGTTTCCCGTTGTGATCAGGGGCATCCAGCGATGGCCACAGCGGGCCTTGGCGATGTACTGGCCGGGCTGGTGGGCGCGTTAATGGCCCAAGGCATGCCTGCTTATGAAGCGAGCTGCCTGGCTGTGTGGTTGCACGCTACGGCGGGGGACCGCCAGGGCAGCCTGGGTCGCGGCTTGGCGGCCAGCGACCTGATACCGGCCATTCGTCAATTGTTGGAGGAGCAATCGCCGTGCCTGAAGTAATCCTTTTCCTGGCCAATGAAGACGCCATGGTCGCGCTCGGTCATCGTATTGCACAGGTCACGGGCGCAGCGGGGCTCATCTTTCTCGAAGGTGACCTGGGGGCGGGCAAGACGACGTTGTCCCGAGGCATCATTCGCGGTTTGGGGCACGCAGGGGCGGTGAAAAGCCCAACGTTCACTTTGGTCGAGCCCTATGAGATCGGTGCGTTGCGTGCTTTCCACTTCGACCTCTATCGTTTGGTCGATCCCGAAGAGCTGGAGTACATGGGCATCCGTGATTACTTTGACGAAGACGCACTGTGCCTAATCGAGTGGCCAGATAAAGGCACAGGCTTTTTGCCAAAGCCGGACCTGACCATTACCATTACGCCGCGTGAATCAGGACGTCAGCTGAAGTTGTTGCCCCAGAGTGCGCGCGCAGAGTCGTGGTGCGCCGCTTTGGCATTGGAATTCAAATAATTGGTGGGGTTAGGTATGCGCTTTCGCGCGTTGGTTGCTGTCGTAGGGGTGTTGCTTGCGGCAATGACTGTCAATGCTCTGGCTGCTTCACAGGTGAAAAGTGTTCGCCTGTGGCGAGCACCGGATAACACGCGACTGGTGTTCGACCTGTCTGGCCCGGTCCAGCACAGCGTCTTTACTCTCACGGCGCCTGATCGCCTGGTGATCGACATCAACGGTGCGACCCTGGCCGCGCCGCTCAAAGTGTCTACTGCCAACACCCCGATCACCGCCATGCGCTCGGCCCAGCGCACGCCCACCGATTTGCGCGTTGTCATCGATCTGAAAAAAGTCGTGACGCCGAAAAGCTTCTCCCTGGCGCCGAATGCCCAATATGGCAACCGACTGGTGGTCGACTTGTTCGACAACGCTGCCGATGCCGCACCGCCGCCTGCGCCAACCCCGAGCGTGGCAACGGTGCCTGCCGTGCCTGTCAGCCCGTCGCAACCCCAGGTCAAGTTGCCACCGCCGCCACCGGCCCCGGCTGGCAAACGCGACATTATCGTAGTGATCGATGCCGGCCATGGTGGTGAAGACCCGGGTGCTTCCGGCTCACGCGGCCAGCATGAAAAAGACGTGGTACTGGCTATCGCCCGTGAGTTGCAGCGTCAGATCAACGGTATGAAAGGCTATCGCGCCGAACTGACCCGTACCGGCGACTACTTCATTCCGCTGCGCGGCCGTACCGAAATCGCCCGTAAGAAAGGTGCCGACCTGTTTGTGTCAATTCACGCCGATGCTGCGCCGTCGTCCGCTGCGTTCGGTGCCTCGGTGTTTGCGTTGTCTGATCGCGGGGCCACGTCCGAGACTGCTCGTTGGCTGGCGGACAGCGAAAACCGTTCCGACTTGATCGGCGGTGCCGGCAACGTGTCCCTCGATGACAAGGACAAGATGCTCGCTGGCGTTCTGCTCGACCTGTCGATGACCGCTTCGCTGACTTCCAGCTTGAATGTCGGCCAGAAGGTCTTGAGCAACATCGGTCGCGTGACTTCGCTGCACAAGCAGCGTGTGGAGCAGGCCGGCTTTATGGTGTTGAAGTCTCCGGACATCCCATCGATTCTGGTGGAAACCGGGTTCATCTCCAACGCCAACGAAGCCTCCAAGCTGGCCAGCGCCAGCCATCAGCAGGCGTTGGCGCGTTCCATCAGTGCCGGCGTGCGCCAGTTCTTCCAGCAGAACCCGCCGCCGGGCACTTACGTTGCTTGGCTGCGTGACTCCGGCAAGATCGCCCAAGGCCCGCGTGACCATCGCGTGCAGCCCGGCGATACCTTGGCGATGCTTGCGGTGCGTTTCCAAGTCTCGGCCGCGACATTGCGCAGTGCCAACAACCTGAAAACCGATGAGTTGAAAGTCGGTCAGGTGTTGACCATCCCAGGCACAGAATTGGCGGCGCAGTAATGAGCGAATCTACCTTGAACAGCGGGTCGCGCATTGAGTTGCTCAGCCCGCGCCTGGCTAACCAGATTGCAGCGGGTGAGGTTGTTGAGCGCCCTGCATCGGTGATCAAGGAGCTGCTGGAAAACAGCATCGACTCTGGTGCAAAGCGCATCGATGTCGATGTGGAGCAGGGCGGTGTCAAGTTGTTGCGGGTACGTGACGATGGCAGCGGCATCTCTTCCGATGACCTGCCCCTGGCCCTGGCCCGTCACGCCACCAGCAAAATCCGCGATCTGGAAGACCTTGAGCGGGTCATGAGCCTGGGCTTTCGCGGTGAGGCTTTGGCTTCGATCAGCTCCGTGGCGCGTCTGACCCTGACATCGCGCACCCGCGATGCCGAGCAGGCCTGGCAAGTGGAAACCGAAGGCCGCGACATGGCGCCTCGGGTCCAGCCGGCCGCACACCCGGTGGGCACCTCGGTGGAAGTGCGCGACCTGTTCTTCAACACCCCGGCACGGCGCAAATTCCTCAAGGCCGAGAAAACCGAATTCGATCACCTGCAAGAAGTCATCAAGCGCCTGGCCCTGGCCCGCTTCGACGTGGCCTTCCATCTGCGGCACAACGGCAAGACCATCCTCAGCCTGCACGAGGCTCATGACGACGCCGCGCGCGCTCGGCGAGTGTCTGCGATTTGCGGCGGCGGGTTCCTGGAGCAGGCGCTGCCGATCGAGATCGAGCGCAATGGCCTGCGTCTGTGGGGCTGGGTTGGCTTGCCGACCTTCTCCCGCAGCCAGGCTGACTTGCAGTATTTTTTCGTGAATGGCCGTGCGGTGCGCGACAAACTGGTGGCCCACGCGGTGCGTCAGGCGTATCGCGACGTGCTGTTCAACGGGCGTCATCCGACATTTGTGCTGTTTTTTGAGGTCGATCCCTCGGTAGTCGACGTCAACGTGCACCCGACCAAGCACGAAGTACGTTTCCGTGATGGGCGCATGGTGCATGACTTCCTCTATGGCACCTTGCACCGCGCGCTGGGCGATGTGCGCCCGGACGATCAACTGTCGGCTCCGATAGTGACCGCTGTGGTGCGTCCGAGCGGTCCCGAAGCGGGTGAGTTCGGCCCCCAGGGCGAAATGAGCCTGGCGGCCAACCTGCTGCAATCGCCGCAGTCGCAGCCTGCTTACACCGCACCGGGCTCTGGGGCTGGCGCGGGCTATCAATACCAATACACCCCGCGCCCGCAATCGACCGTGCCAGTGGCCGAGGCCCAGGCGGCCTACCGCGAATTCTTCGCGCCTCTGCCAGGCGCCGAGCCGGGCGCAGTTGCCTTGCCGGAGGGTGGCGGTGATATTCCTCCGCTGGGGTATGCGCTGGCGCAGCTCAAAGGCATCTATATCCTCGCGGAAAACGCTCATGGCCTGGTGCTGGTGGACATGCACGCCGCCCACGAGCGGATCATGTACGAACGACTGAAAATCGCCATGGCCAGCGAAGGCCTCAGCGGTCAGCCGCTGCTGGTGCCGGAGTCTCTTTCCGTCAGTCAGCGTGAAGCCGATTGCGCCGAAGAGCACCACAGCGTGTTCCAGAAACTGGGCTTTGAACTGCAACGCCTGGGCCCGGAAACCCTGGCGATCCGCCAGATTCCCGCGCTGCTCAAGCAGGCCGAAGCCAACCGGCTGGTGGCCGACGTGCTGGCGGACCTGATGGAGTACGGCACCAGTGACCGTATCCAGGCACACATCAACGAATTGCTCGGCACCATGGCGTGCCACGGCGCCATCCGCGCTAACCGACGCCTGGCCTTGCCGGAAATGAACGGCCTGTTGCGCGACATGGAAAACACCGAGCGCAGCGGACAATGCAACCATGGCCGGCCGACCTGGACCCAGATGGGCCTGGACGATCTGGACAAACTGTTCTTGCGCGGCCGTTGATGAGTGCCCTGCCCCCCGCGATCTTCCTGATGGGCCCTACGGCCGCCGGTAAGACCGACCTGGCCATTGAGCTGACCAAGGTGTTGCCTTGCGAGCTTATTAGTGTCGACTCTGCCCTGGTTTACCGGGACATGGACATCGGCACGGCCAAGCCGTCTAAAGCCCAATTGGCTCAGCATCCGCACCGCCTGATCGACATCATTGACCCGGCCGAGAGCTATTCGGCCGCTGACTTTCGTACCGACGCCTTGGTCGCCATGGCCGAGATCACCGCGCGGGGCAATATTCCGCTGCTGGTGGGCGGCACGATGCTCTATTACAAAGCCTTGCAGGAAGGTCTGGCGGATATGCCGCCGGCCGACGCTCAAGTGCGTGCGGAGCTCGAAGAAGAAGCTGCACGCTTCGGTTGGCAGGCCCTGCACGATCAGTTGGCTGCGGTTGATCCAGTCTCGGCCGCGCGCATTCACCCTAACGATCCCCAGCGTCTCAGTCGCGCCCTGGAAGTCTGGCGTGTCAGCGGCCAGACCATGACTGAACTGCGGCTTAAACAAAGTGCGCAAAGTGCTGACGCAGGCGCATCTGGACAGTCACAATTGCCCTATACTGTGGCGAATCTGGCCATCGCTCCGGCAAATCGCCAGGTGCTGCATGAACGAATTGCACAAAGATTCACAATTATGTTGGAACAGGGGTTTATCGACGAGGTCGTAGCACTGCGTTCCAGAGGTGAACTGCATCCAGGGTTGCCTTCGATACGTGCTGTAGGCTATCGCCAAGTCTGGGATCATCTGGATGGCAAGCTGACGTCAGCCGAAATGCAGGAGCGCGGAATCATTGCCACGCGCCAATTGGCGAAACGCCAGTTCACCTGGCTGCGCAGCTGGAGCGATTTGCACTGGTTGGACAGCCTGGACAGCGACAATCTGTCACGCGCCTTGAAATACTTGGGAACGGTCTCCATATTGAGCTGAGTCCTTGCAATTGCCGTCTATCCTTGGGGGTGTGACGGCCTTGAGCTATCTATTTTCCGATTTTTTATTATTGATCCTTAAAGGAGTGCGGCACATGTCAAAAGGGCATTCGCTACAAGACCCTTACTTGAATACTTTACGTAAAGAGAAAGTTGGGGTTTCCATCTATCTGGTCAACGGTATCAAGCTTCAAGGCACGATCGAGTCGTTCGACCAGTTCGTGATCCTGCTGAAAAACACCGTCAGCCAGATGGTTTACAAGCACGCTATCTCGACAGTCGTTCCAGTTCGTCCAATCCGTCTGCCTAGCGCAGCTGGTGACGAACAAGGTGACGCTGAGCCAGGTAACGCCTGATAGGAGTCTCCTTTGTTCTTTGAGCGCCACGGTGGTGGTGAGCGAGTAATCCTCGTTCACTTGGATGGACAGGACCCTGAGGCGCGCGAAGATCCGCAGGAGTTTCAGGAGTTGGCAAATTCGGCCGGCGCCGAGACCGTTGCGTTTTTTAACGTGCCGCGTCATCGGCCAACCGCCAAATTTCTGATTGGCAGCGGCAAGGTCGAGGAATTGCGCGACCTGGTCCACGCCGAAGAAGCCGATCTGGTGATCTTCAATCACACCCTCACGCCCAGTCAGGAACGTAACCTCGAACGTGTTTTCGAGTGTCGCGTGATCGACCGTACCGGCCTTATCCTCGATATTTTCGCCCAGCGCGCCCGTACCCATGAGGGCAAGCTCCAGGTAGAACTGGCCCAGCTTGACCACATGAGCACCCGGCTGGTTCGCGGCTGGACTCACCTTGAGCGTCAAGGTGGTGGTATAGGCATGCGCGGCCCGGGTGAAACCCAGCTCGAAACCGACCGACGCCTGTTACGGGTTCGCCTGCGTCAGATCAAGGGGCGCCTGGAAAAAGTGCGCAGCCAGCGCGAGCAATCGCGACGCGGGCGTTCCCGAGCGGATATCCCTACTGTGTCCCTGGTGGGCTATACCAACGCAGGCAAGTCCACGTTGTTCAACAACGTGACCAAATCCGACGTTTACGCAGCCGACCAACTCTTCGCCACCCTCGATCCGACCTTGCGCCGTTTGGACATTGACGACCTCGGCCCGATCGTCCTGGCTGACACGGTGGGTTTCATTCGTCACTTGCCCCACAAGCTGGTCGAGGCATTTCGGTCTACGCTCGAAGAGTCGAGCAATTCCGACCTACTGTTGCACGTGATCGATGCGGCCGAACCGGATCGCATGTTGCAGATTGAGCAGGTGATGGTGGTGCTGGGCGAGATTGGTGCCCAGGACTTGCCGATCCTTGAGGTGTATAACAAACTCGATTTGCTTGAAGGCGTTGAGCCACAAATCCAGCGCGACGAGAACGGCAGGCCCCAACGGGTATGGCTGTCGGCGCGTGATGGCAGTGGTTTGGAGCTGCTTGAACAGGCCATTGCCGAATTGCTCGGCAGCGATTTGTTTGTCGGCACCTTGCGCTTGCCTCAGCGTTTTGCTCGACTGCGTGCACAGTTTTTCGAGCTGGGCGCGGTACAGAAAGAAGAACACGACGAAGAAGGTGTCAGCTTGCTGGCCGTTCGGTTGCCGCGCTCGGAGCTCAATCGGCTGGTCAGCCGTGAAGGTGTAGTCCCGACAGAGTTCATCGAACAACACACTTTGCAATAAAAGCCTCCGAAAGCGGTTGTGCCGCAGTAGCAGGCATTCTGTAGCATTGGTCGGCGCGCCGTGGGCGCGTCTTTGCTTTATCAGATGGAGAGCGCTATGGCTTGGAATGAGCCGGGTGGCAACTCGAATAATCAGGATCCTTGGGGTGGTAAGCGCCGCAATAATGGCGACCGCAAGGGGCCACCAGATCTCGACGAGGCCTTCCGAAAGCTGCAGGAAAGCCTGAATGGGTTGTTCGGTGGTGGAAAAAAACGTGGTGGTGACGACGGTGGTCGCACAAGCAAGGGCGGCGGCTATGGCCTGCTGGGCCTCGGTCTTGTCGTGCTGGCGTCCGTATGGCTGTACAGCGCAGTCTACGTCGTGGACGAGCAGGAGCAGGCCGTGGTGCTGCGCTTCGGCAAGTACTACGAAACGGTCGGGCCGGGTCTGAATATCTACTTCCCGCCGATCGACAAGAAGTACATGGAGAATGTCACGCGTGAGCGTGCCTACACCAAGCAGGGCCAGATGCTGACCGAAGACGAGAACATCGTCGAAGTGCCGCTGACTGTGCAGTACAAGATCAGCAACCTGCAGGACTTCGTGCTGAACGTTGATCAGCCGGAAATCAGCCTGCAGCACGCAACCGAAAGCGCCCTGCGCCACGTGGTGGGTTCCACTGCGATGGACCAGGTGCTGACCGAAGGTCGTGAATTGATGGCCAGCGAGATCAAGGAGCGCCTGCAACGGTTCCTCGATACCTATCGCACCGGCATCACTGTCACTCAGGTAAACGTACAGAGCGCAGCTGCACCGCGCGAAGTGCAGGAAGCCTTCGATGACGTGATCCGCGCCCGTGAAGACGAGCAGCGTTCGCGCAACCAGGCTGAAACCTATGCCAACGGCGTTGTGCCGGAAGCTCGTGGTCAGGCCCAGCGTATCCTTGAGGATGCCAACGGTTACCGTGACGAAGTGGTTTCCCGCGCCAAGGGTGAGGCGGATCGCTTTACCAAACTGGTCGCCGAATATCGCAAAGCTCCTGAAGTCACCCGTGAGCGTCTGTACCTGGACACCATGCAGGAAGTCTTCAGCAACACCAGCAAGGTCCTCGTGACCGGCAGCAAGGGTGGGCAGAACAACCTGCTGTACCTGCCGTTGGACAAGATGATCGAAGGTGGTCGTAGCAGCACCAGCGCACCGGCCTCCGGCTCCAATGCCGCTGCCAACGAAGCGAGCGCCCGTGCCGCCGCTGACTTGCTGCAACAGCAATCACGTACCAGGGAGAGTCGTTGATGAGCAATAAATCGCTGACAGCCCTGATTGTGGGCGTCGTGGTGGTCATCGCTGCCTGGAACTGCTTCTACATCGTGGCTCAGACCGAGCGTGCGGTGCTGCTGCAATTCGGTCGCGTGGTTCAGGCGGATGTCCAGCCGGGCTTGCATGTGAAAGTGCCCTACGTCAACCAAGTGCGCAAGTTCGACGCCCGCCTGATGACCCTGGATGCACCAACACAACGCTTCCTGACCCTGGAAAAGAAAGCCGTGATGGTTGATGCCTACGCCAAGTGGCGCGTCAAGGATGCCGAGCGCTTCTACACTGCGACCTCCGGCCTCAAGCAGATTGCCGACGAGCGTTTGTCGCGCCGTCTGGAATCGGGCCTGCGTGACCAGTTTGGTAAGCGCACCCTGCACGAGGTGGTATCCGGTGAGCGTGACGCACTGATGGCTGACATCACGCGTTCGCTCAACACGATGGCGGAAAAAGAGCTGGGTATCGAAGTGGTCGATGTTCGGGTCAAGGCTATCGACCTGCCTAAAGAAGTGAATCGCAGCGTGTTCGAGCGAATGAGCACCGAGCGTGAGCGAGAGGCTCGTGAGCACCGCGCCAAGGGTAACGAGCTGGCTGAAGGTATCCGCGCGGATGCCGACCGTCAGCGTCGCGTACTGCTGGCAGAAGCCTATCGCGAGTCTGAAGAGGCCCGTGGTGATGGTGATGCTCAAGCTGCGGCGATCTACGCCAAGGCGTACGGCCAGGACCAGGAGTTCTACGCGTTCTACCGTAGCCTGCGCGCCTATCGTGAAAGCTTCGCGAACAAAACCGACGTCATGGTGCTGGACCCAAGCAGCGACTTTTTCCGCTACCTGGAAAAGTCCAAGTAATCAGCCTGTGATTTTGTAGGGCGCACTCCGTCGGGCGGCTAAAATGCCTGGCGGGGTGATCCTTTCAGAAAACGGGTGTATGATGCGGCAGCCGGGAAATTCCCGGCTTTTTTGCGTCTGCATGTTTGATTCGGCAGGCGTGACAGGTTTTTCGAGGAAAGTGCCCGACGAGGCCGTTTACAGGCCGTTCGTCACGTCGCTCTTGCGCGTGGTTTATGCAGGGGGCGGGTATTTTCTGCTTCACTCAAGGCTCGGCCGAGGGCTGGCCGCCCGGATCAAAGGGGAATGGCGTAATGGCAACGGTAGACCGCTGGCTGCTGCCAGATGGCATCGAAGAAGTACTGCCACCAGAAGC
Source organism: Pseudomonas sivasensis (assembly GCF_013778505.1). Classification (GTDB taxonomy): domain Bacteria; phylum Pseudomonadota; class Gammaproteobacteria; order Pseudomonadales; family Pseudomonadaceae; genus Aquipseudomonas; species Aquipseudomonas sivasensis. The sequence goes on along the minus strand of NZ_JAAOWU010000015.1, from coordinate 113,303 downwards.
TGCGCGCATTGAAGTAGCGCGTCGCCAGGTGTTGGATCTGTTCCAGAGCTGGGGTTACGAGTTTGTCGTAACTCCTCATATCGAGTACCTGGAATCCCTGCTGACCGGCGCGGGCCAGGACCTGGATCTGCGCACCTTCAAGGTCATTGATCCGCAATCGGGCCGGCAAATGGGCTTTCGGGCAGACATCACGCCGCAGGTGGCGCGCATCGATGCGCACACCCTGCGCCGCGAAGGCCCTAGCCGTCTTTGCTACGCCGGTAGCGTGCTGCATGCTCAGCCGCGTGCCTTGTCGTCTTCCCGTAGCCCTATCCAGCTGGGCGCCGAGTTGTACGGTGATGCCAGCCCGAGCAGCGACGTTGAAGTGATCAGCTTGATGCTGGCCATGCTGCAACTGGCTGACGTGCCTGATGTCCACATGGATCTGGGTCACGTCGGTATCTACCGTGGCCTGGCCCGTGCGGCCGGTTTGTCCGGTGAGGTAGAGCAACAGCTGTTCGATGCCCTGCAGCGTAAGGCTATCGATGAAGTAATCGCACTGACCGAAGGTGTGCCTGCCGACCTGGCTGGCATGCTGCGCGCGCTGGTGAATCTGTGCGGCGGCCGTGAAGTGCTGGCAGCTGCGCGTGAACGCCTGGCCAATGCGCCTGCGCCGGTACTGGCGGCGCTGGATGATGTGCTGGCGATTGCCGAGCAGCTGTCGGCACGTTTCCCTGATTTGCCGCTGTACTTTGATTTGGGCGAGCTGCGCGGTTACCACTACCACACCGGTGTGGTGTTTGCGGTGTTTGTTCCGGGCGTTGGCCAGGCCATCGCCCAAGGCGGTCGTTACGACGATATCGGCGCCGACTTCGGTCGTGCGCGTCCGGCGACTGGCTTCTCCACCGATTTGAAAACCCTGGTGACCCTGGGGCGTGCTGAGGTCGAGCTGCCGTCTGGTGGCATTTGGATGCCCGACAGTACGGACGCAGCACTCTGGCAGCAGGTTTGCCAGTTGCGCAGTGAGGGTCAGCGTGTTGTCCAGGCCTTGCCTGGCCAGCCATTGGCCGCCGCCCGTGAAGCGGACTGCGACCGGCAATTGATTCTGCAGAACGGGCTTTGGCAAGTATCGCCACTGGCTTCTTGAGTTTTCCTGCCGGCCATCGCCGGCACCAAGTTTGCGCGAATGAGGACAAGTGTTATGGGTAAGAATGTCGTAGTCCTGGGCACCCAATGGGGTGATGAGGGCAAAGGCAAGATCGTTGATCTGCTGACCGAACATGCTGCCGCCGTAGTGCGCTACCAAGGTGGCCACAACGCTGGCCATACCCTGGTCATCGATGGCGAAAAAACCGTCTTGCACCTGATCCCATCGGGCGTCCTGCGCGAAGGTGTGCAGTGCCTGATCGGTAACGGCGTGGTGGTTGCACCTGACGCCCTGCTGCGCGAGATCATCAAGCTGGAAGAGAAGGGCGTACCAGTGCGCGAGCGCCTGCGTATCAGCCCATCCTGCCCGCTGATCCTGTCCTTCCACGTTGCGCTGGACCAGGCCCGTGAAAAGGCCCGTGGCGAGCTGAAGATCGGTACGACCGGTCGCGGCATCGGCCCAGCCTACGAAGACAAAGTTGCACGTCGTGGCCTGCGTGTGGGCGATCTGCTCAACATGCCGCGTTTTGAAGACAAGCTGCGTGAACTGGTGGACTACCACAACTTCATGCTGGTCGGTTACTACAAAGAGCCAGCCATTGAGTTCGACAAGACCCTGGCCGAGTGCAAGGAATACGCTGAGCTGCTCAAGCCGCTGATGCTGGACGTGACGGCCGAGCTGCACGACCTGCGTCGTGCTGGCAAAGACATCATGTTCGAAGGCGCCCAAGGTTCGTTGCTGGACATCGACCACGGCACTTACCCGTACGTGACCAGCTCCAACACCACCGCTGGCGGCGTTGCGACCGGGTCTGGCGTTGGCCCGATGTTCCTGGACTACATCCTGGGCATCACCAAGGCTTACACCACGCGCGTAGGTTCGGGCCCATTCCCGACTGAGCTGTTTGACGAAGTCGGTGCGCACCTGGCCAAACAAGGTCACGAGTTCGGTGCTACCACCGGTCGTGCCCGTCGTTGCGGCTGGTTCGACGCCGTTATCCTGCGTCGTGCTATCGATGTGAACAGCATCTCGGGCATCTGCTTCACCAAGCTGGATGTACTCGACGGTCTGGAAACCATCAACATCTGCGTCGGCTACAAAGATGCGGAAGGCAATGATGTTGCTCCGACTGATGCTGACAGCTACGTAGGCTTGCAGCCTGTGTACGAAGAAGTGCCGGGCTGGACCGAATCGACCGTGGGTGCTAAGACCCTGGAAGAGCTGCCGGCCAACGCCCGCGCTTACATCAAGCGTGTCGAAGCGCTGATCGGTGCGCCGATTGACATTATTTCGACGGGCCCGGACCGCAACGAAACTATCGTTCTGCGTCATCCGTTCGCTTAATAAGCTGTTGATGTAAAAAGCAAAGGGCTCCTTCGGGAGCCCTTTGTCGTTTCTGTTTGCCAAGCGGCACGACCCTTGCTGTGTTTCTCTTTTTCGCGGTGCTATCAAATTAATGGCACCCGTGGTGGAGGGATTCTTGATGTCTGCCGTTCTGTCGTTGTTACAAAGTCGTCTGTTGCGACCGGTCTTCGTTACCTTGGGTATCGCCCTTTTGGTGCAAGTGCTGGTGGCGGTCGCTCTAACCCGGAGCACCGTCACTGCATTGGAAGCTGATTTGGGTAATCGTCTGGGTATCGATAGCCAGAAGCTGTCTGGTGAGTTGGCCCAAGCCGGTAAGGAGGTCACGTCAAGCCTCGATAGCTTGTCTGCCAGCACTCGGCAACGTCTGACGGCAGGGCTTTCCACACGCCTGCAGGAAGAGCAGAAGCAGCTGCGTGCGACCCTGGAAAAAGACTTGAAGGATTCCGCCAACGACATGGCGCAGCTGCTGGCTTCGGTGGCGCCCCGCGCCATGTGGGACAGCGACGTACCTACATTGTCCGAGTTTGCCCGACGCGCCCAGCGCAATCCCAACGTGCTGTTTGTGGTCTACGACGACGCAGCGGGTGAGCATCTAACCCGTTACCTGAATCGCGAAAATCCGATCAACAAGGCGCTGCTGGAAAAAGGCCAAGGTGACCGCGCCTTGGACAAAGTGCTGAATGCCGCGAAAAACGACCCTTCGGTGTTCTACGTTGAGGCCTCCATCAGCCCCAATGGCGTAGAAATCGGCAAAGTGCTCATGGGCGTATCGACTGCTTCGGTAGAGGCCGACCTGCAAGCACTGGACAAGCGCTTTGCCGCCCTGATTGCCAGCGGTGATCAGTTGGTCGGCGATAGTCTCAAAGGCGCCGCAGCCGACAGTGCGGCGGCCATGGGCGCTCGCCTGCAGTCTGCACAGGCCACTGCGACCCAGATGACTGCCAACACCACCGAGGCCGTGCAGGAGGCCGCGGGCACGCTGCGCTGGCGTATCGGCATGGGGTTGGCCGTAGTGGGTTTCGGCGTATTGGTGTTGATCGCTGTCGTGCTCGGTCGCCGCGTGGTCAATCGCCTGAAGTTGTTGATTGCCGCTATGGATGATCTGGCGGCGGGCGAGGGGGATCTCACCAAGCGCGTGCAGATCAGCAGCAAGGACGAAATCGGCGACATGGCCTCAGCGGTCAATCGCTTTGTGGATAAGTTGCAGCCCATCGTGCGCGAGGCGGGCGATGTGGCCCAGCGTACCGGTGTGGAGATTGGTGCCATGACCTTGCGTAATGCCGGTGCTGATGCGGCGGCTGGCTTGCAGCGCGACGAAGTGGCCGAGAGCTTGCGCGCGTTGTCGCAGATGGCCGACGAAGCCCAGGCCGAAAGCCACGCCATGCAGGCGGCATTGCAACAGGTCGTCGATATTCGCCAGGCCACGGATGAAAACTCACGCACTTCGGCTGAAGTCGGCAGCTTGATCGAGGCGTTGGCGGGGCAGGTCCAGGCTGGCTCACAGGTGATCGAACGGCTGGCTCAGCAAAGTGAGCAGATCGAAGTGGTGTTGACGGTAATCCATGGTATCGCCGAGCAAACCAACTTGCTGGCGCTCAACGCGGCCATTGAGGCGGCACGCGCTGGTGAGACCGGGCGCGGTTTTGCGGTGGTGGCGGACGAAGTGCGTGCGCTGGCCAGTAAAACCCAGAGCTCCACCGGTGATATCCAGGCGCATATCGTGGCGTTGCAACAGGGCGCGCGTGAGGCTGTGGAAACCATTGGCAAGGCCGGGCGCCAGGCCAGCGAAGGTTTACTGGTGCTGCGTGAGAGCGAGCGCTTGCAGCAGACGGTGCAGGCTTCTGTAGAGCAGGTGCATGCCGCGATCGGCTTGGCTACCCGTGCGGCTGAGCATCAGGCCCAGGGCGCCCATGCAGTGCGTGGTCGGGTGGAGGTGATCCATGCCCAGGCTGAGCGTGCCGCGCAGGCGGTGGTGGAAACGACCGCCAGTGGCAAAGTCCTGGATGGGTTGGCGGCGCAGTTGAAGGCGAGCTTGGGGCAGTTTCGCGCTTAGCATTGCCTCAATAGCGGTTTCAGCGACTCAGATACATCCGCGTTGTGAGCAGATACACCGGCAGCCCCGACACCAGTATCAACAGCGCCGCATAAGGGGCTGCCGCCGCGAATTCCACATTGGACGTATGCGACCACACTGCCGTGGCCAGTGTGTTCAGCCCAGTCGGGCTGAGCAGCAGCGTCGCCGTCAATTCCTTCATCGCATCCAGGAATACCAGCGCAAACGCTGCCCCCAGCGCCGGGAAGATAATCGGCAAAGTCACTCGGCAAAACGCACTGAACGACGAAGCACCCAGTGTGCGCGCTGCCTCCTCCAGCTGCGGCGCGGCCTTATTCAAGGCGGTGCGAATCGGCGCCTGAGCCAGTGGCAAGAACAACAGCGCATAGGCGATCAGCAACAACGCGGACGTCTGGTACAGCGCAGGCACGTAATGCAAGGCGAAATACACCAGCGTAAGCGCAATTACCAGGCCGGGCAGCGCGTGCAGCAGGTACGGCAGACGCTCAGCCCAGATCGCCAGTTTGCCTTTATAGCGCACCACCAGCAGGCCGACCGGCACGGCCAGTACCAGGCACAACGCTGCACCGCCCAGGGACAGCGCCAGCGAGGACAGAAGCGCTTCGCCAATTTCTGCCACTGGAAAAGCCGCCGACGAACCCACGGCCAGCCAGTAGCCGAGCATGCCCAGCGGAATCCCACTACCGATGACCGCCAATGCCAGGCAGTACACCTGGCCGAGTGGCGCCCACTTGCCCAATCGAACCTGCTCGGCATGCCGCGCCGCGCCTTGGCCGATACGTACATGTCGGCCCTTGCCGCGCACGCGCAGTTCCAGCCACAGCAGGGTAAGGCACATCACCAGCAGTACCGCTGAAAGCATCGCAGCGTTGGCGTTGCTGAATTCCAGCTCGAACTGCTGGTAGATCGCGGTGGTGAAGGTTTGCAAGCCGATGATCGAAAGCGCACCGAATTCCACCAGCATATGCAGCGCGATCAGCAGTGCCCCGGCCAGCAGCGATGGCCACAGCAGCGGCAACGTAATGCGCAGAAAAACTGCCCGGCGATTGAGGCCCAGCGTGCGAGCAGATTCTTCAAGGGAGGGGTCAAGGTTACGCAATGTTGCTGCCACTGGCAGAAACACTAGCGGGTATTTGGACAGGCTCATCACCAGGATCGCCCCGCCCAGCCCTTCAAAGTTGGCGCTCAGGGACACCCAGGTAAAGCTGCTGACAAACGCTGGGACCGCAAACGGCAGGCACAGGATCACGCCCCATATACGTCGCCCTGGCAGGTTGCTGCGCTCCAGCAGCCAAGCCAGGGACAGGCCGATCACGCCGCAGGTTACCGTTACCCCAACCATCAACGCCAAGGTGTTGCGCAGCAGCCCGAACACATAAGGCCGCCACAGCAGATGCACCGCCTCCGCCCATCCAGCTTGCCAGGCTTTAAGGCCGACATAGGCCAATGGAAGCAGGCTCAGGCCAACCAGAAACAGCACTGGAAGCAGCAGCCAGATTGACGGGCGTTTGCGTCGAGGGCTCAATCCCCTGCGCAGGGCGGTGGCGGGTAGCGATGGGTTCATCAGTTCAAGCCAACATCACGTTCCAGCTCCAGCGCTTCTTCGGCGTTGCCAAGGTCCGCAGGCGTGACTTTTGGCGGTTGCAGCTCGCTGAAAGGCTTAAGGCCTCGGTTGGATTCCATGCCTTTACGCAGCGGGTATTCCGCGGAGGTGTTGGTGATGACCCGCTGGCCTTCTTCACTGGCCATGAACGCCAGCAGTTGTTGGGCTTCCTTGGGGTGCTTGCTGGATTTCAATGCGGCAGCGGACGACACGGTAATCAGGCCGCCGGCATCGCCGTCGGTGAAGTAATGCAGCTTGGAGTCCAGGTTGGTTTTTTCTTTCTTAAGGGCAAACCAGTAATAGTTGTTCACCAGTACGGTGGCCACTTCGCCGTTCTCCACGGCTTTAAGGGCGACCATGTTGTTGCTGTAAACCTTGCCAAAGGCGCGCAGGCCGGTCAGCCATTCTTCAGCTGCCTCTCGACCGTGCAATTTGATGATCGCCACGGCCTGTTCTTGGAACGCGCCGCTGGTGGGCACGAAACCGACCTTGCCCTGCCATTCGGGGCCGGCGAAATCCAGCACGGATTTGGGCAGGTCTTTTTCGGCAATCAGTTTCGGGTTGAAGGCCACGACGCGGGTGCGCGCAGTCACGCCCATCCAGTCGCCGTTGCTGCCGACGTAATCTTTGGGCAGCGCGTCGAGGGTGCTCCCGTCGATCTTGGCCAGCAGGCCTTGCTCGCCGAGTTTGTTCAGGGGAGGGGATTCTTCGGTGTAGATGACGTCGGCGGGAGAGCGGTCGCCTTCTTCCACCACCTGGCTGGCCAGTTGGTTGCTACTGCCTTTGCGTACGTTGACGTGAATGCCGGTCTTGGCTTCGAAAGCCTTGGCGAGTTCGTCGCCGACTTCTTTGTGCTGGCCGTTGTATAGGGTCAGGGAAACTTTGTCGGCAGAGTAGGCCGCGGGCGAGAGCAGGGCCAGGCCGAGCAGAGTGATGGTAAGGCCACGCAGAAGGGATGTCTTGGGGCGGGTATCGCGGATCATCATCCGGGGTGTTCCTCACTTGTAAGCAACAAATTCTTACAAGGATAAACGATAAAACTTCTCAAGTGCGACCCAGGAGGGAATCACCTGCAAAGTTTCAGCCCCAGAAACGAAAAAACCCGCTTTCGCGGGTTTGATCTGAATTTGGTGCCCAGGAGAAGACTCGAACTTCCACGACCTTGCGATCACCAGCACCTGAAGCTGGCGTGTCTACCAATTTCACCACCTGGGCTTTATCAAGCAACGTTACCGCTGTTGATGGGGCGAACTATACGGCGGGCTTTTTGATCTGTAAACCCCTGATTCAATAAAATAAATCGGGATTTACGTTAAAAATCAGAAGCCTGAAACGAAAAAACCCGCTTTCGCGGGTTTGATCTGAATTTGGTGCCCAGGAGAAGACTCGAACTTCCACGACCTTGCGATCACCAGCACCTGAAGCTGGCGTGTCTACCAATTTCACCACCTGGGCATCATCAACAACGTTGCCGTCGTCGATGGCGCGCACTATACGGAGAGGCTTATAAGCTGTAAACCCCTGCTATGAAAAAAGCCTGGAATATTTCGCCAATGGTCGTGCAAGGTGCGCAGCGAGGGCCATTAAGGGCTTTAAAACGCTTGTTGATGCCTGAAATTTCCCGTTTCAATACGCGTATGCCAAACTAACCCACATATAGACAAGGTGAAAACTCTCTAATGGCCGATTGGCAGTCCCTCGATCCCGAGGCCGCTCGTGAAGCGGAAAAATATGAAAACCCTATTCCTAGCCGCGAACTGATCCTGGCGCATCTCGCCGATCGGGGTTCGCCTGCTAGCCGCGAGCAGTTGGTTGAAGAATTCGGTCTGACCACCGAAGACCAGCTTGAAGCCCTGCGCCGCCGATTGCGTGCCATGGAGCGCGACGCTCAACTGATCTACACCCGCCGTGGCACTTACGCACCTGTGGATAAGCTCGACTTGATCCTTGGCCGCATTGCCGGTCACCGTGATGGCTTCGGCTTCTTGATCCCGGATGACGGTAGTGACGACCTGTTCATGAGCCCGGCGCAAATGCGCTTGGTGTTCGATGGTGACCGTGCCTTGGCGCGCGTTTCCGGCCTGGACCGTCGCGGTCGCCGTGAAGGCGTGATCGTCGAAGTGGTGTCCCGTGCCCACGAGTCCATCGTTGGTCGTTACTTCGAAGAAGGCGGTATTGGCTTTGTTGTGCCGGATAACCCAAAGGTCCAGCAGGAAGTGCTGATTACCCCGGGCCGCAATGGCGCTGCGAAGGTCGGTCAGTTCGTTGAGGTGAAAATCACCCACTGGCCTACTGCGCGCTTTCAGCCTCAGGGCGACATCGTTGAAGTTGTCGGCAACTACATGGCGCCGGGGATGGAAATCGACGTCGCGCTGCGCACCTACGATATTCCTCACGTCTGGCCTGAAGCTGTGCTGAAAGAAGCCGCCAAGCTCAAGCCTGAAGTTGAAGAAAAAGACAAAGAAAAACGCATCGACCTGCGCCATCTGCCGTTTGTCACCATCGACGGCGAAGATGCTCGCGACTTCGACGACGCGGTCTACTGCGAAGCCAAGCCCGGCAAGTTGCGTCTGTTCTCTGGCGGCTGGAAGTTGTTCGTCGCGATTGCCGACGTGTCCAGCTATGTGAAGATCGGTTCTGCACTGGATAACGAAGCCCAGGTGCGCGGCAACTCCGTGTACTTCCCGGAGCGCGTGATCCCGATGCTGCCTGAGCAATTGTCCAACGGGCTGTGCTCCCTGAACCCGAAAGTCGACCGTTTGGCCATGGTGTGCGAGATGACTATCTCGAAAACCGGCGAAATGACCGACTACCAGTTCTACGAAGCGGTGATCCACTCCCAGGCGCGCCTGACCTACAACAAGGTCAGTACCATTCTGGAACAGCCGAAAACAAGCGAAGCCAAGGCTTTGCGTGGTGAGTACGGGCATGTCGTGCCGCACCTCAAGCAGCTTTACTCGCTGTACAAGGTGCTGTTGGGTGCTCGTCATGTGCGTGGCGCGATCGATTTTGAAACCCAGGAAACCCGTATTGTCTTCGGTTCCGAGCGCAAGATCGCCGCAATCACCCCGACGACCCGTAACGATGCGCACAAGCTGATCGAGGAGTGCATGCTGGCGGCCAACGTGGCCACCGCTGAATTCCTGAAGAAGCATGAGATTCCTGCGTTGTACCGCGTGCACGATGGTCCTCCGCCGGAGCGTCTGGAAAAACTGCGCGCGTTCCTCGGAGAGCTCGGCCTGTCCCTGCACAAAGGCAAGGACGGTCCGACGCCGAAGGACTACCAGGCATTGCTGGCCAGCATCAAGGACCGTCCGGATTACCATGTGATTCAGACCGTGATGCTGCGCTCGTTGAGTCAGGCGGTGTACAGCGCCGACAATCAGGGCCACTTCGGCTTGAACTACGAGGCGTACACCCACTTCACCTCGCCAATTCGCCGTTACCCTGACCTGCTCACGCACCGCGCGATCCGCAGCGTGATCCATTCCAAGCAGAACACCCCGCACGTTAAGCGCGCTGGCGCCATGACCATACCGAAAGCACGGATCTATCCGTACGACGAGGCGGCCCTGGAACAGCTGGGCGAGCAGTGCTCCATGAGCGAACGCCGCGCCGACGAAGCCACGCGCGACGTAGTGAACTGGCTCAAGTGCGAGTTCATGAAAGACCGCGTGGGCGAAACCTTCCCGGGTGTAATCACCGCCGTGACAGGCTTTGGCCTGTTCGTCGAGCTGACCGACATCTACGTCGAAGGCCTGGTGCACGTTACGGCCTTGCCGGGTGATTACTACCACTTCGATCCCGTGCATCACCGCCTGGCGGGCGAGCGCACCGGTCGCAGCTTCCGTCTGGGCGACACGGTGGAAGTGCAGGTCATGCGCGTCGACCTTGACGAGCGCAAGATCGACTTCGGTATGCCAGACAAGCCAGCCGAACCGGCGGGTCGTAAAAAGCGCGGCGTCGAAACCGCAGCGCCGACCGCCAAAGGCAAAGGAACTCCTGCGAAAGCAGCGGCCGCCGAGCCTGCGCCAGCCAAGGCTGGTCGCCGGTCCTCCGTCAAGGACAAGGCCCCCGAAGCCTACCGTCCAAGTGACGCAGCGGCGAAAAACGCCGAGCTGCGCAAGAGTCGCGAGTTGAAGCAGCAGTTGCTCAACGAAGCCAAAAGCGGTGGTAAAGCGGCGTCTGGGGGAAAGTCCCAAGGGGCGGAAAAGCCGTCGAGCAAACCCAGTAAACATCGTAAAGGCCCGCCAAAAGCGGGTTCGGCCCCCGCGAAAAGCGGCGGGTCGCGCAAACCTAAGGCCAAGTCATGAGTCTGGAAAAAATCTACGGCGTCCATGCCGTAGAAGCACTGCTGCGTCATCACCCAAAACGCGTCAAACAAGTGTGGTTGGCGGAAGGTCGCAGCGAGCCTCGCGTGCAGGCGCTGGTTGAGTTGGCCACCCAAAACAAGGTTGCCATCGGCCAGGCCGAGCGTCGTGAAATGGACGTGTGGGTCGAAGGCGTTCACCAGGGTGTGGTCGCGGACGTGAGTCCTAGCCAGGTCTGGGGCGAAGCCATGCTCGACGAACTGCTCGACCGCACCGAAGGCGCGCCGCTGTTGCTGGTGCTGGACGGCGTGACCGACCCGCACAACCTTGGCGCCTGCCTGCGTTCGGCGGATGCTGCCGGCGCGTTGGCAGTAATTGTGCCTAAAGACAAGTCGGCTACCCTGACGCCGGTTGTGCGCAAGGTCGCCTGCGGCGCGGCGGAAGTGATTCCGTTGGTGGCCGTGACCAACCTGGCGCGCACTCTGGAGAAACTCCAGCAGCGAGGCCTGTGGGTCGTGGGTACGGCGGGGGAGGCCGAGGTCAGTATTTATGACCAGGACCTCACTGGACCGACCATTCTGATCATGGGGGCTGAAGGTAAGGGTATGCGTCGTTTGACCCGTGAGCATTGTGATTATCTGGTGCATTTGCCGATGGCAGGCAGCGTCAGCAGTCTCAACGTGTCGGTTGCGACCGGCGTGTGCCTGTTTGAAGCTCAGCGTCAGCGTGGTGCCCAGATCAAGGCCAAGGTGAAGAAGTAATTCTGATCCTGATATAGCGTCAAAATGTGGGAGGGGGCTTGTCCCTCGATAGCAGTGGTTCAGTTACAGCTGTTGTGACTGGCCCGCTGCAATCGGGAGCAAGCGCCCTCCCACATTTGTTTTTGTGAGGTGTGGGAGATTGTTCAAATAATCACCAATCACCTTGCGCCCGTTCTTCCCCTTCTCTACAATTGCGCCCCTTGCCCACTCGGCAGGCACGCATGTGCCTCCCTGCGGCAAGATCCATAAGTGTCATTCACTCCTTGTCTGACCGTTTTTGAGCGGCAGGCTACAACCCGTAAGGAGCATTCATGCGTCATTACGAAATCATCTTTTTGGTCCACCCGGATCAAAGCGAGCAAGTCGGCGGCATGGTTGAGCGTTACACCAAGCTGATCGAAGAAGACGGCGGCAAAATCCACCGTCTGGAAGATTGGGGTCGTCGTCAACTGGCCTACGCAATCAACAATGTTCACAAGGCTCACTACGTGATGCTGAACGTTGAGTGCACTGGCAAGGCCCTGGCCGAGCTGGAAGACAACTTCCGCTACAACGATGCAGTGATCCGTAACCTGGTCATCCGTCGCGAAGAAGCCGTTACCGGCCAATCCGAGATGCTCAAGGCTGAAGAAAACCGCAGTGAGCGCCGTGAGCGTCGCGACCGTCCTGAGCACGAAGGCGCTGATAGCGCTGATAGTGATGACAGCGACAGCAGCGATAACGCTGACGAGTAATCCACGGACCTTATTAAGGAGCCTATCAAATGGCACGTTTCTTCCGTCGTCGTAAGTTTTGCCGCTTCACCGCTGAAGAAGTGAAGGAGATCGATTACAAAGATCTCAACACTCTGAAAGCCTACGTATCCGAGACCGGCAAAATCGTTCCAAGCCGTATCACCGGTACCAAAGCACGTTATCAGCGTCAGCTGGCCACCGCTATCAAGCGCGCCCGCTTCCTGGCCCTGCTGGCCTACACCGACAGCCACGGCCGCTGAGACCGGGCAGTCGACAAGTAGTAAGGGATTGAATGCATGCGCGCCTTAGCTGAGTTCATCATGCGCGGTCGTGTGCAGGCCACTCTGGTAGTGGCTGGATGTGCAGTGTTGCCGATGTTGTTTTGGTTGAGTGCTGCTGCAGGTTGCCTTGTGCTTCTGCGGCGCGGTTCGGACGCTTTGAGCGTCCTGGGTCTAGGGTTGTTGTCAGTGTTGGTGAGCTGGCATTTCCTGCAAGACCCGACAGCGCTTCTTGTGCTGTTTGGGAGTTGTAGTCTGGCGTTGGTTTTGCGCGCCGGTCATTCCTGGAATCGTGTGCTGCTGGTCAGCACGGCCGTGGGGTTGTTGTGTGCAGTGAGCCTGGGGACCGTATTCGGTTCTTTCATCGAGTCATTGGCGCAGACGTTTCAACACGTTTTGCCGCTGGTGATGGGTGAGTCTTACGAGAAGTTCTCGGCGGATCAGAAAGCAGTTCTCGCTTCGTTGACAGTCCCGCTGTTGATAATTTCAACGTCGGTTTCGGTGCAGATCTTTAGTGTGTTGTGCCTGATTCTTGGGCGCTACTGGCAAGCGTTGTTGTATAACCCCGGAGGTTTCGGAAGCGAGTTTCGCGCAATCCGAATCCCCAAGCGCGTTGCGCTGTCACTGCTGGCCGTCATGTGTGTCGCTCCGTTTATCGGTTGGCACACCTTGATCTTGTTGCCGTTGTGCGGTGTACCGCTGTTCTTCGCTGGCCTGTCCTTGATTCATGGGCTGGTTGCGCAGAAAAAATTGGCCAGTTTTTGGCTGGTGGGGTTTTACGTCACTGTCTTGCCGCTTATGCACTTGATTGGTCCGTTACTCGTGGTCTTGGCCATTGTCGACAGCCTGATTGATTTTCGCGGACGTTCTGCGCCGAAAGACGCCGATAACGCGAACGGTGAAGGTTAAAAGTTAGAGGATTTTCACATGCAACTGATCCTTCTGGAAAAAGTCGCCAACCTGGGCAACCTGGGCGACAAAGTGAACGTTAAGGCCGGTTACGGTCGTAACTACCTGCTGCCATACGGCAAAGCCACCGCTGCAACCGCTGCCAACCTGGCTGCGTTTGAAGAGCGTCGTGCTGAGCTGGAAAAAGCAGCAGCAGACAAAAAAGCTTCGGCCGAAACTCGCGCTGCCCAACTGGCTGAGCTGGAAGTGACTATCACTGCCACCGCCGGTGACGAAGGCAAGCTGTTCGGTTCGATCGGCACCCACGACATCGCTGATGCACTGACCGCCTCCGGCGTTGAAGTGCAGAAGAGCGAAGTTCGTCTGCCGAACGGCACCATCCGCAACGTAGGCGAATTCGACGTAGCCGTGCACCTGCACGCTGAAGTTGAAGCCACCGTACGCGTTGTCGTGGTAGCAGCTTAAGCAACACCTAACTGGCTGGCACCTCGTGTGCCGGACGGTTAACATCGGGCACGATCCTGTTTACAGGTCGTGCCTTTTGTTTTTCTACAAACCCCAAATTCCAAGTGGCCATGAACGATATTTCAGCTCCTGAGCAATACGATCTGCAAACCGCTGCCCTGAAGGTGCCGCCGCATTCCATCGAGGCCGAACAGGCCGTGCTCGGTGGTTTGATGCTGGACAACAACGCCTGGGAACGTGTGCTGGATCAAGTCTCGGATGGCGATTTCTACCGTCATGACCACCGCCTGATCTTCCGTGCCATCGCCAAGCTGGCCGACCAGAACTCGCCGATCGACGTAGTGACCCTGGCCGAGCAATTGGACAAGGAGGGCCAGACCTCCCAAGTGGGCGGCCTGGGTTACTTGGGTGAGCTGGCGAAGAACACGCCATCGGTCGCCAACATCAAGGCCTATGCGCAGATCGTTCGTGCGCGGGCCACGTTGCGCCAGTTGATCGGTATCGCCACCGAGATCGCCGACAGTGCCTTCAACCCGGAAGGCCGTACCGCTGAAGAGATTCTTGACGAAGCCGAACGGCAGATCTTTCAGATCGCCGAGGCCCGGCCGAAAACCGGCGGCCCGGTCAGCGTCAACGACCTGCTGACCAAAGCCATCGACCGTATCGATACCCTGTTCAACACAGACAACGCCATCACCGGCCTGTCCACCGGCTATACCGATCTGGATGGTATGACCAGCGGCCTGCAGCCAGCTGACTTGATCATCGTCGCCGGCCGTCCGTCCATGGGTAAAACTACTTTCGCCATGAACCTGGTGGAAAACGCTGTGTTGCGCAGCGACAAGGCGGTACTGGTCTACTCCCTGGAGATGCCAGGTGAATCGCTGATCATGCGTATGTTGTCGTCCCTGGGCCGCATCGATCAGACCAAAGTGCGTGCCGGTCGCCTGGAAGATGATGATTGGCCGCGCCTGACCTCGGCGGTCAACCTGCTCAACGACCGCAAGCTGTTTATTGATGACACAGCGGGCATCAGTCCGTCGGAAATGCGCGCGCGCACCCGACGTCTCGTGCGCGAGCACGGCGATATCGCCCTGATCATGATCGACTACCTGCAATTGATGCAGATCCCAGGCTCCAGCGGCGACAGCCGTACCAACGAAATTTCCGAGATTTCTCGCTCGTTGAAAGCCCTGGCCAAAGAATTCAACTGCCCGGTGGTTGCCCTGTCGCAGCTCAACCGCTCCCTGGAGCAGCGCCCGAACAAGCGCCCGATCAACTCCGACTTGCGGGAGTCTGGAGCGATCGAGCAGGATGCTGACGTGATCATGTTCGTTTACCGGGACGAGGTGTATCACCCGGAAACCGAGCATAAAGGCATCGCTGAAATCATCATCGGTAAGCAGCGTAACGGCCCGATCGGGACCACGCGTCTGGCCTTTATCGGCAAATACACCCGCTTCGAAAACCTGGCGCCGGGCAGTTACAACTTCGAAGACGAGTAACCGTACTAAGGGCGAGGAAACAGCTCCCGGATGGTAGATTCGTCGTACTGGTAGTTCCAGCGTAATTCGGCGCCGGCGGCTATGTCCTCGCTGGCGAACAGACCCGTGAGTATCAGTTGTTCCTGTGTGTTGTCGTCCACTTGCGCCTGGATACGAAATTGCGCGGCCTCAACGTTATAGCCCACGCTCGCCTGCCGGATCGGCAATTCGCCTTCGTACTCGAAAATCGTGTTTATCCTTGAGAGCGCGTTGTCTCCCGAGAGCACCAATTGCATATTCACGGCGTGCGGGGTAGTAGGCCTGAGGTTTTTGATCGGCATCAGGTAAGGATCCTGCCTTGCTCTGGCGACGTATAGCGGCAAGAGTTCTCCACCGTAGACGCCCAATGCTTGACCTTTTTTCAGGGCGCGGCGGGTGACGACTGTGGCCTCGCCAATCAGCGACGCTTCCTGTGCACACTTCTGATGAGCTGCGGTGAAGGAGGTGACCTCAAGCTTGTCTTCATACAGGCGGGCCACATTTTCGTAACCTTGCCACCGAATGTAGGGGTGCAATTCGCTGGCGGCGAAGACGGCTTCTGTGGTCAACGATTTGCCGTGGCTCTGTATCTGCCGGATTCGCATAGGCCGGCCCAGTGTGTCGCGCAACGGGTATCGGCCGTTGTTGGCGCGGTCGTAGATGCGCCGGTAGTTCTGGCTGTACTGGTAGCCGCGGTGGGTGCGCATTTGGCTAAGCTCGGTTGCAGAATAGTGCGCCCTCACCACGCCCTCTTCGGCTGACTCGTAGTCGCTGCTCAAACTAACCGATTCGGCCGACTCAAACTCCTCACCGGATTCCATGCCTTCCTCCAGCCGTACAGGTGAGTCCTTGCCGCCGAGCAATGCGCCTTTGGCCTGATCAATTTCCCAGCCGCCCTCGGTTTTCTGGCGCAGGTAGGGCTGATAGGCACGAAAGCGGCTGCGGGCATCGAGCAGGCGCCATCCCATGGTGTCGTATTTGACTTGGTAATATTTCTGGTTGTCCTGGATGTAATAGCGATAGTTGCCGTTGGCCAGCGGGGGAGCTTGATGAATGCCGTCTGCGCGTAGTGTCAGGCCCAACGGCGGCGAGGGGTCGCTGAATAAGGGGTCTAAGGGTAAGCCGACTGCGCTTGATGTCTGTGCGGAGGCGACTCGGGTGCGAATGGGTGGCGGGCCTTCGTTCATCACCGACAAGCCGGTTTTATAAAGCGCCTGCTCGAGCGAATCGGCTCCTGAGCGTTGCAGGATTACGCTGAGCTCTGACTCCGGCAGCATGCGCTCGATAGCCCCGAGCAAAGGCATGGGCGCACCTTTGTCATTGTGGAGGGCGGAAAGCTCGCCTTGGCGAATCAACACATCGCGGGCTGTGACCTCCGCGGTGCCGATCCGACCCAGCAGCGGGCCGCCGTGGCTTACGTCATGTACTTCGATCAGGCGCGCCTTCGGCCAGCCAGGGATGCGCTCCAGAGTGTGCAGAACAAGTGGCACGCTCTCACGGCTGCGTAGGCATTCAAGAAAAATACTTTCACCCAAACGCGTTGCCTGTTGGGTCTGGGCGTATTGCTCGGCTTCCCAGCGCTGTGCGTTCGGTAAGGTTGTTAGCCCCTCCAGCTGCTGGCGCTCGGATTGCGAGAGCGTGCCTTGCATGTCTTCAAGGTGGCGTTTGGAGAGTGTCGGCGCGGCGGTGTGAAGGCTCTTTTCGGTCTGAGACATCAGTTTTTCATTCGGCGCGGTGAGTAAGGTAAACAGCCGCTGCTTTTGCCCCACGGCTTGCTCTTCCAAGGTCCGCGCCAGGTTTTCGACTTTGGTGAAGTAGTCGATATACACCGGTGGCAGCAGCGCGTTGAATTCGTCTTGGGGCAGTTGCTCTTGCAGTGCGTGCAGCAACTCGCCACGCCGGAAACGCGCCGCGTCTATCCGGGTTTCGGCTGTACCGGTGCCATGGCTCAGCACCTCCTGCTGTTGTTCATCGACAATTTTCAGCACGCGGTTGGCGGGCCATTGCGCCAGTGACGTGAGGAGGTGGAATTGAATCTGCGGCGAATGCGGGCTGAGCGTCGTGCCCTCGGCGCGACTCAGGTCGAAGTCATTGATTTCTTGTTCCAGATTGAAGTGGTTGAGGGTATCTAGCAGCAATGGCGGTGGGCGCACCATCTCTTGATGGATCTGACGCAGCGCCGCCTTATCCACGCCGCTGAGCAACAGGATCGGCTCCACCGCCGCTTGCTTGATCTGCGTCGCATCCGGGCCCAGACGCTTAATGAGCTTGATGTCCTCCCACTCGCCGGGCGTTTCGTGCAGATGGCGCCAGCCGCCCGCTTGGTTGCTAAGCAGCGGTGGTGAATAGGCGTGTGGGTCAGTCGGGTGCGCCAGTTCCCATTGCTTGCCCTCAGCGGTACGGCGTACGGCGTGGGCGTGATCATCCAGCTTCAGGAACTGCTGTTGTCCGTGCTGATACAAGCCTTGGCTGTCGGCAACCAGATGTTCCGGCAGCCCGTCGGGATGACGGTACGGCGTGAGGTCCGAGTGCCACAGGCGCCAGCCTTTGTTGCGCACTCGGACTTTTATCAAGCCGGCGGTGAAACCTGCGGTCTTGATCGCGCCGGCGGTTGCAGCGGCGAGGGCGAGATTGTCCGCCACATCCAGCAGATCGTTGAGCGCCTCGTCACTGTCGCCGCGGCTCCAGGCGGAGAACCCCTCGTAAATTGTGTCGATCAACTGGGCGGCGCTGACCACCAGCAGCACTTCGCCCACAACCGGAATGAACGACGCTGCAAAGAACAGCACGGATTTGCCCGCATCGATATAGCCCTGCAGACGCTTTTGCCGGCTCAGCACGTCGACGTTTGCGGTGAGTGCCGCGAGGGTTTGGGCATCACTTTTGATCTGCGCGATGGTGTGCTCGGCGATGGACAGGAACACATCTGCGCTGCATGCGGTGAGGTCCACAGGAAGGTTCAGATGGGCCGGCTCGGTGTAGATCCGTCCTCCCATTTCGATATTGTCTGAGCCGGAATGCTCCGGCGTTGCGTCCAGCAGGCTGCCTTGGTGCTGCAAGGGCACCAGCCGCTCGAAGACGGCGCGGTAGTTTTCATCCAGCAGCCGTTCGGCCAGCTTGCGCTTGAGTTCGGCTAGGCTCGCGTGCGGACGTAGCGCAGCGCTTGGATCGTCGGGCGTGTAGAGGATGAACGGGAGGCCGATCTTTGGCGCCTCAATCACCAGCACGCCCGGCAATACCACCTCGTTGATCGTCAGGTGATGGCACTGCATATCCGGGGGTGACCCCGACCGGTACAGACTGTTCAGTTGCAGATGCTGCTTGGCGGTGAGGCGGCGGTTCATATAAGCGATATGTATCGCGACCCCAAAGGCATGCTGCACCTGAGCGCGAAACACCCTTCGCACCTCTTGCGGCGTGCGCCCCGAGGCGGAGCTCGACGACGGCTCAAGCGCGCTGAAGATATGCGCAAGGTATTGGCCGCCCAGGTCCAGATTGCGGCAGAACTTGGCGAATGCCGGGCCAGTGATCGAACTGGATACCTCGCCGGTTGCCGTGACGTTATAAATTGCCGTGCCGGTTTCCATGCCGCCTTCTTGCGCTTCAGAGGCTTCGAAGTTCTGCAGGGCCGCCTCTAGCAGCGTTTGCCGGGTGGTTCTGGCATGGGTTTTTATCAGCCCGAGCAGGTGATGGTTTTTCCATTCGCGCACTAGGATCGCGTTTTCGTCGGCAATCAGCGTGAAAAACTGCGCAGTCAGTGCCGCGCGCAAGCGGGGGCGGGCAAAGTCTTCAGGGCTTTGGATCTCGCCCAGCAGCGCTTTGAGGTCGTGCCGGGCCAGGTTGCTGTTGATCAGGCAGTCGCGAAAATCCTTGAGCTGCGAGGCGGGTGCCTGACGCAGCCAGGACGGCAACTGAGGCCCTATCATCGCGTGATGTGCCGTCAGGAGAGGGCGGCGTGGTGGTGGGGTGGGGCGTGTATTCATGGGCTGGGCCACCAGGGGCTGTGGTTGATTGAAACCAGCCTATCGAGGATGTTTTTGCCGATGAGTTAGTGGAATAGCCCCGTATGTGCTTGATTAACTGGGGTGAATACGGAAGCGGCAGATCGCCGGTTTAAAAGCCGACCATTACCGTCGGAATTGGTCAAAATTTGTGCTATATTCCGCGCCCGCGATTTTTCATCTCAACACCGGTCACCGTCATGCAAACAGCCAAGCCGTTATTTGACTATCCCAAGTACTGGGCCGAATGTTTCGGTCCTGCGCCATTCCTGCCCATGAGCAGGGAGGAGATGGATCAGCTTGGCTGGGATTCCTGCGACATCATCATCGTCACTGGTGATGCCTACGTGGATCACCCGTCGTTCGGCATGGCCATCATCGGCCGGCTGCTGGAGTCCCAAGGCTTCCGCGTCGGGATCATTGCCCAGCCGAACTGGCAGTCCAAAGACGACTTCATGAAGCTCGGCGAGCCGAACCTGTTCTTCGGCGTCGCGGCCGGCAACATGGACTCGATGATCAACCGCTACACCGCCGACAAGAAAATCCGTTCCGACGACGCCTACACTCCAGGCGGCATGGCCGGCAAACGCCCGGACCGTGCGAGCCTGGTGTACAGCCAGCGTTGCAAGGAAGCGTACAAGAACGTGCCGATCGTACTCGGCGGCATCGAAGCCTCCCTGCGCCGCATCGCCCACTACGACTACTGGCAGGACCGTGTGCGCAACTCGATCCTGATCGACGCCACCGCCGATATCCTGCTGTACGGCAACGCCGAGCGGGCCATCGTCGAAGTCGCCCAGCGCCTGTCGTGGGGTCACAAGATCGAAGACATCACCGATGTGCGCGGCACCGCGTTCATTCGCCGTGACACGCCCGAAGGCTGGTACGAGGTGGACTCCACCCGCATCGACCGTCCGGGCAAGGTCGACAAGATCATCAACCCGTACGTCAACACCCAAGACACCCAGGCCTGCGCCATCGAGCAGGAAAAGGGTCCGGTTGATGACCCGGAAGAAGCCAAGGTCGTGCAGATCCTGGCCAGCCCGCGCATGACCCGCGACAAGACCGTGATCCGCCTGCCATCGGTGGAAAAAGTCCGTGGTGACGCGGTGCTCTATGCCCACGCTAACCGCGTGTTGCACCTGGAAACCAACCCAGGCAACGCCCGCGCCCTGGTGCAGAAGCACGGTGAAGTGGACGTATGGTTCAATCCGCCTCCCATCCCGATGACCACCGAAGAAATGGACTACGTGTTCGGCATGCCGTACGCACGCGTTCCGCACCCGGCGTATGGCAAGGAAAAAATCCCGGCCTACGACATGATCCGCTTCTCGGTGAACATCATGCGTGGCTGCTTCGGCGGCTGCACCTTCTGCTCAATCACCGAGCACGAAGGCCGCATCATCCAGAACCGTTCCGAAGAGTCGATCATCCGCGAGATCGAAGAGATCCGCGACAAGGTGCCTGGTTTTACCGGCGTGATCTCCGACCTCGGCGGCCCGACCGCGAACATGTACCGCATCGCCTGCAAGAGCCCGGAAATCGAATCCGCGTGCCGCAAGCCGTCGTGCGTGTTCCCTGGTATCTGCCCGAACCTGAACACCGACCATTCGTCGTTGATCCAGCTGTATCGCAGCGCCCGAGCCTTGCCGGGTGTGAAGAAGATTTTGATCGCTTCCGGCCTGCGCTACGACCTCGCGGTCGAGTCGCCGGAATATGTGAAAGAGTTGGTAACGCACCACGTCGGTGGCTACCTCAAGATCGCCCCGGAACACACCGAGGAAGGTCCGCTCAACCAGATGATGAAACCGGGCATCGGCAGCTATGACAAGTTCAAGCGCATGTTCGAGAAGTACACCAAGGAAGCGGGCAAGGAGCAGTACCTGATCCCGTACTTCATCGCCGCCCACCCAGGCACCACCGATGAAGACATGATGAACCTGGCCCTGTGGCTCAAGGGGAACGGCTTCCGCGCCGACCAGGTGCAGGCGTTCTACCCGTCGCCGATGGCCACTGCCACCGCGATGTACCATTCGGGCAAAAACCCGCTGCGCAAGGTCACCTACAAGAGCGACGCGGTGACCATCGTCAAGAGCGAGGAGCAGCGCCGTCTGCACAAGGCATTCCTTCGCTATCACGACCCGAAAGGCTGGCCGATGCTGCGTGAAGCGTTGACCCGCATGGGCCGTGCCGACCTGATCGGGCCGGGCAAGGACCAACTGATCCCGCTGCACCAGCCGAGCACCGACAGCTACCAGAGCGCCCGTCGCAAGAATTCGACGCCGGTCGGCAGCCATAAGGTCGCCAAGGAAACCACCACCAAGATCCTCACCCAGCATACTGGCCTGCCGCCTCGTGGCAGCGATGGCAGCAACCCGTGGGACAAGCGTGAGCAAGCCAAGGCCGCGGCCCAGGCACGTAACAAACAGGCGGCCAAAGAGCGCAGCGATGCGGCCAAGGGCAAGGGCGGCAAGCCCGCGCGTAAGCCGGTTGTGCCGCGTTGATCGCCGCTTGACTATGTAAAACGCCAGCCTCGTGCTGGCGTTTTGCTTTCTAGGCGGTGGGGAGTCTGTTTGTTAAGGTGGCGCCCATTAAATCGCTATCGGGGGCAAGCCCCCTCCCACTTTTTGAATGTATTCACACATCACATGTGGGAGGGGCTTGCCCCCGATAGCGTCAGTTCGGTCTCCACCCCTTCAAGGAAGAACACCCCATGGGCAACCCCCTGGCCGGCATCGGCATGGACTTCAACCGTTCGCAGTTCATGGCGCGCCAGCGCATCGAAAGCCAGATCAACCTACCGCGCCTGTTCGCTGCCATCGACGCCGACCCCGGCATCGTCGGCGCGGGCGTTGTGTACATCGACGCCGACTTCAACGTCATCACCCTGCGCGAATTCAAGCCGATCTGCAGCATCAAACCCAAGCGCATCATCTTGCGCGAGGCGCAGAAGTACATCTCGCCCGCACAGTTTGTGGAGCAGGTGAAGACCGATCCCCGGGAAGGGCGCCTCCAGAAGGAAGCGTTTGACATGGGCCTGTCCTGTAGCGCCGCGGTGATCGGTTGGATCGTGGTATTCAGCGGCAGCGTCGCGGTGCCGTTCACCGCAGGTGCCAGCGCGTTTGTGGTCGGCATTGGCATCACGGCGGCATTGGCCAGCAGCGCTCAATGCGGGTTTGGTGTGGCGCGCACTTATAACGAAGTGCTTGATCCGGATGCCAACGACCGCATGGATGACGCCGCATGGTACGGCGCCGTTTCCCCCCTTCTCGATGCGGCTTCGTTGGTGGGTATCGGAACAGGTGCCTTGACCACGATTCGGTTGCTCAAGGCCAACAAAGCAGCTGCGTTGGGCAAAAGTTGGTACGAGTTGCTCAAGGGCCTGAGCCGCCAGGAACGCAAGAAGCTGACCAAAGAACTGCTGAGCCTGAAAGACCCCAGCCTGACCCCCAAGTTGCTTAAATTGCAGCAGCGCGCCGGCACGTTGACCAAGAGCTACAGCTCCACCGAAATCCGGCATGCCACACTGACTCAGCTCAAGGATGCCATCGGGGGGCTGTTGGGGATCTGGGGCAGCCATCGAACCGGCCACGTGGGCACGGCCGAAACTATTGCTATCGGCCTGTACGAGGATCTGACGGAATGAACGGCTTTCCCGATATGGGCGGATTCCTGGCCCGATATTTCCCGGTGTTCATGGGCACTATTTTCATGGCGATCTTCTCCGGTTCGGCTGCGGTGTCCATGGCCGGCGTGACGTATCTGCGCGGTGTCGATCCTGCCCTCAAGTCCAGCTATTCGGGAGGCGCCATCCTGGTGCTGGTGGCGGTGCTGGTTTTTGGCAATGTCATGATTGCGCGCGGGTATCCCTGGGCGACGCGGCTCGTCGCGGGGTATTTGGGCGCCTGCCTATTGTTCGTACTGCCGATGATTCAATACGGCCTCAATGGCTGGGTCTATGGCTCGGCCGTGCTGTTTCCGTTGCTGGGGTTATTGCTGCTTAACAGCAAGCGCCATCGTGAAATGCGCCAAAAGCTCTTCGAAATACGCCACCTGCGCCAGGCGGTGATCGCGAAGGGTAAGCGCGGCTGACTGGGTAGATTCGCCACCTGTTTGCACACGCTCGCCACAAATATGTGCAACCCTCGCACCACGGCACCTACGATGGCGCCGTTTTGGTGCTGTACTGCACCGGGTCTTACGATAAAGCGCAATGGCTGCCGCTCTGGCATAAGTCTTGCGCGCGTTGTGTTCATGCCCTGGCTCGCAGGAGGCCGCCGTGTCGATTCATGTCGCGTTGCACCACGTTACGCATTACCGCTACGACCGTGCCGTCGAACTCGGGCCACAGATCGTGCGCTTACGTCCGGCGGCCCATAGCCGCACGCGGATTTTGTCCTACGCACTCAAAGTGCTGCCCGAGCAGCACTTCATCAATTGGCAGCAAGACCCCCAGGGCAACTACCTGGCGCGCCTGGTATTCCCGGAAAAGACCGATGAGCTGCGGATCGAAGTTGACCTGGTCGCTGAGATGGCAGTCTTTAATCCGTTCGACTTCTTTCTCGAACCTTATGCCGAAAAAATCCCCTTCAGCTACGCCGCCGATGAGCAGCGCGAGCTGGCGCCGTACCTGGAAACCCTGCCGCTGACGCCGAGGTTTGCCGCCTACCTGGCCGGCATCGACCGCACGCCACTGCCCGCCGTGGACTTCCTGGTGGGGCTCAATCAGCGTTTGGCCACCGATATCGGTTACCTGATCCGCATGGAACCTGGCGTGCAAACCCCGGAGTTCACCCTGGAAAACGCCTCCGGCTCCTGCCGCGACTCGGCGTGGTTGTTGGTGCAATTGCTGCGCAATCTGGGGCTGGCGGCGCGGTTTGTGTCCGGCTATCTGATCCAGCTGACCGCCGACGTCAAAGCCCTGGATGGCCCGTCCGGCACTGAGGTGGACTTCACCGACCTGCATGCCTGGTGCGAGGTGTATTTGCCCGGCGCCGGCTGGATCGGGCTGGATGCAACCTCCGGATTGTTTGCCGGTGAAGGGCATATCCCGTTGGCCTGCAGTCCCGATCCATCGTCTGCCGCGCCGATCAGCGGGCTGGTGGAACCGTGCGAGTGTGAATTCACCCACGAGATGTCGGTAGAGCGCATTTGGGAAGCCCCCCGGGTGACCAAGCCGTACACGGAAGAGCAGTGGCTGGCGATCCAGGCCCTGGGCCGGCAGATCGACGGCGACCTGCTCAAGGACGACGTGCGCCTGACCATGGGCGGCGAGCCGACCTTTGTGTCCATCGACGACCCCGACGGCGCCGAGTGGAACACCGCGGCCCTTGGCCCCGACAAACGCCGCCTGTCCGCCGAACTGTTTCAGCGCATGCGCAAGCACTACGCGCCCAAGGGCCTGGTGCATTTTGGCCAGGGCAAGTGGTACCCCGGCGAGCAACTGCCGCGCTGGTCGCTCAACTGTTACTGGCGCCGCGACGGCGTGCCGATCTGGCACAACAGTGCACTGATTGCCGATGAGCAAGAGGACTACGGTGCCGATGGCGTGCTGGCCGGGCGCTTCCTGGCCAGTGTTGCCGAACGCCTCAAGTTGCCGGCGCGTTTTGTATTCCCGGCCTTCGAAGACAATTTTTACTACCTGTGGCGCGAAGGTGCGTTGCCTCAGAACGTCACCGCCCAGGACCCGCGCTTGAGCGACGACCTAGAGCGCGAACGCCTGCGCAAAGTGTTCAGCCAGGGCCTGGATAAAGTCATCGGCCAGGTGCTGCCGCTGGCACGTACGGCCGCGAATGACCGCTGGCAAAGTGGGCGTTGGTACCTGCGCGATAACCACTGCCGCCTGGTACCGGGGGATTCACCGCTTGGCTATCGCCTGCCGTTGGCCTCGCAGCCGTGGGTGACGGCGGCGGAGTATCCGTTCGTGCACCCCACCGACCCTAATCAGGATCAGCCGGAACTGCCAACCAGTGCCCAACTGCAAAGCCACGGCGAAGCAGCGCCGAGCGATGAGCGAGTGCCCGAGGTCGACGAGTCCGCTGACTGGCTGACCCGCACCGCACTGTGCGCCGAAGCACGGGAAGGGCGCCTGTACCTGTTCATGCCGCCGCTGGAGCGCGTCGAGGATTACCTGGAACTGGTTGCCGCCATCGAAGCCACTGCCGAAGAGCTGCACTGCCCGGTGCTGTTGGAAGGCTACGAACCGCCGTTCGATATGCGCCTGAGCAACTTCCGGGTGACGCCGGATCCGGGTGTGATTGAGGTCAACGTGCAGCCGTCCGCCACGTGGGATGAGTTGGTCGAGCGCACCGAGTTTCTCTACGAAGAGGCGCGACAGACCCGCCTGACCACCGAAAAATTCATGATCGACGGGCGCCACACTGGCACCGGTGGTGGTAACCACTTTGTGCTCGGGGGCGCGACGCCCAAGGATTCACCGTTTCTGCGTCGTCCCGATTTGCTGCGCAGCCTGATCAGCTACTGGCATAACCACCCGTCACTGTCCTACCTGTTTTCTGGCTTGTTTATCGGCCCGACGTCCCAGGCGCCGCGAGTGGATGAGGCGCGTAACGACGCGCTGTATGAGCTGGAAATCGCTTTCGCGCAAATGCCCGAGCCCGGCGAGGAGTGCCCGCCCTGGCTGGTGGACCGCCTGCTGCGCAACCTGCTGATCGACGTGACGGGCAACACTCACCGCGCCGAATTCTGCGTCGACAAGCTTTACTCGCCCGACGGCGCCACCGGCCGCCTGGGCCTGTTGGAGCTGCGCGCCTTTGAAATGCCGCCCCACGCGCGCATGAGTTTGACTCAGCAACTGCTGCTGCGGGCGCTGGTGGCGCGGTTCTGGCGTGAGCCTTACGCACCGCCGAAACTGGCGCGCTGGGGCACCGAGTTGCATGACCGCTTTTTGCTGCCGCACTTTATCGAGCAGGACTTTGCCGACGTGATCGTCGAACTCAACGCCGCCGGCTACCCACTGCGTGCCGAATGGTTCGCCGCGCATTTGGGGTTCCGTTTCCCCAAGGTCGGCGACTATGCCGTCAGCGGTATCGAACTGGAACTGCGCCAGGCCCTGGAACCTTGGCATGTACTGGGCGAAGAGGGCGCAGCGGGCGGCACGGTACGCTATGTGGATTCGTCCCTGGAGCGTCTGCAAGTGAAGTTGAGCGGGTTGCCACCGCAACGCTACCTGTTGACCTGCAATGGCATCCCAGTGCCGCTGCAACCGACCGGGCGAGTCGGCGAGTTTGTCGCTGGCGTGCGTTACCGCGCCTGGCAACCGGCCAACTGTTTGCAACCGACCATCCCGGTCCATGCGCCGCTGGTGTTCGACCTGCTGGACACCTGGATGCAACGCTCGTTGGGCGGTTGCCAGTACCACGTCGCGCATCCGGGTGGACGCAATTACGACAGCTTACCGGTGAACGCCAATGAGGCTGAGAGCCGGCGCATGGCGCGGTTTTTCCGTCTCGGCCACACGCCTGGGAAGCTCACCGTACCGAGTGTTGTGATCAATGACGAATTCCCTATGACCCTGGATCTGCGGCGTTTCCCCAATAAAAATGACTGAGCCCTATCCAACTGTGACTCCAGATAATGTAGTGAGCGAGCATGCCTCGCGCGCGGCAAGCCCGCTCACCACAAAGCCTGGAAACCACAGAGGGATTTGCAGTGTTTGTTAGGGTAATCTGAGCCCCTTTGCCTCTGCCGAGCGTTCCATGTCCGACTTGCTCGACCGTTACCCGCTAACTGCGGGCACTTATCACGAACTGCTGGATGACAGCGGCGCGGTGCGTGCCCATTGGCGGCGCTTGCTTGATCACCTGCAACGCAGCACCCCCGCGCAGTTGGCCCAGCGCCAGGCGCTGCTGACGCGGCAGATCCAGGAAAACGGCGTGACCTACAACGTCTATGCCGACCCCAAGGGCGCCGATCGGCCGTGGGAGCTGGACCTGCTGCCCCATGTGTTGGCGGCGGATGAATGGCAGCACCTGTCGGCCGGTATCGCCCAGCGGGCGCGCCTGCTCAATGCTGTGCTCGCTGATCTGTATGGCCCGCAACGCTTGATCAAAGAAGGCTTGCTGCCGGCGGAGTTGGTGTTCGGGCATAACAATTTCCTGTGGCCGTGCCAGGGTATCCAGCCCCCCGACGGTGCTTTCCTGCATCTGTACGCGGTTGACCTGGCGCGCACTCCGGATGGTCGTTGGTGGGTGACGGCCGACCGCACCCAGGCCCCATCGGGCGCCGGTTATGCGTTGGAAAATCGCACCATCGTGTCTCGCGCCTTCCCGGACTTGTACCGTGACTTGCAGGTGCAGCACCTCACCGGTTTCTTCCGCACGCTCCAGGAAACCCTGGTCCGCCAGGCGCCCGGCGATGACCAGACACCGCTGATCGTGCTGCTCACCCCAGGCCGCTTCAACGAAAGCTACTTCGAACATCTCTACCTGGCGCGCCAGCTCGGCTATCCGCTGGTGGAAGGTGGCGACCTCACCGTGCGCGACAGCACCGTGTTCCTCAAAACCCTCAGTGGTCTGCGCCGGGTGCACGCGATCATGCGGCGCCTGGACGACGACTTCTGCGACCCGCTTGAACTGCGCACCGACTCGGCCCTCGGCGTGCCGGGCCTGTTGGATGCGGTGCGCCAGGGCAATGTGCTGGTGGCCAATGCCTTGGGCAGCGGCGTGCTGGAGTCGCCCGGGTTGCTGGGGTTCCTGCCGAAAATCAACGAGTTTTTGTTTGGCGAAGAACTGATCCTGCCGTCCATCGCCACCTGGTGGTGCGGTGAAGCACCGGTGCTCGCCGAAGCCTTGGAAAAACTGCCGGAGCTGCTGATCAAACCCGCGTTCCCCTCGCAGAGTTTCGCCCCGGTGTTTGGCCGCGATCTGAACGATGAGCAGCGCGAGGCCCTGGCCGAACGCATGCGTGCGCGGCCTTACGCCTACGTCGCCCAGGAGCTGGCGCAACTGTCCCAGGCGCCGGTGTGGCACACCGTGGATGACCACCTGCAGCACCGTGCCATTGGTATGCGTGTTTACGCCGTGGCCAGTAACGAGGGCTATCGCGTATTACCCGGGGGCCTGACCCGTGTGGCTGCTGAAGCCGATGCCGAAGTGGTGTCGATGCAACGCGGCGGTGCGAGCAAAGACACCTGGGTGCTCGGCGAACGCGCCCCCGGTGGTGAGCAGTGGCGTGCCCAGCGCACGATTGGTGCCCATGACCTGGTGCGCCGCGATCCTTATCTGCCGTCGCGGGTGGTGGAAAACCTGTTCTGGTTTGGCCGTTACTGCGAGCGCTGCGATGACAGCGCGCGCTGGTTGCGAATTGTGCTGGCGCGTTATGTCGACGGCGACGATCCCTTGGCGTTGCTGGCGGCGGTGGAGCTGGGCGAAAACCTGCGCCTGCTGCCGGAAGAGGGCGAACTGCCGGAGCGTCTGCTCGCAGCGTTGCTCGGCGATGACTGGCCATCGAGCCTGCGCGCCAACCTGCAACGCTTGCAGTGGGCGGCGTCCCAGGTGCGTGGCAAGTTGTCCCGCGAGAACTGGCAGGCCTTGGTGGAGCTGCAACGCGAAGCCATGGAGCTGGAAAGTGAAGCGCCGGACTTTGGCGAGTTGCTGGATTTTCTCAACCGCCTGGTGATGTCCTTGGCGGCGCTGTCCGGGTTTGCCCTGGACGACATGACCCGCGACGAAGGCTGGCGTTTCCTGATGATGGGGCGGCGCATAGAACGCCTGCAATTCTTAAGCAGCAGCCTGGCGGCGTTCCTGCGTGGCGTCGCGGTGTTCGATCAGGCGGGGCTGGAGTGGTTGCTGGAGTTGGGCAACAGCAGCATCACATACCGCTCGCGCTACTTGGCGGTGCCGCAGTTGATTCCGGTGCTCGACCTGTTGCTGCTCGACGAGCAGAACCCCCATGCCGTGCTGTTCCAGCTCAAATTGGTCAGTCGCACTTTGCGTCGCCTTAATGATGATTTTGGTGTGCCACGGGAAACAGGCTTGGCGCCCTTGGTGGAGCGCCTGGCGCGTTTCGACTTGAGTTGCCTGGAGAACCCGTTGTTTGGCGAGTCCAGCGTACGTGCTGCGTTGGACGGCCTGGCCGACCTGCTGCAAGCGGTGGCCGATGAAAGCGGGCAAGTGTCGGATCGCCTCGCGTTGCGCCATTTTGCCCATGTGGATGATGTCAGCCAGCAAACGGTGTCGGTGTAATGAGCGCGCGCTATCAGATTTTCCACGATACCCACTACCACTACGACAGCCCGGTGTCCCTGGCCCAGCAGTTGGCGCACTTATGGCCACGACCCTGTGCCTGGCAGCGCTGCACATCGCAACAACTGGATATCAGCCCGGAGCCGACCTCGCGCCGCGATGAGCTGGATGTATACGGCAACCCGATCACCCGCCTGGCGTTCGAACGGCCTCACGATGAATTGCTGGTCAACGCTGGGCTGACCGTGGAGGTGCTGGCGCGGCCTGTACTGGATTTTCGGCAGTCGCCGGCCTGGGATCAGACCCGTGACAGCCTGACCTACAGCAGCCAGCCGATGACCCCTGAGCGAATCGAAGCCTGTCGGTATCGCTTTGAATCACCCTACGTGCACCTGAAAAAAACCTTCGTCGAGTTCTCCGAAAGTTGTTTTCCCCCTGGCGAACCCTTGTTGTTGGGCGTGCAGGCGCTGATGGAAAAGATTTTCAGTGAATTCACCTTCGATGCCGAAGCGACCCAAGTCGCCACACCGCTGGTGGAAGTGCTGGAACGCCGCCGTGGCGTGTGCCAGGACTTCGCCCACCTGATGCTCGCCTGCCTGCGCTCGCGGGGCTTGGCTGCGCGGTATATCAGCGGCTACCTGCTCACCCAGCCACCGCCCGGCCAGCCACGGCTGATCGGTGCTGATGCGTCCCACGCGTGGGTATCAGTGTTTTGCCCGGTGTCAGGCTGGGTGGA
The DNA here is from genome assembly GCF_013778505.1 of Pseudomonas sivasensis. GTDB lineage: Bacteria > Pseudomonadota > Gammaproteobacteria > Pseudomonadales > Pseudomonadaceae > Aquipseudomonas > Aquipseudomonas sivasensis. Next base: position 83,213 of record NZ_JAAOWU010000015.1, on the reverse strand, counting down.
TTTTGATCCGACGAACAATGTGCAGCCGGCACTGGAGCACATCACCTTGGCCTGGGGCAGGGACTTTTCCGATGTGTCGCCGTTGCGTGGGGTAATTCTGGGGGGAGGGAACCATGACCCGGAGGTGCGGGTGACGGTGATGCCGCTGGAATAATGGTGGAGTGTGGTGAGACAGGGGGGGCCTGCTCACCACAACAGAATTTATTCAGCCGGGTCTTTCGGGGTTTCGGTCTCGTCTGCTGCCACTTCACCTTCCGCGTCCGGGTTCAGTGCGCCCGCTTCTTCATCGACAGCGGCTTTCTTGCGTTGCAGTTTTTCCTCTTTCTTCTGTTCCTTGGCCAAGTCTCTCTGACGTTTGGCGAAGGAGTAATTAGGTTTGGCCATGGGCGATCCTCTAGGGTCGAAGGTGAGGGTGGCGGCGCGCAGCTGCCTTGTGACGACATGGTAGCAGCTTCAAGGGGCGCTTTGCCTTCACTTACCGCAGGCGTACGCGGCCAGCAGGCCATTGAACAGGTGATTGAGGCGCATGGTTCGGACTCCAGTGGGTGATGGGCCGATCATAGGCAGGTACTGCTACTTTGGCTGGTAGATTGTGTTGATAAGTCTGATAGCCTAAAGTTGTATACAATCTGTTGATTCAGATCATAAGAATTCAAGCCTGCTTGAGGCACCCTTACCGCAATCCGCGTTTTATAAACCCTGCCTTGGAGATTCACATGTTTGCCAAACTCGTTGCTGTTTCCCTGCTGACTTTGGCCAGTGGCCAGTTGTTTGCCGCAGAGTGCAATGTCACCGTCGACTCCACCGATCAGATGTCCTTCAACACCAAGGAAATCGTGATCGACAAGAGCTGCAAGACGTTCACCGTGAACCTGGAACACTCGGGCAGCTTGCCGAAAAACGTCATGGGCCATAACTGGGTGCTGACCACTGCCGCCAACATGCAACCGGTTGCCACTGACGGCATGGCCGCTGGCATCGACAAGAACTACCTGAAAGAGGGTGACGACCGCATCATCGCCCACACCAAGCTGATCGGTGCCGGCGAGAAAGATTCGGTGACTTTCGATGTTTCCAAGCTGGCTGCTGGTACGGACTACGCGTTCTTCTGCTCGTTCCCAGGCCACATCTCGATGATGAAAGGCACTGTGGTCGTCAAATAAGACCGCGTTATCGTTTATCGGGAGCAAGCCCCCTCCCACACTTGACCGAGTTCCAACATGAGAATGCGATCAAATGTGGGAGGGGGCTTGCTCCCGATAGCGGCCTGCCAATCAACACAAAAATATCTGGCTCACCTCACGGCGCAAACGGCATCACCCGCTTGTGCTCAGTCTTGCGATAGGTCTCGCAGATAATCCTGAACGCCTCTTCGCGCACCGGTTCACCGTGCAGGAACGCATCGATCTCGGCATACGTCACGCAATGTGACGCTTCATCCGGCTTACCTGGCGACAGGTCTTCAAGGTCGGCCGTCGGCACCTTCTCCACCAACGACTCCGGCGCGCCAAAGTGCCGTGCAATCGCGCGTACCTGGTTTTTTACCAGCCCGCTCAACGGCGCCAGATCGCATGCACCGTCACCGAACTTGGTGAAAAAACCCATCACCGCTTCCGCCGCATGGTCGGTGCCGATCACCAAACCACCGGACGCGCCGGCGATGGTGTATTGGGCCACCATTCGCATGCGCGCCTTGGTGTTGCCAAGCACGAAGTCACGGGACACCGCCGCCTTGCCTTCAAACGCCGCCACTTCACTGGCCAGGGCTTTCACCGCCGGGCCGATGTTCACGGTGTGGCGCTCGTCGGGCTCGATAAAGTCCACCGATGCCTGGGCGTCGATTTCGTCGAACTGGGTTTCGTAGGGCAGGCGCACGGCAATAAAGCGGTAGGCCTCGTCACCGGTGCTGGCGCGCAGTTCTTGCATCGCGCGCTGGGCCAACAGGCCGGCGGTCAGGGAATCGACGCCACCACTGATGCCCAGCACCAACGTTTTGAGTCCGGAATTGCGCAGGCAGTCCTGGATAAAGGTCACGCGTCGGGCAACCTCGGCCTCAAGGGCGGCTTGGTCGTTGAACGGCGCTTGCACCTTGAGCTGTTCAGCAATCTCGCGCTGTACGGCTTGCATGATTCACTCCTTGCTGGAAATGGCAGGTACTTTGAAAACGTGACGCAAATAGGCGACAAAATTCGGGTCGGTGCAGTGGGTCTTGCCCGCTTCATCGGAGATTTTGGCGACGGGCTGGCCGTTGCAGGCGGTCATTTTAAGCACGATGCTCATCGGTTCCACTCCTGGAATATCGCAGGTCAGGTTGGTGCCGATGCCGAAGCTCACATTAATGCGACCGCGCAGCGCACGGAAAATCTCCAAGGCCTTGGGCAGCGACAGGCTGTCGGAGAACACCAGGGTTTTGCTCATCGGCTCGATACCCAGCTTGTGGTAGTGAGCGATGGCTTTTTCCGCCCACTGCACCGGGTCCCCAGAATCGTGGCGCAGGCCGTCGAACAGCTTGGCGAAGTACAAGTCGAAGTCGCCGAGGAACGCGTCGGTGGTGATGCAATCGGTCAGGGCGATGCCCAGCAGGCCACGGTATTCGCGGACCCAGCAATCGAGGGCGGCGATCTGGCTGTCGATCAGGCGTGGGCCGAGTTGCTGGTGGGCCATGATCCATTCGTGGGCCATGGTACCCAGGGGCTTCATGTCCAGCTCGCGGGCCAGGTGCACGTTGCTGGTGCCGACAAAGCGCCCGGGGAAGTCATGCTTGAGCACATTGACCACTTCTTCCTGCACCCGGTACGAAAAGCGTCGGCGCGTGCCGAAGTCGGCCACTTGCAGCTCCGACAGTTCCTCGCTGCTGGCATTCGCCGTCAGCCAATCGAACTTGCGGTACAACTGCTCGCGGGCCTGTTCGAGGATCACGGTCTGGTAGCGGTAGCGGTTACGCACTTCGCTGACGATGGCCAGCATCGGCACTTCAAACAGGATCACATGCAGCCACGGCCCGCGCAGGCGGATAAACAACTCGCCGTTCTCGATGCCGGTCTGCACATAACGCAGGTTGAAGCGGAATAGCCCGAGGAAGCGCAGGAAGTCCGGTTTCATAAAGCTGATGCGTTCCAGGAAGCCCAGTTGGTCCGGGCTCAGGCTCAGCTCGGCGAGGCGTTCGATCTGGTAGCGAATCTCCGCCAGGTACGGGCGCAGGTCCTCGCTGTTACGGCAACGGAATTCCCATTCAACTTCCACGTTGGGGTAGTTGTGCAGCACCGCCTGCATCATGGTCAGCTTGTAGAAGTCGGTGTCGAGCAGGTTCTGCACGATGCGATCGGCAAACACACTCTCGCTCATAACGGGAATCTCCAGACGGGTCGGCGATGGGCGCCGGCCTTTACGCACAATTAAGGAAGGGGGCTAGTGGCGCATAGACCTGTGGGGTTTTGCCAGTGATTTTTTCAGTGAGGCCACTGGCGTCATCGGGGGCAAGCCTCCTCCCACACTTGGAATGTGTTTCAAATGTGGGAGGGGGATTGCCCCGAGGGCGGTATTCCAGGCACTAAAGAACCTGCTCCATCATCCACTTCACAAACTCGCGCACCTTGGGCACTTCCGCCGAATGCTCGGGATAAGCCAGGTAATACGCATCCTGGCTCGGCATCGCGTGCTGCCAGGGGATCACCAACTTGCCGTCGGCCAGTTCTTCTTCCACCAGAAACCGCGGCAGCAGCGCTACACCGCAGCCTACCTGCGCCGCTCGAATGCACATATAAAAGGTGTCGAAACGCGGCCCGTGGTAGCTGTGCTCGGTGTGATAACCCTGATCGGCGAACCAGTCATGCCAGCCCTGGGGGCGTGAGGCGTTTTGCAGCAGCACCAGTTCGCTCAGTTGCGTGGGGTCGTTGAAGGGCTTCGCGGGCAGACTTTCCGGTGCACACACCGGCACCAGTTCTTCGCTGAACAGCTTCAGGCTCTCGGTGCCGGGGCGCGAGCCCTGGCCGAAGTAGAAGGCCATGTCGGCCTTGCCTTGCAGCAGTTCGTCCGGCTCCTGCTCGTTGCACAGGTCCAGGTGGATCTGCGGATGGCGCAACCGCCAACCCTTGAGGCGCGGCACCAGCCAGCGCGCGCCGAAGGTGTAAGGCGTGGACACGCGCAGCACTTCGGTCTCGCCGCCGTAGGAGCGCAGGTAGTGGGTGGACATCTCCACTTGCGTGAGGATCTTGCGCACTTCCACCAGGTACAGGTCGCCCGCCGGGGTCATCTGCAAGCGGCGACGCACGCGGCGAAACAGCAGGTGTTGCAGCAGCTCTTCCAACTGCGCCACCTGTTTGCTGACCGCGCTTTGCGTGAGGTTCAACTCCTCGGCGGCGCGGGTGAAGCTCAGGTGGCGGGTGGCTGCTTCGAAACACTGCAGGGCGGTGATCGAGGGCAAATGTCTTTTGTTCAGCACGGCGTGCCTCTTTTTATGCTTTGCATGAATAAACGGAATGATATCTCGCCTAATCGTCGTTTGTTGGCAAGTCTTGAGCCAGCTACAAATAAGGTCTGGATTGCCGTGCGCGCCGCGGCGCGAATTTTTTGTTTGCAGTTTGAAGGAGTGACCCATGGTTGCCGCATTGCTTGATCGTCTCGGGGTGAACCCGTCGCTGTACCAGACGGGCAAACAGCCCGTGCATTCGCCGATTGATGGCAGCCAAATCGGCAGTGTGCATTGGGAAGGTGCCGCCGAGGTGGAGCAACAGGTCAGTCGCGCCGAGCATGCATTCGACGCCTGGCGCAAAGTACCGGCGCCGCGTCGCGGTGAGCTGGTGCGCCAATTCGGCGACGTGCTGCGCGAATACAAGGCCGACCTGGGCGAGCTGGTGTCCTGGGAAGCGGGCAAGATCACCCAGGAAGGCCTGGGTGAAGTGCAGGAAATGATCGACATCTGCGATTTCGCGGTCGGTCTGTCGCGTCAGTTGTACGGCTTGACCATCGCTTCCGAGCGCCCAGGCCACCACATGCGTGAAACCTGGCACCCGCTGGGCGTGGTCGGCGTCATCAGCGCCTTCAACTTCCCGGTCGCCGTGTGGGCATGGAACACCGCCCTGGCCCTGGTGTGCGGCAACGCCGTGATCTGGAAACCCTCGGAAAAGACCCCGCTCACGGCCCTGGCTTGCCAGGCGCTGTTCGAGCGCGTGCTGAAGAAATTCGACGGCGCCCCTGAGTATCTGAGCCAAGTGATCATCGGTGGTCGCGATGCAGGCGCCGCGCTGGTGGATGACCCGCGTGTGGCGTTGATCAGCGCCACCGGCAGTACGCGCATGGGCCGCGAAGTGGCGCCGAAAGTCGCCGCACGTTTCGCCCGCAGCATCCTGGAACTGGGCGGCAACAACGCGATGATCCTCGGCCCAAGTGCCGACCTGGACATGGCCGTGCGCGCCATTCTGTTCAGCGCCGTCGGCACCGCCGGCCAGCGCTGCACCACCCTGCGCCGCCTGATTGCCCATGAATCGGTCAAGGAAGAAATCGTCACCCGCCTCAAGGCCGCCTATTCCAAAGTGCGCATCGGCCACCCGCTGGAAGGCAACCTGATCGGCCCGCTGATCGACAAGCACGGTTTCGACAATATGCAGGACGCGCTGGAGCAAGCGCTGAGCGAAGGCGGCAAAGTGTTCGGCGGCAAGCGCCAGTTGGAAGACACATTCCCCAACGCCTACTACGTGTCGCCGGCCATTGTGGAGATGCCCGAGCAAAGCGACGTGGTGTGCACCGAAACCTTCGCGCCGATTCTGTATGTCGTCGGCTACACCGACTTCGCCGAAGCCCTGCGCCTGAACAACGCGGTGCCCCAAGGCCTGTCCTCGTGCATCTTCACCACTGACGTGCGTGAAGCCGAGCAGTTCATGTCGGCAGTCGGCAGTGACTGCGGCATTGCCAACGTCAATATCGGCCCAAGCGGCGCAGAAATTGGCGGCGCGTTTGGCGGTGAAAAAGAGACCGGCGGCGGTCGTGAGTCGGGTTCGGATGCGTGGCGCGGGTATATGCGCCGCCAGACCAATACCGTGAACTACTCGCTGGAACTGCCGCTGGCCCAGGGCATCACCTTCGACTGATTTCCTCAAGTCGGAGTGAGGTGAGTATGGGAGGGGGCTTGCTCCCGATGGCGGTGAATCAGGTTTGAAGTGTTGTCTGATACACCGCCATCGGGAGCAAGCCCCCTCCCACATGTGACCTCATTTGCAGTTCGGAATAGATGTTTGTTGGGTCTCACCGGAGTCTGGCAATGGCATTACGCGAAACGTGTTTGTGGGAACACCTCACCCCTGGCCGGCCGGATCGTGCCGCGCTCAAGGGCGAGGTCAAGGGCGAGGTCAAGGTGGATGTGTGCGTGATCGGCGCCGGCATCACCGGATTGTCGGCCGCCATTCACTTGCTGGAACAGGGTAAAAGCGTCGCCGTGCTGGAGGCTCATCGCACTGGCCACGGCGGTTCGGGGCGCAATGTCGGGCTGGTGAACGCCGGTTTATGGATCCCCCCGGACGACATCGAAGCCGGTTTCGGCGAAGCGGTGGGCAGCCAGCTCAACCGCATGTTGGGCGCGGCACCGTCTCTGGTGTTCAGCCTCATCGACAAATACAACATCGATTGCCAACTGCGCCGCGAGGGCACCTTGCACATGGCGCACAACGCCCGTGGCGAGGCGGATTTGCGCAGTCGTGAAGAACAATGGAAGCGCCGTGGCGCGCCAGTGGAGTTGCTCACCGGTCAGGCCTGCGAGCAAGCCACCGGCACTAAAAAAATTGCCGCCGCCTTGCTGGATCGGCGTGCGGGCACCTTGAATCCCATGGCCTACACCTCTGGGCTGGCCAATGCTGCGGTCGGGCTCGGCGGGCAGTTGTTTGACCATTCACCGGTCACCCAATTGGAGCGCCAAGGTGCACTTTGGTCGGTTCAGACCCAGCACGGGGCAGTGCAGGCTGCACAAGTGGTCGTTGCCTCCAATGCCTACACCGAAGGCGAATGGACCGAGCTGCGGCGTAACTTTTTCCCCGGTTATTACTACCAGGTCGCGTCGGCTCCGCTCACCGACGAAGCCGCCCAGCAGATTCTCCCTGGCGGCCAGGGATCGTGGGACACGCGTCAGGTATTGAGCAGTATCCGCCGCGATGCCGATGGTCGTTTATTGCTCGGCAGCCTGGGCAATGGCAACCAGAAACCGGCGTGGTTCCTCAAGGCGTGGGCCGATCGGGTGCAGCAACACTACTTCCCGTACCTCAAATCGGTGCAGTGGGAATTCACCTGGACCGGCTGCATCGCGTTCACCCCCGATCACTTGATGCGCCTGTTCGAACCGGCCCCTGGACTGGTCGCTGTCACGGGCTATAACGGACGCGGCGTGACCACCGGCAGTGTGGTCGGCAAGGCGTTCGCCGACTACTTGTGTCACCAGGATCCCCAAGCACTGCCGATTCCCTTCGCGCCCATGCAACCGTTGGCCGGAGTGGGTCTGCGCAGTTGCCTGTACGAGGCGGGATTCTCGCTGTATCACGCCGGGCAATGCTTGAGGATCGTGATCTGATCAGCGAAATACCGCTCAGAAGCCTGCATTTTCTTAGCAGGCTACTAATCTGTATTGGTGCAGGTCGTAGCAATCACGCACTGTAAATGTGCAGTTCCGTTACGCACGCTGTTACAGGTGTGGAGCGGGGTGTTTATCCATTCGGTTGCAGGTGCGACCCGTCACGGTTGTACTTTTTTAACTGGCTGGTTGCACCTGTCGAGGCTAGAGGGTTGCACGTCCTGGCAAGCGGCGTCGAAACGCCTGTAATAACAATGACACCGTGTCTTTTTGAAGAATAAAAACGTAATGGCACGGGGCTTGCTCTGAGCTTTCAGTGAAAAGTTTGAACGCAAGTTGTAGTGCCAAAAATCAAAAATATCGGAGCACCACTCATGTCCCAGACGTTTTACAAGAAAGGTTTTCTGGCCCTCGCCGTTGCAGCGGCGCTGGGTGTTTCTACGTTTGTTCAAGCTGATGTGAAGATTGGTGTAGCGGGGCCGATGACCGGCGCCAACGCCTCGTTCGGTGAGCAGTACATGAAGGGTGCCCAGGCGGCAGCCGAGGTGATCAACAAGGCCGGTGGCATCAACGGCGAGAAAGTTGTGCTCGTGGCAGGCGACGATGCCTGTGAGCCGAAACAGGCCGTTGCCGTGGCCAACCGCCTGGCTGACCAGGACAAAGTGATTGGTGTAGTCGGGCACTTCTGCTCGTCGAACACTATCCCGGCCTCCGAGGTTTACGACGAAGCGGGCATCATCGCGATCACCCCAGGCTCTACCAACCCACAAGTGACCGAACGTGGCCTTGGCGCCATGTTCCGTATGTGCGGCCGTGACGACCAGCAAGGCATCGTCGCCGGCGACTACATCGTCGATGTGCTCAAGGGCAAGAAAGTCGCGGTCATCAACGACAAGGACACTTACGGCAAAGGCCTGGCCGACGCCACCGCTGCCCAGTTGACCAAGCGCGGCGTCAAGCCGGTGCTGGAAGAAGGCCTGACCCGTGGCGAGAAGGACTTCAGTGCGCTTGTCACCAAGATCCGCTCCCTGGGCGCCGACGTCGTGTACTTCGGTGGCCTGCACCCGGAAGCCGGTCCATTGGTTCGCCAGATTCGTGAAGCTGGCCTGAAAGACGTCAAGTTCATGTCCGATGACGGCGTGGTGACTGATGAACTGGTGGCCACCGCTGGCGGCGCGCAATACGTCGATGGCGTCTACATGACCTTTGGTGCCGACCCGCGCCTGCTGCCTGACAGCAAGGCTGTCGTGGAAGAGTTCCGCAAGGCCGGCTACGAGCCAGAAGGCTACACCCTGTACGCCTACGCCTCGCTGCAGGCCCTGGCCGCCGGCTTCAACGGCGCCAAGTCCAACAAGGGCGAAGACGCGGCCAAATGGCTGAAAGCGCACCCGGTCAAAACCGTGATGGGCGAGAAGACCTGGGACGCGAAGGGCGACCTGAAAATCTCCGACTACGTGGTTTACCAGTGGGATAAAGACGGCAAATACCATCAGTTGGAAAAGCAGAAGTAATCCATGTGGGAGGGGGCTTGCTCCCGATCGCGGAGTGTCAGTCAACAGGTGTTCAGCTGACCCACCGCATCGGGGGCAAGCCCCCTCCCACATTGGGACCCGTGTTGTTATCGAGATCTGTTTTTTCCTCCAGAAGCGCCGCACACCCGCCGGTGTGCAGGTGCTCACCGCGTGAGATTGCGTTATGGATGGTATTTTCCTGCAGCAACTGGTCAACGGCCTGACCCTCGGGTCGGTCTATGGCCTGATCGCCATCGGCTACACAATGGTCTATGGCATCATTGGCATGATCAACTTCGCCCACGGCGAGGTTTATATGATTTCCGCTTACCTCGCGGCGATCAGTCTGGCACTGCTGGCTTACTTCGGCATCGAATCCTTCCCGCTGCTCATTCTCGGCACTCTGATCTTCACCGTGGTCGTCACCGGCGTTTACGGCTGGGTCATTGAGCGTGTCGCTTACAAACCGCTGCGCAACTCCACCCGACTGGCTCCGCTGATCAGCGCCATCGGTATCTCCCTGATCCTGCAGAACTACGCGCAGATCGCCCAGGGCGCCAAGCAACAAGGTATCCCAACCCTGCTGGCCGGGGCCTGGCGTGTCGATATCGGCACAGGCTTCGTGCAGCTTACGTACACCAAAGTGTTCATCCTGGTCGCGGCATTCGCCGGCATGGCATTGCTGACCTACATCATCAAGTACACCAAGCTCGGCCGCATGTGCCGCGCGACCCAGCAAGACCGCAAGATGGCCTCGATCCTGGGCATCAACACCGACCGCGTGATCTCCTACGTGTTTGTCATCGGTGCTGCCATGGCCGCACTGGCCGGTGTGCTCATCACCCTCAATTACGGCACCTTCGACTTCTATGCCGGCTTCATCATCGGCATCAAGGCATTTACCGCAGCGGTACTCGGCGGCATCGGCTCCCTGCCTGGGGCGATGTTGGGCGGGATCATCCTCGGTATCTCCGAGTCGTTGTTCTCAGGGTTGATCAACTCTGACTACAAAGACGTGTTCAGTTTCTCCCTGCTGGTGGTGATTCTGATTTTCCGTCCTCAGGGCCTGCTTGGTCGCCCACTCGTGGCGAAGGTGTAAACATGTCTGCTGCCAAACCTATCGATATCAAGAAAAGTGTCGTCGATACGATCCTTGCCGGGCTGATTTCGCTGATCGTGTTCGGTCCGATCGTCGGCGTGGTCCTCGACGGCTACAGCTTCAACCTGGAACCTGCGCGCGTGGCCATCCTGGTCGCCATCGTGATGGCCGGGCGCTTTGCCCTCAGCCTGTTCCTGCAAACCCCCAAGGGCGTGAAGATTCTGCAGGGCTTCGAGAGCAGTGGCTCCGGCGTGCATGTACTGCCACCGGACTACAAGTCGCGGCTGCGCTGGATCATTCCGGCACTGATCGTGATCGCCATCGTGTTCCCGATCTTCGCCAACAAGTACCTGCTGACCGTGGTGATCCTCGGGCTGATCTACGTGTTGCTCGGCCTCGGCCTGAACATCGTGGTTGGCCTGGCCGGCTTGCTCGACCTGGGTTACGTGGCGTTCTACGCCATCGGTGCCTACGGTCTGGCATTGGGTTATCAGTACCTCGGCCTGGGCTTCTGGAGCGTGCTGCCCCTGGCCGCCATCGCGGCGGCACTGGCGGGGTGCATACTCGGGTTTCCGGTATTGCGAATGCACGGGGACTACCTGGCCATCGTGACTCTGGGCTTCGGTGAAATCATCCGTCTGGTGCTCAATAACTGGCTGTCGTTCACCGGTGGCCCGAACGGTATGCCGGTGCCTTCACCGACCTTCCTCGGCCTGGAGTTCGGGCGCAAGGCGAAGGAGGGTGGGATTCCGTTCCACGAATTCTTCGGCCTCGATTACAACCCCAACATCAAGTTCATGTTCATCTACATCGTGCTGTTCCTGGTGGTGCTGGCCGTGCTGTACATCAAGCACCGCCTGACCCGCATGCCGGTTGGCCGCGCCTGGGAAGCCTTGCGTGAAGATGAGATCGCTTGCCGTTCCATGGGCCTGAACCACGTGCTGGTCAAGCTTTCGGCATTCACCATCGGCGCATCTACTGCGGGTTTGGCCGGGGTGTTCTTTGCCAGCTACCAGGGCTTCGTCAACCCGTCGTCGTTCACCTTCTTCGAGTCGGCGCTGATCCTGGCCATCGTGGTCTTGGGCGGCATGGGCTCGACGGTCGGGGTGGTCATCGCGGCCTTCGTGTTGACCGTGGCGCCTGAATTGCTACGCAGCTTCAGCGAATATCGCGTGCTGCTGTTTGGTGTGTTGATGGTGGTGATGATGATCTGGCGACCGCGCGGTTTGATCCGCATCAGCCGTACCGGTGTGACCCCACGTAAAGGAGTGGCGCCATGAGCAAGGAAGTCGTCCTCTCCGTGGAACACCTGATGATGCACTTCGGTGGCATCAAGGCCTTGAGCGATGTGAGCCTCAAGGTCGAACGCAACTCGATCTTTGCCCTGATCGGCCCTAACGGCGCCGGCAAAACCACGGTATTCAACTGCCTCACCGGTTTTTACAAAGCCAGCGGCGGCAAGATCGAACTGAACATTCGTGGCAAACAGACCAACGTGATCCAACTGCTGGGCGAGCGCTTCAAGGCCGTCGACTTTGTGTCGCCGAAAAGCTTCCTCAGCCGCGTGTACTACAAAATGTTCGGCGGCACCCACCTGGTCAACCGTGCCGGTTTGGCGCGGACCTTCCAGAACATTCGCCTGTTCAAGGAAATGTCGGTGTTGGAAAACCTGCTGGTGGCCCAGCATATGTGGGTCAACCGCAACATGCTCGCAGGCATCCTTAACACCAAGGGCTACCGCAAGGCCGAAAGCGATGCGCTCGACCACGCGTTCTACTGGCTGGAAGTTGTCGACCTGGTGGACTGCGCCAACCGCCTGGCCGGTGAGCTTTCCTACGGCCAACAGCGCCGCCTGGAAATCGCCCGCGCCATGTGCACCCGGCCGCAGATCATCTGCCTGGACGAACCGGCAGCGGGCCTGAACCCCCAGGAAACCGAAGCCCTCAGCGCGATGATTCGCCTGCTGCGCGACGAACACGACCTTACGGTGGTGCTGATCGAACACGACATGGGCATGGTGATGAGTATTTCCGACCACATCGTGGTGCTGGACCACGGCAACGTGATCGCCGAGGGCGGGCCGGAAGCGATCCGCAACGACCCTAAAGTGATTGCCGCCTACCTGGGCGCAGACGAAGAGGAGCTGGTATGAGTGCACCTATCCTCGAAATGAAGGACTTGGACGTGTTCTACGGTCCGATCCAGGCCCTGAAGAAAGTCTCGCTGCACATCAACGAAGGCGAAACCGTCAGCCTGATCGGCTCCAACGGCGCGGGTAAGTCCACGCTGCTGATGTCGATCTTCGGCCAGCCACGGGCTGAGTCGGGGCAGATCATCTACAACGGTGTCGACATTACCCACAAGTCGTCCCACTACATCGCCTCCAACGGCATCGCGCAGTCGCCTGAAGGGCGGCGGGTGTTCCCCGACATGACTGTCGAGGAAAACCTGCTGATGGGCACTATCCCCATTGGCGACAAATATGCTCAGGAAGACATGCAGCGCATGTTCGAGCTGTTCCCCCGGCTCAAGGAAAGGCGCAACCAGCGAGCCATGACCATGTCCGGTGGTGAGCAGCAAATGCTTGCCATCGCACGCGCGCTGATGAGCCGGCCCAAGCTGTTGCTGTTGGATGAGCCGAGCCTGGGGTTGGCGCCGATTGTGGTGAAGCAGATCTTTTCCACCCTGCGCGAGCTGGCAGCCACCGGGATGACCATCTTCCTGGTGGAGCAGAACGCTAACCACGCACTGCGCTTGTCGGACCGGGCGTATGTGATGGTCAACGGTGAGATTCGCCTCACAGGCACCGGCAAGGAGCTGCTGGTGAACGAGGAAGTGCGCAACGCCTACCTCGGCGGGCACTGATCTAAAGCCTGACGCAAACCCCCTGTGGGAGCGGGCTTGCTCGCGAATGCGGTGTATCAGTCAGTAGACTGGAACTGACCCACCGCTTTCGCGAGCAAGCCCGCTCCCACATTTGTTTTGCGGTGTTCATAAGGCCGATCCCAAATTGTGGAAAACAAATCCAGCCCCCCTCCAAAGCGCGACATATAGCCGCCGCAAATACCTGTTTTGTCACGCTTTTGACTTGTCCCCATCCACTGTGGAACCGGCTGTGGGTAACGTGGGAGTACCTGCCTGAACGCCTTTAAAACCGTGGCTTACAGCGTGGTGGTTGTTTTTTGATCAGCGGCTTTTTGGCGACCGGCCAAGGGGTTTGTCAACCTGTTTAAAGACACAGGTATATGACCGAAATATGACTCTTCAGCCTGTGGATAAGTCTGTGATTAAACTCTGGAAAGACCTCCGCAGAGGCCGGAATGACTGGCCTGGAGCCATCGTCCGGATTTCCACTCTGTCGATGGGCCTACATACGACCTCGCTAAGGTCAAGCAAAAAACTTTCTAAAACCGCCTGCAGGCCTTGTACACAGAGGCTTTCGGTATTTTGTACTTGCCCCCAAAGACTGTGGGCGCAGCTGTGGATAACCTGCGCGCATATGGCTGCAGGCCACGGTTCATAAGGCTTTGCTTGATATGATCAAAAAGTGATCAGCTTTACATGAAAGGGTGTGCTTAGCGGTTGCCGCGACGGCGGTGTAAGGGCATTCTGCTGGCTGTTTTTTTCCCGATGCCCGCAAGGAGAACACCATGTCCGACACGCTGTTTATTACTGGCGCAACTTCAGGTTTTGGCGAAGCCTGCGCCCGTCGTTTTGCTGAAGCCGGTTGGAAACTGGTGCTCACTGGCCGCCGCGCCGAGCGTTTGAATGCCTTGGTTGAAGAGCTTTCCAAGCAGACCGAAGTGCACGGCCTGGTCGTGGACGTGCGTGACCGCAAGGGCATGGAAGACGCCATCGCCAGTCTGCCGCCGTCGTTCGCCAAACTGCGTGGCCTGATCAACAACGCGGGCCTGGCCGTGGGCACTGATCCTGCGCCCAAGTGCAGCCTCGACGATTGGGAGACCATGGTCGATACCAACATCAAGGGCCTGCTGACCACCACCAACCTGCTGCTGCCGCGCTTGATCGCCCACGGCCGTGGCGCCGGCATCATCAACCTCGGTTCCATCGCCGGTAACTACCCGTACCCTGGCAGCCACGTGTACGGCGGCTCCAAGGCGTTTGTGAAGCAGTTCTCCCTGAACTTGCGTTGCGATCTGCAAGGCACCGGCGTGCGCGTGACGAACATCGAGCCAGGCCTGTGTGAGAGTGAATTCTCGCTAGTGCGCTTCGGCGGTGATCAGGCGCGTTATGACGCGACCTATGCCGGCGCTGAGCCGATCCAGCCGCAGGACATTGCCGACACCATCTTCTGGGTGATGAACACGCCGGCGCACGTCAACATCAACCGCCTGGAGCTGATGCCGGTGAGCCAGACCTGGGCCGGGTTTGCGATTGAGCGGGGCGGTAAGTAAGGCTTTAAACCGCGTCGCTGCCATCGGGAGCAAGCCCCTCTCACACTTGACTGTGTTCACAAGTCGGAACGTGGGAACCCAATCCCATGTGGGAGTGGGTTCGCTCCCGATGGCGTCAAATCGGCCAAAACAGGCCATAAGGTACACTCCACTCCTGAAAACCCCACCGCATCGTGCGGTTCAAAGGTTTTGACGGGAGGAAATGTGAGTAACCGAGGTGAGCAGGCACTGCTCAAACAATCGACGATTCTGATGTTCGCGGTAGCGATCGCCGGCATTGTCACGGGTGTGATATCCGGCGCCCAATCTATTCTGTTCGACGGCTTTTTCTCGCTGATCGCCACCGCCATCAAGGTGTTGATGCTGATCACGGCCAAGTTGATCGCCAAGAAAAGCAACGCGCGCTTCCAGTTCGGCTACTGGCACCTGGAGCCGTTGGTGCTGCTGATCGAAGGCAGCTTTCTGCTGTTGATCGCCATCTATGCATTCCTCAACGGTGTGTTCGGCATGATCAATGGCGGGCGCGAGATCGAGTTGGGCCTGGTGATCATCTACGCGGCGGTGTTCACCGTCGTTGAGTTCGCCTACTTCTTCTATGTGCGCTACCGCAACCGCGCGCTCAAATCGTCGTTGATCCAGTTCGATAACATCAGTTGGCTGGTGGACGCGATGCTGTCGGTGGGCTTGCTGATCAGCTTTCTGGCCGCGCTGTTGCTCAAGTCCCAGGGCTATGGCGAGTGGGCGGTGTATGTCGACCCCTTGATCCTGATCCTGCTGGCCCTGAGCATGCTGGCGCCGGCCTTCAAGATCCTGCGCCCAGCGTTACGCGAGGTGCTGGGGATTGCCCCCGACCATTTGGACGACAAGGTTCGCGAAGTCATGGATGCGGTCCGCGCCAGGCATGGTTTCGACGACTACGTGTCCTACGTGCAAAAGCACGGGCGGGCGCGGTTTATCGAGATTCACGTGGTGCTGCCGGCGGATTACCCGGTGGATAACGTCGCCACCCTGGATAGGTTGCGCGAAGAGATATCCACAGGGCTCGGCACGCCGGATGCGGCGCGCTGGTTAACGATCAGTTTTACGGGCGACCGTAAATGGATTGCGTGAGGCCCTGATAGCAGGTCGCCAGATGATAAGGCGTGGTCGACGGCATATCCCGTCGGCTCACCGCGCCGTTGGCATCCAGGCATTCGTGCCAGCCTTTCTCATGCAGGAAATGCTGTTGCAGTGCCAGCAATTGGCGTTGCAGCACCGCTTCGCTGTCGGGCCGCAAGGTCAGTGCCCGCAGGTATTCGGCCTGGGCCCAGATACGCTGGGTGGCGTCACGCACGCTGCCATCGAGGGCAAGCATGCCGCTGACCGCGCCGCTTAACGGATCCACACCCTTTTGCTCGGCGTAGGTAAACGCCCGGGTCAGTGAGGCATGCAACGGCGTGCCGCGTAAGGCGGGCGACGACTCCAGTAAAAAGAACCACTCGAATTGATGCCCTGGCTCAAACCAGTTATCCA
Organism: Pseudomonas sivasensis; assembly: GCF_013778505.1. Classification (GTDB taxonomy): domain Bacteria; phylum Pseudomonadota; class Gammaproteobacteria; order Pseudomonadales; family Pseudomonadaceae; genus Aquipseudomonas; species Aquipseudomonas sivasensis. Next base: position 67,124 of record NZ_JAAOWU010000015.1, on the reverse strand, counting down.
CAGCACCCAGCGGTTTTTCCATCATCACGCCATGCTGGCGGTCGATGAAGCGCTGCTGCATGGCCGTCGCCAAGCCCAGCAGGGCCGCTTGTACGTCGGCGTCTTCACGCACGGCGAGGGTGGCGAGGAAGCCCTCGGCCAGGTGCATCAAGGGATTTTGCAGGGGGCCGGACTTGAGGGAAGACCAGTTACGCTCAAGTACCGCTTCATACAGGCCATCGCCCGTGGCGAAACGCTCGGCGACCACTTCAAGGGCGGCATTGAGCACCGATTCCACCAGCGGCTCGCGCACTTTGGCCCAGTAATGGGCGCAGGCGAAGATGATGAAGGCGTGGGTGTAGAGGTCTTTGCGCTTGTCCAGCGGCTGCCCGGCGGGGTCGACGCTGTAGAACCAGCCGCCGTATTCGGCGTCGTGGAAGTGCCGTTGCAGGGAACGGAACAACGCGGCGGCACGTTCTTCGGCAAAGGCAGCACCGGGCTCGCCGATCAGACTGGCGAACAGGTACAGCTGTCGAGCACAGGCCATGGCGCGGTAGCGTTGCGGCGGCAAAGGCCGATGATCGGCATCCAGCGCCTCATAGGGCAACGCCAACTCGGCATTCCAGCCCGGGCCCTGCCAGAGCGGCACGATCAAGGTATGGAAGTGGGTGAGCACAGAATTCAACGTGGGCTGGGAAGCGATGGGCATTGGCTGGCGTCGTCACGGCAGGGGTGTAGGCGCGCATGGTAGCAGGCTTGCGTTCTGTGGTGTCTGTGCCAGCGCTATCGGGGGCAAGCCCCCACCCACCTTTGAAGGTGTTCACGCATCAAAATGTGGAGGGGGCCGATGAGGCCCTCAATAGCCCCGCAACTCAGCCCGCGAGCAGCCAAACCCCGGTCGCCGCTGAAGCAGCACCGGCAACCCGCACCAACGGGGCCGCCGCCGCAGGCAGAAACCGCACCACGGCATAGCCGGCAGCGTGCAACGCAGCAGTTGCCCCGACAAAACCGGCCGCATACGTCCAAGGGCTGGACATGTCCGGCAGCTCCAGGCCATGCGCCACCCCGTGGAACAGCGCAAACAACGCCGTAGCGCCCACAGCCATGAACAGTGGTGGACGCACCGCCAGCGCCACTGCCAGGCCCAGCGCCAGCACCGACGCGGCAATCCCGCTTTCCAGCGCGGGTAATGCCAGCCCTTCAAAACCCAGCACGCCGCCGATCAACATGGTGCCGACGAAGGTGCACGGCAGGGCCCAACGGGCGGCGCCTTTTTGCTGGGCTGCCCACAGGCCGACTGCAACCATGGCCAGCAGGTGATCAAGGCCGCCCAGTGGGTGGCTGATACCGGCCATCAGGCCATTGTCGCCGTGGCCGGGGTGAGCGAAAGCCAGGGCCGGAGCGAGCAGCAGAGCGGCGGCGGCGAAGAGTTTGTTGAGGCTCATAAACAGGTTCCTTATGGGTTGATCAGGCGGCAGTGGTCAGCAGGCCCTGGCGCTCGATAAAAGCGACGATCTCGTCCAGGCCGACGCCGGTTTTCTGGTTACTGAACACAAAGGGTTTGCCGTTGCGCATGCGCTGGGTGTCGCTGTTCATCAGCTCCAGCGAGGCGCCGACCAAGGGCGCCAGGTCGATCTTGTTGATCACCAGCAGGTCTGACTTGCAGATACCTGGGCCGCCTTTGCGCGGCAGTTTGTCGCCAGCGGAGACATCGATCACGTAGATGGTCAGGTCTGACAACTCCGGGCTGAACGTGGCCGACAGGTTATCGCCGCCGGACTCCACCAGGATCAGGTCCAGGCCGGGGAAGCGACGGTTGAGTTGGTCCACCGCTTCCAGGTTGATCGAGGCGTCTTCTCGGATGGCCGTGTGCGGGCAGCCGCCGGTTTCCACGCCGATGATGCGTTCGGGCGCCAAGGCCTCGTTACGTACCAAGAAGTCGGCGTCTTCGCGGGTGTAGATGTCGTTGGTGACCACTGCCAGGTTGTAGCGGTCGCGCAGCGCGAGGCACAGGGCAAGGGTCAGGGCGGTTTTGCCGGAGCCGACCGGGCCGCCGATGCCGACGCGCAGGGGTTGTGTGTTCATTTGCTTCTCCAAAATAAAGAGCTCCTAGGAACGGAACAGGCGGCTGTACTGGCGCTCGTGGGCCATGCACGCCAGTGACAGGCCGAACGCTGCGCTGCCGAAATGGTGGGGGTCGACGCGGCCCGCGTCCTGCTGGGCTTGTTGCAGCAGCGGCAGCAGTTCACTGGTCAGGCGCTGGGCGGCTTGTTGGCCCAAGGGCAGGGTTTTCATCAGCACCGCCAATTGGTTTTCCAACCAGCTCCACAGCCAGGCGGCGAGGGCGTCGTCGGGGTTGATGGTCCAGGCGCGTGCGGCCAGGGCCCAGCCCAGAGCCAGATGAGGTTCGCTGCGTTGCTCAAGAAAGGTGTGGGCCTGGCTGTCCAGTTCCGGCAGACCGTTGAGCAGTTGTTGCAGGGAGTAGCCCATCTGTCGGCTCTCTTGATACAGCTCGCGGGTCTCGCGGCTGGCTTGGTGCTCTTCGCACAGTTGCGAGAGTGTCGGCCAATCCTCGGCGGCAGCGGCGCGGCAATGGGCGAGCAGCAACGGTGCTTCGAAACGTGCCAAGTTCAGCAGCAACTGGTCGCTGATCCAACGGCGGGCGCTGGCCGCATCCTTCACGCGGCCGTTCTCCACGGCCATTTCCAGCCCTTGGGAATAGCTGTAGCCGCCAATCGGCAATTGCGGACTGGCCAGACGCAGCAACGCCCAGGCTGGGTTCATAAACGCACGCCGAACTGGTGCAGCTTGGGCGGATAGTTGAAGTCTTCATCGCCATGGCGCGAATGATGATGGCCACCGCCATAGGCGCCGTGCTCCGGCTGGAATGGCGCTTCGAGGGTCTGCGTGGTGGCGCCCAGCTGTTCAAGCATGGCCTTGAGCACGTAGTCGTCGAGCAGGCGTAGCCAGCCATCCCCAACCTGCAACGCCACATGGCGGTTGCCGAGGTGATAGGCCGCGCGTGTCAGTTCAAAGGCATTGGCGCAGGTGACGTGCAGCAGTTGTTCAGGCCGTGCGCATACACGTACGACACGTCCGTCTTCAGCCTGTAGGCATTCGCCATCGTGCAACGGCGGCTGGCCGCGCTCCAGGAACAGGCCAACGTCTTCGCCGTCAGTACTGAAACAGCGCAGGCGGCTCTTGCTGCGCGCTTCGAAAGTGAGCAGCAACTCAGCGGCCCAGAGGGCTTGGGGGGCGATTCGGCGGTGGATCACCAGCATCAGGAAGCTTCCAGCTATGAGCGATGAAACAGCTAGAGCAAGTGGCTTGCCAATCACGGGTTGATGTAGGAAATCTCTGTCGGTACGCGGGGGAGTGCTACCGAATAGGGCGTTAGTGCTTGGTGGGAGTGTTTCAAATTGGTGCGTTGACACGTTTATAGCGCCAAAGAGGGGCATTTTGGCGTCGAGGGCGATGCGGCGTGTATGAAGTTCCTTTCGTCCTTTTCGTTTCTGGGTGTTTTCGGATTAGTCCTACGGGAATTGAGGATTTGGAGTTCGTCGGCTTACGCGCAGGATCTTTAGGATTCGCCGCGTGCTAAACATTCACGACGGGTTCCATCATGTTTCGATCAATTTTGTGTTTATTCGTGTTCAGTCTTTATCTGGTTACGCCCTCATCTTCGGCCAATGTCCAAAAGCGTGCGGTGGCTCCGATCGCGGCCAGCACTCCCCTGCAAGCCCTACAGGCCTTGCCGTCCAAACCGTCCATCAACGATGTGATCGACCGCGCCCATGAGTTGCTGGGCACACCCTATAAGTGGGGAGGGAGCACGGTAGAGCAGGGGTTCGACTGCAGTAGCTTTCTGGTTTATCTGTTCAAGACCCAGGCCAATATCCGTATACCCCGCACCACGGCGGCAATGCACCGTTCAGATGCGATGACGATCAAGCGTCATGCGCTGAAACCTGGGGATGCCGTGTTTTTCAAAGGTAATGGGCGCGGTCAGGTCAGCCATGTCGGCCTCTATATAGGCGAGGGCAAATTCATTCACTCACCCCGAACCGGTAAGACGGTGCGTATCGATTCACTGAGCAATCGCTATTGGAGCAAAAACTACACCACCGCCAAGCGTTTCCATTCGGCCGGGTGACCGGTTTACTCGGTACTGCCCAAGCCCTGCCAATGCTTGAGGCCGATGAAGATAAAGCGCAGTTGCTGGGTGATTTTCGCCTGGGGCGTGAGGTGAGCCGGCAACGCATGAGCCGGCGGGTCGATGATATCGGGCAGGGTGGCAAACACGCTTTTGACGATAAGGTCCGCCATCACGTGCAGGCCATCGGGGTCCAGGTGCTGCAACTTGGGCATTTGCGTCAGGTCCGCCGCCAGGTCGCGGGTGATGTCTTCGCGCAGGGCGCTGATGGCTTGGCGCACGGCCAGGCAGCCACCGTATTGCTCGCGGGCCAGGAACAAGAATTGCGAACGGTTGGCTGAGACCACATCGAGAAAGATCCGCACCGAGGCGTCGATAATGCCGCCCATCACGAATTCGTTGTGGCGCACCAGGCGGATGGTAGCGCGAAAGGTCTGGCCGACCTCACTCACCAAGACAAGTCCAAGCTGGTCCATATCGGCAAAATGGCGATAGAAACCAGTGGGAACGATGCCGGCCGTCTTGGCTACTTCACGCAGGCTCAGGCTGCCAAACCCACGGCCACACTCCATCAGATGGCGGGCAGCGTCCATCAAGGCAAGGCGGGTCTGTTGCTTCTGTTCGGCGCGGGGCAGCATGGGCGGGGGGCTTTGTCGGCAAGTACAGCGACGCACTCTAGCAAAACAGCTCTGTTGGCGTCGAACTTGGCGGGGGCGCGTTGCGTGACAGGTTCTACAAAAAGTCAAAAAGCCCGGTCGGGTGATCGGGCTTTTTTCTGGGCTACCACAGGGTTAGCTCTGTGCTTGGTTTTGTTCTTTCAGGCGATCAGAACCGTCTTCGGCAACACCTTCAGTGTAAGCGCGCTTGCTGATTTGATCGGCACCGTCTTCAACCAGACCTTTCTCTTGCAGGCGATCGCGACCGTTTTCGGTCAGGCCTTCGGCGTGAGCGCGTTTGCTGATCTGATCCGAACCGTTTTCTGCAACAGCGCCTTTGGCGTAGTCACGGCTATCTTCTTCTTGCGAACCGCTGCGGGCCAGAGTTTGGCTGGCGTGCACGGCGTCGGCTTTGACTTGTGGGGTCACTTGTTCGGCGGCTGGCAGGGCAAAGGCGCTGGAAGCCATGATGGACAACAGGACGGTAGCGAGTACTTGGCGTTTCATGATGGTTGCTCCTTGGGAGGGCGATAAAGTGGGTACAGGGCTAATGCTACTCTCGATATGTCGATATAAAAGTTCATAAACACAATGGTAATAATCAACAGAATTGATTGTTCCTCGCAGAGGCTCTAGACCGGACCTCTCAAGCACGCGGTTTTGCACCGTGGTGGGTATTTTCGACACGAACCTGGGTAACAATGGTGCGCCGTTGATGATTGGATTTGTCTGATCGATCAGGAAAATGGCTTTTTGCGACTAAATTGACCACTGGGTTAAACCCCCGGACGGTTTGCCAGTCGTACTCTTATGAGCTGTATTTCAGCTATTCGTGTTGAGGAGTCCTGTGCAATGACGCGCACTCGTAAAATCGTCGCTTGGAGCTGCGCCAGCTTCGTTCTGTTAATCGCCGTTGCAGTCCTGGTCCTGGTGTTTTTTGACTGGAATCGCATCAAACCGCCCCTCAATGCCAAAGTCTCCGAAGAACTGCATCGCCCGTTTGCCATCAACGGCAACCTCGCCGTGGTGTGGCAGCGAGAGCCCGATGAAGGCGGCTGGCGTGCCTGGGTACCGTGGCCTCATGTGATTGCCGAAGACTTGACCCTAGGTAACCCGGACTGGTCGAAAAAACCGCAGATGGTTTCGTTGAAGAAAGTCGAGCTGCGTATTTCGCCCCTGGCTCTGCTGGCACAGCGTGTGGTTATCCCGCGTATCGATCTCACCGAACCGAGTGCAGAGTTACAGCGCCTGGCTGATGGTCGCGCCAACTGGACCTTCACGTTCGACCCTAAAGACCCCAATGCCGAACCCTCCAACTGGGTGGTGGACATCGGTGCCATCGGCTTTGACAAAGGCCACGTGACGCTGGATGACCAGACCCTCAAGACCCAGCTCGACGTGATCATTGACCCCTTGGGCAAACCGATTCCCTTCGGTGAAATCGTCGGCGATGCCGATGCCAAGAAGGCTCTGGAGAAAGGCTCGGCGCCCCAGGACTATGCGTTCGCCCTCAAGGTCAAAGGCCAGTACCACGGCCAGAAGCTCGACGGCACCGGCAAGATCGGCGGCCTGCTGGCCCTGCAGGATGCGGCCAAGCCGTTCCCGCTACAGGCCCAAGTCAAGATCGCTGACACCAACATCGCCCTGGCTGGCACCCTGACCGACCCGCTCAACCTCGGCGCTCTTGACCTGCGCCTTAAGCTGTCCGGCAGCAGCCTGGGCAACCTGTATCCACTGACCGGCGTCACTCTGCCGGACTCGCCGGCCTACGCCACCGACGGTCACTTGATCGCCAAGCTGCACGATGCCAGCGGCGCGTCCTTCCGCTACGACAACTTCAACGGCAAGATCGGCAACAGCGACATTCACGGCAACCTCGCCTACGTCGCCAGCCAGCCACGGCCCAAGCTCAGCGGCGCGCTGGTGTCCAACCAGTTGCTGATGACTGACCTTGCACCCTTGATCGGCGCCGACTCCAACGCCAAGCAAAAGGCCCGTGGCGGCGAAAGCAAACAGCCGGCGACCAAAGTGCTGCCGGTGGAAGAGTTCCGCACCGAACGCTGGCGCGACATGGATGCCGATGTGGAATTCACCGGTAAACGTATCGTGCACAGTGCCGAATTACCCTTTACCGATCTTTATACCCATCTGGTGCTCAACGACGGCGAGCTGAGCCTGGAGCCACTGCGTTTCGGCGTCGCTGGTGGCAAGCTCGATGCGCAGATTCGCCTGAATGGCCGCATCACACCGATGGAAGGTCGCGCCAAATTGACCGCGCGCAATTTCAAGCTCAAGCAACTGTTCCCGAGCTTCGAGCCGATGAAAACCAGCTTCGGTGAACTCAACGGCGATGCCGATATTGCCGGGCGAGGTAACTCCGTGGCGGCGCTGCTGGGCAGCTCCAATGGTGACCTGAAGATGCTGATCAACGACGGCGCCATCAGCCGTGGCCTGATGGAAATCGCCGGGCTCAACGTGGGCAACTACGTGGTGGGCCGCTTGTTCGGCGATAAGGAAGTGAAGATTAACTGTGCCGCCGCGGACTTCGGCATCAAGACCGGCTTGGCGACTACGCGGCTGTTTGTGTTCGATACCGAGAACGCCATCATCTACATCGATGGCACCGCGAACATGGCGACTGAGCAGTTGGACCTGACGGTCACCCCGGAATCCAAAGGCTTCCGTCTCTTCTCCCTGCGCTCGCCGCTGTATGTGAACGGGCCTTTTATCAAGCCGAATGCAGGGGTCAAGGCCATTCCATTAGCCCTGCGCGGCGCGGGCATGGTGGCGCTGGGCGTGATCGCTGGTCCTGCTGCCGGCTTGCTTGCGTTGGTCGCCCCAAGTGGTGGCGAGCCCAATGAGTGCGCGCCGCTGCTGCAGCAGATGAAAGAAGGCAAGGCGCCGAAGACCGTTAAAGGCTAACCAAATGTGGGAGGGGGCTTGCCCCCGATAACGGTATGTCAGTCAGTACCTCTGAGACTGAATCACCGCTATCGGGCGCAAGCCCCCTCCCACATGGGATTTACGCTATTTAAAGACTTTCGAGGATGTCGGCCATATCGTCCGCATGCTCTTCTTCCTGAGCGAGGATCTCCTCAAACAGGCGGCGAGTGGTCGGGTCTTTGTCGCCGATGTACTGGATGATCTCGCGGTAGCTGTCCACCGCGATGCGCTCGGCGACCAGGTCTTCGTAGACCATTTCCTTCAAGCTGTTACCGGCCACGTACTGCGCGTGGGAGTTCTTCGACAACAGATCGGGGTTGAACTCCGGCTCGCCGCCCAGCTGCACGATGCGCTCGGCCAGTTTGTCGGCATGTTCGGCTTCCTGGGTGGCGTGCTCCAGAAATTCCTCTGCAGCGACGGCTGCTTTAACGCCGCTGGCCATGAAGTAGTGGCGCTTGTAGCGCAGCACGCACACCAGCTCGGTAGCCAGCGACGCGTTGAGCAGGCGGATAATTTCTTCGCGGTCGGCGTCGTAGCCTTCGGTCACGGCACCGTTTTCGACGTTCTGGCGGGCGCGGCTGCGCAGGGTCGCAACGTCGGTCAAGTTTGCTTCAGTCATCTCAATCTCCTGGGGCTAATCCGGGTTACGCCACGCTCTGTCGGCGTGATCGCTCCAAGTTGTGAGTGCCGGGCAGCGCAAAAAGTTTTATCGGATTTACCTCGCGCGTCACGAGCCCGACTTGCAACTGGGCTAGGCTGCATTGCATCAAACGCGCTGCGAGGATATTCGCTTCATGTCACAGTCGTTGGCCACACGCTATCCCCTGGTATTGGTGCCCGGCATGCTCGGATTTGTGCGCATCGGGTTTTTTCCCTACTGGTATGGCATCGTCCCGGCTTTGCGGGCTGGTGGGGCTCAGGTATTCCCGATACAGGTGGCACCGCTGGACTCCAGCGAGGTGCGTGGCGAGCAACTGCTGGTGCAGATCGAGCGCATACGCCGCGAGACTGGGGCGGAAAAGGTCAACTTGATCGGCCATAGCCAAGGCTCACTGACTGCGCGCTATGCAGCAGCCCTGCGCCCGGATTGGGTGGCGTCGGTGACTTCGGTGGCGGGGCCGAACCACGGTTCTGAGCTGGCGGACCATATCCACCTCCATTACCCCATCGACGGCGCCAAGGGCCGGATCATGAGCGCACTGTTTCACCTGGTCGCCTGGGTGATGGGTGTGCTGGAAACCGGTTATCGCGGGCCGCGCTTTAAAGCGGATCTGCAGGCGTCTCACCATTCCCTCACCAGTGAAGGTGTGGCTTTGTTCAATCGCCGTTATCCCCAAGGCTTACCCGAGACATGGGGCGGGCAGGGTGCGGAGGTGGTCAACGGCGTGCGCTATTACTCGTGGTCCGGCACGTTGCAGCCGGGCATCACGGATCGGGGCCGTAATTTGTTTGATGGTACCCACCGCAGTTGCCGCTTGTTCGCCCGCAGCTTTGTGCGGGAAAAGGGCCAGTGTGATGGCATGGTCGGGCGCTACAGCTCACACCTGGGCACGGTGATTGGTGATGATTTTGCCCTGGACCATTTTGATATCGTCAATCAGTCCATGGGGCTGGTGGGCAAGGGCGCCGAGCCGATCCGATTGTTTGTGGAGCATGCCCGGCGCTTGAAAGCGGCGGGTGTTTAAGCCAGGCGGCGCACCGGTGTGGTCCAGCGCTCCGACAAGACTACCCCGCCCAAGGTCAGCAAACCGCCCACCAGGTGATACAACGCCAGCTCCTCCTTCAATACCACCGCCGCAATCAACGCGGTAATCAACGGCAGCAGGTTGAAAAACAGCGTGGTACGGCTTGGTCCCAAGGTCTTCACCGAGTGCATCCACGCCAACGGCGCGAGCATCGACGCCAGTAAACACGCGTACAGCACCAGTGGGATATTTGCCCAGCTCAGGCCGGTTTTGGCCGAGAACAGGAACAGCGGAAACAACACCACCACCGCCACCAGTATCTGCAAATACAGCAACACCAACGGCGGCAGGCGCAGCTGCCATTTTTTCAGCAAGGTGCTGTAGACCGCGTAGGCCAGGGTGGCGACCAGCATCATGGCGTCGCCCAGGTTGACCCCGTGTTGCAACAGCGCGCCCAGGCTGCCGGACGACACCACCACGACCACACAGGCAAACGACAGCACAGCCCCGGTGAGTGCGCCGAAGGTCAGGCGTTGGCCGAGGCTGATGATCGCTGCTGTCAGGGCCATCAACGGCATCAGCGACAGGATGATGCCCATGTTGGTGGCGGTGGTCAGGGAGGCGGCGTAATACGCCAGGCTTTGGTACACGGCCATGCCCAGCACGCCGAGGATGACGATCTTGCCCAGATTCGGGCGGATCTGCGCCCAGTGAGCGATCACCGGCTTGAGCATGAACGGCGTGAACAGTAGCGCCGCCAGCAGCCAGCGGTAAAAACCGATCTCCGACGGGAAAATCGAGCCCACGGCCAGTTTGTTGACCACGGTGTTGCCGGCCCAGATAAAAATGGCCAGCAGGGGATACGCGTACTGCATCGAAAGAAACCAAGTGTGTTGATGAAGCGGGATTATCCCCTGTCTGGATCGAAGCCTATACTGCGATCCAGACAACTCACCTTTGCATCCAGACAATATGGCCCGACACACCGTACGCCTCGCCGATTTCCGTAGCTTGCCCAGCCCGGTCTACTTCCGTTATTCCGACTTTGCCCCTGACACCGAGTGCACGCCGCACCAGCACTTCTGGGGCTCGCTGGATTACTCCGCCAGCGGTGTGATGCGCATGGAAGTGGCCGGTAACCGCTTTATGTCGCCGCCGCAGTACGCGGTCTGGATCCCGCCCAATACTGAGCACAGCTCCTACAACGCCCAGGCGATTGTCTATCACTCGGTCGGCCTGGCCCCCGAGCTCTGCGAGCAACTGCCACAACAGCCATGCACACTGGCGATCAGCGACATTCTCAAGGCGATCCTGCGCGACTTCGCCCGGCGTGACGTGAATATTCCGCATTCCGAAGCCGATATCCGCCTGGCCCAAGTATTGGTGGATCAACTGCGGCAGGCACCGATCCACGACGGTTTCCTGCCCTACGCCCGCCGCCCAGGGCTGCTTGGCGTCCTGGAAGGCATGCAGGCCGACCCCGGCGATAACCGCCCGCTGGCGCAATGGGCTGAACAGGTGCATGTGAGCGAGCGCACCCTGGCGCGCCAGTTTGTGCGCGAGTTGGGCATGAGCTTCGGTGAATGGCGCCAGCGTCTGCGCTACTTGGCGGCCATCGAAGCCCTCGACAGCGAACGCAGCGTGCAGCAGGTGGCGTTCGACCTCGGCTACAGCACCGCCTCGGCGTTTATCGCGATGTTTCAGCGCCATGCTGGCTGCACGCCGGAGCAGTACCGCCGGACGAATATTCGCTGTGGATGAAGATGTAACAGGCTTTGACTACACTGCGGATAGGCCATGCCCATCGGCGTGGTAACAGGGAGAAAACTCCATGAAGATGCTGCGTATTCCGTTATTGATGATGGGCTTGCTGCTGTGTTCCCAAGGCTTTGCCGCCACTGCCCAGCAAAACAAAATGACCACCTGCAATGCTGAGGCCACCACCAAGACGCTCAAGGGCGACGAGCGCAAGGCGTTCATGAAAACCTGCCTGTCGGCCCCGGCTGCCAATGACGCCAAGACCCTGACGCCGCAGCAGCAGAAGATGAAGGATTGCAATGCGTCGGCGAAAACCAAAGCGCTGACCGGCGATGCGCGCAAGACGTTCATGAGCACCTGCCTCAAAGGTTGATCACGATTTCGTCGGTGCTGAAGATTAAATGTGGGAGGGGAGGTGCCCCTCTCACACTTGATCGCATTCACAACCTATCCACTCGCTTGATTCTCTGAAGGCTGGCAGACTGCCCATCCTTTAACGCCGTTCGTTTTGAGGCTGTATGCCAACGTTTTCTCAGCGTCATGTGTTGTTGCTGGCCAGCTACATCATCATTTTCGGCGGACTGCTGCTGGTGCTGCCGCTGAAATTGCTGCCCAGCCTGCTGGCCGGTTTGTTGGTCTATGAACTGGTCAACATGCTCACCCCCCAACTGCAACGGCTGATCGAAGGCCGCCGCGCGCGCTGGCTGGCAGTGGCGTTGCTCGGGACCCTGATTGTCAGCGTGCTTGCGCTGATCTTCGCCGGCGCCATTAGCTTCCTGCTCCACGAAGCGGAAAATCCCGGGGCTTCCCTCGACAAATTCATGGGCGTGGTCGACCGCGCGCGGGGCCAACTTCCGCCATTCCTCGACGCCTACCTGCCGGCCAGCGCCGCCGAATTCCGTGTGGCCATCGGTGAGTGGCTGAGCAAACACCTGAGCGAGCTGCAACTGGTGGGCAAAGACGCCGCGCACATGTTCGTCACCCTGCTGATCGGCATGGTGCTCGGCGCGATCATCGCCCTGCAGCGCGTGCCTGACCTGACCAAGCGCAAGCCCCTGGCGGCGGCGCTGTTCGACCGCCTGCACCTGCTGGTCCAGGCCTTTCGCAACATCGTCTTCGCTCAGATCAAGATCGCCGCGCTCAACACCGCCTTCACCGCCATATTCCTCGCCGTGGTGCTGCCGCTGTGTGGCATTCACCTGCCGCTGACCAAAACCCTGATCGTGCTGACCTTCCTGCTCGGCCTGCTGCCGGTGATCGGCAACCTGATGTCCAACACCCTGATCACCATCGTCGCGCTGTCGCTGTCGATCTGGGTGGCAGTGGCGGCGTTGGGCTATTTAATCGTGATCCACAAGGTCGAGTACTTCCTCAATGCGCGCATTGTTGGCGGGCAGATCAGTGCCAAGTCGTGGGAATTGCTGCTCGCGATGTTGGTGTTTGAAGCCGCATTCGGTCTGCCGGGCGTGGTGGCAGGGCCGATCTACTATGCGTATCTGAAGAGTGAGCTGAAACTCGGTGGGATGGTTTGATTTACTAAGGTGAACGACCCTACCTACGCTGCGCGAACGGCAGAGTTGAGCACGGTAGTGCAGTCGTCACCACTGCCAAGGCCTGATCAATGATGCGGCACGCTGTAATTATCTAACCCTCAATAGGCAGGACCCGCTGATAGCGTTTGATTTAACTAACGCGAACAGAAGGACTGCATTTGATGGGTGATTCCAGTACTGATAACGATGGTAGCGGAACGACTGCCAGTGATGGCTCCGGTGTTAGCAACGACTACATAAATATCGTGGCGTCTGCTGTTCCTTCATTTTTGTTAAACGCGCCCGCGCAGACTTTAAAAACATTCGGGGGGATGACTCCTCAGCTGCCCGAGTGGTGGACGTCTTCCTCGCCCGCTGAGCGTGCGACGGCTGCGAGCTATGCCGCGCTGAGCATCGAGGCGCACAGCGCTTACGTTCGCATCATGGCTGATGTGCAGGCGATTAATGATTTCGCTGCACCACTGTTAACGCAGGAAATCAAAAAAATCTTTGGCCTGGATCTGGATGTCAATCAGGTCTGGTTGGAGCTTTATACCCATGCCAGTTTTTTCAGTAACCCAAAAATCGAGTGTTTTACCCTGTTGCAAGCTGCGCTGCATAATTTTGAGGCCTCTGAAGGAAGAGCGGGGGCTTTCTATATCAGCGAGTTTTTTAACTACGGGAAGAAAGTAGGTATTCGCCAAAAAATCCAGGGGCTGACGATCGAGAAATTTGTAGCCTTATGTCGGGATCTGGATCTGGGTGCAAAGTACCAACAGCACATAAAGGACGCACTAGGCTGGAGCGATCCTGAGAAGCTGGAGGCCGAAAAAGATGCCTTTATCCGCTATCAGAAAGCATCGCTTAAAACCGCGAGTTACATCGCGCTGTTAAAAACAGATATTCAGGCGAAACACTATCAAGCTCTGCTTGCCCTTATCGACCAACAGCAAGAGGTTGCAGTAGACGGCCACCCGCTGTGGTTGCGCGGTTTGAACTTCATGGGAATGAACCTGAACGGTTGTGTGGTGTTTGAGATCGTTGAGAAAAGCCAGAGTTTGCCAGTGAAGGTGATCTGGCCATTCTTGGACAGCGAGTCAGAGTCCGGCTTCATTGTTTACATCCCTGATGATCCTGATCATCCCGTAAAGCATTACTCTTCCCTGGCGCAGCTCAAGGCGCAGATGAAGACGCAATTTCTGCGAAAAGCCCCAGCAGCAAAGCCTTCCACTGCAGCGCCCTCTGACTATCAGCTGTTTTTCAGTCGGTTTGTCGCCTTTGAAGATCGCCCAGCCTTTTTCAATTACTTCACCGAACGAGTACCTGGGCAATCCCCACGTCACGCGCCGGTGCTGCGGCAAAAAGAGCAGTTGGACTTTCTCTTGCAGTTCCGGCCCATGGGGACATCTCTGGATATCTGGGAAGAAGGCCTGGACCTGTGGGCTTGCCTCTACCGGCAGTGGCGACAAAGGGGGCTGGCCGATGCGAGACGTCAGGCAGTCCCCACTGAAGATGCGGATGCGAAGAGTCGCAGGGAGTGGATTGCCCAGTTGCTGGAAGACCTCATGGCCGTGATCGGCGTTGCTGCCTTTGCTGTGCCTGCGCTTGGCGTAGTACTGCTGGGGGCGACGGCGGTCAAGCTGATGAATGAGGTGCTGGAAGGTATCGAGGACTTGTCCGTGGGGGACAAGGTGATGGGCTGGGCACACATTGTCGGTGTGGTTAACGCCCTGGTCGAGGTTACTGTCACCGGTCTGGCGCTCAGTTACGTCGTGCCCGAAGAAATGAATATGTTCCGCCGTGTCACGTCTCCAGATGGGCGCATTCGTTTACAGAAGGTCGCTATCCCCGCCTCCAGCGAGGAGGGGCATATCACGTATACGTCGTCTGAGCCGACCCCTGACCTGCCTGCGCAGGTTGAGCCTGCGCTTGAAGCGCCCATCCCAGTAGACGAGCCTGCCGAGGTCACCCCTCTTGGGTACCGGGAGTACGCAGTAGATCAGTCCACGATCTCGACGCTTACACCCAGCGCCCAGGGCATCTATCGGACGGCTGATGGCCAACAGTTTTATATCCGGGACGTAAGAGGTGATGGTCGAGAGCAGGTGTACCAGATCCGCGATAACTTCAGGATAGAGGCCGACATTTTTGATGTGAACGTCGTCGATGCTCAAACCAACCGGCAGACAGGTTACTGGTTGCGGCGAGTAGGTCCCGACCAATGGGAGTCCATCGGGTTGAAGGGCGGCGTCGAGCCTCACCGTTTGATAACGGGGGATGACGTCCGTGATTGGAGCGAGTTATCTGAAGTCGACCGTTCTGCCAACTTAATGCGCAAGTTTGCCAGGCAGCGCGGACTGTTCTATCCCACCTTGAGACGTTACGTATTAGCGGACGGATCTACCACGCCTGAGGGGGTGGCATTTCTCGACAATGAGCACGCAGTGCGTACCAGTGTTACCGCCGAGCATTTGTCTGCATGGGAGCGACTGTCACCCAGGGAGCGGCATGAGTTGACTCGTGAGGGTTTTGCGAATCAGTACTTGATTGAGCCAGATGCTCTCATGCTGCATATCGCTCAGGATGGCTCGATCAACGACATAGGGAGAGTACTGCTCAAACATGCCGGCGGTGGTGCCTATACAAGCATTACTCGTGAGCATCTCAGTGAATGGAAAACGCTGTATGAAACCCCCGGCAGCCAATTGATGGCCCGTGATTTTGCCACGCGGCATAACCTCAACCCGATCATGTGGGGCGATTACGTAAAGCAAGATGGCAGTTTTACCAAGCAAGGTATGACCGAGCTTATTTTCGAACGGGCTAACTATGATCCGCTGACCGAGGCTCATCTGGACAAGTGGTACCGTTTGCAAAGCAAGGAGGGTCAAACGGTATCGTCCAGTGAGTTTGTTCAACGCAACAATATCGACCCATTGGAGTGGGCGCGCCACGTGAGGGCAAACGGTAAGTTCACGTTGATCGGAAAAAACCGCCTGATCTTTGGTGAACCGGGGCAGTTGCCCGCCAATCCCCTCAATCCCGAAAGCCTTGAGACGCGGATATTCACGGCACGCAAAAGCTCCAGAGTCCCCGTCAAACGTCCTGCGCAGGGCCCGCTCTCACCGCAGATCAAGGTGCCCAGGCGCGAGCCGACGGTGGCTAATGAGAGCAAAGATGCAACGCTTCTCCTTGAGCATGAAATCAATAACGACCTGCCCATCCTGCAAGATCCGAGCGATGTCACGCGCAGTTTGACCGCAGAACTGGAGGGTGAGGTTGACCAGATTGAAGTGACTTACTGGAACAGTTTGCTCGACGAGTTCGGGACGCAGGAACGCCTGAGATGGTCTGAAAAAATAACCCAGGATGTTCGAAATTGGATTCGAGATGAGGGGCGTCACGCCGCGCGTTTCTTAGGCAAGCTACTGGCCAGGAAGATGACGGATGGCCCTGATCGAGGGCTGTCGGTCGTTGCGCTACGCAGGATTCGCAGGTTTGAGGTGCTGGGGCCTTATTCAGGAAAGTTGCATCAAGGCGATCCGACGCTGATGAAGGAGATTGCAGCCAAGGGGCGCCGGCCGGTGGAGACTTACTCGTTTCAGAGCTTTTCCAATGACGGAACACTAAGCGCTCATGGCAGTGGCAATATCCTTAGCCTGATCAACAGCCCGGCTGCCCCAGGGCAAGTACCAGTAGGCGAGCAAAATGTGGGGAGTATCTACGTCGGTCGTTACATGACGTTTTTTGTGGCCTGGCGGGATATTGAGGAGGGCGAGGAGTTGCTGCTGGACTATGGACCTTTCTATAAGTGGGACTGACCCGGGATAAGCGGTCAGGGATGCGTGCTTGCTCACGATGACGAGAGGCCGTCGACTGGCCGATCGCTGTTGCGAGCAAGCACGCAGGGCGCGGGTGTTGATCAGTTCCCGTACCGCTTGCTCGCCTCAATCGCCAGACCGCTGCCGATGCTGCCAAAGATATTGCCTTCCACATGCTGCGCATTCGGCAGCATCGCCGAGATGCGGTGGCGCAGCGCCGGAATGCCGCTGGAACCACCGGTAAAGAACACCGTGTCCACTTGCGCCACGGTCACGGAAGCGTCGTTGAGCAGTTGCGTCACGCTGCCGCGCACACGCTCCAGCAGGGCGTCGATGGACGATTCGAACAGCGCCCGGCTCAAGTCGACGCTCAGGCCCGCTTCGATACGGTCCAGCGCCACATGGCGGCTGTCTGCGTGGGTCAGCTGGATCTTGGTTTCTTCCACTTCCATCGCCAGCCAGTGCCCGGCGCGCTGTTCGATCAACTTGAACAGGCGGTCGATGCCGCCGGTGTCTTCGATGTCATAGCGCATGCTGCCCAGGGCCAGCTGGGATTTTTGCGAGTACACCGAGTTGATGGTGTGCCAGGTCGCCAGGTTCATGTGGTGACTGGTGGGCATGTAGGCGCCACTTTTCATACGGCTGCCGTAGCCGAACAGCGGCATCATGCCTTGCAGGCTCAGTTGCTTATCGAAGTCGGTACCGCCGATATGCACGCCGCCGGTGGCGAGGATGTCGTCGTGGCGGTTGTCGTTGTGACGGCGGTCGGGCGACAGGCGCACCAGGGAGAAGTCGGACGTACCCCCGCCGATGTCGACGATCAGCACCAACTCTTCTTTCTCGATGGTGGACTCGTAGTCGAACGCGGCGGCAATTGGTTCGTACTGGAACGAGATGTCCTTGAAGCCGATCTTGCGCGCCACATCCACCAGAGTGTTTTCCGCTTCCTGGTCGGCCATCGGATCGTCATCGACGAAGAACACCGGGCGGCCCAGTACCACTTCTTCGAACTCGCGGCCGGCGTTGGCTTCGGCGCGGCTCTTGAGCTGGCCGATAAACAGTGCCAGCAGGTCGGTGAACGGCATTGCCGTGCCCAGCACGCTGGTGTCGTGCTTGATCAGCTTGGAACCCAGCAGGCTCTTGAGCGAGCGCATCAGGCGGCCTTCGTAGTTTTCCAGGTACTCGTGCAGCGCCAGGCGACCGTATACCGGGCGGCGCTCCTCGAAGTTGAAGAACACCACCGACGGCAGGGTGATCTTGTCGTCCTCCAGCGCGATAAGCGTCTCCTCGCCGGGGCGGATCCAGCCGACGGTGGAGTTGGACGTGCCAAAGTCGATACCACAAGCACGGGCTGGGGATGGGTTTTTCATGTCTATCGGGTTCCGGTCGAAAAACGGCCGCGCAGTGTATGCCAGTCGAAGGCGGATGCGTAGGCCGACCATCCGTTAAATCGTGCTTGAAAGTGTGGGATTTGCCCCCACATCTGGTGCATACGGCAAGTGCCGATAAAACTCTGACGTACCCCCAGGCCACAAGACTCAACAGGTGCAAAGCAGCGCACGTTGTGCCCAGGGCTGTGCGATCTCGATGAAGGATGGTGAACCGCCGATGGATTTCAAAGACTACTACAAGATATTGGGTGTCGAGCCGAGCGCCGATGACAAGGAAATCAAGGCCGCCTATCGCAAACTCGCGCGTAAATATCACCCCGATGTGAGCAAGGAAAAAGACGCCGAAGCCAAGTTCAAGGACGCGTCCGAAGCCTATGAAGCGCTCAAGAGCGCCGATAAGCGCGCCGAATACGATGAACTGCGCAAATACGGCCAGCACGGCCAGCCGTTCCAGGGGCCACCGGGCTGGCAGAGCCGTGGCGGCTTTGGCGGCGGCGGGCAGGGCGAGGACTTTTCGGACTTCTTCAGTTCGATCTTCGGTAACCGTGGCGATGCTTTCGGCGGCGGCCAGCGCCGTCCGGCCGGGCGCAAAGGCCAGGATGTCGAGATGCAACTGACGGTGTCGCTTGAAGAAACGCTGTCCACCGAGTCCAAGCAGATCAGCTTCCAGGTGCCGCAATACGACGCCTCGGGCCGGCATGTGAGCAATACCACCAAGAGCCTGAACGTGAAGATCCCCGCCGGTGTGACCGACGGCGAGCGCATCCGCCTCAAGGCGCAGGGCGCGCCGGGCATCGGCGGTGGGGCCAACGGCGATCTGTACCTGATCATCAAGTTTGCGCCCCATAGCAAGTTTGAAGTGGATGGCGAAAACCTGATCATCAACCTGCCGCTGGCGCCGTGGGAACTGGCGCTGGGCACTGAAGTGGCCGTACCGACGCTGACCGGCAAAATCAACCTCAAGGTGCCGGCGGGCAGCCAGAACGGCCAGCGCATGCGCGCCAAGGGCCACGGTTTGCTGAACAAGGCGGGCCAGCGCGGTTACCTGTTCGTGCAGCTCAAGGCTGTGATGCCCAAAGCTGCCGACGACGAGGTCAAGGCCTTGTGGCAGGCGCTGGCGGAGAAAGCCGCGTTCAACCCGCGCGAACAGTTCTGAACTGACGCAAAAGCGCCAAACGGCACAACTATATGTGCCTTTTGGCGCAAGGGCGTTCGATAGGCTGAGGGCTTAATTCCTGGCCACGGATGAGCCCAAATGCCAAACATACCTTCGCCCGCTTCTTCCTCGCCCGGCTATAGCGGAGTGCATTACGACTTCCTGAAAAGCCGCGTCCCTTCCTGGTTTCTGCAGGCGCCCAAGCAGCGCCAGCAAGAGTTGGCCGACCACCCGCTGCAACTGCCGGATTGGTACCTGAAAGCCGACTCGGCAGGTCGAGCCAGCCTCGCGGTCGCTCACACCCGCTTTCGCGACGCTCAGCGCGACCTCGAAGACAACCTTGCCCGCATTGACGACGTGCTCGATTTCGCCGAGCCGCTGCTTAAAGCGCAGATTCAGCAACGTTTCAACATGGACCTGGATGTCAGGCAGGTGTACTTCGCCCGCAAGTACACCCCCGGAAAAGAGCAAGCTGCCTTTGGTGGATTTTTTACCGTCGATCAAACCAGCAGTCCGGATGCCAATTACCGTTATCGCGGCGTAACACTGCTTGAAGCCGCCCTGGCCAACTTCGAGCCTTCTGAAGAACAACCCTTGAGTTGCCGCGATTGCTCGATCATCACTCGATTCAGCGCGTTCGAAGGGGAGGTGATCCCGGGGTTCGACGTTCTGCAGGATCAGGCCGTGGCCATCCTGCCCCACGAGTTTGCCCAGCTGTGTCGCTCGTTGAACGTGGGTAAGTTGTATCAGGAGCATCTCAAGGCGGTGCTTGAGCCGCAGGATCAAACCCAGCGCACCGCATTGGAGAACCAATTGCATGCGCACCAACGCCAGCAATTTACCCTGAGTCTCGATATTGCCAGCCGGCAACGGTTGGCTGACGCCAACGGGAGAGCGGGTGTGAGTGCCAGCGCACGGCGGATGCTCGATCAGGTGCTCAGCGGCTCGCGCAACGCTTACCTCGATGGCAGCCCGGTCACGTTTGCGGCGTTGAAAATCTTCGGCATTGTGCTCGTCGGGCCATTGCTGATCGGGCCAGAGCGCCTGAGCAGTGTCGATGCCGAGCGGGTGGTGGTGTATATCCCCAACGATCCGCAGCAGCCGATGCGCGAATATGCCTCCGGCGACGCGTTCATGGCCGATTTGAGAGCGCGCCTGCACAGCATCGCCTACCGCCGTTTCTTCAGCCAGTTCATCCCCGTGCAGCATCAAGGTGAGTTCTTTCAGCAACTCAACAAGCTCTATCAACCAAAGGAAAGCGACGACACGCAGACGGATTTCGTACTGCAAGCCGAGCCCGCCAGATTGCCGATCGAAGCGTTCGAGATCACCGGCGACGTGTGGATCGAACAGCGTCAGGCCCATATGCGCAAGCTGCTCAGCGATGCCAGGGCGGTGGCCGTGCCCACCGGCGACGAGGACGCGCAGGCGCGGGCCAGGCGCATGGCAGGTTTCCTGGACGCGGTGCTCAATGTATTCAACCTGGCGGCGTTTGTGGTGCCGGGGCTTGGACCGATCATGCTGGCGGTGGGCGCTGGGCAGATGATGACTGACGTGTTCCATGGCATCGAGGCGTATGAACAGGGTGAAATCAAAGAGATGTGGCGCTGCTTTTCCTCGGTAGCGCTCAATGCCGCATTTTTTGCCGCGGGCGCTGCGGTATTGCCGCATGTTCAATGGTCGGGCCAGGTCGAAAGCCTGAGAAACGTACGCCTGCCCACAGGCGGGAAGACCCTTTGGCGTCCACGACTCGACGGTTATGAACTACCGGATTACGAGCCGCAGGGGCAAGCAGACGAGCACGGCGTGTATCGCCAGAATGGACAATCTGTGCTCGCTATTGAGGGCAAGCATTACCGTATTGTCGAGGACGCCACCACCGGGCATTACCGTATCCAGCACCCGACGCGAGCAGAGGCCTACCAGCCGTTGCTGCGCCACAACAACCAGGGCGGGTGGCTGCATGAGGCCGACCGGCCCCAGGAGTGGACAGGGGCGACGCTGATGCGGCGTATCGGCCCTGCGATGGAGGGCTTCAGCGACGAGGAGCTTGAGCAGATCCGTCAGGTCAGCGATGTCCATGAGGATCAGTTGCGCCGAATCCACGCGCAGAGTGAGCCGGTGCCGGCGGTGTTGCTGGACACCGCGCAGCAATTTCGCGCCTACGGGCAGGCGAAGGAACTCAACCGGCAGATCACGGCTGGACGTCTGTCTGCCGAGTTGACCGGTTATGCCGCCAGCCTGGTCACAGAGCTTGCCCATTGGCCGGCCAGCACGGGTATTGAAGTGTTGGGAGAGGACGGGCTCGACACTTCGGCGGTGCGCTACGGCAACCGGCTGGCGACGGGGCGGGACCTGATCCGGATCAGCCGTGCCGAGCTGATGCAGGGCCAGCTGTCCAGGCGCATTGTCGAGCACCTCAGCCACGAACAGTTAACGCCACTGTTGGGTGAGCGTATAGGGCTCGACACCCCGTCGCGTGCGGCGGAATTGACTCGCCGACTGGCGGAGTATGCGGCCACCCAGCACACCCGGCTGTTCAAAAGCCTGTACAGCGAGCGCCTTGCGCCTAAAAGCCCCGCCGTGCAGGTTTTGCAGCGCGACTTCAAGCGCTTGCCGAGCCTGATCGCCCAGGAACTGCTGGACTCGGCTTCCCCCAAAGAGCTGGAATTCATCACTGCCAAGGGGCGACTCCCCTTACGGCTGGCCGAAGAGGCGCGCAAGCTGCAGGCGCAGATGCGTCTGTTGCACGCTTATGAAGGGTTGTATCTGGAGCGGTTGGACAACCCGGATACCGAAACCCTGGTGCTGCACTCCCTGGAAAACCTGCCCGGCTGGCATGACAACATCCGGCTTGAAGTGCGCGAGGGTTCGTTCGATGGCAGCTTGCGCGCGGTGTTTGGCGCCGAGGATGCAGGCCAGCGCAAAGTGCTGGCGCGTGTGGCTGATGGGCTTTATCAACCCTTCGATGAAGAGGGCAATGAACTACACGGTACCGACAGCTTGTATAGAGCGTTGCAGCACGCCTTGCCCGATGCCCATCGCAATGCGATTAGCCTGCCCCATGTCGGCCAAGGTGATCAGTTGCATGCGTTGGTCATTCAGCGGGCGCTGCCACGGGATGCCTTAAGCAACGCCTTGCGCATTGCGCCGCGGAACAAGCCGTTCTTCAGGTTCCCGCAGCGCGCACCGAGCGGCCAGCCGGGCTATCCGTTGAGCGGACGCGGGGTGGGCGGAGTTGAGGGCACTTTCCGTCGTCGGCTGCGAACGCTTTACCCCAGTTTGACGGAGGAGCAGGTTGAGGCCTTTCTGCAGGACCGCAGCCTCACCGACGACGCCTGGCTGCGTGCGTTGGAGCGTGATTTCGCACACCTTGAAGCGACGTTTTACAACTGGCTTTTGGAGGGGCCGAAAACGCCGTCGATTTTGCGCGCACGGTATCGGATTGTGGATGCCATCATGAACGCCTGGAGAATGACCGGCGAGCTGGACATCGATCCCCTCGGTAACGTGCTAGGGCAGCGGATCAAACTGCGAGGCGGCGCTCGCGACCAGCAGCGGATGCTCGGGGCGCAGTTGGCAACCCTGCCAGAGCTGCCAGGCAACTTCGATCATGTCACCAACCTGCAGGTGACCCGGTGCGACCTGACCGACCAGGGCGCGCGTTTTCTGTCGGCGTTCCGCAGAGTGCGGCTGTTGGACCTGAGCGAAAATCGTTTGACTGTCCTGCCGCCCGCCCTTGCGAACATGCCGTTCATGGAAGGGCTGGACCTGGCCGATAACGCCTTGGTTCTGACGGCAGAGACCGCGCAGCATATCAACAATATGACCCGACTGATTTCGCTGACACTGGCCGGTAACCCCATCGGTGAATGGTTGAACCTCAAGCGTCTGCGTTTTCTGCAATGGCTGGAACTGGCGGGTTGCGGTTTGAAGGCACTGCCCGCAGGCCTTTTCGCCCACCCCAGGCCGCGAGGTTTTGTTCTGGACCTGACGGGTAATCCGATCACTGAAATGCCTGATGTGGCGCCGGGCTCGGACAGGGCAGAGACCATCGCCAGAATCGTGGTGACCCGTGAGTTGTTGGCGCCTGAGGCACTCGATCGGCTCAAGCTCTATATAGAGTCCATCGGGATGGATGCCGGGCGACGTTTTCCCCCCAGGGGCGTGCAGGACAGCGCCCATTGGATGGCTGGCCTGACGCAAGAGGAGTGGGTGGTGAAAGCCCGCTACTGGGACGCGGTCGAGGAGCTCGAAGGCAGCGAGCCGTTTTTCAATGAACTGCGCAAACTGAACGAATCTTCCGATGCGGGAACGCCTGAATACAGGAACGATTTGACAGCCAAGGTGTGGCGCATGATCGAGGCCATGCATGAAGACAGTGTGCTGTGTGACACCTTGTTCAAAATGGCCGCTGCACCCACCACGTGTGTCGACGCCGGGGCCCAGTTGTTCAATGCTATGGGCGGGGAGGTGCTGGTGTCCCAAGCCAACGCAATTCCCAATGTCGAGCTGAAAAAGATCGAACTGCTGGACCTGGCCAGGGGGCGCGCAAGGCTCCATGAGTTGGGCCGGATCGCTCAAGCGAGAGTCAACGAACTGCTCGCGCAGGGTCGCAATTTTCCTCAATACGACGCGCAGGGTGAGTTGGTGCGGCAGTACGACGCCCAGGGAAATGCGCTGCGCAGCATCGACGAAGTCGAGATATACCTGGCCTATGCCACACGGCTGGCCGGGCCTCTGGATTTACCCTGGCAGTCCAAGAGCATGATGTTCAACGAGCCGGATGTCACAAGCGCGATGGTGGACGAGGCTTACCTGCGTGTGCGGGCGCTGGAGGAAGGCGACCAGTTACGCAACCAGATCGTGGAGGAATCCTTTTGGGCCAACTTCGTCGAGTCGTTGAACCCCGAACCCTTCAAGGTGCTGCAGGTCAGGGGCGATGACTTGATCAGTTTGCAGGTCGCCCAACAGGAATGGGCGAATGACGGCGATCTTTCGCCGCAGCAAAAGCAAGCGCTGCGCGAGACGATCGATACCACGGTGCTGGCGCTGGGCAAATCGTCGGTGAACTCCGTGTCGGGGCACGTGATGAGTGACGAGGAGTATTTCTCCGACATCAGCGCCTTGCAAAAGGAGCGCTTGCAACTGCTCTACACCATGACCGATCAAATCATGGGCCGCAGCCCGCAACCCGCTCAGGGCAGCGAAGCTTGAGCCCATGAGCGGGTGACGATTCAGAACAGGAAGTAACGCTGTGCCATCGGCAGCACGTCCGCCGGTTCGCACCACAGCAGCACACCATCGGCCTTGACCTGATAGGTCTGCGGATCCACTTCGATTTCCGGTAGGTAATCGTTGTGGATCAGGTCGGTTTTTTGCACATCGCGACAGCCCTTAACCACCGCGATCTGCTTCTTCAAACCCAGGGCATCGGGCAATCCGGCGTCCAGCGCGGCCTGGCTGATAAAGGTCAGGCTGGTGGCGTGCAACGAGCTGCCAAAGCTGGCGAACATCGGGCGGTAGTGCACGGGTTGCGGGGTGGGGATTGACGCGTTGGCGTCGCCCATCAGGCTGGAGGCAATTGCGCCGCCCTTGAGAATCAGGGTCGGCTTGATGCCAAAGAACGCCGGCCGCCACAGCACCAGGTCAGCCCATTTCCCCACCTCGATGGAACCGACGATATGGCTGATGCCATGGGTGATCGCCGGGTTGATGGTGTACTTGGCGATGTACCGTTTGGCGCGGAAATTGTCGTTACCGGCGCCATCGCCTGGCAGCGGGCCGCGCTGTTTTTTCATCTTGTCGGCGGTTTGCCAGGTGCGCGTGATCACTTCGCCCACGCGGCCCATGGCCTGGCTGTCGGAGCTGATCATCGAGAACGCGCCGAGGTCGTGCAGGATGTCTTCGGCGGCGATGGTCTCGCGGCGGATGCGGCTTTCAGCGAAGGCCACGTCTTCGGCAATGCTCGGGTCCAGGTGATGGCAGACCATCAACATGTCCAGGTGCTCATCGATGGTATTGCGCGTGAACGGCCGCGTCGGGTTGGTCGAACTTGGCAGTACGTTGGGGAAGCCGCAGGCCTTGATGATGTCCGGCGCATGGCCGCCACCGGCACCTTCGGTGTGGTAGGTGTGGATGGTGCGGCCCTTGAGCGCGGCGAGGGTGGTTTCGACGAAGCCGGACTCGTTGAGGGTGTCGCTGTGGATCGCCACCTGCACGTCGTACTGGTCGGCGACGCTCAGGCAGTTGTCGATGCTGGCGGGCGTGGTGCCCCAGTCTTCGTGCAGCTTCAAACCGATGGCGCCGGCCTTGACCTGTTCGATCAACGGCTCCGGCAGGCTGGCGTTGCCCTTGCCGGTAAAACCGATGTTCATCGGGAATGAATCACTGGCCTGAAGCATGCGTGCCAGGTGCCACGGGCCCGACGTGCAGGTGGTGGCGTTGGTGCCGGTGGCCGGGCCGGTACCGCCGCCGATCATGGTGGTGACGCCGCTGGTCAGTGCTTCCTCGATCTGCTGCGGGCAGATGAAGTGCACATGGGAATCGATGCCGCCGGCGGTGAGGATCATGCCTTCACCGGCGATCACTTCGGTGCTGGCGCCGATGGCCATGGTCACGCCGGGCTGGATGTCCGGGTTGCCGGCCTTGCCGATGGCGTGGATACGACCGTTCTTCAGGCCGACATCGGCTTTGACGATGCCCCAGTGATCGATGATCAGCGCGTTGGTGATCAGGGTGTCCACCACTTCATGGGCGAGCAACTGACTCTGGCCCTGGCCGTCGCGGATCACTTTGCCGCCGCCGAATTTGACTTCTTCGCCGTAGACGGTGAAGTCCTGTTCGACTTCGACGAACAGCTCGGTGTCGGCCAGGCGGACCTTGTCACCGACGGTGGGGCCGTACATGTCGGCGTAGGCTTGGCGGCTGATTTTCATGTGTGTGCCCTGAGAAGAATGTGTTGAATGTGACACCGCTATCGGGAGCAAGCCCCCTCCCACCTTTGATGTGTGAACACATTCAAATGTGGGAGGGGGCTTGCCCCCGATGAGGCCCTAAAGATCGCCCATGACCCGCCCGGCAAACCCGAATACCCGCCGTCCGCCGCTCAAATCGACCAACTCGATCTCACGGCTCTGCCCCGGCTCAAACCGTACCGCCGTGCCCGCCGGAATATTCAGGCGCATGCCGCGGCTTGCCGCACGGTTAAACGTCAGTGCGTCATTGGTTTCGAAAAAGTGATAGTGCGAGCCCACCTGGATCGGCCGGTCGCCGCTGTTGGCCACGCTGAGCGTGATGGTGCGACGGCCGACGTTGAGTTCGATCTCGCCGGGCTGGATCTGATATTCGCCAGGAATCATGCAGGTTGCCCCAGGGTCTTGAAGTAGATGGCGGTCGGACTGTAGCGCCCGTCCGGGCTTTGGCAGTAATCGGGCAGTTCGCCGATCTTGGTGTAGCGCAGCGCCTGGTAGAACGCTTCGGCCCCGGAGCCGGCTTCGGTGTCCAGGTACAGCAGGCCGCGCTTGTGCTGGCGCGCGGCAAGTTCCAGGGTGTGCATCAGTTGTTGGCCGAGGCCGTGGCGGCGCGCACTGCTGTGCACCAGCAGCTTTTGCACCTCGGCGCGGTTCAGGCCATTGGCTTTCTGGCACAGCGCCAATTGCACGCTGGCCTGCACCTGTTCGTCGCGCACCACCACCCACAGCAACAGGCTGGCGTCTTCGATGCTCGACTGAACGCCGCGCAGATACTCGCGGGCCTGGGCTTCATCGAAGTCGGCCATAAAACCCACCGATGCGCCGTGCTTGACCGCGTCCAGCAACAGCTCAATCAGGCCCTCGCGGTAATGGGCAAAACTCTCTGCATTGACTCGACGCAGTTGCGCAGCGCTCATCGATCACTCCTTGGGCGGTTCGGCGCCCGGGTTCAAGGCCAGTTGCATAAAGGTCAGGTCGAGCCAGCGACCAAATTTGATACCCACCTGCGGCATTTGCCCGGTGGTGATAAACCCCAGGCGCTCATGCAGGCGGATCGAAGCCTGGTTGCCGCTTTCGATGGCGGCGACCATCACGTACTTGCCGCCTATGCGCGCGCGTTCGATCAAAGCCGCCATCAACTGCGGGCCAAGGCCTTTGCCACGCTGGTCGTTACGCACATACACCGAGTGCTCGACGCTGTAGCGAAAGCCTTCGAAAGGGCGCCAGTCGCCAAACGAGGCGTAGCCGGTGACTTCATCGTGCTCGACCGATACCAGGATCGGATACGCCTGGGCCTGACGCGCGTTAAACCATGCCAAGCGGTTGGCCAGGTCTACCGGTTGTTCGTTCCAGATCGCCGTGGTGTTGCGTACCGCATCGTTGTAGATGTCGCGGATGGCTGGCAGGTCGCTTTCACTTGCATCACGAATCATGACCGGGCCTCAGGCGATGGGTTGGTGGACGGTGACCAGTTTGGTGCCGTCCGGGAAGGTCGCTTCCACCTGGATATCCGGGATCATTTCCGGGATGCCTTCCATCACCTGTTCACGGCTGAGCAGGGTGGTGCCGTAGTGCATCAAGTCGGCAACGGTGCGGCCATCGCGGGCGCCTTCCATCAAGGCGGCGGAGATATAGGCGATGGTTTCCGGGTAGTTGAGCTTCACCCCGCGCGCCAGGCGGCGCTCGGCCACTAAGCCTGCGGTGAAGATCAGCAGTTTGTCTTTTTCCCGTGGGGTCAGGTCCATGGTTCAAGGTCCTTCAAACATCATTCATAAAAACACCGTAGATCCCCTGTGGGAGGGGGCTTGCCCCGATGGGGAATGTCAGGCAATACATCTGTCACTGACCCACCGCTATCGGGAGCAAGCCCCCTCCCACATGTTGATCTTCATGTGCTCCAGATTCGTGGTGCGACCGCCTCTCGCCCAAACAGAGCGGGACGTAACAATTTCCATAAATCAATCAACCATCCCCGCGCCAGCAGCGCTTCACTGGCCAGGCAGCGGGCGACCAGCAAGCCGGGTAATTGGGTCAGGTCGCCGCGTACTGCATTCGGCAGAGCGCGGCATTGCTCAAGCAATTCAGGGGTAATTTCGCCAGTCACCAACAGGGTGGCAAATACCGGCTGCCCGTCCAGGCCGATAGGCGAGTCGAGCAACCCATCGGCGCCGACAATGCGCTGGCGTTCATGCCAGAGCAACTGGCCGTCGCGGCGGATATCCAGGTGCGATTGAAAGTGCCCCAAGTCGAAGCGCTCGCCACTGGCCGGACGGCCCAGGGCGATCACGTCCCAGTAGAACAATCGGGCATCGCCTTGTAGGTCGATGCGCGTGGTGAGTTCGGCCTGGGCGGCGCTGAATACGATGGTTTCCTGGGGCAGCCATTCCAGGGTGGCGTCGGCTTCGACAGTCAGTTCGAGTTGCTGGAAGGCCGGGCCGCTGGCGCGGTACCACTTGGCCGCGCCGGGGCTGGTCAATTGGGCCCAGGCACCCTCGGCGACGTGGGCGCTGATGTCCAGGCGATCCCCACCGGCAATCCCGCCGGGCGGGTGCACGATGATGTGCTGGCACACCTCGGGGCCTTCGGCATACAGGTGCTTTTGCACCCGCAGCGGGCCGAGGTGGCGGCGCATCACCGGGCGTGTGGTGTCGCCGAAACGCGCATAGCCGAGTTCCAGCTCGGCGTGCCAGCTGGGGGTGAACAGGGCAGGGGTAACGGGCAGGTTCATGTCTTTATGCTTATCGTTAGGACGCTACAGATTAGATGGTTACGAGACCGCGTACACCCTCGCTTTCCATATTTTCTCCACGGCCCTGCTGCACGATTTCG
This sequence comes from Pseudomonas sivasensis, assembly GCF_013778505.1. Lineage (GTDB taxonomy): Bacteria > Pseudomonadota > Gammaproteobacteria > Pseudomonadales > Pseudomonadaceae > Aquipseudomonas > Aquipseudomonas sivasensis. Next base: position 38,247 of record NZ_JAAOWU010000015.1, on the reverse strand, counting down.
CCCCGTGACATCACCAGGTACTGGTCGGCCAGTTCAGCGGCGAAGTCGTAGAACTGTTCCACCAACAGAATCGCCATATCGCCCTGCGCTGCGAGCTTTTTGATCACGGCGCCGATCTCTTTGATCACCGACGGTTGGATGCCTTCGGTGGGCTCATCGAGAATCAACAGGCGTGGGCGGCTGGCCAGGGCTCTCCCGATAGCAAGCTGTTGCTGCTGGCCGCCGGATAAGTCACCGCCGCGCCGATGCTTCATTTGCAGTAATACCGGGAACAGTTCGTAGATAAACGCCGGCACTTCCTTGGCCTCGGAACCCGGGAAGCGCGACAGGCCCATCAACAAGTTTTCTTCCACCGTCAGCCGCCCGAAAATCTCCCGGCCTTGAGGCACGTAGGCGATACCGGCGTGCACGCGCTGGTGCGGTTTGAAACCGGTGATGGCCTTGCCTTCCCAGTTCACCGCACCCTCTTTGGCGGGCAGCAACCCCATCAAACACTTGAGTAGGGTGGTCTTGCCCACGCCATTACGGCCGAGCAGGCAGGTGACTTCGCCGATCTTCACGTCAAACGAGAGCCCGCGCAGGATGTGGCTACCGCCGTAATACTGGTGCAGCTTGTCGACTTGCAGCATGTTCAACCCCTCCTCAAATCGTGCCGGTGGCTGGCTTTTATGGTGAATCGACTTTTGTGGTGAGCTGGCTTTTATGGTGAACCGACTTTTGTGGTGAGCGGGCTTTTTGTGGTGAGCGGGCTTGCCCCGCGCTGGGCCGCGAAGCGGCCCCTTTCCCATTCACCGCGTTCTATCAGGTAAAACTCATTGCCTGGTTTTGGGGCCGCTTCGCGACCCAGCGCGGGGCAAGCCCGCTCACCACATAGTCCTGCTCAGCAAATAGTCCTGCTCACCACAAAGTCCTACTCAGCACATAGTCAGTCCTGCTCACCACAAAGTCCTGCGCAACACACATTTTCGCATCCGCCTGAAGCTGTTCAGCGACCGAGATACACCTCGATCACCCGCTCATTTTCCTGCACCTGTTCCAGCGACCCTTCGGCCAGCACGCTGCCTTGGTGCAACACCGTCACATGGTCGGCAATCGAGCCGACAAAGCCCATGTCGTGCTCCACCACCATCAGCGAATGCTTGCCCGCCAGGCGCTTGAACAGTTCGGCAGTAAATTCGGTTTCGGCGTCGGTCATGCCCGCCACCGGTTCGTCCAGCAGCAACAGTTGCGGGTCTTGCATCAGCAGCATGCCGATTTCCAGGAACTGCTTCTGGCCGTGGGACAGCAACCCGGCGGGGCGATGCACCGAGGCAGTGAGGCGGATGGTATCGAGCACTTCATCAATCCGGTCTTTCTGCTCGCCACTCAAGCGTGCACGCAAGCTGGCCCACACCGACTTGTCGGTCTTCTGCGCCAGCTCCAGGTTTTCGAACACGCTCAAGGCTTCGAACACCGTTGGCTTCTGGAACTTGCGGCCGATACCGGCCTGGGCGATTTGCACTTCGCTCATGCTGGTCAGGTCCAGGGTTTCGCCGAACCAGGCATTGCCGTGGCTGGGCCGGGTCTTGCCGGTGATCACGTCCATCATCGTGGTCTTGCCCGCGCCGTTGGGGCCGATGATGCAGCGCAGTTCACCGACGCCGATGTAGAGATTCAAGTCGTTGAGTGCCTTGAAACCGTCGAAGCTGACGCTGATGTCTTCCAGGGTCAGGATGGTGCCATGGCGGGTGTTGAGGCCCTTGCCCGCGGCCTGGCCGATGCCGATGGCATCGCGGCCACTGCCCGCGTCAAAAATAGGTTCGAGCATGACGTTCCTCATTTCTTCAGCAAGCCGATAACGCCCTTGGGCAGGTACAGGGTGACGATGATGAACAGCGCCCCGAGGAAGAACAGCCAGTATTCCGGAAAGGCCACGGTGAACCAGCTCTTCATGCCATTGACCACACCGGCGCCGAGCAGCGGGCCGATCAAGGTGCCGCGCCCGCCCAAGGCCACCCACACGGCGGCTTCGATGGAGTTGGTCGGCGACATTTCACTCGGGTTGATGATGCCCACTTGTGGCACGTACAAGGCGCCGGCCAAACCGCACAGCACCGCACTCAACACCCACACAAACAGCTTGAAACCACGCGGGTCGTAGCCACAGAACATCAGGCGGTTCTCCGCGTCGCGCAGGGCGGTCAGCACCCGGCCGAACTTGCTCTGGGCCAGGCGCCAGCCGATGTACAGGCTGGCGACCAACAGCAGCACCGTGGCCAGGAACAACGCTGCCCGTGTGCCCGGCTCGGTAATGCCAAAACCCAAGATGCTGCGAAAGTTGGTAAAGCCGTTATTGCCGCCGAACCCGGTTTCGTTGCGAAAGAACAACAGCATCCCGGCGAAGGTCAGGGCCTGGGTCATGATCGAGAAATACACGCCCTTGATCCGCGAACGGAAGGCGAAGAAACCGAACACCAAAGCGAGCAAACCCGGGGCCAATACCACCAGGCACAGCGCCCAGAGGAAGTGATCGGTGCCGGCCCAATACCAGGGCAATTCGGTCCACGACAGGAAGGTCATGAACGCCGGCAGCTCATCGCCGGACGCCTGGCGCATCAGGTACATGCCCATTGCATAACCGCCGAGGGCGAAGAACAAACCGTGACCGAGGGACAGCATCCCGGCGTAACCCCACACCAGATCCAGGGCCAGGGCGACGATGGCGTAGCAGAGGATCTTGCCCACCAGCGTCAGGGTGTAGGCCGAGACATGCAGCGGGTTTTCCGGCGAGAGCAGCGAGCACAGCGGCAAGGCCAGCAGCAGGATCAGGATGATCACACCGGTGGCAATCGTCGCCTTGGGGCCGGCCTTTTGCGCGGCCGTAAGCATCAATGGCTGGTTCATCAGTCGATCACCCGTCCTTTCAGTGCGAAGAGTCCTTGCGGGCGTTTCTGGATAAACAGAATGATCAGCGCGAGGATCAGGATCTTGCCGAGCACGGCGCCGATCTGCGGTTCCAGAATCTTGTTGGCGATACCCAGGCCGAAGGCCGCCGTGACGCTACCGGCCAACTGGCCGACACCGCCCAATACCACCACCAGGAACGAGTCGATGATGTAGCTCTGGCCCAAGTCCGGGCCAACGTTGCCGATCTGGCTCAGCGCGACGCCGCCTAACCCGGCGATGCCCGAGCCCAGGCCAAAGGCGAGCATGTCCACGCGCCCGGTGGGCACGCCGCAGCAGGCGGCCATGTTGCGGTTCTGGGTGACGGCGCGCACGTTGAGGCCCAGGCGCGTCTTGTTGAGCAGCAGCCAAGTGAGGACGACGACAAACAGTGCGAAGGCGATGATCACGATGCGGTTGTAAGGCAGCACCAGGTTGGGCAGCACTTGGATACCGCCGGACAACCATTCAGGGTTGGCCACTTCGACGTTCTGCGCGCCGAACACCAGGCGCACGGCCTGGATCAGCATCAGGCTGATGCCCCAGGTGGCGAGCAGGGTTTCCAATGGCCGGCCGTACAGGTGACGAATCACCGTGCGCTCGAGGGCCATGCCGATCGCGGCGGTGACGAAAAACGCCACCGGCAGCGCGATCAGCGGGTAGAACTCGATGGCCGCAGGCACGTAGCGCTGCATCAGCAGTTGCACCACGTAGGTGGAATAGGCGCCGAGCATCAGCATCTCGCCGTGGGCCATGTTGATCACGCCGAGCAGGCCGAAGGTGATCGCCAGCCCCAGGGCCGCGAGCAGCAGGATCGAGCCCAGGGACATGCCGCTGAAGGCCTGGCCGAGGATTTCGCCAAACATCAATTTGCGTTTGACCTGGGCCAGGCTGGTTTCGGCGGCGGTGTGCACGGCGGCATCGGTTTCGACGCCAGGTGCGAGCAGGGCTTCAAGGCGCGTGCGGGCCAGCGGGTCGCCGGTGCTGCCAAGCAAGCGCACGGCAGCCAGGCGCACGGCCGGGTCGGTGTCGACCAGTTGCAGGTTGGCCAGGGCCAGGCTCAGGGCGGTGTGCACGCCTTCGTCGGTTTCGGCGGCAACTTGCTGGTCGAGGAATTTGAGCTGCGCAGGTTGCGCGGTTTTTTGCAGCGTTTGCGCAGCCGCCAAGCGCACCTTGGGGTCGGCGGCGAGCAGTTGCTGGCTGGCTTGCACGTTATCGATCAAGCCGCGCAGGCGGTTGTTCAGGCGCACGGTTTTGGTTTCGCCATTGACCGTAAGCTGACCTTGTTGCAGGGCGTCCACCAACTCGATGCGCGCCGGGTCAGGCTTTGCAGCCCAGTCCTGGAGGAGCTTGGCTTGTTGCGTCGGGTTGGCGGCCTGGAAGTCTTCGGCGTCGCTGGCGTGTGCGGCCAGGGGCAGCAACAGCAGCAGCGTCAGGAAGTAGCGTGTGAGGGCAGTGGGCATAAACAAATGTCCTGATCATGCGTGGACAGTGTGGGAGGGGGCTTGCCCCCGATAGCAGAGTGTCAGGTGATACTTCTGTCACTGACTTACCGCCGTCGGGGGCAAGCCCCCTCCCACATTTAACTTGTGGTAGGGCTTTAGTTGCTCTTCACAGCGTGATCCGGTTTTTTGTCATTGCCAGGAATGTACGGGCTCCACGGCTGGGCGCGGATCGGCTCCTGGGTCTGCCACACCACCGAGAACTGCCCGTCCGCCTGGATCTCACCGATCATCACCGGCTTGTGCAGGTGGTGGTTGGTCTTGTCCATGGTCAGGGTAAAGCCGGACGGCGCGGCGAAGGTCTGGCCGGCCAGGGCTTCACGTACTTTGTCGACGTCGGTGGACTTGGCTTTCTCTGCTGCCTGGGCCCACATATGGATGCCCACATAGGTGGCTTCCATCGGGTCGTTGGTCACGGCTTTGTCCGCGCCCGGCAGGTTGTGTTTCTTGGCGTAGGCTTTCCAGTCTGCGACGAATTTCTGGTTGACCGGGTTCTCCACCGACTGGAAGTAGTTCCACGCGGCGAGGTTGCCCACCAACGGCTTGGTGTCGATGCCGCGCAGTTCTTCTTCGCCCACGGAGAACGCCACGACCGGTACGTCGGTGGCTTTCAGGCCCTGGTTGGCCAGCTCCTTGTAGAACGGCACGTTGGAGTCGCCATTCACGGTGGAGATCACAGCGGTCTTGCCGCCGGCGGAGAATTTTTTGATGTTGGCAACGATGGTCTGGTAGTCGGCGTGGCCGAACGGGGTGTAGACCTCTTCGATGTCTTTATCCGCTACGCCTTTGGAATGCAGGAACGAGCGCAGGATCTTGTTGGTGGTGCGCGGGTACACGTAGTCGGTGCCCAGCAGGAAGAAGCGCTTGGCGCTGCCGCCTTCTTCGCTCATCAGGTATTCCACCGCCGGGATCGCTTGCTGGTTCGGCGCCGCACCGGTGTAGAACACGTTGGGCGACATCTCTTCACCTTCGTATTGCACCGGGTAGAACAGCAGGCCATTGAGTTCTTCGAACACTGGCAACACCGATTTACGCGACACCGACGTCCAGCAACCGAACACCACCGCGACCTTGTCCTGGGTCAGCAACTGGCGGCCTTTTTCGGCGAACAGCGGCCAGTTCGAGGCTGGGTCCACGACCACCGGTTCAAGCATCTTGCCGTTCACCCCACCCTTTGCGTTGATCTCGTCGATGGTCATCAGCGCCATGTCCTTGAGGGACGTTTCCGAGATGGCCATGGTCCCGGACAGCGAATGCAGGATGCCGACCTTAATGGTCTCGGCGGCCTGGATAGTCCAGGTCATGCCCATGGCGGCGATGGATGCCGACAGGGTGAAAGCCTTGATCAAGCTGCGACGCTTCATGGTGCGGTCTCCATAGGTCAATGTTGTTATGTGGGAGCAATTGCAAGGGCTGTGCCTATCAGTGCTGACGCGATGCATTCACGCGTGCTTGACGTTTTGCCCAGGATTTCGCGCACCAGATCGGGGCTTTGAGCCGGATGATGTGCGCGCTGGCGCACGCTAACGGTGCGGGCTAACTACTTACCGCTCGACGCCTTCCCAGAGGTACAAGAATGGCCGCCAACACTCAGTCAAAAGGAATGTGTATGGCTATTCGATTATCACGCCAGGAACGCGCTGCCGGTGCCGGGAGGGGAGCGTCGCGCTTGCCGCCGTTAAGCCCGGCGTTTGTGCATGAGGCCGACGCCGCCTACTGGGCCCATCGGAAAATCGGCGACCGCCGCGACCGCGAGTACGGCGGCGTCATCCTGAAAAACCCCGTCGGTAAATACTTCGCCACCGATCCGGTGCCAGGGGATGGCATGCAGTTCGATCTGCTCAACGTTCTGGGCATCAGCGCCGAAGGTTATTACCAGCAACCCAGGGGCTACACCTGCGTCGCCAGTTACCATTCGCACCCGGCCCAGCACGCGTTGATCCGTGAGCGCAATCCGTCGTTTGACGAGCGAATGGCCAAGGCGTTTCTCGGTTTTTTTTCAGGTTCGGACTTCAGCCACGATGTGGATGATCGCGAATTCTTTCCGGCGGCGTATCTATCGGGGCCGGACGGCTCACTGATTCGCTACGCGCCCAGCGGTTCGTCCCCGGAGCGCAGCTTCGCACTGTGGCTGCGGGCGGGAAAACCGGCCGGCAGTCGGGTGGGGGTGTATGGGCCCTTCAATGAGTTTGTGAAAAAGGTCTCCACGCTGGGCGAGCTGAGCCTGATCGTGCCTACTGCACTGTGGGGCGGTTCTTTCGGTAAGGTGCCGGCGAACTGGGTGGTGTTCGAACCCTTCAGTTCGTCCACGTTGACCGAGTTGCCCTTGTTTACCGCCGTCTTCGATCAAGCTACCAAGGCCATTCGCTCGGCCCTCGCCGGCGGTGGTGCTGGCGGCGTGTTGCTCAAGGCTCGCGACAAGGAGGCCTATATCGCCACTGTCGGTAGGACCCTCGACCCTCACCAGCCTTTCTTGCGGCAACTGTTCCCCAGTCGCGAGGGCAAGTTCGCATTGCCCGCAGATTATGGGGTAGCGGGTTTCTACCTGGGGCCAACGCCACCGGCGACCGTGCTCCCCGTCCAGGAGCCAGAGCTCTACCAGGCATTCTTCGCGCCACGGGCGCTGGCGCTCGGCATCTACCAGGCGCACACGCTGGAGACGGTGGATCAGGCCTTGGGCGTGTCGATTTATTACCGTACCCAGGGGCGAGCGTTGCTCAAATACCGCTGCTCCCTGACCAGTGCCGAAGCGGCACTGTTCAAGGTTGAGGCGGATGGCTCTGTCGTGGATGACGGTTTGGACGCCGCGCTGTTGAGCGGCCAGATGAGCCCGCGCGACTTTGTACGGCGGGTGGCGAGCACCGGGCAACTGAGCGTGGAGCAGACCAGCGCATTGTGGAGTGTGGCCGGTGTCGTCGATGAGAACTGGGTGCCGGACAAGACCGTTACACAGCCCACATCTACCACCACGCCGGGCTCCGGCGGCACATCGGTGACGCTGCCCGCGTTGAGCCCGGCCTTTATTCATGCCGATGACGCAGCGTTGTGGGCGCACCGGCGTATTGGTGCACGGCGTGATCGTGAGTACGGCGGTGTGATTCTGCGCAACCTGCAAGGGTATTTTTTTGCCACAGAGCCGGTCAGTGGTCAGGGGCTTGAGTTTGACATCCGCGACGTCCTCGGCACCCGCGAGGATGGCAGTTTCTTGCCGATTGCCGGTTACCGCCGCGCCGGGCTTTATCATTCCCATCCGGCGGATTACGAACAGGTTGCCAGTGCCAACCCGAAGATGTCCGAGCATCAGGTGAAGGCCTATCTGAATTTCTTTTCTCCATGGGATGCCGCTGGGGATATCACCTATCAGCACAACTTTGCATTGTCTTACTTGTCGGGTCCCGATGATTCCCTGGTGCGCTATCGCCCCAGTGGGTCGTTCGCCGAGGCGCAATACGCCAAGTGGATTTTGGGCAAGGTCAGTGAGGCAGCGTGGGGCACGGATGGCTCGATAGAAGGTCACTTTAAAAAAATGCTCGCGGTGGGTGAGTTGAGCTTTGTCACCAGCAACCCGTTGTGGGGCGGCTCTCGGGGGGTGGTTCCGCAGAACTGGCAGCCCTATCAGGCGTTCGCTGCGCCAGCGCCGGGGTTGTTGCCGCTGTTGTCCCACGTCTGCGCCACGGTCAGCGATGCCATTCAAGCGGGCGTGGCGCTCGGCACCGGCTCCAGGACGTCCTGGCGCCTTGGGCTGGTCCTCAAGCGCGATGGCAAGGATGAATTCGTCGCGACCCAGGCCCACCTCCTCGACGAGCCACGCTTTTATGTGAGCCATCTGTTATCGACGGATGCGGACGGCAATTACCTGCTGCCGGACGAGCATCACATTGTTGGTTTTTACTGCGACCCTCCTGCCGAACACGGCCGCGTGGCGGTGAACCAACCCTGGTTGTACCGCAGCTTTTTTCCGCCGTTGGGTTTGGGGAGCGCGGCTCAGCAGGCTGGTCTTATCGCTAACCTGCAGGTGCCGGATCAGCCGCTTGGGCTCTATCAGCAAACCGCAGATGGTGCGCTGTTGCGCTACCGATTTAACTTCTCGCCTGCAGAAGTCGAACGCTTCGGCAGCAGCCCTGAGGCCGATAACGCGCTGCTCACAGGCAGCCTCACACCCCAGGACTATGTCCGGCAGGTCGCGGCCGTCGGTGAGCTGACCGTGCTCGCCACCAACCGCATGTGGGACCGCGCGGGTGTGGTTACCGCAGCGTGGCGACCGTTTACCGATGTCCCGGAGGTAACAGTGGGGCCGGCCTTCATTCAGCCCGATGACGCTGCGCGCTGGGCACACAACCAGATCGGCACACGGCGTGACAAAGAGTATGGCGGGCTCATTCTCAAACGCGGCAACCGCTACTTCGCCACGCATCCGGCCAGCGGTGAGCAGGTGCTGTTCGATTTCAGCACGATCCTGGCAGTGGACGATGAGGGCAACTTTATCGCGCCTCATCCTTACGAGTGCCATGCGCTCTACCATTCCCACCCCGCCGACGAAGGCTCGATAAGACAATTCAACCCCGGTTTCACCGCGGATCAGGTTGAGCTGTTCAACAGTTTTTATTCCAACGCCGACCAGGTGTTTGTCATCACCCATCGTAACTTTGCGCGCGTGCATTACCTGTCTGGGACGGTCAACTCGCTGCTCAAATATGTGAGCAGCGGCTCGGCCGAGGAGACAAGCCTCAAGGCTCAACTGACAGGCACTGAGCCGGTCGTGCCATTCTCCGCGTTCGAAGGCGCTGTGTGGCGGTTGGCGAAAGCCGGCGAGTTACACGTGCTGGTACCCTCGCCCGTGTGGGGCGGTGTACGCGGCAAGGTGCCTCAGGACTGGACCTTGCGCAGTCCAGTCAGCAGCGACGGGGTTGCGCAGGCACAACCGTTCTTCACCCCGATCGTCAGTACCGCGCAAGCGGCGGTGTTGGTGGCCTTGAGCTTTTCGGCGGGTTTGCCCCGGACCGGCTATCAGGGGGTTGTCCTCAAGCACCTGACGGCTTCGACCTATGTCGTCACTGAACCCACGGCCCTGGGCGCTGCGTTGACCGGGCTGTTCCCGGTACGCAACAACGGCCAGCCCCGGCTGCCCTCCAATCATCGCGTGGTGGGCTTCTATTATTCCCCGGCGCCTTTGGCCGACACGCCGTTACCCGCCACGGAACCCTGGCTGTACAAGCGTTTCGTCAGCCCTCAACTGCTGGTCACGGCGATGAATCAGGCGGCCGCCACGAAGAGCCTGCAGATTGCCGAGATGGGCTTGAAGCTGTTTTTGCACACTGACGACGGGGCGCTTTTGCAATGGCAAGCGCCCGAAGCCAAGGCGGCCACTGAACTGTTCAATGTGGCCATTGACGGCACGGTGACGGATAACGGCAATCAGGCAGCGTTGATGGACGGTTCGTTGTCTCCCCGGGCGTTTGTGCGTCGTGTTATTCGTGCGGGCGAGCTGACGGTACGCCAGACAGGCCAGCTTTGGACCGAGCGAGGGGTGGTGTATGACAGTGAAGTCCTGCCATTGGGTGCGGGCAAGCGTGATAGCGTCGATGCAACCTTCCTGAGTGCCGACGATGCCGCGCGGCACGCCCACGAGCGCATCGGCATACGGCGTGATGCGGGGTATGGCGGCTACATCCTGCGGCGTCCCGACCAGCGCTTCACGTTCACCGAACCGGTACGTTTCCAGGGCAATGGCTTTGCCGCAGACTTGCTGCTGTCATCGTCCGACAATGGGTTAGTCGTACCGCCCGCCGAGCATGTCATTTGTGGGCGCTACAGTTCCCATCCACCGCTGTCCCAAGCTGACCTGGAACGTTGGCGCCGTCTGGGTTGGACACTGACCGATCTTGAGATCACCGTCACGATGTTCGCCGATCAGGAAATCCGTTCGGTGATCCAGTCCGGGCTTCCGGCGTACTTGAGCGGAACGCCCAACAACCTGATCTGTTACATCCCCAGCGGCTCACAAAAGGAAGCGTTGGTACTGGCCAATACCCGTCAAACGCCGGGGGTTGATAGCTACCGTCTTCGCCTGGAACGCGGTGCGCTCAAGCCGCAAGATATCGTGATCCGCCTGGCGGACGCAGGCGAACTGCGGGTGCTCAGCCATACACGGTTGTGGGGGCCGCGCCTGCGAGTCTATGACGACTGGACGCCAAATTTCGAATACGCCCAGGTAGCCCCGCAAACGCCGTCGTTGAGCGCCATTTTCACCACCCTGGACGCTGCGGCGATCAATGCCCATAAGCGTGGCCATGGGCGCAGCCTGGAGGCTCAGGGGTATACGGCTTACTTGCTCAAGCACCCGCAAAAAAATGAATACGTGGTCAGCGAGCTGGCGCCGCAGGCGTCTGAGGGGCGGTTAAGTAACGCATCGCTTGGCGCGCCTTATCTTGAAGGAGGGGATTTCGCTCATGGTTTCGTGGTGGCCGGGATGCTCTATTCCCAGCAATGGTTGCCCAGCGGCGTGAGTTCTTCTGAAGCCTGGCTGACCCGCTTTTTCGCGACTCCGCAATTGCTGCAACGGGCCGAGAAAGATGCCCGTCATTTGCTGGGCGCGGATACCGGCGACGTGTTACCGGTTTATCTGTCGACGCTTGAGGGCGCGCTATTGCGCTATCAGCCGGCCAAGACCTCGCTGTTCAGTGGCGGCGAGAATGGCGGCGAAGTCAGCGTGCAGGGGATGAGCCTGCGCAGCGGCACTTTGGATATTCGCCGCTATGTGACGTTGATGGCGCAAACCGGTGATTTGACGGTGCTGTACTCCAGTCAATGCTGGGACCGTCGGGGCGCGGTGAGCAAGGAATCTTCGCGCTGGCGACCCTACGCCCACTTTATTCGCCGCCGTCTGGGGCCAGTGTTCAACGAGCAGGATGACGCGGCGCGGTATGCCCATTCTCGCCTTCAGGCTGTCAATGGACGGCGGCTGTTCGGCGGCCTGATTCTCCAGCGTCCTGACGGCCTGTTCGTTGCCACTGAACCGGTCAGCGTGCCGCGCGAAGACTTCGAGCACACCTGGATTTTCCCTGATGAGATGGTAGCGGTTGGCGGCTTTCCCGCGGCCCATACCCTGGTGGCGCGCTACCGCTCAAGCCCTGGGCGCGAACTGCCGTTTACCCTGGATGCCACGCAACGCGACATCTACCGCACTATGCTCTCGACCCGGGTGATCAGTGCTGTGCTGACCACTGCCCATGCCAGCTTGAGCCGTGAGTACCTGTTCGGCGCCGACGGCAGCATCATCAGTTACAGCCGCAGCAACTCGTTGCTGGAAGCGACGTTGAAAGACGATTTGGCGCCCCTGAATCTGGTGCGGGAGGACCGCCTGGAGAACACGCTTGAGCAACAGATCCGCGCAGGAGAGGTCACGCCAGAAGCGTTTGTCCAGCGCTTGAGCAAGGCGGGGCGCTTGCGCGTTGTGGAAGGCAGCGAGGTCTGGGGGCCGCCGCGTTTACTTCAGGGGTTTGTTCCCAAAGCGTTTCGCTTGCCTGGGGCTCAGATCGAAAACGCCCTGGCGGATCCTGCCTTCAGTCCGGTATTTGCCCAGGAGCGGGCGGCTGTGCGTTATGCCCATGAACGCTGTCAGTACGGGTCGGCGTTGCAGTTCGGCTACGTGTTCAAGGACGCGCGCAAAGAGCAGTACATGGTGACGATGCCGCTGGTGCGTAGCAGTTATTGGAAGTTCGAGCAGGTGTTTCCAAGCGGCCTGCTGCCCCAGGGTTATGTCCTGGAAGGTATCTATCTATGTGCGGCCCTTGAAACACTGACACCGGGGCACGACCCCCATGGGCAAATGATTCATTCGCCCATGGTCATCGACAATGGCATTCGCTTCGCCCGCCATGGTGTGAAGGGCAAGCAGCTATCGCTGTACCTGTCCTGCCCGGAGGGGGCGTTGCTCAGGTATCAATACCTGCAAACGGACGAGGCGCTGGACGATCGCAGCCATTTCCCGACGCTTCGCCAGCAACTGCACGAGGGCAAGATCACGCTGCTTGACTATGTGCATGAGCTGGCTGGACTCGGCAACCTTGATGTCCTGGTCGAGGGATCGGTCTGGGCGGGTACGCGACGAATCACGCCCGGCTGGCAGCCGGGAACGGGAGAAGGATTCTTCGATTACCCGATGGGTTGCGGTCCGTTGTTTTCCCACCCAGACGATGCCGCCCGCTACGTTCAACGTCGGCTGTCGGCAATCCAGGGCCATAACTATGTCGCCGCGGTCCTGGCCAACCCGAACGACTCATCGTTCATCACCACCTTGCCGCTGTGGCCGGGGCTGGATGCGACGCGCCTGTTCCGCCTGTTTTACACCGGGCCTTCGGGGCCTGTGCAGCCGATGTCGCCGCCAGCGAGCGGGCCGGTACCTTACCCGGACTTTCCGGACCTTTACCGGGTGGTGGGTGCGCAGTTGGCCTACCGGGACACGGCGCCCGTCGAGAGTGCGGCGTCCGAGGATGATTCGCTGAACAGCAACTTTATCGAACCGACATTCCTGGCTTATTGCATCCGCATTCTCAAGGCTCAGTCACGCTCTACGACGAATTTTTACCTGATGACTCGGGGGGGCGCGCTGTTGAAATACGTGTTGGGGCTTTCATCCCCGGAAAATGAGCTGATGACGTCTGCGGCCAGTCTCACGCCTGTTGAGTTTTTCAGGCGATTGGCTGGAGTCGGTCAACTGTCGGTACTCGATCGGGATGGCTACTGGCATAACGAGGGGCTGATTTCCGAGGTGCTAAAGGACCGTCGCAAAGAGGTGGGAACCGACGAACCCTTGGTCGACGAACCGCTTCAACTGCGTGACCGTGATGAGCTGTAATCCCGTGCTCAGCGCGTGTGCATCAGGCCGCTGGCAAGGTACTGGGTGATCGGTCGTTTGTTTTGCTTGGAGGGTTGCTCGCCGCGATGAGCGGCGAGCAACGATGACGCAGAACGTGTGATGAGCTAGCGCTTATCCGCTGCGGGACGAGAGTCGCGCAAGGCTAAAGAAGGCCTCTGCCTTGGGTCCTCGCCGGGTTCATGCAGAACCTGGGGCGGACTCACGCGGGCCAAAAAAACGCGACAGCACCAGACGATCCAAGGCCCATACGGCGATCAGCGAAGCGCCCACCAGCGGGAAAATGATCGCCAGGCCCAGCATGATCACCATCGCGGTTTTCCACTTCGGCAGGTCGTGGCGCAACGGCGGCACCCCCAGGCCGCCCTGGGGCCTGCGCTTCCACCAGATCACCACGCCACTGACGGCGCTCAGCAAAATCATCAGGCAGATCACCAGCACGATCAGTTGGTTGACCCAGCCGAACATCTTGCCTTCGTGCAGCATCACGCCGGTCTCGGTGGTCCGCACTACCCAGTTGTAGTGCTCCCAGCGCACATCGGCGAGGACTTTGCCGGTGTATTGGTCCACATGCAGAGTGGCGTCGTTGCGCGGGTCGTTGGCGAACACCGCGACGGTGAACACGCCGGTGGCGGTGGTGGGGAAGGTGATGCTGTAGCCTGGCTCGACCTTGCGTGCGGAGGCCAAATCCACCACCTGTTGCAGGCGGATGGTCGGCGCGGCCGGGCCTGCGTGCATGGCGCCGTGGTTCATGTGTTCGGCGTGGTCGCCGGACATGGGCATCGGCGTATTTTCCATGGCCCAGGGCACGGTCTGTTGGGTCGCAGTGTTGAGCACTCGCGCCTGCTGGTCGGACTGCGGCACGTTGTTCCACATCGCCGCTGGGAAGGTATTCCACAGCCCCGCGTACTGCTTGCCCCAGAAGCCTGTCCACGTCATGCCGCTGAGGAGCATCACCAGCAAAAATGCCGCGCCCCAGAACCCGGCGACCGCGTGCAGGTCGCGCCAGAACACCCGGCCGCGACTGCCCAGGCGTGGCCACAGCACCCCCGCTGAAGACTTGCCACGCGGCCACCACAGATACACACCGGACACGACCAACATCACGCCCCACCCGGCGGCGAGTTCTATGAGGCGGTCGCCGGTAGTGCCGATCATCAGTTCACCGTGCAGCGCACGAGCGATGGCTTGCAGGTTGTAGGTTGCGTCCTGCTCACCGAGTACGGTGCCGCGATAAGGGTCGACGAACACCGTCACTTCGCGACCCTCGTTGTGCATCACAAACTGCGCGCTGCTGGTGGCGTCGGCCGGCGGCAGGTATTTGCTGATCGCGCCTTTGGGGTAAGCGCGTTGGGCGCGCATCAATTGTTCGTCGGCGCTCAAGGCGTGTTCGGCTGCGGGTACGGTCAGCAGGTTGCCGTACATCAGCGGGTCGAGTTGGGGTTTGAACAGGTAGATGATGCCGGTCACGGCCAGCAGCACCATGAAGGGGGCGACAAAGAGGCCAGCGTAGAAATGCCAGCGCCAGGCCAGGTTGTAGAAAGAGATTTTTTGAGTCTTCATCAGGTAGTGCTCCGCAAGGCTATAGATCTTAGGTGTGGGGCTGCCAGGCAACCCCGCTGTCGGTAAGGCCGACTCCTACTGCGGTGCTTTAGAAACTCATGTCGACTTTAGTCCAGAGGGTTCGCCCCGGCTCCTTGATGGCTTGCGGGTCGTTGGCCGGGTAGCCGAAGCCGGCATTGCCCGCGAGGTTCAAATGCTCGGCGTAGGCCTTGCCGAACAGGTTGTCGACGCCGGTGCTGACCTTGACGTTTTTTGTGATGCGATAGGCGCCGTTCAGCGAGAACACGCCAAAGCCGCTGCTCTTGTCGTAGTCCTTGCCGACCACGTTGCCCTTGTTCTGATCGATACGGTTCTGCGCGGCGACCACTCGCCACAGCGCGCCCGCACTCCAGTCGTCTTCGCTGTAGGTCAGGCCCACGCGTGCATCCAGGGGCGGCATTTGTGGCAGGGCCTTGCCGTCGCTGCTGTTCTTGCCCCAGGCGTAGGCGAGGGTCGCGTCGGCTTTCCAATGACGGGTCAGCTTGTACGCCGCGCCCACTTCACCGCCCATGATGCGAGCATCGACGTTGCGGGCCTGGGAGGTGGTGCCCATCATGCCCGGCCGGTAGTCGAACAGGATGAAGTCACGCACTTGCCCGATGTAGCCAGAAGCCCAGGCCTCAAGGTCGTCTGCTTTGTATTGCGCGCCGAAGTCGAGTTGGGTGGTCTTCTCCGGTTTCACGCCGTCGAAGGCATTCGCCGAACCGACCGCGCCGGTGTAGGGAGAGAACAACTCCCAGTAATCCGGGAAGCGTTGCGAGTGGCCCAGACCGGCGTAGAGGGTGGTGGGGCTGTCGGCCAGGTCGTGCTCGTAGCGCATAAAGCCCGAGGGCAGGGTATCGGCGCGGGTGTCGTCGGCGGTCGGGTTGGCGCGTGCATTCATCCCGGAGCCGGTGGTTTGCCGGAAGTCCTTGGCCGAGGCGCGGTCCAGACGTGCGCCGGTGATCAGTCGATCGCGGTCGGCGGCGTACCAGGTCAGTTCGCCGAACACGCCGTAGTTGTGGAAGTTGGCGTCCTTGACCTTGGGCAACTCTTTGTAGGTGTCGATGCCCATGCTGCTGCGTTGGCGGTGTTCATTGGTCTGCGCATCCAGGCCGCCGATCAACTGCAGATCGGCCCAGCGCCAAGTGGCCTTGATCCGCGCACCGAGGGTTCGACGGTCAACGTTGGAGGCCATCGGCCCGGCCATCATCCCGGTGCCCGACGGCGTGCGCAGGCTGTAGTTGTCCATCACATGGTCGGCGTAGTTGTAGTAGACCTGCGCCTCGACCTTATCCAGCACCTCACCGATATTGGACTTCTCGAAACGCAGCCCGAGGCTTTCGCGCAGGAACTGTGAACCGTCCATGCCGCGTCCGGCGTAGCGCGCCTCGCCGTCGCCACGGCCGGCGGTGAGTTCTAGCAGGGTGTCCGCGTCGGGGGTGAAACCCACGGCCACGTCGCCGTTCCACTTGTCGTAGCGCGAAGCAACGGTGTCGTGGTTGCCGTCTTTGTAATCGTCGGCATGGGCCTGGTTGCCGATCACCCGCACATAGCCCAGAGGCCCACCGGCAGCGGCATCGATGACCTTGTCGAAACGCCCATTGGAGCCTGCCAGCACACTCGCGTTGAGCCGTGTGCCCAGTTCGCCGAAGTGCTCGGGCTCGCGGTCGAACAAGATGGTACCGGCCGAGGCGCCTGGCCCCCAGAGTACGGTTTGCGGGCCTTTGATCACCGTGAGGGTGTCGTAGGTTTCCGGGGAAATATACGAAGTGGGTGCGTCCATGCGGCCTGGGCAGGCGCCGAGCATCATGCTGCCGTTGGTGAGGATATTCAGGCGCGAGCCGAACATGCCACGCAGCACCGGGTCGCCATTGGTGCCGCCATTACGCACCAGGGCGAAGCCGGGGATGGTCTTGAGGTAGTCGCCACCATCGCTGGCGGGCACCGGTTGGCGCGGGTCTTTCGGGTTCGTGACCACGGTCAGGGGGGAGCTGGGCGCAATCGCGGTGATCACAGTGGGGCTCAGTTCATGTTCATGCTCTTCGGCATGGGCCTGAGGCGTCAGCAGGGCGCCGCATAAAACGGCGAGCACAGGGGTACATCCCAAACGGGTGTCAGCAGAAAACCTGGACATGACAAATTCCATCAATCAATCGTAAACAACACGGCCAGCAGCCTGCGGCTGTCTGTCTAAAGTCGGCCGGGGTGAAGTAACGGTGCTTAGGGTTTACGAGGCGATGGGCGGCGCACGGCTGCGGGCGCCGGGGAAGATGCTCTGCCGGGCATGACCCAGGCGCGTAGCGGGGGTGAGCGCATTGGCCGGCGGCGGGGTGTTGAGGGTGACGTAGGAGACGCTGCCGGGCAGGGCGGGGCAACTGAACAGCAGGTCGCAGTAACCGCACTTGGCCCAGAGCGCGTGATGTTCGTCGGGCGCTTTAGGGTGATGGGATTCGCCATGCTCGCCCGGCATGTCCATGGACATGCTCATTGGCATCGACATCGACATCGACATCGACACACCGGCGTGATGATCCATCGGCATCGCTTGGGAAATCAGCGGACCGATAAAGATCATCAGCATGGCAAACAGGCTGATCCAACTGCCGCGCTTCACGCGGTGGTGTGGAGAGAGCCTGGCGCGAGGGGCGCCCATCGAGTGTTGGCCTATTGAGCGTGCTTATGCTCGTGGCCGGCCATCGGCGGTACTTTCTGTACGGACACTTCCACCTCGACCTTGCCGGCTTTTTCAAAGGTCAGGATCAGGGGGAATTGCTTGCCATCGGCCAACAGGCTGCGGTCTTTGAGACCCAGCAGCATCACGTGATAGGCCATGGGCGCGAAGGTCAGGTCACCTTTGGCTGGCACGGTGACGCTCGGTACTTGTTGCATCTTCATCAAGTCACCCTGCATCACATGCTCATGCAACTCGGCCTTCTCGGCCACCGGCGTGGCGACGCCGACCAGGCGATCCGGCTCAGCACCGGTGTTGTGAATCACGAAATACGCAGCGACGGTGGGTGCATTGGGTGGCAATTCCTGGGACCAGGGATCGCTGACCAGCAAGTCGCCGGCTTTGTAGTCCTCGGCATTGGCGGCACTGAACACCGGCAGCAACAACGCGGCCAGAAGCAGGGAAGATTTGAGCATGGCAGTTCTCCAGAACGGTTCTAAACGCAGTTCACTTGCGAAGACAATCAGACCGTTGGAGACGCGCGGGGGTTGAGGCTCGGCCATTGCTGGCGCGGGGTGGGTTGCTGGGGCGAAGACGACGGCAGATTCTGGAACGCATCGAACCGCGTGACATACAACTGGGGCACATGCCCTGGCAAGGCCACCAACGGCGCCGAACCTGAGCAACACCAGCAATGCTGCATGGTGGAGTGATCATCCTGCTGCGGCGCCGGAATCTCCAGTTTGCCCAGGGCGATGGTCTTGAGACTCGCACCATTGGAAGAACAGAAACTGCCCCAGAGCAATTGCTTGACCGGGTCATCCGCCTGCTGCATCGCACTGGCCATCGGCATGGCAAACGCATTGAACAGCACTGCAAGGCAGGCGATCCAGGCAATTGCAAAGCGTTGACGGGCCATGGCGGACAATCCGTAGGGTTAAACGATCAGGCGGGTATTTAGCCTGATCGGGGGGGATAAGTAAAAAGCGGTGGTGTGGTTTGGTGTCGCAGTGCTATCAGATCGCTGTGGCGTGAAGCTTGAGGCCCAAAGCCTTCATGACTTTCATGATAGTCGCGAACTCGGGATTGCCATTGCTGGAGAGGGCTTTGTATAGACTTTCTCTTCCGAGGCCGGCGTCGCGGGCTACCTGGGTCATGCCTTGGGCGCGGGCGATATCGTTGAGAGCGGTACGAATCAATAGACCATCACCAGCATCATCCTCAAAGCAGGTCTCTAAATATGCAGCCATCTCCAGAGGGGTTTTCAGATATTTTGCCGCATCGAAGCGGGTAAAGGACTCGCTCATAATTTATTCCTCGCTACCAAAATTTATTGCGATTTGCTTTGCACGTTTGATGTCTCTGCTCTGTGTTGATTTGTCACCGCCGATTAGCAACAGATAAACCACCTCGTCTCGGCGGGTGAAGTAAACGCGATATCCTGGGCCGTAATGGATCCGCATTTCAAACACGCTATCCCCCACTGACTCGCAGTCACCAAAATTTCCGGCTTCAGCCATTCGCACTCTCTTGATTACGCGAACTTTTACGAACGGGTCCCGAACTGCTTCCAACCATTTGACAAACTCAGTGGTTTCATTGAACTCAATTGTCACGGATCGTATTCCTCAGGATACAAAATGGCAAGCTGTGACACGTTGTCGAAACGGCGTGCCCCCTCGCGGGGAGTTAACCCAAAACCGCGAGGGTGGAGGTTAGGGCGGGGGCTTTTGGCTGAGCCAGCCAGCTGGTTCGGAAGTGTTTGTAGGGGGAATCGACTTTTTGGAGGGAGGCCAAATAGCTAGTCGTTTGGCTAGTTATTCGTACAAGCAGAAATTTCCGACAGGGATTTGAGGTTGTCCCTAGGACACTCGGTCTCTAGTCTCCGCGCACCGCTGCAAACGCAGCGGACGGGCGTCGCGGCCCGGGTTCCTATGGACGCTGAGCGTCATCGTCTGCTTTCAGTTGGCGCTTTTTTATCGTCTACTGTGCGGCGCAATGGTGGCTGTGCGCGGGATACCTTCGGGTATGCCGGGTTGCCTTAGGACCGGTCCGCGAACCTGCGTACAGCTGCCACCCTATCGCGTCGCGGCGAATCAGTGGCAGCTCCACTTTCCTAAGGAGCTTCACAATGATTAAGCCCACCCCAAATCCCCCCGTCCGGCTCTTCACCGTGGCCGATGGCATCAGCACCGAAGACCTGTTGGTCAACCTCAGCGAAACACTCGCCTCGGCTAACGCGCTGAGTTGTGACTTGGCGTTTGATCTGGAAGGTCGAAAACGAGAGGAGTTGCTGGGCGTTGCGCAGTTGATTGAGCTGGCGCAGTTGTTGGCTGATCGTGTACACAGCGGCGTTGGGCAGGTGTCCGCCGCAAGCAGCTAACAATGCAGTTCAAAATGTGGGAGGGGGCTTGCTCCCGATTGCGGTGTGTCAGTCACTGATTTATTGGCTGATCTACTGCAATCGGGAGCAAGCCCCCTCCCACATTTGAACTTCGGTGTTCAAGGCGAGTGGATTGCCTGCAGTGCCGCCGCCACCGTTGGGAACTCCCGGTCCACCGCCGCCAACACCGGCCGCTTCAACACCAACACCGGCACTCCACGCTCGCGCGCCACTTCCAGCTTGGGCTCGGTGGCTGTGCTGCCACTGTTCTTGCTGATCAGCACATCAATCCCACGCCGTTCAAACAACACCCGCTCGTCTTCAATCAAAAACGGTCCACGGGCGCCGATCACTTCACACCGCTCATTGCCCGGATACACATCCAGCGCGCGCAGCGTCCAGAACTGGTCGGCGGGGATTTCATCAAGATGCTGCAATGGCTCGCGGCCTAAGGTGAACAGCGGGCGCTTGAAGGGTTTCAACGCCGTAATCAACTCGGCCCAGTCACTGACCTCACGCCAATCGTCACCGGCCTGCGGTTGCCACGCCGGGCGACGTAATGCCCAGCACGGCACACCGCACACCTTTGCCGCCTCGGCGGCATTGCGGCTGATCTGCGCCGCATACGGATGGGTCGCGTCGAGGATCAGGCTGATCTGTTCGTCGCGAACAAATTGCGCCAATCCTTCGGCGCCGCCATAACCGCCGACACGCACTTGGCAGGTGAGATCCGTTGGCACACGGCCCACGCCCGCCAGGCTGTAGATATGCTCCGGGCCCAACGTGCGAGCGATGGCGAGCGCTTCGGTCACGCCACCCAACAGCAGAATCCGTTTCATCGCGGCTTGACCACTTCCAGCAAGGTGATCGGAAGCGCCTGCCGCCACGTATCGAATTCACCCAGCGGCTGGGCCTGAGCGACGTGGATGCGCGTCAGTTCGCCGCCATGTTGAGCGCGCCAGTTCATCAGGGTCATTTCACTTTGCAGGGTCACGGCGTTGGCGACGAGCCGACCGCCGGGGCGCAGGTGTTGCCAGCAGGTGTCGAGCACGCCGTCGCGGGTGACGCCGCCGCCGATGAAGATGGCGTCCGGTGCCTCCAGACCATGCAAGGCGTCCGGCGCTTTGCCGCAAATCAGTTGCAGACCGGGCACGCCGAGGGCGTCGCGGTTGTGTTCTATCAGGCCCTGGCGGCCTGCGTCGGCTTCAATCGCCAATGCGCGGCAGCTCGGGTGAGCGCGCATCCATTCGATACCGATGGAGCCGCTGCCCGCGCCCACGTCCCACAGCAGTTCGCCGGGCATCGGGGCGAGGCGGGCGAGGGTCATGGCGCGCACATCGCGTTTGGTCAGTTGGCCGTCGTGGTGGAAGGCGGAATCGGGCAGGCCAGCGAGGCGCGACAGACGCGGTGTGTCGCTGCAGGCCAGGCAGTCGATGGCGATCAGGTTCAAATCAGCGACGCGCGCGTGTTGCCAATCATCAGCCAAGCCATCGATGCGCCGCTCGTCGACACCGCCCAGGTGTTCAAACACGCTCAACCGGCTGGGCCCAAACCCGGACTCAGCCAGCAACGAAGCAATCAACGCAGGACTGCTGCCGTCATTGCTCAACACCAGCAACCGCACCCCCGTCGCCAGATGCGCATTGATCGCCGCCAACGGTCGGGCCACCACGGATAACGTCACCACTTCCTGCAACGGCCAGCCCAGCCGCGCTGCCGCCAACGACACCGACGACGGCGCCGGTAAAATCAGCAGTTCTTCAGCCGCGACCTGCCGCGCCAGACTGGCCCCCACGCCATAGAACATCGGATCGCCGCTGGCCAGTACACACACAGGCGTACCGCGCTGCGTCAGCACCGGCTCAAGGGAAAACGGGCTCGGCCACACTTGGCGCTCGCCGCGAATACACACCGGCAACAGGTCCAACTGGCGCTGAGCACCTATAATCCGCGTGGCGCGCAGCAGGGCATGCCGGGCATTTCTGCCCAGGCCCTTGAAGCCGTCTTCACCGATGCCTACAACCGTCAGCCAGGGCGACATATCCATTCCTTGAGCGACATCCGACGGGCAGGCTTTTCATGCCGCCGGACAAAGCAGGCATAATACCGCGCCTTTACCTGTGAACCGGTAGCCCCGTGAACCCAACGCCCGCTCTGAATACCTTGCGCCCCTCGGCTTGTCCGGGGTTGCTGCGTATCGTCCAGGCCTTGGATGGCGGTATCTGCCGGATCAAATTGGCCGGTGGTTCGATCACCTCAGCCCAAGCCGACGCTGTGGCCGATGCCGCCCAGGCCTATGCCGGCGGGGTGATCGAGGCGACCAACCGCGCCAATCTGCAAATACGCGGGATCGGCGCCGAGCAGGATGCGCTGATTGCCATGCTGCTGGCCGCAGGCCTCGGCCCGAGCAACGCCGCCGGTGACGATGTGCGCAATCTGATGCTCAGCCCCAGCGCCGGCATCGACCCGCAGATGCTGTTCGACACCCGCCCGCTGGCCGAGCAGATCCTCGCCACCCTGCAAAACCACCCGCGTTTCCATGAGTTGTCGGCGAAGTTCGCCGTGCAGTTGGATGGCGGTGAGGATCTGGCGATGCTCGAACATCATCACGATCTGTGGCTGTCGGCGTTCCTACGCGATGGCGAGACGCTGCTCGCGTTCGGTCTGGCCGGCTGTCCGGGCCTGGATGCGCCATTGGCAGCTGTGCCATTGGATCAGGGCCACGCGCTGGTGGTGGCCGTGCTGGAAGCCTTTCTCGACCTGGCCACCCCAGAACAAACACGCATGCGCCATTTGCCTGTGGATAACTTACTGAGCCATCTGCGCCTGCCGCTGCTGCCGATCGATGGCTTCAAACGCCCGCCCAGTGGCGCTTTACTGCACCTTGGCACTTATCCACAGCCTCAAAAAAATCAGTTCTATGTCGCTGCTATCGCGCCCTTGGGTCGCCTGGATTCGACGATGCTCAAGGGCGCCGCACAACTCGCCCGCGACTATGGCGACGGCACCTTGCGCTTCACCCCCTGGCAAGGCGTGCTGTTGCCCAACGTCGAAAAACCTCACGCCGTGACCGAGCGCTTGGCGCAGTTGGGCTTTCTTTGCACCATCGACCAACCGCTGGCGCGCCTGACCGCCTGCACCGGTTCCAGCGGCTGCGCCAAGGCCCTGGCCGATACCAAGGCCGATGCCCTGCAACTGGCTGCGCAGCAACTCGACCATGACGTGCACCTGACCGGCTGCCCGCGCTCCTGCGCCGCCGCGCACACTGCGCCGGTCACCTTGCTGGCGGTGAGCCCCGGCCACTACGACCTCTATTTTCGCGATGCAGCCCACCCAGGTTTCGGCCGGCTGCACGCGCGCACTCTTTCCATTGAAGCGGCGAGCGCCCTGTTGCGCGCTCGTCCACGGAGCAACACCGATGATTGATTACATCCGCGACGGTCAGGAGATCTATCGCAACTCCTTCGCCATTATTCGCGCGGAAGCCAAGTTGGACCGTATCCCGGCTGATTTGGAAAAACTCGCGGTGCGGGTGATTCATGCCTGCGGCATGGTCGACGCCATCGACGGCCTGCAATTCTCCGAAGGCGCCGGCAAGGCCGGGCGCGATGCGCTGGCCGCTGGCGCGCCGATTCTGTGTGATGCGCGGATGGTCTCCGAAGGCGTGACCCGCGCGCGCCTGCCGGCCAACAACGAGGTGATCTGCACCCTACGCGATGACAGCGTGCCGCAACTGGCGCGCGAGCTGGGCAACACCCGTTCCGCCGCTGCCCTGGAGCTGTGGCGCCCGCACCTGGAAGGCAGCGTGGTGGTGATCGGCAACGCGCCGACCGCGTTGTTCTACCTGCTGGAAATGCTCGACGCCGGCGCACCGAAACCGGCGTTGATCCTCGGTTTCCCCGTGGGTTTTGTCGGTGCTGCCGAATCCAAGGCGATGCTGGCCGCTGACAGCCGTGGTGTGCCGTTCGTGATCATGCAAGGCCGCCTGGGCGGCAGCGCCATGGCCGCTGCGGCGGTCAATGCACTCGCCACGGAGGTCGAATAATGCAGGCACGCGGACGTTTGATCGGTCTGGGCGTCGGCCCCGGCGACCCGGAGCTGATCACCCTCAAGGCCCTGCGCCTGCTGCGTGAATCGCCAGTGGTGGCGTACTTCGTCGCCAAGGGCAAGAAGGGCAACGCGTTCGGCATCATCGAGGACCACTTGGTGCCGCAACAGACCCTGATGCCGCTGGTGTACCCGGTGACCACCGAGGCACTGCCGGCGCCGCTGTCCTACGAGCAAGTGATCAGCGATTTCTACGACACCGCCAGCATCGACGTGGCCGCGCACCTGGACGCCGGCCGCGATGTGGCGGTGATCTGCGAAGGCGATCCGTTCTTCTACGGCTCCTACATGTACCTGCACGACCGTTTGGCCGAGCGCTACGAAGCGCAGGTCATTCCGGGGGTGTGCTCGATGCTCGGTGGCGCGTCCGTGCTGGGCGCGCCGTTGGTGTACCGCAACCAG
The DNA here is from genome assembly GCF_013778505.1 of Pseudomonas sivasensis. GTDB lineage: Bacteria > Pseudomonadota > Gammaproteobacteria > Pseudomonadales > Pseudomonadaceae > Aquipseudomonas > Aquipseudomonas sivasensis. Next base: position 13,801 of record NZ_JAAOWU010000015.1, on the reverse strand, counting down.
AGCCTGTCGGTGCTCTCGGGTGTGCTGCCCCATGAAGACCTCAAGCGCCGCCTGGCGGATGCCGACGCGGCGGTGATCATGAAACTGGGCCGCAACTTCCCCAAGGTGCGCCAAGTGTTGGAAGAACTCGGCCTGGCCGAGCGCGCGTTGTATGTGGAGCGCGCCACCATGGCCAACCAGAAGATCGTGCCACTGGATCAGGTTGACCCGTCGTCCTCACCGTACTTCTCGCTGATCATCGTGCCCGGTGAACGGTGGCAAGGGTGATAAATCCGGCAATTGTCATCCTCGGCCAGGGCAGCCTGGCGACCGCGCGCAAGATCCAGCAGGTGTACCCCGGCGCAGTGATCCACGGCTTGGCCGGACGGGTTGAAGGTGCGGACCAGGCTTATAGCGAATTCGGCGCCACCTTGCGTCAGTTGTATCAGCAAGGCACGCCGCTGATTGCCCTGTGCGCCGCCGGTATCGTGATCCGCACCCTGGCGCCGCTGCTGCTGGAAAAAGGCGAAGAACCTGCCGTGCTGGCCGTGGCGGAAGATGGCAGCGCCGTGGTGCCGTTGCTCGGTGGCCTGGGCGGTGTGAACGTGATGGCGCGGGACATCGCGGCCGCACTCAACGTGGCGGCTGCGATCACCACCAGTGGCGAGCTGCGTTTCGGCACTTGTTTGCTCAACCCGCCTGCGGGTTATGAACTGGCGGATCTGGAGCTGGGCAAGCGCTTCGTGTCCGACCTGCTGGCCGGCGAACGCGTGCGTATCGAAGGCGCGGCGCCGTGGCTGGATCAAGCGAATTTGCCGCAAGACCAGCAAGCCCGTTTGGCGATTCACGTGGGCACTGCCGAGCGCGTGCCGGCGGCCAATGAATTGCTGATCTATCCGAAGACGGTATCTGTCACCTGCAAGCCGGGTGCGGATTTGGCTGCGCGAGTGCGAGGGGCTTTGCATGATGCCGGCATCGCCGTGCAATCCCTGGCGTGCCTGCTGGCCAGCGACACGCAGATGGCCGAGGCGTCGCTGCATGAAGCCGCATCGGCATTGGGAGTGCCGTTGCGTTTCACCAGGGTTATCCAGGATGCCGACATCGTGATTGACGTTGCCGAGCAGCCGTTAGACCTGCCGCGCGTTGGCCGCCCGCGTGGCCGCCTTGCCGTGATCGGCCTGGGCCCCGGCGCCGCCGAATTGATGGTGCCGGCGGTGAAAGCCGAACTGGCACGTTGCACCGATGTGCTGGGCTATGAAACCTACGTGCGCATGGCCGGGCCATTTCGCGCCGATCAGGTTCAGCACTGCACCGACAATCGCGAAGAAATGCAGCGCGCGCGCCATGCCTTCGAGCTGGCCGCCCAAGGGCGTTCGGTGGTGGTGGTGTCGTCCGGTGACCCTGGCGTGTTCGCCATGGCGGCGGCGGTGATCGAGGCGTTGCACGAGTCCAGCGACCCTGCCTGGCATCAGGTCGACCTGGAAATCCTGCCCGGTGTCTCGGCCTCTCTGGCCACCGCAGCTCAGGCGGGTGCGCCGTTGGGCCATGATTTCTGCGTCATGTCGCTGTCGGACAACCTCAAGCCGTGGTCGATCATCGAGAAACGCCTGGATCTGGCTTCCCAGGCCGACCTGGCCCTGGCGTTCTATAACCCGATCTCGCGGTCACGCCCGTGGCAGTTGGGCCGCGCCCTGGAAATCGTCGCGCTGCACCGTACGCCGCAAACACCGGTGGTGCTGGGCCGCGATATCGGCCGGCCGGGCCAGACATTGCGTGTCACCACCCTTGGGCAACTCACGCCTGACCAAGTGGACATGCGCACCATGGTGCTGATCGGCTCGTCCACCACCTGCACATTCCCCCGTGCCAGTGGTGGTGAGTGGGTATATACGCCTCGCTGGTACGGCGAAAAACCCGTCTCCTGAAACGGCCTTTTGGCTGCTGGAAAGCTCCGAATGACGCAGTGATTGTTCTGCTGTTGTTCGGGGCTTTTTCTTTTTTACACGAGGAAAAACCGAGCGCTCACGGGGCCACCGCGTGATTGCTGGGGTGGGTTGGTTGGCGTGTCTGGCCAAGGGATGTTTGTCGTCTGGAAAGCCCATCGCCCCCTGGACTAGTGTTCAAGCAAGCCCCATGTGGGGTGCTTGTGGAGAACTGAAATGGAGCGACAACACAAAAGGATCAACAGTACGAAAAGGCGCAAGTTGATCGCCGCCTACAAACTGCCGGGTGCGCCGGGCAAGCAGCCGTCCCTGGCGATCAATGCCGAGGATGATTGCAACGCTGCCGTGGTGAACAACAGCGTCATGTCGTTTGCCGAGGGGCTGTCCGGCCTGAGCCGGGAATACATCCGCAAAAGCTATTTGTTGGCCAGCAGCTACGTCAGCGATGTATTGAAGATTCACCGAGGTACCGAGGCCTGGTACGACGAATTTATCAAGGTGATGATCAGCCTGGGTTGGCTGCCGGTGCGCAGCCGTTTCGAGCGGGTCTCACATTCGGGCAAGGGTTTGTCGGTGCAGTTGGCGGCCCTGAATATCATCGCCACGATGCTGGCATCGATGTCGGTTTCGGGACCATTGATCACGGCGCTGCCTAAACTGGCGGCCGATGCGTTGGAGGCCATGAAGCAACAACCGGCGTCCTTTGAGCTGTTCAAACGCAACAGTACGATGCACCAGGGCGGTGATTTCGGCCTGGCGTCCTGCGTAGAAGCGGACGGCGAATTGACAATGGTGCTGGTGACTTACAGCACTCAGAGCGTGAGTAAGCAGGTGGGGTTGCCGTTCCTTGAATGGGACAGCTCCTCGGTCGAGGCCTTCAGCGGGCAAACCTGCTTGGTGCTGAATACCTCGGTGGTCAACGAAAAAACCATCCAATTGATGCGCGAGAGTGCGGGCGACAAAGTGCAGTTGGCAATTGCCAAGTACCGGATTTAGGGCACCAGATAACCACGCACGCCGGTAAAGATAATTTGCGCGGCGAGGGCGCACACGAACAACCCCATCAACCGGCTGACAATCTGCAAGCCCTGGTCACCGAGAATGCGTTCAATACGGTTGGACAGGTACAGCACCACGCCAACGGTGAAGCTGGCCAGGGCGATGCTGAGGATGGCAGTGATCTTGTCATCCCAATGGGGCTGGCTGACGCCCATCACCAGCAACGCACCGATAGTGCCGGGGCCGACGGTGAGGGGAATGGTCAGCGGCACGATGGTCACGTCCTGCTGCACGTTGTCGGTCTGCACCGCTGACTTGCCTTGGGCCATGCCCAGGGCCGAAATAAACAACACACTGCCGGCACCGATGCGAAACGCATCCACGGTGATGCCGAACACACTGAAAATCACCCGGCCGAACAGATAGAGCAATACGCTCGACACCAGGGTCGCCAGCGCCACTTTCCAGGCCAGGCGTCGGCGCTCTTTGCTGGAGTAGCCACGGGTCAGGCTGATAAAGCAGGACAGCACGAAGAACGGGCTGTAGAGCACCAGCATTTTCAGGTAGACGCTGAATAACACGTGGAGCATGGGGAGTGGCTCGCGGCAGGAAAAGTGGGGGAGAGTCTATCAGGCGATAGGCTTCAAATGTGGGAGGGGGCTTGCTCCCGATGGCGGTGTAACAGTCAGATTACCTGTCACTGAACCACCGCCATCGGGGGCAAGCCCCCACCTACATTGGCATTGCATTCCAGATCATGAAACCGTGCTGTGTTCCGCCCGCTGCTGACGCTGTGCCACCCAAAACTCCACCAGCTCACGCAGCTGCGACAATTCCACCGGCTTGGCCATATGCCCATCCATCCCTGCCTGGCGTGCGCGTTCTTTGTGTTCCGAGAGGATATGCGCCGTGAGCGCCACTACCGGTGTGCGAATGCGCTGGTGGCTGACTTCCCACGCACGCAGCTGCTGGGTGGCCGAGAAGCCATCGAGGACCGGCATTTCACAGTCCATCAACACCAGGTCGTAGCGCTGGGCCTTCATCGCTTCCAGCGCTTCTTCGCCGTTGCTGGCGGTGTCCGGGTTGAGGTTGAGTTTGCCGAGCATGCCGCGAATCACTTTGGTTGAGATGCTGTTGTCTTCGGCCACCAGGATTTTGAAATCGCTCGGTACGATCACCGCAGCCGGGGCGTTCAACACTGGGCGAGGCTGCACGCCGCCTTTGCTGCGTTGAGTCAGTTCATCGGCCAGGGTGGTCTTGAGCGTGTAGCCGGCGACCGGCTTGGCGAGGATGCGTTTGATCCCACAGTTGCGCGCGATGACCTTGCTTGGCGCGTTGCTGATGCCGGTGAGCATAATCAGCAGAATGTCGTGATTCAGGCTCGGGTCTTCCTTGATCTTCGCCGCCAGTTGCATGCCGGTCATGCCGGGCATGTTCTGGTCCAGCAGCACCACGTCGAAGTAATCACGCAGGTGCGCCTTGGTGCGCAGCAATGCCAGGGCTTCCTTGCCCGATGGCACCGCGCTGACGTTCAGGCCCCAGGCCGTGCACTGCTGCACCAGCACTTTGCGGCAGGTGTCGTTGTCGTCCACCACCAACACGCGCGCGCCCTTGAGCGGGCCATCGAGGTCGGAGGTAGGGTGTTCCAGGCGTTCCGGGTCCAGCGGCAGGGTCAGCCACAATGTGCTGCCTTGATGGCTGCCACTCTTGATGCCGAACTCGCCGTTCATCAGCATGATCAGTTGGCGTGCGATCACCAGGCCCAAGTGGCCGCTCAGGCGAGTGGCCGAGAGGAAGTTCTTGCTGTGCAGTTCGCTGTGCAGCAGCGCGTCGCGCTCGGCGGCCTCCATCGGCAGGCCGCTGTCCTGCACGGCAATGCGCAGGCGTGGCTTGGTGCTGCGGTCGTCCAGGGCAACGACGATCAGCACTTCGCCTTCATCGGTCTTGTGCAGGGCGTTTTCCAGCAGGCTCAGCAGCGCCTGGCGCAGGCGTGTGGGGTCACCGCTGATGACGCGCGGCACTTGGGGCTGGATAAAGCTGATCAACTCGACATTCTGCTGCTCGGCCTTGGCGCGGAAGATGCTCAGGCAGTCATCAATCAGGGCATTGAGATCGAACTGCACGTCATCCAACTCGATCTGGCCGGATTCGAGCTTGGAGATATCGAGGATTTCGTTGATCAGTGTGAGCAACTCGTTGCCGGCGCTGTGGATGGTCTGCACGTAGTCGCGCTGCTTCACCGACAACGGCGTGCCCAGCAGCAACTCGGTCATGCCCAGCACGCCGTTCATGGGGGTACGGATTTCGTGGCTGATCTTGGCCAGGAACTCGGCCTTGGCGGCAATCTCGGCGTTGCTGGCGGCCAGGTCGCGACTGAGGCTGAAGCGAGCCTCAACAATCGCGCGCTGGCGCTCGCCCATGGCCAGGCTCATCAACAGACCGCTGAGGCAGATGAACGCCAGCAGCGTGATGATCAACCCCTGGGGCGACACCATCGTCAGACCCAGCAACGCGGGGAGGATAATCAGCGTGCCGATGTTGAACACCACCATGCCGGCTACGAACAAGCGTGCCGGGCGGTAGCCTTTCTGCCAGTGATATGACGAGACAAACAGCATGCTCAGGCCCGCCAGCGCCACCAGCGCGTAGGTCATGATGTTCAGCGGCAGGGTGTTGACGAACAACAACAGCAGGCCACACAGCACGATAAACAGGATATCGGCCATCAACAATTTGTTCAGCGGGTGTGGACCCAGGGGCATGAAGAAACGATAGGCGAACATCAGCCCGCACGGTGCGGTCAGCAGCAGGGCCAGGTAGGCGCCAGGGGTCTGAATCCCGTGCCAATTCGGCAGCCATGGGCCCACCAGGTTGAGCAGCAGCGCCAGGCTGAGCATCAACAACAGTTCGGATGCTGCCAGCCATAGACTGCTGCGCGAGCGGTGGTAAGCGAAGCGTGTGAGGTTGTGCAGGATCAGCATCAACAGACAGCCGAACAGCAGGCCGTAGATCAGCGTCTGGGTCTGGTCGGCGGCGACCAGCACGGCCGGTTCCAGGGTGATATAGGGGCGAAGTTCGTGTTCCGACACCAGACGCAGGTAGACCTCAAGAGGTTTCTGGCTTTGGGGCATCGGTAGCATGAAGTCGCTGCTGGGTAACGGGCGTTCCGACTGGGGCTGGCGGGTGCCGGTGCTTTGTTGCTCGACCAGTGTGTCGCCGTCCAGCACGTAGAGGCTCAGGTGCGACAGGTCCGGAGCGAATATCCGCAGCACTTGTTCGTGCTTGCCGGGTTGCAGCTTGAACCGCACCCACAACGCACCGTCCGGCTGCGCAGCAGTAACGCGGTCCAGTTCGATGGGGCTGAATTGATTGGTGTAGCGGGGCGAACGGATGTCGCTCAGTTGCAGGTCGGCCTGTTCATCAAGCAATACTACCCAGCCACTGCCTTGCGCGGCGGCCTGGGCCGGGAGCAAGCAGAGCAGCGTCAGCAGACTGACAGTGAAACCTATGGCGATCCTGAGCCAGCGCACGGCGAAATCCCTTCGTAGGTTGATGCACGGTTAACTATGCGCGGGGCAGCCTTATACGGCAAGGGCCTTGGGCCCTTGCCTAACCGAACGGATAGCTAGTGTTACTGGGTTTCGCCACGCTCGCGGGCAATGGCGCGGTAGCCGATGTCCGTGCGATAGAAGCAACCTTTCCAGTCGATCTTCTTGGCCAGTGCATAAGCCTGTTGCTGCGCAGCGTCGACACTGGCACCCATTGCCGTGGCGCACAGTACACGGCCACCGGCGGTCACAACCTTGCCATCCTTGAGCGCGGTGCCCGCATGGAACACCTTGCCTTCCAGCAAAGCGGCAGCGTCGAGGCCTTCAATCATATCGCCCTTGGCGTAGTCGGCAGGGTAACCGCCGGCCGCCAGCACAATGCCAACGCTCGGGCGTGGATCCCATTGTGCTTCAACCTTGTCCAGGGCTTGAGCCAGGGCGGCTTCCACCAGCAGCACCAGGCTCGATTGCAGGCGCAGCATCACCGGTTGGGTTTCCGGATCGCCGAAGCGGCAGTTGAACTCGATGACTTTCGGGTTACCGGCCTTGTCGATCATCAGACCGGCGTAGAGGAAACCGGTGTAGACATTGCCTTCATCGGCCATGCCACGCACGGTCGGCCAGATCACCAAGTCCATCACGCGTTGATGCACTTCGCTGGTGACCACCGGGGCAGGGGAGTAGGCGCCCATGCCGCCGGTGTTCGGACCGCTGTCGCCGTCGCCGACGCGCTTGTGATCCTGGCTGGTGGCCATCGGCAGTACGTTCTTGCCATCGACCATCACGATAAAGCTGGCTTCTTCGCCATCAAGGAATTCCTCGATGACAACGCGCGAACCGGCGTCACCAAAGGCATTACCGGCGAGCATGTCGCGCACGGCGTCTTCGGCTTCCTGCAGGGTCATGGCGACAATCACGCCTTTACCGGCGGCCAGGCCATCGGCCTTGATCACGATTGGCGCACCTTTTTCACGCAGGTAAGCCAGGGCCGGCTCGATCTCGGTGAAGTTCTGGTAGTCGGCGGTCGGGATTTTGTGGCGTGCCAGGAAATCCTTGGTGAAGGCTTTGGAACCTTCCAACTGGGCAGCGCCAGCGGTAGGGCCGAAGCAGTCCAGGCCACGGCTGCGGAACAGGTCCACAACACCGGCGACCAGAGGGACTTCCGGACCGACGATGGTCAGGGAGACGTTTTTCTCGGCGAAGTCGGCCAGTTGCTCAAGGGCTAGCACGTCGATGGCGACGTTTTCGCACTTGGCTTCAATGGCGGTACCGGCGTTGCCGGGTGCTACGAAAACTTTCTGGACACGTGGGTCCTGGGCAACTTTCCAGGCCAGGGCGTGTTCACGGCCACCGCTGCCAATGATCAAAACATTCATTTCAAAAACCTCTGTGAAACGCTGTGCTTTCTGTAGGAGCGAGGGTGACGCTTAGTTCTTGCTCGCGAAGATCGTCAACGATAACGGGGGGCATCTGACTCCCCGTGGCGTTCTCGGGCTTTTCGCGAGCAAGAACTAGGCGTCCCGCTCGCTCCTACAGTAGGAAAGCAGTGGTGTTTAGTGACGGAAGTGGCGCATGCCGGTGAAGACCATGGCGATGCCAGCTTCATCAGCAGCGGCGATAACCTCTGCGTCGCGCATCGATCCGCCCGGTTGGATAACGGCGGTTACGCCGGCCTTGGCTGCATTGTCCAAGCCGTCACGGAACGGGAAGAACGCATCGGATGCCATCACCGAACCTACAACCTGCAAACCAGCGTGCTCAGCCTTGATCGCGGCGATACGCGCCGAGTTCACGCGGCTCATCTGGCCAGCGCCGACACCGATGGTCTGACGGTTCTTGGCGTAGACGATGGCGTTGGATTTAACGTATTTGGCGACTTTCCAGGCGAAGATCAGGTCGTTGATCTCTTGCTCGGTAGGGGCGCGCTTGGTCACCACTTTCAGGTCTTCGCTGCCGATCATGCCGATGTCGCGGCTCTGTACCAGCAAGCCGCCATTGACGCGCTTGTAGTCCCAGGCTGCGGCGCGGTCAGCCGACCACTCACCGCAGGCCAACAGACGCACGTTAGCTTTGGCAGCCACAATGGCGCGGGCTTCTTCGCTGACGGAAGGGGCGATGATGACTTCAACGAACTGACGCTCGACGATGGCCTTGGCGGTCTCGGCGTCCAGTTCACGGTTGAAGGCAATGATGCCGCCGAACGCCGACTCGGTGTCGGTGGCGTAGGCCAGTTCGTACGCCTGGCGGATGCCGCCTTCCGCGTCCGGGCTCACGGCCACGCCACATGGGTTGGCGTGCTTGACGATCACGCAGGCCGGCTTGACGAAGCTCTTCACGCATTCCAGCGCGGCGTCGGTGTCGGCCACGTTGTTGTAGGACAGTTCTTTGCCTTGCAGTTGGGTCGCAGTGGCGATACCCACTTCGGCAGGTTTGGCTTCCACGTAGAACGCCGCGCTCTGGTGCGGGTTCTCGCCGTAGCGCATTTCCTGGGCCTTGATGAACTGGCTGTTGAAGGTGCGCGGGAACTGGCTGCGGCCTTCTGTGCTCAAGGTCTCGGCGGCCTGGTTCACGGTGCCCATGTAGTTGGCGATCATGCCGTCGTAGGCGGCGGTGTGTTCGAACGCCTTGAGCATCAGGTCGAAGCGCTGGGCGTAGGTCAGGCCGCCGGCTTTCAGGCTTTCCAGTACTTGGGCGTAGTCACCGGCGTTCACCACGATGGCCACGTCTTTGTGGTTCTTGGCTGCCGAACGAACCATGGTCGGGCCGCCGATATCGATGTTCTCGATGGCGGTCGGCAGGTCGCAGCCTGGCTTGTTGATGGTGGCTTCGAACGGGTAGAGGTTAACCGCTACCAGGTCAATCGGCTTGATGCCGTGCTCGGTCATGATGGCGTCGTCGATGCCGCGACGGCCGAGGATGCCGCCGTGGATTTTCGGATGCAGGGTCTTGACCCGACCGTCCATCATTTCTGCGAAACCGGTGTAGTCCGCGACTTCTACTGCGGCCACGCCGTTGTCCTGCAGCAGTTTGAAGGTCCCGCCTGTGGAGAGGATTTCCACGCCCAGGGCTTCCAGCTCCCGGGCAAATTCGAGGATCCCGGTCTTGTCGGAGACACTGATCAAGGCGCGGCGGATCGGCAGGCGGGTAGTCTGGTCGGTCATTTCAATTTCCATCAAAAGCAAAGGAGTCAGCAAAAAAGGCGACCGGTTTTACGCGGGCGCCTTTCTGGTTGGATTGAATGCTTACAGCAAATCGTATTGTTTGAGCTTTTTACGCAGGGTGCCACGGTTGAGGCCCAGCAGCTCACTGGCTTTGGTCTGGTTGCCCTTGACGTAGTTCATCACGCATTCGAGCAAGGGCGCCTCGACTTCGGAGAGCACCAGGTTGTACACGTCCGTGACGGAAGCGCCCTCAAGGTGGGCGAAATAATTATGCAGCGCCTTCTCGACACTCCCGCGAAGGGTCTGGCCTTCTTCGCTCGGCGTGTTGAGGTGCTGTTTCAAATTGACGTTGTCGCTCACGGGTGTTGTTCCACTCACTAAAGTCTCGGTCATCATCGTCATGCGGCCACCCCTTCTCCGTCCCCTGCTCTCAGGCTCTTGTCTCGCTCGGCAAAAAACTCACGAACGGCGGTGACCTGTGCTTGCGTTTCATCCAAACGATTGAACCCGGCGCGAAACTCCCTGGCGCCCGGCAGGGTTGCGAGATACCAACCCACATGCTTGCGAGCAATGCGCACGCCCATCACGTCTCCATAGAAGGTGTGAAGTGCAGCCAGATGCTCAAGCAGAATACGTTCCACCTCGACCAACTCCGGCGCAGGCAAGACTTCACCGGTGCGCAGAAAATGTTCGATCTCACGAAAAATCCATGGACGCCCCTGGGCGGCCCGGCCAATCAACAAACCATCGGCACCGGTGGCGTGCAGCACGCGCCGGGCTTTTTCGGCTGAGTCGATGTCGCCATTGGCAAACACGGGCATCGACACTGCCTGCTTGATTGCGGCGATGGTGTCGTACTCGGCTTCACCGGTGTATAGATCGGCGCGTGTGCGGCCATGCACTGCCAGCGCTGTAATGCCTGCCTGTTCGGCGATCTTCGCCACCGTCAGGCCGTTTTTGTTGTCCCGGTCCCAGCCGGTACGAATCTTCAGGGTTACCGGCACATCCACTGCGGCGACAACGGCCTGCAGGATCTCGGCAACCAACTGCTCATCTTTCAATAGTGCGGAACCGGCGGCCTTGTTGCAGACCTTCTTGGCCGGGCAGCCCATGTTGATGTCGATAATCTGTGCGCCCAACTCCACATTGGCTCGGGCCGCATCCGCCAGCATTTGCGCATCACCGCCGGCGATCTGTACCGAGCGGGGCTCGGGATCACCTTCGTGGATCATGCGCATCCGCGATTTGCGGGTGTTCCACAAGCTCATGTCGCTGGTGACCATTTCCGAGACTACAAGACCCGCGCCCAAACGCTTGCACAGCTGACGAAAGGGCTGGTCGGTGACGCCCGCCATTGGGGCGAGGATCAAGCCGTTCTGCAATGTATATGGGCCGATGCGTACCGCCGACATAGGACTTCCCTGTTGTGGGGCCGGATCATTAGAGTTCGAAAAAGGGTTGGCATGATACCCGCTCTCGATGACTGGATAAAGGCTGGATTGGATAAAATCTGAACAGTTATTTCTTTATCGCCACCGGTTTGGATGCGCGGCGCCGAGTCAATAATCCACCGTCAAGCTTCGGCGCATGGGTCGCCTCACTCGGGTGAGTGGAAGCTCAGGCTGTAATTCACGGCTTTGTTGCCCGGATCAAGGATGTCCAAGGAGATATGGATCGGGGTCTGAGATGGCATTTCGCTAACACCGGCCAACTCGCCGCTGAGGTATTCGGCGGGTTTGAAGCGACGACTGGCAATCAGGCTGCCATTGAGGTCGGCAAAACGCAGCTCCAGCAGCGGAAACGGCTGGGAGAACGTCGCGCGGTTATAGATGATTGCATCCACTACCAGCGCTCCTGCGAATTCCGGGTGGCTGCGCACCACCAGGTTGCTGCTCTTAATATGGGCGATATCGACCCGTGACGGCACCGTGCAGCCCAGTGTGGGGCACAGTTGCTGGAACCATGGGCGGTAAGCGTCCTGGCGGGCCAGGTCGTCGAATTGGTAGGCAATGTACTGGCCTGCCAGACCGGCCGCGGCGATCAGCACCAGCAGCATCCAGATCAGGCGGCGGCCCAAGCCCTGCGGGCGTTTTTGTGCATACAGGTGCAGCGGATCGTCTTCGAGGTCCTGAAGCAGGTCGTCGTGAACGCCGGCCTCGGGGCGTGGGCGTTTGCGGCGAAACTGGGGACGCTCTTCGGGTTCCGGTTCGTCCGCTGACTGGGTGAGCGGGGTGAACGGTGGGTCGATGTCGTCATCATCGGGCGAAGCGCGCAACGGCGTTTCGTCGTCGATAGTGTCGATGTGATGCGACATGGACGGTTCGGTGCGCTGCTTGGTTGCTGGGACTTTGGTCGATTCCGGTTCGTCTTCCGAGACGTTGGTGCGCTCTTCAGGCGGCTCGCTGAACAGGCTGGCGGCCCATTTTTCTTCTTCGGCCTTGACGGTCTCGCGGCTGGCGCTAAGGGCGTCTTCTTTCTGCCTGCGCTCGGCACCCGGTTGGCGACGCTCCGCGCCCACGGGCAGCGTGTGCTGAATCTCGCGGCGCTCCAGCTTGGCCAGTTCTTCGTCCAGGTCCAGGTTGTCGAGGTCCAGCTCTTCGGCGGTCCATTGCTTTTGGCTGATGGCGCGCGGTGCCTCAGGGGGCAGCGCGATCACCGGTTGTTCAGGCTCCGGCGCATGGGCGCGCTGCTCCAGCAACTGGCGAGCCGCGTTGAACACTTGCAGGCACGAGCCGCAGCGCACAACGCCACGGGCCACGCTCAATTGAGCGTGGTTGACGCGAAAGCGTGTTTGGCAATGCGGGCACTGGGTGACGAAACTGTCGGTCATGCGGCCATCCGATTCAGGCAAGCGCTCATTCTAGCGCCGACGCCCGCTGATGCGTACCCAGCCATCGCGGTTAGCGATCGGATCCAGCTCGAAATCCTGGGCATAGGCGGCAGCGACATCTTCGCCTTGCTCGGCAAGGATGCCCGACAGCGCCAGACGCCCACCCGGCTTAACTAGGCTCGACAGTTGCGGTGCCAGGGAAACCAGCGGCCCGGCGAGGATATTCGCCACCAGCACATCGGCCTGCACCTGGGGCAGGTCTTCAGGCAGGTAGAGCGGGAATTTGCCTTCAGGAATGTTGTTGCGCCCGGCGTTATCGCGGGAGGCTTCCAGAGCCTGCACGTCGATGTCGGTGCCCACGGCTTCCTTTGCGCCCAGCAGCAGGGCGGCAATCGCCAGGATCCCCGAGCCGCAGCCGAAGTCCAGCACGTTGCTGTCCGTCAGGTCCTGGCCGTCGAGCCATTCCAGGCACAGTGCGGTGGTGGGGTGGGTGCCGGTGCCGAACGCTAGGCCGGGGTCGAGCAGCAGGTTGACCGCGTCAGGCTCTGGGGCGGCATGCCAGCTCGGCACGATCCACAGACGCTGACCGAAACGCATCGGCTGGAAGTTATCCATCCAGCTGCGCTCCCAGTCTTGGTCTTCGATCACTTCGCTGTGATGCTCAGGCAGCGGGCCGCCGGTGAGCAGTTCCATATGGGCCAGCACGGCGGCGGCATCGGTGCCGTCTTCGAACAGGGCCAGCAGGTGAGTGTGGGACCACAGCGGGGTGGTGTTGAGTTCCGGTTCGAAGATCGGTTGGTCTTCGGCGTCCATGAAGGTCACCGAGACGGCGCCCACTTCGAGGAAAGCGTCTTCATAGGTTTCGGCTTGTTCTGGGCTGATGGCGAGACGGACTTGCAGCCAAGGCATGGCGGGCACCTTTGAAAAAATGAGTGTGCGACGAGCGAGGTCGCGAAAGCGCGCAAGTTTACGCGAGCGAACAGCATAAGACGACATTACTGAGTGAATGCGGACCAAATGTGGGAGGGGGCTTGCTCCCGATTGCAGTGTGCCAGCCTCAGTATCTGTAACTGATCCACCGCTATCGGGAGCAAGCCCCCTCCCACATTTGGACTGTGTGCATCCTGGAAAACAGGTGTGCAGAAACAACAAAACCGCCCGAAGGCGGTTTTGTTGGGTGGAGCACTTACTGGTTGGCCAGTTTGTGTTCCAGGTAGTGAATGTTCACACCACCTTCGCAGAAGCCTTCATCACGAACCAGGTCCCGATGCAGCGGGATGTTGGTCTTGATGCCATCAACCACGATTTCGTCCAGGGCGTTACGCATACGGGCCATGGCCT
>NZ_JAAOWU010000014.1 GCF_013778505.1 Pseudomonas sivasensis | reverse complement strand
ATAACCAGCCGTGGTGCAGCCGCGAATTGAAACTGGACGATAAAGGGCCTGCCGAGGGTGGGATTACACAACTGAACATTCAATGTGAGCGCGCGGCCGGTGGGTCGGGTGCCAAGGATTCGTAAGTCATGAACCTTAAAAATCACCTCGCCGCTTGCTGGAGCAAGTGCTTAACCCTGCTGGTGCTGGGTTGGATGTTGCCGCTGGACGCCCAGGCTTTGATCGATGGCAGCTGGGATTGCAATGTCTCAGGTAGCAATTTAAGCGGTTACACATTTGCAGCTGGCGCCGAGATGAAAGTGCCGTTCAGCGGTACCTGCACGGCAAAACGACCATTCCCCGGAGGAGCCTATCCAACTCTGCAAATCACCAACATCAGCGGGAGCAACCCCGCCCGCCTATATGGCTTGGACCCGTACTCAAATACCTACATGTCTACGCTACCGCTGGGTAATTACGGGGGGGACTGCCTGGGCGGACGTTGTGCGTGGATTCCCGTCGGCGGCAAAGTCTCTTACACCTACTACATAGGCGGCACCGCCCCTAGCACGCCTGGCATACGTAGAGCGCAAGTAATGTTGGGCGTGACCGCTATTGGTTATCCGAATTACGCGGAGTGGATCCACATGACCACGTTCATCTACAACGTCGCCGCCGTCGGTTGCAGCGTGAGTTCGTCGAAAACAGTGAACCTGAACTTCGGTAGCATCAGCACCGCCAACCTCAACACCGCATATCAAAACACCACTATTTCAGTCAACTGCCAGTCCGACGTCCGCGCCGCCATTTCGTTGACACCGACCCAGGCTGCAGTCAACGCCACTGGCTTGTCGCACACCACACTGCCGGGCTTGAACATGCAGGCTTTTTGGAGCAGCAACATGGATAAGGTAGGTTTCAATAGCTTTGCCTACAAGTATCTGAAGGCAGGCCCCAACAGCATCGGTTTGAGTTTCCAGCCGGTGCTGGAAGCCGGGAAATCTCCCGCCGGCGCATTCCGTAGCCAATACACCCTGACCATTGATTACCAATGAGGCCATCATGAAAACGTCATTGCTCGCCCTGGTACTGCTCGGCACTGCCGCCCAGGCCGCCGACACCGTGAATATCACCGTAAGCGGCACCCTCACCCGACCGCCCTGCGTACTGACTTCTGGCACCTCCCTCACGGCAGCATTCGGTAATGTGCGCACCGACCAGGTCGCCACCACCGATACCGTAGCGGTTCCCGTGAAAATGACCTGCCCGGCTGGCTCATCGCTGAACGTAAGCTTCGCTTCCAGCAAAGGCACGCACACCGACACGGTGGCCAAGACCACGGTCGACAACCTCGGCGTTTCGCTGTTGTGGGCAGACAATACGGTGGCCAACCTTAAAGGCACCGCCAAGGCCTACAGCAACCTGAGCGGCAACGTCGACATCAGCCTCAAGGCGAAGCTGATCGCACAAGGCACCCTGACGCCGGGCGCGTTCACCTCGTCGATCGTCATGACCATCAACTACCTATGAAAGTGCTTATCTGGATACTGCTGGCGGTGACCGGCACGGCGGTTGCGCAACCGGCAGATGAGGCGAAGATCGATGTCAGCGGCAAGCTGATCGCGCCGCCCTGCACACCACGTTTTCCCACCTCGCAACAGTTGAAACTGGGTGACGCCAACCTCAACCAGTTAGTCGATGACAGCGTCGCCGCTACCGACGTACCGCTGATCTTCGATTGCCAAGCTGACAGCCAGGTGAGCCTGACGTTTTCAGCGGGGTTGGGCAGCGCTGACAACCAGACCCTGCTCACCAATCGCGCTGGTCTGGGACTGCACCTGGGGCTGTTGAATAAAAGCGCGAAGGCCGATTTCAGTCTGGGAGAAACCAGCAACTGGACGGTGGAAAAAGAACCATTGGAACTGACCCTACGAGTCAAGCCGGCGACCGTGGGCGAACTGCCCGAAGCGGGCAGCTACAGCGCAACGCTGTTGATGCAGATGACGTACCGCTAACCCCCCTACTGAAACTGCCGGGCCTCGATGCAATAGGTCAGCAGCGCCTGATCACTGTCCACATCCAGCTTGCGCATAGCCGAAATCTTCTGTGTGCTGACGGTCTTAACGCTTCGGCTCAATTGCCGCGCAATGTCGCTTACGCTCATGCCGGTGACAAACAAACGCACCACCTCTAGTTCGCGCGGTGACAGGCTCTGGAACCGATCCTGAACCTGCGACGCGTTAGCCACTACCGAGGTGGACACCTGTTCAGGCGCCCGGTAACTGCGCTGGGCACTGATGGCGCCTAGGGCTTTTTCGATTTCGCCATGCAGGTGGTTCTTCTGAATAACCCCCGCCACGCCCAACTCCTGCAAACGCGAAAGGATCAGGCTGTTGGAGATCATGGTCAGTACCAGCACCTGGGTCTCGGGGAAGTGGCGCAGGATGTACTCGATCAACTTCAGGCCATCGCCATAAGTGTCATCGCCAGGCATGTTGAAATCGGTGATCAGCACCTGCGGGCGGTGCGTGTGCAGTTGCTCGATCAGTTGACTAGAACTGAGCGCCTCGCCCACCAGGCTGTAGAGTGCATCACGCTGCACAATTTCGCGCACGCCCACCAGCACAATCGGGTGGTCATCGGCGATCACAACGTTCATTTCTCGCATTCGTTATTTTCCTTGGAGTGAGCACTCATCAGGTTTACGACTCTGCCAGCAAGCACTGCGCCACCGCCGTCAGCCGTGTGCACACACCCCGGATCTGCGTGGTCGCATGGGTATCCAGCGGCAAGTCGTACAGGGTGTTTTCCCATGCTTGACACGCGCTCGACAGTTCGCCTGCACGCACACTGGCCAGCGCGCCGTTAAGGCTATGCAAGCGCTGGCGGACCAGGGTTGAATCACCGATCGCCAGGCCTTGCTCGATCTGCTGAACATCGGCCAGCAAGGTGTCGGCCATCAATTGGCGCATGGCCGGCGACAGTTCGATCCAGCCTTGGCGGTCCCGCTCCGGCTGAGGAACCGCCAAGGCCGTTGCCCGCCGACAGTGCGCCATTAACGCCTGGCGCAGCATGCTCAGGCTCAGCGGCTTGACCACCCACGCGTTCATACCCACCGCCAGGCAGCGCTCGCCCTCCTCACGCAAGGCATTGGCGGTCACGCCGATAATCGGTACTTGCACACCTTGTTCACGCAATGCGCGGGCCAGGTCGTAGCCATTGAGGCGCGGCATGTTGATGTCGGTGATCACCAGGTCGAACGGCTGCGAGCCCCATATCTGCAGTGCATGCTCGCCGTCCCGCGCCATGGTCGGGTGGGCGCCGAGGGCTTCGAGCTGCTCTTGCAGCACGGCCTGGCTGACCGGGTTGTCTTCGGCCACCAGCACGCGCACGTTCAAACACGGTGCGTCCAGGCACAACGGCATCAACGGTTGAGCAGCAAAGGCCAGCGTTTCCGGGTGCACCGGCAAGGTGATGAACAGTGAAAAACTACTGCCCAACCCAGGCTCACTGACCACGCGCATGCTGCCGCCCATCAGCTCACTCAAACGCAAGCAAATCGACAAGCCCAAGCCAGCGCCGTTGCCGTCCTGTCCGCTCGCCACCTGATAAAACGGCTTGAACAACTGCTCCAAAGCTTTTTCCGGAATGCCCACGCCGGTGTCCGTGACCTGCCACTGCAGGGTCACTTCATCCTCAAGCAGGTGTTGCACAATCAGGCGCAAACGCACGCGCCCCGAATCGGTAAACTTGATCGCGTTGCCCAGCAAATTATGCAGAATCTGCCGGATGCGCCCGGCATCACCGAGCAGTTGGGCCGGCAGCTGTGGGTCGATTTCGGCATCAATCTGCAAGCCTTTGTTGCGCGCAGTCGCGCTGAATGCCAGCACCGACTCTTCCACCAAATGGCTCGGGTTAAACGACGCCGATTCCACGGCCATTTGCCCGGACTCGATTTTCGACACATCCAGCACGTTGCTGATCAACTGGAACAGTACAGTGGACGAGCCCTGGATAATTTCCAGGTAGTGACGCTGTCGCTCAGTCATGTCGGTCAGCGCCATCAGTTCCAGGTTACCGAGCACTCCGTACAACGGGGTGCGGATTTCATGGCTCATGGTTGCCAGGAACACGGTCTTGGCCTCGTTGGCTTCGGTGGCTTTCTGGCGCGCCAGGTTTAGCAACTGGGCTTCGTCCACATGCCGGGTGATGTCATTGCAGCCGCAGAGGAACACGTCCTCGCCTTCGTAGCGCGCTGCCGCCACAACGACCTGCAAGTAACGCCCCTCTACCGCCAGGCACATCTCACCAGGGGTATCCCGGCCATCGTTAGCTTTGAGCACGTCGAGTAACGGTGCGGTGCCGCACAGTTGCACGGCGCGCTGGTTTTCTAGGAGCAATTGATGATCGCTGCGGCGCACCACGCACAAGCCCACAGGGGCGTTGTGCAGCATGATGCGATTGAACGCCTCGCTCTCGAACAACCGTTCCTGCGCGCGCTGCGCCGGAATGACGATGCGGGTCTTGTACCAATGGTTGATCCACCCGCCCAGTAGCACGGCCGCCAAGAACGTCAGGCCCAGGCCGAGCAGCGGCCATTTGGCGTAGCGCAGAAAATCCTGATAGCTGATCGCGTACAAACCGGTCCAGTGTTCGCCGCCCTCGCTGAGCATCTTGAAGCGCAAGCCCTGGCGATTGAAACTCAAACCCAGTGGCGCCATGTGTTCATCGCCGAGGTTGCCGAGCAGCATATCGCCCTGGGGCGTAATCAGCGTGAACTGGTTATAGACCGACCGTTGCAGCACCCGCTCGAATTCATCGACCTGGGCCGTATCTACCACCGCCGCCAGCGTCAACGGGGCTTGGGGCTGATTGGCCGGCAGTACGGCGGCGGACACGTCGAGGCCGATCATGGCGACGATGTTGCGGCTGTTGCGATACAGCTTTAACGGTGCAGGCATCCAGCGCACACGGCTGTCATTGAGCAACAGACTTTGACTTTGTTGTAACTGATACAGGCGGCTCACTATCTCGTGGTACTGCTCAGGCAGTAACGGCTGGTAATGACGCAACCCACCGATACCGGGTACGGCCAGGCTGGCAACGTTATTGGGGGTGAGGACGAACAACTGCGGCGAGGCGTAAAACGAACCGGCCCAATAGCTGCCATAGTAGTCGGTCAATTGCACACCAAACGCCAGCG
This sequence comes from Pseudomonas sivasensis, assembly GCF_013778505.1. Taxonomy (GTDB): domain Bacteria; phylum Pseudomonadota; class Gammaproteobacteria; order Pseudomonadales; family Pseudomonadaceae; genus Aquipseudomonas; species Aquipseudomonas sivasensis. The sequence goes on along the minus strand of NZ_JAAOWU010000014.1, from coordinate 178,272 downwards.
CCCGCCTCGTGTCGTCCGCCGCAAACGTCTCGTTGTGGGACAACGTAAAGGGCAGCGACAAGGCAAACCCCTTGGCCTGCAGCAGCACCTGCCCAGCCTCGCGCTGCACCTCCACCACCGAGGTCGACTGCACCGCCGGCAGGGGCGGCGGGTTACTTCGGTTGTAGCCGCTGGCCACGCTGCGCAGAAACCCCTCGTGCTCATGGACGATCTCCATCACACGGGCGAAGTGGAACTCGATTTTATCCTGTTCGGCGTCGAGCAATCGCGACACTGCCCAGTAGCAACTGCTGGAAAGCAACAGGGCGAGCCCGGTGAGCAACAACAGGGCTTTGTTCAGGCGTTGAGAGCTTTGCGCCAGCTTATCCAGGCGCAGACTTGCATGTTTCATAGTCAGTACCGCAGAAGCCTGAATCAGGACGTGGGGCCTATGCTTAATCCCGGCATTGGCCAATAACGCCCGGCTATCGGGCGACCCTTCCTTCGGGCTTCTTGACTGTCTGACCCTGACTGCTCAGATAAGTGCTGGCGCAGGGCCATCCTGTATCAATAAGGCACTAAATTTTTCCGCTGCCACAGCCTGGGAGATCAGGAAACCCTGTACCTGATCGCAGCGAATACGCCGCAATATCGCCAGCTCCGCCTGGGTCTCGGCGCCCTCCGCAATGGCGGTCAGGCCGAGTTTGCGGCACAGCTCGACAATGCTCTGCAAGGCCGAAGTCAGGCTCTCGTTCTCGGCACAGCCATGCACCAGTGAACGGTCGATCTTGACCTCGTTGAACGGCGTGGACACCAGGTTGTAATAGGAACTAAACCCCTTGCCGAAGTCATCCATCGCCAACCCGAAGCCCATCATGCGCAAGCGACATGCTCCAGCGTAGTAGTTACTGGTCAACTGTGTGGTAGAGCTTTCCATCAATTCGAAGGTGATTTGCCGAGGTTCAGCATCGCGGCTTTGCACCTGGGCGAGCAGGTGGTCGACCAGGTCGCACTGGTCGAGCAAATGCGTGGGCAAGTTGATCGACACCGGCATCCGGTAGCCCAGCTGCGCCCACTGGGCCTGGGCGCTGAGGGTTTGGCCGAGGATGCAAGTGAGCAACTGGGCCTCCAGGCCCAGACGCTCTATATCACCGAGAAACGCGCAGGGCATCAACAACCCTTCCACCGGGTGAACCCAGCGCGCCAGGGCTTCGGCGCCTACGATGCGCCCGTCGTGCAGGGATTTTTTCGGCTGGAACCAGGCCTGGATCTCGCCGTTGGCCAGGGCACGCACCAGGTTCTCGCGGGAATGGCTGACGCCCCGATGACAACACGGCGTGCGCTCCTGCTCGGCGAGTTTGTCGAGGCAATCACGCAGGATAAGCACTTCAGGTTCACGCAGTGGCTTGGAGATCAGCCCGGCGACGGTCAGCCCAAGGTTCTCGGCCACCTGCCCTGCGCCCGCCAGCATGCGCCGTGACGCCACGCTCATCAGCGCCAGGGTGGGCGGAGTCTGCATCTGCGCCAGGTGCTGGATCAATTGCACCCCGTCCATCCCCGGCATCATCAAGTCACTGAGCAACAAGTCGTAGCGCTGGCGGGCCAGGCGCCGCAAAGCTGCGGCGCCATCCCACACCACATCGACGTCAAAACCGCCACTGGCCTGGAAGAGGTTAATCAGGTACTCATGCTGAAAGGGATGGTCCTCTACGATGAGTACACGATAGGCGCTCAAAGCACCCTCCTCTGATAGCGATGCAAGCACTGATAGAGTGCCCGCAGGGTGAACGGTTTAACCAATCAATGATCCATGCCGGCGTTCAGGCAGCGCTCGGCCTCGTCGAGCATCGCGTTGGCGGTGGCGCCGATGATCGGCAGCGAGCAGCCCAGGCCGCGCAGTTGTTCGGTGAGTTCGTAACCGTTCATGCGCGGCATGTTGACGTCGGTGAGTATCATGTCGAACGCGGTGTCGCCCCACAGCGACAGCGCTTCAATGCCATCGCAGGCCAGCACGACGCTGCAGCCGAGTTCTTCCAGCTGGTCGCGCAGGATCAACTGGTTGATAAGGTTGTCCTCGGCCACCAGCAGGCGTAGGTTGAGGTTGAACTCGGTTGGTTTTTCGCTGATCCTCGGCGTCAGCAATTCTTCTCCGCCTTGGGCGCCACTGACCGCACGGTTGAGCGCCTGCAAGTTGTTCAGGCTGATCTGCCAGGGGTACGCGCCATGTTCATCGAGGGAGGCCATCACCCGTGGCCCGGACCAATGCAACAACTGGCCGGGTTCGGTCGGGCAGGGATACAGCTCGACCAGCACCGTACCGGGGTCGGCCTCGGCGAACTCCGGCGCACCGAGCTGCACCCGTGCACCCCAGCGGCGCAACCAACCGCCGACACTTTCCGCCAGCTCCCGCACCGGCGACACCACATACACGCGCTCGCCCAACAGCGGCTGCGCCCAGGGGGCCTGGCCGTCGTCGATGACTTGCTCCAGCGGCAAGGTGAAGGAAAAACTGCTGCCCAGACCCGGCTCGCTGACCACGCGCAATGTGCCGTTCATTAAATGCATCAGGCGCTTGCAGATCGATAAGCCCAGGCCGCTGCCGGCGACCAAGTTGGCATTGCCGCTGACCTGGAAGAACGGCTCGAACAGGTACTGCTGATCTTCCTCGGCAATACCCTTGCCCGTATCGACTACCTGCCACTGCAACATCGCGCGCTCGCCTTCACGGCTTTCCAGGCGCAGGCGCAACACAATCCGGCCGCTCTCAGTGAACTTGAGCGCGTTATTGAGCAAGTTATTCAGGATCTGGCGGATACGCGTGACATCGCCACGCACACGGTCGGGCAACTGCGGGTCAAGGCAGGCGAACAACTGTAGGCCCTTGCTTTGGGCGGCGCCAGCGTAGCCTTGGATCACCTCCTGCACCAACTCGATCGGCGAAAACGTACTGAATTCGAGGGACAGTTGCCCCGCCTCGATTTTCGATACATCTAGCACGTCGCAGATCATTTGCAGCAAATTCGCCGAAGAGCCTTCGATAGCGTTCAGGTAGCCGCGCTGCTGGCTGTTGAGGTCGGTGCGCGCGAGCAATTCCAGGGTGCCGAGCACGCCATACAGCGGCGTGCGGATCTCATGGCTCATGGTCGCCAGGAACCGGGTCTTGGCCTCATTCGCAGCATCCGCCAGGGTGCGCGCCTGCTGCAACGCCAACTCCACCTGTTTGCGCTCGGTGATGTCGCTGAAGGCGCAAATCAGCACCTCTTCACGCTGGTAACGAGTGGGTGCAAAACTCAGGTACAAGTGGCGGCCGTCTTCCATTTGCAGCTCGTCGGTGCTGCTTTGATCGTGTTCATGGAAGGCGCGGCGAATCCAGCCGTGGCACAGTTGCTGACGCTCCTGGCCATTGCCCAGCCATTTGCGCGACAAGGGGTTTTCCAGTACTACTTCCCCATCGCTGCGGCGCAGAACGCACAGGGCCACCGGCGCGATGCGAATCACCGCGCTGCTGAAGGCCTCGCTCTCCACCAGCGCTTCGATGCGATTGGCCGCCGGGATAATCAGGCGCTGGTCGATGCGCCTCACCAGCGGCACCATCAACACACTCGCCACCAAACACAGCAACAGGCACCCCAGCAACGGCATGGCCAGGCTGGGCAACAGTGAACTCAATTCCAGGCTGTAAATAATTTGCCACTGGGAATACCCCAGGTGCCTGCGAATGGCCAAGCGGTCCGGCAACCAGCGGCTGCCTTCCCAACCGAAACTGGCCGTAGCGTGATATTGGCGCAGCTCCTTCGCAGCCGCCGGTTGATGGAGCGCGCTGCTGAAAATCAGCTGGCCGGCGCCGTCGAGCAACATAAAGTCACCGGCTTTTTCATGCTGCAGGGCGCTGATCAGGTTAGGGGCTTCCACCTCCAGCCCTAGCCACCCTGATGCCGAGCTGCGGTCGTCCAGGCGGGCGAAGATGTACAGCGGCGAATCCAGGCGGGTCTGCTCGGTCAGCCACAACTCATCAGTGACCGAGACCTGGCCAGTGTCCACCGCCATCAACCGCTGCAGCACCGGCTGCGGCACAGTTTTCGGCGTCACACCGACGGTAAATAGGCGCTCGACCACCGGTTCGGCACGCTGGGCGACATAGATCAGGTTGACCTTGTTGGCATCCAGGTAATCGAGCAGCCGCTTGGTGAGCCACAGGCTCCAGATATTGCCCGCCTCACCCAGGGTAATATGCACCTCTTCGCTCGGCACATTATTAAGGTTACCCACCGGCGCCGTGACATGGCGCACGGTCGACAGGCCCAGGCTTTTCAACAGCGTCTGGCGGCTGACAAAAAAACTTTGCGCGTCGGAAATCGCTTCATTCATATAACTGCGCCTCAGCGAAATCTCCTCATTCAACACCGCGCGCAGGTAAATGTAGGCGCTCACATACACGCCAAGCACCAACGCCAAGGCGAATAGGCGCAACAACTTGCGAGCAGCGTTGGGCGTCGAAAAGGAAGAGTCTAGAGGTTGCAGGAAATGTTTGAGTTTCATCGCCAAAATAGTAGGCGTGGCGAGGGGAGACTTGAATAAGACGGATCTGAAAGGCGATGGAACTCTCGTGCCACACACGGTTTCAGAAATCTTCGCTGCTGCTTGCGTAGGATCGCAGGCTCACCCCGTATCACCCTTCAATACAGAGAAATCCATGCCTATCCACCAAACACCCGGGCACGTAATGCCCGCGTGCGCTTTCGATATCGGCACCGGCGAATTTGCTATCAAGGGTCTGATGCCCGACATAGCCCGCAACCTCAACCTGAGCGAGCCCCAAGCGAGCCACGCCATCAGCACCTACGCCCTAGGCGTCATGGTCGGCGCCAAGCTACTGCGCAAACATATGTTGCTTTTACTGATGGGCCTGTATGCACTTGGCAACATTGCCACCTCGTTCACCTCGACCTTCGGCTCACGATCAGTACCTTGAGGAACGCATGCAATTGCTGGAGCAGCAACTGGCGACTGTCGCCAAGCTGGCCATGGACAACAAACTCCCTGACGCGATCCTCACCGAGTCCGGACTGAAGATCACTCCGCTGGATGCGGCAGTACCGGACACCGCCCAGGCTCTGATTGACAAGACCAGTCCTAATCGCTGCGAACACGCACGCGACCGGGATGAAGAACGAGGCATCACTCATTTTGCCAAACAGTTGCCGCCTCGGTGCAGGATCGATTTTACAGATAACGTACCAACTAAACCGAGCCAAATCATCTTCAGTCCTCGTTGCCTAGACTGCTGAACCTTTTTGGTCTTGCAATCGAACCCGTGCCGCGTAATGCAGATTTGACATATTGGGCCGCTAGTTCAAGGCTCTCTCGATCTGCCGCGTACAATGCATCGATAAGCCTGATTCTGGCTAGTCGTTTGACCTCCAATATATCCTCAGCAGTCGAGTCTGCCGAAAGCTTATGGTTTTCACTCATATGACGACCCGCTTTCACTGTTGCCTGCCAAACTAAATCGATCGTAGTACTGTTTCCGCTTTTGACATAGGCGAATAGTCGCCATCGGACGTGCTGGAAAGAATCTACTAGGACCAGCTTGGCTTGGAGGCTGGCTTAATGAAACTGACGCTTCACGCTGGAAAGCAAGGCTTGGACATCGTTCGCTTTTCAGACCCTAATATGAATAGACTTCAAAGCCAAATCGAAGAGCTACTACGCCTTTTCTAGGATGAGCGAGAAATTGCCATTGCCAGCAATCCATGGCTTCTGCCAGGGGCTGATGCTGGCTGTGGACGAACTCCGCAGTACCTACCCGCAAACCCATCATGCGACAGTTATGCTAGAAGCCGCACCTCGAACCCTGACACCGCTGGCGACACCGGTGACGAAGTAGAAGTCCCCATGCTCCAGGCCCACTTTGACGGCTTTGATGGGGGTCGGACGTCCTTCCTCAGGCCAGTACCTAAAGTTGGCCAGGAACGGCTCTATACCGGACACAAGATACGCGGCTTGGTCTGAGGGCATTGTCCGGTGAGCGTGGGGACGCAGCACATGCTGGGTGAAGAAACCGTCGAGCGTGCCCACCTGTACGCGCTTGCGGTTAGCGTCGTCTGGAAGGTCTGAAGCGAGCTGAGCGTAGACTTTGTTGAAGGTATTGAGCGCAGCATTCGAGAACGACAAAAGTACAACCCGACCCCGACTATTTTCCATTTTTTGCCGGACGGCAATCAGTCGCCTGATCGCTGTGGCCGTCTTGCCGCTACGGGCTTTGAGCCAATGTAACTGGGTCCACACCCCGCTTCCTGTGCGAGTACCTACCAGCGTGTAGGATCTTGTCGCCGTCGCCAGTTGGCGGCGGTACCGGTCATCCGCACCGACCCCGTAACTGGCTTGACTGGAAAACGGATCTAGCCCAAGTCCTGCGCCGATTCCATGGGACTACAAGCGAAAATTTGGAGATGGGGTCAGTAAGATCTATCATCCAGTGCTACAGCTCTTTGTCTCTAAACACTGCCAACCCGAGGAAGCCTGCATGCCAGTCATAAAGGATCAGGTGCTCTTTCTCGACTTTGACGGAGTGCTTCATCCAGATGCTGTATACCTAACTCGCAATGGCCCGACCCTACGTGCGGACGGCAAGCTTTTCATGTGGGCTCCTTCGCTCATCGAAGTCTTGAATGAGTTTCCCACGGTTTCCATTGTCTTGAGCACAAGCTGGGTCCGTCACTTAGGTTTCAAACGAGCCGTGAGCTTCTTACCACCAGAATTAGCTGTGCGAGTGGCAGGAGCGACGTGGCATAGCTCGATGGCCAAGGAATGGTTAGGCGATAACAGATGGGATGGACGCACGCGATACGATCAAATCAGCCACTATGCTGCCAGAGCTCAGCTTACCAACTGGGTTTCATTGGATGATGACCCAGTTGGATGGGCTTTTACCGCTCACAACCGCTTGGTGGCATGTGATCCGAGCTTAGGTTTAAGCGCCACGCACACTCGGTTGGCACTGATTAATTCACTGAAAGGAATGCACTAACTAATTACTGTGGAAAATTTAATTTTTAATTGTATATGGCGTTTCCAGGCGCTGCCTACGAGATTAGTAAGTTGCAACATCTATATGGTCTAGTATTTTTTGTTTCAAGGTGATCAGAGCTGCGATCCGATTTCGACCATTGGCAAGGATTCGGGCAAGACCAATATCCTAGGCCATTGATAAAATCCTCCTCTACAAAATGAGCAGTTTCTATTCCTCCCGACTGGTAAGTACTCCACAGCGAGTCAATAGACCTGCATTCAAAGTCATGCGCTCTCAAGTCCCCCACTATATCACTAAAACCATCATAAATCTTCGCGATAATCTTGGTTAACTCTAACTTTGATTCATCGTGTCTGCTGGCATTATTAATCTTGATATAAATATTCAGGGAGTCTTGCAAAGCATCCATTTGGTAATGCAGAAAATTCATTTCTTGAGCTGACTCACTTGAAAGATATTGAATCACCGATGCAGCCTTATTTCGCAGAGACCGAATCAGCCCCACATAGGAAAGGTAATAAGGAGAGGAGCATATCTCATGAACCATCACAGCATGTCGAAACGCAAATGGAGCATCGTTAGGTAGTGAAACAGCTTCATTGAGATAGCGCCCGCTGCAACCTTGCCACATTACATCTAATGGGTGCGCGGTTTGCGAAAAGAATTTATTGCAGAATGGACACCGATCCATTAAGACCGTGTTGTGCTTGTAGCATACAGTGATGAAGGGAGCGCTGAAACGTCTCCAATATGAATATCCCAATTTCGTGAGATCATCCCTTACACAGTCAGGACAGAAAGAAGCCTTCCAATCAGAGAATTTTACATCGTCTCGAATGTATTGCTTTTGTGAATATGAAAAATCTTGGTTGCTCTTGAGTATAAAGTCTACAGCGTTCAGCGTGTGATTATGAATCAGACGATTAAACCCATAACAACCTGGCCACCCCATAACAGAAGTGATAATTTTGACCTCAGTGCCGCGGAATTTACGACATTTTGTTAATTGCTCAAAGGCCTTCATGCCCGTTCCAAGCCCGTTTAGAAAGAGGCTACGCCTAACGTAAGAGGTGAGCGATTCGTCAGTCTGTATCTGAGGGAGCTTTGTAGAAGGTAGTTGCAATGTATATAGACCAGAAATTGAAATAAGAGGTACAGCCGTTCGAAGAAAAGAGTAAAACCTTTCAAAAAAATGACTGCTTTTGATGATCATTTACCGCTGAATCTCAAAGGATTAATTCTTCCATCGGATACTTTCTAGCGATTTATTATTTAGAAATAAAACCAGCCCGCAAGCGTAATCGGAATTTCTTAGGTAATAGGCTAGATGATGATTCCATTTTCGGTCCTCTGGATCATCGGTTTCGCTAGGTATGTTGAAATTGACAATTTCTCATTAAAGGCTCAGTCGACCCCTATCATTTTAAGCATAGCTGTTAATACCTCCCCGGAATTACCTATCAACATAATCTCATTCGCACCTTCTAATGCGACGTCATCCAAATTTACATGGATCACTGCCGCCCCTGCAGCCAAAGCTCTCTCTGGAATGCTCGCTGCCGGCATGACAACACCGGAAGTGCCAACAGAAATCAGTAAATCGCATTCCCTCACAAGTCGAACAGCTGATCGCCAAGCAACCTCGGGCAAATTCTCCTTGAACCAGACAATTCCCGGTCGAAGCCTGCCGTTGCAGCGAGCACATCGGGGCGGTTCAATCAGTTGTCCTTCTTCAGCAATTTGAAGCTGCTCAGGCGCCAACTCAAATGGGCGGTGACAGCCAAAGCATTTCACGTTCATTAAACTGCCATGAAGGTGGACCACGTTCTTTGAGCCAGCTCGCTCGTGCAAGTCGTCAATATTCTGAGTGATGACAGAGACTTCCCAACCGGCGCTAGCGAACCGAAGAATGGAGAGGTGCGCTGAGTTGGGCACAGCTAAGCTGACCTGCCGGCGTCGCCAGAGGTACCAGCCCCATACAAGAGCCCGGTTTTCGCGGAAAGCGCTCGCAGTCTCCAGACGTTGTGGATCATGCTTTTCCCATAATCCGGTCAGCTTGTCGCGGAAGGTGGGGATTCCGCTTTTTTCGGAGATACCCGCGCCAGTAAAGAAAGCTATCTTTTTGGCCGAAAGGATCGCGTCTACAGCTCGTTGCATTTCCACTGAACAAGGTCCTCTCCTGCTGCGCTCGTTTCAATCTTACTGGGAGTCCTCAATCGGACTATTTACTTCGGTTTCCCAGGACCTGATGGCGGCGAATGCGACTTCATGTAGTGACGAAACGATTTTTTGAGATCCTCGTCTGTCGCCATAGGTATAGGTGCTCGTCGGGTAGGTTTGGCTAGAGTTTTCTCTTCGGGCAAGGCCATACGCTCCAGCACTGAGCGCTCCGTCTCGGTAATCGACGAATCAAAAACCCTCGCCTGTACACGCTGGTCGCGATCTGCCCGAGCGAAGCTCACCACGTTCGACTTAAACTCAACTGGCAACTCAAATGGGCAGTGCAGGTCGCGATTTGTTCGGCTGGTTCCGTTGTTGATGACTTGCAGTTGCAGATCTTCAACATCCCTGGAGTTGCTCGTGTATGCGCTGGACCTGTATGCCTTGTGCAGGTCTTCGACCTCAATCCGATTCCTTTCGGCAGAACGGCATTCGATGTAAGCGAGCTTTATGAGCTGCACAGCGAGTCGCTTGATGCCGAAGGTGGAGCGGTAAAGCTCAGCCGCAAACTTCTCATTGCTTGCTTTGACACGGCCACCGCTAACCCTCATGCACTCGCGCACATAGTCAGACCAATCTTGGCTCTTCGGATCTTCGGGCAGCATGATCCGTGGTTCGGAAAGCAACCTTTGCTTATCCTCACTGTTACGACGAAGCAGCTTGTGCACGAGACTGTAATTGGACACAAAGATCATCGGCGGTCCAATGGCTGCCATCGTCAGCAAGATGTCGGTCACCTTGGAAGCGCCCATACCGGTATTGATGTGCTGAGTTTCCTCTAGGACAACCATTGAAACACCGTCCCGGTTGGCGCGCCGACGGCACTCAACCAGCAGCTTAGCCAGGTTGCCACCGCGCCCGTCATGGCCGCTACCGTGCACGAAATCTAAGAGAAGCTGCTTGCCACTCGCTTTGCCGCGGGCACTCGCGTACCAAAGAGAAGTCAGCTCAACGATGCCTTGATATAGATCGCAAGCCATCTCTATCGGTGGAGGCAGAGCCCTACGCAGAGCAGCAATTGTCTGGCTCTTACCAACGCCCGCCAAGCCGGTAAGGCAGATCGGTAAAACCTCCACCTCAGGAGGCTTGAAGATTCTTGCGGCGTACTCAACCTCACTGCTGAACACTCTAAGGTTGTGCAGATACGCCAGGCCGGCCATTTCATGAATAAAATTGAGAGAGAATGCGTTAGGGAGGTAAATCTCCTTTAGCCTCTCGGCGAGATGATCAGCGGCGAGCGAGGGGGGAAGCGCCTCCAAATTCGCTACAGGCTCCGGACGAATGAGAACTCGTTTACGGATGTTTTCAATGTCCATATAACCGTCGAAACGAGTTTCGATTGTTCTGTTCATTTCGTAACCCCTCTTAAGCGATTGTAATCGGCGGTGTCGCGAAGGGCAGCACCGCCTTTCGATGGCCGTCCTAGTATCCGCTCACCAGCGTCCCAATCCTCGCCTGTGTTCAGTTTGAATCGGTCCTCGAAAAGTTGCTCGTGGGCAGGCCGCTCGTCTCGAAGATCAGCGGCAGATTCTCTCCGCATTTTGGCGATATCCTGCAGATCGCGTAGCGAGATATCGATCGTGCCCTGCAAGGTACGCGCTGTTCTCACATAATCTAACTCATACAATATCCCTTTAACTTCGATCCATATGTGACGAACGCACATGACCAAAACATAAACTGAAGTTTTAATGACGCCTTTCTGAGCTACTAGATCAAATACTCCAGTTTCTACCAATGCATGGGATCTATATTTCCGCCCGTAAAAATAAACGCCATCTTTTCTTATTGCAGCGGGTCGCTCGTCGAGGAACTCCCTTACCGCCACATCGAAAGGAACGCCGATTGAGGAGTCTCGACCACGCATGCTCCAATAACTGTAGATGCCATGTGGCGTCGGCTTAACTCCAGCTAGAATCATCTCCTCGTCCATGCGTAGCTGAGCGTCGGAGGTGTGGTTATCCTTCAGCACCCGAACGATCTCACGCTTGGCCATCTGCACGAAATCAAGCTTGCTGTGCACATAGGTAGGCTGCTCAAGCGTTTTCCTGTTTCTCGGGTGTGAGGATTCAATGGAGGCTTTGGATTGTCCTGAATAGACAGGTGTTAGCTCTACCGACTTTAACCAGTGAATCTCTGGTTCAACTTCGTAGTGTGCAGCAGGACCTCTATCCAGCACCATGTCGCCTGACAAGCCGGCACTTGGCCATTCTTCCGCGCTGATCTCTACTCCATACTGCTCGCACAATTTGACCTTGTTGCAGGCCATGGAGTAGATCGCCATGCGATAAGCGGCCATATTTTCCTTGCCTTCTGAAAAACCAATCCCCAGTACCATCCCAGATAGCGCACACACAGTTCGTACGACGCAGAAGCCGTCTACCGCACTACCTTCAGTCAAACCAGAAAGCTTTTCGGTAATATTGTAACCGTCAAATTCTATGCGCTGATTCACATTAATAAGATTGTCAGCAAAACTTCCTTCAGAACCTGATTTTGCGCGCGCACGATGCTTTCCTTTTAATGCGATACGAAGATCTTTCGCACTAATCAGTTTGGAAATCCAATACCTAAACTGTGGAAAGGAAGGAAAAGGTTTTCCCTTAGGGTGCTTGTATTCCACTGCAGCATCGTGCTGTTTGATAGAGACACAACCAAACTCCTTCGTGAGAATTTCACTGTAAATTTTGTTCTGAGTTTTGTGAGGAGATTTATATTTCAGAAAGCCTTTTAAAATCTTTTGCTGCATGACTACATCGCAACGATAACCATGCCGTTTCCCCTTACGCGAGGGCCGGCCGAGCTTCTTTGTTAGGCTAGGCCCCTCTCGATTCCACGCCCCAATTCGGTGAAGAGATGGCATCAAGGACCATTTGGTCTGGCCGAAAACTACATAGGAATAGAACCAGAGCCTTATTCTGGCTGCGTTCTGATGGGGTCGCTGAGATTTGGCGTGGGCGTTTATGAGCCCGTCAGGATCATCGCTCCCCAATATCTCATCCCGGCGAGCAATCAGGCTTGAGATTGCAGCAAAGCGCTTGTTCACCTTCTGCTCATAACTCTCCTTCGTAGAGACCCGACGGTCTTCCAGACAGTCGATGGCTACACCTTCAATCGGTATTAGCCAAGGAGGAGTCGAATCGGCCTCGCCATCCTCCAACAGCCATCCATTCTCGACAGCTTCCTCAAAGTAGATCCGGCTAAGCTGAACCAGGTGAGTACTGATGCTTTTTCCGTTGTCCTTGAATTCGACCAACCGAACACGGTTTCGTCTGCCGTCGCTGACCAAGAAGTGGTAAACAGTGCCTTGTGCGAGGTTGAGAAACCCCTCTGGGGCGACAATTCTCGACCCCGTCCTCATGATGGTGCCGCGTCTTCGAAAAAAGCGCTGAACTCACAAAGCAGATCGCAGCCTCCGGTAACGAACGGTTGATCAACGTGAATAGGCTCGTTGAAATCGACGAGGAGCTTTCGATCCCAAATATCTTGGTAAATTTTTGCGAAGAATTGATCTCGGTATCCCCAACGTGCGCTGTGCTCAAACACCACATAAGCAACAGGTTTTCCTGCATGGACAGCATCAGTCACAGCGCCGCTGAAATCCTCCAACAGAGCGGCCTCAAGCGAAAAATCAAGATCGTGCATTCCGAATAGAAGATTCAGGTTAGCTTGGATCGTGGGCGGTACCAGGTCGCAGGAAACCTCAACCGTTCGGATGCCAGCGCTTGCGTAATATCGCCGCTCTAGCTCCCCCCTGAGCTCGGCGTACTCGCGATCTCTCCGCTGTTGTACAGGAGTCTTCGGGGATGTACTGCGGCGCTCACGAAACGCCGCGACCTGATCCTTGACAGTCCAGTTGACGGCGAAAGGCTCCCCTCGACTGTTGCGGAGGTACAGCAGAAGATCGCCCTGATAGGGATACGGGATTTTGCGCCTGTCGCCACAAGCATCTTCTACTACGATTGCATGATGCTTAAACCCGATGTCCATCGCGATATCGACAGTGCCGCGCAGAGGGGGCAGGAAAGTCCCCTTCGTTAAAGGGTGTCCTCGTAATGGATGACCTGCATTAACAGGCCAGAGCATTTTCTGCTCATGCAACTCAAACAAGTCAGGGTGGTAGAGCGCCAGTTGCGTAAATATCTTCTCCGGCCGCGAAAGGAGGTGAATCGTGCGTCTCAGCTTTCGGCTGTGCAGCCTGCTGATTCGAGACCCCTTCGGCGCCTCGCGGGGAACCGCCAATGTCGATGGTAGGTATTCCCCACCCCATTCGAACCCACTCTGCCGGTCCATGATGAGGGCGAATCTATCCTGCGGTTTCATCCAAGCATTCCAATTTCATCTGGGATTTCAGTGTCGCGCTTGTTGGGGATAACAACAGGCGCATCAGCGAAACCCTTATCATGCGGGAGGTAACCACGCGTCTGACTGTGGATAACGCGCAGTTTCTTGTGGATGAGTGATGCCGTGCGAGGCTTGACGTCTCGCATGCAAGGAATAGACAATGGAAGAGTCAGGGTGCTTATCTGACTTATCCACAGGGGCCCAAGCTCGTTACTTGGGCCCTTGTCTACTGACTTTCAGCTCTCTCGTTTTTGATAGCTGTCGTATGAAATTCTTTCGATATGCCTACCTTAAGCGTCGCCGATTGAGAATCCGCCCACCGTCGAAGCCTGATTAGGTCATCGAGAGCGCATTGCGTTATTCGCTACCAGTTTGATAAAAAAGAATATATTAACGCCGGGAATTCCTGGCTGACAACAACTTTGCGCATCAACCATTGCAAACTCGTCATGCCCCCACCCAAATAAATCTCTGCCTACGCGGAGCGTACACAAGATTCCGGTCCCCTACGAAAATTGTGGGAGTTTTGAGTGGTACAGAAGGCATCTTTTCATGGTTATTAACAGGAACTCCTATTAATCCTTTTCCTAATAACTTTTAGACCTTTGCAATCATGGCCCGAAGTACTATTTTGTCTTATTTGGGGTCACGTAGATGAACCTCACCGGCAAGAAAACTCCTTTCCTAAATTGGTTACCAGATGAATGCTTTTATAGCCTCTGTAGCCGGCAGCATTGTTTTTTGGGCGACCAGTCGACTGACGATACGCTGAGACTGCTGTTAGGAGATCTCGCGAAATCGTTCGCACACGATTTCCCCCACAACCTCAACCTGTTGAATAAGGATGCAATGCTTGCTTGGGGCAGCCCGGAGAAAATAATCTGTGAACATACAATCTCACCTATATTCTTTCCATTCCAGTCATCCGAACATGTACAGGCACTGAAGGACGCATTGCTTGGCCCCAGATTGGGCTCTTGCAAATATAAACTTGGACTCGTAACTGGCCGGTTCGGTGGAGCACACCCGCTAAAGGCCTGCGCTAAATGTATGACCGCTGATCGATCAGTCTATGGGACCACGTACTGGCATCTATCCCATCAGCTTCCGGGTGTAATCACATGTCCAATTCATGGATTATTTCTGATGGAATCTACAGAGAACAGGCAGTGGTCCAGGAGCTTTCGGTGGATTCTCCCGGATGAACCCGTTCTAGCGGAAATGGGCAAAGCGACCAGCGACCGTTCAACGCTTACCACACTCCAGGCCATCTCTAACTCTTCGGTGACTCTGTATAGATTGGGCATCAACAGCCAGTTTGATCTCAGTAAAGTTGTCCAAGTCTACAAGGAGGCTTTCAGAAATCTAGGCACCTCCAAGAAGGCATGCGTGGCTGCTGGCGACCGCTTTGCTGAGTACTGTTCAGTGCTGGAACCCTTTCCACCTTTCTCCGCATTGCCTTGCGATCGGCAGCATGCGATAGGGTTTATTTCCCAAATGACACGAAAGCCCCGTGGTTACTGCCACCCACTAAAGCATCTGGTTCTGATTTCGTGGCTGTTCGGACGCTTAGAGTTATTCCTAGACGCTTATCAACATTTAATAAAGCGACAGGAAATCCCAAAAGTTCGAAACCCAAAGTCGCTGAGACTTTCTCAAACTATCGATGAGCGACGTCCAAAAGCCGACAGAAAATTGGGCGCTCCGAGACCAAAAAAAATATTCAATGATTTGAAGAAAGAAGTTCTTAACGCGCTTTTGAATGGCTCCACCAAAATAGAGATATGTTCAAGTTTTAATATATCTATATGTACAGTTAATCGGCTTCTGCGTTTAAATCCAGACGTCGATAAAATGTTTATCAATAAATCTTACCTAAAAAAACTTGAAGAAAAGAGAACCACCTGGAGTGCAACAGTTCGTAATTATCCCGGTGCCAGCGCGAAGACTATTAAAAACTTAGTTCCAGACATTTACGCTTGGCTCTATAGAAATGACCGATCTTGGTTACTTTCACAGACAGCTGCACTACCAAGTGGTAGATGCGGAAACCATGTGACCATTGACTGGGATGCACGCGATGAGAATTTTTGTTCGCTGATTAATCAGTTATTGACAACAGCGTCTTCAAACTTGAAGAAAGTCCGTAAGTGCGACCTCTACCAACTGGTACCCAATCTGTTCTCTTCGCTTGAGAAAAGGTCACGTTATCCTAAGACGAGAAAACTTCTAACCGAAATTACGAAGTAGTTTTCCCCAGATTGCGCGACAAGCAATCTTTTGACTGACACAACCACTTGGTATGACAGCACCTCACTGAGAAATGAGGAGGTTGTCGCTCCGGAAGCGACTGAAGCGTTCAAGGAGATCAGCATGCCAACAGCACTGAGCAGTCCTGTGTGGTGAACAGGATGTGAGGATACGGAGGCGGGAAGCATCGCAAGAGACGGTAGAACAGATCTGACCGGCCCTTGCTGTTTCTTGCTAAATAAGAAGGTGACAAGATTCGTTGATTTCATTGACTGAAATGGTGCCATCGTTTCGAACGATATCGAAAAAAAGAAGGTGACAGAATCTAGGGGAGTCGAATTTTCCAACATTTCTTTTGCTAAAAAAGCAGGTTACAAATTTTGCAGCCTCAGCAAACATTACGCCATCCTATCCTCAACGGCGGCAGCTATGAGCCATTTGCCATCGGTCATGCTTGGGTGGGTTGGGTCGACTCCATCGCTTTTTCTAGGGCTGTGGTGGTTGCTGGCAAACTATGTTGTCAGCAACCAATCGCTCAGCACGCGCAATTGTTCCTTGTACATCTCTTCCAAGTCCGAGCAGTCTGCATCGGCCAAGCCCTGGCGGCGTAGTAGTGCAACCACGCCCTCTACCTGGACGTTGTACCGAGCAAGGTCAGCAGCAGCGTACAGAATGCCTTGCTGCAACAGGGTCGGTTTGTCGCCTTACAACAAAGCCTGTCCGGACTTGCTCAGGAGCGTGCAGTTGCATTTTCTCAACGGCCATTTGATGCTGAGTGCACGTCGGTCCCCTTAGCCAATCATGGGCATAGATGGCGCTATCAGGATTATTTCTGCCTAATGAGGGCTGCGCTCCCCCCGTAATAACTCCAACGCCTTATAGGACATTCGGGTCCAGTATTCGATACGCTCCGTGAGCAGATCGGTCGCCTCACGCTGCTTTTCCTGACTGTCTGCAACAAACACTTGAGCCGGTTGTTTAGCGTGCCAGGCGGACGCTGACAGTGCTTTGCTGCGTTGCACGACATCGAGCCCGAAGAAATCCCCCAGATGCCCACTCACCGCACCGGGCAATTCCCAATAGTTCACTGGTAAGCCACCCAAGGCGCGGCAGTGCTCAAGGCCAAAATCGAGAATCCAACCCAGTCGCTGCCCGATGTAGTCTTCTCGCGAATCACTCTGACTTTCTCCGTCCAATGAGCTGGGACCAATGATTCCTGGCACCATGTGCATGCCCGCACGGCGGATATGAGAAACAGCGATTTCCAGTGGATCCCGGTAGATAAACATCCACGGCACCTCAGGAAAGCACTCGTGTAACAGCGGCAATTCTCCGATGTTCCATGCATCCAGTTTGATCACCAGTTTCTGCTCGTTGCCACGTCTGGGCTGGCCGTAAGCGGCCAGTAAACCGTGCAGGGCAGCACGCCGGACAGCGGGTTCAAGCACGCCACGCAACAGTGCATCAAGCGGCGGCGGTTCGGATATCACTATTACTTCATCGAGTTGCGCCAACATCTGGCCAAGCAATGTCGAGCCACAACGCGAGGCATGGTAGACGAAAGCCATGGGTTGAATCGCAGGCCGCTGCCATTCGCAAAGTACCGAAAGCGGTGTCTCGCGTCGGAAAGCCTGGTTGAAAGGCAGCCGCAGCGCTTCGTCTACTGCATCGCGAAAGAAGGGTTGATCAAGCTTGCGTTCACCAAACCAACACCAGTCTACCCGCCAGTCTTCGGCCTTTTGCCAGATGCGGATTGGCAACCAGTCTTTCAGGCTGTCCATTGTCGATTCCATTGGTTACGCCCCAAACGCATCGCAGCGCGCACCTCTTCACGACTAAATTGCAGACCCTGTTCAGCACCCATCGCCAGCGTTCGGACGATGAAGGCTTCGCTGTCTGGTTCGGCCTGCAAGCCGCTGCATAGCAAAGGGGCGCTCTCCAGCAGGGCCCGAAATTTTGCAAAGGCTTCGGCTGCTCGGCCCGTACCCGCTGATGGTGTTGTCGATAAGCCGTCTTTGATCTGCTGTTCAAGCCAGGCATTGGGTCGACAGTCGAGCACCAGATGAACCCGCTCTTGCTGACCCCAATTATCGACACTATGAGGCCGGGCAAGGTCGAGAAACCAGCACTCGCCCGCACTCATCGGGATGCGCTGGCTTTCCATCATGAAGTCCACATCTGGCGAGCTGAGCAAGGGTATGTGCAAACGACAATCAGCCTGGGGGCCCCCGAGGTCATAGTCGCGGTGTTCGTGAATTCTGCTACCTGGCCCGAGGCGCAGCAGACGAGCGCTCCGAATATCCAGTGGCAGCTCGCGCAGGGCCACAGCCCAACGGTCGTCGTTTTGCCAGGAGTCTCGGGAGATGGGTTCACCTGCGCCTGACGATAACGCCGTCAGGGCGTCGGAAGCAGAAATTAACGCGACCCCCGACCATTGCCCGTCGTAGTAACTGGCATTGAAATGCGCGGTCCAGGCTGTATCGGCAATACGCGAGAGCGCCTGTAACAGCAGAGGCAAATCCACTGTTACGAGCAGGCGGGAAAAGACCGGAAGCACAAACCTGACCCTCCGACGCTCCGCTTAGTTGGCCTTGGCTTCAGCCGCTTTCACGGGTTGGGCGATGTTA
Organism: Pseudomonas sivasensis; assembly: GCF_013778505.1. Lineage (GTDB taxonomy): Bacteria > Pseudomonadota > Gammaproteobacteria > Pseudomonadales > Pseudomonadaceae > Aquipseudomonas > Aquipseudomonas sivasensis. The sequence goes on along the minus strand of NZ_JAAOWU010000014.1, from coordinate 159,819 downwards.
CCGGCCGACCATTGGTTCTCACGCGATGCCAAGGCACCCGCGATCACTTGAACGTCAGTAGAAGGCAGTTGCTCCGGTAATGGATCAAGCCCGGCACTGGCGAATATCTGCCCGTAGGCATTACGCAAGTCGGCGTAAGCCAGGTCACGACGCAGGTCGGCTTGCAGGGTATTGAGCTCGCCCTGAATCAGGTCCAGTTCACCAATGCCTGCCGTCTTGTAGCGATTGCGCAGTTGACCGACGATTTCACCGTCGATGTTCGACAGTTGCTGGCTGGTCTTGAACTGGCGCAGGGCTTCACGGTAGTTGGCGTTCGCTACGTAAAGCTGTGCCAGTACCGCAATCGACATCGCCTGACGACGCGCTTCAGCGACTTCTTCACCCGCCTTGGCCACATTGATTGCCGCTGGAGCGGAGATTACGTTGAAGAGGTTCCAGGTGACCTTGACGCCCATGTCGGCCCACTTGTCATTGACCAGGAAGGAGTTGCTGTCGTAATGACCACCCGCAGAAAACTCCAGGCCCGGCAGCAGACGCAGCATGGCTTTGCGCGTTTCGGCAGCGCTGATACGGGTCTGGTAATCCTGCTCGCGCAGTTCTGGACGGCTGGCCAGTGCTTCGTGCTCCAGCACGGCCATATCGACCTTGAGTTCCGGTATAGAGTAATCGTCCGGGGTCGCCAGGGTGAGTTCACTGCCCAGTGGCAGGTTGATCAGGGTCGACAGTTCGGTCTTGGCCAGCGACAGCGCCTTGCGCTGCTCTTCGAGCTGACGGGTCGCCTGGATCAATGAACGCTGATAGCTCAGCGCCTGAACCGGATCGCCTACGCGCTGTTCGCTCATCTTCTGGCTGTTACCCTGAGCCTGTTCGACGCGGGCCATCAGGCTGTCGATCTGCTTGAGCAAACGCTCGGCGGCCACTGCCCGCCAATAGGCTGAGCGCACGTCCTGAACGATGGTGTTGACGACTTTGCGACGACGCTCCTGAACGATCAAGCGCTGGTCGCCCTGCTGCTTGGCGCTTATGTAGCTGACGCCGAAGTCGAGCACGTTCCAGACCATGGTGAGATCGGCGACACGACGGCTGCGATCCTGGGAAGTCGAAGGTTCCAGAGACTGGGTGCCGGTCTCGACGCTTTCACTGCTTGAGGCACTGACGTTGCTGCGTCCGGCGTAACCCGCGGACAGGGCCATACGCGGCAACATGTCAAAGCTGGCCAGGTCCAGCTGACGCTTTGCCAAGGCTTCTTCCATGATTTTCAGTCGTGCTTCAAGGTTGTACTTTACCGCGCGAGCCATGGCCTGATGCAAGGTAAGAGGGCCGTTTAGTGGCTCCTGATCCTTGTACATCAGTTGCAGGTCGCTTTGCGCACGTTGCTCACTGACACTACGGTCTATCGGCTGGCTGGTGACAGCACAACCACTGACTAACAGCGCCAGCAGGCTCACACTGAATAACTTCTTACTTCTTTTCATCCGTTCGACCGCCCCTAACTGTCCATTCTTTTTATAAGCGCCGGGATTTTTCCGGCGCATGACTCAAACTTTGTCTCAGGCCTGCACTTCACTGATACCGGCTTTCCCCAAAGCCCACGCTAGTTCATGCAGCTGTTTCTGCTCTCCATCTTTAAGCAGTTGCAGTTGTTGCTCCAGCGTCAACGCGCCAAAGCTGCCACGAATACCTTGTGACGAATCACTCAGCCCACGGCTGCTGCCACTGCCAAAAGCACTTTGCGTCGAGGTGTCCGTGGAGGACTCGCGATTGAAGAGTGTCGACAATGTACTACTACCGAACACACTGCCCTCTGCGCCGCTAAAGCCAAGGAATCCGCCCATGCCCCCCGTACTGATGCCAGGAGTATCCGAGCTGAAAACCTGTGCAATGAAGCTTGGAGCCAGCGCGCCATTGCTGATGAAGACGTTACCCAGCGGTGGCAGACTGCCGCCTGTAGTGCGTTGCTCGAACAGTGGTGCAAAACTCAGCGGCGAGCCCAGATTACCGGTCGGGGGACCAAAGATCGTCGGCTGCAATGGCAAGTTTGGCTGGCTAATCAGAGGGACCGAATCGGTAATGCGGAACTGCGGATCGCCACCTTGAGAAAGCGTAGCGATTGCGTAGCCGCTGGAGTTGGTAATACCGATACCGGTATTGCCTGCCAGGTCCGTCACATTGCTGCTGTCGAGCGTGATGAAGTTGCTCGGGGCCTGAGTATTCGCTGTCGGGGTAAGGGTCGCTGTCCAGGTCTGACCACCATCGCTACTGGTCAGGTTCGACAGGGTGCCATTAGCAACGCTGAGGTCCGAAAGATCGAAATTACTGACAGGCTCACTGAACGTGAATGTCACCTGAGTGGTCTGCCCAGTGGTCAGGTTCGGGTTGGCAACCACAATGCTCGAAATGGTTGGAGCCTGACCGTCAATGGCGTAATTGGCGGAGTTCTGGACGCCAGAACCCGCGTTGCCCGACAGATCAGTTACATTACTGCTGTCCATGACGATGAAGTTGGTCGCATCCGTGATATTCGCCGTTGGCGTCATGGTTGCTGTCCAGGTAATGCCACCATCGCTGCTGACCAGGTTCGACAGAGTACCGTTGGCCACACTGAGGTCCGATAGGTCGAAGTTAGTGACCGCTTCACTGAAGGTGATGGTCACTGGCGAGGTTTGAGCAATGCTCAGTGCGCTGTCCGCCACCACAATGGTCGCGGTCGGGCGCGCAGTATCAATCGCATAGTTGTTGGAGTCGGTGACGCCGCTGCCGATATTGCCGGAAGCACTGGCGATGCCTGTGTTATCCAGCGTGATCAGGTTGGTGGTATCGGTCACGTTGACGGTTGGCGTCAAAGTCGCCGTCCATGTGATACCGCCATCGCCGCTGCTGACCGCACTCAAGGTGCCATTGGCCACGGTCAGGTCAGCATTGGTGAAACCGCTCACCGCTTCGCTGAAGGTGATGGTCACAAGCGAGGTTTCACCAACGCTCAGTGCGCTGTCCGCCACTACGATGGTTGCAGTCGGCTGCAGGGTATCAATAGTGAAGTTGGGTGAGTTGGTACTACCCGCCCCGGTATTGCCAGTAAGGTCTGTCACGCCTGTGTTGTCCAGTGTGATCAGGTTGGTGGTGTCCGCGACATTGACGTTCGGGGTGAAGGTCGCCGTCCAGGTGATTCCACTATCGCTGCTACTGACCGCGCTCAAGATTCCATTGGGCACGGTCAGGTCGGCATTGCTGAAACCAACCACAGCTTCACTGAAGGTGATGGTCACCAGCGAGGTTTCACCGGCGGTCAGTGTAGTGTCAGCCACCACGATATTCGCCACAGGACGTGCGGAGTCGATGGCGTAATTACCGGAAGTCGTGACGCCTGCGCCTGCGTTGCCAGCCAGGTCAGCAATGCCGGAATTGGCCAAGGTGATAACGTTGGCGGCACTGGTGATATTGGCGGTAGGCGTCAGGGTTGCGGTCCAGGTAATGCCGCCATCGCTGCTGCTGACCGCACTCAAGGCTCCATTGGCGATTGTCAGGTCAGCGTTGGTGAAACCGCTCACCGCTTCGCTGAAGGTGATGGTCACCAGCGAGGTTTCGCCAATGGCCAGAGCGTTGTCAGCCACCACGATGGTCGCGGTTGGGCGCGAGGTGTCAATGGCGTAGTTGTTCGAGCTTGTGGTGCCCGAGCCCGAGTTGCCCGATGCGTTGGTGAAACCAGTGTTGTCCAGCGTAATGAGGTTGGTGGTATCGGTCACGCTGGCGAATGGCGTCAGGGCCGCCGTCCAGGTAATGCCGCCATCCCCGCTGCTGATCGCGCTCAAGGTGCCATTGGCGATCGTCAGATCAGCGTTGGTGAAACCGCTCACCGCTTCGCTGAAGGTGATGGTCACAAGCGAGGTTTCACCAACGCTCAGTGCGCTGTCCGCCACTACGATGGTTGCAGTCGGCTGCAGGGTATCAATAGTGAAGTTGGGTGAGTTGGTACTACCCGCCCCGGTATTGCCAGTAAGGTCTGTCACGCCTGTGTTGTCCAGTGTGATCAGGTTGGTGGTGTCCGCGACATTGACGTTCGGGGTGAAGGTCGCCGTCCAGGTGATTCCACTATCGCTGCTACTGACCGCGCTCAAGATTCCATTGGGCACGGTCAGGTCGGCATTGCTGAAACCAACCACAGCTTCACTGAAGGTGATGGTCACCAGCGAGGTTTCACCGGCGGTCAGTGTAGTGTCAGCCACCACGATATTCGCCACAGGACGTGCGGAGTCGATGGCGTAATTACCGGAAGTCGTGACGCCTGCGCCTGCGTTGCCAGCCAGGTCAGCAATGCCGGAATTGGCCAAGGTGATAACGTTGGCGGCACTGGTGATATTGGCGGTAGGCGTCAGGGTTGCGGTCCAGGTAATGCCGCCATCGCTGCTGCTGACCGCACTCAAGGCTCCATTGGCGATTGTCAGGTCAGCGTTGGTGAAACCGCTCACCGCTTCGCTGAAGGTGATGGTCACCAGCGAGGTTTCGCCAATGGCCAGAGCGTTGTCAGCCACCACGATGGTCGCGGTTGGGCGCGAGGTGTCAATGGCGTAGTTGTTCGAGCTTGTGGTGCCCGAGCCCGAGTTGCCCGATGCGTTGGTGAAACCAGTGTTGTCCAGCGTAATGAGGTTGGTGGTATCGGTCACGCTGGCGAATGGCGTCAGGGCCGCCGTCCAGGTAATGCCGCCATCCCCGCTGCTGATCGCGCTCAAGGTGCCATTGGCGATCGTCAGATCAGCGTTGGTGAAACCGCTCACCGCTTCGCTGAAGGTGATGGTCACAAGCGAGGTTTCACCAACGCTCAGTGCGCTGTCCGCCACTACGATGGTTGCAGTCGGCTGCAGGGTGTCAATGGTGAAGTTAAACGAACTGATCGTGCCGGTTCCCCCATTGCCAGCCAGGTCGGCAATACCGGCGTTGTTGAGGCTGATCAGGTTGGTGGTGTCCAGTACATTGGTATTCGGCGTATAGGTCGCGGTCCAGGTGATGCCGCCATCGCTGCTGCTGACCGCACTCAATGTACCGTTGGGCACCGTCAGGTCAGCATTGGTGAAACCCGTTACCGCTTCGGTGAATGCGATGGTCAGCAGCGAGGTTTCACCCACAGTAAGGGACGTGTCCGAGAGCGAAATGCTGGCCGTCGGACGGGCAGTATCGATCGCGTAGTTATTGGAGGCGGTCGTGCCAAGCCCGACGTTACCTGCGGCATCCGTGACACCGGTATTGTCCAGGGAAATCACGTTGGTGGTATCAGTAATGTTGTTGGTCGGCGTGAAGGTGGCTGTCCAGACAATGTTGTTGCTGGTGGTAATAGTGCTCAGAGTGCCGTTGACGATAGTCAGGTCAGCGTTAGTGAACCCGGTCACGGCTTCACTGAAAGTAATGGTCACCAGCGAAGTTTCACCGATGCTCAGCGCGTTGTCCGCCACCACGATGGATGCGGTCGGGAGCGCCGTGTCGATTGCATAGATGTTCGACGAGGTTGTGCCAGTGCCCGCATTGAACGACAGGTCCTGCAAACCAGCCATGTTGAGGCTGATCTGATTAACTGCACTGGTGATATTGACCGTCGGCGTCAGGGTTGCGGTCCAGGTAACGCCACCGTCACTGCTGCTTACTGCGGTCAGGGTACTGTTGGCAACCGATAGGTCCGCATTGCTGAAATCCGTTATCGCTTCGCTGAATGTGATGGTGACCAGCGACATTTCGCCCGCGCTCAAAGAGGTGTCCGACACAACGATGGTCGCGGTCGGAGCGACGGTGTCAGTGACTACATAGTTGTTGGACGTCCCGGTACCGGTACCGATATTGCCCGCGGAGTCCTGCACGGCCGAACCGGCCAGGGTAATGGCGTTGGTCGAGTCCGCGACATTATTGGATGCCGTCAGCGTCGCAGTCCATGTAATGTTGTTGGTGGTCGTGAGGTTGGTCAGGGTGCCGTTAGGAACGACAATCTCGGAAATATCCAGACCGAACACCGGCTCACTGAAGGTGAACATCACGGCAGACGAACCTCCCGACCCAAGAGACGGGTTGGCAATCACGATGCTGGAGATGGTGGGAGCCGTCACGTCAGCGCTGTAGGTGATATTCAGCGATCCGCCATCGTTGAAGATGTTATTGACCGCCGTTGGCGAAGTACCGTTTGTACCACCGCTGGTTGCCTGGCCACCCACCCCGCTACCGCCCACGTTGGCTGACATGGCCGCGTTGTTGGATGACGTGATATTGAGCGTGCCCTTGCTCCAGATGCCACCGATACCCCGACCGCCGTTCCCGCCGATGGTACCGCCACCACCACCGCCACCGCCCGCCCCGATATTGCTGCTGATGGTCGAGGTACCAATAATCGCCAAGGTACCAGTAGCGGCGTTATAGATACCGCCCACTGCCGAGCCGCCTCTGCCACCCGTGGCATCAAAGCCCGAACCGCCGCCGCCACCGCCGATGGTACGTCCGCCAGAGCTCGCCGAGCCGCCCGCGCCACCGTTGGTGTAACCAGAAGCGCCAATACTGCCGGCACCGCCCCCGCTCGCATTACCGCCACGCCCACCCATATAAACAGGGTTGAAACCAGCACCGTTGCCGCCGGTGTTGGCTGAGGGAGATGTAGGGACATAGGTTCCGGCACTGCCACCGGTTGCGCCATTCTGACCACCAACACCCCCACCGCCACCGACGCCACCACCGACGTTTGGCGAGAGCACCCCACCGCCACCACCACCGCCTGCGGCAGAGTTAGCCGTCACGGACACGTTCAACAGCGTGAGGTTACCGGCGTTATTAATACCGCCGCCCACAGCGTCAGCCGCTGAAACCGCTGAACCACTATTGGCACCCGAAGTGCTGGCAACACCTCGCGTAATGATCAGGCCGTCAAAGGTGGCAGTCGTGCCGGAGGCAACCCGGATCACACTGGTCCTGTTCTGACCATCCAGCGTGACATCCGCCACACCGTCGTTATTCAGGTCGCCATCAATGGTGATGTTTCTGTTGACCACCAGTTGAGCGTCAAGCGCGACTGTCATGCTACTGGAGAAGGTCACGATATCGCCGTTCTGGGCACTGGCCAGGGCTGCACGCAAGGTTCCTAAGCCGGTACTGCTGTTGGAGGTAACGGTGAAAGTCGCCAACCCCCACTGGTAAGAGTCCATCGCCTGCTGGGACAGCGCACCGATGCTTTCGATGCTGCCGGTCGCGATTTCCAGCGTCCAGTCACCGCCCACACCGGTGCGGTTGGTCGACGCAGCGATGTCGCGCCCCGTGAGCTCTGCCAGCGAATCGACGAAGTTCAGGCCCTGTTGGCCTTCAGCGGTATTACAGGCATAAATCAGGATATCGCCGCCCGCGACCATGTCATTGCCTATCTCGGCCAGCAAGGCGCTGCGTTGCGCAATGTTGTCGGCCGACAGGTAGCTGTTGCCCAGCCACAGATCACCCGAGTTGCCGTGAGCGATGATCTGCACCGAACTAACGCCCTGATGGGACTCCAGATAATCGGCGATTTGTTGCAAGCCATCTTTGGTGGCATCCAGCATCACAACCTGAGCACCGGGCGCAACGCCCACGAGCAGGCTATCGGCTTCCTTGACCCGCGAATCGACGAAGACCACGGTGCCGCCTGTTACGGTTGTTGAGGTCGTCGTGATATCTGCCGTGGCAGCTGATTGCGCACTCTCGCTGCCACTGTCTTTGGCGCTGGCCTGATCGGTATTCCTGGCAGCCTCGGTCGGCTGGTTATCCGGCTGCGCAGCATCGGCGACAGTGGCGGCCACTGCGCCATCGAACAGCATTCGCGGCTCAAGGAACATGATCATAGGGGAAGCGGGGGATTTAGCCTCCACAAAGGCACGCTGTACAGTCGGCGACTTCTTATTATTCCACCACATGCTGCTCACCAGAGATCGAACGTTGTAATACTGATAAGAAAAACCGCTATCAATGGGTCGCGGCGTCGGATTTCATTCGGATGACGTTGGCAGCACTTGCAGAACCATCATTCCAGAACGACAGTTTTGAGTACTGATCAAACAGGTCAGGCGGCAGGATCGTGTGCCTGTTTTCGAAGGCAACCCTGGGTTTTACCTTATGCAGGCCGGAGACGCCCAAGGCGTCGTCGAACTGCGGTGCGTCATAGGAGAGGTTGTTAAAGTCGTGCGCAAACCAGGGCTCGCCGATAAATTCGTACACCAGCCGCATGACTCGCTCTGGAGCCTGGGACAATAGGTCGTAGTCGATCAGCAGCAGCGCGTCGGCGTTTTCGCCATAGTAGGCTTCCTTAAGCGAAGCCCAGGCAAACCCCACCAAGCGATTAGGATGCGCCAGGGTCTCGACCCGGCTGTAAACGGTGCTGCGCTCGGCATCATCGACAAACAGTTTGGTGTTCTCGAAAGGATTGCGGCGATAGACACGCTCGATGCTGTCCATGACCCAGGCCACATTGCGCACGCAGGCAATGATCTTGGATTTAGGGAACAGATCCAATAGCGCAGGCACACGGGAAGACCAACCACGGTTTGTATCGAAAACGATCGATTTGTCGGTCTTGTCAGCGTAATAAGACTCGAAAACCCCACGCAGCAGGCGTCGGCGTGCACTGGTATCTATTATTGAGGCGAATTCGCTGCCCGCACTGCATTGACCAAGGACGCTGGAAAACAGCGAAGCAACCGGACTGCTCATACCGGCATGAAAGCGGGGATTTTGCAGAAGAATGGCTGATAGCAGGGTAGATCCCGAACGCGGAAGCCCCGATATAAAGTGAAAGTCGTGCATCCTTTCCTCTGCCTGAGTCCTGTCCATAGGAAAACCGATATCAGCCTAGCGCAACAATATCTGCACGCATAGTGGTACTTCGACATCAGTTCCCTGTACTTAAGCCGAAACACTCAAAAAATATTTCCCCCTCGCATAACCCTATGTAATAAAAGGATTTTCCTGATCACAAGCTAAAACATATCAGACGAACGGTCGTATTTCGTCTGAAATACTTGTCAGCCTTTTCCCTGAAGCCGAAAGGGCTGATCGCCTAAACGTCGTATACAGGCCTGAATCCTTCAATCGCAAAACGGACATTTAAAAAGCGCGCAATTCGCCAAACGGTGTCTACGCTTCCACTTTGCCACTACTACTGGCACTGCCTGAGTGGATCACTTGTCACCCCATAACATAGAAAGGATGAGAGTTTATGGACGTTTTTATGGGCTCGATCATGACGTTCGGCTTCCCGTTTGCGCCCTATGGCTGGGCGCAATGCAACGGCCAGACGATGAGCGTCAGCCAGTACAACGCCTTGTATGCATTGCTGGGCGTCATTTATGGAGGTACCGCTCCACAGAACTTCAAGCTGCCCGACCTGCAAGGCCGCGTGCCGATAAACCAGGGCACCGGGCCCAACCTGACCAACCGGGTGATCGGTACAGCGTCGGGCGTTGAGAAGGTCACCGTTGCCATCGCCAACATGCCGGCTCATGTCCATCAGATGAGCGCGCTGACCGCAACGACCACCATCAATCTGGGCGCCCTGCCGAGCACCACCGGCTCCATCGTGCCAACGGCCACCAACTGCTATATCGGAGGCACAACAACCGGCCCGACTTCCGCAAACATGTTTGCACCAGACCTGGGAACCGGAGCGCCTATCGTGCAGAAAGGCGTATCAACAGCCATCACCGGCACCATGCAGCCCGTCGGAGGCAGCCTGCCTATCGACAGCATGAACCCCTTCCTGGTCGTAAACTTCAGCATTGCCTTGCAGGGTCTTTTCCCTACTCGCAACTGACTTCCCGAGCCCTGTGAAGGGCTCTTCCACTCTTGCCGGAGTCGTTCCATGCTGCAAAACGTTACTGTCGAACATTTTCGTGCACTGCTGGGTAACCCATGCTCGCTGCAACTGGACGATGGCAGTCAGTTGCCGATTACCATCTCGTCCGTCGACGAAAAACCTCTGGCACGCCTCTCTGACAATGAGCGCCTGCCCTTCAGCGTCAGCCTCAATTCATTGGCGCCCAGCACCTTCGTCGATGGTCTGTGCGCCATTGAACTGCCGGAACTGGGCAAGCTTGAAGATGTATTCGTTTCCCGCGTTCCCCCAATGGGGCGTGATGCGAACCTGGCCTATTACTGCATCAGCTTCAACTGATCAGCTGGCTTTGGACTGACCCGGATACCAGACCAGCCGCTCCGCAGCCACATCCCGCTCTTCGACCTGAAACCCAAGCGCCAGATAATGCTGGCGCGCATGGGGGTTACTGGCCCAGACCACGGTTGCCACAGGGCAACAGACCTTTTCGGCAGCCTGCTGCACGCCTTGTAAAACAGTCCGCCCGTAGCCCTTGCCCCGCGCCGCCGGAATAAACGCCAGATACAACACACGAATTTCATTGGGGCCAAAGTCCACTACCAATGCGCCGATCAAGGTGCCGAGCTTCTCGATCACGTAATGCATTGCATAGGGAAACCCGTTGCCTATGCCGACCTCCTGCACACGAAATTGCTGCCCAATGACCTCCTCTACCAGATCGCGCTCGCCATCGATCAACTGCAAATCAGGTCGAGCCGAATGATAGAGCGACTGTACGAAAGGATTGTCCGAGTCACGTGAGGGCCGGACTTCCAGCCCGCCTGCATTGTTCAACATCAGCGTTGTCCTCTTCCCTGGAAGCACTTTTTTCAGAAACCACTTTCACGAACACCCAAAGCCGCCAGCCTTCGCCAACTCGAGCCCAGCAGCGACTCGCTGCGACCTTGTAACACCGCGACACCTCGTAACGGTTGAACCGGCGTCTTAATCTCTTCCATCACCTTCAAACGCACGCCGTATTGCGCCTGTACAGGTTCAGCGCGGTGGTTTTCGTCGCGGCGGACGGCAATCGGTCCGTGGTGATCAGACGCCAGCGCTTCCTGATCCAGATAGGAAACCCCGTTAGCGTCCACATCCAGCAACTCGACCTGTAGTGAAGAACGCATTGGGTCATCAGCGATAAAACGTCCCTTGGCCCCCGGCGCGATACGCCACAAGGCATCTTCAGCCAGGTAACCACGAATGCGCGTGCCGTCCTCGACCACCCGGGCCAACGGCATCTGGGTCGAAACCCAACGGCCCGGGTTCAATTGCGGCATGAGATCACGCACCTGGCCAGCCTGAGGAGCACGAACCAGCAAACGTTCGCGCTGGGCTGCCAGACCTCGATACTCTGCCACGGCGCTGGCCAGACGCTGTTCAATAACGCCAACGTCCGCAACCGTCTCACTGCGTCCAGCCTGACGGCGCACCTGCAATTGCAGAATCTCGATTTCCCGACGCACGATTGCCTGGCGCGAATCGACATCTGGCGACTCCAGTTCCACCAACACGTCGCCCTGCTCCACCGTCTGTCCGTCTTGCACGTTCACCTGTTTGACCCTCGCGGGCACAGGCGCATGCAGGGCAGTCACCCTCCCGGCCTCAAGCATGACCGGCACCTCGACACTGCTGCGCCAAGGCACCACCAGCAGCAATACCAGCGCCAGCAAGCCCGCGCCACTGAGCAAAACCCTGGGCGTATGAGACTGTTCGCGGTTGGCCCACCAATGGCGCGTCTCCTTGAAGATCGGCAGAAAGATGAACCAGCCCAGTTCCACCAACATCAGGAAGATCCCCAGCAACTTGAAGAACAGGTGATAGACCGCCAACGCTATCCCGAAAAACAGCACAGCACGCCACAACCAGGACAGGTAACCCCACCACAGTAAGCGACGCTGCATCACCGGCGTCCAGGGCTCAGGCGCAGGCAGACCGTAACCAAACAGGGCCTCGCGCAACCGCCAGCGACACAGGGCAAAGGCCCGGCCTTGAAGGTTATGGACTTCCCACAGGTCGCTGATCAGAAAGTAACCATCGAAACGCATGAACGGGTTGAGGTTCACCACCACCGTGGTCAGCCAGGTCGCACTGGCAAGCATGAACGCTGCCGTACGTGCAGGTCCGTCGGGCAGCAGCGACCAGGCCAGCAAAGCGATACAGGCCAACAGCATTTCGGCCAAGACACCACCTGCGCCGATCAGCAAACGGGCGCGCCGGTCATTCACCCGCCAGGCATCGCTGACATCGGTGTAGAACAACGGCAGCAGCACCATGAAGGCAACGCCCATGCTCTGCACGCGACAACCAGCACGCTTGGCCATGAAGGCATGACCGAACTCATGACAAAGCTTGGCGAAAAACAGCGCCGTACCAAACGCCAACGCTCCGCCAAAGCTGAACAGGTGCGGGAAGGTGCCAATGAAACGCTGCCAGTCACGCGCGACCAGAAACACTCCGAGCCCCAGCGTGGCAGGTAGACCGTAACGCAGCATGGCTGGCCCAAAGCGTTTCATCCAGGGCCATGCGCGATTGAGAAATGCATCAGGACGCCACAGCGGGATGCGGAAAAACAGATATTGATGAAGCAACATCTGCCACAACCCTTGCCGCGAAGCAGCAGCCTTGTAGGCGTAGCTGGCGCGCTGATCCGGGTCGGTCGAAGCTATCAGGTCATGGCTGCGAAGAAACATCAGCAGCTCTTGCACTTCGTTATCGCCCAGCGGCAGACCGGGCTCACGGTTCGCAGCCTGCAATACCTTAGAGGGCTCACCCAGCGACCAATGCCGCAACAGGCGGATAGCCTGGGAACCAAGCTTGAAATAGCGACCTCTTACCGGATCGGCCAGAGTCCAGCGTGGCGAACCGTCGAGTGCAGGTGCAGCCGAAGAAAGCTGCAGATCCGAACGTAGGCTGGGCAGTGCCATTTACAGGCCTACGCTTTGACGCAAACCTGCCAAAGGTCTGCGCAACAGATATAACGCCAACGGCGCTCGCTCGCCAAAGACCTTCGCGGTGCCACGCAAACCGATACGCGGTGGCGAATAAAGGAAGCTGGCATCCAGGCGATAAGCTAGTTGACCACCGGGAGTCGGCTGCGCTTCATAAGCCGCACGCTCCAGACGGGCGGAATAGCGATGCAAGGGGTCGCTGTCGAGGAAAAGAGCAATTTCAGCGTCCGGCTCCAGCGCGATGGCATCGCCAACCGCCAATTCGATGCGCAGCTCGGCCTGGGAAGGATCAGCGATTTCCAGCAGCCGCTCGCCTGTCTGGACCGGTTTTCCAGTCCAGCGCTGGGCATCGGCAAAGACCGCGATACCGTTACGCTCGGCACGAACTTCGCTGCGCTTGAGCAATTCAAGTGCGTAATCACGCTCTGCCCGCTTTTGCTCGACGCGAGCCGCCAGCAAGTCGACCTTCGAGCTTGATTCAGCATCGGCAAAGGCTCGTTGCGAATTGGCTTTAAGTTCCGCCTCGGCGACACCCAGTGTGCGCTCGGCTACATCAGCTTGGGCCATGAGGGTGGTGTTTTCAAAACGCACCAGAAGATCACCCATCTTGACTGGCTGGTTAGGCTTGATCAGAAATTCGGCAATCACGCCATCCAGTGGCGCAGCCACCACGCGGCCGGCCAATGGCACGACTTCGGCAGGAGCCAGAACCGACTGGCGAACCGGGATCAGCAAACTCAGCAGTGCAACAGCCACCACCCCAACCTGGCGCTTGCGACTCCAGCGCAGACGCCAGGGCTTGCGCGGTTGCAGCGACAGCCACGCATGGCTGTAGGTATCTCCCAGTTGCGAAAGCAGCACCTGCTCGGGCGCAGCCCAAGGTTTGTCACGGGCCAGCCACAAGCCGCCGAACACATCGCCGTTATGATCCAGCAGCGGCAGCCAGAAAACATGGGTGGCCGATAGGCTTTGCCAGTTTTCGCGTACCGAAGTGCTGAGTGCATCCATTGCAACGACACTGGCAGGCCTGGCTTTCTCCAGCTTGAACAACTGAGCGACCGCATGCTCGACGAACGCGACAAAGGGCGCATTGGGATCGATCACGCTGACGCCCGTCACAGCCCTAACCTTGCCGGCAATCACCAACGCAGCGTGGCGAAAACCAAACATAGGCTGGCCGTCATTCACCAGACTGTAAGCCAGTTGATCGCTCGTGCGGGCAGCGCGGGTCAAGCGTTCAAGATCAAGGAACTGGGCAAAGACCCGCTCTATCACTCCAGGTACTGAAGCGTTCACTTAAGCTCCGGAAAACGTGCCGTTCCGCTCATGCCCGCCAACAGCCCGTCGGACTTTTGCAGACCGGCCACCAGCAGCAATGTCTGACTGCCTTCATCAATCCGCGCACCAAAGCGCTTGATGGTGACGGTCAGTGGCTTGCCGGTTTCGTCAGGCACAAAACTGAACGTCTGCCCCGCTTTGAGCTTGCCCATCCAGCGGGACGGCACCAGCAGGTGGATTTCCAAGGTACGGTTATCGACGATCTCCAACAGCGGCGTGCCAGCGGAAACACTTTCATAACGCTGAACCTTGCGATCCACAATCTGACCGTCATAAGGCGCAATCACGCTGCAGCGTTTGACCTGAACCTGAAAGACGCTTGATTGCGCCTGAGTTTCAGCGACCTTGGCCTCGGCACGAGCGACCTCGAAACGGCCGACAGAATTGAGTGCCGCCAGTTGCCGGTTGTGTGCCAGCTCTTCACTGGCCCCGCGACTGGCAGCCTGAGAGGCATTGAGCTGGGCCTGATAGGCAGAGCAATCGAAGCGCGCCAGCATATCACCCTTGTTGAAGGTCTCACCTTCACGCAGCGGCAGATCGACAATACGCCCGGCCAGCTCACTGGCAAGCACGGCTTGATCCTGCGCTCGCAACACACCTCGGGCTTCACTGGAAGAAGCAGCCTGAGCACCTGCGGAAGCAGCATTATCCAACAACGGATCAAATTCGGCCGGAGTTTGCGCCTGAGCGACACACGCCGCACCGAATAAAACCAAAAACAATCCCTGCAAACACCGCATACCGGAGACTCCTTGTCGGAAGGAGCCAGTCTACGGCAGCCGTGATAAGCGTCAAGCCAATAGCCAATGTCTTTGCTGGGAACGCCGTGACTTTCGCGAAAAGGATTCAAACCAACTCTGTATCCACCATCAACGGCTCAAAGGCATGAGATTTCGAACAGGAGTCATGCTCTCTCAGGCGTGGCCTATGCGGAACCTATGACGCAGGGCAACAGTTCTGCAGAAACGCCTCGATAGTCTGCGCCGCTTGTTCGATAGAGCACGCTGCGCTATCGATCACGATGTCAGGTGACACGGGGCGTTCATAAGGTGAATCGATTCCCGTGAAATTCTTGATCAAGCCTTGCCGCGCCTTGGCGTATAATCCCCTAGGGTCGCGTTGTTCCAGCACATGCAGGGGCGCATCAATAAATATCTCAATGAAATCGTCCGGGGCGAACAGAGCCCTGGCAATGCGGCGTTCCTGTTCAAACGGCGAGATCAGGCAGACCAAGGTGATCACGCCTGCGTCCACCATCAATTTACCCACCTCAGCAGTACGCCGAATATTTTCCTTGCGATCGGCGTCGGTGAAACCCAAGTCAGCGGACAAGCCTCGGCGAAGCTGGTCGCCGTCCAGCATGCAGGTATGCAGCCGATTATCATGCAGGTTGGCCTGAACCCGATTGGCAATGGACGACTTGCCTGCCCCAGACATTCCGGTGAACCACAACAGCAGCGAGCGGTGACCTTTCAAGTCAGAGTGGTTCTGGCGCTCAATCTCGAAGCTGTGGGGTCCCAGCGAAGAGGGCATGAGATATCTCCGAGGGGTTGATAAGGAGTGAAGGTGCGCACCCACCTATATGATGGGTCAAGGGCGGTTATGGATGTAGTAGCAAAGCTACTTATTTTGACCCAGCTCAAAAATCAAGCTTTATTCCAAAACGACGCCCGGGTTTTCTATTCACCTTTGTTTGTGTGTGATCTGTTTTTATAAAACACCACTCCTAATCCTACGATGTCAGAACTGATGCGATTTTGACCGAGGCTGTCGAAATTCATTGACCCAACCAACGGTTCGAGAATGCCCTCCCTGCGGTGCCGCAGAAGGCAGAATATGGGTCAGTAAAAATTAGCAGTCTGGGTCAAAATCACATCAGCACCAAAACTTTCATCAAACCGTTCTCCGTCTCCTCGCAGCATCGGCCCTGTTCGAGTCATGAAGACTGCATCTGAGCACTCTGTGTTGGCGCCGACGCCAAATTGACCCACGTGCTGACGCAAGACTGACCCACCTCCAATCTGCCCAAATTCAGCAAAAGCAATGTTTTGCGAGGAACAGACTGGGTCAGTGACATATCGGCAACTGGATCAATTCGGCGTCGGCGCCAACAGCGTAGCCTGCGTGGACCTCGATTTTACGCCCTGTTGAGGCTTGTCACCTGCTTAATTTCGGTTGTTACCGACTTTTTTATCAAAAAATACTTGCGACAGTTTTAATTATCTTGCGACAGTTTTAATTCTCTAAATCCACCGATGGGCCTCCAGGTGAGCGAGGTATTACTCGACTGTCACCGACTTGGCCAAATTACGCGGCTGGTCTACGTCAGTGCCCTTGAGCACGGCCACGTAGTACGACAGCAGCTGCAGCGGGATGGTGTAGAGGATCGGCGACAAGGTGTCGTTGATGTGCGGCATGTTGATGACGTGGGTGCCTTCGCCATTGATCATGCTCGCCTTCTCGTCGGCGAATACCACCAGTTGGCCGCCACGGGCGCGTACTTCCTGCAGGTTGGATTTGAGCTTTTCCAGCAGTTCGTTGTTCGGCGCCACAGTGACCACCGGCATGTCGTCATCCACTAGGGCCAACGGGCCGTGTTTCAGCTCGCCGGCCGGGTAGGCTTCGGCGTGGATGTACGAGATTTCCTTGAGCTTGAGGGCACCTTCCATCGCCACCGGGTACTGCGCGCCACGGCCAAGGAACAGGGTGTGGTTCTTGTCGGCGAACAGCTCGGCGACTTTTTCCACGACGCTGTCCATGGCCAGTGCTTCGCCCAGGCGAGTCGGCAGGCGGCGCAATTCTTCCACCAAGGTAGCTTCAACACCTTCGGCCAGGGTGCCTCGCACTTGGCCCAGGGACAGGGTCAGTAGCAACAAACCAACCAGTTGGGTGGTGAAGGCTTTGGTGGAAGCTACGCCGATTTCGCGACCCGCCTGGGTCAGGAGGGTCAGGTCGGACTCACGTACCAAGGAGCTGATACTGACGTTGCAGATCGCCAGGCTGGCGAGGAAGCCCAACTCTTTGGCGTTGCGCAGCGCGGCCAGGGTGTCGGCGGTTTCGCCGGACTGGGAGATAGTCACGAACAGGGTATCGGGCTGCACCACCACCTTGCGGTAGCGGAACTCACTGGCGACTTCGACCTGGCACGGGATGCCAGCCAGGTCTTCCAGCCAATAACGGGCAACCATGCCGGCGTGGTAGCTGGTGCCACAAGCGACGATCTGCACATTGCGCACTTTGGCGAACAGCTCGGCGGCCTGGGGGCCGAACGCGTTGACCAGCACTTGGCTCTGACTCAGTCGACCTTCCAACGTGCGCTGGACCACGGCAGGTTGCTCGTGGATCTCTTTGAGCATGAAATGGCGGTATTCGCCTTTATCGGCCGCTTCGGCGCCGTCGCGGTATTGCACGGCTTCGCGTTCGACGGAATTACCGTTAACGTCCCAGATCGCCACGCTTTCACGACGTATGTCGGCGATATCGCCTTCTTCCAAGTACATGAATCGGTCGGTGACCTGACGCAGGGCCAGTTGGTCGGAAGCGAGAAAGTTCTCGCCCAGGCCCAGGCCGATCACCAGCGGGCTGCCGCTGCGGGCGGCTACCACACGGTCCGGTTGGCTGGCACTGACGACGGCCAGGCCATAGGCGCCGTGCAGTTCCTTGACCGTGGCCTTGAGGGCGGTGGTCAGGTCGCTGTGGTCCTTGAGCTTGTGATTGAGCAGGTGGGCGATGACTTCAGTGTCGGTGTCTGAGGTGAACACGTACCCCAGGCTCTTGAGCTGTTCGCGCAGCACTTCGTGGTTTTCGATGATGCCGTTGTGCACCACGGCCAGGTCACCGGAAAAGTGCGGGTGGGCGTTACGTTCGCACGGTGCGCCGTGAGTGGCCCAGCGAGTGTGGGCAATCCCCAAACGACCTACCAGCGGTTCGCCGGCCAGGGCCTGCTCCAACTCACTGACCTTGCCCGGGCGACGCATGCGCTCAAGCTTGCCGGCGTTGGTGAAGACGGCCACGCCGGCGCTGTCGTAGCCACGGTATTCAAGGCGCTTGAGGCCTTCGATCAGAATGGCGGTAACGTTACGTTCGGCGACTGCGCCAACAATTCCACACATGGTGCTTCTCCTAGATGATTGCCGCGCATATCAGCGTAATGCCGCGGGCTTGGATCTGGTCGCGGGCCTCAAGCGGCAGGCGATCATCGGTGATAAGGGTATGGACGCTGCTCCAGGGCAGTTCCAGGTTGGGAATCTTGCGGCCGATCTTGTCGGATTCGACCATCACCACCACTTCACGGGCGACCTCGGCCATCACACGGCTCAGACCCAGTAATTCGTTGAAGGTGGTAGTGCCACGCTGCAGATCGATGCCGTCGGCGCCGATGAACAGTTGATCAAAGTCGTAGGAACGCAACACCTGCTCGGCGACCTGGCCTTGGAACGAGTCCGAATGCGGGTCCCAGGTGCCGCCGGTCATCAACAGCACCGGCTCGTGTTCCAATTCGCTCAAGGCGCTGGCTACGTGCAGGGAGTTGGTCATGACCACGAGTCCGGGCTGGTGGCCCAGTTCCGGGATCATGGCGGCGGTGGTGCTGCCGCTGTCGATGATGATGCGGGCGTGTTCCCGCAAACGCATCACGGCAGCACGGGCGATCGCACGCTTATAGGCCGAGATCGGTTGGGCAGGATCGCCTACCAGTTCCTGAGGCATGGTGATCGCACCACCGTAGCGGCGCAGCAACAGGCCGTTACTTTCTAGGGCGGCCAAATCCTTGCGGATAGTGACTTCCGAGGTTTCGAAACGCTTGGCCAATTCGTCCACGCTGACTTCGCCCTGTTCGTTGAGCAAGGTCAGGATGTTGTGGCGTCGTTGGGGTGTATTTCGTTTCGACATGGTATTGATAAGTTTCGTTTCGAAAGATAACGAAGGCAATCAAAACCTATTAGGACTATATCGTCAAGCGTCTGGAACAGATTCTTCAAACAACGCAGGCCAAATGTGGGAGGGGGCTTGCCCCCGATTGCAGTCGATCAGTCGACTAGAACATTGACTGAAAATCCGCCATCGGGACAAACCCCCTCCCACATTTGGATAGCACTGCTGATGAGGCTGTGGATAACTCAGGTCTTTTTGATTTTGACCGGGCGTTTCCAGCCGTCGATATTGCGTTGGCGGGCCCGAGCTACGGCCAGTTGGGATTTATCCACATCCTGGTTGATGGTTGAGCCGGCGGCAGTATTCGAACCATCACCGATCGTCACTGGCGCAATCAGCGAGTTATTCGAGCCAATGAATACGTCCTCGCCAATAGTGGTCTGGTACTTGTTGGCGCCGTCGTAGTTGCAGGTGATTGCGCCAGCGCCGATGTTGCTGCGAGCACCGATCACCGCATCGCCGAGGTAGGCAAGGTGGCCGGCCTTTGCGTCGTCGCCCATTCGTGCATTTTTCAGTTCGACGAAGTTGCCGACATGCGCCCTGGCCCCCATCACAGTGCCCGGACGCAACCGAGCAAACGGGCCAGCATCGCTGCCCTCGCCCATCACCGCGCCGTCGATATGGCTGTTGGCCTTGATCACCACGCCCTTGCGCAGGGTGCTGTCCTTGATCACGCAGTTCGGGCCGATGACTACGTCGTCTTCGATGATTACGCGACCTTCGAGGATCACGTTGATGTCAATCAGCACGTCGCGCCCCACGGTGACCTCACCGCGTACGTCAAAACGCGCAGGGTCGCGCAGGGTCACTCCCTCAGCCATCAGGCGGCGACCTTCTCGCAGTTGGTAGTGACGCTCCAGTTCGGCCAACTGCTTGCGGTCGTTGGCGCCCTGCACTTCCATAGGGTCGTGGGGCTGCTCGGTAGCTACCAGCAGGCCATCGCTCACGGCCATCTCAATCACGTCGGTGAGGTAGTACTCACCCTGAGCGTTGTTGTTGGACAGACGGCTCATCCAGTCGGCGAGCTTGTTGCCAGGGACGGCGAGAATACCGGTATTGCCTTCAGTGATGGCACGTTGGGCCTCGCTGGCGTCCTTGTGCTCAACGATGGCCGCGACCTTGCCATCGGCATTGCGCACAATGCGTCCGTAGCCGGTGGGGTCTTCCAGTTCCACGGTGAGCAGGCCCATCTGACCAGGCACTACGTGCTTAAGCAGGCGTTGCAGGGTTTCCACTTCGATCAGCGGCACGTCGCCGTAGAGGATCAGCACGGTGTCAGCGGTAATGAACGGCACAGCTTGCGCGGTGGCGTGGCCGGTCCCCAGTTGTTTGTCCTGCAATACGAAATTCAGGTCATCCGCAGCCAAACACTCACGCACTGCATCGGCACCGTGGCCGATCACTACGTGGATGCGTTGTGGGTCCAACTGCCGGGCGCTGTGGATAACATGGCCAAGCATGGAGTTGCCGGCCACCGGGTGCAGCACCTTGGGCAGGGCCGAGCGCATGCGGGTGCCCTGGCCTGCGGCGAGAATGACGATTTCAAGAGACATTAATGGCTACCAATCCTGGACGGTCCGTCTTCAGACCAAAGATGTGTTTTGCTAAAAAAGAAAAAGGGTAGCCGAGGCTACCCTTTTTAATCAATCGCGCATAAGCATCACGGCGTAGCCGCTTACTTCTTGCGGATCTGCTGGAGCGTGCGCAGCTGAGCTGCAGCCTCGGCCAGACGTACAGCAGCAGCGCTGTAGTCGAAGTCCGCACCCTTTTCGTTCAGGGCCTTCTCAGCAGCCTTGACGGCTTCCTGAGCGGAGGCTTCATCCAGATCGCCAGCACGTTGCACGGTGTCGGCAAGTACCTTGACCATGTTCGGCTGAACCTCAAGGAAACCACCGGAGATGTAAAACACCTCACGTTCCCCGCCTTGCTTGGTCAGAGTGATCGGACCTGGCTTCAAGCTGGTGATCAACGGCGCGTGGCCCATGGCAATACCCAGGTCACCGAGTTCGCCGTGTGCAATCACCATTTCTACCAGACCGGAGAAGATTTCCCCTTCCGCGCTGACGATATCGCAATGGACTGTCATAGCCATCTGATTGCCTCAACCTGATGAGCGCCCGTTTCCGGGCGCCTGGATTACAGTTTCTTGGCTTTCTCGATCGCTTCTTCGATGCCGCCGACCATGTAGAACGCTTGTTCTGGCAGGTGGTCGTAGTCACCGTTGAGGATGCCTTTGAAGCCAGCAATGGTGTCTTTCAGGGAAACGTATTTACCCGAAGCACCGGTGAAGACTTCAGCCACGAAGAACGGCTGCGACAAGAAGCGCTGGATCTTACGAGCACGGTTTACCAACTGCTTGTCGGCTTCCGACAGCTCGTCCATACCCAGGATCGCAATGATGTCCTTCAGTTCTTTGTAACGCTGCAGCACGTACTGAACGCCGCGAGCGGTGTCGTAGTGCTCCTGGCCGATCACGTTCGGGTCCAGCTGGCGCGAAGTCGAGTCGAGTGGATCGACCGCTGGGTAGATACCCAGGGAAGCGATGTCACGGGACAGAACGACGGTGGCGTCCAAGTGGGCGAAGGTGGTCGCAGGCGATGGGTCGGTCAAGTCATCCGCAGGTACGTATACCGCTTGGATCGAAGTGATCGAACCTTCCTTGGTCGAAGTGATACGTTCTTGCAGAACGCCCATCTCTTCAGCCAGGGTCGGCTGGTAACCTACTGCGGAAGGCATACGGCCCAGCAGTGCGGATACTTCAGTACCGGCCAGGGTGTAACGGTAAATGTTGTCGACGAACAGCAGAACGTCGTTACCTTCGTCACGGAACTTCTCGGCCATGGTCAGGCCAGTCAGTGCTACGCGCAGACGGTTTCCCGGCGGCTCGTTCATCTGACCGTAAACCAGTGCCACTTTGTCCAGAACGTTGGAGTCCTTCATCTCGTGGTAGAAGTCGTTACCCTCACGAGTACGCTCACCCACACCAGCGAACACGGAATAACCGCTGTGCTCGATGGCGATGTTACGGATCAGTTCCATCATGTTTACGGTCTTGCCTACACCGGCACCACCGAACAGACCGACTTTACCGCCCTTGGCGAACGGGCAAACCAGGTCGATAACCTTGATGCCGGTTTCCAGCAGGTCGTTGCCGCCAGCTTGTTCCGCGAACGAAGGTGCTGGACGGTGAATGCCCCAGCGCTCTTCGGTGTCGATCGGACCAGCTTCGTCAATCGGGTTGCCCAGTACGTCCATGATCCGGCCCAGAGTCGCTTTACCGACCGGTACGGAGATGGCTGCGCCAGAGTCGATTACGTCCAGACCGCGCTTCAAGCCTTCGGTGGAACCCATCGCAATGGTACGAACTACGCCGTCGCCCAGCTGCTGCTGAACTTCCAGAGTAGTTTCCGCGCCTTGTACTTTCAGCGCGTTGTAGATGCTCGGTACGCTGTCGCGTGGAAATTCCACGTCGATAACGGCGCCGATGATTTGAACGATACGTCCGCTACTCATAGCTGGATCCTCTGAATATTTGAACCGTTAAACCGCGGCAGCGCCGCCGACGATTTCCGAGATCTCTTGGGTGATCGCAGCCTGACGCGCCTTGTTGTAGATCAGCTGCAAATCGCTGATCAGATCACCGGCGTTATCGGTAGCGTTTTTCATCGCGATCATCCGCGCCGCTTGTTCAGCTGCGTTGTTCTCGACCACCGCCTGGTACACCTGCGACTCCACGTAGCGCACCATCAAGCCGTCAAGCAGCTCTTTGGCGTCTGGTTCGTAGAGGTAGTCCCAGTGGTGCTTGAGTTCCTGATCCGGAGTCGCCACCAGTGGAATCAATTGCTCCACGGTTGGCTGCTGGGTCATGGTGTTGATGAACTTGTTGGATACCACGGAGAGGCGGTCAATCCGGCCTTCCAGGTACGCATCCAGCATCACCTTCACACTGCCGATCAAATCATTGATCGACGGCTCTTCACCCAGGTGGCTGATAGCTGCAACGACGTTACCGCCGAAGTTACGGAAAAAGGCCGCACCCTTGCTACCAACAACACACAGATCGATCTCGACGCCGTTTTCGCGGTTTACCGCCATGTCCTTGACCAGGGCCTTGAACAGGTTGGTATTCAAACCACCGCACAAACCACGGTCACTGCTCACTACCACATAACCCACACGCTTAACTTCGCGGTCGATCATGAACGGGTGGCGGTATTCCGGGTTGGCGTTGGCCAGATGCCCAATTACCTGGCGGATACGCTCCGCATAAGGACGGCTAGCAGCCATGCGCATTTGTGCCTTGCGCATTTTGCTTACCGCCACTTTTTCCATGGCGCTGGTAATTTTTTGCGTGCTTTTGATGCTCGCAATCTTACTGCGAATCTCTTTTGCGCCTGCCATGTAACACCTATCAGGTTAGCAAGCGGGAGCCTTGCGGCTCCCGCTGCGGCTTACCAGGTTTGGGTGGCCTTGAACTTCTCGATACCGGCTTTCATGCCAGCGTCGATATCGTCATTGAAGTCACCCTTCACGTTGATCTTCGCCATCAATTCGGCGTGATCGCGGTTGAAGTAAGCAATCAGCGCTTGTTCAAAGCTGCCGACCTTGGCGATTTCAACGTCGGTCAGGAACCCACGCTCAGCGGCATACAGCGACAACGCCATGTCAGCGATCGACATTGGGGCGTATTGCTTCTGCTTCATCAGCTCGGTAACGCGCTGACCATGCTCAAGTTGCTTACGGGTCGCTTCGTCCAGGTCAGAAGCGAACTGGGCGAATGCCGCCAATTCACGGTACTGAGCCAGAGCGGTACGGATACCACCGGAGAGCTTCTTGATGATCTTGGTCTGAGCGGCACCACCCACACGGGATACCGAAACACCGGCGTTCACTGCAGGGCGGATGCCCGAGTTGAACATGGCCGATTCCAGGAAGATCTGACCGTCGGTGATGGAAATCACGTTGGTCGGAACGAACGCGGAAACGTCGCCAGCCTGGGTTTCGATGATCGGCAGAGCGGTCAGGGAGCCGGTTTTGCCGGTCACTGCGCCGTTGGTGAACTTCTCTACGTACTCTTCGGAAACGCGGGATGCACGCTCCAGCAGACGGGAGTGGAGATAGAACACGTCGCCTGGGTAAGCTTCACGGCCTGGTGGACGGCGCAGCAGCAGGGAAATCTGGCGGTAAGCCACCGCTTGCTTGGACAGATCGTCATAAACGATCAGCGCGTCTTCACCGCGGTCGCGGAAGAATTCACCCATGGTGCAACCGGAGTACGGTGCCAGGAATTGCAGCGCAGGAGATTCCGAAGCACTGGCAGCCACGATGATCGTGTTGGCCAGGGCGCCGTTTTCTTCCAGCTTGCGAACCACGTTGGCGATGGTCGATTGCTTCTGACCAATAGCTACGTAGACGCAGAAAATGCCGCTGTTCTTCTGGTTGATGATCGCGTCGATTGCCAGAGCGGTTTTACCGATCTGACGGTCACCGATGATCAGCTCACGCTGGCCACGGCCGACAGGGATCATGGCATCGACAGCCTTGTAGCCAGTCTGTACAGGCTGGTCTACCGACTTACGCCAGATCACGCCTGGAGCAACTTTCTCGACCGCGTCGGTCTCGGTGTTGCCCAGTGGACCTTTACCGTCAACAGGGTTACCCAGTGCGTCGACTACGCGACCCAGCAGTTCCTTACCAACCGGAACTTCCAGGATGCGGCCTGTGCACTTGGCGCTCATGCCTTCAGCCAGACTGGTGTATGCGCCCAATACAACGGCACCTACGGAGTCTTGCTCCAGGTTGAGGGCCATACCGTAGACGCCGCCCGGAAACTCGATCATCTCGCCGTACATAACGTCGGCCAGACCGTGAATCCGCACGATGCCGTCAGATACGCTGACGACAGTGCCTTCGTTACGGGCTTGGGAGGTCACATCGAGCTTGTCGATGCGGCCCTTGATAATTTCACTTATTTCGGAAGGATTGAGTTGCTGCATTGCTCTGCTGCCCCTTCAAACTCAAGATTTCAATGCTTCGGCAAGATTCGCGAGTTTGCCGCGAATCGAGCCATCGATAACCAGGTCGCCGGCGCGAATGATGACACCACCAATAAGGGTGGCATCCTCCGCAACTTGCAGGCGCACTTCCCGGTCGAGTCGTGCACTGAGAACCTTGGCGAGTTTGTCTTGCTGTTCTTGGTTCAATGCAAAAGCACTGGTGACTTCAACGTCTACCGATTTCTCTTGCTCGGCCTTGTACAGGTCGAACAGAGCGGCAATCTCCGGCAGAAGCAGGAGACGGTCGTTTTCGGCAACGACGTGCAAGAAGTTCTGCACTTTCACATCAAACTTGTCGCCGCACACTTCAATAAAAGTGGCGGCCTTGTCTGCGCTCGTCAGTCGCGGGGCCTTGAGCACGCGCTGCATGGTGTCGTCTTGCGACACTGCTGCAGCCAGGCCGAGCATGGCTGACCAAGAGGCCAGCTGCTGGTGGGCCTGGGCGTGCTCGAAGGCTGCCTTAGCGTAAGGTCGGGCCAACGTGGTCAATTCTGCCATGATCGCCCTCGCTTAAATTTCAGCAGCCAGTTTGTTAACCAGCTCCGCGTGCGCGTTTTGATCGATTGTGGCACCCAGGATCTTCTCAGCACCGCCGACGGCCAGAGCACCCAGTTGGGCACGCAACGCGTCTTTGACACCGTTCAGTTCCTGCTCGATCTCGGCCTGAGCCTGAACCTTCACACGGTCAGCGTCGATACGGGCTTTTTCAACAGCCTCTTCAACGATCTGGTTACCGCGTTTCTTGGCTTGCTCAATGATTTCGGCTGCTTGAGCTTTCGCTTCGCGCAGTTGTTGACCCGCTTTATCTTGGGCCAACTCCAGGTCGCGAGCTGCTCGTGCTGCAGCGTCCAGTCCATCCGCGATCTTCTTCTGACGTTCGTGCAGAGCTGCGATGACCGGAGGCCATACGAACTTCATGCAGAAAACGACAAAAATCAAGAACGCTAAGGACTGACCAATAATGGTTGCATTAATGTTCACGCCAATACCTCGCTCATTCGTTGCACAACACACCAATCACTCGAAAAGACGAGTGATTAACCGGCGAGTTGACCAACGAAAGGGTTCGCGAAGGTGAAGAACAGAGCGATACCAACACCGATCATGGTCACGGCGTCGAGCAGGCCGGCGACGATGAACATTTTAACTTGCAGCATTGGAACCATTTCTGGCTGACGCGCTGCGCCTTCCAGGAATTTGCCGCCCAGCAGGCCGAAACCAATGGCAGTACCCAGGGCGCCCAGGCCGATCAACAGTGCAACAGCGATAGCGGTTAGACCAACTACAGTTTCCATCTTTCCTCCCGACTTTTACGTCGTATGGTTTAGGTTTTTTAGATTTTAAAGCGGTAAAACAAATCGTTTCATAGCCCTGGTGGGCCACCTTCCCGTTTCACCGGGAAGGACATCAGACTAGTCGAGACTGGTCTTAATGGTTCTCTTCGTGCGCCATCGACAGGTAGACGATGGTCAGCATCATGAAGATGAAGGCCTGCAGGGTGATGATCAGGATGTGGAACACAGCCCACGCCCACTGCAGAACAATGCCCAGGCCGCTAAGCCAGAGCAGGCCGCTGCCGAACATCACAGCGATCAGAATGAACACCAGCTCGCCGGCATACATGTTGCCGAACAGTCGCAGGGCCAGGGAGATCGGCTTGGCGATCAGGGTCACGAATTCCAGCAGGAAGTTCACCGGGATCAGCAGGGCTTGAACAAAGATGTTCTTGCTGCCGAACGGATGCAGGGTCAATTCGCCGATGAAGCCGCCGATGCCCTTGATCTTGATGCTGTAGAAAATGATCAGCGCGAATACCGACAGGGCCATGCCCAGGGTAGCGTTCGGGTCAGTGGTCGATACGGCACGGAATGGAATATGCGGGTCGCCGGAAATCGCCATGGCCAACTGAGGAATCCAGTCAACCGGGATCAAGTCGACGGCGTTCATCAGGAACACCCAGACGAAGATGGTCAGTGCCAACGGTGCAATCACCGGGCTACGGCCATGGAAGCTGTCTTTCACGCTGCCATCGACGAATTCGACCAATACTTCAACGAAGTTCTGCAAAGCACCTGGCTGACCGGAAGTCGCCTTCTTCGCCGCCATGCGGAAAATTAGGACGAAGATCAGACCCAAAGCGACCGACCAGCCCAGAGTATCCAGGTGGAAAGCCCAGAAGCCCATTTCTTTGGCTTCTGCTGCGGAGTGGGCAAAGCCCCAGCCGCCGTTGGGAAGCTGACCGAAGGTCAAGTTCTGCAAGTGGTGCTGGATATAGCCCGAAGCGGTTGTTTCTGCCATGGTTGCCTCAAACGCCCTAAGGTTTCGAAAGTCTTGTTTTCATTAGCAGGGGAGCGAACCAGCTGACCAGTTGGGTCAACACGAAGACGCCGAATACAGCCAGCGGCGCCAATGGCTTCACACCTGCAAAGGTCAGTGCAAACAGCACTGCCGTCAAAATCAGTTTCCCCGCCTCGCCGGCATAAAAAGACCGGACGATAGCCTGGGCTGCTCGGGCGCCGGAAAACCGAAAGGCCCTGTGAGCAAAATACATATTGGGCAGCAAGGCTATCAGGCCTCCGCAAAGTCCCGAATATCCGGCTACGACTCCATGCCAGTACCAAAGCGCCAATGCGGCGATTAGCAAAATGACAAATTGAGCCAATAAAACCGGAAAAACAGCCAAGCGATGGAAGGGCAACGTGTTTGGCGTGCGGGTTTCCATCACTCTTGCTCCTCAATAGTCGGCTGCCGGAAATCAATAACTTGGCATAATTTGTGCCGACAAAATGCGCGCAGAGTATAGGGGCGGTTCTGCCCCTATTCAACTGCCGGGTAGTGATTTCCGATCACACGCTACATAAGCAAATGTTTCAGCGGATGTGGGCAAGGACACCCTGAAGCTCATCAAGGGAGTTATATCCGATGACCAATTGCCCTTTGCCTTTCTTGCCGTGGCGAATTTGTACCGCAGAGCCCAGGCGCTCGGCCAGGCGCTGCTCGAGACGCGCGATATCCGGATCAGGTTTGGCCGTTTCGACCGGTGCAGGTTTGCCGCTCAGCCACTGGCGAACCAGGGCCTCAGTCTGACGAACGGTAAGCCCTCGTGCGACAACGTGTCGCGCCCCTTCAACTTGTTGATTTTCCGGCAAACCGAGCAAAGCACGGGCGTGGCCCATTTCCAGATCGCCATGGGACAACATGGTCTTGATGACTTCCGGCAAAGCGATCAGGCGCAGCAAGTTGGACACGGTGACGCGGGACTTACCCACCGCTTCGGCCACTTGCTGCTGCGTCAGCTGGAATTCCTGCTGCAGGCGCTGCAAGGCGATCGCTTCTTCGATCGGATTGAGGTCTTCGCGCTGAATATTCTCGATCAACGCCATGGCGATCGCCGTTTCATCAGGCACATCACGCACCATCGCGGGAATGGTCTCTTTGCCGGCCTGCTGACTGGCGCGCCAGCGGCGTTCACCGGCGATGATTTCAAAACGACCGCCACCAATCGGGCGCACTACGATCGGCTGCATCACGCCTTGAGCTTTGATCGAATTGGCCAGTTCTTCCAACGCCTGGGGATCCATGTCACGGCGTGGCTGGTATTTGCCGCGCTGGATCAAGTCCAGAGGCAGGTGCTGCAGCTCGCGCTCGTCGGCCTGCACCGCTTGTTCTTCAAGCGATGTGACGGTCGGACCACTCAACAGTGCATCCAGTCCACGTCCGAGACCTCGTTTCTTGACGGCCATGGGGATTCCTTAAGTTGGCTGGGCTGCAGCGGTGCGGGAGTTGCGGCGTTGGCGGCGAACCATCTCGCCAGCCAGAGCCAGGTAGGCAATGGCGCCACGGGACGATTTGTCATACGCCAACGCAGGCATGCCATAGCTTGGCGCTTCGGCCAAACGGATATTGCGCGGAATCACGGTGTCGTAAAGCTGCTCGCCGAAGTGTTCCTTGAGCTGTGCCGACACATCGTTCATCAGGCTCAGGCGCGGATCGAACATGGTCCGCAGTAGGCCTTCGATCTGCAGGTTTGGGTTGAGCAATTCGGCGATACGCTTGATGTTATCCACGAGGTCGCTCAAACCTTCCAGTGCGTAGTACTCACACTGCATGGGGATAATCACCCCATCGGCAGCCACCAACGCATTGAGCGTCAGCATCGACAGCGACGGTGGGCAATCGATCAAAATGTAATCATAGTTCTCGCGGATCGGCGCCAAGGCGCTGCGCAGACGGCTTTCTTTCATCTGCATTTCCAGCAACACCACTTCCGCCGCAGTCAGATCGCGGTTGGCCGGCAGCAATTGATAACCGCCATGCTCGGAATAGTGCATGGCCTGGGCCAGGTCACACTCGCCGATCAGCAAGTCGTAGACCGAGTTTTCCAGGCCATGTTTATCCACACCGCTACCCATGGTGGCGTTGCCCTGTGGATCGAGATCGATCAACAGCACCCGTCGCTTGGTAGCGACCAAGGATGCTGCGAGGTTGATGCAGGTGGTGGTTTTGCCCACGCCACCTTTCTGGTTCGCTATCGCGAATACCTTAGCCATTCTTGCTTGTGTTCCCAATCATGCCGTGCGGCGCAGTATCAGCAGATGGCGTTGGCCTTGGCAACCGGGTACGGCCAAGGCGTGTTCGCTATCGAGGTGGAAGTCTGCCGGCAATGCTAACAGCTCATCACTCGGATGGACGCCCTTCATTGCCAGCCAGCGGGTATCGCGGTCACCCAGGTGGCGTGTCCAGTTGCTGAAGTTCTCCATGCTGCTGAACGCCCGGGAAACAATTCCGTTGAAAGGCAGTTCAGGCGTGAATTCTTCGACACGGCTGTGGATAACGTGAAGGTTATCCAGCTTGAGTTCGAGTTTGACCTGAGTCAGGAATCGGGTTTTCTTGCCATTGCTGTCCAGGCAGGTCACTTGGGACTCGGGAAACAGGATGGCCAAGGGGATACCTGGCATGCCGCCGCCACTGCCCACATCCAACCAGCGACCGTTTTGAATAAATGGCATCACGCTCAAGCTGTCGAGCAAATGCCGGGACACCATCTCATCGGGATTGCGCACTGCCGTGAGGTTGTAAGCCTTGTTCCATTTGATCAACAGGGCTAGGTAGCCCAACAGCAACTCATGCTGGGCGGACGTCAGATCGACGCCCAATTGGCGTGCACCTGTGGATAACTCTTCGGCGTGTTGCAGGGTGACCAACGAACTCAAGCGCTTTGCTCCAACTGACGGCCCGCGCCGCGTTTTTTCAAATGAATCATCAACAGCGAAATGGCTGCCGGGGTGACGCCGGGAATACGTGAAGCCTGGCCCAGGGTTTCTGGTCGAGTTATCCCCAGCTTGCTCTGAATTTCTTTCGAAAGCCCGGAAATCCCGGTGTAGTCGATATCCACAGGCAGCTTGGTGTCTTCACTGGCGCGCAGACGAGCAATCTCGTCCTGCTGGCGGTCAATGTAACCGGCGTACTTCGTCTTGATTTCGACCTGCTCGGCAACCTGTGGATCTTCTGCGCCGCCGCCCGTCACTTCGACCAAGCTAGCGTAGTCGATTTCCGGACGTGACAGCAGGTTCAGCAAGTTGTACTCGTGAGTCAGCGGCGTGCCGAATTTCTCGGCAATTGCATCACCTTGTTCGGTACCGGGGCGAACCCAAGTGCCTTTCAGGCGCTGCTCTTCCAACGCAATGCTTTCACGTTTTTTGCAGAAGGCTTCCCAGCGCACGTCATCGACCAGCCCCAGTTCGCGGCCTTTTTCGGTCAGCCGCAGGTCGGCGTTGTCTTCGCGCAGGATCAGACGGTATTCCGCCCGAGAAGTGAACATCCGGTACGGTTCCTGGGTACCCAGGGTAATCAGGTCGTCCACCAACACACCGATGTACGCTTCATCGCGACGCGGGCACCAACTGTCTTTGCCTTGTGCACGCAATGCGGCGTTGGTCCCAGCCAGCAAACCTTGGGCGCCGGCTTCTTCGTAACCGGTTGTGCCATTGATTTGGCCGGCGAAGAACAGCCCGCCGATCACTTTGGTCTCCAGGCTGTACTTCAGATCACGAGGATCGAAGTAGTCATACTCGATGGCATAGCCAGGTCGCACGATATGTGCGTTTTCCATGCCGCGAATCGATTGCACGATCTGGATTTGCACGTCGAACGGCAGGGAAGTAGATATCCCGTTCGGGTACAGCTCGTGAGTAGTCAGGCCTTCGGGTTCGATGAAGACCTGATGGCTCTCCTTGTCGGCAAAGCGGTGGATCTTGTCTTCGATCGATGGGCAATAGCGCGGGCCAATCCCCTCGATCACACCGGAATACATCGGCGAACGGTCGAGGTTCGCGGCAATGATCTCGTGAGTTCGGGCATTGGTGTGGGTAATCCAGCAACTCACCTGTTTGGGGTGTTGCTCCTTGGAACCCATGAACGACATCACCGGGATCGGCGTATCGCCCGCTTGCTCAGTCATCAACGAGAAATCCACAGAACGCCCGTCGATACGCGGCGGGGTTCCGGTTTTCAGGCGACCGACACGCAGCGGCAATTCACGCAGGCGTTTTGCCAAGGCAATCGACGGAGGATCACCGGCACGTCCACCGGAATAATTCTGCATTCCGATGTGGATAAGTCCGCCAAGGAAGGTTCCGGTGGTCAAAACCACAGATTCTGCGAAGAAGCGCAGACCCATTTGGGTGACAACGCCCTTCACCACGTCTTGTTCGACGATCAGGTCATCCGCTGCTTGTTGAAATATCCACAGGTTCGGCTGGTTTTCCAGGGTTTCACGTACAGCAGCCTTGTACAGAATGCGGTCAGCTTGTGCCCGAGTGGCGCGCACTGCCGGGCCTTTGCGGCTGTTGAGAACGCGAAATTGAATACCACCCTTATCGGTTGCCATGGCCATTACGCCGCCAAGGGCGTCGATTTCCTTGACCAGATGGCTTTTGCCGATACCACCAATGGCGGGGTTGCAACTCATTGCACCGAGGGTTTCCACGTTGTGCGTGAGCAACAGGGTTTTTACGCCCATGCGTGCTGACGCCAGTGCTGCCTCGGTACCGGCATGACCGCCGCCGATGACGATCACTTCAAAACGGGAAGGGAAATCCACCACGCACCTCGTGCCTGCTTAAGTAGGTAATTAGGAATTGATTGATTGAACTGGTTTTAGAGCTTTGGCGGCAAGTATAGGGACTTAGCCCTTCCTAAAGAACCCTTTGCACAAAATTTAACCAGCTGTGGATGAATCACAGACAATAGAAATTAAAAGAGAGAAATTTATTAAATCTTTGTTTTTATGTTTATTTCTACTGAGCATCATTTCTGTGGATAGATCTCTACAAGCCTTTATTTACGGTATGTACAGAGATTCAAAAGTCTGTGGTCATGTGCCAATGAGGCCCTTGGATAAGTACGCTAAGCCTGTGGATTAAACAGCCACTTATCCACAGATGGGTTTTTACTCAGGTTTCAAGCCCTGTTATCAACTGGGCACAGGGGCGGTTATTCACAGGGCTTAATCCACAGAAATCGAGCAAACACGCTATACCGAGGTCACGGTGAAGCCACCGAAATCCTTCGACTCGGAAGTGAACAGCGTAAAAAGAGATCTATTGTGAGAAATCTGCAGTGC
This sequence comes from Pseudomonas sivasensis, assembly GCF_013778505.1. Classification (GTDB taxonomy): domain Bacteria; phylum Pseudomonadota; class Gammaproteobacteria; order Pseudomonadales; family Pseudomonadaceae; genus Aquipseudomonas; species Aquipseudomonas sivasensis. The sequence continues at coordinate 127,062 of NZ_JAAOWU010000014.1, read as the reverse complement.
AGTTAATAATAGCGATTATCATTAACCTGCCCTCTCGCACCCTATGCCTACTCCTTCACACACGGTTGCCGTCCAGCATATTTACGAACAGCACCATTCTTGGTTGCACGGGTGGCTCAGAGGTAAGTTGCATAACGCCTGCGATGCGGCCGATGTCGCACACGATACGTTCGTGCGCATTCTTGGTGGGCGCCATGCGGCGCAGATCCTTGAGCCACGTGATTATCTGGCGACCATCGCCAGGGGTCTGGTAATTGACCGCTACAGGCGTCACGCCATTGAACAGGCTTATAAGCAAAGCCTGGCCGAGCGTCCTGATGCCACTGCCATCAGTGAAGAAGATAAGGCGATCATCATCGAAACCCTGGTGGCTGTGGATAAAGCTCTCGCCAGCTTGGGCGAACGCTCGCGGCGGATATTCATGCTGTCGCAGATTGACGGCCTGACTTATCAACAGATCGCCGATCAACTACAGGTGTCACTGACGACCGTGAAGAAGCACATGGTTCGCGCGTTGACCGAATGTTCAATGATCATGGCCTCCTTGTAATGGCAGCGCCTGATCGCAAGACCTTCGAGGCTGCCGCCGGCTGGTACGTGCAGTTTCAATCCCAGACGCCCACAGCGGCCGAGCGCCATGCCTGGCAGCAATGGCTCAACATCGATCCGTCCCATCAGGCGGCGTGGAATCAGATGGAGCAATTGCAACGCAGCCTGGGTGCCTTGCCCCAGGATTTCACTCGCCGCGCTTTGTCGGCCACACAGCAACGTCGCCAGGTGCTCAAGTGGATGCTGGTACTCGGCAGCACCGGTTACTTGGGGTGGAATGTTCAGCAACATACGTCCCTGGGCAATGTTTGGGCCGATTTCCGTACACCTTTGGGCAAGCGCCGGCGCATCGAACTGGCCGACGGCACCCGGATTGACCTGAATACCCAAACCGCCATTGATGTGCTGTTCGACGGACGCCAGCGCTTGATACGCCTGCGCGAAGGCGAAGTTCTTATCCACACTGGCAAGTCGGGCGCGCAGATGCCCTTCTATGTTGAGACTCAGCAGGGTCGCATCCAGGCTTTGGGGACACACTTTACTGTGCGCCAACTGCCGGATTTCACACAGGTCGGAGTGCTGGAAGACCGCGTCAGCATTTCACCCACTGATCGACCAGACCTCAGCCGACTGCTTATTGCAGGCGAGAGTGCGCAATTCAATCGGCAAAGCGTAGGGGTAAGCCAACCTTACAGCGGGGCTGAAGCTGCTTGGGTCGACGGACAACTGATCGTGCTCGATGCCCGGCTCGGCGATGTGATCGACGAGCTCGGTCGTTATCGACCTGGGGTCCTGCAATGCGATCCAGCTTCGGCGCGCCTGCGGGTTTCCGGCACATTCCGATTGGATTCCACCGATGCGGTGCTGGCCAACCTGCAAGCGACGCTGCCGATCCAGGTCAATTACTTCACCCGTTACTGGGTTTCGGTGAAGCGAATCGGCTGAGCAAAAAAATAATCCACAGGGTTATCTTTTTTTTACCTGACGCGGCCCTACAGGTAATCACGACGCTACCTTCAGGGTTTATCCACCTATGCGCCTTCCTCCTAAGCTTCGCCAGCGACTCTCCTGCCACGGCCTGACCTACGGTTTGCTGCTTACCTCTACCGCCGCTGCCTGCGGGTTGTTATCAACAGGCGCCCTTGCAGCCAGCGTGGTGCAGCACTTCGCTATTGGCGCAGGTCCGCTCGACAGCGCCTTGAGCCAATTTGCGGCCAGGGCCAATGTGATCCTGTCCTTTTCGCCCCAGCAGACCGCTCATTTGAACACCCCTGGGCTTGAGGGGGACTATTCGGTGGAGCAGGGATTTGCGCTGCTGTTGCAAAACTCGGCGTTAGAGGCTGTGGCCCAGGCGCCTGGTAGCTACATATTGCAAGCGGCGCCCACAGGCGAACTGACCCTTGCGCCCACGACTGTAAGCACGGTTCAACTGGACGGTTTCAATCAGGAGATCGCCGGGGATGTGGGCTACAAAGCTCAAAACAGCCGGGTTGGGACCAAAACCAGCACGCCACTGTCGGAAACACCGCGCTCGGTATCGGTCGTCACCGGTCAGCGCATCAAGGACCAGAAGTCCCAGTCCCTTACCGAAGTACTGGGCTACGTGCCGGGTATTTTCGCCCCGCCCTTCGCTGTCGGCGATAGTCTGGCCGGTGACCTGTTCTTTATTCGCGGTTTCAACGCCACAGACTATGGCTACGGCCTGCTGCGTGATGGACTACGTGTTCAGGGCAATCGGTACGACACCACCAGCGAGCCTTATGGCCTGGAGCGGGTCGAAATATTCCGTGGGCCTTCGTCGCTGCTCTACGGTGAAAATGCCCCCGGTGGCCTGGTGAACCTGGTCAGTAAACATCCAACCGCCACGCCGCAAGGCGAGGTACAACTGGGCTATGGTTCGAATAACCGCCGTCAGGTGGGTGTAGATATCTCCGGTCCGCTCAATGACAGCGGCGACATCCTTGGACGCGTGGTGATGCTGGGGCGCAAGTCTGATACCCAGACTGATCATGTGCCGGATGATCGCCTCTACGTTGCTCCCTCCCTGACCCTGAATTTCGACGACTACAACACCCTCACCCTGCTCGCCAGCTACCAGAAGGATCACACCAACCTGGAACTCGGCCTACCAGCTGCCGGCACGTTACTGACGAATCCCAACGGTAAGTTGTCCAAGCACACCATGCTCGGGAATCCAGACTGGAACACCTTCGAACGGGAAGCCTGGAGCACGGGGTATGAGCTCGCTCATAGCTTCAATGACGACTGGCAGTTCCGCCAGAACTCGCGCTACATGCAGTCGCGTATCAACCGTCACGAAACCTGGCCGGGCCAATTGAACAACGGCGGTTTCGGGACTCGGCTGAACATGAACGCTTACGATCGCTACAACAAGTCGATGGTTTATTCCCTGGATAACCAGCTGGAAGGAAAATTTCAGGTCGGCGGGCTGGAAAATACCCTGCTGTTCGGCACCAGCTACGACCGCACTTCTTTCAATCAGGATTGGAATGCCGGGTTCGCCGGCACCATCGATGTGTATAACCCTGTTTACTTGCGCGACCCGACCACGCCTCTGGCAGTACAGAACACGTTGCTCGAACAGCAGATGAAAGGGGTTTATGCACAACTGCAGAGCAAGTATGACCGCTGGTTATTCTTGTTGGGTGGCCGTCAGGACTGGGTCGAGAGTGATTTCCGCGACAAGGTCAACAAGGCCAGCGATACCGGCTCTGAAGATCGCAAGTTCACCTATCAAGGCGGGGTGATGTACCAGTTCGACAATGGCCTGACGCCGTATGTGAGCTATTCCACTGCATTCGTGCCGGTACAGCAGATTTCCAACGCCGGTTCACCCTTGAAGCCGATTACCAGCAGCCAATACGAAGTAGGCGTGAAGTACGAACCGATCGGCTGGGATACGGCAATGACTGTGTCGGTGTATGACTTGCGCAAGGAAGATGACACCTACCTCGACGCCACCACTAACAGCTACCGCCAAGTAGGCGAAAGTCGGTCCAAGGGCGTTGAAGTCGAGGTCAACAGCAACGTCACGCCTAACCTGAATTTAACGGCGGCCTACACCTACACTGATGCTCGAATCACTAAGGACTCCGCTACTTCTCTGGTCGAAGGGCACCAGCTGACCGGGGTGCCGCGGAATCAGGCGTCCGTATGGGGCAAATACCGATTCCTCGACAGTCGGCTCAAGGGGTTGTCCCTGGGGGCGGGCGTGCGTTATTTCGACAGTACCTTTTCCTACACCGCGCCCACGCTGTACGGAAAATTGGACGCGGGAAGCGTCACCTTGGTGGATGCATCCGTTGGCTATCAGTTCGACAAAAACTGGTCGGTTGATGTTAATGCCAAGAACCTGTTCGACAAGGAATATGTATCCGGTTGCAACGATGCAGGGCGTTGTTACTGGGGTGACAGCCGTACCTTGCTCGGTACGGTGTCCTACAACTGGTAAACCATTGTGGATAACGTTGCTATTTACCGATGCAGAAGCTGGAAAAGATCCGTCCCAACAAATCATCGGAGCTGAAGGCGCCGGTGATTTCCCCCAGCAGTTGCTGTGCCTGACGTAGATCCTCGGCCAGCAGCTCCCCTGCCCCCGCCAAGGTCAGCTGCGCGCGTCCGTGCTCAAGGGCCGCACTGGCATGACGCAGTGCCTCCAGGTGCCTGCGACGCGCACTGAAGCTGCTTTCCGAGGTCTGCTCGTAACCCATGCAGGCCTTGAGATGGTCGCGCAGCAATTCCAGGCCATTACCCGCCGACTTGGCGCTCAGGCTGATCGTGACGTGGCCATCCTCACCCATTTCAAGCGCGATGGCTTCGCCTGTCAGGTCAGCCTTGTTGCGGATCAAGGTGACGTTAGCCGGGTCAGGTCGTTGTTCAAGAAACTCCGGCCAAAGGGCAAAAGGATCCGCAGCCTCAGGCGCAGTGGCATCAACCACCAGTAATACGCGGTCTGCTTCACTGATGGCTTTGAGGGCGCGCTCTACGCCGATCTTTTCCACCTGGTCATCGGTATCGCGCAAGCCTGCGGTGTCAACCACGTGCAGCGGCATGCCGTCGATGTGGATATGTTCGCGCAGGATGTCCCGGGTGGTGCCGGCAATCTCGGTGACGATGGCAGCCTCACGTCCGGCCAAGGCATTCAGAAGGCTGGACTTACCCGCGTTGGGGCGACCGGCAATGACCACCGTCATGCCATCGCGCAGCAAGGCGCCTTGCCCCGCTTCACGCAGCACTGTGGATAACTCCTCGCGGACTTTATCCAACATTGCCAATACGTGGCCATCGGCGAGGAAGTCGATCTCTTCCTCAGGAAAATCAATCGCCGCCTCTACGTAGATGCGCAGGCTGATCAATTGCTCGGTCAAGTTATGCACACGCAGGGAAAATGCCCCCTGCAGCGAACGCAACGCATTGCGTGCGGCCTGTGCGGAACTCGCTTCGATCAGGTCCGCGATAGCTTCGGCCTGGGCCAGATCGAGCTTGTCATTCAAGAACGCGCGTTCACTGAACTCACCCGGCCGGGCGAGACGGCAGCCTAATTGCAGGCAACGCTGCAGCAGCATATCCAGGACTACAGGACCACCGTGGCCTTGCAGTTCCAGGACATCCTCACCGGTGAAAGAGTTAGGTCCAGGGAAATAGAGGGCCAGGCCCTCATCCAATACGCTGTGGTCTGCATCCAGAAACGGGCCGTAATGGGCATACCTCGGTTTCAATTCCCGGCCGCTGATGGCCTTGGCTGCCATGCCGGCGAGGGGCCCGGAAATTCGAACGATACCCACACCGCCGCGACCTTGAGCGGTTGCGACAGCAGCGATGGTTTCACGAGGAGCGCTCATCAGCAGGTTCCAGAACAAAAGTGACGGAAAGCAAAACGCCCCACTAGGGGGCGTCTTGAGTGGTTATCCACAGAGTAAATTACGCCTCGGCTTTTTTGGTAGCCGCTTCGATTTTACGTGTGATGTACCACTGTTGAGAGATCGACAACACGTTGTTGACCACCCAGTACAGAACCAGACCAGCTGGGAACCACAGGAAGAAGAAGGTGAAGATGATTGGCATCATTTTCATCACTTTAGCCTGCATCGGATCCGGCGGTGTTGGGTTCAGACGCTGCTGGATGAACATGGTCGCGCCCATGATGATCGGCAGGATAAAGAATGGGTCCTTGATCGACAGATCAGTTATCCACAGCATGAACGGTGCCTGGCGCATTTCCACGCTTTCCAGGAGTACCCAGTACAGCGATAGGAACACCGGCATCTGCACCAGAATAGGCAAGCATCCACCCAACGGGTTGATCTTCTCTTTCTTGTACAGCTCCATCATGGCCTGCGACATTTTCTGCCGATCATCACCATGCTGCTCTTTCAACGCGGCCAGTTTCGGAGCCACGGCACGCATGCGAGCCATCGACTTGTAGCTGGCAGCCGACAGTGGGAAGAAGATCCCCTTGATCAGCATGGTCAGGAATATGATCGAGAAGCCCCAGTTACCCACAATGCTGTGGATATGTTGCAGCAGCCAGAAGATAGGCTGGGCAATGAACCACAGAATGCCGTAATCCACAGTCAGTTCCAGACCTGGGGACAACTCTTTCAGCACGGCCTGGCTTTTCGGGCCGGCGTACAGGGTAGCGCTGGTTTCAGCCTTGGCACCTGGAGCGACGGTCAACGCCGGGCCAGTAAAGCCAATGATGTAGTTACCTTGGCTGTCTTTACGGGTTTGAACCAGGTTGGCTTCACCCTTGTTCGGGATCCAGGCGGTCACGAAATAGTGTTGCAACCAGGCAACCCAGCCGCCTTGGACGGTTTCTTTCAGCGCGCCTTTGTCGATATCTTTCATCGACACTTTTTTGTACGGCTCGTTACTTGTCCACAGGGCTGCGCCCAAGTAGGTAGCGGTACCAGTAGCGGTGCTTGAAGAAGGATCGGAGCTGCCATCACGCTTGAGTTGGGCAAACAGATTGCCGCTCCAAGGTTTTTCGCTGGTGTTGTCGATCAGGTAAGTGACCTTCAGGTCGTACAAACCGCGAGTGAAACTGAAACGCTTGATGTAGTTGACGCCGTCGAGGCTGAATTTCAGGTCGACGTTCAACTGGTTTTGGCCATCAGCCAGTTGATAAACCTTCTTTTCGGTCGAATAAACCGGACGACCGGTAGCGCGCGCATCCGGACCATTAGTGCCGGTCAGACCGCTTTGCGCCAGATAAGTACGTTCACCACCGTTATCGAACAGTTGGAACGGTACATCCGGATGGTCTTGGCGACGTGGATACAGCGGCAGTTTCAACTGCGCGATATCACCACCTTGTGGGTCGATAGCCAAGTCGAGCACATCCGTTTTCACGAGGATGAGGTCTTTATTGGTGACCACTGGCGTTTCTAAAGGGGCGCTTGTCTCGCCATTCGCGCTGGGAACATCTGCACTCGCGGACGCATTGGTACCCAGCGGGGTGTCCGGAATAGCCGGGGCAGCCTGATTGGTAGCAACATTCTGAGTCGGCAGGGCAGCTTGGCCATAATCCTGGTTCCACTTAAGAACCATGACGTAGGACACGATTGCCAGGGCGACGATCAGGATCGTGCGTTTAATATCCATGATTACTCGGCCATCGAAGAAGAACGGGAGGTAGGGATAGGTGGAACCGGGTCATAACCACCGGGATTCCACGGATGACAGCGACCTAAACGACGAAAGGTCAGCCAGCCACCGCGCAGAAGACCATGATTTTCTATGGCTTCTAACGCGTAGCAGGAACAACTGGGGTAGAAACGACAGTGACTGGCCATCAGAGGACTAATGGCATAGCGATAAAACTGGATCGGAACGAGTGCCAGTTTACGCATTGGTACTGTCTACCCCTACAGTTTCGGTGCTGACTGCTGGTGCTGGTTTGTTGGTACGCGCCAGACGTTTCCAGAGCTTGCCGAAATGCTGAATCAATTCGGGGTTTTCTACATCCCCCAAGCCTTTGCGCGCGACGATAACAATATCCCAACCAACCAGAGTGTCCTGGTGGAGGCGAAACGATTCGCGCATCAGACGCTTGAGGCGATTGCGCTCAACGGAGAGCTTTACGCTCTTCTTGCCAATCACCAACCCGAGACGGGGGTGATCAAGATCGTTGTTACGCGCAAGGAGCAGGAGATTTTTCCCCGGAACCTTGCCGGTGGGGGAGTCAAAGACTGCCTTGAAGTGCCGGGGTGTTAGCAGACGCTTTTCCCGACTGAAGTCCTGACTCACCACCAGTACCGGATTATCAAACTGCCAGACGCGCACGACCTTTGGCGCGGCGACGCGACAGGACAGCACGGCCGTTCTTGGTAGCCATGCGAGCACGGAAGCCGTGAGTACGGGCGCGTTTGATGGTGCTTGGTTGGAAAGTACGTTTCATGGCGTTGTTACCTGGTTCGTCCACAACGGGCCGGAATGGCCCCCGTTTTAAGAGACCGGCGATTCTAGAGAAAGCAAGCCTCTAGGTCAATTTCCAACCAGCTTTTCCTTCAATTAGATCTCTATCGGGTAAAACCCCCTTTTCTATCCGCCTGGCTTCCATGAGCAATGTCATAGATATAAAAATAAAGAAGGAAGTTATTTAAAGCTTTTCTGTAAAGCTTATAAAAGCTAGGCAGGCCATCCTCTGTGGATAACTGCCTTGAGGCCATATTCCACTTGATGTACAGAGGATGACAACATGGGGGAGAAGCGGTGCCCTGCCTGTGCTGCGCTGTCGGATAAGCTGTGTGTGGAATGGCATGTTATCCACAGCCCAGTTACCCACAGACTTTCACCCCCACTTGTACAACGAGCTCAGGGCCGCTTATCCACATACCTTATGCACAGACCACTGGTCGGCTTTTTCCGGGATAAGACATTGATTTTGGGTGCCCTGTGGGCAACCTACATGTGGATAAGTGGGCGGCTCGCCGCTACAATGGCGGCTGTTTTTGCCTCACCGGCTTTCAACTTAGGGGATATCCGTGTCAGTGGAACTTTGGCAGCAGTGCGTGGAGCTTTTGCGCGATGAGCTGCCTGCCCAGCAATTCAACACCTGGATCCGTCCGCTACAGGTCGAAGCCGAAGGCGACGAGTTGCGTGTCTACGCACCTAATCGTTTTGTTCTCGACTGGGTCAACGAGAAGTACCTGAGCCGCGTTCTCGAATTGCTCGACGAACACGGCAATGGCCTTGCGCCTGTGCTCTCCTTATTAATAGGCAGCAAACGCAGCTCGGCGCCTCGCGCTGCGCCGAATGCGCCATTGGCGGCGAGCGCTTCTCAAGCTCAGGCCGCAGCGGCACCTGTTAATAACTCGCCTGCTCCCGTTGCCCAGACGCCTTCCAAATCGGCGTCACAGAAAAACGCACCTATTAATGAAGAGCCGTCTCGCGACAGCTTTGACCCCATGGCTGGTGCCAGCTCGCAGCAGGCACCGATTCGCGCCGAACAGCGCACCGTACAGGTCGAAGGCGCGCTCAAGCACACCAGCTACTTGAACCGCACCTTTACCTTCGAGAATTTCGTCGAAGGTAAATCTAACCAGCTGGCTCGCGCCGCGGCCTGGCAAGTGGCGGATAACCCCAAGCACGGTTACAACCCGCTCTTCCTTTATGGTGGCGTGGGCTTGGGTAAAACTCACTTGATGCACGCTGTGGGTAACCACCTATTAAAGAAGAACCCGAATGCCAAGGTCGTTTACCTGCACTCGGAGCGCTTCGTAGCGGACATGGTTAAGGCCTTGCAGCTCAATGCCATCAACGAGTTCAAGCGCTTCTACCGTTCCGTTGACGCCTTGCTGATCGATGACATTCAGTTCTTTGCTCGTAAGGAACGTTCACAGGAAGAGTTTTTCCATACCTTCAACGCCCTGCTCGAAGGCGGCCAACAGGTCATCTTGACCAGTGACCGTTATCCGAAGGAAATCGAAGGCCTGGAAGAACGCTTGAAGTCGCGCTTTGGCTGGGGCCTCACCGTTGCGGTAGAGCCGCCGGAGCTGGAAACCCGCGTTGCGATCCTGATGAAAAAAGCCGATCAGGCAAAAGTCGATCTGCCACACGACGCTGCTTTCTTTATCGCACAGCGCATTCGTTCCAACGTGCGTGAACTCGAAGGCGCGCTCAAGCGAGTCATCGCACACTCGCATTTCATGGGGCGCGACATCACCATCGAGCTGATTCGCGAATCCTTGAAAGACTTGCTGGCACTGCAGGACAAACTGGTGAGTGTGGATAACATCCAGCGCACCGTGGCCGAGTACTACAAGATCAAGATTTCCGACCTGCTGTCCAAGCGCCGTTCTCGCTCGGTGGCTCGTCCGCGACAAGTGGCCATGGCCCTCTCCAAGGAGTTGACCAACCATAGCCTGCCGGAAATCGGCGATGTGTTTGGTGGTCGCGACCACACCACAGTCTTGCACGCATGCCGCAAGATCAACGAACTTAAGGAATCCGACGCGGATATTCGCGAGGACTACAAGAACCTGCTGCGTACACTGACCACTTGATGACACCAGCGCAGCTTATTAAGGCAAGGGACTAGACCATGCATTTCACCATTCAACGCGAAGCCCTGTTGAAACCCCTGCAACTGGTCGCAGGCGTCGTCGAGCGCCGACAGACCTTGCCGGTGCTCTCCAACGTATTGCTGGTTGTCGAAGGCCAGCAGTTGTCCCTGACTGGTACCGACCTGGAAGTCGAATTGGTTGGCCGCGTGCAGCTGGAAGAGCCTGCAGAGCCTGGCGAGATTACTGTGCCAGCGCGTAAGCTGATGGACATCTGCAAGAGCCTGCCGAACGACGCGCTGATCGACATTAAGGTTGATGAGCAGAAGTTGGTGGTCAAGGCAGGTCGCAGTCGTTTCACGCTGTCCACTTTGCCGGCCAATGATTTCCCGACTGTGGAGGAAGGCCCAGGCTCACTGACCTGCAGCCTTGAGCAAAGTAAACTGCGCCGTCTTATCGAACGCACCAGCTTCGCCATGGCCCAGCAGGACGTGCGTTACTACCTCAACGGCATGCTGCTGGAAGTGTCGGAAGGCATCATCCGCGCCGTGGCTACCGACGGTCACCGTCTGGCAATGTGCTCGATGCGCGCCGATATCGGCCAACCTGATCGTCACCAGGTGATCGTTCCGCGTAAGGGGATTCTCGAACTGGCGCGCCTGCTCACCGAGCCGGATGGCAATGTCAGCATCGTACTGGGTCAGCACCATATCCGCGCGACCACCGGCGAATTCACGTTCACGTCCAAGCTGGTCGACGGCAAATTCCCGGATTACGAGCGTGTGCTGCCTAAAGGTGGTGACAAGTTGGTAATCGGTGACCGTCAGGCCCTGCGTGAAGCGTTCAGCCGTACCGCGATTCTGTCCAACGAAAAGTACCGTGGTATTCGTCTGCAATTGGCCAACGGTCAGTTAAAAATTCAGGCCAATAACCCGGAGCAGGAAGAAGCGGAAGAAGAAGTCGGCGTTGACTACAACGGTGGTTCCCTGGAAATCGGCTTCAACGTGAGCTACTTGCTGGACGTGTTGGGTGTGATGACCACTGAACAGGTTCGCCTGATCCTGTCTGACTCCAACAGCAGCGCTCTGGTGCAGGAATCCGACAACGACGACTCGGCTTATGTTGTTATGCCGATGCGCCTGTAATCATGCTCAGCAGAAGCTAGATGTCCCTTAGTCGCGTCTCGGTCACCGCGGTGCGCAATTTGCACCCGGTGACCTTCTCCCCCTCCCCCCGCATCAACATCCTCCACGGCGCCAACGGTAGTGGCAAAACCAGCGTGCTGGAAGCCATCCACCTGCTAGGGCTTGCCCGTTCCTTTCGCAGTGCCCGCTTGTTGCCGGTGATTCAGTACGAACAACTGGCCTGCACGGTCTTCGGTCAAGTCGAACTGGCAGAAGGGGGCCACAGCAGCCTGGGGATTTCTCGTGATCGCGGCGGTGAGTTCCAGATTCGCATCGACGGGCAAAACGCTCGCAGTGCTGCGCAACTGGCAGAGATCCTGCCGTTGCAACTGATCAACCCTGACAGCTTCCGATTACTGGAAGGTGCGCCGAAAATCCGCAGGCAGTTCCTCGATTGGGGAGTGTTCCACGTGGAACCACGATTCATGGCCACATGGCAGCGCCTGCAGAAGGCCCTGCGGCAGCGGAACTCATGGCTGCGGCATGGTACACTTGACGCCGCTTCGCAAGCGGCCTGGGACCGGGAATTGTGCCTGGCCAGCGATGAAATAGATGAATACCGCCGCGCCTATATCAAAGCCTTGAAACCAGTCTTTGAGCAGACCTTGAGTGAGTTGTTGGATCTCGAGGGGCTGACGCTGAGTTACTACCGTGGTTGGGATAAAGAGCGTGAGCTGAGTGCAGTGCTCGCGACTTCCCTGCAACGGGATCAGCAAATTGGCCATACCCAGGCCGGACCCCAACGGGCTGATTTGCGTCTTAGATTAGGCGCACACAATGCTGCGGACATCTTGTCCCGTGGCCAGCAGAAGTTGGTGGTGTGTGCACTGCGTATCGCCCAGGGTCATCTGGTTAGCCAAGCCCGACGTGGTCAGTGTATTTATCTGGTGGATGACTTGCCGTCTGAACTCGACGAGCAACATCGCCGTGCGTTATGCCGCTTGTTGGAAGAATTACGCTGCCAGGTTTTTATCACCTGTGTAGACCACGAATTATTGAGGGAAGGCTGGCAGACGGAAACGCCAGTCGCTTTGTTCCACGTGGAACAAGGCCGTATCACCCAGACCCACGACCATCGGGAGTGAAGGCATGAGCGAAGAAAACACGTACGACTCGACCAGCATTAAAGTGCTGAAAGGTTTGGATGCCGTACGCAAACGTCCCGGTATGTACATTGGCGACACTGATGACGGTAGCGGTCTGCACCACATGGTGTTCGAGGTGGTCGACAACTCCATCGACGAAGCTTTGGCCGGTCACTGCGACGACATCAGCATCATCATCCACCCGGACGAATCCATCACCGTGCGCGACAACGGTCGTGGCATTCCGGTAGATGTGCACAAAGAAGAAGGTGTTTCGGCAGCAGAGGTCATCATGACCGTGCTCCACGCCGGCGGTAAGTTCGACGATAACTCCTATAAAGTATCCGGCGGTTTGCACGGTGTGGGTGTGTCGGTAGTGAATGCTCTTTCCGAAGAGCTGATCCTCACCGTTCGCCGTAGCGGAAAGATCTGGGAACAGACCTACGTCCACGGTGTTCCACAGGAGCCTATGAAAATCGTTGGCGACAGTGAAACCACCGGTACTCAGATTCATTTCAAGCCGTCCGATGAAACATTCAAGAATATCCACTTCAGCTGGGACATTCTGGCCAAGCGTATTCGCGAACTCTCCTTCCTCAACTCCGGTGTGGGTATCGTCCTTAAGGACGAGCGCAGCGGCAAGGAAGAACTGTTCAAGTACGAAGGTGGTCTACGTGCATTCGTTGAATACCTGAACACCAACAAGACTGCGGTCAACCAGGTGTTTCACTTCAACATCCAGCGTGATGACGGCATCGGCGTGGAAATCGCCCTGCAGTGGAACGACAGCTTCAACGAGAACCTGTTGTGCTTCACCAACAATATTCCCCAGCGCGATGGCGGCACTCACTTGGTGGGTTTCCGTTCCGCGCTGACGCGTAACCTGAACACCTACATCGAAGCCGAAGGCCTGGCGAAGAAGCATAAAGTTGCCACCACCGGTGACGATGCGCGTGAAGGTCTGACCGCGATTATCTCAGTGAAAGTGCCGGATCCTAAGTTTAGTTCCCAGACTAAAGACAAGCTGGTGTCTTCCGAAGTGAAGACAGCCGTTGAACAGGAAATGGGTAAATACTTCTCGGACTTCCTGCTGGAGAATCCGAACGAAGCCAAGCTGGTCGTCGGTAAGATGATCGATGCTGCGCGTGCCCGGGAAGCCGCGCGTAAGGCTCGCGAGATGACCCGTCGTAAAGGCGCGTTGGATATCGCCGGCTTGCCGGGCAAACTGGCTGACTGCCAGGAAAAAGACCCTGCCCTCTCTGAACTGTACCTGGTGGAAGGTGACTCTGCTGGCGGTTCCGCCAAGCAGGGTCGTAACCGTCGCACCCAGGCCATCCTGCCGTTGAAGGGTAAGATCCTTAACGTAGAGAAAGCTCGCTTCGACAAGATGATTTCCTCCCAGGAAGTTGGCACCTTGATCACTGCGTTGGGCTGCGGTATCGGTCGCGACGAGTACAACATCGATAAGCTGCGCTATCACAACATCATCATCATGACCGATGCTGACGTCGACGGCTCTCACATCCGTACTCTGCTGCTGACTTTCTTCTTCCGTCAGTTGCCGGAGCTGATCGAGCGTGGCTACATCTACATCGCCCAGCCACCTTTGTACAAAGTGAAAAAGGGTAAGCAAGAGCAATACATCAAAGACGACGACGCCATGGAAGAGTACATGACGCAGTCGGCTCTGGAAGATGCGAGCCTGCACTTGAACGACGAAGCACCGGGTATTTCCGGTGAGGCGTTGGAGCGTCTGGTTAACGATTTCCGCATGGTTATGAAGACCCTCAAGCGGCTGTCGCGCCTATACCCACAGGAACTGACCGAACACTTCATCTATCTGCCGGCCGTGAGCCTGGAGCAGTTGGGCGATCATGCAGCGATGCAGGAGTGGCTGGCCCAGTACGAAGTACGTCTGCGCACTGTGGAGAAATCTGGCCTGGTGTACAAAGCCAGTCTGCGTGAAGACCGTGAACGTAACGTATGGCTGCCAGAGGTCGAACTGATCTCCCATGGTCTGTCGAACTACGTCACCTTCAACCGCGACTTCTTCGGCAGCAATGACTACAAAACTGTGGTCACCTTGGGCGCGCAACTAAGCACCCTGCTGGACGACGGCGCCTACATTCAGCGTGGCGAGCGTAAGAAAGCAGTCAAGGAGTTCAAAGAGGCCCTGGACTGGTTGATGGCAGAAAGCACCAAGCGCCACACCATCCAGCGATACAAAGGTTTGGGTGAGATGAACCCTGATCAATTGTGGGAAACCACCATGGACCCTGCTCAGCGTCGCATGCTGCGCGTGACCATCGAAGACGCCATTGGGGCAGACCAGATCTTCAACACCCTGATGGGTGATGCGGTCGAGCCTCGCCGTGACTTCATCGAGAGTAATGCTCTGGCAGTGTCTAACCTGGATTTCTGATCCAGGCGAGACCCACAGAAAAAAGGCCAACGCTATGCGTTGGCCTTTTTTATTACGTGAAAATCAGTTTTTCTAAAATGCTCCACGTGGAACATCACCGTTTTCACCCATGGGAAGCTGTCGCCACACTCTCCAACCGGTACCCATACCCATAGATCGTCAACAGCTGCCAACCCCTGTCAGCAGTTAGCCCCAGCTTGTTACGCAACCGATAGATATGCGTATCCAAGGGTCTCGATGACACCATTTCTTCATGGGTCCAGAACCGCTCATAGAGGTACTCGCGGGACAGTGGCCGGGCCAGGTTGGCGAACAAGCAGCTCGCCAAGCGGTATTCCCGCTCGGTGAGGTTGATCGGTTTTCCCGCACGAGTGACGGTCAATTCGGCATCGTCAAAGGTCAGATCATTGAAGCTCTGTACTTCCTGGGTCGCCGGCTTCTGCAGGCCATGGCGACGTAGAACGGCGGTCACCCGAGCCTTCAGTTCATTGGGGCGAAAGGGTTTGCTCACGTAATCATCGGCGCCACTGTTCAACGCGGTGACGATATCGCTTTCAGCATCGCGGCTAGTGAGCATGATCACGGCGGGTGGGGACTCCATGTGTTCACGGGTCCAGCGCAGCAATGCGATGCCAGTGATATCGGGCAGTTGCCAGTCGAGTATCAGCAGGTCAAAGGTTTCCCGACGCAATTGGCGCAGCAGGTCTTCGCCACGCTCGAAGCAATGAAGGGTCCAGGGCTGTTCGGCGGTGCTGGGGATTTGTCGCAGTGTCTGTTCCACCCGTCTCAATTCAGCGGGTTCGTCATCCAGTATTGCGACACGCATGGGTGGGTCCTTTCTTCTCGAAGAGTACTGCAGCCGTAGTGAAGGCACGTACTGCACAGATGCCGGCCGTCGAATCTGAAGAATTGTGCGCAGATTCGTCGGCCCCTTGGATCTCTCGGTACGCTGGGATCAATAAGTGATTAACCCAGTTAAAGTCCTCGGTACCTACGTGGGAAAGATACCGGCTCCAAGCCTTAAGGAAAAGGATCAGCCGACGCATGCGCTGTCGTAAACTCCTGTGCCCTGATAGTGGATGCCCTTTGGAATTCCCACCTTTACGAGTCGCAAGCAGTAAAACTTTTCCACCGCGTCGAAAATGAGCTTCACTGGGCGCTATGCCACCTTCTACCGCATGCCAACAACAGGGACACGCTGATCAATGATGCTCTGGGGCAAGGCCGAAAAACGTCAACCCACCCATGCCCAACGGCTGTTCCACGGTCTGGTTCGTGAGTGGTTGTGGATCGGTTTGCTGTTGTTGCCGATCACAGCCTACCTCTCAATGAGTACTGGCCTGGCTTTGAACAACCCGCTGTATGACAGCCTTCGCCGTCTAACACCGCTGCCAGTGGATCCTCGTATCCTGCTGGTTACTATCGATGACGCCAGCCTGAAGAAGCTCGGCCAGTGGCCTTGGCCCCCTAGTTTGCACGCCGACCTGATCGATCGTCTGAGCGCTGCACAACCCGCCAGCATTCTGTTGGATGTAATCTTCAGCGATCCCGCCGATCCCCTCCAAGAAAAACGTTTGGCAGATGCGGTGTGCAACGCCGGCAACGTACTGTTGCCCTTGGGGCGTGACGACTCTGCCAGTTATAGCCCACCCAGAGTACAAATGCGGCCGCTGCTCAAATGTGCCAAGGGGGTTGGGCATATCAACGTGGAGGCTGACAGCGATGGCGTGGTGCGCAGCCTTTATTTACGTGAGGGCCCACCCAATGCGACGGCACCTCAGTTGGCGTGGTTGGCGTTCACGATGAGCGGCCAGCCTTCAGAGATGCCAGGTGAGCCTGTGGATTCGAATTCCCAGGATTGGCATCGAGAGTATGCAGTTCGCATCCCGTATATCGCCCCCGACAGCCATTTTCCAAGCGTGTCTTATGTCAGCGTATTACGTGGAGAAGTCTCCCCCGAGCGGCTGCGCAATCGTCTGATTCTGGTAGGAGCGCCAGCATCGGGAATGGGTGATCGCTATGTCACGCCGCTCTCACCCATGGTGGGAACCACGGCGGGCGTGGAGATTCAGGCCAACGTGCTCAATGGATTGCTGCAAGGTCGCAGCATTGTGGACTTGCCCGACTGGGTGGCTGCCCTGATGGCAACATCCCTGGTGGCGGCGCTACTGGGGCTGCTGCTCTACCGCCCACGCTTTGCACTGTGGATGACCCTTGGCTGTATGTTCACGGCTTTGCTCGGCTCATTTGCCCTATTGCGTATCGGCTACTGGTGGTCGCCTGCGGCCTGCCTGATCGGATTGCTGCTCAGCTACCTGATCTGGAACTGGCGACGTCTCAGCGTAATCCTGGCGTACTTTGGCTGGGAGTTGGCCCGATTGGATGACGAACCCAAAGTTCTGCCTGAGCGCCGACGTGCGCCTGCCAGCAAAGGTGATGTGTTGCAGGGGCGCATCTTTGCCCTGGAGCAAGCGGTAAGCCGTACAAGGGACACACGACGCTTTATGGCCGATGGTTTGGAGTGCCTGCCGGTGGCGACGCTGATCACAGACACACAAGGCAATATCCTGCTGGCCAATCGCATTGCCCGCGACGTGTTCGGCAGCGATCTGGTCAACCAAAACCTATTGGACCAATTGGTTGATCTGGGCTATCCACCCCTGCACAACGGCGTGCGCCCTGCCCTTTCTGCGTTGGAGCTTGTTGAGTTCCGTGATATTCACCAACGCAGCCTGCGCATGGAGCTTGCTCCTTTACTACCTGCCGAAGGGGATGTGGCGCTGGGTTGGTTGCTAAGCCTCACAGACCTGAGCAAAGAGCGCGAGGCCCAGCAGCACCGGGAAACTATGCTGCGTTTCCTTTCCCATGATCTGCGTGCACCGCACTCGGCGATCCTCGCGCTGCTCGACGTGCACAACGCCGAGTCGCCAGTATTTTCTCAGATTGAGCAGCAAGTACGCCGAGCCTTGAGCCTGACTGAATCCTTCGTCCAGTTGGCGAAAGCGGAGGCCGATGGTTACCACTTCCAACCGACGCTGTTTGCCATGCTGGTAATGGATGCTTTTGACCAGGTAGCACTGATCGCCCAGCTCAAAGGTATTCACCTGGTCCACGATCTTGAAGAGGCGGATGAAGGGATGGTGTCAGCCGATCAGTCCCTACTCACTCGCGCGTTATTCAATGTGCTGGAGAACGCGATCAAGTACTCGCCATCCGGCACCACCGTCCGTTTGAGACACAGCAGCGAACAAGGTTGGTTGGAATGCCTTATCAGCGACCAGGGCCCCGGGATAGCATCCAAGGATTTACCGGAGCTGTTCAGCCAGTACAAACGCTTTGATTCAGCCCAAGGCAGCGAAGGGTTGGGGCTAGGGCTCACCATGGTCAAGGCAGTCGTGGAGCGCCATGGAGGACGTATCGAATGTGAAAGCACCCTAGGCAAAGGCACCACATTCAGACTGCAATTGCCCTTGCTGGAAGACTGTTAAAACGTCCTTTTCTGCTGTGCATAAAAAACCGGTCACAAGGACCGGTTTTTTTATGCGGAAAAAACTTATGCACGTTTTTCGAGATTTTATCGGCTCTGGAAATATGTAAGTAAATCAGCTTCTTATGACTCAAAAAAGCTGATTCGCCAACAAACCGTACACAGGTTATCCACAGATCCTCATATCACCGGCGTATCCACAACAACTGGCTCCGGCGGTAGAGAACCCATGGCCCGCTGCTGTGCCTCATTCCACGCCTGGGCGCGCTCATTCAGCGCTGCAATAGCGCGTGGGCCTTCGCCTTCTGCGTACATTGGCTCGCCAATCACCACCGTGATGGTGCCCTCGCGTTTTGCCCAACCGGTCTTCGGCCAGAACCTGCCGGCGTTATGTGCAATCGGCAACACTGGCAGGTTGGCGTTGACCGCCAATGCTGTACCTCCACGGGAGAACTTGCCTACGGTCCCAAAGGGGACTCGTGTTCCTTCCGGAAAGATCAGCACCCACACGCCGTCTTTGAGCAGCTCATCGCCCTTCTTGGCGACATGCTTGAGCGCTGCCTTGGGGTTGTCACGGTCGATAGCAATCGGGCGCAACATGGCCATGGCCCAGCCGAAGAACGGCACGTACAGCAGCTCACGCTTGAGCACTTGGCTCAATGGCGAGAAGTAAGCCGAGAGAAAGAAGGTCTCCCAGGTGCTTTGGTGATTCGACAAAATCACGCACGGCTGGTCCGGTACGTTTTCCGCCCCCTTGACCTCGAAACGAATGTTCAGGAACACCTTGGTCAGCCACAACGCGCAGCGGCACCAATAGACGTTGATAAAGCGATAGCGCGCCTTGAACGGGAGGAACGGCGCAATAAAAAAGCTCAGGGTGCACCAGAGAAACGAACTGGTGCCCAGCAGCAGGTAAAAGAAAAAGGTTCTGATGGCCTGCAAAATCGACATGGCGGCATTTACCGTTGCGGGACAGGGCCCGCCTGTTAAAAGCGCACTCCCGAACAGTCCTTGGTCAGGAAGTCGAGGGCGGCTAGTTGTTGATAAGTTCTGCGGCAACCGCCGCCAGATCGTCAAAAATCAAGGTGCCTACCGGCAGGTTTTTCGCCTGGGTCTTTTCGCCTTTCCCGGTCTTTACCAAAACTGGCTGAGAGTCGACGGCTTTGGCCGCCTCCAGGTCACCGAGGCTGTCCCCGACGAACCATATCCCAGCCAAGGGCACCTTGTAATGTTCTGCAATGGTTTTCAACATGCCAGGTTTGGGTTTGCGGCAATCGCAGCCCTCATCCGGCCCGTGAGGGCAGTACACCACCAGCCCCACCTCACCGCCCTGCTCCGCCACCAGCGTGCGCAAGCGCGCGTGCATGGCGTCCAAGGTAGCGATGTCGTAATAGCCACGGGCGATGCCGGACTGGTTGGTGGCGATTGCCACCGTCCAGCCGGCTTTGCTCAACTGCGCGATGGCCTCGATCGAACCGGGCAGTGGAATCCATTCCGCCACCGACTTGATGTAAGCGTCGGAGTCGTAGTTGATCACCCCGTCCCGATCGAGAATCAGCAGTTTCAACATGGTCAGCTCAGTGTCGAAATGTCAGCGATGTTGACGAACAAGCCGCGCAGACGCGCCAGCATGGCGTAACGGTTTTTCCGCACGCCGGCATCTTCGGCATTGATCATCACGGCTTCGAAGAACGCATCCACCGGCTCACGCAGGGTGGCCAGGCGCGCCAGCGCTTCGGCGTAGTTACGCTCGGCGATCAGCGGCTTGACGGCGTTTTCTGCCTTGGCGATGGCCGAATTCAGCGAGAACTCTTTGGCATCGGCAAACAGGCCAGGGTCGACGTCGCCATTGCCCAGGCCTTCGGCCTTGCTCAGCAGGTTCGACACACGCTTGTTCACAGCGGCCAGGGCATCGGCTTCCGGCAACTTACGGAAGGCCTGTACGGCTTGTACGCGCTGATCGAAGTCCAGCGCCGAACCCGGCTGCAGGGCGCGAACCGACAGGTAGACGGAAACGTCCACGCCTTCGTCTTCGTAACGCGCACGCAGGCGGTCGAACACGAACTCCAGCACTTGCTCGGCCAGACCCGCTTGCTTGACCTTGGTACCGAACTGACCCACCGCGAACACGATGGCCTGTGTCAGGTCCAGGTCGAGCTTCTTGTCGATCAGGATACGCAGCACGCCCAATGCCGCACGGCGCAGGGCGTACGGGTCTTTGCTACCGGTAGGCAGCATGCCGATACCGAAGATGCCCACCAGGGTATCCAGCTTGTCGGCGATGGCCACGGCCGCACCGGTCAAGGTAGTTGGCAGTTCTGCACCAGCACCGCGTGGCATGTACTGCTCGTTCAGCGCCAGGGCGACGTCTTCGGCCTCGCCATCGTTGAGGGCGTAGTAGTAGCCGGCAACACCTTGCATCTCT
Source organism: Pseudomonas sivasensis (assembly GCF_013778505.1). GTDB lineage: Bacteria > Pseudomonadota > Gammaproteobacteria > Pseudomonadales > Pseudomonadaceae > Aquipseudomonas > Aquipseudomonas sivasensis. Next base: position 106,386 of record NZ_JAAOWU010000014.1, on the reverse strand, counting down.
GGGAATTCGCCGACCATCTCGGTCGCCAGGTCGCACTTGGACAGCAAACCAGCGCGGGCGGCCGAGGCCGCATCGCCGCCGATGCGTGGTGCGATGTAGGCAGCGAGTTTGGAAACACGCACAGCCTTGTCGTAGACGCTACCGAGTTTTTCCTGGAACACCACGTTTTGCAGGCGCAGGTTGAAGTCTTCGAGCTTCTGCTTCTTGTCTTGCTTGAAGAAGAACTCAGCGTCAGTCAGTCGCGGGCGAACGACTTTCTCGTTACCGGCGATGATCTGCTGCGGGTCTTTGCTTTCAATGTTGGCTACGGTGATAAAGCGCGGCAGCAACTTACCGTCCACGTCCAGCAGGCAGAAGTACTTCTGGTTGTCCTGCATGGTGGTGATCAGTGCTTCTTGCGGCACATCGAGGAAGCGCTCTTCGAACGAGCACACCAGCGGCACAGGCCATTCAACCAGCGCGGTCACTTCGTCGAGCAGGCTTGGCGGCACGATGGCGGTGCCTTCCTGCAGGCGGGCCAGTTCTTCGGTGCGCTTGCTGATCAGCTCGCGACGCTCGTTGGCGTCGGCCAGCACATAAGCTGCACGCAGATCGGCGGCATAGTTCGCCGGCGAGGTGATGCGTACGGCTTCTGGATGGTGGAAGCGGTGACCGCGGGAATCTCGGCCGGCCTTCTGGGCGAGGATGGTGCAGTCAATGACCTGGTCACCGAGCAGCATCACCAGCCATTGGGTTGGGCGGACGAATTCTTCTTTGCGTGCACCCCAGCGCATGCGCTTGGGGATCGGCAGGTCGTTCAGGGAGTCTTCAACGATGGTCGGCAGCAGGCTGGCAGTCGGCTTACCGGTGATGACCTGGCTGAAACGCAGTTTCGGACCACTCTGGTCGATCTCACTCAGTTCCACGCCACACTTCTTGGCAAAACCAAGGGCAGCCTGGGTCGGATTGCCTTCAGCGTCGAAAGCCGCTTGGCGCGGCGGGCCGTCGAGGTTAATGCTGCGGTCCGGTTGCTGGGTTTCCAGCGCGGTCAGCAACACGGCCAGGCGACGTGGCGCGGCGTAGACTTTCTTGGCTTCAAACTTCAGGCCAGCGCTTTGCAGGCCTTTTTCGATCCCGGCCAGGAACGCATCGGCCAGGGTGTTGAGTGCCTTCGGTGGCAGCTCTTCGGTGCCCAGTTCAACCAGGAAATCTTGAGCACTCATTGTGCAGCCTCCAGCTTAGCCAACACTTCATCACGCAGGTCCGGGGTTGCCATCGGGAAGCCCAGCTTGGCGCGAGCCAGCAGGTAGGCTTGGGCGACGGAACGCGCCAGGGTGCGTACTCGCAGGATGTATTGCTGGCGCGCGGTTACCGAGATGGCACGGCGGGCGTCCAGCAGGTTGAAGGTATGGGACGCCTTCAACACCATTTCATAGCTTGGCAGCGGCAGCGGCTGATCGAGTTCGATCAGACGCTTGGCTTCGCTTTCGTAGAAGTCGAACAGTTCGAACAGCTTCTCGACGTTGGCGTGTTCGAAGTTGTAGGTGGATTGCTCCACTTCGTTCTGGTGGAACACATCGCCGTAGGTCACTTTGCCGAACGGGCCGTCAGCCCACACCAAGTCGTAGACCGAGTCCACGCCTTGCAGGTACATGGCCAAGCGCTCAAGGCCGTAGGTGATTTCGCCGGTCACCGGGTAGCACTCGATGCCACCGGCTTGCTGGAAGTAAGTGAACTGCGTTACTTCCATGCCGTTGAGCCAGACTTCCCAGCCCAAGCCCCAGGCGCCCAGGGTCGGCGACTCCCAGTTGTCTTCGACGAAGCGGATATCGTGGACCAGCGGATCAAGGCCAACATGCTTGAGCGAGCCCAGATACAGTTCCTGGAAATTGTCCGGGTTCGGCTTCAATACCACCTGGAACTGGTAGTAGTGCTGCAGACGGTTCGGGTTTTCGCCGTAGCGGCCGTCAGTCGGGCGACGACTGGGCTGCACATAAGCGGCGTTCCAGGTTTCCGGGCCAATGGCCCGCAGGAAGGTAGCGGTGTGGAAAGTGCCGGCGCCTACTTCCATATCGTAGGGCTGAAGTACCACACAACCTTGCTCGGCCCAGTATTGCTGGAGGGCGAGGATCAAGTCTTGGAAGGTACGCACGGCTGGCGTAGGCTGGCTCACGAAATTCACCTGTTACTTGGGCTGCGATTTAAAGAGCGGGAGTATACCCGATTCGGCCGCGCCACCATCCCCTGGAGCCTTATGCCACGCTGCTTTTGGTGTTCTGAAGATCCGCTGTACATGGCTTATCACGATCAGGAGTGGGGAACGCCGCTACGCGATGCGCAGGGTTTGTTCGAGTTGCTTTTACTCGAAGGGTTCCAGGCGGGCCTTTCCTGGATCACCGTTTTACGCAAACGCGAGCATTATCGAAAGGTCTTGTTCGGTTTTGATCCGCAGCGGTTGGCGCAATTGAGCGATGACGAGATCGAAGCGCTGATGCTCGACCCAGGTATCGTGCGCAACCGCCTCAAGCTCAACGCCACCCGGCGCAACGCTGCGGCTTGGCTGGCGCTGGCGGACCCGGTGGGGTTGCTCTGGTCGTTTGTCGGCGGGGTGCCCAAGGTCAACCATTTCAAGGACCGCAGCGAAGTGCCGGCGATTACGCCGGAGGCTGAAGCCATGAGCAAAGCACTCAAGAAAGCCGGTTTCACCTTTGTTGGCCCGACCATCTGTTACGCGTTCATGCAGGCCTCTGGCATGGTCATGGACCACACTCAGGACTGCGACCGTTACGCGGACTTGGTCAACGCCGGTTAGAATGCGCGCTTTGCGCACCACACACGATCAGGAGTGACCTGTGGAAAAGTTTAAAGGCGCCTTGCTGGTAGGCGCTCTTCGGTTGTTTGCCCTGCTGCCATGGCGCGCAGTGCAAGCCGTGGGTTCGGCCATCGGCTGGATCATGTGGAAAACCCCCAACCGATCCCGCGAAACGGTGCGGATCAACCTCTCAAAATGCTTTCCGGACATGGACCCCGCTGCCCGGGAGCGCCTGGTCGGCCAAAGCCTGATGGACATCGGCAAGTCCCTGACTGAAAGCGCCTGCGCCTGGATCTGGCCGGCCCAGCGTTCCATCGACCTGGTGCGTGAAGTCGAAGGCCTGGAAGTGCTGCACGAAGCTCTGGCCTCGGGCAAAGGCGTAGTCGGCATCACCAGCCACCTGGGCAACTGGGAAGTGTTGAACCACTTTTACTGCAACCAGTGCAAACCGATCATTTTTTACCGCCCGCCCAAGCTCAAGGCAGTGGATGAGTTGCTGCGCAAGCAGCGCGTGCAGTTGGGCAACCGTGTGGCGGCTTCCACTAAGGAAGGCATCCTCAGTGTGATCAAGGAAGTGCGTAAAGGTGGCCAAGTGGGTATTCCCGCTGACCCGGAGCCGGCGGAATCGGCGGGGATCTTCGTGCCATTCTTTGCAACCCAGGCGCTCACCAGCAAGTTCGTGCCGAATATGCTCGCGGGCCATAAGGCGGTCGGTGTATTCCTGCATGCCCTGCGACTGCCGGATGGTTCGGGCTACAAAGTGATCCTGGAAGCTGCGCCGGAAGACATGTACAGCACCGACACTGCCACGTCTTGCGCCGCGATGAGCAAGGTCGTTGAGCGTTATGTCGGCGCCTACCCGAGCCAGTACATGTGGAGCATGAAGCGCTTCAAGAAACGCCCGCCGGGTGAAGAGCGGTGGTATTGACCCAAAGACAATACAAAACCAAATGTGGGAGGGGCGGTGCGACGATTCGACTTGCCCCTCCCACATTTTCGATCTGCTTAGCTTTGGCGGTCGAGTTTCTTCAGGAACACCGTCATCTCTTTCTCGGCCTGCTTGTCGCCATGGGCCTGGGCCGCTTCAACGCCCTTCTCCCACGCCTGTCGCGCTGCGGAGTTATCACCCTGGCCTAACTGTGCCTTGCCCAACAACTTCCACGCCGCCGAATACTTCGGATCGAACTCGACGCATTTCTGCAAATGCTCCGCCGCCTTGGCGTTGTCCTTCAGATCCAAATAACCCTTGCCCAGTCCAAAGCGCAGCAGCGAGTTATCCACACCCTTGGCGAGCATTTTTTCCAGGGATTCGAGCATGTCGGTCACTCCGGTTGATCAGAAAAAGCTCAATCCCACGTGGAACAACTTCTCCACATCGCGGATATGTTTTTTATCCACCAGGAACAGGATCACGTGGTCACCCGTGGCGATCATCGTATCGTCGTGGGCAATGATCACCTCTTCGTCACGAATGATCGCGCCAATGGTTGTGCCCGGCGGCAGGCCGATATCGCGGATGGCTTTGCCGATCACTTTGCTCGACTTCGAATCCCCATGGGCGATCGCCTCAATGGCTTCCGCCGCGCCGCGCCGCAGGGAGTGCACGCTGACGATATCGCCACGGCGTACGTGGGCCAGCAAGGTGCCGATGGTCGCCAGTTGCGGGCTGATGGCGATGTCGATATCGCCGCCCTGGATCAGGTCGACATAGGCCGGGTTGTTGATGATCGTCATCACCTTCTTCGCCCCCAGCCGCTTGGCCAGCAGCGACGACATGATGTTGGCTTCGTCATCGTTGGTCAGGGCCAGGAAGATGTCGGCGTCGGCGATGTTCTCTTCCATCAACAGGTCGCGGTCCGAGGCGCTGCCTTGCAGGACGACGGTGCTGTCGAGGGTGTCGGACAAATGCCGGCAGCGCGCCGGATTCATCTCGATGATCTTCACTTGGTAGCGACTCTCGATGGCCTCGGCCAGCCGTTCGCCGATCTGGCCGCCACCGGCGATAACGATGCGCTTGTAGTTCTCGTCGAGCCGGCGCATTTCGCTCATGACGGCGCGAATATTCGCTTTAGCCGCGATGAAAAACACCTCGTCGTCGGCTTCGATCACTGTATCGCCCTGCGGCAGGATCGGCCGGTCACGCCGAAAAATCGCCGCTACGCGGGTTTCCACATTGGGCATGTGTTCACGCAGTTGGCGCAGTTGTTGGCCGACCAGTGGACCGCCGTAATAGGCCTTCACTGCGACCAATTGGGCTTTGCCACCGGCGAAGTCGATCACCTGCAAGGCGCCCGGGATTTCGATCAGGCGCTTGATGTAGTGGGTCACCACTTGCTCAGGACTGATGAGCACATCTACAGGAATGGCGTCGTTATCGAACAGGCCGGCGCGGGTCAGGTAGGCGGCTTCGCGGACCCGGGCGATCTTGGTCGGGGTGTGGAACAGGGTATGGGCGACTTGGCAGGCGACCATATTGGTCTCGTCGCTGTTGGTCACCGCCACGAGCATGTCGGCATCGTCGGCACCGGCCTGACGCAGCACCGTAGGAAACGACGCACGACCTTGTACGGTGCGGATATCCAGGCGGTCGCCCAAGTCGCGCAGTCGTTCGCTATCGGTGTCGACCACGGTAATGTCGTTGGCTTCACTGGCCAAATGTTCGGCCAGTGTGCCGCCGACCTGCCCTGCCCCAAGGATGATGATTTTCATCCGGTCACTCCCTCAATAACCATTCAGCCACGCGCGGCGGCGATCTTGATCAGTTTGGCGTAGTAGAAGCCATCGTGTCCGCCTTCTTGCGCGAGCAGTTGGCGACCGTGAGGCTGCTTGATACCGGCCGTCGTGGCGAGATCCAGCTCACGGGCGCCGCTTGTGCGAGCGAGGAAGGCTTCGATCACCTCAGTATTTTCGGTGGGCAATGTCGAGCAGGTGGCGTAGAGCAGGATGCCGCCGACTTCGAGGGTCGGCCACATCGCGTCCAACAGTTCACCTTGCAGCGCGGCCAGGGCGGCGATGTCGTCGGGTTGGCGTGTGAGCTTGATGTCCGGGTGGCGGCGGATCACACCGGTCGCGGAGCAAGGCGCGTCCAGCAGAATGCGCTGGAACGGTTTGCCGTCCCACCATGCGGCGGTGTCACGGCCGTCGGCGGCGATCAGTTCGGCGCTCAGGCCCAGGCGTGCGAGGTTTTCCCTTACACGCACGAGGCGCTTGGCTTCCAGGTCAACAGCGACGACACCGGCCAAGCCTTTTTCGACTTCCAGGATGTGACATGTCTTACCGCCTGGTGCACAGCAAGCGTCCAGCACGCGCTGGCCCGGTGCCAGATCGAGCAGGTCGGCGGCCAGTTGCGCGGCTTCGTCCTGCACACTGATCCAACCCTCGGCAAAGCCCGGCAGGCTGCGTACATCGGCGGCGGCCTCCAGCACGATGCCGTCGGTGCTGTACACGCACGGCGTCGCGTTGATGCCTGCGGCCGTCAGCAATTGCAGGTACGCGTCACGGCTGTGATGGCGACGGTTGACCCGCAGGATCATCGGCGGGTGCGCATTGTTCGCCGCGCAAATGGCTTCCCACTGCTCGGGCCAGAACGCCTTGAGGGATTTTTGCAGCCAGCGCGGGTGGGCGGTGCGCACTACCGGGTCATGTTCCAGCTCCGCCAGCAGCGCCTCGCTTTCGCGTTGGGCACGGCGCAGCACAGCGTTGAGCAGGGCCTTGGCCCAAGGTTTTTTCAGCTTGTCGGCGCATCCGACGGTTTCACCGATGGCGGCGTGGGCCGGCACGCGGGTGTAGAGCAACTGATAAAGCCCTACCAGCAGCAGCGCCTCGACGTCAGCATCGGCCGCCTTGAATGGCTTTTGCAGCAGCTTGGCCGCCAGCGCCGACAAACGAGGTTGCCAACGGGCGGTGCCAAAGGCCAGGTCCTGGGTGAAGCCGCGGTCACGGTCTTCGACTTTATCCAACTGCGTGGGCAGTGAACTGTTCAGCGAAGCCTTGCCGTTGAGTACGGCGGCGAGAGCCTTGGCGGCGGCCAGACGTGGGTTCATTGCGCGGCCACCCCAAGTACAGTGCCCAGGGAAAATTTCTCACGACGGCTGTTGAACAAGTCGCTGAAATTCAGTGCCTTGCCGCCGGGTAATTGCAGGCGCGTCAGGCACAGCGCCTGTTCACCGCAGGCGACCAACAGGCCTTCCTTGCTGGCGCCGATTATCTCGCCGGGGGCGCCTTTGCCGTCCGCCAAATGGGCAGCCAACACTTTCAAGGCTTCGCCGTTGAGGGTGCTGTGGCAGACCGGCCACGGGTTGAAGGCACGCACCAGCCGTTCCAACTCCACCGCCGGGCGGCTCCAGTCGATGCGTGCTTCGTCTTTGTTCAATTTATGGGCGTAGGTGGCCAGGCTATCGTCCTGCACTTCGCCTTCCAAGGTGCCTTCGGCGAGGCCGGCGATGGCATGGATGACGGCAGTTGGGCCCATTTCGGCCAGGCGGTCGTGCAGGCTGCCGCCAGTGTCTTCGGCGGTGATCGGCGTAACCACTTTGAGCAGCATCGGGCCGGTGTCCAAACCTGCCTCCATGCGCATCACGGTCACACCGCTTTGCGCATCACCGGCTTCCACCGCGCGCTGGATCGGCGCCGCACCGCGCCAGCGTGGCAGCAGCGACGCATGGCTGTTGATGCAACCCAGGCGCGGGATATCCAGCACCACTTGCGGCAGGATCAAGCCGTAAGCCACCACCACCAGTAGGTCAGGATTGAGCGCAGCCAGCTCGGCCTGGGCCTCGGCGTTGCGCAGGGTAGGCGGCTGCAGTACAGGAATGTTGTGCTCAAGCGCCAACTGCTTGACCGGGCTCGGCATCAGTTTTTGCCCGCGACCGGCCGGGCGATCCGGCTGGGTATACACCGCAATGACATCGTGAGGGCTGGCAAGCAGCGCCTTGAGGTGTTCGGCGGCGAATTCAGGGGTGCCGGCAAAAACAATGCGCAATGGCTCGGTCATGGGAAGTCTCGGTTAAAAACAGTCACAAAAGAAAAAGGCTTGCCGCAGCAAGCCTTTGGAAGGAGGGCATCAAGCTTGCTGGCGATGCTTTTTTTCCAGCTTCTTCTTGATCCTGTCGCGCTTGAGCGTGGACAGGTAATCGACAAATAGTTTGCCGTTGAGGTGGTCGCATTCGTGCTGGATGCACACTGCCAGCAGGCCTTCGGCAATCAGCTCGAACGGCTTACCGTCACGGTCCAAGGCTTTGATCTTCACGCGCAGCGGGCGCTCGACGTTCTCGTAGAACTCCGGCACCGACAGGCAGCCTTCCTGATATTCGCCCATCTCTTCGGTCAGTGGTTCGAACTCAGGGTTGATGTACACCATCGGCTCGCTACGGTCTTCCGACAGGTCCATGACCACGACGCGCTGATGCACGTTGACCTGGGTGGCGGCGAGGCCAATGCCCGGGGCTTCATACATTGTTTCAAACATGTCATCGACCAACTGACGAACCTTGTCGTCCACTACGGCCACCGGTTTGGCGATCGTGCGCAGGCGCGAGTCGGGGAATTCGAGGATGTTCAAAATAGCCATAAGCGTAATTGCTGCACATGTGAGGTAAAGGCAAATCGGCGGTGGGATGGACCCATACGGCCGGTGTGAAAGGTTCGAAAGCCGCGAAGGCTCTGGCATTTCACGCGAACGCACATAATAAAGGAGATTCACCCCATGAGGAAATCGCTACTCGTCTTGCTGCTATGGGCCCCGTTCGCCGCAGCCCTGCTTCCCCAACCTGGCTCGCGTCTGGATCAACCGACGCAACAGGCCATTCAGCGGTTTTTATTGCATAACCGTATTCTTGATACGCCTCAGGATCTGGACAATGCGCCTTACATTGTCGCGACCGACGGCGGGCGCGTGCTGGGGGCCAATGGCGAACGTGTGCACGCCAGAGGCGACCTGGATCCGGCCCAGCCAAGCTATGGGATCTTTCGCCGAGGCAAGGTCTACGCCGACCCTCAAACGCAGGAATTGCTGGGTATCAACGCCGATGACATCGGTACCGCGCGCTTTGTGATGGCGGGCGACCTCACGACCCTCGCTGTGCAACGGGTAACTCAGGAGGTACGCCCTGGCGACCGCCTGCTCCGCGCGCAATTGCCTACGGCGCTGGAGCCCGTAAAGTCAGCGCCTTTCATCGAAGGAAAAATCATCGATATCCCCAGGGGCGTCACCCAGATTGGCGTGCTGGACGCTGTCACCCTGAGCAAAGGCCGGCGCGACGGTCTGGTGGAGGGTCAACTGCTGACCGTCATTAAAACCGGCGCCACCGTCCGCGACCCGCTCACCGGTGTTCCCACGAAGCTACCCGATGAGCGCGCCGGCACTCTGCTGGTGTTCCGCACCTACGAAAAACTCAGTTATGGCCTGGTTCTCAGCGCCTCACGCCCGTTGGCAGTCATGGACCGTTTCGAGACTGCTGCGCAAACGCAATAAATAGCCTGCTAAATAAGTTACCAACAGAGTTATCCACAGCTTGTTCCGGTCAAGGATGATCAGATGTTTCCGATAAACAGCAATGAAATTTCCCCTTCAGAACTGGAGGCCCGACTACGCTTGCACAGGCTGCCAGAAGTAGGCCCGAAGCGTTTTAGGTTGTTGATCGAAGCGTTCGGCAGCGCTTCAAAGGCCATCAGCGCGCCTGCCAGTGCCTGGCGTGCACTGGGCTTGCCAACCATCAGCGCAGACGCTCGCCGCAGTCCCGAAATCCGAGATGGCGCCAGTGAGGCATTGGCGTGGTTGGGCCGCCCAGCCCAGCATTTGCTGATGTGGGACCAGCCTGAGTACCCGGCATTACTAGCCCAGATCGACGATGCGCCACCGCTGTTATTCGTCGCTGGCGACCCTTCAATCCTCGAAAAACCGCAACTGGCGATGGTCGGCAGCCGGCGCGCGTCGCGCCCTGGCATGGACACCGCTGCCGCTTTTTCCCGTAGTTTGGCCAGCGCCGGTTTTGTCATCACCAGTGGCCTCGCACTGGGTATCGACGGCGCGGCGCATCAGGCGGCATTGGATGTGGGTGGACACACCATCGGCGTGCTTGGCACCGGCCTGGAAAATGTTTATCCACAGCGCCACCGAAGGCTCGCAGAGGCGATGATTGCCCAGGGCAGCGCAGTGGTTTCCGAGTTCCCACTGGACGCTGGGCCTCAGGCGAGCAACTTTCCGCGGCGCAATCGAATCATCAGTGGCCTGTCGCTGGGCGTGCTGGTGGTGGAAGCCAGTGTGGCCAGTGGCTCGCTGATCACCGCGAAGCTGGCGGCCGAGCAAGGCCGGGAGGTGTATGCCATCCCGGGTTCCATCCATCACCCTGGGGCCAAAGGCTGTCATCAGTTGATCCGCGATGGTGCAATGCTGGTGGAAACCATTGAGCACATCCTCGAAGGCTTGCGGGGCTGGCAGGCCTTGTCGCGCCCGGCGCCGATGCCGGTGATCCATCCGCTGGTGGCGTTGCTGCACGCGGCGCCCCACACCAGCGAAGCCCTGGCGATTGCCAGCGGTCGGCCTTTGTCCCAAGTGTTGACGACCCTCACGGAGCTGGAGCTTGAAGGCCAGGTGATTTGCGAAAGCGGTCGCTGGCTGGCGCGTGGTCAGCTTTTATAGCTGCCGGTTTTTTGGAACTAGGTTTTGTAAAGAAGATCGGTAAACTGCCCAGAGCTTTAGTCCGGAGAATGAGCAATGGTCAACAGGTGGCGTGTGTTGGAAACCGCACGAGAAATTCGCGCAGGCGCGGTGATTGCCTATCCAACCGAGGCGGTATGGGGCTTGGGCTGCGACCCGTGGAATGAAGAAGCAGTCGACCGTTTGCTCGCCATCAAGAATCGCTCGGTGGACAAGGGCCTGATCCTGGTGGCCGACAACATTCGTCAGTTTGATTTTCTCTTCGAAGATTTCCCCCAAGACTGGATCGACCGTATGGCCAGCACCTGGCCAGGGCCGAACACTTGGCTGGTGCCCCATCAGGACTTGCTGCCGGAATGGGTGACCGGTGTGCACGACACGGTCGCGCTTCGGGTCACTGACCATCCTCTGGTGCGGGATTTGTGTTCGCTGGTCGGGCCGTTGATTTCCACGTCGGCCAACCCTCAAGGCCGCCCGGCTGCGCGCTCGCGGATTCGCGTGGAGCAGTATTTCCGTGGTCAGGTCGACTTGGTACTGGGTGGCGCCCTCGGCGGGCGCAAGAATCCAAGCCTGATTCGCAATCTGGCAACCGGTGAGGTGGTGCGACCGTCGTAATACTGAGGTGTGGCTGATCGCCGGCAAGGCACCTCCTACAGAGGATTGCGTGCTCTTGCCGGCGATAGCGTTCTTAAGCCTTACGGCAACAGGATGGTCGACCCGGTGGTGCGCCGCCCCGACAACTCCGTCTGTGCCTTCGCCGCTTCCGCCAGCGAATACCGCTGGTTGATATCAATGCGCACCTTGCCGCTCTGGATCATCGAAAACAGATCATCCGCCATCGCCTGCAAGTTCGCCGGGTTGTTGGCGTAGGTCGCCAGGGTCGGTCGTGTCACGTACAGCGAGCCCTTGGCCGAGAGTATCCCCAAGTTCACCCCATCCACCGCGCCCGAGGCATTGCCAAAGCTCACCACCAACCCACGGGGCGCCGCGCTGTCCAGGGAAGTCAGCCACGTGTCCTTGCCGACACCGTCGTACACCACTGGGACCTTTTTGCCGTCGGTCAATTCCAGCACGCGCTGTGCGACGTTTTCCTTGCTGTAGTCGATGGTTTCCCAGGCACCGAGGGATTTGGCCAAAGCGGCTTTCTCTGGCGAACTCACGGTACCGATCAACTTCACGCCGAGCGCCTTGGCCCATTGGCAGGCCAGGGAGCCCACGCCACCGGCCGCAGCGTGGAACAGGATGGTCTCGCCGCCCTTCAGTTCATAGGTCTGGCGCAACAGGTACTGCACGGTCAGGCCCTTGAGCATGGCACCGGCGGCTTGTTCGAAGCTGATGTCGTCCGGCAGGTGCACCAGGTTAGCGGCGGGCAGTACGTGCAGTTCGCTGTACGCGCCGAGCGGGCCGCTGCCGTAGGCCACGCGGTCGCCGACCTTGAATTGGGTGACTTCGCTGCCAACCGCGTCAACTACGCCGGCGCCTTCTGCGCCCAGACCGGACGGCAAGGCCGGTGGTGCGTATAGGCCGCTGCGGAAATAGGTGTCGATGAAGTTCAGGCCAATGGCCTCGTTACGCACACGAACCTGCTGCGGGCCCGGCTCCGCCGGCGTGTAGTCCACATATTCAAGTACATCGGGGCCGCCATGGGCGCTGAACTGGATACGTTTGGCCATCTGCACTTCTCCTTGGGTCGAATTCGCGTAGCCCCCTATCGGACTCCTAAGCTTGATCTTCGTCAACTGCGACGGCATAGGGTGCAGTGGTATCCTGTGCGCCCATTTGCCGCCGACGCCCAATGGCCTCGCGTAGCTTTGCCCGATTCAAGGTGATGCCATGACTACCCGCACCGAGGCTGTAAAGGCCTACCTGCTTGACCTGCAAGACCGCATTTGCAGCGCCCTGGAAACCTTTGAGACGGACACTCGCTTTATCGAAGACGCCTGGACCCGGCCTGCCGGCGGTGGCGGTCGCACCCGTGTGATCGAAAACGGTTCGGTGATCGAAAAAGGCGGCGTTAACTTTTCTCACGTATTCGGCAGCGGCCTGCCACCATCCGCCAGCGCACACCGCCCAGAGCTGGCCGGTCGTGGCTTTGAAGCCCTCGGCGTGTCGCTGGTGATCCACCCGCACAACCCTCATGTGCCGACGTCCCACGCCAACGTGCGTTTTTTCATCGCTGAAAAAGAAGGCGAAGAGCCGGTGTGGTGGTTCGGTGGCGGCTTTGACCTCACTCCGTATTACGGCAACGAAGAAGACTGCATCCACTGGCACCGTGTGGCCGAGCAGGCCTGCGCACCTTTTGGCCCGGACGTGTACTCGCGCTACAAGGCCTGGTGTGACACCTACTTCCATATCAAGCATCGCAACGAACCCCGTGGTATCGGCGGCCTGTTTTTCGATGACTTGAACGAGTGGGACTTCGACACCTGCTTCGCCTTCATCCGCGCCATCGGCGATGCCTATATCGATGCTTATCTGCCGATCGTGCAGCGTCGCAAAGCCATGGCCTATACCGAGCAGCAGCGCCAGTTTCAGGAATTCCGTCGCGGCCGCTATGTTGAATTCAACCTGGTCTACGACCGTGGCACCCTGTTTGGTCTGCAATCGGGCGGGCGTACCGAATCGATCCTGATGTCGCTGCCGCCGCAAGTGCGCTGGAGCTATGACTGGAAGGCCGAGGCCGGCAGCGAAGAGGCGCGGCTCACTGATTACTTCCTGCAAGACCGCGACTGGCTTGGCGTTGTCGCGCCTAAGGCGGCGGTCTGATGGATCGTTATGTTGTCTTCGGCAACCCCATCGGTCACAGCAAGTCGCCGCTGATTCACCGCATGTTCGCCGAGCAGACCGGCGAACAATTGGACTACAGCACTTTGCTTGCGCCCTTGGAGGATTTCACCGGTTGTGCCCGTGATTTTTTCCAGCAAGGCCGTGGCGCTAACGTCACCGTACCGTTCAAGGAAGACGCTTACCGTCTGGCCAATAGCCTCACCGAGCGCGCCCAACGCGCCGGTGCGGTGAACACCCTGAGCAAGTTGGCCGATGGCACGCTGCTGGGTGATAACACCGACGGCGCGGGCCTGGTGCGCGACCTGACGGTAAACGCCGGGTTGAGCCTGCAAGGCAAACGCATCCTGTTGCTGGGTGCCGGTGGCGCGGTACGCGGGGCGTTGGAACCGTTGCTGGCTGAGCGTCCTGCTTCATTGATCATCGCCAATCGCACTGTGGAAAAGGCTGAATTGCTCGCCGAGTTGTTCGACGACTTGGGCCCGGTGTCGGCCAGTGGTTTCGACTGGCTGCGTGAGCCGGTGGACGTAATCATCAATGCCACGTCTGCCAGCCTGTCAGGCGATTTACCGCCGATTGCCGGCAGCTTGATAGAACCGGGCAAGACCTTTTGCTACGACATGATGTATGCCAAGGAGCCGACCGCGTTTTGCCGTTGGGCGGCTGAGCAAGGTGCAGCTGTGGCAATGGATGGCCTGGGCATGCTGGTTGAACAGGCCGCTGAAGCGTTCTTTCTATGGCGCGGTGTGCGCCCGGATTCGGCGCCGGTGTTGGCTGAACTGCGCCGTCAGTTGGCGCAGTAATCAATCTTCAAACTGGATGGGGCAGGTATCGGCCCCTTCCAGTTTCTTCAGCTCTTCAACCACCTGCGGCCGTGCCCCGCGCAATGTCAGGCTACGCCCCAACCCCTTCAATCTCCGCGCCTCCTGGTGCAGCATCTCTACCCCGGAATAGTCGATAAAGTTGATCTGCTGCGCCTCGATCACCACCCGCTTGCCCTGCAAACTTTGCAGGCGCACTTGCAGGTAATGGCTGGCGCCAAAAAAGATCGAGCCGCCGACTCGCAATATATCTTCGTCACCGTCTCGCCATTGTTGAACCCGTGGCTGCGACGTGCGTTTGAGATAGAAAAACAGCGACGCCAGCACCCCCGCATAGATCGCCGTTTGCAGCTCCAGTAATAACGTGGCGACACAGGTCAGGCTCATCACCACAAACTCTGCACGGCTGACGCGAAACAGCGCGCGAATAGCACGATGATCCACCAAGCCCCAGCAAATCAGCAGGATGCTCGCCGCCATGCTCGGAATTGGAATATGCGCGATCAATGCCGCACCAAATAACGCAAACAGCGCCACCCATAACGCGGAAAACACCCCGGCCAACGGCGAGCAGGCGCCTGCCTCGTAGCTGAGGCCTGAGCGGGTAAAGGAACCGGCCGACAGATAGCCGGAGAAAAATCCGCCGACGATATTGGATAAACCCTGCGCGCGAACTTCCTGATTCGCGTCGAGCAACTGTTGGGAACGAGCCGACAGCGAGCGGGCAATCGACAGGCTGGTCACCAGTCCCAGCATGCCCACCGCCACGGCACTGGGCAGCAGGCGCAGGATCATGTCCAGGTCCAACGGTAACGGGCTGAACGGCGGCAGTTTGCCGATAAACGAACTGACCAACGCCACATGCCCGAACATCGACGGCCATAGCCACGTTGCCAGGCTACCCAGGGTCAGTGCGATCAGTAGCGTTGGCCAGCGAGGCACGAGGTATTTGAGCAAAGCACCCACCAGCAACGTCCCGATCCCCAGGACAAGGGACGCGTGGTCCCACTCGCCAGCATGGTGGATCAGCGCCAGCAGGCTATTGATTGCGGTGGCCTGGCTCGGCAAATCCAGCCCCAACAGGTTCGGCAACTGCCCCAGGGCAATCACCACGGCGGCGCCCAAGGTGAAACCCAACACCACCGAATGGGAGACAAAGTTCACCAGTGCGCCAAAGCGCAGCATGCCCAGCAGCCACTGGAATACGCCGGCGAGAAAGGTGAGCAACAGGATCAAGGTGATGTAGTCCTGCGACCCCGGCACGGCCAATGGGCTCACGCTGGCATAGAGCACGATGGAAATCGCCGCCGTGGGGCCACAGATCAGGTGCCAGGATGAACCCCACAGGCACGCGATCAGCACCGGGATGATGGCGGCGTACAGACCGTACTCCGGTGGAAGACCGGCGATCAGCGCGTAGGCAATCGATTGGGGCAGTGCGAGCACGGCGCCGCTGAGGCCGACCAGCGCGTCCCGGCCCACAGTGGCTCGGGTTTGACGCGGGAGCCAGCTGAGGAAGGGGAAGAGTGTATGGCGGTTGGGCCGGGGCATTTATAACTCGGCTGAAAAGGTTTGACTCAGGGTATCAGTACACACTGGTCCTTGTGGGAGGGGGCTTGCTCCCGATATAGGTGGACCCGTCTAAATCTCTCTGACTGGCACTCCGCTATCGGGAGCAAGCCCCCTCCCACATTGGAATAGCGCAAGGCCCTAGAGTTTGGCCTTTACTGCCGGCAACGCGTCCTTGCCATCCACGGTTTTCACCCCATCCAGCCACTTATCCAATACTGCCGGATTGGCCTTGATCCATGCCTTCGCCGCATCGGCGTTGCTGACCTTGTTGTTGGCCACTTCGGCCATGATGCTGTTCTCCATCTCCTGGGTGAAACTCAGGTTGGTCAGCAGTTTTCCTACGTTCGGGCAGGCTTGTGCATAACCTTTGCGGGTCAAGGTATAAACGCTGCCGGTGTCACCAAAATACTTTTCCCCACCTTTGAGGTAGTGCATTTTCAACTGCACGTTCATCGGGTGCGGGGTCCAACCGAGGAAGGTGACGAAGCGCTGTTTCTTCACCGCCCGCGACACTTCCGCGAGCATCGCTTGTTCGCTGGACTCGACCAGCTTCCATTGGCCCAGATCAAAGTCATTCTTCTTGATGATCTCCTGCAACGAGATATTCGCCGGCGCGCCGGAGCCGATGCCGTAGATCTTCTTGTCGAACTTGTCGGCAAATTTGTTCAGGTCGGCGAAGTCATGCACACCCGCGTCCCACACGTAGTCCGGCACGGCGAGGGTGAACTCGGTGCCGTCGAGGTTTTTCGCCAGTTGCACCACATCGCCATTGGCCACGAACTTGTCGTAAAAACCCTGCTGCGCGGGCATCCAGTTGCCGAGGAACACATCAACCTGGCCGTCTTTGAGCCCGCCAAAGGTAATCGGCACCGCCAGGGTGTCGACCTTGGGTTTGTAGCCCATGCCCGTCAGCAGAAAACCGGTGATGGCATTGGTGGCCGCGATATCGCTCCAGCCCGGATCGGCCATTTTTACGGTTTCACAGCTGGTGTCTGCATACACATTGGCGCTGCCCAGCACCAGCATGCCCACTATCACAGATAACTTTTGCATGGCCTTCCCTCTGTATTTATTGGTTTTGGCAGGGTTGTGGATAACGTGCCTTGCGCTCCAGGTCATCGAGGTCGATATGGTTGCGCATGTATTGCTGACTGGCGTCGACCAGTGGCTGGTGATCCCAGCTCTTCAGCTTGCCTTGGGTCAGCGCCTCAAACACCAGGCGTCGACGGCGTTGGCTGGCGAGCACCTGCTGGTGGATCGCCGGGATGTCCCATTTGGCCCGCGCTTCATTCAAAAACGCCTCGAACAGTGGCCGGTGTTCCGGTGACTGGCTGAGCTCTTCCCGCTCGTGCGGGTCGTTGTGCACATCGAACAGTAGACAAGGGTCGTCTTCGCTGTAGATGAATTTGTAGGCGCCACGGCGAATCATCATCAGCGGGCTGATGGTGCCTTCGGCCATGTATTCGCCGAACACTTCGTCGTGCCCGCCCTGCCCTTGCAAGTGCGGGATCAGCGAGCGGCCATCGAGTGGCAGGTGTGGGTCGAGTTGACCGCCGGCCAGTTCCACCAGGGTCGGCAGCAGGTCGGCGGTGGACACGGCGTTGGACACGCGGCCCGCCGCAAACTGCCCCGGAGCGCAGATCAGCAGCGGCACGCGGGCTGCCATTTCAAACCAGTGCATTTTGTACCAGAGGCCGCGCTCGCCGAGCATGTCGCCGTGGTCGCCGGAGAACACGATAACCGTGTCGTCGGCCAGGCCGGTGTCTTCCAGGGTTTGCAGCAGCTTGCCGACATTGCTGTCGATGTAACTGCAGGCGCCAAAGTAAGCCCGGCGCGCATCGCGGATCTTATCCACAGGCAGCGGCTTGTCCCACAGATCATAGACCTTGAGCAGGCGCTGGGAATGCGGGTCGAGATCACTTTGCGCGGGCGTTGCAGGCAAAGGAATGTCGTTGTCGTCGTACAGATCCCAGAGCGGCTTGGGAATGGTGTACGGGTCGTGGGGATGGGTCATGGATACGGTCAGGCAGAACGGCTGGTCGCCGTCCTCACGAATATGGTCGAACAGGTACTGCTGGGCCTTGAACACCACCTCTTCGTCAAAATCCAACTGATTGGTGCGCACGCAAGGACCTGCTTGCAGCACCGAGGACATGTTGTGGTACCAGCTGGGGCGCACGTCCGGCTCGTCCCAGTTCACTGCCCAGCCGTAGTCGGCGGGGTAGATGTCGCTGGTCAGGCGTTCCTCGTAGCCGTGCAGTTGGTCGGGGCCGCAGAAATGCATCTTGCCCGACAGCGCAGTGCGGTAACCGAGACGACGCAGGTAGTGAGCGTAGGTCGGTACATCGGCGGGGAAATCAGCCGCGTTGTCGTAGGCGCCAATCTTGCTCGGCAATTGGCCGCTGACCAAGGTAAAGCGCGAGGGTGCGCACAGCGGGCTGTTGCAATAGGCGGCGTCGAACACCACGCCTTGCTCGGCGAGGCGGCTCAGATTCGGCAGCTTGATCGGGGAGGAACCGTAGAACGGCAGCATCGGCGCGGCCATTTGATCGGCCATGATGAAAAGAATGTTCTTGCGCTTCATGGGTTCTCGGCATTCCATAGGCGGTGTTTATGCGATTGAGCATGCGGCCCATGGAAAATGGGGTAAAGCCCATGAAAAGCAATGTCTAGGATAAGCACAGCTTATGTATGAATCCCTTGGTGACCTGTCCCTCGACCTGCTGCGCGCGTTTGAAGCGGCGGCACGTCATCGCAGCTTTACCGCCGCCGCGATGGAGCTGGGCACCACTCAACCAGCGATCAGCCAGCAGATCAAGCGCCTGGAAGAACAGTTGGCGGTCCGCCTGTTTGATCGCATCTACCGCGGCATCGAACTGACGGACGCCGGCGCCTTGCTGTTCGAGCATGTGCAAGGTGGCCTGCAAACCATTAATCAGGGCCTCAGCGCCATCACCCAGCAGGATCAGCACGAAGTCCTGCAAGTGGCCACCGACTTCGCCTTCGCGGCCTACTGGCTGATGCCGCGCCTGCACCGTTTCCATCAGGCCAACCCTCAGGTCGATGTGAGCTTGGTGACCAGCGAGCGTAATCACGCCACCTTGCGCAGCGATATCGACGTGGCGGTGCTGTTTGGCGATGGCCGCTTCAAGCAGGGCGACAGCCTGTGGTTGTTCAACGAGGAGGTATTCCCGGTGTGCAGCCCGCAGTGGCTCAAGGACCAATCCGCGCCGCTGACGTTACAGAATCTGCACGATGTGCCTTTGCTGCACTTGCGCCAGGAAAACAACAGCCAGTGGTTCGACTGGAGTGGCGTATTCCGCGAGCTGGGTATCACCGCCGCGCCCACGCCCGGCCAGCTGCGATTCGACAACTACACCTTATTGATCCAGGCAGCGATTGCCGGCCAAGGGGTGGCGATCGGCTGGCGCCATTTGGTGGATAACCTGCTGGAACAGAACTGGTTGTGCCGACCGATCGGCAACACGGTGATTTCGCGCTTTGGCTATTACGTGGTGCAGCCCCAGCGCAAGCGGCGTGGACAGTTGGTCGAACGTTTCGTCGACTGGTTGCAGGCAGAACAGGCCAGCAGCGCGCAGTCCCTGACCGGACTGGCCCTGCCGTCGATTGCGGTCTAGGATTTGCCGCACATTGGATCCGGAGTCCGTCATGCAACGTATCAAGGGCTATCACGCCCATATCTACTTTGACGCAAGCACCATTGAGCAGGCGCGCACCCTGTGCGAAGACGCCGCCAAACTCTTCCCACTGCGTATGGGACGTGTGCACGAAAAACCCGTAGGCCCACACCCGGACTGGAGCTGCCAGTTGGCGTTCGACCCCGAATACATCGGCGTGGTGCTGCCGTGGCTGGTGATCCATCGCAACGGTTTGGTGGTGTTCCTGCACCCTGATACCGGTGATGACTTGAAGGATCACACCGACTACGCGATCTGGATGGGTGCGATGCGCGAGCTGGACCTGTCGGTTTTTTAACCTCTCTTTATCAGATGAAACCCGTTCCTTCCCGCAGTATAAGGCGAGGAAGTTGTAGGATTTATCTTGTTTCGTCTCACTATATGGGACTGTTATTTATATATTGAGATATATCTGGCCATAGGTTTATATTCGCCCATCTGCTTTTTTCAGCACCCACTCATTTCAGGTGAAGCGATGCAGGCGCAATTGATCGCGCTCGATTGGGGGACCAGCTCCCTTCGTGCTTATAAACTCGGCCCCGCGGGCGTAGTGCTGGAACAGCGCTCGCTGGCGTCGGGCATCATGCATTTGCCCAGCGAGCCCCGGGACATCGCCGGTGTGCGCTGCAGCGATGGCTTCGAGTTGGCGTTCGATACGGCGTGCGGCGATTGGCTCGACGCCCAACCCAATCTTGCGGTGATTGCCTGCGGCATGGTCGGCAGCGCCCAAGGCTGGAGCGAAGCGGCGTATCGCAGTACGCCGGTCGACGTCGCCAGCCTGGGCAAGGCGTTGCACACGGTACGCAGCCTGCGCGGTGTCGATGTGCATATCGTGCCCGGCGTGATCGAGCAGGTCGGCTTGCCCAACGTGATGCGCGGCGAAGAAACCCAGGTGCTGGGTGTGCTGCAAAGCCTGTCGGTTGCTGGTGAATTGCTGATCGGCCTGCCCGGCAGTCATTCCAAATGGGTCGAGGTGGTGGAAGGTTGCATCACCCACTTCGATACCTTCATGACCGGTGAACTGTTCGCGGTGCTGAGCAAGCACAGCCTCTTGGGGCGTACGCAAAAGGTATCCGAGCAGTTCCAGGCCGAGGCTTTCGACCGCGGCGTTCAAGTGGCGCTGTCAAAAGATGGCCAGCGCGGCGTGCTGTCGACCTTGTTCAGTGCGCGCACCCTGGGCCTGACCGCCGAACTCACCCCTGAGCAGCAGCCCGATTACTTATCCGGCCTGCTGATCGGTCATGAACTGGCCGGCTTGCCAGCCAGTGCACGGCACATCCCCATCATCCTGGTAGGCGCCGGCCCGCTGTGCGTGCGCTACCAACGCGCCCTCGCCCTCTGCGGTTTCGCCCACGTCAGCCTGGCGCAGGAAGCGACCGAGCGCGGCCTGTGGCAACTGGCAGTGGCCGCCGGGCTCACTCAACCTGCAACGGAGGCCTGACATGCTCAAGCAAGCACTCGCACAAAACGGTTTGATCGCGATCCTGCGCGGCCTGCGCCCTGACGAGGCCCAGGCGGTCGGCCAGGTGCTGTACGACGCCGGTTTTCGTGTGATCGAAGTCCCGCTGAATTCGCCGGACCCTTACACCAGCATCCGCACCCTGCGCGACAGCCTGCCCGCCGATTGCCTGATCGGTGCCGGGACGGTGTTGACGCCGGAGCAGGTCGAGCAGGTCAAAGCCGCTGGCGGCCAGGTGATCGTTATGCCCCACAGCGATGCCAAGGTCTTGCGCGCCGCGAAAGCCGTAGGCCTGTACCTGTCGCCGGGGGTGGCCACGCCCACCGAAGCGTTCGCCGCACTGGCCGAAGGCGCCGATGTGTTGAAGCTGTTCCCGGCCGAGCAAATGGGCCCGGCGGTGATCAAGGCGTGGCTTGCAGTATTGCCAGCCGGCACGCTGTTGCTGCCGGTGGGCGGCATCACCCCGGACAACATGCAGGTGTTTACCGATGCCGGCGCCAAAGGGTTCGGGCTGGGTTCCGGGTTGTTCAAACCGGGTATGACAGTGGATCAGGTAGCGAGCCGCGCCCAAGCGTATGTCGCCGCATGGAAAGCCCTGAGCTGATATCAAGTTCCGCGCCCCTGGCGCTGCATCTATAAGAGAGATAACAGATGAAAATCACCAAACTGACGACCTTTATCGTCCCGCCGCGCTGGTGCTTCCTCAAGGTTGAAACCGACCAGGGCGTGACCGGTTGGGGTGAGCCCGTAGTCGAAGGCCGCGCGCACACTGTGGCCGCTGCCGTCGAGGAACTGTCCGATTACCTGATCGGCAAAGACCCACGCAATATCGAAGACATCTGGACCGTGCTCTACCGCGGCGGCTTCTACCGTGGCGGCGCCGTGCACATGAGCGCCCTCGCGGGTATCGATCAGGCGTTGTGGGACATCAAGGGCAAGGCCCTCGGTGTGTCCGTCAGCGACTTGTTGGGTGGCCAGGTGCGCGACAAGATTCGCGTGTACTCGTGGATCGGCGGCGACCGCCCGGCCGACACCGCCCGCGCTGCCAAAGAGGCCGTGGCTCGCGGTTTTACCGCCGTGAAAATGAACGGCACCGAAGAATTGCAGTTCGTCGACAGCTTCGAAAAAGTCGACCTGGCCCTGGCCAACGTGGCTGCCGTGCGTGATGCGGTCGGCCCTAACGTGGGCATCGGCGTCGACTTCCATGGCCGGGTGCACAAGCCCATGGCCAAGGTACTGATGAAAGAGCTGGACCCGTACAAACTGATGTTTATCGAAGAGCCGGTGCTCAGCGAAAACTACGAAGCGCTCAAGGAACTGGCACCGCTGACCAGCACGCCGATTGCCCTGGGCGAGCGCCTGTTCTCGCGTTGGGACTTCAAGCGCGTGCTCAGTGAAGGCTACGTCGACATCATCCAGCCGGATGCCTCCCACGCCGGCGGCATCACCGAAACCCGCAAGATCGCTAACATGGCCGAAGCCTACGACGTGGCCCTGGCCCTGCACTGCCCGCTGGGCCCGATTGCGTTGGCGGCGTGCCTGCAACTGGATGCGGTTTGCTACAACGCGTTTATCCAGGAGCAAAGCCTGGGCATTCACTACAACGAGAGCAACGACCTGCTCGACTATGTGCGTGATCCGGGCGTGTTCGACTATGACCAGGGTTTCGTGAAGATCCCTAACGGGCCGGGCCTGGGCATTGAGATCAACGAGGAATACGTGATCGAACGCGCCGCCATTGGCCACCGCTGGCGCAACCCGATCTGGCGTCATGCTGATGGCAGCTTTGCCGAGTGGTAATAGCCTCTGACTGAATCAATGCGGTCAAAAAATGTGGGAGGGGGCTTGCCCCCGATAGTGGTGTGTCAGCTAGCACATCCATAGCAGGCAGACTGCAATCGGGGGCAAGCCCCCTCCCACAGGTTGATCCGATTTCTTCAGCCAGCTCAGTTTCAGTCCTCAACAAACATAAGAAGAGGCAACCCCCATGCACCCTGAATCCTTCACCGGGCAGGCTTCTTTAGTCACGCCTACCAGAAAGCGCTACTTCATCATGGTGCTGTTGTTTATCACCGTGGTGATCAACTACCTCGACCGCAGCAACCTGTCGATTGCCGCCCCGGCGTTGACCAGCGAATTGGGGATCGACCCGGTGCACGTCGGGCTGATCTTCTCCGCCTTCGGCTGGACCTATGCCGCCATGCAGATCCCCGGCGGTTGGCTGGTGGATCGAGTGCCGCCGCGTATCCTCTACACCGTCGCCCTGCTGCTTTGGTCCATCGCCACCGTGATGCTCGGTTTCGCCGCCAGCTTTATTGCGCTGTTCGTGCTGCGCATGGCGGTAGGCGCCCTGGAAGCACCGGCCTACCCCATCAACAGCCGGGTTGTCACCAGCTGGTTTCCCGAGCGTGAGCGCGCCACTGCCATTGGCTTTTACACCTCCGGGCAGTTTGTCGGGCTGGCGTTCCTGACGCCGGTCCTGGCCTGGTTGCAGCATCACTACGGCTGGCACATGGTGTTTATTGTCACTGGCGGAGTGGGCATTCTGTGGGCGGCGATCTGGTATGCCGTGTATCGCGAGCCCCGGGACTTCAAAGGCGTCAACGCAGCCGAAATCGAGTTGATCCGCGAAGGTGGCGGGTTGGTGGACCTCAGCGCACAAGCGGGCAAGACCAAGGCGCCATTCAGCTGGGTCGACCTGGGCATTGTCCTCAGCAAGCGCAAGTTGTGGGGCATCTACCTGGGGCAGTTCTGCCTGAACTCCACGTTGTGGTTCTTCCTGACGTGGTTCCCGACCTACCTGGTGAAATACCGCGGCATGGACTTCATCAAGTCCGGCATGCTCGCATCACTGCCCTTCCTCGCGGCCTTCGTTGGCGTGTTGTGCTCGGGGTTGTTTTCCGACTGGCTGATCCGTCGCGGTGCCTCGGTGGGGTTCGCCCGCAAGCTGCCGATCATCAGCGGCCTGCTGATATCTACGGCGATCATTGGCGCCAACTTTGTCGAATCGACACCGTTGGTCATCGCCTTCCTGGCTTTGGCGTTCTTCGGCAACGGTCTGGCCTCAATCACGTGGTCGCTGGTTTCGACCCTTGCCCCTGCACGTCTGCTGGGACTGACCGGCGGTGTGTTCAACTTCATCGGCAACCTGGCGGCGATTACCACGCCAATCGTCATCGGTTTCCTGGCCAGCGGCGATTCGTTTGCGCCGGCGATCACTTACATCGCCGTGCTGGCGCTGTTGGGCGCACTGTCCTACGTGCTGTTGGTGGGCAAGGTCGAGCGGATCGAGTTGTAAGCAGTGGGCGGCCTGCGGGCCGCCCGTTTGCTGGGCTTAGGGCACCGACATTTCGTTGCGGAACACGTTTAGCGGATCCCAACGTTGCTTGGTTCGGCGCAGACGGTTTTCGATGATTGTGTTGGGGAAGAAAACTCCATACCACAGAGGGTTCCTGGGGTTCGCGGGATTGCCACCGAGGTGGGTCATGTCCAGGTCGGGGTAGTTGATGTAGCAGCCCTCGAACTCCGGGTCATTGGGAACGCCGTTGGTGAATGCAGCGTAATAGAGTCCTCGGATCCAGTCGGCATGGGCGCGGTCGATGGTGTCATCGTCTGCGTGCCAGTAACACTGCGGTTGCCATTTGAGGTACGAGGAGCGTTGCGCGGCTGACGTCTGCGCCAGGATCGGGCCGTCCATCTGGTTGATGCGCCCGCCGAACGACTGGATCTGAATCAGGCTCTGGGTCAGGTATTGCTGATCGTCCGGCAAGGTCAGCGTCGTCCAGATCGCGTCCAGCACGCGCTGCGTAAACCCGCCTTTTTGATACGCCGATTTATAACGCCCGCGCTGATTGTCGCCGGAACCGTTGAGCGATTGGGTCGCGTACAACCAGTCCAAACGCCTGGCGGCCTCATGGGCGGCTTGCAGAGAGTCGATGCGGCGGCCCTTTTGCCGGCTGCGTGGCTGATGCACGACGTAGAACGGTAGGAGTGACTCCGTCGCACTGACGCCCACCGCCTCCTGCATGCTGCAGACAAAGTCATCGAACGGCGCCAGGTCGTCGAGCTGCCCATCCTTGTCAACGTAGTGAATGCCAAGTGTCACATTGCCGGTGTTCAGATGACGCATTTCCAGTTTGGTTGCCAGGCCCCAGGTTGCCGAGTCGGCCTGATGATCCACGAACCATTTTTGATAGGCGTGCAGCAAGCGTTCGAGGGCGGTGCGTCTGAGATCTGACCAATCCCACTCCAAGGACAGCCAGAGCACTTCTTTCGGGGCTTGCGGCAGCGTCTTGAAGTAGTAACCGGTGATGATGCCGAACTGCCCGCCACCGGCACCGCAACAGGCGGCGAACAGATCCAGTTCGTCGGCATCGATGCTGTTACGGGACACGTGAATCGGTTCAAGACCCGAGCCGGAGGCATTGGCGACCAGCAAGTCGACGCCGTCCAGCCAATCGCAGACCAGCCCGTATTTACGCGACAGCAGCCCATAGCCGCCACCGCAGATATGCCCGCCCAGTCCTACTGAATAGCAAGAGCCGCTCGGCAGGGTTTTGCCCGCCAGTTTGTACAACGCGACGCTGGTGTCCCAGTTCTGGCAGCCAGGTTCCAGGCGGAAGGTGTATTGGTGGGGTGCACCCGGTACCAGCACTGAGCCGATCTGCCCGTTGGGGTCGTAGGCCAGTTGGTTCATTTGCCCGATATCCAGAATCGACAAGACCTCGCCTGGTGCATTCGGCATTTTGTTGGAGACAAACCCTTCGTAACAATGCCCGCCACTGCGTACCGTGATACGGCCATTGGGCACAGCCAGGGCCTCGGCGGCGGCGTCGATAATGTCTTGCGGGCTGCGGCAGAGGTAAATCAGGTTGGCGCCATTGGGCGAGGACTGTCCCTGGACGTTACCCAATGGCCAGCGCAGGTTGAAACCCTTTTGCAAGGTTGAGTGACGGTGGTCTGAAGCGGTGATGAGATCAAATGCCATGATGTACTCCTAAGAGCCAAGGATGACTTCTGATGCGGCTAACTTAACGACCGGGAGGGCAAGCACTATGTGGCTTGCGTAGGTGGTTAGACGGCAATAGGCACGAAGTGCGTTGAGGGAGGGGCGGTGTGCCCACCCCCTCAAGCCTAGCGTAAAAAAGAAGGCGTCAGGGTGAGACGGTCAGTTCAGCACGCCGTCCAGAATCTCGTAGACGATACCGGTGCCCACCGCGATCAACACCACATCCGGCCCCGACCGGCGCCATTCATAACCTGGGTACACCGGCAAGCGTGCGAGGGCGCGGTTGTCCAGGCGTTCGCCGTAGTAACCGCGCGGTAGCGGCTGGCCGCGTACCAGGCGCACATTCGGCGGCGGCGGCGCGCCACGGGAGAACTGGCCGTGGTTATCGTGGATGATCTGGCGCACCGGGCCGAAGTCCTGAGGTGGGCCGCCGCGACGGTTGGCCTGCGGACCGCGATGGTCGTCGCCACGTTGCTCGTGCTGACCCTGCGGGCCGCCACGGTCATCACCTCGCTGGTCAGGCGGTGCGGCTTGCACCAGGGCGCTGGCGCCAAGCACCAGTACGCCTAGACCTGCAATCACGGATTTGGGCATTTTCATCGGGTATTCCTCAGGGCACACAAACAAAAAAGGGATTTCGAACGAGGTTCGAAATCCCTTGGTCTTGCTGTTTAGGCCGTGAAGCTGCGAGTTGATTCCTCTGTATCAGGAACTTTACCTCTCGCTACATGGCGCTTACTTACGGGCGTTACGCACACCTTCCGACAGCGCCGCGCAATGGCTCAACACCCCGTCGATGGCTTGTTGGTCGTTGCTGGCATTGGCGATGTGATCGATCAACGCCGACCCCACCACCACACCGTCCGCCAAGCGCGCGATAGCGGCGGCTTGTTCCGGCGTGCGGATACCAAAACCGATGCTGATCGGCAGGTCGGTATGGCGACGCAGGCGGGTCACGGCCTCTTCGACATGCTCCAGAGTGGCGGCACCGGCACCGGTCACGCCGGCTACCGAAACGTAGTACACAAAGCCTGAGCTGCCGTTGAGGACGGTTGGCAGACGAACGTCGTCGGTGGTCGGCGTGGTCAGGCGGATAAAGTCGATACCCGCCGCTTGCGCCGGGTCGCACAGCTCGCCGTTATGCTCAGGTGGCATGTCGACCACGATCAGGCCATCTACACCGGCCTCTTTGGCGTCGGCGATGAACTTAGGCACGCCGTATTTGTGGATCGGGTTGAAGTAACCCATCAACACCAGCGGAGTGTCGTTGTTGTCTTTACGGAACTCGCGAACCATCTGCAGGGTTTTCAGCAGGTTCTGCTTGGCTTCCAGGGCGCGGATGTTTGCCAGTTGGATGGCTGGACCGTCGGCCATCGGATCGGTGAAGGGCATGCCCAGTTCGATCACATCGGCGCCAGCAGCAGGCAAGCCTTTGAGGATCGCCAGCGAGGTGTCATAACCGGGGTCACCGGCAGTGACGAAGGTCACCAAGGCGGCGCGGTTTTGTTCTTTCAGTTGCGCAAAGCGGGTTTGCAGGCGGCTCATCAGTGTTTCTCCTGCTGGGCGGTTTCCATGTGATGCATGACGGTCTGCATGTCTTTGTCGCCACGTCCGGACAAGTTGACCACCATCAGGTGATCCTTTGGCAAGGACGGTGCGCGCTTGAACACTTCGGCCAGCGCGTGGGCGCTTTCCAGGGCAGGAATGATCCCTTCCAAGCGGCAGCATTTGTGGAAGGCCTCGAGGGCTTCGTGGTCAGTCACCGAGGTGTACTGGACGCGGCCGATATCGTGCAACCAGGCGTGTTCCGGGCCGATGCCGGGGTAGTCGAGACCGGCGGAAATCGAGTGGGCGTCGATGATCTGGCCATCGTCGTCCTGCAGCAGGAAGGTACGGTTGCCGTGCAGCACGCCCGGTACGCCGCCGTTGAGGCTGGCGGCGTGCTTGCCGGTTTCGATGCCATGGCCGGCGGCTTCAACGCCGATGATCTCGACGCTGGTGTCGTCCAGGAAGGGGTGGAACAGGCCCATGGCGTTAGACCCGCCGCCGATGCACGCCACCAGGCTGTCCGGCAGGCGGCCTTCCTGGGCTTGCAGCTGAGTGCGGGTTTCCTTGCCGATCACGGCCTGGAAGTCGCGCACCATCGCCGGGTACGGGTGTGGGCCGGCCACGGTGCCGATCAGGTAGAAGGTGTCGTCGACGTTGGTTACCCAGTCACGCAGGGCTTCGTTCATGGCGTCTTTCAGGGTGCCGGTGCCGGCGATCACGGGGATTACTTCAGCGCCCAACAGTTTCATGCGGAATACGTTGGCCTGCTGGCGCTCGATGTCGGTAGTGCCCATGTAGATCACGCACTGCAGGCCGAAACGCGCTGCGACGGTGGCAGTGGCCACACCGTGCATGCCGGCGCCGGTCTCGGCGATGATGCGTTTTTTGCCCATGCGCCGTGCCAGCAGGATCTGGCCGATGCAGTTGTTGATCTTGTGCGCGCCGGTGTGGTTCAGCTCTTCACGCTTGAGGTAGATCTTGGCGCCGCCGCAGAACTCGGTCAGGCGTTCGGCGAAATAGAGTGGGCTTGGGCGGCCGACGTAGTCGCGCTGGAAGTAGGCCAATTCTTCATTGAACGCCGGATCAATCTTCGCCGCTTCGTATTCGCGGGCCAAGTCGAGGATCAACGGCATCAGGGTTTCGGCGACGTAGCGGCCGCCGAACGCGCCAAACAAGCCGCTGGCGTCAGGGCCGTTGCGCAGATCGGTCTGGGACTGAGTCATGGGACGCTCCAGGAAAGAAGATGTGTAAGAAACAATGAGGGCCACTCTACCCCTCACGCCCCAGGCTGAAAACCGATAAGATTGCCGCAACCTGTCAGGAAAACTCACAGATGAGTCGAGACCTTCCGCCCCTCAATGCCCTGCGCGCCTTTGAAGCCACCGCTCGGCTTAATAGCGTCAGCCAAGCTGCTGAGCAATTACACGTGACCCACGGTGCAGTCAGCCGGCAGTTGAAGGTGCTGGAGGAGCACCTGGGGGTGAGCCTTTTCGCCAAAGATGGGCGCGGCCTTAAACTCACAGATTCCGGCGTTCGACTTCGGGATGCCAGTTTCGAGGCGTTCGAACGTTTAAGGGATGTCTGCGCCGAATTGACTCATGCCAGCGCCGATGCGCCCTTCGTGCTCGGCTGCTCGGGGAGTTTGCTGGCGCGTTGGTTGATCCCGCGCTTGGGGCGTCTGAACTCAGACTTGCCGGACTTGCGCCTGCACTTGTCGGCGGGTGACGGCGACCTTGATCCTCGGCGTCCCGGTCTCGATGCCCTGCTGCTATTCGCCGAGCCACCTTGGCCGGCGGACATGCAGGTGTATGAGCTGGCCAGCGAACGCATCGGCCCGGTGATGAGCCCGCGCTTTATCGGTTACGAGCGTCTGCGGCTCGCGCCCGCCTCGGCTTTATGTGGCGAAGCGCTGCTGCACACCACATCGCGTCCGCAAGCCTGGCCCAGTTGGGCGCAGCAATACGGCATCGCGTCTGGCGCGTTGAAACACGGCCAGGGTTTTGAGCATTTGTATTATTTGCTGGAAGCGGCGGTGGCCGGGCTGGGTGTAGCGATCGCTCCGGAGCCGTTGGTGGCGGAGGACTTGCGTGCAGGTCGCCTGGTGGCGCCGTGGGGTTTCAGTGAAACCCCGGCGCACCTGGCATTGTGGCTACCCAAGCGCGCCGCAGACGGGCGCGCCGGGCAACTGGCGCAGTGGCTCAAAGCTGAGCTGATGCGCCAGCCTGTTTAGCCGGTCAATCAGTCACCGCGTTTGCAGAGCAGGTACGCCGCCAGCAGGCCCAATGCGCCTACCGCCACACCGGCTGTAGTCCATGGGTGCTCTTGGGCGTAGTCGCGGGTAGCAACGCTGGTTTCGCGGATTTTGACTTTGCTTTCTTCATAGGCGTCGCTGATCAGGTGGCGGGAGTGCTTGAGAGCATTCTCGGCGTTACTTTTCAGGGCCTTCAACGTTTTGCGCGACTCATCGGACGCATCGTCCTTGAGGCTTTCAAGGGACTTGAGCAGGCTCGAAATCTCGGCTTCCATGCTTTCCAGCGACGCTTTACGTAAAGAAGTGTTGGCCATTTGGACTCTCCTGAAGTGATTGAGTGGCGTGTGTAGATACCGACTCCAGCGGTTTCAGAAAGTGCAGTAAATCTGAACTTTCGAGTGGGAATGACCGCCAGAAGCAGTACGAATATTCACTGCTAGTCTTGATTGACGACCCCTAGGAGAAACGCCATGAGTGATCATCACACCTACAAGAAAGTCGAATTGGTTGGCTCGTCGACCACGAGCATCGAAGACGCCATCAACAACGCCATTGCTGAAGCCAACAAAAGCATCAAGCACTTGGAGTGGTTTGAGGTGACTGAAACTCGTGGGCATATCGAAAATGGCAAGGTCGCCCACTACCAGGTCACCCTCAAGGTGGGGTTCCGAATTGCCAGTAGTTGATAGGGCGAGTTGAACTTTGCTGGCTGGCCGATTGCCATAACCTGCGCTACAAACAATGGGTGCCGACGTGATGAGCGTCGGCACACTCTTTTCGATCAGCGCAAGGAAAGTAACGGATGAAGAAGTTCCTGTTAGCGGTAGGTTTGTTGAGCATTGCGGGCACAGCCCTGGCGGCGGGCAAGCCTTGTGACGAACTGAAAAGCGAAATTGCAGCGAAAATCGACGCCAAGGGCGCTTCGGGTTATTCGCTGGAAGTGGTAGATAAAGGCGCCTCAACCGACGCTAAAGTGGTCGGTAGCTGTGAAGGTGGCACCAAGGAAATCGTCTACAAGCGCGGTTAATCCTGTGTTGCAGACATAAAAAACCGACGCAGGTGCGTCGGTTTTTTTTCGCCTGGATGTTAGCCCTTCATCACTTGCGCCAGCAGCTCGTAGGAATGAATCCGGTCGGCGTGTTCATACAAGTCGCTGGTGAAGATCAACTCATCGGCGCCGGTCTGCTCGACCAACACCTCCAGCTTGGCGCGGATCTTCGCCGGGCTACCCACCATCGCCAGGCCGAGGAAGCTGCCCACAGCGTCTTTTTCATGGGGCAGCCACAGGCCATCCATGGTATCGACCGGCGGTCGCTGCACCAGGCTTTGCCCGCGCATTAGCGCAAGGATGCGTTGGTAAACCGAGGTGGCCAGGTAGTCGGCCTGTTCGTCGGTGTCGGCCGCCACCAGCGGAATGCCGAGCATCACGTAGGGCTTGTCCAGCACAGCAGACGGCTTGAAGTGATTGCGGTAGACGCGAATCGCCTCGTGCATCAGACGCGGTGCGAAATGCGAGGCGAAGGCGTAGGGCAAACCGCGTTCGCCTGCCAGCTGTGCGCTGAACAGGCTGGAACCGAGCAACCAGACCGGCACGTTGGTGCCGGTGCCGGGTACGGCGATCACCCGTTGGTCCGGCGTGCGTGGGCCCAAGTAGGCCATCAGTTCGGCCACGTCTTGCGGGAAGTCATCCGCGCTGCCGGAGCGCTCACGGCGCAGGGCACGGGCGGTCATCTGGTCGGAACCTGGCGCGCGGCCAAGGCCCAGGTCGATACGTCCGGGGTAGAGGCTTTCCAGGGTGCCGAACTGTTCGGCGATCACCAGCGGTGCGTGGTTGGGCAGCATCACGCCGCCGGAGCCGACGCGGATAGTCGACGTGCCGCCGGCCAGGTAACCCAGCAATACCGAGGTGGCCGAGCTGGCGATGCCGTCCATGTTGTGGTGTTCAGCCACCCAAAAACGGTTGTAGCCAAACTTTTCCACGTGCTGGGCCAAATCCAGGGAATTGCGCAACGACTGCGCCACACTGCCGTTGGCCCGTACGGGCACCAGGTCGAGGGTCGAGAACTTCACGTCGGACAGCGATTTCATAAGCCTGCTTCTCCAATTGGGGCGCAGGCTTTTTAGACGATCCAAAACCTGCCGCTTCATGTGCATGTTCTATGCAATGAGGGCATATACCCGAGATTCAATAGCGAGGGTGGAAATTTCCTACTGAATTGCTAGGTTTCTCCGACAAGATGAACTTTGCCATGCTGACTATCCTCAGAACCCTTACTGACGCAAAACCACCGTTCGAGGAGAAAGCTATGAGTATCGTTAAAAAAGCATCCGCGCATTGGGAAGGCGACCTTAAGACTGGCCTGGGTTCCATCTCCACGGAAACCGGCGTGCTGCGCGAAGCGCCTTACGGCTTCAAGGCCCGTTTCGAGGGTGGCAAGGGTACCAACCCAGAAGAACTGATCGGCGCGGCCCATGCCGGCTGCTTCTCCATGGCGTTTTCCATGATTCTGGGCGATGCGGGGCTTAAGGCTGACAGCATCGACACCCAGGCCGAAGTGACGTTGGACCAAGTGGATGGCGGCTTCGCGATCACTGCGGTGCATCTGATCCTCAAGGCCAAAATTCCCGGTGCGAGCCAGGCGCAGTTTGATGAGCTGAGCAAGAAGGCGAAAGAAGGCTGCCCGGTGTCCAAAGTGCTGAATGCGAAAATCAGCCTGGATGCCACGCTGGTTAACTAACACAGCAGGTCCACTGTGGGAGGGGGTTTGCTCCCGATAGCGGTCGGTCAGTTACAGAAATGTTGACTGATGCGCCGCTATCGGGAGCAAGCCCCCTTTCACGTTCAATTCTGAGTTAAATCAGAACTCGGGTTTCCAAACTGTGGTCGAATAGCCATATGCAGCCTAGGCGCACACCCGTGCGCACTGTATTCAGGGAGCTTCACACATGAAACGTTTTGCCTTGGCGATCATCTGCGGTGTGTTGGCCACTTCGGCCGTGGCCGCGCCGAAAGATTGTGAAGAGCTTAGGAAAGAGATCGAGGTCAAGATCCAGGCTAACGCTGTGCCGTCCTACACGCTTGAGATCGTTAGCAAGGAAGAAGCTGAGAAGCACGACGTGGCCATGGTCGTCGGCAGTTGTGAGAACGGCACCAAAGCAATCGTTTACCAAAAAAACAACGACTGATCAGAGGCAGTTCACGCTGCGTTCTTCAGCCAGTAATTGGCGGGCAGCGTTATACAGGCGGATATTCGGCGTGTAGCCCAGTGAGCGCCCTTCCAGGCGATAG
Source organism: Pseudomonas sivasensis (assembly GCF_013778505.1). Taxonomy (GTDB): domain Bacteria; phylum Pseudomonadota; class Gammaproteobacteria; order Pseudomonadales; family Pseudomonadaceae; genus Aquipseudomonas; species Aquipseudomonas sivasensis. The sequence continues at coordinate 73,508 of NZ_JAAOWU010000014.1, read as the reverse complement.
CGTTGGCCAGCTTCGAAATGGTCGTACTGCAGGGTTATGAAGCAGGTTCGCTCGGTCGTTTGGCCAAAGCTGCTGAAATTTCCGCCCGTAGGCACTTCAAAATCGAAACGAACCATCAACTCGTGGCTGCCAGGCGGGAATTGGAAGTAACGTCCATCGTTAAGGTTCTTGCCGTCCAGGCGCTGCGCCATCACCAGCTTGGCACCCGGCGTCGGCGTGGCAAAATCAATCCAGGCTTGTTGCGGATCGGCGGCAGGCATCGGGGTCGACGTACAGGCGCTGATGAACACGGCGGCGACACAAAGCAAGAGCTGACGCATGACAGGCACTCGGTGATAGGACGGGTATCGCGGTCAGTATAAACACGAACCTATCACCCAGGAGCAGTGAGGGCATGGTCAGGCGTTTTCTTCCGGGGTTGATGGTTGTGCTGCTCAGCGGTTGTTCCAGCATTAGCTATTACGGCCAACTGGCGGGTGGCCAATGGCAGCTTTTGCAGGCTCGGCAGCCGGTTTCAGCGGTCGTCGCTGACTCGTCCCGCCCGCAGCAGCTACGTGACCATTTGGCGCAGTCCCAGAAAGCGCGAACCTTCGCCAGTGAACACCTGCACCTGCCTGACAACCAGAGTTACCGGCTGTACGCCGATATTGGTCGGCCTTATGTAGTCTGGAATGTGTTCGCCACGCAGGAATTTTCCCTGTCTCCCGAAAACCACTGCTTCCCCATCGCCGGTTGCGTGGCTTATCGCGGCTATTACAGCCAAGGTGCCGCGCGGGGTGAGGCTGCGTTGTTGCGCCAGCGAGGCATGGATGTATCGATTGGCGGTGTTGAGGCCTATTCCACGCTGGGTTGGTTTAATGACCCGATCATCAGTTCAATGATGAACTGGGGCGATGAACGTCTGGCCACGCTGATCTTCCATGAGTTGGCGCATCAGCGTTTTTATGTGAAGGACGACACCGAGTTCAACGAGTCATTTGCCAACTTTGTCGAGCAGGAAGGCACTCGCCAATGGCGCGCCGCCCGTGGCCTGGCGCCGCTGAGCGATGCGACGTTAAAGCAGCGTGACCAATTTATCCAACTGATCCTCGATACTCGAAAGCGCCTGGAAAAGCTCTACGCCCAGCCTTTGGCCGCCGCGCAGATGCGCCAGGCCAAGGCGGCCGAATTCGAGTACTTGTGCCGTGAGTACGGGAAGATGCGCGACAACCATTGGGGAGGGGACAAGCGCTATGACGCTTGGATGAACCAGCCGATGAACAACGCGCGGTTGCTACCGTTTGGGCTGTATGACCAGTGGGTGCCGGCATTTGCGGCGTTGTTCCGGCAGGAAGGTGGGGATTGGCTGAAGTTCTATGCTGCGGTGGAGAAGTTGGGTGGGTTGCCTGTAGTGCAGCGCAAGGCTGCGTTGAGGCAGTTGGAGGGAGGTTGAGCTCTAGGGACTCATCGGGGGCAAGTCCCCCCACAGTTTTTCAACATGCGGAAAGACGCTCGCCCCCAATGGCGGCTTCAAGGGCGCTGCAAAAACGCCTGATGCATCTGCGCCAACGTTTCGAAGTGCCAGGTCGGCGCCTCGGCGTTCAACTCTTCGAAACTACCAAACCCATAACCGACGGCTGCCGAATCCAGCCCGTTGCTACGCGCGCCGATCAGGTCGTGCTTGCGATCACCAATCATCAAGGTGTTCGCCGGTTCTAGGCCTTCCTCGCGCATCAGATGGGCGATCAGCTCGACCTTGTTGGTACGCGTCCCATCAAGTTCGCTGCCGTAGATCACCTTGAAGTGCTTGGCAAAGTCGAAATGCCTGGCGATTTCACGGGCGAATTCCCACGGCTTTGAGGTGGCTACATACAGCTGGCGACCTTGGCTGTTCAAGTCTTCCAGCAGCGGCATCACGCCGTCGAACACGCGGTTTTCATAAAGCCCCGTGACCTTGAAGCGCTCGCGATAGAAATTCACCGCCTCCCACGCCTTGGCTTCATCGAAGTCGTAGAACTGCATGAATGCTTGCAGCAACGGCGGGCCGATGAAGTGTTCGAGTTTGGTCAGGTCCGGTTCATCGATGCCCAGTTTGCCGAGGGCGTATTGGATCGAGCGGGTAATGCCCTCGCGTGGATCGGTGAGGGTGCCGTCCAGGTCGAACAAAACGGTTTGGTAATGCAGGCTCATTGGTCAAATCCTTCAGCCAAGTGCAGGTCTTTGAGCTTCACGTAGTTCGCGGCGCTGTAGGTGAAAAATGCGCGCTCCTTGTCAGTCAGCGCGCGGATTTGTTTAACCGGACTGCCGACATACAAGAAGCCGCTGTCGAGTTTCTTGCCCGGTGGCACCAGGCTGCCGGCGCCGATAATCACGTCGTCCTCCACCACGGCGCCGTCCATCACGATGCTGCCCATGCCGATCAGGATGCGGTTGCCCACGGTGCAGCCGTGCAGCATGACTTTGTGAGCGATGGTCACGTCGTCGCCGATCAGCAGTGGGAAACCGTCCGGGTTGAAGGGGCCCGCGTGGGTGATGTGCAGCACGCAGCCATCCTGCACGCTGGTGCGCGCACCGATGCGGATGCGGTGCATGTCGCCGCGAATCACGGTCAGCGGCCAAACCGAGCTGTCGGTGCCGATTTCGACATCGCCGATCACCACCGCCGAAATATCGACAAAAGCCCCGGCGCCCAGGGTTGGCGTGTGGTTCTGATAGGTGCGAAGGGTCACGATAGCCTCTCTCTCTTCTGCTGATAGCTGCGGTGGGCGTTGATTGTAATTAAGATGGCCCCATCTTTGTTCTTACATGTTTCTTCAGCCAAGGTGCCAACCGTGAGCGCGAACAACCCTCTTCTGCAGTCCTACGACCTGCCGCCGTTCTCGGCGATCCGTGCCGAGCACGTGCAGCCGGCCATCGAACAGATCCTCGCCGATAACCGCGTTGCCATCGAAGGCATCCTGCAAAGCCAGGGTAAAAATCCGACATGGGCCGGGCTGGTGCTGGCCATGGACGAACTGAATGACCGACTGGGCGCCGCCTGGAGCCCCGTTAGCCACCTCAACGCCGTGTGCAACAGCGCCGAATTGCGTGAGGCCTATGAAAGCTGCCTGCCGGCATTGAGTGCCTACTCCACGGAGATGGGCCAGAACCGCGAACTGTTCCAGGCCTTCGAAGCCCTGGCCAACAGCCCTGAAGCCGCCGGCTTCGACGTGGCGCAAAAAACCATCCTTGAGCACTCTCTGCGTGACTTCCGTCTGTCGGGTATCGACCTGCCGCCCGAGCAGCAGAAGCGTTATGCCGAAGTGCAGAGCAAACTCTCTGAGCTGGGCAGCAAGTTCTCCAACCAGCTGTTGGACGCGACCCAGGCCTGGACCAAACACGTCACCGACGAGGCAACCCTCGCTGGCCTGACCGACTCGGCCAAGGCGCAAATGGCAGCGGCTGCCCAAGCCAAAGGCCTCGACGGCTGGCTGATCACCCTGGAATTCCCCAGCTACTACGCGGTGATGACCTACGCCCACGACCGCGCCCTGCGTGAGGAAATTTACGCGGCCTACTGCACCCGCGCGTCGGACCAAGGCCCGAATGCCGGTCAGAACGATAACGGCCCGGTGATGGAACAGATCCTCGACCTGCGTCAGGAATTGGCGCAACTGCTCGGTTTCGCATCGTTCTCCGAACTGAGCCTCGCCACCAAAATGGCTGAATCCAGCGATCAGGTCCTGAGTTTCCTGCGCGACCTGGCCAAACGCAGCAAGCCGTTTGCCGCCCAGGATCTGCAGCAACTCAAGGCCTATGCCGCCGAACAAGGCTGCGCCGACCTGCAAAGCTGGGACAGCGGTTTCTACGGCGAAAAACTGCGCGAGCAGCGCTACAGCGTGTCCCAGGAAGCCCTGCGCGCTTACTTCCCCATCGATAAAGTGTTGGGCGGCCTGTTTGCCATCGTGCAGCGCCTGTATGGCATCGAGATTGCCGAGCAGAAAGGCTTCGACACCTGGCACCCGGATGTTCGCCTGTTTGAGATCAAGGAAAACGGCCAGCACGTCGGCCGCTTCTTCTTCGACCTGTACGCCCGCGCCAACAAGCGTGGCGGTGCCTGGATGGACGGCGCCCGCGACCGTCGCCGCACCGTCGACGGCGTGCTGCAAAGCCCGGTGGCCAACCTGGTGTGCAACTTCACCCCGGCTGACAGTGGCAAGCCTGCCCTGCTGACCCACGATGAAGTCACCACGTTGTTCCACGAATTCGGCCACGGCCTGCATCACCTGTTGACCCGCGTCGAGCACGCTGGCGTGTCCGGCATCAACGGTGTCGCCTGGGATGCGGTGGAGTTACCGAGCCAGTTTATGGAGAACTGGTGCTGGGAGCCCGAAGGTCTGGCGCTGATCTCCGGCCACTATGAAAGCGGTGAGCCGCTGCCTCAGGATTTGCTGCAAAAAATGCTCGCGGCGAAGAATTTCCAATCCGGCTTGATGATGGTCCGCCAGTTGGAATTCTCGCTGTTTGACTTTGAGATGCACGCCACCCACGGTGATGGCCGCAGCGTGGCGCAGGTGTTGGAAGGCGTCCGCGACGAGGTGTCGGTCATGCGTCCGCCAGCCTACAACCGCTTCCCTAACAGTTTTGCGCACATCTTCGCGGGCGGTTATGCGGCGGGTTATTACAGCTATAAGTGGGCTGAAGTGCTGTCGGCGGATGCCTTCTCCAAGTTCGAAGAGGACGGCGTACTTAACGCTGAGACCGGTCGCGCATTCCGCGAGGCGATCCTGGCGCGTGGTGGTTCCCAGGCGCCGATGGTGCTGTTCGTCGACTTCCGCGGACGCGAACCGTCGATTGACGCGCTCTTGCGCCACAGCGGCCTGAGTGAGGACGCGGCAGCATGAATGACGGGCCTGTGATCACCAAAAAACAATTCATCGCCGGGGCTGTCTGCCCGGCGTGCAGCGAGCCGGACAAGCTGAAAATGTGGACCGAGGACAACGTACCGCACCGCGAGTGCGTGGCCTGCGGGTATACCGATACGCTCAATGACCAAGGGCTGTCGGTGCCCAAGGAGTTGGGTACGCGTGTGAATACGTCTGCGCTTAAAGCGCCAGCCGACCCCAAGGTTCAGGCAGTGCAATTCTTCCCGAATCCGAAATTGAAAAAAGACTAACGGCCCTACCCGGGCCAATGTGGGAGGGGGCTTGCCCCCGATAGCGCAAGGTCAGCCAGCCTCTGGATTGGCTGACCCGCCGCTATCGGGAGCAAGTCCCCTCCCACATTTTTTTGCCTGCAATTATTCGACTTAGGTCGCTGAATCCATAATCTACATCCTTAGCCTGCTATCATTTGTAACTATTGATTGCCCAAATACCGACGAGCCGCTCCCCAGAAGTGGCCGAATAAACCCGTGACCACATGATGAGGTGCACCCATGTCTGATCAAGATCAAGACAACCCCCGGCGTGATTTTTTGCGCAAATCCTTGACCTTGATCCCGGTGGTCACGGTTGCGAGTACCGGCCTTGGTGGCTCGATACTGATGGCCACGCCTGAGCCTGCCCACGCCGCGCCGGCCAAACCTGCGAAGAACGACAAGGCCTACGAGCCGAGCTATTTCACCGCTGAGGAATGGGCGTTCATCAACGCCGCCGTCGAGCGTTTGATCCCCGCAGATGCTCAAGGCCCAGGTGCCCTGGAAGCCGGCGTGCCGGAATACATCGACCGTCAGATGAACACGCCGTACGCCAGCGGCGCGCTGTGGTACATGCAAGGTCCGTTCAACGCGGACGCCCCGCCGGAGATGGGCTGGCAGAGCAAGTTGGTCCCCAAAGAAATTTATCGCCTGGGCATTGCTGCGACGGATGCGTGGTCGAAAGCCTTCAACGGTAAAGCTTTTGCTGCGCAAGACAGCGCTACCCGAGACGATATGCTGCGCCGTCTGGAGGCTGGTGGCGGCGAAGTGGCGGCGCATTTCGACGCCGTACCGCCGAAAATCTTCTTCAACCTGTTACTGCAAAACACCAAGGAAGGCTTCTTTTGCGACCCGATTCACGGTGGCAATAAGGGCATGGTCGGCTGGACCATGATCGGCTTCCCCGGCGCGCGCGCCGACTTTATGGATTGGGTGGAACGCAACGAGCAATACCCCTTCCCGGCTGTTTCCATCCGTGGCGAGAGGGCATAAACGTGGCGACCATCATGAAGAAAGTGGATGCAGTGATCGTCGGCTTCGGCTGGACCGGCGCGATCATGGCAAAGGAGCTGACAGAAGCGGGCCTCAACGTGCTGGCGCTGGAGCGCGGCCCGATGCAGGACACGTACCCTGACGGTAACTATCCCCAGGTCATCGACGAATTGACCTACAGCGTGCGTAAGAAACTCTTCCAGGACATTTCCAAAGAGACGGTGACCATTCGCCATAGCGTGAATGATGTCGCCCTGCCTAACCGTCAGCTCGGCGCTTTTTTGCCGGGCAATGGCGTGGGCGGCGCGGGCCTGCACTGGTCCGGTGTGCACTTTCGTGTCGACCCAATCGAGTTGCGCATGCGCAGCCACTACGAAGAACGCTACGGGAAAAACTTCATTCCCAAGGACATGACTATCCAGGACTTCGGCGTCAGCTATGAAGAACTGGAGCCGTTCTTCGACTATGCGGAAAAAGTCTTCGGCACCTCCGGCCAAGCTTGGACCGTTAAAGGTCAGTTGGTGGGTGAAGGCCGTGGCGGCAACCCTTACGCGCCGGATCGTTCCAACCCTTTTCCGTTGGAAGCGCAGAAAAATACGGTCTCCGCACAGCTGTTTCAGAAAGCGGCTGCCGATGTGGGTTACAAACCCTACAACTTGCCATCCGCCAACACCTCGGGGCCTTACACCAACCCCTATGGCGCGCAGATGGGCCCGTGCAACTTCTGCGGTTTTTGCAGTGGCTACGTGTGCTACATGTACTCCAAGGCCTCGCCGAATGTGAACATCCTTCCGGCGCTGCGTCAGGTGCCGAATTTCGAACTGCGGCCCAATTCCCACGTGCTCAAGGTCAACCTCGATAGCACCAAGAAGAAAGCCACGGGCGTGACCTATATCGACGCCCAGGGCCGTGAAATCGAGCAGCCGGCGGACTTGGTAATCCTCGGCGCGTTCCAGTTTCACAACGTGCGCCTGATGCTGCTGTCGGGCATCGGCAAGCCGTACGACCCGATTACCAATGAAGGCGTGGTGGGCCGGAACTTCGCTTACCAGAACATGGCAACCATCAAGGCCTTCTTCGATAAGGACACCCACACCAACAACTTCATCGGCGCGGGCGGGAATGGCGTGGCGATGGACGACTTCAATGCGGACAACTTCGACCACGGCCCACACGGCTTTGTGGGCGGCTCGCCGATGTGGGTCAACCAGGCCGGCAGTCGGCCGATTGCGGGTACGTCCAACCCGCCCGGCACCCCGGCCTGGGGCAGTGCGTGGAAGCGCGCCACCGCCGATTACTACACCCATCAGGTGTCGATGGACGCCCACGGTGCCCATCAATCCTACCGAGGCAACTACCTGGATCTGGACCCGGTGTACCGCGATGCCTACGGCCTGCCGCTGCTGCGTATGACGTTCGATTGGCAGGAGAACGACATCAAGATGAACCGTTTCATGGTCGAGAAAATGGGCAAGGTTGCCGAAGCGATGAACCCCAAGGCCATCGCTGTACTTGGTAAAAAAGTCGGTGAGCATTTCAACACTGCGTCTTACCAGACCACCCACCTCAATGGTGGCGCGATCATGGGCACCGACCCGAAAACCAGTGCGTTGAACCGTTACCTGCAGAGCTGGGACGTACACAACGTGTTTGTCCCTGGCGCGTCCGCTTTCCCACAGGGCCTGGGCTACAACCCTACCGGCCTGGTGGCGGCGCTGACCTACTGGTCGGCCCGGGCGATCCGTGAGCAGTACCTGAAAAACCCCGGCCCACTGGTTCAGGCATAAGGAGCGATGACCATGAAAGCACTTGTTATCGCCACGTTTGCGCTGCTCAGCAGTTGCTCGATAAGCGCCGCCGAAACCGACCTGATCAGACAGGGCGAATACCTGGCCCGCGCCGGTGACTGCGTGGCTTGCCACACCGCCAAGGGCGGCAAACCCTTCGCAGGCGGGCTGCCGATGGAAACCCCGATTGGCGTGATCTATTCCACCAACATCACTCCGGACAAGACCGGCCTTGGCGACTATAGCTTCGAAGACTTCGACAAGGCCGTGCGCCATGGCGTCGCCAAGAGCGGTAGTACGCTTTACCCAGCGATGCCGTACCCGTCTTACGCGCGTGTCAGCGACAGCGATATGCAGGCGTTGTACGCGTACTTCATGAAGGGCGTGGAGCCCGTCGCCCAAGAAAATAAGGACAGCGACATTCCCTGGCCCTTGAGCATGCGTTGGCCGTTGGCGGCGTGGCGTTGGATGTTTGCCCCTGAAGTGGCTGACACACCAGCGGTAGCGGGTGCCGACCCGTTGACAAGTCGTGGCGCTTACCTAGTGGAAGGCCTCGGTCACTGCGGCGCGTGCCACACCCCCCGTGCGTTGACCATGCAGGAAAAAGCCCTGAGTGCCACAGATGGCGATGCCTTCCTGTCCGGCAGCGCGCCGTTGGAAGGTTGGATCGCCAAGAGCCTGCGCGGCGACCACAAGGACGGCCTTGGCAGTTGGAGCGAGGAGCAACTGGTGCAATTCCTCAAGACCGGTCGCAGTGATCGCAGCGCGGTGTTTGGTGGTATGAGCGACGTTGTAGTCCACAGCATGCAGTACATGTCGGAAGACGATTTGACCGCTATCGCCCGTTACCTCAAGAGCCTGCCTGCAGTCGATCCCAAGGACCAGCCGCATGTGTACGACAAGCAGGTAGCACAGGCGCTGTGGAAAGGCGATGACAGCCAGCCGGGTGCGTCGGTGTACATCGACAACTGTGCGGCCTGCCACCGCACCGACGGCCATGGCTATACACGCGTGTTCCCGGCGCTGGCGGGCAACCCGGTATTGCAGACGGCGGATGCCACCTCGCTGATCAACATCGTGTTGAACGGCGGCACCTTGCCGTCCACTCACGCGGCGCCATCGACCTTCACCATGCCGGCATTTGCCTGGCGCCTGTCGGACCAGGAAGTGGCGGACGTAGTCAGTTTCATCCGTGGCAGTTGGGGCAATAAAGGTGCGCCGGTGAAAGCCAGCGACGTGGCTGATATGCGTAAAAACGATATGCGCACCACCTCGGGCGATGACCTGGGGCAGGTCACACAAAAACACTGACCGCCAAACGGCACTGGTCAGAAACGTCGCGCCTCGATACTGTATATAAAAACAGTATCGAGGCGTATTCATGTCTACTCCGTTGCCGCCCCGTGGCCGGGGCACGGCCACTAACCTGCACAACCGCTTTGCGCCCTCGGTCAGCGTGGCCGAGGACGATGGCTGGTATCAGGAAGTACCGCCGACCCAAGGCACCGAGGTGCGTATTGAGACGGCTAAAACCATCATCACCCGCAACAACTCACCGGACCTGCCGTTTGATCGCTCGATCAACCCGTATCGCGGTTGCGAGCATGGCTGCATCTACTGCTATGCGCGGCCCAGCCACGCCTATTGGGACATGTCACCGGGGCTGGATTTCGAGACCAAGCTGATCGCCAAGAGCAATGCGGCCGACGTGCTGGAGCAGCAGCTGTCCAAGCCGGGCTATGTGTGTGCGCCGATCAACCTGGGTTCCAACACCGATCCGTACCAGCCCATCGAGCGTGAATACAAGATCACGCGTCAGACCCTCGAAGTGCTGCTGCGCTACCGACATCCGGTGACCATCATTACCAAAGGTTCGCTGATCCTGCGTGACCTCGACCTGCTCACCGAGTTGGCCCGCCAGCGTCTGGTGGCGGTGATGATCAGCCTCACCAGTCTGGACGACGAGCTCAAGCGCATCCTGGAGCCGCGCACGGCAGCGCCTAAGGCGCGGTTGCGAGCGATCCGTGTGATGCGAGAGGCGGGGATTCCCGTGGGTGTGCTGTGTTCGCCGATGATTCCGATGATCAACGACAGTGAGTTGGAGAGCCTGCTGACCGAGGCGCACGCTGCCGGTGCGCAGAGCGCAGCGTACATGATGCTGCGCCTGCCCCTGGAAGTGGCGCCGTTGTTCGAAGAGTGGCTGACGGCGCATTACCCGCAGCGTGCGGCCCACGTAATGAGTCTGGTGCGGCAGGTGCGAGGTGGCGAGGTGTATGACAGCCGCTTCGGTGTGCGCATGCGGGGCGAAGGACCTTTTGCTGATTTGTTGGCCCAGCGTTTCAGCAAGGCGATCAAACGCCTGGGGCTCAATCGCCGTGAAGGATTCAATCTGGATTGCACGGCGTTCTGTCCGCCGGGCAGACAGATGGCATTGTTGTAGACTTATCAGGAAGAACGCACCTTTCTTGTAGGAATAGTCGCGTTTTGACATCACTGAAACCCGCGATCTAGAGCGGTTCATTCAGTTTGAGTTAAGTTTCGGCGGTTACCTTGCTCAGCGAGTGACTGATGAGTCGACACCCGGGTTATTGGAGTTTTACAACTATTCCACTGGCCGGGCGTCGAACTGTCCTGAACACGCCCCCTGCACTAATCAAGAGGATGAATCATGAGTGATAAGGATAAACAGCCGTTGGCTGCGTCGGCTTCAGCCTCTCAAATGGCGGAGTCCGTCGATGCAGCGCTAAAGCATATCGTTGACGGTTTTTTGCATTTCCATCACGACGTCTTCCCACAGCAGGAAGAACTCTTCAAGAAACTCGCCACGGCCCAGAGCCCGCGAGCGATGTTCATCACCTGCGCCGACTCGCGCATCGTCCCCGAGCTGATCACCCAAAGCTCGCCTGGCGACCTGTTCGTGACCCGTAACGTAGGCAACGTAGTGCCGCCCTACGGCCAAATGAACGGTGGTGTTTCCACGGCCATCGAGTACGCGGTACTTGCCCTCGGTGTGCAGCACATCATCGTGTGCGGACACTCCGATTGCGGCGCCATGCGGGCGGTACTCAACCCCGACAGCCTGGAAAAAATGCCGACGGTAAAAGCCTGGTTGCGGCATGCCGAGGTCGCCAAGACCATGGTCCATGACAACTGCGATTGCGCCAGCGAAGGCGAGAGCATGAAGGTGCTCACCGAAGAAAACGTCATCGCCCAGTTGCAACATTTGCGCACCCACCCTTCCGTGGCTTCGCGCATGGCTAACGGTCAGCTGTTCATCCACGGTTGGATCTACAACATCGAGACCAGCGAAATCCGCGCCTACGATGCCGACCAGTCGGCGTTCAGACCGTTGGGCGGTGACGGGCCGATCCCTTCAGCGACGCCTAAAGCGCGCTTCTAAAACACTTCCCTGCCGGGTAATGCGGTGGCTGCCATGGATGCAGCCAGGCTTTACCGCGCCCGGCGAATGCCTCGGGAGAGTCATCATGCGTGCTGCTCAATTGAAAGCTGTATTGCCACGGGAGCTGCTCGCCTCGGTGGTTGTGTTTCTGGTCGCCCTGCCGCTGTGCATGGGGATCGCGATTGCGTCCGGCATGCCGCCGGCCAAGGGCCTGATCACCGGGATTATCGGTGGCCTGGTGGTGGGGTGGCTGGCGGGGTCGCCGCTGCAGGTCAGCGGTCCGGCGGCGGGTCTGGCTGTGCTGGTGTTTGAATTGGTGCGCCAGCACGGCATGTTGATGCTGGGCCCGATCCTGCTGCTGGCGGGCTTTCTGCAACTGGTGGCCGGACGTTTGCGCCTGGGCTGCTGGTTCCGCGTGACAGCGCCCGCAGTGGTGTACGGCATGCTGGCGGGCATTGGCGTGTTGATTGTGCTGTCGCAGATTCATGTGATGCTCGACGGTGCGCCCAAGCCTTCGGGGCTGGACAACCTGGCGGGTTTCCCGGCTGCACTGGCTGAAGCCATACCGACCCTTGGCGGCGGGCTTGGCTGGCAAGCGGGTTTGCTTGGGCTGTCGACGATGCTGGTGATGTACCTGTGGGATAAATTCCGTCCGCAACCGCTGCGGTTTGTGCCGGGCGCTTTGCTTGGCGTCGGCCTGGCTACGGTCACCAGCCTGGTGCTGGCGTTGCAGGTCAAACGCGTGGAAGTCCCGGAAAACCTGGCTGACGCCATCGACTGGCTGCGCCCCAGCGACCTGCTGAACCTGGCCGATCCTCAACTGCTGATCGCTGCCTTCGCAGTGGCATTTATCGCCAGCGCCGAAACCCTGCTTTCCGCCGCGGCTGTCGACCGCATGCATGATGGCCAGCGTTCCGATTTCGACAAAGAGCTGTCCGCCCAAGGTGTCGGCAACATGCTCTGCGGCCTGGTCGGTGCTTTGCCGATGACCGGCGTGATCGTACGCAGCTCAGCCAACGTCCAGGCGGGTGCAACCACTCGTCTGTCTGCCATGTTCCATGGCGTGTGGTTGCTGGGTTTCGTGTTGCTGTTGTCGAGCGTGCTGCAAAGCATTCCGGTGGCGAGCCTGGCCGGCGTGTTGGTGTACACCGGGATCAAGCTGGTAGACGTCAAGGCGTTCAAGGCCTTGGGGCGCTACGGGCGGATGCCGATGTTTACCTATGCGGCCACGGCCTTGGCGATCATCTTTACTGACCTGCTGACGGGTGTGCTGGTGGGCTTTGGCCTCACGTTGGTCAAACTGGCGCTCAAGGCGTCCCGGCTGAAAGTCAGCCTGATTGACCTGCCTCAGGATGGAGAGATGGAGCTACGGCTGACCGGAGCGGCGACCTTTCTCAAAGTGCCTGCGCTGACCCAAGTGCTGTCGACGGTACCTGCGGGGACCACGGTGCATGTGCCGCTCAACAACCTCACCTATATCGACCATTCCTGCCTGGAGTTACTGGAGGAATGGGGTCGGGCGAATGCGGCGAAGGGCTCGAAGTTGGTCATTGAGGCGCGCGGGTTGAAGCGACGGCTCGAAGGCCGGGTTAGGACGACGACGGGAATCGGCTCGGCGCCATCAATCGGCTGATGAAGCCGGATCAAAATGTGGGAGGGGGCTTGTTCCCGATAGCAGAGTGTCAGTCTAAGCATATGTGACTGAGCCACCGCTATCGGGAGCAAGCCCCCTCCCACATTTTTTCTGCGTCTACCTCAGGATTCAGGCGGGTTGATCCAGCGCCAATTCAACCCCCAGTTGCCGAGACAGGCACGGCCAGCGCTTCCACGCGGCGTCTGTGTCAGGGCTTTTCAACTGCTCGCGGTACGCCTCGACCGACTCCAGCGCAAAGCTGTCTTCGTTGAGCATCTCATCCACCGCCAGGTGGACGGCTTCATCCAGTTGGTTGGCAAACGCTTCGCCGATCAACTGATGGGCAATCAAGTTAGCCACGGTGGTATCCGCCGGAATCAACGGCCGACCGAAGTGCTTGATATACAGATCGTTTACTTCCTCCACCAGACGATGAGCCAGGTAGGCCTCGTCCAGCAGACCGTCCAGGCCTTCGTGGCCTGCCAGAATAGCTGGCGGTTGCAGGAAGAAATGCTCGGCAATCTTCAGCACCGGCTTGATCTGGCTTTCGATACCGGCCTCGCGGGCAACTTCATTGGCCGCGTCGAGCAAATCCGGGACCAAGTCGATGTAGGCGGTGACAAAACGCGCCATGACAACGTTGCGATCACCTTCAGCCAGAGCAATGGCCGAATGCAGGTGCGGCAATTGTTTTTCCAGTTGCTGGGCAAGCTGGCCCGTAGTGGCTTCGTGTTGATGGGCACGGGAAATCTGCTCGCGCAATGCGGCGGTGTTCATGAAGGCTCCAGTGATGCAGGCGTAGGAAAAGGGAGAGGTTAAGTTAGCTCGTTTATACGAGCGCCTAAGACGCATTTGTCATAATTATTTCATGGTTATGCGCAGGCGTTATATTGAATTGCCATCGTTCGTCGGAAAATCGATTCCGCTCCCGGTTTCATTGGCTCCGGCCGTGCCATTTTGCCTCATTTGTCCCTACACATTGCGGGGTTGCATACCCTGTCTATACTCGGATTTGTACGCGATTAGCTGATGACGCCAGACTGCATAAGCAGGCAAGGCTAAGCGGTTGTAAGCAGTATGGAAGCCGCTCCCTTCGACGCAGGTGCAAACCGGCGGGATAACAAGAACGATAAGGGGAACCCGCAATGATGCGACATCCACACGTTTGGATGGGCCTCCTGTTGTGGTCAGTATTCGGCCAGGCGCACGCCGCCTGGACAACGAATATGGCGCCAGGTGCAACAGAAGTCAGTCACGCTGTGTTCGATCTGCACATGACCATTTTCTGGATCTGTGTGGTGATCGGCATCATCGTGTTTGGCGCTATGTTTTGGTCGATGATGGTCCACCGGCGCTCCACCGGCCAGGTCGCGGCCAAGTTCCACGAGAGCACCACCGTGGAAATCCTCTGGACCGTCGTGCCCTTGCTGATCCTGATCGCGATGGCTATTCCCGCAACCAAGACCTTGATCAACATCTACGACAGCAGTGAGTCGGATATCGACATCCAGGTCACTGGCTACCAGTGGAAGTGGCATTACAAATACCTGGGCCAGGATGTGGAGTTCTTCAGCAACCTGGCCACACCCGCCGAGCAGATCCATAACCAGGCCATAAAGGGCGAGCACTATCTGCTGGAAGTCGACCAGCCGTTGGTGCTGCCGGTGGGCGCCAAAGTGCGCTTTCTGGTTACCGCCGCTGACGTGATCCACTCTTGGTGGGTGCCGGCTTTTGCGGTCAAGCGCGACGCTATTCCCGGCTTCGTCAACGAGGCCTGGACTCGGGTCGAGAAGCCCGGCATCTACCGTGGGCAGTGCGCCGAATTGTGCGGTAAAGACCACGGTTTCATGCCCATAGTCGTCGAGGTCAAATCCAAGGCTGACTACGAAACCTGGCTGGGTGAACGCAAGGCCGAGGCCGCCAAGCTCAAGGAACTGACCTCCAAAGAGTGGACCCTTGAAGAGTTGGTGGCCCGTGGTGACAAGGTTTATCACACCACCTGCGTGGCCTGTCACCAGGCCGAGGGCCAGGGCCTGCCGCCGATGTTCCCGGCGCTCAAGGGCTCGAAAATCGCTACCGGACCGGCCGCCGACCACCTGAGCATCGTCTATCACGGCAAGCCGGGCACTGCGATGGCCGCGTTCGGCAAGCAGCTCTCGGAAGTGGATATCGCCGCCGTGGTGACCTACGAGCGCAACGCCTGGGGCAACAACAAAGGCGACATGGTCACGCCAAAAGACGTGCTGGCCATCAAACAGGCGGAAAGCAAATGACAGCCCTCATTACATTTGCGCCGCCCCTCCCCGCCCATTCGTTTGCAGGAGAACGGCCATGAGCGCTGTGATCGATGACCATGGACACACCAGTGACCATGCCCACGGCCCCGCCAAGGGGTTGATGCGTTGGGTGCTGACCACCAACCACAAAGACATCGGCACGATGTACCTGTGGTTCGCCTTCACGATGTTCCTGCTGGGCGGTTCGTTCGCCATGGTGATCCGTGCCGAACTGTTCCAGCCCGGGTTGCAGATCGTCGAACCGGCATTTTTCAACCAGATGACCACCATGCACGGCCTGATCATGGTGTTCGGCGCGGTGATGCCGGCATTTGTCGGCCTGGCCAACTGGATGATCCCGCTGATGATCGGCGCGCCCGACATGGCCTTGCCGCGCATGAACAACTTCAGCTTCTGGCTGTTGCCAGCGGCTTTCCTGTTGCTGGTCTCGACGCTGTTCACCCCTGGCGGCGGCCCGAACTTCGGCTGGACCTTCTACGCCCCGCTCTCCACCACCTACGCGCCGGAAAGCGTGACGTTCTTCATTTTCGCCATCCACCTGATGGGCATCAGTTCGATTATGGGCGCGATCAACGTGGTCGCTACCATCCTCAACCTGCGCGCGCCGGGCATGACGTTGATGAAGATGCCGCTGTTCGTGTGGACCTGGCTGATTACCGCTTTCCTGCTGATTGCGGTGATGCCGGTGCTGGCTGGTTGCGTGACCATGATGCTGATGGACATTCACTTCGGCACGAGCTTCTTTAGTGCGGCTGGCGGTGGTGATCCGGTGCTGTTCCAGCACGTGTTCTGGTTCTTTGGTCATCCGGAGGTGTACATCATGATCCTGCCGGCCTTCGGCGCCGTCAGTTCGATCATTCCGACCTTCTCGCGCAAGCCGCTGTTCGGCTACACCTCAATGGTTTACGCCACGGCAAGCATCGCGTTCCTGTCGTTTATCGTGTGGGCGCACCATATGTTCGTGGTCGGTATCCCGCTGGTGGGCGAATTGTTCTTCATGTACGCCACGTTGCTGATCGCCGTGCCGACCGGGGTAAAGGTGTTCAACTGGGTCAGCACCATGTGGCAAGGCTCGCTCACATTCGAGACGCCTATGTTGTTTGCGGTGGCCTTCGTGATCCTGTTCACCATCGGCGGCTTCTCCGGGTTGATGCTGGCGATTGCCCCGGCTGATTTCCAGTACCACGACACCTACTTTGTGGTGGCGCACTTCCATTACGTACTGGTGCCCGGCGCGATCTTCGGGATCTTCGCGTCGGCCTACTACTGGCTGCCGAAATGGACCGGCCACATGTACGACGAAACCCTGGGCAAGCTGCACTTCTGGCTGTCTTTCGTGGGCATGAACATGGCGTTCTTCCCGATGCACTTTGTGGGGCTGGCCGGTATGCCGCGTCGGGTGCCGGACTACAACCTGCAGTTCGCCGACTTCAACATGGTCTCGTCGATTGGCGCGTTTATGTTTGGCGCCACGCAGATCTTCTTTTTGTTCATCGTGATCAAGTGCATTCGAGGTGGCCCGCCGGCGCCGGCCAAGCCGTGGGATGGCGCTGAAGGCCTGGAGTGGAGCATTCCTTCGCCTGCGCCGTACCACACGTTCACCACGCCGCCGGAGGTCAAATGAACCGGTTGCCACACAGCAACTGTGAGGGCGGCAAGCACCCTCACGCATTGATCGCATTCGCTTCAGGGGTGTGTCATGGCTGAATCCCTGCCCCTCAAGCGTTTGGTCACTCGCCTGCTGATCATGGTCGTGGCGATGTTCGCCTTTGGTTTCGCCCTGGTGCCGATCTACGACGTGATGTGCAAGGCGTTTGGCATCAACGGCAAGACTGCCGGGCAGTATGAAGGCGAGCAGATCGTCGACCCGACGCGCCAGGTGCGGGTGCAGTTCCTGTCTACAAACGCCATCGACATGGTCTGGGACTTCTACGCCAAGGCGGACGAGGTGGTGGTCAACCCAGGCGCTGTGACCGAGATGCTGTTCGTGGCCCACAACCCCACTGACAAGCCGATGACCGCCCAGGCCGTGCCAAGTATTTCCCCGGCCGAAGCGGCGATGTACTTCCACAAGACCGAGTGTTTTTGCTTCACCCAGCAAGTGCTGCAGCCAGGCCAGCGTATCGAGATGCCCGTGCGTTTCATCGTCGATCGAGACATGCCCAAGGATGTGAAGCATTTGACCCTGGCGTACACGCTATTTGATATCACTGCGCGCCAACCGCCCGTGGCTTTGCATACCGGCGGCTAGCTACTGTTTGCCCCCTCAATCGGGAGAGTGAATACATGTCGAATCATGATACGTACTACGTACCGGCACAAAGCAAGTGGCCGATAATTGCCACGTTTGGCCTGCTGATCACCGTGTATGGCCTGGGCGTGTGGTTCAACGATCTCAAGGCTGCTCGCCCGGAATCCCACGGCCCGTGGATCTTTTTCGTTGGTGGGCTGCTGCTGGCCTATATGTTGTTCGGCTGGTTCGGTGCGGTGATCAAAGAAAGCCGCGCGGGTTTGTACAGTCCGCAGATGGACCGCTCGTTTCGCTGGGGGATGAGCTGGTTCATCTTTTCCGAAGTGATGTTCTTCATCGCCTTCTTCGGTGCGCTGTTTTATGTGCGGCACATGTCCGCGCCCTGGCTGGCCGGTGAAGGCTCAAAGGGCGTTGCGCACATGCTGTGGCCGAATTTCGAATTTGCCTGGCCATTGCTCAACAACCCTGACCCGAAACTCTATCCCGCCCCCGAGGGCACCATCAGCCCGTGGGGCTTGCCGCTGGTCAACACCATCCTGCTGGTGAGCTCCAGCGTGACCATCACCATCGCCCACCATGCCTTGCGCAAAGGCCATCGTGGCGCGCTGAAAATCTGGTTGGCGCTTACCGTGCTGCTGGGCCTGGCGTTTCTCGGGTTCCAGGCCGAGGAATACATCCACGCCTATAAAGAGCTGGGCCTGACGCTGGGCTCCGGTGTGTATGGCGCGACGTTCTTTATGCTCACCGGATTCCACGGTGCCCACGTGACCATCGGCACGATCATTTTGTTTGTGATGCTGATGCGCATCATGCGTGGCCACTTCAACGCCGAGCACCAGTTTGGTTTCGAGGCAGCCAGTTGGTATTGGCACTTTGTGGATGTGGTGTGGATCGGGCTTTTTTTCTTCGTCTACGTACTGTGAGGCGTCTTACCACGGCGCGTGAGAAACCAGCTGGCCGCTGAAAAATCCCCAGGTGATCAGCATGAGGGTGATCACGGCCAGTACGACACGCACGGTCAAGGCAGTGACGAGGCGGTTGGAGTTGCCTTCGTCCTTGACCAGAAAGAACAGGCCACTGAACAGGCTCACAACAGTCGCGATCAGCATCAGGGCAATGGCTGCTTTGAGCATGGTCTGGCTCCTGGATTTTGATGGGCATTGATGAAGAGCGGCGGGCAATGAAAACAAGTATAGCCACCGCCATAAAACAGTTTCGCCCCGGTATTGCGCCGACATTGGTGGTGTTGGTGCTGCTGCCGTTGATGGTGGGATTGGGTTGCTGGCAGCTGTCGCGCGGGCATGAAAAGCAGCTGTTGCTCGACAGCTATGCCGAGCGCCGCGCGGCTGAGCCGATGAGCAGTGAACAACTCAATGACACGGCAGACCCGGCGTTTCGCCGTGTGCATCTGCGTGGTCAATTCGACGCCGACCATAGCGTCTTGCTCGACAATCGCATGCGCAATGGCAAGGCCGGTGTCGAGTTGCTGCAACCCTTCCACGATCAGGCCAGCGGCCTGTGGCTACTGCTCAATCGCGGCTGGCTGCCCTGGCCGGACCGCCGCACACCGCCCGCCTTCACCACACCAGAGCAGCCGTTGAATATTGATGCGTGGGTGTACGTCGCCCCTGGCGAAACCTTCCAACTGCATGCCGACCCCGCAGCCACGCAATGGCCGCGATTACTCACGGCGCTGCATCCCGCAGCGCTTTGGACAGAGTTGGGCCGCAGTGGCTTTGCCTACGAACTGCGCGCTGAAGCCGGCCCCGGTACCTACGAAACGACTTGGCCGGTGGTCGCCATGGGCCCGGAGAAACACCTGGCCTATGCCGTGCAGTGGTTCGCCATGGCGCTGGCGCTGCTGGTTCTTTACCTCTATCTCGGATCGCATAACAAGAAGGAGAAGCCCCATGGGAGCGGCCACGAATCCACTCAACATGTCTGACCTGCCCGATCGGCGCAAAGGCCGCTGGCAACTGCTGCTGATCCTGCTGATGGTGATCGGCCCGATGGTGCTGGCCACGTTTATGTACAAGCTGCAGTTCTGGGTGCCGGACAGCCGCAGTTATCACGGCGAGATGATCGGCAATGGCCAGACCCGCGCCGATATCGGCGTGCAGGCGGATGAACAGCGCTGGCAACTGCTGGTGACTGCGCCCGCCGCCTGCGCCGCCGATTGCCAGCAGTTGGTGTACCTCGCGCGGCAATTGCAGATCGGCCTGGGGCGCGATGCCTCGCGCGCCAGTCACGCGTTGGCCGGTGCGCAACCGGTCGGTGCCGATTACGAAGCCAAGCTGAAAGCCGAATACCCGCAATTGCAGCGCTATCAACTGGACCTTTCGACGTTTAACAAAAACGCTGCCGCGCCGGGCGATGCGCAACTGTGGATCGTCGACCCCCACGGCAACCTGGTGCTGCGCTACGACGCCAAGGTCAAGGGCAAGGACCTGCTCAACGACCTGCGCCACCTGCTGAAATTGTCGAACATCGGATAAGGGCATCGTCATGGCCAAACCTGGATTTCGCCTCGCGTTGTTTGCCACCTTGCTGGCGCTGATCGTCGTGCTGCTCGGCGCCTATACCCGCCTGACTCACGCCGGCCTCGGTTGCCCGGACTGGCCGGGTTGTTATGGTTTTATCAGCGTGCCGCAAAGTGAAGCCCAGTTGGCCCATGCCGAATTGCATTTTCCTGACACGCCAGTGGAGGCCGACAAAGGCTGGGCCGAAATGACCCATCGCTACTTCGCTGGCACTCTGGGTCTTTTGATTGCGTTGTTGGCGGCGCGCTCTTGGAGTCATCGGCGTGACCCAGGCCAGCCGGTCAAGTTGCCGTTGTTTCTGCTGGCGGTGGTGTTTGCCCAGGCGGCGTTTGGGATGTGGACGGTGACCTTGAAGCTGTGGCCGCAGGTGGTGACAGGCCATCTGCTTGGCGGCTTTGCCACCTTGAGTCTGCTGTTTTTGCTGACCTTGCGCCTGTCCGGTGTACTGCCCGCGCTAATCGTGCCCAAGCGCCTGCAATATTGGGCGACGGCTGGTTTGGTGCTGGTGATCGGACAGATTGCGCTCGGTGGTTGGGTCAGCTCCAATTACGCGGCCGTGGCCTGTGTCGACTTGCCCACGTGCCATGGACAGTGGTGGCCGGCGGCAGACTTTGCCAATGGCTTTCACCTGACCCAACACATAGGCCCAAATTATTTGGGCGGCCAGCTCGACAGCGAGGCGCGCACGGCCATTCACCTGACCCATCGTATAGGCGCAGTACTCGTGACCCTGGTCCTGCTCGGCCTGGCCTGGCAACTGCGCGCGGTGGGCATGACGCGTCTGTCGGGCTTGTTGCTGATCGCCCTCGGCGTGCAAATCTGCCTGGGGTTGAGCAATGTGATGTTCGGCCTGCCGCTGGCAGTAGCGGTCGGGCATAACGCGGGCGGTGCCGGGTTGCTGCTGACCCTGGTGCTGGTCAATTACCACGCCCGCACCAGCCTGGTTCGGGTGCGCAATCAGTTGCCGTTCGGCTGGCGCTTCATCCCGCGCAAACACGTATCAGGCCTCATCACCCTTAAAGGAGAGATGCCATGGCGACCTTGATCGGCGCGCGTCACGATCAGGCGATCTGGCGTGACTATCTAGAGCTGACCAAGCCGAAAGTAGTGGTGCTGATGCTCATCACGTCCCTGGTGGGAATGTTCCTCGCCACCCGCGCGGGCGTACCGTGGACGGTGCTGATTTTTGGCAACTTGGGCATTGCCCTGTGCGCGGGCGGCGCGGCGGCCGTCAACCATGTCGTGGATCGGCGGATCGATGCGGTGATGGCACGCACTCACAAGCGGCCCCTGGCGGAGGGTCGGGTGTCGCCGGTTGCGGCGCTGGCCTTTGCATTGTTTTTGGCTGTTGCAGGGCTGGGCCTGTTGCTGGCGTTCACCAATGCCCTGGCGGCGTGGCTGACCTTGGCCTCGCTGCTCGGCTACGCCGTGATCTACACCGGATTCCTAAAGCGCGCGACGCCGCAGAATATTGTCATCGGCGGGTTGGCTGGCGCTGCACCGCCGCTGTTGGGTTGGGTCGCCGTCACCGGTCACATCAGCGCTGAACCGCTGCTGCTGGTGCTGATCATCTTCGCTTGGACCCCGCCGCACTTTTGGGCCCTGGCCATCCACCGCAAAGAGGAATACGCCAAGGCCGACATCCCCATGCTGCCAGTGACTCACGGCGAGCACTACACCAAGGTGCATATCCTGCTCTACACCTTTGCCCTACTGGCGGTGAGCTTGATGCCCTACGTGATCCATATGAGCGGCCCACTGTACCTGGCGTGCGCGCTGGTATTGGGCGCACGCTTTCTGCAATGGGCCTGGGTGTTGTACCGTGGCGGTCGGCCGCACGCGGCGATCAACACCTTCAAGTACTCTATCTGGTACTTGTTCCTGCTGTTTATCGCCCTGCTCGTAGACCACTACCTACTGTTGAACCTATGACTCGAACTCAAAAAACCGTCTTCATCCTGGTGGCCATCGTCGCGTTGATCATGGGCCTGACCGTCAACAAAGTGCTTAGCGGAAAAGGCCAGGGCGACCCCACCGCGCTGATCGACGCCGGCATCATCCTGCTGCCGCAAAGCCGTCAGCTTCCGCCTGTGACCATGACAAATCAGGACGGCCAGCCGGTGGCGTTCAACGAGTTGAAGGGGAAGTGGAGCCTGTTGTTCTTCGGCTACACGTTCTGCCCGGATATCTGCCCGACCACCCTCGCCCAATTGCGCCAGATCAAAAGCGAACTGCCGAAAGAGGCTGTGGATAAGTTGCAAGTGATTCTGGTCAGCGTCGACCCGCATCGCGATACGCCGACTCAGCTCAAGCAGTACTTGGGCTACTTCGATCCGCAGTTTATGGGCCTGACCGGCGCGAATGTGGAGGATGTGCAGAAGGTGTCGAATGCGGTGAGCATCCCGTTTATTCCGGCAGATACCAGCAAGCCGAACTACACCGTCGATCACAGCGGTAACCTGGCGCTCATCGGCCCGGATGGCACGCAGCGTGGGTTTATTCGTTCGCCGTTGAACAACCAGAAATTGGTGGCGCAGTTGCCGGGGTTGTTGCAGCGCAATTAGATGCACCCCCAAAACAAATGTGGGAGGTGGCTTGCTCCCGATTGCTGAGTGCCAGTCACTGCATCTGGTGACTGACCCACTGCTATCGGGGGCAAGCCCCCTCCCACATTGTTTGATCTCTGGTGTATTGGAGATCGGGTAGATCAGAACGCCGGCTTGATCGCGCCTTTGTACTTCTCTTCGATGAATTGCTTCACTTCAGGCGTGTGCAGGGCAGCTACCAGCTTCTTCACTGCGTACGAATCCTTGTTGTCTTCGCGGGTGACCAGGATGTTCACGTAAGGCGAGTCGCTGCCTTCGATCACCAATGCATTCTTGGACGGGTCCAGCTTGGCTTCCAAGGCGTAGTTGGTGTTGATCAACGCCAGGTCGACCTGGGTCAGCACGCGCGGCAGGGTGGCGGCTTCCAGTTCGCGGAACTTCAGGTTTTTCGGGTTTTCGGTGATGTCTTTGATGGTCGACAGGATGTTGGTCGAGTCCTTCAATTTGATCACGCCGGCTTTATCCAGCAGCAACAGCGCGCGGCCGCCGTTGGTGGCGTCGTTAGGGATCACGACGTTGGCACCGCTTGGCAGCTCGTCCAGCTTTTTGTACTTGCTGGAGTAGGCGCCCAGAGGCTCCAAATGCACCGCGCCGACGCTCACCAGGTGAGTGCCCTTGGCTTTGTTGAATTCATCCAGGTACGGCTGGTGCTGGAAGAAATTAGCGTCCAGGCGTTTTTCCGCTACCTGTACGTTGGGCTGTACGTAGTCGGTGAAGACTTTGACCTGCAGGTCCACGCCTTCTTTGGCGAGGGCAGGTTTCACGAATTCCAGGATTTCCGCGTGGGGTACCGGCGAAGCAGCGACCGTCAGGGTCTCGGCATGGGCGGAAAACGCGGCAACGGCGGCGAAAGCAACCAGTAGTTTTTTCATCCAACAAGCTCCTTGTTCGGGCATGTGCCGGCTTTTGGCCGGCAATGGCCGTTATTTTCGAGAAAAGTGCACCACCAGCCTGTCGCCGACGGTTTGCAGAATTTGCACCAGGATCAACAGCATCACCACGGTGACCACCATCACATCGGTCTGGAAACGCTGGTAACCGAAACGGATCGCCAGGTCGCCCAGGCCGCCAGCGCCGACCACACCGGCCATGGCCGTGTAGGACACCAGCGTAATCGCCGTCACCGTAATCGCCGCGAAGATGCCGGGGCGTGCTTCGGGCAACAGTGCATTGGTGATGATCTGGCGAGTGGTTGCGCCCATGGACTGGGTGGCTTCGATAATGCCGCGGTCCACTTCACGCAAGGCGGTTTCCACCAGACGCGCGAAGAATGGCGTGGCGCCCACCACCAGCGGCGGGATTGCACCGGCCACGCCCAGCGAGGTGCCGGTGATCAGTACGGTGAACGGGATCATCACAATCAGCAGGATGATGAACGGCAGCGAGCGCAGGATATTCACGATCAGCGACAGCAGCGCGTACAGCCCTTTTTGCTCGAACAGCTGGCGCGGGCTGGTCAGGAACAGCAGCACGCCCAACGGCAGGCCTAGTAGCACGGTAAAAAACAGCGAACCGAACAGCATGATCATGGTGTCGCCGGTGGCGAGCCAGATTTCGGACCAGTCGATATTGGCGAAGAAACTCAGGAAGATTTCCATTAGCGCAGCACCTCCATGTGGACGTCTGCGGCGGTGAAGCGGGCAAAGGCCGCTTCCATGTCACCGCCGGTGACCGCGAGGGTCAGTTGCCCATAAGGGATGTCTTTGATGCGGTCGATACGGCCGGCGAGGATGCTGTAGTCCACACCCGTTTCGCGGGCGACGGTACCCAGCAGCGGCGCGTAGGTTGCGTCGCCCTGGAACGTCAGACGTACGATGCGGCCCGGTACGTGGGCGAAGTCATCACGCTGCTCGCCTTCGTCGACCTGTTCGGCTTCTTGTACAAAACGTTTGGTGGTCGGGTGCTTGGGATGCAGGAAAACGTCGGCTACCGAACCTTGCTCGACGATCACGCCGGCGTCCATCACGGCCACCTGGTCGCATACGCGGCGGATCACGTCCATTTCATGGGTGATCAGCACGATGGTCAGCTTCAGCTCGCGGTTGATCTCAGCCAACAGTTGCAGGACCGACGCGGTGGTCTGTGGGTCAAGGGCGCTGGTGGCTTCGTCGCACAGCAAGATCTTTGGCTTGGTCGCCAGGGCGCGGGCGATGCCGACGCGCTGCTTCTGGCCGCCGGACAATTGCGCGGGGTACTTTTTGGCGTGGTCCGACAAGCCGACGCGGGCGAGCAGTTCAGCCACGCGCAGGTCGATGTCTTTACGCGACAGTTCTCCGGCCAGGGTCAGTGGCAATGCCACGTTATCGGCGACGGTCTTGGACGCCAGCAGGTTGAAGTGCTGGAAGATCATCCCGACCTGCTGGCGGAAGCGGCGCAGGCCGTTGGCGTCCAGGGCGGTGACTTCTTCGCCGTCGACCGTGATCTGGCCGCCACTGGGCTCTTCCAGGCGGTTGATCAGGCGCAGCAAGGTGCTTTTACCCGCACCCGAGTGGCCAATCAGGCCAAACACCTGGCCGTTTTCGACGCGCAGACTGGTGGGGTGCAGTGCGGGGATATCCTTACCGGCGACGCGGTAGGTTTTATGGACGTTTTGAAACTCGATCACGTAGCGAACCTTGTGGGGCGCATTGAAAAGGGATCAGCGGTTAGCCGGGCGCGCATTTTAGCCTGTCCATCTAGTGTTTCTTAGCATTTATTTCGCATTCAACCTGCGATTTGGCAATAACGCGATCAAAGGTCATAAAAAAGGAACGGCCCAAAACCCCATCAGTCACTACTTAAGCAACTCGATTTCCCAGGTGCCGTGCCTGGGGTTTTGCTCAAACGAGCCGGGCACCGCTCTGGCCACTTTGAATAAGGAGTTTTGACTGATGAGTACCAAGAAGCCAGCCACACCGCCGAAGAGTGACCTTGCGGGCACCGATACCCTGGATCGTGGTAACACCAACGCCAAATTACACAGCCTGGAACAGTTTCGCTCAGACGCCACTGGCCAAGCCTTGCGCACCAACCAAGGTGTGAAGATTTCCGACAACCAGAACAGCTTGAAGGTCGGCGCGCGAGGGCCTTCGCTGCTGGAAGATTTCATCATGCGTGAAAAGATCACGCATTTTGACCATGAACGCATCCCCGAGCGCATCGTGCATGCCCGGGGTACGGGCGCCCATGGTTATTTCCAATCCTATGAGAACCATTCGGCGCTGACCAAGGCCGGCTTCCTACGCGACCCTGGGCATAAAACCCCGGTGTTCGTGCGTTTTTCCACCGTGCAAGGCCCACGTGGTTCCGGCGATACGGTGCGTGACGTGCGTGGCTTTGCCGTGAAGTTCTTCACTGATGAAGGCAACTTCGACCTGGTGGGCAACAACATGCCAGTGTTCTTCATTCAGGACGCGATCAAATTTCCGGACTTTGTGCACGCGGTAAAACCTGAGCCGCACAACGAGATTCCTACCGGCGGCTCGGCGCACGACACCTTCTGGGATTTCGTCTCTCTGCAACCGGAGTCGGCACACATGGTGATCTGGGCCATGTCCGACCGGGCTATTCCTAAAAGCCTACGGAGCATGCAGGGTTTTGGCGTACATACGTTCCGCTTTATCAATGCCGAAGGCGTCTCCAATTTCGTTAAGTTTCACTGGCGCCCTACCGCCGGTACCTGTTCGTTGGTGTGGGACGAAGCACAAAAACTCGCAGGTAAAGACACCGACTACCACCGTCGCGACCTGTGGGAGTCCATTGAAACCGGTGATTACCCTGAGTGGGAACTGGGCGTACAGGTAATCCCTGAAGACAAGGAACACGCCTTCGACTTCGACATTCTCGACCCGACGAAGCTGATTCCGGAGGAATTGGTGCCGATTACGCCGCTGGGCAAAATGGTGCTGAACCGCAACCCGGATAACTTCTTTGCTGAAGTTGAGCAGGTGGCGTTCTGCCCTGGGCATATCGTTCCGGGCATCGACTTCTCCAATGACCCACTGCTGCAGGGGCGCCTGTTTTCCTACACCGACACGCAGATCAGTCGCCTGGGCGGCCCGAACTTTCATGAGTTGCCGATCAATCGGCCGGTAGCGCCATTTCATAACGGCCAGCGCGATGCTATGCACCGCACGGTGATTGACAAGGGGCGTGCTGCCTACGAGCCCAATTCGATCGATGGCGGTTGGCCGAAAGAAACGCCACCTGCGGCGCAGGACGGTGGTTTCGAGTCGTACTACGAGCGTGTTGATGCCAATAAAGTGCGTGAGCGCAGTGAATCGTTCGGCGACCACTTCTCTCAGGCGCGCCTGTTTTTCCGCAGCATGAGCAAGCATGAGCAAGAGCACATCATTGCGGCGTACAGCTTTGAGCTGGGCAAGGTCGAGCGTGAGTTTATTCGTGCGCGGCAGGTCAACGAGATCCTGGCCAATATTGACCTGGAACTGGCCAAGCGCGTGGCGCAGAACCTCGGCCTGCCGGTACCGAAAAAGGGCACAGTGGAAGAGCGCGAGACCGCGTTGGCACGCTCGCCTGCTTTGAGCCAGGCGAACTTGCTGCCTGCGGATATCAAGACGCGCAAGGTGGCGATCTTGGCGGCGAATGGCGTGGACGGCGTGGCGATTGCGGCATTGAAGAAGGCCTTGGAAGCCGAGGGTGCGCACGCCAAATTGCTGGGTCCAACCTCGGCACCGGTCACCACGGCGGATGGCAAGAGCCTGCCGGTGGACGCGACGATGGAAGGAATGCCGTCCATCGCGTTTGATGCGGTCTTTGTGCCTGGCGGTAAAGAGTCAGTGAAGGCGTTGAGCGCGGATGGTGTGGCGTTGCACTACGTGCTGGAGGCTTACAAGCACTTGAAGGCTATTACCGTCGCCACTGATGCCAAGTCGCTGTTGGATCTGTTGAAGCTTGAGGTGGATGCGGGGCTGATCGTGGGGTCGGATGCGAAGGCGTTCAAAGCGTTCTTTGCCGCGATTGGGCAGCATCGGGTATGGGATCGTGAGCCTAAGGCCAAAGCGATTCCGGCTTAACTAATTGGGTGTCTGTTAGACCGCTATCGGGAGCAAGCCCCCTCCCACATTTTGAACTGTGAATACACTCAAAATGTGGGAGGGGGCTTGCTCCCGATGCGTTTATTGCGCCTTGCGCGGAATCAACACAACCTGCGCCGGGATGTGTTTCAGAATCTGCCTGTGAATCTTCAGCTCATACGCCGAATCAATGCGTTTCACCCGTTTGGTCAGCAGCGTAGCCAACCACGGGTAATCCTCGGTGCGTGGCGCCTGAATGCTCACGTCGCACTGGTAATTCACCACGTCGGTGGCAATCGCATCCAGTTGATGGCGCAATTCTTCGATATTGGTGAGGTTCAAGGCCACCGTGGTGCTGGGCGCCGCCGGGTCGATGACCTTGGCGGCGGGCTTGGCCTCGGCGGCCTTGAGCGCCTCTTCGGCTTTATCCAGTTCGACCTTGCGGGCGTGGGTAATAGCGCTGTTGACGCCGCCGGTCAGGGCTGGCGCCTTGGGCATCAGCGCGCGGGCGCGGCTCAGGGCGGTGGCGGCGGCGTTGACGTCACCTTTTTGCAGCACGATCTGGCTGCGCTGCAGGTAGGCTTCGGCCAATTGGCGCTGATAAGGCTCTAGTGTCGGGTCGTTAGGCGACTGGGCCTGCAACGCTGCCAACTGGTCTTCGGCAGTGGCAAGCTCGCTGCTGGCGAGGTTTTGCTCCAGCTGCGCGATGGCCGCAGCACGTGGGTCCGGAGCCTCGGGGGCCGCGGGCGGTGTGCTTTGGCAGGCGCCCAGCAGCAGGGAAAATGCGGCAAGGAGCAGATAACGGGAGGTGAACGGCTTCATTCCTGCGACTCTCTATTTGCGCAAAAAGCGAGCAAGTCTACACCCCTCGACGGGGCAGGACAAAACTCAGCAGAAACAGGGCGGCGGCCGCGACCACAATCGATGGTCCGGCTGGCGTGTCCTTGAACCAGGACAGCGCCAGG
The DNA here is from genome assembly GCF_013778505.1 of Pseudomonas sivasensis. GTDB lineage: Bacteria > Pseudomonadota > Gammaproteobacteria > Pseudomonadales > Pseudomonadaceae > Aquipseudomonas > Aquipseudomonas sivasensis. The sequence goes on along the minus strand of NZ_JAAOWU010000014.1, from coordinate 44,869 downwards.
CCTCCGCACACTGCTAGCATCCCCAGAAGGCTTGCACCGATGGCCATCTGCTCGGGTGAGCGGGCGTGGCGTTGGGCGGCGGCGGCGGGGATGATCAGCAGCGACGTGATCAACAATACGCCGACAATCTTCATCGCGACAGCGATCACCACGGCGATCAACAACATTAGGGCCATGCGCAAAGCCGATACGGGCAAGCCTTCGACCCTGGCCAGTTCTTCATGCACCGTGATTGCCAGCAGTGGGCGCCACAGGACTACCAGAAGCACCAGAACAGCAGCACTGCCGCCGAGGATCCAGGCCAGGTCCGTTGGGCTGATCGCCAACAGATCGCCGAACAGATAGGCCATCAGGTCGATGCGGACTTCATGCATAAAGCTCAGTACGACCAGGCCTAGTGACAACGTGCTCGGCGCCAGAATGCCCAGCAGGGTGTCCGAGGCCAGCGGCTGGCGCTGTTGCAGGGTTACCAGCAGCACCGCCAGCAGCAGGCAGCCCACGGTCACGGCGATGGTCGGGCTTACATCCAGCAGGAAACCCATCGCCACGCCCAGCAGCGCGGCGTGGGACAAGGTGTCGCCAAAGTACGCCATGCGACGCCAGACCACGAATGAGCCCAGCGGGCCAGCCACTAGCGCCAAAGCCAAGCCTGCCAGCAGGGCGTAAAGCAGAAAATCAGCCATGCTTGCAGCTATCTCCATGAACGTGGGTATGAGGTGTGGCCGGATCGTCAACCACAGCGCCATGCAGGTCATGGGCGTGGTCGTGATGGTGGTGGTAGATCGCCAGGCTCTGGGCATTTTTGCCGAACAACTCGACAAACGCCGGGTCGCCGCTGACCTGTTCCGGGTGGCCGGAGCAGCACACGTGGCGGTTGAGGCACACCACTTGGTCAGTGGTGCTCATGACCAGGTGCAGGTCGTGAGAGACCATCAGCACGCCGCAGCCGTGGCGGTCGCGCAGGCGTGTGATCAGGCTGTACAACTCGGCCTGGCCGGCGACATCGACGCCCTGCACGGGCTCATCTAGCACCAGCAACTCGGGCTCGCGCAGCAGGGCGCGGGCCAGCAGTACGCGCTGCATTTCGCCGCCGGAGATGCTCTGCACCGGGCTGTCGATCACTTGTTCGGCGCCGACTTCCTTAAGTGCAGCCTGTGCGCGGACACGGTCTACGCCAGGCACCAGGCGCAGGAAGCGAAGTACAGAGAGGGGCAAGGTCGGGTCGACGTGCAGCTTCTGCGGCATGTAACCGACGCGCAGCTTGGGCTTGCGCCATACGCTACCGCTGTCGGGCTTGAGCAGACCAAGCACGGCACGCACCAGGGTGGTCTTGCCGGCGCCATTTGGGCCGATCAGGGTAACGATCTGCCCCGGCTCTACGCTCAGTGCGATGTTATCCAGCACGCTTTGCCCGGCGAACGTGACCCCAACCTGCTCCAGTCGGATTAACGCGTTGCTCATCAAGCCCCCTGGCAGCCCGCGCACAGGCCGACCACTTCGACCGTTTGCCCTTCGACCCTGAAGCCAACGTCGGCGGAGCTTGTGATAATGGCGTCACTGATGCTTTTTTGTTCAAGTTCGATGGCGGCGTGGCACTCGCGACAGATGAGGAACTGACCCTGGTGTGCGTGCTCTGGGTGGTTGCAGCCGACAAAGGCGTTGAGCGATGCGATGCGGTGTACCAGGCCGTTTTCCAACAGGAAGTCCAGCGCGCGGTACACGGTTGGAGGCGCGGCGCGGCGGCCGTCCTGCTCGCTGAGCACGCCCAGAATGTCATAGGCGCCCAGCGGCTTGTGGCTCTGCCACACGAGCTCCAGCACCCGGCGACGCAAGGCGGTCAGGCGCAGGCCTTTCTGCGCACACAGGGTGTCGGCTTCCGACAGCGCGGTGTGCACGCAGTGAGAGTGGTCGTGGGGACGGCTGGCAAGCGGTGTTTTAGGCATGAGCGGCGACAGATATTTGATAGAGACGTTATTATGTTACCCGTTCCTACGTCATTGAGTGGTCATCGTGTCCCGACTTTTTCCCGTTTTTGTCGTTTTCATCACCAGTTTGTTCATCGCAGGCACAGTTCAGGCCGAGGTACGGGTACTCACCAGCATCAAGCCTCTGCAGTTGATAGCCGCGGCTGTGCAGGACGGCGTGGCCGTGCCGGAGGTGTTGTTGCCCCCCGGCGCATCGCCGCATAACTTCGCGTTGCGCCCATCCGACGTACGGCGTGTGCAGTCGGTGGATCTGCTGTACTGGATTGGGCCGGATATGGAGAGTTTCCTGCCTCGCGTGTTGAAAGGTCGTACAGCGACGACGGTAGCGGTGCAAGACTTGCCGGGAATGAAACTGCGTCGTTTCGGTGAAGATAGCCATTCTCACGCTGACGATGCCGACGAACATGACCACGATCACCGCCCGGGCAGCCTGGATGCGCATCTGTGGTTGTCCACGGTAAACGCCCGGGTGATTGCTGCACGTATGGCAGCCGACCTGAGCGCCGCTGACCCAGTGAATGCCGAGCGTTACCAGAGCAACGCAAAGGCGTTTGCCGGCCGTCTGGACGCCCTGGATGCACGCCTGAAAAAACGCATGGCGAGCATCGGCGACAAGCCTTACTTCGTGTTCCACGAAGCCTTTGATTACTTCGAAGATGCTTACGGGCTTAAGCACACCGGCGTGTTCAGCGTCGCCTCCGAAGTACAGCCAGGCGCCCAGCATGTAGCGGCAATGCGTACTCGCTTGCAGGAAGTGGGCAAGACCTGCGTGTTCAGTGAACCGCCGTTGCGCCCGCGCTTGGCAGAGACGCTGGTGGCTGGGCTGCCGGTGAAACTGGCTGAATTGGATGCGTTGGGCGGGTATACACCGGCGACGGCTCAGGGTTATGAGCAGGTGCTGGAGAAGCTGGGGAATGACTTGGCCGGTTGCCTGGAGTCGTTGTAAGCCTCACAACGAAGATCAAATGTGGGAGGGGGCTTGCCCCCGATGAAGGCGCTTCAGTCGATGATAATTTGACTGATGCATCGCCATCGGGGGCAAGCCCCCTCCCACATTTTTGACCGGGTTGGTCCTTAGAGCGCGAATGGCAGGTGGACGGTGACCTGCTGGCGCTGCGCCAACCGATGTTCGAACTCGGCGGGATCGTGAATCAACACGTCCTGGCCGGCAAATGACTCAGCGGCAATCAGCCGTGACAGCCAGAACCGCACGCATGCCACTCGCAACATGGTCGGCCAGAGCTCCGCTTCCTTCGCTGTAAACGGTCGCAGTCCAGCATAAGCGCCCAGCAACGCACGAGCGCGTTGTCCGTCGATCACACCATCGTCATCCGAACACCAGTCATTCAGCGCGATTGCCACGTCGTAGAGCATCGGGCCCGAGCAGGCATTGTAGAAGTCGATCAAGCCCGTCAGGTGTGTACCTTCGAACATTGCATTGTCGCGGAACAGGTCAGCGTGCACGTTGGCGCGCGGCAGGGCGAGAATCTCGGCCTTATGGGCTTCGATTTCAGTCAATGCAGCGTTCAGCAGGCTTTGCTGTGCATCGTTCAAATGCGAAATTAGCTGCGCACCTTCGCTGAGCATCCAGTCCAGGCCGCGATCAGTTTTGCGTTCCAGCACCTTCTCGCCTTGCGTCGCCAAGTGCAGGTGACCAAGCAACTCACCTACTTGGGCGCAATGCTGTGCGTTGGCGTCTTTGATGTGCTTGCCGGCCAGGCGTGGTTGCAGCAGTGCCGGTTTACCCTTCAATTCGCGCAAAGCCATGCCATCGGTGGTCCGCAGGGCGTATGGCACAGGCAGATCGGCGTCGTGGAGCACGTCGAGCAGTTCGATGAAGAACGGCATCTCCGCGACAGGGCCGCGCTCAACGAGGGTCAGGACGAATTCGCCCTGCTCCAGGCTGATAAAGAAATTGGTGTTTTCGCTGCCGGCAGCAATCCCCTGGAAGTCAAGCAGGCGGCCGAGCCCGTAAGGGGCGAGAAAGGTTTCCAGCTCGGGCCGAGCCAGGGGGGTGAACACAGACATGGTTAAAACTGCCATTACGGGCGCCGCTGTGGGCGGCGCCAATTGAAGTTAAGAAATCATTTCCATTCGAAGATCTTCCATGACGGGATCAGCATATCCGGCTGGTCAGAGCGGATGAAGTTTGCGTCGGTTCCGTCCGCGCGCACCAGGAAATAGGGAGGAGCACCTTTAACGGTCACCTTGATTGCATACAGGAATCCGTTTTGACGGTACTCCTGAATAGTCCTGTTGCCTTCCGTGCGAATGGTCACTTCCGGGTCGCCCGAAGGCGCATCGTCTGCCGCCATGGCAGCCATCGGAGCGAGTGCAATCAAGCCAGTCAACAGCAGGCGATTGAATGTACGCATGATAACCTTGTCCCTTTGTTTTCATTGGTCCGGCTATTCTAGCGCCAGACCCGCCGAAAAGGTTGATCCTGCTCATGAGCCAAGCGCCCCTCGTCCTGGTGGACGGTTCTTCTTACCTGTACCGCGCCTTCCACGCGCTGCCACCACTGACCACCTCCAAAGGCCTGCCGACCGGTGCGGTCAAGGGCGTGTTGAACATGCTCAAAAGCCTGCGCAAGCAGTACCCGGACAGCCCCTTTGCGGTGGTGTTCGACGCCAAGGGTGGGACTTTTCGTGATGACATGTACGCCGAATACAAGGCTAACCGTCCGAGCATGCCCGATGACATGCGCGTGCAGATTGAGCCGCTGCATCAGAGTGTGATCGCCTTGGGCTTCCCGCTGCTGTGCGTTGAAGGCGTTGAGGCCGATGATGTGATCGGCACCCTGGCCCGCAGCAGCGCGGCGGCTGACCGTCCGGTAGTGATCTCCACCGGCGACAAGGACATGGCGCAGTTGGTCGACGGGCACATTACCTTGGTCAATACCATGACCGGTAGCGCCATGGACGTGGACGGCGTAAAGGAGAAATTTGGCGTCGCTCCGGAGCAGATCATCGACTATCTGGCGTTGATGGGTGATTCGTCCGACAACATCCCGGGCGTTCCGGGGATTGGTCCTAAGACCGCTTCCGGCTTGCTGGTGGGTGTGAATGGCGGCCTCAAAGAGCTTTATGAACAGTTGGATATTGTGCCCACTCTGCCGATCCGTGGTGCCAAGACGCTGCCGGCCAAGCTTAAAGAGCACCGGGAGATGGCGTTTCTTTCCTACCAACTGGCGACGATCAAGATTGATGTGCCGCTGGACGTGGGATTGGACGATCTGCACCTGATTGAACCAGACCGCGAGAAGCTGCTGGAGCTTTACACGCTGTTGGAGTTCAAGAGCTGGATTGATGAGATTCAGCGCGATGCCAAGCGTGTTGAACTGAAGGCGGTGCCGGTTGCTGAGAAAGCTGTTGAACCCCAAGCGCCCGTAGAAGCCTCGTACACCACAATCCTCGACCAGGCCACGTTCGATCTTTGGCTGAAGAAGCTAAACGACGCGAAGTTGTTCGCTTTCGACACTGAAACCACCGGGATCGACGCCCAACAGGCGCAACTGGTCGGGGTTTCCTTCGCTGTGCAGCCCCATGAAGCAGCGTACATCCCGCTTACCCACTCCTACATTGGCGCCCCGGAACAGCTGGATCGTGACACCGTACTGCTGGCCTTGAAGCCGTTGCTGGAAGATCCGTCCAAGCTCAAGGTAGGCCAGCACGCCAAATTCGACATGAATATCTTGGCCAACTGCGCCATTGGCGGCGACCCGGCAAACGGCATCACCGTGCGTGGCATCGCGTTCGACACAATGCTTGAGTCCTACGTGCTGAACTCCACCGCGACGCGCCATGATATGGACAGCCTGGCCAAGAAGTACCTGGACTACGACACTGTCAGCTTCCAGGACATCGCTGGCAAAGGCGCCAAGCAGTTGACGTTTGACCAGATCGCGCTTGAACAAGCGGGTCCCTATGCGGCCGAAGATGCTGACGTAACCTTGCGGTTGCATCAGGAATTGCACGCGCAACTGGCCGCTATCCCGAGCCTGGCCAGTGTGCTGACGGACATCGAAATACCTCTTGTACCCGTGCTGGCCCGCATCGAACGCCAGGGCGCTTTGGTCGATGCGAAGTTGCTCGGCGTTCAGAGTATTGAGTTGGGCAACAAGATGGTTGAGCTGGAACGCCAGGCCTTCGAGATCGCTGGTGAGGAATTCAACCTGGGCTCACCTAAGCAACTCGGGGCGATTCTCTACGAAAAGCTGGGTCTGCCGGTGTTGAAGAAGACAGGCAAAGGACAGGCGTCTACCGCCGAAGAAGTGCTCGCCAAGCTGGCCGAAGATGACTATCCGCTGCCTAAGGTACTCATGCAGTACCGCAGCATGAGCAAGCTCAAAAGCACTTACACCGATCGCCTGCCGGAGCAGATTAACCCGCGCACCGGGCGTGTTCACACGTCATATCATCAGGCCGTGGCGGCTACCGGGCGCTTGTCTTCCAGTGACCCGAACCTGCAGAACATCCCCGTGCGTACCGCCGAAGGGCGGCGGATTCGTCAGGCATTCGTGGCGCCCAAGGGCTACAAACTGCTGGCGGCGGACTATTCGCAGATCGAACTGCGGATCATGGCGCACTTGTCCAAGGATGAGGGGCTTATGAATGCGTTCCGCAACGACCTGGATGTGCATACCGCGACGGCGGCTGAGGTATTCAAGGTCGAATTGGCTGAGGTCACGTCCAATCAGCGTCGCAGTGCCAAGGCAATCAACTTTGGTCTGATCTACGGCATGGGGGCACAGAAGCTCGGCAAGGACATCGGCGTCGATACCAAGACTGCAAAGGCTTACATCGACGTGTACTTCGCTCGCTACCCAGGGGTTCGCGACTACATGGAGCGCACCCGCGCCCAGGCTGCCGATCAGGGGTACGTGGAAACCTTCTTCGGTCGCCGGCTGTATTTGCCGGATATCAATTCCAATAAGCCTCAGGAGCGCGCGGCTGCAGAACGCACCGCGATCAACGCGCCTATGCAGGGCACGGCGGCGGACATCATCAAGAAAGCCATGGTGCTGGTGGATAACTGGCTGACCGACTCGGGCCTCGATGCCAAGGTGATCTTGCAGGTACACGACGAATTGGTGCTTGAGGTGCGTGAGGACTTGGTCGAGCAGGTCAGCGAGAAGATTCGCGAACACATGAGCGCGGCGGCACAGTTGGATGTGCCGTTGGTGGTCGACGTGGGCGTTGGCGATAACTGGGACGAAGCACACTGATATCGGGCGTTTGCCACCACCGGGCGTGGTGGCAGAGTGCTTTAGTTCAAAAGTCGACGTTGGTTATTTCCAATAGTTTTCTGATACCGCCGGAACTTAACCCGTGAACTGCTACTCAGAGTTACTGAATGGGTGGTGAAGCCCTTCAATGCTCCTATGTTGTGTTAAGTGTTGGCAGATATCTGGGCCCCGCCCTAGCGGTCCAGAACTTGAACCCCGAACTTCCCCTCCCCATACGAAGTCCGGGGTTTTTTTTGCCCGCAGAAAAGTTACTCGGCGATTTCCGCGCCCTTGTCTGCTAATTCCATCCAGCCGGCCAGTACGGTGTAGGCCTCTTCCAGGCCCATGCGCTTAGGCGCCGAGAACAGCTGGATGGTGATTGTGTCACCCCAACCTTTGCGGATTTCGGCCTGCACTTTGAGCAGAGTGTTCTTGGCGGCGCCGTAGGTCAGCTTGTCGGCTTTGGTCAGTAGGATATGCATGGGCATGCCGCTGGCGACGGCCCAGTCGAGCATCAGCAGGTCGAAGTCAGTCATTGGATGACGGATGTCCATCATCAGAATCAAACCCTTCAAACTCTCCCGGCCACCCAGGTAAGCCTCCAGGTGACGCTGCCAGTGCAGCTTCAGCGGGATAGGTACTTTTGCATAACCATAGCCCGGAAGGTCGACCAGACGCCGATCATCGTCTAGCTTGAAGAAATTGAGCAGTTGCGTGCGGCCCGGTGTTTTCGAGGTGCGCGCGAGGCTGGCGTGGGTCAGGGTGTTCAGCGCGCTGGACTTACCGGCGTTGGAACGGCCGGCAAAGGCGACTTCAAAGCCCTCGTCATCAGGGCATTGGTCTACTTTGGCGGCGCTGAGCATAAAGGTGGACTGTTGGCACAGGCCTAGGATGGGATTCTTGAGTTGCATGAGATTTCCGATGTGGGCGGTGCCGAGAAAGGGTGCGGCAAGCGGTGTCGTTTCCGTTTCAGTAGCGCCAGTATATAATGCCGCAGATTTTGTGTGTGCTTTGTCCCAGCGAAGGATGAGGTACACGGGAGCGAAAGACCTTTATTGCGCATTAGAACGCAAAACGCTCTCAAACCCTGAAAAGGTCGATGTATGACCTGATGGTTGCTCGCTTTTGGTGCCCTGATCCCGCTTTACGGCGCTCAGGCTACACAGGAACCGGAAGCGCTGTACAACCGAGTTTGCGTGGCCACGACAGTGCGACACGTGACCGAGGGTTTCAAGGCAATGCCGCCGCGTGGTTTGTGCATGGACTGCAGTACTGAGGATTACCATGCCGTCATTGAGTTGATGGTGAGTAAACCCGGTAGATAACTCTTAAACCCTTAGCCGTAGTTGGATTAGCTGATGAACAAATTGATCGTGAGTCTGCTGTTGACCTTGGGCATCACTGGCGCTGCCGTCGCTGCAGAGGGCCCCCTTAAAGGTGATGCCACTGCCGGTCAAGCGAAAGCCGCTGTGTGTGGTGCCTGCCACGGACCGGATGGCAACAGCCCGGCGCCGAACTTCCCCAAACTCGCTGGCCAGGGTGAGCGTTACCTGACCAAGCAGATGCAGGATATCAAGAGCGGCAAGCGCACTGTGCTGGAAATGACCGGCCTACTGGCTAACTCCAGCGATCAGGACCTGGCAGACATCGCGGCGTATTTTGCCAGCCAGAAGGGCAGCGTGGGAGCTGCTGATCCTAAATTGGTGGCACGCGGCAAGAAGCTATTTCGCGGTGGCAATCTGGATAAAGGCCTGCCGGCCTGCACCGGCTGCCATTCACCGAACGGCGCAGGTATTGCGGCAGCGGCCTTTCCTCACTTGAGTGGTCAGCACGCTCAATACATCGCCAAGCAGCTGACGGATTTCCGCAAGGAAGAAGGTGGTCGAGCTAACGATGGCGATGCGGCGATCATGCGTACCATCGCCCGCAAGCTGAGCGATGAAGACATCGCAGCCCTCTCCAGTTACATCCAGGGCCTGCACTAAGCGCCTGCAACGTTAACGCTCGATTAATCCCGCGATGCAAGCATAAAAAGGGTGGCCCAGGCCGCCCTTTTTTGTGGCCGGTGCCGTTACACTAACGAACTCATGCCCGCGTAGACCTGTCACACCTAAAGGTCGCGTGAGGCGACTTTATTTGTCCAGGAGTAAAGCATGCGTAATCTGATCCTCAGCGCCGCTCTCGTCACTGTCAGCCTTTTCGGCATGACCGCACAGGCTGCCGACGTGCCGCTTGAAGCCGGTAAAACCTACGTGGAATTGGCCAATCCAGTGCCTGTTTCTGTGCCGGGCAAGGTCGAAGTGGTGGAGCTGTTCTGGTACGGCTGCCCGCATTGCTACGCGTTTGAGCCGGTCATCAACCCTTGGGTCGAGAAGCTGCCTAAAGACGTGAACTTCAAGCGCATCCCGGCCATGTTCGGCGGTCCATGGGATGCCCACGGCCAGCTGTTCCTGACCCTGGAAGCCATGGGCGTGGAGCACAAGGTCCACAACGCGGTATTCAACGCGATCCAGAAAGAAGGCAAGCGCCTGACCAAGCCAGAAGAAATGGCTGACTTCGTCGCGACCCAAGGCGTCGACAAAGACAAGTTCCTGGCCACCTTCAACTCGTTCGCCATCCAAGGCCAGATCAAGCAGGCCAAGGAACTGGCGCAGAAGTACGGCGTACAAGGCGTACCGACCATGATCGTCAACGGCAAATACCGTTTCGACCTGGGCACTACTGGTGGTCCTGAAAATACCCTCAACGTTGCAGATCAGCTGATCGCCAAAGAGCGCGCAGCCAAGTAAGGGGCTTCCCATGCGCCGCTGGGGCACCACCGAACGTGTCGTTGGCCTGCATGACCCGCAGGTCAATGAGCATCACCTGGAATCGACAGGCTTGCCGGCGGACAATCGTCTGCGTCTGCTCAGTTTCAATATCCAGGTGGGTAACAGCACCGAGAAGTACCGTCACTACATCACCCGTGGTTGGCAGCATTTGCTGCCCCACAACGGGCGGGCCGGTAACCTGCAGAAGATCGGCGACCTGTTGAGTGACTTCGACCTGGTCGCCTTGCAGGAAGCCGATGGTGGCAGCATTCGCTCGGGCTACATCAATCAGGTCGAGCATCTAGCCCATCTTGGGGCTTTCCCCTACTGGTATCAGCAACTCAATCGCAACCTCGGGCGCCTGGCGCAGCACAGCAATGGTGTGCTCAGCCGCTTGAAGCCGACCGCCATCGAAGACCATCCATTGCCGGGTCCAAAGGGGCGTGGGGCGATCCTCGTGCGTTTTGGCGAAGGGCCTGAAGCCTTGGTGGTGGTAATGATGCACTTGGCGCTCGGGGGGCGTACGCGCAACCTTCAGTTGGCTTACGTGCGCGATTTGATTGGCAAATACAAGCATCAGGTGCTGATGGGGGATATGAACACCCATGCCAACGACCTGCTGCAGAATTCCCCGTTGCGCGACCTAGGGCTATTGGCGCCGCAAGTCGAAGCCACGTTTCCGAGCTGGCGACCGCAACGCTGTCTTGACCATATCCTGCTCAGCCCGAGCCTCACACTGGAAAGTGTGCAGGTGCTGGCACAGCCCATTTCCGATCACCTGCCGGTCGCGGTAGAGATTCGTCTGCCGGGCTCGCTCACGGCAGATGCATTACCCGCGTTGAGCCCTGGCCCTCGCGGACCCCTTGCATGAGCGACGACGCCCAGCGCTGGAAAGAAAAATACCTGCTAAGTATCGAGCAACAAGAAAAGCTCGAACGCCGTTGGGCTGCACGCCTTGATCTGCTGCGCCGCGGGCTGGTGCGTAGCACGCTGGCGGCGGAAGGTACCGACCGTGCCGTTGATCAATGCATGAAGGAAATGCGCGACGTTGTGCGCACCGACGACATGGACGCCGCCCTCGCGGCCTTGCTGCCGCGCCTGGAAAAAGCCGTGCTCGATTCTGAGCAGCGCCGCGAAACCCGCATTGACCAGATGAGCACCGCATTGACGTCTCTGGTCACGCAGTTGCAAAAGTTGCCGCTGCCCCGTGAGGTAGCCCGTCCGCTGAAAACCTTTGCCAAGCAGTTGGATGGCCGCGTCAGCCAGGCTCGAGAGATTCCTTTGTTGCTCAGCGAGCTGAGCAGCCTGCAAGGGCAGGCGCTGAATAACCTGGAGCCGGAGGGTGAAACTCCGCGTCCTGGGCCAGGTTTGTTGCAGCGTCTGTTTGGTGCCAAGGACGCCGCGAGCGAAACGGTAGCCACTGAGCCCGTTGCCAGCCCAGCGCCGTCCCCCGTTGTGACCCACGCCGCCGCCGAGCCTCAGGAACCTGAGCAAAACGATGAACTGACGCAAGCCCTGCGGGCCTTTGCGCCGCAGACTCAGGAGCCGGTTGCTGCACAACCTGAACCCGCCAAGGCCGTCAGCGAAGCGTTTGTGTACGAGGCGCCTGCGCAGAGGGTGGCAGAGGTTGCGCCTGTCGCCGAAGCTCCAGCGCCTAAGGCGCCACAGCCTCAGGAGGAAGAGCCAGCGGCCGAAAGCGCCCTCGCGGCCTTAATCGAGACCCCGCCGGTAGCGGTCGAGACGCCGGATGAGACGGTGATCGGTAGTCTCTCGCTCCCGCCTGTGTTGGAGGTCGATGAGCCTGACCCCAACGAGCTGCAATCTGACGGCCCCTATTCCCTGCCTGACTCACCCGAGCCGTCCTACAGCTCCGTGGCCAAGCATATTGAAGACACCCTGCTCGGCCTGCTGGAAGAGCTGTCACTGCCCGAGCGCCATCGGCCACAGGCCGAAGCCATGCGCGAGCGCCTGGCCCACGGTCTGAACTGGTACGAACTGCTGCCGATCCTTGATGACTTGGCGGTGCTGATGCTGGCGATCACCGACAGCGGCCAGCACGAGTTCGAGGCCTACCTGAAACAGCTTAACGAGCGTCTTGAGGCCTTCCAGGGCCACCTGCAAGTGGCCAGCGACGGCCATGCCGACAGCCGCTCCGCAGCCCGGGAGCTGGACACGCAGATTCGCGAGCAGGTCGACGGCCTGCAAAGCAGTGTGCAGGACGCCGCGGACTTGGACAGCCTCAAGCAGGTGCTGGAAAGCCATCTTGAGGGCTTGCTGGGCACCATGGACGAGCACCAGCAGCAGCGTGACCAACGCGAGCAGGAAGTGGCGGCGCGCTTGAAAGGGCTGGCCGAGCGGGTTGCCAATATGGAGCAGGAGGCCCAGGGCTATCGCGAGCACCTCGAGGTGCAGCGCCAGAAGGCGCTGATCGATCCGCTCACCGACTTGCCCAACCGCGCCGCCTGGAGCGAGCGCCTCGACCATGAGGTCAATGCTTGGCACCAGCACGGCAATAATTTGTCGCTGGCGATGCTGGACCTGGACCACTTCAAGCGCATCAACGATGGCTACGGCCACCTGGCCGGTGACAAGGTGCTGAAGATTATCGCCAACGTGCTGCGCAAGCGCCTGCGCTCCAACGATTTCATCGCGCGGTTTGGCGGTGAAGAGTTTGTGCTGCTGATGCCTGATTCATCCCTGTCGGATGCCTTGGGCGTGGGTGAAGTGCTGCGTGCGGCGATCGAGGCCTGCCCGTTCCACTTCAAGGGCGAGCCGGTGACGATTACGGTATCCATGGGGGTGGCGCAATTCCAACCGGGAGAACGCAGTGACCTGGCGCTCAAACGAGCGGATGAGGCGCTGTACCGGGCTAAAGCGGCAGGTCGTAACCAAGTGCAAGCGGCATAAAAGTTGTTCTATTTTGTAACTTGACCGCTTGGCCACGGACCGTACGTTACACTGTTGCATTATCGTCTTCAGCGTGCTGTCTTCCGCCATGAAATTCTTGTACTTCACCTTTGTGCTTCTTCTGCTCGCCGGCTGCGCCAGCGGTCCCCGCCTGAACACCAGCCACCCCTCGGCGAACCACGACAATCGCGTGCAGTTCGTGGTTGTCCACTACACCTCCACCAATCTTGAACAATCACTGGCCCTGCTGACCCACGGCGAGGTCAGTGCGCATTACCTGATCGGCGACGACGCCTCTGCCACCATCTACAAGTTGGTGGATGAAAGCCAACGCGCCTGGCACGCGGGCGAAAGCGAGTGGATGGGGCGTACCTGGCTCAACTCCAGCTCCATCGGGATCGAAATTGTGAACCCCGGCTATAAGGACACGCCCACAGGTCGCCTGTGGTACCCGTATTCCGAGGCCCAGGTAAAATCGCTGGTAGTGCTGCTCAAGGACATCAGCAAGCGCAATGGCATCGACCCCAAGAACATCATTGGTCACAGCGATATAGCGCCGCTGCGCAAGCTGGACCCTGGGCCGTTGTTTCCTTGGAAGCGCCTGGCCGATGAAGGTCTGGGTGTATGGCCGGATGCTCAGGCGGTCTCGCGCTTTCAGGTGCAATATGCTGCTGAACTGCCGAGCATCACCTGGTTCCAGGAAGAATTGGCGCTTCTTGGTTACCCGACACCCCAGACCGGTGTGTTGGATGTCGCAACGCGTCATGTGATCGCGGCGTTCCAGATGCGTTTCCGGCCTTCCCTGTTTGCTGGGGAGCCGGACGCCGAAAGTGCCGCTATTTTGCGTGCCCTCAACCGGCGCTAAAGGTTAAAGCGGTAACGCCATGTAGAACTGAGTGCCCTGCCCCGGCCGCGAATACACCCCCATGCGACCGCCGTGCAGTTGCACAATCTCTTTGCACAGCGCCAGCCCAAGGCCGGCGCCGCCTTTCTTGCGGCCCACCTGGACGAAGGGTTCGAAGATGCGCCCTTGTTGGCCATAGGCGATACCTTCGCCATTGTCCTCGACACTGATGATTACCCGCTCGCCATGGCGTCGAGCCTGCAGGTGAATCTGCCCGCCGTCGGCGGTGTGACGCAGGGCGTTGCCCAAAAGGTTGTCGAGCACACGCTCCAATTGCGCTTGGTCGGCATACAGGCGTGGCAGGTCGGATTGAACCTCTACCAGCAACTCTATGTTCTGCGCATTGGCCGGCTCCACAAAGCGCGCACGAGCGTTTTCAAGCAGGTCGGTCACGTCGCACGGGCCCAGGGTGAGTTTCTGCAGGCCGTTCTGGTAGCGCGAAAAATTGAGCAAGTCGTTGATCAACTGCATCAGGCGCTGCATCTCTTCATTGACCGTATCCAGGAGGTCCGCTTCGCGGGAGTCCGCCGGGAATTTCGCACGTTCGCGGAACAGGCCGAACGCCATGTGCATGCCAGTCACCGGCGTGCGCAATTCGTGGGATGCCCGCAGGACGAACTCGCTGCGTACCCGTTCAAAGGCGCGCTGTTCGGTCACGTCGTGCAGCACCATGACCGCCCCGAGAATATGCCCCTCGGTATGGCTGACAGGTGTGAGGCTGTAGGTGAGCAGGCGCAGTTCGCCCTCGACTTCCACTTCCAGATCATCCGGCGCCCGTTCCAGGTTGCCGCCGCGCAGCACCATTTGCAGCTGTTCATCCAGTTCGGGACGCATCAACGCTTCGCCCAGGCCTTGGCCGAGGCGTTCCTCGTCCCAGCCCAACTGGCGCTGCGCGACGGGGTTGAGATGTTCCAGGCGGCCTTGGCGGTCAATCATCAGCAAGCCATCGTCGATGCTGTCTAACACCGCTTGCAGGCGCTGCTGGCCGGCAAGCAGTTCGTCAACGTTGGTCGCTTGATGCTGGCGAACCGCCTCGGCCATCAGGCCAAAACGGCGGGTTAACAGGTTCATTTCCGCTGCTGAAGAAATCGGCAGCGTCACCTCGAAATCACCTTGGCCGATCTTGTCCGCCGCTTTGGCCAGCGCCTCAATTGGCCCGCCGAATCGCCGGGCGATGCCATGGGCGGTGACAAATCCGATGATCAGCACCGCGAGCCCCACCAACCCCAGCAAACCAGCGATCAGCAACGCCCGCTCACGGGATTTATGCTCGCTGGCGCTGATGTTATCCAGGGCCTGCTTATGTTCGGTAATCAGCCCGTTGCGCAGCACATTGAAGGTTTCGGTGAGTTTTTCCTTGCTTCCCGGCGGCGGCGACGCTTGCTGGGATTGGTCGAAGGCTTCAAGCAAGTCTTGGTATTGGAGGCGTGCCTGGCTGAAACCGTTGCCATGGCCATCGCGCTGTTCGTGGGCGATACCCTGTTCCAGCAAGTCGAAGTAACGTTTTTTGGAGGCTTGCAGCGCCTCGGGGTCAGGGCGCTGCTCCAGCATCATGATCAACTGGTCGCCAAGGATCTGGCGCAGTTTGAGGCCCAGGTCCAGGGTGACAAAGTTGCTGCGGATCAGCGATTCCTGAGTCTTAGCCATCTGCATCACGCTGACTAAGCCCAGGATCAACCCCAGCAGAGCGACGGTTATCAGCGCTGAAATGCTCAGGAATAAACGAGTGCGCAGTTTCATCGCTAACTTCATAGGGTGCAGCTCACAGGTTGTACTGTTTGCGTTTGCGATACAGGGTCGACGCGTCGATGCCGAGGGTGCGTGCCGCCTGGTCCAAGGTGTCGCTGGTGGCCAGAACAGCACCGATATGGGCTTTCTCCAGCTCGTCCAGACTCAACGCCGCCCCGATACGCGGTGCATTGTTGGTCGGTTGTTCGGCCATGCCTAGGTGGACGATTTCTACCTTTTCCTGCGGGCAGATGATGCTCGCCCGCTCCACGACGTTACGCAGCTCACGGATGTTGCCGGGCCAGCGATAGTTGAGCAGCGCTTCACGTGCTTGATCACTGAAACCCCGCGCCGGCCGGGCGTATTCCTTGACGAAGCGCGCCAGGAAACGGTCTGCCAGCGTCAGGATGTCTTCACTGCGCTCGCGCAGCGGCGGCAAGTGCAGGGTGATGACGTTGAGGCGGTACAGCAAGTCTTCACGGAAACGTCCGTCGCGCACCATGTCTTCTAGGTTCAAGTTGGTGGCGGCGAGGATACGCACGTCGGCCCGGCGGGTGACCGGGTCGCCCACGCGCTCGTATTCCTTGTCCTGGATAAAGCGCAGTAACTTTGGCTGCAACGTGAGGGGAAAATCGCCGATTTCATCAAGAAACAGCGTGCCACCGTCTGCCTGATTGACGCGGCCCAGCGTGCTCTCACTGGCGCCGGTGAAGGCGCCACGGCTATGACCGAATAGCTCGCTTTCCATCAGCTCAGCGGTCAGCGACGGGCAATTGATGGTCACGCAGGATTTCTTCGCGCGCTTGCTCCAGCCGTGAATAGCGCGGGCCAGTTCGCCTTTACCGGTGCCTGACTCGCCAAGGATCAAGATGTTGGCGTCGGTCCCCGCCACCTGGCGCGCGGTTTCCAGCACCACCATCATTGACGGGCTATGAGAATCGAGGCCGTCTTTGGGCTGGCGCACTGCACCTTCTAAAGCCTCCAAGCGCGCGGACAGTTGGCGCACTTCCAATTGCTTGGCTGTAGCGAGGCGCAGTTGATCGGGGCTGCAAGGCTTGACCAAGTAATCGGCGGCACCGGCCTGGATCGCGTCCACGGCGGTATCGACGGCGGAGTGAGCGGTGACAATCACCACGCGCATCCACGGTGCCTGGATACGCATGTGTGCCAGCACATCTAGACCGTTGTCTTCGCCCAGGCGCAGGTCCAGGAAGCACAGGTCGAATACCTGGCGTTGCATCAGGGCATCGGCCTGGGCGGCGCTGTTGGCGGTGGCGACGGTGTAGCCTTCATCTTCCAGGCAATAACGGAAGGTGCGGAGGATCGCGGACTCGTCATCCACTAAAAGAATGCGGCCTTGAAGTTCCTTGGCTGATTCCATCTGTCCCGCGCTCCTTAACTATAAATGATGGTGTTTAGTCCCGGAATAATCGGGCAAGTTGCATGGTTTATTCTGATTGATAAAAGGCATTGCCGTGCAGGTATCTGCATCTTTTCCTACAGAGCCCCGCCTGATGGCGTTTTCATGCCTTCTTGCCACTTCGGCAACTACTCCATCGCTTTCGATCCTTTGATCCGACCACTGACCGTCGTGCATTTCGCACGGCCTATAAAGGGCGATCGTGCAGGATGCTGCACTGCCATTGTGTCTTTAATGCATAAGCTACTGATTTTATTGGGTTTTATTTTGTAAAAAAGCTGGCATGCACGCTGCAATACCTCTCTCAACGAATAATCAAAATGCGGGAGAACATCAGCATGACTCGCCAAATCCTCAGCCAATTGTGTGTATCGCCACTGCGCTTACAGCAAGGCATGTTTGCCAGCTTGGCCGTAATGGTCACGCTGATAGCAGGCCAGCAGATGCAACATTGGCAGCAGAGTCAGCAGCAAACCCCGCATTTCGAACGTCCGGCGATGACGCAGACACATTTCAGTTCCATTGGCAGCCGTACCGTCGGTGCTGCTTCTGCTGATGTAACTGCACCGCAATTGAGAGTGGCCGAGCAGGATTCCACCCTGGGCGAGCTGCCAACCCAAGAACGTTGGGTGTTTTAGGCAATAAAAGCGGCCGCTTGTGTAGGGCGGCCGTACGGCACTACCGCTGTTACCTCTATCGAAGCGTAAGGAGAATCACCATGTTGAGTTGGGCAATCACATTTCTGATCATCGCCATTGTGGCTGCAGTTCTGGGCTTTGGTGGTATCGCGGGCACCGCCACTGGGATCGCTAAGATCCTGTTCGTAGTCTTCCTGGTGATGTTCATTGCTTCGTTCTTCTTTGGTCGTCGCGGCCGAGGCTGAATATGACCACTCTGTGCTTTAAAACCATGGCTGTCGCCCTGCTCTTGGGCGGCAGCGGCCTGGCGATGGCCGCCAATGACGGCCAATCCCGGGCCAACCAATTGCTGACCGCGGACCCGCAGTACCGCGAGACTTGGCAAGACGTGGTGAAAAAAGAAGAGCGCTTGCCGGAATGGGTGATGAACCTGTCAGGCACAGCCGAGCAGATGAACGCCGTGGAAGAAGATGGTGACAAGTACTTGGTCGGGCCGCTTTGCGAAACTGCAGACACGTGCAAGAACAAGCGCCTGATCGTCGCCTTCAGCTTCGACAAGGAAGATGCCTACGCCATGTTGGTGGAAGTGCCCGCCGGTTTGCCGGCAGATAAATCCCCAACACGCCATGCCGATTACCGTTTTATCGGTAAGCCGGATGAAGGCATGCAGAAGCTGCTGATGGAGCAGCTGAAGAAAGATCCGAATTGGTACTAGGTCCCGGCTACGGGGCCAGCGTCCATAGAAAGAAGCACCCTTGCTTCTTTCTGTTTGCACCGCTCGCCAAGAGCGGTGCATGACCAAGGGGCTGGGTTGCTCTGATCAAATGGGATCGGCGTGACCTACGGGTACAGGGAGTGCCTGCGCAAGGGCCGGGTCAGGCGAAAAGCTGCGACGCAAGTTCACAAGCCCCCTGCTTGCTGAACTTGCGGCGGGCTTATGACTTTCATCCCTGCCTTTTATGCCGCCCATAGCTGCGAATTTTCTTTTTGCTTGTTCCCAACCATTACTTGGTGTGTCGGGACGACCATCTATCGAGAAAGTTTTGTCGACGCTATAGGACATTTCTGACGCAATGCCGCGTGATTCCCAGGCATTTCTGCCAACGCACCAAACACGTGCAGAATCTCTGCGCGAGCCTGAATTGGCCGGTTCACGGCATATTCACCTGACAATATGTCGCATATGAACTGACCGTTCGGACAGTTATTATGAAAAAAAGTCATGCCGATTCGGCATAGGGTAGGCGTTTACGGCATTAGACGTCGCTCCCTTGCATCGGAATAGTTGCGCCTTTTTTCGCCTGCCAGTAAGCCATTTCGGCCACGCTGCGGTGACCTTTCATGGAGGCAGATGCACACACTTTTTCGCTTTCGAGCGGTCCAGCTGGCGCATTTGCCTTAAGTTCACTTGAAGTAAGGGTAATGACATGAAGAAGGCAAAGCTAAGCCTCGCCTGGCAGATCCTCATCGGTTTGGTGCTGGGGATCGCAATCGGCGCAGTGCTCAACCATTTCAGTGCTGAAAAGGCCTGGTGGATCAGCAACGTGCTGCAGCCAGCGGGCGATATCTTTATCCGCCTGATCAAGATGATCGTGATCCCGATTGTGATTTCCTCGTTGATCGTCGGCATTGCCGGTGTCGGTGACGCGAAAAAGCTCGGTCGTATCGGCGTCAAAACCATCCTTTACTTCGAAGTCGTCACCACCATCGCCATTGTGGTCGGCCTGTTGCTGGCCAACCTGTTCCATCCGGGCGCGGGCATCGACATGAGTACCCTCGGTACGGTGGATATCTCCAAGTACCAGGCGACCGCCGCCGAGGTGCAGCATGAGCATGCGTTTATCGAGACCATCCTCAACCTGATCCCGTCGAACATCTTCGCCGCTGTTGCCCGTGGCGAGATGCTGCCGATCATTTTCTTCTCAGTGCTGTTCGGCCTGGGTCTGTCGAGCCTCAAGCCTGAGCTGCGTGAGCCGCTTGTGACCATGTTCCAAGGCGTGTCCGAGAGCATGTTCAAAGTCACCCACATGATCATGAAGTACGCCCCGATCGGCGTATTCGCACTGATCGCAGTGACTGTCGCTAACTTTGGCTTTGCCTCCTTGCTGCCGCTGGCCAAGCTGGTGATCCTGGTTTACGTCGCCATCCTGTTCTTCGCTTTTGCAGTATTGGGCCTGATCGCCCGCCTGTTCGGCTTCTCGATCCTCAAGCTGATCCGCATCTTCAAAGATGAGCTGGTACTGGCTTACTCCACCGCCAGTTCCGAAACCGTGCTGCCGCGCGTGATCGAGAAGATGGAAGCTTATGGCGCGCCAAAGGCTATCTGCAGCTTCGTGGTGCCGACCGGTTACTCGTTCAACCTCGACGGTTCGACCTTGTACCAGAGCATCGCGGCAATCTTTATCGCCCAGCTGTATGGCATTGACCTGTCGATCGGTCAGCAACTGATGCTGGTGCTGACTCTGATGGTCACCTCCAAAGGCATCGCCGGCGTGCCGGGCGTGTCCTTCGTGGTGCTGCTGGCCACCTTGGGCAGCGTCGGGATCCCGCTGGAAGGCCTGGCGTTCATCGCCGGTGTGGACCGCATCATGGACATGGCGCGTACCGCCCTCAACGTGATCGGTAATGCCCTGGCGGTATTGGTCATCTCCCGTTGGGAAGGCATGTACGACGACGCCAAAGGCGAGCGCTACTGGAATTCGCTGCCGCACTGGCGCACCAAGCAAGCCCTGCCGACTGCCCAAGCCACTCGCGGCTGATAGTCCGACGGCTCCAAGACAAACCCCGGTAAATCCGGGGTTTGTCGTTTCTGCCAGCCCCGCTATCATTCGCCCCATCTTTCGGGGGATTTAACTGATGCTCAATGGCCTGTGGCTTGGCTTCTTTGTCGTGGCGATGGTGTCAGCACTGGCGCAATGGCTGGTGGGGGGTAACGCCGGGATTTTTGCGGCGATGGTGGAAAGCATTTTCGCCATGGCCAAATTGTCGGTGGAAGTGATGGTGCTGCTGTTCGGCACCCTGACCCTGTGGCTGGGCTTTCTGCGTATCGCCGAGAAAGCCGGGATCGTCGATTGGCTGGCCAAGGCCCTTGGCCCGCTGTTTCGCCGGCTGATGCCGGAAGTGCCGGCCGGCCACCCTGCCATCGGTCTGATCACCCTCAACTTCGCCGCTAACGGCCTGGGCCTGGATAACGCGGCCACTCCAATCGGCCTAAAGGCCATGAAGGCGTTGCAGGAACTTAACCCCATCCCCAACACGGCGAGTAACGCGCAGATTCTGTTCTTGGTGCTCAACGCCTCGTCTCTGACACTGCTGCCAGTGACCATCTTCATGTACCGCGCCCAGCAAGGCGCCGCCGACCCGACGTTGGTGTTCCTGCCGATCCTGTTGGCCACCAGCGCTTCTACTCTGGTGGGCCTGCTGTCGGTGGCGGTGATGCAGCGTCTGCGACTGTGGGATCCGGTGGTGCTGGCTTACCTGATTCCGGGTGCGTTGGTGCTGGGCGGATTTATGGCGTTATTGGCCACGCTATCTGCCACGGCGCTGGCCGGTTTGTCGTCGATCCTCGGCAACCTCACGTTGTTTGGATTGATCATGCTATTCCTGGTGATCGGCGCGTTGCGCAAGGTGAAGGTGTACGAGGCGTTTGTCGAAGGGGCCAAAGAAGGCTTCGACGTGGCCAAGAACCTGTTGCCTTACTTGGTTGCGATGCTCTGTGCCGTGGGTGTTTTGCGCGCCTCCGGGGCCTTGGACTTTGGCCTTGAGGGGATTCGCCATCTGGTCGCTTGGACCGGCATGGACACGCGCTTTGTCGATGCCTTGCCGACTGCAATGGTCAAACCATTCTCCGGCAGCGCTGCGCGGGCGATGTTGATCGAGACCATGCAGACTCAAGGTGTGGACAGCTTCCCGGCTCTGGTGGCGGCGACGATCCAGGGCAGTACGGAAACCACATTTTATGTGTTGGCGGTGTACTTCGGCTCGGTGGGCATTCAGCGGGCGCGGCATGCCGTGGGCTGTGCGTTGCTGGCTGAGTTTGCGGGTGTCGTGGCGGCGATTGCGGTGTGCTACTGGTTCTTTGGCTGAGGCTCGGATCGCTATCGGGAGCAAGCCCCCTCCTACATGTTGATCTGTGAACACATTCAAAATGTGGGAGGGGGCTTGCCCCCGATGAGGCCCTCAGCGTTTCGCAACACCGTTGCCCTGCTGAACAACCCACTCCACCACCTGCCTGCTCAACTGATCCCCGGCCACTCCAAACCCGGCCACCACCGCCGGCACCTTGGTATCGCTCACCGCTTGGTGCACTTCAAACCGCCGGCTGGCAATAATCCGCTGATCACTGCCACGCACCAGGCGTGCGTCGAGGCGGATCACCACCTCCACCGCATTGCCCCGGTACTCACTCTGAAACGCCTGCAACTGCCCGCCCAGCTCATAGTCGGCCTGCAGATTGGTGTCGTCGGTGCTCAACAGCGTCACTCGGCCGTCACTCTGGAAGCCGTCCAATAGGCGATTACGCAACAGCACCGGCGCGGGATCGCTCCAGCGCGAGTTGGCGTAGCTGCTGATCAGGTCGCCATTGGGCACCACGGCGATGCGTGGGCTGTCGAGGAACTCGCTGGTTTGTGGCTTGGTCAGGCGTAGCGACCAACCTACCGGGGTGCCTTGAGTCGTCGTCTGGGCGGAGGCCAGGCGGTAGACGTCCGACGGGTCGGCTTTAGGCAGGATCGAGCATGCGCTCACCAGTGCCAGCGCCACAGGAGCGATCATTTGATAAGCACGCTTCATGGCGTGAACTCCTTGTTCTTATCACTGCCCAGCAGGTAACCGCTGGGGTTGGCTTCCAGGCGGCGGGAGATGGCGCGCAGCGAACCGAGTGTTTCGCGCAGTTCGCGCACCGCCGGCGCCAGTTCGTTGAGGCCCTGCATGCCACTGTTCACCGAGTCTTTATTATTGGTCAGCAAGGTATTGATGGTGGCGGTGCTTTGCTCCAAGGATTTCATCGCCTGTTCGGCGCTGCCGAACGCCTGTTTGCCTTGATCGTTGAGCAACCCGTTAGCGTTACGCATCAGCACCGTGGTCTGCTCCAGAGCAGCGGTGGCTTGTTTGCTGACTTGCATCAGTTGTTGCATCACCACCTTGATATCGCCGCGTTGGTCGGCAATGGCGCCAGTGGTTTGTTGCAGGTTATCCAGGGTCTTGCTCAGTCGCTCGACGTTATCCGAGGAGAACATCTCGTTGGCGTTGTGCAGCAGCAGGTTGATGCCGGTCATCAGGTCATTGCTGTTGTTCAGCAGCCGCGCGATGGGTGATGGCGAGGCGATGATCTGCGGCAGGTTGCCATCCTTGCCCTTGAGCACCGCACTTTGAGGTGTCCCGCCGCTGAGTTGGATGATCGACGTGCCCGTGATGCCGGTCAGCGCGAGTTTGGCTTGGGTGTCTTCCTTGATCGGCGTCTGCCCGGCCAGGCGGATACGCGCGAGTACGCGGCGCGGGTCGTTGGGGTCCAGGCTCAGGCTGATCACGTCGCCCACCTTGATCCCGCTGTATTGCACCGAGCTGCCTTGAGACAAGCCGCTGACCGCCTCGTTGAAGATCACTTCGTAATCCTGGAAGGCGCTGTCGACGCTGGATTTGGCCAGCCACAGGCCAAACAGCATCGCGCCGACCACCACGATCACGCTGAACAGACCGATCATCACATGATGGGCTCGGGTTTCCATGTCATACCTCGTTGAGCGGTTGAGCGGCATCCAATGCCGCGCGGCCCCGGGGGCCGTGGAAGTATTCGTGAATCCAGGCGTCGTCCGTTTCCGAGACGATATCGATGGCGTCCGCCACCAGCACTTTCTTCTGCGCCAGCACCGCCACGCGGTCGGTGATGGTGTACAGCGTGTCCAAGTCATGGGTGACCAGGAACACGCTCAGACCCAGCGCGTCGCGCAGGGTCAGGATCAGTTGGTCGAATTGCGCCGCGCCAATCGGGTCGAGGCCGGCGGTGGGCTCGTCGAGGAACAGGATGTCCGGGTCCAGCGCCAGGGCCCGGGCCAGTGCCGCGCGCTTGATCATGCCACCGGAGAGCGACGCGGGGTATTTGTCGGCGGCCGACAGCGGCAGCCCAGCGAGGGCGAGTTTGACGGCCGCCAAGTGCTCGGCGTCGCGGCGGCTGAGGCCTGCGTGCTCGATCAGTGGCAGCGCGACGTTCTCGGTCACGGTCAGCGAGGAAAACAGCGCGCCCTTCTGGAACAGCACGCCGAAGCGCCGCTCTACCAGCGAACGCTCATGCTCCGGCAGGCTCGGCAGATTCTTGCCGAACACCCGCACTTCGCCCTCGCTGGGGCGGCGCAGGCCGACGATGCTGCGCAACAGCACCGACTTGCCACTGCCGGAGCCGCCGACCACCGCAAGGATTTCGCCCTTGTACAAATCCAGGTCGAGATTCTCGTGCACGCTCTGGCTGCCGAAGCGATTGCACAGGCCACGCACTTCAATCACCGCCTCGGTGGGCGAACGGTGTAGACGACTCACCAGCCCATCTCCATGAAGAACAGCGCGGCAACCGCATCCAGCACGATCACCACAAAGATCGATTGCACCACGCTGGAGGTGGTGTGGGCGCCGACCGATTCGGCACTGCCGCTGACCTTGAAGCCTTCCAGGCAGCCAATGGCCGCGATCAAAAAGGCGAAGATCGGTGCTTTCACCATGCCCACCAAAAAGTGCTGCACGCCAATGTCCGATTGCAGTAGCGAGAGGAACATCGCCGGGGAAATATCCAGCGCTACGGCACACACCACGCCGCCGCCGACGATCCCCGAGAGCATCGCCAGAAAGGTCAGCATCGGCAGCGCGACCAGCAGCGCGAGTACGCGGGGCAGTACCAGCAACTCCATCGGATCCAGGCCCAGTGTGCGGATGGCGTCGATTTCTTCGTTGGCCTTCATCGAACCGATCTGCGCGGTAAACGCACTAGCGGTGCGGCCGGCGATCAGGATCGCAGTGAGCAACACGCCGAATTCCCGCAGGAAGGAGAACGCCACCAGGTCCACCGTAAAAATTGTCGCGCCGAAGCTTTTGAGTACCGTGGCGCCAAGAAACGCCACCACGGCACCGACTAGAAAGGTCAGCAACGCCACGATAGGCGCAGCATCGAGGCCGACCTGTTCGAGATGGGCAACCATCGGCGTCAGGCGCCAGCGCTTGGGGCGGAAAATGCCACGGGCAAAGGTTTCGAGGATCAGGCCGACAAAACCCAATAATTGCTTGCTGTCCTGCCAGACGGTATCCACCGCCCGCCCGATGCGTGCCAACACCTGGATACCGGCAGCCTCTTCCGGTGCTTTTTCCGGTACGCAAAAATCGTTGAGTGAGCGGTAGACGGTCTTGAGCAACGCGCGGTCGGCAGCGGACAGGCTGCAATCGGTCTGTTCGGCGGATTGCTCGATACGGGTTGGCCCAAGCAGTTCCACCAGCAGCGAGGCGCCGGCAGTATCCAGGGCGCCGAGCCCATTGAGGTCTATGCGTGCGCCGGCGTCGTATTGGCCGTCGAGTTTGTCCGACAGCTTCTTTAGGTTTGCGTAGTGGGCCAGCGTCCAGTCCCCCGTAATCCGCAGTAACGGAGGGGCGGTGGAGGTATCGAGGTGGGCTGCGCCGGCCGTGGGACTACTGGTCATAAGCTCCGAGCTTGTATTGGCTATCCACAATTCCTACGTAATAGCACGATACAGCCTACTTCGGGTTGTCCGTTTGTGCTGCGTCAGTCACTTTGAAGCGCAGCACGCCGATCACCTGCCCGTCTTCGGTCAGCACTTGAACTTGCCAGCGCCCCGCCGAATCGGGCGGGAAGTTCTGTTTGTGGGTCCAGGCGCGATAGCCTTCCTTGCGCCCGCCGTGGATGTCCAGGGCAATGCGGTCGACCTCTTTGCCGTTGAATTTCCACACGTGGTAGATCCGCTCATTCAGCCCGCGTGGCGCGTTGATTGCGGTATAGGCATACAGCCCGCTGCTGCGCAGTTGAGCGACGGTCACTTCCTTGAGGTCATCGCCTGGCGTGCGGTCTTGCAGCTGGGTGCTGATGGCCACTTCGGTCATCCACAGCGTGGCCGGCGGTACCCAGCTGCGTAGGAACCAGCCTGCGCAACCAATCGCGGCGGTCACCCCCAGCAGCATCGCCCAGCCCTTGAGGCTGCGCAGCGGCATGCTCACTGCCAGGCTCGGGATCGACAACGCCATGGCTACGCCGAGGGCGAGCTTGTAACTCTCGGCGGTGGTCAGGTGCAGGATGATCGGCAGCGCGGTGAGCAGCGCGGCGAACAGCGTCAGGGTGTGCAGCGCCAGGAACAGCGAGCGCTTGGGCGCCAGCCATTTGTAGTACAGCGGGTCGATGATCGACACCAGTGCCGCTGCGCCGAGCAGGCCGGTGAATATCGATTGGCCACTGTTCCACGCGGTGGTGATGAAAAAGAACGGCAGCACGAAGAACAGACTTTCCTGGTGGATCATCTGGGTGGCGTAGCGCAGCAGGGGTTCGGGAATTTCCCGCTTGAACACCTTGGTGAACAGCTGGGTAAAGCTGTTCTCCAGCATCAGCCACAACCAGCTCACCAGCATGATGACCGCGATCCAACTGGCCATGCCCTGCTGACGGTCCACCAGAATGAAACTGCACACACCCGAGATGAAGCCGCCGAGTGCAATCACCCCTGGGTAGCGCTTCATCAGTTCGAGGATGCGGGTGATTAAACGGGTTACGTTTTGCATTCGGCGGTTCGCAGTCTTTGTAGGAAAAAATCCCAGACAGAATAACGTCTTAGCCCGGCGTTCGGTGCCCGATTACGTGATCCGTTTGCGATAAAGCCGCACGCCGATCAACACAATGGCGATCAGGCCAAGCACGCCGGCGCCGATCCAATTGAGCATGTCGTAACTTAACAGCGGTTTTTCGATGCGCCAGTAGCCAGGCTGCTTGAGTACCTGGCGCATGGCCTGGTTCGCCAGATCCAAGTTGACGGCCTTGATGCGTTTGACCGGGTCGCTGAAGCGGCCTTTGTCGTAGTCGGCCAACGCCGCCCAATAGTAGTCGGCCAACGCGCTGTTGCCCTGCACGGCCCAGGCTTGCCGCGCGATGGCGGCCTGTTGCAGGCGGGCGAAGGTGGCCGGGTCGAGGCCGTCTTTGAGCAACTGCGCGGTGAGGTCGTGCAGTACCTGTTCGGCCTCAGGGAGGTTTTCTCGCTCAAGGTCGGCATTCATGCTGAGGAAACCTACGCCGCCGAGCACTTCGCGTTCGCTCCAGGGGCCGTAGGACAAACCGTGCTTGAGGCGCAGTTGACGGTACAGCGCCCAGTCGAGGTAGTCCTTAAGCAGGTCGTAGGTTTCGTCGTGCTGGTCGTCCAATACCGGTTCTGGGAACAGCCAGTGCAGTTTGGCGCTGTTGCCTACCCAGCCGTGGATCAGTTCGCGGTGGCTGTTGGCGGTGTGCTGGATTTCCGGCAGGGGCCTGTGCTCGGTGGGGTCTACCGGGTCGAGTTCGCCGTAGGTGCGTTCCAGGTAGGCCGGCAGCAGTTTGTCGAGTTCGCCGACGACGATCAGGGTCATGTTGTTGGGGGCGTACCAATTCTTGCGCAGTGTCTGCAACTGGTCGCGGGTCAGTTGCTCGACCTCGGCGCGTTCGGCGCATTTGAGGCCCAACTCGACGGCCAGTTGATTGCTGGCGGTGTGGCCCAGGTCCTGACGGTCCAGCAGGCGTTGCAGGTGCGAGTAATGGCCGCCGTCTTCGCGCTCTACTACTTGTTTGGCCGCATTGATATTGGCGTCGGTCAACTCAGTGCGGGTGATGATTGCCAGTAACAGGTCGAGCACCTTGCGCTGGTTTTTCGCGGGAGCCTCAATTACGAAGGTGGTGTCGGCATTGCTGGTGTAGGCGTTCCACTCGCCGCCCAGGGCCTGCATGCGCTCTTCGAGGTCGCCTTCGCCGCCGCCGTCGATGCCACTGAACAGCAAGTGTTCGAGCAAGTGCGGCAACTCCTTTTCCTCACAGCCGAAGTCATCCAGGCCCACACCGACCACCAAACGGATCGCCACGTGCCCACGTTCGGTGCCCGGCTTGAGTAGCAATTGCAGGCCGTTGGGCAAGGTGTAGCCCTCGACTTGCAGGCGGTCAAAGGCAAAAGCGTGGGCAGAACCCATAAGCAGGCAGGCGAATAACAGGCGACGCATAACTGGCTTCCTGGCGAGTGAGGTCAGCTCTAACTGACTTCACGGGCCATCGTACGTTCAGGGCGAATGCGTGATGTCGGCAATATCTTCGGCCGAGAGCGCGCCTGTGTCGGACGTTTCCAACACTACATACGCACTGCTACAAAACAACGAATTGAGGCGTTTCATGTCGGCAATCAGCTCCAGGTGCAGGGAACTGGTCTCCAGGCTCTGCACGATTTTGCGTTGCAGACGGCTCACATGGGCGTGGGCCAAGCGGCGCTCCTGGGCGCGAAAGCGGCGCTTTTCGCGTAGCAATTGGCGTGCGCTTTCCGGGTCGGCGCTGAGGAATACCGAAAGGCCAAGTCGCAGGTTGGCTATCAACTGGCTGTGCAGGCCGGTGAGTTCTTCCAGGCCTACTTCGGAAAACTGGCGGCGCTGAGAGGTTTTCTGCTGCTGGACTTTACGCAGCATGCGTTCGATCAGGTCGCCGGCGAGCTTCAGGTTGATCGACAGTTCGATGATCTCGGCCCAGCGGCGACTGTCCTGTTCGCTCAGGTCTTCGCGGGGCATTTGCGCCAGGTAGAGCTTGATTGCGCTGTAGAGCGCTTCGACGTCATCACTGAGGCTGCGCATCTCCTGGGTGATCGCAGTTTGCTTGCCGCGCAGTACTTCTTGCATGGCGGTGAGCATGTTGTCGATCAGGTCGCCCAGGCGCAGGGTTTCGCGGGCTGCATTGGCCAGTGCCAAGCTGGGCGTGGTGAGGGCCGTGGGGTCCAGATGACGGGGTTTGGCCTTGCCGTTGGCCTCTTCTCGCTCGGGCAGCAACCACGCGCAGAGGCGCGCCATTGGGCCGATGGTCGGTAGCAGGATCAGGCAGCGACTGACGTTGTAGAGCAGGTGGAAGGTGATGACCATGCCTTGAGTGTTGTAGTCCAGGCCGTCCATCCACAGTACCAGCGGGTCGAGCACCGGGATGATCAGCAGCAGGCCAATCAGTTTGTACAACAGACTGCCTAGGGCCACTTGGCGCCCGGCGGCGTTCTGCATGCTGGTGCTGAGGAAGGCCAGCACGCCGCTGCCGATGTTGGCGCCGATCACCAGGCCGATGGCCACGTGCAAGCCGATCACACCGGCGCCGGCGAGGGTGGCGGTCAGCAATACGGCGGCCAGGCTGGAGTAGGAAATCATCGCAAACAAGGCGCCGACCAGTGCGTCGAGCAAAATGTCGCCGGTCAGCGAGGCGAACAGCACTTTCACGCCCTGGGCGTGGGTAATCGGGCCGGCGGCTTCCACGATCAATTGCAGCGCGAGGATGATCAGACCGAGGCCTATTCCTACTCGCCCCAACTGCCCTGCCCGCGTCTGTTTGCGCGACAGAAAGAAAATAACGCCGAGAAAGATCAACAGCGGCGACAGCCAGGACAAGTCAAAGGTCAGCACCCGCGCCATCAGCGCGGTACCGACGTCGGCGCCGAGCATAGTCGCCAGTGCGGGCATCAGGCCCATCAGGCCCTGGCCCACAAATGAGGTCACCAGCATGGCCGTGGCGTTGCTGCTCTGCACCATGGCTGTCACCAGGATGCCGGCGACAAACGCAAGCCAGCGTTTGGACATGTTATGCCCGATGACCTGACGCAAGTTAGAACCGTAGACCCGCAGGATCCCGGTACGGACGATGTGCGTGCCCCAGATAAGTAGGGTCACGGCGGAAAGCAGATTGAGCAAGGTCAGCATGCTCGGCCCCCCGTGTAGGTGTGCTCCAACAGGAGCGAAGGAAAGTTGCCGCGTGCCGCTCTACGTCTTGTACTTAAGCTGTAGTTGGCGAATGGGCTCGGCGCCAGCATCGCATAGCTAAAGTGGGGATTGAAACAAAACTGTCATGAAATCAGCTTTTTGCGGATGAAAAAAAACGGGACGCAAGCGCCCCGTTTTTTACGACTGGCTCGGGTTATTGACCCGGGATGTCCTTACGCAGTTTCACAGGATCCTGCTGTTTCTTCTTTTTCGCGATGGCGGTGCGCATCTTGATGTTCACCGCTTCTACCGCCAGCGAGAATGCCATGGCGAAGTAGACATAGCCTTTAGGCACATGCACGTCGAAGGATTCGGCGATCAGCACTGTACCCACCACCAGCAGGAACGACAGCGCCAGCATTTTCAACGACGGGTGCTTGTCGATGAAATCGCTGATGGTGCCGGCAGCCAGCATCATCACCAATACGGCAACCACAATCGCGGCAACCATGACCGGTACGTGGGAGACCATGCCGACGGCGGTGATCACCGAGTCCAGGGAGAACACGATGTCGATGATCGCGATCTGGATGATGGTGTAGATGAACTTGCCACCGGCGCCTTTCGGCTCGTCCTGGGTTTCGTCTTCACCTTCCAGTGCGTGGTACATCTCTTGGGAGCTTTTCCACAGCAGGAACAGGCCACCGAAGAACAGAATCAGATCGCGACCGGAAATGCCTTGGCCAAACACCACAAACAGGTCGGCAGTCAGTTGCATGACCCACGTGATCGACAGCAGCAACAGGATGCGCGTGACCATGGCCAGCGCCAGGCCGAATATCCGGGTGCGAGCCTGCATATGCTTAGGCATGCGGCTGACCAGGATCGAAATCATGATGATGTTATCGATGCCCAGGACGATCTCTAGGGCCGTCAGGGTGAAGAAGGCAATCCAGATTTCCGGATTGGTCAGCCATTCCATGTGTATTCCTTTGAGCGTGTGTTAGGCCGCACCGGCGTAGGGCCGGCGCAGCTGGGTTGTACGATTATAGAGTGCTGAACAGCGGAAAAATCCCCATCAGCAATGCGGCGAACATTATGCACAGGCACACCAGCACTGCCCACTTCAGGGTGAAGCGCTGATGATCGCCAAATTCGATACCGGCCAGGGCGACCAGCAAGTAGGTCGACGGTACCAGCGGGCTGAGCAAGTGCACCGGTTGGCCAACGATGGAGGCGCGGGCCATTTCCACTGCGGTGATGCCGTAGTGGCTGGCGGCTTCGGCCAGTACTGGCAGTACGCCGTAGTAGAACGCATCGTTGGACATGAAGAAGGTGAACGGCATGCTCACCAGTGCGGTGATAACGGCCAGGTACGGGCCCAAGGCGTCAGGGATGACCGCCAGCAGGCTCTTGGACATGGCATCGACCATGCCGGTGCCCGACAGGATGCCGGTAAAAATACCCGCGGCGAAGATCAGCCCTACCACCGCCAGTACGCTGCCAGCATGGGCGGCGACGCGGTCTTTCTGCTGTTGCAGGCACGGGTAGTTCACGATCATCGCGATACTGAACGCCACCATGAACAGCACCGGCAGCGGCAACAGGCCGGCGATCAGTGTGCACATCAGGGCCAGGGTCAGTGCGCCGTTGAACCAGATCAGCTTCGGACGGCGGGCGTCTGGAAATTGCGACACGCTGATTTCGCTATGGTCGATCTCGTCGCCCTGCAGGTGCAGTTCGCCCAGGCGAGCACGTTCGCGCTTACCGTACATATAGGCGATCGCGAGGATAGCGACGACGCCGGCGGCCATGGCCGGAATCATCGGTACGAAAATATCCGAAGGGTCCACATGCAGCGCACTGGCGGCGCGGGCGGTCGGGCCACCCCAAGGGGTCATGTTCATCACGCCACCGGCGAGAATGATCAAGCCGGCCATGATCCGCGGGCTCATGCCGATGCGCTTGTACAGCGGCAGCATGGCGGCCACGCAGATCATGTAGGTGGTGGCGCCGTCACCGTCCAGGGACACCACCAGGGCCAGTACGGCGGTGCCGACTGAAACCTTCAGCGGGTCGCCTTTGACCATCTTGAGGATCTTGCGCACGGCCGGGTCGAATAGGCCGGAGTCGATCATCAAGGCGAAGTAGAGGATGGCGAACATCAGCATCACGCCGGTTGGCGCGAGCTTGGTGATGCCTTCGAGCATCATCGGGCCGATCTTCGGTGCGAAACCGCCGAACAGCGCGAACAGGATTGGCACGATGATCAGGGCGATCAGCGCAGACAGGCGCTTGG
Organism: Pseudomonas sivasensis; assembly: GCF_013778505.1. Classification (GTDB taxonomy): domain Bacteria; phylum Pseudomonadota; class Gammaproteobacteria; order Pseudomonadales; family Pseudomonadaceae; genus Aquipseudomonas; species Aquipseudomonas sivasensis. Next base: position 13,017 of record NZ_JAAOWU010000014.1, on the reverse strand, counting down.
TCATGATCAGGAACATGAACGTGATGACCATGGCAAAGCCAAGGAAAGTCAGCATAGGAATACTCCAGGCGTAGCGCGGCTAGGGAATGGCGAACCGGGATGGGTCAGCGCAGAACGAAAGGCACGAGGCGTACGGGGGGAGTTGGGGCGAACAGGCGGGTACGGACGGACATCGGGAATCACCATTGTTGTTGTAAACAGCCGGTCTTTTGCCGGCAGTGGGGGCGATCCTAGACGTGAAAGCTTTCAGCCAGCTTTCGCTGGCTAAACAGGTGATATGGAAAAGACGCACGGTCTTCAAGGGGGCACAGGTGAAAATGTGGGAGGGGGCTTGCTCCCGATAGCAGAGTGTCAGTCACGGCATGTGCAAGCTGACCCACCGCCATCGGGAGCAAGCCCCCTCCCACATTTGATATGTGTTTATTTCGGCTGCTTCAGGGCAGCTCAAGGCCGCCCGCTGCTTTGTGCAGTTTGCGCAGGTGCTCGCCCACCTGCTTGAGGTTGGCTTCGCATGCGGCGATTTCTGCGGCGCGAGCAGGGTCCAGCAGCGCCCTCACCTCTTTATCCAGCTCGCCGGTCAGCGATTGCAGCTGTTTCTGGCGTTCGGCGCTTTCCGATTCCAGGCGTTTGGCTTCCGACGGTTGTGGCAGGCCGTAGCCGCCGCTGCCGAGCAATTCTGCTGGCCTGCTGAGGAACCCACTGTTGGCGAGGATCTGTTGCAGCGTGGCGTTGGCTTTTTCCATGCCGCCGTTTTTCAGCTCGCGGGCACCGAGATAGCGCTGTTTGACCTCATCCTGCGCCAGCATCAGCTGCTTGCGAAAGCTTGCTTGTTCCAGCAGCAACAACGCGGCGCTGGTGCGCAGATCGGCCTGGTCGAACCATGGGCGCCGTTGCGCTGCGCTGAGCGATAGCCAATCTTCAACCTGGGTCTGTTTGATCGGCAGGTGTTTGCGCAGCACATCGAACATCGCCTGATAACGCTCGCGGAACGAGTCAAAGTGATAGCCCAGGCGCAGGGCTTCACGTTTGTCATTCAGCACGCTGGTATCGGCCAGGCCGCGGGCTTGTAGCACTTCAAGCAGGCCGTTGGGGGTGATGTTGTCCAGGCCGGTGAGTTGCGGGTTGGCGCTGCCGCTGCGTAACAGCTTCAGGCTTTCGACCGCACAGTTATTGGACAGGAAGAAGTAGTTGCCGTCGTAGCTCCAGTGCATCTCTGCAGCGTGTTCGACGGTGTCGTTGATCTCTTGTCGTGACAGTCTCAACGGCACGGAAGCCAGGCCGCGCAGCTCGGTCTTGGTGTATTCGTCGATCACCTGGGCCAACGGAAGCACAAACAGGCGTGACGGGTACTTGCCCACCAGGCCATCCCAACTCGACAGTTGTACGTCACCGACGAACGCGCGGTAGGACAAGACCAGATGCTGGTCCAGGTCCAGCCGGCAATCTGGTCCGCGGGGACGGCCCGGTGCGCAGATCACCAGGCGCAACATGCTGTGGCCCCAGCGGCTGACCAGGTTCTGGTTGGCTTCGGCCAGCAGATAGTCAATTTCATAGACCCGCTCCGGGTCCACGTGGCCCAACGGCGTCTTTGCAAAGTCGTTGCCCGCATTGAGGAACGGGTAGGCCTTGGCGCAGGCATCCTGTTCAGGCGGTGCCCAGCCGAAGTGTTGCTGGTAATAGCGGAACAGTGCGGGGCGTCGGCAGGCGTAGCTTGGATCGAGGAGGAAGTACTCCATGTTGACCGCGACGAACTCCAGCGGGCTGCTGGTTTCGTAGATGTCTGGGCTGCGCACGATTTGGCGGTTGTGCTGCTCGCGCTCACCGCGCCGGCCGACATACTGCGGCCAGCCGGCGAGGTCCAGCAGCCGCGGGTCATCGCTGAGGGTGAAACGGCGTTCATTCTGGCCACGGCATTGATCGGGCAGGCCGATCAGGCCGGTGATGCTGTTCTGGCGGCTGCAGCGCTGGATCAGCGCGCGCTCGTCCTTGGACCACAGGCGCGCACGGTCATAGATATGGGTCAATTCATGCAGCACGGTGGCGAGCATTTCCCGGCGCACGGTGCCGTGGGGGCGATTGGTTTTCTGGGTGGCGGCGCTGCCATCGGTCAGGGGAGCGAGCAGATTGCGGTTGAGGTCCAGTTCGGACACCAACGAGGCCTGACCATAGGCATTTTCGGGCATCTTGTCGGTCCAGCCGACATCAATGCGTCGGTCCAACTGCTCGATAAAGCGCGGCGGCAGTGAGCGCATCGCTTCATCGAGCAATGCCTGGCTGGCCTGCTGTTCGGCCGGGCTCAAGCCTTCTGTCTTGAGCCGCAGTTGCAGGCTGGCCTGGGCTGCGCTGGCACACAGCAGCACAGTCCCGGCCAGGAGCCAGGCAGCGAGGCGCCTCACAGAGCGAGGATGGCTTCGGCGAGGGTCTGGTCGCTGGCGTCGCGGGCTTCCGGCAGGCGGGTGCGCAGGGTATCGAAGGCGGCTTCCAACTGTGCGCCTCGGATTTCGCCATTGGTGGCGACGAAACTGGCGGCGTCATCGTGAGCTTCGCGCACGACTTTGGAGTCGCGGATGGAGGTGGTGGTGTCCGAGGTGAAATCAATGGTGCGGCCGGAGGCGCGGACAATGATGTTACTGGTGGCCACCAGGGTATGCGCCTGGGCAACGTCGGCCAACAACAGCAGGCCAAGGGTGGCGGCGATCAACGGGCTACGCATGGAAGAACTCCGAATACAAAGATGGAAACACAAAGATGATTATTGGACGAGAATTGCCTGCGCCAGTTCAAGGTCGCTTGCATGAAGTTTTGGTTGGTTCCGGCGCAGGTAATCCAGTGCCGATTCCAGCCGCGCTCCACGCCATTGGCCGTCAGTGGCGATGAACGCGGCGGCGTCATCCTGAGCGGCCACTACTACTTTGCGGTCGAACGGTGCGGAGGTCACCTTGCTGGTGGCATACGCGCTCGCAACGGTGCTCTGGATGGTCAGGTCAAAGGCCGAAGCCAGTGGCGACCAGCCAGCGAAAAACACGACAGGGACAATTAACAGGCGGTATGAAAAAGCCATGGGACTCGACAACTGAAAACGAGCGCCAAGGCTAGCGCAATGCCCCGGCGAGAGCCAGCGCCGAGGCATTCAAGAGCAACTGGCGCTCGCTCATTTCAGGTGCGATCAGATAGCCAGGATGGCTTGAGCCAGCTGTGCGTCAGTCGCGGTATTCAGTTGTGGTGCTTGTTGGCGGATCTGGGCCAAGGCGCTTTCCAGCTTCACACCACGAATGGCTCCTTCGCTGGCGACAAAGCTTGCAGCGTCGTCTCGGGCGGCACGCACGACTTTGTTATCGCGAAGGGACGAAGTTGCATCGGAGGTGGCGTCTGAAGTGGCCTTCAATGCGCCGACGATGGAGTCGGTGGTCACTATAAAGCTGGAGGCATTGGCGTTTGTAGCCAGGACCAACAGGGCGGCGGCGCTGAGCAGGCGAAGACGGGACATGGGGTGACTCCTATAAATGAGCAATAAAGGTGGCGCAGAGACTCGCCGAATGTTGATTGGATATTAGGCCGCGGCTTATCAGTTCGGATAGGTTTTGTGCAGTTCTGAAAACTGTACCTATTATATTATTGATTGATGAAACTGTACCTGTTCCTCTAAATGCATGACTGGAAACGCACGCGCCTAAAACAACAAAGCCCGCCTCCGGTCTCCCGGGGCGGGCTTTGTTTTGACAAATCAGTGCTGGCAGTGGACCCGGTGGGTCAGGGCCAGCGAGCGCTAATTAGCGCCAGAACGGCTTGCTCAGCTCTTCGTAGCGTTGAGCTTCGCTGATACCGGCGTCAGCCAGCAGACGCGAATCCAGACGAGCCAGTTGGTGGCGGCTGGAGATGCGGCGCTGCCACAACATCAGGTTGGCCAGAACGCGCAAAGGCATGGAAGCCTGGGTGTTTACAGCTTTTTCTTCGAAGAACAGTTCGGAACTGAGTGTACGTTCCATGATGACATCCTTCCGCTTATGGCGGCATTAGGTAGTGGTTTAACTGATGCCAATGATCCTCCTCCGGCGCAAGACTCTCTAGATACAGTTCACCTGTATTGTGAGGGGCCAGTTAACTGTTTATAGGTGCTGTACGGTACGAAAATGGGGCAACTGTACTTGTCTGCACTTTAATGGTGCGAAATTGGTAGTTATGGGGATATGCGTAAGATTTTTCTGTCGGAAAAGACCAGTACAGCAGTACAGTTTTATTAAGAAGTGACGATCAGGAAGCCGAGCTGATGAAGGTGTGTTTGCATCAGCCCGGATCTGTATCAATCAAGCCTTGAGCATATGCCCGGTTTCTTCCAGGTTAATGTGCCAACTCAGTGCTTCGCGCAGGATGTGTGGGGTGTGTCCGCCGATGGCGCAGGCCGCATTGAAGTAATTGTTCAGCGCATCGCGGTACGCCGGGTGCACACAGTTGTCGATGATCACCCGTGCGCGCTCCCGTGGCGCCAGGCCGCGCAGGTCAGCGAGGCCGACTTCGGTGACAAGGATGTCGACATCATGCTCGGTATGGTCCACATGACTGACCATCGGCACCACGCTGGAAATCGCGCCACCCTTGGCAATTGACTTGGTTACGAAGATCGCCAAGTGCGCGTTACGCGCGAAATCGCCTGAGCCACCAATGCCGTTCATCATCCGCGTGCCGCAGACGTGGGTGGAGTTGACGTTGCCGTAGATGTCGAACTCCAGCGCCGTGTTGATGCCGATAATGCCCAGGCGACGGACCACTTCGGGGTGGTTGGAGATTTCCTGCGGACGCAGCACCAGCTTGTCCTTGTAGTGTTCCAGATTGCCGAACACATCGGCGTTGCGCCGTTCCGACAGCGTGATCGAGCTGCCCGACGCGAAGCTCAGCTTGCCGGCGTCGATCAGGTCGAAAGTCGAGTCCTGCAGCACTTCGGAATACATCGTCAGGTCTTCGAACGGCGAATCGATCAATCCGCACATCACCGCGTTGGCGATGTTTCCGATACCCGCCTGCAGGGGGCCGAGCTTGTTGGTCATGCGACCGGCATCCACTTCCTGTTTGAGGAAGTGAATCAAGTGATTGGCGATCCCTTGGGTGTCACTGTCAGGAGGTGTAACAGTAGAAGCTGAGTCCGCCTGGTTGGTGATGACAATGGCGACAATCTTTTCCGGCGGGATGGGAATCGCGGTGCTGCCGATGCGGTCATCGACCTTTACCAGCGGGATCGGCGTGCGAGTCGGGCGGTAGGTTGGGATATAGATGTCGTGCAACCCTTCGAGATTCGGGTTGTGTGCCAGGTTGATCTCGATGATCACCTGCTTGGCGAAAATCGCGAAGCTGGCCGAGTTACCCACAGAGGTGGTGGGCACGATATGCCCTTGTTCGGTGATCGCCACGGCCTCGATCACAGCAATGTCTGGCAGCTTGAGCTGGTTGTTGCGCAGTTGCTCGACGGTTTCCGACAGATGCTGGTCGATAAACATGACTTCGCCGGCATTGATTGCCTTGCGCAGCGTGCTATCGACTTGAAACGGCATGCGTCGTGACAGCACGCCAGCTTCGGTCAGTTGCTTGTCCAGGTCATTACCCAGGCTGGCACCGGTCATTAGGGTGATTTTCAGCGGGGACGTCTTGGCGCGTTCGGCCAGGGCGTGGGGGACGGCCTTGGCTTCACCGGCTCGGGTGAAGCCACTCATGCCGACGGTCATGCCGTCCTCGATCAGTGCGGCGGCGTCTGCCGCGCTCATGACCTTGTTCAACAACGAAGGCAAGCGGATACGATCACGGTACATGAATTGTTATCTCAGGCTACGGAAGCAAGGTGGGCAGTGTAGTGATTTCAAAAAGTTTCGGCCCGCTACCATGGTCGAATGCCGAGTAGTGTTTTAGAGCCTTTGGTCGGGTTTCATGCGGTAATAAAAAACCCCAGCCTATCGCAGGCCGGGGTTTTGAGTATTGCGCTGAAGCAGTGTTACTCGACGGCTTTGACCATGTCTTCGATGACCTTCTTCGCGTCACCGAAGACCATCATGGTCTTGTCCAAGTAGAACAACTCGTTATCCAAACCGGCATAACCGCTGGCCATCGAGCGCTTGTTGACGATGATGGTTTTGGCCTTGAAGGCTTCCAGAATCGGCATCCCTGCAATTGGCGAGTTCGGATCGTTCTTCGCGGCCGGGTTGACCACGTCGTTTGCGCCCAGCACCAGGACTACGTCGGCCTGGCCGAATTCCGAGTTGATGTCTTCCATTTCGAACACTTGGTCGTAAGGCACTTCCGCCTCGGCCAGCAGGACGTTCATATGCCCAGGCATGCGGCCTGCCACCGGGTGGATCGCGTACTTCACGGTCACGCCGCGGTGAGTCAGCTTCTCGGTCAGTTCCTTCAGCGCGTGTTGCGCACGTGCCACCGCTAAGCCGTAGCCTGGAACGATGATCACGGTGTCGGCGTTGGTCAGCAGGAAGGTTGCGTCGTCGGCCGAGCCGGACTTCACCGGGCGCGCTTCTTTCGAGCCTGCCGCAGCACCGGCATCCGGCGCATTGCCGAAACCGCCGAGCAGTACATTAAAGAAGGAACGGTTCATCGCCTTGCACATGATGTACGACAGGATCGCGCCGCTGGAGCCCACCAGGGAGCCGGCGATGATCAGCATCGAGTTGTTCAGCGAGAAACCGATACCCGCCGCTGCCCAGCCGGAGTAGCTGTTGAGCATCGACACGACGACCGGCATGTCGGCGCCGCCGATTGGGATGATGATCAGCACGCCCAGCACGAAGGCCAGGGCCAGCATCAGCGCGAAGGCGGTGAGGTTGCCAGTGAACATAAAGGCCAGGCCCAGGCCGAGGGTCAGCAGGCCCAGCACCAGGTTCAGTTTGTGCTGACCGCCGAACTGTACCGGTGCGCCCTGAAACAGGCGGAACTTGTACTTGCCCGACAGTTTGCCGAAGGCGATCACCGAACCCGAGAAGGTGATTGCACCGATAGCAGCGCCGAGGAACAGTTCCAGGCGGTTACCGGCAGGGATTGAATCGCCCAGGTGCTTAACGATGCCCAACGATTGCGGCTCAACCACTGCTGCGATAGCGATAAACACCGCAGCCAGGCCGATCATGCTGTGCATGAAGGCAACCAGCTCCGGCATCTTGGTCATCTCTACGCGCTTGGCCATGATCGAGCCTGCGGTACCACCGACCAACAGGCCGACGATTACGTAGCCGATACCGGCGGTGGCGAGCTCAGCGCCCAGCTTATAGATGAGGCCCACAGTGGTGAGCACCGCCAGCGCCATGCCAAGCATTCCGAACAGGTTGCCGCGTCGCGATGTGGTCGGGTGCGACAGGCCCTTAAGGGCCTGGATAAAGCAGATCGACGCGATCAGGTAGAGCGTCGTTACCAGATTCATGCTCATTACTTCTGCACCTCTTCTTTCACAGCTTTGGGCGCTTTCTTCTTGAACATCTCAAGCATCCTACGAGTCACCAGGAAGCCGCCGAACACATTGACTGCCGCCAAAGCGACCGCCAGCGTGCCCATGGTCTTGCCCAATGGTGTCACTGTGAGGGCGGCGGCCAGCATGGCGCCGACGATCACAATCGCGGAAATGGCGTTGGTCACCGCCATCAATGGCGTGTGCAGCGCGGGGGTAACGTTCCAGACCACGTGGTAACCGACATAAATCGCCAGCACAAAGATGATCAGGTTGTAGATACCGGGGGAGATAAGCTCTTCCATCGTCTGAATCCCTGCTTAGGCGTTTTTGCGGATGACTTGGCCGTCGCGGCACATCAGGCACGCGGCGACTATGTCGTCTTCGAGGTTGAGTTCAAACTGCCCTTCCTTGTTGAAGACCAGCTTCAGGAAGTCCAGCAGGTTGCGCGCGTACAAGGCTGACGCGTCGGCGGCGACAGCACCGGCGAGATTGGTCGGGCCACAGATGATCACGCCGTTTTCCACGACGGTTTCGTCAGCCACGGTGAGCGGGCAGTTGCCACCTTGGGCGGCGGCGAGGTCGATGACCACCGAGCCAGGCTTCATCTGCGCGACGGTCTCGGCGCTGAGCAGTGTGGGTGCTTTACGCCCGGGAATCAGTGCGGTGGTGATGACGATATCGGCTTGCTTGGCGCGCTCGTGCACGGCCAGGGCCTGGCGCTGCATCCAACTGGTTGGCATCGGGCGTGCGTAACCACCGACGCCGACGGCGCATTCGCGTTCTTCGTCAGTCTCGTAGGGCACGTCGACGAACTTGGCGCCGAGGGATTCAATTTGCTCTTTGACGGCGGGGCGCACGTCAGACGCTTCGATCACTGCGCCCAGGCGTTTCGCCGTGGCAATCGCCTGCAGACCAGCAACACCGGCGCCGAGGATCAGCACGCGCGCGGCTTTGACGGTGCCGGCGGCGGTCATCAGCATCGGCATGAAGCGCGGATAGTGATGAGCAGCCAGCAGTACGGCTTTATAGCCCGCGATGTTGGCCTGAGACGACAACACGTCGAGGCTCTGTGCCCGCGAAGTGCGTGGCGCGGCTTCAAGAGCGAAAGCGGTGATGCCCTTCTCCGCCAGCTTGGCAATGGTTTCGTTGCTGAACGGATTGAGCATGCCCACCAAAACGGTGCCGCTTTTGATCAGCGTAAGTTCGCTGTCGCTGGGCGCTACCACCTTGAGGATCAGCTCGGCGCCGAACGCATCGTTGGCACTGCCAATGGTTGCGCCTGCCGTTTCATAGGCACTGTCGACGACACTGGCTTTCAGGCCAGCCCCGCTTTGTACAGTGACCTTATGGCCCTGGCCGATCAGCTTCTTGATGGTTTCCGGGGTGGCAGCCACCCGCGTTTCACCGGTCTGGGTTTCGAGAGGAACACCAATGTGCACGTCAAATCTCCTGCATGATCTTTTTGCTTTTGATCTTTTTGTAAAAAGGCCAGTGCACCGCGAGTGGCGCAACTGGGGCGGCCGATCAGCACGATCCCGCTGAAATGACAGCGGGGCGCGGCATTTTGCAGGCGAACTTTACGGCCTTCAAGGGATTATGACGGGTGACGAAAAATTAACTACAAGTCACCCTGTGACTGATTGTCGCAACATGCTGAAATAACCTCTTTAAATACAGGTAATTAAAGGGCCCTAGGTGTTTTTTTGGTGTTTGCCCATGATTGATGTGAATAGTCGGGCATTGGCCTGTTGGAGTCGCTGCAAGCCACTAAAATCATGGTGTTAAGCCCTATTTTTGATGGATAGATACAGTCTGTGAAAATGCGACATATACGTATATCTGTAGGATCAAAAATTAACTGACTACAAAGTCAGCATGAGGGCTTTGGCCTTTAATTGCTGGGGCTATAGCGCTGGGATTGGTCAATGAGCCAGTCCCGAAACGCCTGCAATGAGGCTGATTCGACTTTCCTGTCAGGAATCATCAGGTAATAAGCCTTGGTGCTTGTTAGCGCGTCAGGGTTGGCGATCACCAGTTGATGCTCGTCCAGTTCTCGCTGGATCAGGAACGGTGGGATCAGCGCAATGCCCATGTCGTGCATGGCTGCTTGGGACAGCATCGAGAATAGCTCGTAACGCGGGCCTGTCATGTCGCGCGGGACGTTCAACTGCTGAGCGTTGAACCATTGGCGCCAGGCGTACGGACGGGTGGTCTGCTGAAGCAATGGCAGTTCCCCGATCTCCTGTGGCGTGAAACGGTTGCGGTCACCCAAAAGGCGCGGGCTGCACACGGGGACGGGATTTTCTCCCAGCAGCCGGTGGGACTCGGTGCCGGACCAATCAGCGTCGCCGAAGTAGATCGCCGCGTCGAAGTCGGTATCGGCGAACAGAAAGGGGCGTGTGCGGTTGGTCAGATTTACAGTCACCTCTGGGTGCTGCCGTTGAAAGTCCTTGAGGCGAGGGATCAACCATTGGGTACCAAAGGTGGGTACTACGGCCAACTCGATAGTGTTGGCGCCCTGCTGGCCCATGACTGACAGGGTGTCGCGTTCCACGGCATCCAGCTGAGTTGCCACTCTGCGGCTGTAGGACAGACCTGCTTCCGTCAGCTTTACCCCACGCCGTGATCGCCGAAATAGCTCGACACTCAAAAACTCCTCTAGGCTGGCTATCTGCCGACAAATGGCACCCTGGGTAATGGAGAGCTCGTGCGCAGCCTTGGTAAAGCTCTCGTGGCGTGCGGCCGCTTCAAAACTGACGAGGGCGGTTGTGCTTGGTATTTTTCTGCGCATGTACGTTGTACTCACATATAAAGCGCGCTTGCGCAGTTTCTGAGTGTTACGGAGTGAGAAATTAGCACAAGGCTATGCGGAAACCTCGTTTGCTCTCCCCGCTCGCTCGGCCTAGGCTCCCCCCACGACATCTGATTTCTTTGCGAGGACTTATTCATGGCTGGCAAGGCAAGCTTTAACTGGATCGATCCGCTACTGCTGGATCAACAGCTCACCGAAGAAGAGCGCATGGTGCGTGACAGTGCTGAGCAATTTGCCCAGGACAAGCTGGCGCCCCGTGTTCTCGAAGCCTTCCGCCATGAAAAAACAGATCCGGCGATTTTCCGTGAAATGGGTGAAACCGGCTTGCTGGGGGCGATGATTCCTGAGCAGTACGGTGGCAGTGGCTTGAACTATGTCAGTTACGGGTTGATTGCGCGTGAAGTTGAGCGCGTCGACTCCGGTTACCGTTCCATGATGAGTGTTCAGTCGTCATTGGTAATGGTGCCTATCAATGAGTTCGGCACCGAAGCGCAAAAGCAGAAGTACTTGCCCAAGCTGGCCTCCGGCGAATGGATTGGCTGTTTTGGTTTGACCGAGCCTAACCACGGCTCTGATCCAGGCGCGATGATTACGCGTGCGCGCAAAGTGGACGGCGGCTACAGCCTTACGGGCGCCAAGATGTGGATCACCAATAGCCCGATTGCAGACGTGTTTGTAGTGTGGGGTAAGGATGACGCCGGTGATATCCGTGGTTTTGTCTTGGAGAAAGGCTGGAAGGGCCTGAGTGCGCCAGCGATTCACGGCAAGGTCGGCCTTCGCGCCTCTATTACTGGTGAGATCGTGATGGACAACGTGTTTGTGCCGGAAGAGAACATTTTCCCGGATGTGCGTGGCTTGAAAGGTCCTTTCACCTGCCTTAACTCGGCGCGCTATGGCATCTCCTGGGGGGCGTTGGGGGCTGCCGAGTTCTGCTGGCACACCGCTCGCCAATACACGCTTGATCGTCAGCAGTTCGGTCGTCCATTGGCGGCTACCCAACTGATCCAAAAGAAACTGGCGGATATGCAGACCGAGATCACTCTGGCGCTGCAAGGTTGCTTGCGTCTGGGGCGTATGAAGGATGAGGGAACGGCTGCGGTTGAGATTACGTCGATCATGAAGCGCAACTCGTGCGGCAAGTCTTTGGATATCGCTCGTATGGCGCGGGACATGTTGGGTGGCAATGGGATTTCCGACGAGTTCGGGGTGGCGCGTCATTTGGTGAATCTTGAAGTGGTTAACACCTATGAGGGCACACATGACGTTCACGCCTTGATTCTGGGGCGCGCGCAAACCGGTCTTCAGGCGTTCTATTAATAGGAGAGCGGTATGGGCGCGCTTTCGCATCTGCGGGTACTGGATTTGTCGCGAGTGTTGGCGGGCCCTTGGTCCGGACAGATTCTTGCGGATCTTGGGGCTGAGGTGATCAAGGTCGAGCGTCCCGGTAACGGTGACGATACGCGTGCTTGGGGCCCGCCCTTCCTTAAGGATGCTTATGGCGAGAACACCAGTGAGGCGGCGTACTACCTATCCGCTAATCGTAATAAAGAGTCGGTGACTATCGATTTTACGCAACCGGAGGGTCAGCAATTGGTGCGGGACCTGGCGGCCAAGTCCGACATCCTGATCGAGAACTTCAAGGTCGGTGGCCTGGCGGCATATGGGCTGGACTATGAGTCACTCAAGGCCGTTAATCCGGAGTTGATCTATTGCTCCATCACTGGGTTTGGCCAGACCGGACCGTATGCCGGCCGTGCGGGCTACGACTTCATGATCCAGGGGCTGGGCGGGCTGATGAGTCTGACCGGTCGACCGGAGGGTGATGAGGGTGCGGGGCCGGTGAAGGTTGGGGTGGCGTTAACTGACATCCTTACTGGGCTCTACTCGACGGTGGCGATTCTTGCTGCGCTGGCGCATCGCGATCACGACGGTGGTGGTCAGCATATCGATATGGCATTGCTTGATGTGCAGGTGGCGTGTCTGGCTAATCAGGCGATGAATTACCTAACGACAGGGGTGTCCCCAAAGCGTCTGGGTAACGCTCATCCGAATATCGTGCCTTATCAGGACTTCCCTACAGCCGATGGTGATTTCATTCTGACGGTGGGAAATGACAGCCAGTTTCGCAAGTTCGCCGAAGTGGCTGGTCAGCCGCAGTGGGCGGATGATCCGCGCTTCTCTACTAATAAGGTACGAGTGGCTAACCGTGCAGAGCTGATTCCGTTGATTCGCCAGGCTACTGTCTTCAAAACGACGGCTGAGTGGGTGTCGCGGCTGGAGCGGGTGGGTGTGCCTTGTGGGCCGATCAATGATTTGGCGCAGGTGTTTGCTGATCCGCAGGTCAAGGCGCGTGGGTTGGCTATGCAGCTACCACATGCGCTGGCGGGGATGGTGCCTCAGGTTGCCAGCCCCATTCGGTTGTCCAAGACGCCTGTGGAGTACCGCAGTGCGCCTCCGCTGTTGGGTGAGCATACAGCTCAGGTACTACAGCGTGTGCTCGGGTTGGGGGCTGCGAATGTGGCTGCTTTAAGGGGGGCAGGTGTCATCTAGATGTTCTGTTCTATATATAATGCGCTCGGTTGACCATTTTTTAATCAATCATAGCCAATTGATAGGTATAGCAAATTAAAAGGTTGACGTGAGATTCTGGGAGCCTATAATTCGCCCCACTTCCGGCGCAGTCGAAACGGAAAACTCCTTGGTAAACAATGAGTTGCGCAGTTTTCGGCAGTAAGTTGCTTCAGTTCATCGAAGCCAAAAGGAAGTTGAA
>NZ_JAAOWU010000013.1 GCF_013778505.1 Pseudomonas sivasensis | reverse complement strand
GCTTCAGGTGGCTGGTGATGACAATAACTAGAAAAGAGCATGTACAACCATGGCATTACTGACTGAACACGAGCAACGCCAAGTCGCTGAGGCGATTGCCCGGGTCGAGCAACAGACCGACGCCGAGTTGGTCACCGTGCTGGCCGCGCGTGCCGACGATTACGCCTACATCCCCTTGTTGTGGGCCAGCTTGATCGCCTTGGTGGTGCCGGGTGTGGTGCATTACCTGTCCGGCTACCTGACCATGTACACCTTGCTGCTGGCGCAATGGGCGACGTTCATCGTGTTGTGCCTGGTGTTCCGCTTGCCCAAGGTCACGACCCGCTTGATCCCGCGCTCCGTGCGGCACTGGCGCGCTTCCAACCTGGCGCGCCGGCAGTTTCTGGAGCAGAACCTGCACCACACGCTGGGCAGTACCGGGGTGCTGATTTTTGTCAGCGAGGCGGAGCGTTATGTGGAAATCCTGGTGGACGATGGCATCTCCAGCCGCCTGGATGACAGTCATTGGGATGGGATCGTCAGGGCGTTTACCCAGCAGGTGAAACAGGGGCAGACGCTGGCTGGGTTTATTGCGTGTATCGATGCATGCGGTGAATTGCTGAAGGTGCATGTGCCGGTAACGCAGACCCGCAATGAACTGCCAAACCGGCTGGTCGTACTGGAATAGCCCCGCCACCACTGGCTGAAAATGTGGGAGGGGGCTTGCCCCCGATTGCAGAGTGTCAGTCAACGATGTTCAAACTGATCCACGGCTATCGGGGGCAAGCCCCCTCCCACATTTGAGTCTGCGGTGACCACTGGTCAAATAACTCCGTGCCCTGGTGGACTATCCCCCCTAAAATGCCCGGCATTCCCAGCCCGAGGCGTTTTTGTTCATGTCCGTCACCGCTCAACCTGTCCGCCCTGCGCCGGATCACCACGCCCAGTTCATCGAACTGTTGAGCACAAGCCTTGCGCAGAACGCCTTTATCAAGCTGGTGCTGGCCAAGTACGTTGGTGACGAAGCCGAGCTTCAGCGGCTGATCATCAAGGTGGTGACCGTCAAGGAGCAGCCATGCCTGTCCTTCGTCTACCGCTACAAGACCCGTGACATCACCAAGAACTTGCCGCTGGCCGACGGCGTGGCGGCGATTGCCGAGCTGCTGCCGGCGTCGTTCAAGAATGCGCACTTGCTGTCGCTGACCGACGAAGCCCAGTTGGAATACAGCAAGAAGAACAAAAGCTCGCTGTTCAAAAGCAAGCCGCAGCAACTGCGCGAAGCACCTTCGGCGGAGCATAACCGTGAGAAGAATCGCTTCCTCGACCTGAGCCGGCCGTTCCTCGCCGACCTGGGCGTGACCGACGCCAAGCAGGCGCTGATCCCGTCGATGTCGCGCAAGTGGAAGCAGATCAACAAGTTCATCGAAGTGTTCAGCCATGCACTGACCTCGTCACCGCTGAAGCTGGATCAACCGGTGCGTGTCGCCGACTTTGGTTCGGGCAAGGGCTACCTCACGTTTGCGATCCACGACTACCTGCGCAACACCCTCAAGGCCGAAGGCGAAGTTACCGGCGTTGAATTGCGCGAAGACATGGTGACCCTGTGCAACACCGCCGCTGCGCGCCTGGAACACCCGGGTCTGGTGTTCAAATGCGGCGACGTACGCAGCGTGGCGCCGAGCGAGCTGGACGTGATGATCGCCCTGCATGCCTGCGATATCGCCACCGACTATGCGATCCACACCGGTATCCGCTCCGGCGCGTCGATCATCATGTGTTCGCCGTGCTGCCATAAGCAGATCCGCCTGCAGATCCAGAGCCCGGTGCTGCTCAAACCGATGCTGCAATACGGTTTGCACTTGGGCCAGCAGGCGGAAATGGTTACCGACAGTTTGCGAGCATTGTTTCTCGAAGCCTGTGGATACGAGACGAAAGTGTTCGAGTTCATCTCGTTGGAGCACACCAACAAGAACAAGATGATCCTCGCGGTCAAGCGTAACGAGCCGGTGGACAATACGCAGTTGCTGGAGAAGATTCAGGAGCTCAAGGCGTTCTACCACATCACCGAACACTGCCTGGAAACCCTGCTGCGCGCGGATGGCTACCTGGCCTGAACACTGCTCAAATGTGGGAGGGGACTTGCCCCCTTCCACATTTAGACTGCACTTGGCTTGGGGACTGGCGCAGGTTGCACCGCCGTCTTGCGCCCCAGCATTACCGTCACAATCACCCCGCACGCAAACACCCATGTAATTGGCTCGATATGTTCCCCAAAGAACAACGCCGAAAACGCGATGGTGAAGAAGATCTGCAACAGCTGGATCTGGCTGACCCGTGCAATGCCGCCCATGGCCAACCCGGCGTACCAGGCAAAGAACCCCAGGAACTGCGAGAACAGCGACACATACCCAAACGCCCACCAGGTACGCATGGAAATCGCACCTTGATGCTGCGCCGCCAAGTACCACACCGGCCCGATCAGCACCGGCGTTGACAGCACCAGCGCCCAACAGATCACCTGCCAGCCGCCCATCTCCTTGGCCAATCGACCGCCCTCGGCATAACCCAAACCGCCCACGGCAATCGCGCCGAGCATCAAGAGATCCCCCGCCTGGATGCTTCCGGCGCCGGTGATCAACGCATAACTCAATACCAACGCACTGCCCAATGCGGCGCAGGCCCAGAAGGCTTTCGACGGCCGTTCATGGGACAGCCATGCTGCATACAGCGCCACGCAAAGCGGTTGCAGACCGTTGACCAGCGCACCATGGGACGCCGGCAAGGTTTGCATGGCCCACGCCGACAGCACCGGGAAACCGAGAATGACCCCGGCGATCACCAGGCACAAACCCCGCACCTGGCGCCAGGTCGGCCAGCGCTCACGGCGCCACAGCAACAGCGCCGCCGCCGGTACCGCCGCGAACAACGCTCGGCCCAGGCCATTGAGCAACGGGTGGATTTCCTGCACCACGATACGGGTGAAGGGCAGGGTCAGGCTGAAGATGATGACGCCCAGCAGGCCGAGGGCCATGCCGGTGTTTTCGCGCGAGCTCATGGGGGCAACCGAAATCTAGAGGCTTCAAGGAAAGCCCATATAGCCACAACCCCCGTCGAACGCGGGCCTACAGCTGGATACGGATTTATCCGTACAGTTGATCTTGTGTGGGCGCGGGCTTGCCTGCGATTGCATCATGTCGCGGTCACTGACACACCGAGGTGTCTGCATCAGGTGCGCGGTAGCCCCGCCATAGAACCCTCGAAAGGTATCGGACGACAACGGGTCGGGCTTATCCCGCGTTGGGGGGCGAAGCGCTCCCTGATGAAGACGGATGCGGTGTATCCGCCGCTCCTCTGCGCCTGGTTTTGGGGCTGGTGCGCAGCCCTACGCGGGACAAGCCCGCTCGCTACAAGAAGGCGCTCGACTGAAATGACTCATGCAGGACTCTAGACTTAAGGGTTGGTATTTAAGCCTTTAAAGTCAGTAACTTATTTAAGTTTGATAAGGCGGGCGTGATCAGCGTTCCACAGGTACTGAGAGTGCTGGATCACCCAGTGGATGCGTGCGCGCCGCAAAAAACTTCAGCTCCACGCCGCTGCCGTCAAATAACTCCGAATACCGCCGCTTCTGCTGGCGAATAAACCCGTCACTGCGCCCCGACACCGAGATCGCCAGGGTGCTCAAATTGGCGTGGCGAATGGCATCCACCAAGTGCTGATCCTGAGGCCCAAGGCCGTGCCCAAAGATGCACAGCGCGCCTTCATAGGTCAGCAACTGCTCATAGCAGAACGACAGGTAGTCCGAACTGCGGATGGTCTTGAGCTTCTCCTGCACGGTGCCTTCGCTGACAAACAGCGGCACATCGTCCAGGGTCTTGATCGTGTTGTTGATGGCAAAGCTGCTGAGCAAGGTGCTGTCAGTCGTGGGTAATTTGCGTGCGGTGCCGTCGAGGTTTCGCACCAGGTGCAAGCCGCCGTGCAGGTACAGGATGCGTGTGGCGTCGGTGCGGGTGTTGCGCAGGTCGAAGCTGGCGTCGGCGCTGCGGAACAGATCGTCGATGCCCGGCGTGTGCAGGATCGCCCAATAGTTGAGCAGGTCATAGTTGCTGGTGAATACGGTGGAGTAACCGGCCAGTTCCGCGTTGATCGTCGCCAGTGTCGATGGCTTCACCAAGCGCCACGGGATATGCACGGCGTGGATGGTGTTGATCAATGCTTCCTTGATCGCGTAGTAGCGATTACGCGGCGCCGCCGAGCTGACCGCCAGGGCCTTGTTGACCCGGCTGGTGGTTTTCAGCGCGCCCAGTGCTTGTTCGAAACTGCGGGTTTGCAGGGCGTCGAACACACTGAGTTCGGATGGGCTGAGGGGTTTTTCTTCGACGGTGCGGGCGTTTTCGAACAGCGAGTCGTAGGCAAAGTCTTCCCAAACCGTACGGCTCGCGCCGTTGCCGATCAGAATCCCAGTGAAGTCGATGGTGCTGCGCAGGGCACTCCAGTCTTCAAGGTGGGCGTCAATATCCTGGAAATCCTTCATTGCGGCGGGCTACTCGAAATCGGCTGGGCGGTGACTTTATCACGAGCTGACGTTGATCCTGATCAAGATGCCGCAGACAACTGAGGCCGATGCTAGAGGCAGAAACGTTATCCGAGGATTCGCCATGAGCAGCACCTTCTTCATCCCAGCCGTCAACATCATGGGCACCGACTGCCTCGACGAAGCCATGAACGCCATCCGCAACTACGGTTTTCGCAAGGCGCTGATTGTCACCGACGCCGGTCTGGCCAAGGCGGGCGTCGCCAGCATGATCGCCGAGAAACTGGCGATGCAAGACATCGACTCGGTGATCTATGACGGTGCCAAACCCAACCCCAATGTGGAAAACGTCGAGAAAGGCCTGGCGCTGTTGCAGCAAAGTGCGTGTGATTTTGTGGTGTCGCTGGGCGGCGGCTCGCCCCATGACTGCGCCAAGGGCATCGCCCTGTGCGCCACCAACGGCGGGCATATCGGCGACTACGAAGGCGTGGACCAATCGGCCAAGCCGCAACTGCCGCTGGTAGCCATCAACACCACTGCCGGCACGGCCAGCGAGATGACCCGCTTCTGCATCATCACCGACGAAACCCGTCACGTGAAAATGGCCATCGTTGACCGCAACGTCACGCCACTGCTGTCGGTCAACGACCCATCGCTGATGGTTGGCATGCCTAAGGGGCTCACCGCCGCCACCGGCATGGACGCCCTGACTCACGCCATCGAAGCCTATGTCTCCACCGCCGCCACGCCGATCACTGACGCCTGCGCGATCAAGGCCATCGAACTGATCAGCGCCAACCTGCGCCTGGCTGTCCGTGATGGCAGTGACAAGGTCGCGCGGGAAAACATGGCTTACGCGCAGTTCCTCGCCGGCATGGCGTTCAACAACGCGTCCCTGGGTTTTGTGCACGCCATGGCTCACCAGCTGGGCGGGTTCTACGACCTGCCCCACGGCGTGTGCAACGCGGTGCTGCTGCCCCATGTGCAAAGCTTCAACGCCAGCGTAAGTGCCAAACGCTTGAGCGATGTAGGCCGAGCGCTGGGGGCAGACATCAAGGGCATCACCGATGAAGAGGGCGCCCAAGCTGCCATCGCCGCCATTCGTAGCCTGGCCCAGGACGTTGAAATTCCGGCGGGCCTGCGTGAGCTGGGTGCCAAGTTGCAGGATATTCCGCTGCTGGCGACCAATGCGTTGAAGGATGCGTGCGGCCTGACCAACCCACGGCGCGCGGATCAGCGTCAGATCGAGGAGATCTTTCGCAGCGCGTTTTGAGTGGGGCAGCCTCAAGCTGCAAGCGTTAAGCTACAGGTTGGATGCATTCAACTTGAGCATGAAGCTTGCGGCTTGCCGCTGAGGTCACCTTATGAGAGTTCTGTTATTCGGAGCCACCGGCATGGTTGGCCAAGGCGTTCTGCGTGAATGCCTGTTGGCTGCCGATGTCCAGGAAATCGTCGCCGTTGGCCGCACGCCCCTGACCCAGGAACACGGCAAGCTGCATCAGGTATTGCACAGCGACATGCTGGATTTCCAACCCCTGGAAAACCTGCTGCAAGGCTTTGATGCCTGCTTCTTCTGCCTCGGCGTGTCGTCGGCCGGCATGAATGAAACCACGTACACCCACCTCACCTATGACCTGACGCTCGTAGCTGCCAGCACCTTGGCGCGGCTCAATCCACAGATGACGTTTATCTACGTGTCCGGCGCTGGCACCGACAGCTCCGAGGCGGGCCATTCGATGTGGGCGCGGGTCAAAGGCAAGACCGAGAACGCGTTGCTGCGATTGCCGTTCAAGGCGGTGTACCTGTTTCGGCCGGGGATCATTCAGCCGCTGCACGGTGTGCGCTCTAAGACGCCGCTGTATCAAGCGTTTTACTCCGTGCTCGGGCCAGTGCTTTCGTTGGTGCGTCGGGTTAAGCCGGGCTGGGTGGTGAGTACGGAAACTGTCGGCCGAGCCATGTTGCAAGCGGTGCGCCATGGCGCGCCGCAACCGGTGGTGGAGCAGGGCGAGATCAATCGCCTGGCGGCTGAGCGCTGCTGATGCTGTGGCCGCGCACAACTGTGAGTTGCCTTGCGCACCGGATGACATCAACGAAATCGATGCCAAAGGCTGATCAGCTCGCTGTTGCCAGTGCGCGTGCGGACGTGTTGCCAAACTGAATCAGCGCCACACCGCCCATCAACAACAACGCCCCAAGCACCCGTGGCGTTGTCAGTTGACGCTCCACCAGACCGAACAACCCAAAGTGATCAAGCAGCAGTGATGCAAGCATCTGTCCCGCCAACGCCAGGGCGATAAACCCCGACGCACCCAGCTTGGGCAGCAGCATCAACGCCAGCGCGATAAAGCACACACCAAACGCGCCACCGGCCCACATCCACAGCGGCGCCTTGACGATAAACGTGAGGCTGGGCAGCGGCAGACGCAGCGCCACGATCACCGGCAGCAACACCATCATGCTCACCAGCAGTGACGCCAGGGTGGCCCACAGCGGGTGGCCGAGCCCGCGCCCAAGGTTGGCATTGATTGCACTCTGAAACGGCACCACCGCCCCGGCGATTACCGCTAGCGCCAATAAACCTGCCCACTGCAACGTTGTCATGTTGGATCTCCCAGAGGTTTTGCTGGACTCTAGGTCATTCGTCGATCTAATTTAAATTCCAAATTATTATGCTGGATATGCAGCTGATGAATGATCTGCGCCGTATTGACCTCAACCTGTTGGTGATCCTCGACGCCTTGCTCAGTGAGCAACACGTCACCCGCGCCGCCGAGCGCGTGCACCTGAGCCAGCCGGCGGTCAGCCATGCGCTGGCGCGGTTGCGGGATGTGCTGGGTGATCCGTTGCTGGTGCGTCAGGGCGGCACGCTGGTGCCCACCGCCCGTGCGTTGGAATTGGCGGCACCGCTGGCCGAAGCGTTGGCGCAGGTGCAGGCGCTACTGGCGCCGAATCGCTTTGATCCGGCATCGGCGAAGCGTCGTTTTCGTGTGGCGATGTCGGACTACAGCGCGGCGATTTTCTTACCGAGGTTGGTTCGTGTACTGCGCCGTGAAGCACCGGGCATCGACCTGCAAATCATCCAGACCAGCCGCGAAGGCATGGTTGACGGCGTGCTCAATGGCGACCTTGACCTGGCCGCTGGCGTGTTCCCCGATATGCCTGCTGAACTGCGTACTACGCCCTTGTTCGACGAGCATTACACCTGTCTGGTGGACCGTAGCAGCCTGCCGCATGACGGCTCTCTCGACCTGCCCACCTACCTCTCGCGCCCCCATGTGCTGCTGGAAATGCGCGGCAGCGGGACGCCGGAAATCGAACGAGCGCTGACGGCGATTCGTCAGCGGCGGCATGTGGCGATCAGCCTGCCGCACTGGGGCGTGGCGCCGCAGTTGATTGAGGGCACGGACTTGATCCTGACCGTATCGTCGCGAGGCTTGCTGAATATTGATCACCAGCATCTGGTCGCCGTGGCGCCGCCATTTCATATTCCCTCGTTTGCCTTCGAGCTGGCGTGGCATGCGCGACGGGGAGGGGATTCTGGGTTGCAGTGGTTGATTGGGCAGGTGCAGGGTATGTTGTCCGAAGGCCGCAGATAACAGGAAAAAGACATGCTCTCAGGCTTCAATCACTTGACCCTGGCCATCACCGACTTGAGTCGTAGCGTCACTTTTTACCATGAGCTGTTGCAGCTCAAGCTCGACGCCACTTGGGACAGCGGCGCCTATTTGTCATTGCCGGGTCTATGGCTATGCCTGTCGCTTGATCCGCTACGTGAGTCGAAGCCAGGTGCCGATTACACCCACTATGCGTTCACCGTCGGAACGAGTGAGTTCGCTGCGCTGGTTTCGCGTCTGCGCGCCGCCGAGGTGCAGGAGTGGCGCGATAACCGAAGCGAAGGCGCCTCGTTCTATTTCCTTGATCCCGATGGTCATAAGCTCGAAGCCCATGTCGGCGACCTGGCTTCGCGTCTGTTGGCTTGCCGCGACAAACCCTATTCGGGAATGAGGTTTTACCCTTAGCGTAGGAACGTGCAGAATCGCTCCACCTTCCCACGCTTTGTTTGAGTCACGCCCATGACCCTATCCCTGCTGCTCGCCGTCCTCGCGTCGGGTTTTATCTACGGTATTACGCCTGGCCCCGGAGTCTTGGCAGTGTTTGGCATCGGCGCCGCCCGCGGCCGTCGTGCCGGGGCGGGGTTTCTGTGTGGGCACTTGCTCGGCGATGTGCTGTGGTGCAGTACGGCGTTGGTCGCGATTGTGGGCGCGCGGGAAGTCGGCAGCAGCGCGTTCGATGTGCTCGGCGTGCTCAGTGGCCTGTATCTGTTCTGGCTTGGCTGGCGGGCCATCCGCACCCAGCGTCGCAGCAGTGATGCCCCTCAGGGCGCCGCGCGGCATCCGTTCTGGCACGGCATTGTGTTCGGCTTGACCAACCCCAAGGCGTATCCAGTCGCGGTGGCGACGTTTACGGCGTTGCTGTCCAGCCGTGCCGAATTGCTGACCTGGTCGATGCTGCCGGCGTTGATCTTCCTGAGCTTCGTCGGTGGTGTGTTGGCCTACGCAATCCTGATCGGCGTGGTCGGCGCCCAGCGCGTACGCACGGTGTATCAGCGCCATGAAATCCTCATCACCAGGCTCTGTGGCGTGATGTTTATCGGCTTCGCCATCAATGCCCTGGCCCATGCGTTACCGGGCCTGTTTGCCAGCAAATCGGCTTGATGCGCCGACGACCGTTCGTCGCACCGGCGAGTTTTTTCTAAACCTTTACCGCCCTGAAAATTCGAATTCAGGGCGGGGTGTGTTCCCCGTACTTATTTTTGCCCTGGAGGAACCCATCATGAGCCGCATGGCTATCCGGTTACGCACCGCCAGTTTCGCGATGCTGCTGGGCCTCGGCGCCAGCAATGCTTTCGCCCAGTCGCCTGCTGAATTCATCGAGCAGGCTTCTGCCAAAGGCATGGCCGATATCGAGACCAGCCGCATGGCACACGCGAAAACCTCGTCCCAGGAAATCAAGGACTACACCATCGAGGTGATCAACGAGCGCACCTTGGCCAACCAGCACTTGGCGGCTATCGCCAAGAAGCTTGACCTGCCAGTGGCGCCCCGCGAAAAAATCGTCGACAAAGCTGAAACCCTGATGCCCGAACTCAAGGACGGTGACTCGTTCGATGCCGCTTACACCGCGCAGCACGTGAAGGAAAACGAAGACGCCATCGCGCTGTTCAAGAAGGAAGGCGCTGCGTCGGATGTGCCGGAAATAAAAGCGTTGGTGGATGAGACACTGCCCAAATTGGAGGAGCGCCTGCAGAAGGCCCGAGCCTTGGCGTCCACCTACGGTAAAGGTCATCAAGGCGACGGTTGAAGCCGTTACCTGAATTGAAAAACGGCGGTTGGATCTTCTCCAACCGCCGTTTTTTTATGCCTGATTCAGATCGGTTTTGGCGGGCGCCGCGTCGTCGGCGGCGTGGCCGCAACTGCTGTTCAGGTTGACGGTGCCGGTATTGCCAATGCTGCGGTATTCCTGGCGCAGTTTTTCCAGCTCTTTGCGGTCCAGGCCGTCCAGGCTGAGTACGGCGTTCTGCGCATCCTTGGACACGCGCAGCAACTCGTCGATCTTGATATGCAGGATGTCGTTGTCGCGGTTTTGTGTGTTTTGGATCAGAAACACCATCAGGAAGGTGATGATCGTGGTCGAAGTGTTGATGATCAGTTGCCAGGTGTCGTTGTAGTGAAAGTACGGCCCGCTCAGGCTCCATGCCAAGATCAACGCCACCGCTGCGTAGAACGTGCGCGGGCTGCCAGCCCAGCGAGACAGGGATTGCGAGACTGCGGAGAATTTCATGACCGGGTTCCTTATTGAGATGGCGATGAAATGATGGACCGCAGTGGCTCGCTGAAATTTCTTTTTACAATTGTGCGCCTGAACACATGTGTACGATTTTGTCGCGTAATCCTAGAACGCCAATTGGGCCTGGTCGGTGCCTTCCAGCGTGAGCAAGTAGTGTTTGGCTTCCAGTCCACCGGCAAATCCGGTCAGGCTGCCCGCCGCACCAATGACCCGATGGCATGGGGCAACGATCGAAATCGGGTTTCGCCCATTCGCAGCGCCGACGGCGCGCACGGCTTTGGGGTTGCCGATCTGCCGGGCGATCTGGCTGTAACTGCGGGTTTCGCCGAAAGGAATGGTGAGCAACGCCTGCCAGACCTGCTTTTGGAACGCGGTGCCGTTGAAATCCAGTTCCAGCTCGAAGGTGCTGCGCGTGCCGGCGAAGTACTCCTGCAACTGGCGCTCGGTCTCCAGCAGCACCGGATTCTGGTTGGCCTCGTGCAACTCCCCCAGGCGCACGCGGTTGGCGCGTTCTGTCTCCCAAAGGATGGCGCTTAGCTTGCCATTGCGCGCCACCAGGGTGAGTTGGCCGACGGGGGAGGGCATGAGCTTGTATTCGTAGGGCATGGTTGAGGTCCTCGTCAGGCCGTGTCGATACGTGATCGAGACTGTAGCTCCCTGCGCTGCACTGGAAACTACGTTTCTTGCGATCGAATTCTTCAGTGCTTAGAAATTCCAGTACACCCAGTTGGCGTAATGCGGATACGCGTAGAGCCACACAAGATAAAACACGGCTTTAAGCAGTGAAGCTGTCCCCATTGCGATCAATGAGATGCCATTCAGCAGGGTGACGATCAAGGCGAACAGGGTGACTCGTCGGGTTGCATGACGATGGGCTAGCCGTAAGCCGTAGACCGATCCGGCCATGACGCCCAGTGCCAGCACCAGTCCTAGAGGGAATGGCAACCGTACAAACGAGATCAGCAGGGGTAATACAAGCACCCAGCCGAGTATTTGGCGCAATAGGGGCTTTGGTGTGGCTTGTCCAGGTTCAAGCATGGCTGTGGTTCCGCATTTCTGGCCGACCAACCGGGATTGTCGGGACACTCGTTAATTGCCGCTGTCAGTCATTGCTGACATCAGGCTAGCGATCCTGTGAGGTGTGGCGAGGTTTTTCGCAGGTTTTACCGGTTATGGGAGATCCCAACGATCACGCTGAGGAAGGCCTCCACCAGCACGCTTTTTGTTTCAGCCGGGGTCAACACTAACAACTGCGCGTAAGCATCCCCCTCGACCAACGGCCTGTACGTCACGCCTTTGTTCATCAAGCTTTGTGTGCATTCCGGTACCAACGCCACACCTTGGCCGGCCGCCACCAGCGCAATGATCGAGGTGATCTGCCGCCCAGTCGGCCCAAGGTGCAGGCGCACGCCGTGGTGTCGGTAAAGCTGTTCGATGGACTGGTTAAGCCCCGAGCCATAATCCGCCGGAAATAATATCAACGGGTAGGCACTGAGCTGCGCCAGGCTGACCTCGGCCAGAGTCGCCAGTGGGCTGTCTTTGGACACCGCCGCCAGTAAGCGCTCTTCTGCGAGGGATAGCGCCTGCACTTCTGGACGTTGCGGCACCATGCGGCTCAACCCGATATCCAGCCGCCCATCCGCTACCTGAGCACACAGGCTGCCGGAGGCACTTTCGACCAGCGTCAGCTGCACATCCGGAAATTGCCGGGCAAAAGACTGGATCGCTTGGCTGAAAAGATCTGACAGGGCGATTGAGCTGGCATAACCGACGGACAGTTGTCCGGCGGTACCCGCAGCCAATTTGTCTGCGATCGCTTGGGCCAAGTCCACCTGTTCCAACACCCCGCGTGCGTAGGGCAGGAACGACCGGCCTTGGGCGGTGAGCGTCACGGTGCGGCTGGTGCGGTCAAACAGTTTGAAACCCAACTGCGCTTCCAACGCTGAAATCTGCCGGGTCAGCGGTGGTTGCGCGAGGTGCAGGCGAATGGCTGCACGGCCGAAGTGCAATTCTTCAGCGACCGTCAGAAAGTAACGCAGCTTGCGTAGGTCGAGCATCCTGATCCTTGGGTATCAATCGGTCTGAATTCGGTATTGGTTCCAGACCTGCCGGCCATTCTATAAAGACCTTTCAAAATAAAACGAGAGGTTTCATGAAGCCGCGTCTGCATTGTGCCCGCCTTGCCCTGTTCCTGTGTGGCTGTGCGGCATTTCTTAACCTGTATGCGACCCAGAGCATCCTCCAGACCTTTGCCGCGCAGTTTCATCTCAGCGCCAACGCAGCGGGTTGGAGCATCACCGTGACTACTTTGGCCGTGGCAATAACTGCACCGTTTGTCAGCCGTGTGACCGGGCGTTTCGAGCAACGCACGGTGATCTGCGTGGCCGCGTTGCTGCTGGCGGGGCCGACACTCATGACCGCCTATGCCGACAGCTTTGCTGAAGTGCTGGTGTGGCGCTTCGTGGAGGGCATGGTGATACCCGTGGTGTTTGCCACCAGCGTGGCCTACATCGGCGACCGTTGGCGCGGTGGCAACGTCACCGAAGTCACCAGCCTTTATGTCGCGGGCACGGTGTTGGGCGG
The DNA here is from genome assembly GCF_013778505.1 of Pseudomonas sivasensis. Taxonomy (GTDB): domain Bacteria; phylum Pseudomonadota; class Gammaproteobacteria; order Pseudomonadales; family Pseudomonadaceae; genus Aquipseudomonas; species Aquipseudomonas sivasensis. The sequence continues at coordinate 176,045 of NZ_JAAOWU010000013.1, read as the reverse complement.
GTTTGCCGGGCGTTTTGTCACGGGGGTGATGACTGAATATGTAGGCTGGCGTGAAGCCTTTGAGTTACTGGCGGTGTTGAGCCTGATGGTCGGCGGGTTTATCCAGTTTCTGTTGCCCGCCAATCGTGCGCGAGTGGAGCAGGGCAGGGCTTCCTTTACGAGTGTTTTTCGCAAACCGTTATTGGCTGCGTACGCCGTAGGCTTTTGCGTGTTGTTTTCCCAGGTGGCGGCGTTTACCTACGCAGGTTTGTACCTCGGCTTACCGCCGTTCAACCTTGGGTCTGCGGCCTTGGGGACGCTGTACATGGTGTTTTTGCTGGCGCTGATTGTGATTCCTATCGCCGGCCGCCTGAGCAAGGCGCGTCCACATGCCCAATTGCTGACGGTCGCTGCCGTACTTGGCGTCAGTGGATCGGCCCTGACGCTGGTGCCCTCTCTGTGGTGCATCGTGACGGGCCTGGCCCTCAGTTCCACTGGCGTGTTCCTCGCCCAGGCCGCGGCCAATGCCTTCACCACCGCGACGGCGCGCGACAACAAGGCGGGTGCCGTCGGCGTATACCTCACGTGTTACTACTTGGGGGGCAGTTGCGGTGCGATTGTCCCAGCGCTGATTTGGGAACGATGGGGCTGGACGGGTTGTGTGGTGCTGATCATCGTGTTCCAACTGCTGACCTTGTTGATCGCGCTGACAGGTTGGCGACCCTGCGAACCTGTGCGAGGTCTGCCGTCGTAAAGTTGCCAGGCAGCCGTAGAGGGGCGTTGATTACTGAGTGCAGCGCTCACGCCAAGCGGGACGAGAGCCAAACACGCAACGATCTTAAAGGGTTGCACCCAGCGAAAATGGAATGCGCAACGCCCCGATAGCGCCCTCACGGATGCCACACATTTCGTCATGGGCGCACTGTTGCACCAGCACACAGGGAAATGGCGGAACACCCTGCAACAGGTCGCGCAAATGCGTGCTGGACCGCAGCCGCAGTGTCTTGCCGTTATCGTCCAGTAATGTGATGTCGACCTGATCCAGTTTCACACGAGCGATATAGAAACCGCCCTCCAGGGACAGCAACTCCAAACTACGTATTTCACCTTTCTCGGCCAGTTGGGTCAGCTTTTGTACATTCATGGTTCACCCTACCTTTGGGGGTTATTGGCGACGAAAGAACAACGTGACCTGGCCCCATTCCACGCCGAACTTGGTCATGCTCGACCGGTTGATCATCGTGTCCTCGTCCATCAGGTACATCCAATCGTCAAAGCTCACCTCGTATACCGAGCCCTCCACCGGGAGGTTGAGCCGGTAGCGCCAACGCAACGCGTTCCCGGCGACCTCGCCGATGGCCTCGCCGACCACATCACCGGCCCGTCCGCGCCAGCGTCCCGGGCCATCGGGCGTAAGGGTCCACACACGGCGCTGGCGAGTGCCGTCGCTGTACAGGAATTTTTCGTCGAGAATTAATTTGTCGCCCTCGCGATGGCTGGCGATATCCACTTCAAAACGCTTGGCGACTTCGCCCGAGCGTTTCTCAAAGATGCCCCAGGCCTTGACGGGTTTGCTGAAGAAGCGCTCAAGGTCCAGCTGTGGTTTCTGGTCGGCGTAGTGATCGACCTCCACATGGCTGCAACTCGCCAAGCTCAACGCCAGCAACAGTGAAACCAGCAGACGCGTCATTGCGCGGCTCCTTGATCGTGCGAGGCGTGGTGCCAGCGCTCCAGCGTTGATAGTTGTACAGAATTTTGTATTTGTACAGGTTTGCGGACGAGAAAATCCTGGGCATAAAAAAAACCGGCCTCAAAGGGCCGGTTTCTTGGGCATCCCCCGCCAAAACGATAGTGGCGTGGGTGCTATGTCTGAGTGGAGCGGGTAGAGGGAATCGAACCCTCGTCGGAAGCTTGGGAAGCTACTGTTCTACCATTAAACTATACCCGCTCAGAGCGGCTGACTTTGTACCAGATGTTCACATGGATTTGAAGTTTTTCTTTGAAAATGTGCAGGTTGCGGCGAAGGCGGCTGATCCTTCGCCACAACGAGCCAGGCCATGAATCATCATTTCAAATCGCAAATGCATGCTGTGCCTGACCTTGGTGATAACGCAATCGGCTGACCTGCCGCTCCGGTTTCAAAAAGCCCACCACCGCCTCCCGGCTATCCTTGCACGCTGCCTTATGCTCCATGTCCAGAAAATGCCCCGTCGCCTGGATAGTGCTGAAGCTGCTGTTGGCCACGTAGTTGCCAAACTGCCTGGCGTCCTGAGCGCTGGTGTATTCATCCCATTCGCCGTTCAGGAACAGCACCGGAATATCGATCGCCTTGGCGGCCTTGAGGTAGCACAGTCGGTCGCTGGTGAGCACTTGGCTGATGTGAAAGTGCATCTGCCCGTATTCGTGTTCGGCCAGGCTGCTGACGTGTTTGTAGTTGAAACGCTTGAACAGCGATGGCAGGTGTTTGCCGATGGTGCTGTTAACAAGGTGGCCGACGCGGTCGCGGTCAAGGTTGCCGAGGTAGTCGACACCCCGCTCCAGATAGTCGCGCATGGGTGCGTTGATCACCGGGGAGAACGAGCTGATCACGGCCTTTTCCACGCGGCGAGGGCGCTGGGCGAGGGCGACGAGGGTGGCGGCGCCGCCCCAGGAAAACGACAGCACATGCTCGGCGGCAAAGTGGTCGATGAGTTCCAGGAGGATCTGGCCTTCGACTTCTTTCGTCAGCATCTGCTCATGACGGTTATGGATTTTTGAACGGCCGGCGTAGGGCTGGTCGTACAAAACCACGTTGAACTGCGGGTGCAGGCTTTTCACGGTTTGGGCGAAGGATGCCGTGGTGGCCATTGAGCCGTTGACCAGAATGATGGTCTTTTCAGCCTCGTCCGCGCGATAGAACTCCGTGTAAACCCGATACTGACCCTGTATATCCAACACAGCGATTTCTGGCCTCATGTCGTAAGACTCCTGGCAAGCGGGTAGGGCGCGCAGATAACTCTGCACGAGCTTTGTGACAGGTAGGCATACGCCTGAAAAATGAAGGCCCATGTCGGTCCGGTGACGGCTGGCCGACGGGTGTTGTTATGGCGGGCTGTTTGCCTGGAAGGCCCGTGGAATAAAGCGCGGGCGTGGGCAAGGTGTTTCTTGGAGGTTATAGGCGACTCGCCAGTCATATTTAAACTGGTGAGCTTGATTCAAGCACAGACTCGGGATGTCGCAAGGCCTATAAATGGGTTTTTGCCATCACCGGCTGAACGGTCATCAGACCTGGAGGATTTCCTGAAGCGTCAACGGCCGATATTCGCCCGGCGCCAGTGCAGCATCCAACTCAAGCGGTCCCATACGTTCGCGATGCAAGCTGATCACCTTGTTATTGAAGTGCCCGAACATGCGCTTCACCTGGTGATAGCGGCCCTCGATGATGCTCAGCCGCGCGGTCGTCGGCCCCAGCAGCTCCAATTCGGCTGGCTGGGTGGTGAGGTCCTCAAACGCAAAATACAGGCCCGCCGCGAACGTGGTCGCGTACTCGGCGCCGATGGCCTGTTCAGTGGCAACGAGATAGACCTTGGGCAACTTGGTCGTCGGTTGCGTCAAGCGGCGCGACCACTGGCCGTCATTGGTGATCAACATCAGGCCGGTGGTGTTGAAATCCAAACGGCCTGCGATATGTAAATCCGCTTTGTCCGGCTCATGCAGCAGGCCCAGCACCGTGGGGTGTTGCGGGTCTGAGGTCGCACTCACACACCCCTGGGGCTTGTGCAGCATGAAATAACGCGCCGGTTTGCCCGCCTGTAGCACGTTGTCGTCAACGCACACGCGGCTGAATTCCCGTACGTCATGGTGAGGGTCGCTGACGATCACCCCATCGACGCTCACGCGCCGTTCTACCAATAGCAGACGCACCTGCTTGCGATTGAACTGCGCTAGGTTGCTGAGGAAACGGTCAACTCGCATCGCGGCGACGCAACTGTTCATCGACTTGGGCGCAGCGCGGGCAGAGGCAGGCTTTGTTGCGCAGTTCATCCGGCAGCGCTTCAAGTACGGCGGGGTCGATGGTGACGCTGTAGCACCAGCAGGCCTGGTCGGCCGTGCGTGGGTCGGCCAGGGTGCAATCGTTGCGGGCGCCGCAGGCGGGGCATAGGGTTGGCGTGGTCATGGAGTGGGCTGATCGGGCAAGGTTCGCTTGGCCTTGCACGATACAGCGCCAACCCACGGCAGGCTACTTAGAGCTGGAACTTGCTGACCAGCACATTGAACGAGGTGGCCAGGCGTGACAGGTCCTGGCTGGAGGCGTTGGTCTGGTGGGCGCCGGCGGCGGTCTGGGTCGACAGGTCCTGGATGTTGAGCAGGTTGCGGTCCACTTCACGGGCCACTTGCGCCTGTTCCTCGGAGGCGGAGGCGATCACCAGGTTGCGCTCATTGATCTTCGCCACGCTGGCGGTGATGCGCTCCAATGCCTCACCGGCGTTCTGAGCCAGGGTCTGTGTGTTGTTGGCCCAGGTCAGGCTCTTGTTCATCGCGGCCACGGCGTCATCGGCGCCGACCTGCACTTCGCCGATCATTTTTTCGATGTCGACCGTGGAGATTTGGGTTCGATGAGCCAAGGCGCGGACTTCATCGGCAACCACCGCGAAACCGCGACCTTGTTCGCCCGCACGAGCTGCTTCGATGGCCGCGTTGAGGGCCAGTAGGTTGGTCTGGTCGGCGATGCCGCGGATCACATCGATCACCTTGCCGATTTCACGGACCTGGCCGGCAAGATCGGCGACCGATTGGGTGGAGTCGTTGATCTCGACCACCATCGAACCCATGCCGGACACGGCCTGGGCCACTTGCTCACGGCCCTCTTCGGCTTCGGTGGTGGCTTGGCGCGAGGCTTCTGAAGTGGACACGGCGTTGCTTGCCACTTCGTCCACCGCGGCGGTCATCTGGTTGACGGCGGTGGCGGCTTGTTGGATTTCGTCATTCTGGCGGGTGAGGCCACGGCTGCTTTCATCGGTGACCGCACTCAGTTCTTCGGCGGCCGACGCTAACTGGTCAGAAGCGTTGGCGATTTCCATCAGTGTGCTTTTCAAACCACCCTGCATATCGGACAGCGCCATCAGCAGTTGCCCGGCTTCATCGGTACGCTCGGTGACGATGGCTTGGGTCAGGTCACCTTTGGCAATGCGTTGTGCGCTCTCCACGGCCTGGGCGATGGGGCGGGTGATCAGGCGGGTGATCAACACACCAATGGTGATGGCGATAATGAAGGCAAGCACGATGCCGCTGATCATCCAGGTCAACGCGCTGTCGCGCAGCTCATCAGCGGCGATAGAGCCTTCTTTGATCTGGCGGTTGTTGGACTCGATCATCACGCGGATCAAGTCGCGTGCCTGGCGGAACATTTCATTGTTGGTGCTGTTGAGCTGTGCGCGGGCCTGGTCGAGCTGATTGCTTTCGAGCATCGACATGATGCGTTCGGAGCTGCTGATGTAAGCGGGCCACAGCTGGTCGAGCTTGTCGCCTGCTGCCCGTTCGTCGTCTTCCAACGGGGTGGCGCGGTAGATCTTGTAGGCAGCCTGGCTGTTCGTGAGTTCTTTGGCGATGTCCTGGCGCACGCGGTCGCGGTCTTGCTGGGACACGTCGCCCTGGCTGGCATCCATCAACCGGTATAAGCCCCGGTTGTGGGCGACCAGGCCGTTGAGGGTGGCCGCGGTGTTGCTCACGGAAACCAGATTGTTCGAAAACGTCAGTTCGAGTGCGTTGGCGAGGCGAACCACACCCTTGATACCCAGTAAACCCACGCCCAGGGTGACGACTGCGCACAGTAGAAAGGAGAGCAACAGTTTGGTTGAAATCTTCATGGCTTAAATCCGAGGTCATATGGGTAGAGTGCTCGCGCTAGAGCCTCCTTGGCATTGTGCGATGTCATAGTGACACTATCCAATTATTTAAAGTTTCAATACATCCAAAAATGTTCCATCCAGTTAAAAACTCCGACCAATGGGCAATTTTGGGCGGATGACAAATCTGGCGGATGCAGATGTATCAATCTGTTACCAAAACGCACCAGATTCGGTTTTTGATGTCAGATATTTCGTCATTCAGTGAAAGCTGAATGCCGCCCTCCCGCGTCGCTGGAGGTGCTCTTTCGCGGTCCAGGAGGCCGCCATGTATCGACGACTGCTGCTCAGCGCTTTACTCGGTCTGACCCTTTCCGCTTGTGTGCCCTACTACGATGGAGGCCAGAGCTACTATCGATCCGAGGTCTATACCTCACCGGCGCCGGCGTATTACTACGGGGGTGGCTCGGCGTATCAATATCGCCGTGATTACTACCCGTCGCCGCGCTATTACGCACCAGCACCGCGTTACTACTCGGCGCCGCGTTATTACCAGCCGGCACCACGCTATTACCCGGCTGGGCCGAGGGCCGGTTACCGGCCTTATCCGAACCAGGGCTGGGGCGAACATGGGGGTAATGGCAGACACGGACGCGATGGACGCGATGGAGGTCATGGCGGTGGCCGCGGCGGTCACCGTTGATCTGAGTTGAATGCAAACGGCGCAGGAAGCGCCGTTTTTTGTGGGAGAAAACAATCAGTAATCGGACAAGTCCGCCAGCGGATGGCGACCCTCCCACGCCTTATGAAAGTGCGCCTGTACCACGGCGTCCGGGACTGTATTGATATCTGGCCAATGCCAATGGGGTTTCTGGTCTTTATCGATCAACCGCGCGCGTACCCCTTCGCTGAATTCAGGGTGACGGCAGCAGTTGAGGCTCAGGGTGTATTCCATCTGGAACACTTGGGCCAGGGATAAATGCCGTGCGCGCTGGATCTGTTCCCACACAAGGTGTGCAGTCAGCGGGCAGCCTTCGCTTAGAGTCTTGCCGGCGCGGCTGAACAGCGGGTCGGCGTGGTCGCGCAGTGGGCTCAACGCTCGCCAGGCACAGCGCACATCGCCCACGTCCAGCCATTCGTCGATTTGCGCTCGGCGCGGCAGCCATTGGGCTTCGGGCTGCTGGCTGACAGCCTCTTGGGCCAGGGCCTTGAGCAGGCTGTTGAGTTGCATCGCGGTCTGTTCCTGCCAATTGAGTTGCAGCAGGCCATCAAGCAGTTCGTCCTGTTGATCGTCGCGCAGGAAACGGTCGGCCAGACCCAGGTCCAAGGCGTCACGGCCGTTGATGTACGCGCCGGTGAGGCCCAGGAATAGACCGAGCTTGCCCGGCAGGCGCGACAGAAACCAACTGGCGCCCACATCCGGGTACAGGCCGATGCTGATTTCGGGCATCGCCAGCCGACTGCTCGGCGTGACGATGCGTATGGCCGCGCTTTGCAGCAGGCCCATGCCACCCCCCAGCACATACCCGTGGCCCCAGCAGATCAGCGGTTTAGGGTACGTATGCAGGCGGTAGTCGAGGCGGTATTCCGCGGCAAAAAACTGTGCACCCAGGGCGGGCACTTCGCCGGGTTGTTCGAGGCAGGCCATTGCCAGGCTGCGTACCTCGCCACCGGCGCAAAAGGCCTTGGGCCCGTTACCGCGCAGCAGCACGCAGACGATGTTCGGGTCTTTGGCCCACGCATCCAGGCGATCGCTCAAGGCCAGGATCATCGGCAGGGACAGGGCGTTGAGGGATGCTTCAGCATCAAGGCTGGCGATGCCGACGCGGGCGCCGTCGCTGCCGGTGAGCTCTTCGAAGTTCAGGTTCATTGTGACCTCATTCGGGAGGGTGAAGGATCAGTATGATCGCTTCGTGGGAAAGTGCCGATGGTGTGTCAGATCAATTGACAAGCAAGGCCGGCTTTCCTAGGGTTCGCCTCATTCTTTTTTACAAGACAATTCAACTATGACCGAAGGCGACCGTATCAAACTCGAACCCAGCTGGAAACACGCCCTGCGTGATGAGTTCGATAAGCCCTACATGGCTCAGTTGCGCGAGTTCCTGCGCCTGGAGCACGTAGCCGGCAAAGAGATCTACCCGCCCGGCCCGCTGATTTTCAATGCGCTCAACTCCACGCCTCTGGACAAGGTCAAGGTCGTGATCCTCGGCCAGGACCCGTACCACGGCCCCGGCCAGGCCCACGGTTTGTGTTTCTCGGTGCAACCGGGCGTGCCGACGCCGCCGTCATTGGCCAACATCTATAAAGAGCTCAAGCGCGACCTGAACATCGACATCCCCAACCATGGCTGCCTGCAAAGCTGGGCCGACCAAGGCGTGTTGTTGCTCAACACCACCATGACCGTGGAGCGCGCCAACGCCAACGCTCACGCGGGCAAGGGTTGGCAGTTCTTTACCGATCGGATTATCGAAGTGGTCAGCGAGCACCAGCCTCATTTGGTGTTCCTGTTGTGGGGCGCCCATGCACAAGGCAAGCAGAAACTGGTCGACGCCACCAAGCATTTGGTACTGACGTCAGTGCATCCGTCGCCGCTGTCTGCGTATCGAGGGTTTCTGGGGTGCGGGCATTTCAGCCGTACCAACAAGTTTCTTGAGCAGAATGGCGAGACGCCGATTGAGTGGCGGCTGCCGCTGCTGTGAGGGGGCTTGGGTTATTCCGGGAGGGCTTGCGCCAGTAAGAGAGCCATCTGTTTGGCGGCGTTGTGATCGGATTGGTAGAGCTGTCGGAAAGCGAGGTTACAAGCGGTGAACTCACTCTGGGCGCTGCATTTGAAGGTCACCAGTTGCTGTGCGACCTTTCGCGTCGCGACGTCGGTTTTGTCCGCCGCCAAGGCTTCCAGCGCAACCCAGAGCTCTATCAGTGCAAGCGCTCGACGTGAGGTGAGGTCTTCATGGTTCAGCTGGAAAAATTCGATATTGGTGACCGCCCGTTCATAGGCGTGCCCGTTTTGCTGCGCCGGAACCGCTAATACGCCATCAAAAGTAATGATCGTTTGCGGGTCGTCCACGTCAACCGTTGAGATCGGATAGAGCAACAGCGCTAACTCGTTGCCCATTTGTGCGGGGTCGGAACCTTGCACATCGCGATGGCCGCGGATGGGGAAAAAGTTTGATTTCAGGGTTGAGTTGCAACGGGTGCAGGCAATCGCATAGTTAAAGTGATGATAAGCGAGCTTGTAGTACCCCGTTGCGCTCGCTGCGCCGGTGGCCCAGTTAAGGTGTATGGTCCAGGCCTGGATACTGGACTTGGGGCGATAGTGCTCCACTTCGTGGACTTTGCTCGCCAGCACCGAACCCTGAAGTTTGGTTTCGCAATATGCGCATTTTTCATATTGCAGCGCTATATAGACGGTTTTTATCTGGCCCCAGAACTCAGTACCGCCGGTGTATTTACCGGCAGCCACGTAAGTTCCAGTACGTGCCTTGGCACGGCCAAGCCAGGTTTTATTTCGCTCTTTGATTTGTGCAATGAGATCTTTCTCCAGGATTGGATAACGGATCATTTCTTGACGCCTTCCCCGTTCTTTCTTCGCTTAGGCGCAGAAGTGGTCGGTGCTGAAGCGGGCTGGTCGAACCCTAGGCCGGTTGCCATAAGTTTCAGGTAGCTGGCGCTGGCGTCGCGATTCCCGGAAACGGCACTGCGTGCCAGTTCGTTGAGTTTGGTTGACGTAGGCTCGGCGCGAGTACTGTCCAGGCCGAAATAGGGCGAAAGCAGAATCTGTTCGGAACTCTTGCCCCTCACATGTTCGGGCAGCCGCTTTATGAGGGTTGAACCTTCCTCCTGACTCAGCAAAAAGAGGTTTTGTGACATCAATGAACCCACCACCAATGGGCTGTGGGTGGTGAAGATGAACTGAACGTTGGGTAAGGCTTTTGCCAGAGTGGGGACTACCACTTTTTGCCATTCAGGGTGTAAGTGCAGATCGATTTCGTCGACCATTACAACACCTCGCATTTCCCTTAGTTTCAGCCCTGTCGCGACACCCTGGCAGACATGAAACAGCATGTCGCCTATCCAGCCAATATAAGCCCTGAACCCATCGGACAAGGCTCGGAATGGCAGCACAATGCCGTTCATTTCAAATAAGTTTTCGTTTTCCTGCACCGTTTTCTGAATTTGACAGTTCAGAGGCAGCAGATCGTTTATCAGGTTGATGACTTGGGTGTATCGGCCTTTGTTGCTTTTGGCGTATTCAGGCAGCCAATAGGACAATGGCATTAGCGTGACGTGTTCTTCGAAGAGGCTGGCAACCCGTTCATAACGGCGCAGGCGCGATTTTTTACGTGCACTTTCATCTACCCTGGCGGAGGCTTCAACACTTCTGCTCGCCCCATAACCCACAATGAAAAACGCAGGATTGTCTTCGTTGAACTGAAGAAACTCGACCGTATTCTCGATATCGCGTGGGGACACTTTGCTGCGCATGCGCTCAGTGGAGCCGAAGGAACTGATTTGGGTCTTCAGCGAAAATTGATCGGGCAGCGGGTGGTCTGTCTGCTTCGGATTTTTTTCTTCGTCAGTCGAAAGGAGCGTTGCAGTAATAGTGGCGGGAGGCGTTTTTTTTTCAGCGGCGTCAGTACGACGAACCAGGCCTTCGGGAACAAAGCCGGACCCTCCGCTGAGCAACGGCCCCAGCACCGACAATGCGACTGCACGCAATACGCTGGTCTTGCCGAGGCCGTTATCTCCCAGCAAGACATTCACGTTAGGGTATTGGATCTGTAAGTTACTTGTGGCGGGCACATTGAAGTCGAGCCCTACGGCCTTAAAAGACCGTAAGTTCTCTATCTGTAACTTTTGAATATGCATGGAATCCACCTCTTCCGAAGCCGCAGATGGTAGCAAAGTTTCATCTGGGTGCCAGGCAAAGGCGTCTATTTAGTGCATCGGCTGGCGGTTCCAATGCCGGAACAACGGCTCCGCCAAAAACAGCACAAACAACAATCGCATTACCTGCATCGCCGTCACCAGCGGCACCGACAGTTGCAGGGTTTCGGCCGTGAGGCTCATCTCGGCGATGCCGCCGGGCATCATGCCCAGGGTCAATGAGCGCAGGTCCAGGTGGGTGAGGGCACTCAAGCCCACCGCCGCCAGCGTCGCCAGCGCCATGGTCAACGCCGTGCCGATCAAGGTGCGAACCATGAACGACGGAGCGCGCCGGAAGAACTGACGATTGAAGTGGCAGCCCAAGCCGCTGCCGATCAGCCATTGGCCAATCTGGCTGCCGCCGTCAGGTAACCCGATGTGCAGGTCCCACACCACGCTGGCGGTGGCACTCACCAACAAGGGGCCGAACAACCAGGGGTTTGGCTGACGCAAACGCTGCCAGCCCCAGGCTACCAGCGCACCCAGAGGAAACAGCAACGCCAGCCACGCCCAACTCACCGGTGCCGGATGAAACTGCGGCGCGCCGCCCTCCAGCAAATACTTGAAAATCGCTGGCACACACAACACCACTACCAGCACCCGCAGGCTCTGGCCCGCTGCCACGCGGCTGAGCACCGCGCCATTGCGTGCGCCGAGGTTGACCATCTCACCGGAACCGCCCGGCATGCTGGAGAAAAACGCGGTGGCGCGGTCTTCACCGCTGCGGCGCATCAGCCACACGCCGACCACGCTCGACAAGCTGGTGACCAGCGCGCCGAAGAAGATCAGGCCGAAGTGGCTCATCACCTGTTCAATCACCAACGGGGTGAAGTGCAGGCCGATGCCGATGCCCACTACCCATTGACCGCATTTGCGCCCGCCGGGAATCTCCGCCAACTGCCATGGCGTGAGGCAACGCACGAGGATGATCGCCAGCAACGAACCGACCATATACGGCAAAGGCCAGCCGACCAGGCTGGCCAGGTAACCGCCGGCCAGACCGACCAGCGGCGTTCCCCACCATTGTTTAAAGGTGACCTCAGACATCGGCCACGGCACGACGCTGTTGGGCACGTTTACGCCAGATACGCAGCAACGGTACAAACAGCATGATGGCGGTCAGTACCCAGACGCCAAAGGTGATCGGGCTCGACCACAGGATTTCCAGCGCACCGTTGGAAATCGACAGCGCACGGCGCAGGTTCTGCTCCATCAGGCCACCGAGGATAAAGCCCAGCAGTACCGGCGACAGCGGGAAATCCAGCTTGCGCAGGATGTAGCCGAAGATGCCGATACCCACCATCAGGAACAGATCGAAGGTGGTGGCGTGCACCGCATACACACCGATCGCTGTGATGATGGCGATCACCGGCACCAGCGCCCAGTTCGGCACGGCAAGAATGCGCGTGAAGATGCGGATCATCGGGATGTTGAGGATCACCAGCATGATGTTGGCGATAAACAACGAGGCGATCAGGCCCCAGACGATGTCCGGTTGCTGTTGGAACAGCAGCGGGCCAGGGGTGATGTTGTACAGCGACAGAGCACCGATCATCACCGCCGTGGTGCCCGAACCCGGTACACCCAGTGTCAGCATCGGTACCAGGGCGCCACAGGCGGAAGCACCGATGGCCGTTTCCGGCGCGGCGAGGCCACGCATGTCGCCCTGGCCGAATTTGCCGCTGGCACCGGCCAGGCGTTTCTCGGTCATGTAAGCGACGGCCGAGGCCAATGTCGCACCTGCGCCGGGGAGTACACCCATGATGAAGCCGAGCAGGCCGCAGCGGATGTTCACCACAAACACCGAACCCGCTTCCTTCAGGTTGAACATCATCCGCCCGGTGGCCTTCACCGCTTCCTGGCCACGGTGAGTTTTTTCCAGCAGCAGCAGGATCTCACTGATGGAAAACAGGCCCAGCACCAACACCACAAACTGGATGCCGTCGGTGAGGTGGATGTTGTCGCCGGTAAACCGGTACACGCCGCTGTTGGCGTCAATACCCACTGCCGAGAGGAAGAGGCCGATCAGCGCCGCAACAAACGTCTTCAGCGGTTTGTCACCGGCCATGCCACCCAGGCAGACAATCGCAAACACCATCAGTACGAAATATTCCGCCGGACCGAAGGCAATTGCCCATTTGGCCAGCAGCGGCGCAAACAGCACCATGCCGCAGGTAGCGATAAACGCGCCGATGAACGAGCTCCATGCCGACAAGGACAACGCCACGCCAGCCAGGCCTTTACGGGCCATCGGGTAGCCGTCGAGGGTGGTCATCACGGTCGACGCTTCGCCCGGAATGTTCAGCAGGATTGAGCTGATACGGCCGCCGTATTCGCAACCCAGATACACGGCCGCCAGCAGGATCAACGCCGATTCCGGCGGCAGGCCCAGGGCGAATGCGATGGGGATCAACAGTGCTACGCCGTTGATCGGGCCCAGGCCCGGCAACAGGCCGACCACAGTGCCGATCAAGGTGCCGCAGAGGGCGGTCACCAGGTTGTAAGGGGACAGTGCAACGCCGAAGCCCTGGCCCAAATAGCCGAAAGTATCCATATCAGTTCTCCAGAACGTCGAGCAGGCCGAGGGGCAGCGGAACATCCATGGCTTTATCGAACAGCAGATAAAGACCAATGGCCATCAGGCTGACGATCACCACGCTGGGCACCCAGCGGCCGCCGTACAGACGCGCCATGGGAATGCCGATCAGCATGCTGCTGAGAATGAAGCCGAGGGGTTCGAAGGTGGCGGCAAACACGATCAACAGGGCTACGCAGATGCAGATCTTGATCAGGGTCTGGCGGTCCAGCGCCGGTTCTTCCTCGGTGTGCTTGGTAGGTTGCGGGCGAAACAGCATGTAGATCAGTGCCAGGCTCATCAGCCCTAGCATCAGCAGCGGGTAGGCACGAGGCCCCACCGGCTCGTAGGAAAATGCCGCCTGATACGGCCAAGCCATCAATGCAAGGCCGGCACAGGCCAGCAACAGCACAGCGGCAAAAATGCGTTGTAAGAGCATGTAGAACTCCTGGGCCGCGCCCCTTGTGAAAGAGGGCGTGGCCGCACTTGGAAGGCGGGGCGATTACTGGATCAGGCCGAACTCTTTGGCCAGTACTTTGTAGTCAGCCACCTGTTTCTTCACGTAGGTGTCCAGCTCCGGGCCGGTCATGGCGAACGGGAACAGCTCACGCTGGTCACGCAGCTTGGCGAACTCGTCCGAGGCCAGCAGTTTGTCGAACGCCTCTTTCCACCAGGCATAGTCGGCATCGCTGACTTTTGGCCCCAGGTAGAAACCGCGCACCACTGGCCAGACGATGTCGTAGCCTTGCTCCTTGGCGGTCGGAATGTCCTTCATTTCTGGCTCGTCCAGCCGCTTCTCGGAGAACACCGCCAGCAGGCGCATATCGCCACTCAGGATGTGCGGCATGGAGTCGGAGATGTCGGTACTGCCCACCTGGATGTGACCGCCGAGCAGGGCAGTAGCGATTTCGCCGCCACCTTCAAGGGCGACATAACGCAGCTCGCGCGGGTTGATCCCGGCTGCCTTGGCGATCAGTGCCGTTTGCATCCAGTCCTGGCTGCCGACGGTGCCGCCGGAACCGATCACCACGCTGCCCGGATCTTTCTTCAAGGCTTTGACGAGATCGTCGAGGGTCTTGTAGGGCGAATCACTTTTCACTGCGATGGCGCCGTAGCTGGTGCCAACTGCCGCCAACCAACGCACGGCGCTTTCATCAAAACGACCGAACTTGCCTTGCGCCAGGTTCAACAGCGAACCGCTGGACCAGGCCACCAATGTGCCGGCATCTGCAGGGCGCTGGGCGACCACCGCGTTGTAAGCCACCGCGCCCACGCCGCCCGGCATGTAGGTCACGCGCATCGGCTTGCTGAGCAACTTCTCGTTGACCAGCGCGCTTTGCGCCAGTTTGCAGGTCAGGTCAAAACCACCGCCGGGGGAGGCCGGGGCGATGCATTCCGGGCGCTTGGGTTCATCGGCAGCCAGCAGTTGGCCGGCGAACAGCATGCAGCCGGCGGCGAGGGCAAATTTACGCAGTGAAAGGGTCATGGTTATCTCCGTCTTTATTGTTGTGAGGTTCTACTTCCAGAGCACACTTACCAAAGGGCAACGCTGTAGCTGACCAGCACGCGCATTTCATCCGCGTCACGGGCTGAATAGTTGGAACGGTACGTGGCGTTACGCAGGCGTACAGCGACGTCTTTGAACGTGCCGGTTTGCACCACGTACTTGATTTCGGTGTTGCGTTCCCACTCTTTACCGGTCTCGCCGTTCTTGAGTTTGATGTTGTCACCCGACAGGTAACGGCTCATGAAACTCAGGCCGGGAATGCCCAGCTTGGCGAAGTCGTAGTCGTAGCGCGCCTGCCAGGAGTGCTCGTCGGCGCCGGCAAAGTCGTTGATCTGAACGAAGTTGACCAGGTACGGGTCACTGCCATCCACATACGGGAAGGCGCTGTCGCCGGACATGTGCTGGTAGCCGGCGCTGAGCTTATGGCCATTGAGGGCATAGCTGAACAGGCCGTTGAGGGAGGTGTTGTCGATCTTGCCGCCACGGGCTGCACCGGTGTCATCACTGATAGCCAGGCGCAGGTCAGTGGCGAAGGTGCCGGGGCCCATCGGGCGTGCGGCCACCAGGCCGAGGAAGTGCTGGCGGTAAACGTCGTCGAGCTGGGCGAAGTGGTAGCTACCGGTGATCTTGTCGGCGAACTTATAGTCCACGCCACCGAAGTTGAAATGCTTGCCGGTGGCGCCGCTGAGGAAGCGGCTGTTCTTGTTGTTGAGGGCGATGTCCTCGTAATTGCTGTCGTCGCGGTCCTTGGCCTTGTCCAGGCGACCGCCGGTGAACGTCAGGTTCTTGAACTCCTTGGAAGTCAGCAGGCCGCCGTTGAACGTCTGCGGCAGGATGCGGCCGTCGTTGGGCTTGAGGATCGGCAGTTCAGGCATCAGCGAGCCGATCTTCAGCTCGGTGGCGGAGATCTTAACTTTGCCGGTCAAACCCAGCTTGGAGTACTCATCGGCGGCGCGACCATCGTCATGGGTCGGTAGCAGGCCGGTACCGGTGCGGTCGGGGCTGGAGTCGAGTTTGACTCCGAGCATGCCCAGCGCGTCGACGCCAAAACCGACGGTGCCGTCGGTGTAGCCCGATTGCAGGTTGAGCATGAAGCCCTGGGCCCATTCGTCGCGCTTGGATTGCTGTGCGCTGGTGCCGTCGCGAAAGTCGCGGTTGAAGTACATGTTGCGGGTTTCCAGGGTCGCGCTGCTGTCTTCAAAGAAGGCAGCCTGGGCAAGCGGCGAAAAGCCGCCAAGGGCAGCGGCACTGGCAAGGGCGGTGTGGGTCAGGCGGGAAAAACGAACAGGCGGGCAAGCCTGGGGCTGGGTCGACAGCATCGTGTTGCACTCCGTTATTGTTCTTATTTTGGCGAAAACGCATCGAGGCGTTTTTCGGTCGCGACTCATCTGGTCGCTCGGCGGGCATGACCCACCTTGGCTGGATGCTAAAGGGCGAAGCTTTCACTAACCTTTCAGCTGCCTTTCAATGTTTTCGGGCTTCACAGGGCAGGCGGCGCCTGTAAACTGCCCGCCAAGGCGTGGCATCGACCACCCATGAACGAGGTAGAAATCCATGCGTGTCCTCTTGGTTGAAGACCATCTGCAACTCGCCGAAAGTGTCGCCCAGGCGCTCAAGAGCACGGGTTTGACCGTCGACGTACTGCACGATGGCGTGGCCGCGGACTTGGCCTTGAGCAGCGAGGAATACGCGGCGGCGATCCTTGATGTGGGGTTGCCGCGCATGGATGGTTTCGAGGTGCTGGCGCGTCTACGCGCTCGCGGAAAAAATCTGCCAGTGCTGATGCTCACCGCACGCAGTGATGTGAAAGACCGCGTGCATGGCCTGAACCTCGGCGCCGATGACTACCTCGCCAAACCGTTCGAACTGACGGAGCTGGAAGCCCGGGTCAAGGCGCTGCTGCGCCGCAGCGTGCTGGGTGGCGAGCGCCAGCAGACCTGCGGCGTGTTGGTGTACGACCTCGATACTCGGCGCTTCACCGTGGGCGGCGAGCTGATGACCTTGACCTCTCGCGAGCAAGCCGTGCTCGAAGCCTTGATCGCGCGGCCGGGCCGGGTGATGAGCAAGGAGCAACTCGCGTCCCAGGTGTTCGGCCTGGACGAAGAGGCCAGCCCGGATGCCATCGAAATCTACGTGCACCGGTTGCGCAAGAAACTCGATGGCCAGCCCATCGCCATCGTGACCTTCCGCGGCCTTGGCTATCTGCTGGAAGCCCGCGATGCATAAGCCCAGCAGCCTGCGCTGGCGCCTGCTGTGGAACTTGGCGCTGTTGCTGGTGCTGTTGATGCTCGCCAGTGGCATGAGTGCCTACTGGAACGGTCGCGAAGCGGCCGACACCGCCTATGACCGCACGCTGCTGGCCTCGGCACGGACCATCGCGGCCGGCCTGACCCAAGTGGACGGCACCCTCAGCGCCAACGTGCCCTATGTCGCCCTGGACACCTTTGCCTACGACAGCGCCGGGCGTATCTACTACCAAGTCAATGACATCGACCAGAAGCTGATCTCCGGTTACGAGAACCTGCCCGGCCCGCCGCCGGGCACGCCTCGCACCGATGACTATCCGGCGCTGGCGCGGTTTTACAACGCCACGTACCAAGGCCAGCAGGTGCGTGTGGTCAGCCTGCTCAAGGCGGTCTCCGAGCCGAACATGAACGGCATGGCGGAAATCCGCGTCGCCGAAACCGATGAAGCGCGCGTGAGCATGGCCCGCAGCCTGATGGCCGATACCTTGCTGCGCTTGGGTATGCTTGCGATCGGCGCGTTGTTATTGGTGTGGTTCGCCGTAAGCGCAGCGCTGCGCCCGCTGGAGCGCTTGCGCACGGCAGTGGAAGAACGCCAGCCCGACGACTTGCGGCCCTTGCCGTTGGTGGAAGTGCAGCATGAGTTCGGCCCGCTGGTGCGTTCCCTCAATCACTTCACTGAGCGCCTGCGCGGGCAGTTCGAACGCCAGGCGCAGTTTATTGCCGACGCGTCCCACGAACTGCGTACACCGTTGGCGGCACTCAAGGCGCGGCTGGAACTGGGTCTGCGCGCGGAAGATCCGGCGACCTGGCGCAGCACCCTGGAAACCGCCGCCCAGGGCACCGACCGCCTGACCCATCTGGCCAATCAATTGCTGTCCCTGGCACGCATTGAAAATGGCGCGCGGGCGATTGCCGAAGGGGGGGCGCAGTTGCTGGATCTGAGCCAACTGGCCCGTGAACTGGGCATGGCCATGGCGCCCCTGGCCCATGCGCGTGGCGTGGCATTGGCGCTTGAGGCCGACGAGCCGGTGTGGTTGCGCGGTGAGCCGACGCTGCTGAACGAGTTGCTGAGCAACCTGGTGGACAACGCCCTGGCCCACACGCCACCGGGTGGCAACGTGATTTTGCGGGTGTCGGCGCCTGCGGTACTGGAGGTGGAAGATGACGGCCCAGGTATTCCGCTGGATGAACGCGACCGGGTGTTCGAGCGCTTCTACCGCCGCAGCCAGCAAGGCGTGGGCTCAGGCCTGGGGCTGGCGATTGTCGGCGAAATCTGCCGCGCCCATCTGGCGCAGATCAGCCTGCACGATGGTGCGCAGGCGGGGTTGAAGGTGCGGGTAAGTTTTATCGCCGGTTGATCAGTCGAACATCAAGCGGGCTTCATCCAGCTCTGCGCGCAGTTTTTCACTGTAGGGGTCGACCCGCAGTTTCTTCATCGCCGGCACGTTGGAGACTTCCACCTTTGCCAAGGGGTGATCGGTGCCGTGATGGCAATACAGCACGGCGATCTGCACCAGGTCGATGTAGTCGAGGCTGGCGGAGTCGCGTTCCAGGTTCAGGTACTGGCCTGGCAGTTTCGCCAGCATTTCCGGGAAGTCCCAGCCACCGAGCAACTTGTCGCCCAATACCGGGTGGATGCTGTCGATGACATGGTTGAGGCTGACCGGGTCCGACAGCAGTTCGTAGTGGTCTTCGGCGTAGGTCAGGATCGGCAGCACGCCGATCTGGTGCACCAGTCCGCCCAACGCTGCCTGGTCTGGCTTGAGCTGACTGTGGCTGCGGCACAACGCATAGCTCACGCCCGCTACTTCCAGGCTGCGGCGCCACACATCGCGCATTTTCTGTTCTACCGTTTCGGAGCGGGCGTGGAAGATCTGTTCCATCACCAGGCCGATGGCCAGGTTGCTGCTGTAGTTGGTGCCCAGCCGGGTGATGGCGGTGTGCAGGTCGGTGACTTCCTGAGTGGCGCGTAACAACGGGCTGTTGACCACTTTGATCAGGCGCGCCGACAGCGCGGTGTCGCGACCGATGACTTTGCTCAAGTGGCTGATGCTGATTTCCGGGTCTTCAGCGGCCTGACGGATGTTCAGGGCCACTTCCGGCAATGTCGGCAGAACCAGGTCATCGTTGTTGATGGCCTTAACCAACGCCTGTTGGACTTTTTCCGCCAGTTTGTTCATTCATGCTCTCTAGGGTGCTGCAAAAAGGTACGGCGACTAACGCTGGATTTCTCGATCGCGGTCGAGGGTATAAGGCAGCTCAAGCAGCTGTAAACCTGGGCCTTCCAGTGTGCCTAAGTGCACATCGCCACTATCGGCTGCTTCGGCTTGCAATACGGCCAGAAGTTCAATCGCTTGGTCAGCTTTTGCGGCAATCACCACTTCGCCGATCGAACTGTTGTGGCTGGCGGAAAACAGTGGGGTGCCTGGCTCGGGCATGTCAGCCGCGTTGAGGCTCAGGCGGTACAAGCGGCGCTTGAGTTTGCCCAGGTACTGCATGCGCGCGACGATTTCCTGGCCGGTGTAGCAACCTTTCTTGAAACTCACGCCGCCCACCGCTTGCAGGTTGAGCATTTGCGGGATGAAGACTTCGCGGGTTTGCGGCATGACCTGGCCGATGCCAGCGCGGATCTGGCCCAGCAGCCATTCATTCAAGTTTGCTTCTTTTACGTGAGCGGCCAGTTGGCTGCTCACGGTGTCGGCTTGCTCGGCAGGCACCCAGAGTTCGGCGCGGGCTGGGGATACGCGGATGGCGATCAGTGCGTCGGCACGCGCTACGCTGTCAGTCTCGGGTGGAAGTTCAAGACTCAGGCTGGCAAGTGCATGGTCAGCGTTCGATAGGCCGAAACGCACCCAGGCGGCGCTTTCGTCGGTGAGCTTGGACTTGGAGAACACCGCGTATTTCTTCAGGTCGGCCAGTTGCGGTTCCAGCAAATCGGTGGCCATCGCCATCAATACTCCGTCACCTTGCAAGAGGATGCGGAAGCTCGATTGCATGCGGCCTTTTTGCGTGCAGCGCGCGCCGAGGCTAGCCTGAGTATCACTCAGGTAATTGAGGTTGCAGGTGAGCTGGCCCTGCAGGAACTTGGCAGCGTCGGAGCCGCGGACGGCCAGAACGCCTTCGTGGGACAGCGGGCAGAAAAAAGCGGAGTCAGCCATGGGTCATCGCAGGTCAAAAAGTCATGGGTGCATCATAGAGGGGCGCCCGGCAAATGGATAGTTTCCATATGGTGCGACCAAAGCCGGCTGTTCCGGGGCCGTGGTGCCTGTATACTTGCGCGCTATTTGAGGAGCGCTCCATGGTCGAAGAAGTAGAAATCAATCGCCTCTACTGGCACAGCCGTCGTGGCATGCTGGAGCTGGATGTGTTGTTGGTGCCTTTCACCAAAGAGGTGTACGCCACGCTCAATAAAGTAGATCGCGACCTCTATGTCCGTCTGCTCGAATGCGAAGACCAGGACATGTTCGGCTGGTTCATGGAACGCGCCGAATCGGAAGATCCTGAGCTGCAGCGTATGGTTCGGATCATTCTGGACCGTGTTCAGCCCAAGTAATCGTTTTGAATGCCGCTGGCAGGCCTCACGGCTAATGCTGGCGGCGTATGTGCTTGCCCAGCTATTCGCGCTGGGTGTGTTGTTGGTCCTCGATTCCCCCTTTGCTTTCCTTGGCGTGCTGTTATGCCTGGCCCATGCGGCCTGGGTGCTGCCGCGTCATGTCCTGTTGACCCACCGTTCGTCGATTGTTGGCCTGCGTCGCGATGAGGATGGCTGGCAGTTGTTCAGTCATGAGCGCGGTTGGCACGGCGTGCAGTTGCGCCCCGACAGCCTGGCGTTGCCGCTGATTGTCGTATTGCGCTATCGGGTTCAGGGCGAGTGGCGGGTGCGTTCCGTCTGTGTCCCACGGGATTCGCAGGTCGCCGATGTGCATCGGCGCCTGCGGGTACGCCTGAAGTTCAGCCGCCGAAGGTGGTTGGCACCAGAATAGTGTCGCGGGCTTCTGGCAGCATCAGCGGATAGTCGAGGGTGTAATGCAGGCCTCGGCTTTCCTTGCGTTCCATGGCCGAGCGGATCATCAGTTCCGCGACTTGGGCCAGGTTGCGCAATTCGATCAGGTCACGACTGACTTTATAGTTGCTGTAGAACTCGTCGATCTCATCCAGCAGCAAACGCACGCGGTGCTGAGCCCGTTGGAGGCGCTTGTTGGTTCGCACGATCCCCACGTAGTCCCACATGAACCGCCGCAGCTCGTCCCAGTTGTGCGCGATGATCACGTCTTCGTCCGAATCTGTGACCTGGCTGGCATCCCAGCGGGGAAGGGCGGTCGGCACCGGGATGTGCGGCAGTTGGTCGAGAATGTCTGTCGCCGCCGAGCGCGCGTAGACAAAGCATTCGAGCAAAGAATTGCTGGCCATGCGGTTGGCGCCGTGCAGGCCGGTGAAGCTGGTTTCGCCAATCGCGTACAGTCCGGGCACGTCGGTGCGGCCGTGCTGGTCGACCATCACGCCACCGCAGGTGTAGTGCGCGGCGGGTACGACGGGGATCGGGCCTTTGGTGATGTCGATATTGAACGCCAGACAGCGCTCATAGACCGTGGGGAAGTGGGTCTTAATGAAGTCTTCGGGTTTGTGGCTGATGTCCAGGTACACGCAGTCGACACCCAGGCGCTTCATTTCATGGTCGATGGCGCGGGCGACGATATCGCGCGGGGCCAGTTCGGCGCGCGGGTCGAAGCGCTGCATGAAGCGTTCGCCATTCGGTAGTTTCAGGTGTGCACCTTCACCACGCAGCGCCTCGGTGATCAGGAAGCTCTTGGCCTGCGGGTGATAAAGGCAGGTGGGGTGGAATTGGTTGAATTCCAGGTTCGCCACCCGGCAACCCGAACGCCAGGCCATGGCAATACCGTCGCCGCAAGCGCCGTCGGGGTTGCTGGTGTAGAGGTAGACCTTGGCCGCACCGCCTGACGCGAGAATGGTGAAGCGTGCGCCGTACGTGTCGACTTCGCCGCTGGAACGGTTGAGCACGTAGGCGCCTAGGCAGCGCTCGCCGTCCAGGCCCAGGCGTTTTTCGGTGATCAGGTCAACGGCGACGCGCTGCTCCAGCAATTCGATGTTGGGACGCTGGCGGGCTTGGTCGAGTAGGGTCTTGAAGATCGCGGCGCCGGTGGCGTCGGCGGCGTGGATGATGCGGCGGTGGCTGTGGCCGCCTTCGCGCGTGAGGTGGAATTCGAAGCCGCCGTCGTCACTGCTCGCGTGTTCGTCGCGGGTGAACGGCACGCCTTGATCGATCAACCATTGGATCGCCTCGCGGCTATGCTCGACGGTGAAACGCACCGCATCTTCGTTGCACAGGCCACCGCCAGCGTTGAGGGTGTCTTCGACGTGGGATTGCACCGTGTCAGTGTCATCCAGCACGGCGGCCACACCACCCTGGGCCCAGAATGTGGAGCCGTTGGCCAGGTCGCCTTTGCTCAGGACCGCAATGCGCAGATGGCTGGGAAGGGTCAGCGCTAGGCTCAATCCTGCCGCGCCGCTGCCGATCACCAGGACATCGTGTTGAAACTGTTGGCTCATTTGAAGGATTCCGCAAAAAGCGATCCAAAGGTCAGGCGCAGACAGGAGGCCTGGATCGGCGAATCAAAGGGTCACACGGGCCACTAGTATATAGAGGGGGGGAGCGGCACAATAGCCGGGCATTCGTGGCAATGTGAGATTACGGTGCGCAGCTCGGGTAAAATCAGCCGGTTGTTGGAGCGGGAACTTTTTGCATAAGCCCTGACTCAATAGCAGGTTGCCCGAAAGCTGGGAAACGTTGAGTTTATTGGCCCGTCGGGAGCATTGGACGCGTCAGAAAACCGGCGACAAGATTATTCGCGCAGCCGGCGTTGCCCGCGCTGCGTTTTTCGTGTGTGCCAAATCAGTGCATGCCGGAAACTTGCTTGAAGGGGGAGAACTTTTGCGAAAAGTCCGAGTCTATGTTTGCAAGCCTGATCGTTTAGTTATGCAAGCCTCCTTCAAGTACAACGAGGAGTGTTCATGCTAACCCAGGAAGAGGATCAGCAGCTCGTCGAGCGCGTTCAGCGCGGCGACAAGCGAGCATTTGATCTGCTAGTGCTGAAATACCAGCACAAAATTCTCGGGTTGATCGTGCGGTTTGTGCACGACACCCATGAAGCGCAGGACGTTGCACAAGAGGCCTTTATCAAGGCTTATCGTGCACTGGGCAATTTCCGCGGTGATAGTGCGTTTTACACGTGGCTGTACCGCATCGCCATCAACACGGCGAAGAACTATCTGGTGTCTCGCGGACGCCGCCCACCAGATAGCGATGTAAGTTCAGAAGATGCAGAATTTTACGATGGTGATCACGGCCTCAAAGATCTCGAGTCGCCGGAGCGTGCATTGCTGCGCGACGAGATCGAAGGCACCGTTCATCGCACAATTCAGCAACTGCCAGAAGATTTGCGTACGGCGTTAACTTTACGTGAATTCGATGGTCTGAGTTACGAAGACATTGCGAGCGTCATGCAGTGTCCGGTGGGGACTGTGAGGTCACGGATTTTCCGGGCCCGGGAAGCCATCGATAAAGCCTTGCAACCTTTGTTGCAGGAAAACTAAAGACAGCGGCGACAGCCAAGAGAGGAACCGCCATGAGTCGTGATGCCCTGCAGGAATCGCTGTCCGCAGTGATGGATAACGAAGCGGATGAACTGGAACTTCGTCGAGTGCTCAACGCATTTGATGATGCCGAAACCCGTGACACCTGGTCTCGTTACCAAGTCGCTCGGGCGGTGATGCATAAGGATCTTCTAATCCCTCGTCTGGATATTGCTGCGGCTGTTTCTGCTGCGCTGGCCGATGAAGCCGTTCCGGCAAAAGCTGCTCGTGGTCCTTGGCGTAGCCTGGGTCGCCTGGCAGTCGCTGCCTCGGTGACAGTTGCAGTGCTTGCTGGTGTTCGCCTGTACAACCAGGACGAAATTGCTGGTGCCGAACTGGCCCAACAGACTCAGCAGCCGGTCATGGCCGGTCCGCAAGTCAAAGGCCCAGCTGTACTGGCCGGCTACAAGGAAAGCTCTGACACCACTGGCCCTATGGCCAACGGTGTACTTCAAGGGCAATCGCAGGACCAGCGTCTTCCAGGCTACTTGCGCCAACACGCACAGGAATCAGCCTTGAAAGGCACTGAAAGCGCTCTGCCATACGCTCGCGCTGCAAGCCTGGAAAATCGCTAAACCGCTAAGGGGCATTATGCGCGCCATACCGCTCCTTATGCTGTTTCTCAGTGGTTGGTTTGCACTACCCGCCCATGCCGATGAAGCCCAAGATTGGCTGACTCGACTTGGGCGTGCGGAGCAGCAGCAAAGCTTTGAAGGTACGTTCGTCTATGAACGTAACGGCAGTTTTTCCACCCACGACATCTGGCATCGTGTCCAGAATGGTCAGGTACGCGAGCGGCTCTTGCAGCTCGATGGTTCTGCCCAGGAAGTTGTGCGAGTGGATGGCCGCACCCAATGTGTCAGCGGCACGCTGGTTGCTGGCATTGGCAATTCGCGTGATGCACCCTCACGAGCGCTTGACCCGCAAAAACTCAATCAATTTTACGAATTGGCCATCATCGGCAAGTCCCGCGTGGCCGGCCGTAATGCAGTCATCGTTTCGATCACGCCACGTGATCAATACCGTTATGGCTTTGAGCTGCATCTGGATCGTGAAACCGCATTGCCGCTCAAGTCCCTGTTGCTGAACGATCAAGGGCAGTTACTGGAGCGCTTTCAATTCACACGCTTGAATACTTCTACCTCGCCCACCGATCGTGATTTGCAGCCCAGCAGTGAATGCACGTCTATCGCTATCTCAGATACTAAGGCGTCGGAAGTAGAGCCCACTCAGGCTTGGCATTTGGAATGGTTGCCGCCGGGTTTTCAACTGACCACTAGCAGTGCCCGTAAAGATGCTCAGACCAAAGCCACTGTCGACAGCTTGATGTATGAAGACGGGCTGGCACGTTTTTCGGTATTTCTTGAGCCGATCAGCGCTGTGAGCGTGACTGAAACCCGCACTCAATTGGGCCCCACGGTTGCTGTGTCCCGCCGGCTGAATACGGTGGACGGCGAAATGATGGTGACGGTAGTTGGTGAAATTCCTATAGGCACCGCCGAGCGTATCGCGCTGTCGGTGCGCGGTGAAAAAAAGGCCACCATCCAGCCGTGAGTTGTTAATCCTATGTTCATCCTGCTCTTCCACTGTACGTCCATGTCAGGCTGGCTGTCGAGAGCATGAAATGTCTGGATCAGCATTTTCACTTGCAAAAATCTCCCATGTTTTTTATAGGTCAGGGCTTGTCGGCTCTGGCCTTGTTTTGTTCGCGGAACAAAAATGTCGGTCGCAGTTTTCGGCGTTTCTTGAACCCTGTCGCTCAACCCTGCTCGTCGTAACGGGAGCTGTATGTCGATACCACGTTTGAAATCCTACCTATCCATAGTCGCCACGGTACTGGTGCTTGGCCAGGCCTTGCCTGCACAAGCGGCCGAGTTGCCTGATTTCACCCAATTGGTTGAGCAAGCCTCGCCGGCCGTGGTGAACATCAGCACCACGCAGAAACTGCCAGATCGCAAAGTGTCGAACCAGCAGATGCCTGACCTGGAAGGCCTGCCGCCGATGCTGCGAGAGTTCTTCGAGCGCGGCATGCCACAACCGCGCACGCCTCGTGGCGGTGGTGGTGGCCAGCGTGAAGCGCAGTCCCTGGGCTCGGGCTTCATCATTTCCCCTGATGGCTACATCCTTACCAACAACCATGTGATCGCTGACGCTGACGAGATTCTCGTGCGCCTGGCCGACCGCAGCGAGCTGAAAGCCAAGCTGGTGGGCACCGATCCACGTTCCGACGTTGCGCTGCTGAAAATCGACGGTAAGGACCTTCCCGTTTTGAAACTGGGCAAATCCCAGGACCTCA
This sequence comes from Pseudomonas sivasensis, assembly GCF_013778505.1. GTDB lineage: Bacteria > Pseudomonadota > Gammaproteobacteria > Pseudomonadales > Pseudomonadaceae > Aquipseudomonas > Aquipseudomonas sivasensis. Next base: position 150,040 of record NZ_JAAOWU010000013.1, on the reverse strand, counting down.
AGGCCGGGCAGTGGGTAGTCGCCATCGGCTCGCCGTTCGGTTTTGACCACACTGTGACTCAGGGTATCGTCAGCGCCATTGGTCGCAGCCTGCCGAATGAGAACTACGTGCCATTCATCCAGACCGACGTGCCGATCAACCCAGGTAACTCCGGTGGCCCGCTGTTCAACCTGGCCGGTGAAGTAGTGGGTATCAATTCGCAGATCTACACCCGCTCCGGTGGTTTCATGGGCGTGTCGTTTGCTATTCCGATCGACGTGGCCATGGATGTTTCCAACCAATTGAAAAGCGGTGGCAAGGTTAGCCGTGGCTGGTTGGGCGTAGTGATCCAGGAAGTGAACAAAGACCTCGCTGAGTCCTTCGGTCTCGACAAGCCTGCTGGTGCTCTGGTTGCACAGATCCAGGACGACGGCCCTGCTGCTAAAGGCGGTCTGCAAGTCGGCGACGTGATCCTGACCATGAATGGCCAACCGATTGTCATGTCGGCCGACCTGCCACACCTGGTCGGTGCACTCAAGGCGGGCAGCAAGGCCAAGCTGGAAGTAATTCGTGACGGCAAGCGCCAGAACGTTGAACTGACGGTAGGCGCTATTCCTGAAGAAGGTGCGACTCTGGACGCCCTCGGCAATAACAAATCGGGTGCTGAGCGAAGCAGCAACCGTCTGGGCATTGCAGTCGTTGAGCTGACCGAAGAGCAGAAGAAAAGCTTCGACCTCAAGGGCGGCGTAGTGATCAAGGAAGTGCAGGATGGCCCAGCAGCGTTGATCGGCCTGCAGCCGGGGGACGTGATCACCCATCTGAACAATCAGGCGATTGACTCCATCAAGCAGTTCACTGATATCGCCAAGGCGTTGCCGAAGAATCGCTCGGTGTCGATGCGCGTGCTGCGTCAGGGGCGCGCCAGCTTCATTACCTTCAAGCTGGCCGAGTAATCCGCTAAGCCAATAAAAAGCCCCGCCGTCGGTCAACGATGGCGGGGCTTTTTTGTGGGTGATGGGTTTAGCTCATCATCCCTTTTACCAGGCGTTCCTGTTCGATCAGCTCACGCTGGCGTGCGTCGATACGTGACGACAATGGAAAGTTACTGCCGGCGCGGCGTTTGGCGAAGTCCAGTTGCTGAATCGCCTGCTGGAAGTCGCCCACCAGAGCAAAGTATTCAGCGCGCGCCTGGTGCAGGCCGATGATGTTGCCGGATAACCCGCGTGTCTCGGCGACTTGATACCACACGTCCGGATCGTCCGGACGAGACTTGAGCAGGCCATCCAGGGCCTTTTCCGCATCCGCGGTACGATTTTGTTTAAGCAGCAGGTCGACTCGGATCTGATTCAGCGGATAGTTGCCGGGGTATTGGGTCAGCATCCGATCCGTGCGTTGCTGGGCGTCGGCTAGACGGCTGTTGTCTATGTCCAGCTGGATTTGCGCCAGGTTATAAGTGATGTCATTGGGCGCTTTGGCCAGCAGCGGTTGCAGGCTATCTCTCGCTTGCTTGAATTGTGAGGCCTTGATTTGGGCGATGGCCAGGCCATAACGCGCCACATCGTTTTTCGGATTCTCGTCCAGTTGCGCCTGGAAGCGTTTGGCGGCGAGTCCTGAGGTGTCCTCATATTGCAGCTGCACCCGTGCGCGAATCAGTTGATAGCGCAGGCTGTCTTCCTTTCCGCCGGGCTTGGATTGCTCGGCTCGGTTTCGGGTGTCGGCGATCCGCGATTCAGTGACCGGGTGCGTCAACAGGAATTCTGGTGGCTTGGCGTCGAAGCGGTATTGACGCCCCAAGCGCTCGAACATGGTCGGCATGGAGCGCGGGTCGTAGCCGGCTTTCTCCAGATTGACGATACCGATACGGTCAGCCTCTTGTTCATTCTGCCGAGAGAACCGCCGTTGTTCCTGGATCGCCGCCGCCTGGGTGCCGGCGATCGCAGCAATGCCCGCATCACCTGCGCCGGCGGCTGCCGCGATGATGCCACCGAGGAGAGCAGCCATCATCGGGATCTGCATGCGCTGCTGCGCTTCAACGCCACGGGCGAAGTGACGCTGCGACAAGTGAGCCAATTCGTGCGCCAGCACCGAGGCGTATTCTCCTTCGGTCTGGGCGTTGAGGAACAGGCCGCCGTTCACGCCGACGATACCGCCTGGCGCGGCAAACGCGTTGAGTTGCGGGCTGTTGATCAGGATGAACTCCAGACGTCGGTCGTTCACCTGGCTGGTTTCTACCAGCTTATACACGCTGGTTTCGACGTAGTCTTTGAGTTGCGGGTCGTTCAGTTGGGAAACCTGCCCACGCAGGTAGGCCAGCCAGGCACGGCCCAGTTGGAATTCCTGTTGTGGCGAGACAATGGCAGAACTGGCGTCGCCAAGCGACGGCAGGTCGTCAGCGAAGCCTGGAGAGGCCAGCAGGCAAGCCAGCGTCAGCAGGGTGGGGCGCAAAAAAGTCATGCACATAGCCTTTCGACAAAGAGCTTACTGTAGCCGGACACTGAGCTTCGGACCAGATATTCTAAGCACCCCGAACGCTTGCCCGGAGTAAAACCATGACCGACGCTGTAGCCTTTGATGCCGAGCTCGACGCCAGCGGCCTCAATTGCCCGTTGCCCTTGCTCAAGGCCAAGCTGGAACTCAACCGATTGACCAGCGGTGCCGTGCTCAAGGTGATCGCAACGGACGCAGGTTCCCAGAGGGATTTCCGCACATTTGCCAAACTGGCCGGCCACACGTTGTTGCATGAAGAAGATGCCGCCGGTGTGTACCGTTACTGGTTGCGCAAGGCCTGAGCCGTTGCCCCTACCACCCGAGGTTGATTGATGTTCAAAGTGTTACGAGACTGGATCCAGCGCTACTTCTCTGATGAAGAAGCCGTGGTACTAGCCGTCCTGTTGTTTTTGGCCTTTACCGCAGTCCTCACCTTGGGTGGCATGCTGGCGCCCGTACTTGCGGGGATGGTGCTCGCTTACCTGATGCAGGGCCTGGTCAACACCCTTGAGCGTTTGCGCTTGCCAGGCGGTGCGGCAGTGGGGCTGGTCTTCGCCTTGTTCATGGGCCTGCTGGTGGTGTTTATCGTGGTGGTGTTGCCGCTGCTGTGGCACCAACTGATAACGCTGTTCAACGAGTTGCCGGGCATGCTCGCCAAGTGGCAGTCGCTGTTGCTGCTGTTGCCGGAGCGCTACCCGCATCTGGTATCGGATGAGCAGGTGTTGCAGGCCATTGAAGTGGCGCGCGGCGAAATCGGGAAATTCGGGCAATGGGCGCTGACGTTTTCCCTGTCCAGCTTGCCGCTGCTGGTCAATATCATGATCTACCTGGTGCTTGTCCCGATCCTGGTGTTCTTCTTTCTCAAGGATCGCGCAATGATTGGTCGCTGGGTGAGTGGCTACCTGCCGCGTGAGCGAGCGCTGATTACTCGGGTTGCCGAGGAAATGAACCGGCAGATCGCCAACTACATTCGTGGCAAAGTCATCGAGATCATTATCTGCGGCGGCGTTACCTACATCGCTTTTATTGCCCTGGACCTGAATTACGCGGCCCTCTTGGCATTGCTAGTCGGTATTTCAGTGGTGGTGCCCTATGTCGGCGCGGTAGTGGTGACGGTACCAGTGACGCTGATCGCTTTGTTCCAGTGGGGCTGGAGCGACCAGTTCATTTACCTGATGGCGGTGTACGGGATCATCCAGACCCTGGATGGCAACGTGCTGGTGCCGTTGCTCTTCTCGGAGGCGGTCAACCTGCATCCGGTGGCGATCATTTGCGCGGTATTGTTGTTTGGTGGGCTATGGGGATTCTGGGGGGTGTTCTTTGCGATTCCCCTGGCAACGCTGTTCAAGGCAGTGCTGGATGCGTGGCCGCGGCAGGAGCCAGTGGTGGCGCCTTTGCTCTGAAACGGAAAGGGGGAGCCTGCTCCCCCTCTCACATTTTCAGGCCTTATTCAAAGCCTGCGCTGCTGTCAGTACAGCATCCACATGCCCTGGCACTTTTACGCCACGCCATTCCTGGCGCAGCACGCCTTCCTTGTCGATCAGGAAGGTGCTGCGATCCACACCCAAGTATTCCTTGCCGTAAAGCTTCTTCAGTTTGATCACATCAAACAGCTGGCAAACCGCCTCGTCTTTGTCGCTGATCAGCTCGAAAGGGAATTCCTGCTTGCCTTTGAAGTTCTCGTGGGACTTCACGCTGTCGCGCGACACGCCAAACACTTCAGTGTTGGCCGCTTGGAACGCCGCATACTGGTCACGGAAGCCTTGGCCTTCAGTGGTGCAGCCGGGGGTGCTGTCCTTCGGATAGAAGTAGATCACCACCTGCTTACCCTTGAGGGCCGCAAGGCTAAAAGTCTGGCCGCTGGTGGCCTGGGCTTCGAAGTCGGCTATGGGTTGGTCGATGACTACTGCCATGAATACTTCCTTACATTGGGTTCTGTGGGCGCCATGGTTCGATCAACGCGTCGAGGTTCAGTGCGTCGGCGAAATCCAGGAACTGGTCGCGCAGCCAACTGATCTGCACACCGGCTGGCAGGGTCACGGTGAAAGTGGCGTTGAGCATGGTGCCGCCGGTTTGCGGGGCCTGGTAGGTGTCGCAGGTCAGGTTTTCCAGTTCGACGTTATGGTCGATAAAGAACTGGCACAACTCGTTGACGATGTCCGAGCGGTACGCCGAGCTGACGTAAGCCACATAAGGCAGGGCCTGGGGACGGTTTTCCAGCGCGGCGCTACGCACTACATTGACGGTGAAGTCATGTTTCTTGGCCAGGCCCGGCAGGCCGGTTTCCAGGCGTGCCAGGGCGTCCCAGGTGCCGGAGATCTGGAGGACCAGCGCACTGCACTCGCCATGGCGTGTCAGGCGGGAGGTCACGACGGCGCAGCGGTTTTCATGGCTGGCGCGGCACAGGACGTTCGTCAGCTCCATGGGGTTGGCGCCGAGGGCACTGATAACAAGGAATTGTTCGCGAACTGTGGGGGTGGACATGCAGCCTTCCTAAACGATGAGCGGTCGATACCATGAGGGCCGTATCGATCAAAGCATGAAGGGTAGCGAAAAGCGCCGCCAAGGGATAGGAGGTGGCGTTTTCATTACGTGAACGGCGTGATTCCAGCCTGCTGTAACCCATGCTTTCGTCCAATGATGGCATTGCCCATCGTTTAGTTGCCCCAGAACGCATCCTCACGCGGTACTTCGCTTGTACAAGCATCTTGGCGCCAGTACCATTACGGCTCTCTTTTTCCGGCAGGAGCGGTTGCATGATTGCGGGCAGTATGGTGGCACTGGTCACACCCATGGATGCACAAGGTCATCTCGACTGGGACAGCCTGGGCAAACTGGTGGACTTCCACCTGCAAGAAGGCACCAACGCCATTGTGGCGGTCGGCACCACAGGTGAGTCGGCCACCCTCGATGTGGAAGAACACATCCAGGTGATTGAGTTCGTGGTCAAGCGTGTTGCGGGCCGCATCGCCGTGATCGCCGGTACGGGTGCCAACTCGACGCGCGAAGCGATCGAGCTGACCAAAAACGCCAAGAAGGCTGGCGCCGACGCCTGCCTGCTGGTGACTCCGTACTACAACAAGCCGACCCAGGAAGGCCTGTACCAGCACTTCCGCACCATTGCCGAAGCCGTCGACATCCCGCAGATCCTCTATAACGTGCCGGGTCGTACCGCGTGCGATATGAAGGCCGAGACCGTGATCCGCCTGTCCACCGTGCCGAACATCATCGGCATCAAGGAAGCCACTGGCGACCTGCAGCGCGCCAAAGACATCCTGGCCGGTGTGAGCAGCGACTTCCTGCTGTATTCCGGTGACGACGCCACGGCTGTCGAGCTGATTCTGCTGGGTGGCAAGGGCAACATCTCCGTGACCGCCAACGTGGCCCCACGTGCCATGAGTGACATGTGCGCTGCTGCCATCGCTGGCGACGCCGTGACCGCCCGTGCGATCCACGAGAAGCTGATGCCGCTCAACAAGACACTCTTTATCGAATCCAACCCTATTCCCGTGAAATGGGCGCTGTTCGAGATGGGCTTGATGCCGGACGGTATCCGTCTGCCGCTCACCCGTCTCAGCGAAGCCTGTCACGAACCGCTGCGACAGGCCCTGCGCCAGTCCGGCGTCCTGGTTTAATTGAGGAAGCACTACGCATGAAGCGATTGGCCGGACTTTCCGCACTTGCCTTGATTATCTCCAGCACCAGTGGCTGCGGTTGGATCTGGGGCCCGGAAGGCTACTTCCGTGACCGCGGCAGCGATTACCTGGAAGCACAAGCAACCAAACCGATGCAGTTGCCGCCAGACGTCAACGTTGCAAAGCGTCTTGACCCGTTGCTGCCGATTCCACGCAACGTTGCCGACGACACCACCAAGGGTGAATACGTAGTGCCACGTCCACAGCCGATCTCGGCCGTGGCGGATGCCAGCGACTACAGCCTCCAGAAGAGCGGTGATTCCCGCTGGATCGTTGCTCAGCGCCCACCTGCCGAAGTCTGGCCAGTGGCGGTGCAGTTCTTCCAGGACAACGGTTTCCGCATCGACGAGCAGCGCCCGCAGACCGGCGAATTCACCACGGCATGGCAGCAAGGCAGCGAACTGTCCGCCACCATGGCCAAGCGTTTGCAAGCCAGTGGTGTAGCGGCTGACAGCGAAGCCCGCGTGCGTGTTCGCATCGAGCCAGGCGTGCAGCGCAATACCAGTGAAGTCTACGTGGTGAGTGCCGAGCGTCCTGCCGGCAGCACCGCCAACGTCGCCTTCACCAACCGTTCGGTCAACACCGGCGTTGACTCGGCACTGGTCGACGAGATGCTGGCCAGCATGAGCCGTATTTCCGAGAAGGGCGGTTCCGTTTCCCTGCTCGCCGCACGTGATTACGACACCCCGAGCCGCGTCAGCCTCACCGAGGACGGCAGTGGTAACGTGGTGCTGAACCTGGGTGAAGACCTGGACCGCGCCTGGGCCAGCGTCGGTCGCGCGTTGGAGCAAGGCCCTTGGCGTGTTGAAGACATCAACCGTAGCCTCGGCCTCTACTACATCAACGTGGCTGAAAAGGCCGAGCGCAAAGACGACGAGCCTGGTTTCTTCGGCAAGCTGTTTGGCAGCCAGCCGACCAAGGAAGAAATCGAGACCCGCGCCGAGCGTTATCAGGTTCGTTTGAGCAAGGTTGGCGAGACTGTGCAAGTCACTGTTGAGAAGAACATCAACACCGTTGCGCCGGCTGAAACAGCCCGCAAAGTGTTGGGCGTAATTCAGGACAACCTGGGCTGATCCGATGCGTTTTGCTGTTCTCGGTAGCGGTAGCCAAGGGAACGGCACGCTGGTCGCCCACGACGACACGTACGTACTGGTGGATTGTGGTTTCTCGTTAAAAGAAACCGAGCGGCGCCTGCTGCGCCTGGGGGTTCACCCCACGCAGCTGAGCGCTATTCTAGTGACCCACGAACATGCCGATCACGTGCATGGCGTGGGTTTGCTGTCTCGGCGCTACAATCTTCCGGTGTACCTGAGTCGCGGCACCTTGCGCGGGATGCGCAAGCCCATTGAGCCCGCAGGTTTCCTGGCTGGCGGTGAGCAACTGCAAATCGGTGCCTTGAGCATTGATGTGATTGCCGTGGCGCACGACGCTCAGGAGCCGACGCAGTATGTATTCAGTGATGGCCAGCGACGCTTCGGCGTGCTGACCGACCTGGGCTCCTACTGCGCCAAGGTGCTGGACGGTTACCGCGACCTCGATGCCTTGATGATCGAGTCCAACCACTGCCGAGACCTGCTGGCTCGCGGTCACTATCCCTACTTTCTCAAGCAGCGGGTGGGCGGCGAACTGGGACATTTGAACAACCACCAGGCGGCGTACCTGGTGTATGAGTTGGGCTGGCAAGACCTGCAACACCTGGTCCTGGCCCACCTGAGCAGCAAGAACAACCTGCCGACGCTTGCCCGGCAATGTTTTGTCGACACCCTCGGGTGCGACCCGGACTGGCTGCAATTGGCCGATCAAGATTCAGGGCTCGACTGGCGACATATCGCCTAGCCCACCTCACTCAAAGCGGAGCCCATCATGGAAAAACGTGAAGAACTCTACCGCGGCAAGGCCAAGTCGGTTTACAAGACCGACGACGCCAACCGCCTGATCCTGCTGTTTCGCAACGACACCTCGGCGTTCGACGGCAAGCGCATCGAACAACTGGACCGCAAGGGGATGGTGAACAACAAGTTCAACGCCTTCATCATGCAGAAACTCGAAGAGGCCGGCATTCCGACCCAATTCGACAAACTGCTGGGCGACAACGAGTGCCTGGTGAAGAAGCTGGACATGATCCCGGTCGAATGCGTCGTGCGTAACTACGCCGCCGGCAGCTTGGTCAAGCGCCTGGGTGTGGAGGAGGGCCTCAAGCTCAACCCTTACACGTTCGAACTGTTCCTGAAGGACGACGCCAAGGGCGACCCGTTCATCAACGAATCCCACGTAGTGGCATTTGGCTGGGGCACCGCTGAGCAACTGGCTCGCATGAAAGAGCTGTCCCTCAAGGTCAACGACGTGCTGAGCAAGCTGTTCGACGACGCAGGCCTGCTGCTGGTGGACTTCAAGCTGGAATTCGGTGTGTTCCACGACGGTTCCATCGTCCTGGGCGACGAATTCAGCCCGGACGGCTGCCGCCTGTGGGACAAGGACACCAAGAAGAAGATGGACAAAGACCGCTTCCGCCAGGGCCTCGGTGACGTTATCGAAGCTTACGAAGAAGTCGCCAATCGTCTCGGCGTACCGCTGTAATCGACGCAAGCATCTGATAGCACGGAAAAAAATCGCTTAGGCGCTTTGCATCCACGAATCATGCTGTTATGATGCGCGCCGTTGGAGAGATGCCAGAGTGGCCGAATGGGACGGATTCGAAATCCGTTGTACCTTCACCGGTACCTAGGGTTCGAATCCCTATCTCTCCGCCATACAAATAAAAGCCCTGTAAGTCTTTGATTTACGGGGTTTTTTTATGTCTGTTGATTTTTTGGTTTGACCACTCAGTTTGACCACTCATCACCCCGCCAAAATACACTGGCGATCTGTTATTCAACTCCGTACCAGTGGCGATTGAAATCCTCGGATTTCGATCCTGACGAATTGACTGTACCTTCCGACACAAGGCGCACAGCTCAATTACCTGCAAATCCCTGAAGGTGAGTGCGTCCATATCTCTGAGGGCTCCTGTGAGCTCGTCACGGTGCGATGGAGTATCGAGCACTGCCCGGAGTACTATCCTTGGCTACCAGCATCTTATGCAGAGCCAAGGATGAAGCCGTGATTATCAATGTCACAGACCACAATAATTATCTCTACCACTATACCAGCGCCGAGACTGCGATCAATTGCATCCTCAAGTTTCGTACTCTCCGGTTTGGCGAGTACAGACGGACCAATGATCCCAAGGAAACTAAAAGTTGGTTGTTCGATTTCGTGTCGTTTGAGCCAAAAGTCGACCGAATAAATTACGACCGTAATGTTATGTCGGCTTGGCTTTCAGACGAGTTGAAGCGCGATACACGTCTAGCCTGTTTCTCACGTGATACAGGGCCGCTGACCGGTAACCACCTCACCGATATTTTCAACCGGGGGTTTTGTAAGCCTCGAATGTGGGCGCAGTACGCTGAAAAGCACACCGGCGTTTGTCTGGTCTTCCACCGCGAAAGTCTTGAGAAAGAAATAACTACTCAGCTCGCTGCACACACTCCATTACTCCGTGGTGAGGTGCAGTACAAAGATTGTGGAATCGCCCGTGACCTTTTTGAAGAGCTGACCTTTAGCATTAACACAGACGATCTTGAAAAGTATGGTCAAGACAGGTACCCGGCGATCCATTTAAGAAAGCATTATCAGCAGCTTTTCTTCGAAAAAATGAGCGATTGGGAAGCTGAGAATGAATATCGCTATGTGGCATTTACAAAGTCGACGGAGCCGCTGGATATAAAATACGGAAATGCTTTGGTGGGTATGGTGTTCGGTGAGGACACCAGTGAGGAGAACAAAAGGGAAATGTCTTTGCTTACCAGCGGAACTGGTGTCGACATGCGAGGGCTAAAGTGGAAGAACCACAGTCCTTGGTATGATTTCGAGCGACAAGGCTACCGTTAACTGTGATCGGTGATGGTACGCGCCGAGTGATCGTCCGGCCTGTCGGGGCTGTAGATTAGGCTCTGTTCCGGGGACGTTTGACTGCTGTAATACCAATCTTGAGCTCGCCCGCAACTGCGGACTGCGAAATGTTCCGTGCTTTGAGTCGTTGTATGGTCGTTGTGGTGTCTGTTGCTTCCGGCCTCTTTTTTTTCAGAGGGCTTGGTATCCTCAGGCTAGACGTGGAAAGATAGTGGCCCATTGGCATTTCTGCGTCTGGCATACGCGTTCTTGCTCCGCTGGTTTGCTACGTAACGGAAGGTAGCTTGGAATGACGTCGCATATTACTCTCAGTCTTACACGCCTATTGGCACAAAACAGCGGAGCTCCGTTCCTATTCATTGGTTCGGGTTTTTCGAGACGGTATATAGGTCTGGAGCAATGGGATGAACTACTTAAGAGGTTTTGTAGTGGTATAAAAGAATTTGGTTATTACTCCTCTCAACACAATAAAGATATGCCCAAGGCTGCAAGTGAGATGGCTAGGGATTTTAATGATGTCTGGTGGAAGAGTGAGGAGTTTGCCGAGTCTAGAGGGAAGTACTCGGATAATATAAATAGTGTATCCTCCGCACTAAAGCATGAAATAGCTGAATATCTTACTGGTATTAGCCATAATAAAGTTGCGCATGATGGTATTTTAAAGGAACTTGAAGTACTTTCAAGGCTGAATGTGGATGGGATTATTACTACCAATTGGGACTTGTTCCTTGAGGAGTTATTTCCGGATTATAAGGTCTTTATAGGTCAGGAAGAGTTGCTTTTTTCTAATCCTCAGTCTATTGCTGAGGTGTACAAGATTCATGGTTGTGCTAGTCAGCCTAATAGTTTGGTTTTAACGAATGAAGATTATGAGCTTTTTGAAAGCAAGAACCCTTATTTGGCTGCAAAGCTAATAACGATATTTATTGAGCATCCCATTATATTTATAGGCTATTCGATTAGTGATAAAAATATACAGAATATCATAGGGTCTATAGTTAATTGTTTGGGGCAAGATAAACTTGATGTGTTTGGGCGTAACCTTGTTTTTATACAAAGAGCTAAAGAAGGTGAGGAGCCATCTTTTCAGCCTTCGATGATGGCTATCGGAGAAACACGTTTAAATATCACGGTGATTCGAACTGGTAACTATTTGGATGTCTATGAGGCCATCGAAAGTACCAAACGAAAGATTCCTGCACGAATATTGAGATATTGTAAAGAACAGATGTATGATCTGGTTAAGTCAAACGATCCGGAAACTAAACTGGCTGTTGTTGATATAGACCAGATTGATAATAAAGAGGATGTAGAGTTTGTAATGGGGGTTGGTGTCGCGAGAGAACATGAGGGGATATCGCGTCAGGGCTATAAAGGTGTGTCTCTCGATAATATTTTTGCGGATATTATTTCTGTAGATAGTAAATATGATGCGGCGGAGCTTCTAAGGGAAGTTTATCCAACTCTGCTGAAAAGGTCGAATAAATATATACCAGGTTATAAGTATCTTCGTCTTGTAGGTGTTAATAGTGTTGATGAGCTTCGAGCGTCAGAGTTTTCTGAGGTTGAGGCGATACTTAATAAATCCGAAAGAAAGGATTATCGGTACGTTCAATATAAAAAGCAGTACGAAAATCAGTTTAAAACTATGGGGACAGCGGAAATTATCGCCAGTGTCACAGCCGAAAAAGCAACAGTCATAATTCCCTTTCAGGACGATGCTCATATCGATTTGGCTGCTGTAAAAGAGTTTCTATGGGCGAATCGTGAGAGCTTAAAGACGGATGTGTCTTCCTATGCTACTTATTTTCGAAAGCTCGCATGCTTGATTGACCGTGTGGAGTTTGGTTTTTAAATGGTTCTTGGGATGTAATTGCCGTGTTTGATAATTAAAGTTCTGGAGGGAGTAATGTGATGGAATTGGAGTCTGATGGGGAGCGGATAAACCAAGAGTGGGTCGCTCTAAATGCCATCCGTGGTATGATAAAGATCGCTACAAAAGGCGATATTTCCAAAGGTACGTATGATAACTCTTTGGATTTTGGTGCTGAGCTTTATCCTGAGCTGTTGGGTGCAGAGAATAGTTTGCTCAGGCGCGTGCGTGAGAGTGATACTGCAAGAGAGTATAGGCAGCGCGCAGAGCTCAGATCAGTCAGTTCGAAGGTTTATGTTGATCCTGTAAAGCTTTTGGAGGATGACATAAGCGAGTTTTCGTCACTTATCAGTCTTGCTAAGTTGGACAAAAAAGACCAAAAGCAAACAGATCAGTTGAAAAAGAGACTTGGTTTGCTGGAGAAAGCCAGGGAGGAGCTATTACCTGTTGCTCATTCTGAGAACAAAATTATATTTCGCGATGCATATAATGTCGATCGCAAGTTGCCTGAGTATTCAAATGGTTTTGGAAAAAAAGACTATCAACTTCCAGATGGAAATTACCTTCGGTTGAGAGTTTTGCATCCCGATCGGCCTGAACATATCACGGGTGCTGATATTATATATGAGCGACATGATAAGGCTTCGGATCATGTAAGTGTTGTGATTGTTCAGTACAAGATTTGGGAGGAGAAAGCTCTCTATATTTCTGATGCACGACTTAATAAACAGCTTGTCAAGATGGAAAAGTTCACCTGTGGTCAGGGCTTGTGTAACCAGGTTAAAGGAGATAGGTCTTATCGTTTTCCTCATTGCTCAGCCTTTCTTCGTCCTACAGATAAACTCCAAACTGCTGATCAGAAATTTATCTCAACTGGTGAGCACTTACCCATCTGTAGGATTGAAGAGTGTAAAAGTATTGGTGTTGGAGGTGGCGAAAAACTTGAATATGAAAAAATCAAAACAACATCTATTTCTAGTGAGTTGTTTGAGCAGTTGTTTAATAGAGGGAAAATCGGTTCTCGATCATTAACGCATGGTGAGCTAAAAAAATTATATCAAGACTCTTCTGTAATCGATAGTAGTGAAACTGTAATTATATATGCACAAGAGTTTTGAATTGTGGGGCGGCAGTGAATGCACTGGCAGTATTCTGACTTGGTTGTAGCTTTGGCAAAATTTATAAATAAGGTGGTATGTGCTAGAACATTATGTTGGAAGGAGGCGTTGAGTGGACGAAGATTATCCAAAATATTTTTATAAATATCGTGCCGTTTCAAATTTAGGTGATTTGTCTAAAGATTATTCAATCGATGCTCTACTAAGAAATGAGGCGATTTTCTCCAGTAGAAAAAATTTCAATGATCTTTTTGACTCAAATATAGAATTGATAAAGCCAACTCCTCGAGAGTTTAAAATAATTAAATCTCTTGTTGGGAAGGATGATAGAAGATTTTTATCCGAATGTATAAATAAAGGATTGTTCACTTCCAAAGGGCTGAGTGTCATTGAGGGTGTTGAAGCGTCTTTTAATGAAACAATTGATAGTTATGCGTTTATGTCTGTTTCGAAAAACCCTGTCAGTAATTTAATGTGGTCGCATTATGCGGACTCTCATAAAGGATTCTGTATTGAATTCAAATCCGAGTTCATGACGGCTGAAAAAGTAAGTTATCAAAAGCATATACCAAGGCTTAATACAATAGATTTACATCGCCTATATTTTAAAATTTATGATGGTGAAGAACTTGGTCACCAAATTTGGCGTGCTTTGAGAACAAAGCTTGATGAATGGGAGTATGAGTCTGAATACAGATTTCAAGCTAACAACGCAATGGGGCGTATACCCAAAGGTAAGAAATTTATCAAAATACCGTATAATAATAATTTTGTAGAGTCGATAATTTTTGGTTGTCGGATGCAAGATAATGTAAAGAAGTTCATTATGAAACATATGCAGGGTGCGGTAAAGTTTAAGCAGGCAGTGGCAAGAACGAGTACTGTGGAAATAATAAATATTTGAATGCTATTGGTGGGTTTGAATATGGCTGTTGTTGGGAGCCTCCAGAAAGAAGTCGTCGGTAGCCCCAGCGTTTTTCGAGCCTTTCCGATTTGTGCTGAGACATAATAAATGTGCTGGAGAGAAATGCAGGCATTACGGCTCAGAAATAGAAAGCGTTAGCAATGATGTGCGCCCAATACGAACCTATGGACAGAGAGACGCTTAAGTTATGGGGTGCTCGTGGCGCTATGTATTCGATTTTCGTGGGTATTATCGTTTATTCGTTATACGGTAAGTGTTGAACCCCTGATCGGCGCAGCCATGATCGTATGAAGGCGTGGGGGTATTGGTCAAAGGTTTGTTCTCATCAGGCTCTAACCACGTCCGCCACGCCCCACAACCCCTTGAAATTCAGAATTGGCAATCGCCGACTTCTCGTATGCGTGTGGTGCTGAAATCCGTGGACGGTGCTGGATATAGGTCTGACGGGTTTAATGCCCTAGCTCTTATGGCAGACCACCCCGTCCAACAAATGTAGAATCCGGTGAGGTGGTCGGGATGCCGTCTGATCCTGCGTAGGATCGCGTGCAGGAAGCGCTAGCTGAATACGAGCGTAACGCACGCACTCATTCTTTATCGTTGCTTACAGAAGCTCTGGCTAAAATCAGAATACAAACTCATGGTACATGGCTGCCACTTCTGCACGAGTGATACCGATGTACGACATTGTTACCGCTGGACTGGAATGGTTCAGTGTCTTGCAGATCATCTCGATTGAAACACCACCGTTGTACATCAACCACCCACGGGTTTTACGCATTGAGTGCGTACCTAGTTGAAGACTCATTTCATCACCCACGGCTTTGAATGCAGCGCCTACTGCAACGCGGCTGACAGCCTTTCCCTTCGCCCGGTTGCTATCCACTTGAAATAGGAACGTGTGCGTTGGGTGTGCCTTCCTGCGACGTTCGATGATCGCCTTGGCGGAACTATTCAAATCGATGTACCGGGTCTTACCGGTCTTGCTCTCTTTGATCGTCAGGATGTCGCCTTTCACATCGTCGAAGGTCAGGCTGAGCAAGTCACTGATACGGAGTGCAGTGTTCACACCGAAGCGCCAGATGTCCGCATAAAGAGGATTGCCCTTGGCGTTGAGTGAAAGCTTGCGGGAGATTGTCTCTGCTTCGCCGGTTGTCTTCACTGCTTCTACTATGTTCATCTAATTTACACTCCGTGTGATTATAACTCGATATGTAAATTAGAGTATAACCTATTAGGCTATAGCAAGGGTTTTCAAAGGATGGCTTATTTACACAATGATATTCTGTTAATTAGAGGTTTGCTTTTGGCTACTCCATCACCAGTGATGCGCAGAAATGACCAAGGTAGTAGCTTTGTGCCTTCACTCAAGGAAGGACTCAGCATGCGCACATTGTTCTTGGTTGCCGCTATCAGCACGTTGAGCGGTTGTGCTTCACCACCAACCGTAGGTGAGGCTGTACCTGCTCCTAACAACCGATTGCTGGCTTATCAGATAGAAGACAAGGGTAACGACGCAGCCGTCACGGTGGTGAGAGAAGGGGCATTCCAAGGCGGTCAGTGTTTCTTTGGGATTTACGTGGATGGGAAGCTGGTTGCAAGAGTGGACAACAACGAGAAAGCGAGTTTCTACCTGAAGCCGGGGCGGCGGTTGATCGGTGTGGGATCAGACCCACAAGGTTCAGGAAACTGCTCTGGTAACAGCACCTTCAGAAGAGAGGTGGCGACGTGGGTGCTGCCCGGTGAACGCCAGACATTTAGAATCTCATTCCAGCCTATGCTGGACATCCGTCCGTCGTCGTACTGAGTTCACGGATGCGGTGGCTTTCTTCCCCGATTTCAATCGAATTGCTAACGTGAGAAATGGAATCAGGGAGAAAGTGAAACCGTGCTTAACCGAAAACGTCTGAAGGCCAGGCATATTCAGTGCTGTAGCTGAATTGACACATCACTTCGGACTGACGTGACTGCACGTAGCCCCTGATTCACGACCTGTATGTATTCCTGTTACTGAATAGTATTGGTAAGGGTCACAGCGGCTTCAACATCTCTTTGTTCAGCACTGAGTACCGTCTAACCCTGACATCACCGAATACCTTCGATAAATCATGTGGCCTTTGCTTGTCGATTGCACTGGCTATGCTTTCCAGCTTTGCTGTCGATAGCTTTCCGCGCTGGATGTTCACCTCGGATGAGAATGTGTCGTGAGCTACGACTTTCAAACCTTCTGAACTGGATGTGGTCAGGATCGTTAGATAAGCCTGCAATGTGGTTTTGTCGTTCAGTCCGCCAACCTTCGTCTGGATACGGATTAGGAATGGTTGGTCGGAGTAACGTTTGCGCAGTGCCTGCTTGAATTCAACCATGTCAGTTAACAGACTTTTGCTCATCGCTGGGTCAGCGTAGTAGACGGAGTACCTGTGTGACCATTGGTTTTCTGTTAGCAGTGCTAGGTATTTTCTCTTGGTCTTGTCATCTGTATTTTCACTCATCCCTTTCCCCTAATCTCTAATATTAATCTCAAGCACATACTCTCAAGCACAGCACTAAACTCTCAATCACTCCCTTTCCTATATACTGTAATGCTATCCGGCTGACTCAAAATGCCGTTAGCACCCGTATACGTTAGGCTTTGTGATCGCGAAACGGAAAAATCGAAAATTACTAGTGCGGCGATTTTTGCATTACTAGTGCGGTAATTTCAACCCCGTTTCTGGATCATTTACCACTCCGTTTTGTGGTGATGAACCAACCATGCTCGCGATGAACACTCACACCACACGAACACCTTTCAGCAACGCACACAAAAGCCCCGTACAGTGTTATTACACTGCCGGAGCCGTAGCGGTATTACTTTCCATTGTGAGGTGCTCAGGCGTGACTGTGGGGCTTACAGCGGGTGTTGCTGGATCAGTCTGGAACTACCAGTTCACCGAACGTGTCATTCACTTCCTTTTCAATGTCAGTCATTCGTTTCTTGTGGGCATCTTCGATTTTCTTTTTCTCTTTCAACTCAGCAGCCTGAAGCAACTGTGCAGTTAGTAGGTCTTTGTATTTCTGATGTTCGCTTTCAAGCCAAGCTACGTACTCTTGCTTTACCAGCTCATCAAGTGCTTTGAGGTCAGCTTTTGCGATTGCGTCAGGCTTGCGCATGTAGGCCGCGTAGGACATAGGATCAGTAGTTACGGGGTAGTGACTACTGAGTTCATACCCCTGCTCAGCCAGCTTGATGACATTTGTTAAGAGCATGAACGCTATATCGCCGCGTGCTACAGAATGGCTTTCAGATGTCAGATGATATTGATTGTGGCGAGCTGCTTGGCGTCGTTCCAATTCAGCATGGTCAAACTTTGGGGGCACGCCTGAGATTGTAATACGGTCGCTTGTTTTGCTGGTCATTATATTGATTTCCTTTTGCTGTGAATGAGTTTAATCATGTTGGTGATAAGGTATGTGCGGTAACGTTTTTCATCAGCACTGAGTGTGCCAGTGTTTATACTGGCGACTTTGGTTGTCTTGGTGATGATCGCATCACTATCGCCATGAATTTTCTCTACAATTTGCTTGGCTTGTTGCTGTGCCTTTGCACGTCGCTCCACTGCTTTCGAAAGTCCCCGACTAAAATGGTCAAGACTACTACTCATCTTGGGTCTCCTGAGCTTCATAGATCGCTGACCTACCGTACTCAGCTGTCAGTTTGTCGATGATGTCTGTGGTTCTCCGAGCTTCAACCTTGTCGCCAACTGCAATTGCTGAATGGTGCAATGATAGATAATGTTTAATTTGAAGCACCGCCAAGTGCCTTTCGAGTAGTGGCGTATTCATATGTTGTTTATCCTTTTTGATTTTTTTTTTGAAAACATCTGACGTTTGCCTGATTTGGTACTTTGGATACCCGGTTTCCGTGGCCTGTAGGGTAGGCAAAACACGTATCCTGTACCCTAACCAGGAGTAGCGATATTTTTCAGGTTTGGGCCAATGAAATGGCTTAACGTTTAAGTGATTCTAGGAAGCTCGGGCTTACAGCAGCAAGGTCACCCACATTTACCAACACGCCGTTGCGACGCGATTTAACAGCCATCTTGTAGTATTTGTTAAGTACTGTGGTTGAGGCTGGATGAAACATGTGAAGCTCATCCGACGTGGGTGTTTGAGATGTGGTGATTACTTTCAGAATTAGCTGAGAAGGTTTATGAATTACTAAGTAGTTCATTGTTCAATTCCTCTATGTGATACGTTCTATCCTCTACTGTGTAGGTTGAAAGTATTTTGGATTGATTGTGTGGTGGGGGGGTTAAGTATTCACTGCTTCAGTTTGCTGGTTTTCTCGTCAGCACGTCTGAGGTTGTTGGTAATAGTCGACAGCATCACCTGTAGTGCGTGCTGGTGGCTTTTATAGCTCATCCTATCCATTATGGATTCTAGTTGGTGAATTGCTTCGGGGTTAAGTCGCACTTTCACTGGAACACTCCATGCTTTTAGTTAGGCGGTCATGTAGATGATCATTAATTGAAGCGCCAGCAGCGTCAGCTGCTTTGGTAAAGAATGAATGGTTGGCAAGACTGAGCATCAGTTGTACTGGTAACATACTAACTCTCGATCGCCTCCAGTGCTTCGCACGACAGGCTGCGTTACAGGTTTTTGTTTGTGGGCGCCTATTAAGCAATGGCTTATTGCAGGCACGACAGGTGTTAATGGTCATAGAATCTACCTCTGGATGATTAGGAAGTGTTTAATTGTGTTTGGTGCGCACAAACAAAAACCCATACCTCGTTAAAAGAATATGGGTTTTGTTCAGGAGAGAGATTGTTGGAGGATCAGACCACAATACAACCCTTGAAGGAATGGGCAAAGGTTGCACTAGAGGGAGCCGCAGTTGCTGGCTAAAACAACTGGAAAGAGACCGGCTGATCTGTTCTCTCCAATACATACATTCTCTCACAAATGAGAATAATTGTCAATACCGTAATGGTTGTTTTGAACACTATTTATTTGTATCTTGTTTAAATCCTGCCATTAGGTGTTGGTGGGGTTGGAGTGACGAAATGCTCCGCCCATACCTCAATAATTGGTTTTATAACTTGTGAGCAAAGCTGTGTTTTGCCGGCTGAGCTATTAACTTTAATTCCCGTTATCAAATCTAGGGCAACCAAAGTAAATAGCTCCACCGTTACAGGTTAATGCGTTTGCCTTTACAGACCTGCCTGCTTTTCGATGTACTTCTGGGCTATGTCCAAAGCCACATCTCCGATTTTTCCGGCAGCGGAATAAAGAAAGCCTTTCAAATGGTGTTTTGCTGATAATTTATCTTCGGGTGCAGAACTTTTATCGCTCAGTTCATGCACGGCAGATGCTAGTGTGGTTTTATTGCTTCCAGCGTATAGTTCGATTAACTCAAGTAACTGCTTTGCGTCCGTGCCAAGATGTTGGTCGCCAAGTATTTGCTGAGCTACTACTCCGTTAATTGTTCCTATAATCTGGGGGTTTACATTTATAGTTACATTGTTATTTGCTTCTGGGAGCTGACGGCGATCTATGGAAAGGGCTGAGGATATTCCAGTGACGGCAGGTACGCTTCCATCAATAATTTTTTCAATAATTTCCCAGTCGCGCTCAGTTCTGGCATGTTCGGAAAGTTCACTTTCTAGAATATGTCTGATGGCAAGAAGTTTTCTTTCTCTTTCTTGCTTTATATCTACATGCAGTCTTCTTGCCTCTCGACTATATCGCTCGACTAAATTGAATACTTCGGCTTTGTTCAGGTGTGTCGATTCTAATAGTAGTTGTGCGTGTTCAGGGTTGGAGACGCACATTTCCATAAAGGATGAAAACTCATTGAATTTCTGAGGGAGTATTGTTGGCTCTACACCATCCCCTCCAAAGAATTCATAAACTACACCGTGATTCGTTCTGTGTTGTTCTTGACGGACGTTTAGACCGGAAACTTTGTGTAAATATTCTCGGAATAGCTGCAATAGCTTCTCCGCTTCATTTGCCCACATTCTCTCGGAAGGGACATAGATTCTGAATATTAAGTTGCTGTCATTTTGCTCGACAAATTTGGAGGCGATAACAACTAGCTCCACATTTTTCCTGTATGGAATTATAGTTATTTCATGCCTAGTAAATAAATCTGTAACCTCTTTGATCACTTCTGTAGGGAGAGGGTCAAAAACGTCTATGTAATCTAGTTCGTACTCATAGTCTTCAGCCAGCTCAGGATCAATTAGCTCAGGATTAATGCCTTCAACTTGACCTGCTTCGGGAGCTTCTTTGTATTCCTCATAACATTCCTCGTACTCGTCCACTCCCACCAGTAGCGACTCGTGTCCGAGGAATAAGTTTGGTTTTGATGCAATCAATGTTAATAACTTTTCTCGTACTTCGCTGTATCGCTCTTCGCACAGTATCCTGAAGGTTGTACCTGTTAACTTTACAATAACGGAGGACACATTGAACTCATGAAATATCGCTATTATTTTTTCCCAGTTTTCTACGCGAGATTCTAGCATCTTTCGTTTATATAGTGCGCCGACGGCCTTTAATCTAATAGTGACGCCTTCAGTATCTGCTTTACCTAGAAAAAGCACTATCTTTGGTTTATTTTGCATTTGATTTTCCGCTCTCATTGCCGCCTTGACGGATTATCAAAAGGGCTATGGCTTAAACATAGCAGTTTACATGTCTGTAGTGAATAGGCAGTAGCCCCACTGAATGTCGTCGCTTGCTGTGTTTGTCTGCATGCGTCCAGTGAGTGGGGCAGGATTTTTGTTGTGGAAATATGTTGCGATTATGAGAAGTTGAATGACAGGTTGGAAAGGGCATCTAGTTTCTGCCGAGGGCTAGCACCTTCGTCATAAACGTCAAACGTAACCAATCCAGTTTCGTGACCGACAATGTTTGCAACGGTGGGGCCAGTTACTCCACTACGAAGTAGCAGGGTGACGACCATCGACCGCACGCTGTGGAATACGTGGTGTTTGCCGAAACCTTGTGCTGTTTTCAGTCTGCCGAATGCCTTGCTAAGGGAATCGGATCGAATCCCGTACTTGTTTCCGGCTGAGCTTGGTAGGAGGAATCCGTTTGTACTATCAGCAATCAGGCGTTCTACCGTGTCCAACAAGGAAGGGTGAACAGGTATTTGCCTGATACCAGCGACAGTCTTGCTGTCGTCAATGTTGAAGCTCAGAACACCTTCAATCTTCACCACCGATTCTTTGCGAAGCTGAGCAAGCTCCTCGATACGGCAGCCGGTGTGGGCACCCAACATGATCAAGTCACATAACGTCTGGTTACCGTCTGCTTGGGCGACTCCGTACAGGTATTCAATATGCTCTGGGGCGAACGCCTTGCGGGCTGCATCTGCCTTGGCTTTACCACGCACCTTGGGAAGTTCTTGCCCTTTGAACGGGTTGTCGAGTCCCAGGTGCAACTCTTGCCAACGCGCATCATTCTTCGTTGCCCACCGCCAGAACGTTGAACCTGCTAGCAAGTATTGAGCTTTGGTCTTGCTAGATAGGATGAGCGTTTCCAACCACGCGGCAATGGTCGCACTGGTCAGCGATGTACCTTGATCACGAAGGTAACCAGACAGCTTTGTGAGCTTGGCTTCCTGCTGGTCAATGGTCTTGGCCGCAATTCCATCTTTCACCCGGTACGCTCTGAACTGTTCCAGACGATGATCCGTAATAGGTGAAACTGGTTTGTAGGTTGCCGGGTTACGAGCAATTTTTTGAGCTTCCTGCTGCTCAATTTCAGAGAGGTTGTACTCGTCTGCGATACACGCCGCTTCTATATCGCTCATGATCGTTAAGAGTTCATTGTGAAGGTCAATTGCCTCCCCGGCAGTAACGCCGTTTTCGATCACAGCTACGTACTTTTTTACGTGTTCGGTGAGTCGATCTGCAAAAGCATTTTGGCCCTCGCTGCGAAGTTCTGTGACAATCTCTGGTATGCGCTCAAACCATGAAAGATTGGGCGCAGGGGTGTTCGGAGGGAGCGGCGTATAAATACGGGTTACCGCACTGGAGAGCTTCGCCTGAAGTTCAAGCCCCGCCGTGTGTTGAGCGAGTCTCCACTCATCCCCACTATCAGCTTTGGAATCTCGTGCCGCCTTGATGTCGGCTTTCCACTGAGCGAGGATCGGAAGCCGCTTGTCCATGGCTTCAGCCTTATTGCTGGTGCCCGTTGTCTTGATCAGCTTGGCGCGACCACCAAAGGCTTGACGAACGTCGGCTGGTACTGCCATGCGAACATACCAAGTGCTTTCGCCGGGTTTCTGTACAAGGTGAGTAGCCATGCTGATCGGTCTCCATTTTGACCACTCAATTTGACCACTCTTGATGCTGGAAGCCAAGAGATACCGGGCTATATGGGCTGTAGGTCTGAAGTCGGAGACTCCCTATCTCTCCGCCATTACATAGAAAAAGCCCCGTAGCTGAATAAGCTACGGGGCTTTTTCGTTTTTGGTGCCATAAAAGTCCTACATACCCTTCCGCACAGCTTTGTTCATACCTCCTTCCAAGATTGAAGCCTGGGTGTTTGCCGGTCTTCGTCGACACGCCATCGTTTTTTGGGAGACGGGTATATTGATTTACCGAGAGACGCCCACCGAGGCGCTCGCACTGAATGGCATCACCTGCGTAAGCAGCGCGCTCACTCCTGCGCGACGGCGGGTTGGGGCGGGGTCAGCTCCAATACGCGATCACGTCCGCCCTCGGCCAGCAGATAAGTCCCGCGCGCAGTCGGCACGATCGATTGTGGCGCTTTCAAGAATGACAAAATCGTCTGCTGGTGCCCTTGTTTGTCGATCAGCAACAGCCGCGCGCGGTGGGTGGCGTCTTCATTGATCCATAACCCGCGCTCATCGCACATCAAAAACGTCGGCTGGTTCAGCTTGGCCAGTACCACCGGATCACTGCCGTCTGCGGCTAGCTCACGCACCGTGCCTTCTTTCTTCTTCGTGTAGAGCATGCGGCCATCGGTGCAGCGGATGATGGATTCACCCTCATCGAGGTCTTTGCGCACGACGCTCAAGGTCCGGTCGCTCCAGCGATAACGCAGGAGACGGCCCTCGTCGCGACGGTCCTCCATCGCATAGAGGTAGTCCCCGTCGTCCCACAGACCTTGCACGTTTTCGCCCCTGAATAACTCTGTGACGGTACCGTCCTTGAGGAAGCTGACGGGAGAGTCGAGTGCTTCCTGGCTGAATACCCAGCCGCCACGGGTGGAGAGCATACCGTCGGGTTTGGACAGCTTGCCCACCACCACTTCGCGTGTCCCGTCCAGGTGAATGCGCACGATACTGCCCTTGGCGTCGTCGAGCTCCTGGCTGACCATCAACGCGCCGTCCGGTAACGGCATCAGCGAGGCAGCTTTGGGCACATCGCGGTGCAGCACCTGAACAGTCCAGCCGCTCGCCGTACTCACGGGGTAGAAGTTTTGCCAAGTGAAGAAGCCCAGCGCGGCGAGGCAGGGCAGGCCTACCAGGCATACAGCTCCTTTCAGCGCTCGGTGTAGCGTTTTTCTGCCGGATGCCTTGCTCATTGAACTCTCAGTCGAAAACGGTCGGATTGCAGACTACGCACCTAAGTGCTTTTTTCAAGGCAGCTTTTTCAAGACTGGTTGGCCTGCCATTGTCTGTAGAGTCGTCGGGCGACTTCCATTCGCGCGATCAGGATCACCAGGTAAATCATCCAGGCCATCGACACGAGTATCAGCGAGAACAGTAGCCCGCGCTGTTCGCTCAAACCCTCTCGTACGTATTTGTTGTAGTTCTTGTCGAGGAAGAATGAGCAAATGATGTCGAGTTTATCTTCCGGTAATCCCGGGAGAAGAAAAGCCTGTAGCGACTCGGACGACCGGCAGTGTTCTACCATCAGGACGTTGTCGGACCAGATGCCGAACTTCACGTTATCTTCAGATAAATAGAACGATGGAGCATCTGGGGCGTTTTTCAGGGACACCATCAGGTACTTCGATTCAATCAGAGGAACCGCAATGGCTACACCTGCCAAAAGCACGAAAGCGAGTACAAAAAAACAGTTGATGCGCCATTGTGCGAACCGCCGGGTGATGAAATTCAGCGCTGTGAAGTCGCCCCACTCTATGTAGCGCTTCACGCGGCCGAAGTCGCGCGGGGCGAATTCATTGCTGTACATCCAATCCTCGGCCAAGTCTGCCTCCCGCAGCGTTTTGGCAGGGATGTTGAATTCGTAGCGGTAATATTCAAGCTCGCGCAAATCCTTGCGCATGCGTTCAAAACGTTCTGTTTCGAAGCGCGTTTTGCCCCCAAAAAACCGCCATATCCAATCCCGCAAAAACAGCAGCGATCCGGAACGTCGGTAGATAAATATCAACAGTCCCGCGATAGCGAGAAAGGTAAAGGCACCGCTGAAGAAGGCGAAATGCTCGACGTACCAAGTCAGTGGTGTGCTTTTTACGATCGGTTCGGCCATGGCTGGGTCCATTAGTCATAAAGTCGAACGCGGGATTCTAGGGAACCAGAGCGAGCGTGTCTTTACGTCAGAAAAAACAGGAAGCAACTGACGGGGGTCTCAGAATCCGGCTAAGCCACAACTGCAGTTTTTCTGGCGGTCCTCATGCATGGCTTCCCACCGACAGTCGTACGATAATGCCGTCCATCCCGCTATTGACTGGCCGTTCTCCGTGATCATCAACTTCGACCTCAACGACCTCCAAGCCTTCCGCGCTGTGGTAGACAAGGGCAGTTTTCGCGGCGCCGCGGAGGCCATCCGTATCTCGCAACCGGCGCTCAGTCGGCGCATCGAAAAACTTGAATCCGCGCTTGATGTAAAGCTGTTCGAGCGCACCACCCGACGGGTCAGCCTGACCATGGTGGGCCGTGCATTCCTGCCGCAAGTCGAGCGCATGCTCGACGACCTCGACATCGCGCTGATGGGCATCAGTAACGTCGCGTCCACGCGCATGGGCGATGTCATCATCGCCTGCGTGCCTTCGACTGCGTACTACTTCATGCCTCACGTGATCTCCGAATTCCACAAGCTGTATCCAAAGATTCGCCTGCGGGTGCTGGATGCCAGTGCCGGTGAGGTGTGCAATGCGGTGGAAAATGGCGAGGCGGATTTTGGCGTGAGTTTCAGCGGCAGCCTGCCCGATGAAGTGGAGTTCGAATTGCTGCTGCAGGAGCGATACGTACTCGCCTGTCGCCGTGATCACCCGTTGGCCGAACGTGACAGCGTGACCTGGGCCGAAGCCTTTGAGCATGACTACATCACGGTGGACAAAACTTCGGGCAACCGCTTCCTGCTTGACCAGGCCTTGCGCGGCGTACGTGTGAAAAAACCGAGTGTCTGCGAGACGCACCACGTGACCACCATGATCGCGTTGGTGGAGGCGGGGTTGGGGGTAGCGATGGTGCCTTCGATTGCAATGCCGGCGTGCGCGCACCCGGTTCTGGTAAGCGTGCCGTTGGTGGAGCCGCAGGTGATGCGCAATGTGGGCTTGATCAAGCGCCGCGGGCGGACATTGCCGCCCGCGGCGCTGGAGTTGGAACGGTTGGTGCGGGAGATGCCGTTTCGGTCAGCGTGACACCGAATCCAGGCCGGTGGATTGCACCAGCGGTTGCGCCTCGGGCGAGGCCAGGTACTTCAGCAACGCCTTGGCTTGGGTCGGGTGTTCGGCGTTCACCGGAATACCTGCTGCAAAACGCGTAACGGACTGCACGTCTTCGGGGATTTTGCCCACATAGGTCACGCCCGGTACGGGCAACAATTCGGCGACCTGCTGCAGACCCACTTCGTAGTCACCTTTGGCAACCTGTTCAGCCACCGGAATACGTTCGATCATCGTGCCCTTGGCCGGCATGCCGAGCTTCTTGAACAGCTCTTTCTCGACATACACACCGCTGGCACTGTCCGAGTACGCCACTGACTTGGCCTTGCTCAGCACTGCCTTCAGCTCTGCATCGGTGCCGATGGCGGGTTTCGCCGCGCCTTCCTTCACCACCAAACCAATCCGCGAGTCCGCCAGTTCCACGCGAGACGCTGGGTCGACCTTGCCTTGTTTGATCAAGTCATCCAGGGCGTAGCCGACCATGATCACCACATCGGCGTGTTCGCCCCTGGCCAGGCGGTTGGGAATCGCTTCCGGCGCCTTGCCCATGGACGGGCCGAGAATGGTATCGAGGGTGTCACCGCTTTGCTGGGCATACTGCGGGCCAAGCAACTTATAAGCGGCGGTGAAGCCACCGGAGGTCATTACCTTGAGCTCCTCGGCCTGGGCCGACAGCGCCAGCGCGCCGAGGGCCAAGGCCGCCAGTGTGTTGAGCAGAGGTCGCATCATACCGCCCCCTGCAGCATCTGCCCGCGAGTGTTGGCGCGGCGGTACAACGCCAGGGTCGAACACAGTGCGCACAGTGCGGCGAACATCATCCAGTAGGCCGGTGAGGCCTTGTCCCCGGTGATGTGGATGAACCAGGTGGAGATCGCCGGGGTGAAGCCACCGAAGATCGCAGTTGCCAGGCTATAGGCCAGGGAAAAGCCCGCCACGCGCACTTCCACCGGCATGATTTCGGTCAGTGCCGGGATCATCGCGCCGTTGTACATGCCATAGAGGAAGGAGAACCACAGCAGGGTTTCCAGCATATGGCCGAAGCTCGGTGCATTCACCACGTAAGACAGTGCTGGATACGCTGTAAGAACCGCCAGCGCTGTCATGGCGATCAGTACCGGCTTGCGGCCGAAGCGATCGCTGAGGGTGCCGCCGATGGGGAGCCATACAAAGTTCGACACGGCCACCAGCAACGTCACCAGCAGGGCGTCCGAGGTGCTCAGTTGCAGCACGGTCTTGCCGAAGGTCGGCGCGTACACCGTGATCAGGTAGAACGCGGTAGTGGTCATGGCCACCATCAGCATGCCGCCGATCACAACGGTCCAGTTTTTCACCAGGGTTGCCAGCACTTCGCGCATGGTCGGGCGATGCTTGCGGTTGGCGAACTCTTCGGTTTCCTCCAGGTTGCGACGCAGCACAAAGATAAACGGAATGATCACGCAACCGACAGCGAACGGAATGCGCCAGCCCCAGTCGGCAACCACCGACGGTTCCATCCACACGTTCAGGCCATAACCCAGCGCAGCGGCGACCACGATGGAGATCTGTTGGCTGCCCGACTGCCAGCTGGTGTAGAAGCCTTTACGGCCTGGGGTGGCCATCTCAGACAAGTACACCGACACCCCGCCCAGTTCCGCACCGGCCGAGAAGCCTTGCAGCAAGCGACCAAGCAACACCAGCAGCGGTGCCCACAGGCCAATGGTCTGATAACCCGGCACCAGCACGATCAGCAACGTACCGCTGGCCATGATCGAGAGGGTCACGATCAGCCCTTTGCGGCGACCGACGTCGTCGATGTAGGCACCGAGAATGATTGCGCCAAGTGGGCGCATCAGGAAGCCTGCGCCAAACACGGCGAAGGTCATCATTAATGACGCAAACTCATTAGCGGCCGGGAAGAACGCAGCCGCGATGTAGGTGGCGTAGAAACCAAACAGAAAGAAGTCGAACTGTTCGAGGAAATTGCCCGAAGTAACGCGGAATACCGCGCCAACTTTCGAGCGGGCAGAGTCGGGGCGGGAAGGGCTAGTCATGGTTTTGTGTCTCCAGCGTTCTTTTCAAAGTGCTTATTTCGCTTAAGACTATGGATAGTGGCTGACACATTTAGAAATGATAAGTGAAAATTTTGGCTTTATTGATGTTCAGGGATTATCAATCCCTGTGGCCGTCAAAATCTCTTTCCCTGTCCTATGCTTGAACAGGTGACCGATGCTTAAGGAAAGAGGTGGCTATGGGTAACGAACAAAAGCGGCGCGATGAACCAGAGCGTGAGCAACCCCAGCGGCAGCGCGAAGAGGAAAAGCCGCAGACCTGGAAGCATCCGGACGACGGTACGGAGCTTTCCGAGCGCGATCAGGAGTTTCCGCTCAAGCCCTGAGCAACCTATCCGCCTGTGATGCTGGCTTATCGGAAATTAAGCGCATAGACGGCGTGCGCCGCGCTTTCTACACTGCGACCTGTCTTGGTGAAACGGGCAGGCGCCGATGAATCGCAATGAATTACGCAAGGCCGACATCAATCTGATGGTGGTCTTCGAAGCACTGATGCTTGAGCGCAATGTGACGCGGGTGGCCGAAAAACTTTTCCTCGGCCAGCCGACCATCAGTTCGGCCCTGAACCGTTTGCGTACCTTGTTCAACGACCCATTGTTTATTCGTGTTGGCCATCGCATGGAGCCCACCGCGCGCGCCGAGGAAATCATTCAGCATCTGTCCCCGGCCCTCGATTCCTTGTCGTCGGCCTTGAGCCTGACCCACGATTTTGACCCTTCCATCAGCACCATGACGTTTCGCATCGGTCTGTCCGACGATGTCGAGTTCGGCCTGTTGCCGCCGTTGCTGCGCGCGCTGCGCCAGGAAGCGCCGCAAGTGGTGTTCGTGGTGCAGCATGTCGATTATTGGCGCATCCCTGACCTGCTGGCGTCCGGCGATATCACCGTTGGCATCACCCAGACCCGTGGCCTGCCGGCGAATGCCAAGCGCAAGTTGCTGCGCCATATCCGTCCGCGACTCCTGCGCGCGGATGCCTCGGACACACCGCTGACTCTGGATGAATATTGCTCGCGGCCCCATGTGCTGGTGTCTCACACCGCCAACGTGTCGGGTTTTGCCGATGAGTGGCTGGCCGAGATTGGCCGTAAGCGCCACGTGGTTTTATCGGTACCGCAATACAGCGCGTTGCCGGCGTTGCTGGCCGGCACCGACCTCATCGCCAGCCTGCCGGACTACACCGCCGAAGCCATGGCGGTGTCGGGCAATCTGTTTTGTGAGCCGTTTCCGTTCGAGACACCAACGTTGGACTTGTCCATGGTTTGGCTCAGCCATGTGGACACCGACCCCGCCGAGCGTTGGGTGCGGTCGAGACTGGAGGCGTTCATGAGCGATAGAGGGTTGGGCGCCAAGGCGTGACGCTATATATTCAAGAATCTTCCTACAACAAGCCTCGGAGCAACCCATGCCGCATCTGCACCTGGAATACACCGCCAACCTGACAGACCTGACCGTCGATAAAACCCTGTTGCGGCTCAACAATGTGCTAATGGCGTCCGGGCAATTCGGCTCCGAGTTCGATATCAAAAGCCGTGCGGTGAAGCTTGAGCATTTTCAGGTAGGTACCTCCCTCAATCCGCGCGGCTTTATTGCGGTGAAGCTGTCATTGCTCAGCGGGCGTTCGCCGCAGGTCAAGCAGCAGCTGTCGGAAAGCCTGCTGGCG
The DNA here is from genome assembly GCF_013778505.1 of Pseudomonas sivasensis. GTDB lineage: Bacteria > Pseudomonadota > Gammaproteobacteria > Pseudomonadales > Pseudomonadaceae > Aquipseudomonas > Aquipseudomonas sivasensis. The sequence goes on along the minus strand of NZ_JAAOWU010000013.1, from coordinate 120,712 downwards.
GTGTTGCAGGACCTTAGCCCGTGGCCCGAAGGCGTGCAGGTACAACTGAGCGTTGAACTGCGCGACATGGACCGCGATGCCTATAGCAAAGTCGCTATCGGCTAAGGCTTACAACAAGCCCTGATCGGCACATACCTTCACCACCTGCTCGCGAAACCAGGTATTGGCACTGTCCTGTTCACTGGTTTCGTTCCACTGCATATCAAGGGTGAACCCCGGCAATCCGTTGGGCGCCTCGCAATGGCCGAACACCGGCTCTGGCGCCAGTAGCTTTTGCACGCGGCGGGGCAGGGTGAGGATAAAGTCGGTGCCGGTGATCATCTTCAATGCCGCGCTGTAGCTGTTGGCACGGGCGACCACCTGGCGCTTGTGGGCCTGGCGCGCCAGCCAGCCGTCGATCATGTTGGTGTCGGAGGTCCACGGCGTGGGGAATACATGTCGCCGTTCGACGAAGGATTGCAGGCTGAATGCTGGCTCCCTGGGCGCTGAGCGTTTATCGAAGACACACACCAAATCGTCCTCCAGCAGCATCTGGGTCTTGAAGTCTTTGTGGGCGCGATGAAAATGCGGGCCGAAGCAGATCACCAAGTCCAGACGGCCTTCGCGCAGGTCATCGGCGGGGATGTCGGTTTCCAGCTTCTGCACATTGACGATCACCGGCAAGTCGGCCTGGTCGAAGGTTTTCAGCAGGCGCGGCAGGATCAACTGTTCGAAGTATTCCGGTGCACATACGTTGAAGGTCACGGCTTTTTGCGTGGGGTCGAAGGCCTGGCCACCGGCGTGGCACAGGTTGATGCTTTCGAGGATCTTCTGCACATGGCCGTACATGGTGGTGGCCTTGTACGTAGGACGCATGCCCGCTCGGGTGTTGATAAACAGCTCGTCTTCAAAGCTGGTGCGCAGCTTCTTCAGGCTGTAGCTCACGGTGGACTGGCTGACGAACAGCGTTTCGGACACCTCGGTAACGCTGCTCTGGTCGTAGACGGCGATAAACACCATCAAGTCCTGCATATCGAGTTTTCTGAGCAAGTTACTGTTTAACATCGGTTTCGTCCGTAAACCCTTTGTACCGAACTCAGTACAAGACAGCCCAAAAGCTTAACGGAACGTGCGTACCAATAGAAAGCTCTGTAGGGCGTTTCTATGTTTGCAGTGGGACAAATACTGTTTGCAACACGACCTCAGCGGATATGTTGCGCGTAATGCCTCGGGTTGAAGCGCGTGACGATCAGCAACATCAATACGATCACCGCCGTCAGCGACCACCAGGCCCATTCGAAACTGCCCAGTTGGTCACGGATCATCCCGGCGATCAGCGGCGACAGACCGGCAATCAGGTAGCCGATGCCTTGCACAAAGGCAGTGAGGCCACCGGCACGGCGCGGGTTGTCCAAGTGATCGAGGGACAGGATCAGGCTCATGGGGAATAGGCCGCCGATGCCCAGGCCGAGCAGGCACGGCCACAGCAAACTGAGGGATTGCGGGCTGAGAATCAGGCCGCAGAAACCGATGATGATCAGCACCAGCAGCACGGCTACCACGCCGCGTTTGTCCTGGCGGCGGTTGGCGATGGCGGGTGTGATCAGGCCAGACACCACTTCCATGGCGGTCAGAAAGCCCAGCAGCAGGCCGGCGTCCTGCTCGCTCCAGCCTTGCTCCACGTAGTACGGCGCCAGCCACGCGAGTACACACGTGTAGGACGCGGTGCCCAAGCCAAAAAAGATCGCCAGCAACCAGGCGCGGCGATTGCCGAAAAATGATTCCTGCGGGCCGGAACCGGCCTCGGGTAATGGCGGCATTACCGAACGCTGGGCGTACCAGAACACCAAGGCGAGCAACGCCAGCACGGCCCAGATCGCCAGGGCGATACGCCAACTGCCGGTGTGCGTTTGCACGAAGGGCGAGAACGAAGCCGCCAGCGCCGCGCCACCCATGATGGCGGTGACGTACAGGCCCATGAACAGTGAAACGTTATCGCTGAAGCGCGACTTGATCAGCGCCGGCATCAACGCCTGGATCATCGCAATACCGATCCCCGCCGCAATCGCGCTGACGATCAGCTCCAGCGCCGAATCCAGGAACAACCGCGACAGCGTTGCCACGCCGATCACCAGCAGCGACAGCAGAATGCTGCGGTGTTCACCAAAACGCTTGGCCAAGCCCATGCCAAAGAACATCGCCAGGCCCATGGTCATGACCGGCAACATGGTCAGCAACGCCGCGCTGCTGAAACTCAACGGCACATCGCCACGAATCGAAGACAACAACGGCCCCACTGCAGCCATCGACGGGCGCAGGTTAAGGGCGACCAGCACCACGCTGATCATCAGCCAAACGGCAGTGGTGGGTTTTGCGTGAACGTTTTCCATGGGCCTGCCTTGAGTGAACAAGGGTGAATCAGGCCACGCATGGGGCAGGTGGGCAAATGAGAAAGTCGCAGGCACTATCTAAAAATTGCAGTTCCCACAAACACCGCAAATCAAGATGTGGGAGGGGGCTTGCCCCCGATAGCCGTGTTTCAGTCTAAGCATCTGTAACTGATCCACCGCTATCGGGGGCAAGCTCCCTCCCACATGGGTTCACCTTCTACAGCAGGGGCTGCAGTGTCAGTTAGACCGAATGACGTGCTTTATCTCCTGAAACGCCGCTAACCCCCAAGGCCCCAGCTCGCGTCCGATGCTGCTCTGCTTGTAACCCCCCCACGCCGTCTGCGGGAAGATCACCTGCGGCGCGTTGATCCATACCAGTCCGGCCTGCAGGGCATTCGCAACCCGCTCGGCGCTCTCAACATCGGTGCCCACCACACTGGCCACCAGGCCGAAATCGCTGTCGTTGGCCAGGGCAATCGCCTCATCTTCAGTTGCGAAACTTCGTACACACAGCACCGGGCCGAAGATTTCCTCGTTCCATAACGCACTGTCCAACGGCACAGCGGTAAACACGGTCGGGCGGATGAAATAACCCCTGGCCAGATCCGCCGGACGTTCACCGCCACACAGCAACCGCGCGCCGTCCTCGATGCCTCGCTGGATATGCCCCACTACCCGCTGATACTGCGCACGGTTGATCAGCGCGCCCATTTCCACGTCCTCGGCAAACGGGTCAGCCACGCGAATCCCTTCAGCCCGCGCCCGCAAGCGTTGCAGGAATTCGTCCGCCAAGGTGTCGGCCACCAGGACGCGGCTGGTGGCAGAACACATCTGCCCGGCGTTGAAAAATCCACCGCCGCAGGCCAGTTCCACGGCCAAGTCGAGGTCAGCATCTGCCAGCACCAGCAACGAAGATTTGCCGCCCAGTTCCAGACTGACGCCCTTGATGGTTTCGGCGGCGCGTTGCATCACCTGCACGCCCACCGCATTACTGCCAGTAAAGGAGATTTTCGCCACACGACGGTCCGCTGCCAGCGGTGCACCGACCGCCAGGCCCGTGCCGCAGACCAGGTTGAACACGCCTGCGGGCAGCCCGGATTCGGCGATGATTCGCGCCAATTGCAGCTCTGCCAGGGGCGTGACTTCCGACGGCTTGAGCACCACGCAGCAACCGGCGGCGAGGGCGGGGGCGAGTTTCCAGGCGGTGGTCACCATGGGGAAATTCCACGGCACGATCAGCCCCACTACGCCACACGGCTCGCGGCGCAGGCGAGCGCTGAACTCATCGCTGGGCAGTGCCACCGGCCGGTCTTGCCCGGCGTCCAGGTCCTCGGCAACACCTGCGTAGTACTCGAAGGTGGCGATCACGTCGTCCACATCGATGCCCGCCTCAAACAGCGGTTTGCCGTTGTTGCTCGACTGCAGGTGCATTAAGGCTTCGCGCTGTTCGCGTACGCCTTGGGCGATTTTGCGTAATAGGGCGCCGCGCTCACGGCCGGTGCTTTTTGACCAGCCGGCAAACGCCCGGCTGGCGGCATCCACTGCCTGGGTCACGGCAGCCATGTCCCCTACGCTGACCTGGGCCAAGCGGGATTCGGTCGCCGGGTTGATCACCTCCAGCACGTCGTGGCCAGCACGCCATTCGCCGTCGATATACACACCGTTCAATACTGCGTTCATACCGCGACCTCCTTCATCCAAAGCTCTTGGTCAATTTCAATCAGCGTCGGCCCCTGTCGATCAGAGGCGGCCAGCAATGCGTTGCGTAACGGCTCGATGCCCTCGATGCGTTCAGCCGCGCAGCCCAGCGCCTTGGCCACGCCGACAAAATCCGGTGTGTAGATGTCCACGCCGACCGGTTCGATGGCGCGGTTGACCATGTATTTCTTGATCTCCTCGTAGCCCTGGTTATTCCACAGCAACACGACGATCGGCGTGCGTGCCTCCACCGCGCTGGCCAGTTCCGGCAGGCTGAATTGCAGTCCGCCGTCACCGATCAGGCACACCACCGGTTGCCCATCGCCGCGCCCCAGCCAGGCGCCGATCGCGGCGGGCAAGGCGTAGCCCAAGGTGCCGTAGCCGGTAGAGGAGTTGAACCAGCGGCGTGGGTGGTCGAGGTTGAGGGTGAGGTTGCCGCTGTACACCGGTTGTGTGGAGTCGCCCACCATGACGGCGCCGGGCAATGTCTCCAGGATCGTACTGAGGAACAGGGTTTGCGCACGGGTGGCGGCGTCCCAGGATAGGGCCAATTCTGCCCACAAACGCGCGACGCGTTGGCTGCCCCAGTCGGTGTTGCGCAGGGGTAACTCCTTGCTGTCCAACTCGGCCAGCACGGCTTCGGTGGCGATCTGCGCATCGGCTACTAAGGCGACGTGAGGTGTGTAGTTGCGCACGGTCTGGTCCGGGTCGATGTCGATGCGCAGCAGTGCGCCGGGAATTTCAAACCCGCCCGCGAAGGTCACGTCGTAATCGGTTTCCGCAAGTTCTGTGCCGATGGCCAGCACCACATCGGCTTCGGCGACTAATGCGCGGGTGGCGACCAAGGTCTGGGTGGAGCCGATCAGCAACGGGTGCGCGGCGGGCAGCATGCCTTTGGCGTTGATGGTCAGCGCCACTGGCGCACCGAGGGTTTCGGCGAGGCGGGTCAGCGCGGGCGCGGCATCGATGGCGCCGCCGCCGGCGAGAATCAACGGGCGCTTGGCGCACGCCAGCAACTGAGTCATCTGCTTGATCGCCGAGGGTGCGGCACCGGCGCGCGCGACGCTGATCGGCTTGCTGCCCAGCAGTGCGTCGGCGTTTTCCACCAGCACATCCAGCGGGATCTCGATATGCACCGGCCGCGGACGGCCGGCCTGGAACAGTGCAAATGCCCGTGCCAGCACCCCGGGCAACTGCGCCGCCGACATCAAGGTATGGGAGAACGCCGCCACGCCCGCGATCATCGCGCTCTGGTTCGGCAGTTCATGCAACTTGCCGCGCCCGCCGCCCAACTGGCTGCGTGATTGCACGCTGGAAATCACCAACATCGGGATCGAGTCGGCATAGGCCTGGCCCATGGCCGTGGTGATGTTGGTCATGCCTGGGCCGGTGATGATGAAACACACGCCGGGCTTGCCGCTGGTGCGTGCGTAACCGTCCGCCATAAACCCGGCCCCTTGCTCGTGGCGTGGGGTGACGTGACGGATGCTGGAACGGGCCAGGCCGCGGTACAACTCCACGGTGTGCACGCCGGGGATGCCAAACACCTGTTCAACGCCATAGTCTTCCAGGAGCTTCACCAACACTTCGCCGCAGGTCGCCATACAAGTCGCTCTTGTTATTGATTCGAGGCGGTATTGGAACGGCTGGCCCGTAGCGGCAACAATCGATAAAAAGTCATACTAGCCATGTCCTCACGTCATGGCTGAGCCCGATGAAACGTCTTCCACCACTGCCCGCGCTGCACACTTTCTGGGTCACGGCCCAGTGCTGCAACTTTACCCGCGCCGCCGAGCAACTGCACATCACTCAGGGTGCGGTGAGCCGGCAGATTGCCGGGTTGGAAAGTCACTTGGGTTACGCGCTGTTCCAACGCCAGGCACGGGGCTTGAGCCTGACCGAAGAGGGGCGCGAGTGGTCAGTGCGTGCGCAGCAGGTATTTGGTTTGCTCGGTGATGCGGTGGAGCAGATCGGCAGTCGCCGCCAGACCCTGCAACTCAAGGCCTCCACCTGTGTGATGCGCTGGTTGCTGCCGCGCTTGATGCAGTGGCAAAAGGAGCGCCCGGACGTGCCGGTGGAGCTCACCACCACTGTGGCTTACACCGTGGACTTTCGCCGCGAGCAGTTTGACGCAGCGGTGATCTACGCACCCATTGCCGAACAATCAGCCGAGGCGCGGCATTTGTTCGATGAGCAACTTACGCCCGTTTGCGCGCCGGGGTTATCGGATGCCTTGCACACGCCGCAAGACTTGCAGCACCAGGTGCTGCTGCATCCCACGCGGGATGAACGGGACTGGGCGTTATGGTTGAAGGCTGCTAACACGCGCTTGAGCAATTTGAGCCAGGGCCATCATTTCGAAACGCTGGACTTGGCGATGACGGTGGCCTCCCAGGGTTCCGGGGTGGCGATAGGCGACAGTGCGTTGATTGGCGAGGATGTGAAGGCGGGGCGGTTGGTGATGCCGTATGAACTTCGGGTACAGACGGGGATGGGGTATTACCTGGTGTATCCACCGGGGACGACGCCGTCGACCGGGCTCGAAGCTCTAATGGATTGGTTAGTCAGCCAGGCACAATCTCCAGAACACTGAAGGGCAAATGTGGGAGGGAGCAAGCCCCCTCCCACAAATGTCAGTAACCGACGGTGAAACGCTGGCGCGAGTGCTTCGGTGTTTCCACTTCGTCAATCATCGCGATGGCATAGTCGGCAAAGCTGATCGAGCTTGTACCTTCGCTGCTTACCAGCAAATCATCCTGGCCCAGGCGGAATTTACCGGTGCGCTCGGTGCCATCGAACAGAGCCGATGGCGACAGGAAAGTCCAATCCAGTTCTTGTTCCTGACGCAGGGTTTCAAGGAATTCAGCTCCTGCGCTGGCCTCTGCCTTGTACTCAGCAGGGAAACCTTCGCTGTCGATCACGCGACCGCCACCCGGCAGCAACAGCGAACCCGCACCGCCCACCACCAGCAAGCGTTTGACACCGGCCTTTTTCACCGGCCCGATCACGGCGCTGGCGGGCAGGGTGGCGAAGTGCGCGGCACTGATCACCACGTCGTTGCCGCTGATGGCCTGTTGCAGGGCATCGGCGTCCAACGCGTCCACTTGTTTGACAGTGACGTTCGGGCGCGCTGCCAGTTTGTCGGTGTTACGCGCAATGGCGGTCACGCTGTGCCCACGACGCAACGCTTCTTCCAGCAATTGGCTGCCGGCACGGCCCGTAGCCCCAATGATTGCGATCTTGCTCATGACGTTCTCCAGTGCGGTTAAGGTTTGAGAGTTTTCACCACTTCATTTCGCCCTTGGCGACTTTTGCGCTCAGTTCCAGGGAGCTTTCGTCCGCCAGGGTGGGGTAACGCTTTTTCATGGCCGCGATGAGGGCGGCGGAGTCTTTGGCCTTGGCGGTTTCTACGTCGAAGGCCTTGATGTAGTCGGCGGTAAAGGTGACCGACGCCACGGACGGCGTACCCAGGTAGTGACCCGGAATCACGGTACGCGGTTTCAGGTTTTCGATGCGTTGCAGGGTGGCCAGCCAGTCTTTGTGGGATTGCGCGCCCTGGGTATCTGCCATCCACACATGGATGTTTTGGGCAACCACGACGCCACCGACCACCGCCTTGATCGACGGGATCCACACAAAGCTGCGATCCGGCTGCGGGCCGTCCAGGCCGATAACGTCCAACTGTTTCCCTTCAAGGGTCAGGCTATGGCCTTGCAGCACCTGGGGCACGATGGTTTTAGCCGGTTTGTCGGCGCCCATTTTCGGGCCCCAGAACTCAAGTTTGCCGGCCACGGTGGCGTTGATGTGGTCGACCACCGGTTGCGGAGCCAGCACCTTGGCGTCCGGGAACGCGGCCGTCAGGGTGTCGAGGCCAAAGTAGTAATCCGGATCGCCATGGCTGATGTAAATGGTGGTCAGGTGTTTGCCGCTGGCGCGGATCTTTTGCACCAGTTGCTCGGCCTGGCCCTTGCCGAATTGCGCGTCCACCAGGATCGCGTCTTTGGCGCCGCTGACCAGCACCGAGGTCACCGGGAAGATCGCCGCTTCGCCAGGGTTGTACACGTCGAGGGTCAAGTCGGCCGCCGAGGCATGGGCGGCAAAGGCCAGGGCGGCGGTGGCTAGGGTCATGCGCTTGAGGGTTGAAAGCATTGGGCAGCTCCAGCAATCGGTTCAAAGGATGCACAGAGCTTAGTTGCACTAAACGAGACTAAAAATGCGATGCTGGAACATAGTTTGTTTCTGAAATCGGGCAAATCATGGATCGTCTTCAAGCAATGCGCGTGTTTGTCACCGTGGTGGACCTGGGCAGCCAGTCCGCCGCCGCGGACCATCTGGACCTGTCGCGGCCGGTCGTATCGCGTTACCTCGCCGAGTTGGAAGACTGGGTCGGCGCGCGCCTGCTGCACCGCACCACGCGCAAACTTAGTCTTACGGCGGCGGGCGGTGAGACGTTGCCGCGCTGCCGCCAATTGCTGGAGTTGTGCGGCGACATGCAGGCCGCCGTCAGTGAGCCCGATGACGCGCCCCGTGGCCTGCTGCGCCTGAGTGTCAGCACCTCGTTCGGCCAGGCGCAATTGGCCGAGGCGATTGCCGAGTACGTCAAACGCTACCCTTTGGTCACGGTCGACCTGCAAATGCTCGATCGCACGGTGAATCTGGTGGACGAGCGCATCGACCTGGCCATCCGCACCAGCAATGACCTGGACCCGAACCTGATCGCACGGCGCCTGACCGTCTGTCGCTCGGTGGTCTGCGCCACCCCCGCGTATCTACGCGAGCATCCGGCCCCACAAAAAGTCGAAGACCTGGCCCGGCACAACTGCCTGACCCACTCGTACTTCGGCAAAAGCCTGTGGCATTTCGAAGAAAGTGGCGAGCACGTGTCGGTGCCGGTGCACGGCAATATCACCGCCAACGAGGCGAGCACGCTGCTACGCCTGACGCTGGCCGGCGCTGGGGTGGCGATGTTGCCCAGCTACCAGGCCGGCGATCACATCCGACGTGGTGAACTGGTGCGCCTACTGCCCCGCGCCGAACCCCGGCAGATGAACATCTACGCGGTCTACGCCTCACGCAAACACATGCCGTCGGCGTTGCGCAGCCTGCTGGATTTTCTGGTGGTGAGGTTCCCTGAAGAGCCGGCGTGGGACATCGGTCTCTGAGGCGACATAACCCTGTTGAATGTCGTCCAATAATGGCAACTCGCCCTGACTGGCCTATGCTTTAAACAGCGTCATGTAGATCCGTCCAGAGGTCTCTGTCATGAGCATAAAAACCAGAAAGTACCTGATGATTTTCACTCTCTGCGCCTTGGCCAGCGCACTGTACGGGACTGCCGCCTACCGTGTGGAGCAGACCCGTATGCAGCCGACCTTTGCGATCAGCTGCAACCAGGACCAATGTGTCCCCCACACCGGCAGTTTCAGTGCGCTCAGGTAGTGGTCGATTCGGCCTTGAGTTGCTCGCGAAACGCCTTGGGTGAGAATCCGACCCGGCGGCGAAACAGCCGGGAAAAGTTAGTCGGGTCGGAAAACCCCAACACTTCCGACATTTCATTGATGGTCATGCTGGTGTAAGTCAGCAGGCGCTTGGCTTCCAGCAACTGGCGGTCATGCATGATCTGCAGGGCGGGCTGGCCACCGAGTTCCCGACATGTCCCATTCAGATGTGAGACCGAGATACCCAGCTTGTGGGCCAGATCCTCAATCTTTGGGTGCTCACGGTAGTGCTGTTCGACCAATTGGGTAAACCGCCGGAAATACTCGCGGCCTCTTGGCGCGCGCGGATGGCAACGCTGGATGGCCTGACGGCTGATCCACACCAGCAGCACGCTGACCAGGGCGTGCATCATCATGTCCCGGGCCGGTTGCTCTTCTGCATATTCGTCCTGCAGGCGGGCGAATTGGCTATTGAGGTAGTCACTGTCCTTGCCCGCCGGGTAACTGCCCAGGGTCTGCAAACCGCCGGCCGTTGCGCCCAGTTGGGCCTGCAAGTGGCTCACGAGTGGCGCCGAGAGTGTCACTACATAACCTTCGACATCTTCGGCAAAGCGAAACCCATGCACGCACAACGGCGGCAATATCTGCAGCGTGGCTTCGTTGAGCGTGGTGCGCTGACCTTCTATTTCCAGTTGAGCCTGGCCTTTGTGCACGTACAACAACTGGCACAGATCCGCGTGCCGGTGGGGCTGGATTTCCCACTGGTATTCCCGGCTGCGGCGGGAAATGGTTTCGCAGTGCAACAAATCGGGGGTCGGCCATTGCTGGTTTTCCCCGTAAAGCTTGAAGACCGGAATCGCGGTGTTGGTCATGGTTTCAATCCGATACTCAGGACGGTTGTGCGGTAATCGCCCAAATTGGCAAAAAGCGCAGGGTTTGTCGCAGTTTTCACCTTCTTATGCCAAGCACTCAAGTGAAAAATGTCAGCCACAAGACCAATGACAACTCTTTCACTCAATCCGTTCGAGTGGAACTTGCGGGCCATAAAAATAATGAAAACGCTGAAAACCCAAGTCGCCATTATCGGCGCCGGTCCTTCCGGACTGTTGCTCGGCCAACTGCTGCATAACGCCGGCATCGAGACCTTTATTCTAGAGCGCCAGAGCGCTGACTACGTGCAAGGACGCATCCGCGCCGGGGTGCTGGAGCAAGGCATGGTCGACCTGCTGCGCCAAGCCGGCGTTAGCCAACGCATGGATGCCGAAGGCCTGGTACATGATGGCTTCGAGCTCGCGCTCGACGGACATCTCACCCATATCGACCTGAAGGCGCTGACCGGCGGCCAATCGGTGATGATCTACGGCCAGACCGAAGTCACCCGCGACCTGATGGCCGCCCGCGCGGCTGCCGGCGCGGTTACGCTCTACGACGCGCGTGACGTGCAGCCCCATGATCTCAAAAGTGATCGACCCTGGCTGACCTTCGAACACCAGGGCGAGGCGTTCCGTCTGGAATGCGACTACATCGCCGGCTGTGATGGCTTCCACGGCGTGGCGCGTCAGTCGATCCCCGCTGAATCACTGAAAATCTTCGAGCGCGTGTACCCCTTTGGTTGGCTGGGCATTCTCGCCGACACCCCGCCGGTGCACGACGAACTGGTGTACGCCAAACACCCCCGCGGCTTTGCGCTGTGCAGCATGCGATCGCCGACCCGCAGCCGCTATTACCTGCAAGTGCCGGCTGAAGAACCGTTGGATGAATGGTCGGACGCACGCTTTTGGGCTGAGCTGAAAACCCGCCTGCCCAGCAGCCTGGCCGAGCAGTTGGTCACCGGGCCGTCGATTGAAAAGAGCATCGCGCCGTTGCGCAGTTTTGTGGCTGAACCGATGCAGTACGGGCGTCTGTTCCTGCTGGGTGACGCTGCGCATATCGTGCCGCCCACCGGCGCCAAGGGCCTGAACCTGGCGGCCAGTGATGTGAGTACGCTATTTAGGATCATGCTCAAGGTGTATCGCGAGGGGCGCGTGGATTTGTTGGAGCGCTATTCCGCCATCTGCCTGCGCCGGGTGTGGAAGGCCGAACGGTTTTCCTGGTGGATGACCTCGATGCTGCATCAATTCCCGGAGGCGGACGGCTTCAGCCAGCGCATTGCCCAGAGCGAACTGGAGTACTTCATCCACTCCGAAGCCGGGCGCAAAACCATCGCGGAAAATTACGTCGGGCTTCCTTACGAGGCTATCGAATAGCCTGCTATCGTATTGAGCATTGCCGTGGGCCGACTTTTCCCACGGGCCTTGCTTGAAGGTTCTGTCGTGACTCAGCTCAATCAGCCCGCGCCACCGCTTCCCGCGGTGCGCAGTATTCTCGCCTCGTTGATGATGGCGATCTTCCTCGGCGCACTGGACCAGACCATTGTCGCCGTGTCCATGCCCGCTATCTCCGCGCGGTTCCACGACGTCAACCTGCTGGCCTGGGTGATCTCCGGCTACATGGTGGCAATGACAGTGGCGGTGCCGATCTACGGCAAGCTCGGCGACCTGTATGGGCGCCGGCCGATGATGCTGATCGGCATGGGCTTGTTCACCGTGGCGTCGCTGTTTTGCGGCATGGCGCAAAGCATGGAGCAGTTGGTGCTGGCACGGGTGCTCCAGGGGATTGGCGCTGGCGGCATGATCTCGGTGAGCCAAGCGATCATCGGCGACATTATTCCGCCCCGTGAACGTGGGCGTTATCAAGGCTATTTCAGCAGCATGTACGCAGTGGCCAGCGTGGCCGGTCCGGTGTTGGGCGGCTACATGACCGAGTACCTGTCGTGGCGTTGGGTATTCCTGATCAACCTGCCGCTGGGCGCCGGTGCCTGGTACTTGGCCCATCGCACCCTGGTGGGGCTGCCTGTGCCGCAGCGCAAGCCGATCATCGATTACCTCGGCACCGTGTTGATGATCGTTGGCCTGACCGCCCTGTTGCTGGGTATCACCGAAATTGGTCAGGGTCATCATTGGCTTGACAGTGGGGTGCTGGGGCTGCTGGCCTGCGCGCTGGTGGCATTGGCGTTGTTCGTGTGGCACGAGCGCCGTGCGCGGGAGCCGTTGCTGCCGATGCACTTGTTCGCCAACCGCAGCGCGGTGCTGTGTTGGTGCACGGTGTTCTTCACCAGCTTCCAGGCGATTTCCCTGACGGTGCTGATGCCCCTGCGCTTTCAGACCGTGACCGGAGGCGGGGCCGACAGTGCCGCCTTGCACTTGTTGCCACTGGCCATCGGCTTGCCCATCGGCGCGTATTCCGCAGGGCGCATGACCTCGGTGACCGGACGTTATAAACCGATGATCCTTGGCGGCGCACTGTTAAGCCCGCTGGCGATCCTGGGCATGGCCTTCAGCGCGCCCCAGGACGTAGTGCTTACCGGCGTGTTCATGTTGTTGTGCGGGATCGCCGGCGGGATGCAATTCCCCACCTCCCTGGTGGGCTCGCAAAACTCGGTGGAACAGCGCGACATCGGCGTCGCCACCAGCACCACCAACCTGTTCCGTTCCCTTGGTGGTGCGGTGGGCGTGGCGTGCATGTCGGCGCTGCTGCTGGCGTTGTTGCAGGATTCGAGCTTCGCTCACTTGGCCAGCGGTTCGCTGGTGGCCGAGGGCAGCTCCGGCAATGTGCTGTTGGATGGCCTGAACGCCGCTCCCGGCCCGGCGCAAGATGCACTGCGCGGGGAGCTGGCGGTGACGTTCCGACATTTGTTGATGGTGAGTGCGGCGGTCTCGTTGCTGGGGTTGGCGGCGGCGATTGCGATGCCTAACCGGGTGCTGCGCGGTCGGGAAGATAAAGTTAAGTAACTGACACGATAGCGATCAAAGTGTGGAAGGGGGCAAGTCGAACCGCCCCTCCCACATTTGACTGCATTCCAGTCCAGATCACGGGCTGTAGTAACCCACCGCAACCATGAAATGCCCGGCCTTGCGCACATAGGCATGCTTGTTCTCAATCTTGTCGGTCACCGGGTTTTTCCAGCGGTACTTGTATTCCCCCTGGTCCTGCTCCGCCATCAACTTGAGGATCGGCTCGCCCACCGGCTTGCCGTCCGGGTCCTTGATCTTGCTGAAGTCAGTGTTGACCAGCCGCAGGTTGGTGCCGTGCGCCACGTAACGTTGGGTGTTCAGGTCCACCACAAACACGTAGAGGTCATCCTGTAGGAAGCCGCCCTGCAATGAGTTGATGGCCTTGAGCGTACCGGGTTCATCCTTGAGCAGCGCGTTGACCGCTTTGTTGCGCAAGGCTCGCGCCTGTTCCGGCGTGGCCCGTGGAAGGTAGTAGCCCACGGCCAGGATGCGATCACCCACCCGCTGATAAAACACATGTTTGCGCTCTACCTTGCCGTCGTTCCAGTTCTGCCAACGGTAATCGGCCTGCTGGATACCCTGGTCTTCAGGCACCTTGAGGGCATCCTTGAATGACTGGCTCAGGTCCGGCCCCAATACCTCGTTAACGTCCCGGCCGATCAACGCGGAGGAGGGGCCGCCACTGGCCAGTAGCACGCCCTTGGTATCGATCACGAACACATAACGGTCCTGGTCGATAAATTCCCCCTGGCGGCTGAACACGGCGAGGGCTTTATCGCCATTGGTCTTGTAGTAAGCCAGGGCTTTTTCCAGCAGGGCCTTGGCCGCCTGGGCGTCCTCATCCTGAGTCGTTTCGGCGTGCACCTGGCTGAAACACAACAGCAGCAGCCAGGTGATGCGGAGCAATCCCTTCATGTTCCGTCCTCGTTCTTATTGATGTGACAAGAGCGTAGTCGGCCTTAGCTCACGGCGCTGCCAACCATTGGTCGACAATGCCCTGGTACACACCGGTCGCGACACTCAGGTGCAACCACTGGTCGACATAGCTTTTCCAGGCCACATCATCGCGGGGCAGCAAAAAGGCCTTTTCGCTGTACTGCATTTGCCGCTCAGGGTTGACTGCGCACAGCCCGGGCTTCTGCTTCTGCTGGTAACGGGCTTCGCTGGCGTCGGTGATCATTACGTCCGCCTTGCCGGCGAGCAGTTCGTCGAAGATGGTCACGTTGTCGTGCAGGCGGATCTGCGCCTGGCCCAGATGGGCGCGGGCAAACACTTCATTGGTACCGCCCGCCGGTTCGATCACGCGCACCTGGGGCTGGTTGATCTGCTCGACGGTCTGGTAGCGCTGTACATCGGCGCAGCGCACCAGCGGGATCTTGCCGTCAACGCCGAGGGACTGGCTGAAAAAGGCTTTTTTCTGACGCTCCAGCGACACCGAAATACCGCCCACGGCGATATCGCAGCGTTGGGCGAGGAAGTCCGGCATCAGGGTTTTCCAGGTAGTGGGCACCCAGGTGATTGTCGCATTGAGGCTCTTGGCCAGGGACTCGGCCATGGCAATGTCGATGCCTTCATAGGTGCCATCTGCGCGCAGCTTGGTGTAGGGCGTGTAGTCGCCGGTCGTGCACACGCTGAGGGTGCCGCGCTGGAGCACGTCGTCGAGGCGTGACGGGGCAGTGTCGGCCAGGGCGCTGGTGGCCAGGCTCGCAAGTACACACAGGGCGAAGGGAGCTTTCATGCGGTCGAGTCCTTGGGGCATGGTCGGGGGCGGTCATTATTTCCAGCCCGGGGCAGGGTGGCAAGGCGTGGCGAATGTTTAGCGTTGGTGTAACCAAACTCCGTCATCCCTGAATTTAATAGCGTATCCAGGCGTGTGAGGCTGCGGGCATCTTCATCACCGTGATTCTCCCATGGACGGTTCCGCCGCCACCCACCTCGCGACACTGCCGTCCATACTGGCGTTCTGGGCGCTGTTCCACTGTCGGCATGCGCGCCCGCCGGATGCCTTTCTCCTACGTTGATCTACCCCATGGATGACGCGGCCCCCTGCGCATCTGCCCGGCAGCGCCTGTGCGCCTGCCTGACGAACACGTATGAGAAACCCAATGAGCGATTTCGCGCGCCTGCAAGAAGCCCAGTCCTTCCTTGAGCAACACCCGGACATAGAGATGTTCGAGCTGTTTATCCTCGACAACAATGGTGTACCCCGCGGCAAGTTGCTGCACCGCGATGAACTGCTGGCGGTGTATGAAAGCGGCCGGCCCCTGCCCAGTACCATCCTCGGCCTGACCATCAATGGCGACGACGTGGAGAACTCCGGTCTGGTCTGGGAGGTGGGAGACATCGACTGCCGCGCCTATCCGGTCAGTGGCAGCCTGCAACCTATGCCGTGGCGGTTGATCCCGACCGCAGCGGTGCAAGTCAGCATGCACCCCACCGAAGGTTTGCCCGCCACCGTGGCCGACCCTCGGCATGTGCTGGCGAAGGTCATCGACGGGCTTAAAGCCGATGGCTATTACCCGGTGATGGCCGCCGAACTGGAGTTCTACTTGCTGGACCAGAAACCCGACAGCCACGGCCGCCCGCAACCGGCGCGGGATGTGGACGGTGGTCGCCCACGCTCGACCCAGGTCTACGGCCTGCGCGAACTGGAGCAGATCGAACCCTTCCTCGCCGACCTGTATAGCGCCTGCAAGCTCCAAGGCATACCGGCGCGCACGGCGATCTCCGAATACGCTCCCGGCCAAGTGGAAATCACTCTGGAACACCGCGCCGACGCCCTGCAAGCCATGGATGAAGCGGTGCGCTACAAGCGTCTGGTCAAGGGCGTGGCACACAAACACGGGATGGCTGCCTGCTTCATGGCCAAGCCCTTCGACGACCTGGCGGGCACCGGCATGCACATGCACGTCAGCCTGGCGGATGCCCAAGGCAATAACCTGTTCGCCAGCGAGGCTGCCGACGGCACGCCGCTGTTGCGCCAGGCCGTGGGTGGCATGCTCAGCACCTTGCTTGATTCGCTGCTGATGTTTTGCCCCAACGCCAACTCCTATCGCCGCTTCCAAACCAACAGCTATGCGCCCCTGGCCGCCACGTGGGGCGTGGACAACCGCACCGTCAGCCTGCGCGTGCCCGGTGGCCCGGCAAATTCCCGGCATATCGAACACCGCATCTGCGGCGCTGACGCCAACCCATACCTTGCCGCTGCTGCGATCTTGGCGGGTATTCATCGCGGGATCCGCGAACAGCGCGACCCGGGCGCACCAGTGGAAGGCAACGGCTACGCCCAGGCCACGGAATTTCTGCCCACCGACTGGCTCACCACCCTGCGCGCGCTGGAAGCTTCAAGCTGGGCGCGCGAGACGTTTGGCAGTGAGTTCCTGGGGGTGTACCTGGCGGTGAAGCGCGCTGAGTATCGGCAGTTCATGGGCGAGGTGGGCGAACAGGATTGGCGTTGGTATCTGCATCAAGCCTGAATGGATTGAAGGGCGTGGAGGCTTCGACCTTTTTTTCACGTTGCGGTGGTTAAGCTGCGAATCAAGGTCGTTCACCACTGTTTAAATCCAATGAGCCCGTGATGTCGCCACAACCACCATCCTCCATCGAGATCGAATACGCAGAGCGCTGTGGCCTTGAGCATGCCAAGGTCTGTGCGGACACGCGCCCACCCGGAATGCTGCGGCGCCTTGCGTCATGGCGCGACGAGTGGTTGGTTCGCCACGCACTCAAGGTTGCCGGCGAACCGGGGCTGATCCTCGACCTGGCCTGCGGCTCGGGACGGTTCTGGCCGGTATTGGCCGAGCATATCAACCGGGTGATCCTTGCCTCGGACAACTCCCAGGACATGCTCGACCATGCGCGCACCCACCATCCGGCGACGCTGCTAAAGCGGATCAAAACCTTTCAGGGTTCGGCGTTTTCCATCGGTTTGTCGGCGAATGCGGTGGACTGCATCTTTTGCCTGGAGTTATTTCGCCATGTGCCCAGCAGCGAAGGACGTCTGGCGTTGCTGCGGGAGTTTCACCGCGTCAGCCGCGATACGGTGATTGTCTCGGTCAATTCGCGAACGGCGGTAGACGACGAGTTTCGTCAGGCTGGTTTCAAGGTCCTTAACCAGCAGGAATTCATGCCAGGCTCCAGCCTGTGGCGCGTCTATGTGCTTCGTAAGAAAGGATAACTCTGGCCTGTAGGGCTATTCTTCATCCCCTGTCTGAGTTTTCATGGTTGCCAGTGCACTGCGGATGCTCGCTAGCCTCTTTCGCGATATATACTGCGCGCCATTCTTCAAGGGAGAGCCGTGTGGCCATCGATATTCACTGGATCTGCGACAACGATAGCCTCGGCCAGCATTGCGCCGAATGGCAGCAGTTGCCATTCGTCGCCCTCGACACCGAATTCATGCGGGTCGACACCTTTTATCCCATTGCCGGGCTGATCCAGATTGGTGATGGCGTACGCGCTTACCTGATCGATCCCCTGACCATCGACAACTGGAAACCCCTCGCCGATCTGCTGGAAAACCCTGCCGTGATCAAGGTGGTGCACGCCTGCAGCGAAGACTTGGAAGTGTTGCTGCGCCTGACTGGCAGCCTGCCAGTGCCGTTGTTCGACACCCAATTGGCCGCCGCTTACCTGAATCTCGGTTTCTCCATGGGCTACTCGCGCCTGGTACAAGCCGTACTCGACATCGAGCTGCCCAAGGGCGAGACCCGCTCGGACTGGCTGCAGCGGCCGTTGTCCGAAACCCAGATCAGCTACGCCGCCGAAGACGCGGTACACCTGGCCGAGGTCTACATTCGCCTGCGCCCGCAGCTATCAGACGATAAATATGCCTGGGTGCTGGAAGATGGCGCCGAACTGGTGGCCAACCTGCGCCGGGAAGTCGACCCGTACGAGGTGTACCGCGACGCCAAGCTGGCGTGGAAACTGTCCCGCGCTCAACTCGCCGTACTGCGTGAACTGTGCGCCTGGCGCGAACAGCAAGCCCGCGCCCGTGACCTGCCGCGCAACCGCATCGTTCGTGAACACTCGTTGTGGCCCCTGGCCAAATCCCAGCCGGATAACCTCGCCGCCCTGGGCAAGATCGAAGACATGCACCCGCGCACCGTGCGTCAGGATGGCCAGTTCCTGCTGGACCTGATCAAACGTGCCGGCAGCGTGCCCGCGGACCAATGGCCGCCGGCTGTGGCTGAACCGCTGCCGGTGGATGCCGCCACGCTGATCAAGCAACTGCGCGCCCTGGGCCAGACATTCGCCGAACGCCTGGAGATGGCGCCGGAACTGATGCTGCGCAAGAAAACCCTCGAAGCCCTGGTTAAAAGTGGCTACCCCGATGGGCCTTATAAATTGCCAGACTCGCTGCGTGGCTGGCGCCGCGAGTTGATGGGCCAGGCGCTGCTCGACAGCCTGGCCACTGCCGGAGAACAGCCTTGAAACGTATTTGTTCCATCTACCGCAGCTTGAAAAAAGACGGCATGTACCTCTACGTGCTCAAGAGCGATGCACTTGAGCGCGTGCCGGAGCCATTGATGGCCGCCTTCGGCAAGCCGCACCACGCCTTCGACATGGTGCTGACACCAGAGCGCAAGCTGTCGCGCGAAGACATCGTCGTGGTCCTGGAAAACCTCGATAAGCAGGGCTACCACCTGCAAATGCCGCCGGCCGAGGACGAGTACATCGAGCACTTGCCCGAAGAGCTGCTGCGTCGTAACGACCCGATGTAATCGGTCAGTGCCCGCTTCAGGGCACAGGTTTCAATGGAATCGTATTAGTGGGCGGTGGCCGTAAGGAAGCGGGCGGCCGTCTGCACTGTTTTTGAAAGGTTTGAACCATGCGTGTTCTGATTGCTGAACAGGATCACCCGCTCTACGCCCAACTGCTCAATGACGTGGCGCCGGACCTTGAGGTGCTCACCAGTGGCGACTCGGCCGAACTGTCTCGTCTGGCCGCCGATTGCCCGGTCTGGCTTGGCCAACCGGACCTGCTGGCCACTCTGTTGCGCCAGGGCCACCAACCACAATGGCTGCAATCGACCTGGGCCGGTATCACGCCCCTGCTGGCCGAAGGCTTGCCCCGCGATTATCGCTTGACCCGCGCCGTCGGTATTTTTGGCCAGGTCATGGCCGAGTTTGTCCTCACGTATATGCTCGGCCATGAACGCGAAGTACTGGCGCGGTTGGTCAGCCAGGTCGAGCGCAAGTGGGACAGCCGCACTGGCCAGAGCCTGGCGGGGCGTAAGGTGTTGATCGTGGGCACCGGCGATATTGGCCAGAGTGTGGCTGAGTTTCTGGTGCCGTTTGGCGTCAAGCTGTATGGCATTGCCAGTACTGAGCGTGAGCAAGCCCCGTTTATCGAAGTGGCCGGGCTTGATCAGATCGGGCGTCTGGTCGGTGAGGTGGACTACGTGATCAACCTGCTGCCCAACACGCCGAACACCCATGACCTGTACGACGCCGCGCTGTTCAAGCAATTCAAGCCGACGGGCTTGTTTATCAATGTCGGCCGTGGTGTGGCGGTGGTGGATGCTGATCTGGTCGAAGCCCTGAAGGAAGGGCACCTGGCCGGCGCAGTGATCGACGTATGTCGCCAGGAGCCACTGCCGCAGCGTCATCCATTCTGGACCGCCTGGGGGTTGCTGTTGACCGGGCACAGTTCCGCACCCACGTCGCCGCCTATGATGGTGGAGTTGTTCTTGGAAAATATCCGCGCGTATAAGGCCAAGCAGGCATTACGCGGAGAAGTGGATTTCGAGCGCGGGTACTGACGCCACCGCGCCGCTCGCTAGGCCTACATAAAACCTGACAGTCAGGATGGAACCGCATTGACGGCGCGTTCCACCCAAGGGCCGCAAAGGGCGCAAGGTCGCGCCTTTAACGGATTCCTTTTGGCTAAGGACAGGTATTTCCATGACGCCCCTTATTTCCCCCGCTGTTCAGCCGCGCCCGATGGCGCCCGCCCACCACAACGACGTAAACCGCACCCCCGACCGCGAGCCTGACCCTTCGCGTCCGGTCGATCTCCCTGCACCGCTTGAAGACTTGTCCGGCTTTGACCTGACGCGTAGCGACCATTGGGGGCAACCGCCTTCGGTCGTCATCCAACGATTGGCCAGCCATTTACTCGAAAAAGGCGGTGCCAGCGTTCAAGCAGCCCACCAGGCCGCGTATCGCTTACTGATCAATTCCGCACCTGAATATTTGGTCAAGGACATTCCCGCCAGCGTGACCTGCGCCAGTGTGCTCTGGGCTCAGTTGGCGATGGCTGTGGGCAGGATCGAAGCCCACGCGCCAGGCCGCACGCTCGGTATGGGGTATGCCGAAATTTTGCTGAACGCCGAATCGCTCACCCTTGACGCTGCCACTCGCCAGCGCATCGATGGGCAGGCCCTGACGGAGTGGGGCGTGGCCAACGGTGTGCTGACCCGCACCGATGAGATGCCATCGGCCAGTGCAATGGAGCGCCTGAGGGCGGCCTACAACGAACAGCTCAGCGCGCTGAAAAGCACCAGCGCCCTCCTGCAAACGCCAATCCCCAGCCGCAGAGCCATGGCGCTGGCCCTGCTTGAGCGGGCGTTTCCTGACGTCGACCCGAGCCTCTTCGAAGTCAGGCATTTTCAAAAGGCCAGGCTCACCAAAGGGCGCCCAGGCATCCATCCCGGCTCACGCTCTATGCTGGATATCGTCATGCACGGCGGCCCATTGGCGACCGATGAACATTGGGTGAGCAATAACAAACGCCTGCCCATTGACCGTTTTTGCAGCCTTTACCAACAAGGCAAGCTGGAGGTCGCCAGCGCATTCACGAAGGCCTACGACCAGGCGATCAGCGCCCATCAAACCGGGCAACAGAGTCGTGTGCGGCAGATGATCGCCACGTTGCCCCTGGAGGACCGCAATAACCTGGAGTTCGGCAAGCTCGAATTCTTCCACACCAACCAGTACACAATTGCCAAAGACCTGTTTACTCCGCCGGCGCTGCACGTGCGCGGCCATACGCTGGAGGTGAAGGCGACTCGAAACGGCGAGGTCAATCTCTATACCCTCGACACGCGAAACGGCACCGTTGAGAAAGAAAACTTTCTATTGCGCCGACGTACTTCGCCTTACACCGCTGCGAATATGGAATCGCGCGAGGCGAATATTCTTTCTAGAACCGTTCAGTTTGAGCCCGACAGCGATTTCCCGGCGCAACCCCAAGGCACCCAAGCCTCCGACAGTCTCAACTCGCAGCGCAGCCATGCCATTGCTGATGTGTTCGTCAAATCCCTCGACCTGAACAACGAAGATCTGATGAACGAGGCCCGGGGCCTGACGTCCTTTGATCGGGACAGCGCCCGCAATGAAGCCATTGGCGAATTCTTCCTGAACCTGATCCCGTTGCGCTCGGCTATCGTCAACTTCCAAAACGGCAATATCGGGCAGGGCGTGTTCGACCTGGGCCTGGATGCGGTTGGCCTGGTTACGTTGGGCGCCGGCAAAGCCGTGCAGGCGGGTAAGGTGCTGGGCGGCGCCTTGACCACTGCGCGCCAGGCGGCCAAGGCGGTGAGGTTTGTTGGCGCAACGGCGGTGGAGGCCTTCAACCCCTTGAGCGGCGTCGGCGATCTGCTGGTGAGCGGCGGCAGGTGGGTGACCAGGGGCAGTGCTTCTGCCGGTGAGCTGAGCAATGGGCTGTTTCGTCATTACAGGGCACCGGAGTCGAGCCTCGCCGGGCTCTCGCGCAATAATCAGGGCGTGTACGTTGCTGCCGACGGCCATCGCTCGTATGTGCGCCATCTCGACGCGTCCGGCCAGGCTGGCGTTTATGAGGTCCGGCAGGTGTCCCGCGGAGCGGACGGCAGCGTGCAGGCGCGGGTGTACCACAACAACCGGCAAACTCCGTTGTTACTCGAACGTGTGCAGGATGACCAATGGCGGCGACTGGGTGCGCGGGGCGGCCAGCCGGTTGCGGTCAAAGCCGATCTCGGCCCCGAAATCGGCCGTGGGGGCGAAGGCGTGGTGTATACAAGCCTCGACGGTAAGAGTGTTTATAAAGATTTGGGGCCGACCCGCTTGACCTCGGTAGAGGGGTACGTCGACATGGAAGTGGTCAATTTGAACAAGTACTACGGAGAGGGCTTTGCCGAGGTATTGATCGAGGACGGCCGCAAATACATAAAGATGGGCAAAGTTGACGGGGTTGATCTTGCCCATGTCGAAAAAGGCAGCCTGCCCGCCGAAGCACGTTCGTTACTCGACGACGCGGTTGCGCAAATGGAGGCCAGGGATATTTTTCATAACGACCCGCAGTTGAGTAACTTCATGTACTCAAAAACAGACAACAAGCTCTATCCCATCGACATGAACGGTATGCCCGCCGAGTTCATGGTGTCGGCGGTCAAGAACGTGTATGACCGGCAAATCACGCAGCTGCGCTCGGCGTTCAGCGAACTGATCGCCCGGTAGTCCTCAAGAGACACCCTGCCGCGTTCAGGCGGCAGGGTGCTGGCTGTCAGAGGCCGAAATCACCTTCGGACACCAGCTCGCTCAGCGGCTTGCGCGGGCTCGGCACTTCACGCCCTTGCAGGTACTCCGGCAGGGTCGACTTGTCTCCCAGCTTGCCAACGGCCACGGCCGCGTGCAGCGCGTAACCTTCCGGAATCTTCAACTCCTTGCGTGTCAGCTCCTGATCGAAACCGGCCATGCCGTGGGTGTGCCAGCCACTGAGGCTGGCTTGCAGTGCCAGGTGGCCCCAAGCAGAGCCGGTGTCGAAGGTGTGCCACAGCGCCGGGGTTTCTTCAGTGGCACCGGGAGCGACGAAGTCGGTTTTCGAGGCGATGATCACCAGCGCCGAGGCATGCTGCGCCCAGCCGCGGTTGAATTCATTGAGCAGGCCCAGGAAACGTTCCCAGTCCGGCGTGTCGCGGCGCGCGTAGAGAAACCGCCACGGCTGCGAGTTGTAGGCCGACGGCGCCCAGCGTGCGGCTTCGAAGAAACTCAGCAGCGTCTCTTTCGAAATGCTCTCGCCAGTGAAGGCGCGGGGCGACCAGCGGTCGGTGAACTGGGTGTGGATCGGATAGTCGGCAACACGTGTCATGAGCAGGTCCTGATCGTCAATTCGGCGCTCAAAGCTACTGCGCGCCCGCTAGACTGACAAGTGTTGTAACACCGCCAGTCGTAAGCGCTTGGTTCCAAGGGGCTTGGGCACTAGACTGGCGGCCTTTTCACCTACCGATACTGATGCAGAGCCATGGCCGCCAAAGTCGAACCTTTCTGGATACGCAAAACCCTTGAACACCTCGACCAGGAGGAGTGGGAGTCATTGTGCGACGGCTGTGGCCTGTGCTGCCTGCAAAAGCTTGAGGATGAAGACGACAACAGCGTCTATTACACCCGTATCGCCTGCAAACTGCTGGACCTGAAAACCTGCCAGTGCACCGACTACCCCAACCGCCGCGCCTCGGTGCCCGACTGCATCCAGCTCACCCCAGGCCAGGCCGATCAGTTCAAATGGCTGCCGCCCACCTGCGGCTACCGCCTGGTCAGCGAGCGCAAGGATTTACCGCTGTGGCACCACCTGGTCTGTGGCGACCGCGACGCCGTGCACCACGAACGCATTTCCCAGTCTGGACGCATGCTCAGCGAAGGCAGCGTGCCTGAAGACGACTGGGAGGATTACCTGATCTTCCGCGCAGGCTGAAAAAGGAGTGTGTATGAAGGTGGGAACCCAGCTGGCGGCATGCCTGGTGCTGCTGGCGCTGAGCATGCCTGCGTGGTGCGCCAGGAAAGTCGACCTGGATTATCACGTTAAATTGCTGCCCCAGAGCGATCAGGCTGAAGTACGCCTGAGCCTGTCACAAGGCTCGGCCGTGCGCAGCCTGGACTTTGACTTGGGCCCGGCAGGCAGTTACAGCGACTTCAAGGCCGACGGCCAGTGGAAGGTCAGTGGCCAGCGGGGCGTGTGGCAGCCCAGCGCCGACAAGGCCAGTCTGACCTACCGCGTGCACCTCACCCAGGCGCGCAAGCCGGGCAGCTATGAAGCACGTATGACTGCGAGTTGGGCGCTGTTTCGCGGCGAAGACCTGGTGCCGACCGCGCGGCTCGACCAGCAGGACGGCGTCGAGTTGGTCTCGCGCCTGGTGTTCGAATTACCTGCGGGCTGGAAAAGCGTCGAAACCGCCTGGCCCCGTATTGGCAAGAATAAATTTCGCATCGACAACGTTTCCCGCCTGTTCGACCGGCCCACCGGCTGGATGCTCGCGGGCACGCTTGGCAGCCGCCGCGTGCGCCTGGGCGAAACCGAAGTCACCGTGGCGTCGCCCAAGGGTCAGGCCATGCGCCGCATGGACGTGCTGACGTTGCTGACCTTTGTCTGGCCCCAGGTCGAAGCCGCGTTCCCGCGTCATCCGGCCAAGCTGTTGGTGGTGGGCGCCAGTGATCCGATGCGCCGTGGCGTGTTCTCGGCGCATGACTCGATCTACCTCAACAGCCGCACACCGCTGGTCAGCGAAAACGGCAGCAGCCCGTTGATTCGTGAAGTAGTGCAGGCGATTGGACGTTTCAACGATCACGACACCAGTGACTGGATCAGCGAAGGGCTTGGGGAGTATTACGCCATCGAACTGGTGCGCCGTGCCGGTGGGATCACCGATGAGCGGTATCAGGCGATACAGGCGCGGTTGAGCAAGGAGGGCAAAGATGTCACGACGCTACGCGGCGAGCATGTCAGTGGTGCAACTGTGTCGCGGGCAGTGGTGATATTGCAGGAGCTGGACAGCGAGATTCGGGTGAAAACCCACAATAAACGCTCGCTGGATGACCTCGCGCAAGCGGTGATGCGGGCGAACAGCATTACGACGGCGGAGTTCGTGCAGCTGGCTGAGAGCATTATTGGCGAGTCGTCGGTGGTGCTGGATACCAAGCTACTGCGCTGATTTTCAACCCCTGCATCAATCAACATGTGGGAGGGGGCTTGCTCCCGATAGCGCTGATTCAGTCACAACATGTGCTGACTGACATTCTGCTATCGGGAGCAAGCCCCCTCCCACATTTGGATCTCTAACCTACCGAAATCCAGGTTCAGCCTGTGGTTTTCACAGCTTTCTCAGCCGCCACTTCAGCCTTGGTCTTCAGGTTTTTCAGCTCTGCACCCGCACGCTCGATCTTCGTACGCACGCTGTTCATTTCCTGGCGACCCTGTTCCAGCTTGTCCTTGAGCGAGCTGTGCCCAGTAAAACCACGGGCCAGTGCCACACCGCCAATCGCTACCTGAATCAAACCGAAAATCCCGCCACGGCGCAGGCCTTTGCCGAGCATTATCACCCCACCGGCCACCGAGCCGATGCGTTCCCAGCCGTGGACGTTTTGCGTCGGCTGGCTCTGGAAGGGCGTGTGCTCGATGATAGGTCGCACGTTTTTGCTGTCGCTCATGATCTGTCTCCAACAAGGGCAAGTGTAAGTAGCTGACTGCTGGCGGGCGTCGGATGTTCCCAAAAAATCAATACTTGGGGCCCGAACGGGTGTTGTTGCCCTTGGCCAGGCGGTCATAGAGCACCACGTTGACCGTGGCGGCCAGGTTCATGCAGCCGGTGGTCGGGATGTAGACCACGTCTTCGCACCAGTCCCGGATCTCCTTATCCAGCGAGCCGTCTTCCGGGCCGAAGATATACAGCGCGCGGTCGGGGTGGGTGTACTCAGGCAGGGGGCGGGCGCCATCCACCAGTTCCACGGCGACGGGGATACAGCCCAGGGGCAGGATTTTTCTCAGGTCATCGATGCCGATCAGCGGAATATCGTGATGGACCTTCTTGGTGTCGGTGATGAAGTCCCGGGCGCGCTCGTAACGCACGCCGGTGTAGAACACCGAGGCCACGCCGTAGCAACCGGCGGCACGCATGACCGAGCCGACGTTTTCGGGGGATTTGGGGTTATACAGGCCGATGCAGCTGTAGCGTTTATTGCCCACGGGGAAGGGTGCCTTGGAGAAAAGCGGCGATTATACGGCTTGAAGGTGATGTATTGCTTGGGCTAACGCTATCGGGAGCAAGCCCCCTCCCACATTTGAAAGTGTTCACAACTCAAAATGTGGGAGGGGGCTTGCTCCCGATGAGGCCAGGACAGGCGACAACACTCTTCAGTCGTCTTTCTTCATCAACCCCGCCAGCGCCGCAAACGGGTTATGCGTGGCCTTGGCAATCGTCGGGCTGCTGGTGGAGCCTTCGCCGAAGTACTGCTGATCGGTGTAGCGCGAATGTTCGTTGTCGTGGCAGTACAGGCACAGCAACTCCCAGTTGGAGCCGTCCTGAGGGTTGTCATCATGATTGTGGTTGCGGTGGTGTACGGTGAGTTCGCTCAGGCGCTTGCCGGCGAATTCACGGGCGCAGCGGCCGCACACGTGGGGGTACATCTTGAGGGCTTTGTCGCGGTAGCCCATTTCCCGGTCACGCTGGGCATCGGCGAGGATGCGGTCCAGCTTGGCGGTGTGGGAGGGCGGGTTGGTCGAGCTCATCATGGCTCCTGGCTATTTTGTGGGTCACGGATAACGTTGATTCTAGCCGTCGGCGGGCGTTTGTAGTATCGGTTCATTCATTTCACAAGGATCTGAAACCTATGCGTTGGTACACATGGACAATTGCACTGCTTTTCTGCGCGCTGGCGGCTCAAACCCAAGCGTTTTCGACGCCCAAGCCCGGGCAGTTGATTGAGGTCACCCTTGAACAGTTGCACCCGACCCAGGCCGTGGTGGGTTTCGACCAGATCTACTACAGCCTCGGGCTGTTCGCCGACAAACCCACCAAGGCCTTCGATGAATACTGCGAAACCAACGGCCAGGGCGAGGCCGACAAGGTGCCCAAGAACGCCAGCCTGCTTGCGCCTTCCAGCTTCACGTGCAAAGACCCGGTAGGCACTCATCCCGAAGACATGAAAACCGTGGTGGTCGGCCCTGGTGGCCAGTTGTACCTGACCGACGGTCACCACAGTTTCACCACCCTTTGGCAAACGCCGGGTGCCGGCCCTCAGTTGAAAATGTGGGTCAAGGTGACTGACGATTTCAGCAACAGCCCAGACCTCGCCACCTTCTGGCAGCGTATGGAAGCGGCGCGCAAGGTCTGGCTCAAGGACAATCGGGGCCAGACCCTGCCGCCTACGCAACTGCCTGCTCACCTGGGCTTCAAGAATCTGCAGGACGACACCTTCCGCAGCCTGGTGTATTTCACCCGCAAGGCCGCCTATGGCAAGCCGGATGGCGGCGAGATCGCCCCGGAATTCCTGGAGTTCTATTGGGGTAACTGGCTGCGCACGCAGATTGATCTGGGCCAGTACAACCTGGACAAAAAAGGCGGCTACAAGGATGCGATCGAAGCAGTCGCCAAGCGCATGGTCAGCCTGGCGCCGGGATCACCGGTGGGAGGCAGCGGTTTTACCGCCCAGCAACTGGGTGGGATGACCCAACTGGATCGCGATGAGCTGCAGAAGACCTTCGACAAAAAAGTCCCGTACGTGATCGACTACCGCAAATCCCACAACTGACAGGGATCAAAATGTGGGAGGAGGCTTGCCCCGATAGCGTAGTGTCAGTCACCAAATGTTTTGACTGAACCACCGCTATCAGGGGCAAGCCCCCTGCCACATTGGATCTCCAGTGGTTTGGTTAATGGTGCTCAGCCCTTGAGCTTCTCCGCAATCCAGATGGTGTGTCGGGTGCCCTTGTTGCCATGGGCAAATACCTGCACTTCCTCGGCCTTGAAACCGGCCTTGCGCAGTTTGTCGCTGAACAGTTTGTCGGCACTCGCTGACCACACCGCCAGCACGCCCTTGGGCCGCAAGGCCTTGGCGCAGGCGGCCAGGCCACCGGCAGAGTAGAGCCAGCTGTTGGCCTTTTGCGTGAGGCCTTCGGGGCCGTTGTCGACGTCGAGCATGATCGCGTCAAAGCCTTGGGGCTCGGCTTGCAGCACCTTGGCCACGTCTTCCATGCGGATCACGGTGCGCGGGTCCAGCAGTGGGCGCCCGGATTTTTCCCCCAGCGGCCCACGGTTCCATTCCACGACGCCCGGCACCAGTTCGGCGACAACCACTTCGGCAGTCTTGCCCAAATGCTTGAGGGCCGAGGCCAGGGTAAAGCCCATGCCCAAACCACCAATCAGCACCCGTGAATCATGACGACCGGCAACTTTGCGGCAGGGAATTTCTGCCAGCGCATCTTCGGAGCCGTGCATGCGCGTGTTCATCAATTGGCCGCCGTCACCACCCTGGATCTTGATGACAAAATCCTCGCCGTATTCGAACAGGCACAAGGCACCGCCGTTGTCGGGGATCGGGGTGGTGTCCAGCAGAACGAAACGTTTCATGGAAATCTCATTGGGAAGGGCATTCTTGCGCGGTTGGGAGTAGCCTTACGACATTCCGGTCAGGCCATGGAGCCATCGATGAAGTGCAGCATTCTAACGGTCATTGTGTTGAGCGCGCTCGCATTGGGTGCGGCGCAGGCTCAGGAGTTGCAAACCGTACCGGTCGCGCCCGCGCCAACCCCCGGTGCACCGGGCACGCCGACGCCGACGCTGTATCCCCAAGTCAGCCCGCCAGCGCTGCCCAAGACCAACGGCTCGCCGCCCTTGGCGCCCATCGTGTTACCGACGCCACCGAAGGATCAGACGGTGCCCGGCCTGCAGCAGAACGACAGCAAACCAAAGACCCCCGGCGGTTAAAACTGTTGCGACAGTAACTGCCCATCAGCCATGCGCAGGCGCTTGGACAGGGCTATCGCAATCGCGCGGATGATCTTCGCGGCCACTCGCGGGGTTTCGTTGAGCATCTTTTCCAGGGAGTCCTTGCCCAGGTTCAACAGCACGCAATCACTGGCAGCCACGCAACTGGCGGAGCGACGCTCGCCATCGAGTACTGCCATCTCACCGAAAGCCCGGCCGCTGCGCAGAGTGGCGATGGTCAGGCGCTGGCCGTCGTGATTGGTTTTCTGCACCGCCACCTGGCCGCTGTGGATGATGCACATGAAGGTGCCGGCATCGCCTTCGAGGAAGATCGCTTCGTCCTGGGCAATGCTGCTGATATTGAAGTAGCCGGCGGCGACGTGAAAATCTTCCGGCAACAAAGGGTCGAACAGGCCGCAGTCCATGAGCATGTCGCGGATTTCGGTATTCATTAGCGTCGGTAGTGCCATGGCTGCAATCTTGGTCCATCAATCAGTAGGCGGTCCTGTGTTCAGACAGGCCCGCCGCGCTAAGTTCCTAAATCAACCCCAGCGCCTTGAACACAAATGCATATTCGAGCGCTACGTCACGTAATCCTTGGTAACGACCGCTCATCCCACCATGGCCGGCACCCAGTTCGGTCTTGAGCAACAGCAGGTTGTCGTCGGTCTTGGTGTCACGCAGCTTGGCCACCCACTTGGCCGCTTCCCAATACTGCACGCGGCTGTCGTTGTAGCCGGCGATCACCAGCATGTGCGGGTAGGCCTGGGCCTGGACGTTTTCGTACGGCGCGTAGGCCTTGATGCGCTCGTACACCTCGGGCTCCTCGGGGTTGCCCCATTCGTCGTACTCGGTGATGGTCAACGGCAGCTCCGGGTCGAGCATGGTGTTGAGCACATCAACGAACGGCACTTCGGCAATCGCCGCGTGGAACAGCGCCGGACGCTGGTTGAGCACCGCACCGATCAACAGGCCACCGGCACTGCCGCCGCTGATGGCCAGCTGCTTGGAGGTGGTCAGGCCTTGAGCGATCAGGTGTTCGGCGCAGGCGATAAAGTCGCTGAAGGTGTTCTGCTTGTGTTCCTGCTTGCCATTGCGGTACCAGGCTTCACCCAGTTCGCCGCCGCCACGCACATGCGCGATGGCAAACGCCACGCCGCGATCAAGCAGGCTCAGGCGTGCGTGGGAGAACCATGGGTCTAAGCTCGAACCGTAGGCGCCGTAGCCGTAAAGGTACAGCGGTGTGGTTTTGCCGAGTTGGTCGCGCTTGACCACCAGGCTGATCGGCACCTGGGTACCATCGGCGGAGGTGGCCCACAGGCGCTGGCTGACATAGTCATCGGCATTGAACACGCCGAGTACCGGGGTTTCCTTCAGCACCTGCTGCGTACCGCTGGCCAGCTCCAACTGACGCACCTGGGCCGGACGGTTGAGGGCTTCGTAGCGCAGGCGGATCTTGTCGCTGACGAATTCCAGGCTGTTCTGTACGTAGAGGCTGTAGGCGGCGTCAGGTAATTCCACGCGATAGGCAAGCAGGCCCTCGGGGTGCACTTCGATCACCGGCAGGCCGCCGATGCGCAGGCTTAAGGTCATGGCGCTGGTGTTCAGGCTGACGCCGTCGAGCATCACCTCATCGCTGTGGGGGATCAGATTCTGCCACTCATCCTCGGTCGGCACGTCGCCAATGTCGGTTGCGACAAACAGGGCGTAGTTGATGCCATCACGGTTGCTACGGATAAACCAAGTCCAGGCGCCATTCAGTTGGCCGTGGTCGACATCGTATTCGTGATCGTCGACCCGTGGCGCCAGGCAGGTGAAATCCTGCTGCGGTTGGTTGGCGTCCAGGGCCCAGACTTCGCTAGTGGTCTTGCTGCCCAGGGCCACCAGCAACTGGCGTTCGGAGCTGGAACGGTAGCAATGCAGGAAGAAACGCCCGTCGGGCTCATGGAATACTTCCTGCGCCGCCGTGCCGTCCAGGCGATAGCGATAGAGTTTGTGGGGGCGGTGCGTTTCGTCCAGTTCGCCGAAGAACAGGGTCAGGCTGTCGTTGGCCCAAGTCATGCTGCCGTCGCAGTCCTGGAACTCCAGCTCGCTGACCTTGCCGGTTGCCAATTCCTTCACGAACAGGGTGTAGATCTCTTCGCCGGTGGTGTCCAGGCTGTAGGCCAGGCGATTGTGGTCGGGGCTGATGCTGAATGCGCCGAGGGAGAAAAAGCCACCGTTGGCCAGTTCGTTCGGGTCCAGCAACAGCTCTTCGCTGCTGTCGTCCACCACGTTGCTGTCATCGGCCGGACGGCGGCAGCGGTAGTGACGGGCGTACTCGTCACCGGCGGTGGTGCGGGTGTAATAGAGGTACGGGCCCCACGGCGAGGGCAGGGACAGGTCGGTTTCGAGAATGCGGCCCTTGATCTCTTCAAACAGGCTTTCGCGCAAGGCTGCCTGATCGGCGAGCTGGGCTTCCTGCCAGGCGTTTTCGGCCTTGAGGTAATCGAGTACTTCAGCGCTGTCGCGTTCTTGCAGCCAGGCGTAAGGGTCTTGGCCAGGGGCCTTTCGGGCAATCGGGGGCGTCGATACAGGCATGGATTATTCTCTATCTGGCGGACGGTGGCAGGCTTTGCAGCCGCGACACGCAAAAGCCGTTATCATAGCCGCCTGTTTGCCTACCTTGCCATGGACACCATGACCGAGAACGACTATCTGACCGCTTGGGGCCTTTACGCCTTCGCCGCTTTGGGCTGCCTGTTGGTGTGGTGGCGCATGACGCGCTGGATGTGGCGCTGGTTGCGCGAGCCGCTGCAATTGCTGATGGCCGTGTTGCTGTTCAGCCCGACCATCGTAGACCCGGTCAAGACTCAGTTCGCGCCGGCCGTGGCAATTACCGCCCTGGACCTGGTGCTCAAGGTCGGCAATAACGCCTGGCGGGCTATTTCCGATTTGTTCATGTACACCATGATCGCCTTTGGCGTGTACCTGGTGATTGTGTTGATCCGCTGGCCCATCGAGCGCGCCGCCAATGCGCGTCGTGAGCGCCAGGCTGCCACCGATGCAGCCCTTGCCGCTGAGCCGGCGGAAGAAGACGACGAGCCATTCCGCCGTCCGGCGCCTGTCAGTGGCATGCGGGTCGAACCGCGCCTTTAACGTTGCAGCGAGAGCCCTGGCATGTGTGAATTATTGGGCATGAGTGCCAACGTCCCCACCGATATCGTGTTCAGCTTTACCGGGCTGATGCAGCGCGGTGGGCGCACCGGCCCCCACCGCGACGGTTGGGGCATCGCTTTCTACGAAGGCCGTGGTCTGCGTCTGTTCCAGGACCCGGCCGCCAGCAGTGAATCGGAAGTCGCGCTGCTGGTGCAGCGTTATCCCATCAAGAGCGAAGTGGTGATCGGCCATATCCGCCAGGCCAACGTGGGCAAGGTGAGCTTGGCCAATACGCACCCGTTCGTGCGCGAACTGTGGGGCCGCAACTGGTGTTTCGCCCATAACGGCCAACTGGCGGACTTCAACCCCCGCGCCACCTTCTACCGCCCGGTCGGCGATACCGACAGCGAAGCGGCCTTTTGCGACTTGCTCAACCGCGTGCGCGAAGCCTTCCCCGAGCCGGTGGACATTGAACAGATGCTGCCGGACCTGATCGCCGCCTGTGCCGAATACCGCAGCAAAGGCGTGTTCAACTGCCTGCTCAGCGATGGCGACTGGTTGTTTTGCTACTGCTCGACCAAATTGGCGCAGATCACCCGACGTGCCCCGTTCGGTCCGGCGCGCTTGAAAGATGTCGACGTGATCGTCGATTTTCAGGCCGAAACCACACCCAATGATGTAGTGACGGTAATCGCCACCGAACCGTTGACTGACAACGAAAACTGGACCCGTTACGAACCGGGCCAATGGAGCCTGTGGCGACGCGGTGAATGCGTCAGCCAGGGCATTACTGAGTAAGGATATCGACCATGTTGCTCAGCTATCTGCGGTTGGTGCTGTTTGCCATTGGCCTGTTGGTCGGCGTGCAAGTGCCGGGGTTTATCAACGATTACGCCAAGCGCGTCGAAGCCCACTTGATAGAGGCCCAGACGGGGCTGAGCGGGTTTGAAACCACCGCGCGGCAGTTCTTCAACGGTGATTTGAAGGCGTTGGTCGCGCATTACCGCGCCAGTGACGACCCGGTTTTCCAGAGCGACGCCAACAGCCTGGGCGCCATGCTTGATCGCCAAGTTGCGTTGGACAAGCAATTCCAGGCCATGCAAGGCCCGTGGTACATCCGCGCGTTGCAAGTGGCGGTGGCCGCCGACCCGGATATCCGCCAGGAAACCTGGAACGGTTACAGCTATCAGATCCTCCTGACCCCAGAAGCCATGGGTTGGGGATTGGGCGGGGCGATGCTGCTGTCGTTTGGATTGGAATGCCTGTTCCGCCTGATCGACTGGGTCGTGTTGGGCGGCAAGCGCCTGCGCCAGAGCCGGCCGATTGAAGAGCGGGACCTGAAAGGTCTCTAACGCCCAACTCGGTCAAATGTGGGAGGGGGCTTGCTCCCGATAGCGGTAGGTCAGTCAATACTTCAGGTACCGACCCACCGCTATCGGGAGCAAGCCCCCTCCCACATTTTGATCCGGTTTATTCAGTTGCTCAGCAGCATCCGCTCTTCGCCGACTTCCTCGGCATAGCGGGCAACGACCTTCTGGCACAGCCCGACAATCTCCTCCACCAACTCCACCCCCACACGCCACGACACCACCACCTGCAGGTTAGGCAGTTTCTGCGCCATCGATAACATTACCAATTCCCCGCGCGCCAGTTCCTCACTGACCAGCACCGGCGGCAGTGCGCCAATGCCGAATCCGTCGCGCAACAACCGTGTAATCGCCGACACCGAATTCACACAGTTCATCCTTGGCGCGGCCACGCCGTTGGCCTGCATCAGGCTCAGCACATCCTGATGTGGGTGCGAGTTTTTCGAGTAGGTGATGATCCGCTCCTGAGCCAGTTCGGCGAGGGAGGCGTAGTCGCGGTTATAGATCGATTGGCTGGCGACGATCCAGGCCATGGGATGGCTGCACAGTTCCAGGCTGCGCACGGTTTCCAGGCGCAGCAGGTCGGTTTGCAGGATCAGGTCAAGGAAGCCTTTTTGCAGCTGATCGCTGAGGTTAAGCGCGGTATCAGCGACCAATTCGATTTCGACCAAGGGGAAATGGTCCATCAGTTCCGCCACCAACGGGCTCAGCCAAGTGTGAATCACCGTGTCCATCGCGCCGATCCGAATGCGCCCGACCTTGCTGCTGGTGGTCTCCAGGGACTGCTTCAGGCCCCGCATGGTCACCATCATCTGCTCGGCATAATCGAGCACCTTCAAGCCTTCCGGGGTCAGGCTTACGCCTCGAGAATCACGCAAAAACAGTTTCACCCCCAGCTCGCTTTCCAGCACGGCGATGCGGCTGGAGATCGAGGCCTGGGTGGTGAACAGCTTCTCGGCAGTCAGGCGAAAGCTCTTGAGCTTGGCCACCCAGACGAAGGTTTCGAGGAACTTCAAATTCATGGGATCAACTTTTTCTTATGCATGGATCGGTTTTTATTAGTTGGACGCCGTACCGGGCAAGCGCCAAAAATCGAGCGTATTCCACGATGAGCGTCGTGGGGGTGTCAGGACAGGTTGCACGTTCTGCGTTAAAAATCCCACACTGCAAAAAAATAAGTCCTACAGGAGCGCCAGACCGTGAGCCGTCTTTTACTGAATTGCGATATCGGCGAAAGCTTTGGTAACTGGACCATGGGTCTGGACGCCGAGGTCATGCCGTTCATTGATTGCGCCAACGTGGCCTGCGGCTTTCATGCCGGCGACCCAAGCATCATGCGCAAAACTGTTAGCTTGGCGCTC
This sequence comes from Pseudomonas sivasensis, assembly GCF_013778505.1. GTDB lineage: Bacteria > Pseudomonadota > Gammaproteobacteria > Pseudomonadales > Pseudomonadaceae > Aquipseudomonas > Aquipseudomonas sivasensis. Next base: position 85,829 of record NZ_JAAOWU010000013.1, on the reverse strand, counting down.
AAGCATGGCGTGCAGGTGGGGGCGCACCCGGCATACCAGGATTTGCAAGGCTTCGGCCGCCGTTCCATGGCCTATTCCCCTCAGGAAATCCAGGATCTGCTGCACTACCAGATCGGCGCCCTCGACGGCATTTGCCGTGCCCAAGGCGGCCGCGTCAGCTACGTCAAACCCCATGGCGCGATGTACAACGACATGATGGCCAACCCGAAGCAACTGCGTGCGGTCATCGAGGCGGTGGCCGCTTATGGTGACTTGCCGCTGATGTTGCTGGCCACTCGCGATAACAGCGCAGCCCAGGCATTGGGCGATGAGTATGGCGTGACCCTGTGGTTTGAAGCATTCGCCGACCGCGCCTACGACAATAACGGCCACTTGGTTTCCCGCCAGTTACCCGGCGCTGTGCACCACGACGCCGAAACGATCATCCAGCAAGCCCTGACCATTTCTCGTGGCGAACCGTTGACGGCCAGCGACGGCAGCGCCCTCGTACTAAACGCCAATACCCTGTGCGTGCATGGCGACAACGCCAGTTCAATTGCTGCCGTGCAGCGTATCCGCGAGGCATTGAAGCCAGCATGAAGCCGCGGATTGAAGTGGTGGCCATCGACTGCCTGATGGTGCGTCTGTTCGATGCGATTGCAGAAGCCAACATGCCGTGGATGCTCGCCGCAGCGCAACGCTTGCGAGAAGGCTTCGGCGCTGCATTGGTGGATCTGGTGCCGTCCTATACCACCTTGATGGTGCATTACGACCTCATCGCGCTGAGCCCTGCCCAGGCCCGAGAGCTGATCGACCACGCCCTCACCGACTTGCAGCCGCAGGCTCAGGGAAGCGGTCAATGCCATGTGCTGCCGGTGTGGTACGACCTGAGCGTCGGCCCGGAGCTGACTTTACTCAGCCAGCGCAGTGGCCTGGCCGTCGACGACGTGATCCGTCTCCACAGCGCCCACGAATATCAGGTGTTCGCCCTTGGCTTTGCCCCCGGTTTTGCCTTTATGGGGTTGGTGGATGAAGTCCTCGCCAGCCCACGCCTCAGCACACCGCGCAAACGCGTGGCGGCTGGCAGTGTGGGGATCGCCGAGCGCCAAACGGCTGCTTACCCAGTGGTTTCTCCGGGTGGCTGGAACCTGATCGGTCGCACCCCCGCCAACCTGTTCGACCGCGCGCGAGACGGCTACAGCCTTATGCAACCTGGCGACACGGTGCGCTTCGAAGCGGTCAGTCGTGCCGAATTTATCAACCTGGGTGGCGATGACACGCCTTTGGAGGCGCAGGCATGAGCCGCTTGATCATCGAGGCCAGCACGCCGCTGTGCCTGTTGCAGGACGCCGGTCGTTTTGGCGTACGCCACCTGGGCGTGACCCAAGGCGGCGCGCTGGATTGGGTGTCGATGTCGTGGGCCAATTGGCTGCTGGGCAATGCGCTGGACTCACCGGTGGTGGAAATCACCCTCGGCGGCTTTACCGTGCAGGCCGAGGAGTATTGCCTGCTGGCCTTGGCCGGTGCGGACCTGGGCGCGTATGTCGATGAGCGCCCTATCAGTCCGGGACGCAGTTTTATCCTGCAAAAAGGCCAGCGTTTGCGCTTTACCCAGCCGTTCAACGGTGCGCGGGCGTATCTGGCGGCACCCGGCGGGTTTGATGCGCCGGATGTGCTGGGCAGTTGTGCGACGGTGGTGCGAGAAGAATTGGGTGGGCTGGACGGTTTCGGCAAGGCGTTGGCCGAGGGTGGGCGGTTGGGTTATTCCGGGACGGGCGGCGCGATGAAAGTGCTGAGCGCACAGGCGTTGCCCGCCAAGGCGCCGCTGGATGTGATCGTCGGCGCACAAATCGGCCAGTTCAGCGGCCAGAGCCTGTTCGATGCTTTCAATACCGATTGGGCCCTGGACAGTCGCGCCGACCGCATGGGCATGCGCTTGCTCGGTACGCCGTTGCGGTACCAAGGGCCGTCGCTGATTTCCGAAGGTATCCCGTTGGGTGGCATCCAGGTGCCGCCGGATGGGCAGCCGATTGTGTTGCTCAATGATCGGCAGACCATTGGCGGTTATCCGCGTCTGGGGGCGTTGACGCCTTTGTCGCTGGCGCGACTGGCGCAGTGTTTACCGGGAGAAAAGGTGAGGTTGGTACCGGTGGTCCAGGAAACGGCGCATCGGCAGCATGTCGAATATTTGCGCCGATTTACATAACACCGCAATTTAAAATGTGGGAGGGGGCTTGCTCCCGATGACGATGGTTCAGTCACTGATGTGTTGACTGAAACACGGCTATCGGGAGCAAGTCGAATCGTCGCACCTCCCCTCCCACATTAGATCTCCTGCATTATTTGGCTCGGCGTTTATTTGGAGAGCAAGCGCATCCCTTCTTCCAGCCCGCGCAATGTCAGCGGATACATCTGATCCTCCACCAACTCCCGCACAATCCCCGTTGACGCGGTGTAACCCCACGTATCCTTGGGATACGGGTTTATCCAGATCAGCTTTTTGTACTTGGCCATGAAGCGCTGCATCCACACATACCCCGGCTCTTCGTTCCAGTGCTCCACGCTGCCGCCAGCCTGGGTGATTTCATACGGCGCCATCGACGCATCGCCGATAAAGATCACTTTGTAGTCGGCGCCGTACTTGTGCAGCAGGTCTTGAGTGGAAGTGCGCTCCGAGGTGCGGCGCTGGTTGTTCTTCCACACCGACTCGTACACGAAGTTATGGAAGTAGAAATATTCCAAGTGCTTGAACTCGGTCTTGCAGGCCGAGAACAGCTCTTCGCAGATCTTCACGTGGGCGTCCATCGAGCCGCCTATATCGAACAGCAGCAACAACTTGATGGTGTTGCGCCGTTCCGGGCGCATCTGGATATTCAGCAAACCGGCGTCGCGGGCGGTGTGGTCGATGGTGCCGTCGATGTCCAGCTCTTCGGCCGCACCCTGGCGCGCGAACTTGCGCAGGCGGCGCAGGGCGATCTTGATATTGCGCGTGCCCAGCTCAACCTGGTCGTCGAGGTTTTTGTACTCGCGCTGGTCCCAGACCTTCACCGCCTTCCCCTGGCGCTTGCCGGCGTCGCCGACGCGAATGCCTTCGGGGTTGTAGCCGCCGGAGCCGAACGGGCTGGTGCCGCCGGTGCCGATCCATTTGTTGCCGCCGGCATGGCGTTCTTTCTGTTCTTCCAGGCGCTTTTTGAATTCCTCGATCAGCTTGTCGAGGCCACCAAGGGATTGGATCTGCGCGCGTTCTTCATCGCTCAGCGAACGCTCGAATTCCTTGCGCAGCCAGTCTTCGGGGATCAGCGCCTGCAAATGGTCGTCGAGCTTTTCCAGGCCGTTGAAATAGGCACCAAACGCGCGGTCGAACTTGTCGAAATGCCGCTCGTCCTTGACCAAGATCGCCCGGGCCAAGTAGTAGAACTCGTCCATGTCGGCGAAGGTCACGCGCTGCTTGAGCGCGTTGATCAGGTCGAGCAGCTCGCGCACGGACACCGGCACCTTGGCTGCGCGCATCTCGTTGAACAGGTTGAGCAACATTAGCGATTACCGCGACGGCTCATGAACGCCAGACGCTCCAGCAGTTGCACGTCTTGCTCATTCTTGACCAAGGCACCGGCCAGCGGCGGGATGGCTTTGGTCGGATCGCGCTCGCGCAGCACCGCTTCGCCGATGTTGTCGGCCATCAGCAGCTTGAGCCAGTCCACCAGTTCGGAGGTGGATGGCTTTTTCTTCAGGCCCGGTACTTTGCGCACGTCGAAGAACACGTCCAACGCTTCGCTGACCAGGTCCTTCTTGATGTCGGGGTAGTGCACATCCACGATCTTTTGCAGGGTGGTGCGGTCGGGGAAGGCGATGTAGTGAAAGAAGCAGCGGCGCAGGAACGCGTCCGGCAGCTCTTTTTCGTTGTTGGAGGTAATGATGATGATCGGGCGTTTCTTGGCCTTGATGGTCTCGTCGATTTCGTAGACGTAGAACTCCATCTTGTCGAGTTCTTGCAGCAGGTCGTTGGGGAACTCGATGTCGGCCTTGTCGATTTCATCGATCAGCAGGATCACCCGTTCTTCGGATTCGAACGCTTCCCACAACTTGCCTTTTTTCAGGTAGTTGCGCACGTCGTGCACCTTGTCCACGCCCAACTGCGAGTCACGCAGGCGGCTGACCGCGTCGTACTCGTACAAGCCCTGATGGGCCTTGGTGGTGGATTTGATGTGCCAGGTGATCAGCTTGGCGCCGAAGGATTCGGCCAGTTGCTCGGCGAGCATGGTCTTGCCGGTGCCCGGTTCGCCCTTGACCAGCAACGGCCGCTCCAGGGTGATGGCGGCGTTGACGGCCAGTTTCAGGTCATCGGTAGCCACATAGGCCTGGGTGCCTTCGAACTTCATCGGTGTTTCCTCGCATTCATCAATGCCGGGACTATACCGCGCAGCCCCGGCGACTGTGAACGCAGACGGGTTATTCAGTCTCTGAATGACCAATGTGGGAGGGGGCTTGCCCCTCCCATATTTTAATCTGCGCTGGGTTTGGGCTGTTCATAGCGCGCATTGAACGCCTGGATAAAACCATTGCGCAAAATCGCTAAAAACGCAGAGAACGCGCTGGCATCCTTCTGATGCACGCTGCCACTGAGTTCGACGCGGGTGGCAAATTGGTTTTTCTGTTGGTTCTTGAGCACGGTCTCGCTCGCACCCACCACGGCCTCCCAGATCGAACGGAAAATGTTCTTGTCCTTGTTCTCCACGTCTTGCTGCCAGTCAAACACCTGCACATCCCTTAGCAGCGGTTTGATATAGCCAGTCAGTTGGCCTTTTTCGGCCTGGGCTTCGATGACTACATCGCCGGTGCCGGCCTTGAAGTCGAACTTACCGTAGGCCGAGGCAAAGTCATTCATGCGCTTGAGTTGCAGGTCTTTGGCGCGGAAACGAAATTCGAAGTTCTCAAAATTGCTCAGCGGGTCGAAGGTGGCGCTGGCTTCCAGCGGGGCCTGGCCTTGCAGCAGGGCTTTGCCGTCGAAGCGGGCGTCGCGCTTGCCTTTGACGTCGACGACGTTTGTCAGGTTATAGAAGCTGGCGTTGACGTTGGTCGCGTCGATCTTCACCACGGGTTTGGAACTGAAGTTATGGAAGGCAATCTTGCCCTCTTCGATACGCACTTCATCAAGGGTGATCGGCGCCAGCTTGCTCAACTGCTCGCGCCAGTCGGTGCCCTTACCGGTCTGGGACGCCTGCTTGTTAGCGCCGCCGTCGACGAAATTCACTTCAGGCTCGATAAAACGCATTTTGGCGACCACTGCATGGTCGTACCACAGCGAATGCCAGCTCACCGCCAGGTCGATCAGCGGCGCCTTGACGAACGGTACCGGCACTTTGCCGTCGACCTTGATGATCTCAAGGCCGTTAATCCGGTAGGCGCCGCGCCACAGCGCCAGGTCCACGTCGGTAATTCGGCCTCGGTAATCGCCCATGTCGGCGAGCTTGTCATTCAGATAATTACGCACTAAGTAGGGCAGGGCGATGCTTAAGGCAACCATGACCACCAGCAATCCGGCGACGGTCCATAGTGGCCAGCTGTAGCGACGTTTCATCGGGCAGTTCTCCTTGCAGGTAAAACATGGACTGCCGTGAGCCGAGCAACGTTCCTCTGACTGGACGCTTTGCAGTACGAGGCATACCCTTATTGCCTTCTTGAAATTGCCTATAGGACCCGTCATGAGCCGCATTTTTGCAGACAACGCGCACTCCATCGGTAACACGCCCCTGGTGCAGATCAACCGGATCGCCCCCCGTGGCGTGACCATCCTGGCCAAGATCGAAGGGCGTAATCCGGGTTACTCGGTGAAGTGCCGCATTGGCGCAAACATGATCTGGGACGCAGAAAGCACCGGCAAACTCAAACCGGGCATGACCATTGTCGAACCCACATCTGGCAACACCGGCATCGGCCTGGCGTTTGTCGCCGCCGCCCGTGGTTACAAGCTGCTGCTGACCATGCCGGCGTCGATGAGCATCGAGCGCCGCAAGGTGCTCAAGGCGCTGGGCGCCGAGTTGGTCCTGACCGAGCCGGCCAAAGGCATGAAAGGCGCTATCGAAAAGGCCGGCGAAATCGTCGCCAACGATCCAGCCAACTACTTTATGCCGGGCCAGTTTGAAAACCCGGCGAACCCCGAGATCCACGAGAAAACCACCGGTCCGGAAATCTGGAACGACACCGACGGCGCGGTCGATGTGCTGGTAGCGGGCGTGGGCACCGGCGGCACCATTACCGGTGTGTCGCGCTATATCAAGAACATAGCGGGCAAGCCGATTCTGTCGGTGGCGGTGGAGCCGATTGTGTCGCCGGTGATCACCCAGGCGCTCGCCGGTGAAGAAATCAAGCCCAGCCCGCATAAGATCCAGGGCATCGGCGCCGGCTTTGTGCCGAAAAACCTCGATCTTTCGATGGTTGACCGCGTCGAGTTGGTGACCGACGACGAATCCAAGGCCATGGCACGGCGCCTGATGCAGGAAGAGGGAATTCTGTGCGGTATTTCCTGTGGCGCAGCAATGGCCGTGGCCGTGCGCCTGGCCGAGAAGCCGGAAATGCAGGGCAAGACCATCGTGGTGATCCTGCCGGACTCCGGCGAGCGCTACCTGTCGAGCATGCTATTCAGCGATTTGTTTACCGAGCAGGAAAACCAGGCCTGATGAGCGTTTGGGGTTGATGTGTGTCAGCCCCGTTACCCTGGGCCTTCTGCATACTGGCCCAACTGTTTATCATGGCTGGCTGCTACGTCTGGTTTCCCCGTGACGGGAAGTTGTTGGCCAGACGCTTATTTCCAGGAGTTGCTGCATGACCTTTTCTTTGGCCGCCAAACTGTCGGTGTTGCTGCTGTTTATCGGTAGCACGCTGTATGTACACCTGCGCGGCAAGGCCCGTTTACCGATGTTGCGCCAGTTCGTTAACCATTCGGCGCTGTTCGCCCCCTATAACGCCTTGATGTACCTGTTCTCGGCCGTGCCGTCCAAACCTTACCTGGACCGCAGCAAGTTTCCGGAACTGGACGTGCTCAAGGACAACTGGGAAGTGATCCGCGAAGAGGCCATGCACCTGTTCGACGAGGGTTACATTCGCGCCGCCGAAAAGAACAACGACGCCGGTTTCGGTTCGTTCTTCAAAAAGGGTTGGAAGCGTTTCTACCTCAAGTGGTACGACAAACCCCTGCCATCGGCCGAGGCGCTGTGCCCGAAAACCGTGGCCTTGGTGAGCAGCATTCCTAACGTCAAAGGGGCGATGTTTGCGTTGTTGCCGGGCGGCAGCCACCTCAACCCGCACCGTGACCCGTTTGCCGGTTCCCTGCGTTATCACTTGGGCTTGTCCACGCCGAACTCCGACGACTGCCGCATCTTCGTCGACGGCCAGGTGTATGCCTGGCGTGACGGTGAGGACGTGATGTTCGACGAAACGTACGTGCACTGGGTGAAGAACGAAACCGAGAAGACACGCGTGATCCTGTTCTGCGACATCGAGCGCCCGCTGAGTAATCGCGTGATGACCCGCGTCAACCGTTGGGTCAGCAAGCAACTGGGCCGCGCCACCGCGCCGCAGAACCTGGATGACGAGCGCGTCGGCGGCATCAACCAGGCGTATGCCTGGAGCAAGACCTTCAGTGACAAGTTCAGTGGTGTGGTCAAACAGTGGAAGCGCAAGCATCCAAAGGCTTACCGCATTGCGCGGCCGGTGCTGGCGGTAGTGGTGCTGGTCTTGTTGTGGAAGTGGCTGTTCGGCTGATCTGAAGCGTTAAACGCGGTCAAAGTGTGGGAGGGGGCTTGCTCCCGATGGCGGTATGTCAGTCAAAACATCTATGACTGATCCACCGCTATCGGGAGCAAGTCGAATCGTCGCACCGCCCCTCCCACATTAGTTCTCCATTGCTTTTGAGATCGCCTTACGACGCAATCAACTGCCGCAGCACATAGTGCAAAATCCCCCCCGACTTGAAGTATTCCACTTCATTCAAGGTGTCGATCCGGCACAGCACGTCGACCTTCTCGCGGCTGCCATCCTCGCGGGTAATCACCAGCGTCAGGTTCATCCGCGGCACGATCTCCACCTCGCTCAGCCCGAGAATATCGATCTTCTCCTTGCCCGTGAGCTTCAGCGCCTTGCGGTTCTGATCCAGCTTGAACTGCAATGGCAACACACCCATGCCCACCAGATTGGAACGGTGGATCCGCTCGAAGCTTTCGGCGATCACCGCCTTGACCCCCAGCAGGTTGGTGCCTTTGGCCGCCCAGTCACGGCTGGATCCGGTGCCATACTCTTGACCTGCAATGACCACCAGCGGCGTGCCCGAAGCCTGGTATTTCATTGACGCATCGTAAATCGGCATCTTCTCGCCGGTGGGGATGTACAGCGTGTTGCCGCCTTCTTCGCCACCGAGCATTTCATTGCGGATGCGGATATTGGCAAACGTGCCGCGCATCATCACTTCATGGTTACCGCGGCGTGAGCCGTAGGAGTTGAAGTCCCGCGGTTCGACGCCTTGCTCGCGCAGGTAGCGGCCAGCGGGGCTGTCGACCTTGATATTGCCGGCGGGGGAAATGTGGTCGGTGGTGACTGAGTCGCCCAGCATCGCCAGCACGTTGGCGCCCATGACGTCTTTGATCACCGGCAACGGGCCGTCGATGTCCTCGAAGAAGGGTGGATGCTGGATATAGGTGGAATCCTTCTGCCACACGTACGTCGCGGCCTGTGGCACGTCAATGGCCTGCCACTGCTCGTCGCCGGCAAACACCTCGGCGTATTCCTTATGGAACATGCTGGTGCTGACCTGCGCCACGGCGTCGGCAATTTCTTTGCTGCTTGGCCAAATGTCCTTGAGGTAGACCGGGTTTCCGTCCTGATCGTTACCCAACGGCTCGCTGCTGATATCGATGCGCACGGTGCCAGCCAGCGCATAGGCGACCACCAGCGGCGGCGATGCCAGCCAGTTGGTTTTCACCAATGGGTGCACGCGGCCTTCGAAGTTACGGTTGCCGGACAGTACCGAGGCCACGGCGAGGTCGGCCTTCTGGATGGCTTTTTCAATCGGCTCGGGCAATGGCCCGGAGTTGCCGATGCAGGTGGTGCAGCCATAGCCCACCAGATCAAAGCCGAGGGTGTCCAAGTATTGAGTGAGGCCTGCCGCCTTGTAGTAGTCGGTGACCACCTTGGAGCCGGGAGCCAGTGAGGTCTTCACCCACGGTTTGCGCGTGAGGCCTTTTTCCACGGCTTTTTTCGCCACCAGCCCGGCGGCCATCATTACGCTGGGGTTGGACGTGTTGGTGCAGGAGGTGATGGCGGCGATCACCACCGCGCCGTTTTTCAGCCGATAGGTCGTGCCTTCGTACTCGTAGTCTGCTTCGCCCACCAGGTCGGCGTTGCCCACGGCCACACCACCGCCGCCTTCACTTTCCAGGCGGCCTTCTTCCTTGTTGGTGGGTTTGAATTGCAGGTCGAGGAAGTCGCTGAAGGCCTGGCCGACGTTGGGCAGGGCTACACGGTCCTGTGGACGTTTAGGCCCGGCGAGGCTCGCTTCGACGCTGCCCATGTCAAGGGCCAGGCTGTCGGTGAACACCGGTTCCTGACCGGCATTGCGCCATAAGCCTTGGGCCTTGGTGTAAGCCTCGACCAGTTTCACGGTTTGCGCCGGACGACCGGACAAACGCAGATAATCCAGGGTGACGTCATCCACCGGGAAAAATCCGCAGGTGGCGCCATATTCCGGGGCCATGTTGGCGATGGTAGCGCGGTCGGCCAAGGGCAGATCGGCCAGGCCGTCGCCGTAGAACTCGACAAATTTACCCACCACGCCTTTTTTGCGCAGCATCTGGGTCACGGTCAGCACCAGGTCGGTGGCGGTGATGCCTTCCTTGAGTTTACCGGTGAGCTTGAAGCCGATTACTTCCGGGATCAGCATCGACACCGGCTGGCCGAGCATCGCCGCTTCCGCTTCGATGCCGCCCACGCCCCAGCCCAGTACGCCGAGGCCATTGATCATGGTGGTGTGGGAGTCCGTGCCGACCAATGTGTCGGGGAAGGCGTAGGTGCGGCCGTCCTCGTCCTTGGTCCAGACGGTGCGGCCCAGGTATTCCAGGTTGACCTGGTGGCAGATGCCGGTCCCCGGCGGCACCACGCTGAAGTTGTCGAAGGCGCTCTGGCCCCAGCGCAGGAAGGCGTAGCGTTCGCCATTGCGCTGCATCTCGATATCGACGTTTTCTTCGAAGGCGTCGGCATTGCCGAACTTGTCGACCATTACCGAGTGGTCGATCACCAGGTCCACGGGGGAGAGCGGATTGATGCGCTGCGGGTCGCCCCCGGCCTTGGCCACGGCGGCGCGCATGGCGGCCAGGTCGACTACGGCGGGTACACCGGTGAAGTCCTGCATCAGCACGCGGGCGGGGCGGTACTGGATCTCACGGTCGGACTGGCGCTCTTTGAGCCAGGCGGCAATGGCCTTGAGGTCTGCGCCGGTGACGGTCTTGTTGTCTTCCCAGCGCAGCAGGTTTTCCAGCAGCACCTTGAGCGACATCGGCAGCTTATCCAGGTCGCCCAGGCTCTTGGCGGCTTCGGGCAGGCTGAAATAGTGGTAGGTCTTGTCGTCGATTTCTAAAGTTTTAAGGGTTCTCAGGCTATCAAGGGATGACATTACATGACTCCTTATGGTCCGCACGGCTACGGACCTGACGGGACGAACAGAGCTTTAAAACTAGCGCTGTTTTCATTAGCAGGCTAATAACTGGACTCTATGGGCAAGTCCAAGGTTCCGAACTCGGCTATCATGCGCGCGTTTTCATGACAGGCATTGCGATCGAGCAAGCCAGTTGCCAGGAGATTCAATGAACACCCTTTTTATGCACTGCCGCCCGGGTTTTGAAGGCGAAGTCTGTTCCGAGATCGCGGAACACGCCGCGCGTCTGAACGTTTCCGGCTACGCCAAAGCCAAGACCGGCAGCGCCTGCGCCGAATTTGTCTGCACCGAAGAAGACGGCGCCCAGCGCTTGATGCACGGCCAACGCTTTGCCGAGCTGATCTTCCCGAGGCAGTGGGCGCGCGGGGTGTTTATCGACCTGCCGGAAACCGATCGCATCAGCGTGATCCTCGCTCACCTGCGTGAATTCCCGGTGTGCGGCAGCCTCTGGCTGGAGATGGTCGACACCAACGATGGCAAGGAACTGTCGAACTTCTGCAAGAAATTCGAAGTGCACCTGCGCAAAGCCCTGCTCAACGCCGGCAAACTGGTGGACGACCCGAGCAAGCCGCGCTTGCTGCTGACGTTCAAGAGCGGCCGCGAAGTGTTCATGGGGCTGGCCGAGTCGAACAACTCGGCGATGTGGCCGATGGGCATTCCACGCCTGAAATTCCCGCGTGACGCGCCAAGCCGCTCAACCCTCAAGCTGGAAGAGGCCTGGCACCACTTTATCCCCCGCGACCAGTGGGACGAGCGCCTGCACGGCGACATGACCGGCGTCGACCTCGGTGCCGCGCCGGGCGGCTGGACTTGGCAACTGGTCAACCGCGGCATGTTGGTGACGGCCATCGACAACGGCCCCATGGCCGAAAGCCTGATGGACACCGGCCTGGTGCAGCACCTGATGGCCGACGGTTTCACCTTCGTGCCCAAGCAACCGGTTGACTGGATGGTGTGCGACATTGTGGAGAAACCCGCACGCAACGCCGCGCTGCTGGAAACCTGGATTGGCGAAGGATATTGCCGCGAGGCGGTGGTGAACCTGAAGTTGCCGATGAAGCAGCGTTATGCCGAAGTGAAGCGTCTGCTGGAGCGCATCGAAGAGGGTTTCAAGGCGCGCGGCATCCGCGTGGAGATCGGTTGCAAGCAGCTTTACCACGACCGTGAGGAAGTGACGTGCCACCTGCGTCGGCTGGTGGATGCGAAGAAAACCAAGGCCCGTTAACGAGGAGTAATCAATGAGCGATATTAACGACAGCCCCGTAGACGGCGTTCTCGATGCAACAGGCCTCAACTGCCCGGAACCGGTGATGATGCTGCACCAGCACATCCGCGACCTGCCGGCAGGCGGCTTGCTCAAAGTGATCGCGACCGACCCGTCAACCCGTCGCGATATTCCCAAGTTCTGCGTGTTCCTTGACCACGAATTGGTGGATCAGCAGGAACAGGCCGGCACCTACCTGTACTGGATTCGCAAAAAGGCCGACTAAGCGCGCGCCTTATCCGCCCGGATACGCCGGCGTGCACTGCGCGCCAGGCGTACCAGCAACATCCCCGCCGCACAGCTCAGGCCCACGATCAGCCCTTGCCACAAACCGCTTGGGCCGCTGGGCGCGCCGAGCCAGTCAGTCAGCCCCAGGGCGTAGCCCACCGGCAACCCCACGCCCCAGTAGGCGAACAACGTCAGCACCATGGTCACCCGGGTGTCCTGATAGCCCCGCAATGCGCCAGCGGCAGTGACCTGGATCGAGTCCGAGAACTGAAACAGCGCCGAGAATACGATCAGCGTCGACGCGAGGTGGATCACCACCGGATCCGGGGTGTAGATCGTCGCGATCTGCTCGCGAAACAACAGCATCAGGCTGCACGACAGGCAGGCATAAGCCAGCGCGGTGCCCATGCCGACCCCGGCGGCGAAGCGCGCTTCACGTGCTTCGCCACGCCCCAGGGCCTGACCGACGCGCACGGTGACCGCCATGCTCAGGGAGTAGGGGATCATGAACACCAGGGAGCTGACGTTCAGTGCAATCTGATGCCCGGACACCACCGTGGCGCCGAGGCTGCCGAGCAACAGGGCGATCACTGCAAAAATGCTCGACTCGGCAAAGATCGCGACGCCAATCGGCAGACCAATCCCCAATACACGCTTGATCACGGCCCATTGCGGCCAGTCAAAGCGCTTGAACAATTCACTGCTCTGATAGGCCGGGCCCCAGCGCGTCCAGACGGCCAGGCCGAGCATCATCACCCACATCGCAATGGCGGTGGCCCAGCCACAGCCCACGCCGCCCATGGCCGGCACGCCAAAGTGGCCGTAAATGAAGATGTAGTTCAGCGGAATATTCAGCGCCAGGCCGACCAGGCCCATGACCATGCTCGGTCGCGTACGGCCCAGGCCATCGCTGAAACAGCGCAGCACGTAATACAGCGCAATCGCTGGCATCCCCGCGGCGATGCCGTGCAGGTAGCCCATGGACGGCACGATCAGGTCAGGCTCGACCTTCATGGCATGCAGGATCGGTTCGGCGCACAGCAGCAGCAATCCTCCGAGGATCCCCACGACCACCGCCAGCCACAAGGCCTGGCGCACCAGCGGTCCGATTTCGCTGAATTTGCCGGCACCGTAGCGCTGAGCGACTTTTGGTGTGGTGGCCAGCAGCGTGCCGCTCATCAGCAAGTACACCGGGATCCAGATCGAGTTGCCCAACCCCACTGCCGCCAGGTCCTGGGGGCTGACACGTCCGGCCATCACCGCGTCGACAAAACTCATGGCGGTGGTAGCCAGTTGGCCGATCATGATTGGCAGAGCGAGCGTCAGCAGGTCGCGCACTTCCCTACTGATACGGGCGGGGCGGGTGAGGGGGGTGGCGGCAGTGTTCACGTGCGGGTGTCCAATAGAAAATAGCGCAAGGACGGCGGATTCTACGCCTTGACGCCATGGTCAGGAAAAAACCTGTGTTAGGGATTTGTAAGCGACCTCCCAGGGCACCGCATATCCCTGGTGGGAGGGGGCTTGCCCACGATTGCAGAGTGTCAGTCACTGGATAGTCGCTGACACACGGCTATTCGGGGGCAAGCCCCCTCCCACATTGCAGATCGCATCCCTGTACACTGCTGATCCGCCAAAGGAGCCTGCCATGCTGATTGTTGCCGACGAAAATATCCCGCTGCTCGATGCCTTCTTCCAAGGATTTGGCGAGATTCGCCGGGTGCCCGGCCGTTCCCTTGATCGCGCCACGGTCGAGCAGGCTGACGTACTGCTAGTGCGCTCGGTGACTAACGTCAATCGCGCGTTGCTGGAGGGCTCAAAGGTGCGTTTTGTCGGCACCTGCACCATCGGCACCGATCACTTGGACCTCGACTACTTCAAGCAGACCGGCATCCAATGGTCCAGCGCGCCCGGCTGCAATGCCCGTGGCGTGGTGGACTACGTGCTGGGCAGCCTGCAGACCCTCGCCGAGATCGAAGGCGCCGACCTCAACCAACGCACCTATGGCATTGTCGGCGCCGGTGAAGTGGGCGGGCGGTTGGTCAAGGTGCTCAAAGGCCTGGGCTGGAATGTCTTGGTGTGCGACCCGCCGCGGCAGATCGCCGAAGGGGGCGACTATGTGAGCCTGGCGCAGATCATCGAGCAGTGTGACGTGATCAGCCTGCACACGCCTTTGACCAAGTCCGGCAATGGCTCTACCTGGCATTTATTAGACCGTCAGCGCCTCGAACAACTCAAACCCGGCACTTGGCTGATCAACGCCAGCCGTGGCCCGGTAGTGGACAACGCCGCCCTGCGCGAGGTGCTGCTGGAACGCGAAGACCTGCAAGCGGTGCTGGATGTATGGGAAGGCGAGCCCGAAGTGGATGTGGACCTGGCCGACCTGTGCGTGCTGGCCACACCGCATATCGCCGGTTACAGCCTGGAAGGCCGCCAGCGCGGCACGGCGCAGATCTACCAGGCGTTTTGCGCGTACCTGGGTCAGGAACCGAGCATTCACTTGAGTGAGCTGTTGCCTGCGCTGTGGTTGGCTGAAGTGCACTTGAATGCCTCGACCGACCCGGCCTGGGCGCTGGCGACCTTGTGCCGCAGCGTGTACGACCCGCGGCGGGATGATGCGGATTTCCGTCGGAGCCTGGTTGGAACTGTGCAAGAGCAGCGCAAGGCGTTCGACCTGCTGCGCAAGCACTATCCCGAGCGTCGCGAGATTGATGGCTTGAGCGTGCGCATCAATGGGGAGTCGGCGGCGTTGTCGAAGATCGTGTCCGCACTGGGCGCGGTAGCTGTTTAAGCGCCCATAAAAAACCCGGCCATCGAGGCCGGGTCTGAAAGAGCTTGGGCGCTTCAGCCTTGCTGGGCAGGCTTGACCAGTTTTTCTTCCAGTTCGCGGCACGCTTGCTGGATCATTTCTTCGGTGATCTGCACCTCATGGCCTTGGGCGTCGATGACGGAGCAAGGCAACTGCTGGGGTTGGCGGATCACTTCAATTTTGGCATCGCTGCTGTTTTGCAAGGTCATGGCCTGTCTCCTCATCAGGTTGTATACCTACTTTAAAACCCCCGCGTGACCGCGCTGTTACAACTCCATGCACGACCACTGGTTCGAATACTCAGTCCACCAGAAACGGCGGCCGATTTCCAGCCGGGCATTAGACCGATAGCCTCTAGGGATGAGTATCGGCGGGCATAATTAACCTGACTCATTGTTATTTGCCCAAGTTCCCCCAATGTTGGGTACAGGTTCCTCATCGGTGATGCCCCTATGTTCTCAACCCGTCAACGCCGTGCGATTCGCCTGGCCAGCCGTTTTATCGCGCCTTACCGCTGGCAGGCGCTGGGTGCGTTGCTGGCGCTGATCGTTACCGCCGGGATTACCTTGTCCATGGGCCAAGGCATTCGCCTGCTGGTAGACCAGGGCTTCATGACCCAATCGCCACACCTGCTCAACCAGTCCATCGGCCTGTTCATGATCCTGGTGCTTGGCTTGGCGGTGGGTACTTTTGCGCGGTTTTACCTGGTCTCCTGGATTGGCGAGCGAGTGGTGGCGGATATTCGTCGGCAGGTGTTCAACCACCTCATCTACCTGCATCCCGGCTTCTATGAGAACAACCGCAGTTCGGAAATCCAGTCGCGGCTGACCACCGACACTACCTTGCTGCAATCGGTGATCGGCTCGTCGCTGTCACTGTTCCTGCGCAATGCCTTGATGGTCATTGGCGGCATCGTGTTGCTGTTCGTCACCAACCCCAAGCTCACCAGCATCGTGGTGGTTGCATTGCCGCTGGTGCTGGCGCCGATCCTGATTTTCGGGCGCCGCGTGCGTAGCCTGTCGCGCCTGAGCCAGGACCGCATTGCCGATGTGGGCAGTTATGTGTCCGAAACCCTTGGCCAGATCAAGACCGTGCAGGCCTATAACCACCAAGTTCAGGACGAGCAGCGCTTTGCGGTGACCGTGGAAGAAGCCTTTGCCACCGCGCGTAAACGCATCGCCCAGCGCGCCTGGCTGATCACGCTGGTGATCATGCTGGTGCTCGGCGCCGTGGGTGTGATGTTGTGGGTCGGCGGCATGGACGTGATCAGTGGGCGCATTTCCGGCGGCGAACTGGCGGCGTTCGTGTTTTACAGCCTGATCGTCGGCAGCGCGGTTGGCACCCTGAGCGAAGTGCTAGGTGAGCTGCAGCGTGCAGCCGGTGCAGCTGAGCGGATTGGTGAGCTGTTGCAGTCGACTAATGAAATCCAGGCGCCGGCAACTGATACCGTGAAATTGCCCGAGCGGGTCAGTGGCCGTATGGAGCTGCAAGATCTGCGCTTTTCCTATCCCTCGCGACCTGACAGCTACGCTATCGACGGGTTGAACCTGACCATCAACCCCGGTGAAACCCTGGCACTCGTCGGCCCGTCCGGCGCGGGTAAGTCGACGATCTTCGACCTGCTGCTGCGTTTCTACGATCCGCAGCATGGCCGAATCCTGCTCGAAGGCCATCCGCTGACCGACCTCGACCCCCTGGACCTGCGCCGCCACTTTGCCCTGGTGTCCCAGAGCCCGGCGTTGTTTTTCGGCAGCGTCGAAGAGAACATCCGCTACGGCAATCCCTCAGCTACCCGCGAGCAAGTCGAAGCCGCTGCACGCATCGCCCATGCTCACGACTTCATCTTGCAAATGCCCGACGGCTACCAGACCCACCTCGGTGATGGCGGGCTGGGCCTCTCTGGTGGCCAGCGCCAGCGCTTGGCCATCGCCCGCGCGTTGCTGGTGGACGCACCAATCCTGCTGCTGGACGAAGCCACCAGCGCTCTGGATGCGCAAAGTGAACACTTGATCCAGCAGGCACTGCCGCAATTGATGCAGGGCCGTACTACGCTGGTGATTGCCCACCGCCTGGCGACGGTGAAGAACGCCGACCGCATTGCGGTAATGGACCAAGGCAAACTGGTTGCGGTGGGCACGCATCAGCAGCTGATTGCGAGCAACCCGTTGTATGCGCGGTTGGCGGCATTGCAGTTCAATAGTGGTGCGCAAGCGCAATGACCTGCTATGCCTGGCACCAGTGCTAACGGAAGTAGACAGGTTTGTACGAAACCCTAGTGTCCACATAGTGTTTGGGCTCGCCCAGAAGCGCCACGTTCATCTTTATCTTGCTACCGTGAGTCTTGACAACGTGCTGGGTGACTTTCCCTACAAAGGCCTGATACATGTTCATATCTGCCAGCCGCTCGGCGTTTTTAGTAGAGATGCCGGGGCTGATCTCGTTGATCCGCGCAATCAGGTCGTCTCGCGCGGCCGTCAATGACGTAGAGCCGTGTTGCATTGAAACCGAGCCCTCGAACGCCTTCACCGGCCGGTTGATCTCCTTTTGCAGCAAGCTGCCGAAGGCGCGACTGCCACCCTCGCCAGAGTAGCAAACCAATAACCGCACATTGTTAAAGGCGCTGGGGTCGACGCCTTTCGTGTTCAACAAAGCGACCAAGTCTTTGGCCGAGTACGCGGTATTGTCGATAACGATGCTGCTTCCACGGTTCAAAAATCTGTCCAGTCGGCTGCGCTCAAGACCGTGGGCGACAATATTCAGGCGATCAACACCTTTATAGGTGTCGACGAACACATGCATTTCATTGGCCACAAGTTTGAGGTCTTTCATCGTGCCTTTCATTTGTATGACGTTGTCATAGGCCAGACTTTTTTCGAAAGACACAGGTGCGGTTGCAGGTGCAGGTTGACTGCCTGTTGCGGCTGAAATTGGCCGATGATTGTCGGGTGAGAAGTTATCCAGTTTCTTCCCGTAAGCTGTGTTTTTATTCACGTCATAGTGCAGCCAGTGACCGGTTTGGTTATCCAGTTGGGCGGTTACTCGGCTGGGTTCGAGTGCACCGGGGGCGCGATAAGTGCCTTCCGCTATGTCGGCTCGTTCGGCAAACGCGCGCAGTTGAGCGTGATCCATCGTGCTCTGCGACAGCTGCCGTGCATTAAGGGGTTTCGTGCCTGCGGCCAGCCGGGCACTGCTGGCCGGCGCGCCCGAGGCCTTACCCAGCACGCCGCGACCTATTCGGCTGCTCGCCATGGCCACCCGGGTCGCGCCTCTGGGACCGCCAACGGCACTCGCGCCTCTGCCCAGGGCCGAGCCGGTCACGTACATCACCCCGTCAAACAACAGATCTCCCAGTGCCGCCAAGGGGTCTCCATTGATCAGGTTTTTAACGGCAGACGCCCCAGGTATTAGCCCTACAATTATGTTGAACAGGGCTTTTTCCTTATCGGCCTCTTCATCGAATGTCGTGATGCTTTTGGTCAGTTCCAGTAGTTGCTCAAAGTTTGATTCCGGGTTGGAGTAATTGACTACCGTATTACTGATATAGGCACTGCGCGCGCTGCTGAACGAGGCAGGGATGGTCACTGGCAATTGCCTGGCCCGTTGTTGTACTGCATCTTGGGAGGCGCTTGGTTTGACTTCATGGATCGCCGTATTTGTCCATTTTGAACCTTGATGGCTGGGCACCTTGACCCAATCTCCTTGGGGGCCTTCCTTAAAGTTTGTCTTCAGATCGTCACGTTTATTTATTTGGCCTTTTTGCGCTGATATTTCATAAAACTCCAGGTTCCCGTCGCGCTCGGTCTGGAAGATCAGTGCCTTTTGCTCTTTCGGCTGGCTGGGTACTTTATCTTCGTCATTAATTGTGAAACCTGGGAGGTTGCTTTCATAACGGCTGACCTGACCCTCTATGAATATACGAATGCTGCCAAACTCAAGATTCTTGCGATCTTCCAGAGGAAGTTTCGCAAGCTGGTTTTTTATCACGCTCGCCTGTGCTTTTTTGGTGCCTTCCGTGTAGTCGACAAAGGCTTGCTTATGGAGGGATTTTGCGTCTGGCAAGTGAGCAAGACGGGCAATCATGCTGGGGGCAATCGTGTTGTTATCGGATACCCAATTAGAAAACGGATTGACTTCGGGTTTTGAAAGATAAAAGTCCAGTAGCGAATATTTTGGCTGCGTGGAGCTAGCAAGATTTCCGTGGCCTCTGCCGCGGGGGCTATTATCGCGAAAGCATTTAAGTTCGTAGGGAAGCCCCTCGCCGAATTGTTGCTTGAGTTGCTGTAGCGTCACATCGCGTTGGGTCGGCACCTTACTGGCAAGTTGCTCGACGGCTTGTTGCAACGTTGAAGTTTTGTCAGCGAGCGCGCGCTGGACCCGATCAATGTCAGCCTGAGGATAGTTCCCGTCATCGCGGGGCACGAGTTCGCCGTTGATCTTGCCCCACTCAATAAGCGCCGCTCGCGATGTGACTTGCTGAATGGCCTGCCCCTCTTGCGAAATTGGGTCCAGGGCATCTCTGGCACACACTTGCGCAAACGTCATCTGCATCGTGGCACCAGGGCTATAGGCCTCGATCCGCGTCACCGCCGCTTTGAAACTCACCCACGCCGCCGATCCCAACGTAATGCTGGCAGGAACGTTTTTGACCAATAACTCCGGCGCTGTACGCGAAAGCAGCATTTGTGCAGCAATGGGCGCCATGTCCGGCGAGGCTCTGTTCAGTTTTATCAGGTGGTCAATGAACGCCTGCTTGATAGTTGCGAGGGGCTGCCCCATGAAACGTCCGTCGGCCAGATTGAAACCCGCGAGATGATTGAGTTGCGGGCCAAACATGCTTTCTGGGTCCAGAGTGGTAGCGATTGCAGTCAACAGCCAGTCATGGCTGGAGCTGGTCTTCCAGCCATCCCCCATCTTTTGGTGCAAGGCGGCTTCGAGTTCGATGGCTTTTGGTGTGTTGATGATTTTTTCGATGACTTTAAGTGGGTCGCGCAATTCGTTTTGGGAAATGTGCAGGTGGCTTGTGAGATAACCCAAAACTCCCCGTGGGTTTTGGGGCTCCGTTCTTTCCTTCACCAACGCCGGTAGTTGCAGGTTGTAGTGAAAATGACTGTAAACGCTCTTTTGGTCGTGGTCGCTCAGCGGAGCCGGCCACGAGATCGCCCCACCCAGGCTGCCTAGGTGTGGTGCCTGCAACGGTGGGGCATTGAGCGTGCTGATCATGTTCTCCAGTGCTTCAAGCGTGCTGGGCAACCGCCAGTTATTTGCCAGGATAAATTGCTCAAGTGTCACGGTGCGTCCAGGGCCGGCTTCGGGGCCTTGGCCGAATGACGAGTGTGGGTGCACCTCTATCGTTGTGTTCTTTAACCGCTCCTCAATCCCCTCAGTACCATAGCGCACAAGGCCCTTGAGCTTTTCGCAGAGCGCGCGCGTGTCCACCAAGTCGCCAAGGGCGGTCCGCTCTGTATTGAGCTTGCCCGTATTGGCCGGCCCATCCTCGACCTTGTTCGGAACCGCGTTGGCGGCGTTTTTGGTGAATGTCTGGGTCTGCTGTAACTGTGCTGTCCGTGACGTCGTGAGGGGTACCGATTCACCGTGAAAATTCGCCACCACTTCAAAGGGCGCAGATGTGGAGTCCGATGCGGACAGACGAAGGGGGCTGTTGCCCGCCGCCACGACGTTGGCGGCGCGAAGAATCGGCGCCACAACGACCGGCCAGAGCGGATTTTCATCCGTTGCCCTGAACACCTCCCGGCGCCCATCAGTCATGGTGAAGGTGATCTGGTCGCGCAGACTGATCATTAAGGGTTTGGAAAGATTAATGTGCCTTTGCGTTGCCCATTCGACGAATTGGGGATGCTTGAGCAGCGTATGCAGGTGCGTCCACCACTGGCCGAAGGTCGAACTTGGCGGGATACCCTCAACGCTCTCGATGCCATCGTACGATGGGCCGGTTTTCGCCGATCTGGCTGATACGGCGGCAAACAGCACGGCCAATTCCTGATCGGCCTTGGCTTGCGGCGTTGTGTCGGCATCTTGATCAGGCGTGGGCGGCTTTTCACTCTTGACCTCGAAGAGTGGCGGGGGGGGGATGACGTTAGTCGCGGGCTGAGTGTTTAAGCGGCTGCTGATGGACGTGAGTGTCATGTCTGAGTTTCTCTCTAGGCCATTTTGAAGTCAGTCACTCAGAGATGATTTATCGACTGAGCTCGTGGGCTGAGTGAACATCAGACTTTTCGCGTTCCATCATGTTTTTTCTGTATGTGTATTTCCCCGGGCGATCAGAATATTTTCAGCCGTGGAAATGAAAATGCCCGCATCTTTCGATGCGGGCATTTTCAGAGTCGCTTCAGACCTTACTGGTCATCAAAATAGCGCTCATGCCAATCCACAAGCGGCTGTGGTGAGTTGAGTTTTTGCCCGTAGATCACCGAATAAGACAACACGTTCTGCACATACTGGCGGGTTTCGTCGAATGGGATGCTTTCCACCCATACATCGAAACTCAAGTGATCCGCTCCGCGCAGCCACTGGCGCACGCGGCCGGGGCCGGCGTTGTACGCGGCGGAAGCGAGCACGCGGTTGCCGTTGAATTGGCTGTGCACCTGGCTCAGGTAGGCGGCGCCGAGCTGGATGTTTTTGTCCGGGTCCAGGACCTGGGCCGGGGAAGCCAGCGGGATGCTGAATTTGCGCGCGGTTTCCTTGGCGGTGCCGGGCATCAGTTGCATCAGGCCGCTGGCGCCTACGCCGGAGCGGGCGTCGTCCATGAAGGCGCTTTCCTGGCGGGTAATGGCGAATACCCAGCTCGAATGCAGGCCCCGCACCTTGGCTTCACGCACCAAGGTGTCGCGGTGGGCCATTGGGAAGCGGATATCCAGATCGTCCCAGTACTGGGCCTGGCTAATGGTGCGGATCGCCGGGAAGTACCACTTCATGTCGTACGCCAGCTTGGCCTGGGCGACCATCTCATCACGGTTGAAATGACGGCTGACGTGGTACCACTCGCGGCGGCCATCCACGATCTGGCCACGGGCGTAGAACTCCAGAGCGCGACGCACGCCGGGTGTGTTGCGCACTTTATTGACCAGCGCCTGACTCATCACCAGCGGCTTGTTGTTCAACTGGTACGGAGCCTTGGAGCGGTCGGCGGCGAGGAAACCGTAGAAATCCCGCTCCCGCGAAAGGTTCTTGTAGAGCACCAATGCTTGTGGGTTCTTCGGCTCAGCCAGTTCAAGGCTGCGCGCCTGCCAGTAGCGCCAGCGGTTGGAGGTGGCCAAGTCTTGTGGGAGTTTGCGCGTCAACTGGTAGGCGTCTTCCCAGCGCGCCAGGCGCAACAGCAGGCGCAGGCGCCATTCGGAGACGGTGTTGTCGCGCAGTTCCGGGTCGTATTTGGTCATCACCTCAAGGGCACGTGGGTCGAAACGCTTGGCCAGGGTCAGGCCGATTTCACGGGCGATTGCCACTTTTTCGTCACGGGAGAAGTGCATGCTGCTGGCGTAACCGTCGAGCAGGGCCATGGCTTTGTCCGGGTCCTGGCGCGCCAGGCGGCGCAGGCCCAGGCCTACGGCATCCGACATAGCCTCGGTGGCCGGCTGGAAGCGCGATGGATCGCTTAGCATGTCGGGCTTTTGCGCCACGTCCACCATCAGGCGACCTTGGGCACCGAGGGTTGGCAGGGTTTTTACCAGGCTGTTGGCCAGCGCGTAGTTGCGCGCTTCGGCGGCGAGTTTGGTGCGGTCCCAGATTTTCTGTTCGGTGAGTTGGCCGTCGGCGGCCCACTGGCCAAACGTGGCATCACAGGCGGCGGGTTGGGATTTGCCGGTCATCCACAGCTTTTCGGCGGTCTTGTAGCCTTCGGCCTTGAGGTTGTGGGTGAGCTGGTATTGGCCGTGCAGGCAGTCCAGTTCGACGAAATTGAGTTTGGGGTCGTAGTACTTTTCAAAGGTTTGCCAGTCGCCACGCTCGGACAGCCAGCGCAACCAGCGCAGTTTCATCCAGTTCGCCTGGGGCAGGTCGCCGTTTTTGGCCAGGAACTGCTCGATTTCCTGGTTGCTCGCGCTTTTCAGGCGCGCAGTCAGTTCGTCGTAGGCCAGGTACGGTGTAAGCGGATAATCGGCCAGGGCCTGGCTGTATTGCATGTACGGGCCGGTATCGCCCTTGGCCAGAGCGCGCTTGGCTTCATCGTAATATTGACGTTGGGTGGTGAGGTCCACGGCCTGGGCGGATTGAACGGCGGTGGCGGAAAGAAGCAGACAAGATAAAAAGTTGAAAAGGCGACTGCGCATGAGACGTCCGTGCAGAGAAATCACGACTAGCGCCGGCACTGCCGACGCTGATTGCCCCTAGCTTAGCCTTTTGCCAGCGACCGGCGAAAGCTTTGCTGGCCGGTTCGTTCAGGTTTACGGGAAATGTCCTACAGAACGTGTCGGCCTTGAAAATGCTGGCCGCATCCCACCCTCAACTCAGGTAGAATGCGCGCCCAGTTTTTGGAGAAGCGTATGACCCTGCTCAAATTCAGCGATGTGTCCCTTGCTTTCGGCGCTATGCCGTTGTTGGACAAGGTGTCCTGGCAGATCGCCCGTGGTGAGCGGGTGTGCATCATCGGCCGCAACGGCACCGGCAAGTCCAGCATGATGAAGCTGGTAAAAGGCGACCAAAAGCCCGATGACGGCTCTGTTTGGCGCGCCCCGGGCCTCAAGATTGGCGAATTGCCGCAAGAATTGCCGGTGGCCGACGGACGGACAGTGTTCGACGTGGTTGCCGAAGGCCTGGACGGTGTGGGCGAGTTGCTTGCGCAATACCATCACCTGGCGCAGAACTGCGTCACCGAGGAAGACCTGAACAAGCTGATGCACGTTCAGCAGGACCTCGAAGCACGTGATGGCTGGCGCCTGCAGCAACTGGTCGACAGCACCCTGAGCCGCCTGCAACTGCCGGCCGACAAGACCCTCGCCGAGTTGTCCGGCGGCTGGCGTCGCCGCGTGCTGCTGGCCCAGGCCCTGGTGTCCGAGCCGGATCTGTTGCTGCTCGACGAACCAACGAACCACCTGGACATCGGCGCCATCGCCTGGCTTGAAGAAGCCCTCAAGGATTTCCAGGGCGCCGTGCTGTTCATCACGCACGACCGTTCTTTCCTGCAAAACCTGGCCACGCGCATCCTTGAACTGGATCGCGGCGGCTTGATCGACTGGAACGGCGACTACGCCAGCTTCCTGGTGCACAAAGAAGCGACGCTGGCGGCTGAAGAAACTGCCAACGCGCTGTTCGACAAAAAGCTGGCCCAGGAAGAAGTCTGGATCCGCCAGGGCATCAAAGCGCGCCGCACCCGTAACGAAGGCCGCGTGCGCGCCCTCAAAGCCCTGCGTGTTGAGCGTAGCGAGCGTCGTGAGCGCACCGGCAAGGCCAATATCCAGTTGGATACCGCCGACAAGTCGGGTAAACAAGTGATGGTGCTGGAAAACGTCAGCTTCCATCACCCGGACGGTCCGTTCCTGATCAAGGACTTCTCCATGGTCCTGCAGCGTGGCGACCGTATTGGTCTGCTGGGCGCCAACGGTACCGGCAAGACTACCTTGCTCAAGCTGATGCTCAATGGTCTGAAACCTACCAGCGGCACCGTGGAGGAGGGCACGCGCATAGACGTGGCCTACTTCGACCAGTTGCGCCATCAGTTGGACCTGGAAAAAACCGTGATCGACAACGTGGCTGAAGGCCGCGACTTTATCGACATCGACGGCCAGAGCCGCCACGTGCTGAGCTATCTGGGCGACTTCCTGTTCAGCCCGCAGCGCGCACGGACGCCGGTCAAGGCCTTGTCCGGTGGTGAGCGCGCACGCTTGCTGTTGGCCAAACTGTTCAGCAAACCTGCCAACTTGCTGGTGCTCGACGAACCGACCAACGACCTCGACGTAGAAACCCTTGAACTGCTGGAAGAGGTCTTATTGACCTTCAACGGCACTGTGCTGATGGTCAGCCACGACCGGGCATTCCTCGATAACGTGGTCACCAGCACCCTGGTCTTCGAAGGTGAAGGCAAGGTGCGCGAATACGTCGGTGGCTATCAGGACTGGCTGCGCCAGGGCGGTTCACCGCGCCTGTTGGGCGTGACCGAGAGTAAGTCCGGCAAGGCCGACTTGAACTCGGCGGTGGTCACGCCTGTTGCCACTGCTGCCCCTGCACCCGAGGCTGCGCCGACGGCCAAGAAAAAGCTCAGCTACAAGCTGCAGCGCGAGCTGGAAGCCCTGCCGGGTGATATCGACGCCAAGGAACAGCAGATTGCTGCGGTAGAAGCAGACATGGCTGATGCGGGTTTTTATCTGCGTCCGGCGGCGGAAACTGCCAAGGTCATCGCTTCTCTGGAGAAGTTGAACCAGGAGCTGGAAGTGCTGATGGAGCGTTGGGCAGAGTTAGATGCCTGAGTGACTTTAGGTCAGTAAAAAAGTGGCTCAAATGTGGGAGGGGGCTTGCCCCCGATAGCGGTGTCTCAGTCAGTGGTGTTTCTACTGAGAGGCTGCTATCGGGGGCAAGCCCCTCCCGCATTGCATCTTCATCGGCGTTACGAGCTTTTTACCAACTTAACGGCCAACACATCGCACGGCGCTCCGTGCAGTACATCATTGGCGGTGGAGCCCAGCAGCAATGCCAAGCCGTGACGGCCATGGCTGCCCACCACGATCAGATCGCAGTTCTGTTCCTTGGCCAGGTGGTGGATCTCCTGGCGCGGTTGGCCGTAAGTGAGGTGGGAGTTTTCCTTGGTCAGTTCCGGGTATTTGATGATCAACCGGTCCAGGCGTTCTTTGGCCTGATCGAACTGTTGTTGTTGCAGTTGGGAAAGGTCCATCGGCACATCGCCGCCAAACGCCATGGCCATGGGCTCGACGATGTGTACCAGTGACAGCTTGGCGCCGTTGGCGATTGCTGAAGCCTGCGCGCGCTTGATCACTGGATCGCACTCTTCGGTCAGGTCGACGGCGACCAGAATATGTGTGTAGGACATGGGGCGTTCCTCCAGGGGACTGCAATAAGTTCAGTATGGCTGCTTTCAAGCGGATGGGGTTGCGTCAGGTCAAATCCGCTCATCTAGAAATTCGGGGGTACTCATATGACGGTCTGGATAGTGGTGTCAATCCTTGTGGTGGTTCTGAGCCCTCTGGCATGGCTACGCCCTTCGCGCCACCAGAGCGGGCGAATGGCCCTGCGCATGGAGGCGCGCCGCATCGGCCTGGCCATGCAATTGGCACCTCAGGAGTGGCCGCACTGGCTCAAGCAAGAGCCGCCGAGCCCCTGTGCGCAATACTGCCGGCCACGACGCGGCAGCACGCCGGCAACCTGGAGTTATTGGCAGTTGGAGCCGGGTGTGTGGGTTAATCAATGGCGTGAAGTCTGCGACGATGAGAAGTTGTTGCCGCATTTTGCAACGCTGCCGGCCAACGTCTACAAGGTCGAGGCCGATAAGCAGATGATTGCCCTGTACTGGGGCGAGAAGGGCGAAGCGAGTGATTTGCTCGCCATTGATGCGCTGCTCAAAGCGCTGGCCTGAAGCGCCTACTGAATTTCAGGCAATAAAAAGCCCGACATCATCATCGGGCTGGAGTTGGCCAGGCAGGCCGGTAATCTGTGCTTGCTGCGTCGGATGTTCATCCGTGCGCGTTATGGTTGCGGCTAGCCTAGCCGGATATCCCGTTCTGTACAGTCTTTTCCCACATCCTTCCTATAATTGATTTCGTGAATATTTGAATATTGGCGAAGCGTGCGCCTATGGTTTGAGTTCTGAAATGACTGGAAAGTCGCGTTTTTCCTAGCCTTTCGAGCGATTGACAATTGCCTGGAATTGGATGAAGGTGGCGTACCCAAATCAAACGGGCGTATGAATTGAGCGTTTGTCTGTCAGACCGCGCGCACATACATCCCGACTATCGCATTGGCGGGTGTGCCTGGCGGATTGGAGTGAGCATTGACCTAAAGGCCAGTGTCCAACCAGAGGCCAGCGTCCAATGTGTACTGTTCAGCTTCCATATCGTGGAGATCAGTTGATGATTTACGAAGGTAAAGCCATCACGGTTAAGGCTCTTGAAAGTGGCATCGTCGAATTGAAATTCGACCTCAAGGGTGAGTCCGTCAACAAGTTCAACCGTCTAACCCTGAATGAACTGCGTCAGGCCGTAGACACCATCAAAGCAGATGCTTCGGTCAAGGGCGTGATCGTCTCCAGCGGCAAGGACGTGTTTATCGTCGGCGCTGACATCACCGAATTCGTCGACAACTTCAAGCTGCCCGATGCCGAGCTGGTGGCTGGCAACCTCGAAGCCAACAAGATTTTCAGCGATTTCGAAGACCTCAACGTACCGACCGTTGCCGCGATCAATGGCATCGCGCTGGGCGGTGGCTTCGAAATGTGCCTGGCCGCAGACTTCCGCGTCATGTCGGCCACCGCCAAAATCGGCCTGCCTGAAGTCAAACTGGGCATCTACCCAGGTTTCGGCGGCACCGTGCGCCTGCCGCGCCTGATCGGGGCCGACAACGCCATCGAGTGGATCGCCGCCGGTAAGGAAAACCGTGCTGAAGACGCGCTGAAAGTCGGTGCCGTCGACGCCGTGGTTGCTCCGGACAAACTGGCCGAAGCCGCACTGAACCTGATCAAGGGCGCCATCAGCGGCGAATTTGATTACAAGGCCAAGCGTCAGCCGAAGCTGGAAAAACTCAAGCTCAACGCCATCGAACAAATGATGTCGTTCGAAACCGCCAAAGGTTTCGTCGCTGGCCAGGCCGGTCCGAACTACCCGGCGCCGGTTGAAGCGATCAAAACCATCCAGAAAGCTGCGAGCTTCGGTCGCGATAAAGCCCTGGAAGTGGAAGCGGCAGGCTTCGTCAAGCTGGCGAAAACCTCGGCTGCCCAAAGCCTGATTGGCCTGTTCCTGAACGATCAGGAACTGAAGAAAAAGGCCAAGGCCTACGACGAAATCGCCAAGGACGTGAAACAGGCTGCCGTACTCGGCGCCGGTATCATGGGCGGCGGTATTGCCTATCAGTCGGCGTCCAAAGGCACGCCGATCCTGATGAAAGACATCAACGAGCACGGTATCGAGCAAGGTCTGGCCGAAGCCGCCAAGCTGCTCGTGGGGCGCGTTGATAAAGGTCGCATGACCGCAGCGAAAATGGCTGAAGTACTTAACGGTATTCGTCCTACGCTGTCCTACGGCGATTTCGGCCATGTCGACCTGGTGGTCGAAGCTGTTGTCGAGAACCCGAAGGTCAAGCAGGCGGTACTGGCTGAAGTTGAAGGCCACGTCAAAGACGACACCATCCTGGCCTCGAACACCTCGACCATTTCCATCTCGCTGCTGGCCAAGGCCCTCAAGCGTCCGGAAAACTTCGTCGGCATGCACTTCTTCAACCCGGTGCACATGATGCCGTTGGTGGAAGTGATCCGTGGCGAGAAGTCCAGCGAGCTGGCGATTGCCACCACCGTTGCCTACGCCAAGAAAATGGGCAAGAACCCGATCGTAGTCAACGATTGCCCAGGCTTCCTGGTCAACCGCGTGCTGTTCCCGTACTTCGGTGGTTTCGCCAAGCTGGTGAGCGCCGGTGTTGACTTCGTGCGCATCGACAAAGTCATGGAAAAATTCGGCTGGCCGATGGGCCCGGCGTACCTGATGGACGTGGTCGGCATCGACACCGGCCACCACGGTCGTGACGTGATGGCTGAAGGCTTCCCGGACCGCATGAAAGACGACCGCCGCTCCGCTGTCGATGCTCTCTATGAAGCCAAGCGCCTGGGCCAGAAGAACGGCAAGGGCTTCTATGCCTACGAGACCGACAAGAAGGGCAAGCAGAAAAAAGTCGCCGATCCATCGGTTCACGAAGTGCTCGCACCGGTCATCTACGAACAGCGTGAGGTGTCCGATGAGGACATCATCAACTGGATGATGATTGCCCTGTGCCTGGAAACCGTTCGCTGCCTGGAAGACGGTATCGTTGAAACCGCCGCCGAAGCCGATATGGGCTTGGTGTACGGTATTGGTTTCCCTCCATTCCGTGGCGGTGCGCTGCGTTACATCGACTCGATCGGTGTGGCCGAATTCGTTGCCCTGGCTGATCAATACGCTGATCTGGGCCCGCTGTACCACCCGACCGCGAAGCTGCGTGAAATGGCCAAAAATGGCCAGAGCTTCTTCGGTTAAGCGCCCAGACGACTAGAGCGAGAATATTTATGAGCTTGAATCCAAGAGACGTGGTGATTGTCGACTTCGGTCGCACACCGATGGGCCGCTCCAAGGGCGGCATGCACCGCAACACCCGCGCTGAAGACATGTCCGCGCACCTGATCAGCAAATTGCTGGAACGCAACGTCAAGGTCGACCCGAACGAAGTCGAAGACGTAATCTGGGGCTGCGTCAACCAGACCCTAGAGCAGGGCTGGAACATCGCGCGCATGGCGTCGCTGATGACTCAGATCCCGCACACAGCTGCTGGCCAGACCGTGAGCCGCTTGTGCGGTTCGTCCATGAGCGCGCTGCACACCGCCGCCCAAGCGATCATGACTGGCAACGGGGATGTGTTTGTAGTAGGTGGCGTGGAGCACATGGGCCACGTCAGCATGATGCACGGCGTCGATCCAAACCCGCACATGTCGCTCTACGCGGCGAAAGCCTCTGGCATGATGGGCTTGACTGCAGAAATGCTCGGCAAGATGCACGGCATTACCCGCGAAGCCCAGGACGCGTTCGGCTTGCGCTCCCACCAACTCGCCCACAAGGCGACCGTGGAAGGCAAGTTCAAGGATGAAATCATCCCGATGAACGGTTACGACGAGAACGGCTTCTTGAAACTGTTCGACTACGACGAAACCATTCGTCCGGACACCACCCTGGAAAGCTTGGCGGCCCTGAAGCCGGCATTCAATCCAAAGGGCGGCACCGTGACAGCGGGTACTTCGTCGCAAATCACCGACGGTGCTTCGTGCATGATCGTGATGTCGGCGCAGCGTGCCCAGGACCTGGGCATCCAGCCGCTGGCAGTGATCCGTTCGATGGCAGTGGCGGGTGTGGACCCGGCAATCATGGGCTATGGTCCTGTACCGGCCACACAAAAAGCGTTGAAGCGCGCGGGCCTGACTATCTCCGATATCGATTTCTTCGAGCTCAACGAAGCTTTCGCCGCACAGGCCCTGCCGGTGCTGAAAGATTTGAAAGTACTCGACAAGATGAACGAGAAGGTTAACCTGCACGGCGGTGCGATTGCCCTGGGCCACCCATTCGGTTGTTCCGGTGCGCGTATTTCCGGCACTTTGCTTAACGTGATGAAGCAAAATGGCGGTAACCTTGGGGTTGCAACCATGTGCATTGGTCTCGGCCAAGGCATTTCCACCGTCTTCGAACGCGTCTAAGCGTTGAGTTGACGGAAGCCGGGGCCAAGTGCCCCGGTTTTTGTTTTTTGGAATTTTTAATATTTTTTTTCAACAAATTTTGTAAGGGGGCCAGAGCATGAAAGTCGAACCAGGGCTCTACCAACATTATAAGGGTCCGCAGTACCGCGTTTTCAGCGTGGCACGGCATTCCGAGACCGAAGAAGAAGTGGTGTTCTACCAAGCACTGTATGGCGATTACGGCTTTTGGGTGCGTCCCTTGAGCATGTTTCTGGAGACCGTCGAAGTTGACGGCGAGCAGGTCCCGCGCTTTGCTTTGGTCCAGGCCGAACCCAGTCTTTTTTCAGGGCAATAACGGCAGGCGGCGCAGAATGCTGCGCTTGACCTCACCTTGTTGCCACTATATATAGCGTTGCCGCGTCAGGCGCCAACCGCCTTTCACTTCTCGAATTCAGGAATTTTCCGATCCATGGGCAAATCGCTGGTCATTGTGGAATCCCCGGCTAAGGCCAAGACCATCAACAAGTACTTGGGTAACGAGTACGTGGTGAAGTCGAGTATCGGCCATATCCGAGACCTGCCCACCAGCGGTTCGGCTAGCGCCAGCAAGGAGCCCGCCGCCAAGCGCGGCAAGGCGGCTGCGGGCGAAGGTCCGGTGCTCACGCCTAAAGAGAAAGCGCGCAAGCAGCTGGTCTCGCGCATGGGTGTGGACCCGGATCATGGCTGGAAGGCCAAGTACGAAATCCTTCCGGGCAAGGAAAAGGTCATCGAAGAGCTGCGCCGGCTCGCCAAAGATGCCGACACCATCTATCTCGCGACGGACTTGGACCGCGAAGGGGAAGCCATTGCCTGGCACCTGCGGGAAGCCATTGGCGGTGACGACAGCCGCTACAAGCGTGTGGTGTTCAACGAAATCACCAAGAAAGCCATTCAGGAAGCCTTCTCCAAGCCGGGCGAGCTCGATATCGACCGTGTCAACGCGCAGCAGGCCCGTCGGTTCCTCGACCGCGTCGTGGGTTACATGGTCTCGCCGCTGCTATGGGCCAAGATCGCCCGTGGGCTGTCCGCCGGTCGTGTGCAATCGGTAGCGGTCAAGCTGGTGGTGGAGCGTGAGCGTGAGATCCGTGCGTTCAACCCTGAAGAGTATTGGGAAGTCCACGCCGACCTGGGCACTGCCAAGGGCAACAACGTGCGCTTTGAAGTGGCCCGCGAGAAAGGTGAAGCCTTCAAGCCGCTGAACGAAGCTCAGGCCATGGCCGCGCTGGAAAAGCTCAAGGCCTCCAGCTACAGCATCGTCAAGCGCGAAGACAAGCCGACCAGCAGCAAACCGTCGGCACCGTTCATCACCTCCACCCTGCAGCAGGCCGCGAGCAACCGCCTGGGCTTCGGCGTGAAGAAAACCATGATGATGGCCCAGCGTCTGTACGAAGCCGGCTACATCACTTATATGCGTACTGACTCCACCAACCTGTCGCAAGACGCGGTGGCAATGGCGCGTACCTATATTGAAAGCGAGTTCGGCAATAAGTACCTGCCGGAGAAGCCGAACGTCTACAGCAGCAAAGAAGGCGCCCAGGAGGCTCACGAAGCGATTCGTCCTTCCGATGCCAACACCGAGCCAAGCAAGCTGAGTGGCATGGAGCGCGACGCTGAGCGCCTCTACGAGCTGATCTGGCGCCAGTTCCTGGCTTGCCAGATGCTGCCGGCGCAATATCTGTCGACAACCGTCAGCGTGGGTGCTGGCGACTTCGAACTACGTGCCAAGGGTCGTATCCTCAAGTTCGATGGCTACACCCGCGTGATGCCGCAAATCGCCAAGCCTGGTGACGACGATGTACTGCCGGACATGGCCCAGGGCGATACGTTGAAGCTGATCAAGCTCGACCCGTCCCAACACTTCACCAAGCCGCCGGCGCGTTACTCGGAAGCCAGCCTGGTCAAGGAAATGGAAAAGCGCGGTATCGGTCGTCCATCGACCTACGCGGCGATCATCTCCACCATCCAGGACCGTGGTTATGTAGCGCTGCACAACCGTCGGTTCTATTCGGAAAAGATGGGCGACATCGTTACAGAGCGTCTGTCCGAGAGCTTCTCCAACCTGATGGATTACGGCTTTACCGCCGGCATGGAAGAGAACCTCGATGACGTGGCCCAAGGTGAGCGCGACTGGAAAAATGTACTCGACGAGTTCTACGGCGACTTCAAGAAGAAACTCGAAGTAGCTGAGAGCCCTGAGAGCGGCATGCGTGCCAACCAGCCGGTTATGACCGATATCCCGTGTCAGACGTGCGGCCGCCCGATGCAGATTCGTACGGCATCCACCGGCGTGTTCCTTGGTTGCTCGGGCTACAGCTTGCCGCCGAAAGAACGCTGCAAGGCCACGGTCAATCTGGTGCCGGGTGATGAAATCGCCGCCGATGACGAAGGTGAGTCCGAGTCGCTGGTCTTGCGTGGCAAGCACCGCTGCCCGATCTGCAGCACGGCTATGGACGCCTATCTGCTGGACGAGAAGCACAAGCTGCACATCTGCGGTAACAACCCGGATTGCAACGGCTACGAGATTGAAGAGGGCACCTACCGCATCAAGGGCTACGAAGGGCCGAGCCTGGAATGCGACAAGTGCGGCAGCGAGATGCAGCTCAAGACGGGTCGTTTCGGCAAGTTCTTCGGTTGCACCAATCCGACCTGCAAGAACACTCGCAAACTGCTGAAAAGCGGTGATGCGGCGCCGCCGAAGATGGATCCGGTGAAGATGCCGGAACTCAAGTGCGAGAAGGTCAACGATACCTACATCCTGCGTGATGGCGCTTCGGGGTTGTTCCTGGCGGCAAGCCAGTTCCCGAAAAACCGCGAGACCCGCGCGCCGTTGGTGCTGGAAATCGTTCCGCACAAGGACGAGATCGATCCGAAGTACCACTTCCTGTGTGAAGCGCCGAAGAAGGACCCGGATGGTCGTCCAGCCGTGATCCGCTATAGCCGCAAGACCAAGGAGCAGTACGTACAGACCGAAGTAGACGGCAAGCCTACCGGCTGGAAAGCGTTCTACGACGGCGGCAAGTGGAAGGTCGAAGACAAGCGCCAAGGCGCTTGATCGACTAATTTGCGATAGACAAAGGCCGCCTGTATGGGCGGCCTTTTTTTGCGCTTGCAGCGGGCTCGGTTGATCCGTGACACTGTTAAGCCAGCATCGCGCCTCATTCGTTGTGGAGATTGCCGTCATGGCTAACGAACTCTATACCCGTACCAATCAGAAAATTTACTTCGCGGGTTTGTCCCTGGAAGCCCTTGGTCGTGCCGAGGAAGGGAAGGAGATGAATGCTATCGCGCTGGTTCAGGCGGGGCGTGAAGCAGCCTTATTCCACCTGTACGGCGCCTTGCTGGGCCTGTGCCATGAAATCGCCGGGTTCTACCGCTTGCCCCAGGCCGGTTCGCCCCGTGCGGAAATGATCATGAGCCGTGAAGTGCTGGAGACCATGGCGATTCCTGAGCTGGCGGAACTGGTAGAGATGGCCCAGAGCCCAGACAGCTGGGTGGCGCGCCTGCTCAAGGCCCATGCCGATATGTTTCAGCCGCCGCGTGTTCCCCATGTGCCTAAGGGTGACGTGAGGCAGCCATTGATCTTGGCAGTTGCGCTGGAGGAGGACGAGCCTAAGTCATTGAGCCGGGAAGAGTTGGAGGGCTGGCGTCAGGAGCTGAAGAAGATGGCGCTGCGCTTTCGTGAGGGCCTGAACGAGTGCTAAACCCCGAGTAGGTTTGGAAAGCACCGTTCATCAAGCTGTAAAGAAACCTCCCTAGATCCTCAGCGAGGCTGGGTGGATGACTGATATAATCCCGGCCTTTCGTGGAGAACAGACTTTTATGCCGACGTCCTTTCTGGAAATTGTTGAGTTGCCTGACGGCCGAATCGAGCTGCGTCGGGCTGAGGACGAGGGTTCTCTGGTTATTCTGGACTTTTCAGAGGACGCAAAAGCGTTCCTGCAAGGCCAGCACGTGGAAGTGGCAAAAGCCATGTTGAGCGTAGGTGTGCAGATGGCTGGTCGCCTGGCGGAAGGCGAGCCGGAGAAAGAGGATGGGTCGCGGGTTCTTCACTGAGTCTGTGCCGAGCGCTGCTTATTGCGAGCGGATTTTTTGATGAGTGTACTTGTTGTGGTGAGCGGGCTTGCCCCGCTCTGGGTTGCTAAGCAGCCCTAAAACCAGGCGCCGTGGATTATCCGATATACCGCATCAATCTATTCAGGGCCGCTTCGCAGCCCAGCGCGGGGCAAGCTCGCTCGCCACAGAAGTTCGCTAAGCATAATGAGCATGCTCACTACAATCAGCCCTCTTCGCGCCCTCATCAAACCCAGCTTTTTATCCCAATCTAATATTCAAACTCTGTGCATCACCCGTGCGTGCGGCACTGATCAATTGCTGCTTGGCCGACGCATTCAGCGGATTCAACCAGCTCACCACCGTATGGCTACGACCCAGGCGCAACGCTTCGCATGTCAACTGCTGGGCACTTTGCGCGCCGCGCGGTTGCAGTAACAGGATGCGCTCACGATTGAGGCCGGCGTCCCGCAGCCAGGCCTGTGTAAGGCTGGCGGGCGGGGCAATCAGGGTCAACCAGCGTGCATCCTGATCTTCGCTCAGATCACGCAGGATAGGTGCCAATAGGCTCAGGCAGCTCCCGGCCGCACCGCGCAACGACAGTTCACTGAACGCCTCGGGTTCAGCGCTCCAGGGCGCCTCTACCGTTTGCTTGAGGATGGGCGCAAGGGGTTGAGCCATAAAGGCCTCGAACAGCGACAGTTGTGTGTGTTGTGGGGTGTGTACGAGCTGCATGATGCCTCCTTTAGCGGCGAATGACGCCGACGCTCAAGCCTTCGATCACCAGGTCCTGATCTTTCAGGTTTACTTCAATCGGGGCGAACTCAGGGTTCTCGGCCAGGAGCCAGACCTTGCTGCCTTCGCGCTTGAAGCGTTTTACGGTGACTTCATCGCCGATGCGGGCGACGACGATCTGGCCATTACGGGCTTCGCGGGTGGTGTGGACGGCTAGCAGGTCGCCGTCAAAGATGCCCACGTCTTTCATGCTCATGCCGTGCACCCGCAACAGGTAGTCGGCACGCGGATGGAAAAAAGTCGGGTTGATGTTGCAGGACTCCTCGACGTGCTGTTGTGCCAGGATCGGCGCACCAGCGGCAACGCGGCCAATGATCGGCAGTGTTGATTCGTCGGCCTTGGCTTCGAAGCCAGGGATGCGAATACCGCGCGAGGCACCGGGGGTCATCTCGATCGCACCTTTGCGGGCGAGTGCCTTGAGGTGTTCTTCGGCGGCGTTGGGGGACTTGAACCCGAGTTCCAGCGCAATCTCAGCTCGTGTCGGCGGGTAGCCGTTGTCATCGAGGCAGCGCTTGATAAAAGCCAGAATCTCAGCTTGGCGTGGCGTCAGTTTTAGCATGTTGATCGCTCTGTCTTTTTATACAGTGACTGGGATTATATACAGTGAACTGCGCTTGGCAATCATCCTTTTCTGTGGCTCCGCTGGACGGTCATTCGCCATCCTTCCTACAACGCAGGTATGGCACTGCCTACAGACCTGAAGGGATGTGATTAAATAGCGATGAAATAGATGACTGACCGGCCGGAAAGCGAACCCGCAGGCTTGACAAGACACACCCTGAAACGTATGTTTCAAACAAGTGTTTGTCAGGCGGAGTAGTCATGGCCCAGTCGGAAACCGTTGAACGCATTCTCGATGCTGCCGAGCAATTGTTCGCGGAAAAAGGATTTGCTGAAACTTCATTGCGGCTGATCACTAGCAAGGCAGGGGTCAACCTCGCCGCTGTGAACTACCATTTCGGCTCGAAAAAAGCCCTGATCCAGGCGGTGTTCTCTCGCTTCCTGGGGCCGTTTTGCGCAAGTCTCGATCGTGAGCTAGAGCGCCGTCAGGCGAAGGCAGACAACAAGCCCAGCTTGGAAGAGCTGCTGGAGATCCTCGTCGAGCAAGCCCTGGTGGTCCAGCCTCGCAGTGGCAACGACCTATCGATTTTCATGCGCCTGTTGGGCCTGGCTTTCAGCCAAAGCCAGGGCCACTTGCGGCGTTACCTGGAAGACATGTACGGCAAGGTGTTCCGCCGCTATATGTTGCTGGTCAACGAAGCGGCGCCGCGTATCCCGCCTATCGAACTGTTCTGGCGCGTGCATTTCATGCTGGGTGCGGCGGCGTTCAGCATGTCGGGCATCAAGGCACTGCGTGCGATTGCCGAGACCGATTTCGGCGTCAACACCTCCATCGAACAGGTCATGCGCCTGATGGTGCCGTTCCTCGCCGCCGGCATGCGTGCCGAAACCGGTGTGACCGATCCGGGCATGGCCGCTGCCCAGTTGCGTCCACGCAGCAAAACTGCGCCGGTTCCTGCCAAGGTTTGACTACGCCGGGTGTGCGCGGCTGCTTGCATCCGCTAAGCTAGCCGCCATGCCGAATTCAGCTATTTACTCGCAACCCGTTGTGCTTGCCGCGCGTATCGCGCGAAGCAAGTGCACCGGGTTGTGTGCGTTATTTAAGGAAGGTTTATGACTGCTGCCCTGCAAGGTTCTTTGATGGTCGACGTTGCCGGTACCTGGCTGACGGCCGAGGATCGCCACTTGTTGCGTCAGCCTGAAGTGGGTGGCCTGATTATTTTTGCGCGCAATATCGAGCATCCGCGCCAAGTGCGTGAACTGAGCGCGGCGATTCGCGCAGTGCGCCCGGATTTGCTGCTGGCCGTCGATCAGGAAGGCGGTCGTGTACAACGTTTGCGCCAAGGCTTCGTGCGCCTGCCGGCTATGCGTGCGCTGGCGGATAACCCCAACGCTGAATACCTGGCCGAGCAGTGCGGTTGGATAATGGCCACCGAAGTGTTGGCTGTCGGCCTGGATTTGAGCTTCGCCCCGGTGTTGGACTTGGACTACCAGCGCAGCGCGGTGGTCGGCACCCGTTCCTTTGAGGGCGACCCCGAGCGTGCTGCGGTGCTCGCAGGTGCCTTTATTCGTGGCATGAACAGCGCTGGCATGGCTGCGACCGGCAAACACTTCCCGGGACATGGTTGGGCAGAGGCTGATTCCCACGTTGCCATTCCCAATGACGAACGTAGCTTGGAACAGATTCGCGCCAATGATCTGGTGCCTTTCGCACGTCTGAGCAAGCAATTGGCGGCGGTGATGCCGGCTCACGTCATCTACCCGCAAGTCGACGCCCAGCCTGCTGGTTTCTCGCGCCGTTGGTTGCAGGACATCCTGCGCGGCGAGCTGCAATTTGACGGGGTGATTTTCAGTGATGACCTGTCCATGGCCGGTGCCCATGTGGTCG
This sequence comes from Pseudomonas sivasensis, assembly GCF_013778505.1. GTDB lineage: Bacteria > Pseudomonadota > Gammaproteobacteria > Pseudomonadales > Pseudomonadaceae > Aquipseudomonas > Aquipseudomonas sivasensis. The sequence continues at coordinate 48,156 of NZ_JAAOWU010000013.1, read as the reverse complement.
GCGATGCGGCCAGTCGTATCGAAGCGGCATTGACGGCCGGCTGTGACATGGGGCTGGTGTGCAATGACCGTGCTGCTGCGGAGCTTGCCCTCACTGCGGCGCAGCGGATGAAAGTCACTCCATCGCCCCGAATTGCGCGCATGCGTGGTAAGGCGATTGCTTCGACCGATTACAAGCAGGATCCGCGTTGGTTGGCGGCGCTCACTGCGTTGCGAAAGGCTCAGTTGATCGGCTGAACATCGCGGCGAGGCCATCGCAGGCAAGTCAGCTCTCACAGGGTGTTCATTCCGGGTGTGTGGCTTGCCTACCAAACAATCTAACGGTCAGCGCTTCTCTTGCTTATCAGGCAGCGGCGCAAACAACGCTTCAATTTCCTCATTGCCCAACTGCCAATCCCCGGTGGTTCGTCCATCCAGCACACCCGCCGCCAGGTCGGATTTTTCCTTCTGCAGGTGCTGGATTTTCTCTTCCACCGTCCCTCGGGCAATCAGCTTATAGACAAATACCGGCTTCTCCTGCCCGATGCGATACGCACGGTCAGTGGCCTGGTTTTCCGTCGCCGGGTTCCACCACGGATCGTAGTGGATCACGGTATCGGCTTCCGTCAGGTTAAGCCCCACGCCACCGGCCTTCAGGCTTATCAGAAAAATCTGCAACTTGCCGCTCTGGAAATCCTTCACCGGCGTGCGCCGATCCCGGGTCTGGCCGGTGAGCAGCGCGTAGGCAATGCCGCGTTTTTTCAGTTCGACTTCGATCAGGCTCAGCATCGAGGTGAACTGGGAAAACAGCAGGATCCGGCGACCTTCGGCAAACAACTCGTCGAGCATTTCCAGCAGGCTGTCGAGCTTGCCCGAGCTGCTGCCGCGGGCAGGCAGAGTGGCGTCGTTGACCAAGCGTAGATCGCAGCAGACCTGTCGCAGCTTGAGCAGCGCTTCAAGGATGATGATCTGGCTGCGCGCCACGCCCTTGCGGGTGATCTCGTCGCGGACCTTTTTATCCATGGCCAGGCGCATGGTTTCGTACACGTCGCGCTGTGCCTCGTTGAGGTCGACCCAGTGGATGATTTCGGTCTTGGGTGGCAACTCCGTCGCCACTTGTTCCTTGGTTCGGCGCAGCAGGAAGGGTTTTATCCGGCCGTTGAGGTGCTGCAATCGCACCTCACTGGCGCGCTTTTCGATGGGCACGCGGTAATCACGGTTGAAGCTTTTTACGTCGCCCAACCAACCTGGCAGCAGGAAGTGGAACAGCGACCACAGTTCGCCCAGATGATTTTCCAAGGGCGTGCCGCTCAGGCACAGGCGCTGCCGAGCATTCAGCTCGCGCGCCGCTTGGGCCGCCTTGCTGGAGGGATTCTTGATGTACTGGGCTTCATCCAGGATCAGTACGTGCAAGGGCAGGGCGGCGAGGTGGTCGATATCCTTGGGCAGCAGGGCGTAGGTAGTGAGCAGGAGATCGTAGTCCTGCAGGTTGGCGAAGTGTTTCTTGCGTCCCGCGCCGTACAGCGCCAACACCTTGAGTTGCGGTGTGAAGTGCGCGGCTTCGTCGAGCCAGTTAGGGATGAGGCTGGTGGGCATCACCACCATGCAGGGCCGGTCCAGGCGTCCGGCAATCTTTTCGCTGAGCAGATGCGCCAGGGTCTGCAGGGTTTTACCCAGGCCCATGTCATCCGCAAGGATCCCGCCGACGTCCAATTGCCGCAGCGACTGCATCCAGCTCAGGCCTTCCAACTGATACGGGCGCAACGTCGCGTTCAAACCCTCGGGCGCCGCACAGGTGAAGTCCTTGATATCCCTCAGGCGTTGGGCAAAGTTGCGGATCTTCTCGCCGCCTTCCCATTGCAGTGGCAGGTCTTCCAGCGGGTTCAACCGAATTGCATCGGCCTTGGCCAAACGCAGCGTGGTGCCAGGGTCCTGTAGGTAAAACTCGCCAAGCGTTGCCAGAACCGGTTTCAGGCGGCCGTAAGGTAATGCCACTTGTAGTGGGCCGTGGCCGTTGGGCAGGCCGGGGATATTCACCAGGATCAGTTCGTCATCGCGGCGCCGAGCGAGTTTCTCCGGGTTGAGGATCTCGGTGTGGGAGCGCATCAGATTCAGCAGGATCGGCAATAGGCTCAGCCGCTCTCCGTTGACGATGATGCCCAGTTCCAGGTCAAACCAATCGCGCTCAGGCCCGTCATCGACAGTGGCGTACCAGTCGTCCACCGGGCTCAGGTCGAAACCGAAATCCTCATCGATCTGCAATTCCCAGCCTTCGGCGCGCAGGGTGGGTGAGACGTTAAGGGTGAAGTTCAGCCAGGCGCTGTCATTGACCATTTCGAAGAGCTCGCCAGCGCTTTCCGGCAGTGCCTTGCTCTGGCGGGTGGCGATCTTGAAACCCAGCAGGCGCAGTCGTTCACGAAAGGGTTGTTCCAGCTCCGGATGGCGCTTGATGCGCAGGCTCTGGGTTTCCTGGCGCACGATGATGTCGGCGTTCTTTTGCCCGCTGACATAGTTGCCCAAGTAATTGAACGAGAGCGCGGCACGGTGCTGGATATAGCGCTGCATCTTGCCATTGCGCGGTTCGAACGCACTGAACTCGACACTCGCCAGCCACAGGCGCGGGACCGGCGGCACGTCCTCCATCACCACCTGCGGCAACACCACACGGTTATCCAGTACGGCCTGGAGTTTTTCCAGCAATTCGGCGTCCTGTGCGGCTGCCGGATACGCCAGTGTTTCCTGGACCTTGAGCAAAACGGCAGCGATGTGTTTGCAATTGGTGTGCACCGGGCAGGTGCAGCGGCTGTCTACCAGAATCAGCGAGCCCTTGGCCGATTCGCGCAGCGAGATGGTTTGTCGGTAAACGTTGCCGCCCGAGCCTTCGCAACTGGCGATGATGGTGCTGTCACCGGATTCGACGATGCGCACCCGGTTCTCCAGCGCGTAACGTCGCCCGCGCTCCAGGCTCTGCTCTTTGAAGCGATTGGCCCACGAAGGGGCCAGGGGTTTGGTCAGCGACGATGTCAGGGGCATGGCGCTGGATCAGTCCTGAATGTCGGGCGGTGGTGCGCTGGGTGGCTTGGCGGTCAGCGAAGTGATCTTGATCAGCAGTGCCAGATGGCCGCCGTCCAGATAGTTGAGTTGGTTGTTCTTGGTGCGCACGTCGGTCTGGTTCAGGTGCTCGCTGGCAATCACGCTGCCCTTGCTGTCGAACTGATTGATCCAGAATTGCGCATCGATATCGGTAAAGCGCCCCAGTTGCAGGTTCAGCGTGCCCTCGATAGGGAACTGGCCGAACTGCTCCTCGCCGTCGGTGATCGCGATTTTGACCGGCTGTTCACCGAGGTTCTGTTCCCACGCCTTGTGCGCCAACACGGTGTAACTGTTATCGGCCCTGAGCTTGTCGACGATATTGTTCAGGCGCGGCGGGCTCATCTTGTCGCCCAGGCGCACAGCCCCGGCATCCCAGTTTTCCGGCGCGGCGCGGCTGTTGATCACCGGCTCTGCGTTTTGGCGCACCAGGATCATTTCTACCTGGTACGGGCTGTCGGCAAATGCCGAAGGCGCCAGTACCACCAACAACAAGCTCAAAATGCGGAACAGGCGCATTGGGGCGTCCTTCAAACAGATTTCGGGATGAGGCGCTCAAACAGCGCCTCCAGGGTATTAAAGCGTTCTTCGGCACGTTCCATCGGCACCATGAATTTGAACAGCGTAGCCCCTTCGAACTTATAGCGGTTGGGTTGGCCCTGGATCAGCTTGATCAGCACCAACGGGTCTACCGGCGTTTGCGCTTCGAACTCGATGCGTCCGCCCTGTGGCCCTGCGTCGACTTTCTTAATACCCAGCTGCTCGGCCTGCAATTTAAGCAAGGTCAGGCGCACCAGGTTCTTGGTCGGTTCCGGCAGCAGGCCGAAGCGGTCGATCATTTCAACCTGCAAATCCTTGAGGCCTTCTTCGTCGGTGGCCGAGGCGATGCGTTTGTACAGGATCAACCGTGCGTGCACATCCGGCAGGTAATCTTCGGGAATCAAGGCCGGCAAGCGCAGGTTGATTTCCGGGCCGCCGCCCAGGGGTTGATCGAGGTTCGGCTGCTCGCCCTTGCGGATAGCTTTCACCGCGCGTTCAAGCATCTCCATATACAAGGTGAAGCCGACGGCCTGGATCTGCCCGCTCTGGCCGTCGCCCAGCAGTTCGCCGGCGCCACGGATTTCCAGGTCGTTGGTGGCCAGCACAAATCCGGCGCCCAGGTCCTGGGTGTTAGCAATGGCTTCCAGGCGCTTCTCGGCGTCGGAAGTGATCTGTTGGCGCGGCGGAGTCAGCAGGTAGGCGTAAGCCTGGTGGTGACTACGGCCGACGCGGCCACGCAGTTGGTGCAACTGCGCCAGGCCGAACTTATCAGCGCGCTCGATGATGATGGTGTTGGCGCTCGGTACGTCGATGCCAGTCTCGATGATGGTCGAGGCGATCAGTACGTTGAAGCGCTTGTGGTAGAAGTCGCTCATCACCTGTTCGAGTTCACGCTCGCGCATCTGACCGTGGCCGATGGCAATGCGTGCTTCCGGTACCAGTTCGGCGAGGTCGGCGGCGCATTTCTCGATGGTTTTTACGTCGTTGTGCAGGTAGTACACCTGGCCACCACGGAGCAGCTCACGCAGCAGTGCTTCTTTGACCGTGCTTTTGTTCTGCTCCATCACGAAGGTGCGCACCGACAGCCGGCGTGCCGGCGGCGTGGCGATGATCGACAGATCGCGCATGCCCGACACCGCCATGTTCAGGGTGCGGGGGATCGGCGTCGCAGTGAGCGTAAGAATGTCGACTTCGCTGCGCAGGGCCTTGAGCTGTTCCTTTTGACGCACGCCGAAGCGGTGTTCTTCGTCGATGATCACCAAACCCAGGTTCTTGATCTTCACATCGTCCGACAGCAGCTTGTGCGTGCCGATCACGATGTCGATCTTGCCTTCGGCCAGGTCGGCGATCGCGGCGTTCACTTCCTTGGCGGACTTGAAGCGGCTCATCACTTCGACGGTTACCGGCCAGTCGGCAAAGCGGTCGCGGAAGCTGTTGTAGTGCTGCTGGGCGAGCAGGGTGGTCGGGACCAGGATCGCGACTTGTCGGCCGCCGTGGACGGCAATGAAGGCTGCGCGCATCGCCACTTCGGTCTTGCCGAAACCCACGTCGCCGCACACCAGGCGGTCCATCGGCTTTGGCGCGAGCATATCGGCGCGCACGGCTTCGATGGTGGTTTGCTGGTCCGGCGTTTCTTCGAAGGCAAAGCCGGCGCTGAAGGTGGCGTAGTCGGCTTTCGGGTCGGCAAAGGCATAGCCTTCGCGGGCGGCGCGACGGGCGTAAATGTCGAGCAGTTCAGCGGCGACATCGCGCACCTGTTCGGCGGCCTTGCGCTTGGCTTTCTGCCACGTCTCGGACCCCAGGCGGTGCAACGGCGCCAGTGCGTCGTCGCTGCCGGTGTAGCGGGCGATCAGGTGCAGGCTGGCAACCGGCACATAGAGCTTCGCGCCCTCGGCGTACTCCATGGTGAGGAATTCGGCGGCCTGGTTATCGATCTCCAGCGTCTGCAGACCGAGGTAGCGACCCACGCCGTGGTCGATATGCACCACCGGCGCGCCTTCGCGCAGCTCGGTGAGGTTCTTGATCACGGCGTCGTTGTTGGCGTCGGCGCGTTTTTCGCGACGGCGCCGCTGCATCACGCGCTGGCCGAACAGGGGGCTCTCGGCGATCAGTGCCAGGGCCGGATCATCCAGAAGCAGGCCTTCGTCGAGCGGTGCGATGGTGATCGCCAGGCGTTCTTTGCTTTTCACAAAGTCCGGCCAACTGTCGACGGTTTTTGGCCGCAGTTTCAGACGTTCCAACAATTCCAGCAGCACTTCGCGACGGCCGGCGGATTCGGCGGTAAACAGCACGCGGCCGGGGAAGTCGCCGAGGAAGTTGGACAAAGCCTCCAGGGGCTGCGTGGCTTTGGCTTGAATCGCCAAATCCGGCAGCGTTCCGGCTGGGAAGCGTTCGCGGCCGCTGCCGGCGTCCACGTCCTGCTGGCTGGCGACAACGCGCGGCCAGTTTTTCAGGCGCGCGAAACAGTCTTCCACCGGCAGGAACAGCTCGGCGGGTGGCAATAAAGGACGGGACGGGTCGACGCGGCGCTCTTCGTAGCGGTTGCGCACGTCGTTCCAGAAGTTTTCCGCGGCTTGCTCGATACCCGGCAGCGAGAACACCTGGGTGTCCTGGGGCAGGTAATCGAACAGCGTGGAGGTTTCGTCGAAAAAGAGCGGCAGGTAGTACTCGATACCGGCGGGGGTAATCCCACTGCTCAAGTCCTGGAAGATCGGGCAGCGACGGAAGTCGACATCGAAGCGTTCGCGGAAGCGCGCCTTGAAGCGGGTCACCGCGTCTTTTTGCAGCGGGAATTCCCGCGCGGGTAGCAGCTTGACCGAGTCGACCTTGTCGATAGAGCGCTGGTTCTCCGGATCGAAGGTGCGCAGGGTTTCGATTTCGTCATCGAACAGGTCGATGCGGTACGGCAACTTGCTGCCCATCGGGAACAGGTCAATCAGGGCGCCGCGCACCGCGAATTCACCGTGCTCATACACCGTATCGACGCAGCGGTAGCCGCTGGCTTCCAGGCGCGTGCGCATTTGTTCCACATCGAGTTTCTGGCCGATATCCAGCACCAGGCTGCTGCCCAGCAGGAACTTGGTCGGTGCCAGACGGTGCAGGGCCGTTGTGATCGGCACCACGAGCACACCGTGGGCCAGTTCCGGCAAGCGGTACAGGCTGGCGATGCGCTGTGAAATGATGTCCTGATGCGGCGAGAACAGGTCGTAGGGCAGGGTTTCCCAGTCGGGAAAATGCAGCACCGGCAAATCGGGGGCGAAGAAGCTCAGCTCCTGCTCCAACCGTTCGGCGCTTTGGCTGTCGGCGGTGAGCAGCAGGGTAAAGCGCTTGGCTGCGCTGGCAGCCTCGGCAATGGCCAGGCTCAGGGCGGCACCGGGCAGGTTGCCCCAGTGCTGTTTACCTGCCGCGGCAGGGAGTAGCGGTAGACGCAGAACGGGCACGGAAGGTTGAGCTCCAAGCGTTGCGACAAAGTCGGTAATTGTAACGGCCCGAGGTGCCGCCTGTCAGTTGCTGACTGAGCCTATTACGGTTTGTAGGAAATGTAGTGGCTAAGACAAACAATGGCGTGTTTTGACTCAATATGTAGTGCCAAAAAGCGTGAATGTTTAGGAGGGTTACGGACAAGTCGGCCGACTCGTTGAACTAGTGGCCTTCTGGAACCCGCGTATTTACTGGGCTGCAGCGGGGCGGTATTTTTTAGCAAGGACTTTTTGTTGCCTGGCGCGCATTGCGACGAGGACAGTCGGGCGGCATAATGTAGCCCCTTTTTTCAGCCCCTACATGTGGAAGGTTCCCGTGACTCAGAAGCCCGACCAGTGTCTTGGTGAATGGATCGACCGTGAAGCACTCGCAGAAGCGATGATCCCGCTTATCGGTCAGCTGTACCGCAATAACAATGTGGTGAGCTCGATCTATGGCCGCAGCCTGATCAACCAGTCCGTCATCGCGATTCTCAAGGCGCACCGTTTTGCGCGCCATCGCTCTGCCGACGACAGCGAACTCTCCGTCCACGAAACATTCCCACTGCTCAAGGCCATGAGCGAGCTCAAGCTCGGTGCGGCCTCGGTAGATCTGGGCAAGTTGGCGTACAAATTCCGCAAAGAAGGCGCGGGCCGCACTGCCGAGCAGTTCGTGCGTGAAGAAATGGCCGATGTGGTTGGCCAGCAAAACGCCGCTGCCCGCAAAGGCACTGATGTGGTTCTGTACGGCTTCGGTCGTATCGGCCGCCTGCTGGCACGCATCCTGATCGAAAAAACCGGTGGCGGCGACGGCCTGCGCCTGCGTGCCATTGTCGTGCGCAAAGGCGCCGACAACGACCTGACCAAACGCGCCAGCCTGCTGCGTCGCGATTCGGTACACGGTCCGTTCAACGGCACCATCGTCATCGACGAAGAAAACAACACCATCACCGCCAACGGTAACCTGATCCAGGTGATCTACGCGAAGAACCCGTCTGAGGTGGATTACACCCAGTACGGCATCAAGGACGCTCTGCTGGTGGATAACACCGGCGTATGGCGTGATGCCGAAGGCCTGGGCCAGCACCTGGCCTGCCCGGGTGTCGACCGTGTTGTTCTGACCGCACCTGGCAAAGGCAAGCTGAAGAACATCGTGCACGGCATCAACCACGGTGAAATCACTGCTGACGACAAGATCGTGTCCGCCGCTTCCTGCACCACCAATGCCATCGTGCCGGTGCTGAAAGCTGTGAACGACAAGTTCGGCATCGTTAACGGCCACGTTGAAACCGTTCACTCGTACACCAACGACCAGAACCTGATCGACAACTTCCACAAAGGCGATCGCCGTGGTCGTAGCGCCGCGCTGAACATGGTTATCACCGAGACTGGTGCTGCCACCGCTGCTGCCAAAGCTTTGCCTGAGCTGGCCGGCAAGCTGACCGGTAACGCGATCCGTGTGCCGACGCCTAACGTGTCGATGGCGATTCTCAACCTGAACCTTGAGAAAGCCGCCACCCGTGAAGAGATGAACGAGTACCTGCGCTACATGGCGCTGCACTCCGATCTGCACAAGCAAATCGACTACGTCAATTCCCAGGAAGTGGTGTCCACCGACTTCGTTGGCTCGCGCCACGCCGGTGTGGTGGACGCGGAAGCGACCATTACCCAGGACAACCGTGTTGTGCTGTACGTGTGGTACGACAACGAGTTCGGCTACAGCTGCCAGGTGGTTCGCGTGATGGAAGACATGGCTGGGGTTAACCCGCCTGCGTTTCCGCGCTAAGCCTCTGCGTTGAATGAAAAAGCCCCGACTGGTTCGGGGCTTTTTTATGGCTGCAGGTTTTGTGTTGTCGATCAGGGCCTCACCGGGAGCAAGCTACCTCCCACATTTGAATGTACTCACAAATCGACATGTGGGAGGGGACTTGCCCCCGATAGCGGTCGTTCAGTGGATGCATACCCCACGGCAGGCCATTTTCATTTCAACAATTTGCCGCGCAACTCATCAGACAGCCCTTTGGGCGCCAGCCAGATACCCAGGTAAGCCCTGGCCAGTGCCTCATTACGGCTGCTGAACACCACTTGGCCATTGATCTCAAGGTTCAAGCCGCGCCCTGGATGAAAGTCCAAGGCATATCGATCACCTTTGCGTATGTTGCGAAAGCTGGCATGCAGTTGATCCAGCTCGGGCTTCAAGCGTGCGCTGGCTTGCTGGCGCTCCAGCGTAGCGGTGGCGGCCTTGATTACGTCGGAGCGGTCGATGTCGCGATAGTAATAAAGCACCAGGCGCAGCGCCTTTTGCTGGTCCCAGGCCTGTCTGGCGCTCAGCGTCGCAGGGGCATATAGCGCCGCCGCGTACACGTCCGCCCAGAGGTACGTGAGCACCGCCTGGTTTTTCAGGACCAGTTCCTGGGACTGTGCCGGGAAATCGGCCTGCTTCAATCGATCCGCCTCATTAGCATGCGCCGTGATCGACAGCATCATCATCAAACAGATAACTATATGTCGCATAATGCCCCGTCCTGAAAAACGTACGTGCCTACAGGGTAATTCAATTTCTGGCCGTGTCAGGATTTAGCGGTAATGCGCCGTGTAGTAAAGGCAATACTGGCCTACGACGCGACCAAGGGTTAATGTGCGCGGCGTTGAGCCTTATATAGACTGTGCCCCGGTTCACACACTTGAGCCAAATTGTCCTTCATGACCGCTGGCCGCGGCATGATTTAGCCAGGCGTCCAACCGTACGCCTGGCCTGTTCTGAGGAGTACGCATGGCTGTCTACAACTACGACGTGGTGGTACTGGGTTCCGGCCCGGCTGGAGAAGGTGCGGCGATGAACGCCGCGAAGGCAGGGCGCAAGGTGGCGATGGTCGATAGCCGTCGCCAGGTCGGCGGTAACTGCACCCACCTGGGTACCATCCCGTCCAAGGCCTTGCGTCACTCGGTCCGCCAGATCATGCAGTTCAACACCAACCCGATGTTCCGGGCCATTGGTGAGCCGCGCTGGTTCTCGTTCCCGGATGTGCTCAAGAGCGCCGAGAAAGTTATCTCCAAACAAGTGGCTTCGCGTACCGGCTACTACGCCCGTAACCGTGTCGACCTGTTCTTCGGAACCGGCAGCTTCGCCGACGAGCAAACCGTCGAAGTGGTGTGCGCCAACGGCGTGGTCGAGAAGCTGGTGGCCAAACACATCATCATCGCCACCGGTTCGCGCCCGTATCGCCCGGCCGATATCGATTTCCACCATCCGCGTATCTACGATAGCGACACCATCCTGAGCCTGGGCCACACCCCACGCAAATTGATCATCTACGGCGCCGGCGTGATCGGCTGTGAATACGCCTCGATCTTCAGCGGCCTGGGTGTATTGGTGGAACTGGTGGACAACCGCGACCAATTGCTGAGCTTCCTCGACTCGGAAATTTCCCAGGCGTTGAGCTACCACTTCAGCAACAACAACATCACCGTGCGCCACAACGAAGAGTACGAGCGGGTCGAAGGCCTGGACAACGGTGTGATCCTGCACCTCAAGTCCGGCAAGAAGATCAAGGCCGACGCCTTGTTGTGGTGCAACGGCCGTACCGGCAACACCGACAAGCTGGGCATGGAAAACATCGGGGTCAAGGTCAACAACCGTGGCCAGATCGAGGTGGACGAGAACTATCGCACCTGTGTAACCAACATCTACGGCGCTGGTGACGTAATCGGCTGGCCAAGCCTGGCCAGTGCGGCGCATGACCAGGGCCGTTCGGCTGCTGGCAGCATCGTCGACAACGGCAGCTGGCGCTACGTGAACGACGTGCCGACCGGGATCTACACGATTCCCGAGATCAGCTCGATCGGCAAGAACGAGCACGAACTGACCAAGGCCAAGGTGCCTTATGAAGTCGGCAAGGCGTTCTTCAAGAGCATGGCGCGTGCGCAGATCGCTGGTGAGCCCCAAGGCATGCTGAAGATCCTGTTCCACCGCGAGACCCTTGAGGTGCTCGGTGTGCATTGCTTCGGCTACCAGGCGTCGGAGATCGTGCACATCGGCCAGGCCATCATGAACCAGCCGGGCGAGCAAAATACCCTCAAGTACTTTGTGAACACGACGTTCAACTACCCGACCATGGCTGAAGCCTATCGGGTAGCGGCCTACGACGGCCTCAACCGGCTTTTTTGAGCGGCTCCGGCCGGTGGCCTGAGCCGGCCGGGGAGACCGATTTCAGTAATTCCCGAGGGTGGCAGTGGCCAAACCGGGAAAGTCTGTAATCAGGCTATCTACGCCGAAGTCGGCGAGCCTGCGCATCAGCGCAGGTTCGTTGACCGTCCATACGGACACGTGCAAACCCTGGCGCTGGGCTTTTTCCAGACGCTCCGGGGTGCACAGCGTCCAGTTCAATGCCAGATACTCACAGCCGTAGTTTTGCGCGACCTTCAGCGGGTCGAGCCAGGCGTATTCGGCGACCAGTCCGCGTGACAGGTCCGGGGTGAGTTCAACCGCCGCTTTCAATACTTCCCGCGAGCTTGAAGTCACGGTGACTTTGTCCATCAGGCCGAAACGTACCGCCATCTCACGGATTGCCAGCACGGTGGTCGCGGCGCGGGTGCGCGAAGCGCTTTTGACTTCCAGTTGCCAGTGATCGAAGTCGCAATGCTCGAACAGCTCTTCCAGACGCGGGATCGGGCACGGTTTGATCCAGCCTGGGCCGCCTTTGCGTGCGTCCATCTTCACAAGGTCCGCCGCCGAATACTCGACGACCTTGCCGCGCCGGTCAGCGGTGCGCTTGAGGGTCGGGTCGTGGATGACCATCAACTCGCCGTCCATGGACAGGTGCAGATCCAGTTCGCAGCGGCGTACACCGTGCTTGAGGCACTCCTGGAAGCTGGTCAGGGTGTTTTCCGGTGCTTCGCCTTTGGCACCGCGGTGGCCGTAAATCAGGGTCACAGTTGCTCCTTTGCGCCAGGCTGGCTGGCGTAGTGAATACGAATTCAGATGTCGTCGCTTTGTTCCCGCGCCAGGCGGCGTTCCTGGGCCTGCTTTTGCAGGATGTAGCGCGCCAGCAGTTGGCGTTGGGTATCGGTCATGGACTCAAATTCCGTACCCACGTCAAAGCCATCGCCCTTGGGATCGCAATGGGTGACCCGCGCCCGCAACAGCAGGCCGAGCGCCTGGGGCATCAGCACCAGCTTGACGGCCAAGTGAGCGCCGGTGACCAGTGAGGTAGGGTGTTGGAAGTCGATACCGCCTTCGGAGATGATCACCGGCTGCGGTGCGCCCACCTCATCGAGCAGGCCGCGTGCCATGATCTGGCTGAGCAGGTCTACGCGCTTGTTCTGCACGCGCAGGAAGGCGGCGAGGGTGCGGTCCTTCTCGCTCAGTTGGCGCAGCAGGTGCTGGGCTTCGAATTCGCTGAGGTGCAATTCGCTGAGCAGGTTGAACAGCGGTGAATCATCCAGCAACACTTCCTTGCTCGCCGCTTCGGGGGCCGACAGGTTTTTGATTTGGAGTGCGATCATGTCGTCGATACGGTAGTATTCGCGGCGCTCTTCTTCATCTAATGTCGACATGGCGAACCCCAGGTAACGGTAATGGTCAGAGTGTAAAGCTGCTTACCAGACCCCGCCACCGGGACGTCTTCTTTTCCTCCGAACAAGCCCCGACATGTTCAGACCTCTCTTCGTATTTATTGGCACGCGTTATACCCGTGCAAAGCGCCGCAATCATTTTGTGTCGTTCATTTCCTTGACCTCGATGATCGGGCTCGCCTTGGGCGTAGTCGTGATGATTGTGGTGCTGTCGGTGATGAACGGCTTCGATCATGAGATGCGCACCCGCGTGCTGGGCATGGTGCCCCACGCGACCATCGAGTCGGGCGAGCCGATCAACGATTGGCAAAACCTGGCCGCCAAGGTCAAGCAGAACCCCAAGGTCGTGGCCGTTGCGCCGTTTACCCAGATGCAGGGGCTGCTGACCCATGATGGCAAGGTGCAGAAGATCTTGCTCAATGGCATCGACCCCGCCCAGGAACGCAACGTGTCGATCATCGACAAGTTCATGTTGCAGGGCAAACTCGATGATCTGGCGCCTGGCGATTTCGGCATCGTGATCGGCGACAAGGCCGCAGCCAAGCTCGGCGTTGGCCTCGGCGACAAGCTGACCTTCGTCGCGCCGGAAGTCACCGTGACCCCGGCGGGCATGTTTCCGCGCATGAAACGCTTTACCGTGGTCGGCACCTTCCATGTGGGCGCCGGCGAAATCGACGGCTACCTCGGGCTGACCAATCTCACCGATCTGGCCCGCCTCCAGCGCTGGCAGCCGGATCAGGTGCAGGGCCTGCGCCTGAAGTTCAGCGATTTGTTCGACGCCCCGCGCGGTGCCTGGGATATCGCCCAGCACTTGGGTGAAACCGAGTATTACGCCCGTGACTGGACCCGTACCCACGGCAACCTGTACCAGGCCATCCGCATGGAAAAAGCCATGATCGGCCTGCTGCTACTGCTGATCGTCGCTGTGGCCGCGTTCAACATCATCTCCACGCTGGTGATGGTGGTAAATGACAAGAAAGGCGACATCGCCATCCTGCGTACCCTGGGCGCCACGCCGGGGCAGATCATGGCGATCTTTATGGTGCAGGGCACCGTGATCGGCGTGGTGGGTACCTTGATCGGCACCGCCGTGGGCATCCTGGCCGCGCTTAACGTCAGCGCAGCCATCGCCTTGCTTGAGAAAGTGATCGGCCACAAGTTCCTCAATGCAGACGTCTACTTCATCGACTACTTGCCGTCCCAGGTTCAGGCCCAGGACGTGTTGATGGTGGGCGGCGCTGCGTTGGTCCTGAGTTTCCTTGCCACCCTGTATCCAGCCTGGCGCGCGGCACGTACCCAGCCAGCACAGGCCTTACGTTATGAGTGAATCGGGCATGAGTGAAAAAGCAATCCTGAGCTGCCGCAACCTGGGCAAATCCTACGAGGAAGGCCCTGAGTCAGTGGTGGTGCTGTCCAACCTGCAACTTGAGCTCCATCCGGGCGAACGCGTGGCGATCGTCGGCAGTTCCGGTTCCGGCAAAAGTACCTTGCTGAACCTGTTGGGCGGCCTCGACACGCCGTCCCAGGGCAGCGTCTGGCTGGCTGGCGAAGAATTGTCAGCCTTGAATGAAAAGGCCCGTGGCCAGTTGCGCAACCGTTCGTTGGGTTTTGTGTACCAGTTTCACCACTTGTTGCCGGAATTCACCGCACTGGAAAACGTCTGCATGCCGCTGCTGATCGGCAAGACCGCAATCCCGGAAGCACGCCAGCGTGCCAAGGCCTTGCTGGAGCGTGTCGGCTTGGGCCATCGCCTTGAGCACAAGCCGGCCGAACTGTCCGGTGGCGAGCGCCAGCGTGTGGCAATCGCCCGCGCCCTGGTGAACAACCCAGGCCTGGTGATGCTCGACGAGCCCACCGGCAACCTCGACTCCCACACCGCCCAGGGCATCAAGGATTTGATGCTGGAGCTGAGCACCCAGATGCGCACTGCATTCCTGGTGGTGACCCATGACATGAGCATGGCCCGCCAGATGGACCGCGTGCTGCACCTGCAGGAAGGTCATCTGGTCGCCATCTGACCCGTTTCAAGCCTGGCGCCTGGCGTCGGGCTTTTTTAATTTTTCAGGCGGTGCAAGCGAATGTTCAGACCGTTATCGATTTTCATCGGCACGCGCTATACCCGCGCCAAGCGCCGCAACCGTTTTGTTTCGTTTATCTCGATGACCTCGATGATCGGCCTCGCCCTGGGCGTGTTGGCGATGATCGTGGTGCTGTCGGTGATGAACGGCTTCCAGCGCGAAATGAGCTCGCGCATCCTCGGCATGGTGCCCCACGCCACCATCGTCGGCGTGAAGCCGATTGATGATTGGCAGCCGGTGGCCGCGGCGGCGATGAAGAATCCGCAAGTGACCGCTGCAGTACCGTTCACGCAGATGGACGGCATGTTCTCCTACAAGGGTGCGATGCAGCCGATCGAGATCAGCGGCGTCGACCCGGCCCAAGAAGGCAAGGTGTCGATCGTGGCCCAGCACATCGTTCAGGGCAAACTGGACGACCTGAAGCCCGGCGAGTTCGGCGTGGTGGTCGGTGAAATCACCGCCCGGCGTTTCCGCTTGAACGTGGGCGACAAGCTCACCCTGATCGTTCCGGAAATCAGCACTGCGCCGGGCGGCATCACCCCGCGTATGCAGCGGTTGAACGTGGTGGGGATTTTCAAGGTCGGCGCCGAGTTGGATGGTTCCATGGCCTTGATACACATGGCCGACGCGGCGGAAATCCAGCATTGGCAGCCGAACCAGGTGCAGAGTGTGCGCTTGGCGGTTAAAGATTTGTACGCAGCGCCCAAGGTGTCCACGGACATTGCCACCAGCCTCGGCGCGGCCTACAAGGCAGATGACTGGACCCACACCCAGGGCAGCCTGTTCAGCGCGATGAAAATGGAAAAGACCATGATCGGCCTGCTGCTGCTGATGATCGTCGCCGTGGCCGCGTTCAACATCATCGCCACCTTGATCATGGTAGTGAATGACAAAGGCGCGGACATCGCGATCCTGCGCACCATCGGCGCCACGCCCCGGCAGATCATGGCGATCTTCATGGTGCAGGGCACGGTGATCGGCATTGTCGGTACCTTGATCGGCGGCGTACTGGGGGTGATTGCAGCGCTCAACGTGAGCGAGTTGGTGGGCTGGGTCGAGCGGGTGAGCGGGCAGCATATCTTTAGTTCGGATGTGTACTTCGTCAGCAACCTGCCTTCGGAGCTGCAAGGTGGCGATGTGGTGTTGATCTGCACCGCCGGGTTTGTGTTGAGCTTTTTGGCGACGCTGTATCCGGCGTATCGGGCGGCGAAGATTGAACCGGCGCATGCGCTGAGATACTCGTAATTATTGAGACCGCTATCGGGGGCAAGCCCTCTCCCACATTTGAGGTATTCATAGATCAAAGTGTGGGAGGGGGCTTGCCCCCGATAGGGCCGGTGCAGCTTGCATCAATCTACAGCTGGCAGCTCAATCACAAACCGCGTCCATCCAGCCCCGGACTCACAAAAAATCCTCCCCCCATGGGCGCGCACGATCGACTGGGTAATCGCCAGCCCCAGCCCCGCATGTTCGCTGCTGCCTTCATGGCGCGCCGGGTCGGCCCGATAGAACCGATCAAACAGCCTCGGTAGCAACGCCCCGGGGATGCCTTCACCGGTGTTCTCCACCGCTAGCGTCACGCCCATTGCGCCTTCGGTTATTCTTACCCGCACTTCGCCGCCTGCCGGGGTGAACCTGAGGGCGTTATCCAGCAAGTTCGACAAAGCCCGGCGCAACATGCCGCGATCCCCGGCTGTATGAGCGCTGCCTTCTCGTACCAGCGATACGTGCGCGTCCTCGGCCAGCAACGCAAAGAACTCCAGCAACGCCTCCACTTCATCGGCCAGGGCCAATGGCTCACGCTTGGGCATCAGCAAACCGTGGTCCGCCTTGGCCAGGTACAGCATGTCGTTGACCAGTTGGGCCATCCATTGCAGCTCTTCCAAATTACTGTGCAGCGCCTCGCGGTAATCCTCCAGCGGGCGTGGCTGGGTGAGGATGACTTGGGTCTGGGTCAGCAGGTTCGACAGCGGCGTGCGCAGTTCATGGGCAATGTCGGCGGAGAAGGCCGACAGGCGTTGGAACGCGTCGTCCAATCGTCCCAGCATGGCGTTGAAGGCCTGGGCCAGTTCAGCCAGTTCCGCCGGCATGTGTTGCTGTGGCAGGCGCTGGGTCAAGGAGTGGGCCGATACGCTGGCAGCCACTTCGCCCATGCGCCGCAATGGGCGCAAGCCGCTGCGTGCGGCCCAGGCGCCCAGCAGCGCGGTGGCGAGGGCAGAGAGGCCAACGGTGAGCCAGATCAAACGCTGCATGCGTTGCAGGAAGTGCTGGTGGTGGGTGATGTCGAGTATCAGGCTCAGTTGCGGTGAGTCAGCTTGGCCAGCGTTCAGTGGCGCATTGTAGACGCGGTAATCGGTGCCGGCATTTTGTAGGCTATGCAGGCCGGGCGCGGTGGGCAGGGCGACGTTCGGCGCATCGTCCAGCCAGCGCTGGCCGGCTGAAGTGATGCGCAGTGCAAGGTCGGGCTGTCTATTGAGTTCGACGCGCAGTTGCGCCTCGCGTTGGTTGAACGCTTGAGGTGAGTCGACACCCTGCAAGGTGCTGCGCAACGCCACAAGTTTGCTGTCGAGTTGCTGCTGGTCCAACTCGACAAAGTGCGCCTCACTGGCTTGGTTGAACAGCACGCCTGCAATCAGCGACACCACTGCCGTACAAGCCGCAAACAATAGTGCCAGGCGGCTGGCGAGGGACAGGCGCTTGATCAATTGCACCGCTCCTCCAGCACATAGCCCATGCCGCGAACGGTGTGGATCAGCTTATTAGGGAAGTTGTCATCGACTTTGAGGCGTAGGCGGCGGATCGCTACTTCGATGATGTTGGTGTCGCTGTCGAAATTCATGTCCCACACCTGGGAGGCGATCAGCGTTTTGGGCAGCACTTCGCCCTGGCGGCGCAGCAGCAGTTCCAGTAGAGAAAACTCCTTGGCGGTCAGGTCGATACGTTGGCCGTCGCGCTCGACGCGGCGGCGGATCAGGTCCAAACGCAGGTCGGCCACTTGCAGGGCGGTTTCCTGGGGCGTGCTGCTGCCACGGCGCAACAGGCTGCGCACCCGCGCCAGCAATTCGGAGAAGGCGAAGGGTTTGATCAGGTAATCGTCGGCGCCCAATTCCAGGCCATGCACGCGGTCCTCTACGGCATCCCGGGCGGTCAGAAATAGCACCGGGATCTCCAGACCGGCACTGCGCACCGCTTGCAGGATTTGCCAACCGTCGCGACCGGGCAGCATTACATCCAGGATCAGCAGGTCATAATCGCCGGTCAGCGCCAGGTGCTGGCCGCTGGTGCCGTCGGCCACCAGTTCGGTGGTAAAGCCAGCCTCGGCCAGGCCTTGACGCAGATAGTGGCCGGTTTTCGGTTGGTCTTCGACGATCAGCAATTTCATGGGGTAGCTCTTGGCAACGGGTGGCGAGGGGGCTTTATACCGTGGGGACCAGGTGCGGGGCGCAACCTGACAAAGTTGTAATCTAGCAGTCAGTTGGCTGGCAGCGGCGTAATCTTAGAGTGCGGCTCAAGCCGGTTATACATTTTGGAGAAGAGAGATGACGTTGCGTACACCCCAGTTGTTGGCGGGTTGCCTGTTGGCGTTGAGTTTCAATGCAATGGCTGATGCATCCCACAGCTATGCATTTGGTCAACCAGCGGCGGCTGACAAGGCCACGCGCACCGTAGAAGTGACGCTGCAGGATATTGCCTTTGCGCCCAAGTCCCTGGATGTAAAAGCCGGTGAGACGGTGCGCTTCGTGCTGGTCAACAAGGGCCAGTTGCTGCATGAATTCAACCTCGGTGACGCGGCGATGCACGCGGCGCATCAGAAGGAAATGTTGCAGATGCAGGCCAGCGGCATGCTCACGTCTACCGGCATGGGCAAGATGGACCACAGCGCCATGGGCCATGGTGCAATGAAGCACGATGACCCGAACAGTGTGCTGGTCGAGCCCGGTAAAACTGCTGAGCTGACGTGGACATTCACCCAGGCCACCGGCCTGGAGTTCGCCTGTAACCTGCCCGGGCATTACCAGGCAGGCATGGTCGGCAAGCTGACCGTTGAGTAAGGCGTTTCTTAAGGGCGGGGGCAAAGGCTGGTAGACTGGCGCGGTTTATTTAGCCAGGTTTCCGCCATGCATCCCGCAGCCGAACATTCGCCGCTGGGCAAGTCCAGTGAATACATCTCCACGTACACGCCTTCGTTGCTGTTCCCGATTCCTCGCGCCGCCAAGTGGGCCGAGCTGGGCCTGAGTGCCGAGACCCTGCCTTACAAGGGCGTGGATTTCTGGAACTGCTTCGAACTGTCCTGGCTGTTGCCGTCGGGCAAGCCGGTGGTGGCCATTGGTGAGTTCAGTATCCCGGCCGACTCGCCGAATATCATCGAGTCCAAGTCATTCAAGCTGTACCTCAACTCGCTGAACCAGACCGCCTTTGCCGATACGCAAAGCCTTGAGTCGACACTGCGCGCTGACCTGAGTGCTGCCGCCGGCAAACCAGTGACCGTACGCATCCGCAGGCTTGCAGAGATCGAGGCCGAGGGTGTGATGGCACTGCCGGGCGTATGCATTGACGATCTGGATATTAACGTCAGCAGCTACGAACATCCGCGCCCCGAGTTGTTGCGTTGCGACGACTCGCGGATTGTCGAGGAGAGCGTGCACAGCCACCTGCTCAAGTCCAATTGCCCGGTTACCAGTCAGCCGGACTGGGGCAGCGTAGTGGTGGAGTACCGTGGTCAAGCGTTGGATCACGCCAGCCTGTTGGAATACATCGTGAGCTTTCGCCAGCACTCGGACTTCCATGAGCAGTGTGTGGAGCGCATCTTCCTCGACCTGCAGCGCCTGCTGAAGCCGGAGAAATTGACGGTGTATGCGCGCTATGTGCGGCGCGGCGGGTTGGATATCAACCCTTATCGCAGTACCGAGGATGTGGCGTTCCAGAACGTGCGCCTGGCCCGCCAGTAAAACAAATGTGGGAGGGGGCTTGCTCCCGATAGCAGAGGTTCAGGCACAGGTTCGGTGACTGACACTCCGCAATCGGGGGCAAGCCCCCTCCCACATTCTGGTTCTGTGTCTGGCTTGGGTTCGGGTTAAATGCCGATGTTGCCCAGGGTGATCACGATATTGCGCAGTGTCCCGGCAATGCCCGGATGGTCCAGTTCAAAACCTTCCACTGCACGGTTCACATCATCGGCGATGCTCGGTGTCTGGGTGGCCGGTTCCAATTCAAGTTGCACTTCGAATTTGGCAATCAACCCTTCCAGCGCTTCACGTTTTTCTTCCGATAGCGGTGGCTCCTGCTCCAATTGCCCGCGCAGGATATTGACCTGTTCTTCCAGTTTTTTGCGATCAGGCATGACGTTCTTCCTTTTATCGATAGGCACTGGCATAGACCACGGCACGCTGAGAAAGGTCTACGGGATGAACTGTAGATTAATCCACCGGCGCCGACTGTGCATGATCTCGATCAGGGCTTCTCGCCTTTGAGCTGGCGCCGGCTGATGTCTGCCAGGCAGGTGCCGAGTTCGCCTAAGTGATCGATCACAGAATGCACTCCCAGCCCATACAGCGTCACGGTGGCCTTGCCGCGCTTGTGTTCGCGTTCCTTGTCGCTCAGTGCCTGCCATTGCTCGGGCGCTAAGCCACACAGCGAACCGCAGGAGGCCAGGCCGATGGTCCACAGCCCGGCGTTAAGTCCCGATTGCAACAAGCGCGGCTCGCCGCTGACCAGGACGCAGCCTTCAAGGCGTTCGATATTCAATTCCATCAGCGCTTGCCAGCACGCGTGGGGGGCGGGCCAGCGGATGGAGGAGGGCGAGGCTGCTTTGAGCCAGGTGGGCAAGGTGGCGGCCAAAGGAGTGGTCACCGCAGGCGGCAGCTCATCCAGCCAAGCGCAGGGCACGCCCAGCTCTTTGAGGTTGCGCAGGATTTTCAGGGCGCCCGGCGTGGCTTGTGAATCCGGGGAAGGAGAGTCGGTGCGCGCCTGTGAGCCAAAATCCACTAGGCAGCCACTCAGGCCAAACAGCACGGCGGTCAAGGCGGGTGCGCTGGTGATTGCAATCTCGGCTTGAGGCATGTCGACATCCCTGAAATAGCTGTGACGCTATCGAGGCAGGATGACAGTCCGATGACAGTTGGCTCAATTGTAGGAATTTTGTCCATTTGCGGTATGAGTTTTCCCGGCGGCTGCCTAATTGGGCACTTCCGTCATATACTGGCTACCTTATTCAGGGCATAGCGCCCATGACAGACCATTCAAGGAGCAAAAGCTATGCGCTGGAGCCACTACTTCGCTCAGCTGTCGGTGTGTGCCACCGTTCTGCTGGCCCCGTTCGCTGTGCAAGCTGCGTCGGAAGATGATCCATGGGAAAGCGTCAACCGCCCGATCTTTACCTTCAACGACACTGTTGATACCTATGCCCTCAAGCCATTGGCCCAAGGCTATCAATGGATCACTCCGCAATTTGTTGAAGACGGTATCCACAACTTCTTCCGCAACATCGGCGACGTCGGCAACCTGGCCAACAATGTGCTGCAGCTCAAACCTCACAATGCAGGTGTCGATACTGCCCGTTTGCTGGTTAACACCACGTTTGGTGTGCTGGGCTTCATCGACGTAGGCACCAAAATGGGGCTGCAACGCAGCGATGAAGACTTCGGCCAGACACTCGGCTACTGGGGCGTTGGCAGCGGTCCGTACGTGATGATCCCTCTGCTGGGTCCAAGCACCCTGCGTGATGCGCCGTCCAAGTACGTCGACAGCTACACCCAGCCTTATCGCTATATGGATGATGTGTCCCTGCGCAACAGCGTCATGGGCCTTGGCATCGTCGACGCCCGTGCCAGCTTGCTCGACAGTGAGAAGCTGATCACCGGCGACAAATACACCTTCATTCGTAACGCCTACCTGCAGAACCGTGAGTTCAAGGTCAAAGATGGCAAGGTCGTCGACGACTTTTAAGAGGTGATCGTTTGAAATGAAAAAAGGCGATCCTGAGTGATCGCCTTTTTTGTGCGCGGGTTTCAGCGCATTTTCAGGATGCTGAGGCCCAATTGCTGATCATTGCCCACCGTTTTGGCCCACACCACTTTGGTATCTGCCTCCAGGCCTTTAAGGGCCGCATGTTCTGAATCAATGCGCACGGTCAGCAGGTCTCCTACGTTGAACTGGCGCGGTGCCTGCACTTGCATTCCGGAGCTGGAAAGATCCACGCAAACCCCGGCAATCTCTTGGCCTTCGTGGATCAAAGACACATCGGCATCCACTCGCATGCGGATGAAATCGCGTTTCTCGGCGTAGTCGCGCTCGTGTTCGCTCATGGGTTCCATCCTTACTTTGTGTTGTGGTCGTGGCTGTTCTTATAACTCCCGGTGATTTGCGATGTAAAGACGCCTGGCGACCATCGGCATGAGCTTGAAACACCTGGCGGATGGGAGTACCGTCTGCGCCTTAGAAGGGCACCTCTGCTTTACAGTTGTGCGTGGGCAAAACGCCTACGCTTTTGTAGGACAGAGAGGCTAGAAAGCGAATCCAGTAGTGTGACCCCGGCCATTGCCGAGTTGCCTACGCCAACCTAATTCTGGCGCCGTTTGCCCACATGCAAAAAACCAGTGCCACGCTGCTGATAATCGATGACGACGAAGTAGTGCGCGCGAGTCTCGCGGCCTATTTGGAAGACAGTGGCTTCAGCGTCCTGCAGGCCAGTAATGGCCAACAGGGTCTCCAGGTATTCGAGCGCGACCAGCCCGACCTCGTGATCTGCGACTTGCGCATGCCCCAGATGGGCGGCCTGGAGCTGATTCGCCAGGTGACTGAGCTTGCCCCGCAGACTCCGGTGATTGTTGTGTCCGGTGCCGGCGTGATGAACGACGCCGTTGAGGCCTTGCGCCTGGGCGCCGCCGACTACCTGATCAAACCCCTGGAAGACCTTGCGGTGCTGGAGCACTCAGTGCGCCGCGCGCTGGATCGTGCACGTCTACTGGTCGAGAACCAGCGTTACCGCGAAAAGCTCGAAACCGCCAACCGCGAGCTCGAAGCCAGCCTGAACCTGCTCCAGGAAGACCAGAACGCCGGTCGCCAGGTACAGATGAACATGCTGCCGGTCAGCCCATGGACCATCGACGAGTTCAAGTTTGCGCACCAGATCATCCCTTCGCTGTACCTGTCGGGTGATTTTGTGGACTACTTCCGTGTGGATGAGCGACGTGTGGCGTTCTATCTGGCCGACGTTTCGGGCCACGGTGCTTCCTCTGCTTTTGTCACCGTGTTGTTGAAATTCATGACCACACGGCTGTTGTTTGAATCCAAGCGCAATGGCACCTTGCCGGAATTCACTCCCTCCGAGGTGCTGGGCCACATCAACCGAGGCCTGATCAGCTGCAAGCTGGGCAAGCACGTGACGATGGTAGGCGGCGTGATCGATGAAGAAACCGGTCTTTTGACCTACAGCATTGGCGGTCACCTGCCGATGCCTGTTTTATACACTCCAGACAGTGTGCGTTACCTGGAAGGGCGTGGTCTGCCCGTCGGCTTGTTCAATGAAGCCACCTACGAAGACCACATTTTGGAACTGCCGCCGACCTTCAGCCTGACGCTGATGTCCGATGGCATCCTGGACCTTCTTCCAGAGCCTACACTCAAAGAGAAAGAAGCCGCCTTGCCCCAACGGGTCAAGGCAGCTGGCGGCAGCCTGGATGGCCTGCGGCAGGTTTTTGGATTGGCCACGCTAGCGGAGATGCCGGATGATATCGCCCTATTGGTGTTGAGCAGGAATCTTTGATGAGTACCGGAAGAATCCAATTCGCTGAGCAAGACGGGACCTTCGTCCTGAAGTTTGTCGGTGAAGTGCGCCTGACCTTATGTTCGGCGCTGGATGCGACGATTGAGCGGATCTTCACTGCGCTGAACTTCTCGGCGATCGTGATCGATCTGACTGAAACTCGCAGCATTGACAGCACCACCCTTGGGCTATTAGCCAAGTTGTCCATTCTGTCTCGGCAGAAGGTTGGCCTGTTGCCGACCGTCGTCACCACCCACGAAGACATCACCCGGCTGCTGCAGTCCATGGGGTTTGATCAGGTGTTCAACATCGTTGATCGTCCGATTCCTTGCCCGGAATGTCTTACCGACCTGCCGTCCCAGGATCAGTCCGAAGAAATGGTGCGGGTTAAGGTGCTGGAAGCGCACAAGATCCTGATGGGCCTCAATGAGTCCAATCGCGAAGCGTTTCACGACCTCGTCAACGCCCTCGAGCGTCACTGATCCTTCTGTCGAATACATTCCAAATGTCGGAGGAGCCCCGATAGCGCAGTGTCAGTCAGTACATTCACAACTGGCTCACCGCTATCGGGAGCAGCCGCTCCCGCAGTTGAACTGAGATCGGTTTGAGACACAAAAAAAGGGCGGTACCCTCACAGGTACCGCCCTTTTTGCCGTCCCCGCTGTTTACAGCTTGGCGGACAACAGCGCCTCAAGTTTTTCCTGGTCACGGGCAAACTGACGAATGCCCTCCGCCAGCTTCTCAGTCGCCATCGCATCTTCGTTGGACTCCCAACGGAACTGCGCTTCAGTCATATGCACTCGCGCTTCACCGGCATGGCCAGGCGACAGCTTACGCTCCAGCTTGCCTTCATCCGCCGCCAGCTTCTCCAGCAGGTCCGGGCTGATGGTCAGGCGATCACACCCGGCCAATTCTTCAATCTGGCTCAGGTTACGGAAGCTCGCACCCATCACTACCGTTTTATAACCATTAGCCTTGTAGTAGTTGTAGATGCGCGTAACCGACTGCACGCCCGGATCATCGGAGCCGGTGTAGTCGTTACCGTTGGCCTTCTTGTACCAATCGTATATGCGGCCCACGAACGGCGAAATCAGGAATACCCCTGCCTCAGCACACGCCACAGCCTGGGCAAAGGAGAACAACAGTGTCAGGTTGGTCTGAATCCCTTCTTTCTCCAGCTTCTCTGCCGCGCGGATGCCTTCCCAGGTAGAGGCGATCTTGACCAGTACACGGTCGCGGCCAACGCCGGCTTTTTCGTACAGGTCGATCAGACGGTGCGCACGCTTGAGAATGGCGGCCTCGTCGAACGACAGGCGGGCATCCACTTCGGTGGAAATGCGGCCCGGCACAACTTTAAGAATCTCTTGCCCCACCGCGACCGCAAAACGGTCGCTGGCCAGGCCCACATCACCGTTGCAGTCCTGCACGCACTCGTCCAGCAGCTTGGCATAGCCCGGAATCGACGCGGCCTTGAGCAGTAGGGAAGGGTTGGTGGTTGCATCCTGCGGCTTGAGCTTGGCGAGGGTGGAAAAATCGCCGGTATCGGCTACGACAGTGGTGAATTGCTTGAGTTGTTCCAGCTTGGAAGTCATGAGCGTGCTCTGTCCTATGGGTCTGATGACATTACCCGAGCGCCGAGAGGCGCTCAAGGGCGCAAATGCGTTCGATCGTTTGCGAGGGCAACAACCTGAAAACAGCCGTTTGAATGACCGGCCGTGGTGCTAAATAGGAGGGCAAATTCGCCAGCAGGTTCAACCCAACTGCCCGATGACACTTGGATATCGCCTTCATGCCTACTGATGCCTTCCCCGGCACACACCGCACCAAATGTGGGAGGGGGCTTGCCCCCGATGACGGTGTGCCAGCTCAGCCAATAATCAACGGACTCCCCTGGAAGCCACCCAATCAACGCCCTTCCAACAAAGCCCCAGCCTGATCCAACAATGCCAACGGATCCGCGGCCTTATGAATATCCACCGACAGCAACTGCCTGAACTTGCGTGCCCCGGGGAACCCAGTGCCCAGTCCCAGCACATGCCGCGTAATATGATGCATCGTCCCGCCACCGGCCAAATGCTCAGCAATGTAAGGCCGCAACTGCGCCAACGCGTCCGCTCGACTGATCACTGGCTGTGCACTGCCAAACAACTGCTGATCCACCTCCGCCAGCAAATACGGATTGTGATAAGCCTCCCGCCCCAACATCACGCCATCAAACGTCTGCAAGTGCTCATGGCACTGCTCCAGCGTCTTGATGCCCCCGTTGAGCACAATCTCCAACTCAGGGAAGTCCTGCTTCAACTGCGCCGCCACGTCATAGCGCAAGGGCGGAATGTCCCGATTCTCCTTAGGCGATAACCCCTCCAGAATCGCAATCCGCGCATGCACGGTGAAACTGGTGCAACCGGCGTCCTTCACCGTCCCGACGAAATCACACAACTGCGCATAACTGTCCCGGCCATTGATCCCGATACGGTGCTTCACCGTCACCGGAATCGACACCGCATCACGCATCGCCTTCACACAATCGGCCACCAGCGCCGGATGAGCCATCAGGATCGCGCCAATCATATTGTTCTGCACCCGATCGCTGGGGCAGCCGACGTTCAAGTTCACTTCGTCGTAACCGGCGGCCTCGGCCATGCGCGCACAGGCCGCCAGATCCGCCGGAACGCTACCGCCCAATTGCAGCGCAAGCGGGTGCTCGGCCTCGCTGTGACGCAGGAAACGCTCATGGTCGCCATGGAGGATCGCCCCAGTGGTGACCATTTCGGTGTAGAGCAGGGCGTGTTTGGAGAGCAGGCGCAGGAAGAACCGGCAGTGGCGGTCGGTCCAATCCATCATGGGTGCAACGCTAAAGCGCCGAGACAGTGCGGGGCTTGATTCTGCTGGGCTAAAGCTTTGTTTATCTAGCATTTTACTCAACGTGTTCTTGACGAGTTTTAGGGCGTTTTCAGGCGTTTTTGGAGGCTCGGTGGTACGATGTACCACCTCAAAACAGACGCGTACCACTTTCGATATGGCGACTATCAGGGCAAGAAAACTGGCGGATGGGACTGTGAGCTACACGGCTCAAATCCGCATCAAACGTGACGGAGTACAAGTCTACCAAGAGAGCCAGACCTTCGCCCGGAAACAGGCTGCCCAAGCGTGGACGCGCAAGCGTGAATCGGAGTTGGATGAACCTGGTGCGATCGAGCGGGCGAGCCGTAAGGGCGTCACCGTCAAAGACATGATCGATCAGTACCTGGTGGAAGTGGAGAAGGCCCGCCCGCTAGGCAAAACCAAAAAGGCCACGCTCGAAGCGATCGGCAAGATGGAAATCGGCATCCTGCGATACGTCGACAAGCTCAGACTCGGGTGGAAGCAAGCACGCGGGGTTAGGCAGGGTAATGAGCGGGGCCGAGGCTTGCTCATCCGGCACTTCAATCATTGGCTGGACAGCGTCAGGATCAGGCACATTAATCGTTGGCTGGACAGCATCAGGATCAATAATCTGAATAGTTTCAGGCTCAGATTGAGACTCTGATTCCTCACCCGCAACCCACGCCGGATTAGGCGCTGAAATCATTGG
Source organism: Pseudomonas sivasensis (assembly GCF_013778505.1). Taxonomy (GTDB): domain Bacteria; phylum Pseudomonadota; class Gammaproteobacteria; order Pseudomonadales; family Pseudomonadaceae; genus Aquipseudomonas; species Aquipseudomonas sivasensis. The sequence goes on along the minus strand of NZ_JAAOWU010000013.1, from coordinate 21,100 downwards.
CGGAAACCACTCGGGATCTGGGACAGGCACAGTTGGCCGAGCCCACTCGGGATCTGGAACAGGCACGGTTGGCCGCACCCACTCGGGATCGGGTACATGACCGACGCCGCGCAGAACGAAGCGGACGTCGATTCACTGCGTAAGGCGCTGAAGGACTCCAAGGGGCCTGGCAACTTCCGCAATTTGTTCGTGTATTCGCCGAACGGCAAAAAGGACGGGTTGCAGATCATCCCGGTCAGTGAAGTGACGGCGAAGGACGAGTTCAACTCGATCAAAAACCAGACCCGCGACGACGTGCTGGCCAGCTTGCGCATTCCGCCGCAATTGATGGGCATCGTGCCGCAGAACGCTGGTGGGTTTGGGTCGATTAGGGAAGCTGCGCAGATTTATGCGGCCAATGAACTGGAGCCGATTCAGGCGCGTATGGCGCAGGTGAATGACTGGCTTGGGGAGGAGGTTGTACGCTTCAAACCCTATGAAATTACAGGGGAGTCATAAAACGTTCTGCCGTGTAATAAAAACAATAAGCTGGTGCTTTCGACACCAGCTTGTTGCTCGTACAGGTAGCGTCATTGAAGTCCAATGAGCCACAGTCAGCGCGATAGACGCACTCGGAGCCTGCGAGCTCTTTCTTTAAATGCCGTTTCTCCCCCTTCAAGTATTTCGCACACCATCTCTCTAATTTTCTTGTCTTCTAACCCCCCTGACACATAGGTGATGGGAGGTAAGCCACCCGATGCGTGCGGGCCGGAGCTCGCCACGATGATTTGATCAGCATCGGTATTTATTACGAGATTCGCATTGTGCGTTACCATTATTACTTGGCGTGAAGTCTTAGCTGCTAAGAATAGTGATACTAAATCATCGTAAATTGACTTGGGATCCAAGTTTTCTTCGGGCTGGTCAATTATTAGAGGTCTGGTGTCTGAGTTGTCAAGAGATAGGTAAAGAAGTAGTAGCACGATTCCACGTGTTCCAGGAGAGAGCTTCTGAATATCTATTCCGTCGTAATTGACTGCATATTGGATGTTTATATGGTCTGTTCCATATAACCATTGAGCAAGTTTCTTTGTCCAACGTCGGTATTCAGCTGGGTCCGTTGAGACTACAGGGGAATGAGCTTGAAAATCTTTTTGAAAAGCGTCCTTAAATGCGCGCATCGCTTCTAATACTTCTAGTTCATTGCCTTCCATCCATGGCTTTTGAAAATAAGCACCAACAATTTCTCTGAGGGTACCTTTCCCTCGAAAAGGACCCTTTTTTGTCAGATTTAAAAGCGCTTCGCCGTCAGTTGCCCAAGAGTCAATATCCACCGTGCGCGTGATAGAAAATGAAAGTTTTTTCAACGTGCCAGATGCCATTTCAAGCTTGGCTCTAATCGGGGCGTATAGTTCAGCTAATATCTGCTGTCCAGAAAGAATTGCAGCAAACACCTGCTGGTAGGCTGTTTCCCTATCTCGTACTAAACTTTCGAGACGAAGGGCCGCTCCTTCATAGTCGGCTAGCTTCTCCTTAATTGCGCGCAGAAGTTCGGTTTCTGCCGTAATCTTCGTTGAAGCTGCTGTAAAACGGGTAGATGTTTCCTTGTCAATGCTGATTTGTTGTTGTAGGCGCCGGATTTCAGCTTGAATTTGTGCGAGTGGTAACTTCAATAATTCTGCATTATCGACAACGAACTGCACTGAGGGATCGTCGCTCGGCGGTGGAGGCGTTCCTATCCACCAGTTTTTATTATATTGTGCAGTGGTGAGCATTTTTTCTAATACTTCATCGACGTTTCCTTTGTAGTCTCTAAAGAAGATTTTCCATTCTTCCTCTCCCATTTTGCTCGCCGCATGCCGCTCTTTGATTTTTCGTAAATCTTCAGGGGCAATAATGTTGCGTACGTTTGAAACTTCGTCCTGCATGAGCAATATTTGGTTTTCTTGGTTTGTGTAATAGCGAACATAGCCTCCGACTGTTTCAGCCGCTTTGCTTAACTCTTCTAATCTTAATGCGCGATGCTGTGAGCCCTTGGCAACAAGTTTCGATCTGTCCTCGATCAAACGATTTAAAAGCTGCTCTTTTTCTTGAGTTTGGGTCTTGAGTGTCTCAACAAGACTACGTTTTTCAAGCTCTATGCTGATACGCTCGGAAAGAATGGAAAGTGATTCTTCACCGTGTTTTCTGGCTTGCACATGTCGAGAAGATTTTATTTCGCGAAGGTCTGCAAAATTCACAGCTCCTTCTCTTTCAGTGACAGTGTGGGAGTCGAAAATAACACGTTCAACTTCAGATAGTAGACCATCTGTCATGCCGTCAGATGAACAAAGTTGCTCTACAAATTGTTGAGATAGGTATCGGGCTCGCGGGTAAGATTCACTTTTAAGCTGAAGTGCTTCCGTGAAGTCCCTACTTTCTACATCGCCGTTTTGCCATGTTATATCAGCGGAACCACCTTCAAGATGTTCTCGTGCTCTCACAAGAAATGATTGTTTCGTGACATGCCCTGCATGCGCATCACATGCGGCAGCAATCATGTCGGCTAATGCTGTTTTTCCTGATCCTCTCGCACCAATAATCGCGATCAGCCCTGGGTTTAGATTGATATAGGGTGTCTTCAACCATGGTGCATTGTTGATAGAAATTCGAGAGAGGGTTTCCGAAGACATTGCTGACGGTGGCGGTTCTTCACCCACAAATGCACGTCCCTCAGGATCTATACATGCTTGACGTAACGTATCAAACGTTGGGGCACCCTTGACCCAGCTAAAGCGGTCGCCATCAGGTATACCTGTCTTGGGAACGCTATGCGCGTCGCAGCCATGCAGGCAAGGTTTCAGGCCGTTATAACGCTCTTTTATGACTTCTTGGGAAAGACCTTTTCGACCCAACCAGAACTCTCGTTGGTTGGGGTTGGCTGCGAACATTATGTGAGCGAAACGCTCCAGTTCCTGCCGAAGAGTCTCATCCGCACTGTCACGCAATGCGGATGTACCATCATTTTGCTTAGCGGCGATTGCGACAAGAACATTGTTTTGCGCCCAAGCGCTGGCTTCGTACTTTGACTTTAGCTCATCAAACGAAACTTTAAATTGTTCCGCTCCGTGTTTCAGTGCGGTGCGATCGTCCACTATCTCTGCGTTGGCTCTGTATCCGAGACGAGTGAGATCTGCTGGATTACACCTGAACTCATCCTGATGGGCTTTAAATGTTAGTCCGGAAAGGAATCGTTCGATTTCGCTTACATGATTCGCCTGTTCGGGGCTTACAAGTAAGTGAACATTTACCCAAGATTTCGCCGTTCCAACGCTGAGCCGTAGTTCAACGTTTGGGAAAACTAGATGGCAATTGGGCAGTCTGCCTTTCGATTTGTGCTCTTGAACCGTACGGTAGGTATCGAGTAGGTAGTAATCAGTAACAGCGATGCTACTAATGGTCGGAGTAGCTGTTTCGAGAGCCGTTAGATAAGCCCCCCAGTCACCTTTGAATTGATCATTGAACAAGGTGCCAGGAGCATGCACGTGTGGATCCCAACGTAGCCATCGGGATCCGGAGCTCAGAGGAGGTGCTGGTATGTCCTGCATTTTGACATCCTTGTTGAAAAAGAACTGATTCTGATGTGCCACTAGCAGGTGTGCAACTGAAACTGAAATCCCATTCAAAGCACTCACCGCTCGGTTGTGGACGCTTTGATTTTTCTTAGCCATCACGATTGTGTTATTCGAGTGGCACTTGGCGCGCGCCGTCGTCCCCCCACCTCGCCTGCGGGCTAAATGGGTCGTTTTTTCTGCGCGCCCGCGGACCACTCCAGGCGTATCAGGCTGGGCGTTTGCTTGGCGTTTTGGGAGGGGTGAGAACCTGCGGAATCCTGCGATGGTAGCGGAATAACTGAAGGGGGTTGGTGATGTCTGTAAGCGTTTTCAGGAAATACGTCGGAAAAAAGTAATTAGGAAATGTGGATTTGGGCAGTTGCCTGTGAGCCCCGGATTCATTGGGGGTTGTGAATTACTTGGGTTAGTTATTTTTAGTAATAGTTCAAGTAATTTTTCATCAGGTTGTTGATTTTAAAGGTTTTTATTATTTATTGATATTACCTTGATAAGAGGTAATTATATAATCTGTTTATTACTTAGATATTACCTTTCCGCTTTATTCTCAAAACCGCAGAAATAAAGGCCTATGGCCGATTTAGTTGCTGAAATTTCTTCTCTTACCTTTTTCCGATGACGAACCCAAAAAACGCAGTCGCTATGCACGCGGCGCCTGCGCGAGCTTCTCTATGCAATCATAACCGGCACGCGCGGATGCTCTTGCTCACATGGCTGTGGCCGCCAGGATGCGCTTGTCAGTAGTGCTGGGGTTGGAGCGACAGAACCTTGAGGCACGACGTCAGCGTGGTGGTGTGCGCGGATGGGTGTGAAGAGCCAGTTTCGAGGGTGGGTACGAAAGTGGTACGGGATTTTCTGTGCGGCTCAGTAATGACCGGAGTGCAAAGCCCGCAGAATTAGCAGTTCCGATCCAGCGTCGGTGATAAGCGACCGTAAGTTAACGTCCTCAATGTGGTTCCCTTTAGTCAGGGCTGTTCAACATTGATAATGCCTGCCATCTCAATCAGCGCTTCGCGCACTGTGACATTGTCCTGACGTGCGAGAGTACGATCGATCGACCAAAAACCACTCGCGCGCCTCAATTTATTGGCGTTATCCACCAAATTGGTTGCGGCTCGGGTACGTATTTCCAGAGACGGCGCGCCTTCGCTTGCGAGCATTTGACGGAGTTTTATCTTGAGCGTAGCCATGGCCTCAGGGGTTCCCTCTTCAATCGCTAAGGCGATCAGCGCTTCGACTGTGGTCTCGAGAACTCCCCAACCTGTTTCGTATTTTCCACCCTTCTTTGCCCATCCCATCAAGAGCTCTTTACATGCCTCGTAGAACGCTAAGAAATTCTGTCGATATCCGTCCAACGCTGCCTCAAAAAGGCCTTCGGAGAGATTGTGGTTTTGAGTAAATATTACGGATTCCCTCTCGTCCGGTAGCCATGACAACGTCGAAACAAGCCAGACAGCGTGCGTTCTCAGTTTGTCCTGAGCGTGCTCTGAACAAGCGGGTGCATTCGATAGTTCATTTAGCATTTGAGCCACCCCAATAACCCAATCGATGGCATCAAAGGTAAAGGACGATCGTTTATCTATAGCAATAAGTAAGAGTTCTTTCTGCGGGATATAGATCTGCTCTGCCCACGTTTCGATATTGTCGATAATTTCGCTGGCGTGCGCATCTTCTACAGGAGCCCCCAGCAGTTGTTTGACTAGTAGGGTGAATTTTCCACGGAATGAAGAACCGCTAGTACACGAAAAGTACGGACCGAGAGTGCTACGGTGCATAGAGCTTAGCGGGGTATCGGGTGTATTCAGAAACATTTTCGCAGCCTCTGTTACAGCCGAACGCAGTTGAAGGATAGGGTCGTGAATGTCGTGCTTTCCCTTTATCAAAAGGTCGTACGTAAGGTCTGCGAGCTGCTCGAATGCAGTCAGTGTTACGGGCTGATGGCTGGGATTTGCAGCGCCGATGTAGGAAAGAGTAGCGATTGCTTGAGCAATGCTGATAATTTCGGTCGGACTGGTGTGGTCTAGAGCAATTCTCGATGCGCGACCCATCAGACGAATGCCTTCCATCATAAGGTCAGGCATGTTGTGCGGGATTATGGTCTTAACAGCCGATACCATGTAGCTAGACGCAATTAACGCATGGTGCTTACTTTTGTTGGGCCCTCGATAATCAATCTCTAGGTACACCTCATAGAGCCCTCCAATTGCACGCAGCGTGCTCTCTGCCAATCGTTCGTCCCCCTTAGCCAATGCGGCTTTCATAGTCTGCCTAAGTTGTTCTAGTGAGGTATTGATGAAACCGTCGGTGGTGCCATGTATATCGAAGAGGGGATTGCTTCCGGCGAAGGTGCCGTGTTTCGCTTCGCAATAGGCTGTATTTATAAGTTTTAGGTGCAAGAAGGCATGATCCGTTACCTCATAGTCGCCCTGTTCCGCGAAGCGCTTGGCGTAAGAAATCGCGTAAGGGATTGCCTGTCTGGCTTTGTTATTCCAATTGGAGTTGATTTTGTAGAACTTGGCCTTGGCGGTGTTTAAAGGTAGTTCCGCTCCAGCTGCAACGATGGGAGAGGGCAGCAGTTCCGCCAAAAGGAGAGCAGCGTTATCTGCCAGCCTGCTCCATCTTTGCAAGTCCTGTTGGGCTGTCATCGACATTATGGCGAGTTGCTCGATCGGATTGATGAGTTGGAGCGCTCGCCGGTATGCAAACAGAAACAACAGTACTATCAGCGTGATCCCCCAAATAGCAGCAACTATTGCGGGAACGCCCCAGCTTCCATCTGGGATAAGTGACATCCCAGCGACGGCTATTGCGCTTAGGAATGATCCGAGAAACGAACTGAGCAACCTTTTGTCGGAGCTCAGTTGCGTGAACAAACCATGTGGCATGCGCTCGACATTGGTTTGCATCGCGAAAACGATGAGGGAGAATGCAATAGCTGCTGCACCGATCAGCGCTGCGCCTGTGCCGCCAAGTAGGGACCTCAGTGCGGCGAAATTGTCTTCATGACTGAAGTAGTCTCCGGTCATGCGCTGCAGGTGTGGCGTCAATAACACAGTAAAAAGCGCTGCGGCCAGCAAGCAAAGCGTCATTAGCTTGAAACCATGACGCATTCGCCATTGTACGAATTGAATCTTGACCCGAAAAAAACGCAGCACATTCGCTGCGTAAATCTTCTTGTATCGGGTGTGCAGCGTTGATATGTTCATCCCTTAATACCTGGAATTTAGAGGCATATAGTCGTTTTCCCCCTGCATCGGAGAAAGGATCTTAATACTCTTCTGCATAGCTATCAACTAACTTGCCGGCTATGCTTCCAAAGCTGAGAACTCCCAGTGCATTCTTGCCAACAACAGCTTCGCTTTTAACCTCCGCTGAAATTCGTAAATTTTGGCCTTGACCACCTTCGTGTTTATAATGCGTGCCGCGAGCCATTGCGTTGATGAGGGAAGTAATACCTTTTGAATGTGTTATGAATTCTATGTCTTCGAGCTCAATCTCTTCGTAGACTGTATTTGAAATTGAAATTTCCGAAGAGAGTTCGTCGTTTGCAAGTAGTTCATCTTTGTTGGTTTCAAAAAAATCAACGCATTTTTCTGCCATGCTTTCAATGGTTACGAATTCTATTGATAATTTATCGAGCATTCGCTTGGTATATTCAAAAATAGCGTCCGAAGTTAGAGCGTCATTCTTAGTCGGTTCTTCAGCTATAATGTCCTGCAGTTTCAGTGCAAAGTTCTTTTGGTCGCAAAGTAAATATTCGACTTTCGAAAGGTCTTCGTTGTTAAAGCTTTGATCTCTAATTAGCTCTTCAAAGTTTTCGTAGTTGAATATGGCTGCAACTATTTCTGCTGATGTAGTTAAAGATAAGTAGATTTTGTCTAGTTTCATGGCGCTTTCAAGCATTGACATATATAAATATGCCGAGGGGAATCGGTGAGACTCCTGCAGGGCTCTCAATCTTGTACTCTCCACCTGAAATCGACTGAGCTCTAAATCTATTTGACGAGTTTTATTAGCCTCTTCTAACTGAGTGATTTTCGCTTTGCTTGCCATTTCTGCCGCTCTGGCCGCGGCTTCTTCCGATGAAGACTTTGCTGCGGCGGCTTTAGCTGCAAGCCGAATTCTCCGTTCTTTAATATTTTCAATAATTTCGAACCTGCGTTTCAAGCTAAGCTTGACGCTTTCCTCTAAAAAAGGTTTGTTTGGATTTGATAATAGTTTGACTTCATCGAGTTGTTTTTGAGAGTTTATTTGATTAAGTTCTGCATGGACTGCTTGGTTGTGTAATTTGCTGTTGACAAACTCTAGTGATGATTTTGACAGGAGTGATATCCAAGGAAGCGCAAAAAGATAGAAGGTAGTTAAAAGCGCGGGAATGAAGAACAGCGTATTTAATTCAAAAAATCTGCTCTCGGATAGAAAAAGATGAAATATATTAACCCTATCCGATAATTTTCCTTCGCCCCATATTAAAATTGCTAGATGATTCCAGTTGCAAGTGATCCAGGAAATTAAGAATGCACCGATTAGTGGGTCGTGAATTCTCGTTTTAGTGTTTCCAGTGATGGAAGAAATTATATCTTCAAGCATTTTCATTGCTAATGAATCCATTCGAGTTGTTGTGGTGTGGCCGATTTAATCCTTGATAGGCTCCAAAGGGCCAATTTCGCCGCTACAGATCTATCACAAATAGGCAAGATGCCATCACGGCTAGGTGAATGGAAGAGGAAGCCAGCCAATGTTCATGCGCCGATGGTACGAATGTGGTACCCGATTTTAATTGCTGCTCTGTGATGCACGTAATGCAAGGCCTGTAGGATTAGTAATTCCAATCCATCATCAGAACAACGGAAAAACGGCGGGTAAGTAGAGCGATTTGTAACAACATGGAAATCTGAGCCAACGAGGCGAATGGCGCGCAGATTATCAGGGATGTATCTCAGCTGTCGGCCAGGCATGACCCAACCCGCAGCGCCTGGCTTGCCTTTACCAAGCTGAGCGTTGTCAGCGAGCCCGCTATTTAAAGTACGAGTGAATCCTTTTACACGTCTTGCTGGTGACTTTCGGTAGCCGATGTGTCGCTGCAGGCGGTGCCATTTGGATAATGCAGTGTTCCTTATGGCCATCGCCATAAACCATCACTGCCGAGGTGGTGGAGGAGCCATCTTCGTTCAAGTACGTTGTGACATTTTCACTGTTCTCTGGGCGTTTATCAGGGCCGCCGTAGGGATCAGGGTTCGCGGGGGAATCGGCCGCATAGGCAGCCTGGGCGAGCAATAGAAGCGTGAATGCGCAAATGAATTTCACAGTGGGCCCTTCGACAGAGTTGGGAATTCAGTAAATACAGATTGAGGCGGCTGTGCAGCTCAGACCGCTAAATCCCTCAGGAAATTTCCCACACGTTCTCGCCCGGCCCTGTGCAAGCCTGCTACTACAGGCAGGGCTGTGTCAGCCCACTTCGACAGTGCCTTTATGGAAAATCTCACGCCGTGCCCGGCGGCTGATGTTTTCGTGCTTGCTGAGTGTGTACATCTCGTCAAAGCGCGCACGGTCGATACCGGGATAGTTGACCAGTTCTTCCATCACCATGCGGTCGTAATCCTGCTCGATCACAAAGCGGAAGACCTCGCGTCGATAATAGAAGCCGAATTGAAAGGCCAGCACTTCGGTGAGGTAGTCAGTCTGGGTGAGGAAGCAGTTCTCCAGGTCAATCGCCTTGGCGCACGTGGGGTGCTGCGGGTCGACCATCACATTGTTGGCCCAGAAGTCCATGTGGATGATGTGTTTGCTGTGCAGGGCGCGCAGCAATTTGAATGACGCGGTGATCAGGCTTAGGACGCCGCGTTCCTGCTTGAGCCATTCCAGGCCGCTGAGGTAACCGTCGAGCATCTCGGTGAAGATGAAGAATTCCTGGATTAGGCCAAGCGCAGATTTTCTGTAACCGAAACCACGCAGTCCGGCGACCGGTGCGCCGCGCTTCTGCGCGCCCAGGGTGTTGATGACTTCCTCAACGGGCCAGTCGAATGTGCCGTCGCGTTTGGAGCGTCCGAAGGTGACGCGCAGTTTAGGACGCAGGCTGTCCAACGGCTGGGACTTGGCGAACAGATCGTTCTCCATGCCTTTCAACGGCGCGCTGATGCGGTTTTTGAGTTGATGGCGAGTGTCGATCAGGTCCTGAATCGCTTGGTGGACTCCGTCGTCGCTGGTGTGTGTGGTGAACACCGTCGCGTTGCCGTGATTGAGCGTTGCGGGAAAATTCTCAAGCACATTTCTATCGGGAAAGCTCAAAACACATCCTTGTCATTCGGAAAAGTATTACAGACATGTTACATGCACGATCTATTGGATCCAACCTGAACGTAACCTGTCTGGAAATGAAATATTTTTCACGTAGGGTTATCTGAGCGTTTCCTGGCGTTGATGCCTGATTTCAAGGAGTTCTATTCGTTTATTCCCCGCCTTTCATCCGTCGTGCAATCAGATAGATCCCCAACCCGGCCAACGCTGTGACTGCGCCGATATAGCCGGTGCTGGTCCAGCCCAACCCGGCCGTGATCGCCATGCCGCCAAACCACGGGCCCAGCGCGTTCGCCAGGTTGAATGCCGCGTGGTTGGATGCTGCCGCCAGGCTTGGCGCTTCGTGGGCGATGTCCATCAGGCGGATCTGCAACGGTGCAGCCAACGCCACCATGGTGCCGACCAGGCCCATGCTCAGCAGTACGCCCCACAGCGATGCCGCTGCGAACGGAAAGAACAGCAATACGCCAATCGACCACACCAGGATCCAACCCACCGCGCGAAACTGCATGCGATCAAACAGCTTGCCGCCGGCGATATTGCCGATGATCCCGCCCACGCCAAACGCGGCGAGGCCAAAGGGAATCCACTGTGGCGAGACTTTGGTCACTTCGAGCATGGTCGGTGCCAGGTAGCTGAACACGCAGAACATCCCGGCAAACCCGATTGCGCCGATGGACAGTGCCATCCACACCTGGGGTTTGGTGAAGGCACGCAGTTCCTTGCGTGGGTCGCTGCGTTCTTCGTCATGGCGGTGCGGCACGAATTGCCAGACGAGGGCGATGGTGCACAGCGCAATCACGCTGACCAGCGCGAACGCCGAGCGCCAGCCCAGGTGTTGGCCGAGGAAGGTGGCGATAGGGTTGCCGAGCAGCATGGCCAAGGTCAGGCCCATCATGACGCGGGCGACGGCACCGGCGCGTTTGTCGTTCGGCACCATGCTGGAGGCGACTACGGCGGCGATGCCGAAATAGGCGCCGTGGGGCAGGCCACTGATAAAGCGGAACGCCACCAGCGAACCGAAGGTGGGCGTGAATGCCGTGGCGAAGTTGCCCAGCGCGTACAAGCCCATCAACAGCAACAACATATGTTTGCGCAGCAGCTTGGCGCCGAGGATCGCCAGCAGCGGCGCGCCGACCATCACGCCCAGCGCATAGGCGCTGATGGCGTGGCCGACCTGAGGTTCGCTCAACCCCAGGTTCTGGGCGATGTCGGGCATCAGGCCCATGATCGCGAATTCGCCGGTACCGATCGCGAAAGCGCCCACGGCCATGGCGGCTTCCATTTTGGCGGCGCTGCGCGCGGGCAATACGTGCCCGGGTGTTTGCTGGATAGACATGGATCGCTCTGTGCAGGAGGGAAAGACGAGCCGCCGATCCTAACGAGGCGGCCACGAAGGAGTCTAGAACAGCGGATTACGCCTGAGTTCCATCCCATCGCGGCGCCGGCCTTTGAGATCCGTCTTATTCACCCGGCTCCTGCTCATCCCTAACCTTTGGGCGATGAAACTCAAACATTTCCTGCAACCCCTCGATTCAACCTTCTCGACGCCCAAGGCAGCCCGCAAGTTGTTGCGTTTGTTTGCCTTTGCGTTGGTGCTCGGCGTTTATGTGGGGGCTTACAGTTATCTGCGTGCGGCATTCAGCGAGGAAATTTCGCTGCGGCGCAGTTATATGAACGAGGCGATTTCCGACGCACAGAGTTTTTTCGTCAGCCGCCAGACGCTGTTGAAGAGCCTCGGCCTGTCCACCGTCAGCCATAAGACGCCGCCTGTGGGCAATCTCAATGAAGTGCCGGCCGAAGAAGTGCATATCACCCTCGGTGAAGCAGGCAATATCTGGAGCCTGTGGCTGACCCGACGCATGCTTGATTACTTGCAGGCCAACCAGGTCAACCTGATTTACGTGCCGCAGCGTGCCACGCCGCTGGTCGAGCGCCTGTTTACCGTGGGCGAAGCGCCGGGAGCCGTACCGGAGTCGGTGTTGAAACGCTTGATGGCGGTGGATACCGGCAAGGTGTCGGTCAGCGATGAGCTGTGGCTGACCGAGCAGAGTCGCCTGGATTCATCGCTGTACATTTTTACGCGCCTGGACGAGCGCAGTCCTTCATCGGGCTGGCTTGGATTAGAGGTGGACGGACCGGACCTGATCAACGCCTTGCAGCATGAGAAGGCCGGCGACTTCATGTTGCTCGACGGCGCGGGCCAGCTGATTTTCAGCAGCGCGCCCCATCAACCGGCGGCGGCGCAGGTGTTGCGCCAGTATCACTCCACCGCCAGTTTCGGCTGGGAAGGCAGCCGCTGGTTGCCCGACCGCCTGGCGATCCGCAAGCACTTGGGCTATTCGCACTGGCAGATCGTCTACAGCCTGGAGTTGAGCTCGCTGTTGCCCAGCCTGGCGCTGCCGTTGCTGGTCTGCTTGCTGCTGTGCGCGCTGGCGAGCCTGCTGATGGTGCGCCTGGTACGGCGCATCGACCAGCGCCTGATCATCCCGGCGGCCAATCGCATCGAAGCGTTGGTGGAGAGCGAAGCGTTCAGCAGTGCGGTCATTCGGATCGCCCCGGTGGCCTTGTGCGTGCTGCGGCGCAGTGACGGCGAAGTGGTGCTGGAAAACCCGTTGTCGCGCCAATGGCTGGGCAAGGGCCAGGAGCGCCGACAACTGTGTCTCGACTGGGTTCGCCGTGCCTTCCATGACGCCGAACACGGCAGCACCGACGAGTTGCAGATGGCCGATGGTCGCCACCTGTTCCTGAGCTTTGCACCTACCCGTTACCAACGTGAAGAAGTGTTGATCTGTGCCTTCAGCGACATCAGCGAGCGCAAACAGGTCGAGTTGGCGCTGGAGCAGGCGCGAACCCTGGCGGATGCGGCCAACGAGGCCAAGACCCTGTTCCTCGCAACCATGAGCCACGAGATCCGCACGCCGTTGTATGGCGTGCTGGCCACCTTGGAGTTGCTTGCCCGCACCGAGCTCAACAACCAGCAGCGCGGCTACTTGAATGCCATCGAAGGTTCCTCCGCGAACCTGCTGCAATTGATCTGCGACGTGTTGGATGTCTCCAAGATCGAAGCCGGGCAGTTGTCCCTGGAACTCACGGTGTTTTCTCCGCTGGAACTGGTGCAGGAAGTGATTCAAGGCTACGCCGGTGCCGCCCAGAGCAAGGGCCTGCAATTGTTCAGTTGCCTCGACCCGCACACCCCCGAACGCGTGCGCGGCGATGTCACACGGATTCGGCAGATCCTCAACAACCTGCTCAACAACGCGCTCAAATTCACCGAGAGCGGGCGCATCGTCCTGCGTTTACGCCTGGAAAGCCGTGAGGGCGAGCGCAGCATGTTGCAGTGGCAGGTGGTCGACACCGGCAAAGGCATTGCGGCGCACGACCAGCCCGATTTGTTCGAGCCGTTCTTCCAGGCCAGCGGCAACGCCAATGTGGTGGCGGGCAGCGGGCTCGGGCTGTCGATCTGCAAGCGCCTGGTGCACTTGATGAACGGCACGTTGCGTGTGGTCAGCGAGCCGGGCCTGGGCAGCAGTTTTACCTTCAACTTGCCGTTGGAGCAGGTCACCGACGATCAACCCTGGGCCTTGCCGTTGTTGGGCGAGCGGGTCTATGTGGTGTCACCGGTACGCGAACTGGCCGAGAGCATCGGCGGCTGGTTGCGGCGCTGGGGTGCGCGGGCGCAATTGGGCGTGCCCGAATCCGTCGCCACAGACCCCGGCGCGGTGCTGGTCGAGCTTTATCCTGGCGCGGTCGATGCTGCGCGGCTTCGCTGGTCGGGCCCACGGGTAGTTGCGTCGGCTGATGAGCATGGCGTCTCGCTGGGACCGGGCGCGTGTTGGCAGATCGGCTTGAACAACCTGCACGCGCTCAATCGTGCCGTCAGCCGCGCCCAGGGCATCGAGGAACACCTGTCGCCCATCCCCCGCGAGGCGCCCGCCGAGGTCAGCCTGAACCTGCGTCTGCTGGTGGCTGAAGACAACCTGATCAACCAATTGATCCTGCGCGATCAGTTGGAAGAACTCGGCTGCACCGTGGTGCTCGCCGGCGACGGTATCGAAGCGCTGTCGTTGTGGGGCGAACGCCCGTTCGACATGGTTCTCACCGACGTCAACATGCCGCGCATGAACGGCTACGAACTCACCGAACAACTTCGCCGCTTGGGCTGTTCGCTGCCGATCATCGGCGCCACGGCCAACGCGATGCTCGACGAAGCCGAGCGTTGCCTCAGCGCCGGCATGGACCACTGCCTGGTCAAGCCGTTTACCCTGCGCGCGCTCTATCAGTGCCTGCAGCGCTTTCAAAGGAGCGAGCCTTGAGTGCCTATCGCGTGCTCATCGTGGAAGACCATCCCTTTCAGCATGAGTACCTGATCAACGTGTTCCAGGCCATCGGCGGGTTTGACGTCGACGCGGTCTGGGATGGCGCCACCGCGTTGCAGCGCCTGGCCAGCCAGCATTACGACCTGTTGCTCAGCGACCTGATGATGCCGGGGATGGACGGTGTGCAACTGATCCAGCAACTGGCCGGCCTGCAGGCGCCGCCCGCGTTGGCGCTGATGAGTGTGGCTTCGCGGCGCATGTTGGTGGGGGCCGGGGAGGTCGCGGGCAACTTGGGCCTGACGGTGGCTGGATTACTGTCCAAACCGATCAGCGATCCGCAGGTGCGCAGCCTGCGCGATTGCCTCGACCGGCTGGCTGAACAGGCGCGCACGCCGTGTTGCCATCGCGGCGTCAACCTGGCGCGGGACACCCTGGCCCGCGCATTGACCAACGGTGAGATCCAGGCCTGGTTCCAGCCCAAGAAATCCCTGCACGACGGGCGTATTGTCGGCGCCGAAGCCCTGGCTCGCTGGGTCCACCCGCAGGAGGGCCTGCTGATGCCCGCCGAGTTTCTCGGCGAGATCGAACGCCAGGGCCTGGAAACCCAACTGCTGTCCTGCATCCTCGCCCAGACCCTGACCGCCCAGGCCCAGTGGGCGCAGCTCGGCTACCGGTTGCCGGTATCGATCAACCTGCCAACCCATCTGCTCGACCAGTGCGACCTGGTCGATCGCTTGCTGGCCCAAGTGCTGCAGCGCGACGCGGAGCCCCGGCAAATCACCTTCGAACTGATGGAAAGCTCCACCACACAGTTGGCCAGCAACTACTACGCTGGAGCATGTCGCCTGCGCCTGATGGGCTTCGGTCTGGCCCAGGATGATTTTGGCAAGGGCTTCAGTTCTTACTTCAACCTGGTGTCTACGCCGTTCAACGAGGTCAAGATCGACCGCTCACTGGTGCACGGTTGTGCAGACAACGAACACCTGGCGTCGGCCTTGCAAAGCATCATCGAACTGGGCCGCAAACTGGGCCTGACGACCATCGCCGAAGGCGCCGAAACCCAGGCTGAGCTGGCGGTGCTGAGGCGTTTTCGCTGCGACCAGGTGCAAGGCTTCTTGATTTCCCACGGCGTCGCTGCCGAAAAATTCAGCGCGCTGTTGATCGAAGATGGCCCTGCGCCAGCACTTATCTGAACGGCCGGGGTCACACAGTCAAGAAGCCCAGAGGAAGGGTCATCCGGTCAGCCGGGTGTTATCGGTCAATGCCGGATGAAGCATAGGCCCTACGTCCTGATTCCAGGCTTTTCGCGGTACTGACGATGAAACATGCAAGTCTGCGCCTGGACAAGCTGGCGCAAAGCTCTCAACGCCTGAACAAAGCCCTGTTGTTGCTCACCGGGCTCGCCTTGCTGCTGTCCAGCAGTTGCTATTGGGCAGTGTCGCGTTTGTTGGAAGCCGAACAGGAAAAGATCCAGTTTCACTTTGCCCGTGTGGTGGAAATCATCCATGAGCATGAGGCGTTTCTGCGCAATGTGGCCAGCGGCTACAGCCAGCGCAACTCGCCGCCGTTGCCGGCGGTGCAATCGACGTCGGTGGTGGAGGTGCAGCGCGACGCAGGGCAGGTGGTGTTGCAGGCCAAGGGGTTTGCGCTCTCGCTGCCGTTCACCTTGTCCCATGATCCCGGCTTATCGGCGGATGACACACGGCGCGCGCTGGCATTTGGCGTGCAATTGACCGACTACTACGGCGGATATTGGGCCAGCTCGTTTTATGCATCGCCACAGCTGTTCGTGCTCACCCCTGACAACCTCACCAGCCTAGCTGTGCCCGGCATTGGCGGCCTACGCCAGCATCAGCCGTTGTTGCCCGGACAGTACCGCGAGGTGGTCGGGCGCTTGCATGAATTGCAACAGCGTCAGGCCGCCTTGCTCAATGACAGCCGCGTGCGCTGGATGCGCGCGCCGTCGCAGCTGTATCACGACAGCCGCAGCGTGGTCGCCATGATCGGTCTTGATGTGCCCGGCGCTGTGTTGCCGGCTGCTCAAGGCCAGGGCTTGCTGGCCTTGGCGGCGGTGGTGGATACGTCCCAGGTCGATGAGTTCGAGCGGGTGTTGCGACTGTCGGTCTACAACCAGTTCACCCTGATCGCGCCCGAGGGCGACGTGTTGCTCGGCAGCCTCGGCGACGAACGGATGGCGCCGATGGGCTTGAGCTTCAGCCGCCAGGGCTTGCGCTTCAAGATGACCAGCGCGGGCGGTGAACGCTGGACCGGCTTGTACGCCATCACCTATCAGGACTTCCTGCGCTACGCCAAATGGCCGCTGCTCGGTCTCGGCCTCACGTTCCTCGCCGCCATGCTGCTGGGTTGGTGGATCAATCATTGGTACAAGACGCGCATCGTCATCCCGGCGCAGCGCGCTCAGGAGCGGCTGTTCGAGAGCGAAGCGTTCAACCGCATCATGCTCCACAACGCCCCGGCCGGGCTGTGCGTGGTGCGGCGCAGCGACACGCAACTGCTGCTGGAGAACCAGCGCGCCCTGCAATTGGGCGGCACCGCGTCCTTGCTGGCGGTACTCAAGGCCAACGACGGCGCCGACACCCCCGGCGAAATGTGCCTGGCGGTGGACGGCCGTTATTTGCAGGTTGTGGTGGTGGCCGCGCGCTACGAGGGCGATGACGTGTTTCTCTGCGGCTGCAACGACATCACGCGGCATGTGGACGAAGCCCAATTACTGAACCAGGCCCGCCAGGAAGCCACCGCCGCCAACGAGGCCAAGACGGTGTTCCTCGCGACCATGAGCCATGAGATCCGCACCCCCTTATATGGCGTGCTGGGCAATCTAGAGCTGATGGCCCTGACCGACATGAGCGAGCGCCAGCGTCAGTACCTGGAAATCATCCAGGGCTCGTCCACTGTGCTGTTCCAGTTGATCAGCAACGTGCTCGACGTGTCGAAGATCGAGTCCGGGCAAATGGCGGTGGAGGCGGCTGCCTTCGACCCCCATCAACTGGTGGACGAGTCGGTGCTGGCGTTCACCGCCACGGCGCGCAACAAAGGCTTGCAGATTGACGCCGAGATCGACCCGCAGGTGCCACAGCAACTGCGCGGCGATGCCGGGCGCATTCGGCAGATCCTGCACAACCTGTTGGGCAATGCGATCAAGTTCACCGACTCCGGCCGCGTGCGTTTGCGCCTCACCGTGCAACAGCTGTTCGAGCAGGAAGTCGCCTTGCAATGGCAAGTCACCGACACCGGCGTGGGCATTCCGGAAAAGGCCGTGGAACAGCTCTTCAAACCGTTCTACCAAGTGGCCGGCGGCCAGGATGGCAATGGCGCGGGCCTTGGGCTGTCGATCTGCTCGCGCCTCAGTGAATTGATGGGCGGCAGCATGCGCGTGGTCAGCGAACCGGGCCTTGGCAGCAGTTTTTCGCTGTTCATTACCTTGCCGATTCTCACTTCTGTACCCTCAGCCATCAGCCCGGCGCTGGCCTCGCCCTGTCTGGATGCGCCGTGCCTGAACGTGCGGGTGCTGGTGGCCGAAGACAACCCGGTCAGCCAGGCGGTATTGCAGGAGCAGCTCGAAGCGCTCGGGGCCCAGGCCACCGTGGCGCGGGACGGCGAGCATGCGTTGCAGATCTGGGGCTCGCAGCCTTTTGATCTGGTGATCACCGACATCAACATGCCGCGCCTCAATGGTTACGACCTGGCCCGCGCCTTGCGCGAACAGGGCGTGCAGGTGCCGATTATCGGCGTCACCGCCAATGCGTTGCGCGAGGAAGGCGAACGCTGCCTCGCGGTGGGCATGAATGCCTGGGTGGTCAAACCGCTGAGCCTGAGCATGTTGCGCCAGGCGTTGATGGCGCACTGCAGGCGCGCCACGGCCCTGACGACACCGGCGCCGGACCGCGACCGCGAAGGCTGGATCGAGCTGTCGCCGTCCATGCGCAAACTGATGGGCGAGACCCTGCTGGTCGACGTGCAACTCATTGAACAGGGCCTGGACGCCGGCGACTCCGATCGGGTGCGCCAACGCCTGCACAGCCTCAACGGCGCGCTGGCCAGCGTGCGCGCCGGGCTGTTGTCCAACGCCTGTCAGACATGGGAAAACACCCTCTACGATGGCCCGTTGGACAGCCATGCCACCACGCAGATCCGTGTGTTGTGCGCGCGCTTGACGGCCGTCGCGCAGTGCCTGCTGGCCGAGTCATCCACCTGATGAACGCCCCCTACAAGAGAGCTGAACCATGCGAGACATGAACGTCGTCATAGCCGATGACCATCCCATCGTGTTGGTGGGCGTGCGCGAAATCGTGCAGCGCGACGCCCGCTACCGCCTGGTGGGCGAGGCGGTCAGTTCGACGCAGTTGATCGAGCAGTTGCGCAGCCATCGGCCGCAAGTGCTGATCACCGATTTCAACATGCCCGGCGATGACACTTATGGCGATGGCCTGAAGTTGATCGAGTACATCCTGCGCCACTTCCCCGAGACCCAAGTGTTGGTGCTGACCATGATCTCCAACAGCCTGATCCTCACGCGTTTGCAGGAGTTGGGCGTGGCCGGCGTGATCCAGAAGAACCACCTGCACGGTGAAATCGAGAAAGCCCTGGGCGCCATCAGTGCCCAGCGCAGTTACCGGGCACCGATGCCGGCGGCGACGTCGGTGGTGGGCAACGGGTTTCAGGTGCAGGAGCGGTTCCAGAGCTTGTCGCCGCGGGAGATGGAGGTGCTGCGTTTATTCGTCACGGGGATGAGTGTCAGCGACATTGCCAGGCAATTGAGCCGCAGCAACAAGACCGTCAGCGCACAGAAGATCTCGGCCATGCGCAAGCTGGATGTGGACAGTGATCAGGCGCTGCTGACCTATTGCATCGAGGCCCGGCAGTTTCAGTAGGGGGGTTAGCGGTACGTCATCTGCATCAACAGCGTTGCGCTGTAGCTGCCCGCTTCGGGCAGTTCGCCCACGGTCACCGGCTTGACTCGTAGGGTCAGTTCCAATGGTTCTTTTTCCACCGTCCAGTTGCTGGTTTCTCCCAGACTGAAATCGGCCTTCGCGCTTTTATTCAACAGCCCCAGGCGCAGTCCCAGACCAGCGCGATTGGTGAGCAGGGTCTGGTTGTCAGCGCTGCCCAACCCCGCTGAAAACGTCAGGCTCACCTGGCTGTCAGCTTGGCAGTCGAAGATCAGCGGTACGTCGGTAGCGGCGACGCTGTCATCGACCAACTGGTTGAGGTTGGCGTCACCCAGTTTCAACTGTTGCGAGGTGGGAAAACGTGGTGTGCAGGGCGGCGCGATCAACTTGCCGCTGACATCGATCTTCGCCTCATCCGCCGGTTGCGCAACCGCCGTGCCGGTCACCGCCAGCAGTATCCAGATAAGCGCTTTCATAGGTAGTTGATGGTCATGACGATCGACGAGGTGAACGCGCCCGGCGTCAGGGTGCCTTGTGCGATCAGCTTCGCCTTGAGGCTGATGTCGACGTTGCCGCTCAGGTTGCTGTAGGCCTTGGCGGTGCCTTTAAGGTTGGCCACCGTATTGTCTGCCCACAACAGCGAAACGCCGAGGTTGTCGACCGTGGTCTTGGCCACCGTGTCGGTGTGCGTGCCTTTGCTGGAAGCGAAGCTTACGTTCAGCGATGAGCCAGCCGGGCAGGTCATTTTCACGGGAACCGCTACGGTATCGGTGGTGGCGACCTGGTCGGTGCGCACATTACCGAATGCTGCCGTGAGGGAGGTGCCAGAAGTCAGTACGCAGGGCGGTCGGGTGAGGGTGCCGCTTACGGTGATATTCACGGTGTCGGCGGCCTGGGCGGCAGTGCCGAGCAGTACCAGGGCGAGCAATGACGTTTTCATGAAAGCCTCATTGGTAATTGATGTTCAGGGTGTATTGGCTCTGGAACGCACCGGCAGGCGATTTCCCAGCCTCCAGTTGCGGCTTGAAACTCAAATTCACGCTGTTGCTGCCGGCCCTCAGTTGCATCGCGCGCGGGCTGGTAAAAACCACCGGGTTGCCGCTGTCGGTCCAGATAGCCTGCATGTTCAGCCCCGCAAGCGTGGTGCGTGACACACCGGTATTGGCGCTGACCACTGACTGGCTCGGCGTCAAGGTCACGTTGGCGCGCATCGACGATGGGCAATTGAGTGACACGCTGGTCGACTGCGAAACGGCGCTGAGATTAGCGCTGCTGATAGTGCCGAATTTCAAGTTGACGGCGCTCGGAGAACTCAAGCTGCAACTGACGGCGCGGACGTTGTAGATGAATAGCCACTCATGGAACCATTCCGCATAGGCCTGCCAACCACCTGTAGAGGTCATGCCAAGCTTCACTCTCGCGGTGCGCCGGCCCGGCGTACTCGGGGCGGTTCCCACTACGTAGTACACGTAAGAAACCGAGCGTCCGGCGAGTATGGGCGCGCAAGTCCCACCCAAGCATGCGGCTCCCCAACTGCCCAGCGGCAGTTGAAGCATATAGGTGTTGCTATAGGGGTCCAGGACCTGCAGGTTAGCGGGGGACGTTCCGGAAATCGCCGTGATTTCCAAATTGGTACCTGCGCCAGACGGGTAGGTACGTACCGCTGTGCAGGTACCGCTGAATGGGACTTTCATCTCGGCTCCGGCGGCGAATTCGTAACCGTTGGATGGATAGCCCGAGAGAGAGCATTTTATGCTTCCACTGATGAAAGCCTGTGCTTGAGGCGACAGCCAACCCAGTACCACCAGTGTCATGAGCTTCAGCAAGCAGTTTCCAGGCTTGATTTTCATGATCATTACTTACGAATCCTTGGCACCCGACCCACCGGCCGCGCGCTCACATTGAATGTTCAGTTGTGTAATCCCACCCTCGGCAGGCCCTTTATCGTCCAGTTTCAATTCGCGGCTGCACCACGGCTGGTTAT
>NZ_JAAOWU010000012.1 GCF_013778505.1 Pseudomonas sivasensis | reverse complement strand
TTGCGGGACTGGAGCACTGAGTGCCAGATGCAAAAAGCCCAGCCCCGCGCTGGGCTTTTTGCATCTGGCACTCAGTGCTCCAGTCCCGCAAAACCTAAGAGAAGGCCCAGCCAAGCACCAGGCTTTTTTGTTTCACGCACCCCTAGTGTACAGTTGAGCTTTCTCAGGGAAGTGAGCGAATGTCTAAAGCGATCGTGGCTGTGTTGTTAGGGTTTTTTTCTTCGTTTGCGATGGCGGACGGGGTCAGCGATAACTTCAAAGCAATGGCCGAAGCTGCAAACATTGCGGCTGATTTCGGAGAGATATGCGTTGCTGAGCATAATGCGACCAAGAGCAAAGCCCAGTGCGTAGCGTTTGAAAAAGCATGGAATGATTTCAGGCTCAAACAGCAGACATGGCAAGAATCGTTTAATCAAAATGGCACGGTCGCCGAAGCTTCTGCTACAGCTGCAGAATACGCAGCGTTCCTGGCAGATATGCGGCGAATCAATCCTGTGCTCATTTACATCGCTTCCCACGAAGATGAGTTCCCTTTGAGCTAAAGTCGCGTCAGTCATGGCTTCATTTGAAATTATAGAGGGAACGACATGCGGATTTTGATAGCAGCGGTAGCGGTGGCGATGCTGGCGGGATGTATGCCTCCGACGATGAACGAGGCTCGCCAAGATGGCCCCTACAAGGTTCTGCATTCGAAAAAGTCGGATAAAGACGTCGCGGAATGCGTTCAGTACGAATGGCAAAATCAGGCAATTTTCGGCGGTACTCCAGGCGCAACACTTCAAGCTGGAAGACCAAGCGGCTACACCGTTTTCACAGAGGCCTCTGCTTATTTTGTGGACGTGCAGCCTGAAGGGGCTGGCTCGGTTTCAAAATATTACGTAGTACTGCCCAACTGGATTGCAAACAAACGATTGGCGGTTCTTCAGGGCTGTCTATAGCAACCAAATGGCTTACAAGGCTCGCTTCGGCGGGCCTTTTTCTTGTCCGGAGATTTTTATGGCAGCACTGGCAATCAACTATCAACCCATGACTACGATTTTGCTCTATGGCCAGCTTCGGCAGTTCGGACGCTCTTTTCGAATGGCCGTGAGATCGCCAGCCGAAGCAATCAAGGCGCTATGCGTTCAGATCCCAGGGTTCGAACTGTTTCTGTCCAATGCCAAGTCGAGGGGCGTTGAGTTCGCCGTCTTCCGGGGCGCGACAAACCTTGGTGAAAATGAACTTGGGTTTGCCGGTGCTGGCGACATTCGTATTGCCCCGGTAATCACCGGTAGCAAGCGTGGAGGAGCGTTGCAGACCATCATTGGAGCTGTCCTTATCGTCGTCGGTTTAGTGATCACCGGGGGCAGCTTCGGCACCATGGCACCTTTCGGTTCCGCCCTGATCATGATGGGCGGCTCGATGGTGCTGGGCGGAGTTATCCAGATGCTCAGCCCGCAGGCCGGCGGCCTCAAGACCAGCGCCGCACCCGAGAACACCCCCGGCTACGCCTTCGGTAGCGCCAAGAACACAACGGCCTCCGGAAACCCTGTACCGCTTTGCGCAGGTGAGAGGGATTGGGGCGGCGCAATTGCTAGCGCCGGGATTTACGCAGAAGACCAGATGTAGCCAATCCACAAAGCATCGCAGCCGCCCGAGAGGCGGTTTTTTATTGTCTGGAGAAAAGCATGGGCGCAGTAAAAAAGATTGATATTTACGGAGCAAAAGGTGGGTCAGATAAGCCAAAAACGCCGACCGAAGCTCCTGACAGTCTGCGCTCGATCGCGCTCGCAAAGATGCTCATAGCGGTTGGCGAGGGTGAATTCGAGGGCATGCCAACTGACAGCGATATTCGCGTTGACGGCACGCCCCTGCGAGATCCTCAAGGCAATATGAATTTTCCCAACGTGAAGTGGGAATGGCGGACAGGTTCGGTCGATCAGCCTTACATCCAGGGAATCCCGTCGATCGAGAATGAAATCACTATCGGTGTCGAGCTTCGCAGCACCACACCTTGGGTTCGAGCAATAACCAATACCCAGCTCTCCGCCGTACGCGTGCGCCTAGCTTGGCCTGCGCTCCAGTCGGTGGATGCTAGCGGAAACATCAACGGGTACCGGATCGAGTACAAGGTCGAACTGGCTACCGACGGTGGGGCTTATCAGCAGGTTCTGAGCGAAGCTGTTGATGGAAAGACCACGACCGTATACGAGCGCACACGACGTATCGACTTACCAAGGGCGAGCACCGGCTGGCTGATGCGGGTCACACGAACGACCATCAATCAGAATAACAACAAAATCTCCGACACCATGCAGATCGCGGGCTTTACAGAGGTGATCGACGCGAAGATTCGATATCCAAACACTGCGCTTCTGTATATCGAGTTTTCGGCGGAACAATTCCGCAGCATTCCGGCCATTACGATCCGCTGCAAAGGGCGAAAATGGCAGGTGCCGAGTAATTACGATTCCGCATCCCGCAGCTATAGCGGCATCTGGGACGGAACATTCAAAGAGGCCTGGACCGACAACCCTGTTTGGCACACTTACGGAATCACCACGAACGACCGTTTCGGCCTTGGCCGTCGTATCAAGCAGTGGATGGTGGACAAGTGGGAGCTGTACCGCATCTCGCAGTACTGCGACCAGATGGTGCCGGACGGGAAGGGCGGCCAGGAGCCTCGCTTCATCTGCAACCTGAACCTGCAGAGCAAGGCAGATGCCTGGTCGCTTCTGCGCGACATATCGGCGATCTACCGGGGCATGACCTATTGGGCCCAGGGCCAGGTCTTCACCCTGGCGGATATGCCACGTGCTACTGACTTCGACTTCGCCTACACCCGTGCGAACGTGATCGACGGCAAATTCACCTACTCCAGCGCATCGGAGCGCACGCGCTACACCCGAGCGTTAATCAGCTACGACAATCCGCTTAACAATTACGACACTGACGTCACTGCGGTGACCGATGCAAAGCTTCAACGTCGCTATGGAGATAACCCGCTTGAGATTAGCGCTATTGGCTGCACGCGCGAATCTGAAGCGCAGCGCCGCGGTAAGTGGGCGCTGCTCACCAACTCCAAAGACCGGGCTGTCACCTTCAAGGTCGGCCTCGACGGGCGCATCCCGCTGCCCGGCTACGTGATCCCTATTGCCGACGAACTGCTGGCGGGGCGTCCGGTGGGCGGCCGCATCTCGGCGGTTAATGGCAAGGTCATCACCCTGGACCGCGACACCCAGGCCAAGCCCGGCGATCGGCTGATCCTCAACCTGCCCGACGGCAAGTGCGAGGGGCGCACCGTGCAACTGGTCAGCGGCCGACAGGTCACCGTCACGGTGGCTTACTCCGTTACGCCAGAGCGCGAACTGGTGTGGGCGCTCGATGCTGACGACCTGGCCATACCGCTTTATCGGGTGGTGAGCGTGGCGCGGCCAGAGCCTGGCGTGTTTGAAATCTCGGCCGTTCAGTACGACCCGAGCAAGTTCGATCACATCGATACCGGTGCCCGGCTGGAAGAGCGGCCTATCAGTGTTGTGCCGATCACTGTCGTTCCGGCGCCGGCGAGCGTCACCATCACGTCGAACTACTCGGTGGACCAGGGCCTGGCGATCAGCACCATGAATATCTCGTGGCCTTCTGTGGCTGGCGCGGTCGCGTATGACGTGGAGTGGCGTAAGGACAGCGGTAACTGGATCAAGCTGCAGCGCACGGGCGCGGCAAGTGTGGATGTGACCGGCATTTACTCGGGCGCCTACGTGGCCCGGGTGCGCTCGGTGAGCGCGTTTGAAATATCGTCGATCTGGAAAAGCTCCAACCTTACCAACCTGGAAGGGAAGGTTGGCTTACCGCCGGCGGTGGCTTTCCTGCGCACCACCAGCGAACTGTTCGGCATCAGCATCAAGTGGGGCTTCCCACCAGGTGCAGAGGACACCCAGCGCACCGAACTGTGGTATGGCGCAGCAAATGACTTGTCGGTGGCCACCAAGCTTGCCGACCTGGCGCATCCGCAGGCCGATTACCGCATGCAGTCACTGTTGGCTGGCGCAACCCTGTTCTTCTGGGCGCGCCTGGTGGACCGCACCGGCAACGTGGGCCCGTTCTACCCGGTGGGCAATGGTGTGATGGGGCAGGCCAGCTCGGATGCCGGTCCTATTCTTGAGCTGCTCACCGGCAAGGTCACCAAGACCGAGCTTGGCCAAGACCTGCTCAGTGAGCTGGAAGGATTGCAGGACCAGATCGACAGCCTGGACGGTCTTGGCGGCTATCTCTCCAGCCAGGTCTACCTGAAAGGGCAGATGGTGGTGGAGGGGGCTCGCATCTACCAAGCCAAGCAGAACGTCCCGGCCAGCAACCCGCCGCCAAATGCCACGTACTGGGAGGACGTAGGGCAGTCGCTGGAGGCAGCCAACGGTTTGGCGCAGCAGGTCAGCACCAATACCACTGACATCTCCAACCTCGACGGCGTCGTCACGGCTCAGGCCGGCACCACCAATGCGCTGCGTGCATCAGCGCGCGACGATAGCGGTAATGGGGCGAAGGCTGACGCTCTCAAGGGCTGGGCAAGTACTTCCGCCATTGTCGAGCAGAGTAAGGTCACGGCAACCGCGATTGAGGCTGAGGCTACAAAGACTACGCAACTGCAAGCAACGGTGGGCCAGAACACCTCAGCGATTCAGGAGACGGCGAGCGCACTGGCCAACACCAACGGTCAGTTGCAGACCTTATGGTCGGTGAAGATGGAAACCACCGCCGGCGGCCAGAGATACGCAGCGGCGTTTGGCCTGGGCCTGCAGGTGGATCCTTCTGGAGTCTCGTCGCAATTCGTGGTCAGGGCCGACACGTTCATGCTGCTGAACCTGGAAAACGGCACGCCCGTTTCGCCTTTCTCGGTCACGGGCGGACAGACCTTTATCCGCTCGGCCTTCATCCGGGACGGCGCCATCACCAACGCAAAGATCGGGAACTACATCCAGTCGAACAACTACGTGGCTGGGCTCTCTGGATGGAAACTGTTCTTCGACGGGACCTTTGAAATCAACAGTGCTTTTGGTGGCCAGGCTCGGCAGGTGATCAATAGCGCGGGCGGTAAGGTCTTCGACGAGAACGGGATCAAGCGCTACCAGTGGGGAGACCTTTCCGCATGAGTTACGGGATAAGAGTGTGGGGGCCGACCGGCCTCCTTGAGCTTGATGAAAACTCCTTTACTGTGCGGGTTGTTTACTCGGAAATTGTACAGGCGGGCGTTCCGGCGCCTGGTCGAACTCGCTATATATCCATTCCAGGCATTACCGCGGCAACACATTCCGCTGTCTGTGTCCCGGTTGCCGCTTACGATACTTCGGGGCAGAGCGCATACGCGATTCAATACACTCCGGTTGTCGGGAATGATGGTGTGGTTGTTTATTTTGGGAACCCGGCCCGTTCTAGCGGCCCTCTTGGGCTTGCGCCTCAAAGGCTGTTGGTTATGAGGTATCGCTAATGACCTATGGTGTAACTTTCACAAACAACAGCAACGTAGTCACCCTTGATTCTGAGTTTGCGAGGCTCGTGGTTCTTGAGAAAGGATCCTGGTCGGGTAACGGCTCTGGAGTCTATGTACCGTTCTCGAAAACGATTACAACGGCCGAGCCTCCCTTGGTTTTTGTAAGGCCAAATATTTCGGTAACGCTTTGCTTCTGTGTGGTTCAGGGATCAGCCGGAGCTTGGACTGGGTTCTCTTTCTCGGGGATTGTGGGGCAAGGCACTTCTGGAAATTGGTTTGCCGCCGCCTTTAAGTCAGAGCCAACTGCAAAGTTCGGGTTCCGAATTTGGGATGGGGCAGCCAATCTTCTATTTGACAGCGGTACGCCGTGTGCACAGTTCACGAGAACAATAACCGGATGGACCTATCTCGGCTCGTCTTCAACCGGGCAAGGAACGTCGCGATTAAGTTGGACCGCTGCATCTAGTCTCGCGTCTGGTGATTATATGTTGCTCAACAACATCGCGATGGATATTGCGGGCGGCACGTCTAGGCAGGGCAATATGTATGCCGTTTGGGAATATCAAAATGACAGGCTTGTAATTCAATCTGTAGGTGTGGACCTTACAACGTCTCTATACATCCCTGTGGTTTTCGCTAAGCCTGTTTCTTAGGCTTTTCACAACTTACTTTGAAATCAATAACCGCCATGAGCGGTTTTTTATTGCCTGGAGAAAGCTATGGTTTGGCAAAGGGCTGGGACAGTCTCTGTTCAGAATGGCAGCACGACAGTTACGGGCACAGGCGTGGATTTCGCTGCGTCTTCCAGGGTTGGAGATTCGTTCGTCGGCCCGGATGGCGCAACCTATGAAGTCGCCAACGTCGCGAGCGGAACGGTTATCTCGATTCTGCCCGCCTACAGAGGCGCAACAGTCAGCGGTGCCTCCTATGCCATCATGCCGGTGCAGGGCTACGACAAGATGCTGTCGGACGCCTTCAATAATCTGAACAACCAGTTCGGACCGAAACTGGCGGCACTCGGCACTACTGGCAACTACGATATTTTGCCAGTGGAAAAGGGTGGGACTGGAGCCTCTAACCAAGGTAATGCGCGCGCCAATCTTGGGCTCGGTTCTGCGGCAACTGAGTCAGTCGTAACTAGCCCTACCGATAATGTATCGGGACGGCTGTTAACTGTTGGTTATATGGGAGTTGGTGGTGCAGTTGGGGCCGATGTTAGCGCCAACTCAGTGAAACAGGGAGGTTTTTACAGAACCTACAATGACCCATCTTCACCAAGCCTTACAACATTTTGCGGCATACACGGACAGCGCGATGCCGCCCGATCGTTTGACATTATGTTCGAAGATTTTGGCAACAAAATGTACTTCCGAACCTGTTCCGCCTCTGGTACTTACTCCAGCTGGGCGCTTGTTTACCACACTGGCAACACCACTAAAGCCGCCGACGGCACACTAAAGGCAATTTAATCATGGCAAGAGCAGTAATCAATGTCATAGGTGCTACTGGTGCGACTTATGACTTCGTTACCAGTGGCACGGGGTTAATTACATCGTCGCGCGAATCGGCTGGTGTTTATCACATTACTGGCTGTCTGGGCATGGTTCCGTTTCCACCCGAAGATGATGGGTGGGGCTACACCGTAAACCAAGTTGATAGCCGGGCTGACGTGGAGACTGAGTTCACAGGCGGCGTGCTGAAGGTGACTGTTACCAAGGACGGTAAGCCTTGCGACTTGAAGCACATGATCACGCTGCACATCCTAGTGCCGGACGCCCCAATGTTGGAGGTTTACCCAGGCACATCTGACCCTGAGCCAGTCCCTTATTCCTGATAGCTACCGAACACCTGCGCCCGCCTTGAGCGGGTTTTTTATTGCCTGGAGAAAAGTATGACCACTTCCGAAAAAGACCGGGACATCCTGGCGCGCACGCTATGGGGCGAGGCTCGCGGCGAAGGCTTTGACGGGCAAATCGCCGTTGCCTGGACGATCCGCAACCGCGTGTTCGACGGCAAGGACAAGTCGTGGTGGGGGGAGGGCTACGCGGGCGTGTGTCTGAAGCCTTGGCAGTTCAGCTGCTGGAACCAGAACGACCCGAACTATGCCTACCTCAGCGGCGCCAAACCGATCCCGGCTGCGCAGTTCGCCCAGGCCCAGCGCGCTGCTGACCAAGTTATGTCTGGCTCGGTACCGGATCCAACTGGCGGTGCCACGCACTACTACGCAACCACGATGCCCAAGGCGCCGGCCTGGGCGGCGAAGGCCAAGCAGACTCTGCGCCTCGGGCACCACGTCTTCTTCAAGGATGTGCCGTGATGACGCCCGTGCAGAAGCTGGCCGGGTTGGTGCTGCTGATCTTGGTGCTGATGGCCAGCGCCGCCGGCGTCACATGGCAGGTGCAGGACTATCGATACGGCGAGCGACTGGCAGAAATCGGAGAGGCTCAGGCGTTAGCCATCACGAAGGCTGGCGACGAGGCCCGACAAGAAGAACAGCGCCGCCAGTCGGCGGTGAACAAGGAAGCAAGCGATGCGCGAGAACAGAACAAGGCTGCAGCTGTGGATGCTGGCACCGCTGATGCTG
The DNA here is from genome assembly GCF_013778505.1 of Pseudomonas sivasensis. Taxonomy (GTDB): domain Bacteria; phylum Pseudomonadota; class Gammaproteobacteria; order Pseudomonadales; family Pseudomonadaceae; genus Aquipseudomonas; species Aquipseudomonas sivasensis. Next base: position 185,632 of record NZ_JAAOWU010000012.1, on the reverse strand, counting down.
CTGGCGACCGGCTGCACGTCGAAGCCGGTAAGTTTGCCACCACTGCCTGCGGCGATACCGGAGTTGCCCAGCGAGGCGCGTCAGCCACCCGCGCCGCTATGGTGCTCTCCGAACTGTTCGAGCGGGCTGACAAAAGAGCGGGGGAGCTGGCAGTTGCGTATGACCGAGCCCGAATAGCTGGTCTGGCGTGTGAGCGGAGCTATCAATCGCTTACCTCAATTCATCAAGGAAAAGCGGAATAGGGCTCCGTCGACTGAGTGTCGGCGGCGCATGGGCTGTAAGCGGCAGCTGTGCTCAGCCTCTAGAGCTTGTCAGTTAGCTCTGAGGCTGCTCCGGCTACATTTTTTTGCCAGAGTGCTTCCATAATCTTGGCGGACTTCCGCTGTGGGAATCATTCTAGAGAAGCATTGGGTGTCTTTGATGCCTCTCTGGTAGCCCTAATATTGACAAGAGGCGCCATCACACTCGGCTTTTCACTTATCTTGCAAGGAGCTAAGTCTTTTCAACGACCATCGTCTGACGCCTTCAGAAAATGTAGGGCGAGGAGGCCAGACAGTGATTCTTTCGAAATCTATTTCTAAAGCGTCGCCGACAAAGCGCCCTCTAAAGGTGCGGACATCAGTGTAGACCGTCTCACCCGTTCTACTTAGGAGCGGAGTTCGCGAAACCGCGTTTAAGTCGTTTTCAGTTCGTGTGTATGGCACCGGGCTGCCAACATCGAGACCGGTGCCTTTCATGTAGGAGTCAATTTTTTTGAGTACAACATCAGGTTTTTCTACAGTGCGCCAATAGATGAAATGACCGTCGTCAGTAAATACCAAATAGACGTGCCAAGGGGCGGTGGCTGGTCTCTCTCCTTCGGAATACCACACTCGCTCGCGCACGTCAGGACTGACGCTTGTTGTGCAACTGGAGAGGAGCATTAGGCAAAACGTAGCAATCAATAAGCGAATCATATTTCCTTCCTTGAGTTAACTATCCACGCTCGAAGCGTCGCGCGCCGCCGGGCTCTAAAAAAACTTAACGACTTCTGCCTTGCCGATCCGTAAAAGTTGCTCAGTACTCTTAACTCAAGCACTTCCACGAAACCGCAGAGCGCCAAAAGCAAAGACTGAAGACTCGCTTACGATGGAGTCACTCCAACAGATCAGCGTTCACCAGAACAAGCCCTAGATCATCCCGAAGGATATATAGAACGCCTAGAAGGTGCGAGGGCAATGACCTCAGCCAAAATTAAGCGTTATACGTGCCAATTGAGGCATTTGAATTCGAGGCTCGTCAAGCGATGACGTTGTGAACCTTTCATCTATTGGAGTATGGGGAATTGATCTTCATTCCTCCGCGCATTTTTTTCACACCCGGCTCCATTCCCACGGGGCACGCGCCCTGAAAGCTGCCATTAATCACTGTGCGTTGTCTTTCAATTTTTCCATTTAGCTCAAACGACGTATCTGCCGTCAGTACATAGGACTTCGCAAGGTCGCCTTTGAAAGTACCGGCCATAATCGCTTCAGGGCAGCGTGATTTGAAACTGTAGCTATCGCCGCTGCCGCTTTTCGATTCGATTTTGCACTCCTGTTCGAAGTCGCTCCACAGGTCGTCATCTATAAGTCTGTCTTTAGCATGATCGACGCATATTTCCCAGGAAAACGGCGAGGTGGACGGCGTAACCTTCCACAAACCTGAAGCACGTTGCAGGCGCAATGATGGTTCAGCGGCTGCCTCCGACAATGTTACTGATAGAGCAATTGCAGTCGACAAAAATATGGCGAGGTCCTTCATCACGTATCCTATTTGTAGAGCATCAGGTAGAGCAGAGTACTTGAAAAACAAGTGCTCCTCGCTTCGAAAGAGTCATTGATTCACTGCTGCGCGCCTAAACTGCCCACGGCATCGTCAGCGTTACTCGCATAGCCCGGAATACCTGATGTGCCCCCAGTTCATGCTCAAAGAATTATCGCCATCACCGACGCCGGTGACCGAGGACTAATAACACTGCGCGCTTGCCAGGCCTATGTTAGGGAGGTTGTTTGGTGGGATCACTGAACTATATTTCCACCTTACGTTCGCACTGCAGTGACCGAATCAATCCTAAAAGGGGAAGCATGGACAAGCGGCTTGCAGGCCTTTCATTTCTGCTTACCTTAGGATGGGTTACTGCCGTCGGGTTCGTCATGTGGTTTTTTAGCCGATAAGTCCGGCTCTATAAGCTCTGGACCTTGGTTCCTGACGTTGCCGACGGCCCTACCAACAGGAAACCACTCGAACTGTTCGGTAGGCTGGCACAGCTCTTTCGCGATTTCCTCCGCGCGCGCCGGCGAGAGACCAGGTTCGAGCCATTCATTGGCGTGTTCAGGGGTAAGGACCAATGGCCGGCGGTCATGTATGTCGACCATGCCCTGATCGCTAGCAGCGGTGATGATGACGAAGCCGTCACCTTCGTGCGGGTCGAGGCCTGGGTGTACTTGGGCCAAGGCGCCGAAGAACATCGGCTTTCTGCTTTTCAGTCGGATGAAGTAGGGCTGTTTCTTTTTCGGGTCGTCCGGGTCTTTAACCCATTCATACCAGCCTTCGCTGGGTACAATCGCGCGGCCAGTTGGCCAAAGCTGTTTGAAGAACTTGCCAGTGGTCACGGTTTCGACTCGAGCATTTATCGGATCAGGGCGCTTTCCTTTCGCCCAGAACGGAGCCCACCCCCATTGCACAGCGTCAATGTGCAACCCATCCTCTTTGCTGTGCAGCAGCTGCACACGCGTCGTGGGCGCCACGTTAAACCGATTGATCGGTTGTGCGTCGTAGCCACTGAACAATTCGATCTGAGGTCTCAATTCCTCTATGTAGATCGCCATTCCCTCGTACTGCACGAATCGACCGCACATAGATACGCCTCCGCCTGTCGAAATCCCCCATAGAGAAATTGACCGCAAGCCGCTTACAAAGTTAACTGTATATTCGTACAGTATCCGCATAAGGCACCGCCATGAGCTTCAACATCCTGGGTCCAATAGCTGAAGGAGGCGCAAAACTGCCTCTTTGCTCGTTTCATGTACCGGCTGGTTTTCCATCGCCTGCGGCCGATCACATTGAGCAGCATATTTCTCTGGATGAAGTGCTTAACATCAGGGCGCCCCATGTTTACCTGGTGATGATCACAGGTGAGAGCATGCAGGGCGCTGGGATATTCGAGGGTGATCTGGCGGTGGTGGATCGCTCAATTGAGCCTGCGCACGGCCACATAGTGGTGGCTCTCCTAAACAACGACCCCATGTGCAAGCGCCTCTGCAAGCGCGGAAAGGAAGTGATCTTACTGTCCGATAACCCGAAGTACCCGGCGCGCTATGTGCTGGAAGGCGACGAGCTATCGATCTGGGGTGTGATCACGAGCACAGTCCGCAGCCATGTCTAACTCCCCAGTCTTCGCCCTGATCGACTGCAACAGTTTCTATGCCAGTTGCGAGCGTGTGTTCCGTCCAGATCTCGCCAAAACGCCGATTGTCGTGCTGAGCAACAACGACGGCTGCGTTATTGCTCGAAGCTACGACGCCAAGCCCTTTATCAAGATGGGCGAGCCGTATTTCCAGATCAAGCACAAGCTCAAGCAACACGGAATCATCCCGTTTTCCTCGAACTATGCGCTCTACGGCGACATGAGCGAGCGCGTGATGACGCTTATTGAATCGATGGTGCCAGCCGTCGAGATCTACAGCATCGACGAAGCATTCGCCGACCTCACCGGAATTGGCGGGCTCGACGCTCTCGGCCGGCAGATCCGCGCCCAGGTGCTGCGGTGCACCGGTATCCCCGTCGGCGTGGGAATCGCTAACACGAAGACGCTCGCCAAGCTTGCAAACCACACCGCGAAGCGGCTGCAAGCGCAGACGGGCGGTGTGGTGAACATCACCGATCCGATTAAGCGGGACTGGGTGCTGCGCAATACCGATGTAGCCGAGGTCTGGGGTGTTGGCCGAAAAATGAAGCTCCATCTGGACGCTCTAGGCATCAAGTCCGCGATGGACTTGGCCAGGTCCGACCCCTGGACGCTCCGCAAGAAATTCAGCGTGGTGATCGAGAAGACCGCGCGGGAACTGGCAGGCACCTCTTGCCTCGAATTGGATGAGCCCGACCCACCCAAGCAGGAAATCTGCTGCAGCCGCATGTTTGGAAGGCGCCTTACCGAGCTTGCGCCGATCAAGGAGGCGGTGGCCACCTACATGATGCGAGCCTCGGAAAAGCTCCGGACACAGAACTCGCTCTGCAAGAAAGTCCGGGTCTGCATCCGCACCGGCATGTTCAATCCGGACGAGGCGAAGTACGCGAACGGGGTTGTGGTGGACATGCCGTATCCAACCGACGATGTGCGATTACTCACCAAGGCTGCGGTTGATGCGCTCGACCATATCTACCGTCCAGGCTTCAATTACAGCAAGGCCGAGGTGATGTTGCTCAACCTGTGCCAGCCAGGTGAATACACGGATGATCTATTCGCGGTGTCTCAGCCGACCGAGGCGACCAGAGTGATGACCGTACTGGACCAGATCAATGACAGGTGGGGAAGGGGAACGCTAAGGTCGGCCAGCGTGCCTACGAACCCCGATTGGGGCATGCGGCGCGAGATGATGAGCCAGAGCTACACCACCAAGCTGGACCAGCTCTGGTCAGTGGCCTGCAAGTAGCGATTACTCCGGTGCCATGAGAACTGCGAGCGTCAATTTGATGAACTCTTCGTTGTCGTCGATGGTGTGCAGCGCTCCCCGGATATTTTCTGCGACCTCGGCGGAGCCACGCTGCTCAACCCAGTTCGATAGCTCCATGATGGAGGCTTCAAGGGCTAATTGGTTTTCGTATAGCTTCGAGAGCAGGGAGGGGAGTAGATCTGAGTTTGGCATCGGCGTTCCTCTGTTGGAGTCAACAGCGTAGCAGCAGGTGTTTAGTAACCAGTGTCAAAGTTATGATTGTTCGCTCTCGGCCAGAACCGGTCGCACACTATTTAAAAAATCCTGCGCGATTCAGATTCCCCCTGCATTTTGAATGCAAGCGCTCGGGGTTGGTTACTGCAATTGAATTACTGCAAGATTAGAGGGGCATCTGGCTAGCAACGTTGATTCCGCCTTGACTTTAGAGTAACGAAGTCCGAGGTAAAGGCGGCAAAAATTGGGCATGTGACTTTCTTAGACCGCCATGCTTTAGGCGAGAATGGCCCCAGAGCGAAAATGGCGTTAGCATTCCGCCTCACTCGGCTTAAACAGCCTGTTTTTTAGATCAGGGTCGCATCGTGGAAAAGCTAAAACGCCTCCAAAGTGGAATCGAAGGGCTAGACGCTCTGCTCAAGGGAGGGCTGGTCAAGGGCGCTTCATACATAATCCAAGGGCGGCCAGGGTCTGGCAAAACGATCCTAGCCAATCAACTTGGCTTCCATCATGCGAATAATGGAGGCCGGGTTCTGGTCGCCACACTGCTGGCCGAGTCGCACGACCGTCTTTTTCAGTTTCTCTCTACTCTGAGCTTTTTCGACTCTTCCAAAGTGGGCGCCGAAATTCAGTTTGTCAGCGCGTTTGACACCCTAGAAAACGAAGGACTGGACGAGGTTGTGAAACTGCTTCGGCGCGAGATAAGTCGCCAAAAAGCCACAGTGATGGTGGTAGATGGCCTGCTCAATGCTCGCTCAAAGGCCGATTCGCACATCGACACCAAGAAATTCATTTCTGAGTTGCAAGGGCACGCTGCTTTCGCGGGTTGCACTGTGCTATTTCTCACCAGCTCCCGTCTCGACGACGGCAGCCCTGAGCACACCATGGTTGATGGCGTAATTGAAATGGGCGAAGAGCTATTTGGCACTCGCTCGGTACGTCGTATTCAACTGCGTAAAACTCGCGGCAGTGGAGCAATGACAGGCCTTCATGAGTGTGAGATTACCGACGAAGGATTGGTGGTTTACCCTCGACTCGAAAGTCTTTACAGCCACCCGTCCGCCCCTGACAGCGCAGACATGACGCGTATTCCTAGTGGCATTGGTTCACTGGACGGCATATTGGGTGGAGGCCTTTACAGTTCCAGTGTGTCTCTGGTCATGGGCCCCTCCGGGATTGGTAAAACGACTCTGGGTCTCAAATTTCTTGCAGAGTCGACCGTCGATGCTCCAGGTCTGCATTTTGGCTTTTACGAAAGCCCACAACGGTTGCGACTCAAAGGCCAATCACTGGGTATCGATATCAAGGGTATGGAGGACAGCGGCGCCTTGAGCATTGCCTGGCAGCCCACCACTGAAGGCCTGCTGGATGGGCTGGGCGCACGACTGCTGAGTATCGTTGAAGAAAAGAGTATCAAGCGCCTGTTCATAGATAGCCTTAGCGGTATGACGCGAGTCTCCACAAATCCGGCACGAATTACTGACTTCTTCAGTGCGCTGATGAATGAGCTGCGATCGAGGGGCGTAACCGTGTTTGCATCCTGGGAAATGCGTGATCTATTTGGCTCCGAGGTAAGCGCGCCAAACTCTGACCTGTCCAGCATCGTCGACAACCTGATGCTTATGCGTTTCTCTGAGAATCACTCTGAACTAAGCAGGACGCTTTCCATTCTTAAAGTACGAGACAGTTCTTATGACCCCTCGCGCTTTGAGGTAGTCATCCATGATAAAGATGTTTTCCTGACAAAGGCTTCAAGACATGAACCGTCAGTCCCCACTGAGACACCTCCAGGTTCGATTTCTTAAGCTTTTGCGTGGGTTGAACTGAAATGACCACCATCTTGGTCGTCGACGACGAGTATTTGATCGCTGACATTCTCAGTTTCGCGCTGGAGGATGAGGGGTTCATGGTGGTAACCGCCAGCAACGGCCGAAAAGGGCTGGACGTGCTCGAAAGAGAACGGCCTGCATTGATCATTACAGATTTCATGATGCCAGTCATGGACGGCCTAGAGTTCGCTACAGCTGTTCGAGCACTTCCTTCCGCTAAGGACTTGCCTATCATATTGATGAGCGGTGCTCAGGCACACATCGGTATGCAGAGATCGGATCTGTTTGATGCAGTATTGGCAAAGCCATTCGATATCGATTTGATCATCGCCGAGGTTAGAAAGCTCTTAGGTTCCGAGTAGCTCTCAGCCGCTCAAGACAATTTGAATCACCCTGGTTTTCGTAGACATTCTTGGTGTCCGTTTTTGGACGACAGAATTCATCAACAACCGCTTAGGGTCGATTTCAGCCGGTCCCGACAGGCAGCTATTGGCCGTTTTCTGTCCGTCGCGAGAGGCAGGAAACGGCCAGGAGCGGACCGTCGGTTTGAGCCATTCTCAAGGCATGGCAACCAGCGTTCACGGTGAAGGTCAGATTGCATTAGCGCAGGCTCCAGCCTGCCTTTCACAAAACCTCAATCTAAGTTAGCGTGCACTTTTGCATGATTGGAAACGCTTAATGAAGACAGTGATTGAACGGCTGGAAAAATGGTTAGAGGCCCATCTTCCTGAAGTACGTCGGGATCTGGCCCCGGGCTGTTCGGATGCTGCAATCGAAGAGTTCGAAAGCCTTGTTGGCCGACCTTTTCCAGAAAACTTGAAGCAGCTCTACAGGTTGCACGACGGGCAACACGGTGCTGCGAATTCAGGGCCCTTTTATGGACTTAGTTTTCTGTCGCTGGCAGCGGCCAAGGCACATTGGGAGTCTTGGAAAGATATCATCGATGAGTGGTCGCCCGAAGAAATGACCGAGGCGAGTGCATTCTGCACTTCGGGAAACTCCGGCGCTATCCAGGCTCTATACGCCAACAGATACTGGATACCCTTCGCCTTCGACTACGGTGGCAATCATCTCGGGGTTGATTTGGATCCAGGGGAGCGCGGAACCTTGGGACAAGTCATTAATTTTGGCAGTGACGAAGAAGATAAATACGTTGTGGGCAGGTCCGTTGATGAGTTTATGGAGTGGCTGGTCGATCAACTCGAAAGTGGTAACTTCGCAATCAGGGAGGAGGATGACGGTTGGCGAAGCTTGAACACCAAGGAGCCTGAAATGCTCCATTTTTTGGACGCGGTTCCCATTCTGTTTGGGGCACAATCTGTCAGGTGAACCGGCAAGATCGCCAATTGGGTTTACGCAAGTAGAGAGCTAAAGGGGGCAAATGTATTTTCCAGAAATCCCCCCTTTTTTGTCTCTATCCTCTTTCTTCTCGGAGCCATAGACGTTCTGGACGAATGACTGCTTTTGGCTGATTGCTGCCCGTCACAAACGGCCAGAAGCGGACATTCAAAGCGAAATCAATTCATTAGTGAGTGCGACTCAGCAGAGTCCTTTACAAAATGTACGTTCGAGAGAGTGGTCGCAGAAGAATGAGCGTCGCAGTGGCCCCCATTCCTCTGTTAAGCAAGTCCGCCTGAATGAACTGGTCTCAGATAAAGATAGTACCGCGTAAGTACAGCGCGCCGTGGCCGCTGATAATGACTCGGTCGCTGTCCAGGACTTCACAGTGCAGTTGACCCTTGCGCGCCCCACCTTGTTCTGCACTCAGGCTGCGCTTGCCTAAGCGCTTGGCCCAATAGGGCGCCAGAGAGGTGTGGGCTGAGCCGGTAACCGGGTCTTCATTCACGCCCACTCTAGGACCGAACCAGCGAGAAACAAAGTCGAAGTGACGGCTCGGAGCGGTAACCGCGACACCGCGCACGTTGAACGCGGCCAGCGCAGTAAAGTTGGGATTGAGGCCGGCGATGATGGCATCATCCTCGACCACTACCACGTAATCATCTGTGCGATAAAGCGCATCGATCCGTTCCAGGCCCAAGGCTTGCAAAAGGCCTGGCGGGACAGCTACGAGTTCAGGCTGCTTGGCCGGGAAGTCCATGGCCAGGCGTCCGCATTCACGGCGTACCCGCAATTCACCACTGCGAGTGGAAAAGCGCAGTATGTCGCTGTTTTCACCAAGCTGTTCGAACAGCACCCAGGCAGCTGCCAAGGTGGCATGGCCACACAGGTCGACTTCCACCGTGGGAGTAAACCACCGCAACTCGAACACCTCACCGTTACGCACAACATAGGCGGTCTCGGACAGGTTGTTCTCTGCGGCGATTTGTTGCAGCGTCGCATCAGGCAACCAAGCCTGCAGCGGACAAACCGCCGCTGGGTTGCCACCGAAAGACTCAGAAGAAAAAGCGTCTACCTGGAAAATATCGAGTTGCATGTTGATCATTCCTGCCCGCTTGCGTTTTCTGTAGCCCGGATCTGCTCCAGGTAGTTGTAGATTGTGTATCGGGTTACTCCGAGCGCGGCAGCGGCTTTTTCAATCCCACCTTTGACGATGAATATCCCGCGATCCTGCATTTGCCGTACAGCCTCAACCTTTTGAGGTTTTTTCATCCCTGCCACACCGCCGGGACAAGCGACCTGAATGATTTCCGCCATCAACTGCTCCATATCTCTCGGCTCATCGGCGCGCGATTCAGGCGCGCCTTCCAGACCTAGAATTCCAGCGAGAACAGCGTGGGCGGCGGCAACACCGCTCAAGTCTGCATTGATACACAGACTGGCGAAAGGTTGCCCGCTGCTGTCGCGATATACCACGGTGGAACTACGGAGCAGACGGCCGTCAGGCGCGAGTGTCGAATAGTTCTCCACCATTATGGGATCAGAGCTTGAGTGATCTTCCATGGCGCGCCTGACGGCGATGAACCCTAAGTCCTGGCGTGGGCCGCCCAACACTGAACCGTCCACCTTTCTGCCAGTGACATGACCATTGGCGATGGCAAGGATGGACCGCTCCGGGTTGGCTAGGTCATGTAACACGATCTCCGTGTGAGGGCCTACCGCATTACTGAGCATTTTGAGGGTGCTATGAAGCACATTAAGAATCAGCTTCCGCTCGGTTGGTGATACTTCAGAAGCCGTCATTGGTGCCTGCAAGTGATTTATCGAAGGCCGAGAAAATATCAACAATAAGTTTAATTATCAATTTTTTGTTGAATTAATAGAATTTACGAATCGTCCCGCTCGTTTTCCTGACAGGCAGCTTTGGGTCGACTGCGGCCCTTCGTAAGGGTCAGCAATCGGCCAAAAGCGGTCAGTCGTCCCTACGAAATTTTGGACGATTCAGCGTGCTACCTGAGGGCAGTAGCTTGTTAAAGGAGTTGGGTAACATCTTCATCGGTGTCACGACTATGCACAGCTGTTATGAAAGTGATACACGAGCCTGTGCAAGATTATTAGCCGGAAGGCGAGCCCGCGCTGATGCCCGTCAGCACCAGAAAATAAGGAGATTGATCATGTGGCTCAAACATGTGGCATTTGCGCTGTTGATTTGCCCCCTCGTCACCGCATGTTTCAGCGAGCCTTTTCAGCCCCCTACGGCTGATGCTGACTTATGGGAGAAGCCGGGAGCGAGCAGGAATGATGTCTTGGCGTCCATGCTAGCTTGCGGTGAGAAAAATGGCTCCGGCATCGATCCTAATGCCAGCTTCCAAGAGATGGCCCAGCGATTTGTATGTATGAAGCGTGCGGGCTATACCCGGCGTGACGGTTTCGACATCTGTGCATTGCACCCGAAGGAGCCGTTGAAGGCCTGTGAGTCGGCGCAATGAAGCCATAAAGGCGTCGCACGGTATTGAGGGAGTCGGCATTGAACTCTTTAGGGTGAATTGGCCCAAGTATTTATAGGTACATGCGACTGACTGCTTCCGACCCAAAGCTGCCCCTCATGGAAGGCAGGAATCGGCCAAAAGCGGTCATCAGGTGTCTACAGAAACAGGGGCTATTCAATCAGCCATCCAGACCGTTGGAAAAATCCTCCTAATGCTCACATATCAAGAGCGGACTGGTACTTCGCTATTGCAGAAAAAACCTTTAAACGAGCTCGGTGCAATAGCACTCTTACGTTAGTCAGCGATATCCCAAGAAGCGTAGAAATTTCGTTTAGATCCAACCCAGAGCGCTCCCTCAATATCAATACGCTTCTCTGCAATTCCGGTAGAGTCTCGAGAGCAATGTTGATGCGAGCATATAGCTCGGATTCGCTCAGAAGTGCTTCAGGGCTATCTTCATACGATATCACGGAAGGAGTGTAGGAATAATCACCTACGACTAAAACGCCTCCTCCCTCAATCCACGAGGTACATGGAATACAATTCGACTCACTTCGCCGAGCTTTATATCGGCACTTCGCCGTATTGGACGTGACGGCCATCATCCAGGTTCTTAAGCTAGATCGTCTCTGAAATTTGCCTATGCCTTTCACAATCGCAAGCCATGCCTCTTGCACTACGTCATCTGCATGGTGCCGCCCCACGATTCCATAAGCTATGGCCTTCATGGCTCCCTGATGCGTGCACACCAAATCACGATATGCGTCTTGTTCTCCGCGCAATAGGCGGTCCAAAAAATGAGCGTCATCCTTGGCGTTCATGGCAGTACCTAACTGTGGTCGTATCATGATCGTAGCTGTCCTTGGCAGAGATGACGGTTCGGATCATGAAATGCCTAACCACTCATCGCACTGCATCGCTTGATAATCTCGGATACTCATCGCACTCGAGCCCTCAAGAGCACATACGGATCAACCCATTCACTAGATGCACAGCGAAGATAATTAAATGTGGAAGGAGTGAAGCGCCGCTACTTTTCAAGACGCATGCGGCTGGCAGCTGCTGGCCGATTTCTGCCTGTCGCGACCGGTTGAAACCGATATCGTCGCGACGATTCAGCCACAAAATTTTCAGCCTTTACGCAATGCGCCTCCTCTTTTGCGGTCTGTAACCCTGACTCCGCAAAAGGAAAGGCTTCATGTCGATACGCCCTCTGCTCTGCCTGCTTGTATTGCCGTTGTTCGCAGGCTGCCAGTTTTTGCCCCATACCAACTACTTTACCGCGCCCGAAAAAGAGCCTAACCCTGCCTGGGTACGTATCGTCGACTACACGCAGCACGCCGAAATTTACCAATACGAAAACGGCAAACGTTCGGGCGGCGCCGTTCGCACCGGCCCCCTGCCGTTCACCCACACACAGGACGTGGGCATGCCAAAGGCAGGGCAAGACCTTACATGGGACTATTACGAAACGCAGATCCGACCCGGTATCGAAACGCAAGTGGATCTATTCTGGGAGGGGACACGCACTCGTTCCTGCTATGTCTCGACGAAGTTCACGCCCCAAGCCGGACGCTATTACCAGTTCAGGCTGACATCCGGCTCATCAGGCAACTGTAGCTTGTACGCATCTCTGATCGAGCGCGACAAGGAAGGAAGCGGTTGGCATCTCACGCCAAACCCGCAGGTGACCTATAACGGCGATGGACCGACGGCCAAAACCCATTACGAGAACAGCCGCTTTGAGAACCCCAATTATCGTCCACCCGCGGATCTCTATCCGGGGATAGACGTTTACTAAACAGGTAAACGACTACAAGGAATCGTTGATTGGCTAGCGCAAAATACTTCCGAATGATCGGTGAGCGAGCCTCAGAGGATCTGTTTGCATGGTCGGCATTTGTCGTGCAAACAGAATTCCTATGGCAAGACACGGCGTCAGTCCAGGACGCCGTCGCTTGGCAGCGTGTTTGGTTCGAGCTGGAAATACTCAACGGGCTTGCATTGGCGCAATGGGAGGATGAGGGAAAACCTGATAACTGGTCGTGCCGCTGGAACACCGACTATCGACAAGAAGCGGCGGTCCTGGCGAATGAGTTGTTGGAGCTGCTGTGCGATGCAGTCTGTTCAAAACATGCCGAATAGAAACTCGGCTGCTCAATGAACCTTTGTCTTTGGGGACTTGTCATTACGAAAATGGGCATGACCCGGTATATCCGGCTAGACCTGTCGCAAGGTGAGTATATGGAAGACATAGATGATTTTAGATTTAGATGCCACGAGCTACTAGTTGAGCTTGATGCCGCCAACACCAAAATGATGATGGTGGTCTCGAAGAGAGTTTCAGGGCCTGATTGGGATGAGGAAGTCAAAAAGCATCATGAAGCATACAAGGCCTGGAACTCTTTTCTTAATCCCGTTACCGTCCCTCCAGACGATCAGCATTAGTTCTTATTAAGTGGCCAGAAGGTTCCCGAACAATGGGGCTGGGCACGACCAAGTGTTGTAAATGCTTCTATCGTATCGGGCCGGAATCAGTCTGGGGTATCGCCATTGCCAGCTTTGCGTCGAAAGCGGCTTTTAGTAAATGGCGGCTAATGGCCGGACGCCGTCATTGAACGGGCGTCGAGTGAAATACTTTAGCTGAGTGAATTATTGAAGGTTCGAATCTATCATTCACCGCCAAATTTAAGAAGCGCAAGTCACTAATTTTAATGGATAAAGTCTGTGATTTTTGGTTTTTGGTGTCCAAAAAATGGGTCCATGGGACCACCATGGGACCACCATGGGACTAGCGCGTCTTTTTGGTGCGATTTTTTCTAGCAACATGGGGGCACTCGTTTCTTTATGAACTTAGTGTTAGACCCACTACTCACTACAAGTGAGCGCAGATTCATATGCGTGTTTTTCCAGCCGTTTGAGACCGAGGGTAAGAAGCCATGTCTGTTGCCAGGACCAGTGTTCATCCCGCGAATGGCGTGTCGGCTCATTTACTCGACGGGATTGCGTACGCACCTACCTCACTTGAAGCACGGAGGCGTGAGATTCGCACGCATGACCTGATTTTAAGACTTCAACTAGATCAGACTATTTCCAATCTCGATGCAGACAATCTACGAATCTTGTTCAAAGTGGCGCTTGAGAAGCGACTTTTTGAAATTTTGAGCGAGTAAATAATTTAGGTTTTGCCTAGGTCGAGATAACGCGTGCTGTGTTCGAAGCTCTCCCTCACCGCCAATTTAAAACACGCAAATCCATGATTTTAATAGAGAAAATCTTGTATTTTTGGTTTTTCCATCTAAGAAATAGCCCCATTGGGCCACCATGGGACTGTCGCGCCATTTTGGTGCGAACTTGTGTCGATAGGCGAGCGTACTTGAGCCACGTTTGTACGTTGTAGCAATGAGTCGCCGAATGGCCCCTTTTTGCGATCGATAACGGGTTTCCGTCTCTGCAGTGGTGGCCTAAAATTCTTTAGTCATCTGAGAATTTTGTGGGGTTCATGTATGGACAAAATTGGGATGCGGCTCAAAGAAGAACGCACTCGGTTGAAGTACACACAGCAGAGGTTCGCAGCGATTGGCGGCGTGCTGTCGAATGCACAGTCTAAGTACGAGCGGGGGGAGCGAAGCCCGAGCGCCTTGTATTTGGCCCGGCTAGCTCAAATCGGAGTCGACGTGTTGTACGTTCTGACCGGTCAACGGTTACGTCGACCTGAGGAAAGTGATTTTGCAGTGGCACTAAACAGATTGCCGCTGCATGAGCGCAGGATAATTACGGAACTAGTGGACTGTATCGTCAGGCGCGTTTGACAAGACGTAGGTAGTATCTGACTAGCGTTTAAAAACTCTGAAGCTTTTCAAATATAGCTTGCAGCTCATCCCATGGCCTGCGTTGCTGTCCCTGGTATCAGCAGTTGGACGCGTGTAAAAACGGCTCGCTTCTTTCATGCTCAAGTTGTTGGGAGCGGCAACTCCTACAGGAAACGACACCTCCGGAAATTTGCCATCTGCTGTTCCAATTGATCAAGTCGCCTTGCGCGGCCATGAAAATCTCTACAAATGCGTTATTTTTGTAAAAGATACTGAGGTCTGGCATTTGTTCCGCAAAATTTTGGCTGATAGCCCGCGTCACAACTGTTTCTAATACGCCGCTTATGTTCAAAAGGCCCCCACACCAAGGCTTGATTGGGGGGGCTTTTTCGTTGGCTGCGGTAACCATGCTCCCCTATACTGGCGTACCAGTGCCCCGTGTACTGATTAGCGCATAACATCAGGGACTAGGGCATGCAAGCCAACAGCGTACTCGTGACTAACGATCAGCCAGGCTTACCAAACGCCAGGACCCAGAGCGCTTGGTATTTACGGTTGAACGCTCTACATGCTGCTGCAGACCAGACGGATGCTATACGTGACTACCATAACACCGTTGGCTACACGCAGGCCCTGCGGGATGCGGAACTGATTGCGAATGAAACAGAACTGGCCATGACATCTACTCTGGCGGAGGTGTGGATGGCTGTCGCGGATCGCTTGGGAGCCAATACGGTGGCGAAAAACGTATGAGCGGAGTGCTCTCTCTTAACGGCATCAGCCTGCCAGATTTGATTCGCACCAAGTTGGCCAATCACTTGGCACGCCTCGGGCGTGTTGCAGATTTGCGCGCTTTGGAACTGGCTCAGGAACGAGCCGAAGGCTTTGTGGAAGGTGTGCAAGCGTCGCGCGCGTTGACTCCGGCCACCATCGAAGCGCTTTTTATTGCGGTAGATGTCGCCGCCGACTTGCGCCGTAAGGAGTTGGCACAGTGATCGGCGAGGCGATCCAATCGGACACGCTAAAGGCTCTAGCAAGCCAGTAGGCTATCCGGGAAGCCGTCGTCGGCCGTGTTGCCGGCCAAATCAGCAAGTGGACATTGTCTATCCGACTGGGCGGCCCAACTGCGAGCTTGGTACCGGTGCGCTCGCGGCGTGAGCCATTGCGCACCTGGGCAAGCCTGACGGCGATGGGCCGCTTTGCCGAACGGTGGGTATCACTGGGTTCAGTGTAGAGCTGTGACCGGCGAAAGCTTTAGGGCCAACTGCAGCATCCCCACCACGTCAGGCCCATCCTCGTTGATCAACGTTCCATAGTGCTGGCGAATCATGTTCCCGTTGCTATACCCCATTTGTTCAGCGATCCAATCGATTGAGGCAATACCTGTGGTTAGCAACGGACTTGCGTGGGTACCAGCATTGGAAAAGTCATCGCGAAGGTCCGCTTTTTACCGATTCTGTTGAAAAAGTCTGATGCAGGCGGTCACCTTGGCTAAGCGAGTACGACTGTTTTCAACAGAATCGACCGAATGCTGCCATTTGAGATGTCTTAGGAGTAGTGGGGCTATTTGGTGGTTTGTGTTCAGTCGGCAGGAAGCCGGGGAAGGGTTATGCAGTTTCGGCATGGGCTGAAATTTCCCCGTTGGGACCAATCTTGGGACCAACGGGTGCATTTCGGTACTTTATCGTTGATTACTCATGACGACTTGGCCCAGTAAACGCTGATCAGCAGTAATCATCAGAATGCGTTTCATACCGCATGGTGATGTTAGCTGTGGAGATCAATTACTTTACCTATCAATGGGTTGCGAGCATGGCAGCAGGCGCCGTCAGGCATGCATCAACAGCGACATCAAGGCGCGAAACCCGGTCGCTGAGCAAAAAAATGGGGATGTGTGTTGGAATTTGGCGCGCATTGTCGCATATGTGTGACGACAGTTGTATGGCAGAGGACGACGGGTATTAAGAACTTTCGGCGCCGGGCCCCTATTAATGCCTTTGCAGGTAACGTTCGAGTTAGGGGGCTCTGGAGTCCATGACGGCAGGAAAATAAAAGGCGTCTCAAGGCCCTGTGGCTTTCCCTTTTTCTGACGCTCTGCGTATTCACCGACGATTTTAAGGGGTGGCATGGCAGGGGCATTCCACAAAACCAAGCGGTCTGCACCCGTTTTAGTGCGCTCCACCACTTCCCCCCAGGCGACCTCGCGACAGACGTGGGCCGTCTTCGTCTCTTTTTCAATCTCATCCAAGGGCGGTTCGGGCTTATTCAACAGCCGAGCTTGCGCTGGAGCTCATCCAACTAAGCCCGGCCACCGCGCCGGGTTTTTTATTCGCGAACTTTGCGAGTTAGAACTGCGGCGGCGCCCGTGGTTTTACCCGGCTTTATTCCAACGGACCTTCGTAATACCCAGCTTGTCGGCAATTTTTAATATTGAGTCCCGAGACAGACCTATCGGTATCCAATATTCAGGGCCCTCACCAGCGTGTCTTGTGGCCATGCGAATCGCATCGCTTTCGCTGAACGCCGTTGCATTCGTATAGAAGTGCTCCGGCTTCCCATCGTGTAGATAATGAATTTTATAGGGTATTAAATTTTCCATTAGAGCCTCTTGGCCGAAGCCATACCCAAAAGGGTCAATCCTGGAAACTGGAATTCAGAGAGGTCTGTCGGGTGGTGATACCGAGAGATAGGGTGATGGCCGAACTGCGGACGCTGCGTTATCTGATCCGGTAAGCGTTGGACTAGTTAGCCTTCCGATCGTTCGGTCTATCAATTTCATGCAGACTTTTGAGGCTTTAGCCGTCACTAAGGTCCTTTCTTTTTCGACCCCACCACATCTTCCGCTCTGAGCAGGGAGTGATGCCTGAGCTGATTCAAAAACGCAAACTGTTATTGCCGTCGCAGCGCAGATACTTTAGATGCCCAAGAGGCGGGACAAACCGGGCAAGCAATAAAATATAAAGCGCGTTGTCAGGTTTTTACTGAGGATTAATGTCTAGAGTTTTTAGTCTGATTCGCACACGATGGCGCTTAGGTAAGTTCAAGGATGTAGTACATGCGTAATACCTGGTTGCTCCTGTTTTCTTCGTCTATCGCCCTTGCTGGTTGTGGCGGGTTCCCCTCTGTTCCCTATGTCGATCCACCTCAGGCCGACAATACGGCTCGCGTTCGTGTGATCACCAATTCTAATGTGTTTGGCGATAGTGTGACGGGCAGCTGCGCCCCGGATACTCGCCACAAAATGGCTGAAGCTGGCCGCTTCTCAGAGGAAGGGCAGCCGAGCATTAACTACCCCCGGTACCCACTTAAGCCCGCCAGTCTTGGAATGCCGGGAAGGGTTTCACCCAAGCTTCAGCAGTACATCGGATCTGTTCGGATGGCCGAAGGCTTGTACACCGAGATTGTGGCTGAGTACCGCGTTAAAACGGATGCACCCTTTCAGATAGCAACATTGGGTGCGTCCGCCGGCAGCTACGGCAGCACTTACGCTGTTTGCCCAGGCCAGGCGAAAGTATTCACTCTGGAGCCCGGGAAAGACTATGAGGCCCTGGTTGGACTCAGCAGCGCACCAAACGCGGATGGGAATGCGGTGCTTATGTGCATGTTTGGCGTAGTCGAGCTTACCTCTATCCCTAACCTGCCGTTTGCATTGCCAAAAAGGCTCGCAGGTACGGAGTCGCCGCAAACGCGTTGCAAGGATTAAGTAGCACGGCTCATATTTTTTACTGAGTTTTCATATCTGAGCCCAGCGCGACTGCTGGGCTTTTTCGTTTTTGGCTAAGAAGACATTTTGTTCAATCACGCCCCGCGGAGACGAGCGCATGGACTGTCTGCTGCGCCTGCTCGACAAGGCAATTGCCGATGCTGTGGACGCTGCAAAGGCTTCCGGTCTGCCCCAACGCTTGCTCCATGCCCATGCACAGACCCATCAGATGGTAGGGGATTCTCCATGACCAAAAGCAACCCGACTGGGAGTCAATCGAACGTGCCTACCGGGCCGGGATTTGCTCTGTAGAGCGCTTCGCAAGCTCCACTGCTGCGGTGATGGCCGCTCTGGCTTGAGGGCTATTCTTCCAGCAAGTCGAGCCTAATGCCGCGGATGCTTGAGCCAGGATGTCACTAACATTTGATTTGCGGAGTTCGGCGAGCGATTCGATACCCATTTGCTCAAGCCGAGTAATGACGGTTGGTCCTACGCCTTTGAGCGCGAGCAAAGCGGCTCTTTCCTCCGGTGAAAACGGCATCGTAAATTCCTTTTTGGGCGATGAGTCCGCGCAAGTGTGCCTGACGCTACAGGGTGCCTCAACAGGCCGGTGACCTTTGGACGATCATGCCGAACGGACAGACGCCGCTGCTCAAGCGTTCGTTTGTTCACGGTGCCTGGGACTGCTGGCAGGTTCGTTCACTTAGACGGCCGCAGCGTGGCGACATGATCGTGATGCCGGTCGGGCACACGGTTCACCCTCATCATGCCGAGATTTACCTAGGCTCTCACCCAGCGCCACCCGGCGAAATTTCCATACCTTGAATTCGGATTAACTGAAGTGTCTATGCAGGTTGCCAATACCCGGCAAACTTTGCGTCTGCCGGGCTTAAAGAGCGCTTAAGGCATCAACACTGAGTCCACAACATGGATTACGCCGTTGGACTGCATTACGTCTGCGATGCTGATACCAGCCTTACCGCCTTTGGCATCCACCACCCAAAGCTTGCCGTCATGCAGCTTGATATTCAGCGACTCACCTTGAACTGTTTTCAACACAACGGTGCCGCCGTTCTTTTTGGCTTCGGCCATCAGCTGTGCCGATGTGTGAGTGCCCGGCACGACGTGGTAGGTCAGAATTCTAGTTAGGTCGGCTTTGTGCTCAGGCTTGACCAGAGTATCGACGGTGCCCGCTGGCAGCTTTGCAAAGGCTTCGTTTGTGGGGGCGAACACGGTGAACGGACCTTTGCTATTGAGCGTATCAACCAGGCCGGCAGCTTTGACAGCGGCTACCAGTGTCGTGTGGTCCTTCGAGTTGACCGCGTTCTCAACGATGGTTTTGGTCGGGTACATAGCTGCACCTCCGACCATTACGGGGTCGGCACCAAAGCTGAACGTTGCAGTTACGGAGAGAATCGCGAAGCAGGCTGTTGCAGCAAGTTTTTTGAAAAAAGCGTGCATGATGTATCTCCTTGGCTCTTATGCCCTCCGGGTGAGGGTATTGAATCTACGAGCCAACGATCAAAGTGGATGCACCTCCTCATAAAATAACTTTTTAAGCGCAGTGCCTGCCTGTTCAAACCTGTCGGTTACTTTCACTGGAATGCCACCCACGCTGGATGCCTGGACAGGACGGTATGTTAGGGGTTCGACTCTGTTGTGAGGGATCACGCAACGAAGCGCAAGTTGCCATCCCTATTACTGGCAGACGCTGGAATGATCGTCTGCTCCGGTGTTTGGCTTGGAGCAGCGTGGGGAAAAGATAAAGGTCACTCCAATTGCGATATGCGCTAGGTATTTTCGGTACCCAAAGGACATGCTTACGCCTGTCGAAATAGCTGGCGATTGATGCGTGTCAAATGCTTCTGCGGCACTGGGTACCTTCATAGTTCATAGCGTGAATTGTGCGATCACTTCGTCCGATGACATTACGTCGGCGTATTCATCATTGAGTATTGCTAGGGTCAGTTCATGAACGGTTGTCGCGTCCCAAGACTTTCCATTCGCCCCAACAACGGGCACGGCGGTCGTTGCATCTGACGGTAAGATGATGCTGTATCCGAGCGCTTTCCCCGCACGGACGGTGGCGTCCATACTGTTGTGAATAACAACGCCCGTCAGCACCAACCGTTTTACTTGCATCTGTGTGAGAGTGGCATCCAATTCGGTGCCAATAAAGGCGCAGTTTTCCTGTTTGATGATGACGGCTTCTCCCTGTATCGGGGCGACCTCTTTCTTGATGCCATTCCACGGGCCGTCGACGAAATAGCTGGATGTAGAAGTGCGCTCATCGTGCTTCACATGAATAACTGGCCAGCCGTTTGATCGCCAGTGGCCTAGAAGGCGCTGGATCACTGCCAAGTATTCAGGATTACTTTTTCCATCCCAGTTTGGTCTATCAATCGCATCTTGAACGTCCAGGATAACAAGCGGGATCGAGCCTGGTAGAGCTGTCATTTGAACCTACTCCTTCAACTGAAAAGCGCGGACTTAGTGTGCTGGACCTGGCCTCCACCAGCAACGCATTACAGGAAAGATGTTCTGAGCGCCCTAGGCTTTACTGCGCGCGCTCAAGAAGCCCCGCGCTCTAGTCATTGTCATGATGCCCATTGGCTCAATTCCGCTTTTGAAACTCGCCGTGATAGCCTTTCTGGATGATTTGGAGGGATCCATGAGAAAAATTACCGTCGCGCTTTTGCTGATTGTTTTTGGATGTGGAATAGCCGGTTCTGGATGGAGCGCATATCAGGGCCGTGACAATGTGGCTAAAGCGTCATCATTAGTCGCCTCGCACCTACTTGCTTTTGACGCTGAGCCGGCATTAGACCTGTCTAGCTTCTTGGCGCGCGGTGAAGATGCCGAGAAGGCGCTAACAGCGGATTTGCTGGAGATGCAATCTGCCGATTGGTCGGGTGCTGAGACGAAAAAAGACGCGGCAATCGAGTTCACATCTCGCGCCATAAGCGTCATACGCACATACACGCGCTTTCGGATGTCCAACTTACAAGTGGGGTTGACTAAGCGACGTCTGTTAGCAGAAGAGGGCGCTTTAGCTCAAGAAACTGACCCGAGTCTCAGAGACCTGGCCTCTCATCGTCTGCAATCCTATAAAGACAAATATGTGGAAGAACTGCGTGATTTCAACCATTTGACGACTGCCATTGGTATGCACTGCGAGATGCTGCTAATTGCCAATGATGGGATTAAGGTGGTGTTCGGTGAGAGCATGGGGCTTGATGTTCCGACTCAGGAGTTCATGAAACAGCTTCTGTAGCCCTGCCTTCATATCCGTTGAATCAATACGCTCTGCGGGTTAGAGAAGTGGCAGTAGTGGTACCGTCTATACAGCACCCTTGAGCCTGCCTAATGAATCGTCCAAGTCCACCTCACCACGTCGCCGCACCACCCGCCGCACCACGCACTGAAAATCCCGCCGCCCACCCATCTATTTGGCTGGGTGGTCCGGACTTACCGATCATTGGCAGCACGGGTTCGGCCATTTTGGGCTTTTGCGCTGCGGTGATTATGTTATTGCCTGCCTTCGGGCTGGCGATCTTGCTCGTTATCGGGCTCGGTGCGATGCAGGATGTGCCGTCCAGCGATGAGTCGAGTTTTACAACGTCGTCGCTCATCCTGTTCCTGCTCGGCTCTGTCGTGGTTATGGGATTGGTCTTCGCGTGGATTTTCTCTGAGCCTAGGGTGCAGGCCTTTACGTTCGACGAAAACCAGCAACTGCTTACCCTCACTGTCATCCGTCGCGCACGTAAACCCACCCAAGTGCGCGTGCCGTTTAGCGACATTATTTACATCTGCCCCTACGTAGTCGCTTCGTATGACCGCGATGGTCATTTCAGCGTTGTGTATCGGGGGCCGAAGGACAAGGTGTTCGAATACCAACTTGCTGAGGGTACTTCCCTGGAAGAGATGGAGTTTCATGCTGCCTGGCTGCGAGGAATAATTGGCGAGCGGATGCACGAACTACTGAATCTGGACAAATGAACGACTCATACGGTCCATAAGTGAGAAGCAGTTTCAGTTGCCCAAATCAGGAGTAAATAAGTGTTCTCAGGAAAAAGCGCAGCGTTGTGGGGGCTTCTATCCGCTGCCACTGCAGTCGAGGCAGCTACAGCAACTCACCCGATACGCGAAGAAAAGGTCGCCGTCAGCTTCATCGCTGCACTTGAGATATGCGACGAGCGAAATCCCGAGCGTGGCTTGACCCTAGAAGGACTGGTCAGTGATCCCACCTTCAGCGAAGAGGGAAAGTCCGAGTTCCGGAGGGTCAACGCTGATCCTTCATACAAAGCGGCAGTCTCGGAAATGAAGTCCTTTCTGCTCCAACCTCCACTTGCGGATGTCCTGCGTGATATTTGTGAAAACCTGAGGAAGACGAGTCCGGACGGCTATCGGTAATCAGTGCGTACGCAGTTGGTAGCTAAAAGGCCCGCACACGATGCCTGTATTTTTTCGCCATTCGTCTAATGCTTGGCACTTGCCAGGATCTGCCGCCTCACATCTTTAAGCGCGGATATCCCGAGCGTAAGAACGGAGAGCCAGCATGGACATCAATGAGAACGCCCCCGGCAATCTTTCACAGCAGGCCGTAACACGTGGCACAGACAACGAGACAGGCCACGACCCGAGAAATGATGAGGACAATATCCCTCTGCCGCCGGACGATGATGCACCTCTAGAAGAGGACATGTCCGATGTCGATGCTGCCGATTCGGTCGCCAGCGAACATCCCGACAACTGAGTATGTGTAGAGAAAGGAACCCGGCCATGTGCCGGGTTTTCTGTGTCGCTTCTATCATGCAGCAGGCGCATGGGGCGCATAGAGCGGTTTCTCCAACGTCTCCGGCATCGCCACCCACAACAGCACCAACGCAGCGCCCGCCACGCCCGCCAGGGTTAAGAAGGCCGCGTTATAGCCCGCCTGTTGCACCACGAACCCCGCCAGGCTGTTGCTCAGTGCCGCGCCCAAGCCAAACACGGTGGACAGCGCACCCAGGCTGACATTGAAACGCCCGGTACCCTGGGTCAGGTCTTTGACGATCACCGGGAACAGCGCGCCGAAGATCCCTGCACCGATGCCGTCGAGCATTTGCACGGCCACCAGCCAATAGGGATCGCTGGACACGGTGTAGAGCACGCCACGCAGCGGCAGAATCATGAAACCGAATATCAGCAGCGGTTTGCGTCCCCACACGTCAGCCTTGACCCCTACCAGCCAGGCCATCGGTACCATCACCAATTGCGCGGCGACGATACAGGCCGAGGTCAGCGGGGTGGCCATCTGCAGGTTGATCTGGGACAGCTTCTGGCTGACCAACGGCAGCATGGCGGCGTTGGCCAGGTGGAACAAGGCGCAGCAAATGGCAAACAGCAGCAGCGGACGGTTGGCCAGTAATACCTTCAGGCCCGACGGCTGTTCATGATCGGTGGCGTGGGCAGGGTCGAAGCCGCGGGCCACTTCATGGTCGATGGCCTTGGCTGACACGCAACTGACCGCGACCACACTGGCCACCGCCATAAACGCCATCAGGTAGAACACCACCACCGGTCCGAACAGGTAGGCCAACCCACCGGCGAGCAGCGCGGCCACGGCGTTGCCGGCGTGATTGAAGGTTTCATTGCGCCCGGTGCGGCGGGTAAATGCCCGCGGGCCGGTGATCCCCAGGGAAATAGCGGAAATCGCCGGGGCGAACACGGACGCGGCGACGGCGCTGGCAGCTTGGGTCAACGCCACCAGGCTGAAGGAGCTGACGAAGGGCAGCACCAGGCAGCTGGCGGTCACCAGGATGGCGGCAAGCGCAACCACGGCGCGTTTGCTGCGCGTGCGGTCGATCAGTGCGCCCGCCGGGCCCTGGGTGAGCAGCGCGGCGATGCCCGCCAGGGTCATGACCACGCCGATGCTGGCCGGGTCCCACTTGTGCACGGCCAGCAGGTAGATGGCCAGGTACGGGCCGAGGCCGTCGCGCACATCCGCCAGAAAGAAGTTCAGGCTGTCCAGGGACAAGGCATTTCGCAGGTCGGAGTGATTGGCCACGATGACGGCTTCGCAGAGGGGGCGTTCAACGGCTGAACACTCATTGCGTTAATGACCTGCGCGGTGAGCGTTAAGTTTCCGCAGTTGCCTGGAGTTTCAATACGCCGGCATGTGGCTTATCTTCGGTGCCCCGCCGTAAGACTTATCTGGAGACGCAATGGACATGCCCTCAGCCCAACAGGCAATTGCCAGCAACAAGGACGCCTGGGACCAATCTGCCGGCCTGCATAAAACCACCGACACCTGGAGCGCATTGCTGACCGGTGTTGGTAACGCCGATTTTTCCTGCCTGGACCCAACCATTACAGGGGTTCTGCAGGACCTGGGTGTCGCCGGCAAGGACGTGGTGCAACTGGGCTGCAACAACAGTCGAGAAAGCCTGTCGCTGTTCGCCCTCGGCGCACGCTCGGTGGTGGGGGTGGACCAGTCCGCCGCGTTTCTCCGGCAAGCGCGTGAGCTTGCCGATGTGTCGCCTCATGCTCCTGAATTTATCGAAAGCGATATCCACCAGTTGCCGCAGCGGTTACACGAGCGCTTTGATATCGCCCTGGTCACCATCGGCGTGCTCGGCTGGATGCCGGATGTGGCGTTGTTCATGCGCCATGTCGCCAGCACGCTGAAGCCCGGCGGTTCGCTGGTGATGTACGAAACCCATCCGTTCCTGGAAGTGTTCGACCCCAGGGCGCAGAAGCCGCTGCTACCTGCCAGCTCGTACTTTCAGCGCGAACCCTTTGTGCTGCAGGAGTCGATTGTCTATGAAGGTCAGGGTGAGGTAGTCGGACCGACTTCCTATTGGTACGTGCACACGTTGGGCGATGTGGTGAGCGCCGCGATTTGCGCAGACCTGCAGATCAGTCACTTGCAGGAATATGCGCATTCCAATCGTGAAGAACTCTACGATCAGTACGAGCACCAAGCGGCGCAATTGCCGCTGTGCTTTACCTTGACCGCCACTAAAAGGCCTGCCTGATACGGTTTGTCCACGCAAAAAAAAGCCCGCTTAAAGAGGCGGGCCAAGGGATTCACTGGAGTAGGTAGGCTTTACCCTATCGCGCCGAAAGTGAAGGCTGTGTGAAAAGCATGTCGCAGGTTCGGACGGCGCATTGATCAAGCGCGCCGCACGAAACTGCGCATGGTCTGACCGGGGCCGGTGCTGAAGACGGTGGGCCTGGGCATCCCTTCATCGGCCGCGATAAATACAAATTCGTCGCCATCAAGGCGGTAGCTGGCAGGCAACGGCTTGCCGGCGTCATCGCCCATGGAATCGACCCACGTAATGCTTTTTGGTGTAGTGCTGCTGTCCAGGGAGAATCGGCCGGCCAGCAACAGGTCGCCTTGCACGGTTTTCACTTCGAAGCGGTCGCCTGAAATGGTGGTGATGGCACCGGGCGCAGTGTGAGCGTCTACCGGGTTCAGGACACCGCTGTCCTCAAGTGACGTTTGCTCCCAGGCGCCCTGAAGGGCCTGATGATCCGGATCTAAAGTGGGCGACATAACCATTCCTTGTAGTTGTGCAGGTGCGAACCCTGCCTAAGTAGACAGCTTTTCACAATTCTTAGTTAACTTTTCGTTACAGAATATGGCTAAATAACTGCCAATGGCCATGTAACCGCTTGTCATCAAGCCGCTCATGTTGCCTGTCTGTGAATTGTGATTTCAGGTGCTGCTATTCATCCTCGGCCGTCGTGGGCACGCAGGAGCAGCCTGTTCTCTACTGACGTGTGACGAAATCCCTTGAAGCTCATCATTGTTGTTCTCTATGTCGCCTCCATTGCGTATGTACACCTGCGTGGCCGGGTGCGACACAAACTGGGTCGCCAGCTCAGTGACCATTCAACCTTCCTGGCACCCATCAACTGTTTTCTATACCTGTTCTCCAAACTCCCCGGTCGACCGTTTCTCTCGCCCAGCGACTTCCCTGACCTAAGTCCGTTGCAGGAGCATTGGGAAGAGATTCGCCAGGAAGGCCAGAACCTCATGAAGGCAGGGGCGATCAAGCGCTCCGACCAGTACAACGACGTGGGCTTCAACTCGTTTTTCAAGTCGGGCTGGAAGCGTTTCTACCTCAAGTGGTACGGCGACAGCCATCCTTCCGCAATGAAGCTGTGCCCGCGCACCACCGAGCTGGTGCAGAGCATCGGCTCGATCAAGGCCGCGATGTTCGCCGAGCTGCCGCCGGGTTCCAAACTGGTACGCCATCGCGATCCCTACGCCGGCTCTTACCGCTATCACTTGGGCCTGGATACCCCGAATGATCCTGGCTGCTACATCAATGTGGACGGTGAGAGCTACTACTGGCGTGACGGTGAACCGGTGATGTTCGACGAGACCTATATTCACTACGCCGAAAACACCACGCAGCAGAACCGCATCATCCTGTTCTGCGATGTCGAGCGGCCGATGAAATACCGCTGGGCTGCGGTGTTCAACCGCTGGTTCAGCCGCACAGTGATGGCGGCGGCGGGTTCGCCCAACGACGCTGGCGACAAGACCGGCGGACTGAACCGAGCGTTTACGCGTCTGTACAAGATCCGCCTGCGCGGCAAAGAGCTGAAGAAACGCAACCGCACCCGTTACTACCTGGAAAAATGGGCGATTTTCGCGGCCTTGGCGCTGATCTTCGTGCTCATCTAACGCTCGGCCAGGGCGTCCTCACTGCGGTGGCTGGGCGCCCAGTTTGTCCCACATTTTCTTGCTGATCTTCTGCCGATGGGCATAACCCTCCCACGGATCCTCCTTCAGTCCCTGTAAGCGTTGGTGCAGATTGGCCACCGTCCACTGCTGCGCGCCACGCAACCCCTGCAATTCCTTACGACTGACCGGCACCGACACCGGCAGCCCTGGCCGAGCCCGTACCGAGTAGGCGGCCACGGTGCTCGCGCCCCGTGCATTGCGCAGGTAATCGATAAAGATCTTGCCCACACGGTTTTTCGGCCCGGAGGTGGCGGTAAAGCGTTCCGGCAGTTGCGCGGTCATAAACTGGGCAATGGCTTTGGCGAAGGCTTTTACCGGCTCCCAACCGTCCCGTCGTGCCAGCGGCACTACCAAGTGCAGGCCTTTGCCGCCGCTGGTTTTGACGAACGCATCGAGGCCCAGCTCGTCCAGTACCGACAAGGTGAGTTGTGCCGCTTCCAGCATGCTTTTCCAGGGCAACGCGGGATCCGGGTCGAGGTCCAGCACAAACAGGTCAGGGGTTTCGATCTTGTCTGAGGTGGCGCCCCAGGTATGAAATTCGACGGTGCCCATTTGCACAGCGCCGACTAGTGCCTGGACGCTGTCGATCTCCATCAGCGGCGCGTGGCCTGGGTCCAGCGCGGCGTCCAATTGCTTGATATGGGGAATCGCCAGGCGTTCCGAGTGCTTCTGGAAGAACTGCTCGCCCTCGATGCCTTCCGGAGCCCTGAGCAAGGACACCGGGCGATGCCGCAGAAAGGGCAGGACCCATTCGCTGATACTTTCGTAGAACTGCGCCAATTGCTGCTTTTGCGTGCCGCTTAGTGGATCGATCACTCGCTCAGGGTGGGTGATCTTCAACAGGGTCTTGGCTTGCGGGGCTTTCATGGATTCAGCCACCTGCGGCTGTTCGTGCACGATCTGCGCGGCCGGTTTATCGCTGCGCAGGCCCATAAAAGTGGCGTGGCGCACCACACCGTCACGGGTCCACTGGGCAAACTGTACTTCCCCCACCAGCGTCGGCTCCACCCACTGCACGCCTCGCGCCTGGGCACTGGTCAGGGGTTTGTGCAAAGGCGAGGTTTTGCGCGCCCGCGCTTTGAGCTGCGTGTAGATAGCCTCCAACGACGCTTGATCAAAACCGGTGCCGACGCGACCGGCGTACCTCAGCCCGCTGTCGTCATTCACCGCCAGCAGCAATGCGCCAAAACCGCTGCGCGAACCCTGGGGACGGGTATGTCCGACAATCACAAACTCCTGGCGCAAACGGCATTTGAGCTTGATCCAGTCAGTACTGCGAGCGGACGTGTAGGGGCTGCCCATGCGTTTGCCGATCACGCCTTCCAGGGCCAGGTTGCAGGCGCTCTGTAAAATGTCCTGATGATGGGCGGTGAAGGCTTCAGAAAACCGCAGTAACTTACTTTTGCTTCCAGACAGCGCGGCCTTGAGCATGGCCCGGCGATCCTCTACGGGGGCCTGGCGCTGATCTGCGCCATCCAGAAACGGCGCATCGAACAGGTAATAGACGAGGTCCAGGCTACGGCCGCTGTCAAAGGCATTTTGCAGGGCCTGGAAGTCCGGTAAACCTTCAGGGTTGAGGCTGACCACTTCGCCATCCAGCCAACTGTCCTTGAGCTTGAGGGCGTGCAGGGCTTTGACCTGCCGCGGCAGGCGCTCGGTCCAGTCATGGCCGTTACGGGTAAACAGGCGGACTTCGCCGTCGCGAATCCGCGCCAGCATGCGGTAGCCATCAAACTTGATTTCATACTGCCAGTCCCCGTCGGGCGCGCGGTCTACCAGGGTTGCCAGTTGCGGTGTGAATTGCTCGGGCAGTGCAGCGGCTGCTTTCTTGGCTTTCGGCTGGTTCTTGGTGGGGGCTATGGAGGCATCACTGAGCACGCTTTTAGGCTCAGCCTGCACGATGTCGTAGTCGGCGGCAGGGCGCGCCTGTTGGTCTTGCTCTTTGATCAGCAGCCACTGTTCCTTGTCACCGCTGCCTTTCAAGCGAGTGCGCACCAGCGCCCAATCGCCCGAGAGTTTTTCACCTACCAGCGTGAATTTGAGTTTGCCGGCGGCGTAAGCCTTGTGTGGGTCGTCATGGGGTTTCCAGACCCCACGGTCCCAGACAATCACATCACCGGCGCCGTATTGACCGGCCGGGATACTGCCTTCGAAACTGCCGTAGCCCAGCGGGTGGTCTTCCACGTGAACCGCCAAGCGCTTCTGGCTGGGGTCGAGGCTTGGGCCCTTGGGCACGGCCCAGCTTTTGAGCACGCCATCGAGTTCCAGGCGAAAGTCATAGTGCAGGTTGCGTGCGTCGTGCTTCTGGATCACGAACGACAGTGCTGACGTCTTTCGTTTGCCCGTGGTCGCCTTGCCGGAAGGTTCTGCGGTGATCTCGAAATCGCGCTTGCGATTGTATTCACTCAGCGGCTTTGCCATGGCGTTCTCCCAGTAATGCCAGGCTCAAGAGGCCTTTTTCTTGGCGGTTTTTTTCGCCGCAGGCTTACCCGCCAGGCTGCGCTTGAGCAGTTCGGTCAGGTCGAGCACATCGGCCGACTTGCGCTCTTCGCTGCCTTCCTTGGATTCCACATCTTCAATCTTGCCGGCCTTGGCCTTCTTCGCCACCAGCGCCATGATTTTTTCCTGAAAGCTGTCGCGGTAGGCATCCGGTTGCCAGTCGGCGCTCATGTCCTCCACCAAGCGCTTGGCCATGTCCAGTTCACCTTTGGCCAGGGAGGGTTTGGTTACGTCGCTGCCCAGTTCCAATTCATCCAGGCTGCGCACCTCGGCGGGCCAGCGCAGCATCACCAGCACCAGTGCGGACTCCAGGGGCATCAATGCCGCCAGGTGCTGCTTGGTGTGCAGCACCACATTGGCCAGGGCGACCTTGCGGGTTTTCTTGAGGGTTTCCCGCAGCAGCGCGTAGACCTTGCCGCCGCGTTTGTCCGGCGCCAGGAAGTAGGGCGTGTCGATGTTCTGCAACGGGATCTGGTCGCTGGCGACAAAGGCGATGATTTCGATGGTCTGAGTAGACTTGGGGTGGGCCGAGCGAATCTCCTCTTCGCTGAGCACCACATAACGTCCCTTCTCAAACGCTACGCCTTTGACGATGTGCTCCTTGGTCACTTCCTTGCCGGTGGTTTTGTTGATGCGTTTGTAGCCCACCGGGTCCATGCTGCGCTTGTCCAACCAGTCGAAATCCACACCCTGTGCGGACGTGGCGGAGACCAGCGATACAGGGATATGAACCAAACCGAAGCTGATGGCGCCTTTCCAGATGGCCCGTGGCATAAGTGCGATTCCTTGAGAAGAGACTGTGTTCGGGTGACTCGCGGGCGGTTAAAAAAGTTTCCCTGGATGGATGCGCGGACAGATCGTGTTACACCTGATGAGGAAGTATTTAGTTACCAAAGCCGAACCCCAGGCGTAGCGTGGTATCGAAAGCAGGTACTCCTCGTCCCAGAGAGGCTTTGTCATGATCACCCGCGTGCGTCATCTTGCAGTGCTGGCGCTGAGCCTGGCACTTGCAGCCACCGCTCAAGCGCAGAACCTGCCTGGCGGCAACAACACCAACAATGGCCCCATTCACCGGGCCAACCCCAACAGCATGCAGGGCACGCAGCCCAATGCGCCGGCGATTCGCGGTATCCAGACCGTGCCGGCCACGCGCCCGCCGACCCTGGAAAACGGCGGCATCGGCAACCGTTACCCCCAGCGTGAGGCCGCGCCCAGCCGCCCGGCCACCGACACTAAAGCCCCCACGTTTGATGCCAACGGCAATCGCCGGTAAGGACTCGTCTTATGTTTATACGCAAAACCCTGTTAGCCGTTATGTGCGCGACGACCCTGACGACGGTCTACGCCGCCGATTTGCAGCAGTTCCCCAGTGAACAAGGCAGCCTCACTGTCACCTCGATCGTC
This sequence comes from Pseudomonas sivasensis, assembly GCF_013778505.1. Lineage (GTDB taxonomy): Bacteria > Pseudomonadota > Gammaproteobacteria > Pseudomonadales > Pseudomonadaceae > Aquipseudomonas > Aquipseudomonas sivasensis. The sequence goes on along the minus strand of NZ_JAAOWU010000012.1, from coordinate 154,908 downwards.
AAAGGCCTGGACCACCCATGGGCCGTGGCGTTTCTGCCGGACCAGCAAGGCTTCCTGGTTACCGAACGCCCTGGCCACCTGCGCGTTGTCAGCCCGGATGGCAAGCTCTCGGCTCCGCTGAGCGGCGTGCCTGAGGTGTGGGCCAAGGGGCAGGGCGGTTTACTCGATGTGGTGCTGTCGCCCGATTTCAAAGAGGACCGCACGGTCTATTTGTCATACGCCGAAGGCGGCGGCAAAGGCGGCACGGCCGGCACTGTGGTGGGACGTGGACGTTTGGCGGCGGACCTCAGCGGCCTGATCGATTTCAAAGTCATCCTGCGCCAGGAGCCGAAGCTCTCCACCGGCAATCACTTTGGCTCGCGCCTGGCCTTCGACCAGGATGGGTACCTGTTTGTGACCCTGGGCGAAAACAACGACCGACCCACTGCCCAGGACCTGGACAAGCTGCAAGGCAAGGTCGTACGGATCTACCCCGACGGCCGCGTGCCGGATGACAACCCCTTTGTTGGTCAGCCGGGCGTACGCCCCGAAATCTGGTCCTACGGCCAACGCAACCCACAGGGACTGGCACTGAACCCCTGGAGCGGCACGATCTGGGAAAACGAGCACGGCCCCCGTGGTGGTGACGAGATCAACATCGTCGAACGTGGCAAAAACTATGGCTGGCCCCTGGCGACGCACGGCATCAACTACTCCCTGACGCCGATTCCGGAGGCCAAAGGCAAGACGGCGGAAGGTACCGTGGCGCCCCATCATGTGTGGGAAAAGTCACCGGGCATCAGCGGCATGGCGTTCTACGACAGTGACCGGTTCAAGGCGTGGCAGCACAACGTGTTCATCGGCGCGCTGGCCAGCCAGGAGCTGATTCGGTTGCAGTTCGAGGGCGACAAGGTCATCCACGAGGAGCGTTTGCTGGGAGGTTTGAAGGCGCGTATTCGCGATGTGCGGCAGGGCCCGGATGGCTTTTTGTATGTGCTGACGGATGAGGATGATGGTGCGTTGTATCGAGTCGGCCTTAATCAGGACTGAGGCACTCAGCGTAGGGAGGGGGCTTGCCCCCTCTCACATTTGAACCGCACCAGGTTTTACAGGCCGAGATCGGACAACCCCGGATGCTCATCCGGGCGTCGGCCCAGCGGCCAATGGAACAGCCGCTCGCTTTCCATGATCGGCCTGTCGTTGATACAGGCAAAACGGTTGGCCATCAGGCCGTTTTCGTCGAACTCCCAATTCTCATTGCCGTAAGAGCGGAACCAGTTGCCGGAGTCGTCATGCCATTCATAGGCATACCGCACGGCAATGCGGTTGCCGGTGAAGGCCCACAATTCCTTGATCAGCCGATAATCCAGCTCCTTGGCCCATTTGCGCGTGAGAAAGCCTTTGGCTTCTTCGCGGCCATGGACGAATTCGGCGCGGTTACGCCACTGGGTGTCCAGGGTGTAAGCCAGGGACACACGTTGTGGGTCGCGGGAGTTCCAACCGTCTTCGGCCAGGCGGACTTTTTCAATCGCTGATTCGCGGGTGAATGGCGGCAGCGGCGGGCGTGTTTCTGGGGTGGATGACATTTCAACGCTCCTGTTTAGGCAAAGTGGCTCGGCCAGTGCATTCAAAGCCCTAATAACGTTCGCGCCATGCATTGCGCGTTATCAGCAGCGGTTGTATCGCCCATGACCAAGGCAACGGTAATGGCGCCATCGATCAGGATCAGCAGGTGTGCTGCCTGCTGTTCGGGGTCGCAGGTGCCATGGGCTTGGCACAGTTCAAGTGCGTACTCGAACAGTTTCTGTTTATGCGCTTTGGCCAGCAGGCGCACCGGGCTGTGCGGGTCGCCGGTTTCACCGCTGGTGTTGATGAAGGCACAGCCGCGAAAATCCGCCGAGCCGAACCACGTCCTGAGCGCGTCAAACAGCGCGAGCAGGCGTTCGCCGCTGCCGTCGACTCGTTCCACTTCGCCGCGCAGCCAGTGCATCCAGCGTTCATCGCGGCGTTGCAGGGCCGCGATCACCAACTCGTCTTTATTGGCGAAGTAGCGGTAAATACTCTTGCGCGAGACGCCAGCGGTTTTCACCAGAAAGTCCATGCCGGTGGCGGCGATGCCGTGGCGATAGATCAACTTCTCGGTGACGTCGAGGATAATGTCGCGGGTTTCATTGCCAGTAATGTCGTTCATGTCGCACACAGTAGAACGATCGTTCTTCATGGTCAATGGGCTTTTTCCTACGAGGCAACGAGACCTGAGCAACCCCATGGTGTAAGCTCGGGGCCTCTTCGGATTCGACCCATTGCGAGCCCTATGCCGTCGTTCTTCAAACGCTCCCTGTTGCCCAAACTGCGTGGTTTCCCCCTCACTCCCGACGCGCTCGATGTGCTGTCCGGTGCGGATGCGTACCGCCGCTGCCTGCTGGAAAAAATCTCCCAAGCCACCCGGCGTATCTACATCGTGGCGCTGTACTTGCAGCAGGACGAAGCAGGGCAGGAGATCTACGACGCCTTGCACGCCGCCAAGGCTGCACGGCCGGAGCTGGACATCGTGGTGGTGGTCGACTGGTTGCGCGCCCAACGCGGGTTGATTGGTGCGGGCAAACAGCCCGGCAACAGCGCCTGGTACCAGGCCATGACACAGAGCCATGCCAGCGAAGTGCCGGTGTACGGCGTTCCGGTACAAACCCGCGAGCTGTTTGGCGTGTTGCACCTCAAGGGCTTTGTGATCGATGACAGCGTGCTGTACAGCGGCGCCAGCCTGAACAACGTGTACCTGCACAAGTTCGACAAATACCGGTTTGACCGTTATCACCTGATCCACAGCAAGCCCCTGGCCGATTCGATGCAGCACCTGGTGGAACACGGCCTGGTAGCGTCCAAAGCGGTGCACCGCCTTGACCTGCCCAACCCGCCCACCACCCGCAGCCTGCGCAACGACATCGGCGACCTGCGCAGCCGCCTCAAGCACGCGACCTACGACACCACAGCCGGGCAGTTGCCCAATGGCCACCTGTCAGTCAGCCCGTTGCTCGGCGTCGGCAAGAACAACCCGCTGAGCCGGGTGATCCTGGAGCTGATCGCCAGCGCCCAGCAGCAACTGACCATTTGCACGCCGTACTTCAATCTGCCATTGGCGGTCACGCGCGAGATCAACCGTGCCCTGGCGCGTGGCGTGAAGATCGACATCATCGTCGGTGACAAGACCGCCAACGACTTCTACATCCCACCCAGCGAGCCTTTCAAGGTCATCGCGGCACTGCCATACCTGTACGAAATCAGCCTGCGTCGCTTTGCCAAGCGCCACCAGCCGATGATCGACAGCGGCCAATTGAACCTGCACCTATGGCGCGATGGCGACAACACCTACCACCTCAAAGGCATGTGGATCGACCAGCGTTACACCTTGCTCACCGGCAACAACCTAAACCCTCGGGCGTTCCGTCTCGACTTGGAAAACGCCTTGTTGATCGACGATCCCCAGGGGCAATGGTTGGAAACACGGCGGACCGAGCTTGAGCAGATTTTCCAGCACACCACCCGCATCGACGGGTACGCGCAGTTGCAGACACTGGTGGATTACCCCCCGGCGGTCGGCAAGTTTCTGCGTCGGGTGAGCCGCGTGCGGATCGAGCGACTGCTTTACCGGATCCTGTAATCCGCCGCAACGCAACGCGTAAGGCGGCAAGACTCGGCTTACATTCAGCGCGTTTCAGCTTTCCTTAGATTGCCTCTCCAGACGAAGCCGTATTCCACGGCCTAGCGCAGAGAGGATTGAATATGTTGACGCCACTGTCGAGCACCGGCTCGCCCCTTCAATATGCTGTGCAGGCTCTCGTAGTCGGAGAGGACAGTGCCAAGCCCACGGTCCAGCAGCCGCGCCTATGGGCCGCCCCGGCAAACGTCGCCAACCTTGCCCAGGCGCCGCGCCTGAGTCCTGAACTGGTGGAACGGGACGCGCTGGCCGAGCGCCTTGAAGCCGGGCTTGAAGACCTGCCGGACGGCGCACGCACCGACTGGTCCGCCGAGGCCTGGGACGTTCCCCGCACATCGCCACTGCTCGCGCGCAGCCAAGCGGCGATGGAGCGTTTGCAGGCATTTGTGTCTCGCCCGCAAATGCTCGCCCTGCTGCAGCGCGAACGGTTCGATTGGGACGGTAAGCCCTTTCGAGTATCTGAAGGCCGCCTTGAACGCTTGAGCCCGGTGGGGGGCTGGGTGAATCTGACCCATTACGTCAACGACGTAGACACGTTGCGTGATGAGCTTGCGGCGTTGACCCCACTGACCGAACCACTGGGGAATGCCGTGTACTCGACGCCACGGGTTGACGCACGCCAGCTCCTCGAATTGAAGGGGCTGGGGTCGCCACGCACCGTGGCCGAGACACGCAATGTCATCCGCTGGTTACGGCTGTCGCTGCCGCCGGCGCCCGCAGTGGGTGACTACACCGGGCCATATTCCCCCGACACGTTGAGCGAGGCTGATAAGGCCACACTGACTAAAGTCGCGCGGATCAACCTGGACGACGTCAAACCTGGGCACATCGGTGGTTATTCGATCTATCAACCGGCGAATATGGGCCGTTCGTTGAGCGAGGTGCGGCGCGATATCGAGCAGCACCTGCAGCAATATAAAAAGCTGACGCCCGACCTGGCGGCGCTGGTCACCCCGGTATACCTGGCGCAAGCGGCGCCGGAAATGCTGGTCAAGGAAGTGCCGGACACGTTGCGTATCGGCACTCTGGCCTGGATGGAGCTACGCCTGGGCTGCACGCTGGCCGATCATGCTGCGCCGGGCACGTCACGGATGATGAGTGAACACCAGGTCCGTGCACTGACGACCCTGGTGCCCACCAGTGAGGCGCAAGCAGAATTGATGCAACTCAATGCGCTGAAAATCCTCGCCGACTGGGGCGTGTTGAACGGCGCCGTCAGGCTGCGCAGTGACGGCGAGTATTCGCAACACGACCTCCAGGAGGCGTCGCGGGCACTGTTCAAACAGCAAGAAGAGACGGCCGAGGCCTTCGCCAGCGCCAGCGTGGAACTGCCGACGCGCAAGGCGCTGGCCATCCGGGAGTTGCTGCGATTATTCCCCGACAGCACGGCGTCTGAGCTTGAGCGCATGAGCCTGGAACTGGCTAACGGCAAAGATCGCCGCAACGCACCGGTCACCGAACCGCGCAGCCGTTCGCTGTTGGAAACCTACATGACCGGCGACCTCACACCGGGAAAGTGGGTGCTCAGCAAGCATTTGCTAGCACCGCCGACGTCTGCGCAAACGCCCTATCAGCCAGACCGCGCGCCGCAGGTGGCGGAGGGCGCCCTGGAGTTACTGGATCGACGCATTCGTCATCTGCCCGAGCTTGAACCGTTACTCAAAAGCACCGTCAACCGTCACCTCAAACAGCTCCAGGGCGCCTATGCCACGAAGCTCAAATTGATGTTTGCCCAGTTACCCCTTGCCGAGCGCACGTTGATCGAGCTGGGCAAGGTCGAATTGTTCACCCTGCGTGGCGAAACTGGCGTCGTTCAGGTCGAGGAGACCCAGGCCCGCAAAGATGCGCAGCGCGGTCGCCACGCAACCCTGATGCGTGTGGAGCATGACCAGACGGTGGCCTATTACGAGGTCTTCGCCAGCGGCGAGCTGATCAAGCGTACAGACCTGCCCGACGCCATCGAGCTACACGGCGTGATTCGCAAGCAGCGCATCAGCGCGCCCCATGGTTCGGTGTATGTGCCGATAGTCCGTGGCACACAGATGCCCTTCGATCTTGCTGCCTACACGACCGGCTCTGCGCCACGGCCGGAGGCGATGGCGTCGTCGGTTATCGTTGAACCGCTGGGGGGAGCGATTGCGCCAGGCGAGTTGCCTGCCAACCACACGCTGCAAAGCTTCGTGCCCAACACTTATGGCTCGCGCAAGATCGCGGCCATTGCCAGCAGAATCGCTCAGGACAATTTCTACGAGCCCGCCGAGGCTCTCTTGCAGCGCGCGCGTGATCCGTTACCACTTGAAAAACGCCGGGAAGCCCGGGCCCGCGAGCACGAGTTTCTATTGGGGTTTGTGCCATTCCTCGGTGCGTACCAGGCGTTCAAGCGTGGCGATATCGCCCAGGGCCTGGGCAATTTGACCGTGGATATGATCGGCGTGGCCATCGGCGCCGGCGGTCAGGCGAGTGGCCTGCTGCGTTCGGCCAAGGCCTTGCTGCCCAACCCGGTGCAGCGACTTGCCACGCGGTTCAGACCCGCGGCCGCTACGGCGAATACGGCTAAAGTCGCGGCCAGTTTCAGCGAGCGCGCGTTTGACTTCATCAAACACTCCGGCCTGTTTGCCAATGCCGCGTTAAACCCGCTGGATGGTTATCCGCAGATGATCCATGCCGCGACGAAGGGCCTGGTAAAACTGCCGGTGCTGCTGGCGGGGGGAGCGACGAAATGGGGCAAGACGGCGCCGCATCTGCTCACGGCTGAAGAAAAATTGCGTACGTACATGATGGTTGCGGGGGGCCAGGCGAGCAGCGCCGAACCGGTGATGCCCCGCGCCGGAGCGCGGGACGTCGCGTCAGGTCTTGATCAGTTCAAGCCCAGCTTGCCGCGTAGCGTCGACAGATCTTCAGCCAGCGTGTTCACCGGGCCTACCAACGCCTTGCGGTCGTTGTCCTTGACCTTATCGTAGGTCTCGAAACCGCCGTCCTTGGTCTTGTACTTGGCCAGGACCTTGTCCACGGTGGCGAAGTTCTTGTCGACCTTGGCCAGGAAGGCCTTGTCCTGTTTGTCGATCTGGCCACGGAACAGGTCGACGATTTTCTTCGCACCGTCGATGTTGCCCTGGAAGTCATACAGGTCGGTGTGGCTGTAGCGGTCCTCTTCGCCAGAGATCTTGGTCGCTGCGACCTCTTCCAGAAGGGCTGCGGCGCCGCCCACGACTTTTTCCGGCGGGAAGGTCAGGCCGTCGACCCGGGTCTTGAGGTCGTTGACGTCGGTGTTGAGCTTGGCCGTCAACGTTTCCAGGCCCTTGGTTGAGTTCTGCGAGAACAGCGCGTATTCGATGCGGTGGAAGCCGGTGAAGTCTTCGGCTGTCACGCCTTTTTCGTGGTCGTCGACACGGGAGTCGATGGACGCATCCAGATCGCTGAACAGCTCGGCGATCGGCTCGATGGACTCATAATGCACGCGGGTCGGCGCGTAGAGCTTCTTGGCGGTAGCCAGGTCGCCCTGGTTGATGGCGTCGGTAAACGCTTTGGTTTGGGTGACCAATTCACCGATTTCTTCGGTGACGTAGATCTTGTAGTCCGACACCGGCCCTACCAGATCCAGCGGCGCCGTGGTGGCGGCGAAGGCGGCCAGGGGTGAGAGGGTCACTAACAACGACAACGCGAGGGTCGACTTCTTCATAGGGCGGTTTCCGCTGTGGGGGTTGGTTTCAGGTGGTGGCAGTGGTTTGAGGGTGCGTGGCGGCAAGCAGCGTGCGACCGATGAAATCCTTGGGCCCGGTGACTCCCGGCAAGGTGAAGAAATACCCGCCGCCGACGGGCTTGAGGTATTCCTCCAGGGGCTCGCCGTTGAGTCGGGTCTGCACGCTGATAAAGCCTTTCTCCAGGTCAGCCTGGTAGCAGATGAACAACAGCCCCATGTCCAGCTGACCGTTTTTATTGACGCCGTTGGAGTAGTTGAACGGTCGACGCAGGATCAGGTTGGCCTGCGTCTGCGGGGTACGCGGGTTGGCCAGGCGGATATGGGCATCGAGCTTGGTCAGCTTGCCTTCCGGGTCCTTGCTGTAGTCGGGCACCTGGGATTCTTTCTGGCCATCCATGGGCGCACCGGTGGTCTTGACGCGGCCAATGATGCTTTCTTGCTCCTGCAGGGGCGTGCGGTCCCAGCGCTCGACGAAGTTGCGGATGATGCGCACCGCCTGGTAACTGCCATTGGCGGCCCAGGCCGGTTCGTCGCTGCCGGGTTGGACCCACACAATCTGGTCCATCGCCTTGTTGTCGTTGGAATTCGGGTTGGCCGAACCATCACGGAAACCCAGGAAGTTACGCGCGCTCTGCGCCGGCTCGCCGGGTTTGGCCGGCGCCTGTGGCGGCACGCTGCCTTCCTGTTTCCAGCGCACCAGCAACAGGTCGGGCAGGTTCTTCACGATGTCGCGCAGGGCGTGGATATTGGTGTCCGGTGTGTTAGAGCTGAATTGCAGGCTCAGGTCGCCGTGGCACTGCGCCGGCTCCAGCGCATCGTTGGGAAAACCGACCATGCGGCTCAGACGCTTCGGTTTGGCGGCGCCCAGTCCGAAGCGTTCATCAAACAGCGATTCGCCGACAGACACGGTGATGGTCAGGTTGTCCGGTGTGACCACCGGGCCAAGGATCCCGGAATCGGTGGGCGGCAGCTTCGGGTCGACCTGGGGCACGGTGCCGCCGGTCATCAGAAAGCTGATGCGTTCGTTCAAGGTGCGGAACAGGCGCTCCAGGTCTTCACGGTCGCTGGCCAATACGTCGAACGCCACCAGCATGCCGCAGGCCGGGCGCGGGGTGACGATACCGCTTTGGTGCTTGCCGAAAAAATCGTGGTGGTCCTGGGTCTTGTCACTGCGCGGTGCGGTAGTGACTTGCTCGGCGGCGGCCGCCATGGCCGGGCAGGTCAGGGTGCTGCCGGCTATGGCCGCGCCGGTGGCGGCCATGCCCAAGAGGACACGGCGACGTTGGGCTGAAAACTGTTCTGAGTCACTCATAAAATTCGGTCGTCTTCACTGCAGGCCGGAAAGGCCAAGGGCGGGGTCGATTCCATCGAGTGCATCGGCCAGAGCCTTGGCCTTGTCGGCGATCTGCTTGCGCTGATCGGCGGTCACGCTGTCGTACGTGCTGTAACTGTCATTGACCTTGAACCCCGCGAGCTCGGCATCGAACGCGGCGAGGGCGTTGTCGATGTCAGGCAACAGGTCGGCAGCGGACTTGGTCAACAGTGGACGCATCAACTCGACCACTTTGTGCGCCACTTGCAGATTGGCGGCGAAACCGTTCAGGTCTAGGTGGCTGTAGCGCTCTTCCTCACCGCTGATGGCGCGCACATCGGCCAGACTGTTGAGGTTGCGCACCACGATACTCACCAGTTGCTCCGGTGGCAGCGATTGAGCCAGCAGTTGCTGCTTAAGCGTGGTGACATCGGTCACCAAGCGCTGCGCCACCGGGGCCAGGCCGTCGAGGCTGCGTTGCTGGAACAGGCTGTATTCGAGGCGATGGAAGCCGCTGAAGGCCGGGTCCTGTTCGCGTTTCTCGAAGTAATCGGCGCGGGCGTTGATCGCGTTGTCCAGCTCTGCCAGGCGTTGGGACGCCGGCGCCAGTCGTTGGTAAGCCTCACGGGCCGGCGCATACAGGGCCTGGGCCTGCGCCAGGTCACCGGCGTCGATTGCTTGTTGCAAGGCGGTCGCAGCCTTGACCAGCGCGCTGCCCTGGCCGCTCAAGTACACGCGGAATTCCGACAGCGGGCCGATGAACGCCACCATCGACGGCTTGGCCTTGGCCTGGGCATCGGAGGCTGCCGTTGGCGTCACATGCAGGGTGCCACGGGGATTGCTCAATAGGCCGCAGGTGATCGCATAGTCGCCCGGCAGCAGGTTGGCGTTGATCACCTGGCTCAGACCGGGGGCAATGTTTTCCCGCTCTTCGACCACCAGCACGCCGTCGAGGATTTCCCATTCCACCGCGCGGTCGGAGCGGTTGATGATACGAAAGCTCGCGCGCCCGGCCGGAACCGTCAACGCGTTGGGCTCGCAGGCGTGGCCATGAATCGTTACAGCGATCTCATTGCTGTTGGTCTGGCGCTTGGCGGCGGCCAATTGCGATGCGTAATAGAACAGGCCACCGGCGGCGATCATCACGACCACCGAGCCGGCCACCGCCCAGCGCAGGGCGCGGGGTGGCGAGGCGGGTTGAGGCGTTGGGTTGGACAAGAGACGGTCCTTACTGGCTGGAAACGGAAGAGGGCATGTTGGCGGGTTTGGCCGGTGCGGCAGGCAGGAAGAACATCACCAGCGCGACCACCAGGTAGATCAGGTAGGCACCCAGGGTGCTGACGGTCGGCGCTTCCTGGTAGCCGAACATGCCGGCGAGCACTGAACCCAGAGGGCTGTCCATCGGCAATGCGGCGCTGAAGTCGAACAGCACCGTTTGCAGGTGGTTCCACACGCCTGCTTCGTGCAGGGCCTGCACCGAATTGGCCAGAATGCCGGCGGCGACCACCAGGATGAACAGGCCGGTCCAGCGGAAAAACGCGCCGAGGTTGAGGCGCATGCTGCCGGTGTAGATCAGGAAACCCACGATGATCGCCAGGACCAGGCCGAGCAAGGCGCCAATCGGCGCGCCCGGGCCTTCGCTTTGCTGGAACACCGCCAGCAGGAAAAACACGGTTTCCAGGCCTTCCCGGGCCACGGCGAAGAACACCATGAGGATCAGGGCCGTGACCTGGTGTTTGGAACCGGTCAGAGCCTGATCAAGGGAGGCATGCAGGGAATGCTTGATGGAGCGCGCGACCTTGCGCATCCAGAACACCATGGAGCTGAGAATACCCACGGCGACCAAGCCGACGATGCCTTCGAACAGTTCCTGTTGTTTTTGCGGGAATTCGGCGCTGACCAGCTCCAGGCCACCGCCCACCAACAAAGCCAACGCGGCGGCGAGGAACACCCCAATCCACACCGCCGGCATCCATTGGCCGCGGCCAGTCTGTTGCAGGTAACTGGCGATGATGCCAACGATCAATGCTGCTTCAATGCCTTCGCGCAGCATGATGAGAAAGGGGACAAGCATTCGGCACCAGAGCGTAACTAGATAGGAGCCTAAGTTGTAACATAATGATACTCATTGCTAAACAGGAAATATTGACGTTTGCTGAACAGTGGCTGAACGACCAGGAGAAGGCCGCTCAGTAGTCCTGTCCGACGGCCTGGTTATAGGCGTCCACCAACAAGTCAAAGCGCCGTTGTGTTTCAAAGTAATCAGCGTTTAGCCGGTCTGGGTCGGGGGTTTCGCTGGAATGCTGGGCAAGTGCTTGGAGCGCGCCAAGGTAGTCGTAACCGGGTTGTTTAATCCGCTGCCACAACTGTTGGGCCTTGGTTTCGGAGGTCGGTAGGTTGGGGCGCAGGTACCGCTGGGCGTAATCCCAGGTCTGCTGTATGTCGCTCAATGCGTCCGCCAATTGCTTGGGGGATTGTGGGTCAAGGCTGTGCATCGTATCGCGGGTCTGCAGGATCAGGCCGGCGATAAGCGCCATCTGGTGTTCGTCACGTACCTGCAAGTGCTGCAGTTGTTGCAGGCGTATCCGGCGGTCGGCTACGTCCACGGCGGCGCGCAGTTCGGATGAGACCGTGAGGAATTTTTCCGCCACAGGGAAGAACTGCGCATCGCTGATCGCCCGCTGCGCAGGGGTGAGGCCAGGGACGGTTGCGCTGGGGTAGAAGTCGAACGCTTTCACCGATGAATAGACCTGCAGCAGGTGGTCCATATAGTCGTTGCGAAGCGCGGCGATCTGCGGCAAGTATTTTTGCAGTGCGCTTCTTTGCGAGGACGTCAGCAGGCACAGGTCCGGGCGTTTGGCGTCGTAGTCCAGCAGGCTCAATTGCGGGCCTTGTGTGCGCTGATACAGCTCGGGGAAACGCTCGATGAACGCCAGATTCGGGTCGTTGGCGCGGGGGCTGCGGCTGCGGTAGTTGAAGTACGCCACTCGCCAATTGCTGTCGACTCGGTTGAGGCAGTCGATCACCGGACGCAGCGCCTGGGCTTGCTGGTGTTCAAGCGCTGCCGGGCGGTTGGCCCAGGTTTTCAGCGGGGCGAGCATATCGGTATTCGTCAGCAGGCCCACGGTGCTCAGCGCCAGGGGCACGAAGGTGCAGAGGGCAGCAAAGGTGATGCGGTTCATGGTGTACACCCCGGCGCGCCAGCTTTGAGTCCGCTGCAACGGCTCATCAAGAACGGCTGCAAGCCCTCATCACGGTGGATACGTTGATTGTTTTCGTACATCTGCGCGGCGCTCAGCAGCAGGGCACCGAGGCCCAGGCCGATGGCCCATTGGCGCGTCGACGGTCGCGCCGGCCAGCGCCACCTCAGAGCTGCACGTAATCCCGGCCGACCAAGCACGCGCTGCGCCAGGCCCAGGCCCTGCAACGTCAACACATAGCCCGCCAACGCGTAGTTGCCGAGGATCATCCAGATCAACAGGCCAAGCACCCAGCACGGCAGAATCTCGCGGATCACCAACGGTGGCGGCCGGCGAAAGCTCAGCCAGGGCGACAGGTGCACGGCAAGCCGCTCATCGATTTCACCAAAACCGTCGGTGGCCGGACGCCAGATCGCGAGGATGAGCAGGGCCGGTATGGCGATCAGGAAGGCCCAGGTAGGGGCCATGCCGAGGGATTCCATCAAGGTGTGGTCGGTCATTTGCTGGTCGTGGATCGCCCAGCCGACGGCCATGCCCAGCAACGCCACAAACATCGGCCAGGGGCGGCTGATGCGTTCCCAGTCGCGCCAGAAGTAGGGATCCTCACCGGGCATGTGTGCGCACAGGGCCGGGTACTGGTTGAGCAGGGTTTCGCTGAGGGTGCGGCAGGCGTTCCAGTCGGATTCGCCGAAGCGCCGGGAGAAGCGTTGGCGTTGTTCCAGCGTCATGTCGCCGAACAGCAACCTGGCCGCGCGCGCCTTGGGGTCACGGCTGTCCAGGCTGGCCTGGTGGTAGACCTGTGCACTGAAACGCTCCAGTACATTGCGTTCCTTTAACGCCGACCACTCAGGCTCGGGGCAGTGGTTTTCCAGGTACTGATCGGACCAGGCCTGCTCGGTGCACAGGGTTTCGAACAGCGGCTCGGACCAGAAGGTGCTGGCCAGCAGCGTGCGCGCGAGTACGTCATTGAGCCGCGCATGGCGCGCCAGGGGCTTGAGCCATTCGGTGTTATGCAACTCGATCAAGGCCGCCGTGAAGGCCTCGACCTGTTGTTGATTGAGTAATTCGGTGAGCGTGTGCTCGACGTCGGTAAACATCTGCTCCAACAAGGCAGCCAGACGATAGTCGGGCAGTCGCACGGGTGTTTCCCGTTGCCAGGGCGTGAGCCAGTGCAGATGAGTGACGGCCCAGGCCGCAATCGCGGGTTCCGTGCCATTCAGGCAGCGTTGCAGCAGCAGGGCCTCAAAAGCCTCGGCGCATCCAATGTGCTGGGCTTGCTCATAGAGACGCGCAAGATTGGCCGGTGTGGCGTCGTCCACCAAGGCTTGCGCCTGGTCCAAGCGCGTGTCGGGCTCGGTCGTAGCGGGCTGCACTGTGTCGACCGGGAGCGCTTGCGGCACTTCGACGGGCGCTTCATAACGGCTCCATTGCAGCGCGTGCTCATAGGCCTCGCGCAGGCGCTGGAAGCCGACAGGGTCTTCATCCGGGCGATGCTGTTTGAGCAACACCGCGTATTGGCGCTTGATACTGCGAGCATCGGCGTCGGACGGCAGCCCAAGTACTTCCCAGCAACTCATCGATTCCACTCCCTGTCGGTAAAAATCCCGGCGCAGAATACCCGAGACCAATACCTCGGTGCCTACTCTTTTGCCGCGCGACTGCCTAAGATGGCCGCACTTCACGCCACACAGGGCACGGCGGCGCCAATGTTGGAAAAAGACACCATCTCCATCCACCTCGTACGCGAGGCCTTGTTGCAGAGCTGTGCAACCGGTGCAGCCACGATTGAAGTCTTGCGCAAAGTCGGGATTGACCCTGGGTTGCTCGAACTGCCGACCGCGCGCATTTCGGCTACCGCTTATGCGCGGCTGTGGCGTTTGCTGGCACGGCGCATGGACGACGAATTCTTCGGCATGGACCCGCGCAAGCTCAAGTCCGGCAGCCTGGCGTTTTTGTGCCATGCCTGCGTGGCGCAACCAACGCTTGCTACCAGCCTGGAAACCGGTTTGGGGTTCCTCTCGCTGATGCTGGAACGCATGCCCGCCCAGTTGGTGCGCCAACAGAGCCTGGCAGAGATTGTCCTGCACGAGCCCGAGCCTAAGCCGCAGCGCGCGTTCACCTATTTCACCTATTGGATGATCGTGCACGGCGTCGCCTGCTGGCTGGCGGGACGGCGCATTCCCATCCTGGCTATTGAGTTGCGCTGCCCACAGCCAGACTTTTACGACGACTACCAAGTGATGTTTTCCGACAACCTGCGCTTCGACCGACCGCGCACCCGTATGATCTTTTCCGCCGACTGCCTCGACTTGCCCATCAAGCGCAGCCCTGAAGAACTCAAGCGCTTCCTCGCCCACGCGCCGGCCAACATCCTGGTCAAATACCGCGACCCCGACAGCCTCGCCACACGGATCAAACACGACCTGCGCCAAATGCCCCCCGACACCTGGCCGGAAACCGAAGGCCTTGCGGCCACCTTATGCATCTCCGCCTCAACCCTGCGCCGCCGTCTGGCGGAAGAAGGGCAAACCTACCAAGGCCTCAAGGACAGCGTGCGCAAAGAACTCGCGATAGTGTGGCTGGCGGAACCGCAGATCAGCTTCGCCGAGATTGCCGCGCGGTTGGGGTTTGCGGACACGAGCTCGTTTTATAAGGCGTTTCGGAAGTGGGCGGGGTCCAATCCTGGGCATTATCGGAGTTTGATTTTGAATGAAGTCACTCGGGTTTAAATTCGGGGGGCAAGGGACTAAGAAATAACTGGCTGTGTCTTGCGTTTGCGTCTGACAGCGTGATCCTTCGAGCTTTTAGGAAGTGCCCGGCTTACTTGGATTGATAATTCATGCGCGGTTGATTGCACTGCAATTCTACGAGTCGTGGCTCAGGCACGCTCATCTACCGACAGGTTGTTATTTTCAGAGTTTACAAAATAGGCCAGGGCATTGATTACTTGATTTGCACTTTTCATTCCACCAAGAATATAGGTGACATCTTCGGGTTTCGAGTAGCGGTCGGTACTGAAATATGCCAGTTGATCTTCATATTTCTCATTGAATAGCGCTATAGCATTCAACTTAACGTCCTGTTTTGTCTGGTGCCCATTTTCATCGAATGCGCCATCGCCGGAAATGAACATACTAAATGTGTTCCCATCTATCAGACCTGCCTCGTATAGCCTTCCTCCTACATCTTTCAGCTTGTACGTGCTAATAGATGTCATGTCATAATTTTTTAAGAATGCCTTTAAGTTATTGGTTTTTTCTTGATCCTTCAGTTTCAGTGTCTCCGCCGCCTTGGCCTCTTCATTCACAGTGGACGCATTTGTCACCATCGTCGGATTTCTGACTACGCGAGCATCAGTTTGCTTCGATAGCGTGGCTGCGGCATTCGTAACGAGCATTCCCATATCAATCTGCTGTTTGTATTAAGCATTCCATCCCTTATCGACCTAGGACCGGCCAACCTTAGTCAGCGCTGTAATTTCAGAATGGTCTGACAGATACTGCAAGGTAGCGTGAGGGCAACTTCCTAAAGCGTATCTCTGACTGCCTGCTGGCACCTGGCTGGAAACCGAAGGCCCCAAGGCCGTATGCGCAAAGAACGGGCGATTGTGTGGGTGGCGGAACCGCAGATCATATTTGTCGAGATTACTGCAAGGTTGCGGTTGCGAGCTCATTTTATGAGGCGTTTCGCAAGTGGGCGGGGTCGAATCCTGGGCATTACCGGAATTTGATGTTGAATGAGGTTATTCGAATTTGTGCCCGGGGTATAAAGGACTAAGAAGTAGCTAGCTATATCCTTCGTCGACGTCTGACAGTGCGATCCTACGGCTTTTGGGGAAGTGTCCGGCTTACATGGATTTATAATTCATGCACAGTGGTGGCGCGGTTCTCACCGATGTATTCGCTGACTCCTACTCAGGTGTCGCGGCATAAGCACTCAATGCAAAAAAAACTGCGCCTGCTATGAGGAGAACGTATGGGTAGCTGAAAGAGTGAGGTCGTTTTAATGCATGTATTGCATGCGGAAATGTTGATCATTAACTTATGAAGTTGAGTTTAAGAGGGTGAATGTATGAAAAGGTATGTTGCGCTGTCGTTTGCATTGTTAATGGGGTTGTCGTTACATGTGTCCGCTTTATGTTTGAGTGTTTCTGAGAGTTATAGCGGTATCTTGGGTGTCGTTGGGCGTTGAGCGAGAATCGGGAGCGGCATGGAGAGAGTTTTGTTGACGCCGCTCCCTTTTGTCATCGCATACGCACGCTCACCTACGGAGGAACTATAGTTCGCAGAGGCGACAAAGTAGGCAAGATCGTTCATTGCTTGGTTCGCATTTTTCCTTTCTCCAAGTTTCGTCATCAACACTGAATGCATTCGTAACGACCATACCCATATCAATCTGCTGTTTGTATTAAGCATTCCATTCCTTGTCGACCATGAATCGGTCAACGTTAGTTTGCGATGTGAATGGAGAATGTTCTGACCGATATCGCTGGGGAGTGTGGGGGGCACGTCCCAATGCACACGCCTGAAAAGTATCCGACCAAAAAAAAGCCCCATGACCAAACAGGCCACGGGGCTAAAAATTGGTTGGATGCGACCAACCAAAGGAGCTCTTTACATCACTTCGCCGTTGCTACAACGGTGTCTGGCTTCCATCCACCTCCGAGTGCCTTGTAGATCGCCACGATCCCGCGATACAGGTCCACTTCGGCCTGGGCCTGGGAGTCTTCCGCGGCGAGGCGTTCGCGTTGGGCGTCGAGGAGGACGAGGAAGTCCACGGTGCCTTCGCGGTAGCGGATGGCAGCGAGGTCGGCGGCGGCGCGGCTGGATTCGCTTTGGCGGATCAGTGAGATCAGGCGTTGCTGACGCTTGCTGTAGTCACTGAAGGCGTTTTCGGATTCTTCCAGTGCCAGCAACACTTGCTGCTCATAGGTCGCCAGGGCGCCATCGGCTTCGGCGTCTGCGCCACGCAAACGGGCGCGCACGCTGCCCAGGTCGAACGCGGCCCAGGTGATGCTCGGGCCGAGGGCCCAGGCATTCGCGGCGGACGAACCGATCTGTGAACCGCGCCCGGCGGTAAAGCCGAGGAAGCCGCTGAGGCTGACCCGTGGGAACAGGTCGGCCTTGGCCACGCCGATACGTGCGGTGGCGGCGGCCAGTTTGCGTTCGGCGCTGAGAATGTCCGGGCGACGTTGCAGCAGTTGGCCTGGATCACCGATCGGCAACGCCTTGGCAATCGCCGGCAGGTCTTTCGGGCCCAGGTCCACGCTCAACTTGTCCGGACGCTGGCCGAGGAGGGTGGCGATGCGGTTACGTTCGCGCACTTGTTCGGCTTGCAGTTGCGGCACGCTGGCTTCAACGGCTGCGAGGCGTGCGTCGGCGCGTTCCACGTCGAGTTGGTCACCCACACCGGCGTCGCGCAGGCTGACGGTGATGGTGCGCGAATCTTGCTGGTTCTTCAGATTGTCCAGGGCGATCTTTTCACGCAGTTGTGCGCCGCGCAGTTGACCGTAGGCGTCCACCAGTTCGGCAATCAGGGTGACTTGCAGCTGGTATAGATTGGCTTCGGCGGCTTGCTGGTCGGCGTCGGTGGCTTCCAGGTTGCGCTGGATGCGGCCGAACAGGTCCAGTTCCCAGGCCATGTCCAGGCCCAGGTCGTAACGCTCGGTCTTGACCCGGCGGGTGGTCTGGCCCGGGATCTGGCCCTTGCCCTGGTCGCTGCTGACGCGGCTGGTAATCGTCGGCATGGCATCATTGCTGGCGTCATCGCGGATTGCACGAGCAGCGCGCAGGCGGGCAAACGCTACGCGCAAATCGCGGTTACCTTGCAGCGATTGAGTCACCAACTGGTTAAGCGTCGGGTCTTCGAACTGCTGCCACCAGATGCCTTCGAACTTGGCGTGGTCATACTGCTTGGCGTCCGCGGCGGCGGTGATGTTCGCCGCCTCCGGGGTCTGGGTCTTGTAGTCCGGGCCCACGGCACAGGCGCTCAGCGCCAGTACCAGCAAGCTCGGCAGGAATACTTTCACACTCATTGCTGTGTCTCCAGCTTCAAGGCCTTGGCCGCTTTGCGCGCTTCGCTGCGCTCCACATAACGACGGATCAGTACGTAGAACACTGGCGTGAGCAACAGACCGAAGAAGGTCACACCGATCATCCCGGAGAACACCGCCACGCCCATGGCATGACGCATCTCGGCACCGGCACCGCTGGACAACACCAGTGGCACCACACCCATGATGAAGGCGAACGAGGTCATCAGAATCGGCCGCAGACGCAGGCGGCAGGCTTCCAGCACCGCGGCCAGCGGGTCGAGGCCCTCGGCTTGTTTGTCCTTGGCGAACTCGACGATCAGAATCGCGTTCTTACACGCCAGGCCCACCAGTACAATCAAGCCAATCTGAGTGAAGATGTTGTTGTCGCCACCCGAGATGATCACCCCGGTAATGGCCGACAGCAGCGTCATCGGTACGATCAGGATCACCGCCAGTGGCAGGCTCCAGCTCTCGTATTGAGCAGCCAGTACCAGGAACGCCAGCAGTACGCAGAGCGGGAACACGAACAGCGCGGTGTTGCCCGAGAGGATTTGCTGATAAGTCAGGTCAGTCCACTCATAGGTCATGCCGTTGGGCAGTTCATCCTTCAACAGTTTTTCAATCGCCGCTTCTGCCTGGCCGGAGCTGTAGCCCGGTGCGGCGTTGCCGTTGATTTCAGCGGTGATAAAGCCGTTGTAGTGCATCACGCGGTCCGGGCCCGAGGTGTCGCTGACCTTGATGAAGGTTGCCAGCGGGATCATCTCGCCCTTGTTGTTACGCACTTTCAGTTGGCCAATCTGGTCCGAATCATTGCGGAACTGCTGCTCCGCCTGCACGTTGACCTGATAGGTACGGCCGAAGCGGTTGAAGTCGTTGGCATACAACGAGCCCAAGTAGATCTGCAGGGTGTCGAAGATGTCGCTGATCGCCACGCCGTGGGTCTTGGCCTTTTCGCGGTCGATGGCGGCATCGACCTGGGGCACGTTGACCGTGTAGCTGGTGAACAGGCCGAACAGTTCCGGCACGCCATGGCTCTTGGTGATGACGTTCTGCACTTCTTTGTACAGTTCGTCATAGCCCAGGTTGCCACGGTCTTCGATCTGCAGACGGAACCCGCCGATAGTGCCGAGGCCCTGTACCGGTGGCGGCGGGAAGATCGCCATGTAGGCTTCCTGGATGTCGCTGTACTTGCCGTTCAACGCGCCGGCAATCGCACCGGCGGACATGCTCGGGTCTTTGCGCTCATCGAATGGCTTCAAGGTCACGAACACGATGCCGCTGTTCGGGCTGTTGGTGAACCCGTTGATCGACAGGCCCGGGAAGGCGATAGCGCTTTCCACGCCGGGCTGTTTCAAGGCGATGTCAGACATGCGCTTGATCACGTTTTCAGTGCGGTCCAGGCTGGCGGCGTCGGGCAACTGGGCGAAGGCCACCAGGTATTGCTTGTCCTGGGCCGGTACGAAGCCGGTCGGTGTGTGGGCAAAGCCCAGCCAGGTCAGGACCATCAGACCTGCGTACAGGAACAGTGCGATGCCGCTGCCGCGAATCACCCGGCGAACGGTGCCGACATAGCCGTGGCTGGCTTTTTCGAAGAAGCGGTTGAATGGACGGAACAACCAGCCACCCAACAGCTTGTCGAGGAACCTGGAGAAGCCATCTTTCGGCGCGTTGTGGCCCTTGAGCAACACCGCTGCCAGTGCAGGGGACAGGGTCAGCGAGTTGAACGCGGAGATCACTGTCGAGATCGCAATGGTCAACGCGAACTGCTTGTAGAACTGCCCGGTCAAGCCGCTGATAAAGGCTGCTGGCACGAATACCGCGCACAGCACCAGCGCCGTCGCGATGATCGGACCGGTCACTTCGCTCATGGCTTTTTCAGTGGCGGGGAAGGGCTCAAGCCCCAACTCGATATTACGTTCGACGTTTTCCACCACCACGATGGCGTCGTCCACCACGATACCAATCGCCAATACCAATCCGAACAACGACAGTGCGTTAAGCGAGAACCCAAACAGGTGCATCACCGCAAACGTACCGATCAGCGAGACCGGCACCGCCACCAACGGGATGATCGAGGCGCGCCAGGTCTGCAGGAATAGGATCACCACCAGCACGACCAGGATCAGTGCTTCGAACAGCGTGTGAACCACCGCCTCGATGGAGCCGCGCACGAACACCGTCGGGTCATAGGCGATGCGGTAGTCCATGCCTTCGGGGAAGCTTTTTTTCAGCTCCGCCATCTTGGCGCGCACATCATTGGAGATGTCGATGGCGTTAGAGCCAGGACGCTGGAAGATTGGGATCGCCACCGCTGGCTGATTATCGATCAACGAGCGCAGGGCATATTGGCTGGAGCCCAGCTCGACCCGTGCAATGTCCTTGAGGCGCGTGATTTCACCGTTATTGCCGGCGCGAATCACGATGTTCTCGAACTCTTCTTCGGTGACCAGGCGCCCCTGGGTGTTGACCGACAGCTGGAAGCTGGTGTCGTTAGGTGAAGGCTGCGCGCCCAAGGCACCGGCGGCGACTTGGCGGTTCTGCTCGCGAATCGCCGTCACCACATCGGTGGCGGTCAGGTTGCGCGAGGCGGTCTTATTCGGGTCCAGCCATACACGCAACGAGTAGTCGCCCATGCCGAACAACTGCACATCGCCCACGCCGCCGAGCCGCGCTAGCTCATCCTTGATATTCAGGATCGCGTAGTTGGACAGGTAGAGCATGTTGTAGCGCTGATCCGGCGAGGTGATGTGCACCACCATGGTCAGGTCGGGGGAGGCCTTGTCCACGGTGATACCAATGCGCGTCACTTCCTCAGGCAGTTTTGGCTGAGTCCGCGTCACGCGGTTTTGCACCTGCACCTGCGCGTTGTCCAGGTCGGTGCCCAGGGCGAAGGTGATGGTCAGGGTCAGCTTGCCGTCGGCGGTCGACTGCGAGGACATGTACAGCATGTTCTCGACGCCGGTGATGGCCTGCTCCAGCGGCGCGGCCACGGTTTCGCCGATGACCTTGGGGTTGGCGCCGGGGAAGTTGGCGCGCACCACCACGGTCGGCGGTACCACTTCCGGGTATTCGCTGATCGGCAGTTGGAACAGCGAGATCGCGCCGGCGATCAGAATCAGCAGCGACAGCACCGCTGCGAAGATCGGACGCGAAATGAAGAACTTGGAAAAATTCATCTTGAGTCGTATCCCTTAACCGCGTGGAGTCGCGACGCTGGCAAGTTTGGGCGCGGCTTTATCCGGCGCCACTTGTTCCAGGTTGCTGGCTTCAAGCGCTTGTCGTTGTTGGGCCAAGGCGGCGAGGGTTTCTTTGCTGGCCATCGGAATGGTTTCCGGGGCGACCGGCGAGCCGGGGCGTGCACGCTGCAGGCCCTTGACGATGATGGTGTCGTCCTTGTTCAGGCCGCTGCGTACGATGCGCAAACCTTCGATCTTCGGCCCCAGTTCCACGGCGCGATAAGCCGGTTTGTCGCCGTCCATCACCAGTACGAATTTCTTGCCCAGATCGGTGCCCACGGCTTCATCGTTGATCAGCACGGCGGAGTAGGTGCCGCTGCCCACCAGCTTCAGGCGTGCGTACAGGCCAGGGGTGTATTCGCCCTTGCTGTTGTCAAACACGGCGCGCCCACGAATGGTGCCGGTGGCCGGGTTGACCTGGTTGTCGACGAAGTTCATCTGGCCCAGGTGCGGGTTGCCGGTTTCATTCGACAGGCCCAGGTAAACCGGGGTGGTAGCGCCACGGCGGCCTTGGCGAGCCAGCTCGGTGTACTTGAGGTAAACGCGCTCATCGGCGTCGAAATAGGCGTAGACCTTGTCGGTGGAAACCACGCTGGTCAGCGCGGTGACGTCAGCGGTCACCAGGTTGCCGGCGGTGATGTCGGCACGGCTGACGCGGCCGCTGATTGGCGAGGTTACGCGGGTAAAGCTCAGGTTCAGCTTGGCCAGGTCCAACTGCGCCTGGATCCCGGCGACGGCGGCGCGGGCTTCCTGGGCGGCGGTGGTGCGCGAGTCGGCCAGTTCGGCGGAGATCGCATTGCTCTGGCGCAGGCGCTCGCCGCGTTGGGCTTCGTTGTCACTGCGAGTGGCGGCGGCGCGGGTCTGTTGCAACTGGGCTTCAAGGCGGCGCACTTCAGCCTGGAACGGACGCGGGTCGATCTGGAACAGCAGGTCGCCTTTCTTGACCAAAGCGCCTTCGGTGAAAGCGACTTGGTCAATCTGGCCAGAAACCCGTGGACGGATCTGCACCGTTTCCGGTGCTTCCAAACGGCCGGTGAATTCATCCCACTCGTTCACCGGTTGTTCCAGCACCTTGGCCACACTGACTTTGGCGGCTGGCATGGCGGCCGCTTGTTCCGGGGTCTTGCCGCACGCGCTCATCACCACCACGGCCAAAATCGCCAGGGGGAAGCGCAAATGTTTGAGTGACTGTTCCATGAGGTGCATCCGCCAATGTATTTGAGATGGGCGGATCATGCGCGGCGGGGTGGTATGTCACGAATCGAATGAAGCAAAGGTAACTATCATTGCGAATGATATAAGCGCGAGATTAGCCCTCTAGGATGGGGGTTTCGTTAGGGTGCTATCAATGGGCGTGATGACAAAGGACTGTTGCGTGGTTCGCAACAAGCACTGAGAGGGTGTGGCGGTTGGGGTGTCAGGCATCGCATTGAGGTGGGCGTATGGACGGGTGAAACCGTCCAGTCAAAACGACCGGACGGTGTTTGGCCGTGGGCCCTACGCTGTACCGAACCCGATCTGCACCGTCAGCGCTCCCTGGTTATCCCCCAAACCAATGCCATAGCGCCCCTCTAGATCATCGTTGATACACAGCTGCAATTCCCCCGTCTGCCCCGGCGGAATCTCGGCCAGATCCCCCACCAGAAACGGTGTCCCGCTGCTGCCCACACGCCCAACCAGCGCGCCTTCATTTGCGCCCGGCAGGGTGTAGCCCGCTTTGGCGATCAACCCCGGACTGCCATTGCCATCAACCATGCCGCCGACCGGGCTGGCCAGCCAATGGCCGCTGACATACCGCACTACACGCGGGCTTGGGCCGCTGATTTGCACGCCAGTCCCTTGCCATGGCTGGTTGGCTTGCACCTGCACGGTGACGGCTTTGAGGTCGTTGCACAGGGTGTCGCCGGCCTGAATCGACAGCGCGGCAATGGTCAGGCTCGGGTTGGAGGTGCCGGTGGTGGGGAATACGCCGTCGCCCACCAGGAACAGGTTGTTGTGGTCCCAACTGCGCTGGTATTTGTCGACCACCGACGTGGCCGGGTCGGCGCCCATGCGGTAGGTGCCCATCAAGTGCCCGGCACCCTGGAAGGAGTACGACTCGCCCTGGTATTCAAACAAACCGGGCTTGATATCGGTGGTCAGTTCGGTGGCGCCCAGCAGCTCAGTGATGACGTGGCTGGCAAGAATCCGCGCCTGTTTGAAGCCTTCCTTGGTGTAGTCCGACAGGTTGTAATGGATTTCCGGTCGCGGGATGCCCAGACGGTCTTTGTACTGACTGGACGGCACGATGTAGCAGTTGGCCTTGTTCGGATCGTCCTCGACTTGTTCCACCAGAAACCCCACCCGAAACTGCCGGGTGAGCAGGTTGTTCAGCTGTTGCACCAGTGCCGTGCCGAACAGCACCTGGGACGCGTCCGTGGACTTTGGCAGTGGGTTGGTGCGGCTGACGTTGGTGCCATCGATCAGGTCGGCCACGGTGGTGTACGGGTCGCCGATCGGCCAGTTGAAACCCTCGTTGCCTATCTCGATCCGCCAGGCCGCGCGCTGGCTGCGAAAGGCGCCGTCGCGCAGGCTTTCGATGCCGGCGGTGGACACCGGGCCACGGTACGGGAACACCGTCTTGCCTTCGGGCATCAAGCCCCACGCCAGGTAGATCGGGTGGTCCGCCAGGCTACGACCGACCTGGCCACTGCTGTTGGCCACGCCCTGGGGCCAGGCGCTGCTAGTGGAGTTGAGCAGCAGTTTTGGCGTTTCGATGGCATGGGCGGCGATCACATAGCGCTGCCCGATCGCGACGCCAGTGCCGGTGGCCGGCCCATCGCCCAACTGATACTGAATGAACTCAATGCCGCTGACAGTCTTGTCCGCTGCCACCGTGACCTTGCTCGCTACGGTCTTGTACAGCACCCGCACATTGCCGGTGTTGAGCGCATTGTTCAGGGTCACCGTGGCGTCGTACTTGGCCTGGATCGGGCAGATCGGCGTGCAGTTGGTATTGCCTGCGCACACCCGTCGCCCGGCATACGGCTGCGAGTTGCGCCCGGCTGGGGTGGGGCTCACCACCAGCGGCAGTCCTTGGAACGATTGGCCCTGCACCGCGCTGACGAAGCTGCCATCCACCAACGACAGCGGAATGCTGGTCATCGGGTATTCATAGTTGGTTGGGAACGTGATGCCCAGGTAGGCCTGGTCGGCGACGTTGGCCGCCACGCCTATTTCTGCTTCGGCGCGGCAATAAGCGCTTTGCAGGTCGTTGTAGCTGATCGGCCAGTCCACGCCCACGCCGTACAGCGTCTTCATCTTAAAATCATTCGGCAGCATGCGCAGGCACGTGGCGACCCAATGCCAGGTAGTGCCGCCGCCGACGCGCTCATAGGTGCTGGTGAACGGCAACGGGCCTTTTTGCACCAGGTAACTGACCTCGGGATTTTTCCAGTTGTCATCGAGCAGGTCAGCGATGGTCGCGCGCGGTGCGTTCTGTTCGGCTGGGTTGCGCGTCGGACTGAGGGTGCTCACCGGCGGATAGGGGGACTCGGGGGTCTTCAGCGTGGCGGTGTAGAAACGCTCCAGGTACTGGTTTCGGTTGGCCGGGACTTCCGGGCCGGATTCCAGCACCAGCACCTTCACCCCCGCCAAGCCCAATTGATAGGCAATGATGCTGCCCGCCAGGCCAGCACCGACGATCACTACGTCTGCTTGTTCGGTACTCATGACGATGCTCCAGGCTGTGGGCTGGCGGTAACCCCGGTGAAGTCTTCCAGGCTCGGTGGTGGGCTGTTCCAGTAACCGAAGAAGAACTCGCTGTAGCCCATCGGATGGGCCTGGGCGATGTTCCACGCCCAGCTCTGGGTGTAGGCCTCGGCACTGACCACGGTTTGCTCGTTCACCGGGAACGCGCCTTGGGCGTACGGCTGATACCACACGCCGAGCATCCACAGTTTCATGATCGCGCGCGCCGCTTGGGCAGTTTGCGTGGCGGCGGGTTGGCCGTTCTGCATCAGGATTGCGTTGCCGATTTGCTGCGGCGTCTGCTGCTCGCTCGCCAGCGCGGCGTATTGGGCGAGCAGGGCGCTGAGCACGTCTTGGCCCACGCGAGGACCAACGAAATTCAGAAACAGGGTGGGCAGGCCGATGGGGTCTACCGACGGCGCCAGCAGTTCCTGATTGATGCCGGTGAGCACCACGCTCAGGCCGGTAAAATTGTCCAAGTCGGTACTCATGGCTGACTCCTTGTCACACCGGTGGATTGAGCGCGTTCGAGCAGGTAAGTGAAGTCGGCGAAACTGGTGCGCGGTGATTGCGTCACGTGGGTGGCGGCATTGCCGTGACAGGCGATACAACTGGAGGACGCCTGGGGCACCGTGCCCTGGATATAGGTCTCCAGCGTTGCATTGGCGAGGAACGAAGGCGCTGGATTGCCCAACGGTTTGGTGGCCGAGATCTGGCACGGTGGCTGGCCGCTGAGGGTAGGCCACTGGGTGCTGATCAACTGGTAATTGGCCCAGACGCTGTTGGGGTTAACCGTACGCAGCAGGTTCTGGTAAGTGCTGTTGAGCGCCTTGGTTTCATCGGTCAAAGGGATCTCGCGCACGATCTGCGATGGCGTGGCCTTTACCGCCGGGTTCCAGGGCCGTGGCGGCGGTTGGTTGACCTCGGCATGGCTGCTGGCGTTGTAGAACAGGTACGGGCCTTTGCGCTCGGCAGGCGGCGTGGTTTTTTCCGGGACATTGTCAACGTGCTCGAAGGTCGACCACACCCACTGCGGCGCACTGGTGGTCTTATGCACGATATGCAGCCCCACCAGCCCCACCGGCTCGGCAACGCAGGACTCGGCCACCACCGGCCCTTTGCTCGGGTCGCTGTTGCCTGGCGTATACACCAGGGCATCGACGGTGTGGAAACTGCTGGGGTTGTCGTTGCCGTCCAGCACCTTCCACGAGGCCTTGACCATCAACGAACCCACGTCACTGGTGGCCGGGTTGCCGCAACTGAATGCCACCGCATTGGTCGCACTGGCGGCAAAAAATGCCTGCTGACCCTGGATGCTGTACAGGCCATTGTTGACGATGCCGTCGAACATCGATTGGTTAACCACGATTTCATTGCGCGTGTACACGCCGCTCTGGTCCACCAGCGGGCCGCTTTGAAACGGCTGAATAAACTCGTCCAGCACATCCGGGACCTTGCCCATTTGCTGCAACAAGCGCCCCGACCCCTTGCCTTCACAGGCCGCCGGTACACTGGCCGGCGCCTGCCAGGCCGCTGGTTTCTGCCCTTGGGGCAGGAAGATTTGGTAGCTCTCCTTGTAGCTTTCCCACACCGTGGCCGCGTCCTGCTGGCCGATCTGCACGCCGGTATTGGGCTTGCCATCGGCCAGGACCGGCCAGTTCAGCGCAATGAACGTCTGCCACGACATTTCATCGAAGTTGGCTTGCAGGCTGTCGAGAGAGAAGGGCGGGGTCGCCGTGACATCGAAGGGTATTTGCGTAGACAACGTGGGGGCCGCGACGACCAGGGGGCTCAGCAACGCGCCAAACAGCGCACAGCCGAACCCGGGCCGGGGGCGATGGGTTTCCATTCTCATCGGTATCTCCTAGGCATCAGACGCCAGGAGACAGTGGGTCCGTCATGGACTCTTCAATGCGCCTCCTGGCACGGGCTTGAGCGTAGATAAGGTTGGAAATGCCGGTGTACGGGACGCTAGATTTATTCGTAATAAAAACAATCGCTCAGAGGCGCTTCAGGCACGCTCTGCGCGGATATAGGTGCGAAACACATGGTCCCACAGCGGTGAAGACACGCCGAAGTTCTTCTCGATGCCTTTGCGATGATGCAGGTCGTGATTGGCCACCAGCCCCGGAATAAATCGATAGGCCCAATGCGCCGGGCGGTGCATCACGTAGTGCACCGAGATGTAATAGAAGTAGCCCGTCACCGCGCCGACAAACGCCGAGGTCAAACCGGCGTACCAGGCCGATAGCAGCAATGCCGCAAAGGTGGAGCTGGTTTTCCAGCTCGACACACCGATATAGGCCAGCACATCCACATGGTGGGTCCAGTGCTCGTGGCGATACAGCGAGTGGAACAGAAAGCGGTGTGCCGAATACTCCACCAGCGTCCAGGCCATGAAGCCCGCGAGCAGTTGCAGCGGATCAAGTGGCGCCAGGCAGAGCGCCAGACCGATAAACAGGGGAACGGTGAAGAAATCCAGGTAATACGCGACTGACGACATCAGCCATTTGTTTGAAGCCGCCATGTGCGGATCGTCCTTGAGGTGCATGAACCGAGGGGGAAGTTAAGCCGAGTCCTCCCCGGCGGCGGGCAGATTGCCCGTTGATTCACGCCGTTGCAACAACTCGATGTGCTGCGCGGGTACCAGGGTGCGCAAGGTCTTGTAGAGCACCCGGGTTTCCAGCAGGTTCCACACCCGCAGCATGGTTTCCAGCGCGTCCAGGGGTTTGCTGATGAAGTCCCGGGCGCCCAGGGCCAGGGCGCGCAGGCGGGTGTCGCGGGTCGCGTCGGCGGTGAGTACCAGGATCGGCAGATATTCGCCCTGGGGGATACGCCGGTTGAGTTGTTCCAGCACCGCAAAGCCGTCGAACTCCGGCATGTGCAGGTCGAGGATCACCAAGTCCGGTTCGAAGCTGTTGAACAGCTCCAGGGTGCGCAGCGGCTGGGTGCTGCTCAGCACGTTGGTGAGCCCTTCGCGCGCCAGCAGTTGCTCCACCAGATCGAGGTTCGGGCGTTGGTCGTCGATGATTAGAATGCGCAGGTCGAGGTTCACGCGGGCTCCGGGAAAGACTGGTCGAGGTGGGCGAGAAACGCGGGCACGTTGATCGGTTTATTCAACACGGCGGTTGCGCCGGCGTCCTGCAGAGCCTGGCGGGTAAGGTCGCTGGCGTCGGCGGTGATCATCAGTACCGGTGTGTCACGGGTGATCGGTGACTGGCGCAAGCGTTGCAGCACCTTCAATCCGTCGAGGTCCGGCAGGCAGACATCCAGCAGAATCAACTGTGGCGCGTGCTGCGCGGCCAGGTCCAGGCCCAGTTGGCCTTGCATGCTCGACAGCAGTTTTATCCCCGGTCGGCGTTGCAGCAGGGTTTCGATCAGCGCCAGACTGGAGAGATTGTCTTCGATGCACAACACCTTGCCCAGGAACGTGCAGGCGGCGGGGACAGGGCGCGGCAACTGGGTGTCGATAACGGGCGTGGTACTGCGCTGGAATGCCGCCACGCGGGCTAACGGGAGCTCCAGCGTGAAGCGTGAGCCAATGCCGGCCTGGCTTTGCACGTTGAGGTGGCCGTCCATGTTTTCCAACAGGCTTTTACTCAGGGCCAGGCCCAGGCCGCTGCCTTCCACATTGGGGTCGGCGCCCAGGCGTTCGAACGGTTTGAACAATTGCCCCAGGTGATCCGCCGCGATGCCGTTGCCGGTATCACACACCGACACGGTGATACGCGGCCCATCAATGCTGACTTCGATGCTGACGTCGCCATCGCGCTGGTTGTATTTGATCGCATTGGACAGCAGGTTCAGCAGCACCTGGGTCAGGCGTTGCCGGTCGGCCACGATGCCCACATCCGCCGCCAAGGCGGGCAATGGCTGTAACCGAATGCCCGCCTCGGCGGCCATCGGCGACACCAGCGACAGCGCCTCTTGCAACGCCTCCGCCAGAGGGATCGGCGCGATATTCAACGCCAGGCTTCCCGCCTCGATCTTGGCGATGTCCAGCACTTCGTTGATCAGTGTCAGCAAGTGCTGGCCGGCCCGCAGGATATGCCCGACGTCGGCCTTTTGCGCCTTGGGCGCGTCCATGTCCAGCAGTTGTGCAAAGCCCAGGATCGAGTTGAGCGGGGTGCGCAGTTCGTGGCTCATGCGCGACAGAAACTCGCTTTTGGCACGGCTGGCACGTTCGGCTTCCTCACGGGCCTTGCGCAGAGCGATCTCGGCCGCGCGGCGGTCGGTGATGTCGCGGGTGATCTTCGAAAAACCGCGCAAGGCGCCAGTGCCGTCGTACTGCGCGGTGATCACCACGCTGGCCCAGAACCGCGTGCCGTCCTGGCGGCAACGCCAGCCTTCTTCGGTGTAATCGCCGTTGCGGGTGGCTTCGCGCAGCGCCATGTCCGGGTGCTGAGGGCATTCCTCGGGCAAGTAGAACACCGAGAAATGCTGGCCGATGATTTCCTGTTCGGTGTAGCCCTTGATCCGCTCGGCGCCGTTGTTCCAACTGGTGACATAGCCCGCGGTGTCGAGGGCGAAGATCCCGTAGTCCTTGACCCCATCGATGATCAGCCGCAAGCGTTCTTCGTTGTCACGCAATGCGCGCTCGCGCTCGGCCAGCAGCAACCCTGCTTCTACGAGGCTGGTGCCCAATTGGCCGATTTCATCGTGCTCCGGCGGTTGCGGCAGCAGCGGCGAACCGAGGGCCAGGCGCTGGGCGTTGCGCTGCACATTCTGGACCCGCGCCACAATGCCTTTGGACAGGAACAACACGGCGACGATGGCGCCAAACAAGCCGCAAATCGCCGCCAGCCAGGTGGACAGCAACAAACGCTGACGGGTTTCGGCCGCCGCCGCGCTGCGCTCGGCCAGCAACGACGCCTCAAGGGTGAGCATGGTGCTGATGTGTTGGCGCAGCGCATCGAGGATGTGTTTGTTGCTGATCAGGATGGCACTGATCGATTGCGGCGTGGCGTCGCGGTCCTTGAGCATCTCTTCAAGCCCGTCGACCTTGCCATCGATCAGCGGCTTGATGGCGCTGAGTTGCTCGCGTACCCGTTGATCACGCACGTTGTGGTCAAGCCGGCGTAGGGCGGACTCGATCTGCGGCCTGGCGTTGAGGTAGCTGGGCAGGAAGTCTTCACGGCGAGTGAGCAGGTAGCCGCGCACACTGGCGGCGGCCTCTGCGAGCAGGGTGTGCACAGCCTGGATATCGCCTTGCACGCGCAGCACCCGGCGCACGTCCTCTTCGGCGCGGGCGGTCTGGCGTTCGGTGGTGTAGATCAGCACGAGCGACAGCAACAGCACCACCAGCGGCAGCGAGATCACCACCAGCGCCTTGCCCCGCAGTGGCAGGTCGGCCCAACGCCGCTTCATGGTGACGT
The DNA here is from genome assembly GCF_013778505.1 of Pseudomonas sivasensis. Taxonomy (GTDB): domain Bacteria; phylum Pseudomonadota; class Gammaproteobacteria; order Pseudomonadales; family Pseudomonadaceae; genus Aquipseudomonas; species Aquipseudomonas sivasensis. The sequence continues at coordinate 124,628 of NZ_JAAOWU010000012.1, read as the reverse complement.
CACCAGGCCCAAGGCGATGCCGCGTACGGCGGCTTGGGTGCGATCAGCTGCGCCGAGCTTGCCGATCACGCGTTCCACATGGGCCTTGGCGGTGCCAGTGGTGATCCCGAGCTGCTCGCCGATGGCGCGGTTGCTCATGCCGTTGGCCACCAAGCCAAGGACCTGGCGCTCGCGCGGGGTGAGGTTTTCGGTGGGGGCCGCGCCGCTGGCCTGGCGTTCGGTCATGCGGCGCAATAGCCGCGTGCTGACCGCTGTGTTGAGCGCTTCGCCGCCGGCCCCGACTTTTTGCAGGGCCTGGATCACCTCGGCACGGCTGGCGTCCTTGAGCAAGTAGCCGACCGCACCGGCATTCATCGCCGCTTCCAGGTATTCGGGGCTGTCGTCCATGGTGAACATCACCACTTTCACCGCTGGCAGGCGCTCTTGCAGCAACCGAGCGGCGCCCAAGCCGTTGAGCCCGGGCATGCGGATGTCGAGGATGACGATATCCGGCAGCAGTTGCTCACACAGCTCCACTGCTTGCAGGCCATCGCTGGCTTGACCGACCACCTCGAACTGCGCGAGGCCGGCCAGCAGAGAGACGAAACCGGTGCGCGTGACTTCATGGTCGTCTGCCAGTACGAGACGCAGGACGTCGGTCATTGAGGAGTTCCAGGCAAGTGGGCTGGCACGCGGGCGTGCAGTTGGGTACCGCAGTCGACTGCGCTGACGCAGGTGAAGCTGCCGCCCAGCAGGCTGGCACGCTCCTGCATGGTCGCGAGGCCAAGATGCTGGGCGTCATCGCGTGAGGGGGCCGAAGTGAAGCCCTTGCCGTTGTCGTCCATGCGCAGGGAAGCCTGGCCGTCGTGCAAGGCCAGGGTCAGGTTCACCCGGCTGGCGCGCGCATGCTTGAGGATATTGTTGATGGCTTCCTGGCCGATCCGGAACAGGGCGATTTCCACCTGGCTGGGCAATCGCGTTTCACAGTGGACGAGCCACACCACGTTGATGCCAGCGTCGCGCAGACGGTCGGCTTCTTTGTCGAGGGCTTTGAACAGGCCGAAATCATCCAGCACGGTGGGGCGCAGACCTGCGATGAGTTGACGGCCTTCACCGACGGAGTGCTGGGCCAGGGTGAGAATCGCCTGCAAGTCGGCGGCGAGTGCGTCCGGCAGTACGGGGCAGCGGCCGGCAAACCCTTGCAGCCGTTGGTGCAAACCCGCGAGGGTCTGTGCCAGGCCGTCGTGCAGGTCGTAGGCCACGCGCTTGCGTTCGTCTTCCTGGGCGCGAAACAGCCGGTTGACCAGGTCGGACAGCGTCTTGTCGCGGGTTTTGAGGGTGGTCAGCAGGCGATCGTTTTCCAGGTGAGTGGCCAGCAGGGTGGCGAGCAGTTGCAGGGATTCGCTGTCTTCGTGCTCCGGTGCCCGCAGGCTGACACTATTGCCCAACACCAGCAGGCCAAACGCTTTGCCGTCACTGCCACGCAACGGCACTTGCAGCACGCTGTGAGGCTGCTCCTTCCAGCGAGGTGCGCGCAGATCGCGGTCAGCGAGGGCGGCCAGGCTGGTCAAGCGTGCCGGGCTGCCATGGCTCGCCGTGGTGCGAACAGCTCCGTCGGCGGCCCATTCCTGCAGCAGGCCATGGTCCATCGCAAGAAACGCGCAAGCCCGTGCGAGCACGCGTTCGCGCATGGCGTCGGGGGCCAGTTGGCTCAGCTCCTGCCCGGTATCCACTAACAGCCGCAGCCGCGCCGTGCGGCTTTCCGATTGCCGGAAATGCGCGCGCATGGCCAAGGCGCTGCCGGGGTCATGGGGCGGGTTATGCATGGGTGATGCTCCAGTGCTGCGGGCGTGCGGGGGGTCTATTAAACATGGTTAAACACCTTGGGCGCTATCTGCCAAATGGCATAGGTAAATGACTCCGGTTGGCCGATGGCGCGCCACGGTCGGCTTGGCAAAGTGGGCTCAACGAACACCACTGGAGTATCCCAATGCAATTCAAGCCCGCAGCAATCGCCCTGATGTTTGCCTTGAGCGTTCCGTTTGTTCAGGCCGCCGAAACGTCGCCGTATGTCTACCGTGAGGTGGCCCAGGCGCCGGCCAATGTGAAGGACCGGGAGATTGCCGGTTTGTTTGACCGTTGGAACAGCGCTTTGCAGACCGGCAACGTCACCTCGGTGGTCGACCTGTATGCGCCGGGCGCGGTGCTGCAGCCCACCGTGTCCAACCAAGTGCGCACTACGCCGGATCAGATCAAGGACTACTTCGATCACTTCCTGGCACTCAAGCCGGTAGGCCAGATCAACTACCGTGAAATCCGCCAACTGGGCACTAACGTAGCCATGGACAGCGGGGTCTACACCTTCACCCTGACCGACGCGAAGGGGCAGGTCAGCCATGTGCAGGCGCGCTACACCTTCGTTTATGAGCAGGTGGGGGGCCAGTGGAAAATTCTTAATCACCACTCTTCGGCGATGCCTGAGGTGCAGGTCAAGCACGCTAAGCAGTAACGATGGGAGGAAAAAATGCCTACCCCTTGGCGGGGGTAGGCATTTTTTTGTGGTGGTTGGGAGAGTGCCCCTGTGACGGACCCGGAACCCATGGGCATTTGACGACCTCTCCCTATCCAAATGTGAGAGGCCACGCTCGTCACAAAAACAGGCCCGTTTAGGGAAATGGTTAACCCTTTAAAATCAGTGACTTATTTTATGTTTGATAACAAGGGGTTGCCTTTCAGAAGTCCAAGGTGACGCCGGTATAGAGCGCACGCCCGTCGCCGGGTGAGTGCAGTGACGCCTTCGCGCCGTCCGGGTCGTACCAGACGTATTCGTAGTAGCGGTTGGTGAGGTTTTTCAGTTGCAGGTCGACACTGACGGATTCAGTCACTTGGTACGTCGCCCCCAGGTTCATCAACACGTAACCGCCGTAAGTCCCCTTGGTGTTTTCGCGCTCCAGGTAATAGTGGGTCTGGCCGTTCATCCACGCGGTCAGTTGCAGCGCGGGGGTGGCTTTGTAGTTTATGCCTGCGTTGTAGAGGTGATGGGGGATGTGGTCGATTTCCTGGCCTTTGCTGTTGGGCAGGGTGGCGCTGGGCTGGAGGATTTTCGAGTACTGCCAGGCGTAGGCCATCCAGATGTCGGTGCGGTCGTTCGGGTGCAGGTTCAACTGCGCGTCGTAACCCCAGCGGCGGGTTTCGCCGACGTTATCCGATTCGCCATTCGGGTCATTGAGCCGGCGGCTGACTTCGCCGCTGGCTTCCTGCTGCCAATAGGCGACGCGGCCGTCGATCCAGTCGGCGGGGGTGAACTTGATACCGGTTTCCCAGCCTTCGTTGATCGACGGCGCGAGGTCGGTATCCCGTGGCGGTATCTTGTAGGCAGCGGCGCCGGTGCCGACCTGGAAGGTACGGCCCCAGTTGGCGTACACGCTGGCCACGTCCCACGGCGAGTACACCACGCTGAGCTTGGGTTGTTTGATCAGCCCATAGTCGTTGATGGCGTAATCCATGCCGGTCATTTGGTTGGTGAAGTCGCCGTGGATTTTATCGACGCGGTAGGCCGGGATGATTTTCAGCGATTCAAACGGTTTGATCTCAGCCTGGATGTAAGCCCCGTAGGTATCAAAGTCGAACTGCTGGTCGCGGGTTTGCGCCAGGCGTGTGCGGTTCTGGGTCCGGTAGCGTTCACTGGTGTTCTGTTGCTGCTGGACGTCCGCGCCGCCTTCCAGGGCGAAGGCGTAGAGCCCGCTTACCTCGGGCCGCCAGGTCAGGGAGGTGAGGGCGCCGTACTGGGTTTCGTAGGCGTCGCGCTCCTGCTGGGAGCTGGTGCGCCAGTATTGCGTCCAGCGTCGGTCGTCGAAGGTGTTGAGGTAGGTTTTTGCCGCCCAGGCCAATGTTTCGGCCAGTTCGGTATCGAAGTGCACACTGAGTTGGTTCATCCGCCGCGTGCCTTTGTCGGTGGCGTTGTAGCGGTTGGTCATGGTGGGGTGGTGGCGGGCGTCGTCTTCACTCAAATATCCCGGCTCTTGCGCCTCGGTTTCGTAATGGCGAGCGATCAGGCCGACACGGTAGCTGCTGTCGTCCGGGGTGTAGAACCATTTGCCGGACATCGAGAATTTATCCGCCTGGGCATGATCCCGGTAGCCATCGGCTTTCTGGTAGGCGAAGAAGTAATTCTGCGTCCAGTTGCTGCCTTCGATGCCTTTGGCGAGTTGCGTCTCGCGGGTGTTGTAGCTGCCGTAGCGGATTCGCGCCTTGGTGTAGTCGCCTCCTGTGCGGGTCAGCATGTTGACGTTGCCGGCAATGTTGTTGAGGCCGTAGCGCGCGTCGCTGGTACCACGTACCACTTCGATACTGTCCAGCTCCATGGGGAAAATCATGTCCATGAACGGCATGTTGCCGTCGTTGCTGTTGCTGGGGATCCCATCGATCAGCAGCTTCACCGCGTTCACTTCACCTTCGCCGTTGAAACCGCGAAAGGAGATCTTGCCGGAGGTGGTGCCTTGGTTGAATTCGGTGAGCATGACCCCTGGCGCACGGCTGAACAGCTCCCAGCTGTAGTTGACCGGCATTTTCTCCAGGATGTCGGCACCGAGGATGTCGACCGAACTGAGCACGCTGGCGGTGTTCAGCGGGCCGCTGGCGTTGGTGCTGCCTTGGACGCTGACGGTGCCAAGGGTGAGGGCCGAACTTTCGGTTGCATGGGCCAGTGGCGTGAGTGCAAACACTGAGAGCAGCGGCCAGAGTGAGGAGGGCACAGCGATACGCTGTGCGCGGGACAGAGTAAATGGAGCAGGCATGAGCACGCTTCCTGATGACCAAAAGACTTCAAGGACGTTCAGCCACCCTCAAGGGGCGGCAGAAAACAAAGGGTTTCGGGGCAGTCAGGCAACAGGGGAGGCGCGCGGGCTCAGGCTCGGCCAGCGAACCCTGGGATGCAACGTGGGTAACAGCGGATCAGCGAGGGCGACATCCGGCGCATAGCGCGGCAGCCAATGCCGGTAATAGTTGGACGGCAGCGCGGCCAGGCCAGCATGCCCGCAGCAGCAGTCGCCATGCTTCATGGCGGCAGTCGAAGGCGCAGATTTGAGCGGGTCGATCAGCTTGTCAAAGCCTGGTGGCAGGGCTTGGGAGGCGCCGCCCGAGCAGAATCCACCCCACAGCATCAGGCCGATGTCCGGCGTTTGCAGGGCGCGGCTCAACGGCATGGCCAGCATGTTGAGCAACAGGGCCAGGCAGGCGATCCAGGGGCTGATGCGTTTGAACATAGCCATAAAGCCATCGACGCAAAGGGGCGCGTATTTAGCCGCAGTTCAGGCATGAAGTAAAACGCGCTATTTTGCCGCAGGCCTGGCGACCGAACGCGGTGTTGGTGGCGCAACAGCGGTTCAATAAAGTGTTCGATTATCCGAGCCGTGCGGGGTGACCGGTACAGCGCAACCCCTTGAATAAGAAGGCTTATGCGCTTGGCATGAATTGTGTTGTGACCCGATTGGCGCTGACCCGACAACGGGAGGGGAAACCTCACCTTTCATAAGAAACCACACCCATGCACAACGTCTTGCAACGCACAGTCATCGCCAGCCTGCTGGCACTCGGCGCCTTGGGCGGGCCATTGTCGACCATCGCCCAGGCCGCCAACGATCAACAGTTCATCCCGCTGGCCACCTACCGAGTTGGCGCCTATGCCTCCAGCGGTATTCCGTGGTGGGCCGGGGAAATTGATTACTTTCGCTATATCAACGAAGTCGAAGGCGGGGTGAACGGCGTGAAGCTGGTCTGGCAGGAATGCGAGACCGAGTGGAAGACCGACCGCATCATCGAATGCTACGAACGCTACAAAGGCGGCCTTGACGGTGCGCCCACCGGGTTCTTCTTTACCCATAGCACCCCGGCCTCCTATGCGCTGATGGACCGTGCTGCCGTCGATCACATCCCCTTGATCGATGGCGCCGGCGGGCGTACCGAATCCACTGATGGCCGCGTGTTCCCTTACGCGTTTCCGTTGTTGCTCAACTACTACGGCCAGGCCTCGGTGGGCATCAATTATATTGCCCAGCGCGAAGGTGGGCTGGACAAGCTCAAGGGCAAGAAGATCGTCACTGTCTATCACGACTCTGCCTACGGTCGCGAAACCCAGGCGGCCATGCAGTTGCTGGCACAAAAGTACGGTTTCGAGAACATCCAGATTCCCGTAGCAGACCCAGGTAACGAGCAGTCCACTCAATGGCGGCAAGTGCGCCAGATCAACCCGGACTGGGTATTCCTGCGCACTTGGGGCGTTTCGACACCGGTGGCGATCAAGACCGCCGTGCGTTTTGGCGTTCCCGTGGACCGTCTGATCGGTGATGTGTGGGCAGGCTCTGAAGCCGACGTGATTCCCGCCGGCACCGCCGCCAAAGGCTACCAGGCGCTGGCGCCGTTCCCCGGTGGCGACGGTTTCGAAATTCATAAAAAGCTCAAGCAGTTCATCCTCGATCCCGGCAAGAGCAACCTCAAGGACGCCAGCTACTTCGGCAAGGTCTACTACAACATCGGCCTGATCAACGCCGCGATTGCTGTCGAAGCGCTGCGCACCGGTCAGGCCAAGTTCGGCAACCGCGCGCTGAACGGTGAGGAAACTCGCTGGGCGTTCGAGCACCTGAATATCGATGCGGCACGCCTCAAGGCCATGGGCTTCGACGGGCTGTTGGCGCCGTTGACATTGTCCTGCGCGGACCACGAAGGCGGCGGTTCGGCCCGAGTGCAGCAATGGGATGGGCAAAAGTGGGTGCTGGTGACCGACTGGCTGCAAGCCGACCGCGCCACTTTGCGTCCTTTGATCGAAGCCAAGTCCGCCGCGTATGCCCAGGAAAAGGGCATCGTGGCGCGTGATTGTTCGGCGCAGTAAACCTCAGGCGGCGCTTGCCGCGACTTGCCGGCCAGGGATGGCCGCAATCAGTTCGCGGGTGTACTCGGTGGCCGGCTGGTTAAAGATTTGCGCCACCGAGCCTTGTTCAACCACGCGACCATTGCGCAGCACCAGCACCTCATGGGCGAAGTTGGCCACCACTGACAAGTCGTGGGACACCAGCACATACGCAATGCCCATCTCCCGTTGCAGCTCTTGCAGCAGGTCAAGAATGCGTGCCTGCACCGACACGTCCAGGGCGCTGACCGGTTCATCCAGCAACAACAGGTCGGGCTTCAACGCCAGGGCGCGGGCGATGGCGACGCGTTGGCACTGGCCGCCGGACAGTTCACGGGGCAGACGGTCCAGAAAGCTCACCGGCAGGTGCACGCGGCTGATCAGCTCCCGCGCCGCCTGTTCCAGGGCGGCACCCTTGAGCAAGCCAAACGACACCAGCGGCTCCACGATGCTGTCGAACACGGTGAAGCGTGGGTCCAGCGCAGCGAAGGGATTCTGCTGCACCAGTTGCAGGCGTTGGCGCAACGGGCGGAAGTCGCGCCAGCTGAGGTCTGTAACGTCCTGTTGTTCGAACCAGACCCGGCCCTGGCTCGGCTTCTCCAGGCCGAGGGCGATGCGCAGCGCGGTGCTCTTGCCCGAACCGGACTCGCCGACGATGGCCAGGGTCTGGCCGGGGTACACCTCAAGGTTAAGACCTTCCAGGGCCATGAAGGTCGAGGCTTCGCCCTTGACCTTGGGTAGGGCAAACGTCTTGCCGACGTTGTGCAGGCTGAGGATCGGCTCGCGCCCCAGGTCGAGATTGATCAACGGTTCGCGACGCTTGGTGAAGGCGGGCGCGGCGGCAATCAGTGCGCGGGTGTAGTCGTGGCGGGGGCGGCCCAGGATCTGCTGTGGCGGGCCTTGTTCGACCACCTCGCCGTGCTGCATCACCAGAATGCGGTCGGCGCGGTCGGTGGCCACGCCGAGGTCATGGGTGATGATCAACAGCGAAATGCCGCGCTCCCTGACCAGCCGTTGCAGGTGATCGAGGATCTTGCGCTGCACGGTGACGTCGAGCGCGCTGGTGGGTTCGTCGGCAATGATCAGGCGCGGATTACCGGCCAGGGCGATGGCGATCAGCACGCGCTGGCGCATGCCGCCGGAGAGTTCATGGGGATATTGGCGGGCGCGCAGCACCGGTTTGTCGATCCCCACCTGTTGCAGCAACTCGACAATATCCGCATCGACGCCGGGGTAGCGCTTGCCCTTGGCCAGGATCAACGCCTCGGCGATCTGTTGGCCGATGCGCAGGGTAGGGTTGAGGCTGACCATCGGGTCCTGGGGCACCAGGCCAATGGTGCGGCCGCGCAGGTTGCGTTTCTGGCGTTCGCTGGCGTGGGTCAAGTTATGGCCATCCACCCACAGTTGACCGGCTCTGATTTGCGCGTTGTCTGGCAGCAGGCCAAGGATGGCGTTGGCCAGGGTGGATTTGCCCGAGCCGGACTCGCCGACAATCGCCACGGTTTCGCCTTGGGCGAGGGAAAACGACAGCGAACGCACCGCTGGATTGACCTGGCCGCTGGAGCGGTAATCGACACTGAGTTGGCGTACATCGACCAAAAACGGGCTCATCGCTGGATCTCCTCGAAGGTGCGGGCGATATGGTTGAGGCTGAACACCACGGCCACCAGGAACAGGCCGGGCAGCAACGACACCCAAGGTGCGGTGATCAGAAAGTGCCGGCCGTTGGCGATCAAGGTGCCCCATTCCGCCGCCGGTGGTGCGGCGCCGAAACCGAGAAAACTCAAGCCTGCGGTGGCGAGGATGGCTGCGCCGAAGTCCAACGTTGCCAGTACCGCTACCGGGCCCCAGGCGTTGGGCAGAATGTGCCGCAACAACGTGCGGCCCCAACTGGCACCGCCCAGCCGTGCGGCTTCGACATAGGGCAGGGTTTTCACCCGCAGTACTTCGGCGCGGGTGGTACGGGCAAAGCCAGGAATAATGCCGATGCCCACCGCGATGGCCACCGGTACGGTGCCGAAACCGATGGCCGTGACGATCGCCAGGGCCAGCAGCAGTCCAGGCAGAGCCAGCAGTACATCGACCACGCGCATGATCACCGCATCGATACGGCCACCGGCAAACCCGGACAAAATGCCCAGCCCGAGTCCGCCTACCAGCGCGATCCCCACCGCCAGCGAGGCCGCCAGCACCGACAGGCGCGCGCCGTAGACCACGCGGGTAAACAGGTCACGGCCCAGTTCATCGGTGCCGAACCAATGGGTCAAGTTGGGCGCCGTGAGTTTGGCGAGCGGCGCGGTGGCGTAGGGGTCGAAGCTGCTCAGCAGGTGCGGCGCCAGGGCGGCGACCAGCGAGAACACCACCACTGCCACGGCCAGGCTGAACCCCGGCCGGCGCAGCAAGGGCAGCAGGGTGGACGTGGCGCGTTGCAAGTGGCTGCGGCGGTGCCAGAGGGTTTCGCTGCGCACGCGTTTCTGGGTGAGCGTCGTCATGGTCTAGGACACCTTTGGCGTGTGGGAAATGCGCGGGTCGAGCCAGGGGTACAGCAAGTCCACCAGCAGGTTCACGAGGACGAAGGCTGCCGCCGACACTGCAACGATGGCCAACACCACCGGAATGTCCTGGCGCATTACGGCTTCCTGGGCCAGGCGGCCGATGCCGGAACGGGCGAAGATGGTTTCCACCAGCACCGCGCCGGACACGGTATTGCCCACCTGTAGGCCGATCAGGGTGAGGATGGGCAGCGCGGCATTCCTGAACCCATGGCGTGCCTGCACCTGGGCCCGGCTCAGGCCCTTGGCGTAGGCGGTGACGATATAGGCCTCTTTCCACACGCCCTGGAAGCTGCGTTGCAGCACTTGGGCGTACACCGCGGCACTTGGGATCGCCAGGGTGATCGCCGGCAACACCAAGCTTTCGAAGCCACGGGTGCCGGTCGCGGGAAACCAACCCAGGCCAAACGCAAACACCTGGATCAGCAACAAACCCATCCAGAACACCGGCACCGAAAAGCCCAGGGACGGCAAGCGCGCCAGTGCTTTTTTCAGGGGTTGCCAACGGATATACGCGGTGAGGTACGCCAACCCAATGCCGCCGAGCAGCGACAGCACAATCGCCAGCCCCGCCAGGGACAGCGTCTGTGGCAGGCGCTCGGCGAGCAACTCGGCCACCGGGCGGTTGAGTGACAATGACTGCCCAAAGTCACCGCGCAGCGCGCCCAGCAGCAGGTCGATGTATTGCTCAAACAGACCTTTATCCAATCCGTAATAGGCCCGCGCCTTGGCCAGGTCTTCCACCGACAGCGCGTCGGCTTCCATGCCGGACGCACTGAGCATGATCGACAAGGTGTCGCCGGGCAGCAGATAGAGGATGAAGTAGGTGATGCTGTAGGCCCCCCAAAGCACCAGCAGCGCCTGGCCGACCCGGCCAATCAGGTAACGACTCATGGCGCGGCGACCTCGATATCACCCAGCAGTGCAAAACCTTCGGCGGTCCAGCGGAAGTTTTTCACCTTGGCCGACGTTGCGGCCTGCCACACGCGCTCATACACCGGGAACGCCGAGCCTTCATCCACCAGCAGGTCTTGCAGGTTGCCGTAGGCCGCTGCGCGTTGTTGGCTTTGGGTGGCGGTGATGCCTGCATCGAACAGGCCTTTGGCAGCGTTCAGCACCGCCGGTTCGTAGAGGTTGGTGGCCAGGGTCGAGCTGTTGGCGGTGCGTGGGTCGAGGATGGTTTGCAGGATGATCGGGTCGGCGCGGGTCATGTAGGTGCTGGTCAGGTCATAGTTGCCGGCCGAGTTGTTGGCGACCCATTCGGCACGGGTGACCACGTTGAGTTTGACCTCGATACCGACCTTGCGCAGTTGGTCCTGGAGCAGCACGTCACCGGCGGTTTCGGATGGGGTGATGTTGTAGCTCAGGCTCAGGCGCTTGCCGTTTTTCTGGCGGTAGCCGTCCGCGCCCTTGGCCCAGCCGGCCTGGTCCAGCAGCTGCCCCGCGCCTGCCGGGTCGTAGGCCAACTTGGCACCCTGGCTCTTGAAATAAGGCGTAGTGACGTCGTAGATGCCGTCCACCACCGGAAATTCGGCGTTGTAGACGGTGCTGGCGTAGCTCTTGCGGTCGATGGCCTTTTGCAGGGCCAGGCGGACTTGCTTGTCGCTCAGTGCACGCCCATCACGGGTGTTGGGATACAGGTTCAGGGCCGGCCCCGGCAGCGAACGGCTCTGGATGGTGGCGCCCTTGGACTGGAACAGCTTCAGGTCCACCTCGGAGAACGGGTTGCGCGGCCACAGGATGTCGGCCTTGCCTTGCAGGAACAGGCCGTTGCGCACGCTTTCCTCGGGGATGTAGCTGATGTCCACCGCATCCAGGTGCGCTTCGCCCTGGTTCTTCATATTCGCCGAAGCCCAGGCGTAACCCTTGCGCTTGGTCAGGTGCGCGCCGACTTCCGGGGTGTAGCTGGCCAGCACGAACGGCCCGGTGCCGATGATCTTGCCCAACGAGCGCTCTTTGGCGCTGAGTGTGTAAGAGGCCGGCGCGAGGATCGACAGGTTGGTGGTGGACGTGGCTTGCAGGAAGCCGGCGTTGGGCTTGGCCAGTACCAGTTTGACGGTCAGGTCATCCACCACTTCGGCGTGGTCGAACCCCGCCAGGTAGGTGGCGCCAAAGGTGGCCGGCAACTCGGTGGCTAACGCCTTGTTGCTGTCGAAGGCGGTTTTGACCGCCACCGCATTGAAGCGCTCGCCGTTGCTGAAGGTGACGTTGTCGCGCAAGTGGAAGGTATAGGTGAGCGCGTCGTCACTGACTTCCCAGCTTTTGGCCAGCCAGGGAATGATCTTGCCGGTCTCCGGGTCTTGATCGGTAAGGGACTCGGCGACATTGCGCAGCAGCACGCGGTGTTCCAGCCAATAGACCTGGAACGGGTCGACGCTGACCAGGGTGGTGTTGTCGCCAAAAAAGGCGATGTTCAGGGTCTTGCCGGCCTGGGCGTCACTGCCCGAAGGCGAGCAGGCGGCCAGGCTAATCGCCAGGGCGCACGGGGCCAATAGACGGCTCATCAAGTTGGAGGTGTTCAATGGGATGCCCTCGTATGGCGATTGGCTTAGAAGTCGTAGGCCAGCTTGGTGTACCAGTAGCCGCCGCCGGGGTAGAACGGCGGGTTGCCGTAGGGCGCCAGGCCCAGGTTGCTGTAGACGGCGTGCCGGTCTGGGCGCACGTCGAAGATGTTGGTGCCGCCGATGCTCACGGTGATCTGGTCGACGAAGGTGTAGCTGACGTCGAGGTCGGTGATCCATTTGGCGCCGAAGCTGCGGTCGCCCGTGGGGTTGACCGCCAAGGTCTTGACCGCGCCGTAGCGGCTGGTTTGCAGGTTCACTGCCAGGTCCTCGACCTTCCAGTTGGCGCCCAGGATCCATTTGGTCTTGGGCGAGGCTTCGGTCAGGTCGCCTTCGCGGTCGCGGCCTACCAGGGTGACGCCGGAGTTGGCCAGCACACTCGGGGTATCGCGGTTGCCTTCGATAGTGGTTTTGTTCCAGTTGAAACCCAGGCTCCAGCGCACATCACCCCAGGCATCCAGCGGCGTGGTGTGGTCGGCGACCACGTCCAGGCCACGGGTGCGGGTATCGAAAGCGTTGGTGTAGTAGTTGACCCAAGTGCCGGAGGGCACGCCTTGGGCGGTGAGGATGCCGTTGATCACGCCATTGCCTTGGTCGTAGATGTTGCTGGTCAAGGCGATACGGTCGTCGATGTCGATCAGGTACGCGTCAGCGGTGATGCTGGTGCGCGGTGCCGGTTGCCAGGTCAAGCCCAGCCCGAGGTTGCGTGATTTCTCCGGCTTGAGGTCATCGCCACCCAAGGCTTTGGCCAGGTTGCTGCCCGACGGGGTCAGGCGGGTGACGGCAGGCACCACGTTGCCGTTCACGTCTACGGCGACTCGGTTGTCGGCCACGGTGTAGCCGATCTGGGTCAGGGATGGCGCACGGAAACCGGTGCCGACGGTGCCGCGCACGGCCACGCTGTCGGTGAGTTCGTAGCGCGAGTTCACTTTCAGGCCGAAGGTGTTGCCTGAGTCGTCGTCGTAATGTTCGACACGCCCGGCGACGTCGAGAAACCAGCGCTCGGTCAGGTCAAAGCCTAAATCCAGGTAGCCGGCGTAGTTGTTGCGGATCAGGCTGACTTCATCTTCCGGGCGAATCGTCACCGCCGCCTGAGCGCCCGATGCCGCCGGGTAGGTCCCGGTGATATAGGCCTCGGGGTCGCCGGCGAACGTGCTGAAGTGTTCCCAGCGATGTTCCAGGCCGGCCGACACCTGCACCGGCGAAGTCAGGTTAAACAAACTGTCGTAGCGGCGAGTGAAGTCCAGGTTGTTGACCCACTGCTCAAAGCGGAAGGTGGCCAGGTTGTCGAATTTGGTCGGTGAGGCGGTGCCCAGGGACGGGTTGATGTTGAGGTCGCTGGAGTGGTGGACATTGTTGCGCCCGTAGGTGGTGCTCAGGTCCCAGTTCCACTCGGCCGCTTGGCCCTTGCCGCCGAACAGTAGCTGGTAGTCGCGGTCCTTGATGTTGTTCAAGGGGTAGTAACCGTCCGGGAACACCTCGGGCACGGCGGCGCGGCCGGTGGGCAGGCGGAAGTAGTTGGCCGCCTCGGCATCACGCTCGCCGTAGGTGGAGAACGAGTAGAGGGTCAGGTCTTCCAGGGGTAGTTCGGCGTTGTAAGCGAGGTTGAAGGCCTTGAGGTCCGGGTCGCCGTTCTTGATTGCCACACGGTCCCAGGCGGCTTCCTTGGCCGGATCGTTGAAGGCCCTCACGCTGCCGTCGGCCTTGTCGTTCCAAGAGGCTTCGCCGCGTTTGCGTGCATCGGCGGAGAGGTGGAAAAAGCCGCCGTCGCCCAGCTTGAAACCCTGGTCGCCGGCCACCTTGATTGTTTCGCCCTGGCCGGAGAATAACTGGCCGTAACTGGTTTCCAGGTGCCCGCCGCTGTTGCCGGTCTTGAGGATGATGTTGATCACCCCGGCCACCGCATCGGAACCGTACTGGGCGGCAGCGCTGTCTTTGAGCACTTCAATATGGTCCACCGAGCTGACCGGGATCAGGTCGATATCCACCGCATTCGCGCCGCTGTTGTCGATGGACCCGCGCTGACCGGTGGCGCCGTTGTGGCGACGTTTGCCGTTGACCAGCACCAGCGTGTAGGCCGGGCCGAGGCTGCGGTTACTCAGTGGGCGAGTCACCGAGTTGTAGCCGGCGATATTGGTGCCGAAGTTGAACGACGGCAGCAATTTGGCAATCGCTTCGGACAATTCGGCGCGACCGGTCTTGAGCAGTTGCTCGCTGTTGATCACATCGATCGGCGCCGGGCTGTCGGCCACGGTGCGCTCCTGGCCACGCAGGCCGGTGGAGATCACGGTGACGGTGCCGAGTTGGGCGTCTTCCGTCGCGGCTTCGGCGAAGGAGGGCGCAGTGGCGAGCAGCAGGGAGCTGGTCAGCAGTGACAGGTGAAAGTTCTTGAGGGGCAGCGGGGAGGTGAGGTCTGGCATGTCGAGATCGGTCCATTTAGCCTGATATCAGGCTCCTGGTGGTCGGGGGTACGTCCTCCGCCAGGTATGGGGTCGGTCTGTGAAGTGAAGATATTCCTATAAAAAACCCGAGGGAAAGTCTTTTTTGGAATAAGCTAATTATTAGATATTGTCATTATGTGGTTTTTTAAGATCATCTATTTTTATGATGTTGTGTCACGGGGGCGGCGGGGCCGAGCCTGCATCAAGGCTGCACAGCCGGGCCCTTCAACTCGATTTGATTACCGTCCGGGTCATTGAAATAGAGCGACCAGCCTGTGCCCTCTGCGCCATAGCGCATCTCGGCTTTTTCAGCGGATATTCCCGCGTCAGCCAAGTGGCCGAGAATGGCCTGCTCATCGAACGGCTCGACCCGCAGGCAAACGTGATCGACGTTGTGCCCTTGCTTGCCCGCCGGCTTCCCGCCTTGGCGTCCGATGGAGCCATTCACGTCCACCAAGTCGATCATGGATGCCCCAGCGCTCAGGTGAATCAGGCCCAGGTCTTCCCGGCGCTTTTTGACCTCACATCCCAGCACCGAGGTATAGAAAGCCAGGCTGCGCTTGATGTCCTGCACCCGCAGAACCACATGGTCGAGGCGTTGAATTGAAAAATTGCGCATAACCACCACTCCTGTTTCAGCCTTGATTTTAGTACCCGGGCAGTGTGTGTCACGGGTGATTTGAGGTCAAAAGCAATAGCGCGACGGTCTTGGAACGGCCGGTTGCTCACGCGCATCAAGCCCAGCCCGCTTGCACCCGGAAAAAATAGATAATATGTTAACGGTATAACTATAAATAACCTGTGGGAGCGAGGATATGCCTGCCTTGTTGAGCACTCGTGAGGCGTTCGCCAACTGGAACCGCGACTTGCGTACGGTGTGCGGTAATTTCAGCACAGCCCTGTCCGAACAGCACACACTGTTTATCGGCAACGTCCACGCTCAGGATGTGTGCGGCCTGGAGTTGGCCCATATCCGCACCAATGCAGGATTGATCAGCCGCCATCGCACCTCGGGTGACGGCGATGACGATCGTCACTGTTTTCTCATTCTTCAGAGCAGCGGCCACCAGCGCATCCGCGGGCAAAATCACGTGATTGAATTAGGGCCTGAAGACATCGCCCTGGTGGACTCGGCCCAGGCCTTCGACATAGAGCCGCGAGGGCTGGTGCAGAATATCTCGATTCACCTGTCACGCCAGGAAGTCAGCCATCAGCTTGGCCCGCAACCGCTGTTTGGCAAGCTCGCGCGCAACAGTGTCGCCACTCACATGATTCGCGCTCTGGTGCGTTCGTTGGGTGACGTTGCGTTGAGCGGTGACTCCGGCGGCAGGAGCGATGGGCCCGCGCTGGAACATGCATTAATCCGGTTGGCTGTCGCTGGCCTGGATGAACGCACCGACGGGCAGCCCGCCTTTGCCTGCGTGGGTCATGATGATCTGTATGGCTTGGCCACCCGCCTGGTTGAGTCTTCCCTGCAAGAGGCTGAGTTGGGCCCTGACTATCTGGCGCGGCAGTTGAACGTCTCTGTCCGCCAGCTCTATCGGTTGTTCGAGCAGCGCCACGAAAGCATCTCTCGCTACATTCAGCAGCGCCGCCTGGAGCGGGTGGCCCAGGATCTGCGCTGCCAGGATCTGCGCCATGAATCCATCACTCAGATCGCCTTTAAATGGGGTTTTGTCGACGCCGCGCATTTCAGCCGCGCGTTCAAGCGTCATTTTCAGCACGCCCCTCGGGATTTTCGCCAGCACGCTACGTAAGTGCGCGCCTGGCAGAGAATGCCAAGCGCTTTGGCAGCGTCAGTCAAGTCGCGCAGCGCGCCAAGTCCTCTAATAAGCTTGCCTGGGCTGGGGGTGACACCGAGCCGCTTATCGCTGGAGAAAAATAATAATGAGATTACGCAGCCTGTTGCCAGGCATTCCCTTACTGATGGCTACGTTCTGCTCTGTTGTGTGGGCGGGCCCGGCGCAGGTCGATGGCCAGCGAATCATCGCGGCCGACCAGGAGCCCGGCAATTGGATGAGCCACGGTCGCACCTATGACGAGCAGCGTTACAGCCCACTGGACAGCGTCAATGCCGGCAACGTCGCACAGCTGGGCTTGGCGTGGACGACCAAGCTGGATATCGACAGCGGCACCGAGGCCACGCCGCTGGTGGTCGATGGTGTGATGTACACCACCGGCGCCTTCAGCATCGTGTATGCCATCAATGCCGCCACCGGTGAGTTGCTGTGGAAATACGACCCGAAAGTGCCCGCCGAAAACCTTAGCCAGGGGTGTTGTGGGCCGGTCAACCGGGGCGTTGCGGTGTGGCAGGGCAAAGTCTATGTGGGCAGTTTCGATGGACGCTTGATCGCCCTGGATGCGGCTAATGGTCAGCCGGTGTGGAGCGTCGATACCATTATCGATCGCACAAAAAGCTATTCGATTACCGGCGCGCCCCGCATCGTCAAGGGCAAGGTGCTGATCGGCAATGGCGGCGCCGAGTTCGGCGTGCGCGGTTACGTTACGGCCTACGATGCCGACACCGGTAAACAGGTGTGGCGCTTCTATACGGTGCCGGGTGACCCCAAGCTGCCAGCGGAAAACCCCGCCATGGCCAAGGCCATGAAAACCTGGGATGGCGACGGCTGGGTGAAGTGGGGCGGTGGCGGCACGGTCTGGGACTCCATGGCCTACGATCCGCAGCTTGATCTTCTCTATGTGGGCACCGGCAATGGCTCACCCTGGAACTACCAGTTCCGCACCAATGGCAAAGGTGACAACCTGTACGTATCGTCGATTCTGGCACTGCGCCCAGACACCGGCGAATACGTGTGGCACTACCAGATCACGCCGCAGGACCAGTGGGACTTCACGGCGACCCAACACATGATCCTGGCCGATATCAAGATCGGCGGCAGCCTGCGCAAAGTGATCATGCAGGCGCCGAAGAACGGGTTTTTCTATGTCCTCGATCGCACCAACGGGCAATTGCTCTCGGCGAAGAATTTCGTCCCGGTCAACTGGGCCAGCGGTATCGACCTGAAAACCGGGCGTCCGATCCTCACCGGCGCGGCCGACTATTCCAAGGAGCCGAAAGTGGTGCAGCCGAGTTTCCTCGGCGGGCACAACTGGCACCCGATGTCGTTCAGCCCCAAGACCGGTTACGTCTACATCCCGGCCCAATACACCCTGGCCGAACTGAAAGCGGCCAAGGCGCCGATGTTCTTCTCGAACAAGTCCGTGGTGAACTTCGGCCTGGATGTGCCGGACCTGCCTGAGGACCCGAAAATCCTGAATAAAATCCGCGACGCCTGGAGCGGCGAACTGATCGCCTGGGACCCGGTAAAACAGAAAGCCGCCTGGAAGCAACCGTACATCAGCGCCGGCAACGGCGGCACGTTGGCCACGGCGGGTAACCTGGTGTTCCAGGGCACCGCCGATGGGCGCGTCGTCGCCTACCGCGCCGACACCGGCAAGCCGCTATGGGAGCATCGAGCCAATTCAGGAGTAATGGCCGGGCCCGTCACCTACACCGTCAATGGCGAGCAATATGTGGCGTTCTCTGTGGGGTGGGGCGGCATCATTCCTTTGCTGACCGGCCCATTGACCAACAAAGGCAAGGTGCGAGCAGAGTCGCGGGTGATCGCTTTCAAACTGGGCGCGCACGGGGAACTGCCTGCGCCGAAAGCCGCACCCGTCATGCCGACGACCCATCAGGCACTCACTGCAACCCCCGAGCAACTGACCCAGGCGCGCGGGCTGTTCAATGGATTGTGTGCCGGTTGCCATGGCCTCAATGCTATCAGCGGCGGTGTGGTGCCAGACCTGCGGTACCTGGATGACAACAAGCACGCGGCGTTTCCCGCCTTTCTCAGCGGGGCGCTGATCAATGGAGGGATGCCGAATTTTTCCGACATTCTTCAGCGCGAAGACATGGAATTGATCCGTCAATACCTCGTCAAGCGTACCCAGGATCTGCAAGCCGATCTCAAGGCTGGCGGACACACCACCGCGCACTGATTCCAATCCGTTTCACCTAAGCCTGGCGACTCCCCACGGAGTCGTCATGGCGAAGCTCTGCCTCCAATAAAAATAACGGGACCCGCCATGAAAATACTTAGCACTCTGACGTTCAGCGCATTGTTTGCCAGTCTGGCGCCCTTGGCCCAGGCCGATGTCAAACCCGACCCCGGCGACTACACCGCGCTGCCCCAAGGCACCGATGTGGTGGTGCTGTACCAGCAGAATCCGCGAGGGGACAAGGTGTATTCCGGCGGCAAGAAAGTCGCTGACAACCTCGACCTCGACCTGACTGTCGGCGTGTTGCGATTGATCCACTTCACCGAGTTCTTCAACACAGGCTTGACCTGGGATCCACAGATTGTGATCCCCTTCGGTTATCAGAAGATCGGCGCCACCGACAGCAAAAACTCGGGGCTGGGGGATATCACCTTCGGTGGAACGGTATGGACCATCGCAGACCTTGCCAGAAATGAACACCTGGGCTGGTCGGTGTTCGTCACGGCACCCACCGGCAGCGATAAAAACCAGGGTTTTGCGTTGAGCGATAACCGCTGGGCCTTGGACTTTCAAGTCGGCTACATCAAGGGACTCACCGATAAAATCACCTGGGACGTGATCGCCGAAACGGAGTTCTACGACAAGCAGCGCGCCACCGACGCCGAAAAAGCGCCGCTATTCCAGTTGCACAACCATTTACGCTACAACTTCACCCCGGACACTTACGCCGCGATTTCGTATCGACATAACTGGGGCGCGCGCCAGACGCTTGACCATGAAACCCTCGCCACCAGCCGCAGTAACGGCACGCTCGGTTTCACTGTCGCCACGATGCTGGGCAAGCAAGTGCAGGTGATGGGGCAGCTCATGCATGACACCTCGGTGCGCGAGGGCGTGAAGATCGATAATTCGCTGCAGTTTCGCGTGGCGTACTTCTACTGACGGCAAGGTGATCGGCGGCCCGTGGCCTAGAAAGCTTTTGATCGGTTAAATCTTTTATTGACTAAAGAATATTTGCCGGTTAATTATTGCTTCGCATCTGCTCGCATGCAGAGTCATTTCCAGGGTTACACCATGGGTCAGAAAATCACGCCGTCATTGGCCAGCCTGTATGTCCAGACTGACGAGGCGTTGTCCAAGCCTCGCCTCGCACCTTTACTCATGCAGGGCTTCCCGTCAGAGCCCGAACGCCGCGTTACGTGGGACAACTGGATGCGTTCGCCCTTCAGTCAATGGGGGTTTCGCAACCTCGCACGACTGCGTCCCACCATCGACGTGCAGGCGGGCGCAGCACCTGCCAGCCCGCTCAAGGTTGCCCCGACAGCCTTGGATTCGCTGTATTTCAACAGCGAATGCGGGCTGAGCATCAGCGTTATCGATCACCTTGTGGCCAGCCAGACCGACGGGTTCCTGGTGATGCAGGGCGATACGGTGTTGTTCGAGCGTTACTTCAACGGACAGCGCGCCGGTGATCGACACATCATGTTCTCGGTGACCAAGTCGTTGATTGGGACGTTGGGTGAGCAACTGGTCACCGAGGGCGTGCTCAGACCTGAGTTGCTCGCTGCGTATTACGTCCCCGAGCTGGCCGGCAGTGCGTTTGGCGATGCCACGGTGCGTCAGTTGTTCGACATGGCGGTGGGCATCGACTACAGCGAGGTCTACGACGATCCCAACTCAGAGAGTTCGCAGTACGGTTATGCCTGCGGCTTTCAGCCGGCTCCGGCGGCTTACGCGCAATTCGCATCCCTGTACCAGTACTTGCCATCTCTCAAGAAACGCGGCAGCCATGGCGGATTTTTCCATTATGTGACCGCGACCACCGAAGCCTTGGCATGGGTTATGGAACGTGCGTCGGGCAAGGCTTGCAGTCAGATGCTGGAGACGATCTGGGAGCGCCTGGGTTGCGACCGTGACGGCTACTTCATGGCCGACGCCTGGGGACGCAATGTGGCGGGCGCAGGCTTCAGCGCCACCTTGAGGGACATGGCGCGTTTCGGTCGGCTGCTGGCCAACAATGGACGCCACGAAGGGCTTGAACTGCTGTCCCCTGCGACCGTCGCCCGGATCGCCGCCGGTTCCGATCCGGCGATCTACGCGCAAAATGACGAGTTTTCCAGCTGGACGCCGGGTGCGTCCTATCGCAGCCAGTGGTACGTGTTCAACGATCACAGCCAGGCACTGATGGCCGGCGGAATTCACGGCCAGTACCTGTTCATCGACAAGCCGTCCGGCGTGGTGATCGTCAAGCAATCGTCTCTGACGGAAGCGGTCGGCCCGTTCGATGCCGACAGCGTGCGGATGCTGCGTGCCATTGCGGCCCACCTGAATCCCTGACACACGCCCAACAATAAGAGTCTTGCGTTCTATTCACCTGGCCCAGGCCAGGTGTTGGCGGCGCGCTGCGTCGCCATTGACTGCCCTGTAACAACAATAATTCCACAGGAGCTTCTTATGGTTTTCACCAAGCGTTTCTCACGAGCGCTCTTAGCGGTCGGCTTACCCCTGACCACCCACGTCGCGTTGGCGGGCTACACCTTTGAGGACGGCAATCTCAAGGGCGAAGTCAACTTCACGGCGGGTGGTGGGACGCTGTTTACCCGTGGCGTTAACTTTGGCAGTGGCCAGGTTGATGCACGCAGCGGTAAAAACGGCGGCGCGAACATCAACTGGCAAGAGCTCTACATCAAGCCCGGCGTCAAACTTGACTACGCGCTGCAGCCCGATTTCAGCCTGCTGGCGGGCGGCTCCCTGGTGGCTGCCAGCACGTTCGGCGATGGCGATGCGGGCGGCTTCACCCGCAGCTCCGACGGTAAAGCCGCGTTTGAAGAGCTCTACGCTGGTTTTCGGGCCGGCGAGTGGACCTTCACCGCAGGCCGCCAGAACTACATGATCGGCACCGGGTTCATCGTCATGGACGGCAACCTCGACCAGTACAAGGACGCCGCCTACTGGCTGGGCCCTCGAACCGCGTTCAAGGATTCGGCGGTCCTGGCCTGGAACCATGGCGCACTCAAATCCCAGGCATTCACCTTGCGCACCGACGACGATTTGGGCGACTTCCGCATGACTGGCGTCAACCTCGATTACAACGTCGATGACCAGGTGACCCTGGGGGCGATGGCCATGAAGGTCCATGCCCTGGGCCCCAGAGGCAGCACATTCCCGCGTCTTCGTGACGGGATGCAGGTCTACAACATCAGGGCGCTCAACGCCAAGGTGCCCGGTGTGCAGGCACTGACGCTGAACGCCGAATACGCCATTGAGCGCGGCAGCGGCGAGGGTGCCGACTACGATGCCAACGCTTGGTATGGCCAGGCCGACTATGCCTTCAGCACGCTGCCGCTGACACCGATCATCGGCTACCGCTACGCGAGTTTTTCCGGTGACGACAACCTCACCGACAACCGCCAGAAAGCCTGGGACCCGCTGAGCAAAGGCTTTGTCGACTGGAGCACGTGGCTTATCGGCGACGTGGTCGGTAACTACCTGCTGTTCAACAGCAACGAAAAGGTCCAGCAGTTCTCGCTCAAGACCCACCTCAGCGACACCGTGACCCTCGGCACGATTCACTATCAGTTCTGGCTGGACGAGAAGAACTACATGGGCGCGGCGGTCAGTGACCGGCGTTTTGCCGATGAGAGCGTGGTTTTCCTCGACTGGACGCCCACGCCGTCGTTCTATACATCGCTGTCCTACAACTGGGTCAAGCCACTGGCCGCTGCCAAGCAAGTCTTTGGCGATGACCAGAGGTTCAGCGCGCTGGAATTGTATTTCACCTATCGCTACTAAGTGCCGCGAGCCATCGTGGCCGCGCTGGAGTGTTTAATCATGAACAGGTTTTTGCGTCACACCTTGCTGGGCACTGTCGCCTCCCTTCTGATCAGTGGCTTTTGCCTGGCGGAAGAACGGACCGTACGGATCTACAACTGGATCGAATACCTGCCGCCGGAAGTGCTCAAGAGCTTCCAGGAAGAAACCGGTATTCGCCCGATTTATGACGTGTTCGACAGCGCTGAAACCATGGAGTCCAAGCTGCTGACGGGCAACTCCGGGTACGACGTGGTCTTCCCCGGCACTGCCAACCTGGGGCACCTGATCACCGCCGGTGCCGTCCAGCCCCTGGACCGCAAGCAGTTGCCGAACTGGGAGCATCTGGACCCGCAGTTCATGCAGTCCCTGGAAGCGGTGGGTGACACTGGCAATCGCTACGCCGCACCTTACCTGTGGGGCACCACGCTGATCGGCTACAACGTCGACAAGGTGCGCAAGGCCCTGGGGCCCGACGTAAAGATTGACACCTGGGACATCATCTTCAAGGAAGAAAACCTCGCCAAACTCGCCACTTGCGGCGTGGGTTTCCTCGACGCAGGCAACGAAATCGTGCCCATCGCCTTGCACTACAAGGGCCTGGACCCCAACAGCCAGAAGCGCGAGGACTATGCGCAGGCCCAGGCGGCGATGATGAAAATCCGTCCCTACATCACCTATTTCAACTCATCGCGCTACGGCATGGACCTGGCCAACGGTGATATCTGCGTCGGCGTGGGCTGGTCCGGTGGTGTCGCGCTGGCCAAGCAATTGGCGGATGCCGCCGGCAAGGGCGTCAAGGTCGAGATGGCCTTGCCCAAGGAAGGCGCGCCGATGTGGTCGGACGTGATGATGATCCCGGCCAATGCCCCCGACGTGGCCGAGGCCCATGCGTTCATCAATTACATCCTGCGTCCGGAAGTGATTGCCCGCATCAGCAACAAGATCGGCTACCCCAACCCGAACAAGGACGCCACTGCACTGGTAGACGCCAATATCCGCGACAACCCCAACATGTATGTGCCGGAGCAAGTGCGTAAGACGTTGTTTGCCCTGGAGCCGATTCCGCCTGCGATCGAGCGAATCCGTACGCGCACCTGGACCAACATCAAGACCAACCGCTGATCCCCTGCGACCCGGTGCGTGCGCGCCGGGTTTGGAGTTGTGCCATGAGTGAGCATTTGGACTTGATGGACGTTGCGCCTAATTTGCAGCGCGTGCTGACGTTGCGCGTGGCCATAGGGCGTGGGGTGATGCTGGGCGACAGTGTTGACGGTTTGCGCTGCAACTACCCGATTGTGGGGGGGGATTTCGAGGGGGTAGGTATTCGCGGTCAGGTGCTGGCGGGCGGCGAGGATTTGTTTGTTCTGCGCCCGGATGGGCTGGGTCAACTGGACGCTCGCTATAGCCTCAGGACTGATCAGGGAGAGCTGATTAATCTGCGTAATCGGGGGGTTCTGAACATGACGGAGTATGGGCGTCAGTTGGAGCGTGAGGGGCAGTGGCCGATTCCCGAGACGGAGTATCGGTGTACCTGCACGCCGGTGTTTCAGGTGCCGAAGGGGCGGTTGGATTGGCTTGGGCGTGCGAGTTTTATTGGGTTGGTGCATTACCCCAGTGCTGATCAGGTGGTGGTTCGGTGTTATCGGTTTTACTGAGGGCGTTTGGTGCAGTGATGTGCGGGCTCTGTCCGGGGTACCGAGTTCGAGCGCGATGGCGGTTTGTCGGTGTACATATCCGTTATTGGGGTAACGGCGGCTATGGGTTCCGCTCTTACAGCGGGTCACTTTTTGAAGAGCGCAAAAAGTAACCAAAAACGCTTCGCCCCAACACTCGGCACCTCGCCTAGGCTCGGTGTGCCCTCACTCCGGCTTGAATCCGTGGGCCGCCGCGATGGGCCATCCATGGCCCAGCGCGGCTAACCCGGCGTCCTGCCGGGTTACCCACGGATTCAAGCCTGCGTTCGGCCAGCGTGTTTGATGGGGCGCCTGAGATCAAGATCAAAAGCGCAGATCAAAAGACCGCTGACTTCGTCAGCGAAGAGGATGTAAGGGCCGGATCAAAAGCAGGGCAAAAGCAGAGCAAAAGCAGACTGAGACCTATCTGTCTGATCTATGGAGATCAAAATGTGGGAGGGGGCTTGCTCCCGATGGCGGTGTGTCAGCCAACAGAGCTGTAACTGACCCACCGCCATCGGGAGCAAGCCCCCTCCCACGCGGTTACCAGAGGACACGAGACAAAAATCCGGTCGGCTCTAAGGCCGTTGCGCACCCCAGCGCGGGACAAGCCCGCTCACCACAGAGTGAGGCGTCAACCTGTAAGAATCGTGCAGATAACCATGCTCATGGGGGCAACCCCTCAGTCAGGCCTGCATGCCATAAAACACCAGCTCCGTAATACGCCTGACCTGCGTGGAGTGCGCTTCTATATCCGGGTGCTCCTGATTCACCAGTCTGAACAGTTGCAGGTGTGAGTAATCGTTCAGTAAAAACGCAGCCATTTCCACGTCCAGTTGCGGGCGTAGCTTGCCGGCCAGTTGCAGTTCGCGCAGCAGTTGGCTGATCTCAGCCCTGAGTGCGTCGTTCATCGCGCGATAGCCGGCGGGGAGTTCGTTGGTGCCGCCGAACAGGATCAGTGGCAGCAATTCCCGCCACAGGCTGGGGTGCATGACTTCCAGGGCGTAGCCGGTCAGCAGCCGTTCAAGGTGGCACAGCGCGTCAACCGGATCTTCGATTTCCTGGATCAGGCGGCGAGTGTCGGTGATCGCGCGTTGATCAGCGTGGTGCAGGATTTCCAGGATGATTTCCTGTTTGTTGCCGAAATACTTGAACACCGTGGGCGCCGATACGCCAGCCTGGCTGGCGATCTGTTCGATGGTGGTGTTCTGGAAACCCTGGCGCTCAAACAGTTCGATGGCCGCCTTGCTGATGGCTTGTCGGCGTTCGGCTTTCTGACGTTCACGCAGTCCGGTCACGGGTGCTCCTGGTCACGATTCAAAGGGGGCTCGGTACCCGTGCAAAATACTTAATCGGATAAAACATTTAAAGCACTCATTTTCAGGCAATCCCTTCAAGGCTGTTGCCGCTGGTGCTTCTTCAGCCGATAGGCAAACTGAGCACGGCTAAGCCCCACGAGCCTGGCGGCGGCGGCGAGGTTGCCGGCGTTCTGTTGCAGCGCTTCGGTGATCAGGCGTGATTCAAGGCCCTCGATGGAAAACCCCTGGTCCAACTGCCCAAGGGTGTCCAGCAGTGCTGGGCGCTGCAAAGGTGCGGTGTTTGACAGGCTGCCATGGTCGTCCAGGCCGTACGGATCCGCCGGCAGTGGCTCGTTGCGAAACAGGTGCACCAAGTCGATGGCCTGGCCTTCGTCGCTGGCGATCAGGCCGCGTTCGATCAGGTTTTGCAGTTCGCGCACGTTCCCTGCGAAGTCGTAGCGCAGCAGGACTTTAAGGGCGCGCATGGTCAGGCCCACGGGTGTACGGGCGTACTCCTGGCAGAAGCGGGTGAGGAACGCGTTGATCAACAGCGGGATATCATCGCGGCGTTCACGCAACGGCGGCAGGGCGATGGGGTAGACATTCAGCCGGTAGAACAGGTTTTCGCGAAAGGTGCCGTCAGCCACCGCTTTGCGCAGATCGATATTGGTGGCGGCCACTACCCGCACATCCACCGTGATGCCGCGTATGCCTCCGACGCGTTCGATCTCGCGCTCCTGCAACGCCCGCAGCAGTTTGCTTTGACCGGCCAGGCTGAGGCTGGTGATTTCATCCAGAAACAACGTGCCGCCCTGGGCCCGTTCAAAACGCCCGGGCCGTGAGTGGGTGGCGCCGGTGTACGCGCCGCGTTCAACCCCGAAGAGTTCAGCCTCGATCAGGTTGTCCGGGATGGCCGCGCAATTGAGCGCCACGAACGGGCTGTCGTGGCGACGGCTGAGTTGATGTAACTGGCGCGCAAACATTTCCTTGCCCACGCCGGACTCCCCGCTGATCAGCACGGTGGCGGGCGTCTGCGCGACGCGTTGCAGGGCCTGCATTGCTGCGTTGAACGCGGCACTGGCGCCCACCAAAGGTCGGGGTGCGCTGGTGCTGGCAAGGCGGTCTACCGGGCTGTGGCGCGCACAGGCGTCGGCGGTGTGGGTGACGGTCGAGGACACGTTCAGGTAGCGCAAGTCCTGCTCAACATCACCCCATTGTTCAGCGGTCTTACCGATCACCCGGCAACTGCTGTGGCCCATGCCTCGGCACTCTACTTCGCGAAAGATCACCAGTTGCCCGAACAGGCCACTGACAAAACCGATGGCGTAGCCGGTCTCCGTCCAGCACACAGGGTCCTGGCCGATGCCGTAGGCGCCCACATGCTCATCGGCCTCGCAGGAGTGGTGCCAGAGAAACTCGCCTTCATAAAAGCCCGAGTCGGCGTCGAACTTGAAATGCAGCGGCTCGACCTTGGTCATGCCTTCCAGGGTGTGCAGGTGCGTCCCGGCACGAAACACCGCAGCGGCATCAGCGTTTGGCCAGCGCTCGCGGATCAGCCGGGCATCCCGCGCTCCGGAGGCATAGCCGGTACGGGTGAACAGACCGCGCGCCTGCTCCAGCCCCAGACGCTCGATGACTTCCCTGCGCAGGGCGCCGAACGAGGAACTGTGCAGCAGCAGCATGCGTTGGTCGTTGAGCCAGATCCTCCCGTCTTCGGGAGAAAAAAACAGGCAGTCGGTCAGTTCCGCAGGCGTCGGCGAGCTGCTGTCGCTGAGGTGGCGACTGTCGCCGCGCGGATGATAGGGCGCGGTGGCTGGCGCGCTGTGGGGGTTAGTCATTGTTATGCCCCTGCAAAGCGAATGAACGATATGAGTAACTGCTCAGATAGTTACTAAACATAACCTTATCAATTGAACAAGTGCCAGGCCCCTGGTTTTTGCGGCCGATGGGCGAGTGGTCAATGGGCGGCACGTGTCAGGCCCCGGTCCAGAGCCCTCGGCGGTTTATGTCTGCGTCAGCACGTGCAAGCGGCACAGCCTTTGCTCAAGGCCAAATGCGGCGTTTGCACTTGTGCAGGCGATGACAATTACAAGAACCGGGAGTTGCCATGTCAGTGTCTGAAACCACCCACCTGTTACAGCGGGCCCTTGAGTCCGAATGCCTGTTTAACGGCGATTGGATACCCGCTTCGGGATCCGTGAGCCCCGTGATCGAACCCGCCACCGGCGAGCCGCTGCTGCGCTGCGCCATGGCCAGCCCGGCCGATGTCGCCCTGGCCAGTCGCAGCGCGGCCCTGGCCCAACCGGCGTGGGCCGCACTCGGTCCACGGGAGCGCGCCGAGGTGTTTCGCAAGGCGGCCGACGTCGCCGAGCAGTCTTTCGCCGAACTGGCGCTGTACGTCGCGCGGGAAACCGGGGGCGCGCTGTTCAAGGGCGAACACGAAGTGCGCGAGGCGATTGTGCTGCTGCATCAGGCGGCGGGCTTGTTGTCTCAACCCCACGGAGTGGTGCTGCCCAGTGCGGCGGGGCGATTGTCCTATGCTCGGCGCCAGCCCCATGGCGTGGTTGGGGTAATTTCACCGTTCAATTTCCCGCTGATACTGTCACTGCGCTCGGTGGCGCCGGCCTTGGCGGCGGGCAATGCGGTGGTGCTCAAGCCTGACCCACAGACGCCGGTCAGCGGTGGTTTTCTCATTGCCCGACTCTTCGAAGAAGCAGGCTTGCCCAAGGGCCTGCTGCACGTGTTGCCCGGCGACGCAGCGGCCGGTGAGGCGCTGTGCCGCGACCCCAATGTGCGGATGATCGCGTTTACGGGCTCCACGGCAGCGGGGCGCAAAGTCGCCGAGGTGGCCGGTCGGCACCTGAAAAAAGTCGCGCTGGAACTGGGCGGCAAGAACCCGTTGATTATTCTCGAAGACGCCAACCTCGACCTGGCCGCAAGCAATGCCGCCTGGGGCGCCTGGCTGCATCAAGGGCAAATCTGTATGGCGACCGGGTTGATTCTGGTCCATGAATCCATCGCCGCCAGCCTGACGCGCAAGTTGGTGGAAAAGGCCCGGGCGCTCACCGTGGGCAACGCCGCCCGGGGTGAGGCCGCGCTCGGCCCATTGATCAATCAACGCCAATTGCAGCGCGTGCACGAGATAGTCAGCGACAGCCTGCAAGCCGGCGCGCGGTTGGAAGCGGGCGGCGAATACGACCGGTTGTTCTACCAGCCCACCGTGCTCAGTGGCGTACGGCCGGGCATGCGCGCCTTTGAGGACGAAGTGTTCGGCCCAGTGGCCACGGTGGTCAGTTTTGCCACGGACGAGGAGGCCATCGAATTGGCCAACCGCACCGAGTACGGGCTTTCGGCGGCGATCATTTCACCCTCGGTGGGGCGCGCCATGGCCATTGGCGAACGACTTGATTGCGGCCTGCTGCACATCAACGACCAGACCGTGGCGGACGAATGCATCAACCCCTTCGGCGGGCGCGGCGCCTCGGGCAATGGCGGCAGCGTGGGTGGGCCGGCCGACTGGGACGAGTACACCCAGTGGCAATGGGTCACCGTAAAAAACACGCCGCCGACCTATCCCTTCTGAGCCCCGGCTCGCGCATGCCTATACAACAATAAGAGGGCTTGACCATGAACCTGTACCGTAAAACCTTGATCGTGACCGGCGTGGCGTCGGGCATAGGTGCGGAAGTCGCGCGATTGGCGCGCTTCCAGGGCGCCACGGTGATCGGCGTCGATCGCCATGAACCGCAGTTGACGCTTGATGGCTTTTTCCATGCCGACTTGAGCGATCCCACCAGCATCGATGCGCTGGTGGCGCGCCTGCCGCAGCAGGTCGATGCCCTGTGCAACATTGCCGGCGTGCCCGGTACGGCGCCGATGCAAACGGTGGCCGAGGTCAATTACCTGGGCCTGCGCCATCTGACTCAAGCGCTGCTGCCGCGCATGCCAGCGGGCGGCAGCATCGTCAATGTCGCTTCGGTACTCGGTGCGCAGTGGCCGCAGCGGTTGGCGCTGCACAGGGCGCTGGCGGCGACCGAAAGTTTCAGGGCCGGGCAGCAGTGGCTGGCCGCCAATCCGGTGGAGCAGGGCACCTGTTATCAGTATTTCAAAGAGGCGCTGATCGTCTGGAGCCTGCAGCAATCCCAAGGATGGTTTCGCGATCATTCGGTACGCATCAACTGCGTCGCGCCGGGGCCGGTGTTCACCCCGATTCTGGGGGATTTCGTCAGCATGCTCGGCCCGGAACGGGTGGCCCAGGACAGCCAGCGCATGACGCGTCCCGCCCTGGCCGATGAGGTGGCGTCGGTGATTGCCTTCCTCTGTTCGGACGCTGCGCGATGGATCAATGGGGTCAATCTGCCGGTGGACGGCGGGTTGGCGGCCACCTACGTGTAGGCGCTGCAGCCGCGTTAAACCCCGGGGCGGATCCACCGCGCCGGGGGTCTTGAACAACAACAAAAATACAGGACATACAAGATGCTCAAGCCAATCTTGCGGACCGTTGCGGCCTCAACATTTGTCGCACTGTCATCGACTGCACACGCTTACGACCTGCCCGGACTCAACCTGGGCAGCACCAGTTTCTACGATGGCTCGCCAGCGCCTGCCGGACCCGGTTGGTACCTGGAGGAATACCTGACGTACTCGCGCGCCAGCCGCTTCAATGACGCCAACGGCAACAAGCTGGCGCTGCCCAAGCAGGACGTGGAAGTGGTGGCGCCGACCACGCAGATCATCTACGTCGGCCAACCCCTGGCCAATGGTGCGATGCCCGGATTCACCGTGATCAACACGTCCCTGGCCCATGTGGATGTGGACGATGGTTTGAATAACGCGGCACTGAGTTCGCGGGCAGGCTTTGGCGACGTGGTCGTCGGCCCCTTCCTGCAACTGCCGACCCTGAACCGCGCCGATGGCAGCCCGCTGTTGACCCAGCGGGTCGAAGTCGATGTGGCGATCCCGGTAGGTGCCTACGATCGCAAGCGCTCGATCAACCCTGGCAGCAACTTCTGGTCATTCAACCCGTATTACGCGGCGACCTACTGGTTCAACCCGAAGTGGTCGGCGAGCGGGCGCTTCATGTACCTGTGGAATGGCAAGAATGACCAACCATCGGCCAGTTTTGGCGATGTCTCCGACACCCAGGCGGGGCAGGCGTTGCATGCCAACCTGACGTTGCAGTACGCAATCGACCAGCAGTTGAGCGTGGGCTTGAATGGCTATTGGTTGAAGCAGATCACCGACACCGAGGTAGAGGGGCATGCGGTGAGTGGTCGGCGGGAAAAGGTCTGGGCCATTGGCCCGGGCCTGGTGTACGCGTTCAACAAGGAGAATGTCCTGTCGGTGAACGCGTACTTTGAGCAGGAGGCGCAGAACCGCACCCAGGGCAATAAGCTGGTGCTTAACTGGCTGCACCAGTTCTAGACGTGGAGGTGCCGGGCAGGTTCAGTGGCGCCGCACGCACCATCACGCTGATGATGGTCAGTGCGGCGATCACCACGCCGGGAGAGGTCGCCAGCAGCACGCCGGCGGTACCGGCGCCTGCCGCAAGGAGTTGCCCGGCCGCCAGCGGCCCGGCCACCGAGCCCAGACGGCCGATGGCCACGGCCGCACCCACGCCGGTGGCGCGCACTGCCGTGGGGTAGGAGGGCGGGGCGCTGGCATACAGCACCAATTGCGCAGCCATCACGAACAACCCGGCAGCGAAACCCGCGACGGCCATGGGCACGATGCCCACCGACAGGCCGACACCGGCCAGCGCCGCCAGCAACCCGGCGTACACAAACAGCACCACTTTGAGCGCGTTGCAACGGTCCAGCAGCACGCCACCGAGCAGTGAACCGAGGGCGCCGCCGATATTGAAGAGCATCTGCACCATGCCCGCCTGGGGTTTGCTGAAACCTTGTTCCAGCAACAATGAAGGCAGCCAGTTAAGCAACATGTACATCACGGTCAGGGTGAAGAAGTAACTGAGCCACAGCGCCAGTGTGGTGCGGGCGCGACCCTCGCCGAACAGTGCCTGGCCCGTGGATGGGCGGGCGCCTGGCGTGTGATCGACCTGTTGGCGATAGGCGTTGGATTCGGGCAGCAGCAGGATCATCAATGGCACGGCCAGCAGCGGCGCCAGGCCGCCGATGATAAAGGTGGTCTGCCAGTGTTCACTGGAAAACATCGCCACCACGGCGGCCAATGCACCCCCCAGCGGTACACCGCAGTACATGACACTGATGGCGGTGCCGCGATTGCGCTCGCTCACCGCTTCGGCACACAGCGCAATCAGGTTGGGCAACGCGGCGCCCAGGCCCAGGCCGGTGAGAAAACGCACCAGCAACAGGCTTGAATAGCTCTGCACAAATGCCGTGCTCAAGGAGAACAGCCCAAACAGCAGCACTGCGATCACCAGGATTTTCTTGCGGCCGATACGGTCGGCGATCCATCCGCCAAAAAACGCTCCCGGCAGCAGGCCGATGATCCCGACACTGAATACCCAGCCGAGCATTTTCGGGTCAAGGGCAAAACTGTTGCGCAGCCCGGCAGCGGTGGTGCCGGCCGCCTGTAGATCGAAACCCTCGATCAGCGCAACGATAAAACACAAAGCGATCGTCAGCGTCGAACGACGCGATGAACTGTTCATGGGCAAACCTCGTTGTTGTTTTTGTTGTGGTGGCGAGCCTGACCGGCTGCTGGAAATTAAGATAACAAATATAACTATAAAAAGAAGGGTGCCGGACCCCAGTCTAAAATCATGACGCAAGCCGTCTAACGCAGGTGTTTGAGATTAACGTCAGTCGAAAATATGAAAATAGATAGGTTTATTAATGTTCGATTATCGGTCAGTGGCGGTTGACGAAGGGATCCAGCTGTTTCCATTCTCTGTCCGCGAAGCCCACTGGGCCACGCCTGTGCCACCCCCAAAAACAACAACAAAAAATGGACATCGAACATGCCAAAACTCCCCACGGACGCCGTCGCGGCGGCCTGCTGTGTGTCGAACAGCACTCCACGCCTGATCAGTGCACTGCTGATGTTCAGCATCCTGCCCACTCCGCTGTGGGCGGCGGGGTTCATCGACGACAGCCACGGCACCCTGACGCTGCGCAATTACTACCTGGACCGTGACTACAAGGACGACGGCGCCAAGACCGCCGCGCGAGAATGGGCCCAGGCGTTCATGCTCAACCTGGAGTCTGGGTACACCCCTGGCGTCGTAGGCTTTGGCCTGGATGTGCGTGGGCTGATGGGGGTCAAACTCGACTCGTCGCCGGACCGCAGCGGCACCGAGCTATTGCCGGTGTCGGCCAGCGACAAGCGTGCCGCCGATGAATACTCACGCCTGGCGCCCACCGCCAAATTGCGGTTTGCACAAACCACGGTGAAGGCCGGTGACGTGTCAATCTTCCTGCCATTCGCCTTCGCCAGCCCGTCCCGCCTGCTGCCCCAGACCTTTCGCGGCACCACCTTGAGCTCCAAGGACATCGACGGGCTGACCCTGAACACGGGCTATATCGACCGTATCAACAAGCGTGATTCCACTGACTACCAGGCTATGACCATCGCATCGCCCAACCGGCGGTTCAATGCGACGGCGACCACCTCACACCTGGCGTATGTCGGCGGGGATTACCAGGTCAATAAAGACCTCAGCCTGCGCGTCTATCACTCCCAAGTGGCGGACCTTTACCAGCAGGACACCCTGGCGTTGCTGCACAACCTGCCGGTGGGCGATGGGGTATTCACCAGCGACCTGCGCAGTTTCTTCAGCCGCGAGGACGGCAGTGCCAAGGCTGGGGACGTGGATAACCGTAACCTCTCGGCGCTGTTTGCCTACCGCCTGGGTGGGCACCGCGTCAGCCTGGGTTACATGCATTCCAGCGGCGACACTGCCACGCCCTATATCTCCGGCACGGAGCTGATGGGCATGAGCGAACTGACCATGAGTTCGGATTTTCTCAACGCCAAGGAGCGCACCTGGCAGGCCATTTACGACTATGACTTTGCCGCATCCGGCATGCCGGGCCTGAAGGGCCGGCTGCGTTATGTGCGCGGCGATAACATCGAGTTGGCGGCGTTCAATGCCGAGGACCGCAAGGAACGTGAGTTCCAGATGGAGTTGGGTTACGTGATCCAAAGCGGCCCGCTGAAGAACGTCGGGCTGATGGCACGCAAGTCGATCTACCGCAACGACTTCCCAGGCGGCGCGGCCTTTCGCGATGAAAACCAGACCCGCTTCCTGGTGCTCTACACCGTGGCGCTGTGGTAGATCGCGGGATCAGTCCTGATACACCTTCTTGAGCAAACGCAGCAGCTCTGCACGTTCCTCGACGTCCAGGGCTGCGGTGGCGTCCAGGTCGCTCTGCGCGGCAATGTCCTTGAGGGACTTGAGCAGGATTTCGCCCGGTTTGCTCAGGAAAATCCCATAAGAGCGCTTGTCGGGTTTGCAGCGCACGCGCACGGCGAGGGCGCGGCTTTCCAGCTTGTTCAGCAACGGCACGACCTGGGGCGGTTCGATTGCCAGGGCGCGGGCGAGGTCGGCCTGCATCAGGCCGGGGTTTTGCTCGATGATCGCCAGGGCCGAGAACTGTGCGGGGCGCAGGTCGTGGTCGGACAGTCGGCCGATCAGGTTCTGGAACAGCTTGAGCTGGGCGCGGCGCATGGCATAACCGATCAGATCGTCCAGGGCTGAATCCAGCGGCGGCTGTACCTCGTCATGGTCGGGCAGGGCCTGGCTGGTGGCGATGTTGGAAGGCTTGGCCATTAGCAGTGCAATCCTCAGAAGGTAGCGGTTAACAAGGCTATCTAGTTTGCCGGGGTTGGCGCGCTGTGGCTACGACGGTTTTTCACAGTCGTTAAATATTGGTTATTCAGATTAATAGTTAATTGACATAACTATATTTGCGGTTTAATTTCGAATCATCTTCAAACCCAGAACAAGAGCACACCGCCATGAGCAATTACGAAGGCCGCTGGACCACCGTCAAGGTTGAGATTGAGGAAGGCATCGCGTGGGTCATTCTCAATCGCCCCGAAAAGCGCAACGCCATGAGCCCGACCCTGAACCGGGAAATGATCGACGTGCTGGAAACCCTGGAACAGGATCCCGCCGCCGGTGTGCTGGTGCTGACCGGAGCCGGTGAGGCCTGGACCGCCGGCATGGACCTCAAGGAATACTTCCGCGAAGTGGATGCCGGCCCGGAAATCCTCCAGGAAAAAATCCGCCGCGAAGCCTCCCAATGGCAATGGAAACTGCTGCGCATGTACGCCAAGCCGACCATCGCCATGGTCAACGGCTGGTGCTTCGGCGGCGGCTTCAGCCCTCTGGTAGCGTGCGACTTGGCGATCTGCGCCGACGAAGCCACCTTCGGCCTCTCGGAAATCAACTGGGGCATCCCGCCTGGAAACCTGGTCAGCAAGGCCATGGCCGACACCGTGGGCCATCGCCAATCGCTGTACTACATCATGACCGGCAAGACCTTTGGCGGGCAGAAAGCCGCTGAAATGGGCCTGGTTAACGAAAGCGTGCCGCTGGCGCAACTGCGTGAAGTCACCATTGACCTGGCGCGCAACCTGCTGGAGAAAAACCCGGTGGTGCTGCGTGCCGCCAAGCATGGCTTCAAGCGTTGCCGCGAGCTGACCTGGGAGCAGAACGAAGATTACCTTTACGCCAAACTCGACCAATCGCGCCTGCTCGACACCGAAGGCGGTCGCGAGCAGGGCATGAAGCAATTCCTCGACGACAAGAGCATCAAGCCTGGTCTGCAGGCGTATAAACGCTGAAGGATGCGGCCTGCGGGCCGCACCGTTTTACCCTGCTTGAACGTATTCCCGATAAAGACAATAAAGAGGAATCACCATGCTGGACGTGCCCCTGTTGATCGGCGGCCAGTCGTGCCCCGCGCGCGACGGTCGAACCTTTGAGCGTCGCAACCCGGTGACCGGTGAAGTGGTCTCGCGGGTCGCCGCTGCCACTCTGGAAGATGCTGACGCCGCCGTGGCGGCTGCCCAAACTGCGTTCCCCGCGTGGGCGGCGCTGGCGCCCAACGAACGCCGTACCCGGCTGCTCAAGGCTGCCGAGCAGTTGCAGGCGCGCAGCGACGAATTTATCGCGGCCGCCGGCGAGACCGGCGCCATGGCCAACTGGTATGGCTTTAACGTGCGCCTGGCGGCCAATATCCTGCGCGAAGCGGCTTCGATGACTACCCAGATCACCGGCGACGTGATCCCTTCCGATGTGCCTGGCAGCTTCGCCATGGCCCTGCGTCAGCCCTGCGGCGTGGTGCTGGGCATCGCGCCGTGGAATGCTCCGGTGATCCTCGCTACCCGCGCCATTGCCATGCCGCTCGCCTGCGGCAATACCGTGGTGCTCAAAGCCTCGGAACTGAGCCCGGCAGTGCACCGCCTGATTGGCCAGGTGCTGCAGGACGCCGGCCTGGGCGATGGCGTGGTCAACGTCATCAGCAACGCCCCGGCGGATGCGGCGGCAATTGTCGAACGGCTGATCGCCAACCCGGCGGTGCGTCGGGTCAACTTCACCGGCTCAACCCATGTCGGGCGGATCGTCGGTGAACTCTCGGCCCGTCACCTCAAGCCGGCCTTGCTGGAGCTGGGCGGCAAGGCGCCGTTGCTGGTGCTGGACGACGCCGACCTGGACGCCGCCGTATCGGCAGCAGCCTTTGGCGCCTACTTCAACCAAGGGCAGATCTGCATGTCCACCGAGCGCCTGATTGTCGACGCCAAGGTCGCCGATGCCTTTGTCGCCAAGCTGGCGGCCAAGGTCGCGACCCTGCGCGCCGGTGATCCCACGGCGGCGGACTCGGTACTGGGTTCCCTGGTGGACGCCAGCGCCGGTACGCGCATCAAGGCCCTGATCGACGATGCGCTGGGCAAAGGCGCGCGGCTGGTGGCCGGAGGGCAACTGGACGGCAGCATCCTGCAACCGACGCTGATCGATGGCGTTACCGAAGACATGCGTTTGTACCGCGAAGAGTCCTTCGGTCCGGTGGCGGTGCTGTTGCGTGGTGACGGCGACGAAGCCTTGCTGCGCCTGGCCAACGATTCGGAGTTCGGCCTGTCGGCGGCGATTTTCAGCCGTGACACCGGCCGTGCCCTGGCCCTGGCACAGCGGGTCGAATCGGGCATTTGCCATATCAACGGCCCGACCGTGCACGACGAAGCGCAGATGCCCTTCGGTGGGGTCAAGTCCAGCGGCTACGGCAGTTTTGGCGGCAAGGCGTCCATTGAACACTTCACGCAATTGCGCTGGGTGACCTTGCAGAACGGGCCACGGCACTACCCGATCTGAGCAGGCGCTGCGACATAACAATAACAAGGCGGCGTTGATTCGCCTTGATGGAGGACGTCCTTGTGAGTTCCGAATTCAGACCGCAACCCCAGTCCGCGTCGCGATACCGCGAAGTGTCCATCGGCCACGCACCGGTGCAGGTCACCGAAGAGCAGGGCGTGCTGCATATGCGTTCCCTGGAGCCGTTGGCCGAGTTGCCTGCGCGCTTGCTCGATCGTCTTGTGCATTGGGCCCGGGTGCGCCCCGAGCAGACGTTTATCGCCGCACGCCAGGGCGGTGGCGACTGGCGCCGCGTGAGCTACAGGGAGATGCTCGACAGCGTGCGCTCTATTGCCCAAGGCCTGTTGAGTTACGGACTGTCGGCGGACAAGCCACTGGCATTGTTGTCGGGCAACGATATCGAGCATTTGCAGGTGGCGCTGGGCGCCATGTATGCCGGTATTCCGTATTGCCCGGTATCGCCCGCGTATTCGCTGCTGTCCCAGGATTTCGCCAAGCTGCGGCATGTGTGTGGCCTGCTGCAACCGGGGCTGGTGTTCGTCAGCGATGCGGCCGCCTACCAGCGCGCAATCGAGGCGGTGTTGCCCGCCGAAACGCCGTTGATCAGTGTGCGCGGTGAAGTGCCTGGGCGCACTCGGGTGAGCTTCGACAGCCTGCTTAAAACGCCGAGTGGCGCCGAGGCTGAAGCGGCGTTTGACGCCACGGGCCCGGACAGCATTGCCAAGTTCCTCTTCACTTCGGGCTCGACCAAACTGCCCAAGGCCGTGATCACCACTCAACGCATGCTCTGCGCCAACCAGCAAATGCTGTTGCAGACCTTTCCGGTGTTCGGCGAGGAACCGCCGGTGCTGGTGGACTGGCTACCGTGGAATCACACCTTTGGCGGCAGCCACAACGTCGGCATTGTGCTCTATAACGGCGGCACTTTTTACCTCGACGACGGCAAACCCACGGTCCAGGGCTTTGCCGAGACCCTGCGCAACCTCAAGGAAATTTCGCCGACGGCCTACCTGACCGTTCCCAAAGGCTGGGAAGAGCTGGTCAGCGCCCTGGAGCAGGATGCTGAGTTGCGCGAGCGCTTTTTTGCGCGGATGACACTGTTCTTCTTTGCCGCTGCGGGCCTGTCACAGAGCATCTGGGATCGCCTCGACCGCGTGGCCGAGCTGCACTGCGGTGAGCGCATCCGCATGATGGCCGGGCTGGGCATGACCGAAGCCGCGCCGTCCTGCACGTTCACCACTGGGCCGTTGTCCATGGCCGGTTATATCGGCTTGCCCGCGCCGGGATGCGAAGTGCGACTGGTGCCGGTGGACGGCAAGTTCGAAGGGCGCTTTCGCGGGCCGCACATCATGCCGGGTTACTGGCGCGCGCCCGAGCAAACCGCCGAGGTGTTCGATGACCAGGGTTTCTACTGTTCCGGAGACGCGATCAAACTCGCCGATCCCCACCAGCCGCAATTGGGGCTGATGTTCGACGGGCGCATTGCCGAAGACTTCAAGCTGTCTTCCGGGGTGTTTGTCAGCGTAGGCCCGTTGCGCAATCGCGCGGTACTGGAAGGCTCGCCCTACGTGCAAGACCTGGTCATTGCCGCGCCGGACCGCGAATGCCTGGGGGCGCTGGTGTTCCCCAGAGCCTACGAATGCCGCCGTTTGGCGGGTTTGAGCGCCGACGCCAGCGACGCCCAGGTATTGGCAAGCGAGCCGGTGCGCCAATGGTTCGGCGATTGGTTGCAACGCCTTAATCGCGACGCCACCGGTAATGCCAGTCGCCTGGAATGGATTGCCGTGCTCGACGAACCCGCGTCCATCGACCGTGGGGAAATCACCGATAAAGGTTCGATCAATCAGCGGGCGGTACTGCAGTGGCGCGCGGCCAAGGTCGAGGCGTTGTATCGCGGTGAAGACCCCACCATCCTGCGCGCCGGGCCCAAGCCTTGAGCGGCGCAGGGCAGTATTCGGCGTTTGCCGACGCGGCGATTTTCGAGGCGGTGCGCACGCCGTGGGTCGACCTCGGTGGTGCGCTGTCCCAGGTCTCGCCCATCGACCTGGGGATCAAGGTCGGCCGTGAAGTGCTGGCCCGGGCCGATATCGATCCGCAGGCGGTGGACAGCGTGTTGGCGGGTTCCATGGCCCAGGCCAGCTTCGATGCCTACTTGCTGCCACGGCATATCGGGTTGTACAGCGGTGTGGCGCAATCGGTCCCGGCGCTGGGGGTGCAGCGCATCTGCGCCACCGGTTTCGAGCTGTTGCGCCAGGCCGCTGAACAACTGCGCGACGAGGTGCAACTGGCCCTGTGCGTGGCGGCTGAATCCATGTCGCGCAATCCGATTGCTGCTTACACCCACCGGGGCGGGTTTCGCCTGGGAGGCGAGGTGCAATTCAAGGATTTTCTGTGGGAGGCACTGTACGACCCGGCTCCCGGCCTGGACATGATCGCCACCGCCGATAACCTGGCGCGCCGTTATGGCCTGAGCCGCGAGGCGGTGGACCGGTATGCCTGTGACAGTCATCAGCGTGCGTTGCAGGCGCAGCGTGAGGGGGCCTGGGCGCAAGAGATCGTCAGCGTCGATAACCAGGTGTTCGAACTTGACGGTTATCAACCCCGACGCCTCACCCTGGCACGTCGCGCCGCTGCGGTGACCGAGGACAGTCACCCACGGTCTACCGACCTTGAGGCACTCGCGCGTTTGCGCGCCGTGCATGCGGATGGGGTGCAGACCGCCGGCAATAGTTGTGCGGTGGTCGATGGTGCGGCGGCCGCGTTGGTGGGACGCGCCTCAGACTGCACGCACCCGGCCCTGGCCCGGTTGGTGGCCAGCGCGGTGGTCGGCGTGGCCCCCGAATTCATGGGCATCGGCCCGGCACCAGCGATTCGTCTGTTGCTGCACCGCAGCGGGTTGAACCTGAGCGATATCGGCCGTTTCGAGATCAACGAAGCGCAGTCGGCCCAGGTACTCGCTGTGGCCCAGGAGCTGGAGCTGGACAGCACTCGGCTCAACGTCCAGGGCGGCTCCCTTGCGCTGGGGCATCCTTTGGCTGCCAGCGGTCTGCGCCTGGTCATGAGCCTGGCCCGGCAACTGCGTCAGCACAACCTGCGCTACGGCATTGCCGCTGCGTGCGTGGGCGGCGGGCAGGGCATGGCGCTGCTGATCGAGAACCCTGACTGGCGCGCTTGAACACACACGTTTTATTCGATGATGAGGTGTCCCGATGTGGAGCTATGAGGCGCCCCTGCGCGATATGCAATTTGTCCTGGAGCATTGGCTGCAGGCGCCCTCTGCATGGCAGGCCTTGGACCTGTCCCTGGCGATGCAGGTGCTGGAGGAGGCTGCACGCTTCAGTCAGGGCGTGCTGGCGCCGCTGAACAGTCAAGGTGATCGTCAGGGCTGCCGTTGGCAGGCGGGGCAGGTCAGCACCCCGGATGGTTTTGTCGAGGCTTACCAGGCCTATGTGGACGGTGGCTGGCCAGGGCTGGCGTGCGCCGAGGTAGTGGGCGGGCAGGGCTTGCCGCAATTGCTCGACGCGGCGTTGCAAGAAATGCTCTACGCCAGCAACCACGCCTGGGCCATGTACACCGGCATCGCCCATGGCGCCTACCTGTGCCTCAAGACCCACGCCGAGCAGTGGTTGCAGGCGCGCTACTTGCCTGAAATCGTCACCGGCCAGGCCTTGCCCACCATGTGCCTGACCGAGCCCCAGGCCGGCAGCGACGTCGGCTTGCTGCGCTGTCGCGCCGAACCCCAAGCGGATGGCAGTTATCGCCTGAGTGGCAGCAAGCTGTTTATCTCCGGTGGCGAGCACGACCTCACGGCCAACATCCTGCACCTGGTGCTGGCGCGCCTGCCCGATGCGCCGTCCGGCAGTCGCGGTATTTCCCTTTTTCTGGTGCCCAAGCGATTGGACGATGGCCACGTCAATGGCGTGCGCTGTGACGGCCTTGAGCACAAGATGGGCATCAAGGGCAGCGCCACCTGTTCGCTGACGTTCGAAGCTGCCCAGG
Organism: Pseudomonas sivasensis; assembly: GCF_013778505.1. GTDB lineage: Bacteria > Pseudomonadota > Gammaproteobacteria > Pseudomonadales > Pseudomonadaceae > Aquipseudomonas > Aquipseudomonas sivasensis. Next base: position 84,107 of record NZ_JAAOWU010000012.1, on the reverse strand, counting down.
GCTGGCTGATCGGCGAGGCCAATCGCGGCCTGGCGGCAATGTTTGTGATGATGAATTCGGCGCGCCTACACGTGGGCCTGCAAGGCCTGGGGCATGCCGAGGCGGCGTGGCAGAACGCCCGCCAATACGCCGCCGACCGTGTGCAGATGCGCGCGCCGATCAGGCCTGAAGAAGTGGCGGCCCAGGCGGCCGATCCGATCTGCTATCACCCGGCCATGCGGCGTGTATTGCTGGAGCTGCGCACCACCAGCGAGGGCATGCGCGCTATCGGTTACTGGGCGGCGCACCTGCTGGATCGGGACGACCCATTGGCGCCGTTGCTGACCCCTATCATCAAGGCGTTTTTCACTGAACAGGGCTTCCGCCAGGCCAGCAATGCCTTGCAGGTCTTCGGCGGTTACGGTTACGTCGCCGAGTTCGCCATCGAGCAAACCTTGCGCGACAGTCGCATCGCGATGATCTACGAGGGCAGCAATGAGATCCAGGCCAATGACCTGTTGCTGCGCAAGGTGCTTGGGGATGACGGTCGGGTGTTCGGCCTGCTGCTGGGCGAGTTGCGTGCAGAGGCCGGGCAGGGCAGCGAGTTCGTCGAATGCGCGGCCTTCTCCCTGGCACTTGGCAGCCTGTGCGACGCCTTGGACAAGGTGGTGAGTGCCATCCGCGAACGCTCCCTGGAAGACAGCGAATACCCGTATCGCGCTGCGCCGGATTTCCTCCAGCTGTGTGGCGTTGCGCTGCTGGCCTTTGCCTGGGCGCGGGCGGCACGGGTGTCCAGGGCATTGCCCGAAGGGGATCCGTTGCGCGCCGCCAAGCTGCAAAGCGCCGGTTTCTTTTTTGATTACCTGCCATCAAGACTGGCCCAGCACTTGGGCGCGATAGACGGGGCGCGGGCGGCACTGGCATTCGTCTGACGGCGGCAGAGGCTTGCGGTACTATGGCGACCCACGTTTTCTGGAAGTTGCCTGGATGAGTAAGCCCGGTCAATTGGTGCTGGTTGCACTGCGCAAGATGATTGCCAGCGGGGAGTTGGCGGCGGGCGAGCGGCTGATGGAAATTCCCACGGCGCAGTTGTTCGGCGTGTCGCGCATGCCCGTGCGCATGGCTTTTCGTACCCTTGAACAAGAAGGACTGCTGGTGCCGTTTGGCGGGCGCGGTTATCAGGTGCGTTCGGTCAGCCCCAGCGACATTGCCGGCGCGGTTGAAGTGCGCGGCGTGCTCGAAGGCCTGGCCGCGCGTCAAACCGCGGAGCTTGGGTTATCCAACGAGGCCCGCGCCGCGCTGGAGCGCTGCCTGGTCGAGGGCGATCAACTGTTCGAAAAGGGTTACGTGACCGAAGACGACCTTGAGGTCTATCACGACCTGAACATGCGCTTTCACCAGGTCATCGTCGAAGGCAGCCACAACCCGGCGATCGCCGACGCGCTGGCGCGCAATGATCACTTGCCGTTCGCCTCGGTGACCGCGCTGGCGGTGGATCGCGAGGACATGGCCCGCGAGTACCGACGCTTCAACTATGCCCATATGCAGCATCACTCGGTCTTCGACGCCCTGGTCAATCGCCAGGGCGCACGGGCCGAAGCCATCATGCGCGAGCATGCCAACGCGACCCTGCGCTATGCCGAGATTTTCAGTTCAGCCACCGCCGACGCGCGCATGAAGGTGATCCTGCCCGCGTCGTAACCCGGTTAGATATCGAGTACCAGCAAGGGCGTTTTCGCCCGCGAACAGCAGGGCGTGAACTGATCATTCAGCGCCTGCTCCTGCTCGGTGAGAAACAGATCGCGGTGCTCCGGTATGCCTTCCAGCACGCGGGTCAGGCAGGTGCCGCAAATCCCCTGTTCGCAGGACACCGCAATCTCGATACCGTGGCTTTCCAGGACCTGGACCACGGTCTTGTCGGCGGGAATTTCGAAGACCTGGCCGCTGCTGCCGAGCTTCACCGAAAAGCCGCCGTCGAGGCTGCTGTCCACCGGTGCCGCACTAAAGTATTCGCGGTGCAGGCAGTCTTCCTGCCAGCCCTGTGCGCGTGCGCTGTCGAGTACATGCTGCATGAACCCGCCAGGGCCGCAGACATACAGGTGTACGTCGCCTGCGGGCGCCGCCAGCACCTCGGCAGCATTCAAGGCCGTGTGCGGCTGCTCATCGAAATGCAGGAACACTCGCTCTGCAAACGGCGACGCCTTGAGTCGCTGCACAAACGCCGCACGCTCGCTGGCGCGGGCGCAGTAATGCAGTTCGAAGTCGGCCCCCGCATGGGCCAGGCGTTCGGCCATGCACAGGATCGGAGTGATGCCGATGCCACCGGCAAACAGCAGGCTGCGACGCGCGTCGTGGACTAAGGGAAATAGGTTGCGGGGTTCGCTGATGGTCAGGTGTGCGCCCTCGTGAACCTGCTCGTGCAAGCTGCGCGAGCCACCCCGGGAGGCCGGGTCCTTGAGCACGCCGATCAGGTAGCGAAGACGTTCTTCGGGGTGATTGCACAGGGAATATTGCCGGATCACCCCGTCGGGCAGGTGCACGTCAATATGCGCGCCGGCACTGAAGGCCGGCAACGGCTGGCCATCGACACTGGCCAGTTCATAGCTGCAAATGTCCTGGGCTTCGTTGTTACGGGATACCACCACCACATCGATCATGTTCAGTCCTCGCAAAGTTGTCGCGCTGTTCAGGCGGTGGTGGTGGCGATCAGTTGCGGTTCGAGGGCGCGTTCCTTGGCAATCAGTCGCTCCAGGATCTTGCGTGACTGCACGCCACCCGCGTCGATATTCAACTTGAGCAGGTTGCGCTGCGGATGGGCCAGCAGGTTCTGTTGCTGGCGTTCGAGCATTTCCAGGTCTTCGCTGAAAATCTTGCCCTGGCCCTCGCGAATGCTTGCGGTCAGTGCCTCATCGTGGGGGTTGAAGTTGCGCGCCATGCCCCAGAAGTACCAGATCGAGGTCTCGGTTTGCGGGGTGATGAAGTCGACCACAATGCTCGCAGCCTTATGCTCGGGGGCGGCGTTATAGCCACCCTTGCCGGCGTGGGCCACGCCGACTTCGATCAGCACATGGCTGGGCGGGGTGAAGCGGCAGATCTGCCAGCGGTCTACCGGCACGTCATCGGCCAGGTTGTTGCCACGCAAGGCCATGCGCCAGAACGGCGGGGCCATGATGTTTTCCATGTGCCGGGCAGTGACGACCTCATCGCCGTCCACCGTGGTCACGGGCGGCGCTTCGTCGATTTCCTTCTGGCCGATGCTGGAGGCGTGCACGTAGGTTTCGTGGGTCAGGTCCATCAGGTTGTCGATCATCAGGCGGTAGTCGCACTGGATGTCAAACAGCCCGCCGCCATAGGCCCATTGGTCACTCACGGCCCATTCCAAGTGGTGGATCAGCGCCGGGTCGGCCTGGGCCTGATCGCCGGGCCACACCCAAATGAAGCCGTAGCGTTCAACCGCGGCAAAGGTCTTGTTGCACGGAAAGCCGCGTACCCGCTGACCGGGCATTTCCACGGTCTTGCCGTCGCCGCCCATGACCAGCCCGTGGTAGCCGCAGACCAGGTTGCCGTTCTCGACATAACCCAGCGACAGCGGCGCACCGCGATGGGGGCAGAAGTCCTCGACCGCCACCACGGCGCCTTCCTGGCCACGATAAAACACCATTTTTTCGCCGCAGATCTGACGACCCAGGGGCTTGTGCGCGATTTCATCGGGGGTGCAGGCGACATACCACGTGTTCTTGGGGTACATGATGACTCTCCAGGCAACGGATTATTTTTATTTAATGGATCCATTAAATGGGCCGTAGGATGGAGAGTCAATCTTGTATTGATATTTTGTTGGGCGATTATCGGTCGATATGCTCCAGTGGATCCAATAATGTGTTTTCAGTAGCGAATCATCACCGACTTTAGCTCGGTGTAGTCATCGATGAACGCACTGCCGAACTCCCGGCCTATCCCCGAGGATTTGTTGCCGCCAAACGGCACCGCCGGGTCGAGCATCGTGTGCATGTTCACCCACACCGTGCCGGCCTCGATGGCGGGCACCATGCGCAGGGCCTTGCCCAAGTCGTTGGTCCAGAGGCTGGCGCTCAAGCCGTAGGGTGTGTTGTTCATCAAGGCCAGCAGTTCTTCTTCGCTGTCGTACGGCAAGAACGTGGCAATGGGGCCGAAGGTCTCTTCGTTGAGCAGGGTGTCGTTGACGTTGTTGGCGAGGATGATCGTCGGTTCGACGTAACAGCCAGGACGGTCGATCAGGTTGCCCCCGTGAATGATGCTGTTGTTTTCGGCGCGGGCTTTGGCGAAGAACTCGCCGAGTTTGAGTTGGTGCTGGCGGTTGGTGACCGGGCCGAATTCGGTGCGCTCATCCAGGGGCGAGCCGATGTTCAGCGCGCTCAGGCGCTGGGCCAGTTTGCCCATGACCGCTTCGATCTGCGAACGGTGCACAAAGAAGCGTTCGGCGGCGGCGCAGATTTGCCCGGAGTGCAAAAAGCCCGCTTCGATGATGCCGTTGACGGCCTTGTCCAGGTCCACATCGCGCAGGAATCCGGCCGAGTTTTTCCCGCCCAGCTCAAGGGTGGCCCGGGTCAGTCCGGCGCCCATGGCACTCTGGCCCACCGCAATCCCGGTCGGCACGGAGCCGGTGAACGACACCTTGTCGGTGCCGGGGTGTTCGATCAGGCCTTTGCCTACGCTGCCGCCACCGGTCAATACGTTCAGCGCACCGGCGGGAAGGCCGGCGTCAATCGCCAGCTCGGCGATGCGCAGGATGGTCAGCGGCGTGAACTCGCTGGGCTTGATAATGATGCTGCAACCGGTCACCAGCGCCGAGGCGAGTTTCCAGATGGCGATCATGGTCGAGAAATTCCACGGCACGATGCCGACCACCACCCCGACCGGCTCGCGCAGGGTGAATGCGGTGTAGCGCTCGCCGGCGAAGGAGGGCAGCGACGGGGTGATGGTCTGGCCGCTGATCTTGGTAGCCCAGCCGGCGTAGTAACGCAGGAAATGCGCGGCCTGGTCGACTTCGAAAGCACGGGAAATCTGGATGATCTTGCCCGACTGGCAGGTTTCGATCTGTGCCAGTTCTTCGCGGTGTTGCTCCAGCAGGTCGGCCAGCTTGAGCAGTACATTGCCGCGCACCGCCGGTGCGACCTGCGACCACTGCTTGAAGCCTCGGCTCGCCGACGCCACGGCTGCGTCGATGTCGGCCGGGTCGGCGTCGACGACATCGGCGATGACCTTGCCGGTCGCCGGGTTAATCACCTCCAACCGCTGGCTCGAATGGCTCTCGACGTAGCCACCGTCGATGAACAACGTATGGTTTCGACAGAGGAAGGCTTCAACCTGGGGCAGCAGTGGAATATCGCTCATGGGTTTTTCCTGGTGGCAGACATTGAAAAGCCCGAGGTTAATTGCAGTGGCCGGAACGGGCTTGACTCTGGCTGCCGAGTGGCATGTCTCTGGCTGCCAACGCCTGTGCGCGACGGATCAGCCTGAGCCTTTGAAAAGTACAATCTTGACTCTGGAAGGTGCATGTTCGGCCAGCAAACTGCGCTCCATACTGGCCCTGCATCCGGCGCCACGCCTCGCTTTTTGGGGTTGCCCGGACATCCAATAATAAGCAGGGCCATCCATGAAAAAGCCAAACCCGCTCCTCGAAGACCTCAAGTCCGTCTTGCCGACCATTGCCGCCAATGCCTTCCAAGCCGAGCAGGATCGCAAGGTGCCCGCCGAGAATATTGCGCTGCTCAAAGGCATCGGCCTGCACCGTGCGTTCCAGCCCAAGGCGTTCGGTGGCATGGAGTTGTCGCTGCCACAGTTTGCCGACTGCATCGCGTTGCTCGCCGGAGCCTGCGCCAGCACGGCCTGGGCCATGAGCCTGCTGTGTACGCACAGCCATCAACTGGCACTGTTTTCTGCCCAGTTGCAGCAGGAAGTCTGGGGTTTGGACCCGAATGCCACGGCCAGCAGCAGTATCGCGCCGTTCGGTCGCACCGAAGAGGTTGAGGGTGGCGTGCTGTTCAGCGGTGAGATGGGTTGGAGCAGCGGCTGCGATCACGCCGAATGGGCGATTGTCGGATTCCGTCGGCCCAATGCCGAGGGCACTCAGGATTACTGCTTTGCGGTGCTGCCGCGCAGTGACTATCAGATCCGCGATGACTGGTTTGCGGCGGGCATGAAAGGCAGCGGCACCAAGACCTTGATCATCGACAAGGCCAGGGTGCCGGAGCACCGCATCCAGAAGGCCAAGGACATGATGGAAGGCAAGTCCGCAGGCTTCGGCTTGTACCCCGACAGCAAGGTGTTCTACTCGCCGTATCGCCCCTATTTCGCCAGCGGTTTTTCCACCGTGAGCCTGGGCGTCGCCGAGCGGATGCTGGAAGTGTTCCGCGAGAAGACCAAAACGCGAGTACGCGCCTACACCGGTGCCGCAGTCGGTGCCGCCACCCCGGCGCTGATGCGGCTGGCCGAGTCGACGCACCAGGTGGGCGCCGCGCGAGCGTTCCTGGAAAAGACCTGGGCCGAACACGCCGAGCACAGTGAGCAGCAACGCTACCCAAGCCGCGAAACCCTGGCGTTCTGGCGCACCAACCAAGCCTACGCCACCAAGATGTGCATCCAGGCGGTGGACCGCCTGTTCGAAGCCGCTGGCGGCAATGCCTGGTTTGAACATAACGAGATGCAGCGCCTGTTCCGCGATTCGCACATGACCGGCGCCCATGCCTACACCGACTACGACGTCTGTGCGCAGATCCTCGGGCGTGAGCTGATGGGCCTGGAGCCCGATCCGAGCATGATCTGAACCCGCTTTTGAAAACAACAATAGGGGCTGCGCATGACGCAGTCCGGGAGTCTTGCATGTCTGAATCGACCTTCGACCCACGGGCCTTTCGCCGCGCCCTGGGCAACTTCGCCACGGGCGTCACCGTGGTCACCGCCGCTGACGCCTGCGGGCGCAAGGTGGGCGTTACCGCCAACAGCTTTAATTCGGTGTCCCTTGATCCACCGCTGGTGCTGTGGAGCATCGACAAACGCTCCAACAGCCATGAGGTGTTCGAGCAGGCCAGCCATTTCGCCGTCAACGTGCTGGCGGCGGACCAGATCGACCTGTCGAACAATTTTGCGCGGCCCAAGGACGATCGCTTCGCTGAGATCGAATACGAACCGGGAGAGGGTGGCGCGCCAGTATTTGCCGATTGTGCGGCGCGCTTTCACTGCGAGAACTACCAACAAGTGGACGGCGGCGATCACTGGATCATGATCGGCAAGGTGGTGGCCTTCGACGATTTTGGCCGTGCGCCGCTGCTCTACCATCAGGGCGCCTATTCCATGGTCTTGCCCCATACCCGCATGACCAAGCGTGACGAAAGCCAGCCGCCGAGCAGCCATTTCCAGGGGCGCCTGCGCCACAACCTCTACTACTTGATGACCCAGGCGGTGCGCGCCTACCAATCCAGCTACCAACCCCGACAGCTGTCCACCGGCCTGCGCACCAACGAGGCGCGGATGTTGATGGTGCTGGAGAACGACGCCCGCCTGAGCCCCGGCGACCTGCTGCGGGAAGTCGCGATGCCGGTGCGGGAAATCGATGACGCGGTGGCCAACCTCAAGCGCAAGGGGTTGGTGGATGATGATGAGCAGGGCGTGCATCTGACCGCTGCCGGTGTCGAGCAAACCGAAGATCTGTGGGCGATTGCACGGGAGCAGCAGGAAAAGGTGTTTGCCGAGTTCAGCCAAGCCCAGGTCGAAACGTTCAAGGCCGTACTTAAGCAGTTGATCAGCCAATGCTGATGGGCGGGTGAGTGTAAGCCGATCTGAAATGTTGCAGGGCTGGCGCTATAGGTGGTGAGCCGTTCACCGAGCGGGCAGACGCAGTCGGTCAAATGTGGGAGGGGGCTTGCCCCCGATGACAGTGTGTCAGTCACTGATGTGATGGCTGATCCACCGCTATCGGGGGCAAGCCCCCTCCCGCATTTTATGGGTGTTACACCTGATCAATTTGAGTTATCTGTTTACTTTGCCCGTGGCAGGCAGCAACAAAAGTGACGGCAGACATGGGCAAGACGCTCGATAGGTCATGGGCGCACAGTGATTTCGCTCGATGCCGTTTTGATCAGGGACTGGTTGGGGAGGGCGTTATCGCCGGCTCCCTGTAGGGCTCGATGCATCCACTAAGAAATCCGCTTTCGAGGATCCGCACCATGTCGATCAATGACCGGCTCACGCAGCATTTGAAACGAGGCAGCGTCGGCTTTCCAACCGCGCTGGCCAGCACCATTGGCCTGATCATGGCCAGCCCGGTGATTCTTACCGCGACCATGGGTTTCGGGATCGGCGGCAGCGCCTTTGCGGTGGCCATGCTGATCGCAGTGGTGATGATGCTGGCCCAGGCGACTACCTTTGCCGAGGCGGCTTCGATCCTACCGACCACCGGTTCGGTCTACGACTACATCAATTGCGGCATGGGTCGATTCTTTGCGATCACCGGCACTTTGTCGGCGTACCTGATCGTGCACGTGTTCGCGGGCACGGCAGAGACCATTCTGTCCGGGGTCATGGCCCTGGTGAACTTCGAGCACCTCAATACCCTGGCGGAGTCGGCCGGCGGTTCCTGGTTGCTGGGGGTCGGGTTCGTGGTGGTGTTCGGCATTCTCAATGCTTTCGGCGTCAGTGCTTTTGGCCGGGCCGAGATCATCCTGACCTTCGGCATGTGGACCACCCTGATGGTGTTTGGCGTGATGGGCCTGATCGCCGCACCGGCGGTGCAGCTGGAGGGCTGGTTTGGTGTGTCGCTGGTGGGCACTGACCTGATCACCATTCTGTCGCTGGTGGGCATGGCCATGTTCATGTTCGTCGGTTGCGAGTTCGTTACACCGTTGGCCCCGGACCTTCGCAACTCGGCCAAGGTCATGCCCAAGGCGATGATTCTTGGATTGCTGAGCGTGGCAACCTGCATGTTTATCTATGGCGCGGCGATGAAGCGCCAGGTCGAAAACGTGCTGCTGGACGCCGCGTCGGGCGTGCACCTGCTCGACACGCCGATGGCGATTCCCAAGTTTGCCGAGCAGGTCATGGGCCAGGTAGGCCCGCTGTGGCTGGGGATCGGTTTTCTGTTCGCGGGCGCCGCCACCATCAACACGTTAATGGCCGGTGTACCGCGGATTCTCTATGGCATGGCGGTGGACGGTGCGTTGCCCAAGGTGTTCACCTACCTGCACCCGCGCTTCAAGACGCCGCTGCTGTGCATCCTCGTGGCGATGCTGATCCCGTGCCTGTATGCCCTGTGGCTGGGTGGCAACACCGATAACATCATGCACCTGGTGCTGGCGGCGGTGTGTGCGTGGAGTTTCTCCTACCTGCTGGTGACGCTGTCGGTGGTGATCCTGCGGATTCGTCGCCCTGATCTGCCACGGGCCTATCGCTCGCCGTTTTTCCCGTTGCCGCAGATCCTGTCCAGCGTCGGCATCTTGCTGGGCATGTGGTTCATCACCCCACCGGGCATGAACCCCGCCGACATTTATGTGCCGTTTGGCGTGATGCTTGGGATCACCGCGAGCTATGCGCTGTTCTGGACACTGGTGGTGCAGAAGGTCAATCCATTCAAGCCCGCGTCGGTAGAAGACGTGCTGGCCAAGGAGTTTTCCCATGAGCCTGGCAACCCTCACCCTGGGTATATCGAGCATGCTGCAAAAGCTGTCTGAGCTGTTCAGTGCCAAACGTGCCCCGGCCGGTTATCGTCCCGGCGTCACGCTTGAGTACCTGCGACGCAACCTTGGCCTGGCGAGTTTTACCTCGACGGGGCCGACAAGCGCAGTGTTCGGCCTGGGCGATAGCGACGTGCAGGTGGCGGTTGGCGAGCGCACCGAATCGCAATTGCTGATGCACTTGGTCATGACCGAATTCATGGTCAACGTGCCCGCCTCAGAGCAGGGCAATGCACGCTTCGAGCTGCACCACCGCGGGTCGATTCGGCGCACGGGGCTGGCATGTCGGCAACGCGCTGGTACGCCGAGCTTGCTGTCCAGGCTTGAGGCTGCGTTGACGCAGGATCAAGCCCTGCATCAAGCGTTGATGTCGCTCGACTTCAAGCGCCTGTGCATCGCACTGGACGGCCAGCAGTGGCACGTTCGGCTTGAACATATGGGCGGCAGCGAAGTGGTCAACCGCATGCCCGCGTTTCGTCGCTACATCGCCTTGAGCGGCGCGCAGCGAGGGGCTTTGTTCGATGTTCTGGCGGGGTTACACCGGGTGCTGGGCGCGCTCTGATTTTTGGCGACTTGGCATCATTACTGCTTCCACAGTCAGCACTACGTACTTGTTGCGCCTATATAGATAACATGTTAACTATTGGCCAACAAAAACAAGAAGCCACTGTGGAGTTGCCATGAGCACCTATCAATCTGCGCACACTGGATTGGACACCTGGACTCAGGATTTGCGAGCGGCCTGTGGCCATTTCGACACTGAACTGGCCTTCAACCGTTCGCTGTTCATCGGTGAAGTTTCCACGCTCTCCCGTGGTTGCCTCTCACTGGCCTCCCTGCGTACCAATGCCGGTCTGATCAAGCGCCCACGGCCCAACGCCGATCACGACATTGACCAGCATTGCTTCCTCGTCAGCCAGCGCAGCGGCTATTGCCAGATCACCCAGAACGACGAGGTCATCCAGTTGGCCCCCGGTGACATGCTGCTGATGGATTCCACCGGTTCAATCGAGATCAGCCCCTTCGGCCTGATTGAACATGCATCCCTGTCTCTTTCGCGCAACGCAGTGTGCAAACAGCTGGGCAACGCCTCGAAAACCTTCGGCAAGATCTCGTCGAGTAAAGCCTGTGGGCGGATGCTCCATGTGTTGATGGACCAACTGTGCAGGGAAGGGCTGGACGGCCAGGATTCAGAGGAAGAGGCGCAGGCACTGCAGGCGGCCTTTGTCTCCTTGCTGGGCTCGGCGTTTGACGCGCATGACACCCAAGGTGACAGCACCGCCTCGTTGCACGGCAGCAACCTGCGCAGTTATGTGCAGAAAGTCATTGATGAGTCCCTGACCCAGCCGGGCCTGAGCCCCGTGGGCCTGGCCAATCGGCTGAACATCTCGGTGCGACACTTATACCGTCTGTTTGAAGAACAGGACGACAGCGTCTGCCGCTACATCCAGCGGGCGCGGCTAAAGCGTAGCGCGGATGACCTGACCAACCCGTTCCTCAAGAGTGAGTCGATCACCTCGATTGCCTATAAGTGGGGCTTCACCGATTCGGCTCACTTCAGTCGCTCGTTCAAGAAGCAATTCGAGCTGTCGCCCAAGGACTTTCGTTCGACCCATCTGCAGCAAGCGGTCGGTGCGGCGTAGGTTGTCCATCGATCAATGAAAGCGCTCAGCCTGTCGGCCAGTAACATTTGTGCGGTGGCGGTCGAACACTTTGCCGATCATGGGTATGACGCCTCGTCGCTGAACGATATCGCGGTGGGAGCGGGTATGCGCAAGGCGTCGTTGTATGCGCACTTTGTGAGCAAGGATGCGCTGTTTCAGACGGTCTTCCAGATTGCCCTGGACCATGAACACCACTCTATCGCTGGATGCTTTCAGGACGAGACCGGGTACACGGGGATGCCGGGTTATTTGCACCTTGAGCGCTTGATCGGCCGCTATGAAGGCTCTGCGCATCTGCGCTTTCTGTTGCGTACGGCGTACTTTCCGCCGGCGCGGATTCGCAGCGTGATTACGGCGGGATTCGAGGGGTATCTGGCCTGCATACGCGAGGGTTTTCAGCATGCAGCGCGCAGTCGGTACAGCCGGGTAGAGCCCGAGGCGCTTGAGGTGTTTTGTGATGCCTATCTGGGGATTGTCGACAGCTTGCATGTGGAGTTGATTTATTCGACGGCTCAGGGGTACGTCAAACGGCTAGCGGCGTTGTCGCGGGTGTTCGGTGACTCACTGTCGATGCTCGAAAGGGCCGAGCGCTAGATCAACCTGTGGGAGGGGCAAGCCCCTCCCGCAGTTGATTCGGTTTACAGAGACACAGAGGTTATTTCACCTCAGGTAACGTCGATCCGCCATCCACCACGATGGTTTGGCCAGTGATGTAGGCGGCCAGGTCAGACGCCAGAAACAACATGGCTGCGGCAATATCTTCCGGGGCGCCGAGTCGTCCCAGAGGAACGCGGCTGGCGATGTCGGCGTTGACTTGTTCGTCGCCCAGATTGCCCATGGCCGGCGTGGCGATCATCCCTGGCTCGACGCCATTGACCCGCACTCCGTCGCAGGCCAACTCCAGCGCTGTGTTGCGGATAAAACCGTTGACCCCGGCTTTGGACGCCGCGTAGTGACTGAGGCCCGGATAGGCAACCCGTGGCCCGGTGACCGATGACGTGACCAACACACAGCCACCGCCCTGGCGCTGAAACATGGGCAAGGCGGCCTGGGTCAGCCAGAACAATGCGCAGAGGTTGACCGCCAGGGTGCGTTCCAGGACGGCGGGGGTGATCTGCGCGAAGGGTGTCAGCGGGAAATAGCCGGCGTTGTGCACCAGAACATCCAGGCGGCCCCAGTCCAGGTCTATGGCCTTGATACCGTCGAACACGGCGGCGGCGTCAGCCAGATCAAGTTCCATGGCTTCGACCTGACAGCCTCGCACACGCAGCGCTTCGGCCAGCGCTTGGGCTTGCGCCAGGCGCAGGTCGGCGATCATCACGCGCGCGCCGCGCCAGGCAAACGCCTCGACAATGGCCTGGCCGATGCCTTGGGCGCCGCCGGTGACCAGCACGGTTTTGCCGCTGAAATTTAAATCTTCAGGCATGGGCGTTCTCCATATGGGCATAGGCCAGCGTCGGCACATCCACGATGCTCGAACCGCCGTCGGCGACCACGCTTGCGCCGGTGATGATTGAGGCGTCAGGGCTGGCGAGGAACCGGCACACCTTGGCGATTTCGTCGGCGCTGGCGGGGCGGCGCAACGGTACGTCGGCGCATACGCGGACATAGGCTTGCTGCAACGTGTCGCCGTAAGCCTCCATCAACGGCTGCATTTCCTGATCGGCCATCGGCGTGGTGACCCAGCCGGGGCACACCGCGTTTACCCGCACCCCACGCGGCCCGTAGTCCCGTGCCAGCGAGCGGTTAAGCCCGAGCAGCGCATGCTTGGCGGTGGTGTAGCCGCAGACTTCCGGCCCGGCGGCCAGGGAGGCGATGGAGCCGAGCAGCACGATATTGCCGGCGCTTTCGATCAGCAGCGGCAGGCAAGCCCGGGCGCTATAAAACGCGCTGTCCAGGTTGCTGCGCAACGCGGCTTCCCAGGTGGCCGGGCTGGTTTGGCTGGCACTGCCCACGCCATGCCCACCGGCACACGCCAGCAATACATCAAGGCGGCCATGGTGCGCGCGAATCTGCGCGATAAAGCCTTCCCAGGTGTCCGGGCAGGCCGCATCGCCGACCAGGATCAGGCCACCGGTTTGGGCCGCCACCTGCTCCAACGGCTCACGACGCCGGCCCATCAAGACTAGATTGGCCCCTTCGGCGGCGTACAGCCTGGCGCAAGCGGCGCCGATGCCGGTGCCGGCGCCCGTGATGACGACGGTGCGTGGATCAGGCATCGGGATACTCCGTACGGTTGAGTACCTGGCAGTAGGAACTGACCGGAAAGTTCGACAGCTCAGTAAAGGACGCGTCGGCGTAGCCGAAGATCTTGCCGTCGCTGCGGTGCTGTTGCAGGTCGATCAATACCAGGCCCAAGGTCGGGATGATCTTTTCGCGCCAGACAAACAGGTACAACTGGTCGGCGATCTTGTAGTAGTGGCAGCGGTCGGTATCGCACAGGCCTTGCTCTACGCCCTTGATGCATTGCCAGGCGTAGAACTGATCGTTCAGGTAGATGTGCTCGTAGACTTCGCTCGGGCTGTAGCGGTACAGGTTGCGCAAGCCGGTCAGCTCCTGGGTCGGCGCGTGGGGGCAATGGCCGGGTTGCCAGGGTTGGTCCAGGCTGCCGTGGAGGAAATCCACCTCAACCGAGGTCAACGCTTTGCCGGCCAGGGCGCGGCTGTAGAGGCCTTCTTCGGTGTGCTCGCGGCGCGGCATGCGGCCGATCACGGCGGTGAACGACGAGGTGGCGGTGTCCAGCACCAGGCTGATCGACCACGCCTGGCTGGCTTCGTGTTTGATGAAATCGACCAGGTACAGCCCCGGTCGCACCGATGTAGCACGGTACGCGGCCGAACCGCTGGAGTGGCCGTCGGCGGCGTGCCAGTGCAGCGCGTCGGCTTCAAAGCGATGCTCGATCTGCCAGCCGTTGGCAAAGTGCAGGGTGAAGGTTTTGCCGTTGAGGTCGGCGAGGTTGGGCAGGATGAACGCTGCGGGGGCGAAACCGTCGGCGAGGGCGCCTACGGTGATCCAGTCGGATGGGGTGGTCATTGCATGGCTCCGGTGGGTTGAATGGACAACCCGGAGCATGAGGTGGAGCAGGGCGCGCGCCTATCAACCGAAGGGTTGAGCCCGCTACAGAAACAGCGCCGCCACCAGTTCGGTGCGGCTGCTCACGCCCGCCTTGCGGAACAGGTGGATCAGGTGGGTCTTGATGGTGGGCAGGCCCACGTCCAGTTCCAGGGCCAGTTGCTTGTTGCTCGCGCCTTGACGCAATAACCACGCGATCTGGCGCTCCTTGGGCGTGAAGGCGGCGAATGCATCCTCACAGGGCTGCATATTGGCCACTGCCATTTGCAGCAGGGCCTGCAAGGCAGTGAGCTGCGCCAATTGGTCGGGGGTGAAGGCGCCTTGTTCGGCAGTGCGCAGTAACGAGATGGCCGCCTGGGGTTGGTCGGCGCGATGGGCAACGATCTCCACCACATCGATTACACCGTAGCGCTGCAGGAAGTCGCGATAGCGGCGGCTGTCACGCTGGGGTTGGCGGGCCATGGCCAAACCCAGCGGCACCACGGCCAGCCCGGTGGACAGGCAATTGCGCGGCTGCAACGGGTCGAATTGCCGGTAGTTGTCCAGGTAGTCGCGGTGCATCTCGCCACTCATGCCTTGCAGTTGGAAATCGCGGGCTTGGAGTTGGCGGTCGACACAATAAAACGCGGCCTGGCTGGCGGGGACGAGCTGGGTGAAGGCCTGCAGGCAATGGCCGGCGACTTCCTGAGCGGGGATGGCGTGCATGGTCGGTCACCTGCGCCGGAGAAAATGCTGCCGACCGAAGCCGGCAGGCAGAACCATCAAACAACCGCGAAATAGTGCTTCACAAAGCTCTCGCTCACAATCTCCCACAGCACCGGCGTGCCCTTGGTCACGAACCAGCTGTCGCCGGCTTTGTAACGGCTGCTCTGGCCGGTGCTTTCATCGGTCAATACCACTTCGCCGGTGACCACGGTGGCCTGTTCGGCAAACGGATAGACCATGCGGAACTTGCCTTGGGTGGTGCCGAAATAGGCACTGCTGACCGGGTCGGTCGGTGCGCCAAAGGTCATTTTGCCGAAGGCGTTGACTTCACCTTCGAGGATCTCGGAACCAAGGTCGGCGACGGTGCCCCAGGCATCGAGGTCGGATAATTGGATGTCTTTCTTGAGCGTCGTAACGGGCATGGCAGTTCTCCTGAGAATGAAACGGTGGGAATCAACGGCGACCGTTGAAGTAACCCGACAGTTGATGAAGGCTTTTACCGGCGGTCAGCAGCAGTGGGCGGATATGGTCCTTGCCCAGGATCTGCGCATGCTTGACCGAGCTGATCAGGTCATAGCGCGATGAACCCTCGCTCATGCCTTCGGCCAGGACCTTGCAGATGATGTGGCTGGGCGTGACGCCAAAGCCGGCGTAACCCTGCACATAGAAGGCGTTGGGGCGACCACTGAGGGTGCCGATCTGCGGAAACAGGTTGGCCCCGGTCGCCATTGGCCCGCCCCACGCCAGGTCGATCTTCACGTCCTTGAGGTACGGGAAAATCTTCAGCATCAGGTTGCGGTTCCAGGCTTTGAGGTCCAGCGGGATGTGCTCGACAAACGGCGTGGCGGCACCGAACAGCAAGCGGTTTTCATTGGTGACGCGGTAGTAGTCGATCACCGGCCGAATATCGCTGTAGGCGCCGCGTATCGGGCTGATGCGATGGATCATCTCGTCCGACAACGGTTCGGTCATCAACTGAAAGGCGTAGGTGTTAACGGTCGTCTTGTGCAGTTCGGGTTCGAGCTTGTTGAGGAAACTGTCGCAGGCCCACAGCAACTTGGACGCCTTGACCGAGCCGCGGCCGGTGCGCACCGTGATGCGCTCGCCATAACTGACGTCCAGGGCCGGGCTGTGTTCGAAGATGCGCACGCCATGGCCGGCGAGTGCCTTGGCTTCGCCCAGCAGCAGATTGAGCGAGTGCACGTGGCCGCCGCCCATGTGCAGCAGCGCGCTGGTATAGGCGTCGGACCCGATGATCTGCTTGACCTCGGACCCTGCCATAAAGCGGATTTCGTCTTTGGTATTGATCGACTTGAAGTCTTTCTCCCAAGCGCGCAGGGTTTTTTCCTGGCGGGCGTTGAAGCCCATGTATCCGTAGCCGTGGCAGAAGTCGGCGTCAATCGAGTATTTGGCGATGCGGTCCTTGATGATCCCGGCGCCCAGCTCGCTGATTTCAAAGATCTGGCGCAGGCCTTCGTCGCCTACTTGTTGCTTGATCTTTTCCAGGTCGTGGCCGATCCCCGCCATGATCTGCCCGCCATTGCGGCCCGTGCCACCAAAGCCCAGGTAGCGCGCTTCCAGCACCACAATATTGGTGATGCCTTTTTCAGCGAGTTCCAGCGCGGTGTTTATGCCGGAGAAACCGCCGCCAATCACTACCACATCCGCTTCCACGTCCTGTTCGAGGGTTGGGAAACTGAGGTTGTATTTTTTGGTTGCCGAGTAGTAGGTCGGCGTTTCGATATTGATCATGGCGCAGCCTGGAAAAGTGAAGGGGAACTCACTGCAGAGCCGACAAGAAGCTCTGTGCCTGTTGGGGTGTATTAACTGCCTTCCGAGCGGTAGGTGTCTTGATTCTGTGTGCCGTCGGTCTTGATCCTGGCTGCCACTGTCCACCCTGGAGCCGGCCAGGCGGTAAAGCGGCACACGGTGATCAGTCGCGGGTGCTAGAATGTTGTTAATCTGTTAACTAATTGCGACGCCTGCACCCATGCCCAAACCGCGCCAATCCCTGACCCTTACTTTGCTCCAAGCGCGTGAAGCCGCCATGGGGTTTTTTCGTCCTTCGCTTAACCAACACGGTTTGACCGAGCAGCAATGGCGGGTCATTCGCATCCTGAGCCAGCACGATGAGCTGGAGATTAATCGTCTGGCGGAGCTTGCGTGCATCCTCAAACCGAGCATGACCGGTGTGCTGGTTCGTATGGAGGCCGCGGGCATGGTTGAGCGGCGCAAGGCGCAGCAGGACCAACGGCGTGTGCTGGTGCGGTTGGCCGACAAAGGTCAGGCGTGTTTTGCCTCGATGAGTCAGTGCATGGAGGCGAATTATCAGCGTCTGCAGGCGGGCTTTGGTGAGGAGAAGTTGCAGACGTTGCTGGCGTTGCTCAATGAGCTGAAGACGCTCAAGCGTTGATAGGGCTAACCCGGCGTCCTGCCGGGTTGCCCACGGATTCAAGCCTGCGTTCGGCCAGCGTGTTTGCCGGCAAAGCCAAAGCAAACGCGAATACCGCAGCGTCAGTAGATAGCACCGGCAGTGCTTGTGGGCGCCGGTGCATCTTTGAAGGCCGCCGCGAGGCTTTGCAATCCGCGCATCAGCACGGTGGTGTCGACGCCCACTGCGACGAACGCCGCGCCCAGTTCGATGTAACGCCGCGCCAAGGCCTGGTCGGCGCTGAGGATGCCGGCGGCCTTGCCGGCGCTGCGGATACGGGCGATGGCGTGTTCAATCGCCGCCTGCACGTCAGGATGGCCGGGGTTGCCGCGAAAACCCATCGAGGCGCTCAGGTCCGCCGGGCCGATAAACACACCATCCACGCCCTCTACCGCCGCAATCGCATCCAGGTTGGCCAGGCCTTCACGGCTTTCGATCTGCACCAGCAAGCACATCTGCTCGTCGGCTTTGTCGAGGTAATCGGGGATGCTGTTCCAGCGCGATGCCCGTGCCAGCGCGCTGCCGACGCCGCGCACGCCGTTGGGCGGGTAGTGGATCGCCTTGACCAGTTCCCGTGCCTGCGCTGCGCTTTCCACCATGGGCACCAGCAAGGTTTGTACGCCGATATCGAGCACTTGTTTGATCAGCGCGGTGTCACCGATGACCGGGCGGATCACCGGGTGGCTGGGGTAGGGAGCCACGGCCTGGAGCTGGCCAAGCATGCCGCGCAGGTCGTTGGGCGCGTGTTCGCCGTCGATCAGCAGCCAGTCAAACCCGGCGTTGGCGGCCAGTTCTGCGCAATAGGCATCGGATAAACCCAACCACAGGCCGATCTGGGCCTCACCGCTGTGCAGGCGTTGCTTGAAGGTGTTGATAGGCATGTCCATCGAGCGATCTCCTGTTAAACGAAGCGGCAGGCAATCGAGCCAAGCATGTCGTAGTCGACATGAAAGGTATCGCCAGGGTTGGCCGCCACCGGCCGGGTGAAGGAACCGCCGAGGATGATTTGCCCAGGTTGCAGGGTCACGTCATACGCGGCGAGTTTATTGGCGAGCCAGGCCACGCCCTTGGCCGGGTGATTGAGCACGGCGGCCGATACGCCGGATTCTTCGATCACGCCATTGCGGTAGAGCACTGCCGGCACTTTGCGCAGGTCGATTTCAGTGGGGCGCACGGCGCGTCCGCCCATGACCACGCCCGCGTTGGCGGCATTGTCGGAGATGGTGTCAAACACCTTGCGGGTGGCGTTGGTGTGCGGGTCGACCTGTTGGATACGCGCGTCGATGATCTCCAGCGCCGGGATCACCCACTCGGTGGCGTCCAGCACATCGAACACCGTCACATTCGGGCCTTTAAGCGGTTTGCCCAGGATGAACGCCAACTCCACCTCGACCCTCGGCACGATAAAGCGCTCGAAGGGGATGTCGGTGCCTTCATCGAAGAACATGTCATCGAGCAGCGCGCCGTAATCCGGCTCGGTGATGTTGGACGACACTTGCATGGCGCGGGAGGTCAGGCCGATCTTGTGGCCGACCAGCTTGCGCCCGTCCTTGATCTTTTGGGCGACCCAGGCGCGCTGGATGGCGTAGGCGTCTTCGATCGTGATCGTCGGGTGCTCCAGGGAAAACTGGCGCACCTGTTCCCGTGACCTTTCGGCCTGGTCAAGACGGGCGGCGGCTTGCTGGATGAGCTGTTGATCAAGCATGACAAAGGTCTCTCAGTGAGGGTTGACGATGGCGGCCTGGGTGCGCAGCACCAGCAGGCCACCGAGTGCAATAAGCAGCGCCAGGGCGTAAAGGGCCAGGCTGGCGCTGTGGGTGGTGTCGCGCATCCAGCCAATCAGATAGGGCGCAAAGAAAGACGCGATGCTGCCGAAGGAACTGATCAAGGCGATGCCGGCGGCCTGAGTGGTGTTGGAGAGAAACGCCGGAGGTAACTGCCAGAACATCGGCAATGCCGCGCTGGCGCCCATGCCGGCGAGGATCAGGCCGCTCAGCACCAGGGTCGGGTTGGCCGGAGCGAGCCCGGCGATGGCAATACCGGCGGCCGCCATCAGCAACGGCACGCACAGGTGCCAGCGGCGTTCACGCTGGCGATCCGACGAGCGCCCGCAGCCGATCATGAAAAAGCAACCCGCCAGATACGGCACTGCACTGAGCAGTCCGACCTTGCCGTCGCTGCCGACCCCGGCGCCGTGGATCAGTGTTGGCATCCAGAACGCCAGGGTGTTGACCGCCAGCATCACCGCGAAATACACCGCCACCAACAGCCAGACTTGCGGGTTACGCAGAATCGCGGAGAACGAGGTGATCGATTTGCGCTGTTCTTCCTTCGTCAGTTGTTCGCGCAGTTGTTGCTTCTGCGCGGGCGTCAGCCAGGTAACGGTCTCGAAACTGTCCGGCAGGCACTTGAGCACCACCAGCCCGAGCAGGATGACCGGCGCGCCCTCGATGACAAACATCCACTGCCAGCCGCGCAGGCTGCCCAGGTCATGGAAGTGCTCAAGAATGCCGCCCGACAGTGGCCCTCCAATCACCCCGGCCATGGGCACCGCAATCGCAAACAAGGCGGTGACTTGCGCACGCCGACCCGCCGGGTACCAACGGTTGAGGAAGACCAGGATGCCTGGGAAGAAACCCGCCTCGGCCACTCCGAGCAAAAAGCGCAGCACATAGAAGCCCGTGGCGCTGTCGACCATGAACATGCAGGTCGACAGCGCGCCCCACACCACCATCAACGTGGCGATCCAGCGCCTGGGACCCACACGGTCCAGGGCCATGTTGCTCGGTACGCCGAACAGCGCGTAGGCGACAAAGAACAGACCGGCGCCGAAGCCGTAGACCGTGTCGCTGAAATTCAGGTCGGCGCTCATTTGCATCTTGGCGAAGCCGATGTTGATGCGGTCGAGGTGGGCAAAGAGGTAGCAGATCAACAACAGCGGCATCAGCCGCCAGGTGATGGTGCTGTGGGTGCGGTCGCGGGCGACGCTGCCGAGGCTGTCGGCGATATTGGCTGTGCTCATGGTTTTATACTTTTTGTCTGAGAAGGCCGATGGAGTGAACGGGCAGGGCGTGCTAGCCCAGCTGGGCCTTGAGGAAGGCGTGCACGTTGTTCTGCTTGAAGTTGAGCTGCTCGTGCAGCTCGATCATTTCAAACGACAGGGCCAGCAGGCGTTGGGCCTGAAGCTCGGCAAAGTGCGCGGTGATCACCTCAAAAAGATGTTCGGCGACTTGCTGACGGGTCGCCAGGTCGCGGCCATGGCCGACCTTGAGCGTCATGTGCACGAAGGCGTAGTCGTGCTTGCCGTCGGCCATGCGCCAGGTATCCAGGCGCACGCCTCGGCTGCGGATGCCGCCCAGCGGGAACACACCGCTGTCGCCCAGGGTGGCATGGACTTTTTCAAACAGGGCAGGCAAGTCCGCCTGCTGCTCGATGTTGTCGGTGTATTCAGCGATGAAGTGGGGCATGGACGGCTCCTTCAGACCGCGCGGGGACACCGCGCGGCCATACGGTCAAACGGGGAAAATGGCGTTGATCTGCCCGGTGCCTGAGCTGCCGAACGGGGCGGTGATGATTTCGGCAGGCTTGTCGTAATCCGGCCCGCCGAGTAGCCCGAGAAGCATCGCGGTGTCGTGCATCTTGCCTTCGCCGAAGCAGTGTTCGGCGTAGTCCGGAAGCATCGCGCAGAACTCTTTCCAGCGGCCTTGGCGCCAGAGCTCCACCACATGCAGATCGACCTGTTTGTCGAACTCGCGCGTCCAGTTATGGATATTGGCTTCGGCATTACGGTCGTCGGAGAACCGGTGCGACAGTGAGCCGGAAGCCAGCACCACGACTTTGCGGTCGCTCTTCTCGATGGCCCGGCGCACGGCGGCGCCGAACGTGAAGCTGTCTTGCAGGCGATGCCAGGCACACCAGGCGGCAATCGATACCACATTGAATTTCTGCGCGTCCGGTACGCCCATGTGCATGTAGCGCATCGGTACCAGGGTGCCGTATTCCAGCTCCAGGCTGGGGATGTTGTGGGCCAGGGTACGCACGTCGGCCGCATTGGCCTCGGCGGCGATCAACTCGCCAAGTTCCGGGCAGCCTGGGTATTCGTAGTCCATGTTCTTGATGAAGTGCGGCAGCTCGTTACTGGTGTAGGTGCCCTTGAAGTGCTCACCGCTGTTGACGTGATAGGCGCTGTTGACCAGCCAGTGCACGTCAAACACTACGGCGGTGTCGGCGCCCAGTTCGCGGGCGCGGCGGCCGATCTCTTTGTGACCGGCAATCGCTGCTTCACGGCAGCCATGGTGCTTGCCGGGCAGCTCCGATAAATACATCGAGGGAACGTGGCAGATTTTCGCCGCCAGGACGACTTCGCCCATGATGATTCTCCTGAAATTATTGTTGTTGTCTTAGGGGGCTGGTGTGACTCAAATGCCCCAGCGTGGAATGTGATGGCTGCCCATCGAGATGCACACATTCTTGATCTCGGCGAACACTTCGAAGCTGTACTGGCCGCCTTCACGGCCGGTGCCGGAGCCTTTCACGCCGCCGAACGGCTGACGCAGGTCGCGCACGTTCTGGCTGTTGATGAACACCATCCCGGCTTCGATGCCATAGGCCAGACGATGCGCCTTGCCGATGTCCTGGGTCCAGATGTACGACGCCAGGCCATAGTCGGTTTCGTTGGCCAGTTTGAGGGCTTCGGCTTCGTCCTTGAAGGGAATGAGGCACACCACCGGGCCGAAGATTTCTTCCTGGGCAATACGCATGTTGTTGTTCACGTCAGCGAACACCGTCGGTTGGATGAACTGGCCTTTGCTCAAGTGCGCCGGCAAGTTGGCCGGACGTTCGAGGCCGCCGGCGAGGAGGGTGGCGCCCTCTTCGAGGCCGATCTTGATGTAGCCGGTGACCTTGTCGTAGTGGGCCTGGGTGATCATCGAGCCGACCTGGGTTTTCGGGTCTTGCGGGTCGCCGACGATCAAGCGTTTGGCGCGCGCAGCAAACTCGGCGACGAACTGCGGATAGACGCTTTCCTGGATAAAGATGCGGCTGCCGGCGGTGCAGCGCTCGCCATTGAGGGAGAAGATCGTGAACAGGGCGGCATCGAGGGCGCGTTCCAGGTCGGCATCCTCAAAGATCAGCACCGGCGACTTGCCACCCAGTTCCATGGAGTACTTTTTCAGGCCGGCGGTCTGCATGATTTTCTTGCCGGTGGCGGTGCCGCCGGTGAAGGAAATCGCGCGCACGTCCGGGTGACGCACCAACGCATCACCCGCCGTTGCGCCATAGCCTTGGATCACGTTCAAGACGCCGTTGGGGATGCCGGCTTCGACGGCCAGGCGCCCCAGTTCGTTAGCGGTCAATGGCGACAATTCAGACATTTTCAGTACGGCAGTATTGCCCAGCGCCAGACACGGCGCGGTCTTCCAGGTAGCCGTCATGAACGGCACGTTCCACGGCGAGACCAGCGCGCATACACCCACTGGCTGGTACAGGGTGTAATTGAGCATCTGGTCATCGACCGGGTAGCTGTGCCCGTCCATGCGTGTGCAGACTTCGGCGAAGAAATCGAAGTTGTGCGAGGCGCGGGGGATCAGCACGTTTTTGGTCTGGTGAATCGGCAGGCCGGTGTCGAGGGTTTCCAGTTCGGCCAGGTGCGGCACGTTCTGTTCGATCAGTTCGCCCAGCTTGCGCATCAAGCGCGCACGCTCTTTGGCCGGTGTGCCAGCCCATTTGGGAAAGGCTTCCTTGGCGGCGGCCACAGCTTGCGCGACTTCCTCGGCACCGCCGCTGGCGACTTCGCCGATGGCTTCACCGGTGGCTGGGTTGTAGTTAACGAACACGTCTTTACTTTCGACCTCACGGCCGTTGATCCAATGTTTGATCATGCTGCTCAAGCCTCTTTACGGGCGTTGAAGAACGCCGCTTCGCTGACAATTCGATTGACCAGGCGGCCGACGCCTTCGACTTCCACGATCACTTCATCACCGGGCACCACGTCGGCCAGGCCTTCCGGCGTGCCGGTGGCGATCATGTCGCCGGGCTGCAAGGTCATGAAGCTGGACAGGTATTCGATCAGGTAGGGGATGTCGAAAATCATGTCTCTGGTACTGCCTTCCTGGCGCAGTTCACCGTTGATCCACGTGCGCAGGGTCAGGTTGCTTGGGTCTGGCACATCGGCCACATCGACGATCCACGGGCCGACAGGCGTGGTGGCGTCGCGGTTTTTCACCCGCAGGTTGGGGCGGTAGTAGTTTTCCAGGTAGTCGCGAATCGCGTAGTCGTTGCACACCGTGTAGCCCGCCACGTAGTCCAGGGCGTCTTCGCGCTTGACGTTGCGCGCGGGCTTGCCAATGACGGCCACCAGCTCGCACTCGTAGTGCATGTAGGCGACGTTGTCCGGGCGCCATGTCACTTGGTTGTGACCGGTGTAAGTGCCTGGAGACTTAATGAAGGCCAGCGGCTCGGTCGGCGGCGTGAACGCCAGCTCGGCGGCGTGATCGGCATAGTTCAGGCCCAGGGCAAACATGCTGCCTGTGGCCGGTGGCAGCCATTGCACTTGATGTTCGGCCAGCAGGCGGCCATCGGCCAGGCGCACGGCGTTGTGGTCTTCGACATGGGCGAGGTGCACTTCGCCTTCAAACTGGATACGGGCGTGTTTCATGGAAGCTCCTGTTACTCGGCCACGACGTGGTTGACGAGGCGGCCCAAACCGCTGATTTCGACTTCGACGGTGTCACCCGGCAGCACATCCACGCGACCTTCCGGAGTGCCAGTGATCAACACATCGCCAGCGTGCAGGGTCATGAACTCGCTGATTTCGGCGATGAGCAAAGGAATGTTGCGCACGAAGTTAGCCGTGGTGTTTTGCTGGCGAATCTCGCCGTTGACGTACAGCGTGATCGCCAGGCTGTGCGGGTCAGTGACTTGGGCCGTAGGGATCAATTCGGGCCCGACGGCACAAAAACCATCCCGGCATTTGGCTTTGACGGCGGGGCGGTAGTAGCTGTCTTCCGGCAGGCTGAATTCATTGATGACGGTGAATCCGGCAACGTAATCGAGCGCGTCGCCCTGGCTGACGCGGCTGGCGCTCTTGCCCATCACCACGCCCAGGGCTGGGCCGGGTTGCAGGCGCTCGCCCTGGCCTGGATGCACCACCGCTGCACGGTGCTGATTGCGCGTATTGGGCGTCTTGATAAACAGCACCGGTTTGACCGGCGGCTTCTGATATGGCGGCTGTTCGAATTCGGCGAGGCGCTGTTTCAGCAGCCCTTGGTAGTTGAGCGCCACACCGAAAAGAGTGCCGGTCGCGACGTCATGCAAGGCATGGCTCATGCTTTCTCCTGGCAGAGCCATGGGAAGGCTCTGAATATTGTTAATGTGTTAACAGTTATAATTAAGATGTTAACTATCGTCAAGCGTGGCAGACTGTTCTCGCGTTGGTTGCGCTGCCCAAATCGGTGCAGGATGAGCGTGGCAGCACCCCGGCAATCAGAATAAAAATGAGTAGCGTGCGATGACCGACCGACAACCCATTCCCAACATCAACATTGGCCAGGTGTACGACCAGCGCTACAGCGACGCGCAGGTCCACTACGACCGGCTGGCCAACCTCGCGGGTTTCTTCGGGCGCAACATGCCGATTCACCGGCACGACCGGTTCTTCCAGGTTCACTACGTGAAAAGCGGTACGGTGCGGGTGTACCTGGACGACCAGCAATACGTCGAGTCCGGGCCGATGTTCTTTCTCACGCCGCCCACGGTGCCGCACTCCTTTGTGACCGAGGCCGACAGTGACGGGCATGTGTTGACGGTGCGCCAGCAACTGGTCTGGCAACTGATCGATGCTGATCCCAGCCTGGCGCCGGCGGGCGCGCAACTCCCGGCCGCGTGCGTGGCGCTGGCGCAGTTGGGCCTGCATGACGCGAGTGAAATCCGTCGATTGGATTTTCTGTTCGAGGAACTCAGTGCAGAGGTCGAGGCCCAGCGCCCAGGGCACAGTGCGGCCCTGGACAGCCTGACGCGCTTGATCATGATCAGCCTGCTGCGGCTGTGCTCCCACTCGCTGAAAGCCACGCCTGCGCGGCACGAAGACTTGAGGATTTTCCACCGTTTCAACGAGCTGATCGAAGCGCACTACCAGCAACACTGGCCCTTGTCCCGGTATGCGCAAGGCATCGGGGTGACCGAGGCGCGACTCAACGATGTGTGCCGGCGCATCGCCGACCTGCCGTCCAAGCGCCTGATCCTGGAGCGGCTCATGCAGGAGGCCAAGCGGCTGCTGATGTTCACGGGCAGCTCCGCCAACGAGATCTGCTACCAGCTCGGCTTCAAGGACCCGGCCTACTTCAGTCGGTTTTTCCAGCGCTACGCACAGCTCACTCCGGGGGAGTACCGCCAGCGACAATTGGGGCTGCGTTGAGACAGGCATGGGGAACTGCGCCTTGATCTTGTTGATCTTGTACGGATCAGCATGACCAGCGCAGCGGTGCGACAGAATGGCTTTTACACGGAACCGATTGCACTTTTCACAGGCTTGCGCGCGGCTTGCACGGACAGGCCGGCGACACTAAGCT
This sequence comes from Pseudomonas sivasensis, assembly GCF_013778505.1. Taxonomy (GTDB): domain Bacteria; phylum Pseudomonadota; class Gammaproteobacteria; order Pseudomonadales; family Pseudomonadaceae; genus Aquipseudomonas; species Aquipseudomonas sivasensis. The sequence goes on along the minus strand of NZ_JAAOWU010000012.1, from coordinate 57,982 downwards.
GCCGACTCGCCCCCTCAAGTGGTGCCGATATGGCCAACCCCCGACCTTCGCTGACCCTGACCTTGCTGCAAGCCCGTGAAGCCGCAATGGCTTTTTTCCGACCCGCCCTGAACCAGCACGAACTGACTGAACAACAGTGGCGCGTCATTCGCATACTGCGCCAGCAGGGTGAACTTGAAAGCCACCAACTCGCCCAGCAGGCATGCATTCTCAAACCGAGCATGACTGGCGTGCTGAGTCGCCTGGAGCGTGACGGCCTGGTGCGTCGGCAGAAGTCCAGCCAGGATCAGCGCCGCGTGTTCGTCGCCCTCACCGAACGCGGCCAGCAGTGCTTCGTTTCCATGAGTGAAGGCATGGAAAGCAACTACCAGAAAATCGAGGAACAGTTTGGCGCGGAAAAAATGGAGCAGCTGCTGGGTTTGCTCAACGAGCTGAAAAACATAAAGCCTTGATGGGCTAAATTTAGTTAATAAGTGAATGTGTTCGCCCCGCGCAGCACCGATCGCTATCCGTTTTCGGCACAAATGTGCCGCATCACCTGAGTTCGGAATGGAACTTGCCTCGTACCTGACCGGTAAGCCTTGCAACTGAAAAAGGTTGGGTCCATGAACAACAATAATGTGCTGATGCCTGAGGCCGCGGTGGTTGCCCGAGGGGCGCCAGCGCTCCAACGTTTTCTGACCCGCGATATCGACGAGCACGCTCGCAATATGCACGGCTGGCAGGTTCGCTACGATCAAGTGTCTGCGGGGGCCTTTGAAGGGGAGTTGGTGGCGTTCCGGTCGGACTGGATGCAATTGGCCCGCGACCGCTCTAATCAGGCCATGATCAAAAGTGGCATGGCGTGGAAAGGCGCGATCACTTTCAGCATCCCCTTGAGTGCCGATGGCCCGGTGTATTGCTCGGGGCATCCGATCCATGAGCCAAGCCTGTTGGTCGCCCACGGTGAGCATCTTCCTGAGTTGCACACTCCCCAACACCTGGATTTGCTCAGTGTGGCCATTGACGAGCACGTCCTTGAGCATGTGCTGGAGCGTCAGGGCAGCCACTTTCGAATTACCGATCTTCCCAAGTGTTACCGCTTGGGTGACTCGTCTGTGCAGGCTGAACTCGCGGCGCTGTTCGAGGCACTGTCCGGCTCCGAGCAAGCGCGGGATGCGTTGCTGGGACACGATTCGATCCGCCGTGGCCTGCGGGATTCGGTGATGCTGCACGTGCTTGAGCTGATTGCGCCGGATCACGCGCCACCGCTCAACCCCACCGCGCGCAAAAGGATGGTCGACCGCGCACGGGAATACGCGCTGAGTCACCTCGACGAGCCGTTGTCGATCCTCGACCTGTGTAACCACATCGGCGCCAGCCGGCGCAAACTCCAATATTGTTTCCAGGAAACCCTGGGGATCAATCCGGTGGCGTATTTGCGTGCGTTGCGCCTCAATGCAGTGCGTCGTGAACTGCGAATGAGCACCCAATCCCTGAACGTACAGGACGTCGCGGCACGCTGGGGGTTCTGGCATTTGAGCCGCTTCTCCGGTGACTATCGCACCCTGTTTGGTGAAACCCCTTCACAGACCCTGCGCCGTACGCAACTCTGCTGAAAACGGATAACCCGCCCACGGCGCTGCTGCCTAGGATGACCCACACCACTTGCTGGGAGGGGCATTCGATGAGCAATAACAATAACGCAAGCGCTGCACGCAAGACGTTGTTCACCCTGGGGCTGCTCGGTTGCTGCGCCGGCGTCCAGGCGACCGAGAACGGCGCGCCGACCACGGCGGTCGGCGTGTATGACTTCGGCGCGGGGATGATGCCACCGGCCACGCCGTTCGGCACCATCGGGCTGCGTACGGCGTTCTACTCGGCCAATGTGCAGAAGGACCGCAACGGCCGTTCGATCGACAACCACTTCTCGTTGGACGTCTTGTCGATTGGCGTCGCCTATATGCGCATGACTGATCACACTGTACTGGGCGCCCACTATGGGTTTGGCGTGGTGGTGCCGTTTTTCAAGATGGACGCTTCCGTCAAGGTGCCGACCCCCATTGGGCCGCTGAGCCTGGAGGCTGATCCGTTTCGACTGGCCGATGTGCAATTCCTGCCGGTGATCCTGCAATGGAACCCATCGCCGAATCTGTTCATCAACACCCAATTGCAGATCCAGGCGCCTACCGGTGACTACGACAAGAACCGTCTGGTTTCCCCCGGTCTCAATCACTGGACGTTCTCGCCGATCGTCAACGCCACCTACCTCACCGACAGTGGCTTCGAGGTTTCCTCAAGCTTTGAAGTCGACGTCAACACCCGCAACCCCGCAACCGATTACAAAAACGGTGTCGAGTACCGCCACGAGTTTGCCGTGGGCCAGCACATCGGCCCGTGGACGTTGGGCCTGGGCGGTTATTACTACCGCCAGTTCAGCGATGACGATGCGCCAGGGTTGCAGTCGGGCAACCGGGCACGGGTGCTGGCAGTGGGGCCGGCGGTGAGTTACTTCAAGCCGGGCCTGCCACCGGTCTGGCTGCATGCCTACAAGGAAACCGACGCGCGCAACCGTGCCGAGGGTTACACCGTGGCGCTGCGCATTTCTCAAAGCTTTTAAGGGGCTGGCCATGAATCCATCACGTTCTGAATACGCACCACCCCGGCAAGCCAGCGGGCGCCGTGAAGGGTTGGTGCTGATGCTCGGCAGCAGCCTGACGATCATGGGCGCGGTCATGGTTGCGCCGATCCTGCCCAAGCTTGGCGCCACGTTTGGTCCGCTGGAGCCGCGCGCCGACTTGCTGGTGCCCTTGGCGGTCACCGGGCCGGCGCTGGCGATTGCACTGTGCGCGCCGTTGGCCGGCTGGTTGGCCGACCGGGTCGGGCGCAAGGCGTTGCTGGTCATCGCGACCTTGTTATACGCCGTGCTCGGCGCCTTACCGGCACTGCTGGATAACTTGCAGGCCATCGTGGGCGTGCGCCTGTTGTTCGGCTGCGCCGAAGCCGCCGTGATGACCTGTTGCGCCACCTTGATTGCCGACTATTGGCACGGTGAGGAACGGCTGCGTTACATCAATCGGCAGGTAGTAACCATCGGCCTGGTGGGCTCGCTGTTCTTTGTGGTGGGCGGCGCGCTGGGCGAGCATTCCTGGCGCCTGCCGTTCCTGCTGTACCTGCTGCCATTGCTGTTGGTGCCGCTGATGATGAAGGTGCTGTGGGAACCGGCTAGCCGCCCGCAGTCCCTCGACGAACCCGAGCCGGGCAGGGTAGCCGTGGTGCCGTTGGTACTGGGTTATCTGCTGATTCTCAGCGGGATGGTCCTGAGTTTTATCGTGCCGATCCAGGCCCCGATTCTGCTGGTCGGCCTGGGAGTGACCTCTAGCACGCTGATCGGGCTGTCGGCGGGCTTGGGTTTGCTCGCGACCCTGGGCGGTTCGCTGGCCTGGCCATTGCTGCGTCGACGCTTCGGTATCGTCGGTTGCAACGCGCTGTTGCTGGCTCTGCTGGGGTTGGGGCTGTGGCTGCTGATGCGCGGGCAAAGCTACATCGCGGTGCTGGTGGCGGTGCTGATTCACGGCCTGGGCGCCGGGCTGCTGGTGCCCAACGTGATGGCGCCGGTGATGAATGCCCTGAGTGCCCGGACGCGCGGGCGCGGCCTGGGCGGGTTCACGGCTTGCCTGTATTTCGGCCAATTTGTCAGCCCGCTGGTGGTGGCGCTGCTCAGTGTCTACGCCGTTGACCTGCGCACCTCCATCCAGTGGCTGGCGCTGGCCAGCTTTGCCTCGGCGGCGATCTGGGCGCTGGCAGGCCTGCACGCCCGACGTAAAGGGGCTCCGGGTGCCTTCCGGTCAAGTCATTCGTAACTAAAAGGAGATAAACATGAACATCCAGAATCTGTTGGACAGCGAGGATGCCACCGGCCTGGCCGAGTGGGTCCGCCGTGGCGAAGTGCACCCCGGCGAGTTGCTTGAAGCGGTGATTGACCGGATTGAGTGGGTCGAGCCGCAGCTCAATGCCGTGGCCGAAAGGCTGTACACATCGGCCCGTGAAGCTGCACGCACCGTGCAGCCCGGCCACGGCGTATTCGCGGGCGTACCGACCTTGATCAAAGACTTGTTTTCGCCGGTCAACGGCGCGGCGATGACCAACGGTTCCCAGGCACTGGGAGGGTTTCGCGCAGATTTTGAGGCCGAACTGGTGACCCGTTTGCGCCGTGCCGGTTGCGTGATCGCCGGCACCAGCACCTCGCCCGAATTCGGCACGTCGTACTCCACCGAGTCCACGCGCTTTGGCGCCACACGCAACCCCTGGAACACCGGCCACAGTGCGGGCGGCTCCAGCGGTGGCGCGGCCGCCTTGGTGGCGGCGCGTGTCGTCCCGTTTGCCCATGGCAACGACGGCGGCGGCTCCTTGCGCGTGCCGGCGTCCTGCTGCGGGGTGTTTGGCCTTAAGCCCAGTCGCGGGTTGTTGCCATCAGGGCCGATGGTCGGCGAAGGCTGGGCCGGCATGGGCACGCCCCATGGGATCACCTTGTCGGTACGTGACAGCGCCGCCTTGTTGGATGCAACGGCCGGGATCGACCTCGGCGCACCCTATGCCGCACCGGTGCAGGCGCAGCCCTATGTTTCGGCGTTACAGCGCGACCCAAAGCCGCTGCGCATCGCACTGGTGGAGCAACTCGGGCCTTGGCCGACGTCCAGCGAAGCGCTGGCATCGGTGCAGGAGGCCGCCAGATTGTGCCAATCCCTGGGCCATCGGGTTGAGCCGGTGAAGTTGCCGGTGTCACTGCCGGAATTTCTCGATCAGGTCTTCACCATCATTGGCGCCAGTACCCGTCACTATCTCGACGTGCTGGGACAGATGCGCGGCTTTGCGGTGCAGCCCGAGGAGCTTGAGGCGCGCACCCGGATCATTTTGCGCAGCAAGGGCGATGTCAGCGGGGCCCATTACGCGGGCGCGGTGGAATGGATTCATGGCTTGGGCCGGCAGTTGGCGATGTTCATGCAGGAATACGACCTGATCCTCACGCCGACCCTGGCCCGTGAGCCGGCACCGATTGGCGAGCTGGATGTGCAGGACGACCGCTTGAGCCTGGATGAACTGATTGAGCAGTTTCACAGCTACTCACCGTTTACCGCGTTGTTCAACGCCAGCGGGCAACCGGCGATGTCGGTGCCGCTGTACTGGAGCGCCGCCGGCCTGCCGATGGGCGCCCACTTCGCGGGCCGTTTTGGCGAGGAAAGTACGCTGTTCGCCCTTGCTGCGCAGTTGGAGCGTGCGCAACCCTGGCGTCGGCGAGTACCGCCGATCAATGCCTGTCAGCGGTGAGTGCCTGGGACGGCTGGCAATGGGAGGCAGCCGCTCCCACTGCTGACTACCTTGGATCGATCAAGCCCGGATATTCAGGCACACCACCTTGGGTTGGGTCATCTCCTCGTAGGCGAAACGCACGCCCTCACGGCCGAGGCTGCCGTATTTGGAACCGCCAAAGGGCATTGCATCAAAGCGATAGTCGGACGAGTCGTTGATCATCACACCTCCCGCCTCAATCCTGCGGGCGGCGCTCAAGGCCGTCGCCAGGTCGCTCGTAAAGATACCGGCGTGCAGGCTGTAGTCAGGCTCGTTGGCCAGCGCGATGGCCTCATCGAAGGACTCAACCCGTTGCAATACCACCACGGGCGCAAAGACTTCGTTGCGCCAGAGTGCGCTGGCGTGATCGACGTTTTCCAATACGGTGGCGGCGTAACACGAATCCTGTCGTGTGTGCCCGCACAGCAAGGTTGCGCCTTGGGCCAACGCGTCGGCTACCACGCGCTCGGCATTCTGCGCCGCTTGTCGGGTAATCATCGGGCCGATATCGGTGCTGGCAAGCAACGGGTCGCCGACCAACAGGGCTTGGGCCTGGCTGACAAAACGTTCGCGGAACGCGGCATAAACGGACCCATGAACCAGCAGTCGCTGAGTGCCGATGCAATTTTGTCCTGCCGCCCAGAAGGCGCCGGACACGCAACACGCCACTGCGGCCTCAAGGTCGCAGTCGTCCATGACGATTACGGGCGCATTGCCGCCCAAGTCCATTGCCAGTTTCTTCAAGCCTGCGGTGCGGGAGATCTGCTCACCGGTGACAAAGCCTCCGGTGAAGGAAATCATGCGCACGTCACGCGCCGCGACCAGGGCTTTGCCCAGTTCGGCACCACCGGTGGCAACCGTGACCACCGATTCGGGCAAGCCAGCGTCGATCAGGTACGCCACCAGTTTCATGGCTGACAACGGCGCCAATTGCGACGGTTTGAGAATCACCGCGTTGCCGCCGGCGATGGCTGGGCCGAGCTTGTGCGCCACCAGGTTCAAGGGATCGTTGTATGGCGTGATGGCGACGATCAAGCCAAGGGGCTCGCGGGAGAACCAACCCTGGCGAGATTCTGAACCTTCATAGGCATCAAAAGGGATCACCTCGCCGGCATTGCGCCGGGCTTCTTCGGCTGACAGCTTGAGGGTGTTGACGCAGCGCTTGACCTCTTTTTGCGCCTGCTTGAGGGTCTTGCCGGCTTCGTCGACGATCAGTCGGGCAAATGCCGATGCATCGCGTTCGATGTTCAAGGCCGTCTGTTCGAGAATCTGTGCCCTGCGATAACGCGGCAAGCCCGCACTGGCCCGAACGCCCTGGCGCCCCTGTTCCAGCAAGTGCGGAACCTGGGACGCACACACGTCGGCTACGGTGCCGACAAGCGCACCGTCAAAGGGATTGAACACCTGTATTTGTGCTGCCCCAACCGTACGGGCCAAATTCGATACGTTCATTGGCTTACTCCCGACCCTGTGCAGCGGATTGATGAAGGCTGATGATGTCCGACAGCAGCGCAAAGGCTGTTTCTGTACGACCGGCACCCGGTCCCGAAACCGTCACCGTGCCAATCAGGTCGCTGCTGAACGACACTGCATTCGTGGCGCCGCCGATGCTGGAGAGCGGATGATCGTTGCCCAACAGGCGCGGTTCGACGCTGGCACTGACCGAGCCATCGGCATGCCGTGTGGCGGCGCCAATGAGTTTCCAGCGTGCATTGTTCTGGCGGGCCTGATCGATGTCCTCAAGGGTGAGGGCGCTGATACCGTTGCAGCGCACATCGCTGACGGTGAGTGATGCATCCAGCAGCTCGTTGGCCAGGATCACCACCTTGAGACGTACATCATGGCCTTCGACATCCGCCGTCGGGTCGGCTTCGGCGTACCCCAGGGCCTGCGCCTGCTCGACTGCTTCGGTAAAGCCCAGGCCATTTTCCATGCGGGTCAGGACGAAATTGGAGGTGCCGTTGAGAATGCCTTCGAAGCTGTTGATGCTGCTGCCGGCCAGCAATTGCCTGGCCAGGCGGATCACAGGCGTGCCACTCATCACCGAGCCTTCGTATTCAAACGCCACGTGGTTGCGCTGAGCCAGGGCCTTCAGCGCCGCACCGTGCAAGGCAATCGGTCCTTTGTTGGTGGTGACCACGTGCTGGCCGTTTTCCAGGGCCCAGCGACAGAACGTGGTCGCAGGTTCGCCGTCCACCGGGTTGGTGAAGGTCGCTTCGGCAATGATGTCTGCGCCGGAGTCTTTGATCACGGCTTCAGTGCGCGCGACCGCGTCGCCCCCCGGTAGGTTTGCCAGGGCGCCCTTGGTCACCGGCAGCGCGGCCAGTGAGGCGGCATCCAGCCCTTGGCGGTTGATCAGTGAGCCGAGGAAGAGGTCGGTGACACCGACGATTTTCAGGGTAAAACCCAGTGCGTTTTTCCAGTATTCGTTGCGTTCGGCAATCAACTGGGCCAACGCTCGGTTGACGCCACCGAAGCCCACCAGCGCAATTTTATATTCAGTCATTTTTTTATGCCCTTGATCTGTGTGATGAGTGGTCTGGCATAAGATTAGGGGCGCGACCATGGCAGTGAAATATGCCAATTTGCTCTATTTCATGGGCGTTTTGACCAAGGGGTAGGTGCTGCGTGGGGAACAAAAAAAGCCAACGATCGTTGGCTTTTTTTTTACCGCGAAACCGGTTTAGACAACGGACGATAGAACGAATGACGTCACGGTATTTTCCACCCCCGCCAGGGCCGAGATTTGAGTCCAGACCTGATGCACCCGCTGCGGGCTTGATGCGCCGACGCGCAGCATCAGGTCGAATTCGCCGCTCATGACGTCGCACTGGATCACTTCAGGAATTGCCCGCAGGGCCTGCAAGACATCCTCGCCGCGCATGCGGTCATAGCGATAGACGAAAATCACTGCGTTGATCTGGGATGAGGCTTGGCGCCCGTCGCCGGTCAGTACCGTATAGCCCAGAATTGCACCGTCACGCTCCAGCCGTTCGATCCGTTGGCGCACGGCGTTGCGGGACAGGTTGACCTTGGCCGCCAGCTCAGCGTGAGCGGCCCGGGCATTGAGCCGCAACTCGGCGATGATGCGCTCATCGAGCGGATCCAGAATGCGCTTCATGTGGCCCCCTGCCTCCCGTCGTTCACAGCGTATCGAGCAGTTGATAAAGGAGGCCGGCGTCGTCGGGCGTTATCCGGTAACGCTGCGCGTGTAAGTGCGCTGTCGCCTGGCCGTGTTGCCCCGGCACATTGATGCCCAGTTCGTTGAGCAGCGCAGCGGATTTGGCCGGTGAAGTTTCCCCGAGGGTGACCATTGGCGCGACCAGGCTGCGCCGATAAAGCCTTGCGGCCAGTACTCCGGTGGCCGTGTGGGGGTCAATCAGGTAGCCCGTGTCACGGTAGAGCGAGGCGATTTCGGCCAGGGTTTCTTCATCGCTGACCGCATAAGAGTCGATGATCATCCGGGCCTGCAACCAGCAGTCGTTGGCGATGGTCATCTCGCCGCTGGCTTCGAATTCAGCCATCAGCGCACTGACTGCCGCAGCGTCGTGTCCATACAACTCCCAGAGAAAACGCTCCAGGTTGGAGAAAATCGACAAGTCCATGGCCGGTGACAGGGTCTTGTCAGCGCGCTGGCGGCTGTAATGGTTCTTGAGGAACAACTGATGCAGGGCGTCATTTTTGTTGGTCGCGACGATGATTTGGGTAATCGGCAGGCCCATTTTTTGCGCGATGTAGCCTGCGTAGACTTCGGCGAAACTCGCCGCCGGCACGCTGAAGCCGACAGATCGTTGACCTGCGCCCAATTGCAGCACGGCGTAGAAATAAAACACGAGCTGCGCCAGCACGTTGACCCAGTTGCTGGAATTGAAGCTGATCGCCTCATGGCGCGGGTTGGGCCAATGCCTGAACAAGTGGTTCGCGAGCTGCTGGCAGTCGTCAAAGCTACCGGCGACTGCGAACGTATGCACATTGGGATGCGCAACCCCCTGCAACTCGTGCAGTTGATGCTGCGCGACCGCGGACTCCGGGTATAGCAGCACCACGTGGGTGTCGTTACTGTGTTTGAACGCCTCGATCGCCGCGAGTCCGGTGTCTCCGTTGGTGGCGCCGAGCACCACTGCGCGTCGCGGGTGCTTATGCAGAAAGTACTGCACCAGTTGCGCCTGCAACTGCGCGGCGAAATCCTTCGAGGAGCGGGTCGGGCCGTGGAACAGCTCAAGCACCCATTCGTTGCGATCGACCTGATGCAGCGGCGCCACCGCACGGTGCTTGAACTGACTGCTGGCTTCTTTGAGCAGGCGCTTGAGGTCCGCTTCGGGGATGGTCCCGCCAACAAACGGACGTATGATCCGATACGCCAGTTCGTCGTAGGGCAAGGTTGACCAGTTGGCGATATCCTGGGGCTCGAACAGCGGCAGTTCGGTGGGTACGAACAGTCCGCCGTCGTCGGCCAGGCCGGACAACACGACCTTTTCAAAGTCGGCCTGCACGGTCGAACTTCGAGTGCTTATGTAGTGCATGGTTTGGCTCCGGCCATTTATTTGTAGCGATGGGCCTGCTCGACCAGCCAGGTAGAAAACATCATGGCGTCGGGGTGCTGGTCTGCCCCGGAGCCGCGTACCAGGTAGAACGACTCGCTGGCTTCGATGCGCTGGTCGAAGGGCTCGATCAAACGCCCGTCCTGGAGCATCTCGTCAACCATTGAGGAGCGCGCCAGCGCAATCCCTTGCCCGAGTTCGGCCATGCGCAACGTCGAGATCAATGTGTCGAACTGCATGCCACGGGACGAATCGACGTCGTCCGCGCCGACCATCTTCAGCCAGTATCCCCAACCCTCTTCGTAACCCAGCACATGCAACAACGTATGCCGCGCAACGTCGCTCGCCACCGTCAGCGGTGATCGTGCCATCAGGGCGGGTGAGCAGACCGGGAACAAGGTGTCCCAGGTCAGCCGCTGGGACACGAGGCCAGGCCATTGACCATGGCCCCAGCGAATTTCCATATCGTCTTCGCCATCCAGTTCCTTGATCCAGATATTGCTGATGTAGCGGATATCGACGTGGGGGTGAGCCTGACGAAAGTCCACCAGCTTGGGCGCCAGCCAGTGGACGAAAAACGCCAGGCTGCCGCGCACCTTGATCGGCCGCCGTTTGTGCTGGCCAAAAATCTCGTTGGTGCCCACCGCCAGCCGTGTAATTGCATCCTGCACCACCGGCAGATAGGCCTGGCCTTCTTCGGTCAGCCCCAGTCCACGGGGCAGGCGCTTGAACAGCGCCACGCCCAGATGACTTTCCAGTTGGCGGATCTGCTGGCTGACCGCGCCCTGGGTCAGGCACAGTTCGTCGGCGGCGTGAGTAAAGTTCAGGCTTCGGGCGGACACCTCGAACGCGCGCAGCCAGTTCAACGGAGGGAGCGGCTTTTGCTTCATGGTCTGGACCTTATTGACGCGGTACTCAGCACGCTTGCCCACACCGTCTAGGGGGACGGCTGAACCGTGGTGGCGAGCGACAAGCGTCGTTCGCGGCTGTTACGGGTAATGTAATACACGAAGTAGCACCAGGCGATGAAGGGCAAACCGAAGTACAACGCGACGCGCTGTTCCGGGTCGAACGCGATCCCCACACAAGCAAGGCTGCAGCACACCAGTGCGCCCAAAGGCACCCACGGGTAACCCCGGACCCTGAATTTGAGGTCGCGCACGTCGCCGCCATTGGCCACGAAGTGACGGCGGAATGCAATTTGACTCGCGGCGATGCTCATCCACACCACCACCACCGCCAACCCGGAAATCGACACCAGCGCCAGGTACACCGTGTCGGCGGCAAACACGCTGCTGAGCAGGGATGCGCCGCCACCGACCATGCTCAGTACGATGGCGTTCAATGGGGTGCCCATGCGGGTCAAGTGGGAGAACTGCTTGGGCAGGTGCCCTTGGTCGCTCAGGGTCCAGAGCATCCGTGAGGCGGCGTACAGCCCGGAGTTGGCGGCCGACAACAGCGCGGTGATGATCACGAAGTTCATGATGTCGGCGGAGTAGGGGATACCGATGTAGGTGAACACGGTGACGAAGGGGCTTTCGACCAGACCGGCCTGCTCACGCGGCAGCAACGTCGCCAGCACGAAAATGGTCCCGACGAAGAAGATAGCCAAGCGCAGCACAGTGGTGCGGATGGCCCGTGGCACATTGCGTTGCGGGTCCTTGGTTTCACCGGCGGCGATACCGATCAGTTCGGTGCCTGAAAACGCGAACGACACCGCCAGCAAGGTCATGGCAATCGACATGAAACCGGTGGGGAACAAGCCTTCGCGTGTGAAGTTACCGAGGCCGATACTGTGGGCCTGATCGATATTGAGCAGGCCGAGAATAGCGCCGCCGCCGATGATCAGGAACACCACGACCGTCACCACTTTGATCAGGGACAGCCAGAACTCAGTCTCGGCGAACAAACGGACCGAGACCACGTTGGTAAAAAATACCGCCCCGGCAAACAATGCACTCCAGATCCACACGGGCGTGTCAGGAAACCAGCGCGTCATCAGGATGCCGGCGGCGGTGAACTCCGAACCAATGGCCACCGTCCACGTCAGCCAATACAGCCAGGCCACGGTGTAGCCGGTGCCTGGGCCGAGAAAACGGGTCGCGTACGTGCTGAACGAGCCGGTTTCCGGCATCTGCACTGCCAGTTCGCCGAGGCACATCATCACCATGTACACCATGAGTGCGCCGATGATGTAGGCGATCACCGCACCCAGCGGGCCTGCCTGGTTAACGGTATAGCCGGAGGTTAGAAAGAGTCCGGTGCCAATCACGCCACCCAAGGCCAGCATGACAATGTGGCGCGTCTGCATTTCCTGTTTGAAGCCGGCACGCGTGTTGGTTTTTTCTTCTGTTATGGACATGGTTGTTCTCATGAAAGTAGTGAGGGCAGATAGAAGCGTCGCCACACAGTTTTATTATTATTCCTCTTCATGAAACGCCTCACAGACGGCCCTGTCGTGAGGTTTGAAAGGTCAGTTCACCCCCTCGCTGAAGGCGGGCTGCTGACTTTTTTCATCGCGCAAACCCCTGACAAATGCGAACGCCTGCTTTAAATCGTCGAGCAGATCGTCGGTGTCTTCGATACCCACCGAAACCCGCACTAATCCTTCCGAAATGCCCAGCGCCTGGCGCTCCTCCAGCGTGTTTTCCACATGACTGGTAGTGCGCGCAGGGCCGTAAATGGTTTCCACCGCACCGAGATTGCCCGCACAGTGTGCAAATCGCAGGCGTGGCAGCAGCAGCTTGACCGAGTCCATGCCGCCAACAAGTACGAAGCTGACAATGGCGCCAAAACCGCCCATCTGCGCACACGCCACCGCGTGGTTCGGGTGGTCGGCCAGGCCGGGATAATTGACCGAAGCCACCAGCGGCTCTGTGCAGAGAAATTCTGCCAGGGCACGGGCGCTGTGTTGCTGCTGACGCATACGCAGCACCAGGGTTTTCATACCGCGAATGATCATGTAAGCCGAGAATGGATCAAGGGTGGCACCGTTGATTTCACGGTAATGCCGAACCTTGGCCATCAGGGCTTCACTGCCGCAGACCAGGCCGCCCAATACGTCACCATGACCACTGAGGAATTTGGTCGCGCTGTGAATGACCACATCGACCCCCAGGGCCAAGGGGTTCTGATTGAGTGGTGTGGCAAACGTGTTGTCGGCTACCACTAGCGCGCCCACGCGTTTGGCCGCCGCAACCAGGCGTTGGATATCAAGGATCTTCAGTGTCGGATTGGTCGGCGTTTCCAGGTACACCACCTGACAGCCCCTGGCGATTTCCCGTTCGATCGCCTCGTGATCGAACGTCTCGCACAAGGTCACCTCCACCCCCGTGCGCGGCAGGAACTCCTCGAAAATCTTGTTGGTGCCGCCGTAACTGTCCTTGGTCGACACCACGCGGTCACCCTGGGCCAGGAAGGTATAAAGCACACTGCTGATAGCCGCCATGCCACTGCTGAATGCAACTGCGGATTCGGCTTTCTCCAACTCACCAATCTTGGCTTCGAGGGTCTCGACCGTCGGGTTGCTCATGCGGCTATAGATAAAGCCCGGGGCTTTACCCATAGCGACGTCGTACCAGACGTCGATATCGTCGTAACCATACGCCGCACTGAGCACAATAGGCGTCTGCGTGGCGTTATAGGGATGCCTGACTTGCTCTCCACCCCAGACCGCCCGTGTCCCGGCGCCCGCATTATCAAGCCCTGCGCTGTCAGGTTTTTTGTTCATTGAGACTACTCGCACTGAGGGGTGAACGTTGAGTCGTTCACACAGATAGTGCGGATCAATATAGGGATAAGCGGTGCCCCCGAGAAACGATGTTATCGGTGCCAAAGGGCTGCTTTTTTTAATGGTTGGCGGGGGAATATGCTGGTTTTGTTTTTGCTGGAACCGGGGGAAAAGATCCTGGGCCTGGACCTCAAGTCAGGTGGGCATTTGTCCCATGGCGCTGCGTTCAACTTCTCCAGGCCCTCAACTATGGCGTACATCCGGGGACGCGCAGGGTAGACCTGGATCAGGTCGAGCAGATCGCCCGACAGGAACTCCACGCCTGATCATCCCAGGCGCTTGCCCCGGCGCGCGCGGATGGCCGCACAAGCCCGGCAACTGCTGCTGAACTGCGCGCTGGGCCATTAGATTTTCAGGGCGCTGGCCAGGCGCAACATGGCGGCTTCTATTTCATGCGCGGTCAGGGAGGAGTAGCCCAGCAGCCAGCCTTGTTGCTTCGGTTCGCCCGCGTACAAACCGCTGAGGCCGGACAGTTGCACGCCGGCAGTAGCCGCCTGGCGGATGGTTTTCTCCTCGGACCATCCGGCTTTCAGCAGGCAGGGGATCTGCAACCCGCCCGGCGGCAATTCGGCGGTGACCACGGTGCTCAGGTACTTGCCGATCGCGTCGTGCATGATCGAGCGTCGTCCGGCATACAGCTTGCGCATGGCCCGCACATGGGCGTTGTAATGACCGTCTTCCATAAAACGCGCCAGGGTCAGTTGCAGTGTTTGCGGTGTGTGGCCGTCCATCATGCTGCGGGCATAGGCAAAGGGCTTCACCAGCGCAGAGGGCAGCACCATGTACCCCATGCGCAGGCCGGGGTAGAGGGTCTTGCTGAAGGTGCCGATGTAGAGCGTGCGCTGATACTTGTCCAGGCCCTGCACGCAGGCCGTGGGTTGCCCGTCGTAATGGAACTCGCTGTCGTAGTCATCCTCGATGATCCACTTGCCTTTTTGCGCCGCCCAATTGATCAACTCAAGTCGCCGCTCCAGGGGCAAGGTCGCGCCGGTGGGGTACTGGTGAGAGGGCGTGACATACACACAGTTGGCGCCGCTGCGGTCGGCATAAAGCAGGTCGGTGCGGATGCCGTGTTCATCGACATCAATGGGCATCACCTTGGTTTCGGCAATTTGGAAGGCCTTGCGGGCGCCGTAATAGCCGGGGTTTTCCAGCAGGATCGGCTTGCCGGCGTCCACCAGCAATTGCGCGCACAGGTACAACGCCTGACGTGTGCTGCTCAACACCAGCACCTGGTCGGGTGAGCATTTGGCGCCGCGTTCGAGGTTCAGGTAGGTGGCAATCGCTTTGCGCAGGGGCTCGGCGCCTTGTGGGTCGCCATGCAGCAGCACGCTGGCGCGATAGTCCTTCATGACCTGGCGCTGCAAACGCTCCCACACATCCGTCGGGAAGCTGCGGGTTTCTGGCAGGCCGGTGGCGAATGCCTTGATGACTTGCTGATCGCGCACGCCGCCGGTGTCGAAGATCATCCGCCCGCGCTGGCTGAGTTCGGCGCCCGGTGCGGCGACGCTGCTCCTGGTTTCCTGAGCCTTGAGGCGTGGGCGGCCGGCACCGCGCAATTCGACGCCCACCGTGTCGCAAACGTAACTGCCGGCGCCTTCGCGGCGCACGATAAACCCGTCCCGATGCAGCTGCACATAGGCGTTCTCAACGGTGTCGCGGGCGCACCCCAATGACTTGGACAGCACCCGCGTGGCGGGCAGTTTCAAGCCGGGGCCGAGGGCGCCGTCGAGGATCAGCGCACGTAATGCACGTTGGATCCGCTGGTGCAGATCCAGCAGCTGAAACTCGGCGTCGTTGAGGCGCATCTTCAGGGTTTCAAGCTCGAAGGTCTTTGCCATGTGGTCTGCTCTCTTTCCATGAAATGGCAGGTAGGGGCAGGCCAGTTTATCCGTAGACTCTGGCCCTCGCCATCCCACGGTTTCAACGCCGTTTCAGTGCCGGCGTTCGAGGCGTTATGGGGGTTCATGAGCGCGTTTGCGCGAGAGCATGCTTGACGGACCACGCCAAGTGGTCTGGTCGGCTGCGCTAAAGCGTAGGGGTTAAACCTGCCATTCAAACGCTATAAATGACCGCTTAACAGCGACCGGATGGATACATCGTCCAGCAAGGAGCCAAAACCTATGTCATCTACTCAATCCCTCTCGTCCGTTCATCTGCGGGACCTGCTGCACCCGGTGGTTGCCGGGTTGATTTCAGTGATCGTCAATTACGGCGGCACGTTCATCCTGGTGTTTCAGGCCGCCAAGGTTGCCGGGCTCAGCCCTGAGTTGACGGCGTCGTGGGTTTGGTCTGTGTCGATCGGGGTAGGGGTGACCGGGCTGTTTCTCAGTTGGGTGAGCCGCGAGCCGATCATCACCGCCTGGTCGACGCCTGCGGCGGCGTTTTTGATCGTCGCCCTGGGGACCACGCCCTACGCCGAGGCCATCGGCGCCTACATGATTTCGGCGGCAGCGTTCGTGCTGTTGGGCGTGTCCGGTTACTTTGAGAAAGCCGTGCGGCTGATCCCGCCAGGTGTGGCAGCGGGCTTGTTGGGCGGCATTCTGCTGCAGTTCGGCATCGGTGCGTTCGCCAGCATGAGCGTCGACCCGCTATTGGTCGGCGTGTTGATCGGCGCCTACATCCTGTTCAAGCGCTTGAGTGCGCGCTACGCGGTGGTCGGCATTCTGGTGCTGGGGCTTGGCTTTTTGCTGATGCAGGAGCGCGTTAACTTCACGGGATTGGCGCTGGAGTTCGCGACTCCGGTGTTCACACGCCCCGAGTTCTCGGTCAATGCGTTGTTGAGCGTCGCGCTGCCGCTGTTTCTGATCACCCTCACGGGGCAGTACATGCCGGGCATGCTGGTGCTGCGCAGTGACGGCTTCAACACCAGTGCCAACCCTATCCTCAGCGTGACCGGGCTAGGTTCTCTGCTGATGGCGCCGTTCGGTTCCCATGCCTTCAACATCGCCGCCATCACGGCCGCCATCTGCACGGGCAAGGAAGCCTCCGAAGACCCGTCCAAGCGCTGGGTCGCAGGCGTGGCCGCGGGCATCTTCTACATCCTGGTGGGGATCTTCGGCGTGACCCTGGCCGCGGTGTTCATGGCCTTCCCGGCGACCTTCATCACCACCCTGGCCGGGCTGGCGCTGTTGGGCACACTCGGCGCGAGCCTGGCCAATGCCATGGCGGACGTGAAATCCCGGGAAGCGTCGCTGATCACCTTTCTGGCCTGCGCGGCCAATATCACCGTGCTGGGCATCGGCGGCGCGTTCTGGGGCCTGGTCATCGGCCTGGCAGCCTACGCCGTGCTCAATGGGCAGTTGCCGCGCCGTGAAAAGACGGCGGCCCCACAGGCCGAAACGGTTGCGACAACGTCTGCTGATCACCGTCAGACGGGGCACCACCGTGCGCCTGATGCCGCCGCTGACCTGCAATGACGCACAGATCGACGACATCGCCGTACGCATCACGCGCCTGCTGTCACCGACCGTTTGAATTCTTGACCAAGGACACTTTGCACATGTATGACTCGACGCTGACCCTGAACGCTTTCGACCCTGAGCTGTATGAATCCATTCAGAACGAAGCACATCGTCAGGAAGACCATATCGAGCTGATAGCCTCGGAAAACTATGCCAGCCCGCTAGTGATGAAAACCCAGAGCTCGGTGCTCACCAACAAGTACGCCGAAGGCTACCCCGGTAAGCGCTATTACAGCGGCTGCGAGTACGTCGACGTCGCCGAGCGGCTGGCCATCAAGCGGGTCAAGGCGCTGTTCAACTGCGACTACGCCAATGTGCAACCCCATGCGGGCGCCCAGGCCAACGCGGCGGTCTTCCTCGCACTGATCAACCCCGGCGATACGGTGATGGGCATGAACCTGGCCCAGGGCGGTCATTTGACCCACGGCAACCCCGCCAATTTCTCGGGGCGTCACTACACCATCGTGCCTTACGGGCTGAACCCGGAAACCGGCTTTCTCGACTATGACGAGATGGAGCGAATCGCGCTGCAAGCGCGCCCCAAAATGTTGATCGGTGGTTTTTCCGCGTATTCGCGCTACAAGGACTGGGCACGCATGCGCAGCATTGCCGACAAGGTCGGGGCGATTTTCTGGGTCGATATGGCCCATGTCGCCGGGCTGGTCGCTGCGGGCGAATACCCGGACCCACTTCCCCATGCGCATGTGGTCACCAGCACCACGCACAAAACCCTGCGCGGGCCTCGGGGCGGTTTGATTTTGTCCAAAGGTCAGGATGAAGCTTTCTACAAAAAGCTCGACTCCGCGGTGTTTCCCGGCGTGCAGGGCGGCCCGCTGATGCACCAGATCGCGGCCAAGGCCGTGGCATTCAAGGAGGCGCTTAAGCCGGAGTTCAGCGTCTACCAGACCCGCGTGGTAATCAACGCCAGGGCCATGGCCGGAGTGTTGCAACAGCGCGGGTACAAAATCGTGTCGGGCGGCACCGACAACCACATGATGCTGATCGACCTGTCCGACAAACCCTACACCGGCAAGGACGCCGACGCTGCGCTGAGCCGTGCCTACATCACTACCAACAAAAACTCGGTGCCCAATGACCCGCGCTCACCGTTTGTGACCTCCGGCCTTCGCATCGGCACACCGGCGGTGACCACCCGCGGGTTTGACGTGGAGACTTGCAAGCAAGTGGCTGGCTGGTTGTGCGACGTGCTGGACGCACTGGAAAACGGCGACAGCGACAAGGTCGGGCAGCGTGTGCGCGAACACGTGGTCGCGCTGTGTCGTCGTTTTCCGGTCTATCGCTGAGTCAGTAAGGGTGAGGGTGTCCGCGTGTTTTCAGCGGGCGCGATCACCCATGTGAACGCTGGATTTTTAGTGAATTCAGCACCGCTCAATGTGGCGCCATGCATTAAAACTCGGTGATGACGGTGACGCCCGCCGTCTCAAACCGGTCCATATGGATCAATGCGTCGATCGACTGCTCCAGGCTGATGGTCTTGCCCACGAGTTTTTCAGGCGCCAGCTTGCCGGAGGTGATCATTTCGATCATGGCGTCATAGCGGTGCGCTTGCATGCCGTGGCTTCCGTAGATCTCAAGTTCGTGGGCGATGACCTTGCTCATGGGGATTGCCGGCGTGGCGTGATCAGCGAGCATCAGCCCCACCTGAACGTGCTTGCCGCGACGGCGCAGGTTGTTGATGGAGTTGAAGCAGGTGGTTGGGTGGCCCAATGCGTCCAGCGATACGTGGGCACCGCCCTGAGTGATTTCCAGCACGGCTTCGGCGACGTCCGCCACGCACTGGGCATTGATCGTGGCGACAGCGCCGAGCGCGCGTGCCAGGTCGAGTTTGTCCTGGGAAATATCGATGGCGATCACGTTCGCGCCAATGGCTTGGGCGATCATCACGGCAGACAGGCCTACGCCTCCGCAACCGTGAACCGCGACCCATTGACCGGCACTGACTTTTCCTTGGTCAACGACTGCGCGGAACGAGGTGGCGAATCGACAACCCAGGCTTGCAGCGGTAGCGAAATCCATGCTCTCAGGCAGCGCGACCAGGTTCAGATCGGCCTGATGGATACCGACGTATTCGGCAAATGAACCCCAATGAGTAAAGCCTGGCTGGAACTGCGTGTGGCACACCTGCTGATTGCCGCTATTGCACTCGGCGCAGGCACCACATCCGCCCACGAACGGCACGGTCACACGGTCGCCGACCTTCCATTGCGTGACGTCGTTGCCCACCTCGGCCACGATGCCCGCCAGCTCATGACCCGGTACATGGGGCAGCTCAATGTCGGGGTCATGACCTTTCCAACCATGCCAGTCGCTGCGACATACCCCTGTGCCAAGCACCTGGATAACCACACCATGACGTTCCGGGGACGGGTCTGCCACGTTCATCAGGCGCGGTGGCTTGGAAAAGGCTTCGTAGACGACTGCTTTCATTCAAATGACCTATGTTTGGATGGGTGATGTGACGTTGAAGTGTCACGATCCAGGCATTTCCATTATGGATGAACCCCTTGAAATTACCCTTCAAGTTGCAATTGACGTCACCCAGAAATTGAAATTAACTTTCATTTTTAAGTCTTAATTTGAGGAGTTATTTCATGCTTGAGCAGCTTGATAAGGCGGACATTGCAATATCGGAACGGTTGCAGCGCGACGGCAAGCTGTCGAACGTCAAGCTGGCTGAGCAGCTGTCCCTCAGCGAAGCGTCCTGCTGGCGCAAGCAACGCCGGCTTGAAGAGTGCGGGGTTATCGAGGGATACCAAGCCATTCTCAATCGAAAGAAACTAGGGCTGGGCCTGAAGGCGTTTGTCCAGATCTCTTGCACCGATCACAGCGAAGAAGCCACGGCAACGTTTGAAAAGATTATTCAGGCGGCACCTCAGGTTTTGAGTTGCCATAACACAACAGGCGAGGCGGACTTTCTACTTGAGGTGGTTGCACGGGACTTGGACAGCTACAGCCGCTTTGTCGAAAAAGTACTCAGGAAGCTTCCTGGCGTTTCGAGTATTCGCTCGAACCTGTCCCTGCGAGAAATGAAGACTACCAATCGACTGCCCGTAGCCGAGCTCTTGAGTATCTGAGCGCTGCCCTGACAGGCGCTAAGACAATGCTGCAGATGGCCGAAAAACTGACAGCCTACTCAACTAAACTGCACCAGAGCTGCTCCTGACAGCGCCTGGTGAGACGTCATGATTGCCCATACCCCCACGCTTTTTGCCTGCGTCGCCTTAGTGGCGACGATCATGGCGTTTTGTCTGATATTGGTCGGCCAGTTCAACCAGCGCGACGGTTTGCTGACCATTGGCTTTGGTTTGGCGGCACATGCCCTGGCTTACATTGGATACACCTTGTTCGGCCACGCCCCGTTGTGGTTGACCTATGGGGCTGCCAACACATTGCTGGCGGTGGCGCTGGCTTTTTATGGGGCCAGCATCTTTCGGATCGTTGAGTTACGCGTCTCCTGGTGGCGGATATTTGCGCCTGCTGCCTTGATGCTTGCCTTGATGGCAAGCCTGATCGACACCTTGGAACCGCGCATGCTCGCCGCCACGCTGGTGTTGATGGTGCAATGCGCCTTGATCATCTATTGGACGCGCCGCTACATACCCGCTCAGGGGCGTGCGCGCATGCTGTTGATCATCGGATCAAGTATCAGCCTGATCGGCCTTGGCATGCGGGTGGTCGCCATCATCGGCGGGGGAGCCGCCGAGATGCGCTATGACGTCAGCAACCTCAAGCAAACCATCTCCGTCAGTATCGGCACGTTCACCGCGATGATGATCTCCCTCGGACTGGTGCTGCTGGCCAAAGAACGCAGCGAGTCGTTATTCCAGCGCCTGGCGTTACGCGACGTGCTGACCGGTATTCTCAATCGCAGAGCCGTGCTGGAACAGTTTTCCAAAGAGTTGGAGCGCGCGCGCCGAGACGCTGCCTACCTGGCCGTGGCGATGGTCGACATCGACCATTTCAAGCAGATCAATGATGTGTATGGACACCTGGCGGGTGATGAGGTGATTTGCCATTGCGTCAATCATCTCACCCAGCGAATTCGTGAGTCCGACAGTATTGGTCGTTATGGGGGTGAGGAATTCCTGGTGTTACTTCCCCGCACCAGCCCCGAAGACGCGGTGAAGGTTCTGGACGAATTGCGCGCATCGGTCGCTGATTCACCGGCTCGGTTTGGCGAGGCAACCATCTCGGCGCGCATCAGTATCGGAGTCTGCTGCGTGGTGCCAAACCCGGATGACACCACGGCCAGCCTGCTTGCGCGGGCAGATGCCGCTCTGTATGAAGCCAAGGGCCTGGGGCGCAATACCTTGTGTTTGGCAGCGCCGCAGGTGCATCGCGGTGAAACTGCCGCCATGGATATCATTGAGTATTGAACGGCAGGCCAAGGCGGAAATGATCAGATGAACAGTGTGCCTGAGGGAGCCTGGAGACTGTCCGGATCGCCAAAAAAAGATTTTTACTCACCTCTGGAAAGGTAGTTTCAGGCAGAAAAAATAAGTTATGCCCCTATTTTTGCCCCCACCCGTACCGGGTGTGTGAGCGATAGCGAATGACGATTGCTGGCAGAAAACCAAGCTGGTTTGGGTGACGTTTAGAGTCAGTCAAAAATTGTGAATGGGGGGAGAAGTTTCTTCCAGAGCAACCGCGATTACGGCCTGGTGTGGATTTTCAATATCTACGAAATGAGGGGCGATTCAGTTCGATCCCCCGGCCATTGCGCAACACCAGCACGTAGGCGATGCCCATGTCCCGTTGCAAGTGGCTGGCGGCGCTTGGCGAGCGCCGTCGCGGCGGCGATCAAGGCGCGGGTGGAGTCATGCTGCGGCGCGCCGAGAATCTGCCGTGGTTGCCCCTTGCTCCACCACTTGCCCCTGTCGCCTCGCCGTTGGATGTGCGCAACGTCATCGCCTGTCATAATCCGCCCATCTCACCCCAGCCCCCACACGGAGTCCATGCCATTCATGGTGCTGTTCAATCGATTGAGCGCGTTTTCCATCCAGGCGCGCAGGGCACTGAAGCTGGTGTGGGAGACGTCGCGTCCCTTATTCATAGGCCTGCTGCTGGCCACCATCGTTGCCGGTCTGTTGCCTGCGCTGGCTGCCTGGATCGGCCAGCGTATTGTCGATGGCGTGGTGCACGCGATGCAGATTCATGCAGCCGGCAGCCAGGCGCCCGTGTGGCCAGTGATGCAGTACGTGCTGGCCGAGGCGGGCGTGTTGGCGCTGCTAGCCGCCGCTCAGCGCGCGCTGTCAATGCAGCAATCGTTGCTGCGGGTGCAGTTGGGGGTGAAGGTCAACCTGATGATTCTGGAGAAAGCCCAGACCCTCTCACTCCTGCAATTTGAAGACGCCGAGTTCCACGACAAGCTGGTGCGCGTGCGTCAGGGCGCGTCGACACGGCCGCTGAGCCTGGTCACCAAGGGCCTGGGGCTCGTGCAGAACCTGATCGCGCTGATCAGCTTCGCCGTGCTGTTAGTGCACTTTTCGCCGTGGGCGCTGGTGATTCTGGTGGTCGGCGCCTTACCGGTGTTCTTCGCCGAGACGCATTTCTCGGGCAATGCGTTTCGCCTGTTCCACCGGCGCGCGCCCGAGACCCGTCAGCAGAATTACCTGGAATCGCTGCTGTCCCACGAGACTCATGCCAAAGAGGTCAAGCTGTTCGGCCTGTCGCCGCTGTTCCTCAAGCGCTACCGCGACAACGCCCGGCGCTTGTACACCGAGGACCGCCAGTTGACGGTGCGTCGGGATGCCTGGGGCTTTGCCCTGGGACTGCTGGGCACCGCGGCGTTTTATGTGGCATACGCCTGGGTGGTGCTGGACACCGTGCGCGGCCAGACCACCCTGGGACAGATGACCATGTACATCGTGCTGTTCAAGCAGGGGCAAAGCGCGATCACCGCCAGCCTCAGCGCGATTGCCGGCCTGTATGACGACAGTCTGTTTCTGTCGGACCTTTATGAGTACCTGCTAACCCCTGTGGTCGTGCCGAGTGGCCGGCTTACCCAGGGCGCGCGTCCCGGCGACGGTCTGCGCTGCGAGCACGTAGGGTTCAGTTACCCCGGCGCTGAGCGGCAGGCATTGACTGACATCAACCTGCATTTGGCGCCTGGGCAAAGCCTGGCCCTGGTGGGCGAGAATGGCTCGGGCAAAACCAGCCTGATCAAACTGCTCACGCGCCTGTATACCCCGCACGAGGGGCGCATTCTGCTGGATGGCAGCGACTTGCAAGACTGGGATGAACAGACACTGCGCCAGCGCATTGGGGTGATTTTTCAGGATTACATCCGCTACCAGATGACCGTCGGCGAGAACCTTGGAGTGGGGGACGTCGATGCGCTGAATGATGAGGCGCGCTGGCGCACGGCCGCCACCCAGGGGGTGGCCGCCGAATTCATCGAGCGCCTGAGCAGGGCCTACGGCACACAGTTAGGGCGCTGGCTTGGCGGCCAGGAGTTGTCGGGTGGGCAATGGCAGAAAGTCGCCTTGTCACGCGCGTATATGCGCCAGGAGGCGGATCTGCTGATTCTTGACGAGCCGACGGCTGCGCTGGACGCCGGCGCCGAGGCGGCGGTGTTCGAGCACTTTCGCGAACACGCCAAGGGCCGCATGACGTTGTTGATTTCCCATCGATTCTCCAGCGTGCGCAATGCCGACCACATCATCGTGCTGGACGGCGGGCGAATCCTGGAGGAAGGCAGCCATCAACAGTTGATGGTAGCGGGTGGGCGCTATGCCGAGTTGTTCGATGTTCAGGCGCGGGGGTATCGCTAGGTCCCCGTCCAATCCGGCCAAGCGTATTGTTTCAAAGTTTTAGGCCAACATTCTCACCTCAAGCCCTGCGCGCCCCGACGCAGCGCTGAAAACCTGGCGCAGAACGCCCGACAATACCTCCAGGGTATCCCTTCAGACTTTATCCATATTGGACGCCCCCCTACCCAGGCGTCAGCCTGAGCCCAATAACTATAAAAGAGCCGCAACCATGACCGTGCTATTGAGTGAGCGCAGCCAGATTTTCCAGGGCGCCGATGCCTACGCGGTGTCGGACTACGTCAACCAGCACGTGGGCAGCCACTGCATTCGCCTGCCTCCCAAGGGCCGGCCCCGGGCGAGTATCAGCCATCGCACCTTCGCCAGCCTGGACCTGTGCCGCATCAGCTACGGTGCACCGGTGCGGGTCACATCGGTGGCGCTGGAGACCATCTATCACCTGCAGATCCTGTTGAGCGGGCATTGCCGCTCCAGCTCCCGCGGCGAGAATGACGTGTTCGGGCCGGGGGAAATCCTGCTGATCAACCCGGACGACCCGGTAGACCTGACCTATTCCGCCGACTGCGAGAAATTCATCATCAAACTGCCGGTGCGCCTGCTGGAAAACGCCTGCCTGGAGCAGCACTGGAGCCTGCCGCAGGTGGGTATCCGCTTCGCGACGGCCCGCCACGCGCTCAGTGAAATGGGCGGCTTCCTGCCGTTGCTCGGGCTGATCTGTCATGAGGCGGAAAACGCTGCCGAGCCCCACATGCAGGGCCTGTACGAACGCATCTTGGCCAACAAGCTACTGGCATTGCTGGGCAGCAACGTGTTGCGGGTGATCCCCCAGGCTGCCCACGGCGGTGGGTTTGAAGCGGTGCGCGAATTTATCCAGCAGCACCTGGGCGATGACATCAGCGTCGAGCAGTTGATGGCCGTGGCCAACGTCAGCGAGCGTTCGCTGTACAGCCTGTTTGCGCGCCAGGTGGGGCTGTCACCGCGAGACTATGTACGCCGCTGCAAGCTCGAACGGGTGCACACACGCTTGCAACTGAGCAGCACGCGCAGCGTGACCGAGGTGGCTTTGGACCATGGCTTCATGCACCTGGGGCGGTTTTCCGAGGCCTACCGCAAACGCTTCGGCGAACTGCCGTCGCAGACCTGGAAACGCCATCGTTAAGCGACGTGCGCCTGGCGGATAGCGATGTGCAGGCAGCGGATATTGACGCGCAGGGCGAACATGTACGGTGAGGGTGCCTGATACAAGAACAACGGAGGGCCCGCCCCATGATCAGTACACTCGACCGACTCGCCTGCCAATTGCGCGAGTCCGTACAGGAAGACCCCGCCACTGGGGTGTTCCGCTGCCGCCGCGACATCTTTACCGACCCCGACCTGTTTGCCCTGGAGATGAAACACATCTTCGAAGGCGGCTGGATCTACCTGGCCCATGAAAGCCAGGTGCCGGAGATCA
This sequence comes from Pseudomonas sivasensis, assembly GCF_013778505.1. Classification (GTDB taxonomy): domain Bacteria; phylum Pseudomonadota; class Gammaproteobacteria; order Pseudomonadales; family Pseudomonadaceae; genus Aquipseudomonas; species Aquipseudomonas sivasensis. The sequence continues at coordinate 32,615 of NZ_JAAOWU010000012.1, read as the reverse complement.
ACGATTACTTCACCACCTGGATCGGCCGCCAGCCGGTGGTCATCACCCGTGACAAACACGGCGCGCTGCATGGCCTGGTCAACGCCTGCGCGCATCGCGGCGCCATGCTGTGCCGGCGCAAACAAGGCAACAAGGGCTCGTTCACTTGCCCCTTCCATGGCTGGACGTTCAGCAACGCCGGCAAGCTGCTCAAGGTAAAGGACGCGAAGACCGGCGCCTACCCGGACAGTTTCGACTGCGACGGCTCCCATGACCTCAAGCGCCTGGCGCGCTTTGAAAACTACCGCGGTTTCCTGTTCGGCAGCCTCAGCGATGCGGTGCCGGAACTCAGCGACTACCTGGGCGAAACCCGCGTCATCATCGACCAGATGGTCGACCAGGCTCCTTTGGGCCTGGAGGTGCTGCGCGGCAGCTCATCCTATGTCTATGACGGCAACTGGAAGCTGCAAATCGAAAATGGCGCCGACGGTTACCACGTCAGCTCCGTGCACTGGAACTACTCGGCGACCATGGGCCGGCGCAACTACGAAGCCGAAGGCACGCGCACCGTCGACGCCAATGGCTGGTCGAAAAGCCTGGGCGGCGTCTACGCCTTCGACCACGGGCATATCCTGCTGTGGACGCGCCTGCTCAACCCCGAAGTGCGCCCGGTGCACGCTCACCGGGAGGCCTTGGCCGAACGCCTGGGCCAGGCGCGCGCCGACTTTATCGTCGACCAGACCCGCAACCTCTGCCTCTACCCCAATGTGTACCTGATGGACCAGTTCTCGACCCAGATCCGCGTGGTGCGCCCCCTCGCCGTGGATAAAACCGAAGTGACAATCTATTGCATGGCGCCCATCGGCGAAAACGCCCAGGAGCGCGCCACGCGGATTCGCCAGTACGAAGACTTCTTCAACGTCAGCGGCATGGGCACCCCGGATGACCTCGAGGAATTCCGCGCCTGCCAGACCGGTTACCAGGGCGCGAGCACCCTGTGGAATGACTTGAGCCGTGGCGCCAGGCAGTGGGTCGAAGGCGCGGACGAAAATGCCTTGGCCATGGGCATGCAACCGCAGCTCAGCGGGGTCAAGACCGAGGACGAGGGCTTGTTTGTGCGCCAGCATGCGCACTGGGCCCAAAGCCTGCAGCGTGCGATCGAGCGCGAACAGCAAGGGCTGATTGCCAGCGACCGCGAGGTGCAGCCATGAGCCTTGGCCGTGACCACCTGCTGGATTTTCTCTACCGTGAAGCGCGCCTGCTCGACGACCGCCAATGGGATGACTGGCTGGCCTGCTATTCGCCCAAGGCCGAGTTCTGGATGCCCGCCTGGGACGATCACGACACCCTCACCGAAGACCCGCAGCGCGAAATCTCGCTGATCTACTACCCCAACCGTGACGGCCTGGAAGACCGTATCTTCCGCATCAAGACCGAGCGCTCCAGCGCCAGCACGCCCGAGCCGCGCACCGTCCACATGCTGTGCAACCTCGAAGTGCTGGCCGACGACGGCGTGCAGGTGGACCTGCGTTTCAACTGGCACACCCTCAGCCACCGCTACAAAACCACCGACAGTTATTTCGGTACCTCCTTCTATCGCCTCGACATCCGTGCCGAGCAGCCGCTGATCACGCGCAAGAAGGTAGTGCTGAAAAACGACTACATCCACCAGGTCATCGACATCTACCACATCTGAGGACACCGCCATGACGTATGCCATCGCCCTGAACTTCGAGGATGGGGTGACCCGCTTCATCGACTGCAAGGTGGGGGAAAAGGTGCTCGATGCCGCCTTCCGCCAACGCATCAACCTGCCCATGGACTGCTCGGACGGTGTATGCGGAACCTGCAAATGCCGCTGTGAAACCGGCGCCTACGACTTGGGCGACGACTATATCGACGACGCCCTGAGCGCCGACGAAGCGCAGGCGCGCCAGGTACTGACCTGCCAGATGGTGCCGCAGTCCGACTGCGTGATCGCTGTGCCGGTGCCGTCCAGCGCCTGCAAGACCGGCAGCACGCACTTCGCCGCGACGCTGGCCGGCATCACCCGACATGCCGATGCCGCGCTGGAGGCGAGTTTCGAGCTGGACCAGGCGCCGGTATTCCTGCCCGGCCAGTACGTGAATATCAGCGTGCCCGACAGTGGGCAGACACGCGCTTACTCCTTCAGCAGTCGCCCGGGCGACACGCGCGCCAGCTTCCTGATCAAGCACGTGCCCGGCGGGTTGATGAGCAGCTGGCTCGAGCGCGCCCAGCCGGGCGACAGCGTGGCGATCACCGGCCCGCTGGGGAGTTTCTACCTGCGTGAGGTGGTGCGGCCGCTGCTGTTACTGGCCGGTGGTACCGGCCTGGCGCCGTTCCTGTCGATGCTTGAAGTGCTCGCGCAGCGCCAGGAAACCCGCCCGATCCGGTTGATCTACGGCGTAACGCGGGATCAGGACCTGGTGATGGTCGAAGCGTTGCAGGCTTTTACCGCGCGTTTGCCCGACTTCAACCTGGTGACCTGCGTGGCTGATCCGCACACCACTCACCCGCGCCAGGGCTATGTGACTCAGCACATGGCCGACGAAGCCCTTAATGGCGGCGATGTCGACGTGTACCTGTGCGGCCCGCCGCCGATGGTCGATGCGGTGCGCGAGCACTTCAAGCAGCAGGGCGTGACACCGGCCAGCTTCCATTACGAGAAATTCACCCCTAACGCGGTCGCCACGTGCGATGCCGCCTGAGGACTGCCCCATGACTCAACGGTTTAACAACAAGGTCGCGCTGGTCACCGGCGCTGCCCAAGGGATCGGTCGGCGTGTCGCCGAGCGCTTGCTGGAGGAGGGCGCATGGCTGGTCGCGGTGGATCGCTCCGAGCTTGTGCATGAATTGCAGCATGAGCGAGCGCTGCTGCTGACCGCCGACCTGGAACAATACAGCGAGTGCGCGCGGGTGATGGCCGCCGCCACGGCCCGTTTCGGTCGCATCGACGTGCTGGTCAATAACGTCGGCGGGACCATCTGGGCCAAGCCTTTCGAGCATTACGCCGAGGCCGAAATCGAGGCCGAAGTGCGCCGCTCGCTGTTCCCTACGTTGTGGTGCTGCCATTGCGTGCTGCCCTACATGCTGGAGCAGGGCGAAGGCGCCATCGTCAACGTGTCTTCCGTGGCTACGCGTGGGGTCAATCGCGTGCCGTACGGCGCGGCCAAGGGCGGCGTGAATGCCTTGACGGCCTGCCTGGCCCTGGAGACTGCCGGCAGCGGGATTCGGGTCAACGCCACCGCGCCCGGCGGGACCGAGGCACCGCCACGGCGCATCCCGCGCAACAGCCAGCCGCAGAGCGAGCAGGAGCGCGTGTGGTACCAGCAGATCGTCGACCAGACCCTCGACAGCAGCCCGATGAAACGCTACGGCAGCATCGACGAACAAGCTGGCGCGATTCTGTTCCTGGCCTGCGACGAGGCCTCCTACATCACCGGCGTGACCTTGCCGGTGGGCGGCGGCGACCTCGGCTAAGGCTTTTTCCATCTGCTGACACTGACTCACAACAACAATAAAGAGAGCACTGCCATGCGTAGCCATGATGTCCATTCGATTATCGATAATGCCCCATTCAACCGCTTCCACTGGTTGATCGTGAGCCTGTGTGCCTTGCTGTTGATCTTTGACGGCTATGACTTGTTTATCTACGGCGTGGTCCTGCCGTCAATCATGCGCGAGTGGGGGCTGACGCCGTTGCAGGCTGGCGCCCTGGGCAGCTATGCGCTGTTCGGCATGATGTTCGGTGCGCTGATTTTCGGCACCCTGGCGGACCGTTTCGGGCGCAAGAAAGGCATCGTGTTCTGTTTCACCCTGTTCAGTCTGGCCACCGTGACCAATGGCTTTGCCAGCAGCCCAACCGAGTTCGGTATCTGCCGTTTCATCGCCGGGCTCGGCTGCGGCGGGTTGATGCCCAACGCGGCGGCGCTGATCAACGAATACGCGCCGAAGAAATTCCGCAGCACCCTGATGGCCTTCATGTTCAGCGGCTATTCCCTGGGCGGCATGCTCGCCGCCAGCGTTGGGATTTTCATGCTGCCGGCCTATGGTTGGCAGTCGATGTTTTTTGTGGCGGTGATTCCGCTGCTGCTGTTGCCACTGATTGTTTACTGGCTGCCTGAATCCATCGGCTTCCTGATCCGCCAGGGCCAACAAGACAGGGCTCGCGCGCTGCTTAATCGGTTGTCGCCAGGTACCAGGATCGAGGTCGAAGATGCGCTGGTGATCGCCGACAGCAAAGGTAAAGGCGCCTCGGTGGTGGAGCTGTTCCGCCATGACCTGGCGGTGCGTACGGCGATGATCTGGGTCGCGTTTTTCTGTTGCCTGCTGATGGTCTATGCATTGAGTTCGTGGCTGCCCAAGCTGATGGCCGGCGCCGGTTACAGCCTGGGATCGAGCCTGTCGTTCCTGATCGCGCTGAACCTGGGCGGCATGGCCGGGGCGCTGCTCGGCGGCCGTTTGGGCGACCGCCTGAACCTGGTGAAAGTTGTGATCTGCTTCTTCGCCGCCGCCATGGTCTCGATCAGCCTGCTGGGCATTAACAGCCCGATGCCGGTCCTGTACCTGCTGATCTTCGTCGCGGGTGCCACCACCATTGGTACGCAGATCCTGCTGTACGCGGGGGCTGCGCAGCTCTACGGCTTGTCGATTCGCGCCACAGGCCTGGGCTGGGCGTCCGGCATCGGTCGAAATGGCGCGATTGTCGGCCCGCTGTTAGGCGGCGCGCTGATGGCGATCGAACTGCCTCTGCAACTGAATTTCATGGCCTTCGCCATCCCCGGCGCGATTGCGGCGCTGGCGATGACGGTATTTGCCCTGAATGAGCGGCGCACCCGTATCGCCATGCCCGACGCCGTGGCGCTGTGACTGCCAAATGCTCATGGGCAATGGTCCAGTGCGCAGCGCGAACTCGGTGGAGTGTGGTGTCGTACTTTGGCCTCATACGCTGAAAGGACGTGAGCATGGAGGTAGGGTTGATCGGCCGAGCAGCCTGCCAGACGACGCCTAAAGACTCTCAGGGTCGCCAAAAAACATCTGTATCCGCGACCGCAACCACCGCTCCCCCGGATCATTGTCCTGCGACCCACGCCACGCCATGTGCAGTTCAAACGAGCGCACCGGCAACGGTGGGTCTTCGGCGCGCAAGCCGCCGGCGGATGTCAGCGCTTCAGCCGCATAATCCGGTACGGTCGCGAGGATATCGGTGCCCGCCAGCAGGGTGCCCAGACCGTTGAACTGCGGCACGGCAAGCACCACATGGCGCTTGCGGTCGAGCTTTTCCAGCTCTTCATCGATAAACCCGCTCAAGTCACCGGCAAACGATACCAAGGCATGGGGGCGGGCGCAGAAGTCGTCCAGGCTCAGGGAGCCGGGTACGCTGTCGGCGCGCAGTAGTTTGGGCAGGCTGCGGCGCAACACTTTGCGCTTGGCGTTGGCCGGCAGGTCGGCGGTGTAGCTGACGCCGATGGAGATTTCGCCAGAGGCCAGCAGGCCCGGCATCAGGATGTAGTTGACGCGACGCACCACCAGCACGATGCCTGGCGCTTCAGCTCGCAGGCGTTTGAGCAGTTGAGGCAGTAGGGCGAATTCGACATCGTCGGACAGGCCGATGCGGAACACGGCGGTGCTGGTTGCCGGGTCGAACTCGGCGGCGCGGCTGACGGCGGTTGAGATTGAGTCGAGGGCCGGCGAGAGCAGGGCGAAGATTTCCACCGCTCGGGCCGATGGCTCCATGCTGCGCCCGGTGCGTACAAACAGCGGGTCGTCAAACAGACCACGCAGCCGCGACAATGCCGCGCTGATGGCTGGCTGGCCGAGAAAGAGTTTCTCGGCGGCACGGGTCACGCTGCGCTCATGCATCAAGGTTTCGAATACGATCAAGAGGTTAAGGTCGACACGACGCAGGTCGTTACGGTTCATCTTGTGTCCTGGAAGAGTCAGCTAGCTTGACGTGAGCGGCCACATGGAAACGATGACCAGCATTAATCTTACGGGGAAAGGCTGGTACTCTGCACAGGATAATTGAGTTTTCCTACGATAGTTGGGGTCTATTCCTCAGGCGTGGAATCGATGACAGGCATGTCGACTATTAATGGCGACCTGTGGTCTTACCCGCAAAGCCCAGATAAAGTTCATGGCATTAGAGGTTACTTTGACGAGGTTTGCGATGTCCCGCACGATCCGTTTTCACAAGTTTGGTCCGGCCGAGGTGCTCAAATGCGAAGAGCATGCAGCCGCGCAGCCTGCACCGGGCGAAGTGCAGGTGCGTGTCGAGGCGATTGGCATCAGTTGGTATGACATTTTGTGGCGCCAGAACCTGGCGTCTTCCCACGCCCGTCTTCCATCTGGCCTTGGCCACGAGATGGCTGGGGTGGTCGTCGCCCTTGGCGAGGGCGTGGACGACTTGGTTGTGGGCGATAAGGTGGCCAGTTTTCCGGCCGAGAGCCCCAATGATTACCCGGTGTATGGCGAACAAATCGTCATGCCCCGTTCAGCCCTGACTCGCTATCCGGACGTGCTGAGCCCTATTGAAGCAAGCGTGCATTACACGCCGCTGTTGATTGCTTACTTTGCTTATATGGATCTGGCTCGGGTCAAACCGGGGCAATTTGCCCTGGTCACCGATGCGAGCCATTGCGCCGGCCCTTCCTTTGTCCAGCTGGGTAAGGCCCTGGGTGTGCGGGTGATTGCCGCAACCAAGGACAGCGCTGAGCGTGAGTACCTGCTGTCCCTCGGGGCCGAGAAGGTGATCGTCACCGAAGAGCAGGACCTGCTGATGCAAATCAACAAGTTCACCGACAACCGTGGCGTTGACGTGGTGTTCGATGGCTTGGGTGGCCCGCAGATGTCATTGCTCGGCGATGTGCTGGCGCCCCGTGGCAGCTTGGTGCTGTATGGCTTGCAGGGCGGCAACCAGACGCCATTCCCAGCGTGTGCGGCGTTCCAGAAGAACATTCAGTTCTTCGTGCACTGCATCGGTAATTTCACCGGTAAACCGGAGCTGGGCATCATTCAGGACCAGGTGGCATTGCAGCGTGCGTTGCGTGATATCAACCAACTCACCGCCGACCGCGTGCTGCTTCCACTGAAAACCACGGTGTTTCCGTTCAACCAGTTCGTGGAAGCGCACCGTTATATGGACGAATGCCCGTGCCGCGAGCGAGTTGCTTTGCAGGTTGCGGCTGTTTGAGCTGTAGGAGTATTCGTAAATGAGTGTTCCGGTGCCTGAGTGAATGGGGCAAATACGCCATTTGACAGGGCTTAACCCGCTCGCCCCAGAAGGTGCCGATTCGGCACTTTAGCCCCCAAATCCTGCTCTTCCTCCCTGACGCCGCGCTGAATCCCAGTGCGGCGTTGTTGTTTGTGCGTCCCGTACGCGACATCCCGCGCTCATCTGAACTGGTTTTAGGCGGGCTTCTGTATCTATTAATCATTATTCCAGCCTTGATAATTGCGTCTTCACTTTCATCTCAAGGATTGAGCAATGATTGAATCTATGAAAACTCTGCAGATACTTATTCGAACTATGAGTGTGGCGCGCACACGGGCTCGTGACGGAAGGAGCCTTCATAAGTCGTACCTGCCCTGCAAAAGGGAAAGTTGTTTGAGTCTATTTGTCGGACGCCTCTTTAAAAGGCTGATTAAAAATGTGTAGGAACTTGTCGGAAGAGTCCTAAGTCTAGTTTGTTTTTCTGGATTTCCCTTTAAATTCATTTGGTTATGGGTTTTTAAGGGTGAGGGATAAACCCCTGGCGATCCCTGTCGTTTTGTTGCGCGGTGCTAGTGTTTAATCATCGGCGCACAATGCGGTGCGCGATTTTCCTACACGCAAAATAGGTCGAGCAAACACTGTCAGCAGTTGCTTGAAACTGATATTTCAACTCAGGTAGTAGAACTATGAGCACTATTCACGAACAGGCTATGAATCATGTCTACCAGCAAGTTTTGCAACGTTTGATTGGGCACTTTACTCGCGCAGGCCGTACCGCCCTGCAGTTATTGGTGCAGCGAATCGTTGTTGCAGCAGGGGGCATGGAGCAGGTTGGGGATTTCAAAGTGCTGGTGGCCCATGGTGGCGGTGAAGTCAGCAGTTACTCCCTGGCATTGCTGCGCGCCGCCCAGTTGACCATTGCCGGTCGGGCACCCCGTACCTTTCACCTCAGGGTCGCGACGTTACGGCACGCAGGCATGACCGAGGGCCAACTCGATACCCTCAATCGCGGCTACGGCCGGCTGTTTCTCCACGACGACCCGCGCGTGGAGTTATTGATGGTGGAAAATCGGGAAGTGCAGCCCTTCAACCACCTGCGCCCCGCGTCAGCGATCGGGCGGGAGGTCAGCCAGCGCAATATGTTGATGGTGGGCCACGTGAGTGCCGGAGACTGTCGCGCTACGTTGTGCAACGACACTTACTTGGCGGTCGGTGATTTTTACCAGCGCGTCACCACTTACAACGGCGGCGTCCATGCGCTGGTCAGCGGTGATTCACCGCGTAAGCAGAGTCAGTTTTTAGCCTGGTTCAAGCAAACTGCTCAAAGTGCGGGTATCGCTGTTCCCAAGAGCAGCTCGCTGTCGCTCAACGCGCTGTTTGCGCGCATGGACGAGTGCAGCACCGGTTACTACCGTGATGTATTCGGTGAGGAATACACCGCCAACGATAATCCCAGCAAAGCCGGGCACCGTCACTTGGCCTACATCGGCATCGCCGATCTGCTGGAAGATGTCGACATGGCGTCTGCCCCCCTGTTGACTGAGTTCATGGCTTACGTTCCAGACCCGCTGGGCTTTCACTTCAGCCATCCGGCCTATTCCAATCCGTTGCTGATGGCGCATCTGCGCGGGCTGCAGGCCGAGTTTCTGCATGAACTGGATTATGAAGACGGTGTCGACGGTTTTATCCAACCGGCCGATGCCTACATGCGTCGCCTGCGTATGCCCGAAGATGTGCTGGCTCAGGCCGGGACCCCTGAAGGGCGGATGCTGTCGAGCACCTACGCCCAGCAATTTTTTGGCCTGGATGAAACTCAGCTGATCTGCATGCTGTTCTCTCCCTTTCTTGATCACGGCCAGCGCTTGGAGGGTTACTTGCGCCAATGCCATCCGGGCATGCTGGTGGCACTGCCCGAATTGCACAAAGTCCTGCAAGGCAAGCCCTGCGCCGAGATGCTGCAGCAGTGGGTAATGGACACCAGCGGCTTGCCCTTGCCCTTGTTGCAGCATCTGTACCGCAAACGGCAGGTGGTCAGTGCGAAAGACGTACGTCAAGACGGTGCCGTCCAAAGTGCGGCTCAGGCCGTGCCATTGTTCGGTCGATGACGCTGCGTGGCGAGCGTCAGGCGGATTTCGCGTATCAGGCGGTCTATCGCTACATGATCAGTCTGATCAACGAAGTCAGCACCGACACCCGGGTAAAACTGCCGTCCCTGCGGCAGTTGGCCGGGCGCCTGAATGTGTCGATTTCGACGATTCAGTATGCCTATGCACTGCTGGAGAAGGAGGGCAGGGTCTATTCGGTGGCCAAGTCCGGTTATTACGCCTGGCCAATGTCCGCAAACCCGATGCCGTGGGCGGGAGGGGATTTGCTCGACCGCTTGTACGCTGCCGCTCGGCGCCCTGGCATGGCGGTCTTCAGTGGTGACGAGCCGGCCTTGCTGGGGGCGCTGGATGAAACGCTGCTGCGACTCGAGCGGGAGTTGGTGCGCCAGTATCCGCCGCAGTTGCAGCCATGGTCCCAGCCATGTGGTGTGTGGGAGTTACGTGCGGCGCTGGCGGCACGTTATACCTCTTCAGCTACGCGCTGCTGGCATGCCGACGATGTGTATATCGGTGCCGACCTTCGTGGTGTGCTGGATATTCTGATCGAAGTGCTGGGCCTGCGGGGCACTACCGTCATCGTGGAGTCACCCTGTGATTGGGTGATCCTGCGGTTGTTGCAGGGGGCTGGGGTGCGCATCATCGAGTTGCCCTGGACGAAGGAGGGCGGTATTGACCGGAACACGTTGGCCAGACTGCTACGCGATGAGTCGGTGCAGTTGGTGTTGCTCTCGTCTTCGGTCAGCCTGCCGTCAGGGGTGGCTATGTCCATTGACGAGCGTCTTTACGTTGCACAACTGCTGGAACAACACGGTTGCTGGTTGCTGGAAAACGACACCTTCGGTGAGCTGGGTTTCGAAGCGCCGCACACGGCATTGCGCGAATTAGTGAACCCTGAGCGGCTGATTGTATTTTCTTCGTTCGAGAAGGTGCTTGGTTCTGAAGCTCCTTATGGGTATCTGCTGTCCCGACGCATGAGCAACGAGTTACAGCGCCAATTCTTGTTGCGCTCATTCCGCTTATCGTCGATCCGTCAGCGAGCGATTGCCCGCCTGTACCAAAGCGGGCGACTGGACCAGCACCTGCGCGTACTGCGCCAGCAGCTGAGCGAGCAGGCCGTGCAAATGAGTCAGCGCCTGGAGCAGCACTTGGGCGACCAGGTGACCTATCGAATGCCTGCCGCCGGTGCCGCCTTTTGGCTGGCCTCCAGCCGTGCGGTGGACATGCGTCAGGCATTCCAGCGGTTGCTGGGACGGCAGGTAGTGATCTCGCCCGGCGAGTTGTTCAGTGTCAGCGGGCTGCATCAACAAAACCTGCGCTTGAGTCACACCTTTCACGGGCAGCCTAATCTGGATATTGCACTGGCAGCGTTGAGTGACGCACTGCGGCAGGCGCAGACTGGGTGAAATTTCTCTTACGGTTGTAGGATCGATACCGTCGCGCCGTAGTCGAACTCTCAGTAAACTGCCATTTTTCCAGATCCTTCTATCCGAGGTTTATGCATGACAATCAGTCCTTTTGCGGGCAAACCGGCGCCGGCCCAGTTGCTGGTGGATATCCCGCGACTGGTTACGGCCTATTACACCGGCCAGCCTGATGCAGCGATCTCCACCCAACGTGTGGCCTTCGGTACTTCGGGGCACCGTGGTAGCTCCTTCGAGCTGAGCTTTAACGAATGGCACGTACTCGCCATCAGTCAGGCCATCTGCCTGTACCGCGAAGCCCAAGGCATCAACGGTCCGCTGTTTGTCGGGCTCGACACCCATGCGCTGTCGACCCCTGCCGGCGCGAGCGCTTTGGAAGTCCTGGCGGCCAACGGCGTCCATGTAATGCTGGCGGAGGGTGATGAATACACGCCGACCCCGGCGATTTCCCACGCCATCATCTGCTACAACCGTGGCCGTACCAGCGGGCTGGCGGACGGCATCGTCATTACGCCGTCCCACAACCCGCCGCAAAGTGGTGGTTACAAGTACAACCCGCCCAACGGTGGCCCGGCTGACACCCACGTCACCAAGTGGATCGAAGCCAAATCCAACGAGTTGCTGGCCAATAAGCTGGCCGGGGTCAAACGCATCACCCACGCCCAGGCACTCAAGGCTGACACCACCCATCGTCACGACTACCTCAACAGCTACGTGGCCGACTTGGTCAATGTGATCGACATGGACGCTATCCGCAGCGCTGATCTGCGCCTGGGCGTGGATCCATTGGGCGGAGCAGGAGTGCGCTATTGGTCGGCGATTGCCGAGCACTACCGCCTGAACCTGGACGTGGTGAACACTGAAGTCGATTCCACCTTCCGCTTCATGAGCGTCGACTGGGACGGCCAGATCCGCATGGATCCGTCCTCCAGCTACGCCATGCAGGGTTTGATCGGGCTCAAGGAACGTTTCGACGTCGCTTTCGCCTGCGACCCGGACCACGACCGCCACGGTATTGTTACCCCGTCCGGCGGCCTGTTGGCGCCGAATAACTACCTGGCCGTGTCCATCGATTATCTGTTCCAGAACCGTCCCGACTGGCGCGCGGATGCAGCCGTGGGCAAGACCGTGGTCAGCAGCGGCCTGATTGATCGTGTGGCCGCGCGCATTGGTCGTCGGCTGTATGAAGTGCCGGTAGGCTTCAAGTGGTTTGCCGATGGCTTGTTCGAAGGGTCGCTGGGTTTTGGCGGCGAAGAAAGCGCCGGTGCGTCGTTCCTGCGCAAAGACGGTACGGTGTGGAGCACCGACAAAGACGGTCTGATCCCAGCGCTACTGGCTGCGGAAATGACCTCGCGCAAAGGCCAGGACCCGAGCCAGATCTACCGTGGTTTGACTGACGCCCTTGGCGAGCCGTTCGCCATTCGCGTCGACGCCAAGGCCACCCCGGCGCAGAAGGCTTTGCTGGGCAAGCTGTCCCCACAGCAGGTGACCTCCACCGAACTGGCTGGGGAAAGCATCCAGCAGATCCTCAGCCACGCGCCGGGCAACGATCAAGCCATTGGCGGTCTGAAAGTAATGACCGAAAACGGCTGGTTCGCTGCACGGCCATCGGGTACCGAAGACATCTACAAGATCTACGCAGAGAGCTTCATCGGCGAAGATCACCTCAAACAGCTGGTAGAAGAGGCCCAGGTACTGGTAGACGGCGCCATTTCCCAGTAACACCGAAAACCATGTGGGAGGGGACATTCCACCTCCCACATTTATCGGGATGAAGACTCAGCTCAGGCCAGATCGACCAGTACGATCTCGCTGTCTTCAATCGCCATGACCCGCAACACCCGCTCATCTTCAATCGCAACACCGTCCCGCGCTTGCGCACGCAAGCCATTGACTTCAATCACTCCCGTGGCTGGCACCAGATAGGCACGGCGGCCACTGTCCAAGCGATACTCTGCCGTTTCCCCGGCTTTCAGGTTGGCTGCCACCAAGCGCGCATCAGCCCGAATGCGCAGGCTTTCGCTGTCACCGGCTTTGCCACTGGCCAGGGTGACAAACCCTTCGCGGTCACCTTTCGGAAATGGCTTTGCGCCCCAGGAGGGCGGCAAACCAGCCTCGTTCGGGATGATCCAGATTTGAAAAATCTTTGTCGGCGTCGCTTCCAGGTTGTATTCGCTATGGGCGATCCCAGTGCCTGCGCTCATAACCTGCACGTCGCCGGCTTCAGTCCGGCCCTTATTGCCCAGGTTGTCGGCGTGACTGATGGCGCCTTCGCGCACATAGGTGATGATTTCCATGTCACGGTGCGGATGCTGTGGAAAGCCCGTACCTGGCGCGATAATGTCGTCGTTCCACACGCGAAGGTTGCCCCAGTGCATGCGCTTGGGGTCGTGGTATTCGGCGAACGAGAAGTGGTGATGGGCATCAAGCCAGCCATGGTGGGCGCCGCCCAGGGAGTTGAAAGGTCGAAGTTCAAGCATGATCGTCTCCTGTTGATGGCGCTTATGATCCCGTAGGCCATGATCGATAAAAAGCGTAAAAAATGCCTGATTCCTATCAGGTAAAGCGATTGGTTAGCGGTGTTTTGACTTTCACTTCATCGGCTAACTGCATGACAGCAAAGCAATTGCCTGGAACTGAGCGCCGATTCCGGCGACCATGGCGCACTTGTCACAAACCAGCTCACCGCAGGAGTCCGCGTGCCGCAACAAAAGCCTGATCTGCCCCCCGAACTGCTCCCATTGGCGCAAATGCCTCTGTTGAAACGCCTGGCTGCACGCCTGTTTGGCCATGGCTTGACCCGTTTGCGCGCACAGCACCGGTTTTCCTGGTTGCACGGTCAGGCCGATGGTTTTCGCAGCGGTCACGAAGCGGGTGTGGAGTATGGCTATCGTGAGGGCAAGGCCGATGGTATCGAGGAAGGTCGACAAGTCCTGTTGATACGCGACTTTCGTCCCGAAGAGCATCGTGCGCCCGGTGTCGATGACAGTTTGTTCGATGATTGGCGATTGCCCTTGACGGCGGACGTGAAGAAACGCATCAAGGCCGACGTGGCTCGCTTGCTGCCGGCCCATGCCCAGCCCAGTGCGGCGCAATGGAAGATGATCTTCAGTGACACGCCGTCCACCTCAGTGATCGCCGGGGCCGGTGCGGGTAAGTCCACCTCGCTGGTCCTGCGCATATTGTTGCTTACCCATTACCTGGGCTTTGAATTGAGTTCGATGACCGTGGTGACCTTCACCCGCGAGTCGCGCAAGGATTTCATCAACAAGCTTATGGATATTCTCAGCTTGTGGGGTCGACCGCTTGGCATGAAAGAAGCCCAGGCGGTAGTGCGCACCTTTCACTCGCGCATCCTGCCGATGGTCCGCAGCCTGCCGGGTTTTGAGCGCCTGCAAGCGTTTGAGAACCTGAGTTCAGGTTTCGAGGATGCCGACAGTAATCCGTTCGACCTGCGCATCAACGACGCCCAGCGCCAACAAATGAATGCCTGCTACCACCGACTTTACGGGCAGCACCCGCGCTTTCAAGCGTTGATCGCGCCCCTGGCTCGGCATGGCTTGCAGCTCAAGGAGCTGGAACGTGACCACCCGGATGTGCAAAAGCGCGTGGCGGTGACCGAACTGGCTGCTAAACGAGATGAAGAGCTGTGCGATGCAATCGAAGATCTATGGTTTCGCGCAGGTGCCTGGCCGATCAAAGGCATTGAGCCTAGTCGCAAGACCATTGAGATCAATGGCGCGCAGTTCCATTGCCATGGCTATATCCCTGAGCTGGACGCGTGGGTAGTGCTGGGTTTCGATTCGCGGGAAAACGCCCAGCTCAGTCGGCCCAACGCCAAGCTGTCACTGCGTGCGGAGTGGGCAGTGAAGCGAACCTTGTTTCAAGCTTTCTGTCGTAAGCCTCTAATTTGGTTGGATAATTATGAATCATCCAAGCGCCTTTTAAGCAGCTTGGCTGGGGATGCGTCCTCCGGCCCCGGGTTTGATTACAAGGTTAAAGGTGAACTGGCTGGTGCCCCGTTGCTCGACAGTTTTGTCATGGCGGCCGGCTTTATCGAAAACCTTGGGTTGGACGTTCCGACCGCCGTGGGTCAGATGACTTTCGCCAAGGACGATCCGGACCGCTTCTTCTTCGAGGCGCTGAGCATTTTCTGGAAGGCCCTGGAAGACCATCTGCTTGACCAGTCACCGCCGATCATGACCTACAACCGCATGTTCTCGCTGTTCGGTGAAAACACTCCCGAAAACCTCAAGCTGCTTAGCGACCCGCTGTTACGGCCGCTGTCGCATCTGATGATCGATGAGTTCCAGGACGTGTCGCCGCAGATTGTCTCGTGGATCCGCGCCAGCCTGCGAGAAATCCGTAGCCGTGGCCCCGCGATGCACGTGGGCCGTGGTGCCCAGCATTCTTCGCTGTTGTGTGTGGGCGATGACTGGCAATCGATCTATGGCTGGCGGGGCAGTTCACCCAAGTATTTCATGGAGTTCAATCAGGAATTCCCGTCGCCGAGCACCACGCGGGTGATGCTGGGCGAGAATTACCGCAGCCACCAACACATTATCGATGCTGCCGAGCACATCGTGCGCACCGCGCCGGCGATCCCCGGAAAGAAGGCAAAAGCCAGCGGCGTGCCCAAGGCGTTGCAGCCGGTCAAGGTGCTGGAGCGTGACGACGCGGCGCTGGGCCGTCAGTTGCTGGAGCATTATCAGAAGGGCGAATCGGTGTTAATGCTGTATCGAAAAAGTAGCGATAAGTTACTGATTCAAGAGCGTATTCAGTCTGTAGTTAATGTGGATTCTAATTTGCCGATTCAAGCTCGCAGGCTGAAACAGCTGACCTATCACAGTGCCAAAGGCTTACAGGCGGACGCCGTGTTCCTGCTTGGGGATTGCCAACACCTCACCCGTTCCCCCTACAAAAACCAGGTCTATCGCATGGCCGGTCTGGGCAAGTCTGGCGACAGCGAACCCTATGACACGGCACAAAAAGACGAAGCGCTGCGCCTGGCTTACGTCGGCATTACCCGGGCGGTCAGCCATTGCTATTGGTATGTGGAGAAGCCCGAAGGCCAGGCCGTGAATATGCCGAAGGCCTCGGAGCATGTAGATGGAAAGAAAGCGTTTTTTGACGATCAGCGCGGCTGATGGCTGATCGCTCAGGCCCGCAGTGACAGCGGTGGCACAAACGACGCCAGTTCATCCTCCACCGCCTCGATAATCCGCTCTACGTCAGCGGCATTCATGACCGTGGCACAAGGGATGCCGGCGATGGCAATCAGGGTTTCGCCGCTGACGCGGTCAAACAGGCGGGCGATCATGCTGCCGGGCGCGTCCATGCTGCCCTCGAAGCCCATTGGATGAAAATGCCAGCGCATCAGCTGGCAGGCGTTGGGGAACGTCACTTTATTCATGTTGCCCACCTTGTTCATTGAGCGCTTCCTTTAGCTCGCGGCAGGGGGCCATGACCGTCACTGGTCTTGGCGTTGTAGAGCTTAAAAATAGCATTCGCTCTTAACCGGAGGTGACTTTTTTCATCCCGTTCGGCGGTTGTTTTCCTAACGGTTGATGTGGGTCATGTCCTGCTCAGAAATGGGCAAGTGGCCATTAGTCCGAAGTTGCACCTGGCCATTGAACGCACCACCGAATTTCGGCAATCTCCACGGTTTTCCCGCTGCAGAGCTCACCATGCCTGACATCGCTCCCGACGATGATTGCCTGCATACCCAAGCCACGGGCGACCTGGTATTACGCCATCACCTGTGCTGGCGCCATCGCGATCTGGACGGGGTGATGTCCTACTACCACCCGGACATCCAGTACCACGACTTTTTCCAGAACCGCGTAGTCGGTTACGCCGAGCTGCGCGATTACCTGCAAGCCAGCATGCCACGCGAAGCTGACGAAGCGATTGAACACACCGACCGCATCCGCGCCGACGGAGATACCGCCTTTATCCAGTACCGCATCACTCTGCGTGGTGGCCATGGGCTGGTGTCATTCCGTACCAGCGAGGCCATCACCGTGCGCGATGGGTTGATCTGGCGCGTCAATGAATACGCGTCACTGGTGCACGAACAACCGTCCCAGGCCCAACGCCCCAGCGTCAGCCGCCTGGGCCTGTCGCCCCAGCAATTGGGGCATATGGCCAATGACCTGCAGCAGTATTTCGAACGTAAGCAGCCTTATCTGGACCCGGAACTGGACCTGCAGCGAGTCGCCAAGGAGTGCGGTTACAGCCGCAATCAGATTTCCTACCTGCTCAACCAAGTGCTGGGTCAAAGCTTCTATCGCTACGTCAACCAGGCGCGCCTGCAGCATTTGCTCGCCGCGCTGGATAACGCGCGCCCGCCGATCAAGGTAGACGACCTGGCCTTTGCCGCCGGTTTCAATTCGCTGTCGGCGTTCTACAGTGCCTTCCGCCAGCACACCGGCCAGTCGCCCAAGGCCTACGTCAAACAAATTTCCCTGCGTGCACGCGCGCAAGACAACGAATAACCGCCGGCCCTAGGATCAGCCCCATCGAAACGTGGTTGGGGAGCTTGGCATGCCGGCATGGCGCAACATCAGTTTATGGATGGACCAACTGGACGACCCGCTGGTGGCGCGGCCGACCCTGGAACACGACTTGGACGTCGATGTGGCGATTATCGGCGCTGGCTACACCGGGCTTTGGACCGCCTACTACCTCAAACGCCAGGCGCCTGAGCTGAAGATTGCGATTATCGAGGCTCAAACCGCCGGTTTCGGTGCATCGGGCCGCAACGGCGGCTGGCTGATGGGCAACCTGCTGGGCGAAGATCGCCTGCTGGCCGGCCTGGCACCTGAACAACGCCGGGCCTCATTCGACCTGCTGCACAGCATTCCGGATGAAGTCGCCCACGTGTTGGCCAGCGAAGGCATCGACTGCGACTACCGCAAGGGCGGCGCGCTGTACTGCGCGGCCCGTTACCCCGAGCAGGAGAGCAGCCTGCGTGCCTACCTGGACAAGCTCTACGCCCAAGGCCTCACCGAAGCCGATTATCGCTGGCTGACCCCACAGCAGTTGGCCGAACAGATCCGCATTGCCAAACCCTATGGCGGTATCTATGCACCTCACGTCGCCACGATCCACCCGGCCAAGCTAGTGCGCGGCCTGGCGCGGGCAGTGGAGCGCATGGGCGTTACGATTTACGAAAAAAGTCCGGTCACCCAGTGGCAGTCCGGCAGCCTGTGCACTGATAAGGCCAGTGTCCGCGCCGCTTGGGTAGTGCCCGCCGTCGAGGGATACGCGAACACCTTGCCGCCGTTGGGCCGCTACCAGTTGCCGGTGCAAAGCCTGATCGTCGCCACCGAGCCGCTGCCCGCCAGCACCTGGGACGAGATTGGCCTGCGTCACGGCCAGGCATTTGGCGAAAGTAGCCGCCAGGTCACTTATGGTCAGCGCACGGCAGACAACCGACTGGTGTTCGGGGCCCGCGGCGGTTACCAGTTCGCCGGCAAACTTCGCCACAACTTCGATTTGACCGATAGCGAAGTGGAGCTACGTCGCTATCTGTTCGGCGAACTCTTCCCACAGCTCAAGAACGTACGGATTACCCATTCGTGGGGCGGCAACCTTGGTATGTCGCGCCATTTTCGACCGCACATGCTCTGTGATCACACCACCGGCATCGCGCTGTCCGGCGGTTATGGCGGGGAGGGCGTTGGAGCCACCAACCTGGGTGGCCGCACTCTGGCGGATTTGATCCTCCGTCGCGACACGCCACTGACCTATCAACCTTGGGTGATCCGCGAGCGCGGCCTTGATGCGCTCAAGGCCTGGGAACCGGAACCCTGCCGTTGGCTGGGTTACAACGCGATCATTCGCAGTTTTGTCCATGAAGACCAAGTGCTGGCCAACCCCAACACCGCCCCTTGGCGCCGCAAGCTGGCGACCGGCTTGGCCGGATTCATGGAAGGGTTCATGCACTGAGTCGTTTCACTTACACGGGAAAAACCCATGAGCATCACGCACTTCAAAGACACGCTGAATGCCCACCTGCCGGACTCGTCACCCGTGGCCGTGCCCCTGGGCGAGCCGATTGCGGTGGCCTCGACCTTGAGCGTAGAGCGCAGCGACGGCGTCGAAACCGGCATCTGGGCATGCACGCCGGGTCGTTGGCGTCGCCAGATCAAATCCCAGGAGTTTTGTCACTTTATCCAGGGCCGCTGCACCTTCACCCCCGACAACGGTGAAATCGTCCACATACAAGCCGGCGACGCACTGATGTTGCCGGCCAACAGCACCGGAATCTGGGATATCCAGGAAACCGTGCGCAAGACCTACGTACTGATTCTGTAACGCTTTGATCCTTGATCGCCTGCCATAAAAACAGCCCTAAAACCGCCAGGAAATCGAACCATGAAAGCCATTGCCCTGTTGCCCTTGATGTTGGTGGCCTCTATCAGCCAGGCCGCCGAGACGGTGAAAATATACAACTGGTCCAGCTACATTGCGCCAGACACCACGAAGAACTTCCAGAAGCAGACCGGGATCGGTTTCAGCTACGACGTGTACGACAGCAACGAAACCCTCGACGGCAAGCTCATGACCGGCAACTCGGGTTACGACGTGGTGTTTCCGTCCAACCATTTCATGGCCCGGCAGATCCAGGGCGGCGCCCTCAAAAAGCTCGACAAGAGCCAGTTGCCCAACTGGAAAAACCTCAACCCGGTGCTGCTCAAAACTCTGGAAAACAACGATCCGGGTAATGCCCATGGCTTCCCGTACCTGTGGGGCAGCACCGGCATCGGCTACAACATCGACAAGGTCAAGGCCGTGCTGGGGGATAACGCCCCGGTGGACTCCTGGGACCTGATCTTCAAGCCCGAATACATGGAAAAACTCAGCAAGTGCGGCGTAGCCATCCTCGACAATGGCCCGGAGCTGTTGCCTATCGCCCTCAATTACCTGGGTTTGCCGCCCCACAGCAAGGAGCCCGAAGACTACAAAAAGGCCGAGGCCTTGCTGATGAAAGTGCGGCCTTACGTGGCGTATTTCCATTCCTCGAAATACACCGGCGACCTGGCCAACGGCGACATCTGCGTGGCCGTCGGCTTCTCCGGCGATGTGCTGCAAGCCGAGAGTCGCGCCAAGGAAGCCAAGAACGGCGTGAAAATCGGTTACCAGATCCCCAAGGAAGGCGCCGCTATCTGGTTCGACATGGTGGCCATGCCTGCGGATGCCCCCGATGAAAAGGCCGGCTACGCGTTCATGAACTACCTGCTTGAGCCCCAAGTGATGGCGGACATTACTAACTCCGTGCATTACGCCAATGGCAACAGCGCGGCGGACAACCTGGTCGATCCTGAGATCAAGGCAGACACCAAGATCTACCCAAGCGAAGCCATGATGGGCAAGTTATTCGCGCTGGAATCAATGCCGCTGAATATCGACCGGATTCGCACGCGGGTGTGGAATACGATTCGTATGGGCCGCTGATCAAACGCTGTCGAGTACTGCAAAATATATTTGAAAGTGTTGCTGGTCTACGAAGCGTGGCCAGCAACGTTCAGTTGAATTATTAGACTAAGGGATGTTTTGCTGTTTTCCGGAAACGACAGGAAAAACAGTTCGAGTTGGAAGGGAGGTATCAGTGTGAGAAGTTCTCGTCCGCAATTCACGAAGCTTCTTTATTGATCATTACATGAAAAGGTACCTCATATGTCTTCAGTACAAAGTTTGCCAAATAGCGGAACGTGGACTCGTCCCGAAAACAGCCTTCCTGTATTGCGTGGCACAGACGCCCGTGAACGCCTGAACGCCAGGCCCGACGAGGCTTCGGTGCTTGTCGGTGGCGGTGGCAGTGACCAGTTGGTGGGCGCGCGAGGTGCGAATACCTTCAAGTACGAACACTTAACAGACTCTACGAGCAATGATCCGGATACTATTTTCAACTTCAATCCAAGGGAGGATAAAGTTGATTTGTCTGACATGGTAAAGAATAACAAGATAAAGATAATTCATATTCGGCCTCGCGCACCCGCTGAAGTAGGCGATGTACAGTTAAAGCACAGCCCTTTTGGTTGGAGTACGCTGGATATGAAAGTCAATGCGCAGGGGCCTAACTTCTCCATCCGTATTGATAATGTAAAGTTGTTGGCCGATCACGTTAAATTCTTTAGTTAAATCCACTCACCGCAAAATGGTCAGGCAGCGTGTGCTGCCCGGCCGTTTTACGTCGATATCGCTCTACGGATTTTCCAGATCATGCCCCAGCGACTGGATAAATAACGAAAACAGCTCCGGCTGCGATGAAATATCCAGCTTTGCGTACAAATGCCGACGGTGCACTTTCACCGTGTCCGGCGAGATATTCAGGCGTTCAGCCATGGCCTTGGAGGAAAACCCGCGCAGCACCAGGCGGGCGATTTCCAGCTCTCGGTCCGACAGCACGCCACAGCCGAACTGGCTTAAGGCATCCCTGATCTGGCTGTCCATGGCCGGGGCGCGCTGGGTGCTTTGCTGCCAATGCTGCTGCATCAGCGGCAGTACCCAGGCCGCCATCATCGTCATCAGCCCAGTGTCTTCTGCACTGAACCGCCGCTGCATCCCCAACGACAGTGACAATGTCCCCATCCCCGGCAGTTGCAGGATCAATTGCACCTCGTCTTCCAGCACGTTGTCATGGAAGTAATTGAGGAAGTATTCACTCTGTCGGAAATGGTCCGGCGCCACTTCTTCCAGGCGGTATACACCGCTGGAGTACCCTTCGCGACACGCCTGGAAAAACGGATCGAGCAAATACAGGCCATTGAGGTACGTCAACATCGACGCCGGTTTGCTGGTGGGCTGGGCGTCGTATTCTTCAAGGGCTTGGGGCGCGCCCTCCAACGGGTAGAAAATCGCCAACGCGTTATCGAAGGGCAGGCATTGGTGCAACAACAGCACCAACTGTTTCCAGAAACCCTGGGTACCGATGTGCGCGACGGTACGGCCCAAGCCAGCGTGCATGCCGACCTCACGGAACAGGCTCATATCACAGGCTCCCGCCAGCAAAAGATCGCTCAAGGGTTCGGCTTTTGCCGGGAACCGTCAAGGGGAGTACGCCAATAGGGGAATTGGCTGACAAGCTCCTGGGCGATAACGTCTTCATCATCCAACGGGAAACATATCCCGAAAAACATCATTTTTCGTTTCTGCCTCACACCAAGAACAACGACAGAGGATAACGATATGAGCACTTCCCCCACGCCTGACGGCGTGTTGAAACCTACCCTTAGCGTTTTCGATGTAGTGGCCATCACCGTTTCCGCAGTGACGCCGGCCAGTTCCGTGTTTGTGATCGCGCCCTTTGCCATCCAGCAGGCGGGCAGTGGTGTGTTCCTGGCGTTTGTGATGGCCGGCCTGCTCGCGCTGATGTTCGCGTTTTGTTATGCCGAACTGGGTCGCGCCCACAACAGTGCCGGTGGTGAATATGTGTACGCCAAGCGTGTGTTCGGTGGCATGGCTGGCTATGCGACCTTTCTCACGGTGCTTGTGATGTTGCTATTCATCCCGCCGGTATTGGCCACCGGGGCCGCGACCTATCTCAACAATGCTTTGGGCACGACGTTCGACTCGCAAACCGTCGCCCTGGTGATTGTGGTGTGCAGCTACGCCCTGGGCATTCTCAATATCAAGCTCAATGCCTGGATTACCGGCACCTGTTTGCTGCTGGAAGTGGCGGCGCTACTGGTGATCGTATTTATCGGGTTTGGTAACCCGGTGCAGCCGGCGAGTGTGTTGTTCCAGCCCCAGATCGTCGAAAACGGCGTGCTGCATCTCGCGCCGTGGGCCTTGGTGATCGGTGCGGTGGGCATAGGTTTGTTTTCCTACAATGGCTACGGCCCCGCAGTGCTGCTGGCCGAAGACATGAAGTGCGGCGGCAAAGGCGTGCACAAGGCCGTGTTGTGGTCCCTGGGCTTGGTGGTGGTGATCGAACTGGTACCGATCACCGCACTGCTGATCGGCGCGCCGTCCCTGAGCGCAATGATCAGCAGCCCAGACCCCATCGGCTACTTGCTAACCAGCCACGGCAATGAAACCTTGTCGCGCTTGGTCAGTGCCGGGATCTTCCTCTCTGTATTCAACGCGATTGTCGCCATCGTGATTCAGATCGGCCGCGTGGTATTCAGCAGCGGGCGCGATGCGCTGTGGACGCCGACCATCAACACACTATTCACCCGCATTCACCCGCGCTGGGATTCGCCCTGGTTGGCGACGCTGTTCCTGGCGATCCCGTCGGCGCTGCTCAGCTTCAGTTCCAACCTGGCGGACCTCACCTCATTCAGCGTGTTGCTGATCATGCTGGTGTACCTGGTAGTGGCGTTGAGCGCGTTGATGAGCCGCGTGTTGCTGCGCGACCGCGAACACCCGTATCGCATGCCGCTGTGGCCGTTGCCGGCTCTGTTGGCTGTCATCGGTGCAGGTTACTTGCTGGTGACCTTGATCTATGCGGCGTCTGTGCGCGACATCATGATCATCCTCGGCTTGCTGGCCTTGTCGGTGATTTTCTATTGCATCAGCGGCCGGTCGAGTCCGGTCTTCCAGAAATTGTAAGGAGCGGTTATGCGCGCACGTCAATTGGGCATCACTTTGGGGCTGGGCACACCCGGTGAGTTGAATGCCATCACCGATGTACCGGGTGTGCGGGTGGGCCACAGTACCCTCAACACCCGTATCGACGGCAAGCCAGTGCGCACCGGTGTGACGGTGATCCAACCGCGCGCCGGGGAAGCGCGCCAGCAACCCTGCTTCGCCGGCTACCACGTGCTCAATGGCAATGGCGATGCCACGGGCCTGGAGTGGATCAGTGAAGCAGGGCTGCTGACCACACCGCTGGCCATCACCAACACCCACAGCATCGGCATTGTGCGCGACACGTTGATCGCCCTGGAGCGCGAGCGCCTCGCGGACCCGGCGGTGTACTGGTGCATGCCGGTGGTGATGGAGACCTATGACGGCCTGCTCAACGATATCTGGGGCCAACATGTGAAACCCGAACATGTGCGCGAAGCCGTCGTCAACGCCGAAGCCGGTCCGGTACAAGAGGGCGCGGTGGGTGGCGGCACCGGAATGATCTGCCATGAATTCAAGGGCGGTATCGGCACGGCGTCGCGGCGTTTGCCGGCGGAGCAGGGCGGTTGGACCGTCGGCGTGCTGGTCCAGGCCAACCATGGCAAGCGCCAGGAGCTGCGGGTGGATGGCTATCCGGTGGGACGCCGGTTGATGGACATCCCATCGCCCTTCACCGAGCGCGGTACGCCGGGCATGGGCTCCATTGTGGTGATCCTGGCCACCGACGCGCCGTTGCTGCCGCATCAATGCCAGCGTCTGGCGCAACGCGCCTCCATCGGCATCGCCCGTACCGGCGGCGGCACCGAAGATTCCAGTGGCGATCTGTTCCTGGCTTTCGCCACCGGGAACCAGGACCTGCCTGCCGCGGATTACGGCCGCAAGGGCCTGCCGTTCAGCAGTGCGTTGCAGATGGTCAATAACGACCACATTTCGCCGCTGTTCAGCGCCGCAGCAGAGGCGGTTGAAGAGGCAATCATCAACGCCATTCTGGCGGGTGAAACCATGAACACCGACGATGGCGTGCAAGTCCCGGGTTTGATGGGTGAGACGCTGTTACAGGCATTACACGATACGGGGTGGAGTGTGTCCCGGTAATGGGGGACAACGCCTATTATTAGTTGAAGTAATGGCTGTTTAATGTTGCCAATGACACCGTGGCAATATAGTGGATCCAATTATTAACTGTGCCGCTCAACTTGGGCGGCATTGGTGCTATTTAATATTTAAATACGTGCCCGCTGCTTTTTGTCGGACAAAACCAAGTTGCCCCAATAAACCCGGCACAAAAGTTTCACTAGTTGGCAGTTTGCTACTTTTTTACGGCGGAAATAGATGTAGACGAAAGATTTCAAGTTGTGTCAGTTTTCTTACGCCTTCAAAAGAGGCGAGTGATAGGACGATCTCGCCCGCGGGGTTCCTATCGATCAAAGACTGATGCACTTGCAAACAAGGAAGTACGTTTATGTCCAAAGTAAAAGACAAGGCTATCGTGTCGGCGGCGCAAGCCAGCACCGCTTACTCGCAAATCGATAGCTTCAGCCATCTGTATGACCGTGGCGGCAACCTCACGATCAACGGCAAACCATCCTACACCGTCGACCAGGCCGCCACCCAGCTGCTGCGCGACGGCGCCGCGTACCGGGACTTTGACGGCAACGGCAAGATCGACCTTACCTACACCTTCCTGACCTCGGCGTCGTCGAGCACCATGAACAAACATGGCATCTCGGGCTTCAGCCAGTTCAACGCCCAGCAGAAAGCACAGGCCGCACTGGCCATGCAATCCTGGTCGGACGTGGCCAACGTCACCTTCACCGAGAAAGCCACCGGCGGTGACGGCCACATGACATTCGGCAACTACAGCAGCGGCCAGGATGGCGCAGCGGCGTTCGCCTACCTGCCCGGCACCGGTGCAGGCTACGACGGCACCTCGTGGTACCTGACCAACAACAGCTACACGCCCAACAAGACTCCGGACCTGAACAACTACGGCCGGCAGACCCTGACCCACGAAATCGGCCACACCCTCGGCCTGGCTCACCCTGGCGACTACAACGCCGGCGAAGGCGCGCCGACTTACAAAGACGCGACCTATGGACAGGACACGCGCGGCTACAGCCTCATGAGTTACTGGAGCGAGAGCAACACCAACCAGAACTTCAGCAAAGGCGGCGTCGAGGCCTACGCTTCCGGCCCGCTGATCGACGACATCGCAGCAATCCAGAAGCTATACGGCGCCAACTACAACACACGCGCCGGCGACACCACCTACGGCTTCAATTCCAACACCGGGCGTGATTTCCTCAGCGCTACCTCCAACGCCGACAAGCTGGTGTTCTCGGTGTGGGACGGTGGCGGCAACGACACCCTGGACTTCTCCGGTTTCACTCAGAACCAGAAGATCAACCTCAATGAAGCCTCGTTCTCCGACGTGGGCGGCCTGGTGGGCAACGTGTCCATCGCCAAGGGCGTGACGGTCGAAAACGCCTTCGGGGGTGCGGGTAATGACCTGATCATCGGCAACAACGCCGCCAACATTATCAAGGGTGGGGCCGGCAACGACCTGATCTACGGTGCTGGCGGTGCGGACCAACTGTGGGGCGGCGCCGGCAATGACACCTTTGTGTTCGGTGCCAGTTCCGACTCCAAGCCTGGGGCGGCGGACAAGATCTTTGACTTCACCTCGGGTTCGGACAAGATCGACCTCAGCGGCATCACCAAAGGTGCTGGCCTGACCTTCGTCAACGCGTTCACCGGGCATGCCGGCGACGCGGTATTGACCTACGCAGCCGGTACCAATCTGGGTACGTTGGCCGTCGACTTCTCCGGGCACGGCGTGGCGGATTTCCTCGTCACCACCGTAGGCCAGGCAGCCGTCAGCGACATCGTGGCGTGATACAAAGGCGCGGCGTTTCGGCGTCGCGCCTCCAGGATGGAGCGTGAAGATGCAGCGTTTTTTCAACTTTATCGCCTGCGTATTGCAGGTGATGTTCGTGTCGGCAGGAGCCCACGCAATGGCGAGCAGTCTTGTTTTACCTTCCAGCGCTCAATTGGCCGGGCATTGGCAACTGCACCAACAGGATCAGGTGTGCGCCCTCGACCTGCTCGAACAGGCCAACGCGCTGAGCGGTGATGTGGCCTGTGCCGCCCAATGGCTGGGCGACACCCCTCTGACCTGGTCGCCCACTCCGGACGGTATCTGGCTATTCAATGCCGAAGGCAGCGGCATCACTCATTTGAATCGCCAGAAAGAAGGGGAGTATCAAGCCCGGACCCAGGCGGGCGTCGTGGTTGAATTAAAACGAATGCCTTAGTTATCGCTATAACTTTATAACTCGATTTTATTAGTTGGCCGGCCTTTATCAGGGTTCGGGCAACTTATGCGCGAAATTTGGCTCAAGGAAGATCAGAACATATGGCCAAGCCCTTTGCGGTGGCGCCCTTATTCAAGGCGCTGGGTGAATACAAGAGCATCTTGATCAGCGTTGGCTGCTTTACGGCATTAATTAACCTGCTGATGCTGGTGCCGTCGATTTACATGTTGCAAGTGTACGACCGCGTGCTGTCCTCCCAGAACGAAACTACCCTGGTGATGTTGACGCTGATGGTCGTGGGCTTCTTTGCGTTTATTGGCACCCTGGAAGTGATCCGTAGTTTCATCGTGATCCGTATCGGCAGTCAGTTGGAACGGCGTTTCAACTTAAGCGTGTACAAGGCCGCATTCGAACGCAATCTGCAACGCGGCCAGGGGCATGCCGGGCAATCCCTGGGCGACCTGACCCATATCCGCCAATTCATCACGGGGCCGGCGCTGTTCGCGTTTTTTGATGCGCCGTGGTTTCCGATCTACCTGTTTGTGATTTTCCTGTTCAACGTCTGGCTTGGAGTGCTGGCCACCGCCGGTGCTGTGCTGTTGATCGGCCTCGCGTGCCTCAACGAATACCTGACGAAGAAGCCATTGGGTGAGGCCAGTGGTTTCTCCCAACAGTCGACGCAACTGGCCACCAGCCATTTGCACAACGCCGAAACCATCCAGGCCATGGGCATGCTCGGCGCGCTGCGCAAGCGCTGGTTTGCGGTGCATGCGCAGTTCCTCGGCCTGCAGAACAAGGCCAGTGACACCGGTTCGGTGATCACCTCGTTGAGCAAATCCTTGCGGCTATGCCTGCAGTCACTGGTACTCGGCCTGGGCGCATTGCTGGTGATCCGGGGCGATATGACGGCAGGCATGATGATCGCCGGTTCGATCCTGATGGGCCGTGTGCTCAGCCCCATCGACCAGTTGATTGCGGTGTGGAAGCAATGGAGTTCGGCCAAGCTGGCCTACCAGCGGCTGGACGAATTACTGCGCGAGTTCCCTCCGGAAGTGGAGCAGATGAAACTGCCCGCACCCAAGGGCCAAGTCAGCTTCGAGCAGGTCAGTGCCGGCCCGCCGGGTAAGCGCGTTGCGACGTTGCATCAAGTCAGCTTTACCTTGGGAGCGGGCGAAGTGCTTGGCGTGCTCGGTGCCTCGGGCTCCGGAAAATCCACCCTGGCCCGTGTGCTGGTGGGCGTGTGGCCGACCCTGGCCGGCACCGTGCGCCTGGATGGCGCGGACATACACCGCTGGGACCGCGACGACCTCGGCCCGCACATTGGCTATCTGCCCCAGGACATCGAACTGTTCAGCGGCAGCATCGCCGACAACATTGCGCGCTTTCGCGAGGCGGACCCTGAGCTTGTCGTCAAGGCCGCACAACAAGCCGGCGTGCATGAACTGATCCTGCGCCTGCCCCAAGGCTACGACACGGTGCTGGGGGATAACGGCGGCGGCCTGTCCGGCGGCCAGAAGCAGCGCGTGGCCCTGGCCCGTGCGCTGTATGGCGGGCCACGGTTGATTGTGCTGGATGAACCCAACTCCAATCTCGACACCGTGGGCGAAGCGGCCTTGGCCACTGCCATTGTGCAGATGAAAGCCCAGGGCAGCAGCGTGGTGCTGGTCACTCACAGGTCTTCTGCGTTGGCCCAGGCCGACAAGTTGCTGGTGCTCAACGAAGGCCGTTTGCAGGCGTTCGGGCCAAGCCAGGACGTGCTTAGGGCGTTGTCCGGCCAGCAGGAGGCGCCGAAGGACAAACCGGGTGTGAGTTTCAGTCGTCAGTATCAAGCCGGAAGGAATCCAGGCGCATGAGCAGCATCACTTTCGAACAACGCGACGCGGGTTTTTTCGCCCGCATGGGCTGGCTGCTGACAGTGGTCGGTGCCGGTGGTTTCTTCCTGTGGGCCAGCCTCGCGCCGCTGGATCAAGGGATTCCCGTGCAAGGCACGGTGGTGGTGTCCGGCAAGCGCAAGGCTGTGCAAACCCTCAGCCCCGGCGTGGTCAGCCGTATTCTGGTGCGTGAAGGCGAGTTGGTGAAACAGGGCCAGCCGCTGTTCCGTCTCGACCAGACCCAGAACCAGGCCGACGTGCAATCGCTGCAAGCCCAGTACCGTATGGCCTGGGCCAGTGTGGCGCGTTGGCAGAGCGAGCGCGACAATCAATCCTCCATCACCTTTCCCGCCGAGCTGAGCAGAAATCCCGAGCCTGCCTTGGCCTTGGTGCTCGAAGGCCAGCGTCAGCTGTTCAGCAGCCGCCGCGAGGCCTTCGCCCGCGAGCAAGCCGGCATTCGCGCGAAAATCGACGGCGCCACCGCGCAACTCGGCGGCATGCGTCGTGCCCGCAGCGACTTGACCGCCCAGGCCCAATCCCTGCGTGATCAACTGAGTAACCTGCAACCCTTGGCCGACAACGGCTACATCCCGCGCAATCGGCTGATGGAGTACCAGCGCCAATTGTCCCAAGTGCAACAAGACCTGGCGCAAAACACCGGGGAAAGCGGCCGGGTAGAGCAGGGCATCGTCGAGTCGCGTCT
This sequence comes from Pseudomonas sivasensis, assembly GCF_013778505.1. GTDB lineage: Bacteria > Pseudomonadota > Gammaproteobacteria > Pseudomonadales > Pseudomonadaceae > Aquipseudomonas > Aquipseudomonas sivasensis. The sequence continues at coordinate 3,409 of NZ_JAAOWU010000012.1, read as the reverse complement.
CAAGTTGCAGCAGCACAGCGAGGAGTATCAGAAGGAAGTGCGCAGCCAATTGGCCGACGCGCAACTGCGCAGCCTGACCCTTGAGCAACAACTGACCTCTGCCGGGTTCGACCTGCAACACAGCGAAATCAACGCGCCGGCCGACGGCATCGCGGTCAACCTCGGCGTGCACACCGAAGGCGCTGTGGTGCGTGCCGGTGAAACCCTGCTGGAGATCGTGCCCCAAGGCACACGCCTGGAGGTGGAAGGGCATCTACCGGTGCATCTGGTGGACAAGGTCGGCACGCACTTGCCGGTGGATATTCTCTTCACCGCGTTCAACCAGAGCCGTACGCCGCGCGTGCCGGGGGAGGTCAGCCTGATTTCTGCTGACCAAATGCTTGATGAGAAAACCGGTGCGCCCTATTACGTGCTGCGTACCACGGTGAGCGAGGCAGCGTTGGAAAAACTCCAGGGTCTGGTGATCAAGCCGGGGATGCCCGCCGAGATGTTCGTGCGTACGGGCGAGCGCTCGCTGCTCAATTACCTGTTCAAACCGCTGCTGGATCGCGCCGGCTCAGCGTTGACCGAGGAATGAACATGAAACCTGTGTTTATTGCCTTGTTGTTCTGCTGCGCCAGTGCCCAGGCTGCCATGGGCCCGTTTGATGTCTACGAGCAAGCCTTGCGCAACGACCCAGTGTTTCTTGGCGCGATCAAGGAGCGCGACGCCGGCCTGGAAAACCGCACCATTGGCCGTGCTGGCTTGCTGCCCAAGCTGTCGTACAACTACAACAAGGGCCGCAACAACTCCCAGGCCACCTTGCTCGACGGGCGCGGCGGCAATTATCACGACGACCGCAACTACAACAGCTACGGCTCCACCTTCAGCCTGCAACAACCGCTGTTTGACTACGAGGCTTATGCCAACTACCGCAAAGGCGTGGCCCAGGCGTTGTTTGCCGACGAAAGTTTTCGTGACAAGAGCCAGGCGCTGCTGGTGCGGGTGTTGACCTACTACACCCAAGCGCTGTTCGCCCAGGACCAGATCGACATCGCCCGAGCCAAGAAAAAGGCCTTCGAGCAGCAGTTTCAGCAGAACCAGCATCTATTCCAGCAGGGTGAGGGCACCCGTACCGACATTCTCGAAGCCGAGTCGCGCTACGAGCTGGCCACCGCCGAAGAGATCGAAGCGCTGGACGAACAAGACGCGTCGTTAAGGGAATTGGGCGCCTTGATCGGCGTGCAGAGCGTCAACATCCACGACTTGGCGCCGCTGAACCAGGATTTCGCCGCATTCGCCCTGAGCCCGGCCAATTACGACACTTGGCATGAACTGGCAATCAGTAATAACCCCACCCTCGCGTCTCAACGCCAGGCCCTGGAGGTGGCGCGCTACGAAGTGGAGCGCAATCGCGCCGGGCATTTGCCCAAGGTCACGGCCTACGCGAGTTCACGCCAGCAGGAGTCCGACAGCGGCAACACCTACAACCAGCGCTATGACACCAACACCATTGGCGTGGAAGTCAGCCTGCCGCTGTACGCGGGTGGCGGCATATCGGCCTCTACTCGCCAGGCCAGTCGCGCCATGGAGCAGGCAGAGTACGAGTTGGAGGGCAAGACTCGGGAAACCCTGATCGAACTGCGTCGGCAGTTCAGTGCCTGTTTGTCGGGCGTGAGCAAGCTGCGTGCGTACCAAAAGGCGCTGGCGTCGGCCGAGGCGCTGGTGGTGTCGACCAAGCAGAGCATCCTCGGCGGTGAACGGGTCAATCTCGATGCATTGAATGCCGAACAGCAGCTGTACAGCACCCGTCGCGACCTCGCCCAGGCTCGCTATGACTATTTGATGGCCTGGACCAAATTGCATTACTACGCCGGCAACTTGCGCGACACCGATCTGGCCAAGGTGGACGAAGCGTTCGGGCCCGCACAGCGTTAACCAGCTTTCTCGACAACTCCAACAAAAGAGAGGCAGTACCATGGGTGTATTCGACTATAAAAACCTGGGCGCCGAAGGCTCCAAAGCGTTGTTCGCCGATGCCATGGCGATCACGCTGTACACCTACCACAACCTGGATAACGGCTTTGCCGTGGGTTATCAGCACAACGGTCTAGGCCTTGGCTTGCCGGCCACCCTGGTCGGCGCGTTGTTAGGCAGCAGTGATTCCCAGGGCGTGATCCCCGGCATTCCCTGGAACCCCGACTCGGAAAAAGCCGCCCTGGAGGCCGTGCAACACGCCGGCTGGACACCTATCAGCGCCAGCGCCCTGGGCTATACCGGCAAGGTCGACGCCAGGGGCACCTTCTTTGGCGAAAAACCGGGCTACACCACGGCCCAGGTCGAAGTGCTCGGCAAGTACGATGACGCCGGCAAGCTGCTGGAAATTGGCATCGGTTTTCGTGGTACTTCAGGCCCACGGGAAAGCCTGATCAGCGACTCCATCGGCGATCTGGTCAGCGATCTGCTCGCGGCCCTGGGGCCCAAGGATTACGCGAAAAACTACGCCGGCGAAGCCTTCGGCGGTTTGCTCAAGAACATCGCTGACTACGCCAGTGCCCACGGCCTCAGCGGCCACGAGGTGGTAGTCAGCGGCCACAGCCTGGGTGGCCTTGCGGTGAACAGCATGGCGGACTTGAGCAACGGTAAATGGGCGGGCTTCTTCAAGGACGCCAAGTATGTGGCCTACGCCTCGCCGACCCAGAGCAGCGGCGACAAGGTGCTCAATGTCGGCTATGAAAACGATCCGGTTTTCCGTGCGCTGGACGGCTCATCCGTCAACTGGTCGTCGTTGGGCGTGCATGACAAGCCCCATGAATCGACCACCGACAATATCGTCAGCTTCAACGACCATTACGCCTCGACGCTGTGGAATGTGCTGCCGTTTTCCATCACCAACCTGCCGACCTGGATCTCCCATTTGCCCACCGGATATGGCGACGGCATGACGCGTGTTCTGGAGTCCGGGTTCTATGAGGTGATGACTCGCGACTCGACGATTATTGTCGCCAACCTGTCGGACCCTGCGCGGGCCAACACGTGGGTGCAGGACCTCAACCGCAACGCCGAGCCCCACAAAGGCGACACCTTCATCATTGGCAGCGCTGGCAATGACTTGATCCAGGGCGGCAAGGGCGCGGACTTTATCGAGGCCGGCAAGGGTAACGACACGATCCGTGACAGCAGCGGGCACAACACGTTTTTATTCAGCGGGCAGTTTGGCCAGGACCGGATTATTGGCTATCAGCCGACGGACAAATTGGTGTTTACGGACGTGCAGAGCAGTGGCGATTATCGTGATCACGCCAAGGTGGTGGGCGGGGATACCGTGATCAGTTTTGGCGGGGATTCAGTGACGCTGGTGGGAGTGGTTGGGTTGTCGGGGGAGGGGATTGTCATCAGTTAAAACGGTGGGAGGGGGGTTGCTCCCGAT
>NZ_JAAOWU010000011.1 GCF_013778505.1 Pseudomonas sivasensis | reverse complement strand
CTGTCGGGGGAAAGTATGGCGCTGCCATCGCTCATCGTGCGTGTCACATATTTTTGGGCATTTCCCTGAAGTCACAAGGTGCGCTTGTGTGCGCAGTTATCGGAGGCGCTGCGGGGGGGCACGCGGGAGGCTCTGTTCTAGGTGATGAAGGTGCGTTACTGGGTGGAAAGATTCTAGAGGTTAATGGTGAGTTGATCTTCGAGCCACAGGGAGCTTAATCGTGTCGTTTTTTCTTGCCTTTACCCTTGTGCATTTTGTTGGGATGTTTGTCGTTTTGGGGCTGATGCTGTTTGCCGAATACACAAAACTGGACAAGGTGGAGAGTTATTTCAGTCAGAACGAAAGAGTCCGCGACAATAGGCGATTCTGGAGACGAAACCAGTGGATCGACAGGCAATACCGCATGTTGTTGATGTTTGAGTACCTGTCAGACTCAGCGCGTCATGTGAAAGCAGGTGTGGTGACCGAGGCCGAACTGGCGTCTGTTCCGTTAACACTCAGGCGTTGGGTGTTGTGGCCCTATTATCTCGGCTTAATTTGGACTATTGCCACAGTCGTCTGGGTCGTTTGGCGAAGATGGTGCGACATCCCGATTGACTGAAACTTAAAGGGTGCGACCAAACTGCTCCTGCATTCACTCCCTTGGCACTTAAGCGTTGGGCCGTATGGCCATACCGTCTCGCGATGATTTGGGCTATCAGTTGAGGTTATTGGTGCACTTGGCTATAGGGGAAGCGTCCTGTTCTTTTTTTAAAACACTATAGAGGTCGATGGTGACTTGATATTCCAGCCAGAGGGGGCTTAGCCATGGACTTTTTTCTGGTCTATACCATTGTCTGGTTTGTGGGGACGTTTGTTTTCTTAGGACTGGTACTGTTTGCCGAATATACGAAGCTCGACGAGCTGGAAAGTTACTTCAGTGAAAATGAAAAGGTTCGTAGACATAAGCGTTTTTGGAAAAGAAATCAGCGAATCGACCGGTATCATCGCATGGGGTTGATGGTCGACATTCTGTCGATGCCCAAGGCCTTCCTGAAAGCAGGCCTTGTGACTGAGGCCGAACTGGCATCTGTTCCTTTAGCGCTTAAACGTTGGGCATTGTGGCCGTATCGTCTTGGTTATGTTTGGACTATTGCCGCAGTCGTCTGGGCCGTTTGGCGAAGCTGGTGCGACATCCCGATTGACTGAATCTCAACGGGCAGCTTGACTGCATAAATAGCTGTCGGCCTACGTGGTTGACCGGGCGACTTCAGATTAAAGGCAGAAGCGCGGCAGCCTTAGAGTCGATCGATTTTTTAGTGAACTCAGACCAGATGTGCGATAGGGCCTGACCCCAGTGGCAGTGGGTCAGTCATAGATGTATCAACTGACACTCCCTCATCGCGGGCAAGCCCACTCCCACATTTGATCTTCATGCATCAGATAGACCTCCGGCTGGCTTAGGCTTGTTCTCTGCTTTTGATTTTGATCTCAGGCGCCCCGTCCGGACCAAACTGACCCTCTCTTCACTCCGGCTTTAACGCCAGTTGCAACGGCACGCGCGCCATGCTCGTGTTCGTCAGCGAGCCCAGGTACAACCAGTCGCCATACTCCCGCGCCGTGGTAATCGGTGAGTAGTTGCCCGCGCTGCCATCCTGTAAGTTGGCGATGACCTTGCCGTTGGTATCCAACCCCAACACAAACGCTTTGCGCTCGATGGGCTTGGGCACCACCGTCAGTGCGCGCACCATCACTTTGCGCAGCAGCGGGTAGCCGGCGAAGCTGTCCAGCAACGGGTTGCGCGGTGAGTAGAGCGCTACCCAGAAACGGTCCCGGCCATTGAAACTCAGGTTGTCCGGCAGGCCGGGCAGGTTGTCGATAAACAGGTCGTGGCTGCCAGCACGTTCGCCTTTGAGCCAGTAACGGCTGATGCGGTAGGCGCCAGTTTCATTCACCAGTACGTAGCTTTCGTCCGGGCCCAGGGCTACGCCGTTGGCGAATTGCAACTGGTCGAGCAACACCTCGGTGTTGCCGTTGCTGAAGTCGTAACGCAGCAATCGCCCATCGCCGCCATGTTCGATCACCGCTTCGCCGTCTTGCCCATAACCCCAGCGGCTCGACGCATCGCTGAAATACCCATAGCGGCCGTTGGCGTCCACGATGACGTCATTGGTAAAACCGAAGGGCAGGCCATTGGCGCTGGTGCTCAGGGAAGTGAGTTGGCGGTTCGAGTCCAGCGCGAGCAGACCTTTCACCCCATCGGCAATGATCAAGCGCCCATCCGGGTGCATCGCCAGGCCCAGTGGGCGACCGCCCGTATTGGCCAGTACTTCCAGGCTTTGACTGTCGGGCGATGTGCGGATGATGCGCCCGTCATGCAGGCCGCTGATGAGCAAACCCTGTGCATCCAACAGCAACGCCTCCGGTCCGGCGATGTCCTGGGCGCCGATTTTCTGTACAGCCTTGAGTCGCTGGTTTTCGGCGAAAGGCCCATCCTTCATCGATGGCGCTTTGGGCGGTGACCAGTTCACCGGTTGTACCTTGGTGGGCATCAGCAGCAGAAAGGCGACCACCGCCAGCAGCAACACAAATAGCAGATGGCGCAGTTTTTTTGGACGTGTACTCATGACGATTCCTGGTTGTCGTTGGGGTTCGGCTCCCAGTGCAGGGTGCCGAACAGGTAATCCATCAGGGGAAGGACGATATTGAAATTGCGCCCCTGCATCAGCTCGCGACGATGGTGCAGGGCATGCAGCCGGTGCATCTGGCGAATCCACGGCAGGCGCGCCACCGGATGCTCCGCAGGCAGGTGCTCGCAGGCGTGGAACACTTCGTAGAACAGGTAGCCCAGGAGCATGCACCCGGCAAATAGCCCAGCAACGTTGGGGCTCAGTTGCTTGAGCAGCCACCAGGCGGGGAGCGTGATGGCCAGGCTGTGCAGCACGATCAACCAGGCCGGGAACAGGATCACCCGCCAGTCCCGTGGGCTGTCGTAAGTCATGTGGCCAGGGGTGAAAAAACTGTGGTGGTCGCCGGTATGGCGTGCGTAAAACAAGCGCGCGAAGGCGTGTTTGTGATGGCCGAGGTGGCGGTGCACGAGGTAGATGCAGAGGTTGAAGAACAGCAGGGTCAACGGCACGGTCAGCCATTGCAGCGCTGTGATCTGCTCAGTGCTGGACCAGGCCAGGGTGATGCAGGCGATGCCGTAACCCAGTACAAAAAAACCATGAAGCCAGGGGTTGTAGCGAGCGGAAACCGCGGCGCGGTAGCGGGCACGGAAAGCCTCGGTAGCGTCGGGCATGGTCGGGACTCATATTATTTTTGGGTGGTGACTGAGCTTAGTCCGCCTTCGCGATTGTGCGAGTCCATAGTCCATTTCACATCAGCGGATCCCAGCGTTGCGACCAGTCACCTTCGGCCTTGACCACGTCGCGCAGTAACTCAAGGGCCTGCTGCAACACCGCCGAATCCCGTGCCCGCGAATACACCAGGTAGGTTGGGAAACTGAACTCCGGCGCCTTGGCCACACGCTGCATCACACCGCTGTCCAGGTAGCTTTGCACCACCCGCGTGCGGAAATACCCGGCGCCGCCGTTTTCGAGGATGTACTGCAAGGCCAAAGGCCCCAGGTTGAAGCTCACCGCAGCGCGGGCCTTGTCGGGCAGGGCCGCGTCATGTTGCTGGCGAAAGCCCGGGCCCCAGTCGATGTAGACGTACGGCGCCGGCTTGCTGACCAATTGCACCAGGATCAGCTTTTCTTCCAGCACCTGCTCCACCTGCAACCCCGGCCAGTACTGCGGCTGGAACACCAACGCAGCGTCGAGCACTCCCAGTTCCAGTTGGCGCAACAGGTATTCGCCTTCACGCACTTCGGTGCGCAATGCGTGGCCGGGAATATGCTCGCGCAGCGCCTGGGCCCAGCCGAGCATCAGCGGGTTGCACAGGCTGACCTCTCCGCCGATATGCAGCACATTGCGATAGCCATCGGGCAACGGCAGGTCGCGGCGCGCGGCCTCCCAGGTTTGCAGCAACTGGTTGGCGTACACCACGAAGGCCTCGCCGTCAGCGGTCAGGCGTGCACCCGCGCGGTTGCGGATGAACAGCGTACTGCCCAGTTGGCTTTCCAGGCTTTTGACCCGTGCGGTGATGGCGGTCTGGGTGACGTGCAGTTTCTCGGCCGCCGCCGCGAGGCTGCCGCAGCGGGTGATTTCGAGGAAGGTGCGTGCCAGTTCGATGTCCATGAAAACCCCTGGGGATGAATGGGGGGCATTGTAGAACTGATCACTGAAGAGGGGGGCGTGGAATGCAATTCAACGGTGGACCTACTCCAAGGTATGCCCGTCAAGACAGCGAGTGGAGGGCGGCGGCTGTTTGCCAAGGGCCAGGAAATCGCCCACCCATCGGCTGATACACCCTCCGCCGTCCGGTTTGGCGGGCTCCCTGAGGCGCAGGTGTGTGACTTGAAAGGCGTCTGCCGTGCCCTGTTCAGCGTTGACCAGCACCATGCGTGCGACGCGTTCGGGAAACTGCACCGCGTAACGGCTGCCCAGGCGGGTTGCGTGGCCGTTACCCAAAAAATGCAATCGTGGGTCGCCCAGTTGTGCGCGTACATACTCCATGTCCTGAACTGCCTGTTCGACGTCATGGGCCTGAGTGAGTTCGCGAGGGCTGAGTTCAATCACATCGTAGCGGTTGAGCAGAGTGCGGTAGGCCTGTGTGTAGTAGGTCTCCCAACGGCTGGCGAGGTGAATGCTGAACGTACTTGCGCTGTTTTCCTGCAGTGTGTCACCGGGTTGGACGAATACCACACCTTCACGACTCAGTGGCTCACGGGCGCCGACACGGGTCAGGTACAGGCGTTGAGTGCCTTCCCCGGGGGCCGCGTGGTTACGCGGTACTGTCACGACGCCGCACTGGGTGCGCGCCAGCACCTCAGGTGCCATCTGTTCGTCTGTGGGGAGGGTGCAATCGAGCAGCCAATCGATGGCGGTGGGCTTGATCAGTGACTCTGCCTGGACAAGATGAGTGACCAGCCAGAGACAGCCGCATGCGAGGTGTTTTGCAACATTCATCAGGAGGTCCCGGGCAGCCGTGTGGAAGCGGCTTTTTACCAAGGATCCTGAGGTGACGAATGTAGGGGCGTGAGACGACTGGTGTACGAAACAAGAGTTTCGTTTATCAGATATTAGTCTTCCAACCGCCACCCAATGCCTTGTACAGCGCAATGCTGGCTTGCAGGCGTGACAGTCGCAATTGCACGTTCAAGTCCTGGGCAGCATAAAGCGTACGCTGGGTTTCCAGTACCGTAAGCAGGTCCTCGGCGCCCGCCTGGTAGCGGCTTTCAGCAATCTGGAAGGCGGTCTGGGCCTGCTGCAATTCTTCCGTTTGCCATTGGCGCTGCTGGTCCAGGCGCGTGATGCTGCTGAGGGCTTTTTCCACATCGGCAAAACCGTTGATGATCGCACCGCGATAGGCGTACAGCAGCTCATCCTGGCGCGCTCGGGCCTTGTCGCGTTCGGCGCTTAAACGGCCGTTGTTGAAGATCGGGCCTGCCAGTCCGGCAGTCAGCGTGTAATAAGGGCTGCGCAGGATGTCCACGGCCTTGTAGGCGTCGGAGCCCAGTGTGGCGCCGAGGGTCAAGGCTGGCAGCATCGCGGCGCGCGCCACGGTGACGTCCGCTTGCGCGGCGGCCAGTTGGGCCTCTGCCTTGGCAATATCGGGGCGGCGGCTGAGCAACTGGCTGGGCATGCCGGTGCCGATGGTTGGCCATGTCAGGGCCTGGAAGGGCTCGGCGCCCAAGTCCAGGGTTTGAACCGGCTGGCCAAGGAGGGCCGCGAGGGTGATCTGGGATTCTTCGGCCAGTTGCTGAATCAATGGCAGTTGGCGTCGCTGGCTGGCGACCAGGCTTTTCTGTTGGGCCAGTTCCAGCGCCGTGGCGGAGCCCGCGTCGTAGCGGGTTTGCACCAGGTCGAGCACGTTGCGTGCATTGGCCAGGTTCAGCTCGGCGATCTGCTGGCGCTGACGTGCTGCCAGGGTTTGCGCGTAGCGGTCGGCCACATTGCTGAGCAAGGTCAGTTCCACGGTGGCCTGATCGAACTCACTGGCCCGCAGGCCCTGCAGGGCGCTGTCTCGGGCGGCGGCGCGGCCGCCCCAGAAATCCACTTCATAACTGGCCGTCAAGCTGGCGCCGAAATTGTCGACCGCGTCGTCGCTCTGCGAGACGTCCAGGTCTGGTCCGCCCTGGCCGTGCAGCAGCTTCTGGTGGCTGGTGGCGAGGTCGAACTTCACCTCGGGTAGCAACGGCGCCCCGGCGATCACTGCACTGGCCTGGGCCTGCCGCACACGGGCCATGGCGGCGGCCACGTCGACACTGTCACGCCGGGCCTGTTCGACCAGCCGGTTCAATTGCGGGCTGCCGAATTGCGTCCACCAGCGCTGGTTGGTGGCCTGGGCCGCGTCGCGCTCGGCGAACTGCCAGGCGGCCGGCGGCGCAATATCGCTGTCCACCGCGGGTTGATCGCCGGCGCACGCACTGAGCAGCAGGCACAGGCTGACTAGGGACAGCTGCGAGGGGATGGATCGTTTATTCACTGGTCAACGCCTTAACCGGATCGAGCCGGGCAGCTTTACGGGCCGGCATAAAGCCGAATACGACGCCGGTGACCAGCGCACAACCAAATGCGCCAAGCACCGCCACCAGGGAAAACTGCACCGCCACCTTGGCCAGCACCAATACGCCGCCCACCAGCAGGGCCAGGGCAATGCCGCACAAGCCGCCGACCACCGAGAGCATGACCGCCTCGGTAAGGAACTGGCGCAGGATGTCGCGTTGGCGCGCACCGGTGGCCATGCGGATGCCGATTTCGCGGGTGCGCTCGCGCACGGTCATCAGCATGATGTTCATCACGCCAATACCGCCCACCAGCAAGGAAATCGCGGCAATCGAGCCCAACATCAGCGACAGGGTGTTCTGGGTACGGGCCTCGGCCTGAATCATTGCGGCGTTGTTGGTCAACTCGTAGTCGGGTTTGCCGTTGTGCAGCTTCTGCATAAGTTGGTCGATGGCCACTTCGGCTTCGTGGACCCTGCCTGCATCGGCGGCGGCAATCACCACGTATTCGGGGTCGTAGCTGCCAAACAAACGCACGCTGGCGGCGGTGTAGGGGATGGCGATACGGTCGTCGCTGTCCTTATCGCCGGAGGCGGCGCCTTTTTCCGCCAGCACACCGATCACCTGAAACGGCACGTTCTCGATCAGGATGTATTGTCCGATCGGATTGACCTGGCCCTTGAACAGCTTTTCGCGGATACGGTGGCCGATCACCGCGACCGTAGCCCCGCTGCGCTCGTCGGCGGTGGTGAAGTAGCTGCCCTCGACCACCGGCCAATTGAAGATATCCGGGAAGTTGGTGTCGTTGCCGCCCACGTACGCCATGTAGTCGACGTTGCCATAGCGCACGCCTGCTTTGCTGCCGTTGACCGGCATGATGCGCTTGACCTGGGGCAACGCACCCAGTGCCTCGACGTCATTGAGGGTGATGACGCCCAGTGGCGTGCGTGGGTTGGGCGATGCACCGCTCAAATAAAGAATGTTGGAGCCGAACGCGCCCATCTGCGCCATGACCTGGCGCTTGCTGCCTTCGCCGACCGCCAGCATCACCACCACCGACGCCACGCCGATGATGATCCCCAGCAGGGTCAATGCGGTGCGAAAACGGTTGATCCACATCACCCGCCAGGCGGCTTGTACCGCGTCCACCAATTCGGCTTTCCACGCGCCGTTATGCTCCGCACCGTCGACCAGGCGTTGACGCAGGTCCACGGCTTGCAACGCGCCGCTGGCGGCTGTTGGGGCTGTTTCACTGTCATCGGCCGAGTCGCTGATGATCAGGCCATCGCGAATCTCGATGATACGGTTGGCCCGCGCGGCGACTTCGCGGTCGTGAGTGATCAGGATCACCACGTGGCCCTGGCTGGCCAGTTCGTCGAGCAGGGTCATCACCTCGGCGCCGCTATGGCTGTCGAGGGCACCGGTGGGTTCGTCGGCGAGAATGATATGGCCGCCGTTCATCAGTGCGCGGGCAATGGACACCCGCTGCTGCTGACCGCCGGACAGTTGATGTGGACGGTTACCGGTACGCTCGGCCAGGCCCAGACGGGTCAGCAGGGCGTTGGCTCGGGCATGGCGTTCGGACGCGCTGATACCGGCGTAGATCGCCGGCATCTCGACGTTCTCCTGGGCCGTGCCTGAAGGAATCAGGTGGTAGCCCTGGAACACAAAACCAAAGGCCTCGCGGCGTAGCCAGGCCAATTCATCACTGTCCAGGTGGGCGACGTTTTCCCCGGCGAACAGGTAGTCCCCGACCGAGGGCCGATCGAGGCAGCCGAGGATGTTCATCAGCGTGGACTTGCCGGAGCCGGACGCACCGACGATGGCGACGAATTCCCCGGCATGGATCGACAGGTCGATGCCGCGCAACACGTCCACCTGTGGGCTGTCGCCACCGCCGTAGGACTTGCGGATGTTCTTGAGTTCGATCAGAGGCGTGGTCAACTCAACCCCCGCTGCCAGCAGCCGGGCCGATCAACAGGTGGTCGCCTTCATTCAGTCCACCGAGTACCTGCACCCGCAGGCGATCACTGATGCCCAGTTGCACCTCGCGCTCCTCGATGCGGCCGTTCTCCGTGACAACACGGGCGATCTGTTTGTCGGCGCTGTGGCTGCCCAGCAGGGCAGCGACCGGCGCGGTCAGGGCATCCTTGACCTGGCTGGCGACAAAAAACACTTGGGTGGTCATTTCGGCCATCAACGCGTTATCGCCGTTGTCCACATCCAGCAGCACGGTGTACAGCACCACGCGGCCGGTGCCGCTTTTGCCGGAGCTATTAGGGCTGCCGCTGCCCTGGGTTTCGTTCAAGGGCTGGGGTGGAATTGGCAAGATCTGCCGCACGGTGCTGGTCCAGCGCCGGTTGCCGCCGCTCAGGGTGGTGAAGTACGCCGTCATGCCGGGTTTTACATGGCCGATGTCGGCCTCCGAGACTTCGGCCCACACGGTCATCGGCGACAACTTGGCGATGCGCAGGATCAACGGCGTCTGCTGCTGGGCATTGAGGGTCTGGCCGACCCGCGCGTCCACGGCAACCACCGTGCCGGTCATTGGCGCGTAGATACGCGTATAGCCCAACTCCGCTTCATCGCTGCGCAGGCTGGCCTGAGCCTGGAGGATCTGCGCCTGGAACATATTGACCCGGGCCTGGGTGGCGCTCAGTTCGGCCTTGGCGGTCTGCACATCCTCTTCGCGGGTGGCGTTGCCGGCGACCAGACGCTGCTGGCGCTGGTACTTCTGCCGCGCCAGTTCGTGCTGGGCCTTCTGCTCCTGCAGCTGGGCCTTGAGGTTTTCGATGGCGTAGCGGCTGGCATCGAGCTTGGCTTTTTGCGTCGAGGGGTCGATCTCTACCAGCAATTGGCCTTCCTGCACCTGGTCGCCGGCTTCAACATGGATCTTGCGAATCTGCCCGGACGCCTGGGCGCCCACGTCCACGTAACGACGTGGTTGCAGGGTGCCCAAAGCGGTCACGCTGTTTTCGATATCACCGCGGGTCACGGTGACGGTGGTCAGCGTGTCGCGGCCGGTCGGCAGTACTTGCCAGGCGGCGACCGCGATGACGGGAATCAGGCACGCCACAACTAGCAGGGCGCGTCGGGCAGGTCGAGGGCGTTTCATGCTTAGGTTCCAGCCAGGAAAGTTCGGAGCGCAGTTGCGCAGAGCTGACAGTTAAACGAGAGAAACGCGTGAGGATTTAGGCTGTTACACACTGTGTAACGGGTCGTTTGCGTAAAAAAAACGACCGGTGGCGCAAGACTTGTTTAAAAGTAGATGAGAATTACTATAAATTGCACGCACCCAAACTGCCATTACGCTATGGGTTGTCATTTTCAGGTACTCAAGGAACGGATATCGCCTTTCTGTGGCGGTCGGGAGTCATGTTGGAAAACTACTATCGCGAGCTGGTGTGTTTCCTCAACGCCAAGCTGGGCAACCGTCAGGTGGCCGAAGATGTGGTGCATGACGCCTACGTTCGGGTACTTGAGCGTTCCAGCGCTGTCCCCATCGACCAGCCCCGTGCGTTTTTATACCGCACGGCGCTGAACCTGGTGATCGACGGGCATCGGCGCAACGTACTGCGCCAGCACGAGCCGCTGGAAATACTCGACAGCGAAGAACGCTTCTCCCCCAGTTCCCCCCACGCCAGCCACGACCAAGGCCAACGCCTGGAGCTGCTTGATCGTGCCCTGGCCGAGTTGCCGAAAGCCTGCCGCGATAGCTTCCTGCTGCGCAAACTCGACGGGCTGACCCACCTGCAGATTGCCGAGCGCCTGGGTATTTCCCGCGCCCTGGTGGAAAAACATATCGTCAACGCCATGAAGCACTGTCGGGTGCGGATGCGCGAGTGGGAAGGGCACTGATCGCTGATCAGGTAAATTTTATTTCACTGTCCTCGTTTCCTATCAACACATGACCTGTTGTGCAGGTCTTGAAGGTATTCCTGCCCCATCGCCAAGGGGCTTATCCAGAGGACACTGGAATGACACAGGCAATTGCTTCGCCCGCGGTTCACGACCTTATCGGTATCGGTTTCGGCCCATCGAACCTGGCGCTGGCCATCGCTCTGCAGGAACGAGAGAAAACCCAGGGCAAGCTGGACGCGCTGTTTCTCGACAAGCAGGCCGACTACCGCTGGCATGGCAATACCCTGGTGACCCAGAGCGAACTGCAGATTTCGTTCCTCAAGGACCTGGTGACCCTGCGCAACCCCACCAGCCCGTACTCCTTCGTCAATTACCTGAAAGCCCACGACCGCCTGGTGGACTTCATCAACCTGGGCACCTTTTACCCGTGCCGCATGGAGTACAACGACTACCTGCGCTGGGTCGCGGCGCAATTCCAGAACCAGGGCCGTTATGGCGAGGAAGTACTGGCCATCGAGCCGATCCTGCATCAGCAGCAGGTCGAGGCACTGCGCGTGATTTCCCGCGATGTTCACGGTGAGCAGCACGTGCGCACGACGCGCTCGGTGGTGGTCAGCGCCGGTGGCACGCCACGGGTGCCTGCGGCGTTCAAAGGGCTCAAGGATGACAACCGCGTATTTCATCACTCCCAGTACCTGGCCCGCGTTGCGCAGCAACCCTGTGTGGACGGCAAGGCGATGCGCATCGCGATCATTGGCGGTGGCCAGAGCGCGGCTGAAGCCTTCATCGACCTCAATGACAGCTATCCGTCGGTGCAGGTCGACATGATCCTGCGCGGTTCGGCGCTAAAACCGGCCGATGATAGCCCGTTCGTCAATGAGGTGTTCTCGCCGGCCTTCACCGACCTGGTGTTCCAACAAGTGGGGGCCGAGCGCGAGCGTTTGGTCGCGGAGTACCAGAACACCAACTATTCGGTGGTCGATCTGGACCTGATCGAGCGTATCTACGGGATTCTCTACCGCCAGAAAGTCTCCGGCATCGCCCGTCACGCGTTCCGCACCATGACCGTGGTGGAAAAAGCGGTGGCCGGCCCGATGGGTATTGAGTTGACCCTGCGCAACAATGCCAACGGTGACATCACCGTCAATCATTACGATGCGGTGGTGCTGGCGACCGGCTACGAGCGTCAGATGCACCGCGAACTGCTGGCGCCTCTGGAAGCGTATATGGGTGATTTCGAAGTGGCTCGTGACTACCGCATCGTGACCGACGATCGCTGCAAGGCGGGTATCTATATCCAGGGCTTCAGCCAGGCCAGCCATGGTTTGAGCGACACATTGCTGTCGATTCTGCCGATTCGCGCGGATGAAATTGCCGCGTCGTTGTATGAATACGACCGCAGCCGAGGCAAGGCGCGTTCGGTGCAGGACCTGCTGTTGGCCACCGCCAGCTGACAGACTGCACTTGTGACCCGGAGGGCTGCCTGATACTGTACAAAAAACCAGTATCGGTAGCCTTCCATGCAGTTGATCGAAAAACTCAGCATCCTCGCCGACGCCGCCAAGTACGACGCTTCGTGTGCCAGCAGTGGCGCACCCAAGCGCAGTTCGGAGGGCAAGGCGGGGCTGGGTTCAACCGATGGCATGGGCATCTGCCACAGCTATACGCCCGACGGCCGTTGCGTGTCGTTGCTCAAGGTGCTGCTTACCAACTTCTGTCTCTACGACTGCCAATACTGCGTCAACCGCCGCTCCAGCGACGTGCCCCGCGCGCGTTTCAGCCCGGAGGAGGTGGTCACCCTGACCCTCGATTTCTACAAGCGCAACTGCGTCAGCGGGCTGTTTCTCAGCTCCGGCATCATTCGTTCGGCCGACTACACCATGGAGCAGCTGGTACGGGTGGCGAAGCTATTGCGTGAAGAGCATGACTTCCGCGGCTATATCCACCTCAAGACCATTCCCGACGCCGACCCTGCGCTTATCGCCGAAGCCGGGCGCTACGCCGACCGGCTGAGCGTGAACATCGAACTGCCCACCGAGGCCAGCCTGAACACCCTGGCGCCGGAAAAACAAATCGTCACCATCAAGCAGGCCATGCAGACCATCTACACCGGCGAACAGACCGTGTTCAACGAACCTCGCGCCCCGCGTTTCGCCCCGGCTGGGCAGAGCACGCAGATGATCGTCGGCGCCGACGATACCGATGACAGCACCATCCTGCACGGCGCCGAGGCGCTGTATGGCAACTTCAAGCTGCGCCGCGTGTATTACTCGGCGTTCAGCCCCATCCCCAACAGCCCGAAAAGCGTTCCCCTGGCCGCGCCGCCTTTGATGCGTGAGCACCGTCTGTACCAGGCGGATTTCCTGCTGCGCAGCTATGGCTTCAGCGCCAATGAATTGTTCGAAGGCCCCGGCCATCTGGCGTTGGATATCGACCCCAAGCTTGCTTGGGCCCTGGAGCATCGTGAGGTGTTTCCCCTTGATCTGAACCGCGCCGAACCCACGCTTATTGCGCGCATCCCAGGTATCGGCCTGCGCACCACCCAACGCCTGGTGGACCTGCGCCGTGAACGCAAGATTCGCTTCGAAGACCTGGCCCGCATGCGCTGCGTGCTGGCCAAGGCCAAGCCGTTTTTCATCACCAGCGACTACCACCCGCAACAGGCTGACAGCACCAGCATGCTGCTGCGCGAACAACTGCGTGATCGTCCGCAACCGCAACAGATGGGGTTGTGGGGATGATCAGCCTGGAATGCGACAACCTGTTCAGCACCTGGCGCGAACAGGCGCGCTGGTTGCTCAGCCATCAGGCCGACCCCAGCCAGGTGAGCTGGGGTGAGGCCGAAGTGGCGGATTTGTTCGCCACCGACGAGTCGATTCCTGAAGGGCTCGGTCCGTTTCAGGCGCGTATTCCCAAGGCGCTGATCGAGCTGCTGGAGTCTGCGGCCTGCTATCACGGCGACCAGCGTTGGAGCCTGCTGTATGAGGTGCTGTGGCGGGTCAGCCATGGCGACCGCACGGCGATGCTGGCGGGGGACAAGCTGGGCAGCGAATTGCAGCGGCGCATCAAACAGGTCAGCCGTGAAGCCCATCACCTGCATGCGTTTGTGCGGTTCATCGCGTTACCGGCAGAGGCGGGGCCTGAACTGCCGGAGTATGTGGCCTGGCATGAGCCGGCCCATGACATCTTGAAATCGGCCAGCCAGCACTTTGTCGGGCGTATGGGGCGTCATCGTTGGATGATCGCTACGCCGTTGGATGGGGTGTATTACGACGGTGAACAGCTGATTCATCAGCGCGAGTGCCCCGAGGCGTGGCAGCAATTGGCGCAGAATGTCGAAGACCCGCACAGCGCTATGTGGCTGACTTATTACAGCCATATTTTCAATCCGGCGCGGTTGAATCCCAAGGTAATGGAAGGGCACTTGCCCAGCCGGTTCTGGAAGAATCTGCCGGAGGGCAAGTTGATACCGGGGTTGATCAGCGAGGCGCGCACGGGCAAGCAAAAGGATGGGCAGGCGAAGCTGGTGGGCGCGCGCCAAGGTAAGAAAATCTTAAGCGGGCATGGTTAAAAATGTGGGAGGGTCGGTGCGACGATTCGACTTGCTCCCGATAGCAGTGTGTCAGTCAGCTCATCTTTCACTGACCCACCGCTATCGGGAGCAAGTCGAATCCTCGCACCGCCCCTCCCACATTCGATCCTCATTGGCTTGGCGAGTGGGGCTCAGGCCAGTTCGATGGCGGTATTTTTCACCACCGCCAACTCCGGATGCGCCACCAACTTATCAATGTGCAACTCATCATTGTTCAGCCAGATCTCCGATACCACCCGGTAGTGCTCCATGTCCCGACAGCGCATGCGCAGGCTGTAGTCGAACGGCCCGCTGATCAACTGGCATTCGAACACCTGGGGGCAGGCTTTGATGCAAGCTTCGAAGGCCTTTTGCGCCGAGCGCCCGCTTTGGTTGGACAAGGCCACCAGCACCAGCAACGACAGCCCTGGCGAGACCATCTGCACGTCGATGATCGCCCCATACCCACGGATCACTCCACGGCGCTCCAGCTTGCGCACCCGCTCCAGGCAAGGCCTGGGAGTGAGGTGCACCAGTGACGAGAGCTTTTCATAGGTGATCCGCCCCTGATGGCGCAGTACTTCGATGATTGCCTCATCGATGCGATCCAGTGCGGGGGAGGTATGGGGTCCGTTGGCCTTGGTATCCATGGGTTTCACTTCAAACGGTTGGAAAGAAATTGCTGCAAGCGCTCGCTTTTGGGGTGGTCGAGGATCTCGGCGCTGCCTTGTTCCTCGACCCGTCCCTGGTGCAAGAACAGTACTTGGCTGGACACCTGGCGGGCAAAGCCCATCTCGTGGGTGACCATCAGCATGGTACGACCTTCCTCGGCCAACGTCTGTATGACTTTGAGGACTTCTCCTACAAGTTCTGGGTCCAGTGCGGACGTTGGCTCATCGAACAGAATGATTTCCGGCTCCATCGCCAAGGCCCGCGCAATCGCCACGCGCTGTTGCTGGCCGCCGGACAGGAACGCCGGGTATTGATCTGCCACGCGGTCTGGCAGGCCGACCTTGTCCAGGTACATCCGTGCGCGTTTTTCCGCCTCGGCCGCACTTACGCCCAGCACCCGGCGCGGCGCCATGGTGATGTTTTCCAGCACGGTCATGTGGCTCCAAAGGTTGAAGTGCTGGAACACCATGGCCAGGCGCGTGCGCAGGTTTTGCAATTGCGCCTGATCCGGGGCACGGGTGCCGGCACGTCCTTGCTGCATTTCTATGCTGATGCCGTCCAGGGTGATGACTCCAGCGTCGGGCTGCTCCAGAAAGTTGATGCAACGCAGCATGGTGCTTTTGCCGGAGCCGCTGGCGCCGATCAGGCTGATCACATCGCCTTGGCGCGCGTTAAGGGAAACACCCTTGAGCACTTCGTGCTCGCCGTAGCGTTTATGAATGCCTTCGACTTGCAGCTTGATGGCAGCAGTTGCAGCCTTGGTAGCGGGTGCATCGACAGGATAAGTGGCCAGGGCCTGCGCGGACTGATTCATGGGTTAGCCTCGGGTAGGAACAAGAAAACGCATCCAGCGACGTTCGGCCAGTCGAAACAGGCCCACCAGTGCAAAGGACAGCAACATGTACAGCAGGGCAGCGATGCCGAAGGCCTGGAACGTCAGGAACGTCTCGGCATTGGCGTCGCGGGCCACTTTGAGGATATCGGCGACGGTGGCGGTGAACGCCAGCGAGGTGGCGTGCAACATCAGGATCATTTCATTGCTGTAGGCCGGCAACGCGCGGCGCAGGGCGGCGGGCACCACCACAAACAGATTCAAGCGCCAGCCGTGCAGACCGTACGCGCGGGCGGCTTCGATCTCGCCATGGGGGATATTGCGAATCGCCCCGGCGAAGATCTCCACGGTGTAGGCGCAGGTGTTCAAAACAAACGCCAGCAGGGTGCAGTTCAGCGCATTGCGGAAAAACTGGTTGAGCAGGGCGTTGTCCTGCACCACTTCAAGGCTGTAGAGCCCGGTGTAGCAAATCAGCAGTTGGATATACAGCGGCGTGCCGCGAAACAAGTAGGTGTAGACCTCTACCGGCCAGCGCAGCCAGAAGTGCTCCGAGACCCGCGCCAGTGCCAGGGGAATCGACAGAATGAAGCCCAGCACCACCGAGATGATGAACAGCCACAGGGTCATGGCCACGCCGGAAAGGCCCGAGCCATCACTGAACAGGTAGGCCAGGCCGTATTGCTGGAACAATTCGATCATCGCGCCATCCCCTTGATGCCGAGGTTATAGCGCCGCTCGAGGCGCTTGAAGATGCGGTTGGAGAGGGTGGTGATCACCAGGTAGACCAGGCCGGCAAGGATCAGGAAGTACAGCGGCTCGTTGGTGGTCTTGCCGGCGTTTTGCGCGGCTTTGACCAGATCCGACAGGCCGATGATCGACACCAGCGCCGTGGACTTGAGCAGTACCAGCCAGTTATTGCCCAGGCCCGGCAAAGCGAAGCGCATCAACTGCGGAAACAGCACCAGATGAAACCGCTGCCAGCGACTCAGGCCATAGGCGGTGGCAGCTTCCAGTTGGCCGACCGGCACACTGAGGATTGCGCCACGGAAGTTCTCGGTGAAATACGCGCCGTAGATAAACCCCAGTGTGATCACGCCGGCGGTAAACGGGTCGATTTCAAAATAGTCCCAGCCGACGCGTTCGGTCAGGTCGTTGAGCCACAGTTGCAGGCTGTAGAAAATCAGCAGGATCAGCACCAGGTCCGGCACGCTACGGATCAACGTGGTGTACAGCGTGGCCGGCACCCGCAGCCATTTGGCGCTGGACAGCTTGGCGCCCGCGGCGAGCAGGCCGAGGGTGAGGCTCAAGGCGAGCGCGAGGAACGCCAGCTTGAGCGTCATCCAGGCACCCTGGGCCAGCATGGGGCCGTAGCCTTGCAGGTTGAGGAGTTCGTTCATGGGGGGAATCTCTAAAGGGCGCAGACATACCCCTGTGGGGGGGCTTTTGTGGGAGGGGGCTTGCTCCCGATGAGGGTGTGTCAGTTGATGCAGTTGTGACTGACCCACCGCTATCGGGAGCAAGCCCCCTCTCACACAAATCTTTTTCCACAGGGATTGTGTTGGCTTATTCGTTGTAGATGTCCTGATCGCCGAAGTACTTCTTCTGGATCTGCGCGTAGGTGCCATCGGCCTGGACGGCGGCGATGCCCTTGTTGATCAGCGCACGCAATTCCTGGTCGTTCTTGCGCAACCCCATGGCGATATCCAGCGGCAGGGTCGGGTCCTTGAAGGCCGGGCCGGTCTTGAAGTCGGCGCCTTCAGGTTTGGACAGGAAGTTGAGCTGGGCTTCGAGTTTGTCGGTGAGGGTGGCGTCGAGGCGGCCGTTTTGCAGGTCGGCGTAGTTCTGTTCCTGGGACTGGTAGGCCTTGACCTGAGCCCCGAGCTTAGCCAGGTGCGCACGGGCATAGGCTTCCTGCAACGAGCCTTGCAGTACGCCGGCCTGCTTACCTTTCAACGATTCAGGCGTGTCGCCGAAGTCGGCGCTTTTGCGGGTGATCACGGAGGTTGGGCTGAGGAACAGCCGGTCGCTGAAGTCGATGACTTTTTCACGGGCCGGCGTCACGGCCATGGACGACATGATGGCGTCGAATTTGCGCGCGCGCAGCGCCGGGATCATGCCGTCGAATTCGTTGTGCACCCAGGTGCATTTGACTTCGAGCTTGGCGCAGATGGCATTGCCCAATTCGATATCGAAGCCTTGCAGGCTGCCGTCAGCGGCCACGGATTCAAAGGGTGGGTATTCGGGGAATACGCCGAAGCGGATTTCTTTCCAGTCCTGGGCGTGGGCGGCGCTGGCGCACAGTGGCAACAGCAACGCAGCGAAAAGTGATCGCAGTGGAATCATGTGTCAGTCCCTATATTTTGTAATTGATGTCAGGGCAGTAAAAAGGGTGCGGCTTGCATTCATTCGGTGACTCTTCGGTCGGGCTCAGAATGCTTGATGGTGGTGCTTTTTTTGTGTCGTTTACCCGGTGCTCAAAGCGCAAATTGCGCTGTTAAAACGAGCATTGCAGCGGAATCGGCTGTTGCACCCGCTGAATCGGCTTTTCAGCTGTGTAAGTCGGGCCTGCCCTCGGCGCAAAGGGGCAGGCCAGAGCGGTCTCACGCGCGCTTTTTGTGCTGTGCGCGTGGCTGCTGGGCCAGGCGTGCGAACAGGTCTTTCGGGTCGGCCAGGTCCGGCACCAACTCCAACTCGCTGCCCACATCCAGAGCCTTGGCCACGTCGAGCACGTAGCGCAGGGCCGAGTAGTCTTCGATGGCAAAACCTACCGAGTCGAACAGGGTGATCTGGCGCTCATTCTCGCGGCCGGCTACCTGGCCGTTGATCACCTGCCACAACTCGGTCACTGGCGAGTCTTTCGGCATGTGCTGGATCTCACCTTCGATACGGCTTTGCGGCTCGTACTCAACGATGACCCGGGCGCGCTCGACGATGCGTTGGTCCAGTTCGGTCTTGCCTGGGCAGTCGCCGCCCACGGCATTCAGGTGCATGCCTGGTTCGATCATCTCGTCAGTAAGGATGGTGGCGTAGGCCTTGTCCGCGGTCACGGTGGTGACGATATCCGCGCCCTTGACCGCTTCCGCCACGCTGCCGGCCAGGATCACCCTGATCGCCGGGAAGGCCTTGAGGTTGGTTGCCAGTTTGGCAGTGGCCTTGGCGTCGATATCGAACAGGCGGATTTCGTTGATGCCGAGCATGGCGTGGAAGGCCAGGGCCTGAAACTCGCTCTGCGAGCCGTTGCCGATCAACGCCATGCTGCGGCTGTTGTCTCGGGCCAGATAACGCGCGACCAGCGCCGAGGTGGCGGCGGTGCGAATGGCGGTAGTCAGGGTCATTTCTGCCAGCAGCACTGGTTTGCCGGTGTCCACGTCGCCCAACGCACCGAACGCCATGACGGTGAGCATTCCGGCGAGGGTGTTTTTTGGGTGGCCGTTGACGTACTTGAAGGCGTACAGCGACGCGTCTGACACCGGCATCAACTCGATTACGCCATCCGGCGAGTGGTTGGCCAGGCGCGCGCACTTTTCGAAATCCTGCCAGCGCAGGTAGTCCGCGCGAATGTACTCGGCCATCTCGGTGATGCAGGTTTGCAGGCCTTTTTGCGAGACCAGGTAGCTGAGGTCGTTGACGTCGATATAGCGGGTCATGGCAAGACTCCTTATTGAAATGAGGGGCGGGCGGGCAGGTGCACTTCCGCGAGCATGCAGCGGGCGCTGCCGCCGCCGATGCGTTCGATGTTGTCGATATTCACCACCACAGGCCGCGTATGGCGTTCCACATGCTGGCGCTGGGCCGGTTGCAGTGCGCCCCAGGCGCTGGCAGACATCACCAGCAGCGGCTGGCCGTCGCGGTCGTGGACTTCAAGCATGTTGCCGGCGAAGGCTTCCAATTGGTCGAAGTCGAGGGCGAGGATGTCCTTGCCGGTGTCGCGCAGGGAGCGTTCCAGGGCCAGGCGTTCGTTTTGGTCGGGCAGGGCTTGCAGGCACACCACCGACAGGTCGCGGCCGACGCTCATCATCACGTTGCTGTGGTAGATCGGCGCGTGGTGGCGGTCAACCGCATGGAATACGCAGAGCCGGTAGTCGAGGCGTTCGGCGAATTCGCGCAGCGCATCCTGATGGGTGCGCCCGGAGTGGCAGGCGTAGCTGATGCGGTGTTGGCGGTCGAGCACCATGCTGCCGGTGCCTTCGAGGAATATGTTCTGTTGTTCGAGGTGGCTGAGGTCGATGGTGCTGTTGATCGCAAAACGTTGCTCCAGCACTTGCAACACACCCTTGTTGCGCTCCAGTCGTCGGTTCTGGCCTTCCATCGGGTACAGCACCAGGCTGCCGTCGGCGTGGCTGCTCCACCAGTTGTTGGGGAAGATTGAGTCGGGAGTGTGGGGCGCCGGAGTGTCCTGCACCACCAGCACTTCTACGCCGTGCTGGCGCAGGGTGTCGACATAACCGTCGAACTCTTCCAGCGCTTTCTGCTGTGCGCTGAGCAGGTCAAGGGGCGGGCGTTGAAAGCGGTTGTTGATCGCAGTGTCCGGGTTGAAGGCAAAGCGCGCCGGGCGAATCATCAAGACGGTGTTGGTGGTTTGCATGGGTGCACGGATCCATGAGTAAGGCGGTGAACAAAGATGCAGTGGGGCTATTTTGTGGCTTGTGCGGGATGAATCCCGGCTGAAACCCATGGGCGGCTCAGCCGGGAAAGCTGAAAAGGGGGGTAGGCCAGCCGAATCGGCTGCGAGAGGTGGAATGCGGTCAAAATGCGGGAGGGGCAAGCCCCCTCCCACATTGGTACAGTGGCGCCTGTTATAGCGCCGTCAGCCAGGAGGAATCATGTCTACCGCCGTTCGTCTCGCCCAACCCACCGATGCCGAAGGGATCAGCCAGGTCATCCTGGCGGCCCTGCACAGCAGCAATGCGCGGGATTACCCGGCGGACGTGATTGCCCGTGTGGCGAGCAACTTCACGCCGGACGCGGTGTTGGCCTTGCTCAAGCGGCGTGTCGTGCTGGTGGCGATTGAGGATCAGAGGGTGGTCGCCACGGCGGCACTTGATGCCAATGTGGTGCGCTCGGTGTTCGTCAACCCGACCTTGCAAGGGCAGGGCATTGGCCGGTTGCTGATGATGGAAATCGAACTACGCGCCCGCGAAGCAGGAGTCACCGTATTAAGTGTGCCGTCTTCGCTGACTGCCGAGCCGTTCTACACCAAGCTGGGGTTTCACACGGTGCGCGATGTTTACCATGGCAACGAGCGCACGCTGGTGATGGAAAAGACGTTGTCATCGCGCTACCCCATCGGGCCATATCGCGATCGTCCGCATCGCGCGCAGGTGATTGAGCTATGGCAGGCGGCGTTTGGTTATGACACGGCCCATAACCTGCCTAGCCTGGCGATCGATAAGAAGCTGGCGGTCAATGACGAGTTGTTCTTCGTGGCGACGGATAAAAAAACCGTGATCGGCACCATTCTCGCCGGGTACGACGGGCATCGTGGTTGGCTCTATTCGGTGGCGGTGCACACGGACTACCGGCGTCATGGCCTGGGCTCTTCGCTGGTGCGGCATGCGGAACAGGCGTTGACGGCGCTGGGCTGCATGAAGATCAACCTGCAGATCACCAGTGGCAATGAGGCGGTGGCGGGGTTTTACGAGGCGCTGGGGTATGGGGTGGAGGCGAGGGTCAGCATGGGGAAGAAGATTGCCGAGAATATCCCGAAAGAGTCTTGAATGCGCCGGAGAGCAAATGTGGGAGGGGGCTTGCTCCCGATGGCGGTGTATCAGTCAACAGATTCATTGACTGACCCACTGCTATCGGGGGCAAGCCCCCTCCCACATGGGATATGCGTTGAGGCTGTTAGACCTTCACGATCCAACCCGCTGGTGCTTCGACGTCGCCGGTCTGCACACCGGTCAGCTCTTTGTAGAGCTTCTGGGTGATCGGGCCGACTTCGGTTTCGCTGTGGAACACATGCAGGTTGCCGTTGTACTGGATGCCGCCGATCGGCGAGATCACCGCAGCAGTACCGCAGGCGCCGGCTTCCTTGAAGTCAGCCAGCTTGTCGATGAACACTTCGCCTTCAACCACTTCCAGGCCCAGGCGGGTCTTGGCCAGTTCGATCAGCGACAGGCGGGTGATGCCTGGCAGCACCGAAGGCGACTTCGGCGTGATGAACGTGTTGTCGTGGGTAATCCCGAAGAAGTTGGCCGAGCCGACTTCTTCGATCTTCGAGTGGGTCATCGGGTCCAGGTAGATCGCATCGGCGAAACCGGATTTTTTCGCTTCAGAGCCCGGCATCAAGCTGGCCGCGTAGTTGCCGCCCACTTTCGCAGCACCGGTGCCTTGTGGCGCAGCGCGGTCGAAGGTGGAGATCTGGAAGTTGTGTGGCACCAGGCCGCCCTTGAAGTAGGCACCGACCGGAATGCAGAACACCGAGAAGATGAACTCCGGCGCGGTACGCACGCCGATGTTGTCACCGGTACCGATCACGAACGGGCGCAGGTACAGCGCGCCGCCACTGCCGTACGGCGGGATGAAACGCTCGTTGGCCTTGACCACCTGTTTGCAGGCGTCGATGAACACGTCGGTCGGCACATGGGGCATCAGCAGGCGGGCGCAGCTGCGTTGCATGCGCGCGGCATTCTGGTCCGGACGGAACAGGTTGATCGAGCCGTCCTTGCAGCGGTAGGCCTTGAGGCCTTCAAAGCACTGCTGGCCATAGTGCAGAGCGGTGGAGCCCTCACTGATGTGCAGCACGTTGTCGTCAGTCAGGGAGCCTGCTTGCCACTCGCCGTCTTTAAAGGTCTGGATATACCGTTTGTCGGTCTTGATGTAGTCAAAACCCAGCTTGTCCCAATTGATGCTTTCGTTACCCATGACACCCTCTATCTTTGGTCAAGTCGGTTTTTTTCTGAATGGGCGCAACAATACTTCATTCTTGGCTTGTGTGGGAGCCACTGGGTGGACGCCTTCAGCCTCTGTATTGACCGATCCACCGCTATCGGGGGGCAAGCCCCGTCCCACATGTGGAATGCATTCCCCTGTGGGAGGGGCGGTGCGACGATTCGACTTGCCCCCGATGGCCTCACCACGGTTTTACAGATGCAACGCGTGGCCCAATGCGCGCAGCGCAGCTTCCTGCACCGCCTCGCCGAGCGTCGGGTGAGCGTGGATGGTGCCGGCTACATCCTCCAGGCGCGAACCCATTTCCAGGCTCAGGCCGAACGCAGTGGACAGCTCAGATACACCCACACCCACGGCCTGCCAGCCGACAATCAGATGATTGTCACGCCGCGCCACCACTCGCACGAAGCCGGTTTTCGACTCCAGGGTCATCGCCCGGCCGTTGGCTGCAAAGGGAAAACTCGACACGATGCAGTCCAGGCCGGCGGCCTTGGCTTCATCGGGCGTCTTGCCGACCACCACCAGTTCCGGGTCGGTAAAGCACACCGCCGGGATTGCCGCCGGGTTGAATTCGCGGTGTTGACCGCTGATCAGTTCGGCAACCATTTCGCCCTGGGCCATGGCGCGGTGGGCGAGCATCGGCTCGCCGCTCAAGTCGCCGATGGCGTACACATTGCGCATGCTGGTCTGGCAACGGCTGTCGATCTTGATTGCCGCGCCATTCATCGCCAGGTTCAGCGCTTCAAGGTTCCAGCCTTGGGTGTTGGGTTTGCGACCCACGGCCACCAGGACCTGATCGGTCTTCAGCGACACCGTGTCGCCGTTCGGATCACGCACTTGCAGGCAGTTGTCGGCAAACCCGGTGACGCTGTGCTTGAGGTACAGCTTCACCCCCAGTTGCTTGAGAGATTCGTTCACCGGCTGGGTCAGCTCGGCGTCGTAAGCCGGCAGGATGCGATCCTGGGCCTCGACCACACTCACCTCAGCGCCCAGCTTGCGGTAGGCAATCCCCAGCTCAAGGCCAATGTAGCCGCCGCCCACCACAATCAGGCGCTTGGGCACGCGGGTCGGCGCCAGGGCTTCGGTGGAGGAGATGATCGGCCCGCCAATTGGCAGCATTGGCAGGTTGACGCTTTTCGAACCGGTGGCCAGCAGCAGGTGTTCGCACTGGATGCGCTGGTCGCCAACGTCGACGGTCTTGCCGTCCACCACCTTGGCCCAGCCGTGGATCACCTGCACTTTGTGCTTTTTAAGCAGTGCGGCGACGCCAGTGGTCAGGCGGTCGACGATGCCGTTTTTCCATTCAACGCTTTTGCGGATGTCCAGGGTCGGCACATCCACTTCGATACCCAGTTGCGAACCCTGGCTATGGTGGATGGTTTGCTGAAACTGCTCGGCCACATGGATCAAGGCCTTGGACGGAATGCAGCCGATGTTCAGGCAGGTGCCGCCCAACGCCTGGCCTTCCACCAGGATGGTCGGGATGCCCAGTTGGCCGGCGCGAATGGCGGCCACATAACCGCCAGGGCCGCCGCCGATAATCAGCAGCGTGGTATGCAATGTCTGAGTCATGTCCTTACTCCAGGAACAGGCTGGCGGGTTGTTCGAGCAGGCCGCGAATGGCCTGGATGAATTGCGCCGCGTCCATGCCATCGACCACGCGGTGATCGAAGGAGCTGGAGAGGTTCATCATTTTGCGAATCACGATCTGGCCCTTGATCACCATCGGCCGCTCAACGATACGGTTGACGCCAACGATGGCCACCTCCGGCAAGTTAAGCACCGGGGTGCTGACGATGCCGCCCAAGGCGCCCAGGCTGGTCAAGGTAATGGTCGAACCCGACAACTCGTCACGACTGGCCTTGCCATTGCGCGCGGCCGTGGCCAAACGCGCGATTTCCTCGGCATTGCCCCACAGGCTGCGGGCTTCGGCGTGACGCACCACCGGCACCATCAAGCCCACATCGCTCTGGGTGGCGACGCCCACATGCACCGCGCCGAGGCGGGTGATGACCTGGGCTTCGTCGTCATAACGCGCGTTGATCTGCGGGAAATCCCGCAGCGCCACGACCATGGCGCGCACGATAAACGGCAGTAACGTCAGCTTGCCGCGCGTGGCGCCATGCTTCTCGTTGAGGTGCACGCGCAGCTCGTCGAGGGCGGTGACGTCGATCTCTTCCACATAGCTGAAATGCGCGGCACGGCGGGTGGCGTCCTGCATGCGCTGGGCAATCTTGCGGCGCATGCCGATCACCGGGATCTGTTCTTCGGTGTTACGTTCGGCGTAAGGGTTGGCTGCCGTCGAAGCTTTTGACGCCCCTTGTTGCAGGTAGGCGTTGAGGTCTTCGTGCAGGATCCGCCCGGCGGGGCCGGAGCCCTGGACCAGCCGCAGTTGAATCCCGGCATCCAGCGCATGCTTGCGCACGGCGGGGGAGGCCAGGGGGCGTTCATCGGCATCGCGGGCCACAGGGGCCTGTGCGGTCACGACGGGCGCGGGCTTGCTTTCAACCACTGGTGCAGGTTTGGCCTCGACAACGGGAGCAGCTTTCACCGGCTCCGCCACCACGGGCGCCTCCTTGGCGTTGCCCGCACCTTCTACTTCAATGCTGATCAGAATACTGCCCACGGCCATCACTTCACCCGGCTCGCCGCCAAGGGAAATCACTTTGCCGTGCACCGGCGAGGGAATATCCACCATCGCCTTGTCGGTCATCACATCCGCCAGCACCTGGTCTTCGACGACCATGTCGCCGACCTTCACATGCCAGACCGACAGTTCAACTTCCGCGATGCCTTCGCCAATGTCCGGCATCTTGATAACGTGCGTGCCCATTCAGACCTCCATGACCCGTTTCAACGCCGCGCCCACTCGGGACGGGCCTGGGAAATACGCCCACTCCTGCGCGTGCGGGTAAGGGGTGTCCCAGCCGGTGACGCGTTCGATCGGCGCTTCCAGGTGGTGGAAGCAATGCTCTTGCACCAGCGCCACCAATTCGGCACCAAAACCGCAGGTGCGGGTGGCTTCGTGCACCACCACGCAACGGCCGGTCTTCTTCACGGATTTGACGATGGTCTCCAGGTCCAGCGGCCACAGGCTGCGCAGGTCGATGACTTCGGCGTCGATGCCGGTTTCTTCGGCAGCGACTTGGGACACATACACCGTGGTGCCGTAGGTCAGCACGGTGACTGCCGAACCCGGACGCACAATGGCGGCCACGTCCAGCGGCACGGTGTAGTAACCGTCCGGCACTTGCGCTTGCGGGTGTTTCGACCACGGTGTTACCGGGCGGTCGTGGTGGCCATCGAACGGGCCGTTGTACAGGCGTTTAGGCTCAAGGAAGATCACCGGGTCATCGTTTTCGATGGACGCAATCAGCAGGCCTTTAGCGTCGTAGGGGTTGGACGGCATCACCGTGCGCAGGCCGCAGACCTGGGTGAACACCGCTTCGATACTCTGGCTGTGAGTCTGGCCGCCGTAGATGCCGCCGCCGCAGGGCATGCGCATGGTCAGCGGTGCCGTGAACTGGCCGGCCGAGCGATAACGCAGGCGCGCCGCTTCGGAGATGATCTGGTCGGTGGCGGGGTACACATAGTCGGCAAACTGAATCTCAGCCACCGGGCGCAGGCCATAGGCACCCATGCCCACGGCCACGCCGATAATGCCGCTTTCCGAGATCGGTGCGTCGAACACCCGCGAGCTGCCGTACTTGGTCTGCAAGCCTTCGGTGCAACGGAACACACCGCCGAAGTAACCCACGTCCTGGCCGAACACCACCACGTTGTCATCACGTTCAAGCATCACATCCATGGCCGAGCGCAGGGCCTGGATCATGGTCATGGTGTTGGTGGTCATGGCGGTTTCCAATTCGATGCTGTTGTTGTGATCGTTCATGTCAGACCCCCAACTCTTGACGCTGGCGCTTCAAGTGCTCCGGCATCTCTTTATAGACGTCTTCGAACATGGTCGCGGCGCTTGGAATCTGGCCACCGGCCAGGGTGCCGTACTGTTCGGCCTGTTTCTGCGCGGCGATCACCTCGGCTTCAAGTTCAGCACTGACCGCCGCGTGTTCCTCTTCGGACCACTGGCCAATCTTGATCAGGTGCTGTTTGAGACGAGCAATCGGATCGCCCAACGGGAAGTGGCTCCAATCATCGGCGGGGCGGTATTTGGACGGGTCATCGGACGTGGAGTGCGGGCCGGCGCGGTAGGTGACCCACTCGATCAGGCTCGGGCCGAGGTTGCGCCGCGCACGTTCAGCGGCCCAGGCGGAGGCAGCGTACACGGCGATAAAGTCGTTGCCGTCCACGCGCAGGGAAGCGATGCCGCAACCGACGCCGCGTCCGGCGAAAGTGGTGGCTTCACCGCCGGCGATGGCCTGGAAGGTGGAGATAGCCCATTGGTTGTTGACCACATTGAGAATCACCGGCGCGCGGTACACGTGGGCAAAGGTGAGGGCGGTGTGGAAGTCGGATTCGGCGGTGGCGCCGTCGCCGATCCAGGCCGAGGCGATTTTGGTATCGCCCTTGATCGCCGAGGCCATGCCCCAGCCCACGCCCTGAACGAATTGGGTGGCGAGGTTGCCGGAGATGGTGAAGAAGCCGGCGTCTTTCACCGAATACATAATTGGCAACTGGCGACCCTTGAGCGGGTCGCGCTCGTTGGACAGCAACTGGCAGATCAGGTCCACCAGTGGCACTTCGCGGGCCATCAGGATGCTTTGCTGGCGGTAGGTGGGGAAGCACATGTCGTCGATGTTCAACGCCAGGGCCTGGGCGCTGCCGATCGCTTCTTCGCCGAGGCTTTGCATGTAGAACGACATTTTTTTCTGACGCTGGGCGACCACCATGCGGTTGTCGAAGATGCGCGTCTTGAGCATCGCACGCATGCCTCTGCGCATGATCTCAGTGGAGACGCCCTCGGCCCACGGTCCCAAGGCTTGGCCCTGGTCGTCGAGTACGCGGATCAGGCCCTTGGCCAGGTCGGCGGTGTCGGCGGGTTCTACGTCGATGGCGGGTTTGCGCACCAGGCCGGCGTCGGTCAGGCGCAGGTAGGTGAAGTCGGTCTTGCAGCCTGGTCGGCCCGAGGGTTCAGGGACGTGCAGGCGCAGTGGTTCGTACTGCTGGGTCATGGCTTCTACGCTCGATCTTGTGAATTTCTTGTAGTGGGCGCGCTAGCTGACAGTCAGTCTTCGGGTAGAAGAAATCTTGTCCTACAACAATCATAGGCGTGGCGTAGAAGAATATTTATCTCTGTTTCGTTGCGCCCGGGATCAATTGCGGATAAAAAACCTGCATAAACATAATAAACAGGTGATTTTGTCTCATGCGCAAACTGGACCGTACCGATATCGGCATTCTCAACGCTCTGCAGGAGAATGCCCGCATCACCAACGCCGACCTGGCCCGCTCGGTCAACCTGTCGCCCACGCCGTGTTTCAATCGGGTGAAGGCGATGGAGGAATTGGGCCTGATTCGCGAGCAGGTCACGCTGC
The DNA here is from genome assembly GCF_013778505.1 of Pseudomonas sivasensis. Classification (GTDB taxonomy): domain Bacteria; phylum Pseudomonadota; class Gammaproteobacteria; order Pseudomonadales; family Pseudomonadaceae; genus Aquipseudomonas; species Aquipseudomonas sivasensis. Next base: position 167,823 of record NZ_JAAOWU010000011.1, on the reverse strand, counting down.
TCGACGCCGATTTACTGGGGCTGCACGTCAACGTGTTTATCCATGTGAGCCTTGAAAAGCAGAACGAACTGGCGTTGCAGCAGTTCGAAGGCGCGATTTCCGACCGGCCCGAGGTGATGGAGTGCTATTTGATGGCCGGTGATCCGGACTATTTGATTCGGGTGTTGGTGCCGACGATCCAGTCGCTGGAGCGGTTCATGATGGACTTTCTGACCAAGGTACCGGGGGTGGCGAATATCCGCTCCAGTTTTGCCCTCAAACAAGTGCGTTACAAAACAGCATTGCCACTGCCAAGAGATGGACTGATGGTCTAATAAAGTGGCGCGGTTTCCCTTGGCACGTTAATAGTTAGCTAGACACCTAAACTCGCTATTTAAATATTTAGGATTGCCAATAAAAAAATACCTAATTAGTCACGTATTTTTCACGTCTGGTTTAACACATTAATCCCCATCAGGCCGTGAAGTTCGCGGCCCAGGAAAGGGGTGCGCCGCGATGTCCATGAGAGCCTTGAAGCTGAACTTCCGTACCACACTTTGTTTTGGTGTGGTGTGTCTTCTGCTGTTGATCCAAGGAGCAATGACGCTGATAAAAGTCGATAAAGTTTATTCATCGACGGTTGAAATCGAATCTAACTGGCTTCCCAGTATTCGTTCGGCAGGTGAAATAGATTCGGCTTTTTACAAACTTCGTCTTGATCTACGCCGCTATGCCATGGATATCGGGCGCCAGGATCCGGCCTCCCTTGAGAAGCTCAAAGCGACGCGCAAGGAAGCCCTTGATATTGCAGAGCGTTATGCGCCGTTAGTCTCAAGCCCCGAAGAACAAGCCAAGTACAACGACGCATTGACCGGCATAAAGAACTACAGCCAGAAGATGGATGAGTTCCTCGCGCAATCCTCGACGCTGTCCGCTGAACAGATGTCGACTTATTTGCGTGACGTCAATGGGCCGATTGCCCTTGATGTACAGCGTTCCATCAGCGAGTTGATCGCGTTGAATTCCGGTGGCTCCAATACGGCGGTTCAGGTGGCTTCCAGCGAATATGACGCGGCGCGTCTGTTCACTTGGATATTGATGGGCACCTCCTTGATGGTCACCGTCGTGGTTGCAAGCCTGTTTACCCGCAGCATCATTACTCCGGTCCGTGAACTGTTGGTATCAACCGGCAAGATTGCTGACGGCGATCTGCGCGTGGCGATTGCCATCAATGGCAACGACGAGTTGACCGAGTTGCAACGATCTACCGCGTCTATGCAAATGAACCTGAAAAGCACCTTGCAGCATATCTCGGAGGCGTCCGGGCAATTGGCTGCGGCGGCGGAGGAGATGAGCGCCATTACCCGCGAGTCCAGCGCCGGTATTGAACGCCAAAGCATGGAAACCGATCAGGCCGCGACGGCGGTTAACGAAATGACGGCGGCCGTGGAAGAAGTGGCGCGCAATGCGGTGTCGGCTTCCCTGTCAACGCAGGATTCCCAGCGCTCGGCCAAAGTCGGCCAGGAGCGTGTGACACAAACCATCGCCTCCATCGAGAAGCTCAGCGCCACGGTGCAGCAGACCGGCGTCGAAGTCGAAGGGTTGGCCAAGCAGGCCCAGGATATTGCCCGAGTGGTTGAAGTGATCCGTTCAATTGCCGAGCAAACCAACCTGCTGGCCTTGAACGCCGCCATTGAGGCGGCCAGGGCAGGGGAGCAGGGCCGAGGCTTTGCGGTCGTCGCCGACGAAGTGCGGGCATTGGCCCATAGAACCCAGACCTCGACCCAGGAAATCGAGCAGATGATCGCGAAAATCCAAACATGCTCCAGCGAAGCGGTGTCTTCCATGGCCCTTAACCGCAACGAAGCAGTGGATTCATTGAAGATCGCCCATGAAGCGGGCGCCGCGATTACTCAGATCACCGACGCCATTACCGACATCAATGACCGCAACCTGTTGATCGCCACGGCCTCTGAAGAACAGGCCCATGTGGCCCGCTCGGTGGACCAGAACCTGATCAGCATCCGTGATCTTTCCATCCAGAGCTCTTCGGCGGCTGGTCAGACGTCGATTGCCAGCCAAGAGCTGTCGCGGCTGGCGGTGGACCTCAAGCAGATCGTGTCGAAATTTGCCGTAGCCTGATCACACCTGCGTAACACCCTCGGAACATTCAATGGCATGGACGCCATGCGGGGCGGCTTTAGAGCTGGTTCAACGGAATCTTCAAGTAAACCACCCCGTTTGCCTCCGCTGGCGGCATATGACCGGCCCGCACATTCACTTGGATCGCCGGCAACAACAGCGTGGGCATCCCCAGCCCAGCATCGCGTTGGGTGCGCATCGCCACAAACGTCGCTTCATCCACTCCGTCATGCACATGAATATTGCCCGCTCGCTGCTGCGCCACGGTCGTCAGGCATTTTGCCTCGCGACCCTCGGGCGGGTAGTCATGGCACACGTACAGCTGCGTGTCGGGAGCGAAGGCCAACAGCTTGCGCATCGACGCATACAGCTGCCGCGCATCGCCGCCAGGGAAGTCGCAGCGGGCCGTGCCGACATCGGGCATGAACAGGGTGTCGCCGACCAGGATCAATCGATCCTCGATCAGATAAGCCATGTCCGCCGGGGTGTGGCCGGGCACGTGCAACGCCTGGGCCTTGAGGTTGCCGATGTGAAAGATTTCATCCGGCGCAAACAGGTGGTCGAACTGCGAGCCGTCGACGCGAAATTCCGGCTCCAGGTTGAACAGGTTCTTGAACACGCCTTGCACCTTGCTGATCGACTGACCAATGGCGATCTTGCCGCCCACTGTCCGGCGCAGGTACGGCGCGGCGGACAGGTGGTCGGCATGGGCGTGTGTCTCCAACAGCCACTGCACTTGCAAGCTGTGCTCACGCACAAAGGCAATAACCTTGTCGGCCTGGGCGGTGTCAGTACGCCCGGAGGCCGGGTCGTAGTTGAGAACCGAATCGACGATGGCACAGGGGCCGCCGTCCGTTTCATAGACGACGTAGGTGTAGGTCGACGACGTCTCGTCCAGAAAGGAATGAATCAACGCTGACATGACGGCTGCCCCTGATGCTGAAAAAAGTGATTACAATCACTTTACATTTACACATAATGTTTTGAGCTTAAGTGAGGCAAAGGACCCGAGGCAAATGGAATCTACTCTGAGTGAAGGCGAAGTTGCCCAGTTGCGCGCGTCGGCGTCCAAGGCCTGTGCCTTGCTCAAGGCCCTGGCCAATGAGGATCGCCTGTTGATCCTGTGCCAGTTGACCCAGGGCGAGCGCAACGTCGGCGAGCTGGAAACCATGACCGGTGTGCGCCAGCCCACCCTGTCACAACAGTTGGGCATCTTGCGCGACGAAGGGTTGGTCGCCACCCGTCGGGAAGGCAAGTACATCTTCTACGGGCTGGCCAGCCACGAAGTGATCCAAGTGATGAAAACCCTGTCCGGGCTGTACTGCGGCGCGGTCATAAAAAGCTGGGCGTGACGCCATACGGCAACGACCCTTGTGTGCATTGACGATAAAAGGCATCAGACCATGACCGAACAACACTGGGGCCCATCCATCAGTGGCGATATCGTTGTCATCGGCGGCGGTTCGGCAGGCATCGGCCTGCTAGCCAGCCTGCTCAAGCGCGACCCCGACCTGAACATCACCCTCATCGAACCCAACGACCACCATTGCTACCAGCCGGCCTGGACCCTCGTGGGCGGCGGCGCCTATGACCTGAAAAAGACCCGCCGCCCGTTGGCCGACGTGCTGCCTAATGGCGTCACCTGGATACAGGCAGCGGTCAGCGAGGTGCTGCCGGACGAGCAAACCCTCTTACTCGACAGCGGCCAGCGCGTGAGTTGGCAACATCTGATTGTGTGTCCCGGCCTGCGCCTGGCCTGGGAGGCTATCGAGGGCTTGCAAGACACCCTCGGTCAGCACGGCGTCACCTCCAACTACAGCTACGAATACGCCGCCTACACCTGGCAGTTGGTGCAGCAGTTGAAGGGCGGCAAGGCGATCTTCACCCAGCCGGCCATGCCGATCAAATGCGCCGGCGCGCCGCAGAAAGCCATGTACCTGTCCTGCGATCACTGGCTCAAGCAGGGCCGTCTCAAGCACATTGATGTGGAATTCAACCTGGCCGGCGCGGCGCTGTTCGGGGTGGCGACCTTTGTGCCGCCGTTGATGAAGTACGTTGAAAAATACAACGCGCGCCTGGCGTTTAATTCCAATCTGGTGAAAGTTGACGGTCCGGCACGCAAGGCCTGGTTTGCAGTGAAAGACGCCGAGGGCAATACAACGGTTGAAGAGAAATCCTTCGACCTGCTGCACGTCGTCCCGCCGCAAGTCGCCCCGGACTTTATCCGCCAAAGCCCGCTGGCCGACGCCGCCGGTTGGTGTGAAGTGCACCCCCATACCCTGCAACACCTGCACTACCCGCACATCTTCGGCCTGGGCGATGTGTGCGGCACCACCAACGCCAAGACCGCCGCCGCTGTGCGCAAGCAGATCGTGGTGGTTGCCGAAAACCTGCTGGCCCTGCGTAAGCAAGCAACCTTGCCGCTCAAGTACGACGGCTACGGGTCCTGCCCGCTGACGGTGGAGAAGGGCAAGGTGGTGCTTGCCGAGTTCGGTTACGGCGGCAAGTTGCTGCCGACCTTCGCCCTCGATCCGACCAAGGCGCGCCGTTCGATGTGGTTCCTCAAGGCTACGCTGCTGCCGTGGTTCTACTGGAACGGCATGCTCAAGGGCCGCGAGTGGCTGACCCGTCTGAGCAAGGTGGACTGAATGCTGCTGGCCAGTGTGTTGGGTGTGTTGATGGGCCTGGTCATGGGCCTGACCGGTGCGGGCGGCGGCATCCTTGGGGTGCCGGCGTTGGTGCTGGGATTGGGCTTGAGCATGACCCAGGCCGCGCCGGTGTCTTTGCTGGCGGTGGGCGCGGCGGCGGCTGTCGGTGCGATTGATGGCTTGCGCCACGGCCTGGTGCGTTACCGCGCCGCGCTGCTGATCGCCTTGCTAGGCGCGCTGTTCTCGCCGCTGGGGGTATTTCTTGCTCACCAAATGACGGAACCGGTGCTGATGGGCTTGTTCAGTGCGCTGATGGTGCTGGTGGCCTGGCGCATGTTGCAGCGTGAAAAGGTCGAGGCCGGGCCGAGTGATCACGGCGCCGCCTCCTGGGGCCAGAAGAACTGCATGCTCAATCAACAGACCGGACGCCTGGCCTGGACCGCCAAATGCAGCGCCACCCTGGCCGCGCTCGGCGCCGTGACCGGTGCGGTCTCCGGTTTGCTCGGCGTGGGCGGAGGCTTCCTGATCGTGCCGGCGTTCAAACAACTCACCGATGTGCAGATGCGCGGCATCGTCGCCACCTCGTTGATGGTGATCAGCCTGATCTCGCTGATCGGCGTGGCCGGTGCGTTGCATGCCGGGGTGAGCATCGAACCGGTGGGCTGGGTGTTTATCGGCGCCAGTATCGTCGGCATGCTGGTCGGCCGGCGCCTGTGTTCCGTGATCCCCGCGCGCACCTTGCAGGTGGGGTTTGCCAGTCTGTGTGTACTGGTGGCTGTGGGCATGTTGGCCAAGGCCGGTCTTACGCACTAAGTGCCGGGCCTGTGACCGGGCCCGTCTTACACCAGAGTTGCCGGGCACCCGCTGCCCGTCCAAAGCACCCTGAAACCACGGCCAAGGCAGCGTAGGCCGTGGCCTGGCGCTTTTCGATAATCGCCTCCGACATCAAGTCCCCGTTGCGGAGCGCGCCATGCATAACAATAAAAATCTCCCCCTGCGTCTGTTACCTGCTTTTATCGTCGGCCTTAGCCTCAGCCCGTTCGCTGACGCCGAAATCATGCTGTACGACAAGGACGAAACCACCTTTTCCACCGACGGCTACATCAACGCTTTCTACGTCAACAGTGACGTGGACCGCGCCGGCGACCAATACGACCGCCGCCAATCCCGGGTGAAGATGGGTTTTCTGCCCAACTACTTGGGCTTCAACATGGGCAAGCAGGTCGACGACCTCAAGCTCGGCGCCCGCGCCTCGTTTTGGGTGACGATCAACGACAGCGAAACCAACGGCACCGACACCGCCATCGATGTGCGCCAGTTTTACGGCACCGTGGCGAACCCAGAGTGGGGCGAAGTGCTGATCGGCAAGGACTTCGGCCTGTTCGCCCGCTCCAATATCCTGCTCGATGAACTGCTCGCCGGTTACGGCCAGGTCAGCGACAGCCTTGGCTTGGTGGACGGCGGCGGTGTGTCGTTCGGCAATATCGGCAGCGGTTACCCGTACCCGTTCCCCACCTCGCAGATTACCTACCGCACCCCAATGATGGACGGCCTGCGCGTGGCCGTCGGCATCATGGACCCGGTGGACACCAACGACAGCAGCGCACTGGGCAAGGCCTACCAGAAGAACCCGCGCACCGAGAGCGAGATCACCTACCAGTTCGACCTGGGCGGGGCGAAGATCTACAGCTGGCTCAATGGCAGCTACCAGACTTCGGACAACACCGACTCCACCGTCGAATCGGTGACGTCCAAAGGCCTGGGCTATGGCGTACAGGCGAAAATCGGCGGCTTGTCGCTGACCGGTTCGGGCTTCCAGGCCAAGGGCATCAACCCGTTCTTCACCAACAATGCCGGGGAAGCCACCCTGCGCAATGTGGACAGTAACGGTTACCTGGTGCAAGGCTCGTACAAAGTGGGCAAGAACCGTCTGGCGCTGTCCTACGGCAAGACAGAGGACGACGGCAACGGCGTGGTGGGCAGCGGGGCGGATTATGAGACGCGCGGGATTGCGTTGTTTCATGACGTGAACGACAACCTGAAGCTGGTGGCGGAGTACAACCAATTCCAGATCAAGGGGCATGACACCCGTGCGCAGAATGAAGACACCGATACCTTTGCGGTAGGTGCAGTCCTGACGTGGTAAGCCATTCAAAAATGGGGGAGGGGCGGTGCGACGATTCGACTTGCCCCCCACAGGCAGAGGTATCTACACCTCTTTGGTGAAAACACATTCTGGGAAAATAGTGCTTTCGTGGTGAGCGGGCTTGCCCCGCGCGGGGCTGCTGCGCAGCCCAGTGCGTGGCAAGCCCGCTCATCACAGCGTTATGCGTCGGCTTTTAGGCAAGGTGTAGATACCTTTGCCCCGATGGGGTGGATCGGTCAGTGGAGAGACTCATCCCATCGCATCCCCCCACCCAGTACCCAAGTAGCATAGGTCCCGCCCCCCGCCCTTCGTACACTCATGCCTCAGAGGGGGAACCAACGATGCATAACAGTGAAGGCGTAATCAGCGCCATGTCCCAGGCCATCGACGCCGGGCAGGCGGCTGAGGAGTTGGCCCGTCAACTGCTGCACCCCTACCTGGGGTTTGTGCTGTTTTTCTGTTCGGCCTCCTACGATTTGCAGGCGTTGGGCCAGGCCCTGCAACAGTGCTTCGGTAACGTGCGCGTGGTGGGTTGCACCAGCGCCGGCGAGATCACGCCCCAGGGCTACGGCCGCAATTGCGTGACGGCGATGGGCTTTAACCACGCGCACTTTTCCATCGCCACCGAGCTGATCGATCAGGTGGAACACTTCAGCCTGATCGACGCCCAGCAGATGGTCGAACGTCTGGTCGGCGGTTGCCGCAGCAATACCCTGGCGCCGATCAAGGGCAACACGTTCGCCCTGACCCTGCTCGATGGCCTGTCCAGCCGTGAAGAAGTGGTGCTCGCGGCCCTCAGCGCCGCGCTTGGCGACATCCCGCATTTTGGCGGTTCGGCCGGCGACGACAACTTCCTCACCCACACCCACGTGTACTTTAACGGCGCCTTCCACAGCGGCGCGGCGGTGGTGGTGTTGGTCAATACCTGGCTGGACTTCGAGGTGTTTACCACCCACCACATTCTGCCGCGCAGTGAAAAGCTGGTGGTGACCGGCGCCGACAGCCCGTCGCGCCGGGTCTTCGAGCTCAACGCCGAACCTGCCGCCGAAGAGTACGCGCGGCATATCGGCGTGGCCGTCGCCGATCTCGATCACCGCGTGTTCGCGGCGCACCCGCTGGCGGTGCGCATCCACGATCAGTATTACGTACGCGCGATCCAGCAAGTGCACGACGACTTGAGCCTGAGTTTCTACTGCGCCGTGGAAAACGGCATCGTCCTCACCGTGATGAAGCCCGGGCCGATCCTGCCGAACCTGCAAACGCTGTTCGACGGCCTGCAAGCGCGCCTTGGCGACCTGCTGTTGACCATCGGCTGCGACTGCTTCCTGCGCCGCCTTGAGCTGGAAGACAGTGACAATCTGGAACAGATCGGCGGCTTCCTGCGTGACCAGCGGGTGATGGGGTTCAACACCTACGGAGAACAGTTCAATGGCATGCATATCAACCAGACCTTCACCGGGGTCGCCATTGCCCGAGGCCGGCGCTGAACTGCTCGCCCAGGTTGCCCAACTGCAACAGGACAACCACAAGCTGGCGCGGATCAACGCCGCGCTGATCGAGCGCATCGAGTCCGGCGTGACCCAGGGCAACAACCCCTACACCACCTTCCAGCATTCGGTGGTACTGGCCGAGCAAGTGCGTGAACGCACCGACGCGCTGAACCAGGCGATGGCCGAACTCAAGGCCAGCAACCACTTGCTGATCAACGCCCGGCTGCGTGCCGAAACTCTGCGCGGCGAACAGGTGGCGGCGCAGAAAGCCCAGGAAAGCGAGCGCTGGATTCGCTTGATCACCGACCACGTTCCGGCCCTCATCGGCTACCTGAATGCTGACCTGGTCTACGAGTTCACCAACAAAGTCTACGAAGAATGGTACTGCTGGCCGCGCGGCATGATGCTCGGCCAGAGCCTGCGCGAGGTCCACAGCGAACAGCACTGCCAGCGCCTGGACGCCTACGTCGCCCGCGCCTTGGCGGGGGAGAGCGTGACCTTTGAATTCGCCGAGACCAATATCAATAACCAGGAGCGCTACATGCTGCGCTCCTATGTACCCAATCTGCTGGCCAGTGGCGAAGTGGTGGGGATCTTTGTGCTGATCCGCGACATCACCGAACGCCGCCGCACCGCCGAGGCCCTGCATCAGGCCTATCAACACCTGGAGCAGCGTGTCGCCCAGCGGACCTCGGAACTCACTGCGCTTAACGACCAGTTGCTCAAGGAAATCGACGAGCGCCGCCGCATGGAAACCCGCCTGCGCGAAGCCAAGCTCGAAGCCGAACAGGCTAACCTGTCGAAAACCAAATTCCTCGCCGCCGTCAGCCACGACCTGCTGCAACCGCTGAACGCCGCGCGATTGTTCACCAGCGCTTTGCTCGAACGCCCCAGCGAACAGTTGGTGCGCAACGTGAGCAATTCCCTGGAAGACGTGGAAAACCTGCTGGGTACTCTGGTGGATATTTCCAAGCTGGATGCCGGGGTGATCAAGGCCGACATCGCGCCGTTTGCCCTGAGTGAATTGCTCGACAACCTGGCAGCCGAATACACCGAATTGGCCCGCAGCGAGGGCCTGGAGCTGCATTTTGTCGGCTGCTCGGCGCTGGTGCGCAGTGATATTCAGTTGCTGGCGCGGATTCTGCGCAACCTGCTGAGCAATGCGATTCGCTATACCTACAAAGGGCGTGTGGTGCTGGGATGTCGCCGCCAGCACCAGCGCCTGTCGATCCAGGTGTGGGACAGCGGCATGGGCATTGCCGAGGAGCGGCTGGAGGAGATTTTTCAGGAGTTCAAACGCGGCGATGTGCAGCGTCCGGACCAGGACCGCGGGTTGGGCCTGGGGCTGGCGATCGTGGAAAAAATCGCGGGGATACTGGGTCATCGCATCAGCGTCAAATCCTGGCCGGGCCAGGGCTCGATGTTCTCGGTGGAGGTGCCGTTGAGCGCCACGGCGCCCAAGTCACTGCCGATGCTGGCCATGAGCGAACCGATGCTCGAACGCCTGCAAGGCGCACGGGTGTGGGTGCTGGATAACGACGCGGCGATCTGCGCGGGCATGCGCACCTTGCTGGAAGGCTGGGGCTGCCGGGTGATTACCGCCTTGTCGGAACAGGATTTGGCACGGCAGGTGGACAACTACCATGCCGAAGCCGACTTGCTGATCGCCGACTATCACCTCGACGACGACCAGAACGGTGTAGATGCCGTGGCACGCATCAACGCACGCCGGGCCAGTGCAATCCCGGCGCTGATGATCACCGCCAACTACAGCAATGAGTTGAAGCAACAGATCCGCGAATTGGGGCACACCTTGATGCACAAGCCAGTACGCCCGATGAAACTCAAGACCGCCATGAGCCACCTGCTCGGTCGGCCCTGACAAACGGAGATCAAGTGTGGGAGGGGGCTTGCCCCCGATGGCGGTGTTTCAGTCAAGTAGATGCCGACTGATCCACCGCTATCGGGAGCAAGCCCCCTCCCACATTTGACCGGTGTTGTGTTTGGAAGATTGGCGGCGCAGTTACGGCCAATGAAGCCCAAGACTGCCACGAGCCACCCCTCGGTCGGCCCTGACAAACGGAGATCAAGTGTGGGAGGGGGCTTGCTCCCGATGGCGGTGTTTCAGCCAAGTAGATGTCGACTGACCCACCGCTATCGGGAGCAAGCCCCCTCCCACATTTGACCGGTGTTGTGTTTGGAGGATTGGCGGCGCAGGTACGGCCAATGATGCTCAAGACCGCCACGAGCCACCCCTCGGTCGGCCCTGACAAACGGAGAACCAATGTGGGAGGGGGCTTGCCCCCGATGGCGGTGTTTCAGTCAAGTAGATGTCGACTGACCCACCGCTATCGGGAGCAAGCCCCCTCCCACATTTGACCGGTGTTGTGTTTGGAGGATTGGCGGCGCAGGTACGGCCGATGAAGCTCAAGACTGCCACGAGCCACCCCTCGGTCGGCCTTGACAAACGTAGATCAAGTGTGGGAGGGGGCTTGCCCCCGATGGCGGTGTTTCAGTCAAGTAGATGTCGACTGACCCACCGCTATCGGGAGCAAGCCCCCTCCCACATTTGACCGGTGTTGTGTCTAGAGGATTGGCGGCGCAGGTACGGCCAATGAAGCCCAAGACTGCCACGAGCCACCCCTCGGTCGGCCCTGACAAACGGAGATCAAGTGTGGGAGGGGGCTTGCCCCCGATGACGGTGTTTCAGCCAAGTAGATGCCGACTGACACACCGCTATCGGGAGCAAGCCCCCTCCCACATTTGACCGGTGTTGTGTTTGGAGGATTGGCGGCGCAGGTACGGCCAATGATGCTCAAGACCGCCACGAGCCACCCCTCGGTCGGCCCTGACAAACGGAGAACCAATGTGGGAGGGGGCTTGCCCCCGATGGCGGTGTTTCAGTCAAGTAGATGTCGACTGACCCACCGCTATCGGGAGCAAGCCCCCTCCCACATTTGACCGGTGTTGTGTTTGGAAGATTGGCGCCGCAGGTACGGCCGATGAAGCTCAAGACTGCCACGAGCCACCCCTCGGTCGGCCCTGACAAACGTAGATCAAGTGTGGGAGGGGGCTTGCCCCCGATGGCGGTGTTTCAGTCAAGTAGATGCCGACTGACCCACCGCTATCAGGGGCAAGCCCCCTCCCACATTTACCACTGTTGTGTCAGGCGGGTCAGCGGCGCAGGTACGAGCCGAAATCGATATCCCCGGCACTGAGGATCGCCTGCACCCGGTTGTGCACGTTCAACTTGCGCAGGATCGCCGACACGTGGGCCTTCACGGTGGTCTCGGCAATCTCCAGGGTGTAGGCGATCTGCTTGTTCGACTCGCCCTTGGTCATCCGCTCCAGCACCAGCAATTGCTTGCGTGTCAGGGCTTGCAGCAGTTCGGGGGCGAAGCCGGGGTTTTCGTTGAGGCGCCGGTGGGTGCCGGGCTTCTGGGTGCGGATGATGTCCGGCGGCAGGTACACGTTGCCGTTGAGAATCTGCTGGATCGCCTCGGTCATTTGCAGGCGTGGCGAGGACTTGGTGATAAAACCCACGGCGCCATAGGTGATGGCTTGCAGCACGATCTGCTTGTCCTGCTCGGCCGAGACGATCACCACCGGAATGGTCGGCGCCTCGTTGCGCAGGTTGATCAGGCCATTGAGGCCGTGCATGCCGGGCATGTTCAGGTCCAGCAGGATCAGGTCGAGGTCGTCGTGTTCCTGGGTCAGCGCCAGGGCGCTGTCCAGGTCGGCGGTTTCCATCACTTCGCTGCCGGGAAAGCCGTCGCTGATGACGTTATGGATCGCTTCGCGAAACAGTGGGTGATCGTCGGCAATCAGGATTTTGTACATGGCCGTTCACCTTTCTTATTGTGATGTTTGAAATGGCTCGGGTTGGGCGACCGTCACCGGCAGCTTCGCCGCCTCCCAGGCATCCAGACCGTCGCGATACCAGTACACAGAGGTATAGCCGAGGTTGGCGGCACGTTTTACCGCGTTCCAACTCAGCCAGCAATCGGAGCGGCAATAGAAGACCAACGGTCGCGTGAGGTCGCCGCCGCTGTAGGCATACAGGTGGCGCACGAAATAGCTTTGCCACTCCGGCGTGAGGTCGCCGTCGCCGGTATTGGCCAGCCAGTGGCTGCCGGGCAGGTTGGCGTGGGGCTGGTCTTCGATGAAGCGGCCTTGCAGCCATTGGCGGCGGTACACATCGATCAGCACCGGCGCCGGGCTTTGGCCGAGCAGGGTTTGCAGGGCCGCGGTGTCGACAATCGTGGCGCCAGGCAGGTGGTCGGGCGTGGGGCTGCGGTACAGGCTGATGCGGTAGCCGTCGGCGGAAAACAGTGGGGTGTCGGCCTGGACGTGGGCGACGAACAGGCACAGCAGTGCCAACAGAGGCAGTCGGGCGTGCAGCATGGCAGGGCAATCCTTATCGTTATGCGCGCATTACACGTGAGTCCCGAGCCCTTGGGAATGCGACGATAGACAGGAAAACCAGTACCAAAGTAGTAGTTTTATCGGCTTCAGCCTTTTTTGCGCAGTGCGGCATGCTGGGGATTGAAGGTCAGCACCGCCAGCAGCGTGAACAACAGGGTCAACCCCAGGCACACCGCCAGGGCCAGGCCGGCGAAGCGTTCATACAGGGCAAAGCGCACCAGTTCCACGGCGTGGGTAAACGGGTTGACCGCGCACAGCCAGTACAGCCATTCGCTGGAGTCGCGCATTTTCCACAGCGGGTACAACGCCGACGACAGGAAAAACAGCGGGAAAATCACGAAATTCATCACCCCGGCAAAGTTCTCCAATTGGCGAATCGCGTTCGACAGCAGAAGGCCCAATGCACTGAGCATCAACGCCACCAGCAGCAACGCCGGCAGGGCAGTCAACAGGCCCATGGCTGGCGGTTGCACGCCGTAGACCCAGGCAATCGCCAGGAATCCGTATACCTGCAACAGCGAGATTAATGCCGTGGCCAACAGTTTGCTGCACAGCAAAAACGTGCGCGGCAACGGGCTGGTCAGTAACACGCGCATGCTGCCCATCTCGCGGTCGTAGACCATCGACAACGAGCCCTGCATGCCGTTGAACAGCAGGATCATGCAGGCCAGTCCCGGAATGATGTAGACCTCGTAGGGGATGTAGGTGTCGTAGGGCTCGATCACCGAGATGCCCAACGCGGCACGGAACCCGGCGGCGAACACCACCAGCCACAGCAACGGGCGCACGAGGGCGCTGAGAAAGCGCGTGCGCTGCAACACAAAACGCAGCCACTCACGCAGCACGATGCCGCGCAGGCATTGCCAGTAAGCGTTCATGCGGCGGCTCCCGTCACAGTGGGGCGGGTCAATCGGGCGAACACACTGCCCAGGTCGCCGCCTTGTTGCTGGATCAACTCATCAACTTGCCCGCTGGCCACCAGGCGGCCTTGGTGCAGAATCATCAGTGCATCGTTGGCCTGCACTTCGTCGAGCAAGTGAGTGGTCCACAGCACGCTGATGCCGTGCTCGGCGCACAGGCTGCGCACATGCTGGTTCAGCGCCAGGCGGCTGGCCGGGTCGAGGCCGACGCTGGCTTCGTCGAGCAACAGCACGCGCGGTTCGTGCAGCAGGGCGCGGGCGATTTCTACGCGGCGCCGGTGCCCGCCGTTGAGTTCGCGGACTTTTTCGCGGCGGCGCTCGGTGAGGGCCTGACGCGTCAGTTCGGCTTCGACCCGTGTGTCGGTCTGGCGCCGCGACAAACCGTGCAGCGCGGCGTGGTAGCGCAGGTTCTGCTCAACGCTCAAGTCCAGGTCCAGGGTGCTTTGTTGGAATACCACGCCCAATTGCTTAAGGGCGGCGCGCGGCGCATCGCGCAGGGAATGACCGCCCACGCGAATGTCGCCGCTTTGCAGGTCATACAGCCGCGTGAGCAGGGCGATCAAGGTGGATTTGCCGGCGCCATTGGGCCCCAGCAATGCCGCAAAACGCCCTGGCGCCAGGCTGAAACTCACCTCGCACAAGGCCTGCCGTGCGCCATAGGCGAAGCTCACGTCGCGCACCTCCAGGGCGTTCATGGCGTCACCACCACACCCCACGGGTAACGCCCGACTTTCACCGACTTGACCACCTTGAGGCTGTCCACGTCGATCACCGACACATCACCGCTCACGCCGTTGGTGGCGAGCAACTGTTTCTCGTCCGGGGTAAATGCCATCTGCCACACGCGGCGGCCCACCAACAGGTAGTCGAGAATCTCAAAGGTCTTGGCATCAATCACCGCCACATGGTTGGCCGGGCCGAGGGCGACAAAACCGTATTTGCCGTCGGCGCTGAGCTTGATGCCGACCGGCTGGACTTTGTCCGGGTGCACGCCCTTGATCTTGAAGGTCAGGGTCTTGAGGATCGCGCGGCTGGCCACGTCGAGGATGGTCACGGTGCCGCCGATTTCTGCCGAGGCCCACAACTGCGAGCCATCGTGGTTGAACTCGACGAAGCGCGGGCGCTGGTCCACCAGGGTGCTGTCGGCCAGGGTCTGGGTGCTGGTGTCGATCCAGTGCAGCATGTTGGTGGTTTCGCTGGTGTTCACCGCCCACTTGCCATCCGGGCTGACGGCCATGCCTTCGGGTTCGACGCCGACGTTGATCTGGCCGAGCACCTTGGAGGTCTCGGTGTCGATCACGGTGACCAGCGCATCGTCTTCGTTGGACACGTACAGCCAGCGGTTATTGGGGTGCAGGGCGAACTGCTCGGGGTCTTTGCCGGAGGGCAGTTCCTTGATGATCTTGCGCGTGGCCACGTCCATCACCTGCACGCGGTCCGAGTCGCTGGCGCAGATGTACAGCAGCTTATTGTCATGGGACAGCAGCAAGCCTCGCGGGCGCTGGCCGACCTTGAGGGTGTCGGTGACTTGCAGGGTCTGCATGTCGATCAGGCTCAGGCTGTTGTCTTTCTCGTTGGAGACCCAGGCGGTACTGGCCACGGCGTGCCCGGCGGCAAGCAGCAGGGCGCATGAGAGCAGGGTGCGGCGCATGGCGGATTCCTTATTATTGTGGGTAGGTGATCAAGGGAAGCGGCAGGTCACCTCGGGTTTGTCATAGCCCAGGCTGTCCATTTCGTTAGTGGGGTGCAGGAAGCCTTCCTGGGGCGATGTGCTGACCAACGCGCGGGGTTGCACGATGGGAATCGGTTGGCGCAATTGGCCGTTCCAGGCGCGGTAACTGAGCTTGCGGCCCTTGAAGCCATCCAGGGGCAGTTGCTCGCTGATTTCCAGATCGCGGATCGCCATGGGCTCGACCTGACGCAACTTGCTCACTGCACTGGCGACGCTGCGCACGGCCATCCAGGCGGCGAAGTCGCGATCGTTCATCCAACGTCCGGCCAGGGCCTCGAAGCGTTTCTGCAGTTGAGCGGCGCCGTAGGTCTCGACGGTCTTGTGCCAACCGGTGGGCGTCAGGCCCTGGGTGCCGGCGACGGGGCGCGGGTACCAGGTCTGGTAGGGCACGTACTCGCCGAAGTCGCCGCGCTCGTCGGCCACCAGCACCACGTCGTATTCGGCGGTTTGGGTGAACAGCGGCATATCCGCCTGGGCGCTGCGGCGTTGGTCGTTATCGAAGCGCCAGGCTTTCTCCGCCACCAGACGCACGCCGAAGCGTTTGGCGGCGCGGCGCAGGGCGGCGGCGTAGGCTTGGTCATCCTCGGTGGGGCCGACGATCAACAACGCTTTCTGCCATTTACGGACGACCAGGAACTGCGCCAGCGCATCGGCGAGCATCGCCCGGCTGGGCAGCGTATGCAGCACGTTGCCCAGGCAGTCGGTGCTGCGCAGGCTGTCATCCGGGCTGCCGGCATTGAACAGCAGGCTGTCAGGCAACGCGGCGCTGAGTTGGCGAAGGCTCGCGGCGGGGGCGTTGACCACGAACAAACGCAGGCCCTGGGCATGCTGGGCTTGGGCGGCGGCGAGCAGGGCGTCCGGCGTATCAACCGTGGCGGTCGTCAGGCTGTAGCGCTGGTTGAGAAAGACGCCGGTGCTGTTGCTGTCGATGATCGCCAGTTCGGCGCCGCGCTGCCCGGCGTCGGCAGGTTCGGGAATCACATTCGACAGCAGCGGGCCCGGATCGGGCCGATAACCCAAGTAGCCGATCTGCACCTGCAAGGGCTCGGCGGCCTGGCTGGCGGTGGCCACCCCGGCTGCGCAAGCAATCGCCAGCAGATAGATCACGGCGTAAGGGGCGAGCTGGCGCATAAGGCACTCCATGACAGGAAGCGCCAGCATAGAAAGCCTTAAGGTCGCTGCAAATATGCAGAAAGTAGCGCTGGGGCAGTACCAAGGTAGTAGCTCGCAGCGCGTGAAGCGGTCTTAGCATGACGCTTCAGTGTGTTGTTCGGGAGTTGGCTATGTCGGCGTTGTGGCGCATCAATCTATGGGTCTGCGGCTTCTTCGCCCTGGTGACCTGCGCCTGCACCGCGCTGTTGCTGCACCAGGCCCTGGCCGATGTGGAGCGCGAGTTGCAATCGGCCGAAGCGGTGGTGCACTACCTGAGCGAAACCGCCGAGCGCGACCCGGCCAGCCTGCAACCCCACCTCACCGCGAGTTTGCGTCATGTACGCGTGCACTGGCTGGCGAGCGACGACACCGCGCAAGCGCCGGCCTCGGACGGGCTGGACGCCTGGCTTGGGCGCCTGCTGTTCGTCGAGGCGCGACGCAGTGCCCAGGTGCTGGACTTGCCGGACGGTCGGCGCGTGTCCATCGCCGTCGATCCACGGGATGAAATCGACGAAGTCTGGGATTCCCTGCAACAACTGTTGGGCCTGTGCGCCCTGGCGTTGGCCCTGAGTCTGTTGACTATTCGCTGGGCCGTGCAGCGCGGCATGGGCGTGCTCGATGAATTGCTGCGCGCCCTGCAACAGGTGTGCGCCGGCCAGCTCAATGTGCGTCTGCGCGGTGAAGGCGCGCCGGAAGCGCGGCAACTGGCGCTGCACTTCAACCGCATGACCGACGCCCTGGAGCAGGCGCGCACCGATAACACCCGGCTCACCCAGACCCTGCTGGCGGTGCAGGAGCAGGAACGCACCCACCTGGCCCAGACCCTGCACGATGACCTCGGCCAATACCTGGCCGGCATTCGCGCCCAGGCCTGCCTGTTGCGGCTGGTCGCCGATCAGCCGCACGTGCTGACCCGTACGGTGGGGCTGCTGGAAGATCATTGCGAGCACTTGCAGCAAGGTTTCCGCGCCCTGGTCCACGACCTCTACCCGGTGGCGTTGCAACATTTGCCGATGGGCGAGGCGTTCTCGATGCTGGTAACGCAGTGGCAGGCGAGCCATGGGATTCCCTGTCAATTGCAGGTCAGTGCCGACCTGCCGGCGTTGTCCGGCGCCAACAAAACTCACCTGTACCGCCTGCTCCAGGAAGCGCTGACCAACATCCTGCGGCATGCCGATGCCAGCCAGGTGCGCGTGCGCCTGCAACACCGCGGTTCACGTCTGCGCCTGTGGGTGCGTGATAACGGTCGCGGTGCAGTCACGCCCCAGCGGCCCGGCGTGGGCCTGTATTCGATGGCCGAACGCGCCCGCTGCCTGGGCGGCGAATTAAAGATCATCAGCCACCCCGGCGGCGGTTGGGCGCTGGCGTTGAACATGCCGTTGGAGGCCTCATGAATATTCTGTTGGTGGATGACCACGCCGTGGTGCGCCAAGGCTATGCCAGCCTGCTGCGCGCGCTGCTGCCAGCGGTCGAAGTACGCGAAGCGGCCAGTGGCGAAGAGGCCCTGAGCCGGGTGCAGGAGGCGGTGCCGCATCTGGTGATCATGGACTTCGGCCTGCCAGGCATCAGCGGCCTGGAAACCACGCGCCGCCTGCGCCAGCGCTTGCCACAGTTGCGCGTGCTGTTTTTCAGCATGCACGACGAGCTGCCGCTGGTGCGCCAGGCGTTGGACGCCGGAGCCTCCGGTTACCTGACCAAAAGCTCGGCGCCCGAGGTGTTGATTGAAGCCGTGCGGCGCATCCTCGACGGCCACGCCTATATCGAACAGGCCCTGGCCACCGAACTGGCCTACACCCCCAGTGATCAACGCTTGCAGGGCATGACCCCGCGCGAACTGGAAATCTTCCTGATGCTGGCCAAGGGCACGCCCACCCGAGCGATTGCCGACCAACTGAATATCAGCAGCAAGACCGTGTCCAATCACCTGACCTTGCTCAAGAGCAAACTGCAGGTGAGCTCCCATGCCGAGCTGGTGCACCTGGGAATCGACATGGGGGTGGTGCGGGTGGTTGGATAATTGGGTGTGCACAAACCCACATTTTAAGGGCGTCGTTTCAGCGGTCCCAGGTCGTTGGGCAATCCTGGCAGCCCTCCATATTGGCATCCTGAAAATTCCCATAATGTTGCCGCGCACCGGTCAGCGTGGCGTTTTCAAGGTTGCTCTCGCCGAACTTCGCTTCCTGCAGATTGGCGTCGCTGAGGTCAGCACCTTGCAAGTCGGCCTTGCTCAGCCAGGTCATCTCCAGGTCGGCCGCACGCAGGTTGGCCTTGTGCATTTTGGCCCCTGACAGCCGCGCAAATTGCAGGTAGGCCGCACTGAGGTTGGCGTTTTCGAACCGGGCGCCTTGGGCGAACAGGCCCCAACCCTGGATCGCCATCAGCGTGGCGCCGCTAAAGTCCGCCAGGCGCAGGTTGCTTTGTTGCAGGCTGGCGCGGGTCAGGTTGGCGCCTTGCAGCTGGGCCTTTTCCAGGTTGGCCAGGTCGAGGTTGGCATGGCGCAGATCTGCATCGCGCAGGTCAGCGCCTGCCAGGTTCATTTTGCTCAGGTTCTGATTTCGAAGGTTGGCGCCCTTGAGGTTGGCGCCGGGGCATTGGCTGTGTTCGGCGATGGTGCAGCCGTTGACGATCAACGGGGCGTCGTCGCCATCGTCGGCGTGGACCAGGGGTAGGGATAACAGGAGTAGCAAGGGCAGGTAGTTCATTGCGAGACCTCTGGAGATACTGTGGTGAGCGGAATTGTTATGGTGAGCGGGCTTGCCCCGCGCTGGGCTGCGAAGCGGCCCTGGCATTCCTCCAGCACCTGCGTGCGCTCAGGTTCTACGACTGCTGCGCAGCCGAACGCGGGGCAAGCCCGCTCACCACAAAAAAACGCGGCCCGGCATTTCCTGAAGGGTTACTTCTGGGCGTCGTCGCCATCGTCGGCGTGGGCCAGGGGTAAGGGATAACAGGAGTAACAAGGGCAGGTAGTTCATTGCGAGACCTCTGGAGATACTGTGGTGAGCGGGCTTGTTGTGGTGAGCGGGCTTGCCCCGCGCTGGGCTGCGAAGCGGCCCTGGCATTCCTCCAGCACCTGCGTGCGCTTAGGTTCTACGACTGCTGCGCAGCCGAGCGCGGGGCAAGCCCGCTCACCACAAAAAAACGCGGCCCGGCATTTTCTGACGGGTTACTTCTGGGCGTCGTCGCCATCGTCGGCGTGGGCCAGGGGTAAGGGATAACAGGAGTAGCAAGGGCAGGTAGTTCATTGCGAGACCTCTGGAGATCCTGTGTTGAGCGGAATTGTTGTGGTGAGCGGGCTTGCCCCGGGCTCGGCTGCGAAGCGGCCCTGGCATTCCTCCAGCACCTGCGTGCGCTCAGGTTTTACGACTGCTTCGCAGCCGAGCGCGGGGCAAGCCCGCTCACCACAGAAAAACGCGGCCCCGGCATTTTCTGATGGGTTACTTCTGGGCCGTTTTGTTATCCCAGCTCGGAATCTTGAACACCCAGAAGGACCCGCCTTGCGCCACCGGTTTGGTCAGCTCGGCCATGTCGCCGCCCCACAACGGCACCGCGCCGCCGTAGCCGACGGTCACGCCGATGTACTGTTCGCCATCCTGTTCCCAAGTGATCGGCGGCGAGACGATGCCGCTGCCGGTCTGGAACTTCCACAGCTCCTTGCCGGTTTTTGCGTCGAAGGCCTTGAAGAATCCGTCGCCGGTGCCGGTAAACACCAGGTTGCCCTTGGTGGCCAACACGCCGGCCCACAGTGGCAAGGCTTCCTTGTGCTCCCACACCACCTTGCCTGTAGTCGGGTTCATCGCGCGCAGGGTGCCGACGTGGTCGTCATACATGCGCTTGATGCGGAAACCCATGCCCAGGTAGGCCGAGCCCTTCTTGTAGTTGACCTCTTCGGTCCAGTATTCCTCTTTCCACTGGTTGCCCGGAATGTAGAACAGGCCGGTGTCCTGGCTGTAGGCCATGGGGTTCCAGTTCTTGCCCCCCAGGAACGGCGGCGAGACTTCCACCGGCTTGCCTTTGGTTTCACCCGGCAATGGCTTGGCCGGACGCTGGCCTTCGTTTTCCACCGGACGCCCGGTCTTCAGGTCGATATGACTGGCCCAAGTGATGTTGTCGACAAACGGGAAGGCGTTCTGCAGCTTGCCGTTGTTGCGGTCCACCACGTAGAAGAAGCCGTTGCGGTCGGCGTGGCCGGTGGCCTTGACCACTTTGCCGTCCTTGTCCTTGTAGTCGAACAGCACCAGCTCGTTGTTGCCGGAGAAGTCCCAGGCATCGTTCGGGGTGTGCTGGTAGAACCATTTCACTTCGCCGGTGCTCGGGTCGACGCCAACCTGGCCCGAGGTGTAGAGGCTGTCGAAGTCGTGGGGGTTGCCGTCCTTGGCGGTGCGTGCCCAGGTGTTCCACGGGCCAGGATTGCCGGCGCCGACGATGATGGTGTTGGTCTCGGCATCGAAGCTTGCGCTCTGCCAAGGCGCGCCGCCACCGTGGCTCCAGGCCTCGACCTTGCCGGTTTCGGTGGTGGGGTCATCCGGCCACGAAGGGGCCTTGACGTCGCCGGTGGTGGTGCTGTCCTTGCCGTTGAGGCGGCCCATATGGCCTTCCACGAACGGGCGCATCCACACTTCTTCACCGGTGTCGGGGTCGCGGGCAAACAGCTGGCCGACCACGCCGAATTCATCGCCGGAGCTGCCGTGGATCAGCAGCACCTTGCCGCTGACCTTGTCTTTGATCAGCACCGGGGCGCCGGTCATGGTGTAGCCGGCGGCGTGGTCGCCGAATTTCTTGTTCCACACCACTTTGCCGGTGTTTTTGTCGAGGGCGATCAGGCGCGCGTCGAGGGTGCCGAAGTAGATCTTGTCGCCGAAGATCGCCGCACCACGGTTGACCACGTCACAGCACGGGCGAATGTTGTCGGGCAGGCGGTGGTTGTAGGTCCACAGGCGCTTGCCGGTCTTTGCATCCAGGGCGAACACGCGGGAGTAGGAACCGGTGACGTACACCACGCCGTCGCTGACGATGGCCTGGGATTCCTGGCCGCGCTGTTTCTCGTCGCCAAAGGAATAGGACCAAGCCGGGGTGAGTTTGAACACGTTCTTGTCGTTGACCTGGGCCAGCGGGCTCCAGCGCTGGGCGTTGGTGCCCATGCCGTATTGCAGCACGTCCTTGGTGGTCAGGTGGTCGTTGGCAATGTCTTCCCAGGTGACGTTGCGTGTCGATTTGGCAGGCTCGGCGGCTGCGAAGGTTGCAGCACTGAGGGACAGGCTGCCCACCAGCATAAAGGCTTGCACGGCAAGGCTTAAAGGTGAGCGGGCGGGTAGCGATCTTATTGTCATGGTTGCAGTTCCCAGTGGAGGTTTTGGCCTGCACAGGGTGGAACGCCGGGGCGCCGGGCGGATACGGAAAAAGTCCCGCTGTGGCCGGGAAGACTTCCCGGACCGCCGCTGTTTTAGGTGTGCCCCACAAGCCCTACTACCAAGGGAGGAGAGGGCGGCCACCAAAGCAGCATACGGCCCATGCCTCGGGGTTTCTAAGATGGTTGCCATAGCCTCTGCAATGAGGTTTTGCGTGCAATCCTGAGGGCAAAAATAATGACAACAAAACACAATGCCTGGCTCGTGGCTGGCCTGTTGGTGGGTGTATTCGGCGCCGGCTCTGTTTGGGCGCATGGCAACGTGGTCCCGCAAGCGGTGGAAACCAAGGGCCTGACTTCGATCAAGGACGCCGGCGTGCCGGTCAACGAAGACGGCTGGGCGGCGGTCAATCCGTACCGCACCTCACCGGAACACGATCGGGCCGTGGAAATCGGCTCGTCCGCCTACAACCAGAACTGCGCCGCCTGCCACGGCCTGGAAGCCAAGTCCGGTGGTATCGCCCCCGACCTGCGCATGCTCGATGTGGGCGAAGCCGGTGATGAGTGGTTCGTCGAGCGTGTGCGCCATGGCGCGGTGCGTGACGGCCGCGTGTACATGCCCAAAATGGCCGACTACCTGAGCCAGGAAGCCTTGTGGGCGGTGCGCACCTACCTGGACAGCGTGCACGTCGAGGAGTAAGCCATGCGCCTGTTCGCTTATGTGCTTGGCCTGGCCCTGCTGTGTTGCCAGTCGGCACAGGCGCAGGTGCGCAGCTATGACCAGATGATCGCTGACGGCGAAATCAAGGTGGCGGTGTACAAGGACTTCGCCCCCTACAGTTTCGAAGACGGCGCCAACGCGCGGGGGGTCGATGTGGAACTGGCCCAGGCCTTGGCCACGGCGCTGGGGGTAAAGCTCAAGTTGATCTGGGCGCCGGCCGGCGAGAAGCTCGATGACGACCTGCGCGACTACATCTGGCGCGGCAGCCAGTTGCACAACCAGCAACTGGCCGACCTGATGATGCGCGCGCCCTACGATCGCGATTACGCACAAAAGCGCAACGACCAGGGCGAACTGGAAAACGGCCATGTGGTGATGTTCGGGCCGTACCAGAACGAACAATGGCAGGTGGCCTATGACCGTCGGCGCCTGGACACGGTCGCCAGCGTGGCGGTGTTCGAGCAGCACCCGATTGGCGTCGAAGTCGACAGCGTGCCGTCGTTCTACCTCACCTCGGTGTTCAACGGCATGCTTGCCGCCAAGACCCATCACTACCCCGACGTCCCCCAGGCATTTGCGGCGATGAAAGCCGGTGAGGTCGATGCGGTGATGGCGATGCGCGGCGAAGTCGATTGGCAGGTGCATGAAGCCCACGACCCGCAACTGGCCCTCGCCGAAAACGCCTACCCGAACATGGGCAAGCAACGCTGGGAGATCGGCATGGCGGTACACGAGAGCAATCGCCAGTTGGCCTACGCGGTGGAAGAGGCGCTGGAAGGCCTGATCCGCGACGGCGCGGTGCAAGCCATCTATGCCCGTTACGGCCTGCAGTACGAAGTCCCCGAGATGTATCAATAGGAGCAGGCGATGAACTGGCGACTGAGCTGCATCTTGGCGTGTTGGCTGCCGCTGGCGGCTCACGCCGTGGAGGTCGACCCGGTGCCGTCGGTGATGTGGGACTTCTATCACAAGCAGTTCCTGGCGCAGGCGCCGTTCGTGTTCGACGACCGAGTCAAGCTGCTCGCGCCGCCGTTCGCCGAAGATGCGCGCCAGGTGCCGCTGGAAATCGACGCCCGCGCCTTCAACGGCCATGTGGTGAAAATCCTCGCCTGGGCCGAGCTCAACCCATTGCCGAAAATCGTCGACTTCCAGCCCAAGGCCGGCGTGCTGCCGTGGCTGTCGCTGCGGATTCGTATCGAGCAGGCCACGCCGTTGCGTGCGGCGGTGCTCACCGATGACGGCCTGTGGCATGTGGGTTCGACCCTGATCGACGCGGCCGGTGGCGGCTGCACCGCGCCCAGCGTGGTACGCACCCAGCCGGGCTGGGAAGAGCACATCGGCGAAGTGCTCGGCGGCCGTTACCCGCGTGGTGAGTTCAGCCGCGTGCGTGTGCAGGTGGCGCACCCGATGGACAACGGCATGGTCAGCGGCATCCCCGAGTTTTTTATCAACCATGCGCAACTGCGCGACCAGGACGGCCAAGTGCTGGCTGATCTTGAGCTGTTCCCGGCGGTTAGCGAGAACCCCAACCTGGCCTTCGACATCGACGCGCCGGGGCCCACCCGACTGGTGCTGCGTGACAACAGCGGCAACGAGTTCGACGCGGCCATCCCCTGACCAGAAGGAGCGCGGCATGCGCTGGATTCTATTGTTGTGCCTGGGCCTGAGCTTGCCCGCCCTGGCAGATCTCGACTACGCCCTCAAGCCCCGGCTGATCGCCGACGACACCTGGCTACTCGAAGGCAGCACTGACAGTTTTGCCAAGGCCAATGGCGGCAATATCGTCAACACCGCCTTCATCGTCACCGAGGCCGGCGTGGTGGTGATCGACACCGGGCCGTCGCGGCGCTACGGCGAAGCCATGCGCGAGGCCATCGCCCGCGTCACCCCCAAGCCGGTGATTCAGGTGCTGATTACCCATCATCACCCCGACCATGCGCTGGGCAACCAGGCCTTCAAGGACGTGCCCATCGGCGCCCTGGCCGAGACCACGCGGCTGCTGCATGAGCAGGGCGACGGCATGGCGGAAAACCTCTACCGCATGGTCGGCGACTGGATGCGCGGCACTGAGGTGGTGTTGCCCACTCAGGTGCTGGAACCCGGTGTGCTGAGCGTCGGCGGCCACGACTTGCGCCTGCTCGCGCTCACCGGCCATACCGGCGCCGACCTGGCGATCTTCGACCAGAGCACCGGCGTGCTGTTCGCCGGCGACATGGTGTTTTACCAACGCGCGCTCACCACCCCCAACAGCCCGGGGCTGGCGGTGTGGCTGGCCGACCTCGGCACCCTGCAAGCCTTGCCCTGGACCCTGATCGTGCCGGGCCATGGCCCGGTGGCCAGCGACGCGCAACCCTTCACGCAAATGCGCGACTACCTGACCTGGCTCGATCAACTGCTGCGTGACGGCGCTGCCAAGGGCAACGACATGGCCGAGATGATCCGCAGCCCCATCCCCGAACGCTTCGCCGCGATCAGCCTGAGCCGCTATGAACTGATCCGCAGCGTCAGCCACCTGTACCCGCGTTACGAGCGCGAGCAGATGCAACCGCTACTAAGGAACTAGCAAACTCGATACTGCGGTCAATTGTGACAATGGCCCCTGCGCCCAAGAATCTGCACCAGACCGGGAAAATTTCCCGGGTATAACAAAAAACCGCAGAGGTAGCCGTCATGACCCAACCCGCACGTCGCCAACCCTTCGCCTTGAGTGTGTTGCTCGGTGCCATCCTGTTATCCGGCCAGGCCATGGCCTCGGTCACCGATGAGGACATCCTCCAGGACCCGAAAAACCCCGGGCAGATCGTCACCAACGGCCTGGGCGTGCAGGGCCAGCGCTACAGCCCCCTCGACACCCTGAACGTCGACAACGTCAAGGAACTGCGCCCGGTCTGGGCGTTTTCCTTTGGCGGCGAAAAGCAGCGTGGGCAACAGGCGCAGCCGATGATCAAGGACGGGGTGATGTACCTCACCGGTTCCTACTCGCGGGTGTTCGCGGTGGATGCGCGCACCGGCAAGAAACTCTGGCAGTACGATGCGCGTCTGCCCGATGACATCCGCCCGTGCTGTGACGTGATCAACCGTGGCGTGGCGCTGTACGGCGACCTGGTGTTCTTCGGCACCCTCGACGCCAAGCTGGTGGCGCTGAACAAAGACACCGGCAAAGTGGTGTGGAGCAAGCAGGTCGCCGATCACAAGGAAGGCTACTCGATCAGCGCCGCGCCCCTGGTGGTCAACGGCAAGCTGATCACCGGCGTGGCCGGTGGCGAATTCGGCGTGGTGGGCAAGATCCAGGCCTATGACCCGAAAAACGGCGAGCTGCTGTGGAGCCGCCCGACGGTCGAAGGCCATATGGGTTATGTCTACAAAGACGGCAAGGCTGTGGAAAACGGCATCTCCGGCGGCGAGGCGGGCAAGACCTGGCCGGGGGATTTGTGGAAAACCGGCGGCGCGGCACCGTGGCTGGGCGGCTACTACGACCCGGAAACCAACTTGCTGCTGTTCGGCACCGGCAACCCGGCGCCGTGGAACTCGCACCTGCGCCCTGGCGACAACCTTTACTCGTCCTCGCGCCTGGCGCTGAACCCGGACGACGGCACCATCAAGTGGCACTTCCAGAGCACGCCCCACGACGGTTGGGACTATGACGGCGTCAACGAGCTGGTCTCCTTCAACTACACCGAAGGTGGCAAGGAAATCAAAGCGGCGGCCACCGCCGACCGCAACGGCTTCTTCTACGTGCTCGATCGCACCAACGGCAAGTTCATCCGTGGCTTCCCGTTTGTCGACAAGATCACCTGGGCCACGGGCCTGGATAAGGACGGTCGTCCGATCTACAACGAAGCCAGCCGCCCAGGTGCGCCGGGCAGCGAAACCAAGGGCACTTCGGTGTTTGTCGCACCGGCGTTCCTCGGTGCGAAGAACTGGATGCCGATGGCCTACAACCGTGACACCGGGCTGTTCTACGTGCCGTCCAACGAGTGGGGCATGGACATCTGGAACGAAGGTATCGCCTACAAGAAAGGCGCGGCGTTCCTCGGCGCGGGCTTCACTATCAAGCCGTTGAACGAAGACTACATCGGCGTACTGCGCGCCATCGATCCTAAGACGGGTAAGGAAGTCTGGCGCCACAAGAACTTCGCGCCGCTGTGGGGCGGGGTGCTGACCACCAAGGGCAACCTGGTGTTCACCGGTACGCCGGAAGGTTTCCTGCAAGCATTCAACGCCAAGACTGGCGAGAAGGTCTGGGAATTCCAGACCGGCTCCGGCGTGCTCGGTTCGCCTGTGACCTGGGAAATGGACGGCGAACAGTACGTCTCGGTGCTCTCCGGCTGGGGCGGCGCGGTGCCGTTGTGGGGCGGTGAGGTGGCCAAGCGCATCAAGGACTTCAACCAGGGCGGCATGCTCTGGACCTTCAAGCTGCCCAAAGAGCTGGTCGCCAAACACTGAATCTACGACCAAATGACAAGTGCCCCCCTGCCAACGGCGCATTCGCCCGGCAACGGGGGCTCTTTACTATCGGGTCATCGCCTGTTGACCGACAGGCCCGGACCCAGACAGAGGCTTTAACATGATCTACGCACAACCTGGCACCCCTGGCGCTATCGTCAGCTTCAAGCAGCGCTACGGAAATTACATCGGCGGAGAGTTCGTCGCCCCGCTGAGCGGTGAGTATTTCACCAACACCTCGCCAGTGACCGGTGAAGCGATCGCCGAATTCCCGCGCTCCAACGCTGCCGATATCGACAAAGCCCTCGACGCCGCCCATGCCGCCGCTGACGCCTGGGGCAAGACGTCGCCCCAGGATCGCTCCCTGGTGCTGCTGAAAATCGCCGACCGTATCGAGCAGAATCTCGAAGTACTGGCCGTGACCGAAAGCTGGGACAACGGCAAGGCCGTGCGCGAAACCCTCAACGCTGACGTGCCCCTGGCCGCCGACCACTTCCGCTACTTCGCCGGCTGCATCCGCGCCCAGGAAGGCGGCGCCGCCGAGATCAACGAACACACCGCGGCCTATCACTTCCATGAGCCATTGGGCGTGGTCGGGCAGATCATTCCGTGGAACTTCCCGCTGCTGATGGCCGCCTGGAAACTCGCCCCGGCCCTCGCTGCCGGTAACTGCATCGTGCTCAAGCCGGCCGAGCAGACACCGCTGTCGATCATGGTGTTTGCCGAGTTGATCAATGACCTGCTGCCACCGGGCGTGCTGAATATCGTGCAGGGCTTTGGCCGCGAAGCCGGGGAGGCACTGGCCACCAGCAAGCGCATCGCCAAGATTGCCTTTACCGGCTCGACCCCAATCGGTGCGCACATCATGCATGCGGCCGCCGAGAACCTCATTCCGTCTACCGTGGAACTGGGCGGCAAGTCGCCGAACATCTTCTTCGAAGACATCATGCAGGCCGAGCCGCAATTCATCGAAAAAGCGGCCGAAGGCCTGGTGTTGGCGTTCTTCAACCAGGGCGAAGTGTGCACCTGCCCGTCGCGGGCGCTGGTGCAGGAGTCGATCTACGACGACTTCATGAAAGTGGTGATGAAGAAGATCGTCAAGATCAAGCGCGGCAACCCGTTGGATACCGAGACCATGGTCGGCGCCCAGGCGTCCGAGCAGCAATACGACAAGATCCTCTCCTACCTCAAGATAGCCCAGGAAGAGGGCGCCGAGCTGCTCACCGGCGGCGCGGCCGAGCGCCTGGAAGGCGACCTGTCCAGCGGTTATTACATCCAGCCGACCCTGCTCAAGGGCCACAACAAGATGCGCGTGTTCCAGGAAGAAATCTTCGGCCCGGTGGTGGGTATCACCACCTTCAAGGACGAAGCCGAAGCCCTGGCCATTGCCAACGACAGCGAATTCGGCCTCGGCGCCGGGCTGTGGACCCGCGACATCAACCGCGCCTACCGTATGGGCCGGGCGATCAAGGCTGGCCGCGTGTGGACCAACTGTTATCACCTGTACCCGGCGCATGCGGCGTTTGGCGGCTACAAGAAGTCGGGCGTGGGGCGTGAGAACCACAAGATGATGCTCGATCACTACCAGCAGACCAAGAATTTGCTGGTGAGCTACGACATCAATCCATTGGGTTTCTTCTAACCCTCGCATTGCAACGCGGTCCCCTGTGGGAGGGGGCTTGCTCCCGATGGCGGTGGGTCAGTCAACAGTGATGTGGCTGACACATTGCTATCGGGAGCAAGCCCCCTCCCACATTTTGATCGGCGTATACCCGCTACCAATGCGGGTGCGAGCTACTTCGAAAGTAGCATTCGGACCCCCATCCCCCCATGCATTAATGCCTCTACCGGAATCTTCCGGCACAACAAGAGGACTCTCCCCATGTGGACCAAACCCGCCTTCACCGACCTGCGTATCGGCTTCGAAGTGACCATGTACTTCGCCAGCCGTTGATCCATCTCCGGCCAGCCTCGCGCTGGCCGGTGCCGTATTGGGAATGACCCTTTGGTCTGATTGCATTCGCCTGCGAATGGGTTAGTGTGAAGCGCATCTCCCAAAAATAATAAGAACAGGCTTTCCAATGAGCCCCAATCTGAGCCTCCTGCGTAAATTCGTCTCGCCTGAAATCATCTTCGGTGCCGGCTGTCGGCACAACGTCGGTAACTATGCCAAGACCTTTGGTGCGCGCAAGGTGCTGGTCGTCAGCGACCCCGGTGTGATCGCTGCCGGTTGGGTGGCGGATGTGGAAGCCAGCCTGCAAGCCATCGGTATCGACTACTGCCTGTACAGCGCTGTGTCGCCCAACCCGCGCGTCGAAGAAGTAATGCTCGGCGCCGAGGTGTACCGGGAAAACCATTGCGACGTGATCGTGGCCATCGGCGGCGGCAGTCCGATGGATTGCGGCAAGGCCATCGGCATTGTGGTCGCCCATGGGCGTAGCATTCTTGAGTTCGAGGGCGTGGACACCATTCGTGTGCCCAGCCCGCCGTTGATCCTGATCCCCACCACCGCCGGTACGTCGGCGGATGTCTCGCAGTTCGTGATCATTTCCAACCAGCAGGAGCGCATGAAGTTCTCCATCGTCAGCAAGGCGGTGGTGCCGGATGTGTCGCTGATCGACCCGGAAACCACGGCGAGCATGGACCCGTTCCTGTCCGCCTGTACCGGCATCGACGCGCTGGTGCATGCCATCGAGGCGTTCGTGTCCACCGGCCACGGCCCACTGACCGACCCCCATGCGCTGGAAGCCATGCGCCTGATCAACGGCAACCTGGTGCAGATGATCGCCAACCCCACGGACATTGCCCTGCGCGAGAAAATCATGCTCGGCAGCATGCAGGCGGGCCTGGCGTTTTCCAACGCGATCCTCGGCGCCGTGCATGCCATGTCCCACAGCCTCGGCGGCTTTCTCGATTTGCCCCACGGTTTGTGCAACGCGGTGCTGGTGGAGCATGTGGTGGCGTTCAACTACAACTCGGCGCCGGAGCGCTTCAAGGTGATTGCCGAGACCTTTGGCATTGACTGCCGTGGCCTCAACCATCGACAGATCTGCGGACGATTGGTCGACCACCTGATCGCGCTCAAACATGCGATTGGCTTCCACGAAACCCTGGGTCTGCATGGGGTGCGCGTGGCGGATATTCCGTTCCTGTCCGAGCATGCGATGGACGACCCCTGCATCCTCACCAACCCTCGTGAGTCCAGCCAGCGTGACGTCGAGGTTGTTTATGGCGAAGCGCTCTGACGACCAGCAACAAGCACTGGCCGGGCTGCTGGGCCTGGGTAATCACTCGGCACGCAAGAGTCACTACCCGGAACTCACCGCGCGCCTCGACGAGCTGGAGGCGGAGCGCAACCGCTATATCCGTCTCAACGATGAGCTGGAACAGCGCGTGGCCGCGCGCACCGATGAGCTGCTGGAAGCCAACCGCAACCTGCAACAGCAGATCGCCCAGCGTGAGCAGGTCGAGCAGGAATTGCGCGATGCGCGCGACGCCGCGGAGGCTGCCAACCGCAGCAAGGACAAATACCTCGCCGCCGCGAGCCATGACCTGCTGCAACCGCTGAACGCGGCGCGGCTGCTGATCTCCACCTTGCGTGAACGCAACTTGCCCAGCGTTGAGCAGGTGCTGGTGGAACGTACTCACCAGGCGCTGGAAGGCGCGGAAGATTTACTCACCGATCTGCTGGATATTTCGCGGCTCGACCAGGCGGCGGTCAAACCCGACGTGGCGCTGTATCGCCTGGATGAACTGTTTGCGCCGCTGGTCTCGGAGTTCCAGTCGGTGGCGCTGGCGGCCGGGCTGAACCTGCGCGCGCGTACCGGCCATTATGCGATTCGCACCGACTTGCGCCTGGTGACGCGGATCCTGCGTAACTTCCTCAGCAATGCCTGCCGCTACACCGACGAGGGCTGCATCCTGCTCGGCGCGCGCCGCCGTGGCGACCGCCTGCGCCTGGAGGTGTGGGACACCGGGCGCGGCATCGCGGCCGACCGGCTCGACGCGATCTTCCTCGAATTCAACCAGCTCGACGTCGGCCGCGCCTCGGACCGCAAAGGCGTGGGGCTGGGCCTGGCGATTGTCGAGCGTATCGCCGAGATCCTCGGCTACCCGGTGGCGGTCCGTTCGTGGCCGGGGCGTGGCTCGATGTTCAGCATCGAGGTGCCCATCAGCGAAGAGATGCCCCTGGCGATCAGCCAACTGCCGGTGCTGCCGACCACGGGCAACCCGCTGCCGGGGCGGCGTTTGCTGGTGATCGATAACGAGGTGAGCATCCTCGAAAGCATGCGCGCGCTGCTGGTGCAGTGGGGCTGTGAGGTGGTCACCGCCACCGACCAGGCCGGCGCGTTACTGGCGTTGCAGGGCAGGGCGCCGGAGTTGATCCTCGCCGACTACCACCTCGACCACGGCGTGGTGGGCGCTGCGGTGGTCAAGCATCTGCGCGAGCATTTCGCGCAAAAGATCCCGGCCGTGATCATCACCGCCGACCGCACCGACCAATGCCGTCGTGTGCTGCGCCGCCTTGACGCGCCGTTGTTGAACAAACCGCTCAAGCCCGGCAAGTTGCGGGCGGTATTGAGCCAGTTATTGACCTAGGGTCTTGATACCCGTCAACACCCGTTGCGGCGCTTTGCCCCATGCTGCCTGCCTGATTTAGAGCACGACGGAGCCCGCCATGAACGCCCCCGCAACAACCGCAGCATCCTTCAAGTTGCCCCTGGGCCTGGTGATCGGCGTACTGGCGATGGTCGGCGTGCTGCTGTTGCCGCTGCCCGCCGATCTGCCGGTGGCCGGGCAGCGCATGCTGGCGATTCTCGCGTTTGCCGTGGTGGTGTGGATCACCGAGGCGGTGTCCTATGAAGCCAGCGCGATCATGATTACCTCGCTCATGGCATTTTTGCTGGGCACGGCGCCGTCGCTGCAAGACCCCGCCCACCTGATCGGCTCCAGCCCGGCCATCAGCATGGCGCTCACCGGCTTTTCCAACCCGGCACTGGCCTTGGTGGCGGGCGCGTTGTTCATTGCGGCGGCCATGACCCACACCGGCCTCGACCGGCGCATCGCCCTCGTGACCCTGACCCGCGTCGGCACCAGCACCCGCGGCATTCTGCTGGGGGCGATTGCGGTGACCATCCTGCTCAGCCTCGTGGTGCCCAGTGCCACCGCGCGCAGCGCCTGTGTGGTGCCGATCATGATGGGCGTGGTCGCCGCGTTTGGCGTGGACAAGCGCTCCAATATTGCCGCCGGCCTGATGATCGTGGTGGCCCAGGGCACCAGCATCTGGAACGTCGGCATCCAGACCGCCGCCGCGCAAAACCTGCTGACTGTGGGCTTTATGGACAAGATGCTCGGCCAGCGCGTGTCGTGGATCGATTGGCTGATCGCCGGCGCGCCGTGGGCGGTGATCATGTCGGCGGTGTTGCTGTTCCTGGTGATCAAGCTGCTGCCGCCGGAAACCGACAGCATCCCCGGTGGCAAGGAGGCCGTGGCCCAGTCCCTGGTGGACATCGGCCCGATGACCGGCCCGCAGAAGCGCTTGCTCACCGTGTCGGTGCTGTTGCTGTTGGCGTGGGCGACGGAAGGGCGCCTGCACCCTTTCGACACCACCTCGACCACCTACGCCGGGCTGGTGTTCCTGCTGTTGCCGGGGATTGGGGTGATGACCTGGAAGGATGTGCAGTCGCGTATTCCGTGGGGCACGGTGATTGTATTCGGCGTGGGCATCAGCCTCGGCACCGCGTTGCTGACGACCCAAGCCGGGCAGTGGCTGGGCTCCCAGGTGGTGGCGCATACCGGGTTGGATCAGGTCGGGCCGTTGGGGGTGTTTGCGATTTTGGGAGCGTTTTTGATTGTGATCCACCTGGGCTTTGCCAGCGCCACGGCGCTGACCTCGGCGCTGTTGCCGATCCTGATTGCGGTGTTGCAGACCTTGCCCGGGGAGTTCAACCGGTTGGGGATGACCATGCTGCTGGGGTTTGTGATGAGCTACGGGTTTATCCTGCCGATTAATGCGCCGCAGAATATGGTGTGCCTGGGGACTGGGACGTTTACGGCGCGGCAGTTCGCCAAGGTGGGGATCCTGGTGACGGTGATCGGGTATGGGCTGATGTTGGTGTTTGCGGCGACTTACTGGAGTTGGTTGGGGTGGATCTGATCGGGAAGGCGGTTCTGGATGGGCATGCAATCCAAAGAGAGCAAGCCCCCTCCGACTTTTGACCGTACCCGCTCCAGGCATCAATTCCATGCCCAAGATGGCAAGATGAACCCCGCTCAGGTTTACTACTCTGAGTAATGGTTTTACCGACCTCACCCGTCGGGTCATCTAGGTCATCGAATGGATAAATACACCCCCCACACCTGGGAACCCCACGAGCGCCCGAGCCTGCCCGGTTCGCCGTCGACGCCGTGGCACCCTACGCACAAGCGTTGGCTGTATGCGCTGGTCGGTGTGCTGGTCGCGATCACTGGCGGCCTGGGAAATGCCCTGGTCATCGCCAACCTGCAATACCTGCAAGGCGCCCTCGGCGCGACCACAGCGGAAATGGCCTGGCTGCCCGCCGCCTATGTGATGACCAACGTGTGCATGAACCTGCTGCTGGTGAAGTTCCGCCAGCAGTTCGGCCTGCGCGTGTTCACCGAGGTGTTCCTGGTGCTGTACGCGCTGGTGACCTTCGGCCACTTGTTCGTTAACGATCTCAGTTCGGCCATCGCGGTGCGGGCGGCCCATGGGATGGTGGGCGCGGCCCTGAGTTCGTTGGGCTTGTACTACATGATCCAGGCGTTCCCCGCCAAGTGGCGACTCAAAGCCCTGGTGCTGGGGTTGGGCACGGCGCAGTTGGCGTTGCCGCTGGCGCGGTTGTTCTCCGAAGATTTGCTGCAAATCGCCGAGTGGCGCGGTTTGTATCTGTTTGAATTGGGGATGGCGCTGATCTGCCTGGGTTGTGTGTTCTTGCTCAAGTTGCCGCCGGGTGACCGCTTCAAGACCTTTGAGAAACTCGACTTCCTGACCTTCGGCATCCTCGCCACCGGCGTGGCGTTGCTCTGTGCGGTGCTGTCCCTGGGGCGCATCGACTGGTGGCTGGAAGCCCCGTGGATCGGTATCGCGTCAGCCTGTTCCCTGGTGTTGATCATGGCCGGCCTGGCCATTGAGCATAACCGCGCCAACCCGATGTTGATGACCCGTTGGCTGGGCAGCGGCACCATGATTCGCCTGGCACTGGCGGTGATCCTGATTCGCATGGTGCTGTCGGAGCAGTCCACCGGTGCGGTCGGGTTCATGCAG
Organism: Pseudomonas sivasensis; assembly: GCF_013778505.1. Classification (GTDB taxonomy): domain Bacteria; phylum Pseudomonadota; class Gammaproteobacteria; order Pseudomonadales; family Pseudomonadaceae; genus Aquipseudomonas; species Aquipseudomonas sivasensis. The sequence continues at coordinate 133,393 of NZ_JAAOWU010000011.1, read as the reverse complement.
ATGTTGAACATGAGCTACCAGCAGATGCATACGCTGTACGTGGTGATGCTGGCCGGCGCGATCAGCGGGCTGGCGGTCAGTGCGCTGACGATCAACCCGGCTCACTTGCTGATGCCGCTGGTGATCTCCCTGGCGCTGATGGCCACGGGCTCGGTGATGGACAGTTTCTCCAGCAACCTGACCCGGCCCGAAAACCTGTATATCAGCCAGTTCCTGTTGGGCTTTGGCGGCACTTTTTTCCTGGGACCGACCATGGTGTTGGGCACCAAGAACGTGCTGACGAACCCGCGCAATCTGGTGAGTTTTTCGGTGATGTTCGGCATTTGCCAGAACCTCGGCGGCCTGATTGGAGCCGCGTTGCTGGGAACGTTCCAGGTCGTGCGCGAGAAGTTTCATTCCAGCATGATCGTCGAACACTTGACCTTGCTCGACCCGCGTGTGGCCGCGCGGGTGAGCAGCGGTGGCTCGGCCTATGGCGGTGTCATTGCCGACCCCGAGCTGCGCAACCTGATGGGTATCCGCAGCTTGGCCACGGCGGCCACCCGTGAAGCGAATGTCATGGCTTACAACGATGTGTTCATGCTGATTGCGATCATCGCGATCCTGACCATGCTCTGGATATTTATTCGCAGTCTGTGGCTGATGAGCACCACCCAAGCAGCAGCCCCTCCCGTTCAACCCAGCGGCGCACCTTCATGACCGAACCTTCGACAACCACCACCACCGCCATTGCATCCACCCCGGAAGGCACCATGCCGCCCGGCGCCACGGTCACCGAGCCGCGCTCATTGCGCGTGCGCATCCTTTCGTCCATGGGCTTCGCCGCGATTGCCATCGTCGGGGTATTGATCGTGCTGTATGCCTGGCAACTGCCGCCGTTCAGCAGCGCGGTGGAAACCACTGAAAACGCCCTGGTACGTGGCCAAGTGACGATTATTGGCCCGCAGCTCAGCGGCTATGTGTTCGAGGTGCCAGTGCAGGACTTCCAATACGTCAAGGCCGGTGACTTGTTGGTGCGCCTTGATGACCGCATCTACAAGCAGCGCCTGGACCAAGCCTTGGCGCAACTGGCGGTGCAGAAGGCCTCGCTGGCCAATGTGGTGCAGCAGCGCAACAGCGCCGAAGCGACCATCAAGTTACGCCAGGCTGCGCTGGTAGACAGCCAGGCACAGGCGCGTAAAAGCACTGCGGATTTGCGTCGTAACGAGGAGCTGATCAGCGACGGTTCGGTGTCCAAGCGCGAGCTGGACGTGACCCGTGCTGCCAATGCGCAGACGGTCGCCGCCGTCGCCCAAGCCCAGGCCAGCCTGGAAATCGCGCGGCAGGATTTGCAGACGGTGATCGTCAATCGCGGCTCCCTGGAAGCGGCGGTGGCGAGTGCCGATGCGGCGGTGGAATTGGCGCGGATCGATCTGTCCAACACCCGCATCACCGCACCCCGCGACGGTCAGTTGGGGCAGATTGGCGTGCGCCTCGGTGCCTACGTCAACTCTGGCGCGCAGCTGATGGCACTGGTGCCGAAGCAGCTGTGGGTGATTGCCAATATGAAAGAAACCCAAATGGACAATGTGCAGGTCGGCCAGCCGGTGACCTTTACCGTGGATGCGCTGAACCACCGCAAGTTTCATGGCACGGTGCAGCATATTTCGCCGGCCACCGGCTCGGAGTTCAGCCTGTTGCAGGCGGACAACGCGACGGGCAACTTTGTGAAGATTGCCCAGCGCGTGCCGGTAAGGATTACGGTGGACCCGGATCAGGCTGAGAGCGAACGGTTGCGGCCGGGGTTGTCGGTTGTCGTGAGTATCGATACGGCTGGGCGTCTGAAAAACTCTCCACCCTGACATCAGTGACAAAACCTAAATCAAAACTGTGGGAGGGGCTTGCCCCTGATAGCTATAGGTATTTACACAACTTTATAGCAGTCAACGGTAATCACGATGCGAAGCGAGTCGCCGTAAGGGCGGAACCCATAGCGGCCGTTGGCTGAATAATGGATATGTACTCGGTCTGTTCCAGCATCCTGTTCGGCTGTCAGGCCGCCATCGGAGGCAATCCCCCTCCCACATTTTGAATGTATTTCAGGTTGAAATTGAGTTGGACCGACTGATTGTGTTCCAGCAGTTTCAGGCCCGGCCGTCCCGCCAGGTGATGAGCATTCACCGGATGACTCACCGGCTCGATGCAAAAGAACCCCAGCCCCGGCGGGCAGTACAGCAGGAAGTAATCGGCCCCGCTGGCCTGGCATTCCAGCGCATAGCCCAGGTCCGGCTGTTCGATCCGGCAATACCCGTCCCACTGGCAAAAACCGTTGTCCACCAAGCCTTGGGGCAGGGCATTCATTTCCTGGAAATCCCACTCGTCCGGCACCGGTGCCAAGCCGGTCGGCAGCTTGGACGCGTCACTCATCCACACCTGCGCGGCCTTGGCCTGCAACCGAGTACCCGGCCGACGCGGAAAGTACGGATGCAAGCCCACGCCATGCCACGCCGCTGTTTCGGCCAGATGGGTCACGCGCAGTTCGATACGCAAGGCCCCATCGCTCAAGTGAATCCGCTGCTCGGCGCGATAGGCAAACGGCGTCTGGCAGACCACCTCCAGCACCACTTCATCTGCCGACTGGCTGACCACCTGCCACGCTTGTTGCCAGGCCGAACCGTGAATCGGCAGCGGATCGGTCAGGCTGTTAGGCGTGAGCACCAGCCAACCGTCGGGGTTATCGAAACCGCCGTGGGCAATGCGGTTGGACCAGGGCACCAACGGATAGCACCCCAGCTTGCCCGGCAAACCGGTATGGATCGCCTGCTCATCGTTATGGCGCAGCAACGGCTGCCCGGTGGCGCGCACCGTCCAGTTGACGATGCTGCCGCCCACGGCCGGATTCAAGGTGAGGTGGGTCAGGTTGTCTTCAAGTTCAATCAGCATTACAGCACCACGCTCGGCAGCCACAGCGACAATGCTGGAACGTACGTCACTGCTATCAGCACCAGGAACAGCACGGCATAAAACGGCACCAGCGCCTTTACGGTTTTCTCGATGGTGGTTTTGCCCACCGCTGCGCCGACAAACAGCACCGCGCCCACCGGCGGGGTGATCAGACCAATGCCGAGGTTCACCAGCATGATCATGCCGAAATGCACCGGGTCGACGCCGATACCCAACACCACCGGCAACAGGATCGGCGTGAGGATCAGGATCAGCGGCGCCATGTCCATCACCGTGCCGAGCAACAGCAGCATGGCGTTGATGCACATCAGGATAACGTAGCGGTTGTCCGACAGCGTCAGGAACAGCGTGGTGATCTTCGCCGGGATCTGCATCAGGGTCATGATGTAGCCGAAGCTGGCGGCGAAGGCGATCAGGATCATCACGATGGAAATCGTGCGCACCGTGCGGTGCATCAGCTTGGGCAGCTCGCGCCACTTGTAGTCGCGGTAGATGAACATGGTCACGAAGAACGCCCACAGCACCGCAACCGCGGCAGACTCGGTGGCAGTGAAGATGCCCGAGAGGATGCCGCCGAGGATGATCACCATGGCCATCAGGCCCCAGAGCGCATCGGCGGCAATCTTCAGCGCCTGCTTCAGGGGGATGACTTCGCCTTTGGGGTAGTTGCGTTTCTTCGCGAAGATCAGGCACAGCACCATCAGGCACGCGCTCATCAGCAGGCCCGGCACCACGCCGGCCATGAACAGCGAAGCGATGGACACTGTGCCGCCAGCCGCCAGGGAGTAGAGCACCGAGTTGTGGCTGGGTGGCGTGAGCAAGGCCTGCACCGAGCCGCTGACGGTCACCGCCGTGGCAAATTCCCGTGGATAGCCACGGCGCTCCATTTCTGGAATCAGCACCGAGCCCACCGAAGCGGTGTCCGCCACCGACGAGCCGGAGATCGCGCCGAAAAACGTCGAGGCCATGATGTTCACCAGGGACAGGCCGCCGCGCACAAAGCCCACCAGCACCCCGGCAAACGCCACCAGCCGCCGCGACATGCCGCCCTCGGCCATGATCGCCCCAGCCAGCACAAAGAACGGTATCGCCATCAGCGAAAACTTGTTCACCCCGCCGGCCACCTGAATCATCAGGGCCTGGAACGGGATATCGATCCACCACGCGCCGATCAGCGCCGACAGCCCCAGGGCATAGGCCACCGGCATGCCGATCAGGATCAGGGCGATAAAGCTGCCCAGCAGAATCAATGCGTCCATATCAGGCAGCCCCTTCGTTTTCTTCTACCAGGTCGAAGCGCACCACGCGCCGGTTGCTCTGGTCACCCAGCAGCAGTTTTTCCAGCACGAAAATCAGCGTCAGCACGCCCCCGATGGGGATCGGCATATAGGTGATACCCACGCGCAGGGTGGGGATGGCGCTCATGAACTGGTTCCAGGTGGACAGGCACAACTTGGTGCCCCAGATCGCCATGAACAGGCAGATTGTCGCCATCAGCAGTTGCGAGAAAATGCCGACGATTCGGCGTTGGGCAGGTGGCAGGCGGTCCGTGACCATGGCCACCGACATGTGCGCCCCGGCACGATAACTGGCGGCTGCGCCGATAAAGGTGAACACCAGCATCAGCAGGATAGCGGTGGGCTCCGGCCAGCTGGAACCGGTACCGAGGATGTAGCGGGCGAAGATGCCCCAGGGAATGATCAGTGCGACCCCGAGGACCGAGAGGCCGGCGACCCAGATGCAGGTCATGTAGATACGGTCGTTGATGCGCAGCAGTAGATTCTTCATGGCGTTCACCGTCACCGGGCGCGTCGATGCCGACCGCGCCAGGCCTTGTCAGGGAATGGGGCGTTACTGAACGGCGTCGATACGCTTGATGATGTCGGCGTAAGGCGCGCCGTACTTGGCTCGCACCGCGGCGGTGGCGTCGTAGAAGGGTTTTTTGTCGACGGTGATGAACTCGACCCCGGCCTTCTTGAGTTTTTCCTCACTGCTGGCGGACTTGGCGTCCCACAGCACGCGCTCATCGGCCTGGGCGACCTTAGCGGCTTTTTTCACCATGTCCTGCTGGGCGGGAGTGAGTTTGTTCCAGGTGATTTTCGACATCACGATGGGCTCAGGCAGGATCAGGTGTTCGGTGAGGGTGTAGTACTTGGCGTTCTGGAAGTGGTTGTGTTCCAGCATGGTGGGCGGGTTGTTCTCCGCGCCGTCGATGACACCGGTCTGCAAGGCACTGAAGATCTCGCCGGTGTCCATGGCGATGCCGTTTGCGCCCATGGCGTTGAAGGCGTCGATGAACAGCGGATTGCCCTGTACGCGGATCTTCATGCCCTTGAGGTCTTCGATCTTGCGCACCGGTTTCTTGGTGTAAAGGTTGCGCGTGCCGCCGTCCATCCAGGCCAGGGCCACGAGGCCGAACTCCGAGTCGGTGATCTTGGCGAGGATTTCATCGCCGATCTCGCCGTCGATGACCTTGCGCATATGCGCCTGGTCGCGGAACACGAACGGCAGGTTGAAGACGTTCACGTCCGGCACCACCGGCCCGACGATGCCGAGGCTGACGCGGGTCATCTGCACGGCGCCCACTTGGGCCTGTTCGACCACTTCTTTCTCGGAACCCAGCACGCCGCCCGGGAAGTACTTGAACGTGAGTTCGCCGTTGCTTTCCTTGGTCAGCGCCTTGCCCATGTTTTCTTCGGCGACCACGGTGGGGTAGCCAGCGGGGTGGATGTCGGCGAATTTGATTTCCAGCGCGTGAGCGGCGCTGCTGAGGGTGAACACTGCGGCGGCGAGCAAGGTGCGTTTGAAGTCCATTGGGGGTCACTCCTGTCTTGTTATTTTATTGTTGTATTCAAGGCACAGCGATGCAGCTAGAGGGTGAAGGTGGGCTCCGGCAATCCGGTGACGCCGGGGTTGAGCGCAAACACGCCGCCGGCGATGGACTGGTCGCTCTGGTCATCACGGATCGAGGTGACGAAGAGGGTGTCCAGCCGACTGCCGCCGAAGGCGCACATGGTGGGTTTTTTCACCGGCACGCTCAGGGAGCGATCCAGGCGACCGTCGGGGGTGAAGCGGTGGACCAAACCGGCGTCGTTGGCGCAGATCCAGTAGCAGCCTTCGGCGTCGACCGCGGCGCCGTCGGGTCGACCCAGGAAATGGTTCATGTCGACAAACACGCGGCGATTGGACGGCGTGCCGGTCTCGATGTCGTAGTCGAAGGCCCAGATCTGCTGCACCAGCGGGTGGGAATCGGAGGCGTACATCGTGCGGCCATCGGGGCTGAAGGCCAGGCCATTCAGGGTGATGAACCCGTCAAGTTGGGCGTGGGGCGCTGAACCGGACGCATAACGGTAGAGGATGCCTTGCGCCGCATTGGCGCCCATGTTGAGCACCATGCTGCCGGCCCAGAAGCGGCCCTGGCGATCACAGCGGCCATCGTTCAGGCGCATGTCCGGGCGCGGGTGTTTGACACTGGCCAGAGGGGTGGTGTCGAGGCTGCCGTCGTTGTGTGCGGTGAGTTGGAAAAAGCCGGTTTCCATGCCTGCGACCCAATTGCCCGCATTGGTGCGGGCGATGCAGGCAAGCATCTGCGGGGCTTTCCAGGCGGCGACATGGCCGTTGCCGGCGCTCCAGCGCTGCAGGCCGCTGTTGGGAATGTCCACCCAGAACAGCGCGTTTTCCTCAGGCACCCATACCGGGCATTCGCCCACGGCATTGCGGGCGTCGACGATCAATTCAGCAGTCATGGCAACTCATTCCCTTGGGTTGATGTGAACTCAGTCACCGAACGGTCCGGCTGCGCAGAATGCGCCACCCTGATAGACCTTGGCCGGGTCATCGGCTGCCACTGGCGGCTGGGCTTCGACCTGGGCGCGGAACACTTCGGACGTGTCCTTGGGCACAAAACCCAGGTGTGCGGCGTGGCGGTTGTCCCACCAGGTGTCGAGGTTATCCGACATGCCGTAGACCACGGTGTGGCCGACGTTCGGCGTGTACAACGCGCGTTCGAGCAGTTGAGTGAGGTCGTCGAAACTCAGCCAGGTATGCATCATCCGGCGGTTCTGCGGTTCCGGGAACGAGGAGCCGATACGGATGCTCACGGTCTCGATGCCGTAGCGGTCGAAGTAGAAGCTGGCCATGTCTTCGCCATAGGACTTGGACAGGCCGTAGTAGCTGTCGGGGCGGCGTGGGGAATGGGCGTCGATGGTTTCGGTCTGCTTGTAGAAGCCGATCACATGGTTAGAGCTGGCGAAGATCACGCGCTTCACGCCATGGCGGCGGGCGGCTTCGTAGATATGGAATGTGCCGCTGATATTGGCACCGAGGATTTCTTCAAACGGACGCTCCACCGAGACACCGCCAAAGTGCAGGATGGCGTCGACGCCTTCCACCAAGTGGTGCACGGCTTGTTTGTCGGCGAGGTCGCACGGTTGGACTTCCTCCGAGGCATCGGCAGCCGGGGCCATGGCGGCGATGTCGGACAGGCGCAGTACTTGGGCGTAAGGGCGCAGACGCTCGCGCAGGACTTTACCGAGGCCACCGGCGGCACCGGTGAGCAGCAGGCGGTTGAAGGGAGCGGGGGTGGTCGTGGTCATGGGGATTCCAAATTTTTGTTGTAGGTTGTCGTATGACTATGCCGAAGTATTGTTAGGGAGCCCCCAGGTTGTCAACGTTCTTGCGGACAGAGTGCGGAGCAAAATGCGGGAGAGGGCTTGCCCTCAATGAGGGCGTGCCAGTGAATGCATCTGCTACTGACCCACCGCCATCGGGAGCAAGCCCCCTCCCACAGGGGATTTTCTTGGGCTGGGAGACTGAGCTCTACAGCAGGGAGATTGGATAGCTGATAAAGATCCGGTTTTCGTCGAACTCGTTGGTGCTGAAATCCCGACGCATGGTCGAGTTCCGCCACTTAACGTTCAGGTTCTTCAACGCACCGCTCTGCACGGTGTAGGCCAGCTCCGACTCACGCCCCCACTCCTTGCCATCAGTGATCGCCCCGGTGTGCACGTTGCTGCCGCTGATGTAGCGGTTCATCAGGGTCAGCCCCGGTACGCCGAGCACCACGAAGTTGAAGTCATGTCGCACCTGCCAGGATTTTTCCTTGGCGTTGTCATAGCTGGCGTTGTAACTGTCGTTGGCCAGGGTGCCGCCGCTGGTGCCGTTGACGCGCATCCACACGCTGTCGCCGGTGAGTTTTTGCAGGCCCACATAGAAGGTGTTGCCGCCGTATTTGGCCGAGAGCAGGGCGAAGGTGGTCTTGTTGTCCAGGTCGCCGGCCAGGGCGCTGCCGTCTTCCTTGCCGCTGAAGAAACCGAGGTTGGCGCCCAACGTCCAGTCGCCTACCGGCTGGCTGTGGGTGAGGTTGACGTAGCGCTGCTGGTAAATGTCGCTCAGTTCGGCGTACCACAGGCCGACCTGGGTGCGCTTGTCATTGAAGCTGTATTCGCCGCCGCCGAAGTTGAACCGGTCGGAGGTGAATGCCGCTTTGCCGTTCATGAACATGTCTTCCATGCTCGCGTCGTTGCGCGGGCTGTTGCCACGGAACTGGCCGCCGTAAAGGGTCAGGCCGGCGATCTCGTTGGACGTCACCTGGCCGCCGCGAAAGGTCTGGGGCAGGGAGCGACCATCGTCGGAACGCAGGATCGGCAGCACCGGCATCCATTCGCCGACCTTCAGTTCGGTCTTCGACAGTCGGGTTTTCAGCGCCACACCCAGGCGTCCGAAGTTGTCGGCGGGGCGGCCGTCATCGTGGATTGGCAGCAATTGGGTACCGCCAGTGCCTTTGCCGCCATCCAGTTTCTGGGAATACAGGCCCAACACATCAAGGCCGAAACCCACCGTGCCCTGGGTGAAGCCCGACTTGGCATCGAGAATGAAACTCTGCGTCCACTCTTCGGCCTTGCCCTGGGCGTTTGCCGGGTTGGTGAAGTTGCGGTTGAAGTAGGCGTTGCGCAGGTTGAGCGTGGCTTTGGCGTCGTCGACAAAACCTTCGGCGTGGGTGATGAGGGGCAGGGTGAAGGCCAGGCCGCCGAGACCGATAAGGCCGATACACGACGAGGAATTACGGGCGAATTGACTCACAGTGACGCTCCCTTTGATTTGTTGTTTTTATTATTTGTTATACGTCGTCGTACAACATCAGGGCGGATATTTGCGGGGTTTTCTTGGAGTGTCAAGCAGAAGTTATACGATGACTAAGTAAAGGCGGGAACAGTCAATGTGGGAGGGGCGGTGCGACGATTCGACTTGCCCCTTATAGCAGTGGGTCAGCCACAGATGATGTCGCTGATACACCGCCATCGGAAGCCATGCGAATCGTCGCACCGCCCCTTCTATATTCAGTCCGCCAGGACCATCGGCGGCAAAGTGCCGAGGAGCGAAACAGCGGCTACTGCGCAAACACCCAGCAGCCACTCCACCATCACGCTGGCCTTCAAACTGCCCAGCTGCTGTTCGCAACGATCAAGGCGCAGCCGGTTCAGCAGTGCCAGGGCCAACATGCCCAACACCAGCATCACCTTGATCAACAGAATCAGGGCAAAACCACTGAACAACGGCGTGGGCCACAGTTGCCCGGTCAGTACGCGCACATTGATCAAGCCAGTCACCAGCAGGCCCGCGACCAGGCCATAGCCCACGCCACTGAAACGACGCAGGACAGGTGCCAGCTCATCACGGTTCGATTGCCTGAGGATCATAACCAGCAGCAATAACCCACCCAACCATGCACCGACGCACATCAGGTGCACCACCTGGTTGAGGATCAACAGCTGCCCGCTCAGCCCGTCGAGCATGGCGCCATGGCCGACCGGCGCGAGGGTCATCAGCAAGAGTGTGATCAGCGGCAGGCGCGGGGCCTTCCACGCGGTCATCAGGGCGATGGCCAGCAACCCATTCAACATCAGATGCCAGGTCCATACCTGGCCAAAAAAGGTCTTGCCCAGCACTAACTGCACGGTTGACGGTTCCAGCGCCGCCGCCCATGAGCCCGCCATGCTGACGGTGATCAACATTAACCAGATCACACCCGACGCGAGGGCAGTCCATGCCAGGCCACGGGTCAGGCGCAACAATTGTCGGTCCAGCACGGGCTGCGGTTTGGCGCCCAGGAGCCAGGGCCTGAACACACAGGCCCCGAACATCAGCAACACGACGATGAAATGCACAAAGCGGCACAGCACCAGCAGCGTCGCCATGGATTATTGGCCGACCTTGAAGCTGTATTCGCCGTTGCTCTTGTGGGTGTCGACCGAGACGGCATTCCACACCACCTTGTAGTTACCGGCCGCCAATGGCGCGGCCGGGGTGACTACGAGGGTTTTCTTGTCGGCGCCTTCGGTATCCAGGCCCTTGATGGCGATTTCGGTGCCGTCCTTGCTCAGGGACACCTTGGTGAAGGTGGCTTCGATGCCTTCGCTGAAGGTCAGACGCAGATCCTGGGGGGCCGTGACAGTGCTGTCTGCCGCAGGCGTGGCGCTTTTGAGATGAGCATGGGCAAATGCTGCGGAGGCACCCAGCAGGGAGGCGAGCAGGGCGACAGTGGTCAGGGTTTTCTTGATCAACATTGTGCAATACCCATCAATGGTTAGGAGCGGGCAGTGTACGAAGTTTCGACTGCGCCTGTCGCCCCGATCTAGAGCGGGTGGTAGTCTTTGGCGTATGTCTTTGTCAGGGAGCCCTTATGGGCAATCACAAGATCGGAATTCGTCGGATCAACGTCGAAAAAATCCTGCTGGCGGCGGAGAAAATCTTCGCCGAGAAAGGCTACGGCAGCACCGCCATGGCCGACATTGCTGAAGAAGCGCAACTGCCGCGCTCCAACCTGCATTACTACTTCACCACCAAAAGCGAACTGTACAGCGCCGTGCTGTTCGACCTGCTGGAGGTGTGGAAACAGGACGCCCTGAGCTTCGAAACCTTCGATGACCCGCGGGTGGTCCTCAGCAGTTACATCCGCGCCAAGATGCAGCGCTCACGCACGCGGCCCTATGGTTCGAAGGTCTGGGCCAACGAAATCATCCACGGCGCACCAACACTCGGTGAAGCGCTGGACGAGAGCCTGTACGACTGGGCCAAGATGAAGGAAGCGAAAATTCGCCAGTGGGTGGAAGACAAACGCATCCTGCCGGTGGAGCCGTCGAGCCTGCTGTATATGATCTGGGCATCGACCCAACACTATGCCGACTTTGACCACCAAGTGAAGATTTTGAATGATCACCAGCCGTTGTCGGATATGCAGTTCGAGAAGGCGATCCAGACGGTGACAGGTGTGATTTTGCGCGGGATTGGGTTGGAGCCTTGAGTGGGATGGGGGGCTGAGGGCCTCATCGGGAGCAAGTCGAATCGTCGCACCGCCCCTCCCACCTTTACTGCATTTTGTCTGAAAGAATGCAGACAACTGTGGGAGGGGGCTTTACTGCATTTTGTCTGAAAGAATGCAGACCATTGTGGGAGGGGGCTTGCCCCCGATAGCGGCCTACAGGCCTACACCGCCTCCCGGTAGGGATTCCTCGGATCCTGCGTCCAATTCAAAAACGGCTTGCCCGTGTCGATAGGCACCATCTCGATACAATCCGCCACTGGGCAGGTGATCTGGCACAGGTTGCAGCCCACGCACTCATCATCGATCACCTCGTACTTATGCGTGCCGTCCGCCTGCTTCAAGCTGGCGATGGCCTGGTGCGAGGTATCCTCACAGGCAATATGGCAACGCCCACAGCCAATGCACGCCTCTTGGTCGATCTTGGCGATCACCTGGTAGTTGATGTCCAGGTACTTCCAGTCCGTTGTATTGCCCACCGCCCGCCCGGAAAACTCTTGCAAGCTCGCGTAACCCTGGCTGTCCATCCACCGCGACAGCCCGTCCTTCATCTCCTCCACGATGCGAAAACCATGCAGCATCGCCGCCGTGCACACTTGCACCGCGCCGCAACCGAGGGCGACAAATTCTGCGGCGTCGCGCCAGTTGCCGATGCCGCCAATGCCGCAGATCGGCAGGCCTTTTGTCTGCGGGTCGCGGGCGATTTCCGCGACCATGTTCAAGGCAATCGGCTTGACCGCCGAGCCGCAATAACCGCCGTGGGTGCTTTGCGTACCGACGATGGGGAGGGCGACCATGCGATCCAGGTCCACGCTGGTGATGGAATTGATGGTGTTGATCAGCGACACCGCATCCGCACCGCCGCGATAGGCCGCCCGCGCCGCCACACGGATGTCGGTGATGTTCGGCGTGAGCTTGACGATCACCGGCAGCGAGCAATAGGTCTTGCACCAGCGCGTCACCTGCTCCACATACTCCGGCACCTGGCCCACCGCCGCGCCCATACCGCGCTCGGGCATGCCGTGGGGGCAGCCGAAGTTCAGCTCGATACCGTCGCAACCGGTGGCTTCCACCAGGGGCAGAATGTTTTTCCAGGACTCTTCAACACACGGCACCATCAGCGACACGATCAGCGCGCGGTCGGGCCAATCCTTTTTCACCTGGGTGATTTCCCGCAGGTTGATTTCCAGGGAACGGTCGGTGATCAGCTCGATGTTGTTGATGCCCAACACTTCACGGTTGGCGCCGAAGTGCGCCGAGTAACGTGACGACACGTTGACCGCTGCGGGGTCCTCACCCAGGGTCTTCCACACCACGCCGCCCCAGCCTGCTTCAAACGCACGCACCACGTTGTACGCCTTATCGGTGGGCGGCGCGGAGGCCAGCCAGAACGGGTTGGGAGCTTTGATACCGGCGAAGACAATCGAGAGATCGGCCATTACGCAGCCTCCACATTGAGCATGAGTTGGGCGTGCATGGCTTCGGCGGCCAGCTTACCGTGTTGCACTGCCTGTACGGTGAGGTCCTGGCCGAGGCTGACGCAGTCGCCGCCGGCGTAGACCCCAGGGATGCTGGTGCGTAGCTGTTCGTCGACGAAGATGCGCTCGCCCACGCGGTGCAGCTGTTGCGCCATGGGATCGTGCAATGCGTCGTTGTCGAAGCCTTGACCAATGGCCTTGAAGATTGCATCGGCAGCCAGTTCGAAGGTTTCCCCGGTGGGGAGCAGGCGGCCGTTTTCCACGCGGGTGCGGGCGAAGCGCATGCCGCGTACGTGGCCCTTGTCATCCAGCAGCACTTCTTCGGGCTGTGCCCAGGTTAACAGGCGCACCTGATTAGCCTTGGCGATGTCTTGTTCATGGTGAGTGGCGCCCATATCGGCAAGGCCACGGCGGTAGACGAGGTTCACATCGCGGGCGCCGAGGCGGGCCATCTGCACGGCCATGTCGATGGCGGTGTTGCCGGCGCCGAGCACGATGCAGCGGTCGGCCAGCGGCAGTTGAGTCAGGTCATCGGCCTGGCGCAGCTCGCGGATGTAATCGGTGGCGGCGAGCAGGCCGGGGGCGTCTTCGTGGGGCAGCCCCAGTTGTTTGCTGGCGGCGAGACCCAGGCCGAGGAATACCGAATCGAATTGTTGATGCAGTTCGCTCAAGGTCAGGTTGTCACCCAGGCACTGACCGTGGCGGATCTCGATGCCGCCGATTTGCAGGAGAAAATCCAACTCCTTCTGGGCAAAGTCGTCCACCAGTTTGTATTTGGCGATCCCGTATTCATTCAGGCCGCCGGCTTTTTCCTTGGCTTCGAAAATCACCACGTCGTGGCCATGCAGGGCTGCGCGATGGGCACAGGCCAGACCGGCTGGCCCGGCGCCCACCACGGCGATGCGCTTGCCGGTGGAAGCGGCGCGCTGGAAGGGGTGTTCGCTGAAGTGCGCATTGTCGATGGCGTAGCGTTGCAACAGGCCGATCAGCACGGGCGCGCATTCTTCGCTGTTGTTACGCACGCAGGCTTGTTGGCAGAGAATTTCGGTGGGGCAGACCCGGGCGCAGCTGCCGCCGAGGATATTGGCCGAGAGGATTTTCTGCGCTGCGCCCTGGACGTTGTCGGTGTGGATATTGCGAATGAACGACGGGATGTCGATTTCGCTGGGGCACGCGTTCACGCACGGGGCGTCGTAGCAATACAGGCAGCGCGAGGCTTCCAGTTGGGCCTGGCGGGCGTTGAGGGGCGGCGCCAGGTCGGTGAAATGGCTGGCGAGGGTGGCCCCGTCTTCATGGGGATGGGGGAGGTGGGTCAGGGTCTGGATCACGGTGTCGGCCTCACGGTTTTTTTGGATTGCCTCTAAGTGGGCATTTTTGTTGCCTGTACTGGCCTCATCGGGGGCAAGCCCCCTCCCACATTCGACCGAGTTGTATCTGAATGAATGCGGTCAAGCGTGGGAGGGGGCTTGCCCCCGATGGCGGTCTCAGCGCTTCACAGCAACCGGCCTTGAATGCTCGGCCCGCTTGCTCAACTGCTCAAACACCGACGGATACGCCGGCCGTTCCACATACCGCCCGGCCCCACGTTCGGCGCGCAGGTCGCCATCGGCCCAGACCAGTTTGCCCTGGCTGATGGTGTGGCTCGGCACGCCGCGCACGGTCTTGCCTTCGAAGATGTTGAAGTCGACCTTTTGATGGTGCGTCTTGGCGGAAATGGTCCGCGTGCCTTCGGGGTCCCACAGCACCAGGTCGGCATCCGCACCCACGCGGATCGCGCCTTTGCGTGGGTACAGGTTGAAGATCTTCGCGGTGTTGGTGGAGGTCAGCGCGACAAACTCCTGCATCGACAGGCGCCCGGTATTGACGCCTTCGTGCCACAGCAGCGCCATGCGGTCTTCGATACCGGCGGTGCCGTTGGGGATCTTGCTGAAATCGTCACGCCCGGCGGATTTTTGCTCGGCGCAGAAGCAGCAGTGGTCGGTGGCGGTGGTGTGCAGGTTGCCCGATTGCAGGCCATGCCACAGGGCTTCCTGGTGCCCGCGCGGGCGGAACGGCGGGCTCATCACATAGCCGGCGGCGGTTTGCCAGTCGGGGTGTTGGTAGACGCTGTCGTCCAGGAGCAAGTGGCCGGCGAGCACTTCGCCGTACACCGCCTGGCCCTTGCCACGGGCATAGGTGATTTCATCCAGCGCTTCTTTGGTGGACACGTGCACCAGGTACAGCGGCGTGCCGATCGTCTCGGCGATACGGATCGCACGGCTGGCCGCTTCACCTTCTACCTGGGACGGGCGCGACAGCGGGTGCGCCTCCGGCCCGGTGATGCCCTGGGCCATCAACTTGCGTTGCAGGTGATACACCAACTCGCCATTTTCGGCATGCACGGTGGGCACGGCGCCGAGTTCCAGGCAGCGCTCGAAGCTGGCGACCAGGGTGTCGTCGGCCGCCATGATTGCGTTCTTGTAGGCCATGAAGTGCTTGAAGCTGTTGATGCCGTGATGGCTGACCAGCTCGGCCATTTCCTCGCGCACCTGTTCGCTCCACCAGGTGATTGCCACGTGGAAGCCGTAGTCGGATGCCGATTTTTCGGCCCAGCCGCGCCATTGGTGAAACGCTTCCATCAAGGACTGCTGCGGGTTGGGGATCACAAAATCGATGATGGAGGTGGTGCCTCCGGCCAAGCCCGCTGCTGTACCACTGAAAAAGTCTTCACTGGCCACGGTGCCCATGAAAGGCAGTTGCATGTGGGTATGGGGGTCGATGCCGCCGGGCATCAAGTATTGGCCGCTGCCATCGAGTATTTCAGTGCCGGCGGGAATATCCAGATCCGTGCCAATGGCGCGAATTAGACCGCCTGCGCATAACACATCGGCGCGGTAACTTTCATCATGGGTAATAACGGTAGCGCCACGGATCAACAGCGACATGTCGAGTTCCTCACAGGCTTGACCGGCTTGTGCCAGTTCTAAGTGTTGTAATACTGCTGCCGATGGTCGGTTAATTCCTGTCATCGGTGACAGGAATAGAAACTAGCCCGAGTTTTTCGATTGAGCAAGAAGATTTTTAATAAGCTTATATCCATATTAAGTATCTGATTTATAAGGATTAAAAATTAAAATCACCAAAATGTAGCGGCCTCTCACCATTTTGACGCACTTGACAGGATCTCAATATGAGCAACATTTCTTATTGCAAATCAGACGGTTGAGATATGCCTCTTGACGGGGCTGGGAAATAAAAATAATTGTGTTGCACCAGATTGAGTCCTGACAGTTCGGGCAACTTCTACGTTATTCGGCCTGAGTCACGTGGCAAGTACCGCAGGTTCAATCGGAAAGCTGATTAACATCAGTCAGTTATATGAGCGGTAAGGGTGTGGTGGCGGTTTTCGGCACGGTTATTGAGTGCAGAAACGGCTGGCCGGGCCCGTGATGTCATGTTGTTTACGAGGTACTCCGGCCACCTGCACTCACCACGCAGGTGAGCAAAAATAATTCGAAAAAACCGTGGAGCGGCCATGCAACAGAACAGATCGCAAGTCATAGAACGCAACGGCCTGTACGAACTCGACGCCGGCCCCGACGTCCTCGACAGCCCTCGCTATAACCACGACATGGCACCGACCAAGGTGCATGAACGAACCTGGAACAAATGGCACATCACCGCGCTGTGGGTCGGCATGTCGATCTGCGTGCCCACCTACACGCTGGGTGGGGTGCTGACCGCTTACTTCGGGTTGTCGGTGGGCGAGGCGCTGATGGCGATTTTGCTCGCCAATATCGTGGTGCTGATTCCGCTGACCCTCAACGCCTTCCCCGGCACCAAGTACGGCATTCCGTTCCCGGTGTTGCTGCGTTCGTCTTTCGGGATCCTCGGTTCCAACGTGCCGTGCCTCATCCGCGCGCTGGTGGCGTGCGGCTGGTTTGGTATCCAGACGATGTTTGGCGGACTGGCGATTCACCTGTTCCTGGGGTCGATTTTCGAGGGGTGGAAGTCCCTAGGCGGCACCGGTGAAGTGATCGGCTTCATGATTTTCTGGTGTCTGAATTTGTGGGTCGTATTGCGTGGCGCCGAGTCGATCAAGCGCCTGGAAACCCTGTCGGCGCCGTTGCTGGTAGCTGTGGGCATTGGCCTGCTGGTGTGGGCGATGCCGAATGTATCTATCAGCGAGTTGATGGCTATTCCTCCCAAGCGCCCTGAAGGGGCGAGCCTCACCGGTTATTTCATGGCCGGCCTTACCGCGATGGTGGGCTTCTGGGCCACCTTGTCGCTGAATATTCCCGATTTCAGCCGCTACGCCAAAAGCCAGAAGGACCAGATCCTCGGGCAGATTTTCGGCCTGCCGCTGACCATGTTTCTGTTCGCCGCCCTCGGCGTGATCATGACCGCCGCGTCAGTGAAGCTGGTAGGCGTCAGCGTGTCCGATCCGGTGACCCTGATCGGTCATATCCAGAGCCCGGTGTGGGTGGCCGTGGCCATGGCGCTGATCATCGTCGCGACCTTGTCCACCAACACTGCCGCGAACATCGTCTCGCCCACCAACGACTTCCAGAACATCGCGCCCAAGCTGATCAACCGCACCACGGCGGTGATCCTCACCGGCCTGGTCGGGCTGGTATTGATGGGCCATGAACTGCTGAAAAAACTCGGGCTGATCGTCTCGGATGTGAGTCTGGAAACCGTGTATTCCAACTGGTTGCTGGGTTACTCAAGTTTGCTGGGCCCGATCGCCGGGATCATGGTGGTGGACTACTTCATCACCCGCAAACAGCAACTGGACTTGGCCGGCTTATACCGCGACGACGTATACCCGGCGTGGAACTGGAGCGGCTTTATCGCCTTTGGCGTGCCGGTGGTGTTGACGTTGCTGTCGTTGGGCAGTGATGCGTTCAGCTGGTTCTACAGCTACGGCTGGTTTACCGGTTCGGCGTTGGGCGGGTTGTTGTATTACGGCCTGAATGCCAGGCGCGGAATCAGCCCGGTCGTTGTCAATTCATAAGAAATACAAGCCTGAGGAGATCCCCATGAACGCTGCCCTTGACGTTCTGCAATCGACCCACCAGCACATCAACCGCGACCGCTTATGGCAGTCGCTGATGGACCTGGCCAAACTCGGTGCCACCCCCAAGGGCGGCGTGTGCCGCCTGGCCCTCACCGACCTCGACCGCAAGGCCCGCGACCTGTTTGTGCAGTGGTGCGAAGACGCCGGTTGCACCGTGACCGTCGACGGCATTGGCAATATTTTCGCGCGCCGTCCCGGTCGTAATCCCAGCTTGCCGCCCGTGATGACCGGCAGCCATATCGACACTCAGCCCACGGGCGGCAAGTTTGATGGCTGCTTTGGTGTATTAGCCGGGGTGGAAGTGCTGCGCACCCTGAACGATCTGAATATCGAAACGGAAGCGCCGCTGGAAGTGGTGGTGTGGACCAACGAAGAAGGCTCGCGCTTTCCGCCCTGCATGATGGGCTCCGGAGTGTTTGCCGAAAAATTCACCCTGGCGGAGACGCTGGCCAAAGTCGATGCGGATGGCGTGAGCGTGGGTGATGCGTTGAATGCGATTGGCTACGCGGGAACCCGTCCTGAGAGTGGGCACAAGGTCGGTGCGTATTTCGAAGCGCATATCGAACAAGGGCCGATTCTTGAGGATGAGAAGAAGACCATCGGCGTGGTACTCGGCGCCCTCGGACAAAAGTGGTTCGACCTGAAGCTGCGCGGCGTTGAAGCGCATGCGGGGCCGACGCCGATGCATCTGCGCAAGGACGCCCTGGTAGGCGCGGCGGCAGTGGTGGCGGCGGTGAATGCGGCGGCGTTGGGGCATCAGCCCCATGCTTGCGGGACCGTGGGTTGCCTGCAGGCGTATCCCGGCTCACGCAACGTCATTCCTGGCGAAGTGCGCATGACCCTGGACTTCCGTCACTTGGAACCGGCGCGCTTGGATTCGATGATTGCCGAGGTGCGCAAGGTCATTGATGACACCTGCGCCAAGCATGGCTTGAGTTTTGAAATGGAACCCACGGCCGACTTCCCGCCGCTGTACTTCGACAAAGGCTGCGTTGACGCCGTGCGCGATGCGGCGAATGGGCTGGGCTTGTCGAACATGGACATCGTCAGCGGGGCAGGTCACGACGCGATCTTCGTCGCCGAGTTGGGGCCGGCGGGGATGATCTTTGTACCGTGTGAGGGGGGGATCAGCCATAACGAGATCGAGAATGCCGCCCCGGATGATCTGGCGGCAGGGTGTGCGGTATTGCTGCGCGCCATGGTGGCTGCTTCAGCAGCCATCGCCAGCGGCAAACTCGCGGCCTGAAATGCCGGTAAAAAATGTGGGAGGGGGCTTGCTCCCGATAGCGGTGTATCAGTTACAGATAATCTGACTGACCTACCGCAATCGGGAGCAAGCCCCCTCCCACATTTGAACGGTGTTGTTTCAGCTAATGTTGCCAGACGTTAGACCCAGATGGCATCCCACAATGGGTAGTCGCCAATCCGCTCCACCAGGCCCGCTCGCAATGGATTGGCCACCACCTATCGGGCCATTTTTACGGTATTGCTGCGCGCGATGGTGGCTGCGTCGGCAGCCATCGCCAGCGGCAAACTCGCCGCCTGAAATGCCGGTAAAAAATGTAGGAGGGGGCTTGCTCCCGATAGCGGTGTATCAGTTACAGATAAGCTGACTGACTTACCGCAATCGGGAGCAAGCCCCCTCCCACATTTGAACGGTGTTGTTTCAACTAGTGTTGCCAGACGTTAGACCCAGATGGCATCCCACAGCGGGTAGTCGCCAATCCGCTCCACCAGGCCCGCTCGCAATGGATTGGCCACCACCTATCGGGCCATTTTCTCGGTATTGCTGCGCGCCATGGTGGCTGCATCGGCAGCCATCGCCAGCGGCAAACTCGCCGCCTGAAATGCCGGTAAAAAATGTGGGAGGGGGCTTGCTCCCGATAGCGGTGTATCAGTTACAGATGAACTGACTGACTTACCGCATTCGGGAGCAAGCCCCCTCCCACATTTGAACGGTGTTGTTTCAGCTAGTGTTGCCAGACGTTAAACCCAGATGGCATCCCACAGTGGGTAGTCGCCAATCCGCTCCACCAGGCCCGCTCGCAATGGATTGGCCACCACCTATCGGGCCATTTTTACGGTATTGCTGCGCGCGATGGTGGCTGCATCGGCAGCCATCGCCAGCGGCAAACGGGCCGCCTGAAATGCGGGTAAAAAATGTGGGAGGGGGCTTGCTCCCGATAGCGGTGTATCAGTTTCAGATGAACTGACTGACTTACCGCAATCGGGAGCAAGCCCCCTCCCACATTTGAACGGTGTTGTTTCAGCTAATGTTGCCGGACGTTAGACCCAGATGGCATCCCACAGTGGGTAGTCGCCAATCCGCTCCACCAAGCCCGCTCGCAATGGATTAGCCAGCACCTATCGGGCCATTTTCATGGTGTTGTTGCGTGCCATGGTGGCTGCATCAGCAGCCATCGCCAGCGGCAAACTCGCGGCCTGAAATGCGGGTAAAAAATGTGGGAGGGGGCTTGCTCCCGATAGCGGTGTATCAGTTGCAGATGAACTGACTGACTTACCGCAATCGGGAGCAAGCCCCCTCCCACATTTGAACGGTGTTGTTTCAGGTAATGTTGCCGGACGTTAGACCCAGATGGCATCCCACAGTGGGTAGTCGCCAATCCGCTCCACCAGGCCCGCTCGCAATGGATTAGCCACCACATATCGGGCCATTTTCACCAAGTCATCTTCCTTGCGCAGTGCGCGGTCATGAAAGCTTTCTTGCCAAAGCCGTCCCTTGCGACCGCTCAGGGCATTGACGGTCCTGGTGCTTTTTGACTTCACCTGGCACATCAAGTCCGCCAGCGAGCCTTTTTTCAGTTCAAGCAGCCAGTGGAAATGGTCCGGCATGATCACCCATGCCAGGGAATTGGCCAGCCCTTGGTACTGAGCCAGCCGAAATTGCCAGACCACTAAGCGAGCGAGATGGAAGTTGTTGAATATCGGTATGCGTTCGTGGGTGTTGGTGGTGATGAGGTAAATGCGGTTGGGTTCGCTGAAGCGGCCGATGCGCAGGCGGTGTGAAGCGGGTAAATCTGCCATTCCCTGGCCCTCTCTAGATGTGCTTAGAGAGGCTAGATTGGAGAGCAAGAGGTTGATGGGCAGGCTTTTGGCAGGATGTGTCGGGAAGGTCGCCATCGGGGGCAAGCCCCCTCCCACATTGGCTCAGCGGCGCTCATACATTATGTGTCTGACGCAGGACAAGTGTGGGAGGGGGCTCTGCGGTGCTTATATATTATGTGTCTGACGCAGAATCAGTGTGGGAGGGGGCTTGCCCCCGATGGCGGTATTTCATTCAAGGCATCAATAACTGACCCACCGTTATAGAGAGCAAGTCGCACCGCCCCTCCCAGATCTAGAGCTGTGTCAGGTCCGAGAATGATGTCAGGCGCCAGGTTGCCAGCCGCCGCCGAGTGCCGTCACGAGTCCTACACTGGCCTGCAACTGCCGCGTCTGCACCGCCTGCAATGTCCGTTGCGCTTGCAACGCCGCCGTCTGCGCCGTCACCACATCCAGGTAACTCACCGCACCTGCTTGATAGCTGTTCATCGCCAATGATTGCGTATGTTGCGCCGCGTCCGCCGCCGCTTGCTCATCCTGCGCTTCCTGCTGCAAATCCCGCAGTTGCGCGAGGTTATCTTCCACCTCACGCACGGCCTTCAGTACCTGGCTGCGGTACTGCGCGGACGCTTCTTCAAACTCGGCCTTGGCCTGGCGTTCATTGGCGCTCAGGCGCCCGCCATCAAAGATCGGCAGGTTCACCAACGGCCCCAGCGCCCAATACCGATTACCCGCCGAGAGCAAATTCCCCACGCCCTGCGTCTGCCCGCCGATCAGCCCGGTCAAACTGAAATCCGGATACCACGCCGCCTTGGCTACGCCGATATTCGCGTTGGCCGCAAACACCCGGCGTTCTGCCGCCGCAATGTCCGGGCGACGTTGCAGCAGGTGGCTTGGCAGCTGCGAGGGAACCCCCGGCAGGGCGATCAGTTGCTGGCCGGGCGGCAGCGTAAAGTCGCTGGCTGCCACACCCACCAATTCACCGATGGCGTGCTCGGTGAGGTTGCGTTGCCCGCGTACCTCATCCAATTGCGCCCTGGCCTGCGCCAGTTGATTTTGCGCACGGGTCAGGTCCAGCTCCGAGGCTATCTGGCCCTCGTAACGGCTGCGGGTCAGTTGCAGTGCCTGGCTGAAATCCTCCAGCGAGCCAGTAAGAATCCGGCTCTGCGCATCCAGCCCATTGAGCTGCACGTACAAGGTCGCCAACTGACGCTGCAAACTCAGGCGCGCCACCGCCAGGTCATCCCCGGACGCTTGCGCCTGGGCGTCACCGGCCGCGACCTGATTGCGAATTTTGCCCCACAGGTCCAGGTCGTAACTCAATGAAAAACCGGCGGTGTTGCTGTTGTACACCGACGGCTGCGTCTCCCCCCGTAGCGGCCGCGAGTCAGATTGGCGCTGGCGCAACGGTTGTGCGCTGGCGGTAATCTGCGGGAACAGCCCGGCATGTAACTGACTGGCATAGGCTTGGGACGCATCGAAGTGCGCCAGCGCTGCAGCCAAGTCCGGGTTGGCCTTGAGCAATTGCTGTTGCAGGTCATTCAGGCCCGAATCGTTGTAGAGCTTCCACCATTCGGGGGCCAGTTGGTCGGACGGCTGCGCGCTGTGCCAGGGGCCGTCGCTGGTCTGTTCGCGGTAGTTGGCTGGCAGGTCAATCGACGTCACCTTGTAGCTAGGCGCCATCGAGCAACCTTGCAATACCAGCAGCGTCAACGCAGCGAGTGGTTTAAGCCCTGTGCGCATGCGCACCTTAAGCCTTACGCGCATGCGCACCTCCGGCGTCGGCCAGTTGCACAGCGTCGCCTTCGCGCAGAGCGTCGGGCGGGTTGTCGACCACGCGGTCGGCAGGTTTCAGGCCCTGGTCGATTACCAGGCGTTCGCCCAGGTCGAGGCCGATATGGATGGCTTGCAGGTGCACATGGTTCTGCCCATCCAGTACCGCGACCTGGGTGCCTTGGGCGCGAAAGATCAACGCGCTGGCCGGGATGCTCACACCATGGGTGTCGGCCGGAATCGGCAGCGTGGCTTCGGCGTAATCACCCGGCAGTAGCGCGTCGTCGGGATTGTCGACCACGAACTGCGCGAGCAGGGTGCCGGAGCGGCGATCGATGGCAGTGGAGTCGCCGATCAGCCGTGCCTTGAAGTGCTCGCCAGGGTGTTCGGGCACGGTGAGCCGGGCTTCCAGGCCGGGGTGAATCACTGCCGCGTAGTTCTGTGGCACGGGTACATAAAGCCGCAGCTGGTGCGTATCCGCGATGCTGAACAACTCCGGGTCGCTGTCGGTGTCGGCCTTGATCAACTGGCCGATATCGGTGTTGCGCGCCGTGATGGTGCCGGCGAACGGTGCGCGCAGCGTCTTGTAGTCTTCCAGTGCGGACAGCCGCGCATAGTCGGCAGCAGCAGCCTGGGCATTGGCTTTGGCGGCCGCGGCGTTGGAGGTTTTTTCATCGGCTTCCTGGCGCGATACGGAGTGGCTCGCCAGCAGGTTTTGCCATCGGGTTGCGGTGGTTGCAGCGAGGCGCGCATTGGCCTGTTCCTGCACCAAGCGTGCATGGGCTTGCGCCAGTTGCTGGTCCAGGTCGGGGCTGTCGATTTCGGCGAGGACTTGCCCGGCCTTGACCTGGCGGCCGATGTCGACTGTCCAGTCCTTCAAATAACCGCTGACCCGGGCGTGGATCGGCGCCTTGCTCCACGCCTCAAGGTGCGCCGGCAGGCGCAAGGTATCGCCGGCCACATTCTGCTTGGGTTGAAACACCATCACTTGCGGGATGGCGGCTGTCTCTGTCCAGGCGGTGACCGATTGCTCGTGCAGCGTGCGGGCATGCAAGCCGTTGGCGACCAACAGGGCAGCCACGGTCAGGCCGCCGACACCCATGAGCATCAGGCGCTTGCGCGAGGGTTTGTGATCAGACGACATGTGGGGTTTCTCCTGCAACTGCGCGACTAGGGTGACGCCCGTGGACCAGGCTGAAGACCACGGGAACAAACAACAGGGTGGCGATGGTGGCGAAGATCAAACCACCGATCACCGCACGGCCCAGCGGCGCGTTTTGCTCCTCGGACAGCGCCAGGGGCAACATGCCGATGATCATCGCCAGGGCCGTCATGCACACCGGGCGGAAGCGCGTGTAACCGGCCTCCAGCGCGGCCTTGAGCGCATCACCATGTTCGGCCAGGCGCTCACGGCAGAAGCTCACCACCAGGATTGAGTTAGCCGTGGCTACGCCCATGCACAAGATGGCTCCGGTGAGCGCCGGCACCGACAATGAGGTGCCGCTGAGGAACAGCATCCACACGATTCCCGCAAGTGCGGCAGGCAGGGCCGTGATGATCACAAACGGGTCGGCCCACGATTGGAAGTTGACCACGATCAGCAGGTAGATCAGCACCACAGCGCCGAGCAGGCCGAAGCTCAAGCCGCTGAAGGCTTCATGCAGCGCGTCGATCTGGCCGTGCAGGCTGATCGTCGCGCCTTTTGGGCGCATGGACGCGGTGTCATCCAGCACCTTTTGCACGTCGCGGGCTACGCCGCCGAGGTCGCGGCCTTGCACGTTGGCGTACAGGTCCAGGGTCGGTTCGATGTTGTAGTGGGTCACCACCGCCGGGCTTTGCACACGGGAGATGGTTGCCACACCGCCGAGGATCTGCGACTGCCCGTTGGCGCCGGTGACGGGCAGCGCTTCCAGTGACGGAAGGCTGTCGAGGCGGTATTGCGGGGTGGCGGCGACGATGGAATAGGACACGCCGTTGGCCGGGTTGAGCCAGAAGGTCGGCGCGGTTTGCGAGCTGCCGGCGAGAGAGGCGACCATGCTGTTGGTCACGTCGCGCTCGGTAATGCCCAGGCCGTTGGCGCGCAGGCGGTCGACATTCACCTGCAGCGACGGGTAGCCGGTTGACTGCTGGATGCGCAGGTCGGCGATGCCGGGCACGTGTTGCAGGCGACGTTCCAGCTCGACGGCATAGGCGCGGTTTTCTTCATCGCTGCGCCCGGAGATTTTCACGTCCAGCGGCGCCGGCGCGCCGAAGTTGAGGATCTGGCTGCTGATGTCCGCCGGCAGGAACGCGAAGTGGCTGCCGGGAAAACTTTGCGGCAGCGCTTCACGCAGTTTTTTCACGTAGTCGGCGGTGGGCGCGTGGTGTTTTTTCAGGCTGACTTGAATGTCGCCATCCTGCGGGCCGATGGTGCCGCTGCTGCTGTAGGCCATGTCGATGCCGCTGAGCGGGATGCCAATGTTATCGACAATGGTGTCCAGTTCTTCGGCAGGGATGACCTCACGGATCCGCGCTTCAATGCGGTCGAAGGCGGCGGCGCTTTCTTCGATGCGCGTGCCCAGCGGCAGGCGCACATGCAGGGCCAGCGCACCGGCATCCGTGGCCGGGAAAAAGTCCTGGCCAAGGCTGGGCAATAGCAGGAATGAGGCGAACACACAGGCCAGAAAACCCACGATAAAGCGCTTGCGATGACCCAGGGCCAATGTCAGCAAGCCATGGTAGGTGTCGCGGATATTCGAGAAGTGGCGCTCGAACCCTTGCTGGAAATTCAGCACGGCTTGCAGCGCGGCAGTGCGCGGTTTCGTGTGCTGCTCACCCTCATGGTGGTTGATGAATTCATCTTCCGGATGATGTCCCGCGCCTTGCTCCGGCGTATGCGGCTTGAGCAGGAACATCGCCAGCGTCGGCACCAGGGTGCGCGAAAGAATGAACGAGCTGGCCATGGCAAAGATCACCGCCAGCGCCATGGGCCGGAATAGATAACCGGCGATGCCTTGCAGCAGGAACATCGGCACGAACACGATGCAGATGCACAGCAGCGAGACGAACGCCGGGCCGACAATTTGCGCGGCGCCGTCGAGGATCGCGGTCTTCACCGCCTTGCCTTGTTCCAGGTGCCAGTTGATGTTTTCGATGGTCACCGTGGCGTCGTCCACCAGGATCCCCACCGCCAACGCCAGCCCGCCGAGGGTCATGACGTTGAGGGTTTGCCCGCTGACGGCCAGCAGCGCAATCGCTGAGAGCACTGCCAGAGGAATCGACGCCGCAATAATGATCGTGGAGCGCCAACTGCCGAGGAACAGCAGGATCATCGCGCTGGTCAGCAGCGCGGCGATGATGCCTTCCTGGGCCACGCTGCCCACCGATTGCTTGACGAACACCGAGGCGTCGCCCAGCAACGAGGTCTTCAGTGACGGTGGTAGGGTCTCGTTGATGCGCGGCAGCATTCCACGGATACCGTCGATGATCGACAGGGTGGAAATGCTGCCGTTTTTCAACGCCGGCATCAGCACTGCGCGATGACCGTCGACGCGCACGATGTTGGTCTGCGGCGGCGAGCCGTCACGCACGTGGGCAACCTGGCCGATGGTGATCAGCGCGCCGTCGACGGTCTTGATCGGCAGGTCGTTAAGCTCATCGATGGCCTTGGGGCTGTTGTTGAGCAGGATGGTGTATTCGTTGGGGCCGAGCTTGGCAGTGCCCACCGGAATGATCTGATTCTGCAGCGCCAGGGCATTGCCCACATCCTGGGCCGACAGGCCTTTGGCAGCCAGCGCTTGCGGGTCGAGGTCGAGGGTGATCTGACGCTGCTTGCCACCCATCTGTGTGGGCATGGCCAGGCCGGGCAGGGCGCTCAACGGCAGGCGGATGTTGTTCTGCACCAGGTCGCGGATCTTGGCTTCCGAGAGGCTTGGGCTGGAAAACGCCATTTGCAGGATCGGCACCGTGGACGCGCTGTAGTTGAGGATCAGCGGCGGCGTGATGCCCGGCGGCATTTGCTTGAGCACGGTTTGTGACACGGCGGTCACTTGGGCATTGGCGGTGCGGATATCGACGCCGGGTTGGAAGAAGATTTTCACGATGCCCATCCCTGGCAGGGATTGGGATTCGATATGTTCGATGTCGTTGACGGTGGTGCTCAGGGAGCGTTCGTAGGTGTAGATCACGCGACCCGCCATGGCGTCCGGCGACAGGCCGTTGTACTGCCAGACCACGGCGACCACAGGGATGCCGATATCGGGGAACACGTCGGTGGGAGTACGCAGGGCCGCCATCGGCCCGATGATGCAGATAAATATGGCCAACACGATAAACGTGTAGGGCTTTTGCAGTGCGGTCTTTACCAGCCCGAGCATGCGTGAACCTCCGAGGGAGCAGGATTGCAAACCCCGGCAGTCTTGCCCGACCCACCTAACACGCGCCTTTCAGCCAGGTGAAGGAACATTTAGTTAAGGGCTGAAGATCGTTTCATATGGATTCATTTGTTCCAGGCAGCGCTGCTGGTCACGCTTGTCACCCATCGGACATATCGTCTTTTTGGAGCACTGCCATGTCACTTAAACCTCTGTTGTTGATCCCTGCATTGGGTGTCGTATTGCTGCTGTCGGCGTGCGCCGGCCCGATCCCTAAAGCGGATCCGAGTGAGGCCTGGATTGGTCTGACAGAGGATGCGCCGAATGACTTGCTGGCTGAGCGCGTGGACGGCAAGCGTGTGGATGACGGGCGCTATTTTGAGGTGACACCGGGGGCTCACAGCCTGGATGTTACGTTGTACGAAGAGGAGCCCGGCGACGACAATCAGCGGGATTGCCAAGGCCGGGTCGAATACGAAGCCTTTAAGGCGGGTGAGCACTACACGCTGGTGGAATCCAGCCTGGGCACCACCGTGCGTGCATCCTTAAAAGATGGCCACGGCAAGGAAGTTGCGGCGACGCGGGACTTCAATTGCATGCCTGGCTAGGCGTGGTGTGCCGCTGCCTTTAGGGGCTTGGCAGGTTTTACGTGGGGGTGATGGTGCCGACGGGTAATGCGCAACACCCCCCACAACATGGCGCCGGCAACCGCCAGCCAACCGCAGATCAACATCACAATCGTCGTTGCAAGGCTCATTCAGGCCTCCTTTCGCCCAGTACGGGGCACACACAGTCTTCTCAATGGACAGTCTAGCTACCTGACGGTTGCCTGCTATTGACCAATGGTCGTGTTCATCCAACTTGTTTGCTCTATCTCAGGCGGTAAACCCTGGCTTTGGGCTATACCCGCGTGGCCGAGCGCCCTATGATCAGGGCCCTTACCGGCAGTTGATCAAGAGAGTAAAAAATTGCGGTTACGGTCGAACGTTAAATCATCCCTGTTGCTGGCCTGCGCCATGGGCCTCGCGGCCTGTTCCGGGCATCCTTCGAAACTGCCGGGCTTGCCGGAGCGCGTCGAACTCAATGGTGTGCCGACCTTTCGCAGCGAGGCTTATCAGAGCGGTCCTACGGCGTTAGCCAGCATGCTGTCGCAACAAGGCATTGTCATGACACCGGGTTTGCTGGATAAGCCGCTGCGTTTGCCGGGCGGCGAAGCGGACCTGGAGCGCAACATGCAAGTGTTGGCGCGTGAGTACGGGCTGATGGTGTATCCACTGGATGCCAAACTGACGGCCGTGCTGGCGCAAGTGGCGGCGGGTTATCCGGTGATGGCGCGGGTGGGCGGCGGGCTGTGGTCGGATGCGCACTATGTTGTCGTGGTTGGCTTCAATCAGCAGAAAAGCACGGTTCTGCTGCGCTCGGGCATGGACCGGCGTTTATTGATGAGCTTCAGCGAGTTTGAATCGAAGTGGGCAAGCGCCGGGCACTGGGCGATCCTCACCCAGCGTCCGAGCCAGTTGCCAGCGAATGTGGATGCCCAGCGTTGGCGCGAGGCGGCAAATGCGACGGCCCAAGCCGGGCAGGAGCAGGCGGCGGCCCAGGCGCTTAAAGTATTGTCAGAACACCGATAAAAATGTGGTGCGGCGCCCTTTAACGGTGGGCTTGCGCCGCATTCGAGCGGTTCTTCAGATTTTTGTCGGCCTTGTAGCGCAATGCCACGTCCGGCACCGAACCGCCCTTGCCGGTCTCGACCCAGCTGCGAATACGGCTGGCATCGGCAAAGTGCGTGAACTTGCCGAACGCATCCAGGATCACCAGCGACACCGGGCGATTACCCATGCTGGTCACCAGTACCAGGCAATGGCCGGCCTGGTTAGTGAAGCCGGTCTTGGTCAACTTGATATCCCAGTTGGCGCGGTTGATCAGGTGGTCAGTGTTGGAGAAACCCAGGGTGTAGTTGGGCTTGCGGAACGCAACGGTCTTTTCCTTCGTGGTGCTCAACTGGCTGAGCAGCGGGTAGTGCCGTGCGGCAGCCAACAGCTTGCTCAGGTCGCGGGCGGTGGACACGTTGTGGATCGACAGGCCGGTGGGTTCAACATAGTGGGTGTTGGTCATGCCCAGCGCCTTGGCCTTGGCGTTCATCGCCGCGATAAATGCCGGGTAGCCCCCCGGATAGTGGTGGGCCAGGCTGGCGGCGGCGCGGTTTTCCGATGACATCAGGGCGATCAGCAGCATTTCCTTGCGAGGCATTTCGCTGCCGATTTTTACGCGGGAGAACACGCCTTTCATTTCCGGCGTGTCTTTGATGTTGATGTCGATGTACTCATCCATGTTCTGCTTGGCTTCAAGCACGATCAGGCCGGTCATCAACTTGCTCACCGACGCAATCGGCACTACTACGTCGGGGTTGCTGGCGTAGATGACCTTGTTGGTCTGCAGGTCCACCAGCATGGCGCTGCCGGATGCGATCTGCAGTTTGGATGGGTCGCGCGGCGCCTGGGTGGATTCGGCGGCGTGCGCAAAGGTGCCTGTGAACGCAAAAAATAGGCTGGCAATAGAAAGACGAATTTTCACGCGGATGAACTCGCTAAAAAAGTAGGAAATACCGTTGAGTAACGGTTTCTTTGATAAATGCCGTTACATTTTAGGAGTATGGACGATGGAGTGTCGAATGTTCTTCTAAAACCAGACGAAAGTGCTTAAAAACTAAGAAAAAACAGGTTTTTTTCGGGCAATAAAAAGCCCTGCGATAAGGCAGGGCTTTTTCAGTACGACTGGTTATTAACCGTGCAGGGTCTCTGCGGCGTACAGGGTGTTCTCCAGCAGGCAAGCGCGGGTCATCGGGCCGACGCCGCCTGGCACCGGGGTGATCCAGCCAGCGCGGGGCAGGGCAGTGTCGTACACCACATCGCCTACCAGCTTGCCGTCTTCCTGACGGTTGATGCCCACGTCGATAACGATGGCGCCTTCCTTGATCCACTCACCCTTGACCAGGCCCGGCTTGCCGGCGGCTACGACAACGAGGTCGGCACGACCAACGTGGCCTGCCAGGTCCTTGGTGAAGCGGTGGGTAACGGTCACGGTGCAGCCGGCCAGCAGCAGCTCCATGGCCATCGGGCGACCGACAATGTTGGACGCGCCGACCACAACTGCATCAAGGCCGTACAGATCGACACCGGTACTTTCCAGCAGGGTCATGATGCCTTTTGGCGTGCACGGACGCAGCAGGGGGATGCGCTGGGCCAGGCGGCCGACATTGTAAGGATGGAAGCCGTCGACGTCTTTGTCCGGGCGGATACGCTCCAGCAGCTTGGACGCGTCCAAGTGCTCGGGCAGTGGCAGTTGCAGGAGGATGCCGTCGATCGCAGGGTTGTCGTTGAGGCCGTCGATCAGATCGGTGAGTGCCTCTTGGGTGGTGGCGGCAGGCAGGTCATAGGCCTTGGATATAAAGCCGACCTCTTCACAGTCTTTACGCTTGTGCGAGACATAAACCTGAGAGGCAGGATCGCTGCCGACCAGGATCACCGCGAGGCCAGGCGTGCGCAGGCCTTGCTGGCTGCGCTCGGTGACTCGTTTGGCGATCTGCTGGCGCAGGCTGGCGGCGATTGATTTGCCGTCGATAAGTTGTGCAGTCATTACGCGTGATTAACCATCGAGAGGGGGAGGAGAAGTGCGCGCATTCTCGCACGCCACGGCGTGAGGGCAAAGGCGCTTGGTCTGCAAATTGGCCTAACCCCTTAAATAAAATGAATTTTTTTCAAAAAAGATTTGACGGGTTTCCGGGCCCTCTATACTATTCGTCGCACTTGTCGGGCACAGCCTAGCACTGGTTAAGAAGGTCGAGCAGAATTGTTGTACTGCAAGGCTGGAAGCACTTAGTTTGTAATCCTCTAAGAGTACAGATTAATAAGGCGCCCGTAGCTCAGCTGGATAGAGCATCCGCCTTCTAAGCGGATGGTCGCAGGTTCGAGTCCTGCCGGGTGCGCCATTAGGCAGCTTTGGCACAAGTAGCGCTATATGGTGGGCGTAGCTCAGTTGGTAGAGCACGGGATTGTGACTCCCGTTGTCGAGGGTTCGATCCCCTTCGTCCACCCCATATTTTGAAAAGGCGCCAGATTAATCGTCTGGCGCCTTTGCTTTAAGAGCTTCAAACGCGGATGTGGTGGAATTGGTAGACACACTGGATTTAGGTTCCAGCGCCGCGAGGCGTAAGAGTTCGAGTCTCTTCATCCGCACCAATTAAAGCTTCGCCAAGCCGTCAGGCTGGGTGGGGTCAACAAAGAAGATGTTCGAGTTCTTTGTTAATGCAATATGGTGGGCGTAGCTCAGTTGGTAGAGCACGGGATTGTGACTCCCGTTGTCGAGGGTTCGATCCCCTTCGTCCACCCCATATTTTGAAAAAGCGCCAGATCAATGATCTGGCGCTTTTTTTTGCATCTGGAAAAAGCCAGGTCTTGTTTCTGTGGGCGGTTGCGGTCGAGTAGTGCGACGCGCCTAGAGATTATGGTTGTCAAAAAAGCAAGCATTCTCAATGCCTTGGCGTTAGAATCGTTGCCGGTTTTGAACGTGTAGGACTGATGCTCGTCTATAGAGGGGTCAGTACCGCTATTAAATAGCGATAACGGCGCAGTACCTGAAAAGGGCTGTGCCGTTTTCGTTTAAGCGTTTCGAGTTTCAAGGGCGGGGCGCTTCATCGTATTTGTGTTTCTCGATGCTGCTTCCCTGTCGCCGGTCTTGCTCGCAAGGCTGGCTGCCGGGGCCTGCGTTCCTGGTCCTTCTATATATAGAAGGGTTGGCGCAGAGCCCTGGCGTGATGAGCTGTATTTGCTAACGGGATGAGGTGCACGCGTGCACTTGAACCTACAAATGGCCTGCTGTTTTTTTACCCGTTTCCAGTAGGGTGACTTCTTGAGTTTGACCCTCTAGAATGCATGCCCTTGATTCTGGGGTCGGAAACGGCCGGCTAACGTCTGTGCAACGAGGAATATTCATGCAAGTTTCTGTTGAAAATACTACTGCTCTTGAGCGCCGCCTGAGCATCACCGTGCCGGCAGAGCGTATCGAGACTGCGGTCAACAAGCGTCTGCAGCAGACTGCCCAAAAGGCCAAGATCGCTGGTTTCCGTCCAGGCAAAGTGCCGATGAGCGAAATCAAGCGCCGTTTTGGTGCTGATGCGCGTCAAGAAGCTGTAGGTGACGTGATCCAGGCTTCCTTCTACGAAGCCGTTGTTGAGCAAAAGCTGAACCCAGCTGGCTCGCCTTCGATCGAGCCTAAGTCCCTGGAAGCTGGCAAGGACCTGGAATATGTTGCCGTATTCGAAGTGTTCCCAGAGTTCGAAGTCGCCGGTTTCGACGGTATCGAAATCGAGCGCCTGAGCGCTGACGTCGCTGATTCCGACTTGGACAACATGCTGGAAATCCTGCGCAAGCAGAACACTCGTTTCGAAGTGGCCGATCGTGCCGCCCAGAACGAAGACCAGCTGAACATCGATTTCGTTGGCAAGGTTGACGGCGAAGTGTTCGCTGGTGGCTCTGCCAAGGGTACCCAATTGGTACTGGGCTCCAACCGCATGATTCCTGGTTTCGAAGACGGCCTGGTTGGCGCCAAAGCCGGCGAAGAGCGTGTTCTGAACCTGACTTTCCCTGCTGACTACCAAAATCTGGACTTGGCTGGCAAAGCTGCCGAGTTCACCGTGACCGTCAACAGCGTTTCCGAGCCTAAGCTGCCAGAGCTGAACGAAGAGTTCTTCAATCAGTTTGGTATCAAGGAAACCGGCATCGAAGGCTTCCGCACCGAAGTTCGCAAGAACATGGAGCGCGAGCTGCGCCAGGCCATCAAGTCCAAGGTTAAGAATCAGGTCATGGACGGTCTGCTGGCTGCCAACCCGATCGAAGTGCCTAAGGCTTTGCTGTCCAATGAAGTGGATCGCCTGCGCGTTCAAGCGGTTCAGCAGTTTGGTGGCAATATCAAGCCTGACCAACTGCCTGCCGAGCTGTTCGAAGAGCAAGCCAAGCGTCGCGTTGTGCTGGGTTTGGTCGTGGCTGAAGTGGTCAAGCAGTTCGACCTCAAGCCTGATGAAGATCGCGTTCGCGAAATGATCCAGGAAATGGCTTCGGCCTACCAGGAGCCTGAGCAGGTTGTGGCTTGGTACTACAAGAACGACCAGCAACTGAACGAAGTGCGTTCGGTTGTGCTGGAAGAACAAGTTGTGGATACTGTTCTGCAGAAGGCTAAGGTGACCGATAAAGCGGTCTCTTACGAAGAAGCAGTCAAGCCGGCGGAAGCAGCACAAGCCGACTGATTGTCCAACTCGTTGGAAATTCAACCATAAGCCAGCCTCGCGCTGGCTTATGCGTTTTCAAGACATGACTATTTGGGAGTAACTGCAGAGCATGTTCCGTAATTCCTATATTCAGCAGAACTCTGATATCCAGGCCGCAGGCGGCTTGGTCCCGATGGTTGTCGAGCAGTCTGCTCGTGGCGAGCGCGCCTACGACATCTACTCGCGCCTGCTCAAGGAGCGAGTGATCTTTCTGGTGGGCCCGGTAGAGGACTACATGGCCAACCTGATCTGTGCGCAGCTGCTGTTCCTTGAAGCGGAAAACCCGGACAAGGACATCCATCTCTACATTAACTCGCCGGGCGGTTCGGTGACGGCAGGTATGTCGATCTACGACACCATGCAGTTCATCAAGCCTAACGTCTCGACGACCTGCATTGGCCAGGCCTGCAGCATGGGCGCGTTCCTGCTGACGGCGGGTGCCGAGGGCAAGCGTTACTGCCTGCCGAACTCGCGCGTGATGATTCACCAGCCACTGGGCGGTTTCCAGGGCCAAGCGTCGGACATCGAAATCCACGCTAAGGAAATCCTCTTCATCCGCGAACGTCTTAACACGCTGATGGCCAAGCACAGCGGGCACACGCTGGAAGAAATCGAGCGCGACACCAACCGCGACAACTTCATGAGCGCCGAAGCCGCACGTGAATACGGGTTGATCGATGCAGTGATCGAAAAGCGCCCCGCTTAATATAAGCCGCTCAAAATAGGGCTGGTCGGCGTGTCCGATCATCGGCGGGCTTGAAAAAGCCCGCATAAGCCTTCATCTTGTGTTGCAAGCCTATCGGATTTGGATCGAACGAATGACTGACACCCGCAACGGCGAGGACAACGGTAAGCTGCTCTATTGCTCCTTCTGTGGCAAAAGCCAGCATGAAGTACGCAAGTTGATTGCCGGCCCCTCGGTGTTTATCTGCGACGAGTGCGTCGACCTGTGCAATGACATCATCCGCGAGGAGGTGCAGGAAGCACAGGCCGAGAGCAGCGCGCATAAACTGCCTTCGCCTAAAGAAATCAGCGGCATCCTTGATCAATATGTGATTGGTCAAGAGCGTGCAAAGAAGGTTCTGGCCGTAGCGGTGTACAACCACTACAAGCGTCTGAACCAGCGTGACAAGAAAGGCGACGAAGTCGAACTCGGCAAGAGCAACATCTTGCTGATCGGTCCTACAGGCTCGGGTAAAACCCTGCTTGCAGAAACCCTCGCTCGTCTGCTGAATGTTCCGTTCACCATCGCCGACGCTACCACCCTCACTGAGGCTGGCTACGTGGGTGAGGACGTCGAGAACATCATTCAGAAACTGCTGCAGAAGTGCGATTACGACGTAGAGAAGGCCCAGATGGGTATTGTCTATATCGACGAAATCGACAAGATCTCGCGCAAGTCTGACAACCCGTCGATCACCCGGGACGTTTCTGGTGAGGGCGTGCAGCAGGCTCTGTTGAAGCTGATTGAAGGCACGGTTGCTTCCGTACCGCCACAAGGCGGCCGCAAGCACCCGCAGCAGGAATTCCTTCAGGTTGATACGCGTAACATCCTGTTCATCTGTGGCGGTGCGTTCTCTGGGCTGGAAAAAGTTATTCAGCAACGTTCCACCCGGGGCGGTATCGGTTTCAGTGCAGAAGTGCGCAGCAAGGAAGAAGGCAAGAAGGTGGGCGAGTCCCTGCGTGAGGTTGAGCCTGACGATCTGGTCAAGTTCGGTCTGATCCCGGAATTCGTTGGCCGTTTGCCGGTCCTGGCCACATTGGACGAGTTGGATGAGGCTGCTCTGATTCAGATCCTCACCGAGCCGAAAAATGCCCTGACCAAGCAGTACGCCAAGCTGTTTGAGATGGAAGGTGTGGACCTTGAGTTCCGTACTGATGCCCTCAAGTCGGTAGCCAAGCGGGCGCTGGAGCGCAAGACCGGTGCACGTGGTCTGCGTTCTATCCTTGAAGGTGTATTGCTCGACACCATGTACGAAATCCCCTCGCAGTCTGAGGTGAGTAAAGTGGTGATCGACGAAAGCGTTATAGAAGGTAAGTCCAAGCCGCTGTATATCTACGAGAACAGTGAGCCGACTGCCAAAGCTGCGCCAGACGCGTAAGCGTTTCGCAGTTTCGGTACAAACAAGGGGCCCCTAGGGCCCCTTTGTTTTTTGTGCGACTTTTATCTTGAAGCGTTTACTGCGTTTAACTGCTGGCAATAAGCTTGTTTTTTTTGCATGCAGCCCCCATCTTGGTTTCAAGCTTATTTTTCAACTGTCATAGAGGCGAAATCATGAAGACAACCATTGAATTGCCTCTCCTGCCGTTGCGTGATGTCGTCGTTTATCCGCACATGGTTATCCCGCTGTTCGTGGGGCGCGAGAAGTCTATCGAAGCCCTTGAGGCAGCGATGACGGGCGACAAGCAGATCCTGCTGTTGGCCCAGAGAAATCCTGCCGATGATGATCCAGGCGAAGACGCCCTGTATCGCGTCGGTACAATTGCTACTGTCCTGCAACTGCTCAAACTGCCTGATGGCACCGTCAAGGTGCTGGTAGAAGGCGAGCAACGAGGTGCTGTAGAGCGTTTCATGGAGGTGGATGGTCATCTGCGCGCCGAAGTGGCGCTGATCGACGAAGTCGAAGCCCCTGAGCGCGAATCCGAAGTTTTTGTACGCAGCCTGCTCTCGCAGTTCGAGCAGTATGTGCAGTTGGGCAAAAAAGTCCCGGCTGAGGTCCTGTCTTCCCTCAATAGCATTGATGAGCCAAGCCGTCTGGTCGACACCATGGCCGCACACATGGCGCTGAAGATCGAGCAGAAGCAAGACATCCTCGAAATCATCGACCTGTCGGCCCGTGTTGAACATGTCCTAGCGTTGCTGGATGCCGAAATCGACCTGTTGCAGGTTGAGAAGCGCATTCGTGGTCGCGTGAAGAAACAAATGGAGCGTAGCCAGCGCGAGTACTACCTGAATGAGCAGATGAAGGCCATTCAGAAAGAACTTGGCGACAGCGAGGAGGGCCACAACGAAATCGAAGAGCTGAAAAAGCGCATTGATGCCGCAGGCCTGCCGAAAGACGCTCTTACCAAAGCTAATGCCGAGCTGAACAAGCTCAAGCAGATGTCGCCGATGTCCGCTGAAGCGACCGTAGTGCGCTCGTATATCGACTGGCTGGTGCAAGTGCCGTGGAAGGCCCAGACCAAAGTGCGTTTGGACCTGACACGTGCCGAGGAAATTCTCGACGCCGATCACTATGGCCTCGAAGAAGTCAAAGAGCGGATTCTCGAATACCTCGCCGTGCAAAAGCGCGTGAAGAAAATTCGTGGTCCGGTGTTGTGCCTGGTCGGACCTCCAGGTGTTGGTAAAACCTCTCTCGCCGAATCGATTGCCAGTGCGACTAATCGCAAATTCGTGCGCATGGCGCTCGGCGGTGTGCGTGATGAAGCGGAAATTCGTGGTCATCGCCGAACTTACATCGGTTCGATGCCAGGAAGATTGATTCAAAAGATGACAAAGGTGGGTGTGCGCAACCCGCTGTTCCTGCTTGATGAAATCGACAAAATGGGCAGCGACATGCGTGGCGACCCGGCATCGGCGTTGCTGGAAGTGCTCGACCCTGAGCAAAACCATAATTTCAACGACCATTACCTGGAAGTCGACTACGACTTGTCTGACGTAATGTTCCTCTGCACTTCCAACTCCATGAACATCCCGCCGGCCTTGCTGGATCGGATGGAGGTGATTCGTCTACCGGGTTACACCGAGGACGAGAAGATCAACATTGCGGTCAAGTACCTCGCGCCCAAGCAAATTTCGGCGAATGGCCTGAAGAAGGGCGAGATTGAATTTGACATCGAAGCGATCCGCGACATCGTGCGTTACTACACCCGCGAGGCCGGTGTGCGGGGCCTTGAGCGCCAGATCGCGAAGATTTGCCGCAAGGCAGTCAAAGAGCATGCGCTGGAAAAACGCTTCTCCGTGAAGGTGGTGGCCGACTCCTTGGAGCACTTCCTGGGTGTGAAGAAATTCCGCTACGGCCTGGCCGAGCAGCAGGATCAAGTCGGTCAGGTGACTGGCTTGGCGTGGACCCAGGTGGGCGGGGAATTGCTGACCATCGAGGCTGCTGTGATTCCAGGCAAAGGCCAGCTGATCAAGACCGGTTCCCTGGGTGACGTGATGGTTGAATCCATCACTGCCGCGCAGACCGTGGTGCGCAGTCGCGCCAGAAGCCTGGGGATCCCCCTGGACTTCCACGAGAAGCATGACACTCACATCCATATGCCGGAAGGTGCTACGCCTAAAGATGGCCCTAGCGCTGGCGTAGGCATGTGCACGGCCTTGGTGTCTGCATTGACCGGCATTCCGGTGCGTGCCGACGTTGCCATGACTGGGGAAATCACCCTGCGTGGTCAGGTATTGGCCATCGGTGGTCTGAAAGAGAAATTGCTTGCAGCACACCGGGGTGGTATCAAAACAGTGATCATCCCTGAAGAGAATGTTCGCGACTTGAAGGAAATTCCTGACAACATCAAGCAGGATCTTCAGATTAAACCGGTTAAATGGATTGACGAGGTCCTGCAAATTGCGCTGCAATACGCGCCAGAGCCCTTGCCGGATGTGGCTCCGGAGATAGTTGCCAAGGATGAAAAACGAGAGTCTGATTCCAAGGAAAGAATTAGCACGCATTAATGTGAATAAGCCTGGAGGCTTCCTTGACAGCTTTTTAGAGCCCTTGTTATAAAGCGGCTCTTAAGTGTCTGTAGGCCATTCAGCACTGGTTTTTGCTGTTTACCAAAAAACTTAGAATCATACTCAATAGATATATAAGGGGACTTAGAGTGAACAAGTCGGAACTGATTGATGCTATTGCTGCATCCGCTGATATCCCGAAAGCTGCTGCTGGCCGTGCGCTGGATGCAGTAATCGAATCCGTCACTGGCGCTCTGAAGGCCGGCGACTCCGTGGTACTGGTAGGCTTCGGTACGTTCTCTGTGACTGACCGCCCAGCTCGCACTGGCCGCAACCCACAGACTGGCAAAGCACTGCAAATCGCTGCTGCCAAAAAACCAGGTTTCAAAGCCGGTAAAGCCCTGAAAGAAGCCGTTAACTAAGCTTCGTTCAAGCCTTTGCTACCCGGGTCGGACGCAGGTCTGGCCTGGCAGCGGAGCGGTAGCTGACCCACGTATCCATTGGGTCGCCACGCCGGGGGTGCAAGTTCAACCCCCCGTCCGCTCCGCCAGTTACGAGAAGGCGCATCCTCGGATGCGCCTTTCTTCTATCCGGATTCTACCCACGCTCCACGGTTGCCAATTTTTGAAGTTCAACCGTTTCTGGGGGACGCATGCTGCAAAATATCAGGGACAATTCACAAGGCTGGATTGCCAAGACCATTATCGGGATCATCGTCGCATTGATGGCGTTCACCGGTATCGAAGCCATTTTCCAGGCTTCGGGTACTAACAAGCAGGACGTGGCCAAGGTCAACGGTGAAGAAATCACCCAGACCGAGCTGAGCCAGGCCGTCGACATGCAACGTCGACAGCTGATGCAACAGTTGGGCAAGGATTTCGACGCTTCGCTCCTCGACGAAAAACTGCTGCGCGAGGCGGCTCTCAAAGGCCTGATCGACCGCAAGCTGCTGCTGCAGGGTGCTGCCGATTCCAAGTTCGGGTTCTCTGAAGCTGCATTGGATCAGGTGATCCTGCAAACGCCGGAATTCCAGGTTGACGGCAAGTTCAACGCCGAACGCTTTGACCAGGTGATCCGTCAGTTGGGCTATAGCCGTCTGCAGTTCCGTCAGATGATGACCCAGGAAATGCTGATCGGTCAGGTTCGCGCAGGCATTGCCGGTAGCGGTTTTGTCACCGATGCCGAAGTGCTCGCATTCGCCCGTCTGGAAAAACAGACTCGCGATTTCGCCACCGTCAACATCAAGGCCAACCCTGCGGCGGTGAAGCTCACCGACGAAGAGGTCAAGGCTTACTACGACCAGCACGCCAAAGAGTTCATGACCCCGGACCAGGTGGTCATCGACTACCTGGAATTGAAGAAGTCTTCTTTCTTCGACCAGGTCAACGTCAAGGACGATGAGCTGCAGGCGGCCTATCAGAAAGAAACCGCCAACCTCGCTGAACAGCGTCGCGCGGCGCACATCCTGATTGAAGTCAACGACAAGGTTTCCGACGCGCAAGCCAAGGCTAAGATCGAAGAAATCCAGGCACGCCTGGCCAAAGGTGAGAAGTTCGAAGCCCTGGCCAAGGAGTTTTCCCAGGATCCTGGCTCTGCCAACAACGGCGGTGACCTCGGCTTCGCTGGCCCTGGCGTCTACGATCCGGACTTCGAAACGGCCCTGTATGCGTTGAAACAGGACCAGGTCTCGACGCCGGTGCGCAGCACCTTCGGTTGGCACTTGATCAAGTTGTTGGGCGTTGAAGCACCGCAAGTGCCGACGTTCGCCAGCCTGAAAGACAAACTGACCCGTGAGCTCAAGGCCCAGCAGGTAGAGCAGCGTTTTGTCGAAGCGACCAAGCAATTGGAAGATGCGGCATTCGAAGCTTCTGATTTGGCTCAGCCTGCCTCTGACCTGAAGCTGACCGTGCACACCTCCGCACCGTTTGGCCGTGAAGGTGGTGACGGTGTCGCGGCCAACCGTGCCGTGGTCACCGCTGCGTTCAGCCCGGAAGTGCTGGATGAAGGTGCCAACAGCACCGCCATTGAGCTGGACCCGGAAACCATCATCGTGCTGCGTGCCAAAGAGCACCGCAAACCTGCGCAACTGCCGCTGGAAAGCGTTGCTGCGGCAATCCGCACGCAGATGGCCAAGGAGCGCGCCAGCGCGGCTGCCAAGACTCACGCTGACGAGCTGATCGCCAGCCTGCGTGATGGCAAGACACCGCTGAACCAGCCGGTCGATGGTCAGGCGTGGAAAGTCACTGAAGCGGCTACCCGTAGCCAGGAAGCGATCGACCCAGCCGTATTGCAAGCCCTGTTCCGCATGCCTAAGCCTGCGGTCAAGGACAAGCCGACCTTCACCACCGTGACCCTGGCTGACGGTAGCCTGGCGATCGTGCGCTTGAACGGCGTGAATGAAGCTGCAGCCCCATCGGAAGAAGAAAAGGCCCAATACCGCCGCTTCCTCGCTTCCCGTGTCGGCCAGCAGGACTTCGCAGCGTACCGCAAGCAGTTGGAAACCAAGGCTGATATCAAGAAGTACTGATGTTGGTTTGAACAAGAAGCCCCCGGCCTGAAAAGACCGGGGGCTTTTTT
The DNA here is from genome assembly GCF_013778505.1 of Pseudomonas sivasensis. Classification (GTDB taxonomy): domain Bacteria; phylum Pseudomonadota; class Gammaproteobacteria; order Pseudomonadales; family Pseudomonadaceae; genus Aquipseudomonas; species Aquipseudomonas sivasensis. The sequence goes on along the minus strand of NZ_JAAOWU010000011.1, from coordinate 92,834 downwards.
ATGTGCGCTAGACTGGGTGCTCGGTATCGTCGACCCAGGAGTTCCATGCATGTTGATTCAAGGAATGGACGGCTTGCTGATCCGCCGCGCCCGTGTGGCGGATGTTTCTGCCGTGCTCCAGGTGTTCGACGAGGTGATTGCATGGTTCGTTGGCATAGGCAATACCCATCAGTGGGGCACCGAGCCCTGGTCGGCGTTGCCCCGGCGGGTCGCGCAAGTGGCTGAAGCCTGCGCGTTGCCCGGGGCGTGGGTGGTAGAGGATCCCGCAGGGCGTATCCGTGGAGCGCTGGTTTTGGGCGATCCTATGCCTTATGTACCGTTGGCGACTGAGCCCGAGGTGTATGTGCGCCTGTTGATTGCCGCGCGTGACCCGCGTGTTCGCGGCCTTGGGCGGCGCATGATGGCCTTTGCCGATGATCAGGCCCGGGCAGTAGGCGTCACGCGTTTGCGTGTGGACTGCTACGGCGGCGGGACAGGGGATCTGGTGCGTTTTTATGTGTCCTGTGGCTACGAGCGCATTTCAACATTCGACTTGGCGGGCTGGCCGGGCCAACTGTTGGGGCGCCGTCTGTGATGCGCCGGCCCAGGCCAGTAGCATCAGTAGCATAACGGCCCATGGAAAGCCCGCGACGCCCCAGCCCTGAAGCAACACGCCACCCGCCAGCCCGCCACCGGCTATCCCCAAGTTCCACACGGTCACCAGCATTGATTGTGCGGCATCCGCCGACTCGCCCGCCGATTGGGCCAGTGCGGTTTGCAACAGCGCCGGCAGGCCGCCGAACGCCAGGCCCCATAACGCCACGGCGGTATAGATGACTGCCGGCACATTGATCCAGAACGCCAGCGCCAGGGCGATCAGGCCAAACAGCGCACAACTGATTAATAGTAAGGCGCGCAGCCACCGGTCAATCAACACACCTGCCAACCAGATGCTAAGCACCGCCGAGAGGCCAAACACCAGCAGCACTCGGTCAACATCCGCATCGATCCCGGCGGGCACCAGCAACGGGGCGATGTAGGTGTAGAGAATGTTGTGGGCCAGCACGTAGGTAAACGTTACCCACAGCACCGGACGAATTCCTGGCAGGTTCAGCACCTGGCGCAGCCCCAAGCGTTTATCCGCCCGTTCGCCAGCAAAATCCGGCAGTTGCCAGCGTGCCCAAGCCAGTAACACCAAGGTCAGCCCGGTCATGATTGCAAAACTCAGGCGCCAGCCAACGGCGGTGCCGAGGAAGGTGCCCGCAGGCACACCCAGTGACAGCGCCAGCGGTGCACCCAGCATGGCCACGGCAATGGCGCGACCTTGCAAGTGTGGCGACACCATTCGGCTCGCATAACCCGCTAGCAACGCCCAAAGCAGCCCGGCGAAGACCCCGGCAAAAAATCGCGCCACGAGGGTCAGCCCGTAGTGGCTGGACAGCGCGGTTACGCTGTTGACCAAGGCAAAGCCGCCGATGGCCATCAGCAGTAACGGTCGTCTGCGCAAGCCGCGGGTCAGCAGCGTCAGGGGGATGGCTGCCAGCAACGAGCCAAGGGCATAGACCGTGACCAGTTGACCGACCAGGGCGGGCGACACGCCTAGGCCTTCGCCTATCTGGGGTAGTAATCCGGCGGGCATGGCTTCGGTGAGGATGGTGATAAAGCCAGCGCTGGCCAGGGCCAGTAGACCGCCCAGCGGTAATGAATCCCGCTGGGCTGATGCGGCGAGTGAAGGGCTGCTGCTCATGACGTTTTATCCAGGTAAAAGGGCAAGCGGGCAGAGTAGGGGGCTGTGGTTGACGGAAAAACAGGCTAAGGTTCCGAACTTATCGGACGCAAGTGTCCGCAATCGCTGAAGGCGGGATCATGGACAGCTTGGGCAGCCTTTCGGTGTTCGTGCAGGTGGCGCAGACGCTCAGCTTCACCGCCGCCGGCCGTGTGCTGGGGGTGTCGTCGTCGGCTGTAGGCAAAAGCATTGCGCGGATGGAAGAGCGCCTGGGCGTGCGGCTGTTTCACCGCAGCACGCGCAGTATCACCTTGACCAGTGAAGGCTCGCTGTTCCTTGAACGGTCGCGGCGGATTCTCGCTGAGGTGGAAGCAGCCGAGCAGGAACTGACAGACGCCGGTGCAACCCCACGGGGCAAGCTGCGTATCAGTGTGCCGCAGGTGCGTGGCTTGTTGATGCCAGTACTCAGTGACTTTATGCGCGTCTATCCGGATATCGAGTTGGATGTGGATTTCTCTGACCGTATGGTGGACGTGATCGAGGAAGGTTTCGATGCGGTGATTCGCACGGGCAAGCCGGAAGATTCGCGGTTGATAGCGCGCCACCTGGGTCACTACCAGTTGGTGCTCGTCGCCACACCGGGATACTTCGCCCAACACGGCACCCCGCAGCAACCACAGGACCTGAATGGCCACGCCTGCCTGCGCCACAAGTTCTGCGCCACGGGCAAGCTCGAGCCCTGGCCGTTGCGTCTTGCCCCGGGTACTGCGGAACCGCTGTTACGTACGCCGTTGGTCAGTACCACCATTGAGTCTCTGAACCACGTGGTGCTCGAGGGTTTGGGCATTGCCTGCCTGCCGGACTACATGGTCAACCAGGCCGTGGGCGAGGGGCGCTTGCAACGGGTGTTGGATGATTACTTGGAACACCGGGGCAGTTTCTGGATGTTGTGGCCCGGTCGCCATACCTCGACCAAGGTACGCGTGTTTATTGACCATATGTGCGCCGGGCTTTTCCCTGCAGGCCCCGGTGCGTAACCCTGTGACGTTTTACCGACAGGAATGCGCGCGCCAAGGCCTCGTTCTGTTGCACAATACCGCCCAGACCGTTTTCCTCAGGATCTTCAATGTCGACATCATTCCACTTGCGTAGCCTCGGGCTGGCGCTGGTGCTGGCGGGCGCCGCGGGCTGCTCGTCACCCAAGACCGCTATTTATGAACATGAGAACTTCGACGACTCCGGTACGTTTTCCCGGGATTACCCCGTTAGCGATGTAGCAGCGTGCGAGGCCGCGCGGCGTGCCTTGCTGAGCCAGGGCTACATCATCACCAGCAGCGACCCGAAACTGGTCGTGGGTAACAAGAGTTTCCAGCAGACCGGCGAAACTCACCTGCAGATCAGCTTCAACGTGGTGTGTGCCGATGACGGCAAAGGTAAAAAGCACTCGACGATGTTTGCCAACGCCCTTCAGGATCGCTATGCGCTGAAGAAGGTCAACAACTCCGCGAGCCTCGGTGTAGGCGTGCTGGGGTCGGTGTCGATGCCGATTGGCTCCACCGATGACTCGATGGTGAAGGTGGCGAGTGAAACGGTGTCCGCGCCGAAGTTCTACGATCGCTACTTTGCGTTGGTGGACGTCTTCCTGCCCCAGGAAGTGAAGAAGGCTGAGCATATCCCCGAGCAGCCAAAGGCGGACCTCGGTGTGCCGGAGCCGAAGGCCGCACCCGCTGCGGAGAAAGTCGAGGCGCCGAAGGAAGAGCCTGCCGTACCAGCTGCTGCGGAGCCGGTTGTGCCTGCGCCTGAAGCCGCACCGATTGCCCCGCAGGCCGAGCCCGCACCCGCCACGACCACGCCGGACATGCCGGCGCCGACAGAAGCGATTCCGCCCCTGCCAACGCCTGCGCAGTAGTTCAGACCGCTACGGGATTCACCTTGTCGACGTTGATCCCGTAGCGTTTGATCGCTTCACTGACCTTGTCGCGACCGATCATGCCGTCATCCGCCAGCGCCTTCAGGGCGGCCAGGGCGATGAAGTGGCGATCCACCTCAAAGAACTCACGCAAGGCTTCCCGGGTGTCTGATTGCCCGAAGCCATCAGTGCCCAGCGCGACAAAGCGACGGCCCGGCACGAACGGACGAAGCTGATCGGCGAACAGTTTCACGTAGTCCGTCGCCACCACCACTGGCCCCGTGTGCCCGGCCAGGCATTGCTCTGCATAACTCGCGCGAGGCTCGCTTTCCGGGTGCAGCAGGTTCCAGCGTTCGACCGCATGCCCGTCACGGCGCAACTCGGTGAGGCTGGTCACGCTCCACACGTTGCCGTGCACACCGAAGTCGGTGGCCAGCAGTTCAGCGGCGGCGATCACTTCTCGCAGGATCGAACCACTGCCCATCAGTTGCACTTGCGCCTCAGGGTTGGCGCTGAGCCTGTACATACCTTTGAGAATGCCGCCTTCCACGCCTTCGGGCATCGCCGGGTGCGGGTAGTTTTCGTTGAGCAGGGTGATGTAGTAGTAAATGTCCTCTTGCTCAACGTACATGCGCCGCATGCCCTCGCGAATAATCACCCCCAGTTCGTAGGCAAAGGTCGGGTCATAAGAGATGCAGCACGGAATCACCGACGAGAGGATATGGCTATGACCATCGTCATGCTGCAAGCCTTCGCCCATCAGCGTGGTACGCCCGGCCGTGGCGCCCAGCAAGAAACCACGCGCGCGCGCATCGCCCGCCGCCCAAGCTAGGTCGCCGACGCGCTGGAAACCGAACATCGAATAGAAGATATAGAACGGCACGGTCATCAGGCCGTGGTTGCTGTAGGACGTACTCGCCGCGATCCATGAGGAAATGGCGCCTGACTCATTCAGGCCTTCCTGCATGATCTGTCCGTCCTTGCTCTCCTTGTAGTAGCTCAGTTGTCCGGAGTCCTGTGGGGTGTAGAGTTGGCCGACGGCGGAGTGGATGCCGATCTGACGGAACAGGCTCTCCATGCCGAAGGTGCGTGATTCGTCCGGCACGATGGGCACGATCAGCTTGCCCAGGTGCGGGTCTTTCAGCAGTGTACCGAGGATGCGCACGAAGGCCATGGTGGTGGAAATCGCGCGCTCGCCAGTGTCCTTGAGCTGAGTGGCGAAGGCGCTCAGTTCGGGGATCTGCAGCGATTCGACCGCAGTGTGGCGCGCGGGCACATAGCCGCCCATGGCCTGGCGACGTGCGGCGAAGTAACGGGCTTCTTCGCTATCGGCTATGGGCTTGAGGTAAGGAATTTCAGCAAGTTGCTCATCGGGCACCTCCAGGCCGAAGCGGTCGCGGAAGGCCTTGACGGCGTCGGCACCCATCTTTTTCAGTTGGTGGTTAATGTTCTGGCCTTCGCCGGCTTCGCCCATACCAAAGCCCTTGACGGTTTTTGCCAGGATCACCGTCGGTTGGCCACTGTGACGCACGGCGGCGGCATAGGCGTTGTAGACCTTGTCCGGGTCATGGCCTCCCCGTGAGAGTTTCCAGATGTCGTCGTCGGACAGGTCCGCAACCAGTGCCAGCAACTCCGGGTATTTGCCGAAGAAGTGTTCGCGCACGTAGGCGCCGTTCTGGGATTTGTAGTTCTGATAGTCACCGTCCACGCATTCCATCATGCGTTGGCGCAGCAGGCCGCTTGTGTCTTTTTCCAGCAGTGCATCCCAACCACCGCCCCAGATCACTTTGATCACATTCCAGCCGGCGGCGCGGTACAGGCTTTCGAATTCCTGGATCACCTTGGCGTTGCCGCGTACCGGGCCGTCCAGGCGTTGCAGGTTGCAGTTGACCACGAAGATCAGGTTGTCGAGTTCCTCGCGTCCGGCCAGGGAAATGGCGGCCAGGGATTCCGGCTGGTCCATTTCGCCATCACCCAGGAATGCCCAGACCTTACGGCCCTGGTGTTGCTTGAGGTCACGAAACTCCAGATAGCGCATAAAACGCGCCTGATAGGCCGCCGTGATCGGCCCCAGTCCCATGGACACCGTAGGAAATTGCCAGAAGTCCGGCATTAGTCGTGGGTGGGGGTAGGACGAAATGCCCTCACCACCGGCTTCACGGCGGAAGTTATCCAGTTGTGCTTCGCTGATGCGGCCTTCGAGGTAGGCGCGGCCGTAAATGCCAGGCGAGGAATGCCCCTGGATGTACACCAGGTCGCCGTCGAAGCGGTCGGTGCGGCCACGGAAGAAGTGGTCGAAGCCGACGTCGTAAAGCACAGCGGCTGACGCATAAGTGGCGATATGCCCACCCACACCGGAGTGTTTGCCTGCACGCAATACCATGGCCATGGCGTTCCAGCGGATAAACGCATTGGTGCGGCGTTCGATGGCCAGGTTGCCGGGGTAGGGCAACTGGCGATCCACCGGGATCGTGTTGACGTAAGGCGTGGTCACCCGCCCATAGAAGTCGCCATGCCGCGCCACGTCGAAATCCAGCAACTGATCGATCAGGTAATGGGCGCGCGGGCGGCCTTCGGTGGACAGCACCGATTCGATGGACTCCAGCCACTCGCGGGTTTCCTGTGGATCGACGTCGCGTCTGACTGCGTTATTCGGGGTCATGTGAGGCTCCAGGGTCGGCGGATTTCAAGTGGCGGGCTCCTTGTGGGAACGTCGTCAATGTTGTTGCAATTGCAACTACATGGCCGAATCTAGCGCGGGATGAGCTACTATTGCAACCTTCTTGAAATCCACCGGATGGTGTTGCATGTCGTCGAAAGAGCCCGATGTATGGTTCCGTTTTGTCAGGGCCCACAGGACGGTCATCCGTGAAATCGAGCGCCGCCTGGCGGCCGCCGACTTGCCCCCTTACGCCTGGTACGACGCACTGTGGGGTCTAGAAAGCGGCCTCGAAGGCACCCGCCGCATGCACGAGTTGGCCGATGTATTGGCCATTGAGCGCTATAACCTCACGCGCCTGGTAGACCGCCTGGAAAAAGAGGGCCTGGTGCTGCGTTCACGCTCCGACGGCGATGGCCGCGCGGCATTTGCGTCGATCACCGATACCGGCCGGGCGTTGCGTAAAAAAATGTGGAAGATCTACGAAAGTACGGTGGACGAGTTGTTCCTGTCGCAGATCGAACCGGAGCAGCGCCGGGCGTTTGCCGAGGCGTTGGAGCGTACCGCCGGGATGGCGGTGGAGGCGGGTGCTCAAACCCGTGGCCGACGCAAAGCTGAAACCTGATGCAGATCTCATGTGCGAGGGTGCAAGCCCCCTCCCACAATGGAATGCATTGCCGTCCATTTCAGTGCGTAGCTGATTGCAATCGCGCTTCAGAGCCCTGGCGCTAAATCCGCATAACGCTGCTACGTTTAATCTTGAAGTGCAGGAACGTCATGGCGCAGACATTTTTTCGTCATGACGGCACTTTAGGCTGGTGATGCAGGTCATTTATCTGCAGCCACTTTTAACGTCAAGAAGGAGTCCATGATGGACGATTACCAGGAAGAACTGCTGGAGTACCAGGCCTTTGAATTCGATCCGCTGGATCCGGCCGACGACGCCACCGAGCTGTAAGACCGACTTCAGGCGGAATGCCGCTGACTGCGGCGAAATTCCCCTGGGGTCTGGTTGTTCCATCGCTTGAATGCCCGTTGAAAGGCTTGGGCTGAGGCAAAGCCGAGCAAGTAGGCGATCTCGCCGAACGCCAGTTCCGTATCGCGAATGTAGGTCATGGCCAGGTCGCGGCGGGTATCGTTGAGAATCGCGCGGAATTGAGTGCCTTCTTCGGCCAGTTTACGGCGCAATGTCCAGGTCGGCAGCTTCAAGCGTGCCGCCACTTCTTCCAGGTCGGGTTCCCGGCCGCCATTGAGCATCGGCCCGAGCAACCGGGTAATGCGCTCGCGCAAGCTGCGGGTGCGGGTCAACTGCTCCAACTCCCTTTCACACAATTGCAGCAAGAGCTGCCAGGTACTTGGGCAATGCTGCGGGTTACGCATTGCCAGGGTGGATTGGCTCAGGCGCAACTGGTTGGCCTCGGCACCGAAGTGGACCTGGTTGGCGCTCAATAGGCTGTACTGCTCGCTGTACTCGGGGGCATCGAACTCGATGTCGATTCGTTGCGCCAGCAACGGTTGTTGTGCCAAGTTGGCGAGCTGATGCAACCAGCTGGAAATGATCGAGTCCACCACAAAACGGTTGTAGGCGTTGTAGGGGCTGATGGAATAGAAACGCAGCCAGGCGCCTTCGGCATCCTCATGAAAACTCGATTGCCCGCGATAGTTGGCACCATACAGCGGCTCAAAGCGCGTCAGGGTGCGAGCGGCTTCGCGTACGTTAGGCGCCTGTGCGGCGGTGACACCAGCCAGTCCCGCTTGGCTCAAGCGGCTGAGTTGCCCCATGCGCAAGCCCAGGCCTGGGTCGCCGGTCAGTTGAATGGCCGCATGGCCCAGGCGCATATAGCGCGGGATCGACAAGCGCGCGCCAGCTTCGGCGAGGCGCGCCGGGTCCAGGCTGTATTGCAGCAAGAGCGGTTGCGGGTCCAGGCCGTGGCTGTGGATCGCGTCGGCCAGGGTGTGCACGAAGCCCACCGACAAATCCCCGAGGCGCACCGGCTTCACCGCGTTACAGCCAGATATTCAGCAGGCGCGCGCCACGGGCGTCGCTGTCGGCGTTGATCTGCCCGTTGTGACTCAGGAAACTCTGCCCGGCAGTGCCCAAATCCCAGAACTGCCCGCGCAGAAATACGCTCATGCCGGCGCTGGCCTGGCTGATCGGTTGTTGGCTGATCAAGGTCAAGCGGCGCCACGCTTCGCCCTCACTGAGCTCTTCGGGCTTGAGGCTGATTTCCTGTGGAGTGGAGACGCTTTTAAAACCGCGCCATGGTCGATCCCAGGTCTCGCGGCCAAGCACAAAGGCCGGCACTGCAATCAGCTGCGCGCCTTGTTCGTTGAGCTTGCGGTAGTTGTCCGGGTACCAGCTGTCACTGCCCACCAGCACACCAAGGCGGCCGGCCGGGGTGTCGACCACGCTGACGATATTTTCGTCTCCAGGCTCGATAAAACCGCGCTCATCGTATATCGGGTAAAGCTGGCGTTGCAGATTGCCGACGGGCAAGCCGTCTGCCGCAAATACCACGCTGGCGTTAAACAGTGCGCCATGGCCGACCTGGAGTTGCCCTTGGCTCACACTTGGGTTGGGCAGGGCAATGGAGCCAGCGACCACCGTGACCCCGAATTCCTTGGCCAGGCCGCCGAACAGCACTTGATAGTCACGCGCCATGGCCGGGGCTTTCATGCGCAGGTAGGCGTCGTTGGTGCGGTCATCGCCCGTGGCGCTGATCCAGGCACGCAGGAATTGCAAGGGATTGCTCAGCGACAGCCAGTGCATCGCGTCCTTCACATGCAGCGCTTGGTACACCTCGTTTTTTTCGCCGGTGAGCATCAGCCAAGTGCCGATGTGTTCAGGCAGTACCACAATGGTCTTTTCGTTGATCAAGCCCTGGTCCCGTGCGTTTTGCAGGTAGGCCGCAAGCTTCAGGTGCAGGCGTTCCAGGCTCTGGTAGTCGGCGGGGAATAACTCCGGCTGGATGCCCAGCAGGTTACCTCGATCGGCGGGTTGGCCTTCGTTGACGGCGAGGGTGCTGCGCAGGTCCGACAGGTAATGCGCCACGGGGCGCTCCTGGGTCCAGACCAGATACGCGGCGACGGCGGCAACCAGGGCCAGGGTGACGGTAAAAGCTAGAAGTTTACGCATGGGGGAACAGACAACAGACCAAGTGCAGGGTTCGCTGACTAGGGTAGGGCCCATGCGGCGGCTTGCCAAGGGGCGCTGTGCGTTTGGATCAATAAGTTGTGAGTTTCGGTCATTGAGCGGTAGGGGGTCGCCTCTTAGTCTGTGGGACATAAACCGATGGCAGGCCATTCGAGCCTTCCACGTCCCGTGATGATCCGTTGTGGAGCTGTACCATGACCGCTGCTGCCTACCCGCACCTGCTGGCCCCGTTGGACCTGGGTTTTACGACCTTGCGCAACCGTACTCTGATGGGTTCGATGCACACCGGCCTTGAAGAAAAACCCGGTGGCTTCGAACGCATGGCGGCTTATTTTGCCGAGCGCGCCCGTGGCGGCGTCGGCCTGATGGTCACCGGTGGCATTGGCCCCAACGATGAAGGCGGGGTGTACGCCGGTGCGGCCAAGCTGACTACCGACGAGGAAGCGCAAAAGCACAAGATCGTGACCGAGGCCGTGCATGAAGCGGGCGGCAAGATCTGCATGCAGATCCTCCACGCCGGCCGTTATGCCTACAGCCCCAAGCAGGTCGCGCCAAGCGCCATCCAGGCGCCGATCAACCCGTTCAAGCCCAAGGAATTGGACGAAGAGGGCATCGAAAAGCAGATCCAGGATTTCGTCACCTGTTCGCTGCTGGCCCAGGTCGCCGAGTACGACGGCGTGGAAATCATGGGCTCCGAAGGTTATTTCATTAACCAGTTCCTTGCCGCCCACACCAACCACCGCACCGACCGTTGGGGCGGCAGCTACGAAAATCGCATGCGCCTTGCCGTGGAAATCGTGCGCCGGGTGCGCGAAGCGGTGGGGCCGAACTTCATCATCATCTTCCGCCTGTCGATGCTCGACCTCGTGGAAGGCGGCAGCACTTGGGAAGAAATCGTGCAGTTGGCCAAGGCCATCGAGCAGGCCGGTGCGACCATCATCAACACCGGCATCGGCTGGCACGAAGCGCGTATTCCGACCATCGCCACCAAGGTGCCACGCGGCGCGTTCAGCAAAGTCACTGCCAAGTTGCGCGGAGCGGTGCAGATCCCGCTGATCACCACCAACCGCATCAATACACCGGAAATTGCCGAGCAGATTCTCGCTGAAGGCGATGCGGACATGGTTTCGATGGCGCGACCGTTCCTCGCCGACCCGGAGTTCGTCAACAAGGCCGCCGCCGGGCGTGCCGATGAAATCAACACCTGCATCGGCTGCAACCAGGCCTGCCTGGACCACACCTTTGGCGGCAAGCTGACCACCTGTTTGGTCAATCCCCGTGCATGCTACGAGACCGAACTGAATTACCTGCCGGTCAAGCAGATCAAAAAAATCGCTGTGGTCGGCGCCGGCCCCGCGGGTCTGGCCGCTGCCACCGTAGCCGCTGAACGCGGTCACCACGTGACGCTGTTCGACTCGGCCAGCGAGATCGGCGGCCAGTTCAACATCGCCAAGCGTGTGCCCGGCAAGGAAGAGTTCTTTGAAACCCTGCGCTACTTCAAGCGCAAGTTGCAAACCACCCACGTCGAGCTGTGCCTCAACACCCGAGTGGATGTCGCGCAGCTGGCGGCTGGCGGCTACGACGAGATCATCCTGGCCACCGGCATCGCGCCCCGCACGCCGGCGATTGCGGGCGTGGAAAATGCCAAGGTGCTGAGCTACCTGGACGTAATCCTTGAACGCAAGCCGGTGGGCAAGCGCGTCGCGGTGATTGGCGCTGGCGGTATTGGTTTCGACGTGTCGGAATTCCTCGTGCACCAGGGCGTGTCTACCAGCTTGGACCGTGAAGCATTCTGGAAAGAATGGGGCATCGACACCCAGTTGCAAGCCCGTGGCGGTGTGGCCGGCATCAAGCCTCAACCCCATCCACCGGCCCGTGAAGTGTTTCTGTTGCAGCGCAAGGCTTCAAAGGTCGGCGACGGTCTGGGCAAAACCACCGGCTGGATTCACCGTACCGGCTTGAAGAACAAGCAGGTGCAGATGCTCAACAGCGTTGAGTACCTGAAAATCGACGATGACGGCCTGCATATCCGCATCGGCGCCGAGGGCGAGCCGCAGCTGTTGGCGGTGGACAATATCGTCATCTGTGCCGGCCAGGATCCGTTGCGTGAATTGCACGACGGCCTTGTCGCAGCGGGCCAGAACGTACACCTGATCGGCGGCGCCGATGTGGCGGCTGAGTTGGATGCCAAGCGCGCCATCAACCAAGGCTCACGCCTCGCCGCGCAGCTGTAAGACGACGAAAGGGGCGGTGTTAGACTACCGCCCCTTTTTTTATTCAGATGCCGCCCGATGGGTCCTTTCGATTGGCTTCCCCATGCTCCGCTTGAACCGTTAGCACTGGATTGGCTCAACGGCGTCGAGTTGGCCGTGCTGCGCCTGGACCGCATCGACCCGCTGATCAGTGGCAACAAGTGGTTCAAGCTCACCGAGCACTTGGCCCAGGCGCAACGGGCAGGCGCCAGCGGCGTTATCAGCCTCGGCGGCGCCTATTCCAACCATCTGCACGCACTGGCGGCGGCGGGCAAGCGTTTTGGCTTTCCCACTGTCGGCCTGTTGCGCGGTCATGCGCAAGACACGGCTACCGTCCAGGATTTGAAAGCATTCGGCATGCAGCTGCATTGGCTCGGTTATGGCGGCTATCGTGCGCGCCATGAGCCGGGTTTCTGGGAACCTTGGCGCGCGCTTTATCCGCATCTGTATTCCGTGCCTGAAGGCGGCGGCGGATTGGCCGGCGCAGTGGGGTGTGGGGTGTTGGTCGAACAGGCCCGTGAACAACTGAGAAACCTGGGTTGGGCCGATTACGACGGCTGGTGGCTGGCAGCAGGCACCGGCACCACGCTGGCAGGTTTAGTCCTGGCAGAGGCGGGCGCCCATCCGGTGTTCGGCGCAATGGCCGTGCCGGACGATCATGGTGTGGCGCAAAACGTGAGTGCCTTGGTGCAAGGCGGCTATACATTGCTGGATGCCAGCCGGGGTGGCTTCGCCAAGGTCGACCCGCTGTTGCTCGACTTTATTGAAACCACGGAGCAGGCCTGCGGCGTGCCGCTGGAACCGCTGTACACCGGCAAAGCCCTGCTGGCGTTGAAGCAGCAGATCGAGGCCGGGCACATCGCGCCCGGTACTCGCCTGATCTTTGTGCACACCGGCGGCCTGCAAGGCCGCCGAGGGCTTACAGCCTAGCGCGCTTACCCGGCATCATCCGCAACGCTGTGTTATCGCGCATCACATAATGATGAAAGATCCCCGCCAGGGCATGCAGGCCGATCAGCCAATACCCGATCTGGCCGAACAACACGTGCCAGCTTTCAATCTCTTTGGCCAGTGGCTTGTTCTCGCCAATTAACGGCGGCAACTCCATGCCATAGAACATCACCGAATGCCCCTCGGCACTGACGATCAGCCAACCAGCAATCGGCATACCGATCATCAAGGCGTACAGCGCGGCGTGCATCAGGGTGGCGAGCAGGCTTTGCCATTGCTGCGGGGCGGGTACGATCTTCGGCGCCACCCCCAGGCTGCGCGCGAACAGACGCAGCCATACCAATACAAACACGGTGAGGCCGAACATGAAGTGCATCTCGACGATCAAGGTGCGGGCGCCGCTGCCTTTGGGGAACTGGCCGCGTAACTCTATGCAGGCGTAGACCACCGCCAGCAGCACCACCATCAACCAGTGCAGCGCAATCGACATGGTGCTGTAGCGCGTATCGGAATTTTTCCACGGCATCGCTCGGTTCCTTATTCATCAGGGTAAACCTCCGCTCTTTGGCGACGGAGTCTTTTTACTTTATGCCTGTTTTGAACGATTTGCCCGGCGCGAATGCCTTTGTATTGACGCTTGTCAGTGGCTTTGCGGCATTTCACCGCGCGCCAGACGCTGGTTAACATCGGCGATCACCGCCGGCAGGTCAGTGATGGTATCGATCAGGTAATGCGGGCGTGAGCCTTCGAACATCGCCTCGATGCGCGTGCGTTCGCTGGCCAGGGTGGCGGCATCGAGGGCTTGAAACTGTTCATAGGTAAGCCCCAGGGCATTGCCGGAGCAGGTCAGGGCCACGGTCCACATTCCGGCGCGACGACCTTCGAGTATGCCGGGCACGGTGTCGTCGACCTTGAGGCACGCCGCCACATCATCAATTCCGAGGGCAATTACGTTGGCCAGGGCCTGGGCCGGCCATGGGCGGCCGTTGGGCACTTCGTCGGTGGCGACCACATGGTCGGCGACGTAACCATTGGTGGCGGCCAAGGCGACAACCTTGTCCATCACCTGCTTGGGGTAGCCGGAGCAGGAGCCAATCTTGATGCCTTGCTCACGCAGTTGAGCGATGGTGTCGAGTGCGCCGGGGATCAGCGCCGAGTGTTCGGCGATCTTCTCGATCTGCAACGGCATGAAGCGCTGGTAGATGGCGGTCACGTCGTCGTCGGTGGGCGTGCGGCCGAACGCCTTGCGATAACGCTCGGCGACTTGCGGTTGGTCGCAAAGGGTGCGGATATGGTCCCACTTGCCCATGCCCATCGGGCCACGGGCTTCTTCGATGGAGACTTGCACGTCGAACTCGGCGAAGGCCTCGACAAAAATCTGAGTCGGCGCGAAGGAGCCGAAGTCGACGACGGTGCCGGCCCAATCGAGGATGACGGCCTGGAGGGTGTTGGGGTTTTGATAGTTCATGGTTCAGATCCTGTGGGTTATGGGGAGAATCAGATGTCCAACACTTCCATTTCTTGCAGCACCTCGGCGATTGCCTTGATCGCCGCCTGCATGCCGGTTGCGTCGACATGGCCGATGCAGCCGACGCGGAACGTTTCCACTTGGGTCAATTTGCCGGGGTACAAGATGAAACCCTTGGCCTTGACCCGCTCGTAGAAGTCCTTGAACTGGTAGCGCGGGTCTTTGGGGGCGTGGAAGGTGACGATGATCGGTGCCTGGATTGCGGCCGGCAGAAAACTGCGCAAACCAATGCTGGCCATGCCGTCTAGAAGCGCCTGGCAGTTCTCGGCATAGCGTCGATGGCGTGCAGGCAGGCCACCTTCCTCCTGGTACTGCAGCAGCGCTTCGTGCAGGGCGGCGACCACATGGGTCGGTGGGGTGAAGCGCCACTGGCCGGTCTTCGCCATGTAGGTGTGCTGGTCGAACAGGTCCATCGCCAGGGAATGGCAGTTGCCTTGGGCGGCGGCCAGTGCCTGCTTCTCGGCAAAGACGAAGCCCATGCCGGGCACGCCTTCGAGGCACTTGCCCGAGGCGGCGATCAGTGCGTCGAACGGCACGTTGCGGGCATCAATTGGAAGGGCGCCGAAGGAACTCATGGCGTCGATGATCAGGCGCTTGCCGTGGTTCTTAACGACCTGGGCGATCTCCGGCAACGGATTGAGAATGCCGGTGCTGGTTTCGCAGTGGATCAACGCGACGTGGGTGATGCCCGTGTCGGCCTGGAGCAAACGGTCCACATCGGCGGCGGTGGTGGGTTCGTCTTCAGCGGTTTCAAAGGTGCTGAAGTCGCGGCCCAGCACTTCACAGATCTTCGCCAGGCGCTTGCCGTACGCGCCGTTGATCAGGACCAGCACCTTGCCATTACGTGGGACCAGGGTGCCGATGGCCGCTTCGACGGCAAAGGTGCCGCTGCCTTGCAAGGGCACACAGTGGTGGCTGTCAGCACCATTGAGGATTGCCAGCAATTGCTCGCAGACGCTGGCAGTGAGTTGGTTGAAACGGTCATCCCATGAACCCCAGTCCACCATCATGGCCTGACGGGTGCGGTTGGATGTGGTCAGGGGGCCAGGGGTCAGCAGGATCGGCGCGGCAGTGGTCATCTCAAGTCCTCGCAAGGCATCGGGGGTTGAAGCTACGGCGCCTAAATTGCAGTTTGGCTTGTCATCAATCAAATTGTTTGTTGTTATGCGAGCTATCAGTGAGGCCGATGACTATGAACCTGTTCCAACTGCGCGCATTCGATGCCGTGGCCCGCGAGGGCAGTTTTACCCGTGCTGCCGCGCGGCTGTTCATCAGCCAACCGGCGGTGACCGGGCATATCAAGGCCCTGGAGGAGTACTACCAGATCCCGTTGCTACGGCGCACCGCCCGACGGGTTGAGTTGACTGAAGAGGGCGCACGGCTGGCGGCGATCACCCGGGCGATCTTCGGCCTGGTGGACGAAGCCCAGACGATGCTGGAGGCCAACCGCCAACTGCTGACCGGGCGTCTGGAAGTCGCGGCGGACGGCCCGCACTTGGTGATGCCGATGATTGCCAGCCTGCGCGCGCGCTACCCCGGGATTACCGTCAACCTGCGCCTGGGCAATGCCCAGGAAACCCTCGCCGCGCTGTTATCCGAACATGCGGATGTGGCGGTGCTCACCGAAGTGGAGCCGCGCAATGGCCTGCACCTGCAACCGTTGAACGAGTCGAGGATTTGCGCATTGGTGCCGGCCAGCCATCCGTGGGCGCAGCAACCCGAGGGTATTCGCCTCGAGCAACTCAACGACGTGATCATGGTGCTGCGCGAGCCCAGCTCCATCACCCGGCGTACCTTCGATGACGCCTGTGTGGCGGCGAATGTGCAGCCCAAGGTGCTGCTGGAACTGGACAGCCGCGAGGCGGTGACCGAAGCCGTCGCTGCTGAGTTGGGGGTGGGCGTGGTCTCGTCCATGGAAGTCAGCCCCGACCCGCGCGTGCAGGCCGTGGCGATTGAGGGCGATGGGCTGGTCAACCGGCATACGCTCGGTTGCATGGAGCGGCGCCGTTCGTTGCGCCTGATTCAGGCGTTTTTCGAGTTGGCGCCGAGCTGAAGGCTGTCGCGCACGATCTCCAGGAACGTCGCCACCACCCGGCGGGAACTCTGTTCCTTGAGGCATACCAGGGTTTCTTTCATGCGCTGGCTGCAATCGCGGATCGGCATGGCGCACACCCGTGAGTCGGCGCCGAACTCCGCCGCCGAGACCACGCCCACGCCGATGCCCACCACCACCGCTTCACGCGCGGCCTCACGGCCTTCCACCTGGATCGCCGGGCGAATGCGCAAGCCTGCCTGGCTCATTTCCTGTTCAAGGGTCTGACGGGTGACCGAGCCGATTTCACGCAATACCAGCGGCGTGTCGTCCAGGTCAGCCAAGCAGATGGACTCGCGTCCGGCCCACGGGTGGTTGCGCGCGACAAAGGCGAGCAATTGGTCGTCAGGCAACGGCAGCGACAGCAGGCGCTCATCGTCGACGTCGCGGCCCAGCAAGGCCAGGTCGGCCTGGTAGTTGTACAGGCGAAACAGCGATTCGTCGGTGTTGCCGGTTTCGATCTTCACGCTGATTCCCGGGTACAGCTGGCAAAAACGCGCGATCTGCGGCAGCACATGCACGGGGGCATCCACGGCGAGGGTGAGGGTGCCGGTGAGCAACGCGCGGGAGTCCTGCAACAGTTCCTCGGCTTCGGCCTCGATCACAAACAGGCGCTGGGTGATGCTCAGCAGGCGTTCGCCCAGGTCTGTAAGGCGCACTGAGCGCTTGTTGCGATGAAATAACAGCACGCCGAAGCGCTCTTCGAGTTTGCGCACCTGGTCGGAAATCGCCGGTTGCGTCAGGAACAACCGTTCGGCGGCCTGGGTGAAACTGCCGTGTACGGCCACGGCATGAAAGGCTTTGAGTTGGGTATGGGACACCGACATCGCAAATCCTCTTACAAGCTGAGCTTATATTTGAAATACGATAAATCGATTTTACCTATTAGTCAGCCATTGCTTTGATATGTCTCAACCACTGTAGGTTGAGTCCTACAACCTCCGGTGGTCATGGGCTCTGGGACACCGGACTCATCTGACCAATACCGCGCCATCCACGGCTCGGCATTGCAGTGCTTAACCATAAAAACAACAGGCATTTGCTTCTCGATTCTGCCGGCACACTCACCTGAGGTCAGAACCACCATGAATATCCCTATGGGTAGCATCAAGCGTTGGCGCGTGCAGATTTTCGCCATCACCTGGCTGGCGTACGCCGCGTTCTATTTCACTCGCAAAGCGTTTTCCGTGGCCAAGCTGGGGATCGTCGACGACCCGAGTTTCCCCCTCGACAAAATGATGATGGCCAACCTGGATGGCATTTACCTGGCGGCCTACGCCGTCGGGCAGTTCACCTGGGGCATGCTTGCCGACCGCTTCGGGCCGCGTGTCGTGGTACTCGGCGGGTTACTGATTTCTGCCGCTGCGGCGTTGGTGATGGGCACGTTTGCCACCTTGCCGATCTTTATAAGTTGCATGCTGATCCAGGGCTTGGCGCAGTCCACCGGCTGGTCTGGACTGTGCAAGAACCTCGGCAGTTTCTTCCCGGCGCAGCAGCGCGGGCGGGTGCTGGGGTTATGGAGTTCGTGCTACGCCTTCGGTGGCCTGGTGGCGTCGCCCTTTGCCGGGTGGTGGGCCTACACCCTGATCGGCAGCTGGCATGCGGCGTTTATCTCCAGTGCGGCGGTGGTAGCGTTTGTGGCGGTGCTGTTCTTTCTCTTCCAGCGCAACACGCCGCAGGACGTTGACTTGCCGGCCGTGGAACCGGAGCCGCTGCTGAGCGCCGAGGAGGCCGCCGCCGAGAAGCGCATCAGCGTGCTGGAACCGCTGCGGGCCATCTTGCGTAACCGCACCGTCTTGACCCTGGGGCTGGCGTATTTCCTGTTGAAACCGGCGCGCTACGCGATCCTGTTGTGGGGCCCGGTGATCGTGTATGAGCAAATGCCCTCGGTCGGCAAGGTCGGCGCGGCCATCGTGCCGACGGCGTTCGAACTGGCCGGTTTGCTTGGGCCAGTGCTGATCGGGCTGGCGTCCGACAAACTCTTCGGCGCCCGACGCATGCCGGCCTGCGTGCTCAGCCTGCTGGCCCTGACCGTGGCCTTGGCGCTATTCATGGGCGCGCTGCACACCGGCAGCGTGCTGCTGGTGATGGCGTTGTTGTTTGTGATGGGCCTGACCCTCTACGGGCCGGACTCAATGATCAGCAGCACCGCCGCCATCGACTTCGGCACCGCCAAGGCGGGGGCGACAGCCGCAGGCTTTGTGAACGGTTGCGGTTCGGTGGGGGCGATCCTCGGCGGGTTGCTGCCGGGCTACTTCGATACGGTGACGGTGTTTATCGTGTTTGCCGGTGCCGCGCTCTTTTCCTCGCTGGTGCTGATGCCCTACTGGAACGCCAGGCCGGCCGTGCTGGCCCAGGTCGGGGATTTCGTGCCGGACCGCGGTCTTGCGATCAAACCCTTGCGAACCTGAGGGGGATGGCCGGTTTTTGGTGGATCAGAGCGTTTTTGCCCTATAAACTCTGCCCCCAAAGCGCCGGCCAGTAGACGTTTCGGCGCGATGTATAGAAGAGAGTGAGTCATGGGCGCACAGTGGAAAGTCAAACATAAAGAAGCGGCATCCAATGCCAAGGGCAAGATCTTTGGCAAGCTGGTGAAAGAAATCACCATCGCCGCCCGCAATGGCGCCGACACCGCGACCAACGCCCACCTGCGTCTGGTGGTGGAGCAGGCCAAGAAGGCCTCGATGCCCAAGGAAACCCTGGAACGCGCGATCAAGAAGGGCGCCGGTCTGCTCGGTGAAACTGTGCAATACCACCGCGTGACCTACGAAGGTTTCGCCCCGCACCAGGTGCCGCTGATCGTTGAGTGCGTAACCGACAACATCAACCGCACCGTGGCGGAAATCCGCGTGGCGTTCCGCAAGGGTCAGTTGGGTGCTTCGGGGTCGGTAGCCTGGGACTTCAACCATGTCGGCCTGATCGAAGCGTCGCCGGATACCCCGGACGCGGATCCGGAAATGGCTGCGATTGAAGCCGGTGCACAGGACTTTGAAGACGGCGAAGAAGAGGGCGCGACCCTGTTCATCACCGAAACCACCGACTTGGACGCAGTGCAGAAAGCGTTGCCCGAGCAGGGTTTCACCGTGCTATCGGCCAAGCTGGGCTACATCTCGAAAAATCCGGTCAGCGGTTTGACGGATGAGCAGATGGCTGAAGTCGAAGCCTTCCTCGAAGGTTTGGACAACCATGATGACGTGCAGGATATGTTCGTTGGCCTGGCGGGCTGATTGAATTTATAGCTGTACAACTGTGGGAGGGGGCTTGCTCCCGATAGCGGTGGGTCTGACCCACTGCAATCGGGAGCAAGCCCCCTCCCACATGGTTTAAGAGTGTTGGATAGATGCCAGCAAGGCATTGATTTCTTCGAAGCTCGGTCGTGCCAACACATCCGGCTGACAGCACATTTTTTGGAGTTCCAAGAGTTCACCGCTCAACCCCGTTTCAACCCGCTCCAACAATTCCCCCAGCAACACCCCGAACGCCCGCACTTCAAGTCGCTGTAACGCCCGTGTTTCCAAGGTATCCGTCGTGGCATGGAACGACGCTGCGCCAAAATCCCCTAGCAGGCAATCGCCCACTTCATTCCACAGAATATTGTGGCCGTACAGGTCGCCATGGGTGATGCCGTGCCTGTGCAAATGAGCGGCCACCGAGGCGATGCCCTGGGCCATGCGCAAGGCCACAGTTCGTGGGCCTGGCGGGCTGATTGAATTTATAGCTGTACAACTGTGGGAGGGGGCTTGCTCCCGATAGCGGTGGTTCTGACCCACTGCAATCGGGAGCAAGCCCCCTCCCACTTGGTTTTAAGAGTGTTGGGTAGATGCCAGCAAGGCGTTGATTTCTTCGAAGCTCGGTCGTGCCAACACATCCGGCTGACAGCACATTTTTTGGAGTTCCAAGAGTTCACCGCTCAACCCCGTTTCAACCCGCTCCAACAATTCCCCCAGCAACACCCCGAACGCCCGCACTTCAAGTCGCTGTAACGCCCGTGTTTCCAAGGTATCCGTCGTGGCATGGAACGACGCTGCGCCAAAATCCCCTAGCAGGCAATCGCCCACTTCATTCCACAGAATATTGTGGCCGTACAGGTCGCCATGGGTGATGCCGTGCCTGTGCAAATGAGCGGCCACGGAGGCGATGCCCTGGGCCATGCGCAAGGCCACATTGGCACTGAAACGGGCAGTCGGTTCGTAGATGTCGCGGGTGCACGAAGCCAGGCTCGGCAGGGCGGCGAGGTTGCGGTAACTGGGGTCAATCAGGTCCATCACCAGTGCGGCCTGGTGATCGGGATGGCCGACTACACGGCCCTCGACCTTGATCAGATTGGGATGCAGCCCGGCGGCGATGCAAGCCTGCATTTCGTGCAGCGGCGAGCCATCGCTGGTGATCGTGCCTTTATAGAGTTTGACTGCCACCGGCTTGGCCTGCGGTTTCCATAGGGCCTTGCGGATCACCCCCGAGGCGCCTTCGCCCAGCACTTCGGCCAATTCCAGCTCTGTCCACGGGATGTCCGGTGTTGCGTCTTCTGCCGCCACATCCACTGCCATTTCCACCGGGTTTCCGGCATAGGCCAACCAGGTCAGGCTTGGCAGGGCTAACAGCCATTGTGGCAGGTGGGTAAAGCGGTTGGACGCGATGCGAAGCAATTCGAGGTTGTGACAGTTGGCCAGGCTTTCCGGCAGCGCCGCGAGCTGGTTCCCGGCGAGCATCAGTTTTTGCAGCAGCGGCCGCTCGCCCAACGCGTCGGGCAATTGGCTGATGCGATTGTCGGTGAGGATCAGCCAGCGCAACAGCGGCGGTAAAGCGGCGGCGGGAACGTGGCTGATCTGGTTGGCCTTGAAGCCGATCATGCTCAACTTGGCGCACTGCCCCAGGCATTCCGGCAGCTCAGTAAAAGCGTTGTCCGAGCAGAAGAGCACGCGAAGGTGCGGCAGGCGGTGCAGGTCGTCGGGCAGGCGGCTCAGGGCGTTACCGCTGAGGTTGAGGATCTCCAGGGAGTCGGCCAGCCCGAAGATTTCTTCTGGGAATTCGGTGAGCCCGCAGGACAGGTCCAGGCGCGTAACGCCGGCCAATTGGCCAGCCTTGAGTTGGGCGAGGGTATTCATGAACGGCGCGGTCACTCGGCAAGGGGGCGTAAATGGCGCTCATGATACCGGGTCGGGCACCGGTTGCGGGCTGGCGTGTTGCAGTTGATTCAGGCGGCTGGCGGTGCGCGCCAAGTCGATGGCCTGACCGCTCATCGCCTGTGCCAGCGGTTGTTCGCCGATCAGGATCAGGTGCTTGTCTTTGTCGTAGAGCACGTCCACCAGGTTGATAAAGCGCTGCTGCACAGCGATCGGGCACTCGGCCAAGTGGGGCAGGCCGTCGATGATCCAGTGATCGAAATCCTCGCACAGCAGCAGGTAGTCCATCACGGCTGTCAGCTGTTCGCAGAGGTCGCTGAAGGTAAACGCGATGGTACGAGCGTGATGCTGGCGGCAGATCAATTGTCGGTTGCCCACCGTCAGGTGCTGCGCCGGGCCATCGGTGACCGGCAGGCCGAGCGCCGCACGCTGGGTCGGAGTGCCCGGCCACACGTATTGCCCGGTGGTAAAGCGCTGCACGGAATGAGCCTGGGGCAGGCTGCGAAAATCCTTGGGCGAGCTGACTTCCAGCACCTCCATACGCGTGGCGATCAAGTCGATCACCGGTTTGAACCGCTCGTGGTACAGCGGGTTGGGTAACAGGCCTTCGGGCGCATAGTTGGAGGTGACCAGTACCAGTACGCCGCGCTGGAACAACGCCTTGAACAGCCGGGTAATCAGCATGGCATCGCCGATATCGTGCACGTGGAACTCGTCGAAACACAGCACACGGCAGCCGTCGAGCAGTTCGTCCAGGGTGACGGCCAGGGCATCCTCGGCCTTCTGGTGGGCGAACATGCCCCGGTGCAACTGGGCGAAAAAATCATGGAAGTGCACGCGCTGCTTTTCGGCGATGGGCAGCGCCTGGAAGAAACCGTCCAGCAGCCAGCTTTTGCCGCGACCTACCGGGCCGTGCAGGTACAGGCTGCGGGTGGGTTGGCCAGCGAGCAGGCGCTGGGTCGCGCGCGCCATGGCGGCGATTGCCTGGGCCTGGCCGTCGCTGAGGGTATAGCCCTGTTGCCGGGCCTTGTTCTCAAAGAACGTCTGGATGGGCGAGTCGTCGTGGCCGTCGGCATGTTTACCGAGCAAGCGACGGATTAAAGGAAGCACGGCCAATGGGATTCACTCTGTGTGTCGAGGTCGCTTACTTTAGGTCGCTCGGGGCGATTTGACCAATACAGAAGGCCGCGGCCAGCTATCTCTAAACGGCATGGAGCACAGGTAATCCTGTCCACACTGGCAGATTTTTTCTCAGTGACTACCCTTCTACATGGCAGTCACCCCTGTATAAGGATTTGGGGCAGTGAAGGGACGAGCAGTATTGACAGTCATGGGCGCGATGCTCTGCAGCACGGTTTACGCGGCGCAACTGCAAGTTGTGGTGCGCATCGATGTGCAACGGGGCTGTCAGTTGGTGGGCACCACCCGCAGCGCTGGCATCGAGCAACTTGGCGTATTGGATTTTGGCAGCGGCCCGCGTCTGGATGACCCGGCCGGGCCGTTGAGTGCGGCGCTGATCAGTCAGCGCCAGCCGCGCCTGGAATGTAACCCCGACACCCCGTACCAGATGCGCGTCGATGGCGGCCTGAACGGTGGCACCGGCGAAGTGCGTTACCTGAGCACGGGCATCCCCTCCGGCAAACCCATTCCTTATCGCATTTATGCCGACGCCGCGCGGCGTGTTCCGTTGCCAGTGAATGTCCCGCTCAGCGGCCGTGTGCCGGACTCTGGCTCCGTCGATCTGCCGCTGTATGGTCGTATCGAACCGCTCAAGGACATCCCGGCCGTCGGCCGTTACACCGACCTGCTCAAGGTAACGGTCACATGGTGAACCGTGGCTGGACCCTGCTGGCCATGGGTGGCCTGTTGCTGCTGGCTGAAGACGCCCGCGCGGCGGTGGCCAGCGGGTTTATCCAGGCGCGCATGGTGATCACCGCCAGTTGCGAAGTGAGCAAGGGCAATGACACAGCGCCGGTCAGCCCGACGGGCGGCACCGCCATGCTGGACTTCGGCAGCCAGGGACCTACGTGGAGCAACCCCTTGGGGGCGAACATCTCAGACGGCAGTAACGCGCCGCTGACAGTCTCGTGCAACCCGACGGTCGCCAGCTTCACCGTGACCATCGACGGCGGCACCAATGCCGTCGGCACCACCCGGCGCCTGAGCAACGGCCGCCAGACTATCCCTTATCAACTAATGGCCGACCCGCGGGGGCGTATCCCTTACACCATCGGCCAGCAACGCAGTTTTGTAGCCGCTAATGGCACGCAAATGACCATCCCGGTGTGGGGCGCCGTGGTGGCCAATACCACGGCCCTCCCTGCAGGAACCTATACCGACACATTGACGGTGACACTGGATTGGTAAATCAAAAGGATGACGATCATGCATGCACTTGTATCTCGACTCGGCGTTTGTGCACTGGGTCTGGCGATGGCCTCCAGCCTGAATGCGGCCACCACGGTGACCGGCCAGATCACCTCCAGCCTGACACTGATTGCCAGTTGCCAGGTCAACGGTTCCGGAGCGGCTACTGGTCTCAACTTCGGTAGCTTGAACTTCGGCACCACCAACAGCCTGTTTACCAATGCTGACGCCCAACTGCTGGGCGGTACCGGCACTGGTGGCGCGCTCTCGATCCTGTGCTCCAGTGGCACCACGCCAGCAGTGAAAGTGCGTGCCGGTGCCCATGATGGTGCTTCTCCGGGAGGCACCCGTGCACTGGCCGACGGCGCGGGTAACTTCGTGCCTTACGACTTCTACACCGACAGCGGCCATTCGGCGCTGCTGGCGATTGACGGCGTGATCACCCTCGCGACCAGCACCGGTGTGGCGCAAACCGTGAACCTTTATGGTCGGGCAGTGGGCAAGGCCGGGCTGCCGGCGGGCACGTACTCGGACACCGTGGCCGTTGAACTGACGTTCTAATGCGCTGGCTTCGCGCATTGCTGGCCTGTGGGCTGGTGGTGCCGCTGCCGTTGTCGGCGGTGACCAGCCAGAGTTTTCAGGTGAGCGCGACGATTACGCCGGGCTGCCTGATCGTCGGCGGCGGCGCCAACTACGGCGCGCTGAACTACGGCAGTTACTCGGCCCTGGCCACCAGCACCGTGACCGCGGCGCTGACCGGCGGCGTGACCCTGCAATGCACGCCGGGGGTGGCGTTAAGCATGAGTGTCGACGGCGGCCTGCATAACAGCAGCGGGCGCAACCTGCAACTCAACAGCGGCAGTGCGCGAGTGGCTTATCAGCTGTTTCGGGACGCGGCGTTCAGCCAGAGCCTGGGGATCAGCCAGAGCGTCAGCGTGGCGTACAGCGACGCAAACAACATCAGTCTGCCGATCTATGGGCGGGTGGTTTTACCAGGCAATCAGCCTGGGGGGACGTACAGCGACACGCTACAGGTGCAGCTGACGTGGTAGGGCTTATCGGTAAAAGGAGTGGTTTTATGCGTTCACCTTCCCGGCGGCTGTGGGCCGCAGGTATTGCCTTGGGGGCGTTGTGTACGACGGGGCTGGTGCAGGCCGCCAGTTCGGTGCTGATCTGGCCTATCGACCCGGTGCTGGAAGCTGATCAACAGGCCAGCGCGCTGTGGCTGGAGAACCGCGGAACGGAAACCGCGAGCCTGCAGATTCGCGTATTTGCCTGGAGCCAGAGTGGCTTTGACGAGCAGTACCAGAACCAGCGCGATGTGATCGGCAGCCCACCGGTGGCCAGGATCGAACCAGGTCAAAAGCAACTGGTACGCCTGACCCGCACCCGTGAAGTGCCGCCGGGCCAGGAGTTGGCCTACCGCATCATCATTGATGAAATTCCCTCGCCATTGCAGGTGCCCACGCCGCCGGAAGGCAAGAATACGGCGGCGGCGATTCGTTTCCAGATGCGCTACTCGGTGCCGTTATTCGCCTACGGCGCGGGGCTGTGGAGCAAGGAGGACGCCACGCGTCAGCGTGACCCGGCGGGCGCGGGCAAACCGGACCTGAGTTGGCACAAGGTCACAGTCGCGGGGCGCAATTACATCGAGGTGCGTAACCAGGGCGCTGTGCATGCACGATTGACGGACGCGTCGTTCAAGCAGAGCGGACAGACGCGGCCGCTGGTGGAGGGCTTGTTGGGTTATGTGCTGCCCGGCGCGACGATGCGCTGGCCGGTGCCGGATGCTGTGTCGGCTGATCAGCCGTTGCAGGTTCGCGTCAATGGTGCGGCGCAGTTGGAGAGCCTGGCGCCGAGGCGTTGAAGGCAGTGTAACGGGGCGGGGAAGCTCCGGGTTTTAAGCAGATGGAGATGTCCATTGAAGGACACAACGCCATGGTGAGTCGTGGTCGGGCTCGTCATCTATGGCTGTCGGTGGTGGTCAGCGGGCTGTGGGGCGTGGCAGTGGCTGGCGACCTGCCGCCGCCGCCGAGCAGCATGGAGGCTGTCGCCGATGCACAGTTATTTCTGGAGTTGGTGGTCAACCAGATGGACACCGGCCGCGTCGTTGCAGTCGATCAACGTGCCGGGCAACTCTATGTGCCGGCCGGTGCGCTGCAGGACGTGGGCATGAAATTGCCCGGTGAACTCAGCGGCAGCGTGGCCCTGGACGCAATCCCCGGCCTGCACAGCGATTACGACAGCAACGGCCAGCGCCTGCTGATCGACGTGCCGCCGTCGTGGTTGCAGGAGCAGTTCATCGGCAACCGCGACACCTACCCGCGTACCCAGGCCATGAGCAGCTTTGGCGCTTTGCTCAACTACGACCTGTACTTCAACGACACCGATGAAGGCGGCAGCTACCTCGCGGCTTGGAATGAAGTGCGGCTGTTCGACAACTGGGGCACCTTGTCCAACACCGGGCAGTATCGCCAGACCCTGGCCGGCGGTATCAACGACAGCACCCTCAATAATGGTTACCGGCGCTACGACACCACCTGGCGTTTCTCGGATGATGAGCGCTTGCTCACCTACGAGGCCGGCGACGTGATCAGCGGTTCGCTGCCCTGGAGCAGCTCGGTACGCTTGGGCGGGGTGCAGTTGTCGCGCGATTTTGCGGTGCGCCCCGATCTGGTTACTTATCCCTTGCCGCAATTTGCGGGCGAGGCGGCAGTGCCGTCGTCGGTGGATCTGTTCATCAACGGCTACAAATCCGAAAGCGCGCTGCTGCAACCGGGCCCCTACACCCTGACCAATATCCCGTTTATCAACGGCGCGGGTGAAGCGGTGGTCGTCACCACCGACGCCCTGGGTCGCCAAGTGTCGACCACGGTGCCGTTCTACGTCACCAGTACGCTGTTGCAACAAGGCCTGACGGATTTTTCGGTGGCGGCCGGCACGTTGCGCCGCGACTACACCGTGCGCGACTTCTCCTATGGATCAGGGGTGACCAGTGCCACGTTGCGTTATGGCTACTCCGACAACCTCACTCTGGAAAGCCACGCCGAAGCCACCAGCGATCTGACCCTCGGCGGGCTGGGCGCCAATGTGCGCCTGGGCAATTTTGGCGTGCTCAACACTGCCCTCAGCCAAAGCCAGTTCGAAGGCCGCAACGGCCAGCAACTGAGCCTGGGTTATCAGTACAACAGCACCCGTTACAGCCTGTCCTACCAACGGGTGGAACGGCGCGCCGATTACGCCGATCTGACCCTGGTCGACACGCCCTATGCCAGCCTCAGCAAGCGCAGCGAACAGGTGACCCTGAGCCTCAATCTGCAGCGTTTTGGCAGCCTGGGCCTTGGGTATTTCGACGTGCAGGCAGCGGACGATTCCCGCACGCGGCTGCTCAACCTGAGCTGGAGCAAACCGTTGTGGCGCAACACCAGTTTCTACCTGTCGGCCAACCGCGAGATCGGCGATAGCAATTGGGCCATGCAGGCACAACTGGTAATCCCGTTCGACCTCAACGGCAGCCTGGCGTTGAGCACCGAGCGCGGAAAGGACGGCACCCGTCGCCAGCGCGTCAACTACAGCAGTGCGGTGCCCAGCCAAGGTGGGTTCGGCTACAACCTGGGGTATGCCCAAGGCGATGCACCCAGCTATCGACAGGCTGACTTGACCTGGCGTTTGCAGTCGGTGCAATTGCAGGCCGGCGTGTACGGCAGCAGCGATGCCGAGACGCGCTGGGCGGATGCCAGTGGCTCTCTGGTGTGGATGGGCGGCGACACCTTTGCTGCCAACCGCATCAACGATGCATTTGTGGTGGTGAGTACCCAGGGGTTTGCCGGGATTCCGGTGCGCTACGAAAACCAGTTGGTGGGAGAGACCGATCGCAATGGGCATTTGCTGGTGCCATGGAGCAGTGCGTATTACCGGGGCAAGTATGAAATCGATCCGCTGAACCTGCCGCTCAATGTGCAGAGCCCTAACGTGGAACAACGAGTCTCGGTGCGCCGTGGCGCGGGTTATCTGCTTGAGTTCCCGCTGCGGCGAGTGCTCGCTGCGAGCGTTACCCTGGTGGACAGTCAGCATCAGGAATTACCCCTGGGCAGCCTGGTGGTCCATGAGCAAAGCGGCCAGCAGGCGGTGGTGGGCTGGGATGGTCTGGTGTACCTGGAGAACCTGTCGGCCCACAACACCTTGCAGGTGACGTTGGGACAAGGGCGAACCTGCCAGGCGACCTTTGATATCGATGAGCAGCAACAAGGCGTGCCGCTGATCGGGCCGTTGGTGTGCCAGTGAGAGGCAGGGCATGGTTGCTGCTCGGGCTGCTGCAGGCGGGCCCGGCGATGGCGGCGTGCTCGGTGGTCACCACCGCGCCGGCCAGCTTCGGCTCGATCAGTTCAATGACGGTGCGCACTGCCGCGCAGACCAGTTCCACGGCCAACGCCGGTTTGAGTTGCACGTCGGCGCTGATTTCGCTGTTGGTGTCGTCGGACCACTTCTACGCCACCGTTACGTCGGCCCAGAGTGGCATGGTCGGGCCGACCGGTGACGTGATCGGTTACACCCTTTACGGCAACAACAGCAGCAGTTATCCGATTACCCGAGGCACGCAATTCGATTTTGGTGGATCCGGGGGGATTGCCCAGGCGTTGGGGCTGATCGCAGGGCCAGGGACGAAAACCGTGCCGCTGTACCTGAGCAGTATCACGGGCAGCAATGTGGCGGCGGGGCTATATACCGAGACGTTGAACATTGCCTGGAACTGGAACTATTGCTCGGGGATCGGCATCGGCGGCGTCTGCCTGGGACGGGACATTGGTAATGCCGTCGCGACCCTGACGGTCAGCATGATCGTCACCAACGACTGTCAGATCACCGCGCCCAATATCAGCTTTGGCAGTGCTCCGGTGATCAGTGGGTTCACTGCCGTGACCGGACAGACCATCAACATCGCCTGCACCAAGGGCAGTGCCTACACCGTGGGCCTGAGCGACGGCCAGAATCCGCTGAGTGCGGGTGGGCGGCGGCGCATGATTTCAGGCAGCAATTACCTGGCCTACGACATTTTCAAAAGCGCCGGCACCACGCGGTGGGGCAGTGTTGGCGCAGCGCGGCGGGCCAGTTCCACGGCTGAGGTCAACCCCGGCAATGGCTTGGGCACTGGCAGCCAGGTGTTCAACTACAACGCAAAAATCTACAGCGACCAGACCACCCCACCCGCTGGCACCTATCTCGACAATGTGGTGCTGGACGTGGGGTTCTAGAACGGCTGAAGGGAGGGTGGCGGCTGATCCGTCGGGCTGACCACCGCATAGTTGTAGCCGCCGCCGGACCAGTATTGCGCTTGTAATCCATCCGCCGTGCGCTGGCCGCGGGGCAGGAAACCGTTGTCCGGGCCCGGTGGGCGAATGTAGAAACTGATGCGTCGACCCTGGGGATCTTCGTACAGCACCATGGCGGCGGCGCCTTGGTCGGTGGTGAGCAATCGACCGCTGACCGGCTTGAAGCCCGACTGACTCAAGTCCGGCAGGCGGTGGGCCTGGTTGAAGTAGCGGTCGAGCCACGCCTGCATGGTGCCGCTGTCCTGGCCGTTGTAGTCGGCGGGCATGATGCCTTCCTGGGCAAACAGGCGGAACGCTTGCATCGCGTCGGCCATCGGCAACATCGGTGCTTGTGTGGCTTCACGGGCGTGCCAGCCGCCGAGGCCGCCCAGGCTGACGGCAATCAGCAACACCGCCGCCGTGGCGAAGTGGCGGCGCGATTGATGCTTGATGCGTTGGCGAATCAGCGCCGGGTCCAGTGCCGGGTTGGGCGGCTGTTGCAGGGCGCCGCTCAAGGACGCGCGCAGCAGTTGCGCGTCCTGTTGCCAAGCCTGGACCCGGGCCGCGACGTCGGGATGGGCCGCCAAATAGGTGTCGAGCACACGGCGATCACTCTCCAGGAGCTGGTGGTCGACGTAGGCATGCAGGTCGCGTTCGCTGGGGGGCAGGCTGATCATTTGAGTATCCGCAGGGAAGGGCTGGCAATTTCGCCATCGCTGAGTTGACGCAAGGCTTGGCGTGCCCGGGACAGGCGCGACATCACGGTGCCGACTGGCACGTCAAGGATGTCGGCGACGTCCTTGTAGCTCAGACCTTCGACCGACACCCATAACAGCAGGGCGCGCTGTTCGGTGTTGAGTTGATCGAAGGCTTGCAGGGTCGACTGGGCGATCACGGTGCGCTCCACCGACGGCTGCGCGTCATCGCGGCCGGTAAAAAACTCCAGCATGCGTGCATAGCGCCGGGTGCGGCGGTGGGCGTCGAGGAACTGCCGATAGAGGATCGAAAACAGCCACGCGCGCAGATCGCCCTCAACGCGTTTGTCGGCCCAGCGGGTAATCGCCCGTTCCAGGGTGGACTGCACCAGGTCATCGGCGCTGCTGGCGTTACGGGTCAAGGACACGGCAAAACGCCGCAGCCTGGGGATGAGTTCACGTAACTGTTCGTCGAGTTCATGCATGGGTGTCTGGCTGGTCACTACGCTGGGACTAGAGAGACGTCCGGCGTTAAGGGTTATTCCAGGCTAGGAAAAATAAATCCACGGCCAGGGAATAGAGCAGATCGGCATTCGTCTCAATGCTCCGACCTTAAGTTTCACCCCCTAAGGCCTCTGGCCCTGGAGTTTGTTCATGGTAGATCACTCATCACCGCCCCGTCCTGCGTTGAGCACTGCGAGCCTGATTGCGCGACTCGCCGGTATTGGGGCCGTAGTTGCTGTCGTTGCTGGGGCATTTGCCTACGTCAACGGCACGCTCGACCCACAGCGGCTGCGGCCGAAAACCTTGGTCAATGCCCTGGAAACGAACAACGGCGTGCACCCTGGTTTTCGCCGTAACCATGCCAAGGGCGTGTGCGTGGCCGGGTATTTTGAGAGCAGCCCCGAAGCCCGTGCGTACTCCAGTGCCCAGGTGTTCAGCGAGGCCAAGACGCCCCTGGTCGGCCGGTTTGCGTTGCCCAGTGGTAACCCATATGCACCGGACAGCAGTGTGCCGATCCGCAGCTTCGCCGTGCAGTTCAACCAATCCAACGGCCAGCAATGGCGCACGGGTATGAACAGCATGCCTGTGTTCCCGGTAGGCACGCCCGAGGCGTTCTACCAGATGCTCAAAGCGGGTGCGCCCGATCCGGCCACCGGCAAGCCGAACCCGGCGAATATGCCGGCGTTTTTTGCCGCGCATCCCGAGACGGCGCCGTTTTTGGCGTGGGTCAAGACCGCCAAGCCATCGGCCAGTTACGCCACCGAAACCTATAACGGCATCAACGCGTTTTACCTGGTGAGCGCCGATGGCAAGCGCCAGGCCGTGCGCTGGGGCGTGGTGCCGCAGAGCCAGGACGCGGCGGGGGATACTGCGCCGGCCGGTGCTGACTTCCTTGAGAAAGACTTGGCGCAGCGCCTGGCGTCAGGGCCATTGCGTTGGCAGTTGAACATCACCCTGGCCAACCCCGGCGACCCACTCGACGATGCGAGCAAGAGCTGGACCGGCGAGCACAAAGTGTTGAACGCCGGCACCCTGGTGCTGCAAAGCAGCCAACCCCAGGCCGACGGTGATTGCCGCGACATCAACTTTGACCCGCTGATTCTGCCCAGCGGCATCGAAGCCTCAAATGATCCGCTGCTGGCCGCCCGCTCGGCGGCGTATGCCAGTTCGTACCTGCGCCGTGCCGGTGAAGTCGGCCCGTTGCACAGTGCCCCTCAGGAGTCGAAACCATGAATGCCCACCCTCGGTTTTTTGCGCCCCTGGCACGTCTGCTGCACTGGTTGATGGCGCTGATGGTCATCGCCATGTTGTTTATCGGCGCGGGGCTGGCGGCGTCGGTGTCGGAGCGGCATGAGTGGTTGATCCACCTGCACAAGCCGCTGGGGATTGCGATCCTGGCGTTGGTGATCGTGCGATTGGTGGTGCGTTTTTCCACCCGTCAGCCGCCGTTACCGTCTGACTTACCGCAGTGGCAAGTGCTGGCGGCCAAGGCATCCCATCTGGTGCTGTATGGGTTGATGCTGGTATTGCCGCTGCTGGGCTGGGCGATGATCTCGGCGGCAGGTGATCCGGTAATGCTCAGCAGTTCGGTGCAGTTGCCGGCGCTCGTGGCGGCTAACGCGCCGCTGTTTGCGCTGCTGCGCAAGGCCCATGGGTATCTGGCTTACCTGCTGTTTTTCACGGTGCTGGTGCACTTGGCGGCGGCGTTGTTCCATGGACTGATTCGGCGTGACGGGGTGTTGCAGAGCATGACCGGCACCAGGGACTGATGCCGGCTGAGGGCAGGGGCGTTAGCGCAGGACCGTGACGATATCGGCCACGGTACTCAACACATCCTTGCCCAATTGCTTGGACCGCTCACCCGACCAACCGGTTTTCGGGTTGGGGGCGTCGTCGTTGTCCTTGAATGGCATTTCCAGGGTCAGGGACAGGCAGTCGTATTTTTCGCCGACTGCATTGCACGCCAGGGTCATATTGGCTTCGCCCGGCAAGTCGCGGGTGTAGCCATGTGTGGTCTGGAAGTCTCGGGTCAGCGCGCTCAAGTGGCGGCGGAAGTGTTTTTCCAGCGCTTCGATACGCGGGGTATAGCCCGGGTTGCCTTCGCAGGCGGCGGTGAACACGTAGGGGATTTCTTCGTCACCGTGGATATCGAGGAACAGGTCCACACCGTACTCTTCCATCTGTTGCTGCACGAACAGTACTTCTGGACTGATCTCCTGGCTGGCGCTTTGCCAGGCACGATTGAGGTCCTGCCCCATGGCGTTGGTGCGCAAGTGACCGTGGAAGGCACCGTCGGGGTTCATGTTCGGCACGAGGTACAGGTCGGCAACGGCCAGGAG
This sequence comes from Pseudomonas sivasensis, assembly GCF_013778505.1. Lineage (GTDB taxonomy): Bacteria > Pseudomonadota > Gammaproteobacteria > Pseudomonadales > Pseudomonadaceae > Aquipseudomonas > Aquipseudomonas sivasensis. Next base: position 60,247 of record NZ_JAAOWU010000011.1, on the reverse strand, counting down.
TTTTTTCATCTCGGCATCGCCGTCCTGTTGCAGGCGCTCGATGATGCCTTCCATGAACCATTCGGCCATGTGTTCGCCGGGGTGCTGCTGGGCGATGATCCAGATGTTGCGACGGCCTTCGCCGCCTTTGCCACGGCGCAGCAGTTGGATATCGCGGCCTTCGACGCTTTTACCGGTCGCCAGCAGTTGAGTGCCGGCGTATTTCAGCGCCAGCTCTATCAGCCGATCATGGCGTTCACGGCTGTAGGGCTCAAAGTAGGCGAACCAGGCATGTTTCTCGCGGGTTTCGAGGCTGATGTGCAGGATCTCTCCGTCGAAGCGCGTTGGTACTCGGAACCAGTTGACGTGATCATAAGACGCGACAGCGTGGTAGCCGCTCCAGGCGTGCTTATACGAGGAGCCACCCGCGTTGCTCAGGCGAAAGGTGTGGGTGTGGCCCACGTGCATGCCTTCGGCCTTGAAGTGGAACCATTGGAAATGGTGGCTGCGGGTATCGGGTCGAATTGCCAGCAACAAATGGTATGCATCGCTGGCGTCGAGTACTTGGATATTGCCACTGTCGAAGTCGGTGCTGATCTTGATGGAAGTCAAGGCCACGGTCATAGTCTGGTTGCCTGAATATGAGTGTTGTGACGACTATATTACACAGGAGTCTGGTAAAGACTGGACGCAAAATTGTTGCGAGAAGGGGGGCGTCATCCGTGACGCTGCCGCAGCTTAAAATCTATGAGATTGATTCTCAAGCGCTATTTCGCAGAGATCTGAGCCAGAGCGCCCGACTGACTTTCTTTTGGCGATGGTCTTTTGCTACCATGCGCGCCATCGAGCAACACACAGTCTTCATTAGCCTGAAGCCACGCCAGGGAAACTGGCAAAAAAAAGACCCGGCCAAAGAGCCGGGTCAAAAACCGTGATTAGCCTGATGAGGAGATATTCCAAGAGTCCGACCTAAGGTCCCTTGGTTTATCGACTGATCTCGCGATCAGCTGAGCCCAATAATAATCATTATCATTTGCAAGTCAAATGTTTTTATCCCTGTGATAGAAATATTTTCCTTCGCGCCTCTTACGCGTTCGTCTGAGCCTCCGATGCCTGCAGCGACCGCTCTATCATCGCCTTCGCCATATCAATCAAATACACCACTGAAAACGCCAGGTCGCGCTGATTGCCTTGATGGCTGCTCGCCGATTCATAGGCCGTAGCGGCGGCGCTGCGCAACAGCTCTGAGGCGTGCACCAGCGCTTCTTCCTGACTGATGCCCGGTTTGAGTGTGAAAAAACCTTCGTCCGGGACGGGTGCTGACATATTTTCTTTCAAGTAAAAGTCCAGCGCCCTCTGGGCAGCACCGCTGCTGCGCAGGTTGTAAACGTCGTCACTCTTGGTGGCTTCAGGCAGGAGATACGGGCTCGTTGTCATAAGGGGCGGTACTCTGTGTGGGTGTCGAAAACCTTGAGCCTGATAATAGTACGTATCGTATTTATGTCGTTTTATGGATTACTACAAACTGTTTATTGCCCTGAAAAATACCTGCCGTATTGTCTGGCGCCATGGATAACTGGATAGCGTTGGTCAAGGCCAACATGAAAGACCGCAAGGTCACACAGGGTGAGCTGGCTGAACGCTTGGGCATGTCCCAGGGCGGTGTGGGCCATTGGCTCAACAAGCGGCGCGTGCCGAGCCTGGCAGACATGAACCGGGTCCTGGAAGAGTTGGGGCTGGGCTACCTGGAAGTGGTGCAGGAGGTGCGTGAGAAAACCGACGAAGTCCCCATTCAGGCTAAACAGTACACACCGTATTTTCGCTACCCGGTCAGCGAGTGGAGGGGCCTGTGCGAAGTGCGCGAAGAGCGCCCCGCTTATGGCGCCGCGGGCTTCGAGCTGTCGGACTACCATGCCCACGGAGATGCCTTTTGGCTGCCCGTGACGGGGGACGCCATGACTGCGCTTAGTGGCCTGAGCATCGCTGCGGGCATGATGATTCTGGTGGATCCCGCAATCGCCGCACAACCCGGCAGGCTGGTGGTCGCCCAATGGGCAGACAGCCCCCAGGCGACCTTCCGCCAGTTGATGGAAGAGAGCGGCGAGCTCTACCTGGTGCCGCTCAACCCTACCTACCCGAAACGGCTGTTCACCAAGGATTGCCGCATCCTTGGCGTCGTCGTGCAGGCCACGGCGAAGTTCTAATCAGCGGTTTCGAGTTCCACCAGCGCGCAACCTTCGGCAACCATTTCGCCTTCCTGGCAGAACAGCGCCTTGACCACTCCGGCCTTGGGCGCGCGGATGCTGTGCTCCATCTTCATCGCTTCGAGCACCACCAATTGCGTACCGGCTTCAACCGCTTGGCCGACTTCCACCAGCACTCGCACAATGCTGCCGTTCATCGGCGCTGTAAGGCCACCTTGATGAGACTGGTTGGCCTCGACGGCGGCAATTGGGTCGAACAGGCTCACGCCATGCATCTCGCCATCCCAACGCAAGAACAGGGTGCCCTCGCGACGTACTGCCAGATGTGAATGACGCACGCCGTGATGGTCGATCAGCAGGCGCTCCCCGCACAGTCGCGGAACATCTTCGCCCACTGTCACTCGGCGATCCTGCCCATTACAGCTCAAGTGCAGGGAAACCTCGGCGGGTAGCCCGGCACGAAACCCACGGGTGTCCGCCCAAGGCCCTTCACCCGCCGGCAAGCTCTGCATAAACGCCGAACCCGCCGCCTGCCAGAACTCATCGCTCAACTCACCGGGCACGGGCAGCAACTCATCCTGATAACGCGGAATAAATCCGGTATCCAGTTCGGCCGCCGCAAATGCGGGATGGCCAATGATGCGCCGCAGGAAGCCCAGGTTGGTCTTGATCCCGCCGACGGCAAACTCATCGAGCATACCCAGCAATCGCAGACGTGCCTGCTCACGGTCCTCGCCCCAGGCAATCAACTTGCCGAGCATCGGGTCGTAGAACGGCGAAACGCTGTCCCCTTGCCCAACGCCGCTGTCCACCCGACGCCCCGGGCCCGACGCGGATTCGCGGTACAGCGCCAAGTGCCCAGTGGCGGGCAAGAAGTCATTGGCCGGGTCCTCGGCATACAAGCGCACTTCAATCGCATGGCCGATCAGTGGCACCTGTTCCTGGCTGATCGGCAGCGCTTCGCCCTGGGCGACACGAATCTGCCAAGCCACCAGATCCAGGCCGGTGATGGCCTCGGTCACCGGGTGTTCTACTTGCAGCCGCGTGTTCATTTCCATAAAGAAGAACTCGCCGCGCGCATCCAGCAAAAACTCCACGGTACCGGCGCCAACGTAGCCGATGGCCTGGGCGGCACGCACGGCGGCTTCGCCCATGGCTTTGCGCTGTTCAACACTCAGCCCCGGCGCTGGCGCTTCCTCGACGACCTTCTGGTGCCGACGCTGGATCGAGCAATCGCGTTCATTGAGGTAGAGGCAGTGCCCCTGTTGATCGGCAAATACCTGGATCTCCACATGGCGCGGCTTGAGCAGGTATTTCTCCACCAGCATCTGGCCGTTGCCAAACGACGACAGTGCTTCACGCTGGGCGGAGGCCAATGCTTCGGCGAGTTGGTCGACGTGCTCAACCACCTTCATGCCCTTGCCACCGCCGCCCGCTGTGGCTTTTAGCAGCACCGGATAACCAATACGTTCGCAGGCGGCGCGGAAGGTTTCCAGGTCTTGGGCTTCGCCGTGATAACCCGGCACCAACGGCACACCAGCGGTTTCCATCAGCGCCTTGGCGGCGGATTTGCTACCCATGGCGTCGATGGCCGAGGCGGGCGGGCCGAGGAAGATCAGGCCGGCGGCTTCAATCGCCCGGGCAAAACCGGCGTTTTCCGATAAAAAGCCGTAGCCCGGATGAATCCCTTGGGCACCGCTGGCGTGGGCGGCCGCGATGATCTTATCGATTTGCAGGTAACTTTCCGTGGCCTTGCTGCCGCCCAGGTCCACGCGAATATCCGCCTCGCGACTGTGCCGCGCATCGCGGTCGATGGCGCTGTGCACGGCCACGGTTGTCAGGCCCATTGCTTTGGCGGTGCGCATCACCCGGCAGGCAATCTCACCTCGGTTGGCTACCAGCAGGGTCGTCAGTGTACTCATGGGCGCGGCTCCTGGGATTGCCAGCTCGGTGACCTTTTTTGCAGGAACGCCCTCAATCCTTCCTGCCCCTCGGCACTGACGCGAATCCGTGCAATTGCGTTTTCGCAGTAGCGGCGCAGTGCTGGGGTGAGAGCGCCGTTGCCCACTTCACGCAGCAAATCTTTACTCGCGCGCATCGCTGCCGGGCTGTTTTGCAACAGGTTGGCAATCCACTGCTCGACCTGGGTATCCAGCTCACCGGCCGGGTAGCTTTCGGCTAGCAAACCGATGTCTCGCGCACGTTGGCCACCAAAGCGTTCGGCCGTCAGAGCATACCGGCGCGCCGCGCGTTCGCCGATGGCCTGCACCACGAACGGACTGATCACCGCCGGCGCCAGGCCAATGCGCACTTCCGACAGGCAGAACTGCGCGTCATCGGCGCCGATCGCCATGTCGCAGCAACTGATCAACCCGAGGGCGCCACCGTAGGCTGCGCCTTGCACCACGGCCAAGGTTGGGATTTTCAGCTTGGCCAGGTTGTACATCAGCTCTGCCAGTTCGCGGGCGTCGTCGAGGTTGGTGTGGTAATCCAACTCGGCCGACTGCTGCATCCAGGCCAGGTCCGCGCCGGCACTGAAGTGCTTGCCGCGCCCGCGCAGCAGCAAAAAACGCAGGGATGGATCGCCTTGCACCTGGTCGAGAGCAATGATCAATTCGCGGATCATTTCGGCATTGAACGCGTTGTTCTTGGCTTCACGACTGAGCCACAGGGTGGCGAAGCCACGGCTGTCGGTGATCAGTTCGAGGGTGTTGAAATCGCTCATGGGTACAGCTCCGATTACATGCGGAACACGCCGAAGCGGCTCGGCTCGATAGGGGCGTTCAGGGAGGCGGACAGCGCAAGGGCGAGCATCTCGCGGGTCTGCTGCGGATCGATGACACCGTCGTCCCACAGGCGCGCGCTGGAGTAGTAGGGGTGGCCCTGGGTTTCGTACTGATCGAGGATCGGCTGCTTGATCGCGGCCTCTTCTTCAGCACTGAATGCATTGCCCGCACGCTCGGCCTGCTCACGCTTGACCTGCACCAACACGCCGGCGGCCTGCTCGGCGCCCATGACCCCGATGCGTGCGTTGGGCCACATCCACAAAAAACGCGGGTCGTAGGCGCGGCCGCACATGCCGTAGTTACCGGCGCCGAAACTGCCGCCGATGATCACCGTGAACTTCGGCACCTTGGCGCAGGCCACGGCGGTGACCAGCTTGGCGCCATGCTTCGCGATGCCGCCGGCTTCGTATTTCTGGCCGACCATAAAGCCGGTGATGTTCTGCAAAAACAGCAGTGGAATCCCGCGCTGGCAGGCCAATTCGATAAAGTGCGCGCCTTTTTGCGCCGCCTCGGCAAACAGAATCCCGTTGTTGGCCAGGATCGCAATCGGGTAGCCGTGCAAGTGCGCAAAACCGCACACCAGTGTTGTGCCGAACAGCGCCTTGAATTCATCGAACACCGAACCGTCCACCAACCGTGTGATCACTTCGCGCACATCGAATGGCTGCTTGGCATCCGCCGGGATCACGCCGTACAGCTCATCGCTGCTGTACAACGGCGCCACTGGCGCGCGTTGCACCAACTGGCCCTGCTTGCGCCAATTGAGGTTGGCCACACTGCGTCGGGCCAGGGCCAGGGCGTGTTCGTCGCTGTCGGCATATTGGTCGGCCACGCCGGATATCTTGCAGTGCACATCGGCCCCACCGAGGTCTTCAGCGCTGACCACTTCACCCGTGGCGGCTTTTACCAGCGGTGGGCCGGCAAGGAAGATGGTGGCCTGCTGGCGCACCATGATCGCTTCGTCCGCCATGGCGGGGACATAGGCGCCACCGGCTGTGCACGAGCCCATCACTACCGCAATCTGTGGGATGCCTTGGGCGCTCATATTGGCCTGGTTGAAGAAGATCCGCCCGAAGTGCTCGCGGTCGGGGAATACTTCATCCTGGCGCGGCAGGTTGGCGCCGCCGGAGTCCACCAGGTAGATACACGGCAGGCGGTTCTGCTCGGCGATGGTCTGGGCGCGCAGGTGCTTTTTCACGGTCAGTGGGTAATACGAACCGCCTTTCACCGTTGCGTCGTTGGCGACGATCATGCATTCGACGCCTTCCACGCGACCGATCCCGGCGATTACCCCGGCTGCAGGCACGTCTTCGCCGTACACCTGATGGGCGGCCAATTGGCTGAGTTCAAGGAACGGCGAGCCCGGATCGAGCAGGCGATTGATGCGCTCACGGGGCAGCAATTTGCCACGTGAGGTGTGCCGCTCCTGCGCCTTGGCGCCGCCGCCTTGTTGCACATGGGCGAGCAAGGTGTGCAGGGCGTCGACCTGTTGGCGCATCGCCGCGCTGTTGACGGCAAACTCCGCCGAACGCGGGTTGAGTTGAGTGTGCAAGGTGGCCATGGGGCGCTCCTTCAGCGAGTTTCGTTGAAGAGTTCACGACCGATCAGCATCCGCCGAATCTCACTGGTGCCGGCGCCGATTTCATACAGTTTGGCGTCGCGCAGCAGGCGGCCGGCGGGGAATTCATTGATGTAGCCGTTGCCGCCGAGAATCTGGATCGCGTCCAGGGCCATTTGCGTGGCGCGTTCGGCGCTGTAGAGGATCACCCCGGCCGCGTCCTTTCGCGTGGTTTCGCCGCGCTCGCAGGCCTGGGCCACGGCGTAGAGGTAGGCGCGGCTGGCGTTGAGTTGGGTGTACATGTCGGCGACCTTGCCCTGGATCAGCTGGAATTCGCCGATGCTCTGGCCGAACTGCTTGCGGTCGTGGATGTAGGGAACGATCAGGTCCATGCAGGCCTGCATGATCCCGGTAGGGCCGCCGGACAGCACCACACGCTCGTAATCGAGGCCGCTCATCAGTACTTTTACGCCGCCGTTGAGCACCCCGAGGATGTTTTCCTCGGGCACTTCGACGTCATCGAAAAACAGTTCGCAGGTGTTGGAGCCGCGCATACCCAGCTTGTCGAATTTGCTGCTGCGGCTGAAACCCTTCCAGTCGCGCTCGACGATAAACGCAGTGATGCCGTGAGGGCCTTTTTCCAGGTCGGTCTTGGCATAGATCACGTAGGTGTTGGCGTCGGGACCATTGGTGATCCAAGTCTTGCTGCCGTTGAGCACGTAGCGGTCGCCGCGCTTGTCGGCGCGCAGTTTCATAGAGACCACATCGGACCCGGCGTTCGGCTCGCTCATGGCCAGAGCGCCGACGTGTTCGCCACTGATCAGTTGGGGCAGGTATTTGAGTTTCTGTTCGTGATTACCGTTGCGGTTGATCTGGTTCACGCACAGGTTCGAGTGTGCGCCGTAGGACAGCGCTACAGACGCCGAACCACGGCTGATCTCCTCCATGGCCACCACATGGGCCAGGTAACCCAGGCCGGCGCCGCCGTATTCTTCGGCCACGGTAATGCCCAGCAGGCCCATGTCACCGAACTTGCGCCACAGGTCGGCGGGGAACAGGTTGTCACTGTCGATCTGAGCCGCGCGAGGCGCGATCTCCTTGGCCACGAAGGACTGCACCTGGTCGCGCAGCATGTCGATGGTTTCACCGAGGGCGAAGTTCAGGGACGGGTAACTCATGGACAGGCACCTTAAATATCAGCGTTGTTGTTGTATGGAGGGCTCATCAGAGGAGGGCGCTCACCTTTACGTTAACGTAAGCTTGCGTTGTGGTGCTGTCAATCGTAGTTTACGTTTACGTCAACCTACAAAAAAGACAACAGGGGTCGTTATGGATCAACCGCAGCCGAGCTATAGCCGTGGCGCTCAGGACAAGGCCTTGTTGGCCATGACCATTGGCCAGGCCTTCGATCGCACCGTCGCGCAATACCCTCAGGGCGAAGCGCTGGTAGTGCTTCATCAGCAACGTCGTTATACCTGGCAGCAATTGGCCGAGACGGTTGAACTGCATGCCCGCGCGTTCCTCGCATTGGGCATGCAGACCGGCGATCGCCTGGGCATCTGGGCGCCCAATTGCGCGGAGTGGTGCATCAGCCAGATCGCCAGCGCCAAGCTCGGAGTGATCCTGGTCAACATCAACCCCGCGTATCGCAGCAGCGAGCTTGCCTACGTGCTCAAGCAATCCGGCTGCCAATGGCTGGTGTGTGCCGGTTCGTTCAAGACCTCCGATTACCACGCTATGTTGCAGGAACTGAACCCCGACCTGCGCGGCCTGATCAGCCTTCACCCCGAGCCGCCCGCGGGGTTTATGCCTTGGTCGCAACTGGCGAACCTCGGCGCCGGCGTTGCGCCCGAGCAACTTCACGCGCGCCAGGCCAGCCTGCACTTCGATCAACCGGTCAACATTCAATACACCTCCGGCACCACCGGTTTCCCCAAAGGCGCCACCCTCAGTCATCACAACATACTCAATAATGGTTACATGGTCGGCGAAAGCCTGGGCCTCACCGCGCAGGATCGTCTGGTGATCCCGGTGCCGCTGTACCACTGTTTCGGCATGGTGATGGGCAACCTGGGCTGCATCACTCACGGCACCACCATGATCTACCCCAATGATGGCTTTGACCCGCTGCTGACCCTCACCGCCGTCGCCGAAGAGCGCGCCACCGGCTTGTATGGCGTGCCCACCATGTTCATCGCCATGCTCGATCATCCGGGCCGCGCCGACTTTGACCTGTCCACCCTGCGCACCGGCATCATGGCCGGCGCCACGTGCCCCATTGAAGTGATGCGCCGGGTCATCAGCGAACTGCACATGGGCGAAGTACAGATTGCCTACGGCATGACCGAAACCAGCCCGGTGTCGCTGCAGACCGGCGCCAATGACGACCTGGAACGCCGCGTGACCACTGTCGGTCGCACCCAGCCGCAACTGGAAAACAAGATCATCGACGAGGCGGGCAACACCGTTGCACGCGGCCAGATCGGCGAACTGTGCACCCGTGGCTACAGCGTGATGCTCGGCTACTGGAACAACCCCGAAGGCACCCGAGAGGCCATTGACGACGCCGGTTGGATGCACACCGGCGACCTGGCCAGCATGGATGAACACGGTTACGTGTGCATTGCCGGGCGCAACAAGGACATGATCATTCGCGGCGGCGAAAACGTGTACCCGCGGGAGCTGGAAGAGTTCTTCTTCACCCATCCGGCAGTGGCTGACGTGCAGATCATCGGCATTCCCGATGCGCGCTACGGCGAAGAAATTGTCGCCTGGATCAAGTTCCACCCTGGCCATGTGGCCAATGCGCTGGAGTTGCAGGCGTGGTGCAAGGACCGCATAGCGCACTTCAAGACGCCTCGGCATTTCAAGTTTGTGGAGGAGTTCCCGATGACGGTGACGGGTAAGATCCAGAAGTTCAGGATGCGCGAAATCAGTCTCCAGGAGCTGCAGGGCGACGCCTGAAACGCGGTGCATGGCTACCGCTTCGGTATGGGGCCCATTGCCTAGAGTGGCGGGATATTCCGCTATCTGAAGGCGATGCACATGACAGACCCAGCCACACCTGACATTGAGGAGGATCAGGGCCCTCACGTCACGGTAATCCGCGACAACACGCCCGGGTGGTACACCGATGCAGTAGACGCGCGTAAAACCGAACTGACCGCCGTGGGCCTGCGTATTCCGGATTGGTACAAACAGGCGCAAGCGCCAGCCAAGGAGCGGCTCAAGAAGGTTCACGAGCGCAGTCGGCGCTCGCTGAACCAGCTCGATCAGTTGCTTGGTTCGCTGCAAAATCCGGCGGACTACGCCGAGCCATTACTGGTTGCCGCCATCGAGAAAACGTTCGGTAAACGCCTGGACGTTCGCCAGGTGTTCTATGCGCGCAAGATGGCGAACACCACATGCAACCCCGGACCCGCTGAGTTGGAACCCGACAGCGAGCATGCACTGGCGCCCGAGTTTTATTTCTATAAAGGCCTGAGCCTGCTTGAAGCGGCGCTGAATAACTTCACTGCGAGTGAGGCCACCGCACCGGTGTGCGGTGATTGCCACCTGATCACCTGTTACAACTTTCACAGCTACCGCGTACGCGTCATTCATTCTGTGTGGAGTGTCCAGGCGCAAAAACTGGACATTGACGCCTATCGTTTTGCCCAGTTGTGCCGGGAGCTTGACCTGGGCAAGTCATACTTCGAACACGTGCGTACCACGATCAATGCGCACATAAACGCGGTGCCAGACGCGCCGCCCGGAAAGCTCTACAGCACGCTGATCACCAGCCATCGAAACCAACTGGAACTGGCCGCTGAGATCGCCTTGATGAAGGCGGATATCGACCCGTCTCAGCATGCGCTGATCAAACAGATCCTGATCGACCCGGTTGGACGCAAATGGGCGGGTGATGATGTCGCGTTCTGTCGATTTCGGCTGCTGGGGCTGGAGCTGGACAGCATCCTGATCATCGGCCCGCGGGTGATGGAGCAGTACCTGGTCAACTCCGAGATCGTGCCTCGGCCGTGCATGGTTTACATACCCGGCGATCCGCTTTATCCGCTAAAGGCCTATGACAACGTGGGCGCTTTCACCGAAGCACTGACCCTGCGCCTGTGCCGCGCGAAGTACCGCACGTTCTTCAGCCAATTTGTGCCACTGGCCGAGCAGAATGATTTTTTTGCCAAGCTTAAAATGTTGCTTGACCCTGAAGAGGGGTACAGCTTCAGCGATGATTTTGATGCAAGCAAAAGGACGCCGGTCCAGCGCCAGGGGGACTACGGCAAGGTCTGGAAAGACGTGTGGTACGACAGCGCGCTGCAGCGCGTGCGTTCGATCATGAACAACGCCAGTGCCGGCGCGGTCTCGACCGACGACATCACTACGCGAACCTACAATGCCTGGCTCTGGTCCTGGGGCAGCAAGGCCCTGGATATTCTTAATCTGGCGGCGTTCGTGGTGCCGGTGCTCGGTGAAGTGATGCTGGTAGTGGGGGCGATACAGATGGCTCGCGAGGTGTGTGAGGGCCTTGAGTCATGGTCCGACGGCGACACGCACCAGGCCTGGGCGCATCTCTCGGCGGTGGCGCTGAATGTGGCGGGGCTGGCGGTCCCCAAGGCGCTGACGGTATTGAAGGACACCGCATTGGTCAGACGGCTGGTGCATGTCCAGATGGGTGGGCGACCACGTCTGTATGACTTCAGCCCGGGTGCCTACAAGCATCAGGTTACATTGCCGGCCGGTCTTGTACCGCAGTCCGATGGACTCTATCCCCACGAGGGGCGCCTGTACTTGCCGGCTGCAGGTGGCGGCCACTATGAAGTCCAGGCCGCACGGGGCCGCAATGCCTTCACACTGATCCATCCCGAAGGTGACACGCGTTATGCACCGCGTATCCGGCATAACGGCGAAGGCGCGTGGGTGCACGAGTTTGAACAGCCTTTGAGTTGGGATCGCACAACCTTGTTGCGCCGTATGGGCCCCCGTGTCGAGCGCCTGAGCGATGACCAGTTGGAGCAGCTTCGGCTGATCAGCGGGGTGTCCGATGATGAACTGCGCCGTATCTATGTCGAGCAGCAACTGCCGCCACCGATATTCAGCGAAACACTGCGGCGCTTTGAGTTGGCGGGCAAGCACCAGGCGTTTATCGACCAGTTGAGCAGCGATGATCCGCAGGTGTTCGGCCGGGTCGACGCGACCTTGCAATTGAAATTGCTGGTGGACAACGGCCTGTGGCCAAAATCCAGGGTGCTGGTGATCTTTGATGCCGAAGGCAATCTGACCTGGCGTTCTGACCGGGTCAGGACGCGCAGCCAGGTGGTGAAGCTTGATGCCGAGCAGACCGACAGTGGCATGTTGCTGCCAGCTTTTCTCAAACAATTGAGTGAGCCTGAAATCCGTCAACTGCTCGACGAAGAGGCCGTGCTGCACGATCTCCGTACTCGCCTGGATTTTGGTGGGCTGACGGACGAGGAAGGCGATCCCATTCCCCGGCCGGCAAGCCGAGAAGACTTGGAGGCAAAGGCGCAGCTTATGATGCCCGCGCAGCGTACGCCCGAGGCGAGAGCACTCAGGTACCGTGACCGGTTGCTGGAGGTGGCGAAGAACACCCAGGGCAAGCTGTACCGCGAGGAGGTTTTGGCCGGTGATAGGCCCAGTAATACTCATGCACAGCTGATCCAGGACAGCTTCCCCGGACTGCCCCGGCTCGCCGCCGAGGAGCTGGCCAACCACGCCAGCCCCGAGGAGTTGGTGCACCTGGACAGCACATCCCGGTTGCCCCTGCGTCTGGCCGAAGAGGCTCGTTGTTACCTGCAAAAAGCACGGGTCATGCGTGCGCATACCGACATGCTGTTTGACAGTGAATTGACCATGGATGGCGTACACCTGGCGCTGCACAAGCTGGCGGCGCTGCCCGGCCGCCTCGACGGTGTCGGCATCGAGTTGCGTGCAGGCACCTATGACGGGCCGGTGCTGGACCGCATAGGCCGTGCGGACGCCCCGCGACAGCGGCGCCTTGTGCGCGTCAGCATGAAGGAATGGGCGGTGTACCGCGAACCGCAAGTGGCTTCGTACCATCGTGCCGATAAAGACGCGTTCTACAGCGCGCTGCTGGTGGCCACCGAGGATCAGGGCCTCGACATGCCGCGAATACGCGAATCGACGCCGACCTTGAAGGCACAGATCACCACTCAGCCGTTGAGCGAACAGGCGAGCCGCCAAGCCCTGCGCCTGCAAGCGATCAAGCCGGGGTTCAAGTCGCCCATGCGCCTGGCCGACGGGCGCATCGGCTACCCGCTCAGCCCGGTGGGCGGCGCGCAGCAATGGCCCTCGGTGTGCGTGATGAAAGCAATGATGCTGTACCCGTCGAAATCCATCGAGGCGGTGGTCGAGATGCTGGGGTTGCAAGGCCGTGGCAGTGCGGCGCTGGTGGCCAGGCTCAATCAGCTTGAACAAGAGTTCGCACAGCTTGACCGGGAATTGGTCGCCTGGCAGCAACAAGGTGAGCCCGGTTACCGCAGCGCCAGGCGTCGGGTCAGCGCGACCGTGCGATACGCCTGGCAGCGCGAGTCGGCTACGGCGTTCGCGGCGGATGGCACGTCTATCGGGCATGTCCTGGATCTGTCTGGTGAAGTCATCGACGAGCTTCCGCAGCTCAGCGCCAATATGGACCACGTGGGCCGCCTGACTTTACGGCGCATGGGGCTGTCGGACAGCTCCCTGCCGTTTCTGCAGTCCTTCGGCGGTTTGCGCTGGCTGGACATGCGTGAGAACAACCTCACTCAACTGCCGGAGTTCGCCAATGCGGGCGTTGGGCTGACCAAGCTCAACCTGAGCCGCAACGATATTCGCCTGACCGAGCAAAGCCGAGCGCGCCTGGAAGCCATGCATGGCCTCAAGATTCTAAACCTCTCCGGCAATCGCAACCTGGGATGGACCGCCGACGTGCGCAACATGCGCAGTCTGAACCAGCTGTATCTGAGCGATACCGGGACCACTCGTTTCCCGGCGGGCGTCGAGCAACTGACTCAACTGGCGCGGATCGACCTGCATACCAATCGGCTCACGACACTGCCGGAGTACGCGTTCCAGCATCTGGAACGGATCTCTGTGCATGACAACCCCTTTTCGGAGGCTACCCGGGTGCGCCTTCCCGGTGAGTTTCCGGTGAATCAGGCGCAATGGGCAGACCATGTCACCGCTGACGAAGCGCGGGTACTCTGGCTGGCCGATACACCGACGGCGCTGCAGGCCGAGCGCGGGATCCTGTGGGATGACCTGAGTGCCAGTGCCGACTCGGCGCCGTTCTTCACGGTACTGGCCGACACCACACGCAGCGCCGAATATGCCTCATCCAACACCCGTGCAGCCCTGGCGGCGCGGGTGTGGGACATGCTGGAAGCAGCACAGCAAAGTCAAGACATCCGCGAAACGCTCTTCAGCACCGCAGATGATCGAGTCACCTGTGGCGATGGCACCACGGTGGAGTTCATGAACCTTGAAAGGGAACTGATCGGCGCAAGGGCCCTGGCACAAGCGGGGGATGCGCACGCGGAGGGCGCACTGATCAGCACCGCGAAAAAACTGTTTCGCCTGCATCTGGTGGACACCCTTGCGCAACGGGACGTCGAGGCGCGAGGGCCTGGGTTCACCGAGCAGGTCGAAGTCATCCTGGCCTATCGGGTCGGTCTGGCGGACCGGCTGGACCTGCCCGTCAAATCCCGCGGCATGTTGTTTCCCCAGCAAGCCAATGTAAGCCCGGCAGCACTCGACCAGGCCTATACGCAGGTGCTCGCGAATGAGCGGATGGTTGCGGATGAGTCAGCGTTTTTTGCCGAGCGGCGTTTCTGGCAACAGCACTTGCGCACTCGCTACCCTCAGGAGCTTGAGGCTTTGACGGCGCCCGGTACCGCGCTGAACCGGGCCAGGGGCGAGGCGCTCGAAGCGGTCTCGGACTGGCAGGCGCTGGAGGATAGCGCGCCGGACAGGGCGCAGTGGCAGGCAACACACACCGAATTGGTCGATAACCTGATGACTGTGCTGGGTAAGCCCAGGGAAGAGATTCTGGTGGATGGTTCGATGCAAAGTGCGTTCTATATCGAGCAGTTCAACCTGCTGCGCGTGGCGCAGTGGGAGCAAGAAGAACAGGCCATGCGCACACTGACGCGGTCGGTGCTCAACAACGCCGCCGCGGAGCAGGGGACAGAGGTCTGAAAAGGCCATGTGCAGAAAGCACAAAGGGGACCCGAGGGTCCCCTTTAATTTGTCGTTGCGTGCTCTTTTTTATTATTGAAGGGCGGCCTGTTGTTGTTTTTGGTAGCCGTGACCCTTTTACCGCTGTTTTTAGCGACCCCCATGCGGGGTCAAGAGCAAACGTATTTTTTTGAGCGCTGACCTGCTTCTTCGTGACCGATCCAACCAGTGGGTAGCTACCTGAGGTAGTTTTATTTTTCTCTAACCGGTTGCGGGTTTCGGCGAGCCGTACCCTGCGAAGCACATCTTCTCCAAAAAAATCTGTTAGCTGCGTCTCTGCCGTGTTGTTTTTGTTATGTCAGAGTCGTTTCGTCTTATTTTTATTAGGTTTGGCGCTTTTTATTCTTGTTATGCCATAGAGATAGCAGAAGCCGTGCCAACTTTTAAAAACCCTTTAAAATCAGCTGGTTAGTTTTTTGTTCGGATTTGGCTTACGCAAAGTTCGACAAAATATGTTCCCGTGTTACTCGATGTGTAGTCGTGCGGTAACACATTGTCACGGCTGCTCTACTCAAACGGCATTACGGACCTTGGCCACCCGCGAACCCGTAGGGCGGCCCAGGACCTGGCTGATTTGCAGGCCTGCGGCAATCAATGCTTGCAGGTCGATGCCGGTGTCGATCCCCAGGCCGTTGAGCAGGTAGACCACGTCTTCAGTGGCAACGTTACCGCTGGCGCCCTTGGCGTAAGGGCAGCCGCCGAGGCCCGCGATAGAGCTGTCGAACACACTGATCCCCTCCAGCAGACTGGCGTAGATGTTGGCGACCGCCTGGCCGTAGGTGTCATGGAAGTGGCCCGCCAGTTTGTCCCGTGGCACCTGCACACCGACGACATCGAACAGCCGCCGGGTTGAGCCCGCCGTGCCGGTGCCGATGGTGTCGCCCAGGGAAACCTCGTAGCAGCCCATGGCATACAACTCCCGCGCGACTGCGGCAACTTGCTCTGGCGCAATCTCGCCTTCGTAAGGACAACCCAACACGCAGGACACATAGCCGCGCACGCTGATGCCATGTTGCCGGGCTGCAGCCATGATCGGCGCAAAGCGTTCCAGGCTTTCACTGATGGAACAGTTGATATTGCGTTGGGAAAACGCCTCGGACGCTGCCGCAAACACCGCGACTTCTTTCACCCCGGCCGCCAGCGCAGCCTCAAAACCCCGCAGGTTCGGTGCCAGTGCGCCATAGGTCACGCCGGGCTTACGCTGGATCTGCGCAAATACCTCGGCCGAACCGGCCATCTGCGGTACCCACTTGGGCGAGACGAAACTGCCAACTTCGATGTAGCTCAAACCCGCCGAGCTGAGGGCGTCCACCAGTTGCACCTTGTCGGCCACGCTGATGGGTTGGGCTTCGTTCTGCAGCCCATCGCGCGGACCGACTTCGACCAGGCGCACATGGGAGGGGAGTGGATTTGATGGGTGGGACATGGCAGTTACCTTCTGATCAATGGCCAGCCTGGCTCATGGTGTGCGCGAGGGCCTGGGTGCAGCGCTCTTCGGCGGTGTCCAGTTCCAGTTTCATCTGTTCGATATCCAGCAACTGTTGCTCAAGCTGCTCGCGGCGCTCTGCGATCTTGGCCAGCATGCTGTTGAGCTGGATGTGGTTGCCGCTGCTGGGGTCGTAGAGTTCGATGAGCTCGCGGCATTCGGCCAGGGAAAAACCGATGCGTTTGCCGCGCAGGATCAGCTTGAGGCTGACCTTGTCTCGTGCCGAATAGATGCGTTCCTGGCCCCGGCGCTCCGGGGTCAGCAGGCCTTGTTCTTCATAGAAGCGTATGGCGCGAGTGGTGATGTCGAGCTCGCGGGCGAGGTCGGAGATGCTGTAGGTGATGCTCATGGCGGCGCTCAAGAAGGTCCTGGCGCTAAGCTAATGGCAGGTTGACGTAAACGTCAAGGCCAGCTTCGCTGACCATAGGGGGCAAGCCCCCTCCACAGGGAACGCGCTTCAACCTCAGGCTTGTTGTTTGTCCAGCTTCTTCTCATGGGCCGTAACCTGCTGGCACAACTCGATCATCTGCTCACGCATCCAGCGGTTGGCCGGATCCTGGTCGGTGCTTTCGTGCCAGTACAGGTGCGTTTCCACCGCAGGCACATCGTTGACCGGCAGGTTGACCCAGTGCAACTCATGGCGCCTTGCGAAGCGTTCGGGCACGGTCATCACCATGTCGGTCTGCTGCAGCACTTGCGAGGCCATCAGGTAATGCTGGGAGCGCAGGGCGATCTTGCGTTGCAGGCCCATCTTGCCCAAGGCCAGGTCGACATGGCCCAGGCCGTTGCGGCGGCTGGAGATGTGGATATGGGTCAGCCCCAGGTAATCGTCGAGGGTCAGCTTGTCCTTGCCCGCCATCGGGTGGCCCTTGCGCATGGCGCACACGTAGCGGTCTTCCATCAGCTTGACGTGGCGCACTTGCGGGTCGGTGTTGAGCGGCGCATCCACAGCAAAATCCAGGCGCCCGGCGGCCAGTTCTTTGGTGGTTTCGCGGCGCTTGGACAGGAAACTTTCGATCACTACCGTCGGCGCCAGACGGCGCAGGCGCTGGAACAGCGCCGGCAGAATCACCGCTTCGGTGAGGTCGGTCATGCTGATGCGGTAGGTCTTGGCCGCCTGTTGCGGATTGAAGATACGGCTTTCCTGTACCGACACTCGCAGCAACGACAGCGCATTGCGCACCGGGCCGATGATGTTCTGCGCCATCGGCGTGGGCACCATGCCCTGAGCGGTGCGCACAAACAGCGGGTCGTTGAAGGTCTCGCGCAGGCGTGCCAGGGCGTTGGACACCGCCGGCTGGGTGATGCCGACGATCTGACCGGCGCGGGTCAGGTTGGCTTCGGTGTAGATCGCGTCGAAGACGATAAAGAGGTTGAGGTCGACCTTGCTCAGATTCATTGGGTTGCGCTCTTATTGTTAGGTGGCGATTTGTTGCGTGCTGAGACGCCGATCATATATCGGTGATGAATGTTAATACACGCCGAGAATAGGCTAGGTAAATTATGAGCGCTGTTCTAGCATCGATTGCATGACCTAAACAACCTCTCAAAGAAGGGAGCTGCTCATGGATTTCGCCTATTCGCCCAAGGTTCAGGAACTGCGTGAACGCGTCACCGCGTTTATGGATGCTTACGTTTACCCGGCCGAGCCGGTGTTCGAACGCCAGGTCAGCGAAGGCGACCGCTGGCAGCCCACCGCCATCATGGAAGAGTTGAAAGCCAAGGCTAAAGCTGAAGGCCTGTGGAACCTGTTCCTGCCCGAGTCCGAACTGGGCGCCGGCCTGACCAACCTCGAATATGCGCCGCTGGCCGAAATCATGGGCCGTTCGCTGCTGGGCCCGGAGCCGTTCAACTGCTCGGCACCGGATACCGGCAACATGGAAGTACTGGTGCGCTACGCCAACGAAGAGCAGAAACAACGCTGGCTCGAACCGCTGTTGCGCGGCGAGATTCGCTCGGCCTTCGCCATGACCGAACCGGACGTCGCCTCGTCGGACGCCACCAACATGGCCGCCCGCGCCGAACGCCAGGGCGACGAGTGGGTGATCAATGGCAAGAAATGGTGGACCTCCGGCGCCTGCGACCCGCGCTGCAAGATCCTGATCTTCATGGGCCTGAGCAACCCCGACGCGCCACGCCACCAGCAGCACTCGATGATCCTGGTGCCGGTGGACACCCCCGGCGTGAAAATCGTGCGCCCGCTGCCGGTGTTCGGCTACGACGACGCGCCTCACGGCCACGCCGAAGTGCTGTTCGACAACGTGCGTGTGCCCTATGAGAACGTACTGCTTGGAGAAGGTCGCGGCTTTGAAATCGCCCAAGGTCGTCTTGGCCCAGGCCGTATCCACCACTGCATGCGCTCCATCGGCATGGCCGAACGTGCGCTGGAGTTGATGTGCAAACGCGCGGTCAGCCGTACCGCGTTCGGTAAACCATTGGCACGCTTGGGCGGCAATATCGACAAGATCGCCGACTCACGGATGGAGATCGACATGGCGCGCCTGCTGACCCTGAAAGCGGCGTACATGATGGACACCGCAGGCAACAAAGTGGCGAAAAGCGAGATTGCGCAAATCAAGGTGGTGGCGCCAAACGTAGCGCTGAAGGTCATCGACCGCGCGATCCAGATCCACGGCGGCGCAGGCGTCTCCAACGACTTCCCGCTGGCCTACATGTACGCGATGCAACGCACACTGCGCCTGGCCGACGGCCCGGACGAAGTGCACCGCGCTGCAATCGGCAAGTTTGAAATCGGCAAATATGTGCCTAAAGAGTTGATGCGCAGCGGGCAGTAATACGGCGTCGCCTGCAATCGGGGGCGAGCCCCCTCCCACATTCGACAGTATTCCTACTGGAGATACGCGGTCACCTGTGGGAGGGGGCTTGCTACCGATGAGGCAGGATCAGGCACTGAAGATCCGGCAGTCCTCAGTACACCCAAACCTCCACCCGCCGATTTTTGATCCGCCCCTCATCCGCCGTATTCGCCGCCACCGGCATCTGCGCACCAAACCCGCGAATATCTCGCAGTACTACGCCGCTCTTGACCAACTCCCGTCGCACCGCCATCGCCCGCAATTTAGACAGCAGCGCCGCCCGCTGCGGATCGTTCTTGGTATCGCCGAATCCCACCAGCGTCACCTTTTTGTCCAGCTTGTCGTGACCCTTGAGATACGCCACCACCCGCTGCACATCCTGGCGCGCCTTGTTATCCAGGCTGGCGCTGCCTTCTTCGAAACGAAAATTCACGGTCAAGCGCTGAGCGTCCCGAGCGATGGCTTGATAGTCATCCGGCATTGTCGGGCGCGGTTCCACGGCCATGGCCTGCACCTGCTGCGCAATAAACCCACTGGCCGCCACAATCGCCTGGCCTTTGCTGCTCTGGGCAAAGTCCACCAGCGCCTTGGCCCACGGGTTATGGGCGGTGGGCGGCAGGTAAAAGAACAATCGGCGCGACAGCGGGTAATCCTCGGTGGCGATCAGGCTGTTGAGCGGCAACATCGGTTGCGAGTCGCCATCCACAATCGCCACGGCCTTGGCGTGGCGCACGTAGGGCAGCCCAATAAAACCGATGCCCTGAGGGTCCTGGCTCACCGCATCGGACAATGCCTCGCTGGACTCGAAACGCTTGGCCGAGGAAACCAGGGGCTTGGCGCGCAGGCGCAACACCAATTCCTTGAAGGTGTCGTAGGTGCCCGACTGGTCATCGCGGGCGTAGATATGAATCGCGCCGCCGATGCCGCCCAGAGCCTCCCAAGTGCTGATCTCACCGTTGAAGATCTGCGCCAGTTGCCCGGTATTCAGGGTATTCAGCGGGTTCTGCGGGTTGAGGATGATTGCCAGGCCGTCGATGGCGATCACGTGTTCGGCGTCGGGGCTTTTCAAGTCACCAAGTGGTTCAAGGTCTACCAGTTCGCTGTCCTTGATCGGTCGTGACGAGGCCGCAAGGTCGGCGCTGGTTTTCTTCAGGGCGACAAAGCCTGTGCTGGAACCGTGGGCTGCGACGTCGATAGTCACCGTTTTGCCCTGGCGTGTCTTGCCGATCACGCGCTGTTCATTGGCGCCCTCGGCAGGTTCGCTGTGCACGTTCTGCAACCCTTGATGCTCCATCAAACCCTTGGCCAATGCCGGGGCCAGCGCCGCGCCAATGGTGTTGGAGCCCTGGATGCGCAAGGCCGGGCCTTGATCGGGAACGGGTAGGGGGGCAGCCACAACGGAGAGGGAAAACGCGCAACACAACAGGAACAGAACGCGCAGCATCATGCCGGCACCTTCTCAAGCCAAAGGGAGTGCCGCGAGATTAAGTCAGTAGGATTTCAATAATGTGACTGACACTCAAATGATCAAAGGTGTGGGAGGGGGCTTGCCCCTTCTCCCACATTTGACCCGAGTACAGTCAGGGGGATCAGCTCAGTTCAAGCCAGATCGGCGCATGGTCCGAGGGTTTTTCCAAACCACGCAGGTCGTAATCCACGCCGGCATCCTTGACCCGTGGCAGCAAACCGTTGGAGGCCATGATCAGGTCGATTCGCAGCCCACGCTTGGGCTCATCTTCAAAGCCGCGGCTGCGGTAGTCGAACCAACTGAAGCGGTCGGCCACGTCCGGGTTGAGGTGACGGAAGCTGTCCACCAGGCCCCAGTTTTTCAGGCGGGCCATCCATTCGCGCTCTTCGGGCAGGAAGCTGCACTTGCCAGTTTTCAGCCAGCGCTTGGCGTTGTCGGCGCCGATGCCGATGTCGCAGTCTTCCGGGGAAATATTCACATCGCCCATCACCACCAGCGCCTGATCGTTGCTGAACTGGCTTTCCAACAACTGTTGCAGGTCTTCGTAAAAGCGCTGCTTGGCGGGGAATTTGGTTGGATGGTCGCGGCTTTCACCCTGTGGGAAATAGCCGTTCATGATGGTCACCGGGTTGCCGTTTTCATCGGCGAAGGTGCCCCAGATAAAACGACGCTGGGCGTCTTCTTCGTCATTGGCAAAGCCTTTGTGAAGGCTCAACGCAGGCTGACGCGAAAGCAGCGCCACGCCGTAGTGGCCTTTTTGGCCGTGGTAGTAAACGTGATAGCCCAGTGCTTGTACTTCGGCCAGAGGAAACTGGTCGTCGTGGACCTTGGTTTCCTGCAGGCCGATTACATCGGGTTGATGCTTTTCAATCAGCGCCGCCAGCTGATGGGGGCGGGCGCGCAGCCCGTTGATATTGAAGGAGACGATTTTCATGGTCGGCGGTCCAGTCTGGCAAAAGGGCGATGCTAGCGGACAAGTCGGACGGGGGCCAGCGTGGCGGTAGGACAGATGCGCTGCTAATGTCTGGGAACGACTGGTGCTGCGTAGGTTCGTACCCATAAGAACGCCATCTATTGAGTGGCGCCCAGGGAGATTGATTGTATGACTGACACTGCCATTGGCGAAGTTCGCTTGCTCAACAGCGGCTATTCCCGCGAGGCCCGCTCCCTGCTGTACCAGGCCTATCGGCATGAGCCGACGTTTGCCTACATCTTCGAAGCCGAACGCCCAGGTTATGAGCAGCGGGTACGCGCCACCGTGCGGGAGCTGGTCAAGCAGCATTTCTTTCAAAAACTTCCGGCGATCGGTTTGTTTGTGAATGATCGGCTGATTGGCATTGCCTTGATCGCACCCCCGCAACGGCGCCTGGGGATCACTGAGAGCTGGGCGTGGCAACTGCGCATGTGGCTGAGCACTGGCGTGCGCGGTACACGGCGTTATCTTGATTATCATCACGCCGTGCTGGCGTGCCTGCCGAGCGAATCGGTGCATGTGCTGCCGCTTTTGGGCATTCACCCGCAGTTCCAGGGCAAACACTACGGTGAACAGTTGCTGGAGGCGGTGCACAACTGGTGCGCCGAAGACCCGCACTCTTCGGGTGTGGTGCTGGACACCGGCAATTCCCGCTACCTGGATTTCTACAAGCGCCAGGGCTATGAGGAAATCGGCGAAGTCGCTGTAGGGCCTATCCTGGAGCATGTCTTTTTCCACCCCAATCCCCAGCTGTTACATGCTGCAACGGCTTAATGCAGAATTTTTCAGAATCGTCTGAGTTCTAAGTTTTCCCCCAGCTCGTGTAGCATCCGCGCCTATGAAGTTTCCAGGAAGATTTACCAGCGGCTTGGTTCTGCTGTTCACAAGCTGCGGCGCATTTGCGCTAAGCGAATTGGACGTGCGGATCAAACCCTCAAACGACGCGTTGAAAGCCAACATTGAAGGCTACATCGGCGGGGTTGGCGATCGTGACGAAGAGGCCTTGCTGCGGTTCAGCCGTGGCGCCGAAGAGCAGGCGCGCAAAGCGGCGCAGGCACTAGGCTTCTATCAGCCACACATCGACAGCGAGGTGAAAGGCGGCAAGAACCCGCGCCTGATCCTCCGCGTCGACCCCGGTGAACCGGTGCATTTACGCAACGTGACTATTCGGGTCGACGGCGAGGCTGCGAACCTCAAGTCTTTTCGCGTGCCTGCCAGCGACGACCTAATCTCCGGCGCCGTGCTCAACCACGGCCACTACGAAGACGCCAAGCGTCTGATCCAGAATCAAGCCTCGCGCTACGGCTTTTTCAGCGGGCGCTTTACCAGCCAGAAACTCGCGGTGGACCCACAAGCAGGCGTCGCCGATATCGAACTCATTTATGACAGCGGCCCGCGCTACAGCCTGGGCAAGGTTAGCTTTGCCGGCGACACGCCGTTTGATGACGAACTGCTGCAACGCATGGTGCCGTTCAAAAACGGTGACCCCTACGATTCCGAACTGATCGCCGAACTCAACCAGAACCTGCAAGCCAGCGGCTTTTTCGAAGGGGTGCGCGTGGATGCCAGCCCCACCGCCTCGACACAAGACGTGATCCCGGTGGCCGTCAATCTGGACACACGCAAGCCGCGCACCATGGGCCTGGGCCTGGGTTACTCCACCGACGTCGGTCCGCGCGGCAAGGCCAACTGGACCCGTCACTGGGTTAACCCCCAGGGCCATAGTTATGGCTGGGAAGCAGAACTCTCGGCTCCGCGCCAGAACGTCGGCCTGTGGTACGACATTCCGCTGGACCCGCCGCTCACCGACAAACTGCGCTTCGCTGGCGGCTACCAGAATGAAGAACTGGCGAACACCGACACCCTGAGTAAATTGCTTACCGTCGGCCCCGAATGGCACAGCAAGTTGCCCAGTGGCTGGACACGGGTGATTTCCCTCAAGTACCAGCGCGAAGAATATCGCCTGGGCAACGACTCCGGCCTGAGTAACCTGCTGATGCCTGGCATCAGTTATTCCTACCTACGCAGCGATAACCGCATCGACCCCCACAACGGCTACCGCCTGCAATTCGACACGAAGGTGGCGAAGGAAGGCCTGGGCTCCGACACCAACTTGCTGTACGGCACAGCCATGGTCAAAGGCCTGACGACCCTGTGGGACAATCATCGTTTCCTGGCGCGGGCGCAGTTCGGCGGCAGTGCCACCAATGGCTACAAGTCGGTGCCACCGTCGTTGCGCTTCTTTGCCGGTGGCGATCAGAGCGTGCGCGGTTATGAGTACCAGACGCTGTCGCCCGAGAACGACCAAGGTGATCGCATCGGTGGCCGCTACATGGTGGCCTTGAGCGCCGAGTATCAATATTCCATCGCCGAAAAATGGCGGATCGCGACCTTCATCGACCAGGGCAACTCGTTCAACACCCTGGAACTGCCCAGCCTGAAAACCGGCGTGGGTGTCGGTATCCGCTGGGTATCGCCGGTGGGGCCAATCCGCCTCGACCTGGCCCATGCCCTGGAAGACCCGGGCGGCGTTCGTTTGCACTTTTCCATGGGGCCTGAGCTGTGATGCGTGGTTTGAAAATAGCGGGGCTGGCCGTGGTGGCCATCCTCGCCGTGCTGTTGCTGGCACTGTGGGCGGTACTGGGCAGCCAGGCGGGCAGCCGCTGGGCGTTGGGCCAAGTGCCGGGTTTGAGTGTGGAGAATTTCCAGGGCCGTTTGGGCGGCCAGTGGAGCGCCGATAATCTGCTGTGGCAGCAAGACACCAGTCGCGTGGAACTCAAGGCGCCCGCGTTCGAGTGGTCGCCAGCCTGCCTGCTGCGCATGACCTTGTGCATTGACCGGTTGGATGTGAATCAGGTCATTCTGCAATTTCCACCCAGCACCGAAGAAAGCAGTGGCCCCCTTGTACTGCCAGATCTGAAATTGCCGGTTGCTCTCCAGTTAGGCGACGTTCGCGTCGGTAGCCTGGTGTTCAACGGCAGCGAAGAGCTTAAAGGCCTGCAACTGGCGGCGCATTGGACCGCCGCCGGGATGCAAATCGACTCAGTGCACCTGCAGCGCGACGATCTGGTGCTGGACCTGTCTGGCCTGTTGCAACCCACTGGCGACTGGCCTTTGACCGCCAGCGGAAACCTGAGCCTGCCTTATGCGCCCGGCGGCGCGCCCTGGAAAGTTGCCCTTAAGGTCGACGGCGACCTGCTCAAGACCCTCAAACTCGACGCCGACAGCAGCGGCTACCTGCCGGCCAAACTGCAGGGCGAGCTGCAACCCCTGGCTGAAAATCTTCCGGCCCAGTTGCACATCACCGCTGACGGCTTCAAGCCCAGCGCCGATCTGCCCGACACCCTGCAACTCAATCAACTGGACCTCACCGCCAAGGGTGATCTGAAAAACGGCTACCAACTGCTCGGCAAGGCCGTGCTACCGGCAGAGAAAGGTCCGGTGGACCTGCTGCTGCAAGGCAAAGTCGACGCCAACGGCGCGCAAATTGCGGGCCTGGACCTGAATGCCGGTGACAAGCAAAGCCTCAAGCTGAGTGCCAACCTGGATTGGCAACAAGGCTTCACAGCCGATGCCAGGATCGACTGGCTCGACTTCCCCTGGCATCGCCTCTATCCCGTGATCGACGAACCTCAAGTGACGGTGCGTACGTTCAACGGCGAGATTTCCTATAAAGACGGCAACTACCTGGGCAACCTCAAGGCCGACCTCGACGGCCCGGCCGGCAAGTTCAATGTGGTCACGCCGTTCAGTGGCGACCTCAAGCAAGTCTTCCTGCCCGAGCTGAAACTCACCGCCGGTCAAGGTAAGGCCGAAGGCCATCTGAACCTGCAGTTCGCCGATGGCATCGCCTGGGATACCGCGCTGGACCTGTCGGCGCTCAATCCGGCGTACTGGGTCGCTGAACTGCCGGGTACGTTGGCCGGTCCGCTGCGCAGCAAGGGCGAGTTCAAGAACGAGCAACTCAAGCTGAATGCCGACCTCGACCTCAAGGGCCGCCTGCGGGGCCAAACCGCCGTGCTGGCGGCCAAGGCCGAAGGTGCAGGGGAGCAATGGACCCTGGCCAACCTGGATATTCGCCTGGGTGACAACCGCATCAACGGCAGCGGCAGCCTGCAACAACGCCTGGCCGGGCAGATCGACATCAAGCTGGCGCGCCTCGCCCAGCTCTGGCCGCAGTTACGCGGGCAGATCAATGGCCGCCTCGACGTGGCCGGCAGCCTGAATGCGCCTCAGGGCAAACTCGACATCAAGGGCCAGCAACTGGCGTTTGCCGACAACCGCCTGCAAAGCCTCAGCCTCGGCGCTACCCTCGACAGCGCCCAGCGCGCCAAGATCGACCTCAAAGGCAGCGGTATTCAAAGCGGCGACACCCAGATCGGCACCCTGACCGCCAGCGCTCAAGGCGACATCAAGAACCAGAAGGTCCAGCTCGACTTGGCCGGTCCGCTGGTCAAGCTGGCCCTGGCCCTGGACGGCAACCTCGACAAAGGCAACTGGCGCGGGCGCCTGGCCAGCGGTGATGTCCAGGCCGGCGGGCAGGATTGGAAACTGCAAGCCCCGGCGAAGATCGATTACATGGCCGACGGCAAGCTGACCTTCGCGGCGCACTGCTGGGTCTCCGGCGGCGCCAGTCTGTGCGGCGAAGACCAGCGCCTGATGCCCGAGCCCAAGTTGCGTTACCACCTCAAGCAATTCCCAATCGACAGCCTCGCGGCCTTTTTGCCCAAGGATTTTGCCTGGCGCGGCAGGCTCAATGCCGATGTCCAGCTCGACCTGCCCGACAGCGGCCCCAAGGGCTTGATTTCGGTGGATGCCAGCGGCGGCACTTTGCGCGTCAAGGACAAGGACCAGTGGCTGGATTTTCCTTACGACACCCTCAAGCTTGAAACCACCCTCAACCCCAAGCGCATCGACACACAGTTGAACTTCCGGGGTGGCAAGCTCGGTGAATTGCTGTTGCAGGCGCAGATTAATCCGCTGCCGAAGAACAAGCCGATCACTGGCAATTTCAGCCTCACCGGGCTGGACCTGGCGGTAGCGCGTCCGTTTGTGCCGATGGTGGAAACCCTCAACGGCAAGCTCAACGGCAACGGCCGGATTTCCGGTGGCCTGCTCGCGCCGCAGATCAACGGCAATGTGAACCTGATCGGCGGCGAAGTCTCTGGTCCGGAGTTGCCCGTCAGCCTCGAAGGCCTGAACGTGCAGGCTCTCATCGCTGGCGAAAGCGTGCAGCTCAATGGTGGTTGGCGCAGTGGCAAAGCCGGGCAGGGCAGCCTCAAGGGCCAGATCGACTGGGGGCAGGCCCTGGCCGTGGACCTCAGTCTGCAAGGCTCGCAATTGCCGGTCACAGTCGAACCCTACGCCACGCTGGAAGTGGCGCCGGACCTGAAGATCACCTTGAAGGACGACAAACTGGCGATTGCCGGCAAAGTGAAGATCCCGCGTGGCGACATCACCGTGCGCGAATTGCCGCCGTCGACGGTCAAGGTCTCGGACGACACTATCATCGTCGGCAGTCAGACCGAGGAGGGCAAGCCAGCGATGGCCATGGCCATGGATATCGACGTGGCAGTGGGCGAAGACCAGCTCAACTTCTCAGGCTTCGGCCTCACCGCCAAGGTGCAGGGTCATGTGCATATCGGCGACAACATGGACACTCGTGGTGAGCTTTGGCTCAACGATGGCCGCTACCGCGCTTACGGTCAGCGGCTCAATGTGCGGCGGGCACGTCTGCTGTTTGCCGGCCCTCTGGACCAGCCGTTCCTGGACATCGAGGCGGTGCGTGTCACCACAGAGCCGTCGCGGACCGTGACCGCCGGTATTCGCCTGAGCGGCAGCGCCGAGCAACCGACTACGCAGATTTTCTCCGAGCCGGCGATGGCCCAAGAGGATGCGTTGTCGTACTTGGTACTGGGGCGTTCACGCACCACCACTGGCGAAGACAACAACATGCTCGCCGAAGCGGCGCTGGGCCTGGGTTTGATGGGCAGCGCCGGGGTGACCTCGGACATCGCCACCAAGTTGGGCATTCAGGACTTCGACCTCGACACCCAGGGCAGCGGCAATAACACCGCCGTAGTAGCCAGCGGCAAGATCACCGAGAAGCTCAGCCTGCGCTATGGCGTGGGCGTGTTCGAACCGGCCAGCACCATTGCCTTGCGCTACCTGCTGAGCAAGAAGGTATACCTGGAGGTGGCGAGTGGCGTGGCCAGTTCCCTCGACATTTTCTACAAGCGCGATTTCTAAGTCCTAGTCGGTCAACCAATGTGTGAGGGGGCTTGCCCCCGATTGCGGTGTGACAGTCAGCAGATGTAGTGACTGACACACCGTGATCGGGGGCAAGCCCCCTCACACATTTGCTCCCGCCTGTCGTCGAATTAGCAAGCAAGCTAATTATTCCATTTGACATTCGCTGCCTAAGCAGTAACATCTCGTCATACATTCGCTGCCTAGGCAGCAATAAGGTGACTTTCGATGCCCCATTTCACCCCCGAAAACTTCCACAACTGCCATCTCGGCCTGTTGCTGGGCCGCGCTGCGATCCTCAAGGACCGCATCATCGACACCCATATGGAACCCCACGGCATCACGGCCGCGCAGTTCAAGGTGTTGATCATCATGGCCCAGTTCGGCGTCGACACCCCGGCGGAGCTGTGCCGCAACCTGTCCCTGGACAGCGGTTCGATGACCCGCATGCTCGATCGCCTGGAGCAAAAAAACCTGCTCAGCCGCAAGCGTTCCGAGCTGGACCGACGCCAGGTGCAGTTGGTGTTGACTGCCGACGGCCAGCGCCTGGCGGACATGCTGCCGCACATCGGCGCCCAGGCGCTGAACCAACTGGCGGGCGTATTGGAGCCCGGCGAGTTGGAAACCCTGGAACAGATCCTCAAGAAAATTCTGATAGCTGCGGGTGATCCCATCACCCTTCAGCGGGTAGGTAAATGATGAATCCACGTGCCCTATGCCTAGTGCTGGTCGCCATGAGCATGGCCGGTTGCGCCAATTTCAGCGGCCTCGACACCCAAGGCCAGCGCCTCGACGCCAACACTCTGCAAGCCGGTAAATCCCTGAGCGGCGTGACCCTGTCGAGTGCGGCCTGGCCCAGCGCCGATTGGTGGAAAGGCCTCGGCGACCCACAGCTCGACGGCCTGATCCATGAAGCCCTGCAAAACAGCCCCGACATGCAAGTGGCGAGCGCCCGTGCCCACCAGGCCGAAGCGGCCGCCTACGCCGCCGACGCGTCGCGCATGCCGACCCTGGATGCCAGCGCCGGTGTGACCCGTTCGCGCCTGGCCAAGGATCAGGACCCGCTGGGGCAGGGCGATGCGTACTCCACCGTGCGAAAAATCGGTGCCAGCTTCAACTACACCTTCGACCTCTGGGGTGGCCAGCGCGCCGCCTGGGAAGCTGCATTGGGCCAGGCCCGTGCCGCTGAAGTCGATCAACAGGCCGCGCGCCTGACCCTGGCTGCTGATGTGGCCAAGGCCTACAGCGACCTGGGCCAGGCCCATATCGTGCGGGACCTGGCCACTGACGACCTCAAGCGCACCCGGCAAATGCTCGATCTCAGCAAGCGCCGCCTGGATTCGGGCATCGACAGCCACTATCAGTACCAGCAGACCGAAAGCCTGGAAGCCAGCTCCCAATCGCAATTGATCGACGCTGAAAAACAACTGCAGAGTGCCAAGATCGCCCTGGCGGTGCTGCTCGGTAAAGGCCCGGATCGCGGCAATGAGCTGGCGCGTCCCAGTGTGTTGAAACCCGCTGCCGTTGCCGTACCGTCGGTGTTGCCTGCCGAACTGTTGGGCCGTCGCCCGGACCTGATCGCCGCACGGTGGCGTGTGGAGGCGGCGAGCAAGGACATCGCGGCCAGCAAGACGCGCTTCTACCCCAACCTCAACCTGAGCGCGAGCGCCGGGGCCGAGTCGTTGCTGGGGGATGCGATGTTCGGGTCGGCCAGCCGCTTCTTCAATATCGCGCCAACGATCTCGCTGCCGATCTTTGACGGCGGCCGCCTGCGCGCCGGCCTCGATGCCCGCGACGCCGACTACGACCTCGCCGTGGCCCAATACAACAAAACCCTGGTGCAAGCCTTGGGTGATATTGGCAACACCCTTTCGCAACTGCGCGAAACCGGCCGGCAGATCCAGGCCCAGCAACACGCTACCGATATTGCCCAGCAGTCCTACGACACGGTGCTTCAGCGGTACGGCTCCGGGATCGGTAACTACCTGGACGTGCTCAGCATCGAACAGCAATTGCTGCAGGCCCAGCGTCAGCTGGCGACCCTGAATGCCGGGCAGATCGCTCTATCGATTCAATTGATGCAGGCCCTGGGCGGCGGGTTCAACGCCGACAACGTGGCGTCGACCACCCCAGCCACTCGCACGGAATAATTTGAGGTATTTGTCATGGCCACTGCCGAAAACACTAACGCTACAGAACAACCCAAAGACAACAACCCGCGCAAACGCAAAGTCATGCTGATCGGCCTTGCGCTGATCGTCATCCTCAGCGTCCTCGGCGTATGGGCCTGGCACGAATTCTACGGGCGCTTCAACGAGAGCACCGACGACGCTTATGTGAACGGCAACGTGGTGGAAATCACCCCGCTGGTCACCGGCACCGTGGTGAGCATCGGCGCGGACGATGGCGACTTGGTCCACGAAGGCCAGGTGCTGGTCAACTTCGACCCGAATGACGCCGCCGTCGGCCTGCAAAGTGCCCAGGCCAACCTGGCGCGTACCGTGCGCCAGGTGCGTGGCTTGTACAGCAACGTTGATGGCATGAAAGCCCAGGTCAACGCGCAGAAAGCCGATGTGCAGACCGCTCAGGACAACTACAACCGTCGTAAGACCCTGGCCCAGGGCGGGGCGATTTCCCTGGAGGAACTGTCCCATGCCCGTGACAGCCTGACGGCCGCCAAGAACGCCCTGACCAACCTTGAGCAGCAGCTCAAAACCAGCAACGCCCTGGTGGATGACACGGTGATCTCGTCCCATCCGGACGTGCAAGCTGCCGCCGCGCAATTGCGTCAGGCCTACCTGACCAATGCGCGCAGCACCCTGATCGCGCCGGTCACCGGCTATGTCGCCAAGCGCTCCGTACAACTGGGCCAGCGCGTGCAGCCGGGTACCGCATTGATGGCCGTGATCCCGCTGAACCAACTGTGGATCGACGCCAACTTCAAGGAAACCCAACTGCGCGACATGCGCATTGGCCAACCGGTGGACATCGAGTCGGATATCTATGGCAGCGATGTGAAATACAGCGGCACCGTCGACAGCCTCGGCGCCGGCACCGGCAGCGCGTTCGCCCTGTTGCCGGCGCAGAACGCCACCGGTAACTGGATCAAGATCGTGCAGCGAGTACCGGTGCGCATCCATATCAATGCCGAAGAGTTGGCCAAGCACCCACTGCGCGTTGGCTTGAGCACCGTGGTGAATGTGGACCTGCACGACCAGAGCGGTCCCGTGCTGGCGCAACAGCCGCCACAAAAGGCCTCTTTCACCACCAACGTGTATGACCGCCAATTGGCCGAAGCCGATGCCATGATCACCCAGTTGATCCATGACAACAGCGTCGCCGCTCCCAAGGCTGTGCAACGCTGATGAGCAATAACGCCTCGTTCACGCCACCCAGCCTGTTGATGGCCACCATTGGCCTGTCGCTGGCGACTTTTATGCAGGTGCTCGACACCACCATCGCCAACGTGGCGTTGCCGACCATTTCCGGCAACCTGGGCGTGAGTTCGGAGCAGGGCACCTGGGTGATCACCTCGTTTGCGGTGAGCAACGCCATCGCCTTGCCGCTCACCGGTTGGTTGAGCCGACGCTTTGGCGAGGTGAAGCTGTTTCTGTGGGCGACCATTCTGTTTGTGCTGGCATCGTTCCTGTGCGGGATTTCCACTTCGATGCCCGAGCTGATCGGCTTTCGGGTACTGCAAGGCTTGGTGGCGGGGCCGTTGTACCCGATGACCCAAACCTTGTTGATTGCGGTCTACCCGCCGGCGAAGCGCGGCATGGCCCTCGCGTTACTGGCGATGGTCACGGTGGTCGCGCCGATTGCCGGGCCGATCCTCGGCGGCTGGATCACCGACAGCTACAGCTGGCCGTGGATCTTCTTTATCAACGTCCCCATCGGCATCTTTGCGGTGATGGTGGTGCGTGCTCAGCTGAAGAAGCGACCTGTGGTCACCAGTTATCAGCCGATGGATTACGTCGGGTTGTTAAGCCTGATCGTGGGGGTCGGCGCCTTGCAGATCATCCTCGACAAGGGCAATGACCTGGATTGGTTCGAATCCAACTTCATCATCATCGGCGCGGCGATTTCGGCGATTGCCCTGGCGGTGTTCGTCATCTGGGAACTGACCGATAAGCACCCAGTGGTCAACCTGCGGCTGTTTGCCTACCGCAACTTCCGCATCGGCACCATCGTGTTGATCCTCGGTTACGCGGGCTTCTTTGGCATCAACCTGATCCTGCCACAATGGCTGCAAACCCAGATGGGCTACACCGCCACCTGGGCCGGCCTGGCGGTGGCACCGATCGGGATTCTGCCGGTGCTGATGTCGCCGTTCGTGGGCAAGTACGCGCACAAGTTCGACCTGCGTCTGCTGGCGGGCCTGGCGTTCCTGGCGATTGGCTTGAGCTGCTTCATGCGCGCAGGCTTTACCAATGAAGTGGACTTCACCCACATCGCCCTTGTGCAGTTGTTCATGGGGATTGGTGTTGCACTGTTCTTTATGCCGACCCTGAGCATCTTGATGTCCGACCTGCCACCGCACCAGATTGCCGACGGTGCGGGCCTGGCAACCTTCCTGCGTACGTTAGGCGGCAGTTTTGCGGCGTCGCTGACCACCTGGATCTGGATTCGCCGGGCGGACCAGCACCATGCGTACATGAGCGAGAACATGACCACCTATGACGCGGCCACGCGCAATGCGCTGGATGCGTTGGGTGGGGCAGGGCACAAGGCCTATGCGCAGTTGGACCAGATCCTCACCAGCCAGGCGTACATGATGTCCACCGTGGATTACTTCACGTTGTTGGGGTGGATGTTCATGGGATTGATGCTGCTGGTGTGGCTGGCGAAGCCGCCGTTTGGCGCCAAGGCAGGGCCCGAAGCAAGCGGCCACTGATCCACACGGACTGGAATGCAATCAGATGTGGGAGGGGGCTTGCCCCCGATAGCGGTGGGTCAGCCAAAAAATGCTGACGGATCCACAGCCATCGGGGGCAAGCCCCCTCCCATATTTTTATCTCTGTTCACATTGGATCGGTGGTGTTTGAGGTCTCAGGCGCCAGGCAATGCCAGCTGCGGGTTCACAAAATCAAACGCCGCCAACTGAAACCCTTGCTCATCCACCTGCAACGCCCAACCCTGCTTGTCCCAATCCCCCAGCACAATGCGCTTGGCCGCCTGCTCGCCAATCTGCAGTTTGTGGATCGCCGGGCGGTGGGTATGGCCGTGGACCAGGGTGCGCACGCCGAACTGCTGCATCACCCGCGGCACTTCCTCGGGGGTTACATCGACAATGTCGTTGGCCTTCATGCGCGTCTGCGCCCGGCTCTCACTGCGCAGCTTGCGCGCCAGCTTGTGGCGGGTGCGCAAGGGCAAGTGACGCAGGATAAACAGCACAATCGGGTTACGCAGGATGCGCCGCAGCTTCATATAACCCACGTCGCGGGTGCAGAGGCTGTCGCCGTGCATCAACAGCACGGGTTCGCCATACAACTGCACGACACTCGGGTCCTTGAGCAAGGTCGCGCCTGCTGCTTTGCAGAACGCCTTGCCGATCAGGAAATCGCGGTTGCCATGCATGATAAAAATCGGGGTACCGCTGTCGCTCAGCTCGCGCAGGGCTGCGCAAATCGAACGTTGAAAGGGGGTCATCCCATCGTCGCCAATCCAGGCTTCGAAGAAGTCCCCCAGAATGTACAACGCCTGGGCGCCACGGGCGCGGCCGTGGAGCAGATCCAGAAACGCCCGGGTGATGTCCGGGCGCTCCTCTTCCAGATGCAAATCTGAAATCAGCAATATCACCCAACGATCTCGGCTTTCTCGACGATTACGTCTTCTGCTGGAACGTCCTGGTGACCGGCTTTGGACGTGGTGGACACGCCTTTGATCTTGTCGACAACGTCCTGGCCTTCGGTGACTTTACCGAACACGGCGTAGCCCCAACCCTGCACGTTCTTGCCGCTGTGGTTCAGGAAGGCGTTATCGGCCACGTTGATGAAGAACTGTGCGGAGGCCGAATGCGGCTCCATGGTACGGGCCATGGCGACGGTGTACTTGTCGTTGGAAAGGCCGTTGTCCGCTTCGTTCTGGATGCTTGGACGCTTGTCTTTCTTCTCTTTCATGCCTGGCTCGAAACCGCCGCCCTGGATCATGAAGTTACCGATGACGCGGTGGAAAACGGTGTTTTCGTAGTGGCCAGCGTTCACGTACTCGATGAAGTTGGCGACGGTGATCGGCGCTTTCTCGGCGTTCAGCTCGATGACGATCTCGCCGTGGTTGGTGGTCAGTTTGACTTGAGTCATGTTCACTACTCTTTCAGGAAATTCGTGGGTTTGAGCGCCTTGGCGCCTTACCGGTTTGGCTAAACTGCGGCCAAGGCGCGCAGTTTAGCGTGCCTTGCAGGAATTTCGAGGTGGTTTTTTACCGCGCCCGTCATAAAAGCAGCAATAAATGCAGCAGTTTTTGACCGCGCTCTGTCAGCAGCTTGACAGCATCAGCTATGATACGGCCTTTGTTTTATCTGGCCCCAACCGGCCACGAACCTGTCTGTTCAAGGATCCTATGAGCAAGCCCACTGTCGACACTACCTCGAATTCCAAGGCCGGACCTGCCGTCCCGGTCAATTTCCTGCGCCCGATCATCCAGGCGGACCTGGATTCGGGCAAGCACACGCAGATCGTCACCCGCTTCCCGCCAGAGCCCAACGGCTACCTGCACATTGGTCACGCTAAGTCGATCTGTGTGAACTTCGGCCTGGCCCAGGAGTTCGGTGGCGTCACGCACCTGCGTTTCGACGACACCAACCCGGCCAAGGAAGACCAGGAATACATCGACGCCATTGAAAGCGACATCAAGTGGCTGGGCTTCGAATGGTCCGGTGAAGTGCGCTATGCCTCCAAATACTTCGACCAGTTGTTCGACTGGGCCGTCGAGCTGATCAAGGCCGGCAAGGCCTACGTCGACGACCTGACCCCGGAGCAGGCCAAGGAATACCGTGGCACGCTGACCGAACCGGGCAAGAACAGCCCGTTCCGCGACCGTTCCGTGGAAGAGAACCTCGACTGGTTCGCCCGCATGCGCGCCGGTGAGTTCCCGGACGGCGCCCGCGTACTGCGCGCCAAGATCGACATGGCTTCGCCGAACATGAACCTGCGCGACCCGATCATGTACCGCATCCGCCATGCCCACCACCACCAGACCGGTGACAAGTGGTGCATCTACCCGAACTACGACTTCACCCACGGTCAGTCGGACGCCATCGAAGGCATCACCCACTCCATCTGCACCCTGGAGTTCGAAAGCCATCGTCCGCTGTACGAGTGGTTCCTGGACAGCCTGCCGGTTCCGGCGCACCCGCGTCAGTACGAATTCAGCCGCCTGAACCTGAACTACACCATCACCAGCAAGCGCAAACTCAAGCAACTGGTCGATGAGAAGCACGTGTTTGGTTGGGATGACCCGCGCATGTCGACCCTGTCGGGCTTCCGCCGTCGCGGCTACACCCCGGCGTCGATCCGTAATTTCTGCGACATGGTCGGCACCAACCGTTCCGATGGCGTG
Organism: Pseudomonas sivasensis; assembly: GCF_013778505.1. Taxonomy (GTDB): domain Bacteria; phylum Pseudomonadota; class Gammaproteobacteria; order Pseudomonadales; family Pseudomonadaceae; genus Aquipseudomonas; species Aquipseudomonas sivasensis. Next base: position 24,924 of record NZ_JAAOWU010000011.1, on the reverse strand, counting down.
GTTGACTTCGGCATGCTCGAATTCAGCATCCGTCAGGACCTCGACGCGAATGCTCCGCGCGCTATGTGCGTCTTGCGTCCGTTGAAAGTCGTGATCACCAACTATCCGGAAGACAAGGTCGATCACCTCGAACTGCCGCGTCATCCGCAGAACGAAGCACTCGGCGTGCGCAAGCTGCCATTCGCCCGTGAAATCTACATCGACCGCGATGACTTCATGGAAGAGCCGCCAAAAGGCTACAAGCGCCTGGAACCGAACGGCGAAGTGCGCCTGCGCGGCAGCTACGTGATCCGCGCCGACGAAGCAATCAAGGACGCCGATGGCAACATCGTTGAGCTGCGTTGCTCCTACGACCCGGAAACCCTCGGCAAGAACCCTGAAGGCCGCAAGGTCAAAGGCGTGATCCACTGGGTGCCGGCTGCGGCCAGCATCGAGTGCGAAGTGCGTCTGTACGATCGCCTTTTCCGCTCGCCGAACCCTGAGAAGGCCGAAGACAGCGCCAGTTTCCTCGACAACATCAACCCTGATTCCCTGCAAGTACTCACTGGTTGTCGTGCTGAGCCATCGCTTGGCGACGCACAGCCGGAAGACCGTTTCCAGTTCGAGCGCGAAGGTTACTTCTGCGCGGATATCAAGGACTCGAAACCAGGCGCTCCGGTATTCAACCGTACCGTGACCTTGCGTGATTCGTGGGGCCAGTGATTCTGTTTTAAGGAACTGTCGTGCTAACGATCTACAACACACTCAGCAAGACCAAAGAAGTCTTCAAGCCGCTGGATGGCAACAAGGTGCGCATGTACGTGTGCGGCATGACCGTGTACGACTACTGCCACATCGGCCACGGCCGCAGCATGGTTGCCTTCGACCTGGTGACCCGCTGGTTGCGTTTCAGCGGCTATGACTTGACCTATGTTCGCAACATCACCGACATCGACGACAAGATCATCAACCGCGCCAATGAAAACGGTGAGTCGTTCGACGCGCTGACCGAGCGCATGATCGCCGCGATGCATGAGGACGAGGCTCGCCTCAACATCCTCAAGCCGGACATGGAGCCGCGCGCCACGGACCACATCCCTGGCATGCACGCCATGATCCAGACCCTGATCGACAAGGGTTATGCCTACGCCCCCGGCAATGGCGACGTGTACTACCGCGTCGCCAAGTTCATGGGCTACGGCAAGCTGTCGCGCAAGAAGATCGAAGACCTGCGCATCGGTGCGCGTATCGAAGTCGACGAAGCCAAGCAGGATCCGCTGGACTTCGTGCTGTGGAAAGGCACCAAGCCCGGCGAGCCGAGCTGGGAATCCCCATGGGGCGCCGGGCGTCCGGGCTGGCACATCGAATGCTCGGTGATGTCCACCTGCTGCCTGGGCGAGACCTTCGACATTCATGGCGGCGGCAGCGACCTTGAGTTCCCGCACCACGAAAACGAAATCGCCCAGAGCGAAGCCGCCACCGGCAAGACCTACGCTAACGCCTGGATGCACTGCGGCATGATCCGCATCAATGGCGAGAAGATGTCCAAGTCCTTGAACAACTTCTTCACCATTCGCGACGTGCTGGAAAAGTACCACCCGGAAGTAGTGCGTTACCTGTTGGTGTCCAGCCACTACCGCAGCGCCATCAACTACTCGGAAGACAACCTCAAGGACGCCAAGGGCGCCCTGGAGCGGTTCTACCACGCGTTGAAAGGCTTGCCCGCCGTTGCACCGGCTGGCGGCGAAGCGTTCGTGGCACGGTTCACCGAAGTCATGAACGACGACTTCGGCACACCCGAAGCCTGCGCGGTGCTGTTCGAAATGGTGCGTGAAATCAACCGCCTGCGCGAGAGCGATCTCGACGCAGCGGCTGGCTTGGCTGCTCGCTTGAAAGAGCTGGCCAGCGTGCTGGGCGTATTGCAGATGGAAGCCGATGACTTCCTGCAAGCCGGCGCCGAAGGGCGCGTGGATGCGGCTGAGGTTGATGCGCTGATCCAGGCGCGTCTGGCGGCTCGCGCAGGCAAGGACTGGGCGGAATCCGACCGTATCCGTGACCAACTGACCGCGATGGGCGTGGTGTTGGAAGACGGGAAGGGCGGGACGACGTGGCGGTTGGCTGATCAGGCCTGATTGGCAAACGCTGGATGAAAAACGCCCCGACTGGTTCGGGGCGTTTTTTTTGCGCACCTTTTTAGTGAGCGGCTCACCCGATCGAGTGTGGGAGGGACGGAGTGAGGATTCGACATGCCCCCGATAGGGCTGTGTCAGCCAACATACCTGCCAACAGTGCCGCCGCCTTCGAAGCCTCGCTAAAGCTCGACATCTCCCACAGGGGGCTGTGTCCATGAGGTCTACAGCCGACTGCTTTCCACCTGGCAACAGCGATCAAGTGTGGGAGGGGGCTTGCCCCCGATTGCGGTGAGTCTGCAACAGATGAACTGACTGAACCACTGCGATCGGGGGCAAGCCCCCTCCCACATTTTTACCGTGTTCGCCTCAGAGCTCAGCGGCGGCTGCTGACTTCAGCGGGCACGTCATCACCGGCCATGCGCTTACGAAACAGCGCCGTACGGGCCAGCAGCACACCAGGCCCCCAACGTCGAGGCGAGGGCAGGCGGCTGCATGTGCTGGAAGACGTCCTTCATGCGCAACAACCCGGTCGCACCGATCAGCGCAAACACTCTGCGGAGTGGCTGGCAGGTGTTCACTATGTGCCGACTGGTGTACCGAATGAAGGCTAATTGCAGTTGCCGGGTTTGACTCGCGGCAATGTGCCTGAGTCACCTTTCTTGACAAACATCAATTTATGATCCTGACTTAAATCAGAGAACGTTAGCGTAGTGTGCGGCGAAACAGTTTTATCTCTTAAAGAATTTTGATCTCCTCACCGGTACGAAGGATATTGGAATGAATAAGATATTAACTGTATTGGCGCTACTGGTGTGGATGCCGATCTCCCAAGCTCAAAGTGTGTGGATGCAACTGCAAAGTCAGCACGATGCGCTAGATGTTGCTGAAGTTTCCCTCGGTAATTACAAGGTGCCTCCGGCGATTTTGGCGGAACATGCCGATGTTGAGCGGGGATGGAAAGTTATTACTGTGGACGCCAATGGCAATACGCTTTATAGCAGCACCATTAATGACAGTCGTTATCGTCGCGGCGAAGTTTTTAATGAGATAACAGGTGCAATATCAAGTGTCAGTGCGGAATCTGCTGTAGAAGGCACTGAAGAAGTATTACTTCCTTACGACAGCCAAGTGTCCAGGATCAAGATCTTTCGTATTGACCTCAAGGCGGTTGACTCACTCGATGGCACAGCGATGCGTAAGCCGTTACTGGAACTCGATCGCCAGGCCATCGAACGCTTGGCGAAGCGAGCACCTTTGCGTGGTGTCCTAGGCGATATCGACAGCGACAAGGTGGTCATGCTTAATCCGGACGGTAGCACCCAGAGAAAACCGCTGGTGTTTGCCATTGTCGGCGATGGTTATGCCCAAGACGATATGCAGGCCTTTCGTGACGACACTCAGGCCGCCATTGACATTATTATGGGTGATACTGTTTTCGATGCGATTAAAGATAAAGTGGGTTTTTTACGCTTTGACCATGTTTCGCCGGTATCGGGTGAGCCGGATACCAAGAATATTGAAACGATCATGCGGCACAGTAATCAATTGGGGCACGGCATCTATGACGTCTCGATTAAACTTTCAAAGTTCACTTACCATCAGAACGGCGTCGGCGGCCTCGCCAGTACCAATAGGATTTATATCTTTAAACCGTCTGCCAATACGCCGCTGGCCATCACATCGATTCCCCATGAAATCGGTCATGCGTTGTTCGGGTTGTCGGATGAGTATGCGTCCTATGGCGCCGGCGAGACGTGCTTCGATGTCGAGCCTGCGGCGCCGAATATCACCCGTCAGACTGACAGGGAAAAAATCAAGTGGGGCGATCTGATCAGTCCGCAAACGCCTTTGCCAACCGAAGAAAATGCGGTTGAAGCTGGCACGTTAGGCCTTTACACCATCCACAAAGACTGTACGTACGGCCCCGTACCCCAAGGCATCATGGGCGGTGGACGTTATGGCGTGAAAAGTCACGAGGCTGGTTGGGGGGCGGTCAACGAGCGGCAGATTCGCAGTGTGCTGCATGCGTACCTGGGTAACGACGTGCCGCTTGTTTTTGCCCCGTCAGTTGTCATGAAGATAAAAACCGGGGAGAGACGTGAACCCATAGTGTCCTCTTACCGCAACAGTCGCGCTCCCCTGACGGTGGAGGCGGGATCGACGAGTGTGCCTAATGCAGGCGGAGCGCCGTTTACGTATCGTTGGAAGATCCCTGTTGAACTCAACCCGCAGGTCAACGGGCGTTACGCGTTGATTGAGGCTCCAGCGGCGCCGCAATTCATGGAGTACCCGGTCGAGGTGCAGATTACTGACGGCAAGATGGCGAACACCCGGAGTGAGACGCTGAAAGTCCTTCCCTCGGTGCGGATCAAAGGGGAAATCATTGGCGCCTCTTCCGCTAACGGAGGGACCTGGGTGGAATTGACGGCCGACATCTCCCACGAAGGCGCAGAGGACCCCGAATTTCAATATCGCTGGACCGTGCCGGACGGGTGGACCCAGCCCATCGGCGTGACGCAGAAGAGTTTGCGCATCGTTGCCCCCACGCCCTCTGTCAGTACGCCCTTTACGTTCAGTGTCAGTGTCACGCCGCTGATGAAGTTACCGGGCACCGAGAACGATCCTTATCCTGAAAAAATCAGCCTTCCGGCCGATACCGTGACACTGGAGACCTCCGTTGTCGTCAGGCGCAGGCAACCCGTAGACACTGACCCCTATGCCAAAATCCAGGGACCTTCGTCGATAAAAAGCGCTCAAACCTTTCAGTTGGATGGGTCCAGTTCAGAGATCCCCCATTCGTCGGCCAAGATGACATATCGGTGGAATGCCGCTGATTTTGAGCCATCCAGTTCATCCGCAGTGGCACCTGATTTCAAAGCGCCTGAGAAAGCGGGCAGTTTCCTGGTATCGCTGACGGTGACCAACAGCGAGAACCGCAGTAATACCGTCACGCGCAGCATTCAGGTCGAGTCCGATGAGCCCACGCCCGAACCCGACAGGGTAGAGGGGCCGCAGACGCTGATGTCCGGTGAGGTGGCTGTCTTTACCGCCGTCGTCAATGATCTGCGGGATGTTCGCGGCTATAGCTGGGCGTTTTCGCCGGCGTTTGCTTACCAGAATGTGAGCGCCCCGAATATCGTGGCGAAGGCGCCCGAGGTCACGCAAAGTACGACCGGCAGGGTTACGGTGCTGGTTTACCGCACCGGTTCCCCCAATCCGACTTCGCTGTCCAAGGACGTCGTGATAGAGCCCAAGCCAGTGGATAGCCCTGCACCGCAGGCGATAATCAGCGGTCCGATTTCCGTGGAGGCAGGCAAGACGCTGACTCTGTCGGGCGCGGGGTCGAGTGGCGGCAACCTGCGTTATGCATGGACGGCGAATGAGTTTTCGCCGGCGTCTTCCTCCGGGATCGGTCCGATCCTTACCGCGCCTGCCACGGCTGGCCCACGCATCATCAACCTCATGGTGACCGATGTCGACAATCGCAGCGCCAGTGCAAGTCATACGGTTAACGTCACAGCCCAACAAGCCGGTAACTGCGCGCCGGCCTGGGTGGCGAGCAAGGCCTACGCGACGCCCAACGAGAAGGTGTCCTATGACGGTTACAACTACGAGGTCGCCCACTGGACGCAGAATAATCGGCCTGACCTGAACTTTGTATTGAGCGGTTCAGCCAAGCCGTGGCGGCGCTTGAGTCCTTGCACGCCCTGAGGCGGGCGGACCTTCAATCACTGTTGGAGCGAAGTTTGCTCGCGAAACCCTGAGTGCGCCACGATTCAGCATGAAGTGCTGCGTTATCGTTGACGAGCTTCGCGAGCTAGCGCTGATAAAGTGCCGGAGCTACGGTGTTTTATCGGCGCGGCGGCTGCTGACTTCGGCCGGCACGTCATCACCGGCCATGCGCTTGCGAAACAGTGCCGTACGGGCCAGCAGCAACGTGGTCACCGGCACGGTGATCGACAGCAAAATCGGAATCAACCACCCGTGCAGCACCGGCCCGGACTTGAGTACCGAAAAATACACGATCGACGCCAACGCTACACACCAGGCTCCCAACGTCGAGGCCAGGGCAGGCGGGTGCATGCGCTGGAAGAAGTCCTTCATGCGCAGCAAACCGATCGCGCCGATCAGCGCAAACACACTGCTCAACACCAGCAGCACCGCGACCACGATTTCCATCCAGAACGGCATCATTCAATCACCTCCCCGCGCAGCAGGAATTTCGCCAGGGCAAACGAGCCCACAAAGCCAAACAACGCAATCAACAGCGCCGCTTCAAAGTAGGTGTCACTGGCATAACGAATACCGAGCACCAGCATCATCAGCATCGCCAGGATGTACAGATAGTCCAGCGCCAGTACCCGGTCTTGAGCTGAAGGGCCTTTGAACAGGCGGATCAGCGTCAGCACCATGGCCAGGGAGAACAGGAACAGGCTGAACAGGATTGCATTGGAGAGCAGGGCGCTCATTCGAAGATCTCCATCAATGGCCGCTCGTACGCGCTTTTGAAATGTTCGATGAAGGCCACTTCGTCCTCCAGATCGAAGACGTGCAGCAGCAGGATGCTGCGATCCAGCGCCAGTTCCGACCAGATGGTGCCGGGCACTACGGTGGTGATCATCGACAGGGCGGCAAGGCCGTTGGCGTCACGCAAGTCCAGGGGGATCTTGATGAAGCGCGAACGCGGTGGGCGCGAGCCGCATGTCAGCACAGCCCAGGCCACTTGCAGGTTGGAGACGATCACATCGCGGCCCACCAGGAAGAACAGGCGGATGATTACGCCAGGTCGGCGGATACGGATCGGCAGCGGGCGCAACGGCGCCATCAGCAGTGGGGCGAGCACCCCCAGCGCAGCACCTAGCAGCAGATGGCCAGGGCTGACGGAGAGGTTCAGCACCAGCCACAGCACCCACAATGCCAGGGACAACCACGGGGCAGGGAGCAGACGCTTCATGGTTGCACCTCCAGAGCGGCCGTCTTGGCTTCAGGGCTGAGCACTGGTCGCGTGGCCATGACCGCCATCACGTAGCTTTCCGGGTTGTTCAGGCTTTGGGCGGTGGCCTGGGTGTAGCGCATCAGCGGCTCGGCCTTGAAGGTCAGCAGGATGCTCAGGCCCAGCAGGAAGAAAATCGGCACGCATTCGTAGCGGCGCAGCAAGGGCGATGGACGCTCCTCCGGGGTCCAGAAACGCTGGACACCCAGACGGGCGAAGGCGATCAGCGAGGCCAGTCCGGACAGGATCAGCAATGCCATCAGGCCCCAGGCCGCAGGGCGAATCGGGCCTTCCTGGCCGCTACCCAGGCCCAGTGGATTGACCAGCGCACTCAGCAAGCTGAGCTTGCCGATAAACCCGGACAGCGGCGGCATGCCGATGATCAGCAGTGCGCAGGCGACAAAACTCAAGCCCAGGAACGCCATGGTCCAGGGGATCACCTGGCCGACTACGGCTTTCTGCTCGTCATCCAGGTTGACCCCTGGACGCGGGTGCAACGACTCCATGGCCTTGGGCAATGCATCGATTTCTTCATCCAACGGCAGGTCATTGGCCGAGCGCGAACGCTCGATCAATTCGGCCAGCAGGAACAGCGCACTCAACGCCAGGGTCGAGCTGACCAGATAGAACAGCGCCCCAGCGGTCAGGCTCGGCTGGGCGAAACCCACCGACGACAGCAGGATGCCGGCCGACACCAGGATGCTCAGGCTCGCCATGCGCTCCAGGCGTTGCGCCGCCACCATTGCTAGCCCAGCGAAGACGATGGTTGCCATGCCGCCGTACACCAGCCAGTCGCCACCAAACAACGCCGAAGCGCCGGCCTGGCCGGAGAACAGCAGCGTCCACAGGCGCAGCACGGTGTACACGCCGACTTTGGTCATTATCGCGAACATCGCCGCCACCGGCGCGCTGGCCGAGGAGTAAGCGGGCGCGAGCCAGAAGTTCAGCGGCCACATGCCGGCCTTGGCCAAAAACGCGGTGGCGAGGATCGCCGCACCGGCATGCAACAGGCCACGATCGGCCTCCGGTACCAGCGGGATTTTCAGTGCCAGATCAGCAAAATTCAGCGTACCGGTAACGCCGTAGATCATCGCCGCGCCAATCAGGAACAGCGACGACGCCAGCAGGTTGATCGCAATGTAATGCAGGCCCGACGACACCCGCGCGCGGCCCGAGCCGTGCAGCATCAAACCGTAGGACGCGGCCAGCAGCACCTCGAAGAACACGAACAGGTTGAACAGGTCCGCCGTGAGGAACGCGCCGTAAAGGCCCATCATCTGGATCTGGAACAGCGCATGGAAGCTGGTACCGGCACGGTCCCAGCGGGCCATGGCGAACAACAGCGCGCTCACGCCGATAATCCCAGTGAGCACCAGCATCAATGCCGAGAGTTGATCCACCACCAGCACGATGCCGAATGGCACCTGCCAGTTGCCCGGCAGGTAGACGCCAATCGAGCCGGGGCCACCTTTTTGCGTCCAGTACAACAGCAGGATCGCGATGCCGAGGCCGATGACGCTGGAGAACAGATTGATCTTGGCTTTGAGCGGGCGGCGTTTTTCGCCGAGCATCAGCATCAGCGCTGCGGTGAGCAACGGCAGCAGGATGGGGGCGACGATCAGTTGGTTGACCCAGTTCATTCCTTGGGCTCCCGGCCGTCCACATGGTCCGTGCCGGTCAGGCCCCGTGACGCCAGCAGCACCACCAGGAACAGTGCGGTCATGGCGAAGCTGATCACGATGGCCGTCAGCACCAGTGCCTGGGGCAGGGGATCGGTGTAGTTGAGCAGGTCTTGCGGCACGCCGTCCTTGATGATCGGCTCTTTACCGATAAACAGGCTGCCCATGCTGAAAATGAACAGGTTGACCCCGTACGACAACAAGCACAGGCCCATCACCACCTGAAACGTCCGTGGCCGCAGTATCAACCAGACGCCGGAGGCCGCCAGGACCCCAATGGCAATTGCGATGACTTCTTCCATCAGGCGGCTCCTTCTGTTGCGGCGACTACTTTGGCCTGGTTACTCGGTTTATGCGCGCGCACCGACTGGTGACCGAGGGCAGTGAGCATCAGCAAGGTCGAGCCGACGACCATGGCGTATACGCCGACGTCGAAGAACAGCGCGCTGGCGACATGAATATCGCCCAGCAGCGGCAGGCTGAAATGCCAGGTGTGCGTGGTGAGGAACGGGTAGCCGACAAACAACGCGCCGATCCCGGTCAGCGTTGCCGAGAACAGGCCGAAGCCCATCCAGCGCATTGGCCGCAGGCTCATTTGTGCCTCGACCCACTGCGTACCGGCCACCATGTATTGCAGGATAAACGCCACCGACATCACCAAGCCGGCGACAAAACCGCCGCCCGGTTGATTGTGGCCGCGCATAAACAGGTAGAACGACACTACGAGGGCAATCGGCAGCAGCAGGCGTACCAGCACTGCCGGCACCATCATATAGCCCAGGGCGGTATCGCTGGCCTGGCGCGGGTTGACCAGGTCGGTCGCCACGTCCGGCGCCAGTTGGCGCTGTTGTGCAGGCAGCTGCATGCTTTCCTTGGACGGGCGGAAGCGCCGCAGCAGGGCGTACACCGTCAGCGCCACGGCGCCTAGCACGGTGATTTCGCCGAGGGTGTCGAAGCCACGGAAGTCCACCAACATCACGTTTACCACGTTGCTGCCGCCGCCTTCGGGAAGGGCGCGGCTCAGGTAGAACGAGGAAATATCGTTGGGCGTCTGGCGCGTCAGCATCGCGTAGGACAGCAGCGCCATGCCGCCACCGACCACGGTAGACAGCAGGAAGTCACGCAGGCGGCGAATGCGCGCCTTGCGTAGCGAGCTGGGCAGTGGCGAGACTTCTTCGATCCGCCGTGGCAGCCAGCGCAGGCCGAGCAGGATGAGCACGGTGGTGACCACTTCGACCACCAGTTGAGTCAATGCCAGGTCGGGCGCGGAGAACCATACGAAGGTGATGCACGTCATCAGGCCGCACACGCTGACCATGGTCAGTGCCGCCAGCCGGTGGTATTTGGCTTGCCAGGCGGCGCCCAGGGCGCAGGCAATTGCCAGCAGCCACAGGGTCACGAACACGATGGAGCCGGGGATCTTCGGCCGGTCGCCCCAACTGAGGCCGCTGTTGAACATCGGGATCATGGCGCCGATCACTGCGACGATCACCAGCAGGAACAACTGGGTCTGCAGGCGCTTGGTGCTGATGCGTTTTTCGATTTTGCGCACGCCGCGCATCATCACCACCAGGCTGCGCTCAAAGCCGCGCTTGCCGTTGAAGTAGCTGATGACCGGCGGGTACTTGAAACGGCCGAGCTTGAGCTGCTTGCGCAGCATCAGGTAGAGCACCACGCCACCGGTCATGGCCACCAGGCTCATGATCATCGGTGCGTTCCAGCCGTGCCAAATGGCCAGGCTGTACTCCGGCAGTACACCGCCGACCACCGGCAGTGCCGCAGCGGCGAGGATCGAGCCGACCACCTGGGCCGGGAAAATGCCCACCAGCAGGCAGGTGAATACCAGCAACTCGACGGGGGCACGCATCCAGCGTGGTGGCTCGTGGGGTGTGTGGGGCAGGTCTTTGGCAGGCGGACCGAAGAACACATCGACCGTAAAACGCAGCGCATAGGCCACGCTGAAGGTGCCGGCGATGGTTGCGATCATCGGCAGGGCGATTTCCACCCACTGAGTGGCCGAGATAAACACGGTTTCGGCGAAGAACATCTCTTTGGACAGGAATCCATTGAGCAATGGCACGCCGGCCATGGATGCGCTCGCCACCATCGCCAGGGTCGCGGTGAACGGGATCAGGCGCACCAGGCCGCTGAGCTTGCGGATGTCGCGAGTGCCGCTTTCGTGGTCGATGATGCCCGCCGCCATGAACAGCGAGGCTTTGAAGGTGGCGTGGTTGAGGATGTGGAACACCGCCGCGACGGCCGCCAGCGGGCTGTTGAGGCCCAGCAATAAGGTGATCAGCCCGAGGTGGCTGATGGTGGAGTAGGCCAGCAGGCCTTTGAGATCATTCTGGAACATGGCGCAGTAAGCGCCGAGGAGGAGGGTGAGGGCGCCGGCACCGCCGACGATCCAGAACCATTCTTCGCTGCCCGACAGCGAGGGCCACAGGCGGGCCAGCAGGAACACGCCGGCCTTCACCATCGTCGCCGAGTGCAGATAGGCAGACACCGGGGTCGGTGCCGCCATGGCGTGGGGCAGCCAGAAGTGGAACGGGAACTGCGCGCTTTTGCTCAAGGCGCCGATCAGCACCAAGGCCAGCATGACCGGGTACAGCGCGTGCGCGCGAATCTGATCGCCCGCCGCCAGCACCAGGTCCAGGTCATAGCTGCCGACGATATGCCCCAGCAACATCACGCCTGCCAACAGGCACAAACCGCCTGCACCGGTGACCATCAACGCCATGTAGGCGCCGCGTCGCGCATCGGCGCGATGGTGCCAATAACCGATCAACAGGAACGAGAACAGGCTGGTCAGTTCCCAGAAAAATACGATTTGAATCAAGTTGCCGGAGATCACCAGCCCGAGCATCGCGCCCATAAAAGCCAGGAAAAACGCGAAGAAACGTGGCACCGGATCGTCCGGCGACATGTAGTAGCGCGCATACAGCGCCACCAGCGCGCCGATGCCGAGCACCAGCATCGAGAACAGCCAGGCAAACCCATCCATGCGCAACACGAAGTTCAGCCCAAGGCTGGGTAACCACATGAATTCTTCGCGGATCACGCCACCGTGGGCGATCTGGGGGTAGAGCAGGGCGACTTGAATGGTGCCGACCAGGGCCACAAGGCCGGCCAACAGGGATTCGGTGTTACGTGCATTGTGCGGCAGCAAGGCCGCTAGACAGCTGCCAATGAATGGCAGAAGCAGTAGAACTATCAGGGACATAGGCTTCTAATCTGCGGGAGTTTGGGATGCATCATACGTGCCGCTTTGATGATCACCAAACGGCAAGATGTGGCAGGATCCTACAAGGTAGGCTGAAACTTCCCATTTGGCATTGTTTCATTAGGCTGGAATTACCCCTGTGGCGAGGGCGTATGCTCTTGCCGGGCTGCAAGGCAACTCCAAAACACGAACCTCAATTCTGACGCTCTTGCTCCAGCTCTTCAGCCAACGCGAGCGCTTTCTGCCCCTTCGTCTTTAATTCGCTGACAATCACTGCCACCACGATCAACACCGCCCCCAGCATCGCAATCGGCGGGAACCGCTCGCCGGCAATCCGCCCCACCACACCGGCCCACACCGGCTCGCCGGCGTAGATCAACGTGGCTCGCGTCGGTGAAACGCTCTGTTGCGCCCAGTTCATCGCGACCTGGATTACCGCGCTGGTCAAGCCCAAGCCCACGGCGCTGAACAGCAGCAACCACGAAAACCCCGGCAGCGCCTCGCCCATCGGCACCACCATCAAAAACGATAGGAGTGAGGCTGTGGCCAATTGCACCACCGTCACCCGGCGCACATCCACCTGACCGGCAAATGCGCTGATCAAGATGATTTCCGCCGCAATCGCAATGGCACCGATCAAGGTCGCGATTTCACCTGGGCTGAAATTCAGCGAAGCCCCCGCAGGCCCGGTCAGCAGCATCAACCCGGCAAACGCGAGCATGATGCCGATGCTCGGCATTAACCCAGGGCGACGGCCGAGTACCAACCATTGCAACAACGGCACGAACGGCACGTAGAGCGCGGTGATAAACGCCGACTGGCTGCTCAGGATCGTCTGTAGGCCGATGGTCTGCAAGCCGTAGCCAAACATGATCGCCACACCGATAAACACCCCGGCCTTCAATTCAAACAAGGTCAGGTCGCGCAGCGTGCGCAACGAGAAGAAACCCACCACGATGGCCGCAGCCGCAAAGCGCAGACCCACGAAAAACATCGGACCGCTCACCGTCATAGCGTGCTGCACCAATAAAAAGGTGCCGCCCCAGATCATGGTGATAAACACCAGAATGCATTCGGCTTTGCTGAAGCGGTTGAAACGCGAAGGGTTTTTGGTGGTGGTCATGGCGGCTCGGTCTTGCACAGGGAAAGGTACGGACCGCACAATGCGCCGCACGCTGGGCAGTATACTGCGCACACCCACCTATTGAGCAATATAGTGCACAAAGAAAATCCACAACGGGCCTCGGTCCTGCAGCACGTCAGCCAAAACGTTCGTCGCCTGCGCCACGCCGCCGACCTGAGCCAGACCGCGCTCTCGGAAAAGTCCGGGGTCAGCCGGCGCATGCTGGTGGCCATTGAAGCAGGCGAGAAAAACGTCAGTTTGTCCACTTTGGACCGCGTGGCCGAAGCATTGGACGTAGCCTTCAGCGACCTGATCCAGGCTCCGGACGTACGCGATCACAGCCGCATCAACGAACTGGCCTGGGCCGGTGAAATTGCCGGGAGCAAGGCGGTATTGCTGGCCAAGGCCACCGCGCGGCGCGAGGTTGAATTGTGGGAGTGGCGCCTCGAACCCGGTGATCGCTATTGCCCGGACCCCGACCTGGAAGGCTGGAGCGAGCAGCTGTTTGTGTTTGAGGGTAGCTTGACGCTGGTCGTGGGCGACCAGGAAAACACCATCGGCGCCGGCGAATTCTTCATGTTCGCCAGTCACCAACCCCACGCCTATCGCAACGATGGCGAGGTCGCCGTGCGCTTTGTGCGCAACGTGGTGATTTAGCGGTTTTGTCTACAAGGATGCTGATGAGCACCTGTCAAGTTTCACAGCTTGTTTGTCTCATGTGCCGGGCATAGGTTTATGGCATCACTGCCCGGAAGTGGTTGGTTGGCCGTGATTTAATCAATCACTGGAGGATGGACCATGAAAGACGAACAAACCCCCGTGCTGGTGAACCCTGCACCATCCCTGGAGCCATCACAGGGCGGTGTCGTCCAATATGCTGATGTGGAGACTGAAGTGCTCAAATTGGTTATCAAACCGTTCGTTGGCATGAGCATAGGTCAAACAATCATTGGGAAGATTGAGGGGAATGGCACCAGTTACTTCAGGGTTGAAGTTAAATCGGTAGAAACCTTGGAAATTCCCGCGTGGACTGGAAAACCGGTTTTTTTCACGTCCCTCGTTTATGTGAGTTTTGAGGTGGAAGGGCTTTCGCCGCCTTATAAATCGGACCTTGGTAAGTACATTGTCGAAGGGGCTCCTCGCACCCCTGCATAGAGCGTGTTCCATACGTTACTGTTTGCAGGTGAACAGTGACTAGACAGTTTGCTGTATGACAGCGCTCCCGTTCTTTGCGAGATTTTAATTTAACTCATTGTTTTTAAAGTTATTTTTCATGTGGCACGACTCCTGCTGTAGCTCCTGCATATCCCTGGAGCCTGGAGTCGGCCCATGTCAGCCCACCCTCAACACCCTGCCCATATCATCCGCTCGGACGCGGAGGCCATCGAGGTCGCCACGCGCCTGGCCGAACGCTTCGCCGTCGATGCCAGCGTGCGCGACCGCGACCGTCGCTTACCGGTAGACGAACTCGACGAGTTCTCCGCCAGCGGCCTGTGGGGCATCACTGTTCCCAAGGCCTACGGTGGCGCCGGTGTGTCTTATGTCACCGTGGCCGAAGTGATCAAATTGATCTCCGCGGCAGACCCGTCCTTGGGGCAAATCCCGCAGAACCATCTGGGTGTCGTCGACATCCTCCTGCAAACCGCCACCGAGGAGCAGAAGCGCTATTACTTCGGCAAGGTGTTGGCGGGCTACCGCTTCGGCAATGCTTTCTCCGAGGCCAAGAGCAAAAACGCCGGCACCTTTGACACCCAAATCCGGTTTCACGGTGATAGCGCGCAAATCAACGGTGAAAAGTTCTACTGCACCGGCGCACTGTTCGCCCATATCGTGCCCACGGTGGGCAATAACGAAAAGGGCCAGGCGTTCATTGGTTTTGTCGAGCGCAACGCGCCAGGCCTGACCGTGATCGACAACTGGGACGGCTTCGGACAGCGCACCACCGCCAGCGGCGGCGTGACCCTCGACGGCGTGACTGTGCCCTTGAGCGCGGTGATCCCCGCCCACCTGGCGTTTGACCAACCCACGGCTGATGGGCCGATTTCGCAAATCATCCAGGCAGCGGTGGATACCGGCATTGCCCTAGGCGCCCTTGAACAGGCAAAAATTTTCGCGCGCCAGGCCCGTCCCTGGATCGACAGCCAGCAGGATCACGGCTGGCAGGACCCGTTCACCATCGCCGCCATCGGCGATCTGGAATGGCGCGTGCACGGCACCGAAGCGATCCTCGCCAAGGCCGGCATCGCGGTTGACCAAGCCTTGGCGCAACCGAACGAAGACACCGTGGCCAACGCCTCGCTGATCGTCGCCCAAGCCAAGGTGCTGTCCGCCGAAACCGCCTTGCTCGCCAGCAGCAAACTCTTCGAACTGGCCGGCACCCGTTCGGTCACGGCCAAGCACAACCTCGACCGCTTCTGGCGCAACGCGCGCACCCACACCCTGCACGACCCGGCCCGCTGGAAATACCACCTGATCGGCAACTTCGTGCTCAACGGCGTGAAACCTGCGCGCCACGCCTGGAACTGAGGAACCTGACCCATGACTGCCTTGAATCTCGCGCGCCAACTGCTGGACAGCACCCGCCGCCATGTCGAAAAAAGCGCTGACCCCTATGTGATCAGCCGCTTCGGCGACTTGCAGATCCGTGTGGATGTGGCCGCTGCCTTGCTCGAACGCGCCGAAACCCACCCGAGCCCGGTGGCCGCCACCGAGGCGCAAATCGCCGCCGCCGAAGCCCTCATCGCCGCCAGTAACGCGGAATTTGAACTGACCGGGCAACGCACCGCGCTGCCGTCGACCCTGGATGATCCGTTGCGCAACAAATACCAGATTGTCGGCAACTACCACCTCAACGGAGTGCTGTGATGTCCCGTGAAATCCGCTTGAACGCTTTCGACATGAACTGCGTCGGCCACCAATCTCCCGGCCTGTGGGCGCACCCCCGTGACCGTTCGTGGCAGTACAAGGACCTGGAATACTGGACCGATCTGGCGAAAATTCTGGAGCGTGGCAAGTTCGACGGCCTGTTTATAGCCGACGTGCTGGGCATCTACGATGTGTACAACGGCAACGGTGATGCGGCGATTCGCCAGGCCACCCAAGTGCCGGTCAACGACCCGTTGTCGCTGATCGCGCCGATGGCGTTGGTCACCGAGCACCTGGGCTTTGGTCTCACCGCTTCGTTGTCGTTTGAGCATCCCTATCCATTCGCGCGTCGGCTGTCGACCCTGGACCATCTGACCAAGGGCCGTATCGGCTGGAATATCGTCACTTCCTACCTGGAAAGCGGCGCCAAGAACCTCGGCCAGAAAGCCCAGACCGAACACGACGCACGCTACGACTACGCCGAGGAATACCTGGAGGTTTGCTACAAGCTTTGGGAAGGCAGTTGGGAGGAGGGCGCGGTACTGCGCGACCGCGAGCGGCGGATTTTCAGTGATCCGAGCAAAATCCACGAGATCCGACACGTCGGCAAACACTTCCAGGTGCCCGGCATTCACCTGTGCGAGCCGTCGCCGCAGCGCACGCCTGTGCTGTACCAGGCCGGCGCGTCCAGCCGTGGCAAGCAGTTTGCCGCCGAGCAGGCCGAATGCGTGTTCGTCGCCGCGCCGTCCAAGGTGCTGCTGAAAAAAACCGTTGCCGACATCCGCCGTCGTGCGGCCGAGGCCGGGCGTGATCCGAAGAAAATCCTGATCTTCAATTTGCAGACGGTGATCGTCGACGAAACGGACGCCAAGGCTAAAGCCAAGTTTGACGACTACAAATCCTATGTGAGCTACGAAGGCGCGATGGCGCTGATCTCCGGCTGGACCGGCATCGACTTCAGCCAGTTCAAACCGGATGAGCCGCTCAAGCATGTGCACACCAACGCCATTCAATCGGCGGTGGAAGCCTTCTCCACGGCCGATCCGAATAAAGTCTGGACGCCGAATGAACTGGCGGACTGGGTCGGCATCGGTGGCTTCGGTCCGCTGTTTGTCGGCGGTCCGGAGACGGTGGCAGACCTGTTGCAGGAATGGGTCGAAGAGACCGACGTCGACGGCTTCAACCTGGCCTATGCGCTGACCCACGAAACCTTTATCGACGCCGTGGAATGGCTGGTGCCGGAGTTGCAGAAGCGTGGGGTGTACAAGACCGAATACGCCGAAGGCACGTTGCGCGAGAAGTTGTTTGGCGACGGTGCGCGACTGGGAGCCAACCACCCGGGCGCCAGCTATCGCGATCTATCGAATGCACATAAATCCAATGTGGGAGGGGGCTTGCCGCGGATAGCGGTGGCTCAGTCAAAGGCGGTCTAACTGACCCACCGCCATCGGGAGCAAGTCGAATTGTCGCACCGCCCCTCCCACAGTTGTCCTGTGTCGATCCAAATAATCAAGCCAGCGGACCACCGCACGCACACCCTCCACTAGGAGCAAACACCTATGAGCGTGCTCGAACCCAAGGCCCTCCTGGAACACCTGCAACGCTGGGCACAACTCACGCCGTTGCACATCGCTCTGCGCCACAAGCGCCAGGGCCAGTGGTATGCCTGGCGCTGGATTGACACCCTGCGCGACGTCGAGCGCCTGGCCGATGGTTTGCGCCAGCAAGGTTTAAGTGAACAGTCTCGCTTGGTGCTCAGCGGCGCCTTTGAGCCGAACCTGCTGTTGCTGGCGTTGGCGGCCCATTCCGTCGGCGCGCAAGTGCTGACGCTGGCCGATGACCTTGAGCCGCAGGCCCTGGAGCAACACCTGTGGCGTATGCATCCCAGCCACGCCTACGCTCAAGGTCGTCAGCGCGATTGGACGTTCACCCAGCGGTTGGATTTCGCCCAATTGCTCGGCCCGGTCGAGCCTGCGCAGCATTTGCAGCGCTGGTGGCAACCCTCCGGCGAAACCGCACTGTGGAGCGAGGAGGGCACCCATTGGCAAGGCGGTCTGGCGGTGCTGCTGGAGCAATGGCTGAGCAGCGGCCACGGCCTGGCCTTCCCGGAAAGCCTGGCCTCGGCGCAGCGCGATCGCAGTGAAGTGGCGCCCACCGGCTTGCTGCTGTCGCCGGAGCGTTTGCGGCACTTGGCCGATGAAATCGAAAGCCGCCTTGCACCCCGCGGCACCTGGCGCCGACGCCTGTGCGACTGGGCCATCGCCCATCCTCAAAGCGGACTGCGCCGTTTACTGAAGAACCGTGTACGCAAACTGCTGGGTTTTCAGCGCCTGGCCTCTATCTGGCAGCCTCTCAAATCCACTGCCGAGCCCGTGTGGCTGGCTGAACTCAAACGGGATATCGCATGAGCGACGCTATTCTTCAGGTGCGCGATATCTCGCTGTCATTCAAAGGGGTCAAGGCCATCAATGCCTTGTCTTTTGACGTGCAGCGCGGCGAGATTTGCGCGTTGATCGGCCCTAACGGCGCCGGTAAAAGTTCGTTGCTCAATGTGCTCAATGGCGTGTATCGCTTTGACGCCGGCGAGATCGTCTTCGAACAGCAACATTTCCACCGCATCGACCCCTTGGGCGCCGCGCGCCGAGGCATTGGCCGCACCTTCCAGAACAACGCGCTGTTCAAAAAAATGAGCGTGCTCGACAACCTTCTCACCGGCCTGTCGCGGCACATGCGCAGCAGCTTTATCGAGCAGGCCCTCGGCTTGCCACGCGCGCGCCGCGAGGCCGCGGCCTTTCGCCAGCGGGGCCAAGGCATTCTTGAGTTCCTTGAGCTGCAAGCACACCGCGATGTGCTGGTGGGCAACCTGTCCTACGGCCTGCAAAAACGTGTGGAGTTGGGCCGTGCACTGATCGCCGGACCAAGCCTGTTGCTGCTCGACGAACCCATGGCCGGGATGAACGCAGAAGAGAAACAGGACATGGCGCGCTTCGTCGCTGACGTGAACCGCGACCTCGGCACCACCGTGGTGTTGATCGAACACGACATGGGCGTGGTGATGGGACTGTCCGACCACGTGGTGGTGCTTGACTACGGGCGCAAGGTCGGCGACGGCACGCCGGCGCAAGTACAGGCGAATCCCGAGGTGATCGCTGCCTACCTGGGAGCCGTACACTGATGACCTTTTTCTTCGAAACCCTGCTCGGCGGCCTGCTCGCCGGCACGATGTATTCACTCGTCGCCATCGGCTTCGTGCTGATCTACAAAGCCAGCGGTGTGTTCAATTTTGCTCAGGGCGCGATGTTGCTTTTTGCGGCGTTGACCTTTGTCAGCCTGCATGACCAGGGCGTGCCGTTTGCCCTCGCGTTGCTGCTGACGGTGATCGTGATGATCGTCGGCGCGTTGCTCATCGAGCGCCTGGTGCTGCGCCCGCTGGTGAACCGCTCTCAGATCACCCTGTTCATGGCCACCCTCGGCTTGTCATTCATTATCGAAGGCCTGGCCCAGGGCTTGATGGGGGCGCAAGTGCGCGCCCTGGACTTGGGCATCGACGACGTGCCGCTGTTTGTCGGCCCGCTGATGCTCAGCCAGTTCGACCTGATCGCCGCAGCGGCTGCCGTGGTGCTGGTGACGGTGCTCGCGCTGCTGTTCAACAAGACCCGCATCGGTGTGTCGTTGCGCGCAGTGGCGGATGACACCACAGCAGCGCTGTCCATCGGCATCAACCTCAACCGCATCTGGCAGATCGTCTGGGCGGTGGCCGGCATTGTCGGGCTGGTGGCCGGGCTGTTGTGGGGCGCGCGCCAGGGGGTGCAGTTTTCGCTGTCGCTGGTGGTGCTCAAGGCATTGCCGGTGTTGATCATCGGCGGCTTTACCTCGATTGGTGGCGCGATTGTCGGCGGGCTGATTGTCGGCGCGGCGGAAAACCTGGCCGAGGTGTATATCGGCCCGCTGATCGGCGGCGGCATCACGCCGTGGTTCGCCTATGTCTTGGCCTTGGCCTTCCTGTATATCCGTCCCGCCGGTCTGTTCGGCGAGCGCGCTATTGAGCGAGTCTGAAACCATGTCGATCCCTGTTGCTCAAGAAACCGCGCCGTTGTTGCTGGTCCCGCGACGTGTCCCCTGGGGCCTGCTCGGCCTGCTGGCGTTGGCGTTTATCGTGGTGCCGCTGTGGGGCAATGACTATTGGCTCAATGCGATCCTGATCCCGTTTCTAGTGCTGTCGCTGGCCGGGTTGGGTTTGAACCTGCTGACCGGCTACACCGGGCAAACCTCGGTGGGCGCGGCCGGCTTCATGGCGGTCGGCGCCTTCGCGACCTACGGATTTCTGCTGCGCTTGCCGGAGCTGGGATTGCCGCTGGCATTGCTGGGCGGCGGGATTATCAGCGCCTTGGTCGGCCTGTTGTTCGGGTTGCCCAGCTCGCGGATCAAAGGCTTCTACCTGATGGTCACCACATTGGCCGCGCAGTTTTTCTTGGAATGGCTGTTCGTCAAATTCCCGTGGTTCTACAACTACGGATCGTCCGGGACTATCTCGGCGCCGAAACTGGCGCTGTTCGGCCATGACCTTAATACGCCGCTGGGCCGCTACTGGCTGACGCTGGTCACGGTGCTGCTGTTGACCTGGACCGCCGTCAACCTGGTGCGCAGCCAAGTGGGGCGCAACTGGATGGCGATCCGCGACATGGACACCGCTGCCGCCGTGGTCGGCATCCCGGTGGTGCGCTACAAGCGCCTGGCGTTTGCGGTCAGCTCGTTTTACCTCGGCATCGCCGGCGCGCTGTGGGCGTTTGCCTACCTGGGCACGGCCAGCGCCAGCAGCTTCGATATCAATCGCTCCTTCCAGATCCTGTTCATCATCATTATCGGTGGCATGGGCAGCATCGCCGGCAACTTCGTGGGCGCGGCGTTTATCAGCTTGCTGCCGATCTTTCTCAGCCACGCGGGGCAAGCGCTGTTCGGCGGCGCGGTGGACGCGGGGCAGTTGCAGAATCTGCAGAAAATCATTTTTGGCGTGTTGATCATCGTGTTCCTGATCAAGGAACCCGAGGGCTTGATTCGCCTGTTGCACAACCTTCGCGATCGGCTGCGTCAGTGGCCCCTACGTTTCTGACCTATAGAAGAGAATTTCCATGCGTGCATCCTTAAAACGATCCCTGGTCAGTGCGGCCTTTGCGTTGGCGGCGTTGTCCGCTGCCGTGCCCCAGGCGATGGCCTCGGCCGACCAGCAGTTCTTCCCCCTGGCGACTTACCGGGTGGGCGCCTACGCGTCCAGCGGCGTGCAGGTGTGGGCCGGGATGATCGACTACCTGCGCTATATCAACGAGGTCGAAGGCGGCATTAATGGCGTGAAACTGGTGTGGCAGGAATGCGAGACCGAGTGGACGGCAGAGAAGGGCATCGAGTGCTACGAGCGCTTCAAGAATGGCCTGGATGGCGCGCCGGTCGCGGTGTATCAGCCCAACGGCGCGCCGGCGGCGTATGCCTTGAGCGAGCGGGCCGAGGTGGACAAGATCCCGCTGATCACCCTCGGGTACGGTCGCACCGAAGCCACCGACGGCACGGTGTTCCCTTATAACTTCCCGGTGATGCTGACCTTCTACAGCGAAGCCTCGACCCTGGTGAACTACATTGCCGAGCGCGAAGGCGGCTTCGACAAACTCAAGGGCAAGAAGATCGCCACGGTCTACCACGACTCGGCCTATGGGCGCGAAACCCTCGGCCCGCTGAAATTGCTGGCCGAGAAATACGGCTTTGAAAATATCCAGATTCCGGTGGCTGACCCCGGCAATGAACAGTCCGCGCAATGGCGTCAGGTACGCCAGGCCAACCCGGACTGGGTGTTCCTGCGCACCTGGGGCGTATCGACGCCGGTGGCGGTGAAGACCGCCGCGCGCTTCGGCTTCCCGGTTGACCATATCATCGGCGACATCTGGGCCAGTTCCAGCGAAGACGTATTGCCCGCTGGCGCTGCCGCCAAGGGCTACCTGGCGCTGACGCCATACCCGGCCGGCGCCGATTTTGAGATCCACAAACGCCTCAAGCAATACATCCTCGACAAGGGCCACAGCGACCTCAAGGACCTGAAAAACTTCGGCAGCGTGTACTACAACTCCGGCTTGGTGAACGCGGCCGTGGCCGTAGAGGCGATCCGCACCGGTCAGGCCAAGTTCGGCAAGCGTCCACTCAATGGTGAAGAAGGCCGCTGGGGCCTGGAACACCTGAATATCGACGACGCACGCCTCAAGGCCATGGGTTACCTGGGCCTGATGCAGAACCTCAAGCTGTCATGCCGCGACCATGAAGGCGGCGGTTCTGCGCGGGTGCAGCAATGGGACGGCGCCAACTGGACGCTGGTCAGCGAATGGATCGCTGCCGACCGTGCGCTGCTGCGCCCGTTGATCGATGAAAAATCCGCCGCGTTCGCCAAGGAAAAAGGCCTCACGCCACGCACCTGCACCGGGGGTGAATAAGCCATGAGTCAGCCAGCCACTGAAGCCGAAAGCGCGTCA
Organism: Pseudomonas sivasensis; assembly: GCF_013778505.1. GTDB lineage: Bacteria > Pseudomonadota > Gammaproteobacteria > Pseudomonadales > Pseudomonadaceae > Aquipseudomonas > Aquipseudomonas sivasensis. The sequence goes on along the minus strand of NZ_JAAOWU010000011.1, from coordinate 2,421 downwards.
CTGCTGACGGTCAATGACATTGAAGTGATCTACGACGGCGCAATCCTGGCGGTGGCCGGGGTCTCGCTGAGCGTGCCCAAGGGCGCCATTGTCGCTTTGCTCGGTGCCAATGGTGCCGGCAAGAGCACCACCCTCAAGGCCATCTCTGGTCTGGTGCGGGCCGAGCGCGCAGAGGTCAGCCGAGGTGTTATCGAGTACGCAGGCAAGGACCTGGCGGATGTCGACCCGAGCCAGCGCGTGCGCCAGGGCATGGTGCATGTGCTGGAGGGGCGCCATGTGTTCGGCCAGCTGACGGTGGAAGACAACCTGCGCAGCGGCGGCTTTGTGCGACGCCTGAGCCGCAAGGAAATGGAGCACGACCTGGAGCGCATCTACGCCTGGTTCCCCCGGCTCAAGACCAAGCGCCACACCCGCGCCGGGCTCACCTCGGGCGGCGAGCAGCAGATGGTCGCCATCGGCCGTGCGTTGATGACTCGTCCTACTTTGGTACTGCTCGACGAGCCATCCATGGGTTTGGCGCCTATGATCGTGCAGGAGATTTTCGAGATCATCGCGCAGCTCAACCGCGAGCAGCAGGTGAGCTTCCTGATCGCCGAGCAGAACATCAACGTCGCGCTGACCTATGCGTCCCAGGGTTACGTGCTGGATACTGGGCGCGTGGCCTTGAGCGGCAGCGCCGCTGAATTGCTGGCGCGGGGTGACTTGCATGATATTTACCTGGGTAAACAGTAAGGGCGAACCTGCATGAGTGAATCCATCCGCAACGCTGATGTACTGATCGTCGGCGGCGGCCTGAGTGGGACGATGCTGGCCGTGCAACTGCTGCGTCTAGGTGGTCAGCGTCGGATCCTGGTGATCGAGCCGCGCGCCGAGCTTGGGCGTGGCGAGGCCTATAGCGCTGTGGAGTTGGGCCACACCCTGAACGGCAACGCGGCACGCATGAGTGTTGACCCGGACAATGCCGATGACCTGACTCAATGGCTCACTGACTACATCGGCGCTGGCGGCTGGCCGGAGTCGGACCAGCAGCACGTGCCCATCAGCGAACTGTTCCCGCCGCGCGGGATTTTTGGCCTGTATGCGCAGCAACGGTTGGCTGAGGCCAAGGTGTTGTCGGCTTCCACGGTGGAGCATGTCAGGGCGCAAGTGGTCGACCTGCAAGTGGACGCGGATTCAACCCTGCTGACCCTCGACAACGGCCAGCAACTGCGCGGTGCGTTTGCCGTATTGGCCACCGGCATGTTCCCGGCGGCACGCACGCCACAAACCGAATCCAGCGGCTTGAACGCCGCGGCGGTGGACCCGTGGGATGTGCAGGCCATGACCCAACTCGACCCGCAGTCCAGGGTGCTGATCATCGGTTCCGGGCTGACCATGGTCGACGCGGTGGTGTCCCTGAAACAGGCCGGGCATCGCGGACCTATCGAGGTTTTCTCACGCCACGGTTTGTTGCCCCATGTGCGCCGGCAACCGCCGGCTTGGGAGGATTTTCTTGCCGCTGACCATGGCCTTCGCAGCCCTCGGCAGTTGCTGCGCGAAGTGCGTCGGCAATGCCGGATCGCGCTGGAGCAGGGCATCGATTGGCAGTCGCCGCTGGACACCGTGCGTGCCCATATCGGCCGGTTGTGGAGCCAGGCCAGCGAGCGGGAGAAACGTCAGTTCGTGCGGCATGTGCGGCCCTGGTGGGAAAGCCATCACCACCGCTCGCCGCCATTGAGCGCAGAGTTGGTAGCGCGGCTGCATGAGGAAGGGCGCTTGCGGATTCAAGCGGCGTCTTTCAAAGGGCTGGAGCCTTCGGGCGAGGGCGTAACCATTCGCTTGCGTTATCGAGGCGAACAGGCGATCACCCAAGTGTCGGGGGCAGCGCTGATCAACTCCAGCGGCATCGAATACGACTGGCGCCGCGTGGCCCGGCCGTTGCCGCAGCAGTTGCTCAAACGCGGGTTGATCAGGCCTGGGCCGTTGGCGTTGGGGATTGCGGCGGATGTGTCCGGCGCAGTGCTGGATGCCCAGGGGCAGGTCAGTGAACGCCTGTTTGCCATGGGCCCGCCATTGCGCGGGATGTGGTGGGAAAGCACGGCGGTGACGGATGTGGCGCTTCAGGCCAAGGCGCTGGCTTCGAGATTGGTGAAGGCCTGAATGGGGTAGGGCTTGCTTCAGATCTGCGGTTTTTTTTGGGGTACATATCCGTTATTTGGGTCACGGCGGCTAGTGGTTCCGCTCTTACAACGGGTCACTTTTGTAAAGGCCGGAATGCCGGCCATCGTGGTTGACGGGGCGATTTCAGATCAAAAGCAAGAGCGTGGCGGCCTGAGAACCGACCGGGTTCTCAGGTCCAACTCCGCCCAAATGTGGGAGGGGGCTTGCTCCCGATGGCGGTGTGTCAGTCACAGCTGCATAAACTGACACACCGCCATCGGG
>NZ_JAAOWU010000010.1 GCF_013778505.1 Pseudomonas sivasensis | reverse complement strand
TTCGTTGCTACCGACGAAGAAACGCCTACTGCCAGCCTGAAAGTCACCTTCACCACCGGCACCAATACTCAGGGTTACTACACCCTGTCTGGCACTAACGTTGTGCTGACGCAGAAGGGCGCGGACTTCGTCAACGCCGGTAATCAACTGCCGAAAATTGACCTGACCGTCACCGACGCCGACAACGCCACTTCGCACAGCGATGCTCAGCCGGTCGTTACTTTGGTCAACGACATCCCGGTTATCACCGTGGCTGCTACCACCATTGTTGAGAACAGCGCCAAAGTCGGCACCGTCGCCGGTAGCTTCGTTGCTACCGACGAAGAAACGCCTACTGCCAGCCTGAAAGTCACCTTCACCACCGGCACCAATACTCAGGGTTACTACACCCTGTCTGGCACTAACGTTGTGCTGACGCAGAAGGGCGCGGACTACGTCAACTCCGGTCATCAGTTGCCGAAGATTGACCTGACCGTCACTGACGCTGACGGCGCCAACTCACACAGCACTGGTCAGCCGACCGTGACGTTGGTCGACGACACTCCGATCGCCAGCAACGGCTACATCCAGGGCGACGAAGACACCCCGATCGAATTGACCTGGGCGACCTTCGGCGTCAGCGATGAGGACTCCACAAACCCGAAAGTGGTGTTCACCAGCCTGCCTGCCGGTTCCATCGAGTACTACTCCAACGGCGCGTGGGTCAAACTCAGCGCGACTGATCTGAAAACCGATACCTCTGCCGGTAAGTCGTTCAGCCAGGCGGACTTCGACGGCCACAACGTGCGTTACACCCCGGCAGCCAACGAATCGGGTGACAACACCTTCGTGGGCACAGGTGTGGGCAACAAGCAGACCGATTACACCCAGCTGCAATTCCAGGCTACCGACGGCAATTCCTACAGCGACACCAAGGTCATCACCGTGGATATCCACCCGGTGGCGGATGTGCCGGTTGTGACGGTTGGCGCGTTCGGCGCTGTTCCTACAGGCTTGGTCATTCAAACCTGGACTGGCGGCACTCTGCGCACTGATCTGGGGACCAACGGTAACGGTGTGGTCAATTCCAGCGATCTGATCCGTGTGATCGACGCCAAGACCGCTGCCAGCGCCGTCACCACCGGCGTGACCAGCAGCGTCAGCAACAGCAATGTGGCAGACGGTACCGCGACCAAAGTCTCCGGCTTGATTTACCTGGAAGCCGGCAAGAGCTACACCTTCACAGGTACGGCCGACGACAGCCTGGCAATCACCGTGGGCGGCAAGTTGGTTGCCACCGAGACGTGGAGCAAGGGCAGCGCGATTACCGGGTCGAGCTACACCCCGACCGAGTCGGGCTACTACACCCTGGATATCTACCACTACAACCAGGCAGGCGCGGGCAACTACGACGTCAATGTGTCGATCAACAACGGCGTGTCGATGTCCCTGGGCAACAGCGGCCTGCAGACCTACACCAGCGTGGACGCGTTGAAAGCCGCCGGTGCGGTGCTCGGCGATAGCCATATCGTCAACGGCGAAGGTTATTACACTGGCTACGTCTACAACCGTGGTCTGGAAGACACCGCGATCAAGGTCAGCCCGATCACTACCACGTTTGTCGACAACGACGGCTCGGAGTCGCACAAGGTGGAAATCAGCGGCTTGCCAGCCGGCACCGTGATTACCGACGGCAACACTGGGCACAGCATCACGTCGAACGGCAGCGGCACGCTCTACGATGTCAGCACCTGGAACCTGAAAACCCTGACCGTTACGCCGCTCAAGGATTCGACCGCCAGCTTCGACCTCACCGTGAAAGCCACGGCCACGGAGCTGAGCACTGGCGCTTCGGCGGTGACGACCGGCAAAGTGAGCATCGTGATCACTGCGGTCAACGATGCCCCAACCCTGGACCTGAGCACGGCTGACGGCGCTGTCGCCACCGGCTACAACACCGCGTACACCGAACGCAGCACCACGGGTGTGGCGATTACCGGCAGCGTGGCCATTGGCGACGTCGACAGCACGCAGATGCAAAGTGCGACCATCACCCTGAAAAACGCCAGTTCGGGCGATGTGCTGAGCTCCAGTCTGGTAGCGGTGGGTGGTACCTACAAAGGCATCACCGTGACCAGCGTCGGGACTGACGTCAGCGGCAAGATCGTGCTGACCCTGTCGGGCGTGGCGGATGCGGCGACCTACAAGACGCTGCTTGAGTCGTTCCAGTACTCCAGCACCAGCAAGTACCCGACGCTGGGCGACCGCATCATTGATGTCGCGGTGACTGACAATGAGGGTGGCAACAGCCTGAGTTCGTTGGCGGCAACGACCACCATCACGGTCAAGCCTCAGGTCTACACCCCTGTTACGGAAGGCGGCGCTGCGGTGGATACCATCGACCTTGGCTCCACCTCGACCCACAACATCGTGATTGGCGACAAAGGTGGCATCACCACCCCGGGCACCAACTACAACATCGCGTTCATCGTTGACACCTCGGGCAGTATCGGCTCGAGCGCGATGACCTCGATCAAGTCCCAGTTGTCGACCATCTTCGATACCCTGATCGCCAACGCCAAGTTGACCGGTTCGGGTGTGGTGAAAGTGTTGCTGGTGGACTTCGATACCAAGGTCGAATCGCAAGTGTCGGTCAACCTGGCTGACCAGGCGGCTGCCAAGGATGCGTTGCAGGCTGTGTTGAACAACATGAGCTCCAACTCGACTGACGTGACCAACTACCAGGACGCCTTCAACACTGCGACGGCCTGGTTCAAGAGCTCTGAAGCGACCAGCAACGCCAGTGCGAAGAACCTGACGTACTTCATTACCGACGGTGCGCCGAACGTCTACAACTACACGTACAGCAACCCTACTCTTGGGGCGACCAGCCGCTACGGCGATACGGTTTACTTCGACAGCAAGGTCAATAGTAAAAACTACACCCTGGGCCAGTCCACTGAGGTCACCGCAACGATCTACGGCAAGACCCAGGTCATCGTTGACAGCGAAGGCAAGGTCTATTCGTACAACTCGTCCGGCACCAAGACCTTTGAAGGTTATGTCGTGTCCGACGGCCGCGGTGGTTTCGACGTGGCGGGGGCTGTCGGCAACAGCAGCTACTACTACGACTATCCGTTGGAAGCGGCCAAAGACGCTTACGCGGCGTTGATCACTGCGGTCAAGGGCGGGGTTGAGGTTCAGGCCATCGGCCTGGGCAGCAGCGTCGACAAGGACATGTTGCAGAAGTACTTCGATACCGACAAAACGGTCAGCACGATCGACACCGCGAAGCTGGCGGACACCATTACCGGCCACACCGCCGATACCGGTGCCGACAACGTTTCCGGCGGTTCGGGCAACGACATCATCTTCGGCGACCTGATCAGCTACAAAGGCCAGGAAGGCAGCGCGGCACTCAAGGCATTCGCTGCCGAGAAGCTGGCGACCACGGTCGATCAGATCGACGACCGCACCTTGCATCAGTACATCACTGAGCATGTGCAGGACGTCGGTGCTTTGGCCAACGCGTCGAACATCTACGGCACCAACGATGGCGGCGACACCCTGATCGGCAACGCCGGCGATGACATCCTGTTCGGCCAGGGCGGTAACGACACGCTCTCCGGCGGCGCAGGCAATGACATCCTGGTGGGCGGCAAGGGCAACGACATCCTCACCGGCGGCGCGGGTGCCGATACCTTTGTGTGGCTCAAAGGCGACACCAACACCAACGGTGGCTTTGATCGCATCACTGACTTCAAACACGGTGAAGGCGACAAGCTGGACCTGTCCGACCTGCTGCAAGGCAATAACGACACCAACTTGTCGAGCTACCTGAGGCTGACCACCGATTCGTCGGGCAACTCGACGCTGAGCGTGAGCAGCACCGGGTCGTTCACTGGCACCAGTGGCGGCACGGCTGATGTCACGATCAAAGTGGATGGCGCCAGTTGGGGCTCGGGTTCCGCCGCGATCAATAGCCTGATCGCCGGTGGCGACTTGACCGTCAAGCACCACGACTGATCACCATGGGGGCGGCAATCTTTAGGGATTGGCGCCCCCATGGCATCCGCTTCGGCGAAATGTGTGTAATCTCTGTGGGAGCCGTGTGCGGCGCCTGCAGGGATTTTTTATTGGGAGAGGACTGATGTTCTACGTGCTACGCGATCAATACAACGCTTTGGTGCGTGTCGAGGCGCAGGCCTTCGCTGAAGCCACTGAGACGCTACCGGCTGACCATCACGAGATCCAGGCGTGGTTTGCCGACGATGAGATCGAGACCAGCCTCAAGCAGCTCAAGAGCAGTGACCTTGAGATGATCCGCGTACTGGACGACTTGATTCAGGTGCTGATCACCAAGAACGTAATGAGCATCACCGACTTGCCGCCGGCGGCGCAGACCAAGTTCCTGGAACGCACCCAGGCCCGGGCGGCGCTGGGCGGTTTGAGTGAGCTGATCAATGATGATGAAACCGGCCTGATTTGACGCGCACCTCCTTCACGGCTTAATCGTCAAGGAGGCGTGATTATTCTGTGCTCCACTTCCAGGGCGCCGGTTCACCGACCAGTTGGCCTTGCACCCCTTCAATCCCCATCTCGCGGATCACCCGCAACTCACCCTCGGTTTCCACGCGCTCGGCAATTAGCGGCAGATCAATGCTGTGGGCCGCTCGCTGGATGGCCTCGATAAAGAAGCGCTTGTGGCTTTCCTGGTCAATGTCGCGGATGTAACTGCCGTCGATCTTGAGGTAGGCCAGGCCCAGATGCGCGAGGTTACCGATCATGCTGAAGCGCCCGCCGAAGCGTTGCAGGCCAAGGCTGTAGCCCAGACCGCGCATGCGCCGGATCAGGCGTTCCAGTTGTGCCTGTTCAGGGACTTGCTCCTCGCCGATTTCCAGGGTCAGGCGCTCGCCCAGCAACGGGTGTTGTGACAGGCGCTCGAACATGTGCTCCAGGGCTTGCGGGTCGTTCAGGGTAGCCGCCGACAGGTTCAGCGCGACCGATTGGTTGTGCTGGCCCAAGTGTTTGATCACTAGATCGAGCATTACCTGGTCGAGCCGCGCGGTCCAACCGAAGCGCTCCAGCCACGGTAGGAAATGCCCGGCGGCGATGGTCTGGTCCTGATTGTCGAGCAAGCGCGACAGCACTTTGTAATGCAGGACCTGGCGGGTATCGCTGCTGCTCACCACCGGCTGGAAGAACAGGCGGAAGCGACCCTGGCTCAGCGCATTGTCGAGCAGGGTGTGCCAACTGTGCGGGTCGTCACTGACGGTGTCGAGGGTTTGATGTGACAGGCAGACCCAGCTTTGCAGGCTGTTGGCTTCGGCCTGGGTGAGTGCTTGGTCAGCCAGCATCAGCAGGTCTGCCGAAGCGTCGCCGGGGTTGTAAGGGGCCAGGCCGATGTGGGCCACGGTGGGCATGTCGGTGGCGCCGGTTTCGTGCAGGCTTTGCAAGGTGGTTTCCAGTTCCTGGGCCAACTGCACAGCTTCATCGCGCACCAAGCCTGGCGCGAGCACGGCGAACTCGCCACCCCGGCTGCGGGTGATCAGGTTATTGGTTTCCGGGTATTTGGCACAGGTACGCACCAGTTGTTGGCTGACGGCTTGCAGCAACTGGTCGGTGCGTTGCCCGCCCAGACGCTGATTGAGGCCGCCCAGGTCGTTGACCCGCAACATCAGCAGGTAGCCTGAACTGGACTCCTCCATGTTGCTGACCCTCGATTGCAACTGCATCTCGAAATAACGACGGTTCGCCAGGCCGGTCAGGCTGTCCTGGTAGGACTCCACCCGCAGCTTCTCGCTGCGTTCGGTCTGCTCGTGGAACAGTGCCTTGAGTTTCTCCACCATCTGGTTCATGGCCTGCACCACGCGGCGTAATTCCGGGGTGCGGGGCAGGTCGGGCAAGCTGAGGAACTCACGACGGGCGATGGCGTGGGACTGCTCGACCATATAGTCCAACGGTTTCAGCTGGCGACGCAGCAACAGCGCGCCCAGCACTGCACTCGCGGCGCCGCAGATCAACAGCCAACCCAGGCTGCCGAGCGCGCTTTGCCAGAGTTTGGCCAGGGCAAACATCGGGTGACTGACCACCTCAACCCGCGCCGCCTGCTGCCAGCCACGGCTGACAATGGCATCGCCGCCAGCCGGCGCGAGGCCGATCATCTTCACGAACCAAGCCGGAACGCTGCTGGCATCCGGCTCGGCGGCACGCTCCACCAGTACCTGGTCGTTGCTCAGGTCCACCACACGGATGCTTGCGTAGTAGCCACTGTCAAAGATCGAGCTGACCATCAGTTCGGTCATCGCCGGGTCATCGATGTTCGGCGTCAACGACAGGGCCAGCGCCGTGGCCGCGTCCTGCGCGTGGGAGCGCAGTTGGTTGACGTACTGGGTACGCGAACTCTCAAGGCTGACGAAGAAGCTACCGCTGAACGCGACCACCAGGAACACGCAGATAGCGATCAGCAATTGTTTGAACAGTGACATCGTAGCTCCTGTTAATTATCCGAACTGGCCGGAAACCCTTCAGCGGTCATTTTTTTCAAGACATCCTGCCAACGTGACAGGCGCTTGGTGTCACCGACTTTTTTGTTGCCCGCCGCGCCGGTCAACCACAGCCCTTCACCGTTGAACGCGTACACCGGCAGCAAATCCGCGCGCTGGCTGGCGGGCAAAATGGCGTCCATCAGGCTGTCCAGTACCAAGGGCATGGCTTCGGGGCTGGCATAGTACGTCAGCACCATGTGCGCGCGATTCTGGCGTAACGCTTTAACGTAGGTAATGCGCAGTTTTTCGGCGGGGACGCCCAAGTGACGCAGGCTGAAGTACTTGGCGATGGCGTAGTCTTCGCAGTCGCCTGCGCCTTTCCACAGGGACTGAATAGGGGTCGCCCAATAATCAATCTCGTGCCACAGGTCGATGTCTTCCTCGTAGCGCAACTGGCGGTTGAAGAACAGATTCACCACTTTGAGCTGCTCGGCCTCACCCACTTGCTTCTGCGTTGACAGCAATTGCTGCCATGCATCAATGCGCTGACGCCCGGGGCCCAGTGGCCCGTAAAGCGACTCGGCGCGGCGGCTGATTTGGCTGAAATCCCAGTCGGCGAGCAAATCGCCCAGCAGGCCGCCACCCAGCAACAGCGTGATGGCGAGGCCGTACAGAATTCGAGGGAATTTAAAGCGTATCGCCACTGCGATTACCCAAGCTTGCAGCATTGAAGGTGCGGCAATGGTGCGGTGATAGCGGGTAAAAAACAATGGCACGATGAAATCACTGCCAGTGAATTGTAGTAAAAGTCCGTCAGTAAATTGGCTGTTTTCCGCTCGTCTGAAAGGACGGTGGTAATTTCATCAAAATAATGACACTTCTTTAACGCTGTCACAGAATGAAGCCATGAGAACGCCTACAAAAAGACCTGCGGCGAAGCCATACCTTGCCGACCTTTTCACGTCTTTATATGGCGCCGTGAAGGAGCTCCGGCCATGAGCCGCACTGATGATCTATTTGCCCTGTTCGGCAAGAGCGTTTCCCGTGATCCCAAGGGAAGAAACGCTCGCCTGCATTTTTTCGGCAGCGTTCCCTTCGACGATGGCACTCGGGTGAACCATAAAGATGGCTCGCGCATGAGTACTCATGCGTCCCACGCCAATGAACATCATCACAATGAGCCACTGACCACGCTACGCCCGACGGTAGTGGCGCTGGTGTCCATCAATGGTGGTGTTGGCCGCAGTACGCTGGCCACGGCACTGAGCAGCGGTTTGCAGCGCCTGGGTGAGTCGGTCGTGGCATTGGACCTGGATCCCCAGAATGCTTTGCGCCAGCACTTTGGTGTTGATCATGAGCTACCCGGTGTGGGTCGCAGTAGTCTGCTCAACGCGCCATGGAGGACCATCCTGCAATCGGGTTTTGCCGGTTGCCAGGTGATTCCCTTTGGCGACACCGACACCCAGCAAAAGGAAAACCTGCAACGCTGGTTGGCCCGCGAGCCGAAGTGGCTGACCCAACGCCTGTCGGCATTGGGGCTGAGTGAACGGCACACAGTCATCGTCGATACCCCCGCAGGTGACAACGTTTATCTCCATCAAGCACTGAGCGTGGCTGACATCGTGCTGGTCGTCGCCCAACCGAATGCCGCTTGCCTCGGCACCCTGGACCAATTGGATGAATTGCTGGCGCCTCATCTTGAGCGTGAGCGTCCACCGCGTTGCCACTTGGTGATCAACCAACTGGACGAAAACTCGACGTTCAACCTGGAAATGCTCGACGCCTTCAAGTTGCGCCGAGGTGAGTACCCTCTGGAAGTCGTGCACCGTGATCCGGCGATCAGCGAAGGCTTGGCCTTTTCTACGGACCCTTTGGACAACACGGCGACGAGCCTGGCCGGTGACGATATCACCGACCTTTGCCGGTTATTGATCGCTCGCAGAAAACGCGTTTAAAGCGCGGTTTATACGCTTACCTCCAGATGCTTATGCACAATCGGTTGGATGCAGTTGTGATGAAACAGCCATTTTGTGGAGCGGTTCTCAACACAGCGCAACTGCCTGTTTTACGTGCGTTTTATTGTGTGAACAAAAAATGAACAGCGTGGCTTTTGGTCTGCAGCGTAGAGCGCTACAGGGTCTGTAACGAATTCATCAACAGAGTTATCCACAGGTTGGGGTGCGACAATTTCGCCCTTTAATCGCGCTCGGCGAGCACCATCAAGTTGCGCGGCGTTAACGCCGGGTCGCAAAAGCTGCCGACCTCAACCCTGTAGCCACGTTCGCTGAGAAACAGTGCCCGATCCAGCACCAGCCATAACTCCAGCGGGCGCCGAAACAGACCACGCACCAACTCCAGGTTCCTGACCTCGGCCAAGCGCTGCCAACCATGGGCCTCCAACGCCGCCCAGTCTTGTTCGCTTGTGGATAACCCTTTGAGGCGTGCCAGTTCGCGGCAGTAGTCAGCGAAGGGTTTGTCCAGCCAGTGGGTGGGCAGGGACGGGGTAGGCAGGTACTCGTCGCAGCCGCGTAACAGGCGTTGCAATTGATCGAAGCCGAGGCGCCGGGCCATGGAGGTGTCCCGTTGCAGGCGCACGCGTTTGCCGGCGGTGACGGTTTCGCTGAGGGGCAGGCCGAGGTCGTCGACCGACAACAACAAGGTGGAAGCGCGGCCCGCGTCGGACAGCGGCTGGTAGGTATTCCCCTGGATGCGGTTATAGCAGCACGGCGCCAGTGCCAGTTGCTTGCAGCCGGCGGCGCTGGCCACTTGCAGCAGGCGTACATGCAGGTCGCCGCAGGCATGCAGGGCCACGGGGGTGTGTTCGGCGCTTATGGCTACATCCGCCATCACGTCTTGCAGACGATGGGTGACGGGCAGGCCGTGGTGCTCGCTCAAGGCTTGGCCCGAAGCGATCAAGGCCGGGTCGTATTCCAGGCAGGTCAGCTGCTGGCCTGTGTGCAGCAGGCGGCGGCCAAGGTGGCCTTTGCCGGCGCACCAGTCCAACCAATGCCGGGGTGTTTGCGCAAACTGCAGCGCCGCGCCGAAGGCTTCGATCTGTTGCCATTTGCGGCCGGGCACATCGACATTCAGGCGGTGCGCGGCGGGTTGCAAGGGCTGCGTTGGTAACTTATCCACAGTGCTGAGTTGCAGCGCCTGCGATGCGAACTGTGGAAAAGGTGCGGGGGCGAGCAGGCCATGGGGCTGGTTGTGATTGGCTTCGGCATCGGCCAACGAGCGTTGGCGCAGCCACTGGGCCAGTTCGGGGTGTTCGTTTTCCCAAGGCAACTGGCGCTGAGTAAAGGGCCGTGGTCGCCACAGCCCTTGATGCTCGATCAGAAACGCATCCAGCGCCCGGAAGCGCGCTTCAACGTCCCTGGCAGGCATCGACGCGCAGCCAGCGTTCCAGCAGTTTGAAGCCGCGTACCAGCAGGAAGGAGATCAATAGGTAGAACACACCGGCGGTGAAGAACATTTCCACCGTCAGGTAGTTGCGCGCAATGATCGTGCGGGCCATGCCGGTCAGTTCCAGCAGGGTCACGGTGCTCGCCAGTGAACTGGCCTTGAGCATCAGGATCACTTCGTTGCTATAGGCCGGCAAACCGATGCGCGCCGCGCGGGGCAGGATGATATAGAACAGCGTTTTGGGCTTGGACATGCCCAGCGCTCGGGCTGCTTCAATTTCCCCAGGTGGAATGGCCTGAATTGCGCCGCGCAGGATCTCGGCGATATAGGCTGCGGTGTGCAGTGTCATGGTGGCGGTGGCACACCAGAACGGGTCGCGCAGGTACTTCCACATGAAGCTTGAGCGGATGCTGTCGAATTGGGCCAGGCCGTAATAGACCAGAAACAACTGCACCAGCAGCGGCGTGCCACGGAAGAAAAAGATGTAGGCGTAGGGCAGTGAGCGCACATACCAGCGCTTGGATGAGCGCGCGATACCCAGCGGGATGGCCAGGATCAACCCGAGGATCACGGCAATGCTCACCAGTTCCAGGGTCAGGATGGCGCCCTGGATAAACTTCGGCAGCCACTTGATGATGACTTCCCATTCCATTACGTCGTCCTCACGAAGCCGCGGGCGGCGCGTTTTTCCAGGAAGTGCATAGCCACCATCGACAGTGAAGTCAGGCCCAGGTAAATGAACGCGGCGACCAGGTAGAAGGTGAAAGGCTGTTTGGTGACGGTGACGGCGATTTGCGCGTGACGCATGATTTCTTCGAGGCCAATGACCGTGACCAGCGCGGTGTCTTTCATCAGGATCAGGAACAGATTGCCCAGCCCCGGCAGGGCGATGCGCCACATCTGCGGCATGATCAAGCGGGTAAAGATCCGGAACTTCGACAGGCCCAGTGCCACACCGGCTTCGCGGTGGCCCTTGGGGATGGAGATGATTGCGCCGCGCAGTACTTCGGTGGCGTAGGCACCGAAACACAGCCCCAGCGCAATGACGCCGGCGGCGAAGGCGCTGAGGGACAGGTCGGAAATGTCGAGCAACTCACCCAGTGAGCGCATGGCGTTGATCGTGCCGAAGTAAATCAGTAACACCCACAGCAGTTCCGGCACGCCGCGAACGATTGTCGAGTAGGTACCGCCCAGCCATTGCAGCGGCTTGTACGGTGAAGTCTTGGCCAAGGCACCGGCGAGGCCGAGTACCAGCCCCAGGCATAACGCCGTGAGCGCCAGTTTGACGGTCATCAGCGCGCCGGCGGCGAGCGCGGGGCCGAATCCGTAGAGATCGAAATTCATGGTGTTTTCATATCGCGGCAGGCATTGCTGGAAGCCGACGCGCTCAAGTGAGCGCGTCGGGCAGACCGTTCAGGTCATTCGATGCTGAACGGGAAGTACTTGTCGTTGATCTTCTTGTAGGTGCCGTCTGCCTTGATCTCTGCCAGGGCTTTGTTCAGGCGCTCGCGCAGTGGGTCGCCCTTGCGCACGGCGATACCGATCTTGTCGCTTTCTACAACCGGGTCGCCCTTGAACTCGTAGGCGGAACCGTCTTTGCTCTTGAGCCATTCGTACTGCACGTACTTGTCGGCGAGGATGCCGTCGAGGCGGCCGGACGTCAGGTCGAGGTAGGCGTTTTCCTGGGTGTCGTACAGCTTGGCTTCGGTGTTCGGCAGCTTGTCTTCCAGATAGGTACCGGCCAGGGTTGCACGCTGTGCACCGATGACTTTGCCCTTCAGGTACTCGGCGTCAGTTTTGAAGTCCGCAGTGGCTTTAGGTGCGATGAACTGCAGCTTGTTGGAGTAGTACGGGTCAGTGAAGTCGACGGCTTGCTTGCGTTCATCGGTGATGGACAGTGAGGACACCAGGAAGTCGAACTTCTTGGCGTTCAGGGCCGGGATAATGCCGTCCCAGTCGGACACATACACTTCGCACTTTTCGACTTTCATCTTGGCGCACAGGGCATCGCCGATGTCTTTGTCGAAGCCGACGACGTTGCCGCTGGCGTCTTTATTGTTGAAAGGTGGGTAAGCCGCTTCGATCCCCATCTTCAAGGTTTCTGCCAAGGCCGTGGCGCTGAACGCCATCGATACGGCCGCGGCCAGAAGGAATTTTTTATAGTTCTGCATGCATGTTGCTCCGTTAGCGGTTGCTGGACATGAATTGTTTGCAGCGCGCCGAAAGCGGGTTTTCAAACACCTGCTGTGGCGATCCTTGCTCTTCGATCAGGCCTTGGTGGAGGAACACCACTTCACTGGAAACTTGGCGGGCGAAGCCCATTTCATGGGTGACCAGCAGCATGGTGCGGCCCTCTTCGGCCAGCGCGCGGATCACATTAAGTACTTCCTGAACCATTTCCGGGTCAAGGGCAGAAGTGGGTTCGTCGAACAGGATGACTTTGGGCTGCATCGCCAGGGTACGCGCGATGGCTGCCCGTTGTTGCTGGCCGCCGGACAATTGCGCGGGGTAGGCGTGGCGCTTGTCGGCGATGCCGACCTTGTCCAGCAGGGCCTCGGCCACTTCTATTGCCTCGGCCTTGCTCTGGCCGAGCACACGGCGGGGGGCCTCGATGATGTTGTCGAGGATGCTCATGTGTGGCCACAGGTTAAAGTTTTGAAATACAAAACCGATTTCGCTGCGCAACCGGTTGATCTGCTTGCCGTCGGCGGCCATCAGTTCGCCGTTTTTCGCGGCCTTGAGCTTGAGTTCTTCGCCGGCCACCAGGATCTGGCCCTGGTGTGGGTTTTCCAGCAGGTTGATGCAGCGTAGGAACGTGGACTTGCCGGAACCGGAGGAACCCAGGATCGAGATCACATCGCCGTCGCGAGCGGTCAGCGAGATACCTTTGAGTACCTCCAGCTCACCATAGCGTTTGTGCAAGTTGCGGATTTCAAGCGCGGGCGTGGCCTCGGCCATGTGCGGTCCTCATTGTGTTCATTGCATTCCTGCTGTTGGGCCGCCTTCCTGGCGAGGCGCCAAGCTAGCATAGCGTCTTGATGGCAGCCAACAGCGTGGCCGGCGGTAAATGGGGCGTGTGCGGCAGGGTGTCGCATCGGCACAGCAGCGTGTCGCGCCCTCAACAACCGAACAACCGTTTGAACCCGATAAACCGCAGGCTTTGCGTAAAAAAGGGCGCGATGGTGCCAGCTTTGGCCGGGTGTTGGAAGGGTTAAACGGGCAAACGGTACCCATCGGCCCCTTTATGGCGCGTCACGTACTTTTTGTGTGTGTTTTTGGTGCGCTTGTTCGTCTTGAATGTGAGTCGCACGGTAACGCTATAGCGGAATGCCATTGTTCTCAATGACTTGCGACGACTGTCGAATCGTCCTACAGCCCGCGTCAATTGCGACTTCGTAACATTTTGGCGCAAATCTTGCGTAAAAAATAAAGAACGCCCTGTTGGTTTCTTTTCACGAAGAAGACACCAGGCCGGGTGGACCGTTTTCGCAATTCCTCGCAAAGGTGTGTCAATGAGTAGTACGCAAAGCTCCAATGACCTCGAACAGGGGCTCAAACCGCGTCACGTCACCATGCTGTCGATTGCCGGCGTTATTGGTGCCGGTTTGTTTGTTGGCTCCGGCCACGCGATTGCTGCCGCCGGCCCGGCCGTACTGCTGGCGTATGCCGCTGCGGGTACGCTGGTGGTATTGGTGATGCGCATGCTGGCCGAAATGGCCGTTGCCTCGCCGGACACCGGTTCGTTTTCCACCTACGCCGACCGTGCGATTGGTCACTGGGCCGGTTTCACCATTGGCTGGCTGTACTGGTGGTTCTGGGTGTTGGTGATTCCGTTGGAAGCCAACGCTGCTGCGACCATCCTCCACGCTTGGTTCCCTGATGTGGCCATCTGGGCCTTCACGCTGATCATCACGTTGCTGCTGACCGCGACCAATCTGTTCAGCGTGAAGAACTACGGTGAGTTCGAGTTTTGGTTTGCGCTGATCAAAGTCGTAGCGATCGTGGGTTTTGTGATCCTCGGCTTGGCGGCGATTTTCGGCTTCCTGCCGACCAGCCAGGTCAGCGGCGTTTCGCACCTGTTCGACACCCAAGGCTTTATGCCCAACGGCATGGGCGCAGTACTGGCGGCCATCCTGACCACCATGTTCTCGTTCATGGGTACCGAGATCGTCACCATCGCCGCGGCGGAATCGAAGAACCCAGGCCAGCAAATCACCAAGGCCACCAACTCGGTGATCTGGCGGATTGGTTTGTTCTACCTGTTGTCGATTTTCATCGTCGTGTCCCTGGTGCCGTGGAACGATCCGACACTGGCGGCGGTAGGTTCCTACCAGACCGTGCTGGAACGCATGGGCATCCCGAATGCCAAGCTGATCGTCGATCTGGTGGTGCTGGTTGCCGTGACGAGCTGCCTGAACTCGGCGCTGTACACCGCGTCGCGCATGCTGTTCTCCCTGGGCCGTCGCGGTGACGCTCCGGCAGTGGCCAAGCGCACTAATAAGAGCGGCACGCCTTACTGGGCTGTGTTGCTGTCTACCGGTGCTGCGTTCCTGGCGGTCTTTGCCAACTATGTGGCGCCGGCAGCTGTGTTCGAATTCCTGCTGGCCAGCTCCGGCGCCATCGCGTTGCTGGTGTACCTCGTTATCGCTGTGTCGCAACTGCGCATGCGTCAGAAGCGTACGGCGGCGGGCGAGAAAATCGTCTTCAAGATGTGGCTGTTCCCTGGCCTGACCTACGCGGTGATGGTGTTTATCGTGGGGACGCTGACGATCATGCTGTTCCAGGAAGCGCACCGGGTCGAGATTATCGCGACCGGCGTTCTAAGCTTGCTGGTGGTGGCGGCGGGGTTGTTTGTGTCGAGCCGTCGCAAGGCGCAGAGAGCAGGCGCTGCGGTGCTTAACTGACCGCAGTCCCCATGTGGGAGGGGGCTTGCTCCCGATAGCGGTGCGTCAGTCGACATCTAATTGACTGAAAACACGCTGTCGGGGGCAAGCCCCCTCTTACATTTTGTTTTGCGTCAGTCCTGGGAAGTCGCCAGCGCCTGGGATGCGGCGACGTAATCCGCCTGGAACTGCGGCGACTCGACCCACGCCAGTGCGGCGGCTTCATCGTCGCTGTCCGTGGCCCACTGCCGATATTCGATCAGCGCTGCCAGGATGAAGTCGGTGGCTTCTTCTTCACCTTCCTGTTCCAGCACCAGCGCCAGCAGCGGGTGGGCCAGGAATGCCGCGCACAAAGCCTGTTGGCTGGTCTCGCCAGCGACGCGCATCTCCTCAAACAGCTCAGTCAAATCGACCGACTCTAGGTCAATGCGACTGTCATCGCCTGCAAACGCATCCGGCTTGGTCGCTACGGCGCGCTGAGTGCGGTTTTGCTTAGCCTTGGTCTTTGCCCGCTGGGCACGTTTTTGCTGCTTGTTCGGCGAAGCCATGGGCTCGACATCCTAAGGTTCTGGATCTGGGTGGGGTATTGAAGCGCAGGTTGGAGGAAATCCCAAGGGCATCCTCAGAATTGGCGGCGTTGGCGCGTCGTTCACGTTCATGGCTTCTGCGGTTGTTGTGAACGGGTAGTACGGGTCGACCCTGCGCCAGTAGGCGCATAAGCTGGTGCCTTCGCAATTTTCTCGAGCGCCTTCATGTCCCGCGACACCCTCGAACACAACCAGATCCCAATCTACTTTGTCGCCATCCTGCTGGCTGCCGTCGTCGGCCTGTTCGCGCCCCAATCCGCCCACAACCTCAACGTATTGATCACCCCCGTCATCGCAGTGCTTATGTACGCGATGTTCCTGCAAATCCCCTTTCTGGACCTGCGCGAGGGCTTGAGCAACAAGCGCTTCCTGTCGGCGTTGTTGTTGGCCAATTTCATTCTGGTGCCGCTGCTGGTGTGGGCATTGACCCGTGGCCTGGTGGAGCGCCCGGCGTTGCTGGTGGGCGCGTTGTTGGTGTTGCTGACGCCGTGCATCGATTATGTGGTGGTGTTTACCCATATCGGCAAAGGCGATTCGCGGTTGATGCTGGCGGCGACGCCGGTGCTGTTGTTACTGCAGCTGGCGCTGTTGCCGGTGTACCTGGGATTTATGCTGGGCGCGCAGTCCGAAGTAGTGGTTGCGGTGGGACCGTTTGTTCAAGCCTTTGTAGAGTTGATCGTGGTGCCGATGGTGCTGGCGGTGCTCACGACGTCCCTGGCGCGGCGCTACGCAATTATCAATGCGTGGAATAACGCTTGGGCCTGGTTGCCGGTACCCGCCATGGCGCTGGTGCTGTTCGTGGTGATCGGCTCGCAAGTCACCTCGGTGGTGCGCGATATCGGCCTGTTGGTGCCAGTGATTCCGGTCTATCTGGGCTTTGTGCTGCTGGCGCCACTGATGGGGATGCTGGCGGCGCGGCTGTTCGCGCTGCCGGCGGTCACGGCGCGGGCGGTGACGTTCAGCGCATCCACGCGCAATTCGCTGGTGGTATTGCCCCTGGCGCTGGCCCTGCCTGAAGACTTACGGGGGTTGGCCGCCACGGCGGTGATCCTGCAGACCTTGGTCGAGTTGGTGGCTGAGTTGATCTACGTGCGCCTGATCCCGTGGGCGGTGTGGCCCGCAGGTCGGTAGCTGGGTGAATGTTCAGGTCTGTTCAGGCGATGTTCAGGGGCGTGCTCGGCACCATTAAGTCAGCGCTCCTCACCTGACAGGCCTACCGATGGATCAACGCAACCGTTTTCGCCTGGAATCCCTGGGCATTTTCCTGTTTGCCTTGCTGCTCTTTACCCTGGGGATCTGGGATCAACAGCCCCAGGGATTTGACGGACGTTGGGCGCTGTTCCTGCAAGAAATGTTTCGCCATGGTGCGAGCCTTTTTCCTACGACCTACGGTCAGCCCTACGCGGACTACCCTGGCACCGCTACGTTCTTCAGTTTTGTGTTTGCCCGGTTATTCGGTGCGCCCAATCACCTGGCGAACGTACTGCCCACCGCACTGGCGTCTGCTGGGGTGATTGCGCTGCTCTATCGCCTGCTGGTCCCTGCGAGTCGGCAGTGGGCGCTGCTCTCCGTTTTGTTGACACTGCTCACCACTCAACTGCTGGAAAAGTCCCGTTCGGTTTGCCTGGATCAGATGGTGGCTTTGCTCTGCGTTGGCAGTTTCTACCTGCTGCACAGTGGCGAGCGCCTGGGCTCGCGATTGAGGCAGTTGGCGGTGTTCCCGCTGTTCATCTTCGGCTTCGCCATACGTGGGCCATTGGGGTTGATTGAGGTCTGCGGCGTGGTGTGTGTGTATTGGGCGCTTGGTAATCCGGGGCAACGGGTCAGGCAGGTGCTGATTCACGGCCTGGTTGGTCTGGCGTTGTTGGCGGTCTGTTGGTGGCTGCTTATAAAGCTGGCGCGCGTCAGTGGTGGTGATGGGTTCGCCGAAGAGGTGTTCAGGATGCAAGTGGGCGGGCGCCTGGATGAAAGTGGCGAGCCGTTCTATTTCTATCTTCAACTGAGTTTGTACCGTTACTTCCCTGTGGTGCCGTTGGCGCTGGCCACGCTGGTTGCGTTGCGTCATCGCTGGCGTGAACGGTTTGATGAGCCCGTGCAATTGGTTGTGCGGCTAGGTGCTTGCGGCCTGATGATTTTGATTGGGTTGTCGGTGCCGCACTTCAAACGCGCCTATTACATCCTGCCCATGGTGCCGATGTTTGCGGCTGTCGCGGCCTATGGGCTCCTCCAGGCGCAAGGCTGGCTTGTGGGCGTGCGTCGATGCTATGAGGGGCTTGTCGCGGCGCTACCGGCGTTGTGTGTGGTTGTAGTATTTGTCTGTCGGCATGGGTGGCAAAAGCACGGTTACTGGCCAGACGTTTCGCTGCCGTTGTGGGTGGGCGTGCTGGTGGTGCTGCAAGTCGCTGCGTTGATCGCCTGGCGGCGTATTGCGCGGCTGGTGTCGCTCAGCTTGATTGCATTGGTGGCGCAGTGGTTGCTGCTGGTGGTCGTGGTGGAGCCGGCCAAGGACTTACAGTTCGATACCCGGCAGTTTGTCAGCCAGGTTGAAGCGCTGCGTGCCACGCGGCCGGGCCCGCTGGTGTTTATCGACCTCGGTCGGGATACCTGGGCGGTGCGTTACATGATGAACCTGGATCACGACGAGCAACCGGTGTTCATTGGTGGTCATGAGCTTGAACAATTAGCTCGTGTGCATCGGCCAGCCTGGGTGGTCGTGGCGCGCAAGGAGGTCGCACTGCTGGCGGGGACGTCGCTGGAGCATCAGCCTCCCGACTTTGAAGGACGGTTGAACGACAATCCGTTGCTGGTGTTCTTGTTGCAGTGAGTCAGCCGGTCAGCAAAAAGCCTGCATTCAGCAGGCTTTTTGTCGGATACGGTTTCCGCCTTCGATTACGCGGCTTCCAGCTGTGGGATCTGCATGCCGATCTTCGCCGACGCGAAGTTCATATCGCCACTGGCAATGGATTGAGCCTTGAAGCCTTGGCCGATCAGATCCTTGATGTAGAGCTTGTTGTAGATGAACGCAAAGACGATGTTGCTAAGGCCCATGGTCACCATCGCAATGACGAACTGGATCACGCCATATTTCACGTCGCCGCGAAACAGTGCCGGGAAGCAACCGAAAAAGAAGGTTGTCCACGAAAAACCGACTGGAGCTTCCTTCATCGCGCCCGTATTCGGGTTTTTGAAAATGATCGATGTGTATGCCATTTGTTTCTCCATGTGCCCGTATGAGTAAGCGATACGCTGGGCTGCGCATCGCCGGATGATGTGTCCTTGTGCCGCTGCGCTTGCGTGCGCTCCCTCACCGCTTGGGCGTGACCCTGGGCTGTGTTGAGGTGGGGGAGAGAGGCTGCAGCGTGTAGAGGGAGGCTCGTGGGGATACAGGATCCGCCGTCGTTGCCTACTCCGATACTAGGTGGCATTGGCTGACGGGTTACAGGAGGGATGCATCCGCATACTGTTAATCGCCTACCTTGGCACATTTTGAATCATATCATAGCGCTACTAGTGCGCGGCGTAACGAAGAGGCGGGTTAGGAGGTTAAATCCTGGGCAACAAAAAACCCGCACTTGGCGGGTTTCTTGTGTATTTCAGATGACGTTTGCACCACCTGAAACTAATTAGTGGTGCCCAGAGACGGAATCGAACCGCCGACACGGGGATTTTCAATCCCCTGCTCTACCGACTGAGCTATCTGGGCAACGGGGCGCATTAAACTGGTTTTTCAGGGGGTCGTCAAGCAAGTTTTCAAAAAATATTTAATTATTACCGTCGCTTACGTGCCGACCCCCGGTTTTTGATCAATTATTGAGCAGGTGGTACGTAGCCGTCGGCCTTGGCGTAATCCTCGCCGGAAAAGAACTTGTCCATCTCGCCCGCAAGGTATTTACGATCTTCTGCGTTCATCATGTTCAGGCGTTTTTCGTTGATCAGCAGGGTCTGGTGTTTAAGCCAGTCGCCCCAGGCTTTGGCAGAGACGTGATCGTAGATGTCCTGGCCCTTGGCACCTGGGTACGGAGGGCGCTCCAGGGCTGGCAGTTCTTCTTTGTACTTGCGGCACATTACGGTGCGGGTCATGACGACACTCCTGCGTTCAATACTTCAGCCGCGCGCTTCAGCAGTTTCTTTACCGGGGCGGCAAGGCCCAGGCGCGGCGGGGTGGCGAGGTTATACCAGAGCCAGTCGGCCTCGGCCACGTGATGGGCGGATTCCTCGACCTGGACCAGCCAGGGTTCGATAGCCAGTTGAAAGTGGCTGAACGTGTGGATCAGCCCTGGCAGTTCCTGGTGCTTGCCCAGTTCGAGTGCGTGTTGTGTGGCCAAGTGTTCGAGGTCTTGCAGGTCGTCTAACTCGGGCAGGCTCCACAAACCGCCCCACAAACCTGTGGAAGGGCGGCGGTAAAGCAGGATCGCGCCCTCGGCGTTGGCCAACATCGGCATCAGCGTGCGCTTTTGCGGGACGGCCTTGCGCGGCTTGGGAATCGGGTAGCGTGTTTCAAGGCCGAGCATGTGGGCTTCGCAGCCCTTTTCCAGCGGACATAGCAGGCAGCTGGGTTTGCTGCGCGTGCACAGGGTGGCGCCCATGTCCATCATCGCCTGGGTGTAGGCGTTGACGCGATCATGGGGCGTGAAGCGCTCTGCAGTGGCCCACAACTGCTTGGCCACTTTCGGCTCGCCAGGGTAACCCTCTTGTGCAGTAAAGCGCGCCAGCACGCGCTTGACGTTGCCGTCGAGGATCGGTGCGCGCAGGCCCATGCTCAGGCTGGCGATTGCGCCGGCGGTGGACAGGCCGATGCCGGGCAGGTCAGTGAGCTTTTCGACATCCTTGGGAAACTCGCCGCCGTACTCGGCCACGATGATCTTCGCAGTCTTTTGCAGGTTGCGCGCCCGGGTGTAGTAACCAAGGCCAGTCCACAGGTGCAGCACTTCATCTTCCGGTGCGGCGGCCAGAGCTTCGACCGTTGGCAAAGAGGCCATAAAACGGTCGAAGTAATTGAGCACGGTGCTCACCTGAGTCTGTTGCAGCATGATCTCCGAGACCCATACCCGGTAAGGCGTGATGCCCTGTTGCCAGGGCAGGTCATGGCGACCGTGGCGGTCGTACCAGTCCAGCACCGCCTGTGAAAACTGCTCGTTTCTCATCGCTTGAACAGGCCCTTTAATGCATCTTTCAATTGCGGGTTTACCTTGTCGAGCTTCTCTTCCAGCTTCTCGCTGAGCTTGTTACCGGCCGCCTTGATTGCGACTTGGCTCAAGCCATCTTTATCCAGGCGGCACGCCTTGGCACCCAATTCCAGCGGGCCGCGGCAGCGCAGCGGTACTTCGATGTTGCGGAAGTTGGAGCCCACTTCGCAGGCCGGATCCGGCACTTCGCGTTGGTCGCCTTCGACGATGATGCCGACGCGGTAGTCCATGCCCAACACGCGCAGGTCGATGTCACCGTTGCCGTTGACGGCCAGGCCCGGAATGCGCACTTTCAGGTCAGGGTTATTGGCCACGCCATTACGGAAGGTCAGGTTGCCCTTCAGCTCTTGGAAAGGCGTGTCTTTGCCCCGCTGTTCGCCGCTCAGGGTCTTGCGATTGAGCATGGCGATGCCTGTACACAGCTGCTGTTCAAGGTTGGCATTGAGCAGCACACCGTTGTTGATCACAAAGCTGGCGGTGCCGTTGAGGCTGTCGATCAGCGCCTTTTGGCTATTGCCACGGCCGCTGAGGTTGCTGTCGAGGGTGACCTGGCCCTTCACGGGTGGGGTTTGCCCCTGGGCCTGCAGGATGCGTTCGACCGGCACTTGCTTGATCCGGCTTTGCAGTGCCAGCACTGGAATATCCTGGCGCACATCGAGTGTGCCGTTGGCTTGGAAGCTGCCGTTGTAGAGGCCGCCGCTCAGGGTGTCGAGCTTGAGTTGGCCGTCGATGCCGGATGCTTTGAGCACGGCATTCTGGATCGGCAATTTGCTCAAGGTCAGTTGGCCGAAGGCGAGATCAGCATCGACATCCAGTTTGCGCAGGTGCGCCAGAGGCAGCAGCTTGTCGGTGCTCCAGGCGCCTTTGGTAGGCGCATCCGGTAGCGGTGTGGTGCCGCCGGCAGCCATGGCGCCGGCTTCGCTGTTCTGCACTTCGGCTTGGCGGGCGGCGGTTGCGCCCTTGGCAGATTCGGACTTCGCCGGCAGGTAGTTGTCGGCGTTGAAGCTGTCGCCCTTGAGTTGCACGCGAAGCGACTGTTTGGCGAAATCGTCCACGGCGACGCGGCCGGTGAAGGTGCTGCCGTCGAGCTTCAGGTTCAGGTCTTCCAGGGCCAGGCTGGTTGGCGTGCCCTTGAGGCGGCTGACCAGTTCGACTTTGCTCAGGCTGCCCTCGGCCATCGGTGGCAGTGGGCTGCCGACGCTGTCGAGGAACTTGGCCAAGTCGAACTGGGCGATGGACAAGGCGCCGCTGAGCTGTGGGGTCTTGTCCAGGTCATTGACCTTCAGCTCGCCCAAGGCGCGCAGTTGGTTGGCCGACAGTTTCAGGTTGGTCCATTCGGCAATGTTGGCCGCTTGGTCCACCAGCAACTGACCCTGGGTGGAGAAGGTCACGGTCTTGCCCTGCAGCGGCTCGCCAGTGGCTTCGCCGCTGATACGCATGTCTTCGAACTGGTAGCGCTTGAGGGCGCGCTGAATGCGCAGATTGCCGTTGAGCTCGGTCTTGACGCGCATTACCGGCTGGTTGCTGCCGAAGAAGGCGGTGAGCTTCACCGGAATGCTGGCGCCTTCGTGCACGGCACCGGCGCTCAACTGGATGCTCTCGGCGCTGAACTGTTTGCCGGTCTGCTCATCGTTGTATTCGATGCGGGCGTTGTTGACCGTCAGGCTGTCGATATCCAGGCGGATCGGCTGGGCCGGCTTCTCTGGCTTGGCTTCGGGTGACGGTTGCGCCGGGGGCGGCGTGGTGGGCGTATCGGTGGTGGCTACCGGTGCAGTCTTGCCGATGTCTTCCCAGTTGCCGTGACCCTGCTTGTCGCGGTTGAGGCGCAGGTTGAGGCCTTCGACACGCACGTCGCTCATCTGCACTTCGCGGCGCAGCAGCGGCAATACGCGTACTGACAGGCCGAGCATCTGAAGGTCGGCGAAGGGCTGGGTCGGGGTGGTCAGGGTCGCTACGCTGGCTTCGTGCAGTTCAAGGCCAAGCCAGGGGAACAGGCTCCAACCGATATCGCCATTGAGCGTCAGCTCGATGTGGGCCTTGTCGCGGGCAATCTGGCGAATCTCTTCTTTGTAGTCGTTGGGATCGAAAAGATGGGTCAGGGCGAAGCCCAGAGCCACAATGATCAGCAACAGCCCGAGAAGTACCAGACCCAGGATTTTGCCGAACGCTTTCATGGGCGAGTCCTTGTATGTCGATTTTAAAATTTAGCCGCAGAGTATAACGCCCGATGACCGGCGTCAGGTCACCGATCGTTACATTGTATCCGCGGGCCAGGTAGCGGGATTCTGGCGTCAAAAAAAGAGAATTTCCTGAAAAAAGTGATATCAGTTTGGTTTTTCCGTCATCCGCAGGTGCTAATCTCTGCGTGTTCGTCCGCCTTCTGCGACCTATCGTCGCGCCAAAATGGAGCTTCACTCATCAAAAACGGCCACGCTTTGCGTGCAAGGCCGAGGGAGAGAGCGCCTGACGGACGCATACTAATAACTGGGGGAAACACCAATGAGCACTAGCACTGCGGCCGGTTCTACCGCCGCACAGCCTGCGTTCCTGTCCAAGGAGCGCATCATCGCCAAGCCCGGGTTCAACCGCTGGCTGGTTCCACCGGCCGCCCTGGCCATCCATCTCTGCATCGGCATGGCCTATGGTTTTTCGGTGTTCTGGC
This sequence comes from Pseudomonas sivasensis, assembly GCF_013778505.1. Taxonomy (GTDB): domain Bacteria; phylum Pseudomonadota; class Gammaproteobacteria; order Pseudomonadales; family Pseudomonadaceae; genus Aquipseudomonas; species Aquipseudomonas sivasensis. Next base: position 189,665 of record NZ_JAAOWU010000010.1, on the reverse strand, counting down.
TGCCGCTGTCCAAGGCGCTGGGTATCACCAAGCCCGTTGCCTGCGCGCCAGACATGAGCTTTATCGCCCAAGTCTTCTCGTCCCAATGCGACTGGCCCATCTCCATGCTGGGCTGGATCTACACCCTGTTCTTCATTTTCCTGGGCTGCTCGGCAGCGATCTGGGGCGGCTGGCTGGAACATGCCGGGCCGCGTAAGGCGGGTGTTGTATCGGCGTTGTGCTGGTGCGGCGGCCTGTTGATCTCGGCATTGGGTATTTACACCCACCAGATCTGGCTGATGTGGATCGGTTCCGGCGTCATTGGCGGCATCGGCCTGGGCCTGGGCTATATCTCGCCCGTGTCGACCTTGATCAAGTGGTTCCCGGACAAGCGTGGCATGGCCACTGGTATGGCGATCATGGGTTTCGGTGGGGGCGCGATGGTCGGTGCACCCCTGGCCGCAGCGCTGATGGGTCACTTCGCTTCGCCGACCAGCGTGGGCGTCTGGCAGAGCTTCCTAGTGATGGCCGCGATCTACTTCGTGTTCATGATCGGCGGTGCGCTGTCTTATCGCGTGCCACCGACCGGCTGGAAGCCTGAGGGCTGGACCGCGCCGGCGAAAAAAGCCAGCAATGCGATGATCACCCACCGTCACGTGCATGTGAGCGTGGCGTGGAAAACCCCGCAATTCCGTCTGGTATGGCTGGTGTTGTGCCTGAACGTATCGGCCGGTATCGGCATCCTCGGCATGGCTTCGCCGCTGCTGCAGGAAGTGTTCGGTGGCAAGCTACTGGGTGTTGATGTGCCGTTCGGTCAACTGGATGCCGGGCAACTGGCGTCGATCGCCGCGATCGCCGCGGGTTTCACCGGTCTGTTGAGCTTGTTCAACATCGGCGGCCGGTTCTTCTGGGCGTCGTTCTCCGACTACCTGGGCCGTAAAAATACCTACTTCGTGTTCTTCGCCCTGGGCTTTGCCCTCTACGCGCTGATCCCGAACCTGGGGCACCTGGGCAACGTGGCGCTGTTCGTGGCCGCGTTCTGCATCATCCTGTCGATGTACGGCGGTGGTTTTGCCACCGTTCCGGCTTACCTGGCCGACCTGTTCGGCACCCAGATGGTGGGCGCGATCCACGGTCGCCTGCTGACCGCTTGGGCTGCTGCGGGCGTATTGGGCCCGGTGTTGGTGAACTACCTGCGTGAGTATCAACTGAGCATCGGCGTTGAACGCGCTGCGGCCTATGACATCACCTTGTACATCCTCGCCGGCCTGCTGGTGTTGGGCTTTATCTGCAACATGCTGGTACGTCCGGTGGCCGACAAGTACTTCATGACCGACGCCGAACTGGCTGCCGAACAGGCGCTGGGCCATGACAAGGGCGCGGATGCCACCACTTCCCTGGAGTGGAAAGCAGCCCCCGGTACGGTGCCATTGGCCGTTGCGGCCTGGCTGGTGGTGGGTATTCCGTTGGCGTGGGGTGTGTGGGTGACCCTGCAGAAGACGGCGGTACTGTTCCACTAACACCGCAAAACCATTGTGGGAGGGGGCTTGCTCCCGATAGCGTCAGATCAGTCAGCCACTAGGCGACTGAGCCGCCGCCATCGGAAGCAAGCCCCCTTCCACATTGGCTGTGCAGAGTTTTCATAAGTGGATTCGCACTTGTATGCACATGTCTATCCCCGACACCCCCACTTCAACTCGTCAGTCTTATCCCCTTCGATGTTTCTGTTTAGCGCCCGCGCCCCTATAATGGCTGCCTTTTTCGCCCAATGATTTTGCGGAGCTGGTGATGGCCGAACGTAAGGCGTCCGTCGAGCGCGACACTCTGGAAACCCAGATCAAAGCCTCGATTAACCTGGATGGCACCGGAAAGGCCCGATTTGATATCGGTGTACCTTTTCTTGAGCACATGCTGGACCAGATCGCCCGTCACGGGCTGATCGACCTGGATATCGAAGGCAAGGGCGACCTGCACATCGACGACCACCACATGGTGGAAGACGTAGGCATCACCCTCGGCCAGGCATTTGCCAAGGCCATCGGCGACAAAAAAGGCATCCGTCGCTACGGTCACGCCTATGTCCCGCTGGACGAAGCGCTGTCGCGAGTGGTCATCGACTTCTCCGGCCGCCCAGGCTTGCAGATGCACGTGCCGTACACCCGTGCCAACGTGGGCCGCGGCTTCGACGTCGACCTGTTCCAGGAATTTTTCCAGGGTTTCGTCAACCACGCGCTCGTCAGCCTGCATATCGACAACTTGCGCGGCACCAACACCCACCACCAAATCGAAACCGTGTTCAAGGCTTTCGGCCGCGCGCTGCGCATGGCTGTAGAGTTGGATGACCGCATGGCCGGGCAAATGCCCTCGACCAAGGGCGTTCTGTAATGCAGACGGTCGCGGTTATCGATTACGGCATGGGTAACCTGCACTCGGTGGCCAAGGCCCTCGAACACGTAGGTGCCGGCAAGGTGCTGATCACCAGCGATGCCAACGTGATTCGCGAAGCTGACCGCGTGGTGTTCCCCGGTGTCGGCGCGATTCGCGATTGCATGGCCGAGATCCGCCGTCTGGGCTTTGACAGTCTGGTGCGCGAAGTCAGCCAGGATCGCCCGTTCCTCGGCATCTGCGTGGGCATGCAAGCCTTGCTCGACCGCAGTGAAGAGAACGACGGCGTCGACTGCATCGGCCTGTTCCCTGGCCAGGTGAAGTTCTTCGGCAAGGACCTGCACGAAGATGGCGCCCACCTGAAAGTGCCGCATATGGGCTGGAACGAAGTCAGTCAGACGGTGGATCACCCGCTCTGGCACGACATCCCGGACCTGGCGCGTTTCTATTTCGTGCACAGCTACTACATCGCCGCCGGTAAGCCGGGCCAGGTGGTGGGTGGCGGGCACTACGGCGTCGACTTCGCCGCAGCGTTGGCCGAAGGTTCGCGTTTTGCTGTGCAGTTCCACCCGGAGAAGAGCCATACCCATGGCCTGCAATTGCTGCAGAACTTCGCCGCGTGGGACGGGCGCTGGTAAATGGCCAGGAAGCCGAAGCTGCCGATCTTGAACCTCACGCCTGAGCAGGAGAGTGAGGCTACCCTCAAGATCAAACGCTTCATGGAAGATCGCTTCGAGCTCAAGCTGGGCTCGTTCGAGGTCGCCGAGATTCTTGAGCTGTTCACCACCGAAGTGGCTCCGCACTATTACAACAGGGCGATTTTCGATTCGCAGACGCTCCTTAAAGAAAGGTTCGAAAGCATCGAAAGCGACCTGTGGTCGCTTGAGAAACCCTGATTTCCCAAGCATTGCTGAATATCGAATAAGGTTTGCCAGATGCTGATTATCCCCGCTATCGATCTCAAGGACGGCGCCTGCGTACGTCTGCGCCAAGGCCGCATGGAAGACTCCACCGTGTTCTCCGATGACCCGGTGAGCATGGCTGCCAAATGGGTAGAAGGGGGCTGCCGTCGTCTGCATCTGGTGGACTTGAACGGCGCCTTCGAAGGCCAGCCGGTCAACGGTGAGGTGGTTACCGCCATCGCCAAGCGCTACCCGAATCTGCCGATCCAGATCGGCGGCGGTATCCGCTCCCTGGAAACCATTGAGCACTACGTCAAAGCTGGCGTGAGCTACGTGATCATCGGCACCAAGGCTGTGAAAGACCCGGCCTTCGTTGCTGAAGCCTGCCGCGCGTTCCCAGGCAAAGTTATCGTGGGTCTGGACGCTAAAGATGGCTTCGTCGCCACCGACGGCTGGGCTGAAATCAGCACCGTGCAAGTCATCGACCTGGCCAAGCAGTTCGAAGCTGACGGCGTGTCCGCCATCGTTTATACCGACATCGCCAAAGACGGCATGATGCAGGGCTGCAACGTACCGTTCACGGCCGCGCTGGCTGCGGCGACGAAGATCCCGGTGATTGCTTCCGGCGGTATTCACAACCTGGGCGATATCAAGTCGCTGTTGGACGCCAAGGCGCCAGGGATCATCGGCGCCATCACCGGCCGCGCGATCTATGAAGGTACTCTGGACGTCGCCGAAGCCCAGGCTTACTGCGATGCCTACAACGGCTGAGGACTGACCATGGCGCTGGCCAAACGCATCATCCCTTGCCTGGACGTCGACAATGGTCGCGTGGTCAAGGGCGTCAAGTTCGAGAACATCCGTGATGCCGGCGATCCGGTGGAAATTGCCCGTCGCTACGATGAGCAAGGTGCCGATGAGATTACTTTTCTCGACATCACCGCCAGCGTTGATGGCCGCGACACCACGCTGCACACCGTCGAGCGCATGGCCAGCCAGGTGTTTATCCCGCTGACCGTGGGCGGCGGCGTGCGCACCGTGCAAGACATCCGCAACCTGCTCAATGCTGGCGCGGACAAGGTCTCGATCAACACCGCAGCGGTGTTCAACCCGGAGTTCGTCGGCGAAGCCGCGCAACATTTCGGCTCGCAATGCATCGTAGTGGCTATCGACGCCAAGAAAGTCTCCGGCCCGGGCGAAACCCCGCGCTGGGAGATCTTCACCCACGGCGGTCGCAAGCCGACTGGCCTGGACGCGGTGGAATGGGCGATGAAGATGGAAGGCCTGGGCGCTGGTGAGATCCTGCTGACCAGCATGGACCAGGACGGCATGAAAAACGGCTTCGACCTGGGCGTGACCCGTGCCATCAGCGACGCGCTGGGCATTCCGGTGATCGCTTCCGGCGGCGTCGGCAACCTGCAGCATCTGGCCGACGGCGTGATCGAAGGCCACGCCAGCGCAGTGCTGGCGGCGAGTATTTTCCACTTTGGCGAATACACCGTTCCTGAGGCCAAGGCCTATATGGCGGCGCGCGGTATCGTCGTTCGTTAAACGTTGCTGGACACCATGGCGGGCGCGCGGCACTCTCTGCGCTTGCCATGGATTCCGGTAGCCTTCATGTTCAAGACCCTCTTACTTGCCCTCGCCAGTTCGTCCCTGTTGTTAGTCGGTTCGGCCCATGCCGAGGAACCGTCCGACGCCTCCCTGGTGTTGCTGACGGAAAACTTCCCGCCGTACAACATGGCGAAAAACGGCAAGAACTTCGCCAAGGAAGAAAACATCGAAGGCATCGCCGTGGATATCGTGCGCGAAACCTTCAAGCGTGCGGGCATTTCCTACAACCTCACCCTGCGTTTTCCTTGGGAGCGAATCTACAAACTCGCCCTGGAAAAACCCGGCTATGGCGTATTCGTAATGGCACGTTTGCCGGCTCGCGAAGCGCTGTTCAAGTGGGTCGGCCCCATTGGCCCGGATGATTGGGTGCTGCTGGCCAAGTCGGACAGCAAGATCCAGCTTGCCGAACTTGAGCAAGCGCGGCGCTACAAGATCGGCGCCTATAAAGGCGATGCCATCGCCGAGACCCTGGAGAAACAGGGCCTCAACCCGATCGTAGTGCTGCGTGACCAGGACAATGCGCAAAAGCTCGTGGATGGCCAGATCGACTTGTGGGCTACCGGCGACCCGGCCGGGCGTTACCTGGCACGCCAAGTTGGGGTGACCGGGCTCAAGACCGTGCTGCGATTCAACAGCGCCCAGCTCTACCTCGCGTTGAACAAGGATGTGCCGGACGACTTGGTAGACAAGCTTCAGGCCGCGCTGGACCAGTTGCGTAAAGACGGCGTCGTCGACGAGATCACGGCGAAGTATCTGTAAAAGACCCGAAGTTCTGTAGGCGCTGGCTTGCCAGCTCTTACTGGGATCGTTGCGGCGTTTCTAGCGGTAAACCCCGTCCTTCCCATGCCCAGCCATGGCTTGATTGCTGCGCACGCTGATCATCAGCTTAATATCAATCCACTCGATGCCCTGGGCCTTGAGCTTGGGCAGCTCGCGCTCCAGCACTGCCAGGGTTTGTGGGTAAGGGTGGCCGATCATCACGGCCGAGCCCTGTTTGTGGGCCAGCTTGATCGCGGTTTGCAACTGTGTGGTGATCGCCGCTTCGGTGCGTTCGTCGTCCAGGAACACGTCCCGCGAAACACTCGCCAGACCGATCTTCTGTGCCTCGGCGGCTGCCACTGTCTGCGCGCTGGTACGGCTGTCGACAAAGAACTTGTTGCGCCGCTGCAGCTCGGCCATCAACCAGGCCATTGCCGCAGGTTGAGCCGTCATGCGGCTGCCCATATGGTTGTTGATGCCGGCGTTGTAGGGCACGGCGTTGAACGCGGCGTCCAGGCGTTTGGCGAGTTCTTCGATAGGCAGCTCAGGGTGCCAGGCGAACGGGCCGGTGGCCGGGTCCATGGGCATGTGCAGGATCACGATCTTGCCGGCCTTGTGGGCTTCGCGGGCGAATTCTGCAGCGTGGGGGGTGTCGGGCATGATCGCGGTGGTCACCGGCCCAGGCAGGGCCAGCACGCGGCGATCCCGAGGCAGGTTTTGCCCCAGGTCGTCGATGATCAGCGTCAGATAGGCTTTGTGAGGTTCGCCTGTGGGAGTCGCTTGGGCGACTCCCACCAGGCTGCACAGCAGAGCAAGGATCAGGGCAAATCGCATATCAACGGCTGCGCGTGATGCTCAGCCCCTTGAGCAGGCTCAGCGCCTGAGCCAGTTGATAGTCGTCGTCCTGTGGCATCGGCTTGGCTTTCTTGCTGCTGCCGGTCGGCTGGTCGGCACCGCCGTTGCCATTGCCCAGGTGACCTTGCAGGTCTGCCTCTTTGTAGTACTCGCTGTCGATCTCGTTAGTGATCTTGGCCTTGCGCACTTCGATGTCCGGCACGATGCCCTGGGCCTGGATGGAGCGGCCGTTCGGCGTGTAGTACAGCGCAGTGGTGATCTTCAGTGCGCGATCGTTGTTCAGCGGCAACACGGTCTGCACCGAGCCTTTGCCGAAGCTGGTGGTGCCCATCAGCACGCCGCGTTTCTGGTCCTGCAGGGCGCCGGCGACGATTTCCGAAGCCGAGGCGCTGCCGCCGTTGATCAGCACGGCCAGTGGCACGTTCTCGCTGAGGTCGTTGCCGGTGGCCGAGAAGCGCAGCTCGGAGTTGGCGATACGGCCCTTGGTGTAGACGATCAGACCTTTGGTAATGAAGTGGTCGACCACTTCCACCGCCGACTGCAGCACGCCGCCTGGGTTGTTGCGCAGGTCGAGCACGATGCCGCTGAGTTTCTTGCCGTTGTCCTTGCGCAACTTGGCCAGTGCCTTGGCCACTTCGTCGCCGGTCTTGACCTGGAATTGGGTGATGCGGATGTAACCGTAGCCCGACTCCAGCAGCTGACTCTTCACGCTCTTGACCACGATGGTCGCGCGGGTGAGTGTCACGTCGAACGGGTTGCCACCGTCGCGTACCAGGGTCAGGGTGATTTTCTGGCCGATCTTGCCGCGCATCTTGTCCACGGCTTCGGTCATGGTCTGGCCACGGGTCGGCTGGCCGTTGATTTTGACGATAAAGTCACCAGCCTGGATGCCGGCCTTGGACGCCGGGGTGTCGTCGATGGGTGACACCACCTTGATGTTGCCGTCTTCGGCGCCGACTTCAATGCCCAGGCCACCGAATTCACCGCTGGTGCTTTCCTGCAGTTCAGCGAAATCTTCAGGGCCCAGATAGGCAGAGTGCGGGTCGAGGTTGCTGAGCATGCCCTTGATGGCATTCTCCAGCAGAGTCTTGTCGTCTACGGGTTCGACATAGGCTGCCTTGATGCGGTCCATGACCTCGGCAAAGGTGCGCAACTCGTCCAGCGGCAACGGGGCCTTGGTGGTCGCGGCCGTGGCAGCAGGTGCAGCCGGAGCGGCCTGGTCGGCGAAAGCCAGAGGCGCGCCGATCACCAAGGCGATCGTCAGGGCCAGCGAAGTGAGGCGGGACAAATGCAGCATGTCGAACGAACTCCTAATGTAGATGCGGCCCTATCCTTGGGAACGGCACCATTGTGCGGGATCGCTCGGGCGACCCTGCTGACGAATAGCGAAGTACAGCGCCGGGGTGTCCTGGCCACCACTGTTACCGACAGTGGAGATGGATTCACCGGCTTTTACAACATCACCTGCCGACTTGAGTAACGTCTGATTGTGGCCGTAAAGGCTCAAATAGCCATTGCCGTGGTCAAGAATCACCAACAAACCGGCGCCCCGCAGCCAATCGGCAAACACCACACGCCCGCCGTGAACGGCGTGGACCTGGCTGCCGGCGGAGGCGCTGATCATCACTCCATCCCACTTGGCGCGGGTGTCGTCGCCACGGGTTTCACCGAAGCGTGCCAGTAGTCGACCATCAACAGGCCATGGAAGTTTTCCTCGCGCTGAAGCAAAAGGGCCGCCGAAAGACTCGCCGGCGCTGGAAACCAACGGTCCAGGCGCTGCATGTGCCGGTTTACGTGGCGCCGGAGCGTCAGTGGTGGCTGCCAGTTCGGCCTCACGCTGGCGCTTTTTTTCGGCTTCCTGCTGGGCGATCAGCGCTTTCTGGCGCGCTTCTTCGGCCTCGCGTGCCTGGCGCGCCAGGGTTTCTTCGATGGTCTTGAGCACTTTGGCCAGGTCGGCTTGGTCTTGCTCGCGGGCCTGGAGCTTGGCGTCGCGGGCTTTCACGTCGTCATTGAGCTTGGCCAGGGCCAGCTGGCGCTCCTTGCGGACCTTGTCCAGCTCATCGCGCTGGGTGTCGAGGGCGCTTTTCTGGTCTTCCAACTGCGACTGCTGGTTGGCGATTTCCTGTTCGACGTTGACCAACTGGCGCAGAGTCTCGTTGAAGCTTTTCAATTGCTCCAGGCGGGCTTTGCTCAGGTAGTCGTAGTAGGTCAGGGTGCGCGCGAATTTCTCAGGGTTCTGCTGGTTGAGCAGCAGCTTGAGGTATTCCTGGCGGCCACTCTGGTAGGCGGCGCGGGCCTGGATCGCGATCAGACGTTGCTGTTCAACGCGTGCGCTCTGGAGTTTTTTTTTCTCAGCGTCGAGTCGCTCCAGTTCCGACTCGCTCTTCTTTAATTCTTTTTGCAGCTCTTGGACTTGCTTCTCTAGCTTGCCCATTTCGGTTTCCGTGCCGCGCAGGTCTTTCTGCACCCCGGATTTTTCTTCCTGGAGCTTGCCGAGCAGTTTTTTCAGCTCGGTAATGTCCTGACGCGTAGCGTCCAACTGTTGTTGGGTTTGTGCGCGCTCATCGGCAAACGCCGGTTGGAGCAGGCAGACAAGAGCAAGGGTAATCAAGGCGCGAAGCATAGAGGCGGGCGACACCAGGGAAAGGGACGGCCTAGTATGCCCGCCAAGCGCTGCAAAAAAAACGCCCAATTGGGGCTGGCGGGCAAGATAGGCGCCGAGTGGCGGTGGTATGGCAAAAAGACATCTTCCAAACACGGGAGATCCAATGTGGGAAGGGTTTGCCCCCGATTGCAGTGTGTCAGCTGAATATGTGTTGGCTGACCCATTGCTATCGGGGGCAAGCCCCCTCCCACACTGTTCAATGGTGTGGTTGAAATCAAACCAGAATCGAGGTCCCGGTCATCTCCGCTGGCTTCTCCAGCCCCATCAGCATCAGCATGGTTGGCGCCACATCCGCCAACACCCCGCCGTCACGCACTTTGAAGTCGCGCTTGCCCACGTAGATGAACGGCACTGGCTCAGTGGTGTGAGCGGTGTGTGCCTGGCCGGTGGACTCGTCGGACATCTGCTCGCAATTGCCGTGGTCGGCCGTGATCAGCGCTTCGCCGCCGACTTTTTCCAGGGCGTCGACGATGCGGCCGACGCACAAGTCCAGGCATTCCACGGCCTTGGTCGCGGCTTCCAGGTTGCCGCTGTGGCCAACCATGTCGCCGTTGGCGTAGTTGACCACGATCACGTCGTAACGCTGGTGGTCGATGGCGTCGACGATTTTGTCGGTGACTTCCGGCGCGCTCATTTCCGGCTGCAGGTCGTAGGTGGCGACTTTTGGCGACGGGATCAGGATGCGCTCTTCGCCTGGGAAAGGTTCTTCACGGCCGCCCGAGAAGAAGAAGGTCACGTGGGCGTATTTTTCAGTTTCGGCAATGCGCAGTTGGGTCTTGCCGTTTTTCGCCAGGTAATCGCCGAGCACGTTGTCCAGGCTGCCCGGAGCAAAGGCGGCGGGGGCCGGGATGCTCGCGGCGTATTGGGTCAGGCCGACGTAGTGCACTTTTGGCTGGCGGGCGCGTTCGAACTCGCTGAAGCCGTCTTCGACGAACACGCGGCTCAGCTCGCGGGCACGGTCGGCGCGGAAGTTCATGAACACCACGGCGTCGCCGTCTTCGACTTTTACCGGCTCGCCGATGGTGGTGGCCTTGACGAACTCATCGCTTTCGCCACGGGCGTAGGCGGCTTCCAGGCCTTCTTGGGCGGTGGCGGCGTTGAATTCGGCCTGACCGTCGACGATCAGGTTGTAGGCTTGGGACACTCGGTCCCAACGGTTGTCACGATCCATGGCGAAGTAACGGCCCACGATGCTTGCAATGCGGCCTTTGCCCAGGGCGGCGAATGTGGCGTCCAGCAGCTCGATGGACGATTGCGCGCTTTTTGGAGGAGTGTCGCGACCGTCGAGGAAGGCGTGCAGGTAGATCTTCTCGGCGCCGCGCTTGAAGGCCAGTTCGGCCATGGCAACCAGATGGTCTTGGTGGCTGTGTACACCGCCGTCGGATAATAGGCCCATGAAGTGCACGGCCTTGCCGTCGGCTACTGCTTTATCTACCGCTGCGCAGATGGTCGGGTTCTCGAAGAACTCGCCGTCGCGGATCGCTTTGGTCACTCGTGTGAAGTCTTGATATACCACTCGTCCGGCGCCGAGGTTCATATGGCCGACTTCCGAGTTGCCCATTTGCCCGTCGGGCAGGCCCACGTCCATGCCCGAACCGGAGATCAGGCCGTTGGGGACGCTGGCGGTCAAACGGTCCAGTACAGGCTTCTTGGCCGCGTATACCGCGTTGTCGTGGTGGCTTTCACTGTGTCCGAAGCCATCGAGAATTATCAGGACCAAAGGTTTAGGCGTAGTAGTCATAGATCCTCTCGCGGCGGTAATAAAGGAAGGCAATTGAAAAGGGAGTGGCAGTTTAAAGCGAAGTTCCGACCACGTCACCGCTTTACGGGGGTTGGCCCCCCCTGACGGCTGTGTATACTTACCGCCATTTTAACGCCCTGGAACCTCCTTGATGGTTGATCACCTGATTGCATTTGCCACTGCCCACTATCTGCTCGTGGGTGCCTTCGTCATCCTGCTGGCGCTGCTGATCGCTCACGAATTGAGCCGTGGTGGTCGCAGCCTGAGCACGTCGGAGCTGACCGCGCTGGTCAACAAGGATGAGGCCATTGTGGTGGATATCCGCCCAGCCAAGGAATTCGCTGCCGGCCATATCGTCGGTGCACTGAACATTCCACAGGACAAGCTGATCGCGCGCCTGGCCGAGCTGGAAAAACACAAGGCCAAGACCATCATCCTGGTCGACGCCCAAGGCCAGCACGCCGGCACTCACGCCCGCGAAATGCTCAAGACCGGTTTCACCGCGGCCAAGCTGTCCGGTGGCATCAGCAGCTGGCGCGCCGATAACCTGCCGCTGGTGAAGTGATATGAGCCAGGTTGTCGTCTACTCCAGCGATTATTGCCCTTATTGCATGCGAGCCAAGGCTCTGCTGGATAAGAAGGGCGTTGCCTTCGAAGAGATCAAGGTCGACGGCAAGCCCCAGGTGCGCGCCGAAATGGCCCAGAAGGCGGGACGCACGTCTGTGCCGCAGATCTGGATCGGCGCCAAACACATCGGTGGCTGCGACGACCTGTTTGCCCTGGAGCGCGCCGGTAAACTCGATGCGCTGCTGCTCGTCTGACTCCTAAACCCTAAAAGACCCCAAGATCAAGAAGGATCTGCGATGACTGACCAACAGAACACCGAAGCAGCAGAAGCTCAAGGCCCACAGTTCTCGCTGCAGCGTATCTACGTGCGTGACCTGTCGTTCGAAGCGCCGAAAAGCCCGGCCATCTTCCGCCAGGAGTGGACCCCAAGCGTTGCGCTGGACCTGAACACCCGTCAAAAGGCACTGGAAGGCGACTTCCACGAAGTTGTGCTGACCCTGTCGGTCACCGTCAAGAACGGTGAAGAAGTGGCCTTCATTGCTGAAGTGCAACAGGCCGGTATCTTCCTGATCCAGGGCCTGGACGAAGCGTCCATGAGCCACACCCTGGGCGCGTTCTGCCCGAACATCCTGTTCCCGTATGCCCGTGAGACCCTGGACAGCCTGGTCACCCGTGGTTCGTTCCCTGCGCTGATGCTGGCTCCGGTGAACTTCGATGCCCTGTACGCTCAAGAGCTGCAGCGCATGCAACAGGAAGGCGCACCGACGGTTCAGTAATCTCGAACCCGACGCAGAACCCAATGTGGGAGGGGGCTTGCTCCCGATAGCGGTGGATCAGTCAGATAGATGTCGACTGACACTCCGCCATCGGGGGCAAGCCCCCTCCCACATTTTGTTTGGTGTGTTATTTGAAACCGAGTTGGCGCCAACCTTCGTACACGGCAACGGCTACGGTGTTGGACAGGTTCAGGCTGCGGCAGCCTTCGCGCATTGGCAGGCGAAGGCGATGCCCATCGGGCAGGGCGTCGAGCACTTCGGCCGGCAGGCCACGGCTCTCCGGGCCGAACAGGAAGGCATCGCCCTCAGCAAAACTGGCATCATGGAACGGTCGCGAACCCTTGGTGGTGAACGCGAACAAGCGCGGATGCCCCAGGCTTTCCAGGCAGCTGGCCAAGTCGGCGTGGCGCTGGAGCGTGGCGTACTCGTGGTAGTCCAGCCCGGCACGGCGCAGACGCTTGTCGTCCATGTCGAAGCCCAGGGGCTCGATCAAATGCAGGTGGCAGCCACTGTTGGCGCACAGCCTGATAACGTTGCCGGTATTCGGCGGAATTTCTGGTTGAAAAAGGATGACGTGAAACATGCACGGCTCCGAAGGCAAAGATGCGCTGCATTCTACCCCTGAAGAAGACCCAAGACCGAAGCTATTGCCAAGGGTCATGGGCTCGCTGGCGATTGTCGGCTTGATGGTGGGGCTGATGATTGGCCGGCTGACCACAGCGGACCCGGTCGAACTGCAACAGGTAGAGACGACCACGGATGGCGTAGTGGTGTGGTTCAACAGCGAACCCAAGCTGCACGGCGAGCATATCGATGGCACCGTGGCGTTGCTGTTTGATGCCCAAGGCAAGGCCAGCACCGGGCAACTTAAGGTCAACGACAAGGACGTGAACTGGCGCGTGCGCAAGACCGATGGCGGCCTGCTGCTGAACCTGGTCGCGGCTCGGCCGTTGCGCGGGGAGTGGAAGGGAGAAGAGGTCGATGACCGCTGGCGGTTGGAGATCCATCTCCAGGAGCAATAAAAGAGGGAATCCCCGGCCTGCCTGTACCAAGGTCCCCAAAACGGGCTGGGGCTATGGGCGCTGTGCCACATAAGCCCCGGTGTAAAGAAGGGAGTTCCCGGCCTGCCTGTACCAGGGCTCCCAAAACGGGGTGAAGCCATCAAAGCTTCGTTGTTAAAGAGGGAGTCCCCGGCCTGCCTGTACCGAGGTTCCCCAAAGCGGTGTGGAGCGCGACGCGGTTCGCATCAAGCACCCCGGGTGTAAAGAGGGGATTCTCGGCCTGCCTGTACCAAGGTCCCCGAAACTGGGTTGTACTTGGGTTATTGCAGGGCGCGTGCCAGAGTGGCTAAGTTGTGCCAAAAAAATTCTTCAAAAAGCGCAAAGCCCCGGATTACGGGGCTTTGGTGTTTTCGGAATTCAGCATTCTCTTAACAAAACGGTTGGTTCGGGCGTGGAACGTGTGCGCGATGCTAGAACAGGGTGCATTGAAGCGGTGCACGGTTCTGAGTCCGTGTGTAGGTCAAAATGTGGGAGGGGGCTTGCTCCCGATGGCGGTGTATCAGGCACAGATGTTGTGACTGACCTACTGCTATCGGGAGCAAGCCCCCCTCCCACATTAGACCTCAGTGGATTCGAGATTCAGGCGTCGTCGCCCTCATCGTCGTCACCACCGTCCACTTTCATGCCCAGCTCCTTGATCTTGCGCGTCAGGGTATTGCGACCCCAGCCCAGCAACACCGCAGCATCGCGCCGGCGGCCGGCGGTGTGCTTGAGGGCGGTCTCGATCATGATCCGCTCGAACGCTGGTACGGCACTGTCCAGCAGGTTCGACTGGCCCCGTGCCAGTGCCTGGTCGGCCCATTGACGCAGCGCCTGCTCCCAATTGGTCACTGGTGCCGAATCCTGCGGCAGGCTCAAAAGCTCCGGCGGCAGGTCGCCGATATGCACTTCGCGCCCGGACGCCATCACCGTGATCCAGCGGCAGGTGTTCTCCAACTGGCGCACGTTGCCTGGCCATGGCAGGTTCTTCAGGTATTCCTCGGTCTCGCTTTTCAAAAGCTTCGGCTCGACCGCCAGCTCCAGGGCGGCGCGGCTGAGGAAGTGGCGGGCGAGGGTGGGGATATCTTCGCGGCGGTCCGACATGCGGGGGATGTGGATGCGAATCACGTTGAGGCGATGGAACAAGTCCTCACGGAACTTGCCCGCATGCACCAGGGTTTCCAGGTTCTGGTGAGTCGCGGCGATGATGCGCACATCAACCTTGACCGGTGTGTGACCGCCCACGCGGTAGAACTCGCCGTCCGCCAGTACGCGCAGCAGGCGAGTCTGGGTGTCGGCCGGCATATCGCCGATCTCATCGAGGAACAGCGTGCCACCATCCGCCTGTTCAAAGCGTCCGCGACGCAGGTTGGCGGCGCCGGTGAACGCGCCTTTCTCATGGCCGAACAACTCGGACTCCATCAAGTCCTTGGGGATCGCTGCCATGTTCAGTGCGATAAACGGCGACGCTGCCCGTGGGCTATGACGGTGCAGAGCGTGGGCTACCAGCTCTTTACCGGTACCCGACTCGCCGTTGATCAGCACGGTGATGTTGGAGTGGCTCAAGCGCCCGATGGCGCGAAACACTTCCTGCATCGCCGGCGCTTCACCGATGATTTCCGGGGTGCGGGTCAGGGCCGGCGGGGCTTCCTGATTCTGTTGTTCCTGGGCGTGCTGGTTGGCGCGCTTGACCAGCGCCACAGCCTCGTCCACGTCAAACGGCTTGGGCAGGTATTCGAATGCGCCGCCCTGGTAAGACGCGACAGCGCTGTCCAGGTCGGAGTGCGCAGTCATGATGATCACCGGCAGGCGCGGGTGCTGCTCGCGGATGCGTGCCAGCAGGTCCAGGCCACTGGCGCCTGGCATGCGGATGTCAGAAATAATCACGTCGGGCTGCTGGCGCGCCAGGCGGCTCATCACCCCGTCGGCGCTGTCGAAGCTCTGGGTGGTCATGCCTTCCTGTTGCAAGGCTTTCTCAAGGACCCAGCGGATAGAACGGTCGTCATCGACGATCCAGACAGTTTCACTACGGCTCATGTCGATGGGGCTCCTTGTTCCAGAGGCAGAAAGATCGAGAACGTGGTGTGGCCGGGATGGCTCTCACATTCGATCAGACCCTGGTGCTGGCTGATGATGTTCTGGGTGATGGCCAGGCCCAGCCCGGTACCGTCCGGGCGGCCGCTGACCATGGGAAAGAAGATAGTTTCCTGAAGTTCCGCAGGAATGCCTGGGCCGTTGTCGATGATCTCGACCTTGGTCACCAGGCGATGGCGCACGTGGCCGATGGTGAACTGGCGCAGTGCGCGGGTGCGCAGGCTGATGCGGCCCAGGCGCAATTCGTTCTGGCTGCTGATGGCCTGCATGGCGTTGCGCACGATGTTGAGCACCGCTTGGATCATCTGTTCGCGGTCGATCAACACGTCGGGAATGCTCGGGTCGTAGTCGCGCACCAAGGTGATGCAGCCCTGGCTTTCCGCCTCTACCAGATGACAGACGCGCTCAAGTACTTCGTGCACGTTGGTCATCGCAAGGGACGGCAGCTTGTTGGAGCCGAGCATGCGGTCCACCAGGTTACGCAGGCGGTCGGCTTCTTCGATGATGACGTTGGTGTAGTCCTTGAGGTTCTCGTCCGGTAACTCGCGGGCCAGCAACTGCGCTGCGCCACGGATGCCGCCCAACGGGTTCTTGATCTCATGGGCGAGGCCACGTACCAGCATCTTGCTGGTTTCTTGCTTGGACAACTGCGCTTCTTCTTTGGTGATGCGCAGCAGGCGGTCACGGGGATGTACTTCAAGCAGCAGCAGGGTCGCGCCGTTGCTCAGGATCGGGGTCACAGCGTAGTCGACGGTCAATGTCTGCCCGGTAAGGGCCGTGAGCATCGCTTCACGCTTGGTGAATGGATGCGCCTGCTCCACCGCCTGGCGTAACGAGCTCAAGGCTTCGGCCGACTCGGTGAACAGCTCGCTGATGAACTGCCCATGGCTGCGCTGGCCACTGATGGCCAGAAGCATCTCCGCCGCCGGGTTCATGTACTCAAGACGCAAGTCGTCATTGAGCAGGATGGTCGCGGTGGTCAGGTTGTCGAGTAGCAAACGGTGCAGTGCATCGCTGATGGTCATCAGGACCTCTTTTGGAGCAAGGCGCGGGCTTGAGGCACACGCTGATACAAGGAAAATGCAAAAACCAAACCAAGGCTCCGAAAAGAAGCGCGAAAGCCCTGAAATGGGGGGTTAGGGCCCGAAACTGTGGCGTTCTGCCAGCTTGAACGGGAAGTTTCGAACCAAAATGGTGTTAGTCATTGGGGTGGGTGCAGGATGTCGCACCAATATAGTGCGGTTTTGTGAAGGTTGTTCAGGAAGTGCCGAAATCATATAAATCAAATGTGGGAGGGGTTGCCCCTCTTCCACATTTTTGGATCGGGGTTACAGTTTTAGTCTTTGTAGATACACAGCTCGCCCGTAGCGCGGATCATCGCCAATTGCCGCAGTGGGTCGTTCAGCGGCTCATGTACCGCTTCGGCCAGCCATTGAGGGCACTGCGGGTCGGTACGTTGTGGAGTGAAGTCCGCCAGTTGTTGCAGCAGGCGTTTTTGCAATTGATCCAGTTGCGGGCGAATCTGCTTTACCAGGTCCGGGCGCGGGTCGTCGGGTGCCTTGCCCTGGAACTGCCAGTCGGACAGGTGGGTGTACTGCACCAGCTTGTTTGCCTCGATCTGCGCCGAGAAAAATTGCTCGGCGGCGGCGGGCTCCAGTTTGTAGCTCGGTGCCTGGGCAATGACGCTGGCGAGCACATCTTGCTCGCGCTTTTTGTCTTCTACCGGTTTTTTGCTGTCCCATTTGCTCAGGGCCACCTGGTCGGCAATGGTCAGGCGTTCGGCGATGCTGTTGAGCAATGGCTCCAGTGTCGGCGGTGCAGCGAATGCACTGGCGCTGACGAATAATAGAGCGAACACAAGTCGACGTTTCAATGCTGATCTCCTTGTGGGAGGGGGCTTGCCCCCGATAGCAGAGTGTCAGTCAGCACCTGTATCAGCTGACCCACCGCTATCGGGAGCAAGCTCCCTCCCACCTTTTTGATTAGGTTTGCAGGTGTGGAACTGTGTAATTCACGGGCAAAAAAAGACCTCCCGAAGGAGGTCTTTTTTGTCACGCCACTTTAAGCAGCGCTACCGGATCAGCAGCTGTAGTACAGCTCGTATTCCAGTGGGTGTACGAAGGTACGAACCTTGATTTCTTCTTCGCTTTTCAGGCCGATGTAAGCGTCGATGAAGTCGTCGCTGAATACGCCGCCTTTGGTCAGGAACGCACGGCCCTTGTCCAGCTCTTCCAGGGCTTCTTTCAGGCTGCCGCACACTTGTGGGATCTCTTTGGCCTCTTCAGGCGGCAGGTCGTACAAGTTTTTGTCGGCAGCGTCGCCAGGGTGGATCTTGTTCTGGATACCGTCCAGGCCGGCCATAACCAGAGCAGCGAAGGCCAGGTAAGGGTTGGCTGCTGGATCCGGGAAGCGAGCTTCGATACGGCGAGCGCGTGGGCTGGAGACGTAAGGAATACGGATCGAAGCGGAACGGTTGCGCGCCGAGTAGGCCAGCATTACCGGAGCTTCGAAACCTGGGACCAGACGCTTGTAGGAGTTGGTCGAAGGGTTGGTGAAGCCGTTCAGGGCCTTACCGTGCTTGATGATGCCGCCGATGAAGTACAGGGCGGTATCGGACAGGCCGGCATAACCTTCGCCAGCGAAAGTGTTCTTGCCATCTTTGGCGATGGACAGGTGAACGTGCATACCCGAACCGTTATCGCCGTACAGAGGCTTAGGCATGAAGGTTGCGGTACGGCCGTAGGCAACGGCAGTGTTGTGTACGCAGTACTTCAGGGTCTGAACTTCGTCAGCCTTGGCAACCAGGGTGTTGAACTTCACACCGATTTCGTTCTGGCCGGCAGTCGCCACTTCGTGGTGGTGAACTTCGATGACCAGGCCCATGTCTTCCATGGCGTTGCACATGGAGGTACGGATTTCGTGGTCGTGGTCGAACGGCGGAACTGGGAAGTAACCACCTTTGATGCCTGGACGGTGGCCATGGTTGCCGCCTTCCACGTCCTGATCGGACATCCACGAACCTTGTTCAGAGTAGATCTTGAACATGGAGCCGGAGATGTCGGACTTGAACTTCACTTGGTCAAAGATGAAGAATTCTGGCTCTGGGCCTACGAATACGGTGTCACCGATACCGGTCGACTTCAGGTATTCCTCGGCACGCTTGGCGATCGCACGTGGGTCGCGGTCGTAGCCTTGCATGGTCGAAGGCTCGATCACGTCGCACACCAGGATCAGGGTGGCTTCTTCGGTGAACGGGTCCAGCACGGCAGTGCTGTCGTCCGGCATCAGGATCATGTCGGAGGCTTCGATGCCTTTCCAGCCAGCGATGGAGGAACCGTCGAACATTTTGCCTTCTTCGAAGAACGCATCATCCAGCGCATCGCGAGCCGGCATGGTCACGTGGTGCTGAGTGCCTTTGGTGTCCGTGAAGCGCAGATCAATCCATTTAACGTCATGATCTTTGATGAGTTGAACCGACTTCGACATAGTGTCCTCCGGGTGGCTTCGGGCTGGGGTAGTGGAGTTAGCCCTTAGAATGTGGGTGATGCCGGCGCGGATAGTCCGCCATGGCAACCTGCCTCACAAGAGAGCAAATTGCATGCCAGTGCGCCAACATGGGTTTTTTGCTCCAAAAACGCCCCTATAAAGGTGCATTGCGACAAAAGCGCGAAATTCGCGCACTGCAATGTGGCGTCGATGCATGCAAATGCACTGCTTTAGTGCGAGTCGAGTGATGTGCATATTAACTGGTTAAACCTTGAGCGATTTCCGCTATAATCCGCGCCCCCCTTTTTCGGCAGGCCCTGCGCGCGCTGTTTCCATGAAATTAATCGTTAAAGTCTTCCCCGAGATCACCATCAAGAGCCGACCGGTACGGATGCGTTTCATCCGTCAGTTGGCCAAGAACATCCGTGCCGTGCTCCGCGATCTGGACCCGGCTGTGGTGGTGAACGGTGTGTGGGACAACCTCGAACTGGAAACCCGCCTCACCGACGCCAAAGCCTTGAAGGACATGACCGAGCGCCTGAGCTGCATGCCGGGTATCGCGCATTTCCTCCAGGTGGATGAGTACCCGCTGGGCGACTTCGATGACATCACCGAAAAATGCAAACGGCACTTCGGTGACAGCCTTGAAGGCAAGATTTTTTCGGTACGCTGCAAGCGTGCCGGCAAGCACCCATTCAGCTCCATGGACGTCGAGAAATACGTCGGCAGCAAGCTGCGTCGCGAGTGCGGCGCCGCCGGAATTTCCTTAAAAGCGCCACAAATTGAAGTGCGCATGGAAATTCGCGACCAACGGTTGTTTGTGATTCACAGCCAGCACGACAGCATCGGCGGCTACCCGTTGGGCGCCCTGGAACAGACCCTGGTATTGATGTCCGGCGGTTTCGATTCCACGGTCGCGGCCTACCAGATCATGCGCCGCGGCCTGATGAGCCACTTCTGCTTCTTTAATCTGGGTGGGCGTGCACACGAATTGGGCGTGATGGAAGTCGCGCACTTTATCTGGAAGAAGTACGGCAGCTCCCAACGCGTGCTATTTGTGAGCGTACCGTTTGAGGAAGTGCTGGGCGAAATTCTCGGTAAAGTCGATAACAGTCATATGGGCGTAGTATTGAAGCGTATGATGTTGCGCGCTGCGTCTCGGATTGCCGATCAGTTGCAGATCGACGCCCTGGTGACCGGCGAAGCGATTTCCCAGGTTTCCAGCCAGACGCTGCCGAACCTGTCGCTGATCGACTGCGTGACCGAGAAGCTGGTGTTGCGCCCACTGATCGCCAGCCACAAGCAGGACATCATCGATTTGGCAGAAGAAATCGGCACCGCCGACTTCGCCAAGCATATGCCTGAATACTGCGGGGTCATCTCGGTGAATCCCAAGACCCACGCCAAGCGCAACCGCGTGGAGTACGAAGAACAACAGTTTGATATGGCGATTCTGGAGCGTGCGCTTCAGAACGCCAAGCTGGTCCCGATCGATCGTGTTATCGACGAATTGGGCCAGGATGTGCAGATCGAAGAAGTCAGTGAAGCCCTGGCCGGCCAGATTGTTGTCGACATCCGTCACCCGGATGCCGCTGAAGATGAGCCGCTGGAAATTCCTGGCGTCGACGTACAAACGCTGCCGTTCTACGCATTGAACGCGCGTTTCAAGGAACTGGATGACAGCCGTCAGTACCTGCTGTATTGCGACAAAGGCGTGATGAGTCGCCTGCATGCCCACCATTTGCTCAGTGAGGGGCATGCCAATGTGCGCGTTTATCGACCGAGCTAAGAGCCCGGGGCTGTTTGCCTGTGGCCTGCGTCACCGGCCCCCCGACTCTGCCGTCAAGCTGTAACGGCAAGGCCTGACTCTACTGTAAATCGCTGCCACGACCTGTCAGCACACCGAATCCTCTGATCGAGATACACAAGTGATCGAAAATCTACGTAACATCGCCATCATTGCTCACGTTGACCATGGTAAAACCACCCTGGTAGACAAACTCCTGCGTCAATCCGGCACCCTGGAGCGCAACGAGCTCAACGACGAGCGCGTGATGGACTCCAACGACCAGGAAAAAGAGCGCGGTATTACCATCCTGGCAAAAAACACCGCTATCAACTGGAACGGCTACCACATCAACATCGTGGACACCCCGGGCCACGCCGACTTCGGCGGCGAAGTAGAACGCGTAATGTCGATGGTTGACTCCGTTCTGCTGCTGGTTGATGCCCAAGACGGCCCTATGCCGCAAACCCGTTTCGTGACCAAGAAGGCTTTCGAAGCCGGCCTGCGTCCGATCGTGTGCATCAACAAGGTTGACCGTCCGGGCGCGCGTCCGGACTGGGTTCTGGACCAGATCTTCGACCTGTTCGACAACCTGGGTGCTACCGAAGAACAGCTGGACTTCAAAGTCGTGTACGCCTCGGCCCTGAACGGCATTGCCGGTCTGGAACACACCGACATGGCTGAAGACATGACCCCGCTGTACCAGTCGATCGTCGACAACGTACCGGCTCCAAAAGTTGACCGTGACGGCCCGTTCCAGATGCAAATCTCGGCACTGGACTACAACAGCTTCCTGGGTGTTATCGGTGTTGGCCGTATCGCTCGTGGTAGCGTCAAGCCGAACACCCCGGTTGTTGCTATCGGCGCCGACGGCAAGAAGCGTAACGGTCGTATCCTGAAGCTGATGGGTCACCACGGTCTGCACCGTATCGACGTTGAAGAAGCTTTCGCTGGCGACATCGTATGCGTGAGCGGTATGGACTCCCTGTTCATCTCCGACACCCTGTGCCAGCCGGACAACGTCGAGGCGATGAAGCCTCTGACCGTTGACGAACCAACCGTTTCCATGACCTTCCAGGTAAACGACTCGCCTTTCTGCGGTAAAGAAGGCAAGTTCGTGACTTCCCGTAACATCAAGGAACGTCTGGACAAAGAGCTGCTGTACAACGTTGCACTGCGCGTTGAAGAAGGCGACTCGGCTGACAAGTTCAAGGTTTCCGGCCGTGGTGAGCTGCACCTCTCGGTACTGATCGAAACCATGCGTCGCGAAGGCTTCGAAATGGGCGTTGGTCGTCCAGAAGTGATCATCCGTCAAGTTGACGGCGTGAAGCAGGAACCGTTCGAAAACGTAACCATCGACACCCCTGAAGAATCCCAGGGCAAGGTCATGGAAGAGATGGGCCTGCGTAAAGGCGACCTGACCAACATGGTGCCGGATGGCAAAGGCCGTGTGCGTCTGGAATACAACATCCCTGCTCGTGGTCTGATCGGTTTCCGTAACCAGTTCCTGACCCTGACCAACGGCGCTGGCATCCTGACCTCGATCTTCGATCGCTACGACACCATGAAGTCCGGCGACATGTCCGGCCGTCAGAACGGTGTTCTGGTATCGGTTGAGACTGGCAAGGCACTGACCTACTCCCTGGAAACCCTCCAGGCGCGTGGCAAGCTGTTCGTTGAACACGGTCAAGAGATCTACAACGGTCAGATCGTTGGTCTGAACAGCCGTGACAACGACATGGGCGTCAACCCAACCAAAGGCAAGAAGCTCGACAACATGCGTGCTTCGGGCAAAGACGAAACCATCGCTCTGGTCCCACCTGTTCGCTTCACCCTGGAACAGGCCCTGGAATTCATCCAGGACGACGAGCTGTGCGAAGTTACGCCTAAGTCGATCCGCCTGCGTAAGAAGATCCTGGACGAAGGCGAGCGTACCCGCGCTGCCAAGAAAGCCAAGAACTGAGTTAACTCAGGCTGAATGAAAAACGCCCCCGGTCGAAAGGCCGGGGGCGTTTTTTTATGCCTGCTGGTTTTGTGGTGGCTGTACCGGCCTCATCGGGGGCAAGCCCCCTCCCACATTTGACCGAGTACAGCCATCTGGAATGCGGTCAGTGTGGGAGGGGGCTTGCCCCCAATAGAGCCCTTGAGCCCCCTGCAAAACCCGGATCAGAACTTGTCGAGGGTCTTGAAATTGGTCTCGCGCACCACTTCCTTCGGCTTGTACGCGCAATACCCCGGCCGCGGTCCGATCTTCGGGTGATTGCGGCAGGTATCCGGGCGCTTGTCATAAATAGTGCAGAAGCGCGTCTTACGATCCAGGTACAGGCAATCGTTGTTGCTCATGCGCTGCAGCGTAAAAATCTCGGATTTGTTGTTGTAGCGCTCGACGATGCCTTCCTTCTGCAACCGCTTGGCGATGTTCTTCGGCGGATCGCCGCGTTCGAACTCATCGACGATGCCAATGCGGATCAGGTCCTTGATCTTCACTTCGACCGGCAGCGTGCAGCAGCTGGACACGCAGCCACCGCACATGTGGGCGGAATATTTCTGCCAGGTCTCAAGACGGTCGAGTTCCGCGGCGGCGATCAGTTGAGGCTTCATCAAGGTTCCAAAAGGTGAGGCTGTATCCGGGCGCGGGATCATACCGGGATTGGTGGTTTTTTGAACAATATTTTGCGTATTTCATCCCGAACGGTGCGATGGGCGAAAGCAGGCACGGCCAATGCATCAAAACCTGCTAAAGGTAAATGCGTTAAAAAACTGCCGAACGAGAGCGTCTACCGTCTGTCAGACCGTCTAGGCTCTAGCAACTCCTTCTATCTCGCCCGAGGTCGCAATTGATGTCTCAGGAACCACTTGCACGAGAAGCAGAGGTAGCCGCATTTCGCGATGCCGTCTTGACCAAACTCACCTACGCGGTGGGCAAGGACCCGGATCACGCCTTCGACCACGACTGGTTCGAAGCCATTGCTCTGGCCGCACGCGACCAGATGGTCGATCACTGGATGGACCACACGCGGCGTATTTACCGCAAGGGCCAGAAACGTGTGTATTACCTGTCCCTCGAATTCCTCATCGGCCGTTTGCTCTACGACAGTCTGAGTAACCTTGGTGTGTTGGAGATTGCCCGCGAAGCGCTCAGCGAACTTGGCGTCGACCTTGAGCGTATCCGCCTGCTGGAGCCTGACGCGGCGCTCGGCAACGGTGGCCTGGGCCGCCTGGCCGCATGCTTCATGGAAAGCATGTCAACCTTGGGCATTGCCGGTCACGGTTATGGCATCCGTTATGAACATGGCCTGTTCCGCCAGGCGATTGTCGATGGCTGGCAACAGGAGCAGACCGAACGCTGGCTGGATTTCGGCAACCCGTGGGAGTTCGAGCGCGCTGAAGTGATCTACCCGATCGGCTTTGGCGGCAGCGTGGAAACCCTGCCGGACGCCGCCGGCAAGCTGATCCAAGTGTGGACGCCCGGCGAGACCGTGCGCGCCGTGGCCTATGACACGCCGGTGGTCGGTTGGCGCGGTGCAAGCGTCAACACCCTGCGCCTGTGGCGTGCACGGGCGGTGGAGGACTTGCACCTGGAGCGCTTCAACGCCGGTGACCACTTGGGCGCCGTTGCCGAAGTGGCCCGCGCTGAAAGCATCTCCCGGGTGCTTTACCCGGCGGATAGCACCGAAGCAGGGCAGGAGCTGCGCCTGCGTCAGGAATACTTCTTCGTCTCCGCCTCTCTGCAAGACCTGCTGCGCCGCCACAAAAACATGCATGGCTCGGTATTGAGCCTGGGCGAACACGCGGCGATCCAGCTCAACGACACCCACCCGTCCATCGCCGTGGCCGAGTTGATGCGCCAACTGGTGGATTTGCACGACATCGCTTGGGACGCCGCTTGGCAGGTCACGGTCGAAACCTTGTCCTACACCAACCACACCTTGCTGCCCGAGGCGTTGGAAACCTGGCCGGTAGGCCTGATGGAACGCATGTTGCCTCGGCACATGCAGATCATCTACTTGATCAATGCCCAGCACATCGACTCGCTGCGCGCCAAAGGTATCCACGATTTTGACGTGCTGCGCGCTGTGTCGCTGATCGAAGAAGACAATGGTCGCCGCGTGCGCATGGGTAACCTGGCGTTCCTCGGCTCCCACAGCGTCAATGGCGTGTCGGGCTTGCACACCCAACTGATGCGCAGCACGGTGTTCTCCGAACTGCACAAGCTCTACCCAGACCGCATCAACAACAAAACCAACGGCATTACCTTCCGCCGCTGGCTGTACCAGGCCAACCCCAAGCTCACCGAGATGCTGGTGGAAGCCCTGGGTCCGGACATTCTCGACACCATGGAAACCCGCTTGGGCGAATTGGAAACCTTCGCCGAGAAACAGACCTTCCGCAAAGCCTTCGCCGACCAGCGCCTGCACAGTAAGCGTGCACTGGCCGAGATCATCCACGAGCGCCTGGGCATTTCGGTGAACCCGGCGGCGATGTTCGACGTGCAGGTCAAACGTATCCACGAGTACAAGCGCCAACTGCTCAACCTGCTGCACACCGTGGCGCTTTACCAGGCGATCCGTGCCGAGCCGGGCACCGACTGGGTGCCGAGGGTGAAGATCTTCTCCGGCAAGGCGGCGGCCAGTTATCACCAGGCCAAGTTGATCATCAAGTTGACCAACGACATCGCCCGCACCGTCAACAACGATCCGACTGTGCGCGGGTTGCTCAAAGTGGTCTTCCTGCCCAACTACAACGTCAGCCTGGCAGAAAGCATCATCCCGGCGGCGGACTTGTCGGAGCAGATATCCACGGCCGGCTTTGAAGCGTCGGGCACCAGCAACATGAAGTTCGGCCTCAACGGCGCGCTGACCATCGGAACCATGGACGGCGCCAACGTGGAGATGCACGAGCGCGTGGGCGCCGATCACATGTTTATCTTCGGCCTCAGTGCACAGCAGGTGGAAGCCCGAAAACACGCTGGCGAGTTCAACGCCGGGCCTGATATTGCTGCGTCCCATCGCCTCAACGATGTGCTGCAAGCGATCCGTGGCGGGGTGTTCTCGCCGGATGATCCGGGCCGCTATGTGGGCTTGATCGACGGGTTGATCGACTACGACCG
This sequence comes from Pseudomonas sivasensis, assembly GCF_013778505.1. GTDB lineage: Bacteria > Pseudomonadota > Gammaproteobacteria > Pseudomonadales > Pseudomonadaceae > Aquipseudomonas > Aquipseudomonas sivasensis. The sequence continues at coordinate 163,906 of NZ_JAAOWU010000010.1, read as the reverse complement.
CTTCCTGGTGTGTGCCGATTTCGACTCCTACTGGGATGCCCAGGCGCGGGTCGAAGCGCATTGGCATGACTCCAAGGCATGGTGGCGTTCGGCGGTGCTCAATACCGCGCGCATGGGCTGGTTCTCGTCGGACCGGACGATCCGCGAGTACGCCACGGAGATCTGGAAAGCGCTCGACTAAGCACCTTGGATCCAAATATGGGAGGGGGCTTGCTCCCGATAGTGGATGGTCAGTTGACGAATATGTCGACTGACACGCCGCTATCGGGGGCAAGCCCCCTCCCACATTGGTTGCGCGTCGATATACTGAGCGCCGGTTTGCTTAGGGAATATCGACCATGCAATGGATTTTCATGCTGATTGGCCTGGTTGTCGGCTGGACGCTCGATGAGTCGTTCTATGACGCAGGCATCGGCGCACTGCTGGGGTTGGGCATTGGCCAAGCGATTGGCCTGTCGAAGCTTGCGGCCCAGGTGCGACAGCAGGCGCGTCAGTTGGAAACCTCGCAGAAGTCGGTGATCGCCCTCGGTGAGCGACTGCGGCAATTGGAAGTGCCCGCGCCGGCCAGCCCCGCGGTGGTCGAACCCTCCATCCCTGAACCGACACCCATCACCAAGGCCCCCGAACTGGTTTGGGAGCTGCGGGCCGAATTGGCGCCCGTCGCCATGATCGCCGAACCAAGCCCTGCATTGCCCGAAGACGCCTGGAAGCCTGCTCCGGCTCCGCGCCCTCCTGAAGAACCTGCTATCCCCCGTGGCCCCAACCTGTTCGAACGTGCCCTCGCTGGTGCACGCAATTGGCTGTTTGGTGGCAACACCGTCCTGCGCGTCGGCGTGGTGCTGTTGTTTCTCGGCCTGGCGTTCCTGCTGCGTTATGCCACCGAAGGCATGGTGGTGCCGATCGAGTTGCGTTACGCCGGTGTGGCTGCTGCCGCCGTCGGCCTGCTGGGCCTGGGCTGGTGGCTGAGACTGCGCAACAGCAACTACGGCTTGATGCTGCAAGGCACCGGGATTGCGGTGCTGTACCTGACGGTGTTTGCCGCGATGCGCCTGCATCCGTTGATCGACCCGAGCGCGGCGCTGGGCCTGCTGGTTGCGGTCACGGTGTTCTCGGCGATCCTGGCGGTCACCCAGGACGCATTGGGCCTGGCCTGCGCGGCAGCACTCGGCGGTTTTGCGGCACCGATCCTTACGTCCACCGGTGCCGGTAACCATGTTGCGCTGTTCAGTTATTTTGCCCTGCTCAACGCCGGTATTCTCGCCATCGCCTGGTTCAAGGCCTGGCGCTTGCTCAACCTGATCGGGTTCGTCGGTACCTTCGGCATCGGCTTCGCCTGGGGAATGCGTTCCTACACGCCGGAATTGCTGTGGAGCACCGAGCCATTCCTGATCCTGTTCTTCCTAATGTATCTGGCCATCGGCCTGTTGTTCGCCCGACGCAAATTGCTGGAGCTGGGCGACGCGCCCGAAGGCCGTGATGCGTTGTTGCGCTGGTCGGCTGCCAAGGGTGATTACGTTGACGGCGGCATGCTGTTCGGCCCGCCGCTGGTGGGCTTTGGCTTGCAGTTCGCATTGGTACAGCATCTGGAATTCGCCGCGGCGTTCAGTGCGTTGGGCCTGGGCATTATCTACATGGGCCTGGCGCGGTTACTCAGTGGCGGACGCGCGTTGCTGCTGGCGGAAACGTGCCTGGCCCTGGGCGCGATCTTTGCCAGCCTGGCGATTCCTCTGGGCCTTGATGCACGTTGGACGGCTGCGGCGTGGGCGGTGGAAGGCGCCGGGATCTTCTGGCTCGGTTTGCGCCAGGAGCGACCGTTGGCGCGTGCGTTCGGCTTGTTGCTGCAATTGGGCTCAGCGCTGGCCTTCCTCAGCGAACTGCGCATTGGCGAACACAGCCTGCTCGACGGTGCGCCGCTGGGTGCGTTGTTGCTCGGCGCCGCGTTGCTGTTCAGCTTCGATCAGTTGCGCAAGGCATCGGCGGAGCACGCGGCAGAGTGGGAGCGCAAAGGGCTGCCGGTCCTGGCGTCTCTGGGCTTGAGCTTTTTGTACCTGCTGGCGCCCTTGCTGTTGCTGACCCAAGGTACCGCCATCAGTTGGGCCATCGCCGGTCTGGCGACCCTGTTTATCGGCCTGCGCATTGGCTCGCGCACTTTCCTGTTCACTGCGTTCGCGGTGCAATTGCTGGGTGGCGCGTTATTCCTGGTGCGCTTGCAGGGCGGGGAGGGCGCGGCGGTATTCAATGCGGGATGGAGTGGTTTGCTCACGGCCTCACTGATCGGCCTGGCCTTGATTGGCGGCATGCTGCTGGCGGCACGCGACGACATGGTGCGCAGCGATGTGCGGCTGTTACGTGGGTTGTCGGTGGTGCTGCTCGCCGGTCTGGTGTTGATCAATCTGGCGGTGCTGTTTGTGCTGCCATGGGAAAGCGCCAGCGGCGTATGGGCTGCCAGTGGGTTGTTGATCATCTGGCTGAGCTTGTACCTGCAACAACGCGTCAGTTTTGTATTTGGGTTGCTGCTGCAACTGGTCGGCGGTGGCTCGTTCCTGCTGGCGGTGCCGCAATTGCTCGGGCCGTTGACCGGCGAAGGCCTGCGTCCGCTGGCGCACAGTGGTTTCTGGACGCCGATGGTGTTGGGCCTGGCCGCCTTGATCGGCGCCTGGCGCTTGCAACGTGAGCCCCATGCGCCGGTGTTTGCGGTGCTGAAGCTGCAACGCTTGTCTGACCTTTTGCTGGTGTGGGGTGCGGCGTGGTGGACATTGGCGCTGGGTGGCGAAGTGTTGCGCTTTGTTCCGCAAGCGTTGCTTGGTTCTTTCCTGCTGGGGCTTGCCGCAGTGAGCGTGGCGATCTGGGCGCTGCTTGCGGCGCGACTGCGCTGGGCATCGCTGGGTGTGCTGTGCACCTTGCTGATGCCGGCGGCGGGCGTGGCGTTGCTGGTATCTGCCCACAGCTACTATCACCCGGCGGCGCAGTACGGCTGGCTGGCCTGGTTGGCGGTGTTTGTGGTGCATTTCATCTCGCTGCGCCGCTTGGCGCCGGTGGTTCCGGCCAGGATGCTGAGTATTGCCCATGTCCTCGGTTGCTGGATGCTGATCGGCGTGCTGGCACTGGAATTGCGCTATGGACTGTTGCGCCTGTCGGCTGAATACAACGCCTGGCGCTGGTTGGGCTGGGCCATCCTGCCAAGCCTGTACCTGGTGCTGGCCGCCGCACCGCGCACCTGGCCGTGGCCAGTGTCGGCGTACCCAAGGGAGTACCGAGTCCTGGCCGCGCTGCCATTGGCTGTGCTGATGCTCGGCTGGTTCTGGCTGGCGAATACCTTCAGCGATGGCACCGCCAATCCGTTGCCTTACGTGCCTCTGCTCAACCCTCTGGAACTGGGCCTGCTCTTCGCGCTGCTGGGTGTTTACCTGTGGTCCCGAAGCGTGGCGCCACAACGCGGGCCGCGTGCCGAATTGGCCGCACAAGGGATCGCGGGTCTCTCGCTGTTTGCGTTCTTCACGGCACTGGTCATGCGCACCGCGCACCACTGGGGCGGCGTGCCGTTCCATCTGGATGCGTTGCTGGAGTCGATGCTGGTGCAAGCCGGCCTGTCGATTGTGTGGACTCTGATCGCCCTCGGCCTGATGATCGGCGGCCACCTGCGCCATCGTCGCGAAGTGTGGTTGATCGGCGCTGCGTTGATTGCGGTGGTGGTGGCCAAACTGTTCTTTGTCGAACTGAGTAACCGTGGCGGCCTGGCGCGGATCGTGTCGTTTATCGGCGTGGGCGGGCTGTTGCTGGTGGTGGGTTATTTCGCACCGCTGCCACCTAAGCGGGCCGAACCTGTGATGGAAACTGAAGGAGCATCCTCTTGATCGGTAAGTTGAGCGTGGCCATGGTGGGCATGTGTGCGGCGCTGGCGGCGTCGGCCCAGGAAGCCCCGGCTGATTTCACCCACCATGTGCCGCTGAGTGTGAGCGGCAATGGCCCCTGGTATCGCCTTGAATTGCCGTTGGCTGTGCAACTCAACGCGCGCCAGGCGGACCTCGGTGACGTTCGCGTGTTTAACGCCGCCGGTGAGCCCCAGGCCTATGCGCTGTCGCGACAATCTTCCCAGCGCACCGAAAGTCGCAACGTCGCTGATGTGAAGTGGTTCCCGCTATACGCCGCCGACACTCAGGAAAGCCTGCCCGGTGTGGTGATGAAAACCACCACCGAAGGCACCCTGGTGGAAATCAAACCGTCTTCTGCCGCCAAGCCCGGTATGCAGGTGTTGCGCGGCTGGGTGCTGGACGCCAGCGCGATCAAGGCACCGTTGCAGCAACTGAGCCTGGACTGGAGCCGTGAGCAAGAGGGCTTCCAGCGTTTCAGCATTGAAGCCAGTGATGACTTGCAGCGTTGGGAGCCTTGGGGCGAGGGGCAGGTGGCACGCTTGTCGTTCGCCGACGAACGGGTCGAACAGCATGACGTCAGCCTGCCAGGACGCTCTGCGCGCTACCTGCGTCTGGTATGGAAGGGGCAGGCGGCGCCGCTGCTGACCTCGGCCAAGCTGGTGAGTGCTACGCGCAGCAGTCTGCCAATGCCGTTGGTGTGGTCGCAGCCATTGGCGGGAACGCGACTCAAGGCTGGGGAGTACAGCTGGCAGTTGCCGACTGGGCTGAGTGTCGAGCGTTTGCGCATTGAGTTGAAGCAGCCCAACACGCTGGCACCGGTGACATTGGCGGGACGCAGCGATGCCAAACAACTGTGGCAGCCATTGAACAATGGCTTGCTGTACCGCCTGACGCAAAACGGCCAGGACGTAGTGCAGGATGAGTTGCAGTTGCCGGGTCAGGTCGTGACCGAACTCAAGTTGCAGGTGGACGAGCGCGGTGGCGGTTTGGGCGCCGATGCGCCGGCGCTGCGCTTTGCGGTGCGCGCTACCCAGTTGGTGTTCCTGGCGCGGGGTGAGCCGCCGTTCAGCCTGGCGTTGGGCAATGCATCGGTGAAAGCCGCAAGCCTGCCACTGTCGACCCTGATCCCCGATTACAGTGCCGAGCGCCTCAATACGCTGGGACAGGCCAAGGTTGTGGGGGACGTTGCGGTCGCGTCGCCGGTGGTCGTAGCCGCTGTGGAGGACGGGCCGAACTGGAAAAAACTCGGACTCTGGGCCGTCTTGCTGCTCGGCGTGGCGGCACTGGGCGCCATGGCCTACAGTTTGCTGCGCAAGCCACCGGCGGCGCGTTAAATAAAGTCCATGAACTCTATTGGGTTTAAATCCTCTGATAGGAGGAAATACGCCCCGACTCGCGTTAAACTGCGCGGGTTTTCAAGCCCCCCATTCTCCGGAGCCTTACATGTCCCGCGTTACCTTGAGTCGCTATTTGATTGAGCAGACCCGCAGCAACAACACGCCTGCCGATCTGCGCTTCCTTATCGAAGTGGTCGCGCGTGCTTGCAAGGAAATCAGCCATGCCGTGTCCAAAGGCGCACTGGGTGGTGTCCTGGGCAGCATGGGCACTGAAAACGTGCAGGGAGAAGTACAGAAGAAGCTCGACGTAATCTCCAACGAGATCCTGCTTGAAGCCAACGAATGGGGCGGTCACCTGGCCGGCATGGCGTCCGAAGAAATGGACAATGCCTACCAGATCCCGGGTAAATACCCGAAAGGTGCCTACCTGCTGGTGTTCGACCCACTGGACGGTTCGTCCAACATCGACATCAACGCACCGGTCGGCACTATCTTCTCCGTGCTGCGCTGCCCGAACGAATACCTGAGCCAGAACGAAGCCCTGAACGAAAAGGCTTTCCTGCAGCCAGGCACCGAGCAGGTCGCTGCCGGTTACGCGATCTACGGCCCACAGACCATGCTGGTGCTGACCCTGGGTGACGGCGTTAAAGGTTTCACCCTGGACCGCGAAATGGGCAGCTTCGTACTGACCCACGAAGACATCACCATTCCTGCGTCCACCCAGGAATTCGCGATCAATATGTCCAACCAGCGTCACTGGGAAGAACCGGTTACCCGCTACGTGGGCGAGTTGATGGCCGGTGAAGAAGGGCCGCTGAAGAAAAACTTCAACATGCGTTGGGTCGCGGCGATGGTAGCCGACGTGCACCGCATCCTGACCCGTGGTGGCTTGTTCATGTACCCACGTGACAGCCGCGAGCCATCCAAGCCGGGCAAACTGCGCCTGATGTATGAAGCCAACCCGATGTCGTTCCTGGTTGAACAAGCGGGCGGCGCGTCCACTGACGGCCACCAGCGCATCCTCGACATCCAGCCGGAAGGCCTGCACCAGCGTGTAGCGGTGTTCCTGGGTTCGAAGGAAGAAGTTGAGCGCGTGACGGCCTATCACAAGAAGTAAGCTGCGGCGATAAGTGATCGGCGTTGTTGTGAGCCGGTTCACCCTTAAAGAAGCCCCGAAACGTTTCAGCGTTTTCGGGGCTTTTTTGTTTTTACTCGTCGGGAACCAGACACCTATTTTCCCTTCTAAGCTTCTGGCAGATACCCACGCTGCCTTGTCCCTCCAGGAGTTATTCCATGTCGTTACGCCGTCTCGCTTTGCTGGCTTTTTGCGTGCTGTTGGCCGCTTGCAGCAAGATCAACCAGGAAAATTACGCGAAGTTGTCGGCCGGCATGCCCAAGGCCGAGGTGGAGTCGTTGTTGGGTAAGCCGACCGATTGTTCCGGCGCACTGGGCATGTCCAGCTGCACGTGGGGCGATAAAACCAGCTTTATCAGCGTTCAATATGCCGGTGACAAAGTTCTCATGTTTTCCGGGCAAGGCCTGAAGTAAACCGGGGCGAGAGCCTGCGGGAGAAGAAGAATGATGCGTTTTGTTTTGTTCCTTTGTGCCAGCCTGTTTTTGGCGGGCTGTGCCAGCCATTCTGGCGATGATCTGCAACCCAAGACTGCCGGCAGCGTCAACCTCAAGCGTTACCAGGGCACCTGGTATGAGTTGGCCCGATTGCCGATGTACTTTCAGCGCAACTGCGCGCAGTCCGAAGCACGCTACACCTTGTTGCCCGATGGCGACATGTCGGTGTTTAACCGCTGCCTGACCACCGAATGGAAGTGGGAAGAAGCCAAGGGCACCGCCACCCCGCAAGTGCCTGGCAAGACTGACAAGCTCTGGGTGGAATTCAACAACTGGTTCACGTCACTGCTGCCGGGCGTCGCCAAGGGCGATTACTGGGTGCTGTACGTCAGCGATGACTACAAGACCGCCATCGTCGGCAGCCCGAGCCGGCGCTATATGTGGATCCTGTCGCGCACGCCAACGGTCAGTGCCGATACTCGCGAAGACCTGCTGAGCAGGGCGCGACAGCAGGGGTATGACACCACGCGGTTGATCTTCCGGACATCGGATAAGCAGATGGCCAAGACTTCGCAATAACCTGAGAGCCCCTCAATCCAATGTGGGAGGGGGCTTGCCCGCGATAGCGGTGTGTCAGTATCTGATTTGCTGGCTGACACTCTGCAATCGGGGGCAAGCCCCTCCCACATGTTTTAACCGAGTAAGTCCCTTAGCACCTGCGTAAATGCCCGGCTGCTTTCTTCTTCGCCTGCATGACGCCCTTCGCGCACCACCCATTTCCCGTTGACCAGCACATCACGCACCTGGCGATCACCGCCGGCAAACAGCCAGCGATTGAGAATGCCATCCTCTGTTGCTGTCGCCAGGTAAGGGTCATTACCGTCCAGCACGATCCAATCCGCACGCTTGCCCACTTCCAGTCGACCAATTGGCTGCCCCAGTGCCTGTGCGCCACCGTCCAGCGCAGCATCGAACAACGTACGGCCAACCATCGGTTGGTCACTGCGATACAAGCGGTTGCGCCGTTGATCGCGCAGGCGCTGGCCGTATTCCAGCCAGCGCAATTCCTCCACTACGCTCAATGACACATGGCTGTCGGAACCGATGCCCATGCGCCCGCCCTGGGCGAGAAAATCCACTGCCGGGAAAATCCCGTCGCCCAGGTTGGCTTCGGTGGTCAGGCACAATCCGGCAATCGCCCGGCTCGCTGCCATGCGCGTCACTTCTTCCGGGTTGGCGTGAGTCGCGTGCACCAGGCACCAGCGTTCATCCACCTCGACATTGTCATACAGCCATTGCAACGGACGCTTGCCGCTCCAGGCCAGGCAGTCGTCGACTTCTTTTTGTTGTTCGGCAATATGGATATGGATCGGGCACGTCTTGTCGCTGGCGGCCAGGACTTCATTGATTTGTTGTGGTGTAACAGCGCGCAGGGAGTGGAAGCACAAGCCCAGTTGCTGCGCCGGTTGCGCCGCGAGGATCGGTTTGAGGCGCGCCTGCAGGTCCAGGTAGTTTTCGGTGCTGTTGATAAACCGTCGCTGGCCTTCGTTCGGCGCCTGCCCGCCAAAACCCGAGTGGGTGTAGAGCACGGGCACCAAGGTCAGGCCAATACCGCTGCTGGCGGCCGCGTGGCTGATCTGCCGCGACAGTTCCGTACGGTCGGCAAAAGGCTGGCCGCTGACATCATGATGCACGTAGTGAAATTCGGCCACCGAGGTGTAACCGGCCTTGAGCATCTCGATGTAAAGCTGGCGCGCGATCACCTGCAGTTGCTCCGGACTGATCTTGCCGACCATGCGGTACATCAGCTCACGCCAGGTCCAGAAGCTGTCATTCGGGTTGCCGGCGACTTCGGCCAAACCCGCCATGGCGCGTTGGAATGCGTGGGAGTGCAGGTTGGGCATGCCCGCCAAAACCGGGCCTTTGAGCCGCTCGGCGCCGTCTGCACTGGCATTGGCCGCAATCTGTGTCAGCAGGCCATCGGCGCTGACTTCAAGACGTACATCGTTGGCCCATCCATTAGGCAGCAGTGCGCGTTCGGCAAAAAAAGCGGACATGTTCAGAGCACTCCGGTCGTGTGTTTATTTGTATATACATATACAGACGTTTGCCTGCTCGGTAAACTCCGGCAATCTATGCATCTTTTCCCCCTGCAAGGATTCCCTGTGCCGACTCCGCCCGCCAAGTCTTCACTGGCTGCCCACATGGACGAAAGTCCGGCGCCCTTGTATGCCCGCGTCAAACAGATGATCAGCCAGCAGATCCTCAACGGCAACTGGCCACCCCATTACCGCGTGCCGTCGGAGAGTGAACTGGTCAGCCAACTGGGCTTCAGCCGAATGACCATCAATCGCGCCCTGCGCGAACTCACCGCCGAAGGGTTGCTGGTTCGCATGCAAGGCGTCGGTACTTTTGTCGCCGAGCCCAAAAGCCAGTCGGCGCTGTTTGAAGTGCACAACATTGCTGATGAGATCGCTTCCCGCGGTCATCGGCATACCTGCCAGGTCATCACCCTGGGCGAAGAGGCCGCCGGTTCCGAACGTGCCGTCGCCCTGGAAATGCGCGAAGGCGGGCGGGTGTTCCACTCCCTGATCGTGCATTACGAAAACGATATTCCCGTGCAAATCGAAGACCGTTTCGTCAACGCCTTGGTCGCGCCGGAATACCTGCAGCAGGATTTCACCCAGCAAACGCCCTATGCCTATCTCAACCAGGTTGCGCCGCTGACGGAAGGCGAGCACGTCGTGGAAGCGATCCTCGCCGACGCCGACGAGTGCAAGCTGCTGCAAATAGAGCCCACCGAACCGTGCCTGTTGATTCGCCGACGCACCTGGTCCGGACGCCAGCCAGTGACCGCCGCGCGGTTGATCCACCCTGGTTCCCGTCACAGCCTCGAAGGACGCTTCAGTAAATGAGTTTGAAAGTCTGGCGCGCCGCCGATTACGTCCGCATGCCGTGGAAAAACGGCGGTGGCAGTACCGAAGAAATCTCCCGTGATGCCGGCGATGGCCTGGATGGCTTTGGCTGGCGCTTGTCGATTGCCGATATCGCCGAGTCGGGCGGCTTTTCCACCTTCGCCGGTTACCAGCGTGTGATCACGGTAATCAAGGGCGCAGGCATGGTGCTGACCGTGGATGGCGAGGAGCAGCGCGGACTGTTACCGCTGCAACCGTTCGCGTTCAAGGGTGACAGCCAGGTGTCGTGCCGATTGATCACTGGGCCGATTCGCGATTTCAACCTGATTTATTCGCCCGAGCGCTACCACGCGCGGTTGCAGTGGATGGATCGTGTGCAGCGGTTTTTCAGTACGGCGCAGACGGTGCTGGTGTTCAGCGTGGCGGATGAAGTGAAGGTGCTGGACCAGGTACTGGGCCATCACGATTGCCTGCAAGTGGACGGTAACGCTGGCTTGCTGGACATCTCTATCACTGGCCGTAGCTGCATCATCGAACTGACTCAGCGCGGTTAAAAAATGTGGGAGGGGGCTTGCCCCCGATTGCGGTGTGTCAGTAACAGATGGGCTGACTGATCCACCGCTATCGGGGGCAAGCCCCCTCCCACATTGTTTCCCACTGTTGTTGCGATCTGTTTCCAACCCTCGCACCATTTTGTTACCGAACGCCCCAGCTTGGCGCAAAACCATGCTGTCGTGACAAACCTCCCTCGCTAGAAAACCCCTTTGTAAGAAATTTCATCATCTCTCTAAGCCTTAATTTCCAAGGCTCACACACGCTTTCCAAAAAAATCCAAACACCTCACTTAGAAAGTTGGCCGCTTGATTGCATATGCTTGTACATACAAGTAAAGATGTGTGCGTAAGACTCTCCTTCGCACCATCCATGTTCGCGCATCGATCGCCGAGGAGTCCTAGCAGTGACCAAGCCTACAAAATACCGTGACGTCGAAATCCGCGCCGCCCGCGGTAACAAGCTCACCGCCAAAAGCTGGCTGACTGAAGCACCGCTGCGCATGCTGATGAACAACCTCGACCCGCAAGTGGCGGAGAATCCGAAAGAGTTGGTGGTGTACGGCGGCATTGGCCGCGCCGCACGTAATTGGGAGTGCTACGACCAGATCGTCGAGAGCCTCACCAATCTGAACGACGACGAAACCCTGCTGGTGCAATCCGGCAAACCGGTCGGCGTGTTCAAGACCCATAGCAACGCCCCGCGCGTGTTGATCGCCAACTCCAACCTGGTTCCGCACTGGGCCAGTTGGGAACACTTCAACGAACTGGATGCCAAGGGCCTGGCTATGTACGGCCAGATGACTGCCGGCAGCTGGATCTACATCGGCAGCCAGGGCATCGTCCAAGGTACTTACGAAACCTTCGTTGAAGCCGGTCGCCAGCATTACGACAGCAATTTGAAAGGCCGTTGGGTCCTCACCGCCGGTCTCGGCGGCATGGGCGGCGCACAGCCTCTGGCCGCGACATTGGCCGGCGCGTGCTCGCTGAACATCGAGTGCCAGCAGGTCAGCATCGATTTCCGCCTGGCCAGCCGTTATGTCGATGAGCAAGCCACCGACCTCGACGACGCGTTGGCCCGTATCGCCAAATACACGAAAGAAGGCAAAGCCATTTCCATCGCGCTGCTGGGTAACGCGGCCGAGATCCTGCCGGAACTGGTCAAGCGCGGTGTGCGCCCGGACATGGTCACCGACCAGACCAGTGCCCATGACCCGCTCAATGGCTACCTGCCCGCCGGCTGGACCTGGGACGAATACCGCGCCCGCGCCAAGACCGAGCCGGCTGCCGTGATCAAGGCCGCCAAGCAGTCCATGGCAGTCCACGTCAAAGCCATGCTGGAATTCCAGAAGCAAGGCATCCCGACCTTCGACTACGGCAACAACATCCGCCAAATGGCACAGGAAGAAGGCGTGGAAAACGCTTTCGACTTCCCAGGTTTCGTTCCGGCGTACATCCGTCCACTGTTCTGCCGTGGCATCGGCCCGTTCCGTTGGGCTGCGCTCTCGGGCGACCCGCAAGATATCTACAAGACCGACGCCAAAGTCAAAGAGCTGATCCCCGACGACGCCCACCTGCACAACTGGTTGGACATGGCTCGCGAACGCATCAGCTTCCAGGGCCTGCCAGCGCGTATCTGCTGGGTCGGTCTGGGCCAGCGCGCCAAGCTCGGCCTGGCATTCAACGAAATGGTGCGCAGCGGCGAGCTGTCGGCGCCGGTGGTGATTGGTCGTGACCACCTCGACTCCGGCTCGGTAGCAAGCCCGAACCGCGAAACAGAATCCATGCAGGACGGTTCCGACGCCGTATCTGACTGGCCGCTGCTCAATGCCTTGCTCAACACCGCCAGCGGTGCGACGTGGGTCTCGCTGCACCACGGTGGCGGCGTCGGCATGGGCTTCTCCCAGCACTCCGGCATGGTGATCGTCTGCGACGGCACCGACGAAGCGGCCGAGCGGATTGCCCGTGTGCTGCACAACGACCCAGCGACAGGGGTGATGCGTCACGCCGATGCGGGTTACCAGATCGCGATCGATTGCGCCAAAGAGCAGGGTCTCAATCTTCCAATGATCAAGTAACCCATGTGGGAGGGGGCTTGCTCCCGATGGCGGTGTATCAGCCAATAGGTCTGGTGACTGACCCACTGCTATCGGGAGCAAGCCCCCTCCCACAGTTGAGCGGCTGCGACCCCCAAAACAATCCATCAGAGGTTGAACACCCATGGCTGCAAATGACGCGCGTGCAAGCACCACCCCGTTGATCGAGAAACGTTCGATCGACTACATCCCGGAAGCGGAAAGACACGGTCGTCTATTGAGCCAATTCACCCTGTGGCTGGGTGCCAACCTGCAAATTACGGCCATTGTCACCGGGGCCTTGGCCGTGGTGCTGGGCGGTGATGTGTTCTGGTCGTTGATCGGTCTGTTGATCGGTCAACTGATCGGCGGCGGCGTCATGGCGTTGCATGCGGCGCAAGGGCCCAAGCTCGGCTTGCCGCAGATGATCTCCAGCCGCGTGCAGTTCGGCGTATATGGCGCGGCCATTCCGATCGTCTTGGTGTGCCTGATGTACCTGGGTTTCACCGCAACCGGTACGGTGCTTTCCGGCCAGGCGCTGGGCCAGTTGTTTGGTGTCAGCAGCAGCGTCGGTATCCTGATCTTCGCCAGCGTCATTGTGCTGGTCACGGTGCTTGGTTATCGGGTGATCCACTTCATAGGGCGCGTTGCCAGCGTCATTGGTGTGATTGCCTTCGTTTACCTGTTCAGTCGCCTGATGGGCCAGGCTGACATTGGCGCATTGCTGCAAATCCGCCATTTCAGCTGGAGCAGTTTCTTGCTCGCGGTGTCCCTCGCCGCCTCCTGGCAGATCGCGTTTGGGCCGTATGTGGCGGACTACTCGCGCTACTTGCCGAGCAGCACGTCGTCGGTGAAAACCTTTCTCGCTGCGGGCGCCGGTTCAGTGATTGGCGCACAAGTGGCGATGATTCTCGGCGTGTTCGCCGCCGCCATGGCCAACGGGCAATTCGCCGGTCATGAAGTGGCCTACATCGTTGGTTTGAGTGGTACGGGCGCCACCGCTGCGCTGCTGTATTTCAGCATCGCGTTCGGCAAGGTCACCATCTCCACACTTAACTCCTACGGCAGCTTCATGTGCATCGCGACCATCATCAGCGGCTTTCGTGGTCGCCTGGAGGTCACGCGTCTGCAGCGTCTGGTGTTCGTGCTGCTTATCGTCGGTACGGCGACCCTGATCGCATTGCTCGGCCAGCATTCGTTCCTCGGTGCGTTCAAGTCTTTCATTCTGTTCCTGCTGGCGTTCTTCACGCCCTGGAGCGCGATCAACCTAGTGGACTACTACTTCATCACCCGCGAGCGCTATGACGTGCCGGCGCTGGCCGATCCAAACGGGCGGTACGGTCGTTGGAACCCTCTGGGTATCAGCGTCTATGTCTTCGGGGTGTTGGTGCAGATGCCGTTCATCGCTACCAAGTTCTACACCGGTCCGCTGGTGAGCGCGCTTGGGGGTGTGGATATCTCCTGGATCATCGGCCTGGTGCTGCCCGCCGCCCTGTATTACCTGTGTGCGAAAAAATGGCACGGCAGCGTGCCCGATCAACTGATTCTGCCGGTCGAGCAGGACAGTGTTGTACCCACTAAAAAAAGCGGGGCCAGTCGCGCTGCGGCGCGGGCCTGACAGGACGTGGACAAGGCAGGACGCCTTTTGACTGCCGTAATCCATTTCATGATTGGGAGCGTCACACAATGAAAATGCATAAGACCCTGCTGACCACGTTGTTCTCTGCAGGCTTGCTGGCCAGCGCTGGCGCCCAGGCGGCCGGTTGGTGCGAGTCCGGTAAACCGGTGAAATTCGCCGGGCTGAACTGGGAAAGCGGCATGTTGCTTACCGACATCCTGCAAACCGTGCTGGAAAAAGGCTACGACTGCAAAACCGACAGCCTGCCGGGCAACTCCATCACCATGGAAAACGCCCTGAGCAGTAACGACATTCAAGTGTTCGCCGAAGAATGGGTCGGCCGCAGCGAAGTCTGGAACAAGGCTGAGAAGGCCGGCAAAGTCGTCGGCGTTGGTGCGCCTGTGGTGGGCGCAATCGAAGGCTGGTACGTGCCGCGCTACGTGATCGAAGGCGACGCCAAGCGCAAGCTGGAAGCCAAGGCGCCGGACCTGAAAACCATCGCCGACCTGGCCAAGTACGCCTCGGTGTTCAAGGACCAGGAAGAACCATCCAAGGGCCGCTTCTACAACTGCCCGGCCGGCTGGACCTGCGAGCTGGACAACAGCGAAATGCTGAAAAGCTACGGCCTGGAAAGCACCTACACCAACTTCCGTCCAGGCACCGGCCCGGCGCTGGATGCGGCGGTGCTGTCGAGCTACAAGCGTGGCGAGCCGATCCTGTTCTACTACTGGTCGCCGACGCCGCTGATGGGTCAGGTCGACCTGGTCAAGCTTGAAGAAAAACCCGGTGTGGATAAAACCGTGACCATCAAGGTCGGCCTGTCCAAGACCTTCCACGAACAAGCCCCTGAACTGGTGGCCGTGCTGGAAAAGGTCAACCTGCCCATCGACCTGCTGAACCAGAACCTGGGACGCATGGCCAAGGAGCGCATTGAGTCGCCGAAACTGGCGAAGATCTTCCTCAAGGAACATCCTGAAGTCTGGCACGCCTGGGTGAGCGAAGACGCAGCCAAGAAAATCGACGCGGCCTTGTAGGTCAAGTGTGCACGGCTACCCTGAGGGGTGGCCGGGCGCCCGGCCACAACCCATTGGATCGAGAGCACGCTATGTTTCCTGAGAGTTTTACGTTTTCCATTGCCGACTGGGTTAACGGTTGGGTGGATTCACTGGTCACCAACTACGGCGATGTGTTCCGGCAGATCTCCGACACGCTGCTGTGGGCCATCGTCAACCTGGAAGGCCTGCTGCGCGCCGCCCCTTGGTGGCTGATGCTGGCCATCGTCGGCGGCGTGGCCTGGCACGCTACCCGCAAAGTAGTCACTACGGCGGTCATCGTCGGTTTGCTGTTCCTGGTAGGCGCGGTTGGCCTGTGGGACAAGCTGATGCAGACCCTGGCCTTGATGATGGTTGCCACGGTGATTTCGGTGTTGATCGGCATTCCGTTGGGCATCCTCTCGGCGCGCAGTAATCGCCTGCGTTCGGTGTTGATGCCGCTGCTCGACATCATGCAAACCATGCCCAGCTTCGTGTACCTGATCCCGGTGCTGATGCTGTTCGGCCTGGGTAAGGTGCCGGCGATTTTTGCCACGGTGATCTACGCCGCGCCGCCGTTGATTCGCCTCACCGATTTGGGCATCCGCCAAGTGGATGGCGAAGTTATGGAGGCCATCAACGCCTTCGGTGCCAACCGCTGGCAGCAACTGTTTGGCGTGCAACTGCCGTTGGCGCTGCCGAGCATCATGGCTGGCATCAACCAGACCACCATGATGGCGTTGTCGATGGTGGTGATCGCCTCGATGATCGGCGCCCGTGGCTTGGGTGAAGACGTGCTCGTCGGCATCCAGACCCTCAACGTTGGCCGTGGCCTTGAAGCCGGGCTGGCGATCGTGATTCTTGCAGTGGTCATCGACCGCATTACCCAGGCCTATGGCCGCCCACGGCATGAGGCGAGCAAATGACGACTGTCAGCAAAATCGAAGTCAGAAACGTCTTCAAGATCTTTGGCGCGCGTTCCAAGGAAGCGCTGGCGATGATCGGGCAGGGCAAGACCAAGGACCAAGTGTTGGCCGAGACCGGTTGCGTGGTCGGCGTCAACGACCTGTCCCTGAGCATCGGTACTGGTGAGATCTTCGTGATCATGGGCCTGTCGGGTTCCGGTAAATCCACACTGGTACGTCACTTCAATCGCCTGATCGACCCCACCAGCGGCGCGATCCTCGTGGACGGCGAAGACATCCTGCAACTGGACATGGACGCCCTGCGCCAATTCCGTCGGCACAAGATCAGCATGGTGTTCCAGAGCTTCGGCCTGTTGCCCCACAAGAGCGTGCTCGACAACGTCGCTTACGGCCTCAAGGTGCGTGGCGAAACCAAGCAGGTGTGCGCCGAACGCGCGCTGCACTGGATCGAAACCGTGGGCCTCAAAGGCTACGAAAACAAATACCCGCACCAGCTCTCCGGCGGCATGCGCCAGCGCGTCGGCCTGGCCCGTGCGTTGGCTGCCGACACGGACATCATCCTGATGGACGAAGCCTTCAGCGCCCTTGACCCGTTGATTCGCGCCGAGATGCAGGACCAATTGCTGGAGCTGCAAAAGACCCTGCACAAGACCATCGTCTTCATCACCCACGACCTCGACGAGGCCGTGCGCATTGGTAACCGCATTGCGATCCTCAAGGACGGCAAGTTGATCCAGGTCGGCTCACCTCGGGAGATCCTCCATTCACCGGCGGATGAGTACGTGGACCGGTTTGTTCAGCGGCGCGCTGCGGTGGTCTGATCCAGATTCTGTGGTGAGGCTGCTGGCCCTATCGGGAGCAAGTCCCCTCCCACCTTTGAAGATGTTCACCGTTCAAAATGTGGGAGGGGGCTTGCCCCCGATGAGGCCGGCAAAGCGGTAGAGAATATGAAGAGGTCAACCATGTCCCAGGCAGCAAAAATCATCATCGCCGACACCCCCCTGCGCTGGCAGGACGTGGTCGCCGTGGCCCGCCACGGCGCGGTGCTGGAACTCTCGGGCCAAGCCTGGGCCCGCATCGACAATGCCCAAGCCATCGTGCAGCGCATCGTCACCAGCGGCGAACGCGCGTATGGCGTGAACACCGGCCTGGGCGCGCTGTGCAACGTGTCGCTTGCGGGCGAGCAACTCAGCCAGCTGTCGCGCAATACCCTGTTGAGTCACGCCTGTGGCGTCGGCCCGGTACTGAGCGATGAGCAGACCCGGGCGATTATCTGCGCCGCGGTCATCAATTACAGTCACGGAAAATCCGGCCTGCATCCGCAGGTCGTACGTTCGTTGCTGGCGCTGCTTAACCACGGCATCACGCCACAGGTGCCGTCCCAAGGTTCGGTGGGTTACCTGACTCACATGGCCCACGTCGGTGTCGCTTTGTTGGGTGTCGGTACGGTGAGTTATCGCGGCCGAATCGTGACGGCGCAGGAAGCCTTGCAGGCAGAAGGTTTGCAGCCCGTGGTACTCGGCGCCAAAGACGGCCTGTGCCTGGTCAACGGCACGCCGTGCATGACCGGTTTGAGCTGCCTGGCCTTGGCCGACGCCCATCACTTGCTGCAGTGGGCCGACGTGATCGGCGCCATGAGTTTCGAAGCCCAGCGCGGCCAGATCGATGCCTTTGATGAAGAAATCATCGCCCTCAAGCCGCACCCCGGCATGCAGCACGTTGGCGTCAACCTGCGTGCCTTGCTCGACGGCAGTGAAGTGATCGCCAGCAGCAAAGGCCTCCGCACACAGGACGCCCTGAGCATCCGCTCGATCCCGCAGATCCACGGCGCGGCGCGCGACCAGGTGGAGCACGCCACCCGCCAGATCGAGACTGAACTCAACAGCGCCACTGACAACCCGTTGGTGCTTGGCACGCCGGACGAGTACCGCGTAGTGTCCCAGGCCAATCCGCACGGCCAGTCCGTCGCCCTGGCCGCCGATATGCTCGCCATCGCCATGGCCGAAATCGGCTCGGTTGCCGAACGCCGCCTGGACCGTTTGATCAACCCGCACGTCAGTGGCTTGCCGGCATTCCTGGTGAGCAACCCAGGGGTTAACTCCGGAATGATGATCGTGCAATACGTCGCTGCATCACTGTGCGGGCAAAACCGCCAGCTCGCGCAACCAGCGGTGCTCGATAATTTCGTCACCTCGGGGCTGCAGGAAGACCACTTGAGCATGGGCACCAATGCCGCGCTGAAGCTGCATCAACTGCTGGCCAACGTCACCCAGATTCTTGCCATCGAGTACTTGCTGGCGGCCCAGGCCTTTGAATTTTTGAAGGCCCAGCGTTTCGGCGCGGGTACCGACCGCGCTTGGCGATTGTTACGTGAAGTGGTCCCCGCATACGAGCAGGACCGCTGGCTGGCGCCGGACATTGCAGCTGCCGCCAAGCTGCTCAAAGACACCGCATTACCCAATGTGCACTGAACCCTTATTCAACAGAAATATTCGAAAGAACAATTCACAAGGAGTATGAATGTGACTGCGTTAAATCTGATTCCAGGCCAACTGAGCCTTGCCCAACTGCGGGCCATCTACCAGCAGCCGGTGACCCTCAGTCTGGATGACAGCGCTTCAGCCCAGATCGAAGCCAGCGTTGCCTGCGTGGAGCAGATTCTCGCTGAGAACCGCACTGCCTACGGCATCAACACCGGTTTCGGCCTGCTGGCCTCGACCCGTATCGCCAGCGAAGACCTGGAAAACCTCCAGCGTTCCCTAGTGCTGTCCCATGCCGCCGGCGTCGGTGAGCCGATCAGCGATGCGCTGGTGCGGCTGGTCATGGTGCTCAAGGTCAATAGCCTGAGCCGTGGGTTCTCCGGGATTCGTCGGCAAGTGATCGACGCGCTGATCGCGCTGATCAACGCCGAGGTTTACCCGCATATTCCGTTGAAAGGCTCGGTCGGTGCGTCCGGTGACTTGGCGCCGCTGGCCCATATGTCCCTGGTGCTGCTGGGCGAAGGCAAGGCGCGCTACAAAGGTGAATGGCTGGAAGCGACTGACGCGCTGAAAGTCGCCGGCCTCACGCCGCTGACCCTCGCGGCTAAAGAAGGCCTGGCGTTGCTCAACGGTACCCAGGTGTCCACTGCTTATGCCCTGCGCGGCCTGTTCGAAGGCGAAGACCTGTTCGCTGGCGCCCTGGCCTGTGGCGGCCTTACAGTTGAAGCAGTGCTGGGCTCGCGCTCGCCGTTCGACGCGCGTATTCATGCCGCACGCGGCCAGCGTGGGCAAATCGATTCGGCTGCCGCTTACCGCGACCTGCTCGGCGAAAGCAGCGAGGTCTCCCAGTCGCACCAGAACTGCGACAAAGTGCAAGACCCGTACTCCCTGCGCTGCCAGCCTCAGGTCATGGGCGCGTGCCTGACCCAGTTCCGCCAGGCCGCTGAAGTGCTGGTGGTCGAAGCCAACGCCGTATCGGATAACCCGCTGGTGTTCGCCGCCGAAGGCGATGTGATTTCCGGCGGTAACTTCCACGCCGAACCAGTGGCCATGGCCGCTGACAACATGGCGCTGGCCATCGCCGAAATCGGTTCCCTCAGTGAGCGTCGTATCTCGTTGATGATGGACAAACACATGTCGCAATTGCCGCCGTTCCTGGTGGGCAATGGTGGGGTGAACTCCGGTTTCATGATCGCTCAGGTGACCGCCGCCGCGCTCGCCAGCGAGAACAAGGCGCTGGCCCATCCCCACAGTGTCGACAGCATTCCGACTTCAGCCAACCAGGAAGACCATGTGTCGATGGCACCTGCTGCCGGCAAGCGCCTGTGGGAAATGGCCGAGAACACCCGTGGCATCCTCGCCGTGGAATGGCTGGCCGCGTGCCAGGGTCTGGACTTGCGGGAAGGCCTGAAAACCTCGCCGAAACTGGAAAAAGCCCGTAGCGTCCTGCGCGCCAAAGTGGGGTTCTACGACAAGGATCGCTTCTTCGCCCCGGACATCATCGCCGCGAGCGAACTGCTCGCCAGCCGCTGCCTGAATGACCTGGTGCCGGCGAAGTTGCTGCCGAGCCTGTAAGCGACACTCGCTCTCTGTAGTGAGCGAGCTTGCCCCGCGCTGGGCTGCGTAGCAGCCCCTCCTACAGTCACCGCATTTCTCCAAGTGAAATGCGGTAGCCGGATTTGGGGTTGCTTCGCACCCCAGCGCGGGGCAAGCCCGCTCACCACAAAAAAAGCAGTTGTCATGAGCGCGGCTTTTAATTTTCTCAGGATAAAAATAATTAAGGACGAGAAATGCACCAGCAAGAAAAGGGTTTGAAACGTGGCCTCAGTGCCCGACATATTCGCTTCATGGCACTGGGGTCGGCCATCGGCACCGGGCTGTTCTACGGATCCGCCTCGGCTATCCAGATGGCCGGCCCTGCCGTGCTGCTGGCCTACCTGATCGGCGGCGCCGCGGTTTTCATGGTGATGCGCGCCCTCGGTGAAATGGCCGTGCACAACCCGGTGTCCGGTTCCTTCGGCCAGTACGCCAGCACCTATCTGGGCCCCATGGCCGGGTTTATTCTCGGCTGGACCTACGCGTTTGAAATGATCATCGTCTGCCTCGCCGACGTCACCGCGTTCGGTATCTATATGGGCTTCTGGTTTCCCGACGTCGCGCGCTGGGTCTGGGTGCTCGGCATTGTGTTTCTGATCGGCGGCCTGAACCTGTGCAACGTCAAAGTCTTTGGCGAGATGGAGTTCTGGCTGTCGCTGCTCAAGGTCGGCGCGATTGTCGCGATGATCCTCGGCGGCTTCGGCATCATGCTGTTCGGTATCCATTCGGCGGGCGAGACCCAGGCCAGCGGCCTGAGCAACCTGTGGGCCCACGGCGGCTTTATGCCTAACGGCGTTGGCGGCCTGATCGCCTCGTTCGCGGTGGTGATGTTCGCCTTCGGCGGTATCGAAATCATCGGTATCACCGCTGGCGAAGCCAAAGACCCGCAGCGCGTAATTCCCAAGGCGATCAACGCCGTGCCGCTGCGCATCCTATTGTTCTACGTGCTGACCCTGTTTGTGCTGATGGCTATCTACCCATGGCCCCAGATCGGCAGCCAGGGCAGCCCGTTCGTGCAGATATTCAGTAACCTCGGCATAGGCTCGGCGGCGACCATTCTCAATATTGTGGTGATCTCGGCGGCAGTCTCGGCGATCAACAGCGACATCTTCGGTGCGGGGCGCATGATGTACGGCCTCGCTCAACAAGGGCAGGCGCCCAAGGGTTTTGCCCAGTTGTCCAAACAGGGCGTGCCATGGATGACCGTGGTGGTGATGGGCGCAGCGCTGCTCGGCGGCGTGCTGCTCAACTACCTGATCCCGGAAAACGTGTTCCTGGTGATTGCCTCGATTGCCACTTTCGCCACCGTGTGGGTATGGCTGATGATTCTGTTCACCCAGGTCGCCATGCGTCGCTCTATGACTAAAGAACAGGTCGCTGAGCTGAAATTCCCGGTGCCGCTCTGGCCCTATGCGCCGGCGGCGGCCATCGTATTCATGCTGTTTGTGTTTGGTGTGCTGGGTTACTTCCCGGACACCCAGGCGGCCTTGCTGGTCGGCGCCGTGTGGATCGTGCTGCTGGTCGTTGCCTACCTGCTGTGGGTCAAACCCGCCGCCGGGCAAACGGCCAACGTCCAATACGACCCGGCTGTGTCTCATCGATAACTTAGGGAGGCGTTGATGAAAACCCTTTGGCAACACTGCCACGTTGCAACCATGGCTCAAGGTAACTACTCGATCATCGAGGATGCTGCCATGGTCACTGCCGGCTCACTCATCGACTGGATCGGCCCGCGCAGCCAAGTGCCGACGGCGGACTACGCCCAGGTGCATGACCTGCAAGGCGCGTGGGTCACTCCCGGGCTGATCGACTGCCACACCCACACGGTGTTTGGTGGCAATCGCAGTGGCGAATTCGAGCAGCGCCTTGAGGGCGTTAGCTATGCCGAGATCGCGGCCAAGGGCGGCGGTATCGCCAGCACCGTGCGCGCCACCCGCGCCGCCAGCGAGGATGAACTGTTCGACAGCGCCCGCAAGCGCTTGCGCAGTCTGCTGCGCGACGGCGTGACAACGGTGGAGATCAAATCCGGCTACGGCCTGGACCTGGCCAACGAACGCAAGATGTTGCGCGTGGCCCGGCGTCTCGGCGATGAGCTGCCGGTCAGCGTGCGCGCCACCTGCCTGGCGGCCCATGCGTTACCGCCGGAGTACAAGGACCGCGCCGACGACTACATCGAGCATATCTGCAGCGAGATGCTACCGGCCCTGGCGGCGGAAGGGCTGGTGGACGCCGTGGATGCCTTCTGCGAATACCTGGCGTTTTCCACTGAGCAAGTGGAGCGCGTGTTCAAGGTCGCCCAGCAGTTGGGCCTGCCGGTAAAACTGCACGCCGAGCAACTCTCGTCGTTGCACGGCTCCAGCCTGGCGGCGCGTTATCGCGCGTTGTCGGCGGACCACCTGGAATTCATGACCGAAGAAGACGCCATTGCCATGGCTGCATCCGGCACCGTCGCCGTGCTGCTGCCAGGGGCGTTCTACTTCCTGCGCGAAACCCAGTTGCCACCGATGGAGGCGCTGCGCAAACACGGCGTGAAAATCGCCATCGCCAGTGACCTCAACCCCGGCACCTCGCCGGCACTGTCGGTGCGCCTGATGCTCAACATGGCCTGCACCCTGTTCCGCATGACCCCGGAAGAGGCCCTGGCCGGCGTCACGCAACATGCGGCCACCGCATTGGGCATGGGCGCTACCCATGGCTCACTGGAAGTGGGCAAAGTGGCGGATTTTGTAGCGTGGCAGATTGATCGTCCCGCCGACCTCGCCTACTGGCTGGGCGGCGAGCTGGATAAACGCGTCGTGCGCCATGGCGCCGATGTCACTGTTTAAGGAGTGCTGTTGTGGATAAGGTTCTGAATTTCAAACAAGGCCGCACCCCGCTGCTGATCAGCATGCCCCACGCCGGCGTGCGTTTGACACCTGCGGTCGAAGCCGGGTTGATCCCCGAGGCGCAAAGCCTGCCGGACACCGATTGGCATATCCCCACGCTGTATGACTTTGCCGAAGAGCTCGGCGCCAGCACTCTCTCGGCGGAGTACTCGCGCTTTGTCATCGACCTCAACCGGCCGTCCGACGACAAGCCGCTGTACGCCGGCGCCACCACCGGCTTGTACCCGGCCACGCTATTTGAGGGTGTGCCGTTGTTTCGTGAAGGCCTGGAGCCCAGCGAGGCAGAACGCGCCACTTACCTGCAAAAGATCTGGGGCCCGTATCACCGCGCGCTGCAAGAGGAACTGGCGCGGCTCAAGGCCGAGTTCGGCTACGCGCTGCTGTTCGACGCCCACTCGATCCGCTCGGTGATCCCGCACCTGTTCGACGGCAAACTGCCGGACTTCAACCTCGGCACCTTTAACGGGGCCGCCTGCGATCCCGAACTGGCCAGCCAGCTGGAAGCCATCTGCGCCGCCCATCCGCAGTACACCCATGTGCTGAACGGGCGCTTCAAGGGCGGCCATATCACCCGGCATTACGGCGACCCGGCGCAGGATATTCATGCGGTGCAGTTGGAGTTGTGCCAGAGCACTTATATGGAGGAGTTCGAGCCGTTCCGTTATCGCGCGGATTTGGCTGAGCCGACGCGGGTGGTGTTGAAGCAGTTGCTGGAAGGTTTTTTGGTCTGGGGACGTGGGCACTATTAAATGAAAAAATACAGATGCGATTTCCTGCTCAGAACGCGCACCTGTATTTTTCAGCTATCAGATGGAGTGTTGTCCGCTGTTTGAAAGGTAAAAGTGGCCATTGATATTAATGGGGGCTTTGTTCTCATCGAGTGTGTTGAGGTCAATGTTGCCCTCAATGGTTTTAAAGTCATTACTCCATTCGTATTTGATCACCCCTGTTTTACCCAGGTAGATGAGTTCGTCTGACTTTTTCTTCTCATAGTCAATGTTCACAATTCTAAAATAGCTTGCACTGTTTATAATCGGCCCCTCAGGGGGAAGAGCTGGGAACATCTCGACCCTACCGTGTAGCTGATATCTGGGCAGGTAAATGTGTATCGCGCGTATTTCATGAGGTTTCTTGTTTATTTCGGAGATGTCCTGAAATGCCGCTATCATCCAGCAGCTGCTACCTGAATTATCTTTGATCAGCGCGATGTTGATTTTATTGGCGAGAAAAATGTCTTTCTCGTTTGCGTATTGCACTGTTGCTTCAAAGATCTCAGTTATGGGTTTATTGCTCGGGTACGTTGGCGTGGTCATTATTGCTCTCCGGAAAGTCAGTGTCTTTCCGTAAACAGTAAAGACGCCCCTGAGAGTTGCTCTACTGTTATATATGACAGTTTTTTAGGTGAAGTAGTCATTTCAGCGTGGGTGGTTATCAGCTTTTGAATTAAGAGCGATTAACTATTCATTGGCGTGGTTCCAGAGCACCGTAGAGGGCAGTGTTCGAACCGCTCATTTATCACGCAACGGTCCGAGCCGATGACGCTGACAGTCGACACAGTGCAACTGCCGGTCGCACCCGGTCGTGTTTATCGAGGTCTTGCTGGGTAAGGTTGTGGATACGGCGCATCAGATGCCACTCCCCACAATAAAAACTGCCGAGTGAGACCGCTTTCATGAAACGACTATTCAACCGCTATCTGTTGACCCTCACCGGCGCCGTACTGCTCAGTGCGCAAGCCATGGCGGCCGAGCCGGCCTCCTGCAAGTCCATCCGAATGGGCGTGGTCAGTTGGACCGATGTGGTCGCCACCTCCGGCATGGCTGACGTGCTGCTCAACGGTTTGGGCTACGACAGCAAACAGACCAGTGCGGTGCAGCAGATTATCTTTGCCGGCATCCGCGATAAGCGCCTGGATATCTTTCTTGGCTACTGGAAACCGGCGATGGACAACAACATCGCCCCCTTCCTGGCGGCCAAACAGGTCAAGGTGCTCGACACGCCGAGCCTCGCCGACGCCCAAGCTACCCTGGCCGTGCCGCAATACGTGGCCGATGCCGGGTTGAGGACCTTCTCCGACATTGCCCGATTCAAGAACCAACTGGGTGGCAAACTCTACGGTATCGAGCCCGGCAGCGGTGCCAATACTGATATTCAGAAAATGGTCGACACCAACCGCTTCGGCCTCGGCGGCTTCAAACTGGTGGCCTCCGGTGAGGCGGGGATGTTGGCGGCGGTGCAGCGCGCTGTAAATCGCAAGGAGTTCGTGGTGTTTGTCGGTTGGACCCCGCACCCGATGAACCTCAATATGAAAATGACCTACCTCACCGGCAGCGAAGACGTATTCGGTCTCGACGAAGGCCGCGCTACCGTCTCCACCGTGACGGCGCCGGACTTTGCCGAACGCTGCCCAAATGTCCATCGACTCTTGGAAAACCTCACCTTCACCGCTGCCCAAGAGAGCCAGTTGATGGTGCCGATCATGGCGCGCCAGTCGCCCCAGGACGTGGCTAAACAGTGGTTGCGCGACCATCCGCAGGATTTGCAGCGCTGGCTGGCAGGTGTTAAAGCGTTTGATGGCCGCGATGGCGTGGCGGCAGTGCTGGCAAGCCTCAAACCCTAAGCCAAATGCAGTCCCTTCCTCCTTGAACCTGCTGTGCTAGAGATCATTGTGCATGTACCCAATTTCCCCACGGCTTGCCGCCTTCGTCGAAAAGACCGCTTCCTTCACCGGCGACGATCCATCGCTGGCCGGCATACGCCAGAGCTACGAGCGCATGTGCCAAGCGTTCACCCCACCCATGCCGGACGGCTTGCAGGTGTCTGACTTTCCCCTCGCAGGCGTTGGCGTGCGCAGCTACCTCCCCCCGTCAGCCCCACCGGCCGATGGTTGGCCCTGCCTCCTTTATATGCACGGCGGCGGATGGGTAGTCGGCGGCCTGGATTCCCACGACTTTATTTGCTTCGAATTGGCCAGTGCGTTGAACGTTTTGGTGATCGCCATCGACTACCGCCTTGCCCCGGAACACCCGTTCCCCGCGGCCTATCAAGATTGCCGCGCCGTGTGGCGGGCGATCCAGTCGGGGGAGGGGCCGCACGCCATTAACCTGAAACGTATTGTCGTGATGGGTGACAGTGCCGGTGGCAATCTGGCCGCTGCGCTGTGCCTGGGGCTGCGCGACGCCCGTGAACCGTTGCCCCGCGCCCAAATGTTGATTTACCCCGGCCTTGGTGGCACGGCTGACTTACCCTCGCGCCGAGATTGCATGGCCGCACCCTTGCTCAGCACCTCTGATGCGGAGCACTACCTGGCGCTTTACCTG
This sequence comes from Pseudomonas sivasensis, assembly GCF_013778505.1. GTDB lineage: Bacteria > Pseudomonadota > Gammaproteobacteria > Pseudomonadales > Pseudomonadaceae > Aquipseudomonas > Aquipseudomonas sivasensis. The sequence goes on along the minus strand of NZ_JAAOWU010000010.1, from coordinate 137,731 downwards.
CGCGGATCGGGCAAGGATTCACCCTATGCCATGCCGCTGCTGGCCCAGGATTACTGTGGATTGCCCAAGGCATTGATCGCCGTCGCCCAATTCGACCCGTTGCGCGACGACGGCATGTTGTATGCCGAGCGACTGCAAGCGGCGGGCGTGACCACGGTGCTTTATCCGGGAAAGGGCCTGGTCCATGGCTGTTTGCGCGCACGAGGCCAAGTGGCGGAGGTGGACCAATTGTTCGACTATCTGCTGAATTACCTGCAGGGCGAAGGGCTGACACAGGTCTAAGCGCTCAAGGACATGCTCATTGCACAATTCGGGTTTATAGTGCCAGACGGCAAAATAAAAGACGTCCCCTCAGGGATGAACCCGACCCCCTACGGAGCGCGCAATGCAGACTTGGTACCCGCAGATCAAACCCTACGCCCGGCACGATCTGGCAGTCGATGACACCCACACCCTGTATGTCGATGAAAGTGGCTCCCCCGAAGGCTTGCCTGTCGTCTTTATCCACGGGGGCCCTGGTTCCGGTTGCGACGCCCAGAGTCGCTGCTATTTCGATCCTAATCTGTACCGCATTGTCACCTTCGACCAGCGTGGTTGCGGGCGCTCCACGCCCCGCGCCAGTCTGGAAAACAACACCACCTGGGACTTGGTGGCCGACCTTGAGCGTATCCGCGAGCACCTGGGCATCGACAAATGGGTGTTGTTCGGCGGCTCTTGGGGCTCGACCCTGGCTCTGGCCTACGCGCAAACCCACCCTGAGCGTGTGCATGGCCTGATCGTGCGCGGCATTTTCCTGGCCCGACCGCAGGACATCGAATGGTTCTACCAAACCGGCGCCAGCCGCTTGTTCCCGGATTACTGGCAGGACTACCTCGCGCCGATTCCTGCGGACGAGCGTCACGATATGATTGCCGCCTACCACAAGCGCCTGACCGGTAACGACCAGATCGCCCAGATGCACGCGGCCAAAGCCTGGTCCGGCTGGGAAGGTCGCATGCTGGGCCTGTGCCCAAGCCCACAGCATGTGGAGCGTTTTTCCGAGCCGCAGCGCGCCCTGTCCATCGCGCGGATTGAATGCCACTACTTCACCAATAATTCCTTTCTGGAACCCAACCAGCTGATTCGCGATATGCACAAGATCGCCCATCTGCCTGGCGTAATTATCCACGGCCGCTACGATATGATCTGTCCGCTGGATAACGCGTGGGAGCTGCATCAGGCTTGGCCGAACAGCGAACTGCAGGTGATCCGCGAGGCGGGCCATGCGGCGTCCGAGCCCGGCATTACCGATGCATTGGTGCGCGCGACCGGTGAGATGGCACGGCGCCTGCTTGATCTACCGCCAGAAGAAGCATGAAGGGCCTGTTGCAACGGGTGTGTGGCGCCCGTGTCGAGGTCGAGGGTGAAGTCGTCGGTGCCATCGACCAGGGATTGCTGGTACTGGTGGCCGTTGAGCCTTCAGATACGCCGGAGAGCGCCGATAAGTTGCTGCACAAATTGCTCAACTACCGTGTGTTCAGCGACGACGAGGGCAAGATGAACCTGTCGCTCAAGGACATCGGCGGTGGTTTGCTGCTGGTGTCGCAGTTTACGTTGGCGGCGGATACCAAGAGCGGGCTGCGGCCAAGCTTCTCCACAGCGGCCCCGCCGGCCCTGGGAGCGGCGCTTTTTGATCACCTGCTGGTACAAGCGCAACAATTGCATGGCAAGGTGGCGTCGGGGCGTTTTGGTGCCGATATGCAGGTGCATTTGGTCAATGATGGCCCTGTGACCTTTCTGTTACAGACCTGAATGTATTAAAAACGACTTTTAATGCCTAAAAACGCAGGATTTCGCTACAAATACTTCGCTGCCCCTGATGCGTTGTCTCGCGGGCTACTAGATAATCGCGCGCTACGGGGATCAGCGTTGTTTGGTCCATTTTTGATTTAGGTAGAGACTTGTCCGACATCCATTGGGGAATCATTTTGACCCAGGGGAGTCGGAACAATGCTCGCCAACCTGGCATATAGATAGCTGGCCGTTGGTTTTTTGATCTGTTTTCGGCGAGGGTTGCTCGTGATTGTTAGTCCCTGTAATGCACCAAAATTGTCTGCCAAACGGTTACGAAACGCACTGGTAACGGGCTCAGCCCTGTTTTGCCTGTTCGGCGCGGGTCAGCTGTGGGCATTCAGTCTGGATGATGTGTCGGCCAAGGCAAAAGAGCTGGCTGGGCAGAAATACGAAGCTCCGCGCAGCAATCTGCCGAACGAATTTCGCGAAATGAAGTTCGCGGACTACCAGAAGATTCGTTTCCGCAACGAAAAAGCCGAATGGGCCGATCAGAACACCCCGTTCAAGCTGTCCTTCTATCACCAGGGTATGCATTTCGATACACCGGTGAAAATCAACGAAGTCACCGCTGACAGCGTGCAGGAAATCAAATACGACCCGTCGCGTTTCGATTTCGGCGATGTGAAGTTTGATCCGAAAGCAACCGAACAACTGGGTTATGCCGGTTTCCGTGTCTTGTTCCCGATCAATAAGAGCGACAAGCAAGACGAAATCATGACCATGCTCGGCGCGAGCTATTTCCGTGTCGTCGGCAAGGACCAGGTGTATGGCCTGTCCGCCCGTGGCATGGCGATCGATACTGCGCTGCCGTCTGGTGAAGAGTTCCCGCGTTTTACCGAGTTTTGGATCGAACGTCCAAAACCGGGTGACAAGCACCTGGTGATCTTTGCCCTGCTCGATTCCCCTCGTGCGACCGGCGCCTATCGCCTGATCCTGCGTCCGGGCACCGACACCGTTGTCGATGTGAAATCCCAGATGTTCCTGCGCGACAACGTCAGTAAGTTGGGCGTCGCACCGCTGACGAGCATGTTCCTGTTCGGCGCAAACCAGCCGTCCAAGGTGCTCAACTACCGTCGCGAACTGCACGACTCCAGCGGTCTGTCGATCCATGCCGGTAACGGTGAGTGGATCTGGCGCCCACTGAACAATCCTAAACACCTGTCGGTCAGCAACTTCACCGTAGAGAACCCGCGTGGTTTCGGCCTGCTGCAACGCGGCCGTAACTTCAGCCACTACGAAGACCTGGACGACAACTACGACAAGCGCCCAAGCGCCTGGATCGAGCCTGAAGGTGATTGGGGCAAGGGTTCCGTCGATCTGGTCGAGATCCCGACCGCCGACGAAACCAACGACAACATCGTTGCCTTCTGGAGCCCGGCTGTACTGCCGAAAGTCGGCGAGCCGCTGGAAGTCGCCTACCGCCTGCACTGGACTCTGGACGACGCCGCGTTCCACTCGCCGGACAGCGCTTGGGTCAAGCAGACCCTGCGTTCCACGGGTGATGTGAAACAGTCCAACCTGATCCGTCAGCCTGATGGCAGCGTCGCCTACCTGGTGGACTTTGAAGGCCCGTCCCTGAAGAAACTCCTGCCGGACGCCCCGGTGCGCAGCCAGGTGAGCGTGGGTGACAACGCTGAAGTGGTAGAAAACAGCGTGCGTTACAACGAACACACCAAAGGCTGGCGTTTGACCCTGCGCATGAAGATCAAAGACGCAGGCAAACCGACCGAAATGCGTGCTGCCCTGGTTCAGGATATCCCGCAGCCAGAGCCGGAGAAGGTTTCGACCCAGGTGCTCAAGGCTGACAAGGTCCTGGCCAAGCAACACGAGAAACAGGCCAAGAAAGACGCGAAAGACAAGGAAGCCAAGCAGCCAGAAGCTGCCCCAGCCACACCGGAGCCGATCAAGACCGAGCAAGTCCTGACCGAAACCTGGAGCTATCAGTTGCCTGCCGATGAGTAATTCTCAAGTCCAGCCAGAAACTCTGTCCGAGTATCTGGCGCATCTCCCGATGACCGCTGAGCAGCGCGCCGAACTGGCGGGCTGCACATCCTTCACCGAGTTGCACGAGCGTTTGTCGTCCGCAACCTTTGACGCGCCCGTCGACGCCGCCCAGGCGTCGGTTGGCCGCCGCTTGACCCTTAGCACCGCCGAGGAGCTGCAAGACGCCGAAATGCTGGCGCTCGACGCCAGCGGTCGCGTGTGCCTCAAGGCCACGCCACCGATTCGGCGCACCCGTGTGGTGCCGGAGCCTTGGCGTACCAATATCCTGGTGCGCGGCTGGCGCCGCCTCACCGGCCGCAGCAATCCGCCGGCACCGCCGAAAGATGAGCGCGTATTGCCGGCCGCGCGCTGGCGTACCGTGGGTTCGATCCGTCGCTACATCCTGCTGGTGCTGATGCTTGGTCAGACCATCGTTGCCGGCTGGTACATGAAAGGCATCATGCCGTACCAGGGCTGGTCGCTGGTTGACTTCGACGAGATCCGCAACCAGACCCTGCTGCAAACCGCTACTCAGGTGCTGCCTTACGCGCTGCAAACCAGCATCCTGATCATGTTCGGGATCTTGTTCTGCTGGGTGTCGGCCGGTTTCTGGACCGCCTTGATGGGCTTTCTGGAACTGCTTACCGGACACGATAAATACCGTATCTCCGGTAAAAGTGCCGGCGACGAGCCGATTCCGAAAGACGCCCGTACCGCGCTGGTGATGCCGATTTGCAACGAAGACGTACCGCGTGTATTCGCCGGTTTGCGTGCAACGTTTGAGTCTGTGGCCGCTACCGGTGACCTGGACCGCTTCGACTTTTTCGTGCTCAGCGACAGTAATGACGCCGACATCTGCATCGCCGAACAGCAAGCCTGGCTCGACGTGTGCCGCGAGGCCGGTGGTTTCGGCAAGATCTTCTATCGCCGCCGTCGCCGTCGCGTAAAGCGCAAGAGCGGCAACCTCGACGACTTCTGCCGTCGCTGGGGCGGTGACTATAAGTACATGGTCGTGCTCGACGCCGACTCCGTGATGAGCGGCGAATGCCTGACCAGCCTGGTGCGCTTGATGGAAGCCACGCCGGATGCCGGGATTATCCAGACCGCGCCCCGTGCGTCGGGCATGGACACCCTGTATGCGCGCATGCAGCAATTCGCCACTCGTGTGTACGGCCCGCTGTTTACCGCCGGCCTGCACTTCTGGCAGTTGGGCGAATCCCACTACTGGGGCCACAACGCGATCATCCGCATGAAGCCGTTCATCGAGCACTGCGCCCTGGCGCCGTTGCCGGGTAAAGGCGCGTTCGCCGGCTCCATCCTGTCCCACGACTTCGTTGAAGCTGCGCTGATGCGCCGTGCCGGCTGGGGCGTGTGGATTGCCTACGACCTGCCTGGCAGCTACGAAGAACTGCCGCCGAACCTGCTGGACGAACTCAAGCGTGACCGTCGCTGGTGCCACGGTAACCTGATGAACTTCCGCCTGTTCCTGGTTAAAGGCATGCACCCGGTGCACCGCGCGGTGTTCCTGACCGGCGTGATGTCCTACCTGTCGGCACCGTTGTGGTTTCTGTTTCTGGTGTTGTCCACAGCCTTGCTGGCGGTGAACACGCTGATGGAGCCGCAGTACTTCATGGCTCCCCGTCAGCTGTACCCACTGTGGCCGCAATGGCATCCGGACAAGGCGGTGGCGCTGTTCTCCACCACCATCGTGTTGCTGTTCCTGCCTAAGTTGCTGAGCATCATCCTGATCTGGGCCAAGGGCGCGAAAGAGTTCGGTGGCAAGTTCAAGGTGACCTTGTCGATGCTGCTGGAGATGCTGTTTTCAATGCTGCTGGCGCCTGTGCGCATGATCTTCCACACCCGTTTCGTCCTTGCCGCTTTCCTCGGCTGGGCCGCGACTTGGAACTCGCCACAGCGTGACGACGACTCCACGCCGTGGAGTGAAGCGGTCAAGCGGCACGGTCCGCAAACCGTGCTGGGCTTCCTGTGGGCGCTGCTGGTGGTGTGGCTGAACCCAAGCTTCCTGTGGTGGCTGGTGCCGATCGTGGGTTCGCTGATGCTGTCGATCCCGGTGTCGGTGATCTCCAGCCGGGTCAAGCTGGGTCTCAAGTCCCGTGACGAGAGCCTGTTCCTGATCCCTGAGGAGTACAACCCGCCGCAAGCGCTGCTGTCGACGGAGAAGTACACCCATGAAAACCGTTGGCACGCCCTCAATGACGGGTTCGTGCGTTCGGTGGTTGATCCGCAGCAGAACGCCCTGGCCTGCGCCCTGGCGACTTCGCGTCACCGTGAGGCTGAGCCTATCGAGTACCTGCGTATCGAACGTGTTCGTCACGCGTTGAAAGTCGGCCCGGCCGGCCTCAACAACGGTGAGCGTCTGGCGTTGCTCAGTGATCCGGTGGCCCTTGCCCGCCTGCACGAGCAGGTCTGGAGCGAAGGACATGCCGAGTGGCTCGCCGCTTGGCGTGATTCGATCAAGGCCGACCCGCACGCGCCGTTGCTACCGCTGCAACCGCTGTCCTCCCAGGCCCAACCGGCCTGATTCAGACACCCCCGAGGGCTCACCTCGGGGGTGTTCGAAGCGCTGGTCCTACAGCGTTTCCCGCCTCTTCTTTGTCTTCCTGACGCCCTGTTATTTCGAAACAAAAGACCCTCGTCCGAGGCGTATTTGCGTGCCCGCGACTAGGTTAGGATCGCCCCCCAATTTTCTTGGCTGCGAGGGATTCATGCTCAAAAGGTATTGTTCGGCATTGCTTATCAGCGCTGCTGCATTGATTCAAATCAGCCAGGTGCACGCGGGTGCGATTGACGACGCCGTCCGGCGTGGTGTGCTCAAGGTTGGCACCACCCCCACCTATATCCCTTTCGAAATGACCGATAAACAGGGGCGCATTGTCGGCTTTGAAATTGACCTGCTCAACGTGATGAGCCAGGCGCTGGGGGTGGAACTTGAACTGGTCGTGATGCCCTACACCGAACTGTTGCCGGGCTTGCTGGCGAAAAAATTCGACTTGATCGGCAGTGGTATGACTGTCACTCAGGAGCGCAACTTAAGGCTGAACTTCAGTGACGCTTTCATCGTGGTGGGCCAGAGCGTACTGCTGCACCCCCGTCTGGCGGGCAAGGTCAGCAGTATTGAAGACCTGGACGATGCCGGCTACAGAATCGCTGTCACTGAGGGCACCACCGGCAAAGCAGCGGCTCAACGGTTTTTGGGGGCGGCCCGACTGAGTAGTTTTGCCACGCCGGAGGAAGGGGTTCGCCAGGTCGTGGCGGGGGAGGCCGATGCCTTTATCCATGACGCACCCTACAACCTGATCGCGGTGAACCGGGCGGAGAACGGCACGCTGCTGGCGCTGGAGCAACCGTTTACATTCGAACCCTTGGCGTTTGGCGTAAAAAAGGGCGATTTCGACAGCATTAACTGGATCAACCATTTCTTGAACCAGGTGGCCCAGGATGGGACCTATGATCGGCTGCATGACAAGTGGTTCAAAGACACCACCTGGCTGGCAGAACTCGACTGAAAGTCATAACTGCTTACATATCAACCCATTGCCGTGTCAGGTTGCGCAAGTGTCTACCCCTGCGGTTGACCGCAGCGTCGTGGGTCTTTTCCTACATACCCTGATAACAATTGCCCGTGAAACCTTTGTGACGGGCAACGAGTGGGTTAGGATCGCACCCCGAAATGGTGCAGCCCTTTTTGCGCGCCGACCTTATAAGAATCGTTCAGGGGACTTGATGATGAAAAAGTATCTTTCGATGCTGCTGCTTGGCGTCACCGCGCTGGTCGCGGCCAATGCGGCCCAGGCTGGCGCCATCGACGATGCGGTCAAGCGCGGCACGCTGAAAGTCGGCATGGATCCGACCTACATGCCGTTCGAGATGACAGACAAGCGCGGTGAGATCATCGGCTTCGAAGTTGACATCCTCAAGGCCATGGCCAAGTCCATGGGCGTCAAGCTGGAGCTGGTTTCCACGGGTTATGACGGCATCATCCCAGCGTTCCTGACCGGCAAATTCGACATGATCGGCAGCGGCATGACCCTGACCCAGGAACGCAACCTGCGCCTGAACTTCAGCGAACCCTTCATCGTGGTCGGCCAGACTCTGCTGATTCGCAAGGACCTGGAAGGCACCATCAAGTCCTACAAAGACCTGAACGACGAGAAATACCGCCTGACCTCCAAGCTTGGCACCACCGGTGAAATGGTCGCCAAGAAGCTGATCTCCAAAGCCAAGTACCACGGCTATGACAACGAGCAGGAAGGCGTACTGGACGTAGTCAACGGCAAGGCCGATGCCTTTGTGTATGACGCACCGTACAACGTGGTTGCCGAGAAGAAAGTCGGCAACGGCAAGCTGGTGTTCCTGGACGAACCCTTCACCTTCGAGCCATTGGCGTTTGGCCTGAAGAAAGGTGATTACGACAGCATCAACTTCATCAACAACTTCCTGCACCAGATCAAGAACGACGGCACCTACGATCGCATTCATGACAAGTGGTTCAAGAGCTCAGAGTGGCTCAAGGACATGGAATAAAGGCTGTCCTGTAGTGAGCGGGCTTGCCCCGCGTTGGGGGGCGAAGCCGCCCTAAATCCAGACGCAGCGGTGTTTCAGAAAGACCGAGGCGCATGATTTTGGGGCGGCTTGCCTCCCAGCGCTGGTCAAATCCGCTCACTACACAAAGGCGCATGCCTTCGAATTTTTTGGATGTCGAGTAATGAAACAGAAAAAAGCCCAATGGCCCTGGCACCTGCTAACCGTGGTCGTGCTGGTCGGCCTGGCCGGCGCCTTGTACTACGCTACCTCGCTGATGTCCTACGAATGGCGCTGGAACCGCGTGCCGCAATACTTCGCCTACCAGGCCGAAGAAGCACAGCGTGCAGCGGACATCTCCACCGTCATTGAGCTGGTTCGTAACGGCGACGTCGCCGAAGTGACCCTGCGCAACGACGCTGGCAACGAGCAAAAGGTGACGGTTGCCGACAACAGTCTGCAAGTGGCGCGCGGTGATGACGTGGCCGAAGGCGATGTCATTGGTGTGAATCGTCATTGGGCGTTGGGCCCGCTGATGTGGGGGTTGTGGACCACGCTGTGGCTGTCGGTGGTTTCCGGGATTTTGGGCCTGGCGATTGGCCTTGCCACCGGTTTGTGCCGACTTTCCAACAACCCGACCTTGCGTGATCTGTCGACGATCTACGTCGAACTGGTACGTGGCACCCCGCTGTTGGTGCAAATCTTCATTTTCTATTTCTTCATTGGCACGGTGCTCAACCTGTCACGGGAATTTGCCGGGATCGCCGCGCTGTCGCTGTTCACCGGCGCCTATGTGGCCGAAATCGTTCGCGCCGGCGTGCAGTCCATCACCCGCGGGCAGAACGAAGCCGCGCGCTCCTTGGGCCTGAGTGCCAGCCAGTCGATGCGCCATGTGGTGCTGCCGCAAGCCTTCAAGCGCGTACTGCCGCCCTTGGCAGGGCAATTCATCAGCTTGGTGAAAGACACGTCCCTGGTCTCGGTGATCGCCATTACCGAACTGCTCAAGAGCGGTCGCGAAGTCATCACGACCTCGTTCTCGCCGTTTGAAATCCTGTTCTGCGTCGCAGGCCTGTACCTGCTGATCAACCTGCCGCTGTCGAAAATGGCCAGCCGGCTTGAGCGGAGGCTCGCCCAAAGTGATTGAAGTCCGCGATCTGGTAAAAGTCTTCGACACCCGTGGTCATGTAGTGCGTGCGGTAGACCATGTGACCACCCAGGTGGCCAAGGGAGAAGTGCTGGTGGTGATCGGCCCGTCCGGCTCCGGCAAGTCGACTTTCCTGCGTTGCCTCAATGGTCTGGAAGAGTTCGACTCGGGCTCGGTGAGCATCGACGGCCTGCAACTGGCCGATCCGAAAACCGACGTGAACGCCTATCGTCGTGAAGTCGGCATGGTGTTCCAGCACTTCAACCTGTTCCCCCACATGACCGTGTTGGAGAACCTGTGCCTGGCGCAAAAAGTCGTGCGCAAGCGCGGCAAGCAAGAGCGCGAAGCCAAGGCCTTGGCCCTGCTGGAAAAGGTCGGCATTGCACAGAAGGCCAACGAGTTCCCATCACGCCTGTCCGGCGGCCAGCAACAACGGGTGGCGATCGCCCGGGCGCTGGCGATGGAGCCCAAGGTGATGCTGTTCGACGAGCCCACCTCGGCCCTCGACCCGGAAATGGTCGGCGAAGTGCTGGACGTGATGAAGACCTTGGCTCTGGAAGGCATGACGATGGTCTGCGTTACCCACGAAATGGGCTTCGCCCGCGAAGTGGCGGACCGTGTGTTGTTCTTCGATCACGGCAAGTTGTTGGAAGATGCGGCACCGGCCGAGTTTTTTGATTCGCCAAAAGACCCGCGTGCCCAAGCGTTCCTGCGTCAGGTTCTGTAAGCCCAAGGCCACTGAAACCGGGAGGTTCATATCTTGAACCTCCCTACGCACTGCTGCAGATCCGTTCCCAGTCGCGCCAACTCGATACTCGCCGCCGCCGTCTGTTCGCTGGCGGCAGCGGTTTGCTCCGAGGCATCGCGGACCTTCAAGACGCTGCGATTGATCTCTTCGGCCACCGCGCTTTGCTCCTCGGCCGCTGCGGCAATCTGCGGGTTCATTTCCTGGATGATGGCCACGGTGCGGGCGATCTCCGTCAGGGCGTCCCCGGCGTTGCGAGTCAGGCCGACGCTGTTGTCGGTCAGCGTGCGGCTGTAGTCCATGATGTCGGCCGCCTGTTGGGTGCCCCTGTGCAGGCCACCAATCAACTCTTCGATTTCTTCGGCGGACTGCTGGGTCCGCCGGGCGAGGCTGCGCACTTCATCGGCGACCACGGCGAAGCCCTGGCCTGCCTCACCGGCCCGTGCGGCTTCAATCGCGGCATTGAGCGCCAGCAGGTTGGTCTGCTGCGACACGGACTTGATTACGTCCAGCACGCTGCCGATTTTCTGGCTTTCCCGTTGCAGCCCCAACATGGCTTCGCTTGAGCGAGCCATCTCATGGGCCAGGTGTTCAATTTGTGCCACGGCATCCGTGACCACCTGATCGCCCAGTTCAGCCTGCTGATTGGCCTGGCCGGCGGCAATCGATGCTTGCTCGGCGTGGCGCGCCACTTCCTGGGCGGTGGCCAGCATCTGGTTCATGGCCGTCGCCACCTGCTCGGTTTCATCGCGCTGATTATTCACCCCGGCGCGGGTTTGCTCAGTGACGGCAGAGAGCTCTTCGGCGGCGCTGGCGATTTGCCGTGCGTTGTCGCTGATGTTGCCAACCAACCCCCGCAGGTTCAGCGTCATTTGGCTCATGCTGCGTTGCAACTGGCCCAGCTCATCGCGGCGCTGTGACTGCACTTCGTTGCTCAGATCACCCTCGGCAATGCGGTTGGCCACCATGAGCGCCTTGCGCAGCGGGTGCACGATTTGTCCGGCAATCACCCAGGCGGCCAAGGCGCCGAAGAGCACCGCGGCAGCCGCAATACCCAAGGTCTGGATGCGGGCTTGGTCGGCTTCTCTGTCGCGTCGTTGGGTCTGATCCTGGCTCAAGAGGTCACTCTGCGCGAGCAACTGATCCAACTGCTGCTCCAACTGGTTATGGCTACTTTCGGTCGTGAGTTGGGTGTCTTTAAGGCGGGTCAGCTGGGTGCGGATACTGATCACGGCGTTTTTCATCGCGTCACTGTCGACCGCCAGTTTGGCCACTTCAGCCTGGGCGAGTTCGAGGCTGCGTTCTGCGTCAACCACGGCTTGTCCATACGCATCCAGCGAACTTGAAGCCCAAGCCGGGCTCTTGGCACGGTCCTCGGCCTGTTCCATGGCCTGGCGTAGGTTTTCGACGGCATCCAGGGCTTTTTCATCTTCCTGATCAGGCAAGTCGCTAGCCAGTTGTGCCAGAACATCGCCGGCCCGCGTGGTGCTCTGTGTCAGCTGTTCCCGGGCACTTTCGCGTTTTTCCACCAGCGCGGGCACGCCCTTGAGTGTGGATTTGAACGTGGCAGACATCCGCGTCATCTCCTGCAGATATTGAATGGCTTTCGGCACCTTAAGTCGGTTGGACAGCTCCGCCAGGGCCTTGTCGACTTTCTCCATACTCGCGCTCAATCGACTGAGGCTTTCGGCGTCGTCCAGGGTGCGATAGAGGATTCTGTCGGTGCGCAGTTCTTCGCCAGCCACCGCCAGTTGTGCCAGCACGCTCAGCGTTTGTGATCGGTAAAGGGACGCCGCTAATGCTTGCCAGCCGGTCACGGCAATGACAAGGCTCAGGGCCAGTACCAGGGCAAAGCCCAGGGCCAATTTGAGGGTGACACTGGCGTTACCCAGCAGGTGAGTCATTCGACGAAGCATGATTAACCTCCGACAAGTGCGTGAGCACACTGAACTGACCTGAACGCTAGTGTCTTTGAAGATCGGGAGGGGCTGATAAACGTGTAGGAAGTTTCATAGATTGCAGGCGGCGACCCAGGACAGGTCGCCGCGCGGGGAGGGAGGTCAGACTCGGAAGCGACCCACCAGTGCTTGCAGATGCGTGCCCAGGCGCGCCAGTTCGGTGCTCGACGCGGCGGTTTCTTCACTGGCCGCAGCCGTCTGCTCCGAGACATCGCGCACGTTCAGCACGCTGCGGTTGATCTCTTCCGCCACAGCGCTTTGCTGTTCGGCGGCGGTGGCGATCTGGGAGTTCATCGTCTGGATAGTCGAGACCGTGCGGGTGATGTTCTCCAATGCGCTGCCGGCACGGCGGGTCAGCTCGACGCTGCTGTCGGTGAGGCTGCGACTGTTGTCCATGATGGTCGCCACCTGTTGGGTGCCGCTCTGCAGGCCGGCAATCAGCTCTTCGATCTCTTCGGTGGACTTCTGCGTGCGCTGGGCCAGGCTACGCACTTCATCGGCCACCACCGCGAAGCCACGTCCGGCTTCACCGGCGCGGGCGGCTTCGATTGCGGCGTTGAGGGCCAGCAGGTTGGTTTGCTGGGCCACGGATTTGATCACGTCGAGCACGCTGCCGATCTTGTCGCTTTCCCGTTTAAGGTCGCCCATGGCGACTGTGGAATTGCCGACCTCAGTGGCCAGGCGCTCGATCTGGGCGATGGCTTCACCGACCACCTTGTCGCCTTCGCGGGCCTGCTGGTCAGCCGCTGCGGCGGCCTCAGAGGCTTCTTCGGCGTTGCGCGCGACTTCCTGCACGGTCGCGGCCATCTCGTTCATGGCGGTGGCTACTTGGTCGGTCTCGACCTTCTGGCTGTTGACCCCGGCGCTGGTCTGTTCGGTGACAGCCGACAGTTGCTCGGCAGCGCTGGCGATCTGGGTCACGCCCTCGCTGATGCCGCCGATCAACTCGCGCAAGCCCACGGTCATGCTCTGCATAGCCCTCTGCAACTGCCCCAGCTCGTCCTGACGTAAAGACGTCAGGTTGTGGCTCAGGTCACCCGAGGCGACGCGCTCGGCGACCTTGAGTGTTTGGTCCAGCGGGATAATGATTTGGCGGGTGATCGCCCAGGCCGCCACCAGACCAAAGATCAACGCCAGCACAGTTGCCAGCAGCAACAGGGACTTGGCTTGCGCGGCATCGGTGTCGCGCACCACGGTTTGGGAGAGGGTCAGTTTGTCGCTGTGGCCGAGCAACAGATCGCCTTGATCGCTCATGGTTTTAAGGGCTGCAGCGCTGGCCACCTGCGAGTCGCGGTACTGGCTGACAGCGGCGCGGTAGGCTTGCAGCGAGACGCTGGCCTGTTGCAGGTTGGTCGAATATTGCTCAGGCAGTTGGCCGTTGAGGCTGGTGATTTTCTTCAGGGCATTGTCGATGGCATCCAGTGCGGGTTGCTCGGCTTCGACCTTGCCGCTGTAGGTATAGCCGCGCACTTGGAAGCGCGCCTGCTGTATCAGTTTGCTCGCTTCCACCACAGTGTTGAACTGGGTGACGCTGTCGCCTTGCAGCAGGGCCTTCTCGATCTCATTGATCTTGAGCACCGCGTTGTCAGCGGTATCTCCCAGCTTGCTGCGGGCGTTTTCACGGTTGGCGCTGGCTTGCACCATGTCGCCGAATGCGCGCTTGTACTGGTCCACGGCGGCCAACTGTTCATCGACCAGGGCCGCGTCGGCGGGTTGTTCAATTAGGTTGCGGGCTTTATTCAGGCCGCTATTGAGCTTGTCCAGCAATTCGCTGACCGCGCCTGGGCCTTGTTCGCCATGGCGCAATTCATAGTCCCGGCGAGCCAGGCGCAGGTCCTTGGTCAATCCATTGAGGCTGGAGATAAAGCCCAGCTTGTCACCGCGACTGATCACATCGCCCAGGCCGGTCCAGCCGGTGAAGGTGATCATCAGTGTGAGTAGTAACACCAGGCCGAAACCTACGCCCAACTTGGTTTTGACGCTGACATTCCCCAGCTTTTCGGCTAACCAACGATACATGCTGCGAACTCCCCTGGAACAAGGCTTGGACTTATTCAGGAGTTATCGGCCTGCGCCCGGGATTCTGTAGCGACGCAGCTCTAATGGCGGGGGCTTGCGCCCGATAGGGGGATCGGTCGATATATTTATCAGCTGACAAACCGTCATCGGGGGCGAGCCCCTCTCACAAGGGGACAGCGCCGTTGTTAGAAGAGGCGGGCGAGCAGGGCGGTGACGGCGGTTTCAACCCGTAGGATCCGTGCGCCGAGTTGTACCGGCTGCAAGCCAGCCTTGGCCAATAGGTCCACTTCGTAGGGGATCCAGCCGCCTTCCGGGCCGATGGCCAGGGTAACCGGCTCATCCAGCCCACGGGGGCAAGCTGGGTAATCGCCTGGATGGCCGATCAGGCCAAGGGTGCCTTCGGTCATGGCCGGCAGGCGGTCTTCGACGAATGGCTTGAAGCGCTTTTCGATGATGATCTCGGGCAGCACCGTGTCCCGCGCCTGTTCCAGGCCAAGGATCAGTTGCTCGCGTATCGCCTCGGGCTCCAGGAACGGGGTCTGCCAGAAGCTCTTTTCCACTCGGTAACTATTGACCAGCACCACCTTCGGCACGCCCATGGCAGCAACGGTTTGCAGCACCCGGCGCAGCATTTTCGGGCGGGGAAGGGCCAGTAGCAAGGTCAGGGGCAGCTTGGCTGGAGGCGGTTGGTCGAAGCTCACTTGCAGCTCGGCTTCGCTGGCTTCCAGACGCAACAATTGCGCGACGCCCATCAACCCGCCGATGCGCCCCACGCGTAGGCTGTCGCCTACGGCGGCGCGGTGGACCTCCTGCATATGCACCAGGCGTCGATCGCGCAGGATCACCCGGTCGGCCGCAATAAAGTCGGCCTCTTCAAGCAGCAGCAGGTTCACGGCTGGGTCGCTGGCGGCTGTTCGTCGTCGACGGGTTGGTCATCCGGGTGATCGCCACGCTTGCTGATCAAACCGCTGAACAGGATGCCGATCTCGAACAGCATCCACATCGGCACGGCCAGCAGGGTCTGGGAGAAGATGTCCGGCGGCGTCAGGATCATGCCGACCACGAAGCAACCGATGATCACGTACGGGCGGATCTTCTTCAGGTAGGCCACGTTGACCACGCCGATCCACACCAGCAGCACCACGGCCACCGGGATTTCGAAGGCCACGCCAAAGGCGAAGAACAGCGTCATCACGAAGTCGAGGTAGCTGGTGATGTCGGTCATCATCTCCACGCCGGCCGGAGTAGCAGCGGCGAAGAACTTGAAGATCAACGGAAATACCAGGAAGTACGCGAACGCCATGCCGGTGTAGAACAGCAGGATGCTCGATACCAGCAACGGCACCGCGATGCGCTTCTCGTGCTTGTACAGGCCCGGCGCGATAAAGCCCCAGATCTGATGCAGGATCACCGGGATCGCCAGGAACAGCGAAACCATCATCGTCAGTTTCAACGGCGTGAGGAACGGCGATGAAACATCCGTGGCGATCATCGTCGCGCCGGCCGGCAGGTACTGGCGCAGCGGCGTGGAGACGAAGGTATAGATCTGCTGGGTAAAGGCGAACAGCCCGGCAAAGATGATGAAGATGGCCGCTACGCAACGCAGCAGGCGCGTACGCAGCTCGGTGAGGTGCGAGACCAGCGGCATGTGCTGGTCGTTTTCCGGTTTATCAGCGCTCATGGGGCTCGCGGCGGCAATGTAGGGTCATGGGGCGCGGGCGACGCAACGGGCGTCGGCGCAGGCTCGGTTGGCGCGGTAGGCGTCGGGGCGGCGGGCGTAGGCTCAACCGCTGGCGCAATGCTGTGCTCGGCCACAGGCTCCACCGGCTTGGCGGGCTCCTGGACAGGGGACAAAATCTTCCGTGCTTCCTGCTCCAACGACAGAATGTGCTCGTTGTGCAGTTGGCGGCGGATCTCGTCGGCGCCGATTTCCCGTTCAACTTCCTGTTTGATCGCGTTGAAACTGCGTTTCAGGCGCCCGATCCACAGGCCGGCCGTGCGCGCGGCACCGGGCAGGCGTTCCGGCCCCAGTACCAACAGGGCCACGAGGCCGACGAGCAGCAGTTCAGAGAAGCTGATACCAAACATTATTCAGTGCTCACGAGTCTTTGCGGGTCGGCTCTTCGACTTTCTCAGCCTGCACGTCGAAGGTGCGACGCTCGGTGATCGGCTGGGCGGCCTGCGGGTGCACAGGCTGGACCGGCGGTACGGGATTGGCGGCGGGGTCGGCAGGCTTTTCGTCGTCGTTCATGGCTTTACGAAAGCCCTTGATCGACTCGCCCACGTCGGTGCCCAGGTTCTTGAGTTTCTTGGTGCCGAACACCAGTACCACGACCACCAGAATGACGATCCAGTGTTTCCAGTCAAAAATGCCCATGCTGCAAATCCTCTAGTCTTAGTTATTCAAGCGGACGGGCGCGAGGCCTTTTCGGCATGCCCGGACAAGCCGAAGCGACGGTCCAGTTCGTCCAGCACTGCCTGTGGATGCTGCCCCAGTTGGGCGAGCATGACCAGGCTATGGAACCACAAGTCGGCGGTCTCATAGATGACATCGCTGCAGTCGCCGCTGATTTGCGCATCCTTGGCGGCGATGATGGTCTCGACGGATTCTTCGCCGAGCTTTTCCAGAATTTTGTTCAGCCCCTTGTGGTACAGGCTGGCGACGTAGGAGCTGTCGGCGTCCGCACCTTTGCGGTCTTCCAGCACCTGGGCCACGCGGTTCAGGGTATCGCTCATGGTCAGTGTCCTGCGGAATAAATGGCGTGCGGGTCTTTGAGCACCGGTTCGACGGTTTTCCACTCGCCGTTCTCGAACACGCGATAGAAGCAACTGTGACGGCCGGTGTGGCAGGCGATATCGCCGATCTGCTCGACCTTGAGGATCACCACGTCGGCGTCGCAGTCGATGCGCATCTCGTGCAGGGTCTGCACGTGCCCGGACTCTTCGCCCTTGCGCCACAGTTTGCCACGGGAACGTGACCAGTAAATGGCACGCTGCTCAGTGGCGGTGAGGCTCAGGGCCTCGCGGTTCATCCACGCCATCATCAGCACGCGCCCGGTCTTGTAGTCCTGGGCAATGGCCGGCACCAGGCCGTCACTGTCCCACTTGATCTCGTCCAGCCAGTCTTTCATGTTCGGCTCCGGCAATTTGCGACAGTGTATAACCGGATTGGCTATCGACGCACGATCAGATAAACACCCACGGCGACCATGATCCCCGCAGGCCAGTGGCCCAGTTGATTCAACGGCCCACCAATGGCCAGCATCACACCGCCCACCAGGTGCGCGGCGCCGAGCAGGCGCAGGAACCAGTCATCCTTGCGCTTGCGCCACGGCGGTTCCGGGTCCTTGGCATGGGGCTGGGACATGCGCTCAAGCAAGTCGCGAGTCATGTTGGCCAGGTGCGGCAGTTGTTCCATTTGGCTGTGCAGGTTACCCAACACGGTTTTCGGGCTCATGCGCTCGCGCATCCAGCGTTCGAGGAACGGCTGGGCGGTGTTCCACAGGTCGAGGTCCGGGTACAACTGACGGCCCAGGCCTTCGATGTTGAGCAAGGTTTTTTGCAGCAGTACCAACTGCGGCTGCACTTCCATATTGAAGCGCCGCGCGGTCTGGAACAGGCGCATCAGCACCTGACCAAAGGAGATGTCTTTTAACGGTTTCTCAAAGATCGGTTCGCACACGGTGCGGATCGCTGCTTCGAATTCGTTGAGTTTGGTTTCCGCCGGCACCCAGCCTGAGTCGATGTGCAACTGCGCCACGCGGCGGTAGTCACGCTTGAAGAAGGCGAACAGGTTGCGCGCCAGGTAGTCCTGGTCTTCCGGGGTAAGGCTGCCGACGATGCCGCAGTCGATCGCGATGTACTGCGGGCTCCACGGGTTGACGGTGCTGACGAAGATGTTGCCCGGGTGCATGTCGGCGTGGAAGAAGCTATCGCGGAACACTTGGGTGAAGAAGATCTCCACACCGCGTTCGGCGAGCATCTTCATATCGGTGCGCTGGTCGGCCAGGGTGGCGAGGTCGGTGACCTGCACGCCGTAGATGCGCTCCATCACCAGCACTTTCGGGCGGCACCAGTTCCAATACACTTGCGGCACGTACAGCAGCTGCGAGCCCTCGAAGTTGCGCTTGAGTTGGCTGGCGTTGGCGGCTTCGCGCAGCAGGTCGAGTTCGTCGTAGATGGTTTTTTCGTAGTCGGCGACCACGTCCACCGGGTGCAGCAGGCGCGCGTCGGCAGAGAAACGTTCGGCAGCGCGGGCGAGGATGAACAACCACGCGAGGTCCTGACCGATGATCGGCTTCAGGCCTGGGCGAATGACCTTCACGACCACTTCTTCGCCAGTCTTGAGCTGCGCCGCGTGGACTTGTGCCACGGAGGCCGAGGCCAGCGGCTCGACGTCGAAGCGGGTGAAGACCTCGCTGATCTTCTTGCCCAACTGTTCTTCGATCAGTTTCATCGACTGCTGTGAATCGAACGGCGGTACGCGGTCCTGCAACAGCATCAATTCGTCGGCGATGTCTTCGGGCAGCAGATCGCGGCGCGTCGAGAGGATCTGCCCGAACTTGATGAAGATCGGCCCCAAATCCTGAAGCGCCAGACGCAGACGCGCACCGCGGTTCAGCTCCAGTTGCTTGCGCGGAAACCAGCGCCACGGCAGCACATAGCGCACCGCCAGCAGAAACCACGGCAAGGGTAGGGCGAACAGCAAGTCATCGAGGCGGTAGCGGATTACGACGCGCTGGATACGAAACAAACGGCGGACGGCGAGCAGCTTCATGCGTTATCGCTTGGATCAAGGGAACGGCTCAGGCGCTCGAAGCGCGCCTCAAGGCGTTCCAGGTCGATTTTGGCCTTGTCGAGTTCGCGAAAGCGCGCTTGCGCTTCCTGCTGCCCGACCAGGGTGCGCGATTCTTCGCTCAGGTATTCGGCGAGGTTCTGGTTGAGGCTGGCAAACCCTTGCTGGTACCAGCGCGTGCGGCTGCGCAGGTGCCCGCTTATCAACTGGGTGGCCACGGGGCCGATCCAGCGGGACAGCTCGTATTCCCAGTCCAGCTCCAGGTCTTGCAGCACGGCGGCCAAGTCCATCAGCACCGCGCTGTCGCCTTCCAGCGCCACTTCAGGGCTGTGCAGGATGGCGGTCTTGTTGCGGCTCAGGGCCAGGTGCAACAGGCTCGACGCCGGCGCGCGCAGAGTGCAGTCGGCTTCGGCGGCCCATTGGCTGGCCAGCAGCAGGCCTTCGTCGCTGGGCAAGATAAAAAGCTGCAAGGCGGGGCTGGTGCAGTCGACGGCAATGACCTTGCCCTCTAAATGCGCGAGCCGCGCCAAGGCGGTACTGTCCAGGCGCAGCACACGGTTGAGGCCGTGTTCGACGCTGGCGAGCAGGCCTGCGAGCAGCATCAGGGCTTGATGCCGCGGTGCAGGGCGACGATACCCGAGGTCATGTTGTGGTAGGTCACACGGTCGAAACCGGCTTCTACCATCATCGACTTCAGGGTTTCCTGGTCAGGGTGCATGCGGATCGATTCGGCCAGGTAGCGGTAGCTTTCGGCGTCATTGGTGATCAGCTTGCCCATCAATGGCATGAAGGCGAAGGAGTAGGTGTCGTAGACCTTGGACATCAGCGCATTGGTCGGCTTGGAGAACTCCAGCACCAACAGGCGGCCGCCCGGTTTGAGGACGCGCAGCATCGAGCGGATCGCGTCTTCCTTGTGGGTCACGTTGCGCAGGCCGAAGGCGATGGTCACGCAGTCAAAATGGTTGTCGGGGAACGGCAGCTTTTCAGCGTCGGCCTGGACGAATTCGATATTGCCGGCCACACCCTTGTCGAGCAGGCGGTCACGGCCAACCTTGAGCATCGAACCGTTGATGTCTGCCAGCACGACCTGACCGGTCGGCCCGACGAGCTTGGAGAACTTGGCGGCCAGGTCGCCGGTGCCACCGGCGATGTCCAGCACACGGTTGCCGGTGCGCACACCCGACAACTCGATAGTGAAGCGCTTCCACAGGCGGTGCATACCGCCGGAGAGCACGTCGTTCATCAGGTCGTACTTGGCGGCGACGGAGTGGAACACCTCAGCGACTTTTTCCGCTTTTTGGCTTTCCGGAACGTTCTTGAAGCCGAAGTGAGTGGTGGGTTCGGCATCGCTGCCTTTGCGCTGATCAGTCATATCGCTGTCACCAAAAGAGAATGCGGGACATGATAATCCCCAAGGCTTGCTTTGTCTTGGCAAGGCTGCAGGTAAGATAGGTGGTCACCGAGGCCTTTTGCCGCAGCGAAGGTATTCAAATCCCTATAAAGAGGAGTCATTGCAATGGCCCGTATAACCGTTGAGCGTGCACATTCCCTGGGTAAAGAAGGCGCACGGGCAAAGGCCGAGAAGTTGGCGCACAAACTCAAGGAGCAATATGGGCTTGAGCCGTCGTGGTCCGGCGATACCTTGAACCTCAAGCGCTCCGGGGTTAAAGGAACAGTATTAGTGGCGGATGATTCGCTGCGTATTGATGTGGAGTTGGGGCTGTTGATGTCGGCCATGAGTGGCACGATCAAGTCTGAAATCGAGAAAGCCTTGGATAAAGCATTGGTCTGATCGATTGTTCTTAGGGTGCCGATTCTAATTTTTCCTCCTACTTTGTGCCCAAGCCCTCAACTCCTGCGGGCCGTTCCTCCACCCTATTCTGCGTGAGGTGCACCATGGCCAAAGTTATCTTGAAGAAAAAAATCGACGTACAGACCGGCGCCCTGACTGACGTTAAAACCTACGCCCGCAAGATCTGGCTTGCAGGACTCGGTGCTTATGCCAAGGTCGGTAGCGAGGGCAGCGAGTACTTCAAAGAGCTCGTAAAGAGCGGTCAACATGTTGAAAGTAAAGGTAAAAAAGTTGCAGTTGAACAACTTGATGCCGCCAACAGTCAGATTGACCAAGTAAAGAGCAATGTCTCCGCTGTCAAAGGTCTGGTAGAAGTTCAGCTGGATAAAGTTGAAAAAGCTTTTGACACTCGTGTTGCAAGTGCCTTGAATCGAATCGGCATTGCGTCTAAACATGACGTGGAGACACTCTCTGCTAAGCTCGAAGAGCTGACGGCATTGCTCGAACGTGTCGCGCGTAAACACTAAGGAGACATCGGGATGGCTGTTAAAAAGACTACTCAGAAAGAAGGCAGCTCGTGGGTCGGGAAAGTTGAAGAATATTCCCGCAAAATCTGGCTCGCTGGTTTAGGTGTGTACTCGAAGATCGACAGTGACGGCAGCAAACTCTTCGAGACCCTGGTTAAAGACGGCGAGAAGGCCGAGAAGTTGACCAAGAGCACCGTTGGCAAACAAGTTAATGCCGCTAAGGCGACTGCCGGTTCGCGCATCAGTGATGCGAAGAAGCAGGTGCTGGGTACCTGGAGTGAACTTGAAGGGGCGCTGGATACACGTCTTAACAAGGCGATTTCGCGACTGGGCGTGCCGAGCCGTACTGAAGTCAAGGCACTGCACACCAAGGTCGATACCCTGACCCGGCAGATCGAGAAACTCACCGGCGCCAAAGTAGCTCCGGTGAAAACCGCAGCCGCGAAACCGGCTGCCAAGCCAGCGGCTAAAACCGCTGCGGCCAAACCGGCCGCGAAAAGCGCTGCCAAGCCGCTGGTGAAAGCCGCCGCCAAACCTGCTGCCAAGGCGCCGGCAAAAGCTACCGCAAAAACGGCTGCCAAACCTGCCGCCAAAACCGCCGCCGCTAAACCAGCCGCTAAATCAGTGGCCGCCAAAGCCGCTGCCAAGCCAGCAGCGAAAGCAGCCGCCAAACCGGCCGCCAAGGCCGCTGCCAAACCTGCGACCAAGCCAGCGGCTAAAACCGCTGCGGCCAAACCCGCAGCCAAGCCTGTTGCGGCAAAACCAGCGGCCAAACCTGCTGCGGCGAAGAAGCCCGCCGCTGCCAAAAAACCAGCAGCGACCAAGCCAGCCGTTGCGGCCAAACCTGCTACCGCGACGACGCCAACCGCTTCATCAGCCAACTCGGTTGCAGCACCGACGCCAGCTGCCGTGAGCCCGACTGCAACGCCGGTTACCCCGACGCCATCCAGTCAGTCCTGATTTTTCCGGGACTCATAAAAATGCCCGGCCTGAGAAGGTCGGGTTTTTTTTGCGTGTGTTTACGCCTTCATCAGTTGTAAGTGATGGAAACGGTGACAGCACTTTCCAGGGTGCCTGCTGAAATGGCGGCTCCTGTTTTGCGGTACGACGCATTCATCGGTAGCAGCGCTTTTCCGCCACTTGTGGCGATCTGTCGCGTGCGCTGGGCGACAGTGCCGTTGGCGGGGATGTACGCGACGTTTCGGTGGGACAGCGAGAGTGCCGTTCCGCCTGAGGTTCCCGTGTTGGCGAAAAGTACGCCGTTGCCGGTGGACGGAGTGCCCGCGAACAGAAAGAACACATTTTTAATGTCCGACTCACACTCGGCGGTGATCTCGAACTCCGCTGTGCCCGTTTCTTCAGATAAATCAAAGTCAGACACTTTGATGGCTGGCAGGGTGATGGTGCGTGTCACATCGCCAGCGGCCAGGTTGCAGGTGCCGGCGTTGACCTGGCCGGTGAAGCGCAACGTGCCGGTGGTCGCAGCCTGAACCGCGTTCGCGGCCAGGCTGGCGGAGATCGCCAGCAGCAAGGGTAGGGCTCGAATGCTCATTTCATAGTCCTCAGGGTTTTAGTTATAAGTGATGTTGACGATGGCCGTGCTGTCGAGCGTGCCTTGGCTGATCGTGCCGTTTTTGTGGTACGCAGCGCCGAGCGGCAGGACTGCTCGGTTGCCGGAAACCGTCACCGTGCGAGCACCGTCGGCCCCATTGGGGATGATGTTCTGGACACCTCCGTTGAGGCGTGAATACAGCCACACCGCCACGCCACGCGCAGTGCCTGTATTGGCGAACAGTCGGTCGTTGCCGGGCGCGGGTGTGCCGGAAAACCGAAAGGTCACATTGGATGCGTTGGTGCAGGTGGCGGTGAGCTCGAAATTACGTTCGCCGGTGTAGGTCGCGTTTTGAAGTGTGCTCACTTTGATGGGGTCGAGCGCGATCGTGCGGTTGACGTCGCCGGTCGCGAGGTCGCAGGTGGCGGCGGGTCTTATAAAACGCACCGCATTGCCGAGCCGCAGGGTAAACATTTCTGGACGTCTATCTCTTCTTTCTACCCAAATGTTTCCGGCTGGCACCAGCCCGTCTGTTACAGGCCCGATTTTGTAGAACTTCAGCTCTGCAGCTGTGAAGCTGGGGCTCACGATGGATGGGTGGGCTGTTCCTTGCTGATTATGCAGTGCATAGAAATTGGTGATTCTCCTGGCATCCGTGATGCGCAGGCGCACCCCTACCCCCGCTACTTCGGTGCGATAGATGGGTGAGTACGTCGGATCTAGTGTCTGGTATCGTCCCGTGACCGCTGTAAACAGGGAGTAACAGTTGGCGAAAAAAGCGGGTGCTGTGCCACTGAATGCACGACTGATGATTTCCCCGCCCAGAGGGAGGCTGTCCGGAACGGTGATAGTGGCAGGGAGGTTAAGGGTGAGTGTGCTGTTCATGTACCTGTCACATGCCGCATGAGCCACGATTGGCAGGCTGAACAACAGTAGTGTGGACATCAATTTAACTGAGTGCTTCATCTTCAACTCCGCGATGAGAGGGAGTGGGCGAGTACATTGGCGGGTGGCTGCACGACGAGGTCCGCGATCGTTTCACACGTGCCGGCGCCCAATTGCGTCAAGCGTGAAGTCTCCCTGCTGGACATATCTGCTGGCAGTTCGTAGCGAAGGTGGCACGCCGCCGATGCTGCTTTTCCCCACTTGACCGTCAACTCCCCGTGGGTACGAGACACGCGAACAAATGCCTTACCGCCTTGCCCGACCACCCCTACGCTGGCGCCGTCTTCATCGAAGACATCGGCACCGAACGGTAATGGGCTGCCATCTTCGCGCACTGCCGTGATCAGCAAGGCCTGGCCGCTGACCGTCTCGAACTCCAGCTTCACCACCGAACCGGCACGGGGAGCGACGTTCTGGGCGGCGGTCTTGAGTTCCACGTCTACGGAAAGGTCTTTGGGGTCCAGCTCCACCACGTTCTGGCGGTAAGGAGTGAGGTTTGGCACCACGGCATAACCGCTCTTGCCGACCTGCGCGCTGTGGTTACCGTTGATCCGTGCACCCTGTGCGTCAGGTGCCTGGACGATGCCAATGGTGTCGCCCAGTTCCGGGGCAAAGGTCACGCCGCCCGCGTGGGCGACGATGCCACCGGTCATGCCGAATGAAGTGGCGCGGTAGTCGCTGCTCTGGCCATAACCGGCCGACAGCACGCCGTGACTGGCCTGGTATTTCACGTCGGCGCTCGTGCTGTTACCGCTGCCGTGAGTCCGACTGGCAGCCAGCCCGTAGCTGAGTTCGTTGCGTTCGCCCAGGTTGCCGCCGACGGTCACACGTTCCCCACTGCTGTGGTCGCCGCGATAGGCCGTGGTGGTCAGGGTCGGGGACCGTGCGCCGCTGCCCAGTGGCAGGCTCAAGGTCAGGTCCACTTGCTTGTCGACACGGTCACTGAGCAAGTCCCGGGTGCGTTGTGCGCTGACTGTGTAATGAAGGCCCTTCCAGGCCCCGCTGTACCCGGCGGTTAAGGTCAGGTTGCCGCTTGTGCGATTCCAATAGTTTTGCGAGGAGCCGGTGAGGTAGACCGAACCGTTGCCCAGGTTCTGGTTAAGGCTGATGTCCATCCTGTCGCGCAGGCGCGATACGTTTTCCAGGTTGAGTCCGTCGATGGCAAGGTCGCGAACCCGTGCCGCGTCGCCCAGGCTGAGGAAGCCTTCGGTGGAGTAACGGTAGGCACCGAGTGCGAAGTGAGTGCCGGTGGAGGCGAAGTTCTTGCTGTAGCGCAACTGCAGGCTTTGCCCTTCCCGCGAGCTATGCCCGGCCAGGTCGGCATTCGAGTGGGTCACGTCAACGGACAGCGCGCCCACTGGAGTGTTGAACGCAGCGCCCAGTAGCTGGGAGTTGTAATCCTGGCCCACTATCGTCCCGGTGTAGCCGGTCAGCACATTGCTGAGACCGTGCTGGTAGGTCGCTTGCATGACGTTGGGCGGGTGCCGAAGGCCGATTTCATCAAGCTGGCCGATGCTCAGCGCGTAGCGGCTATAACCGGGGCGCAACAGGTTGGCGTTGGCGGCGAAGGGCACAATGAACTCCCGCTTGCGGCCGTCCGCCTCGGTGATGGTAACGGTCAGGTCGCCGCCGTATCCGGTGGGGAATAAATCGTTGAGCACAAAAGGACCGGGCGCGACCGTCACCTCGTCCAGCAGCACGCCGCGCTGGCGCACGGTGACCCGTGCATTGGTCTCGGCAACGCCGCGCACCACCGGTGCAAAACCGGTCTGGGAGTCCGGTAGCATCCGATCATCGCTGAACAGGCTGGCGCCGCGCAGACGTACGCTGTCGAACAGCTCACCCGGCGTGTAGATTTCGCCCACCATCAATTGAGACTGCAGTGCGCTCACTTCACGCTGCACGTAGGTGCTGCTGCTCTGGTAGCCGGAGCCCACCGTCGACTGGCTGTAACTGCCGTTGTGACGCCAGTGCCATGCACCCAGGTTGAGCCCGGTGTTCAGACCCAGGTAATTGGAGCTGACCGACCTGCCGTTGGCCTGGGTCAGGAAGGTGTTGGCGTTGTAGCGCACGAAGGCGGCGTCGATACCGCCGTCCCAATGGTTGGGGTCGACATAACCACGGGCCTTGCGCGCCAGGTAGATCTGTGGAATCTGCAGGTCCAGGCGGTTTTCACCCGCGTCGAACCGGCTGCTGGCGCCGGGCAGGTAGCTGGAGATATCGGCACAGCTGGACAATGCCGACTCGGCGGCGTCCTGTTCGATGGCGTCCATGTCGACACCGACCCTCATGAGCGCCTCCCGCTCCAGGCACAGTTGAGCCGTGTCTTGCCCTTCCATGGCGCTGAATGTCAGGGACTCGCGTCCGCTCCACTGGCCATTGAGGTAAACGTCCGAGCGGTAGGTGCCGGGCAGGACGACGTTGCCTTGACTGAACTTTGCAAGATCGATCTGCAAGCCGTTCGCCCCGTCGGGGAAAAAGGCCGGGTTGAATATCACCTGCTCGGCACCCTGTGCACCTGCGGCGTGGGCACCTCCAAGCAACAAGAGGCTACGGGTTATCAACGTCAATCGATGAGGACACAGGGGCCAGTTTTTGGTCCTGGCGGGTTTTTTCGAACGCATGGATACCGTCCACAGGAATAGGTGTTGTCCGAATTGCGGCAAAGCGCGTCCCTGCCCCGACGGACGGGCACTGAACGGACATGTTTGATTCTCAAGAAGGCCGAAGGGGCGGACTGAAGAGACGCTGAGCAGGCCCTGGCGTCGCTATGGCGTGGCGGTCATGACGACACCTTGGCGCTGTGCGAAATCGTGAGACCGAAGTCGTCGAGGGTCTGGAATTCGACGGTCGTCTCGCTCGCAGGTAATGCCTTGAACCCTGTCAGTTGGAAGTGGTTGCGGCCGTGGGGCGAAACCATGTTGTCGGCGCTCGATGCCGCGGGTTCTCGGGCATGGCGCTGCCCCTTCGCGATGACCTCGATCTTGTCGAAGCTCACGTAATAGGGCGTCGGGTTATACACTTCCAGCATCACGCCGCGCTCGGTTGTCACGCTGCGCCACTGCAGCTTTGCGGGCGCAGCCTCAACCGCGGAGGGCAGGTCGGGTGGCCGGAAAAAAACCTTGATCCGGGTGCGGAAGGCGAGTTGCAACTGGTTGTTCTGCCCAGCGCTCGGGGCCTGAGAAGGCACTTCCAGCACGTTGAACCAGTACAGGCTTTCCTGTACCGATGGCAGCGTTTCGCCGGTGTATGCCAGGCGCACCACGTGTTGCTTGCCCGGCTCAATGCGAAAGATCGGCGGTGTGACAACGAACGGTATGTCGTCCACATCCGGCGTCGAGTACTCGTCGCCTTTGTCCAGCCACACTTGCATCAGGACGGGCGCCTGATTCTTGCTCTCGAGCCTTACCGTGACTTCCTTGTCCTGCTGCGGATAAACAATCCGTGTGCTATTGATCACGACACTCGCCTGCGCCATGGGCGGACTGAGCAGTGCGAGCGCCGCTGCGAACCTGGTTAAGCAGCGCGAAATCGAAGTTGCTTTCATACGACGGGTTATCCTGCGGACGACAGTGCGACGCCAGCGGAGTGACGCACCCGGGCGCCGAAATCGCTGACGGTGGTGAATTCGACTTCGGGCTTGTCGTGGGGGCGATTACGCAGCAGCGGCAGCGCAAACAGTTTTACGTCACCGGCGGGCAGTAACAGTCCGTCGTTGGCCGCTTTGTTTGCGGCTTTACTGAAGCGCTTGCCCTCGCTCAGCAAGTCAACCGAGGCGATTGAAATATGGTACGGCGTGGGATTGGTGGCTTGCAGGGCGAAGCCATTGTCATGGGGTACCAGTTTCCATTGCAGTTTTGACGCGGCGCTGGCGATGGGATATGCCAGCCCTTGTGGGCGCAGGAACACCCGCAGGCGAGTACGGAACGACAATTCGATCTGGTTGTTTTGCGCGGCATCGGCGGAAAGCGGTGGTACTTCCAGTACGTTCAACCAGAACAGACTTTCGCGATCCTCGGGTAGCGGCTCACCGGAATAGCGCAGGCGCAAGGCATGCTGTTGATATGGCTCGATACGAAACAATGGCGGCGTCAGGGTGAACGGGGTCTGCGCAGTCGCCGGCGTTGAATGTCGATCACCGGTATCCAGCCAGGCCTGCACCAGCGCCGGGCGGCTGCCCTTGTTTTCCAGCCGCACAACGACTTCCTGTTGTTCTGCGGGGTAGATCACGCGCGTGCCATGGACAATCACGCCCGCCTGTGTGCTGAGCGCGTGCAGCGATATCAGCCCAAAAGCGCAGGTGGCGAGGGCGCGGCGAGCCATTCGTTTAATCATCTGAAGTCTCTTCGAGGCTGGAAGTGGACCTGCGCGGCGATGGCAGGTCCTGGGCGTACAAGGTCTGTGGGTACAGACGTGTCCACCTCTTACTCGGCGTATTCGATCAGGAAGCCGACGCGGGTTTTAACCGTGCCTTCGGTGGCGGCACCGCTGGCATACAGCTGCGCTGCCAGTGGAATAATCGCCTGGTTGTCGACGATCACCACGCCCTCCGATTTCTCGGTGTAGACATTGATCGGGGAGCCATCACGATTGGTTACTTCTACCTGTACGTTCTTGGCATTGGTGGTGTCGGAAGGATCATCGTGGCCGTCGATGTTCAAGCGGCCGGTGGCCACGTCAATGGCCGGGCTGGTTGGGTCGAAAGCCACCATGGCGGTACGGCCATTGGTGCAACTGCCTTCGCCAGGCCCGCCAATGCGAATGGTGAAACCCGTCAGGTTGGCGCGACTACCCGCCGTCGCCAAGCGAGAGGCAGAGACGCCACCCAGGTTAACGTCTTTGACGACGGCGCCTGTGCCAGGTGCTGCGCCCTCGACGGTGCAGGTCACATCGGTCACCAGGCCGGTGAAATTGATAACGCCATCGTTGGCGGCGAATGCCGGCTGTGACAGTGCCGCAGTCAAAGCGAGTACTGCCGCAACAGGGGAAAGAGCGGTGATTTTCATGGTCATCCCAGTCGTGAATTTGTAAAAGAAGCCCGCCGCAGGTTAAGGCGTGACGCCTGAAGTGTGTTTCGAGTTCTACTCGAATGGCGGAAGGCATAATTTGTCTGGGAGTGCGAACTTCATCTATAGAAAAGTGCTGAGTTTTATTTCGTAATTATTCGAAAACTTTTTAGCTTAAGACTTTTCTGTAGGACTAATGTTTTTCTGTAGGAGCGTGCTGAAGGACTTGCGCTTATTGCCCCGTAGTATTGATGCCTGCCTGTAACTGGGTATACCGTAATTGCAGCACGCGTATTCAAAGGTGCGGTGTTGTATTTACTTATGCGGGTTTTTTGTATGCCTACTTCTATGCCCACTACGTACACCGTCATGCTTTTAGATGACCATGAGATGGTTCGGCAGGGAATTGAGCTGGGCTTGAGCGCTGCGCCTGACCTTGATGTGATCGGCTCTTTCGGCACGGCTGGGGAACTGCTGGAAGCGCTTACTCGGCGACCTCCGAACGTTGTGGTCATGGACTTTGTCCTGGCGCCATCGGACAGCGACGGCCTCAGCCTGATCCAGGCCCTGAGCAGGCGCTTCAGCCAGTGCAGGCCACTGATCGTGTGTTCGCATTACACGCCTGCCACGGTTTCATTGTCTTTGAAGGCAGGATGTTGGGGGGTACTGGGCAAGACCCAGAACTTGACCGAACTGGTGACGGCAATTCGAACGGTTGCTCAAGGCCGGATTTACTTGAAGCCGTGTATGGTGCCCGCACTGCAGGGTATGCAATCAATACTTGATGTTCTCAATATGAAATCGAGAGTGGAGCCTTCAACTTCGTTGCAAATGAACGCTTGCCTAACACCTAAAGAGCAGGAAGTGTTGCGGTGTTTTCTCGATGGTATGACGGTAAATTCAATTGCTGCGAAGTTTTCGCGTAGTGCAAGTACCATCAGCACGCAGAAGCAATCGGCGTATCGCAAGTTGGGCATTAGCAGTGACAGCGAACTCTTCAAGTTCAGTTACCAGTTCGGCGAGCCGGGATGACGGCCCGTCAAACGGGCTCATCCAAATAACGCAGCGCCAACCGCTCCGTCGTCAGCCGTGTCGGCAATAGCAGGTGCGGCGCTACCAGCATCATGATCTGGTACACCACGACCCGTATCTCGCCTTCGCGATCAAGTATCCGCTGGTAATCCAGGGAAAACAGCAAGGTCATGGTGATCTGTTCCACCAATTGCCCCAGTGCCTGCGTGTCACTGACCACTTGCCCCGCTGCCTTCAATCGCGCCAGCAATGATGCCAGGGTACGTTTGAGCGCTGTAAGCAGGTTGCGAATGCCTTTGGCAAGCTTCGGTAGGCGTCCGGCCAAGTTGGACAAGTCCTGGAACAGAAACCGGTAGTGGGCCATTCGCTCGACAATCAGGTGCAGGAACAGCCAGTAATCCTCAGCCTTCAATTGTGCGTCTGCGGGCGGATCAAGCAACGGCGCCAGCTCACCTTGAAAACGCTCAAAAAGCCCAATGATCAGCGGCTCCTTGCCATGGAAGTGGTAGTAGAGGTTGCCGGGACTGATCCCCATTTCATTGGCCACCTCCATGGTTGATACATTCGGCTCGCCCTTTTGGTTGAACAACTGCAGGGCGCATTCAAGGATACGGTCGCGGGTCTTCATCCAGTCTTCTTAATGTGATCGTTGAGCTCAGCGCACTCGCACATAGGTGCCCGGCGCCGCTTCCATCGGTGGGTAATTCTGGTTGCCCAGAGCCGTGAGGGTTTCGCGTTGCACGCCCGAGCGCTGCTGGATCCACTCCAGCCATTGCGGCCACCAACTGCCCTCGACATGGTTGGCGTCGTAGTACCAGGCGCGTGGGTCGCTGCTCAGTTTCTGGTTCTCGACGTAGTTGGCCTTGGGGTTGCCCGGAGGGTTGAGGATGCTCTGGATATGCCCGCTGTTGGACAGCACGAAGCGCCGCTCGCCGCCCAGCAGTTGTGTGGAGCGATACACCGCGTCCCATGGCGTAATGTGGTCGTTGATGCCGGCCACGCTGAAGCTGTCCACGGTGACCTTTTGCAAGTCAATGGGCGTGCCGCACACCTCCAGGCCGCCGGGATGGCTCAGCGGGTTGTGCTTGAAGAAGTCCAGCAGGTCGCCATGCAGCGCGGCGGGCAGGCGCGTGTTGTCGTTGTTCCAGTACAGGATGTCGAAGGCCGGCGGTTCCTTGCCCAACAGGTAGTTGTTGATCCAGTAATTCCAGATCAGGTCATTGGGGCGCATCCAGGCGAAGACCTTGGCCATGTCGCGCCCATCCAGCACTCCCTCTTGATAGGAGCGGCGTTTGGCGGCTTCCAGGGTTTGCTCGTCGGCGAACAGGGTGGCGGGGCTGTCGATCTGGCTGTCCAGCAGGCTCACCAGGTAGCTGGCGCTGGAGATGCGGCGTAGCTGACGCTTGGCCTGCAAGTGGCCTTGCAAGGCGGCGATGGTCAGGCCGCCGGCGCAGGCACCCATCAGGTTGACTTCTCGGGCGCCGGTGATTGCCCGGCATACGTTAAGCGCTTCCTCCAGCGCCGCAACGTAGGTGGACAGGCCCCACTCGCGGTGGCGCACATCCGGGTTGCGCCAGCTGACCATAAAGGTCTGCAGTCCGTTTTTGAGCGCGTACTGCACAAAGCTGTTGGCCGGGCTCAAGTCGAAAATGTAGTACTTGTTGATCTGCGGCGGCACGATCAGCAGTGGCTTGGCGTACTGTTTTTCGCTCATGGGCTTGTACTGGATCAGCTCCAGCAGCTCATTGCGAAACACCACCGAGCCAGGGGTGGTGGCAACCGTCTTGCCAACTTCGAACGCGTGCTTGCTCACTTGGCGTGGCAAACCGTTGTTGTGCAGCAGGTCTTCGAACAAATTGGCCACACCGCGCACCACGCTGTTGCCGCCGGAGTTGAGCAACTCTTTGACGGCCAGCGGGTTGAGCAGGGTGTTGGAGGGGGAGACGGCATCGTTGAGCAGGGAGAAGGCGAAGTGTGCGCGGGCCCGGTCATCGGCGCTCAGGGCGCTGTCGTCGATCCAGTGACGTGTCTGCTTCTGCCAGCTCAAATAGGCTTGCAGACTTCGACGGTAGAGCGGGTTGAGCTTCCAGGTGGGATCGCTGAAGCGGCTGTCATGGGGGTTGGGCTCGTGCACGGTCTCGCCCAACAGCACCCGACCCAACTGGCCGCTCAAGGCCCAGGCATGCCGGGCGGTGTGCACCGGGTTGCGCAAGCTGTGAGCGGCGACGCTGCGCAAGGTCGAGAGCAAGTCCCTGCCCCTGAGGCCGGTGATCGCATTTTGCGCATTGATGAACGCAGCAGGGGTAGGCGCCGGGTTCGTCACGGGTCTTTCTCGCATGAGCCAACACTCCTTCGTCTAGCCATCAAACAGGCACGCCAATTCAGAACCATAGTCGGTTCCTGGCAAGTTGCGCGGCGTTGCGTCCTTACACCGCCGGGCGTGGATGAATCACTGCACGCATTCGCTCCTCTTCCAAGAACTTCATGATGATCGGCGCCACGGCTTCGGCCCGGGTGATCAAGAACAGGTGGCCGTCATCGATGATGTGCAATTGCGCATTTGGGATGCGCCAAGCCAGCATGCGCATATTGATCAAGGGGATCAGCGGGTCGTCGTCCCCCGCCAGCACCAGGGTGGGCTGGCGGATCTTGTGCAGCCAATGGATGCTGGTCCAGCCCAGCCCGGCGAACAACTGCCAGTAGTAACCGAGTTTGCCGGCAGATCGCACCTTGCTCGCATGTTCGGCGGCGAGGTTCGAGTCGCGGCGGAAAGAACCGCCATAAATCATCGGCGCGATACGCACCACATGGGACGGTTGGATGTAGCGGCGTGGGCTTGCCATCAGCCACAAAACCTTGGGCTTACCCGGCACCATCACTGCGCCAGCCGCCGTGGCTGCCAGGATCAGTTTCTTGCAGCGCTCCGGGTAGTCGTAGGCAAACTGTTGCGCCAGCGCACCACCCCAGGACACGCCTACGGCGTTGACCTGGCCGTAGTCGAGATAGTCGAGCATGCGCGCGGTGAGCTTGGCCAGGCCGGGAAAACGATAGGGCCGCTTGGGGGTAGATGAGCCGCCGACGCCTGGCACATCGAATGCAATCACCTCCAGGTCCGGGTCCAGGGCCTGGACGAACGGAAACACCAACTCAAGGTTGGCGCCGATGCCGTTGAAGATCAGCAGCGGCGTCAAGTGAGGCTTGCCCGGGCGCACCGCCGTGCGGATGGTCTGGCCATCCAGGTCGATGGTGCGGAAGATGAACGGTTGCGGCATGCTCAAGCCCTGTGAGGTAGTCCGGTAGGTATTGGGTCAACGTGGGAGGGGGCTTGCTCCCGATAGCATCAACGCGGTGTAGCAGGCGCTCCGTGTCGCCTGCATCGGGAGCAAGCCCCCTCCCACATTTGATCCCATTTCAATCTAACGCTCATGTACGTAGGTTCCAGGTGCCGCTTCGGCTGCGGCGTAGGTTTTGTTGCCTAATGTCGTCGGCGCCTTCTTCAGCTTCCCGGCGCGCTCTGCCTGCCATACCTGCCAGTGCAGCCACCAGGAATCGGTGTGCTTGGTTGCGTTCTCCTGCCATTCCAGAGGCTTGCCCGCGAGGCTGTCGCTGGTCTGGTAGCGCGCCTTGGGGTTGCCCGGTGGGTTGAGAATGCTCTGGATATGCCCGCTGCTGGACAGCACAAATTCCACTTTGCCGCCAAACAACTGCGCCGACTTGTAGCAAGACTGCCAGGGTGTGATGTGATCGTTGGTACCGGCCAGTGAATAAATATCCGCCGTGACCTGCTTGAGGTCGATGGGCGTGCCGCACACTTCCAGTGCGTTGGCGCGTACCAGCGGGTTGTTTTTGAACAGTTCGATCAGGTCGCCATGGAAGGCGGCCGGCAAACGTGTGGTGTCGTTGTTCCAGAACAGGATGTCGAACACCGGCGGCTCGTTGCCCAGCAGGTAGTTATTGACCCAGTAGTTCCAGATCAGGTCGTTGGGGCGCATCCAGGCGAATACCTTGGCCATGTCGCGGCCTTCCAGCACGCCGGCCTGGTAGGAATGGCGCTTGGCCGCTTCCAGGGTCTGCTCATCCACAAACAGCGCCACCTGGGTGTCCAGGGTGGTGTCCAGCACACTCACCAGCAAGGTCAGGGCGTTGACCTTCTTCTCACCCAGCGCCGCGTAGTGGCCGAGCAGAGCGGTGCAGGTAATGCCTCCGGAGCAGGCGCCGAGCATGTTGATGTCTTTGCTGCCGGTGATCGCCGTGACCACATCGACCGCTTCCTTGAGCGCCTCGATATAGGTCGACAGGCCCCATTCACGCTGGGCCTTGGTCGGGTTTCGCCAACTGACGATAAAGGTTTGCTGGCCGTTGCGCAGGCAGAAGCGCGCCAGGCTCTTTTCCGGGCTCAGGTCGAATACGTAGAATTTGTTGATCTGCGGCGGTACGACCAGCAGCGGGCGCTCATGCACCTGCTCGGTGATTGGCTTGTACTGGATCAGCTCCAGCACGTCGTTGCGAAACACCACCGCGCCTTCAGTGGTGCCAAGGGACTTGCCCACTTCAAAGGCGCCCATGTTGACCTGGCTCGGCATGCCGCCGTTGTGCACCATGTCCTTGGCCAAATGTGACAGGCCGTCGAGCAGGCTTTTACCGCCGGTTTCAAAGAAGCGTTTGACTGCCGCCGGGTTGGCTGCGCTGTTGGTGGGGGCCATGGCTTCGGTCATCAGGTTGATTACGAAGTGGCCGCGGCTGATGTCCTGGTCCGACAGGTTGCTGTCGCCAATCCAGTCATGCAGTTCCTTGCGCCACGCCAGGTAGGTTTGCAGGTAGCGCTTGTAGAGCGGGTTCTGGCTCCAGGCCGGGTCGTGGAAGCGACGGTCGTCGCTCTCTGGCACCAGCTCCGATTTGCCGAACATCACATTCTTCAATTCAACGCCAAAGTGGGCGACGTGCTTGACGCTGTGCAACGGTTGCTTGATGGCTTGAGTCAGCACCATCTTGGCCGAGGCCAGTAAATCCTTTTTGCGTAACGCGATGATCGGGTTGAGCCCCAGGGTGTTTTCCGAGGCCTGGCGTTTCAAGTCATCGTTGTTCTTGTTACTCATCTACGACGCTCCATTGTCCGAAAGACGAGTACCGGGTACCGCCGTGCACCAAGTTTCGATACACAACACAAGCCTGGTACTGCGACTCGGGTGACCGTTGATACCGCATCGTCAAATGCAGGGAACTTGCCAGTTCCATTGGTTACCCGAGTTTAATTTTTTTCGCAAGCGGGCCAATCGTTGACCACGCGACAGGGCATTCAAACAGATGAAATTAGAAAATGCCCTCTAATGAGCGAGAAGCCTGGACTAGAGCATCAGCCGCACGACCGACTGACTCGGGTCGCGGGTTTTGCCGGCGGCTTTGAGCTCGGCGAGATAATCGGTCCACAACGCGTCCTGACGCACGGCCAATTGATAGAGGTAGTCCCAAGTGAACAGTCCGCTGTCATGCCCATCGTCGAAGGTCAATTTCAGTGCGTACTGACCGGCCGGTTCTACTTTGATCAACTTAACGTTGAGCTTGCCGAATTGCAGGATGGGTTTGCCGTGGCCCTGGACCTCGGCGGAAGGCGAGTGCGTGCGCAGCAGTTCGGCTGGAAGTTGGTATACCTCGTCGGGCCCGTAGGTGAGGCCGAGGGTGTTTGAGGTTTTGTGCAGGTTTACAGCAGTAGGAAACTTGGCCATATGAGGTGCTCTTGAATAAACCGGCTTAAAAATGTGGGAGGGGGCTTGCCCCCGATTGCAGTGGGTCAGCTATAGATAAGCTGACTGATCCACCGCTATCGGGGGCAAGCCCCCTCCCACATTTGAAGCAAAGCAGTTCTGTGTGAGGCTTACAGAATATACCGCGACAAGTCTTCGTTCTGTGCCAATTCGCCCAAGTGGCTGTTGACGTATTCGGCGTCGATCTTGATCGCCTCGCCATTCTGCGCACCGGCCATGTCGCCGGCGCTGAAAGACACTTCCTCAAGCAAGCGCTCAAGCAACGTGTGCAGGCGACGCGCGCCGATGTTTTCGGTCTTCTCGTTGACCTGCCACGCGATCTCAGCCAAGCGCTTGATACCGTCCGGCAGGAACTCAATGCCCAGGCCTTCGGTTTTCAACAGCTCGCGATACTGCTCAGTGAGCGACGCATGCGGTTCGCTGAGGATGCGTTCGAAGTCGCCAGGGGTCAGTGCCTTCAGCTCTACGCGAATCGGCAGACGACCTTGCAACTCCGGCACCAGGTCGCTTGGCTTGCTCAGGTGGAACGCACCGGAAGCGATAAACAGGATGTGGTCGGTCTTGACCATGCCCAGCTTGGTGTTCACGGTGCAGCCTTCGATCAGCGGCAGCAGGTCGCGCTGTACGCCTTCGCGGGACACATCGACGCCGCCGGAATTGCCGCGCTTGGCCACCTTGTCGATCTCGTCGATAAACACGATGCCATGCTGCTCGACAGCTTCCAGGGCTTTGGCCTTGAGCTCTTCCTCATTCACCAGGCGCCCGGCTTCTTCGTCGCGTACCAGCTTGAGCGCCTCTTTCACCTTGAGCTTGCGGCTTTTCTTCTTGCCCTTGCCCATGTTGGCGAACAGGTTCTGCAACTGGCTGGTCATTTCCTCCATGCCAGGCGGTGCGGAAATATCGACGCCGGAGACCTCGGCGACTTCAATCTCGATTTCCTTGTCATCCAACTGGCCTTCACGCAGGCGTTTGCGGAACAGTTGGCGTGTGTTGGAATCGGACGACGGCGCTGCGTCTTCGTTGAAACCCATGCGTGCCGGTGGCAACAGGGCATCGAGGATGCGTTCTTCGGCGGCGTCTTCGGCGCGGTGGCTGACCTTGGTCACTTCCTGTTCGCGCAGCATCTTCAGGGCGGCGTCGGCCAGATCACGGATGATCGACTCGACGTCACGGCCCACATAGCCGACTTCGGTGAACTTGGTCGCTTCGACCTTGATGAACGGTGCATTGGCCAACTTGGCCAGGCGCCGGGCGATTTCGGTTTTACCGACACCGGTCGGGCCGATCATCAGGATGTTCTTCGGTGTTACTTCAACGCGTAATTCTTCGGGCAGTTGCATCCGGCGCCAGCGGTTACGCAGCGCGATGGCAACGGCGCGCTTGGCATCGTCCTGGCCGATGATATGGCGGTTGAGTTCATGGACGATTTCGCGGGGAGTCATGGACATAGTTTTTGGCGGCCTCAAGCGGGAATAAGCCTACGGCTTACTCGGCGAGGTCCTGCTCCTCAATGGTGAAGTTGTGGTTGGTGAACACGCAAATGTCGCCGGCGATACCCAGGGCGGTTTCGACGATTTCGCGGGCCGACAGGTCGGTTTTCTTCAACAGTGCGCTCGCCGCGGCCTGGGCGTAACCGCCACCGGAGCCCATGGCGATCAAGCCGTGCTCGGGTTCAACCACATCGCCGTTGCCGGTGATGATCAGCGAAGCGTCTTTGTTTGCTACAGCCAGCATGGCTTCCAGGCGGCTGAGGGAGCGGTCGGTGCGCCATTCTTTAGCGAGCTCCACAGCGGCGCGCACAAGGTGGCCCTGATGTTTCTCAAGCTGGCCTTCGAAACGCTCGAAGAGGGTAAAAGCGTCGGCGGTAGCGCCAGCAAAGCCGGCGAGCACCTGGCCGTGGTACAGGCGACGGACTTTCTTCGCGTTGCCTTTCATCACGGTATTACCCAGGGAAACCTGGCCGTCGCCGCCCATGACGACTTTGCCGTGGCGACGTACTGAAACGATGGTGGTCAAGGGGAGAGTCTCCACGCAGCGGGGCGAAAATGCCCTGATGGAAACTCATATGGGGGTGGCGGGGGGGATTTCAACCGTAGGGGGTTATGGCGGACGAGTGGTGTTTATCGGTCTGACACACATTTCAGAGCGCTGCAAAACCAAATGTGGGAGGGAGCTTGCCCCCGATGGCGGAGTGTCAGTCAATGAATCTGGTGACTGATACACCGCCATCGGGGGCAAGCCCCCTCCCACATTAATGCTGTTGTGTCTTCGAAATCAGCGGCTCTGGCGTTGTTGTAACAACAGGTTGCTAAACCCTGCGCCGGCCAATTGTTTCTGTGCCACGGTCAGCTGTTCGCGGTTGCTGAACGGCCCCACCAGGACGCGATACCAGGTCGCGTCCTTTACAGTGCCGGACTCCACCGTCACCGTCTGGCCCAGCAGAATAATCTGCGCACGCACACGATCCGCATCCGCCTGTTTCGGGAACGAGCCCGCTTGCAGGAAGAACTTGGTCACAGGTGCGGCTTTGGTCTCCGCAACCGGTGGTGCGGGCGGCGGAGTAATCCCGGCCAGCGCTGCCTGGGCTCGCGCAGTGTCGATTTTCGCGGCTTCCGCTGGGGTCACCGGGGTGGTCGGCACTTGTGGCGTCGGCAGGGTTTTCTCCGGCACGGCGTCAGGCGGCACGATCACTTCCGATTCCGGCAGCAGCGTATAGAAGTCGTACTTCGGCTTTACCGGTGCCGTTGGGCTCGGTGCAGTCTTGTTAGCTTCAGCCATTTTCGTGGCTTTCTGCTGTTCCTGTTTGACCCGTTTGACGTCATCGCCCTGGCCTGGGTCCAGCTTCATCAGGAACACGATAAACGCGCCAACCGTGAGGCCGATGGCCATCCACAACCAGCCCGGAATCGGCTTCTTCGCCGGGGCCTGGTAGCGGCTGGCGCCGCGCTTGGGTGCAGGTTTTTTCTTGGCAGCCAACTTACATACGCTCCAGAGTTTCCAGGCCCAACAGTTCCAGGCCTTGCTTGAGGGTCCGTCCAGCCAGTGCGGCGAGGCGCAGGCGGCTTTGCTTCTGGGCTTCGTCGTCGGCGGTGAGGATCGGGCAGTTCTCGTAGAAGCTGGAGAACAATCCGGCGACTTCATACAGGTAGGTGCAGAGGATATGCGGCGTGCCTTTCTCGCCGACACTGTTCAGCACCTCGCCGAATTGCGCCAGTTTGGCGGCCAGTTCCTGTTCATGAGGCGCGTCCAGCACGATCTGGCCTTCGACTTCGCTGAAGTCCTTGCCCAGCTTGCGGAACACACCGGCCACGCGGGTGTAGGCGTACAGCAGGTAAGGCGCGGTGTTGCCTTCGAAGTTGAGCATCAGTTCGAAGTTGAAGCTGTAATCGCTGGTGCGGTGCTTGGACAGGTCGGCGTATTTCACCGCGCCAATCCCCACTACGCGGGCGATGTTGCGCAGGTCGGATTCGGCCAGCTCCGGGTTCTTTTCCTTCACCAGGTTGTAGGCGCGCTCCTGGGCTTCGTTCAGCAGGTCGATCAGCTTCACGGTGCCGCCGTCGCGGGTCTTGAACGGACGGCCATCGGCGCCGTTCATGGTGCCGAAGCCCATGTGTTCCATGTGCATCGGGTGGGTGATGAAGCCCGCACGGCGCGCCACTTCGAACACCTGCTGGAAGTGCAGGGCTTGGCGCTGGTCGACGAAATACAGCGCGCGATCCGCCTTGAGCACGCCGCTGCGGTAGCGCACGGCGGCCAAGTCGGTGGTGGCGTAGAGGTAGCCACCATCGGCCTTGACGATGATCACCGGCAGCGGCTCGCCGTCGGCGGTCTTGAATTCTTCGAGGAACACGCACTGCGCGCCTTTGCTCTCGACCAGCAGGCCCTTGGCCTTGAGGTCGTTGACCACATTGATCAGGTCGTCGTTGTAGGCGCTTTCACCCATCACGTCGGCCATGGTCAACTTGACGTTGAGCAGCTCGTAGATTTCCTGGCAGTGGGACAGCGAGATATCACGGAAGCGGCCCCACAGATCCAGGCATTCCTTGTCGCCGGCCTGCAGTTTCACCACCAGGCCACGGGCCCGGTCGGCGAACTCTTCGGATTCATCGAAACGCTTTTTGGCGGCGCGGTAGAAGTTCTCCAGGTCCGACAGCTCGTTGCTGGTGATCGGGTTTTCCTGCAGATAAGCCATCAGCATGCCGAACTGGGTGCCCCAGTCGCCCACGTGGTTCTGGCGGATCACGGTGTCGCCCAGGAACTCCAGCACCCGCGCCACGCCATCGCCAATGATGGTCGAGCGCAGGTGGCCGACGTGCATCTCTTTGGCGAGGTTAGGTGCCGACAGGTCAATGGCCACGCGCTGAGCCGGGCCGGCCTTACGTACGCCGATCTTGGCATCGGCGAGGGCTGTATCCAGCCGCGAAGCCAGGGCCTGGGTGTTTTGGAAGAAGTTGATAAAGCCAGGGCCGGCGATTTCGGCCTTGGTCACACTCTCATCAGCCGGCAGCGCGGCGATGATTTTTTCCGCCAGGTCGCGCGGCTTCATGCCAGCCGGCTTGGACAGCATCATCGCGATGTTGCTGGCGAAGTCGCCGTGGGTCTTGTCTCGGGTGTTTTCCACCTGGATCGCCGGCGTCAGGCCTTCAGGCAACACACCTTCGTTGACGAGTTGGGTGAGGGCTTGTTGGATCAGCTGGCGAATGGTGTCTTTCATGGTGTTCTCTTTCGACCGCAAGCGGCGGCGCGCGATGCGCAGGTGGAAAAACTGGGCATTATCCGTGGCGAGGGCGGGCTTGCCAACCTTCGTGGGACCTGTGGCCTGGGTTAATACAAATCTACCGGGTCTACATCCAACGACCATCGCACTTGTCGGCCGCTGGGCATTTGCTCCAGGGCAAGCAGCCAGCTACTTAATAGTCGATGCAGCGGTGCGCGTGAGGTTGCCTGCAAGAGTAGCTGAGCGCGATAGCGTCCGGCGCGGCGCTCCATGGGCGCGGGCACCGGGCCGAGCAGTTCGATGCCGGTCAGGCGCAGTTCGCCCAGTAAACCTTCGGCGACGCTGCATGCTTCATCAAGAAAACCTTCGGCCTGGCCGGGCTTGTGCGCTTCTGCTCGCAGCAATGCCAGGTGCGCAAACGGCGGCAGGCCGGCGGAACGGCGTTCGCTCAGTGCTTGTTCGGCGAAGGCAAAATAGCCTTGTTCGGTCAGTTGGATCAGCAAAGGATGGTCAGCGAGGTGCGTCTGAATAATCACCTTGCCCGGCTCCTCCGCGCGCCCGGCACGACCCGCGACCTGCACGATCAACTGCGCCATGCGCTCGCTGGCGCGGAAGTCCCCGGAGAACAAACCACCGTCGGCATCCAGGATCGACACCAGTGTCACCCGTGGAAAGTGGTGCCCTTTGGCGAGCATCTGCGTGCCCACCAAGATGCACGGCTGGCCTTTCTGAATAGTGGCGAACAGCTGATTCATCGCGTCTTTGCGCGACGTGCTATCGCGGTCGACTCGCAGTACCGGGTAATCCGGAAACAGAATGCCCAAGCGCTCTTCGGCACGTTCGGTGCCCGCGCCCACCGGACGCAGGTCCACCTTGCCGCACTGTGGGCAATGCCGAGGCACACGTTCCACATGGCCGCAGTGGTGGCAGCGCAGCTCGCCGTGGCGTTGGTGCACGGTCATGCGCGCATCGCAGCGCTCGCACTCAGACATCCAGCCGCAGTCATGGCACAGCAGTGTCGGCGCAAAGCCGCGGCGGTTGAGAAACACCAATACTTGCTGACCAGCGGCAAGGGTCTGGCCGATGGCTTGCTGCATCGGCCCGGAAATGCCGCTGTCCAACGGACGGCTTTTGACGTCCAGGCGCATGAAGCGAGGCTGCTTGGCGCCGCCGGCGCGCTCATTCAAGCGTAGGAGCCCATAACGGCCGGTGTAGGCGTTGTGCAGGCTTTCCAGGGATGGGGTGGCCGAACCGAGCACAATCGGAATGTCTTCCTGGCGCGCGCGCACCAGTGCGAGGTCGCGGGCGTGGTAACGCAGACCTTCCTGCTGTTTATAGGAGCCGTCGTGCTCCTCGTCGATGATGATCAGGCCGGGGTTTTTCATCGGCGTAAACAGCGCCGAACGGGTGCCGATAATAATGTCAGCTTCGCCATCTCGCGCGGCCAGCCACGACTCGAGACGTTCACGGTCGTTGACCGCCGAGTGCACCAGCGCGATGCGAGCGTTGAAGCGCTGTTCGAAACGCGCCAGGGTTTGCGGGCCGAGGTTGATCTCAGGGATCAACACCAGTGCCTGCTTGCCGGCCTGCAGGGTTTCACGGATCAACTGCAAATAGACTTCGGTCTTGCCGCTGCCGGTGACGCCGGCCAGCAGGAACGCATGGAAACTGTCGAAACCTGCGCGAATCGCTTCATACGCCGCGCGTTGCTCGGGGTTCAGCGGTAATTCCGGCTGGGCCAGCCAATGTTCGTGGCGCGGGTCGGGGGCGTGCTTGCGGATTTCCACCTGCACCAGGCCTTTGGCTAGCAGCAGGTCGAGGCTGTCCTTGCTCAGCATCAGCTTGCTCAATAGCTGATGCGCTACGCCGTGTGGATGCTG
The DNA here is from genome assembly GCF_013778505.1 of Pseudomonas sivasensis. Lineage (GTDB taxonomy): Bacteria > Pseudomonadota > Gammaproteobacteria > Pseudomonadales > Pseudomonadaceae > Aquipseudomonas > Aquipseudomonas sivasensis. Next base: position 95,499 of record NZ_JAAOWU010000010.1, on the reverse strand, counting down.
GGCCAGGGTTGCCAGGGCTTCACGCTGGCGCGGGGCACGGGCGATGCGCGGGTCATCGAGACGGGCACCGGGCACCGTCGACCAGAAACGCTCCTGGCGTGCTTCGGCCAACTCTCCCTGACGCAACAGCACCGGCAGCGCCCAGCTCAAGGTGTCGCCCAGGCTGTGCTGGTAATACTGGGCGGTCCATAGGCACAGCTTGAACAGCGCGGGCGGCAATGGTGCGGTGGCGTCCAGGATGGCCAGGGCTGGTTTGAGCTTTTCGGCCGGGACTTCGCTGTGATCGGCGACTTCTATCAGAATGCCGATCATTTCCCGTCGGCCAAAGGGTACACGCACGCGCATGCCTGGCTGCAATTGCGCTCGCAGCACGCCGGCCGGGGCCCGGTAGTCGAACAGGCGGCGCAGCGGCGAGGGCAGGGCTAGGCGCAAAATGGCGTCGGGCACGCGGGGTTCCATATAAGGAGGGTGATGAGGAAGGGCGGGAGCCTAGCAGACAGGGCAAGGCTTGGGTATGCCATGGTTTTCTGATGAAAGGAGCTTTTATGTTGGGAATCGGCCGCAAGGGCCGCTTGCGCGTTTAAAAAGGTCTGGTAGAATCCGCGGCCTAATTACGTGCGGTATTCGACAATAGTGTCGAGTGGCGGCACGCTAGCCCGAGGAAGTGCCATGAAAGCCGATATCCATCCAGCGTACGAAACCATCGAAGTAACCTGCAGCTGCGGCAACAAGTTCGAAACTCGCTCGAACCTGTGCAAGCCACTGGGTACTGACGTATGCAACGAGTGCCACCCGTTCTACACCGGTAAGCAGAAGACTCTGGACACCGGCGGCCGCGTACAGCGCTTCGCAGATCGCTTTGGTGCTTTCGGCAAGAAGCCTGCTACTCCAGCAGAGTAAGGCTCAAAGGCCTTATGGGCTTTTGCCAGCTGTTGAAAAAGGCGTCCCTTGCGGGCGCCTTTTTTGTGCCTGGGATTTGGCTGTCGGCTGTTCAGGCCGAGGTGTTTTGCCCTGCACCGACGTCCGTGTCCCAGGTCGAGGTGCAGCGTGTGGTTGATGGCGATACCGTACGTCTCAAGGATGGCCGCAGCGTGCGGATGATCGGCCTTAATGCGCCGGAGACCGGCAAAAAGGGCCGAACCGATGAGCCCTATTCTGTCGCTGCTCGCCAGCGTTTGCAGGCGTTGGTGGCGGCCAGCGGCGGTCGCGTCGGCCTGGTGCCGGGGCGCGAGCCTAAAGATCATTACGGTCGTACCCTGGCCCACCTTTACGGTGGCAATGGCGAGAACCTGGAGGCGCAATTGCTGGCTGAGGGCCTTGGATTCCAGGTGGGCGTCGCGCCCAATGTGGATCTCGTCGCCTGCCAGCAAGCTGCTGAAAACCGCGCCCGTCAGGCAAGTCTGGGCCTCTGGCGGCAATCGCCAATACAGCCCGTGGCGCAGCTCAAGCAATCCGGCTTTGCCTTGGTCAGCGGCCGCGTAAGCAAGATCGAACGCAATCGAGGTGGCATCTGGATAGAATTGGAGCGTTCACTGGTATTACGCATTGCACCCGATCTGGCCCACACATTCGATGTCGGTCTGCTTAATGGTCTGCAAGGCAAGGTAGTCGAGGCTCGGGGTTGGGTGCAGGATCGCTCCAAGCGCGGCGGCCTGAAACACGATCATGCGCGTTGGCTGTTGCCGCTGACCGACGCCAGCATGATTAAATTGACGTTTTAATAAAAAATTGTAGACATTTTTTATGTCGATTGTGAACAGTCTAGCCCTTGTATACCGTGGCTTTAGACTAAAGTACGTCGTTTCGGGGCCTTGACACCTGTGACTGCCCAGTCTTGTAGGGGCTTTACGACACGAGTATCCTCGGCGGTCCGTCGACCAACAGTAAAAGCGGAATGCCGATATGTCTGATTTGAAAACTGCCGCTCTCGAATATCATGCCCATCCTCGTCCAGGAAAGCTGAGTGTAGAGCTCACCAAAGCCACTGCCACTGCCCGCGATCTGTCGTTGGCCTACAGCCCCGGCGTGGCTGAGCCCGTACGTGAAATCGCTCGTGATCCCGAGCTGGCGTACAAGTACACAGGCAAGGGCAACCTGGTTGCAGTGATTTCCGATGGCACCGCGATTCTTGGCCTGGGCAACCTCGGCCCATTGGCTTCCAAGCCAGTCATGGAAGGTAAAGGCGTGCTGTTCAAGCGCTTCGCCGGCATCGACGTTTTCGACATCGAAGTCGATTCCGAGAGCCCGCAGGCCTTCATCGACACCGTCAAGCGTATCTCCATCACCTTCGGTGGCATCAACCTGGAAGACATCAAGGCACCTGAGTGCTTCGAGATCGAAAAGGCCCTGATCGAACAGTGCGACATTCCGGTATTCCACGATGACCAGCACGGCACCGCGATCGTTACCGCGGCCGGCATGATCAACGCCCTGGAAATCGCTGGTAAAACCCTGTCCGATGCCAAAATCGTCTGCCTGGGCGCCGGTGCTGCGGCCATCTCCTGCATGAAGCTGATCGTGAGCATGGGCGCCAAGCTGGAAAACATCTACATGGTCGACAGCAAGGGCGTGATCCAGTCCGAGCGTACCGATCTGAACCAGTACAAGGCGATGTTTGCCCACCCGTCCTCCAAGCGCACCCTGGCTGACGCCCTTGACGGTGCAGACGTGTTCGTCGGCCTGTCCGGCCCGAACCTGCTGAGCGCCGAAGGTCTGAAGTCCATGGCGGCCAACCCGATCGTATTCGCCTGCTCCAACCCGGACCCAGAGATCTCGCCGGAACTGGCTCACGCCACTCGTAACGACGTGATCATGGCCACCGGTCGTTCGGACTACCCGAACCAGGTCAACAACGTTCTGGGCTTCCCGTTCATCTTCCGTGGTGCCCTGGACGTTCGCGCCAAGCGCATCAACGAAGAGATGAAAGTAGCTGCCGCCAATGCCCTGCGTGAACTGGCCAAGCTGCCGGTGCCTCAGGACGTGTGCGATGCCTACGGTGGTGCCAAGCTGGAATTCGGTCGTGAGTACATCATTCCGAAACCAATGGATAAGCGCCTGATCACCCTGATCTCCGATGCCGTGGCCAAAGCCGCCATCGAGACCGGTGTGGCCACCCTGCCGTATCCGAAGAACTACCCGCTGCAAAGCGTGGATGATGTGTTCAACGGCTAAGCCGTTGTAGCGCACCAACAAAAAGCCCCGGCTCTCGCGAGTCGGGGCTTTTTGCTGTGTGGCTATAAAAAAACACGGCCTGCGCAGAACCAAAGGTGGGAGGGGGCTTGCTCCCGATGGCGGAGTGTCAGCCACTTGATGAGTTGGCTGCTCCACTGGTATCGGGGGCAAGCCCCCTCCCACATTGGATCTGTGTTCAAACACAGACTCCGTTAGAACAGGTCGATCGGCGCCGCCTCATCTGCCGGCAGCGGGCTGCCCGGTGCAACGCCGTTACCCAGTTCATTGACCGACGGCGGCGTGTCTTCGCTCTTGAACAGTTCGAAGTACGCATTCGGCGTGCTTGGCGATGCCGCACGGCCACTCACCGGGTCGATCCGCAGGCTAAGGATGCCTTCCGGCTCCGGCTGGGTATGCAGCGGTTTGTCTTTCAAGGCTGCGCCCATGTAGCTCATCCAGATCGGCAGTGCGACGGTGCCACCGAACTCTCGACGACCGAGGCTTTCGGGCTGGTCATAGCCGGTCCACACGGTAGTCACGTAGTCGGCGTTATAGCCGGAGAACCAGGCGTCCTTGGATTCGTTGGTGGTACCGGTCTTGCCCGCGATGTCCGCACGGCCCAAGGCCAGTGCGCGGCGTCCGGTGCCTTTCTTGATCACGTCTTCGAGGATGCTGTTGAGGATATACGTCGTGCGGCCATCCACGATGCGCTCGGCCACGGCAGGTGCCTGTGGTTCGGTTGCAGCGGTGTTTACGGCTGGCGAGGCGCCTGGTGTCGGCTCGATGGTAATACCGCCGTTGCTCGGCGCTGCCAACCCGTCAGTGGCCGCCACGCCGTTGACCACATCACCCGGCACGCGCGGTGGGTTGGCGGTGAACAGGGTGTCGCCATTGCGGCTTTCGATCTTGTCGATCAGGTACGGCGCGATTTTGTAGCCGCCGTTGGCAAACGTGCTCCAGCCGGTGGCAATTTCCATCGGCGTGAGGGTTGCCGTGCCGAGCGCCAGGGACAGGTTAGGAGGCAGGTCTGACTTGCTGAAGCCAAAACGCGTCATGTAATCGATGGTCTTGCCGACGCCCATCGCCTGCAGCAAGCGGATCGACACCAGGTTGCGCGACTTGTACAACGCCTCGCGGATACGGATAGGGCCAAGGAACGTGTTGGTGTCGTTTTTCGGGCGCCAGACCTTGTCCAGGTACTCGTCGACAAACACGATCGGTGCATCGTTGACCAGACTGGCGGCGGTGTAGCCGTTATCCAGTGCGGCACTATAGATAAACGGCTTGAAGCTTGATCCCGGCTGGCGCTTGGCCTGGGTGGCACGGTTGTAGTTGCTCTGCTCAAAGGCGAAGCCACCCACCAGGGCGCGGATTGCACCGTTCTGCGGGTCCAACGAGACCAGCGCACCTTGGGCCAGCGGTACTTGGCTGAATTTAAGACTGTCGTCTTTCTGACGTAGCACGCGGATCAGGTCGCCCACTTGCGCGACGTCTGACGGCTGCTTGGGCATCGGGCCCATGCTATTGGTGTTCAGGAACGGGCGTGCCCACTTCATGCTGTCCCAGGCTACGTGGGCTTCGCCGGTGCGTGTCAGTACCTGCAGGCCATCTTTCTTCACCTGGGTGACGATGGCCGGCTCCAGCCCGCTGATCGCGCGCTGTTTACCCAGCTCGGTCGTCCAGGCGCTCAGGGTTTTGCCCGGCAAGCGCGATTCAGGGCCTCGGTAGCCGTGGCGCTGGTCGTAAGTGATCAGGCCGGAATGCACTGCGTCATTGGCGATGTCCTGCAAGTTGCTCGGAACCGTCGTCGTCACGCGGAAGCCTTCAGTGTAGGCCTCGCTGCCATAACGGCCGACCATCTCCGCACGTGCCATTTCAGCGATATAGGGTGCGTTCACTTCCGGTGTCGGTACGTGATAGCTGGCGTTCAGTGGTTCGGCTATCGCGCTTTCATAAGCGGCTTGGTCGATCTTGCCCAGTTTGTACATGCGCCCAAGGATCCAGTCGCGGCGCTCTTTACTGCGCGCCGGGTTGGCCAGTGGGTTGAAGCGCGAAGGCGCCTTTGGAAGGCCGGCAATCATCGCCATCTGCGCCAGGCTGGCGTCGCGAATGGACTTGCCGTAGTACACCTGGGACGCGGCTTCGATGCCGTAGGCGCGGTTGCCCAAGTAGATCTTGTTAACGTAAAGCTCAAGGATCTCGTCCTTGGTCAGCTGACGCTCGATCTGCAATGCCAGCAGGATCTCGGTGGCTTTACGCGAAAAGCTGCGTTCGCTTGTGAGGAAGAAGTTCTTCGCCACCTGCATGGTGATGGTGCTGCCGCCGGATTGAATGTGTCCGCTTTTTACCAATTGTGTGGCGGCGCGAACCAGGCTGCTGGGGTCGACGCCATAGTGGTTGGCAAAATTATCATCTTCGGCTGACAGCAGGGCGCTGATGAAATTGGGCGGAATGTCGGCAAAACGGATCGGTGTGCGGCGCATTTCGCCGAACTCCGCGATCAGTTTTTCATCGCTGCTGTAGACCCGCAAAGGAATCTGCAACTGGATACTTCTGAGTGCCTCTACGGAGGGTAAACCCGGACTAAGGTAGAGGTAGGCCCCGCTGAGTACGAGCAGTAGCCCGCAGACGATCGCGACAATGGAGTACCCGAAAAACTTCAGCAGACGAATCAAGGCTTTTGGATTTCCAGAGAAAAGAATGAGTTAGGCGTCGGGGCATGCATGGCAAACGATGGATCGACCCGGGCAGCAGAGAAAAAGCGGGAAAAAACGCTGGGCATTAAAGCATTTTTCGGGTTGGGGCGTCATTCGCGCCACTTCAACATGCCGACCGAATGCGCGGCGCCCAGCCGCAATCAGGCGTTATGACAGGGAAAGTTTTGGGGAGTTTTATGGAAAAGGGATTTTTCAGGCGAAAAGACGACACCGTCCTGGGCGTCGACATCAATGAAGCGGGGATCAAGCTGGTTGAAATCAGTCGTTCAGCCAGCGGTTACACCGTGCAAAGCTACGCCACACAGGCGCTGTCTGCCCATTCGGTAGTCGATGGCACCCTGCTGGACCTGGAAGGTATTGGGCAGGCGCTTTACATCGCACTGTCTCGGCTTGGCACGTCGGCCAAGCGGGCGGCTGTTGCCGTTGCGGGGCCTTCGGTGATTACTCGGGTAATTGAAATGCCTGCAGGGCTGAGTGATGACGAAATGGCCTGGAGGATTCAGATGGAAGCAGATCAATACATTCCTTATCCGCTGGATGAAGTGGCACTGGATTTTCAGGTTCAGGGCATTTCGGCGCAGGGGGCAGCGCGGGTCGAGGTATTGCTGGCAGCCTGTCTCAAGGAGCACGTCGAGGCCCGTGAAGCCGTTTTGGCGCTGGCTGGGTTGGCGACCAGTGTCGTGGACATCGAAGAGTTTGCATTGGCGCACGCTTGCAGTCAGGATTTCGCCAGCTTCACACTTGGCCATCGAGTTGATGGTACACAGTGGGTCGTCGATGCCCCTGGGATGGGAGTCGCTTGCGGGTTGGCCCTGAGGAGTTTCGCTGGATGACACGAATCAATTTTTTGCCTTGGCGCCAGGCGCTGGCGGAACGGCGGCGTAAATATTTCCTGATGCTGCTGGCGGCGTTTGCCTGCGTGGCGCTTGCGGCGGTGTGGCTGGCGGATCAGGTGATCGACCAGGCGATCGACCGGCAGGTGACGCGCAATAATCATGCGAGCAAGGACGTCGCCGTGCTGGACTCGCGTATCAAGACCATTGATGACCTTCAGGTGCAAAGCCAGCAACTGGCGGAACGCATGAAGGTCGTACAAGACTTGCACGATAATCGCTCCGCCGGCGCACAACTGCTCGATCAGTTGGCCCGTGCGGTCCCTGATGGCGTGCATTTGCATGAGGTCGTCGCCAAAGGCGATACGGTGAGTATCAGTGGCAGCGCTGAATCCAGCCAGGACATTGCCCAGTTGATGCGCCGCCTGGAAGCCTCCGAAGGTGCACACTCTACGCGCCTGCAACATGTGCGAGCCGACGGCGCTCGCGGCACCAACGAATTCCAGTTGATGGTACGCCAGGGAGAATCCTCCGAGGCCCAGCCATGAGCCTGCCCAGGCTCGAATTTTCCGCGCTGACTCACAACGCTGCAAAATGGCCCTTACCTGGCAAAGTCCTGCTGGGCTGTGCGCTGGCCGGCATAGTGCTGGTGGTGGGTGACCTTCTATACCTGAGCTCATCACGGGAGCGATTGCGACAGGTCGAGGTTCAAGGTGTTGCCCTGCAGCAGCAACGCGCGGAAAAAACTGACGTGGCCGCGGATCTTGAAGACCAGGCTCGCCAGTTCCAACTGATGCAGGAAAAGGTCAGCGGGCTTCTTCAGCAATTGCCTGGTGAGTCCGAGGTGCCCGGCTTGCTGGAGGACATCGCTCGGTTAGCACTGGCTAATGGGTTGGTGATAGAGAGCGTCACGCCGTTGGATGAGCTGTCTCGGCCGCTCTATAACGAACAGCCTGTCCAGGTCGGCGTCACCGGAGCCTATCACGACCTGGCGACGTTTCTGAGTGCCCTAGGTGGCCTCTCGCGCATCGCTACGGTGCATGACGTTGCTCTCCGAAGTGATGGCAAGCTACTGCGGCTTGATCTGCTGGCCAAGAGCTATTGGCGTAGCCAGAAAAGCGTTAAACGGGGCGCGCCAGCCCTGCAAGAACAACCCTTTGTCTACGACGCCTCCGGTCTACGTGATCCGTTCCAGCTCCTTGCCTTGCACGTCGATCACTCGCGTGGACGGGCGGCTGTTGCCCCAGACCTGGCTCGTTCGCGTGGAGCCTTGGAAGGTCTCTCTGTGGATCAGTTCGACATGGTCGGCACGTTGTCCCGCGGGGCGCAGACTTTCGTCCTGCTGCGCCAGGCCTCTACGTTGCATCGCCTGGCGGTCGGCGATTACCTCGGGCCGGATCATGGTCGAATCACAGCGATTCATGACGGCCATATCGAGCTGGTCGAGTTGTTTCCCGATGAACAGGGCGCATGGCTGGAGCGCCCGCGAACCCTCGTATTAAACCTCCACTCATAACGGAATCAAACAATGAAAAGGACTTTCTCGTCCTTCGGTGTGGCGCTATGGATAGCGTTCACGGCACCGATGGCTGTTGCTGTGCCCAATCGTGTGGATCTTATCCAGCTACCGCCTCCCGGGAATGCGGTGTCGGGCGCCTATACAGGTGAAAAGCTGAGCCTCAACTTCCAGGATATTGGTCTGCGCGCCGTATTGCAGCAAATCGCCGATGTGGCCGGCCTCAACTTGGTGGTCAGCGACGATGTGCAGGGCTCCATCACCCTACGCCTCAAGCATGTGCCCTGGGATCAAGCGCTGGATCTTGTGCTGCAAACTAAAGGTTTGGATAAACGGATAAAGGCCGGAGTGCTACTGGTGGCGCCCGCCGAGGAGTTGGCCGCTCGTGAATTGCTCACGCTGGAATCGCGCAAGCAGATGGCCGACCTGGCGCCCCTGCGGCGTGAACTATTGCAGGTCAACTACGCTAAGGCGGCGGACCTGGCCAAGCTGTTCCAGTCGGTGAACGGCTTTGAAGGCACGACGGATGAGCGCGGTTCGGTGGCCGTAGATGACCGCACCAACAACATCATTGCCTACCAGACCGGCGAGCGTTTGGAAGAGCTGCGCCGGATCGTGGCGCAGTTGGATATCCCGGTGCGCCAGGTGATGATCGAGGCGCGGATTGTCGAGGCCAACGTCGACTACGACAAAAGCCTGGGCGCGCGCTGGGGAGGTCGCCTCAATCGAGGGAATTGGGCCGCCGGAGGTATTCAGAAGCCTCAGTCGGACGGTGCCCAAACTCCTGAAAATGCACCCAGCTCGCCGTTCGTAGATCTGGGTTCGCTTACTGGTAGCTCCGGCCTGGGCATTGCGTATATCACCGACAACCTGCTGCTCGACCTGGAACTGACCGCCATGGAGAAAACCGGCAATGGAGAAATCGTCTCACAGCCCAAGGTGGTCACCTCCGACAAGGAAACCGCGCGCATTCTGAAGGGCACGGAAATTCCCTACCAGGAATCCACCTCCCAAGGTGCGACGTCGGTGTCGTTCAAGGAGGCCTCCCTTTCATTGGAGGTTACCCCGCAAATCACCCCCGATGACCATGTGATCATGGTGGTCAAAGTCACCAAGGATGAGCCCGACTACCTCAATAAACTCAACGACGTACCGCCGATCAAGAAAAACGAGGTCAACGCCAAGGTGTTGGTCAAGGATGGAGAGACGATCGTCATTGGCGGTGTTTTCTCCAATACCCAAAGCAAAGTGGTAGATAAAGTGCCATTTTTGGGCGATGTGCCGTATCTTGGCCGCCTTTTCCGGCGCGATGTGGTGGCGGATAAAAAATCCGAGCTGCTGGTATTCCTGACTCCGCGTATTATGAATAACCAGGCGATTGCTGTGAGTCGTTGATTCTGTGCGAAATTTGATTCTTGTAGGACCGATGGGGGCTGGAAAAAGCACCATCGGCCGTTTGCTGGCCAAAGAGCTGCGCCTGCCATTCAAAGATTCCGACAAGGAAATTGAATTGCGCACGGGTGCCAATATCCCATGGATCTTCGATAAAGAAGGCGAGCTGGGCTTTCGTGACCGCGAGCAGGCGATGATCGCCGAGCTGTGCGGCTGCGACGGCGTGGTATTGGCCACCGGCGGTGGCGCGGTGATGCGCGATGAAAATCGTCGGGCGCTGCATGCCGGTGGTCGGGTGGTCTATTTGCATGCGTCGGTCGAGCAGCAGGTAGGCCGCACCGCCCGTGATCGTAATCGCCCGTTGCTGCGCACGGCCAACCCGGAAAAAACCTTGCGGGACCTACTCACGCTGCGCGATCCGCTGTATCGGGAAATCGCCGATCTGGTGGTGGAAACCGATGAGCGGCCGCCTCGCATGGTGGTCCTCGACATTCTTGAGCGCCTGCAACGGCTGCCACCCCGTTAAAGCCAGGCCCGAAATGCGCTATTCTCGGCGGCGCGCTATCACCCTGCAGGGTGTGGCGTAGAGCCATCAGGCGACGTCGGGTCTCGACGTTGCCGGTCGTCAACACATCTTCAACGCGGGGACACATGCAGACACTTAAGGTCGATCTAGGCGAGCGCAGCTACCCGATCCATATTGGCGAAGGTCTGTTGGACCAGCCCGAGTTGCTCGCACCGCATATTGCCGGGCGGCAAGTGGCGATCATCTCCAACGAAACGGTCGCGCCGCTGTATCTTGAGCGTCTGAGCCGCAGCCTGGCGGCGTACTCAGTGATTTCCGTGATTTTGCCCGACGGCGAAGCCCACAAGAACTGGGAAACCCTGCAACTGATCTTTGATGGCCTGCTGACCGCGCGCCATGACCGTCGCACCACCGTGATTGCCTTGGGCGGCGGTGTGATCGGCGACATGGCCGGCTTTGCGGCGGCCTGCTACCAGCGTGGCGTGGACTTTATTCAGGTGCCGACCACCCTGCTGTCCCAGGTCGATTCGTCGGTGGGCGGCAAGACAGGTATCAACCATCCGCTTGGCAAAAACATGGTAGGCGCGTTTTATCAGCCCCAAGCCGTGCTGATCGATACCGCGACCCTCAACACCCTGCCACCACGCGAGCTGTCGGCGGGCCTGGCGGAAGTCATCAAGTACGGGCTGATTTGCGACGAGCCGTTCCTGACCTGGCTGGAAGAACACGTGGACGCCTTGCGCGGCCTCGACCAGGTGGCGCTCACCGAAGCGATTTCCCGCTCCTGTGCCGCGAAGGCGCTGGTGGTGAATGCCGACGAACGGGAATCCGGTGTACGGGCCACTTTGAACCTCGGCCACACCTTCGGCCATGCGATCGAAACGCACATGGGCTATGGTGTGTGGTTGCACGGGGAGGCTGTAGCGGCTGGCACGGTGATGGCACTTGAGATGTCGCAACGCCTGGGTTGGATCAGCGCCCAGGAGCGTGATCGCGGTATCCGCCTGTTCCAGCGCGCCGGTTTGCCGGTCATTCCGCCTGAGGAGATGACCGAGGCCGACTTTCTCGAACACATGGCGATAGATAAGAAAGTGATCGACGGTCGACTACGACTGGTGCTGCTGCGCCGCATGGGCGAAGCGTTAGTGACCGACGATTATCCGAAAGAGATTTTACAGGCCACGCTGGGAGCGGATTACCGCGCCCTGGCCCAGCTTAAAGGTTAATAAGATCCCGATGACTAGTTTGCATGCCGACGAGGCGTTCCTCGGCCATTACCAGTTAAGCCACGACCCTTTTGCTCCACGGGTGCCTGGTTTCAAATTTTTCCCGGCCCAGCGCAAGCCGGTGCTCGGGCAGCTGCACCACTTGGCGCGCTACAGCCAGCTACTGCTGGTCGTGACCGGTCCGTTGGGCAGCGGCAAGACCTTGCTGCGCCAGGCCCTGGTTGCCAGCACCAACAAACAATCGGTACAGAGCGTGGTGGTGTCTGCCCGTGGTGCCGGTGATGCGGCCGGCGTGCTGCGCCAGGTTGCCCAGGCCCTGGACGTATCCACTGCTGAGCCGAGCGCGATTCTCAAACAAATCGTGCAACTTGGCCTGACCGGCCAGGAAGTCTACCTGCTGGTGGATGACGCCGAGCAGCTCGACGAATCCGCACTGGAAGCGCTGTTGGCGCTGGCGGCGGGTACGCCGGAAGGTCGTCCCCATGTGTTCCTGTTCGGTGAGTCGTCGCTGATCGCCGATCTGGAGCAGATCAGTGGTGATCAGGAGCTGTTCCACGTCATCGAACTGCAGCCGTACGAAGAGGAAGAAACCCGTGAATACCTGGCTCAACGCCTCGAAGGCGCCGGGGCCGGTATCGAACTTTTCACGGCAAATCAGATCTCTGATATTCACGAAAGCTCCGACGGCTGGCCTGGCACCATCAACCAGGTTGCCCGCGATGCAATGATCGAAGCCATGATTGCCAGCCGCTCTGCGGTCAAGCGTCCAAAGATGGGGTTCACTATGCCTAAGAAGCACGTACTGGCGATTTCTGCCGTTGTCGTGGTCGCTGTTGCCGCCGCCTGGTTGATCCCGGGTCGCAACAAGGCGCCGACCACCGCCAGCGCGCCAACCGAACAGGCGCAGTTGCCACTGGGTAAACCCACGCCGAATGTCGAGTTCGCCAATTCCGGCCAACCGACCAACCTGCCAATGGTTGGTCAGCCTGTGATGCGCGGCCCACTCGCCGAAGAAGCCGGTGGCATCTCCGAAGGCGACGACGGCGTGCCCGTAGAGGGCTCCAGCGCTACACCGCCGACCGTGACTACCACCGCGCCACCTGCGGGTGTGCCAGCGGGTCAGCCGGCCGCCAAGCCAGCCGCAGTGCCGACGCCAGCGCCAACTATCGCGACTGCCAAGCCTGCACCTGTCACCAAGCCCGTAGCGCCTGCTCCAGCAGCCAAACCCGCGCCGGTGACCAAGCCTGCGGAAAAACCTGCCACTGTCGCCAAAGCAGGCGCCGCCGGCAGCAGCTGGTACGCCAGCCAGCCGACCGGTAACTTCGTGGTGCAGATCCTCGGCACCAGCTCCGAAGCCAACGCTCAGGCCTTCGTGAAAGAGCAGGGCGGCGAGTACCGTTATTTCAAGAAAGTGCTCAACGGCAAGCCTCTTTACGTGATCACCTACGGCAACTTCTCCAGCCGTGCAGCAGCTGATTCTGCGATCAAATCCTTGCCAGCGAAGGTTCAGGCTGGTAAACCTTGGCCTCGCACTGTTGCCAGCGTTCAACAAGAACTGGCAGCAACTCGCTGAAGATCCGGCGGCTTTACCCAAGCCGCCCTCCCGGCACCTCAAAAAAATCCTCAAGTGCGTGCAGCTTCCCAGAAGCCGCGCGCTTTGTGGTGTCTGCGTCACAGTAGCTTTTGAGTCGTAGCGGTCAGAATTAAAAAAGTTTTGACTAGCACAGCATATCGCTTTAAACCTTTCATAAATGCGACATAGATTTGCGACATTTCGTCGCTAAATTTGTGAGCGTCTGTGTCGGTGTGTACAATGACCTCCCTTTTGCCCCCGCTAAGCCGGCGTACGTTCGGCGTGGAAGGTAACCGGTTGAATTGAAAAGAAATTTGCCTCGGTATAAGAGGCAGCCTGGTGAGAAAGTGTCTATGAAAGCAGGTCTGTACCAACCCGATGAATTCAAGGATAACTGCGGTTTCGGCCTGATAGCCCATATGCAGGGCGAGCCCAGTCATACCCTTTTGCAAACGGCCATCGAGGCCCTGACCTGCATGACCCACCGCGGTGGGATCAACGCCGACGGCAAGACCGGTGACGGTTGTGGCTTGCTGATTCAAAAGCCCGACCAATTCCTGCGCGCGGTCGCCAAAGAGCATTTCGCTGTCGACCTGCCCAAGCAGTACGCCGTGGGCATGGTGTTTTTCAACCAGGACCCGGTCAAAGCCGAAGCCGCTCGCGAGAACATGAACCGCGAGATCGTCGCTGCCGGCCTGCAACTGGTCGGCTGGCGCAAAGTGCCAATCGACACCAGCGTGCTCGGCCGCCTGGCCCTGGAGCGCCTGCCGCAGATCGAACAAGTGTTCATCGCCGGTGACGGCCTGAGCGACCAGGACATGGCAATCAAGCTGTTCACGTCCCGTCGTCGCTCGTCCGTGGCCAACGCCGCCGATGCCGACCACTACATCTGCAGCTTTTCCCACAAGACCATCATCTATAAAGGCCTGATGATGCCGGCGGACTTGACCGCCTTCTATCCAGACCTGAGCGATGAGCGCCTGCAAACCGCGATCTGCGTGTTCCACCAGCGCTTCTCCACCAACACCCTGCCGAAATGGCCGCTGGCCCAGCCATTCCGCTTCCTCGCCCATAACGGCGAGATCAACACCATCACCGGCAACCGCAACTGGGCCGTGGCCCGTCGCACCAAGTTCGCCAACGATCTGATGGACCTGGAAGAGCTCGGCCCGCTGGTTAACCGCGTCGGTTCCGACTCCTCCAGCATGGACAACATGCTCGAACTGATGGTCACCGGCGGCATCGACCTGTTCCGCGGCGTGCGCATGATCATTCCGCCTGCGTGGCAGAACGTCGAGACCATGGACCCGGACCTGCGTGCATTCTACGAGTACAACTCGATGCACATGGAACCGTGGGACGGCCCGGCTGGCGTGGTCATGACCGACGGCCGCTATGCGGTGTGCCTGCTCGACCGTAACGGTCTGCGCCCGGCGCGCTGGGTCACCACCACCAACGGTTTCATCACCCTCGCGTCGGAAATCGGCGTGTGGAACTACAAGCCTGAAGACGTCATCGCCAAAGGTCGCGTTGGCCCTGGCCAGATCCTGGCCGTGGACACCGAAACCGGGCAGATCCTCGACACCGACGCCATCGACAACCGCTTGAAGTCCCGTCACCCGTACAAGCAATGGCTGCGCAAGAACGCCCTGCGCATCCAGGCGACCATGGAAGACAACGACCACGGTTCGGCTTTCTATGACGTTGACCAGCTCAAGCAGTACATGAAGATGTACCAGGTCACGTTCGAGGAGCGCGACCAAGTGCTGCGTCCGCTCGGCGAGCAAGGTTACGAGGCCGTCGGCTCCATGGGCGACGACACGCCGATGGCTGTGCTGTCCCAGCGCGTGCGCACGCCGTACGACTATTTCCGCCAGCAGTTCGCCCAGGTGACCAACCCACCGATCGACCCGCTGCGCGAAGCCATCGTGATGTCCCTGGAAGTGTGCCTCGGTGCCGAGCGCAACATCTTCCAGGAATCGCCTGAGCACGCTTCCCGCGTGATCCTCAGCTCGCCGGTTATTTCCCCGGCCAAGTGGCGTTCGTTGATGACCCTGGAGCGTCCAGGTTTCGACCGCCAGATCATTGACCTGAACTACGACGAGAGCCTCGGCCTTGAAGCCGCTGTGCGCAACGTCGCCGACCAGGCCGAAGAAGCTGTGCGCGCCGGTCGTACCCAGATCGTGCTGACCGACCGCCATATTGCCCCAGGCAAGCTGCCGATCCACGCTTCGCTCGCCACCGGCGCGGTGCACCACCGCCTGACCGAAAAAGGCCTGCGCTGCGACTCCAACATCCTTGTCGAAACCGCCACCGCCCGCGACCCGCATCATTTCGCGGTGTTGATCGGCTTCGGCGCCTCGGCGGTGTACCCGTTCCTCGCGTACGAAGTGCTGGGCGACCTGATCCGTACCGGTGAAGTGCTGGGCGACCTCTATGAGGTGTTCAAGAACTACCGTAAAGGCATCACCAAAGGCCTGTTGAAGATCCTGTCCAAGATGGGCATCTCCACCGTCACGTCTTATCGCGGTGCTCAATTGTTCGAAGCCATCGGCCTGTCCGAAGAAGTCTGCGACCTGAGCTTCCGTGGTGTGCCGAGCCGTATCAAAGGCGCGCGTTTCGTCGACATCGAAGCCGAACAGAAAGCCCTGGCCGCCGAAGCCTGGAGCGCGCGCAAGCCGATCCAGCAAGGCGGCCTGCTCAAGTTCGTGCACGGTGGCGAATACCACGCGTACAACCCGGACGTGGTGAGCACTCTGCAAGCCGCCGTGCAGCAGGGCGACTACGCCAAGTTCAAGGAATACACCTCGCTGGTGGATAACCGCCCGGTGTCCATGATCCGCGACCTGTTCAAGGTGAAGACCTTGGACACGCCGATGAACATCAGCGAAGTTGAGCCGCTGGAATCGATCCTCAAGCGCTTCGACTCCGCCGGTATTTCCCTCGGCGCTCTGTCGCCAGAGGCCCACGAAGCCCTGGCCGAAGCCATGAACCGCCTGGGTGCGCGTTCCAACTCCGGTGAAGGCGGTGAAGACCCGGCGCGCTACGGCACCATCAAGAGCTCGAAAATCAAGCAGGTTGCCACTGGCCGTTTCGGCGTGACCCCGGAATACCTGGTCAATGCCGAAGTGCTGCAGATCAAGGTTGCCCAGGGCGCCAAGCCCGGTGAAGGCGGCCAGCTGCCAGGCGGCAAGGTCAACGGCCTGATCGCCAAGCTGCGTTATGCAGTGCCTGGCGTGACCCTGATTTCGCCACCGCCGCACCACGACATCTACTCGATTGAAGACTTGTCGCAGCTGATTTTCGACCTGAAACAAGTCAATCCGCAGGCGCTGGTCTCGGTGAAACTGGTAGCGGAAGCGGGCGTGGGCACCATTGCCGCCGGTGTGGCCAAGGCCTATGCCGACCTGATCACCATCTCCGGCTACGACGGCGGTACCGGTGCATCCCCGCTGACCTCCATCAAGTACGCCGGCGCACCTTGGGAACTCGGCCTGGCCGAAACTCACCAGACCCTGCGCGGCAACGACCTGCGCGGCAAGGTCCGTGTGCAGACTGACGGCGGCCTGAAAACCGGCCTCGACGTGATCAAGGCCGCGATCCTCGGCGCCGAGAGTTTCGGTTTCGGCACCGCGCCGATGATCGCCCTGGGCTGCAAATACCTGCGCATCTGCCACCTGAACAACTGCGCCACCGGCGTCGCCACTCAGAACGAGAAGCTGCGCAAGGATCACTACATCGGCACCGTCGACATGGTGGTGAACTTCTTCACCTACGTCGCCGAAGAAACCCGTGAGTGGCTGGCCAAGCTGGGCGTGCGTTCGCTGGAAGAGCTGATCGGTCGCACCGATCTGCTGGACATCCTCGAAGGCCAGACCGCCAAGCAACAGCACCTGGACCTGACGCCGTTGTTGGGGAGCGATCACATCCCGGCAGACAAGCCACAATTTTGCCAGGTGGATCGCAACCCGCCGTTCGACAAAGGCCTGTTGGCCGAGAAGATGGTCGAAATGGCCGGTTCCTCGATCAATGACGCCAGTGGTGGCGAATTCGCCCTGGATATCTGCAACTGCGACCGTTCCATCGGCGCACGCATCTCCGGCGAAATCGCACGCAAGCATGGCAACCAAGGGATGGCGAAAGCGCCAATCACCTTCCGCTTCAAGGGTACCGCTGGCCAGAGCTTTGGCGTGTGGAACGCCGGCGGCCTGCACATGTACCTGGAAGGCGACGCCAACGACTACGTGGGCAAGGGCATGACCGGCGGCAAGCTGGTGATCGTTCCGCCTAAAGGCAGCGTCTACAAGAGCCAGGAGAGTGCCATCATCGGTAACACCTGCCTGTACGGCGCTACCGGTGGCAAGCTGTTCGCCGCGGGTACCGCCGGTGAGCGTTTCGCCGTGCGTAACTCCGGTGCCCACACCGTGGTGGAAGGCACTGGCGATCACTGCTGCGAGTACATGACCGGGGGCTTTGTCGCGGTACTGGGCAAGACCGGTTACAACTTCGGTTCGGGCATGACTGGCGGTTTCGCCTACGTGCTCGACCAGGACAACACCTTCGTCGACAAGGTCAACCACGAGTTGGTCGAGATCCAGCGGATCAGCGGCGAAGCCATGGAATCCTACCGGAACCACTTGCAGCACGTGCTGGACGAGTACGTCGAGGAGACCGGCAGCGAATGGGGCCGTAACCTCGCCGAGAACCTCGATGATTACCTGCGTCGTTTCTGGCTGGTCAAGCCCAAGGCTGCCAACCTGAAATCGTTGCTTTCCAGCATCCGTGCCAACCCGCAGTGATATGCGCCTGAAGAGTTTGATGAGGTTTTAACATGGCTGAACGTCTGAATAACGACTTCCAGTTCATCGATGTCGGGCGCAAAGATCCGAAGAAGAAACTGTTGCGTCAACGCAAGAAAGAGTTCGTGGAAATCTACGAACCCTTCAAACCCCAGCACTCGGCCGACCAGGCCCATCGCTGCCTGGGGTGCGGTAACCCGTATTGCGAATGGAAGTGCCCGGTGCACAACTTCATTCCCAACTGGCTGAAATTGGTGGCCGAGGGCAACATCCTCGCCGCCGCCGAGCTGTCGCACCAGACCAACACCCTGCCGGAAGTCTGCGGCCGGGTGTGCCCGCAGGACCGTCTGTGTGAGGGTGCCTGCACCCTGAACGACGGCTTCGGTGCGGTGACCATCGGTTCGGTGGAGAAGTACATCACTGACACCGCGTTCGCCATGGGCTGGCGCCCGGACATGTCCAAGGTCAAGCCGACCGGCAAGCGCGTGGCGATCATCGGTGCGGGCCCGGCGGGCCTTGGCTGTGCCGACGTGCTGGTGCGTGGCGGCGTGACCCCGGTGGTGTTCGACAAGAACCCGGAAATCGGTGGCCTGCTGACCTTCGGTATCCCCGAGTTCAAGCTGGAAAAAACCGTACTGAGCCACCGTCGTGAAGTGTTCACCGGCATGGGTATCGAGTTCCGCCTCAATACCGAAATCGGCAAAGACATCACCATGGAGCAACTGCTCGCCGAATACGATGCCGTGTTCATGGGCATGGGTACTTACACCTACATGAAGGGCGGCTTTGCCGGTGAGGATCTGCCTGGCGTGTATGACGCGCTCGACTTCCTGATCGCAAACGTCAACCGCAACCTGGGCTTTGAAAAGTCGCCGGAAGATTTCGTCGACATGAAAGGCAAGAAGGTCGTGGTACTCGGCGGTGGCGACACCGCGATGGACTGCAACCGTACCTCGATTCGTCAGGGCGCCAAGTCGGTGACCTGCGCGTATCGCCGTGACGAAGCCAACATGCCGGGTTCGCGCAAAGAGGTGAAGAACGCTAAGGAAGAAGGCGTGAAATTCCTCTATAACCGTCAGCCGATTGCGATCGTCGGTGAAGACCGTGTCGAAGGTGTGAAGGTGGTCGAGACCCGTCTCGGCGAACCGGACGCCCGTGGCCGTCGCAGCCCCGAGCCGATCCCGGGTTCCGAAGAGATCATCCCGGCCGACGCCGTGGTCATCGCCTTCGGTTTCCGCCCAAGCCCGGCGCCGTGGTTCGAGCAGTTCGAGATCCAAACCGACAGCCAGGGCCGTGTGGTAGCCCCGGAACAAGGCCAGTACAAGCACCAGACCAGCAACCCGAAAATCTTTGCCGGTGGCGACATGGTACGCGGGTCTGACCTGGTGGTGACCGCGATCTTCGAAGGCCGCAATGCCGCCGAAGGGATCCTGGACTACCTGAACGTCTAACCCATTTCAGGCTGAAGTGCGGTCAAAAATGTGGGAGGGGGCTTGCCCCCGATAGCGGTGGTTCAGTGACAGATACTGAGACTGACACACCGCTATCGGGTGCAAGCCCCCTCCCACATTGGTTTTGCAGCGCTTCCATGTCCGCGACAAATTGACCCGATAGACAAAAGGCACCGCTCTTGCCGTGCCTTTTGCGTCGCGCTCTGAGAAAATGCCCGCACTTTTTTTGCGGATGCCGACATGACTGCCCTCAAGAACGACCGTTTCCTTCGTGCCCTGCTCAAGCAACCCGTGGACGTCACCCCTGTGTGGATGATGCGTCAAGCCGGTCGCTACCTGCCGGAATACCGCGCCAGTCGCGCCCACGCCGGCGATTTCATGAGCCTGTGCATGAACCCGGAGTTCGCCTGCGAAGTCACCCTGCAGCCGCTGGACCGCTACCCTCAACTGGACGCGGCCATCCTCTTTTCCGACATCCTCACCATCCCTGATGCAATGGGCCAAGGCCTGTACTTCGAGACCGGCGAAGGCCCGCGTTTCAAGAAAGTCGTCAGCACCCTGGCCGATATCGAAGCCTTGCCGATCCCTGATCCGCACAAAGACCTCGGCTACGTGATGGACGCCGTCAGCACTATCCGCCGCGAGCTGAACGGCCGTGTGCCACTGATCGGCTTCTCGGGCAGCCCTTGGACCCTGGCCACCTACATGGTCGAAGGCGGCTCGTCGAAAGACTTCCGCAAGACCAAGGCGATGCTCTACGACAACCCTCAAGCCATGCACCTGCTGCTGGACAAGCTGGCCCAGTCGGTCACGTCTTACCTCAACGGCCAGATTATGGCCGGTGCGCAAGCGGTACAGATTTTCGATACCTGGGGCGGCAACCTGTCGGCGGCGGCGTACCAGGAGTTCTCCCTGGCCTACATGCGCAAGATCGTCAGCGGCCTGATACGTGAGCACGAGGGCCGCAAAGTGCCGGTCATCATGTTCACCAAGGGCGGTGGCCTGTGGCTGGAAAGCATCGCCGACGCCGGCGCTGATGCATTAGGCCTGGACTGGACGTGCGACCTCGGTGAAGCCCGCCAGCGCGTGGGCAACCGCGTCGCGCTGCAAGGCAACATGGACCCGACCGTGCTGTACGCCAAGCCGGAAGCGATCCGCGCCGAAGTCGGCCGCATCCTGGCCAGCTATGGCAAGGGTACCGGGCACGTGTTTAACCTGGGTCATGGCATTACGCCGGAAGTGAACCCGGAACACGCTGGCGCTTTCCTGCAAGCGGTGCATGAGTTGTCCGCGCAATATCACGTGTAGTTTCCCTGTTTTACTTCATCACCTTCTTCCAATTAAGAGGGTGATGTTGTCGCTAACAACCTGAATGAACTGTGAATGGCTAGGCGGATTTTTTATCGCTTGGCCATAGTGCGTTTAAATCTTTTGTTATGTAGGAGTGTTCCTACTTAAATGTGGTGCTTTTCCTTTTTGGGAAATTTCAATTAGTACTATTCAACTATTCCTACATTAATTAATTTCTATATCCGTAGAATTCGGCCCCGCTCGTAGTACAAAAACCTTGAAAAACGTATTCCATATTTTCGGATGTGGGTTTTATTGTCTGGTTAAGTAGGGCTCGAATTTAATGATTAAAAAGGACCTGTCGCGCTGGGGCGGTGTTTCTTCGCTAGCGTTGTTAAGTGCATTGTTGATACCTGCTCAGAGTGCACAGGCTCATGGTTATCTGAATGATCCACCTTCACGCGCCTTCCAGTGCCAGAAAGGCCTGAACAAGGACTGCGGCGGTGCACAATACGAGCCGCAAAGTGTCGGTGAAACCTTCAAGGGGTTTCCGGCCGGTGTCGGGGGCGCGCCGTTGCAGGGGCCGGTCGACGGTAAGATCGCCAGCGGCGGTATTGGCCTGTTCTCGGCCATGGACGCCCAATCCGCGAACCGTTGGCACCAGACCGAAATCAAGGACAGAAACATCAATTTCGACTGGACATACACTGCGGCACACCCAGCCACCAAACATGAGTATTTCATTACCCGCAATGGCTGGAACCCGAACGAGCCGCTTAAGCGCGCCTCGTTCGAAGGCACGCCATTCTGTGTCGTGGACGGTGGGAACGTCCTGCCGGTCAGCGGCGACAAGCATGCCTGTGTGATCCCTCAGGATAAGAACGGTCCGCATGTGATCCTGGGCATCTGGACCGTCGGTGACACCGACGCGGCGTTCTACAACGTGGTCGATGTCAATATCCTTGCCGAACCCGAGTTGCCGGGCGGTTGGAGTGCCGTGGGCAGTATCACGCCATCGGCGACCTTGCTGGTGGGTGACAAGGTCAAGGCACGCGCATTCACCGCCACCGGTGAAAGCGCGGCCTATTCGGTAGAAGTCACTATCGACAATGCTGAGGAAGGCCAACCGCAGAACTGGGCGTTCAAGCTGGCGGAAAGCATCAACCAGTCCCAGACCCTGATTCAAGCGGGTATTCGCGACGAGCAGGGCGTTATTGCGCCGGTCAAAGGCAATAACAACCTGTTTGCTCAGAAAGACAGCGGTGTGATTCGTTATGAACTGACGCTGGACGTCAGGGAGGATACCCAAGCGCGAATGGCTTTGTCGGCGATCGCTCCCGAGTACGTGCTGGACAAGGGGCGCGCCAAGGTGCGTTTGGCCATGATTGCCAACCGCGACATGAATGTCGAAGCCACCCTGTTCAACGCCAGCAACAAGCCGGTGGGCACCATCAAGACCCTCGCCCAGGGCGACAGTACCTGGCTGGAAATGGATGTGCGTAGTGAGCCTGGCACCCATCACCTGACTCTGTTGGGAACCACTGTGGATGGCCGTACAACGCGCCAGGACACCCAACCGGTCAACCTGACGGGTGAAGGCGGGGCGAAGGACTATCACTTTGTGTTCCCTCAAGGCCTGGCAAGTTACGAGGCGGGCACCCGTGTATTGCATACGCAAACCGGCGAAGTTTATGAGTGCAAACCGTTCCCTGCCTCGGGTTACTGCAAACAATACCTTCCAACGGCTAACGGCTTTGAACCAGGTGTAGGTCACCACTGGCAGACAGCCTGGGATCAACTCTGACCCTGTAGCGTTATAAGCCCAGGCGAGTTTATTCAAACTCGCCTGGGTATTTTTCTTATGAGTACTTTTATTTGAATGTATCGCTTTAGTTGCGTCTGGGCGTTATTCGTCTGGCCAATCTATTGCTGGCGCTGTTGCCTGGCGTCATTTGTTTTCAGGATTCGATTTTCACTAAGGCGCTACCAATGAGGGCGTTATGAGGCCGGCTGTATTGCGGGCGCTGTTTCTGATGGTGCCCTTTGGCTATGGCGTGACGCTGGCCTGGCAAGAGTGGCAGTTTCGCCAGGCGCAGACCCAGTCTGTGCAAACGTTGCCTGCGCCAGAAACCGCTGCAGCACCAGACGCCGTGCTCAACACCTTGGCAGTGGCGACGGTGTTTGGACTGAGCGCCCAAGGCCGCGTTATGAACAGCGCAGAACCGCTGACGCTGTTGGCCACTGTGGTCGCCAACGGTAGCGACTCACGCGCCTTGCTGGCCAGTCCCGACGGGGCGCGGTTCTATCGCACGGGGGAGCGATTGCCCGGAGGCAGTCTGCTACGTCGTGTCGAGGCGGCCCACGTGGTGTTGTGGCGCCAGGGCCGTGAGGAATTGTTAAGCCTGCATGCCGCCAGCGGGCGCTTTCTACCGACTGCTCAGGCGCACGGTCAGGCGTCCCCAGCCGTGCATTTGCGGCCTACGGTCGAGCAACCCAGGAGTAATTCAGGTCCATGAACTGTTCCATTGCCCGGCGTACCGGTGTACGTGTTTTTGGGGCGCTCATGCTGGGTGTGATGCTGTATACCGGGCACTCAACGGGCGCAGAACCGCGTTGGCAGTTGGCGATGAACAACGCCGAGCTGCGTGATGTGGTCGAGGAAATGTCGACGATCCTCGACACGACCGTGATCCTCGATCCGAAGATCCAAGGGCGCATTACCGTGGTCTCCCGTCAGGCGTTGGATCGCGAGGGTGTGCGGCGGCTTTTCTACAGCGTCCTCGACGCCCATGACTTCAGCGTTATCGACCAGGGCGATCAGCTTCTGATTGTCCCTGCGACCCAGGCCAAGACCCAAGCCAGCAATGCAGATGAGCGCACCTCGGCTGAGCAACAGTTCGTCACTCAAGTCATCGCATTGGGGGCCAGCAGTGCGGCGGATCTGGCGGGGCTGGTGCGGCCATTGGTTTCAGCCAACGGCTACGTCGGCCCCTCGGTGTCCGCCAATGCCCTGGTGATTACTGATACCGCACGTAACGTGCGGCGCATTGGCGACGTCGTTCGGCAACTGGATTCCGGGGCGAAGAATGCCCATGAGCTGGTGGAGTTGCGCCACGGTGTGGCGGCGGACATCGCACGGCTGATGGAGGCGTCCATCGGCAAGCAGAATGCCGACAGTGCCATCCAGGTACTGGCCGATCCACGTAGCAACCGCTTGGTGATCGTCGGCACGGCGGCGGCGCGCCAGCGTCTGGTGCAACTTGCACATAGCCTGGATACCGTCACGCCCGCCCGCCTGGACAATGCCCGGGTCATCCGCCTGCGCTACAGCGATGCCAAGCAATTGGCCGAAGTATTGGACTCAATGGGCCAGGGCATGAAATCCCAACCGGGCATCGTGGCCCTTAAAGACGCGACGGCGGCCGCGCCATTTATGGTCAGGGCCGATGAAAGCCAGAATGCCTTGGTCGTAGTTGCCGAGGCGACGCAACTGGCGACCCTAGAAGGCATTGTGCGTGAACTGGATCAGCCGCGTGCCCAAGTGTTGATCCACGCCGCCATCGTGGAAGTCAGCGGCGACATCAGCGAGGCGCTCGGCGTGCAATGGGCGCTCAATAGCGGTAGCGGGCAAGGGATTATCAATTTTCCCGGTACCGGCATTCCGATTCTTGGCGCCCTCAAGTTCGATGATAAAACCGTTGTGCCGGAAGGCGCTCTGCTCAAACTGGGCGGCGACCGTTTTGGTGCGCTGGTGTCCGCTCTGGCCAGCAACACGCGCAGCAACCTGTTATCGACGCCAAGCCTGCTGACCCTGGATAACCAGGAAGCTGAAATCATCGTCGGCCAGAACGTACCGTTCAAGACCGGCTCCTACGCCACCAACAGCAGTGGTGCGGATAATCCCTTCACCACGGTGGAGCGCAAAGACGTCGGGATCAGCCTCAAGATTAAGCCGTATATCAACGAAGGTTCGACCCTGCGCCTGGAAGTGGCGCAAGAAGTCTCTGATATCGCCCCGGCGGTTGCCGGGGTTGATTCCTCGGACCTGATCACCAATAAGCGGGCCCTGAAAAGCACGATCCTGGCAGACGACGGCGAGATCATTGTGATCGGTGGCCTGATCAAGGACAGCGTGCGCACCCAGACCAGCGGCGTGCCGCTGCTGCGTGATATTCCGTATCTGGGCGCGTTGTTCCGCTGGAGCCGTGATACCCAGGTCAAGAGCAACCTGATGGTGTTCCTGCGCCCGACCATCGTGCGCAGCGGTCAGGATCTGTCCAGGATCAGCCAGGCGCGTTATCAAGACCTGCGCGATGAGCGCCAGCCGGGCTCTCAGCGTGACAGCGCGTTGCAATTGCCCGATGAAGCGGCGCGGTTGTTCGACCTGCGCCGACCTTCGCAGGTGGCTCAATGAAGCCCTTGCCCTTCGGGTTTGCCCGGCGTTTTGGCGTCGTGGTCGACGAAGGGCATCTGACCGTTCGGTTTGATACGCCATTGAGTGCAATTGCCGAAGCCCGCCGCCTGAGCGATCACGAATTGCCCCTGCGTGTGCTGGCCGACGAAGCCTTCGCCCTGGCATTGGCCAAGATTTACAGCGAGGGGCAAACGGCTGCCGAACACGTTGCCCAAGGATTGGATGATGAACTGGACCTGCTCAGCCTGGTGGACCAGGTTCCGCAGACCGCCGACCTGCTGGAGCAGCAAGGCGACGCGCCGATCATTCGGCTGATCAATGCATTGCTCAGTGAGGCGGTACGGGAAAAGGCCTCGGATGTTCACCTTGAAACCTTCGAGCACACGCTGGTTGTGCGCATGCGCGTCGATGGGCAACTGCGCGAAATGCTGCGGCCACGGCGTGAGCTGGCGACATTATTGGTATCGCGAATCAAGGTCATGGCTCGCCTGGACATTGCCGAAAAACGCGTTCCCCAGGATGGCCGTATAGCGCTGCGCCTCGCAGGTCACGAAGTGGATGTACGCGTCTCCACTTTGCCTTCGGCGCACGGCGAACGGGTGGTGCTGCGCCTGCTCGACAAACAGGCCGGGCGCCTGCAATTGGCCCGTCTGGGGATGGCGCCGACCACCCTCGGCCACTTACAGCAAGTGCTCGCCAAACCCCATGGGATTTTCCTGGTGACCGGGCCCACCGGTTCAGGCAAGACCACCAGCCTGTATGCCGCACTGGCCCATCTCAATGACCAGACGCGCAACATCCTCACGGTTGAGGACCCGATTGAATATCACCTGCCCGGCATCGGCCAGACACCGGTCAACCCCAAGGTCGAGATGACGTTTGCGCGAGGCCTGCGGGCGATTCTGCGCCAGGACCCGGATGTGGTGATGGTGGGTGAGATTCGTGACAGTGAAACCGCCGAGATTGCGGTTCAGGCCTCACTCACCGGGCATCTGGTGTTGTCGACGCTGCACACCAACAGTGCCATCGGCGCCGTCACTCGGCTGGTGGACATGGGGGTGGATGCGTACCTGTTGGCGTCGTCGTTGGTGGGCGTGCTGGCGCAGCGCTTGGTACGCGTGCTTTGCCCAGCCTGCAAGACCGGTGTGGTGGCGGACGCCGAGGTCTGTCGACGGTTGGGGCTGGACCCGTCCAAGGCGCCTCGCGTGTTTAAGTCCGTCGGCTGCGAACAATGCCGCCAGGGCTATTGCGGGCGTATTGGCCTCTATGAACTGGTCATGGTAACCCCGGCGTTGTCCGCACTGATTCATCAGGGGGCCAGTGAGCAGGCGTTGCTGGCTGAGGCACGCCGGGGCACGTGCAGCTTGTTCGAGGATGGCCGCCGCCGGGTGCTTGAAGGAGTGACCAGCGTCGATGAGCTGTTGCGGGTTATCCAGGAGGACTAGTGGTGCCGATTTATGACTATCGGGCACAGGACCGCCACGGTCGACCGTGCAAAGGTCGCCAGGAGGCCGACAGCCCGCGCCAGGCCAGGCAGTTGCTGCGTGACCGCGGGTTGCTGCCGAGCCAGGTGCACCTGGCGAGCACGCGATTTGGAGTGCCATGGTCGGGAGCGACGGGGTTGGCGGCCAGTGACTTGGCGTTGCTGACCTTGCAACTGTCGACCCTGGTTCAAGCCGGACTGCCGCTTGAGCAGGCACTGCAGGCGGTGGTTCAGCAAAGCCAGAAGCGTCGTGTCAGCAACCTGCTCTCCCAAGTACGCGACAGGGTGATGGAAGGGCAATCCCTGGCCTTGGCGCTTGGTGCTTATCCCCAGGCATTTCCTGACGTGTTTCGCGCCACCATCGCAGCGGGTGAGCGCTCCGGGCATTTGGGGCAAGTGCTTGAACAGTTGGCCACCTATACCGAAGCCCGCCAGGCGTCCCGACAAAAGATCCAATTGGCGTTGGTGTACCCGGCCCTGCTGATGTTCGCCTGCGTGGCCATCGTCGGTTTTCTGCTCGGTTATGTGGTGCCGGACGTGGTGAAGATCTTCGTCGACAGCGGCCAGCCACTGCCCTGGCTGACCCACGCCATGATTACCGTCAGCCATGTCTTGCGTGCTCAGGGTTTGGTGCTGGCGCTGATGGCAGTGGGCATTGGCGTGTTGCTGCGCTGGCGCTTGCGTCAACCGCACGGGCGCTGGCAGTGGCACAGCCTGGTGTTGCATATGCCGCTATTGGGGGGCGTGTTTCGTGAGATGGAGGCGGCGCGCTTCGCCAGCACCTTGGCGATCCTCGGCAAAAGTGCCGTACCTCTGGTGGACGCCCTGGAAATTGCCGCGGCGGTGATCGGCAATGTGACCATCCGCGCCCGTATGCATGACGTCGCGCGTTCGGTTCGCGAGGGCGGCACGCTGAGTCGTGGCCTTGAAGCCAGTGGAGATATACCCCCGTTGATGTTGCACATGATCGCCAGCGGCGAACGCGCCGGTGAACTCGACAGGATGTTGGCGCGTGCCGCCGAGCAACAGGAAAAAAGCCTCGCCGCCCGCATCACGCTGGTGGTGAGTTTGTTCGAACCGGCAATGCTGGTGGTGATGGGCGGTGTGGTGCTGCTGATCGTCATGGCCATTCTCTTGCCGATTCTCAGCCTCAACCAACTGGTGAACTGAATGGTGAAAATGCCCAAGGGCCAACGTGGTTTTACCCTGATTGAAATCATGGTGGTGGTCGTGATCATTGGGGTGTTGGGAGCCATTGTGGTCCCGCAGTTCATGGGGCGACCGGACCAGGCTAAAGTGACCGCGGCCAAGACCGATGTTCAAGCGGTTGCGACGAGCCTGGAAATGTACCTCCTCGATAACGGCCACTACCCGTCAACTCTGCAAGGCCTTGAGGCCTTGAGCAAACGGCCGGCCGGCACCCCAACGCCGAGGAACTGGAACCCTCAGGGTTACCTGAAAAGTGTGCCAGTCGATCCATGGGGCACGCCTTATCAATATCTGAACCCTGGGGTGCGCGCTGCCAACGGTGGCTATGACCTTTACTCCCTCGGCGCCGATGGCGTAGCGGGGGGCGAAGGCCCTGCCGCAGACATTGGCAACTGGGGAGACTGAGCCCGTGCCCAGGCGCTGCCGTGGCTTTACCTTGCTGGAACTGATGGTTGTGATTGCGCTGATGGGCATCGTGCTGGGCGCGGTCGGTCTGACTGCCGGCAACACCCCTGGCCGCCAGGCGCGGCAGGAGGCCGGCCAAGTGGTGCAGCTGATCCAGCACTTGCGCGAGCAAGCGGTGATCGAAGGACGCGAATACGGTGTGCGCGTGCGACGCGATGAGTACCAGGTCTATCGACTTGAACCTCAGGGCTGGCAGCCAAGGGGTGAAGTGCGGCGGTTGGCCGAAGGTGTGCAATTTCACCTTGAGCAGGAGGGCCGGCGCTTGAGCCTTGAAAGCGTCACGCCGCAATTACTGATGCTCAGCAGTGATGAGGTGAGCGCTTTTGTCTGGTCTTTCGCCTCCGAAGAGCAGGTGTGGGCCAGCATTGTCAGTGATGGAATCGGAGAGCCGTCTATTGAAAGCTAAGCACCGGCGACGCCGAAACCGCCAGGCCAGTACCCGTGGTTTCACCTTGCTGGAAGTCATGATCGCGTTGGTGATTTTCGCCACGCTCGCAGGCGCGGTGATCACCGCCAGCCACTACTCATTGCGCCAGAATGCGCGACTGCAAGAGCAGGTGCAGTGCGCCTGGGTGGCCGATAACCAATTGAGCGAGCTGCGCCTGCAGGCGCCGGCCTCTGGGCGACAGCAACTGCTACGACGTTTTGACGGGCGTGACTGGGTGATCGACCAGACGATCACACCGGCCACTGATCCGCGCCTGCTCAAGGTCGATATCAGCGTGAGTCCTGCTGGCAGTGATCAGGCGGTTTACCGCACGCAGGGTTGGATACCCGCCGTGCATGAATAAGCAGGCAGGCTTCACGCTGCTGGAACTTGTGATTGCGCTGGCCGTCTTCGGCTTGCTTGGGCTTGCCAGCGGGCGCCTGTTTGACACCGTGGTGCGCGCGCAACAGGGCACCGCCAGCCACGAACAAGAACTTCGCCGTTTGCAACGGGCCGTTGGTGTGATTGAGCGGGATGCCCTGCAGTTGGCTTCCTCGGTGATTGTCCTCGGCCCCACGACCCTGCAACTGCTGCGCAGTAACTGGCGTAACCCACAGGATCTACCTCGCAGTGAGCGTCAACACGTGCTCTACCGCCTGGACAATCAGGTGTTGTGGCGTGAAAGCCGCAGCGTGGAGTCGTCGACGGTCGAACGCCAGAAACTGCTCGATGACGTGCGCGTGTTGAGCTGGCGATTGTTTGATCGTGATACCGGATGGCACCGTGTGTGGCCGGTGGGCAAAGGCGCGGCCCAGACGCCCCCGCAAGCACTGGAGATGGTGCTGTCGGTCGGGCGCTTTGAGCAGGTGCGCCGCGTGCTGCCTCTGCCCCAAGGCGCCCCATGAGACAACGCCAGCGGGGCGTCGCGCTCCTCAGCGTGTTGTTGGTGATGAGCCTGGCGTTGTTACTGACGGCGGGGATGCTGCGCAGCCATCAGTTACTGGTGCAGAGCAGTGCGCGCCAGATTCATCAGGTGCAGCTGCGCCAATTGGCGCTGTCGGCAGAGGCGTGGGCCATGGTGACACTGGCGGCGACCAGCGACGACGAGCTCTCACGGGTGCACCTGGGCCAGGCGTGGGCACGTGTGAGCTGGCCCTTTGAGACGCAAGGCGCGCACGTCATGCTTGAGATCGAAGACCTTTCGGCACGCCTTAACGTCAACGCACTGCTCGGCGAGGGGCAAGTGGATTCGGTCATTGAGCAGCGCTGGCTACGTTTGCTCACCGCGCTGGGTCTTCCGTCACTGGACGTGCGCGCCGCTGGCCCGGTGGTGACGCAACGTGAACTTAGCCAGTTGCGGTTGCTGCCAGGTATCGACGGCGCGACCCTGGCAAAACTGGAACCCTGGGTTGCCCTGTTGCCCAAGGACGCCAGCTTGAACATCAACACTGCCCGGCCTCAGGTGCTGGCGACCCTTGAAGGTGTCTCGCCGTCGACCGCTGAAGTCTTGGCCAAGCAGCGGCCGGCCACGGGCTACGAGAGTGTCCAAGCATTCACCCACGACCCATTGATCGCTGGGTTGGGCGTGACCGGCCACGGGCTTGGCATCAGCAGCCGCTGGTTTCTTATCAACGTTGACGTCCGCCTGGGAACCAGTCGCTTACGTCTGGCCAGCGAGGTTGAGCGTGAGCGCAAAACCGGACGTTGGCGCGTCGTGCAACGCCGCTTCCCTACGCCGATACCGAGCGAGAACTCATCATGAAAACCTGGCTTCATTTAAGCGCCGAAGGCCTTGCGGTGCCCATCGGCGAATGGCCGTGCTGTGTCTGGCGGGCCGCGGACGACTGTCGCCCCATGTGCCTGGCCGAGGCCGCGCGTGAGGTGCAGGGGCTGGCGATTCAGTTGTTGTTGCCCATGGAAATGTGCAGTGCGTTGCGAAGCGAGGCTTGGCCGTCCACGCGTCGGCCCAAGGCCCAGGCGATTGCCTTTGCGATCGAAGACCAGTTGGGCGACGAGCTGGATGCCGTGCATGTCAGTGTGGGGCAGCGTGACGCAGCCGATCGCTTCCCGGTGCTGGTGACCCACAAGGCGCGTTTCAAGGCACTGCTGCATGAGCTGACGACGCTCGGTGTCCAGGTCGACAGGGTGCACGTCGACGCCGATCTGCTCCCGGGTGATGGCCGTGTTGCAGTGGACTGGTATGGCCGCCGAGTCGTGGGCGGGCCGGTGCGGCTGGCGATGTCCGTTGAGGCGCTCAAGGCGTTGGAACCGTTGTTGGATGAACCGTTGCAGTGGCTGGACGAAGGGCAGAGCCAGGCGTATATCGAGCGCGCGTTGTGGGGTGGCCAGGGCCAGCCGATCAATTTGCTGCAAGGTGAATTCGGCCGCGTCCGCCAAGCCTGGCCTTGGTCAACTGCTGCCCTGGCGGCTGCCGTGGTGTTCGTCATCGATTGGGGATTCATGCAGGCGCGTATTCAGTATTTCGAGGGTCACGCCCGCAGTCTCCATGGGCAGAGTGTGGAGCGATTCCAGGCGCTCTACCCGCAGCAGACGCGGATCGTTGACCTCGCTGCGCAGCTCAAGGCCGTACAGGGACAGGCCCCGCACACACCGCAGACGCCGTTGGTGCGCCTGGTCAGCCTCACCGAGCAGGTGATCGGCGGGGGCGACGTGGACGTACATCACATGGAATTTCGGCGCGGCGAAGGCTGGAAGATCCAGTTGGTGGCCCACGGCTTTAGCGCGCTTGAGCAGCTGCAAGCCCAGGGGCGGCAGAGCGGCATGCCTGTGCGCATGGGTAACGCCAGCAAGGAAGGCAATCGCGTCCACGCCGTGTTGATGCTGGAGGATGCGTCATGAGGCCTCTGCACGCCTGGAAGGCGCTGTCGCCTCGTGATCGCTTTTTACTGAAAGGGTTGGCGGTTTTTTTAATCGGTGTGCTGCTGTTCCAGGCGCTATGGCAACCCAGCCGCCAGCGCTTGGCCAGCGCCGAGCGGTATTACCAGCAACAACAGTGGCTGGCGCAGCAGGTGCAACGGGCGCAGCCGCAGCGTTCCGGGCGGGCGGCGGTTCAGCCCTCGGTATCCGTCATCAACGACAGCGCCGAAGCCGCGGGGCTCAAGGTTGAGCAGGTCGACGTAGAAAACGAACGACTGCGTTTGACCCTCAGTGGCGAGGCCACGGCCGTGCTCAACTGGTTGGCGGCACTTGAGCGGGAGACGGGAGGCTTCTCGATGCTCACGCTGGAGAAGCGCGATGATCGACTGCAAGCACGGCTTGAGCTGTAGGGCATCGTTACACCCTCGGCTTTTCAGGCCGAGGCCAGCGGCGGCAACTTCGCCAACTTCAACGCGACCAGCAACGCGCCGATCAACAGCGCCACGATGAATGCACCAATGCCGTTCCATCCGGCGAGGTGCCAGAAGAATCCACCCGTGGTGCCGGCGACGCTTGAGCCAGCGTAGTAGCAGAACAGGTACAACGACGACGCCTGCCCCTTGGCCTTGACTGCTCGGCGACCGATCCAGCTGCTGGCCACCGAGTGGGCGCCGAAGAAGCCGAAGGTGAAGATCAGCATGCCCGGCACCACCAGCCACAACGGGGAGAACAGGGTCAGCAGCATGCCGGCGAGCATCAGTACGATGGTGGCCCACAGCACACGGCGGCGGCCGAGGCGGTCGGCGAGGGAGCCGATTTTCGCCGAGCTGTAGATGCCCGAGAGGTAGACCAACGACAGCAGGCCGACCACGGCCTGGCTCAGGTCGTACGGGTCGGCCAGCAGGCGATAGCCGATGTAGTTGAACATCGTCACGAACGCGCCCATCAGCAGGAAGGCTTCAAGAAACAGCCACGGCAGGCCCGCGTCCTTGAAGTGCATGACAAAGCCGTCCATCAGGCTACGTGGCTTGAGGCTGCTGGCGCGGAAGTTGCGCGATTCCGGGAGGATTTTCCAGAACACCGTGGCCGCGATCAGCGCCAGGGCGCCGATGATCAGCATTGCGGTGTGCCAGCTGACGAAGTCGATCAACACGCCGATGATCAGGCGTCCGCTCATGCCGCCAATGGCATTGCCACCGATGTACAGGCCCATGGCCAGGCCGATGTGCTGGGGGTGGATCTCTTCGCTCAGGTAGGTCATTGCGACGGCGGCCACGCCGCTGAGTGACAGGCCCACCAGCGCACGCATCAGCAGGATCCCTTCCCAGGACGGCATCAGGCCGCTGGCAATCGTGGCCAGCGCCGCGCAGAACAGCGCGGCGACCATCACCGGCTTACGCCCCAGGGTGTCGGAAATCGGTCCGGTGATCAGCAAACCCAGCGCAAGCATCGCCGTGGACACCGAGAGAATCAGGCTGCTTTGCGCGGCATTGATGGAAAACTCGTGGGACAGTGCCGGCATCATCGGTTGCACGCAATACAGCAGGGCAAACGTAGCAAAACCGCCTGAGAACAGCGCCAGCACCGTGCGCATGAACATCGGCGTGCCTTTCTCGATGAACGCGTCATTGAGCTGAGCCACTACCTCATCGAGGGCGGTGGGCGGGACGTCTTGAGCGAGTGGAGCGACAGCAGATTTCACGGGGACCTCGGGGAGCAAAAGCCTGTCAGGGCTGGCAATGCAAAAAAGAATATAGCTGGCTAATGATTCTTTCCAATATATTGTTCGACCTGTTTGATAGCTTTAACGACCTAATGGGGTTTGCATGGAATTGCGTCATCTGCGGTACTTCATCGCTGTTGCCGAAGAGCTGCACTTTGGCCGGGCCGCGCAGGTGCTGGGCATCTCGCAACCGCCCCTGAGCCAGCAGATCCAGGCGCTGGAGCAGGAGGTGGGCGCGCGGTTATTTGAGCGTACCAATCGTCGGGTTGAGCTGAGCGAGGCGGGGCGCTTGTTCCTGCACGAAGCGCGGTTGGTGCTGGCCCAGGTGGACAAGGCGGCGGACGTCGCGCGGCGGGCGCAGTTGGGTGAGCTGGGGGAGTTGAAGATAGGCTTCACTTCGTCAGCGCCCTTCAACGCGAGCATTCCCCAGGCGATCTTCGCGTTTCGCCAGGCCTTCCCGGCGGTGCACTTGAACCTGCAGGAAATGAGCAGCACCGAAGTGGCCGAGTCGCTGGTGGATGAGTCGATTCAGGTGGGGTTGATGCGGCCCTTGCCATTGCCGGATTCGTTGAATGTGATCGAGCTGATGCGCGAACCCCTGGTTGCTGTCCTGAGTGCCGGTCACCCGTTGGTGGAAGGCAGTGAGCGTGGCTTGCACCTGGCCCAGTTAGCTGACGAGCCGTTTGTGTTTTTCCCACGCAGCTATGGGAGCGGCCTGTATGCCCAACTGCTCAGCCTGTGCCGCGACGCTGGCTTCAGCCCGCACTTCGCCCAGGAAGCGGGCGAGGCGATGACCATCATCGGCCTGGTGGCGGCGGGGTTGGGCGTGTCGGTGCTGCCAGCGTCTTACCAGCGCATCCGCATTGATGGAGTGGTGTATCGCACCTTACTGGACCCGGAGGCGGTGACCTCGGTATGGCTGGTACAGCGCAAGGGCGCGCAGACGCCGATGGCGAAGGCGTTTGTGGAGTTGTTGACGCTTAAGGCCACCCACTGATGTGCATAGGTTGCAATGCTTCATCGAAAATGTGGTGAGGGAGCTTGTTCCTTTGACGGCCAAGCGTTGCCGGGCGTGCTCGGTTCAAGTGCGGGAGGAGGCCTGCTCCCGATAGGTATCTAAAACATAACCTGAGAAAACGAGAGACTCGTGGTGAGCGGGCTTGACCCGCGCTGGGCCGCACAGCAGCCCCAAAACCAGACGTTGAGTTCTAACAGAAAAATACCCGCGTCTTTATTGGGCGGCCTCGCACCGCCCGCTCCCCACGGAGTCTCGGTTTTACTTGGTGGTCCCGGTTTGCTCAAACAACTGCGCCGCCGACCCTGCCTCACTACTCACACCATTGCTGCGCAAGCCCGCCATGATGTCGCTGTCCAAGTTGTTCACCCAGCGGTTGTAGTTGCGATGAATCTTGCCGTCCTTGTAGCCCAGCTCGCGGCTGTCGCGGTAGGTGATGGCGTAACTGTTGCGGGTGTAACGGATGTCGATGGCGGCGTAGTACTGGTTACGCACGGTGATCTCGGCCTGCACCAGTTGCGGGCTCA
Organism: Pseudomonas sivasensis; assembly: GCF_013778505.1. Taxonomy (GTDB): domain Bacteria; phylum Pseudomonadota; class Gammaproteobacteria; order Pseudomonadales; family Pseudomonadaceae; genus Aquipseudomonas; species Aquipseudomonas sivasensis. The sequence continues at coordinate 60,865 of NZ_JAAOWU010000010.1, read as the reverse complement.
GGCGTTGCACGGTCCACTCGCGTTTTTGCAGGGCGTTGACGATAACCGTCTTCATTTTTTCTTCGCTGACCTGGGTGTTCGCCGGCAGGTCGTGCTGGGTGTTGAGGACCGGTTTGCTGGTGCAGCCGGCAGTGGTCAACAGCGCCAGGGTGATCAGGGTGACGCGTAGCAAGGAAGACATTCCGTATTCTCCAATCGTTTAAAAAGTCAGGACCAGCGGCGGAAGATCAGCGACGTATTCACGCCGCCAAAGGCAAAATTGTTGTTCATCACGTAGTCGTGGTGCATCTCGCGGAATTCACCTTGCAGGTAGTCCAGCTCCCCGCACTGCGGGTCGACGGAGTCCAGATTGAAGGTGTGCACGTATTGGTTGCGGTTCATCATCTCGATGCTGAACCACGACTCCAGCGCCCCGCACGCCCCGAGGGTGTGGCCGAGGAAGCTTTTCTGCGAGCTGATGGGCATGCGCTTGCCGAACAGGCTGCTGGTGGCCAGGGTCTCGGCGATGTCGCCTTGATCGGTGGCGGTGCCGTGTCCGTTCACGTAGCCAATCGCGTCTGGTGTGAGCCCAGCGTCCTCAAGGGCAAGCTCCATGGCGCGGCGCATGGTTTTCTGTTCCGGGCGGGTGGTGTGCTGGCCGTCAGCGTTGCTGCCGAAGCCGACCAGTTCCGCGTGAATATGTGCACCCCGCGCCAGGGCGTGTTCCAGCTCCTCAAGTACCAGCATGCCGCCGCCTTCGCCGATCACCAGGCCGTCGCGGCCGCTGTCGTAGGGGCGTGGGCTGGTTTGCGGGGCGTCGTTTTTCAGGCTGGTGGCGTAGAGCGCGTCGAACACCATGGCTTCGGTGGGGCACAGCTCCTCGGCGCCGCCGGCGAGCATCAAGGGCAGGCGGCCGAACTTGATCGCCTCATAGGCATAACCGATGCCCTGGCTGCCGCTGGTGCAGGCGCTGGACGTTGGGATCAGCCGCCCGGTCAGGCCAAAAAAGATGCTGATATTCGCCGCCGTGGTGTGCGGCATCATCCGTACATAGGAGTTGGCGTTCAGCCCCTCGGCCACCGAATTGAGCAGCATATTGCCGAACGCCTTGATCTCATCGGTGCTGCCGGTGGACGAACCACACGCCACACCCATGCGCCCATCCTTGATCGACTCATCACCGAGCAACCCGGCGTCCTGCAATGCCTGCTCCGCCGCCCATACCGCCAGGCGCGAGACACGGCCCATGCTGCGCAGCTGCTTGCGGGTCCAATGGGCCGGCACGACGAAATCGTCGATAGGGCCGGCCAGGCGCGTGTTCAGTTCGGTAAAACGGTCCCACTCGTCCATGCGCCGAATGCCGCTGCGGTTGGCGCGAAAGTTGGCGGAGATGGTCGCCCAATCTCCGCCCAGGGAGGTCATGCCGGCCATGCCGGTGACGACTACACGTTTCATCAGCACAAGCCTCCATTGACGGCCAACACCTGGCGGGTGATATAGGCGGCTTCGGCCGACATCAGGAAATTCACCGCACCGGCGACTTCTTCGGGAGTGCCCATGCGCTGTGCCGGGATCATTTTCATCAGCTCTTCCACCGGTACGTTTTCATCCAGCATCGCGGTGTCGATCAAGCCGGGGGCTACACAGTTGACAGTGATCTTGCGCTTGCCCAGCTCGATGGCCAGGGCTTTTGCCGCGCCGATCAGGCCGGCTTTCGAGGCGCTGTAATTGACCTGGCCGCGATTGCCGATCAGCCCCGACACCGAGGTAATGCACACGATACGCCCAGCTGCGCGACGGCGAATCATTGGCATCATCACCGGGTGCAGCACGTTGTAGAAACCATCCAGGTTGGTGCGCATCACCACGTCCCAATCGTCTTCCGACAAGGCCGGGAACGCTCCGTCGCGGGTCAGCCCGGCATTGAGCACCACGCCGTAGTAGGCGCCATGTTGCTCGACGTCGGCCTCAAGGATTTCCTTGCAGGTCGCACGATCCGCCACATCGAATTGCAGCACCCGTGCCTTGCGGCCAAGGGCTTCGATTTCGACTTGCACTGCATCGGCTTCGGCACGGCCGCTGCGGCAATGCAGCACGATGTCATGGCCGGCCTGGGCCAGGCGCAGGGCAATGGCGCGGCCGATGCCACGGCTGGAGCCGGTGACCAGTACGGATTCAGTCATGGCGTTTCGTCCTTCGATTCTTCTAAATAATTGGCCGCCTGGGGCGGTCGAAATACGTTCAAGCGGGCGCTAGCCTGGATACCGTCGCCGGTCAGGTGGCATTCGAACACACCCATGCCGTTGTCGTCTTCTAGGGAGCGCAGGCCGTGGATGTTCAGCTCGGCGCCCACCGGGAAGTGTTCCACGTTGCATTCGAACTTACGTGTGCCGAGCAGGAAGCCCAGTTCCACCGCCTCGCCCCTTTGGCGTGCGCGGCAACCGGCGTAGGCGGCGACACTCTGCGCCATCAACTCGATGCCGACCCAGGCCGGCAGGCTGCCGTCAGGGCGGTTGAACAGGCCGCCAGGCTTGACGGTGAGACGGGTGTGGATCTGCTCTTCGTCGAACGACAGCACGTGTTCGATCAGGATCATGTCGCCCGCGTGAGGCAGCAGCTCGGCGAGTGGCCAGTTGGTCATGGGGCCTCTCCGATAATCAGGCTGACGTTATTACCGCCGAAGGCAAACGAGTTGCTCATCAGGCAGGTTTTTCCCAAGGTTTCGTCGCTGCGTGCCCATTGCAAGGCGGGCAACGCGGGGTCGGCCTGGCCGTCCCATACGTGGGGTGGGACGCGGCCGTGAGTCAGGCTCAGCCAGCAGAAGGCCGCTTCCAGCGCACCGGCGGCGCCGAGGGTGTGGCCGCTCATGGGTTTGGTGGATGAGCAGGCTACGCCTTCGGGGAACAGGCTGGCGACGGCCAGGCTTTCCATGGCGTCGTTGTGCTGGGTGGCGGTGCCATGCAGGTTCAGGTAGCCGATCTGCTCCGGCGCCAGTTTTGCACTGGCCAAGGCCTTGCGCATCGCCTGCAACGCGCCTTTGCCGGTAGGTTCGGGCGCGGAGATATGGTGTGCGTCGCAGCTGGCGCCGCTGCCCAGCAAGGCAATCGGTGCCGGCGCTTTACTCATCAAAAACAGCACGGCCGCTTCGCCGATATTGATGCCGTTGCGGTTCGCCGAGAAAGGGTTGCAACGCTCATTCGAGACGGCCTCCAGCGCGCTGAAACCATTGAGGGTCAGCTTGCACAAGCTGTCCACGCCGCCGCAGATCACCGCATCGCACACCCCCAGATCAAGCAAGCGCTGGGCGCTCATCAGGGCGCGGGCGCTGGAGGTGCACGCGGTAGAAATTACGTAGGCAGGGCCGCTCAGTTGCAGCCAGTCGGCGAGGAAGTTCGCTGGGGCGCTGAGTTCCTGTTGCTGGTAGTCGTAGTCGCAGGGGAAGTGCTTGTCGCGCAGGTACAGGGCGATGCCGCGGCTGGCTTCGTCGATGCCCGAGGTGCTGGTGCCCAGCACGACGCCAACGCGCGAGGCGCCGTAGGTGTGGATCGCCTGACGAATCTCGTTCTCGATCTGCAACGCCGCTTCCAGCAACAGTTGGTTATTGCGGCTGCTCTGCTGGCCGAGCTCCACCGGGATGGTTGCCAGCTCGCCGTGCACACTGCCGACCGGCAACACGCGCTCCGGCACCCAACCGCTTTCGGCGCGCATGCCTGAACAGTCACCGGCAAACAGGCTGCGGCTGACGTGCTCCTGACCGCGACCAAGGGCGCAAATCACGCCGAGGGCGTTGAGGTAGGCGGTCATTGGGCGGCACCGAGCGGTGTAATGCGGTAGCTCAAGGGTTGGCCGGTCATGGTCACACTGAAGACTTCTGAGGATTGGTAGACGATCTGCCAATGCCCCGGCAGGGTACGTGTGAGGCCCCTTGCCTGGGCGCTGGGGTAAAGCGCGCGCACGTCATCGGCTGAAGCCAGGGCAAACAGCAGGGCGGCGAACAGCTCCCGCGCCTGGGGATTGGGCGGCAGCAAGCCGTCGGCCTGCCAGGCGCCATCGATCAGTTTTTGCCGGGCCAGCGGGATGCCCAGCGGGTCCATCATCGACCAGCGGATTGCGCTGCCTTCGCGCTGGACCACCAGGAACCAGTCCTGGCTCTGGCCATCTGCATGGCGCTGCACATGCAGTTGCATTGGCAACGCCAGCGCGGGCGTTTTTTCCGGCAACGGCGGCTGGCTGGCGCAGGCGCTCAGCAATAGCAGGCAACCGATCAACAGGCTGCGCATCATGGTGCGCAACTCGCCAGAGGCTTGCGCGCCACACAGTTGACCAGGGTTTCTTCGCGCTGGCCCACCGGCGGCGGGTTGCGCATGCCCCAGCGCTCCAGCAGGCCGAAGTCGCTGGAACGGCTCCACCACAGGTACGGGTATGAAACGTTCTGCGGGCCGAATTCAAAGCCCTGCTCGCGGAGCATCTCCAGGTATTCTTCGGCGCTTTTCTGCACATGCATGGGGTGGCGGAACAGCCAGCGGATCACCCAAGTGTCGATATAGGCTTCGGTGGATTCGGCAAACAGCAGATAGCCTCCCGGCTTGAGCACTCGGTAAAACTCTTTGAGTGCGCGATGCTGTTCGACCAGATGATGGAAGGTCTGGTGGCAGAACAGGATATCGACGCTCTCGTCTGGCACATCGAGGGTGGCGCAGTCGCTGCCGATCAGCTCGATGGCCAGGCCCTGGCGCGTGGCTTCAGCCTTGCTCAATTCCAGGCTATGAGGGTCTGCGTCCAGCCCGATCAGGCGCTCGGGGGCGAACACCTGCTGCAAATACTGGAAGGACTTGCCCTGGCCGCAGCCGGCGTCGAGCAATACCGGCGCTTCGGGCAGTGGGTCGGTGAACAGGCTGCGCAGGTCGTTGATCGCCACGCGCAGCACATGGTGCTGCCAGGTGTGGCTGCGCAGGAACCACAAACCGAATTTGGTTTCTTCGACGTAGTTTTTACTCAGGTATTGAGATGTCATGTCGGTTCACTCGCGCAAATCTCCGACAACATCCGCAACCGCCGCTTGGGCTCGCTGACAAACGGATTACGCTCGTCCCACGCGTAGCCTGCGAGGATCGCGCTGATCATGCGACGAATCTCCGGCGAGCTTTCAGGGTGGAAAATCACATCCTGGAATGTCCCCGCGTACCAGCCTTCGACGTAGCAGCGGAAGGTGTCGACGCCGCGCTTCAACGGTGCGGCAAATTCGGTTTGCCAGTCCACTGTTTCGCCTTTGAGCTGACGGTCCAGCAGGGCTGCCGCCATGCTCGCTGAGCGCATGGCGATGGTCACACCGGAGGAGAACACTGGGTCGAGGAATTCCGCCGCATTGCCCAGCAGGGCAAAGCCCGGGCCGTGCAGGGTTTTGACGTTGGCCGAGTAGCCGCCGATGGTGCGCGCTGGCGTGTCCCACACCGCGTTGTTCAGCACGCCGGACAGGCTTGGAGTTTCGTCGATAAAGCCGCGCAGGCAGGCGTCCAGGTCAGCGTCGCGGCCGTCGAAGTGCTCCTTGGCCGCGACCACGCCCACCGAGCACCGGCCATTGCTGAACGGAATGGTCCAGAACCAGATATCGCGTTTGGTCGGGTGAGTGGTTACCAGGATCTTGGTACGGTCGAAACCTGGGTGTTCGATGCGGTCTTCAACATGAGTGAACACCGCCTGGCGTACCGGAAAATTCGACGGCGCTTCCAGATCCAGCAGGCGCGGCAGCACGCGGCCATAGCCGCTGGCATCGAGCACGAACTTGGCTTTGATGTGGTACTCGCTGCCGTTTTCGCGGCGCACATGCAGGTAGCGGCTATCGCCCGCGAAATCCACGCCGACGATGGTTTCACCGTAGCGGATCTCCACGCCCTGCAATGCCGCCTGGTCGGCCAGCAACTTGTCGAACTCGCCTCGCTGCACCTGGAAAGTGGTCGGCTTGCCGTTGCTGAAGGTGTCGCTGAAGTCAAAGGCGCTGTAACGCTCGCCCCAGGCGAACGCTGCCCCGGTTTTTACCTGGAAGCCTGCGGCCTGCACGGCGTCGAGCATGCCAGCTTCTTCGATAAAGTCGATGCAGTGGGACAGCAGGCTTTCGCCGATCGAGAACCGTGGAAAATGCTGGCGCTCGATGATCAATACATCATGCCCTTTGCGCTTGAGCAGCGCGGCGGCGATGGCGCCGGACGGGCCGGCACCAATCACGACAACCTGGCGACGTTCCATTTCAACTGTGGGCACGAGGGCTCCTTGCCGCTATGGCGATAATCCGATTCATAAGGCGTGTTTCTGATGGCCAGCCCAGGGCGCCAGCATAAAGCTGAATGCCAGGCCCAGGCTGACCGATAAGCCGAAATTACTCACTGCGGGCGTGCTGGACACCGCCAGCAGGCCGAACGACAACCACGTTGTCAGCGCCGCAAGCAGTGTACCCAGCAGGCTCACGGCAGCACCGCCGATCTGCTCGCGCATCAGGATCGCGTAGTCGACGCTGATCGCCGTCACCAGCAGCAAGCCGAACAGGCTGAACAGCGTCAGCGGCTGGCCCAGCCAACCGAGGCTGGCCAGGCTGCACAGTGCGGCGAGTAATGGCAGTGCAACGATGCGCAGGGCGCCGCCGAAACCAAACGGCAGGATCAGCAGCAACACGATCAGCACGCACGACATCAATTTCAGTTCCGCGGCGCTGATCTGTGTGGCGGCGAAGACGCGGTTCAGATCACCGAGGCGATCCACCAACTGCACGCCAGGCAAGTCCACAGCCTGCACCCGCAACAGCGCTGGGTTGTTCAGACCTTGCAGGCTGACCATCGCTGCAACACCGCCGTCCACCGGGCCGAGCCACAGTGTGCGCCAGGGTTCGGCCATCGGGCCTGCCAGTGCCGCGTCGATGTCTTCGGTGGGCAGCGCTTGCAACTGCGCAACTTCAGCTTGCAGGGCGCTGGCCGGCACGCCGAGGTCCAGCAGCGGCTGCCAATGCTGTGGCAGTGTGTTCAGCGCTTCGCGCAGTTGTTGCTGCTCGGCGGGCAGGTTGACCAGCTGATTGAGCGCCAGGTAACCCTGGAGCTTGTCCATATTCACCAATTGATCCAGGCGCTGGCCCAACGCGGCTAGGCGCTCCAGCAATTGCTGTTGATTCTCGGCGCGCACCAGGAAGAACTGGCTGGTGGGTTGGAAACCTGTGATGCGCGCCACGGCCTGGGCCTCTTGCAGCAACTGCGGCGGCGCGCCGATCCACTGGCGGATATCGTTTTTGCTATTGAGCTGCCACAGGCCACCGGCGCAAAACAGCAACACCAGCGCCAGTAGCGCCGGGCTCGGCACGCGCGTGAGCAACGCGGCGCGAATCTGCCACAGGCATTCGGCGATACGCAGCGGCCATTGCGCCGGACGCAGTTCGACGCCCTTGAGCAATGCCGGCAACAGGCACACGGCCGACAGATACGCACCGACCAGGCCCGCCGCGGAGAACACCGCGATCTGGGTCAGCGCCGGGAACGGCGTCCAGGCCAGCGCCAGGTAACCGATGCAACTGGTGGCCAGGCTCAGGCTCAGCCCTGGCAGGGTCAGGCGCAACGCCGGCCAACTGCGCCAGGGCTTGAGGCTCCAGCTTTTTGACAGGTAGTGCAGCGGGTAATCCACCGCGACGCCAATCAGGCTGGAGCCAAGCACCAAGGTCATCACATGCATATGGCCAAACAGCGCCACACACGCCACGGCGCCAAACAGCATGCCCACCAGTACCGGCACGAAAGCCAGCAATACCCGCCATCGGCGGAACGCCAGCAACAGCAACAGCAGGATGCCCACGGTCGCGCCGCCACCGACCCAGGTGATTTCCCGTGTGGCCTGCTGCTGACCATTGGCGGCGTATAACAAACCACTGGCCGCCAGCAGTTGCGCGCCTTGCTGGCCGGCCTGTTCACGGCTGGCCTGCAGCAAGTCCGCTACTTGCAGCGGCAGTTTCATATCAAAGGCATTGCCGGTGGTGCGCGCGCGCAGCAACACCCAACTTTTGCCGTCGGCATCGGCGATCAACGCGCCGCTGCCGATATCCAACTGCACCGAGCCGCGTTGCGGCTGGCTGTTCTGGATGCGTCCGGTCAGGCCCAGCCAGTCATCCTGGCTCGGCACCAGGCTGAAGCCGGTGAACGGGTCGAACAGCGCCTGCACGCGCTGCTGGATAAAGGCGTCGGGGTGTTCAATCAGTTGCTCGCGGTCCTTGGTCGAGAGCATCGCCAAACGGCCGCGCAGCAATTGCTCGCGCAGTGCCGGCAAGTCGGCTTGCAGGTTCCACTGCACCTTTTCAAACAGACCGCTGGCCTGCCAGCGCTCGCCCAACTGTTGCGCCACAGCCACCGCTTGCTGGCGGTCGGCATGCCCCACCAGTACCAGCATCTCGCGGTTCAGCGGTTCCTGCATGCGCTGTTCGGCTTGCAGTTCCAAGGCGTTCGGCGTGCTGCCCGGCACCAGTTCCATCAGGTTGGCCGACAGCGGCGCACCGTGGCGCCACTGCCAGCCGGCCAGGGCCAGCACCGCCACCAGCAGGATAAGGAACAGGCGCGGCAACAGGCGCTCACTGGGCAAAGTCGTGTTGCTCCGCGTCGCTCAACGGTTGTTCGGCGGTGCTGTCCTGCATGCGCAGTACGGTGCTGTCGCCTTGGGTTTCCAGCAGCTCGATTTTTTGCACCAGCGCGCCGCCGTCGATATTGATCTGGGTGAACACTTGTTTCAGCAGCAGCGACCGAGGGATCAGCGTCAGCTTCCATTGCGTAGCCTCGCCTTGCAGTTGCAGCTCGAAATCCCGCTGCAAGCCGCTGCTGTCGCCTTGGAGTACGGCGAGGAACAACCGATTCTGCTCGGCACCGGCGCTCTTGTTTGGCAGTGTCTGCCAGCCATTGGCTTCACGCCGGGCGATGCCTTGGGCGCTGATGCGGTAGTCCTGTTGCAATGGGGTTTTGAGCAGCCATAGCAGGCCGTGGTCTTTGGCGAGGACGAAAGTACCCTTGCTGACCAAGGGCTGTGGCAGGGCACGCAGGTGTTTTTCCTGGGTGAAGCTGCCGTGGATCACGGAAGGTTTTGCCAACTGATCGCTGAGTTGTTGCAGGTCGAAGGCGTGGGCGCTGACGCTCAGCAGCAGGCCCACAAACAGGATGATCGCTCTCATGTCAGGGCCCTCTCGACCGCATCTGTGAACACTTTGGGTGAGGCCAACTGCATCTCGCGGCTGGCCATCTCCACCGCCACTTGCACGGTAGTGGCGCGGGTCAAACGCTCGCCGCTGGCCAGGTCCGTAATCAGGTAATTGACCTTCAAGCGGTTCTCCCATTCCACCAGGCTGGCGCGCACGTTGATCGTCTGGCCGAACACTGCCCCGCGCACGTAGCGCAGTTGCATGTCGATGACCGGCCAGGCATAGCCGGCTTCGAGCATCGCCGTGTAGTTGTGGCCGATCTTGTCCAGCAGCGCGCAGCGCGCCACTTCCAGATACTTCACGTAGTGCCCGTGCCACACCACGTTCATGGTGTCGACGTCGAAAAATGGCACGAGGATTTCGGTGTCGCAGTGCAGTACGCCGGGGCTACGCATGCAGCCTCCAGTGTTGCTCGGCGATGCGTTGCAGGCACAGGCGCAGTTCGCCTTCCAGGGCGCGGTCTTCGATCACCGGCGGGAAGTCCTTGGCCAGTTCCTCATGCATGGCGGCCAACGCCGGTGGCAGCGCCCGCGCATCCTCGGCCTGGGCGCGCAGCCACACACCTTGGTTGGCGGCGAGCAAGGTGGCGGCGGCAACCTGTTCGGTCAGCTCCAACACGCGAATTGCATCGCGGGCGGCGATGGTGCCCATGCTCACTTTGTCCTGGTTGTGGCACTCGGTGGAGCGCGAGAACACGCTGGCCGGCATGGTGTTTTTCAGCGCTTCGGCGGTCCAGGCGCTGGTGCCGATCTGCACGGCCTTGAAGCCATGGTTGATCATCGCGCGGTCGGCTGGCGCGCCAGACAGGTTGCTCGGCAGGCCGTGGTTGTAACGCACGTCAACCAGCAACGCGAGTTGGCGATCGAGCAGGTCAGCTACGTTGGCCACCAGGGTCTTGAGGCTGTCCATGGCAAAGGCGATATGCCCGCCGTAGAAGTGCCCACCGTGCAGCACGCGTTCTTCTTCGGCGTCGATGATTGGGTTGTCGTTGGCGCTGTTCAGCTCGATCTCGATAAACGAACGCAGCCAGTTCAGGCTGTCCGCCAGCACGCCGAGGACGTGGGGCGCGCAGCGCAGCGAGTAGCGATCCTGCAGGCGGTGCAGCGGTGCGGTCGGCGCGTCGATCGCCAGGTCCTTGCGCAGCCAGGCGGCGACTTGCATCTGCCCAGGGTGCGGCTTGGCGGCGAACAGGCGCTCGTCGAAGTGTTCCGGGTTGCCTTGCAGCGCGACCACGTTGAGCGCGGTGATGCGTGTGGCGAGTTGCAGCAGGTAGTCGGCGCGGGCGAAGGCGAGGCAGGCGAGGCCGGTCATCACGGCGGTGCCGTTCATCAGGGCCAGGGCTTCTTTCGGACGTAAAACCAGCGGGTCCCAACCCAACTCGCGGTGCACGTCGGCGGCCTGGCGACGTTCGCCACGGAACATCACCTCGCGCTCGCCGGACAGGGTCGCGGCCACGTAGGACAGCGGCGTCAGATCACCGCTGGCACCCACCGAACCTTCTTCCGGGATCAACGGCAGCACGTCGTGTTCGAGGAACGCGTGCAGGCGCTCCAGCAACTCCACGCGCACGCCTGAAACGCCGTGGCACAACGACTGCAACCGCGCGGCCAGCACGGCACGGGTGGCTTGTGCATCGAGCAATTTACCCAGGCCGCAACCGTGGAAGGTGTACAGGTGACGGGGCAGGGCCTCGACGTGTTGCAACGGCACTGCGACCACGCACGAGTCGCCGTAGCCGGTGGTCACGCCGTAGATCACGCCTTCCTTGTCCAGCAGCGAGTCGAGGAACTGCGCGCCTTTGGCGATGCGCTGGCGATACGCGGCGTCGCCCTGCAACTGGGTGGGCGCCTGACGGTTGGCCAGGGCCAGCACGTCTTCGATGCGCAGGGGGCGTTCGCCAAAGGTTACCGGCTCAAGATGCGTCGTCATCGGTCTTCCAGAAAGGGTAAAAGTTGAACCATTGTTGGGGCGCTTCCAGGCAGAACTGGCCCAGGCGTGCGGCGTAGCGTGAGGTCCACTGAGCGATGACCTGCTCGCGGGTGCTGCGCTTCCATTCGATCAAGGGGGTGAACGGTTCGATAGTCAGGCGATAACGCCCAGTGTGCTTAAGGCACATCAGCAGGTTGACCGGGCATTTGAGCAGGCCGGCCAGCAGCCACGGGCCTTGGGGGAATGCGGCGTCATGGCCGAGGAAATCCACGCGCACCGTGCGCCCGCCGTGCAGCGGCACGCGGTCGCCCGCAATCGCCAGCCACTCTCCCTCGTCCAGGCGCTGGCTCAGCAGCAACATCGTCGCCGGGTCCAGCTCGCTGACCTGGATCAGGCGCAGATGACTCGCCCCGGCTTCGCCCAACAGGCGGTTGAATTGTTCGGCGTGCTTGGTGTGCACCAGCACGTTCATGGTGACCTTTTCGCCGATTTCCGCCAGCGCGCGGCACACTTCGAGGTTGCCCAAATGTGCGCCGACCAGCATCTGGCCGCGCTCGCCGCGCAGTTGCCCGCGTAGTTTCGCCGGGTCGTTGATTTCGATTTGTTCCAGGCGCAGCTTGCCGTTCCACACGTCGAGTTTGTCGAGCAGGGAATCGGCAAAGGCCATGAACTGGCCGAATACTTTGCGGTGGCTGGGGCGTAACTCATCGCGCCCGCTCCATTCGGCCAGGCGCTGCTGGTATTGCCAGGCGCTCTGGCGCGCGCTTCGGCCGAACAGGAAAAAGTACAGCACGATGCCGTACAGCACCGGGCTCAGCAGGCGTCGGCCGAGGACTTTGGCCGCGAAGGCGGTGAATTTCATCAGCCAGTAGCTGCCGCGTTCTTCGCGGTCGGCCCAGTGTTGCGTGTTGTCGCTCATGCCTTCCACCGTCGCCACAGGATCATCGGCGCGCGCACCAACATGCCGAAAAACAGCCGCGTATGCATGGCGCTGATACGCACGTTGTCGTGGAACAGGCGAAAGTGCGACAGGCCGTCGGTGGGGTAATGCACTTTCGTCGGCAGCCAGCGCATCGGCTGATTACGCCATGCCAGGCGCACCAGGATGTCCGAGTCGAAGTCCATGCGCGTGCCAATGTAGGCCGAGTCCATCAGCGCCAGCACCGGTGTCAGCGGGTAGACGCGAAAGCCGCACATCGAGTCGCGGATCTGCAGCGACAGCGTGTTGATCCACACCCACACGTGGGTCAGGTAGCGCGCGTACAAGCGGCCTTTGGGCACGCTTTCATCGTATTCGGGGTAGCCGCAGATAATAGCGTCGGGGTGCCTGCGCGAGGTATCGACAAACGTTTCGACTTCGCGCAAATCATGCTGACCGTCGGCGTCCACTTGCAGGGCGTGGGAATAGCCAAGGCGTGCAGCTTCGCGGAAACCCGCCATGACCGCGCCGCCCTTGCCTTGGTTGTGTGGCAGGGTCAGCAGAGTCACGTTATTGAGGGTCGCCAATTGCGCCAACACCGCCGCGCACGCCGGGCTGCTGCCGTCGTCGACCAACAGGCAGGGCAGGCCGCTGTTCAACAGGCTTTGGACCACGGCGGGCACGGCGGCTTCGTGGTTGTAGACCGGGATTAGGGCGCAGGGGTTATGCATCGACAGTCTCCAGCAGAATCCGCCCACTGGAGCAGGCCGCGACGCCGTTGCGGTAGGCGAAATACAGCTTGCCGCGCTCCTGGTCGAAGCGCAGGTGCAATTCGATACGATCGCCGGGGCGTATCAGTTGCTGGAACTTGAGCACTTCCATCCCGGCAAAGGTCGCGGGCAGGTCGAGCAGTTGCTGGCCCAGGTTGAACGCCCATTCTACTTGCACCACGCCCGGCAGCACGGGGGTGACCGGGAAGTGCCCGCTGAAGTAGGCCAGGTCCGGCGGCACACTCAGTTGCACGGTCCATTCGCCATCGGCTTCGATCTGCCCCAACACCTCCGGCGCCTTCGGCCGTGGCGCCAGCAGCAGCGCGGCCACATCGGCCTGGGGCAGTTTGCCCTGGGCGTTCAACGGCAACTGTCGCAGCAGGCGCCAGCGACGGGGCAGGGCCAGGGCTTCGCAATGCTGGCTCAGATGCTGGCGCAGGGTTTGAGTGAGGCTGCGGCGGCCTTGGTTGCGCAGGGCGTGTAGGCCTTCGGCGCTCAATACCACCAGGGCACCCAGTGACGCGCGGTTTTCTTGCACCACGCCCAGGCGCGTTTCCGCGACCCATGGGTGGGCCATCAGCGCTTGTTCCAGCATCGGCAGGGAGATGCGTTTTTCTTCCAGCTTGACGATGCGGTCCAGGCGACCCAGCAGCTCGAAGCGACCATCGGCATGGATATGTGCAGCGTCAGCGGTCTGTTCAATATGCCCTGCTGGCAGGTAAGGCGAGGCGATGCGCAGAGCGCCGTCGGCGTCCTGGCTCAGTTGCACATCGGCAAACGGCTGCCAGGGTTGCGCGCCCTGGCGCCAGGCGATGCCGCCGGTTTCCGAGCTGCCGAGAATTTCCGTCGGCCATTGGTGCAAACGCTCGTAAAGACTGGCGGCGGCTTCGACGGGCAAGGCGCCGCCGGAAGAGAACACTCGCGACACCTGGCTCAGCGCGGGCCAGTCGAGGTTGTCGCCCATGCGTTTGAGCAGTGCCGGGCTGGCCACCCAGGCAAATTGAGGGTGTTCGCGGCTGGCGCGTTGCAAGTCTTCGGGAAAGGCCAGTTGCTTGCGCACAAAGGTACGACCGGCGCACAACGGCCACAGCACCCGGAACAGCAACCCGTAAATGTGCTGGGTGGCGACGCTGCCGATGATGCAGGCGTCTTTAAGGTCCGCACCCCACAAGGCTTCCAGCGCTTGAACCTCGTTGGCTAATTGGCGCAGGGTTTTGTCGATACGCTTGGGCTCGCCGCTGGAGCCGGAGGTGCACAGGCTCAGTTGGCACGTGTCCAGGTCGAGCGCGGCAGCAGGCAACGGCGCCTGGTACAGCGCGTCGAGATCGGCGGGTTCGACCAGCCATGCGTCGACGGCATCGGCCCAGCGTTGGCGGGTCTGGGGCTGCAGATCGGCGGGAAGCAGTACGCTGACCCCTGCGCGCCAGGCGCCCAGCAGGGCGATCGCCAGCACGCCGGCATCTTCCAGGTGCACCGCCAGACGCCGAATACCGCGTGCTTGCAGGCCCGCGGCCAGGCCGAGTGATTGTTCCCACAGTTGGGCGTGATTCATTGCAGGTTCGGTGGTCACCAAACGCTGTTGCAGCGGCTCAAGCAGCAAGTGCTCAAGTTTCAACCCATTCATATGCGGCCTCGAACCCTTTGTCGTACAAGCCATTCCACGGCAAACAACAGCCCCATCAATCCGTAGGCGATCAGGCCGTTGTACAACGTCCACCAGCTCAGTGGCGCCCACAAGGTTAGGGCGGCAGCGAGCAGGCCATTACACAGAAAAAACACGCTCCACACCACGGTGACCTGGCGGGTATACACAATCGCGTTGGGCGGTAACTCCGGGTCGGTCATGCGTGCCAGGCGCTCCACCATCGGCGGGCCGTATTTCAGGCTCAGGCCAAACAGCGCGAGCATGAAGGCACTGACCAGGCTCGGGTACCAGCGCAGCAAATGCGGGCTGTCGAACCAAGCCAGTAACAGGCAAAACACGATCATCGCCAACGCCATCCAGCGACTGCCGGGACGTGGTGCGCCGATGAACGCGCGCAACAGCCAGAGGCTGCCCAGCAGCAGCCCGAATTGCCACGGCGCAAAATGCTCAGTGCCGTAATACACCGCAAAGGGGTACAGCAGCCCCGCCAACAGCAGGCCAAGGCCGATCAGCCGGCTCATGCGGCGGGTTGGACCAGACGGTACACCGCCTCTACCACGTCGTTCACTGTGCGCACGGCCTTGAACTCTTCGGCGGCAATCTTCTTGCCGGTCTGGCGCTTGATATGGTCGATCAGGTCTACGGCATCGATGCTGTCGATTTCCAGGTCCTGATACAGGTTGGCGTCAAGGGTGACGCGCTCTGGGGGTAGTTCAAACAGTTCCACCAAGGCATCGCGCAGGGTGTTGAAAATATCGTCACGAGTTTGCATGGTCCGGTCTCAAGCTGCCTGTCTGGCCGTAACGAACGCCGCAAGGCTCGCCACGTTGGTGAAGTGATTACGGGTGTCCTTGGCGTCGGCATCGATTTTGATGCCGTATTTTTTTTGAATCGCCAGACCCAATTCCAGGGCGTCTACCGAATCCAGGCCCAGGCCTTCGCCGAACAGGGTTTGGTCGCTACCGATGTCGTCGGCGCTGATGTCTTCCAGACCCAGGGCCTCGATGATCAGCGTCTTTATGTCGTGCTCAAGGCGGTGTTGGTCGCTCATCTTCGGCGAGCTCCTTAATGAAATAGTGGTGCAGGTGATCGTTGAGCTTGCGTGAAGCCTGAGGCGCGGGCCCCAGTGCTGCGAACGCCTGTGGTTCTATATCGGCACCCACCCGCAAACTGAAGTGAAAGCGGCGTTTCGGGATGCGATACCAGGGTTCGGCTTTGGTCAAGGTGGTTGGGCTGACCTTGATCACCACGGGGGTGATGATTGTCGCACCCCGCAGCGCAATGGCGGCGGCGCCGCGATGAAAGGCGGGCGCCGCGCCGGGTGTGGTACGAGTGCCTTCAGGAAAGATGATCAGCGTCTGGCCTTCGCGCAGGGCGTCGGCGGCGGCATCGAGCATCTCCGCGCTGCCGTCATTGCTGATATAGCCCGCATCGCGTATCGGCCCCCGGGTGAACGGGTTCTGCCACAGGCTTTGCTTGACCACGCAGTTGGTCTGGCGCATCAGGCCGATCAGAAACACCACATCGATCAGCGACGGGTGGTTGGCAACGATCATCTGGCCGGGGCGGCCGAGTTTCTCGGCGCCTTCGACGCTGTAGGTCAGCACGCCAGCGCGATGCATCATGCGGATAAAGAACCAGAACAGCTTGCTGATGGTGTGACGGGCACGGCGCTGGTGCTTGTCGGCACTGCCCGGCAGGCAACTGAGCACCGGAAACACCAGCAAACGCAGGCACAGCCCGCCGACACCAAACAGGAAGAAGCTGGTGGCGGTGGCAAACAGGCGCCAGTAGTAGGCGTCCCGTGGCTTGTCAGTCAGAGCTTGCGTTGCCAGTTCCATACACGGTTCTTCCAGGCATGTTGGCAGGCGCCCTGTTCGGTGAGCAGGGTGCGCAGCAGGTTCAGGGCGTGGGGCCACTGGGTTTGATTGGCTTGGACAGTGCCGGGTGTGAGTTCCAGTTGCCACTCGTCGCCTGGTGTGAGCAACAGGCCGAGGGCGTAGGGGAAGGGCACGTCAACGATCCAACTGGCGTAAGCCTCGGGCGGCTGTTCTTCGGTGATCACCAGCAATACCGCCGGGGCGCCTTCATTGAGCAGCGCGGCGGCTTCGAGCATGCCGTGCTCCAGGCCATCGCCGGCGGCGGCGAGGGCGGTCATTTCACTGGTTTCATTACGCAGAATCGACCAGAGGCCAATCACTGCGTTATGCACAGACAGGCTGAACTGGGTCGGGGACAGCGGCTGCTCGTTGGCCAGGTCGCTGAGGATGTCTAGAGTGCGTGGGGTTTCGCCGTGCCGGGAAATAAACACCAGCGGAAGGTCTTGCAGGCCTTCTGCAAGGGGCCAGCCCACGCTGAAGGCCATACGCGCCAGCCGGCTCAGGCGGCGGCGCTGCATCGCGGGCAAGAAGGATACGTCGGGCGAGGCATCGCTGGCGGGCAGCAGCACCGGCGCCTGGCACCATGCGCGCCATTCGTCCGCACTTTCCAGCCCTGGGGCCCAGGCACGCCATTGGGCAATGTTGAAGTTGATCACTGAGAAGTTATCCCGCCCCTGCGGGCTTCCATGTGCGGCTTTTGGCCCCGAATACCGGGACAGGGAGCAATAGCCGAATGGCGCGCATTATCCCGGTGCCGCGGGGTTCTAGCAAACTTTGGTAAAGATTTGTTCACGGCTGAATACAATTTGTTGGTAAGGATTTACAGATTGTCCTTTATCGATGGCTGAGTTGGATTGTCGGACCGTTCCTATTCTTTTGTGTGTGAGGTGCGACGACCTGTCTAGAGTGCGGCAATGGATGGATGAACGAGGTAGCTAACAGGCGCTTTTGCCCTCTACACTCGGACATTCATTGATACACGGAGGTTTTTCCATGCGGCGTGTGGTGTTCAATCAGAAAGGCGGCGTTGGCAAGTCCAGCATCGCCTGCAACCTGGCGGCCGTCAGTGCCAGCGAAGGCTATCGAACCCTGTTGGTGGACCTCGATGCACAAGCCAACTCAACCCAGTACCTCACCGGGCTGACCGGCGACGACATTCCCATGGGGATCGCGGACTTTTTCAAGCAAACCCTGTCTTCCGGGCCGTTTTCGAAGAAGAACAAGGTCGATATCTACGAAACGCCCTTCGATAACCTGCACGTCATCACCGCGACGGCCGAACTCGCGGACTTGCAGCCCAAGCTTGAAGCCAAGCACAAGATCAACAAGCTGCGAAAGCTGCTGGATGAGCTGAGCGAAGATTACGACCGGATTTACCTGGATACACCGCCAGCCCTGAACTTTTATGCGGTTTCGGCGCTGATTGCTGCTGATCGTGTGTTGATCCCCTTCGATTGCGACAGCTTCTCGCGGCAGGCCCTGTATGGCCTGCTGGCCGAAATCGAAGAATTGAAGGAAGACCACAACGAAGGCCTCGAAGTCGAAGGTATCGTGGTCAACCAGTTCCAGGCCCGAGCGAGTCTGCCGCAGCAGATGCTGGAGGAGTTGATCAACGAAGGGTTGCCGGTGCTTCCGGTGTACCTGGCCAGTTCGGTGCGCATGCGCGAGTCCCATCAGGAGAACAAGCCGCTGATCCACCTCGATCCACGGCACAAGCTGACCCAACAGTTCGTGGAATTGCATAACTTGCTGGAAAACGCCTGACCTGTGGGAGGGGGCTTGCCCTCGATAGCGGTATGCCAGCTAGCTCATCTGGAGCTGACCCACCGCATCGGGAGCAAGCCCCCTCCCACACTGCCCAGCATTGTCCTTGAGGTTCGGTTACACCCCCTGGCTACGCAACCAACTCATCAACTGCGGCAACGGAAACGCTCCACTCTGACGCGCCACTTCGCGACCATTCTTGAACAGAATCAGGCTCGGAATCGACCGAATCCCCAACTGCGCCGACAACTGTTGATTGGCCTCGCTGTCCAGCTTGGCCAACCGGCACTTGCCCTCCAACTGTCCGGCAGCCTGTTCAAACACTGGTGCGAACGACTTACACGGTCCGCACCAGTCGGCCCAAACGTCCACCAGAAGCGGCAGGTCGCCTTTGATCTGGCTGGCGTAATCGCCTTGTTTCAGCTCAAAAGGCTTACTCAACAAAACGGGCTGTTTGCAACGCCCGCATTTGGGCGCATCTGCCAGGCGTTCGCCGGGGATGCGGTTGAGGCCGTTGCAATGAGGGCAGGGTATGACGAGAGGTTCGGACATTGAGGGCTCCTGGAAATGGCCAATAGGCTCTATTTGGAGCCAGCAATGATAGTTATCAAGCGAAACACATGATTGTAGAAAGGGCGCTCATTGCTCTCGTGGTCACGACGAACAACTAATCTCCAAATGCTTTCCCCAATCCGGCGGCCGCTGCGCGTACTGCTCCATCCCCGCTTGCTCCTCGAACGGCCTGGAAAGCACCTCATGCAATCGCCGAACTTCGCTGTAGTCGCCCGACTCGGCTGCGGTGATGGCGTTCTGGGCGAGGTAGTTGCGCAGGATGTACAGCGGATTCACGGCGTGCATCCGTTCGCGGCGCTGCTCCTCGCTGGAGTCTGCGTCCCGTGCGACACGTTCCTTGTACTGCTCGGCCCAGGCATCGAACCCGGCCATGTCGACAAAATCATCGCGCAACCGTGCTACGGCCAGCGCCGCTGACTCATCCCCGAGACGACGGAAGAACAGTGTGTAATCCACACCGCTGTTCTGCATCAGTTTCAGCAGGCGCTCCACCAGTTGCTGGTCGTCGTCTTCGGCGGTGGTGAGCCCGAGTCGGCGACGCATCAGGTCCAGGTAGTGCGCCTGGTACAGCGGCAGGTACAGGCCGAGGGCCTCCTTCAAGGCATCGACGCTGATAAACGGCGTGAGTGCCTGGGCCAGCGCACTGAGGTTCCACTGTCCAATCGGCACCTGATTGCTGAAGGAGTAGCGCCCTTCATGGTCCGAATGGTTGCAGATGAAGTGCGCGTCAAAGTCATCAAGAAACGCGAACGGCCCGAAGTCGAAGGTGATGCCCAGGATCGACATGTTGTCGGTGTTCATCACGCCATGGCAGAAGCCATAGGCCTGCCATTTGGCGATCATCTCGGCGTTGCGCTCGACGATTTCACGGAACATCGCCAGGTACGGTTCGGGCTGTTCGCGGCACTCGGGGTAGTGCAGGTTCAGCACGTGCTCGGCCAGTTCGGCTTGCTGCTCGGGCTTCTTGGTGTAGTAGAAGTATTCGAAATGCCCGAAGCGGATATGGCTGGGCGCGAGGCGCAACACCATGGCACCCCGCTCCTGTTTTTCCCGCCATACCGGCGTGCTGGAGCCGATTACACACAGCGCGCGGCTGCTGGGAATGCCCAGCGCGTGAAGTGCTTCGCTGGCGAGGAATTCACGAATCGAGGAGCGTAAGACCGCGCGGCCATCGCCCATCCGCGAGTAAGGCGTCATCCCGGCACCCTTGAGGTGCAGGTCCCAATGTTCGCCGGCCTCGTTGTACACCTCGCCCAGCAACAACCCACGGCCGTCGCCCAGCTGAGGGGTATAGCCGCCGAACTGGTGCCCGGAGTAGATCATCGCGCGCGGTTCTGCTTCGGCCCACAGCTTGTGGCCGCTGAACAGTTCGGCGAATACCGGCGTTTCGGCCACCGCCGGGTCGAGGTCGAGCAGGGCCATGGCGGCGTTGCTCGCCACGACAAGGCGAGGCTCGTCGAGGGGTTCGGGCAAAACGTGGGTTGAGAACGCGTCGCCCAGGCGTGCGAAGCGGTTGTCGAAGGTCAGTTCGTCGAGGGCTTTCACCGGCCATCTCCAGCAGAATGTCCGAGCATTCTGCTGGGGATAGACGCTTTAGTCGAGTTTGCTGGGCGGCGGTTCCGGCGCATCGTCGACTTTGCCGGGCGGCGGCTCGGGGGCGTCCTGTTCGGTGGCGGGCCCGGCGATGGTCTTGCGATCATCCTCGACCGGCACCAGTTTGTACTCCTGGCCATGCATGTTCTTGAGGTACACCTCCATCTGCCGGAACGAGATGTTGATGTGCTGCTTCTTGAACTCACGGTTGATGTAGCGGTTGACCTCGTCGAGTACCGGGTTGCGGTCACCCAGGTCGCGCACGTGCATACGCAGCTCGTGGTCGAGGGTGCTTTCGCCGAAGTTGAGGAAGTACACGTGAGGTTCCGGTTCCTTCAGCACCCGTGGATTTTCCCTCGCGGCCTTGAGCAGCAATTCCTTCACCAGGTCCAGATCGGAGCCGTAGTCCACGCCCAGTTTCAGAGTGACGCGGGTGATGGTGTCGGTCAGCGACCAGTTAATCAGTTGCCCGGTAATGAACGTCTTGTTCGGGACAATGATGTCCTTGCGGTCGAAGTCGGTGATGGTGGTGGCGCGGATGCGGATTTTGCTCACCGTGCCCGACAGGTTGCCGATGGTGATGGTGTCGCCGATACGCACCGGGCGTTCGAACAGGATCATGATGCCGGAGATAAAGTTGGCGAAGATCTCCTGCATGCCGAAGCCCAAGCCCACCGACAGCGCGGCGACCAGCCACTGCAGCTTGTCCCAGCTCACGCCGAGGGTAGACAGGGTGGACACGAAGCCGACGCCGGCAATCACATAGGACAGCAGCGTGGTGGTGGCGTAGGCGCTGCCCTGGGCCAGATCCAGTTTGGACAGCACCAACACCTCCAGCAGACCGGGCAGGTTGCGCGCCAGGGCGAAGGTGATACCGATGATGATCAGCGCGCCGAGCAAGTCGCCGATGCTGATGGGCACCATGCTGATATTGGCACCGGTGCCGCTGGTGTATTCGTACAGCGTGACGTTATCCAGGTACGAAAACACCGAGATCAGGTCCGACCACACCCAGTACAACGCGGCGATAAAGCCGCCCAGCAGGGCCAGGCGAATCAGGCGCATGGACTGTTCGTTGACCTGCTCGATGTCCAGGGTCGGCTCTTCGATTACCGCTTCGCCGTCACCTGCTTCCTTGGCGGCCTGGCGTTTGGCCAAGGCGCGGGAATAAGCCAGGCGCCGGGCGGCAACGCCTAGGCCGCGGACGAAGGTGGCTTCGATGACCAGCCAAAACATCAACAGGTACAAGGTGTTGATCAGTCGGTCGCTGAGCTTGAGGGCGGTGTAGTAGTAGCCAAAGCACACGGCAATAAACAGGGCGATCGGCAGCGCGGTGAATACCAGGCCCACGGATTTGCGGAACAGCGAGGCTTTTTCGTGGGTCGGGCTGTGCAGCAGCAGGCGCCCGAGCAGCCAGGCCATCAGGGCGTAGCAGGTCAGGACCACGGCGATGCCCAGCACGTCGTCGGCCAATGCCGCCGGTTGATGCTCGGCAATCGCCACCACGGCCACCAGAGCCAATACCACCAGCCCGAGTTTGCGCACCCAACCCTGGAGGAATTCGACCTGGGGTTTTTCCCAGCGGAAGTGCAGTTCCGCCACGCCGCCCGGCGCCAGGATGCGGTAGGCGGTGTAGAACACCAGCCACGCCTGGGCCAGTTGCAGCAGGGCTGAACCCAGATTGGCGTTTTGCCCACGGGCGTCGATCTGCAGCGCGTAGCCGCACAGCGCCAGTCCCAGCGATACGGGCATGGCCAGCAGGATATTGATCAAGATGGCTTGCGGCGTGTGCCACTGGCTGTCGCGCTTGAAGTGCCCGATGTCCAGATGGACCTTGTTCAGGCGTTGGTACAGGGCCTTGCGTCGCCACAGCAGTGCGCCAATCAATAGCAGCAATGGCAGGAACAGCAGCGGGCGCTGGGTCAGGCCGTCGTACAACTCACTGACGCTGGAGGCCCAGGGCAGGGTGGTGACTTGCTTGCTCAAGTGCGCCGGCACGGTTTCCAGCCACTCGGTGTCCAGCGGCTTGTTACTGGGGATCCAGAACATCTGTTCATCCAGCGTTGCGCGCAGGGTGGTCGCGGTGCTGAGCAGTTGTTTCTGGTTCAGTTGCAGGGTGATGGACTCATTGAGCAGCGCGCTCAACTCACGACTCAGACGCTCCAGCAGGTCGCTGCGGGTAATCGCAAGCTCCAGCAGGGTTCGGCGCAGTTGCGGGGTGATGTCATCCGGTGGCTGGTTGGCCAGCAGATTGTCCACATAGGTGCTGGGGGAACTGATCAGCTCACGCTGTTGGTTGACCTCAAACTGGTACAGGCGAATGTTGGCGATGTCGTCCGCCAGGTCGCGGTCCACCGTCAGGCGTGGCAGCGCTTGTTTTTGCTTATACAGAATCTTCGACAGCAGCAGGCTGCCCTTGAGCACGTTGATCTGCTCGTCCAGGGCCGAGTCGCTCTGGGTCACGGTGTCCAGTTGCTGCTTGGTCTGCAGGTTCTTCTGGGTCAGGTCGTTGAGGCGGTCGGTGCTTTTGAGCAGGTAGTCGGACAGCTTCAGGTTGGCCGCGCTTTCGGTGGCCAACAGGCTGCTGCCACCGGCCTTTTGCGCTTCGATGGACTGCTGGGTGACGGTCTGTTGGGACTGGGCCAGGCGTTTCTGGTTGATCAGGGTTTGCAGGTCCTGGATTTCTTGTTCCAGGCGCGCGGTCTTTTCCACCACGAGGTCGTGCTGGCTGTTTCCCAGGTCTTGCAGTTGGCTGTTGCCGGCCAGTTCCTGGCGGCGCAGGGGGATCAGGGCATTGAGCGCAGCGAGTTCGGCATTCAGTTGGTTGCGCTGGTCGCCGCTGAGGGCTTTGCCATTGTCTTTACCGGCCTTGAGGGTCGCGTTGATCTGCTGGATGCGCGTCTGGCTGCTGCTGATTTCGGTCTGCGCGCGTTCGGGGCGTGTTTGGGCAGCGATGGTCAGGCTGTTGGCTTCGGCCAGGTCTTTTTGCAGGTCGCCTTGCTGGGTGGTGCGTTGCACCAGCAATTGCTCAAGCTGTGGCACGGGCAGCGTGGCATAGCGTTGGGCCACCGGGATGATTTTGGTGGCCTTGAGCCGGGTCAGCTCGCGCTGGTTTTCGCTGGTCTGGCGCGGCGCGTCTTCCAGCTGGCGCTTGAGGTCAGTGAGGCGCTGCTCATAATCCTGCTGGTTGCCCAGGTAGGTCAGGGTCTGTTGCAGGATCGACTGCAGCGCCTTCATGTCGGCGTCGGGCAGTTTGCGATCAGGCAGCTTGTCCAGGGTTTGCTGAATGGCGTCGGCGCTGGGCGGCTCGGCGGCGTAGACGCTGCCGACACAAAGGGTCAGGCCCAGCAGGGCAGTGGCGAGAAAAGTGCGCAGGGTTGGCATAGAGACCGGTCTTGCAAGGTGAAGAATCGGGAGCGTGCTGTCGCTCCGCAGTTTAGAGGAAGAGTCCGGGGCCCGGGCGACTTCCTTCGGGGAATCTGACGCCCACTTTGCCGATCTTGTTCCCGTCCATGACCGCGACGGTCCAGATGGTGTTGTTCCACTCCACCTGGTCGCCGACGATAGGGGCGCCGCCGACTTTCTGGTTGATGAAGCTGCTCAGTGGCATGTCCGGGTCGATACCTTCCAGCTTCAGGCCGTAAAGGGCCGAAACCGCGCCCAGTTGGGCGTCGCCTTCCAGCACGAAGTCGCCGAAGAAGCGCAGATCGAGGCCGCGTTGTGGTGCCTGGCTGAACAGTTTGCCGAGGGCTGGCAGGTTGTGTTCATGGCCGATCACACAGAGCAGATCGTCGACTTCCAGCACCGTACTACCCGACGGATGGAGCAGTTGCTGGCCCCGGAACAGCGCAGCAATCCGCGTGCCTTCAGGCATTTTCAGTTCGCGCAGCGCTGCCCCGATGCACCATTTTTCGGCGCCCAGGCGGTAGACGAAAAGCTCCCACTCGCTGGTGACGTGTACTTCCAGGGCGGCGCGAGAGATCGGCGCGGGGTCCGGCGGTACGGTCACTTTCAGCAACTTGGCCACCCACGGCAGGCTCGTGCCCTGCACCAGCAGCGAGACCAGCACGATAAAGAACGCCAAGTTGAAGTACAGCTGTGCGTGGGGCAGTCCGGCCATCAGCGGGAATACCGCGAGAATGATCGGGACTGCGCCGCGCAGACCGACCCAGGCGATAAAGCCTTTTTCGCGACCGTGGAACGCTTTGAACGGCAGCAGGCCGACGATCACCGACAGAGGACGCGCAAACAGGATCATCCACAGCGCCAGGCCCAGGGCCGGCAGAGCGATTGGCAGCAAATCATGGGGCGTGACCAGCAGGCCAAGCACCAGGAACATGCCGATTTGCGCGAGCCAGGCCATGCCGTCGAGCATGTGCAAAATGCCATGCCGACTGCGCACCGGGCGGTTGCCGATTACCAGGCCGCACAGGTACACGGCAAGGAAGCCGCTGCCGTGCAAGGCGTTGGTCAGGGCGAAGACGAACAGGCCGCCAGCGATCACCAGGATCGGATAAAGGCCGGTCGCCAGATTGATACGGTTGACCATCTGCAGCATCAGCCAACCGCCGCCCAGGCCGACGATGCCGCCGATGCCGAATTCGCGTACCAGATGAGTCAGCAGGCTCCAGTGCAGGCCAGTCTGACCGCTGGCGAGCATGTCAATCAGGGTGACGGTGAGGAACACCGCCATTGGATCGTTGCTGCCGGATTCGATTTCCAGAGTGGCGGTGACCCGTTCGTTCAGGCCCTTGCCGCCGAGCAGCGAGAACACCGCCGCAGCGTCTGTGGAGCCGACAATCGCGCCAATCAGCAAGCCTTGAATAATATTGAGGTCAAACAACCAGGCCGCCGCCATACCCGTGAGGCCGGTGGTAATCAACACCCCCACCGTGGCCAGGGACAGTGCTGGCCATAGCGCCACTCGGAAACTCGCCACCCGCGTGCGCAACCCGCCGTCGAGCAGGATTACGGCCAGTGCGAGGTTGCCCACCAGGTAGGCGGTTGGGTAGTTATCGAAAATGATGCCGCCGCCATCGACGCCGGCGACCATGCCCACGGCCAGGATGATCACCAGGATCGGGATGCCCAGGCGCGACGAAAGAGAACTCACCAGAATGCTCGCACTCACCAGCAACGCGCCGATCAAGAACAGGCTGTTGATGGTCGTCGCATTCAAAGGCAGTACTCCATGAGCAAATAAGACGGGACGCAAACTGACCATGCAGTCTGCGTGCCAGGGATTCTAACCTGTTGAATTGCTGTGCTGTCAAAAAGCTTTTAACGCCGGGCGCAGATCTGAATGTGGGAGGGGGCTTGCCCCCGATGGCGGTATGTCAGTCAGCTTATCTGTAACTGACCCACCGCTATCGGGGGGCAAGCCCCCTCCCACATTTCAAGCCAGTGCAGGCAGTTAGAGGCGAAAGCGGCCGACCATCCCATTCAAATCCACCGCCAGGCGCGACAGCTCACTGCTGGCCGCACTGGTCTGGCTGGCGCCGGTCGCCGACTGCACCGACAGGTCACGAATGTTCACCAGGTTGCGGTCCACTTCCCGCGCCACCTGCGCCTGCTCTTCCGCCGCGCTGGCGATCACCAGGTTGCGCTCGTTGATCTCGACAATCGCCGTGTTGATGGTGTCCAGCGACATCCCTGCGCCTTTGGCGATGTTCAGCGTCGACTCAGCGCGTTCGGTGCTGTTGCGCATCGAATCCACCGCGTGCTCGGTGCCGGCCTGGATACTGCCGATCATCCGCTCGATCTCGCTGGTGGACTGCTGGGTGCGATGGGCCAACGCCCGTACTTCATCGGCGACCACCGCGAAACCACGCCCGGCTTCGCCGGCACGCGCGGCTTCAATCGCCGCGTTCAGGGCCAGCAGATTGGTCTGGTCAGCCAGGCCGCGAATCACGTCCAGTACTTTGCCAATATCGCGCGACTCATTGGCCAGTTCGCCAATCAGCGTGGCGGTCGCTTGCACATCGCCGCTCATACGCTCGATGGCGCTGACGGTTTCCTGCACCAAGTCACGGCCGTCACCGGCTGAGGTGGTGGCGTTGCGCGAGGCCTCGGAGGTGCTCACCGCATTGCGCGCGACTTCTTCGACGGCGCTGGTCATCTCGTTGACGGCGGTGGCGGCTTGCTCGATCTCGTTGTTCTGCTGGGTCAGGCCACGGGCGCTTTCGTCGGTGACGGCATTCAGCTCCTCGGCGGCTGAGGCCAGTTGGGTGGCGGAGCCGGCGATGCGTTGCAGGGTGTCGCGCAGCTTGTCTTGCATCTTGGCCATGGCGGCCAGCAAGCGTCCGGCTTCGTCGTTGCCGTCGACCTTGATCGGCCGGGTCAGGTTGCCTTCGGCGACTTCTTCCGCCGCTTCGAGCGCTTGGGAAATCGGCAGGGTGATGCTGCGGGTCAGCAGCCAGGCGAACAACATCGTCAGCGCCGTGGCGATCACCAGCAGGCCCACGACCAGATTGAACGCCAAGTTGTATTGGTCTTCGGCCTCCTGATTTGTGGCGAGGGCCATCTTGTTATTGAGGTCCAGCAGGCGCGTCAGCACGGCGTTGACCTGCTCGGAGTTGCTCAGCAATTCGGTGTTGAGCAGGCTGCGCAGCTCGTCCACCTGGTTGGCCCGTGACAGGCTCTTCATGCGTTCTTCAATTTGATGGTACTGGCCAAGCAAGCGCACGTACTCGTTGTAGGTGGCGCGCTCTTCGCTGCCTTCAATCAGTTTTTCGTAAATGCCCTGGGCTGTGCGGATCTGCTGGTTACGCAGTTCGAAGGCTTCCAGGGTCTTTTGCTGCACGTCCGGCTCGCGGTTGGTCAGCAAGCGGTACGACAGCACTCGCAGGCGCAAGGTCAGTTGGGTGAATTCATCAAGGGCACGAATGCTTGGCACGCTGGACAAGGTGATGTCTTCGGTGGCAGCACGGATTTTGCTCATCTGGTTGAGGGCGAATACACCGAGAAACAGCATGAGTGCACCAATCAACGCAAAACCGAGGAAGGCCCTCGGAGCGATATTCATATTACGAAGCGACATGCGGGAATCCTGGGGAGAAGCGCGATCCGTGCGAGGGGTGAGACGGGGTGTGCATCTCTATCGGTCGTACGACTAAAGTCTAAAGGGGCGTGTGCGTTTTTGTCGCATCTGACGAGGGGTTTGGCCGATTCAGGAACCAGATCGGGTAAATGCAGTCACTAAGGCTCGAAAGTGCGGCCCGGCCCCTAAAAATCGGGCTGCGCGCCGGGGATAACCCTGGCATCCGAGGTGAATTTTCTTTATCGTCACCGCCCTTTGAAAAAGCCCGAGAAATCAAAATGTTAGAAGCATCCCTCAGCCAATTGGAACAACTGGTCAACGACCTCGTACAGCAGAATCAAGACCTGCTGAGCAGCAACGAATCCCTCAAGGCCGAACTGGCCAACGCCAAGGATGAGAACGACAGCCTGCAACTGAGCTTGATGGAGCAGGAAGAAAAACACGGCGCCACCGCTGCCCGTATCCAGGCGTTGGTTGAGCGTGTGAGCGCAGGGCCTGTCGGCGCATGAATGAAGGGATAAAGGTCGTTTCGATTCTCGGAGAGGATTACTCGATCAAGGCGCCAGCCGGGGAAGACAAGACCCTGATGCACGCCGTGACCATGCTCAAGGCCTCCCTGGCCACCACCAAGAAAAAGTACCCGACCCTGATCGGTGACAAATTACTGGTGCTGGCGGCGCTGAACCTGTGCGCCGAGCAGATTGAACTGCAGCAGGCTCATCAGCAGGAACTCGACCGTTACCAAGAGCAAGTCAGCGCCACGGTCGAGGTGATTTCCAAGGCGATCCAGCCTTAGAACCACGCATCCTGCATCCCCAGGCACGTATCATCCCGCGCCTCCAGAATCGCCAGTTCATGATGGCAGCCCGGTACTTCCCAGGTCAGGAAGTAACGGGCGGCCTGGAGCTTGCCTTTATAGAAGGCAGCATCCGCCGCATTGCCCTTGGCCAGCCCTTCTTCGGCGCGAATCGCCTGTTCCAGCCAGCGCCAGCCAATTACCGTATGCCCGAATACCTTCAGGTACAGCGCCGAGTTCGCCAGGCTGCTGTTGACCTTGCCGTGGGCGAGATCCGTCAGCAGGCCCAGGGTGACGTGTTGCAGGCGCGCAACCAGTTGTTCCAGAGGTTCTCTCAAGGCGGTGAGTGATGAGTATTCCTGGGCGCGGGCGCCGGTTTCGGCGATCAGGCGGATCAGTTGCTTGAGCCCCGCGCCGCCGTTCTGTGCCAGCTTGCGGCCCAGCAAATCCAGAGACTGGATGCCATGGGTGCCTTCATGGATCGGGTTCAGGCGGTTGTCGCGGTAGTACTGCTCCACCGGGTATTC
Source organism: Pseudomonas sivasensis (assembly GCF_013778505.1). Lineage (GTDB taxonomy): Bacteria > Pseudomonadota > Gammaproteobacteria > Pseudomonadales > Pseudomonadaceae > Aquipseudomonas > Aquipseudomonas sivasensis. The sequence goes on along the minus strand of NZ_JAAOWU010000010.1, from coordinate 32,240 downwards.
ACGGGTGTAGCCGTGGCCGCCGAGGATCTGGATCGCCAGTTCGTTGGCCTTGAGGCAAAACTCCGACGGCCAGGATTTAACGATGGGCGTGAGCAGGTCCAGCAGTTCGTGGGCCTGTTTGCGTTCGCTCTCGGTTTCCAGCGTCGTGGTGTCATCGAACAGGCGCGCGGCGTACAGGCCCAGGTCGAACGCGCCTTCTACGTAAGCTTTTTGGGTCAGCAGCATGCGCTTGATATCCGCGTGCTGGATGATCGAGACCGGCGCGGTGCTTGGGTCTTTGCTGTCGGGCAGACGACCTTGCGGGCGTTCGCGGGCGTATTCCAGGGAATACAGGTAGCCGGCGTAACCGAGCATGACCGCGCCCATGCCGACGCCGATGCGTGCCTCGTTCATCATCTGAAACATGCAGCTCAAGCCCTGGTGTGGTTTACCCACCAAATAGCCGACGCAGTTGCCGTTATCGCCGAAGTTAAGCGCGGTCGACGTGGTGCCGCGCCAGCCCATCTTGTGAAACAGCCCGGCCAACAGCACGTCGTTGCGTGCACCGAGACTGCCGTCATCGTTAACCAGGAATTTGGGCACGATGAACAGCGAAATGCCCTTCACCCCGGCCGGTGCATCCGGCAGCTTGGCCAGCACCATATGCACGATGTTTTCCGACAGCGGGTGGTCGCCTCCGGAGATAAAGATCTTGTTGCCCTTGAGTCGATAGCTGCCGTCAGCCGCAGGTTCGGCGCGGGTACGAATATCCGACAGCGATGAGCCCGCGTGGGGTTCTGTCAGGGCCATGGTGCCGAAGAAACGCCCGTCGATCATCGGTTGCAGGAAGCGCTGTTTTTGCTCCTCGGTGCCGAAGCTTTCGATCAGGTTGGCCGCGCCCATGGTTAGGAACGGGTAGGAAGTGGATGCCGCGTTGGCGGACTGGAAGTGCGCAAAGCAGGCCTGGGACAGCAAGGTCGGCAACTGCATGCCACCGGCTTCGAAACTGCGGGCGGCATTGAGGAAGCCGGCTTCCAGGAACGCATCCACGGCCGGTTTGACTTCCGGAATCAGGATCGCCTTGCCGTCTTCGTAGCGCGGTTCGTTCTCGTCGTTTTTGCGGTTATGCGGCGCGAAATATTTTTCGGCGATGGAGCGCGCGGTGCTGATGGCCGCATCGAAGGTTTCGCGATTGTGCTCGGCAAACCGCTCGCGCTGGGTCAGGCCCTCGGCATCGAGGACTTCGTACAGCTCGAAAGCCAGATTGCGGGAACTGAGCAGCATCTCGGACATGGCGGCTTACCTTTGGAGGAATTGGCCTGAGTCTAAGTGCGCGAATTAAGGGTGAACAGCAAGATTGATCTAAGTGATGGAGTGGCAAAACACAGATGATCATTTGAAGTGCGATCAAATGTGGGAGGGGGCTTGCCCCCGATAGTGGTGGGTCAGCCAGAGATAAGTTGACTGATCCACCACAATCGGGGGCAAGCCCCTTCCCACATGTTTACCGCGTTTCGTCAGTTAGCCGATGGTCATCAGGCTGGCGTTACCGCCCGCTGCAGCGGTGTTAACGCTCAACGCCCGTTCGATCACCAGGCGCTCCAAGGCAATGGATGTTTCGCCCTGAGACAAGCCATGCACCCCGACAATCGCCCCACCGCGCTGCGCCACTTGCTGGCACACCGCACGCAGTTGGTCTGAATCACCGTGATGCAGGACGGCGTCAAACACCACCTCGTCCTTGGTCCAATCCGCCACGCGCTTGATCTTCGCTTGAATTTCCTTCGGCAAGCGTAGGAACACGGCCTTGGTCAGGTCAGTTTCCGGCCATACCGCCGAACCGCCGACGGCCAATACCGCCGCCAGTTGAGTCAACAGATCGCCTTCCACTTCCGCCAGGCACAGTACGTGCTCGCGGGGCAGGATGGCGTAGCTGTTGCGCTCGCCGGTCGGACCCGCCAACTGACGGGTGATCCCGCTTTGGGATTGCGCGGCGAACTGGCTGCACAGAGCACTCAGCTCGCTGAACGAATTGCTGTCGGCCCAGGTTTTCAGGGCGGTCAGCGGTTGGCTCATGGCGTCGCGCAGACGTACATCCGGTGCAGTCAACGTGTCGCCACGTACGAAGGATTGCTCGATCGCATCGGTAGGACGGGTCGACAGCAAGCGGTACAGGTACAGCGGACCACCGGCTTTCGGGCCTGTGCCCGACAGGCCTTCGCCGCCGAACGGTTGCACGCCGACCACGGCACCCACGATGTTGCGGTTCACGTAGACGTTACCGGCATTGACGTTGTCGATCACCTTGGCGATGGTCTCGTCGATACGGGTGTGCACGCCCAGGGTCAGGCCGTAGCCGGAGGCGTTGATCTGGCCGATGAGCTGGTCGATCTCTTTGCGCTTGTAGCGCACCACGTGCAGTACCGGGCCGAAGATCTCGCGTTGCAGTTCGTCAAAGCTTTCCAGTTCGATCAGGGTTGGCATCACGAAGGTGCCGCGCTTGATTTCTTCACCGTCGGCAATTGCCACCTGGTACACATTGCGGCCTTTGTCGCGCATCGCCTGGATGTGTTTCTCGATGCCGGCCTTGGCTTCGGCGTCGATCACCGGGCCGATGTCTACCGACAGGCGCTCCGGGTTGCCAAGGCGGCATTCAGCCATGGCGCCCTTAAGCATTTCGATGACGCGGTCTGCCGAATCTTCCTGCAGGCACAGTACCCGCAGGGCCGAGCAACGCTGGCCGGCGCTGTCGAAGGCCGAGGACACCACGTCGATGACCACTTGTTCGGTCAGTGCCGAAGAATCCACGATCATCGCGTTCTGGCCACCGGTTTCGGCGATCAGCGGGATCGGACGGCCCTGGGCATCCAGGCGGCCGGCGACATTGCGTTGCAGCAGGCGCGCGACTTCGGTGGAACCGGTGAACATCACGCCTTTGACGCGATCATCATTGACCAGGCGGGCACCCACGCTTTCGCCCTGGCCCGGCAGCAGTTGCAGCACGCCTTCCGGAATACCGGCTTCCAGCAGGATGCGCACGGCTTGTGCAGCCACCAGCGGGGTTTGCTCGGCAGGTTTGGCCAATACCGGGTTGCCGGCGGCCAATGCGGCTGCGACTTGACCACTGAAAATCGCCAGCGGGAAGTTCCAAGGGCTGATGCAGACCACTGGGCCCAGCGGGCGGTGGGCATCATTGGTGAAGTCGTTACGGGCCTGTACGGCGTAGTAACGCAGGAAGTCCACGGCTTCACGCACTTCGGCGATGGCGTTCGCGAAGGTTTTGCCGGCTTCGCGAGCCAGCAGTCCCATCAGCGGTTGGATCTCGCCTTCCATCAGGTCGGCGGCACGTTCCAGAATCGCGGCACGCTCGGCGGGCGGGGTGGCCTGCCAGATCGGGCCAGCGTTGATGGCGCATTGAATCGCGTTGTCGACGTCTTCGACGGTAGCTTCTTGAACCTGACCAACCACATCACGCAGGTCAGACGGGTTCAGTACTGGCGCAGCCGGTTGATCACTGGTGGCGCAACCCAGCATCGGCGCGGCTTTCCAGTTGTTGTGTGCGGTTGCCAGCAAGGCGCAGGACAGCGACGCCAGACGGTGTTCGTTGGCCAAGTCGATACCGGCCGAGTTGGCGCGGTCGCTGCCGTACAGGTCGCGCGGCAATGGAATACGCGGGTGCGGCAAGCCGAAGCCGCCTTCCTGCGTGGCCATTTGCTCGATGCTGGCCACTGGATCAGCCACCAGCTCCTGAATGGAGATGGACTGGTCGGCGATGCGGTTAACGAACGAGGTGTTGGCGCCGTTTTCCAGCAGGCGACGCACCAGGTAAGCCAGTAACGTTTCGTGGGTGCCGACCGGTGCGTACACGCGGCACGGACGGTTCAGTTTGCCGTCGGAAACCTTGCCTACGACCTGCTCGTACAGCGGCTCACCCATGCCGTGCAGGCATTGGAACTCGTACTGGCCGGGGTAATAGTTCTGACCGGCGATATGGTAAATGGCGGACAGGGTGTGGGCGTTGTGCGTGGCGAACTGCGGGTAGATGACTTCCGGCACCGACAGCAGCTTGCGTGCACAGGCAATGTAGGAAACGTCGGTGTACACCTTGCGGGTATACACAGGGTAGCCTTCCAGGCCTTCGACTTGGGCGCGTTTGATCTCGCTGTCCCAGTACGCGCCTTTTACCAGGCGGATCATCAGGCGATGGCGGCTGCGGCGCGCCAGGTCGATGACGTAGTCGATTACATAGGGGCAACGCTTTTGGTAGGCCTGGATCACGAAACCGATGCCGTTCCAGCCGGTCAGTTGCGGCTCGAAGCACAGGCGCTCCAGCAGGTCGAGGGACAGCTCCAGGCGGTCGGCCTCTTCGGCGTCGATGTTCAGGCCGATGTCGTATTGCTTGGCCAGCAAGGTCAGGGACAGCAGGCGCGGGTACAGCTCGTCCATCACGCGCTCGTACTGCGCACGGCTGTAACGCGGGTGAAGTGCCGACAGCTTGATGGAAATGCCCGGGCCTTCATAGATCCCACGGCCGTGAGACGCTTTGCCGATGGAATGAATCGCTTGTTCGTACGACGCCAGGTATTTCTGGGCATCGTGTTCGGTGAGTGCGGCTTCACCGAGCATATCGTAGGAATAGCGGAAACCTTTGGCTTCGAACTTGCTGGCGTTGGCCAAGGCTTCGGCGATGGTTTCGCCGGTGACGAACTGCTCGCCCATCAGGCGCATGGCCATGTCGACGCCCTTGCGGATCATCGGCTCGCCGCTTTTGCCGATGATGCGGCTCAGGGACGAGGTCAAGCCGGCCTCATTATGGGTGGCGACCAGTTTACCGGTCAGCAGCAGACCCCAGGTGGCAGCGTTGACGAACAGCGACGGGCTGTTGCCCAGGTGCGGATGCCAGTTGCCGGTGCTGATCTTGTCGCGGATCAGCGCGTCACGGGTGCCCTTGTCCGGGATGCGCAGCAGCGCCTCGGCCAGGCACATCAGGGCCACGCCTTCCTGGGATGACAGGGAAAATTCCTGCAGCAGGCCCTGAACAATGCCGGCACGACCGCCAGCACTTTTCTGATTGCGCAGTTTTTCGGCAATCGAGGCGGCGAGCTTGTTGGTGGCTTCAGCCATTGGAGCCGGCAGACGCGCCTGCTCGATCAGCATCGGCACCACTTCCGGCTCTGGGCGACGGTAAGCGGCAGTGATGGACGCGCGCAGTACGGACTGCGGCAGGATGCTCTCGGCGAATTCAAGGAAGCACTGGTGCGCATGGTCGGCCTGGACCTCACCCGCGTCATCGGCATCCTTGCTGCTCAAACCGTTGAGTTCGGTCAGGGTTGCACCACCCTCCAGTTTCTCCAGGTAATTGAAAATCGCCTGCTTGATCAGCCAGTGCGGCGTGCGATCAATGGAGGTCGCGGCTGCCTTCAGGCGTTCGCGGGTCGGGTCGTCAAGTTTGACCCCAAGGGTGGTCGTCGCCATTTTCTTATCCTCATGGGTGCCACTACCGAGTGGCATTAGCTGGCGGCAAGATTAGCTTTGCGCATGCAGAGGTGCAACCGGGTGCAACCCTTTTTATCCATGAAATTTTCGACGCTTCATCCGAATTAATTTTGACGCCAGCAGAATGCGCTTTGTCTTGGTGCTTTTACTTCTTAGATCGGCTGTTCTTGCTCCGAAAGGGAGCAAAAACAGGGTGTTTTGCGGATTTTGTACTCAGGTGCAACTTATTACCCAGAAACTGGTTGCACCTTATTTGCTTTGTTGAATAGCATTCGCGGCCAAGGTGCAACCATCCGTAAACCGGGGTTCATCGGCTGACGGCTTTCCTGGGGAAACGTCAGTCATAAATGCGCGGCATGCAGCTACGTTTACCCACTGACCAGTGGGTGGCCGTCTGACAGACCGCCGCTACATAAAAACAAAGCCAGGGCGTCACTCAAATGAGCGTAAGTAATCCAACTCTGATCACATTCGTGATCTACATCGCAGCAATGGTGCTGATCGGCTTCATGGCCTATCGCTCCACCAACAACCTTTCCGATTACATCCTTGGCGGTCGCAGCCTCGGTAGCGTGGTGACAGCGTTGTCCGCCGGTGCTTCCGATATGAGCGGCTGGTTGTTGATGGGCCTGCCGGGCGCAATCTACATGTCCGGTCTGTCGGAAAGCTGGATCGCCATTGGCCTGATCGTCGGTGCCTACCTCAACTGGCTGTTCGTGGCCGGTCGCCTGCGGGTACAGACCGAACACAACGGCGATGCCCTGACGCTGCCGGATTACTTCTCCAGCCGTTTCGAAGATAAAAGCGGCCTGCTGCGGATCATCTCCGCCGTGGTCATCCTGGTGTTCTTCACCATCTACTGCGCCTCCGGCATCGTGGCCGGTGCCCGTCTGTTCGAAAGCACCTTCGGCATGTCCTACGAGACCGCGCTGTGGGCCGGCGCTGCGGCGACAATTGCCTACACCTTCGTCGGTGGTTTCCTGGCAGTGAGCTGGACTGACACCGTACAAGCCACGCTGATGATCTTCGCGCTGATCCTCACGCCGATCATCGTGCTGCTGGCCACCGGTGGTGTCGATACGACCTTCCTGGCGATCGAAGCGAAGAACCCTGACAACTTCAACATGCTGAAAAACACCACCTTCATCGGCATCATTTCGTTGATGGGCTGGGGCCTGGGCTACTTCGGCCAGCCGCACATCCTCGCGCGTTTCATGGCGGCGGATTCGGTGAAGTCGATTGCCAACGCACGCCGTATCTCCATGACCTGGATGATCCTGTGCCTGGGCGGCACTGTGGCCGTGGGCTTCTTCGGTATCGCTTACTTCTCGGCGCACCCGGAAGTGGCTGGCCCGGTCAACGAGAACCACGAACGTGTGTTCATCGAACTGGCCAAGCTGCTGTTCAACCCATGGATCGCGGGCGTACTGCTGTCGGCCATCCTCGCGGCCGTGATGAGTACCCTGAGCTGCCAACTGCTGGTGTGCTCCAGCGCCCTGACCGAAGACTTCTACAAAACCTTCCTGCGCAAGACCGCCTCCCAGGTTGAACTGGTCTGGGTCGGCCGTCTGATGGTGCTGCTGGTGGCGCTGATCGCCATCGCCATGGCTGCCAATCCAAACAACCGCGTCCTTGGCCTGGTCAGCTACGCCTGGGCCGGTTTCGGCGCGGCGTTTGGTCCGGTGGTACTGATCTCGGTGATCTGGAAAAACATGACCCGCAACGGCGCACTGGCCGGCATCCTGGTCGGCGCGATCACCGTGATCGTGTGGAAGCACTTCGAACTGCTGGGCCTGTACGAAATCATCCCAGGCTTCATCTTCGCCAGCCTCGCGATCTTCTTCGTGAGCAAGATGGGCGCCCCGACCGCCGGTATGGTCGAGCGCTTTGATGCGGCGGAAAAAGACTACAACCTCAACAAGTAATTCGCCGGGCGTTAGGCGCTCTACGAATTGAAAAAAGGCCCGCGTCCTACGGATGGCGGGCCTTTTTTTGCGCGTGTGTGTAGGGAGTTGCTGATTTATCGGGCGTGCGCTCTGCCGTGCAAAACAGTGGTGCAGAATCCACCGCCTACTCCTCGCAGAGAAACACCGGATGTTCGCTCCTGCCAATCAAAGTGCTTTTACCCTGACCCTCGACGGGGAGCCTAGTGAACTCAACGTCTTTGAGTTTCACGGTGCGGAAGCCATCAGCCAGCCGTATTGTTTTGACCTTGAACTGGTCAGTGAGCAGCCTGACCTCGACCTGGAAAGTTTGCTGCATCGCCAGGTTTTTCTGCGTTTCGATGAGCTCGGCCATGGCGTCCACGGCCTGGTCTATCGGGTGGCGCAGGGCGACTCCGGGCGGCGCCTGACGCGTTATCAGATCAAGCTTGTGCCGCAATTGGCCTACCTGGCCCACAGCAGTCACCAGCGCATTTTCCAGCATCAAACAGTGCCGCAGATTGTTACGCAGGTGCTGGTGGAGCAGGGGGTCCATGCCGATCAATTCGAATTTCACCTGAGCGGTGTTTACCCCGAGCGCGAGTATTGCGTGCAGTTTGCTGAAAGCGACTTGTCGTTCATTCAGCGGCTGTGTGCTGAGGAGGGGATTCACTATCACTTCCAGCACTCGCCTGAACGACACTTGCTGGTATTTGGCGATGATCAAACAGTATTCGCCCAACCCAATCAGCCAACGCCCTACATGCCAGGCTCAGGGATGGTGGCGGATACACCCGCGATCAAGCGCTTTGCCGTGCAACTGGAAACCCGCACCACGGGGGTCAACCTGCGTGACTACGATTTCCGTAAACCTAGCCTGGTGCTGGAGAGTGACGTGGCCAGCGAACAGCTGCCACGTCTTGAGGCGCAGGGCTATCCCGGCCACTTTTGCGACCGGTCCCATGGCAAGTACCTCGCGCAACGGGGGTTGGAGCGCCACCGTAGCGACTATCGAATTGCCCGCGGCAGCGGTGATGAGCCGGCATTGGTCAGCGGCCATTTCCTTACGTTGACCGGTCACCCGCGTGATCCATGGAATGACTTGTGGTTGGTGACTCACGTCACTCACGAAGGCAAGCAACCCCAGGTGTTGGAGGAGGCGGTGACAGAGGTCGCCGGTGGCGATTTTCGTCAGGGTTATCGCAACGAGTTTGTTGCTGCGCCGTGGGACGTGATTTTCCGACCGCCTTTGCCCGAGCAACCGCGGCCGACATTGGCGGGTTATCAAAACGCAGTGGTGACTGGCCCCGCCGACAGTGAAATCCACTGCGATGAATACGGGCGGGTCAAGGTGCAACTGGCCTGGGATCGAGCCGGGGAGCACAACGATCATTCCAGCTGCTGGCTGCGTGTCGCCAGCGGTTGGGCCCATGACCGCTATGGTGCGGTGCTTATTCCGCGAGTGGGTATGGAAGTGCTGGTGGGGTTCGTCAATGGTGATATGGACATGCCGCTGGTGGTGGGTTGCCTGCCCAACGCTGCGACATCGCTGCCCCTCGACCTGCCGGCCGACAAAACCCGCAGCATCTTGCGCAGTCGGAGCAGCCCCGGTGGAGGTGGCTACAACGAACTGCGCATCGAAGACCGCAAGGGCTCCGAGGAAATTTACCTGCGCGCCCAGCGAGACTGGACCCAGCACGTGCTGCATGACCAGCGGGTGGAGGTCGACAATCAACGTCGTATCAGGGTGGCGGGCGAGTCGCACCATGAGCTTCAAGGCGAAGAGCTGCGCATCACTCACGGCAATCGGCTCACCGAACTCAAGCAGGATGATCACCTGGTGATCGGCGGCTCGCAGCAGGTAAAGGCTGGGCTGACCATTCAGATCGGTGCAGGCCAAAGCGTTGTTATTGATGCGGGGGCCATCGTGACGATCCAGGCGGGAGGGCAGTCGATCACGTTGTCTGCGGGCGGTATTTTCAGCAGTGTGCCGATTCAGTTGGGAAGTGGTCCTGCTCCTGTGGCAGCGCCGTTGATGCCTGGAGTGAAGGAGAAGCTGTTGGCGGTTATCCCCGCGCCCCTGAGCCTGGTGCAGGTGGCTAGCCTCAAGCGTAGCGCTCCCTTTTGCGAAGAGTGTGAGCGCTGCAAGAGAGGGCAGTGCGATATCGCTCATTCAGCTCAGCCTTAAAAGGAAGTTATCCCCATGTCTGAACGGTTGATCCCCAGCGCTTGGCTTACACAATTCCCTCTGCTTCCCAATGAGCAGCTCTTCGTGGTGTTGGGCGCTGCCAGCGACGCCAATCCGCTTGCTGCCTGGCGAGCCACCTCAGCCGCATCGCTGCCCCAATCAATTTGGACAGGCACGGCTTACGCCGAATGGGAGGAGGTCATGCCTTACTTGGGCATCGTCGAACCTGACAGCGCCTTTCTTGAATGGGCTGCAACCACTGAAACAATGGATTGGGGGTGGCTGGCGGTATCTTCCAGTCCGTTAGACGTCGTCATCGCGCACCTCCAAAGTTTGACCAAGGTCTATCTGCCGGATGGCCAGGAAGTGTTTTTGCGATTCTGGGATGGCACCCAGTGTCTGCCGATGTTGCAGGGGCTAGGCGATGAGGCGGCAAAAGTATTGCCGGTGTTCCAGCGCTACTTGATCAACGGCCAGCCGCTGACGGTCGCGACGGGGCCTGCGACCGAGGCCAACACCAGCCCTTGGTGGCGAGTCCCCGCATCGCTCTTGGCACACCTGGCAGAGCAAGCACCGCAAACCTTGATCGACAACCTCTTGCAGTGGCTGCAAGAGCAGCGGCCCGACCTGTACACCGCCTTCACGTTGGCGACCTTGCAGCACAAGGTCGCTTATTTCGCTCGTCGGCCGGATGTCACCCATGGGGCGTTGGCCGAATATCTGGCCTTAGAGTTGAGTTGAGCCCAGCGCCTGTTGCAGGTCCTCGATCAAATCTTCAATCGCCTCGATGCCTACCGACAGGCGAATCATCTCCGGCTTCACGCCGGCCTTGGCCTGTTCCTGTTCGTTCATTTGTCGATGGGTGGTGGACGCGGGGTGGCAGGCCAGGGACTTGGCGTCGCCGATATTCACCAAGCGTTTGAAGATTTGCAGGGCGTCGTAGAAGCGCACACCTGCCGCGTACCCGCCCTTCAGGCCGAATGAAAGGATCGCCGAGGGTTTGCCTTGCAGGTATTTCTGCGCCAATGCGTGATGGGGGTGATCCGGCAGCCCCGCATAGCTGACCCATTCCACATCGGCATGGCCTTGGAGGAATTGCGCGACCTTGAGGGCATTTTCCGTATGGCGCTCCATGCGCAGGGCCAGGGTTTCCAGGCCCTGGAGCAGCAGGAAGGCGTTCATGGGCGCCAGTGCTGCGCCGGTGTTACGCAACGGGACGGTGCGCGCGCGGGCGATGAAGGCGGCGGGGCCGAACCTTTCGGTGTAGACCACGCCGTGGTAAGCCGGCTCGGGCTGGTTGAGGCCGGGGAATTTTTCCGGGTATTGGGTCCAGGGGAAGGTGCCGCTGTCGACGATCGCACCGCCCAGGGAGTTGCCATGGCCGCCGATGTATTTGGTCAGCGAGTGCACCACAATGTCGGCGCCGAACTGGATCGGCTTGCACAGGATCGGTGTGGCCACGGTGTTATCCACCATCAGCGGCACGCCGCGGGCATGGGCGACCTCTGCCAGGGCTTCGATGTCGATGATATTGCCCGCCGGGTTGCCGATGCTTTCGCAATACACCAGCTTGGTGTTGTCGTCGATCAGTTCGGCAATGGCCGCGGCGCTGTCGTCGCGGGCGAAGCGTACGTCGACGCCAAAGCTGGGCAGCAAGTGGGCGAACAGGGTGTAGGTGCCGCCGTAGAGCTGTGGCGTGGTGACGATATTGTCGCCGGCGCGAGTGAGGGTCTGGATCGCATAGTGAATGGCCGCGCTGCCGGCCGACACGGCCAGTGCCGCAATACCGCCTTCGAGGGCGGCGATGCGTTGCTCCAACACATCATTGGTGGGGTTCATGATGCGCGTGTAGATATTGCCGGGCACGTCGAGGTTGAACAGGTCGGCACCGTGCTGGGCGTTATCGAATTCGAAAGCGACGTTCTGGTAGATCGGCACGGCCACGGCCTTGGTGGTCGGGTCCGACTTGAAGGCGTGGTGCAGTGCGATGGTGGCGTCTTTCATGATTGTTATTGACCTCCCTGGATGGTGGATGGCCACAATAAATCCGCCTTGGCGCCAGCATTTAGATTTTTTTCAGTCCCCGTCCTGCTTTTACGACATAAGCACCGCCTGGCATGCAGCCCTGCACCTTTGCGCCCGTAGAAGGTAAACTTCGCCCCCTGCGCAGGAGCAACCATGAATTATCGTCACGCCTTTCACGCCGGCAACCACGCCGATGTCTTCAAACACCTGACCTTGACCCGCCTCATCGCCCTGATGTCGCGCAAGGAGCAGCCGTTCGCCTACCTCGACACCCACGCAGGGATTGGTCTGTACGACCTGCAAGGCGACCAGGCCAATCGCACGGGTGAGTATCTGGAAGGCATCGCGCGCCTATGGGGCGAAAGCGACCTGCCGCCGCTGACTGCCGATTACATGCGCGTGCTGCACGAGATGAATCCTGACGGTCAGTTACGCTACTACCCTGGCTCGCCGGAACTGGCGCGGCGTCTCACGCGCCCACAGGACCGCGTGTTGCTCAATGAAAAGCACCCGGAGGACGGCGTGCTGCTCAAAGACAATATGAAGGGTGATCGCCGCGTCAAAGTGCACTTGGGCGAAGGCTGGCATGTGCCGCGTGCCTTGCTGCCTGTGCCGGAAAAACGCGCGCTGATGCTGATCGACCCGCCGTTTGAAAAGCTCGACGAGATGCAACGCTGCGCCGCCTCCCTCAAGGAAGCCGTCAGCCGCATGCGCCAAACCGTCGCGGCGATCTGGTACCCGGTGAAGGATCAACGCATGCTGCGTCGCTTCTACCAGGACCTGGCCGGCACCGGTGCGCCGAAGTTGCTGCGTGTGGAATTGCTGGTGCATCCGCTGGACACGCCCAACACCTTGACGGGCTCGGGCCTGGCGATTGCCAACCCGCCTTGGGGTCTGGAAGAGGAATTGCGTGAACTGCTGCCGTGGCTGTCCAAGAAGCTTGGCCAGACCCAGGGTGGGTGGCAGATGGATTGGCTTATCGCCGAATAATCCTCGGCGCTGATCAAGTGTGGGAGGGGGCTTGCCTCCGATAGCGGTGGGTCAGCTACAGATGTACTGACTGACATTCAGCTATCGGGGGCAAGCCCCCTCCCACATTTTGATCTACGTCGGCTTTAGATCGGGCAGGTCACGCCGGTCCCGCCGATCCCACAGTAGCCCTGCGGGTTCTTCGCCAAGTATTGCTGGTGATACGCCTCGGCGAAGTACACCGTTGGGGCTTCTTCGATTTCCGTGGTGATAGCACCCAGGCCGGATTTGGTCAGCTCTTGCTGATAAGTCTCGGCACTGGCCTTCGCCGCCGCCAATTGCTCAGGCGTGGTCGCATAGACCACCGAACGGTACTGGCTGCCGATATCGTTGCCCTGGCGCATGCCCTGAGTTGGGTTGTGCAATTCCCAGAACATCTTCAACAGGTCTTCGTATTTCACTTTGGCCTGGTCATAAACCACCAGCACCACTTCACTGTGACCGGTCAGGCCGGAGCAAACTTCTTCGTAAGTCGGGTTCGGCGTGTAGCCGCCCGCGTAGCCGACCACGGTGCTGACCACGCCCTCGCGCTGCCAGAACCTGCGCTCCGCACCCCAAAAGCAGCCCAGGCCGAAGATGGCAAAACCCACGTCATCGACGAACGGGCCGAGCAGTGGGTTGCCGTTGACGAAGTGCGTCTCCGGCAGATTCATCGGGGTTTCACGACCAGGCAACGCTTGTTCTTGAGTAGGCAACACGTTTTTGTTCACCAGAATTTCCGAGCGCAAGACCATGATCAGTCCTCTCAGTCAGATTGAGTAAGGTAAGAATTCAGACAGCCAGTGTGCCCGAGTGTTACCGCGCTGTCAGGCGATTGGCCCGCGCGGGTAGCGTTTGAGCTTCTCAAGCAGCTCTGCGCCGGGGATTGGCCGGTCGAACAGGTAGCCCTGGCCCACGTCGCAGCGATGCCGACGCAGGAACGCCAGTTGCTCGGCGGTCTCGATGCCTTCGGCCACGACCTTGAGCTTGAGGTTGTGAGCCATGGCGATCACGGCCGAGGTGATTTCCATGTCGTCCTGGTTGTCCGGAATTTCATGGATAAAGCTGCGATCGATCTTAATGATGTCGATGGGGAATTTTTTCAGGTAGCTCAGCGACGAGTAACCAGTACCGAAGTCGTCCATGGCCAGGGTCAGGCCAAAACTCTTCAACTGATCCAGTTGCAGGCGCGTGTCTTCAGTGGCTTCCAGCAGCAGGCCTTCGGTCAGCTCCAGCTCCAGCAGGTTGGCCGGCAGCTCTTCTTCCTTGAGGATTGTGGCAATCGAGGCCACCAGGTCCGGGTCGGAGAACTGCTTGGGTGACAGGTTGATCGCCACCTGCAGGTTGCCCATGCCGGCGGCGCTCAGTTGCTTGCTCATGCGGCAGGCCTGGCGGGCGATCCATTTGCCGATTGGGATAATCAGCCCCGTCTCTTCGGCCACGCTGATGAACTGATCGGGACGGATCATGCCCTTTTCTGGGTGATTCCAGCGCAGCAGCGCTTCCATGCCCAGCAACCGGCCGCTGCGCAGGCACAGCTTGGGCTGGTAGAACACGTCCAGTTCGTTCTGGGTCAGGGCGCGCCGCAGGTTATTTTCCACGAACAGCTTGTAGCTGGCCTCGGCGTTCAGCGCCTCTGTAAACACCTGAACCTGGTGTTTGCCGTTGGCCTTGGCCTTGTGCAGGGCGAGGCCGGCGTTGCGCATCAGGGTCTGCGGGTCGCGCCCGTGCAGCGGCGCGCAGGCCAGGCCCACGGAACCGGTGACGCTGATCAATTGGTTGTCGACGAACATCGGTTTGTCGAGCGTCGCCAGCAATTGGCTGGCGACCTGCTGGCCGCTTTCCAGGTCGGTGTCGTCCAGCAACACCGCAAACTCGTTACTGGCAAAGCGCGCCAGGCTGCCGCTGGCACTCAGGCTGTTGCGCAGGCGGCGGGCCAGGCTGATCAACAGCTTGTCGCCGGTCTGGTGGCCAAGGCTGTCGTTGATGCGTTTGAAGTTGTCGATGTCTACCAGCAACAGGCTGATCGGGCTATCGCTGTCGCGTGCAAAGCGTTCATCGAGGTTGCGGATAAACGCCGGGCGGTTGCCCAGGTTGGTCAGGTTGTCGGTATACGCCAGACGCTCGATGCGCTGCTGGGCGAGCTTGGTCTGGGTGATGTCTTCGTAGATGCCGATGTAGTGCGTCAGCTCACGGTTGTCGCCATACACCTTGGAAATCGACAACTGGCCCCAATAGGGTTCGAGGTTCTTGCGCCGGCTCTTGAACTCGCCCTGCCAGCTGTTGCTCTTGGCCAGGCTCGATGGGGCGTCGAACAGCAATTCGCTGAGGTTTTCCAGGGCGGGCAATTGCGCCAGGCGGTGGCCGTGGACTTCTTCGGCGCTGTACTGGGTGATCGCGGTGAAGCTTGGGTTGACGTACTCCACCACGCCGTCGCAATTGACCAGCAGAAAGGCGTTGGCGCTTTGCTCCACCGCACGCTGGAACAAATGCAGGGCGCTGGTGGCAGTACGGCGGTTGTGGTTGTTGATCACTTGCGCGAACTGGTCCGCGAGCTCGCCGGCGAAGGCGATCTCGTCAGCCTGCCAGTCACGCGGGCTGCCGCACTGCTCCAGGCACAATACGCCGACCACTTGGCCGTCGACGCGGATGCTCGCATCGAGCATGGCGTGGATGTCTCTGTTGCGTAGATTCTCGGCCATTTCGCGGGTGCGCGGATCGCGCATGGCGTTGGTGGCGTCGATGGCGCGGCTGCTTTGCAAGGCTTCCAGATAATCCGGGAAGCGGCTGGCATCGATGGGTTCGGGCAGATGGTGCTGTTGGTTGTCGCGGTGGTAAGCCGAGATTGGCACCAGGCGCTGGTCTTCGAGGTTCCAGATGCTGGCGCAGTCGATCTGGTAGATATCGCAGGCGCTGCGCGTGATCAGCTCGGCGGCTTCCTGAAGCGAATTGTTGGCGGTGTAGCGCTGGCGGGCCAGCAACAGGATCAGTTCCTGCTGGGCGCGCACTCGTTCCAGGTGCTGCAATTGCTCCTGCTGGGCGCGCTGGTTCAGCTCCAGGGCGATTTGCAGGCGGCTGTTCTGGCTTTCCAGATCCTCGGTCGGGACGGGTAAGGGAAGCTCGCTGAACAGACCATCGACCACCATCAGGTAGCCGCGCAGCAGATGGCGATTGTGTTGTTTGTAGGCTTCGCCCATTTCCAGCAGGCTCAGGGGGCCGTCACTGGTGTGCAGGGTGTAGCGCACCAGGTAATGAGGGCTCTGGGTCAATTGCTGCTGGATGATGTCGTGCAGTTGATAGCGGGCCTGGGGTTCCATCAGGCTGGCGTAGGGCGTGCCGAGCAGGGCACACAACTCGACCGCAGGCAGGCCGAATTGGCGCTCGCAATTGGGGTCAAGGTACAGGAGAGCCCAGCTTGCCTCATTAAGCCGCTCGAAACGCAGCATACCGAGGCGCGAAGGCACCGGTAACTGCGTCACTACCTCGGCCGCCATACGGGCGACATCGGGTTGGCTTTTCATGGGGAGACTCACTTCAAAAAACGCGCACGGCGCAGGGCTCACGCCCTCTTTTTTTGTTGCCTGTGGCAAGGTTGCATCATGCGGCACAGACTGACAAGAGAGGATGAAGGCTAAGTGCTATAAGGGGGTTATCGGCCGGGCGAGGGATTTCTTCAATCGAGATGACAGAAGGTGTACAAACCTGTTCTGTCTGTATCGAAAAGCAAAAAAAGCCCCGCCAAATTGACGGGGTTGAGGTACGAGCGTGGCGCTCGGAAATCGGTGCAACCAAGTCTCCCCGGTGAAGGGGAGACCTGATCTGGCTTACAGCAAGATGGTGCGGATGTCGTTCAGCAGCTGGCTCAGACGCTGGGTAAAGCGTGCAGCGGCCGCGCCGTTGATCACACGGTGATCGTAGGACAGCGACAGTGGCAGCATCAGCTTCGGCTGGAACGCTTTACCGTCCCAGACCGGCTGGATGGTTGCCTTGGAAACACCCAGGATCGCCACTTCCGGCGCGTTGACGATTGGCGTGAAGCCAGTGCCGCCAATGTGACCGAGGCTGGAGATCGTGAAGCAGGCGCCTTGCATGTCGTCTGCGGTCAGCTTCTTGTCGCGGGCCTTGGCAGCCAACGCAGCCGCTTCGGCAGCGAGTTGCAGCAGGCTCTTCTGGTCGACGTTCTTGATGACCGGTACCAGCAGGCCGTCAGGGGTGTCTACAGCGAAGCCCACGTTGACGTATTTCTTGCGAATGATCGCTTTGCCGCTTGGCGCCAGTGAGCTGTTGAAGTCCGGCAGTTCCTTGAGCAGGTGTGCACACGCCTTGAGCAGCAGTGGCAGCACGGTCAGTTTCACGCCAGCCTTCTCGGCCACGGCTTTCTGCGCAACGCGGAAAGCTTCCAGGTCGGTGATGTCGGCCTGGTCGAACTGGGTAACGTGCGGAATGTTCAGCCAGCTGCGGTGCAGGCTCGACGCGCCGATTTGCATCAGGCGAGTCATTGGCACTTCTTCGGTCTCGCCGAAGCGGCTGAAGTCCACGACCGGGATCGGTGGAATGCCTGAGCCGCCGGTAGCAGCGCCGGCAGCCGGAGCTTCCTTGGCTTTCTGCATCATGGCTTTGACGTAAACCTGCACATCTTCCTTCAGCACGCGGCCATGTGGGCCAGTGGCCGACACAGCGTTCAGCTCGACGCCGAATTCACGGGCCAGTTGGCGTACCGCCGGGCCAGCGTGAACCTTGGCACCGCTTGGCGCAGGTGCAGCAGCAGCTGGAGCCGGTGCGGCCTCGGCTTTTGCAGCAGGTGCGGGTGCAGGTGCAGCGGCCGGTGCAGCTTCAGCTTTGGCAGCAGCCGGAGCGGCGGGGGCTGGAGCGGCAGCCGGTGCGGCGCCTTGTACTTTCAGCTTGAGGATGAAGTCACCGGTGCCGACTTCGTCTTCCAGCTTGACTGCGATGCTTTCCACCACGCCAGCAGCCGGCGAAGGAATTTCCATGGAAGCCTTGTCGGATTCCAGGGTGATCAGCGATTGGTCGGCTTCGACGGTGTCGCCAACCTTGACCAACAGCTCGATGATCTTGGCCTTGCCCGACGAACCGATGTCCGGAACATGAATGTCCTGAACAGAGGCGGCGGCCGGTGCAGCAGCCGGGGCCGCAGGGGCCTCGGCTGCAGCGGCAGGCTTTTCAGCGGCAGGCGCTGATGCAGCAGCGGCAGCAGGAGCCGCCGCAGGTGCAGCATCAGCGGCACCTTCGATTTCCAGCTCCAGCAGTTCGTCGCCTTCTTTCAGGCGGTCGCCCAGCTTCACTTTCAGGCTCTTGACCACGCCGGCCTTGGGAGCAGGGATTTCCATGCTCGCCTTGTCCGACTCCAGGGTCAGGATGCTCTGGTCGGCTTCGACTTTGTCGCCGACCTTCACAAACAGCTCGATTACTTCACCTTCACCGCTGCCGATGTCAGGTACGCGAATGAGTTCGCTCACAAAAAATCTCCTCAGCAGTCCAGTGGGTTGCGTTTTTCCGGGTTGATCCCGAACTTGACGATAGCGTCAGCCACCACCTTAGGTTCGATCTCACCACGGTCAGCCAAGGCTTCCAGGGCTGCCAACACCACGAAGTGACGGTCGACTTCGAAGAAGTGACGCAGCTTCTTACGGCTGTCACTGCGGCCGAAACCGTCGGTACCCAGGACTTTGAATTCCTTGGACGGGACCCACTGGCGAATTTGTTCAGCGAACAGCTTCATGTAGTCGGTAGAGGCAATGACTGGACCTTTACGGCCGGCCAGGCACTCTTCGACGTAGCTCTTCGCGGGTTTCTGACCAGGATGCAGGCGGTTGCTGCGCTCTACGGCCAGGCCGTCGCGACGCAGTTCGTTGAAGCTGGTAACGCTCCACACGTCGGCGCCGACGTTGAATTCGTCACGCAGGATCTTCGCTGCTTCACGCACTTCACGCAGGATGGTGCCGGAGCCCATCAGCTGTACGTGGTGCGCTGCTTCCTTGGTGTCTTCTTCGAGCAGGTACATGCCCTTGATGATGCCTTCCTCGACACCGGCCGGCATGGCTGGCTGCTGGTAGGACTCGTTCATCACGGTGATGTAGTAGAAAACGTCCTGCTGCTCTTCGGTCATTTTCTTCATGCCGTCCTGGATGATCACCGCCAGCTCATAGCCGTAGGTTGGATCAAAGGTGCGGCAGTTCGGGATGGTGGCAGCCAGGATGTGGCTGTGACCGTCTTCGTGTTGCAGGCCTTCGCCGTTCAGCGTGGTCCGGCCGGCGGTGCCGCCGATCAGGAAGCCACGGGTACGGCTGTCGCCTGCTGCCCAAGCCAGGTCGCCGATACGCTGGAAGCCGAACATCGAGTAGAAGATGTAGAACGGCAGCATCGGCTGGTTGTGGCTGGAGTACGAAGTACCGGCAGCGATGAAGGAGCTCATGGCGCCCGCTTCGTTGATGCCTTCTTCGAGGATCTGGCCCTTCTTGTCTTCCTTGTAGAACATCACCTGGTCTTTATCGACTGGCTCATAGAGCTGGCCGACGGAGGAGTAGATGCCCAACTGACGGAACATGCCTTCCATACCGAAGGTACGGGCTTCGTCCGGGATAATCGGAACGATGCGTGGACCGATTTCCTTGTCCTTGACCAACTGCGCGAGGATCCGCACGAAGGCCATGGTGGTGGAAATTTCACGGTCGCCCGAACCGTCCAGGATAGCCTTGAGGGTGCTCAGGTCCGGGGTCGGTACGGAGAAACTGTTGGCGCGGCGCTGTGGTACGAAACCGCCCAGTGCAGTGCGGCGCTCGCTCAGGTAGCGGGCTTCGGCGCTGTTTGGCTCTGGCTTGAAGAACGGCAGGTTTTCCAGCTCTTCGTCCTTGACCGGGATGTCGAAGCGGTCGCGGAACAACTTCAGGCTGTCGACGTCGACTTTCTTGGTGTTGTGCGCAGTGTTCTTCGCTTCGCCAGCACCGGTGCCATAACCCTTGATGGTCTTGGCCAGGATGACGGTTGGTTGTTCTTTGTGGTTGACCGCTTCGTGGTACGCCGCGTAGACCTTGTACGGGTCGTGGCCGCCACGGTTGAGTTTCCAGATCTCGTCGTCGGACAGGTCTGCAACCATTGCCTTGAGTTCAGGCGTGTTGAAGAAGTGTTCACGTACGAACGCGCCGTCTTTGGCTTTGTAGTTCTGGTACTCGCCGTCGATGACTTCGTCCATGCGACGTTGCAGGATACCGTCAACGTCCTTGGCCAGCAGTGGGTCCCAGAAACGGCCCCAGATGACTTTGGTCACGTTCCACTGAGCACCGCGGAACACGCCTTCGAGTTCCTGGATGATCTTGCCGTTGCCGCGAACCGGGCCGTCGAGGCGCTGCAGGTTGCAGTTGATGACGAAGATCAGGTTGTCCAGCTTCTCGCGGCCGGCCAGGGAGATGGCGCCCAGGGATTCCGGCTCGTCGCACTCGCCGTCGCCCAGGAAGCACCAGACTTTCTGCTTGCCTTCAGGGATGAAGCCACGGGCTTCCAGGTACTTCATGAAACGTGCCTGGTAGATCGCTTGAATTGGACCCAGACCCATGGAAACGGTCGGGAACTGCCAGAAATCAGGCATCAGCCAAGGGTGCGGGTAGGACGACAAGCCGCCACCGTCGACTTCCTGGCGGAAGTTGTTCATCTGGTCTTCGGTGATACGACCTTCCATGAACGCGCGGGCATAAACGCCTGGCGAGGTGTGACCCTGGAAGTAGATCAGGTCGCCGCCGTGTTCGTCGGTCGGGGCCTGGAAGAAGTAGTTGAAGCCGATGTCATACAGGGTTGCGCTGGAAGCGAAGCTGGAGATGTGACCGCCCAGGTCCGAATCTTTCAAGTTCGTGCGCATTACCATCGCCATGGCGTTCCAACGTACCAGCGAGCGAATGCGGCGTTCCATGAACAGGTCGCCAGGCATGCGTGCTTCGTGGGTAACGGGGATGGTGTTGCGGTATGGCGTGGTGATGGCGTAGGGCAGTTGCGAGCCGCTGCGGGTCGCGAGTTCGCCCATACGGGTCATCAGGTAGTGAGCACGGTCTTCGCCTTCTTTGTCGAGAACCGATTCCAGGGCGTCCAGCCATTCCTGGGTTTCGACGGGATCGAGGTCTTGCATGGCTTGCTCCAGGGCGGAAAGGCTACCAGAATCGGTTGCCTGAAGTTTGCGACTGGCCTTGTGGGCAGACGACATAAATTCTTGGATGGCCGAAGGTTGCTTCGGCGTCCTGTAGTTTTACTACAAATCGTCGGCCATTTCAGCCTTTCGAATGTATATACGAGTAGTAAAACTACACAAGACCGAGCGTATGGCTCGGTCTGGCTGGTGAGCATAATCGTTATTGTTGATCTTTTGCGAACAAGAAAAGGTAGAAGTTTAATGTTGTCTGCCAAAAACTATAAATTTTCAGCTATTTATAACCTTTGTTCGACAGTCCTTCATCGAGCGTGCTTCTTGCGTTCGCAGCAACAAGCCCATTACGCGCCGATCAAGGATAGACCATGAGCCTTCCAATGCTGGCCGAATTGCCGGCCATTCTCCTCCCAATTGCCCAGCGGGCCGAGCAGTCATTTCGTGACGCAGTGGCCGCGCTGGACGACGATCATGGACTTTGTACGTGGACGCCGCAACGCTGGGCCGACTTCACCCGGGTGTGCGCCGCCAGTGATTTCGTCATTGAACAGAGTGTTCGTGACCCTTTGATGTTGCTGGAGCTGGTGGCCTGGGGCGAGCTGGACCGCAGCTTTGCGCCGGGCGAGCTGTGCGGGCAAATTGCAGGCGCTGTGCAACAGGCCGAAACCGAAGACGAACTGGGCCGCGTATTACGTCGCCAGCGCACGCGCCAGCAAGTACGGATTATTTGGCGCGACCTGACCCGTCAGGCTGATCTGGTGCAGACCTGTCGTGATCTGTCCGACATGGCTGACGCCTGCATCGACCAAGCCTACCAATGGCTGTACCAACGCCACTGCGTGCAGTTCGGCACGCCCACCGGCCGGCGCAGCGGCGAGCCGCAGCACATGGTCATCCTTGGCATGGGCAAGCTCGGCGCGGTGGAGCTGAACCTCTCGTCGGATATCGACCTGATCTTCGCCTACCCCGAAGGCGGCGAAACAGTGGGCGTGAAGCGTTCACTGGATAACCAGGAGTTCTTCATTCGCCTTGGTCAAAAACTGATCAAGGCCCTCGACCCCATGACCGTCGACGGTTTTGTGTTCCGCGTTGATATGCGCCTGCGTCCCTACGGTTCGGCCGGAGCGCTGGTGCTCAGCTTCAATGCGCTGGAGCAGTACTACCAGGATCAGGGCCGCGACTGGGAACGCTACGCCATGATCAAGGCGCGCGTAGTGGCAGGCGACCAGGTGGCCGGTGCGCAATTGCTCGATATGCTGCGACCGTTTGTGTACCGCCGCTACCTGGACTTCTCCGCCATCGAAGCGCTGCGCACCATGAAGCAGTTGATCCAGCAGGAAGTGCGGCGCAAAGGCATGGCCGACAATATCAAGCTCGGCTCGGGCGGTATCCGCGAGGTGGAATTCATCGCTCAGGCCTTCCAGTTGATTCACGGCGGTCGCGACCTCAGCCTGCAACAACGCCCGCTGCTCAAAGTGCTCGGTACCCTGGAGGGCCAGGGTTACCTGCCGCCGGCGGTGATCGCCGAGTTGCGCAATGGCTACGAGTTCCTGCGCTACACCGAGCATGCCATCCAGGCAATAGCTGACCGCCAGACCCAAATGCTTCCGAGCACGCCGGAAGATCAGGCGCGCATTGCCTTTATGCTGGGCTTTGCCGACTGGGCCGCGTTCCATGAGCGCCTGATGCACTGGCGTGGTCGGGTGGACTGGCACTTCCGCCAAGTGATTGCCGACCCCGATGAAGAAGAGGGCGAAGAAAGCGAGTTGGTAGTGGGCGGTGAGTGGTTGCCGCTGTGGGAAGAGTCCCAGGATGAAGACGCCGCCTGCCGCCAATTGACCGAAGGCGGCTTCACTGACGCGCCCAGGGCGCTCAAGGCTCTGGCTGGTTTGCGCGGCAGCCCGCAGTTACGTGCGATGCAGCGCCTCGGTCGCGAACGGCTGGATGCGTTTATCCCGCGCCTGTTGGCCCAGGCGGTCGAACACGCCAACCCGGACCTGGTGTTGGAGCGCGTGCTGCCGCTGGTGGAGGCCGTCGCCCGTCGCTCCGCTTACCTGGTGCTGCTCACGGAAAACCCCGACGCCCTGCGCCGCCTGTTGACCCTGTGCGCCGCCAGCCCGTGGATTGCTGAGCAGATCACCCGTTTCCCGCTGTTGCTGGACGAGTTGCTCAACGAAGGCCGCCTGTTCAAGCCGCCGCTGGCGCCGGAGTTGGCCGCCGAATTGCGCGAGCGCCTTACGCGTATCCCCGAGGACGACCTTGAGCAGCAGATGGAAGCGCTGCGTCACTTCAAGCTCGCCCACCGCCTACGCGTGGCCGCTTCGGAAATCGCCGGCAGCCTGCCGTTGATGAAAGTCAGCGACTACCTGACCTGGCTCGCCGAAGCCATCCTCGAACAAGTGCTGGCCCTGGCCTGGCGCCAGACCGTGGCGCGCCACGGCTCGCCGCAGCGTCTGGACGGCACCCTGTGCGATCCTGGGTTCATTATTGTCGGTTATGGGAAAGTCGGCGGGATCGAACTGGGGCATGGTTCGGACCTGGATCTGGTGTTTATCCATGATGGCGATCCGCAGGCCGAAACCGATGGCGCCAAGCCGATTGACGGCGCGCAGTTCTTCACGCGCCTGGGCCAGCGCATCATTCACCTGCTGACCACCCAGACCAACTCCGGTCAGTTGTATGAAGTGGACATGCGCCTGCGACCTTCCGGTGCGTCCGGTTTGCTGGTCAGTTCGCTGGGTGCATTTGATCGCTATCAACAAAATGAAGCGTGGACCTGGGAGCATCAGGCCCTGATCCGCGCGCGGGTGCTGGTTGGCAGTCAGGATGTGGGCCGTGCGTTCGAGCAGGTACGGGCTAAAGTGTTGGGGCGTGAGCGGGATCTGGCGAAACTGCGCCAGGAGGTCAGCGAGATGCGCACCAAGATGCGTGACAACCTGGGCACCAAGGCCACCACAGCCGGTACCGGCGCCAATGCCTTCGACGCCGCGGCCGTGTTCGACCTCAAGCAGGACGCCGGAGGTATCGTCGATATTGAATTTATGGTGCAATACGCGGCTTTGGCGTGGTCTGCCCAGCACCCATCGTTGCTGCGCTACACCGACAATATCCGCATTCTGGAAGGCCTGGAGCAGGTGGGGTTGATGCCCGCCGCCGATGCCCACCTGCTGCGCGAGGTGTATAAGGCCTACCGTTCCGCTGCGCATCGCCAGGCCTTGCAAAACGAGGCCGGTACGGTGGCGGGGGATCAGTTCGCCGACGAACGGCGACAGGTGATGCGCATCTGGCAGGAGCTGGGGTTGAGCTGAAACACTATTAGGGCGGGGAGGCATAAGCCTCCCCGCATCGTTTGTGGAAACTACATGAATATTCTGATCGTTGGGCCCAGTTGGGTCGGTGACATGGTGATGGCACAGACACTGTTCCAGTGCTTGCGCCAGCGCCACCCAGACTGCCAGATCGACGTGCTCGCTCCTGAGTGGAGCCGGCCGATCCTTGAGCGCATGCCCGAAGTGCGCAACGCCTTGAGCTTCCCGCTCGGCCACGGCGCCCTGGAGCTGGCAACCCGCCGTCGCATCGGCAAATCCCTGGCCGGCCAGTATGACCAGGCGATCCTGTTGCCCAACTCGCTGAAGTCGGCGCTGGTGCCGTTTTTTGCTGGCATCCCCAAGCGCACCGGCTGGCGCGGCGAGTTTCGCTACGTACTGCTTAACGATGTGCGCACGTTGGATAAGGCGCGCTACCCGCTGATGATCGAACGCTTCATGGCGTTGGCATATGAGCCAGGCGCGGAGCTGCCCAAGCCGTACCCGCGCCCGAGCCTGCAGATCGACCCAGTAACCCGCGACGCGGCCCTGGCCAAGTTCGGCCTGACGCTGGATCGCCCGGTGCTTGCCCTGTGCCCTGGCGCCGAGTTTGGCGAGTCCAAGCGCTGGCCGGCGGAGCACTACGCCAAAGTCGCCGAGATGAAGATTCGCGAAGGCTGGCAGGTGTGGTTGTTCGGCTCGAAAAAAGATCATCCGGTGGGTGAAGAGATTCGCCAGCGCCTGATTCCTGGCCTGCGCGAAGAGTCGGTTAACCTGAGTGGCGACACATCGCTGGCCGAGGCGATTGACCTGCTGTCTTGCGCGGATTCGGTGGTGTCCAACGACTCCGGCCTGATGCACGTGGCCGCAGCGCTGAACCGCCCATTGGTGGCGGTGTACGGTTCGACGTCTCCAGGGTTTACCCCGCCCCTGGCCGACAAGGTTGAAGTGGTGCGCCTGGGCCTGGAATGCAGCCCGTGCTTTGACCGTACTTGCCGTTTCGGCCACTACAACTGCATGCGCCAGTTGCTGCCACAGCCGGTGAACGAGGCTTTGCAGCGGTTGCAGGGCATTGCGGTCGAGGTTCACTGAGTTGCGGGTACTGGTAATCAAGACCTCATCCCTGGGCGACGTGATTCATGCGCTGCCGGCACTCACCGACGCGGCGCGGGCGATCCCCGGCATTCAATTCGACTGGGTGGTGGAAGAAGGCTTCGCCGAGATCCCGACCTGGCACCCGGCCGTAGACAAAGTGATCCCGGTGGCGATCCGCCGCTGGCGCAAGAACCTCTGGCAGACCATAAAAAGCGGCGAGTGGCGGCGTTTCAAGCAGCAGATCCAGTCGACCAAATACGACCTGGTGATCGACGCCCAAGGCCTGCTCAAAAGTGCTTGGTTGACCCGCTATGTGCGTTCTCCGGTAGCGGGCTTCGATAAGAACTCCGCCCGTGAACCCATTGCGGCGCGCTTCTACTCGCGACGCCTGGCCGTGGCCCGTGGGCAACACGCGGTGGAGCGTCTGCGCCAGCTGTTCGCCGTGGCGCTGGGTTATGACTTGCCCAAAGGCTTGGGTGACTACGGCCTGAGCACCGAAAAACTGCTCGGGCTGCCGCCGAAAAAACCGTTTGTGCTGCTGTTGCACGGCACCACCTGGGACACCAAACACTGGCCCGAAGCCTATTGGCGCGAGCTGGCTGAGCGCATGGGCCGCTTGGGTGTGGACGTGAAATTGCCTTGGGGCAATGCCGCCGAAAAAGCCCGCGCCGAACGCCTGGCCCAAGGCCTGGGCAACGCCGAAGTGTTGCCCAAACTCAACCTGGCCGGCGTCGCTCGGGTATTGGCTGGCGCCCGTGCCTGCGTCGCGGTGGACACCGGTCTCGGCCACTTGGCTGCCGCGTTGGACGTGCCGACCATTTCCCTGTTCGGCCCCACCAACCCCGGCCTGACCGGCGCTTACGGCAAGGGCCAGATTCACTTGGGCAGCGACTGGTCGTGCGCACCGTGTCTGCAAAAGCAATGTACCTATCAACCCACGGCCGACGACCTGCGTCGGTTCGACATCAAGCGCGAGTCGCCCCTGTGCTTTACGCGCCTGAACCCTGAGCGTGTGGCAAGCCGGCTGAGCACGTTGTTATTGGCTGAGGAGCTGCACTGATGCAACTGGCTTTTGTTCTGTACAAATACTTCCCCTTCGGTGGCCTGCAGCGCGACTTCATGCGCATCGCCCTGGAGTGCCAGCAGCGCGGCCATCAGATTCGTGTCTACACGCTGATCTGGGAAGGCGACATCCCGCCCGGCTTCGAAGTGCTGGTGGCGCCGGTCAAGGCGTTCTTCAACCATAAGCGCAACGAGAAGCTCAGTGCGTGGATGGAGGCCGACCTCGCCAAGCGCCCGGTGGACCGCCTGATCGGCTTCAACAAGATGCCAGGCCTGGACGTGTACTACGCCGCCGATGGCTGCTTTGAAGACAAGGCGCAAAACCTGCGCCATTCGCTGTACCGCAGCTTTGGCCGCTACAAGCACTTTGCCGAATACGAGCGTGCGGTGTTCGCCAAGGACGCCAAGACTGAAGTCCTGATGATCTCCGAGGTGCAGCAGCCGCTGTTCATCAAGCATTACGATACCCCGCTGGAGCGCTTCCATCTGCTGCCGCCGGGCATTGCCCAGGACCGTCGCGCGCCGCCGAACGCGGCTGAAATCCGCGAAGGTTTCCGCAAGGAATTCAACCTCGGCGATGACGACCTGCTGCTGGTGCAGATCGGCTCCGGATTCAAGACCAAGGGCGTCGACCGCAGCCTGAAAGCCTTGGCCGCGTTGCCCTCTGAACTGAAGAAACGTACGCGCCTGTTTGTAATCGGCCAGGACGACCCCAAAGTATTCCAACTGCAAAGCGCCACTCTTGGGCTGGGCGACAACGTGCAGTTCCTCAAGGGGCGCAGCGATATCCCGCGTTTCCTGCTGGGCGCCGACCTGCTGATCCACCCGGCGTACAACGAAAACACCGGCACCGTATTGCTCGAAGCCCTGGTGGCCGGGTTGCCGGTGCTGGTTTCTGCCGTGTGTGGCTATGCGCACTACATCGCTGAAGCCGACAGTGGGCTGGTGCTGGACGAGCCCTTTGAACAGGCTCAGTTGAACCAGTACCTGGCGCAAATGTTGACCGATTCTGCACAGCGCGCGGCCTGGGGCCGCAATGGGTTGGCCTTCGCCGAGACGGCCGACCTCTACAGCATGCCGCAGCACGCTGCGGATGTGATTCTGGCGGAGCCAAAACGATGAAGTTGATTCTTGCCGAACCGTTCAAGACGTTATGGGCCGGGCGTGATGCTTTCGCCGAAGTCGAGAAACTGCAAGGCCGGGTATTCCGTGAACTGGCAGCGCGTCGCACGCTGCGCACCGAGGTGGATGGCCGCCCGTATTTCGTGAAGATTCATCGCGGTATTGGCTGGGCAGAAATCTTCAAGAACCTGATCACCGCCAAGTTGCCGGTACTGGGCGCCGGCCTGGAATGGGATGCCATTCACCGCTTGCAGGAGATCGGCGTACCGACCATGACCGGCGTGGCCTTCGGCGAAAAAGGCAGCAACCCGGCGGACCAACACTCGTTCATCATCACCGAAGAACTGGCGCCGACCCTCAGCCTTGAAGACGTGACCCTCAACTGGGCCGCCGAGCCGCCCGCACCTGCCTTGCGTCACGCCCTCACCGCAGAGCTGGCGCGCATGGTCGGCGACATGCACCGGGGCGGCGTGAACCATCGCGACTGCTACCTGTGCCACTTCCTGCTGGACACGTCCAAGCCGATCGACGCGCGTGACATCAAACTCTCGGTGATCGACCTGCACCGCGCCCAAATGCGGGCCCATTTGCCGCTGCGCTGGCGCGACAAGGACCTGTCGGCACTGTATTACTCAGCGCTGGACATCGGCCTGACCCGTCGCGACAAACTGCGCTTCCTCAAGGGCTATTTCCGCCAGCCGCTGCGCCAGATCCTGACCGAGCAATCGGCGTCCCTGAGCCTGATGCAGCGCAAGGCCGACAAGCTGTACGCACGCAAGCAACGCTACGGGGATGCGATCTGATGGCGGGTTGGAACCTGGAACCTGCTTATGCCGCCCTGGCGGATGATTTTGGAAGCCTCGACGCGGTGTTCGCCCTGCAAGGCGAGCGGCTGACCCGCGATCCGTTATCGGAAGTGATCCGGGTGCAGCGCGGCGGGGTCAATTACTACGTCAAGCGCTACACCGGCGCCGGCAAGGGCCTGCGGCGTTATCTGGGCAAGCCGCGGGTAAAGTCCGAATGGCAGAACCTCAAGCGCTTCGCCAAGTGGGGCATTCCCACCGCCGATGTGGTGGCTTGGGGCCTGGAGCGCAA
This sequence comes from Pseudomonas sivasensis, assembly GCF_013778505.1. Classification (GTDB taxonomy): domain Bacteria; phylum Pseudomonadota; class Gammaproteobacteria; order Pseudomonadales; family Pseudomonadaceae; genus Aquipseudomonas; species Aquipseudomonas sivasensis. The sequence continues at coordinate 3,794 of NZ_JAAOWU010000010.1, read as the reverse complement.
TGGCCTGGCCTACGACCGTGGTGCGATGATCACTCGTGAGTTGCCCAATACCGAAGATCTTTCGGTGGTGGCCGAGCGTAAAGATGCGCGCCTGCGCGACCCCAAGTGGGTCGATGTCGTCAGCCGCCAACTCGCCGAGTACACGCGCACGATGCACGACCAGCGCTTTACCCATAACGATTTGAAGTGGCGCAACCTGCTGATCGACGACCAGCAGACCCTGTACCTGATCGATTGCCCTAACGGCGATTTCTGGCGCGGTTTCTGGCTCAAGTACCGCATCACCAAGGACTTGGCCTGCCTCGACAAGGTGGCTAAGTATCACCTGTCGGCTACCCAGCGTCTGCGTTTCTACATGCAGTACCGTGGTTGTCGGCACCTGAGCGATTCGGACAAGCGGCGGATCCGCCACGTAGTGAAGTTTTTCGAGGGACGCGAATGAGTGATTTTCTGGCGGCTGAAGACCGTGCCTTGCTGGAGCGCCACGGCCTCGCGACATTCGACGCGCTGTGGGCCAAGCAACTGGACGCGGTGGACGAGCCCAACACCAGCCGTGGCGGCTGGAGTAGCGTGTTTCGTCTGGAGCTCGATGGCCACGGGTATTACCTAAAGCGCCAGAGCAACTACCTCACGCGCAGCTTGCACCGACCGCTGGGCGAGCCGAGTTTCTCCCGTGAGTTTCGCAATATCAGTCGTTACCGCACGCTGGGTATCCCGGCCTTGCAGGCGGCGTTTTACGGGGAGCGCAAGGTCGCCGGTGAACACCGCGCAATGCTGCTGACCCGCGCCCTCGACGGCTGGAATGACTTGGATTCATTGCTGGAGCAGTGGCCGCAACTGAGCGACGCCCAGCACCGCGCGATCCTGCTGGCGTGCGGCCAATTGGCGCGCCGGTTGCACAGCCTCGGCCAGGTCCATGGCTGCTTTTACCCCAAGCATATTTTCCTGCAGGCGACCGGCGACGGTTATGCCGCGCAGTTGATCGACCTGGAAAAAACCCGCCCGCTGCTGTTCGGCTGGCGTGATCGGGTCAAAGACCTGGAACCGTTGTTGCGTCGTGCACGGCAGTGGTCGGACGTGCAGGTGCGTCAACTGCTGGCGGCCTACCTTGATCAGCCCGAAGACAGCGCGCTGGTCGCGACCTGGCTGCAACGCCTGACGGCTCGGCGTAGCCACAAGGAGAACCGCTGATGCGCCTGTCCGAGCTGAAAAGCGCCGGCCGCACACCGAGCCTGCCCCTGACCCTTGACCTGGCGGATGCCGCTGGCCCCGGCCGACTGCAACTGCTGAGCCTTTTGCGCGTGTTACCGGGCGAGCGTTACGTGGGCGCGGCAGTCTGGCGCGGGCGTCCGGTGCTGGCCAAGTTACTGGTGGGCAGCAAGGCCGCGCGGCACTTTCAGCGTGAACTGAATGGCGTACGACTACTGGCAGAACAAGGCCTGACCACGCCGCTGTTGCTCGCCGATGGCCTGCAGGAAGGCGAAGGCGGCTGGCTGCTGTTTGAGTTTATCGAAGGCGCCGAAAGCCTGGCCGATGCCTGGCATGCCGTCGAAGGCCTGCCACCGTTGGCTGACGAGCAAACCGCCGTGCTCGCCGAAGCACTGGGCGCGATTGCCCAGATGCACACCAAAGGCTTGTGGCAGGAAGACCTGCACCTGGACAACCTGCTGCGCCAGGACGGCAAGCTGTACCTGATCGACGGTGCCGGTATCCGCGTCGAAGAGGCCGGCAAGCCGCTGTCGCGTAACCGCGTGCTGGAAAACCTCGGCGTGTTTTTCGCCCAGTTGCCGAAAAACCTTGAGCCGTTTACCGAAGAGTTGCTGGTGTATTACCTGCTGAGCAACGGCGAACACGCCTTGCCGCTGGAAGCCCTGGAGAAGCAGGTGCGCAAGGTCAGCGCTTGGCGCTTGAAGGACTTTTTGAACAAGGTCGGCCGCGAATGCACGTTGTTCAGCGTGGTACGCGGCGCCTTTGGTTTGCGCGCGATTCGTCGCGAAGAAGAGGCCTCGATGCTGCCGGTGCTGGAACAGGCCGATGCACTGCTCGACCAGGGCCACTTGTACAAGACCGGTGGCGCCGCGAGCGTGGCCAAGGTCGAGGTAGCCGGTCGCCCGCTGGTTATCAAGCGCTACAACATCAAGGGCTTTGCCCACTGGCTCAAGCGCTTCTGGCGCCCAAGTCGCGCCTGGCATTCCTGGCGCGAAGGCAATCGCCTGGCGTTCCTTGGTATCGCCACGCCGAAGCCTTTGGCTGTGTTGGAAAAGCGCTTTTTGTGGCTGCGCAGTCGGGCTTATCTGATCACCGAATACCTGCCGGGCCCGGACATCATCGAGCGTTTCGCGCCCTATATTGAACACGGTGATGCACCGGAAAATGAGCTGCTGGCACTCGACAAGCTGTTTGCCGAACTGATCCGCGAACGCATCAGCCATGGCGATTTCAAGGGCCATAACCTGTTCTGGGACAAGGACCGCTGGTCGCTGATCGACCTCGATGCAATGTGCCAACACACCTCCGCCGTCAGCTTCGCCACGGCATACGCGAAGGATCGTGCGCGGTTTATGCGTAATTGGCCGCAGGACAGTGCGTTGTACAAACTGATTGATCAGCGACTGCCTAAAACCATCGACTGAACGCGTGCTTCCCGTGGTGAGCGGTCTTCCTGCGGTGAATGGGCTTCCTGTGGTGAGCTGTCTCCCTGTGGTGAGTGTGCTTCCTGTGGTGAGCTGTCTTCCTGTGGTGAGTGTGCTTCTTGTGGTGAGCTGTCTTCCTGTGGTGAGCGGGCTTGCCCCGCGCTGGGCTGCGCAGCAGCCCCACTAGAAGCACCGCAGTGCTTCAAGTAAATCGCAGCGGCTGGTTTTGGGGCCGCTACGCAGCCCAGAGCGGGGCAAGCCCGCTCACCACAGTTATGGTGCCCTCCTTAAGTGTTGTGTCAGCAAAAGTGCTTGGGCATTTGTGAGTGAAGAGCGACAGCGCTTACACGTCGTGAGCGGTCTTCTTGTGGTGAGCGGGCTTGCCCCGCGCTGGGCTGCGCAGCAGCCCCACTAGAAGCACCGCAGTGCTTCAGGTAAATCGCAGCGGCTGGTTTTGGGGCCGCTGCGCAGCCCAGCGCGGGGCAAGCCCGCTCACCACAGTTATGGTGCTCTCCTTAAGTGTTGTGTCAGCAAAAGTGCTTGGGCATTTGTGAGTGAAGAACGACAGCGCTTTACACGTGGTGAGCGGTCTTCCTGTGGTGAGCGGGCTTGCCCCGCGCTGGGCTGCGTAGCAGCCCCACTAGAAGCACCGCAATGCTTCAGGTAAATCGCAGCGGCTGGTTTTGGGGCCGCTGCGCAGCCCAGCGCGGGGCAAGCCCGCTCACCACAGTTATGGTGCTCTCCTTAAGTGTTGTGTCAGCAAAAGTGCTAGGGCATTTGTGAGTGAAGAACTACAGCGCTTACACGCGCGGGGCAAGCCCGCTCACCACAGTTATGGTGTTCTCCTTAAGTGTTGTGTCAGCAAAAGTGCTTGGGTATTTGTGAGTGAAGAACGACAGCGCTTACACGTGGTGAGCGGTCTTCCTGTGGTGAGCGGGCTTGCCCCGCGCTGGGCTGCGCAGCAGGCCCACTAGAAGCACCGCAATGCTTCAGGTAAATCGCAGCGGCTGGTTTTGGGGCCGCTGCGCAGCCCAGCGCGGGGCAAGCCCGCTCACCACAGTTATGGTGCTCTTCTTAAGTGTTGTGTCAGCAACAGTGCTTGGGCATTTGTGAGTGAAGAACGACAGCGCTTACGCACTCATTATTTTCTATCCGACTGAT
>NZ_JAAOWU010000001.1 GCF_013778505.1 Pseudomonas sivasensis | reverse complement strand
CATCCCGAACTCAGTAGTGAAACGATGCATCGCCGATGGTAGTGTGGGGTTTCCCCATGTGAGAGTAGGTCATCGTCAAGATTAAATTCCGAAACCCCATTTGCGAAAGCAGATGGGGTTTTGTTTTGGGCGGGCGGAAAGTGCGAAGAGGTCCACGACAAATTTGCACAGTTATTTCTGAACCAGACCACTAGAATAGGCACCTAACCTTTTTTAGAGCCAGAGCCCTACTATGCCCGATCCGGTTGATGCCCTTGAGGTGTCGGATTTACCACTGGACGATCTAGTGGCATGCCATGAGTGTGACTTGCTGATGCGCAAACCCGTGCTCGCCCTCGGCGAAAAAGCGCAATGTCCGCGCTGCGGCTACGAGCTGTACGCTCATCGCCACAATGTCGTCGAACGTAGCCTCGCGCTGGTTCTCGCGGCGCTGTTGCTGTACATCCCCGCGAACTTTCTTCCCATCATGAAGCTCAATCTACTCGGGCAGTCCTCAGAGGACACCGTCTGGAGTGGCGTAGTTGGCTTGTTCGACACCGGCATGCAGGGCGTCGCAGCTGTAGTGTTTCTATGCAGCATGGGCATTCCCTTGCTCAAGTTGCTTTGCCAATTGGCGGTGCTGCTCAGTATTCGTTGGAAAATCGGGCGTAGTTACGGCCTGCTGCTGTACCGCATCTACCACCACATGAAAGATTGGGGAATGTTGGAGGTCTACCTGATGGGCGTACTGGTAGCTATCGTAAAACTTGCCGACATGGCCTCCATCACGATTGGCCTGGGTTTGGTCTGCTTCGTCAGTCTATTAATGGTTCAGGTTCTGCTTGAGGTGGTGATGTCGCCGCATCAGATCTGGCAAGCACTGTCAGGGGAAGATGATCATGCGGGCGATTGATGCGGGCATTCTGATCTGTACCGAATGCCACGAGTTAAACAAGCAGCAAGCAGATACCGATGAGCAAATTTGCACGCGTTGCGGTGCGCTGATCCATGCCCGCCGTCCCAACAGCCTTACCCGCACCTGGGCATTGCTGATCACTGCCGCAATTCTATATATCCCCGCCAACCTGCTGCCAATCATGACCATCAACTCATTGGGCCAGGGAGACCCCAGCACCATTATGGCTGGCGTGATCCAACTGGTGCAGCACGGTATGTTTCCCATCGCCGCCGTGGTATTTATCGCCAGTATTCTGGTGCCGACATTCAAGCTGGTTGGCATTGGCCTGCTACTGTTCTCGGTGCAGCGTCACCAGCCGCTCTCTGCACAACAACGCATTGTGATGTACCGCTTTATCGAATTCATTGGGCGCTGGTCCATGTTGGATATCTTCGTGATCGCCATCCTGGTGGCGGTCGTAAACTTTGGACGGCTTGCCAGCGTCGAGGCCAACCTCGGCGCAGCGGCGTTCGCCAGTGTGGTGATCTTGACGATGCTTGCCGCTGTAACTTTTGATCCCCGACTGATTTGGGATAACACGGAGTCGGACGACGACCATGAGTGAATTGCCTAAAGCTAAAACCCGCCCAGCCTCCAACTGGTCGGCCATTTGGGTGTTGCCCCTGATTGCTCTGATCATCGGCGGCTGGCTGGGATGGCGTGCCTATTCCCAACAGGGCATCGAGATCCAAGTGCGCTTCGAAAGTGGCGAAGGCATTCAGGTCAACAAGACTGAAGTGGTCTATAAGGGCATGCCCGTGGGCAAGGTCAAAGCCTTGGCTTTGGATGACGAGGGCAACAATCGCGGGGTGATCGCCACCATCGAGATGAACAAGGACGTCGATCAATACCTCAAGACCAACACGCGCTTCTGGCTGGTCAAACCCAGCGTCAGCCTCGCCGGCATCACCGGCTTGGAAACCCTGGTCTCGGGTAACTACATCGCCGCCAGCCCTGGCGATGGTGAGCCCACACGTAAATTCAAAGCGCTCTCTGAAGAGCCCCCGTTATCCGACGCCAAGCCCGGTCTGCACTTGACCATCAAGGCTGATCGTCTCGGCTCGCTGAACCGTGGCAGCCCAGTCTTCTACAAGCAAATCCAAGTCGGCCAGGTCAAAAGCTACCTATTGTCCGAAGATCAAAGTACCGTTGAAATCAAGGTCTACATCGAGCCGACTTACGCCAACCTGGTGCGCAAACACACGCGTTTCTGGAACGCCAGCGGCATCAGCATCGACGCTAACCTTTCCGGTGTGAAAGTGCGCAGCGAGTCTCTTTCCAGCATCGTCGCGGGCGGTATCGCCTTCGCCACGCCGGAGAACCGCAAAGACAGCCCCCCGACCGACCCAAGCCTGCCTTTCCGTCTGTATGAAGACTTCGACGCCGCCGCTGCTGGCATCAGGGTCAAGGTCAAGCTCACCGACTTCGAAGGCCTGCAGGCTGGGCGTACGCCGGTGATGTACAAAGGCATCCAGGTGGGTAGTTTGAAAACCCTGAAGATCGACCCGGACCTCTCCAGCGCCAATGCCGAGTTGACTCTCGATCCGTTGGCCGAAGATTACCTGGTGCAGGACACCCAATTCTGGGTTGTGAAACCGTCCATCTCCCTGGCAGGCATCACCGGTCTGGAAGCGTTGGTAAAAGGTAACTACATCGCCATCCGCCCTGGCGATAAGGGCAGCGCCCCGCAGCGCGAATACGTTGCCCGCGCCAAAGCGCCGCCACTGGACCTGCGTTCACCGGGCCTGCACATGGTGCTGTTCACCGATAACCTCGGCTCCCTGGATGTTGGCAGCCCGATCCTCTACAAGCAGGTCAAGGTCGGTTCGGTGCAGAGCTACCAGTTCTCGCGCAAGAACAAGCAACTGGTGATTGGCGTTCACATCGAGAAGGAATACGAAAACCTGGTCAATGGCTCCACGCGCTTTTGGAATGCCAGCGGCGTCACCCTGACCGGCGGCCTCACCGGCGGCATCCAGGTCAAGAGTGAATCTCTGGCCAGCCTGATGGCCGGTGGTATCGCCTTCGAAACCCCCCAGCCAAACGTGCCGCTGAAAAAACGTATTCCGCGTTTCCGTTTGTTCGCTGACCGTGAAGCCGCCAATCAGCATGGCACGCTGGTGACCATCAAGGTCGACCGCGCCGACGGCCTGCGCCCAGGCACTGCCGTACGTTTCAAAGGCCTTGATGTCGGCAAGATCGAGAGTGTCGACCTGAGTGCCGATATGCAGTCGGTGCTCCTCAGCGCCCGCATCACTCAGGTGGCAGACCGCATCGCGCGTGCAGGTAGCCAGTTCTGGGTGGTCAAGCCGGAACTGGGCCTGATGAAAACCTCCAACCTGGAAACCCTGGTCACTGGCCAATACATCGAAGTGCAACCAGCAGTAAAAAGCTCCGGTCCGCAAAAGAGCTTTGTCGCCTTGGACCAGCCGCCTGAAGCTGTCCGACGAGAAGACGGTTTGAGCCTCACGCTCAGCGCCGCACGTCGTGGCTCGTTGAAGGAAGGTGTCCCCGTTACCTACCGCGAAGTTACCGTGGGCAAAGTCACTGGCTACGAATTGGGCCAAACCGCTGACCGTGTGCTGATCCACATCCTGATCGAGCCCAAGTACGCATCGCTGGTGCGCGGTGGCAGTCGTTTCTGGAATACCAGTGGCTTCGGTCTCGACTTCGGCCTGTTCAAAGGCGCCACCGTGCGCACCGAATCCCTTGAGACGCTGGTTTCCGGCGGTATCGCCTTCGCCACGCCAGACGGCGAGCGCATGGGCAACGCTGCACGGCCGCAGCAAACCTTTCCGCTGTTCGACAAGGTTGAGGATGAATGGCTGACCTGGGCGCCTAAAATTCCTCTCGGCAAGTAAGTCCGATAGCGCCCTCAAAAGCACTGCAAAAACCTGCCCTAAAAAAAGGCCGCGATCTATAAGATCGCGGCCTTTTTGCATTTCAGCGCAACACGTCAGACCTCATCCAACTCCGGCTCATCCGCCTGCGCATTCACCGTCGCCTTCACTGCATCATGGCGACGAATGTACTTCCAGTCCGCCTCATCGATGTAGATCCCGTTCGGCCCGCTGCCGCCTTCCAGGTCGATTGCCACCTGGGCAGACACCTGCGGCTTCACACTGGCCAGGATCGGCACGAAGCCCAGCTGCAAGCTGGTTTCCAGCAATGCGGCCTGGTTCTTTTCATCGATGTCCGCTGCTTCATCAAGGTAATACGGCAAGCGCACACGCCCGGCCTGGTCGCGGTCCATCAAGTGCAGCAACAAATACATGTTGGTCAGCGCCTTGATGGTCATGGTGGTGCCGTTGGATGCTGCACCGTCGATGTCGGTGTGAATCACCGGCTGGCCATGCACCTTGGTGATCTCGAAAGCCAGCTCGAACAGATCCTTGAGGCCCAGTTGGTTATGGTTAGCCGCCACCAGGCGTGCGAGGTATTCCTTGGCCTCTTCGTTCTTGTTGTCTTGCTCGGCGCTTTGGCTGAGGTCGAAGACCGACAAGGTTTCACCTTCCTCGTACTGACCCGCGCTGTGGATGATCTGGTCGATATGCTTGAGGGCTTCCTTATTCGGCGCCAGCACGATACGGAAGCTTTGCAGGTTGGACACCTGGCGCTTGTTGATCTCGCGGTTGAACAGCGCCAGTTGGTGCTCAAGGCTGTCGTAGTCGCTACGGATGTTACGCAAGGTCCGCGCGATATCAGTGACCGCCGCACGGCGGGCCTTGCCGAGGGTCAGCGCCTCATCGGTGCGGTGCGCATAGGCATTGATCAACAGTTGCAGGCGACGCTCGACATCATCCTCGCTGTCGAACTTGGCGACGCCCTTGAGGCGCACCTGCGCATACAGCGCCTCGATTTGGCCATCAGCGCGCAGCAGACCTTGCCAGCTGTCCTGATAGTCGTTGAGCAATGGCAACAGGTTGTCCATGGAGTCGTCGACCGGGTCCATGAACGGCGTACCGAACGGCAAGTCCGCCGGCAGCAACTGACGACGGCGTAAGGCGTCATCAAGCGTACGCTGTTTGGCTTCCATATCACCGATCTGCCGACCGACCAGTTGGAGCTTGGCCGACAGTTGCTGAACGCGCTCGGTAAATGCATCACTGGACCGCTTCAACTCGTCCTGAGCGGCTTCCATCTGCGCCAGGTTTTCCAGCTTCTCGCCTTCTTCGGCGCTCAGGGTTTGCGCACGGCGGAAATCTTCCAAGGCCTTTTGCGCGTCCAGCACTTGCTGGTACAGCGCCTCGGTTTGGGTCTTGCTCGCCGCGCGGTCGGAAGTTACAGCCTGCTGCGTCTTGAGCTGCTTTAGTTCTTTTTCCAAGCGCTCTTTCTGGTCGCGCAATGCGGCGCGATCTGCCAGGGCCTGCAACGCCGGTGGTTCTATGTGCGAGATGTCGATGGACAGCCCCGGCACTTCGAAACGCTCGCCCTTGAAGCCATCGAGAATCTGCTCCAGGGATTTGACCCACTGGCCGTCCTCATCCAGCGTGATGCCGTGTTCACCCAACGGGAGGCTGAACAACGAACTGTTGAACAGACGCATCAGACGCTCGACATCCTGCTGTGAGAATTCTTCCCGCAGCTTGGCGTAGCTGTTGTTGTCTGCGTGATCAAGCTGCTGCTTGACCGACTTCAAACGCTTTTCCAGATCCCGCAGACGCTCGTCCAAATCCTCGGCGCTGAACTGGCGTGACTGCGCCAAAGCGCCGGCCAGTTCATCGTGAGCATCCTTGGCCGCCAGCAGTTGTTGCTCCAGGACCTTCACGTCATCCACCAGGGCAAAGCGATGCTTGAGCACCGACAGCTCGCCCAACCAACGCTGGATGCCGCTGATCTCACGCTCCAGGCGCATCAGCTCTTGGGTGCCGCCACGCTGGTCGTTCTGCAGTGCGTCCTGCTCGTTGCGATAGTGTTCGGCCTGGATCGTCAGCTCTTCCTTACGTGCACTGGCGTAGTCCGACCAAGTGCCCAGCAACGAGTCGAGCAATGGCGACAGGCGATGCAGTTTGCCGCGCAATGTGTCGCGCTGCCGAACGCCATTGGCCAGTGCCTCGACCAACGGGCCGGCTGCGACCAGGGAGATGTAATCCTGTTCCATACGTCGCACATCGCGGAAGGCTTCTTCGCACGCGGCGATGTAGTCCACACTGCCGGAACGCAGGCTGTGTTCGAAGGCATCGAGGAACAATTGCTTGAGCTTGGCCGCCGTGATTTCGCGCATATGCAGCAAGTTGATAAACAGCGCGCGGAAGGTCTTCAGACTCTGTTCGCTGGTGGAACGCAGCGGGATCAGCGTAAGGTCCAGGGGGATCGACGTGTGGCCGCCCACCAGCAAACGGCGCAGTTCATCCGGCTTGAGTTCGTAGGCTTTCAGACCCTCGCGCTCAAGGTTGGTAAACAGTTCTTTCTGACGCAGGCACGTGTCGTTCTTTTGGTAGTGAGCCAGGTCCAGCTTGCCCGCGTAAGCGAAGAACTGGTGACCGAAACCGCCACCCGGGCCGCGTCCTACCACACCGATCACGTGCGGACCGTGGGGCAGGGACACTTCCACCAGGATGTAGCTGGTGTCGGTTGCAAAGTAGAAACGGCGCGATTGCTCCAACGTGTACTTGCCGAAACTCATGTCCGACATGCGCGCCAGGATCGGGAACTGCAAGGCGTTGATCGATGCGGATTTACCCAGGTTGTTCGCGCCATACACCGATAGCGGCTCTTCCAGCGGGAACAAACCGAGGCTGTAACCGGCGGTGTTCAATAGGGCGAAGCGGCGGATGCCGTAGCGTTCCTTGCTCATGCGTCGGTCTCCTGTTCTTCGGCAATGGCACGGGCCAGTGCGTCTTCTTCGCTTTCTTCTGCGAAGTCGCTTAGGTCCAGCGGATCATCGGTTTTCAGCAGTCTTTCATCGCTGTCTTCGTCGATGATCACTGGCGCTGGCAATGGCAATACGCTGTGCACGCTGGCGGCGAGGTCACGGTCTTGTTGCACCGACAGGCACACGTCAAGGAAGCGGTGCATCGGCGGCAGGAAGCGATAGATGCCGTTGTCTTCGCTGGCAAAACCCAACTGAGTCATGCGGCGCATGATTTTTTCTTCGAGTTCTTCCTGGGTCTGCACTTCGGCCTGGATAAACAGATCGCGGTATTTTTCCAGCAGCGACGGCAGCTCATCCCGTCCAAGGCTGCCGCCGTCGAGCACGGCGATCGGATCGCGGCCCTGGTCGGCCAAGTGCTCGACGATGATGAAGGTGAACAGCGCCAGGCGCTGCGCTGTCTTGTTGACTTGCGCGCTGGCGATCGCGGAGTCCGGCACGAAGTAGTAGAAGCCTCGCGTATCGCAGACCAGCTCAAAACCCAGCGCCCGGAACAGCGTGCGGTACTGGTCCTGGAAGTTTGACAGTTGCGCGTACAGCTCCGGGTCGCGGCGGCTGACGTGGTAGCCCTTGAACAGCTCGCGAAAGATCGGCGCCAGCTGGGACAGTTCGGATAGATCAAGATGCATAAGGGGTGCTCGCAGAATTCTCGGCGGAGTCGGTGCTGGCCGGGAGCAGGGCGAAGGAGCGCAGGCTGACCTGGTGCTCGTGTGTGTGGTAATCGCGGCGTTCCAGGCGTTCGCGCTTGAAGCGTTTTTCCCGCGAGAGCCGCGAGAACCAGTACAGCAATTCGTCGGTGGCGCCGTCCGGTTCCTGCTCCAGCAGCCAGTTCATCAGGTCCGGCATTGGCAGAGCATCTTCGCAACGCTCCAGCATTTCCTTGACCGTACGCGGCGCGCGTTGGGCTTCGCCCTTGTGGGATTTGTGCGCCTTGGGGAATCGCGCCGGTTTCGGCTCGAAATTCGCCAGGGCGTACACATAGGCCTCGACCTGGCTGGCACTACCCAGGAAGGTGCTTTGCGGCCGGGTGAACATGGGCATCGCCGCCTGCGGCACAGCGTCCAGGCCTTTACGGCGGATGGCCGATAATGCCAGCGCGGCGCCACGGGTCACGGCGTTGTGCCGGCGTGCTTCCTCTCGTAGCGGCAACAGCAGCTCCCGCGCATGACGCAAGGTCAGTTGGGCACTGGTCTGCATTTCGAGGATGCGCGCGTGGGTGCGCAGCAGCATGTCGTCGTCCACCAGGTGGCCAAGGCGCTGCTGCTCGGTGAGCATGCGCAGCAGCACATTCTCGACCTTACGCACGCCTTGCTCGAAGGCGCCGTCGGCATTCACCAACTGGATCATCGGTTCGACGTATTCGTCCCAGGTCGCCAGGACTTCGGCGTAACGCTGGCGCAACGGGATCTGTCGGTCGCTGGTCTTAGCACGGTCGGCCACGGCCGCGAGGGCTTGTTCGTCGTTGGCGAGTTTTTTCAGCACATCCCGCACGCGCATATCCAGCAGGCGCAGTTGGCGGGCCAGGTCGTGACCATCGCGGATGTCGAAGGCGTCCTGGATATAACCGGCCAGGCGCTCAAGATGGCGCAGGTAAGCTTCGATTTCCAGGCACAGGCCAAGCCGGTGCTCCTTGCGAAGATACGCCAGGAAGTCGTGGATCTGCGCGTTGAGCTCGAAACGGTTCGGGCTCTTGGCGACAGGCACCAGGATATCCAGGCGAATCCACACGTCCAGCAGGCTAGTGATGTCCTGGGGCGTGCTGTCCAGTTGTTGGGCGGCCAGTTGTGCGCGCAGCTCGCTCAGGCTCAGGGTGCCTTGGTCGAAGTGTTCGCACAGTGGCTCAAGTAAGGCCCAGTGTTCGGCGAGGGCGCGCAGGACGCGCTTGGGTTCGATCATGGGAATGGCCGGCTGGTTGGCGATTAAAAGTCGCGATTGTACTGCATCAGGCGTGGGATTTATCCACAGCCGGTCAGTGCGCAGTGGGCGATTGTTACCGAACAGCGGTAGAATCCCCGCTCTTTACTTATCCACAAGTGGCCGAGCTGTGCTTATCGAGTCCCGACGTCGCGCTTACTTGACCGCCATGCAGGTGGTCAACTGGCTGCCCCGCACCGAACTGCCGTTTGCCGCGCCGTCGCGGCCCGAGTTGCTGCAGGCGCTTGAGCCTTATGACGCGTTCGAGACCTCGGGCGAGGAGGCGGCTGCACCGGTGGCAGTCGTCAAGCCAGAGCCGCAGGCGCGCCCGGCGGTCGAACGCACCAAGATCGAAGTGCCACGTCCGTCGCCGGTGGCCAAGCCCGTGGTCGCCGAAGCAGAGGCCCCGGTGGTCAAGGCCCCGGTAGTGCCGCCGCCGCGCTTTGCCCTGCAATTGCTGCGGGCCGGGCGCTGTCTGCTGTTGGTGGAATTGCCCACCGGTGAACGCTTCCAGACGCGCGACCCCGCCTACATGCTGCTCAAAGACATGCTGCGCGCTGCGGGTCTGCCTGACAGCCCGCAAATCGTCGGGGACCCGGTACGCTGGCCGCTGTTGGTACGCGGCACCATGGACCAAGGCCCTGAAGCGGCGCGGGACTTTGTGCAAGGCTTTGTCTCGGCGCGCCTGGAAGACGAACCCTGTGTCTGCCTGTGGCTGATCGGCCTCCCCGCCGTGCGGTTTGCCGGCGAGGCGAATGCCGAGTCCTGGTACCGCGAACTGCAGGTCGAGGGCCTGGGTTCTGTATGGGCCCTGCCGGGCCTGGAATTATTAATGGAAGAGCCACAGCGTAAGGCTGATGTCTGGCAAGCCATGCGCCGGCTGATGGCGCGCTGGAAAACAACCGATGAGTGAGGCTTTATCCTTCCGCCCGATGACCGAGGCTGACCTCGATGCCGTGCTGAAAATCGAATACGCGGCGTTCAGCCACCCCTGGACTCGCGGGATCTTTCTCGATGGGCTGGGCAAGTACCAGATCTGGCTGATGTTCGAAGGCGAGCAGCAAGTGGGCCACGGCGTAGTGCAGATCATCCTTGATGAGGCGCATTTGCTGAACATCACTGTCAAGCCGGAAAACCAGGGCCGTGGCCTGGGTTTGGCGTTGCTGGAGCACCTGATGTCCCGCGCTTATGCTGCCAAGGCGCGCGAATGCTTCCTGGAAGTGCGCGACAGCAATACCGGCGCGTTCCGTCTGTATGAGCGTTATGGGTTCAACGAGATTGGGCGTCGCCGCGACTACTACCCGGCTGTCGGCGGGCGCGAAGATGCGGTCGTCATGGCCTGCACCTTGGTCGATTAAACACGCGATCCAGTGTGGGAGAGGCAAGTCGAATCGTCTTACCGCCCCTCCCACATTTGGATTTGCGCAGTGTCAGCGGTTTCCGTCTACCGGGTCCAGATCAGCCAGCTCCGCTTCATCCAGGCCATTGCCGCCGCCAATTTCATCTTCATCCACAATGCTCAGGTCAAAATCTGCCGGGTTGTCTTCACCCGCCTCCCGGGCATCCCGTGCGCCATCTTCATGGATCAGGGTTTCCGGGCTCATATCGTCATCGGTCGGCTCGTGGTCATCCGTCGAAGCGCCAGTCAGACCGGCTTCACGTACCCGTTCGTCGGGCATCAGGTGTTCGCGTTCGCGGGGCGGGATTTCATCGCCGATTTCCGCCGTCGGCGCCTCATCGTCAAAATCCAGCTCGCGCATCGAGCCCATGCGATCTTCGTTGTCGTCAATCGGTTCGGGCTGTGTAGCGCCGTAGGGACGTCGTGATTCAGTCATGGCCAATCCTCATACTGTGGGGCTTATAGTGTGTGGACAGGCACGGCTCGCCAAAGATTCAAGCTAATTTGCGCATCGCGTGACCTGGACGAAAGGTCGTCAGTCACAAAACTGCGCATCATTCCTGAGGCTTTCCCTGATGAACGAACTACAAGACCTGCTTGATAACAATGAACGCTGGGCGGACGCGATCAAACAGGAAGATCCCGAATTCTTCGCCAAGCTCGCCCGCCAGCAAACCCCGGAATACCTGTGGATCGGCTGCTCCGACGCCCGCGTACCGGCCAACGAGATCGTCGGCATGCTGCCGGGTGATCTGTTCGTGCACCGCAACGTGGCCAACGTTGTGTTGCACACCGACCTCAACTGCCTGTCGGTGATCCAGTACGCGGTCGACGTGCTCAAGGTCAAACACATCCTTGTTACCGGCCACTATGGCTGTGGCGGTGTGCGTGCTTCTATGCAGGATCGCCAGTTCGGCCTGATCGACGGCTGGCTGCGCACCATTCGCGACTTGTATTACGAAAACCGCGACGTGCTGGCCCAATTGCCGACCGAAGAGGAACGCGTCGATCGCATGTGCGAGCTGAACGTGATTCAGCAGGTGGCCAACGTAGGCCACACCAGCATTGTGCAAAACGCCTGGCACCGGGGGCAAAGCCTGTCGATCCATGGTTGCATCTACGGCATCAAGGATGGCCGCTGGAAGAGTTTGAACACCACCATCAGTGGCTTCGAGCAACTACCGCCGCAATATCGCTTGCGGCCGTTGGGCGAAGCCTAAGGTCGTTTGCGCATTCGCCACTGCGCCATGAACGCTTGGCCTTCGGCGTTCAATGGCTCCTGGCTGCCAGTGATCCAGCCCCGGCAGTTCAGTTCGCCGCATTGGCAAGCGAACTGCCGGAACAGCACGTCCTCAGTGCTCGCGTAGTCCAGGGTCAGCCAGGCGCCGGCGGCGATAGGTTGCACGGTCCAGAGTTCCAGGTACGTCGTGTCGAAGAATACATTCGGATTGCAGGAGTGCCGCAACAGGCCGCAGAACCAGCAATCGTACAAGTGGATGCGCGGTGATAGCTGCAGCGTATGCGGGCGTCTCTCGCCCACGGCATAGCCGGAGACATGAGCAATGCGTATGCGGCTGTCAAAGGCTGTGCGCGCCTTGACCCCGCCTTCCATGTCATTTGCGGTGCTTACGACTTTGAAATGCTCGGACGAGGGGTAGCCTTGCTCAATTCGCAGCGTCTTGAACGGATATAAGCATTCAGTCACAGCAGTTCTAGCCTTGTCCATGGCCTGAGTTTTCATAACTCTCCTTGGTTAGGCTGCATCGACCTGCGGGTGGTGTCTGACTACCAGTCTTGCAGCGGATGGGCGCGGCTAAACATTCGCTTAAGTTGGATCCGATTTCTACTGTCAAATCTGACAGTAGAAATCGGATCTTTTTTTTGTGGGATTTACAACGCAGGTTCCGTGTTGACGGGGGCAGGAGCGGCGTTCCTCAATTGTTTCAACTGAGTTTTTATTGCTGGCGTTGCACACTTGGCATTGGCTTGCTCCTGGCTCAGTTTGCGCACCGAGGTGTAGAACAATTCACAGGTCTGTTCTTTGCGCGTGACCTGCCAGGTATTCATGCAGGCTTTAAGCAGCACATTCGGATCGCTCGCCGGTTTCTGGCCCATCCCGGCCTGCCAGCAGGCGGCGCTAAGATCCTGGCCCATCACCTTCAAGCCCGCCTCGTCGGCCTTTTGCTCATCGCCGTCATAAGACTCGGGGTCGGCTGCATACCAGATGTAGCTGGGATGGTTGGAACCCAGTACTGAAACGCTTTTGCCCTCGGCCGGGCTTATCTGCGCCAGCCCGAGCACATTCACGGTTTGTCCGTATTGCTGCTTGATCCAACTACGCACCGGTGCCCCGAACGCCACCATCGGCAACGAGCCGTCGGGCTGGAGGCTCAGTTCCTTGACCATACGGGTCTGATAATTGGTGAAGTAGCTGTAGACGCCCTCCAGCTCTTTGCCCGCCGTGGACGGTGCGGCGATGGGGGCGATGTCGATCATGGTCTGGTAGGCCGGGGTTTCGGCGGCCGGCACCCCGTTGTCGGTGAGCAAGTCGGCCCAGCGATCCGTGGTTTTCGATTCCAGGTAATCCTGTGCCTGAGTGAGTGAGTAGTCCGGCGGGAAGTGCATCAACTCGATGCTTTTGCGGTTTTCCAACGCCATGCCCAACGGCAGGAACAGGTACCAGTTAAACGCCCATTTACCGTCGCTGTTGAGCTTGCTGGCGCCTTGGTAGGCGAGGTCGGCGGTATTGAGCAGTGCCGTCAGGGGCTGGCCATAACTGTCAGGTACGCCGCTGAAGGTCGCGGCCACCAGGCCATCATGGACTTTGACGCTGACCTTGGCCCGGCTGTAGCCGTCGCGCTGCACGCTCTGGTTCAGGTAGTGCTCGACGGTCTGCTCCAGCGTCCAAGGCCGAAAGCAGATGACGTTGCAGTTGTTGGGGTAAGCGAACAACTGGGTGACACGCTGCGTGCTGCCCAGCGGTACTTCG
Organism: Pseudomonas sivasensis; assembly: GCF_013778505.1. Lineage (GTDB taxonomy): Bacteria > Pseudomonadota > Gammaproteobacteria > Pseudomonadales > Pseudomonadaceae > Aquipseudomonas > Aquipseudomonas sivasensis. The sequence continues at coordinate 757,125 of NZ_JAAOWU010000001.1, read as the reverse complement.
ATATCGGCTTGAATGACCGCACTGGCCATCAGTGCGGCCAGGGTCAAATACAGCCTGGTCGATGTAAGCATAGTTGGTTCCTTGTCAGCGAAAGCCCGTCTGCGCGGGATGAAAGCCCACCTCCTCACAGTAGCGGCTGACCAGGAAAACCGCGTGCTAAATCGCTGGGCGTGTCGCTATTGGATAAGCGTCCTACACGTTGAACTGCAACGCGTTGCTCAAATCGCCCATGGGCTTCTGACCACGGGCGATCATTGCATCATCGCGCTGTTTGAGACCGTCCAGCGTCTCCAATTGGAAGACTCGGGTGATCAATCGCAGGATTGATGCGGTGTCTTATACCGTATGGTCCACCGTGCCTTTACGTGCGAACGGCGATACCACCAGCGCCGGAACCCGCGTGCCAGGGCCCCAGCGATCACCCTTAGGCGGTGCGACGTGGTCCCACCAGCCGCCGTTTTCATCGACGGTGACGACCACCACCATGTTTTTCCACTGTGGGCTTTCCTGCAGTACCTTCAAGGCGCGGGCAATATGGCGATCGCCCGAGGCCACGTCGGCGTAACCAGCGTGCATGTTCAGGTTGCCCTGGGGTTTATAGAACGTCACCGCCGGCAGCTTGCCGGCCTGGGCATCGGCGAAAAACTTGTTGGTGCTGGACTCATCGCCCAATCCCCCATCGCGCAGGCGCTTGTCGCGCTCGGCACGGTTCTCGGGGCCCTGTTTTTTGAAGTAGTTGAACGGCTGGTGGTGGTATTGGAAATTCGGGATTTTCGGAATACCTCCCGAATCCTTGAACTGATCCAGCGTCGCTTGCCAGGCTCCGGCGTACCAAGCCCAGTCGACGTTTTTTTTCGACAGCTTGTCGCCGATGTGCTCGTGGGTCTGTGGCACCAGCACGTTGGGCAGGTCGGGCTTGGAATAGTCCGGATTCTGCGGGTCGCGAATCCAGGTCGGCCAGTAGGGCGGGGCCAGGGTATTTACTGCGTAACCGTCCGGCGTCAGCGCGCTGGGGCCGAATTGCGGTGGACCGGTCATGGCGCTTGCTGGAGATTTTTCCAGCGGTTTGAGGCGCGTGTCGATGGGGTCATCGCTTTGCAGCGTGGCGATCTGCGCCTTGGCCACCGACGCTGCTGCGTTCGGATACACCGGCGCCGTAGCGCTGATCAGGTATTGATGGTTAAGGAATGAACCGCCGAAAGCGCCCTGGAAGAAGTTATCGCAGAGCACAAACTCCTTGGCCACGTCCCACAGGCGCAGGGAATAGCGGCTTTGGGCGTAACGGCCCATCACCAGCCCGCCGGAGTCCGCCCAGGCAACGAAGCCATCGTTCTTGCCGCCGTTAATCTGCATCTGGTTCTGGTAAAACACATGCCACAAGTCGCGGGTGACAAGGCTCAAGGGCAGGTCCTCGCCACTCGGGCCCTTGAGGTCGAAAGGGGCGTTGGGCAGGTTTTCCTGGAATTGCACTTCGCTGGGGTAGGTCACCCCGTCCACGGTTTGCGGACCGACTTGCAGCACACCGCCCCAGGTCGGTGGCAGGGTGGTCAACAGGCTGCCGTCGCGGTCGCGTTGCTGAGTATCGGTCGCGGAAAGCGCGGAGAGCGGTTTCTCGACACCTGGGAAATCCGCAAACAGATTGTTGAAACTGCGGTTCTCGGCATAGATCACTACCACGGTTTTCACCTGGTCGTGCAAGGCCTTGTCCAGCTCTTGAGGTGTGAGCGGTCGCGCTACCGGTTTTCCGGGCGCTTCGCTGGTGTTGCCGCAGGCACTCAAGGTCGCACCCACCCCCAACACCGCCGCACCACCCAGGAAACGCCGGCGGCTGCTGTCTACAGATGGTTGGGGGATGGAATCAGGGGAAGGGCGGTCTTCGTGCTCGTCACTCATTGCGGGAGTCCTTGCTGGCGAGTTGTTGCAAGATATTTCGCAGGACGGTAGCAACGCAATATGACGGAACGAAGACAGGCGCTTAAAGCAGCCGCAGCGCCAACTGGCTGCCGGCACGCAAGTACTCTACTTGGGCTGTTATCGCATCTTTTACGATGGCCTCGCCCGTGTCGGTCAGTTTGTCTTTCTTGGCGTCGATGACGCTGGTCTGCAGCAACTGCATGGCCACATCGATGGCTTTCTGGAAGGCCGTCACGTTGTTGTGCAGGCCGAACTCCTTGATAACAGCGTCCATGCGCCGATCGGCCTCGTCGCGCAGGGTCTTGTACTCGACGAACGATACGTTGTCGTCCTGGTAAATTTCGTTGAGCAGCGTTTCCAGGGTCTTGGATAGAGGGGTCATCGGATATTCCTTGGTCTAGTGTGAGGATTTATCCGGGTCAGGTTAATCAAGGGCGCGGGCAGGAGGAGTCAGGGGGTGTCGCCGCATGGCGTGGGACAACCCCTATGCGTTTCATCAGAAACGTCGTGACCTACGGCATCACTGGCGGCAAATACTTCAACGTTGTCCCCAATGCCCACAGCAAAAACAAAACCAGCGGTGTGTGCACCAGCAACTGCACAAACGAAAAACCGATCAGATCCCGTGCCTTCAGCCCCAATACACCCAGCAGCGGCAACATATAGAACGGGTTGATCAAATTCGGCAGCGCCTCGGCTGCGTTGTAGATCTGCACCGCCCAGCCCAGGTGGTATTGCAGGTCATTGGCCACCTGCATCACGTACGGTGCTTCGATGATCCACTTGCCGCCGCCCGACGGGATAAAGAAGCCCAGCACCGCCGAGTACACGCCCATCAGCAGCGCGTAGGTGTCGTGGGACGCGATGGAGGTGAAGAAGGTCGAGATATGGTGCGCCAGGGTCTGGCCGTCGCCGCCTTTAACCACCGTCATCAGGGCCGCAATCGAGCCGTACAGCGGAAATTGAATCAGCACCCCAGTGGTGGTCGGCACTGCGCGCGCCACGGCATCCAGGAAGCTTCGCGGGCGCCAGTGCAGCAGGGCGCCGGCCATGATGAACAGGAAGTTGTAGGTGTTGAGTCCCGAGATGGCGCTGATCGCCGGTTTGGTCGAAAACTCATGGAACAGCCAACCGGCCGCCAGCAGCGCCAGCAAGATGGTCAGCAGCGGGCTGTGTTCCAGCCATTCGCCAGGCCGGGTCGGTGCTTGCGGCTTGGGCAGGTTGAAGGCTGGGTCGACGCCGCAGGCCTTGGCGTCACGGGCACTGTTCGGGCCGGGCGCGGTGGCATAGGCGATGATCAGCGACACCACGATCAGCGCCAATAACAGCACGCCGGATTGCCACAGGAAGATGGTCTCGGTAAACGGGATCATCCCGGTGATTGACAGAATCGACGGCGGCAAGCTGGCCGGGTTGGCCTGCAACTGCGCGGCCGACGACGACAAGCCCAGTGCCCACACCGCGCCCAGACCCAGATAGGCCGCAGCACCCGCGGCTCGGTAATCCATGCGCAGATCCGTACGCCGCGCCAGTGCCCTTACCAGCAAGCCGCCGAACACGAGGGACAGGCCCCAGTTGAGCAACGACGCGACCATGGAAATCAACGCCACCCAGGCCACGGCCGAACGGCCGTTCTTGGGGATGCGCGCCAGGCGGTCAATCAGTTTCACTGCCGGCGGCGAACTGGCGACCACGTAACCGCCGATCACCACGAAGGCCATCTGCATGGTGAACGGGATCAGGCTCCAGAACCCATCGCCAAACGCCTTGGCGGCCTCGGTGGGCGCAGCGCCCATTCCCAGGGTCGCCACAGCGACGATGATCACCGCGAGGGCTGCAAATACCCAGGAGTCAGGGAACCAGCGTTCGGCGAAGTTGGAACAGCGCAGGGCAAATCGGGCATAGCGGCTTTCTTCGATAGCATCGGCCACGGGTCATACCTCTTGTATTTATTATGAGGGCGGCAGTTTTCGCGCATGTTCCTCCACGGCCATTGATATGGGAATGCAGTTATCTTCATCGATCCATGAGGAAAACAAATATATCTGCGGCGATTGCCATCCTTCGGCTCACCTCATAACCTGCACGCCATTTTGTTTGTCTGCCGAGCCTCTACATGACTGCCACCTTTTCCTCACAGGCGCAGCGTTTTTCCCGCTCCGACTACAAAACCCTGGGCCTGGCCGCCTTGGGCGGTGCCTTGGAAATCTACGATTTCATTATTTTCGTGTTTTTTGCGCTGACCCTCAGCCAACTGTTTTTCCCCCCGGAAATGCCCGAGTGGCTGCGCCTGCTGCAAAGCTTCGGCATCTTCGTCACCGGCTACCTGGCGCGCCCGTTGGGCGGGATCCTGATGGCGCATTTTGCTGACCACCTGGGGCGTAAGCGCGTGTTCAGCCTAAGCATCCTGATGATGGCGCTGCCGTGCCTGCTGATCGGGATTATGCCGACCTACGCGCAAATCGGTTATTTCGCCCCGCTGATCCTGCTGGCGCTGCGCGTGCTGCAAGGCGCGGCGGTGGGCGGCGAAGTGCCCAGTGCCTGGACCTTCGTCGCCGAGCACGCACCGCGCAATCACCGTGGGTATGCGTTGGGCTTCCTGCAAGCTGGCCTGACCTTCGGTTACCTGCTCGGTGCCTTGACGGCCACGCTGCTGGCGCAAGTCTTCACCCCGGCCGAAATCCTCGATTACGCCTGGCGTTTCCCGTTCCTGCTCGGCGGTGTGTTCGGCGTGATCGGCGTATGGCTGCGCCGCTGGCTCAGCGAAACCCCGGTGTTCCTCGAAATGCAGGCCCGCCGCCAAGCCGCTGCCGAACTGCCCCTGCGCACCGTACTGCGCGACCACCGCGCCGTATTGTTGCCGGCGATGATCCTCACTTGTGTGCTCACCTCTGCGGTGGTGGTCCTTGTCGTCATCACCCCGACCATGATGCAAAAAACCTTCGGCATGAGCCCCAGCCACACCTTCGCCCTGAGCGCCTTGGGCATCGTGTTCCTGAACATCGGCTGCGTCCTCGCCGGCCTGCTGGTGGACCGCATCGGCGCCTGGCGCGCGGTGCTGGTTTACAGCCTGTTGCTGCCAATGGGCATCGCGGTGTTGTACGCCAGCCTGATCAATGGCGGCGTGTGGCTGGGCGCGGCGTACGCCTTGGCGGGCTTGAGCTGCGGCGTGGTGGGCGCGGTGCCGTCGGTGATGGTCGGGCTGTTTCCGGCGCAGGTGCGGGTGTCGGGGATTTCCTTTACCTACAACATTGCCTACGCGCTGTGGGCGAGCACCACACCGCTGATGCTGATCGCGTTAATGCCTACCAGCCCATGGATTTGCGTGGGGTATTGCGTGGTGATGGGGGCGGTGGGGGTGGCGAGTGTGGCGCTGTTTGGCAAGCGTCACACGTTAGCCGCGTGAAGATCAGCTAGGAACGTGCCCGAGCACTGATCAACCTGGTCACTGAAACGGTCGTTTGCAGCGTCAACGAAAAAGCCCGCCCCAGAGCCCTTGCTGTCGATTTTGTAATCTTTGCTCCACCGACCTGATAAGTCGCGAGCGCTACATTGCCAGCGCTTGGACTTCATGGCCGTGGAACTCTCGTTATGGCAATTTCCGTTAAAAAACTGATGGGGGCGACAGTGTTGTGGTTGGCTGCAAACGCGGCCCTGGCGCAACCCCTGACCCTCGATAGCGCCCTGCAAAACGCCTTCGCCAACAACCCGGACCTGGCCGCTGCGCAGTGGGAAATTGACATCGCTGCGGGTGGTCGCCAACAGGCTGGGCTGATCCCCAATCCGGTCGCTTCCTGGGACGCCGAAGACACTCGCCGCGACTCACGCACCACCACCGTCAAGCTCAGCCAGACTCTGGAACTGGGCGGCAAGCGCGGTGCACGCATCGATGTCGCTTCCCGTACTCAGGACGCCGCCGCGCTGACCCTGGAACAGCGCCGCAACAGCCTGCGCACTGACGTGATCGACAGCTATTACGCGGCCCTTCGCGCCCAGGAGCGGCTCGATCTGGCGCAACGCTCCCTGGCCTTGGCCGAGCGTGGTCTGGTGATCGCCAATGGTCGCGTCACCGCAGGCAAGTCGTCTCCGGTGGAAGCCACGCGCGCGCAAGTGCAGTTGTCGGAAATCCGCCTGGAATTCAACCGCGCACAGATCGGCCTTACCGACGCCTATCGCCGCCTGGCCGCCAGCACGGGCAGCGCCAGCGCCGACTTCGCGTCCGTCGCCCCGCCAAGTCAATCCACACCCGCGTTGCCGCCCGCTGCGCAATTGCTGGCGCGCCTTGAGCAAACCACCGAGCTGCGCCTGGCCGAACTGCAGATCCTGCAGAACGAGGCCAATGTGGGCCTGGAAAAAGCCCAGCGGATTCCCGATCTCGATGTGTCCATCGGCAGCCAATACGACGCCAGCGTGCGCGAGCGCGTGAACCTGGTGGGGGTGTCGATGCCGATCCCGCTGTTCAACCGCAACCAGGGCAACGTGCTTGCCGCCACCCGCCGCGCTGATCAGGCCCGCGATCTGCGCAATGCCGCCGAACTTCGCCTGCGCACCGAAACCCGCCAGGCCCTCGACCTGTGGCAAGCCGCCAATAACGAGGTGCGCGCGTTCAACCAACAGATCCTCCCCGCCGCCCAAAGCGCGGTAGACGCCGCCACCCGTGGCTTCAAGATGGGCAAGTTCAACTTCCTCGACGTGCTCGACGCCCAGCGCACCCTGATTGCGGCACGCACCCAATACCTGACGGCCACCTCCCAGGCCACCGACGCCTGGCTGCGCATCGAGCGGATTTACGGCGACCTCGCCCGGTTCTGATTTTTTCTGGAGTCCCCTATGAATAGAAAACACGGCGTGGCGCTTGCCGTCGCCTTGGGCCTGATGCTGTCGAGCCTGGCAAATGCCGAGGAAGAAGAAGGCGCACTCGAACTCACCGCGCAACAAATCGAGGCTGCCGGCATTCAACTTGCCCAGGCCCAACCCAGGCCGATCAGTACTTTGCTGACGCTGCCGGGAGAAGTGCGGTTTGACGAAGACCGCACCTCGCACATCGTCCCGCGTGCTGCCGGGGTTGTGGAGTCGGTGAAGGTCAATCTCGGTCAATCAGTGAAGGCGGGCGAGTTGCTGGCGGTGATCGCCAGCCAACAGATTTCTGACCAGCGCAGCGAGCTGGCTGCCAGCGAGCGCCGGGTGGAACTGGCGCGTACGACCTTCCAGCGTGAGCGCCAGTTATGGCAGGACAAGATCTCCGCCGAGCAGGATTACCTGCTGGCGCGCCAGTCCCTGCAAGAGGCCGAAATCGCGCTGAACAATGCCCGCCAGAAGATGACCGCCCTCAGCGGCAGTGCGGTGTTGGTCGGCGGCAATCGGTATGAGCTGCGTGCGCCGTTCGCCGGTGTGGTGGTTGAAAAACACCTCGGTGTTGGCGAGGTCGTGAGCGAAACCAGTAACGCCTTTACCCTCTCGGACTTGTCCCAGGTGTGGGTCACCTTCGGCGTGTTTCCCAAGGACTTGAACAAGGTTCGCATCGGCAAACCGGTGACCGTCAGTTCCACGGAAATGGGTACCCACGTGCGCGGCACCGTGGCCTACGTCGGCAATCTACTCGGCGAGCAAACGCGCACCGCCACCGTGCGCGTGAGCGTGCCCAACCCTGACGATGCCTGGCGCCCTGGGCTGTTTGTCACGGTGCAACTGGCCACGGACACCGCCCATGCCAAGGTCACCGTACCGCAGGAAGCGATCCAGACCGTCGAGGACAAACCCTCGGTGTTCGTGCGCACCCCGGACGGTTTTATCACTCGCCATCTTGAATTGGGCGTCAGTGAAAACGGCTACGTCGAAGTGCGCCAGGGGCTGGACGCCGGCGAGCAGGTGGCCACGGTCGGCAGCTTCATCCTCAAGTCCGAACTGGGCAAAGGCTCGGCCGAGCACGCCCATTGATCCTGCGAGTGATTCCCCATGTTTGAGCGCCTTATCCAATTCGCCATTGAGCAGCGCATCATCGTGCTGCTGGCGGTGCTGTTGATGGCCGGTGTCGGCATCGCCAGCTATCAGAAATTGCCCATAGACGCGGTGCCTGACATCACCAACGTGCAGGTACAGATCAACTCGGCGGCGGCTGGTTTCTCGCCATTGGAAACCGAGCAGCGCATTACTTTTCCCATCGAAACTGCGATGGCCGGTCTGCCGGGTTTGCAGCAGACGCGTTCGCTGTCGCGCTCCGGCTTGTCCCAGGTCACGGTGATTTTCAAGGACGGCACCGATCTGTTCTTCGCCCGTCAATTGGTCAACGAACGCTTGCAAGTCGCGCGCGAGCAATTGCCCAGCGGCATCGAAACGGCGATGGGACCGATCTCCACCGGGCTTGGGGAAATCTTCCTGTGGACCGTGGAAGCCAAGGACGGCGCGCTCAAGGACGACGGCACGCCTTACACGCCGACGGACCTGCGGGTGATCCAGGACTGGATTATCAAGCCGCAACTGCGCAACGTGCCCGGCGTGGCCGAGATCAACACCATCGGCGGCTTTGCCAAGGAATACCAGATCGCCCCAGATCCAAAGCGTTTGGCGGCCTACAACCTGACTTTGAACGATCTCGTCACCGCGCTGGAGCGCAACAACGCCAACGTCGGCGCCGGTTATATCGAGCGCAGTGGCGAGCAACTGCTGATCCGCGCACCGGGGCAATTGGCGTCCATTGATGACATCGCCAATATCGTCATCACGTCTGCGGACGGCACGCCGATTCGCGTGCGTAATGTGGCCCAGGTCGAGATCGGCCGTGAACTGCGCACTGGCGCCGCCACGGAAAACGGCCGTGAAGTGGTGCTGGGCACGGTGTTTATGTTGATCGGCGAAAACAGCCGCAGCGTGTCCCAGGCCGTGGCGAAAAAACTCGAAGACATCAACCGCTCGCTGCCCGAAGGCGTGGTGGCGGTGACGGTCTACGACCGTACCAACCTCGTCGAAAAAGCCATTGCCACGGTAAAGAAGAACCTCTTTGAGGGGGCGCTGTTGGTGGTCGCGGTGCTGTTTCTGTTCCTGGGCAATATCCGGGCGGCGTTGATCACCGCGATGGTGATTCCCCTGGCGATGCTGTTCACCTTCACCGGCATGTTCACCAACAAAGTCAGCGCCAACCTGATGAGCCTCGGCGCGCTGGACTTCGGCATTATCGTCGACGGCGCGGTGGTGATCGTCGAGAACGCCATCCGCCGCCTGGCCCACGCGCAACAGCGCCACGGCCGTCTGTTGACCCGCAGCGAGCGCCTGCACGAAGTGTTCGCCGCCGCCAAGGAGGCACGGCGTGCGTTGATCTTTGGGCAGTTGATCATCATGGTCGTCTACCTGCCGATCTTCGCCCTCACCGGTGTGGCCGGGAAGATGTTCCACCCCATGGCCTTCACTGTCGTGATCGCCCTGCTGGGCGCGATGATTCTGTCGGTGACCTTCGTACCGGCGGCGATTGCGCTGTTTGTCACCGGCAAGGTCAAGGAAGAGGAAAACCTGGTGATGCGCAGCGCACGCCGGGTCTACGCGCCGGTGCTGGATTGGGTGATGACGCGCCGTCCGCTGGTGTTCGGTCTGGCGCTGCTGACCATCGTTGGTTCGGGCGCGGTGGCCAGCCGCATGGGCAGTGAATTTATCCCCAGCCTCAGCGAGGGCGATTTCGCCCAACAGGCCCTACGTGTGCCCGGCACCAGCCTCACGCAATCGGTGCAGATGCAGCAGCAACTTGAGAAAGTATTGATGGCCCAGGTGCCGGAAATCGAGCGGGTGTTTGCGCGCACCGGTACCGCAGAAATCGCCTCTGACCCGATGCCGCCGAATATTTCCGACAGCTACGTGATGCTTAAACCCAAGGACCAATGGCCCGATCCGGACAAAACCCGCGAAACGCTGATTGCGGACATTCAGCGCGCCAGTGCGATCGTGCCCGGCAGCGCGTATGAACTGTCGCAACCGATCCAACTGCGCTTCAACGAGCTGATCTCTGGGGTACGCAGTGATGTGGCGGTCAAGGTGTTTGGCGATGACATGGCGGTGTTGAACAAGACCGCCGGGGAAATCGCCGAGACCTTGCAGAAGCTTGATGGCGCCTCGGAAGTGAAGGTGGAACAGACCTCCGGTTTGCCGGTGCTGACCATCAATATCGACCGCGACAAGGCTGCGCGTTTTGGCCTGAATGTCGGTGATGTGCAGGACACTATTGCGGTGGCCGTCGGTGGGCGCCAGGCCGGTACGTTGTATGAAGGCGACCGCCGTTTTGACATGGTTGTGCGTTTGTCCGACGCCCTGCGCACCGATATCGACGGACTGTCGCGGCTGCTGATCCCGGTGCCGGCGCTGGCCTCCGGGCAACTGGGTTTTATTGCCTTGTCCCAAGTTGCCAGCCTGGACCTGGTGCTCGGTCCGAATCAGATCAGCCGCGAGAACGGCAAGCGCCTGGTGATCGTCAGCGCCAACGTGCGTGGGCGCGATATTGGTTCGTTTGTGGCAGAGGCCGAAGCGGCCATCACCGATCAGGTGAAAGTACCGGCGGGCTACTGGACCACCTGGGGCGGCCAGTTCGAACAGCTCAAGGAAGCCTCCGAGCGCTTGCGCATCGTGGTGCCGGTGGCATTGCTGCTGGTGTTCGGCTTGCTGTTTATGATGTTCAACAACCTCAAGGACGGGCTGCTGGTGTTTACAGGCATTCCGTTCGCGTTGACGGGTGGGATCATGGCCTTGTGGCTGCGGGATATTCCTCTGTCGATCTCGGCAGGGGTGGGCTTTATCGCGTTGTCCGGTGTGGCGGTGCTCAACGGCCTGGTGATGATTGCGTTTATCCGCAACCTGCGCGAGGAAGGGCGCTCATTGTCGGTGGCGATCAACGAAGGCGCTCTTACCCGACTGCGCCCAGTGTTGATGACCGCGCTGGTGGCGTCCCTCGGATTTATCCCCATGGCCCTGGCCACCGGCACCGGGGCCGAGGTGCAACGGCCGCTGGCGACAGTGGTGATCGGGGGGATTATTTCTTCGACGTTGCTGACCTTGCTGGTGTTGCCGGCGTTGTATCAGTGGGCGCATCGCAAAGAAGAGGGCAATGGTTGAAGTAGTTGAAGCGGGGTTTCTGTGGTGTCAGTGGTGAGCGGGCTTGCCCCGCGCTGGGCTGCGAAGCGGCCCCAATCCGGCTACCGAGGTTTTCAAGACAAACCGCAGCGCCTGTTTTTGGGGCTGCTTCGCAGCCCAGCGCGGGGCAAGCCCGCTCACCACAATAATCCCGCTCGGCACAATAAGTGCGGTGATCACAATAAGCTCGATCGGCACAACAAGTGCGGTGACCACAATAATCCCGCTCACCACAACAAGTGCGGTGACCACAATAAGCCCGGTCACCACAACAAGCCTGATCACTAAAAAACGGCGTGTTCAAGGAAGGGGAAACACCAGTCTGAACCGCGTAAAGCACCCTGGTTGGCTGCTGACGTCGGCGTGCCCTTGGTGCAGGTGCATGATCGATTGCACGATGGCCAGTCCCAACCCGGTGCCGCCTTCGGCGCGGGTGCGACTGCTGTCGGCGCGGTAGAAACGTTCGAACAAGTGCGGCAGGTGCTGCGTTTCGATGCCTCGGCCGGGATTGCCCACCGACAGCGCCACGCTCTGGTCGTAGGTTTCCACCAGCAGCAACACGCTGGCGCCGCTGGGCGTGTGGCGGATCGCGTTGGACAGCAGGTTAGAGATAGCGCGCTGGATCATCAGGCGATCCCCGTTCACCCACGCGTCGCCGCGCAGGCTCAGGGTGACCTGCTTGTCCTCGGCGCTCAGGGAGAACAGTTCGATCACCCGCTGCGCTTCGTCCCCCAGTGACACCGCGCCAAACCCGGCCCGTGCCGCCGGGTGGCTGACTTGGGCGAGAAACAGCATGTCGGAGACGATGCGCGACAGGCGTTCCATTTCCTCGGTGCAGGATTCCAGCCCGGCTTTGTACTCGTCCGAAGGGCGCTCGCGGGACAGGGTCACTTGGGCCTTGCCCATCAGGTTGGTCAACGGCGCGCGCAGTTCGTGGGCCAGGTCGTCGGAGAATTGCGACAGCTGCTGCACCCCGGCATCGAGGCGATTGAGCATCACGTTGAAACCTTGTGCCAACTCGCCCAGTTCCTTGGGCAGGTTATCCACAGACAACCGATGGGTCAGGTCCTGGGTGGTGACTTGGGCCGCCACATGGCTGAACTGCTTCAATGGCGCCAAGCCGCGTTGCACCAGCCACCAGGCGCCCATGCCGATCAGGATCAACAACAACGGCAAGGCGATCACCGTGGAGCGCAGGTAGGCGCTGAGTAACGCTTCATCGTCGGAGCGGTCCAGCGACAGCAATACCCGCACATACTCGCCGCCGCGCAAGGGCATCACGTGGGTGGCGGTGAGGATGCGATTGTCGCGACCGTCCACCCAATTCACGTAGGCCAGGTTTTTGCCGGCGGGGGCGTCGAGCAACAGCGGCTGCTGAGGTTTGGCGCCAACGCTGAGCAGCACCGGCGCGTTAGGCTGGGTGCCGGTGATGGTCAGGTAGATGTTGTCGTGGCCCATCACCAGGTCCAGCAACGAGTGAGGGCGGGCGGCGATGTCGTGGGGTTTTAAATCCTGGCGCAGGCTGTGTTCCAACTGCTCCATCTTGTTTTCCAGGCCTTTGCGCGCGAGGTTTTCCAATTCGTGGGTCAGGGCCAGGTAGGCGAGGGTGGCGAGCAGTACGACCAGCCCCGCGCCCATCAGGCTGACCGTCAGGCCCAGGCGCATCGATAGGCTGCTGGTCTTCATTGGCGCGCTTCCAGCACATAACCCACGCCGCGAATGGTGTGGATCAGCTTGACCTCGCTCTGGTCATCGACCTTGCCGCGCAGGCGGCTGATGGAGACTTCCACCACGTTGGTGTCGCAATCGAAGTTCATGTCCCACACCAGGGAAATAATCTGCGTGCGGGTCATCACCTCGCCGGTCTGGCGCATCAGCACATGCAGCAGGGCGAACTCCTTGGTGGTCAGGTCGATGCGCCGGTTGCCGCGATAGGCACGATGCCGGCGTGGGTCCAACTCCAGGTCCGAGACGCGCAGCACCTCCGGCAGCGGGATATGTTCACTGCGCCGCAGCAGGGTGCGCACGCGGGCGAGCAACTCGGGAAATTCGAAGGGTTTGACCAGGTAATCGTCGGCGCCCATGTCCAGGCCCTTGATCTTATCGGCCAGGCGCCCGCGCGCTGTGAGCATCATCACGCGCTGATTGCCCTCACGGCGCAGTTGCTCCAGCACTTCCCAACCGTCGGTGTTGGGCAGGTTGACGTCGAGGATCACCAGTTCATAGGTGTTTTGCCTGGCCAGGTGCAGACCGTCGATGCCGCTGGCGGCGCAGTCGACGACGTAACCGCTTTCGGTCAGGCCTTGCTGCAAGTAATCGGCGGTTTTCTGCTCGTCCTCAACCACAAGGATACGCATGGGGATTTACCTTCAAGGAAACGAAAGGAGATGGCCTCATAGAGGCTCTGAGGGATCTATAGGAAAACTCTGAAGCCTGAAGTAGCTTTAGGGTCAAGGCAGCCCAGGCCGCTGCGACGATTCGTCGCTGAACACACGCACAAAAAAAACGCCCCAGATGGGGCGTAAAAATTCATCTCTGTTCCAAAGGAGCTACACAAAAGCTGCAGAGATGAAGTGTGTTCGATGTGCAGTATAAAAAGTGCAACTTAACGAGAAGGTGGGGCCGATATTACAGTTCTGACAGACTTCAACTTGTGAACAGATGTACGGCATCGGCAACTGAATGTAAGTGGAACACCTAGAGCACGGCCAACGGATACTCGATAATCACGCGAACTTCTTCCAGGTCCGACTCGAACGCACTTGAACGCACGGTGGCCTGGCGTAGCCTGAGCGACAGATCTTTCAAGTTGCCACTTTGCACCACGTACTTGGCTTCGATATCCCGCTCCCATCGGCGTTGATCGGTGAGCGGATCGCCGGCTGAATCGCGGCGCATGTACACCGCGTTGGCGTTGCTGTAATCGGCGCCGGTGCCTTTGGCGTAGCGGGTCATGAACGACAGGCCGGGGATGCCGAAGGCCTGCATGTCCAGGTCATAGCGAACCATCCACGAGCGTTCCTTGGGCGAGTTGAAGTCGCTGTACTGGATCGAGTTGTTGAGGAAGATCGAGTCCGAGTTGCGCAGGTAGTCGAAGTCGTCATCGCCGTTGTTGCGTTGATGGGACACGGCCAGGCTGTGGGCGCCGACCTTCACTCCGAGTCGGGCGCTCCAGATGGTGTTATCGAATTCACCGAGCAGTTTTTTACCTTCGTCCACAGCCTTATAGACGTTGACGTCGCCGAACAACGAGACGTCGTCGCTCAGCGGGTAACTGGCCGCGCTGCCCGCGTAATACTGGTTCCACGCGTCTTTGAGTCGGCTGCTATAGAGGCTTAGGCTGAGGTGTTTGTTGAGCTGGTAATCGCCGCCGCCATAGGCGATCCAGGGCGAGTCCACGGGGCCTGCGTAAAACGTTGCAAAGCCTTTGTTCATGCCGCTTTCAGCCGGTTGGCTCATGCCGCTCAGGCGCCCGCCCTGCAAGGTCAGGCCTTCCAGGCTGGTGTTCTGCGCGGTCACGCCACGGAAGCTTTCCGGCAGCACCCTTGAATCGCCGTAGGCCACCACCGGCGTAAGCGGGAACACGTCGCCGGCCTTGATCACCGTGTCCAATACGCGCAGTTTCGCCGCGCCGCCCACTTTGCTGTAGCTGTCTTCGGGATGGTTGTTGCTGTCCACCGGCATCACGCCGAACGAGCCCTTGCCGCCGCTGCGGCCGGTGCCCGAGTCGAGCTTCACGCCGACCATGGCGAAGGCGTCCAGGCCAAACCCCACTGTGCCCTGGGTAAAGCCAGACTCGAATTTACCGATCAAACCCTGGGCCCAGGCTTCCGAATAACCATTGCCGGTCGGGCTGGATTGGCCCTTGCGATCATCGCGATTGAAGTAAAAATTGCGCGCCAGCACGTTCAGGCTGCTGCCTTCGATAAACCCTTCGGGCGTGTCTTCAACCGCTACCGCCGCCAGGGGTAAAGCGGCGCACAGTGATAGGGGAAGGGTGTAATAACGGATCTGCATGTTTCGCTCCTCGGTATTGGCAGTTATCAGCTTCTTATGGAGGTGGGCGTTCTTATTGATTTGGCCCGGGCTGATAGTTGCAAACCGTGGATAACGATTGGATGGCTTGAACATTACAATTCTGGAAACTCCCTGCCGCCTAACAAATAAGTAATGTTCTGGTGAACATCGTGACAGGGTGGGTTGGTTAGTCTCGGCACTGAACTTTCAGTCGAGGAATTAACCATGAACTTTTATCGCATTGGCTTGGGTGTATTGATTGCTACGTTGTCATTCGGGGCACTGGCCGAAGGCGGCGGTGACCGCACCTTTGACCGAATGATGGAGCGCAATGAAAAAGCCATGGCCGCCTACGCGGAGAAAAACGGCAAACCCGCGCCCCAGGTGCAGGTGTATCGCTATGGCATGGACCTGGACATTGCCAAGGTGGTCAACGTCACACCGCCGATCCGCGCCTGTAACCCTGTGCCCTCGCGCATGACCTATGAGGACTCCAGCGGAACACTCACTACCTTGGAATATCAAGTCATGGGCGTGTGTCGAAATAACGGCAGTTAATGGCGTCAAAAAAAAGAGTCGAGAATGACACTAAAGTACGCTTCAGAAAGGCTCCGCAGGGCCGATGCATGTCAGATCTTTCTTTCTCCATTTGACCATCGGTGACCAATGTTCAACACCCGTTTGAAGCAGGAGCTGTCGGCTCTTCGCGAAGAATTGTCCAGCTTGCAGCAGGTTAAGGAGAGCCTGGAAAGCGAAATGTTGTGCCTGACGCTGGACGCCGAAGGTCGGGTGGAATGGGCGAATGCCAATTTCCTGCAGGAGCTGGCTTACCAGTCGAGCAATATTGTGGGGCGCCCCATCGAAGATTTGGTGCCAGTTCATGTACGCAGGGATGAGTTCCAGCAGCGCTTCAACAACGCACTGCGACGTGGCGAGCACTTCGCTGGCACTGTGCGGTTGATGCGTGGCAATGGCCTGGAAGTGTGGCTGCGCTCGATCGTGCAGCCGGTGCGCAGTTCCGATGGGCGCATCAAGCATTTTTCGATTTACGCCAGCGACCTGACCCGCACCATCGAAGCATCGCGCGAGCATGAAAACCTGATTACTGCACTGGTGCGTTCCACCGCTGTGATCGAGTTCGACTTGGGCGGCCATGTGCTCACCGCGAATGATCGGTTCCTCGGCGGCATGGGTTACAGCCTGGCGCAGATCCAGGGCAAACATCACCGTATGTTCTGTGAGCCGCAGGAGTACAACAGCGCCGAGTACCAGAACTTCTGGAATCGTCTGAACAACGGTGAGTTCGTCGCCGCGCGCTTCAAACGTGTGGACAGCCGTGGGCATGTGGTGTGGTTGGAAGCTACCTACAACCCGGTGATGGACGCCAATGAACGCCTGTACAAAGTGGTCAAGTTCGCTACGGTGATCACCGATCAGGTCAACCGAGAACAAACGGTGGCCGACGCCGCGAACATTGCGTACACCACCTCCCTGCAAACCGACAACAGCGCCCAACGCGGCACCACGGTGGTGACTCAGGCGGTGGAAGTGATGCGCGATCTGGCTACGCACATGCAACAGGCCGGTGAAGGCATTGAGGCGCTGAACGCGCAATCCCAGGTGATAGGCACCATCGTCAAGACCATCAGCGGCATCGCCGAGCAGACCAACTTGCTGGCGCTCAACGCGGCCATCGAGGCGGCGCGCGCCGGCGAGCAGGGCCGCGGTTTTGCGGTAGTGGCCGATGAGGTCCGCCAGTTGGCGTCGCGTACCAGCAAAGCCACCGAGGAAATCGTCGGTGTGGTGCGTCAGAACCAGGACATGGCCCGCGATGCGGTAGCCCTGATGACCGACGGCCGTCTGCAAGCCGAGCAAGGTCTGGCCCTGGCGGCGGAAGCGGGCACGGTGATTGTGGAGATCCAGGACGGCGCACAGAAGGTGGTCAGCGCTGTGGGGCAATTCGCTAACCAACTGTCGACCTGACCCGTAGGGCTCATGCTTGAGGTATCGTAGGTTTTTTCCGTTTAGAAGAGCCGATCCTCCATGAGCCCTGCCCACTGCCGCCCCGTTCCGCTGTCCAAGGCCTATCGCTTGCTCAACCACGGCCCGACCGTGCTGGTCAGTGCGGCCCACAACGGCCAGCGCAATATCATGGCGGCGGCCTGGGCCATGCCGCTGGACTTCGAACCGCCGAAAGTCGCTGTGGTGCTGGACAAGGCCACCTGGACCCGTCAGCTGTTGGAAGGCGCCGGCACGTTCGTGCTGCAGGTGCCCTGCGCGGCCCAGGCCGACCTGGTTCAGACAGTCGGCAATACCACCGGCACCGAGCGCGACAAGTTCGCCACGTATGGCTTGCAAACCTTCAGCGGTGAACACACCGATGCGCCCTTGCTGGAAGGCTGCGTAGCCTGGCTGGAATGTCGCCTGCTTCCCGAACCCCACAACCAGCAGACCTATGACCTGTTCCTCGGCGAAGTGGTCGCGGCCTATGCCGACGAGCGGGTGTTCAGTGAAGGCCACTGGCACTTTGAAGGTCATGATGAGTTGCGCACTTTGCACCATGTAGCCGGCGGCAATTTCCTGAGCATCGGCCAGCCGATTGTGGGGCGGCAGCTCTAAGCCTCACCAGCGTGCGTTTGCCAGCGCCTCGGCAAACGCCATCAATTTTGGCGAGTACTGCCGGGATGGCGGGTAGACCAACGAGATGCCCCGGCTGCGCCCGGCGACTGTCTCCAATACTGGCACCAGGCGTCCTGTGGCCAGGTCATCCCGCACGGCGAAATCCATTACCTGGGCAATGCCAAAGCCTCCCACGGCGCCGTCGACCATCGCATCACCGATATCAAAGATCAGCCGCCCCTCGACACTGACGTCCTGCACTTTGCCGTCGATCATGAATTGCCAATCCACCATACGGCCGGTACGTAAGTTGCGCACGGTGAGGCAGTGGTGGTCCTTGAGTTCATCAATTGTCTGCGGAGTACCAAAGCGCGCCAGATAGGCGGGTGCGGCAACGGTGATCCATCGCAGGGGTGCCAGGTTGCGGGCGATCAGGCGTTGGTCCTGGATTTCTCCGGTGCGCAACAACGCGTCGAAGCCTTCATCGACGATATCCACCAGGCGGTCGGTCATCACGGCTTCGATGCGCAACTCGGGGTAACGCAAGGTCAACTCGCCGATGACCGGCATCACCACCTTGCGGCCGAACAATGAAGGTGTACTGATTTTCAACAGGCCCGATGGGCTGCAGCGACGGTCGAGCATCAGCTTTTCGGTTTCGGCCAGTTCCGCCAGCAGCGGCGCGCTGCGCTCGTAGAGCATCTGACCATCGGGGGTCAGGCTGACGCTGCGCGTATTACGTTGCAGCAGGCGCACGCCCAATTCGTTTTCCAGGCGTGAGATGGCGCGGGACAGGCCTGACTGAGTGAGCCCCAGATCACCCGCCGCACGGGTAAAACTGCGGGCTTCGGCCACGCGGACCAGTAGGCGAACAGCATTCAGATCCATGATTAAAGTCATTACTGAAAGAGTGGTAGGGCTATTTATCACTTGGCCCGCATAAAAGACACTGGCGGCACTTCATTTTCGGACAGGACGCTGTGATGTCTCCCTCACGACCTTCAGGCTGGATGCTGGCGTTACTGGCCACCGCTCAGTTGATCATCGCCCTTGATGCCACCATCGTATTTGTGGCGCTGCCGCAGATCGGCACTCACTTGGATTTCTCTGCCCAGCAATTGCAGTGGGTGGTCAGTGCCTACAGCGTAGCGTTTGGCGGTTTCTTGTTGCTGGGTGGCCGTGCCACTGACTTGTTGGGCAAGCGCCGCCTGTATCGCGTGGGCCAGTCGCTGTATGCGCTATCGTCGCTGGCGGCAGTGGTCGGCGGCAGCGCGGTGTTGCTGGTGCTGGCGCGAGCAGTGCAGGGCGTGGGCGGCGCGCTTTTGTTCCCGGCGACCCTGGCGTTGATCAACACCCACTACGCCGAAGGTCCGGCACGCAACCGTGCGTTCGCGGTATGGAGCGCAGCGTCAGCCGCGGGGTTGGCGCTCGGCGCCTTGCTCGGCGGTGTGCTGACCCAGGTGTGGGGTTGGGAGGCGGTGTTTCTGGTCAACGTGCCGTTGGCTGGCGGTTGTGCATGGGCGGCGCGTTATTGGATTCCTGCCGATGGCGCGCGGGCCCACGGCCGTAATTTCGATATCAGCGGCGCGCTGACCGTGACCGTCGGCGGTACGTTGCTGGTGTTTTCCCTGGTGCAAGGCCCCGAGTGGGGCTGGGCGGCACCGTCGACCCTCGGTTGTATCGCCTTGGCTGTGGCATTGCTGGGGCTGTTCGCCTGGATTGAACATCGCGGCCGCGATCCGCTGATGCCGCTGCGCTTGCTGGCTTATCGAGAATTGCGCATGGCCATGGTACTGACGGCAGTGTTCATGAGCAGCTTTGGCGTGCAGTACTACTTCCTGGCGCTGTATTACCAGCAGGTCTACGGCTACAGCGTCTTGCAAGCGGGCTTGGCGTTTTTGCCGGCAACCTTGGTGTGCACATTTGGCATCTGGCTAGCGGAACGCTCGATGGCGCGGCTGGGGCTGCGCAACACCTTGGTCAGCGGGCAATTGGCCGGCGCGGTGGGGATTGCGCTGGTGTGTTGGGCATTGCCCACCGGGGTGGGATTCTGGTCGCTGCTGCCGGGGATTTTCATCCTGAGCATTGGCCAGGGCATGACGTGGACGGCAATGTGGGTGGCAGCCGGGCTAGGCATCCGTCCTGGGGAGCAGGGCGTGGCGGCGGGGATGGCGTCTACCAGCCAGCAGATTGGTGGCGCGTTGGGGTTGGCGGTGTTGGTGTCGGTGGCCAATGCGGGTGGGATCGAGTTGGCGTTGTGGTGGAGTGCGGCGATTGCGCTGGTGGGAGCGGTGTTGGTGCTGGCGCTGAAAGAGCGCCATCCCATGTCGAACTCATCACAGCAAGCCCACATTTAGAGTGCATGTTTAAAACGCTGACTCAGCGCCCGAGCATCTTCACCCACCGGGACGGCGGCATGCCGTAGGTGCTGCGAAACTGCCGGGTCATGTGGCTCTGGTCGGTGAAGCCGGCGATCAGCGCGGCGTCCACCAGCGACTGTCCCTGCGCCAGCAGACTGCGCACCAGGTCCAGGCGGCGCATCGTCAGGTAGCGGTAGGGGCTGGTGCCGAACAGCACGCGAAAATCCCGCGACAATGCCCAGCGGTCGCGGCCAGCGTGATCAGCGATTTCGTCCAGGGTGATGCTGCGGCCCAGGGTGCTGTGGATAAACTCCCGGGCGCGCTCGGCGGCTACGTAATCGAAGGTCTTACGGCTGACGATCGCCCCCGACGCATTGTTGAGCGCATGGGCCAGGTCGAACATCGCGTCCTGTTCCTGCAACGGGTCAATCGGATGATCGAGGTTCTGCAGTAGCACTTCGCTGGCGCGGAACAGCCTTGGGTCAGTGGATAAACCACTGGGGATAAACGGCAGCGGCTTGCCGCCGAGTATCTGCTGAATCAGTGACGGCTCCACGTAGATCATCCGGTACTTGAAGCCTTCGTCGCTGCCGGCGTGGCCGTCGTGGGTCTCGTCGGGATGAAGCACCATGGTCGTGCCGGGCAGGCTGTGGATCATGTCGCCGCGGTAGTGAAAACTCTGCACGCCAGACAAGGTACGCCCGATGGCGTAGGTGTCATGGCGATGGGGGTCGAACGCAAAGCCCGCAAAGTACGCCTCGATACGATCCAGGCCGCTGGCATGCGGGGCGCGGTGCAGCCAGTCGAGAGTGTGGCTAGGGTTGCCCATGGTGGCGTGTCACAAAAAGAGATGGAAATACGTTAACCCAGTCTGCAACCCTTGTCTGCCGGGGTCTTGTACGATTGTGCAGGCGATTGGCGGGGTCTATGCTCCTTGCTCGTCCCTGCGCTGATGGAGCTGCCCAATGGAAGTTATCAACCCCGCCTACGTGGCTCCCCTGGTCTCGCTGGCCCTGCTGTGGACGGTGGCGGTGGTCACGCCTGGGCCCAACTTCTTCAACACGGCACAGTTGGCTGCCAGTTGTTCGCGCCGCCATGGCGTGGTGGCTTCGGCGGGCGTGTCCACCGGCACGATCATGTGGGGGCTGGCGGGTGGCCTGGGCATCAAATCGCTGTTTACCGCCGCCCCCATGTTGTACCTGGCGTTCAAGATCATCGGCGGCTGCTACCTGATTTACCTGGGGCTGAAACTGTTCAAGCGCTCGGCACCGGCGATGGGCCAGAGCCTATTGCCGGATGACACGCGACGTTCGCTGTTTTCCGCCTGGCGCCTGGGGTTGTTGGGCAACCTGTCTAATCCCAAGGCCGCGTTGTTCGTCGCCACCATCTTCGCCTCCACCATGCCGCCGTCTCCGTCGCCGATGCTTTTGACCCTGGCGGTGATCACCATGGCCAGCTTGTCGTTCAGTTGGTATTCCTGCGTGGCGTTGGTGTTTTCAAGTGCGCGCATGGCCAACCTCTACAGTCGCTCACGCAAATGGCTCGATCGTTTTGCCGGCGGTTGCTACGTGTTGTTCGGCGCACATCTGGTAGCGAATCGCTGACCGCCCGTGGTAAGAAGCCTTACTTTCAACAGTGAGGCGAGTCATGAGCAAGGTGCGGGTGGGGATTATTTTTGGTGGTCGTTCGGCTGAGCACGAGGTCTCGTTGCAGTCGGCGCGCAATATTGTCGATGCGCTTGACCGTGCACGCTTTGAGCCGGTCCTGATCGGCATCGACAAGGCCGGCCACTGGCACCTCAACGACACCTCGAACTTCCTGATCAACCAGGAAAACCCGGCACTCATCGCCCTTAACCAATCCAACCGCGAACTGGCGGTGGTGCCCGGCAAAGCCAGCCAGCAGGTGGTGGAAACCTCCGGCAACGGCCTGCTGGCACACATCGACGTGATCTTCCCCATCGTCCACGGCACCCTCGGCGAAGACGGCTGCCTGCAAGGTCTGCTTCGCATGGCTGACCTGCCTTTCGTCGGCTCCGACGTGCTCGGCTCGGCAGTGTGCATGGACAAGGACATCAGCAAGCGCTTGCTGCGCGACGCCGGCATTGCCGTGACGCCGTTCATTACCCTGACCCGCAGCAACGCCGCGCGTACTTCCTTTGAAACTGCGGTGAATAAACTCGGCCTGCCGATGTTCGTCAAACCGGCCAACCAGGGCTCTTCGGTGGGTGTGAGCAAGGTTGGCAACGAGGCCGAGTACCACGCCGCCGTTGAACTGGCGCTGGGTTTTGATCAAAAGGTGCTGGTGGAATCCGCCGTGCGCGGCCGCGAAATAGAATGCGCGGTGCAGGGTAACGAAAACCCCGTCGCAAGCGGCTGCGGCGAGATCGTGGTGAGCAGCGGTTTCTACTCCTACGACAGCAAATACATCGACGGCCAGGCGGCCCAGGTGGTGGTGCCGGCTGATATCAGCCATGAAGCCAGTGAGCGTATTCGCCGCTTGGCCCTTGAAGCGTTTGACGTGCTCGGCTGCGCAGGCTTGGCGCGGGTCGATGTGTTTTTGACCGACGACGGCGAAGTGCTGATCAACGAAATTAACTCACTGCCCGGCTTCACCCGCATCAGCATGTACCCCAAGTTATGGCAGGCGGCGGGGATGAGCTACAGCGAGTTGGTGAGCCGGCTGATTGAGCTGGCGCTGGAGCGGCATGCGGGGCGTAAGGGCTTGAAGATCAGCCGCTAACGGATGGGATAAATACCTGTGGCGAGCCCGCTCGCCACAAGGTGAGACGTAGGTTCGTCAGGGTTTACGAGCAATCCAAGAATAAATCAACGTCTTCGCTTCCGCCGGGTGATGGGTTCTCCTGCGGTAGCTGGCAAACGTCGGCGAGGTGCAGTAAGTGCATACCTCGCTCACGTCGATCTGCTCTCGCTTGATACCCGCCGCTTGCAGCAACAACAACCCATAGCCGCTCAAGTCAAACCAGGCGCTACCTGCTTGCCTTGCATGGGGCGGGCTAATTTCCGGTGACCGCAGCGGTGCCGGTTGCTCCAAGCTCCACGGTGCCAGGCCGTGTTGCCACAGGTGCCCCTGGTCAATCTGGAACTCGGCGATAAACCCTTCGCTCACCTCATAACAGCACGGCTTGATCGAAGGGCCGATACCCACTTGCAACTGGTTGGCTGGTATCCCCTCGGCGGCAAAGCGCTGCATGACGTTGGCGATAATCCCGCGTTGCAGCCCCTTCCAGCCGCCATGTACTGCGGCGACCCGTTCGCCCGTTTTCGATGCGAACAGAATGGGCAGGCAATCTGCGGTGATCACCGCGATCGGGTGAGCGTGGTGCGTCAACACACCATCGGCCTCGATCGTGTTGGGTACCTGGCCCGCCTGCCATTCAATCACTGAGGCGCTGTGCACTTGCTTGCAGATGAACACGTCATCCGGGCGCAGTGGGTCATCTATCGAACAGAAACCGTGGTCGATGCCAGGGATGGCAGCGAGATTTTCAGCCTGATGCAAGGGATCACCTCCGTTCAATAAAGTCAGTCGCCGAGCGCTTCGCCTTCGCGTCGAGGGTCGGCGCCACCGCTCAGCGATACCTTGCCCTGGGCGTCCCGCTTGAGCACGATGGCCTGTATGCCGCTGGTCATGTCGATCTCGCTCAGTGCATGGCCCTTGTCCTTCAACGCCTGCTTCAGCCCTGGGCTGAACAAACCGGCCTCCAACTCGGTAGCGCCATTGCGACTGCCGAAGTTGGGCAGGCTGATGGCGGCTTGCGGGTCGAGGTTCCAGTCGAGCATGGCCACCAGGGATTTGCTCACGTACTCGATGATTTGGGAGCCGCCCGGCGAACCGACCGTGGCCAGCAACTCACCGCTCTCGCGGTCGAACACCAGGGTCGGCGCCATGGCCGAGCGCGGGCGTTTGCCGGGTTGTACGCGGTTGGCTACCGGCTGACCGTTTTCTTCGGGGATGAATGAGAAGTCGGTCATCTGGTTGTTGAGCAAAAAGCCCTGGACCATCACATGGGAGCCAAACGCGGCTTCCACCGTGGTGGTCATCGACACGGCGCCGCCCATGTCGTCCACGGCCACCACTTGGGAGGTGGAAATGCGCAGTGGCGAACGGTCCGGCGCATAGGCCACTTGTATGCCCGCAGGCTGGCCTGGCTTGGCGATGCCCATGCTGCGCTCACCGATCAGCGCGGCGCGTTGGGCCAGGTAGTTGGGCGCGACAAGGCCGGCGGTCGGCACCGGCGTAAAGTCTGAATCAGCCAGGTACAGCGCGCGGTCGGCGAAGGCCAGGCGACCGGCTTCGGCGATCAGGTGCACGGCCTCGGGCGTCGGCTCAAACCCGGCAGGCAACGCGCTTTTTATCGGTGTCATCGGTGCGATAGCCAGGCGCGGGTCGCGGGCTTCCAGGGCCTGCAACGTACCAAGGATCTGCGCGACCGCAACCGCGCCTGACGACGGCGGCGGCATGCCACAGATTTTCCAGCGTTTGTAGTCGGTGCACAGCGGTTCGCGCTCCTTGGCGGCGTAACCCTTCAGGTCGGCCTGGGAGAGGCTGCCCGCATTGCGATTGCCCTGCACTTTGCGCGCAATTTCATCGGCAATTGGCCCGTGGTACAGCGCGTCAGGGCCCTCGTTGGCGATGCGCTTGAACACGGCGGCCAGCGCCGGGTTTTTCAGCAGCGTGCCGGTGGCTTTGGGTGTGCCATCGGCATTCAGAAAGTAGGCGGCCATCTCCGGCGATTGCGCAATAAATCGGTCAGCCGCGATCAGGCTGTGCAAGCGTGGTGAAATGGCGAAGCCCTGTTCCGACAAACGAATCGCTGGCTCAAACAGCTCGGCCCATCGCAGTTGACCGGTCTTCTTATGGGCCATCTCCAGGGCTCGCAGCACACCGGGCGTACCCACCGAGCGCCCGCCAATCTGCGCGTCGGTGAAGGTCATCGGTGTGCCGTCGGCGTTCAGGAACAACCGCTCCGTCGCGCCTGCCGGCGCCGTTTCCCGACCGTCATAGGCGTGCACCTTTTTCCCGTCCCACAGCATGATGAACGCACCGCCGCCAATGCCGGAGGATTGCGGCTCCACCAAGGTCAACACCGCCTGCATGGCGATCGCTGCATCAATCGCCGAACCGCCTTTGCGCAACATCTCGCGCCCGGCTTCGGCGGCCAGCGGGTTGGCGGCGGCGGCCATATGGCGTTCGGCGTGTTGAGTGATCAGGTCGGTGCGATAGCCCGAGCCCAGCTCCGGTGCCGGCGGCTGTTCGTTGACCGGGGTGTGACAGGTCGCAAGGGCCAGGGCTGCGGCAATAACCGACAACTGACGGCGAGAAATCGAAAGCACGTGCTGAACTCCGTTCATTTTGAGAATGATCTGTTGTCCTTGGGGCAGCGGTTTACAGGTGCGTCGCAGTGAGCACTCCGTGTGTGGGGAGGCTGGGACACTAACAGTGGCAAAGGAGGGCGTCAAAAGCGGCCTACCCTGGGATAGGCCGTGTGGCTCAAGTGATCAGAAGTCCCAGCGGGTGGTCAGCATGAAGTGACGCGGCGCGCCGTAGATGGCGGAGTTATAGAAACCCACGTTGGTGTAGTAGTACTTATCGAATACGTTATTCAGGTTCAGCGTCGTCGACAGGTTTTTGGTGAATTGGTAGCGCGTCATCAAGTCCACCACCCAGTAGGACTCCTGGGAAAACGCGTCCGTCGTTCCTTTGGGACCGTTGTAGATGTCCTGCCACACCGTGTTCTGCCAGCGCAGGCCACCGCCGACGCTGACTTTGTCCAGATCGCCCTCGAGCTTGTAGATGGTGAACATGCTCACCTGGTCCTCGGGCTCGAAAGTCGAGATTTTTTTGCCGGCATCGTCGCGCACCACTTTGTGGGTGTAGCCGCCCTGCAACTGCCAGCCGGGGGCGATTTCGCCTGACAGTTCCAGTTCATAGCCCTTGGTCGTCGCGTCGGTGCCCTTGAAGGCAAAGTTGGGCGGGGTTGGGGTCTGGTTGTTGTATGCATCGTCGGGCAGGGAGCGGTTGCTTTCCTTGACTTCGAAGTACGCCAGGCTGGCGTTCAGGCGACCGTCGAGGAATTCGCCCTTGAGGCCCACTTCGTAGTTCTCGCCTTCGTCCGGGTCGATCAGCTTGCGGTTCCGGTCGAGGTTGTAGCTTTCCTGGGGCATGAACACATCGGTGTAGCTGACATAGGCCGACAGGTTGTCCGTGAGGTCATAGATGGCCCCGGCATAGGGAATGAAACGCCCGGTCTCTCGGTAGGTGTCGGTGGTGCCGGTCAGGGTGTAGTCGACCACGCGCCCGCCGAGCAACAGTTTCAGATCGTCGGTGAGGTTCCAGCGGGTGGTGACGTACATGCCGGTCTGGCGAATGGTGTCGTCGATGACTTGTGAGGCCACGCCCCAGTCCGGCTTGGCCAGGTTGCCGTGCCAGTTGAAGTAGTCGACCAGGTTGGCCGTGGGGAAGGTTTCGTCCCAATAGCCCTTGCCCTTCCAGTGGGCGGTGCTGATGGAGCCGCCGACCACCAGGTCATGTTCGCGACCGAGGAAGTTGAACGGACCGCTGAGGTACAGGTCGGCGGAATCGCTGGTGGTCTCGCCTTTGTAGCGCTGGGCGTTAATGTCGGCAGTGCCATCCGCTGCCGGCTGGTAGAACTGGATCGCACCCATCTGGGCATCGTAGCCATTGAGCTTGTGGTCCAGTTGCAGCTTGGTGACCCAGCCGTCGCCGAGGTCGTGCTCCAGGTTCGCGAACACCGTGCGGGTGTATTGCTGCCAACTGCTCCAGTCGGTGGCATTACTGAAAGACCGCTTGGCGTCGTTGAGCGCACCCGAATAGTTGAACAGCGGGAAACTGCCGGACCAGGTCGAACCTTTGGGTTTGCTGTCCTGATAATCGGCGCCCACGGTGAGCAGGGTGTCGGGCGATAGATCGAATTCGAGGATGCCGTAGAACACTGAGCTTTTGTT
Source organism: Pseudomonas sivasensis (assembly GCF_013778505.1). GTDB lineage: Bacteria > Pseudomonadota > Gammaproteobacteria > Pseudomonadales > Pseudomonadaceae > Aquipseudomonas > Aquipseudomonas sivasensis. The sequence goes on along the minus strand of NZ_JAAOWU010000001.1, from coordinate 730,118 downwards.
GGAGTAGCGGTCGATCCAGGACTTGTTGTCCTGATATGCCGCTACCGCCCGCCCGCGCACATTGCCGGTTTCGGTCAGTGGGCCGCTGACGTCCACTTCCGTGCGGTAGTGATCCCAGGTGCCCGCCGCTGTGGTGATATGGCCGAGGAATTCCGATGTGGGTTTCTTGCGTACCAGGTTGATGGTGCCGCCCAGGGAACCGGCGCCGCTGAGCAGGCCAGAGGCGCCTTTGAGTACTTCGACACGGTCATAGATCGCCATGTCGCTCAGGGTGTTGCCAGCCGAATAGGCCACGTTGCGCACGGCCGAGGGGATGCCGTCGTACTGGAAATTGTTGATCGAGAAACCGCGCGAATAGTAGTTGCTGCGGTCGGTGTCGTAGGCCGAAACGGTGATGCCGGGCGTGTGGCGCATCACGTCGTCAACGCTGTCGAGGGCGAAGTCATCCATGTGCTGGCGCGTGACGACGCTGATGGACTGTGGTGTTTCCCGGGGCGTCAGTACCAGGCGCGTAGCCGTGGCGATGGTCCCCGGGGTGTAGGAGCCAGTGCCTTCGGTGACGGTGCCCAGTTGGTTGCTGATCACCGTGGTGGTGCCCAGTTGCAAGGCCGCGCCGGGTTGTTCGGTGCGGTTCAGTATCACCGCGTTGGGGCCGTTGGGCTCGAAGCTCAGGGGCGTGCCTTTGAGCAGTTGGGCCAGCGCTTCCAGGGCGGTCATGCGGCCGCTGACGCCGGGCGATTCGACGCCCTGAGCGAGGTCCGCCGCGTAGGCAATTTGCAGCCCGCTCTGCACACTCAATTGATCCAGGGCATTGACCAGTGACTGACGCGCTATCGCGAAGCTGCGGGTGTCCGCCGCTTCGCGAGTGGCTGGCTGGCCTGCTGGCTCCACCGCAACCGCCGGGCTGCACGCCAGGCAGATGGCGAGCGCGAGCATGCTGCGGGCATGGGTCGGATTGAGTGTTGGAAAGTGCATGTGAGCCCCGTTAGAAATAGGAATGATTTGCAAAGGCAAAGTTCTTGACGGGTTGAACCTTCGAAAGCCGTAAAACTTTTCGAAGGTATCGGGGGCTCTGTGTCAGCGAATCACCAGGATGCCACCGGGCAGTCGCTGGGCGTGGGTGGACGTGACTTTACTCAACGCCTGTACGATCGCCAGGGGATCGTCCAACTGGTAATTCCCGCTGACCCGCTCACCGGCGGCGGCATCGTTGAATAACAGGATCGGCGCCGGGTAGTAACGCTGGATCTCTTTCAGCACCTGCACCAGTGGCGCGTTCTGGAATGACAGTCGCCCGTTGATCCAGGCCATCTGCCGTTCACTGCCTTCCAGGGACAGCGGTTGCAGTTGACCATCTCGTAGCTGTTGCCAGTTACCCGCCTGCAGCAGGCTCTGCTCGCCCTTGCGGTTGGCGAAGCGCACCTGGCCTTCGCGCACGGCGACAGTGACCTCCGAGTCTCGCTGGCTGACGCTGAATTGCGTGCCGACCACGGTCACGCTGGCCTCGTTGGTCTCGATGCTCAGTGGGCGTTTAGAGTCGTGGGCGGCCTCGACGTAGAGCTCGCCACGCAATAGCTTGATGCGCCGCTGGGCGCCGTCGAAGGTGGTGCTGATTGCGCTGTGGCTGCCCAGCACGATGTGAGAGCCATCTTCCAGGTCAAAGCGTTCCAGCTGCGCGACGTCGGTCATGTGATCGGCTTGCAGGCGCATCGGCACGTCGGCCATCCAACCGATGCCCAGTGCGAGCAACAGGGTCGCGGCGGCAGCCACAAAACGTGTCTTGGGAGGCTTGGTGGTTACCGGGGAAGGGGGCAATTCAAGGTCGACGGCGAGGTCTTTCAAGGCTTGTTCGAAGGCGCGGTTTTCCCACAGCGTCTCCACTTCGGCATAGGCGGTGGCGTGCAGGGGATCGGCCGCGCGCCACTGCTCAAAGCGCTGACGGGTGATGAGGTTGCGCGCACTTTCATCGCGCAGGGCGAACCAATCAGCCGCCTGCTCACGTACTGCTTCGGGAATGACGGGACGGTCAATCATGGTAGGTCGTTTGCTTGACGCAGGCAGTGAGGGCTTGGCGCAGGTCTTTTTCCACCGTACTCAACGACACCTGCAGGCGCTGGGCGATCTCGCCTTGGGACAGGTCGTGCAGTCGATGCAATACCAGGATTTGTTGCTGGCGTTTGGGCAAGGTAGCGAGCACCTGTTGAAACCGCTGCAGTTGCTGCTGGCCCTGAGCCTGGCTCTCCGGTCCGGGTGCCATTGTGGGCACCTCGACAACCAGGCTTTCGGCCAAGTGGCACTCGTAGCGCCTTTTACTGCGCACACTGCGCAAATGATCAAAGGCCAGATACTGCGCAGTTTGATAAAGAAACGGCTTCAAGTGTTCGATCGGGCGGGTGTACAGCGCCTTAGCTACCTTCAGATAGGTTTCCTGGGCCAAGTCCTCCGCCTGGCTCGAACAGCCGACGACGCGCGACAGCATACGGATTAACGCACTGCGCTGCCCGATGAAAACGGCGCTGAGTTTTTCCTGATCCCCTGGCGTCCCTGTCTCCATGGCCCCTGATACCTTGATGCTGCATTGCGCGGATAGCGGGCATACTAATGAGAAGCTGTCTCATTTGATAGGGTGATGGAAGATTTGTTTGTCTACGCGTCAGCCCAGTCGCAACACCATCGCCCCGGCGGCAATGATGCACGCGGCCACGATGCGGGCGCGGGTCAACTGCTCTTTGAGCACCAGCGCCGAGATCACCACGCCAAACAGAATCGAGGTCTCCCTGAGCGCCGCAACCGTGGCAATGGGGGCCGCGGTCATAGCCCACAGCGCCAGGCCATAGGACGCGACGGTTCCGAAGCCACCTATCACGCCGGGGCGCCAGTGACGCGCCAGATAGCGGCTGAATTCGCGTCGACGGCGGGCCAATGCCCATGCGCCGAGTGGGATGCCGGTCAACAGGAATATCCACAACGTGTAGGCCGCTGGGGCGCCGGATTTGCGCACACCTATTCCGTCGATGAGGGTGTAGCCCGCGATGACAGCCGCGTTAAGCAGCGCAAGGAGTATCCCTTTACGCTGACCGGCTGAAGGGGCTGCTGCCATGCTCAAAATACCGATGCAGATCACGGCAATGCCGAGCCAGGCAAATGCGGACAAGGATTCGGACAGCAGCCCTAAGCTCGCCGTCGCCACCAGCAACGGCGCGGTGCCCCGCATGATCGGGTAGGTCTGGCTCATGTCGGCAACGCGGTAGGTCGAGGCGACCAGTACGAAATACAGCACCTGGAATATCACCGACGCGCCGATGAAGGGCCAGCTTTGCGTCGCAGGCACTGCCAGGAACGGAATGACCGCCAGCGCGATCAGTGAAGCGAAGGACGCGATCATGCACGTGGTCAGCAGCTTGTCGTCACCCCCCTTGACCACTGCATTCCACGTGGCATGCAGCGCAGCGCCCAGCATGATGATTACGAACACATCAAGGCTCATGAAGGGATGTCCTGTGGGGTTCAGCGCCGCGTCGTGGAGGTAGACCGTTGCGAGTATGCCTCAGCACTTTTCTACAGGCATAAAAAAACGGCCTACCTTTCGGTAAGCCGTTTTTAGTACTTGGTGGCTACACAGGGACTTGAACCCCGGACCCCAGCATTATGAATGCTATGCTCTAACCAACTGAGCTATGTAGCCAAGTGGCGCGCATTATTCGCGCAGAACGGGAATGCGTCAAGCATTTTTATTAAGATTTTTTCTACGCTTTCAATTGTTTATCGAAAATGGCCGTGTTGGCTGGCCGTAGGCGGCGTCTACACAGGTATGGGGCTGGGCAACGTGCGGATGATTGCCGGGGGATTGCTCGGGCGGATGTTTGGTTTTACCGGAATGGCGGCGCTGCTGGGACACCGGGCGGATGCTCATGACATCAAGTGGGTTTACACACTGGGCTCGGTCTTTGCGCTGTTTGGGAGGTTGGCGCTCTTTCTTGCGCGCATGCAAGAGGTCTGATTCGGTTGGGCAAATATCCCTGTCGCCCAACGTTTGGCTAGTCAGCCAGATTTAAGGTTGAAAAGGGTTGTGGGTGGCGCGCTTGAGCTGTTCGCGTGCACGCGACAGACGGGAGCGAACGGTGCCGATAGGGATATCCAATACGTTGGCCGTATCCTGGTAACTGCCGTCGGTTTCCAGCGAGGCGTACATCGTCTTTCGCATTTCCGTCGGCAAGTGGTCGATGGCGCTCAGCGTGTTCTCCAAGCGGCGGTTGATCTCAAATTCCCAATCCAGGTTGTTGGTTTCCTCGTGGCCATGCCACAACGACTCATCAAATTCGCAATGTACGGGTTTGGCGTACATGCGCCTGAAGTGATTGCGGATCAGGTTCTGTGCGATGCCGCACATCCAGGTGCTAAGCGAAGCATTCCCGCAGAATCGCTCGCGGTTGCGCCAGGCTTCCAGGTACGTGAGTTGCAGAAGATCATCCGCATCTTCCGGATTGAGTACGCGCTTGTGAATGAAACGTTTGAGTTTTTTTTGCTGGTCGTCTGTCAGGTGAAGCATGAATTGAGGTGAGCTGCCAACGAGCTGAGCTAAAGCTCCGATAGGGATATTCATGATTTTTTTCCTTAGGGTAGACGCAGTCGAGCGGGAGTCGACAGCACCCTTTAGCACTCCCTGTGCCAAAAGAAAAAAATCGTAAGTTATTGATTTATTTATATAAATATTTTGAATCGTGACGATTTCACGCAGTACTTTGCATGGAGCACGGAAGGCTCGTGCAAATTTTTTCACACGCTGTGTGCGATCAGATTTCGATGGAACCGTATGCATAGGCACTGCCACAGAGGGACACACTCTCTCCCTGTACTGGCGTGCCCATGAAAGTTGAATCCAACAACGATGTGCAAACAATCCGCCCCTTGGATCAAGCGGTTACCAGCCCCTCCTCAGTGCCTGTGCCCGCGAAGGGCGTTGATGAGATGGGACATATTTTCAATCAGGAGGTGGAGCTCAATAGCCGGGCGCTGAGCGGGCGGAAGATGGGGTTGCGTGTGTCCCCGGTTGAGCAGCTTGTGCAGCTTTATAATCAGTTGGGCCATCCGGCCCAGAAGAGCATGGCTTCCATTTCACGAAGCATCATTGAGCAGTTGCGCAAGAGCGTCAGTACTGAGGAATTGGTCAGCCTCGCGGGAGGTGACCCAGCACGTGCGTTCGTAGTGCTCAACTACGTGACGGCCCAGGCAGACAGCGAAGTGCGTCCGTCCGAGGCTGCATTGGCACGCGATGCCATTGCCCAGCTGCAACTCCGGTTCAAAGGGGAAATTCAGGCAGGCCTGAACATTGCTACGGCGTTGCAGGCAGCTGTGGCCGACCCGCATGAGCGCCAGAAACTGCGCCAGCTTTACTACGCCAGTGTGGTCACGCGCCAGTCCTTGGCAACCATGATGCAGGCTTTGCTGGGTGATTACGGTGGCGAGCGGTTTCGCGACGTGCTCAACGCGATGCGTAAGGCCTTGGCGGATGATCTGGCGGCCCTGGTGTCGTCAATGCCCACACCTTTGTTGCGCACTTTGCTGCTGGGTCTGCAAAGCTGCGGGCAGTTGAGCGCGGTGTTATCCGGTTGTCACACGTTGATCCAGCGTTTGAGTATTGAGCATGACGCCGTGAGCTTGCTGCAACGCATACTGGGGTACGCCGGCGGCGGTATCTCTGTCGATGAAATGCTGCGGTTGGGAAACGATTTGGGTGGCGGTCCGGTTGACCGACAAATGGCATCCCTCAATGCGCTCTACCCGCTGTTTCAGCAGTTGCCCTTGGCCTTGTGGCCCGACAAGCGGGTCCGTCAGGAGTCCCTGCAGATTCTTTTGACGCTGATCGGTGAGTTGGACCGAGCCGTGCGTGGCCCCTTACGGTTTTCCGGTGAGCCGAGGCCCATGACGTGACGGCTGTGTCAGCCGTCAACCGTATATTGCTCAAAGTGGCACAGCGCGCCGAGGTGTTGGGCGCTGTGGTGGTCATGGCCATCGTATTTATCTTTATCGTGCCGCTGCCCACCTGGCTGGTGGACATTCTGATTGCCCTCAATATCTGCATATCGTGCCTGTTGATCGTTCTTGCGCTCTACCTGCCGGGCCCCCTGGCATTTTCGTCCTTCCCGTCGATCCTGTTGTTGACCACCATGTTTCGATTGGCACTGTCGATTGCAACCACGCGTTTGATCCTGCTGGAGCAAGACGCCGGCGACATTGTCGAGGCCTTCGGCAATTTCGTGGTGGGAGGCAACTTGGCGGTGGGGATGGTGATTTTCCTGATCCTTACCCTGGTCAACTTCCTGGTGATCACCAAGGGCTCGGAGCGGGTTGCCGAGGTTGCGGCGCGGTTCAGTCTGGATGCCATGCCGGGCAAGCAGATGTCCATCGACAGCGACTTGCGTGCCGGTCTGATTGACGGCGCGCAAGCACGAGACAAGCGGGAGCAGTTGTCCCGTGAGAGCCAATTGTTCGGCGCCATGGATGGGGCCATGAAGTTCGTCAAGGGTGATGCCATCGCGGGGTTAATCATCGTTGTGGTCAACCTCTTGGGCGGCTTCTCTACGGGCATGTTTCAGCACGGTTTGAGTGCGGCTGATTCGATGGCGTTGTATTCGGTCCTGACCATCGGCGATGGCCTGATTGCGCAGATTCCGGCGCTGCTGATCTCCCTGACTGCCGGCATGATCATCACCCGTGTTGCACCGGAGGGGCGCAAGGGCGTCAGCAACATGGGCGCTGAAATCGCCCGGCAAATGACCAGCGAGCCCAAGAGCTGGATGATCGCTTCGGTGGGGATGCTCGCGTTTGCGATAGTGCCCGGCATGCCTACCGGGGTATTTGTCTTTATTTCGCTCATAACCGGCAGCCTTGGGTATTACCTGATGCGCCAGCGTCAACGACAAGCGCAACCCGCGTCCGAAACCAGCGAAGCCGTGCGTCCTGAGGAGAACGGAAAAGAGGACTTGCGCGGGTTCGACCCGTCGCGCCCCTACCTGTTGCAGTTTCCGCCAGTTTTGCGTGGAACGCCGGAGGTGATGGAGCTGATTCACGGGATCCGCCAGTCTCGAAATGCTCTGGTTGCCAATATCGGCCTGACACTGCCGCCCTTCGAAGTCGAACTCGATGACTCGCTGGCCATCGACGAGATGCGTTTCTGTGTGCATGAAGTGCCGATGGTCAAGGCGTCGGTTGTCAGCCTGCTTGCCGTTGATCGTAACGCGTTGAAGGGTGAGCATGAGCACGGAGTACGGGGGCTGGCTGAGCGTGATGAGCAGGAATGGATCTGGCTGGAGCCGGATGATCCATTGCTTGATGATCCGCAATTGGAGCGTTTCACGGCGACAAGCCTGATCCTTGAACGCATGAAGCAGGCCATGATGCTCAGTGGGCCTCAGTTCCTGGGGATCCAGGAGAGCAAGTCGATCCTCAGTTGGCTGGAGCACAACCAGCCGGAACTGGTGCAGGAACTGCAGCGAATCATGCCGCTGTCACGGTTCTCGGCAGTGTTGCAACGCCTCGCCAGCGAAGGGGTACCGCTGCGGGCTGTGCGACTGATCGTCGAATCGCTGATCGAGTACGGCCAGCATGAGCGTGAGCCGGAAGCATTGGCTGACTATGCGCGAATTGCACTCAAGGCGCAGATCTTCCACCAGTACAGCGAGGCCGACGGTCTGCATGCCTGGCTGCTGTCACCACACACTGAAAACATCCTGCGTGAAGCATTGCGACAGACTCAGACGGGTGTGTTTTTCGCGCTTGACGACGACAACAGCGCCGCGTTGATCAACCTGCTCAATCAAGCTTTTAGTTTGAGGGCCAAGAGCAAGAGCGTGATGTTGGTGGCGCAGGACCTGCGCAGCCCCTTGCGGACGTTGCTGTTGGAAGAGTTCAACCATGTCCCGGTGCTGTCGTTTGCCGAGTTAGGGAGTACCTCAAAGGTCAAAGTGCTGGGGCGCATCGATCTGGGCCAGGACGAACTGATGCGTGGTGCGGTGGCATGAGTACTTGGCCATGGCCAGCGTGGAGGTTTTGAAGATGTTTGAGCTACGTGTGCTTGACGGGCTGCGCCAGGGCGCTGCGTTGCCGTTGTTTGGGGAGCAGTGGAGCATTGGTTCCCATGCGGACGCTGACCTGGTTTTAAACGATCCGGGCGTAGTCGATCAGCATGCGCGCTTGCGGTTTATGGACGCCGAGTGGTTGGTGCAGGCCGAAGCGGGGTTGCTGCAGGGGCCTGAGGGGCAGCTACTGGCCCAGATCGCGAACCTGGAGCTGAACTCACCGTTTTCAATGGGGGGCGTGCGCCTGTGTGTCACCTTGGCCGAGCAGCCCTGGCCCCCGGTAGCAGCACCAGTCGCAGCACCTGAACCGGCACTGATACCGACCGAAAATGCGCCGGAGTGGGAGCTGAAGTTATCGTCGATCTCCCACTCGCAGCAAAAGCGTTTGATCAGCCTGGTGTTAGTGCTGGCGGTCATCATCATTGTGGTTGGCATGGTTTCCACTGGGGAGCGCGAGGCACAGGCGTCCTTGAAGGCTCCTGTGGTTCAAAAGCACGAATTGGCATCGCCCTTCGAGGTGCGCCAGCAGTTGCTGAAGATGCTCAGCGAGCGGGAGTTGGGTCAGCGCGTCAGCTTGCAAGTGATCAATGGCCAGGTCGCGCTCAATGGCGATGTCTCCCAAGACGAAGTGGAACTGGTGACGCGCATGCTCAGCCGTTTTGGTGAGCAGTTCGACAGCTCGGTGCCGGTGATCAGCCGTGTGCGTGTGCGTGATAACGCACTTCCATTCAGGATTGTTCAGATCGTCGGAGGGCCGAACGGTCACGTTCTCTTGGAAGAGGGCATTCGACTGTTTCTTGGGGACGAAGTGGAAGGGTTGCGACTGGTGCAGATCGATAACGGCAAGGTGGTTTTCGATGGCGAGCAGCGTTACGAGGTGCGCTGGTGAGTGAAGATATGCAGGCACGTCTCCACGCCTGGCAGCAGCGCCAGGCCCAATCACTGATCAGCTTTGCTCCGGTGACGATGCGTGGCCGAATCCAACGCGTCAACGGCATGCTGCTGCAGTGTCGGCTGCCCCACGCGCGCATCGGTGACTTGTGCCAAGTGGAAAAAAATCCAGGCGACTCCATGCTCGCCGAAATCATTGGTTTCGATCAGCAGGACGCGGTGCTCAGTGCCCTGGGAAATTTGGAAGGCGTACGGGTAGGTGCCAGCGTGGAGCGCCTTGGGGTATCGCACCGTGTGCGCGTCAGCGAGGCACTGTTGGGCCAAGTGTTGGATGGGTTCGGACGGCCGATTACAGGGCAGGGCGTGAGTGCGTTTGTCGAGACTGACTTACCGGATACCAGCGCGGTGTTGTGTGAAGCGCCATTGCCCACCGAGCGACCGAGGATCAGCCGGGCGCTGGCTACCGGCGTGCGTTCGATTGATGGGTTGTTAACGCTTGGCGAAGGTCAGCGTGTCGGTCTATTCGCTGGTGCGGGCTGCGGCAAGACCACTTTGCTGGCCGAAATCGCCCGTAACGTGGAGTGCGATGTCATCGTCTTCGGCCTGATCGGTGAGCGGGGGCGGGAGCTGCGCGAGTTTCTCGACCATGAACTGGATGAGCAACTACGTGCCAAAGCCGTGCTGGTGTGCGCCACCTCCGACCGATCCAGCATGGAGCGCGCTCGTGCCGCGTTCACGGCCACGGCGTTGGCCGAGGGGTTTCGGCGCAAGGGGCAGCGGGTATTGCTACTGATTGATTCGTTGACTCGTTTTGCCAGGGCGCAGCGCGAAATCGGCCTGGCTGCCGGTGAGCCCTTGGGCCGTGGAGGTTTGCCGCCGTCGGTGTACAGCTTGTTACCACGGTTGGTGGAGCGCGCCGGGTTGACCCGTGAGGGCGTGATTACCGCGATCTATACCGTGCTGATTGAGCAGGACTCGATGAATGATCCGGTCGCTGATGAGGTTCGCTCGCTACTCGACGGGCATATCGTGCTGTCGCGCAAATTAGCCGAGCGTGGGCATTACCCGGCGGTGGATGTACTGGCAAGTCTTTCGCGGATATTGAGCAACGTCGCGCAACCCATGGATATCCAGGCGGGTACGGCATTGCGTCGTTTGTTGTCGGCGTACCAGCAGATCGAACTGATGCTCAAATTGGGGGAGTACCAACCAGGCAGCGATCCTTTGACCGATTTGGCGGTGGACAGTCGTCAGGCGGTCGATGGCTTCCTGCGCCAGGATCTGCGTGAGCCGACACCCATGCAAACGACACTGGAGCAACTCAAGGATCTGACCACTCATGTCCCCTTCTGATGTGCACCTTGGTGAAGTCGAAATGCTGCGGCGCCTGCGCAGGCATAGGGCTGACCGGGCCGAGCGCGCCCTGCGTGAGGCGAAGCGAGCCCAGCAGGCCCTGCTCGCACATATCCAGCGGGCTCAGGATGCGCTTGAACAAACGCGGCAAGAGGAAGCCCGCAAGAGTGCTCAATTGTTCAGTCAACATCAGGGTCAGGTGCTGAGCCTGAAGGCTCTGAAATCGTGGGGTGCGAAGGAGCGATCCCTCTCTGCTAGCACCCAACGGGACATGGGCCAGTTGGAGGCGTTACGCAGCCAGCAGGGTGAAAGAGAAAGTCGCGTTGGCAGCGCCCAGAAGCAGGTCACCGAGTGCCTGCGGCAGGTAGAAAAACTTCAGGAATTGTCCCGTTTACTTGCTGAGGAACCGACATGACCCAGGTTTCAAATAAACCCACGGAGCGCCCACGTCCCCGTGAGCCACGCGAAGATGTTGAGCCACGCGCGACAGGAGGTGTGCCTCTGGAACTCGGGCGAGTGTTCGCCCAACTCTTTACCGACGACGGTAATGCTTCTGGGGCGGGGGCTTCCTTGTCCAGCAAGAAGGCGTCGTCTGACATTGCCATGATCGTGGCACTGACCGAGCAACTGGCGCCTCGTGTGCAGCTCGCTTCGCATTGGCCGTTGCAGGCGGTTTTGTACTTGCCTCGCTTGGGGCGAATCAACGCCAGCGTGCGCCGTGAGCAGGGGGGCTGGGCGATCGAGTTGGAGGCGGAACAGGACGCTACGGCGCGCTGGCTCAGTGGCGTACGCCAGCAGTGTGAGGGTCGCCTCGCAGGAGAGCTGGGCCTTGCGGTGAGCCTGCGTCTGCCTGTCGTCGGTTGCGCATGCTGATGCCGGCACTGACAGTTCCCTTGATGAATGGCGATACGGTTGCCGCCCGCCGTCGATTGGGGCGCGGGCTAAGCCTGCCGTTTCAGGTTGCCGGGCAGGCCGGCGAGTTGCGGCTTGAGCCGGGGCGTGCGCCTGCTGGCGGTGGCAAGCCTGTGTGCTTTGAGACGGCGTGTGGTGTGCTGGCGCTCGATGAAGCAGGGCCGTTGCTCAGCCTGATGAGTGAGTGCCCGATGACCTTGGCCCAGTTTGGCAACGATCCGGATTCCTGGTTCTGGGCGTTGTATCAGTACCACCTGAGCCCCGAGATACGGTCGTTGCTGGGTTATGTGCGCTTGCTGGAAACGGATCGCCCCACGGAGTTTGGCTGTCGGCTCAGCGTGACCCTGGGAGGCTCCCGGGTCGGCGGTTACGTTTGGCTGAACTGTGAAAGCTTTCTGGCCTTGTGTGAGGCCGGACCTTGGCGTGCCATTGCTGCGCCGATGCCGGCGTCTTTTCAACTGGCCATTGCCGTCACCCTCGGGTGCATGAAGTTACCAATTGCACAACTACGCAGCCTGCGAACCGGTGATGTGTTGGTGTTTGAGCAGAGTTTTTTCCAAGCTCAGGGCACCGGTTATGTACAGGCTGGCAGGCAGCGGCTGCATGGCTGCATTGACGACGACACCAGGCAGTTGTGTCTGACTGTTACATCTATCGAGGACACGTCTGTGGACGAAGATTTTGCACCCCCCCACCACTCGGGACATGAGGAAGAGGAGCCCGTGATGGATGTATTCGGCAATGAGCCGTTCGATGAGTTAAGCATGGCACTGAACGTACGCTGCGGAACACTGAACCTGACCTTGGGGGAACTGCGTAACCTCGCGCCCGGCTCGGTGCTGGGCATTGCCGGTTATGCTCCCGGTATGGCCGGTCTGTATTACGGCGATCGGCCCATTGGCGTGGGCCAGTTGGTGGAAGTCGACGGGCGCCTGGGGTTGCAGTTGTCCCGTGTGATGTTCGGCCCATGACGCTTCAGGGGATAGACCCCCTTATCCTGGCGGTATTTCTGGGGGCATTGGCGTTGATGCCCATGCTGCTGATCATCTGCACATCGTTTTTGAAGATCGTCATCGTGCTGATGATCACCCGCAACGCTATCGGTGTGCAGCAGGTGCCGCCAAGCATGGCCATCAATGGTATTGCGCTGGCGGCCACGCTGTTCATCATGGCGCCGGTTGGCTATGAGATTGCCGAGAGCGTCAAGGTCTCACCCCTGGACATGAGTAACGTGCAAACGTTTCTGCAGACGGGCAGTGAGGCCATCCAACCGTTGCGCGCATTTATGCTGCGCAATGTGGATGCAGATGTATTGACGCATCTGCAGGAAAACACCACGCGCCTGTGGCCTGAGCAAATGGCGCGGGAGGTGCAGCGCGAAGACCTGATCCTGCTGATTCCGGCGTTCGTACTGTCGCAGCTGCAGGCAGGGTTCGAGATCGGCTTCCTGATCTACATTCCCTTCATCGTGATCGACCTGATTGTCTCCAACCTGCTGCTGGCACTGGGCATGCAAATGGTCTCGCCAATGACCATTTCCCTGCCACTCAAATTGCTGTTGTTCGTGCTGGTGTCCGGCTGGTCGCGGTTGCTCGACAGCTTGTTCCTTTCCTATCTATGAGTGGCGTATGGAACCGATCGTGCTGTTCAAGCAGGGCATGTTGCTGGTGGTGGTGCTGTCGGCGCCACCGTTGATTGTGGCTGTGGTGGTGGGGGTGCTGACATCCCTGGTGCAAGCACTGATGCAGATCCAGGACCAGACGCTGCCGTTTGGCATCAAGCTGGTGGCAGTAGGGATCACATTGATCCTGACGGGACGCTGGATTGGCGTGGAGTTGATCCAACTGATCAATTTGACCTTCGACATGATTGGCCGCTCGGCCCTGAACTGAGGTCTCGCCTGTGTTGCTCTATCTCGACTACCTGCCCAGCCTGGTCATCGGCATGGCACGTATCTACCCCTGTTGCATCCTGGTGGCTGCGTTCTGTTTCCAGCATATACGCGGCATGCTCAGGCACGTCCTTGTGATGGTCATGGCGCTGATGCCGGCGCCGGGCATTCACGCAATGTTGGAGGGCCAGGACTACTCGGCGATGATACTCGCGGCGCTGATAATCAAGGAGGTAGCGCTGGGTTTGTTGCTGGGGGTGCTGCTGGCGATGCCGTTCTGGATGTTCGAAGCGGTGGGCGCGCTATTGGATAACCAGCGCGGGGCCTTGGCGGGTGGTCAGCTCAATCCTTCACTGGGTCCGGACGCCACACCGATTGGACATCTGTTCAAGCAATTGGCGATTTTTCTATTGATGGTGACGTTGGGCTTAGGCGCATTGACCCAGGTGATCTGGGACAGTTACCTGATCTGGCCACCCACCGTGTGGTTTCCACTCCCTGCACCGAATGGCATGAGCGTATTCCTCGGCCTGCTTGGGGACACCTTCATGCATATGATGCTCTACGCAGCACCCTTTATTGCGGTGCTGCTGTTGCTGGAGTTCGGCATTGCGCTGCTGGGGGTCTACAGCCAGCAGTTACAGGTGAGTACGCTGGCACCTCCCGTGAAGTGTCTGGCGGGTATCGGTATTCTGCTGTTGTACTTTGCGCTGCTGCAGGACCTGATCGTTGGACGTATGAGCCAGTTGGGTGATCTGAAACACTCGCTGGGCCTTTTATTTAAGGCCTCAATGCCATGAGTGATTCGGGGGAAAAAAAGCACCCGGCTTCAGCCAAGAAATTGCGCGATCAGCGTAAAAAAGGCCAGGTTGCTCAAAGTCAGGATGTGGCCAAGTTGCTGGTGCTGGCCGCCATCAGTGAAATTGCCTTATTCACCGCCGAGAGCAGCTTGCAGCGTTTCCAGCAATTGATGGTGTTGCCGATCTCACGTCTTGATCAGCCCTTTGTGCGGGCGCTGGAAGAAGTGCTGTTTGAAGGCCTGGTGGTGTTTTTCTCATTCGGCCTGTTGATGGCCGGCGTAGCGATTGCCACCAAGCTGATCAGCAGTTGGATGCAATTCGGTCTGCTGTTTGCCCCGGAAACACTGAAGCTCGATTTCAATCGCCTCAACCCGATCAGTCAATTCAAGCAATTTTTTTCTGCCCAGTCGCTAATGACGCTGTTGATGAGCATCGTCAAAGCCGTGCTTTTGGGTGTGATCGTGTATGTAGTGGTCTGGCCTTCTCTTGGGGCGTTGATCAACCTTGCCAACAGCGATCTGCAAAGTTACCTCCTGGCACTGATCGCATTGTTCCGCTACCTGCTGCATGCCTGTCTTGGGCTATTGCTGATACTGGCAATTCTCGACTTTACATTGCAGAAGCACTTCTTCGCCAAGCGCATGCGCATGACGCAAGTCGAGGTTGTCAAAGAGTACAAGGACATGGAAGGCGACCCCCATGTGAAGGGCCAACGTCGTGCATTGGCGCAGCAATTGGCCCAGGAAGAACCGAAGGTCAAGCTGCCCAAGCTGGAAGAGGCCGATATGTTGGTGGTCAACCCGACCCACTTTGCAGTCGCCTTGTATTACCGCCCCGGCAAGACACCGCTGCCGTTGTTGGTGAGCAAAGGTACGGATGCCGTGGCCCGCCAATTAATTGCGCAGGCGAAGGCCGCCGAGGTGCCGGTCATCCAATGTGTATGGCTGGCCCGGTTGCTCTACACAAAGGAGTTGGGCGCAAGCATTCCCCGTGAAACCTTGCAGGCTGTGGCGCTGATCTACCGCACCTTGCGTGAACTTGATGATGAAGCCAAACGCGAAACCTTGGAGTTGCCAGAGTTGGAGCGGCGCTGATCAGCGACCGGAACTTGAGTCCAAGGCTTCGAGATTGGCCAGCGATAGCATCCGGCTGAGGATCCTGTCGAGCGCGTTACGCGGTGCGGACAGTGCGTGCCAGATCACCAAGGTGTGTTGGGCGTCGAGGTAGATAAAACAGCCATCAAATACGACGGCCTGCTCAAAGCGCCGCTCCAGCATCCGCTGCAATTGCCCGGCCTGCAACGCTTCACGCGCCACCTGCAAAGCCAGGCCCGAACGCTTGCCTGCGTGCAGTGCACAGGCCGTGATACCGGGAGCGAGTGCCAGGTGAGCGGCAGCGCCGCTCACCAGGTTGTCCAGAAATACCTGGCGTTGAGTGTCGGGCATTTCTTGGCGACTCACCGTTCCAGCGAGATGGTCTGGTAGTCCGCCCGTTCCCCGGCGGGGCCAGGTTCGGCGCGCATCTGAGGTGGCCACCAGATCACCATCTTGTCTTTGCTCGATTGAGGGCGTGAGCAGGAGTCGCCCTTGCAGGTGGGCGTGCAGCCGGCGACGAGCAGTGCCGTGCCGATCAGGGTGACGCACAATAGGCGATGTTTCATGGTGTGGCCTTCGGAGCAGGAGTGATCAAGGAGGGGCGGGGCACGCTGAGGTGTTCATCCTTCACCACTGGGCGCATGGCGATAAATACCTCGGCTTCTTCACCCGGCTTCAGCCAGGCACGCGGCCACACGCTCACAGCCAGGGTCTGCGGCGTGCTGCACTCATTTTCGTCAATACGGGCATAGCGCTTGGACTGGTTGCTCAGCACTACCACCGCCACGTTGTAATCCGGGCCGGTGTACCACTGGCTGCGTTCGTTGTTCAGTGCCAGGATGTCGCGGGTGCTGCACAAGGTGTTCAGCCCCAGTGGCATTGGCGCAGACTTGAAGCCCTTGGGGATTTCACCACTGACCATATGCGCCAGTGTGCTGATGATATCGCTGCGCTTTATCACGGGCGGGTGAGGGGCATCGCGCCTGGCCAGAGGTGCAAGGGCCGCTTGCAATTCGACCTGGTCCGCCTGGGGCAGGTAGCGAGAAGGGTCTGCTTGATCGCCAATGACGCGCGGAGTGAGGATGAACAAGCGTTCACGCCGGTTGTTCTGCCGTTCGGTCGACGAAAACAGCGCCTTGCCTATGAATGGAATATCGCCCAGCAAGGGCACCTTGTTGCGCTGGTCACTGCTTTCGGTGACGTGGAAGCCTCCGACCACCAGCGAGCGTTTTTCCTCCATGACCGCCTGGGTGCTGACCTTGCCTCGGCGCACATCCAGATTGCCGGGGGACGGGTTGGTTTCGTCGAAATTACCGTCTTCAATATCCACCGCCAGGTGGATCTGGTGACCGCCACGGCTGGTGATGACACGGGGAACAACCTGGAAACTGGTGCCCACAGTGACCGGTAAAATGGTGGCATTCTCTCGACCCGGTGTCAGGTATTGGGTGCGATTGAAGTCAATTACCGCCGGTTGGTTTTCCAGCGTGAGAACGGAGGGGTTGGACACCATGCTTGCCAACCCTTTGGCTTCCAGCGCGCGTATATCCGCGTAGAAGCGCTCGCGGTTTTCAATCGACAGCTGCGACGAAGTGCCCGGAGCCATATTGACGCCGCCGCGGAACCGACTGTTCTGAAAGCCCCAGTTCACCCCGAACTCTCGCAATTGCGTGCGCTCGATATCGAGAATAATCGCGTCGATTTCCACCAGCTTGCGCGCGACATCGAGTTGGGTGATCAGCTCGCGGTACATGGCCAGGCGTTCAGGCAGGTCGTAAATCAGCACGGCGTTGTTGCGCACATCGGCTTCAACGCGAATTCGGCTGCCAGGCGCCGCAGCGCGCGGTGTGAGTGCGGGGGGAGCGTCCAACGGCGCGGTATGGCCGTTTGCACCCAGCATTTGCCCCAGCAACGGATTGCCCAATCTTGGGATGTTCGGCACGAGGGGCGCAGGCTGTGACGTGGAGCTCTGATTCAGTCGATTGAGGGTCGAGTTGGCGCGCGGCTCCAGTAACCCTCGCAAAATGCTCGCCACCCCCGGAATGTTGAGTTTCTCACCGCGATAATCCACTTGCCGGTCCGTTGCATTGGCAAACTTGAGCGGGAAGCTCAACACACTCTGTTTTTCATCCGGCGAACGACGCTGACTGCTGAACTGTTTGATTTGCTCGATATAGCGACGAGGGCCAGATACGAGTACTACGCCGTCTTCTGGTAACTCACCCCAACCGAAGCGGCTATCGAGCAAGCCGATATCCGTGAGCGCTTGCTTGAGATCGGCAATGGTCTCGGAAGAGACTTCCAGGCGCGCAGACTCTTGCTGGTCCAGCGTGCTGATATAGAGGGTGTTGTTGTACATGTACCACTGGAAACGGTGTTCCACCCCCAACCTGTCGAGCATCGATTGCGGGGTATTAGCGCGGATCTTGCCATTGACGTTGCCCTCCAGCAGCCCCTCGACTTGCAGTTGAGTACCAAAGGCTTGAGCGAAATCGACGAGCACGTCACGCAAGGGCTTATGTTCTGCCTCATATGCGTAAGCGGTGTTTTTCCAATCGGAAGGGATGGCGGCCAATGCGGTGTGTGCCGGGATCAGCAGCCAGGAAAGCAAGATAGCGTTACGCCAGGGAAATTCTTTGGGCGAAGCACGGCGTAAGCGACTGTGCTCATGGTTCTTGTTATGCATTGTCGGTTCTCGGGTTAGTACGACAGTGAGCGTAGCGAGGTGGGTTTGAGGTTTTGAGTCGGGCGAGCAAAGCGCGCGACTGTGGCGCGCCAGGTGTCGCGTTGGTTCAGCAGGGCCTCAAGGCAACCGAGCACGTAAGCCTCTCCCTGCACACCTGGCAGTTTCTGAATCAGCCATAACGCGCCGCTGTCAGCTTTTTGAGCCAGTGCGCCATGGAAATGATTCAGGCTGGCCGCGCCCAGGCGCATCCAGTGCTGCAAGGTGGTGGTGTCTGCGCGGATTGAGGTCAGTTGAGCGCTAAGTAACAACGCGTCTCCCTGACGTTTCAGCATGATTTGGTCATCACCCTCAAACAAACTGAGTTGTTCTTTACAGCCGCTTAACCAGTCACGGACTAGCGATTGCATGTTATTGGAAACTCTCAAAAGTACTTTTGAGCAACATATGCGAAACGCGGTTATGTTCCAGATACGCCATTTGGGAAAGGGTGTTCTTGACGGCAAGTTCATAGAATAATTCAGCGTCAGCCCCATCTTTAGAACCGTTGCTTGAACTCTGCTTATACAGCTTGTGGGCAATACTGCTGCTTCTTGAAAGTTCTTGTGAAAGATTGTTGGAAAGACTCATGGGCGTTCCTTTGTCTTGGGTGGACGTGCATGGGTGGATCAATTGTTGTTAAGTAGCGTTGTGCAGGACGCCAGGCGGATGCAATTAAATGTCTATCCGGTATTCCTTTGCGTGATTGAAAAAAGCATCGAGCATCGAGTGCCAGCTAATACGGAAATCACCCTCATCGGTTTTCAATACAAGGGTCTGCGCAGGGATTGTTTCGTCGGGCTGAAGCTTCCAGAGTGTTGCCTGTTGATTGGCGAGACACTGTTTTATCTCCTCAATGTCCTGTGGGTGACAGAGCAGCGAGGCGTTGATCTCATGAATCTGGTTTGCCAGTAGTTGCCTCAGAAGGGCGGCCAGCCGCTCGGGGGGCACCGTGTCGTCAAGCAGGCGGCGAATCGCCTGGTTGGTGATTGATGTTGCATACACCTCCAGGTTGTCACACATCGCTTGACGGTCACGCTCCCAGCGCTTGAGTTGGGCGTCTGCGCGTTGCCAGACATCCAGGGACGCCTTTTCCAGCAGCATTTCGCATCGCTTCTCTGCCTGGATTACCAGTTCATCGGCCTGTGCCTTGGCGCGACTGATGAGTTGGTTAGCGTGTGCCCAGTTTGCAAGCTCTTCCCGGGGGATCAGGCAACGTGGCAATTCCGAAGCATCCTTGAGCAACTCAATGGTGTGTCGGCATAACATCGCTGTTTTCCTTACGCGTTCGGGTCAGGTGACAGGGGGGCGTTTGCCAATGTCGTCACGCGCCAGACTACGGCTTGCCATAGCGTGTTCAGTCGACTGCTTGCGTTTTCGAGTGAGACGGTACTTTTCTCAACCGCCTGTACGCGGTTACGGGGGAATCTCAGTCGAAGGCGCCGCCAGGTATCGGGCTCTACCCAGCTGGAGAGCAATTGCAATGGATCAGCATCGCGCGACAGCATGGTAGGGGGCAGCGCCTTGGATAAACGCATGCACCACAGGTGCTGACTCTCGCTCAACGGCGTCGCCGCTTCAGGGTTGAACGTGTCGTGAACCAGTGTCAGCGCCAGGTTGAGTTGTTCCGTTGAAGCAAGGGCCAGGCGAAGTACCGTCGGGTGAGGGGCAGGAGGCAAGCACGCAACAATGCCAGTGAGGTCGTCCGGCGCGGACCGCCTGTTGCGATAAAGCACTTTAATTGCGGGGTACTTGTCGCCCCTCCAGTCCTCGTGGGCGTGCCTCCAGGGGAACGCCCACCATTGAGCCCAGGCCAGATGTTCACTCATGGAGTGATCCAGCTCAGGTGTCATGAGAGGTGCCATCCTGTTCGCGGGCTATGCGCGGCTCTTGCGGAGGATGTTGGCGGCGGCTGAACAGGAATAGCCCGGCAACCAAGGAGGACGCCACGCCAAGCAGTACCGCGATAACACTGCCTCGCCAAAACCCAAGATCATCGCTTGGCACCAGGAAAGGGCCGAAATACACCAGCCGCTGCTGCTCTTGGTAGGTGGTGGCAGGTACAAAGATCACGCTGAGTTTTTGCAGGTTATCCACTGCAGTGGTCATGCCTGGAATGCTGCTCGCCACCATCCTGCGAACGCGCGCGCGAATATTATCGGGATCCAGCCGTGGGTCATGCTTAATGAATACTGACGCTGAAGCGGGCTGGACTGGTTCTCCCGGTGCGATGCGTTCGGGCAATACCACGTGCACCCGGGCAATAATTACCCCGTCAATGTTGGATAAGGTGGCTTCAAGCTCCTGGGATAAGGCGTAGATATAGCGTGCTCGTTCTTCCAGTGGAGTGGAAATAACCCCTTCCTTGCGAAAGGTATCGCCCAGCGTGGTTCGTGCCACTCTAGGTAATCCTGCGGCTTCCAATGTACGTACGGCACGCCCGATATCGGCGGTGTTAACCGCCACGACGACACCGTCTTTGGACGGGATTTTTTGGGCGCGAATATGTTTGTCTGCCAATTCCGCTACCACTTCATTGGCTTCTTGCTCAGAAAGCTGTCGATGAAGTTCAACGCGGTCGCTGCAACCGTTTAGCATGAATGCAAAAGTCAGAAGTAGGGCGGCAGGCAGGTATTTAGTCATGTTCACTATTGCAGGTTACAGATTTTGTCGATGCATTGGCTTGTCTTGCCAAGGCTCTTTACTAAAAGTTGGGTCGTTAGCGCTACATTAGAAAGTTCCTGCGGATACTCTCTGAACTTGTCAGCGTCCATCCCTTTACTTGATGATTTCAACGCGCGTGCAAGGCGATCTTTGGCATCTACGATATGTTTTGATGGCTCTGTCAGCATGGCCAATACAGTATGGTTGGCGGAGGCAGGCGTGTTTGATATCGAACCTTCGAGCATTGAGGTGAAGAAACCAACATCCGTACTAGAAGCCGAAGGTTCCCGAGTGACGCCCGTGTTGCTGTGAAGTTTGTTTGGCGTTGAAAAGTCAAATGCTTCTATCTGCATATAGGGCCTGCGGTGAGGTGTCTGAAGCAGGTTCTTGATAATGGCTGATGCCGCATTTATTACATCGACTCATATGACAACCTCCCCGGCTAATGAGCCAGGGAGGTAATCATGTTACGAGCGAATTTCTTTAGCCGCGGCGTACAAGCCCGAAATCATCTTTGATTTCAAACTTTCTTGGAACGTAAGCTCGGCGACTTCCTCTGCGCGTTCAGAAGCGGAACGGGAACCAATGCCACTCTGTACTCCATCGAGTTCACTGGACATCATGCTGTTGCCGTATGCGTATCCACCGTATGAACTGCTACCGGATATACCATTCATAATAAGACTCCGATTTGGATATTTTGAACGTTGATTCACGTGTCGTGAACCAAGCCCTGATGTCTGGAACTTTTTGTAACTTGAACCAGGCTTTGAATATGTGGCTCGCAACGCTAAAGCGTTCCTGATGTGTCTATGGCTAGATATTTCTGGATGATTGGAGTGCTGAGGGTAGAAGCATGGCCCCCTTACTTAGCCTTTAATGAGCTCTGTGTCCTCAAGCCAATGAGATGTCCAATTGTTTCATCCTGTAGTACAGCGTGCGCTTCGCAATACCCAACTCAATCGCCACGGTATCCACGCAGTAGAGATGGCGGCACAAGGACTCTTCAATCAATGCCCTTTCAATGTGCTGCAGGCGTGCCTTAAGGTTCATTTGGTTATCCTGCAACTGGCTCGACGACGTCGAAAGCGGTGGCAGGCCCAGCACGAATCTTTTGGCCGTCGAGCGTAGTTCACGAACATTGCCTAGCCAGGGGTGGCACAGCAGCTGTTGCAACAGCCCACCAGGCGGTGGCGGGGCATTGCATTTGAACTGGGCAGCTTCTTGTTGGATCATTTCCAGAAACAGCGGGATGATGCGTTCTCGCCTATCGCGCAGCGGCGGGAGCTGGATGTTGACGACATTCAGGCGAAAGTACAGGTCACGCCTGAAAGTGCCGTGCTCGACCATCTGATAAAGCGAATGCTGTGCGGACGCGATGACGCGCATGTCCACCGGTATAAAACGGGTTGAGCCCAAGCGCTCCACCCCACGCGACTCCAGCACCCGTAGCAGTTTGGCTTGCAAGCACAATGGCATGCTGTCGATTTCGTCGAGGTACAGGGTACCTAGATGGGCGGCTTCGACAAATCCGGCCCGTGATTGCATTGCCCCGGTATAAGCACCGCTGTTGACTCCGAACAATTGGCTTTCTGCGAGGCTTTCAGGAATAGCTGCGCAGTTCACGGCAACAAAATTACCCCGTCGTCCCGATAAGCGATGAACCCGTTGTGCCAATGTATCTTTGCCAGTACCGGTTTCCCCCAGTAGTAAAATGTCAATGTTGAGGGATGCCGTACTGTTAAGTGTATTTTCAATATCCGGGCCATCATTGAGTAAGATGGTCGATTCATTTTCCCCATTAGAGTGGGCCGGCATTAACTGGGCGCTCCATTGTTGCGAGTGTTTCACTGTTTAACGGCGTTATCCAGACGCCGATCGCTAAAGTGAAGCGTATAAGGATTATGATGTGCGCTTAAAGCGGGTATGTACTGCAATGGTGTAGGAAAACATCGTTGGTTATAGCTATTTAGTTGTTTGAGTGTTGTTGTATCTATAAGCCTGGGAAGTGAGTAGGGGGAATCTGATAATTGAGCGTGGGTGTTTTCTTTGTCTGAGTTTTAATCGTCGCCCACTAAAAAGCCGATGCATTGCATCGGCTTTTTTATTTGCGGCGGCTGCTTACACGTTAAAGCGGAAGTGCATCACGTCGCCATCCTTGACGATATATTCCTTACCTTCCAAGCGCCACTTACCGGCTTCCTTGGCACCGGCTTCACCTTTAAATTGGATGAAGTCGTTGTAGGCGATCACTTCTGCGCGGATAAAGCCCTTTTCAAAGTCGGTGTGGATCACGCCAGCAGCTTGTGGCGCGGTGGCGCCGACCTTGACGGTCCAAGCGCGGACTTCTTCGACACCAGCGGTGAAGTAAGTCTGCAGGTTGAGCATTTCGTAGCCGGCGCGGATCACGCGGTTCAGACCTGGTTCTTCCAGGCCCAGGGCCTCGAGGAACATGTCTTTTTCTTCGCCGTCATCAAGCTCGGCGATTTCCGCTTCGATCTTGTTGCAAACCGGCACCACGATGGCGCCTTCTTCGTCGGCGATGGCCTTGACCACGTCGAGCAACGGGTTGTTCTCGAAACCGTCTTCAGCCACGTTGGCGATGTACATCACTGGCTTGGTGGTCAGCAGGTGGAAGCCCTTGATCACGGCCTTCTCGTCAGCGCCCATGCTTTTCATCAGGCTGCGTGCCGGCTTGCCCTCGGTGAAGTGCGCGATCAACTGTTCCAACAGGCCTTTCTGGACCACGGCGTCTTTGTCGCCTCCCTTGGCGTTGCGCGCGACTTTCTGCAGTTGCTTCTCGCAGCTGTCGAGGTCAGCGAAGATCAATTCCAAGTCAATGATCTCGATGTCGCGTTTCGGGTCGACGCTATTGGAGACGTGAATCACGTTCTCGTCTTCAAAGCAGCGGACCACGTGGGCGATGGCATCGGTTTCGCGGATGTTGGCCAGGAACTTGTTGCCCAGGCCTTCACCTTTCGATGCGCCGGCTACCAGGCCTGCGATGTCGACGAACTCCATGGTGGTCGGCAGTACACGCTTCGGGTTGACGATCGCTGCCAGAGCGTCCAGGCGTGTATCCGGCATCGGCACGATACCGCTGTTAGGCTCGATGGTGCAGAAGGGGAAGTTCTCAGCCGCAATACCGGACTTGGTCAAAGCGTTGAACAAGGTGGATTTGCCGACGTTGGGCAGGCCGACGATGCCGCAATTGAATCCCATGGTGTTTCCCCTCGGAAAAAAGTCAGGCCTTCTGGCTGTGCAGGTTTTTCATCGCGCGGTTCCATTCACCGGCGAAGATATCCGGCAGCACGCCGAGGGCAAAGTCGATGCTGGCATCGAGTTTTTCCTGTTCGGCGCGTGGCGCACGACCCAGGACGAAATTTGAAACCATACTCGCAACGCCTGGGTGGCCAATGCCGAGCCGCAGACGGTAAAAATTATTCTGATTACTCAACTGCGCGATGATGTCGCGCAGGCCGTTGTGCCCGCCGTGCCCGCCGCCAAGCTTGAGCTTGGCTACGCCGGGTGGCAGATCCAGTTCGTCATGGGCCACCAGGATTTCTTCGGGTTTGATTCGAAAGAAGCCCGCAAGCGCCGCAACAGCTTGGCCGCTGCGGTTCATGTAGGTGGTGGGAATCAGCAGACGAACATCCTGACCCTGGTGCGAAAAGCGCCCGGTCAGGCCAAAATATTTGCGATCGGCCGCCAGGTTTACACCTTGGGCATGGGCGATACGCTCAACAAAAAGGGCCCCCGCGTTATGCCGGGTCTGTTCGTATTCGGCGCCTGGATTTCCCAGGCCAACGATCAGTTTAATGGCAGTCACGACAGGGGCCCTTCCTTTGGAGTTGTGGATAACATCGCCTGACCGGAGTGCGGCGAAAGTGGACGACAGGAGCTCACTTATCCAGAGATAAACTTCGCGTTATCGCCCGCTTTCTCGCTACGTTTCGGTCCGCGATGTTTCCTCAAGCTCCGATGCCGCAGAGAGCATTACTCTGCAGCGGTTTCGCCTGCTTCATCTTCTGCTACAACACGTGGCGCGTGGACGTTGGCAACAGCCTTGTCGTCGTTGTGAGCCAGTGCAACGAACTCAACGCCTTTAGGGGCCTTGAGGTCGGACAGGTGAATGATGGTGCCGATTTCAGCAGCCGACAGGTCGACTTCGATGAACTCAGGCAGATCTTTCGGCAGGCAGCTTACTTCCAGCTCGGTAGTGGTGTGGGAAACAACGCCACCTTTCTTGACCGGAGCTTCTTCACCAACAAAGTGCACAGGCACGATAGCGGTCAGTTTCTGGCCGGCTACGACACGTACGAAGTCAGCGTGCAGGACGTGACCCTTGGATGGGTGACGTTGCAGAGCTTTGATGATGACGTTTTGCTTTTTGCCGCCAACGTTCAGTTCGATAACGTGG
The DNA here is from genome assembly GCF_013778505.1 of Pseudomonas sivasensis. GTDB lineage: Bacteria > Pseudomonadota > Gammaproteobacteria > Pseudomonadales > Pseudomonadaceae > Aquipseudomonas > Aquipseudomonas sivasensis. Next base: position 705,293 of record NZ_JAAOWU010000001.1, on the reverse strand, counting down.
CTGTAGGCAGCATCGTTTTCGAGCAGTTTGGCAACTTCTTTAGCCAGCATGCTGATGGATTCAGGGGCTTTTTCGCCACCGTAAACTACAGCTGGAACCAGGCTTGCGAGACGACGCAGGCGGCGGCTCGCACCTTTCCCCAGGTCGGAACGCACTTCAGCATTCAGAGTAAAATCGTTCATGTTGTATCTCCAAAATAACCACATTCGCCCCAGCGTTTGCGACCAGCGCTAAAGGCGATATGGGCAAAAAAGCCCCGCCCCAGCAGAATGCTGGGGCGGGGCGCTTTTCGTCAGTGAGGTGATCCGAAGGTTTGACCCTTAGCGGAACATCGCGCTGATCGATTCTTCATTGCTGATGCGGCGAACCGCTTCGGCAACTACCGGTGCGATATCCAGTTGACGGATACGCGCACAGGCTTGTGCAGCAGCGGACAACGGGATGGTGTTAGTCACCACCAGTTCGTCCAGCACAGAGTTCTCGATGTTCTCGATCGCGCGGCCCGACAGCACAGGGTGTGTGCAGTAGGCGAACACTTTTGCAGCACCGTGCTCTTTCAAGGCTTTCGCCGCGTGGCACAGGGTGCCGGCGGTGTCGACCATGTCATCAACCAGAATACAGGTACGCCCTTCGACATCACCGATGATATGCATCACTTCAGAGTGATTGGCTTTCTCGCGGCGTTTGTCGATGATCCCGAGATCAACGCCCAGGGATTTGGCAACAGCCCGTGCACGCACGACGCCACCAATGTCCGGGGACACGATCATCAGGTTTTCAAAGCGCTGGTCTTCGATATCGTCCACCAATACTGGCGAGCCGTAGATGTTATCTACTGGAATATCGAAGAACCCCTGGATTTGGTCAGCGTGCAGGTCAACCGTAAGAACACGATCGATACCTACCACGGTGAGCATGTCAGCAACGACTTTCGCACTGATAGCCACACGTGCGGAACGCGGACGGCGATCCTGACGGGCATAACCAAAATAAGGGATTACAGCTGTGATTCGAGTCGCTGAGGAGCGGCGGAAGGCATCAGCCATCACGACGAGTTCCATCAGGTTATCGTTGGTCGGAGCGCAGGTCGGCTGAATAATGAATACGTCTTTACCGCGGACGTTTTCATTGATCTCGGCTGTAATTTCGCCGTCGGAAAATTTACCGACAGAGATGTCACCGAGAGGGATATGCAGCTGACGTACGACACGTCGAGCCAGATCGGGGTTGGCGTTCCCCGTAAAGACCATCATCTTGGACACGCGCAGTACCTAGAGGCTGAGGGTAACCTGGATGAGTATTAGAAAATGGCAGGGGCGGCTGGATTCGAACCAACGCATGGCAGGATCAAAACCTGCTGCCTTACCGCTTGGCGACGCCCCTGTATCTGTTGCAACGAGTACCCAGTACTCGGTTCCTTTTAGAGCAGACTTTGCAGCTTGCGATGCAACATCGAAACGTTGCTTCCCTTTGCTACAAACCCTGTAAGGGTCTCTGTAAGAAGGGCCGAGACTTTATCAGCTTCAGCTTTGCTTGGGAAGCCCCCAAACACACAACTTCCAGTTCCGGTTAATTTTGCTTCGGTAAATTTACCTAACAAATTCAAAGCGTTACGTACCTCTGGATAACGCCTTGCTACAACCGGTAAGCAGTCATTTCGACTGTTTCCCTTGGGAACGGGGCGCACTTTAATGGGAGAAGAGTTACGTGTCAACAACGGATCTGAAAAAATTTCTGCTGTACTTACAGATACTTGCGGCACAAGCACGACATACCACGGCTCTTCGGGGTATTCCGGGGTGAGTTTCTCCCCTACACCCTCAGCAAAAGCGGCGTGTCCGTGCACGAAAACCGGGACGTCGGCCCCCAGCGTAAGGCCCAGCGCTGCTAAGCGATCATGGTCCCAACCGAGTTGCCATAAGTGATTCAAGCCCAGCAATGTCGTCGCGGCATTTGAGCTGCCACCACCGATTCCGCCGCCCATGGGCAAAATTTTATCGATCCAGATATCGATGCCCAACGAACAACCGGATTGTTCCTGAAGTTTTTTTGCTGCCCTCACGATGAGGTTGCTGTCGTGGGGCACGCCTTCGAATTCGGTGTGCAGTTGAATCACGCCGTCGTCGCGTACGGCGAAGGTGAGTTCATCGCCGTAGTCGAGAAATTGGAAAAGCGTCTGCAACTCGTGATAGCCGTCTTCACGACGACCGAGAATGTGCAGCATCAGATTGAGTTTTGCGGGGGAGGGCAGGGTCAGTTTTTCTACAGTCACGTTATTGCCCCAGCTTGCGCGGTTGCCAGTCCTTGATCACCAGCGTGACGTCAAGGTCAGTGCCATGCAGCTTGATACGCTCCGGCAGCCAGTAACCGCCCTGTTCGGTATAGCTGAGGTATTCGACCTGCCAGCCATCCTGCTCCAGCGAGGCGAGGCGGCTGTCGCCATTAAGGCTCAGTCGACTCTTGCTATCGGGCGCGGGCAAGCCACGCACCCACCACACAAGGTGCGATACGGGCAGCTTCCAGCCAATCTGTTCTTCAAGCAGCGCTTCCGGCGAAGTCGCCTCATAGCGACCTTGGTTGGCCACTTCGAGGCTGACCTGACCCGGGCGACCCGTCAGGCGAGCGGCACCACGGCCCAGCGGGCCCGACAAACGAATGTCGTAGTAGTCCTGGCGTTGCAGCCAGAACAAGGTGCCGCTGCCCGAGTCCTTGGGGGCGCGAACGCCGACTTTGCCTTCGATCTGCCAGCCATCGATGCTGCTGAGCTGATCCTTATGCTGTTTCCATTGCGCCGGGTTGCCCTGGCCTTCAACGGATTCACGGGTGCCTACGCCCGCGCAACCGGCGAGCAGGGCAATAAGACTGAAGACTACAACGTGGCGCAAGAACATAAGCTTAAAGGGTCTCGGATCCGGTCAGGCGCTTGATGGTGCCGCGCAGGATGGGGCTTTCGGGTTGTTCCTTGAGGAATTTTTCCCAGATTTGACGTGCTTCGCGCTGCTTGCCGTTGGCCCACAGCACTTCACCCAGGTGCGCCGCGACTTCCTGATCGGGGAAGCGCTCCAGCGCTTGGCGCAGCAAGCGTTCGGCCTCATCCAGGTTGCCCAAGCGGTAATTCACCCAGCCCAGGCTGTCGAGTACGGCCGGGTCTTCCGGGTTGAGTTGGTGCGCTTGTTCGATCAGCACCTTGGCTTCGTCGTAGCGCGTGGTGCGGTCAGACAACGTGTAGCCCAGGGCGTTGAGAGCCATGGCGTTGTCGGGGTCGCGCTTGATGATCAGGCGCAGGTCTTTTTCCATCTGCGCCAGGTCATTGCGTTTTTCCGCCTGCATGGCACGGGTGTACAGCAGGTTCAAATCGTCGGGGAATTGCAACAAGGCTTGTTGCAGCAGTTTCCAGGCGCGCTCGCCCTGATTGTTGGCCGACAAGGTCTCGGCCTGGATCAGGTACAGCTGGATCGCGTAGTCCGGCTCGGCATCGCGGGCCGCGGTCAGGCGTTTTTCCGCCTCATCAGTGCGCCCGTTACTCATCAGGATGTCGGCCTGGCGCAATTGGGCGGGCAGGTAGTCGTTGCCGGGGCCAACCTGAGCGTATTCGAGCAGGGCAGCTTGTGGGTCGTTGCGTTCTTCCGCGATACGGCCCAGGTTCAAGTGTGCGGAGTCCACATGGCTTTCACGCTCGATCAGCTCTTCCAGATAGCCCTTGGCCTCATCCCAGGCCTTGGCCTCCAGGCATACCAGCGCCAGGGAGTAACGCAGCTCATCGTCGTCCGGGTATTGCTGGACCAGATTGGCGAACTGCACTTTGGCGTCCTCCATACGGTCCTGCTCAACCAGCATGCGCGCATAGGTCAATCGCAGGCGTTTGTCGTCCGGGTACTTCTTGATGCTTTTTTCCAGCAGCGGAATGGCTTCCTTGCCGCGATTGAGATTTTGCAGCAGGCGCGCACGCAGCAGGATCGGCGCAATCTCGCCATCGTCCGGCGGGTTCTGTTCCAGCAGCTTTAGCGCGGCGTCAGGCTCGTCGTCCTGTTGCAGCAACAGGGCCTTGCCGAAAATCAGTTGGCTGTTCTTGGGATGCTTTTGAAGCAGGCGGTCGAAACTCTTCATCAGGCCATTGCGCGTGTCCTGGTCGGTGTCGGCAGCCGACAGCGCGAGGAAGTCGAAATGGGTATCACCCTTGCCTTGCAGGACTTTCTCCATATAGACCATGGAGTCGTCATAGCGCCCGGCCCGCGCCAGTTGAATGGCTGCGGCACGTTGCGCCTCCAGATCGTCCGGTGCGTTTTTTGCCCAGATCAGCGAGGTATCCAGCGCAGCCTGATCGGCTCCCAGATACTCGGCGATGCGAAATGCGCGTTCGGAGATGCCTGGATCCTGGGTGTTGATGGCCTGGGTCACATAGTTATCCAGCGCAATATCGAAGCGATTGCGCTGGCCAGCCAGTTCCGCACTCAGCAGGCTGAACACCGTTTCTTCACTGAACGAGGAATAAACCTTGGGCTTTTCAGGGGCGGGGGTGCTGTCTTCTACCGGCGGCGTACCGTCCGACGACACGGGGGCCAAGGCCTGGCAGCCGCTGAGGAAGACAAAAGCAAGGAGCAACGCGGAGGATCTATTCATATAGGAAGAGGACGACTAACCTGCGGTCGGATCATCATGACACAAGCCTTCGGCCAAACATAACCGAGTCTCAGTTGATGCCTTTATAGACACAAGGCATTAGGACAATAGACGACGGTGGTTGTTCTGAATCTTTCGAAGTAGGACAATTGTCGGCTTCCCGACATCATCAGCGATATTGAATGGCCTTCCTCGCACTCGGTATTAACCACAAGACTGCCTCCGTAGACGTGCGCGAGCGCGTGGCGTTTACGCCAGAGCAGTTGGTTGAGGCCTTGCAGCAGCTCTGCCGGCTCACCGACAGCCGCGAAGCTGCGATCCTTTCGACCTGCAATCGCAGCGAGCTTTATATAGAGCAGGAACATCTTTCAGCGGATGTCGTCCTGCGCTGGCTGGCCGATTACCACCATTTGAGCCTCGACGACCTGCGCGCATGCGCTTATGTGCACGAAGAGGATGCGGCAGTTCGTCACATGATGCGTGTGGCCGCTGGTCTCGATTCGCTGGTGTTGGGCGAGCCGCAGATTCTGGGCCAGATGAAGTCCGCCTACGCCGTGGCGCGTGAGGCCGGTACCGTTGGTCCGTTGCTGGGTCGGCTGTTTCAGGCCACGTTCAATTCCGCCAAGCAAGTGCGCACTGATACAGCCATCGGCGAAAACCCGGTGTCCGTGGCATTTGCCGCCGTCAGCCTGGCCAAACAGATTTTCAGCGACTTGCAGCGCAGCCAGGCCTTGCTGATTGGCGCCGGCGAGACCATCACCCTGGTCGCCCGTCATCTGCATGACCTGGGTGTAAAGCGCATCGTGGTCGCCAACCGTACCCTGGAGCGGGCCAGCATCCTCGCCGAACAATTCGGTGCCCACGCCGTGCTGCTGGCGGATATTCCGGCTGAACTGGTGCGCAGCGATATCGTCATCAGCTCCACTGCCAGCCAATTGCCGATTCTGGGCAAAGGCGCGGTGGAAAGTGCGCTGAAGCTGCGCAAGCATAAACCGATTTTCATGGTGGATATCGCCGTTCCCCGGGATATCGAGCCCGAAGTCGGCGAGTTGGACGACGTTTACCTCTATAGCGTCGACGATCTGCACGAAGTGGTCGCCGAAAATCTCAAGAGTCGCCAAGGGGCTGCCCAGGCTGCCGAGGAGATGGTCAGCACCGGTGCCGAAGATTTTATGGTGCGCCTGCGTGAACTGGCGGCGGTGGATGTGCTCAAGGCGTATCGTCAGCAGGGCGAACGCCTGCGCGACGAGGAACTGCTCAAGGCCCAGCGTTTGCTGGCCAACGGCGGTAGCGCTGAAGAGGTGCTGATGCAACTGGCCCGTGGGTTGACCAACAAGTTACTCCACGCCCCCAGCGTGCAGCTTAAAAAATTGACTGCCGAAGGCCGCCTCGATGCGCTGGCTATGGCCCAGGAACTCTTTGCCCTCGGTGAGGGCGCGTCAGATAGCTCTTCGGATAAAAAATCGCAATGAAAGCGTCACTGCTCAATAAACTGGACGTGCTCCAGGACCGTTTCGAAGAACTGACCGCCTTGCTCGGCGATGGCGAAGTCATCTCCGATCAGACCAAATTTCGTACCTATTCCAAGGAATACGCGGAAGTTGAGCCGATCGTAAGCACCTACGGACAATGGCTGAAGACCCAAGCCGACCTTGAAGGCGCCCAGGCGCTGCTCAAGGACAGCGACCCGGACATGCGCGAAATGGCCGTCGAAGAAGTCCGCGAAGCCAAGGACAAGCTGATCGCGCTGGAAGGCGACCTGCAACGCATGCTGCTGCCCAAGGATCCCAACGACGGACGCAACGTGTTCCTCGAAATCCGCGCCGGCACCGGTGGTGACGAGGCGGCGATTTTCTCTGGCGACCTCTTCCGTATGTATTCGCGCTATGCCGAGCGACGTGGCTGGCGTGTGGAGATCCTGTCCGAGAACGAGGGCGAGCACGGCGGCTATAAAGAAGTCATCGCGCGGGTTGAAGGCGAGAATGTCTACGGCAAGCTGAAGTTCGAATCCGGCGCGCACCGCGTACAACGTGTACCAGCGACCGAATCCCAAGGCCGTATCCACACCTCCGCGTGCACCGTGGCCGTACTGCCTGAGCCTGACGAGCAGGAAGCCATCGAGATCAACCCCGCGGACTTGCGCGTGGACACTTACCGCTCGTCGGGTGCCGGGGGGCAGCACGTCAACAAGACCGACTCGGCGATCCGCATCACCCACTTGCCGTCGGGCATCGTGGTGGAATGCCAGGAAGAGCGTTCCCAGCACAAGAACCGTGCACGGGCCATGTCCTGGTTGTCGGCCAAACTCAACGACCAGCAAACCAGCGCCGCCGCCAATGCGATTGCCAGTGAGCGCAAGTTGCTGGTGGGGTCGGGCGACCGTTCAGAGCGCATTCGCACCTACAACTTTGCCCAGGGCCGGGTCACCGACCACCGGGTCAACCTCACCCTGTACTCCCTCGACGAGATTCTCGCCGGTGGCGTCGATGCGGTGATCGAGCCCTTGCTCGCCGAATACCAGGCCGATCAACTGGCCGCGATAGGTGAATAAATGACCATCATCGCCAGCCTGCTGCGTGCCGCTGATTTGCCAGACTCGCCCACTGCGCGCCTGGACGTGGAATTGTTGCTGGCGGCTGCCCTGGGCAAATCCCGCAGCTACCTGCACACCTGGCCGGAAAAAATCGTCAGCAGCGAAGACGCTCTGACCTTTGCCGACTATCTCCAGCGCCGCCGCGGGGGTGAGCCGGTCGCTTATATTCTCGGCCAGCAAGGCTTCTGGAAGCTGGACCTGGAGGTCGCGCCTCACACGCTGATCCCGCGTCCGGAAACCGAACTGCTGGTGGAGGCGGCCCTGGAATTACTACCGGCCACGCCAGCCAAGGTTCTCGACCTCGGCACCGGCAGCGGCGCCATCGCCCTGGCCCTGGCCAGTGAGCGCCCGGCCTGGCAAGTCACGGCCGTCGACCGTGTGCTTGAAGCCGTGGCCCTGGCCGAACGCAACCGCCAGCGTCTTCACCTGAATAACGCCACAGTGCTGAGCAGTCATTGGTTCAGCTCACTGCAAGGTCGCAGCTACGATCTGATCATCAGTAATCCGCCTTATATCGCCGACAACGACCCGCATCTGGTCGCAGGCGATGTACGTTTCGAACCGGCCAGTGCGCTGGTGGCGGGCCATGATGGTCTGGACGACTTGCGGTTGATCATCAACGAGGCCCCGGCCCACCTGAATGCGGGTGGCTGGCTGCTGCTCGAACACGGTTACGATCAGGCCTTGGCCGTACGTGATCTGTTGCTGAGCCAGGGTTTTGACGAAGTGCATAGCCGTCTCGACCTCGGTGGTCACGAACGCATCACCCTGGGACGTCGCCCGTGCTGACTGATCAGGAGCTGTTGCGCTATAGCCGACAGATTCTGTTGCAACATGTCGACATCGAGGGCCAATTACGCCTGAAAAACAGCCGTGCTCTGATCGTCGGGCTCGGTGGCCTGGGCGCGCCGGTGGCGCTGTATCTGGCCGCTGCGGGCGTGGGCGAGCTGCATTTGGCCGACTTCGACACCGTCGACCTGACCAACCTGCAACGCCAGATCATCCATGACACCGACAGCGTCGGGCAGACCAAGGTCGACTCGGCGTTGCGCCGCCTGACCGCCATCAACCCTGAAATCACGTTAGTTGCCCATCGCACCGCGCTGGACGCCGACTCCCTGGCGGCCGCAGTGGCGGCGGTAGACGTGGTGCTCGATTGCAGCGACAACTTCTCCACACGCGAAGCGGTCAACGCCGCCTGCGTCGTCGCAGCCAAGCCGTTGATCAGCGGCGCGGCAATTCGGCTTGAAGGCCAATTGTCTGTCTTCGACCCGCGTCGCGCTGAAAGCCCGTGTTACCACTGTTTATATGGGCATGGCAGCGACACCGAGCTTACGTGCAGCGAAGCGGGGGTGGTCGGGCCGTTGGTGGGGCTGGTCGGTAGCCTGCAAGCCTTGGAAGCCTTGAAGCTGCTTGCCGGTTTTGGTGAACCGCTGGTGGGCCGCTTGTTATTGATTGATGCCTTGACCACGCGCTTTCGTGAATTGCGGGTCAAGCGTGATCCCGGTTGCAGTGTCTGCGGGACGCAACATGGTTAAGGACGCGCCGATCGGTGTGTTCGATTCCGGGGTCGGCGGCTTGTCGGTGCTGGATGAAATTCAGCAACTGTTGCCCCACGAATCGCTGCTGTACGTGGCCGATTGCGGGCATATCCCCTATGGCGAGAAAACCCCCGAATTTATTCGTGAGCGTTCACGGCGGGTCGCTGAGTTTTTCCGCGAACGGGGCGCCAAGGCGTTCGTGATCGCTTGCAATACCGCGACCGTCGCCGCCGTAGCCGACTTGCGCCAGGACTATCCCGATTGGCCGCTGGTGGGCATGGAACCCGCCGTCAAACCTGCGGCTGCCGCCACGCGCAGTGGCGTGGTCGGTGTGCTGGCCACCACCGGTACTCTGCAAAGTGCCAAGTTCGCCGCGTTGCTCGACCGTTTCGCCACCGATGTGCAGGTGATCACCCAGCCGTGCCCGGGCCTGGTGGAGCTGATTGAAACCGGTGATCTGCACAGCCCGGCCCTGCGTCAGTTGTTGCACGGCTACATCGAGCCGCTGCTAAGCGCCGGTTGCGACACCCTCATCCTCGGTTGCACCCACTATCCCTTCCTCAAGCCGCTCCTGGCGCAGATGCTGCCCCCCAGCATCATCCTCATCGACACCGGCGCCGCCGTGGCTCGCCAGCTCAAGCGTTTATTGGGCGAGCGCGACCTGCTTGCCCACGGTGATCCTGAGCCTGCGCAGTTCTGGACCAGCGGTGATGTGTATCACCTAAGAAATATCCTACCGACACTGTGGAAATATTCCGGAGTTGTGCGAAGCTTTGGCGCGTGAAAATTTCGTGAAATATCGCCATTAGACGCTGAACTTCTGGCACTGCGTAGGCTTCTATAGCCAGATTGCTTGTACAAAACCATATAACTTCGTTCGGAAAGGATGTTTCTTATGAAGCGCTTGTTCTGTTTGGCTGCGATTGCGGCCGCTGTGGTGGGACACTCTTTTTCGGCGCAGGCCGCCGGGCTTGAGTTTGGCCTGGGGGCCACCAGTGATTCGACGCTCACCTATCGATTGGGGCTGACGTCGGATTGGGACAAGAGTTGGATGCAAAGTGATGTCGGTCGCCTGACCGGCTATTGGAGCGGCGCCTATACCTATTGGGAAGGTGATGACCGTGCAGGCGCCAGCAGCCTGTCGTTCTCGCCTGTCTTTGTGTATGAATTTGCCGGTCAGTCGGTCAAGCCCTACATCGAAGCCGGGATCGGCGTGGCGGTGTTCTCCCGTACCAAACTGGAGGACAACAACATCGGCCAGGCTTTCCAGTTCGAAGACCGCTTGGGTTTCGGCCTGCGCTTCACCGGTGGGCATGAAGTGGGCATTCGCGCCACGCACTACTCTAATGCCGGGATCAGCAGCAATAACGACGGTGTAGAAAGCTACTCACTGCACTACACGATGCCGCTGTAATTCAAAACCTTGTGGGAGGGGGCTTGCCCCGATGGCGGAGTGTCAGTCGCGGAATTTTCCAACTGATCCACCACTATCGGGGTCAAGCCCCCTTCCACATTGAGGTCGTCACTGGCCTTAGATCAGCGGTACGCCGTGGCGATTCCTTCGCGTTCGGTCAGGCACTCCGGTGCGCCCATCTCGAATTCCCGACAAATCAGCGGCCGACGCTCATAAATCGTGCACATCATCGTGTCCCGATCCAGCGCCGCGCACCAGCCGTCGTCCAGGCGCAGCATCACTTCGCCGCCCCAGTCGTCGGTGTCGATATAGCGCTCCGGCACGCCGGTGTCGGTGATCAACATGACTTCCAGCTGGCAGCAGCAGGCCGCGCACGTCGAGCAGGTGACGGTGGGCTCAGTGATTTGGGTGTGGGGGATGTTGGTCATAGGCGAGCAGTGTAAGGCAAGCCGGTCATTTGCGTATGAATGCTCTGACGGACGTCAGCGTGCCAGCCGGTGCAGCCCGACAAAAAGCACTGCCCAAAGCACGGCCAGGCCGGCCATTGTAGGGCCCAGGCCATAGCCAAATTGAACATCGGTCAATTGGCTCCCCGCGTAGTAGGACAACGGCCCGCCCATCGCGCCCAGCAGTGCGGCACGCCACCACGGCCGCGCGCTCCAGGCCAGGCAATGGCGCAGGGTGGTCGCCAGCAATGCCCATAGCAGCATCAACCAGAACGGAATCAATGGCCCCGGCTCGCTGAACTGGAAAACCCCAACGGCGCGCAGCAGCGTGTCCACTGCGGTGCCCACCAGCATCACGCTGATGATCAGTACACCGTCCTCGGCCCACGCACTTATCCACAGCAGGTGAACGGCCAGCACCGCCAGGCCAACCAGCAGCCATAGGCTGTCGCCGCCCAGCACACAGGCAAACCAGCCGCACTGGAACAGCGCGGCATTGGCCAGGGTTTTAAGCATTGAAGCGCCCGAGCAACGGCGGGTTGATGGCTGCCGGTTTGGCCAGCAGCAATTGCGCGGTGCCGATAGTGCGCTCCATAAAGCCACCTTCGCAGTAGCAGAGGTAAAACTCCCACAACCGCAAAAAGTATTCGTCATAGCCCAGCTCCGTCAGACGGCCGTGGGCGCGGCGAAAGTTCTCATGCCACAGGCGCAAGGTTCGCGCGTAGTGCAGGCCAAAGTCTTCCATGTGCAGCAGGTTCATATCGGTGTCGCGGCTGACGATCTGCAACATGTTCTGCACACTGGGCAAGGCGCCGCCGGGGAAAATGTAGCGCTGGATAAAGTCCACGCTGTTCTTGGCCTGCTCAAACCGTTGCTCACGGATCGTGATGGCCTGCAGCAGCATCAGCCCATCGCTCTTGAGCAAATGCGCGCACTGCTTGAAATAGGTGGGCAGAAAGCGATGGCCCACGGCTTCGATCATCTCGATGGATACCAGCTTGTCGTATTGGCCGGTGAGGTCGCGATAGTCGCTCAGCAGCAGCGTGACCTTGCCTTGCAAACCGAGGGTTTCGATGCGTTTTTCGGTGTAGGCGAATTGCTCCTTGGACAAGGTCGTGGTGGTGACCTTGCAGCCATAGTGTTGCGCCGCGTATAGCGCCATGCTGCCCCAGCCGGTGCCGATTTCCAGCAGGTGGTCGGTGGGTTTGAGCGCGAGTTTCTGGCAGATGCGTTCAAGCTTATTCAGTTGCGCCTGTTCCAGGGTGTCGTCGTCGCTCAGAAATTGCGCCGCCGAATACATCATGGTCGGGTCGAGGAATTCTTCGAACAGGTCGTTGCCAAGGTCGTAGTGCGCGGCGATGTTTTTCTGCGAGCCCTTGCGCGTATTGCGGTTGAGCCAGTGCAGACCTTGGGTGAACGGGCGTGCCAGCCGCGCCAGGCCACCTTCCATGGCGTCGAGCACGTCCAGGTTGCTGACCATCACACGTACCACCGCGGTCAGGTCCGGACTGCTCCAATAGCCGTGAATAAACGCCTCGCCGGCGCCGATGGAACCGTTGGCCGCCACCAGGCCCCACACCGCAGGGTCGAGGATTTGGATTTCCCCCAGCAAGTGCGCTTCCCGTGCGCCGAACACCTGCCGTTCGCCGTCCTCGATCACCACCAATTGGCCATGGCGCAATTGGCTGAGTTGGCGCAGTACGCCCTTGCGCAGCAGCGCACTGGTCACGCCGTTGACGTTCAGGCGGCTGGTCTTGACCGATAAGCTAGGGGATTTCATGGCGGCGATCCTTGGTATACCCGACTGCTGTACGAGAGGCGCCATCGGCGGCCCGGTGGGAAAAAATCGGTGTGCGTTTAAGAAACAGGCGTATCGCCTGCCAGTAAATGGCCAGGCAAGTCTTGGCGGTCATCCACGGAAATCGCCACAAGTAGCGATGCAGGCTGGCGCGGGTCAGCGCTTCCTTTTGCAGGCTCAAGGTGGCGTCGAAGACTTTCAGCTCGCCCTGCCAGTCGGCCATGTGCACGCCGAGCCTGTCTGCGGGCGGGCTGAAGCTCATGCGGTATTCCAGGTCGCGAGGCAGGAACGGCGACACATGGAAGGCCTTGGCCACCGCGAAATGCTGGTGCTCATCAGCGCCCAGGGCTTGGGCCGGCAGTACGTAGTGGTAGCGCTCGCGCCACGGGGTGTTGGTCACTTCACACAAGATCGCGGCCAGTTGCCCATCGGCCTCGAAACAGTAGAAGAAACTCACGGGATTAAAAGCCAGGCCCCAACTGCGGGCCTGGGTCAGTAGGCAGATAACGCCCTGAGGCGTATGCCCCAGAGCCTTGCCGACTTCCTGGCGCACGGCATCGCTCAAGCTCATGCCGTGACGCGTGAATTCACGCAGATAGTCCTGCTGACGAAAGCCGAAGGGCGCCAGGCGACTTGGTCCGGCCAACGGTGACAGTCCGAGGACTTCGTCTTGTTCGCTCAAATCCAGGTACAGCAGGCCGATGCGGTAGCGAAAGGCATGGGCCTTGGGCGCAAACCGTCGATGGGCAATCCAGCCGCTGTACAGGGCGCTGTTCACAGGGTTTCCCCAAAGGCCTGGGCCACGCGCAGCGCACTGACCACGCCGTCTTCGTGGAAACCATTGGCCCAGTAGGCGCCGCAATAAAACGTGTTGCGCACGCCGGCCAGTTCTTCCCAGCGGTTTTGCGCGGCCACCGCCGCCAGGCTGTATTGCGGATGCGCGTAGGTGAAGCGCGCGAGGATCTTCAGCGGGTTGATCATCGGCGTCTGGTTGAGGCTGACGCAAAAGGTGGTGGCGCTGTCGATGCCTTGCAGGATGTTCATGTCATAGGTGACGGCGGCCTGAGTCTGGATGTTACCGCTCAGCCGGTAATTCCAACTGGCCCAGGCCAGTTTGCGGTCGGGCAGCAGGCGCGTGTCGGTGTGCAAAACCACGTCGTTGTCGGCGTAGGGCAGGGCACCGAGAATCTCTTGTTCGGCCTGGCTTGGGTCGGCGAGCAATGCCAGCGCCTGGTCGCTATGACAGGCGAATACCACCCGATCAAATGCCTCGCTGCCGGCAGGACTGTGGATAACTACGCCTTGCTCGGTGCGCTCGACGTTATGCACAGGGCTGTTGAGGCGGATCTGCTCGCGAAAGCCGCGGGTCAGCGGTTCGATATAGCTGCTGGATCCACCTTCGATCACACACCACTGCGGCCGGTTGTTCACCGACAGCAAGCCGTGGTTCTTGAAGAAGCGCACAAAGAATTGCAGCGGAAAACTCAGCATGTCCGCCAGGGACATCGACCAGATCGCCGCACCCATCGGCACGATGTAGTGCCGCACAAAGCGCTCGCCGTAGCCGCCGGCCGTGAGGTAATCGCCCAAGGTCATCTCGGCACTGATGCGTTGCTCCTGCAGGTCCAGCGGTGCCTGGCGGTTGAACCGCAGGATGTCGCGCAACATGCCCCAGAAGCCCGGCGACAGGATATTGCGGCGTTGGGCGAACAGGCTGTTGAGGTTATTGCCGTTGTATTCGAACCGGGTTTTTTCGTCACACACCGAAAAGCTCATTTCGGTGGGTTTGAACGAGACACCGATCTGCCCCAGCAGGCGGATGAAGTTGGGGTAGGTCCAGTCGTTGAACACGATGAAGCCGGTATCCACTGCGTAGCTTTTGCCGTCGACGCTGACGTTGACCGTATGGGTATGCCCGCCGATACGGTCGCCCGCTTCGAACACGGTGACTTCGTGACTGCGGCTAAGCAGGTAGGCGCTGGTCAGGCCAGCAATGCCGCTGCCGATAATGGCGATCTTCACAGGTCGTCCTTTTTCGGTGGCGGGCTGCGCAGCATGCGTTTGCCGATGATCAATTGCGCGCGATTAGGCAGTTTCGACAGCGGCCACAGGGTGGCGATAAACAAGGCCGGGAAGGCGATTTCCAGTGGGCGTTTGTCCAGCTTGGAGAATATATGCCGAGCAGCCTTGTCGGCCGGCCAGCTCAGGGGCATCGGGAAGTCATTGCGCTCGGTCAGTGGTGTATCGACGAAGCCCGGGCTGATCACGGTGACATCGATATTTTCCGGCGACAGGCTGATGCGCAGGGACTCGAACAGATAACGCAGGCCGGCCTTGGACGCGCCATAGGCTTCTGCGCGGGGCATCGGCAGGTAGGTCACGGCGCTGGCGACGCCCACCAGATGCGGTGCACGCCCGACACGCAACAACGGCAGGGCCGCTTCGATGCAATAACTGCTGGCCAGCAGGTTGGTGCGCACCACATGCTCGATGATCGATGAATCAAACTGCTTGGCGTCGACATATTCACAGGTGCCGGCGTTAAGGATCACGGTGTCGAGCGAGCCCCAGACGTCACCGATGTGCTCGCCAATTTCGCGCACGGTCTGGCTGTTGGTCAGGTCACCGGCCACCACCAACACTTGGCCGGGGTAGCGTAGAGCCAGCGCATCCAGCGGTGCCTGGGTGCGAGAACTCAAGGCGACATGGGCGCCGCTGTTAAGCAGCTCCACGGCCAAGGCGGCGCCTATCCCACTGCTGGCACCGGTCAGCCAATAACGACGTGGCGACACTGCGTTCATCCCACTCTCCTTTTGAGCCAACTGACGACTCTGCCCAGCACGGGCAGGTGCTCGTAGAGCATGGCGCCGGCATCGAAGTAATCGCAGTGGCGGTACACCTTGTCCCGCCACATCAGGTGCGAGCATCCTTCCACCCGGATGACTTGGCCGTTGGCCAGGCGTGGGTGGCAAAAACTCATTTTCCAGCGCAGGTAGCCTTCGCCTTCGGCCACTTGGTCGAAACCGTGGAAGTCGAAGCGCAGTTGGCTGACGTTGCTGTACAACTCGGCGAAATAACTGTGCAACGCGGTCAGCCCATGGACCTCGTGCAGCGGGTCGGTAAAGGCAATGTCCTTGCTGTACAGGCTGTCGAGCAGGTGCAGGTTGTGCTTGTCCAGCGTGGCGAAGGTTTGGGCGAAGCGTTGCAGGAAGTCACTCATGTTCGACGACCGATTGACGTGAAGGCAGGCTACGGAAGGCGGCCAGGGCGCGCTCGCGGGACTTCTTCAAGTCGACAATCGAGCGCGGATAATCTGCCACGCCAAACAGACCACCGGCGGCTTCGGGGTTATGCACTTCCTTTTTATTCAGTGCGGCCAATTCCGGCAGCCAGTGCTTGATGAACACACCTTCGCTGTCGAATTTTTCTGACTGGCTCAGCGGGCTGAAAATCCGGAAGTAGGGCGCCGAGTCGGTACCGGTGGACGAGCTCCACTGCCAGCCACCGTTATTGGCGGCCAAGTCGCCGTCGATCAGGTGACGCATGAAGAAGCGCTCGCCTTCACGCCAGTCGATCAGCAGGTTTTTGGTCAGGAACATTGCCACTACCATGCGCAGGCGGTTGTGCATCCAGCCGGTTTCCAGCAATTGACGCATGGCGGCGTCGATGATCGGCAGGCCAGTGCGAGCTTCTTGCCAGGCTGCCAGATCCTTGGGCGCATCACGCCAGGCCACGTCCTCGGTCTCGGGGCGGAACGCACGGTGACGGGACACCCGTGGGTAGCCCACCAGAATGTGTTTATAGAACTCACGCCAGAGCAGTTCGTTGATCCAGGTGATGGCGCCGATGTCGCCACTTTCGAATTCGCCTTGGTTGCTCTGCAACGCTGCATGCAGGCACTGGCGCGGCGAAACCACGCCGGCAGCGAGGTAGGCCGACAGCTGGCTGGTACCGGGCTTGGCGGGGAAGTCGCGTTCGTCTTTGTAGTAGCTGATCTGCTGGTCGGCGAATGCATCGAGGCGTCGCCGGGCTTCGTCCTCACCGGCTGGCCATAGGGCACGCAGGGTGTCGCTGGGCGGCTCGAAGCCTGCGACGGTGGTCGGGACCGGATCGCTTTTAAGGTCGAGTTTGGCCTGGGCCTTTGGCGTGGGCACTAACTGTGGAAGCGCGCTGTGCAGCCGTGTGTAGCAGACCTTGCGGAACTGACTGAAGACCTGGAAGTAGGTGCCGGTCTTGGTCAGCACACTGCCCGGTTGGAAGAACAATTGATCAAGGTAACTGTGGAAGGTCACGCCCTCGGCTTCCAGCGCCTGGGCCACGGCGGCGTCACGACGGCTTTCATGAATGCCGTACTCCTCGTTGACGTGCAGCGATTGCGCCGACAGGTCCCGGCACAGTTCGCTGAGCACGCTGGGCGCCTGGTCCCAGGTGGCAGCTGTGCGGATCAGCAGGGGAATGTTCAGCTCGCCTAAGTCTTTGCTCAAGTGCTGCAGGTTGCGCAGCCAGAAGTCGACCTTGCACGGAGCATCATCGTGGGCCAGCCATTGCTCAGGCGTGATCAGGTACACGGCGGCAACCGGGCCTCGCTGGGTCGCGGCGGCCAAGGCGGTGTTGTCGTGTAGGCGCAGGTCGGTGCGCAGCCAGATCAAGTGCATTTAAATAAGTCCACGCTGTATCAGTAGCTGGTGGGCCGACAACACATCTTCGGCCACGAATAATTCAGGAGTGTCATGGGTTAATACGGCTAACTCCGCCTGATGGATGCAGACCGTTGGTCCGACGAGCAGCGTCGGGCGGCTGACGCCCGTGAGCAGCTTGGTCAGGCCCGGCAGGTGCAGGGCTTTGCTCGAATACAGCAAGACCGCGCGCGGTTGCAGGTGCTCGACTGCAAGGGCGAGCTCGCCGGCGGGCAGCGGCCAGTCAAACACTTCCACGGGGCAGTCGGCGCTGCTGGCCAGCCAGGCGCTGAGCCACAAATGCGGCTCCAGGGGCAGGTCGGACTGGTTAATCAGCAGCAGCGGCGCACCGTGCAACTGGCGATTGTTGTGGTAGATGCGCGCACCGAACTTGCTGCGCAGCCAGGACAGGAAAAATACCCGCTCCATCTGCGCGCCGAACTGGCCCTGCCAACGCTGCTCCAGCTCCTTGATCAGCGGCAGTAGCAGTTGCTCACACAGGGTGCGCGGCGGGTACAGTGCCATGGCCTGGTTGAAGGCATCGTCGACCCGGCGTTCGGTCAGTTCGCTGATGGCCTGTACCAAGGTCTGGCGCAGGGTGTGCCATTCATTCTGCGACGTATCGGTGTTGGCCTGGGCAGAGTCGATCAGGTGCTTCACCTGGCTGACCGGCACGCCGCGATTGAGCCAGGTGAGGATGGCGTGGATGCGTTGTACATGGTCGGCGCTGAACAGCCGATGGCCCTTGGGTGTGCGCTGGGGCACGATCAGGCCATAGCGACGCTCCCAGGCGCGCAGGGTCACAGCGTTGACGCCGGTCTGGCGCGCCACTTCGCGGATCGGCAGCCAGCCGTCTTCCAGGGCTTGAGCGATGTCTTCGCCGGGTTCGTCTTGCAGGGCAGCTTTCATGGTCTAGATCGCATTACGCAGGCTGAGATTTTCCGGGTGCGGTTGCAGGTACGCCTGCTGCGCGATGTAGCGGTCCGGGTGTTGGCGAAAGTGATGCTTGAGCAGCGTCAGCGGCACCACCAGCGGCACGATGCCGTGGCGGTATTGGCCGATGACGGTTTGCATTTCCTGCTTGTCATCGGCGCTGATCACTTGCTTGAGGTAGCCGCTGATGTGTTGCAGCACATTGGTGTGGGTGCCGCGAGTGGCGCATTTGGTCAGGCCGGTCATCAAATCGCTGAAGTAAGACTCGGCGAGTTCATTGAGGTCGGTGCCTTTGCCCATGCTGCCCAGCAGGTGACCCAGGCTTTTGTAATGGGCGGGACTGTGGGCCATCAGCAGGTATTTGTAGCGCGAGTGAAAGGCCAGCAGGCGGTGACGGGTCAGCCCTTCGGCCAGCAGCTTTTGCCAACTGGCGTAGACGAAAACGCGGGTCAGGAAGTTTTCCCGCAGCACCGGGTCGTTAAGTCGGCCGTCTTCTTCGACCGGTAGGTTGGGGTGGCGCGCGCAAAACGCCTGGGCATAGATGCCGCGTCCGCCACCGTCGACCGGTGTGCCGTTTTCGCGGTACACCTTGACTCGCTCCAGTCCACAGGACGGCGACTTCTGCATGAAGATGTAGCCGCACAGATCGGTATGTTCTTCAGCCATCTGCTGGCCGTATTCGTTCAGGGGCTGGGTCACGTTGAGTTCGCGGCGCACAGTGCCCACGGCCTGCGGATGGGCAGGGTCGCCAACCAGGCGGATCGGTTCGCGGGGGATGCCCAGGCCGATCGCAACTTCGGGGCACAGGGGCACAAAGTCGAAGTAGTCGGCGAGGGTTTGGCTGCAGAGCAGGGACTGTTTATGGCCGCCATTGAAGCGCACGTTCTCGCCTAGTAGGCAGGCGCTGATAGCGATCTTCGGTTTTGCGCTGCTGGACATGGCCAAACCTCTGCAAGATTCTTGTACAAGCGTTGATTTCTGTACAACTAATCTCATCATAGGTCTGAAGCTGTACAAGTCAAATTATTTGTACAGGTTTTTTTGCGGGGGACTATTTCCAGCCCATTTTCCATGCCTCGGCATTCTGCAAGGTCTGCCACGGAAGGCGTTCGCCGCGTTTGGTCATGATGGCTTGCAGCTCGATTTCCAGCACCGTGCCTTCTTCATCCCGAAACAGCTCGGTGACCAAAAAGTGTTTTTCCTTATTAAGGGGATGGGCTGCTGTCCACTTTGACAGCAGCAGCTTGGCGGGGTTGATGCGGTTCATTGCAGGTGCTCGATCAGGCGTCGCGCGGCTTCCTGGCCACTGAGCCAGGCGCCTTCCACTCGACCGGACAGGCACCAGTCGCCACACACGTACAGACCCAGGTCGGCATCGGCCAGCACACCGAATTCATGGCTGCTGGACGGCCGCGCATAGAGCCAGCGGTGCGCCAGGCTGAACGACGGCGCAGGCATGGCGCTGTGCAGTAACTCGGCGAAGGCGCCGTGCAGGTGTTCGATCACGGCTTCCTTGGACAGGTCCAAGTGGGCTTTGCTCCAGGCGCTGGTGGCGTGCAGCACCCAGGTGTCGAGGGTGGTGTCGCGTCCAGGTTTGCTGCGGTTACGCGCCAGCCAGTCGAGGGGGCTGTCCTGCACGAAGCAGCCTTCCATTGGCGTATCAAGGGGGGTGTCGAAGGCCAGGGCGATGGCCCAGGTGGGGTCCATTTTTACCCCTGCGGCGGCGCTGGCCAGCTTTGGCGCAGCAGCGAGCAGGGCGGTGGCTTGTGGCGCTGGCGTGGCGATGATCACGTGGCTGAATGGTCCATGATTGCCACCGTCAGCGTCGAGCAGGTTCCAGTGTTGAGTCCCTTGGAACACCTCGGTAATGCGGCAACCGAACTCCACCGGCAAGTCATCGAGCAGGGCACGGGTGATGGCGCTCATGCGCGGTGAGCCTACCCAGCGGATCTGCTCGTCGGGGGAAGGGGTGAGCTGGCCGGATTTGAAGTTGTACAACTGCGGTTTCCACTGCTCGGCCCAGCCGTTGCTTTGCCAGCGTTGCACTTCATTGACGAAGCGTCGGTCGCGGGCGGTGAAGTATTGGGCGCCCATGTCCAGCGCACCGGCATCACTGCGCTTGCTGGACATGCGGCCGCCACTGCCGCGGCTTTTATCGAAGAGTTGCACAGCGTGCCCGGCGTCTCGTAACGCTCGGGCGGCGGAGAGACCGGCGATGCCGGTACCGATGATCGCGATGGGGACAGTCATGGAGGGCCTCGTTCTACCGTTGGGTACAGACTACGCCGACACCAATAGCTGTACAATATTGTTTTTTGGTATAAGTTTTGGCGTACCTGAACGTGTGGCGTGGCCTATGGTTAAAGCTGAGGCTTAAACAACAGTCACGCACGATTACAAATTGATCCCTGCTTATAAAATAGACCAGTGATCGGCGGCGAACGTTACATGAGGAAGATCCCATGCACATTTTGCTGACCGGCGGTACCGGCTTGATCGGCCGCCAACTCTGCCAACACTGGCTCGGTCAAGGCCATCGCCTGACCGTGTGGAGCCGTCATCCCGAAGAGGTTGCCGCCTTGTGTGGCGCCGAGGTGCTGGGCGTTGCGCGCCTGGAAGAGGTGATCGGCGTCGTGGACGCTGTGGTCAACCTCGCCGGCGCCGCCATCGCCGATCGTCCCTGGACCCACAAACGCAAGGCGCTGTTGTGGAGCAGTCGCATCGGTCTTACCGAAACCCTGTTGGCGTGGCTGGAAGGTCTTGCGCAAAAGCCGGCGGTGTTGATTTCCGGCTCGGCGGTGGGCTGGTACGGCGACGGTGGTGAGCGCGAACTGACCGAGGCCAGTGGTCCGGTACAGGACGATTTTCCCAGCCAGCTCTGTATCGCCTGGGAGGAAACCGCCCAGCGTGCCGAAGCTTTGGGCATGCGCGTGGTTCTGGTGCGCACCGGTTTGGTATTGGCGGCCGAGGGCGGCTTTTTGTCGCGGCTGCTGCTGCCGTTCAAACTGGCGCTGGGCGGGCCTATCGGTAATGGTCGGCAGTGGATGCCATGGGTGCATATCAAGGATCAAATCGCCCTGATTGATTTTCTTCTGCACAAGGATGACGCCAGCGGTCCTTATAATGCCTGCGCCCCACACCCAGTGCGTAACCGCGAGTTCGCCAAGACCCTGGGCCAGGTACTGCACCGCCCGGCGTTCATGCCGATGCCAGCCTTTGCGCTGAAGGTAGGCTTGGGTGAGTTGTCGGGGCTGTTGCTGGGCGGGCAGAAGGCGATTCCCGAACGCTTGATGGCCGCCGGTTTCACTTTCCAGTTCACTGAGTTGCATACGGCTTTGGATGACTTGTCCAGCCGCCTCTAGAAATAGGATGTTGCATGACGGATCACGCGTTGTTACTGGTCAACCTGGGTTCACCGGCGTCCACTTCGGTGGCGGATGTGCGCAGCTACCTTAACCAGTTTTTGATGGACCCTTATGTGATTGACTTGCCGTGGCCGGTACGTCGATTGCTGGTGTCGCTGATCCTGATCAAGCGCCCCGAGCAGTCGGCCCATGCCTATGCGTCGATCTGGTGGGATGAAGGTTCGCCGCTGGTTGTGCTCAGTCGTCGCCTGCAACAGCAGATGACGGCGCAGTGGACACAAGGCCCGGTGGAACTGGCCATGCGTTATGGCGAGCCGTCCCTGGAAACGACACTGACGCGCCTCGCCACCCAGGGTATTCAGAAGATCACCCTGGCGCCGTTGTACCCGCAGTTCGCCGACAGCACCGTGACCACGGTGATCGAAGAAGCCCGGCGCGTGGTGCGAAGCAAGAAACTGAATGTGCGACTCTCGATTCTGCAGCCGTTCTACGACCAGCCGGAATACCTTGATGCCCTGGCGGCGAGCGCACGGCGTTATGTCGAGCAGGATTACGATCACTTGCTGCTGAGCTTCCACGGTTTGCCCGAGCGCCACCTGACTAAGCTCGACCCGACTGGCCAGCATTGTTTCAAGGATGCCGACTGCTGCAAGAAAGCCTCGCCTGAAGTGCTTGCCAAATGCTATCGCGCACAATGTTTCAGTGTTGCCCGCGATGTAGCCGCCCGCCTGGGTTTGCCGGATGGCAAATGGTCGGTGGCGTTTCAATCGCGTCTGGGCCGTGCGAAGTGGATCGAGCCCTACACTGAAGCTCGCCTGGAGGCGCTGGCCCAGCAAGGCGTGAAAAAGCTGCTGGTGATGTGCCCGGCGTTTGTGGCCGATTGCATCGAGACCCTGGAAGAAATTGGCGATCGGGGGTTGGAGCAATTCCGTGAGGCGGGGGGCGAGGAGTTGGTGTTGGTGCCGTGCTTGAATGATGATCCGCAGTGGGCGGCGGCGCTCAATACTTTGTGCGAAAGAGCGCCGTTGTCCCTATAGGCTGAGGCTCAAGCTGACGGTGAGATTGCGCGGTTCGCCGGGGCTGATCCAGTAGTTGCTGTAGGACCGCTCGTAGTACTTCTCGTCAAACAGGTTGTTCAGATTCAGGCCCACAGTCACGTTCTCGGTGGCTTTGTAGTGCGCCAGCAAATCCACGGTGTGGTAGGCCGGCAGTTCAAAACTGCTGCCGGCTTCACCCGAGCGGTCACCCACATAGGTGAACGCCGCGCCCACGTCTGAGCCGCGCAAGGCGCCGTCCTGGAATTCATACACCCCCAACAGACTGCCGCTGCGCTTGGCCACGCCGAGAATGCGGCTGCCCGCCGGAATGGCCTTGTCGCCCTTGGTCACCTCGGCGTCAATGTAGGCGAAGGCGCCGATCACTCGCACCGCGTCGGTCAGTTGCCCGGTCAGTTGCAGATCAAAGCCCTGGCTGCGAGCCTTGCCCATTGCACGGTTGGTGTTGGTGGCCGGGTCCAGGGCCAATACGTTTTCCTTTTCGATATGGAACGCCGCGAGGGTAGCGCTGAGGCGGTCGTCGAACAGCTCGCTCTTGATCCCAACTTCATAACCTACGCCTTCTTCGGGCTTGAAGGTTTTACCTGTCGCGTCCAGGCCGCTGTTGGGTTTGAACGAAGTGGAGGCATTGGCGAACACGCCGACTTCGGGGGTGAGTTGATAAAGCAGGCCGGCGCGCTGGGTAAGAGCGTCGTGAGTTTGCCGGCTCGGTGGGACATTTCGAGTGAAGTCGTCGACGGTTTGCTGGAAATGCTCGAAGCGTGCGCCGACCATGCCGCGTAGGCGATCGGTAAAGACGATTTGGTCTTGCAGGTTAAGCGCGTGGCTTTTGGTGTGCTCGAAAAAGTCGGTGCCGGAGCGTATGCCATTGGGTTTGGTTTGGCCGTAGACCGGGTTGTAGATGTCGATGGCGTACGAGCTACCGGGGCTGCCGGCGATGGCCGTCACGCGTTCCTTCTTGCGGTAGTCCTCGTATTCAGTGCCGATCAACAGTTCATGCTGCCAGCTGCCGACGTCGAACAGGCCGCGCAGTTCCAACTGGGTGATGCTGTCGTGCCAGCCCATGGCGCGTTCGCGGTAGCGGCGGTTTAGGGTATGGCCATCTGCATTGAGAGCTCGGTTTTCCGAGGCGTCGCCCCACAGGCTACCTTGTTTGTAGTGGCTGGCCAGGCGCAGTTTCCAGGCGTCGTTTAGGTGATGTTCGAGGGTCGCCTGGATGCGATTGTTGTGGTTGTCGATGTCACCGTCGTTGGGTTCGCCGAGGAAGGTTTCGCGTGACAGGCCGGGGGCGTCGACGATGCCACGGTCGAAGGTTGAGCTGTGGCGCACGAATTCACTTTCGACGAGCAGGCTGGTGTTTGGGTCCAATTGCCAACTGAACGAGGGCGCGACGAACACGCTCTTGCTCTGCACGTGATCGCGGAAGCTGTGGTTGTCTTCGACTGCCAGGTTGACCCGCGACAGCACGTGGCCTTCGTTGTCCAGCGGCGTGTTGACGTCGAGAGCGGTGCGATAACGGTCCCAACTGCCGGCACTGGTTTGCAGGGTAGTGAAGGCTTCTGGCTGAGGTTTTTTGGTCACGATATTCACGGTGCCCCCTGGGTCGCCACGCCCGTACAAACTGGCCGCGGGGCCTTTGAGCACTTCGATGCGTTCGATAGTGGCCGCGTCCGGTGTGCTCGGGTAACCACGGTTGGCGCTGAAACCGTCTTGATAGAATTCTGAGGTGGTGAAGCCGCGCACGCTGTATTCGTAGAGTGTCAGGCCGCCAAAGTTATTTTGCTTGGATACGCCGCCCGCGAATTCCAGGGCGCGTTCCACGTTGGTGCTGCCCAGGTCTTTGAGCACCGTTGCCGGAATAACGCTGATGGATTGTGGGATATCGCGCAGGGCCGTGTCGGTTTTAGTCGCACTGGCTGAACGCGTGGCGCGGTAGCCCTTCACTGGGCCGGTTGCGGATTCATAGGCGTCGGTGGTGACGCTGATGGTATCGAGTTCGACGGTGGTTTCTTCGGCAAAAGCGGGATCAAGCAGCAAGCCCAAGGCCAGGCCAGCTAAGGGGGCAATTCTTCGAGACGGCATGATAGAGCGTTCCAATAGCGATATTGAAACAATATAACATGACCAATGAGAATGAATCGCTATGAAATGTTGGCTTGTAGGTGCCCGCGAACGGGCACCTGAGCGAAGCGGCTTATTCCTCTTCTTTAACCGGAGCCGGCGGCGGGCGCAGTCCGATTTCCGCCGACAACTTGATCTCTTTGCCGTTGCGCATCACCAGGATCGTCACCTTATCGGTCGGCTTGATCCGTGCCACCTGGTTCATCGATTTGCGACCATCACCCGCCGGTTCGCCGTTGATGCTCAGGATCACGTCACCCAATTGCAGCCCGGCTTTTTGTGCCGGACCGTCGCGGAAGATCCCGGCGACCACAATGCCTGGGCGCCCGGTCAGGCCAAACGACTCGGCCAGTTCCTTGGTCAGCGGCTGCACTTCGATCCCCAGCCAGCCGCGAATCACTTGGCCGTGCTCGATGATCGACTTCATCACTTCCATCGCCAGCTTCACCGGGATCGCAAAACCGATGCCCTGGGAACCGCCCGACTTGGAGAAAATCGCCGTGTTGATACCGGTCAAGTTGCCATTGGCATCCACCAGCGCGCCGCCGGAGTTGCCAGGGTTGATCGCCGCGTCGGTCTGGATGAAATCTTCGTAGCTGTTAAGCCCCAGCTGGTTGCGTCCGGTGGCGCTGATGATGCCCATGGTCACCGTCTGTCCCACCCCGAACGGGTTGCCGATGGCCAGTGCCACATCACCCACCCGCAGTCCATCGGAGCGGCCGAGAGTGATGGACGGCAGGCTTTTCAAATCGATCTTCAATACCGCCAGATCCGTTTCCGGGTCGCTGCCCACCACACGAGCCAGGGTCTCGCGACCATCACGCAGGGCCACCACAATCTGGTCGGCGCCGGTGGTCACGTGGTTGTTGGTGAGGATGTAGCCCTCGGGGCTCATGATCACCCCGGAACCCAGGCTGGATTCCATGCGCCGTTGCTTGGGCCCGTTGTCGCCGAAATAGCGGCGGAACTGTGGGTCTTCAAACAGCGGATGCGCTGGTTTGTTGATGACCTTGGTGGTGTACAGGTTGACCACTGCCGGAGCGGCAATGACCACTGCGTCCGCGTATGTCACCGGGCCTTGTACCACCGCGCTGGTTTGCGGTGCCTGTTGCAGGTTCACATCAAGGCTCGGTAAGCCCACCCATTGGGGGAAACGCTGAATAATCAGCATCGCGATCAGCACGCCAGCCAACAATGGCCATCCAAAAAAACGCAGTGCCTTGAGCATCAAGTAAGTCCTGACAGGTTGCAGGGGGCGGGAGAGCGCCCATAATGTCGCGCATTATACGAGGCTGCGAGCGCCTCGGAACGGGATATTTAGGAGTCTTTTATGGCCGTCCCCCTTACCACCCTCGTTGAGGAAGCAGACCGCTACCTCGGCAGTGCAAAAATCCCCGACTACTGCCCCAACGGCCTGCAAGTTGAAGGTCGCCCGCAGGTGATGCGCATCGTCAGCGGCGTGACCGCCAGCCAAGCCCTGCTGGACGCAGCCGTCGAAGCCCATGCCGATTTGATCCTGGTGCACCACGGTTATTTCTGGAAAGGCGAAAACCCCTGCATCACCGGCATGAAGCAACGGCGACTGAAAACCCTGCTCAAGCACGACATCAGTTTGCTGGCCTACCACCTGCCGCTGGACCTGCACCCTGACGTCGGCAACAACGTGCAGCTTGCCAAGCAGTTGGACATCACCGTCGAGGGCCCGCTGGACCCAAGCAACCCCAAGATCGTCGGCCTCGTCGGCTCCCTCGCCGAACCTTTGTCGCCCCGTGACTTCGCCCGCCGCGTACAGGACGTCATGGGCCGCGAACCGCTGCTGATCGAAGGCAGCGAGATGATCCGCCGCGTCGGCTGGTGCACCGGCGGTGGCCAAGGCTACATCGACCATGGGATTGCCGCCGGCGTCGATCTGTTCCTCAGCGGTGAAGCTTCCGAGCAAACCTTCCACAGTGCGCGGGAAAACGACATCAGCTTCATCGCCGCCGGGCACCACGCAACCGAGCGCTACGGTGTGCAGGCTTTGGGAGATTATTTAGCGCGACGTTTCGCCCTGGAGCATCTGTTTATCGATTGTCCCAACCCGATTTGAGCGCCAAACCTGGGGGCATATTCTTATATCGTTTCGATCTAGCTGGCTCCCTGAATAGAAGAAGGTGCTGTGCTAGCATGCCTCGCTCGAACACGGCCCGCTGGCCGTCCATAAGATCGTTTTTCCGTGAGTAGCCATGGTCGACAAACTGACGCATCTGAAACAGCTGGAGGCGGAAAGCATCCACATCATCCGCGAGGTCGCCGCCGAGTTCGACAACCCGGTGATGCTCTACTCGATCGGTAAAGACTCCGCCGTGATGTTGCATCTGGCACGCAAGGCCTTCTTCCCGGGCAAACTGCCGTTCCCGGTGATGCACGTCGATACCCGCTGGAAATTCCAGGAGATGTACGCGTTCCGCGACAAAATGGTCGAAGAACTGGGCCTGGACCTGATCACCCACGTCAACCCCGATGGTGTTGCGCAGGGCATCAACCCGTTCACCCACGGCAGCGCCAAACACACCGACATCATGAAGACCGAAGGCCTTAAGCAGGCATTGGACAAGCATGGTTTCGACGCTGCCTTCGGCGGTGCCCGTCGCGATGAAGAGAAATCCCGTGCCAAAGAGCGCGTGTACTCGTTCCGCGACAGCAAGCACCGCTGGGATCCGAAGAACCAGCGCCCCGAGCTGTGGAATGTCTACAACGGCAACGTCAACAAGGGTGAGTCGATCCGTGTGTTCCCGCTGTCCAACTGGACCGAGCTGGACATCTGGCAGTACATCTACCTTGAAGGCATCCCGATCGTGCCGCTGTACTTTGCCGCCGAACGCGATGTCATCGAGAAGAACGGCACGTTGATCATGATCGACGACGACCGCATCCTCGAGCACCTGTCCGACGAAGACAAAGCCCGTATCGTCAAAAAGAAAGTACGTTTCCGTACCCTTGGCTGCTACCCGTTGACGGGCGCGGTGGAGTCCGAAGCCGAGACGCTGACGGACATCATTCAGGAAATGCTCCTGACGCGAACTTCCGAGCGCCAGGGCCGTGTCATCGACCACGATGGTGCAGGCTCGATGGAAGATAAAAAACGTCAAGGCTATTTCTAAGGGGCTGTCATGTCGCATCAATCTGATTTGATCAGCGAGGACATCCTCGCCTACCTGGGCCAGCACGAGCGCAAAGAGATGTTGCGCTTCCTGACCTGCGGCAACGTCGACGACGGCAAAAGCACCCTGATCGGGCGCCTGCTGCACGACTCCAAGATGATCTACGAAGATCACCTGGAAGCCATTACCCGCGATTCGAAGAAGTCCGGCACCACCGGCGATGACATCGACCTGGCGTTGCTGGTCGACGGCCTGCAGGCCGAGCGTGAGCAGGGCATCACCATCGATGTTGCCTACCGCTACTTCTCCACCGCAAAGCGCAAATTCATCATCGCCGACACTCCTGGCCATGAGCAGTACACCCGCAACATGGCTACCGGTGCCTCCACCTGTGACCTGGCGATCATCCTGATCGATGCCCGCTACGGTGTGCAGACCCAGACCCGTCGCCACAGCTTCATCGCGTCGTTGCTGGGCATCAAGCACATCGTCGTTGCCATCAACAAGATGGACATCAATGGCTTTGACCAAAGCGTATTCGAGTCGATCAAGGCTGATTACCTGAAGTTCGCCGACGGTATCGCGTTCAAGCCGAGCACCCTGGCATTCGTGCCGATGTCGGCGCTCAAGGGTGACAACGTGGTGAACAAGAGCGAGCGTTCGCCTTGGTACACCGGCCAGTCGCTGATGGAAATCCTCGAAACCGTCGAGATCGCCAACGACCGCAACTACACCGACCTGCGTTTCCCGGTGCAGTACGTTAACCGTCCAAACCTTAACTTCCGCGGTTTCGCCGGCACCCTTGCCAGCGGCATCGTGCATAAGGGCGACGAAATCGTTGTTCTGCCATCGGGCAAGAGCAGCCGCGTCAAATCCATCGTCACCTTCGACGGTGAACTGGAGCACGCCGGCCCAGGTCAGGCCGTGACCCTGACCATGGAAGACGAGATCGACATCTCCCGTGGCGACCTGTTGGTGCATGCCGACAACGTGCCGCAAGTGACTGACGCCTTCGATGCCATGCTGGTGTGGATGGCCGAAGAACCGATGCTGCCGGGCAAGAAATACGACATCAAGCGCGCCACCAGCTATGTGCCGGGTTCCATCACCAGCATTGTGCACCGCGTGGACGTGAACACCCTGGCCGAAGGCCCGGCGAGTTCGTTGCAACTGAATGAGATTGGCCGGGTCAAGGTCAGCCTCGACGCCGCCATCGCGTTGGACGGTTACGACAGCAATCGCACCACGGGCGCGTTTATTGTCATCGACCGTTTGACCAACGGCACCGTCGCCGCGGGCATGATCATCGCGCCGCCTGTTACCCACGGCAGCGCGGCGCAGCACGGCAAGTTGGCTCATGTGGCCACTGAAGAACGTGCCCTGCGCTTTGGTCAGCAACCGGCCACCGTTCTGTTCAGCGGCCTCTCGGGCGCTGGCAAAAGCACCTTGGCCTACGCGGTTGAGCGCAAGCTGTTCGACATGGGCCGTGCCGTGTTCGTACTGGATGGTCAGAACCTACGCCACGACCTGAACAAAGGCTTGCCTCAGGATCGTGCCGGGCGTACCGAGAACTGGCGTCGTGCTGCTCACGTGGCGCGTCAGTTCAACGAGGCCGGCCTGCTGACCCTGGCGGCGTTCGTTGCCCCGGATGCCGAAGGCCGTGAACAGGCCAAGGCGCTGATTGGCAGCGACCGCCTGCTGACCGTCTACGTGCAAGCGTCGCCGTTGGTGTGCGCCGAGCGTGATCCGCAAGGTTTGTACGCTGCCGGAGGGGATAACATCCCTGGTGAGTCCTTCCCGTACGACGTGCCGTTGAATGCCGATCTGGTACTCGACACCCAGGCTCTGTCGTTGGAAGAGAGCGTCAAGCAAGTGCTGGAGCTGTTGCGTCAGCGCGGCGCGATCTAAACTTCGCGGCCACAAAAAAGCCCGCCACCGAGTGATCGGTGGCGGGCTTTTTCACATCTTCAAGATCGGGCGCGGTCAAATGTGGGAGGGAGCTTGCCCCCGATAGCGGTGGGTCAGCTACGGCTGCATCAACTGATACTCCCTCATCGGGGGCAAGCCCCCTCCCGCAGGTTGATCATCGCTTGCTTGGGAATTCGGTGTGAAGCTGCTCCAGCAACGCATCCTTGGTTTCCCACAGCTGGTTAATCCACCCCTGGAACGCCAGCCGATACTCCGCATCCTGCTCATAATTCCTGCCGACGAACTCGGCTGGAATCTGCACCTCTTCAAACTGCACCACCACGTCCTGCACCTTGCCGCAGAGCAAGTCCCAATACCCAGGGCGTCCGCCAGGGTAGTGAATGGTCACGTTGACCAGTGATTTCAGCTGTTCCCCCATGGCATCCAACACAAACGCGATTCCGCCCGCCTTGGGTTTGAGCAAGTAGCGAAACGGCGACTTCTGCTGGGCATGTTTGCCCGTCCTAAACCGAGTGCCTTCGGCAAAGTTGAAAATCCCTACCGGGTTTGCGCGAAACTTCGCACAGGTCTTACGGGTGGTTTCCAGGTCTTTGCCTTTCTTCTCCGGGTGCTTCTCCAAGTAGGCCTTGGTGTAGCGCTTCATGAACGGAAAGCCCAACGCCCACCACGCCAGACCAATCACCGGCACCCAGATCAATTCCTGCTTGAGGAAGAACTTCAGCGGGCGAATCCGTCGATTGAGCACGTATTGCAACACCATGATGTCGACCCAGCTCTGGTGGTTGCTGGTCACTAGGTACGAGTGCTGATAGTCCAGCCCTTCAAGGCCTTTGAGATGCCAACGCGTTCGCTGTACCAGGTTCATCCAGCCCTTGTTGTTGGTTACCCAGGCTTCGTGGGTGTGGTTCATCAGCCATTCGCTGAAGCGTTTGGCAAACGGTAGCGCCTTGAACAGCGCGACGATGAACAGGAATGAACACAGCAGTATCGTGTTCAGTGCCAGCAACAGCGAAGCGATGACCCCGCGCACGGCGGCAGGTAGAAAATCCAGCATTTAGATATCCATTGGTCGGTTGGCGGCTTGGATCGCAGTCAGTGCGATGGTGTACACGATGTCGTCGACCTGGGCACCACGGGGCAGGTCGTTGACCGGTTTGCGCAGGCCCTGCAGCATCGGGCCAAGGCTTACGCAGTCGGCGCTGCGTTGCACGGCTTTGTGGGTGGTGTTACCGGTGTTCAGATCGGGGAAGACGAACACCGTGGCTTTGCCGGCGACCTGGCTGTTGGGCGCCAATTGCCGCGCTACGTTTTCGTTGGCGGCGGCGTCGTATTGCAGCGGGCCGTCGATCAGCAGCGAGCTTTGCTGCTCGTGGGCGAGCAGGGTGGCCTCGCGGACTTTTTCCACTTCTTCTCCGCTGGCTGAATCACCGCTGGAATAACTGATCATCGCCACACGTGGGGTAATGCCGAATGCCGCCGCCGAATCGGCGCTTTGCAGGGCGATTTCCGCCAGCTCCGCAGCGCTTGGGTGCGGGTTCATCACGCAGTCGCCATAGACCAGCACCTGCTCGGGGAACAGCATGAAGAACACGGACGACACCAGGGTGCAGCCCGGCGCCGTTTTGATCAGCTGCAGGGCAGGGCGGATGGTGTTCGCGGTGGAGTGGATAACGCCAGAGACCAGGCCGTCCACTTCGTCCAGCGCGAGCATCATCGTGGCGATCACCACGGTGTCTTCCAATTGTTGCTCGGCCATTGGCGCGTTGAGGCTCTTACTTTTGCGCAGCGCGACCATCGGTTCGACGTAGCGTTGGCGGATTAGGTCCGGGTCGAGAATCTCAAGGCCTTCAGGCAATTCGATGCCTTGGGCGCGGGCGACGGCTTCCACGTCTGCCGGCTTGGCCAGAAGCACGCAGCGCGCGATGCCCCTTGCCTGGCAGATAGCGGCGGCTTGCACGGTCAGCGGCTCGCTGCCTTCGGGCAGCACAATGCGTTTGTTGGCAGCCTGGGCGCGTTGGATCAACTGGTAGCGGAACACCGCCGGTGATAGACGCATCTCCCGCGGCGTGCCGCAGCGCTGGTGCAGCCAGCGCGCGTCGAGGTGGCTGGCGACGAAATCGGTGATGATCTCCGCACGCTCGCGGTCATCAATGGGGATTTCCTTGTTGAGGTTGTTGAGCAGGTTAGCGGTCTCGTAGGAACCGGTACTCACCGACAAAACCGGCAGCCCAGCCTGGAAGGCGCCGCGGCACAGATCCATGATGCGCGGGTCGGGCAGGGTATCGCTGGTCAGCAGCAGGCCGGCCAGGGGTACGCCGTTGATCGCGGCCAGGCTGACGGCGAGGATGATGTCGTCACGGTCGCCGGGGGTCACCACCAGCACGCCGGGCTTGAGCAGCTCTACGGTGTTACGCATAGTGCGGGCGCAAATGATGATCTTGGTCATGCGCCGAGTTTCGTAGTCGCCGGCGTTGAGGATCTGCGCGCCCATCAGGTCGGCTACGTCGCGGGTGCGCGGCGCGTTGAGTTCCGGCTGGTACGGGATGCAGCCCAGCAGGCGGAAGTCACCGCTGCGCAACAGCGGCGAATGTTCTTTCAGGCGCGCCGAGAAAGCTTCCATGCTTTCGTCGGTGCGTACTTTGTTGAGGATTACGCCGAGTACCTTCGGGTCTTTCGGGCCGCCGAACAACTGGGCCTGCAATTCCACGCGGCCTGAGAGTTCGGTAAGCACTTCGTTTTCCGGAGCGGAGACTAGAATCACTTCAGCATCCAGGCTCTTGGCCAAGTGCAGGTTGACCCGCGCCGCGTAGCTGGCGTTGCGGGTCGGCACCATGCCTTCGACGATCAGCACATCCTTGCCCACCGCGGCCTGCTGATACAGCGTGATAATTTCTTCGAGCAGTTCATCCAGCTGGCCGTCGCCTAGCATCCGCTCTACATGGGCGAGGCCCAGGGGTTGTGGAGGCTTCAGGCCGTGGGTGCGTGCCACCAGTTCGGTGGAGCGTTCTGGGCCGGTGTCGCCAGGATGCGGTTGGGCAATCGGCTTGAAGAAGCCGACTTTCAGCCCGGCCCGTTCAAGGGTGCGCACCAGCCCTAGGCTGATGGAGGTCAGACCCACACCAAAATCGGTGGGCGCGATAAAAAAAGTCTGCATGCGAATTCTCTGGAGGTGCATGGCTTCGGTGGCGCTCTATGGCTGAGTGCCTACCGGGAATCAGGCGTCAAGGTTATCGTTATTCGGCGCTTGCGCACACCAGCCGCAGGCAAAGGGCTGGCCTATTTTTTCCAGGCGCTGTGCGGGGTCGAGTACCCACGCGCGGGATTGCCACGGCGGCTGGTGGCGCAGGTGCTGGGTATGGCCGCATGACAGCTCGGCCACCCAATGCCCTTCTTCGTCCGAATGAAAACCGATGATCATGACCGTTGATTGGTCCCGTCCGTCCGGGTTCCGTTCGCTTTCGGGCAAATCCTTGTTTAGACTTGTCCGTTCTTCATTCTTATGCAAAAGGTCTCGCCCCATGACGATCGCCGCTAACAAGGCTGTCTCCATCGACTATACCCTGACCAACGACGCTGGTGAGGTCATCGACAGCTCCGCCGGCGGCGCGCCGCTGGTCTACCTGCAAGGTGCAGGTAATATCATCCCAGGCCTGGAAAAGGCCCTGGAAGGCAAGGCAGTTGGTGATGAACTGACCGTAGCCGTAGAACCTGAAGATGCCTACGGCGAATACTCTGCTGAACTGGTCAGCACTTTGAGCCGCAGCATGTTCGAAGGCGTTGACGAGCTGGAAGTGGGCATGCAGTTCCACGCTTCCGCGCCGGACGGCCAAATGCAGATCGTGACCATCCGTGATCTGGACGGCGACGACGTAACCGTCGACGGCAACCACCCTCTGGCTGGTCAGCGCCTGAACTTCCAAGTAAAGATCGTTGCCATCCGCGACGCTTCCCAGGAAGAAGTTGCTCACGGCCACGTTCACGGTGAAGGCGGTCATCAGCACTGATTGATGCGTTAATCAGCTGATAGCAAAAACGCCCCGACTGGTTCGGGGCGTTTTTTTGTGCCTGAAATCATCACAGCTCCATCTGTGGCAAGGGGCAAGCTCGCTCTCGCATGTGTTTTCAGGCACAAACAAAAATGCCCCGGACCTTTCGGTACGGGGCATTTCCTAACTGTTTCGCAACCAAGGTTACGTAGCAGTTGTTACCACTTAGGCTGCAGCAGCAACGCTCAGAGCCTTGATGTGGCCATTCAGGCGGCTCTTATGGCGAGCGGCCTTGTTCTTGTGGATGATGCCTTTATCGGCCATACGGTCGATAACTGGCACAGCCAGAACGTAAGCTGCTTGAGCTTTTTCAGCGTCTTTGGTGTCGATGGCTTTAACTACATTCTTGATGTAGGTACGAACCATGGAACGCAGGCTGGCGTTGTGGCTGCGACGCTTCTCAGCCTGTTTTGCACGTTTTTTGGCGGAAGGTGTGTTGGCCACCGTCGAGCTCCTCGAAAGACTTTTTAGGAAATAGCAAACAAAATAGGCCGCGAATCATGCCGATGACTTGATGTGTTGTCAAGGGCGGCTGATGCGAACTGCTGAGTGGTCGATCTGAAGAGGCGGGTGATTTATTTCCGGCGCTTGACCTGTAAACTCGCGAGCTTTGGCTCTGTGCTGTTGCAGGCGCGCAGTATCGCATAAGTGGGCGCTTTGTTCGCCTGCTCTTTATCTATAGGCGCAAACTCTTTCAATGAATCTGCTCAAATCGTTGGCTGCCGTCAGCTCTATCACAATGATCTCCAGGGTTTTGGGGTTCGTGCGTGACACCCTGCTGGCGCGCATTTTTGGCGCCAGCATGGCCACGGATGCCTTCTTTATTGCCTTTAAGTTGCCCAATCTGCTGCGCAGGATCTTCGCTGAAGGCGCATTTTCCCAAGCGTTCGTGCCGATTCTGGCTGAATACAAGACTCAGCAGGGCGAGGAAGCTACTCGTACCTTTATTGCCTACGTTTCGGGCCTGCTGACCCTGGTTTTAATGCTGGTGACCCTCCTCGGAATGCTCGCCGCTCCCTGGGTGATCTGGGCGACGGCCCCCGGTTTTGCTAATACGCCGGAAAAGTTCGCGCTGACCACTGATCTGCTGAGAGTGACCTTTCCTTATATATTGCTGATTTCCCTGTCATCCCTGGCCGGGGCGATCCTCAATACTTGGAACCGGTTTTCGGTGCCGGCGTTCGTGCCAACGTTGCTAAACGTCAGCATGATTATTTTCGCGCTGTTTCTCACGCCGTACTTCGATCCGCCGGTCATGGCCTTGGGTTGGGCGGTGCTGGCCGGTGGTCTGGCGCAATTGCTCTACCAACTGCCGCACCTGAAAAAGATCGGCATGCTCGTGCTGCCTCGCCTGAATCTGAAAGACACCGGCGTCTGGCGCGTGATGCGCAATATGCTGCCGGCGATTCTCGGCGTGTCGGTCAGTCAAATTTCCCTGATTATCAACACGGCCTTTGCCTCGCTGCTGGTATCGGGCTCGGTGTCGTGGATGTATTACGCCGATCGTCTGATGGAGTTGCCTTCCGGCGTGCTCGGCGTGGCCTTGGGCACAATTCTGCTGCCGACCCTGGCGCGTACCTACGCAAGCAAAGACCGCCAGGAGTACTCGCGCATCCTCGATTGGGGCCTGCGCCTGTGTTTCGTCCTGGTGTTGCCGTGCGCCCTTGCGCTGGGAATCCTGGCCGAGCCGCTAACGGTCTCACTGTTCCAATACGGACAGTTCGACGCCCATGACGCCTTGATGACGCAGCACGCGCTGGTTGCTTACTCCGTTGGCCTGCTCGGCATCATCGTGATCAAAGTGCTGGCGCCTGGCTTCTACGCCCAGCAGAACATCCGCACCCCGGTCAAAATCGCGATTTTCACGCTGATCGTCACGCAACTGCTCAACCTTGTGTTTATCGGCCCGTTGGCTCACGCCGGCCTGGCCCTGGCCATCAGTGCGGGCGCCTGCATCAACGCTGGACTGCTGTTTTATCAGCTGCGCAAACAGCAGATGTTCCAGCCGCAGCCGGGCTGGGGCATGTTTGCCCTGAAATTGCTGGTGGCGGTGGCAATGATGTCGGCGGTTCTGCTTGGGTTGATGCACTTTATGCCAGCGTGGGACCAAGGCCATATGTTAGATCGCTTCATGCGCCTGGGTGCGCTGGTGGTCGCCGGTGTGGTGGTGTACTTCGGTATGTTGCTGCTGCAGGGTTTCCGCCTGCGCGATTTCAATCGCAAGTCGCTGAGCTAGAGAGTTTGCTGCGATAAAACAGGTGTTTTATCGATTCCATCCACCTTGCCCTGCGCTGTTGCCTGTCGTCCGGGGCTGGGTGTGGTTATAATCGACCACTTTATGAGCAAGAAGCGCGTTATGCAGCTGGTTCGAGGTCTCCACAACCTGCGCCCCCAGCATCGGGGCTGCGTCGCCACTATTGGCAACTTTGACGGTGTTCACCGTGGTCATCAGGCTATCCTGGCCCGGCTGCGCGAGCGTGCGGTCGAGTTGGGCGTGCCCAGCTGCGTGGTGATTTTTGAGCCACAGCCGCGGGAATATTTCACTCCGGAAACGGCGCCAGCCCGCTTGGCTCGCTTGCGGGACAAGCTGCAACTGCTAGCTGAAGAAGGTGTGGACCGCGTCCTCTGCCTGGCTTTCAATCAGCGCTTGCAAAGCCTCAGCGCTGCCGAGTTCGTTGACCGCATCCTCGTGGATGGCCTGGGCGTACAACATCTGGAGGTCGGCGACGACTTCCGTTTTGGTTGCGACCGGGTTGGGGATTTTGAATTCCTACAGCACGCCGGCGTCATCCAGGGCTTTACCGTCGAAGCCGCGCAAACCGTCGAATTAGATGGCCTGCGCGTGAGCAGTACCCAAGTGCGTAATGCGCTGGCGGCTGCCGACTTCGTCTTGGCTGAGCGTTTGCTCGGTCGCCCGTTCCGCATTGCCGGGCGGGTGCTGCACGGCCAGAAGCTGGCGCGCCAATTGGGCACGCCAACCGCCAACGTGCAACTCAAGCGCCGTCGTGTGCCGCTGACAGGGGTTTACCTGGTTAGCGTCGATATTGACGGCCAGTCGTGGCCGGGAGTCGCCAACATAGGCGTCAGGCCCACGGTTGCAGGTGATGGCAAGGCCCACCTGGAGGTTCACCTTTTGGATTTTGCCGGTGATTTATACGACCGGCGTTTGACGGTGGTTTTCCACCAGA
Source organism: Pseudomonas sivasensis (assembly GCF_013778505.1). Taxonomy (GTDB): domain Bacteria; phylum Pseudomonadota; class Gammaproteobacteria; order Pseudomonadales; family Pseudomonadaceae; genus Aquipseudomonas; species Aquipseudomonas sivasensis. Next base: position 668,425 of record NZ_JAAOWU010000001.1, on the reverse strand, counting down.
AGCTGCGTGAAGAGCAGCGTTTCGCCTCCCTTGAGGCGTTGAAAACGGCGATCAATGCGGATGTCGCCGCCGCCCGTGCACTAGCCGCACCTAGCGCCCATCGCTAACCGAAGAGCCTTAAATGACCGACTATAAAGCCACGCTAAACCTTCCGGACACCGCCTTCCCAATGAAGGCCGGCCTGCCACAGCGCGAACCGCAGATCCTGCAGCGCTGGGACAGTATTGGCCTGTACGGAAAGTTGCGCGAGATTGGCAAGGATCGTCCGAAATTCGTCCTGCACGATGGCCCTCCTTACGCCAACGGCACGATTCATATCGGTCATGCGCTGAACAAAATTCTCAAGGACATGATCCTGCGCTCGAAAACCCTGTCGGGCTTCGACGCGCCGTATGTGCCGGGTTGGGACTGCCACGGCCTGCCGATCGAACACAAGGTCGAAGTGACCTACGGTAAGAACCTGGGTGCCGATAAAACCCGCGAACTGTGCCGTGCCTACGCCGCCGAGCAGATCGAAGGGCAGAAGTCCGAGTTCATCCGCCTGGGTGTGCTGGGCGAGTGGGACAACCCGTACAAAACCATGAACTTCAAGAACGAGGCCGGTGAAATCCGTGCCTTGGCCGAAATCGTCAAAGGCGGTTTCGTGTTCAAGGGCCTCAAACCCGTGAACTGGTGCTTCGATTGCGGCTCGGCCCTGGCTGAAGCTGAAGTCGAATACGAAGACAAGAAGTCCTCGACCATCGACGTAGCCTTCCCGATTGCTGACGACGCCAAGCTGGCCCAGGCGTTTGGCCTGGCTAGCCTGAGCAAACCGGCTGCCATCGTGATCTGGACCACCACCCCGTGGACCATTCCCGCGAACCAGGCGCTGAACGTGCACCCGGAATTCACCTATGCCCTGGTGGACGTCGGTGATCGCCTGCTGGTACTCGCCGAGGAAATGGTCGAAGCGTGCCTGGCTCGCTACGAACTGCAAGGTTCGGTGATCGCCACCACCACCGGTTCCGCGCTGGAGCTGATTAACTTCCGTCACCCGTTCTATGACCGTCTGTCGCCGGTGTACCTGGCTGACTACGTCGAGTTGGGTTCGGGTACCGGTGTGGTTCACTGCTCGCCCGCCTATGGCGTGGACGACTTCGTGATCTGCAAGAAGTACGGCATGGTCAACGATGAGATCATCAACCCGGTGCAAAGCAACGGTGTTTACGTGCCTTCGCTGGAGTTCTTCGGCGGCCAGTTCATCTTCAAGGCCGATCAGCCGATCATCGATAAGCTGCGTGAAGTCGGTGCGCTGATGCAAACCGACACCATCAAGCACAGCTACATGCACTGCTGGCGTCACAAGACCCCGCTGATCTACCGCGCCACCGCGCAATGGTTTATCGGCATGGACAAAGAGCCGACCAGCGGCGACACCTTGCGTGTGCGCTCGCTCAAGGCCATCGAAGACACCACGTTCGTCCCGGCGTGGGGCCAGGCGCGCCTGCATTCGATGATCGCCAACCGTCCGGACTGGTGCATCTCCCGTCAACGCAACTGGGGTGTGCCGATCCCGTTCTTCTTGAACAAGGAAAGCGGTGAGTTGCATCCGCGTACCGTCGAACTGATGGAAGTGGTGGCCCAGCGTGTTGAACAGGAAGGCATCGAAGCCTGGTTCAAGCTGGACGCCGCCGAACTGCTGGGCGAAGAAGCGCCGCAGTACGACAAAATCAGCGACACCCTCGACGTATGGTTCGACTCGGGCACCACCCACTGGCACGTGCTGCGCGGTTCGCACCCGATGGGCCACGAGACCGGTCCGCGTGCCGACCTGTACCTGGAAGGCTCGGACCAACACCGTGGCTGGTTCCACTCGTCATTGCTGACCGGTTGCGCCATCGACGATCACGCCCCGTATCGCGAGCTGCTGACCCACGGTTTCACCGTCGACGAGACGGGCCGCAAGATGTCCAAGTCGCTGAAAAACGTGATCGAACCGAAAAAGATCAACGACACCCTGGGCGCCGACATCATGCGTCTGTGGGTTGCGTCTACTGACTACTCGGGCGAGATCGCCGTATCGGACCAGATCCTGGCCCGCAGCGCCGATGCCTACCGTCGTATCCGTAATACCGCGCGCTTCCTGCTGTCGAACCTGACCGGCTTCAACCCGGCCACCGATATCCTGCCGGCCGAGGACATGCTCGCCCTGGACCGTTGGGCTGTGGACCGTACCCTGTTGCTGCAGCGCGAGTTGCAGGAGCACTACGGCGAATACCGCTTCTGGAACGTGTATTCGAAGATCCACAACTTCTGCGTGCAGGAGTTGGGTGGTTTCTACCTCGACATCATCAAGGACCGCCAGTACACCACCGGCGCCAACAGCAAGGCACGCCGCTCGGCGCAGACCGCTCTGTATCACATCTCCGAAGCGCTGGTGCGCTGGATCGCACCGATCCTGGCCTTCACCGCCGACGAGCTGTGGGAATACCTGCCGGGTGAGCGTAACGAGTCCGTGATGCTCAACACCTGGTACGAAGGCCTGACCGAACTGCCGGCCGATTTCGAACTGGGTCGCGAGTACTGGGAAGGCGTGATGGCCGTCAAAGTAGCAGTGAACAAGGAGTTGGAAGTGCAGCGTGCGGCCAAGGCCGTCGGCGGCAACCTGCAGGCCGAAGTCACCCTGTTTGCCGAGGAAGGCCTGACCGCCGACTTGACCAAGCTGAGCAACGAACTGCGCTTTGTACTGATCACCTCGACTGCAAGCTTGGCGCCATTCGCCCAGGCCCCAGCGGACGCCGTGGCCACCGAAGTACCGGGCCTCAAGCTCAAAGTGGTCAAGTCGGCCTTTGCCAAGTGCGCTCGTTGCTGGCATTGCCGTGAAGACGTCGGCGTGAACCCTGAGCATCCAGAAATCTGTGGTCGTTGCGTCGACAACATCTCGGGTGAAGGCGAGGTTCGCCATTATGCCTAATACCAGTCGTTTCGGACGTCTGGGCTGGCTCGTACTGAGTTTGTTGGTCCTGGTCATTGACCAGGTCAGCAAGGCTCATTTCGAAGGCTCCCTGGAAATGTTCCAGCAAATCGTGGTGATCCCGGATTACTTCAGCTGGACCCTCGCCTACAACACCGGCGCCGCTTTCAGCTTCCTGGCTGACGGTGGCGGCTGGCAGCGCTGGTTGTTCGCGCTGATCGCCGTGGTGGTCAGTGCGGTGCTCGTGGTCTGGCTCAAGCGCCTGGGCCGCGATGACACCTGGCTGGCCGTCGCCTTGGCCTTGGTTCTGGGCGGCGCGCTGGGTAACCTGTACGACCGCATTGCCCTGGGCCATGTGATCGACTTTATCCTGGTGCATTGGCAGAACCGTCATTATTTCCCTGCGTTCAACTTTGCCGACAGCGCCATCACCGTTGGTGCAATCATGCTGGCGCTGGATATGTTCAAAAGTAAGAAAACCGGAGAGACCGTCAATGACTGATCAGGTATTGGCTGAGCAACGCATCGGCCAGAACACGGAAGTCACTTTGCATTTCGCATTGCGCCTGGAGAATGGCGACACGGTCGACAGCACGTTCGACAAGGCCCCGGCGACCTTCAAGGTCGGCGACGGCAATCTGCTGCCGGGTTTCGAAGCGGCTCTATTCGGTTTCAAGGCTGGCGACAAGCGCACCCTGCAGATCCTGCCGGAAAACGCTTTTGGTCAGCCTAACCCGCAAAACGTGCAGATCATCCCGCGTTCGCAGTTTCAGGACATGGACCTGTCGGAAGGCCTGCTGGTGATCTTTAACGACGCCGCGAATACTGAGCTGCCTGGCGTGGTGAAAGCGTTCGATGACGCGCAAGTGACCATCGACTTCAACCACCCGTTGGCCGGTAAAACCTTGACGTTTGACGTTGAAATCATCGACGTTAAAGCGCTCTAACTGACGAAACACACTAAATGTGTGGATCGGACTTGTGTGAGGGGGCTTGCCCCCGATAGCGGGGTATCAGTCAAAGTTTTTTACTGACCCATCACTATCGGGGGCAAGCCCCCTCCCACCTTTGATCTTCATTGTCAGTTGAGTAGCTTCAATACTGACCCATAGTAGCTGCAAGACACGAGGCACAGCATGCAAATCAAACTCGCCAACCCCCGTGGCTTCTGCGCCGGCGTGGACCGTGCGATCGAAATCGTCAATCGTGCCCTGGAAGTTTTCGGTCCGCCGATCTACGTGCGTCATGAAGTCGTCCACAACAAGTTTGTGGTCGAAGACCTGCGCGCACGTGGCGCCATCTTTGTCGAAGAACTGGAGCAGGTGCCGGACGACGTGATCGTCATCTTCAGTGCTCATGGTGTTTCCCAGGCCGTGCGTACCGAAGCGGCGGGCCGGGGCCTGAAAGTGTTCGACGCGACTTGCCCGCTGGTTACCAAGGTGCACATCGAAGTCGCGCGCTACAGCCGTGATGGTCGGGAATGCATTCTGATCGGTCATGCCGGTCACCCGGAAGTCGAAGGCACCATGGGCCAATACGACGCCAGCAACGGCGGCGCCATCTACTTGGTGGAGGACGAGAATGACGTCGCCAGCCTTCAGGTACACAACCCTGATCGTTTGGCCTTCGTGACCCAGACAACCTTGTCCATGGACGACACCAGCCGTGTGATCGACGCGCTACGCAGCCGCTTCCCGGCCATTGGCGGCCCGCGCAAGGATGACATCTGCTACGCCACCCAAAACCGCCAGGACGCGGTCAAACAATTGGCTGACGAGTGCGATGTGGTTCTGGTGGTCGGCAGTCCTAACAGCTCCAATTCCAACCGCCTGCGTGAGCTGGCTGAGCGGATGGCGACACCGGCGTACCTGATCGACGGTGCCGAAGACATGCAACGCAGTTGGTTCGATGGCGTCGAGCGTATTGGCATCACTGCGGGTGCTTCTGCCCCTGAAGTGCTGGTGCGCGGTGTTATCCAGCAACTGCACGCCTGGGGCGCTACCGGCGCTGATGAGCTGGCAGGACGTGAAGAGAACATCACTTTCTCCATGCCCAAGGAGCTGCGCGTTCGCTCATTGCTTTGAACGTCAGGGTGCCGGATTAACTTCGGCACAACGCCTGTTCGGCTTTATCGCTACGCAGGCTGATACGCCCACTAGGCGCCAGCACCAACTGGTGCAGGCTTTGCGCCGAGTCCCTGGCGCATACGTGCACAGTGCCAGCACGAAAACCTCCCCCTGAAAACACCGGCTCGCCTGAACTGCTGAAGCGCACCTGGCTTTTGACCGGCCCATTCCCGACTATCGGCACGCGCCCGCTGTCTTGGCGCTCCAAGAGCACGGGGTTGTCGTCGTCCTGATGGCCGTGTCCGCTCACATCCAATATCACCCGCCAACCCTTGCTCCAGTCCTCGTCCAGTGCGTGGATGACCACCGCACGGTTACGCGCGATGGCTTCAGTGCGTGCGAAGCGAAGCCCGCTGGTAAGTGATTGTGCCGCGCTTTGTCGCAGCTGTGACTCCAGCAGGCCCATGAAATTAGGTGCTGCCAGATGCAGCAGAGTGCCGCTCACAAGGAGTCCAAGCAGCAGTTCGATCAGGGTAAAACCTCGCTGTTCCATCGGCTTTCTCTCCGTGGGCGTGTTTAGGAAACAGGTCTAGGCATAGGTATAGCGTCCGTTTCTGGGAGGCGAATGATGGCCTATAGGTCCAAAGTATTTCCCTTTGTGCCGTGGGCAGCACGGGCGAAAAACCGACGCTAGTCTTGGATCGCACAGCGGGATTTCCTGCTTTCTTCGGCCTTCGACACGGATGACGACGGTAATGCTTTCCTGCCTTAACACCTGTTTTCCCCATGCTTTTGCGCGATGCCAGACCGGCATGACGTTGATCGAGGTACTGGTGGCGATGCTGATTCTCACCGTGGGCCTGTTAGGCGCAGTGGTGCTTCAACTAAATGCCCTCAAGTACACCGAAAGTTCGAGGATGACCAGTCAGGCCAGTTTTATTGCCTACGATATGCTCGACCGAGTCCGCGCCAATTCCGGTGCGGACTACTCATTGCGCCACGGAGTGCGGGCCCCCAGTACTGGGAACGTCAGCGTGCGTGATTTGGACCTCCATGATTTCGAATCCAATATTCGCGCCTTTGCCGGGGAGGGTGCCAAAGGTTCAGTGGCGGTCAGCACAAATGAAGTGACTGTCAGTATCAGTTGGGATGGCAGCCGAAGTGAGAACACGCCTGGCGCGCGGGAAACCTTGTCCCTGACCAGTCGCATCGACAATGAACCAGGGGTAATGCAATGAGGCCTCTGGTTAGCGGTTTCAGCCTGGTGGAATTGTTGCTGGCACTGGCCGTCGGTTTGGTACTGGTGATTGGAGGGAGCCAAGTGGTGATCAGCTCCCGAGTTACCTACGCCAGCCAGCAGGCTTCCATGTTGTTGCAGGATGACGCGCGGTTTGCGCTGGGCAAGATGATTCAGGACATTCGTCAGGCTGGGATGTTTGGCTGTTTGGCCACGGAAGTTATTGATAACGCGCCGCCAGCCTTTGAACAGCCCGTGCGCTGGACTGCCGGGGGTAGCTCAAAGTCGCTAACGCTGGTCACCACTGATGTCGGCCGAGGGGTTGGCAGGCCAGACTGGACGGTGCTGTCCGACTGCACGACTAACGCTCAAGCCTATGCAGGGAATCCACCTGCCCCTGATCCTGGACAGATTCGTTTTGCGATTCGACAGCTGACTTACACCTTCGAGACCAGCCAGTTAAAGGTCAGCACGCTCGCAGCGCCGGCCAAGGCGGTGCTGGTGGATAACGTGCGGGATTTCGATATCAGTTTCGGCGTGGCTGCCAGGGCGTCATCACCGCGGGTTGTGGGCTACGACGCCATGCCATCCGATGAGGCCTTGATCCGCAGCGTGCGCATCCGCATGACGCTGCAGGACCCCACTGGGAAGGTGAGAGATCAAACCTACAGCGTGGTGGTGGCTCTGCGAAACCGTGTGGGGTAGGGCAGCCATGAAGAGTGCTGGAGGTATTTCTTTACGACAAAGAGGGATAGTCCTGCTGATAAGCCTGGTGTTTCTGCTGTTGTTGGCGTTGATCGGGTTGTCGTCCATGCAGGGGGCAGTCACCCAGCAAAAAATTGCCGGCAGCCTGTGGCATCGCAACCAATCGTTTCAAGCAGCAGAAAGTGGCTTAAGGCTGGGGGAGGAAGTTGTGAGGCGAAAGGGTGCGGATTTGCCGCAGTGCCATTCGATTGTTGCCTGTGGGCCTCCGGATGAGGCGTTGTCGGTGGTCGCGGCCGGTACCAGTCCTGTTTCATCAGTTAACTGGGTTGCCATCAAAGGGGGGCTCTACGGTATTCAATCCCTTGGTCCGAGCGTAGGGCTGGCGAATTTGCCACCGCAAACCCCAGCAACGTTGTACCGGGTGACGGCGATTGGGATCAGTGGTCAGTCACGCACGGTATTGGAGACCGTGTACGCGCGAGTGGACGAAGCCAGTGGCTCGCGTTTTAGGCGAGTGTCTTGGCGACAACTTCAATAAGGAGCAATGGAATGGGCATGGACAGCCAGGGATTTACCCTGATCGAGTTACTGATCGCTGTGGCGATTATCGCGTTTCTGGCCGGGATCGCTTACCCCGGGTACACCGGCCATGTGAAAAAAGTCTATCGCGCGGAAATTGTCGCGCTGCTGACTGAGCAAGCTCAGCTACTGGAGCGCTTTTATACGAGGAACGGCACTTTTATTGACGCAAGCGGCGTCAGCACGGGCAATGATCGCTATAGAATCACCGCTGCGTTGAACCCTCAGGATTTCTACTTGGTCGCTACGCCGGGCGCCGATTCGTTGATGGCTGGTGACCCTTGCGGTGGCTTCAGCCTCAGCAGCACCGGTCTACGGGCCAATCCGGGTGCTGCTCCTGAAATGTCGCGCCAGACATGCTGGGGGCAATGATGAGGTGGCTGGATGATTGGGCGCCGGGCGCGTCTGTTCCTATTTTATCGGCTGGATCAAATGATGGCTAAGCAACAGCAAGTGGTGATTGTCGGGGGCGGAGTCATTGGCCTGCTGACGGCGTACAACCTGGCGAGCCAGGGGCAGGCGGTGGTCCTGTTGGAGCGCGCCGGCGTTGGGCAGGAGTCTTCATGGGCGGGCGGTGGCATTGTTTCGCCGCTGTATCCGTGGCGCTACAGCCCGGCGGTCACTGCTTTGGCCCATTGGTCCCAGGATTTTTATCCACAACTGGGTGAGCGCCTGTTTGCCGCCACCGGCGTGGATCCGGAGGTTCATGTCACCGGCTTGTACTGGTTGGACTTGGACGACGAGGCTGAAGCGCTGGCGTGGGCGATCCGTGAAGGTCGGCCCCTGACCAAAGTGGATGTTTCGGCCGCCCATGATGCGGTGCCGGTGCTGGGCGACGGATATTGCCAGGCAATCTATATGGCGAATGTGGCCAATGTGCGAAACCCTCGCTTGGTTAAATCCCTTAAAGCCGCGTTATTGGCGATGCCTGGCGTAATCGTTCACGAACAGTGCGAAGTCACCGGATTTGTTCTGGAAGGCGACAATGTGGTGGGCGTAAATACGGCAGAGGGGCCGATTGTGGGCGCGCATGTAGTGTTGGCGGCAGGAGCGTGGAGCGGTGAGTTGCTTGGCACGCTGGGCTTGGCGCTTCCGGTGGAGCCGGTCAAGGGGCAGATGATTTTGTACAAGTGCGCCTCGGACTTCCTGTCGAGCATGGTCCTGGCCAAGGGGCGTTACGCCATCCCCCGGCGCGACGGACACATTCTCATCGGAAGTACCCTTGAACATGAGGGCTTCGACAAGACACCCACCGAAACTGCGCTGGAAAGTCTCAAGGCCTCGGCTGTGGAACTGATTCCCGCTCTTGCGGATGCCGAGGTGGTTGGGCATTGGGCCGGTTTGCGCCCCGGTTCACCGGAAGGCATTCCCTATATTGGCCAGGTGCCCGGCTTCAAAGGGCTGTGGCTCAACTGCGGGCACTACCGCAACGGCCTGGTTCTGGCGCCGGCGTCCTGTCAGTTGTTTGCAGACTTGTTGCTGGGGCATACGCCGATTATCGACCCCGCACCTTACGCGCCTGAAGGTCGGATCAGCGCTGGATAGACTTCGGTCCCTGCTCCAGATGCGCCTGGGTGCAATACCACTCCTGGCGTGAGCTTAGGGCGCGATCCTGTGGCAGGTGCACGCCGCAGTGGGCGCAGCGCACCATCAACGCAGCGCTTGGCTCGCTTGTGCGTCGCTGCTTGGTGGCCGGGCTTTTGAATTTGCGCCAGAACCATACCGCTGCAGCAATAACGGCAATCCAGAACAGAAGACGAAGCATGATGGGCGGTTTCTCGATAAGGAATGCGCCAGTTTAGCCAAGGACGTGGCAAGCGCACAGCGCAATAATACTGCCCAATAAAAAAGGAGCCCCGAGGGGCTCCTTTTTGCGTTGCGTCGACAGATCAGTCGAACACACCGAAGGTCATGTAGCTGAACCAGGAGCGGTCCTGATTGTTGCCCAGGGCCTCTGGCTCTTCTTCTTCGATCACGTCGCCGTTCTCGTCGTGCGGCTTGAGCTCCGAAGGAATGGCTTCCTTGGCGTCCTGGTACTGCTTGATCACGTCCTGATTGGCGCGGGTTTCGCCCGGCGGCAACGGTGGGCGCGACTCGATCAGGCCCAGGGTGTATTTGCTCAGCCACGAACGGTTGTCCGCTTCTGCAACCTGAGGCACGAACTGGCCGTCTTTCAGGCTCGGGTGATCCGGGTAGTTGAGCTTCAGGGTTTCCAGGCTGGTGTTGGCCAGTTCGTCCAAGTGCAGACGTTGGTAGGCCTCGGTCATCACTGCCAGGCCGTCACCCACGGAAGGGGTCTCCTGGAAGTTTTCTACTACATAGCGGCCACGGTTGGCAGCAGCGACATACGCCTGACGGGTCAGGTAGTAGTGAGCTACGTGGATCTCGTAAGACGCCAGCAGGTTGCGCAGGTAGATCATGCGCTGCTTGGCGTCCGGGGCGTAGCGGCTGTTCGGGTAGCGGCTGGTCAGCTGGGCGAACTCATTGTAGGAGTCGCGGGCCGCACCTGGGTCACGCTTGGTCATGTCCAGCGGCAGGAAGCGCGCCAGCAGGCCAACATCCTGGTCGAACGAGGTCAGGCCCTTGAGGTAGTAGGCGTAGTCCACGTTCGGGTGTTGCGGGTGCAAACGGATGAAACGCTCGGCGGCGGACTTGGCGGCTTCCGGTTCGGCGTTCTTGTAGTTGGCATAGATCAGCTCAAGCTGAGCCTGGTCGGCATAGCGCCCGAACGGATAACGCGACTCCAGTGCCTTCAGCTTCGCTGTGGCGCTGGTGTAGCTATTATTGTCCAAGTCTTTCTGTGCCAGTTGGTACAGCTCGACTTCGCTCAGGTTTTCGTCGACGACTTCCTTTGTTGACGAGCAAGCAGCAGTCATGGCGAGGATGGCGATCAGCAGCAGGTGTTTCACTTGCATGGCGGCTTGCGTCCCTATGACGGCCGCTGTCTTGGGCGGGGCCGTCCTGTTATGATGAGCGCCCCGTTGAAAGCCTCGGGGCAAAAGACGCCGTATTTAACCACAAGCGCGCAGCCGAAACCAAAGGCTGTGCCACGCCTAGTCTGAGCATGTCCGATAAAATTGAACTTCGCGCAGAGGTGCCGTCCGAATTGGGCGGCCAACGCCTCGATCAAGTCGCCGCACAATTATTCGCTGAGCACTCGCGCTCGCGCCTTTCCGCCTGGATCAAAGACGGCCGCCTGACTGTGGATGGAGCGGTTATCCGCCCGCGAGACATAGTCCATGGCGGTGCGATTCTTGAGCTGACTGCCGAGCAGGAAGCCCAGGGAGAATGGGTCGCCCAAGACATTGAGCTGGATATCGTCTATGAAGACGACGACATCCTCGTCATCAACAAACCCGCAGGCCTGGTGGTTCACCCGGCGGCCGGGCACGCTGATGGCACCTTGCTCAATGCCCTGTTGCACCATATCCCGGACATCATCAACGTGCCGCGCTGCGGTATCGTGCACCGTCTGGACAAGGACACCACCGGCCTGATGGTGGTTGCCAAGACCATTCAGGCGCAGACGCAGCTGGTTACGCAGTTGCAGAGCCGTAGCGTCAGCCGGATCTATGAGTGCATCGTGATCGGCGTGGTCGTCGCGGGTGGCAAGATCAACGCCCCTATCGGTCGCCACGGCCAGCAGCGCCAGCGCATGGCGGTAATGGAGGGCGGCAAGCAGGCCGTAAGCCACTACCGTGTATTGGAGCGTTTCCGTTCCCACACCCACGTTCGGGTCAAGCTGGAAACCGGTCGTACTCACCAGATTCGCGTGCACATGGCCCACATCAACTTCCCGTTGGTCGGCGATCCTGCCTACGGTGGTCGCTTCCGCATTCCGCCTGCGGCCAGTCAGACAATGGTTGAATCGCTCAAGACGTTCCCGCGCCAGGCACTGCATGCACGCTTCCTGGAACTGGATCATCCGACGAGTGGTAAGCGCATGAGCTGGGAATCGCCACTGCCGGACGATTTTGTCTGGTTGCTGTCACTGCTCAAGCAGGACCGTGAGGCGTTTGTTGGATGAGTGACTGGCTGATACCTGACTGGCCCGCGCCGGCTCGGGTAAAGGCCTGCGTTACCACCCGTGCGGGCGGCGTCAGCCTGGCGCCGTTCGACAGCCTCAACTTGGGCGATCATGTAGAGGACAGCCTGGAGGCCGTTCTTGAAAATCGCCGTCGTCTTAGCGACGCTTTTGATATTCAGCCGGCCTGGCTGCGCCAAGTTCACGGGGTGACCGTGGTTGAGGCTGATCCTGGCCGCACGGCTGAAGCCGATGGCTGTTGGACCAGCAACCCAGGCATCGCTTGTACCTCTATGACTGCCGATTGCCTGCCCGCGTTATTCTGCAACCGCGCAGGGACTCGTGTCGCAGCGGCCCATGCCGGTTGGCGCGGGTTGGCGGCTGGCGTGTTGGAAGCGGCTTTCGAAAGTCTGGATACCGCTCCTGCCGACGTATTGGTCTGGTTGGGTCCGGCAATCGGTCCTCGATCCTTTGAAGTCGGTCCGGAGGTGCGTGAAGCCTTCATGCAGCAACTGCCGACCACTGCCCAAGCCTTTGTGCCGAGCCGTAATCCTGGCAAGTTCATGGCCGACATCTATCAACTGGCTCGCCTGCGCCTTGCCGCACGGGGTGTCACGGCTGTTTACGGTGGTGGTTTGTGCACCGTGACCGATCCGCGCTTCTTTTCTTACCGGCGCAGTCCGCGCACCGGTCGATTTGCCTCCCTTATCTGGCTCGAACGCTAGACTCTCCTGACTTACGTCAACTGTCCGTAGCTTGAATCTTCCAGAATCCACCCCATCTATAAGGGTATCTGGCAGGTTTCTTCATTCAGGAATGTTTTATAGCTCCGGCCTGCTCAAAAGGAAGGTGACTAATGCGTATTGATCGTTTAACCAGCAAATTACAGTTGGCGTTATCGGACTCCCAGTCGTTGGCGGTGGGTCTCGACCACCCGGCCATTGAGCCTGCACACTTGATGCAGGCTCTTCTGGAACAGCAAGGTGGTTCTATCAAGCCCTTGCTGATGCAGGTGGGCTTTGATGTCAGCAGCCTGCGCAAGGAGTTGAGCAAAGAGCTCGACCAGCTGCCAAAAATCCAAAATCCAACCGGCGACGTGAACATGTCGCAGGATCTGGCGCGCCTGCTTAACCAGGCCGACCGCCTGGCCCAGCAAAAGGGCGACCAGTTCATCTCCAGCGAACTGGTGCTGCTCGCCGCCATGGACGAGAACAGCAAGCTCGGCAAGTTGTTGCTGGGCCAGGGCGTGAGCAAGAAAGCCCTGGAAAATGCCATCAACAACCTGCGTGGTGGCGACGCGGTGAATGATCCTAACCACGAGGAGTCGCGCCAGGCCCTGGACAAGTACACCGTCGATCTGACGAAGCGCGCCGAAGAAGGCAAGCTTGACCCGGTCATCGGCCGCGACGACGAGATTCGTCGCACCATTCAGGTCCTGCAGCGTCGCACCAAGAATAATCCTGTGCTGATCGGTGAGCCTGGTGTGGGTAAAACCGCGATTGCCGAGGGTTTGGCCCAGCGCATCATCAATGGTGAAGTGCCGGACGGCCTTAAAGGCAAACGCCTGCTGTCCTTGGACATGGGGTCGTTGATCGCCGGTGCTAAGTTCCGCGGCGAGTTTGAAGAGCGCCTGAAATCTCTGCTTAATGAACTGTCGAAGCAGGAAGGGCAGATCATTCTGTTTATCGACGAACTGCACACCATGGTCGGCGCCGGTAAAGGCGAGGGGTCGATGGATGCTGGCAACATGCTCAAGCCAGCTTTGGCTCGCGGCGAGTTGCACTGCGTAGGTGCAACGACGCTCAACGAGTACCGTCAATATATAGAGAAGGATGCAGCCCTTGAGCGTCGCTTCCAGAAAGTGCTGGTGGAAGAACCGAGCGAAGAGGACACCATCGCCATCCTGCGCGGTTTGAAAGAACGCTATGAGGTCCACCACAAGGTGGCGATCACTGACGGTGCGATCATTGCTGCGGCCAAATTGAGCCATCGCTATATCACCGATCGTCAGTTGCCGGACAAGGCCATCGATTTGATCGACGAAGCGGCCAGCCGCATTCGTATGGAAATCGACTCCAAGCCGGAAGTGCTCGACCGCCTGGATCGGCGCCTGATTCAACTGAAAGTCGAATCCCAGGCTTTAAAGAAAGAAGAAGACGACGCTGCGAAGAAACGCCTGGAAAAACTCCAGGAAGAAATTTTGCGGCTTGAGCGCGAGTATTCGGACTTGGAAGAGATCTGGACCTCGGAAAAAGCCGAAGTGCAGGGCTCTGCGCAGATCCAGCAAAAGATCGAACAGTCCCGTCAGGAACTGGAGGCTGCACGCCGTAAGGGCGACCTGAACCGCATGGCCGAATTGCAGTACGGTGTCATCCCGGACCTGGAGCGCAGCTTGCAAATGGTCGACCAGCACGGCAAGAGCGAGAATCAGTTGCTGCGCAGCAAGGTGACCGAGGAAGAAATCGCCGAAGTCGTCTCGAAGTGGACCGGCATTCCTGTGTCGAAAATGCTCGAAGGCGAGCGCGACAAGCTGCTGAAGATGGAGCACCTATTGCACCAGCGCGTGATCGGCCAGGAAGAGGCGGTCGTAGCGGTGTCCAACGCGGTACGGCGTTCGCGGGCCGGCTTGTCCGACCCGAACCGCCCGAGCGGCTCGTTCATGTTTCTCGGCCCGACCGGCGTGGGTAAGACCGAGCTATGCAAGGCGCTGGCTGAGTTTCTCTTTGATACTGAAGAGGCCATGGTGCGGATCGATATGTCCGAGTTCATGGAAAAACACTCGGTGGCTCGCCTGATCGGTGCTCCACCAGGCTATGTGGGCTACGAGGAGGGCGGTTACCTGACCGAAGCCGTGCGGCGTAAGCCTTACTCGGTGATCCTGCTGGATGAGGTCGAGAAGGCGCATCCGGATGTATTCAACATCCTGCTGCAAGTGCTGGAAGATGGTCGGTTGACGGACAGTCACGGGCGTACCGTTGACTTCCGCAACACGGTGATCGTGATGACCTCCAACCTGGGTTCCTCCCAGATCCAGGAGTTGGTAGGTGATCGTGAGGCCCAGCGTGCTGCGGTAATGGATGCGCTGACCACACACTTCCGCCCGGAATTCATCAACCGGGTCGACGAAGTAGTGATCTTCGAGCCCTTGGCGCGTGATCAGATCGCGGGCATCACCGAGATCCAGTTGGGCCGCTTGCGCGGTCGTCTGGCAGAACGCGAGCTGTCGCTGGAGCTGAGCCGCGAGGCGTTAGACAAGCTGATCGCAGTCGGTTACGACCCGGTGTATGGTGCACGGCCTTTGAAACGTGCGATCCAGCGCTGGATCGAAAACCCGCTGGCGCAGTTGATCCTTTCAGGCAGCTTTATGCCAGGCACCAGCGTAGAGGCGACTGTGGAGAACGACGAAATCGTCTTCCATTAAGCCCGGATTGCAGCGTTATGAGAGAAGGTCCCGCATCGCGGGACCTTTTTTTTCGTTAGGGCGTTGAACTGTAAGGAAAAGGCTTGTAAAGTGCGCCCCGCAGCAACGTCAGCCCACGGGTTTCTTCTCCCCAAGAAGAAATCAGAAAGAAGCGCAAATCATTGTCTTAAAAGCAATTTAAAGGGTTGACAGGGGTTTTTAAGATTGTAGAATAGCGCGCCTCAGAGACGCTAACGTAGAGATACGGACAGGGTCGAAGAGGAGAGTTTCAAGCAGTAAAAGTTGTACTTTGAAATATGTAGTTCCGTGATAGCTCAGTCGGTAGAGCAAATGACTGTTAATCATTGGGTCCCAGGTTCGAGTCCTGGTCACGGAGCCAATTTCAAACCGGGGTATAGCGCAGTCCGGTAGCGCGCCTGCTTTGGGAGCAGGATGTCGGGAGTTCGAATCCCCCTACCCCGACCATTTTTGGGTCGTTAGCTCAGTTGGTAGAGCAGTTGGCTTTTAACCAATTGGTCGTAGGTTCGAATCCCACACGACCCACCATTTTTGAGACCAGTTAGCGCTGGGATCGAATCTTAAGATCAGAGGCCAAAAGCGCTGATCGAAGAAGGCGACTGAGAGGTCGCCTTTTTTTTACCGGGGTATAGCGCAGTCCGGTAGCGCGCCTGCTTTGGGAGCAGGATGTCGGGAGTTCGAATCCCCCTACCCCGACCATATTAAAAATCCTCGTATCGAAAGATACGGGGATTTTTTTTTGCGCACGCAAAACCTCAAAACACTGCGCATCAAACGTGAGAGGGGGCCTGGTCCCGACAGCAGTCTGTCAGCCAATGAAGACATAGCTGACCCACCGCCATCGGGAGCAGGCCCCCTCCAACATTATTTTATGTTGTTAGTGAAGTTTGAGTCGCGGCTCAGTACCACGCCCAATCCTGCTGCCCAGCATCAGCATCGCCGTGCGGAAGAAGCCATAGAGCGCCATCTGGTGCATCCGGTACAGCGACACGTAGAACATCCGCGCCAGCCAGCCTTCCAGCATCACACTGCCTGTCAGATTGCCCATCAAGTTACCCACCGCTGAAAAGCGTGACAGCGAGATCAGCGATCCATAGTCGGTGTACTTGTACGACGGCAGCTCCTTGCCCTCGATGCGTAGCTTCAGCGACTTAGCCAGCAACGATGCTTGCTGGTGGGCAGCCTGGGCCCGTGGTGGTACGTTGCGGTCGGTGCCCGGTTGCGGGCACGCGGCGCAGTCGCCGAACGCAAAGATATTTTCGTCGCGGGTGGTTTGCAGCGTCGGCAGCACTTGCAGCTGATTGATGCGGTTGGTTTCCAGGCCATCAATATCCTTGAGGAACCCTGGCGCGCGAATCCCCGCAGCCCACACTTTAAGACTGGCCGGAATCACCTGGCCGCTACTGGTAATCAGTGCATCGGCGGTGACTTCGCTGACGGCCGAGTTGGTCAGCACGGTCACGCCGAGCTTCTCCAGGGTTTTATGCACAGGCCCGCCAATACGCTCCGGTAGGGCGGGCAGTACGCGTGGGCCGGCTTCGATCAGGGTGATGTGCATGTTTTCCGGCTTGATTCGGTCCAGGCCGTAGGCAGCCAGCTCATGGGCAGCGTTATGCAGCTCGGCGGCGAGTTCGACGCCGGTGGCGCCGGCGCCGACGATGGCGACACTGATCTGCTCGACGACATCGGTCTGTCCGGCATGTGCGCGCAGGTAGTGGTTGAGCAGTTGCTGGTGAAAACGTTCGGCCTGTTTGCGGGTGTCGAGAAACAGGCAGTGTTGCGCCGCGCCCTCGGTGCCGAAGTCGTTAGTGGTGCTGCCTACCGCAATCACTAGGCTGTCGTAGCTCAGAACGCGCGCAGGCACCAGTTCGCGGCCCTCTTCGTCGAGGGTGGCGGCCAACTGAATCTTCTTCTGCTCTCGGTCAAGCCCGCTCATGCGCCCCAGTTGGAACTCGAAGTGGTTCCATTTGGCCTGGGCGACGTAGTTGAGTTCGTCTTCCGAAGAGTTCAGCGACCCGGCGGCCACTTCGTGCAGCAGCGGCTTCCAGATATGGGTCAGGTTGGTGTCCACCAGCGTGATGCTGGCAGTGCCACGCTTGCCCAGAGTCTTACCCAGGCGGGTAGCCAACTCCAGACCGCCGGCGCCGCCGCCGACGATAATAATACGATGGGTCATAGGGATATCTCGCAAGGCTAAAAGAAATCGGAGCAGTTACCCTCGCGAGCGCCAGGCAGCTCATAGCGTTAGGTAACTCAAAAGGCGGCTCAGCAGACCGAGCCCGATCACCACCACCAGCACCACACCAAGGAGCAGCCACGGCCGGAAAGGCTTGCGCTCGACTCGGTTTTGGGAGAGTTGCAGATACTCTTCGACATGCTTTTGGTCGTCGGGGTTCAGGCGACTGGTCATATAAGGCCTCGTCAGGTAGACGTTGCAAAAGGGCGCCACGTTACAGTCGGGGTGGGATCAGAGGCTGATCCCCACGTCGAACACTATGCTGCGCCCCAGGTTGTTGCGCAAGAAATCCGGGGCGTCCGGGTGAGCGAACAGCACTCGCGCGAACGTTGGCCCCACCAGAGACAGCGAGCGCCAGCCTTGGCGCAAGTATTCGGTGGGGGGGGGGAAGTGGCTGTTGAGGTCGAGCACTTCGCGCTTGAGGCTGGTGAACGCGACAAGATCCAGTTCGCCCAGGTCCATCCCGCGCTCTTTGTAGTTGTGGGCCTTCTTGCGCAACGTGGGCGCCAGGCGCAGCAGGAATTCATGAGCGGGGATTCGCCGAGGCTTGGCTTCGCGCCGCACCAGTTGGCTGAGGGAGAATGCGCTACGCCGGCGCAGCAGTTCGTCTCGCCATTCGTCGTTCAGTCGCCGCCCTTCATCAAGTACGAAAAACACCTCGAAACTGGCATCGCGAAACAGCACATCCGGTGGTTCTTGACCTGCGGCATGAAACTCTTCGGCGCGGTAAGGCACGTTCAAACCTTGCAGCAGGCGCTGGCAGACCCAACGCTCACGCTCCCATTTGCGGGCATTGGACAGGAACGCATTGGCTTGTTCGGCTGCTACGGTGAGCAGGCGCAAATAATCTGAGTCATCCATGCATGCAGCTTAGCGTCCAAATGATGACCGCAGGAAGTCCTGCCGCAAAAGCCAGGGTGTAGACTGGCCTTTCAAGCGTAATTCCCCCGAATGAGGAGCGTGCAGTGAAGTTTCTGGTGGTGTTGTTGCTAAGTCTTTTACCGGTATGGGCGCAGGCTGTTGAAGTGGGCGAGCGCCTTACTCCCTGGACCTTGCTCGATCAATTCGACCAAGCCTATACCCTCGATAACCATGCGCAGATTCTGCTGGTGGCGCGCAGCATGGACGCAGCGAAGCTGGTAGATGCTGCGCTGCTAGGCCAACCTAAAGGCTACTTAGAAGCACGGCACGCAGTGTTCGTCGCCGATATCCAGCGCATGCCTCGACTGATCGCCAAACTGTTCGCGGTACCCGCCATGCAATCCTACAACTACCGGGTCATGCTGGACCGTGACGCGCGTATCGCGCCGCGTTATCCCGCAGCGGCGGATAAAGTGCTGTGGCTGCAGCTGGAAAACGGTGCGTTGGTTTCTCAGCACGAATACGGCACTGCTGCCGAATTGCGCCAGGCCCTGGAGCAGGTGAGGCCGTGATCAGCGCCGCAGTGCTGGCGCCCACAACCCTGGGCATCGGCTGGCTGTTGTACGCGCCGGTGCTGCTATGGGCGATCCTGCGCTCGCCCTGGGTCGAGTTGTTTGCCGACCGGCGGCGCCAGCATTTGCTGTTCGGTACGGTGTTCGCACTGTTCATGTTGTGGCTGGTGCGGCGGGATTTCGACACTGGTGTGTCCTACCACTTTATTGGTATGACCGCCGTAACCCTGCTGCTGGATTGGCCCCTGGCCATCGTCGGTGGTTTTGCCGCCCAGTTCGGGTTAATGCTGCTTGGGCGCCAGGACCTGGCGGCCCTTGGCGTCAACGGCCTGCTGCTGGTCGTGCTGCCGGTGCTGATCACCGAAGGCTGTGCGCTTGTGGTCGAGCGGGCGCAGCCGCGCAATCCTTTCGTGTATATCTTTTGCTGCGGTTTTTTTGCTGCCGCGCTGTCGGCCTTGCTCTGCCTGTTACTGGGGTTGGGTTTGCTATGGTTTGACGGCCGTTTTGCCATGCCGGAATGGCTGGAAGATTTCGTCGGCTACCTGTGGCTGATCATCTTCCCAGAGGCCTTTATCAACGGCATGGTCATCAGCGCTCTGGTGGTGTTTTGCCCCGAATGGCTGGAGACCTTCAACCGCACCCGCTACCTCTCTGCGCCTTGGAAGGATGACGATTCGCAGCGTTGATCCAGATCAAACCCAGGGCGAGCGAGCAGGCCCATGCTCTGCCAAATTTTAGATAAGCAGGCGGGGAGCACGGATCATGGGTGTGTATGAGTGGGCACGGCAGGAGTTGCGAAAAAGCCAGGATGCGGCGCAGGAAATCGGTTTCGACCCAGGCCTGACCCTGCGGGCCATGCTCAGTGCGGTTGTGCAGCAGAGCAAGGGCGTGCGCAGTTTTGAAGACCTGGCCGACGAGCTGCAATACCTTGCAGAAAACCTCGACGACCAGAAGGAATATGCCTTTATGCGGCCTTAATGGCGAGGCGGCAGATCTTCGGAAAACAGCTCGTCTTCTGCGTCCGGGGCTACGGGGATCTTGTGTTCTTCAGCGGCCCAGGCGCCCAGATCGATGAGTTTGCAACGGTCCGAGCAAAACGGCCGGTTGAGATTGTCGGTTTTCCATTCCACGGGGGCGCCGCAGGTTGGGCAGTCGACGGTCAAGGGTTGGCTCATGATCGGCCTCCACGCAAAGTAAGGTAAAAGTGATGCAGTCGCTCGACCTCGCTGTGCAGCCAGGCGAGGTCCTGGTCATTGACCAGTACGTCATCGGCATGGTTCAGGCGGTCTTCACGGCTGGACTGAGCCTCTAGAATCGCCTGTACTTGCTGTTCGCTGATGCCGTCGCGCTGCAGGGTACGCTGAATCTGCACCGATTGCGGCACGTCGATCACCAGGATGCGCTGGGTCATGCTGTACTGGCCGGACTCGATCAGCAACGGCGACACCAGAATCGCGTAAGGCGAGCGCGCGCGCGCCAGGTGGCTGCGAATCTCCTCGCCGATCAGCGGGTGTAGCAAGCCTTCCAGCCATAGGCGCTCTTCAGGTACTTCAAAGATCAGCTTGCGCAACGCGGCGCGGTCCAGTTGACCGTCGGGCTGCAGCACGTGTGCACCAAAGTGCTCGGCGATGCGTGCCAGTGCCGGCCGGCCAGGCTCGACCACCCAGCGCGCGGCGTGGTCGGCGTCGACCAGGTCCACGCCCAGGTCGATAAAGTGCTGGGCCGCCGCGCTTTTACCGCTGCCGATGCCGCCGGTGAGGCCAAGAATCCAGGGTGTTGCAACAGAAGTGGTCATCTGAAACCGACAGACTGCAAATAGAAGTCGGTTATTTGACCACCCCAGAGCAATGCAATCCAGCCGGCAATTGCCAGATACGGACCAAACGGCATCGGGGCCGAAGCCTGAGTCTTGCGCACGCGCATCAGGATCAGCCCGATAACCACTCCCACCAGCGACGACATCAACAGTGTCATCGGCAAAATCTGCCAACCACCCCAGGCGCCTAGCAGTGCCAGTAACTTGAAGTCGCCGTGGCCCATGCCGTCCTTACCGGTGACCAATTTGAACAGCCAGAACACGCTCCATAAGCTCATGTAGCCGATCACTGTGCCCCAAAGGGCGTCGGGTAAAGTCGTCAGTAATTCAAAGCTGTTGACGATCAACCCCAGCCACAGCAATGGCAGCACCAGCACATCCGGCAGTAATTGGTGGTCCGCGTCGATCAGGCTCATTGCTAGCAACCCCCAACTCAATATCAGCACTGCTGCGGCTTGCCAGCCAAAGCCGAAATGTAGGGCGACCCAGGCCGAGATCAGCCCGCACGCAAGCTCGGTGAAGGGGTAGCGTGTGCTGATGGTTGCCTGGCAGTGGGCGCAGCGGCCTCGGAGTATCAGGTAACTGAGCACCGGGATGTTTTCCCACGGCCGGATCGGATGATCACAGTGCGGGCAGCACGAGTTGGGGTGCATCAGGTTGTAGGTCGGCCCGGCAGGCTCAGCAGGTAAACCGAGCACTTCGTGGGCCTGAGCACGCCATTCCCGTTCGAGCATTTTTGGCAGGCGCCACACGAGCACATTGAGAAAACTGCCGACGATCAGCCCCAGTACCGACGCTATCGCCACAAAGGCCCATGGGTGCTCACTCAACAGCAAATTCAAAATGCGCTCCCCAGTTGGAAGACCGGCAGGTACATGGCGATGACCAGCGTCGCGACAATCCCCCCCAGAACCACCATGATCAGCGGTTCCATCAGGCTGGTGAGGCTGTCGACTTGGTTGTCCACGTCGTTCTCATAGTGGTTGGCGACTTTTTCCAGCATCTGTTCCAGCATGCCCGATTCTTCGCCGATTGCTGTCATCTGAATCGCCATACTGGGAAACAGGCCGCTGTTGCCCATGGAGTGATTCAACTGCATGCCAGTGGATACATCGTGACGCATATGTTCGATTGCCTGTTTGAACGGGGCATTGCCCACGGCGCCGGCGACTGAGTCCAAAGCCTGTACCAGTGGAACACCGGCTGCAAAGGTGGTGGACAACGTACGGGCGTAGCGGGCCACTGCGGATTGTGTCAGCAGTTTGCCTGCCAAGGGCGCATTCAACAAACCGGCGTCGAGCCAGTAGCGAAAACGCGGCGAGCTCCGATAGGCCTTACGCAACCCCATGATTCCGGCGGCAATGCCCAACACCAGCATCCACCAGGCTTGCTGCACGAATGCCGACAAGGCGATCACCTGCAAGGTAAGCGTTGGCAGCTTACCGTCAACCCCGGCGAACAGGGTCTGGAACTGCGGAACTACGTGAACCAGCAGTATGCCGGTGACCAGGCTGGCAACCACCAGGACCGCAACGGGGTAGGTCATGGCCTTTTTAATCCTGGCATTGAGTTGCTCGCTCTTTTCGCGGTGGATCGCTACCCGGTCCAGCAGGGTCTCCAGCGCACCCGCTTGTTCGCCCGCGGCCACAAGGGTGCAGTACAGCTCATCGAAGTAGCGCGGTTGTTTACGCAACGCCTCGGCCAGACTGGTGCCGGCTGCGATGTGCTGTTTCAGGTCTTGTACCAGCTCACGCACCGCGCGGTTGTCGAAGCCTTCGTTGATGATATCGAAGGCTTGCAAAAGGGGGATTCCGGCTCTGAGCAGCGTGGCCAGTTGGCGAGTGAACAGCGTGATGTCAGTGGCTTTAACCGAATGAGTAAGGCTTGGCAGCATCGGGGAGTGCTTGCGCACACGGCCAGGGCTGATGCCTTGCTGGCGTAGTTGCGCCTTGACCAGGGCAGGGTTGTGAGCCTTGGTTTGCCCGGACACCCTGCGCCCTTTTCGGTTGATGCCTTCCCAAGCATAAATCGTTGAAGCGTTGTTCATGTCGCGGTTCCGCATATAAACCTTCGAAGATTTATAGCGTAGTCAGGTGACGGATTCGGGCGTGTCGAGGGCGCAGGATAAAATGTCAGAATGTGCGTCTTGTGCGCGATTGACCGCTTACGGGTGAGTACACTGGCGCCGCTGAAAAAAACGGGGTGCAGGACGCGCCTTGTCATGAGTTCTATTCTGGAGAGTGAATGTGATGAGTCAAAAAGGCTTTACCTTGATCGAGTTGTTGATCGTCGTGGCAATCATCGGCATTTTGGCCACCATCGGCCTCCCGATGTACACCACACACCAGGCCAAGGCCAAGTTCACTGCCGGCCTGGCTGAAATTACTGCCTTGAAGGCCGGCTACGAAGACACCTTCAATCAGGGCACCGTACCCACCTTGGCCTTGATTGGCGGCACGACCCCAACCGCCAACTGCAAGATCGATGTTGCAGGCGACGTCACGACGGGCGTGGGCTCCATCAGTTGCGAAATACTTGATGCGCCAGCGCCTGTGCTGGGCAAGACCATCAGCCTGACGCGCAGCGCCACCGGCTGGAAATGCACTACAACTGCTGAAGAGAAATATGCCGGCAAGGGTTGCGGCGCATAACTGCTAAACCATCCACAGGGAAGTAGAGGTGGCCGATGGCGTTATCCGTACAGCAGCGAGGCGGTGTGTTCCTGGTAGCAGTGGTGTGCTTGCTGACGATTGGGATCTGCGCACCGTTCAGTGGGCACGATCTGCAGCGCGTAGTGCAGATTGCCATCGGGGTCTGTGCGGTGCTGTATGGGCTGTCGGTTACCAGGCTTGAACCCTTGGTGGATAGGTTTACGGGCTGGGGCCTGGCGCTGGTTCTGGTGATGGGCATGGTGTCTTCGGTACTGGCCCATCAGCCGCTCTGGGCCTTCACCGAGGTGGCATTGTTTTTCAGTTGCGCTGCGATTGCCGTAGCGTTTGCCTTACTCCGGCGCCACGGCGGTGAGCCGATGGATCGTGTGCTGATACTGGTTGTGGTGCTGCTGTGCCTGATCAAAACCATCCAATATCTGTATGCCGGTGCGCTCGCATTCACCAGTGGTGCACGCACGCTGGATCCAGACCTGTTGCTGTCAGGCTTTTCCAACAAGCGCTTCTACGGTCAGTTCCAGACATTCACCCTGCCGTTACTGGTGCTTCCCCTGCTGATACCCAATATCTCCCGCGCCCTGCGAGGTGCGGCGTTTGCTTTGTTGTGCGTCTGGTGGCTGATTGCGATAAGCGGTGGTACGCGCGGTACATGGCTAGGGATGGGCGCGGCGGGTTTACTGCTGGCGCTGCTGGGGCCCTGGGGGCGACGCTGGATGGGGTGGCAGTTGGCCGCTGTCGCAGGCGGCCTGTTGTTGTACTGGCTGGTATTTACGGCGCTGGCCGACCACTTGGGGATTGTGCTTTCCAGTGGAGCCGGTGATCGCCTCACCACCTCGCTGTCTGGGCGTGGTCCAATCTGGTGGCAGGCATGGCATATGCTTGTCGAGCGGCCATGGCTCGGGTTCGGGCCGATGCATTTTGCTGATATTGCCAACGAGATCGCCGCCCATCCGCATCAGTCCGTTTTGCAATGGGCCAGCGAATGGGGTGTGCCGTCGGCACTCTGCGTGGCGGTGTTGGCGTGGCGTTCCGGATGGGCCACGCTTGGTGTGCTGCGTGAGAGGGCGCTGTCTGCCGAGCGCGTTGATCTGTTGCGCTTATGTCTGTTTGCAGCGTTGGTCGGCGCCTTGGTGCAGTCCATGGTCGACGGCGTGATCGTGATGCCCATTTCCCAAGTCTGGCTGGCACTGACAATCGGCTGGCTAATGGCGCTGCATGTGTGGGGCGCCTCGGCAACGGTTGCGCTACCGCTGGTTGGGTGGGCTTGGAAAGTACTGAGTGTGCTGGCCGTTGGTCTGTTGATTGCGATTGCACTTCGCGATGTCCCTCACATCGCGCAAGCCCAGCAGCAATACCTGAGTGACCATGGAAATCACCTGCAACCACGTTTCTGGGCCCAGGGGGTCATTGCTCGCTGAGGGGTGTAAGTTGCCGGACGCCCGATGCGGTGCTAGCTTTAGCCCATCGCCCGTGTAGCTCAGTTGGTAGAGCAGCGCACTCGTAACGCGAAGGTCGCAGGTTCGATTCCTGTCTCGGGCATAAAGGCGCTACTGTTTTAGATGCAGTGTTTAAACGGCAACGTTTTCAGATGATCCCAGAATGGTTCTGAAGGCCAGACGAGTCGGCATTCATGCCCGCTCTTTTGTATCTGCGCAACCTTGATGACCCAGATGCATCCCCATTCCTCGATCTAAGAGAACAACATGACCACGACTGAAATGACCCAGGAAGTTCGACATCAAGCAGCCCTCGAAAAATACATCGGGGAATCGCCGCAGCTCAAAGAAGAGATCAAGGACCTGAGCGCCGATGATCAGCGCGACCAGATCCAGTGGGCATTCGAGGACGAGGCCGAGAGCCAGGGCCTCCAGCCTTGGGAGTTGACCCTCAAGTACACCTCGACACCGGAAGAGTTCGAAGCCGCACGGCTGGCCTTGCACAAAGAGGCGGCCGAGGTGCTGGGTGTTGATTGGGAAGAGTATTGCGAGATGAATAACCTGGTCGTCTGACGCCGACGTACTTGTGTGGTGTGCGGGGCAGCCCGCTCACCACAATCAAGCATCAAATATTGACCTCAGATGCTCAGTCGCATAGACAAGTCCACCGCCTTAACATCCTTGGTCATCGCGCCGATGGAGATGTAGTCCACTCCGGTTTCAGCGATGGGCAGCAGGGTGCTTTCATTGATCCCGCCACTGGCTTCCAGCTTCGCCTTGCCGCCGTTCAGGCGCACGGCTTCACGCATATCTTCCAGGCTCAATTCATCCAGCATGATGATGTCGGCGCCCGCTGCCAGTGCTTCGCGTAGTTCGTCCAAGCTTTCCACTTCGATTTCCACCGGCTTGCCGGGCGCGATTTTGTGGGCGGCGGTAATGGCTTGGGCGATACCACCGCAGGCCGCGATGTGGTTTTCCTTGATCAGGAACGCGTCATACAAGCCAATCCGGTGGTTGTGGCAGCCACCACAGGTCACGGCGTATTTCTGCGCCAGGCGCAGGCCGGGCAGGGTTTTTCGGGTATCCAGCAGCTTGACCTGGGTGCTGGCGACAAAATCTGCGAGGAACCGGGCGCGTGTGGCGACCCCGGACAGCAACTGCAGGAAGTTCAGGGCAGAGCGTTCGCCGGTGAGCAACGAGCGCGCCGGGCCTTCGAGGTGGAACAGGGCTTGGTTGGGGCTGACGCGCTCGCCGTCGGCCACTTGCCAGTGCACGGCGACCCTTGGGTCCAGTTGGCGGAAGACTGCGTCTACCCAGGCCGTACCGGCAATCACAGCGATATCGCGGGTAATGATGGTGGCGGTGGCCAGCCGTTCGGTCGGGATCAACTGCGCGGTGATGTCGCCGCTGCCGATGTCTTCCAGCAGTGCACGGCGCACGTTGGCTTCGATTTCGGCGGTGAGGTCGGCAAGACGGAGGTTCGGCATAACAGGCTCCACAAACAAAGTGCCCCGATTATAGGGGTAGCGTGCATTCGAACCCAGAGTCACCGCTGATTTACCACGCAATGTCAGAGGGTGCTGGCGCAACGGCCCTCATTTGCAAGATAATCCTGCGCCTTGCAATTGGCGTCATAGCTTTGACGTCCTGGTGATGAGCGGTTTCCACAGCGCCCAACGGGCCTGTACCCGATCTTTCCCCAACTCAATACCGCCGTTTCAGGAGGCCAGGATGCACAATGACGGAAAGGTGGTGCCAATCAACAGGGCACACGCCACGCCATCGCCGCTCGCGCGCCTGCCGGTGGTACTGCTGCAGGTTCGCGACAGAGCCGCGCAACAGTTGCAGCAGGGGCTGCAGGAATTGTTCGATAACGCCGACGACACGTTGTTCGAGATGGCCGACAAGGCCCGCAGCAACGTGGATCACCATATTTTCTTTGAAGCGATGCGCGACCTGCGCCTCAAGCGCAAGAATTTCGAGCGCGTGTTCATGGAGCGGTTATTCCAAGCCTTTGGCGGCCTGGGTCAGGCGGGGAGGGGCGAGCTTCAGATGGTGCCGGTGATGTCCTATGACACGGCGCCAAGTTCATCCAAGGATGAATTGGAAAAAGCCGTGGCACTTGAGGCCATGGTCGGCCGGGTGCGCAACCGAGACGGCCTGGCGCTTGGGCAGTTGACCGCGCGCTTGAGTGCCTTGCTGGGCAATAACCTGGATGATCGTGAAAACCCTTTGGGCCCGGCGCTACTGTGCGAGTTTTTCCTGCGTGCGGGGCGCAGTTTGGGTGTGGAGATCCGCGTCAAACTGATCATGCTCAAACTGTTTGAAAAATACGTGCTCAGTGACGCCGACCAACTCTACGGGGAAGCCAACCAGTTGCTGGGCGCCACCGGCGTATTGCCGGAACTCAAGGCTGTACCCTCCCGTCGTCCCGGCGAGCGCGCCGCTCGTGATTACCAGCGTGAAGCAGCATTACCCAGCGCGGAGCAACCCGTCGACGAGAATGGCCAGCAAGCCTTCGCCGCTTTGCAGGCGCTGTTGGCCCCCGTGCGCGGTAGCGTGTCGCCTACGCTTGAGGCCAGCGCAGAACCCCAGCCCATCGCCACCCGCGACCTGTTGCGGCTGTTGTCCCATTTGCAGCAGTACGTGCCGGAACCGGAAGTCGAAGATGATTTCGACCTGCGTAACCAGCTTGAGCAATTGCTCACCCGTGTCAGCGTCAAAAGTGGCAAGTCGCGGGTCGTGGAGGATGCGGACGAAGATGTAATCAACCTGATCGCCTTGCTGTTCGAATTTATCCTCAACGACCGCGCCGTGCCGGACGCCTTCAAGGCTTTGATCGGCCGACTGCAGATCCCACTGCTGAAAGTGGCGGTGCTGGACAAGAGTTTTTTCAGCCGTGCCAGCCACCCAGCGCGGCGCCTGTTGAATGAAATTGCCACGACCGCCATGGGCTGGAGCCCGGTCGCTGACTACCAGCGCGACAGTCTGTATCTGCGCATCGAGCAGGTGGTTCAGCGTTTGCTCAATGAGTATGTCGAAGACCCGGCGATTTTTTCCCTGTTGCTGACTGAGTTCAATGCGTTTACCGCTGATGAGCGTCGGCGCTGCGAGTTGCTTGAGCAGCACACTCGCGACGCCGAAGAAGGGCGCGTGCGCACTGACGCGGCGCGAGCACGGGTGGCCGAGGTGCTCAATCGACGGCTATTGGGCAAGGTTTTACCGCGAGCTGTGGTGCTGTTTCTGCAACAGGCCTGGAGTCAGGTGCTGTTGCTGGCCAGCCTCAAGTACGGCGAGCAGTCGGTGCAATGGCAAGCAGCGCTGCGCACCATGGATGAGCTGATCTGGAGTGTGAGCCTGCCGCAAGACACCGAAGCCGGGGGCCATTTAGTAGAGCAGTTGCCGGGCTTGCTCAAGGCCCTACGCGACGGGTTGACCAGCGTAGCCTTCGACCCCTTCAGCACCCGTGATTTTTTTGTTCGTTTGCAGGCCCTGCATGTCCAGCCGACCGAGGGTGTCGATGGGTTGATCGAAGTGCGCGAACCTTTAGTGCTCAGCACAACGCCGCCTGGTTCAGTTGAAGATCTCCCGGCGGATGATCCGGACCTGCTCAAGGTTTACAAATTGCGGATCGGTGACTGGGTCGTGTTCCAGCCAGGGCAGCCCAGCGCTCTGCGGTGCAAGCTGATGGCGATCATGGCACCGGCCAATACCTACGTTTTTGTTGGCCGCACCGGGCTCAAAGTCCTGGATAAAAGTGCAGGCCAACTGGCGCTGGCGTTCAAGCGTGGGGCGCTGTACATCCTGGATGATGGGCCGCTGTTCGAGCGAGCACTGGCGGCAGTGGTGGGGCAACTGCGTCAACTCAATCGCGGCAAGTGATCGCAACCACGGGGTCGAACGCGGCATACTGGTCACACTTAGTCACGTTCAAGGATCCTGTATGCAGTTGGACCCCGCCAGCGGTTGGTGCCAGGGCATTCGCCATTGCCCTTCGCCCAACTTCAACGAGCGCCCCACAGGCGAAATCTCACTGTTGGTGGTGCATAACATCAGCCTGCCACCGGCGCAGTTCGCCACTGGCAAGGTGCAGGAGTTTTTCCAGAATCGCCTGGATGTCACGGAACATCCCTACTTTGAAGGGATTGCAGAGCTACGGGTGTCTGCGCATTTTCTGATTGAGCGCGACGGCGCGGTGACGCAGTTTGTGTCCTGCATCGACCGCGCCTGGCATGCAGGGGTTTCATGCTACGAAGGGCGTGAAACCTGTAATGACTTTTCCTTGGGTATAGAGCTGGAAGGCACGGATGACCTGCCCTTCACCGACGCCCAATATAGGTCGCTGATCGACCTTACCCTTCAGTTGCTGGCAGCCTATCCCGGTATTACGCCGCAGCGCATATGCGGTCACAGCGATATCGCCCCGGGGCGCAAGACCGATCCCGGCCCCGCTTTTGATTGGACGCGCT
The DNA here is from genome assembly GCF_013778505.1 of Pseudomonas sivasensis. Classification (GTDB taxonomy): domain Bacteria; phylum Pseudomonadota; class Gammaproteobacteria; order Pseudomonadales; family Pseudomonadaceae; genus Aquipseudomonas; species Aquipseudomonas sivasensis. The sequence goes on along the minus strand of NZ_JAAOWU010000001.1, from coordinate 639,363 downwards.
TTCGCAGCGCTCTGCAGGATGGAGGACACGCACGATGAGTTTTCTGGTATTGGTGCTGGCGGTGTGGATCGAGAAGTTCTCGGCCATGCGCCAGCGATTGCAGCGTGACGGCGGCTGGTTGCGTGAATTGGCCAAGTTGGAGTCGAGCCCGCGCCTGGGCAAGCAACCTTGGTTGATTCTGGTCCTGTTGGTGTTGCTGCCGGTGGCGTTGCTGGCGTTGTTGCTGCTGGTGCTGGAACCGGTGGCCTATGGCTTGTTGGCGCTGCCGGTGCACCTGCTGGTGGTGATCTACAGCTTGGGCCGTGGTGATCTGTTGGCCGGGCTTGGGCCGTTTCGCGACGCCTGGCGCCGGGGTGATCTGCAAGCTTCCGAGCACGTGGCCGAGCGCGACCTGAAGCTGGGTGCCGACAGCGGTGAGCAACTGCTGGAACGCGTTCAGGGCCATTTGTTGTGGCAGGCTTACCAGAGCTTTTTCGCAGTGATTTTCTGGTACTTCCTGTTGGGGCCGGTCGCCGCACTGGCCTATCGGCTTTTGGCCCTGGCCAGTGAGCACAGCCAGAACCCACTGGTGGCCGAACGCGCCGGGCAATTGCGTCATGCGTTTGACTGGTTGCCGGTGCGCCTGCTGGCGGCCAGCTTTGCCTTGGTGGGCAATTTCGTCGCGGTCAGTCGTGTCATGCTTCACGAGCTGTTGAACTGGGACATCAGCGCCGCGCAACTGGTGGAAAAAGTCGGCCTGGTCGCTGCTGAAATCCCGCCGCCGGTGGTAGGTGCAGACGGCATCAATAGCCTGGATCGGCTTTGGGAGCTGCTGCTGCGCGCGGCTGTGCTGTGGTATGCCGGTTTCGCCATTTGGACTGTGCTGCCTTGACCCTCCGACAGGAGCGAGTCCTTCGCTCCTGTCGTTAACCTTAAGTTACAAAACTCCCTTTCAAATTGAGCTATATAGACAGAGCGCCAAATAGTGGCTTTCTGCCGCCGCCCTGCGCCTCAATAAAAATAAAAGAAAAGGGAGTTCACCTGTGAAGAGCTTGCTCTATCCCGCCATCGCGCTGATGAATCGCCTGAGCTTCGGCATGAAGTTCAGCCTGATCAGCGTGCTGTTCCTGCTGCCGATGCTCGCGACCAACTATTACCTGGTGCGTGATTCCTGGCGCGAATTCCAGGGCACCCGTGTCGAACTGCAAAGCCTTGATCTGCTCGGCAGCAGCCTGGCCCTGCGCCGAGATCTGGAGACCCTGAATAACCAGGTGCAGATCAACGCAACCCTCGGCCAGTCCGGCAAAGCCGGTGACCTTGAGGCCAAGATCGACGCCTTGGAGCAGAGCGTGCTCACCCGTTTGCAAGGCCTCAACCCGATGGCCACCGAGCCCGAGCAAATCACCGTGTTTGAAGGCAAGCGCGACGAACTGATCGCCGCCTTCAAGGCCCAGCAACAGGAAACTTCGTTGCTGAGCAAAAGTGCGCTGATCGGCAAGTTGCTGAATAAAGCGCAGATGCTCAGCCAGATCATTGCCAGCCAATCCGGCTTGAGCCGTGACCCGCAGAGCGATTTACGACAACTCAGCGAACTGATCACCAGTGTCACCCCCCAAGTCACTCAAACCCTGGGAGAGGGGCGGGCGATGGGCGCTTACTCTCTGGGACAGGGCTTCCTCAATTCCTCCTCAAGCACCCGTTTTGACGAACTGCTGCAACAGCTGGAAAAACTCCAGGCCGAATACGGCTTAAAATTGCAGGACGCCCTGGGCTCCAGCAAAGCCGCTCACGCTGCGCTTGATGGCTTGGCGAAGGCCAGCAACGCCAGCCTCAAGCAAGGCAGCGAGTTGTTTGAAGAGCAGGTGGTCATGGCTGAAACCCTCGAAGCTCCTTGGCAGGCTTTCTACGACAGCGTCAGCCAATTGATGGCCAAGACCTATCAGCTCGATGACGCCACCCTGAGTTTTCTCGGGCAGCAACTGGATCAGCGCCTGGCGCAAAACCGTACACACATGGTGGTACTGGTCTCGGCACTGACAGCGGTATTTCTGCTGATCTTCTATCTGTACGCAGGCTTCTACGCCTCGACGCGCACCACCCTGCGACGCCTGGGGGCGATGATGGACAAGGTGGCGGCCGGCGACATGACCGTCACGTTTGTTGCCCAAAGCCGCGACGAGCTGGGCGATCTCGGCCAGGTGTTCAACGGCACCGTGGCGAAAATCCATGACTTGATCGAACGCGTCGGTCACACCGTCAGCCAGGTCGAACTGCAGGCCGGACAAGTGGAAACAGTTTCGGCCCGCAGCAATCAAGCGGTCTCTGGCCAGCGCACGCAAATCGAACAAGTGGCGACGGCCATGAACCAGATGTCGGCCACCGCCCAGGAAGTGGCGCGCAGTGCGGCCGCGGCGGTCAGCAGTGCTCACAGCGTTAACGATGAAACCGTAAGTGGCCGTGGCCTGGTGCAATCCCAGCAGAGCAGCATTGCGCGGCTGGCCTCAGAGATAGATTTGTCAGTGGGGGTCATCAACCAACTGGCCACTGACAGCCAGTCGATCAGCAGCGTGTTGGAAGTCATTAAAAGCATCGCCGAGCAAACTAACCTGCTGGCGCTCAACGCGGCGATTGAGGCCGCGCGGGCTGGTGAGCAGGGACGCGGTTTTGCGGTGGTGGCCGATGAAGTGCGCACGCTGGCTCGGCGCACTCAGCATTCCACCGAAGAAATCGAACAGATGATCAGCCGCCTGCACAGCGGTGTCGGCGCGGCAGTGAAGGCCATGGGCACCAGCCATGAAATGGCCAGCGGTACCGTCGGCCAATCGGAAAAGGTCCAGCAGGCGCTGGAAAATATCCTCGGCGCCGTCGGCATGATCGTCGACCAGAACCAGCAAATCGCTGCCGCCGTGGAACAACAGACTGCCGTCGCCCACGATATCGACCAGAACATCGTCGAAATCAATCGGGCCGGCGAACATGCGGCCCAAGGCGCACATCAGACCGAGGCGGCAAGCCGGCAGCTCTCATTGCAGGTGATCGAGTTGAAGCAATTGATCGGGGCCTTTCGCGTGTAAGGGGGCGGAGTAGGATTGGTCTTCTGGTGATGTAGTTCTCGTCTGGATTTCTCTGGGTGCCTTTTTTGTTCGCGGGAATGAGTGAGAATTTATTTCACTCAATCCCGCTTAAGGGGAGGCACGACGATGACCACCGCCGCTGGCATCAAGGGGCACTGCGCCCATTGCGACATCACGTTTGAACTCAAGCCCTGGCAACTGAATGCCATCGCCATCGAAGAACCCTTCGACTGCCCCTACTGTCAGCATGTGTTGGAACTGAACTGCCCACGGCAATTGCGCCACTTCAAAGCGCTGGACCACTGGGCGCTGGTACGCCCGAGCATGGCGATATTGACCAGCGTGGTGCTGATCGTGGCACTTGTGACTGAATGGGTGGGGCTGATCAGCGTGATCGGCCAGCTCAACGTGTCACTGTTGGTGCTGTTGGTGCATTTCCTGGTGCTGCGCTACGCCCGCCATCGGCAGCGAATGACCCTTAACCTGCAAGCAGTGATCCCGGCCTTACCACTTGAACAGCTCCCACGCATTGCGTGTGCTCGCCTCGGCCAGCAATAGCGGGCTGGTGCCCATGCGTTCGGCGAGGGCGGTGCAGATCTCGGGCAGGTGCTCAGGGCTATTGCGCTGGCCTGGGTACATGGCCGGTGCCATGTCGGGGGCGTCGGTTTCCAGTACCACCGCGTCCAGCGGCAATTGCGCCAGCACCTTGTGCATGCGCAAAGCCTGGGGCCACGTGGCGGCACCGCCGAGGCCGAGCTTGAAGCCCAGCTTGATGTACTCGTGGGCTTCCTCCCGGCTTCCGGCGAACGCGTGGATGATGCCACCTCGTGGCAGGCGGATGCGCTTGAGGGTGGCGATCACGGCTGCGTGGCTGCGGCGTACGTGCAGCAGCGCCGGCAGTTGGAAGTCCACGGCCAGTTTGAGCTGGGCTTCGAACAGGCTCTGCTGGCGTTCGCGGTCCAGGTGTTCAAGGAAGTAATCCAGGCCAATTTCGCCCACCGCACACAGTTGCCGGTGGCCGTGCAGGCGGCTCAGCCAGTCGCCCAATGCCGTGAGGTCGGCGGGACGGTGGTCGTCCAGGTACACCGGGTGCAAGCCGAAAGCCGCGAACAATCCTTCATCCGCCTGCACCAGATCCCACAGTCGCTGCCAATTTTGCTGATACACCCCCAACACCACCATGCGTTGCACCCCGAGTGTACGGCTGCGGGCGAGGACTTGCGGGCGATCGTTGTCGAAGTCCGGGAAGTCCAAGTGGGTATGGGTGTCGATCAGCTCCACGCTCAGGCCTCGTGGATCCGCTGTTTGAAGGTCCGGCCGATCGCATGCACGCCCGGTTGGTACTGTTCTTCTTCAATCGCGGCCAAGGCCAGGCGCAAGGCAGCGTCGGCAATCAGTTGATGTTGCTGGGCCATGGCGTTGACCGGCAGCGGCAGAAAATCCAGCAGTTGGGTGTCACCAAAGGTGCCCAAGCGCAGCGGGCGCGACTTGAGTGGGAAGTCATGCAGCGCGTCAAACACACCCTGCAAGAGCACGTAGGACGTGGTCACCAGTGCGTCAGGCAAATGCCCCAGTCGTTGCAGTAGTTGTTCCATCAACTGTCTGCCGCAATCACGGCTGAAGGATTCGCCGTGTTCGACGATCACCTCGCCTGTGAAGCCTTGCAGCGCTTCACGAAAACCATCGGCACGCTCCTGGCTGATGTTCAGCTCAGGCCGTGCGCCGATCAGCACGATCTGTTTGGGCAGTGGTTGCAGCAGGCTGCTGGTCAGTTGTTGGCACGCCTGGCGGTCGTCGCTGACCACTGAGCAGAACTGGTCTGGTTCCATCACCCGGTCGATAGCGATCACCGGTAAACCTTTGGCTTGCAGCTCGCGGTAGCTGTTATCGCTGGCGGGCAGGCAACTGGCCACGAACAACGCATCGCAACGCCGCGCGCGGAACAGTTGCAGCAGTTGGCGCTCGCTGTCCGCCTCATCGTCGGAACTGGCGATCAGCAACTGGTAGCCGCGCGCGCGGGCGCCTTGTTCCAATAGCTTGGCGATTCGTGCGTAACTGGGGTTTTCCAAGTCGGGCAGAATAAAGCCCAAGGTGCGCGTGTGCCGACTTCGCAGCCCGGCGGCTTGGGGGTTGGGCGTAAAACCATGGGCTTCGACCACGGCACGCACTCGCTCAACGGTGGCGTTGCTGATGCGTTGCTGTTCGGCCTTGCCATTGATGACGTAGCTGGCGGTGGTCACGGACACACCGGCTAGACGCGCGATATCACTGAGTTTCAAACCGGGATTTCCTTGTTTTTTGGAGCTTGCCCCGACATTTTTTCCAATCGTAACCGATTCCAGCCTACGACCCATGTTCCAGCTCAAGTGCCGAGTGGTCCTTCAAGGATGCACAATTAACGCGTAATCTGCCTTAAATTCTAGATTAAACGTTTCAGCCAGCGTATTTTTACGACGTTCGCTACTGAGTGCCTACTGCCAATTGACTACTCAGTCAGTTATTACCGAACGCCTCTACACTGTTTTATTCAAAACAATACCTAGTGCACCCATTGCACTAACTAGGAGAACGGCATGCTTGAGCTCACTGTAGAGCAGATATCCATGGGCCAAGTGGCTGCGGATAAATCTGCTGCCTTGCACCTGCTCGCTGACAAACTGGTGGCTGATGGCCTGGTCGCCGAGGGATACCTCAGCGGCTTGCAAGCCCGTGAAGCCCAAGGCTCGACCTTTCTCGGCCAGGGTATTGCCATCCCCCACGGCACTCCCGAAACCCGCGACCAAGTGTTTTCCACCGGCGTGCGCCTGTTGCAGTTCCCCGAAGGGGTGGACTGGGGCGACGGTCAGATTGTCTACCTGGCCATCGGCATTGCCGCCAAGTCCGATGAACACCTACGCCTGCTGCAACTGCTCACCCGCGCCCTCGGTGAAACCGATCTGGGCCAGGCCTTGCGCCGTGCTGGCAGCGCTGAAGCGTTGCTGAAACTGCTGCAAGGCGCCCCGCAGGAGCTGGCGCTGGACGCGCAGATGATCAGCCTGGGCGTGTCCGCCGATGACTTCGAAGAGCTTGTCTGGAGAGGCGCACGCCTGTTGCGCCAGGCCGATTGTGTGAGCAATGGTTTCGCCGCTGTGTTGCAGCAGGTCGATGCGTTGCCCCTGGGCGATGGCTTGTGGTGGTTGCACAGCGAGCAGACGGTCAAGCGCCCTGGTCTGGCGTTCGTCACGCCCGACAAACCCATGCGCTATCTCGGTCAGCCGCTCAATGGCCTGTTCTGCCTGGCCAGCCTGGGCGAAGCCCATCAGGCGTTGCTTGAACGCCTGTGCGCGCTGTTGATCGAAGGCCGGGGGCAGGAATTGGGTCGCGCCACCAGCAGCCGTGCGGTACTCGAAGTGCTGGGCGGTGAACTGCCGCCGGACTGGCCGAGCGCCCGCATCACCCTGGCCAACGCCCATGGCCTGCACGCGCGGCCGGCGAAGATCCTCGCGCAATTGGCAAAAAGTTTTGAAGGCGACATCCGTGTGCGCATCGTCGATGGCCCCGTGGGCGCCGTGTCGGTGAAGAGCCTGAGCAAGTTGCTCAGCCTGGGCGCCCGTCGCGGCCAGGTGCTGGAGTTTGTCGCCGAGCCGACCATTGCTGGTGATGCGCTGCCCGCGCTGTTGGCGGCAGTAGAAGAGGGCCTGGGTGAAGAGGTCGAGCCATTGCCGACCGCGAGCGCCCAGCCTGCCATCGTTGAGGCCGAACCCACGCTCAGCGCACCGCTGGCCGGCAGCCAGGTCCAGGCCATCGCCGCTGCGCCCGGCATTGCCATCGGCCCTGCGCATGTGCAGATCCAGCAAGTGTTCGATTACCCGCTGCGCGGTGAGTCCTCGGCCATTGAGCGCCAGCGCCTGCAAGATGCACTCGCTGAGGTACGCCGCGATATCCATGGCCTGATCGAGCGCAGCCAATCCAAGGCGATTCGCGAGATTTTTATCACCCACCAGGAAATGCTCGACGACCCGGAACTCACCGATGAAGTCGACACCCGTCTCAAGCAAGGCGAAAGCGCCGAAGCCGCCTGGATGAGCGTGATCGAAGCCGCCGCCAAGCAGCAGGAGTCGTTGCAGGATGCTCTTCTCGCTGAACGCGCCGCCGATCTGCGTGATATTGGTCGGCGGGTGCTGGCCCAACTGTGCGGTGTCGAAACCGCCCAAGAGCCTACCGAGCCCTACATCCTGGTGATGGACGAAGTCGGCCCTTCAGACGTTGCCCGTCTGGACCCGGCTCGCGTTGCCGGCATTCTCACCGCCCGTGGTGGCGCTACGGCCCACAGCGCTATCGTCGCCCGTGCCCTTGGCATCCCCGCGCTGGTCGGCGCCGGTCCGGCCGTGTTGCTGCTGGCTTCCGGCACGCCGCTGTTGCTGGATGGCCAGCGCGGTCGCCTGCACGTGGACGCCGACGCCGCCACCCTGCAACGCGCTACCGTCGAGCGCGACACCCGCGAACAACGCTTGCAAGCCGCCTCGGCCCAGCGTCACGAGCCAGCTGTCACCCGTGACGGCCACGCCGTGGAAGTGTTTGCCAATATTGGCGAGAGCGCAGGTGTTGCCAAAGCGGTCGAGCAGGGCGCCGAAGGCATTGGCCTGTTGCGCACCGAACTGATCTTCATGGCCCACCCGCAAGCCCCGGACGAAGCCACCCAGGAAGCCGAATACCGCCGCGTTCTCGACGGCCTCGACGGGCGCCCGCTGGTGGTGCGCACCCTTGATGTGGGCGGCGATAAACCGTTGCCTTACTGGCCGATTGCCGAGGAAGAAAACCCCTTCCTTGGTGTGCGTGGCATTCGCCTAACGCTGCAACGCCCGCAGATCATGGAGGCGCAATTGCGCGCGCTGTTGCGCTCGGCGGATAACCGTCCCCTTCGCATCATGTTTCCCATGGTCGGCAGCGTGGATGAATGGCGCGCAGCCCGGGACATGACCGAGCGCCTGCGCCTGGAAATCCCGGTGGCCGACCTGCAACTGGGCATCATGATCGAAGTGCCATCCGCTGCGTTGTTGGCGCCGGTGCTGGCCAAAGAGGTCGACTTCTTCAGCGTTGGCACCAACGACCTGACCCAGTACACCCTGGCCATCGACCGTGGCCACCCGACCTTGTCGGCCCAGGCCGATGGCCTGCACCCGGCAGTACTGCAACTGATCGATATCACCGTGCGTGCGGCCCATGCCCATGGCAAATGGGTCGGCGTATGCGGCGAGCTGGCGGCAGACCCGCTGGCGGTGCCGGTGCTGGTCGGGCTGGGTGTGGATGAGTTGAGTGTGTCCGCCCGCAGCATTCCTGAAGTGAAGGCGCGGGTGCGTGAATTCAGTCTGAGCGAGGCCCAGGGCCTGGCGCAAAAAGCACTGGCGGTGGGTTCTCCTGCTGAAGTGCGTGCCCTTGTGGAGGCCGTGTAAATGGCAAGGATTCTAAGCCTGACGCTGAACCCGGCGTTGGACCTTACGGTGCGCCTGCCGCGCCTGGAACCCGGTGAAGTCAACCGCAGCGACACCGTGCTCACCCATGCCGCCGGCAAGGGTGTGAATGTGGCGCAAGTGTTGGCAGATCTTGGGCATCAGGTGACCGTGGGCGGCTTTCTGGGGGAGGACAATCCTCAAGCTTTTGAGGCCCTGATCGCGCGCCGTGGTTTTGCTGACGCGTTTATCCGCGTCCCCGGCGAAACCCGCAGCAATATCAAGATTGCCGAGCAGGACGGCCGGGTCACCGACATCAACGCGCCAGGGCCGCTGGTCAGTGAGCAGGCGCAACAGGCGTTGCTCGATCAACTCACGCGAATTGCCCCCGGGCATGACGCGGTGGTGGTCGCCGGCAGCTTGCCTCGCGGCGTCACCCCGCAGTGGTTGCATGGGGTGTTGGTGCAGTTGAAACACCTCGGTTTGAAAGTCGCGCTGGACACCAGCGGCGAAGCGTTGCGCGCCGGTTTGCAGGCGGGCCCATGGTTGGTCAAACCCAATACTGAGGAACTCGCCGACGCTCTGGATAACGCTGCGGATGCCATCAGCCAACTGCATCAACAAGGTGTGGAACATGTGGTGGTCTCCGACGGTGCCGCAGGCGTGAGCTGGTACAGCTCGGGCGCCACACTGCATGCGACGCCGCCCAAGGTCGCGGTGGCCAGCACCGTAGGCGCCGGCGACTCGCTGCTGGCCGGCATGCTCCACGGTCTGCTCAGCGGCGAAGCCCCCGAGCACACCCTGCGCCGCGCCACTGCGATTGCTGCGATGGCGGTGACGCAGATCGGTTTTGGCATCAGCGATGACGCGCAGTTGGCGCACCTCGAAAGCGGCGTCCTCGTACGCCCGCTGACAGAACAATAAGAGGGTTTGTGATGAAGTTAGCCATTGTTACTGCCTGCCCGAACGGCATGGTCACCAGTGTGCTGTGTGCCCGCTTGTTGGACGCTGCCGCGCAACGCCAGGGTTGGAGCACCAGCGTTGAAGTGGTGGATGTGCAGCACCCGGAACGCGCGCTGTCCCAGGCGACCATCGACGCTGCCGAGTGGGTGTTGCTGGTCAGCAGCACGCCGGTGGATATGCAGCGCTTTGTTGGCAAGCGCGTGTTCCAGAGCACGCCGGCCCAAGCGCTGGCGGATGTTGAAGCGGTATTGCGGCGGGGCGCTGAAGAAGCACTGGTGCATGTCGCCAGCCAAGCGCCAGCGGCGTCGAAGCAGGCACCGCGTATCGTCGCGGTTACCGCTTGCCCCACTGGCGTGGCCCATACCTTCATGGCCGCCGAAGCCTTGCAGCAGACGGCCAAGCGCCTGGGCTATGACTTGCAGGTCGAGACCCAAGGCTCGGTCGGCGCACGCACGCCGCTGAGCCCGGAGGCTATCGCCAACGCGGACGTGGTGTTGCTCGCGGCGGACATTGAAGTCGCCACCGAGCGCTTCGCCGGCAAGAAGATCTACCGCTGCGGCACCGGCATTGCCCTCAAGCAATCCGAAGCGACCCTTAACAAGGCCTTGGCCGAAGGCGCCGTGGAAAACGCGGGCAACGCTGCCGTGGCCAAGAAAGAAAAAACCGGCGTGTACAAACACCTGCTCACCGGGGTGTCGTTCATGTTGCCGATGGTGGTGGCGGGCGGCTTGTTGATCGCTTTGTCGTTTGCCTTTGGCATTCACGCGTTCGAGCAGGAAGGTACTTTGGCGGCCGCGTTGAAAACCGTCGGCAACAGCGCCTTTACGCTGATGGTGCCGCTGTTGGCGGGTTATATCGCGTACTCGATTGCCGACCGTCCGGGTATCGCACCGGGTATGATCGGCGGCCTGTTGGCCGGCACGTTGGGGGCGGGGTTTATCGGCGGCATCCTTGCCGGTTTCCTGGCGGGTTACTGCGTCAAGTTGATCACCCGTGCTGTGCAATTACCGCAAAGCATGGAGGCGCTCAAGCCGATCCTGATCATCCCGTTGCTGGCGAGCCTGATTACCGGCCTGGCGATGATCTATCTGGTGGGCCCGCCTGTGGCGCGCATGCTGACCAGTCTCACGGATTTCCTCAGCACCATGGGCACCACCAATGCGGTGCTGTTGGGCATCCTGCTGGGCGGCATGATGTGCGTGGATCTGGGCGGGCCGATCAACAAGGCAGCCTATGCGTTTTCGGTGGGTTTGCTGGCAGCGTCCAGTGGGGCGCCGATGGCCGCGACCATGGCGGCCGGCATGGTGCCGCCGATTGGCATGGGCATCGCAACGTTCCTGGCGCGTCGTAAATTTGCCCAGACCGAGCGCGAAGCCGGCAAGGCCGCGATGATCCTTGGCCTGTGCTTTATCTCTGAAGGCGCGATCCCGTTTGCGGCTAAAGACCCGCTGCGGGTGATCCCGGCCAGCATCGCCGGTGGCGCGTTGACTGGCGCTTTGTCGATGTATTTCGGCTGCAAACTCGCCGCGCCCCATGGTGGGCTGTTTGTGCTGGTGATCCCGGGTGCGATCAACCACGCGCTCTTTTACCTGTTGGCGATTGTCGCGGGTAGCCTGTTGACCGGTTTGGTCTATGCCGTGATCAAACGTCCTGAAACGGTGGAACTGGCTGTCGCACCGGTGTCATAAGCGCGTGCTTAAGTGGCCCTTTTGATACTCAAGAGGGCACCTGCATGAGCCATTTCGATCTGGGCCGGCGCCGTGTGATGCAAGTCGTCGGCGCCGGCCTTTTGCTGCCGGGTCTGGCGCCGGCGGTGATTGCTTCGGTGAAGGACCGGCCGCAACTCACCGACGGCGTACAGTCCGGCGACCTACTGGGCGACCGCGCCCTGATCTGGAGCCGCAGCGACCGCCCGGCGAGGATGGTGGTGGAGTGGGACACCCGCAGCGTGTTCAGCAACCCACGCCGATTCATCTCGCCTTTGGCCGACAACCGCAGCGACTTCACCGCCCGCGTCGAACTCACCGGGCTGCCCGCCGACCAGGCGATCTTCTACCGTGTGCACTTCGAAGACGCGCAAACCGGTGTCGCCAGCGAGCCGTGGTTCGGCCACCTGCGCAGCGTGCCGCAACAGCGTCGCGACATCCGGTTTGTGTGGAGTGGCGACACCGTCGGCCAAGGCTTCGGCATCAACCCGGACATCGGCGGCATGCGCATCTACGAAGCCATGCGCCTGCGCTTGCCGGACTTCTTTATCCACAGCGGCGACACCATCTACGCCGACGGCCCGGTGCCGGCGCAACTGCCCACCGAAGGCGGACGCATCTGGCGCAATATCACCACCGAGGCCAAGAGCAAAGTTGCTGAAACCCTCGACGAATACCGCGGCAACTACCGCTATAACCTGCTGGATGAAAACGTACGCCGCTTCAATGCTGAAGTGCCGCAGATCTGGCAGTGGGACGACCACGAGGTTGTGAACAACTGGTCGCCCAGCAAGCAACTCGATGAGCGTTACCAGACCAAGGACATCAACACCCTGGTCGGTCGTGCGCGCCAGGCCTGGTTGGAATATGCGCCGATGCGTTTGCAGGGCGCCGATGGCGGCGGGCGGATTTATCGCAAGCTAAGCTACGGGCCGCTGCTGGATGTGTTTGTGCTGGATATGCGCAGCTATCGCGGCGGCAACGATGACAATCTGGGCGGTGAAAAACCCTTCCTTGGCCGCGAACAGCTGGACTGGCTCAAGCGCGAACTCAAGGCTTCGACGGCGCAATGGAAAGTGATCGCCGCCGACATGCCCATTGGCCTGGGTGTGCCCGACGGTGAAGTCAGCCCCGGCGTGCCGCGCTGGGAGGCGATTGCCAATGGTGACCCCGGCCCGGCGCAAGGGCGCGAGCTGGAAATCGCCGAACTGTTGGCATTTCTGCGCGCGCAGAAGGTACGTAATCATGTGTGGCTGACGGCGGATGTGCACTACTGCGCGGCGCATCACTATCACCCGGATCGGGCGGCGTTTCAGGATTTTGAGCCGTTCTGGGAGTTTGTTGCCGGGCCTTTGAATGCGGGCAGCTTCGGCCCGAACCCCTTGGATAAAACCTTTGGCCCTGAGGTGGTGTTCGAGAAGGCCCCACCCGCGCAGAACACCTCGCCGTTTGCCGGGTTTCAGTTTTTTGGCGAAGTGCAGATTGATGGGCAGACAGCGGAGTTGACTGTGACTTTGCGCGACCTGGATGGGGTCTCGGTATTCCAGCAAAAACTGCAACCGGTCTGACTTGAAATGCACTCTAAATGAGGGAGGAGGCTTGCCCCCTCCCTCATTGGATCACATCAGTAGACATCCCGGCGGTAGCGGCCTTGTTCGATCAAGCGCTCCACCGCTTCACTTCCCAGTATGTCGACCAGCGCCTGATCCACCCCGGCCGCCATCCCCTGCAAACTTCCGCACACGTAAATCGCTGCGCCATCGGCCAGCCATTTGCGCAGCACATCGGCCGATTCGCGCAGGCGGTCCTGCACGTAAATCTTCTCTTCCTGATCGCGGGAGAATGCCAGGTCCAGCAACGCCAAATCACCGCTGGCCAGCCAGCCTTGCAGTTCGTCCTGGCACAGGTAGTCGTGGGCGATATTGCGTTCGCCGAACAGCAGCCAGTTGCGCTGCTGGCCATCGGCAATCCGCGCCTTGAGCAAGCTGCGCAAGCCCGCCAGGCCGGTGCCATTGCCCAGCAGGATCAGCGGCACTGGGACGTTCGGCAGGTGGAAGCCACTGTTACGCCGCAGGCGCAGGCTGATGCCCGTGCCGAGGGCTGCGTGTTCGGTGAGCCAGCCGGAACCCAGGCCCAGGCTGCCGTCGGGGTGGCGTTCCTGGCGCACGATCAACTCCAGCACGCCGTCGCTGGCAATCGAGGCGATGGAGTATTCGCGCATGCCCAAGGGCGCCAATGCGTTCACCAGCGCCTGGGCATGCATGCCCACCAGATGCGCACGGTTTCCCGGCAGTTGGCGCGTGGCCAGGGCTTGAGCGAGTGGAGTGGACAAACCGTCGATCAACACGCCATCGGTGCCGGTAAGGCCAAGCCCACTCAGGAAGTGCTCAATGGCCCATGGGCAGTTGCGGGGCAGCACTTCTACCAAATCGCCGGCTTGCCAGCTTTGTGGCGAAGGCGGGGTGAGGCCGAGCAGGTAAACGTCCGAGCCCGTGCTGTTGCGGTTGAGCAGGCTGCGTTGGGTGAGTGTCCAGTGTTCGTACTGGGCCGTCGGCCATGCAGCGGCCGGTGCCTGACCGGTTAACTGTCCGAGCTCTTGTTGCCAATGCAGCAGCGCGGCCGTGTCGCCGCTGTCCACTTCCACCGGGGCGAACAGCGGGTTGCCGCCCTGGTTGGTCAGCCAGAAATGCAGGCGCCGGGCAAAGCCGCAGAAGTGTTCGTACTGACGATCACCCAGGGCCAGCACCGAGTAATTCAGGCCCTTGAGGGACAGGTCCTGGCCGAGCACTGAGCGTTCAAAACCACGGGCGTTGTCCGGGGCTTCGCCGTCGCCGAAGGTGCTGACCACGAACAGCGCATTTTCTGATTGGCGCAGGTCGTCCTGGCTCACACTGCCCAAGGACTGCACTTTCACTGGCAGGCCAGCTGCCTGCAATTGTCCGGCGGTCTGCCAGGCCAGTTGCTCGGCAAACCCGCTCTGGCTGGCAAAGCCGATCAGCCAGGCCGGAGCGTCGCTGTGGTTGGCGCTTAGGCCGTTGCGGGCGTCGCGCACCTGGCGTTTTTTGCGGCGACGGTCCAGGTACAGCAACCAGCCAGTGATGAAGAACAGCGGCATCAGCAATGAGCTGACGGTAAGGATGATTCGCCCGGCCAGGCCGAAGTAACTGCCGGTGTGCAGCGCATAGATGCTGGTCAGCAACTGCGCCTTGAAGCTTTTGCTGGCGTACTGGTCATGGGATTTGACCTCGCCGGTGGCCGGGTCCAGGTTGATCTGGTTGAGGGCACGGTCATGGGGCGAGTCTTTCAGCAGGTAGTAGACGGTCGCCGGTTGCCCTGCAACGGCGGGCATGCGGATGTTATAGGCATTCAAACCCGGGCCGGCCTGGCTGTAGATGCTGCTCCACATCGCGTCATAGTTGGCTACCGGTGCTGGGCCTTCCGGCGGCGGGCCGCGCTTGCGCATCCGCTCGGTTTGCGGCGCATCGGACAGCAGTTTGTTCAGGCCCTGGCTGTACCAGTCATAGGACCAGGACAACCCGGTGAGCGCCGCGAGCAAGTACGCCAGCAGGCACCAGGTGCCGAATACCGAGTGCAGGTCCCAGTTGAAACTGCGGCCTTTTTTGCGCCAGTCCAAGGTCAGCCACACACGCCAGTTTGCCACCTGGCGCGGCCAGCGCAGGTACAGGCCGGACAGGCAGAAAAACACCAGGATCAGCGTGCAGGCGCCCGTGATATTTCGCCCGGTTTCACCCATGGCGAGGAAGCGGTGCAGTTGCAGGATAAAACCGAAGAAGTCCTGGCCAACCGCGTCGCCCATGTAGTCGCCGGTGTAGGGATCGAAGTAGCGCAGTTGGCCACGTCGCTCACCCGGCGGTGGGGTAAAGAACACGCGCGCGGCGTTGCCACTTTCGCTTTCCACGAACAGCATGGACACGGTCTTGCCTTCGGTGGCTTCCAGTTTGCGCACCAGTTCGGCAGGCGGAAGCACGCCGGCTTCGCGTTTTTCTACGCTCAGTACGTGGGGGTTGAGAGCCCGCAGTAGTTCATCCTGGAACGAGACCGCAGCCCCGGTGATCCCCATCAAGGCCAGCACCAGCCCGGCAGTAATGCCGAAAAACCAGTGCAACTGGAACAGGGTTTTCTTCAACACGTCTGACCGCCTCGTCTATCTGGGTATGTAGGGCACGGCGCGCATTATGCCGTGGCCTGTCGAGAAACATTCTGTTTAACACGCAAAAGCCCCACGCATCCGATGCGTGGGGCTTTTTGCTATGTGGAGCGGTGTTTAGAAGTGGAAGCTGGTGGACACCAGCGCCGTGCGCCCAGCCGCCTGGTTGGCGAAGTGCGAGGCGTAGGCCTTGTCGTAATAAGTCTTGTCCGTGAGGTTTTGCACGTTCAACTGCAGGTCGACGTTTTTGGTCAGCTTGTAGCTGGCCATGGCGTCGTAGCGAGTGTAGGACGGCACGTACACGGTGTTGGCCGCATCGCCATAAACCTGGTCGACGTAGAACGCGCCACCGCCGACGGTCAGCTTCGGCGTTACGTCGTACGTGGTCCACAGGCTGAAGGCGTTCTTCGGGGTGTTGGGCATTTGGTTGCCTTTGTTGGAACCGGCCTGGACCACGCCCTGGCGGTTACCGTTTTTGCCTGGGTCAACCAGTTCGGCTTGCAGGTAGCTGTAGCCGGCGAACACTTGCCATTGATCGGTGATCTTGCCGCTGGCCGACAGTTCCAGGCCATCGACTCGCGACTCGCCCGCGGTTTCGTAGGTGTTGGAATCCACCAGGATGCGGGTGTTTTTCTTCTCGGTGCGGAACACCGCTGCAGCCAGGGACAGGCGGTTGTGGAAAAGGTCCCACTTGGTGCCCAGCTCGTAGTTGACGGTTTCTTCGGGTTTCAGGTCGCTGGTGTTGATACCGGTTGGGATCGCGTTGTTGTCGACGCCTTCACCCACCAGGCCGCCGGCCGGCGATGCCGAAGTGGCGTAGGAGGTGTAGATGCTGCCGTTGTCCAACGGCTTCCAGACCAGACCGGCTTGCCAGTTGAAGAACTGGCTGTCGTCCTTGACCTTGCTGCGTGCCTTGACCGTCGAGGAGGGCACGGCATTGGTGTTGGCTTCGGTGTCGAAGGTGTCGTAGCGCAGGCCGACGTTCAGCAACCATTTCGGGTCCAGCTCAATGGTGTCGAACACGTAGGCGGCGCGGCTGGTGGCCTTGGTGTTGGTGCCGTTGTAGTTGCGCGCGATGCTGCCGGTCCATGCGTCATCCGGGTTCGGGTTGCTCAGCGAGGTGCACTGACCGCCCAGGCTGCCGGCGGCCACGGTACAGGTCGGGTTGGTGTTCGGGCTGACGGTGTAACCGCTGACGCGGGTTTCTTCGCCGGTGAATTCCAGACCGGTGGAGTAACTGTGCTTGAAGCCCAGGGCCTGGAAGTTGCCGAACAGGTCGGTCTGGTTGGTGGTGGTCGTGGTGGTCGACACGCGGGTGTTGGCGCGGCGCCAAACGGTACCGAAACGGTTGACGTTGCGCTGGCTGTCGTCGGGCTGGGTAAGGACGTAGTCCTGGCCGGTGCTGCCATGGCGCAGGGTGTTTTTCAGCGTCATGTCGTCGTTCAGGTCGTGCTCAATGGAGATTGTGCTGATGTCGGCGCGGGTCTTTCGGAAGTCACGATCCTTGAGACCGTAGAAGTTATTGCTGTCGCCGCCGTCGGTGGGCTTGTCATGGCCGTGGGTGGTGGCGGTCGACGAGCTATAGCCGTAGGGAATGCCCGAATCCGGCAGGTCGTTGCTTTCCATGTGGTAGTAGCTGAGGTTGACGCGGGTCGGGGTGCCCAGGCCAAAGGTCAGCGACGGGGCCACGCCCCAACGGTCGTAATTCACGGCGTCACGGCCGGCCACGTTCTGCTCATGGGTCATCAGGTTCAGGCGGAACGCGGCGCTGTCGTCGAGGAACTGGCGGTTTACATCGAGCACGTAGCGACGGGTCTGGTCGGAACCGTAGGTGAAACCGCCGTTGGTGAAGTCCCGGGCTTGCGGGGTTTTGCTCACCAGATTGAGGCTGCCACCGGCCGAGCCACGACCGCCGAAAGAGGAGTTCGGGCCTTTGCTGACTTCAATGGACTCGATGTCGAAAATCTCACGGCTCTGGCCGCCGGTGTCGCGAACACCGTCCAGGTAGGTGTCACCCTGGGCATCGAAGCCGCGGATGAATGGACGGTCACCTTGAGGGTTGCCGCCTTCGCCGGCGCCGAAGGTAATGCCCGGTACGGTGCGCAAGGCATCCTGCAACGAGGTAGCGGCGGTGTCCTTGAGTACTTGTTGCGGCACGACGGTGACGGAACGTGGCGTGTCCACCAGAGGCGCAGTGTATTTCTGCGAAGAGGCTTTCTCGACCTGGTAGGAGGTGGCGTCCTGTTCTTCCCCGGTGATGCTGGTGGCGCCCAGGGAGATGCTGTTGCGCTGGCCTTTTTGTTCTGTGTCTTCGGCCGCTTGCGCCATATGGGCGACAGAACTGGCACCGAGGGCGACGCCGATGGCCGAGGCCAGCAAACGCGGTGAACTGGCAGTTGTTTTTAGCGTAGTGCGCGACATGACGTGTCCTTTCCCCAAGGATGTGAGGCCGCGGAATATAGGGTGAACAAGTATTCATATCAATTGCGATACATTGCTAATTGCGCTGAATTTACATTCTTTACACTTTTGGCTTACGGTTTTTACAGACTCGTCCGTCATGGCGTTTTACAGGGCGGATAAGAATCAATACCATTGGCGCCTCTCTGCCTACAGGTATTGCCCCATGCTGCTGCACATTCCCGGCCTGTTCTCTCGCGAGGAAGTGCAGCGCATCCGCCAAGCCCTGGAAAGTGCCGATTGGGCCGACGGAAAAATTACCGCTGGGCATCAGTCCGCCAAAGCCAAACACAATCTGCAATTGCCCGAAGGCCACCCGCTGGCCAAGGAAATCGGCGCGGCGATGCTCGAACGTTTGTGGCAAAACCCTCTGTTCATGTCAGCGGCGTTACCACACAAGGTGTTCCCTCCGTTGCTGAACTGCTACACCGCCGGTGGCAGTTTCGACTTCCATATCGACAACGCCGTGCGTCAGCCTAAAGGCAGTCACGAGCGGGTGCGCACCGACCTTTCATCCACGCTGTTTTTCAGCGACCCGGATGAATACGACGGCGGCGAACTGGAGATCCAGGACACTTTCGGTCTGCAACGGGTCAAGTTGCCCGCCGGCGACATGGTGCTGTACCCCGGCTCCAGCCTTCACAAAGTCAACGCCGTAACCCGTGGCGCGCGCTATGCCTCGTTCTTCTGGACCCAAAGCCTGGTGCGCGAAGACAGCCAGCGCACGTTGCTGTTCGAGATGGACGGCGCGATCCAGCAACTGACCCGCGACGTGCCCGATCATCCCGCGCTGATTCAGCTCACCGGCACCTATCACAACCTGCTGCGTCGCTGGGTAGAGGTCTGAGCATGGGCTTCCTATTGCGCCGCGAAGAGGTGCTCAACGTCGAACAACTGCAAGGCATGCTCGACGACTCACCGGTACGCGCCGCCCAGGCGATTCTGATCGCAGCGAAGGAAGGTGTGGTGGATGCCCAGGCCTTGCTCGGGCAAATCCTGCTGGAGGGACGCGGCATTGCACGCGATGAAGCGCTGGCATTGCGCTGGTTCCGCATTGCGGCTCAGAGCGGGCATTTGATGGCTCGTAATATGGCCGGGCGTTGCCTTGAGCATGGCTGGGGCTGTGCCGTCGATGAAGCGGCGGCGGTGCGGGAGTACCGCTTGGCGGCGCAGGCCGGATTGGATTGGGGGCAGTACAACTACGCCAACTTACTGGCGACCGGCCGTGGTGTTGCTGAAGATCAGCAGCAAGCACTGATGCGTTATCGCCAGGCGGCGGAGCAGGGGCACGCCAAGTCGATGAACCTGCTGGGGCGCTACCTGGAAGAAGGCCAGTTTTGCCCGAAGGACCTGGATGCAGCCGTTGAGTGGTACCGCCGCTCAGCCGAAGGCGGGGATTTTCGCGGGCAGTTCAGTTATGCGGCGGTGTTGGCTGACAGAGGCCAGATCGAGGCGGCGCTGGAGTGGCTGCGCAAGGCGTTGGCGGGCGGTAATCTGAAGTTCCTGCGCACGGCGCACAAGGCGCTGGCAGCGGCGAATGATCCGCGTATTCGTGCGATGGCGCAGGCCTATCAACAGCGGGCTGCGATGCTTTCATAGTGCACAAAAGCTTTTAACAGTCCGTGGCATAGAAACTGACATTACTTCGCTGGCGAAAAGGATTTACACATCGTCATCATTGCCTCACACGAGCCTGCTTATACGTTAAGCGGGCTTTTTCATTGGTGTGTCTCGTGTGTATAAAAAAGCGCATTGCCTAATGGCGGTGTGTAATATACACACTGAAGGGTGAGGCGATGAGAAGTCGAGAGGTGATTGAGCTGCTGGTTGCGGATGGTTGGTTTGAGGTGGCAGTAAAGGGCAGTCATCACCAGTTCAAGCACCCGGTGAAGCGAGGGCGAGTGACCGTTCCTCATCCCAAGTCGGAAATTGCAAAGGGCACTTTGCACAGTATTTTCAAGTCAGCAGGTCTCAAGTGATGGCCCCGATTGATGAGTTGAATGAGTTCTGTGAGGCTCGTTCAAAGGAGGAACAATGAAGTTTCCCGTGGTAGTACATAAAGATGCTGACTCGGACTACAGCGTGACGGTCCCCGACGTACCAGGGTGTTTTTCGGCTGGTGGGTCGTTTTCCGAAGCGCTGGATAATGTCCGTGAGGCACTCGCACTGCATCTGGAAGGGCTGGTTGCAGACCAGGAAACACTTCCCCATGCGCAGGAGGTTGATGCCCATTGGGATAACCCGGATTTTGCCGGTGGCGTATGGGCGATAGTCGACTTTGATCTCACCCCTTATCTGGGGAGATCGGTGCGGTTCAATGCTTCTTTGCCGGAACAGTTGTTGCAGCGCATTGATGAGCGAGTGCAAAAGGATCACCGCTATGCGTCGCGGTCAGGGTTTCTGGCGACGGCGGCGTTGCGTGAGTTATCTGCGTGACGCAACGGGTGATGACAAATCACAGGCATAAAAAAACCCATGACACGTCATGGGTTTTTTATTGGCCGGCTACTTACACGTAGAACGACTTCAGCGGCGGAAAGCCATTGAACTCAACTGCGCTGTAGCTGGTGGTGTAGGCACCGGTCGACAACCAGTACAAACGATCACCGATGGCCAGGTTCAGCGGCAGGCCGTACTTGTAGTTTTCGTACATGATGTCGGCGCTGTCACAGGTTGGGCCGGCGATGACCACTTCTTCCATCTCGCCTTTCTTCTCGGTCCAGATCGGGAACTTGATGGCTTCGTCCATGGTTTCGATCAGGCCGGAGAACTTGCCCACATCCGTGTACACCCAACGCTCGACGGCGGTACGGGACTTACGTGCAACCAACACCACTTCGCTGACCAGGATACCGGCGTTGGCGATCAACGAACGGCCTGGCTCCAGGATGATTTCCGGCAGGTCGTCGCCGAAGTCTTCCTTGAGGAAGCGGATGATTTCTTCAGCGTAGGTTTCCAGGCTGTTGGTGCGGGTGATGTAGTTGGCCGGGAAGCCGCCGCCCATGTTGATCAGCTTGAGGTGGATGTTGTCTTCTTCCTTCAGGCGCTCGAAGATCACTTTGACCTTGGCGATTGCCGCGTCCCACACGCTGATGTCGCGCTGCTGGGAGCCTACGTGGAACGAGATACCGTACGGCACCAGGCCCAGGTCACGGGCGAGGATCAGCAGGTCCATGGCCATGTCGGTCTGGCAGCCGAACTTGCGCGACAGAGGCCAGTCAGCGGTGGTCGAGCCTTCGGTGAGGATGCGCACATACACTTTCGAACCCGGCGCGGCCTTGGCGATATTGCGCAGGTCGGCTTCGGAGTCGGTGGAGAACAGGCGCACGCCCTTCTCGTAGAAGTAGCGAATGTCCTTGGATTTCTTGATGGTGTTGCCGTAGCTGATACGGTCGGCGCTGACGCCACGGTCCATGACCTTGTCCAGCTCATAGATCGAGGCGATGTCGAAGCTCGAACCCTTGTCTTTCAACAGGTCGATGATCTCGACGGCAGGGTTGGCCTTGACCGCGTAATACACCTTGGCGAATTCGAAACCGGCGCGCAGGTCATCGTAGGCCTGGCTGATCATGGCGGTGTCGATTACCACGAACGGGGTTTCTTGCTTGTCGGCGAACGCCTTCAGTTTGTCAAAAGTGGCGCGCGCGAAATAATCTTCGACGTTGATCGACATGCTGGGAACTCCTAAGGGCAAACTAAAATTAGCAATGGGTGCAAATGAACGTCCTCCGTATCCCCACTTTGGTTCGCCTACTTCCCAAGGCATGTCGCCGAAAGCAAAAAGGCCATGGGATCAACTGCGTCCCTTGGCCTTGCTGTCTCGTCGTCAGTACTTGAGCCGGATGGATCGTTTCCAGCATGGACGTTCGGCGCGAACTTTAGGGCGTGAGGGGCTTGAGATCAACTAAAAATGTCGCGTTTTTGCACGCGTTCGTCGCGCGATGGCGTGCAGCTACTTATGTAACCGACAGGTGTGACGGATTGATGTTCCCCAAAAGGGGAAATTTGAAGGCGTTTCAGCGCTTTCGTGGCGAAGGAGCAAGTGCCTTCGCCACGAAGGCTATCAGCGTGGGCGAGTCAGCCAACAAACCGTCAGAACGGAATCAGGCTGAAGCTGTGGGTCTTCCTAATGTTCGGGTATTGAGCCGTGGAAACGGTAAATGAAACGTTTGTAGTGCTCTGTACATTCCTTACCGTCAGCGTACCGTTCAATGGCCCCGGGCCTGATGCGAAGCTGGCCCCTGATGTGCTTGTACTCCAGGTTGTGGTGACGTTTGGAATCGCGGTGCCGCGTTCGTCCACGAGCTGGGCAGCGATCGTCAATGTGAAGTCGTTGCCTTGTTTGACACGCTGTGGATCAGCGATTCCACCGATGATCATTGCCGCTGGGGCCCGGGATTCTTCCCCAGAAATTGGAGTGGCCGATTCTTTCGTACTCATAGGGAGCCTCGTAGGTTCAAGACGTTAGGTGCAAGAGCGTTTCGATGTGTCGAGGCGCATTGGAACCTATTCCTGAATCCTTGGAACCTGTGAGTTCTGACAGTCTTTAAGGCTTAGTTAGAATGAGATTTGCGCGGCTTATCGCGTCCTGACTCGGCTCATGCACTGCCGGGTTTGTGGAAAACTCGAACAGTGATGGGCCGTTTCAGCGTGAATGGGTCTAACTGTGCATCAGCTCAAGGCTGTCTCAGCCGGCGAAACGATACTGGTCTTGCCCCCACGGGACTTACCGGAGCTCAGGTACTCGGCAATCGACTCCTGGGTCACTTCACCCAGGAACACCCGCTCGGCATCCATCACCGGCAGCCACGAACGGTTGAACTCGTACATACGCGACAACAGGATGCGCAAGTGCTCGTCATACGCCGCCGTGGCGTTGAATTCGCGCAGGTACTGGCCACAAGTGCCGGTCTGACGGTGCAGGTCGCGACGTCGTACATAACCCAGCGCTTTGTTCTCGGCGCAGGTGACGACCACATAGCGGCGGTCGGTTTCGTCCATCAGCTCCAGGGCATCGGCCACCGGGGTTTCCGGGCTCACCGACGGGGCGTTGTCCGCCGCGTCTTCGGCCTTCACCAGCAGCAGGCGCTTGAGGGTGCTGTCCTGGCCGACGAAGTTGCTGACGAACTCATCGGCCGGGTGCGCCAGCAGCGTATCCGGATGGTCGATCTGCAGCAGCTTGCCGGCGCGGAAGATCGCGATCTTGTCACCCAGTTTGATGGCTTCGTCGATGTCGTGGCTGACCATGATCACGGTCTTGTTCAGCGCGCGTTGCATCTCAAAGAACTCGTTCTGGATCATCTCGCGGTTGATCGGGTCGACCGCGCCGAATGGCTCATCCATCAGCAGCAACGGCGCATCGGCCGCCAGTGCGCGAATCACGCCGATCCGCTGTTGCTGGCCGCCCGACAGTTCACGCGGATAGCGGTGCAGATACTGCTTAGGCTCCAGCTTGATCATGCTCATCAACTCGCGGGCGCGGTCGTGGCATTTTTGCTTGTCCCAACCCAGCAGCTTGGGCACGACCACGATGTTTTCCTCGATGGTCATGTTCGGGAACAGGCCGATCTGCTGGATCACATAGCCGATGTTGCGACGCAGGGTCACTTCGTCGAGGTCGGTGGTGTCTTCGCCGTTGATCAGGATCTTGCCCGAGGTCGGCTTGATCAGGCGGTTGATCATTTTCAGCGTTGTGCTCTTACCGCAGCCCGAAGGGCCGAGGAATACGCAAATCTCGCCTTCGTTGACGGTCAGGCTTACGTCGTTCACGGCCGAAACAGTTTTGCCGTTGCTTTGAAAAGTCTTGGTCAGGTTTTGAAGTTCGATCATTTGAGCAGTCCTTTTGGAGTCAGCGAGCGTTGCAGCCATTGCAAAAGCAGGTCGGCGAAGATGGCCAGGAGACTGACCAGCACTGCGCCAACGATCAGCATCGACATGTCGCTGCGGCTGATGGAAGCCAGAATAAGTACACCCAGGCCACCGGCGCCGATGGTGGCGGCGATGGTCATGACGCCAATGTTCATCACCACGGCGGTGCGCACACCGGCGAGGATCACCGGCACGGCGATGGGCAGTTCGACCATGCGCAGGCGCTGGCCGAAGGTCATGCCGATGCCTTTGGCGGCCTCGCGAATGCCCGGTTCGACGCCGGTCAGCGCCAAGTAGGTGTTACGCATGATCGGCAACAGGGAGTAGAGGAACACGGCGGTGATCGCCGGCATCGGTCCCAGGCCCTGGCCGAACTTCGAGTAGAACGGCAGCAGCAGGCCGAACAGCGCGATGGACGGTACGGTCAGCAGTACCGTTGCGCTGGCTTGCAGCGGGCCAGCCAAGGTCGGGAAGCGCGTCATCAGCACGCCCAGGGGCACACCCACGACAATTGCCAGAATTACCGCGATGCCGACCAGGGTGATGTGCTGCCAGGTCAGGTGCAGGACTTGGGCCCAATCAAGATGGGAAAAGGCGTTCAGGAATTCCATGTCTTCTCCTTCTTAGTTGATGGGATGTTGGCGCAGGAAATCGGCGGCAACAGCGGATGGGCTTTCATGGTCGACGTCGACCCGCGCATTCAGCTGGCGCATGGTTTCGTCGTCGAACAGAGTGGCCAGCGGCTTGAGCTCGGCAGCCAGTTGCGGGTGCTTGTCGAGGTATTCCTGACGCACCACCGGCGCGGCGGTGTAGTCCGGGAAGTAGTGCATGTCATCCGCCAGCAGCTTGAGCTTGAAGGCGTTCAGGCGACCGTCGGTGGTGTAGACCAAACCGGCAAACACCTGGCCATTACGCAAGGCGGTGTAGACCAGGCCGGCGTCCATCTGCCGCGTGTTCTTGCGGGTCAGGTTCATGTCATACAGCTTGACCATGCCGGCCAAGCCGTCGGAGCGGTTGGCGAACTCGGTGTCCAGGGCCACCAAGCGGTGTTCCTTGGTGTCTTGCGCCATGGCTTTGGTGAGGTCGCTGATGCTGTTGATCTCAGGATGCTCTTCAGCCACTTTCTCTGGCAGTGCCAGTGCGTAGGTGTTGCTGAAGCGCGATGGCGAGAGCCAGACCAGGCCTTTTTTCGCGTCGAGTTCTTTGACCCGAGCGTAGGACTGTTCGCTGTTGAGCTTCTCGTCGATGTGGTTGTAGGCCACCAGCGACACGCCGGTGTATTCCCAGATCAGATCCAGTTGCCCGCTTTCCTGGGCACTGCGCGCCAGGTTGCTGCCCAGGCCGCCGGTCACGCGGGTGTCGTAACCCTTGGTGCGCAGGTACTGGGAAGTGATTTCGGCCAGCAGGGTCTGTTCGGTGAACACCCGTGCGCCGATGCGGATCACCGGTTTTTCAGCGGCTTGCGCAATACCTGCCAACAGCAGGGCGCAGCTCAATATCAAGGTCAGTTTTTTCATGTGAATTCCTTTGCAAAGCCTTAAGACGGACGCAACCCGCGTTCCAGCCAGAGGCGGCTGGCCATGGTCACCAGACCGTCAAGCAGCAAGGCCAGCAACGCGGTGCACGCGGCGCCGAGCAGCAATTGCGGCTGATTGTTCAGGGCGATGCCGGGGAAGATCAGACTGCCGAGGCTGTTTGCACCAATCAGGAACGCGAGCGGCGCAGTACCCACATTGATCGCCAGGGCCACGCGCACGCCGCCGATGATGATCGGCACGGCGTTGGGCAATTCCACGCGAAACAGCACTTGGCGAGGCGTCATGCCGATGCCGGTGGCCGCTTCTTTCAGTGAGCCTTGAACGTTTTTCAGGCCTTCGTAGGTGTTGCGCACGATGGGCAGGAGGGACGCGAGAAACAACGCGAAGATGGCCGGACCACTGCCGATGCCGAGGACGCCGAGGGCGATGGCCAGTACGGCCAGGGGAGGGACGGTGTTACCGATGTTGAAGATCTGCATGAAGCGTTCTGCGCGCCCGACCATGTTCGGTCGGCTGAGCAGGATACCGGCGGGGATGCCCACAATCAGGGCCGCCAGCATGGACACTAGAACAAGGATCAAATGAGCTTGCAGGTAAAACAACAAATCGTCGCGGTACAGTTCGATCGTGTTGATGCCGATCCAGTGGACCAGCAGGGCCAGGAGAGCGACGACAACCACTCCTCCTATCAGCCCTTTGCCATAGCGAATAGCCACAGGCGGACTCCTTTTTTCTTTTGTCGGCGAACACATTTCCGAGCGGCAATGCCATTCCTGGCTGTCGGCGAATGTGGTCGCGAAAAGCAGCTCGTCCATACCGGCAACGCGGTATCAATCCGAGCCATGAGCGCAGCCTCGTCAGGCTAACTTGCTGATTTATCAGCCCCTGTTCCGAGTGCGGTAGCAGGGGAGTGGACGTCTCTACCTTTTAAAAGGTTCCATACTTGGCAGCATTTAGCCACCCCCAATCGGGTGAACGGTGGTCCGGCCCCCGGGGTTTGCGCTATACTCGCCGCCCTTTTTTGACTCACCTGCCAGGCGATTTCCCATGACCCACCAGGCCGCCGAAGTCGCGAAACGCCGCACTTTCGCTATTATTTCCCACCCCGATGCCGGTAAAACCACCATCACCGAGAAGCTCCTGCTGATGGGCAAGGCGATCGCTGTGGCCGGCACGGTGAAATCCCGCAAATCCGACCGCCATGCGACATCCGACTGGATGGAGATGGAGAAACAACGGGGTATTTCCATTACCACGTCGGTCATGCAATTCCCGTATCGCGACCACATGGTCAATCTGCTCGACACCCCGGGCCACGAAGACTTCTCCGAAGACACTTACCGCACCCTGACTGCGGTGGACTCGGCCTTGATGGTCCTCGACGGCGGTAAGGGCGTTGAGCCACGGACCATCGCGTTGATGGACGTATGCCGCCTGCGCGATACACCTATCGTCAGCTTCATCAACAAACTCGACCGCGATATCCGCGACCCGATCGAGCTGTTGGATGAAATCGAAGCAGTCCTGAAGATCAAGGCCGCGCCGATAACCTGGCCGATTGGTTGCTACCGCGACTTCAAGGGCGTGTACCACCTGGCGGATGACTACATCATTGTCTACACCGCCGGCCACGGTCACGAACGCACCGAAACCAAGATCATCGAGAAACTCGACTCGGACGAAGCCCGCGCCCATCTGGGTGACGAGTACGACCGTTTTGTCGACCAGTTGGAACTGGTGCAGGGCGCCTGCCATGAGTTCAATCAGCAGGAATTCCTCGACGGCCAACTGACTCCGGTGTTCTTCGGTACCGCGTTGGGCAACTTCGGTGTCGACCATGTACTCGACGCCGTCGTGGGCTGGGCGCCGAAGCCTTTGGCCCGTGTGGCCAACGAGCGCACGGTTGAGCCGGTCGAAGAGAAATTCACCGGTTTCGTGTTCAAGATCCAGGCGAACATGGACCCGAAACACCGCGACCGTATCGCCTTCATGCGTATCTGCTCCGGCAAATACGAAAAAGGCATGAAGATGCGCCACGTGCGCACCGGCAAGGACGTACGCATCGGCGACGCCCTGACGTTCTTCTCCTCCGAGCGTGAACAACTCGAAGAGGCTTACGCCGGCGACATCATCGGCCTGCACAACCACGGCACCATCCAGATTGGCGACACCTTCACCGAAGGCGAAGCGCTGGGCTTCACCGGTATCCCGCACTTCGCCCCGGAACTGTTCCGCCGCGTACGCCTGCGTGACCCGCTGAAATCCAAGCAACTGCGCCAAGGCCTGCAGCAACTGGCGGAAGAGGGCGCCACCCAGGTGTTCTTCCCCGAGCGCAGCAACGACATCATCCTCGGCGCTGTCGGCGTGCTGCAGTTCGATGTGGTCGCCAGCCGCTTGAAAGAGGAATACAAGGTCGAATGCTCCTACGAGCCAATCACCGTGTACTCGGCGCGCTGGATCGATTGCAGCGATAAGAAGAAGTTGGAAGAGTTCTCCAACAAGGCTGTGGAAAACCTGGCGGTCGACGGCGGTGGTCACCTGACCTACCTGGCGCCGACACGGGTCAACCTGGCGCTGATGGAAGAGCGTTGGCCGGATGTGAAATTCCGGGCTACTCGCGAGCACCATTAAGGTCTGAGCGGTAAGGAGAAGGGCGAAGCTGTGATGGCTTCGCCCTTTTTTGTGGGACCTCCCGATGAGTGCCATAGTGGTTTTCTAAATATTTATCTGTGGTTTTTTTCTTATAAAGCAGTAGTCCAAATCCTTCATATAAGTAGCTCTATTCTATTTCTTTGTTCGTCTTGATTTTCATGATGACAAGGGTTTTTCCTACGTCTAGCTTCCATGTCGCGCTACCCTATTTTATGGAGTAACTACAGATGGATAATGCTAACCCGGCAGCGGCGTTAAGAAGCGTGGAAGGAAGAGTCAATGAAAGGGTCGCTATTCTAGAACGCTACTACGATTTACTTTCACAAAGTTCTGCCGGTTTTGAATCGCCTAGCTCTAATGGCGGGTTCGAACCTTCAATGGAACTGCCGTTATTAAATGAGCCTATGCGCCAATTTCTTTCAGTAGCGACAGCGCAGTTTTTTGAGCTTGGAGCGTATAGGGACGTACCACTACGCTTACTTGATCTGAGAGGAAATCCAAATACACAAACAACGAAAACACTTGCATCGACCCTGATAGTTGCTCGCGCGATCTGTCATATCCAGAAAACAGGGGAGAGGATTTTACTGTTTTCACCTTCCTCGGGAAATAAGGCAATAGCATTGCGCGACGCTGTACTGCGTGCCCTGCAAGCAAAATTGGTTGATGAAACACAACTGAGGATTATTACACTGACCCCAACCCAAACTGTCGAAAAACTTAGATCTACAGAACTATATGACAACCCGAGGCTTCGTGCTCTAAATCCAATTTTCGTGCTAGATACGGACTCGCCAGAACGAGTGAAGGTGATCGGTCAGGATTTTAAGGAGGCGTTTTCTAAGGCAGGGATCAGCGACCTAAAGTTATGGCATTCGCTACGCCTTGAAAACTACCGCTTTTCTGACCAAACCCGAGCTTTTTTTGACTTCGAATACGGAGACGCCTGGGATGTGGGCAGAAAAACAGTACATGTGCATGCAGTCTCAAGCGCATATGGACTCTTAGGCTATTTGTCAGGGGTAAAATTTTTAAGGGAGAACAAACACGCTGTAGCATCGCCATCATTTCTATTGGTCCAGCATTTGGCTACAAGTGACATGGTACTCCACATGCTGGATGGTGATTTTTCCGGAACGTCTACGCCTCGCTATTCACGTTTGGTCGGCGGACTATGGGGGCAATCAGCATCCCCACATTTCCCTACTACGACTTGGAGTCCAAGTGAGGTCCTTGAACCAACTTTTTATACACATCAGCCTACTACTGCTGATGAGATGACTGCAGCAATAAGAGAAGGCGGCGGTTCAGGTATTGTTGTATCTCTTCATGAATGCTTGCAGCGTTATAGCGAGTGCGTGCAATTATTAGCGAATACCCCGGTGAAGCTACCCTCAGACCCTCGGGATCTCAAGGAGTGGTCATTAGTCATGGCGCTCTGCGGGTGTTTGAATGCAATTGATCGTGGATTATTAACGCCGAGTAACGGATGTACCATACATGCTTCTGGCTCCTACTCATGTCAGGATTATAAACGCATCCCTACAAATGGTTTGACTTATATAAACACTGCTGAAGAAATGCTGGCTTTTTTTCGCTAGCGTTAAGCATAAAGTTGGGTTGTGAGTATGTCGGTAGATAAGTTATGCCATTTTCGCGTTGTCAAGGGGTACTCTGTATTAGGTGAAGAGGCTGAAATTACATATGTGGGTGTCAGAGAGGGGTTGGTCTATATTGCGCCGTTTATAGAAGAGCGTTTTTTCGAACGTTCATCTGTAGTCCGTCAAGGCGCTTTTGAATGGAGGGAGCTTGAATGCTTTCTGCAAATAGTCAAAAGCGAGATGTTATGTCTAATGGCCCCTAAGACGATCATTAGCCACTTTGCGCTGGACAGTGATGTTGTGGGGGTAAGTCGTATCCATCAGGCGGTTGATGTGTCTGGACCCTGGGATGACATAAAGAGCCAGCTGTCTAAGAGAGAGGGTAAGCGGCGAGAGCAATGTGTCGCTCAGGGATTTCATTACAATGTTTCGTTTGAAGATCATGATTTTTTTGAGTTTTATCACTCGATGCATTTGCCAACGATGAAGAGTCGCTATGGAGATCTGGCGCGTAGCGTCGAGGAAAAAGAAGCATACGCTCGCTTGTTCAAACAAGGCGTGTTGTTTCGGATATACGATGCCAAGGAGTGGGTCGCGGGAAGCGTTTCGCAAATTGATAAGTCTGGTCGGATACTAAATGCTCGGCTAATCGGAGTTAAAAATGGGAGCGGTACTTATCGGGTTAACGGCTCTCAAAACTTTGTTTATCACTCAATTATAGAGTGGGCGGCGAATAGTTCAGCTATTGACTATGTTGATTTTCAGGGGTGCGAGCCATTTCTGACTAAGGGGACGTTTCAATATAAAAAACGGTTTGGTACGAGAGCTGTTATTCCGGAAAATAATTTCGGTGATTGGCGTTTGCTTATTCGGATGGCAGCACTTAGCCCCTCAGTCAGGTATTTTTTAATAAATAACCCTCTGTTAATAGAGGCTGGGTGTAAGTCGTTAAAGGCGCTATATTTTTACGATGCAAATAATGTTGCGCGCTTAGATATTCCGTTCGAGTCAAGCGGAATAGATGGGGCGGTGTTTCGGGATTTGGATTCGCTATATGGTTAGGTTTAATTTCTTTGCCTCTCGACTTAATCATTATTTCAGTCAAGTGGCTTGGGTGCTTGCATCACTGATTTTTATTAATCGAGTGAGCGCCATGGTCAAGCTGTTTATGGCGCTGTATCTCCGTCAAATTCTGGGTTTGCCTATTGAATGGGTCGGCTGGTTGTTGTCGGGTTATGGTGTCGGCCTTTTAGTAGGTTCGTTGGGTGGGGGCTTATTAAGTGATCATGTCCCTTGCGCAAAACTTACTCTAATACTTTTATTCGGATGTGGCATCGTACTGGTTCTCTTGGGGCTTAGTACGAATATGTATGTGCTTGCTGGGCTTCTGGTATTAGGCGGTGTATTTGATGGGGCCGTTCGAACACTGCACCAACGTTTAATCATGGAATATTGTGATGTGATGGAAAGGCCTCGGGCCCAGGCATTGAATCGCGTCGCAGCGAATTTAGGAATGGCGGTTGCAGGGGTGATGGGCGGTGCATTGGCACAAATCGACTTTCGATGGTTGTTTTTTGTCAGTGCTGCGGTGATGTTTTCTGGGCTTCTGTGGTTTGCCTATTCGATTTTACATAGAACTGTAGAAGTGTCGTGTGTTCCAGACGACTTCAATAAGACTTCCCAAAAGCCCTACAGAGACCGATCTTTTCTCTGGCTATTGGCGGCCAGCGTTTTACTTGGACTTGCCTTTGAACCGATCTACAGCATGCTTGGGAATTACTTGATCGACTACTATCACCTCGGTGCGGACTTTATAGGATGGCAATTTGCATTGAATGCTGGGTTGATTGTGGTACTGCAAATTCCAATTTCTCACTGGACTGAGCGCTGGGGGGCTCGTCGCCAGATTTTAACCGGCAGTCTGCTGCTTGCTGTTGGGCTAAGTATGTTGCCTTTTGGCTCTGATCCATTTTATGTTTTTATATCAACTGCACTTTGGACGCTTGGCGAAATTCTATTTTTGCCGACCCTAAGCGTACTTGTTATGCAGTTTGCGCAATCTGGTAAAAGCGGGCATTACTTCGGGCTTTTTTCTGTTTGCTGGAGTGCCAGTGCCGTTTTTGGTCCGGCATTGGGCGGACAAATTTACGGTTTGTTCGGTGGGCATAGCATTTGGGTGGTAACAGCTACATTGGCAATGTGTTCAATGCCCTTTATCTATCAAGCTACTCGTTTCGAACCCGAACCCTTATAGACTCCTGGCATTTATGGAGGCGCGTTGGCCGGATGTGAAATTCCGGGCTACTCGCGAGCACCATTAAGGTCTGAGCGGTAAGAAGAAGGGCGAAGCTGTGATGGCTTCGCCCTTCTTCTTGGGCGTTGCAAAACAAATGTGGGAGGGGGCTTGCCCCCGATAGCAGTGTGTCAGCCAGTACATTCGGGGCTGACACTACGCTATCGGGGGCAAGCCCCCTCCCACATTTTTGCTTTCAACAGGCATGGGATTGGCGAGAAGCCTGCATCGGGTCTAGCGTTTACCCACCGACTGTAAAGGAGACCACCGTGCGAAATGTTCAACGCGCTATCCCCCTGGTGTTGCTGGCCGCTCTGGGGCTGACGGCCCTTCCGGCACTGGCGGGCGCAGGAGCGCCGCAGTGGAAGGACACCGGCCCTGTCACCAAGAAGAAGCAAAACGAGGTCAACTCCGGCAGTTGGCAGCCGCAAGTTCAGCCTGCGCCAAAGGAGGATGCGGAAAACCCTTACAACGAAGGCGAAGACAGCGAAACCTACGACGATGGCGACACCTGAGCCCTGGCGCAAACACCGTATCGGGGCTAGCGTCAACGCTGGCGGGGCTGAACAGCTGCCGCGCGGGATTCACCTACTGACTGGACGGAATCAACCATGAGTATTTTTCAACGCGTAGTGTTGTTGATAAAGGTGCTGGTGCTGTTGTCGTTAGGGATGTCGACGGCCTGGGCGCATAACCCGGCGCAGGGCGGTGTTGCGCTGTCGGCGGTGCACAGTGCACAGGATCTGCAACTGGCGAAGTCCGAGGCTGAACCGGGTGATCAAGACCAAGGCGGCAGCAAGGATGATGAAGACTCCACCACCGACGATCCGGACAGCGATGACCCGGACGATGAAGGCGACAGCCAGACATAAAAAACCCCTCCTGCCAGGCTGATGCGCAACCTGGCGGGAAGGGCTGTAGAACTCAAGCAAGGCTCTGGAG
This sequence comes from Pseudomonas sivasensis, assembly GCF_013778505.1. Lineage (GTDB taxonomy): Bacteria > Pseudomonadota > Gammaproteobacteria > Pseudomonadales > Pseudomonadaceae > Aquipseudomonas > Aquipseudomonas sivasensis. Next base: position 606,690 of record NZ_JAAOWU010000001.1, on the reverse strand, counting down.
TGAAACCCCAGGGCCTTTTTTGTGGGGATCAGGCCACGAACTGCTCGGCATAGTGGCAAGCCACCTGCCGGTTATCCAAGGCGCGCAATTGCGGCTCCTCGCTGCTGCACCGCGCCGTCGCGTACGGGCAGCGCTTGTGGAAAGCGCATCCTGACGGCGGGTTCAGTGGATTGGGCAACTCGCCGACGATTTTGATCTTCGGTTTGTTCGGATCCGGATGAATGGTAGGGGTGGCCGACAACAGCGCCTGGGTGTACGGGTGCAAAGGGCGCGCGTAGATGTCTTCTTTAGGGCCCACCTCCACTGGACGGCCGAGGTACATCACCATCACGTCATCCGCGACGTGCTGCACCACCGCCAGGTTGTGGGAAATGAACACGTAGGCCGTGTTGAATTCCTGCTGCAAATCCATGAACAGGTTGAGTACCTGCGCCTGGATCGACACGTCCAGTGCCGAGGTCGGTTCATCCGCCACCAGCACTTTCGGTTGCAGCATCATGGCGCGGGCCAGGGCGATGCGCTGGCGCTGACCACCGGAGAACATGTGCGGGTAGCGCTGATAATGCTCAGGGCGCAGGCCCACTTGCTTCATCATCGCCTGCACTTTTTCGCGGCGTTCGGCGGCGGACAGATTGGTGTTGATCAACAGCGGCTCGCCGAGTTGATCGCCGACCTTCTGGCGCGGGTTCAACGAGGCGTACGGGCTCTGGAACACCATCTGCACGTCTTTGCGCAATTGCTTGCGCTGTGCCTTGTCGGCGCCGGCCACTTCCTGACCGGCGATTTTCAAGGAGCCGGACGACGGTTCTTCAATCAGCGTCAGTGCACGGGCCAGGGTAGATTTGCCGCAACCCGACTCGCCTACAACCGCGAGGGTCTTGCCGGCTTCCAGTTCGAACGACACACCATTGAGGGCGCGCACGGTGGCGTGGCCCTTGAACAGGCCACGGGACACTTCGTAGTGACGGGTCAGGTCGCGGGCGGTAAGAACGACGGCCATTACGCCACCTCCTGGTTCAAGGGGTAGAAGCAGCGTGCAAGGCTGTTGGATTTAGGGTCGAGGCCCGGGCGTGTCTGACGGCAGCTGTCCTGCACATACGGGCAACGCGGCGACAGCAGGCAACCCTGCGGGCGGTCATAGCGGCCGGGCACGATACCCGGCAGCGTGGCCAGGCGCGTAGCTCCGAGGCTGTGTTCAGGGATCGCCTTGAGCAGCGCTTCGCTGTACGGGTGTGCCGGAATGTCGAACAGTTGCGGCACTTGGCCGACTTCCACGGCTTGGCCGGCGTACATCACGCACACGCGCTGGGCGGTTTCCGCCACGACGGCGAGGTCGTGGGTGATCAGCACCAGGCCCATGTTCTGCTCTTTCTGCAGGGCTAGCAGCAGGTCCATGATCTGTGCCTGGATGGTCACGTCCAGCGCGGTAGTCGGCTCATCGGCGATCAACAGCTTGGGCTCACCGGCAATGGCCATGGCGATTGCCACACGTTGGCTCATGCCGCCGGACAGTTGGTGCGGGTAGGCGTCCATACGGCTGGCGGCGCCTGGGATTTCGACCTTTTCCAACAGCTCGATGGCACGCTTGCGCGCTTGCTTGCCGGACATTTTCAGGTGCAGGCGCAGCACTTCCTCAATCTGGAAACCCACGGTGTAGCTCGGGTTCAGCGCAGTCATCGGGTCCTGGAACACCATCGCCAGGTCTTTGCCGACGATCTGGCGGCGCTGGCGGTTGCTCAGCTTGAGCATGTCCTTGCCGTCAAAGTTCAGGGCGTCGGCGGTAACGATGCCGGGATGCTCGATCAGTCCCATCAGCGCCATCATGGTCACGGATTTACCCGAGCCCGATTCGCCAACGATCGCCAGGACTTCGCCTTTGTCGACCGAAATGTCGAGGCCATCGACCACTGGCACGGCGGTCTTGTCGCCGAATCGTACGTTGAGATTCTTGATTTCTAACAGTGACATGGGAATCTCCTCAGGCGGCGTTCTTGAGTTTCGGGTCCAGCGCATCGCGCAGTCCGTCACCCATCAAGTTGATTGCCAGCACGCTGAGCAAAATGGTCAAACCAGGCAAGCTCACCACCCACCAGGCGCGTTCGATGTAGTCACGGGCCGAAGCCAGCATGGTGCCCCACTCAGGGGTTGGCGGTTGAACGCCCAAACCGAGGAAGCCCAACGCGGCAGCGTCGAGAATCGCCGAAGAGAAACTCAGGGTCGCCTGCACGATCAGCGGTGCCATGCAGTTAGGCAGCACGGTGATGAACATCAGGCGTGGCAGGCCGGCACCGGCGAGGCGAGCGGCGGTCACGTAGTCACGGTTCAACTCGCCCATCACCGCCGCGCGGGTCAGACGCACATAGGACGGCAGCGAGACGATAGCGATGGCGATCACGGTGTTGATCAGGCCAGGGCCGAGGATTGCGACAATGGCAACCGCCAGCAGCAGCGACGGCAGTGCCAGCATGATGTCCATCAAGCGCATGATGGTCGGGCCGAGCAGGCGCGGGAAAAAGCCGGCGAACAGGCCCAGCAGGATGCCCGGAATCAGCGACATCACCACCGACGACAAACCGATCAGCAACGATAGGCGCGAACCCTGGATCAAGCGCGAGAGCAAGTCACGGCCCAGCTCGTCGGTGCCGAGCAGGAACTGGATCTGCCCGCCTTCCAGCCACGACGGCGGGGTGAGCAGGAAGTCACGGTATTGCTCACTCGGGTTGTGGGGTGCAACCCACGGCGCGAAGATCGCGCAAAACACGATCAACAACATGAAGAACAGGCCGGCAACCGCGCCTTTGTTCTTGGAAAAGGCTTGCCAGAATTCTTTGTACGGGGACGGGTACAGCAGGCTTTGATCGACTGCTGACACGGGAGTAGGTGTGGTCATGGTCATGATCTCAGCGCTGGTGACGGATGCGTGGGTTGGCGAAGCCGTAGAGGATATCCACCACGAAGTTCACCAGGATCACCAGACAGGCGATCAGCAGGATGCCGTTTTGCACCACCGGGTAGTCCCGCGCGCCGATGGCTTCGATCAGCCATTTGCCGATGCCGGGCCACGAGAAGATGGTTTCGGTCAGTACCGCACCGGCCAGCAGGGTGCCGACTTGCAGGCCGACCACGGTCAGTACCGGGATCAGCGCGTTACGAAGGCCGTGGACAAATACCACGCGTGCCGGCGACAGGCCTTTGGCCTTGGCGGTACGGATGTAGTCTTCACGCAGCACTTCGAGCATGGATGAACGGGTCATCCGTGCGATCACTGCCAACGGAATGGTGCCGAGCACGATGGCCGGCAGGATGAGGTGGTGCAGCGCATCCCAGAACGCGTCCGGCTCGTCAGCCAGCAGGGTGTCGATCAGCATGAAGCCGGTGCGCGGCTCGATGTCGTAGAGCAGGTCGATACGCCCGGAAACCGGGGTCCAGCCCAGGCTCACCGAGAAGAACATGATCAGGATCAGGCCCCACCAGAAGATCGGCATCGAATAGCCCGCGAGGGAGATGCCCATCACCCCGTGGTCGAACAGGGATCCTCGCTTGAGTGCCGCGATCACCCCGGCCAACAGGCCCAGGATACCGGCGAACAACAGGGCGGCCATGGACAGTTCCAGGGTCGCCGGGAAAAGGGCGGTGAATTCGGTCCACACGCTGGTACGGGTACGCAGCGATTCGCCAAGGTCGCCTTGGGCGAGTTTGCCGACATAGTCCAAATATTGCGCATACAGCGGCTTGTTAAGGCCAAGGCGCTCCATTGCCTGTGCGTGCATCTCGGGGTCGACTCGTCGTTCGCCCATCATGACTTCGACGGGGTCGCCGGGGATCATGCGAATCAACGCAAACGTCAGCAACGTGATGCCGAAAAACGTGGGGATCAATAACCCCAGTCGGCGGGCAATAAAACTAAACATCTTGGTGTGTACCTCAATCAGCCGGTTAGGCAGGTTCGGCACCGTCCTGGTGGACGGCGCCGAGCGTTTCTCTTATTTACTTCACCTGGGTGGTGGCGAAGTTATTTGTACCTAGAGGGCTTTGGGTAAAGCCTTCTACGTTTTTACGCATGGCGGTGAACAGTTTCGGGTAAGCCATGGGAAGCCATGGTTGGTCCTTTTCGAAAACGTCCTGTGCTTGTTCATAGAGCGCAGCCCGAGCCGCGGGTTCATCAATTGCGCGGGCTTTGTCGATCAGGGCTTGAAACTCTTTGTTACACCAGCGGGCGTAGTTTTCGCCGTTTTTAGCGGCATCGCAACTCAGGTTGGGCGTGAGGAAGTTGTCCGGGTCGCCGTTATCGCCTACCCAGCCAGCCGAGACCATGTCGTGCTCGCCGTTTTTAGCGCGCTTGAGCATCTCGCCCCATTCCATGACTTTGATATTCACCTTCAAGCCAACCTGCGCCAGATCCGCCTGCATGCGCTGGGCGCCGAGCATCGGGTTGGGGTTGGTTGGGCCGCCGCCGTTACGGGTAAACAGGGTGAACTCGGTGCCTTCCGGTACACCGGCTTCCTTGAGCAGGGCGCGGGCTTTGTCGAGGTCGCGGGGCGGGTTTTTCAGGTTCGTATTGAAACCCAGCAAAGTCGGTGGATACGGGCCGGTGCCCACGACCGCATTGCCTTTGCCGAAGAGGGCTTCGGTATAGCCTGCTTTGTCGAACGCGATATTGATCGCGTGTCGAACCCGTGCATCGCTCATGTACTTGTGAGTGGTGTTCATTGCGGTGTAACTGGTGGTCATCGCCGCCAGTTCATCGACCTTGAGGTTCGGGTCTTTCCTGATGCTTGGAATGTCATCGGGCTTGGGGAACAGCGCGATCTGACATTCGTTCGCCTTGAGCTTCTGCAGGCGTACGTTATTGTCGGTAGTGACCGCGAGGATCAGCGGATCTGCTGCCGGCTTGCCACGGAAATACTCCGGGTTGGCCTTGAAGCGTACCTGGGCGTCCTTGGCGTAGCGCGTGAAGATGAACGGACCGGTACCGATCGGCTTGGCGTTCAGGTCGTCGGTCTTACCGGACTTGAGCAGTTGGTCGGCGTATTCGGCGGAGTGGATCGAAGAGAACGCCATACCCAGGTCGGCCAAAAACGGTGCTTCAGGACGAGTCAGGGTAAAGACGACGGTGTGATCGTCAGTCTTCTCTACGCTCTTGAGCAGTTCCTTGAAGCCCATGCTTTCAAAGTAGGGATAGCCCACGACGGACTTGTTGTGCCAAGGGTGATTCGGGTCCAGCTGGCGCTGGAAGCTCCACAGCACGTCATCGGCATTCAGGTTGCGCGTGGGTTTGAAGTAGTCGGTAGTGTGGAACTTGATGTCGTCACGCAGGTGGAACGTGTAGGTCAGGCCATCGGCGCTGATCTCTGGCAGGTCTTTGGCCAGTGCAGGCACCACTTCGGTGGTGCCTGGCTTGAAGTCGACCAGACGGTTGAACATGGTTTCAGCGGCGGCATCGGCGGTGACGGCGGTGGTGTAAAGGACCGGGTCAAAACCTTCCGGGCTGGCTTCGGTGCAGACCACCAGGGGTTTGGCCGATACGCCGATAGCGACGCTTAACAGCGCTGCGGCAACGGCAGCTTGTAGCGGGAGCATTTTCATTCAGAGCCCTCTGCAATCGATGGGACCAGACAAGCGTAAACGGCGGGCTCGTCCTGAGCCCGCCGTTTACCTGGCGCTAATTAAAGAATGTTGAACGGGATGGTGGTAACCAGACGGAATTCGTTCAGGTTGCCGTCAGACTGTTGTTCACTAGCACGGTGCGCTACGTAGGTGGCGCGAATGGTGGTGGCTTTGAGCGGGCCACTTTGCAGGGCGTAAGACGCGCCAACACCGTATTCATAGTGGTGTTCGCCATCCTGAGCCTGGACACCGTCGTAGCCTTTGTTCTCTACACCGCGGTTGCCGGTGTAGTGCGTACCGTCGATGCCCCAGCCGCGAGCGGTGTAGATGTTGAACTTCAGGCCAGGCACGCCGTATTCGGCCATGTTGATACCGTAGGCAACCTGGAAGGACTTCTCGTTCGGGCCGTTGAAGTCCGACGTCAGGGAGTTGGCCAGGTAGATACCGTTGGTTTCGTGCAGGTAGTCGAAGTACTCGTTACCGTTCACTTGCTGGTACGAGAACGTCAGGCTGTGGGCCTGGTGGGTCAGGCCCAGGGACAGGGAGTAGGTATCGTTGTCGATATCCCCCATCAGCTTTTTGCCTTCATCGACGGTTTTGTAGTAGTTGAAGCCGGTGGTCAGGCCCAGTACCGAGCTGTCACCCAGCTCGTGGGTAGCGCCGAAGTAGTACTGGTTCCAGAAGTCCTTCACGTTGGCTGCGAAGAAGCTGGTTTTCAGGCTCTTGAGCGGCTGGTAGTTAGCGCCCAGGGTGTAAACCTTGTCAGTCTCGACGCCCGCTGCGCCCTTGCTGTTGTACTCACTGCGGAACTTCGACAGGCTCTGTTCGGTACGTGGCGAAACGCGATCGAACACGCCGCCCTGGAACGACAGGTTGCTGAATTCTTCGCTGTTGAAGCTCACACCTTCAAAGCTCGACGGCAGGGCACGGTTGCCGATGGTGTCGACGATGCCGCTGCTGAAGTTCTGGCGGCCGGCGGTCAGCGTGGTGTTGGATACGCGGAACTTGACGTTGGCCAGGCCCAGTTTGCTCCACTGGTCCACCGCGTCACCGCGGTCGTGGGCCAGGGTGCGGTTGGAGCCGCCGCCGATGTCTTTTTGATCACGGATCAGAGCGATCACGTTGTAGGCCGCAACTTCGGTGCTGACCCCAACGGTGCCTTGGGTAAACCCCGAGGTGTAATTGAGGATGGTGCCTTGGTCCCAGTTGTAACGACGGGAAATGCTGGTCTTGGTCAGGTCGCCTTTATCCTTGAAATAGGTGATGCGGGTGTTGCGGTTGAATTTTTCGTTCGAGTACCAGTTACGCGTGGTGCCGCCCAGGCTTTGACCGTCAATAAAGCCTTTGGCCTCGCTTTGGGCGCTGGTGCCGGCCAACGTGGTAGGAACGAAGTCCTGGCTTTGGGTTTCAGCGTAGGCGGTTGCCGTGATGGTGCTGATGGCCAGGGCCAGAAGCGCTTTGCTGCTCAGTTTCATGGGTGAAGCTCCTTTGGTTCTCTTTTTTTATGCCGGTCTTTTTAGGTGAACCGACTATTGGTGTGTAACTCGCTCAGGCACTTGCAAACGTTTGCCGTAGGAAAAATCCCAATAAAAGGCTGCACGTTTGCCGGAGAGCTGACTTCGCTCTCCTGCAATCCGGTTATTTTCTTATGGGGTAATACTGACGCCCGAGAACACGTTGCGGCCGAAGGGGCTCACTTTGAACCCTTCGACTTTGGTGCTTAACGGCTGGTTGACCGTCGAGTGGGCGACAGGCGTGATCGGCACTTGCTGCTTGAGCAATTGCTGAGCCTGCTTGTAGAGAACAGTCCTTTGTTCGCGGTCGGTGACGACCTTGGCTTGCTTGATCAACTTGTCGTACGCCGGGTCACACCACATGGAGTAGTTGTTCCCGCCGATAGCGTCGCAGCTGTAGAGGGTGCCCAGCCAGTTGTCCGGGTCACCGTTGTCGCCGGTCCAGCCGATCAGGCTGATATCGTGCTCACCGTTCTTGGTGCGCTTGATGTACTCGCCCCATTCGTAGCTGACGATCTTCACTTTCAGGCCGATCTTGGCCCAATCGCTTTGCAGCATTTCGGCCATCAGCTTGGCGTTGGGGTTGTACGGCCGTTGCACCGGCATCGCCCACAGGGTGATCTCGGTACCTTCCTTCACACCGGCAGCCTTGAGCAGTTCCTTGGCTTTTTCCGGGTTGTAGGCGGCGTCTTTGATGGTGTCGTCGTAAGACCATTGCGTCGGCGGCATGGCGTTGACCGCCAGTTGCCCCGCGCCTTGGTACACGGCATTCAGGATGCTCTGCTTATTCACCGCCATGTCCAGCGCCTGGCGCACTTCGAGCTGGTCGAATGGCTTGTGGCGCACGTTGTAGGCGATGTAACCGAGGTTGAAGCCCGGCTTGGTCAGCAGTTGAAGCTTCGGGTCGGCCTTGAGCGCATCGACGTCAGCCGGACGCGGATGCAAGGTCACCTGGCATTCCCCGGCCTTGAGCTTCTGCACCCGCACCGAGGCGTCGGTGTTGATGGCGAAAATCAGTTGATCGAGCTGAACTCGACTCGGGTCCCAGTACTGTTTGTTGCCCGTGTAACGGATCTGCGAGTCTTTCTGATAGCGCTGGAACACGAACGGGCCAGTGCCGATCGGTTTTTGGTTGATGTCGCTGGGCTTGCCGCTCTTGAGCAACTGCTCGGCGTATTCGGCTGAGAGGATCGAAGCGAAGCTCATGGCGATGTTTTGTATGAACGCGGCGTCCACCGTGTTCAGGGTCATCACCACGGTGTTTGCGTCGGTTTTTTCGACCTTGGCAATGTTCTTGTTCAGGCTCATCCCGTTGAAGTACGGAAACTCGGTGGGGTAGGCCTTACGGAAAGGGTGGTCGGGGTCCAGCATGCGGTTGAAGGTGAACAGCACGTCGTCGGCGTTGAAGTCGCGCGTCGGCTTGAACTCCTTGTTGCTGTGGAATTTCACCCCTTCACGCAAATGGAAGGTGTAGGTCAGACCGTCTTCGGAAATATCCCATTTGGTCGCCAGCCCAGGCTGTACGTTGGTTGCACCTTTTTCAAACTCAACCAGCCGGTTGTACAGCGGCTCGGCCGCGTCGTTGTCGGTGGCGGTGGTGTATTGCGCGGTGTCAAAACCTGCCGGGCTGCCTTCCGAGCAGAACACCAGGCTCTTCTTGTCGGCGGCGTGGCTCATGGTGGCCATGGCCAGCAGGCTTGTGCCAAAAATGGCGGATAGAACGGTGGTATGGCGCATGACGATCCCGATCCTTGTTTGTAGTTGTCATCAGCGAGCAATCACCCAGGCGCAAAGCCAGGGAGACATCACTGATCCCACACACAGCAAGTGCCTTTCCCAAGTCGGAGCCTCTGCTGTCCTACGACGTTATGGGTCGCGGACTTCACAGTAAATGCGCCAAATTGGATTGACCCTGTAGGCAACGGAGTCCCGTTTCGCAGTTCGTTGCTGTAGGAAGCATCGGCTGCGAACGTGGTCAATTTCCTAAGGGCCAGGCGGATGTAATAACGGCGACGTTACGAAACGTCGCCGTCAATGATCCTTACTTGCCGCTGACGCTCACGCCGTAGAAGGAGTTCAAGCCAAACGGGCTGATCTTGAAGTCCTGCACGGTGTTGCGCATGGGTTGATACACCGTCGAGTGCGCGATAGGTGTCATCGGGACTGCATCTTTGAGGATATGTTGCGCCTGCTTATACAGCTCGGTGCGTTTGGCGACATCCGATGTGGCCTTGGCTTCTTTCACGACGCCGTCGAATTTCTTGTCGCACCACTTGGAGAAGTTGTTGCCGGACAGGGAATCGCAGCCAAACAGCACGTTCAGCCAGTTGTCCGGGTCACCATTGTCGCCGCTCCAGCCAATGATCATGGCCTGGTTCTCGCCGCCCTTGGAACGCTTGATGTACTCGCCCCACTCGTAGCTGGTGATCTTGACCTTCAGGCCGATCTTGGACCAGTCGTTCTGCAGCATTTCAGCCATCAGTTTGGCGTTCGGGTTGTACGGACGCTGAACCGGCATGGCCCACAGCACGATTTCGGTACCTTCCTTGACGCCCGCTTCCTTGAGCAGCGCCTTGGCTTTCTCAGGGTTGTAGGCGGCGTCCTTGATGGTGGTGTCGTAGGACCATTGAGTCGGCGGCATGGCGTTGACGGCCAGTTGGCCGGCGCCCTGGTAAACGGAGTCGATGATCTGCTGCTTGTTGACCGACATGTCCAGCGCCTGGCGTACGCGCAGGTCAGCCAGTGGGTTGGGCTGGTCGCTGCCCTTGACCTTGTCCATGACGTTGTAGGCGACATAACCCAGGTTGAAACCGGCCTGGTTCGGCAGTTTCAGGTCCTTGTCTTCGCCCAGCGCTTTGAGGTCGGCCGGACGCGGGAAGAGGGTGATCTGGCATTCGTTTTTCTTGAGCTTCTGGATACGCACCGACGGGTCGGTGGTGATAGCGAAGATCAGGTTGTCGATCTTCACGTCTTCAGGTTTCCAGTAGTCCTTGTTGCCGGTGTAACGAATGTTCGAGTCTTTCTGGTAGCTCTTGAACACGAACGGGCCAGTGCCGATTGGCTTCTGGTTGATGTCCTGAGGCGTACCGTTCTTCAGCAACTGGGCGGCATATTCGGCCGACTGGATCGACGCGAAGCTCATCGCCAGGTTTTGGATAAAAGCGGCGTCCACGGTGCCAAGGGTGAACTTGACGGTGTGGGCGTCGACTTTCTCGATGTTCTTGATGTTGGTGTCCATACCCATGTCCGTGAAGTACGGGAACTCAGTGGGGTAGGCCTTACGGAATGGATCGTCTTTGTTGATCATTCGGTTGAAGGTGAACAGTACGTCGTCAGCCGAGAATTCACGAGTGGGCTTGAAGTACGGGGTGGTGTGGAACTTGACGCCTTCGCGCAGGTGGAAAGTGTACGTCAGGCCATCCGGGGATACGTCCCAGCTGGTGGCGAGGCCAGGAACAACAGCGGTGCCGCCACGTTCGAACTGGCTCAGACGGTTGAACATGGTTTCGGCCGAAGCATCGAAGTCTGTTCCGGTGGTGTACTGGCCTGGATCGAAACCGGCCGGGCTCCCTTCGGAGCAGAACACCAGGTTAGTCGCCGCTTGGGCGAAAGGGGCTGCGGCCATAAGGCCAGCGCTAACAATTAACGGAATGACTGCGTGTTTAAGCATGTTGGCCTCATGATTTGTTGTCATTTTTGGTGGTGAGGGCGACCTCGTGAGTCGGCCTGCGGATACTTATGCAGGCGCCATACCCATTGCAAGATGCTGAACCGTTGCAGGCGGGAAAGAGTGGTACGAACGTACAGGAATGTCGCAATTATGAAAGTTTTGACATATTTGTATCTGTTTTGAGGGTTTTTTCGGTGCGCAGGGCGCACCAAAAAAGCCCAACCAAGGCGTCTAGCGCACTTGGTTGGGGCGTCGCTGTTACTTATCTAGACTCACGCCGTAGAAGGGCGTCAGGCCAAACGGGCTGATCTTGAAGTCTTTGACTTCTTTGCGCAGGGGTTGGAAAACCGTCGAGTTTGCAATAGGCGTTATAGGTACTTGTTCTTTAAGAATTTTTTGCGCCTGTTGATACCACTTGATGCGCTGCTCACGGTCACTGCTGACCTTTGCTTGCTGCACCAGCTTGTCGTAGGCCGGGTTACACCATTTGGCGTAGTTGCTGCCCTTCACCGCGGCACAACTGTAGAGCACGCCGAGCCAGTTATCCGGGTCGCCGTTGTCACCGGTCCAGCCGTAAATCATCGCGTCGTGCTCGCCATTTTTGGCGCGCTTGATGTACTCGCCCCATTCATAACTGACGATATTGGCCTTGATGCCCACTTTTTCCCAATCCTGCTGGATCATCTGTGCCGACATGCGCGCATTCGGGTTGGACGCGCGTTGTACAGTCATCGCCCATAGGTTGATGGTGGTACCGGGTGCAACCCCTGCTTCTTTAAGTAGCGCCTTGGCTTTGGTGGGATCGTAAGGGGCGTCCTTGATGGTGGGGTCATAAGACCACTGCGCCGGTGGCAGTGCGTTCTGCGCCAATTGTCCGGCGCTCTGGTACACGGCCTTGATGATCGCCGGCTTGTCGATCGCCATGTCCAGGGCCTGGCGCACCTTGAGCTGGTCCAGTGGCGGGTGGGTCACGTTGTACGCCAGGAAGCCCAGGTTGAACCCGGCTTGCTGCAGCACGCGCAAATTCGGGTCTTGTTTCATCACTTCGATATCGGCGGGGCGCGGGTAACCGCTGACCTGGCATTCGCCGGCCTTGAGTTTTTGCAGGCGCGACGCCGCATCCGGGGTGATGGCGAACACCAGGTTATCGAGCTTTACGTCCTCGGGTTTCCAATACTGTTTATTGGCCACGTAGCGAATCTGCGAGTCCTTTTGGTAGCGCTTGAACACAAATGGTCCAGTGCCCACCGGCTTCTGATTGATGTCCGAGGCTGCGCCTTGCTTGAGCAATTGCGCGGCGTACTCGGCGGACTGCACCGAGGCAAAGCTCATGGCCAGGTTTTGCACGAAGGACGCATCGACGTTGTTCAGGTTGAAACGCACGGTATGTTCGTCGAGTTTTTCGACGTTTTTGATCGTGGTGTTCAGGCCCATGTCAGTGAAGTACGGCGATTCGGAAGGGTAGGCCTTGCGAAACGGACTGTCGGCATCGAGCAGCCGGTTGAAGGTGAACAGCACGTCTTCGGCATTGAAGTCACGGGTGGGCGTGAAGAAATCGGTGGTGTGGAACTTGACGCCATCGCGCAGGTGGAAGGTATACGTCAGGCCATCGCTGGACACATCCCAGCTTGTTGCCAGACCGGGTTCGACTGCGGTGCCACCGCGCTTGAATTGGGTCAGACGGTTGAAAACGGTTTCGGCGGAAGCATCAAAATCAGTACCGCTGGTGTACTGGCTGGGATCGAATCCGGCGGGGCTCGCTTCGGAGCAATAGACCAGGGTGCTGGCGGCCTGGGCCATTGGCATGAACGCCAGCAGGCCGGCGGCGAGGAGGAGCGGTTTTAAGGCGATTCTTTCCATGGAGACCCCTGAAGTGGCAGGCATGTAACCGTAGCCAAATGAAAACGGCGGTGACCGAGGTTACCGCCGTTCAGGGGCGTCATGTAAGGGGGCGTTGTAGCCAGGCTTCGGCTATGGGGCGACCACTACTTCGATGTGAGTGGGGGCGTCTTTGTCGATCGTGAATAAACTATCCAGATCATTGCCTTCCCGGATCGTGAACGTTCTCTTGATGATCACCTCCACACCCGGAACACGGTTGATATCTTTTTCCGGGTTGGAGAGGTGCCCTTTGGAGGTGATCCGGACCGTCGTCACGCTATCGGACCCGCCATTAGACACGTCGTGATTGATGTGGAACTGGGTGTCGTCAGCGCCAAAGTAGTAGCCATCCTGCAGTACCGAACTGCCGTTCAATTCAATGGTGGCCGGGGCTATTGAGCCTTGATGGGCTACTTCGGAAATGCGCGCACGTAGGTCCGCATCAGCAATTGCGCTCTCAAACTGCCTGAGCCTCGCTTGCCTGATGCTTTCGGCCGAACCCGCCGTGGCGTCCAGTTGCAGGGTCTCGGTTAGCCCATTTTCGGTCGAGGTGACGCTGTAGGGATTGCGGTTTATATCCAAAACAAAGTTGGGTGAGTATTCGCTGGAGCTGTGTTCCGTGAGCTGTGCCTTCTCACCCGATTCAACGGAAAATCCAGTCTCGTCGATGTTCCAAAACACCTTGAAATTCGCTCTGGGGCGGCCTCCGCTGACCTCGAAATTGGTAGTGGCGAAGTCGTAGTTGGTTCCCGCTTTGATTTTCAAGAATTCATCGACTCTTGCGGAACCTTCCATCTGTTTGCCGTCGGTATTGAGGAAATGATTGGCAAAGGACGGTGTGGGCTTTATTTCCTCGATTTGTGGGGGTGAGATGCTGCGCCCCCAGGGCAACCTGATACCGCCGTTTCCTTTGGCCGACACCCATTCGCCATTGCCCGAAGAGTGGACTGTCGTCACTGGCAGTCTGGTTTCGCGGTCAATGATCTGCACATAGTTGTTGCTCAGTTTGAAATCCTCCCGGATCTCGTACACCTTGCTGGTGCCGGTTGCGTCGGCGTAGCGGATGAGCCAGCGGTCGGCGCCTGTGCTCGCATCTTTGATCTGATAAATACCCTTGGCGTTGGGTGCAGTGTTTTTGATCAGTTGCTCGCCGTCCGGCACCGCGTGCTGGCTGATGTTCCCCGCTTGGCTGGGGCGCAGCCGGTTGCCAGGCAGTCCTTTAGTTGGAACGCTGATGTCATCGGTATTTTTTGGGGGCTTGGGAGCGTTCACGAACTCAAAGTCGTGTGTCTGCGAGTTTCGCTTCCAGGTGTAATTTTCGGCACTCGGGAGGCCAGTACCCTTGAGGGTGTCACTCAGTCCGGACTCTACAGCGCCTGGAGCAAGTTCATGGGCTAATTGCAGGCTTGATATGACCGCTGCTGCATTGCCTCCCACACGATCTTCTGCCGTCATACCGTAGAGACCATCATGGACGCCGAATACGATGTTGCCCGTGTTACCAATGACAGGGACGTACCCGAATGTATTACCCCAGAAGTCTTTCGCAGACTTCCAGTCCTGCTGCGAGGAACCAAAGACTTCAGTCTGGTCGGACCATAACGCATTCTTGGCATTCACCGCTTGATAGTGAGAGGCCACGCCATTGTTCAAGGTGCCAAACTTCAACCGATAATCACCGCCTCGGGCTCGGGTGTAGTTAAATAGTTGCGCCGCCGGTATCTCCTCATCTGAAAGGAAGTTGTGATAACCAGGGAAGTGGGCATTGGCTCCTGAGATTAACGTATCAAGCACATAGGCCGCACTTGGCCAGTGCGAATCCTTGCCTCCTTGTATGTCTCGGGTATTAAAACTTCTCAGTAAGTTAGAGTGGTTGTCTTTAGCCCAGCTTGCAAAATCTGCATCACCATGTAACTCATGGACAGAACCATTCTTGATGTCAATCATTAACCCTTGGTTGGGCCGGTGTTCATAATTTCCATCATAAGGGGTGTACGCAATAAAGGCATATCCTGACATTGGATAGCCGTATACGTTTGGAATGATGACTTGCGAGTTGTTGTCCAGGGTGCGCGCGACCGCTTGTTGCCCTTGAGGGCTTAACTTGTTAAAGCTCCCTGTATCACTGCGCAGGCTTTGCAATGTTCCCTTTACAACATACGCGTCCGCTTCTCCAGAGATGGCCGCCAGTGGGGCCGAAGGATCGCGCATGGGTTTGGATACTTCATTTTCCCAATGATTTTGAAGGGTTTTACCAACCGACTCCAGTTGGTCGATCTTCCTTTTATCCTTCGCCGCTATATCCATTTCGTTGAAGTTGACCGGGCCGCCCCGTTGCACTTTATCGTGCGCTAAAGCACCTGCTGCAATTTCCCATGCAAAGTAGGTGCGCTCCGACCTGCTGCTCAGGTTTTCCGGCTTTCCCATTCCCGTGTAGGAAGAGAACGTCACTGTGAATTTTTCATGAGGGTCGTACCCCGCGGCCAATAAACCACCGCTGAAGTAGCCGGCGGGCTCCATGAACAGTCGGGCATTCTGGAAGTTAACGCTTCTTTCACCCTGATGGATGCTGGGTATTTTTTCAGTCAGCATCATGACGCGAAAAGCGTAATCATTGATGCGCTGCTTGCGTTCTTGCAGGGTGTAGCCAGCCGAAGGCGCAGATAAAGTGTCTGACCCATAAATCACTCTTGTTTGGACAGCTGCTTCAGGATTGCTGGGCGTGGCCGGACTCGTCGTATGGCGTGAGGTGCCCCTTCCGCTCTCAGTTATATTCTGTGAAGAGGGGGGAGCGCTGATTGAATGAGCATGGTGGCGATGTGCAGGTGGAAGTGGGGACGCTGAATGTATGTTCATTAAAGGCTCATTTTACTCGTGGATGTCATAGTGTTAATCGTCTGTCGCCAAGCAATAGCTTCGGTGTGACTATTGTTTTCAACTGCCGGTATTTTGGTGCTGGTTAGATTATGTTTCGCGTCGTTTCCATTGGGTTAACTCTCGCAATCCCATCATCCTTATGAGCGCTCGAATAATGTTTTCTATGTCGATCTATCAGGCATAAGTGTTTGTTCCGACTTCTTGGCGGTGCCTGGTTGCCCTGTGCCTGAATGGAGTTGTGTTGTAATTGAAATTTACGGTTTTCGTGTTTTGCGCCGAAGCATAAAAGTTGTGTGAATGGTTCCTGTTGGTGTGTTCGATTAGTTAAGCAGTGAGTTAGAAGTGGTTGGCTTAACTAAGTGGCAGCCCACAAGGCAACGGTTCAATTTTTATGTTGGCGTTTTATGTGCAATTTATTTTTAAGTATAGGTCTGCTTCGTTCGGGGGCAGCTGTATCGGCATCGCCCTCTTTGATAGCGGTGATCCTATTAAAGTGTGGTTTGTTTGACGGGCGCCGCTTGGCGTTATTGCATTGATGGAATGACAGGCAAAAAAAAGCGCAGCCATCAGGCTGCGCCGTTTTTATGAATTGAAACGGTTACTGCAAGACTTCGATCACCCCGTCGGCGCTCATGTTGACCTGGCTGGTACCGGCCTCGACTTCCGGCGTCGGTGCAGAATCCATCTCGGCGGCTTTCATCATCATCGCCCCGCGTGCGTAGGGTTGTGGATAACCATTGGTGTTGAAGTTCAGGTTGACGATTTTGTAACCCTTGCCGCCCAGGGCGTCGGTGGCCAGTTGTGCGCGCGCTTTGAAGGCAGCCACCGCGTCCTTGAGCAGGGCGTCTTCGCTGGCCTTGCGGGTGCTGTCGGCGATCGCGAAATCCATGCTGTCCATTTTCAGGGTGCTCAGCAGCTCGCCTGTGAGTTTGGACAGTGCCGGGAAGTCCGCGCTTTCCAGACGCAGTTCGGCACGTTCACGCCAGCCGGTAATTTTCTGGGTCTTGTTGTCGTAGATCGGGTAGCTGTTGCGGCTGCCCTGGCGCAGAGTCACAGCCTTGACTTCACGAGCCTGGCCCAGCGCTGTGTTCATGGCGGTGGTGATAGTGGCGGCGAGTTTGGCCGGGTCACTGTTCTGGGACTCGGTGTAGAGCGTAACGATCATCTTGTCGCGGGCCACTTCCTGGCTGACTTCGGCACGCAGAGAGATCTGGTTGTAATGCAGCTCATCGGCGGCCAGCGCCGGAAGGCTGGCCAGCGCGCTGAGGGTGAGAACGGCTGCACTGCGATTGAAACGAGACATGGAAGCTCCTTGGGATATTCGTGTTCGGTATGACTGTAGACGGCGACGTGGGGTTCTTCGGGTTTACACAATACAAACAAATTGTAGAAGGGCCGTTTGCCAGGCTCAGCGACTGCGCCTTGCCGGGTGGAAGCGGTGGGCCTGTAGCTGAGGTTCTATTTCAGAACTTCCGCAACCAGCCCTCGGTCCTGCTGTGATCAAGTACAGTCTTGGGCACCGCCTGAGTGACGCGTGGGAAATGCGCCTTGGGTGGTCCGTCGTTCACGGCGGTTCCTGAATGAATGCCGCAAAATATGTGTGCGAAGGTGCTGTGGCGGTTTGCCGCACGCACCCTGCCATCGTCGTGTCTTGGTTATACTCGATGCGATCTACCCGCTGCGCTCACCGGGAGAGCTCATGCTCGCCGCCGTAAAACTGACTTCCGCCACCCGCCAGAATCTCTGGCGCCTGACGTTCATTCGTACCCTGGTACTGGCCGCACAGGCCGGTTCGGTCGGGCTTGCCTATTGGTTCGACCTGCTGCCGCTGCCGTGGCTACAACTGGGCGTGACCCTTGGTTTCTCTATCGTGCTGTGCGTGTTCACTGCCATCCGCTTGCGCACTACATGGCCGGTGACCGAACTCGAATACGCGCTGCAACTGGCCTGCGATCTGTTTATCCACAGTGTGTTGCTGTATTTCTCCGGTGGCTCCACCAACCCGTTCGTGTCTTATTACCTGGTGCCGTTGACCATCGCCGCCGTGACGTTGCCGTGGCGCTACTCGGTGGTGCTGTCGGGTATCGCCCTGACCCTCTACACCTTGCTGCTGGCACAGTTCTACCCGCTGCAAACGTTCCCAATTGCCCGGGAAAACCTTCAGATCTATGGGATGTGGCTGAGTTTTGCCCTGTCTGCCGCCGTCATTACCTTCTTCGCCGCGCGCATGGCCGAAGAACTGCGCCGCCAGGAAGAACTGCGCGCCATTCGCCGTGAAGAAGGCCTGCGCGACCAGCAACTGCTGGCCGTTGCCACCCAGGCCGCCGGAGCCGCCCACGAGTTGGGTACACCGCTGGCCACCATGAGCGTGCTGCTTAACGAAATGGTTCAGGACCACCCCGATCCTGCGCTGCAAGAAGACCTCGGCGTATTGCGCGAGCAGGTCAAGCAGTGCAAGCAGACTTTGCAGCAATTGGTGCGCGCCGCCGAAGCCAATCGCCGCCTGGCGGTGGAGATGCAGGACGTGACACAGTGGCTCGACGAAGCGCTCAACCGCTGGCACCTGATGCGTCCCGAAGCCAGTTATCGTTTCAGTCTGCTGGGGCAGGGCACCGTACCGCGCATGGCGCCGCCGCCGGATCTGACTCAGGCGCTGCTCAATCTGCTGAACAATGCTGCCGACGCCTGCCCGGAAGGCCTTGGCGTACAGTTGGATTGGGACGCAGAAAACGTGACCATCAGCATTCGTGACCACGGCGCCGGCGTGCCGCTGGCTATTGCCGAGCAGATCGGCAAACCTTTCTTTACCACCAAGGGCAAAGGCTTCGGCTTGGGCCTGTTTTTGAGCAAGGCCAGCGTGACCCGCGCGGGTGGCTCAGTGAAGCTCTATAGTCATGAGGAAGGCGGTACGCTCACCGAGCTGCGCCTGCCCCGTGTTGCACGAGGAGATATCGATGAGTGACGAGATCCAAGTCGAAGGCGAAGAACTGCCGCACCTGCTGCTGGTAGATGACGACGCTACCTTTACCCGCGTGATGGCGCGCGCCATGAGCCGTCGCGGCTTTCGTGTGAGCACCGCAGGTTCGGCTGAAGAAGGCCTGACCATCGCACAGGCCGATTTGCCGGACTACGCCGCGCTCGACCTGAAGATGGACGGCGACTCCGGTCTGGTGCTGCTGCCCAAGCTGCTGGAACTCGACCCGGAAATGCGCGTGGTGATTCTCACCGGTTACTCCAGCATCGCCACCGCCGTCGAGGCCATCAAGCGCGGCGCCTGCAATTACCTGTGCAAACCGGCGGACGCCGACGATGTGCTGGCCGCCTTACTCTCCGAGCATGCCGACCTCGACACCCTGGTACCGGAAAACCCGATGTCGGTGGACCGCCTGCAGTGGGAGCACATTCAGCGTGTCCTGACCGAGCACGAAGGCAACATCTCCGCTACCGCCCGCGCCCTGGGCATGCACCGCCGCACCCTGCAACGCAAGCTGCAGAAACGTCCGGTACGACGCTGAACCTAGGCTGAACAACCCGCTTCAGGCCGCACGGAGCCCTGAACCGATCAACTATGATCGGTTCAAACGCCTGCCTTCTTTCCTACGAGCCTGAACGATGAATCAGAACGCTGAGTACTCTGCGGTCAACGACGCTGTTCGTGGGCAATTTTTTCGGCGAACCTGGGCGATGATCACGCCCTATTGGCACAGTGAAGAGAAAGGTAAGGCCTGGTTGTTGCTGGCAGCGGTGATCGCCCTGTCGCTGTTCAGCGTGGCGATTTCCGTGTGGCTCAACCACTGGTACAAGGACTTCTACAACGCCCTTGAGAACAAAGACACCGCCGCTTTCTGGCAGCAGATCGGCTATTTTTGCGGCATCGCAGCGGTGGCCATTCTCGCCGCGGTGTACCGTCTTTACCTGACGCAGATGCTGACCATTCGCTGGCGGGCGTGGCTCACTGAAAAGCATTTTGCGCGTTGGCTAAGCCAAAAAAACTACTACCAGCTGGAGCAGGGCGGTTACACCGACAACCCGGACCAGCGTATTTCGGAAGACCTCAATAGCTTCACCTCGAACACGTTAAGTCTTGGCCTCGGGCTGCTGCGCAATGTCGTCAGCCTCGTGTCCTTCTCCGTCATCCTTTGGGGCGTGTCGGGTAGCATTGAGGTGTTCGGCATCACCATCCCCGGCTACATGTTCTGGTGTGCGTTAGTTTACGCCGGTGTCGGCAGTTGGTTGACCCATCTGATCGGTCGCCGCTTGATTGGCTTGAGCAACCAACAACAACGTTTCGAAGCTGACCTGCGTTTCTCCATGGTGCGGGTGCGCGAGAATGCCGAGAGCATTGCCCTGTACAACGGCGAGCCCAACGAGAACCAGCGCTTGAGCGCGCGTTTCGGCAAGGTCTGGCACAACTTCTGGGACATCATGAAGGTGTCCAAGCGCCTGACATTCTTCACCGCCGGCTATGAGCAGATTGCGATTGTCTTTGCATTTGTCGTGGCCGCGCCACGGTACTTTGCCGGCAAGATCGAACTGGGTGAGCTCATGCAAATCAACTCGGCGTTCGGCAACGTGCAAAGTAACTTCAGCTGGTTTATCAGTGCTTACACCGACCTGGCCGCCTGGCGTGCTACCAGTGACCGTCTGCTGAGCTTCCAGCAAGCCATGAGTGAAAACGAGCAACGCCCGGCAGCCATAGAGGTCAGCGCGGAGGGCGAGCGTCTGGTAGTGCAGGGCTTGGGCATGAACCTGAGCGATGGTCGCCACTTGCTGACCGACGCCAACATGATTGTTGAACCGGGCCAGCGCCTGATGCTCAGCGGCCGTTCCGGCAGCGGCAAAAGCACCTTGCTGCGCGCGATGGGCCATCTGTGGCTGGAGGGTTACGGCAGCATTCGCATGCCGGTGGCGCGTTATCTGTTCCTTCCGCAGAAGCCCTACCTGCCGATTGGTACGTTGAAATCCGTGTTGAGTTATCCACAGGACGACAGCACCTACCCGGCAGAACGTTATGCACAGGTCCTGGAAACCTGCCGCCTGCCGCACCTGGTCACGCGTTTGGACGAGGCCAACCACTGGCAACGCATGCTTTCACCGGGCGAGCAACAACGCCTGGCCTTTGCCCGTGCCTTGCTGTTCGCGCCGCAATGGCTGTACATGGACGAAGCGACCTCTGCGATGGATGAAGAGGATGAGGCGACGCTGTATAAGGCGCTGATCGATGAGTTGCCGGGGCTGAGCATTGTCAGTGTCGGCCACCGCAGCAGCCTCAAGCGCTTCCATGGGCGGCATGTGCGCATCGAGGCAGGGTGGCTTCAAGAACAGCCCGTGGCCTGAAAACCAATGTGGGAGGGGGCTTGCCCCCGATAGCTGTGTGTCAGTCTGCACATGTATCAACTGATCTACCGCTATCGGGGGCAAGCCCCCTCCCACAAGAGCGAGGCCCAACAAAAAGCCCGGTTGATCATCGATCAACCGGGCTTTTTTTATTGCTTGAAAATAACTTACTTCTTCAAGCCGTAATGCTCATCCAACATCCCTGGGGCGTTTGGCGTTTTTGGCGCGTAGTCCCTTGGTGGCTCCTGGTTTTCCCGAGGTGGGGTCAGGCGTTCCCGCGGAGTTTGCGGTGCATCGGAATGCAGCGCAGCCAGCAGACGCTGACGAGTGATGTCGTCGAGGGCGAGGCGGTTGGCGCCATCGGCGAGATGATCCTGTACTTCCTGATAGCTCTGAGTGAGCTTCTTGACCAGGTTTGCGGTGCTGTTGAAGTGGGTAACAACCTCGTTCTGATAACTGTCAAAACGTTCCTGAATGTCATCCAACTGACGCTGCGTGCGGTTAGGCGCGGCATTCGGCAGCAGGCGAGCAACCAGGAATCCAATGGCGACACCGGCAACCAGGGCAAGAGTCGGCAACAACCAAACTAAGAGCGAGTGTTCCACGAGTCCTTCCTCTATAAACGGCTTTGCTTTACGTTAACGGCTCAAACCTGCGCTGTATACCGCGATTAAGCTCGCAATGATGCCATGCACAGACTTTTAGCTAGACGAGTCGACCCTTTGAGAGGTCACGGAGTTCATTCCTTGCTCATGCGTGAAACCCCCGTTTTGATCGATGGCCCGGTAGGCCAATTGGAAGCCCTGTACCTGGATCACCCCGAGCCACGTGGCCTGGCGCTGATCTGCCACCCTAATCCGGTGCAGGGCGGGACCATGCTCAATAAAGTCGTTTCGACCCTGCAACGTACCGCCCGCGACGCCGGTTTGATTACGCTGCGTTTTAATTACCGTGGCGTCGGTGCGAGTGCCGGTACCCACGACATGGCCACTGGCGAAGTCGACGATGCTGAAGCGGCCGCTACCTGGCTGCGGGAAAAACATCCCGGACTGCCGATGACCTTACTTGGTTTTTCCTTCGGTGGTTATGTGGCAGCCAGCCTCGGTGGTCGCCTGGAAGCCAAGGGCGAAAAACTCGCACACCTGTTTATGGTCGCTGCCGCTGTGATGCGCCTGCGCGACACGGATGTACTGCCCCAAGGCTGCCCGTTGACCCTGATCCAGCCGGAAACCGACGAAGTGGTCGAGCCGCAACTCGTCTACGACTGGTCCGCGGCTCTGAATCGCCCCCATGAGCTGCTGAAAGTGGCAGAATGCGGACACTTTTTTCATGGCAAGCTGACCGATCTCAAGGATCTGGTACTGCCGCGCCTCTCGAATTGATAGCAGTCTGATAAGCGATTACCCATGACGACTCGTACCCGTATCCTCACCGGCATCACCACCACTGGCACGCCGCACCTGGGCAACTACGCCGGTGCGATCCGCCCGGCGATCCTGGCCAGCCAGGACGCCAACGCCGATTCCTTCTACTTCCTGGCCGACTACCACGCCCTGATCAAATGCGATGACCCGCAGCGCATCCAGCGCTCGCGTATGGAAATCGCTGCGACCTGGCTGGCCGGTGGCCTGGATGTGGATCGAGTGACCTTCTACCGGCAGTCCGACATTCCAGAGATCCCCGAGCTCACCTGGCTGCTGACCTGCGTCGCCGCCAAGGGCCTGCTCAACCGCGCCCACGCCTACAAGGCCTCGGTGGACAAGAACGTGGAAACCGGCGAAGACCCGGACGCGGGCATCACCATGGGCTTGTACAGCTATCCGGTGCTGATGGCGGCCGATATCCTGATGTTCAACGCACACAAAGTGCCGGTCGGCCGTGACCAGATCCAGCACGTGGAAATGGCCCGCGACATCGGCCAGCGGTTCAACCACCTGTTCGGTAACGGCAAAGAATTCTTCACCATGCCCGAGGCGTTGATCGAAGAAAGCGTCGCCACCTTGCCGGGCCTGGACGGCCGCAAGATGTCCAAGAGCTACGACAACACCATCCCGTTGTTCACCAGCGCCAAGGACATGAAGGACGCCATCTCGCGGATCGTCACCGATTCGCGCGCACCCGGCGAAGCCAAGGACCCGGACAACTCGCACCTGTTCACCCTCTATCAGGCGTTTGCCAGCAAGGCCCAGGAAGAAGAATTCCGCGGCGAGTTGCTGCAAGGCTTGGGCTGGGGCGAGGCCAAGAGTCGTCTGTTCCAGCTGTTGGACGGCCAACTGGGCGAAGCCCGCGAACGCTATCATCAACTGATGTCGCGCCCGTCGGACATGGAAGACCTGCTGCTGGTCGGCGCCAAGAAGGCCCGTGCCGTGGCCGCACCTTTCCTGGCCGAGTTGCGTGAGGCGGTTGGCTTGCGTTCATTCGTCGAGCAGGCTGCTGCTCCCGTCAGCACCAAGAAGAAAGCCGCAAAAGCAGCGCGCTTTGTGAGCTTTCGCGAAGACGACGGCAGCTTCCGCTTCCGCCTGTTGGCTGCCGATGGCGAGCAACTGCTGCTGTCGCGCAACTTTGCCGACGGTAAAGCCGCTGGCGCAGTGACCAAGCAGCTGCAAAGTGGCTTGATGCTGGACGTGCGTCCTGAAGCCTTGGGCTTCAGCGTTTGGCTGGACGGCGCGGCCGTGGCCGACAGCGCTCAGTTCGCCGACAGCGCGACCCGCGATGCCGCCATCCAAGCGTTGCGCATCGCGTTGACCCCAATCGAGGATTAACCCGACCAAGGGTTGATTGCCATTATCCAGGGCCGTCGTTACAGTGACGGCCCGTTTTTGTTGCCTTGCTAACGAAATTATGACGCCCCTAGAACGATATCAAGCTGATCTGAAACGCCCTGAGTTCTTCCATGACGCGGCCCAGGAAACGGCGGTGCGTCATTTGCAACGTCTGTACGACGACCTGGTCGCGGCCTCGCAAAGCAAGCCAGGGATGCTCAGCAAGCTGTTTGGCAAGAAAGACCATGCGCCGGTCAAAGGCCTGTATTTCTGGGGCGGCGTGGGCCGTGGCAAGACCTATCTGGTCGACACCTTCTTCGAAGCGCTGCCGTTCAAGGAAAAGGTCCGCACCCACTTCCACCGCTTCATGAAGCGTGTGCACGAAGAGATGAAGACCCTGCCGGGTGAGAAAAACCCGCTGACCATCATCGCCAAGCGCTTCTCCGATGAAGCGCGGGTGATCTGCTTCGATGAATTCTTCGTCTCCGATATCACCGACGCCATGATCCTTGGCACCCTGATGGAAGAGCTGTTCAAGAACGGCGTGACCCTGGTCGCCACCTCGAACATCGTGCCGGACGGCTTGTACAAAGACGGCCTGCAACGTGCGCGCTTCCTGCCAGCCATCGCGTTGATCAAGCAGAATACCGAGATCGTCAACGTCGACAGCGGTGTTGACTACCGCCTGCGCCATCTGGAGCAAGCGGAGCTGTTCCACTTCCCGCTGAATGAAGCCGCCCACGAAAGCCTGCGCAAAAGCTTTCGCGCGCTGACGCCGGAATGCACCCAGGCGGTGGAAAACGACAAGCTGATGATCGAGAACCGCGAAATCATCGCGCTGCGTACTTGCGATGACGTGGCCTGGTTCGAATTCCGCCAGTTGTGCGACGGTCCGCGTAGCCAGAACGACTACATCGAACTGGGCAAGATCTTCCACGCGGTGATCTTGAGCGGCGTGGAGCAGATGAGCGTCACCACCGACGACATCGCGCGCCGTTTTATCAACATGGTCGATGAGTTCTACGACCGTAACGTGAAGCTGATCATTTCGGCAGAAGTCGAGCTCAAGGACCTGTATACCGGCGGCCGCTTGAACTTTGAGTTCCAGCGCACACTGAGTCGCTTGCTTGAGATGCAGTCCCACGAGTTCCTGTCGCGCGGGCACAAACCCTAAGACCGACACAGTAAAAAATGCGGGAGGGGGCTTGCCCTCGATAGCGGTCTTTCAGTAACAGATGCACTGACTGATCCGCCGCTATCGGGAGCAAGCCCCCTCCCGCATTTGCTTACGCGGCCTGCTGGAACTGCTGGCGATATTGGTTTGGCGACAACTCCGTGTGTTGCCTGAACAACCGCGCAAAGAAACTCGCATCGTCGTAACCCACCTCATAACTGATGGTCTTGATGCTCTTGCGACTGCCCGAGAGTAGGCCTTTGGCCGTCTCGATACGCAGTCGTTGCAGGTAATGCAGCGGCTTATCGCCGGTGGCGGTCTGGAAGCGCCGCATGAAGTTGCGGATGCTCATGCCGTGCTCCCGGGCGACGTCTTCGAAGCGGAATTTGTCGGCAAAATGCTCTTCGAGCCAATGCTGGATCTGCAGGATTATCACGTCCTGGTGCAGCTTCTGCCCACCAAAGCCGATACGCCCCGGCGAGTAGCTGCGCTGCACTTCGTAGAGAATGTCACGGGCCACGGCCTGGGCGATGTTGGCGCCGCAGAAGCGTTCGATCAGGTAGATATACAGGTCGCACGCCGAGGTAGTGCCACCGGCGCAATACAGGTTGTCGGCGTCGGTGAGGTGCTTGTCCTGGTTGAGTTGGACCTTGGGAAAGCGCTCGCTGAATGCATTGAAGAAGCGCCAGTAGGTGGTCGCCTCCTTGCCATCGAGCAGTCCAGCTTCGGCCAGCCAGAACACCCCGGTGGCTTCGCCACAGAGCACGGCGCCGCGAGCGTGTTGATCACGCAGCCACGGCAGCACTTGGGGGTAGCGGGTGCACAGGGCGTCGAAGTCATCCCAGAAGGCCGGTAATACGATGATGTCGGCGTCTTCGAGGCCGCCGTCCACGGGCATGATCACATCGCTGAAGCTGCGCACCGATTGCCCATCCGGGCTCACCAGGCGTGTTTCAAACGCAGGCGTCAGGCCCAGGCCTTGCTGTTTGCCATAACGCAGGCTTGCGAGGTGGAAGAAATCCTTGGCTTGCATGAGGGTCGAAGCGAATACCCGATCAATGGCCAAAATGCTGACGCGCCTCAGGGGCGTGGAGATTTGGTTAGACATAATTTCATTTATTCTTATAGGGGAAAGTGGTCACCAGACGGCTGGATCGTCTTATTTTTTGTCGCATGTGTCCAGTGTCCTGTCATGCTTTCGCGGCATAGGCTCTGTGGGCTTGTTTTTGTCCGACAATCCACGCAGGTGACCCATGATTCCCAGAACTTTGTTCAGCCCAGAGCACGAACTCTTTCGCGAGAGCGTGCGCACCTTCCTCGAAAAAGACGCCGCGCCGTTCCATGGGCAATGGGAAAAACAGGGGTATATCGACCGCACTCTATGGAGCAAGGCAGGGGAGGCGGGGATGCTGTGCTCCCATCTTCCAGAGGCGTATGGCGGGTTGGGTGCGGACTTTCTCTACAGTGCGGTGGTGATTGAGGAGATCAGTCGGCTGGGCCTGACCGGTATTGGTTTCTCTCTGCATTCGGACATCGTCGCGCCTTATATCCTGCATTACGGCAGTGAGGCGCTGAAGCACAAATACCTGCCCAAATTGATCTCCGGCGAGATGGTCACCGCCATCGCAATGACCGAGCCGGGCGCCGGTTCCGACCTGCAAGGGGTCAAGACCACCGCCGTGCTGGATGGCGACGAGTATGTGATCAACGGCTCCAAGACCTTTATCACCAACGGCTATCTGGCTGAGCTGGTAATCGTCGTGGCCAAGACCGATCCCAAGGCCGGCGCGAAGGGGACCAGCCTGTTTCTGGTGGAGGCTGACACGCACGGCTTCGCCAAGGGCAAGCGGCTGGAGAAGGTCGGCATGAAGGCCCAGGACACCTCGGAGCTTTTCTTCCAGGACGTGCGGGTGCCCAAGGAAAACTTGTTGGGCCAGGCGGGCATGGGCTTCGCCTACTTGATGCAGGAGCTGCCCCAGGAGCGATTGACCGTGGCCATCGGCGCGATCACCTCAGCCGAAGCTGCGTTGCAATGGACGCTGGAGTACACCCGTGAACGCAAAGCGTTCGGCAAAGCGATTGCCGATTTCCAGAACACGCGGTTCAAGTTAGCGGAGATGGCGACTGAGATTCAGATCGGCAGAGTGTTTGTCGATAAATGCATGGCGCTGCACCTGGAGGGCAAGCTGGATGTGCCTACAGCTGCGATGGCTAAGTACTGGGCCACTGAGCTGCAATGCAAGGTGCTCGACGAATGCGTGCAGTTGCACGGCGGTTACGGCTTCATGTGGGAGTACCCGATTGCACGAGCCTGGGCGGATGCTCGGGTGCAGCGGATTTATGCGGGAACCAATGAGATCATGAAGGAGATCATTGCGCGGGCGCTTTGATTTTTTGCTGGTCTTGGAGCGTCATCGGGGGCGAGCCCCCTCCCACATGTGGAGTGCATGCCAATGTGGGAGGGGGCTTGCCCCCGATAGCGGTCTACAGATCAATCAAGGCGCAGGATTCGGATGATCCTTCTGAATCGCCTCAATCCCTTCCAGTACTTCCTTCGACAGCGTCAGATCAGCACTGGCGATGTTGCTGTCCAGTTGCTCCAGCGACGTTGCGCCAATAATGTTGCTGGTCACGAACGGTTGCTGGGTCACGAACGCCAACGCCATCTGCGCCGGGTCCAGGCCATGCTCCCGAGCCAGTGCAACATATCGGCTGCAAGCCGCTTCCGACTGCGGGTTGAAGTAACGGCTGAAACGGCTGTATTCCGTCAGACGCGCTTTCGCCGGGCGTGCACCACCTTCGTATTTCCCGCTGAGCATGCCGAATGCCAGGGGCGAGTAGGCCAGCAGGCCGCACTGTTCACGAATGGCGACTTCCGCCAGGCCCACTTCAAAGCTGCGGTTGAGCAGGTTGTAGGGATTCTGGATCGACACTGCACGGGGCCAGCCACGGGCTTCGGCCAAAGCGAGGAATTTCATGGTGCCCCATGGGGTTTCATTGGACAGGCCGATGTGGCGAATCTTGCCGGCTTTTACCTGTTCGTCCAGCGCTTCGAGGGTTTCTTCCAGTGGCGTGAGGTCGTCTTCGTCCTTGTGCTTGTAGCTCAGTTGGCCGAAGAAATTGGTGCTGCGCTCTGGCCAGTGCAATTGATAGAGGTCGATCCAGTCTGTTTGCAGGCGCTTGAGGCTGGCGTCCAAGGCGTCGACGATGTGCTTGCGGTTGTGGCGCAGGTGGCCATCGCGGATGTAGTCGATGGTGTTGCCGGGGCCGGCGATCTTGCTGGCGAGGATCCAGTCGGCACGGTCGCCACGGCTTTTGAAGTAATTACCGATATAACGCTCGGTGGTGGCATAGGTGTCGGCCTTGGGCGGCACCGGGTACATTTCGGCCGTGTCGAGGAAGTTGATCCCTGCGGCCTTGGCTCGCTCGATCTGCGCGAAGGCCTCTGCCTCGCTGTTTTGCTCGCCCCAGGTCATGGTGCCCAAGGCTATCGCGCTCACGTTCAGATCCGTACGGCCCAGCTGTCGATAATCCATCGGGTACTCCTTCGGGGAAAACAATCATAAAAGCAGGTTGAATTTTTTTTCGCAATCTGCATAATTGCCCACCTCTTTCTGCAGTGGAAGTGATGCGCCGCCTGCCGAAGAATCTTGCCGTTGAACGGACGCGCCGACCCGAGCCCCCGATAGCGTCTGTATCCGGCTGCCTTTGACTTGTCAAAGTACGCACTATTCAGTAAGATCCGCCGTCTAATTTACAGGGCGGCCCCTGAGGCTATTAAAGAATGACAACTTTTACTGCAAAACCGGAAACAGTTCAGCGCGACTGGTTTGTCGTCGACGCCGCTGGTCAGACCCTGGGTCGTCTGGCCACTGAAGTCGCCAGCCGTCTGCGTGGCAAGCACAAGCCTGAGTACACCCCTCACGTTGATACCGGTGACTACATCGTGATCATCAACGCTGAGCAGGTACGTGTTACCGGCAACAAAGCGCAAGACAAAATGTACTACCGTCACTCCGGTTTCCCAGGCGGTATCAAGTCTTCGAACTTCGAAGGCCTGATCTCCAAGAAGCCTGAAGCCCCGATCGAAATCGCGGTCAAAGGTATGCTGCCTAAGGGCCCACTGGGTCGCGATATGTTTCGCAAGCTGAAAGTCTATGCGGGCGCTGTACACCCTCATGCTGCTCAGCAGCCCCAAGAACTGAAGTTTTAACGGAATAGTTCATTATGTCGGCGACTCAAAATTACGGCACTGGCCGTCGCAAAACCGCAACCGCACGCGTTTTCCTGCGTCCGGGCACTGGCAACATCTCGATCAACAACCGCACTCTGGAAAATTTCTTCGGTCGCGAAACTGCCCGCATGGTAGTTCGTCAGCCGCTGGAACTGACCGAGACTGTTGAGAAGTTCGACATCTATGTCACCGTTATCGGTGGCGGTGTAAGTGGTCAAGCTGGCGCAATTCGCCACGGTATCACTCGCGCTCTGATGCAGTACGACGAAACCCTGCGTGGCGCTCTGCGCAAAGCTGGCTTCGTTACTCGCGATGCTCGTGAAGTTGAACGTAAGAAAGTCGGTCTGCGTAAAGCGCGTAAGCGTCCGCAGTACTCGAAGCGTTAATTCGCTTTACGTTCCACAAAAACGCCCAGCCTCCTCACGGAGCTGGGCGTTTTTTATTGCCTGCGATTTATCTAGATTTTTCGCCGTGACAACTTGCCACATCCGTAGACCCCCTATACTACAAGGCCTGGAGGCAGAGCCTCGGGCAATTCCCTTGTCATACGTGGGGCTTTTCATTACCATCCGACAAAATTTTTATAAGTAAAGATTCAATACTTAGTAGACGCCTGATTTAACAGGCCAAAAAGCTGATGGGAGAGGACTGAATGAGCAATGACGGCGTGAATGCAGGCCGGCGTCGCTTCTTAGTAGCAGCCACATCCGTGGTGGGTGCTGCAGGAGCGGTGGGGGCTGCGGTCCCGTTCGTGGGGTCATGGTTTCCCAGTGCCAAGGCGAAAGCCGCAGGTGCACCGGTGAAGGTGAATGTCAGCAAGATCGAGCCAGGCCAGCAGATGATTGCTGAGTGGCGCGGCCAGCCAGTCTTCATCGTTCGTCGTACTGAGGAAATCCTGGGGAATCTGAAAAAGATCGAAGGCCAGTTGTCTGACCCAAAATCTGAGAATTCCGACCAACCCGCCTACGCCAAAAACGAAGTGCGCTCGATCAAACCAGAGATTCTGCTACTGGTTGGTCTATGTACCCATCTGGGGTGCTCGCCCACCTTCCGCCCGGAAGTAGCGCCGGCAGATCTGGGGAAGGACTGGGTCGGCGGCTATTTCTGCCCGTGCCACGGTTCTCACTACGACCTCGCCGGTCGTGTCTACAAGTCCCAGCCTGCTCCTTTGAACCTGCCCGTGCCTCCGCATACCTACGAAACTGACGACCTTATTGTCATTGGCCTCGATAAGGAGAACGCGTGATGAGCAAGTTCATGGATTGGGTAGATGCGCGCTTCCCCGCCACTAAGATGTGGGAAGACCATCTCAGCAAGTACTACGCGCCAAAAAACTTCAACTTCTTCTACTTCTTCGGCTCCCTGGCCCTTCTGGTGCTGGTCAACCAGATCGTGACCGGTGTATGGCTGACGATGAGTTACACCCCGTCAGCGGAGGAGGCGTTTGCTTCCGTTGAAGGCATCATGCGTGACGTCAATCATGGAGCGATCCTTCGATTGCTACACGCCGTGGGTGCGTCGATGTTCTTCATCGTCGTGTATCTGCATATGTTCCGTGGCCTGCTCTACGGTTCGTACCAGAAACCCCGCGAGTTAGTGTGGGTCTTCGGCATGCTGATCTACTTGGCGCTGATGGCCGAAGCCTTCATGGGTTACCTGTTACCTTGGGGGCAGATGTCGTACTGGGGCGCCCAGGTGATTATCTCGCTGTTCGGCGCGATCCCGGTTATCGGCAACGATCTGACCCAGTGGATTCGTGGTGACTACCTGATCTCCGGTATCACCCTGAACCGCTTCTTTGCCTTGCACGTGGTGGCCTTGCCTATCGTGATCCTAGGCTTGGTGGTTCTGCACATCTTGGCGTTGCACGAAGTTGGCTCTAACAACCCGGACGGCGTGGACATCAAGAAGCACAAGGACGAGAACGGCATCCCGCTGGATGGCATCCCATTCCACCCGTACTACACCGTGAAAGACATCGTCGGCGTGGTCGTGTTCTTGTTCGTGTTCTGCTCGATCGTGTTCTTTTTCCCGGAGATGGGCGGTTATTTCCTGGAGAAGCCGAACTTCGAACAGGCCAACGCTTTCAAGACACCTGAGCACATTGCCCCGGTTTGGTATTTCACGCCGTTCTACGCAATCTTGCGGGCCATCCCCGACAAGCTCATGGGCGTGATCGCCATGGGTGCAGCCATTGCCGTGCTGTTCGTGTTGCCTTGGCTCGATCGAAGTCCGGTCAAATCCATGCGCTACAAAGGCTGGCTGAGCAAGATCTGGTTGTGGGTGTTCTGCATTTCGTTCGTGATCCTGGGTGTGTTGGGCGTATTAGCGCCAACTCCTGGACGTACGTTGCTGTCGCAGGTCTGCACATTCCTGTACTTCGCCTACTTCATTCTGATGCCGTTCTATACCCGGCTTGAGAAGACCAAACCGGTTCCGGAAAGGGTGACTGGCTGATGAAAAAATTATTCGTTGCATTGATGCTTGCGGCGCTGCCGCTACTGTCCTTCGCTGCCGAGCACGGTGGTCCGGAGCTGGAAAAAGTCGATATCGACGTGTCTGACAAGGCTGCCATGCAAGACGGCGCGCGTACGTTCGCCAACTATTGCATGGGCTGTCACAGTGCCAAGTTCCAGCGGTACGAGCGGGTTGCCGATGATTTGGGCATTCCCCACGAACTGATGTTGGATAAGCTGGTGTTCACCGGTGCCAAGATTGGCGACCACATGAATATCGGTATGCAACCTGCGGACGCCAAGGCCTGGTTCGGCGCCGCACCGCCTGATCTGACCCTGGTAGCCCGTGTGCGCGGCACCGACTGGCTGTACGGCTACCTGAAGTCGTTCTACGAAGATCCGGCCCGGCCTTATCGCGTGAACAACCGAGTATTCCCGAACGTCGGCATGCCTAACGTTCTGGTCGGCCTTCAGGGCAAGCAAGTGGTAGGATGCAAGCAGATCCAGGTCGTTGAAGACGGTAAGAAGCAATATGATCCGTTGACCGGTACGCCTTTGACTCATGAAGCGTGCGATCAACTGAAGATCGAAACCCCCGGTTCGCTGACTGACGAGCAGTTCGACGAGAAGGTCAAGAACCTCGTGACCTTCCTGGCCTACTCGGCCAACCCGGTCAAACTGCAGCACCAGCGCATCGGTACTTACGTCTTGCTGTACCTGGCTTTCTTCTTCGTATTCGCCTATCTGCTCAAACGCGAATACTGGAAGGATGTGCATTGATCCAACCGTAAGCAATTGCTGTTAATCTTGCGCGCCCAGCGGCATCTCTGAATACGTAGCGAACGGGTTAACCCGCCGTTACAGAGATGCTCTCTGGGCGCGCTCGTTTTTGAGCTTCCGATAATTTCAACAAGCGAGGAGGACCGCCATGGGCGTGACCAATCGGTTGGCCTGTTACTCCGACCCCGCCGACCACTATTCCCACCGAGTACGTATCGTGCTCGCAGAGAAGGGTGTCAGCGCCGAGATCATCAGTGTGGAGGCGGGCCGTCATCCGCCAAAACTGATCGAAGTGAACCCTTACGGCAGCTTGCCCACCCTGGTCGATCGTGACCTGGCGTTGTGGGAGTCGACCGTGGTGATGGAATACCTGGATGAGCGTTATCCTCATCCGCCTTTGCTGCCGGTATATCCGGTGGCGCGTGCCAACAGTCGCCTGCTGATCCATCGGATCCAGCGCGACTGGTGTGGGCTGGTGGATGTGATTCTGGATTCGCGCAGCAAAGAGGCGGCCCGTGTCGTGGCGCGTAAGGAATTGCGCGAGAGCCTGACCGGCGTTTCGCCGTTGTTCGCCGATAAACCTTTTTTCCTCAGCGAGGAACAAAGTTTGGTGGATTGCTGCCTATTACCGATACTCTGGCGTTTGCCGATTCTCGGTATTGAACTGCCGCGGCCGGCCAAGCCGCTGCTTGATTACATGGAGCGCCAGTTTGCGCGTGAGGCTTTCCAGGCAAGTCTGTCTGGTGTCGAACGCGATATGCGCTAAGGCTTAAGGAGCCGTTGATGAACTCCAGTCGACCTTACCTGGTCCGCGCGCTCTACGAGTGGATTGTGGATAACGATTGCACCCCGCACATGCTGGTCAATTCCGAATTTCCTGCGGTTCAGGTACCGCAGGGTTTTGCCAGTGACGGGCAGATTGTGCTCAATGTATCGCCGAGTGCCGTGCGCCACCTGCACATGGACAATGAGGCGGTCAGTTTCGAAGGGCGTTTTGGCGGTGTACCGCACACGCTCTACGTGCCGATTGGCGCCATTCTTGGGATTTATGCTCGGGAAAATGGTCAGGGCATGGTGTTTGATCTGGAGTCACCTTTCGAGGGCGACGAATCGATCGAAAGCGAAGAAGGTGATGATCTGCCACCACCAGATGCCGAGCCACCGCGTCCTAGCGGCCGGCCTAGCCTGAAAGTGGTGAAGTAATCGGCGTTTGCCTTCGGGTGTGCCTGAAAAATGCCTCGATTTGTGTCGGGGCATTTTTTTGCGTGAAGGATATAAGTGAAAGTCGCGACTGAACGGTGATCGTACAACCGCCATGGGCTATGATGCCTCTTTACTCAACCGAGATAGATGATTCCACATGGAAAACGCCAGCACCGCCCCTCGTCTTCCCCGCAAGCGCCGCAGCCTTGCCCAGGAATTGGTCACGGTGCTGTCTGAGCAGATCCGTGACGGCGAACTCAAACGGGGCGACAAGCTGCCCACGGAGTCCGCGATCATGGAAGCCCATGGCGTCAGTCGCACCGTAGTGCGCGAAGCCATCTCACGTTTGCAGGCGGCGGGGCAGGTGGAAACCCGTCATGGTATCGGCACTTTCGTGCTGGACACGCCGAGCCCCAGCGGTTTCCGGATTGATCCCGCCACGGTCGTGACCCTGCGCGATGTGTTGGCGATTCTGGAGTTGCGTATCAGCCTGGAAGTGGAGTCTGCCGGCCTGGCGGCCCTGCGTCGTAGCGAAGAGCAGTTGGCTGCGATGCGTGCAGCACTCGATGCGTTGAATGAAAGCGCCGCGCACGCCGGCGATGCCGTCGCCTCAGACTTCGCATTTCACCTGGAAATCGCACTCTCCACCGGCAACCGTTACTTCACCGACATCATGACGCACCTGGGCACCAGCATCATTCCACGTACCCGCTTGAATTCGGCGCGCCTGGCCCATGATGATCAACAGCATTACATGGGGCGCCTGAGCCGTGAGCACGAAGAGATTTACGAGGCGATTGCCCGCCAGGACTCAGATGCGGCGCGGGCGGCGATGCGTTTGCACCTGACTAACAGCCGTGAACGGCTGCGCCATGCCCATGAAGAGGCTGAAAGGGCAGGCTGATTAAGCCGCCGCTGGTTGGTATCACTGGGCGGCTTGGTGATCAGGGTGTCTAGCGTGACGATGTGCCATTCAGCGTTTTTCTATGACTGTTGCCTGGATTGGATATAGGCAGCCAATTCGTCCAGTGTTGGTTTCTCGGCCACGTCGTCGGGCAGTTGTAAATGAAGCTCCGTCATTGACGAGTTGATCACCCGAAGCCTTTCTTTCTTGTCAGCGATCAGCTCAGCCAAAGGCCTATCGGGATCAAAGTCTTGATCTTTTTCATCCCGACTGGCTTCGAAACCGGATGCCAGTAGGCCGAAAATTTCATCAGTGGTTTTCATGAAGCACCTCTCTTCTCAGTATGAGTTCTAGAAGCAGAATCAAGCACGGACTGGAACCTGCGCCACGTTACGACCTCTTGATGTTCGTGGTGTCAGTTCCGTTGTCGGCATATTCGGAATGGGGCATGGCGACGTCCTGATGCGGCGACTTCAGGTATCAGGAGAGCTACAGCGAATCGCCTCAGGAGCTAATGCCTTAGCCCCTGAGGTTTGTTATCCCTCGTGTATGAACTGTGCATAACTGTTAGAAATCACAGTATCGACAAACGGTACTGTCTAGGTCTGAGGACTCGGCTTGTAGTCCTTAAGCAACAAATACGTACTCCACCCCCACCAATCATTGGTCCAATGCTTGTCGTTCAGGTCATTCACGTCCTTGCGGCGCAGCACTTTGTCACCCTCCATCTTGAACAATGGCGAAAAGTTATTTGCCGGGTTCTGTGCTGCGTTCAAATCCGGCACATACAGTGGAGCCTTGAAGTTGGCCGGGGAGGGCGCGATACCACTGATGAAGGTCTCAAAGATCTCGTCTGCGGATGCCTGAACGGCGCGTTTGACCTGTGCTCGATTGTTTGCGTCAACGGTATCGAAATAGCGCTTATCTCCATAGGCGTGCCACTCATCACCTATGGCATTGCGCACCTTCAGCCCGAATTTGCTGTCTTCATCGTGCATGAAGCGACTGATCAGCGAGCCCAACTCTCCCGGCGTGACCACCGCCGCCAGTTGCTTGCGTGGCACTCGCAAGTGGCCCGCGGAAAACAGATCGGTCAAGAAGTGATCAGCAAAACTGTTCATGGCATACGCCAGTTCCAGTGCCTGATCGGTACCGGTTTGATGCGCTATCACGGCCTGTTGCAACGCTGCCGTATGCCCCGCCAGGTAGGCCGATAGCGCCCATTCGCCGAAGTGATCGGCGTTGTCCGCCGCCAGTTTCAGGTAACGGCCCAGCGGAACCAGCGCCGATACCGTACTGCCGCCCCCGGTGATTCGGTTCCATTCCTCGGACAACGTATCACCCAGCGCGTCATAGGCTTCATGGGGTTGTTTGCCATCTTTAATGGCTTGATTGACCGCGCTGATTTCCTTTTGCATCACCGCGAGAATCTTTCCTGCTTCATCCCGTGAGGCCGGCAACACTGCCAGCGAGTTAAAGGCGGCGGTGAAGCGTTGCACGCGCTCGGCAGGGGAGGCGCCATCGCTGATCGGCTTGCCAGGAATGCCATAGAAGTCACCGCCCAGGGCAATCACTTGGCCGTAAGTCAGTGCCAGCCCATTGGGTAGGTGCAGTTCGACTTGCCGGGCGGGAATCGCCGGGGCGTTCGTGTTGAAGCGCAACAGTGTGTCGTCGCCGATGGCGGTGTGTTCGCCACCTTCGAATCGCAGGATCGGTTGAGTTTTTTCGGGTGCTACGAGATCAAGACCTGACATGTTAGCTCCTTGCTATGTCGTAGGAATCTTCCGTAATAGCTGTATGTATATACAGCACTGACGAGCATAGAGGATAAATTTCCTACGTCAAGAACGCTTCTATCAACACCGTTTAAACCGAAGGCCGATGAATTGCAGTTGACGAATCTTTTTATAGTTGTACGATGACGTACGACATCACCAAAACCAACAACAATCTTTCGACAGAAAGTCTTTACCCAGGGTGTTCGAATAATGAATCCACAAGAGCTGAAGTCCATCCTCTCCCACGGTCTGCTGTCTTTCCCGGTGACCGATTTCAACGCCCAGGGTGACTTCCACCAAGCGGGCTATATCAAGCGTCTTGAATGGCTGGCCCCTTACGGCGCCACCGCATTGTTCGCCGCAGGCGGCACGGGTGAGTTTTTCTCCCTGGCGGCCAGCGAATATTCCCAAGTGGTAAAGACCGCTGTTGATACTTGCGCCACCAGCGTGCCGATCCTCGCCGGTGTTGGCGGTTCGACACGCCAAGCCATCGAATATGCCCAAGAGGCTGAACGCCTGGGCGCTAAAGGTCTGTTGTTGCTGCCGCACTACCTCACCGAAGCCAGTCAGGACGGCGTTGCAGCCCACGTTGAAGCGGTGTGCAAATCGGTGAAAATCGGTGTGGTGGTCTACAACCGTAACGTGTGCCGCCTGACCGCTCCGTTGCTGGAGCGTTTGGCCGAGCGCTGCCCGAACCTGATCGGCTACAAGGATGGCCTGGGCGATATCGAGTTGATGGTGTCGATCCGCCGCCGTTTGGGCGATCGTTTCAGCTACCTCGGCGGCCTGCCGACTGCAGAGGTTTACGCCGCTGCCTACAAGGCTCTGGGCGTGCCGGTGTACTCCTCGGCGGTGTTCAACTTCATCCCGAAAACCGCGATGGACTTCTATCACGCTATTGCCAAGGATGATCACGCCACCGTCGCCAAGATCATCGACGACTTCTTCCTGCCTTACCTGGACATCCGTAACCGCAAGTCCGGCTATGCCGTGAGTATCGTCAAGGCAGGCGCAAAAATCGCTGGCTATGACGCAGGCCCAGTGCGTACGCCGCTGACCGACTTGCTGCCGGAAGAATACGAAGCCCTGGCCGCGCTGATCGACAAGCAAGGTCCGCAATAACCCATTCACAAGGCCGCTGAGTAATCAGCGGCCTTTTGCGTCAGGAGAAGATTCGTGTCCCAAGTCCAACGTTACGAAAACTACATCAACGGCCAATGGGTAACCGGCGCCGACTACTGCACCAACCTCAATCCCTCGGAGTTGTCTGATGTCATTGGCGAATACGCCAAGGCTGACGTCACTCAAGTCAACGCTGCCATCGACGCCGCCCGCGCAGCATTTCCGGCGTGGTCCACGTCCGGTATCCAGGCGCGTCATGATGCGTTGGATAAAGTTGGCAGCGAAATCCTCGCGCGCCGTGAAGAGCTCGGCACCCTGCTGGCCCGGGAAGAGGGCAAGACCTTGCCTGAAGCCATCGGCGAAGTGACCCGCGCCGGTAACATTTTCAAGTTCTTCGCCGGTGAGTGCCTGCGTTTGTCCGGCGACTACGTGCCGTCGGTACGCCCGGGTGTCAACGTTGAAGTCACCCGTGAAGCACTCGGTGTGGTCGGCCTGATCACGCCGTGGAACTTCCCGATCGCCATTCCTGCATGGAAGATCGCCCCGGCGCTTGCTTACGGCAACTGCGTAGTCATCAAGCCGGCCGAACTGGTACCGGGCTGCGCCTGGGCCCTCGCAGAAATTATCTCCCGCGCCGGTTTCCCTGCCGGTGTGTTCAATCTGGTGATGGGCAGCGGCCGCGTGGTAGGTGACGTGCTGGTCAACAGCCCGAAAGTCGACGGCATCAGCTTCACCGGCTCCGTCGGTGTGGGCCGTCAGATCGCCGTCAGCTGCGTGTCGCGCCAGGCCAAAGTGCAGTTGGAAATGGGCGGCAAGAATCCGCAGATCATTCTCGACGACGCCGACCTCAAGCAAGCTGTCGAGCTGTCGGTACAGAGCGCGTTCTACTCCACTGGCCAGCGTTGCACCGCGTCCAGCCGTTTGATCGTCACCGCTGGTATTCACGACCAGTTCGTCGCGGCCATGGCCGAGCGCATGAAGTCGATCAAGGTTGGCCACGCGTTGAAAAGCGGTACCGACATCGGTCCGGTGGTTTCCCAAGCTCAGTTGGATCAGGACTTGAAATACATCGACATTGGCCAAAGCGAAGGCGCGCGGCTGGTCAGCGGTGGCGGCCTGGTGACGTGTGACACCGAGGGTTACTACTTGGCGCCGACGCTGTTTGCCGACAGCGAAGCCGCCATGCGCATCAGCCGTGAAGAAATTTTCGGTCCAGTGGCAAACGTTGTGCGCGTTGCGGACTACGAGGCGGCACTGGCCATGGCCAACGACACCGAATTCGGTTTGTCGGCGGGCATTGCGACCACATCGTTGAAATACGCCAACCACTTCAAGCGCCACTCCCAGGCTGGGATGGTGATGGTCAACCTGCCCACGGCAGGCGTGGATTACCACGTTCCGTTCGGTGGCCGGAAAGGCTCGTCCTATGGCTCGCGGGAGCAAGGTCGCTATGCACAAGAGTTCTACACAGTGGTGAAAACCAGCTACATCGGCTCGTAAGACGCTGCACCCAGTGGGGGCCGGACGCCTGCCGGCT
This sequence comes from Pseudomonas sivasensis, assembly GCF_013778505.1. Lineage (GTDB taxonomy): Bacteria > Pseudomonadota > Gammaproteobacteria > Pseudomonadales > Pseudomonadaceae > Aquipseudomonas > Aquipseudomonas sivasensis. Next base: position 567,854 of record NZ_JAAOWU010000001.1, on the reverse strand, counting down.
CCCACGCTAAAAACACAAAACTATTACCCGCAAAAAAAATAATTAGTGGGAGTACTTCTACATGCAAGCGACCAAGCCGACTCACGTCCGCTATTTGATCCTGCTCATGCTGTTCCTGGTGACCACGATCAACTACGCCGACCGGGCCACCATCGCCATCGCAGGCTCCAGCCTGCAGAAAGACCTCGGCATCGACGCGGTCACCCTCGGTTATATCTTCTCTGCATTCGGTTGGGCCTACGTGGCCGGGCAAATTCCCGGTGGCTGGCTGCTGGACCGATTCGGCTCGAAAAAAGTCTACGCCCTGAGCATCTTCACCTGGTCACTGTTCACCGTGCTGCAAGGCTATGTCGGTGAGTTCGGTGTATCCACCGCGGTTGTTGCGCTGTTCATGCTGCGCTTTATGGTGGGCCTGGCCGAAGCGCCTTCCTTCCCGGGTAACGCTCGGATTGTGGCGGCCTGGTTCCCCACCGCCGAGCGCGGTACGGCCTCGGCGATCTTCAACTCGGCGCAGTACTTCGCCACGGTGTTGTTCGCGCCGCTGATGGGCTGGATCGTCTACCGCTTTGGCTGGCAGCACGTGTTTATCGTGATGGGCGTGATCGGCATCGTGTTCTCGCTGATCTGGCTGAAAGTGATCCACAGCCCGCGCCAGCACCCGATGATCAACGAAGCTGAGCTCAACCACATCGCTGCCAATGGCGCGATGGTCGATATGGATCAGGACAAAGGCAAGGGTAAGAAAACCGACGGGCCGAAGTGGGATTACATCCGCCAGTTGCTGACCAACCGCATGATGTTAGGCGTGTACCTGGGCCAGTACTGCATCAATGGCATCACTTACTTCTTCCTGACCTGGTTCCCGGTGTACCTGGTGCAGGACCGTGGCATGACCATCCTCAAGGCCGGTTTCATCGCCTCGTTACCGGCGATCTGCGGGTTTATCGGTGGCGTGTTGGGTGGGGTCATTTCCGACTACCTGCTGCGCAAAGGCCATTCCCTGACCTTCGCCCGCAAGGCACCGATCATCGCGGGCTTGCTGGTCTCCAGTAGCATCATCGCGTGTAACTACGTTGACGTTGAATGGATGGTGGTGGGCTTCATGGCCTTGGCCTTCTTTGGCAAAGGCGTTGGCGCACTGGGTTGGGCGGTGGTGTCCGACACCTCGCCGAAACAAATCGCCGGTCTCAGTGGTGGCTTGTTCAACACCTTCGGTAACCTGGCTTCTATCACCACGCCTATCGTGATCGGCTACATCATCAGCACCACCGGTTCCTTTAAATGGGCCCTGGTGTTTGTCGGTGCCAATGCACTGGTGGCGGTGTTCAGCTATCTGGTTATCGTCGGTCCGATCAAACGTGTAGTACTCAAAGAGCCGCCAACCAAGGGGCCAGAGTTGACCAACCTAACCGAAGCGCATTCCTGAGGGGCCCCGTGATGCAGTTGATTGAACATGCCGACTCGCCGCGTTCCATTCGTTTGCACGAGCGCGACAACGTAGTGATCGTGGTCAATGACCAGGGCGTACCGGCCGGTACCGAGTTTCCGGACGGCCTGGTGACCGTGGATTTCATCCCCCAGAGCCACAAAGTGACCCTGGAAGACATCCCCGAAGGCGGTCAGATTATTCGCTACGGCCAGACCATCGGTTACGCCCTGGCGCCGATTCCGCGCGGCAGTTGGGTCCAGGAAGATCAATTGCGCATGCCGACCGCGCCACCGCTGGACAGCTTGCCGCTGTCCACCGAGGTGCCCGAAACCCAGGCACCGCTGGAGGGGTTTAACTTCGAGGGCTATCGCAACGCCGACGGTACTGTGGGCACGCGTAACATCCTTGGCATCACCACCACGGTGCAGTGTGTGACCGGGGTGCTGGACCATGCGGTCAAGCGCATCAAGGACGAATTGCTGCCCAAGTACCCACACGTCGATGACGTAGTGGCGCTGACCCACAGCTACGGCTGCGGGGTGGCGATCACGGCGACAGATGCGTACATCCCGATCCGTACCGTACGCAACCTGGCGCGCAACCCGAACCTGGGCGGCGAAGCCCTGGTGATCAGCCTGGGGTGCGAGAAATTGCAGGCCGGGCAGGTGATGCACGACAACGACAGTTCGGTCGACCTTAGCGAGCCGTGGCTGTATCGGTTGCAGGATTCCAGCCACGGCTTTACCGAGATGATCGAGCAGATCATGGACTTGGCCGAAGTCCGCCTGAAGAAGCTCGACCAGCGCCGCCGGGAAACCGTGCCGGCATCCGAACTGATCCTGGGTATGCAGTGCGGCGGCAGTGATGCGTTTTCCGGCATCACCGCCAACCCCGCGCTGGGTTACGCCTCTGACTTGTTGTTGCGGGCTGGGGCGACGGTTATGTTTTCCGAAGTGACCGAAGTACGCGATGCCATCTACCTGCTGACTTCTCGTGCGCAAACAAAGGAAGTTGCCGAGGAGTTGGTCAGGGAAATGGACTGGTACGACCGTTACCTGGCCAAAGGCGAAGCAGATCGCAGCGCCAATACCACGCCGGGCAACAAGAAGGGCGGGTTGTCGAATATTGTCGAGAAGTCCTTGGGTTCCATCGTCAAGTCGGGCAGCAGCGCGATCAACGGCGTGCTGGGTCCGGGTGAGCGCTTCAAGAGCAAGGGCCTGATTTTTTGTGCGACGCCGGCCAGCGACTTTGTCTGCGGTACGCTGCAATTGGCGGCGGGGATGAACCTGCATGTGTTTACCACCGGGCGTGGCACGCCGTACGGGCTGGCAATGGCGCCGGTGGTGAAGGTGTCGACCCGTACGGAGCTGGCGCAGCGCTGGCCGGACCTCATCGATATCGACGCCGGGCGCATCGCTACCGGGCGTGCGAGTATCGAGGAGCTGGGTTGGGAGTTGTTCCACTTCTATCTGGATGTGGCCAGCGGTAAGAAAAAGACCTGGGCGGAGCATCACAAGCTGCATAACGACATCACGTTGTTTAACCCGGCGCCGATTACCTGAGACCGAGTCGCCTGCATCGGGGGCAAGGCCCCTCCCACAGTTTGACCGCGTTTATTCTGTAGGAATGCGGTCGAGTGTGGGAGGGTTGGTGCGACGATTCGACTTGCCCCCGATAGCGGTCTACCGGGCGCCGTTGGGCTGTATGGCTTATCATTAGCCACCTAACGACGCTCACCAAGGTTCTCCCCGGCATGCTGGCTATCTTCCTCACCACCCTCACCATCACCGCGCCGGTATTTGCCATGCTGTTCCTGGGTGTGCTGCTCAAGCGCATCAACTGGATCAACGACAACTTTATCCACACGGCTTCGTCCCTGGTGTTCAACGTCACCATGCCGGCGTTGCTGTTCCTGGGCATTCTGCATGCCGACCTGCACTCGGCGCTCAAGCCGGGTTTGCTGATCTATTTTGCCGTCGCCACGCTGGCGAGCTTTGCCCTGGCCTGGGGCTGGGCGATTTTTCGCTGCAAGCGTGAAGACCGGGGCATCTACACCCAGGGCGCGTTTCGCGGCAATAACGGGGTGATCGGCCTGGCCCTGGCCGCCAGCATGTACGGCGACTACGGCATTTCCCTCGGCGCGATTCTCGCGGCGCTGGTCATCCTGTTCTACAACACCCTGTCGACCATCGTGCTGGCGGTGTACAGTCCGGTGATCAAGTCCGACCCGTGGAGTATCTGTAAAAGTGTGGTGGCCAACCCGCTGATCATCAGCGTCATCGTGGCGGCGCCGTTCGCGTTTTTTCAGATTGGCCTGCCGGGCTGGCTGGAAAAATCCATGCAGTACCTGGCGGATACCACCTTGCCGCTGGCCTTGATTTGCATTGGCGGCACTTTGTCACTCGCGGCGTTGCGCAAGAGCGGCAACATGGCGCTGAGCGCGAGCTTGATGAAGATGGTCTGGCTGCCGGTTGTCGCGACCTTGGGCGCGTGGCTGCTGGGCTTTCGCGGTCCGGAGTTGGGGATTCTGTTCCTGTACTTCGGCGCGCCGACGGCCGCTGCAAGTTTCGTGATGGCCAGGGCGGCCGAGGGGAATCATGAGCTGGCGGCGGCGATTATCGTGATCACTACGCTGATGGCGGCAGTGACCACGAATATTGGGATTTTCGTATTGCAGGCGGGTGGCTGGATCTAGCCTTCCTTCTGGAAGCTGTCGATCACTTCCTGGGCCGCGCGGAACGCATCAATCGCAGCCGGTACACCGGCATACACCGCGCAATGCAGCAGCGCTTCGCGAATTTCCTCCACAGTACAGCCGTTGTTCAACGCGCCACGCACGTGGCCTTTGAGCTCCTGTGGGCACTTGAGCGCGGTGAGGGCGGCGAGGGTGATCAGGCTGCGCGTCTTCAGCGGCAAACCTTCGCGGTTCCACACACTGCCCCACGCATGTTCATTGACGAAATCCTGCAGCGGCTGGGTGAAGTCGGTGGCGTTGCCCAGGGCGCGGTCGACGAATACATCGCCCATGACCTGGCGACGCATCTCAACCCCGGGCTTTTTCTGATCGGTCATTTCGATTCCCTCTTGTGTTGGCGGCGCCAGGCGCGCAGCGAGGTGAATAGCAGGATCACCACCAGCGCTGGCAGGACGTAATACAGCATCAATTGTTCAAGCTTGTTGGCCAGGGGCATGCCGGTGGTAAACGACATCACGTGCAGCCCATACGCCAGGTACAGGCCCAGCAATACCAGACCTTCGGCGCGGGTGACGCGGTAGCCGGTATAAAACACCGGCAGGCACAGCACCACCACGCCGAGCATCACCGGCAGGTCGAAATCCAGGGCGTTGGGCGACACCGACAGTGGCGATGGCGCCAGCAGCGCGGTTAGACCCAACACGCCCAGCAGGTTGAACAGGTTGCTGCCGATCACGTTACCCACGGCAATTTCTCGCTGGCCGCGCAGGGCGGCAATCAGTGAGGTCGCGAGGCACGGCAGCGAGGTACCGACGCCGATAAGCGTCAGGCCGATGATGCGTTCCGACAAACCCAGGTCGCTGGCCACGTCCACCGCCGCACCGAGCAGCAGGTGGCCGGCTAGCACCAGGATCAGAAAACCGCCGAGCATCAGCAATACGCTGCTCAGCCAGGGCGCCTGGGTCAAGGTGTCCAGCGTGCGTGGACGCCGCGAGTGTCGGGTCTGGTAGTGCAGCACGCCAAGGTAGGCCATCAAAGCAATCAGCAGCAGAAGACCATCGAGCGGCGTCAGTTCTTCATTGGCTGCAAGGGTAAACACCAGCAGGCCGGCGAGGATCATTACCGGTATATCCAGGCGTACCAACTGACGCGAGACTCGCAAGGGGATGATCAGCGCCGACAGGCCAAGGGTCACCAGGATGTTGAAGATGCTGCTGCCGATTACGCTGCCCACGGCGATGTCGGTATTGCCGGCCAGGGTGGCCTGCAGGCTGACGGTCATCTGTGGCGCGCTGCTGCCGAAGGCCACGATCGTCAGGCCGATGATTAACGGTCGCACTTTGAGGCTGGCCGCCAGGCGCACCGCGGCGCGCACCAGGATTTCGGCGCCGATGATCAGCAGCACAAGCCCGCTGATCAGTTCGAGCAGGCTCCAGGGCGAGAGGGCGGTTAATCCGAAAATGGCCAGGGCTCCGTCTTCAGTTGCTCAGGGCTTGCACGCGAACCCGTGCAGTGCCGCTGCTCAGCATACCCAGTTGCTCGGCAGCCTTGCGTGAAAGATCAATCAAGCGCCCGCGGGTATGCGGGCCGCGATCATTGATGCGCACAACGACGGATTTGTCGTTGTCGAGATTAGTAACCTTGACCTGGGTGCCGAAGGGCAATTGCCGGTGGGCGGCGGTCAGGGCGTTCTGGTTGAAAGGTTCACCGCTGGCTGTTTTCTTGCCATGGTGCCGGGCGCCGTAATAGGAGGCGGTGCCGGTTTCGTCGTAGCCGTTGGGGTTGATGAGGCCGCTGGCGCAGCCGGCCAGTAGTGAAAACAGGGCGCATAGGCCTAATAGACGCTTCATTATCAAGGTGCCCCCATCACAAATATGGGAGGGGGCTCGTCGCCGATAGCGGTGATTCAGTCAAAACATTAATGACTGACACTCCGCCATCGGGGGCAAGCCCCCTCCCACCGCGGGTCCGAGTTAAGCGTGAATTCTCACCCGGACCATTCATCGCATTCAGCCTTCGAGCTTGCTTTTCAGCAGTTCGTTCACCTGTTGCGGGTTGGCCTTGCCTTTGGAGGCTTTCATGGCCTGGCCGACAAAGAAGCCGAACATCTTGCCGCGCTTGGCTTCGTCTGCCGCTCGGTATTGCTCGACCTGTTCGGCGTTGGCCGCCAGCATCTCATCCAGCACCGCCGAGATTGCGCCGCTGTCGGTGACTTGCTTCAGGCCGCGCTTCTCGATGATCTCGTCGGCGCTGCCTTCACCGCTCGCCATGGCTTCAAACACGGTCTTGGCGATTTTGCCGGAGATGGTGTTGTCCTTGATGCGCAGCAGCATGCCGCCCAACTGCTCAGCGGTCACCGGGGCTTCGTCGATTTCCAGGCCCTGCTTGTTCAGCAGGCTGCCCAGCTCAACCATCACCCAGTTGGCCGCCAGCTTGGCGTCACCGGCAATGCTCACGACTTTTTCGAAGTAGTCGGCTTGCTCGCGGCTGGACGCCAATACGCTGGCATCGTAGACCGACAGGCCGAACTGCTCCTGGAAGCGCTCGCGTTTTTGCGGAGGCAATTCCGGCAGGGTTGCGCGGATGTCATTGAGGAACGAATCCTCAAGCACCACCGGCAACAGGTCCGGATCGGGGAAGTAACGGTAGTCGTTGGCTTCCTCTTTGCTGCGCATGGCGCGGGTTTCGTCTTTGTTCGGGTCGTACAGGCGGGTCTGCTGGATCACCTTGCCGCCGTCTTCGATCAGTTCGATCTGGCGACGTACTTCGGTGTTGATCGCCTTCTCGATAAAGCGGAACGAGTTGACGTTCTTGATCTCGCAGCGGGTGCCGTACTCGGCCTGGCCTTTTGGCCGCACCGACACGTTGCAGTCACAGCGCAGTGAGCCTTCTGCCATGTTGCCGTCGCAGATGCCCAGGTAGCGGACCAGCGCGTGGATGGTCTTGACGTAGGCCACGGCTTCCTTGGCGTTGCGCATGTCCGGCTCGGACACGATCTCCAGTAGCGGAGTGCCGGCGCGGTTCAGGTCGATCCCGGTGGCGCCGTTGAATTCTTCATGCAGGCTCTTGCCAGCGTCTTCTTCAAGGTGCGCACGGGTCACGCCGACACGCTTGATGGTGCCGTCTTCCAACGGGATGTCCAGGTAGCCCTTGCCGACAATTGGCAGTTCCATCTGGCTGATCTGGTAGCCCTTGGGCAGGTCCGGGTAGAAGTAGTTTTTGCGCGCGAACACGTTGTGCTGACCGATCTCGGCGTCAATCGCCAGGCCGAACATCACCGCCATGCGTACCGCTTCCTGGTTCAGCACCGGCAATACGCCGGGCATGCCCAGGTCTACCAGGCTCGCCTGGGTGTTGGGCTCGGAGCCGAACGTGGTGGCGCTACCGGAGAAAATCTTCGATTGGGTGGCGAGCTGGGTATGAATCTCCAGCCCGATCACAACTTCCCATTGCATAGTGTTCTCCTCAGAAGCCGTTAGGGGTGCGAGTGTGCCAGTCGGTGTTCAACTGGTACTGGTGCGCCACATTGAGCAGGCGGCCTTCTTGGAAGTACGGCGCGAGCAGTTGCACGCCCACCGGCAGGCCATCGACGAAGCCGGCGGGCATGGACAAGCCCGGCAAGCCCGCGAGGTTGGCGGTGATGGTGTAGAGGTCTTCCAGGTACTCGGCAATCGGTTCGCCGGTCTTGGCGCCGATCTTCCAGGCCGGGTTCGGCGTGGTTGGGCCAAGGATCACGTCGACTTCTTCAAAGGCAGCCATGAAGTCGTTCTTGATCAGGCGACGGATTTTTTGCGCCTTGAGGTAGTACGCGTCGTAGTAGCCGGCCGACAGGGCGTAGGCACCGACCATAATGCGGCGTTGAACTTCGGCGCCGAAACCTTCGCCACGGGAGCGTTTGTACAGATCGGTCAGGTCCTTCGGGTTTTCGCAGCGGTAGCCGAAGCGCACGCCGTCGAAACGCGACAGGTTGGACGAAGCTTCCGCCGGCGCGATCACGTAGTACGCAGGAATGGCGTGCTGGTTGTTCGGCAGGCTGATTTCCTTGATCACGGCGCCCAGGCCTTCCAGCGTCTTGACGCTGTTGTGCACCAATTCGGCGATACGCGGGTCGAGACCGGCGCTGAAGTATTCCTTCGGCACGCCGATGCGCAGGCCTTTGAGCGAGGTATTCAGGCTGCTGCTGTAGTCCGGGACTGGCTCATCGATGCTTGTGGAGTCCTGCGGATCAAAGCCAGCCATGCCTTGTAACAAAATCGCGCAGTCTTCGGCGGTGCGGGCCAGAGGGCCGCCCTGATCGAGGCTGGATGCGTAGGCGATCATGCCCCAACGGGAAACGCGACCGTAAGTCGGCTTCAAACCGGTGAGGTTGGTGAAGGCGGCTGGTTGGCGAATGGAGCCGCCGGTGTCAGTGGCCGTGGCGGCTGGGAGGAGGCGCGCGGCAACGGCGGCGGCGGAACCACCGGACGAACCGCCCGGCACGTGTTCCAGGTTCCACGGGTTTTTCACCGCGCCGTAGTAGCTCGACTCGTTGGCCGAACCCATGGCGAATTCGTCCATGTTGGTTTTGCCCAGGGTCACGGCCCCAGCAGCGGCCAGCTTGGATACCACGGTGGCGTCGTAGGGCGCTTTAAAGTTGTCGAGCATCTTCGAGCCGCAACTGGTGCGAATACCCTGGGTGCAGAACAGGTCTTTGTGGGCGATAGGTGCGCCCAGCAGCGCGCCATTTTCACCGTTGGCGCGACGTACGTCGGCGGCCTTGGCCTGGCTCAGGGCCAGCTCTTCGGTGATGCTGATGAAGCTGTTGACCTTGGGATCGAGCTCGGCGATACGCGCCAGCAAGGTCTTGGTCAGCTCTTCGGAAGAAAACGTTTTGTCGGCGAGACCGCGGGCGATCTCGGCCAGAGTCATGTGATGCATTGCAGGCTCTTTCCCTTTAGTCGATGACTTTCGGAACCAGGTACAGGCCGTTTTCGACCGCTGGCGCGATGGACTGGTAGGCCTCGCGATTATTGCGCTCGGTCACGACGTCTGCGCGCAGGCGCTGGCTCGCTTCCAGCGGGTGAGCCAGGGGCTCGATGCCGTCGGTGTTTACGGCCTGCATTTGGTCAACCAGCCCGAGAATGCTGTTCAGGGCTGCGGTGGTCTGTGGAAGATCGGCGTCATTGAGGCCAAGCGAGGCCAGATGCGCGATTTTTTCCACGTCGGAGCGTTCAAGCGCCATGGGAATCTCCTGTGGAAAACAGAACGGAGGCTGTCCGTGTGTTAGATTGTCGGAACACTACCGCATTTCTACGGTCATAAGGCCGCGATTGTGGGGGTTGGTGCACAGAAAGTCGGCCAATTTAGCACATTGGCGCCTTGCCCAAAATCCCTGTCGTTGTTAGAGTTTGCCGCACTTTTTTACCCACGCGTTGCCTAGGGTCCTTTCCCCATGTTCAAGAAACTGCGTGGCATGTTTTCCAGCGATCTTTCCATTGACCTGGGCACTGCCAACACCCTTATTTACGTGCGCGAGCGCGGTATCGTTCTGAATGAGCCATCGGTTGTGGCCATTCGGACCCATGGTAATCAGAAAAGTGTCGTTGCCGTTGGCACCGAGGCCAAGCGCATGCTCGGCCGTACACCAGGCAATATTGCTGCCATTCGTCCGATGAAAGACGGCGTGATCGCCGACTTCAGTGTCTGCGAGAAGATGCTGCAGTACTTCATCAACAAGGTTCACGAAAACAGTTTCCTGCAGCCCAGCCCTCGTGTGCTGATCTGCGTTCCATGCAAGTCCACCCAGGTTGAGCGTCGTGCCATCCGTGAATCGGCCCTTGGCGCCGGTGCCCGCGAAGTATTCCTGATCGAAGAGCCAATGGCTGCTGCGATCGGTGCCGGCCTGCCGGTTGAAGAAGCTCGCGGTTCGATGGTGGTGGATATCGGTGGTGGTACTACCGAGATCGCCCTGATTTCCCTGAACGGTGTGGTGTATGCCGAATCCGTACGCGTAGGCGGCGACCGTTTCGACGAAGCGATCATCACTTACGTTCGTCGTAACTACGGCAGCCTGATCGGCGAATCCACCGCCGAGCGCATCAAGCAGGAAATCGGTACCGCTTACCCGGGCGGCGAAGTTCGCGAAGTCGATGTTCGCGGTCGCAACCTGGCCGAAGGCGTTCCACGTGCTTTCACCCTGAACTCCAATGAAGTGCTGGAAGCTCTGCAAGAGTCCCTGGCCACCATCGTTCAGGCTGTGAAGAGCGCCCTGGAGCAATCGCCGCCGGAGCTGGCTTCCGATATCGCCGAGCGAGGCCTGGTGCTGACCGGTGGTGGCGCCCTGTTGCGTGACCTCGACAAGTTGCTGGCCCAGGAAACCGGCCTGCCGGTGATCGTCGCCGAAGACCCGCTGACCTGCGTTGCGCGTGGCGGTGGTCGTGCACTGGAAATGATGGATAAACACACCATGGACCTGCTTTCCAGCGAATAAGCTCGTTGGTTGCGCCATGTTTCGCCCGCAGGCAGCACTTCTCAGTGCTGCCTGTCGGCGTTTATCTTCTTCAATCTGCATCCAGGCCGGTTAGATGCCGTATGAATAAAGAGAACATTTGCCTGGGAGGAGCGGCTTATTAAACTGCTTTTCGCCAAAGGCCCCTCATTGGGCGTGCGCTTATTGGTGCTGGTCGTGCTTTCGGTCGCGCTGATGGTGGTCGATGCCCGCTTCTCACTGCTCAAGCCGGTGCGTAGCCAGATGTCGCTGGTGTTGATGCAGACTTACTGGATCACCGACCTGCCGCAACGTCTGTTCCAGGGCGTGTCCAGCCAATTTGGCAGCCGCACCGAGCTCGTCGCCGAAAACGAAAAACTCAAGACTGAAAACCTGCTTTTGCAGGGGCGCATGCAAAAGCTCGCGGCCCTCACGGAGCAGAACGTTCGGCTGCGCGAGCTGCTCAATTCTTCGGCACTGGTCAACGAGAAGGTCGAAGTGGCCGAGTTGATCGGCATGGACCCGAATCCCTTTACTCACCGCATCATCATCAACAAGGGTGAGCGCGACGGTGTGGTCCTCGGGCAGCCGGTACTGGATGCCCGTGGCCTCATGGGGCAAGTAGTAGAGCTGATGCCCTACACATCGCGGGTTCTGCTGCTGACGGACACGACCCACAGCATTCCGGTGCAAGTGAACCGTAACGGCTTGCGCGCGATTGCCAGTGGCACCGGCAACCCCGAGCGCCTGGAACTGCGTCACGTCGCCGACACCGCCGACATCAAGGAAGGCGACCTGTTGGTCAGCTCCGGTCTGGGTCAGCGGTTCCCGGCGGGTTACCCGGTAGCGACAGTTAAGGAAGTGATCCACGATTCCGGTCAGCCCTTCGCCATTGTACGCGCCGTGCCCACTGCCGCCTTGAACCGCAGCCGCTACCTGCTGCTGGTGTTCAGCGATAACCGCACCCCGGAAGAGCGCGCCAACGACGCCGCCCAGGCCCAGGAAGCGGAGGACAAGAAAAACGGCACGGCGCCGGTGATTCCCGCGACCGTACCCAAGCCCGCAGCGGCGACTCCCGTTGTTCCGGCGGCAACTCCAGCAGTTGCAGCGCCCGTGGCCACGCCGGTCAAGCCCGCGGCCCATAACGCGCATCCGGTGAAACCGGCCGCAGCGAAACCGCCGGTCAGCACGCCTGCCACCACGACGCCCGCTACGAAGCCTCCAGCCGCAGCTGCGGCTACCACGCGGCAGAGGGAGGAATAATGGCCAGTACTCATTCGAGCAATGGCTGGATCGTTTGGTTGACGTTCGCCATTGGACTGCTGCTCAGCGTTTCACCGCTGCCGCAATTCATGGAAATCTTGCGACCCCTCTGGCTGGCATTGCTGCTGGCCTTCTGGTCACTGAACCTGCCGCATAAAGTGGGCATGGTCACAGCCATGTTCCTGGGCTTGGCGGAAGATGTGCTATATGGCACCTTGCTGGGCCAGAACGCGTTGATCCTGACCCTCATCACCTTTCTGGTGCTGTCGTTGCAGCAGCGTTTGCGCATGTTCCCGATGTGGCAGCAGTGCCTGGTGATTCTGGTGATCTTCGGCCTGGCGCAGTTGGTACAACTGTGGCTCAGTGCCTTGACCGGTAACCGTCAGCCTACCCTGGCGCTGGTGTTGCCAGCTTTGGTCAGTGCGCTGTTGTGGCCCTGGATCAGTTTCGGTCTGCGTGGGTTACGTCGACGCTATAAAATCAATTGAATGGATTGCGAGGCTCTGCCTGGTTATCGAACCCCACAGGGAGAGTCTGCAATGAATTCGCTTTATCTGGCCTCGGGCTCCCCAAGACGGCGTGAATTGCTGACCCAGATCGGTGTGCCTTTCACCGTGGTCAGCGCCGCTATCGATGAAACTCCTCTTACCAATGAATCAGCTGTTGCCTACGTCGAGCGTCTTGCGCGCGGCAAGGCGTTGGCCGGATTTGCTGCGCTTGATCATCCATTGGGTGCTTGTGTGCTGGGTGCCGACACGGCAGTGATCGTGGACGGTCAGATCCTCGGTAAGCCGGTAGACCAGGCCGATGCCCTGGCGATGTTGATGGCCTTGTCTGGACGTGAGCATGAAGTGCTCACCGCCATCGCGCTCACCGACGGCCAGCGCTGCGAAACCCAATGTGTAAGCAGTCGTGTACGTTTTTGTGGGATCACTGTCGAACAAGCGACAGCCTACTGGCACAGTGGCGAACCCCAGGACAAGGCGGGCGGCTATGCTATTCAAGGGCTTGGCTCGGTGTTTGTCGCGGGCCTCAATGGCAGTTATTCCGCCGTAGTAGGGCTGCCGGTGTGCGAAACCGCGCAACTGCTCGACCAATTCGGCATACCCTGTTGGCAAAACCTTACCGTGCGCTAAACGCCTTGCATCAGCGCCCAGCCTTAAGCGATCGGTCACTATTGTGAAAACGCCTGAACGAGACCCAGCCATGAGTGAAGAGATTCTGATCAATATCACGCCGATGGAATCGCGCGTGGCGGTGGTAGAGAACGGTGTTCTGCAAGAAGTGCACGTTGAGCGCACCCAGAAACGCGGGATCGTGGGCAATATCTATAAAGGCAAAGTAGTGCGGGTGTTGCCGGGCATGCAGGCGGCTTTTGTCGACATAGGCCTGGACCGCGCTGCGTTTATCCACGCTTCGGAAATTTCCCTGCGTGAAGGGCCAGCGGTAGAAAGCATCAGCGCCCTGGTACATGAAGGGCAGAGCCTGGTGGTGCAAGTCACCAAGGACCCCATCGGTTCCAAGGGCGCACGCCTGACCACCCAGCTGTCGATTCCGTCGCGTTACCTGGTGTACATGCCGCGTACTGCCCACGTCGGCATTTCGCTGAAGATCGAAGATGAGGCTGAGCGCGAGCGCCTGAAAAAGGTGGTCAGCGACTGCGTGGCCGCCGAAGGCATCAAAGAGGCGGGCGGTTTTATTCTGCGTACTGCCGCTGAAGGCGCGGGTGCCGATGAAATCCTTATGGACATTCGCTACCTCCGGCGTCTGTGGGATCAGATCGGCGCACAGATCAAAACCATCGGTGCGCCAAGCGTCATCTATGAAGACCTGGGCCTGGCGCTGCGCACGTTGCGCGACCTGGTCAGCCCCAAGATCGAGAAAATTCGTATCGACTCGCGGGAAACCTTCCAGCGAACCACGCAATTTGTTGCCGAGTTGATGCCGGAAATTGCTGACCGCTTGGAACACTACCCTGGCGAGCGGCCGATCTTCGACCTGTATGGCGTCGAAGACGAAATCCAGAAGGCCCTGGAGCGCAAGGTCCCGCTCAAGTCCGGGGGCTATCTCGTGGTGGACCCGGCGGAAGCTATGACCACCATTGACGTCAACACTGGCGCTTTCGTTGGCCATCGCAATCTCGAAGAGACCATCTTCAAGACCAACCTTGAGGCCGCTACTGCGATTGCGCGCCAACTGCGCCTGCGCAACCTGGGCGGCATCATCATCATCGACTTTATCGACATGGAAGATGAAGACCACCAGCGTCAGGTGCTGCGCACCCTGGAGAAGCAGCTCGAGCGCGATCACGCCAAGACCAATATCATCGGTATTACCGAGCTGGGCCTCGTGCAGATGACGCGCAAGCGCACCCGTGAAAGCCTTGAGCAGGTGCTATGCGAACCGTGCAGCAGTTGCCAGGGACGGGGTAAGTTAAAGACCCCCGAAACGGTTTGCTACGAGATTTTCCGGGAAATCTTACGAGAGGCGAGGGCCTATCAGGCCGAAGGTTATAGAGTGCTTGCCAATCAGAAAGTGGTCGACCGGCTGCTGGACGAAGAGTCCGGCAACGTTGCCGAGCTGGAAGGATTTATTGGGCGCACGATTCGTTTCCAGGTTGAAACCATGTATTCCCAGGAACAATACGACGTGGTGCTGCTCTGATCCCCATTCGCGTTCTTTCTTCGAGACCGGCAGACCTTGATCTGCCGTCCGCCTACTGCCTTGAGGGTCGCCTGACATGGAGCGTCTGATACGCTTTTTTGCCGCTTTGACCCGCTGGGGCCTGGGTCTGTGCGCCTTGCTGCTGGTTTTGGCGGCGGTGTATGTGAGCTTGGGTCGTGAATTGACCCCCCTGGTAGCCGAATACCGTGCCGAAGTCGAAGCCAAGGCCCAGGCGGCGTTGGGCGTGCCGCTGCACATCGGCAGCCTGGAAGGGCGCTGGAGCGGTTTTGCCCCGGTGTTGCTGGCCCATGACGTCATGGTCGGCGAGGGCAGCAGTGCCTTGCGTCTTGACCAGGTCGAAGTGGTGCCGGCTATCTGGGAAAGCCTGATGGCGCGTGAGGTGCGTCTCGCGCACCTGCAGGTCAGCGGTCTGCAACTGAGCGCCAAGGAAGACAAGGACGGTCATTGGGCGCTTCAGGGCATGCCGGTTCAGGACGAGCAGCCGCTGGATCCGGAGCAATTGCTCAAGCGCATGCAGATGGTAAAGCGCGTGTCCTTGCTCGACAGCCAGCTCACTTTGCAACCGTTCGATCAGGCACCGGTCACCTTGACCTACGTGGGTCTGAGTCTGCACACCGGCATCACCCGTCAACGTCTGGACGCACGCCTGACCCTGCCAGACGGGCAGCCTATGGCGCTCAGCCTGCGCAGCCGCATTCGCGCCAGCCAATGGAAGGATGCCGAGGTTCAGGCCTATCTCAGCCTGCCGCAAAGCGACTGGGCCAAGTGGATTCCGGCCAAGCTGACTCAGCAGTGGACACTCACGCAGTTCAAAGCCGGCGGTGAATTCTGGCTGAACTGGGGCAAAGGTACTGTGCAGAGCGCGGTGGTGCGCCTCAACTCTCCACAAGTGAAAGGCCGCTACGCAGAACGCAAGCCAGTGCTCATCGAAAACCTGGCCCTCACGGCTTACCTGCAACGCAGTGATACGGGACTTAAGGTGCTGTTTGATTCCCTGGCGATGAACCTGGGTGAAACTCGCTGGGAGTCGCGCCTGCAATTGCAACAGACTCTGGCTACCGATAAGGACCAGGAAGTCTGGAAGTTGCAGGCTGACCGCCTCGACCTGACCCCTATCACGCCATTGCTGAACGCTCTGGCGCCGCTGCCGGAAAGCTTCGCCAAGACCGTCGAGCATCTGAAGGCCATCGGCCTGTTGCGCAACGTGCTGGTGGATTTCCGTCCTCAGGATACGACCGATCAAAAAGTCAGTTTTGCTGCCAACCTTGAGCGGGTCGGGTTTGACGCCTATTTCGGAGCACCGGCCGCGCGAAACGTGTCTGGCAGTATCAGCGGCGACTTGGGCGGTGGCGAGTTGCGCATGGACAGCAAGGATTTTTCCCTGCACCTCGATCCGATCTTCGCCAAGCCCTGGCAATATCTACAGGCCAATGCGCGCCTGACCTGGAAGCTGGATAAAGAAGGCTTCACCCTCATAGCCCCGTATATCAAGGTGCTGGGAGAAGAAGGCAAGATCGCTGCGGACTTCCTGATCCGCCTGCATTTCGACCATAGCCAGGAAGACTACATGGACCTGCGGGTCGGTATGGTCGACGGCGATGGGCGTTTCACTCCAAAGTACCTGCCTGCGGTGCTGAGCCCGGCCCTTGATGAATGGCTGCGCACGGCGATTCTCAAGGGGGCGGTGGATCAAGGGTTTTTCCAGTATCAGGGTTCGTTGAATCACGACGCGTTGCCGGCTTCGCGCAATATCAGCCTGTTCTTCAAGGTGCATGACGCCGAGTTAGCGTTCCAGCCGGGCTGGCCTCATGTGAGCAAGGTCAAGGGTGAGGTGTTTGTCGAAGAGACTGGTGTGCGCATCCTGGCCAGCAAGGGCCAGTTGTTGGATACCAAGGTCAAGGACGTGTACGTCAATATTCCCCACGCACCGTCCGGCAAGGAAAGTCACCTGCTGCTGACAGGTGGTTTTGCCGGCGGCCTGGGGGATGGGCTGAAGATCCTTCAAGAAGCGCCAATTGGTACCGCTTCCACCTTTACCGGCTGGAAAGGCGAAGGCGACCTGCAAGGCAAGTTGGACCTGGATGTTCCGCTTGTTAAAGGCATCGAGCCCAAGATCGTAGTGGATTTCCAGACCGACAAGGCACGCCTGCAACTGGCTGAACCACCCCTGGACCTGACTCAACTCAAGGGCAATTTCCGCTTCGACAGCGCCAAGGGCCTCAGTGGCGAGAACATCACGGCCCAGGCGTTTGACCGGCCGATCTCCGCGCAAATCTTTGCCGATGGCAAACCGGGCAATATCAGCACCCGTGTAACCGCCAGGGGCCAGGTGACGGTCAAGCGGCTGACAGAGTGGTTGAAAATCAGCCAGCCGTTGCCGGTTTCCGGTGATATTCCGTATCAGTTGCAGCTCAACCTGGACGGTGCCGACAGCCAGTTGATGGTCAGCTCCAATCTCAAGGGTGTTGCGGTGGACTTGCCTGCACCGTTCGGCATGCCAGCGAGCCAGGGGCGTGACAGCGTATTCCGCATGACCTTGCAGGGCGCCGAACGACGCTACTGGTTTGATTACGGTGAGCTGGCCAACTTTACCTTTGCTGCGACGCCGGACAAATTCAATGATGGCCGTGGCGAGTTGTTCCTCGGCGATGGCGATGCAGTGCTGCCCGCGGCCAAAGGCTTGCGCATTCGTGGGGTGCTTTCGGAGCTCGACATCGATCCGTGGAAAAAACTGGTGAGCCAGTATGCCGGCAACGATCCGGGTGGCAGTGCCAAGCAACTGCTAAGCGGTGCCGACTTCAAGATAGGCAAGCTCACCGGTTTAGGCACTCAGTTCGATCAGGTCAATCTGCAGTTGGACCGAAAACCCGTTGCCTGGGGCTTGCAGTTCGACAGCCAGCAGGCCAAGGGCAGTGTGACCTTGCCTGATAGTAAGGTCGCGCCGATTGGGGTCAACCTGCAATACGTAAAACTACCGGCGGTGGACCCGACGGTGCAGGCCGATGAAAACGCCCCCGACCCGTTGGGCAGCATCGACCCAAAAGATATTCCGGCTCTGGATATCGCCATTGCGCAACTGTTCCAGGGGCCAGAGCTGCTGGGCGCGTGGTCGCTAAAAATCCGTCCAACCACTAAAGGCTTGGCTTTCAGCGATCTGGACCTGGGCCTGAAGGGCATGCAGCTCAAAGGCGCTGGCGGATGGGAAGGCGCTCCAGGGGGCAGCAGCAGTTGGTACAAAGGCCGCCTGGACGGTAAAAATATCGCCGATGTACTCAAGGGCTGGGGCTATGCACCCACTGTAACCAGCGAAGACTTCCATCTGGATGTGGATGGGCGTTGGCCTGGTTCGCCGGCGTGGGTCGGGCCAAAGCGCTTCTCCGGTAGCCTGGATGCAGCGTTCCGAAAAGGTCAGTTTGTTGAAGTAGAAGGTGGCGCCCAGGCGCTGCGGGTGTTCGGTCTGCTCAACTTCAACTCCATCGGGCGACGCCTGCGGCTGGATTTCTCCGACCTGCTCGGCAAAGGCTTGAGCTATGACCGAGTCAAAGGCCTGTTGGCGGCGAGCAACGGTGTGTTCGTCACGCGGGAGCCGATCACTATGACCGGGCCGTCGAGCAACTTGGAACTGAACGGTACCTTGGACTTGGTAGCTGACCGCGTCGATGCCAAGTTGTTGGTGACGTTGCCTGTGACCAACAACCTGCCGATCGCTGCACTGATCGTCGGTGCACCTGCCATTGGTGGGGCTTTGTTCCTGATCGACAAGCTGATTGGTGATCGGGTTTCGCGTTTTGCCAGCGTCCAATACAAGGTGGAAGGACCGTGGAAGGATCCAAAAATCACCTTCGACAAGCCATTTGAAAAACCAAACTGAGGGCCTGCGGAGTAGCATGGGGCTCTCTTTTTTTGGTGCATGCCCATTACGGAGTGTCGGCTCATGTCCTTTGCGGTAATTCAAATGGTCAGCCAGAGCGATGTGTTGGCCAATCTGGCACAGGCTCGGCGTTTGTTGGAAAAAGCGGCGGCGGGCGGCGCGAAGCTGGCGGTGCTGCCGGAAAACTTCGCCGCAATGGGCCGCCGCGACGTGGCGGACATCGGTCGGGCTGAGGCTCTGGGCGAAGGTCCGATCCTGCCGTGGTTGAAACAGACCGCCCGCGACCTCACCTTATGGATAGTGGCCGGCACATTGCCGTTGCCGCCCAAGGACCAACCGAACTCCAAATCCAATGCCTGCTCGCTGTTGATCGATGATCATGGCGAAATCGTTGCTCGGTACGACAAGCTGCATTTGTTTGACGTGGATGTGGCGGATGCCCGGGGTCGCTATCGGGAGTCCGACGACTATACTTTCGGGAGTAACGTGGTGGTGGCGGATACACCGGTCGGCCGTTTGGGCCTGACGGTGTGTTACGACCTTCGCTTTCCTGAGCTGTACAGCGAGTTGCGGGCGGCGGGGGCTGAATTGATCACTGCGCCCTCGGCCTTTACCGCTGTAACCGGTGCCGCGCACTGGGACGTGCTGATACGCGCACGGGCCATCGAAACCCAGTGCTATGTGCTGGCGGCGGCCCAGGGCGGCGTGCATCCGGGACCACGGGAAACCCATGGTCATGCAGCGATTGTCGACCCGTGGGGGCGTGTGCTGAAACAACAGGATCAAGGCGAAGCGGTGTTGCTGGCCGAGCGCGATAGCAGTGAACAGGCGTCGATACGGGCGCGCATGCCGGTGGTCAACCATCGGCGCTTTTTCTCGCAGGGCGCGCAGCGGCCTGCTTCAGAACGATGAATTTAAGGCCAAACCTATGAGCGAGTTGTTGTCCTCAGTCAGTGAACACCTCCTGGCACCCGGTGGCGTGACCATCGAAAGCTTGCAAACCGTGTTGGGTGATCTTGCCGGGCCAGGAATCGACGCCGCTGACCTGTATTTCCAGGGCCAGATTTCCGAGTCCTGGGCGCTGGAAGATGGCATCGTCAAGGAAGGCAGTTTCAACCTCGACCAAGGTGTCGGCGTGCGCGCGCAATCCGGTGAAAAGACCGGTTTTGCCTACAGCAACGCAATCACTTTGGAGGCCTTGGGTCTTGCCGCACGTGCAGCGCGTTCTATCTCCCGGGCTGGCCAAAATGGCACGGTGCAAGCGTTCAGTACTCAGGACGTTGCCCAGCTATACGCGCCGGACAACCCTTTGGAAGTGATCAGCCGGGCGGAAAAGGTCGATTTGCTCAAGCGCATCGACGCGGCTACCCGCGCCTTGGATCCACGTATCCAGCAGGTCACCGTGAGCATGGCCGGTGTGTGGGAGCGCATCCTGGTGGCATCCACCGACGGCGGCCTGGCGGCGGATGTACGGCCTTTGGTGCGCTTCAATGTCAGTGTGATCGTCGAACAGAACGGTCGCCGCGAGCGCGGTGGGCATGGCGGCGGCGGGCGTACTGACTACCGTTATTTCCTTACTGAAGACCGCGCGATGGGCTATGCCCGTGAAGCGCTGCGCCAGGCGTTGGTGAACCTGGAAGCTATTCCGGCCCCGGCGGGTACGCTGCCGGTGGTGCTGGGTTCTGGCTGGTCAGGGGTATTGCTCCACGAAGCCGTGGGCCACGGCCTGGAAGGTGACTTCAACCGCAAGGGCAGCTCTGCCTACAGCGGGCGTATGGGCGAGATGGTTGCGTCCAAGCTCTGCACCATTGTCGATGACGGAACCTTGGCTGGTCGCCGTGGTTCGCTGAGCGTCGATGACGAAGGCACGCCTACCGAGTGCACCACCTTGATTGAAAATGGTGTGCTCAAGGGTTACATGCAAGACAAACTCAATGCCCGCCTGATGGGCGTGGCGCGCACCGGTAATGGCCGCCGTGAGTCCTACGCGCACCTGCCGATGCCCCGCATGACCAACACCTACATGCTCGGTGGCGAAAGCGATCCGGCGGAAATCATCGCCTCGGTGAAACGCGGTATCTACTGCGCCAACCTCGGCGGCGGCCAGGTGGATATCACCAGTGGCAAATTCGTGTTCTCCACCAGCGAGGCGTACCTGATCGAAGACGGCAAGATTACCGCGCCGGTCAAAGGGGCAACGTTGATTGGCAATGGCCCGGAAGCCATGAGCAAGGTGTCGATGGTCGGCAACGACTTGGCGCTGGACAGCGGCGTCGGCGTGTGCGGGAAAGATGGGCAGTCAGTACCGGTCGGTGTCGGCCAGCCAACCCTGAAAATTGATGCGATCACCGTGGGTGGCACGGGGTCGTAAGGGATGGAGCTTCGGGTGGCGAAGACCGCCACCCGGGGAAGGGCATCAACGCAGTCCGCGTTGAGTCTCGTCCAGCTCACGGATGTATTTGAAGATTTTACGGCTGGTCGCGGGCGCCTTGTTATGCGCCTGCTCATGCTGGGCTTGACGGATCAGGGAGCGCAGTTGTTGGCGGTCCGCATCCGGGTAGTCCAGCACGAATTTCTCCAGCACTGCGTCATCGCCCGAGATCAGGCGGTCACGCCAACGTTCCAGATTATGGAAACGTTCGTTGTACTGGCGAGTGGAGGCATCGGTTTGATCAAGCAAGGCCAGAATGGCGTCAGTGTCCTGATCGCGCATCAGCTTGCCGATAAACATGATGTGCCGTTTACGCGCGATATTCGCAGTGTGCTTGGGTGCGTCAGCAAGCGCCCGGCGCATCTCGTCGGTCAGTGGCAGTTTTGCAATCAAGTCTTTCTTGAGCGTTGTAAGGCGCTCGCCAAGGTCAACCAGAGCATGCAGCTCACGTTTGACCTGGGTTTTGCTTTTCTCCCCATCGAGGGAGTCGTCGTAAGAATCAACCATGGTGGCAGTCCGCAAAGAAACGCCGCCATGATAACCAGTCGGGGGCCGCTTGTCCGGCCCGGTCGCTCGATGGCCTTAACCGAAAGCAGAATTTGAGTGGAGAAAACCATGAGTGCAGCCCAAAGCGTCGGTCCGCAAGCGTTACCGGCCCTGCAGGAACAAGTCGAGCAGATCCTTGCCGAGGCTAAGCGCCAGGGGGCCAGTGCCTGTGAAGTTGCGGTCTCGCTGGAGCAGGGTCTGTCGACGTCGGTACGTCAGCGGGAAGTAGAAACTGTTGAATTCAACCGCGACCAAGGCTTTGGCATCACCTTGTATTCTGGGCAGCGCAAAGGGTCGGCCAGTACCTCCGCCAGTGGCCCGGAAGCCATTCGCGAGACTGTGGCCGCCGCGTTGGCGATTGCCAAGCACACTTCCGAAGATGAAAGCTCAGGTCTGGCAGACAAAGCGCTGATGGCCAAGGACTTGAAGGATTTCGATCTTTTCCATGCCTGGGACATTACGCCCGAGCAGGCCATTGAGCTGGCGCTGACCTGTGAAGCCGCTGCGTTTGATGCTGATGCCCGCATCAAGAACGCCGATGGCACCACGTTGAATACTCACCAAGGCTGTCGTGTTTATGGCAACAGCCACGGGTTTATCGGGGGATATGCATCCACCCGTCATAGCTTGAGCTGCGTGATGATCGCCGAGGCCAATGGCCAGATGCAGCGTGATTACTGGTATGACGTGAGCCGTCAGGGTGAACTGCTGGCCGACCCGGTCAGCATTGGTCAGCGTGCCGCACAACGTGCCGCTAGCCGCCTGGGCGCCCGTCCGGTGCCAACCTGCGAAGTGCCGGTGCTGTTTTCGGCGGAGCTGGCGGGCGGTTTGTTTGGCAGTTTCCTTGGCGCAATTTCGGGCGGCAATCTGTATCGTAAGTCGTCTTTCCTTGAAGGCGCGATTGGCCAGAAGCTCTTTCCCGATTGGTTGACCATTGATGAGCGTCCGCACTTGATGCGCGCCATGGGCAGCTCGGCGTTCGATGGCGATGGCCTGGCCACGTACGCCAAGCCGTTCGTCGAGAACGGTGAGTTGGTGTCTTACGTACTGGGTACTTACTCAGGCCGCAAACTCGGCCTGCCCAGCACTGCCAACTCCGGCGGCGTACATAACCTGTTCGTGACCCATGGCGATGAAGATCAGGCAGCGCTGTTGCGGCGTATGGGACGTGGCCTGTTGGTAACCGAATTGATGGGGCACGGCCTGAACATGGTCACCGGCGATTACTCACGCGGCGCGGCGGGTTTCTGGGTGGAAAATGGCGAGATTCAGTTCGCGGTTCAGGAAGTGACGATTGCCGGCAATATGCGTGACATGTTCAAGCAGATCGTTGCCGTGGGTAACGATCTGGAACTGCGCAGCAATATTCGCACCGGGTCGGTGTTGATCGAGCGGATGACTGTCGCCGGCAGCTGATCGATCCTCTCTGAGAAGCGCGCTATCCCACGGATAGCGCGCTTTTTTTGTGCTTGGAATTCAGGGCGATCACAATGCTGCCATTGCGTTGATTCTCAATATCATTTAATAATAAATATCATTATCGAATGAGCGTGGATCATGAGTTCTGTCCTGCATGAGGATCCGTACCTGGAAAGCTGGCGCTGGATGAGTCGTCAGATTCGCTGCGGCCTCGATCCTGATGAACCTCGCCTGATCGAACATTACCTAAATGAGGGTCGATACCTGGCGTGCTGCACTGCGACTCATCCGTGGACGATCGCTGAAACATCATTCCGCCTGTTAATCGATACCGCCAGTGATATCGCCTTGCCTTGGCATTGGCGTTCCACTTGTCTGGATCAGGCTTGGCGCCCTCTGCGCGACTTGGAAAAACTCTCCCACTGTGCCTGCCGCCTCAAGCGCTGGCAGACCTTTGCCTGGCAATTGGCGACGTGCGAATTGCTGCCATCAATCTCTCACTCCGACCTGGTGCAAGGATCTAACGATGAGTAACACCCGTATCGAACGCGACAGCATGGGCGAACTGCAAGTGCCTGCCGAGGCCTTGTATGGCGCACAGACCCAGCGCGCAGTGAACAACTTCCCTATCAGCCACCAACGTATGCCGGCACAGTTTATTCGCGCCTTGATCCTTGCCAAGGCTGCTGCCGCCAAGGTCAACGTCGACCTCAAGCAAATCAGCGAAGGGCAGGGCAAGGCCATCGTTGATGCTGCCCAAGGGTTGCTGGAAGGCGACTTCATGCAGCACTTCCCGGTGGATATCTTCCAGACCGGCTCTGGTACCAGCTCCAACATGAACGCCAACGAAGTGATCGCGACCCTCGCCAGCCGTTTGCTGGGCGAAGCGGTGAACCCGAACGATCACGTCAACTGCGGCCAAAGCAGCAACGACATTATCCCGACCACTATTCACGTCAGCGCGGCGCTGGTATTGCACGAGCAAACGCTTCCGGCGCTTCTTCACCTGGTGCAGGTGATCGAGCAGAAAGCCAAAGAAGTTCACCCGTTCATCAAGACAGGCCGCACGCACCTGATGGACGCCATGCCGGTCCGTATGAGTCAGGTACTCGATGGTTGGGCGCAGCAACTCAAAGCCAATATCGGTCATCTGCAGGACTTGCTGCCAAGCCTGCAGGCCCTCGCGCAAGGCGGAACGGCGGTGGGCACTGGGATCAACGCCCATCCGGAATTCGCGGCGCGTTTCAGTCAGCAACTAAGCAGCCTTACGGATGTGAAATTCACTCCGGGTAAAAACCTGTTTGCGCTGATTGGTTCCCAGGACACAGCCGTGGCGGTGTCCGGCCAACTGAAAGCCACCGCCGTATCGCTGATGAAAATCGCCAATGACCTGCGCTGGATGAACTCCGGTCCACTTGCCGGCCTGGGTGAGATCGAGCTGGAAGGCCTGCAGCCGGGGTCTTCGATCATGCCCGGCAAGGTCAACCCTGTAATCCCTGAAGCGACTGCCATGGTGGCTGCACAAGTCATTGGCAATGACACGGTGATTACCGTCGCTGGCCAATCCGGCAACTTCGAGCTGAACGTGATGCTGCCTATCATCGCCCAGAACCTGCTCAGCAGCCTCGAACTGCTGGCCAACTCCAGCCGCCTGCTGGCGGACAAAGCCATCGCCAGCTTCAAGGTCAATGAAGCCAAGCTCAAGGAAGCACTGTCGCGCAACCCGATACTGGTTACTGCACTCAACCCGATCATTGGATACCAAAAGGCTGCTGAAATCGCCAAGAAGGCCTATCAGCAAGGCCGTCCAGTGATTGATGTCGCCCTTGAGCACACCGACTTGCCGCGCAGCCAACTGGAAATCCTGCTGGATCCGGAAAAGCTCACGGCTGGCGGCGTTTAATCACCGACTCTGCTTTGGAGGCTCACCATGGAGCACTGGAAGCGCACGATCGAACGGGCCAATCGCTGCTTTATGCAAGGCGAGTTGGTTGACGCTCGCGAGGCCTATTTGCAAGCCCTGGCCTTGGCCCAGGTGCTGTTCGAACGCTGGGCGAATGCCGACGAAGCAGTGGCGGCTTGCGTCATTTCCCATCACAACCTGGCGGACCTGCACCTGCACTTGAATCAGCCTGAGGAAAGCGCCGAATACCTTTGCGCCATTCACCAGCGCCTGCTGCAGACCATGCAGGACGCGCGCCTGAGCCCGCAGCTGCGGGAGGCGGCCCTGCGCCAGAGCAGCAAGACTTACGTCGAACTGTTGAATTTCATCAGCGATCACGGCGAGTACCCGCGCACCCATCGCTTGCTGGGCGGTACTGCTGCGCAACCGACTACGCCTCAATACGGAGCACATTGATATGACCTATACCTTGCCTGCCTTGCCTTACGCCTACGATGCCCTGGAGCCGCATATTGATGCGCAAACCATGGAAATTCACTACACCAAGCATCACCAGACCTACATCAACAACCTTAATGCCGCCGTCGAGGGCACTGAGTTCGCCGGCTGGCCGGTGGAAAAACTGGTGTCCAGCGTGCAGCAACTACCGGAAAAGCTTCGCGCTGCCGTGATCAACCAAGGTGGCGGCCACGCTAACCACTCGCTGTTCTGGGCGGTGATGTCACCTCAAGGGGGCGGTAAGCCAGAGGGCGCATTGGGCAAGGCAATTGACGAGCAAGTTGGAGGTTTTGATAGTTTCAAGGAGGCCTTCACCAAAGCCGCATTGACCCGCTTCGGCAGTGGCTGGGCTTGGCTGAGCGTTACGCCGCAAAAGACCTTGGTGGTGGAAAGCAGCGGTAACCAAGACAGCCCGCTGATGAACGGCAACACGCCGATCCTCGGCCTGGACGTATGGGAGCATGCTTACTATTTGCGCTACCAGAACCGCCGCCCGGAATACATCAATGCCTTCTACAGTGTTATTAACTGGCCAGAAGTTGCCGCACGCTATCAGGCTGCTATGGCCTGACATTTACCTCTATAACAAGATCTAAGGCCGACTATGGGCACTGAAACACTGGCGATCGGCAGCGTGCGACTGTTTCGCTATGCGCTTGGCTCGCTACTGCTACTGGCAGGTACTGCATTGCTTGTGGCCCACGGGCTGGCCTGGCTGGACGTTGAACCGCGCATCCTGCGTGCTTTGCAGGGCGGGGCGATCTGCGCGCTCGGTACTGCGCTGGGCGCGGTTCCGGTATTGGTGATTCGGCGGATGCCGGTGGCCGTGAGCGATACCTTGCTGGGCTTTGGGGCTGGCGTGATGCTGGCTGCAACCGCCTTTTCACTGGTGGTACCGGGTATCGCTGCTGCAGAAAGCCTGGGGCTTACGTCCTGGGGCGCGAGCGGGCTGATCAGTTTCGGCATTATGTTGGGAGCGTTCGGGCTGTATCTGGTTGACCGCAGGGTCTCCGGCGCGAGTCCGGAAATGCTGGTGGGCACGCCGGACAAACCGGTGATACCGCCGCGCATCTGGCTATTCGTGTTCGCTATCATTGCTCACAACATTCCGGAAGGCATGGCGGTTGGCGTCTCTGCCGGTGGCGGCATGCCGGATGCCGACAGCTTGGCCATGGGCATCGCCTTGCAGGATGTGCCCGAAGGTCTTGTGATTGCGTTGGTGTTGGCCGGGGCAGGGATGTCGCGGGCCAAGGCATTCCTGATTGGTGCTGCTTCAGGCTTGGTGGAACCGGTGTTTGCCGTGCTCTGCGCTTGGCTGGTGAGCCTGGCCGAGGTGTTGTTGCCTTTGGGGCTGGCGCTGGCTGCCGGGGCGATGCTGTTGGTAGTGACCCATGAGGTGATCCCGGAGTCGCGGCGCAATGGCCACGAAAAGCTCGCCAGCTTGGGGCTCTGCATTGGATTTTGCTTGATGATGGCGATGGATACCGCATTGGGGTGAAGCCGTTGCGGCTTCACGTTTGTGTCAAAGGGTGAGGTTACTCACCCTCATCAAAGTAGTTGTTGATCAACGCCACCAGAGCTTCCATCGCTTCCTGGTCTTGCTCGCCTTCGGTCTTCAAATGAATTTTGGTGCCTTTGCCGGCCGCCAGCATCATCATCGCCATGATGCTTTTGCCGTCGACCATGCTTTCAGGTGTGCGTCCAGCCCTGATCTGGCAGGGGAACTGCCCGGCTACTCCGACAAACTTGGCCGAGGCGCGGGCGTGCAAGCCCAACTTGTTGATGATTTCAATTTCCAGAGCGGGCATCGCGCAGGTGTTCCTTTCAGCTAAGGTCGCGGTGGCGAACCTGGACGTTCTTGAGGGTTTGTTGCAGTGCTTGGCCCAAGCGCTCGGTCAGGTATACCGAACGGTGATGACCGCCGGTGCATCC
This sequence comes from Pseudomonas sivasensis, assembly GCF_013778505.1. GTDB lineage: Bacteria > Pseudomonadota > Gammaproteobacteria > Pseudomonadales > Pseudomonadaceae > Aquipseudomonas > Aquipseudomonas sivasensis. The sequence continues at coordinate 540,716 of NZ_JAAOWU010000001.1, read as the reverse complement.
AATGGCAATAGTGACATAGGCCCGGTTGCTCGCGGCAAAGCGCGGCAGCCACTTGAGCAGATAGCTGGAAATGTCCTGGAACATCTCCTCCACATCCGGCTGCGCGGCTAGGTACTCAGCCACAGGTAGGTCCAGCCCTGATTGGTCGCGTAACTCTGGCTTCCAGTAGGGGTTGGGCAGGCAGCGCACGTCGAACACCAGATCGGCATCCACCGGCATGCCACGTTTGAAGCCAAAAGACTCGACCAGAAACGCCGTGCCAGGCTCCGGTTGGTTCAGCAGGCGCAGCTTGATGGCATCGCGCAGCTGGTAAAGGTTAAGGCCGGTGGTGTTGATCTTAAGGTCGGCGAGGTCAATGATCGGCCCCAGCAACTTGGTTTCGTCCTCGATGGCTTCAGCCAGAGAACGGTGAGGGCTGCTGAGGGGGTGGCGTCGACGGGTTTCGGAGAAGCGTTTGAGCAGCGTCTCTTCATCGGCGTCCAGGTACAGCACATCACAATGAATATGCTTGGCGCGCACTTCTTCCAACAGTTCCGGGAACCGAGAGAGGTGGCTGGGTAGGTTGCGGGCGTCGATCGAAACGGCAACCAGAGGTTGCGCCAGCTCGGTGTGGATCAGAGCGCGTTCCGCCAACTCCGGCAGTAGGCCGGCCGGCAGGTTATCGATGCAATAGAAGCCGTTGTCCTCAAGAACGTTGAGGGCGGTACTTTTACCCGAGCCGGAGCGGCCGCTGACGATGATCAAACGCATGATTACTGCCCGTTTTGCTCATCCAGGACAACTTGGTACAGCGCCTCATTGCTGCCGGCACTGCGCAGTTTGTCGCGTACTTCTTTGCGGTCGAGCATGCTGGCGATCTGCCGAAGCAGTTCCAAGTGCGCATCGGTGGCGGCCTGTGGGACCAACAGAACAAACAGCAGGTCGACCGGGGCGCCATCAATGGCATCGAAATCGATAGGCGCGTCCAAGTGCAGCAGCGCGCTGACAGGTGTCTCACAGCCTTTGAGGCGACAGTGAGGAATGGCGATGCCGTTACCAAAACCGGTGGAACCCAGTTTTTCACGGGCAATCAGAGCCTCGAAGACATCTTGCATCTCCAGTTCAGGCACTTGGCTGCTGATCAGGTTGGCAATTTGTTCGAGGGCTTTCTTCTTGCTGCCGCCCGGCACGTTCACGAGGGAACGGCCGGGGGTCAGGATGGTTTCAAGTCGAATCATGGGTGGGGAGTGTTAGCGGCCTGTGCCCTGAAGAAGGCTCTGCTGCTTTTCCTTATGCTTTTTAAGTTGGCGGTCGAGCTTGTCAGTCAAGGCATCGATTGATGCATACATGTCTTCATGCTCGGCGTTGGCGACTACTTCGCCACCAGGAATCTGTAGGGTCGCTTCGATTTTCTGCTGAAGCTTGTCGACCTTCATGATCACTTGCACATTGGTGATCTTGTCAAAATGACCCTCAAGCTTTTTCAGCTTTTGCTCGACATATTCGCGCAGGGGAGGGGTGACTTCTACATGGTGTCCACTGATGTTGACTTGCATACAGCTTCTCCTTCGTTGCCAGTGCATAAAGCGGCGGGTAGGAATACCCGCCACTGGAACGCTGTGGCCCGCCCGTCACATCAAACGCTTACGCTCGCTGGAAGGCGCGATCCCAAGGGATTCGCGGTACTTGGCGACGGTTCGACGGGCGACCTGAATGCCTTGTGCCTCCAGTAAACCAGCGATCTTGCTGTCACTCAACGGCTTTTTCTGATTTTCCGCGGCAACCAGTTTTTTGATGATTGCGCGGATTGCCGTGGACGAGCATTCGCCGCCTTCTGAGGTGCTGACATGGCTGGAGAAAAAGTATTTCAACTCATAAATACCCCGTGGGGTATGCATGAATTTTTGCGTGGTAACGCGGGAAATCGTCGACTCGTGCATGCCTACCGCTTCGGCGATATCGTGCAGAACCAAAGGCTTCATCGCTTCATCGCCGTATTCCAGGAAGCCGCGCTGATGCTCGACGATCTGCGTGGCGACTTTCATCAGGGTTTCGTTACGGCTTTGCAGGCTCTTGATGAACCAGCGCGCCTCCTGCAACTGGTTGCGCATGAAGGTGTTGTCGGCACTGGTGTCGGCGCGTCGCACGAAACCTGCATATTGCGGGTTGACTCGCAGGCGTGGCACTGACTCCTGGTTAAGCTCCACCAGCCAACGCTCGTTGTCCTTGCGCACGATCACGTCAGGAACTACGTATTCGGCTTCGCTGGACTCGATCTGCGAGCCGGGACGCGGGTTGAGGCTTTGCACCAGCTCGATGACCTGGCGCAGATCGTCTTCCTTGAGCTTCATGCGACGCATCAGTTGGCTGTAATCGCGGCTGCCGAGCAGGTCGATGTAGTCGGTGACCAGGCGCTGGGCCTCGGCGAGCCATGGGGTCTTGGCGGGCAGCTGGCGCAGTTGCAGCTGCAGGCATTCGCTAAGGGTGCGCGCACCAATACCCGCGGGCTCAAATTGCTGGATGCGGTGCAGGACGGCTTCGATTTCGTCCAGTTCGATATCTAGTTCGGGGTCGAAGGCCTCAAGAATCTCTTCGAGTGTCTCGTCCAGATAGCCTTGGTTATTGATGCAATCGATCAGGGTGACGGCGATCAGGCGATCGGTGTCCGACATCGGCGCGAGGTTCAGCTGCCACAACAAATGGCTCTGCAGACTTTCGCCGGCGGACGTGCGGGTAGTGAAGTCCCACTCATCATCGTCGTTGCTGGGCAGGCTGCTGGCGCTGGTCTGGTAGACGTCTTCCCAAGCAGTGTCTACGGGAAGCTCGTTGGGAATGCGTTCGTTCCAATCGCCTTCCTCAAGGTTATCCACCGTAGGGGCGGTCTCTTGGTAGGACGGTTCCTGCACGTCTGCGTTGGGCTTTTGCTCGATGTTGTCGGCCAACGGGTCTGCATTATCGAAGTCGTCGCCTTCTTCCTGGCGTTCGAGCATCGGATTAGACTCCAGGGCCTCCTGGATTTCCTGTTGCAGGTCCAGGGTCGACAATTGGAGCAGGCGGATGGCCTGTTGCAGCTGCGGTGTCATCGTCAGCTGCTGGCCCATTCTTAGGACTAGCGATGGTTTCATGGCAGGGGCTTAACACCTTATTCGCCGGCGCAACGCGCCATCCACGACAGGGCGCGTGAGCGCCAAACATAAGCAAATTATATGCCTGATATCGAGGGCTTTGCCTAGAGCGCGGTAACAATAAAAAACCGGAGGTTTTCATTGACTCCCGCGCATCAGGCAAACGACCTGCCACCGCCTTGTTTGTGCAGGCGGCTTTACAGGCGAAACTCGTGACCCAGGTACACTTCCTTGACCAGTTCGTTGGCCAGAATGGTGGCGGAGTCGCCTTCTGCGATCAGTTGACCATCGTTGACGATATACGCGGTTTCGCAGATATCGAGGGTCTCACGCACGTTGTGATCGGTGATCAGTACACCGATGCCCTTGGCCTTGAGGTGATGGATGATCTGCTTGATGTCGCCAACCGAGATAGGGTCGACGCCGGCAAACGGTTCGTCCAGCAGAATGAACTTGGGGGCAGTGGCCAGGGCGCGGGCGATTTCCACGCGACGCCGCTCACCACCGGACAGGCTCATGCCAAGGTTGTCGCGAATGTGGTTGATATGGAATTCCTGCAGCAGGCTTTCCAGCTCCTGTCGGCGGCCGTCACGGTCCAGTTCCTTGCGAGTTTCAAGGATGGCCATAATGTTGTCGGCAACTGACAGTTTGCGGAAGATCGATGCTTCTTGAGGAAGATAGCCGATACCCGCGCGTGCACGACCGTGCATTGGCTGGTGGCTGACATCCAGATCGTCGATCAGTACGCGACCCTGATCCGCCTGGACCAGGCCAACAATCATGTAGAAGCATGTGGTCTTGCCTGCGCCGTTGGGGCCGAGCAAGCCGACGATCTGGCCGCTGTCGATCGACAGGCTGACGTCGCGCACGACCTGACGGCTTTTATAGGCCTTGGCCAGATGCTGGGCTTTCAGGGTTGCCATTACTCGGCCTTCTTCTTCGGCTGGATAACCATGTCGATGCGTGGGCGCGGTGCGGTGACCTTGCTGCCATTGGCACGACCGGCGTTAGCGATCTGTTTCACGGTGTCATAGGTGATCTTTTCACCTTCCGTGGAGTTGCCATCGGGGCTGAGCACCTTGGCCTGGTCGATCAGCACAATGCGATTCTGCTGGGCGTGATACTGAATGGTCTTGCCGTAGCCCTTCATCGGGCCAGTGTCGGCAGCGGACTGCTTCTGTTCGAAGTAAGCCAGGTTGCCCACTGAGGTCACGACGTCGATGTCACCGGCTTGGGTACGCGTCAGTGTCACGGTATTACCGGTGATCTTCATCGACCCTTGGGTGATGATTACGCCGCCGGTATAGGTGGCAACACCTTGCTTGTCATCCAGTTGCGCATCGTCAGCCGAGATGTGGATCGGTTGCTGGCTATCGTTCGGCAGAGCCCAGGCGCTCACGCTTCCCAGTGCTGCGCCCAAACCGAGCAAAATAGGGAGAGTTTTAACGAGCCTCATACTGTCCTCTTACGTTCGATAGCAGGTGTATCCTGCTTTCTTTCAAATACGCTTTCATTCCCTTGCCAGTCGATACACCGCCAGCGCCGTCGATTCTAACGTCTTGCTCGGTCTGCGCATATTGCTTCTGCGGGAATACGGTCATGCGACTGCTGGTAATCACCGTGTCACGGGCTTTGGCGTCCGTGCGCGCAACACGTACCGAGTCAATCAGTTCTACCTCGGTGCCGTCGGGGTTCACCTCACCACGCTTGCTGGTGACATGCCACGGAAATTCGGTGCCGCGGTACAGGTTCAGGTCCGGATTAGTCAGCAGAGTGACTTCGGTGGCCTTCAAGTGCTCGACTTTGTCCGACGTCATTTCGTACTGCAGCTTGCCGTCGGGCAGGAACTGCACGCTATAGGCATTGGTGGCGTAATAGTCGATGGCCCCCTCGTCGACCCGCGCAACAGGCTGGTCGAGGAAGCGCCCCGGACTGATATTCCAGTAGCCCACCGCGAGGAACAGCGCGGCAATGACCCCGAATAACAGGAAGTTGCGAATCTTTTTGCTCAGCATAAAACGCTCTATAGGTAGGCGGCGTGGGCCGCTTCAAGGCTGCTTTGGGCTCGCAGGATCAGTTCGCAGAACTCGCGTGCTGCACCTTCGCCACCACGGGCGCAGGTGATGCCATGGGCGTGCTCGCGAACAAACGCCGCCGCATTGGCGACGGCCATGCCAAGCCCTACTCGACGAATGACCGGCAGGTCGGGCAGATCATCGCCTAAGTAGGCGACCTGCTCATAGCTTAGGTTGAGTTGGCCAAGAAGCTCGTCCAGAACTACCAGTTTATCCTCGCGGCCCTGATACAGGTGAGGAATCCCCAGGTTTTGTGCGCGGCGTTCCACAACGGGCGTTTTTCGGCCGCTGATAATCGCGGTTTGCACGCCTGCAGCCATCAGCATCTTGATGCCTTGGCCATCGAGGGTGTTGAACGTCTTGAATTCGCTGCCGTCTTCGAGGAAGTACAGGCGGCCATCGGTCAGCACGCCGTCAACGTCGAAAATCGCCAGTCTGATGTTTTTGCCGCGTTGCAACAGGTCGCTGGTCATTTACATCACTCCCGCACGCAGCAAGTCGTGCATGTTCAGGGCGCCAACCGGGTGGTCGTCGCTATCGACAACCACCAGGGCGCCGATCTTGTGGTCTTCCATGATCTTCAATGCTTCGGCTGCCAGCATCTCAGGGCGTGCGGTCTTGCCGTGTGGCGTCATCACTGCATCGATGGTCGCAGTGTGGATATCGATGGTGCGGTCCAGGGTGCGGCGCAGGTCGCCGTCGGTGAATACCCCAGCCAGGCGGCCGTCAGCTTCAAGGATCACGGTCATGCCCAGGCCCTTGCGAGTCATTTCCATCAGCGCGTCCTTCAGTAAGGTGCCGCGCTGGACGTGGGGCAATTCATCGCCTGAATGCATAACGTTTTCCACTTTCAGCAGCAGGCGGCGGCCCAGTGCGCCACCCGGGTGGGAGAACGCGAAGTCTTCAGCCGTGAACCCGCGAGCTTCAAGCAGCGCAACGGCCAGGGCGTCGCCCATAACCAAGGCAGCGGTAGTGGAGGAGGTTGGTGCCAGATTCAGCGGGCAGGCTTCGTGGGCGACGTGAACGTTCAGGTTAACATCGGCAGCCTTGGCTAGGGTCGACTCCGGGTTGCCGGTGACGCTGATCATCTGGATGCCAAGGCGCTTGATCAGCGGCAGCAGGGTCACGATTTCGTTGGTGGTGCCGGAGTTGGACAGCGCCAGGATGATGTCATCTTTGGTGATCATGCCCATGTCGCCGTGGCTCGCCTCCGCCGGATGCACGAAAAACGCCGTGGTCCCGGTGCTCGCCAGGGTGGCGGCGATCTTGTTGCCGACGTGGCCCGATTTGCCCATGCCGACCACGACAACGCGGCCCTTACTGGCCAGAATCATCTCGCAGGCGCGTACGAAATCTGCGTCGATATGGGCCAGTAAGCCTTCTACGGCTTCGACTTCGAGGCGGATGGTGCGTTGTGCGGATTGGATAAGGTCGCTGGATTGGCTCATGTCTGAAATCGTATAGCCTGACGAAAAGTCGGCGATTATAGCGGTAATGATCAATTCCCTCACGCAAGTTCGTCAGGCTTTATTCAGCAGGGGACTGAGATCGATCCTCAGTCACACAGTCGGCAACGTTTTTTCCCTGTCCCCAAACTGAACTAGCGCTGTTCCGGCCTTGGGCGCCTTGTACGAGCAGTGATATAGTTCGCCGCCAGTTCGGTCCGCCCAGCCCATGTGGCTATCTATATGCGTCGCCGTTGCAAACGTTTGTCGCATGCGTGGTGTCTGAGTGAGAGGCTGCATCCCAAGGAGTTTAGATGAGTGCCGATAACGCCTACGCGGTCGAGCTGAAGGGACTGACCTTCAAGCGCGGGACGCGCAGCATCTTCAATAACGTCGATATTCGCATTCCCCGTGGCAAGGTCACGGGCATCATGGGGCCGTCCGGTTGCGGCAAGACCACGCTGTTGCGGTTGATGGGCATGCAATTGCGTCCCAGCGCCGGCGAAGTGTGGGTCAATGGCCAAAACCTGCCTACGCTGTCGCGCAGTGATCTGTTCGATGCGCGCAAGCATATGGGCGTGCTGTTCCAGAGCGGTGCGCTGTTCACCGACCTCGATGTGTTCGAGAACGTAGCGTTTCCGCTGCGGGTGCATACCCAGCTGTCCGACGAAATGATTCGCGACATTGTGTTGCTGAAATTGCAGGCCGTCGGCCTCCGTGGCGCAATTGATCTGATGCCCGACGAACTGTCCGGCGGCATGAAGCGCCGTGTGGCCCTGGCGCGAGCCATTGCCCTCGATCCACAGATTCTCATGTACGACGAGCCCTTCGTGGGTCAGGATCCGATCGCCATGGGTGTGCTGGTACGACTGATCCGTCTGCTCAACGATGCCCTGGGTATCACCAGTATCGTGGTCTCCCACGACCTTGCAGAAACCGCGAGCATTGCCGATTACCTCTATGTGGTCGGTGATGGCCAGGTGCTGGGGCAGGGTACGCCTGAAGAGCTGATGAACGCCGACAACCCGCGCATTCGCCAATTCATGACCGGCGACCCCGATGGCCCTGTGCCTTTCCACTTTCCGGCAGCGGATTACCGCTCAGATCTTCTGGGGAAGCGTTGATGCGCAAAACATCTCTTATCGAGAAAGTTCGCCTTTTCGGTCGCTCCGGCATCGACATCGTCGAAGTGCTCGGCCGCTCGACGATTTTCCTGTTCCACGCCTTGCTCGGCCGCGGCGGTATTGGCGGTGGCTTTGGCCTGTTGATCAAGCAGCTGCATTCGGTGGGTGTGATGTCCCTGGTGATCATTGTGGTCTCCGGGGTGTTCATCGGCATGGTGCTGGCGTTGCAGGGCTTCAATATCCTGTCCAGCTACGGTTCGGAGCAGGCAGTGGGGCAGATGGTTGCCCTGACGCTGCTACGTGAACTGGGACCGGTGGTGACCGCGTTGCTGTTCGCCGGGCGCGCAGGTTCCGCGTTGACTGCCGAAATTGGCAACATGAAGTCTACCGAGCAGCTGTCCAGCCTCGAAATGATCGGTGTGGACCCGCTCAAATACATTGTTGCCCCGCGCCTGTGGGCCGGCTTCATTTCCCTGCCATTGCTGGCGATGATCTTCAGCGTGGTCGGTATCTGGGGCGGTTCGTGGGTAGCGGTGGACTGGCTTGGCGTCTACGACGGCTCCTACTGGGCCAACATGCAAAACAGCGTGACCTTCAGTGGTGACGTGCTCAATGGCATTATAAAGAGCATCGTCTTCGCCTTTGTAGTGACCTGGATCGCCGTATTCCAAGGCTATGACTGTGAGCCCACCTCAGAAGGGATCAGTCGTGCCACCACCAAGACCGTTGTGTACGCCTCGCTGGCAGTACTTGGCCTTGACTTCATTTTGACCGCCTTGATGTTTGGAGACTTCTGATGCAAAACCGCACTGTGGAAATCGGTGTCGGCCTTTTCTTGCTGGCTGGCATCCTGGCTTTACTGTTGCTGGCTCTGCGAGTCAGCGGTCTTTCGGCCAGCCCAACCGCCGATACTTATAAACTTTACGCGTACTTCGACAATATCGCCGGTTTGACTGTCAGAGCTAAAGTGACCATGGCCGGTGTAACCATTGGCAAGGTCACGGCAATCGATCTGGATCGCGACAGCTTCACCGGGCGAGTGACGATGCAACTGGACAAGAAGGTGGATAATCTGCCTACCGACTCTACTGCATCTATCCTCACTGCGGGGCTGCTGGGCGAGAAGTACATCGGTGTCAGCGTGGGCGGGGAAACAGCCCTGCTCAAGGATGGTTCGACCATCCACGACACTCAGTCGTCGCTGGTACTTGAGGACCTGATCGGAAAATTTTTGCTCAATACGGTCAATAAAGACGCCAAATGAGGAATCTGTTCATGATCTCTACCTTGCGACGTGGCCTGCTGGTACTGCTTGCAGCACTGCCATTGATGGCCAACGCGGCAGGTTCTGCGCACGAACTGGTGCAGGACACCACCAGCAAGATGCTGGCTGACCTGACGGCCAATAAAGAACAGTACAAGCAAGATCCAACCAAGTTCTATGAAGCGCTCAACAGCATCGTCGGTCCGGTCGTCGATGCTGAAGGCATCTCACGCAGCATCATGACGGTCAAATATTCGCGCAAGGCCACGCCTGCGCAGATGCAGACGTTCCAGGAAAACTTCAAGCGCGGCCTGTTCCAGTTCTATGGCAACGCTTTGCTTGAGTACAACAACCAAGGTATTACCGTTGCTCCAGCCGGTGATGAGTCGGGCGATCGCACCAGCGTCAACATGAGCGTCAAAGGTAATAACGGTGCCGTGTACCCGGTGCAGTACACCTTGGAGAAGATCAACGGCGAGTGGAAACTGCGCAACGTGATCATCAACGGCATCAATATCGGCAAGCTGTTCCGTGACCAGTTTGCCGACGCCATGCAGCGCAATGGCAACGACCTAGACAAAACCATCAATGGTTGGGCCGGTGAAGTCGCCAAGGCCAAGGAAGAAACCGATAAAGCTGCTGGGAAGCCGGCGCAATGACCGAGTCGGCTGTTCGTCTCGGCGACTCTGGCCAGCTGTTCATCAGCGGGGTGCTGGATTACCGAACTGGCCCGGCTCTGCGCAAGCATGGCCAAGCACTGATCAAGTCGAGCGCTGCGCCGGAGTTGGTCCTGGATTGCTCAGCGGTAACCAAGTCCAGCAGTGTCGGGTTGTCGTTGCTGCTGTGCTTCATGCGTGATGCCGAAGCGGCCAAGAAGCCGGTTAGCATCCGTGCGTTGCCCGAAGACATGCGCGAAATTGCCGAAGTTTCCGGTCTGACCGAGCTGTTGGCGCATCCTTAATACACATTATTAGAGAAGCCCCCCGTCAGAGTCCTGCTATGCGGGGTTCGCAGGCGCGGGGCTTTTTTGTATGATGTGCGACCCGTGCGCACTGGGCGCCGATAGAGGTTGAGCATGCAGGCCCTAGAAGTTAAGAGCTTTCTTGAAGGAAAGCTGCCGGATACGACCGTAGAAGTTGAAGGCGTAGGCTGCAACTTCCAGCTGAACGTGATTAGCGATGAACTGGCGGCATTGAGCCCAGTCAAGCGTCAGCAGCAGATCTATGCCCATTTGAACCCGTGGATCACCGATGGCAGCATCCATGCGGTCACTATGAAATTTTTCAGCCGCGCGGCCTGGGCCGAGCGCACCTGAGCCCCCTAGGCGTCGAGATTCTTATGGATAAATTGATTATTACCGGCGGTGCTCGCCTTGATGGCGAGATTCGCATTTCCGGTGCAAAAAACTCCGCCTTGCCGATCCTGGCAGCGACCCTGCTGTGCGATGGCCCGGTGACCGTGGCCAACCTGCCGCACCTGCACGACATCACTACCATGATCGAGCTGTTCGGTCGCATGGGCATCGAGCCTGTGATTGATGAGAAGCTGGCCGTCGAAATTGACCCACGCACCATCAAGACCCTGATCGCCCCGTACGAACTGGTGAAAACCATGCGTGCGTCGATCTTGGTGCTGGGCCCGATGGTTGCCCGTTTCGGTGAAGCCGAAGTCGCCCTGCCTGGCGGCTGCGCTATCGGCTCGCGTCCAGTGGACCTGCACATCCGTGGCCTGGAAGCCATGGGCGCAGTCATTGACGTTGAAGGCGGCTACATCAAAGCCAAGGCGCCGGAAGGCGGCCTGCGTGGTGCGAACTTCTTCTTTGATACCGTCAGCGTGACCGGTACCGAGAACATCATGATGGCCGCTGCCCTGGCCAAAGGCCGCAGCGTCCTGCAAAACGCCGCGCGTGAGCCGGAAGTGGTCGACCTGGCCAACTTCCTGAACGCCATGGGCGCGAAGGTTTCCGGTGCCGGCACCGACACCATTACCATTGATGGTGTAGAGCGCCTGCACACTGCAACCTATAAAGTGATGCCTGACCGCATCGAGACCGGTACCTACCTGGTTGCTGCCGCCGTTACCGGTGGTCGCGTCAAGGTAAAGGACACCGATCCGACCATCCTGGAAGCGGTCCTGGAAAAACTGCGCGAAGCTGGCGCCGAAATCACCACCGGCGAAGACTGGATCGAGTTGAACATGCACGGCAAGCGGCCGAAAGCCGTCAACGTGCGGACCGCTCCGTACCCGGCGTTCCCGACTGACATGCAAGCGCAGTTCATCTCCCTGAACGCGATTGCCGAAGGCACTGGTGCCGTGATCGAGACCATCTTCGAAAACCGCTTCATGCACGTGTATGAACTGCACCGCATGGGCGCGAAGATTCAGGTTGAAGGCAACACCGCCATCGTTACCGGCACCGAGAAGCTCAAGGGCGCGCCAGTCATGGCTACCGACCTGCGTGCTTCGGCCAGTCTGGTGATCTCGGCGCTGATCGCCGAAGGCGACACTCTGATCGACCGCATCTACCACATCGACCGTGGTTACGAGTGCATCGAAGAGAAACTGCAGATGCTCGGCGCTAAAATCCGCCGCGTACCGGGCTAGTTCCCGGAGCTGAAAACACCGTCACTGTGGTGAGCGGGCTTGCCCCGCGCCGGACTGCGTAGCAGTCCCGTTTTTTGGGTCGCTACGCAGTTCAGCGTGGGGCAAGCCCACTCACTACAGACGGTGTCAGCTCGCAGTATGCTGAATTTGTTTCAAATCGAGGCTGTCATGGCCTCGATCTGCGTCTGGCGCCGTTTGCGACCGGACAGCAATAGCCTGATGAAGGACTGACGTTTCCCATGTTGACCATCGCACTGTCCAAGGGCCGCATCCTTGACGACACTTTGCCGCTTCTGGCTGAAGCGGGCATCGTGCCGACCGAGAATCCGGACAAGAGCCGCAAGCTGATCATCCCTACGACCCAGGACGACGTTCGCCTGCTGATCGTGCGGGCTACCGACGTGCCGACCTACGTTGAGCATGGCGCGGCCGACCTCGGCGTCGCCGGTAAAGACGTGTTGATGGAATACGGTGGCCAGGGCCTGTATGAGCCGCTGGACCTGCGTATTGCCCTGTGCAAGCTGATGACCGCCGGCCGTGTCGGTGACGTCGAGCCTAAAGGCCGCCTGCGCGTGGCAACCAAGTTCGTCAACGTTGCCAAGCGCTACTACGCCGAGCAAGGCCGCCAGGTCGACATCATCAAGCTCTACGGCTCGATGGAGCTGGCGCCGCTGATCGGCCTGGCCGACAAGATCATCGATGTGGTCGACACCGGCAACACCCTGCGTGCCAATGGTCTCGAACCACAGGATTTCATCGCCGATATCAGCTCCCGCTTGATCGTCAACAAAGCGTCGATGAAGATGCAGCACGCCCGTATCCAAGCGTTGATCGACACCCTGCGCACCGCAGTGGAGTCTCGACACCGCGGTTGACCTACCCGCGTAGCTGAAAGGCTGCGCCCGTCTATCCGCCTCATAGCCAGAATTCTCAGGTGCCCAAGCGGAAACGACTGCTAGTTTAGGGCGCCTGAGTTTTTGCCAATTCTATTGAGGCCCTCGCTATGACCACGTCCACTGCAATTGCCCGACTCAACGCTGCCGACCCGGATTTCGCCCATCATCTGGATCATCTGCTGAGCTGGGAAAGCGTGTCCGACGACTCGGTCAACCAGCGGGTGCTCGACATCATCAAAGCCGTGCGCGAGCGTGGTGATGCGGCGCTGGTGGATTTCACCCGTCAGTTCGACGGTCTGGACGTCAAATCCATGTCCGATTTGATCCTTCCCCGAGAACGCCTGGAGCTCGCACTGACGCGCATCACTGCGCCTCAGCGTGAAGCCCTGGAAGTCGCGGCGGCGCGGGTGCGCAGCTACCACGAAAAGCAGAAGCAGGACTCCTGGAGCTATACCGAAGCCGACGGCACTGTGCTGGGCCAAAAGGTCACGCCGCTGGATCGTGCCGGTCTCTACGTGCCGGGTGGCAAAGCGTCGTATCCATCGTCGGTGTTGATGAACGCAATTCCGGCCAAGGTGGCGGGCGTGACCGAAGTGGTTATGGTGGTACCGACCCCGCGCGGCGAAATCAACGAACTGGTGCTGGCTGCGGCCTGCATCGCTGGTGTTGACCGTGTGTTCACCATTGGCGGTGCTCAAGCCGTCGCGGCCCTGGCCTACGGCACCGAAAGCGTGCCGAAGGTCGACAAAGTGGTGGGGCCTGGCAACATCTACGTCGCCACCGCCAAGCGCCACGTTTTTGGCCAGGTTGGCATCGACATGATCGCCGGTCCCTCGGAAATTCTCGTAGTGTGCGACGGCCAGACCGATCCGGATTGGATCGCCATGGACCTGTTCTCCCAGGCCGAGCACGACGAAGACGCCCAGGCGATTCTGGTCAGCCCCGATGCCGAGTTCCTCGACAAGGTCGCCGCCAGCATCGATAAGCTGCTGCCTACCATGGACCGTGCAGAGATCATCGAGAAATCCATCAACGGCCGTGGCGCGCTGATCCTGGTGCGTGACATGGAACAGGCCATCGAAGTGGCTAACCGTATCGCCCCGGAGCACTTGGAGCTGTCCGTGGCTGACCCACAGGCCTGGCTGCCGTCGATTCGCCATGCGGGTGCGATCTTCATGGGGCGTCACACCAGTGAAGCGCTGGGCGACTACTGCGCCGGCCCGAACCATGTGTTGCCGACCTCCGGCACCGCGCGGTTCTCATCACCGCTGGGGGTGTACGACTTCCAGAAGCGCTCGTCGATCATCTTTTGCTCGCCACAAGGTGCTTCCGAGTTGGGCAAGACCGCTTCGGTGCTGGCCCGTGGTGAGTCGTTGAGCGCACACGCCCGTAGTGCTGAGTATCGAATCCTGGAAGAAGGGAAATAACACATGAGCAAATTCTGGAGCCCCTTCGTCAGGGACCTCGTGCCTTACGTACCCGGCGAACAGCCAAAGCTGACCAAGCTGGTCAAGCTCAACACCAATGAGAACCCCTACGGTCCGTCGCCCAAAGCACTGGCCGCGATGCAGGCCGAGTTGAACGACAACCTGCGTTTGTACCCGGACCCCAACAGCGACCTGCTCAAGCAGGCGGTGGCCAAGTATTACGGGGTCGACGCCGGCAAAGTGTTTCTCGGTAACGGCTCTGATGAAGTGCTCGCGCACATCTTCCACGGCCTGTTCCAGCACGACCTGCCGCTGCTGTTCCCGGATATCAGCTACAGCTTCTATCCGGTGTACTGCGGTCTTTACGGCATCCAGTCCGACCCAGTGCCGTTGGATGAGAAATTTCAGATCCGTGTTGCGGATTACGCCAGGCCCAACGGCGGGATCATCTTCCCCAACCCGAATGCGCCGACCGGCTGCGTGCTGGCGCTGGACGCAGTAGAGCAGATCCTCAAGGCCAGCCCGGATTCGGTGGTGGTGGTCGATGAAGCCTATATCGACTTCGGCGGCGAAACCGCCATCAGCCTGGTGGATCGCTACCCTAATCTGCTGGTGACCCAGACCCTTTCCAAATCGCGCTCACTGGCCGGTTTGCGCGTGGGCTTGGCCGTGGGTCACCCGGACCTGATCGAGGCGCTGGAGCGGGTCAAGAACAGCTTCAACTCCTACCCGCTGGATCGTTTGGCGATTGTCGGCGCGGCAGCGGCGTTTGAGGACCGTGAGTACTTCGAGAAGACGTGCCAGTTGGTGATCGACAGCCGTAACAAAGTAGTCGCGCAATTGGAAGGCAAAGGTTTTGAGGTGCTGCCATCAGCGGCCAACTTCATCTTTGCGCGCCACCCACGGCATGACGCTGCCGGCCTAGCGGCCAAGCTGCGTGAGCAAGGGATTATCGTGCGGCACTTTAAGCAGGAGCGGATTGCCCAGTTCCTGCGGATCAGCATCGGTACGCCGGAGCAGAACCAGGCGCTGATTGATGGCCTCGGCGAGCTTTAACGGGCGCTGAAATCAAATGTGGGAGGGGGCTTGACCCCGATGGCGGCGTATCAGTCAGTTAATGTATTGACTGACACACTGCTATCGGGGGCAAGCCCTCTCCCACATTGGTTTGTATTGGCAGTTAGATCAACGGCTCATCTGGCTTCTTGTTCTTCCAGCCATCATTGCCCGGCAGCAGCAGGTTCAAACCAATCGCTACCACCGCGCACAGAGCAATGCCCTTCAGGCCGAAGTCATCTGGACCAGTTCCGGTCCCCACCAGCACACCGCCAATACCGAACACCAGGGTCACCGACACAATCACCAGATTGCGCGCCTCACCCAGGTCGATCTTGTGGCGGATCAACGTGTTCATCCCCACCGCGGCAATCGAGCCGAACAGCAGGCACAGGATCCCGCCCATCACCGGCACCGGGATGCTTTGCAGCAGTGCACCGAACTTGCCGATGAACGCCAGGCTGATGGCAAACACCGCCGCCCAGGTCATCATCTTCGGGTTGTAGTTCTTGGTCAGCATCACTGCGCCCGTCACTTCGGCGTAGGTAGTGTTCGGCGGGCCGCCAAACATGCCTGCTGCCGTGGTGGCGATCCCGTCACCCAGCAAAGTGCGGTGCAGGCCAGGCTTCTTCAGGTAGTCGCGACCGGTCACGCTGCCCACCGCAATCACACCACCGATGTGTTCAATCGCAGGGGCCAGGGCCACTGGGACGATAAACAGGATCGCCTGCCAGTTGAATTCCGGCGCGGTGAAGTGGGGCAGGGCGAACCAAGGCGCAGCGGCGATCTTGGCCGTGTCGACAACGCCAAAGTAGAACGACATGGCAAAACCTACCAGCACACCGGAGATGATCGGCACCAGGCGGAAGATACCTTTGCCGAACACCGCCACGATCAACGTGGTAAGCAGCGCTGGCATCGAGATCAGCATGGCGGTCTTGTATGGGATCAGTTCGGCACCGTTGTCGCCTTTACCCATCGCCATGTTGGCCGCGATCGGCGCCATGGCCAGGCCGATGGAAATAATCACTGGCCCGATTACCACAGGCGGTAGTAGTCGGTCGATGAAACCAGTGCCTTTGATCTTTACCGCTGCCCCTAGGAAGGTGTAAACAAAACCGGCCGCCATTACCCCGCCCATGGTCGCCGCCAGGCCGAACTGCTGCTTGGCGAGAATGATCGGGGTAATGAAGGCAAAGCTCGATGCCAGGAATACCGGCACCTGCCGCCCTGTCACCACCTGGAACAACAACGTGCCCAGGCCGGCGGTGAACAGTGCGACGTTTGGATCAAGACCTGTGATCAGCGGCATCAACACCAGCGCGCCAAATGCTACGAAGAGCATTTGTGCGCCAGACAGGATCTGGCGCCAAAGCGGGTCGTTGAATTCATCCTGCATGCTCACGCGTCCTTCTGCTTGGTGCCGAAGATCTTGTCACCGGCGTCGCCCAGGCCGGGGATGATGTAACCGTGTTCATTCAGGCGCTCATCGATGGAAGCGGTGTAGATCTGCACGTCCGGGTGGGCTTTCTCGACGGCGGCGATGCCTTCGGGAGCGGCGACCAGCACCATGGCGCGGATGTCCTTGCAGCCGGCTTTCTTCAGCAGGTCGATGGTGGCGACCATGGAACTGCCGGTAGCGAGCATCGGGTCAATGATCATGGCCAGGCGCTCGTCGATTTCCGGTACGAGTTTTTCCAGGTAGGTGTGAGCCTGCAAGGTTTCTTCGTTGCGGGCCACGCCCACGGCGCTGACTTTGGCACCCGGAATCAGGCTGAGTACGCCTTCGAGCATGCCGATACCTGCGCGCAGGATCGGCACCACGGTTATTTTCTTACCAGCGATTTTTTCCACCTGGACGGGACCGGCCCAACCGGGGATCTCGTAGGTTTCCAGGGGCAAATCCTTGGTGGCTTCGTAAGTGAGCAACGCTCCGACTTCCTGAGCAAGCTCACGGAAGTTCTTCGTGCTAATGTCGGCGCGGCGCATAAGGCCGAGCTTGTGCTGGATCAGCGGGTGGCGGATCTCGCGAGTGGGCATGGGAAAGGCTCCGGCGGCGGGCAAAAAAACCGGCCTAGATTAATCTATCCGAGGGTGTTGTCCTATAGGCATCTAGTACGTTAGTCCATTAAGGCTTGCTCGGAGCGCATGAGAAGCGTACCTTCGCCCGCTTTTCTTGCCACAGCACCCCCTTGGAGAGCGCCATGTCCGCTGATCTTGAGCATATCCGTCAAATCATGCGTGAGGCTGATTGCCTGTACACCGAAGCGCAAGTCGAAGCTGCGATCGCCAAGGTTGGCGCCCACATCACTCGCGAAATGGCCGACACCAACCCGGTGGTCTTTTGCGTGATGAACGGCGGCCTGATCTTCGCCGGCAAATTGCTGACTCACCTGCAATTTCCGCTGGAAGCGTCTTACCTGCACGCGACTCGCTATCGCAACGAAACCACTGGCGGCGATCTGTTCTGGAAGGCCAAGCCGGAAGTCTCGTTTATTGACCGCGACGTGCTGATCATCGACGACATCCTCGACGAAGGTCACACCCTCGGCGCGATCATCGATTTCTGCAAACACGCCGGCGCACGCAAAGTGCACACCGCCGTACTGATCGACAAAGACCACGACCGCAAGGCTCGCCCGGACCTTAAGGCTGATTACGTTGGCCTGCCGTGCATCGACCGCTACATCTTCGGTTATGGCATGGACTACAAAGGCTACTGGCGCAACGCCAATGGGATCTACGCCGTCAAAGGTATGTGATCCAGGCCCGGCGCAGGGTTGTCATGCTATCGTGCTTGGCCCCTGCGTCTGGAGCTGTCCATGAGCCTGTTGATTCGCACTTGCGCCGCCCTGGCGCTGACCCTGAGTTTGCCCCTGGCCGCCGCACCGGCGCCTATGCATGGTCAATTTCTGCCTCCCGATGACCTCACCCTGCGGACTGAAAGCCCTGACCAGCAGCAGTTGCTGCAAGTCACGGAGTACGCGGTGGTGGTGGGCAACCAGCGCCAATCCAACCAGCAACCTATCCCGGTGACCTCGCCACTGATGCTCCGGCTTAAGGGCAAGCCCCTGAACAAAGGTGCGAGCATCAGCCAAGTGGTGCTCAACTTCGATGCCGAAAGTAAAAGCCTGAAAAAGCCGGTGTTTGACGACAAGAGCAAGACCCTGACGCTGTCTTATCCGGTGGCCCAGTACCGGGTGATCGTCGATTTGCTGCGCAATGACACGGTGTATGTTCAGTTCCTCAGTTACGCCAACGGCCATATCTGGGCGGACCTGCATACCGGCGTTGTACGTACCAAGTAGCGCTAACAATGAAGAATAAATGTGGCGGGGGATTGCTCCCACATTGGTTCTTCAGCGCTTTCGAAGCCCGCGGCTCGCAGGTAGACTTCAAACCCCGTGTAAATGTCTGCAGGCTGGAGTCGGTAATGCGTAAAGATAAGAAACAGGTGATTGGCGATGAGATCGGCGACGATCAGATCAAGTTGTTCCTGGACTTCGAGCCGGTCGACGCGACTTCACCGTCCCTGCACAAACTGATCAAGGCCTATCGTGGCCTGCGTATCGACGACTTTGAGCGCTTCCTGGGCTTTTTCAAGGAAGCCGGCCTGGACCTGGATGGCAAGGATGAGCATGGCCAGACCTTTGTTGATCTGATCAAGGATCAGCGCAACGCGGACGATTACATCGAGCTGATCAAAAACGCTCGCGGCTGATTATCCCGGCCACAAAAAAACGCCCCGAGGGGCGTTTTTTTATTGCAGCCAGGCCTCAAGCGTAGCTTTCGGCCTCGTTGCTTTGCTCAACCAGTTCCAGGCTGATGTTGTTCTGCGTGTTGATCTTGCGATACAGCTCGGCATCAGTCTCAAGCACTTTTTCCCGGGCAGGGAAGATCTCGTGCAGCTTGGCTGCCCACTCACCGGCGGCTTTGGCCGGGAAGCAGCGCTCAATCAGTTCCAGCATGATCGACACCGTCACCGAAGCGCCTGGGGACGCGCCCAGTAACGCCGCCAGCGAGCCGTCTTTGGCCGCTACCAGCTCGGTGCCGAATTGCAGCACGCCGCCTTTTTTCGGGTCTTTCTTGATGATCTGCACCCGTTGGCCGGCCACTTCAAGACGCCAGTCTTCGGCTTTCGCCTCAGGGTAGAAGCGACGCAGGGATTCCAGGCGTTGTTCCATGGACTGACGCACTTCGCTGACCAGGTACTTGGTCAGGTCCATGTTGTCGCGGGCCACGGCTAGCATCGGTCCGATGTTGCTGGCACGAATCGACATCGGCAGGTCTAGGAACGAGCCGTGCTTGAGGAACTTGGTGGTGAAACCGGCGTATGGCCCGAACAGCAGGGATTTCTGGCCATCCACTACACGGGTGTCGAGGTGCGGCACCGACATCGGTGGCGAGCCGACGGCGGCCTGGCTGTAGACCTTGGCCTGGTGGTGCTTGACCACTTCCGGGTTGTCGCAACGCAGCCATTGGCCGCTGACCGGGAAGCCGCCGAAGCCTTTACTTTCTTCGATGCCCGAAGCTTGCAGCAGCGGCAGCGCCGCGCCACCGGCGCCGAGGAATACAAACTTGGCGTCCACCTCACGGCTGGTACCGCTGTTGACGTCCTTGATGCTCACGGTCCAGCCGGCGCCGTTGCGCTTGAGGCCGGTCACGCGCTTGCTGTACTTGACCTGGGCGTCCGGGGAACTGGTCAGATGGCCAAGCAGCTGATTGGTCAGGGCGCCGAAGTTGACGTCGGTGCCATTCATTACGCGAGTGGCAGCGATTTTTTCGTCGAGCGGGCGGCCCGGCATCATCAGCGGCATCCATTCGGCCATTTCGCTGCGGTCTTCGGTGTAGTGCATGTCCGAAAACGCGTGGTGCTGGCTGAGGGTTTCAAAGCGCTTCTTGAGGAAGTCCACGCCTTTGTCGCCCTGTACGAAGCTCAGGTGCGGCACCGGACTGATAAAGGACTTGGACGAGCCAAAGGTGCCCTTTTTGGTCAGGTACGCCCAGAACTGCTTCGACACCTCGAACTGAGTGTTGATGTGCACGGCTTTCTTGATGTCGATGGAACCATCGGCGGCCTGCGGCGTGTAGTTCAGCTCGCACAGACCGGCATGACCGGTACCGGCGTTGTTCCATGGGTTGGAACTCTCCGCTGCACCCGAATCCATCAGCTCAACGACTTCCAGCTTGAGGCCGGGGTCGAGCTCTTTGAGCAATACGGCCAGGGTGGCACTCATGATGCCGGCCCCTACCAGTACTACGTCGACTGCTTCGTTATGCGCCATTTAACGCGTCTCCAAAATCTGCAGCACCAAATTGACGGCATGGCTGCCAGGAGTGACGGGGCGGTTCACGTGTTGCCCCAGGTTACCCATGGCCAGGATCGCCATGTCCGTTTCGCAATTCTTTGCAACTTCGGCGCACGCTTCCTGCCCGGCCTAATCTGCCTATGAACGCATTCATGGGCGCCTGTGGCAATTCGACTTATGGTCAAAGCGTGCGATTCGTGCAATCAATCCGTAGCGGACAGGCTCAAGCTCCGGTTGTTGAGGAGTACTCAGTCCTGTGTGGTTGGGCTGTTCCAGACGCTGATGGTGCTTTTACAAACGCCAAACTATTCATTTGCTCGCCACACTCTTGTGAAGTTGTGAAAACCCGTTTTTTCACGCTCTTTTGAAGACGTGAACCTCAAAAAAGGGCTGCCTCAGCCTGGCACTTGGCCCGCAAGACATCTGCCGACACGCGGCAATACGGGCAAACAACTCAAGTGGCCGAGCGCAATGGCAGCTCTGGCAGATTCGGTAAAGGCGGGTGGTTTGCAAAGGAAACAGCAAGCGCGCCAGCTTCACTCGATCTGTGTGGGCGGCTCTCTGTGGGCGATTCTTGGAGTTAATACCGAGGCATTAACGATGCTGCGAGGCCCGATCAGGAGACGTCCTTATAATCGGGGGGAGATTGTAGCGAAGAACGTCAGGGAAATGGGCGTGTTTTATGACTTTTATTAGGTCTTCGGTCAGGCGGCCAACGGCTGGTGCCGCGGCGACCGCGCCGGGCGTGGGCTGACACGGGCGCCGGCGGGCAGCGGGTGGTGCATCCAGCTCAGGCGGATTTCATCAATTTCTACCCAGCCGTCGCCCAAAGGCGGCTGGCTGCACTCTTTAAAGGCCTGGCAGCGGCCTTGCGCATCAAGCCGGGCGAACTGGCGAAGGGCAGGTTTGCGCGTAAACAGCGTCCAGAGAAAATGCATGGCGATAGACCTCCTGAGATTGAGGCCAAGCATGCCTTGCGAGGATGACGAGCCCATGTAACGGCTATTACATATCGGTGACAGCGAACCGCTGTCGAGCCGACGAGTCATAGGTTGTAACTGACGCTAGTTCCCTGCGGGGGCGCCCCGTTATACTGCCGGCCTGTCGGTACCTGATTTCTGGAGAGAAGCGCATGTTGCAACGCCTGTTGTTCGGTTTGATCACTGTGACCAGTTTGACCTTGGTTGGCTGCGCCAACAGCCCGCAACAACTGAGCCCGCAACCGAAGCTCACCACGCAGTTGGGGCCAGTGGGTCATGGTCAGCCGGTGTCGGTGCGTGTTGTGGATGGTCGTCCTTCGCCAACGTTGGGCTCTCGCGGGGGCTTGTACCCGGAGACCGCGCTTATCTCGGTGACTGGTCAGGACGTGCTGCCCAAGTTGCAAGCTCAGGCCGAAGCCGCCGTGCGCCTGCTGGGCTTTACCCCGAGCGCCAACGCGCCGGGCGCTCCTCAGTTGACCATCACCTTGGCTGAGCTGAAGTATCAGTCGCCTAAAGAAGGTCTCTATGTGACTGAAGCCGCCATCGGCGCAACCTTCAAGTCCGATGTCACCGCTGGCACCCGTCGCTATAGCGGTCGTTACGGCGCATCGTTGAACCAGCGTTTCGGTATGTCGCCGAACCAGGAAACCAACACCAAGCTGGTCAGCGACGTCCTGAGCGACGCCTTGACTCGCCTGTTCAAGGATCCAAGCATCGGTTCATTGCTCAGCTCGCAGTAACCGTCCAAATAAAGACCGGGCTCAGTCATGAGCCCGGTTTTTTTTCGTCTGCAGTTTCACGCGGCGGTGTCAATACAGAAGTCCAGCAGGCTCACACCCGTCAACAGGTCGGCCTCTGGCGAGTTTGCATGCTGGTGCCCGCCAAGGGCGCAATAGACCAGCCAATGGCGGTCCTGCACGTTGAACGCCAGGCTGCCGACCAGCGCCTCCTGCTCATCGCTTTGAGCAATTAGATACAGCCGATCCTGGTTGTGCGCGTGCAGCATGACAAGCTCCTGAGTGTTCGAAGGGCAACAGAGTGGCTTGTTAAGGTGACGTTCAGGTGACGCCGTAAATTACTGGATACATTAGCCGTCCATGGAAGATGGAGCGGTTTGGCGCTGGCCGCCACTACCGTTCAGGTTGATATCGGAACCGATACCCAGACACCGTTTCACCCGAGGTTTGCGATGGCGCTGCCCGCACTGTTGATCAATGTTGTGGCTTTATTGGTGGCCTGCTCCGGTGCAGCGCTGCTCTCCATCACCCGCCTGCGCGAGCAGCGCGCCATGGCTGACCTGGCTGCGCAAAGTGAAGCGCGCGCGATCGATCAGCCCATGCTGTTCCTGGATGCGCGTACCGAGCGGGCAAATCGTGTGGCTTACCGCATCGGGTTCGCCTGCCTGGTGCTGGCGCTGGCTATTTCCTGGCTCAGCACCCGAATCTAAAACACGGCAGAACCCATGTAAGAGGGGGCTTGCCCCCGATAGCGGTGTGTCAGCCAAGTATTCATTAGCTGACTCACCGCTATCGGGAGCAAGCCCCCTTCCACATTTTCTGATCGGTGTTTACAGCGGGATTCCGGCCTTGACCCGATATTGATTACGCACCGGCGTCGCATATTGCACCACCAAAAATGGTCGGTGTTCCGCCGGGCATTCGTTCAAGCGCCGCTCCCACTCCGCCTTCGCCTTGGCCAGTTCATCGGCCGGGAACACGTCGGCCGCCTTCGGCACCTGCAACTGCGGGTCGGCATCGCTCCACTGGGCGTACGCAAGGTAGTGCACCGGGAATAGCCGATAACCACCGAGAATTTGCCGATCCATTTCCACGGCCAGCACTTTGGTGTCTTCGAAGCGCTCGCTAATGGGCGGCGCGAAGTTGATGTGCACGCGGCCTTTGTAGCCGGTGATGCCCAGGGCAATGCTCACGTCATCTTCACCCTGTGCCTTGACGTAGGTCCCGGTGGTGGCGCGGATATACAACTCGCGGGCCTTGGCTGCATCGCACGGGTCGTACTCGTAGCTGATGGATACCGGCGTCAGGTTCAGTGACTGGATCACCTCGGCAAACGGCTCGTCCTTGCGGCTGACATGGAACATCTTGAGGATGGCTGACTCGGTGCGGTCATCCCCATCCTTGGCGCGGCCTTCGGCCTGGGCGATCCAGATCGACTGGCAGTCGTTGCGTATCGAATGATTGATGTAGGCCGATAGCAGGTTGAACGCCGCCATCTTCTCCTTTCGCCCGGTGATCGAGCGGTGCACGATAAAGCTCTTGTTCAGGCGCATCAGGTCGCTGACAAACGGCTTTTGCAGCAAGTTGTCGCCGATGGCGATGCGTGGCGTCGGCAGGCCGGCGTGGTACACGGCATAGTTGACGAAGGCCGGGTCCATCACGATGTCGCGGTGGTTGGCCAGAAACAGGTAAGCGGTACCGGATTTGAGCTGTTCGACGCCTGTGTAGGTAACGCCATCGGTCGCCCGGTCAATGGTATGGTCGACGTAGTACTCGACTTTGTCCTGCAGCGTAGCCACGGTGGTGACGCCGGCAAATTCACGGCGCAGCTTGCGGGCAATCATCGGCTTGAGCAGCCAGCCCAGGGCGCCGGCAAAGCGCGGGAAGCGGAAGTGGGTCAGGATGTCCAGAAAGGCCTTGTCACTGAACAGTCGGTCCAGCACTGCCGGGACTTCGCTGTCGTTGTAAGGTCGGATGGTATCGAATTCGCCCATCATGCTCTCTTGTTAGAAACGGCTAGGGTAAGTAGAGGAAATATCAGGGTGCGGCCCGAGTAATGGGCTCGGCCGGAAATAGCCCTGTAAATAGACCGGCGATTATACGCACAAGTCACCTTGGAGGCTGCGATGCTGGAAACTACGACGTACGATTGTCCTTATTGTGGTGAAACGGTAGAGACAGCGGTGGATTTATCCGGCGGTGATCAGACCTACATAGAAGATTGTCAGGTGTGTTGCCGACCGATTATTTTCGACCTGCAGGTCCATGGTGAAGAGTGGATGCTTGAAACCCGCAGTGAAAACGAATAACAGGCAAGCTCATGCAGCGAATCTACGAACCGGAAAACCTGATGGAAGGCGAGCTGCTGCAACAGATGCTCGCCAGCGAAGGCATCGAAGCACATTTGGTGGGGCGCCATTTGCTCGGCGGCACCGGCGAGCTACCGATCTTCGGTCTTCTGGGTTTGGAAGTAGACAATGACCGGGCGGCTGATGCCCGGGAGCTGATTACTGCCTATATCGGGGCGCAACCGCTGCCGGGTGATGAACCCGACAGCTTCCCCGACGTGCTGGTCTGTTAGGCTGTCGGCCGGTTTACCCAAGAGTCGTGTTGCCCCATGTGTGGACGTTATGCCCTGTTTCGCTGGAATCCCTCCTTTGCTGCCTTGCCAGGCTTTCCGGCTGACCAGCAGGCCCAGTGGAACATCTCCCCGAATGATTCGGTGCTGATCCAGCGCCTGAACGACGGCCATCACACCCTGGCCCGCGCCCGCTGGGGCCTGACGCCGCCCTGGCTGACCGACCTTTCCCGCACCCCGGCCCATGCTCGCGCCGAAACCCTGGCCGAGCAGCCGATGTTCCGCGAGGCCTTTCGCCAGCGCCGCTGCCTGCTGCCCGCCAATGGTTTTTATGAATGGCGCGGCACCCAGCGCAAACGCCCGTACTGGCTGACGCCGGGGGAAGGCTCCACGTTGTTTTTTGCGGCGATCTGGGAGGCCTACCCTGTGCAGGAACAAGTGTGGTTGAGCACGGCGGTGGTGACCCAGGCGGCCCAGAGCCAGCGCCGGCCGCTGATTCTTGATGCCGCAGGGCAGGCCGCCTGGCTCGATCCCGAGACGCCGTTGCATGTGCTGCAAGGTCTATTGGCCAGTGAGCCCATCCCACTGCGCGAGCGGGTCCTGGCTAATATGGTCAACGATCCCAAGCTCAATGGGCCGGAGTGCCTGACTCCGGCCTAAACCTGAAGGCGCCGTGGGATGTATCCGAAAATCCGCGGTTACGCGTCTGTTGTATCTGGCGCTGATACAAATGAGCGCCTACGATACGCGCCATGTTTTGAGGGCGTTTTTCAGGGCGTCTTTTTCAGGGAGAGAGTGTTGATGAAAAGAACATTGGCGGTAAGTGTATTGGCTGCGGCGATGCTGCTGGCTGGGTGTCAGTCGGTCAATACCACCAGCGGCGGCGCCGTTGGGGTTGAGCGCAAGCAATACATGTTCAGCATGCTGTCGAGTCAGGAAGTCGACCAGATGTATGCCCAGTCCTACCAGCAGACGCTGGGTGAAGCCAGTACCAAAGGCCAGTTGGACAAGACCAGCGCCAACGCCAAGCGCGTGCAGGCAATTGCCAAGCGTTTGATCGCCCAGGCGCCCACCTTCCGTCCTGATGCAGCGCAGTGGAAGTGGGAAGTGAATTTGATCAAAAGCGATGAGATGAACGCCAACTGTGGGCCTGGCGGCAAGATTTTTGTGTACAGCGCACTGATCGACAATCTCAAGCTTACCGATGACGAGTTGGCAGCAGTGATGGGCCATGAAATCGCCCACGCCTTGCGCGAGCACGGTCGTGAGGCAATGTCCAAGGCGTACGGTATCGAGATCGCCAAGCAGGGGGCTGGTGCGTTGTTCGGCTTGGGTCAAGATAGCCTGGCATTGGCGGACACGGTCGCCAACTACGGCATGACCTTGCCCAACAGCCGGAGCAATGAAAACGAAGCGGACCTGATCGGCCTGGAACTGTCGGCTCGCGCCGGCTACAACCCGAACGCCGCCATCACGCTGTGGAACAAGATGGCCAAGGCATCGGAAGGCTCGCCACCGGAGTTCATGAGTACTCACCCGGCGTCGGACAGCCGAATCGCGTCCTTGCAGGCGGCGATTCCTAAGGTGATGCCGTTGTATCAACAGGCCAAGAAGTCCTAAGGCTTGATGAAGATCCAAATGTGGGAGGGGGCTTGCCCCCGATGGTGTTGGGTCAGTTAGCAGATGCATTGACTGATCTACTGCTATCGGGGGCAAGCCCCCTCCCACATTGGATTGGGTTTGCAGGCTTAGATCCTTAGATCCACCCGCTGCTCTGCATGGCCTTGTACACCGCCACGATCGCCAGGACAAAAAACGCCGTAGCCGCCAGTCGACGAATCAACGTCAGCGGCAGTTTCTCCGCCGCGAAATTCCCCGCCAGAACCACCGGTACGTTGGCAATCAACATGCCCAGAGTGGTGCCGATAATCACCAGCCACAGCTCCGGATATTGCGCGGCCAGCATCACCGTGGCGATCTGAGTCTTGTCACCGATTTCCGCCAGGAAGAATGCAATCAGCGTGGTCAGGAACGGCCCGAACTTGCGCGTGGTACTGGCTTCGTCATCGTCGAGTTTGTCTGGCACCAGTGTCCACAGCGCAGTGGCGCAGAAGCTCGCTGCGAGGATCCAGTGCAACACCGCATCCGAGAAAAAACTGCCAAACCAGGCCCCCACTGCGCCGGCAGCCGCATGGTTGGCCAGGGTCGCGGCGACGATGCCGGCGATGATTGGCCAAGGCTTGCGGAAGCGAGCAGCGAGAATGAGCGCGAGCAGTTGCGTCTTGTCGCCGATTTCGGCCAAGGCAACGATTGCGGTAGGAACGAGTAATGAATCCAGCATCAGGTAAGTTTCCAGGGGCGGGTCGACACGGCTATGACACGTACAGCCTTCCCGCCCCGGGTAAGGTGTGCGTGTCATAGGTCTTGTCAAACCCCGGTCCGTCTGTGCGGACTCCTGGGTCGCATACGCCATGGTCTGTTGACCAAGTATGTTGACGTATGCCGGACGAGCGTGGCGCTCGTGGGAGACTACTCCCCTAGGACGGAGCGGATTCTGCCTAGGCAAAATCCATTCGGCAAGCCTTCTTTTTCAAATAGCCATCAGCCGCGTTTGGCACGGTAGATGCGAAAACCATTGCCCTCGGCCTTGATCGCACACACGCCCAAATGCTCTTCAATCAGCGGTTGGTATTTCAGGAAACTGTTAGCTACCAGGCGAAGTTCGCCACCTTTTGCCAAGTGTTTCGCTGCTTTTCGCAGCAGGTTCTCGGTGGCGAAATAATCGGTGTGCACACCGACATGGAACGGCGGGTTGCTCAAGATCGCATTCAGACCCATCGGTGCAGCATCGATGCCATCACCGGTGAGCACCTCGGCTTCCAGCCCATTGGCAGCGAGGGTCAAGCGGCTGCTGGCAGCGGCGAAGGCGTCCACGTCCAGCATCGTCACGCTGTTGTGCGGGTAGCGACGTTTCACCGCAGCCCCCAGCACGCCGGCGCCGCAACCAAAGTCCAACAGATGGCCGCTCGGCAATTTGTCCAAATGCGCCAGCAACAACTCGGTGCCACGATCCAGGCGGCCATGGCTGAACACGCCCGGCAGGCTCACTACTTTGAGCGGACCTTCGGCCAGTGGCACTTCGAAGACTTGCGCCAGGCTCTCCAGTTCCACTGCTTGCGGCGCGTTGGCAACGGTGATTTGCCACAGCTGGCAATGCCGGGCGTTGTCGAGCTTGCGGGGCTTGCCAAAGGGGATCATCTGCTTGGCGGCACTTTCGATACCGCTTTTTTTCTCGCCGACCAAGAACAGCTCGGCGCCGGGCAGGCGTGCGGCCACGGCGTTGAGCAGGTAGTCAGTGAGGTCCTTGGACTTGGGCAGGAAAATCACCGCTGCGTCGAACTCACGCTCTGGCACATTCACGCCAAATTGGCTGCGTTCCGGGAAGCGTGCGTCGAGCGCCGCCTGGTCACCGGCATGCCAGCACCACCCATGGGCGTTGGGCAGGCGACCCAGCAGGTCGTCGGCGGGCAAGCCCACCAACAGCAGGTTGCCTTGAAAAAGTTCGGCCTGACGAAGCAGTACTTCACTGCGCGGATCCATGGTCTGCTCCTTGAAAAGGGGCGCAGTTTATCAACTGACGATGCGCAGCGGGGCGCCGCTGAAAAAGCCCAGGGCGTTTTCCGTCAGTTGGCCGACGATCCGCTGCCGCGCTTCGCGACTGCCCCAGGCATTGTGCGGTGTGACGATCAGCCGGGGAATGTCATCGGCCAGCAACGGGTTGCCGTTGACTGGTGGCTCCACGCTCAGCACATCGGTGGCCGCGCCGCCCAAGTGACCGCTGCGCAAGGCATCCGCCAGGGCCTGTTCGTTGATCAAGCCACCGCGCGCGGTGTTGACCACAAACGCGCCTGGCTTGAGCAGTGCGAGTTCGCGGGCGCCGATAAAGTCGCGAGTGTGCTCGTTGAGTGGACAGTGGAGGGTGAGTGCGTCCACTTGGGCCAGCAGTTCATCCAAGGGCACGCGGTCGGCACGTGCAGGGCGCCCGGGAATGGCCCCAAGAATTACGCGCATGCCAAAAGCCTCGGCCAGCCGCGCCACGGCGCTGCCCAATTCACCATGGCCGAGCAAACCGAGGGTTTTGCCTTCAAGCTCGACGATGGGGTAGTCCAGCAGGCAGAACTGCTTGGCTTCTTGCCATTTGCCTGCGCTCACATCGCGCTGATAGTCCTTTACACGCGTCACCAGGTTGAGCAGCAGCATGATCGTATGCTGCGCCACTGAAGGCGTGCCGTAGCCTTGGCAATTGCTCACCGTGATGCCGTGAGCGCGGGCGGCGTCGAGGTCAACGTTGTTGGTGCCGGTGGCCGATACCAGGATCAGCTTGAGGTCCGGGCAGGCCGCCAGGGTTTCGGTGTTCAGGGCAATCTTGTTGCTGATAACTACTTGGACGCCTTGCAGGCGCGCAATCACATTCAGCGGCGTGGTATCAGAGTACAGCTGCAGGTCGCTGAAGCAGTCTCTCAGACCGCTGAGGTCGAGGTCCCCAAGGTCCAGAGACGGGTGATCAAGGAAGACGGCGCGGCGATTGTTCGTCATCAACTGTACCTTTTGCGACAGGGTTCGAAGGCGTAATCTGCCGAGCCTATCAGATGAAATAATCCGTTACTTAATGGAGTGAATATGTACGCCGCCGAGTTTTTGACCGTAGCCCTGATTCACCTGTTGGCGGTGGCCAGCCCCGGCCCGGATTTCGCGGTGGTGGTTCGCGAAAGTGTTACCCACGGCCGTCGCGCCGGGACCTGGACCGCGCTGGGTGTGGGCTCGGCGATTTTTCTGCACGTGGGCTATTCGTTGCTCGGTATCGGCCTGATCGTTTCCCAGTCCATCGTGTTGTTCAACGCCCTGAAATGGGCGGCGGCGGCCTACCTGCTGTACATCGGCTTCAAGGCCCTGCGCGCGCAACCGGCCAAGCCTGTCGCCGAGGGCGAGTTGCACCGTGAAGCGGGCGAGCGCACCCCGCGCGGCGCGTTTACCGCCGGTTTCGTGACCAATGGCTTGAATCCCAAGGCCACGCTGTTCTTCCTGTCGCTGTTCACCGTAGTGATCAACCCGCACACGCCGCTGGCGATCCAGGCCGGTTACGGTGTGTATCTGGCGGTGGCGACGGCGCTGTGGTTTTGCCTGGTGGCGATGTTGTTCAGCCAGCAGCGCGTGCGCGCAGGCTTTGCGCGGATGGGGCACTGGTTTGATCGGACCATGGGGGCGGTGTTGATTGCAATCGGCGTGAAACTGGCGTTCACGAGCATGAAGTAAACGCGGGTCTCAAGTGAGCACAATCGAATGTGGGGGCTTGCTCCCGATGGCGGTGGATCAGTCAATACGTGTGTCGACTGAAACACCGCTATCGGGAGCAAGCCCCCTCCCACATTTGACCTCTAGTGTCCCTGGATAATGGCGCAAAGCTAGCATTCACTGGGGGCTGCAAATCATTCCTTTGGCTGATTTAGCTGAAACATAAGCGCTCTACAGTGCAGATCGTTCAGCCAAGACCGTGCAGTCATAAAAGGGATTCGTATGTTGCAGACCCGTGTTATTCCCCCCGCCGAAGGTGCGTACCAATATCCGCTGTTGATCAAGCGCCTGTTGATGTCCGGCGCCCGCTACGAAAAGACCCGGGAAATCGTCTACCGCGACAAGCTGCGTTACACCTACCCGACCCTGATCGAGCGGGTCGCGCGCTTGGCCAACGTGCTGACCGAAGCCGGGGTAAAGGCCGGTGATACCGTGGCAGTGATGGACTGGGACAGCCATCGTTACCTGGAATGCATGTTTGCTATCCCGATGATCGGCGCGGTGATCCACACCATCAACGTGCGCCTGTCGCCGGAACAGATTCTCTACACCATGAACCACGCCGAAGACCGCTTTGTGCTGGTCAACAGTGAGTTCGTGGGCTTGTACCAAGCCATCGCCGGGCAACTTACCACCGTCGACAAGACGCTGCTGCTCACTGACGGTGAATCAAAAACGGCCGAGCTGCCTAACCTGGTAGGCGAGTACGAAACCCTGTTGGCTGCCGCCAGCACCAAGTACGACTTTCAGGATTTCGACGAGCATTCCGTCGCGACCACGTTCTACACCACCGGCACCACCGGTAACCCCAAAGGCGTGTACTTCACCCACCGCCAATTGGTACTGCACACCATCGGGGTGTCGACCATCATGGGCAGCATCGACAGCGTGCGCCTGCTAGGCACCAACGACGTGTACATGCCGATCACGCCGATGTTTCACGTTCACGCCTGGGGCCTGCCGTATGTGGCGACCATGCTCGGCCTGAAACAGGTCTACCCCGGCCGCTACGACCCCGAATACCTGGTGGAGCTGTGGCGCAAGGAGAAGGTCACCTTCTCCCACTGCGTGCCGACCATCCTGCAAATGGTGCTCAACGCCAAGGCCGCCCAAGGCGTCGATTTTGGCGGTTGGAAAATCGTCATCGGTGGCAGCGCCCTCAATCGCACGTTGTATGAGGCGGCGAAGGCGCGTGGGATTCAGCTGACCGCTGCGTACGGCATGTCCGAGACCGGGCCGCTGGTGTCCTGCGCCCACCTCAACGAAGAACTACTGGCCGGCAGCGAAGACGAGCGCATCACCTATCGCATCAAGGCCGGCGTGCCAGGGCCGTTGGTGGACGCGGCAATCATCGACAGCGAGGGCAACTTCCTGCCCGCCGACGGCGAGTCCCAGGGCGAGCTGGTGCTGCGTGCGCCGTGGCTCAGCGAGGGCTATTTCAACGAGCCGCAGAAGGGCGCAGAGCTATGGGCCGGCGGCTGGATGCACACCGGCGATGTGGCCACGCTGGATGCATTTGGCGTGATCGATATCCGCGACCGCATCAAGGATGTGATCAAGACCGGCGGCGAGTGGATCTCCTCCCTGGCCCTTGAGGACCTGGTCAGCCGTCACCCGGCGGTACGCGAAGTAGCGGTGGTGGGCATCGCCGATCCGCAGTGGGGCGAGCGTCCGTTTGCGCTGCTAGTGGTGCATGATGGCCATGTGATAGGGGCCCGCGAGCTCAAGGAGCACCTCAAGCCTTTTGTCGAACTGGGCCATTTGAGCAAGTGGGCGATTCCGAGCCAGATCGCCGTTGTTACCGAAATTCCCAAGACCAGTGTCGGTAAGCTCGACAAAAAACGTATCCGTATTGACATCGTCGAGTGGCAGGCCAACAACAGTACCTTCCTGTCCACCCTCTGAGCTGATTTGCCGTGCCCTCGTGGCACGGCGATGCTCTATCTCGCGCCCTCACTTGTGATTTGCCAATTTTCAGCCATCCTTGCCGCGTCGGCCTTCGCCGACATGGCGAAAGGGCTGTGGCAGACGGGTTGGTGATGCAAATCACACTTTAGAGGGATCAAGCGGTACCCCCTGCTGGCTATAGTCCCACCCAGAGTTTTTCAAGGATGCGTCGCTTCGGGCCATGGAGGTTCAGTTGCCAGGCGGCATTGGAATCGTTGTATTCCGGCCGTTACAAGCATCACAGAAAGAACTCACTGCCATAACAATAATGCACATGGAGTAGCGTCGATGACCTCAGTAAACCAGTTCTGGCGCCGGGCAAGACTGCCCCTGGCCGTCAGTCTCGCCTCTACGCTCGCCGGGCCCGCATTCGGCGTCAGTTTCAATATCGGTGAAATCGAAGGGAGTTTTGACTCGTCGCTTTCGGTGGGGGCGAGTTGGTCGACAGCTAAGCCTGATCGAGACCTCATCGGCGTTAACAACGGCGGCAAGGGGTTGTCCCAGACCTCCGATGACGGTCACTTGAACTTCAAGCGCGGTGAGACCTTCTCGAAAATTTTCAAGGGTATTCACGACCTTGAACTGAAGTACGGCGATACCGGTGTGTTTGTGCGTGGCAAGTACTGGTACGACTTTGAACTCAAGGATGAAAGCCGTGAGTTCAAGGACATCAGCGATAACAATCGCAAAGAGGGCGCCAAGTCTTCTGGTGGTCAGATTCTTGATGCGTTTATCTACCATAACTATTCCATTGCCGATCAGCCCGGCAACGTGCGGTTTGGTAAGCAGGTAGTGAGCTGGGGTGAAAGCACCTTCATCGGCGGCGGCATCAACTCCGTCAACCCGATCGACGTGTCCGCATTCCGTCGTCCAGGGGCCGAGATCAAGGAAGGCTTGATTCCGGTCAATATGTTCTATGTGTCGCAAACCCTGACGGATAACTTGTCGGCAGAAGCTTTTTACCAGTTGGAATGGGACCAGACTGTTACGGATAACTGCGGGACGTTCTTCTCTCAGCCTGATGTTATTTCCGATGGCTGTACCGACAACCTCCGTCTGCTCAGCAAGCGTTCGTTCCTCGCTACTCAGCCCGGCGCGTTGCCGCTGCTGAACAACTTTGGGGTCAACGTCAACGAAGAGGGCGTGTTGGTCAAGCGTGGGCCTGATCGTGATGCGCGCGACAGTGGTCAGTTCGGCGTGGCGTTTCACTATAACTACGAACCGCTGGACACCGAGTTCGGCGCCTATTTCATGAACTATCACAGCCGGGCACCGATTTTCAGTGCGCGTGGCGCGTCGGCCGGTACTTACGCGGCAGCCAATGCCCTGACGCCTACCCCGGCGGTTGGCCTGCGTCCCCTTATCGTTGCAGGCAACTCCAGCTACTTCGTCGAGTACCCAGAGGATATTCGCCTTTATGGTTTGAGCTTCTCCACGACGTTACCTACCGGCACCGCCTGGAGCGGAGAACTCAGCTACCGACCAAACGCACCTGTGCAACTCAACACCACGGACATTCTCTACGCGGGCGTCACGCCGTTGATTGGTCTGGGCGCTGCTTCTCCGCTCAAGGGCGCTGCCGACACCGACCTGAACGGCTATCGTCGTAAAGAAATCACTCAGTTCCAGACAACCTTCACGCACTTTTTCGATCAGGTCATGGGGGCCAGCCGCCTTACGCTGGTCGGCGAAGTGGGTGTGACGCATGTGGGTGGCTTGGAAAGCCGCGACAAAGCGCGTTACGGACGAGACCCTGTGTATGGCCCTGGACAAGGTGCTCTCTGTACAACGCTTAACTCCGGCACGATCACCGGTGCGGGTCCTGGTGCTGATGCCAGCAACCGTACTACCAATTGCAATAATGATGGCTTCACTACCTCAACGTCCTGGGGCTACCGTGGCCGCGCAATCTGGGAATACCCGGATGTCTTTGCAGGTGTGAACCTCAAACCCAACGTGGCGTGGTCCCATGACGTGAGTGGTTATTCGCCAGGTCCTGGTGGCAACTTTGAAGAGGGTCGCAAAGCAGTGAGCCTGGGGTTGGATGCTGAGTATCAGAACACCTATACCGCGAGCCTTGCCTACACCAACTTCTTTGGTGGCGACTTCAACACCTCAAGTGACCGCGACTTCGTCGCCCTCAGCTTCGGCGCGAACTTCTAAGCACACTGTATTTTCAGGAAGAACCAGAACATGAAAATAACCAAAAGTCTGTTGCACGTCGGTGTGCTTGGACTGTCGATCCTGGCGAGCAACGTCATGGCGGCAGTGTCGGCGGATGAAGCCGCCAAGCTGGGTACGAGCCTGACCCCGATGGGCGCTGAAATGGCCGGTAACGCGGCGGGCACTATCCCTAAGTGGTCGCCACTGCCTACCAACGCGGGTGCTGTGGATGCCAAAGGCTTCCTGGCCAACCCATACGCCAGTGAACAACCGCAATTCACCATCACCGCGCAGAACGTCGAGCAGTACAAAGACAAGCTTGCGCCGGGGCAGTACGCGATGTTCAAGCGTTACCCGGAAACCTTCAAGATGCCGGTCTACCCGACCCATCGCGGCGCTACCGTGCCGGCGGATGTGTTCGCCGCCATCAAGAAGAACGCCACCACCACCAACCTGGTGTCGGGCGGCAACGGCCTGGAAAACTTTGAAACCGCCGTACCGTTCCCGATCCCGAAAAGCGGCGTGGAAGTTATCTGGAACCACATCACCCGTTATCGCGGTGGCAGCGTGACCCGCCTGGTGACCCAGGCCACGCCGCAAACCAACGGTTCCTACAGCCTTGTGTACTTCCGCGACCAGTTCGTGTTCCGCGACAAGATGAAGGACTTCGATCCGAAAAACCCGGGCAACGTGCTGTTCTACTTCAAGCAGCAAGTGACCGCGCCGGCACGTCTGGCCGGTGGTGTGCTGCTGGTGCACGAAACCCTGGACCAAGTGAAGGAGCCGCGTTCGGCGTGGGTCTACAACGCAGGCCAGCGCCGTGTGCGCCGGGCGCCGCAAGTGTCCTATGACGGGCCGGGTACCGCCGCCGACGGCCTGCGTACCTCCGATAACCTCGACATGTACAACGGTGCGCCGGATCGCTACGACTGGAAACTGGAAGGCAAGAAGGAAATCTACATCGCCTCCAACAGCTACAAGATCGACGATCCGAAACTCAAGTACGCCGATATCATCAAGGCCGGCCACATCAACCAGGACCTGACGCGCTACGAGCTGCGCCGTGTCTGGCATGTGGTCGCCACTTTGAAAGAAGGCCAGCGCCACATCTATGCCAAGCGTGACTTCTTCATCGACGAAGACACCTGGCAAGCGGCAGTGATCGATCACTACGACGGTCGCGGCCAACTGTGGCGCGTCGCCGAGGCCCATGCCGAGAACTACTACGACAAACAGGTGCCGTGGTATGCCCTGGAAACCCTCTACGACCTGCAGTCCGGCCGCTACCTGGCTTTGGGCATGAAGAACGAAGAGAAGCAGGCCTATGATTTCGGCTTCACCGCCACGACCAGCGACTTCACCCCAGCGGCCCTGCGCCAGGACGGTGTTCGCTAAGCGGCACGAGTAACTCAATGTGGGAGGGGGCCTGCCCCCGATAGCGGTGTGACAGTCAGCACGTGTATTGACTGATCCGCCACTATCGGGAGCAAGCCCCCTCCCACTTTTTGTTTGTGGCGATATTTTTTGTCTCAGTTCTTTTTCAGGCAAATGTTGCAAAGATCTACAAAGCTGCTGCTTTTACCGCTAGTCTGCGGACATCTGCAATGCCGACAACAGCCTTCTACAAGAGCCCGGCGATGACTGATCTGTCCCGAATCCAAGGGCCTGCCAGTGCGGTAATCCCGACTCTGGAAGGTCGCTTCTACAGGCCTCCGCTGCCTGACGGCTATGTGCTGCGCCCCCGCCTGTGTGAACGGCTGAGCGCTGGCCTCGAAGGACGGTTGCTGCTGGTCAGCGCCCCGGCGGGGTTCGGTAAGAGTTCGTTGGCGGTGGAGTTCTGCCAGAGCCTGCCGGCCCACTGGCAAAGTCTGTGGCTTGGGCTGAGCCCTCGGGACAACGACCCGGGGCGCTTCCTTGAGCGTCTGCTCGAGGGGTTGCAACACTATTTCCCCGCACTCGGCGCTCAATCCCTGGGCTTGCTGAAAATGCGTCAGCGTCACCAGCCCTTTGCCTTTGAAGAATGGCTCGATGGCCTGCTTGATGAGCTCGCGGTTCACCTGTCCACGCGCGCGCCATTGTTACTGGTGCTGGATGACTATCATCTGGCCCAGGGTCCGGTGCTGGACCGTTGTCTTCAGTTTTTCCTCAACCATTTGCCGGATGGCCTGCTGGTATTGGTCACCAGTCGCCAGCGCCCTGACTGGCATCTGGCACGCTTGCGCTTGTCACGGCACTTGCTGGAGTTGCACGAGCAAGACCTGCGCCTGACCCATGCCGAATCCCAGGCGCTATTGGATCGCCACAGCAGTTCCCTGAGTGGTGAGGCCCTCGACAACCTGATCCGCCGCAGCGAAGGCTGGGTAGCCGGTTTGCGTTTCTGGCTGCTGGCGGCTTCCGAAGCCGGCAACGAAGACGCATTGCCGCAAAGCCTGCACGGTGGAGAAGGGTTGATCCGCGACTACCTGCTGGAGGAGGTGATCGATTGCTTGCCACCCGAAGTGCAGGCGTTCCTGTTCGATACTGCGCCCCAGGACCGTTTCTGCAGCGAACTGTGTGACGCCGTGCGCGAAGCTCATGACAGCGCCGAAATCCTGCGTTATCTGCAAGCGCACCAAGTGTTCCTGGTGCCCTTGGACGAGCAGGGCCACTGGTACCGTTATCATCATTTATTCTCCGACCTGCTGCGTACCCGCCGTGCGAGCAGCAATGTATTGCCAGCCGCCAGCCTGCACCTGCGCGCGTGTCGTTGGTTCAACGCCCAGGGTTTGATCGATGAGGCGGTGGAGCAGGCTTTACGCGCCGGGCACCTCGACGTGGCGGCCAACCTGGTGCAGAACCTGTCCGAAGAGCAACTGCTGGCCGAGCAGAATGTCGGCATGTTGCTGCGCTGGAAAATGGACTTGCCCGACAGCCTGCTGATCAGCACACCGCGCTTGATCGTGTTGTACAGCTGGGCCTTGGGGTTGGCCTGCCAGTTGGATGCGGCGGAGGAATTGTCCGCGTACCTCAGTCGCTTCCTGCCGGCGCCCTCGGCCACTGCACAGCGCTCAATGCTGGCCCAATGGCTGGCGCTGAGCGGGATTATCGCTCGGGGCCGAGGTGATCGTGAATTGACTCAGCGCTATTGCAGTGAGGCGTTGGAAAGCCTGCCGCAACGGCGTTACGGCCAGCGCCTGGTGTGTCTGTCGACGCTGTCCAACTTGGCCATCGCCGATGGCGATTTGTGGCGCGCCCGTGGCCTGAACCGTGAATCCTTGGAACTGGCGCAGCGCGTCGGCAACCCTTTGTTCGAAGCCCTGGCCCATTACGACCGCGCGCGGGTATTGCAGGCTCGCGGCGAAATCCTGCGTGCCCTTGATGAAGTGCGTCAGGGCCTGCAACGTTTGCACGGTCTGGCGCCGCAGAGGCTGTATGCGGTGCGCGCGCGACTGTCGTTGTACGAAGGCTATTTGCTGTTAATGCGTAATCAACCTGACGCCGGTATCGCTCACCTGCGGGCGGGTCTGGCCGAGGCGCGCGCCTGTCGCGACATCAGCGTACTGATCGGCCATTGCGTGATCGCCAGCTTCGAAGGGCGGCGCAATGACTTTTCCAAAGCCTTCGCCGAACTCGCCGAAGCCGAACGCTTGATGCATATCTGGGACGTGCCGCCGATCTACTATCTGGCGATGATCACCCTGATCAAATGCGAGCTGTGGCTGGCCCAAGGCCGCACCGACCTGGCCGATGCCTGGTTGACGCGGCTGGGGCAGACTTACAACGGCGAGCATGCTGCCGCTGCGCCGGAATTCCACCCGCATTTGCCGCAACATATCGGGCTGCAACAAGCCGCGCTTGATGCCATTCGTCATCAACCCGACGCTGCTTTGCAACGGCTCGACGAACTGGCGCAACACGCTCATAGCTGTGGGCGGCAGATGATTGCACTGATGGCATTCGCCCAGCAGACGCAGTTGCTGCTGGAATGCGGTCAGGAAGCCAAGGCGCGGCCGGTACTGTCCCGAGCGCTTGAGGCTGGCGCCGGAGGGGCGTTGCAACCTTTCCAGAGGCTGCTGGAAAATCACCCGGACTGGATGCGCGAGCAACTCAGCAAGGATCCCCATGGCTTGCTGAATCAGAGCCTTCTGGCACTTCTGCCTACCGTTGCTGAAGTGCACGCGTCACCTAGTCATGAAAGTCTGAGCGCCCGGGAACTGGCAGTGCTGCAACTCATCGCCCAAGGTTGCTCCAACCAGGAGATCAGCAACCGACTGTTTATCTCCCTGCACACTGTCAAGACTCACGCCAGCCATATCAACAGCAAGCTCGGCGTGGAGCGACGCACCCAGGCGGTGGCGCGGGCACAGGAGTTGAGGTTGATTGGTTAGCGCTTGACCATTTGCGGTGAGAGTTTTTGTGTGAGTAAGCTTCTTGTGGCGAGCGAGCTTGCTTGCGTTGGGCCGCGAAGCGGTCCCAGTCTGTTTTAATAGTGCAATTATCCTGGCGATACTGCCCAACCCCCCAGTTAATTTGCACCAGAGGCCCGTTCATGGAAACCGCACAGCCTTCCCTCATACGCGAAACCTTCCCTGTCGGTCCCCTGCAGTGCAACTGCACCATCATCGGCGATCCCATTACTAAAAAAGCCATTGTGGTCGACCCGGGCGGCAACCATGAATTGATCCTGGCCCGCCTGGACGCGCTGGGCCTCAAGGTGGTGAGCATCATCCATACCCACGCCCACCTCGATCACTTCCTGGCATCGGGTCAGTTGAAAGAGAAAACTGGCGCCACCTTGCACCTGCATAAGGAAGACCAGTTTCTGTGGGACAACCTGGAAATGCAGTGCCAGATGTTTCGCGTGCCTTATACCCCCGTGCCGTCGCCAGACCGTTGGCTGGAAGATGATGAAGAGTTAGCCTGCGGCTGTGGCGTTGCCTTGCATACTCCGGGTCACACGCCGGGCTCGATGAGTTTCTGGTTTGCCGACGCCAAGCTGCTGATCGCCGGCGATACGCTTTTCCGTCGTGGCGTGGGGCGTACAGATCTGTGGGGTGGGGACCAGGCCACGATTGTGCGCTCGATCAAACAGCGGCTTTATACGCTGGACGAGAGTGCCACGGTGGTCACCGGCCACGGACCGGACACGCGACTGGGCGATGAGATGCGCGAGAATCCATTTGTGCGGGCTTGAGGAGGTGAAAGCGGGCTGATGCATGTTTCATGAGGGGTAATCTGTTGTAGTAAAAACGCAGGTCGCGTTCAGGCTGGGTCTGCTACGTTTTCTACAGCGGTAATGCGGGCTAACGTTTCGTTACAGCTGCGCGAGTGTTCACGGAATTTTTGCCATTTGTCGTGTTCCAAACTCGGCAAAGGTCCATTGCCAATGTCCTCTGCACCACAGAATGCAAAAAGTAGGAGCTCTCTTCATGTTCACTCCGCGTCGTCTGCTTGTAGTCGCCACCGCCGTAGCCCTTTTGTCCGGCTGCGCTTCACCTAATCCTTATGACGGCAGCAGCCAGGGACAGGCGAATAATGAATCCAGCGGTATGAGCAAAACCGCCAAGTACGGTGGTCTCGGTGCTCTTGCCGGTGCGTTGGCCGGTGCTGCCATTGACCATAACAACCGTGGCAAGGGTGCGCTGATCGGTGCGGTGGTGGCGGGTGCTGGTGCCGCGGGTTATGGCTACTACGCCGACCAACAGGAAAAGAAACTGCGCGAGAGCATGGCCAACACTGGAGTTGAAGTTCAGCGCCAGGGTGACCAGATCAAGCTGATCATGCCGGGCAACATCACCTTCGCGACCAACTCGGATGCGATCTCCAGCAGCTTCTATCAGCCGCTGAACAACCTGGCCAACTCCCTCAAACAGTTCAACCAAAACACCATCCAGATTGTGGGCTACACCGACAGTACCGGTAGCCGCCAACTGAACATGGATCTGTCCCAGCGTCGTGCGCAGAGCGTGGCCAACTACTTGACCTCCCAAGGCGTCAACGGTGCAAACCTGAGTGCCCGTGGTGCCGGTCCGGATAACCCGATTGCCAGCAACGCCGACGTCAACGGTCGCGCTCAGAACCGTCGCGTGGAAGTTAACCTGGGCCCAATCCCTGGCCAGCAGTACGGCCAGCCGGGCACCCAGCAACAGGCGCCACAACAGAACAACCAGTTCCAAGGCAACCCGTACTCGCAGTACCAGTAAACAACGGCTAATAAAAAGGGCGCCGTGCAGTCAATGCACGGCGCCCTTTTTTGTGGCTGTCGATTACATCAGTCGATGTATTCGAACACCTTCACGATTTTCTGCACGCCGGATACGCCCTGTACCAGGTTGGACGCACGGGTGGCTTCTGCCTGGGTCAGCAGGCCCATCAGGTAAACGATGCCGTTGTCCGTCACGACCTTGATACGCGAGCCGGGGATCGCATTGTCGGTGAGCATCTGCGCTTTGATCTTGGTGGTCAGCAGCGCGTCATTACTGATGGCAAGCAGGGTGATCGGATCCATGACCTGCAATTCGTTGTGGACCTTCTTGACCCGCTGAACCGACGCAGCGGCCTGCTCGGCCTGGGCCTTGAGGTCGGCGCGCGGCGTTTGGCCTGCGAGCAGCACCACGCCGTTGAAGCTGGTTACGACGATACGCGACGCACCGTTGCCCAAGTCCGTTGCGGCTTTGGCGACGTTTACTTCGACCTTTGTTTCGATCAACGAGTCGTCAATCTTGCTGCCGAAGGTGCGGGTGCCCTTGTCGTCCTGAATAGGGGTGTCACGTGTCGCAGTGATCGCCGTGCTGCAGCCGCTGATGCCGAGGCACAGCGTAATGGCCAAGAGGCCGAGGCGGTTAACGGTCATTCTTCACTCCCAAACAGTTGGCTGTCGATCAGATCGCACAGGCAGTGGATCGCCAGCAGGTGGACTTCCTGAATACGTGCGGTGACATTGGCCGGGACGCGAATTTCAACATCTTCGGGCAGTAACAGCGAGGCCATGCCGCCGCCATCGCGTCCGGTCAATGCTACGACAATCATTTCGCGATCATGTGCGGCCTGGATCGCTTGAATAATATTCGCCGAGTTGCCGCTGGTGGAAATCGCCAGCAGTACATCGCCTGGTTGGCCCAAGGCGCGGATCTGCTTGGAGAAGATTTCGTTGTAGCTGTAGTCATTGGCTATCGAGGTGATCGTCGACGAGTCGGTGGTCAAGGCGATAGCCGGCAGGCTCGGACGCTCCCGCTCGAAGCGGTTGAGCAATTCGGACGAGAAATGCTGGGCATCGCCGGCCGAACCGCCGTTGCCGCACGAAAGCATTTTGCGTTCGGTAAGCAAGGCATTAACCATGACCTGACTGGCTTGCTCGATGTGCGGTGCAAGTACGTCCATCGCCTGTTGCTTGGTGTCGATGCTGGCCTGGAAAAGCTGGCGAATTCGGGATTGCATGTCCATCTGTGTGACCTTAATTAGCGCGGCTATTTGGCACAGGAATGTGCAGCCCGCAAAGCAAAGAGCAAAAGTGTGTGGTGAAGATGTCCGGCGAATCAGCTGTCGAAGGCATCTTTGAGCCAGTTCAGATCAGCCTTGCCTGACGGTGTGCTTTCTATGGCAACCACGTCGAAACGGCAGGGGGAGTTGGCCCAGCGATGCTCTTTTTGCAGGAAAAACTGCGCGGCGAGTATCAGCTTCTGACGCTTGCGCCCGTCGATACTGGCGAGCGCGCCACCCCATTGTGCGTGTTTTCTGTAGCGGACTTCGACGAATACTACTGTATCGCCGTCAAGCATGACCAGATCAAGCTCGCCGCGTTTACACAACCAGTTCTGCGCCAGCAGGCGCAGGCCTTGTTTCTGCAAGTGTTGCAGAGCTTGAAGTTCGGCATCCTTGCCGCTTTGCGCACTGGACCTCTCGGGCATCAGCGCGGGGTGTCCGGCAGGCGTTGGATCTCGCCACCGACGAACTTCGCCCATGGCATCTGGCGATCAACGCGCTGGTTGGCGCTGATACCCAGGTTGCCCGAAAGGCCGTCAACCCGTGTGTCCGGCAGGGCCTTGAGCTGGCCAAGGCGTGGCGCGAGGCGGTAGGCGTCCACACCCATTGCATACAGGCGGCCCAGGCTGCCGTTGGCTTGTGGCCATTGCGCCGCAACCTGGTTGCGCAGCGGGTCAGTGGTGTTGAGCAGCCAAGGCGTTTCGCAGAACATCACATTGGTCATGTCCAGGTACTGGTTGCGGTCACCGCTGGCGCTGAAAACGTGGGACGTTGCGTAGACCGGTACATCACCGGCGTACTGGAAGTTCAGGGTCGGCTTGATCTGCTGGGCCAGTTGCGGAGTGACGGCCAGGAAGATGAATTCGATGTCCTGGCGACGCGACGGTTGTGCCGCTACGTCAGTACCAACGGTGCTTTGCAGGCTCTTGGCGCGGCCTTCGCTTTTACGCAGTTGGAACAGATCGGCAATCTGCTGGGCCAGGGCGACCGGCTGGTCGACATACTCGACCCCCATGACGGTGCCGCCGTTGGCTTCCCAATCCTGGCGGAACGCTTTGTAGACGCGCTCACCCCATTCGCCACGGGGCACCATCGCGGCAGCGCGATGCAGGCCGTCGGCACGGGCACGGCGCGAGACTTCGCGAGCTTCGTCTTCAGCGGCCAGGCCGAACTGGAACAATTGCGCTGGACCTTGATCGGTTTCGCTGTAGTTCAGTGCCAGGGTGGTGATCGGCAGTTGCGGGCGCGCACTGAGCTGCTTGACCAGCGGCTTCTCCAGTGGGCCGACGACTAATTGCACGCCGGCAGCCTGGGCCTTGGCGTAGAAGTCGTCGATGGAAGTCAGGCGCGAGCTGTCATAGAACTCGATCACCGGGGGCTTCTGCCCGGCTTGTTCAGCCTGGTAGTGAGCGGCCATGAAGCCTTCGCGCAGTGCCTTGCCCACGGAAGCCAGGGGGCCCTCTTGGGGCAGTAGCAGGGCAATCTTGCTCAAGGGCTGGCTTGCGAGTTCCTTGAGCTTGGTCAGCGGTGTTGGCAACTGCACGGCAGCCGGGTGGCCGGGGTTCTGCGCGCGCCAGGTGTCGATAGCGGCTTGTTGTTGCTCCAGCGTGCCGGCACCCTTGACCGCTTGGGCCAAGGTGATCCAGCCGTCCAGGGTCGGGTTGCCACTGGCTTGCAGTTGTTCGGCAGGTAGTGCGGCAATCAAAGTCCAGATGGCTTCGTGATTGCTTTGGGCTGCATCGCCAGTGAGCAGTGGCGCCATGGCGACACGCTCGCGGGCAGCGTTGAGGGTTTGGCCATCAGCCTCATAAGCACGAGCATGCACGGTACCTGTGCGAATCTGCTGTTCAGTCGGCAGGTCCTTCAGACTTTGCAGGCTAGCGTGGTTCAAGGCAGTCAGCGCAGCCTTCGGCTGGTTGCGTGCCATGGCCAGCTCGGCGGCCAGGGTGCTGGCGAACACTTGTGCTGCCGGCTTGAGGGCGTCCAGGGGCACTTGGGCAAGAATTTGCGACGAGCGGCCAGGGTTGTTTTGTTTATAAGCCATGTCTGCCGCACTCAGGCGCAGCAATGCGGCCTTTTCTGGCGTCTTGGCGGTTGTTGCCTGTTCGAGCAGTTGCTCGATACTGGCATCCGGGGTCCGTGGAAGTTCGCCAAGGCTGGACGAGGGCGAGCTGGCGCAAGCCGCCAGTAAGGCAGCGAGGCAGAGGGCAGAGAGCAGCCGCAGGCAAGCGATCATGTAAGTGTTCCTGATACCGATCAAATTAGCGTGGAATTGTACCCAAGCACTGGCCCAGGCGCGATGTTACTGGTGTGAAACCGTCGATTTAGGTCGTGCAAATGTTGGTATTGGGCTGTTGTAGGCAATCGGCGGCGGAAACGGCATCGACCGTGATGGCATATTTTCAAAGCATCTACGCGCTACAATGCGGCTTTTGCCAACCATCGAGGTGTGCGTTTTGACTGCTCCAGGTCCTTTGAATTCCACTGCAGGCTCGCTTTTTGTCGTGGCGACGCCCATTGGCAACCTGGACGACATCAGTGCCCGGGCGCTGAAAGTGTTGCGCGAGGTTAAATTGATCGCGGCGGAAGACACCCGGCACTCCCAGCGGTTGATGCAGCATTTTGGTATCAGCACGCCATTAGCCGCCTGTCACGAGCACAACGAGCGCGAAGAAGGCAGCCGCTTTATCGTGCGCCTGCTGGCCGGTGACGATGTGGCGCTGATCTCCGACGCGGGAACGCCGCTGATTTCTGATCCGGGTTACCACTTGGTTCGCCAAGCGCGGGCCGCTGGTATCAATGTAGTGCCTGTTCCGGGTGCGTGCGCGCTGATTGCTGCATTGTCGGCTGCGGGGCTGCCTTCAGATCGGTTTATTTTCGAAGGTTTTTTGCCGGCCAAAGCAGTGGGGCGTCGTGCGCGTCTTGAAGCGGTAAAGGAAGAGCCGCGTACTTTGATCTTCTACGAAGCGCCGCACCGCATCCTTGAATGTCTGCAAGATATGGAATTGGTGTTTGGCGGCGAGCGCCTGGCATTGTTGGCGCGAGAACTGACTAAAACATTCGAAACCCTCAAGGGGCTGCCGCTGGAGGAGTTGCGTGCATTTGTCGAGGGCGACAGCAATCAACAGCGTGGCGAGTGTGTGGTGCTGGTGGCGGGCTGGACGGCGCCGGAGGCCGAAGATGCGGTCGGCAGCGAGGCCATGCGTATTCTTGACCTGCTCCTCAAGGAGATGCCTCTCAAGCGCGCCGCGGCCCTGGCTGCAGAAATTACCGGTCTGCGCAAGAATGTGTTGTATCAAGTTGCG
Source organism: Pseudomonas sivasensis (assembly GCF_013778505.1). Classification (GTDB taxonomy): domain Bacteria; phylum Pseudomonadota; class Gammaproteobacteria; order Pseudomonadales; family Pseudomonadaceae; genus Aquipseudomonas; species Aquipseudomonas sivasensis. The sequence goes on along the minus strand of NZ_JAAOWU010000001.1, from coordinate 495,889 downwards.
CTGGATAAACAGAAAGCTGAATAGTTCCGGGGTTAAACCGGTATTCCGTCTGAACGTGATGGCCTTGGTGACTATTATTACTTGTCCTGAGGCCGCCGTGCCGTTAACCTGCGCGGCGGAGAGTCGATTGGACAGTCGCTGCCTTCTATGAAAATTAGGGGGGGGAGGAAAGTCCGGGCTCCATAGGGCGAAGTGCCAGGTAATGCCTGGGAGGCGTGAGCCTACGGAAAGTGCCACAGAAAATAACCGCCTAAGTACTTCGGTACCGGTAAGGGTGAAAAGGTGCGGTAAGAGCGCACCGCACGACTGGCAACAGTTCGTGGCTAGGTAAACCCCACTTGGAGCAAGACCAAATAGGGTCCCAAGGCGTGGCCCGCGCTGGGACCGGGTAGGTTGCTAAAGATGTCCAGTGATGGCCATCGTAGACGAATGACTGTTCAAGACAGAACCCGGCTTACAGATCGACTCTCCACCTTTTTCCTTCTGCCCGAGTCTCGGGCAGAAAACCGGTAATAACGCAAGAATCCTTCCCTGCCAAATCATTGGCAGATGCATCTTCGTAATACCAAAAAAATCTTACTCTTAATAAATTACTTTAACTTTAAGTCGTAGCTCTTTGAGCTATTTGCCCTTATTGGGTCAAAAATACCGCCGAACTCTGGTTTCTCCTGCTTTTACGCTCCTAAATCTCCGTTCTGTAAGGCTTTTCCTTGAATCCGCGCCTTGACGGTGTGGTGGGCGCATTCCTATAGTGTGCGCAAGTGGCGGAAAGTGGCACAAAGTGGGTTTTTTGAACGTAAAACGCTAAAATTTGGAGAAACGCATCTGTGTTTCGCGGAGCTAACGCTATCAGTCTCGATGCAAAAGGCCGTCTCGCCATGCCGAGCCGGTATCGTGACGAGCTGATTTCGCGAAGTTCCGGGCAATTAATCATCACTATCGATGCTGTTGATCCTTGTTTATGTGTTTACCCGCTCGATGAGTGGGAGTTGATTGAAACCAAATTGCGCGCCCTGCCTTCATTGCGTGAAGAAAACCGCCGCCTGCAGCGTTTGCTGATCGGTAATGCCGTCGACCTTGAGCTCGATGGCAGTGGTCGTTTCCTGGTGCCCCCGCGTCTTCGCGAGTACGCCAAGCTGGACAAGCGCGCAATGCTGGTTGGCCAACTGAACAAGTTCCAATTGTGGGACGAAGATGCCTGGGATGCTGTTTCTGCAGCTGACCTGGCTGCTATTCAACAACCGGGCGCTATGCCTGATGAACTGCGTGATTTGATCCTGTGACTATTGATAGCGGCTTTAACCACATCACCGTACTGCTTGACGAAGCCGTTGAGGCTCTCGCCGTACGCGCGGATGGCTGCTATTTGGATGGCACCTTTGGCAGGGGCGGGCACAGCCGGTTGATACTCAGCCAGCTCGGTCCCGACGGCAAGCTCCTCGGGTTCGACAAAGACCCCCAAGCGATTGCCACCGGGCAAGCGCTAGCGGCCGAAGACGGCCGCTTTGTCGTTGTGCAGCGCAGCTTTGCCGAGCTGGGTGCTGAAGTCGCCGAGCGTGGTATGGCGGGCAAGGTGGCCGGGGTTTTGCTCGACTTAGGCGTGTCTTCGCCGCAGCTCGATGATCCGGAGCGCGGCTTCAGCTTCATGAACGATGGCCCTCTCGATATGCGCATGGATCCTACCCGTGGCATCAGTGCGGCACAGTTCATCGCCACCGCTCCCCATGAAGAAATTACCCGCGTATTCAAGGAATACGGTGAAGAGCGTTTCGCTGGTCGCATGGCACGTGCCGTGGTGGAGCGCCGTGAAATTCAGCCGTTCGAACGCACCGCCGACCTGGCCGAAGTACTCAAAGTCGCCAACCCTGCATGGGAAAAGGGCAAGAATCCTGCGACCCGTGCGTTCCAAGGCCTGCGCATTCACGTCAACAACGAACTGGGCGATCTGGAAGCTGGTCTTGAAGCCGCGCTGGACGCTTTGGAAGTGGGCGGTCGTCTAGTGGTGATCAGTTTCCACTCCCTTGAAGACCGCATCGTCAAATTGTTCATGCGTCGGTTGGTCAAGGGTGAGTCCGACAACCTGCCGCGCAACCTGCCGGTGCGTTTCGAAGCCTTTGTGCCGAAAATCAAAATCCATGGCAAAGCGCAGTTTGCTTCCGAAGCCGAACTCAAGGCCAACCCACGCTCCCGTAGCGCCGTCATGCGCGTCGCGGAGAAGCTGCGGTGAGCAAGCTTTTCGCCAAGCCCCTGCCGGGCGGCAGCTTCTTTATGTTGCTGTTGTTTGTCGGCGTGCTGGTGTCCGCGATTGCGGTGTCCTACAGCGCCCACTACAACCGTCAACTGCTTAACACCCTGTACGGGGAATTGAGTGTGCGCGACAAAGCGCAGGCGGAATGGGGTCGGTTGATCCTGGAGCAAAGCACCTGGACGGCCCATAGCCGTATCGAAGTTCTGGCCACCGAACAACTGAAAATGCACATTCCGGGCGCGGCCGAAGTCCGCATGGTGGCGCCATGATGAAGCTCGAGGGCGCACTTTATCCATGGCGCTTCCGACTGATGCTCGGGTTGCTGGCATTGATGGTGGGGGCGATTGCCTGGCGGATCATTGACTTGCAGGTCGTCGACCGTGACTTCCTGATCGGCCAGGGCGACGCCCGTAGCCTTCGTCATATCCCGATTCCTGCGCACCGCGGCCTGATCACCGACCGTAACGGCGAGCCTCTGGCCGTCAGTACGCCGGTAACTACCCTGTGGGCCAACGCCAAGGAGTTGCAGGTTGCCAAGGACAGGTGGCCACAACTGGCTGCCGCACTGGGCCAGGATCCAAAAGCCTTGGCCGAGCGCCTTGAGGCTCAAGCCAATAAAGAATTCATCTACCTTGTTCGTGGCCTCACCCCCGAGCAGGGCCAGCAAGTGCTCGACCTTAAAGTCCCCGGTGTCTACGGCATCGAGGAATTCCGTCGTTTCTATCCGGCCGGTGAAACCACCGCCCACATGGTCGGCTTTACCGACATCGATGACCACGGCCGCGAAGGCGTGGAGTTGGCCTACGACGAATGGCTGGCTGGTGTTCCCGGTAAACGACAAGTCATCAAGGATCGGCGCGGCAGACTGATCAAGGATGTCCAAGTCACCAAAAACGCCAAGGCCGGTAAGCCCTTGGCGTTGTCGATTGACCTGCGTCTGCAATACCTGGCCAACCGCGAGCTGCGTAACGCGATCATCGAGAACGGCGCCAAGGCCGGCAGCCTCGTGATCATGGACGTGAAGACCGGCGAGATCCTGGCTATGGTCAACCAGCCGACCTACAACCCGAATAACCGTCGCAACCTGCAGCCGGCGATGATGCGCAACCGCGCCATGATCGACGTGTTCGAGCCGGGTTCGACCATGAAAGCCATCTCCATGAGTGCCGCACTGGAAACCGGACGCTGGAAACCCAGCGACAAGGTCGAGGTGTACCCAGGCACTTTGCAGCTTGGCAAATACACTATTCGTGACGTATCGCGCACCGAAGGTCCGGTGTTGGATTTGACAGGCATCCTGATCAACTCCAGTAACGTGGGCATGAGTAAGGTCGCCTTCGATATCGGCGGTGAAACCATCTACCACCTGGCGCAGAAAATCGGCTTGGGCCAACCCACCGGTCTGGATTTTCCCGGTGAGCGTGTCGGCAACCTGCCGAACTACCGCGACTGGAAAAAGGCCGAGACCGCCACGCTTTCCTATGGTTACGGCCTGTCGGTAACCGCAATCCAACTGGCGCACGCGTTCTCCGTGCTGGCCAACAACGGTCGCATGGTGCCGCTGAGCCTGATTCACGTCGACGAAGCGCCGAAAGCCACCCAGGTGATCCCGGAAAACGTCGCCAAGACTATGCAAGGCATGCTGCAACAAGTGATCGAAGCGCCGCGCGGTGTATTCCGTGCCCAGGTGCCGGCGTATCACGTGGCAGGCAAGTCCGGTACCGCGCGTAAAACGTCGGTGGGTACCAAGGGCTATGCCGAAAACTCCTACCGTTCGCTGTTCGCCGGCTTTGGCCCGATGAGCGATCCACGTTACGCCATTGTTGTAGTGATCGACGAGCCGAGCAAAGCCGGTTACTTCGGTGGTCTGGTCTCGGCGCCAGTGTTCAGCAAAGTGATGTCCGGCACCCTGCGCTTGATGAACATCACGCCGGACAACTTGCCGCCGACTCAACAAGCGAATGCCGGACCACCGGTTGCTGCAGTCAAAGCCAATGGAGGGCGCGGCTGATGTCTCTTAGCCTGAATAAGATTTTTGCCCACGCTGGTCGCGATCTGCTGATTCGCGAGTTGACCCTCGACAGCCGTAACGTGCGCGCCGGTGACCTGTTCCTGGCGGTGCCAGGCGGCAAGGTCGATGGTCGTGCGCATATTGCCGACGCCTTGCAGCGCGGCGCCGCGGCCGTGGCTTATGAAGTGGAAGGCGCCACGGTGCTGCCGATCACCGACTTGCCGCTGATCCCTGTCAAAGGCTTGGCCAAGCAATTGTCGGACATCGCCGGGCGCTTCTATGGCGACCCAAGCCGCCATCTCAATCTGGTGGGTGTGACCGGTACCAACGGCAAGACCAGTGTGACCCAACTGGTTGCCCAAGCGCTTGACCTGCTGGGCCAGCACTGCGGCATCGTTGGCACCCTTGGCACCGGTTTTTATGGCGCGCTTCAAAGCGGCCTGCACACCACGCCCAATCCTATTGCTGTGCAAGCGACCCTGGCCGACCTGAAAAAGGCCGGTGCCAAGGCGGTTGCCATGGAAGTCTCGTCCCATGGTCTGGACCAGGGCCGCGTAACCGCCCTGGCCTTTGATGTGGCGGTGATGACCAACCTGTCCCGCGACCACTTGGACTACCACGGCACGATGGAGGCATATGCGTCCGCCAAGGCCAAGCTGTTCGCCTGGAATGACCTGAAGTGCCGGGTTGTGAACCTGGACGACGAGTTCGGTCGCCAGTTGGCCGCGCAGGACAGCGAATCGCGTTTGATCAGCTACAGCCTGCTGGACTCCAGCGCGTACCTGTATTGCCGCGAAGCCCAATTTAATGACGAAGGTGTTCGCGCCACGTTGGTAACGCCCCAAGGCGAACATCACCTGCGCAGCACCTTGCTCGGGCGGTTCAACCTCAGCAACGTCCTCGCCGCTATCGGCGCGCTGCTTGGCCTGGATTACGCCCTGGACGAAATCCTCAAAGTGCTGCCGAAGCTGGAAGGTCCGGCTGGTCGCATGCAACGCCTGGGTGGCGGCACCCAGCCGCTGGTGGTGGTTGATTACGCCCACACCCCGGATGCCCTTGAAAAAGTCCTCGAAGCCTTGCGTCCTCACGCCAAAGGGAAGTTGCTGTGCCTGTTCGGTTGCGGCGGTGATCGCGATCGCGGCAAGCGTCCGCTGATGGCCGAGATTGTCGAGCGCCTGGCCGACGGCGTACTCGTCACCGATGACAACCCGCGCAGCGAAAACCCGAGCCAGATCTTCGACGATATCCGCGCAGGCTTTAAAGACGCGTCCAAGGCTACTTTCGTTGCCGGTCGTGGTGCCGCCATCGCCCAGTTGATCGCCAGTGCCAGCGCTGATGACGTGATAGTACTGGCCGGCAAGGGACACGAGGACTACCAGGAAATCAATGGCGAGCGTCATGCCTTCTCCGATCTGGTCGAGGCCGATCACGCCTTGACCGCCTGGGAGATTGCCCATGCTTAAAGCGATGAAATTCAGCGAGCTGAGCCAGGCTCTGTCCGCTCGTATGCTGTCGAGCGATTGCTGCTTCGATGGCGTGAGTATCGACAGTCGCGCGATCAAGCCTGGGCAACTGTTTGTCGCCTTGGCCGGACCGCGCTTTGACGGTCACGACTACCTGAATGAAGTGGCCGCCAAAGGTGCCGTGGGTGCCTTGGTTCAGCGCGAAGTCGCCGACTCCACCTTGCCGCAACTGCTCGTCGCGGATACCCGCTTGGCTCTGGGTCAATTGGGTGCGCTGAACCGTGCCGCTTTTGATAAGCCTGTCGCAGCCGTTACCGGCTCCAGCGGCAAGACAACGGTCAAGGAACTGCTTGCTGGTGTACTGCGTACGCGCGGCCCGGTGCTTGCGACCCGTGGCAACCTTAATAATGACTTTGGCGCTCCGCTGACCCTGCTTGAACTCGCCCCGGAACACACGGCGGCAGTGATCGAACTGGGGGCTTCGCGTATCGGCGAAATCGCCTACACCGTGGCGCTGACCAAGCCCCACGTAGCAATTATCAACAACGCCGGTACTGCCCACGTTGGCGAGTTCGGTGGACCGGAAAAAATCGTCGAAGCCAAGGGCGAGATTCTTGAGGGCCTGGATGCATCTGGCACCGCGGTTTTGAATTTGGACGACAAGGCCTTCGAGACCTGGCGTGTACGCGCCGCCGGTCGCAAGGTCCTGACGTTTGCCGTGCTTAACGCAGCGGCTGATTTCCATGCATCCAACATCACTGTCGATGCCCGCGGCTGTCCGTCCTTCACCTTGCACACCCCGCAAGGTGACGAACACGTGCAACTGAATTTGTTGGGCAACCATAACGTCGCCAACTCCCTGGCCGCCGCCGCTGCGGCCCATGCCTTGGGCGTTTCGCTGTTCGGTATTGCCACGGGCCTGGGCGCGGTGCAACCGGTCAAGGGTCGTACCGTGGCGCAGTTGGCAACCAACGGCATGCGTGTGATTGATGACACCTACAACGCCAACCCATCGTCCATTAATGCCGCTGTAGACCTGCTAAAGGGTTTTGACGGTCGCAAGGTGCTGGTGCTGGGTGACATCGGCGAATTGGGCGACTGGGCTGAACAAGGCCACCGCGAAGTCGGCGCGTATGCCGCAGGCAAAGTCGACGCCCTCTACGCCGTTGGTACGAACATGGCCCATGCCGTGGCTGCCTTCGGCCAAGGTGCGCGACATTTCGCAACCCAGGCCGAGTTGATTCAGGCGCTGGGCACAGCAGAACAAGACAAACACACAACCATTTTGATCAAGGGATCGCGCAGCGCGGTGATGGAAAACGTCGTCGCGGCCTTGTGTGGCTCAAGTACGGAGAAACATTAATGCTGCTGCTGCTGGCTGAGTATCTGCAACAGTTCCACAAAGGCTTCGCGGTCTTTCAGTACCTGACCCTGCGCGGGATCCTGGGTGTGCTGACCGCGCTGTCTTTGTCGCTGTTTTTGGGGCCGTGGATGATCCGCACCCTGCAGAACCTGCAAATTGGTCAATCGGTTCGTAATGACGGCCCGCAGTCGCACCTGTCCAAGTCCGGCACCCCGACAATGGGCGGCGCGTTGATCCTGTCGTCCATCGGCATCAGCACCTTGCTGTGGGCCGACCTGCACAACCGCTACGTCTGGGTGGTGCTGCTGGTGACCTTGCTGTTCGGCGCCATCGGCTGGGTCGATGACTACCGCAAAGTGATCGAGAAAAACTCCAAGGGGCTGCCAAGCCGCTGGAAGTATTTCTGGCAGTCGGTGTTCGGCCTGGGCGCAGCGATCTTCCTGTACACCACGGCGCCAAGCGCAGTGGAAACCACCCTGATCATCCCGATGCTCAAGGACGCCAGCATTCCATTGGGTATCGGCTTCGTGGTGCTGACCTACTTCGTTATCGTCGGCTCCAGCAACGCGGTGAACCTGACCGACGGCCTCGACGGCCTGGCGATCATGCCGACGGTGATGGTGGGCGGCGCGCTTGGCATCTTCTGCTACCTGTCGGGTAACGTGAAGTTCGCGGAATACCTGCTGATCCCTTACGTACCGGGCGCGGGTGAACTGATTGTGTTCTGCGGCGCACTGATCGGTGCCGGTCTGGGCTTCTTGTGGTTCAACACCTATCCGGCACAAGTCTTCATGGGCGACGTCGGCGCCCTGGCGCTGGGCGCAGCCCTGGGCACGATCGCGGTGATTGTTCGCCAGGAAATCGTGTTGTTCATCATGGGCGGTGTGTTCGTGATGGAAACCCTGTCGGTGGTCATCCAGGTGGCGTCCTTCAAGTTGACCGGGCGCCGCGTGTTCCGCATGGCGCCGATTCACCACCACTTTGAACTCAAGGGCTGGCCCGAGCCACGCGTGATTGTCCGTTTCTGGATCATCACCGTGATTCTCGTACTGGTCGGCCTTGCCACCCTGAAACTGAGGTAGAAACGAGTGTCCTTGATCGCTTCAGACCACTTCCGCATCGTTGTCGGCCTCGGCAAGAGCGGCATGTCCCTGGTTCGCTTCCTGGCGAACCGGGGCACGTCGTTTGCCGTGGCCGATACGCGGGAAAATCCACCGGAGCTGGTCACGCTGCGCCGTGACTACCCGCACGTGGAAGTGCGTTGTGGCGAGTTGGATGTCGAGTTTCTGTGCCGCGCCGATGAGCTCTACGTGAGCCCCGGCCTAGCCCTGGCGACACCGGCCCTGCAAGCCGCAGCGGCCCGTGGCGTGAAGCTGTCCGGCGATATCGACCTGTTCGCGCGTAACGCGAAGGCGCCGATAGTAGCCATCAGCGGTTCCAACGCGAAAAGCACCGTGACCACACTGGTCGGTGAGATGGCGATGGCGGCCGGCAAGCGCGTGGCCGTGGGCGGTAACCTCGGCACCCCGGCGCTGGACCTGCTCAGCGACGACATCGAGCTGTACGTGATGGAACTGTCTAGTTTCCAGCTGGAAACCACCCATGACCTCGGCGCCGAAGTCGCCACTGTTCTGAACGTCAGCGAAGACCACATGGACCGCTACAGCGGCCTGCCGGCATATCATCTGGCCAAGCACCGGATCTTCCGCGGCGCCAAGCAATTTGTGGTCAACCGCCAGGATGCCCTGAGCCGTCCGCTGATGGGCGAGGGCATGCCCTGCTGGACCTTCGGTTTGGGCAAGCCCGACTTCAAGGCCTTCGGTATCCGCGAAGAGAACGGCGAGAAATACCTGGCCTTCGAATTTCAGAACCTGATGCCAGTGCGCGAGCTGAAAATTCGTGGTGCCCATAATCAGTCCAACGCCCTGGCGGCATTGGCGCTTGGCCATGCCGTTGGCCTGCCATTCGACGCGATGCTCTCCAGCCTGCGCACCTTCGCCGGTCTTGAACACCGCTGCCAGTGGGTGCGTGATCTCGATGGCGTCAGCTATTACAACGACTCCAAAGCCACCAACGTCGGCGCCGCACTGGCTGCGATCGAAGGGCTTGGCGCCGATATCGACGGCAAGCTGGTGCTGATCGCCGGTGGCGATGGCAAGGGCGCCGATTTCAAAGATCTCAAGGCACCGGTGGCCGCGCATTGCCGCGCCGTGGTCTTGATGGGCCGCGACTCCGACTTGATCGCCGCCGCGCTTGGTGACGCCGTGCCACAGGTGCGTGCCACCTCCTTGGACGACGCCATTGCCCAATGCAAAGCCCTGGCCCAACCAGGCGATGCGGTACTGCTGTCGCCGGCGTGCGCCAGTTTCGACATGTTCAAGAACTACGAAGAGCGCGGCCAGTTGTTCGCCCGCGCCGTGGAGGGCTTGGCATGAGCATTGATTTCAGAAACATCATTAAGCCGTACCCGTCGCCGATCATTACCGGGCGCGGCATCGACCTCGATTTCCCAATGCTCGCCGGTTGCCTCGCGCTGCTGGGCCTGGGCCTGGTGATGATCACCTCGGCCTCTTCCGAAGTGGCTGCCGTGCAGTCGGGCAACACCTTGTACATGATGATCCGTCACTTGGTGTACCTGATCATCGGTCTGGGTGCGTGCATCGTCACCATGATGATCCCCATCGCCACCTGGCAGCGTCTCGGTTGGCTGATGCTGATCGGCGCGTTTGGCTTGCTGGTCATGGTGATCGTGCCGGGTATCGGCCGCGAGGTGAACGGCTCGATGCGCTGGATTGGTTTCGGCGCGTTCAACGTGCAACCGTCTGAAATCGCCAAGGTGTTCGTGGTGATCTATCTCGCCGGTTACCTGGTGCGTCGTCAGAAGGAAGTGCGCGAAAGCTGGATGGGCTTCTTCAAACCATTCATCGTGCTTTTGCCCATGGCCGGCCTGTTGCTGATGGAGCCCGACTTCGGCGCCACCGTCGTGATGATGGGCGCGGCCGCGGCGATGCTGTTCCTCGGCGGCGTGGGCCTGTTCCGCTTCAGTTTGATGGTGGTGCTGGCAGTGGCGGCCGTGACCATCCTGGTGCAGGCGCAACCCTACCGGATGGCGCGTCTGATTACCTTTACCGACCCGTGGTCCGACCAGTTTGGCTCCGGCTATCAATTGACCCAGGCGTTGATCGCCTTTGGTCGTGGTGAGTGGCTGGGCGTTGGCCTGGGCAATAGCGTGCAGAAGCAGTTCTACCTTCCGGAAGCCCACACCGACTTCGTGTTCTCGGTACTCGCCGAAGAGTTGGGCGTGGTTGGTTCGCTGTGCACCGTCGCGCTGTTTGTGTTCGTGTGTGTACGCGGCATGTACATCGGCTTGTGGGCCGAGAAGGCCAAACAGTATTTCGCCGCCTATGTGGCGTACGGCTTGTCGTTCCTGTGGATCGGCCAGTTCTTGATCAATATCGGTGTGAACGTCGGCCTGCTGCCGACCAAGGGGCTGACCTTGCCGTTCCTCAGTTACGGCGGCAGTTCGCTGGTGATTTGCTGCGCCTGTCTGGGCTTGTTGCTGCGCATCGAGTGGGAGAGTCGAACCCACTTGGGCAGCGAAGAGATGGAGTTCAGCGAAAGCGACTTCGCCGAGGAGCCGACCCATGGGCGCTAATGTGCTGATCATGGCTGGCGGCACTGGGGGCCACGTATTCCCAGCCCTAGCGTGTGCGCGCGAGTTCCAGAACCGTGGCTACACCGTGCATTGGTTGGGCACGCCGCGCGGTATCGAAAACGAATTGGTACCGAGTGCCGGCTTGCCGTTGCATCTGATCAACGTCACAGGCCTGCGCGGCAAAGGCAAGTTGTCCTTGCTCAAGGCACCTTTCGTCTTGCTCAAGGCGGTGTGGCAGGCGCGCAAGGTCATCCGTGAATTGCAGCCAGTGTGTGTGCTCGGTTTTGGTGGTTATGTAACCGGCCCTGGCGGCGTCGCGGCCAAGCTCGCCGGTGTGCCGGTGATCGTGCACGAGCAGAACGCTGTGGCCGGCACCGCCAACCGCTTGCTGGTGCCGTTGGCTGCGCGGGTGTGTGAAGCGTTTCCCAACACTTTCAGTGTGTCGGATAAGCGCCGTACCACCGGCAACCCGGTGCGCACCGAGCTGTTTATGGCCATCGCCCGCGAAGCGCTCGCGGGTCGCAAGGCGCACCTGCTGATCCTGGGCGGAAGCCTGGGCGCTGAGCCATTGAACAAATTGCTACCGGAAGCGGTGGCGCAACTCCCTGTGGAATTGCGCCCGGAGATCTTCCATCAGGCCGGCAAGAACCACGATGAAATCACCGCCACGCGTTATCGCGAGGCCGGTGTTGAGGCGAACGTACAGCCTTTCATCAAAGACATGGCCCATGCCTATGGCTGGGCCGACCTGGTGGTCTGTCGCGCTGGTGCGCTGACCGTCAGTGAACTGGCCGCCGCCGGTCTGCCGTCCTTGCTGGTGCCTTTGCCCCACGCCATCGACGATCACCAGACCCGCAACGCCGAATATTTGGCCGGGGAGGGCGCTGCCTTCCTGCTGCCGCAAAGAACGACTGGCGCCGCCGATTTGGCCGCACGCCTGACCGAGGTTTTGATGCAACCGGAACGACTCAACAACATGGCGAGCACCGCAAGCCGCCTGGCCAAACCTGACGCAACCCGCACCGTGGTGGATATCTGCCTGGAGGTGGCCCATGGTTGAGAATCAGAAAGCCATGCCACAACCCGAGATGCGCCGCATCCGTCGCATCCACTTCGTCGGTATCGGCGGCGTGGGCATGTGCGGCATTGCCGAAGTGTTACTGAACTTGGGCTACCAAGTGTCCGGCTCGGACTTGAAAGAGTCGCCGGTCACCGAGCGCCTGAAGTCGTTTGGCGCACAGATTTTCATCGGCCACCGCGCTGAGAACGCCGCTGAGGCCGACGTGCTGGTGGTGTCCAGCGCCGTGAACACTTCCAACCCGGAAGTGGCCACCGCCCTTGAACGCCGCATTCCCGTGGTGCCACGTGCCGAGATGCTGGCCGAGTTGATGCGTTATCGCCACGGCATCGCCGTCGCCGGTACCCACGGCAAGACCACCACGACCAGCCTGATCGCTTCGGTGTTCGCCGCTGGTGGCCTGGACCCGACCTTCGTTATTGGTGGCCGCCTGAATGCAGCCGGCACCAATGCCCAGCTCGGCACCAGCCGCTACCTGATCGCCGAAGCCGATGAAAGCGACGCGAGCTTCCTGCACCTGCAACCGCTTGTGGCCGTCGTGACCAACATTGACGAAGACCACATGGCGACCTACGACGGTGACTTCAACAAGTTGAAGAAAACCTTCGTTGAGTTTCTGCATAACCTGCCGTTCTACGGTTTGGCCGTGGTATGCCTGGACGATCCGGTAGTGCGTGAAATCCTGCCGCTGGTCAAGCGTCCGACCGTGACTTACGGCTTCAGCGAAGACGCCGACGTGCGTGCGATCAATGTGCGCCAGGAAGGCATGCAAACCTTCTTCACCGTGCTGCGTCCTGACCGTGAGCCGCTGGATGTGTCGGTGAACATGCCGGGCAACCACAACGTATTGAATTCCCTGGCGACCATCTGCATCGCTTCCGATGAAGGCGTCAGCGATGAAGCCATCGTGGAAGGCCTGTCGCGTTTTGCGGGTGTCGGCCGTCGTTTCCAAGTCTACGGCCAACTGCCGGTAGAGGGTGGCGACGTGATGCTGGTGGACGACTACGGTCACCACCCGACTGAAGTTGCCGCAGTGATCAAGGCCGTGCGCGGTGGTTGGCCGGAGCGCCGCCTGGTGATGGTCTACCAACCGCACCGCTACAGCCGGACCCGCGATCTGTATGACGACTTCGTCAATGTATTGGCCGATGCCAACGTGCTGCTGTTGATGGAGGTTTACCCGGCCGGTGAAGAACCGATCCCGGGCGCCGATAGCCGCAAGCTGTGCAACAGCATTCGTCAGCGTGGTCAGCTTGACCCGATCTACATCGAGCGCGGTGTGGACCTGGCACCGATCGTCAAACCGCTGCTGCGCGCTGGTGACATTCTGCTGTGCCAAGGCGCAGGTGATATCGGCGGCCTTGCCCCTAAACTATTGGCGAGCCCGCTGTTTGCCGCCGAGAAGGGGAAGTCGAAATGACCACTGACTACGGCTCCCTGTTTTCGACAATCGCGCCAGCCGACTTCGGCCGTGTGGCGGTGCTGTTCGGCGGCAAGAGCGCCGAGCGCGAAGTGTCGCTCAAGTCCGGCAACGCCGTGCTCGAAGCCCTGCAAAGCGCCGGCGTGAATGCGTTTGGTATCGACGTAGGCGATGACTTCCTCGCCCGCCTGCAGGCCGAAAAGATCGACCGCGCCTTCATTATTCTTCACGGCCGTGGCGGTGAAGACGGCAGCATGCAGGGTCTGCTGGAATGCGCCGGTATTCCTTACACCGGCAGTGGCATCCTCGCCTCGGCACTGGCCATGGACAAGTTGCGCACCAAGCAGGTATGGCACAGCCTGGGTATTCCAACCCCGCGTCACGCTGTTCTGTGCAGCGAAGACGATTGTATTTCTGCAGCCAAGGAACTGGGCCTGCCTTTGATCGTCAAACCAGCCCATGAAGGCTCCAGTATCGGCATGGCCAAAGTGAACTCGGCCGCCGAATTGATCGACGCATGGAAAGCGGCAAGTACCTACGATTCGCAAGTGTTGGTGGAACAGTGGATCCAGGGTCCCGAGTACACCATCGCCACCCTGCGTGGCCAAGTATTGCCGCCTATCGCATTGGGCACGCCCCACACCTTTTACGACTACGACGCCAAGTACCTGGCATCCGATACCCAGTATCGGGTCCCATGCGGCCTTGACGCAGCCAAGGAACAGGAATTGATGGACCTCACGGCGAAGGCCTGTGAGGCGCTGGGTATCGCCGGCTGGGCGCGGGCAGACGTGATGCAGGATGACCAGGGGGAATTCTGGTTCCTGGAAGTCAACACTGCGCCAGGCATGACCGACCACAGCCTGGTACCTATGGCCGCTCGCGCAGCCGGCTTGGATTTCCAGCAGTTGGTGCTGGCAATTCTTGCCGCCAGCATTGAGCCAAGAGGCTAAGGACATGAAAGGCGCATCGCTTCGTCATCAGCCCCCACAAGCACCGAGCCGCAAGCCGGTGCCACGGGGTGCCAGCCGAATGGTGGCTAAAGAGCCGATGTCGGCGCGCCTGCCGAAAGCCAACTTTGGTTTCCTCAAGGCGCTGTTCTGGCCGGTGCTGCTGGTGGCATTGGGTTTCGGCACTTACGAAGGTGCGCAGCGTCTATTGCCGTACGCCGACCGTCCGATCACCAAGATCAGCGTGCAGGGCGACTTGAGCTACATCAGCCAGCAAGCGGTGCAGCAGCGCATTGGCCCGTACCTGGCCGCGAGCTTCTTCACCATCGACCTGGCCGGTATGCGCGGTGAGCTGGAACAGATGCCGTGGATCGCCCACGCCGAAGTCCGACGTGTGTGGCCGGACCAGGTGACGATCCGCCTGGAGGAACAACTGCCCGTGGCCCGTTGGGGTGATGAAGCGCTGTTGAACAACCAGGGCCAGGCGTTCACCCCGCGTGAGCTGGCCAACTATGAGCACCTGCCGCAGCTGTTCGGGCCGCAGCGGGCGCAGCAGCAAGTAATGCAGCAGTACCAGGCCTTGAGCCAGATGCTGCGGCCAATGGGCTTCTCCATTGCACGCCTGGAACTGCGTGAACGGGGTAGCTGGTTTTTGACGACCGGGGCAGGCAGTTCCGGCCCGGGCATCCAGTTGTTGCTGGGACGCGACCGCTTGGTGGAAAAGATGCGCCGTTTCATTGCCATCTACGACAAGACCTTGAAAGAACAGATTACGAACATTGCGAGCGTCGACCTGCGTTACGCCAACGGCCTTGCCGTCGGCTGGCGTGAACCGGCTGCGCCCACGGCAGCGCAACCCGCTGTCGCGAAGAATTAAGAAGAGGCAGGACCCATGGCAAACGTGCAAAGCGGCAAAATGATCGTCGGTCTCGATATCGGCACCTCCAAAGTGGTGGCGCTGGTGGGCGAGGTCGGGGAAGACGGCGCGATCGAAATCGTCGGTATTGGCACGCATCCGTCCCGGGGCCTGAAGAAGGGCGTGGTGGTGAACATCGAGTCCACTGTGCAATCGATCCAGCGCGCTATCGAAGAAGCGCAGCTGATGGCCGGTTGCCGGATTCACTCGGCGTTTGTCGGCGTCGCGGGCAACCATATCCGTAGCCTGAACTCTCACGGCATCGTGGCGATCCGTGACCGTGAAGTCAGCGCCGCCGACCTTGAGCGCGTCCTCGACGCCGCCCAGGCCGTGGCGATCCCGGCCGATCAGCGCGTGCTGCACACCCTGCCGCAGGATTACGTGATCGATAACCAGGAAGGCGTTCGCGAGCCTCTGGGCATGTCGGGCGTACGTCTGGAAGCCAAGGTCCACGTGGTGACCTGCGCTGTCAACGCTGCACAGAACATTGAAAAATGCGTGCGCCGCTGCGGCCTGGAAATCGACGACATCATTCTTGAGCAACTGGCGTCTGCGTACTCGGTACTGACCGACGACGAGAAAGAGCTGGGCGTGTGCCTGGTGGACATCGGCGGCGGCACCACCGACATCGCGATCTTCACCGAGGGTGCGATCCGTCACACCGCCGTAATCCCGATTGCAGGCGACCAGGTTACCAACGACATCGCCATGGCGTTGCGTACACCGACCCAGTACGCCGAAGAAATCAAGATCCGCTACGCCTGCGCCCTGGCCAAGCTGGCCGGTGCCGGCGAAACCATCAAGGTTCCGAGCGTGGGCGACCGTCCACCGCGCGAACTGTCGCGCCAGGCTTTGGCCGAAGTGGTCGAGCCGCGTTACGACGAGCTGTTCACCCTGATCCAGGCTGAACTGCGTCGCAGTGGCTACGAAGATTTGATCCCGGCCGGCATCGTGCTGACGGGTGGCACCTCGAAGATGGAAGGCGCGGTCGAACTGGCCGAGGAAATCTTCCACATGCCGGTCCGCCTGGGCGTGCCCCATGGCGTCAAAGGCCTGGGAGACGTGGTGCGCAACCCGATTTATTCCACCGGTGTGGGCTTGCTGTTGTACGGACTGCAAAAGCAGACCGACGGCATTTCCCTGTCGGGCCCGAGCATCCGTGACAGCTACCGCAGCGACGACGAGGCCAAAGCGCCGTTGTTCGAACGGTTGCAGGCTTGGGTAAAAGGCAATTTCTAAAGCTTTACCGCAACACCGATGTAAGCAGTAGGCGAAAAAACTAGAGATAACGAAAGGAGAGGGAACATGTTCGAACTCGTAGACAACATCCCCGCCAGCCCGGTCATCAAAGTGATCGGTGTCGGCGGTGGCGGCGGCAACGCTGTCAACCATATGGTCAAGAGCAACATTGAAGGCGTTGAGTTCATCTGCGCCAACACTGATGCCCAGGCGCTGAAAAGCATCGGCGCGCGGACCATCCTGCAATTGGGCACTGCTGTGACCAAGGGCCTCGGCGCTGGCGCCAATCCGGAAGTTGGCCGTCAAGCCGCTTTGGAAGACCGTGAGCGTATTGCCGAAGTGCTGCAAGGCACCAACATGGTGTTCATCACCACTGGCATGGGCGGCGGTACCGGTACCGGTGCGGCCCCGATCATTGCCGAAGTGGCCAAGGAAATGGGCATTCTGACGGTTGCAGTCGTGACCCGTCCGTTCCCGTTCGAAGGTCGCAAGCGCATGCAGATCGCCGACGAAGGTATCCGTCTGCTGTCTGAAAGCGTCGACTCGTTGATCACCATTCCTAACGAGAAATTGCTGACCATCCTGGGCAAGGACGCAAGCCTGCTGTCCGCGTTCGCCAAGGCTGACGATGTACTGGCCGGTGCCGTTCGCGGTATTTCCGACATCATCAAACGCCCAGGCATGATCAACGTCGACTTTGCCGACGTACGTACTGTCATGAGCGAAATGGGCATGGCGATGATGGGCACTGGCTGCGCCAGCGGTCCTAACCGTGCACGTGAAGCCACCGAAGCGGCCATCCGCAACCCGCTGCTGGAAGACGTGAACCTGCAAGGCGCACGCGGCATCCTGGTGAACATCACTGCCGGTCCTGACCTGTCCCTGGGTGAGTACTCCGACGTGGGTAGCATCATCGAAGCCTTCGCTTCCGAGCACGCGATGGTCAAAGTCGGTACCGTTATCGATCCAGACATGCGCGACGAACTGCACGTGACTGTGGTTGCTACCGGCCTGGGCGCGAAAATCGAGAAGCCTGTAAAGGTTATCGACAACACCGTTCATACAAACCATGCCAGCCACGCCAGCCAATCGGCTGCAGCTCCAGCGCCTGTGCGCCCGGAAATGCCGTCGGTGAACTACCGTGACCTGGATCGTCCGACCGTGATGCGCAACCAGGCTCAGGCCGGTGCTGCGGCGTCCCGTAGCCCGAATCCGCAAGATGACCTGGACTACCTGGACATCCCGGCATTCCTGCGTCGTCAGGCCGATTGATGGAATGTATCAGGGCTATGAAGGTGATTGGTGTTCAGCAAAGGTCTGGTCTGCTATTATCGCCAGCCTTTGTTGATACCAGTTCGCAATTTGCGCTCAAGCGGTCCAAGCCATGATTAAACAACGCACCCTGAAGAATATTATCCGTGCCACAGGTGTAGGTCTGCACTCCGGGGAGAAGGTATACCTGACCCTCAAACCTGCACCTGTCGACACCGGCATCGTGTTTGTTCGTGCCGACCTGGACCCTGTGGTGCAGATTCCTGCTCGCGCGGAAAACGTTGGCGAAACCACTATGTCGACCACATTGGTCAACGGTGACGTCAAAGTGGACACGGTGGAGCACTTGCTCTCGGCCATGGCTGGCCTGGGCATCGATAACGCCTACGTCGAGCTCTCCGCGTCCGAAGTCCCTATCATGGATGGCAGCGCTGGACCCTTCGTATTCTTGATTCAATCTGCCGGCCTGGAAGAACAGGACGCAGCCAAGAAGTTCATACGCATTCTGCGGGAAGTGACAGTAGAAGACGGCGACAAGCGCGCCACCTTCGTCCCGTTCGAAGGCTTTAAAGTGAGCTTTGAGATCGATTTCGATCACCCGGTATTCCGTGACCGCACCCAAAGTGCAAGCGTGGATTTTTCCAGCACTTCGTTCGTAAAAGAAGTCAGCCGCGCCCGTACCTTTGGTTTCATGAGTGACATCGAGTACCTGCGCAAGCACAACCTCGCACTCGGCGGCAGCGTTGAAAACGCCATTGTGGTCGACGCGGATGGTGTACTGAACGAAGACGGCCTTCGCTACGAAGACGAATTCGTGAAGCACAAGATCCTCGATGCAATCGGTGACCTCTACCTGCTGGGCAATAGCCTGATAGGCGAGTTCAAAGGCTTCAAGTCGGGCCACGCCCTTAACAACCAGCTGCTGCGCAAGTTGATTGAGCAGACAGACGCTTGGGAAGTCGTGACCTTCGAAGATGCCAGCACCGCACCGATCTCTTACATGCGTCCCGTTGCGGCGGTGTAAGTAACAACTCTCTTTCTTTAGTTTTTAAAGGCTGCCTTCGGGTGGCCTTTTTTTATGGCTGTTTTTCTGGTGAACAGACTTGCTGTGGCAAGCGGGCCTGTTGTAGTGAGTAATGCTGTGACAGCAAGTCTTCTGTGGACATTAGTCTGATGCCTCATGACAGCGTGGCTGCATCCACGATCCGATTACGCCCCGTATGCTTGGCCTCATACAACGCCTGGTCCGCACTCAGCAGCAATGCTTCCAACGACATACGACTGTGCTTATCCCAGGTGCTCATACCAATACTCACAGTAATCGGCCGCTCATCCCCGGCTATCCGCGGTAAGTGTTCGACGCTGCTGCGGATGTGCTCGGCGATTACCTGTGCGCCCTTGGCATCGGTAATCGGAAGCACCACTGCAAATTCCTCACCGCCATAGCGCGCCGCCAGATCAGCAGGGCGACGAATGTTGCCGCCGATCACTTGGGCCACGGAGCGTAAGGCTTCATCGCCCCCCTTATGGCCATGGCGATCGTTAAAAGCCTTGAAGTGGTCCACGTCAATCATCAGAAGCGTCATCGGCTCCGTTGAGCGTTGGGCGCGGTCCCATTCCAGGCGCAGGCGTTCATCCAGAATGCGGCGGTTGGGCAGGCCGGTGAGGGCGTCGGTGGCTGCCAGTTCTGACAGCACCCGTTCTGCGCGGTAGCGTCGTCGCAGTTCACGACGCAGCATCCAGGTCAGCCACAACAGACCTATACACAGGATGCCGGTGGCGCCACTGGTCAGCAGCGCGGCGCGTTTCCAAGGGGCGAATACATCTTCACTGGACAGTGCCACTACCACGATCAGCGGTAATTCCCCGACGTTGGTGAACGTGTACAGGCGCTCCTTGCCGCTGAGAGCCGAGATGGCTTGGAAGCTGCCACTGCCTTCACTCAGCATGCGCTTGAAGTTCGGTCGCTCGCTCAAGTCCTTATCGATCATGTCGCGTTCGAGCAGCGGCTGTTGGGCCAACAAAATGCCTTTGTTGTTGAGCAGGTTGACGCTGCTGCCGTTGCCGATGGTCAGGGTGTTGAACAGTTGGTCGAAATACGCCAGACGCATGGTCGCGACCGCAACGCCGGCAAACTCACCGTTGGGTCCCGATACTCGCCGGCTGAATGCCATGCGCCAGACCTGGTCACAGTCGCAATGGATTTTGAACGGTCGGCTGATGAACAAACCGGCCTGGCTGTCCTTTACGTGCACCTGGAAATAATCGCGGTTAGAAAAATTACGCGGCGTCGGCTGCAGCGTTGATGAGTCTGCGATAACGGCGCCGTTGGGGTCCAATAACAGCACTTCGCCCTTGAAAGGCGCTGCGGTGGCGAGGTCGAACTGCACCAGATGCTGGATACTCGCGGCCACCTGGGACAGGTCTTCACGTTGTTTGGCCGCGATCAGCCCTTTGAGTGCCAGGTCATACAATTCAACGTTGCGCAGCACGTCGGCATTGATCAGTTGGGCAATGTTGGTGGTTGAACGTTTGGCTTCCTGAAGGGTGCTGGCGTGTTCGCGGACCAACAACGCCGCAACGATAATCACAATCAGGGCGACCGTGAGGCCGCTGCCCAGAATCAGAAAAAGCTCAGGATGTGCAGGCGAGGTACGAACAGGGCGTTGACTCATCGGGCAGACTTCAGCGGTGTGAATGCTGGCAGTTTAGTTCTACCCGATGAAAATTAAATCATTGGCTAAAAAGAAAGATTCCAGGGGTCAGAACACGTTGATCGGGTAGTCGATAATCACCCGATATTCATCCACGTCCCGGTCAACCGCCGAATAACCATTGCTGCCGCGGTTGGTTGCCCATTGAAAACGCATTGCCAAATCCTTGGCCTTGCCGCCTTGCACCACGTATTTCACGTCGATATCCCGTTCCCAGTGCTTGGCGTCTTTGCCATCGGCGCTGTACCAGGCGCTGTAGCCTCGGCTTTGCGGGTCGACCTTGGTCAGGTCGGTCTTGCCACTGATGTAGGACACCGCCGAGGTCAGCCCGGGCATACCGAGGCCGGCGAAGTCATAGGCGTACTTGAGCTTCCACGAGCGCTCGTTGGGGCCGTTGAAGTCCGAGTATTGTTGGGAGTTATCCAGGTACACGCTGTCGCCCTGAGCGATGTAGTCGAACGGCGTGTTTCCGTTGACCCGCTGGTAAGCGGCGGTGACGCTGTGATTACCCACGCCCACGGTGAAATGCAGGCTGTAGGTGTTGTTGTCGATGCCGCCGAGCAACGACTGGCCGGTGTCTTGGGTGTGGTAGTAGTGCAGACCCGGGTTGAGGCTGACCAGGTCATTGAGTGCGTAGGTGTAGTCCAGGTCGTAGTAGTACTGGTGCCACACGTCCTTGAGTTCGGAGGCGTACAGGTTGCTGGTCAGGCCGGGAATGCCGCTGAACGAAACGCCGGCCCAGTTCATGTGCTGGCTGTCGGTGTTAGTCGGCAGCGCGCCGTAGCTGGTGCCAATGCGACGGTGGCCGCTCTGGTTGTAGAGCTTGGTGAAGCTGGCCTGGCCGCCTTCGAACATCCAACCGTCGAAGCTGTGATTGCTTAGGCTCACGCCGCGGAAAGTCTGCGGCAGCATGCGCGTCTGGCCGCCCGCGATGACCGGGTTGTTGAGGAACAGATCACCGGCCTTCAACTCGGTATCAAAGGCACGCATCTTCAAAGTAGCGCCAGCGGTGGAGAACGATCCGGGGGCTTTGCCGCTGCCGTCAGTACTGCCGTAGGGAAGAATGCTGGAGCCGTCAGTGCCGCCACCGCCGTCGAGTTTGAGGCCGAGCATGGCGTGGGCATCCAGGCCGAAGCCGACGGTGCCTTGGGTGTAGCCGGATTCGAAAGTGCCGAGAAAGCCTTGGCCCCACTCCTTGCTGTCATCGGTATGAATGTCACGACGGTCGCGGTTCATGTAGTAGTTGCGGGTGTTGATGTTGAGGTGCGAGCCCTCGATGAAACCTTCAGTAGGGGTAGTGTCTGCCGCGTGGGCAAGGGGGACGATCGTTGCTGCAATCGCGAGGAATAACGGGGTGAACGTCAGCGAGTTCTTCACCGGTAAGGCTCCTTTGGTCTATCGAAAACGGCCAATGTCGTGGGGGTGTGCCTGGCCTTTTTTACGGCAAAAAAAAGCCGCTGATATCAGCGGCTTTAAGACAGATTCCCAGTGTAGAGCCCTGGAAATAAGTCGAGGGAAATTCGGGTAAGCGGGTAGCTGCCTTTGCCGCCGCGCTCATCGATGCGTCAAATTAACGCAGGTGAGCGGTACGATATAGAGTGTAACAAGAGAATGACTGTTGCCCAAATCGCAACAGTGATTGGGTCTGATTCCATGTGGGCGGCCTACATCGGCAGAGTAATGCCGAAGGTATTGCCCCCCTGTTCGCTGCGCACAAACACGTCGCCACCGTGCATCAACGCAATCGCCTTGACGATCGCCAGCCCCAATCCATGATTCGCCCCGCTGTTGCTACGCGAGGCGTCCACCCGATAAAACCGCTCGAACAACCGTGGCAGGTGCTCGCCAGCAATTGCCTCGCCGGGGTTGGTCACGGCGATGGCCACCTGATGGTCCAGCACGTCAATGCTCACATCGATCACCTGCCCCGGCGCCGTGTGCTGAACCGCATTGCTCAACAGGTTGATCAGCGCACGGCGCAGGTGGGCTTTTTCGATCTGTACCTGGGCGTCGCCGTGGACCTGCACCCGCACCTGAGCGTCTTCGAGAATGAAGTCCAGGTAGTCGAGCGTGGTCGCCACCTCATCGGCCAGGGAGCTTTCGATCAGCTTGGTGGCCTTGCTGCCCTGGTCGGCGCTGGCGAGGAACAGCATGTCGTTGATGATCGAACGCAGGCGTTCCAGCTCTTCCAGGTTCGACTCCAGCACTTCCAGATAATGCTCGGCCGAACGCCCACGGGTCAGCGCCACTTGGGTCTGGCCGATCAGATTGGTCAGCGGTGAACGCAGTTCATGGGCCACATCGGCGTTAAAGGATTCCAGGCGCGAGTAGGCCTGCTCAACGCGGTCGAGGGTGGAGTTGAACGAGTTGACGAACTGCTTGAGCTCCGGGGGGAGTGGCGACAGTTGCAGGCGTCCGGAGAGTTTTGGCGGCGCGAGTTTGCGCGCTTCATCCGAGAGTCTACCCAGGGGCTTGAGGCCAATGCGCGACACCCAGAACCCCAACAGCGCAGCCAGCACCACGCCAACCAGCGCAAGGCTGACCAATGCCACCAGCAAGTGATGCTGAGTGGCGCGGAAGTTCTCGGTGTCGATGGCAATCATGAAGCGCAACGGCGGGCGCTGGTCCTTGGCTGGAAACTGGCTCACCAGCACTTTGAACGGATGGGTGTAGCCCGGCAGATGCAAATCGCGCTTGCCGCTCGGGCCCTCGGCGAAGGCGCGGATCTGCGCATCCGGTTCGCCATACTCGAAGTTCGGATCAGTGCTGACTACCCAGAAGCGGATGCGCTTGTCTTCCTCGCTCAATAGTTTGAGCTTGGCCTTGATCTTCACCCAATGGTCCGGCGTGCCGAAGCGGTTCACCGAGGACTCCAGCACGCTGTAGCGCGCATCCAGTTCCGCGCCCGGCAACAATCCGAGGCTGCGGTCGACCTGCTGGTACAGCGCGCCACCGATCAACACAAAAATCAGCAGCGCCACCAACGTGAACATGCCACTCAGGCGCAAGGCGATGGAATTAGACGGCACTGCGGTTCTCCAGCACATAACCCATGCCACGAATGGTGTGCAGCAATTTGTGTTCGAACGGCCCATCCAGCTTGGCGCGCAGGCGCTTGATCGCGACTTCGACCACATTGGCGTCGCTGTCGAAATTGATGTCCCAGACCATCTCTGCAATCGCTGTCTTGGACAGAATTTCACCCTGGCGCCGCGCCAACACGCTGAGCAGCGAGAACTCCTTGGCCGTCAGGTCCAGGCGCACACCGTTGCGGCTGGCTTTGCGGCTGATCAGGTCAATCCACAGGTCGGCGACGGTGACTTGCACCGGCTCATGACCACCGCTGCGCCGGGTCAGGGCTTGCAGGCGCGCCACCAGTTCGAGAAACGAGAACGGCTTGCCCAGATAATCGTCGGCGCCTTCGCGCAGCCCGCGTATGCGGTCTTCCACGCGCTCGCGGGCGGTGAGCATGATGACTGGCGTCTGCTTGCGCGCACGCAAGGCACGCAGTACGCCAAAGCCGTCGAGGCCGGGCAGCATCACGTCGAGCACGATCACCGCGTAATCGTTCTCCAGCGCCAAGTGGAGACCTTCGACGCCTTCGCGGGCCACGTCGACGGTGTAGCCCTGTTCCGTCAGGCCGCGGTGCAGGTAGTCGGCGGTTTTTTCTTCATCTTCAACAATCAGTACGCGCATGACCCGCCTCAGTGTGTGGTCGCCAGCTCGGCAGCTGGTTTGGGCCGGTGGAAAAAACGCTCAAGGTACAAGTATATGACCGGCGTGGTGAACAGCGTCAGCGCCTGGCTCACCAGCAGGCCGCCGACCACGGCTATCCCCAGCGGCTGGCGCATTTCTGCACCCGGTCCGCTGCCGACCATCAGCGGCACCGCGCCGAGCAGGGCGGCGAGTGTCGTCATGATGATCGGGCGGAACCGCGTCACGCAGGCTTCGTAGATCGCTTCTTCCGGCGGTAGCCCGCGCACGCGCTGGGCCTCCAGGGCGAAGTCGATCATCAGGATGCCGTTCTTCTTCACGATGCCGATCAACAGCACCAGGCCGATCAACGCCATGATCGAAAAGTCCTGCCCCATTAACCACAACATGATCAACGCGCCCAAGCCGGCCGAGGGCAAGGTGGAAATAATCGTCAGCGGGTGCACGAAGCTCTCATACAGCACCCCAAGGATGATGTAGACCGCCACCAGCGCCGCAAGGATCAGCCACGGCTGGCTGGCCAGCGAGCTTTGGAACGCCTGTGCCGCGCCCTGGAAGTTGCCGATGATGGTCGTCGGCATGCCGATTTCATTCTTGGCCTGGTTGAGCATGACGACCGCATCACCCAACGCCACGCCGGGCGCCAGGTTGAACGACAGGTTGGCAGCCGGGAACATGCCGTCATGGCTGATGGACAACGGCCCCACGGTGGGCGGGTCGACCTTGGCCAGTGCCGACAGCGGCACCATTTCATTGGTCAGCGGCGAGCGCAGGTAGAAGTAGTTCAGACTCTCGGCCTTGCCCCGTTGTTGGGTGTCCAGTTCCAGCACCACCTGGTACTGGTTGATCTCGGTCTGGAACTCGTTGATCTGGCGCTGGCCGAAGGCGTCATACAGCGCCTGGTCGACATCGGTCGCGTTCAGGCCAAAGCGTGCGGCCGCCTGACGATCGATGCTGATGTGGGTGATGCTGCCGCCCAGTTGCAGGTCGTTGGACAGGTCGCGAAACGCCGGGTTGGCACGCAGTTTTTCGGTGAGGCGCTGGGTCCAGGTGTTGAGCGTCGGGCCGTCGTTGCTCTTGAGCACGTATTGGTACTGGGCACGGCTGGGGCCGGAGCTGAGGTTGATGTCCTGGCCGGCACGGAGGTACAGCACGATGCCCGGCACTTTGGCCAGTTTCGGGCGGATGCGGTCGATGAACTGGCTGGCCGAAACATCTCGATCACCCCGGTCTTTCAGGGCGATCCAGAAGCGCCCGTTGGCGATAGTCTGGTTGCTGCCCGTCACGCCCACCGAATGGGAAAACGCCTGCACTGCCGGGTCATCCTTGACGATCTCGGCCAAGGCTTTGTGCTTGGCGACCATGTCCGGGTACGACACATCGGCCGCCGCTTCGCTGGTGCCGAGCACAAAGCCGGTGTCCTGTACCGGAAAGAAGCCCTTGGGGATAAACACGTAGCCGACCACGGCCAGGGCCAGGGTCACCACAAAAATGGCGGCCATGGTGCGTTGATGGGCCAGTGCGCGGCGCAGGTTGCGCGAGTATCCGGCCAGCAGGCGTTCGCTGAAGCCGGGTTTGTCGTGGGCGGGGTGGGTCGGGGCGCGCATGAACAGCGCGGCCAAGGTTGGCGCCAGGGTCAACGAGACCACCACCGAAATCAGGATGGTCGCCGTCGCCGTCAGCGCGAACTCCTTGAACAAGCGCCCGACCACGCCACCCATGAACAGCAGCGGAATAAACGCCGCCACCAGCGAGAAGCTGATGGACACCACCGTAAAGCCGATCTCCCCAGCGCCCTTGATGGCCGCTTCGCGTTTGTCGAGGCCCGCTTCCAGATGGCGGTGGATGTTTTCCACCACCACGATGGCGTCATCCACCACGAAGCCAACGCTGATGACAATCGCCACCAGGGTCAGGTTGTTCAGGCTGAACCCCATCAGGTACATCACCGCGAAACTGGCGACCAGCGACACGCCGAGCACGCTGGACACAATCAGCGTCGCCGACAACTGGCGCAGGAACAACGCCATCACCGCCACCACCAGCAGGATGGCGATCAGCAGCGTCACTTCCACCTCATGCAGCGAGGCGCGGATGGTCTTGGTGCGGTCGGTCAGTACGCTGACCTGCACCGACGCCGGCAACATGCCTTGCAGGCGCGGCAGTTCAGCCTGGATGCGGTCCACGGTTTCGACGATGTTTGCGCCGGGCTGGCGCGAGATCACCAGGTTTACGCCGGGTGTATCACCGGACCAGGCTTGCACGTAGGCGTTTTCCGAACCGTTGATGACTTTGGCGATATCGCGCAGTTGAACCGGTGCACCGTCCTTGTAGGAAACGATCAGTTGGGCGTAGTCCTCCGGGTGAAACAGCTGGTCGTTGGTCGACAAGGTCGACACGCTGTTTTCCCCATAGATCGCGCCCTTGGCCAGATTGAGGCTCGATTGCTGGATTGCCAGGCGCACATCGGCCAGGGTGAGGCCGATGGCGGCGAGTTTGTCAGGCGAGGCCTGGACGCGTATCGCCGGGCGTTGCTGGCCGGTGATGTTGATCTGGCCCACACCGTCAATCTGGCTGATCTGCCGCGCCAGCAGGGTTTCCACGTAGTCACTCAGCTCGGTGCTCGGCATGCTGTCGGAGCTGACGCTGAGGATCAGTACCGGGCTGTCCGCCGGGTTGACCTTTTTCCAGGTCGGCAGGCTCGGCATGTCGCTGGGCAGCTTGCCCGACGCGGTGTTGATCGCCGCCTGTACTTCCTGGGCGGCGGTGTCGATGCTCTTGTCGAGTGTGAATTGCAGGGTCAGCAGGCTTGAGCCCAGGGCACTGCTGGAGGTCATCTGGGTCATGCCGGGGATGGCACTGAATTGCACTTCCAACGGTGTGGCCACCGATGAGGCCATGGTGTCCGGGCTGGCGCCGGGCAATTGTGCGGTGACCTGGATCGTCGGAAATTCCGCTTCCGGCAGTGGGGCGATGGCCAGGCGAGGGAAGGCAATCATCCCGAGCAGTACCAGGGCGAAGGTCAGCAGCAGGGTGGCGACCGGGTGGTCGACGCACCAGGCTGAAGGCGAGCGGCTCATGGCTGCACCTTGGCATCGACGGTCTGGATCACTTGCGGTGGCTCTTTGAGCACCTCCACCTGAGCACCGGCCTTGAGTCGCGACTGGCCATCACTGACCAGCACGTCACCGGCTTGCACACCCGTGATGATGTTCACGTCGCTGTTTTGATAGGTGACCTGCACCGGCACCACCTCAACCTTGTCCCCCTTGACCCGGTACACGAAGTGCGAATCCAGGCCGCGTTGCACCACGGTCGGCGGCACCACCAGGGCATTTTTGTCGAGGGCGGTCTGGATTTTGATGGTCACCAGTTGCCCCGGCCACAGGCGCTGGGAGGCGTTGCTGAACTCAGCCTTGGCGCGCAGTGTGCCGGTGGTGGAGCTGATCTGGTTGTCGATCAGGCTCAAATGGCCTTCACCGAGCAAGTCGCCGGTCTGGCCGTCGGTGTCAGCGCCCAGATAGGCGTCGACACTCGCCGGGGCAGGCGCGGCGATCAGGCCTTGCAGGGTCGGCAGCATCTGCTGCGGCAGCGAGAACTCAACGGCAATCGGGTCGATCTGGGTCACTGAGAACAGGCCCTGGGTATCACTGGTGCGCAGGAAATTGCCCGCGTCCACGTTACGAATACCGACGCGGCCACTGACGGGGGAGCGGATCTGGGTGTAGGAAAGCTGGACCTGGGCCGAATCGATTGCGGCCTGGTTGCCTTGGGCGGTGGCCTTGAGCTGGTTGACCAGAGCTTGTTGCTGGTCATAGGTCTGCTTGGACACGCCGTCGTCGATACTCAACTCCTTGTAGCGCTTGAGGTTGACCAGCGCTACCTGCAGTTGCGCCTGGCTCTCGCCCAACTGCGCCTTGGCCTGGTCGAGACTGGCGCGAATCGAGCGGTCATCAATGGTCGCCAGCAGGTCGCCGACCTTGACCCGTTGGCCTTCCTTGACCAGCAATTGGGTCAGGATGCCGTCGACTTGCGGGCGAATCACCACGCTGTGCAGCGATAACACCGTGCCAATGCCGCTGACAAAACGCGGGATATCCTGTTGCACCACGCTCACCACCCGGACCGGGATCGCGGTCGGTACTGCCAGCTTGGTCTTGGCCGGCCGGGTCAGCGCCCAGGCTGCAATCGCTACGACCACGAGGACACCCACAATCAGGGCGGTTTTTCGTTGAATCTGCATGGGTGAGGCGCCGGGGCAAAGGATGGGGAGAGTGAGTGATCTTTATAGCCCTTCAACCCGGTCAGCAGGGTGACTGCTAACTGACAGCGCTGTCAGCAAACTCCGACCATTCGTACAGGCGGTGGTTAAAGATCTCAGGCGCGCAGGTATACTGCGCGCCAGTGTGGCCCGCAAGCCGGCCCCGCATCATTTTCTGCACGCTCCGGAGCTTCCATGACTTCCCCGACACAACCCCCTGTTGACGCGACCGACATCGTCGATCCGGCCAGCGCTGAAGGCGTTGAAAAAGCCGAGATCCCGGCGTTTAAGTTTCCGTTCAAGCCGGGTGAGCTGGCTGGGGCCAAGAATGCCGCCCAGCCTTGGTACAAGAACGGTGCCAAAAACGGCCACACCAAGTCACCGGGCATGGCGCCGCCGGGCACCCGTCGTTCGATGGGTAAACGCTGAGGTTAACAAGCGGCACATTGTGTCGATTGTTGCCTACAGCTTCTGCTGATCTTTCTGATTGTAGGTCCACTGCCGTTTCTTGAAAGCTTGCACAGCCTTTGCTCTGCCCCCGAGGTTCATGGGGGGAGCGAGGCGACGCTGGTCTTTCCGGAAAAGGACGTTTCCCTTGGCCCTGATACACATCTGTGTAGTGCTTGCCCTGTTGTTTTCGGCTGATGCCCTTGCGGCCGATGATCAAACGCGTCGCGAAATCCGCTTCGCCGTTGCTGCGCAATTCCCCCCCTTCCAGAGCCGCGACCCGCAAGGGCAGTTGGTTGGCCTCAATATCGAGTTGGGCAATGCCCTGTGCGTGCAGTTGAATGCGCGCTGCGTTTGGGTCGACCAAGTGGTTGTCGAAGACTTCCTCTCCCTTGAAGCCAGAAAATTCGACGCGATCATGGGGATGGCGCCTACGTCGGAACGGCGGCGTTGGGTAAGCTTCACCGATAACCTCTATCCCTTTACCACCCGGCTGGTGGGCCGTAGCACATCAGGCCTGCTGCCCCATGTTAAGTCGCTCAAGGGCAAGCGGGTTGGCGTATTGCTGGGGAGCAATCGTGAAGCGTTTGCCCGTACGAAGTGGGCGCACAGGGGCGTCATCGTCAAGAGCTTCTGGCTCAATAATGATTTGGTCCGCAGTCTGATAGCCGGCGAAATCGACGCGACCCTGCAAGGCACCGTAGAAATTCGCGAAGCCTTGCTCGACACCGACGAAGGTCGGGATTTCGACTTCCTGGGCCCGCCCATTTCGGCCGCATTGCTGGGGGATGGCGTGGCGATTGCGGTGCGTAAGCCCGACACCGCACTGCGCAAGGAACTCAACTGCGCCCTCGAACAGCTGAAACAGAATGGTGAGTATCAGCGGATAATCCGGCATTACCGGTTAGACGCTGCGCCATGAGCGCTTTTGGGGTCGATAAAGAGACTATGCAGCCCGCAACGAAATAAACGCGTAGTTGGCCGGCACCTCGGTAGCAATCTGCGCCCCGGCGTCCAGCACCTGTTCGGCGATGTCCAGCCCGGACACATGAAACACCCACTCATTGGCCACGGACGGCTGATCAATTGCCAACTCAATCGCCTGGGCAAATGCGCCCATGTCCGGCAAGTACGCGGTAAACCCATCCCCCTTGAGCGCTGTGGTGCGAATGCCCAGCAAGGCGCACACCGCTTCCTTGGTCTGCACGTCATCGCGGTCTGCCTGGCGCGAACGCTGGATCAGCGCCCCGAGTTCCTGGTCCATCAGTTCGCCGCCGATGATCAACGCCGGGCCCTGTTCCCAGGATTCTGGCGGGCAATCCTTGGCGGCAGGGTTGAGCGGGATATGCGGGTTGATCTCCATCGGGTAGATGCGGCAGACCAACGGTCGACGCTCATAGATGCGACACAGGTTGTCTTCGTCAAGATTCCGGCAGCGCCCGGCGTTGTAGGCGGCAAACGTGATTGCCACAAATGCTTCGGTGTTGCCGCTGGGCACCACCACCGAACGGCGTTCGGCGTGCTCGCGTTGCTGTTGGGGCAGGCCCAGTCCGCTACCGAGGAATCCCTCTACCAGAACAATGACGTTACCGCCGTCCGCCGCCCACATACGGGCTTCGGCGAGGGTCAGGGGGACGTGGTGGTCGGTGCAGCATTTACCGCAACCGACGCAGGAAAAATGGGTGTTCATGGCGGATCTGTCACCAGGCTAGGTCAGAGGGCACGCAGTTACGGTGACGGGTTTTTACCTCTTTCCACCGGTACGATTCTCTGGAAGCAAGTTATGCGCCAGCGTCTGTCAGTCCTCTTCGACCACATCGCGCAGTACAAACACCATACCCGCGCTCTCGTACAGCTGCCGGGCGCGTAGGTTGCTTTCCAGTACCTTGAGGTCCACATAGGGTTCACCACGTTGCTTGAACACCTGGAAGGTGTGCAGCAATAACGCGCGGCCCAGCCCCTGGCCTTGAGCGCAAGGATGTATGGAGAGGTTCTTGATGAAGGCGCTGGTCCAGCACTGGGCTACGCCGAGGATACCGTCGGCGTTGCTGGCGACCAGGCACAGCGTGGGGTCGAATTCGGCATCGGTGACGAACTGTTGCCGCCATTCATCGAGGTTGGCGACACGACCACCGCCCTGATCCTGGGTCATGCGCAGTACGGCGTGAATCGCTGGGGCCAACGCGTCACGGTAATGGTCCAGCACGGTCCCGGCCGTCCATTGTGGCGCGGGCAGGCCGGCAGTGAGGTCGCGGCGCAGCAGTTGGTAATACGCCGTCACCGATTACAGACCCTGTTGCGCCACGGTTTGCGCAGCCACCACCAGGCATTTGGTCAGTTCGGGGGATGAGAACTTGGTCAGTACCGCGTTGGCGCCGGCCAGGCGCGCTTTTTCGCTGTTCATCGCGCTGTCCAGGGAGGTGTGCAGCAAAACGTACAGATGCTGGAAGTCTGGCGTTTCACGCAGGGTGCGGGTCAGGGCGTAACCGTCCATCTCGGACATCTCAATGTCCGACACCACGACATTGATCTGCGCGGCGGTACCTTGCAGTTCCAGCAGCACATCAATGGCTTCCTTGGCGCTGCGCGCGGTGTGGCAGGTCAGGCCGAGGTTGCGCAGGGTATGAACCGACTGCTGCAGGGCTACCTGGCTGTCATCCACCACCAGAATCCGTGCATTGCCGAGCACTTCGGCTTCTTCCATGGTCAAGTCGGTGGGCGCCGCTTCAATCGGTGCCGGCGCGATGCCGTGGATGACTTTTTCAATGTCCAGCACCTGCACCAGGCCGCCTTCCACCTGAGTCACCCCAGTGATAAACGCACGGTTGCCGCCGGAGCCGTAGGGTGGCGGGCGGATGTCGGTCGTCAGGCAGTGCACGATCTTGCTCACCGCCTGCACATGCAAACCCTGTTTGGAACGGCTCACGTCAGTGACAATCAGGCAGCCGCCGTTCGGGTCTTCCAAGGGCCGTTCGCCCAGGGCGCGGCTCAGGTCGATCACCGACAGCGAGGCACCGCGCAGGGTGGCGATGCCTTTAACGTTCGGATGAGACTCCGGCAGTTTGGTCAGCGGCGGGCAGGGAATGATTTCGCTGACTTTCAGCAGGTTGATGGCCATCAGCTTGCCGCTGCGCAAGGTAAAGAGCAGAAGTGAGAGTGAGTCTGCGCGGGCTTTGGTGGTGGACATAAAAACCTTCTGTGGATCAGGGATGACGATCTATGAAAGGTTATCGACCCAGCCGCTGGAAACTGTAGGCGCGATCAGGGCCCTTAACATCAGCCCTTCCAGACCTGCGGGTTCACCAAATCCTGCGGACGCTCGCCCAGCAGAGCACTGCGCAGGTTGTCCAACGCGCGGTTGGCCATGGCCTCACGGGTTTCATTGGTTGCCGAGCCGATATGCGGCAGGGTCACCGCGTTGCTCAATTGGAACAACGGCGACTGCGCCAGTGGCTCCTGCTCATACACATCCAGCCCGGCGCCGCGAATGGTCTGGTCCTGCAGGGCCTGGATCAGCGCCGGTTCGTCGACCACCGGGCCACGGGAGATGTTGATCAGAATCGCGCTGGATTTCATCAGCCCCAGCTCGCGCGTGCTGATCAGGTGACGGGTCTTGTCGCTCAGCGGCACCACCAGGCAGACAAAATCCGCCTCGGCCAGCAACTGGTCCAGGCTGCGGAATTGCGCGCCCAACTCCTGTTCCAGCTCCAGCTTGCGGCTGTTACCGCTGTACAGAATCGGCATGTTGAAGCCCAGGCGCCCGCGACGGGCCACGGCCGCGCCGATATTGCCCATGCCGACGATGCCCAGGGTCTTGCCGTGTACATCACAGCCAAACAACGGCGCGCCGACGCTGGCTTTCCACTGACCGGCCTTGGTCCAGGCGTCCAGCTCTGCCACTCGGCGCGCGCTGCTCATCAGCAGGGCGAACGCCAGGTCGGCGGTGCTTTCGGTGAGTACGTCAGGGGTGTTGGTGAGCATGATCCCGCGCTCGTTGAAGTACGGCACGTCGTAGTTGTCGTAGCCCACTGACACGCTGGACACCACCTCCAGTTTGCTCGCGCCTTCGAGCTGCGCACGGCCCAACTTGCGACCCACGCCGATCAAACCGTGGGCGTGGGGCAGGGCTTCATTGAACTGCGCATTGATGTCGCCCAGCTTTGGATTTGGCGCGATCACCTCGAAATCCTGTTGCAGGCGTTCGATCATGGCTGGGGTGACGCGGCTGAAGGCGAGGACAGTCTTTTTCATAGCAGGCGGGCTCATCGACTACGGAAGAATGCCAAGCAAGCTAACATTCCTTGCCACTGTTGTCAGGACACGGCAGACCTAAAGTGGGCAGGGAAACATGTAGGAGGGGGCTTGCTCCCGATAGCGGTGCGTCAGTCGCCAGATGTATTGACCGATCCACTGCCATCGGGAGCAAGCCCCCTCCCACATTTGACCTGTATCGCCTGGTAGCAATCAGTTCGCCAGGCGCGCACCGCTCAGGCTGCCACTCAACTCGTACGCCACCAGCTCCGCCTGATGCGCCGCCAGAATCTCCGGCAACGAACCGCGCAGGTATTCCACCCAGGTCTTGATCTTCGCATCCAGGTACTGGCGCGAGGGGTAGATGGCGTACAGGTTCAGCTCCTGGGAACGGTAGGTGGGCATGACCCGCACCAAGGTGCCATTACGCAGGCCTTCAATGGCCGCATACACCGGCAACAGGCCTACGCCCATGCCGCTGGTGATCGCGGTTTTCATCGCGTCCGCCGAGTTCACCAGAAACGGCGAGGTGTTGATCGCCACGCTTTCCTGGCCTTCGGGGCCGTTGAAGGTCCACTTGTCCAACTGAATCACTGGGCTGACCAGGCGCAGGCAGGCATGGTTGAGCAAGTCCTGGGGGCGCTGTGCACAGCCCTTGGCCTTGACGTAGTCGGGCGAGGCGCAGGCGATGCTGTAGGTGATGCCCAGGCGTTGGGAGACGAAGCCTGAATCCGGCAGTTCGCTGGCCAGCACGATGGACACGTCATAGCCCTCGTCCAACAGGTCCGGCACGCGGTTGGCCAGGGTCAGGTCGAAGGTCACGTCCGGGTGGGTGCGGCGGTAGCGGGCAATGGCGTCGATTACGAAGTGCTGGCCGATACCGGTCATGGTGTGCACTTTCAACTGTCCGGCGGGGCGCGCATGGGCGTCGCTGGCTTCGGCCTCGGCTTCTTCGACGTAGGCCAGGATCTGTTCGCAGCGCAGTAGGTAGCGTTTACCTGCTTCGGTAAGGGCAATGCGCCGGGTGGTGCGGTTGAGCAAGCGGGTTTGCAGATGGGCCTCCAGATTGGAGACCGCGCGCGAGACGTTGGCCGTGGTGGTGTCCAGTTGGGCGGCAGCGGCGGTGAAGCTGCCGGCTTCGGCCACGCAACTGAAGGCGCGCATGTTTTGCAAAGTGTCCATGGAGTGTTCTCAGGGGAGATAACAAATTGTGACAGAAAGTTACGCCGTCCAGTGATCCCTACCAACGGATTATCGCTTGAACGGTAACAAAGATTCACAGGAATGCCAGCTTATCGCCATTCCTCCCGCCCCCTAGAATTGCGCCACCTTCCCCGCATCACCACCTCAGGAATTCGCTTGCCGTGCCGCGTCGCATCAGCAGAGAGCTGAAGACTCTCAGTGTTTGGGCCTTATCGTTAGCAATCAGCGGCTGCATCGGAACCGGAGGAATCGCCCCCCAAGGCCACGCGTTGAACGCCAATACCCTGGCCACCGACGAAGCGATCCAGAGCGCCGCCCAGGACGCCCATTGGCCCACCGCACAATGGTGGCAAGCCTACGGCGACCCGCAACTTAACCATTGGGTCGAACTCGCCACGCACAGCAGCCCGAGCATGGCCATCGCCGCCGCGCGGGTGCGAGAAGCGCGGGCGATGGCCGGGGTTGCCGAGTCGGCCGAGTCGTTGCAGGTCAACAGCGACACCACCCTCAAGCGCCACAACTGGCCCAAGGATCAGTTCTACGGCCCCGGCGAACTGAGCGGCGCCAATACCTGGGATAACAACTCATCCTTGGGCCTGAGCTACGCCCTCGATCTGTGGGGCCGCGAAAGCAACGCCACCGAGCGTGCCGTCGACCTGGCGCACATGAGCGCTGCCGAGGCGCGCCAGGCCCAGTTGGAATTGCAGAACAACGTGGTGCGCGCCTATATCCAGCTGTCGTTGCACTACGCCAACCGCGATATCGTCGCCGCTACGTTGGCCCAGCAACAGCAGATCCTCGACCTGGCCAACAAACGCCTTGATGCCGGGATCGGCACCCACTTCGATGTAAGCCAGGCCGAAACCCCGCTGCCGGAAACCCACCGCCAACTGGACGCCCTCGACGAAGAAATCGCCCTGAGCCGTAACCAACTGGCGGCCTTGGCGGGTAAAGGCCCGGGGGAGGGCGCGCAGTTGCAACGGCCGAGCCTGTCCCTTGCCGCGCCACTGAAACTGCCGTCCACCCTGCCTGCGCAGTTGCTCGGCCAGCGCCCGGATGTGGTCGCCAGCCGTTGGCAAGTGGCGGCCCAGGCCCGTGGCATCGATGTGGCTCACGCGGGTTTTTATCCCAACGTGGATCTGGTCGGCAGCCTCGGCTACATGGCCACCGGTGGCGGCATGCTGGAGTTTCTGGCGGGCAAGAAATTCAACTACAACGTCGGTCCGGCGATCACCTTGCCGATCTTCGACGGCGGCCGCTTGCGTGCCGAGTTGGGTGAAGCCAGCGCCGGTTACGACATCGCCGTTGCTCGTTACAACCAGACCCTGATCAATGCGCTCAAGGGCATCAGCGACCAGTTGATCCGCCGAGAATCCATGGACAAGCAACAAGGATTCGCCGCGCAATCGGTGGCCTCGGCGCAGAAAACCTATGACATCGCGATGATCGCCTACCAGCGCGGCCTCACCGATTACCTCAATGTGCTCAACGCCCAGACCCTGTTGTTTCGCCAGCAACAGATCGAGCAGCAGGTCCAGGCCGCGCGTTTGAGCGCACACGCCGAACTGGTGACCGCCCTGGGCGGTGGCCTCGAAGCAGGCAAGGACGCACCGCAGGACGCCAAGACCCTCCCGAGCAAAACCCCGGCGGCCCTCGCCGTATTCGATCACTGAGTAGGTTGTAATGACTCCCTTGCCTGCACCGCTGCGCTGGCTGCATTCCCTTGAGTGGCGCCGTGGTTTTTTCGACTGGGCACGCAGCGACGGCGTGACCTGGGTGTACATCTTCAAGGTGTTGATCGCCGCGTTCCTCACTCTGTGGCTGGCCATGCGCCTGGAGTTGCCGCAACCGCGCACCGCGATGATCACCGTGTTTATCGTGATGCAGCCGCAGAGCGGCCAGGTGTTCGCCAAGAGCTTTTACCGCTTCCTTGGCACCCTGACGGGCTCGGCGGTGATGGTGTTGTTGATCGCCTTGTTTGCGCAAAACACCGAACTGTTTCTGGGCGCCTTGGCGATCTGGGTCGGCATCTGCACCGCCGGTGCGACGCGCAACCGTAACTTCCGTGCCTATGGGTTTGTGCTGGCCGGTTATACGGCGGCGATGGTTGGCCTACCGGCGCTGGCCCATCCGGATGGCGCCTTTATGGCGGCCGTTTGGCGAGTACTGGAAATCTCCCTGGGAATTATCTGCTCCACGCTGGTGAGCGCTGCGATTCTGCCGCAGACCTCCAGCGCCGCCATGCGCAATGCCTTGTATCAGCGCTTCGGGGTGTTCGCGCAGTTCGTCACCGATGGCTTACGCGGGCGCAGCCAGCGTGAAGGCTTCGAGGCCAGCAACGTGCGCTTCATCGCCGAAGCCGTGGGCCTGGAAGGGCTGCGCAGCGTTACCGTGTTCGAAGACCCGCATATGCGCCGGCGCAATGGCCGGCTCAGTCGCCTCAACAGCGAATTCATGAGCATCACCACGCGCTTCAATGCCTTGCACCAGTTGCTCGAACGGCTGCGCACGGATGCTGCGGATCACGTGGCGGCGGCGATCAAGCCCGGCCTGCAGGACCTTGCCGAAGTGCTCGATGGGTTCTCCGGTCGCGCATTAACCAGCCCCGATGCGGCACGCCTCGTCAACCAACTGTCGGCCTACAAAGACGGCCTGCCGGCCAAGGTACGCAGCCTGCGCACGGCCTTCCAGGAAGGTGAGCCCACTGAGGCCGAGCAACTGGATTTCCATACCGCCTACGAGTTGCTTTACCGCTTCGTCGACGACCTGCACAACTACGCGCAAACCCATGCCTCACTGGCCGACCACAGCCATGCGCGGGAAGACTGGGACGAAGCCTACACGCCGAAAACCAACTGGCTGGCCTGCGCCGCTTCGGGGATTCGTGCGTCGTTTATCCTGATCGTGCTCGGCAGTTATTGGGTGGCGACCGCCTGGCCCAGCGGCGCCACCATGACCCTGATTGCCGCCGCTACCGTCGGCCTGTCAGCCGCCACGCCCAACCCGAAACGCATGGCGTTCCAGATGGCCTGCGGCACCTTGATCGGCGCGTTGGTGGGCTTTGTCGAAATGTTCTTCGTGTTCCCGTGGATCGACGGCTTCCCGCTGCTGTGCGTGATGCTCGCGCCGGTGATCATCCTCGGTGCTTTCCTCGCCTCACGCCCGCAGTACGCAGGCGTTGGCGTGGGCCTGCTGATTTTCTTCAGCACGGGCTCGGTGCCGGACAATCTCACGGTTTACAACCCCTATACCTTCATCAACGACTACATCGCCATGATCATCGGCATGCTGGTGTGTGCGGCCGCCGGCGCGATCATCCTGCCGCCCAACAGCCGCTGGCTGTGGCGCCGCCTGGAGCAGGATTTGCGCGAGCAGGTGGTGTACGCGATCAGCGGCAAGCTCAAGGGTTTGGCGTCGAGTTTTGAAAGCCGCACCCGTGACCTGTTGCACCAAGCCTATGGCCTCGCCGTCGGTCAGCCGCAGGTACAACGTGATTTGCTGCGCTGGATGTTTGTTGTGCTGGAAGTCGGTCACGCGATCATCGAGTTGCGCAAGGAACAAGCGATCCTGCCAGTGCACCCGGCGTATGCCGAGTCCCAGCCGTGGCGCCAGGCGATCCGCGTGATGGGCCGCTCGCTGGTGCGGCTGTTCCTGCAACCCAGCGCGAGCAATCTGGAGCGCGGCCTGATCGCCGTCGACCACGCGATCAGCCGCGTGCAGGCCACCGACGAACCCTTCGCCCCACACTTCGACACCTCGGCGCTGCGCCGGGTGAAGAGCTACCTGCACTTTATCCGCACCTCGTTGCTCGACCCGCAATCGCCGCTGGCGGCCCTTAAAGGATCCCCCCATGCCCCGTGAAATCGCGTTCCACGGCCTCTACATGCCGACGATGACCTTGATGTTCCTGATCGCTGCAGGCCTGGCGTGGGCGCTGGACCGCTTCTTGGCCGGCTTCGACCTGTACCGTTTTTTCTGGCACCCGGCGTTGCTGCGCCTGAGCCTGTTCGTTTGCCTGTTCGGCGCCCTGGCGCTGACCGTCTACCGTTGAGAATGCCCCGATGAAAAAGTTTTTCAGCCTGCTTGCGACCCTGCTGGTATTGGCTTTGGCGATCTGGATTGGCCGCACGTTGTGGGTGCACTACATGGAAACGCCATGGACCCGCGACGGCCGGGTACGCGCCGACATCATCAACGTCGCGGCGGACGTTACCGGCGAAGTGGTCGACGTGCCCGTGCGCGATAACCAATTGGTCAAAAAGGGCGACCTGCTGATGCAGATCGACCCCGAGCACTACCGCATTGCGGTCAAGCAAGCGCAATCGTTGGTGGCCTCGCGCAAAGCCACCTGGGAGATGCGCAAGGTCAACGCCCACCGCCGCGCCGACCTCGACGCCTTGGTGATTTCCAAGGAAAACCGCGATGACGCCAGCAACATCGCCGACTCGGCCCTGGCGGATTACCAGCACGCGCTGGCACAACTCGAAGCGGCCGAACTCAACTTGAAACGCACCCAGGTCGTGGCGGCGGTGGATGGCTACGTCACTAACCTCAACGTGCATCGTGGCGACTACGCGCGCATCGGTGAAGCCAAGCTGGCCGTGGTGGATATGAACTCGTTCTGGGTCTATGGCTTCTTCGAAGAAACCAAGCTGCCCCATGTGAACGTCGGTGACAAAGCCGATATGCAGTTGATGAGCGGCGAGACGTTGAAGGGCCACGTAGAAAGCATCTCCCGAGGCATCTACGACCGTGACAACCCCGAGAGCCGCGAGCTGATCGCCGACGTGAACCCGACCTTCAACTGGGTGCGCCTGGCCCAGCGCGTGCCTGTGCGAATTCACATTGATGAAGTGCCGGAAGGCGTTTTGTTGGCGGCGGGCATCACCTGCACCGTGATCGTTAACCAAACGCCGAACTGAAATGTGGGAGGGGGCTTGCTCCCGATTGCGGTGAATCAGTCAACGTATCAAGTGACTGATACTCCGCAATCGGGAGCAAGCCCCCTCCCACATTTGACCGAGTCAGGCCTTGATAAATGTTTCATGCAAATGCCGCCACAACAGCGCGCCACTCGCCTGCTTCTCAAACACCACGGTCGCGCGGCGATCGGTCCTAGTACCGCTGTCATCCACCTGAAGCTCCCGATAAGTCACCGTGGCCCCGCGCGCATGTCGGTCAATCCCGGTCATTTCACTCAAGGTGATTTTCAATCCCGGGCGCATTCCGCCCAGGCGAGTGAACAGAGCGTTGACCCCGGCGGCATTGACGCGTGTGCCGGTGGTGGGGGCGATCATGCTGAACTCGGGCGAGAAGCGCGCAAGCAGGTTTTGCAGGGTGCCTTCTGGCGCAACCCCGGCAAACCATTGCTCGATCTCGACGTGGGTCTGGATCACTTCTTCAAAAAAATCGCTGTAATCGATCATCAGGGAGACTCACTGGCAGGGTGGAGCAATGTGCGGACCCTGGACGCATCCAGGCGCAGCACTGCAAAAAGAGGCAGCAGGGTCAAGGCTGCTGCAATCGTGAAGGTTAAGGCGTAAGAATCCAAGGCCGACAACAGCGCACTGAGTGCGGCTGCGCCCAGGCAAAAGCTGATTTGCCGATTGATATTCCACAAAGCGCTGGCGTTGCCCATGCGTTCGGCGGGGATGTCGAGAAACGCCAGCGTCTGTGCCGTGCTGCTGCACAAGCTGCCGCCCAGGCCCATCAAGGCGTAGGCCGGAATAATCAGGGCCGGTTCGTTCAACACCAGAATGCCACTGCATTGCAGCGCCATGCCCGCCATCAGCAACGGTTTTGGCCCGCAGCGATTGAACAGTTTTTTGCCGAGGAAAATCGCCAGTGCCGAGGCCATTGCCCAAGGCAGCATCAGCGCGCCGGTTTGGGTGGCGTCGTATCCAAGGTCGTGAAGGTAGAGGATGGCGATCAGGCTGGTGCCGATGAATACGCCGGGAATGAACAAATAGACCAGCATGGCGATTCGCAGCATAGGGCTGCTGACCTGTTTGAAAATACGGCTCACCTCCAGCTTGGGACGTACACGCGTGGGGGTGTCGGGTTTTATCCACAGCTGTGCGAGCAGCAAGGTGATCAATGCCAGCGGCAGGTTGGCATAGAAGATCCAGCGCCAGGAGAGGCTGTCGACAATCAAGCCGCCCAACGCCGGTGACAGTGCGGGAACCAACAGCGCCACCGACATCACCCTGGCCGTGAGTTGGCTGCGCTCTGCGGGAGGAAAATGCCGATAAGCCATCGCCTGTCCCACGGGAATCAACAGGCCGCCGCCCAACCCTTGCAATAAACGCCAACCGATCAGCGCTTCAATCGAACTCGCCTGCCCCACCATTACCGACGCCCCGGCAAACAGCAGCAAGCTGACGACCATCAAGCCGCGCTCACCCATCATGGCTGCCAGCCATACGCTGAACGGGATAATCACGGTGAGGCCGAGCATGTAGGCGTTGCCCACCCACGCCAATTGTGTGACCGAGGCGTGCAATTCGCGGGCGATATCCGGGTAGGCGACCGTGGCGACGAACATGTTCACCAGGTCGAGGGCAAAGCCCAGTAAAAAGATCCAGGTGACTTTCGAGGGGTAGGTCATGGGCGCGATCCTGCAAGAGAGGCCGGCAGGGTAGGCGTCACGGCGGGTTTGGGATACGCCGCTTTGGCTGCTACTTTGTCAAAAATATTTTGACAAAGGAGGGCCCGGCTGATGGTAAGCCTGGACCGATTCGATACGTTCAAGGCCGTGGTCGAGGCCGGCTCGCTCACGGCAGCGGCCGATCTACTGGGCCAGACCCGCGCCGTGGTCAGTTTCAACCTCAAGCGCCTGGAAGCTGAACTCGGCGTCACCTTGCTGACCCGCAACACCCGTCAGCTGGCGCTGACCGATGCCGGCGAACGCTTCTACCTGCGTTGCACACGCGTGCTCGAAGAAGCGCAATTGGCCGTGGAAGAAGCCCGCTCGGAGCATGCCCAGCTCAAGGGCACCCTGCGCATCACCACCACAGTGGAATATGCGCTGGCCGTGGTTGCCCCGGCGGTGGAAGCTTTCCGCAGCCAGCACCCGGACTTGAACATTCACTTATCCACATCCTCCACTCACGCGGATTTGATCTCCGAGCGTTTTGATGTGGCAATAAGATTGGGGCGGCTGCTGGATTCCAATCATCGCGCGGTGCAGTTGTCGACGTTCGAGGTGTTTGCGGTAGCGGCGCCAGCGCTTGCCGGGGCGCAAACGCTGGATGAGCTGGAACACATGCCCAAGCTGGGCCATGGCCGTTTGACGGAACTGAGCGTGACCGACCCTTCGGGTGGCGAGCATCAGTTCCGCACCGGGCCCGCTGCACTGGTGGCCGACAGCGCAGCAGTGCTCCAGGCGTTTGCCGTGCGCGGCCATGGAGTGGCAGTCCTGCCGCAATGGCTGGTACAGGATGACCTGGAGGCTGGGCGATTGATCCGCTTGCTGGCAGACCATCGTTTCGCCCCACAGGGGGTTTATGGGGTGTATCCGGACACGCGGCACTTGCCCCTGAAAGTGCGGGCGTTTATTGATTTTATGAAGGGTTAAAGCTTTCCGGCCAAGCCGAAGCGCTTTTTCAA
This sequence comes from Pseudomonas sivasensis, assembly GCF_013778505.1. Lineage (GTDB taxonomy): Bacteria > Pseudomonadota > Gammaproteobacteria > Pseudomonadales > Pseudomonadaceae > Aquipseudomonas > Aquipseudomonas sivasensis. Next base: position 454,076 of record NZ_JAAOWU010000001.1, on the reverse strand, counting down.
TACGGTCTCAAGCAACCCCTTGGGCAACAACGCCGCCATCAACGGCAACGCCCGGCTGCCGTTGCCCGAGCGCAACAGGCGCGGAGGCTGTGGTTGTTGCACCGCCTTGACCACATCCGCCGCAAACACGCTGGCTGGGGTGGGCTTGTCCTGAGAGGCCTGGCTGCGTGCACGGATACCTTCGCGCAACGGCCACCACGGCGATTTTTCGTTGATCAACAGCTCGGCCTGGGCGCCGGCGTTTTTTGCAAAGCTTGTATCGATGGCGCCGGGTTGCACTTCCATCACTCGGATGCCAAAGGGTGCCAGCTCCATGCGCAAAGCATCGCTCAAGGCATGCACTGCTGCCTTGGAGGCGCAGTAGGCGCCGGCAAACGGGGTGACCAATACGCCGGAAACGCTGCCGATATTTACCACCAGGCCTTTGCTGCGACGCAGTGCGGGAAAGAACGCCTGGGTCACGCCGACGATGGAAAACACATTGGTCTCGAATTGCCGCTGCATCGCTTCTGTGCCGCCATCGAGCAGCGGACCCATGGCGCCATAGCCGGCATTGTTAATCAACACGTCCAACTCCCCCCATTGCTCGGCCAGGTGTTGCAGGGCGGCGCTGTCGTTAACGTCCAGTTGCAGGGCGTTGAAACCGGCGGCGCTAAGGGCGTCGACGTCGTCCTGGCGGCGGGCGCTGGCCCATACGTCGAAGCCAGCAGCCTTGAAGGTATCGGCCAGGGCGCGACCGATGCCGCTGGAACATCCGGTGATGAGTACGTTGGGCATGGTTCAGTCCTTTGTCAGTCCGAGAAGCTGCCTTGCAGGTGCTCGGCACGAAATTCCAGGGTTTGCGGGCGGTAACCGGGGCGCAGCGGTGGGGTGGGAAGACAATCGTCCCACGTCGCGCCGGCCTGCAATTCGCCGGGGCCTCGATAGCGCGGGGCAGCATAGACGTTATCGGCCAGGTTGACCGTGTCGCCCGGCGCATAGGCGGCGACGCGCCAGCGCAGTTCGGTCAGCGGCACGTCGTTGCCGTTGTTCAGGGTCAATTTCAGCGGGCGGTCGGCGGGGCAGTCCTGCGGGGCGTAGGTGATGCGCAGTTCAAGGCGGGCCAGTTGCGAGGCTTCGCGGCTGTCCAGCCACACCACCCAGACGGCCACGAGACCCAAGCCTGCCAAGGCAGCAAGAGAAACCGGAAGGGCCTTGGCCGGGTAGCGCAGCAGCAGGATCAGCCAGGTGATGATCAGGAGAACGCCGAAGAACATGGAGACCACCTCGAATAGAGAACGAGCATCCTAACTTAAGCGTAGGTGGGATTGGCTACCTTGAGTGCTGTGGTGGGCGTGCCGGCCTCATCGGGGGCAAGCCCCCTCCCACATTTATCCGCGTACAGCACTTTGGAGTGCGGTCGAATGTAGGAGGGGCAAGCCCCCTCCCACATTTATCCGCGTACAGCCTTTGGAGTGCGGTCGAAGGTGGGAGGGGCAAGCCCCCGGCCACATTTATCCGCGTACAGCCTTTGGAGTGCGGTCGAAGGTGGGAGGGGCAAGCCCCCGGCCACATTTATCCGCGTACAGCCTTTGGAGTGCGGTCGAATGTAGGAGGTGCAAGCCCCCGGCCACATTTATCCGCGTACAGCCTTTGGAATGCGGTCGAAGGTGGGAGGGGGCTTGCCCCCGATGAGGCCCTCACAGCCAGCGCAAATCCCAAACAAAAAGCCCCCACCCAACCCACTGCGGATAGGGGACGCAATGGGCTGGGTGAGGGCTTCTTGTACGACTGTTTTACTGCGCGATAGTTTTCACCGACACGCCACGTTCAACCGGCGTCGAGCGTCCGTAGATATCTTCAAAACGCTCGATATCGTCTTCGCCCAGGTAGCTGCCCGATTGCACTTCGATGATCTCCAACGGGATCTTGCCCGGGTTGCGCAGGCGGTGCACCGAGGCGATCGGGATGTAGGTGGACTGGTTCTCGCAGAGCAGGAACACGTTCTCGTCACAGGTGACTTCGGCAGTGCCGCTCACCACGATCCAGTGTTCGGCGCGGTGGTGGTGCATCTGCAGCGACAGGCACGCGCCCGGCTTGACCGAGATGTGCTTGACCTGGAAGCGACCGCCCATGTCCACCGAGTCGTAGGAGCCCCACGGACGATAGACTTCGCAGTGGTTCTGGGTTTCGCTGCGGCCCTGTTCGTTGAGGGTGTTGACCATCTGCTTGACGCCCTGGACCTTGTCCTTGTGGGCAATCATCATCGCGTCCTTGGTTTCCACCACGACGATGTTTTCCAGGCCGATCACCGACACCAGTTTGCCGTTGCCGTGGATCATGCAGTTCTTGCTGTCCTGGATTACCACGTCGCCCTTGGTGACGTTACCGTTGGCGTCTTTATCGTTGACCGCCCACAGCGAAGCCCAGCAACCCACGTCGCTCCAACCGGCGCTCAGCGGTACGACGCAGGCGCGTTGGGTTTTTTCCATCACGGCGTAGTCGATGGAGTTGTCCGGGCAGCAGGCGAAGGTGGCTTCGTCGAAGGACACGGTGTCGGCGTCTTGCTGGCTGCGTTCCAGGGTCAGCACGCAGGTGTCGTAGATGTCCGGGTCGTGCTTTTTCAGCTCTTCCAGGAAGCGGCTGGCGCGGAACAGGAACATGCCGCTGTTCCAGAAATAACCGCCGCTTTTGACGAACTCGACGGCGCGTTTTTCATCGGGTTTTTCCACGAACTGCTGCACGCGGCTAACGCCTTCGGGCAGCAGCGAATCGTTGGTGGACTTGATGTAGCCGTAGCCGGTTTCCGGACGGGTCGCCGGTACACCGAAGAGCACCATCTCGCCACGTTCGGCAGCCACGGTGGCCAGGGCCAGGGCGCGTTGCAGGGCTTTCTGGTCGTCGATCACGTGGTCGGCAGGCAACACCAGCATCAGCTCGTCACGGCCTTCGTTGACCAGCATCATCGCGGTCAGGGCCACGGCCGGCGCGGTGTTGCGACCGAACGGTTCCATCAGGATGCGTTGGCATTCCAGTTTACGGTTGGCCAGTTGCTCGTTGACGATGAAGCGATGGTCCTTGTTGCAGACCACGATCGGGGAGTCCATGCCTTCGAACACCAGGCGTTCCAGGGTTTGCTGGAACAGCGTGTGCTCACCGGTCAGGGCCAGGAATTGTTTTGGGAACTGTTTGCGGGAAAGCGGCCAAAGACGTGAGCCGCTACCACCGGAAAGGATTACTGGGATCATGTGTTTCTCCTTGAATCAATTGGGTCAGAGCCTGTGGGAGGGGGCTTGCTCCCGATGGCGGTGATTCAGTCAGCACATCTGTTACTGAACCACCGTATTCGCTAGCAAGCCCGCTCCCACAAGGGGGAGCGTCAATTTCAAAAGCTAATCAGCGGGTCGACACCGGGCGCTTGACCCAAACTGGCGACAAGCTCGAACCCGAGCCGGTGACATACAGCACCGCCGCTTCACCACGTTCCAACGCAACCGGCTTCACATCGCCGACTTTCTTGTCACCGTCATACAACGCCAGGCTCACCTTCACCGGGTTGATTTCGCGCTCGCCACGGCCTTTGGCAGCCACCGACTTGACCACATCAGTCTTGCCATCGGCGGTCTTCAGGGTCAGGGCCTTGTCGCTGAGGTTCTGCACGCGCACCAGAGACTTTTGCTTGTTCTTGAACGGCGGTTCCTCGATCAGTTGAGGTTGGCCGCTGCCGCTGTTGACCAAGGTGTAGTAGTGATCGGCGGCGAGTTTGACCGGCAGGCTCTGGCTGCCAACCTTGGCGCTGTAGTCACCGCCCGGCATGAAGCTGAAGTCGCTGCTGGCCAGTGGCGCAACCTCGTTGAGATTGGTGTTGCCGACGGTGGCGCTGACTTCCTGGTTGCTGGCGTTATAGATACGTACGAAGCTCGAACCTTTTGGCGCGGTAGGGCCGTAGAGCGCGGCATCACCACCGGCGAAGGCGGACAGGGATACGAAGCTCAGACCGGCAGCAATAGCCAGGGTTTTAGCGAGACGACGAGGAGTTGTAGTGAAAGTCATGTGAGTTACCTCTCTTTCAGTTTTGCGCCCGGTCGGGCGTCTCGGATTTCTGATTTTTAATAGCTGGGGTGTTCAGTGCCATGTTCTGTTGGCGCGAACCGGCTTGTTTAAGTTGCGCAACCCACGCGGGGTCGGCATCACCGATTTCGTTGTTTACGGGCAGATAACGTTCAGGAAACTCCCAGATCAGCACCTGTGGCGGGCTGTTCTTGAAGTCATCACTTTTCAGGTAGCTGAGCATCGGCAGGATCGGGCCGTGGCCGTCTTCGGAGTAGTTGATGACGTCGCTGCCCAAGGCTTGCTTGAGCGCACCGACAAAGTTCCAGTTCGGGTTGGCGCTGTAGCTGGTGCCCACGAGTGCCACCGGGGTTTCGCTGTCGGCAAACAGCGCGTCGTCGCCTTTGGTTTCGGCCAGGTGCGTGACGCGTTTTTCCAGCGGTTCTTTGGGCGGCATCAGGTTTTCGAACAGCGGGTCCAGGGGCAGGAACAGACGCAGGTCGCCTTTGTGTGGCTCGGTCTTTTCAGCCTCGGTGACAAAGCGCTGTGGCTCGCCGTGGAGCGGTGTCTTGTCGGCAATCGTCTTGGCCAATTGCTTGGCGGCAACTTCGGCACCGTCCGGTGTCCAGTGGGTGTCGGTGCGCAGGAACACTTGCTTACCGCTCAACTTGGCCTGTTGCAACGGGCCGAGCAGGTCGGGAGCAGGGATGTTGTCTGCGGCAACACGGGCATGGAAGTCCTGGTACAGATTGGCGTGGATGCTCGCCGGTTTTACTTCACCCAGGTGTTCCGGGTACAGGCGCACCTTGGCCGGCACGATCGCCATCACCAGTTGGATGCCTTGGGCTTTAAGCTTCTGGCGTACGCCTTCGACCAGCGCGTAGTTGCCTTGCAGGTTCTGGTCTTCGTTGACGGCGGGGTTGAACTCCTCGTCGCTGTACAACCAGTGATCGCGGCCCAGCACCACGCCAGGGCGGCCTTCATTGAACAGCTTGTAATCCAGCGCCGCCCAGAGGTTGGTGCCGAGGCGCTTGATCGGGAACTCGTCGTCGTAGTGAGTCTCGACGGCCTTGGTCCAGCGGCCGTTGAGCACCGTGGCCTCGGCGTTGGTGCTGAAGCCAAAGAAGCTACGCAGCGACCAGGCGCCCAGGGCCAACAGCAGCACCATGAACAGGCTGATATAGAGGACGCGTAATGAACGGGTCATGGTCGGCTCCCTCAGAATTGGAAGTAAAGGAACGGCGAGAAACTCTGCGCCGACAGTTTGAGAATCGACGCCACGAACAGCAGCAGCACCGCAGCGCGCATGGCGTAGCGTGGCCAGTCAGCGGTCCAGTAGGCCGGTTGCACGGCGGCGTCCTGGCCAACGGTGAAACCTGGCTGGTGGATGCTGCCGGGGTTGTCGCCGGGTACCGCCTTGATCAGGCTTGGGTCGACAGGCTTGGCTTTTTCAGCAGGACGATTGGTGTAGAAATCGCGCAGGCCGAAGAACGCCAAGGTTGCGTACGCCACCACCAGGGTTGCCACTTGCAGGCCAGTGAGGTTGGCGCGGTTGAGTTCCGACAGCGACCACTCACCAAAGCTGAACATCGCACCGTACATACGGCCGGCGACGTGCAGGTTTTCGGAGCGGAAGATCACCCAGCCCATTACCACCAGCAGGAAAGTGAAGGCCCAGCGGAGGACGTTGAAACTGCGCGGCGCGGTATTGAGGCCAATGGCTTTTTCAATCGCCAGCCACATGCCGTGCCAGGCACCCCACACGATGTAAGTGATGTTTGCACCGTGCCACAGGCCACCGAGCAGCATGGTCAGGAACAGGTTGCGGTAGGTGGTCAGCGTGCCTTTACGGTTGCCGCCCAGAGTGATGTACAGGTAGTCACGCAGCCAGGTAGAGAGGCTGATGTGCCAGCGGCGCCAGAACTCGGTGATCGACTGGCTGATGTACGGCTGCTTGAAGTTTTCCATGAAGCGGAAACCCATCATCAAGCCCAGGCCGATGGCCATGTCGCTGTAGCCGGAGAAGTCGAAGTACAGCTGCGCGGTGTAGGCCAGCGCGCCGAGCCAGGCATCGCCCGTGGTCGGGTTTTGCAGGGCGAAGCAATGGTCGGCCACCACCGCGAGGGTGTCGGCGATAAAGACCTTCTTGATGAAACCCTGCATGAACCGCGTGCAGCCCTCGGAGAACTTGTCGAGGGTGTGGGTGCGGTTGTTGAACTGGTCAGCCAGGTCGCGAAAACGCAATACCGGGCCGGCGATCAAGTGCGGGAAGATCGCCACGAATGCCGCAAAGTCGATCAGGTTGCGCGTCGCCGGAGTGTCGCCACGGTACACGTCGATGATGTAGCTGATGGACTCGAAAATGTAGAACGAGATCCCGATCGGCAACAGCACGTGGGTCAGGATGAACGGCTCCAGGCCGGCTGACTTCATCATCACGTTGATGCTGTCGACGCCGAAGTTGGCGTACTTGAAGTAGCCGAGGATGCACAGGTCGACCACCACGCCCAGCAGCAGCCAGCGTTGGGCCGGCTTGGTGCGCACGCCGGCTGCACCGACCTTGAGGCCGATCCAGTAGTTCCACAGCGTCACCGCCGCGAACAGCGCCAGGAAGTCCACTCGCCACCAGGCGTAGAACACGTAGCTGGCAATCAGCAGCAGCAGGTTGCGATAGCGTTGCCCGCTCAAGTAGTACAAGCCGAGAAAGATCGGCAAGAACAGAAACAGGAACACATTGGACGAGAAAACCATCCCGATCTCTCCATGTTTAACCAACAGTCAAGGGCCGCAGCCCCCCCAAACCCCCCCACGAAAATACGGGGGGCGGTACAACAATTTCACTGGCAAGCGCGGTTCAAGTGTGGGAGGGGGCTTGCCCCCGATAGCGGTGTGTCATTCAACACAGAGGGCGACTGTTACACCGCCATCGGGAGCAAGCCCCCTCCCACATTTCTAACCGTGTTCCATCAGCTGCCTTTGTTGCCTTTTTCGTGCGACGGGTCGTAGACCTTGGTCAGGTCACCCCCGAGGCGGAAGGTCTTGAACGGCTGCATCCCGTGCTTGCGCTCCACCACATCCGGCGCGCAGGTGTAGAGGGTGCAGAAGGGTTCGAGCCAGGCGAATTTCATGTCCTGCTTCAAGTCCTTCATGTCCTGCTCTTTACCGTTTTTCTGTTCGAAGATCTCCGGATCCTTGACCCCGGCCAGCACTTTGTCGCCCAGGCGTTTGAGCGCGCTGTTGTTTTCCTGGCGCAGATCAACACCGTTGACCAAGGCAAAACTGGCGATCATCGACAGCGGCGGCAGGGCGTAGTTGTGGTACGACAGGGCGCGTTGCTGACGCTTCAATTCGTTGGGCAAGAAGCCTTGGTCGTCGACCTGATTCACGCCGACCTTGTATTCCTTGACCGCCCAATCAAACAGGTCGCGACGGTTGGTCGCGATGGACGTAGCCATCACCGACCAGGCGGCCCAGTAAGAGTGGTTGTTGGTTTTTTCCAGGGGCAGATTGTCCCAATCGCTTACCACTTGGTCGGCCAGTTTGTTGAACCAGGCTTCGATCAGCTGCGATTCCTGCTGGTGATTGGCCAGCGGGTGCGAGTCGGAGAACTTCAACCGCACATAGGCCGAAGCCATGCTGCCCAGTGCCCATTTGCGCATGGACTTGCCGGTGTGGTTGAAGTCCTTGGACATCAACGCATCGGCCTTGGCCCACGACACCAGCCAGTTCAAGGTGCATTCAAGCTGCTCTGGGCGACCGTCACGCATGAACTGCATCACGCGTTTGCTGGTGTCTTTTTCCAGCTTAGTGATGTCGGCCGTGCTGTCACGAAAGGCTTTTTCCGACTGCACGTTCAGCGTGGAGCGGGCCTTGTCGGAGCCTTCGTACTTGCTGCGAAACTGCAGAGGCCCGGTGTAGGGCGTCGGCATGGTGTCGCAGTTTTCCTTGAAGTCGCCCGTCTTGAACGCTTCGATTGGTGCGAAGTAGCCCTGGGGCGGACGCAGTGGGGCGGCGGCGTTGACCGAGCCGGCGAAGATCGCCAGGCCCAGCAACGATGGAATCCATAACTTCTGCATAAGTAACCTCATTGCCCGAGTGAGGCAGTCTTCTGACCGCCGCTTGGGAATACGTTGCGTGTGCAAATTTTCGCTTCGACCTTCTGCGCGGCAGCGCCCGCTTCGGGGCCCTGCACTTCCACGGCCAGCAAGTTCTGCGAGGCCCAGTCTTCATCGGTGCGCAGTTCAAAGGCGAAACGCCCGTCTGTATCGGATGTTTCGGGTTTCTCGATCTTGATGTCCTCGTGGCGCCCGTTCATGTACCAGAGGGTGGCTTGCAAGGTTTTCACCGATGGATCGGCGAAGCGGATATCAACCTGATGGTTGGCGTTGCGCAGGTCTTTGTTCGAACTGTTAACCATCAATTCGTTCTTGCCGGGTTTCAATGTAGTGCTCGCGGTCATCTGCGCGGTCTTGCCTTCGCAGCCGTTGTCGAGCAGCGACATCATCTGGCGGTAGATGGTCTCCTGGTCCAGGCGATACAGCGGCGAGAACTCCCAGATAAGGATTTTCGGCGGGGTCTTCTGGAATTCTTCGCTGCCCAGGTACTGGATCATCGAACCTTCCAGGCCACCGCCGGGGAAGGCCACGTTGAGAATGTCGGCACCGATTTCCTGCTCCAGGAAGCCGGCGAAGTTGTAGTTCTTGCCGCTGTGGCTGGTGCCCACGAGGGTGATCTGCGGGTTGCCCGAGTCGCCGAACAGGTCGCCGTCACCGGCTTCGCCCTTGGGCTCGGTGGTGAACTGGTCCATGTACTGGATCGCGTAGCTGGTGCCGCACAATTGCCCGGCCATGTTGTGCAGGGTGCCGGTCTTGCCCATGCGCCCGGAGCGCTTGGTCTCGAATTCACGCTTCGGAATATCGGCAAACTCAGGCATCGCACGCACTTTGGCGCCGACGATTTTCGCAGTGCGCTGGGCGCCGTATGGGGTCCAGTGCTGGTCGCCACGGAAGTAGAAATCGTGGGCCGGCAGTTCATCCGGCAGTTGCTCATTGGTGAGCGGCGACAGGTCCGGCACCACGTAGCCCATCTTGGCGAAACGGCCGAGCATGGTTTTGTAGTTGCCCAGGGCCTTGTCGAAGTCGAACTTGGCTTTCTCTTCAGGGTTGAGCTTGTTGCGGTTCACCAGGCCACGGGTCGGCTGGTAGACCACCACCAGTTCCACGCCCTTGGCCTTGAACGCATCGTGCAGTTGTTGCATGCGTTTGTAGCCGGCGGGGCTGGTGTCGAATTCGGTGCGCAAGTCTTCCTGGGTACGGAACAGCCAGTCGCCCTGGGCTTCTACCAGGGTGGTGAAGTTCTGCTGGTAGCGCGTTGTGTAGTTCTTCGCGTCATGGGCGGCCGGGCACAGGCTGCAGCACGGTTCGGCGGTGAAGGTCGGTGCCTTCAGTTCGTCGGCGCGTACGCCCTGGCTGGCCGCGAGCAGGCCGAGGGTCAGACCCGAGAGGCTCAGCAGTTTGATCATGTGTGGGTGCATAAGGGTCATCCTCAGTCCTGCATTTCGGTCTGGCGTTCGACAGGGTCGATCAGCACGGCTTTCTGCTGGCGTACCAGCAGGTCGAGAATTTCTTCCTGGCGTTCGCCTAGGACGCCGGAGAAGCTGATGCCACTGGATTTGGTCGGCGCCAGCATCGACACGCGATACAGCTCAATGCTCAGCGGCGAGTCGATGGACAGCGGCCCGCTGCCGTTCCCTGCCAGCTCACCGCCGACCACGATCAGCGAGACCTTGGCGTCGAAGGGGTCGAGGGCGATGTCGCGGTCGGTGTCGGTCAAATCCTTGATGTGGCCGTACACGCCGGTCAGGCCGTTGGCCATCGAGGTGTTTTCGTACAGCTTGATGTTCACGCTGTTACGCACCCGAATGCCGTGGCGACGGTTGCTGATCACCTTGTTGCCCCACAACAGGTTGTCGCCGCTCTCATAGAGGGTGATGCCGTCAGTGTGGTTGCGGTAGATCTCGTTGTCGGCGATCAGGTTGTTGACGCTATTACGGTCGATCACCAGGCCCGAAAGCTTGTTGTCGTAGCTGCGGTTGTTGAAGATGAAGCTGTCGTTCACTTCACGGGAAATGATGATGCCGTGCTTCTTCTTTGTGCCGTAGACGGTGTTGTCCGCGATGATCAGGCCGTGGGAACGGTCGTGGGGGTCAATGCCGTAGACGATGTTGTCTTTGTAGGTATTGCCCTTGATCACGAAGCCCGTGGTCTCATAGCAGTAGAAGCCGTACCACATGTCCGAGAACTCGGAGTCGATGATCCAGCCGGTCGGTTCAGGGCGCTTGAGCACCTTGGCCATGTTCGGCGTGTACTGGGAAATACTCACCCCGTACGACTTACTGTTGGCGTAGCCGAAACTGGCCATCTTGGTCTTGGAGATGTACGTCTCGGTGCCGCCCCAGGCCAGCAGGAACGGGCGGAATTCCTTCGGCGACTTGAACAGCGCCGGGCCGTTGGCCTTTTCGTCCCAACCGGTGATTTTGGTGTCACGCACAAACAACTGGCCGTCGTTGATCAGGAACGAACCGGCCTGTTGGGACAGGCGCAGCTCCTGGGTCTTGTTATCGATGTCCAGGATGCCTTTGCGCCCGACCACGATCGGCAACTTGGCCAGGAACACACCCGGCGAGGTTTCGCTGAAGTACTGCTTGGGCACTTTACCCAGCAAGTCCTTGAGGTTCATGTAGCCGTCGTCGACAAAGATCGCCTGTGGAATGCCGTGTTGGCGCACCACCCATTCGGCCATCTTGTTGTCGCCGCCGATAAAGTCCTTGAGGGCGTCTTCCTGCATCATGCGGCGGATGCTGATTTTGCCGGGCTTGCTGCGCACGATCTTCTTTTCCATCGCGGCGGCGGTGTAGCCCGACAGGTCCGGCAGGGTCGGCTTGGCCATTTCCAGCGGCGCCGTAGGCGGGCTGGAAATGGTGTAGGTCTTGGCCTGTTGCAGTTCCTTGGCGATGGTCGGCGCCTTGGCCGCCGTATCGGCGAACGCTGTGGCGCTGGCCATCAGCATTGCCGCGACGAGTAGGCTTTGAGCATTCATTGCGCAGGCTCCCATCAGAATTTCCAGACCACGTCGACAAAGGCGCGGTGCATGTAGGAGTCGACTTTGCTGCCATAAGCGTCGCCCGGTTTGAACACACCGGCACGGAAACGCACCAGGGCCGAGGGTTCGTCAACCGACTGGCTGAGCGCGGCCGGCAGAAGGCCTTTCTTGAAGTACTTGGTGACGACCAGGTCCATCTCCTGACCGAGGTCTTTCTTGCCGTCGGCCAGTGGCAAGGAGGTGCTGGCGACGATGTCACCGGCGGCGTCGGTGGTGTTATCCAGCGCGGCAATGCCGTTGCTGCTCACCGGCTTGTTGCCATCCACGCGCCAGAACTTGTGGTACACCAGGCTGGCGTCGTAGTCCTCGCGCAACTGCCAGGACCCGAACAGGCTCATGGACTGCATGTTGTTCATCTCGCCGCGAAACGCTTCGCCGAAGCGGTGCACGCGGGACTGAGTACCGGTCCAGTTCGAACGGTTGCTTTGCAGGCCGTTCTGCTCGTAATCGGCGCTGGCGCGGGAGTAAGCCGCACCCACTTGCCACTGCGGGTCGAGGCGCAGGCGCACGCCGATATCGGTGGCCCAGCCACTGAGATTGTCACTGCGCTTGGCCTGATCGGGGCTCGAACCGTCAGACTTCAACGCGTTGACCTTGTCGCGGTCGCCACGCATGCCTGTCACGCTTGCCCAGTAGTTGACGGTGTTGGTGTTGCGCCAGTTGTAGGCGTCGCTGTTGGCTTCGATGCCGAGCCAGGTCAGGTCGCCGTTTTCGCGCTTGTCCAACGAGTCGGTGGGTTGACCCGGTTCCGGGTAGTCGAGCTTGCCGTTGTCATGGGTGTGATGACCGCGCAAGCCGATCCACTGGCCTGGCGTCCACTGGTAAGCGGCGTCGGCGTAGAGGTGCTGGCGGTCCTTGTCGACAGGCGACAGTTCCTTGAGGTCGGTGCGGTATTCGCTGAAGCGTTCGGCGACGCCCACGTTGGCTTTGAGCAAGGTGGTGTCGAAGGTCCAGTTCAGCGCTTCGATGTTGGTGTCGCGCCATTGGCCGTCGTCATTGCGCAGGCGTTGGCGACCGAGCTTGAGGATCTCGCCAGGGTAGGGTGTGAAGCCGCTGTAGCCGACCCAGAATTCGCGCATCGCCAAGTAGTTCTTCTTGGTCTTGCGGTCGTTGTTGGTGGTTTGCTGGTTTTCGTCGTCGGCCGACTGTTGCAGGGTGTCGGTCTCGATGATGTCGCTCGATGCAACCGCCTGGCCCATGGCGTAGGCGCTCCAGTTGCCGCTTTCACCGTAGATCCAAGGGCGCAGGTCGATACCGACGCCGTTGACGTCGCCGCCTTTTTGCGTGCCCAGGTCGCGGTCATCTTCGGACTGGCCGGTGATTTTCACTTCCAGGCCGAAGTTCTTGGCTTCAGTCAGCGCGGCCAGGGTCGGGCACGACCACAGCAGGGCGAAGGTCAGGCCAATACCGGCCTTGACGAATGGGTTGAGCTTCATAGGGATTCCTCGCCGTCGTCTTCTTCATCCAGGGCGTGCAGTTGCAACGTGCTCTGGGCCAGGGTGCCGCGGGCGGCCAGTTCCTGTTGCACCAGGCGTTGGCCCTGGGCGCGTTGTTCCGGCGTCAGCGGTGCTTCGAGCTGGGTGGCCAGCTCAACGGCTTGCGGGGTGTCCTGGGCTTTGGCCAATTGGCTGAAGACATAGGCGTTCAATGGGTCGGGCTTGGTGCCCTTGCCTTGGGAAAACAGTTGGGCGATGGCGAAGTCGGCGCTGTTCTGGCCGTTTCGCGCCGCGGTCAGCAAGTGGTCCAGGGCCTTTTGCGGGTAGACCTTGCCGAGGTAGCCACGGCGGTAGATCTGGCCGAGGTAGTAATCGGCAGCGACTTCCTTGCCCACGGCTTTTTCGAAGTGCGCTTCGGCGGCCTTGGCATCGGCCGGTACCCACTTGCCTTCGTAGTAGAGCTTGCCCAGGAGCAGTTCGGCGCGAGGCTGGTCGGCCGCGCGGCCGTTGTCGAGGTACTTCATCATTTGGTCGACGTCGCCCAGTTCCGGGAAGTCGTAGAGCAGTTGCGCGAGGCTGACCCAGGACGCCGGGTAGCCAGGGGCGATTTTTTCCAGCAGGGCCTGGGCGGTTTTTTCGTCCGGCGTGCCAAGGGTGGCATCGCCGAGCACACGGGCGACGCTGTCGACGCGCTGGGCGGTGACGGTGCCACGGCTGTAACCGGCTTCCATCTGCTTGAGCAATTCGGCCTGTTTTTCCGGCGCGGCTTGTTTCTGATAGACCGTGGCCAGCTCGACGTAGCAGATATCGGTGGTGTTCAGCGCGGCTTTGCAGATGCGCTCCACATCATCCAGGTGCTGGTCGTAGGTGCCTTGGGTGCGATACAGCAGCACTTGGGCAAGGCCGGCTTCCGGGTAACCGTCGGCCTGCCATTTGCTGATTTGCTGCTGGGCGTTCACATTCGGGAAGCTGTGCGGGTATTGCAGGTACAGCATCGCCAGTGGAATCAGGGTGTTGCCTTCACCATTGGCAAAGGCTTTTTTCAGCAGGCCTTCAGCTTCATGGTGCTCGGCTTCGGTGGAGCCAGGCTTGGCCACCAGCAGGCGCCCCAGGCGAGCCTGGGCGCGCGGCGAAGTGTCTGCCGCTGCACGGTAAGTGGCTTCGGCCTGTTTGATTTGCGCCGGATCGCGGGTGCCTACCTGGATATCGGCCAGGCCCACTTGGGCCTCGCTGTAACCCAGGTCTGCCAGTTGCTGGTAATTCTGCTGCGCGGTGACGGTGTCGCCACGCTTAAGCGCTTCATTGGCCAGGCGTTGGTCGGGCAGGCCGGCGCAACCGGCGAGGCTCACCGCAATAGCCAGCAACGCCACCGAACCCATGTGGGAGGGGGCTTGCTCCCGATACAGGCGACCCGGTCCGTCAGGCAAACCGCGCTGATCCCATCGCGAGCAAGCCCGCTCCCACAGGGATTGCGGTGTTTTTAGGCGCGTCATCACAGGCATCTCCTCGCTTACAGTCCGGCAGCCATGGCTTTATCGATCAGCCAGTTCAGCGATGGGCCACGGTCGCTGGTGACTTCCACCGGGCGGCCGGCGAATGCGCTGTCCAGCGGTGCATCAGGCTTGATCTGTACGCGGATGTCGGAGGACAGGTCGGCGCTGTTCAGGCTGGTGCTGCTGACGATGGTGCCGGTACGCACTTGGTCTTCGTCGGCAACCTGGAAGCTCACTGGCGTACCTGGGCGCACGTCGCCGAACTGGCGATAGGTGAAACGCGCTTCCACATTGGCCGGAGCGCCGCGTGGCACCAGTTGGAAGATCACATCGCCTTTGCTGGCGTACTGACCGTCGGCGACCATTTGCTGGGCAACCACGCAATCACACGGCGAGGTCAGGGTGCCGGTCATTTGCTTGCCGAACAGTTCTTCAACCTTGGCCGGTTGTAGCTGGTCTTCGTCCAAATGGCCCTTGAGCACATCCAGCATGCTGGTGCTGAAGGTCGCCAGCGGCGCGCCTTTGGCGGCGATCGCGTCACCTTTGAGCAGGCTTTGCACGGTGCCGTCGCGCGGCATCGTCACGTTCATACCCGGCACGCTGACCAGACCGGCCTGGGCGTGGCTGACGAAGTACATGCCGTACACCGACTTGAAGACAAACCCGAACGCCGCCAGGCCCACGATGAAGATCCCCGCGCTGAACGTCACTGCACGCAGGCGACCGAGTGCGGTCATGCCGCTGCCGCTGTCCTTGACCTTGCGCGCCTTGGTGAAGTTGTCGCGTTGCAGGGTCGCCAGCACGTCACCCATGGACACGATGTCGCCGGACAAGTGCGAGGTGATCAGGTGGCGCAGGGTGGAAATATCCTGCTGTTCCAGGTTCTGGAACTGGCAACCGGTACGGCCGCTCTGGCGGTCGTAAGAGCGGATCTGCAATTCGACGTCCATCGCCAGACCGAGGTTATCGATCACGAACTGCAGGCGACCCTTGTGCACTTCGCCGACGTTGAGCGGTTGGGTTGCAGTGAATGCCAGGCCACCGGCGGACAGGTCCAGAACCCGCGCTTCGGTGGGTTTGCCGTCATTGCCGAAGAAGCGCAATTTGGCCGGGATTTTTACCCGTGCGTGTTGGCGTTGGGCTTCGGATTCGTGGACAACATTGACGTTTGCTTGGCTGTTCATAATTTTCGATTTCCTAGTTAATTCAGGCTTGGCAGGGTCAGACCATCATCAGCAACACGGCGACGAAAATGCTGCCGGCGGAGAAGGTCATGGTCCGAGACGACCAGGTGTTGAACCAACGTTGAAAGCTGGCCAAATCGCGGGTCAGTTTGGTGTCCTGGCGAGTCCAGGACTGTTGATCAAGGCGGAAGAACACGTAGATCTTCACCAGCGCGCCCATGATCTGGTTGTAATAGAGAATCGCCGGGTAAGCCGGGCCGATCTTGTGGCCGGAACACGACAGCAACAGCGTGAGGATCAGGCGGGTAATACCGATCCACAGCAGGTACGCGAGGATGAACGCGCCGCCGTATTTGAAGGTGGCGATAATCGCCACGGTCAGGCCGAGCAGGGAGGTCCACATCGACACGCGCTGGTCGAACAGCACCACGCTGGTGAACAGACCGAGGCGGCGTACGCCCAGGCCGAGGGCGCGGGAGTTCTGGCGCAGGTTGTTGCCGTACCAGCGGAACATCAGCTTGCGGCTGGCCTTGATAAAGCTCTTTTCCGGCGGGTGTTCCACGGTGTTGATCGCGGCGTCCGGCACGTAGAAGGTGTCGTAGCCCAAGCGCATCAGGCTGAACCAGCTGGACTTATCGTCGCCGGTGAGGAACTTGAAGCGGCCCAGGCGCCAGTGTTGCAGCGAGTCGCTTTCCACGTCGGCGATAAAGCCCGGGTCGGTGACCACGCTGGCGCGGAACACCGACATGCGACCGGTCATGGTCAGCACGCGCTTGGACAGGGCCATGGAGCACATGTTGATGTGGCGCTGGGCGAAGCGCAGTTTGTGCCACTCGCTCATGATGTAGCCGCCGCGTACTTCGCAGAACTCGTTGGTGGTCAGGCCGCCGACATTGCCGAACAGCTGGAACCACGGCACGGTTTTGCGCACTACGCCTTCGGCAAGCACGGTGTCGCCATCGATCACCGCCACCACGGCGCGGTCGTCCGGCAAGTGGCGGGAGATGGCGCGGAAACCGAAGGCCAGGCCGTCGCGCTTGCCGGTGCCGGCGATGCGCACGAAGTCGAGCTTCACGTGCTCTGGAGGGTTCATCTTCTCCCAGAGGCTCTTGACCAGCAGCTCATCGGACATTTCCACCAGCGAGCAGACCACGGTGGTGGGGAAGCCGCATTCGATGGCCTCGCGGATCACGGAGCTGTAGACCTGCGCGGTGGTCAGCGCATCGATCCTGAAGCTTGTAACCATCAGGAACACATGGGACGGGTCGGCGGCCTTGCCCAGCTTGCGCACTTTACGACGCAGGTGCGGGTAGACCACGTACAAGAACAGCATGCCGCGAAAGAAATGCGTAGCACCCATCGAATAGCGCCAGATACCGACGGCGCCAATCAGGAAAATAAAATTCTTCGACTCGGAGTCGAACGTACTCGCCGGCAACAGCAGGGCGAGACCCATCAGCAGGCTGAGGAAGAACAGCCAGCCGGCGGATTGCAGTAGTACGTGTTTTAACTTGGACATAAGCATCTTCCGAAGGTGAAGGAGGTTTCAGGCGGCGAGCGCTGGGGATGGAAACGCGCGCCGCCTGAAACTTGCCGTTGCTGTTACCAGCAGATGCCTTCGGTGCGACCGGTCGCGCAGGTGGCTTTGGACATGAAGCCCACCAGGTCGATCACTTGCTTGCCGTGCGGTGCGTTCTGCGCCAGGGCGCGGAATTTCTCGTCACGGTTACCGAGGATGATCACGTCGGAGTTGTTGATCACGTCGTCGAAGTCCGAGTTGAGCAGGGACGACACGTGCGGGATCTTGCCTTCGATGTAATCTTTGTTCGCACCGTGGACACGGGCGTACTCGACGTTGCTGTCGTAGATGCTCAGGTCGAAACCTTTGCCGATCAGCATTTCTGCCAGCTCTACCAGCGGGCTTTCACGCAGGTCGTCGGTACCGGCCTTGAAGCTCAGGCCCAGCAGGGCGACTTTGCGTTTGTCGTGGCCGGCAACGATGTCGAAGGCGTTCTGCACCTGGGACTCGTTGCTGCGCATCAGCGAGTTGAGCAGCGGCGCTTCCACGTCCAGGGTGCTGGCGCGGTAGGTCAGGGCGCGCACGTCTTTTGGCAGGCACGAGCCGCCGAACGCAAAGCCTGGGCGCATGTAGTACTGGGACAGGTTGAGGGTCTTGTCTTGGCAGACCACTTCCATCACTTCACGACCATCGACGCCGACGGCCTTGGCGATGTTGCCGATCTCGTTGGCGAAGGTCACCTTGGTGGCGTGCCACACGTTGCAGGTGTACTTGATCATCTCGGCAACGGCGATGTCCTTGCGGATGATCGGTGCGTCGAGTTCTTCGTACAGGGATTGCAGGACATCGCCGGAAGCTTTGTCGAACTCGCCGATGACGGTCATCGGTGGCAAGTCGTAGTCGGCGATGGCGGTGGATTCACGCAGGAATTCCGGGTTGACCGCGACACCGAAGTCGACGCCGGCTTTCTTGCCGGAGCAGTCTTCGAGGATCGGGATTACCACGTTGGCCACGGTGCCTGGCAGTACGGTGCTACGCACGACGACGGTGTGGCGGGTGGCTTTGTCACGCAGGACAAAACCGATCTCGCGGCACACGGCTTCGATGTAGTCGAGTTCCAGATCGCCGTTTTTCTTGCTCGGCGTACCGACGCAAATCATCGACAGGTCGGTATCACGGATGGCGTCGGCGAAGTTGGTGGTGCCGCGCAGTCGACCGGTTTCGATACCCTGGCTCAACAGCTCGCCCAGACCCGGTTCAACGATTGGCGATTTGCCAGCGTTGATCAGGTCGATCTTATCCTTGGAGATGTCTACGCCTACCACTTCGTGGCCACGGGCAGACAAGCAACCGGCACACACTGCGCCAACGTAACCTAGACCAAATATGCTGATGCGCATCGCATTTACCTCTGTGTTAATCATGCCAATTAATGGCCGGAGTTCATGTTTGCAAGCGTCACAAATGCCACGAAAGTTAGGCGAATAGACGCCGACTTACCGCGTACAGGCATGTTGAATAATGAGTGACTAACGATTGCACTCAAGTTGTGCGCAACTTGGCCTTATTGTTGGGACCTGCCCTCAAATGCAGCCGGCCTTCCTGGGAGAAGGGCCTGGCGCCAGTGCCGCAGGGCTTTGATAGAGGCGGCAAGCCTTTAAATATCAATGCCTTGGGTTGTGTCACTGACCATTAGGGGAGGCTTAGCCCTGGCCTTATAGGGAGAAGCAAATCATCCTTGTCGCCGCTCTTAATTAATCGGTTGGCAATATGACCAATGAGTCAAAGTTTAATATGACAACTTCGCTACTTCCGTTGGTCGCCATGTAAGTCATCTCCTACAGAGACAGAGAATTTCGTTACCGGTGGTATGAGCCGTGCTTTGGGACGAAGTTCCAGACCGCCTATCTAGAGCGCTGAAATTTCTTGAAATATTAGGAGGGATGGCACTAGTACTATATTGATAGCACTTGCTATTTGGGCCAGTAGTTATAGGGAGTTGGCTTGGAGAGATAGTTTTGTGCCACTAGTGTTTTAAAAAAGTGGTGCCACTACGAAAAAAATTTAGAAATGTCGAGTGAAAGAAACGTTAGGAATGCGACAGGGTATTTTTTGACGTCAAAACGTTGGCGTTTGTCGGATTCAACGCAGATAAAAATGTGGGAGGGGGCTTGCTCCCGATAGCGGTGTATCAGTCACCCAATCAGTGACTGACACTCTGTTATCGGGAGCAAGCCCCCTCCCACATTTGAAAATCGGAGCTGTTGAGAGCTTTATTCCGGTGCGTGATCGCGCAAAAACACCAGGTTGTCCGGTTTGGACTGCTCCGCATTGAAGCGATAACCCTGCACATCGAACTGCTTGAGCTTGGCGGGATCGTTGATGCGTTCTTCAATCACAAAGCGGCTCATCATGCCCCGGGCCTTTTTGGCGTAGAAGCTGATGATCTTGTATTGGCCGTTCTTCAGGTCTTTGAACTCGGTGTTGATGATCCGCGCGTTCAGGGCTGTGCGCTTGACCGCCGAGAAGTACTCGTTGGACGCCAGGTTGAGCAGCACGTCATCGCCTTGCTCGGCCAGGGCTTCGTTCAGCCATTCGCTGATGCGCGTGCCCCAGAAGGCGTACAGGTCCTTGCCACGTGCGTTGGCCAGTTTGGTGCCCATCTCCAGGCGATACGGCATCATCAGGTCCAGAGGGCGCAGCAGGCCGTAGAGGCCCGAGAGCATGCGCAGATGGTCCTGTGCGTAGCTGAAGTCGGCATCGGTGAAGGTGTCGGCGTTGAGGCCGGTGTACACGTCGCCCTTGAATGCCAGCAAGGCTTGTTTGGCGTTTTCGGGGGTGAAAGCCGGGGTCCAGCTGCCGAAACGTGCGGCGTTGAGGCCGCCGATTTTGTCGGAGACGTGCATGAGTGCGCTGATTTGCGCTGGGCTGAACTCACGCAGTTGCTCGATCAATTCCTGGGAATGGTCCAGGAACTGCGGCTGGGTGAAGCGTGGGGTCGCCGGTTTTGATTCGAAATCGAGGGTTTTGGCGGGGGAAATCACCGTCAGCATGAAGTCGTCTCCTGTAATCGTGGGGGGATTCTAGGGGCTCGGGCGTTTTGACTCCACCTATGATGGCGATAGGCGCGATCCGCTATGATGGCCGGTGACTCTGGAGAGGGAGACCCTGCGTGCGAATAGCGCTTTTGTTGTCGGCTTGCCTGCTGTGCCTGAATGCCCAGGCGGCACCGGTGGATGTAGCCAGCCTGGACCGTGGCACCTGGCCTGAAAAACTCAGCAGCCCTGCGCTGTTCGACGTAGCCTCGCGCGCGGAAATCCTGATGTTCGCCCGCAGCCTGCTGGCCAGTGAGTCCCTGGATGACGCGGCGCTCAAGCAGCGCCTGGGCCTGAGGATCATCAACCAGGCCGCCATCGACGACCTGCGCCGCCAGCTCTGGCAACGCCTGCTGGAAAACTACACCGTTGCCCAGCAGAGCTGCGAGGTGGATGCCTCGTTCTGCTACCTGGTGGAAAACATGGACGATCTGCGCGAACAGGCCGGCAAGTTCGAAGTCAGCCAAGACTCCTTCTATATAGGTTGGGCCGCCCCCAGCCATACCTTCCATGAACGTTACCTGGACGAACTGCTGAGAAAGGCCGCGCTTTTCCCGCAGATCAGCAGCGAAGTTGCCCGGTTTGGCGACCATGAGCGCAATGGCGACGAATTCAACGACCGCCTGTTCCTGCTGACGTTCGACGGCGGCCCTGCACCGGTCAGCGGCAATACCGACTGGCTCGCCGACTACCTGCGCAAGCAGAAGATGAACGCAACGTTCTTTGCCCTCGGCAGCAGCTTGCAAACCCGTGTCGAGCGCAGTTCCGCCGCGCAAGTGGAGGCGTTGTACCAAGGCCAATGCGTCGGCACCCAGGGTTGGCAGTACCGCTCCCACAGCCATTGGGTGGACTGGCAAAGCTCCGTCACCCGCAGTGCGTCGTTGGTACAGAACCTGATGCCGGAAAACTACGTGCCGCTGTTCCGCCCACCGTACGGCCAGCGCCGCGCGGACAGTCAGGGCTTCTTTCAATCCCAGGGTTTGCAGGTGGCGTTGTGGGACATCGATTCCCAGGATGATCCAGGCAAGCTCAAGGCCGAGGAGTCGATGCAGCGCGTGCTCACACTGATGTTGCTATGGCGCAAAGGGGTGATTGTGTTTCACGACACTCAAGACAAGGCGCGGGTGGCATTGCCGCTGTTGCTACAGGCAACGGCGCAGAGTGGCTTGGGTTGGCAGGACTGCCGGGAAGCATTTCGTTAAAAAGATGAAGTGCCCGGCCCTGTTGGGTATGAGGCGTTTTCGGGGTGATTTTTTGCGACATTTCGATGCAGGCGGACTTCCGACTTTAACGGGGTGCATGGCACTCGGCTAGTGCTATTCGTCATCCTGAAAAATAAACTTCAAAAAAGCGTCAAAGTGCTTTTTCCTGTCATGGGTTTTGCGGTATTACGAAGTCAGATCGCCGAAACCTGCAACACAGGTGGCGTCTTCCAAGACTCCTCATGTGGGCACTGCGCTTGACGTCACTCAGGTGCAGTCGGTGGTCGAATCAAGGCGCAGCACTGTCGTGGTATTGCGTCGACTGGCTCCCACAAAGGTGACCGAGTATGGATGATCATGGACGCACCCCTTCTTCCGACCAGCCAATCCTTTATGTGCTTGATACCAACGTATTGATCCACGATCCAAACGCACTGCTCAATTTCGAAGAGCACCACGTCGCCATCCCGATGATCGTGCTTGAGGAACTCGACAAACTCAAAAGTGGGCACCACAGCGTCGCCGCCGAATGCCGCCAGGCCATCCGCCTGATCGACAAGACCCTGGGCGAAGCGTCACCCGAGGACGTTGAAGTCGGCGTGCCGATCCAGCGTGGCAAGAGCGGGCCCAAGGGCTTGCTGTCGATTCTGATGAGCAAGCGCAGCGAGCCCAACAGCCTGCTGCCGGAAAACCTCAACGACAACAAAATCATTAACCAATTGATCGACCTGCACGCGCGTGACAAGGACTTGCGCCTGGTGTTGGTGACCAAAGACATCAATATGCGCCTCAAGGCCCGAGCGTGTGGGATCGCGGCCGAGGACTACAGCACCGACCAACTGGTCGATGACGTTTCAATGCTGTCCCGTGGTTATCACACGGTGACCGGTTCCTTCTGGGACCTCGTGAGCAAGGTCGAAACCCGTCAGGACCATGGCCGCACCTGGCACCAGGTACAACTGATCGACAACCTGCCGGCCGTGCACATCAATGAATTCATCATCGACGAACAGGGCTTCGTGGGCTGGATCAAAGAGATCCAGGTCGACAAGCTGCTGATCCTCGACCTGCATCAGGAACCCCTGTTGCACCAGGAAGCCTGGGGCCTGAAACCGCGCGACATCTACCAGAGCCTGGCGCTGTATGCGCTGCTCGATCCGGACATCCACCTGGTCAACCTGACCGGCGCTGCGGGTTCCGGTAAAACCATCCTCGCCCTGGCTGCCGCCATCGAGCAGACCATGGTGACCAAGCGCTATCGCCGCATCATCGCCACCCGCTCCGTGCAGGGTCTGGACCAGGAAATTGGCTTCCTGCCCGGCACCGAAGCGGAAAAAATGGAGCCGTGGCTGGGGGCGATCACCGACAACCTCGAAGCCTTGCACATGGATGACGAAAACACCCATGGCAGCGTCGACTACATCCTCAGCAAAGTGCCGTTGCAGTTCAAATCCCTCAACTACATCCGAGGTCGCAGCTTCCAGCAGAGCCTGATTTTGATCGATGAATGCCAGAACCTCACGCCGCACCAGATGAAAACCATCATCACCCGTGCCGGCGCCGGTTCCAAAGTGGTGTGCCTGGGCAACCTGGCACAGATCGACACCCCTTACCTGTCCGCGACCAGCTCCGGGCTGACCTACCTGACTGAACGCTTCAAAGACTTCCCGAACGGCGTGCACATTGCGCTGCAGGGTGTTCCACGTTCGATCCTGGCTGAATACGCAGAGTCTCATTTGTAAATGCGGTCAGTGTGGGAGGGGGCTTGCTCCCTCCCACATTTTGTTGTGTGTTGGGTTTACAATCGCGGCTCCTGATCAGGAGTATCGCTGTGCTGACTCATCTCGATTCCCAAGGTCGCGCCCATATGGTCGACGTCACCGACAAGTCCGTGACGTTCCGTGAGGCGGTGGCTGAAGCGCGGGTGCGCATGTTGCCAAGCACCCTGCAAATGATTGTCGACGGCGCCCATCCCAAGGGCGACGTGTTTGCCGTGGCCCGCATCGCCGGGATCCAGGCAGCAAAAAAAACCAGTGATCTGATCCCCCTGTGCCATCCGCTGATGCTCACCGGCGTCAAGGTCGAACTGAGTGCCGATGGCGAAGACGCGGTGCATATCGTGGCGCGCTGCAAGCTGTCCGGGAAGACCGGCGTGGAGATGGAAGCATTGACGGCAGCCAGCGTCGCTGCGCTGACCCTCTACGACATGTGCAAGGCCGTGGATCGCGGCATGACCATCGAAAGTATTCGCCTGCTGGAAAAGCTGGGCGGCAAGAGCGGGCATTTCAAGGCGGATCAAGTATGAGTATTAACGTCCTGTTTTTTGCGCGCTACGCCGAATCGGTGGGCTTCGATTCGCTGGAGATGGAAGGTGAGTTTGCCACCGTGGATGCCGTGCGCCTGGCGCTGGCCAGTGACCCGGAGTTTGCAGTCCTCAACGAGCCAAGTCTGATGTGCGCCCGCAATGAGGAGTTGTGCAGTCTCGACGAACCGGTACACGCCGGAGACGAAGTTGCCTTCTTCCCACCCGTGACCGGAGGCTGAACATGGCCATCCGTGTGCAGGTTGAGGCGTTTGATCCCGGTGCTGAAGTTAACGCAATGCACGCGGCCAACGTGGGCGTGGGCGCGGTGGTGAGTTTTGTCGGTTATGTACGCGACTTCAATGATGGTCGCGACGTATCGGGGATGTTCTTGGAGCATTACCCCGGTATGACCGAAAAGGCCCTGGCCAAGATCGCCGTGGAAGCAGAGCAGCGTTGGCCGTTGCTCAAGCTGGACGTACTGCACCGCGTCGGCGCGTTGGAGCCGGGTGAGCCGATTGTGTTTGTCGCGGCAGCCAGTGCCCATCGCCAGGCTGCGTTTGATGCCTGTGCGTTTGTGATGGACTACTTGAAGACGCGAGCGCCGTTCTGGAAGAAAGAGAACACCCCAGAAGGTTCGCGCTGGGTGGACGGGCGGGACAGCGACCACGCTGCAGCGGCTCGCTGGAAGTAGCCAGCCGAACACAGAACCAAATGTGGGAGGGGGCTTGCCCCCGATAGCGGTGTGTCAGTCAATTTATGTATCGACTGATCCACTGCTATCGGGGTGCAAGCCCCCTCCCACAGTTTTGACCGGGTTTCAGCTTACGGGCGTTTGCGTTCTACAGCCCGCAGCAAGTGCGTCGGCGGCGTCTCACAGCTGATCTTGCGCCCCAGCAACGTCTCGATCGACGGCAACTGATACGAGTCATCTTCCCCGGCAAAGCTGATCGACACACCCGCTGCGCCCGCACGGCCAGTACGGCCAATCCGGTGCACATAGTCGTCCGGCACTTCCGGCAGGGTGAAGTTGATCACGTGGCTGATGCCATCGATGTGAATCCCACGGCCCGCCACGTCAGTGGCCACCAGCACGCGGATCTTGCCTTCGCGGAAGCCTTCCAGTGTCTTGATGCGCTTGTGTTGCGGCACATCGCCGGACAGTTGCGCGGCGTTGACGCCATCACGTACCAGACGCTCTTCGATGCGGCGTACTTCGTCTTTGCGGTTGGCGAACACCATCACGCGCTCCCAACCGTTGTCGTTGATCAGGTTGTAGAGCAGTTTGTACTTGTCGGCACCGGCCACCGCGTAGATGTGCTGTTCGACGTTTTCGCTGGCGACGTTCAGCGCTTCAATCTCGACGATGGACGGGTCGGTGGTCCACTGCTTGGCGAGGTTCATCACGTCTTCGGTGAAGGTCGCGGAGAACAGCAGGGTCTGACGCTCGTTTTTCGGCGGGGTCTGACGAATGATCTGGCGCACTTGCGGGATGAAACCCATGTCGAGCATGCGGTCGGCTTCGTCCAGCACCATCACTTCGACCATGTCCAGGTGCACGTCGCCGCGCTGGTTGAAGTCCAGCAGGCGGCCAGGGGTCGCTACCAGAATGTCGCAGTGGCGGGCTTCGAGGTGTTTGAGCTGCTTGTCGAAGTCCATGCCACCGACGAAGGTCATCACGTTAAGGCCGGTGTATTTGGTCAGGTCGGCGGCGTCCTTGGCGATCTGCACCACCAGCTCCCGGGTCGGGGCGATGATCAGCGCGCGCGGTTCACCCATGTAGCGCTCTTTCGGCGGCGGCGTTTGCAGCAGCTGGGTGATGATCGAGATCAGGAACGCGGCGGTCTTGCCAGTGCCGGTCTGGGCACGGCCGATGGCGTCTTTGCCGGCAAGGGTGAAGCCCAATACCTGCGCCTGGATCGGCGTGCAGTACGGGAAGCCCAGGTCCTGGATGGCGTGCATCAGTTCCGGGGCCAGTTTGAAGTCGTGGAAACGGGTTTTACCTTCCTGGGGCTCGACGACAAAGTCTTCGAGTTTCCATGGGATCACCGGCGGTTTAGGGGCGCGTTCCCGGCGAGGCTTGGGGGCGGGCGCGGCTTCAGCCTGAGGGGTTGCCTGTTCGGGCGATGTCACCGGCGGCGTCTTCGGCTGCGCGATAGGAGCGGTCCGGTCGGGCTGTTGGCCGTCATTGCGGCTGCCGGAGGCGGGGACAGGAGCACTGGGGACAGGCGCGAGCGGCTCAGCCTCGCTTTTGCCGAACATCTTCTTAAGTGCTTTGAGCACGGTGATCTCATTAATTGGTTAAGGAATGTACGCCGGGCAGTGTAATGCAAGAATCGGGCGCGGCGTAGTGTGTCTGTCATACGGCTACATAAATGCGGAGTATCAGCCCAGGCGAGCGCTCAACCAGGCGCCAATATCGTGTATCTCCTGAGGTAACACTTCGTGGCCCATTGGGTATTCCTGCCATGTCACGGTGACACCACGGCTCTTCAGGTGTTCGTAAGCCGTACGGCCCATCGCGTTCTGCACCACCTCGTCGTGCTGGCCGTGCAGGCACAGAGCGGGAATGCGCTGCTGGCTGGCGGACAATTCCAGCTCATCGCTGAAGGTAGGCGCGTAGGTGGAGAGGGCGATGACGCCACCCAAGGCACCCTGCCATTTGGTAAACGCTGTGTGGAAAACCACCGCGCCACCTTGGGAAAAACCGGCGAGGAAAATTCGCGAGGCGTCTATTCCGCTGCTTTTTTCAGTTTTGATCAAATCGGTGACCATTCTGGAAGACTCATCCAGTTCTTCCAGGCTGATCGAACGGGCCGGGCTCATGGCCTTGATGTCGTACCAACTCGGCATTTCGTAGCCGCCATTAATAGTCACCGCGCGGGTGGGCGCTTGGGGTAATACAAAGCGCGTCGTCAGCAAGCTTTCCTGCAGCGCTTCGGCCACCGGCAAAAAGTCGTAGCGATCGGCACCCAGGCCATGCAACCAGATTACGCAGGCGTCTGCGGGCTTGGCGGGCTGAAGAATCAAGGGTTCGGTCATGTCTGCTCCATAAATGTGCGTGCGCTCCGATTAAGTGCGACGGAACGGTGCGTCATAGGTTGATCTGTTAAGAGAATGTCGCAAGGTTGAATCTTTTCCTATTGACCATGGGCTGAAACGACTCAGCCACCACTCTGGTACGGCGCTTGCTATGTGTAGGTCGATGTCAGAACTATCCCGGGACGGTAACACTATCAGTGACTGCCGTTTATGGGATAGCCGCTGGAATTACTGCGACAGCCTCATGCCGCTTGACCCTAAAAAAAACCAACACGGGTCAATATCGCCTCATAAGGGTGCGCTGAGGTTCGAGCTCCGACACAACAAGAGCGTATTTGGAGGTTTGAATGAAGGTATTGAAATCCACCCTGGCCATCGTTTCCGCGGCCGCTGTACTGGGTGTCAGTGGTTTCGCCCAAGCTGGCGCCACTCTGGACGCCGTGCAGAAGAAAGGCTTCGTGCAATGCGGCGTGAGTGACGGCTTGCCGGGTTTCTCGGTACCGGATGCCAGCGGCAAGATCCTCGGGATCGACGCTGACGTTTGCCGCGCTGTCGCTGCTGCTGTGTTCGGCGACGCGACCAAGGTCAAGTTCAGCCAGTTGAACGCCAAGGAGCGTTTCACCGCGCTTCAGTCTGGCGAAGTCGACATTCTGTCCCGTAACACCACCATGACCAGCTCTCGCGACGCCGGCATGGGCCTGAAATTCCCAGGCTTCATCACCTACTACGACGGCATCGGCTTCCTGGTTAACAATAAGCTGGGCGTAAAAAGCGCCAAGGAACTGGACGGTGCAACCATCTGCATCCAGGCCGGTACCACCACCGAGCTGAACGTTTCCGACTACTTCCGTGGCAACAACCTCAAATACACCCCGATCACCTTCGACACCTCCGACGAAAGCGCCAAGTCGCTGGAATCCGGTCGTTGCGACGTCCTGACTTCCGACAAGTCCCAACTGTTCGCCCAGCGCAGCAAGCTGGCCGCGCCGAAGGACTACGTGGTTCTGCCGGAAACCATCTCCAAAGAACCGCTGGGCCCAGTCGTGCGTAACGGCGACGACGAGTGGCTGGCCATCGTGCGCTGGGTTGGCTACGCCATGCTCAACGCTGAAGAAGCCGGCATTACTTCCAAAAACGTTGAAGCTGAAGCCAAATCCACCAAGAACCCGGACGTTGCACGTCTGCTCGGTGCTGACGGCGAATACGGCAAAGACCTGAAAGTGAAGAAAGACTGGGTCGTACAGATCGTCAAGCAAGTCGGTAACTACGGCGAAGTGTTCGAGCGCAACCTCGGCAAGAGCACCCCGCTGGAAATCGACCGTGGCCTGAACGCACTGTGGAACAACGGCGGCATTCAATACGCACCCCCTGTGCGCTGATCGCTGATGGTTCTGTCACCCGGTGGGCCAACCGCCGGGTGATGTTCTGTTCCATTCTTTCCGGGGCACTTCATGCAAAATCAAATCGGCGCACCAAAGCAGAAGCTCAGCTTCAGCGATCCCAAAGTGCGTGCGTGGCTCTTCCAGATCATCACGATTGTGGCGGTGATCTCGCTGGGCTGGTACCTCTTCGACAATACCCAGACCAACCTTCAGCACCGAGGCATTACCTCGGGTTTCGACTTTCTTGAGCGCAGTGCCGGGTTCGGCATCGCGCAGCATTTGATCGACTACACCGAATCGGACAGCTATGCCCGCGTCTTTGTAATCGGCTTGCTCAATACCTTGCTGGTGACCGTGATCGGCGTGGTCCTGGCGACCTTGCTCGGTTTCATCATTGGCGTGGCGCGTCTGTCGCCGAACTGGATGATCAACAAGCTGGCGACCGTGTATGTGGAAGTGTTCCGCAACATTCCGCCGCTGCTGCAAATCCTGTTCTGGTACTTCGCGGTGTTCCTGACCATGCCGGGGCCGCGTAACAGCCATAACTTCGGCGACACCTTCTTTGTCAGCAGCCGTGGCCTGAATATGCCGGCAGCGCTTGCCGCTGATGGGTTCTGGCCGTTTGTGGTCAGTGTGGTGGTGGCGATCGTGGCAATCGTGGCGATGGCGCGTTGGGCCAACAAACGCTTTGAAGCCACCGGCGTTCCGTTCCACAAATTCTGGGCGGGCCTGGCGCTGTTTTTCGTGATCCCGGCGTTGTGCGCCCTGATCTTCGGTGCACCGCTGCACTGGGAAATGCCCACGCTGCAAGGTTTCAACTTTGTCGGCGGCTGGGTGCTGATCCCTGAACTGCTGGCGCTGACCCTGGCGCTTACCGTGTACACGGCAGCGTTTATCGCCGAGATCGTGCGTTCGGGCATCAAGTCCGTCAGCCACGGCCAGACCGAAGCTGCGCGCTCCCTGGGCCTGCGCCCTGGGCCGACGCTGCGCAAGGTCATCATCCCGCAAGCCCTGCGAGTGATCATTCCGCCGCTGACCAGCCAATACCTGAACCTGGCGAAAAACTCGTCGTTGGCCGCCGGTATCGGTTACCCGGAAATGGTTTCGCTGTTTGCCGGCACGGTGCTCAACCAGACCGGCCAGGCCATCGAAGTCATTGCCATCACCATGAGCGTGTACCTGGCGATCAGCATCAGCATTTCCCTGCTGATGAACTGGTACAACAAGCGCATTGCGCTGATCGAGCGGTGAGGAAACGCCCATGAGTACGCATACTTTCAAACCTGATATGCCGCCGCCGAGCAAAGTCTTCGGGCCGGTGGCATGGATGCGCGCCAACTTGTTTTCCAGTTGGCTCAACACCCTGCTGACGCTGTTGGCGTTCTACCTGATCTACCTGGTGGTGCCGCCGATCCTGCACTGGGCCATCCTCGACGCCAACTGGGTTGGGACGACCCGCGCCGATTGCACGAAAGAAGGCGCCTGCTGGGTGTTCATCCAACAGCGCTTTGGGCAGTTCATGTACGGCTACTACCCCGGCGACCTGCGCTGGCGTGTAGACCTGACCGTGTGGCTGGCCATCGTTGGCGTGGCACCGTTGTTCATCTCGCGTTTCCAACGCAAGGCGATCTACGGCCTGAGCTTTCTGGTGCTGTACCCGATCATTGCGTTCTTCCTGTTGCACGGCGGGATCTTCGGCCTGACCAACGTGGCGACCAGCCAATGGGGCGGCCTGATGCTGACCCTGGTGATCGCCACCGTCGGTATCGCCGGCGCCTTGCCTCTGGGCATCGTGCTGGCGCTGGGACGGCGTTCGAACATGCCGGCAATTCGTGTGATCTGCGTGACGTTCATCGAGTTCTGGCGCGGCGTGCCGTTGATCACCGTGCTGTTCATGTCCTCGGTGATGCTGCCGCTGTTCCTGCCTGAAGGGATGGGCATCGACAAGCTGCTGCGGGCGTTGATCGGCGTGATCCTGTTCCAGTCGGCCTATGTGGCCGAAGTGGTGCGTGGTGGTTTGCAGGCGATTCCTAAAGGTCAGTACGAAGCGGCTGCCGCGATGGGCCTGGGTTACTGGCGCAGCATGGGCCTGGTGATTCTGCCGCAAGCCTTGAAGCTGGTGATCCCCGGTATCGTCAACACGTTTATCGCGTTGTTCAAGGACACCAGCCTTGTGATCATCATCGGCCTGTTCGACCTGCTCAACAGCGTCAAGCAAGCCGCCGCCGACCCGAAATGGTTGGGCATGGCCACTGAAGGCTACGTGTTCGCCGCCCTGGTGTTCTGGATTTTCTGTTTTGGTATGTCGCGCTATTCCATTCATTTGGAACACAAGCTCGACACAGGCCACAAGCGTTAGGAGTTGTTGTTATGAGCGAAGCAATCAAACAGCCTGTGAGCCCTGAAGGCATTATCCAGATGCAGGGCGTCAACAAGTGGTACGGCCAGTTCCACGTGTTGAAAGACATCAACCTCAACGTCAAGCAGGGCGAGCGTATCGTGCTGTGCGGCCCGTCGGGTTCGGGCAAGTCCACCACCATCCGCTGCCTCAACCGTCTGGAAGAGCACCAGCAAGGCCGCATCGTGGTCGATGGCGTGGAACTGACCAACGACCTCAAGCAGATCGAAGCGATCCGCCGTGAAGTCGGCATGGTGTTCCAGCACTTCAACCTGTTCCCGCACCTGACCATCCTGCAGAACTGCACGCTGGCGCCGATGTGGGTGCGCAAGATGCCTAAGCGCAAGGCCGAAGAAATCGCCATGCACTACTTGGAGCGCGTGCGCATTCCGGAGCAGGCCCACAAGTTTCCGGGGCAACTGTCCGGCGGCCAGCAACAGCGTGTGGCGATTGCCCGTGCGCTGTGCATGAAGCCGAAAATCATGCTGTTCGACGAACCGACCTCGGCCCTCGACCCTGAAATGGTGAAGGAAGTACTCGACACCATGATCGGCCTGGCTGAAGACGGCATGACCATGTTGTGCGTAACCCACGAAATGGGCTTCGCCCGCACCGTGGCCAATCGCGTGATCTTCATGGACAAAGGCGAAATCGTTGAGCAAGCGGCGCCGAATGACTTCTTCGACAACCCGCAGAACGATCGGACCAAGTTGTTCTTGAGCCAGATTCTGCATTGATCGACAGGTGACGCTTAACCATAAACCCGGCCTGGCGCCGGGTTTATTTTTGCCTGTTCAAAAAAACCGTTGCCTTGCCCTCGTAGGAAACTCCGAATAGCCTGTGGGCAAATTCATCCAATGATTGGACGAAGCGCGCAACCCCGCCTTGAGCGAGTTGTACCACTCCTTCTACGCCATCCTCGGCGCCCAGTTGATCCATGAACCTTGAAGCCAAACGCACGACTGAACTTGAAGAACTGTTGATCGACGCCGAAGCAGACGACGACATCGTGCAGCAGGCGCCCGCGCCGCTGAACCGCCCTTGGTTGTTGCTGCTAGGCCTGGTCCTGGTGGCGTTGAACCTGCGTCCGGCGCTGTCGAGCATGGCGCCGGTGCTCGGTGAAGTGTCCAGCAGCCTGGGCTTGTCAGCCGCCAGGGCCGGTCTGCTGACCACCTTGCCAGTGTTGTGCCTGGGGCTCTTCGCGCCCCTGGCGCCGATCCTGGCGCGGCGTTTTGGCGCCGAGCGCGTGGTGCTGGGAATTCTGTTGACCCTGGCGGCGGGCATCCTGCTACGCAGTTCGTTCGGTGAAGTGGGCCTGTTCGCCGGCAGCCTGATTGCCGGCGCAAGCATTGGGATTATCGGCGTGTTGTTGCCGGGCATCGTCAAGCGTGATTTCGCTCGACAGGCCGGCGCCATGACCGGCGTGTACACCATGGCGCTGTGCCTGGGCGCGGCGCTGGCGGCAGGCGCAACGGTGCCGTTGAGTCATTACTTCGGCGACAGTTGGCCGATAGGCCTGGGCTTCTGGATCTTGCCGGCGCTGATGGCGGCCGTGTTCTGGTTGCCCCAGGTCGGGCATAAACAGGGCGCGCATCAGGTGGCTTACCGGGTCAAGGGCTTGCTGCGTGACCCACTGGCCTGGCAGGTGACCTTGTACATGGGCCTGCAATCGTCCCTGGCGTACATCGTGTTTGGCTGGCTGCCGTCGATCCTGATCGGTCGTGGCCTGAGCGCCACCGAGGCCGGGTTGGCGCTGTCTGGCTCGATCATTGTGCAATTGGTCAGTTCGCTGGCCGCGCCGTGGCTGGCCACCCGGGGCAAGGACCAGCGCCTGGCGATTGTGGTGGTGATGCTGCTGACCCTCGGCGGGCTGTTCGGTTGCCTCTATGCACCGCTCGATGGCTTGTGGGGCTGGGCGATTTTGCTTGGGCTGGGGCAGGGCGGCACGTTCAGCCTGGCGTTGACCCTGATCGTGCTGCGTTCCCCTGATGCCCACGTGGCGGCCAACCTGTCGAGTATGGCCCAGGGCTTCGGTTACACCCTGGCCTCGCTCGGCCCATTGGCCGTGGGCCTGGTGCATGACTGGACCGGCGGCTGGTCGGCCATTGGCTGGATCTTCGCGGTGCTTGGTGTCGGTGCGATCGCCGCGGGCCTTGGCGCCGGGCGGGCGCGGTATGTGCAGGTGACCAGCGAGAAAATCTAGAGGTACACCACCTCCAGCGTGGCGAGGCCGTCGAGCGCGATGTCGCGGCTCAGGTCGAGGTTTTGCGTGGCGTTGATCACGGTCTCGACCTGCACCGTGCTGGTCAATTCTTGAATCGCCGAAGGGCCGGCCGTGCTGCCGGCGATGTCCGTGAACCCAAGGTAGCTCTTGGCGCCGATGTTGATCGGGTTGAGGTTGGCAGTGCGCCAGGCCAGGCCACCGGTGGTGGACTCGGTGCCATACACCAGCGTGCTGCCGTCGACGATGGTCTGGCGCGGGTCGAAGGCCATCGAGTACAGACCGATGCGGTTACCGCTATGGTCCAAGCCCAGGCCGTAGTAAATCTCGCTGTTGACCATCGCCGAACCGTCACGATTGTCCCGCATGCGCAAGGCGAAGCGGTTCGCGCCGTTGCAGGCAATCCTGACTTGCAACGGCTTGATGGGCAGACGCGTGCCCTTGTCCACGTTGAGGTCCTGATGGGAGATCTTGCCGTAGTCGATGACTGCACCGTTGGAAAGCAGCGGCGTACAGGCGGTGGGCGTGAGACGGCCTGTGACCGCCAGATCCACCTGCGAGGCCGCCTGAGCGGCGGTCCCTGCGGCCAGCAGCAGGGAAAGAAGGGCGATGTTGTGCGTTTTCATGAGGCTGATCCCTTGGGTTACAGGTAAATGATTTCGAGGGTGCCGGCGCCGTTGATGTGCACCATGTTTCGCAAGTCCAGCGACTCCATCGGCGCCAGGTAGGCCTTGATGCGCAGCGTGCCGGAGAGGTTCTGGATCGGCACCGGCCCCAACGTGCTGGCGGTGCGGTCGGTAAAGCCCATTAGGCTGTTGGCGGCGATGGGGATTTGGCGCGGGCTGGAGCTGCTCCACGCCGCCCCGCCACTGGTGGAGTCGGTGCGATACAGCGGGCCGAGGGCATCAGCGCTGAACTCGGCCGGGTCGATGTTCACGTAGTAGCGCCCGATCTTGTTGTGGCTGTAGTCCACGTCCAGGCCGTAGGCAGTTTCATCGGTGCCGCCGGTGGCGGAACCGTTGCGGTTGTCATGCATCTTCAGGGCGAAGGGCGTGGCGGCGTCGCAGCTCACGGAAAACTGCAAGGTCCGCGTGGGCAGCGGCGTTTCACTGGTGGCGCTCAAGTCCTTGGCCAGCAGCCTGCCATAATTCACCAGCCCGCCATTGGACAATAGCGGCACGCACGCCACAGGGGCGAAGTGCGCTTGCAGGGTCAGCTCTCGCTCGCTTTGCGGGTGGGAGACGCGGCCGGTCACTTCCCAAGTGGTCGCGTCCCGCACGCGTGTGGCGGCAGCATCGGCCCAGGCGCTCACGCTCAGTTGCAGCGTGAAATGCTTGCCGGTCAGCGGTGTGCCGTTGAGCATCGGGGCGATCCCGTGCCCCGGCCGCCAGCCGAGTGCGGCGCCGGTGGCCACGGGCGGCTGACC
This sequence comes from Pseudomonas sivasensis, assembly GCF_013778505.1. Classification (GTDB taxonomy): domain Bacteria; phylum Pseudomonadota; class Gammaproteobacteria; order Pseudomonadales; family Pseudomonadaceae; genus Aquipseudomonas; species Aquipseudomonas sivasensis. The sequence goes on along the minus strand of NZ_JAAOWU010000001.1, from coordinate 420,186 downwards.
GTTGGCGGGCAGCAACCCTAGGTTGACCGCCTGGCCATCCAGCATTCCGTCGCTGACCTGTATGGCGTAGCTGCCGTGCTCGGTGAATTGCAGGCGCTCGGCACTTGCGGCGACAGCGCGATAGAACAGGCTCATGTCGCCGGGTTGCGCGCAGTTGAGTGTCAGGCTCAGACGGCGCTCGCCGAGTAGACGCTGGGGGGCGCTGTCGTGCTGCGCGGCGCGGTTCATCGAGCCGAAATCCAGGCGCGCCTCGCTGAGGTTTAACTGGCATTCATCCGCGGCCAAGGCGCAGTTGGACACTATCAGCAGCAGGCAGGCAACTCTCAGGATGGGCATCGGTCATTCTCCAGGGGTATGGCAGCGGGCGTCGGCGGTTTCGAAATACACCGTGGGGTCGGGCTTGGTCGGCAGGTCGAAGCGCAGTTCACAGCGCCCGATGTCGGCGTTGCTGACCCACAGCGTGGTGTGCTCCAGCACGTTGGGCAGGAACACCTGGCTTCCATCCTGGACCAGGGTGATGAACTCGCCCTCGGCCGTGCTTACCACCGCGCCGCGCGGCAGCGGTTGGCCCTGATCAGTGCGTGCGGTGAGCAGCAACCGACGGGTGAGCGCCACGCCGAACTCGACGCGATCCACCGCACCGCGCCCGGCCGAAATCATCGCCAGGCCGTTGTTGATGTCGGCATTGCGCGGTAGCGAACGGGTCTGCACTTCGACCGGACTGCGGCCATAGGCGTTGACCTGGGACACCACCGCTTGCCCCTGCCAGTCGGTCCAGACCGGGCCGCTGGGGGTGCTGAGTTTGATGCCGCTCATGTCGCCCACAGACACCAGTGCGAACGTGTCGCGCACGGGATACGGCGAGAAGGTCAGACCGCTGCCATGGGCCACCACGGCGCCGCGAGCGCCGCCTTGGTAGCTTGAACGTTCACTGTCGCTGCGGCTGTAGCTCAGGTCCAACTGGCTGTAGCGGGGCAGGGTGGACACGCCGACGGTGGTCTCGACCTGGCGGTCGCGGGTGTCGTATTCGGCGCTGACGCGGTAGCTGAGTTGATCGTCGATCTGCTCGTTGAGCCCGACTCCCGAGCGATGCTCGCCTCCCGAATTGCGCACCCACGCGCGGCCCCGGCGACGCTCGCCGAGGGGCAGGCTGAGGTTCAGGTACACCGCGTTGTCCTGCTGTTGGCGACCGCCCATCTGCCATTCGGCGCTGGCGGACAGCGATACGCCGCCCACACTGGTGCCCCACGAGGCCAGGGCACGGCTGCTGGTCTCGTCGTCAAAATTGCTGGAGCGCGACACCCCGGCGCTGAACGCCCCTAGCGATGGGTGCGACCAGCCGAGTGTGACGCTTTGCTGGTCGCGGTAACGTGAGCGGCGATAGTGGTCGGGTTGGGTGTCGTAAGTGGTTTCTTCCAGATCGCGATAGCCCGGCGTGCGCCAGGAGTTGGCCGCGCTGAATGACCATTGCTCACCCAGGCGCTGGGACCATGCGAGGTCGGTCTGCATGCCTTGGGCCTTGTCGTGGGACTGCGCATCGGAGAACTGGCTGGCCAGTTGCACTTGGCTGTCGAGCCCTGGCAGCCAGGCCAGGCTTGCGCCCACGCCGCGATATTCGCTGGCCGCGAGCAGGCCGCCGCCCACCGAGACTTGCGGGTGCACGGCGCCGTTCCAGCCGGCGCTGACAACCCAGGGGTCATCGCCTTTGGCGTCTCCTATATTGCGTACGCGACCTGCGCCCACCGAATAACCGGCTGCCGGCAGGCCCAGGCCAAGCATCGCTGCCGGCACGGTAAAACGGCGCTCCTCGCCGGTGCTTTCCCGAACAGTCACTTCGACGTCCGAGCGGGTGTTCAAGCGCCGCACATCGCGCAAGGCGAACGGGCCGGCGGGGACTACCGTTGAGTGGATTAACGCGCCGTTCTGCCGCACTTCGACCTGCGCCGGGCTGTTGGCGATGCCCTCGATGGTCGCACCTTGCTCCTGGTCCAGCAGTGCCTGCTCGGTGAACACCTGCACGCCATTGATCTGCGCCCCGGACAGCACCGGGTTGTAGAGGCTGATCTGCCCGGCTTGCAGCACCGCCTGATGCTGGGCGAAGGTGCGCTGGGCGTAGGCTTCCAGGTGGGTACTGCGCGACAGGCCGTCCTGCCAGGTCTGCACCTGGCGGCTGCGCACGATCCAGTCGCCGGCGTTGAAGCCAACTTCGGTATTGGCCGAGCCGAAGCGGTTGGTGTCATCGCCCAACTGATTGTAGAAACCGCTCAGGTCATAGTTGAGCAAGGCCGCGATGCCGCCGGCTTGATACCCCGAGACATCCTGTTTCAGCGGTCGCAGGGCCTCGGTCGGCACCACCAGCGACACCGTCAGGGTGGCCGGGTCGGGTTCGATCAGGCTCTGGGGAAATTGGGCGAGAAAGTCGTGGCATTTGCCGCTGTCGTCCGGGATCACCAGGTTGGCGGCGTCCAGTAACGTGCGGTCGAAACACAGGGCACCCTGTTGATCGAAACGGGCTTGCAGACGACCACGGTTTTGGCCGTTGACCCGCAGCGTCACCGCGTGTTTGCCAGCGGTAAAGCGCGGAGCTTCCAGCAGCAGGCTGGCCAGTTGCGGATCAATGCCGCGCTGGCTCAGGGTCTTGGAATCGAAACCGGAATCGGCATCGGCCCAGGTCACTTCAGGGAGCAGGGCGCAAGTTAACAGCCACGCCGGCAGGGCAAGGTGGGTGGGTGCGGCGGGCACGGCTTTGCCGTCACGATCATTCACGACTGTTTTCACCAAAGGCATTAAGTGTTGGACGTCTGTGCGTCGCGGTGACGGTCATTGCGCCGTCACTTCGTATTTACAGGCGCGAGCGTCTGTTTTTTTCGTTAGAGCACGGTGATAGGGGCTTCGTAGGCGGCCACCGCGAAGCCATAGAGGGTGGCCGGTTGCAGCCGGACAGTTTGGGCGCCGGTGCCGGTTACCGGTACACGCAATCGCTCGCCCGGCAACACGTAGGTGCGCGGCAGCATCGCCTTGCCGTTACCCGGAAGCAGGCTCAGTTCCTGGGCCAGTCGCACCACATACGGCGTGTCATTACTGACCTGCAATTGGTTGTTCTCAAGGGCCCAGGTCAAACCGGTCCAGGGCGTGCGATTGGGCGCCAGCCCTTCGGGATGAATGATCACCGGCAGGTTCTGACGCACGGTCACGCCGACGCGGGCATGCCCTGCTTTGGTGGCGGCTCGGCCGGTGGGCATGCCTTCGAAAATCACCCGTTTGAGCCGCTGCGTCATCAGCGGCTGCTGCGCCTGCAAAATGAAACGCACCAGTTGCGATTTGCCGGGGTCGACGCGCGCCAGCGGGGGAGTGACCACCAACAACGGCTCTGTGTCTTCCGGAATGTTTTCGAGGGTGACGTGCAGCAGGGCCAGTTGGCTGTCGGTGTTAGTCACCGAAACACTGGCCTCGCCCTCGCTTTCATGCACGATCACCACGGAGGTGTCGGGGACCATTCCGTCGGCCCGGGCATTCAGGCTGAACAGAAGTGTCAGGGCCGCGATGTTCAAAAGTAACGTCGTCATGACGGGGTTCCATTGGGCAAAAGAAGAATCAGAAGTAGCGCAGATCCAGGACGATCGACCCGTCCAAGGGCACCTCTTGATCCAGGGTCAGGTAGTTTGAAAAGTTGATGGACGTTTCTACGTGCAATTGGGCGTCCAGTTGGCGGATGAAGTCCGGCTGACGGTCACCCGATAGCGCGAAACCGGCATAGGCCTTTGGCTCGGCGTCGGGCCGCGCGGCCCAGGTTTCACCGCCATCGGTGGACACCAGCACCTGCATGGGCTGCCCATCGCCCACCGGGTTGCGATAGAAAAGCGCCACACTGCCCATGCGCTCATCGGGGGCATGAATATTTCGACCCAGGCCGAAAACATCCGGCGTCAGTGCTGATTCCGCGCGATTGTCGATGCCCGCCAGCGCAAACAGCATGGGCCGCGCGCATTGCACGGAGAGTTCCAGTAGCTGGCTTGGCAGCACGGTGAATTCATCGCTGTTGAGGGTATGCGTGGGAATCTTGCCGTGGTCGACAATGCCTTCTTCCGACAGCTCGACGTGGCAGGCGTCCGGGGTGAGCCTGCCGGTCACCGTGACGTCGACTATCGATGCTGCGCTTGTCGGTGCGGCGAAGGTCAGTGTGAGCAGGACGGCAAAAAGATTGGGCTGCAGGTTCATGGGGATCACTGGCTGGAGGACGGTGGCCGTACGTAAAGGCGACCATGCCTGAGCATGGTCGCCCTGGCGTTACAGGTACTTCACTTCCAGGGTGGCCGAACCATCCAGGGTGACCTCGTTGGTCAGGTCCAGGCCGTCGGTGCGGGCGATCGAGGTGTTCACCTGCAGGTCAGCCACCAATTCCGTAGCGGGTACTGGCGTCGAGGTGTCACTTGTGGCTGCCACCGACATGTAGAGGCCTGGGTCCCAGAACCTTTCTTCGTACCACGTCTTGCCGCCATCACCGGAGGCGATGGTTTTCACTGGGGCGCCGTCGGCGATGGCGTTCTGCAAAATCAGCGTGAACCACCCCAGTTTTTGCGTGCCGTTGATCAGGCCCAGGCCGAACAGCGTGCTCATCAGTGCCGATTCTTTCCGGTTATCGATTGAGTTCAGGGCAAACGTGGTCGGACCATCACAATTCACTTCAATAATCAGGGTGTGCGTGCCGATGAGCGTTGGGTTGTTCGGGCGCAGGTCCTTGGCGGAGATTTTGCCGTGATCGATGATGCCGCCGCCGGATAGGGTGGGCGTGCAGGCACTGGGAACGATCAGGCCCTTGACCGCCAGGTCGACGGTGGAGGCTGCGAAGGCGGTCGCGCCGGTCACCAGCATCACGCTGGCTGCGACGGTACTGAGCAGGGTTTTCATGGCGAACTGATTCCTTTCGATAATGGGTAATTACAGGTACTTGAGTTGGATGGTGGCGTGACCGTCGATGGGGACTTCGTCCAACAGGGTCAAGCGCTCCGAAGGGGCAACGTGGGTATACAGACGGATCTCGGCGTCAAACTCCTGGGCGGCGATGGGCGTCTCTTCACCGCTTTTCGCGATCGTGGTCAGCCACAGGTGATTCAACTCATTGGCGGGTCTCCAGGTGACGCCGCCATCCTCTGAATTAATCATGCGTACCGCGACGCCATCCGCAACGGGGGTGTAAAGGTGAAAGCTTGCCCCACCGATTTTTTCGTCATTGGGCGTCATCCCCAAGCCATGCCACCGATCATGGTTGGCCGACGTGCCGGCGCGGTTATCGATGGTGTTGAGGGTGAAAAAAGTGGGGCCTTCACAGCGCACACTTACATGCATGCTTTGGTTGGGCAGGGAGGTGTGCTGGTCGGCATTGAGCGACTTTGCCGACATTTTTCCGAAGTCGACCATGCCGCCATCGGAAATCAGCGGCGCGCAGGCGCTGGGCGTAATCGTGCCGCTCACGCTGAGGTCGGTATTGCTGGAGGCAAACACGACGGGAGTGAACAGCAATAGCAGCGCAGTGCGAGTGGCACATAGGTTCATAGGGCAATCACCATTGAGCGGGGTGGAAGGACGTTGGGTGGGCGTTACAGGTACTTCACTTCAAAGGTCGCCGAACCATCCAACTGCACCTCGTTGGTGAGTGTTAGAGATTTGGCTGGCGCGATGGCGGTGTTGAGCACCACTTCCACACTCATGTCTTGCAGTGGGTGCGGCAGCCAGCCGTTGGTAGCGTCGAAGCTACCCAGTGCGATCAAGGCGTTAGGCACGACCGCATCGTCGTCAAATAGCTCTCCCCAGCGACCTTCGCCGCGCGTACTCAGCAAGGTTGAGGCTACGTCAGCCACTGGGTTGCGCATGGTCAGGAAATACCTGCCCAGTTTCTCGGTGTCGTTGATCAGGCCCAGGCCAAAAGCACTGTTTTGGGTAGAGGAACCGGTGCGGTTGTCGAAGGGCGTGATGGCAAACAGTGTCGAACCCTCGCAACTGACCGACAGTTTTATGGTTTGGTCAGGAAGCCGGGTTTGGGCGTCGGCATTCAGGTCTTTGGCTGAGATCTTTCCGAAATCGACAGCTCCCGGCAGGCTGGGCGTACAGGCGCTGGGCGTGATTACGCCCGTTACTGTCATGTCCACGCTGCTGGCGGCAAACGTCGGCAGCGCATTGGCGAGCAGCAGGACAGAGCTCAACAGGGTCAGGGATTTGTTCATTTCAATACATTCCACTACAGGGCTGGCTGATAAAGGCGCGCACACCGCATCGTCCGATCTTTCAAGGAGGACGGTGATCAGGGCGGCTGGTTGTGTTTGATTGGGCTCGCCGGTGGCAGCAAGTCCATTCCCTCTTTGCGGGGTGACGGCAATTTAGCTGCCGGGTGGGGGCGGGGAAATACAACTTTTACGACAATCCTGGCCGGCGTTATTCCTACCTAAGTGCGTGGGAATTAATGATCAAATTTGTAGGAAAGTTAGTGTTTTTCGTAGTTGTTGTATCGCCAGGTTCATAGGTAAACCGTTATTTGTCGCTGCTTATTAATGGTCATGTGAGTGTCACGCAAGTGTCGCACGTTGTTCTCGGTTGGCTGTTAAAGCCTTTCACCCACTCACGATGTGTGCCGAGAACCCATGGGCTTGAAAATTAATGTAAGCGCATTGAGGTGAGTCTGGTGACAAGGGTATTTTTTAATCCAGTACCTGTCCTGAAGTTGACACCTTTACTCTCGCCACCGTTGATGGAAGGCCCCGCTGATGGTGCGCGCCATACCGCCTGGCCGACACGCAGCAGCCTGATCGAGATTTTCGGCAGTGATGAGGTGGTGAACCGCGTGCTGGTCAGCCTGATCAATGAAGCACGGGAAGATGACGCTTTGCTTGACCAGGCCCGGGCCAGCGCCGATGCGCCATTGGTGGTAGAGCGCCTGCACCGTCTGGTGGGGAGTCTGGCGTTCGTGGGGGGCGCTGACCTGGAATTGAGTGGCGAGCAACTGATCGCGCATGTCAAAGCCCGAGGCGTCTTGGCCAGTACCCCGCATTTGCAAGCGTTTCAGCGCAACTTGCATGTCTACATCCGTTATCTGAGTCGGTTATGAATAGTGCTGCCTGGAAGTTCGCAAGATGCTGTTCGGATGTGTACTAAGTTTTGGATGTAGGTAATTTCTTTTTATCTTGTAGGCATGAAGTTATTGGCTATCAATTGCTGGGCGCGGTCCGAAACGTGTCGCGTCAGGTAGTTGTTGAGCCGCTTGGACAGGGGTATTTTTGCGCGAATTCATTTTGCCATCATTCGTGGGTATTTATGCTTCGTGTAATTGTTGCCGACGATCATCCCATTGTGCGTATCGGCCAACGGGTGGTGATTGAGGCGGGCGGTAAATGCAAAGTGGTTGGCGAGGCCGATGGGCCCGATGAATTGCTCCGGTTATTGGAGACCGTCGCCTGTGATGTGCTGGTGACCGACTTCGCCATGCCGGGCGGTCAGCAGGCGGACGGTTACGGACTGCTGGGCCTGTTGCGCCGCCAGTATCCGGATTTGCCGGTGATCCTGGTCACGATGTTTGCCAATGTCGCGACGCTGCGTGCGTCGTTCGCCCATGGCGCGCGGGCGATCGTCGCCAAGAGCGCGTCGGCCCGGGAGCTGCCGATTGCGATCAGCACCGTGATCAAGGGCCAGACCTTCGCCAGTGAATGCCTGCGCGCGCAGATGGAGGAGGCAGGCACGGGGGATCAGTCGCAACAGCCGCAATTGTCGAGCAAGGAACGCGAAGTGGTGCGCATGCTCGCCAGCGGCATGACCGTCAGCCAGATCGCCGCGCGGGTCAATCGCAGTATTTCCACGATCAGTAAACAGAAAAGCACGGCCATGAGCCGGCTGTGCATTTCCACCGACGTCGACCTGTTCGCCTACGCCCGCAGTTGCGGCATGGTGCCCTAAGGTTTGGGCCGTCATCACCTGTGCAAATGCCGATAGAGTTTTGCCGGTGCGCAGACTATCTTGAGCGGCCTACAACCCCAGGTTTGGAAGCTGCCCATGAGTGATGCCCACAACGCCTTGATTACTGAGTTTTACAGCGCCTTCCAGCGCCTGGACGCCGAGGCCATGGCCGCCTGCTACACCGACGACGTTGTGTTCAGCGACCCGGCCTTCGGCGAATTGCGCGGCCGTGATGCGGGCGACATGTGGCGCATGCTGACCACGCGGGCCAAGGATTTCTCCCTGACGTTCGACCATGTACGCAGCGATGACACCACCGGCAGTGCGCATTGGGTGGCGACTTACCTGTTCAGTGCCACCGGCAACACCGTGGTCAACGATATCGGCGCGCGGTTCGTGTTCCGCGACGGCAAGATCTGTGAGCACCACGACCACTTCGACCTGTGGCGCTGGTCGCGCCAGGCGTTGGGCATCAAGGGCCTGTTGCTGGGCTGGTCGCCGGCCTTGAAAAATGCCGTCCGCGCCCAGGCACGCAAAGGCCTCAAGGCATTTCAGGCCGGGCGTTGATAAGATTGGCGCTCCTCTGGCTTGCCGACATGACCTGTGACTGATCTTCCTCCACCCAAGCCCTGGTTCGTCTACCTGGTGCGCGCCGCCAATGGCTCGCTGTATTGCGGCATCAGCAATGATCCGCTGCGCCGCTTCGCCACGCACCAGAGCGGCAAGGGCGCGCGGTTCTTCCTGTCCAGCCCGGCCGTGGCGCTGGTATACACCGAGCAATGCGCAAGCAAGGGCGAGGCGCTGCGCCAGGAGCGGTTGATCAAGAAGCTGAAGAAGAGTGCCAAGGAGTGTTTGGCGGCGCAGGGCTCATTGATCTGACTGATGGGTTCCCATCACGCCGCCATAGCCCGTTGCGCGCTAAGCTGCGGGTTCATTTTTCCAAGTGGACCCCGGCATGTCTGAACTCATCCTGCACCACTACCCAACCTCCCCATTCGCGGAAAAAGCTCGGCTGCTGCTGGGTTTCAAAGGTTTGTCCTGGCATTCGGTGCATATCTCGCCGGTGATGCCCAAGCCGGACCTGACGGCCCTCACCGGCGGCTATCGCAAAACCCCAGTGCTGCAAGTGGGCGCCGATATCTATTGCGACACCGCCTTGATTGCCCGTCGCCTTGAGCAGGAAAAAGCCGCGCCGGCGCTGTTCCCGCTGGGCCAGGAAATGATCACCCAAACCTTCGCCACTTGGGCCGACAGCGTGGTGTTTGCCCACGCGGTGAGCCTGGTGTTCCAGCCAGAATCGGTGGCGGTGCGTTTTGGCAAGCTGCCACCGGAAGCGATCAAGGCGTTTCTTGCCGACCGCGCCGCGCTGTTCAGTGGCGGCACCGCGAGCAAGCTGCCGACTGAGCTGGCCAAGCACCAATGGCCGGCGATCATGGCGCGGCTGGAGCAGCAACTGCAGCGTGAGTCGGGGGACTTCCTGTTTGGCGAGCCGTCGATTGCCGACTTTGCTATGGCCCATCCGTTGTGGTTCCTCAAGGCCACGCCGGTAACCGCGCCGTTGGTGGACGCGTATCCGGCCGTATCTGCGTGGCTGGGGCGTGTGCTTGGTTTTGGTCACGGCACGTCCAGCCAAATGACTGCCGAGCAGGCGTTGGAGATTGCGCGCGACGCCACACCGGCGCCGCTGCCGGACGAGGTGTTCGAGGACTTGAATGGCTTCAAGGCCGGCCAGCAGGTGACCATCGGCGCCATCGACTACGGCGTCGACCCGGTCGCCGGCGAATTGCTCTTTGCCGGGCGCGAAGAGCTGATCCTGCGCCGCACCGACCCGCGTGGCGGCACCGTGCACGTGCACTTCCCGCGCTTTGGCTTTCGCATTCAGGCGCAATAAGAAAAATATTTGCAAATAAACGTGAGGTAAACCGGTGGCCCATCCGTGTAGTGCTTGAAACTGCGATCTATTCGCATTAACAGCGTTTTCTACACGGGTTCTCACAGCATGAAGTCGACGGCGGGCGGTTTGGTTAAACAGTGGCTGGGAGCCTCGGTATTGGCGGTATCGGGGTTGGCCTTGCTGCCCCTGTGCGTGGCTCAGGCGCAGGAGCAGCAAAGCGCTCAGTTCACGTTTGCCCTGGCTGCCAAACCGCTGCCCCAGGCTCTGAGTGATTTCAGCCGGGTCACCGGAATCAGCGTGATCTACACCGATGAAGCGCCCTACGGCCTCAGCGCCCCGGCCGTGAGCGGACAGATGAGCGCGACCCAGGCCCTGCAACGCTTGCTGGGCAACTCCGGCTTCACCTTCCGCCAGATCGACGCCCGCACGCTGGCGCTTGAGCCGGTGCCGACCGATGGCGCAGTCAACCTTGGCGCTACCACCATCAGTGGCGTCGGCCAAACCCAGGACAGCACCAGCTACCAGCCGCCACCCACCAGTTCGGTGATGCGCTCCCGTGCCCTGCTGCTGGAAACCCCGCAAACCGTCAACGTGGTGCCGGCCCAAGTGCTGCGCGACCAGACCCCACGCAACCTGGATGACGCCCTGGGCAATATCAGCGGCATCACCCAGGCCAACACCTTGGCCAGCACCCAGGACGCCGTGATGCTGCGCGGCTTTGGCGACAACCGTAACGGCTCGATCATGCGTGACGGCATGCCGGTGGTGCAGGGCCGCGCCTTGAATGCCACGGCGGAGCGTGTCGAAGTGCTCAAGGGCCCGTCGTCGCTGCTGTATGGCATCCAGGATCCGGGCGGCGTGGTGAACATCGTCAGCAAAAAGCCCGAACTGACCCAATCCACTGCCCTGACCGTGCGCGGCTCGACCTTCGGCAACGGCAAGAACGGCAGCGGTGGTGGCCTCGACACCACCGGCCCCATCGGTGACTCGGGCCTGGCCTATCGGCTGATCGTCGATCATGAAGACGAAGACTACTGGCGCAATTTCGGCACCCACCGCGAGACCTTGGTCGCGCCGTCCCTGGCCTGGTACGGCGACAGCACCCAGCTCTTGTTCGCCTACGAACACCGCGAGTTTCTCTCGCCGTTCGACCGTGGCACCGCCATCGACAAGTCCAATCATCCGCTGGACATTCCATCCACCCGGCGCCTGGATGAACCGTTCAACAACATGGAAGGCCGCTCCGACCTTTACCGCTTCGAAGCCGACCACGACCTGAACGACGACTGGAAAGCCCACTTCGGCTACAGCTGGAATCGCGAAACCTACGACGCCAGCCAAGTGCGCGTCAGCGCGGTAAACACGGATGGAACCCTGACCCGCAAGATGGACGGCACTCAGGGCGCGATCACCACCGACCGCTTCACCACCGTCAGCCTGGAAGGCAAGGTCAATGTGTTTGGCCTGCAGAATGATCTGGTATTCGGCATGGACGATGAGTACCGCAAGATCTACCGCGCCGACCTGATTCGCCAGGCCTCGCGCACGACGTTCAACTACAACAACCCGGTGTACGGCAACGAAGTCGCGGGCACCACGGTCAGCGCCGCCGACAGCGCCCAGACCGACCTGTTGCGCAGCGACTCGCTGTTCTTCCAGGACGCGATTCATCTCACCGACCAGTGGATTTTTGTCGCGGGCGCGCGCTACCAGATGTACGACCAATACGCCGGCAAAGGCGTGCCGTTCAAGGCCAACACCAATGGCAACGGCCAGGCCTGGGTGCCGCGTGCGGGGCTGGTGTATCGCTACACCGATGAGTTGTCGTTCTACGGCAGCTACACCGAGTCGTTTAAACCCAACTCCACCATCGCCGCCCTGGCCGATGGCAGCACGCTGACCGGTGACCTTACGCCAGAAGAATCCAAGTCGTGGGAGTTGGGCGCCAAGCTCGATATTCCAGGACGCATCACCGCCAGCGCGGCACTGTTCAACATCGACAAGCGCAACGTGCTGGTGTCGGTGGGATCACTCGCGAACACCATCTACAGCATCGCTGGCCAGGTGCGGTCCCGTGGTCTGGAACTGGATGCCAGCGGCCAGTTGACCGACAAGTGGAGCGTGATCGGCAGCTACGCCTACACCGACGCCGAAGACATCAAGGACAAAGACCCGACCCTGCAAGGCAACCGCCTGCAAAACGTGGCCAAGCACACCGGCTCGCTGTCGGTGGCCTATGACTTCGGCAGCATTTTTGGTGGCGATCAACTGCGCGTGGGCACGGGTGCACGCTACGTCGGCGAACGCGCCGGCGACGCCGCCAACGATTTCGATCTGCCGGGTTACACCGTGGCCGACGCGTTTGCCACCTACGACACCAAGATCGAAGGGCAGAAGGTCAAGTTCCAGCTCAACGTGAAGAACATGTTCGACCGCACCTACTACACCTCCGCGGCCAGCCGGTTGTTTGTGTCCATTAGTGATGCGCGGCAGGTGTCGGTGTCCAGTACCCTGGAGTTCTAAAACCTGACGGGCTCCCTATGGCAAGTGTGCTCCTTGTGGTGGGCAGGCTTCCTGTGGTGAGCGGGCTTGCCCCGCGTTGGGCTGCGAAGCAGTCCCAAAACAGACTCTGCGGTGTTCCTGAAAGAACGCGGCGGCATCAGTAAGGGCGGCTTTGCCACCCAGCGCGGGGCAAGCCCGCTCGCCACAAAGGTACGGAGCTGTTAGCGTTGCGGCCATTAATGGCTTTGCGGAACACGGTACTGATGCACTTTGGAAGATGGCTACACCTGCTGTGCCTGAGCGTTTTACTGGGCGGCTGTGCGAGTGTTTCGCCGCCGTCCACGCCTTCAACACTGGATCACCTGCTGGCCGATCCTGTCCTCAACGGCGCCACGGTTTCCGTCATGGTGCGCGACGCCCGCAGTGGCAGCACCCTGTATCAGCACAACCCGCGCACACGCCTGGTTCCCGCGTCCAACCTCAAATTGCTGACCACGGCGGCGGCAATGGATGTGCTGGGGCCCCAGTATCGGTTCTCCACGCAACTGTTGAGCGACGGCCCGCAACAAGGCGAGCGCCTGACCGGTAACCTCTACCTGCGTGGCCTTGGCGACCCGACCACACAGTTTTCCGACTACCAGGCATTGGCCGCCCAACTGGCGAGCCAGGGCGTGCGCCAGGTGCAGGGTGACTTGGTGTTCGACGACACCTGGTTCGACGCCGAGCGCTTGGGCGTTGATTGGGCCCAGGATGACGAAAGCACCTACTACGGTGCGCAGATTTCCGCGCTGACGGTATCGCCCAATACGGATTTTGACGCGGGCACCTTGATCGTCACGGCCAAGGCGTCGGTCATTTCCGGCCAGCCGGTGAATGTTTCTATAAGCCCGCCTACTGATTACGTACAACTCAGTAACCGCGCCATCAGCGGCCCCGGCAACAGCTATGGCATCACTCGTCAGCACGGCACCAACGTGCTGCAACTCACTGGCGCGCTGGCGCCGGGCAAACAAAGCCGGCAGTGGGTCAGTGTGTGGGAGCCGACGCAACTGGTAGCCAATCTGTTCGAGCAGGCATTGGCGCAGCAGGGCATCCAGGTGATGGGGCGCAGGGTGATTGGCGGTGCAAGCCCGGCGACGGCCAGGGTGCTGGCGGAGCATCAGTCGGCACCGTTGCAGGCACTGATCACGCCACTACTCAAACTCTCGAACAACAACATGTCCGAGGCGTTGCTCAAAGCCATGGGGCGCAAGACCGCCAACGCGGGCACAGCGCAGGCGGGTGTGGCAGCGGTAGCGGCGTTTATGAAACGCCAGGGAATGCACCCGTCGACGCTGGTCCAGGTGGACGGCTCGGGCTTGTCGCGGCGTAACCTGGTGTCGTCGCAGAACCTCACGGACCTGCTGCTCGCGACCGCGAAACAACCGTGGTTCGAGGCCTGGTACAACGCCTTGCCGATTGCCGGCAACGCCGACCGTATGACCGGCGGCAGCCTGCGCTATCGCTTGCGCGGCACCGCAGCTGAAAACAACCTGCACGCCAAGACCGGCTCCATGGCCGGCGTGTCATCGTTGAGCGGCTATATCACCGATGCCGAGGGGCGGCGCCTAGTGTTCTCGATGATCAGCAATAACTACGTGAGTGACGCCGCGCCCATTCGCGCGTTGGAGAACCGTGTCGTGCAGGCCCTGACCCAATGGCACGACTAGCTCAGGGTTGATAGCCCATCCGCCAACTCACGGCCTGGGTCGCCGCCAGCAGACGCTGCGCCGCCGGGCCATTTTCGTCGGCGTGGAACAGCGAGGTGGGGCCGACCACGGTCATCACCGCCGCCACGTTCCCGACCGCGTTGAACACCGGCGCTGACAGCGCGTCCACCCCCGGCATCAGCAGGCCATGCACAAAGTGCAGGCCACGGCTGCGGATCTGCTCGCAGGTGGTGGCGTAGGTTTGGTCGTCCGCCAGGGCATGGGCGATACCGGCCTGGATCTCACGCTCGCGCAATTCCACGGTTTCCCGCGTTGGCAGGAACGCGCTGAACACCAGTCCGGTGGACGAACTGAGCAGCGGCAATACCGAGCCCAACTGCGTCACCACCGTAACCGCACGCACCGCCGGTTCGATGTGCACCACGGTCGCGCCCTGGTTGCCCCACACCGCTAAAAAGCAGGTTTCATTCAAGTCGTCGCGCAACTCGGCCAGGGGCATCGCGCCGACTTTCAGCACGTCCATGCTGCCCAGCGCCGCCAAGCCCACCCGCAGCGCTTCGCGGCCCAGGCCATAGTGGTTAGTGGCGGTGTTCTGTTCGGCAAAACCCGACGCGATCAACGCCTGCAGGTAGCGGTGAACTTTGCTTGCCGGCATTTGCACATGTTCGGCCAGGCGCGACAGCGACGTGGCGGGCGACAACTCGGCCAGGGCCTTGAGGATATCGGTGCCCACTTCGGCCGAGCGGACTTTTTGTTTACCGGTGTCGCGAGGCTTTTCCATGGAAGGGCGAGGATCCGAGAGATGAATGGGCGTCTTTATAGCTTGACGGTCGATAGTGATCAAATTACGTTATGCGTAACTCGATTACGATAAAAACAACTTCCGTACAGAGGATGCTCCATGAACCTCGAATACCTTTCGGGCTTCGGCAATGAATTCGCCAGCGAAGCACTTCCCGGCGCATTGCCGGTCGGCCAGAACGCCCCGCAAAAAGCGCCCTACGGGCTGTATACCGAACTGTTCTCCGGCACTGCCTTCACCATGGTGCGCAGCGAAGCCCGCCGCACTTGGCTGTACCGCATCCAGCCGTCGGCCAATCACCCGGCGTTCGTCAAATTGGAACGGCAACTGGCCGGTGGCCCATTGGGCGCGGTCACGCCCAATCGTCTGCGCTGGAACCCGCTGGATATTCCGAGTGAGTCGACGGACTTCATCGACGGCCTTGTTGGGATGGTGGCTAACTCCGGGTCAGAAAAGCCTTCAGGCATCAGCATCTACACCTACCGTGCCAATCGCTCGATGGAACGCGTGTTCTTCAATGCTGATGGCGAACTGTTGATCGTCCCCGAGCAGGGCCGCTTGCGTGTCGCCACCGAACTCGGTGTGCTGGATGTTGAGCCGCTGGAAATCGTGGTGTTGCCGCGCGGTCTTAAATTCCGCGTCGAACTGCTGGATGCGCACGCACGCGGTTATGTGGCGGAAAACCACGGCGCGCCGCTGCGTCTGCCGGACCTTGGCCCAATTGGCAGCAACGGTCTGGCCAACCCACGCGACTTCCTCACTCCGGTTGCCCACTACGAAGACCTGAAGCAGCCTACAACCCTGGTTCAGAAATTCCTCGGTGAACTCTGGGCCTGTGAACTCAACCATTCACCGCTGAACGTGGTCGCCTGGCACGGCAACAACGTGCCGTACAAATACGACCTGCGCCGCTTTAATACCATCGGCACCGTGAGTTTCGATCACCCGGACCCGTCGATCTTTACCGTGTTGACCTCGCCTACCAGCGTGCACGGCCTGGCCAACCTCGACTTCGTGATCTTCCCGCCACGCTGGATGGTGGCCGAAAACACCTTCCGTCCGCCGTGGTTCCACCGCAACCTGATGAACGAATACATGGGCCTGATCCAGGGCGCCTACGACGCCAAGGCCGAAGGCTTCCTGCCGGGCGGGGCGTCACTGCACAGTTGCATGAGCGCTCACGGTCCGGACGGCGAGACCTGCACCAAGGCCATCAACGTCGAGTTGGCGCCGCACAAGATCGATAACACCATGGCCTTCATGTTCGAGACCAGCCAAGTGCTGCGTCCCACTCAGTTCGCCCTGGACTGCCCGCAACTACAACCTGCTTACGACGCGTGCTGGGCCTCGCTGCCCAACACCTTCAACCCGAACCGGAGATAACCCATGACTCAGCCCACTTCTACCCGCAGCTGGGTGGCCTGCGCCAACGGTCACCGCGACTTTCCACTGCAGAACCTGCCACTGGGCGTGTTCAGCATCAACGGTTCGGCCCCCCGCAGTGGCGTGGCGATTGGCAACTATATTTTCGACCTGCAGGCCGCTTTGGATGCATTTGAAGGTGAAGCACGCCGAGCGGTTGAAGCGACAGCGGGCGGGCAGTTGAACGCGTTTTTCGAACTGGGCCGTGGCCCGCGTGTTGCCCTGCGGGAACGCCTGTTGGAGTTGCTCGGTGAAGGCAGCCCGCTGCAAGCGCGTGAGGCGCAGGTGCTGCACCGTGCCGCCGATTGCCAGATGCATGTGCCGGCCCGGATCAACGACTACACCGACTTTTATGTAGGCATCGAGCACGCGCAGAACGTCGGCAAGCTGTTCCGCCCCGACAACCCTTTGCTGCCCAACTACAAGTACGTGCCGATCGGTTATCACGGCCGCGCTTCGACCATTCGCGCTTCCGGCGCCGATGTGCGCCGTCCCAAGGGCCAGACCCTGCCCGCTGGCCAGACCGAGCCGACCTTCGGCCCTTGTGCACGGTTGGACTACGAGCTGGAGCTGGGCATCTGGATCGGCCAGGGCAACGCCATGGGCGACTCGATTGCCATCGGCGATGCCGCCGAGCACATCGCCGGCTTCTGCCTGCTCAACGACTGGTCCGCGCGGGACATTCAGGCCTGGGAATACCAGCCGCTGGGGCCGTTCCTGTCGAAAAGCTTCATCACCACGATTTCGCCCTGGGTCGTCACGGCCGAAGCGCTGGAGCCGTTCCGCAAGGCGCAACCCGCTCGTCCCGAGGGCGACCCTCAACCACTGCCGTACTTGCTGGATAAACGTGATCAGGCCGCCGGTGCGCTGGATATCGAACTGGAAGTGCTGCTGACCACCGCTGCCATGCGCGAACAGAAATTGCCGGCCCATCGCCTGGCCCTGAGCAACAGCCTGCATATGTACTGGACCGTCGCGCAGTTGGTGGCACACCACAGCGTCAACGGCTGTCAGTTGCAGGCGGGTGATCTGTTCGGTTCCGGCACTTTGTCCGGCCCTGAGGCCGGGCAGTTCGGCAGCCTCCTGGAGATGACCGAAGGCGGCAAGAAGGTCATCGAATTGCCGTCGGGCGAAGTGCGCAGGTTCCTGGAGGATGGTGATGAAGTCATCCTGCGTGCCCGTTGCACCCGCGAAGGGTTCGCCTCCATCGGCTTCGGCGAATGCCGTGGCACTGTGGTCGCCGCACGTTAAGAGGGCAGGGTGATGGAACTCTATACCTACTATCGTTCCACTTCGTCGTACCGGGTGCGTATCGCTTTGGCCCTCAAGGGCCTGGATTTCACGGCGATACCGGTGAACCTGTTGGCCCCGGCAGGCGGTGCCAATCGTCAGCCGGAGTACCTGGCTATCAACCCGCAAGGCCGTGTGCCGGCCTTGCGCACCGATGACGGCGAGCTGTTGATTCAGTCGCCGGCGATCATCGAGTACCTGGACGAACGTTATCCACAGGCGCCGCTGCTCTCCAAAGACCTGGCCACCCGCGCACACGAGCGCGCGGTGGCGTCGATCATCGGCTGTGATATCCACCCGCTGCACAACTCCAGCACCCAGAACCTACTGCGCCAATGGGGGCACGATGAGGCCAAGGTGTTGGAGTGGATCGGCCACTGGATCAGCCAGGGGCTGGGCGCGGTGGAACAGTTGATTGGCGATACCGGGTTTTGCTTTGGCGAACAGCCTGGGATGGCGGATGCGTTTCTGATTCCCCAGCTCTATGCGGCGGAGCGCTTCAAGGTGCCGTTGGCGGCTTATCCGCGCATTGGGCGGGTGGCCGGGTTGGCGGCGCAGCATCCGGCGTTTATTCAGGCCCATCCCGCGAATCAACCTGATACCCCGTGATGTTCAGGTTTGCACAGAACCCAATGTGAGAGGGAGCAAGCCCCCTTCCACATTGGATTTGTGTCACTTCAAATAAAAATAAACAGGTACCTTGCGATGCACAATCAGATTGCCAGCTTTCGCGCGGCACTCGACGCCCGTCCGGTGTCGCGCTATCAGTGGTTGATCCTCCTGTTGCTGGCTCTGCTACTGGTCACCGATGGCTACGATGCCCAGGTGCTAGGTTACGTGGTGCCGGCCCTGGCGTCGGATTGGGGATTGGAAAAAGCCGCGTTCGGCCCCGTGTTCAGCGCCAACCTGTTGGGGCTCACATTGGGCTCGCTGCTGGTAACGCCTCTGGCTGACCGATTTGGCGTGCGGCGCATCCTGCTGGGCTGCGTGTTGATCTATGCCTGCCTGACCCTGCTGATGGTGTTCGCCAACTCACTGACCTCCCTCATGGCTGCGCGGTTTATCTGCGGTATCGGCATGGGCGGTGCGATGCCCAGCGCCATGGCGTTGATGTCGGAGTATTCCCCGCCGCGCCTGCGCACCTTGATGGTGACCTTGGCGGCGTGCGGTTTCTCGTTCGGCGGTGCGGCCGGTGGGTTCGTGGCGGCGGGGTTTATCGACAACTTCGGCTGGCAGGCGGTGTTCCTGGCCGGTGGCGTCACACCGTTGCTGCTGTTTCCGTTTCTGGTGTGGCTGTTGCCTGAGTCCTTGCCGCGCTTGCTGCGGGATGCTCCACCGTACGTGCGATTGCGCAAAGTGACCGGGCGTATGCTGCCCGACTGGCAGCCGCCGCTGGCGAGCGCGGCAGAAAACCTGCAAGAACAGGGAAGCAAACTGACGGTGGTGGAGCTGTTTCGCAACGGCTATGCGCGTCCGACCGTGCTGATTTGGTCGACCTTTTTTGTCAGCCTGATCCTGCTGTATTTCATGATCAGTTGGTTACCGTCGCTGCTGTTGGAGAGCGGCCTGGCGTTGAAGGAAGCCAATCTGGTGACGTCGATGTTTCTGTTCGCCGGCACCTTGGGCGCTATCGGCATGGCCTGGTTTGCCGACCGGCTCAAAAGCAAGGTGCGCCTGCTGTCTGGCGTATTGGCGGCAGCGGCGGTGTGTACCATTCTGCTGGGGCTGAACCACGACAACCCGCGCTACCTGGTGGCCTGCGTGTTTGCGGCCGGGTTCTGCATCATCGGTGGGCAACTGACCCTCAATGCCTTCGCTAGCAATTTCTACCCCGCACACGTGCGCGCCACCGGTACGGGCTGGGCGTTGGGCGTGGGGCGTTTCGGCTCGATCCTGGGGCCGCTGTTTGGCAGCATGTTGCTGGCGATGCATATTCCGGTGCAGCAGATTTTCTTCTTTTGCGCGATTCCGGCTGTGATGGCGGCATTGTTGATTATTCAGGTGCGTTCGCCAGGGCGCGATGCGCCTGTAAGCCCCCTGCCTGGCGATATTCTGAAAGCGCCGGCGAATCACTGAGGATTCTCCCGATGGTCACGCTATTCAATGCACCACTGAGTTGGGCGGCAGGTGCCCCAGGCGCTCGGTCAGGCGCAGGCGTTGGATCGGGTCTTCGCTGAGCATCAGGGCGTGTTCCAAGTCAAAGCGCTCGGCGTTGGGGCAGTCCAGGCGTTGATACAGACTGGCCCTCGCAAGGTAGTCGGCAGCGTTGGCGCTGCCCAGTTCCAGCACGCGCTCGGCGTCTACCAGGGCGGCCAGCGGGTTGTCGTTGGAGAGATGCAATTGGCGCAGGTTGCGCGAAAGCCTTTGCAGGATCGAACGCGGATCGGCGGTGTGCAGGTGGTCGGCCTGCAACGTGAGGTTGGGGCCATATTGGCGTTGCAGCAGCTCTCGGCAATCGTTGGGGTACAGGCGTCGGCCGCCGCACGGGTCCAGCAGGTGATCGGCACCGGGCACTCGCAGCAGGAAGTGCCCAGGGAAATTGACGCCAACCATCGGAATATCCAGGCGTCGTGCCAACTCCATGGCAATCAACCCCATGGCCAAGGGCTGCCCGCGTTTGCGCTGTAGCACCTTGTCCAGCAGGGCGGCGGCGGGGCGCAGCGGTGTGAAGTCATCCTGGGCGAACCCCAGGTCATTCATGCACCGCAGCAGCGGTTGACCCAGTTCATCCGCTGGCAACATGGGCATGCTCAGGCTGATCTGTTGTTGCAGTGAGGTCAGGTTCTGCAGGATCTCCAGCGGCTTCACCAAAGGATCGTGCTCGGCGGCGATCCATAACGCCGCTTCGAACAGCGCCGGCGGCGAACGTTGCAGGCAGGCGAAAAAGGCTTGGCGGGGCTTCATTGCTTTCTCCGGCGGATGCCCTCGTTTTAGCCTTGCTGGGAATATTCGTCCAGTGCCTTAAGAAATTTCCCGCGCGCTTATGTCGCAAGCCCTGCAAAACCGGGCGGCTTATTCCAGTGCACTTCGGCAGTTTTCTACCGCAAGCCTATACTTGGCGACACCAGAAGTGATTCGGGAGCTTGACGATGTTTGCTCTCATGCACAGCACCCGCCTTGAATCGCTGCACCTGAGCGTCGACCCGGTTACGGGGCTCAAGGCGGTCATCGCCATTCACAACAGCCGCCTGGGGCCTGCCTTGGGCGGCTGTCGCTATATCGCCTACCCCGACGACGAAAGCGCCGTGGCCGATGCTGCGCGGCTGGCCCAGGGCATGAGCTACAAGGCCGCCCTGGCCGGGTTGCCGGTGGGTGGCGGCACCGCGGTCATCCTGCGCCCCGCCCATGTGGAAAACCGTGCGGCGCTGTTTGAAGCCTTTGGGCGTTGCGTGGAACAACTCGACGGCCGCTACATCACCGCTGTCGACAGTGGCACCTCGGTGGCCGACATGGATTGCATCGCCCAGCACACTCGCTTCGTTACCAGCACCACCGCCGCAGGCGATCCATCGCCCCATGCGGCCATGGGCGTGTTCGCCGGTATTCGCACCACAGCCATGGCCCGCTTGGGCAGCGACAACCTTGAAGGCCTGCGCGTGGCAATCCAGGGCCTGGGCAACGTCGGTTACGCACTGGCTGAACAACTTCACGCCGCCGGCGCTGAATTGCTGGTCAGCGACATCGACCACGGCAAAGTGCAACTGGCCATGGAACAACTGGGCGCGCACCCCATCGCCAACGACGCCTTGCTCAGCACGCCCTGTGACATCCTCGCACCCTGTGGCCTTGGGGCAGTGTTCAACCGCACCAGCGTCGGGCAACTGCGCTGCGCCGCCGTGGCCGGGTCCGCCAGCGCGCAACTGACCAACCTGCAAGTGGCCGACCAACTGGAAGGGCGCGGCATCCTCTACGCCCCGGATTACGTGATCAACTCAGGCGGCTTGATCTACGTCGCCCTCAAGCACAGCGGGGCCGAACTGCCGACCATCACCGCGCACCTGTCCAACATCGGCAAACGCCTGACCGAAATCTACGCCCACGCCCAGGCGGAAAAACGCTCCCCAGCACGTGTGGCTGATGAACTCGCCGAGCGCCTGCTTTACGGATGATCAGGCATTAAAAAGGCCCTGAATCATTGATTCAGGGCCTGTTCAATTCGGACTTTATTCCGCCGCTGCGTTGAGCAACTCGGACAACGCATCCGGTTGGCTCTTGAACGCCTTGGCAAATACATCGCGATTCTTAGCCATGTAGATCCCGGCTTCTTCCACCTGCTGCTCGCTCAGGGACGGCACGGCTTTTTGCAACACTTCTGCCAGCAACTCAGCGAGTTCAAGCATTTTGTCATGACGGTCAGCTTCGGCTTTATCCATGATTTACCTTAATGCCGCGTGCCTAGATACGTGTAGTCTGAGGAACGTCCAGCGCCGTCGTCGCTAAGCTGTGATGCAGGGGTTGATTATTACGATAGGCAGGTCTACTTTGAAAAACAGTGCCAATGCAGCACCTCGGGTTTTTGGATAGCAGGTAGGCGTCGGAATTATCCGCGGCCCGGCATCTGTACCCCCATGACAGAGCTTTCGTCGGGGTATGAGCTATGCGTCTAACTATTTCCATCCCTATTCCTTCTTTTTGTGAGGCATCAACATTTAGCGCCTCACAGCCACGTCTTCGATCGCGTGAAAATTTCCTCTGTCAAGAAAAGTCAAAAGCTGCGAATGATTATTCTTTCGGTAAATTTATTTTACGGGAAGTAGACGTTTATCAGGCTGTTGAACTTGTGAACTTAGCTGGCGTGGGCGAGAGGAGCGCTCATGATTAACTTAGCGAATCGTAGTGCCTCTACGAAACGGGTATATCTAGAGTACAAAGTTATAAAGTTTGCTCGTGGTCAACTAGCAAGGTATATGTTGGTTGCTGAAAAAACATTCATACCTGTCGTGAGTGCAAGTGTGTACGAAGTGTCGTATTCATTAGGTAGTCGTAGATTTAAATCCAGCATAAGAACAATATTTTATCATTTGGCATTCCTTTTTACATGGGCGGGAAAGAATGGTGTTGATATAGAGGTAATGCTGCTAGAAGGGCGTGGTATTGATTTCAAGAATGTCAGGAGCTTCGCGCGCTGGCTCGAAACCGTAATATTGCCATCCCAAGGTGGTGATCAAATAAGCCGATATGTTACCAAGGTGCTTCACAGCTGTAGTGCATTCGCGCTGTGGTTTGTGGAGAACTTCACTCCGTTAGTAAGTTATCAAGTGGACAGCAATGTTAATTACGTTAAGCTTATTGAGAGCCATAAACAGGTTTGGTCCGAAGTCATGGCTGGCGGTAACGCTGACGCTATCGCGCAGGATTTAACTGATGACGAACTGCAATTGATCGAGAAATTATTGAAAGCTAGGTTGGACAACGCCACACGAAAGCGTGGTCTGCAGTTGCGTAATTATATTTTATGGCGATTGATGCTGAGGTTTGGTCTTAGAATTGGTGAAGCGCTCGCCCTTCGATTGGAAGATATAAATCTTACAGGTGATTATCCTTCGCTTGAAATCGTTCGTATAGAAGAGAGAGGAGCAAACTACGTAGATCCACGGACGCCAAATAATCCTCTTGTTAAAACCTATGGACGATTGCTTTACTTTGGTCCGGGAGACGAAGATGTTATCGGGTACATTGAAGAGTATGTATCCACGTATAGAGTAAAGGCAAATGGAAAAAGACTTGGCTTCACAGTATTCTTGGATCATGACTTCCTGTTTGTGTCGCATGGATCGTCTAATATGGGTCGTCCCCTATCTTGCTCTTCAGCTAACAAGATTTCAAAAGATATACGTTTGGAATGTGTTGATAAGTTTCATTGGCACGTGGTTAGGCATGCGGTCTTTAATCGACTCTATGAGGCAGCAAGCTCGCTAGAGAATAATGCCACAGAAATTGATCACATAGTTTACATGGGTGGGTGGCGCAGCCCCAACTCACTGCGGTGTTATGCCAAACGAGCGATCAGGGATTTGACTAGGAATAGGCTAATTCAGATGAACAAGGAAGGAATCATAGATGAATATTGAATTAAATCATCTCGAAGAGTTTCGTGATGAACAGGGTAGGCTTTATGTTGAATGTCGGGCTGATGCACTGAACCCTTTCTTTATCGATATTACAACTTGCAGGATTGAAACTGAGTGGCAGAGGCGGCGGTATTCAATATGTTTGGATGAATACAAGCTTCCTAAAATAGTCATTAATGCTGCGCATGAGTATTTGAAATTTAAGCTTAAAAAGGTTTGTCCTCGTATTCTGCCTAGCTTTCGTTCAGCATTATTGTGTCTTGAGTCAAAATGGAATACTTCGTGGACTGATTTTTCCGATCTTTCGTTGGGGGATCTGTTTGATATCACATTGGCTGAGTCACAGGCAGGCGGGCAATTTCGAATGTTTTATAGATATTCAGCGCAGAACTGTTTGGCCGGCGCCGATGAAGTTTATGCGTTAGAGCTGGATGCAATAAAGTTTAAACCAGGTGAGTCAAAGAATATAATACTCCAATGGCATGAAACCAGAGGGGCATTGACCAGTTCGGAAATAGAAGTTGTAAGAAGAGCTATGGTGGCCAAGGCACCCGATGAATCAACCTGGGACACGTCTGTCCGGTTATTCGCATGGATTGCGTTTGAAACGCTAAAACGCCCCATTCAGCTACATGAAATGTTAGACAGCGCACTATGGATGCCCGACCCCACAGCATCTGACCAGCAGTTTTTTTTGAGGATTCCTAAGGCGAAGAAACAAAGAGGTCAGGAGGCAGAGCTATGGCCCATAACCGGAGAGCTGGCGGTTGCTATACGAGATTATTCCGCACTACCCCATGTGAGAGTTTTGCAGAAATCGCGAAAAACCTTATTAGTTAGTATGTCGGGTGGGAAAAGACCAGACTTTGGTCGTGGATTAACACTTTGGAGCCAAAAAATAGGCCTCGTCAGCCCGAGGACGAAAGAGCTATTGGTGTTAACTCCGTATCGAATACGCCATAGTGGGGCTACACAAATGGCTGTTCAAGGGGCGTCAAGAGATGAAATTCAATATGTATTAGAACATAGTTCCATCACCGCAGCAGATTGGTACATAGATTGTTTGGCATCGGAGTTTTGCCCGCTGCTAGAACGAGCCAACAAGAGGCTTGGAGGTTTGTTTTCAGATCTTAATGGTCTCTTTTTTAACGGACGTGTTGGTCCTCGGGGTGCTGGTTCGCCGATACTGATTCCCGTCGTAAAAACGCCCGCTCTTGTGGGAGAGTGCGGCAAAGAAGGAGTGTGCGGGCAGCACCCTTTCTTTAGTTGTTATAATGGGTGTAGGTATTTTATTGCTTGGCGCGATGCAGATCATAAAAAGTCTTTGCAGTACTTGGAGACCGAACTTTCGAGGTGGGATAAGGCTGAAGGTGGCAAAGAACGTAGTAAGGTTCTTAAGGATCTAGAAAGGGTCTACCAATCCGTTAAAGATGTTGTAACGAGAATAGAAAATGGTGAGTAACTTCCTATGAGCGAGAGTTTATTAATGTTGGAAGTGCCTATCGCACTACACGAGCTTACGACTTCCGTCTCGAAAGTATTGAGCCCCGAAATTAATGTTTTTAGCGATGATTGGGATATTTTGGATTGGGTTAAAAGGCCCGGAAATTTAACTGTTTTAACTCTTCGTTTTGGCCGCCTTAAAAACAATGCTTTGAGGATGGTGGCGAAAATTTACATTGCAGCTAAGCGAGTTCAAGTGGGAATTGCTGATGGCGGAGCTTTCGCGATTATCGAGGCATTGGTAAGGCTTGATTCGGTGATTGGTGATAAAACGATTGCCCAGATTAACCTTCTCGATTTTATCGCAGTTGAGAATACTTATATCGAGCGCGGAATAGTAGGAAAAGTATCAAGCCTATCCAATCTCCAAGCCTTCTCTAAATGGCTACAAATGAGGCTTGGATTAAGGATTTTATATACAGCACCAAAGAGCCGTCTTGAGTATGGAAGGCATGGGTCTGAAAGTGGAAGGCAGAAAAAATTGCTGCCGACGGAGGTTCTTCGAGATATTGTCGCATTGGTTAATCACCCGGAATTGGAGCTTCGTGACAAGTTTTTCATTAATGCATTATTGATAAATATTGCATTGGGATGCAGAATTAATGAATTAGCGTGCCTTCCGTTGGAATGCTTGATAAAACTTCAAGGGAGATGGGCTTTTAAAGTTTTTCCTGAGAAGGGTGGTACGCTTTTGTATAGACCTTTCCCTCAGGAAATGTATCCTGCGGTCAAAGCAGCAGTGACTTTCATCGCTAAGACGACAATGGAAGGGCGACATATAGTTAAACAGCTACGATCGGCTCCGCGCCTAGATTGGAAGAAAATACTGAGTTCGGACCAATCGCTAAGGTACTTTTCGAAAAAATTTGCATCCGAATGGACAAAAGAACATAGGCTGTTCACGCCAAAAGGAAGCTATTATTTTTCAACCGGACAGTTCGTTGACGCTATAGGATTACTAGAGCGATTCAAGAAGCCATCGAAGGCAGCGGCGTACCTCTGCACTACAACTCGCGTTTTTAACCGTTTGTTAAATAACCAGATAGCGATGTCACAAAAGGTTTATCTGTATGAGAAAAGTTGGGATGAACTTGCTCCAGTGACCTGTGAAGTTGAAAACTGGCAGAGGAAACTGCGGATGCACCCTCATTCGATAACCGCGAAGTGTATGGAAAAAAATTGCGGGGTGACTGTCTCTGCGAGAAGTTGGATGCGGGAAGTAGTGAGAGGGGTATTTGATGATGCATTATTATGTCAGCTCCAAGATAAAGTATACCCGTTTGAACGCGACTTTAAATATGAGGAGGAGTTCTATTGCTCGATCTCGCCGACAATTCGTGCGAACTCGAAAACGTTATTAGAGCCTGAGGACTCGTTGTTCGTTATTTCGCGTAATCTTTTGACCTATTCAAAATCCGTAAGGTCGAACGAGTTTAGAAAAGTTAGTGACGGGATGTTCATAAGTTGGTTGGGCGGTACGTCAGCACAGGGTGGCTCACTATTTAGAAAATTTGATATCCTTGATCCGCGAACAGGCACTGTTGCAGAGTTTACTTGGCATGATATCCGTCATTGGCTCAATACTGTATATAAGCAGGGCGGGCTTTCGGACGCTCAGGTGAATATTATTTTAGGACGAGCGGATTATGCTCAAGCTCAAATATACGACCACACCTCGGCATTAAGTAGATCACTTATACTTCAAGATATGATGCAGCGCGTTAGGGAGGACAAGGCGGTGGGATTGATACAGACTACGTTCAATAATCTTAAGATAGCAGATCGTAAGGCGGCCGAAGATTATCTTACGGCTGCTATTCGTGTTATCAACCCAATGCCTCATGGCGGGTGCGCTCATAATCTTGCACTCAAGCCTTGTCAAAATCATCTTTCCTGTTTGGCAAAGGGAGGTGATGGCAAGCCCTGCGAGGTGCTTATTGTAGACTCGCAAAATGAAAAGCAAAGGTCTGAAATTCAGCGAATAGCTCATGATGCGAGTTTGATCAGAGTTCATATAGTCAACGCCGGCGGTGAGTCAAGTCCCCAATATAAGCATTTTGAAAGCGTGGAGCAGTCAGCTAACTTTCTGCTGACAGAGATTTTTAAAAAGAGTAATCATTGAGGAGGTTGTATGAATTACAGGGGGGAAAGGCTCAAGGAGTATCTAAGAAGTAAGCTGTTGGAGTTAATTGTTTTTTATCGCGATCGCTCTGTGCAGTATACATACAGCCAAAAAGAATTCTCCATTTACGCAGGAGTATCAAGGGAGACAATCAGGAAATATCAATTTGAGATTGATGTCGTATTGCAATCTTCACTTATCTCTAAATGGGCATTTGATAAAGATGCCAAGTGTAGGAATTTGCAGGAGAAGATTTCAATACTTCAATGTGAGTTAAATAAGGTTGATAAAATGTATGTGGCGATGCGAACTCAGTATATCGGTATTTTAGAAGCGTTGTTAATGCACTCTATAGATATTCGTGCTTTAGTCGTCCGGTCTCCTGATACGCTGAAGGTGGAACACGCGTATAACGAATGCGTTCTATGTAACTCCGTTGTCTGTGATGAATTGCCGCTCGGTTAGGACCGTATCCGAAACTTCACGACACTGACGTGTTGTGATTCAAAGTACTGATTCTTCTGAATCCTATGTTGCCATCAATAGTATTCGCATGCAATTGAGTGTCGAAAACTTGTGGGTTTATTCAAAGATATAATTCGCTTCCGTATTGCTAAAAATATATTCGCGCCATGATTGCCACAATATTCATCATCCTGGGTATTTTGGCTGAGCGTATTGGGCGTCAGTCAAGAGGCGGACTTAGCTAGTAGGAAAATCTGAGAAATCATGTCAGCAACCGAATGAAAAAATTTCTATGCCCAGTGACCCCATTGCTCCACAAATCACCACCGCAAGACCAGTGCATCGGATGGCGTAACAAATGTGCCCAGCACCCAGACTGACGTCCGGTCTCGGCGCACCGCCTATTTAATCTGAGCGGTGGTGATTACACGAACTGCCTCCAAGTAGTCCAAGATTTCTTCCGCATCCACCGGGTCAGTTTTTAATCAGCGCCAACAGTGCAGTTGTACAGCCGTTCCTGCCATGTGGTACATAATAAGTACGCGCGAGCTGCAATCGGCTTGGAGTCGCGGAAACATATCGTGTGTCCGCGTTTTGGCTGATCACCATGAGGGCCTCAATAGCTTGGGCCACTTGCGCTTCTACTGGTTCAAAATTTGAGAACGGTACGGGGTGAGCTTCAGTTACCCTGCAGCTTCATACGCTGAAATAGAATGTCTGTGGACGACTTACTTGATATCGGTGCAAAATTGCCAAGGAAATGTTGTGGTCGGTGCCCATTCTGAACTGGACTCGACTCAAAAATGACAATGCTATTTGTTCTTCTTCGGCGGACCCCGCTTAGTTTTGCCTCACCACTACCGTCCCTAATTACTTTACGAGCGCAGGAACCGCATGCAAGCGGTCCAGTTTAAACCTGAAAACCAAATTGTGGATGGGAGCTTGTCTTGTGATGACGCTCTCCTGAAGGAGCGCGCTGAATTGCCTTGACGCTACCGCAGCACTCGTTATGTTTTGGTTGACCATCGGATGCTGTCAGTTCCCGTCATAGGGTTTGACTGTCAGTGCACATCTACAAGTGAGATTAAAACATGATTTGGTTTCTCGAAGGGCAGTCTAGCCAGCGCGACATTATTCAAGGCGCTCGTGATGCGTTGCCGCCTGACGTGAAGATATTTGCCTCGCATCGAGACGATCGTCCTGAAATCACGGCCGGTGCCGATATCAGCTTCACCGAGCCTCGTGGTGATGAAGAGCGGATATCGTGGGTGATTTCAACTGCACGCACCTATGGCATCAAAGTAATCCTGGCAGGTCGACTGGGTGGCGTCTTTGAGCAGGCCCGAACACGCTTCGAGCAAGCTGGGTTGGTTCTGGTAACCGGCGGGATGTCGATGCGAACTTTCGATCTTGTCGACGACAAGAGCAAATTCACCGTTGAAGCTGAGCGCGCGGGTTTGGCCTGCGTGCCAGCGATTACTGCTACGAATGCTGATGAAATGTTTGCTGCATACAAAACCCTCGCCGCGTCGGGTGAGGTATGCGTGAAACCCGCAGTCGGCATTTATGGCCAAGGCTTTTGGCGTTTCAAGGAAGGCGCCGATCCCTTCCGTTGTTTTGCAGATCCCGATGCGCGAGTTGCGAATTTCGAAACCTACATGCATGCGTACTGTGATGGAGGGTCGCCGCCGGCGATGCTTGTCATGCCTTACATGGCTGGGAGCGAGTGTTCGGTCGACATGGTCTGCGAGGCTGGACGAGCGGTGTCGTTCGTAGCCAGAAGAAAGACTGGTGTTCATCAGATCTTTGAGAAGGAAGGTCGGGCGGTCGAGCTCGCACTCAAAGCGGCCGAGCATTTCCAATGTGACGGCATCGTGAATGTTCAGACGAAGGATGATGTGCACGGTCATCCCCACTTGTTGGAAATCAACCCGCGCTACTCTGGTGGCGTTGGTTATACCCGGGAGGCTGGCGTCAATTTGGCGGGTATATTTGCTACGCGCCGCCTGAATCTCCCTGAGCCAGCTACCGTTTGGCGGCCAGACGTACGTGTGAAAGGGGTCACCGTTGCAGCTGTAGTGCCAAAATGACATCCTGAGGCATTGAGAAACCTGAAGTTTGGTACCATTGCAGCGCGGTGGTTTTAGCACTTAAGGAGTAATCAAGGAATGATGGTGCTAGCGCCAGGCGCAAACACTGCGGTATCAAGTGCACGGAGTGAATGGACTCTGGAATGCGGGAACTCCTCGGCTTTCGGGGAGTACGCTGCGATTGCCATACTGCCGGTAAATGACAAACGCCAACCCACTGGTGAGGCTGCCCTATTTCAGACGTCACAGTCTTGGATGGAGTGGAGCGGCGACCAAGCAAAGGTTGGTTGTAAATTGAACTTGTCAGCCCTCCCGTCCGGTAGCGATCGGCTACTTCTCATCGCATACACTTTTTCTGCAGCAGGACCGGTAAGCGATCTTCGTTCGTTGCACCTACTTGTTGACGAACAGATTGAATATAGGTTGGACCTTCGCGATAACGGTGAAGCGGCGATCATTATCGGCGAATTCTACATCCGCAATCAGCAATGGAAGTTTCGCGCACTGGCTGAGGGTTCGGCTTATGGTTTAGCCGCTCTAGGCCGCCGCATCGGGATCGATATTAATGACGCTCATCCAAAAGGGCGCAGTAGCTCTGCGGAGGCTGACCGCGCACGAACGGGCGCAACCGGCACTGGTTTCGCCGTTTCCCAGCACCATGTGCTCACCTGTGCTCATGTAATCGAGGGCATGAGTGACATATTCATTTCCTCCTTTGAAGGTCGTTATCGTGCAGAGCCGGTCGTCGTTGATCAGCGTAATGACATCGCTCTCCTCAGGGTGATGGAGTCCCCTGTCCTCAGATCTGTCTCTTTTAAGGACGGCTCCGGCTGCGACTTGGGCGAATCTGTAGTCGCGCTGGGTTTCCCTATGTCGGGTTTCGCCGGCGGTGGTGTCCACGTGACCCAGGGCGGTGTGTCGGCGTTGTTTGGCCTGCATAACGATTCTAGCCTTCTACAATTTACTGCGGCTATTCAACCTGGCTCTAGCGGATCTCCCTTATTTGATTCGACAGGCGCTGTTATCGGTTTGGTAACTTCTACAATGCCTGATGCTCAAAATATGAACTTTGCCGTTAAAGCGTCTTTGCTCCTCTCCTTTCTGGATGCGTGCCGCATTGATGCAGTTCAAGCATCCAGCAGCAGGACGTTCACAACTGCTGAATTAGCACGTTCGGCCCAAGCATCTATGTGGCGCGTCGAAGCCAAGAATTTTTAGCCCCTATTTTGACTTTAAAGCTGCGGAAGAGACGTTAGGTTATCGACCTCACGCTACCCTAGGAATTTGTTTCATGGAATGTAACGCAGTTAAACAAGCTCTAAGCGCACAACTGATGCGCGGGCGTCTCGATGTCACTGTCGATGCCACACATATCGACCCGGACTCCTTGTTCGGTTTTGCCGAGCGCCGTAATCCAAAGCGTGCGTTTCTTTTCGTGTCCAAAGTACTCGGTCGCCACATACCTGTGCGGCCTTCGATCATGAATTCAAGCTTCAATAGCCTCGCTTCACAAATTCCTGACGACCTGCCTGGGCCCGTACTCGTTATCGGCATGGCTGAAACAGCAGTTGGCCTGGGTGCTGGTGTGCATCGCGCATACAGCGCGACGCGCCCGGACACGGTTTACATGGTCAGCACACGCCACCCTACTGGCAATGACCTGTTCGCCCGTTTTGAAGAAGAACATAGTCACGCCAGTGCGCACCTCATTCATTTGCCGATCGATGCCGACGTTCGGGAAATGATGTTAAATGCCCGTTCGCTAGTGCTGGTCGACGACGAAGCCTCGACGGGCAAAACCTTCATCAATCTTCACCGTGCGCTGGTCGATGCCGGCCTGACTCAGGTAGAGCGCGTGGTGACGTGCGTACTGACGGATTGGTCTGGCGATGCGGTGCGCAAAACCATCGGTGACTCTGCTCATCAGGTTTCGCTGTTGCAGGGGTCGTATACCTTCCACGAGGACGCTGATGCGCCGCTGCCGGAAATGCCGGCCGTGGGCAGCATCGAGCCCGGAGTGTGGCCGTTGTCGACGGAAAGCGATTGGGGGCGCCATGGTATTCGCTGTGTAGAAGACACTTTGGCTCTCGATCTGAAAGTCAAAGCGGGTGAGCGCGTACTCGTGGTTGGTACCAGCGAATTTGTCTGGCGTCCGTTTTTGCTCGCCGAGCGCTTGGAGCGTGCTGGTGCTGATGTGCATTTCAGTTCGACCAGTCGCTCACCAATCGCACTGGGCCATGCCATCGGTCACGCTTTGTCGTTCGCGGACAACTACGGTCTCGGTATCCCCAACTTCCTCTACAATGTCAGCCCAGGGCAATTTGATCGTGTCCTTATTTGCTCGGAAACACCTGAGCAGGCTGTGTCCGCCGCCCTGATAGAATCCCTGAGCGCGGAGGTGATTGTCGATGGTCAATAAGCGCCCCCTCACCCTGGTCGATCTCGACGACACCCTGTTCCAGACTGCTCGCAAAATGCCAGAAGGTTCTCAGCGGATTACTGCGACTCTCGATATCGAGGGACAGCCCAATGGCTACATGAGTACGGTCCAACACTCCCTCGCCCAGTGGCTCCTGTCCACGACCGACGTGGTCCCAGTTACAGCGCGCAGCGTTGAAGCATTCAGTCGTGTGAAACTGCCTTTTATGCACGGTGCCGTCTGCTCGCATGGCGGCGTGATCCTTGGTGCTGATGGAAAGCTTGACGAGGAATGGCAAGCTCGCATGAGCGATGTTCTTGCTGACTATCAGAATCGCTTGCCATGCCTCAGTGAAGCAACCCTTGCCATTGGCAAGGAGCTTGGTATTTCCTTGCGCGGATGGGTTGTCGAGGAAGAAGGCCTACGCCACTACGTGGTGACCAAGCACAACGAATCCAATGATGAAGTCCTGCAAACGGTTCTCGCTGAAGTACAGGCCCGCGGTTTATTGGACGGCATGCACATCCACGGCAATTCCAACAACCTCGCGTTCT
Source organism: Pseudomonas sivasensis (assembly GCF_013778505.1). Classification (GTDB taxonomy): domain Bacteria; phylum Pseudomonadota; class Gammaproteobacteria; order Pseudomonadales; family Pseudomonadaceae; genus Aquipseudomonas; species Aquipseudomonas sivasensis. The sequence goes on along the minus strand of NZ_JAAOWU010000001.1, from coordinate 387,402 downwards.
TGCCGCAGGGCCTGTCGAAGGAAGTGGCTGTTCAAGAATTGTTGCGCCGTGATCGTAAGGCCCATGGTGAGCGTCCGGTGCTGGGCTTTGGGGACAGCATCACTGACCTCGGTTTCATGCGGGAGTGCCATATGTGGGCGACCCCAGCGCGTAGCCAATTAGCCAAGCTGGTTGGAGGGAAAGTCCATGACTAAGGCTATTGCAGGTCTGGTTACCGTTGGGAGCGGCAGCTATGCAGCAGATGATGTTCAGTTCCTGCTGCAGGCCGTTCAGATGGAGACCACTGATGTCTTGGAGAAGGAGCGGCTGATTCAGTCGAAGCAGAAGCACTACTCCGAAATGATCAGCCTTGAGAGTGCGCCGACTGACGTGCACAAAGCCCTCTACGAGCGCGCACTCGAACAAAACGGTACCCGCATGGCCATGGACGTTCAGTCCCTGGCGCTGGCGCTGAGCGAGGCATGCACGGGCCTTTCTATTGTGCTTGTGTCGTTCGTTCGTGCTGGCTTGCCGCTCGGCGTGTTGTTGCGTCGGGCCCTGCTCGACATGGGTCGAGATGCGCACCACTACGGAATCAGCATTGTCCGAGATCGGGGGATCGACAAAGTCGCCCTCGAGGCCATCATTCAGGCACATGGTTCCGAGAACATCGTCTTCGTCGATGGCTGGACAGGGAAGGGCGCAATCTCTGGCGAGATTCAGCGCAGCCTCAATCGCGACTCGCGCTTCCCTGAGGAACCCCGGCTTGTAGTGCTGGCAGATCCCTGCGGCCGGGCGTGGTTGTCCGCGTCGGCTGATGACTGGGTTATGCCCTCCGGCATCCTTGGTGCGACGGTTTCTGGTCTGGTTTCGCGCTCCATATGGCCCGCAGATGGAGGCCTGCATGGTTGTGTGGTTTATGACCATCTGCGTGAGCACGATGTAACCCGCGAGTTCATCGAGCAGATCGAGGAGAAGCGAAAGGCACTGGGGACGGTTCCTCAAGCCTCTCCATGGGCCGATACCCAGCGTTTTGAACTGCAGGGTGCAGCTTCGCACGTAGTCAAGTCTCTGGCCTCCCAGTTCGGCATTACCAATCTCAATCGAGTAAAGCCTGGTATTGCCGAAGCAACACGCGCGGTACTGCGTCGCGTACCTGATCACGTCTTGGTGCGCAGCCGTAGCGACAGTGATGTTCAGCTGCTCATGCACCTGACTGAGGGCGCTGGGGTCGCTGTGGAAGAGGTGGGTGCTGCATTAGGCCCTTACCGGGCGGTAACCATCATTCGGAGTGTGAGCTGATGAAAGTCCTTTCTCCTTACGCCCTGGGGGCAACGCTTTACATGCCGGCCACACGTGCGGATCTGCTTGATGTGGTTTTCCGCACAAAACTTCCAGAACTACGTTCTTTGGTCGTGTGTCTGGAGGATGCGATCGCGGAAATTGACGTCGACACGGCGTTGAGAAACCTGAATGGCCTGCTGACCGCGATCAACGAGCGCGGTGGGCGTCCGTCCGATGGTCCGCTGCTGTTTGTTCGTCCCCGAGACTCGGTGATGGCTGCTGTGCTTAATGATTGGCCTTTGATGGCCCACATTGATGGGTTCGTAGTGCCGAAATTGACCCTGCGCAACCTAGGGGAATGGGAGCAGGCCGTTACGAACCCGGCGTTGTACCTCATGCCGACGCTGGAAACTACAGACGTGTTCAACCCTGTGGCAATGGTCGAGTTGGGCCAGGCGCTGAAGGCGAGCCTGAATAAGCGGATTATCGCCCTACGTATCGGTGGGAACGACCTGATGGGAAGTCTTGGACTTCGAAGGAATCCTGCAACAACGCTCTATAGCACCCCTATGGGCTACGTGATCCCAATGTTGGCAGGCGTCATGGGATCCCAAGGTTTCGCACTCACGGCACCGGTGTTCGAGCAACTCGCGACACCGCATTTGCTGATGGAGGAGCTGGAACTCGACATCGCCCATGGCTTGGTAGGCAAGACGGCGATTCATCCATCGCAGATCAGCACGATCCAGGACACGTTGCGCGTAAGCCTCGAAGACCTCAACTGCGCGAAGATGATTGTCAGTGACGTTGCTCCTGCAGTGTTCAAGCACAACGATGCCATGTGCGAGCCTGCGACCCATTACAAGTGGGCGGTCAACATCCTTGAGCGAGCGGAATGGCACGGAGTTCGTCAGCCGGATGTAGGTCCTGTCGAGGCGCCTATCCGCTTGGCTGAGGCCCTGCGATGACATTGAAAGCTGACAAAGCAGCCACGCAGCGAACACAGGTGGTGCCGGTCTTAGACTTCGACGGCACACTGACTCGGCGCGATAGCTTCGTTCCTTTCCTGAAGTTCGCTTTCGGAAGCATCGGATTTAAACGAGGCATTTTGCGGCTTGCGCTGCCAAGCGTCCGATTCCTGACTCGGGATTTGAAACGTGAAGAGTTGAAGGCACAGCTGATCAGTACGTTTCTTACTGGCGAGGATGTGAAGTGCTTTCAAAAGCGAACCGTGAAATTCTGAGGGTTGTATTGGGTACAGCTCATGCGGCCTTCAGGTTTAGAATCTGTCGCAGTTGAGCTAGAGGCTGGTGCTGTCGTTGCTCTCTGCATCCCCAGCGTTGATTGTCCAGCCTTTTGCAGATCGCCTTGGCATCAAGGTGATCGGTACCGGGCTTGAAGTGGAAGACGGTCTGTTGAACGGGCGTATGACTGGCAACAACTGTAGATGCGAGAACAAAGTGCTCAGACTTGACGCTGTGTATGGGTCACTTGGCAATTACCGGTTTAAAGCATGGGGCGACACCCGCGGCGATTTCGAGTTGTTGGCTGCGGCGCAAGAAGCATACTGGCGAAACTTTCATCCCGCATGGTGTCGACTTCGACTGCGGGCAGATAGCAGCGGGAATGGGGCGTGAGCAATGTCGCGCACGCCAACCTGCAAGTGACGGTCAACGCTGACCGGCACATGAACACAGACGACCAACAAGGAGCGTAACCATGGCACTCACCCTGCAAAAAAAACAATCCATCTCCCTGGCTAAAACGGCCGGCAGTTCGCTTACTAGCATTAGCCTAGGTTTGGGTTGGGACCCGGTAAAGCCGGCAGGCTTCCTTGGCAAGATGTTTGGTGGCAGTACAGAGATCGACCTCGACGCTTCCTGCATTCTGCTCAACAGCGACTTTCAGAAAATCGACCTGGTCTGGTTCCGCCAATTGAAGTCCCTGGACGGATCGATCCAGCACTCCGGTGACAACCGTACAGGCGATGGCGATGGGGATGATGAGACGATCCATGTTGACCTGCAACGTCTGCCTTCAACCGTTAAGTACCTTATCTTTACTGTGAATTCCTTCACCGGCCAGTCATTTGAGAAGGTCGAAAAGGCCTACTGCCGTATCGTGAATGGCAGCAACAACAATGAGCTAGCACGCTTCAACCTATCGGAAAAAGGTGGGCACACCGGAATCGTCATGGCGAGCCTGACCCGCGAGAATGGTGACTGGGAATTCAAGGCAATCGGTACGACCACGAATGGTCGAACTGCCGACGACCTGATCACTCTGGCCGTTCAGGCGCTGCGCTAATGGCGAATCTCGTACCTGGTGGTAATGCGCCGGTTGCCAGCGGCCAGCTTCGCGTTGATATCAATTACTCGCCAATCCCAGGGGCCGACATTGACGTCTCGGCCTTCGCACTGGGCGCCTCGGCCAAAGTCCGAGGCGATGGCGACATGTGTTTCTATGGCCAGCCTCAAATTCTGGGTGGCGCCGTTCAGCTGACCGAGTCCTCGGCCGGGCGCGCAGTGTTCTCCCTCGATACGAGTCGTCTTGAGTCTGCAGTTGAGAAAGTGGCCCTTACCGCCACTATCTACGAGAACAAGGCGAGCTTTGAGCGCGTGTCACAACTTTCGGTTGTGGTGACGGGTGGCATTGAAGCCCAAATCCCTACTGGCGGCATGAAGGAAACAGCACTCATCCTCGGCGAATTTTATCGCCGAAATGGTGACTGGAAATTCCGCTGTGTGGCCCAGGGCTTCAATGGCGGCCTTGAGCCGTTGGCCAAGCACTTTGGTGTAGAGGTCGCCGCACCAGCGCCGGCCCCAGCACCTGCCCCCGCTCCTGTGGTACAAACGCCACCGCCTGCTCCGGCCGCTGCACCTAAATCTACGATCAGTCTGAGCAAGGTCACCCTCGATAAAACACGATCGTCTATCAGTCTTGAAAAGACTGCAGCCGGTTTCGGCGAAATCAAGGTGAACTTGAACTGGAACAAAGGCAGCTCGGGCGGGTTCTTCAAGCGAAGCCAATCCGTCGACCTGGACGTTGGTTGCCTGTACGAACTGCAGGACGGCGAGAAGGGAGTTGTTCAAGCCCTCGGAAAATCGTTCGGTAGTCTTACACGTGAGCCTTTCATTCAGTTGATGGGTGACGACCGTACTGGCTCTGTCGCTGATGGTGAGTGGATGCACATCAACGGGACCAAGTGGAGTGAAATCCGCCGGATCTTGGTCTTCGCCTTCATCTACGAGGGTGCTCCGAACTGGAGAGAAACCGATGGTGTTGTGACCATTTTCATCCCAGGCCAACCTGAAATTGAGGTGCGTCTCAATGAAGAAGGCGGCCGTGAACCAATGTGTGCCATTGCGATGCTTGAAAATGTGAACGGCGCCGTTAAGGTCTCTCGGCGTGTGGACTTCCATCGAGGTCACGCAGTTATGGACAAAGCTTACGGCTGGGGCATGAACTGGCGCGCAGGCTCCAAATAGAAAATCTGGCAGGGTCTGTCGACCCCGCCCTTGGAGGAAAACAACATGTTTGCATGGCTTAAACAAAACGTAGTTGCAGCGCGTGAAGCACTGACTACTGAAGTTTCGAAGTTCAAGAACCAGAAATTTCTTGATGCGATGACTGCGAATTGCGCGCTCATCTCGGCGGCGTCAGGTGGTATATCTTCTGAAGAAAAACAGAAGATGACCGGCTTCATTCAAAACTCGCCTGAGTTGAAAGTGTTCGACATGGGCGATGTGATCAAGGCGTTCAACGCACACTGCGAAAAGTTCGAGTTCGATTTTCAGCTTGGCCAGGCCGAAGCACTGAAGGTTATCGGCAAGATCAAGAACGATGCTGGCGCTGCACGCCTCTTGGTTCGCGTCGGCTGCGCCATTGGTGCGTCTGACGGCGACTTCGATGACAAAGAAAAAGCAGCGTGCCGCTTGGTCTGCCTTGAGCTGGGCCTTAACCCAGCTGATTTTGAACTTTAAGGAGCGGTACTTTGGACACTCACATCGGTTTCCCTCCGCTTACCATGGCGGTATTCGTCGGGATCGCACTCAGCGCGCTTCTCCTCGACATGGTCACTCACCGCGGTGACAAGCCAATTTCCCTGGCTAAGGCTTCGATTTGGTCGATCTTCTGGATCGCTATCTCGTTAGCGTTCGCCGGCTTCCTATACGTACAGCACGGCCCGGAAGTCGCCAGCCTGTTTGTAACTGGCTACGCATTGGAAAAGGTTCTGAGCGTCGACAACCTGTTCGTGTTCATGGCGATTTTCGCCTGGTTCAAAGTGCCGGACGGCATGCGTCACCGAGTCCTGTATTGGGGCATCATCGGCGCCATCGTGTTCCGCGGCATCTTCGTAGCCATTGGTACCGGACTGTTGGCTTTCGGTCCGTGGGTCGAAATCGTCTTCGCAGTAATCGTGGCATGGACCGCAGTTATGATGCTGCGCGCCGGCGGTGATGATGACGAGGAAGAGGACTACTCCAAGCACATGGCTTACCGCTTCGCACAGAAGCTGTTCCCTGTGTGGCCGAAACTCTATGGCCATAACTTCTTCGTCAGCCGTAAACAGCTTCAGGTTGAGTTGAAGAAGCCTGAAAACAAAGGCATGACCCTGGCAGCAAAAGGAACAATTTTTGCTACCCCGCTATTCCTTTGCCTTGTTGTGGCTGAAGTGTCTGACGTCCTGTTCGCATTCGACTCTGTGCCGGCGGTAATCGCGGTTAGTCGTGAACCGCTGATCGTCTACTCAGCCATGCTGTTTGCGATCCTGGGTCTGCGTACCATGTACTTCGTGCTCGAAGCGCTGAAACGCTACCTGGTCCACCTGGAAAAATCTGTAGTCGCGCTGCTGTTCTTCATCGCCATTAAACTCGGCCTGAACGCAACCGACCACATGTTCCACCATGGCTACACAATCGATGCAAACACCAGCCTGCTGATCGTTATGGTTGTACTGGCGATCGGTGTGGTTGCAAGCCTTGTCTTCCCAGGCAAGGAAGAAGCTCAACCTGAAACCGCTGAAAAATAGCCCATACCACAAGGAGTAATACCCATGGCGTTGACCCTACAGAAAGGTGGCAATCTCTCGTTGACCAAAACTGACCCGAGCCTGACCAAAATATTGGTAGGCCTGGGCTGGGACCCGCGTGCTACTGATGGTGCTGAGTTCGATCTGGACGCCAGTGCGCTACTGCTGGGCGCAAATGGCAAAGTACGCGGGGAAGCCGACTTCATTTTCTACAACCAGCTGAAAAGCGTTGACGGTTCGGTTGAGCACACAGGCGACAACCGCACTGGTGCGGGCGACGGCGACGACGAAGTAATCAAGGTAGACCTGAGCCGCATCCCGGCCGACGTGGACAAAGTGGTCTTCATCGTTACCATCCACGATGCAGAAGTACGCAAGCAAAGCTTCGGTCAGGTCGGCGGCTCCTTCATTCGCATCGTTAACGATACGACCAATGCGGAAGTCGTTCGTTACGACCTGGCAGAAGACGCATCGACTGAAACTGCGATGGTGTTCGCTGAGTTGTACCGCAACGGCGGCGAGTGGAAATTCCGGGCTGTTGGCCAGGGTTATGCCGGCGGCCTGAAAGCTCTGGCCAATAACTATGGCATGAATTTTTAACGCCTAAGCCGTTAATCTAATTATCTTTTTTTACCTGGCCTTGATCTAAAGGCCTTGTCTACCTTACTAAAAGGAATCGAAAATGGCCGTATCTCTGCAGAAAGGCGGGAACGTTAGTTTGTCTAAAGAGGCTCCAGGCCTGACCGAAGTCACTGTAGGTCTGGGTTGGGACGCACGAGTTACCGATGGTTCGAAATTCGACCTCGACGCGTCGATCTTCATCCTGGGTGAAAGCGGCCAAGTCCTCGACGACGCCAGCTTCATTTTCTACAACAACAAGAAATCGGTTGATGGTTCTGTTGAACACATGGGCGACAACCAGTCCGGCGAAGGCGAAGGTGATGACGAGCAAGCCACCGTCAAGTTGAACGGTCTGGCTGCCGCTGTGAAGAAGCTGGTTTTCGCAGTGACCATTCACGACGCTGAAGCGCGCAAGCAGAGCTTCGGCCAGGTTGCCAATGCTTACATCCGTGTAGTGAACAAGGCTGACGGCAAAGAACTGGCGCGCTACGACCTGAGTGAAGACGCTTCGACCGAAACCGCCATGATCTTCGGCGAGCTGTATCGCAATGGCGACGAATTCAAGTTCAAGGCGATCGGCCAAGGGTTTGCTGGTGGCCTGGCGCCTCTGGCTAAATCGATGGGCGTGAACATCGGCTAACCCGCAAGGGTTGAGAAAGCCCCCGCGAAACGGGGGCTTTTTCTTGCCTACAGAAAGACCACGGAATTGGTCCTGTAGGCGGTTTCGACTACTTCATCACTAGGAGCGACTGCTGGCGATCGCCACGGTAGTCTACCGGTTCTCGGGTTTAAAAGGATATTTGGATGGGCATGTTTCGTGAGGTTGTAGCTGCAGGTGTTTTGGTGTCTATGTCAGGCTGCGGAGCCTACAACGATTTCCAGGCAAACAATGCAGTTCAAGAATACAGGCAGGCATGCCTTGGAAATTATACGAACGAGTGCGAAAGCAAACTGGTCGACACGAACATTGTCATGCTCGAGCTCGCGCGAAGCAACATCGAGCGGGAGAAGGATTCGATCGTGCAAGTCGTCGGCAAAGATGGATTTGATCGTTTCTCAAAAACTGCCAATGAGCTAATTGACCACTTGGTCGATCAACAGGAAAACAAGCGTCCAGGTTTTTTTGCACGATGGTTCCTGGGTGAAGGTCAACCGTTCGGCAACACACGCAACCAACTTTTTGACATTGCAGACATGCAAGAATTACGTGCTGCAGTGCTTCAAAAGATCAGCTCCGGTGTTCACGCGAGCAAAGCACCTGCTAAGCCTAATGAACCAATGACTGAGACTGAGGCAATCTTGTTAGGCAAGGTACCTCAGGCACCGATTCAGGCTCAGGTCACCCTGACTGCCCGGCCGGCGGAACCAGCAGCACAGGCCGTCGAATCGACTGTTCAGGCATTAGTGCCATCCGACCTTGCTGCATCTGCAGATCGGATGATCGCGAGTGAAATCGCCCGGGATGGCGGGGATGAATACAAAGAGGGCCGTCAGGTTAAGTTTGCTGACCTAAATAACGACGGCATCAAGGATGCCGTGGTGCTTTACACGATCGAAGGTCAAGGTGGCGGCAATGGCTACTTCCAAACCCTTGCCGCGTTCATTGGCGACTCGGCAGGATGGGAATTCCGTGGAAAAGCTGTAGTCGGCAATGGTGTCCAGGACATTCAGGTAGTTGATCCCCAAACCGTCAGACTGACTGTTCTCTCCGTCGGTCCTGAAGATGCGGATTGTTGCCCGAGTGTTCAGAGCATCGAAAACTACAAGTGGGACGGTACAACATTTCTTCAAGCCCCAACGCCGTAAGTAAGAGCCAGGCTTCAGGCACCTAGCCGTGTGCATACGAGCGCGGTTAGGTAGGGCTCTGGCGAAACGCTGGAGTAAACAAAATGAAGGAAAAATCGAATATGTCGCGATTCAACATCGGCTCTGGCCTTTTCGTCATGTTGCTCACCCTGGTATCAGCCCACTCCAATGCCACCAGCTTTGATTGCACCGAAGCTGCAAGCTTTGCTGAGAAATCGATTTGCACAGATTCTGCACTCAGTCGTCTGGATGAGCAGATGAACTCCGAATATGTCCGCGCTCTAGACGCAGCGCCGAACAAGGCCCAGGTCCGTCAAGATCAACGAGACTGGTTGCGTCTGCGCGACAACTGCAAGACCGCCAGTTGCTTAACCGCTTCGATGACTGATCGGCTCAGTGTTCTATTACGCACCAAGGTGGATCAGCCATCTAAAGCGCCAACCTCCGTTGCCGCTACCCGGGTTGATCAATCTGAAACGAATATGATTTCAAAGGCCGCTACTTCTCCAATGGTCCCCGCCGTGGTGAAGCCGGCAGCCCCGCGAAATGCAACGGATGATCATCAAGCGATCCTGAACTTGAAGATTGGCTTGTTCGTGATGGCAATGTTGCTGCTGGTCTGCATCTACCTGCATCGTCGGGGGACCATTACGATCTATCAGGACTACACCGACGCGCTTTGGACAACCTTGACTCCGATCTTGGGGATTAGTGCGTATTTCGTCGCGAGCTCCTGGCTCGAGGTGCCACGCAACTACTCCATCATTGCTGGTTGTGTCCTTGGTGGTCTTATGTCATTGCAGGTGCTTATCCAAACGTACAGAAGTAACAGCATCTGGTTTTTCCTTTTATCCCTCTTCGCAAAGGTCATTCTGCTGACTCTCTACCTCCTGATGATGGCCCTCCTGCTGTGCGGCGGTTCGCGAACCAAAAGTGAGGCCCGGCGGCGGCGCGGCTGGGCAGTGCTTGCCACGACTGTATTCGTATTCCTCTCAGGCTGGATGTGCCGGCATCGGCAATTCAGTTCGATCGACGATTACATAGCCGGACGGGCATAAGTGACATATCTGAGGTCGCGCTATTGCCACGTGCGCGGCCACCGATGCAAATTGACGTCGGGCCAGTCTAAACGGCTCGACCGCAGCCGGCATTTCAAACAACAAAGAATCCAAGAAGAAGGATCAAGGAGTAGTCATGGGATTTCGTTTCAGCAAGCGAATCACGATTGTGCCTGGCGTACGCCTTAACATTAGCGGCAAAGGGGTAAGTACTTCGATAGGGCCTCGTGGTCTGAGTATGACGATGGGTCGCAATGGCACCTATCTCAATGCGGGATTACCTGGTACTGGTCTTTCATATCGTGAAAGGATCGACCGGCCCAGTAGATCGAGCAGCTCCCAACTAGGACCTGCCGGAAGCGAATACTCTGGCCAGGTAAAGGTGAAAGTAAACGACGATGGCACGTTGTTGATTACGGATATGGATGACATCGAGTTGCCGGCTGCTGTCATCAAACGCGTCAAATCCGAGATGGCCGATTCCATTCAGGACTTGCTGACGAAAGCAGCTGATAAGGTCAATCAGGATCTCGAATCCTGCCTTGGTGTGCACCTACTGACGCCGCGGCCGGGGGCCATGCCGTTGATCCCAGCTCCATTCGCCATTGAAGAACCCACGAGGCCCACTCAGCAGACGCCAGGTTTGATGGATCGAATGCTGCTGCGCAGCGCTAAGAGTGAGCGTGAGGCTGAGTCGGCGGAAGAGCAGTATCGACAAGACCTCGCGAACTGGCATGCAACCCGGGACGCCCATGAATTTGAACGCACCGAAATCGAGAAAGCATTCCGGCTGGCGGCAAAGGGCTTCAGTGCTCAGATGGAACGTGCCCTGGACTATGTGTTGAGCGGCATTGCCTGGCCAAAAGAAACCCAGGTGGACTATGAGTTCTCACAAGACGTTACCGGCGTCGCGCTCGATGTTGATTTACCTGATGAGGGCGATATCCCGCAGCGCAGCGCTGAAGCCCGTGGCAACGGCAAACTAACCTTCAAAAACCGTTCGGATGCCCAGGTACGTAGAGACTTTGTCGCGCTGTGCTATGGATCTCTGTTTCGAGTTGTAGGGGAGGTGTTCGCTCTACTGCCGGCAATCCAGAAGATTCTGGTATCGGGTTATATCCAGCGTGACAACCCCGCTACCGGGACAGTGGATGATCAATACGTGCTCTCGGTCTTGGTAGCTCGAGATCAGTGGGATGCGATTGATTTTAATCGTCTGGATGCGATCGATCCTGCAGCGACCCTGAACGCGTGTGGCGCAGTGGTAAAGCTGGACCGCTCTGCGCGTTTTGTTGAGGTGACACCGATGGATATGTCGGTGATGAACTGAAGACAACCGCGGCGGCTTGAGCCGCCGCGGTGTTGGGCAGGGCAGGGCACGAGAGGATTAGCGAATGATTCCTTCGCGCTTTGCCTCCAAGATCCACATCGGGAATTCCTGCATCAACCGGTCGTACAACTGCTCTTCCGTCATGTCGTGCAGGTCATCCAGGGCAAAGAACCCGCAGTTGTCCACGACTCTCCCGGGCATTGTGTCCAGTTTCTCCAGAATGCCGTAATTCCGGCCTGCTAAACCTACGTATTGCCAGAAAATTCCCAGCTTCGCTGCATCCACCATTAGTTGCGTGATCTTGCGGTTTTCAGACACGCCACCGTCGCTAATGAAAACGACAAACATTGGGGTTTTGTCATTAGACGCTTCGAAGGACTCGATCACTTTTTGGATCGCTCTCGGCTCATCATTGTAGCGTCGACCCACGTCCCACTTGGTCCAGCCATTGTTGTCGGCCGCGACAAAGTTCTGGTAGTTGTTCAGTGTCACTGGTGAGAGTCGCAATGGCCGTTCGGCAAATGTCCAACACTCAAGTTCGGCGTCTGTATCTAGGGCGACGGCGATTGGCACAAGTCGATTGAGTACTTCCTGCACCCGGCCGGTTTTGTATTGATTTCTCATCGAGTCGGTGACGTCGAGCACGAGCAAAACGCGAGCTTTCATTCCAACCAGGCAGGCTTTCTCGAGGCTAACCTGTGCCTTCTTGGCCAGACTGACCAGTTCCGGCGCGACAGCAGCTACACGCTTCTCCAGAGAGATTGTGGAGGGAGATGGAGCCGGTGCAGCCTCTTCAGCAACTTCGCCGCCAAAATGCCTCACGAGAGCGTCCAAGCCCTCTGCAAACCCCTGAAGGTTTGAGGCCAACCGCCACTCCCCATTCTTACGGTAAAGCTCAACGATCATTACCGCTTTCTCGGTTGTGAATATGAGCCCTGAGAATGCGCAGGTCGCTCCTATCTCACCAGATGGGCCGATTACTTTGAAGTTGCCATTCTGGATGTCACTCATCGCCCCGGCACCATCGATGGAGGCTGTAAAGACCAAGCGATCGATAGAGGCGGGCAGGGTGGCTAGATTAATTTCAAACTGGCCACCGGGGGCGATAACCAAACTGCGGCAAGGCGTGAAAGGCTGATTGAAGAAGATCATGTAGCGATCATCAGAAAGTTTGCCATGTTCGTCGACACCGAAACAGACGAAGTCGATTGCGCTGGGGCTTTCGATGTTGACCGAGAGAGTGAGTGAGAGACCGGGAAGAATATTTGCCAGAGGCATACGCTGGCCTTGGGTGATCTGCATGCATAGTTCCTTGTGACGATTAGAGCGCCTGATTAAGAAACGGCAAAGGTGATACAGCCGTTTTCATAGGAGTGGCTGGTATATCCGTAGGATTAAACCTAACAGCGCTCGATGTTTCTGCAAGTCTTATAAGGCCAATGAGGTCGCCGCGGGAAATTCCTATGGGAAGAACTGTTCATTCTCTCGAGGACACGGGGCAATTCATAATGGGTTGACGAGGCCGATCATGCTTGCATACAACCAAAATAGAAATCCCACGGCGGCCGTGTGCCGTCGCGGGAGTACTTGTCAAGCATGAGTCTGCTGAAAGCGACTGCTAGCACGAAAGCTTAGACATACTGTTTTTTGCCGCTCCTTTCGATTGGGTGGCCTTTGAATACGTGTGGGCCGTCCATGGTCAGCTCAATTTTGTCTCCCTTTCGAGTCAGCCACGGGGTGGCTTCGCTGCCGGCTTTGGAGGTGACTCCAGACGGGCTAAGCAGGACAAAGTCCTGGGAAATTTCGATCTGCCCGATTACATAGGTGTACACCATTGAGCTAAAAAAACCGGACTTGAACTCAAATGCGCATTCCACGACCTGATCGCCATACTCCATCCGCATCTTAGGTTTCAGCGATGCCACCGAAACCGCACCGTTATCTACTGCTGAATAAACGCTGCAGACAAGCGCTACTTTGCCGCCCATGAGCTGCGAGATTGCTGGGTTAATTTCGACGGTTTCTATACCAGGAGCGGAGGCGCTGGCACTGACTACGTCACCGGTATGGAAAACGAAGGGATCGATGTCAAAAGCCCCACGCTTGTCAGGTGCCTGGATGATGGACATTCGTCCATCAGGACGAAGGATGCCGATTCGCAGATCGAGGTCGTCGTTGTCAGATCCGTCGCCGTTATCAACCCACGTAGCGCTGACGCGAATTACCTTTGGAGCTGACGGCCCTTTTTCGAGGGACACCTTGTGGCTGCTGCCAGGTTTGTCCAGTTTTACCACGGTCTTAGCGATGTTGACGGGCTTCGGAGGCGGTTCAGGTGTTACCGCCCGCCCGGAGGATGCATCGCCTTCAACTTCGATGCCATAAAACCCGCAAAGTCCGGCAAGACCTGAGGCGAAACCTTGCCATACAGAGCGCGCTTTGAGCTGGCCGTTCCGGACGTACAACTCAAGCACGATGATGCCCGTCTCTTGTGAGAAGGGCTCAGGTGCCAGTTCCAGGGTTTGGTCCCCGGCAATGACGATAGCGCGTAGGTCTTTGACTGCTTCGAAGCCGCCGGCGCTGCCGTCTTGCGTCAAAGTAATAGCGATCTTCGTTATGTTGGTTGGGAGTCGAGACGAGTTGAAACTGATGCTGTGACTCACCGTGTCGCCACGAGCGACCGGGGGCGCGAATGTCGCCGCGCCTGAAGAGTGCTCGGGTGCATTGAAGAAAACCATGCCGCTGTCATCCACTACCTTGCCAGTGTCGGTGACCAAAAACGCAGTAAGGTTTACGTCCAGGTTGTTACCTGCCGCATGGGTAACTTCCACCCGCCCTTGGGAGGAAGAGATCGTTGTGTTCTCGCCGGGTTTGAGTGACTGATTCAATTCATGCCGCCTATTCCATGGGGTTTCGTGACGCATTGTTCATGCGCTGCGCTTTTGTTGTTTGAGCGCGAAGGCCGGCCAATGGGAAAAATCCCCTCATTGGTACTGATCGCATTGATGCAGTTTAACGGCTTGGCCGCCGGCGACCGCCGAGACATCCATTCACCATTTACACACCGTCTGAAACCCAAGATTGGAACGTACGAGAGGGAATGTTGTGCGCGACATTGAAAGTCCTCTCAGTCCCGTTAAGTTCTGATCGTAGGAAACAAAAACATCTGCCCGGCGTGCTGCACCGGAATTCGACAAGGCATTTTGAGTGGTGCGGTCTCCTGCTAGATGGCAATATGCTACATCTATTTGCGCTCCCCCTCATCATCCAGGGTCTGGCGTTTAATTTCTGACAAGGACACGTTGGATGCTAATCGCACTTGTGGTTTTGAACACCCTTTATTTGATCTGCAGTCTGCTGTTCAACGCCGAGCTGCTCAACATGGCTGGCGCTGATATCCCCCTCCGAAAACTCGAAGTCCTTGAGACCTATAGCCAGATCCTGGCGGCGACGAGTATGTGCTTGCTGGTATGGCGAATCTGTTATCGACGATACCAAGGCAAGGGGAGGGTGCTGTGGGTTTGGCTCGGAGCATCGACACTTGTCGTTACGCCGTTGACGTGGTGGTTTCAGGGTGCGGCACCGGATTGGGTCGCAGAGCAGTTCCCCGGCTCGCTACGGGTCAGTAGCCTCTACGCATACGTCACCAAAAAGGGATTGCTCTATGACTCCCTGACTATTCCGCAGATCCCCTATAAGGCTTACAAGGATCAGGGAGAGGGGAAGGCTTTTATAGCAAACCTCGGCGTTCTGATGAGTGTTCAAGGCTCCTACGTCGAGCGCATCGACAGGAACTTCCAAGGCTTTTCAGCTGCAGTTTTTCGTGGCTACACCGTCCGTAATGGAGACGCGTTATACGAGCGCTTGCAAGAAACTGTCGTGCCCTCCATCAGTGACATCAGCAGGGCGTATGCACAGATTGAAGGTTTTCGTGCGGGAGGCATCTCGGGGAGTGAGTGGCGACCGATCAAATGGCCGAATGCAGGGGACGATCTGGGATACCAGCCGACCATTGACGAGTACGCCCGGTCAATCAATCCCGGTGTGCGGACACGGGATGCTCTGGCCAACACCACCGAGGTTCGCCACATGGCGAAGACCAAGCTCGGTCCTCTCTATGTGAAGGGCATGAACCTTCTAGCTACGCGAGAGCAGTACCAGGCTTATCTGCCTGGCATTGCCGACAACATGGCCTATGACGTCGCTCACACCGACATCCACGGCGCTGAAGGTTTGAACGTTCTCAAGAATATGTGGTTTATCCCCTTCTCCCTTCTTAGCGGGTTGTTCTTCGGCGGCATCAGTCTTGTGGTCTTGATCATCTCGGGTGTTGAGGCGCTTCGAAGCCTCCCCGGGCGAATTCGCTTCGTTCGACCGGTCGCCGTGATTTCGATCGTTATGCTGCCTCTCGTTGTTGGCAACGCAATTGTCGATAGCCCCGGTTATAGAGATGCGTTCAGGAGCTTGGGCAAACAGCCAGTTGTGCTTGCCACCGTTTTCCATTGGGCCATGTCCTCAGAAGCAATGCTTTACAACATTACAAGGCCTCTGCTGAAAGCAGAGTGACTTACACAAAGGGAGAGTCACCGTGCGTAAAAATTTTCTCGTTTCAGTACTGGCATTGACCATCGCAGCATCAACCTCTGGCTGCGCTGAGTTGGGTATCAACAAGCAACAGGCTGGTACCGCAGTGGGTGTCGTCGCTGGCGCTGTCATCGGGCAGTTCATCGGGAAAGGCAACGGACGGATCGTGGCAACCCTGGTCGGCGGTGCACTGGGCGGTTACATCGGTAACAAAATCGGTGCAAAACTCGATGAGCAGGATCAGCAGGCCCTAGCACAACGCACGCAAGATGCATTGAACGCCTCGCCGAGCGGGTCCAGTCTGCCCGTGTCCTGGACATCGGCCCATTCTGGCGCGTCGGCGGAGATCGTTCAGGGCAAAGAGTTCACCCAAACCAAAACGGTTGAAGTGAAACGTGCTCCGAAGATCGTCGCCGTCCCTTCGATGAAGCTCATCAACGAACAGTACGTCACCAAAAGTAGTTCGAATGTGCGCGCCGCGCCTGAAAAAGGCGCAGACAAAGTGGGTGGTTTGAAACCTGGCACCGAGTTCACTGCCGTTGGTTCGACAGGCGACTGGATTCTTGTCGGCCGCAAGGGTGTAACTGTCGGCTACGTCCACAAAGATTTGGTTGAACCAAAATCAGTAGCCGTTGCGAAGCGTGTGAAGTCCGCGGCCAACCTGGACGAGATGAACGTCGCTGCCGACAAGGAAACAAGGGCCTTCGATCTGGATTCGATCCCGACGTTGCCAACTCAGCAGGTCGCTGCTGAAACGTCTTGCCGGCCGGTGACCGTGAGCCTCAAAGCGGCCGACGGAAACACTGTGCAGGAGAAGAACACCTTCTGCAAACAAGCCAATGGCACCTGGGAACTCATCTAAGGGATCTTCATGAAAAACCGCGCACTCGCTCTCGTTGTAGTGGGTGCTTGCGGCATCGCGCCGCAAGCCTGGGCTCACCAGCTCGCCTACTCGAAGACAGAACAGATCCAAGTGAACGTTGATGGTGAGGCGACCACCTGGTGCAAACCTGAAGTGGCCATCACCATGCAGCGCCCAACGTGGGATGACCAGAAGCCGCTGAACACGCTTCTATCGAAGCTCCCGTATATTCTCGGCCAGGAATGCCCGACGGCCAAGGTCACCTGGAAAGCAGTCGACGCAAAGGGGGCGGTTTACGCCACCGGCGCGGGGTATGCGACCAATCTGGGCCTGGCCACGCTGACTTCACCGCCTGCCGCTCCGGCCGCTGCCGCGCCCGCTGTTTCGGTAGCCCCCGTGGCTTCTCCTCCTACGCCACCAGCAGCTGTGGCGGCTGCATCTGTACTACCAGCCGCCGCTGCGCCTACTGAGCCTGCCGCCGCAGCGCCTGTGGTTGCTGCACCGGCCCCAGCGCCTGTAACGGCACCTGTGATACCACAACCAGCACCAGAGGCTTCACCCGCGCCAGTGCAACCGATGCCGGTGGCTCAAGTACCTGTGACGGTTGCCCCTGTTGCACCTGTAGCTGCCGTGGCCACAGTACCTGTGGAGGCAGCTCCAGCCGCCACCCCTAACCCTGCCGCTCCAGCTGAAGCGCCGGCCGCTGTTGCCGCAGTTCCTACCGGTGACTTCGGCCGCTCATTGGTGCTGGCCAACCAGAATCTGATGGGGATTACCGACGGAAGCGGATGCAAATGGGTTATCAGTAAGTCGGTAACTGATGAGTCCGATCCAAGTCTGTCCTTTCAGTCGACACCCGCCATGCCTTGCTCTGCATCAGGCTATGCCGAGGGGTACTATGACAAATTGCGCTGGGCGGTACCGAACACCTATCGCGGTGATACCTGGTCAAAAACAACCGTGCACCCGAGCGGTCTGATGTTCAACCAGGCACTGGTCCCAGCGGTGAAAGGCAAGGCGCTTTCTTTCCTGAATAGCCGGGCAGACCAAGCACTCTTTCAGGTGGGTGAACTGCCTGCGCGTAACATGAAGGTGTATTTGGCCTTTGAGCGCCCCAACTACCGTGTCCTGTCGCCGTTCTCCAGTGATCCGTATTATGTAGTGATCACTGCAGATGAGGCATTTGCGCTTGATGCGGTTGAGTTGAAGCGCGCTGTGGTTGAGGTCTACCAATTGGTGAAGGCAACGTCGCCAACGACCGTCGGCCTGTCGAACCTCTTCTTCGCCAAGAACTTCGAAGCCCTTTACCCCGAGGGATACGCGTCGGAAACCAAAGACAGCATTCTCAAAACGCGTATGGGCGAGAACCGTGGTGAGTTTTACTTCGATGCTCGCCAAGGCAATAACTTCGCCCTGCGTCGCGAGGAGATCCGCCTGAGAGAAGTACGTCGTCTGCAGCAGCAAATGGCTGAGCTGCACACACGCGTCTTGGCGCGTTACGAACAACTCAAATCCGGGATGAAGGAATTCGAAGGTCGGGAGGCTGAGGCGCTGGCGCAGATGGCCGGCATCAAAGTCACCTTCCCATCGCCGATCGCAATGCAGGACCCGAACTCTTCAAAGTCCGCTGTGCCGATGATGATTCACGTCACTGGAAAGAGAGGCGACTACTACGAGGTCGATTTCCCACGTAAGGGGCGTGTACAGACTGATGCTGAACTGGAGAGCCAGTGGTACGTGCTGCCGGCGGCAAACATGACACCCTTCCTGCCGCTCGAAGACGGTCGCGCCGTTCCTACGTATCGCGTGTATACCGCTGGCGCGGCTGAGGCCTGCAAGCAAGACCACTGTGCTGACAGAGTGTCATTTGGTGCCGTACTGGCCAAGGAGTTTCCTGGCGCCGGGATCGACTTCAACTGGACGCCTGCAGTCTCTCAGCAGCACGTGATTGATTGGCAGCAAGCATCCGCTCAAATTCAGTAAGGCAACCGACTATGAAAACGATGAACAAGAAGCACATCCTCATCGCCGCTGCGGTCGCCGGTATTGCGATTCTTGCAGCTGGTGTGGGGTTATCGAATTCCGGCAAGAAGCAAGCGCTGCGTCAGTACGATGAGATGAAGGAACAGTACTTCCTAGAAAACGTCCTGAGCGAGGGAGATATTTCCTATTCCTTCTGGTCGGGAAACGTCACCGTTGAAACACCAGAAATCCGCCTGGTTGCAGCAGAGACCAACGGCGCAGATAAATTCCTGAAAGGGATTATGGGGCTGCTCGGTGGAATGGACTCCGGGGCAAAAGAGTCTGCCCTGGTCGAATGGTCACGGTATCTGCTTTCGTCCAGTACTGGTGGCGGTCGTGCCGGTGGCGTTTACTTGAAGGCCGACGCCCTCAAGGTTAGCCGCGAAGGTGATAACAAGAAGGGCGAGATTCATCTCCAATTGTTGGGCATGGACATGAGTTCTCCTTACCTGTCGCACAAAGGCGCGGATGTGGTCCTGCCCTCGGAAGTAGCGGATGAGATCCAGCCGCGCGCGGAGATGGATCAGTACGGAGGCGTGGTCAAGTCGCCCTACTCGTGGGGTAGCAATATCGTCCAACGTCTGCCGTTCATTGGTGCATTTATCACCGGCGCTACAGGGGAGTTCGGCACCAAAGTTGACTTGGACTTCAAGCTCACGCGCTCTAGCGACGGCGAAGGCTCGGTCGAGTTTGTAGTGGTGCATCGTAATGACGGCAGTGAAGT
Source organism: Pseudomonas sivasensis (assembly GCF_013778505.1). GTDB lineage: Bacteria > Pseudomonadota > Gammaproteobacteria > Pseudomonadales > Pseudomonadaceae > Aquipseudomonas > Aquipseudomonas sivasensis. Next base: position 368,103 of record NZ_JAAOWU010000001.1, on the reverse strand, counting down.
TGGCCGGATTGTGCGCGAGGCTAAATTTGCGTCCATCCCAGAGCTTGACGATGTCCAGGCGCAACTCAAGAGCGCGCTAAGTGGCTTCATCATGGGGGCTTACAGTACATCCATGGGCCAGGCCGTAATTGCCGAAGCCGCAGGTGACTTTGCTCGTAAGAGCAAGGTGTCCAGCTACTCTCTGACCTACAAAGGCTTCGACCAGTTAAAGGAGTCGTTCGACGAATTCAAGGCCGCTACCAAGCGTGAGGAGTTCACCGGCTTTTGCAATGAAACAGGCCTATCAGGTTATCAGAGTGACTTTGGAGTCAGGGCCAAGGATCACAGCGATTCGGAGTGCGCGATCGCTCAAAAGCTGGCCACCGATGCTAAGTTTCAAGAGTCCTACATTTTCAAGGAGGACAAGTCGTTATTTTCCGGCCTTTTCGTGAGCAAAAGCTTCACGCTTGAGACGAACTGATCATCACTTTTCCTAGAAGCTGGAGTGCGGTCCGCCGTACTCCACGGTCACCAAAGAAGTCTCAAGACAAAGGCAGGCATTTCATGACGAACGTTTCCAAATGGGCAATAACTGCGTTCTGCTCCGTGCTGCTGGCCGGTTGTGGTTCAAGCCAGGACAAAGCTGAAGAACTGGTCAAGTTGATGGGCATGGACGTCCAATACAAGATGGTAGTGCAAGTCGCAACGTCGGGTTATGCATCCAAATATCGCGAAGTCGCGCCAGAAAAAATCAAGGCCGTGATCGAGGACAACATTTCCCAGGACCTCTTGAAAGATACCTTGGTCCAGGTATACGCAGATCACTTTGATGCCGACGAGCTCGAACTGATGATCGAGGCCAACAAGCATCCTGATCAGGCGATGAAAATTATTATGGGCTCTAAGGACGGCATGAAGCTGGCAAAAAAATCCATGGACGCCCAGGTGGATCTGCAGCGTGACATGGCCAAGGCGTTCGAGGAGCGCGATGAGGACATTGTCGACGAACTGGACGACCTCCGAAAGGGTGCCCGCGGCTGATCCTTCATTTGCTCCGAACTACGGTAATCGACGCGGCTACTACGAACAGTTCGAGGTAGCGTTTGGCAATTCATGGAGGGTGGGATGAGGTTTATTTTGGTAATGCTGCTGGTGCTCAGCGGCTTCGCTCACGCCGGTTGCGGCAGCATCAACAACGACGATCAACGCGCCTACTGCTACGTCAAAGAGGGGAATGGGAGCTGCGCGAGCATTAAGGACGACGATCTGCGCGCTACCTGCTATGTGGAGGCCGGCAATGGCAGTTGTGCGAGTATCCGTGATGATGACAAACGCAAATACTGCTACGTGAAAGTGGGCAACGGAAGCTGTGCAAGCATCAACAATGACGACTTGCGTAACGCCTGCTACGTCGAAACAGGCAACGGGAGTTGCGCGAGTATCCGTGACGACGATCAGCGATACTTGTGCTACGCCAAGACTGGCAATGGCAGTTGCGGGAGCATCAAAAACGATGACTTGCGACGTCAGTGTGAAATGGTAAAGCGCTGAGAGCCTTGCTTGAGCCGGGCCGGATTATCGATAGCGCGACTGTATTTGTGAAGCAACCTGAGCTTTGCCATAACCTCCAAATTCCTGTACAGGATGGCCACTGTCGAGTTGTGGGCCGAGTGGAGGGAAATATAGATGGGACCTGGACTGTTACACCAAAACCAGAGTTGCCAGTGACCTTCGAGCTACCTGCAGGTGAATGACCCCTGATGTATAAATCGGATGATTGGCACATGGTTGGAGGAACCCCTGCAGTAGCAGGATTAGCCGCGGTGACAATTTTCTTGGCCGGTATTGGTGTCTGGGGGAGCTTTTGGGTGAAGCGGTGGCAGGTTCGGCGGAGTAATATTGGTGGGCTGCAGGAAGGGGTATAGGGGGGCCTATATTCGTCTGGAAGATAACTGATCTCAAATCGTAAAATTATCTGGTCGTTTACTTAGCCTCACGGACCTGAGAATGACCACAAATCAAGGAATTAAAAATGACGACGTCACCGGATCCTTCTGATCAAAAAAAACTGCCGGATGCTAAACAGCTATTCGTATGGTTTGCTGCGTTTATTGTTTTCATCATCGTGTCAGTGTTGGCGTTTTTTATCGGAGTACAGTGGAACTGGACGTTCGCCGCGGTACTGGCGTGCACCTGCGGAGGGCTACTGGTTATTGCACTCCCGATAGAAGATTGGAAAAAATCGGCTATCGGCGTTGTTCTTGCAACTGCAGGCTATCTAGTCGGTCTTCCTGGAATGCTAAACCCAGTGGATGATGTGCAGATCACACCCTTTGCGGTTGGCGTTGGTGGTAAGGAAATTACTGTCACGGTTGGAAAGGGTGACTGCAGATTTCAAGCGAAGGGAAACATCCTCACTTGTAACGCTCAGGTCCGTCCTGCCGAGTAAACGCCAGCCTTCACCTGGTGCAACTCGCCAAAAGGAAATCATGCCTCTCAAAGCGTTGCTGGCTGTGTAGCCAATTGCATGGACTTGACCACCCATTTGCATCGGATTTGACCGGCGCACTGGGTGGCCTTGACCGGCAAAAAACGGCTAAAAGTGTACCGTCATCTAGAATCGGGGATTGGCTTTAAACGGAACGGCTGGTCAGTTGAGCAGACCACTTCACACTGTGTGATCATTGACGCGACACGGGGTATTTTCAACGTCGCTTTCATGTACCTCTCTGGATACGCGACACTGTCGGTAAATCCCGCCTGTATTTAAGGCCGTACGATGAACGATATTGAGTTTGCGCACAGCGTCAGCCCTCAGTTGGCTAACCTGTACGAACAGGCAAAGAACCTAGGTGCTTCGACGCCGGGTTATGCAGTTACTTTCTTGAGAAGCTTCGCCGAAGCGTTCTGCGAAACGCTAGTTCCGACTATGGATCGGGATCTGAATCTTGATCGCAAGATCGCGTACCTACGAGATAGGCGTTTGGTAGACCACAGGGTGCTGAACCCGTTACGTATCCTACAAAAAAATGGGAATGTTGCGGCTCACCCGAAGGCGTTTAGCTATACGTCCCACGACTCAACTGAAATGCTTAGCCAGGCGCTGCCCGCCGCCCTCGGATTGCTTGAGTATCTGCATTCCCTGAACCCTGTGCTCGGAGAGTGCCCTGAATACACGGTCACACCATTCACACAGCACAACCTTCGAGAATTGAGCTACATCGCTATTTTTGAGGAAGACGCTGAGGCGCGCTACACGCTCGGAGTCCATTTCAAAGAAAAAGCTAATGTCCTAAAAACCTCGGAGGTAATGTTCAGAGCTGATGACGGTTACGGCCTTGAATCCCGAAAGTCTATTGATCAAGCCAATATTTGGTTCAAACTCGCCGCAGACGGTTCACATGTCGAAGCGATGTATGAATACGGCGTCTACCATGCGCGCCTCCAAGGCGATGAATTTCAAGAACAACGCCAAAAAGGTGAACACTGGGTTTGGCGGGCTAGTGATAAAGGCTGTGCTAGTGCGTTAGCTTTTATCGGCGATTGCCACTTTTGGGGATCGGCTCGATACGAGCAAGATTTCGAGTACGCAAGAGAGCTGTATCAACAGGCTGCCGCCCAGTCTCATCCAGGAGCACTTGCTCAATTGGGGGAAATGCATGAACGTGGAATCGGCGGCCCGAGAGACCTCAACGCTTCATTCGAATGCTCTTTACAGTCTGCCGAGGCTGGATTTCCGCAGGCACAATTTCACTTGTACACGCTGCATCAGCAAGGCCACGCTTTCGCCGATGACCGCCTGAAAGCTATCGCCTGGCTAATCGAAGCAGCGGAACAAAAGTATCCAGAAGCGATGCTTGAGCTCGGCAGACTTATCAGTCAGAAGCTCATTCCGGGCCGACGCGAAATTGATGCTCAAGCTCTTTATGAACAATGCATCAACAGCGAAAAAACTCGAATAAAAGCCAGGTATGCACTGGCTCACAGCTTGGTAAAGCAACTGGACAATCTAGACGCATTGCAATCAGCGCTGACGCACATTACTAACTGCCAGGATGAAATCACTGCTACGTCACACCATAAGGATCTGCTTCCTGCGTGCCGAAGGCTTGCCGCATATATCTGGGAGAAGATACAGAAAGCTATGGCTAGCGCACACCCTCACCTTACGTTTCAAATAACTGCCCCGCCCCTCATCGCAGACGAACCGCCCCAACGGGTCTACGTTGGCTCGCCGGTAGGCCGGAACGATAAATGTCCCTGCGGCTCAGAGAAAAAGTACAAGCACTGCTGCCGTTGACGGCAACATGGGGCTCGTTCACTCTGCACCTGGCTCGACCCTGAAAACACTGTCCATACCTGCGTATCCTTCTATTCATTGGTCTGAAAGCTTCGTATCTGACGATTATCAGTCAATGACATCATCTTGGAGGCAGGCCGTGAAACCCGCAGAACTGATAAGCGGAGCGGAGAGAGTGATTGAAGCTATTGTGTTGGGGCTGATTGAAAACTGACCCAGCCTCTAGTGGGTCAGTTTTCGGTCAGCGGCAACAGATTGCTGCCCTTCGTGAACTTCGGCTTCAGATCGTTAGCTGTCTTCCGCGAAGGGCCGCTATGGGTTGAAACCGTCCTTCACGACTGGCTACTTCCAACCCTGGCAGATGCTCCCATCTGACCTATGCAAAACTGGGCTGCTTGGATACCTCAATCAATGATCTCAAGATCTGTGGCTTCCCGGGGTATTTATCTGGGTGCTGGGTCAGTTATTTGAAGTGCTGTTGAAACGGCTAGCTCTTTTGAATCGCGGAGAGTTGAGAATGTATCGCCTTGCCTGGTCTTGCTGGTTTTCGTGGGAAAATACGCAGAAAATAAATACCTGTCGACTCAGACAGGAATTACGAATTGCGTATCACCCTTGATACAGTTTCCGACGAGTGGTGACTTGACCCCCTTATTCCCTCTCTCTACTCTCCCGCCACTTTATGGATACTGCTGAATTTCGAGGGATCGAAAATGTCATTACTCGTCTTCCGGGCGAGGTTGTGTATTGCGTTGCTATGCCTTTCTCCGCTGAATGCCGCTTTCGCTGCCCCCACCCCAGGTGACACGGACCTTATCCGTGACCGACAAGACCGCCTGCTTGAAGAGCAGCGCCGTCGCCTCGACGAACTCAAAGAGTTGCCCGGTAAAGTCGCCGCTCCGGCAGCGCCAGTGGCACCAGCGGACAGTCGCTGTTTTCCAATCAAGACCATCGAGCTGCAGGGTGCCAATGCCTTGTCCGATGGCGAGCGCGCCAAGCTGCTTAAACCCTATACCGAGCAGTGCCTCGGCGTCAGTCAGCTCAATGCCTTGCTCAAGGCCATTACCGATTACTACCTGGAAAAAGGCCTGGTCACCAGTCGGGCCTATCTGCCGCAGCAGGATCTATCCAACGGCAATCTTAAGGTGCTGGTGGTCGAGGGCCGGTTGGAAAGCCTGAAAGGCGCCGAAGGCAGCGGACTGTCAGACCGTGAACTGACGATGAGCTTCCCCGGCAAACCGGGTGATTTGCTCAACCTGCGGGAGATCGAGCAGATGGTTGACCAGCTCAACCGCCTGCCTTCAAACCGCGCGCAGATGGAACTGGCCCCCGGCCAAGCCGTTGGCAGCAGCCAGGTACTGGTGAAGAACACCCCACAGAAACCCTGGCGCGTTGGCCTGTCACGGCATAACGACGGCCAAAAGAGTACCGGCGAACAGCAGTGGGGCAGCTCCTTTGATTGGGACAGCCCACTAGGGTTGGGTGACCAGCTTGCTCTGCGTGGTGGCCATGACGCGGTCAGCGATCACCAGAAAACCTCGCGCAACGCCATGCTCTATTACAACCTGCCATTCGGTTGGTGGAACCTCAGCTACACCTATAGCCAGACTGAGTACCGTACGCAGGTCGAGGCCTTGGGCTTCAATTACAAATACAGCGGCGACAGTCAGAACCACCAACTGCGTCTTGAGCGTGTCATTCACCGTGATGCCCTGAGCAAGACGTCGATCAGCGCCGGGCTGGCGCACGTGCGCACCAATAATTACATTGAAGACGCCAAACTTTCCGGTAGTAGCAATCGCATCAGCGAAGCTCAGTTTGGCATCAACCACGGTCGACGAATTGGCAGCGCCTTCGTCAACGTGGACCTTGGCATGCAGAACGGCATCGGCGCCCTCGATGCACAGAGCAATCGCACCATTACGGGCGACAAGCCCAGCCCCAGCGACCCGAATTCCCGCTACCGCAAATACACCGCCACCCTCAGCTACTTGCAGCCGTTCACCCTTTGGGGCGAGTCGTTCAGCTTCAGCAGCCTGATGACCGGCCAACGCAGCGAAGACGTGCTCTACAGCTCTCAGCGCACTAGCCTGGGCGGGCAGTCTTCGATTCGCGGTTACAAGGACCAGACCCTGTCCGGTGACAGCGGCGGTTACTGGCGCAACGATCTGCGCTGGAGCCGTCCGGTGACCTTCGACTGGCTGCGCCCGGTGTTTGCCGAATATGGCACCAGCCTCGGTTACGACCAGGGCGTGATCAGCCATGGCCGCTACAACAGCGAGACCCACGGGCGCATGTCCAGCAACTCGCTGGAACTCTTTGCGCGCGGCCAGCATGTGGCCGCGACCGTGACCTTTGCCCATTCGCTGGAGCGACCGGCAGTCATCACAGAGCGCGAAGCGCCGATCTACTTCCGCATGGATGTGTTCTTTTAATTTTTTGCTGCACCTGCCTTGAGAGATTGACATGGACGTTCGCCACCTGGCCTTTCTGGCCCGCCAGCCTTCTGCTGCCTTGAAAACTCGTGCGCGTTTCCTCGGCATGCCCAAACGCGGCCTGGCCATCATCCTGGCCAACGCTATGTTTTGGCAGACTTCCCTAGTGCAGGCCGACGGCATCGTAGTCAATGGTCCGGGCACTACGGTTGGCCAGGCTGGCAATGGCGTGCCGGTGATCAATATCGCCGCGCCCAACGGCAGTGGTCTCTCCCACAACCAGTTCCATGATTACAACGTCGGCAGCCAGGGCGTCATCCTCAACAACTCGACGCAGAACCTGCAAAGCACCCAGTTGGGCGGCTATATCGTCGGCAACAGCGGCCTCAACGGCCAGGCCGCGAAGATCATTCTCAACGAGGTCAACGGCGGCAGCCCCAGCCAACTGCGGGGCTACACCGAAGTGGCCGGACAATCGGCCCATGTCATCGTTGCCAACCCATACGGCATCAGTTGTAACGGCTGCGGCTTTATCAACACGCCGCAAGCGACCCTAACCACCGGTAAACCGGTGATCGAAAACGGCCAACTGACCCGCTACCAAGTGGACGGTGGCAGCGTCGCCATCGAGGGTGCGGGCCTTAACGCCACTAATATCGACCGCTTCGAAATCATCACCCGTTCAGCAAAGATCAATGCCGAGATTCAGGCGAAAAACCTGACCATCGTTGCCGGTGCCAACGACGTTGATGCAACAACCCTCAAGGCCACCGCTCGCGCTGCCAACCCGGCCGATGCACCACAGCTGGCCATCGACTCCTCTGCCTTGGGCGGCATGTACGTCGGGACCATCAAGCTGGTGGGAACCGAAGCCGGTGTCGGGGTAAAACTCGATGGCGAGATGATAGCCAGCGGCGGTGATATTCAACTCGATGCCAATGGTCAACTGACTCTAGCCGCTGTTTCTACCACGGGTGATGTGAACCTCAAGGCGCAAAATATCGCACTGACCGACACCACCTACGCGGGCAAAGACGTCAAGGTCGCAGCCGCCAACACCCTGGATATTCAAAAGAGCCTGACCGCGGCGGGCAACCTAGAGGTCGAGGGTCAGCAGATCACCAACACCGGCAACCTCAATGCCGGGCTCAGGGATGATGGCAGCGCCAACCAGGCCAGCCACCTGAAGATCAACGGCGGAAAACTGAGCAACAGCGGTAATATCGTAGCCCAGGGCAGCTTGGGTACCGACCTGCAACAACTTGATAACCGTGGGGCAGTCATCGCCAGCCAAGGCGCCGCAACACTCAAGGTCAGTGACACCCTGGACAACAGCAATCAGGGCTTGATCCTCAGCAAGACCGGCGGCCTGACCGTCACCGTCAAGCAAATGGATAACCGCAAGGGCACGCTGCAAGCCACCACCGGTGCGCTCAACGCCACTGGCAGCGATTTGCTGGACAACCGCGAAGGCAAGATTCTCACTGGCGCGGGCGCCATGACCCTGAGCGCCGACACCCTACGCAACAATCAGGGCAACCTAAATGCCGTCGGCGGCAAGTTCACCGCGACCACGGCAACGTTCGACAACAGCCAGGGCGATACCCGCGCCGAAAGCGTCGAACTTACCAGCACTGCAAAACTCACTAACGACCGTGGCCGTATCGTTGCTTCTGCTGGCCAGCTGCAACTCAACGGTGGCGAGTTGCGCAACGATAACGGTGAGCTGACAGCGCTGCAGCAGCTGAGTGTCGACGCATCAAGCCTCAAAAATGCTAAGGGCATTCTGAGCGCCAACAACATCAATCTTAGACTGGCGAACACTCTCAACAACGATCAAGGCTTGATTGAAACCGGTCAAACCTTGGGAGTTCTTGCCGGGAGCGTCAGCAACAGCAGCGGTAAACTGCGAGCCTTGGGGACCCTGGGCAAAAGCCAGTTCCAGGTAGGCGGTCTGTTCAGTAACGATAACGGCCTGATCGAAATCGGCAACGAACAGTTTGCCTTGAGCAGCACTGGCTTGAGTAACCAGGCCGGTACAGTGCGCCACCTCGGGCAGACCTTCGACTTGGCCCTGACCGACGCAGGCAGCGCAGGCGGCAGTTTCATCACCAACGGCGCCCTTAACCTCGATCTGGCCGACTGGACCAACACCAGCCTGATTCAGGCGCAGAAAATTGGCATCAAGGTCGGCACCTTCAGCCAGTCCGCCAGCGGCAAGCTGATCTCGGTCGAAAACCTGGTGGCCAGTGGCGACAACTGGCAAAACGACGGTAGCCTGGAAACCGAAGGTAGCCTGACTCTGGACCTGACCGGCAGCTATAAAGGCGCTGGTGCCCTCAAAAGCCTGGGCAAACTGTCGTTCAATGCGCTGAGCGCCGAGCTTGGTCAGGGCGCGCAAGTGCGCAGTGGCGGGGGCGTGGACTTCAGCGTGGGCAGCCATCTGCTCAATACCGGTGTTCTTACAGCTACGGGTGACTTGCTGCTCAAGGTCGCCAGCCTGACCAACCAAGGCACGCTGGGTGCTGCCAGGGCACTCACCATTGAGTCGCCAACCGTGCTCAACGAAGGTGGCCTGATCTTCAGCGGCGCCGACATTGTCGTGCGCGCTGGCTCCTTTACCAACAACAAAGGTGACGTTTACAGCCTAGGTAAATTGGATATCACGGCAGCCAACGGCGCGTCTGCCAACCTGATCGAAAACATCTCCGGCACCATTGAGAGTGCAGGTGACATGAACCTGCTCGCCACGCGCTTGATCAACCGCAAGGACGTCTTTGCCTTTGCGCCATCCTTGACCAGCGGCTACATCACCCTCTACGGCACCGACAACTGCAAGGGCAAACACTGCGAAGCCTATTACGGAGTCACCGAAAATTACGGCGCTAAGATCACCCAGGATTCTGCTCGCGGCGCCCTTATGGCTGGCGGCAAGCTGAACTTCAAGGGCGACCGGGTCGACAACGAATTCAGCACCATCGCCTCCGGTGGGCCGATGTTGCTCGACACCCAGGTGCTGAAAAACACCGGCGCCGGTGGAGGTGAACAGCACAACTCTTCTTACACCATCTACACCAAGAGCGAGAGCGCCTACTACACCTTCATCAATAACATGGGCGCTTACAACGCCTATAACAACCCGGACTCCGCCAGTTACAACCCTGCGGCGATGCCCTTTGGCGCAATCGCATTGGGCGAGCGCACCGGTTACAGCGTGATCCAGACCAGCGGTGCGCCGATTGAGAGTGCCACCGCCATTATCCAGAGCGCCGGGACGGTGGACATCACTGGTAGTCAGCAAATAGAGAACGGCTTTATTCGCCCAGGAACTGTCTATGCGGGCGGCGCTGATCGTGTCGACTCCACGGCAGTGACCAGCAACACCCAGGCGTTACCGCAGTTCAATGCCCAGTCGGCGCCTGACCTCACCCAGAAAGCCGTTGACCCCTTGGCGCTGCCAGGTTTTAGCCTACCCACGGGTCAGAACGGCCTTTTCCACCTAAGCACCAACCCGCAACACAAGTACCTGGTGGAAACCAACCCGGCGTTTGCCAACCTGTCGAACTTTGTCAGCTCCGATTACTTGCTGAGCCGCCTGGGGTTTGACCCGGATCAGGCGCAACGGCGCTTGGGTGATGGACTGTATGAGCAACGTTTGATTCGTGAGGCTGTCATTGCCCGTACCGGTGCACGCTTCATTGCGGGCCTGGACAGCGACGACGCGATGTTCCGCTACCTGATGGACAACGCCATCGCGAGCAAGAGCCAACTCAACCTGGCTCCCGGCATCTCACTGACCTCTGCTCAGGTCGCTGCGCTGACCCACGATATTGTGTGGATGGAAGAGCAGGTTGTCAGCGGTCATAAGGTCTTGGTGCCGGTGCTGTACATGGCGCAGGCGAATAACCGCCTGGCGTCGAGCGGGGCCTTGATTCAGGGCACGGATGTTGCGCTGATCTCAGGCGGTGACCTCAAGAACCAGGGCATGCTGCGGGCAACCAACACCCTGCAGGTCAGCGGGGAAAATATCAGTAACCAGGGCTTGATGGAAGCCAACGAACGCTTGTCGATGCTGGCCACTGACAGCATCCGCAATGCCCAGGGCGGGATTTTCAAAGGTAAGAATGTCAGTGTTACTGCGACTCAGGGCGATGTGGTCAATGAGCGTTCGCGGGTCAGTCAGGACACCCAGTATGGCGGCAGTGTTCAGCACCATGACTACGTCGACAATGCCGCGCGGATCGAAGCCGCGAATACCCTGAGTGTGGCGGCTGGTCGAGATATCCAGAACAGCGGCAGTGTCTTGCAGGTCGGTGGTGACGCCAAGCTGATGGCCGGTCGTGACCTCAACTTGGTCGCCACCGAGCAGGTCGACAGCAGCAGCGGACGGACGAGAAAAACCAGTTGGAGCCAGAGCCAGACCACTCAGCACGGTAGCACCGTGGCCGTCGGTGGAGCATTGACGGCAACTGCCGCGCAAGACATCAAGGTTGTGGCTAGCCACATCAGTGCGCAGAACGCCCTGGACCTGACTGCCGGACGTGATGTGGTCGTCGCGTCTGCCGCCAATGAAAGTCATCGTGCATCGCAGAGCAAGAAAGTCAAAAGCAGTAATGACCAGATTCGCCAGCAGTCCTCAACCCTCCAGACGGGTGGGGATTTGTCCATCAAGGCAGGCCAGGACCTGACCCTTGTCGCCAGCCAGATGAAAAGTGCCAAGGACGTCGCGCTGGATGCCAACCGCGATATCAACCTGCTCTCGGCCACCGACGAAACCGCTTCGTTCTATTCCAAGAAGAGCAAAGGCTCGTTCGGCCGCAGCAAAAGCGAACAGCGTGAAAGTTACGACAGCACCAACATCGCCTCGGTGGTGGAAGCGGGCAACCACCTCACAATCAACACCAGCAAGGCTGCTGACGGCAGCATGAACCTGGGCGGTGGCCGTGACGTTACTGTCATCGGCAGCAAGCTCAAAGCCCAAGGCGACCTGATGGTCGGCGCCACCGGGGATATTGCCGTTCTGTCGGGTGTTGAGGAGCACGGCTCCTACAGCAAAAAGACCAAGTCCGGATTCCTTGGCTTGTCTAAGAGCGGTGCGAGCCAGCTGAAAACTAGTGCTACGCAAGTCAGCAGTGAACTGGCGGCCGGCAATGACCTGGTGATTGCCGCCGGTAACGACGTGCGTCTGCGGGCCAGTGAGGCGACCGCGAAAAATGATGTGGAGCTGCGTGCCGGGCTGATCAACAAGGACGGCGATATCAACCTAGTGTCGGCCAATGACACTGCGTATAGCCAAAGTGAGCAATATAAGAAAAAAGTCGGGCCTTCGGTGTCTGGTGGATTTCTGTCCTTTGCGTCTGCCAAGGAAGCAGGGCGGACAGCACAATCGAGCACCAGCGTTGGCAGCCAGGTGAATGCCGAGCGTGACGCGAGTCTGCAGGCCGAACGAGATATCAATGTAGTCGGTAGCGGTATTTCGGCCGGGCGCTATGTCAGTTTGGATGCAGGCCGTGACGTCAACGTTGTCGCTGCGCAGAATAGCAGCAGTGAGCAGGAGTCGAGCAAGACCAAGCAGGTCGGCATCGGTGTTTCGGGTGATGACAATGGTGTAAGCCTGTTTATCGGCGCCGATCGAACCAAGCAGAAAGATCGCATTGAGCAACAAACGGCGGCTGCCAGCAAAATCGTCGCTGGTGAAGACCTGGAGATTGTTTCTGGGCGCGATATCAACCAGGTTGGCTCTGACCTCAAAGCGTCGAACGATATTGATCTCAGGGCTGGTCGTAACGTCAATATCGACGCGGCAAAAGAAACGATGTTGCTTGAGCAGCAACGTGAGGCTGAGCGCAACGGCCTTACCGCTACGATGAATCATAACTTTGGAAACACCAAGAAGGCTGTCAACGGCGCGGGTGATGGGGAGGACAATGTTAGTAAGGCCTCTAGTATCCTAAAAGCGATTGACTCGGTGAGTCAATTTCTCGCGGGTCCGACTGTGGATGCCAAGTTCGGGAACAGCAAAAATAGCAGTACGCAGCAGATTATCGAGCAGACCAGCCGCTCTTCGACCTTGAGCGCCGGCAATGATCTGAGTGTATCGGCCAACAACGACGTGCTGGTTCGTGGCGGACTGCTGGATGCTGGTCGTGACATCAATATCAAGGGGCGGGATGTCACGCTAGATGTTGCCAAAGGTAGTTACAGCGAAGAGACCCGCGAGGAGCAAAGCTGGGGCGGAATTCATGGTGGTACCAGTGGCGGCTTCAAGGTCGGTGTGGGTGGTAGCCACGGCGTGTCGAGCGCAGATGGGATACAAGGGAGCTCCAGTCCAACTCAATTAAACGCTGGCCGAGACGTCAGTCTGCAAGCTACTAACGATTTGGGTCTGATAGGGGCGCAAGTCGGAGCCAGCCGAGATATATCGCTGACGGCGGGCAATGAGCTGAATATACGTTCAGCTCAGAATGAAAGCTCCAATGAAAATAATAGAGCCAGTGGTGGAGGCGAAGTCGGCTTTACCTTTGGTTCAGAAGGTGTGGGGGTCTATGCCAGCGTCAGCTTAGGGAAGGGCAACCTTGAGCGTGAGGCTGAGCGGCAGCAGGAGGCTTATCTGTACGCGGGTGACCGGCTCAGTTTCAACAGTGGTAAGGACACCAATATTTCTGGGGCCACCTTACGGGGTAATGAGGTCGTCGGCCGAGTCGGGGGCAATCTCAACGTTTCCTCGGCAACCGATACCGGGAAGGTCAAAGGTAAAGAGTTCGACATCAATGTGACCGTTACAGTTGGACCGGGCGCCGGTGTTAGCGGCTCTGTCGGCTACGGGGCTACTACGGGTAAAACCAATTGGGTGGGCCAGCAAACCTCAATTACTGGTGTTCAAGCCGTAGATATTCGCACCGAAAATCACACGCAGATTGATGGTGCATTGATCGCTGCGGATAACGGCAACCTCAAACTGGATACGGGCACGCTTGGGTTTAGCGATATTGCCGGTAAAGACAAAGAGCACGGTTACTACTTGAATGTAGGGGGTACCTACAATGCTGGTAGTAGTGGCGGGACAGCTCAGGACGCCAGTCAGACAGGTAAAGGCAAGGAAGGCGAGAGTGGCTGGAGCGTCAATGGCTGGAATTACGAGAAAGACCGTGAGCAGGTCGTCAGGGCTACCGTAGGTTCTGGCGAAATTATTGTCCGCGATGATAAAAATACGGGTGGAGATTCTACGCTAGGGCTTAATCGCGATACGAACAAAGCCTACGAGATTACCCAGGACGAAGAAAGTCGAACTGATCTGTACGCGACAGGAACGTCAGTCGGTGCCGTGCTTGATCCCGGCAAAACCTATGATCAGTGGAAGAAGAATGTTTCCCTATATGGGGAAAACAGTGCGGCAGCTTTTGCGAACCTCCAAGAAATTTTGATGACAATGGAGCTTCTCGCAGAGAATGTCACCGATCTTGATATGGCTACTCGCGTCGCTAATAATGAATTGAATACCAGGCGCAATGTTAGATACTTGACCAGTAAAGATCAGTCTCGTCGACAAGAGGGTTTTCGGTACTTTCTAACAGGTTCGAAAGATGACGAGTTAAGTACCAAACAGCAGGTGCTAGTTTCTGGCATGGCGGATATTGCGGCGCAAGATCCTGAGAAAGCCATTACTCTTATGTTACAAGTTTTAGGCTTGCAGAAGTCTGAAAATCCAGGCCAGAAAAATTTGGCGCCTGTTGCTGTTGGTGGTGCTGCAGTGGCAGCAGCGATCGCCGTCACGCTAATCGTCGCGGGTCCCGCCACGCCAGAAAACCAGGCGCGAATGAGAGAGGCGGTTAACGGCATTATTAAAGATGCCTCAAGCTCTACAATTATGGCCGACCTCCAAATGAAGTTGGCTGTAGAAATTATCAAAACCTATTACGGTACGAGTTTCCCCATTGAACTTTTGGACGATAAGAACCGGGCGCTAGTATTCCCTATTCTTGATATCGGCCCGAACCCTTCCTCTGGCGGTTATGCAGGTGGCGGACTCCCCACAACCAATCCTAATAGTGGGGGAAGTCAGATTGTCGATCCCTCAAGTGGAAGTTATACTACCCCGGTAGTGGGGAATCCGTCGCTTGGTCTTGTTTATAACCTTCCAGGCGGTCAGTCGGCTTCTGATTTCGAGAAAGGGTTGGTTAGCTTGCCTCCTGGGGAGCGAGTGGCGACTGTAAAGACCACGGCCAAGGAAGTTGCTGATTCGCTTGGGTGGAAGAAAGATAGCCGTCTCAGTAGGATGAATTCGCGAGACGTTTATGTCGGTGGTGATGGTTTTATTTACTCGGTTGATACCCAGCATGGTAGATTCGAGCAGTTAAATGGTAGGAGCGGAGCGCATATGGGAGAGGTTAAGTTCGACCTTAGTCCTGTAGATAACTCAAAAGACTCTTCTGGTGGTCATGATCTGAGGGTTAAGTAATGGCATGTGTTAAGCTGGTTGAATATGCAGGTGAGCTGATTTCGCGCGGCTATATATTTAGACTGCCAGCAAGTTGGCCGTATGAAAGTGTTGTGGATTTCATGGTTGTTGATCTCCCGGATGAGAAATTTGGGCACTCTTTGGTCGTTGCGTCTGGAAATAAGTCAGGGTTGATGCTCATTCAGCTCCCTATCGAAAGTCGTGCTCCTGGTCACGGGATTTCGACGAGGTGGCTGATTGATAACTGGAGTAAATGGGTGTACCCGGAGTGTGATGTGAACGATGTTTTCTTATATGAGAGGTCGGCTGCTCCTAGTTGGGTAAGCACCGCTTGAAAGCAGTGCTTGTATGTGTGTGGACGGCTTTTGTTTTCGTTTTGCTACGGTGGAGGGCTTGGGGGTAAATGTTTTCGAATGGTGCTTCACCCCCACCAATCCTTTCCTTACGCCCAAAGCTTGACTCGCTGAATCAACTCTCCAGCTCAACCGTAAGCTCGGTGACCTCGCCCAGCTCCTGCTGAAGAGGATCCAAACGATTTGCCTGTTCGCGAGCCCAGGCAATCCACGCCTTGGCTTGATCAGGGCTCGGCATCGCTTCCTGCCGCAGCTCCACAGCCTTGATAAAACGTCGCAACCGCTCGGCCCGCTCCCACTGTTCGGTGTGGGTCACCAGGCTTTGGCGAAGCCGGCGCTGGATCTCGTCTTCCCGTACTGTCTGGGTACGTTCACGGTCTTCTTCCGCCCATTTTTGCCGACGGGCCTCGTCTTTTTCGCGAACCACCTTGGCAGAGGCTGCCGCAATGACCAGGTTGTAGAGGATCTCGGGAGCTTGTCTTCAAGGCGCTTGGCCTGGCTATCCTTCCAGTTTCTGCGCAGGCCCTTGTCCATTCGCGCATCAATCTGGAAGGTCAAGGTGCCAGTCGATGTCCGCTCGTACTGCGGCTTCCGAAACCCTGGCCCGGTAAAGTTGGGTTACCGGATCGAACTGAAGGGCGAATCGATGCGCAGACGTGCAACGAATTGACGACGGCAGGGACTTCAGACTAACAATGCAAACCTGCGTCGCTGCGCTCCGACTGCCTGTCCAAGTGGATGTGGATCAGGTGTCAAAGTGAGCATAGAACGAGTGTCCAAATGATCGTGGGCTGAGTGTCCAAGTGTCGTGGAATCCGCAGGCCGGATAAAGGAACCTCACCTACAAAAATGCCAGTCAGGTAACTGACTGACATTTTTCATTCTGCGGCTAACGAATCTTCCAAGCTGAAAAGGCGAGTTGTTCAACCGCTCAACCCAATACTTCGCCCCTGGTCTTGCGCTTGAAACGCCGGCGCAGGAAAAAAAACATATACAAAATCAGCAACGTGCCTACGGTGAGGAAAATCGTGTTGAACCAAGGAAACGGCTCTTCGTGACTATTCGTGGCTTCGATGTCTGTGATGTTTGGGAACACGGACAAGATTTGAATGCGCCAGCCGTAATAACGGATGAGAGCCAGCTGCTGGGCATCTCGTGAGTAACCCTGGGCCCTTGCCTGAACGTCGGCCGAGTCAAACTTGAAGTACCACGGAAAACTCCACCCGGTATCTTCATTGCGATAGACCATTACCTTTTTAGATGTTGGGTGTTCAGTGTTAATGAAATACACATCCCGGGTTGGGCCTTCCGCTGGGTTTTCAGCATTGATGACGCCGTCATCGTCCACACGTTTTACCTCAACGCCGGTGATGGCCACCACGTCGTATTGCGGCAAAACATAAAACAGACCCAGTCCCGCGCCAGTGATTACGAGCAAGATTGCGCCGATAACCACCCCTTTGATCCACATCATATTTGTGCTCCATTTTGATCGTCGAATTCTGCCCCAAATCGATCTTGGGTTTTCACCTTTGACCGCTGGGGTGCTACTAAACATGGTTAGCAAATGTGTAGGTGCTGCAGTGATAGTAACGACGGCTCAAAAAAGCCCAGGAATTCTCCCGGGCTACTTATCTGCTGAAGCACGCGATCGCCCTGGCTTATGCAGGTGCTGTATCAAATTCCAGGCATACGGAAAGTGAGGTGAACTCAGGTCGCCGGCAGACCCAGGCAGTAAAAGCGGTGTAAGCCACCGACAAGCCTGTGATCAGAGCCATGGTTTGCTTCTTCTCTCGACTGTTTCTCGCAGCAGCACGCGCTTGAGATTCACCTTTGCGTCGAGCACTGTTCGAAAAGAGAGACGCGATCAGCATTCCAATCACCGCATAGAACACTGTGATGAGAGTGAGCTTGGCAACAATAACTAGGCTGATACTCAGAACTCCCTGGTTAGTCCGGAAGGTCGCGAATACGGCGTATGCAATGGCCAAGATAATCCCGGTACCCAACGCTATCCCTGAGACCAAGCCAGGCATTTCAAGCCAGCGAAGGATCAGAGCCGAAACGGCACCGATCGCGGGCAGCGCATTCGTGATCGCAGCATCGGTGTAGTCGGTGTAGATCGTGGCAGCTTCTGTATGGTGTCTCCAGATAGCCAGGCAAGTGATCAAAGAACCTATCAAGAGCGTGTATTTCCATGCCGGGCCTGCCCAGAAGGCCTGCCACATGCGTAGCACTGCTGGTTTCTCAGCTACAGGTTGAGCAGGGCGCATTTGCTGTGCCGAAACCACATAGGCTGGGCTCTGAGAGGAGGGCGCCGGTTGCACACTTTGAGACGGTGTCTGAGCCACCTGATGCTGCTGAGGAGATTGTTGTCTTTGTTGACGGGGTTGTTCCTGAGCGATCCGGTACTGCTCATCTCTTTGGGAGCTGACAAGTTCCTCTGCCTGGCGCTGAGCTTCATACTCATCCTTGCGCAGCTTCTCTTCTGCTGCGTATGCCTTACTTTTTTCAACGCGGGAGTAATTATCCAGAAAGGTGACACGAGCTCCCATGGTTTGATCGAGACACTTCTGGGTGGCGCACTGATCTCGTACGGACAGCCATTCGCGTTGTGACTGGCGCAGACCATCCGGGTGCTCTGTTTCAGCGAGGGCTTTTTGATAGGCTCGACCGAGAATGCTGTCGACGCCACTCAGATAGCCGTCCTTACAGATGCTGGATTCCGCAAAATTTGCGGCCTTGGAACAATCAAAGCTTGCTGCTATTGAGTTACAGGCCACTAATGCCAGCGTAAATGCGAGAGCGTTGCGAAACATCATCCGGTTCATCCCTAATTCCGTTATCCAGTACCCAGAAGGGTATAGTAGTTATCGGCCGGGCATGTGAATACGTGAGGAGGTTCTGCATGCTCGTGTGGACGCGTCAGTTGTCGTGGATTAGACGGGCCATTCATAAAAAAACCTGGGATACCTCCCTAGCTTTTGGTGTTATGGTAAAACTTATTGAACAGTAGCCCAACCTTCGACTACGTAACCGCCCCACTTGGCTTTCTACTCTTTCAAAGTTTTGTGGTTTCCACCTTTTGTTTCGATGACTTCGCCGTTGTGCGGGTTGTTGTATTGTTTGACTTTGCGAGCGGCACGTTCAGTGCTTTTTTCGTTTGAGCGCTGACTGGCCGACCAGCGCGTTTAGGGTCGAGGAGTGCGATCACATCACGCAGGCTCTTGCTGTACTCGCCCATCAGATTTTTCAGCTTTGTTTCGAACTCAAGTTTTTTTGCAAGCCGTTATTGGACTTCGAAGAATTCAAACGAGCTTTAAGCTCTTTGATAGCTTCTTCGGTGGAGCGGGATTCGTTGATCAAACTCATTTCAGCAAATCTCCTTTAGGTGGTCTTCCATCTTGGGAATTCAACCTCAGTGCCGTTTGGCGATTGCCTCGTTCATGTGGTTACAGTTCTCTTTTATGTGATTGTGAAACTAAGCCTAATGCTTAGGAAGCAGTCGTCGGTCTTATTGTTGATCAGATGACGCGGGATTAAGTAGCGACCGTTGCAAGAGAATACCATGGTTCAAGTATGCCGCCGTAAGAAAGTGAGACGAACTTTTCCTTTGTTGGCGACTGGTAACTCAGACTCCCGTACGCTGATTGGATCAGCGGTCTTGCGTACGGTAGAAAAGCTAAGTTGTGGAGGAATTCCAGACGCGGTTCTAGTTGTGAGCGACTTATCTCACTCGGGGGTCGAGACTCCCTCGATGCTTTCCATCTCGGAGTCAGAAGGGGTACTTAGAATGTAAGTGCGCATGGACCAGATTTTTGCGTCGGGCCAAGACTTGAGGGCCGCGTCTTCATCCATGGCGTATTTTGTTTTATCATCTTGGCGTGGGATTCGTTCAGCTGGAACTTGACTTCGACCTCCGAGTCGGTTGGGCTTATGGGGAGGCTCATACGGAAACGCTCAATAACGGTCATAATGATCTCCAATCTTGCTGCGCGCCAGACCTCCGCCAGTCCTCGACGAAAATGCTATTGAGCAAGCAGTCGCCCGCTGAGTGATCATTGAGAATATAAACTATGCGCGTTGGGCAGCAAATCAGTCCCGATAGAGGGCGTATGAATTTTGGTGTATATCCGAATATATCCTGCTGACTATAATTTATAATCAGCAGGATATATTCGGATATTTTCCGCCGGTAGCTATGCATCACCACAGCAGCGCTACCCTTGCGTTCATTGCCGACACAAGAGCGGTTGAGATGATGTTGATTCAAGTGGCTGAACCGTTTGCCTTGTGAACCACCATGCTGCAGCGTTTGGTGATACTTTCACCCCAAAGCGCTCCAAACGATTAGACCTAATGAGATTGATCATGAAAGGCAAACGTAAGGCCAAAACAATCAAGTGGCTCATGAAAGATCAATTCGAGAGGGAGGCTAGGCTGATGCTGCGAAAACGATCCCGTGATGCTTCGAACCATTTCCTTGATGCTGCAGCTATTTTTGGAGTCGGGCATGAACCGGTAGGCTTGCTAAGCGGAAATTGCGGTGAGTGATATTCTCAAAGTTCGCCTCCTAATGTTGTAAACCCTACGGATAATTGATTGCCGCGGTTTTTTTAGGGGTATAGGTTGACTGCTACTGGCCGATTGCCGCCTGGCGCGAGGGGCAGCAATCGACCCATTACAATCGCTCATCAACGCAGAAACCGGCCAAAAGCAGCCCGTCAAAGAATCTAAGAAACTCAGGGCGATTCACCTGGGTGGTAAAGAAAGTTCAGTCGCCTGGGCTCTTCCGGCTTGGCAATCCTTCTCCCCCGCCAGCCTTGGTTTGTTGCCTTGTCCAAACGCGACGTGTCGGTTGTTTCGCCAGTCATAACCCGTTACTTTTATGCCGTTTTGCCTCCGCCCCTGCAGTTGTAAGGCGCTGCGGCTCCGCGTGACTGTACTGAGTATCATTTTTCCCGACGAACTCACCCCTAGTTATCGCGGTTCCTGCAGCAGGGCCGCCCGCGGCGCAGGCCGCCTTCCATCTACAAGGTTATGTAATGGTAATGCACGATGTTTGACGAAAAGGATTTTGCCGTCGCCCAGTTCTGGAAGATGTTGAAGAAACGTATCGCTTCACGCGAGCGAAGCGACGATCGCCAGGTGGATAAGGCTCTGCTGCAGATGCTATTTATCGTAGCACTCGATCGGGGGCTGTTATCGATTTCTGCTAAGAAGCCTATCCACTTCAGGCATCTTTTGCGCGAGCAGCACGATCAGGAATTCAACCGGCAGTGGAGGGGCATCTGTGATGAATTGATCGGCATTCTGGACTTGCCACCGCAGGCTGAATTTTTTGGATCAATTATCGACAGATCCTTCTTCACAGAAGCTTTCGAAGCCATTGACGGTGAGCTACCCCGTTCACCGGACGAGGTGTTGAGACTGTTCGATTATCTGTTTTTCGCCAGCTCTGCCGCTGATCTTGGGGCCAGTTCACGCTACCTGAGCATGGTCGCCAGGTTCTCAAGCATGTTGGCTCGAAGAGCTTTCAGACGAGTCGAGGCATTCGCATTGACAGGTGAGTTCCTGTCATTGAGTCACTCCGGAACGCCTGCTATTCCACCTGGATGGGACCCTGTCATTGTGCGCTTCATCAAGGGATGGGAGTTTGAGTTGCGACTTCGCATGGCTTTTCTTCAAGCCGCTACAAAACAACTCGATGAGAAGGCCTTTGGCGACCTCAAGCTCCTGTCTGGGGATTTTTTCCTGATTGACGCTCCTCGGAAGCTGTCAAATCGTGTTTCAGGCGCTTTTCAGCAGCCGCGATCAGTATCCGCTGCCGACAGTTCTGTGCAGATGCTGGACGCGCTGCTAAGCCACAATCATTTTCTCGAAGGCGTGGTGATGGTTCGCGGTTCAGAACGGATCGCTATCAAACACGAGATTCAAAGAGTGCGAGAGTGGTTGGTGGAGTCGGGGATGCTGGTCGCAGTGATCGATTTTCCCTCGGGCAGCCGCAATACGACTATTTCCCATAGTGCGTGGGTGCTTCGTGCCCATTCGAGCCCTCCGAGTAAGGCGGTGCTGATGGCGGACATGCGAGCACTGTTACCTGCCAATCATCGTGATGGTTGGACTGCTTTGGCCGAGTTTGCGGCTCGTCTGGTCCTTGCGTGGGAAGGGGATTTACATCATGCCGACTGGTCGCTGCCGGATAGGACCAACAGCAGCGACAAACGCCTGCACAATATCTACCTGAGAGAATTCGGTGATGGCTATCGTGACGTGGCTGGTGTGTGCGCGCGCGTGTCAAGGCAACAGCTGTTGGCGAATAATTCTCGTCTACAAGCCCGTGACTACCTGGCTTCTCAGAAGCCCCGCATCTGGGCTTCCGGACTGGATAGTGCCGCTATCGCGCAACTGCTAACAGCAAAGCGAGAGCCCCGTGAGCCAATCTATGTGATTGGGAACAATGGTGAGGGTAAGAGCCTGCTACTGCGTGAAATTGCAGAACAGTCTGTAGACCAAGGGCGCGTCACGATTGGGGTAGCTTTTGGCTTCAGTGATCGGTTTGCCCATCGCGTCCAGAAGAATAAAGAGGACGTTTTTTTCCGTTATGAGGGTACTCGCAACGCCAATTCGACAGCGTCAGGCAAGAAGGTCGCCTTGGACATGGGTAAGAAGATGTTTGACATTCATTGCGATCCCCATCGACTGGCGGCGTTCAGTATGGGATTGGAACTGTTGGATTTCAGGGCGCGGCGGTATTTGGTGCCTTTTACATCTGAATGGAGCGGCCAGGATACCGATTTGCTGGTCAGCTCGACAGTTCTGCTGAGTGATCTTGCCAAGGATAATATAGATTTAGTTGAGCCGAGCGCGTTGGCGAGTATGCAGCCTGCGCTGGGGCGCATGAGCGCGCGCAGTGAGGTCACGCCGTTCTCCGAGCTGAGTTCGGGAGAACAGCAAATGCTGGCTTTACTGGTGAAACTGGTAGTTTCGGCGACGCCAAGCGCCCTCATATTGATTGATGAGCCCGAGATTAGCCTGCATGTGAGTTGGCAGCGCTTGCTGCCCGTCATGCTGAGTAGGATGTGTGAGCACTTCGAGTGCGACATGGTGGTAGCGACACACTCTCCTCTACTGGTAACGAGTGCATTGACCGCCAGTAATCGTTGCTTTGTTGCCCGAGATCAGCAGTTGATCCCTCTGCGAGTCCATGATCGCGGCTCTGTTGAGCGGGTGCTGTTCACTGGCTTCGGCACCCATACTGAAAATAACAGACAAGTACACGAACGTTGTGCCGCGATTGTCTCGGAGGCCATTAAAGCCGTGAACGCGGAGCATCAAAATCTACAGGTCGTCACCCGGTTAGAGGAGGAGCTGGTTGCGATGCGCCGCACCGTCCACTCGGCAACTGGACAATTGCGCAGTTCATCCCTTGATAGCGAACTGCTGCTGATCGAAAAAACTCTCGAGGCGTTGGTTCAGTTGCAAACCTGGGCTCAGGAGACTGGGGAGGGTGGGCGGTGAGTCTGTTACCCGCAGGTCGTGACCGGCTAGCAGAAGAAGCAGCGTATCTGGCGAAGAGCCATCGGAGGGTGAAGCGTCGCCCCCATGCGGCGGATATCATGAAGGGCGAGAGTTTCTTTGATGCTGAACGTAGGGAAAGCCGTGATGTATGGGGTGAATTCTACAAGACGGAGTGGCAGACACCCGAAGGTCTAATAACGGGAGCGGAGCTGATGTCTGCTCTACGCGATCATTTGGCTGAGTTGCAAGAAGAGCAGTGTTGTTATTGTCGGCAGCCGCTTCTTAAAGGCGGCTTCGCACGCCCGATTGAACACGTCCTTTCCCGGTCCGAGCATCCAAGATTCACCTTGCACTTCTGGAATCTCGCGGTCAGTTGCGAACGCTGCAACCGGCTCAAGGGAAATACACAATCGGAGACTTTTGCGCGCTCTCTCTC
Organism: Pseudomonas sivasensis; assembly: GCF_013778505.1. GTDB lineage: Bacteria > Pseudomonadota > Gammaproteobacteria > Pseudomonadales > Pseudomonadaceae > Aquipseudomonas > Aquipseudomonas sivasensis. Next base: position 344,621 of record NZ_JAAOWU010000001.1, on the reverse strand, counting down.
CAGTTATCCCGGCCACGTGGATTTCATATCTCAGTATCATCCAAGGTTGCATGCGTTTGATGCGCACATCAAATATGCGGCCATTATCCAGAATGGGGTCAATATTCCGTTGTATGCCGGGCGGACCGTCCATGGTCGAAACCTTTGTTCGCAATTCCTTCACGCGGCCGCGCTCGAGATGACCCTTTTATCGCCCAAGTCGAAGCTTTATGGGGACGTGACCACCATTCAGAACTTTATCGTCAGTCATGACGAGGCTGCCATTGACAGGGTTCAGGCGGTTCAGATTGCATTGATCGAGGCCATGGTCAACGCCGCCACTGGTTGAGTATGACGCGAGCAAAGTGGCGAGACTGACCCGACCACAGGTCGGTACTTGCAGCGGAGATGATCGAACGGTGTGCGTCGCATTACCTCAACTCACTCATTGATCCTTTTCCAGGGTTTGTACCCTTCCCACTCGATCTACAGCTGAACGACCGCACTTGGCCGATTCTGTTGAAAAGTAGCTCCCCTGTTTGACCTGCGGCAAAATTGCTTCATTGGCCGGCGGGGGATCACAGAGCATGATGGGTGTTGGCGCCGATGCCGAGTTGAACCAGTTGCCGAGATTTCACTGACCCAGTCTGACTCCTCGTGAATTATTGTCTGTGCTCGATTGTTGCAGTTTTAGAGATGGGACAGTCTTGCGTCGGCAATTGGGTCAATCCGGAGTCAGCATCAACACTTACGTCTAGTCTATGCAGTTACGCACCTTGCTGGGCACCAGTGCGCACTGGCGCGTAACGACCTCAGTCGCTTTGACATCAGCATCAATTCATTCTAAGCGCCGGTGCTGACATCAGTATTGATGTGAATCACAGCCGCGGATGTAACAATCCCAGCTGTACCAACGGAGACTTAAGCGAACTTGGGACTTTTCGTCGACTTGCGCCTCAGGTAGAGGGGAGCGTACATCTGGTGACTGGCTGATCTGGGAACCGGCACTGAAATCCGAGGCAGGTGATTTTCCAAGCGCTTTTTCGAGAACCACACCTGCGATGTCTTTTTTTTGCGAAGGTCCAGCTCTCCCATTTTGTAAACACCGTGAGAGGTGCGATATACAACGGCACTTTCTTGAGTTGCTATGCCTTGGAAGCAAATAATTTGGTCCAGATCTTCCAAACTCCATCTGTCGGAGCGGGTCAGGGCTGGTGGGCATAGCATCTGCACATGACTGATCACAACGTCAGGAGCAGCATTCAGATAGTACTGAAGTTCATACGCACAGCTGACCATCGCGGCGCGATCACTCATCCCTGTCTGGGCTGAGGTAATGGTGATAAGAAAGCCCACCCCCTCTAGCTCACAGTGTGTCCTAGTGAAAACTTTACGTTCTGCAGGGTCAAGTATATATATCAATTGCCAACCCATTCCCAATTCAGTCCGTGCCGCTCGTACACCCACAGTGAAAAAACATTCGGTATCGCAGTACGCATCTCGACTGCGTTGTGAGTGTTTGAGGATTTGTAGAACGTTCCTGGAAGGATGAGGATTCCAAGCTTTCGCGCTATATATGCATGGTATACCCCCACGATGTGATGCGTCAAAGCGTGGCTTTATTCTCTCTTTTGTGAGTACACGGAAGAGAGATGGATTATTTGGAGGCTTTAGGGCAGGTCATAAGGGAAGTCCGGGTTGCTGCTGGACTCAGTCGAGAGGGCTGTGCACAAGTCCTAAATCGAGATCATCTTGCCAAGGTCGAACAAGGGCGTCAGGCCATTTCCGTTCTCAAATTCTATTCTTTATGCGAGTGCCTGGGCATCTCCCAAAGCCTTTTGCTTATGGCTGTGGAGGCGCGCATGGTTGGGGTCGAATTGGAAGCCTATCGGCATCAGCAAGAATGTGATTTAAACCGACTGCTCGGAGCTGGCCTGCTGAGTAGTGTTATCAATCATGGCGCGAGCCGCGGGGTACGTGGAAAGCGGGCAGAAGATAATCGTTTGGCCATCCAGACTTTGCAAACCGAAGGATTAGCAAAAATGGAGATCGTGCGTAGACTGGGTGTCAGTCGCGCCACAGTCGACCGTTATTGGCTTAAGCGATGAGCTACCAAACACTCCCGAGGGGGTTGTAATCTTAGAAATATTCCAAACAGTCCGATTACGCTGGAGCTTAGTTTGCATAAGCTCCAAGCGCTTACTAAACGGTCAATCACGCCCGCTCGAAGGCCCAGACCTATTTCATCCTTCAGTCCCAGCGGCTTCAGTAAGCTCGCTCAAAGCGCCCACATTGTTTTTGAAAGCTGCTGCAAACACTGAGCGATTTTTAGCCATGTAGATGCTCACATCTTCTGCGTGTTTCTCAGATATCCCCGGTACATGCTTCATCAGTGTGTCCGTGAGCAGCTCCGCCAGCTCAAGCATTTGATCATGCGCATCAGCGAGTTTGCGGTCCACAAAAGTAGTCTCCAGGTCTCGGGTACTGCGATAAAGAGTCTCAACTGCCATTTTTGGCCTCGTCGTCTGTCTGTTTGTCCAGTGTGTATGAGGAAGCATTTGTTCAAAGCAAATGCTGGCCGATGAATCTTGCGAACTGTTTCACTAAAGTCCTACGAGCTAACTAGGCAGGGTGGCAAAAGCGAAAACTAGGCAGGGTAATTGGTTTCGAAGGAAAATCTCTCTCCATTTGGATGCGTAGGCTACTGATATCACCGCAGTTTTAGAGGCACCCATCCCCGACCAATGGCTATCTAGGCAGTCCACTAGTCCGCAAAACTATCAACAAACGCTCCAGATCTCGGCTGCTGCGGTATACCACTTCGACGGCCATTCACCACCTCACATGCCTTCACGATAGTTGTCTTTTGCGACTACTGTATTTATATACAGCTAAAAGGGTAAGCCAAACCGTGGGGTTTGGGTAGCAGTTTTTTAATGTAGCCCGTAAATACAGGTTTGGCGTGTCTCATGTCACCCCGCCATCATCTTATCCCTGCCTCTGGCCTTTTTTCTGCATGCAGAACAACCGTCACGTCCAACCCGCATTATCCGGTCGAATCGACCTAAGGAAGTACCCTCGTGAAAATCAACTGGGCCGAAAAGCTGCGCCAGCAAGTCCATGGGCTGGCTGAATCGCTGGGCAATCTGTTTGTGGAGTCGTTCCACTACCTGGCGCTGTTCGCCATTGGTGCGGTGACCGCCTGGGCGGCGGTGATGGAATTTCTGGGGATGCTGGAGAACGGACACATCAAGATCGATGACATCTTGCTGCTGTTCATCTATCTGGAATTGGGCGCCATGGTCGGGATTTATTTCAAGACCAACCACATGCCAGTGCGCTTCCTGATCTACGTGGCAATCACTGCGCTGACGCGTCTGCTGATCTCCAACGTGTCCCACCACAACCCGCCAGACGTGGGCATCATCTACCTGTGCGGTGGGATTTTGCTGTTGGCATTCGCGATTCTGGTGGTGCGTTACGCCTCGTCGGCATTCCCGTCGGTGAAGGTCGAAGGCCCGCGTCGCAAGGGCGAGGCGAGCCTGGAAACCGAGAAGGGCGAGCTTTAAAGCCCGACGCTGAAGGGCAGGGGGCGGGTGGGCGGTCGCTGCAATAATTTGTGATCGCCATCCGTCATCACCGCCAGGATCTCCATGGCGCTGTGGCCTTGCTCGATGGCAATGCCGAACTGGATGCTCTGCACCAGGCGTTTGAGCCGTTGCGGGTCGTTGCGTTGTGCGGCGCTGATCATGCGCTTGGCCACCACGCCATCCTCATTCGAGAGGGTGAGCATGATGCTGCCGTCGAGCCGTTGAATACTCAGGTTGACGCGGTATTTTGGGGTGAAGGTGTCGGTGATGATCTGAAAAGGATTGTCCATGGTGCGTTACCGCCTGATAAGAACATGCAGTCATTGACGACCGGTGTCGTGATTAGTTCGCGTCTCCTGACCACCGGCCACTCCGTCGCTGAGGTTGTACAAATTCCGTTTACCTCATCAGCTGTACAGCAAGGGGCGTGCCGTACAGCGGCTTTCCAGGCACCGGGATCCCAATGTGGGAGGGGGCTTGCTCCCGATAGCGGTCCTTCAGTCGAGCATTTATTGGCTGAAGGACCGCTATCGGGAGCAAGCCCCCTCCTACAATTGTTTTGGGTTGTTCTTGAAATCGGTGACCTGTTTCAGGGCAGTACAGAGAAAACGATCGCAGACAGCGCAATCAAGCCGATCACCACCACAAATACATTCGACACCTGGCCCGAATACTGGCGCAAGGCTGGCACGCGCTGGATCGCGTACATCGGCATCAGGAACAACAGGCACGCGATAATCGGCCCGCCCAGGGTTTCGATCATGCCCAGGATGCTTGGGTTGAAGGTCGCCACGGCCCAGCAGGTCAGCACCATGAACAGGGCGGTGCTACGTTCCAGCCACTTGGACGACAGGGAGCGGTTACGCCCGCGCAGAGATTTGACGATCAAGCCCTGGAAGCCTTCGCTGGCGCCGATGTAGTGGCCAAGGAAGGATTTGGTAATGGCCACCAGCGCGATCAACGGCGCGGCGTAAGCGATCACAGGGGTTTGGAAGTGGTTGGCCAGGTACGACAGGATCGAAATGTTCTGCGCCTTGGCTGCCGCCAGGTCCGCCGGGGACAGAGCCAGCACGCAGCTGAAGCAGAAGAACATCACCGTCAGCACCATCATGCCGTGGGCTGTGGCGAGGATGCCGCTGCTTTTGCGCTCGGCCAGCGGGCCGTACACGCGTTTCTGGTCGACGGCGAACGCGGAGATGATAGGTGAATGGTTGAACGAGAACACCATCACGGGGATCGCCAGCCACAGGGTCTTGAAGAACATGGGCAGCGGCATGCCCTCACTGGCAGAAGCGAAAAACGCGCCGTTCCAGTTGGGAATCAGACTGAGCGCAAGCAACAGCAAGGCGGCGACGAACGGGTACACCAGCACGCTCATGGCCTTGACGATCACGCCCTGGCCGCAGCGCACAATCGCCATCAAACCCAGGATCAGCACCAGCGACAGGATCGCCCGGGGCGGCGGTGTCATGTGCAGTTGGTGTTCCATAAAGCTGCCCAGGGTGTTGGTCAACGCGACGCTGTACACCAGCAAAATCGGGAAGATTGCAAAGAAGTACAGCAAAGTGATCAGCTTGCCTGCACCGACGCCGAAATGTTCTTCGACCACTTCGGTGATGTCGCCGGATGTGCCTGACAGTACAAAGCGCGTCAGCCCACGGTGGGCGAAGAAGGTCATCGGGAAGGCCAGCAACGCCAGCACGATCAGTGGCCAGAAGCCGCCGACGCCGGCGTTGATCGGCAGGAACAAAGTGCCTGCGCCGATGGCGGTGCCATAGAGGCCGAGCATCCAAGTGGTGTCGTGCTTGGTCCAGCCGGTTGTTACGGTGTTTTCTACCTCAACAGGATTTTCGGCAGCAGGTGTACGTACATCGGTCATCGTTATTGCCTCGTTATTATTTTTGCGCGGGCTCACGTTGGGGCAGTCAGGGAATGCTCCTCAGCACTCCACCCAGCTCACGGCCAGGCCGCCCCGTGAAGTTTCTTTGTATTTGTCATGCATGTCGGCGCCGGTATCGCGCATGGTGCGGATCACCCGGTCCAGGGAGATGAAGTGTTTGCCGTCGCCGCGCAGGGCCATTTGCGTGGCGTTGATGGCCTTGACCGCCGCGATGGCGTTGCGCTCGATGCACGGCACTTGCACCAGGCCGCCGACCGGGTCGCAGGTCAGGCCGAGGTTATGTTCCAGGCCGATTTCGGCGGCGTTTTCCAGTTGTTCGGGGGTGGCGCCGAGGATGTCGGCAAGGCCGGCGGCGGCCATGGCGCAGGCCGAGCCGACTTCGCCCTGGCAGCCGACTTCGGCACCGGAGATCGACGCATTTTTCTTACACAGGATGCCGACGGCGGCGGCGGCCAGGAAGAAATTGACCACGTCGTCGTCGGACGCGTCGGCGTTGAACTTCATGTAGTAATGCAGCACCGCCGGGATGATCCCCGCCGCGCCGTTGGTGGGTGCGGTGACCATGCGTCCGCCGGCGGCGTTTTCTTCGTTGACGGCAAGGGCGAACAGGTTGACCCATTCCATGGCCGACAAGGTCGAGGTGATGACATTGGGTTTGCCGATTTCCAACAAACTGCGGTGCAATTTCGCCGCGCGCCGTGGCACATCTAGACCGCCGGGCAAGATGCCTTCATCGCGCAGGCCTTGCTCCACGCATTCGCGCATCACCGACCAGATATGCAGCAGGCCGCTGCGGATCTGTTCGTCACTGCGCCACGCGCGCTCGTTGGCCATCATTAACTCTGAAACGCGCAGCCCGTGCTTGTTGCACAAGGCCAGCAGTTCGACGGCGCTGGAAAAGTCGTAGGGCAATTCAACATCGCTGGTCGGCGCAATGCCTGACGCTGCTTCGGCAGCTTCGATGATGAAACCACCGCCCACCGAGTAATACGTCTGCTCGCTAAGCAGTCCGCTGTCGCCATAGGCGTGTAGGGACATGGCGTTGGGGTGGTAGGGCAGGCTTTCTTCCAGCAGCAGGAGATCGGTGTGCCAGTTGAAAGCAATGTCCTGGGTGCCTGCCAGCAGTAAGCGGCCGGTCTCGCGCAGTTGCTGGATACGGCTGTTGATCGAGGTGGGGTCAATACGGTCCGGCCATTCACCCATCAGGCCCATTACGCAGGCGCGGTCGGTGGCATGGCCGACGCCGGTGGCGGACAGCGAGCCGTACAAACGCACTTCAATCCGTCGGGTTTCGGTAAGCAATCGCTGGTCGATCAGGGCTTGGGCGAAGGTCGCCGCTGCCCGCATGGGGCCGACGGTGTGGGAGCTGGACGGGCCGATGCCCACCTTGAATAGATCAAAAACACTGATAGCCATGCTAAACCCTTACAAGCAATGGAGTAGGAATCGCTGCCATGTTTTGTAGGACGAGCGCAATTGGCGCGATACTGAGCCTCTGGATCGGCACTGACCAACGAATTATCCTAAGACACCCTTTAGCAGGACTAAACCCTATGGCTCGCCCTCTCCATGGCCAGACTTATGTCTGGTTGCACGTGTTTTCCTGCGCTGCGCGGCATCTGTCGTTCACCCGCTGCGCCGAAGAACTGCACATCACACCGGGGGCGGTGAGCCAACAAATCCGCCAGTTGGAGGAGCGTCTTGGGTTTCGGCTGTTCCATCGACGGGCGCGGGGTGTGGAGTTGAGTGCGGAGGGGCAGCGGTTGGCGGCTACGGTGGGGGAGGCTTACGGCAGCATTGATGCCGAATTGCAGCGGCTCGATGCGGGGATGATCAGCGGCACCTTGCGCCTACGCTCGATCCCGTCGTTTCTCGGCAAGTGGCTCACCCCACGTTTGCCACGCTTGCAGCAACGCTTTCCGGACATCCAACTGCGCATGGTTGCCGAGGACAGCAGCATTGCGCTGCATGAGGGGGACTTTGACCTGGCTATCGACTTGAACGACGGCAGCTACCCTGGGCTGTTATCCACAGCCTTGCTGGATGAGCAGATATTTCCGGTGTGTGCGCCAAGCCTATTGCGCGGTCGTCCGCCCTTGCATGGCCCGGCCGACCTTGTGCATTTCCCGCTGCTGCACGACATCACCGCCTGGCGTGGGAGTTATGAGTATGCCGAGTGGGAGTTTTACCTGAATGCAATTGGCTACCACGACGCCGATGTTCGCCGCGGCCACACCTTCAACCGCAACCACTTGACCATAGAAGCCGCCATCGCCGGTATGGGCGTGGCGATTGCGCGGCGTACCTTGCTCAACGATGAGCTGGAGCGCGGCACCTTGATCGTGCCGTTTGGCCTCGCGGTGCCCAACCACAAGCGCTATGTGCTGCTGTATGCGCCGGGCGCACTGAGCCATCCGGGCGTGCGCGCGGTGCATGACTGGCTGGTAGAGGAAGCAGGGATTTTTCGCACATTGCACCCGCTCGGAGAGGGGCAATTGTGAGGATCGCAGGGCGTAAGAAGATGTAACTAACTCCCCACCCTAACAGCGTTTTTGCTTGTCGTCAGGGTTAATTTGTAATGTAGGATTTATCTTTGCAAAGGGGTTGAAATGTTTCTCTGGCTGCTCAATTGTGTAATCAAGAGGTCATGGTTTCACCACCCCGGTGTTGCAGTTTGTGACCTCTCGCGAGCTAGCTGAAATAAGGGAAGAACTATGCAAATCCAAGTCAATAGCGATAACCATATTGAAAGCAGCATCCGACTGGAGGAGTGGGTACGTACTACCATTGAGAGCACGCTCGAACGTTATGAAGAAGACCTGACCCGAGTGGAGGTCTATCTGCGGGATGAGAACGGCGACAAGCCCGGTCCCCACGATTTAAGTTGCCGCCTGGAAGCGCGGCCAAAAGGCCATCAACCACTGTCGGTATCCGCCAAGGGCGATACCCTGGAACAAGCGATCGACAGTGCGGCCACCAAGCTGGACCACGCGTTGGAACATCTGTTTGGCAGACTGCAAGGCAAGCCCCGCGCTGCCGCGAAAAACCAGCCAATCAACAAAGTGAATGAAGACGCGCTGGAACAGGAATTCCTGGAAAACGAAAACGCTGTCATCAACGGCTAACTTTCTTTTGACCCCCTCAAACGGGCCTGCATCTGCAGGCCCGTTTTCGTTTAGCGCCTGCGTCGGAAAAAATACCGGCTCAGCATCGCCAGCCCGCCAGCACCCAACCCGGCAAACAGCATCGCCCAACCGGCGCCGTGGCGCAGTGCTGCCTGAGCGTCGTTGACTGTCAGCCCCATCGACTCGAGTTTTCCTGCGGCAATGTTTTGACTGATAACCGGCCAATCCATTGCCGTGGCAGCGGGCAGCACCTCGGCCAGGTGATGGCTGATCCCCAGCAACAGCACCAACCCCATGAGGGCAATGTTGAGCGCCAGGGTGATCAGCCGCGCACTGAGGTCGATGCCTGAGGCCATGCCCGCGCGGTCCGCCGACACCGAACCGGTGGTGGTGTTGGTGGTGGGCGAGTTGGTCAGCGCCAGGCCTACGCCGGCGATCACGCAACTGAGCAGCACCAGCTCAATACGTGGGTGCTCGGCGCCGTTGACGGCGGCCATGGCCAGAAAGCCCGCGCCCATCAGGCCCAGGCCCAGGGGGATGATGCGTTCGGCTCCATAGCGCAGAGCCAGGCGCTCGGCCAGCGGCGGCACCAGCAAGGTCGGCAAGGTGTAGGCGAGTAGGGCTGCGCCGGTGGTCAGGGTGTCGTAACCCAGGCCCGCCTGGAAGTACAACGGCAGGTAGATCATGAACGGCCAGAAGCTGAAGTTCATGCCGATCGAGCCCATCAACGCGCCGTTGAAACGCTGGATGCGGAACACCGAGAAGTCGAACATTGGGTGTGCACTGCGAAGCTCGACCGCGATGAACAGCAGCAAGCCGAGCACCGACAACGCCGCCCAACCGAGCATGGCCGGTGCGCCGAAGCCGTGCTCGCTGCCTTGGGTGATGAAGTACACCAGGGCAAACACCGACACGGTCAAGGTGAGCATACCGGCGATGTCCAGGCGACGGGCGGCCGGGTCGCGGGACTCCTGCACGCTGATGTGCAGCAGCACCAGGGTGAACAGGGTGAGGGGCACGTGCACGAGGAACACCCAACGCCAATCCGCCACCGCCAGGATCAATGCGCCGATCATCGGTCCGAAGCCCAGGCCCACGCCAGCAATCACGCCCCATATTGCAAAGGCCCGTGCCCGTGCTACCGGTTCGCTGAACAGGTGCGACAGGATGGCGAATTGGCAAATCATCATCGCTCCGGCACCGATGCCCTGAACAAACCGCGCCGTGATCAGCAGCGAAGCCTCCTCGGCCAGCCCACAGGCCAGTGAGGCCAGGCCAAACACCCACAGGCACAACACCAGCATGCGGCGACGGCCAAAGCGATCCGCCAATGTGCCCGCCGCCATCAGCACGCTGGTACAGGCCAAGGTGTAGGCGTTCATGATCCATTGGGCGGCCTGGAAGCCCGTGCCCAACTCTCGCTCGAGCGTCGGCAGGATCACCGGGACGCTGGAAATCTCCAGGCCGAACATCAGCGCGACGAGGCACACGGCAGTGAGGGCCAGCCCATTCCTGGCGGTGCGCGGGCGGCTGGTGGCGGTTAACGTGGCGACGGGTGGCATGGGATTCTCCTGTGGATGGGTATCGGGATATTTTCAGGGGAATAGGGTTCGTTATTCGTGATAAGTTTTCTGCTAATAGGGGAATCAAGGGCGACAATAGAGCCATGGCCACACCGCGTTTTGATGGCGTTGAGCTGTTTCTGCAAATCGTCGAAAGCGGCAACCTGACCGAGGCCGCCGAACGCCTGAATCTCACACGCTCGGCGGTTGGCAAGGGCCTGGCGCGATTGGAGGCACGCTTGGGCACGTGCTTGCTGCAGCGCTCCACCCGCCGCCAGCGTTTGACCGAGGACGGCCAGGCGTACTACGAACATTGCCTGCGGGCATTGGCGGAGCTCGAGGCTGCCGAATCGGTGCTGGAAAGCGGCCGGCAACAGCCACGCGGCCGCTTGCGGGCCAGCTTGCCGCTGGCCTTCGGGCACCACTACGCGGCCCCGGCATTGTGGGGATTGATGGCGCGTTATCCGGAACTGGAAATCGAGATCAGCTTCGCCGATCGGCTGGTGGACCTGGCACAGGAAGGCTTCGACGTCGCCGTGCGGATCGGCCCGCTCCCCGACACCGACCGCCTCAGTGCGCGTCGGCTGGGCGAGCAGGCCGTGGGACTGGCGGCGTCACCGGCGTACTTGCAGCGCGTTGGGCCGATTGAATGCATCGAAGACCTTGCCGGCCATCGCGGCATCGCCTACCGCAGCAGCACCCCGCACCGCAATCGCGTGGCCTCGCCGTTAATGATGGACGACCTCCAGGCTGTTGCCGATGCCGCCATCGCGGGCGTCGGCCTGGCCTGGTTGCCGAGTTGGTTGATTGCGCACTATGTGCTGCGTGGGAAGTTGGTCGCAGTATTGCCCGACTATCGCGAGCAACCTGCGCCCATCCATGTGATCTGGCCCACGGCCACGCATATGCCGGCCAAGACACGGTGTGCAATCGATGCATTGGTCGAAGCCACCCCCAGTTGCCTGGCGGGCAGTTAGAACCGGCGGGTCAGGGCGAGCATGCTATTAAGGCAAACGGGTTTGTTGTGGCGAGTGGGCTTGCCCCGCGTTAGGTTGCGAAGCGACCCCAGCTCTTTGTTTGAAAAGGCCGGGCCTGCTACGCAGTCCAACGCGGGGCAAGCCCGCTCGCCACAGGTCGTGTGTTGCTTGGGCAGTTAGAACGCGATGGAGGTCTGCACGTACACCGTGCGTGGCTCACCGACGTATTTGCCCTTGTTGTTATCGTCAAACGAGCGCGTGAAGTATTGCTTGTTGAAGATGTTCTTCACGCCGACCGCCACGTTCAAATCCGACAGTTGCGGGCCGAAATCATAGGCCGCGCGGCTGCTGAACAGCATGTAGCCGGGGATGCGTCCGTTGGCACCGTCGGCGGTCTCGGCCTCGGTGTTGGCGTTATCGGCGAACTGGCTGCTCTGGTAGCTGCTGTCCACATTGAGTTTCCAGCGCCCTTCGGTGTAACCCACGCCGAGGGTGCCTTTGTGCTTGGACGAGAAGGGCACGCGGTTGCCTTTGTTCGGGCCGTCTTCGCGGATGGTGGCGTCGACGTAGGCGTAGGTGGCGTACACATCGAAACCGGCCAACGCCGGGCTCAAACCATCGAGGGCGTAGTTGACGCTGGTTTCGATACCCTGATGGCGTGTCTCACCCCGGGCGATTACCGAGTCGTTGGTCTGGTTGCTTTCATACTGGTTATCGAAGTTGATCAGGAACGCACCGATCTCCGCGCGCAAGGTGCCGTTGTCATAGCGGGTACCCAGTTCCCAGGTGCGGGCTTTTTCCGGTTTGACTTCACCGCTGGTGACGCGGTTGGGCATCTGGCTGTACTGCACGCTGCCGAATGAACCTTCGGTGTTGGCATACAGGTTCCAGTCGTCGGTCAGGTGATAGAGCACGTTCAACGCCGGCAGCGCGGTGTTGTAGTCGCCTTTGTATTTGACGTTGGTCAGATTATTGCTCTGCTGGGACTCGATCATCTCGTAGCGAATGCCCGGGGTGATGGTCCACTTGCCGATATCAATCCGGTCATCGACGAAGAACGCATTGGCTTCTGTGCCGCCACGGGTGTCGCGGTCGTTGCGGCTGTCAGTCGTGGGGATTTGCTGGTTGTTGGCCGAGATCGGCGTGCGGTAGCGCAACTCGTGACCCGCTTCGTTGATGTAGCGGTAGCCGACGCCCACTTCATGGCTGGTCGGGCCGAGGTCAAAGCCCTGGGCGAAGCGGGTTTCCACGCCGCGCACCCAATACTCACGCGGGGACAGCGACAGGAACGTGCCCTGGTCCAGATAACCGCTGCGCAGGGTCTTGGTGAAGAAACTGTTGACGGTGAATTCGCGACGATCCTGTTCGTAGCGGTAGCCGACGTTGAACATCGTGCGGCGGCCCCAGAATTTGTCGTAGGGGCGGGTGGACTGATACGGATCGGCCTTGTAGTTCGCCACGTTCAAGCCGCCGGGCATATCGGCCTGGCCTTCGTAGTACTGCGCCATGGCGTTGAAGCTATTGGCGTCGTCGAGCTGGTATTTGCCCTTGAGGATCAAATCGTCGATGCGCGTGTTGCTGTTTTCGCGCCAGTCGCCACCCCGGGTGCCGGAATACAGAATCGCGCCGCCAAGGCCATTGTCGGCCGTGCCGCCGGCCAGCAGGTTGCCGGTGGTCTTGAAACCGTCATGGCTGGATGACGGGCTGGTTTCAGTCTGCAAGCCGCCTTTGACCGTGGGCGCATCCGGGATCGCGCGGGTCACAAAGTTGACCACGCCTCCGACGTTCTGCGGGCCGTAACGCACGGCGCCGCCGCCACGTACCACGTCCACAGCGTCCATGTTGCCCATGCTGATCGGTGCGAAGGACAGTTGCGGCTGGCCATACGGCGCGAAGGGCACCGGGATGCCATCCATCAATACGGTGGAGCGCGACGCCAGGCGCGGGTTGAGTCCGCGAATGCCAAAGTTCAGCGCCATGTCGTGGCTGCCGGTGCCGTTGTTGTCCGGAGCGTTGACGCCGGGGATGCGGTTGAGCACGTCCTTGGCTTGGGTGGCGCCTTGGCGTTCGAACTCTTCGCGGCGGATCACATCGCGGGCGCCGGGGTGTTCGAACACATTGGTTTGTGCCGCATCGCCGAGCCAGTCGCCGACCACGCTGGAAGTCGCCAGCTCTACCGCAGCCGGTGCGTTTACCGGTTGCAGGCTGAAGGCGTTGTCACCTTCAGGGCGGGCCTCCAGGCCTGTGCCTTCCAGCAGTTTTTGCAGGCCTTCGGTGGTGCTGTAGCTGCCGGACAAACCACGGCTCTGCATGCCCGCCGTGATTTCGGAACCGAAGGAAATCAATACGCCGGCTTCGCGACCAAACTGATTGAGGGCCGCTTCCAGCGAGGTCGGGGCAATGTGATAAGGCTTGGGGTCGGCGGCCATCACCGGGGGCAATACTGCGAAACTGAGGCTGGCGCCCAGTAACAGTTGGCGCAAGGTGCGGGCGATTAGGGTCGGCTGCTGGGGCATGAAGAGCGGTCCTGAGAAGGAAGGATCAAGGTGGCTTTCCTTCTCTGTCACGCGAGGTGTGGAAAACGGCTCACAGGTACAGAAAATAATTTCAGGCGCGCGCCTGCACTGTCACCCAATAGCGGGTAAAGCGCCGCACTTTCACCGGCAGGCTGACTTCCAACAGGTTGAGAATGCGTTCGCTGTCGTCCAGCGGGTAGCTGCCGGAGATCAATAAATTGGCAACCTGCGGATCGCAATTGACCTGGCCGCGACGATAGCGGCCCAGTTCGCCGAGGAAATCTTCCAGGCGCATGTGTGCAGCCACCAGCATGCCGTCGGCCCAGGCGCCGCTGTTGGCGTCGGTGGGGCGCGGGGTGTCCCAGCCTTTGCGGGTGAAATTGACTTGGCGCGCCGCTTCGACTGTCAGCGGCAGGCCGCTGTAGGTGTTGGGCATCACCTCGACTTGGCCGTCGAGCACCGCCAGCTGGGTGTGGTCGTTGAACTGACGTACGTTCAGGCGCGCCGCTTGGCTGCTGAGCAGGCCCTGGCCGGTAAGGACGCGCAATGGCGTGTTGCCGGCGATGCCGTTCAGCATGATCTCGCCTTCGAGCAGTCGGATCAGCCGTTGCTGGCCATCAAAATGTACATCTACGGCACTGCCGGTATTGAGCTGCAACTGGCTGCCGTCGGCCAATTGCACCTTGCGGCGTTGGCCCACCGGGCTGCGGTAGTCGGCGGTCAGGGGCGGCAGAATATGCTGCTGGCGCAGGCTCCAGGCGGCTGCCGAGCCAGCGCCGAGGATCAACAGCAACTTCAGCGCCTGCCGCCGGCTGGTAGACGTCGGCGCATTCAACGCGGCGTGAGCCAGGGGCGAGGGCATGCCGCGCAGGCGCTGGTTAACGCGCTGGATATGGTCCCAGGCGCGCTGGTGCTCGCTGTGGGCATTCAGCCAGTGTTGCCAGGCGGCCTGTTGGCGTGGGTTGAGCGCGCCTTGCTGCATTTCCATCAGCCAGCGCACGGCCTGTTCGGCGACTTGGGTCGAGACGTTCATAGGGCAAAGTAGCAGCGCATGGCGGCTTTATTCAGGTGGCGTTTGACGGTGGCAATGGAAATGCCCAGTTCAGCGCTGATCTGCGCGTAGGTCAGGCCATCGAGCTGGGCCAGCAGGAACGCGCGCTTGACCTGTGTGGGCAAGCCGGCGAGCAGTTGATCCAGCTCGACCAGGGTTTGCAGGATGATTGCGCGTTCTTCTTCCGACGGCGCCACGTGTTCGGGCATTTGTGCGAGGGCGTCAAGATAGGCGCGTTCGAGGTCCTGGCGGCGATAGAAGTTGAAGAGCACGCGCTTGGCCACGGTGGTGAGAAACGCGCGCGGCTCGACCAGCGTGGGCGTTTCCCTTGCAGTGAGTACGCGGACGAAGGTGTCCTGCGCCAGGTCGGCAGCACTTTCCGGGCAGCCGAGCTTGCGTCGCAACCAGCCGGTGAGCCAGTGGTGATGGTCGTTGTACAGAACTTCGACGGTGTTGGACGGGCTCAACGCAAACACTCCGCAAGCATCGGCATGCTTTAGAGAACAAGAATTGTTCGCATTGTATGGCCCGAGACCCGGTTCGGCAATCCGGCAAAGCAGGTGTTTCATCCGTTCTCTTTTGCTTATGAGAATATTTATCATTAATATTGCGCGCTGATGAACCTGGCGCCTCCCGCATGAAAAGCAAAACTTCGCTTCCCGCGCTCTACCGCTTGGCCGTCACCTCCCGCGTGCTGGCGGCCGTGGTCGGTGGCTACCTCATGGCCTCCCTCGCCGCCATCTGCCTGGCATTGTGGATGCCAACTTCTCGCGCCGACGCCGTGATCACCGGGATGATGAGTTCATTTGTGTTCTATTTGCTGGCCGTACTCTGGTGCTTCGCCTGCCGTACGGCTTGGCGCGCCTGGTTTGGCGTGATGCTGCCGAGCGCAGTCTTTGCCGCTTTGGCGGGTGTTGGCTTGTGGATGGTGCGCACATGAAAGAGGGATTTCGCCAGGCCATGGCCTGGCTGCATACCTGGGCGGGCTTGATCTTCGGCTGGCTGCTGTTTGCGATTTTCCTGACGGGCACGCTGTCTTACTTCAAGGATGAGATCAGCCACTGGATGCAGCCCGAGGTCCAGGCTCATCCTTTGGACAATGCGCGCAGCCTCAGCGTCGCGCAAACCTACCTGCAGCAGGTGGCACCCACAGCGGCACGCTGGTTTATCGCCCTGCCGGATAGCCGCGACCCCGGCCTGTCGGTCATGTGGCAAGACAAGCTCGACCCCGGCCGCCGCGGCAATTTCATGCGCAAAACCCTCGACCCCGTCAGCGGCCAAGCCGTAGAGGCCCGCGAAAGCATGGGCGGGGATTTCTTCTACCGTTTCCACTTCCAACTGCAAATGCCGCACCCCTGGGGCCGCTGGCTGTCCACCCTCGCTGCGATGGTGATGTTCGTGGCGCTGATCACCGGCATCATCACCCACAAGAAAATATTCAAGGACTTCTTCACCTTCCGCCCCCGTAAAGGCCAGCGCTCCTGGCTCGACGGGCATAACGCGGTGGGTGTGCTCGTGCTGCCGTTTCACCTGATGATCACGTACAGCAGCCTGGTGATCTTTATGAGCATGGTGATGCCGGCGCCGATCATGGCCTCCTATGGCAACGACACCCGCGCATTTTTCAACGAGATATTCCCCGCGACCAACAACGCGCCGGCGTCGGGGCAGCCGGGCGAATTGGCGCCGCTGCTGCCGATGTACGAGCAAGCGCGGGCGCAATGGGAGGGTGGCCACGTAGGGCGGATCGGGGTGAATAACCCCGGTGATGTCAACGCGTCGGTCAATGTGTTCCGCGCAAGTTCCGACAGCGTGGTGCATGAATTCGACAGCATTGTGTCGTTTAACGGGCACACCGGCGAACTGTTGCGGGCCAGCGACGGGCAATCGTTGACCGCCATGGTCGGCGGCAGTTTCTACGGCCTGCACATGGGGCATTTCGCTGGGCCGGTGCTGCGCTGGTTGTACTTCATCTGCGGCCTGGCAGGCACTGCGATGATCGGCACCGGGCTGGTGATCTGGCTTGGCAAGCGCCAACTCAAACATGCCAAAACCGGTGTGATGCCGTTTGAGCTGCGACTGGTGGAAGTGCTGAATATCGCCAGCATGTCCGGTTTGCTGATCGCCATTGCAGCGTTCTTCTGGGCCAACCGCCTGCTGCCGGTGAGCCTCGCCGAACGCTCCGATTGGGAAGTGCAGACCTTCTTTATCGCCTGGGGCCTGAGCCTGTTGCACGCCATTGTGCGTCGTGGGCGCCAGGGTTGGGTCGAGCAATTGAGCGTCGGTGCGTTGTTGTTTGCCGCGGTGCCACTGCTCAACGCAATCACCACCGACCACGCTTTGGGCGTGTCCCTGGCCCGTGGTGACTGGGCGATGGCCGGCTTTGATCTGACCTGTCTGGGCAGCGGCGTGTTTCTCGCCTGGGCGGCGTGGAAGATGCACCACCGCACGGCACCGCAGCCCAAGGCTGAACGGGCGCGTCCGCTCAACCTCAAGCAAGAGGCCAATTGAATGCTCCTCGCGCTGCTGATGTGCTATGCCGGGTTTACCGCTCTGTGCTTGTCCACCGATCGCCATCACGGCGAACTGCTGCACAGCAAGCCATCGCCTCGTCGACGCCTGGGTTTGCGTGTGGCTGGCGGGTTGCTGCTTGCCGTCGCGATCTGGCCCGCCGTGAGCGTGGCTGGCTGGGGCCTGGGATTGGTGGAGTGGTGCGCTGTATTGATGCTCAGCGCGCTGCTGCTGGTGTTGCTGTTGCCGTATCGGCCAAGGCTGGCCTTGATCCTCGCGGGCGCCGGCCTGCTGGCGAGCCCCGTTGCGGCCTTCGCCACCCTCTGAGCCCAAGCCATGATGATCAGCACCCCACCCGAATCCCAGGACAGCTCGCAAGCTGATGCGGCGGGTGGGCGTGCGCATTTTCTGCAGGTGTTTCTGTCCCAGCGTTCGCAGATGGAAGCCTTGGTGAGTCGACGTGTAGGCTGCCGCGCCACGGCGGCCGACCTGGTGCAGGATCTGTTTCTACGCTTCTGGCGCCGGCCGCTGGTGCAGGTCGAAGAGCTCAGCACCTACCTGCTGCGCTGCGCCGGCAATATCGCCATCGACCACCTGCGCAGCGAAGGCGCGCGGGTGCGCAGCAGCGAAGGTTGGTTGCCCGAGCAGCAGGACAACCAGGGCTCTGAACCCCAGGCCGCACTGGAAGCGGGTAACGACCTGCGCCATGTCGAAGCCGCCTTGCGCAGCCTGCCCGAGCGCACTCGGCAGATTTTCCTGCTCAACCGCATCCATGGCCGCAAATATGCGGAAATCGCCAAGGCCATGGGCCTGTCCCAAAGTGCCGTGGAAAAACATATGATGCGTGCCCTCGAAGCTTGCAAGGCCAGCCTTCGCGACCCATCGCCTCCACGCACGCCAGGGAAAGCACCGTGAACGTCACCCCCACGCCCGAGCAGGAACACGCCGCACTGGCCTGGCTGAGTCTGTTGCACGACCAACCCAGCAGCGGCGACCAGGCGACGTTCAGCCACTGGCTGCGCGCCAACCCGGCACACGTCGAGGCCTACGCCCAGGCCCAGGTGCTCTGGGAGCTAAGCGAAGTACCTGCACGCGCCCTGGCGGAAGAAGAAGCCCTGGCATTGCAGGGCTACCTCAATACGATGAACACCGCGAAACGTTCACGTGTCGTGCGCTGGTCCGGCGCCCTGGCCATGGCTGCCTGCCTGCTGTTGATGGTGTCCATGGGCGCAGGTTGGCAGCCGTCGCGTTGGGTCGATGATTTCGGCGCCGATTACGTGACGGCGCCAGGAGAAATAAAAACCGTCACCCTGGCGGATCAATCTCAAGTCACCCTGGATGCCGACAGCGCAATTGCCGTGGATTTCAGCCACGGCGAGCGGCATATCCAGCTGCGTCGCGGCGCCGGTTTTTTCAGCGTGACCCACACCGGCGAGTCCTTTGTGGTGGGGGCGGGCAGCGGTGAAGCGCGGGTGCTCGGCACACAATTCGAAGTACGCCTGCAACCAGCGGGCGCTCAAGTGACGGTGTTGTCGGGGCGGGTCGGCGTGACGCCGTCGGAGCAGGGCCAGCAGCAAATTCTGACGGCAGGTCAGCAAGTGGCTTACGCCGATGGCATTGCCGATCCCCTGCACGCGGTCGACAGCGAATCGCGCCTGGCCTGGCGCGACGGCTGGCTCAACTACTACAAGGCACCGCTCGCCGATGTGGTGAAGGATTTGGGGCGTTACTACCCTGGCCGCATCCTGCTGCTCAACGAAGATATGGGCGCCAAGCGGGTCAGTGGCAGCTTCCCGAGCAAAGACCCGCAGGCCGTGCTGAACGCGTTGCAGGCAGTGCTGGGGTTTGAACAGCACAGCCTGCTGGGACGGGTGATCGTGGTGCGCTGATTATTTCAGCGCCGCCATGATCGCCTCAGGGTTGTAATCGCGAATCAGCGTCCCATTCACATCCACAAACGGAATCCCGCCACCGCCCAACGCCTCATACGCCTTGCGCGCAGGGGCGTCCTTCTCGATGTCGAAGGTCTGGTACGGAATGCCTTTCTGATCCAGGAAGCGCCGGATCTGCTTGCAGTAGCCACACCACTCGGTGGCATAGAGCACCACCCGCGCCGAAGTGCGGACCTGCTCTGAAACCACCTGCGAGGGGTTGAATAGCCGTTCGATCTTGCCCCAGTTCTGGATAACCACCACCACCAGCAACACCAACAGGACTTTCTTGAGAACCCCGCTGAGCATCAGTTACGGCGCTTGAGCTGGTCAGTCAGTTGGGTCGGCAGGCCCTTGATGATCAGGGTGCCAGCGGCTTCGTCGTACTCAATCTTGTCGCCCAGCAGGTGCGCTTCAAAACTGATCGACAGCCCTTCGGCGCGCCCGGTGAAGCGGCGGAACTGGTTAAGGGTGCGCTTATCGGCGGGGATTTCCGGCGACAGGCCGTAGTCCTTGTTGCGGATATGGTCGTAGAACGCCTTTGGTCGATCTTCATCGATCAAGCCCGACAGTTCTTCCAGGCCCATGGGCTCGCCTAGCTTGGCCTGGCTGCTGGCGTAGTCCACCAAGGTTTTGGTTTTCTCGCGGGCGGACTCGTCCGGCAGGTCTTCGCTTTCCACGAAGTCGCTGAAGGCCTTGAGCAGGGTGCGTGTCTCGCCCGGACCGTCGACGCCTTCCTGGCAGCCGATAAAGTCGCGGAAGTACTCCGAGACTTTCTTGCCATTCTTGCCTTTGATAAACGAGATGTACTGCTTGGACTGCTTGTTGTTCTGCCACTCCGACACGTTGATCCGTGCGGCCAGGTGCAGTTGGCCCAAGTCCAAGTGGCGCGACGGAGTCACGTCCAGCTCGTCGGTTACCGCTACGCCTTCGCTGTGGTGCAGCAGGGCGATGGCCAGGTAATCGGTCATGCCTTGCTGGTAGTGGGCGAACAGTACGTGGCCGCCGGTGGAGAGGTTGGATTCCTCCATCAGCTTCTGCAGATGCTCAACGGCGGTGCGGCTGAAGGTGGTGAAATCCTGGCCACCCTCGAAATATTCCTTCAACCAGCCACTGAACGGGTGCGCGCCGGACTCGGCATGGAAGAAACCCCAGGCCTTGCCTTGTTTGGCGTTGTAGCTCTCGTTGAGGTCGGCAAGCATATTCTCGATGGCGGCGGATTCGGAGAGCTCCGAGTCGCGTGCGTGGAGAACTGCGGGCGTGCCGTCGGGTTTTTTGTCGATCAGGTGGACGATGCAATGACGGATCGGCATGGGCTTCTCGGCTGGTTGAAGGGGAGCGGTTGGCCTCCCCGAAAAGTCGCTCAGTGTACCGCACCCATTGGTCAAGACGCGCTTCGAAGGGCGTTTTGGGTGGTGTCCGACCGGGTATATTCCTTTTTTTGACGGTTTAGAGCGATAAAGCTGACCAAATGGGTAGGTAGAGGCGGATATTTCCCCGTCTCTGTGCTAGTTTTGCCCCGTCTTACGCCAAGTCTCGGCGTTAAGCGTGCATTCAGCATCTGTCAGGTCGAACCAATCCCCGTTTCAAGCATCTATAACCCCGTTCTCCGAGGTTATAAGCCTGGGGTGCCAGGCCTAGACGGTCGGGCTCGACGGCTGACACTGCACTCTGCAATCCATATGAATTTGATAGGGAAGGAACACCACAATGGCTATTACTAAAGACCAACTGATCGCTGACCTGGCTGAAGCAGTAGACGCACCGAAAACTACCGTGCGCGCTCTGCTGGACCAACTGAGCCAAGTTGTTGCTGATCAGCTGGAAAACGGCGGCGAAATCACTCTGCCAGGCGTTGGCAAACTGAAAGTGACCGAGCGTCCAGCCCGTACTGGCCGTAACCCTTCGACTGGCGCTGCCATCGAAATCGCTGCCAAGAAAGTTATCAAGCTGGTTGTGGCCAAAGGCCTGACCGACGCTGTTAACAAGTAAGACGCAGCAAAAAAAAACCGTGCTCCGGAGCAATCCGGGCACGGTTTTTTGTTGCCTGCGATTTATTAATCGCGAACCCAGCGTTGGCGCCAGATCTGCTGCTCGTTCTTGGTCTGGAAAGTCCATGCCACGAAACGGCTTTGCTTCTGACCCTGGGACATCTCCACCACCTGGCTTTCCAGCACGCCGGCTTTTTTCAGGGCTGTTTCAATGGCGGGCAAGTTCGACGCTTTTGATACCAGGGTGCTGAACCACAGCACCTTATGGGCAAAATTCGCGCTTTCAGCGATCAACTGCGTCACGAACCGCGCTTCACCGCCTTCACACCACAACTCGGCCGACTGGCCACCGAAGTTCAGCACCGGCAATTTGCGCTTCGGATCAGCCTTGCCCAACGCGCGCCACTTGCGTTCGCTGCCCTTGGTGGCTTCGTCCATGGACGCATGGAAGGGCGGGTTGCACATGGTCAGGTCAAAGCGCTCGCCAGGTTCCAGCAGGCCCAACAGGATGTGCTTGGGGTTGTTTTGCTGGCGCAGTTGGATGACCTTGCTCAGGTCGTTGGACTGCACGATGGCCTTGGCAGCGGCTACGGCGATAGGGTCGACTTCCGAGCCAAGGAAGTTCCAGCGGTACTCCATGTAGCCAATCAGCGGATAGACGCAGTTAGCGCCCATGCCGATGTCCAACACCTTGACGATGGAACCACGGGGAATCTTGCCTTCGTTGACGCTGGCCAGCAGGTCGGCGAGGAAGTGCACATAGTCCGCACGTCCCGGCACCGGCGGGCACAGGTAATCCTGCGGGATATCCCAATGCTGGATGCCATAGAACGACTTGAGCAACGCCCGGTTGAATACCCGCACGGCGTCAGGGCTGGCGAAGTCGATGCTTTCCTTACCGTAGGGGTTGAGGATTACGAATTTCGCCAGTTCCGGCGTGGTCTTGATCAGCGCCGGGAAGTCGTAACGGCCTGTGTGGCGGTTGCGCGGGTGCAGGGTGGCCTCTTTGCGCGGCGCGACGGGTTTGGCTGTGGCAGCGGTTTTAGGCTTCTTGCGCGGAGGTTTGGGCGTAGTGGGGGCGGTCATGTTGATTCTGGTGTTGGCTCAAAGTGGTGGGCATTGTCACACATCTTGAGCCTGACCCGGGCAAATGTGGGAGGGGGCTTGCCCCTGATGGCGGTGTGACAGTCAAAGATATTCAGGCTGATGCACTGCAATCGGGGGCAAGCCCCCTCCCACATTGACCGGGTTCGCAAATAAAAAAAGAGACCCGAAGGTCTCTTTTTTCACGCTGATTCCACCTTAAAGGCTGGAGATCCGCGCATGTTGCTCCGCCAACTTGCCCAGGGCCTGTTCGGCCTCGGCGAGCTTGGCGCGCTCTTTCTCGATCACTTCAGCTGGCGCCTTGTCGACGAATGCCGCGTTGGACAGCTTGCCGCCCACCCGCTGCACTTCGCCTTGCAGGCGCGCAATTTCTTTGTCGAGACGGGCCAGCTCTGCGCCCTTGTCGATCAAACCGGCCATTGGCACCAGCACTTCCATGTCGCCAACCAGCGCGGTAGCGGACAGCGGTGCTTCGGCGCCATCAGCCAATACGGTGATCGACTCAAGCTTCGCCAGTTTCTTGAGCAGTGCATCGTTTTCGGTAAGGCGACGCTGGTCCTCGGCACTGGCGTTCTTCACGAACACCGCCAACGGCTTGCCCGGCCCGATGTTCATTTCGGCGCGGATGTTGCGCGTGCCGAGCATCAGGGTCTTGAGCCATTCGATATCGCTTTCAGCGGCTTCATCGATGCGTGCTTCATTGGCCACCGGCCAAGGCTGCAGCATGATGGTCTTGCCTTCGATACCGGCCAGCGGCGCGAGGCGCTGCCAGATTTCTTCGGTGATGAACGGCATGAACGGATGCGCCAGGCGCAACGCCACTTCCAGCACGCGTACCAGGGTACGACGGGTGCCGCGCTGGCGTTCGACCGGTGCGTTTTCGTCCCACAGCACGGGCTTGGACAGCTCCAGGTACCAGTCGCAATACTGGTTCCAAATGAACTCGTACAAGGCTTGCGCGGCCAGGTCGAAACGGAACTGGTCGAGTTGGCGGGTCACTTCGGCTTCGGTGCGTTGCAGCTGCGAGATGATCCAGCGGTCGGCCAGGCTCAGCTCATAGGCTTCGCCGTTCTGGCCGCAGTCTTCACCTTTATCCAGCACGTAGCGCGCGGCATTCCAGATCTTGTTGCAGAAGTTGCGATAGCCTTCGACGCGGCCCATGTCGAACTTGATGTCGCGACCGGTAGACGCCAACGAGCAGAAGGTGAAACGCAGGGCGTCGGTGCCGTAGCTGGCGATGCCGTCAGCGAACTCGTCGCGTGTCTGCTTTTCGATCTTCTTTGCCAGTTTCGGCTGCATCAAGCCCGAAGTGCGCTTCTGCACCAGGGTTTCCAGGTCGATGCCGTCGATGATGTCCAGCGGGTCCAGAACGTTGCCCTTGGACTTGGACATTTTCTGGCCCTGGCCATCACGCACGAGGCCGTGCACATACACGGTCTTGAACGGAACCTGCGGCGTGCCGTCCTCGTTCTTCACCAAGTGCATGGTCAGCATGATCATCCGGGCAACCCAGAAGAAAATGATGTCGAAGCCGGTCACCAGCACGTCGGTGGAGTGGAATTTCTTGAGGAATTCGGTCTGCTGCGGCCAGCCCAGGGTGGAGAACGTCCACAGGCCAGAGCTGAACCAGGTATCCAGTACGTCGTTGTCCTGTTGCAGCGCCACGTCCGGGCCGAGGTTGTGCTTGGCACGCACTTCGGCTTCATCGCGGCCGACATAGACCTTGCCCGACTCGTCGTACCAGGCCGGGATGCGGTGGCCCCACCACAGTTGACGGCTGATGCACCAATCCTGGATGTCGCGCATCCACGAGAAGTACATGTTTTCGTACTGTTTAGGCACGAACTGGATACGGCCATCTTCTACGGCAGCAATCGCAGGCTCAGCCAGCGGCTTGGTGGACACGTACCACTGGTCGGTCAGCCACGGCTCGATCACGGTGCCGGAGCGGTCGCCCTTCGGCACTTTCAGGCCGTGGTCGTCAACGCTGACCAGCAGGCCGGCGGCATCGAAAGCGGCCACGATCTGCTTGCGTGCTTCGAAACGGTCGAGGCCGGCGTATTCGGCCGGGATCTTGCCGTCGATGCTTTCGTTCAGAGTGCCGTCCAGGTTGAACACCTGGCAGGCCGGCAGTACGGCGGCATTTTTATCGAAGATGTTCAGCAGCGGCAGGTTGTGGCGCTTGCCGACTTCGTAGTCGTTGAAGTCGTGGGCCGGGGTGATCTTCACGCAGCCGGTGCCGAATTCGGGATCGCAGTAGTCGTCCGCGATGATCGGGATGCGACGGCCAACCAATGGCAGGTCGACGAACTTGCCGATCAGTGCCTGGTAGCGTTCGTCGTTCGGGTTAACCGCGACGGCGGCATCGCCGAGCATGGTTTCCGGACGGGTGGTGGCGACGATCAGGTAGTCGTTGCCTTCAGCGGTTTTGGCGCCGTCGGCCAGCGGGTACTTGAGGTTCCACAGGAAGCCTTTCTCGTCGTGGTTTTCCACTTCGAGGTCGGAAATCGCCGTGTGCAACTTGGTGTCCCAGTTGACCAGGCGCTTGCCGCGGTAGATCAGGCCGTCTTCATGCAGGCGCACGAAGGCTTCTTTCACGGATTCGGACAGGCCGTCGTCCATGGTGAAACGCTCGCGGCTCCAGTCGACGGACGAGCCCAGGCGACGGATCTGACGGCTGATGTTGCCGCCGGATTGGTCTTTCCATTCCCAGATCTTTTCCAGGAATTTCTCACGGCCCAAGTCGTGACGGCTCTGGCCGGTGGCTTCGAGTTGGCGCTCCACCAGCATCTGGGTGGCGATACCGGCGTGGTCGGTGCCCGGTTGCCACAGGGTGTTACGACCCTGCATGCGGCGGAAACGGATCAACGCATCCATGATCGCATTGTTGAAGCCATGGCCCATGTGCAGGCTGCCAGTGACGTTCGGTGGCGGAATCATGATGGTGTAGGACTCGCCCGCACCTTGCGGAGCGAAATAGTTCTCGGACTCCCAGGTGTTGTACCAGGAAGTTTCAATAGCGTGCGGCTGGTAGGTCTTATCCATGCGCGGCGGGACCCTAGTTGGCATATATTCAGGAAAGCCGGCAAGTATAACGGGGGATAGGGCGCAGGGCGAGGCGAAGACGGGCTAAAGACGTGCGCCGGTCAATGTGGGAGGGGGCTTGCCCCCGATGGCAATGTGTCAACCATACATGGGCTGACTGATACACCGCGATCGGGGGCAAGCCCCCTCCCACAGGGGATCTATGCACGGTTTAAGACTGGTACTGGCTGAGCAACCGTTCCATTCGCGCATCCATTCGGCGCTTGATCTCGGTTTCGATATGCGGGGCAAAGTCGTCGATCACGTCTTGCATGATCAATTGCGCGGCGGCGCGCAGTTCGTTGTCTAGATGCAGCAGCAGGGCGTCGGGGGTTTTCTCGGCGGCGGCGGCAACGGGGGCTGGTTCTACGACGGGCAGTTCGACCGGTGCCGGCGCAGGTTTGCCGCCCACCATGTCAAACAGCAACGGAATCTGTACCTCGCCGTCGACCGGTTCGGTCAGCAGCGGCGGTTGCAAGCCATCATCACCCAGCAACTGACGGATCGACTCCAGGTCGTCCAGCAGGTGGTCATCTTTTTTTACAGGGTTGGAAGTGTCCATCGTGTGCTCAAAGTCGTTGTAGCCGGTGATCTTGCAAAGGATAGCCCTGTTCGCGGTAGAAACGGAAACTCTCCCGCGCGGCCTGACGAATAGCCGGATCTTCCACCACCACTTCCGCCACACGGGCGAAGGCCTTGGCGAACGGCGGTACTTTCAGGTCCAGGTTGACCAGCAGGTCATGGTGATCGCCGCAGCTGTCACCCAGCCCCAGCACTATCAGACCTTCAGGTTCTGATTCGGCAGGGCCGTGTGGCACGAAGCTTTCACCCTTGAAGCGCCACAGGCGGGCGTCGAGCTCGTCGCGTTGAGCGGCATCGCTGCAGTGCAGGTAGATGCGATGGCCCATGCGCCAGGCTTTTTCGGTGAGTTTGCAGGCAAAGTCCAGGCGCGCGAGCGGGTCGGCGCTGGGCAATATATAGAAGTCGACTTGGGTCATTGCGGTTCCTGAGACCGGAGCGGCGTGATGGCCGCCCCGGCATCTTCAGTTTCAGGCCTTTGCGCGATCCAGCAGGTACTGGGTCAGCAGCGGAACCGGGCGGCCAGTGGCGCCCTTGTCCTTGCCGCCGCTGGTCCAGGCCGTGCCGGCGATGTCCAAGTGCGCCCAGTTGAAGTTCTTGGCGAAGCGCGACAGGAAGCAGGCAGCGGTGATGGTGCCGGCTTTCGGGCCGCCGATGTTGGCGATGTCGGCGAACGGGCTGTCCAGCTGTTCCTGGTATTCATCGAACAGCGGCAGTTGCCAGGCGCGATCGTCGGCAGCCTTGCCCGCGCTGAGCAGTTGCTCGATCAGCTCGTCGTTGTTACCCAGCAGGCCCGACGTGTGGGAGCCCAGGGCAACGATGCACGCACCGGTCAGGGTGGCGATGTCGATTACGGCTTGCGGCTTGAAGCGCTCGGCGTAGGTCAGGGCATCGCACAGCACCAGGCGGCCTTCGGCGTCGGTGTTGAGGATTTCGACGGTCTGGCCGCTCATGGTAGTGACGATATCCCCTGGGCGGGCAGCGCCGCCGCTCGGCATATTCTCGGCGCAGGCCAGGATGCACACCAGGTTGATCGGCAGCTTGAGCTCCAGTACGGCACGCAGGGTGCCGAACACGCTGGCGGCGCCGCCCATGTCGTACTTCATCTCATCCATGCCCGCGCCCGGCTTGAGGCTGATGCCGCCGGTGTCGAAGGTGATCCCTTTGCCGACCAGTGCGTAAGGCTTCTCGGACTTCTTGCCGCCGTTGTATTGCATCACGATCAGGCGTGGTGGCTGGTCGCTGCCCTGGCCCACGGCGTAGAACGAGCCCATGCCCAGTTCCTTGATCTTTTTCTCGTCCAGCACTTCAACTTTCAGGCCCTTGAACTCTTTGCCCAGCGCCTTGGCTTGCTCGCCCAGGTAGGTCGGGTGGCAGATGTTCGGCGGCAGGTTACCCAAGTCGCGGGTAAACGACATGCCGTTGGCAATCGCGGTAGCGTGGGTTACGGCGCGCTGAACTTCAGCCTGCGCGGCCTTGATGGTCAGCAGGGTGATTTTCTTCAGGGCGCGGGGTTCGGCTTTCTGGCTCTTGAACTGGTCGAAGATATAGCCGCCGTCCACCAGGGTCTCTGCCAGCAGGCGCGTCTTGCCGTAGCTGTCGCGGCCTTTGACCACGATTTCGTCGAGAGCCAGTGTCGCATCGCCACCGCCCAGGCCCTTCAGGGTGCTGAGGATGCCGCTGATGATCTTGCGGAACGGGCGGTCGCCCAGCTCAGCGTCTTTGCCCACGCCGACCAGCAAAACGCGGTCGGCCTTGAGGTTAGGCAGGCTCTGCAACAGCAGGCTCTGACCGACTTTGCCGGCCAGGTCGCCGCGCTTGAGCACGGCGCTGATGGCGCCGCCGCTGAGTTCGTCGAGTTGCTTGGCGGCCACGCCGAGCTTGCGGCCTTCGCCGATGGCGACCACGAGGGTGGCGGTTTTCAACGTTTCGGGGCTAACGCTTTTTACAACCAATTCCATTTTCGGGTCCCTTATAAAGGTCTGAGAGCCTGGTATTTGTATCCAGGCTTTAAAGCGTGGCAGCTGTGTAAACCGCCAGCGACAAAGGCCGCAGTTTGAACCTCGCCGGCGGAGCCTGACAACCCTTCGTACGCGCTTTGTACCCGCGTATGAGGTTGCGCAGTGACAGGCGCGGTCAATCACAGGATAATGCGCCATCTTTTTAATCGGCCCTGCGTAAAGGGGCTGACTCGGTATGCTTGCTTGTTTGGCCGCCTTAGCCTGACAACCCTGGAGTGTCTGGTTTGATTGTCTTCCGTTATCTATCCCGCGAAGTCCTGTTGACCCTGAGTGCCGTGAGTGCGGTCCTGTTGGTCATCATCATGAGTGGTCGTTTCGTCAAATACCTGGCCCAAGCCGCTTCGGGCGCCCTGGATCCAGGCTCGTTGTTCCTGATCATGGGCTTTCGCCTGCCGGGGTTCCTGCAACTGATCCTGCCGCTGGGCCTGTTCCTCGGGATCCTGTTGGCCTACGGTCGTTTGTACCTCGAAAGCGAAATGACTGTGCTCTCGGCCACCGGCATGAGCCAGCAGCGTCTGCTCGGCATGACCATGATCCCGGCAGCCGGCATCGCGCTTATCGTTGCCTGGCTGAGCCTGAGCCTGGCCCCCCAGGGCGCCATGCAGTTCCAGCTGGTGCTGAACAAGCAGGACGCGATGACCGAGTTCGACACCCTTGAGCCGGGCCGCTTCCAGGCACTCAATGACGGCACGCGGGTCACCTATACCGAAACCCTGACCGAAGACCGTGCCAACCTGGGCGGGGTGTTCATCTCCGAGAAGCGCCTGGGCCAGGACAAGAAAGACCGTGGCATCTCCGTGCTGGTGGCCGAGTCCGGTCGCCAGGACGTGCGTCCCGATGGCAGTCGCTACCTGATCCTGGAGAACGGCTATCGCTATGACGGCAGTCCCGGCCAGGCCGACTACCGCGCCATCAAGTACGACACTTACGGCGTGTTGCTCGCCCGTCCGGATGTCAGCGACGAGGTGACTGACCGCGACGCCATCCCCACGAAGGATTTGTTCGGCAGCAAGGAACTGCGCTCCATTGCCGAGCTGCAATGGCGTATTTCTCTGCCACTGCTGGTGTTTATCGTGACCTTGATGGCCGTGCCGTTGTCGCGCGTCAACCCACGTCAGGGCCGCTTCCTCAAGCTGTTGCCAGCGATCCTGCTGTACATGGCTTACCTCACCATTCTGATTTCCGCTCGCGGCTCCCTGGAGAAGGGCAAGCTTTCGCCGACCCTGGGGTTGTGGTGGGTGCACGGGATCTTCCTGGTGATCGGCCTGGGCCTGCTCTACTGGGAACCTATCCGTTTGAAAATGTTGAGCCGTCGCGGCCAGAAGGAGTTGGCTCGTGGCTAAGCTCGATCGCTACATTGGTAGCAGCGTCCTGATCGCCATTCTGGCGGTTCTGGGCATCATCCTGGGCCTTGCCTCGTTGTTCGCCTTCATCGATGAAGTGGGCAACGTCAGCGACACCTACACCGTGTGGGATGTACTGAGCTACGTGGCACTCACCGCGCCGCGTCGGCTCTACGACATGATGCCGATGGCTGCGCTGATCGGCTGCTTGATCGGCCTGGGCAGCCTGGCCAGCAACAGCGAATTGACCATCATGCGTGCCGCCGGGGTGTCCATCGGCCGTATCGTCTGGGCGGTGATGAAGCCCATGTTGCTGCTGATGCTGTGCAGCGTGCTGATCGGTGAATACGTCGCGCCGCCGGCCGAAACCACCGCCCAAGCCAACCGCGCCCTGGCGCAGGGTTCGGGCGATGCGCAAAGCGCCAAGCATGGCCTGTGGCATCGCCAGGGTGATGAGTTCATCCACATCAACGCCGTGCAACCGGGCGGCCTGTTGATCGGTGTGACGCGTTACACTTTTGATAAAGAACGTCACATGCTGTCGTCCAGCTTCGCCAAACGTGCGCAGTACAGCGGCGAAAAATGGCAACTGACGGACATCACTACCACTCACTTCCGCAATGTCGGCCAAGGCACCAAGGCCAGCACCGAAGTGATCAATGAGCCAAGCGAAGAGTGGGACATCTCTCTCAAGCCGGAATTGCTCAACACCGTGGTGATGATCCCGGAAAGCCTGCCTATCTCCGGGTTGTGGAGTTACATCCACTACCTCAAGGAGCAAGGGCTGAACAACGGTCGTTACTGGCTGGCGTTTTGGGTCAAGGTGTTGCAGCCAGTGGTAACCGCCGCGCTGGTGTTGATGGCGATCTCGTTCATCTTCGGCCCATTGCGTTCCGTGACCCTGGGTCAGCGTGTGTTTACTGGCGTGTTGGTGGGCTTCACATTCCGCATCGCCCAGGACCTGCTAGGCCCGTCGAGCCTGGTATTCGGTTTCTCCCCTCTGTTTGCGGTGCTGGTGCCGACCGCCATCTGCGCTCTGGCCGGGTTCTGGCTGCTGCGCCGAGCTGGCTGATACCGCTCTTATGCACAAAAAATGCCCCGCTCGAATGAGTGGGGCATTTTTGTTCTGGTCAGCAAAGATGACGTCTGGCCGATGCTTCAGGTACAATTCCCGGCTATTTTTCAGCGGGCAATCTGCCTGCAGCCTTTTTGAGTGTTGATCCGTGAGTGATTTGAGTCATATCCGCAATTTCTCCATCATCGCCCACATTGACCATGGTAAGTCGACGCTGGCCGATCGATTCATCCAGATGTGCGGCGGCCTTGCCGAGCGTGAAATGGAAGCCCAGGTACTGGATTCCATGGACCTCGAACGCGAGCGCGGGATCACCATCAAGGCCCACAGCGTTACTCTGTACTACACCGCCAAAGACGGTATCAAGTACCAGCTGAACTTCATTGACACCCCGGGCCACGTCGACTTCACCTATGAAGTCAGCCGTTCCCTGGCGGCCTGCGAAGGTGCGCTGCTGGTGGTGGACGCGGGTCAGGGCGTTGAAGCCCAGTCCGTGGCCAACTGCTACACCGCCATCGAGCAAGGCCTGGAAGTGATGCCGGTGCTGAACAAGATCGACCTGCCACAGGCCGATCCGGACCGCGTCAAAGAAGAAATCGAAAAAATCATCGGCATTGACGCCACCGACGCCGTCGAGTGCAGCGCCAAGACCGGCCTGGGCGTTGACGAAGTGCTCGAGCGCCTGGTCAAGACCATTCCTGCCCCCACCGGCAACTACGAAGATCCGCTGCAAGCGTTGATCATCGACTCCTGGTTCGACAACTACCTGGGGGTTGTCTCCCTGGTACGTGTACGCCACGGCCGTGTGAAGAAGGGCGACAAGATCCTGGTCAAGTCCACCGGCAAGATCCACCTGGTGGACAGCGTCGGTGTATTCAACCCGAAACACACTGCAACCACTGATCTGAAAGCCGGTGAAGTAGGTTTCATCATCGCCGGTATCAAGGACATCCACGGTGCGCCGGTGGGTGACACCCTGACCTTGAGCTCCACCCCTGACGTCGACGTGCTGCCTGGCTTCAAACGCATCCAGCCGCAGGTTTACGCCGGTCTGTTCCCGGTCAGCTCCGATGACTTCGAAGACTTCCGCGAAGCGTTGCAGAAGCTGACCCTCAACGACTCGTCGTTGCAGTACACCCCGGAAAGCTCCGACGCCCTGGGCTTCGGTTTCCGTTGCGGCTTCCTCGGCATGCTGCACATGGAGATCATTCAGGAGCGCCTTGAGCGCGAATACGACCTGGACCTGATCACCACCGCGCCAACGGTTATTTTTGAGCTGGCGCTGAAAACCGGTGAAACGATTTATGTAGATAACCCGTCCAAGCTCCCAGACCTGTCTTCTATCGAAGACATGCGTGAGCCGATCGTGCGCGCCAATATTCTGGTGCCGCAGGAACACCTGGGCAACGTCATTACCCTGTGTATCGAAAAACGTGGCGTGCAGCACGACATGCTGTTCCTCGGTACCCAGGTGCAAGTGACCTACGATTTGCCGATGAACGAAGTGGTCCTGGACTTCTTTGACCGTCTCAAATCCACCAGTCGCGGCTATGCTTCGCTGGATTACCATTTCGATCGTTATCAATCGGCTAATCTGGTGAAACTGGATGTGTTGATCAACGGCGACAAGGTTGATGCCCTTGCACTGATCGTGCACAAGGACAACGCGCACTACAAAGGTCGCCAGTTGACCGAGAAGATGAAAGAACTGATTCCGCGCCAGATGTTCGACGTCGCGATCCAGGCCGCTATTGGCGGGCAGATCATTGCACGGACCTCCGTCAAGGCTCTCAGAAAGAACGTACTGGCCAAATGCTACGGCGGTGACGTAAGCCGTAAGCGCAAGCTGCTTGAGAAGCAAAAGGCCGGTAAAAAACGCATGAAGCAAGTGGGCAACGTGGAAATTCCACAAGAAGCCTTCCTTGCGGTGCTCAGGTTGGATAGTTAGGTCCTATGTCGCTAAATTTCCCGCTGTTGCTGGTCATCGCCGTTGCCGTTTGTGGTCTCCTGGCGTTGCTCGATCTGGTGTTCTTCGCCCCGCGTCGGCGGGCGGCTATCGCGTCCTATCAGGGCAGCGTCAGCCAGCCCGATGTCGTGGTGATCGAGAAGCTGAACAAAGAGCCTTTGCTGGTTGAGTACGGCAAGTCGTTCTTCCCGGTGTTGTTCATCGTGCTGGTGCTGCGTTCGTTTCTGGTGGAGCCGTTTCAGATCCCTTCGGGTTCGATGAAACCTACCCTGGACGTGGGCGACTTCATCCTGGTGAACAAGTTTTCCTACGGGATTCGCATGCCGGTGATCGATAAGAAGGTCATCGAAGTCGGTGATCCGCAGCGCGGTGATGTGATGGTGTTCCGCTATCCAAGCGACCCGAACGTCAATTACATCAAGCGTGTGGTGGGGCTGCCGGGCGACGTGATTCGCTACACCAGCGACAAGCGCCTGTTGATCAATGGCGAGTCGGTGGCCGAGAAACTGCTCGGTTCCGAACCGAACAGCCTGGGCAGCGCCGAGCTGTACCAGGAAAAACTCGGTGCGGTAGAGCACGAAATCCGCAAGGAAATGAGCCGCTACCGCGCCATGCCTGATGGAGAGTGGAAAGTGCCAGCCGGGCACTATTTCATGATGGGCGACAACCGTGACAACTCCAACGACAGCCGCTACTGGGATGACCCGAGCATTCCCAAGGAGCTGCTTGGCATGGTTCCCGACCAGAATATCGTCGGCAAGGCCTTCGCGGTCTGGATGAGCTGGCCGGAACCCAAGCTCAGCCACCTGCCGAACTTCTCGCGGGTCGGGCTGATCAAGTAATACAAGCGGCGCTGTGAACACAGCGCCGACTGCTTTTCTGGGGCTTGGACAATTCCGGCTCCAGGCTGTAACCATCAGGATTTGAATTTGAACACTGCGTCAATCGTCGATGGCCGCCGGTGCCACCCACTAGATATGCAGCAACTAGGTATGGATAAACCGTGACCGTTTCGCTAAGTCGTTTAGAGCGCCAGCTCGGCTACACCTTCAAGGATCAGGAATTGATGATCCTTGCCCTCACACACCGCAGCTTTGCAGGGCGTAATAACGAGCGCCTGGAATTCCTCGGTGACGCCATTCTCAATTTCGCCGCCGGTGAGGCGCTGTTCGAACGCTTCCCGCAAGCGCGCGAAGGCCAGCTGTCGCGATTGCGTGCACGTCTGGTAAAGGGTGAGACCCTGGCCGTACTGGCCCGTGGTTTCGGCCTGGGTGAGTACCTGCGCCTGGGGTCGGGCGAATTGAAAAGCGGTGGCTTCCGTCGCGAGTCGATCCTGGCCGATGCCCTCGAAGCCTTGATCGGCGCGATTTACCTCGATGCAGGTATGGAAACGGCCAAGGAGCGCGTGGTCGCCTGGCTGGCTTCGGAGATTGAAAGCCTTACGCTGGTCGACACCAACAAAGATCCCAAGACCCGCCTGCAGGAATACCTGCAGTCCCGTGGTTGCGAACTGCCACGCTACGAAGTGGTGGATATCCAGGGTGAGCCCCATTGCCGCGTGTTCTTCGTGGAATGTGAAATCACCTTACTGAATGAAAAAAGCCGAGGTCAGGGTGTGAGCCGTCGTATTGCCGAACAGGTAGCGGCCGCTGCAGCACTGATTGCCCTGGGCGTGGAGAATGGCCATGACTGATTCAACCGCAACACGCTGTGGCTATGTTGCCATCGTTGGCCGCCCGAACGTGGGCAAGTCCACGCTGCTGAACCACATCCTCGGTCAGAAGCTCGCGATCACCTCGCGCAAGCCTCAGACCACTCGCCACAACATGCTGGGCATCAAGACCGAAGGCGCCGTGCAAGCGGTCTACGTCGACACCCCGGGTATGCACAAAGGTGGCGAGAAAGCCCTGAACCGCTACATGAACAAGACCGCTTCGGCGGCGTTGAAAGACGTCGACGTGGTGATCTTCGTGGTCGACCGCACCAAGTGGACTGACGAAGACCAGATGGTCCTTGAGCGTGTGCAGTACGTCACCGGCCCATTGATCGTCGCGCTGAACAAGACCGACCGCATCGAAGACAAAGCCGAACTGATGCCGCACCTGACCTGGTTGCAGGAGCAACTGCCGAACGCCCAGATCATGCCGATCTCGGCCCAGCACGGTCATAACCTCGAAGCCCTGGAGCGCGTGATCGCTGGCTACCTGCCGGAGAACGAGCACTTCTTCCCGGAAGACCAGATCACCGACCGCAGCAGCCGCTTTCTCGCCGCTGAACTGGTCCGCGAGAAAATCATGCGCCAGATGGGTGCTGAGCTGCCGTACCAGATCACCGTCGAAATCGAAGAGTTCAAGCAACAGGGCAAGACCCTGCATATCCATGCGCTGATCCTCGTCGAGCGTGACGGCCAGAAGAAAATCATCATTGGCGACAAGGGCGAGCGCATCAAGCGCATCGGCACCGAGGCGCGCAAGGACATGGAATTGCTCTTCGATTCCAAGATCATGCTCAACCTGTGGGTGAAGGTGAAAGGCGGCTGGTCCGATGACGAGCGCGCTCTGCGTTCCCTCGGTTACGGCGACCTGTAAGAACACCGCAGGGCAAAAAATGTGGGAGGGGGCTTGCTCCCGATGGCGGTGAGTCAGTTAATAAATAAGTGACTGACACACTGCCATCGGGGGCAAGCCCCCTCCCACATTAGGTTTGTGTAGTTTTCAAAAAATGCATTCCAGCAGTGAGCACCCATGTCCCAACCCCCCAGCCAACTCGCCTACGTCCTGCACAGCCGCGCCTACCGCGAGACCAGCGCGCTAGTGGATTTCCTCACGCCCCAAGGCCGCCTGCGCGCGGTGTTGCGTAGCGCGCGGGGCAAGGCGGGGACATTGGCGCGGCCCTTCGTGGCGTTGGACGTGGAGTTTCGCGGCAAGGGCGAGCTGAAAAACGTCGGCCGCCTGGAAAGCGTCGGCACTTCCGCCTGGCTCAATGGCGATGCGTTGTTCAGTGGGCTCTACCTCAATGAGCTGCTGATCCGTCTGTTGCCCGCCGAAGACCCGCACCCGGCTGTCTTCGATCACTATGCTGCCACTTTGCTGGCCCTGGCCGAAGGTCGCCCTCTGGAGCCGCTGCTGCGTGCCTTCGAATGGCGTCTGCTCGATGACCTGGGCTACGGCTTCGAGCTGAGCAACGACCTGCACGGCGACCCCGTCGCCGCCGACGGCATGTACCGCCTGCAAGTCGACGCGGGTCTTGAGCGCGTCTACCTGCTGCAACCCGGCCTGTTCCAGGGCACCGAACTGCTGGCCATGAGCGAGGCCGACTGGAGCGCACCCGGTGCGTTATCCGCCGCCAAGCGCTTGATGCGTCAGGCCTTGGCCGTGCATCTGGGCGGACGGCCGTTGGTCAGCCGCGAGTTGTTTCGAAAGCCCTGACCTCCCCGTGTATGCTGTGCACCGTTTCTTTCCCTTTTCAGGAGCGCTTCCGTGACCACCAGCAATCGCATTCTTCTTGGCGTCAACATCGACCACGTCGCCACCCTGCGCCAGGCCCGGGGCACCCGTTACCCTGACCCGGTCAAGGCCGCGCTGGACGCCGAAGAAGCAGGCGCCGACGGCATCACCGTGCACCTGCGAGAAGACCGCCGCCACATCCAGGAACGCGATGTGTTGCTGCTCAAGGACGTGCTGCAAACCCGCATGAACTTCGAAATGGGCGTCACCGAAGAAATGATGCTCTTCGCCGAGCGCATTCGCCCAGCGCACATCTGCCTGGTACCGGAAACCCGCCAGGAGCTGACCACCGAAGGCGGCCTTGACGTGGCCGGCCAGGAAGCGCGGATCAAGGCCGCGGTGGAGCGCCTGTCGAAAATCGGTAGCGAAGTGTCGCTGTTCATCGATGCCGACGAGCGCCAGATCGAAGCGTCGCGTCGTGTCGGCGCGCCGGCCATCGAACTGCACACCGGCCGTTACGCCGATGCCACCACGCCGACCGAAGTGGCGGATGAACTGCAGCGCATCATTGACGGTGTGAACTGCGGCCTCAATGAAGGCCTGATCGTCAACGCCGGCCATGGTCTGCATTACCACAACGTCGAAGCCGTGGCTGCGATCAAAGGCATCAACGAGCTGAACATCGGCCACGCGTTGGTAGCCCACGCGCTGTTCGTCGGTTTCAAGGGCGCTGTGGCCGAGATGAAAGCCCTGATCCTGGCGGCCGCCAAGCCCTAAAAAACAATGAAGAACCAATGTGGGAGGGGGCTTGCTCCCGATAGCGGTGTATCAGCCATAAATGTGGTGGCTGACACACTGCTATCGGGAGCAAGCCCCCTCCCACATGAGAAGCCTTACTGTTTAGCCGATGCAGGTGTATCGTATCTGCCCTTTGCAGGCCTTGGGCCTGCGGCAGATACGTGAGGTTGTTGTGTCCCGATCCTTTTCCCGTCGACAAATCCTGGGTGGTCTTGCAGGCCTGGCCGTAGTGGGCGTCGGTGCCGGTGGCGCCTACCGTTACTGGCTGGGGAAAGTCGCCGAATCCGAAGCGGGTCACGACTACGAGCTGATCGCTGCACCGTTGGACGTGGAGCTGGTGCCGAGGCACAAGACCCAAGCCTGGGCGTTCGGCCCCTCGGCACCCGGCACCGAGTTGCGTGTGCGTCAGGGCGAATGGTTGCGGGTGCGCTTTATCAACCACCTGCCGGTCGCGACCACCATCCACTGGCACGGCATCCGCCTGCCGCTGGAAATGGACGGCGTGCCCTATGTCTCGCAACTGCCGGTGCTGCCGGGCGAATACTTCGACTACAAATTCCGCGTGCCCGACGCCGGCAGCTACTGGTATCACCCGCATGTGAACAGTAGCGAAGAACTCGGCCGAGGCCTGGTCGGCCCGCTGATCATCGAAGAGCGTGAACCCGCCGGTTTCAAACACGAACGGACCCTCAGCCTGAAGAGCTGGCATGTGGACGAAGAGGGTGCATTCGTTGCCTTCAGCGTTCCCCGTGAAGCGGCGCGTGGCGGTACGGCCGGGCGGCTGTCGACGATCAATGGCGTATCCCAGGCGGTGATCGACTTACCCGCTGGGCAGATCACCCGCGTGCGCCTGCTCAACCTCGATAACACCCTGACCTATCGCATCAACATCCCCGACGTCGAAGCGCAGATCTATGCGCTGGACGGCAATCCCATCGAACCGCGTCCATTGGGCAAGGAGTACTGGTTGGGTCCGGGTATGCGCATCTGCCTGGCGATCAAGGCACCGCCGGCGGGCGAAGAGCTCTCGATTCGCAACGGCCCGGTGCGCCTGGGCACTTTCCGCTCAGTCGCCAACACCGATGCACCGACCGAATGGCCCCCGGCGCTGCCCGCCAATCCGATTGCCGAACCGGACCTGGCCAATGCCGAGAAACTCAACTTCAATTTCGAGTGGGTCGGCTCGGTCTCGGTCAACGTCGACAATGGCAAGCCGCCGAGCCTGTGGCAGATCAACGGCCAGGCCTGGGACATCACCGACAAGACCTGCGCCGACCGACCGATTGCCAAGCTGGAAAAGGGCAAGAGCTACATTTTCGAATTGAAGAACATGACCCAGTACCAGCATCCGATCCACCTGCACGGCATGAGCTTCAAGGTGATCGCCTCGAACCGCCACAAGGTGATCCCGTACTTTACCGACACCTATTTGTTGGGCAAGAACGAGCGCGCCCGCGTGGCCTTGGTGGCGGATAACCCTGGAGTGTGGATGTTCCACTGCCACGTCATCGACCACATGGAAACCGGCCTGATGGCCGCCATCGAGGTGGCGTGATGCGCCAGATTCGCCCCGCGGCAATCATCGACCGCAGCCGCGACCAAGACTTCATGCGTGAAGCCCTGGCACTTGCCGCCCAAGGCGCCGCACTGGGCGAAGTGCCCGTGGGTGCGGTGTTGGTACAGGACGGTGAAATCATTGGTCGAGGTTTCAACCGCCCCATCAGCGGCAACGATCCCAGCGCCCATGCCGAGATGGTCGCCATACGCGACGCCGCCCAGGCCATCAGTAACTACCGGCTGGTGGGCAGCACGCTGTATGTGACGTTGGAGCCTTGCAGCATGTGCGCGGGGTTGATCGTGCATTCGCGAGTCGCGCGGGTGGTCTATGGCGCGTTGGAGCCGAAGGCGGGGATTGTGCAAAGCCAGGGGCAGTTTTTTACCCAGGGCTTTCTGAATCATCGAGTGATGTTTGAAGGCGGTGTGCTGGCCGAGGAGTGCGGCATGGTATTGAGCGAATTCTTCAAGGCTCGCCGGGCCAAGCCTCAGATCTAACCAACACCGAATATCAAATGCGGGAGGGGCGGTGCGACGATTCGACTTGCCCCTCCCACATTTTTGATCTTCATTTTTTCAGGGAGATTAGCGGTTACTTCTTGGCGATGATGACCGCCCGCATCGGTGCCGGCAGCCCTTCAATCGTCTTGCTGTGATCCTCGGGATCGAGGAAGTCACTCAGGGACTGATACTTCATCCATTCCGTCCCGCGCTGTTCCTCCACCGTGGTCACGCTCACATCCACGCAACGCACATCGCTGAAACCTGCGCGGCGCAGCCACAGCATCAGCGCCGGCACCGACGGCAGGAACCACACGTTACGCATCTGCGCATAACGGTCTTCCGGCACCAGCACCTGTTGCTGGTCGCCTTCCACCACCAGGGTCTCCAGGACCAATTCGCCGCCCTTGACCAAGGTGTCCTTCAGCGCCAGCAAATGCTCGATGGGCGAGCGACGGTGGTAGAACACGCCCATGGAAAACACCGTGTCGAAGCCTTCGAGGTTGGCCGGCAAGTCTTCAAACGGAAATGGCAGGTGCCAGGCTTTCGGTTCGGACAGATACCGCTGCACCGCCTGGAACTGGCAGAAGAACAGCCAGTTAGGGTCGACACCTATTACGCTGTCGGCACCGGCGCCGAGCATGCGCCACATGTAGTAACCGTTGCCGCAGCCGACATCGAGGATGCGCTTGCCTTTCAAGTCCAGGTGCGGTGCGACGCGTGACCACTTCCAGTCCGAGCGCCATTCGGTGTCGACGTGCACGCCGAACAGGTGGAACGGCCCCTTGCGCCATGGGCTCAGGCCCATCAATGCGGTGCGCATCTGTGCGCGGGTTTCGTCGTCGCAGTCGGTGTCCAGCACCAGGTCATTCAGTAAGTCGACGTCGCTGGGCATGATCTTCGGCAGTGCATCCAATGCACTCTGCCAGCGCTCCAGGTCGCCATGTCCTTTTTCCATTTTGCTGTCGAGCTGCGCTTGCAGGCCTTGGGCCCATACGGCCAGAGGAGTGCCGACCAAATGGCGGGCGAGGGGAGACAGATCAATCATGGCAGGGCAATCAACGAGGCAAAGTTAAGACACTGGAACCACGGCACGACTTTCGAGAACCCGGCTGCCAGCAGGCGTTCGCGGTGTTCTTCGAGGCTGTCGGGCTTCATGACATTTTCGATGGCGCTGCGCTTCTGGGCAATTTCCAGTTCGCTGTAGCCGTTGGCGCGTTTGAACGCGATATGCAGGTCGGTGAGCAGCGCGTGTTCTTCAAGGTCATTGAAGCGCAGCTTTTCCGAAAGGATCAGCGCACCGCCCGGTAACAGCGCCTGACGAATTCGCGACAGCAAGCTCAGGCGCTCGTCGGGCGCGATGAATTGCAGGGTGAAATTCAACGCCACCACCGAGGCCGGCTGGAATTGCAGCGCGAGGATATCGCCCTCGATCACCTCGACCGGCAGCAACTCCTGGAACATCGAGTCCTGGCCGTTGAGGTATTCGCGGCAGCGCTCGACCATGGCGGCGGAGTTATCCACCGCGATCACTCGGCAGCCGTCGGTACGCACGTGTCGGCGCAGGGCTTGGGTGACAGCGCCAAGGGATGAACCCAGGTCGTAGAGCACGCTGTTGGGTTGGGCAAACTGCGCCGCGAGCACACCGAGGTTTTCGACGATAGTCGGGTAGCCTGGCACCGAGCGCTTGATCATGTCCGGGAATACCCGCACCACGTCCTCGTTAAAGGCGAAGTCCGGCACCTGGGGCAGGGGCTGGGCGAAAAGGCGATCGGGTTCTTTGCTCACGGTTGTTCCGGCGACGAGGGGGGAAAGGCCGGCATTTTAGCCAAGTTGGCCCTCGCGTGCGCGGGTTGTCTGATGGAAAGCAGAGGCGGTGATGCCCCACTGGCCAAGCCAATACGTGGTGATCAGCAAATACGGCGCGGCGTCGAACGCCACCACGAACCGATTGATGCCGATCAGGGCGTCTGAAAACACAAACGACACCGCGCCCGCCGCAGCCAGTAAGGCCGAGCGTTTTGGCACGTCACTGCCCAGCCGCGCGAGCGCGCGCCAGAGCATTGTGCTGATCACCAAGGCGTAAACCACGACGGGAATCAACAAGTCGCCAAGGCCATGGGAAATCAGGATGCTCAGCAGGACGACGCCTACACCAAGCGCCAATACCAACGGTAATACCGCCAAACGACGGCAATCGCTGAAATAGGCCTTGAGGTATGCCAGGTGCGCAAACAGAAACGCGCCAAGGCCGAAGATAAACAAGTCGCCAGGCCAAGCGAGCAACACGTCGCCCACCAGTGAGAAAATCAGCCCGAGGCTGATCCAGCGTCGATAGTCGGTGGGCGGTGCGTCATGCAGCCAGCCCAACAACGCCAGTACCGGCAGCGGTTTGACCAGCAGGCAGAGCAACATCGCGTGAGTGCTCACACCGTAGATAAAAGTGGCGGCGCCCATCAACGCGAGTATCAGCCATGGCATATCAGTTCACCGTAAGGGTGCAGTCGAAGGTCTCCACGGGTTCGGCTTCCGGCTCCCACGGCTGCTGGGACGTCAGGCGTAAACGACCCTGGCCGGCGGCAAACGCCTGGAAGCGCCAGGTGGATTGACCACCGCCCCCGATCACGCCGGACTCAGTGCTGCTGTAGACCTCAGGGCTCAGCGCGCGCAGCACACCGCCGGCGGAATCCTGGATGGCCCAGCGGTAGCCGGTGGTGGGGTTGCTCGGCAGGGTGAGGATCAGGTTTTGCCCGGTTTTAAGCTGGAGCGGGCAGGCGCTCTGGTTTTCCACGGTGACGTTTTGCTTCGGCGCACTGGCGCACGCGGTCAGCAGGCAAAGGCTCAGGGGGAGAAGCAGGCGGGCAGCAGTCATGGAGACTCCGTTTATACACGACGAAGGGCGAGCATAACCGAAGATGAGACAAGGTGTGACGGCGGCACCGTCTGTGCCGCCTAAGTTTCAAATAAGGGTCGTAGTCAGCCATACGTCATATTTGATGCTTAGCTTGAGTTCATTTCCGTTCCGGAGCTTGACGGTGAAGTCTAGCTTTGCCGTATGGTGTTGGTTGTCTGTCGAGATATCTAAAACCAGCGTTCCTTTTTGGGTTGTGGCCTCACCCAGATAGTGGTAGAAGCCGATGCGGTACATTTCAAAGTAGCGCACTCTCACCACGGGTGGTGAGGGGGTGCCTTCAAAATGGTACGTGCCGGGCTTAATAT
Organism: Pseudomonas sivasensis; assembly: GCF_013778505.1. GTDB lineage: Bacteria > Pseudomonadota > Gammaproteobacteria > Pseudomonadales > Pseudomonadaceae > Aquipseudomonas > Aquipseudomonas sivasensis. The sequence goes on along the minus strand of NZ_JAAOWU010000001.1, from coordinate 302,798 downwards.
CACGATGGAGTACCAGCTCGATTCTTCGCTCGCTTTGGCGGCTTTGTCGCTCAGCAATGGCGGTTATGCCAAGCCATTTGTCATCGGCTGTATATTCCAGCTGTTGGGTTTGGAAATTCCCACGTTTGGACACGGATCCTTTGAACTCACCCGTAATGTTTTCGATCTCGGCTGGTGCTTCGCGAGTTGCTGTCATTGGTTTCTCCTTGATTGGACCTGCGCATGATTGGACGCGCAGTCGCTTCAATGTAGAGGGCGCCGGAACAACTGGGACCTGTGAGAAATGACAGTTTTTTAGACGGGTTGGCGATAACTCAGGAAGGGATTGATTACCGCAAATCTGAAATGAAAATGACCAGGCTTGAACCTGGTCATTATGAGTACACGGTTGCTCTCTATCGCTTAGAAAAGCACTTTAGCCACATCCGCAAACCGCTTGGCAAAGTGCACCGTCATGCCCTCTTTAAGATACTCCGGCAACTCTTCAAAACTGCCGCGATTGGGCTCCGGCAATATCAGCTCGTGAATCTTCTGACGTCGCGCAGCAATCACCTTCTCGCGAACGCCGCCGATCGGCAATACATGCCCGGTCAGCGTCAGTTCGCCGGTCATGGCCACGCCTTTTTTCGGCGCTTGGTTACGGGCCAGGGACAACAACGCACTGGCCATGGTCACGCCAGCGCTCGGGCCGTCCTTCGGCGTGGCACCTTCCGGCACGTGCAAGTGCACGAAGGCTTCGTCGAAGAACTTCGGATCGCCGCCAAACGACTTCAGGTTGGAGCTGATGTAGCTGTAGGCAATTTCGGCAGACTCTTTCATCACCTCGCCTAATTGCCCGGTGAGTTTGAAGCCGCGGTTCAGTGTGTGGATGCGCGTCGCCTCGATTGGCAGGGTCGCGCCGCCCATGCTGGTCCAGGCCAGTCCGGTGATCACACCGGTACCGGACAGCACTTGCTCATTGCGGAACACCGGCATGCCGAGGGAGCTTTCCAGGTCCTTGTTGCCGATTTTGATCACCGAGTTCGGCGCATCCAGCAACTTGACCACGGCTTTGCGTACCAGTTTGCCCAGTTGTTTCTCCAACTGGCGCACCCCTGCCTCACGGGCATAACCGTCGATCAATGCGCGCAGGGCGCCGTCGCTGATGGTCAGGGTGTTTTTCGATACGCCGGCTTTTTCCAACTGTTTTGGCCACAGGTGACGCTTGGCGATGGCGACTTTTTCTTCGGTGATATAGCCCGACAGGCGAATCACTTCCATCCGGTCTAACAGCGGGCCGGGAATTGAGTCAAGGGTGTTGGCGGTGCACACGAACAGCACTTTGGACAGGTCCAGGCGCAGGTCGAGATAGTGGTCGAGGAATTCGACGTTCTGTTCCGGGTCGAGGGTTTCGAGCAGGGCCGAGGCCGGGTCGCCCTGGAAGCTTTGGCCCATCTTGTCGATCTCGTCGAGCATGATCACCGGGTTCATCACTTCAACATCTTTGAGCGCCTGCACCAGCTTGCCCGGCATAGCGCCGATGTAGGTACGGCGATGGCCCTTGATCTCGGCCTCGTCGCGCATGCCGCCGACGCTGAATCGGTAGAACGGCCGGCCCAGGGACTCGGCGATGGATTTACCCACGCTGGTCTTGCCCACGCCCGGCGGGCCGACGAGCAGCACGATGGAGCCGGCGACTTCGCCTTTGTAAGCGCCCACCGCCAGGAATTCGAGGATGCGGCTCTTGATGTCGTCCAGGCCGGCATGGTGCTTATCCAGCACCTTGCGCGCGTGTTTCAGGTCGAGCTTGTCCTCGCCGTACACGCCCCACGGCACCGAGGTTGCCCAATCCAGATAGTTGCGGGTGACCGCATATTCCGGCGAGCCGGTTTCCAGGATTGACAGTTTGTTCAGTTCTTCATCGATGCGTTTTTTCGCCTGGGCTGGCAGCACTTTGTCTTCCAGGCGTTGCTCGAATTGCTCCACGTCCGCGCTGCGGTCATCCTTGGTCAGGCCCAGCTCCTGCTGGATCACCTTGAGCTGTTCTTTAAGGAAGAACTCGCGTTGGTGTTCGCCGATCTTGCGGTTCACCTCGGCGGAGAGCTCCTTTTGCAGGCGCGCGACTTCGACTTCCTTGCGCAGCATCGGCAGGACTTTTTCCATGCGTTTGAGCATGGGGACGCAGTCCAGCACTTCCTGCAGCTCGTTACCGGTGGCCGAGGTCAGCGCGGCGGCGAAATCGGTGAGGGGCGACGGGTCGTTGGGGCTGAAGCGGTTGAGGTAGTTCTTCAGCTCTTCGCTGTACAGCGGGTTAAGCGGCAGCAGCTCTTTGATCGCATTGATCAGCGCCATGCCGTACGCCTTGACCTCGTCGGTCGGCTCGGTGGGCTGGTGTGGGTATTCGACTTCCACCAGATACGGTGGGCGATGGTGCTTGAGCCAGGTCTTGATGCGCACGCGGGTCAGGCCCTGGGCCACGAATTGCAGCTTGCCGTTCTCGCGGCTGGCGTGATGCACCTTCACCAGGGTGCCGTACAGCGGCAGGGCGGAGGTGTCGAAGTGGCGTGGATCTTCCGGCGGCGTGTCCATGAAGAACAGAGCGAGTGAGTGGTGGTCGGATTTGCTCACCAGCTCAAGGGTCTCAGCCCACGGTTCTTCGTTGACAATCACCGGCAGCACTTGCGCCGGGAAGAAAGGCCGGTTGTGGATCGGGATGATGTAGACCTTGTCCGGCAGGTTTTGCCCTGGAAGAGCCAGGCCGGTATTGGACGAGGAGGTTTTAGCGTTTTCGGGGTCTGCGTAGTCGTTGAGGTCGTAATCAGGGAATTCTTGCTGGTCGCTCATGGGGCACCTGCATAAGGAAGTATGGAGGTTAGATGGGGCGAGGCAGCAGTGGTTTCAATGGGGGGCGTGAGATAGCAACATATTGCATGAAATTCCTGCGGCGACTTGGTCAATGTGGGAGAGGGCAAGTCAATCGTCGCAACGCCCTGCCAACATTGGCTCCGTGTTGCGTCAGCTGATTTTGTGGAGGTAGGCGGGGAGTGGCTGTTCTGGCAGCACCGATAGCACTTTCAAACGCTGCAACATCCGCTGCCGTGCCCGTTGCAAATGCTCGCGCAGATTCAACGCCGCCGCGTCAAACGCGCCATGCAGCAGCAACTCCAGAATCAAGCGATGTTCGGCGAGCATGGCTGGATCCGCGCCGATCCCCAGCAATCGGTAAAAAATCCGGCTGATGATCATCGGGCTTTGGCCCTGGCGAATCAGCGCGGCAATCTTGCGGTTCTGCATCCCGGCCAGGCAGCGCTGGTGCAAGTCTTCTTCGATCTGCTCGATGGCTTCCAGGCTGCACTCGGCGCTGTTCTGGGCATCCAGTACCCGCTGCAGCATGGCTTCAAGGACCTCGCGGTCCAGGTTCGGTGCGCTCTGGCGCAGCGCCTCGGGCTCCAGGCAGGCACGTAGTTCGTAATCCTCGGTGACTTCCCGCGCGGTCAACGGCCCGGCCAACCATTGGGAGTAGGGCTCTTTTTCCACTAGGCCACGGTCACGCAGGCGCATCAGCGCTTCACGCACCACCGCTCGGCTGACGCCGTAGTGGTCGGCGGCGGCTTGTTCATCCAAGCGGTAATGGCCGAAGGCAATGCAGGTGGACAGTGCCGCGCCGATCTCCTCGACGATCCGCTCGCCCAGCGGCCGGGTGTCCACCAGCTCAGCCTCGCCGTTGAGACCCAGGTGCGCATGGCTCAGGGGCAGGCGCAGCGGCTCCATGACCAGGCCTTCGGGGTTGATCAGATAACCCCGGCCGTTGAAGCGGCAGATCAAGCCTTCGGCATGCAGCAGGTCCAGCGCTTTGCGCACCGGCACGCGGCTGGTGCCGAACAGTTCGGCCAAGGGCGCTTCCAGTAAAACCAAGCCATGACGGGCGGTGCCATTGACGATCGCGTCGCGCAACACCTGGTGAATCATCGCGTAACGGGAGGCCGAGGCGGACACTGCTTTCATCACTTTCTCTGGGGCTTGTAGGACGGTGGCCGGGGATTCTCTCATAAGTTGCGCCTGTCACTCTGTGCTACGTCGGTGGCACTTTTTTGGGGCCTGAAAGGTGTGACTGTTACTTTTCTGCACCAAAATGTACTTATTAATAAAAGATACATTATTTCATTGGAGGTGGATCCCAGGTGTGATGCAAGACATTTTTCCATCGATCAAAACCATCTATCCCGCTGCTATGGGCGAAAAACCGTAACCGCGTAAACAGCGCTACGCAGAGACTGGCACGAAAGCTGCCTTTGTAAAATGTACATTTTATGAATATGTACGTTTTATGAGGTTCTCCTGATGTCAGACGCCACATCAATGGCCGAGGATTTCGCCAGCGGTCGCAGCGACCCGGTGCAAGCCCTCGAACAGGCACTCGATCAAGCGAGCCGCTCGGCCAGCGTTTTCATTTCCCTGACCGCCGAGCGCGCCCGCCGTGAAGCCGAAGCGTCCGCGGCCCGTTGGCGAGCTGGCCAGCCCTTGAGCGGGTTCGATGGTGTGCCCGTGGCCTGGAAAGACCTGTTCGACGTGGCTGGCAGCGTCACCACAGCCGGCGCTGCTTACCGGCGCAACGCGCCTGCGGCCTTGCTCGACGCACCGAGCGTGGGCCTGCTTTGCCGCGCCGGGATGGTCAGCATCGGCAAAACCAACCTCAGCGAACTCGCTTATTCAGGGTTGGGCCTCAACCCGCATTTCGGCACGCCGCACAACCCCCATGGCACGGACCAGCCGCGCATTTCCGGCGGCTCGTCCTCGGGTTCGGGCGTGGCCGTGGCCGCCGGCATTGTGCCGATTGCCATGGGCACCGACACCGCTGGCTCCATTCGCATCCCGGCGGCGCTCAATGGTGTGGTGGGTTACCGCAGCAGCAGCCGACGTTACAGCCGTGACGGCGTATTTCCCCTGGCTCGTTCCCTCGACAGCCTCGGCCCGCTGACCCGCAGCGTGCGTGATGCGCTGGCCATCGATGACCTGCTCCATGGCCGCACACAGACCCACAGCGCCCGCAGCCTCAAAGGCCAGCGCTTTGTACTGGCGCAGCAGGACGTCGAGCCCGCTGTGCGCAACAATCTGCTGAGCGCCGTGGCGCAACTCAAGGCCCAAGGCGCGCTGATCGAAGAACGTGAATGCCCGACCTTCCAGGCCACTCTGGACCTGATCAAACACCACGGCTGGCTCGGTGCCTTCGAAGCGTTCGCCCTGCACCAAACCCTGCTTGACAGCGCCGATGCTGAGCAACTCGACCCCCGCGTGCGCCGCCGCCTCGAAGCCGCCCGCGCGCTGCCGGCCAGCCAACTTATCCACCTGACCGATGCGCGCCGTCGTCTGCAACAGCAACTGCTCGACGACCTTGACGGCGCGATCCTGATCACCCCCACCGTCGCCCACGTCGCGCCCGCTTTGGCGCCCCTGGAAAACGACGACGACCTCTTCGTGAACACCAACCTCGCCACCCTGCGCCTGACCATGCCCGGCAGTTTGCTGGACATGCCAGGCGTGACCTTGCCCAGCGGCCGCGATGCCCAGGGCCTGCCCACCGGGCTGCTGCTCAGCGCCCCGACAGGAGAAGACGCACGCCTGCTGCGCGCAGCGTTGTCCGTCGAAACCGTAATTAACGTTTAAGGAGACACACCATGGCTAAAGACATCCTCTGTGCATTTGGCGTTGACGTGGACGCCGTCGCCGGCTGGCTCGGTTCCTACGGCGGCGAAGACTCGCCCGACGATATTTCCCGTGGCCTGTTCGCCGGTGAAATCGGCGCGCCGCGCCTGCTCAAATTGTTTGAACGTTACGGCCTGCGCACCACCTGGTTTATCCCTGGCCACTCGATGGAAACCTTCCCTGAGCAGATGAAGGCCGTGGCCGACGCCGGTCACGAAATCGGCGTGCATGGCTACAGCCACGAAAACCCGATTGCGATGACCGCCGAGCAGGAAGAAATCGTCCTCGATAAATCTATCGAGTTGATCACTCAGGTGACTGGCAAACGTCCCACCGGCTACGTCGCGCCTTGGTGGGAATTCAGCAAGGTCACCAACGAACTGCTGCTGAAAAAGGGCATCAAGTACGACCACAGTCTGATGCACAACGACTTCCATCCGTACTACGTCCGCAAGGGCGACACCTGGACCAAGATCGACTACAGCCAGCACCCCGACACCTGGATGAAACCCTTGGTGCGCGGCGAAGAAACCGACCTGGTGGAGATCCCGGCCAACTGGTACCTGGACGACCTGCCGCCGATGATGTTCATCAAGAAAGCCCCCAACAGCCACGGTTTCGTCAACCCGCGTCACCTCGAAGAAATGTGGCGCGACCAGTTCGACTGGGTCTATCGCGAACACGAACACGCGGTGTTCACCATGACCATCCACCCCGACGTGTCCGGCCGCCCGCAAGTGCTGTTGATGCTTGAGCGCCTGATCGAACACATCCAGAGCCATGCCGGCGTGCGCTTCGTCACCTTCGACGAAATCGCCGATGACTTTATCCGCCGCCAACCCCGTACCTGACCCTTAGAAAAACAGCCCCCCACCTCCGAGGCGCGACTCATGTCCATCTACAACAAGCTTGACCTGACTGGCTGGAAACCCCGGCAACTCACCTCCAAGGAAGTGCGGTTTGCGACCTGGATTGCGTTTTTCGCCTGGGTGTTTGCGGTGTATGACTTCATCCTGTTCGGCACCTTGCTGCCGGAGATCGGCCGGCATTTTGGCTGGGGTGAAGTGGAGCAAGCTGAAATCGCGACGTGGGTGGCGGTGGGCACGGCAGTGGTCGCCTTTGCCATCGGCCCTGTGGTCGATAAGTTGGGCCGTCGCAAGGGCATTATCTTCACCGTGGCCGGTTCCGCGCTGTGCTCGGCGCTGACCGCGATTGGTGGGGCGTGGGGTAAGTCACCGCTGATTCTGATCCGTTCGTTGGGCGGCCTGGGCTATGCCGAGGAAACCGTCAACGCCACGTACCTGAGTGAGCTGTACGGCGCCTCGGAAGACCCGCGACTGACCAAACGTCGCGGTTTCATCTACAGCCTGGTGCAGGGCGGCTGGCCGGTCGGTGCATTGATCGCCGCTGGCTTGACTGCACTGTTGCTACCGATCATCGGCTGGCAGGGCTGCTTTATCTTCGCCGCGATCCCGGCGGTGGTGATTGCGATCATGGCGCGCAAGCTCAAGGAGAGCCCGCAGTTCCAGATCCATGAACGCATCAGCCAACTGCGCAAAAACGGCGCGGTGACAGAAGCACAGAACGTGGCCGCAACCTACGGCGTGGATTACGACGAACACAGCAAGGCCGGCCTGAAAGCTGCGTTCCGTGGCCCGGCCCGCCGCGCCACCCTGGTGATCGGCGCTGCGTTGTTGCTCAACTGGGCGGCGATCCAGGTGTTCAGCGTGTTGGGCACTTCCGTGATCGTCAGCGTGCACCACATCTCGTTCGAGAACTCGCTGATCATCCTGGTGCTGTCGAACCTGGTGGGTTACTGCGGTTACCTCAGCCACGGCTGGATGGGTGACAAGATCGGCCGTCGCAACGTGATCGGCCTGGGCTGGATGCTGGGCGGCCTGTCGTTCGCCGGTATGCTGTTTGGCCCAAGCAACATGGCCATGGTGGTCGGGCTTTACAGCCTGGGCCTGTTCTTCCTGATCGGGCCGTACTCGGCGGCTCTGTTCTTCATCAGCGAAAGTTTCCCCACCAGCATCCGCGCCACCGGTGGCGCGATCATCCACGCCATGGGACCGATTGGCGCAGTAGTCGCCGGTTTCGGTGCAACCCAGGTGTTGTCCGCCGGCAGCGACTGGCAGACCGCCGCGCTGTGGTTCGGCGCCTTGCCGTGCTTTTTGTCCGGTGTCCTGATGTTTGCCGCGCGCCATGTGCGTCCGGAAACCGTTCAGTAAGGAGTGATTGATGAGTCGTAAAGTTGCCTTGATTACCGGTGCCGCCAGTGGCATCGGCCAAGCCCTCGCCGTGGCGTATGCGCGCAACGGCGTGGCGGTGGTGGGCGGGTACTACCCGGCCGATCCCCATGATCCACAGACCACCGTTTCCCTGGTGGAAGAGGCCGGTGGCGAATGCCTGATGTTGCCGCTGGATGTCGGTGATACTGCCTCGGTCGACGCCCTGGCCGCACAGGCCGTGCAGCACTTCGGCCGATTGGATTACGCGGTAGCCAACGCCGGCTTGCTGCGTCGCGCGCCACTGCTGGAAATGACCGATGCACTCTGGGACGAGATGCTCAACGTCGACCTGACGGGGGTGATGCGCACCTTCCGTGCGGCGACGCGGCACATGAAGGAAGGCGGCGCGCTGGTGGCGATTTCCTCGATTGCCGGCGGCGTGTATGGCTGGCAGGAGCACTCGCACTATGCCGCCGCCAAGGCCGGTGTGCCGGGCTTGTGCCGGTCGCTGGCGGTGGAATTGGCCGGTTTGGGGATTCGCTGCAATGCGGTGATCCCAGGCTTGATCGAGACGCCGCAGTCCTTGGATGCGAAGAATTCGCTGGGGCCAGAAGGTTTGGCGAAAGCCGCGCGGGCGATTCCGCTGGGGCGGGTAGGGCGCGCGGATGAAGTGGCGTCGCTGGTGCAGTTCTTGACCAGTGATGCGTCGAGTTATTTAACCGGGCAGAGCATCGTCATTGACGGCGGCCTGACCGTGCGCTGGCCTGACTGACTGATGTACTTGATCCAAATGTGGGAGGGGCGGTGCGACGATTCGACTTGCCCCCGATGGCGGTGTTTCAGTTAGCCCATCTTTGACTGACCCACTGCCATCGGGGGCAAGCCCCCTCCCACATTGAAAGTGGAATTTTTCAGGAGTTTTTGCATGAACCAACTGACCAACCGCCGGGCCGTGATCACCGGTGCCGGCAGCGGCATCGGTGCCGCCATCGCCCGCGCCTACGCCGTTGAAGGCGCGCGTCTGCTATTGGCCGACCGCCACGCCGCCAGCCTCGCTGAAACCGCAATCACCTGCCGCAACCTCGGCGCCGAAGTGGTCGAGTGCGTGGCCGATGTGGGCACCGTCGAAGGCGCCCAAGCCAGTGTCGACCGCTGCGTCGAACATTTCGGCGGCATCGATATTCTGGTCAACAACGCTGGCATGCTTACCCAGGCGCGGTGCGTCGACCTGTCCATCGAGATGTGGAACGACATGCTGCGCGTCGACCTCACCAGCGTGTTCGTCGCCAGCCAGCGCGCTTTGCCCCACATGGTCGCGCAGCGCTGGGGGCGGATCATTAATGTGGCCTCGCAACTGGGCATCAAGGGCGGCGCCGAACTGACTCACTACGCGGCGGCCAAAGCGGGTGTGATTGGGTTTACCAAGTCCCTGGCGCTGGAAGTGGCCAAGGACAACGTGCTGGTCAACGCCATCGCCCCTGGCCCGATCGAAACCCCTTTGGTCGGTGGCATCAGCGACGACTGGAAACGCGCCAAGGCCGCCGAACTGCCCTTGGGTCGCTTTGGCCTGGCGGACGAAGTCGCGCCTACCGCCGTGCTGCTCGCCAGCGAGCCGGGCGGCAATCTGTTCGTCGGCCAGACCCTGGGCCCGAACTCAGGCGATGTCATGCCATGAGTGAGGTGTAGCCATGTGCGGACTCTGCGGATTGCTCGGCGAAGACCTGCACTGGAGTGATCCCCTGGGCGACGAATTGCCCCGGCGCCGCGAGCGCCTGCGCCGTATCGCTGCGATCAACCAGGTGTTGGCGGTGTTCCGGCTCAAGGTCGAAGATTTCCAGGGCGCCTCCTATCTGCTGTTGGGCGCCACCGGTAAACAGGAACTGGCGAGCGGCCTGGATCAACTCTGGCAGGCGGCCGAAACCATGCTCGGCCGCCCGCTGGATCCTCTCGATCCACGGCTGTTGGATCACTTGGAGTCAACCCCATGAGCATCGCGCTGAATGTCATTACCGGCTTCCTCGGCAGCGGCAAGACCACCTTGCTCAAACGCCTGCTGCAAGGCGAAAGCCTCGGCGATACTGCGTTGCTGATCAACGAATTCGGCGACGTCGGCATTGATCATCTGTTGGTGGAAGAAGTCGCGCCAGACACCGTGCTGCTGCCCAGCGGCTGCATCTGCTGCTCGATCCGTGGCGAACTCAAGGACGCGTTGCTCGGCCTGTTGCAGCGCCGCGAGCGTGGCGAAATACCCGCGTTCAAACGCGTGATCCTGGAAACCACCGGCCTGGCCGACCCGGCACCGATCCTCGCCACCCTGAACAACGATGTGCAATTGCGTGGACGTTTTCATATCGGCCTGGTGATCACGCTGGTCGATGCCAGCCACGCCGCCCTGCAAGAGCGCCTGCACCCGGAATGGCTGGCCCAGGTGGCGGCTGCGGACCGTTTGCTGCTGAGCAAAACGGACTTGGCGGGCGAGTGCGAGCCCCTGCGCGCGCATCTACGGGCACTCAATACCGGCACGCCGATCCTCAATACCCATGACATTCACAGCGGCGATCAATTGCTGCTGGGCGAAGGCTTGCGCAGCGCCGAGCCGGCGATGGAAGTCAGCCGTTGGCAACTGCATCAAACCACCACCGCCACCCACGGTGCGGCGCAAGTGTGCAGCCTGACCTTCGACCAGCCGCTGGACTGGGTCGGCTTCGGGGTGTGGTTGTCGATGCTGTTAAGATGCCACGGCGAACGAATCCTTCGCGTCAAAGGACTGCTCAACGTGAACGCAAGCAACGCCCCCATCGTCATTCATGGCGTGCAGCACTGCCTGCATGCCCCGGTCCATCTGCCTGCGTGGCCGGGCACAGACCGGCAATCGCGCCTGGTGTTTATCCTGCGCGGCCTTGACCCTGCGCTGTTGCGGCGTTCTTTTGATGTGTTCTCGCGGCGGTTCGCCGGATGATCACTTTACGCGTCCTCGGCACCTCCGTGACCTTGCTTGAAACCCTGCGCGTACGTGCCGAACAGGAGCTGGGCATTCGCCTGGTGTACCAGGTGCACGACGTTGAACAGGCCCAACGCATTGCGGTGATGCAGCCCGACAGCTACGACCTGTACGACCAGTGGTTTCATAACGTCGACTTCGTGTGGCCGGCCCGGGCGATCCAGCCCATCGACACACGGCGCATCGCGCTGTGGCATGAGATCAACGACCTGCCCAAACGCGGGCGCCTGTCGCCCAGCGACCGCCTGGGCAGCGGCAGCGTGCCCAGCGAGCGCTTATTTGTGCAGCACGACGGCAGCCTCGGCAGCACCGTCACCGACCGCATCAGCATGCTGCCCCTGACCCACAACGCCGACAGTTTCGCCTACCGCCCCGAGCGCCTGCCCGAAGGTTTTTGCCACGGCAACGAAAGCTGGGGCTGGCTGCTGGACCCGGCCTGGCGCGCGCGCACAGCGCTGCAAAGTGACGCCGCCATCGGCGCCCTGGACGCCGCATTGGCGGTGCAGGGTGCGGGGCTTGCCCGCTTTAACGACATCGGCAACATGAGCATCGAAGAGATCGACGTGCTTGCTGACATTCTGGTGCGCAAACAGAAAGAAGGGCATTTCGCTGCGTTTTGGTCCGACGATGAAGAGGCTGCGCAACTGATGCTCAGCCCCAGCATCGATATCCAGAGCCTGTGGTCGCCGACGCTGATGCGCCTGCACCGCGCCGGAGTGAAATACCGCCTGGCCGTGCCCCGGGAAGGTTATCGCGCCTGGTTTGGCGGTTTGTCACTGTCGCGCCATGCCCAAGGCCCGGTGCTGGATGCGGCCTATGCCTACCTCAATTGGTGGTTGTCCGGCTGGCCCGGCGCGGTCATGGCCCGGCAGGGTTACTACATCGGCAACCCGGCGCGCAGCCGCGATCACCTGAGCAGCGCCGAGTGGGATTACTGGTACGCCGGCAAGCCTGCGCGGGAGGAATTGTTGGGGAGTGACGGGCTACCGCTGATTGATATTGGCGAAGTGCGTGATGGTGGTTCGTATGAGCAGCGGATGGGGCATATTGCGGTGTGGAACTCGGTGATGGATGAGCACAACTACCTGGTGCGCAGGTGGGGGGATTTCATGCGGGCGCGTGGTGTTTGATTGAGTGCGTGGGTTGGGGGGCATATCCGTTGCTGCGGTAACGGCCGCCTATGGTTTCGCTCTTACAACGGGTCACTTTTGGAAAGGCCGGAATGCTGGCCCAGCGTGGTTGACGGGGCGATTTCAGATCAAAAGCAAGAGCGCGGCGGCCTTAGAGCCGACCGGGTTCTTAAGCCGAACTCATTCCAAATGTGGGAGGGGGCTTGCTCCCGATGGCAGTGGGTCAGTCACAGCTGCATCAACTGACACACCCTCATCGGGAGCAAGCCCCCTCCCACATTTTGATCTCCACATATCAGATAAGTCCCAGCCTGCTTTAGATCTGCTTTAGATCTGCTTTAGATCTGCTTTAGATCTGCTTTAGATCTGCTTTAGATCTGCTTTAGATCTGCTTTAGATCTGCTTTTGCTTTTGCTTTGGCTTTTGCCTTTGCTCTTACATCCTTTTCGCTGACGAAGTCAGCGGTCTTTTGATCTGCGCTTTTGATCGTGATCTTAGGCGCCCCGTTAAACACGCTGGCCGCACGCAGGCTTGAATCCGTGGGTAACCCGGCAGGACGCCGGGTTAGCCGCACTGGGCCATGGATGGCCCAGTGCGGCGGCCCACGGATTCAAGCCGGAGTGCGGGCACACCGAGCCTAGGCGAGGTGCCGAGTGTTGGGGCAAGAGCCCTTTGGTTACTTTGGGGCTTTTCCAAAGTGACCCGCCGTAAGGGCGGAACCAATACCCGCCGTTACCCAGATAACGGATATGCCCCCCAAGCCAACCCTCTGTCGCCAATAAACCGCCACCTAAATCCCCACGTTTATTGAATGCACACCCCCCAACTCCCAGCTAATCTCCTCACACCCAATATCCAACGAAAATGGATATTTTTTTGACGCCAGGTCAGCTGTCGCAAGGAATGCACATGACAAAAGGACGTAGTGGCAGAGAGAGGCGAACACTGCCAGAGGGCACCGCCATGACGTGGCGCCATACGTTCCAAACTCGCATCGCCGGGGTGCTGGCACTGCTGCTGCTGGTGGTCGTCGCTGCCACCTATTTTGCCGTCAAGGCCGCCACCACCCGCGCGGTGGAGAACCAGGCGCAAGTCCAGTTGAAAACCGGAACCCAGGTATTCGAGCGCCTGCTGGACCTGCGCGGGCGCCGCCTGCAATACGGCCTCGATTGGCTCACCGTCGACGGCCCGTTCAAGCAAGCCGTGGCCGAAGGCAACACGGTGTCGATTCTGGCTGCACTGCGTCGGCATGGCTCCGGCGTCCGTTCCAGCGAGGTGTTTGTGCTGGGGCTGGATGGCAAGGTCGTGGTCAGCACGTTGCCCATCCTCACGCGCGGGCAGCTTTTTCCCTATGACACTGCCTTGCGCCATGCGCGGCGTGACGGCTTGCAAATGGTGATTGTCGCCTTGGACGGGCGGCCTTACTTGCTGGTGCAGGATGAAGTCCTCGACCCCCTGCCTATCGCCCGCGTCGTCATGGGCTTTGCCATGGACCAACTGTTCGCCAACGAACTGCGTTCCATGAGCAACCTGGAGGTGTCGTTTCTCAGCGTGCAGGACGGCAGGCCCGGTCCGTTGTTCAGTACCCAGCCTGTCGATTATCAGGCCGGCACCCTCAGCCTGCTCCACGATGCGCCTTTGAACCCAGAGGCGCAGATCCATCCGTTTTACGGTGAGCGTGTGCTCAGCCAAGTGTTGCCGCTGGCCAACACCGGTGACGGCAACGAGGTGCGCGTATTGCTGCAAAGCCCGCTGGACCACGCGCTGGAATCTTTTGCGCCGCTGGACCGGCAGTTCCTCGGGATCGCCCTGGCCGTGCTGGTGGTCTCGTTGGCCGGTGCGTTGTTCCTGGCGCGGCGGGTGTCGCGCCCGCTCAATGCGTTGGTGGAGGCGGCCGGGCGCATTGGCGCGGGGGATTACCGCACGCCGGTGCGGGTGCGCAGCCACGATGAATTCGGCCTGTTGGCCCGTGCGTTCAATGCCATGCAAAGCCGCATCGCCGTGCGCGAACGGCAACTGGCCCATAACGCCCTGCATGACGCTCTCACCGGGTTGCCCAATCGCGCGCTGGCGATGGAGCGCCTGGGCAGCGCGATCAGTGCGCGTCGGCCAGTAGTGTTGCTGTACCTGGGCATCGAAAACTACCGGGTCATCAACGAGGGCTTCGGTCCCGAGGGCGTCGAAGAGATGATGCGCGAGGCCAGCCGGTGTCTGTCCATGAGCCTATTGGCCAGCGATACCGCCGCGCGCATCACCAGCAGCGAATTCCTGTTGTTGCTGGAAAATACCGAGGTTGACCGCGCCGTAGCCCGCGCAGACCGCCTCTACGCGCTGCTTACCGAACCCCAGCGCATCGGCAATGACGAAGTGCGCCACGAGGTGAGTATCGGCATCGCGGCGTACCCCGCCGACGGCCAGTATGTGGAAGAGTTGATCAGCCGTGCGGCCATCGCGCGTCACGATGCAACGACGCTGCCCGGTTATCTACAGATCTACCAGCAGGACCGCGATCTTGCGCACCAGCGCCAGATCAGCCTGATCCGCGACCTGCGCCGTGCGGTCGTCGAAGGTGAGTTGCACCTGTGTTATCAGCCCAAGCTCGACCTCCTGCACGGGCATGTTCGCCAGGCCGAGGCCTTGCTGCGCTGGCAGCATCCGACGCTGGGGCTGGTATCGCCCGCCGAGTTCATTCCCCTGGCTGAACGCACTGGCAGCATGGGTGGCCTGACCCAATGGGTGATCGAAGAGGCTATTCGTCAGATCGGCGAGTGGGCGCAGCGCGGATTACATATCCAGTTGTCGGTGAATATTTCGGTGGACGACCTGGCCGATGATGACCTGGCGATTCGTGTGACCACCTTGCTGGAACACTACGACGTGCAGGCCCAGCAACTGATTTTCGAGATCACCGAAAGCGCGATCATGCACAACCCGAAGCAGGCCCTCAGCGTGCTGGAACAATTGCGTGGGTGTGGCATCAGCCTGTCGGTGGATGACTTCGGCACGGGCTATTCGTCGCTGGCGCAATTGCAGCGCTTACCGGTACAGGAATTGAAGATCGACCAGTCGTTTGTGCGCAACCTCGACAGCGCCACGGGCGACGGCGTGATCGTGCGTTCCACCATCGAAATGAGCCACAACCTGGGGCTCAAGGTAGTGGCCGAAGGGGTGGAGTTCGAGCCCAGTCTCAAACTCCTCAAACAGTGGAACTGCGATACGGCCCAGGGCTACCTCATCAGTCGGCCGCTCAATGCCATGGCGTTCGAGATGTGGATGCGCCGCGAGCGCGCGCCGGTCTGAAGCCCGCGTCTATAGTTTTTAGGCCCCAGGCCGATACGCTCTACAAGGCTTGACCGTTTGCACAGTTATTTACCGACCAACGGTCAAGTATCCAGCGCTATTGCATGATGGCATTGTGCCTTGTTTGCGGCATCATGACCGTAACCCACTGTGCCAGGGCTGGCCGCTCATTTTCCATTTTTTGCGGATCGACCATGGCCCGAACTCCTCCCTTGCTCTCCCTGACGCTGATGCTGATGTTGGCCGGCTCTGCGTCGGCGGCCACGCTGGACCTGGTGTTCAAGCGGGCCGATGGCAGCCCGGTGGCGGATGCGGTCGTGACCCTGCAAGGCCCGCCCGGCTCATCGTCGGCCGTGCTCAAGGCGAATATGGACCAACGCGGCCAGCGCTTTGCGCCCCATGTGCTGGCGGTACACACCGGCACTCAGGTGCGCTTCCCCAACAGCGACAACATCCGGCATCAGGTCTATTCGTTCAGCGCCGCCAAACGTTTCGAACTGCGCCTGTACGAAGGCACGCCCGCCGAGCCGCTGCTGTTCGACAAACCCGGCGTGGTGGTGCTGGGCTGCAATATCCATGATTGGATGCTCGGTTACATCTACGTCACCGATGACCCGCTCTTCGCTGTCAGCGATGCCCAGGGCCAAGTGCACCTGGAGCAGCTGGCGCCCGGTGATTACCACGCCACCCTATGGCACCCGCAGTTGGCGGATATGCAGCCCTTGGACGGCGGTACCCTGCACGTGCCTGCCGCTGGCCTGAGACACAACGTAGTGCTGGCCCTGGAGCCGGCGTCCGAGGATCTTCCGCCGACGCCAAGTGCCTTTGGCGATGCCTTCAATCGAGCCGCCCGTGAAACTGCGCAGTAGTTTCCAGGCGCGGGTCGCCAGCGTCCTGATCCTGCTGTTGCTGGTGGTGATCGGCGCACTGTATTTCAGCGTCAAGGCTGCCACCAATTCAGCGGTGCGCAGCCAGGCGCTGGCCCAGTTGGATGTGGGCGCGCGGGTATTCGAGCGCTTGCTGGACGTACGCGGGCGGCGCCTCGCTGACGGTGTGCAACTGTTGGCGGCCGACTTCGGTTTTCGTGATGCGGTGGCCAGTGGCGATTCGGCGACGATGCGCTCGGTGCTGCTCAACCACGGCAAGCGCATCAACGCCAGTGACATGATCCTGCTGGGCATGGACGGCAAAGTCCTGGCCAGTACCCTCAGCGAAGTGCCCGAAGGCTCGACCTTCAAGTATGACCAGTCGCTGCGCGAGGCCCGGCGCAATCGCCAGGTCATGTTGATTGTGCCGCTGCAAGGCAAGCCGCACCTGTTGGTGGAAGCCTCGGTGCTGGCGCCGCTGCCGATTGCGCGGGTGGTGATGGGCTTCAGCATGGACGGTGCGTTCGCCGATGAGTTGCGCTCGTTGAGCAACCTGGAAGTGTCGTTCCTGGCGATTGAAAAAGACCAGCCAGGCGAGTTGGTCACCACCCAACCTCAAGAGCTGCGCAGGAGCATCCTTGCATTGATGCAGGGCGATTCCACGCGCCGTGGCGTGTCCACCACCGATCACCTGGAGCAGCGTTTCCTCAATCAGTCGTTGGTATTGGCCAGCGATGAAAACGGCAAAGTCCTGGCGTTGCTGCAAAGCCCGCTGGATGCGGCGATGCAAGCCTTTGTGCCGTTGGATGAGAAGATCCTCGCCATCGCACTGGTCGCGTTGCTGGCTTCGTTGATCGGTGCCTTGCTGCTGGCGCGCACCGTGTCGCGCCCAGTGCAGGCGCTGGCCCTGGCGGCCGAGCGCATTGGCCAGGGCGACTATCAAACACCCGTGACCCTGGCCCGCAGTGACGAACTGGGGTTACTGGCCCATGCGGTCAATTCCATGCAAAGCGGCATCGCCGAGCGCGAACAGCAGCTTGCCCACAATGCTTTGCATGATCGCCTCACCGGCCTGCCGAATCGGGCACTGGCCATGGAGCGTCTGGGCAGCGCCATTGCGTTGAATCGGCCGGTCGCGTTGATCTACCTGGGCATCGACAACTTGCGCGTCGCCAGCGAAACCGCCGGGACTGACGCGGTGGACCAATTGCTGCTTGCCGTCAGCCGTCGCCTGGAAGCCGTGCTGCGTCCCGGCGATACCCTGGCGCATCTGATCGCCGACGAGTTCCTGCTATTGCTCGAAGGCGCAGGCAGCGACGAGGCGGTGGGCATGGCCGACAAACTCCAACAACTGTTGCTGCGGCCCCAGCGCATCAACGGCCATGACTTGGCGCTGGACTGCCGTTTGGGCATCGCCGCATTCCCAGCCGATGGCGAAAGCCCGCACACCTTGCTTGAACGCGCGGCCATCGCCATGAAAGACGCCGCGCAAATGCCCGGTCGCCTGCAGGTCTATGAACATGGCCGTGACCTCGCGCACCGCCGCCAGATCACGCTGATCCGCGACCTTCGCCACGCGCCCAACCAAGGCCAATTGCTGCTGCATTACCAGCCCAAGCTGGACATTCGTGAGGGCCACGTACGTCAGGCCGAAGCCTTGCTGCGCTGGCAGCATCCGCAGTTCGGCATGGTCTCGCCGGCGGAGTTCATTCCCTTGGCCGAGCGCTCCGGCAGTATTCAGTTGCTGACCCACTGGGTGATCGAAGAGGGCATTCGTCAGCTGTGTGAGTGGAACCGCCGTGGCCTGTACCTGCAGTTGTCGTTGAACATCTCGGCGGATGATTTGCTCGGCGATGAACTGGCCCACCGCGTCTCGGCGTTGCTGCGTCGCTATGGTTTGCCGGCTGAGCAACTGGTGTTCGAAATCACCGAAAGCGCAGTGATGCGCGAGCCGGAAAAAGCCCTCAAAGTCCTGCACTTGCTGCGTGATTGCGGCATCAGTCTGTCGGTGGATGACTTCGGCACCGGCTATTCGTCCCTCGCGCACCTCAAGCGTCTACCGGTGCAAGAGTTGAAGATTGACCAATCCTTTGTGCGCAACCTCGATGAAACCAGTGAGGACGCGGTGATCGTGCGTTCCACCATCGAAATGAGCCACAACCTGGGCCTCAAAGTGGTTGCCGAGGGCGTTGAATATGCCCATAGCCTGCGCCTGCTGGAGCGCTGGCAGTGCGACACGGCCCAGGGTTATCTGATCAGTCGGCCTTTGAGCGCCGACGCTTTCGAAGCCTGGGTGGCGTTGCCACTCAGTGCGCAAACTTCCCTGGTTCATTGAGTGGCTGACGTGCGTCTTTCTCTACTGATCGGCTGCCTGGCCGCCCTGACTGTGCAAACCACCCTGGCCGACAACGGCCGCCTGATCGCCACCGGCGGTGCCAGCAGCATCGAGGGCACGGCGGGCGGCGGCATCACGCCGTGGGCGGTGCTGGCCGGCTATGGCGAACAGCACGAGTGGGGCGCCACGGCGTTCGCCACCACCGTCAACCTGCCGGACTATCGGCTGGACGTGGCGGGGCTGGCGTTGGCCTATGACAACCGCGTCGAAGTCTCTTTCGCCCGCCAGCGCTTTGACCTCGGCAGCCTGGTGCACAAGCTGAATCTGCCGGAAGACAACCTTGGCCAGGATGTGCTCGGTGTGAAGCTTCGCCTGTTCGGTGACGTGATTTACGACCGCTTGCCGCAGGTTTCGCTGGGCCTGGAATACAAACACCAGACCAACTTCGACATCCCCAGCCTGGTCGGCGCCAAGCGTGACAGCGACGTGGAGGGCTACCTCGCCGCCAGCCGTTTGTTCATGGGCGCGGCGTTTGGCTACAACGTGCTGGTCAACGGTAGCCTGCGCTACAGCCGCGCCAATGAAACCGGCCTGCTAGGCTTCGGCGGCGACCGCCGCGACCGTCGCAGCCTGCTCAAGGAAGGGTCGGTGGCCCTGCTGTTCAACCCGCGCTGGGCGGTGGGCGTGGAGTACCGCGAGAAGCCCGATAACTTGTCGTTCGCTGGCGAAAGCGACTGGGCGGACGTGTTTGTCGGCTACTTTCCCAACAAGCATGTGTCGTTTGTGCTGGCCTACGCGCGCCTCGGCGAAATCGCTACGTTGGATAACCAGAACGGCACCTACCTGTCCGTGCAGGGGAGTTTCTAATGCGCCTTTTACCGATTGCGCTGGTGCTGCTGCTCAGCGCCTGCGCCCAGCAACCGCCCAAGGACGACAGCCTGTACCGCGACCTTGGCGCCATGCCCGGCATCACGCGGATTGTCGAAGGCATGCTGCTCAACATTGCCCGGGATCAGCGCATCGTCGAACGCTTTCGGCGCGTCGATATCCAGCGCCTGCGCAACAAATTGATCGAACAGTTCTGCGTCGAAGCAGGCGGGCCGTGCACCTACACCGGTGACAGCATGGCCGAGAGTCACAAGGGCCAGAATGTGAGCCGCAGTGACTTCAATGCGTTGGTGGAGGATTTGATCAAGGCGATGGACAGCGAAGGGATCTCGGTGCCGGTGCAGAATCGGTTGATTGCACGGTTGGCGGTGATGCGCGGTGAAGTGATCGAGCACTAGTTTCATGAGTGCCGGCGGCAAGCGTGGGAGGGGGATTGCTCCCGATAGCAGTGCGCTAGTGACATGAGCATTGGCTGACCCACTGCCATCGGGGGCAAGCCCCCTCCCACATTTTGATCTGTGTTGTTTATGAAAAAGGCGGCTACCTGTGAGGGTAGCCGCCTTTGTTTTGCCGCCGGTAACGCTTAATCCGGCAGTTTGAACGCCATTACGTAGTCACCCTGTTTGGTACCCAGGGAACCATGACCACCCGCCACGACCAGCACGTACTGCTTGCCGTCCTTGCCGGTGTAGGTCATCGGTGTGGTTTGCGCACCCGCTGGCAGGCGGCCTTCCCACAGTTGCTTGCCGTTTTTCACGTCATACGCACGCAGGTACTGGTCGAGGGTACCGCTGAGGAAGGACACGCCACCGGCGGTGGTGAAGGTGCCGCCCAGGCTAGGTACGCCCATGCTCAGTGGGATCGGAACCGGCGAGCTGTCGCGCACGGTGCCGTTCTTGTGCATCCAGATGGTTTTGTGGGTGGTCAGGTCGACCGCTGCCACATAACCCCACGCCGGTGCCTGGCACGGCAGGCCCATTGGCGACAGCATCGCTTCCAGGATCACGCCGTACGGCGCGCCTTTGTTCGGCTGCACGCCTTCGGTTTCGCTGACGCGTGGACCTTGCTTGGCGATGTCGGCAGCTGGGATCAGCTTGGACTTGAACGCCATGTAGCTTGGGTTCACGAAGGCGATCTGGCGCACTGGATCGACAGAAATGCCACCCCAGTCGAACACGCCGAAGTTACCTGGGTAAACGATCGAGCCTTGCAGCGATGGCGGGGTGAACGGACCGTCGTAGCGCATGGATTTGAAATCGATGCGGCACAGCAGTTGGTCGAACGGCGTCACGCCCCACATGTCGCGCTCTTTGAGCGGCGGCGGCATGAAGTTCAGTTCGGACTTCGGTTGGGTAGGGGAGGTACGGTCGCCCGCCACTGCGCCCTGCGGAACAGCCACTTCATGGATCGGCACGACCGGCTGACCGGTTGCGCGATCCAGCACGTAGATGCTGCCTTGCTTGGTCGACGCCATGACGGCCTGCTTCACGCCGGCTTCGGTCTTGATGTCGATCAGCGACGGCTGGCCGCCTACGTCCATGTCCCACAGGTCATGGTGAGTGAACTGGAAGGTCCACTTCACATGGCCGCTGTCGATGTCCAGGGCGGTCAGGCCAGCGGCGTATTTTTCGGAATCGTCGGTACGGTCGCCGCCGTATTGGTCGGGCATCTGGTTGCCCATCGGCAGGTAAAGCATGCCGAGTTTTTCATCCACGGCGAACATGGACCACATGTTCGGCGAGTTACGGGTGTAAGTCTTACCCTCGGCCAACGGGGTGGTGTCGTCCGGGTTGCCGCTGTCCCAGTTCCACACCAGCTTGCCGGTGTGCACGTCGAACGCGCGGATTACGCCGCTTGGCTCGTCGACCGAAACGTTGTCGGTGACGTGACCGCCGATCACGACCAGGTTCTTGGTCACGGCCGGTGGCGAAGTGGAGTAGTAACCACCTGGGGCGAAGCTGCCGATGTTGGCACGCAGGTCGACCTGGCCTTTGTCGCCGAAGTCTTCGCACATCTTGCCGGTGTCGGCGTTCAGGGCGATCAGGCGGGTGTCGGCGGTCGGCACGAAGATGCGTTTCGGGCAGGCATTCGGCGCAGCGGCCGGGCTGGCGCTGCCGGTTGGGCTCTGCTCGGAAGCGTAGACGGCGTCATCGTGATACGACACGCCACGGCAGGTCATGTGCGCCCAACCTTTGAAGTTCTCAGCGCCTTGGCTGCTGATCTTCGGATCGAAGCGCCAGATTTCCTTGCCGGTGTCCGGGTCCAGGGCAATCACTTGGCTGTGCGGCGTGCACACGTACAGCATGCCGTTGACTTTCAGCGGGGTGTTTTCCGCGGTGGTCTCGCCTGGATCGTTCGGGCCAGGGATGTCGCCGGTGCGGTACGTCCACGCCGGAACCAGCTTGTGGGCGTTTTCCGGGGTGATCTGCGCCAGTGGCGAGTAACGATCACCAAAGGCCGAACGACCGTAGGAATTCCAATCGCCATCAGCCTGGGACGGCGCAGCATTGGCCATGCCCGGCACCGCGTCGCGGTCCAGTTGGCCTTTGATCTCACCGGGGTTGGTGAATTGGCTGGCAAGGGCGGCAGCGCCGGCCAACACCACGGCCACGCTCAGCGCGCCAGTGCCCAGCGGGGCAGGTTGGCCACGCAGCAACGGACGGCGAAACCACGGGAGCAACATGACGATGCCGAGGGCGAACAGCAGTGCCAGACGTGGCACCAACTGCCACCAGTCCAGGCCGACTTCCCACAATGCCCACACGGTACTGGCGAACAGCACCAGCGCGTACAGGCCCAGCGCTGCGCGGCGGGTAGCCAGCAGCAGGACGCCGGTGAGGGCGATGCCGATACCGGCCAGCAGGTAATACAGCGACCCGCCGAGCATCGTCAGCTTAATACCGCCGGCCAGCAGGGCCAGGCCCATGATCAGCAGCAAGACGCCTAGCAACCTGGGCAGCAGGCGGCTTGGGCTTGAAGCACCATCAGTGCTCATAGTGTGTTTCTCCGTGACGTTGGAATAATTGTGTAACCCCGTGCTTCACTCACTGTAGATGACGATTCGGCACAGGCTTGGTTCAGCGTTAATTCGGTTTTTCTGAGGATTGCGAGGGTTATCCACAGGCGCGCGATTTATACCCAGGCGCAGGTCGATGTAAGACAGCGCTGTCTTGGTGTGTGGGAATATTCAGCAAGATGGGGTCGACCGGGGAGTGAAACGTTTCAGGTTATTGCCGACAAGGATAAAGCGCGGACGCGTCGAGAGAAAGCGCAAATCGCAAGATGCATCATTTCCGATTTGGTAACAGTGACAGAACGTCGCTGCACAATAAGTGTGGGAGAAGGCTTGCTCCCGATGGCGGTGGATCAGACACCGTTGGGTTATCTGACCGATTGCCATCGGGAGCAAGCCCCCTCCCACAAGGGGTTAGCGGTGTGCGTCAGAAGGTGGTGCGGATGCCGAACTGCACACTGCGACCGGGTGCCGGTGCGATGTCCCGCAGAATCGAGCTGGCATAACGCACAGTCTGGTTGGTCAGGTTTTCACCGTTCACAAACGCCAACCACTGGCTGCCACCGACATTGAAGTGATAACCCGCGCTCGCGCCCAATGTGGTGTAACCGTCGGTGCCGCTTTCGTTATCCGGAACACGGCCTTGGCCTGCCGCGTGTTCCACGTCAATGCGTGCCTGCCAGCGGTCGAGTTCCCACAGTAATCCGCTGTTCAAACGCAGCGGCGCAATGCGCGGCAAGGCGTCGCCGGTGTCGAGGTTGGTGGCGCGGGTATAGTCGCCCGACAGCTCCAAGGCGAATTTGCCGTAGGCGCCTTCGCCGAGCTTGATGTGATCTTGAGCTTCAAAGCCGGCGAAACGTGCACGCACGCCGGAATATTCGTACTCAGGAATGCCATTCGCGTCTTCTTCACCTTCGTCGTTCAGGGTACGACCCGTGCCGAGCAAGCCGATGTAGTTGGAGAAGCGGCTGTAGAACACACCGAAGCTGCCCTTATGCGTGCCATTGTCAAAGCGCAGGGCCAGGTCGCTGGACACGGCTTTTTCTTTCTTCAGGTTGGCATCGCCCAGTTCGTAGGTGCCGGTGGCGACGTGGGCGCCATTGGCGTACAGCTCGTAGAAGGTCGGCGCACGTTCTGTGTAGCCCAGAGTCGCCGCCAGGGACCAGATCGGCGTCAGCGTATACACCGCACCCGAGGACAGGCTGCCGGCGGTGAAATCGTTGGTTTTGTCGGCGCCGGCAAAGCGCGCGTTGCCCTTGGCATCCGGCTCGACGCTGGTGTGTTCCAGGCGTCCGCCAAGGCTGAGTGTGAGGCGCTCGGTGGCCTGCATTTCTTCGAGGATAAACAGCGCGCCGGCGTTGGTGTCGGTCTGCGGTACGAAGGCTTCTTCGCCCAGGGCCGAGAACTCGTTGCGGGTCACTTGGGCGCCGACCACGCCATCGAACGGGCCGATGGGCTGGTGACGCGCTTCGACGCGGGCTTCATAGCCTTTGTTCTTGAAGATCGTACCGGTTTCGCCGCCTTCGATTTCGCGGTGCTCGTAGTCGGTGTAGCCCGCGTCGAGTTTCACCGAGGTAAATGGGCCTTGCAGGTTGCGGATCTCGGACGCAAAGGCGTAGTGATCCTGCTTCATGCGGATGCGCACGTCCTGTTCGGCCGGCGAGCCGTAGTTGGCGTCGTAGCTGCTGTAGGACAGCCCGGCGTAACCGTCGTCCCACGTGTAGGAACCGCCCACCGCGCCACCGTCCTGACGTCCGTCGCTGTTGCCCAGGCGACCGTTTTTGCCGGGTCCGTCTTCGCTTTCCGGTGCATGGCGGCTGCGGGCCTGGCCGGGGATTTTCAGGTCGTTGAATTCCCGTGCGTTGGCGTCCAGGTGCAGGGCGAACGTGCCGTTGCCGGCTTCGAGTTTGCCCGCGCTGCTGCGTGTAGTGTCGGCGCCGCCATAACGCAGTTCACCGGCGCCGTGGATGCCTTCAATGGCTTCGGTGGGGATGCGGTTGTCGAAGGTGTTGACCACGCCACCGATGGCGCTGCCGCCGTACAGCAATGCAGCGGGGCCGCGCACGATCTCGATGCGTTCGACGTTGACCGGGTCCAGCGGCACCGCATGGTCATAAGACAGCGACGACGCGTCCAGGGCGCCCACGCCGTTGCGCAAGATACGAATACGATCGCCGTCCTGGCCACGGATGATTGGCCGGCTGGCGCCTGGACCAAAGTACGAAGACGACACACCCGGCTGCTTGTTCAGTGTTTCGCCAAGGCTGCCTTTTTGTTGCAGGGTCAGGTCATCGCCTTCCAGCACGGTGGTCGGTGAAGCGAGTTGCTCGCTGCCCAGCGGGTTGCCGGTGATGACTTGGGGTTGCAACTCCAGGGCGTGGGCTTCGGAGCTGATCAGCAGGGCGGCGGCAAGCGGGGTCAAGCGCCACAGAGAAGAGAGGGACATCGGACATTCCTTGGCAAAACGACGAAAAGATTTGAAAGTTATAGTTACAATATAACATCTCTTTTTCGCGAGCCACGGGAACTTTTTATCCCTGAGCGGAGGGGGTGATAAGGTGTGCGCCTTCGTGATTACTTTTTTCATAGGCCTGGCATGACCGCGACAAGCAACGACCCCCTTCACGGTGTAACCCTGCAGCACGTCCTCACCACCTTGGTGGAGCACTACGAATGGGAAGGCCTGGCCGAGCGCATTGATGTGCGGTGTTTCAAGAGCGACCCGAGTATCAAGTCGAGCCTGACGTTCCTGCGCAAGACGCCGTGGGCGCGGGAGAAAGTCGAAGGGTTGTACGTAAAGCTGATGCGCACCAAACGTCCGCTGGATTGAATCCATGAAGCGGTTTATAGCGGCGACAGCACTGGCCGGTTGGGTGGGGTTGGCGATTCAGCAATACCTGATTTTCTATTCGCGCTGGTCCAGCGGCGCAAGCTTGCTGGGCGGGCTGATCAACTTTTTCAGTTTCTTCACTGTGCTCACCAACACCCTGGCGGTGGTGGTGTTGAGCTATGCCTTGGTCCAACGGGACTCGGCGGCGAAGCGGTTTTTTCTCAGGCCGGCGATCAGCAGCGGTATCACGGTGAGCATCTTGGTAGTGGGCTTGGCCTACAGCCTGTTGCTGCGGCATTTATGGCAGCCCGAAGGCTTTCAGTTGATCGCCGATGAACTGCTGCATGACGTGATGCCGGTGCTGTTTTTGATTTACTGGTGGCGGTGCGTGCCCAAGGGCAGCCTTCGCCTCAAGCACATCGGCGCGTGGATGATTTACCCGCTGGTGTACTTCGCTTATGCGCTGCTGCGCGGGGATTTGCTCGGGCAGTATCAGTACCCGTTCATCGATGTGGCCACCCTTGGTTATCCACAAGTGTTCGTGAATGCCGGAGGGATTTTGGCGGGGTTTGTGCTGATCGCGTTGGCGGTGGTGGGGCTGGATAAAGTTATCAAGCCCCGACCTTGATTCACGCTTCTTCACTGCCCTCGGCGCGCCAGTAGCCGACGGCCTTAAGGAACGTTTCATCGACCTTGTGCGTATCCAGCAGCACCCGGCGTACCTGGCGCGACACTTTGGTTTCGGTCGCGACGAAGCTGTACAGCGAGCCGCTCGGCAGCGTCAGGTTCTGCACGGTTTCCAGCAGATCATCCTGGCCGCGAATGACCCAGATCACCTCGACATCGGCCTGACTGTGCAGGACCTGTTTCTCTGCGGTATTCGCGATCTCGATCACCGCCAGCACCTTTCGCCCGGCCGGCAGTTCTTCCAGGCGACGACCGATGGCCGGCAGCGCGGTTTCGTCGCCGATCAGCAGGTAGCTGTCGAACATATCCGGCACGATCATCGAGCCCCGTGGCCCGCCGATGTACAGGTGCTGACCCACCTTGGCCTGCTCGGCCCAGGTGGAGGCGGGGCCGTCTCCGTGCAGCACGAAGTCGATGTCCAATTCGCCAATGTTCAGGTCAAAACGCCGTGGCGTGTAGTCGCGCATGGCCGGCTGCGGGCCGTCTCCCTTGATGCTGAACGTCGGGCTTTCCAGCGCCGCTTGCTCGGCGGCATTCTGCGGGAACAGCAGCTTGATGTGATCGTCGCTGCCCAGGCTGACAAAGCCCGCCAGTTCCGGCCCGCCCAGGGTGATGCGGCGCATGCGCGGAGTGATGTCGACCACGCGCAGTACGTCGAGGCGGCGGCGTTTGATTTCGTGGGTCACGCGGTGAATGGCTTGTGTATTCATTGGGCTTTCCCGTCGGCAATGGCTTGGGCGGTGCCGTTGAGCAGCGCCGCGACACGAACGATTTCTTCCGGGCTCCAATGCCCGTGGTGCGAATGCAAGGCGTGACGCAGGTTGTGCACCGCCTCGTGGATTTCCGGCGGGCGATCCTGGCCGCGCAGCGAGCGCTTGCTCACCTCCATGCGCTGGCGAATGCCGTCGAGCGCCACCGCCTGTTCGCTTAAGAAGAGACGACCGGCGTCGGTGATTGTGTAGCGTTTTTTTCCAGCGTCGGCGTCACCGCTGATCAATTCGCTCTCTTCGAGGAAGGTCAATGTGGGGTAGATCACCCCGGGGCTCGGGCTGTAGGCGCCGTCGAACAGGGCTTCGATCTTGCGGATCAGGTCGTAGCCGTGGCAGGGCTGTTCGGCAATCAATGCCGGCAGCAGCAACTTCAAATCACCCGGGGCGAATACCCGTGGGCCGCGGCCGGCACGTTCGCGGCCTGGACGTTTCTCGAAGCCGTCACCGGGTTCACGGTGGGAATGATGGTCTCTCATTGTCATGCTCTCCTTGTGTGGATAAGACATAACGTAAGATATATCTTAATGGATGCATAGCCACAGACGACCAACGGTCAGTGTGGCCTATCGCACATTGCAAGCATTTGGATTGACTTATTAGTGGTGCGGCGATCCAACTAATATTAGAGTTGGAACTCGTACTTTCAAAGAGTCTTTTATAACTTCTGTTTTTTTATGTGTGGTGTTTTTCCTACGGAATATTCACAACGAACGTTGTTGAATAATTCATGTAGTCCATGTCTTACGGAGAAAATTAAAGTTTTGGCAAAGTGCCATATTTTTCTGTATTTGCCCGTATACATTGGCTACGAAGGCATGGGAAGCAGCCTGCATACCTGTTTTTAAAGTTAGTGGATCATTCCTCTCGCGTTGCACTCACTTACGTCTCGCTGCAGCGGACCTCATTGTGTGTTGAATTCACTGTTCAACTTTCAATGGGGCACTAACTTGTCCTCAAAACAGGAACTCATCATGTTCAAGAAGTTTGCAATTGCTGCTCCATTGGCCTTTCTGGCATTGAACGCCTCGACGGCCTTCGCTGCCGGCGAAGCCAACCACACCGTCAACATCAAGGCGAATATCCCTACCACGGTGTTCCACGCGCAGCCACGTGATCCGAACTTCGGCCGCGACGAAACCCTGACCTACAACATCGTCAGCGGTGAGCTGGCGCCGTTGAGCGCTATCTACGACCTGAAGAACACCAGTGGTTCGGTCCACGCCTACATCGAAGGCGGCCCGGCTGTTCTGTTCAACGGCAACGTCGCGCAGAACATCCCGCTGACCACCACCCTGCACGGCGTTGAACTGACCGGCACGCCAAAAGAAGTGGTGAACGAAGCCGACTCCACCCCGGGCGTGGGAGCTGAACTGCGCATCGTGGCAGCCAAGCCTACGGCCACCCAGCGTGGTGCCTACACCTCCGCTGTGGCGCTGGTGTTCGATGCGGTGCCGCCAACGCCAGCACCTTAATGGTGTAGGTGCTCGCCGGGCTTTCTTGCCCGCGGGCATTTGCGTTCGGGCCGGCCGATTTTCCCCCATTGGTCGGCCTGTTTTTTATCAAGTCTCCTGGCCCTCAGAGAGTTCCTTTCATGTTCCCGATGACGCCCATCGCGGTTGCGCTTGCGCTAGTGATTTGTACGAGTGCCTTGGCCGCACCCACGCCAGGCACCGTCACGCCTGGCAGTTTGTTGACCCAGGCTCAGGGTTTGCCTGCCGGGTTCGGCGACCATTTTTTCGACGTACCGCTGGCGGTACAGGTCGAACTGGATCAGCAACCCCTGGGGGAAGCCTTGATTGTGCTGTCCCAGGACGAACGGGTGACGCTGCTGGAGTTCACCGATACCGGCGACAGCAAAGTCCCCGCCACCACCCGCGACACCTGGCAAGCCTTGCTGGAGAGCGGCGTCGGCCTTGGCGCATGCACCCAGGCGTGCCCGCAGCAACTGGTGTCAGTGCACTACAACCTGGAAAACTCACTGCTGTCGATCATCACCCAGAACGTCGAACACACCAGCGACGCACCGCGTTTTCACGCGCAGCCCGAAGGCGGTAGCCGTGGCTTGATCATCAACAACCAGCTCAACCTTAACGGCGGCCAGGAAGAAAACCTGGGCGGACGTTATGGTTTGCAAGCCAGTGCCAGCCTGGGCAATTGGACCCAGGTGTTCAACTTGCAGCTGGCGCGCCAGAGTGGCGACGAAGAACAACTGCGCCATGCAATCCATGAGCTGTATACCCAGCGAGAACTGGAAGGCCAGTTTTTGCGCCTGGGCCATTTCACCCCCAATTCCGACGGCCTTACCCGGCAGTTGCGCAGCTTTGGCGCCAGCCCGGATACCGCGTTAGGCGTCATGTACGGCAGCTCCGACAGCCTGGCGATCAACAATGCCAAGGCCAGCGTTTACCCGATCTACGTCACCGCCAATCGCCAGGCCGCCGTGGAGATTTACCGCAACGGTCTGCTGATCAACACCCAGGCGGTCGCGGCCGGTTTGCAAACCCTGGACACGCGACCGTTGCCCGGCGGCATCTACGAAGTCGAAGTGCGCCTGGTGGAAGACGGCCTCACCGTCAGCACCTCCCAAGAGCTGGTGTACAAACCCAGCAACTGGCGCAACGTCGATGACCGCTGGCGCTACAACCTGTTTGCCGGACGCGAAACCAAGCTGTTCAGCAACTGGGATGAACAGTCTTCCGGCTCGATCACCGCGGGTGCCTCGGTCAATTACCTGGTGCATCCCCGGGTGATTCTCGGCCTGTCGGCGCGGGAAGTGCGTGAGCAACTGCAATACGGCGGTTCGGTGGACTGGACGGTGGCTAACAACACCAGCCTCTACACCAACCTCTACCAGACCCGCGAACACGGCACCGGCCTGGACGTTCAGGGCCTCTACACGTTTGGCGCCACCAACCTGGTGCTCAGCCATAACCGCAGTTGGCTCGACACCCGCGACACCTTCGAGACCCTGCCCGACGGCACCCGCCTGCGGCGCAACACCTTTGTTGGCCAGACCAGTAACTCGGCACTCTCGGTGAACCACCGGGTCGACGCGCGAAATTCCTGGAACCTGCGCCTGTCCCACAGCGAGGGCAATGCCGAAGGCGCCGGGCTCGACCTGGGCTGGAGCCGCCGCGACACCTTGTGGGGCAGCGACGCCAACTGGCGTTTCTCGGTGTTCGACCGACCGGGCACGTCCGGCACCAACGACAAGCGCAACCGCGGCGTGGACCTCTCTGTGAGCCTGGCCCTGGGCGGAGATGGCCGGCAGATTTCCGGCAGCATCGGCACCCGCACCGCGCGGGACGGCGGTCGCGACAACAATGCGTCGGTCACCGTTCGCCAGGACCTCACCGACCACCTGCTGCAAAGCGTCTCGGCCACCGCCATCACCGACACCTACGGCGTCGGGTTCTCGGGCATGGCCAGTTTCGACAGTGATGTGGTCAGCGGCGACGGCTTCATCCAACGCAGCTCGTTCAACGGCGACCTCAGCGGCGGCCTGAACCTGCACAGCACCTTCGTTGCCGGTGGCGACCAGATGCTGATGACCAGCCAGTACCAGAGCAATGGCGCGGGCATGATCGTCGACGTCGAAACCGATCTGGATGAGATCACACTGCGTGCCGACGACTTCAGCGGCGGCGGCGCGATCCTGCGTCCGGGGCGCAACTTCGTACCGGTGGCGGCCTACAAGAGCAGCACGGTGAACTTCGACTTCGACGGCAACCACCCACCGGCGGCCAATATCCAACCGGCGCGGACCACCTACCACCTGAACAAGGGCGGGGTGGACTACCGGAAAATCACCGTCATGAAAACCGTGTCGGTACTCGGGCGCCTGCTCGATGCCCAGGGCCAGCCGCTCAGGGGCCATCACGTGATCAACCACGCCAGCCGTGGGGTCAGCGAGGCCGACGGGTTCTTCTCCATGGAAATGAGCGCCAGCTCGCCAACCCTCGAAGTGCGCTACCGCAACCAATTGCTGTGCCAGTTCCGCCTGGACCCGGCCACCTCCGCCAATGAACAGGACGTGTTGATGATCGGTGACCTGCGCTGCACGCCGGACACCCTCGCCGAACACATATCCAGCACCCAGACCGCAGGTTGAGTGCCATGACGAGAACACTCACGATGAAACCCTTCAACACCTTGATCATGGCCATGGGCGCGTCGCTGTTGTTCAGCGCCAGCGCCTCACTGGCGGACGAGAACATCACCGCGCGGTTCCGGCCTGACCCGGCCAACCCGATGAAGAATGACTTCGAAAACACCACGCCGATCAGTTCGATCTGTGCGGCGCATATTCCGTCCCAATGCAAGGCGTTAGGTATTTTCAGTCTGCGGGATAACGACTTTTCCGCGCTTTCCAATCAGCCAATCCTGGCTAACCATGAAGATGAGCGCAGAGGTTTCATGGTCAAGGTGCCGTCCGACTGGCGCGATCTTCATGTGACCCACGCCGCCACTGGCGAAACGGAAACGGTGCAACTACGGATCGCCGGCATCGGTTCGCTGTGGCATGTCCCTCGACCACCGGGTGTATCCGCTTGGGCTATACCGGGAGCTACTTGGCAGAGTCGATGGACGAATGCGCCCAGCCCCTGTCAGCGTACCGGCCACATTGCAGCGGGGGTCAACTTCGCCTCCTATTTCTGGCTGACACCGGAAGGGGCAGGCCCCTGTAGTCGCCAACCATCTGTTGACCTTAGTTATCTGAGGTTCAACACCATGGAATACGCCTACGAACTCAAGACGCCCAACCCATTAACCATGTCCGGCGGCCAATACTACGGCAGCATCACCTACACCATGGGCCCTGGCGGCGATTATGACTTTGGCGACGTCATGGTCCCGAATAAAAACGCCATCACGTTCAACTTCACCCTGAGCGTGGAGCACGACCTCAAAGTCGACCTCCCACCCGGCGGCAACCGCATCGAACTGATCCCCGACGGCGGCTGGCAAGCCTGGCTCAACCGTGGACGCTCGCCCACGCGGCTGTACCGCGACCAGACCTTCCGCATCGCCGCCAGTTCGCGTTTCAAGATGCAGTTGGAATGCTCGATCGTCAT
The DNA here is from genome assembly GCF_013778505.1 of Pseudomonas sivasensis. Taxonomy (GTDB): domain Bacteria; phylum Pseudomonadota; class Gammaproteobacteria; order Pseudomonadales; family Pseudomonadaceae; genus Aquipseudomonas; species Aquipseudomonas sivasensis. Next base: position 270,990 of record NZ_JAAOWU010000001.1, on the reverse strand, counting down.
GGGCAACACCTGCGGCCTGCGCAACGCCAATGGCGATGAGGTGCCGTTGCAGGTCGCCGTGACGCTGCCCAGCGGCATCGATGGGCGCGGTAACCAGGCCGTGCTCAAGCGCCCGTTGCGCCTGGACGGTGACGGCACCGAACTGTTCCAGCCGCTGTTCTACGTGAACGACCGCCCGGGCACCTTGCACTTCGAGGTGTTGCGCGACGACATGGCCGACATGCTCAACCATCCGGGCAGTACCTATTCGGGCGTGGCGACCGTGATCTGGGACTCGGAAATTTAGATCGGCCCCACTCCAACGGCGGGCCAGGCCCGTCGCAGTCAATCAACGAGGCGAAGTAAACGATGAAACAAGCAGTGTTATGGATCGGGTTGTGCCTGATGTCGCTCACCGTCCAGGCCGGGCCGCTGATCAACGTCGGGGTGGTGTACGACTACCTCGAAAGTGATCGCAGTTCCTACCTCAAGCGCGTGTTCAATGGCGGCACCAGCACCGCGTTCATCAAGGTCAACGTGTTGGAAATTGTCTACAACGCAGATGGCACCACCCGCGAAATCCCGGTGCCCTCGATCATCGATGACAAGGGCGTCACGACCAGTCGCGACGGCCTGATGGCCAGCCCGTCGCGACTGATCGTGCCGGTAAACGGCCGACAGGGCACGCGCCTGTTGTACATGGGCCCGCGCGACAAGGAACGCTATTTCCGCCTGCGCTTTATCCCCGTGGTCCCGGAAAAGGACGACAACTTCGGTATCAGCGACGAGGAGCGCGCCGACTACAAGGATCACCTGGCGGCCGGGATCAACGTGATGGCCGGCTACGGCACGGTGTTTTTCGTACGGCCCAAGGATGCGCGGTTCGACACCCGCATCAACGAGAGGCCTGACCAATACCAACTGCGTAACGCGGGCAACAGCACCGTGGTGCTCGACGAGTTCCACGACTGTTCGGTGACCAACCCCACTGACTGCGTGCCCACCACCAAGCACCACATCCTGCCCGAGCGACAACTGACGTTCGAGAAAAAACCGGGCCGGCGTTACAGCTTCGTGCTGGTGGAAGGGCTGGATAAAAAACCGCTGAAGGTCGAGAAGACTAACGGGTGATCATGATGTTCAAGCAGCTGACAAGATTCGGTGTACTGGCGGCCTGCATGCTGGCGGGCGCACCCACCTCGGCGATCCAGGAACGTCACTCGTTCGATGTCTCGGTGACCATCCCGGTAAACGAGGCCTATGTGCTGCCGTCCGAACCGGACTGGATGGGCCAGGACCAACTGCTGGCGTGGAACCTGGTGACTTCGCAACTGAGCCGCCTGCGCAAGAACTTCGACGTCAAGCACCTCAACGGCGGCGTCGCGGCCCGCCTTGGGGCCGAGCCGTACTTGTTTAACGGGCGTAACCGTATCGACCTGCAGGTGCAGTTCAACCAGGTAGCGCTGACCCTCGACCCGGTGGAAGTGGTCGGCGCCGCTGAAGCTCGAGTGGGACGCCGGGCCGAGCTGGACATCGCCGCCGTAGAGCCCGAAGGCGGCTATCGCGGCGGCGAGTACTACGGCACGGTGCACCTGGTGTTCGATTTCCTGGCGCCGTGATTGCCTACTCAGTGCTGGCCTTGAGCAAGGCTTCACGGGTCAAACGCCGCGCCAGCTCGTTATAGTCATGCTGGATATGGTCGTAGAAACCCAGCACCGTGCTGTCTGAAAACGCCTCTTCAGTAAGCACCACGCTGTACGGGATCACCAGATCGTCGGCCAGGCGGGTCAACTGCTCGCGCACACTGTCCGTCGGCGCAGCGACCCATTGCTCGTGCAATTCGAGCAGGTCCTGCAGGTGGCTGCCGGCCTCCGTGCGCAGCCTGCGCTGGGCGTTGAAGGCGCCCAGATAGGCCTCGTGCAGATAATCGCTCCAGAACGGCTGCTCCAGCAGGCCATTGATCAGACCATCGCCTTGTTGCAGCTGGCGAATGGCGTGCGCCGCTCGGTCGAGATGGGCCTGAGTGACCTGGGCCGTGTTGCGATACACCATGTGTTCAGACAGCCATGGCAGGTCCAGGCGCGCCTTCAGCCCAGTTTGATAGGCGAGATACACCTGCACGTCATCCACCTGGCCTTGACCGATGCCCAGTGTTTGTCCCAGGCCGCCTTCGTTGATCGGCAGGGTACGGCGCCGCACTTCTTCGCGGGCCAGACGGTTGACTTGGTCCAGGCGCCAGGCTTGCCGCGCCAGTTTTACCAGGCGGCTTTCGCGCTGGAGCATAGCCTGTGGGGCGTCGTCCTTGAGGATCTGCTCAAGCAGGGTTTCGACGCCCATGCGATTGAAGATATGCGCGCCGGCATCCGCGCAATTGGGCGGCGTCGCGGCCAGGCTGAAGATGCGTTCACGAAAGCTCGGGTTCTGGTCCACCGTGAACAGCAACTGCCACACCCGGATGGCCAAATCTTCCCGCCCCTGCTGGAACAGTTGCGCGTCGATCTCGGTCTGGAACTCCACGGGTGGACGCAGCAGTTTGAACAGGTCAAACAAGCCCTGGGAGCCATGCTCCTGTTCCACGTCCTCCCAGACTTTGATGGCCTCGTCGCGCGCCTCGCCGCTCAAGCCAATCAGCCAGTATTCACGGTCGGACGGCTTGCTGCGCGGCGTGGTGCGGTAGGGATCGAAACCGAAGGCACGCCGATACGCGACCACGCGATCTTCGTCTGCCGGTTCCAGGCGGCTGCGGTCGAGCCAACTGCTGGCGACGATGCGGGCGCCCACCGAATCTTCGGCGAACGGTGGAACGCTGGTGATTCGGGTGTGGGTCAGGTCCAACTCAGGGATGGCCAGCCTTGGACTGTCGAGGCCCGCCGGCCATTGGCTGATGCCGGTCCTGCGCAAGGTCAGTCGCCGCAGTTCGGGCAGCGGGCCGATGTCCGGCGGCACGCTCATCAATGCGTTGCCCTCCAGGTTCAGCGAGCGGAGCAAGGGCAGGTGCTTGAGTGCCTCGTAGTCGTAGCGGCCCCAGCGGATAGGGTTGTCGCGCAGGTTCAGCGCGGTCAGTGCTTTCATGTCGGTCAGTTGGGACGGCACGCCGGTCAGTTCATTCTCGGACAGGTCGACGATGCGCGTGGCGGGGAAATTGTCGAGAAAGCCCATTTCCTCGTCCTTCAGACGCGTGCCGCTCAGGTTCAGGCGGGTGACATGGCTGAAGTCCGCCCGCAGCGGCTCCATGTGTTGCACGTAGCGCCCCAGCACCAGATTGCTCAAGTCCAGGAGCGTGCCGCGCGGCTGTGGTTGTGGCGGCACCATGCGCAGGTAAGCGCCGTCTTCCCAGCAGCTTTGCAACTCTTTGATGATCAGCCCGCGCATGAGCAGCTCGTTTTGCGCGAGCACGCTGCCGACCGCACCGAGAGGACGCTGTTTGCGGAGGCTGCGCAGGTCTTCGCCCAGCAACCGGTGGTCGGCCTCCAGCGTGCCCAGCAGCGCCTTACCTTGCGCAGTGTCGAGGAACGGCGAGACGCTGGCGATCTCTTCTGCGTTCAGTCGTGGGCACAGCTTGGTCAGGGTCTCTGCGGGCGTCGGTGCCGGGGTGGGTTGCCTGCGAAACAGGCGGCGGAAGGCCTCGAAGCCAGGTTTCTGCAGCAGGCGTTGGGTGCTGCGGTCGTCGGCCAGGCGCCCGGTCGGCGGTTCCAGCAGGGTGCGGCGCACGGCCAATGGTTCAAGTTGCGCCCTGAGCCAGGCCTTGAGGTTTTCACCCTGGCCAGGGCGCAAATCAACAGCCCCGTCAGGAAGCACGCGCAATAGCGCTTCGAAAAAACGGTAGTGCGCGGGCGGTGTCGACGCCGGTACCCCGTGGATCCGGTAGCGGCCCTGACCCTGGTAGATCAGGACTTTCTGTGTGGCGGCCGCCGCCGGGCCTACCCGACACCGCAAGGCGCCCTCCGGCGATTGCTCATGGATGGCGATACTCAGGTCCCCCAAAGCATCGGTGTTCAGACGCAGGAGATTGAGGACCATGCGCTCGGTGTCCGGCGTCAGTAGGGCATCGTCATGCAAGCCTTCACTGGCGTGGCTGGCGCGGACTTCGTTGGCCAGTTCCCGGGCGAGGTTTTTCAGGCGCAGAGGGATGCGCTGTTCACGGCTCATCACGTCCAGTTCCTGGGGCGATGTGCGCAGTAGCAGCGTCGTCACCAGCTCTGCGGGCAACTGCGGGAACTGCTGTTGAATCAGTTGACCGTGAGGGGTGTCGAGCACTTCGCGTGCGCTGTAGAGGTGATTGAACATCGCAACGGTGTGTGGCGTGAGCCGATCGGCCAGTTGGTTGCGCAGCGCAGCGACCCGCGCGGTTTGGGTCTCGGGCAGGGGCGAGGGCAGCAGGGCGTCGAGTTCCTTTTCGCTGAGAAACGCGAGGACTTGCTCTGGCAACGAGCCAGCCTGCACCTGCGCATGGCTGATGTTCAGGGTGTCGGCGGGCAATGCATCGGCGGCGCCATAACGCATGGCGTAGCCGCTCAGGTCCGGTTCGATGAACACGTCGATGGCTTTGTGCGACGGCCAGCCAGGTAACTCAGTGGTGGTTTGCACCGACCAGTTGGTCGGCAGCTCGGCCGGGGCGCCGGTGCGGATGCGCTGGGGTGTCTGTTCGACGTGCCGACGCAGTTGCAGGCGCTTGAGGCTGTCGGCCAGAAGTGACGGAGGAGGTGAGCGGTCGGCATACATCATGCGCAGGGCGCCGTCGTGAGTTCCGCTGGTGGCGCAGGCTTGTGCCCGTTGCGCGGGAGTGAGGCCTTCCACCAGAAGAGGACCAAGGCGCTCGTGCAGCGCCGCGCTGTCCCAGGTGCGCGGGTCTTCTCCTTCATGCAGCCAGGCGCCGTTGTCATTGTGTTCGAGTCGCGGGGAATAGGCCTCGGGGCGGGTCGGGTGCTGGATGCGGTAGGTGTCACTGGCGGCCTCGTGCGCGACCACGTAATGGCGGTCCTTCAGGCGCAGGATGCGTTGGTTCTGATGCTCGTGAAGACCCAGCGCGTCGGGCTGTGCATCGGCCGGCAATTGCAGATCATGCCGGGCATAGGGCGCCAGATCCGGGTTCCACAGGCGTGGTTGCCCGTTGACCTCGACCACCCGCAGATCATCGACGAACAGTGAGCGCCGCAACGCACCGCCCACGGCGGCGCCGGCGGCAAACGTGCCCAGTTGCACCACTTCGCTGGTCACGCTCACCACATGTTCGGCGGCTTCGCGATATTGGCCCTCGGCCAGGTCGACGACCCCTTCAATGATCTCGCTGCTCAATTGATAAACGGTGTAGGCCAGCATCAACTCACCGAGAAACGGCACGAACGGCGTGATCACCATCAGGGCGGCGTTGAAAATATCCGTGATCATTTTCGTGGCGTTGTCCCACCAGGCCCAGCGCTCGGCGCGGTCGGCATCGGAGGTGGACACCGCCATGCTGCGCCCGTCATTGAGGATTTTATTCAGCGCCTGCTGGTAGCGGTGTTCCCACAGGTCTGCGTCGATCCTGATGGCTGAAAATGGCAGCCGTTGGCCCAGCCCGGCAAAGAAGTGCCCGCGTTGGTTATGCCCGACAAACTCGCTGAAGAACTGCTGATAGGTTTGCTGGCCGCGTGATGGGATCGCTGCGTTGGCGTGCAGCTTGCGTGTCAGATCCGTCATGAACGCCACGCTGGAGTCGTATTCCTTGACGGGACTTTCGGGGTCATGAGGGATGTAGGCGATCAGTTTCGACACGCTGGACACGCGGTCCAAATCCGCCGCAATCAGCAGTATGCCGGCCAGTGGCGCATCCAGGATGTTCAAACGGTAGAACTGCAGCACCCCACGCTCACCGCGCAGCGCTTGCAGCAGCACTGCGCACGCCGCGGGCCCCAGGTCCTTTTTCAGCACGGCCAATTGCGCGGCAGCCTTGAGCGCGGCCTTTTGGCTGGCAATGATGCGGGTCTTGAGCGTGGCGCGCAGCGCGAGGTCGGTCGGCAACAGATGCTGGTTCAGGTGCTGTTGATAGCGGGCGCCGAGGTTCAGTTCGCGGCACAGCGTCTTGAACTGCAGAAGGGGCATTCGCTCGGCCAGTGGCAGGATGTCGAAGTGGCCTCGGGCGTCCGGTTGGGTGATGTAGCAGGAGTCTTTTTCAAAGCTTTCACCGGCGGCGAAGTTATGCAACGCCGCATCCAGCAACGACACTCTGCGGGTGGTCGCCCCCTTGGAAATATCCAACGCATACCAGGGCAGTTGCGTGGGGATATACAGGTTGAGGTAGGTGGTTTTGACGTTCAGATCCAGGCCGTGTTTTTCGCGGATGGCCTCCTGCAACAGCGGCTCGGAAAAACCATACAGGTCCTGCACGTCGCGAAGGTGTTGGTCCACGGCGTTTTGTGCGCGCCAGCCCTCGGCATTCGCCAGCTGCAGCGTGGTGTGTTGATCGGGTGAGGCGCTGGCGTACCAGTCCGGTCGGGACAGCGTGGTGCTGTTGAACAGGCTGATTCGGGCGGGGACGGCGGTGGTGAGCCAGTCGGGAATTCTCTGCTGTATCAGCGCGTAATGAGGCCCCTTGTAGGGCGTTGCCAGAGGACTGGCAGGAGGGGGGGATTCGGGCATGCAATGGCGCTCGCTAAGGGATTTGAAGCCATTAGCGTATCCACTGAAGACTAGAACAAAAGCTCAAAATCCTGGGCGGTTCGGTGCGTTGAGCACCCGTTATTCGAATGAAAGATGCGCATAACTAACACCCTGTTTCGGCGGTTGGCACAGGGTCTGCGCGTCGGGTTGCAGGTAAGGCGTGAGGATCGGTGCCATACCCTTGAGCACCTGCACCGGCAGCGCCGACGTGAACGTGAATTGCTGCGCCGAAATGCCCGGAACGAATGCGGTGAGGGTGCCGAAGTGGTGCTCGCCGATGTAGAACACGAACGTCGCGGTGCGGTTGATGGACTTGGAACTGAGCACACGCCCACCGGCGCCGATGGCTTCGATGCGGTTGTCGCCGGTACCGGTCTTGCCGCCCATGATCAAGGGTGTGCCGTCAGTCAGCTTGAAACTGCCGGCCACGCGTTTGGCGGTGCCGGCGTCCACCACTTGCGACAACGCGCCACGCAGGGCGGTGGCGACTTCGCTAGGCATGACGCGTTTGCCGCGATCGGGGTTGTTGACCAGGCGGGTTTCATAGGGGGTGTCGGCGGCAAAATGCAGGCTGTCGATGCGCAGGGTCGGTTCGCGTACGCCGTCATTGAGGATGATCCCCACCAATTCCGCCAGCGCAGCGGGGCGGTCGCCGGAGCTGCCGATGGCCGTGGCCAGCGATGGCACCAGATGGTCGAAGGGGTAGCCGACTGCCTGCCAGCGCTGGTGAATATCCAGAAACGCTTCGATTTCCAGCATGGTGCGGATGCGACTGTCACGGGCGCTCTTGTGGCGGCTCTTGAACAGCCAGCCATAGACTTCCTGGCGCTCATGCTCACTGGCGGCGACGGCCTGGGTGAAGGTGGCGTCGGGGTGTTCCAGCAAGTAGCCGAGCAGCCACAATTCCAGCGGATGGACCTTGGCGATGTAGCCTTGGTCCGGCAGGTCGTAGGCGCCCGGGCCGTAGGCCTGATAGAGCTTGGTCAGGCGCTCGTCGCTGAGTTTTTCCGGTTCCTTGCTCTTGAGGTGAGCGCGCACGAACCCGTTGAAACTCTGCTGGCTGGCCTGGGGCAGCAGGTAGCGGTGCACGGCGGCCAGGCGTATGGCGGTGGGGTGCATGCTGTCGAGGAAGGTGTCGAGCCGCGCCTGGGTGTCCTTGTTGCGGTAGCGTTTCCAGAAACGCAGCAGAAAGGTGGTGCCCTCACGGTCGGCGAACTGGGCCAGGTATTCCTGGCGGCGCGGGTCGCTGTCGTCCTTGAGCAACTCGGCGCTGTTGTTGGGGCCGTGGTAGGTGCTGTAACGCACCAGGTCGCGCATCAGGCGAATGAACGGCAGGTTGATCGACTCGCGCAGGGCATCGCGCAGGCTCGGGCTGCGACCATTGTCTTCGTTGCGAAAATTGTGGAAGCGGTGCAGGCCGCCACCGGTGAAAAAGCTCTCGCCAGGGCTGGCGGAATACTGCCGGTCGAGGGCTGCGTCGAGCATCTTCGGCAGGCTGCGGTCGGTGCTTTGCGCCAAGTAGTCCACGGCCCAGCGCGACAGGCGATCCTGCTCGTCGACGCTGACTTTTTTCAGTGCGGCGGCGGGCTGTGCGCCATAGCGATCATGCAGTTCGCTGATGATCTGCAAATAGGTGGTCAGCACCCGTAGCTTGGCGGTGGAGCCCAACTCCAGCTTGCTGCTCTCGTTGATGTCGAAGGGTTGGTCGGTGTTGTCGGTCTGCACACGCACCCGTGCGCCGTCGGCGGTCATCTCGTAGAGGGTGAAGCTGTAGCGCACTTGCGCGGTGCTGGCCGGCGTCAGCAGCCGTGGCCCGAGCAGACCCAGTTGCGCGGCGAAGGCAGGGTCAGCGAGCTGCTTGAGGTAGGCGGTGGCCTGGGTTTGCAGGTCGTTCTGCAAGGTGCTGGTGGCGGCCAGATCGAGGCGGTCGAGGTCGTACAGCGATCGGTTGAGCAGCGCGGCCAGGCGACTGCGCGCAACGCTGATGCCCTTGTTGGTCTCGATCGGTTGCAAGGTCGGTTGCTGCTGCCAGTCGCGGTACGTCACCTGACTCGCCAGCGCGGCATCGGCCAGGGCCGGTTCAATGACGCCGTTCTGTTTGAGCAGACGCAGGTGGCTGTCGGTCAGGTCCGCAAGTTCCGGGCGGCCTTTGGACAAGTAATGGGACGGCCGGCGCTGGGCGATCATCAGCGACAAGACTTCGCGCAGGGCCACACCTTTTTGCTCGAGGTTGCCAGTGCCGGCGTCGGCCAGCAGCGCATTGGTGCGCTTGAAGTCGGCGCCGTACCACACCCGCAGACCTTCGGCCATGCCGTGCACTTCACCATGGCCAGGCACAGCGGACAGCGGCACGCTGTTGAGGTAATCGCGCACGATGTTCTGGCGCGCGAGCAAGGTCTGCGGGCCGTCCTGGTAGGCGCGCACGCTGGCAGAAAACATCTGGCGCAGCTTCTCGCTACCGGACAGGGTCAGGCCGTCGGGGGAGTGGCGGTATTTTTCCAGTTGGGTGGCGAGGGTGCTGCCGCCGGCGCTTTGCCCGGGCAGGTGCAGCACGCGGGCGACTTGCGACCACGCGGCCTTGGCGAAGCGCGGCCAATCCACCGCCGGGTTGGCCTGGGGCTGTGCGGGGTCCAGCAGGTCACGGTTTTCGATGAACAGCAGGCTGCTGACCACCACCGGCGGGATCGCGGTGAAATCCGGGTAAAACTGCTGGGGGTAGCTGAACTGGTACAGCGGCGTGGCGCGGCAGTCGTTGATCGACAGGCCGGCCTGGATTTTTTCGGCGTAGGGCACAAACAGCCCATGGGCGGTGTAGTCCATCAAGGCGTCGGAAAACTGCGCCTGGCTCTGGATCAGGAAATTGCGCTTGAGCAGGCGTGGCAGGAATTCATCGATGGCGCTGTAGCCCAGGCGTTTGTCGAAGGGCCCTTCACCGGGGTAAACGATGCGGTCGCTGGCGCCGGGCTCCACCGTGTAGCTGAGGGTCGTGGCCAGACGGCTCAGTTCGCGGGACTGCCAGTCGGCGCTGCGCATTTCGCGCTGGGCGACATACGCTGCGGCAATCAGCGCGATCACCAGTAGCAGCCACACCATTCGCCACCTGTACAACCGCTTGCGGGGGCGTCGTGGCAATGGCTGTTCATCCTCGCTGTCGGCAGGCGCCGCAGCTTTGGTTGAATCGGTTTGCCATAAAGCGCCCATAGTCGATTGATCCCATCCCGGCAGATTGATCGGACTTGTCTCAAGCGTAGACGCTGATTGGCTTGCGTGAGGAATTTGTCGACCGGGCCGGGCATGGGCAAAGCCCGATGACAGCGTAGGTGGCTTGAAGGGTCGCACCATTGGTGTGCGATACTCCCACCGCTAAATCGTATTAAGGCGGCAATTCCCGCTGAATATTGCCTTTTATAGAGTGAAAATCACTGGGTTGAGCTTTTTATACTGCATCCCCCCGATCTGGCCCCGCCGGACCGGTTTGCCCACAAGGTGAACCGGCGATGGCATGTCACGGCAGACCCGCCGCGACGTGCTGGACTCGGAGGCTCATATCCAATAACAAGACGAGGTTGTATTCCTATGCCAGTCGGCAACCACCTGCCCCATGGCGAGACCGCTTCGGGCGGCCCGCTCAAACGCGAACTGGGTGAGCGGCATATCCGCCTGATGGCGCTCGGCGCCTGTATCGGTGTCGGCCTGTTCCTCGGCTCGGCCAAGGCCATCGAAATGGCCGGCCCGGCCATCATGCTCTCCTACATCATCGGCGGCCTGGCCATCCTGGTGATCATGCGCGCCCTCGGCGAAATGGCCGTGCATAACCCGGTGGCCGGCTCGTTCAGTCGTTATGCCCAGGATTATCTCGGCCCGTTGGCGGGCTTTCTGACCGGCTGGAATTATTGGTTCCTGTGGCTGGTGACCTGTGTGGCCGAGATCACCGCCGTGGCGGTGTACATGGGCGTGTGGTTCCCCGACACCCCGCGCTGGATCTGGGCCCTGGCGGCGCTGATCAGCATGGGCACCATCAACCTGATCGCGGTAAAAGCCTTTGGTGAGTTCGAGTTCTGGTTCGCGCTGATCAAGATCGTCACCATCATTGCCATGGTGATCGGCGGCGTCGGCATCATCGCCTTCGGCTTTGGCAACGACGGCGTGGCGCTGGGGATTTCGAACCTGTGGGCCCATGGCGGCTTCATGCCCAATGGCGTGCAGGGTGTGCTGATGTCGCTGCAGATGGTGATGTTCGCCTACCTCGGCGTGGAGATGATCGGCCTCACCGCCGGTGAAGCGCGCAACCCGCAGAAGACTATTCCGAGCGCAATCGGGTCGGTGTTCTGGCGCATCCTGTTGTTCTACGTGGGCGCGTTGTTCGTGATCCTGTCGATCTACCCGTGGAATGAAATCGGCACCCAGGGCAGCCCGTTCGTGATGACCTTCGAGCGTCTGGGCATCAAGACCGCAGCGGGCATCATCAACTTCGTGGTGATCACGGCGGCGCTGTCGTCGTGCAACGGCGGCATCTTCAGCACCGGGCGCATGCTCTACAGCCTGGCGCAGAACGGCCAGGCGCCGGCCGCGTTCGCCACCACGTCGAGCAACGGCGTGCCGCGCAAAGCCTTGCTGCTGTCGATCTTCGCCTTGCTGCTCGGCGTGCTGCTCAACTACCTGGTGCCGGAGAAAGTTTTCGTCTGGGTCACGTCCATCGCCACCTTCGGCGCAATCTGGACCTGGGTGATGATCCTGTTGGCCCAGCTCAAGTTTCGCAAGAGCCTGAGCCCGGCCGAGCAGAAAGCCCTGAAGTACCGCATGTGGCTGTACCCGGTCAGTTCGTACCTGGCGCTGGCATTTCTGGTGCTGGTGGTGGGCCTGATGGCGTACTTCCCGGACACCCGCATCGCGCTGTACGTCGGTCCGGTGTTCCTGGTGCTGCTGACCGTGTTGTTCTACGTGTTCAAGCTGCAACCGAACACCGCCAACGCGGCGCCAGTGCACTCCGCCTGACGCCTGACGCCTGGCAAGGCCCGCTGCGTGCGGCGGGCCTTACCTTTCAGCTGGCCTGTGTGACCAGCTTGTGCGACTGATCCAGGCGCTTGTTGAATTCCAGCCACAACCCCATCATCACCATCAATGAAGCGCCGACCAGCGCTGTCAGCAGTTGCATCAGCAGCGCATCGCCAGCCATCGCATTGACCATGTCGGCCAACGGTGCCAGCACGACGCCCAGGCAAAACACTTCCAGTGAATAACGGCCCATGCGGCAGGTGTGCTGCGCCAGCCAGTTGTCGGTCCAGCCGCGTCCGGGCAACAGCTTGGCGGTGACATACGCCAGTGCGAGGAAGTGCAGCAGGCGCAGCGGCGACAGGTCGGTCTTGCTGATTGGGTAGATCAGATCGCTGACCGCCGATGGCATCCACGTATCGTGCACTTCGGGCCAGCGCCACGACAGTGTCAGCACCGCTGCAGCCAGGGTGTAGATCGCCGCCGCCATGAACAACGGCTGCCGGCGCAGTGGCCGCAGTTCGGCCGGGCGCTCGCGGCTGGCATGAATCGCCGCCGCGCCACCGAGGATGAACAGAAACTGCCAGGTCACCGGGTTGAAGTACCACACGCCGTCGGCAATCGCCCGCAGGTTCCAGCCCATCCACGGCGCCAGCAGGTACACCGTCATCGACGCGCCCACCACCAGCCAGGTCTTGCGCAGCAACAGCGGCAACACCAGCGGCAAACCACCGAGCAGCACGATATACAACGGCAGCGGGTCCATCAGGTTGGGCTTGAAGCGCAGCAGAAGTTCATCGGTCAGCGCCTGCTGCGGGTGGGTGACGAAGTGCGTCAGGCCCATCTCCTCGACGAGGTCGCGGGTTTCCACATGGCTGTTGGCGAAGAACACGATGCCCATCAGCATCGCCAGCAAGAAGATGTGCACCACGTACAACACCCAGGTACGGCGCAGGATCTTCAGCGTGGCGAACCAATAGCCGTCACGCTGCAGGATCTTGCCGTAGGCCAGCACAGCGGCGTAGCCGGCGAGGAACACGAAGACTTCGGCCGCATCGCTGAAACCGAAATTGCGTAGGGTGATCTGGCCGAGGGGATTGTGGGGAACGTGATCCCAAAAAATGAAGATCAACGCCAGGCCCCGAAAAAAATCGATGCGCGGGTCGCGTCCGTTCAGCATGGCAGCGGGCTCTTTGACGAAAGGTTTAGTAATGACAGGCGCAGGCGCGAATTGTCGTACGCCGCAGGTCGGGCGGGCGCAGGTTGGCGGTATTTCCAAGCAATTGCAAAGGCTGGATATTACTGAATGTCTCTAGACGTCAATGATCTCTGACGTGCCCTGGGTATCGGGGAGTACGGCATGAGAGGAGGCTGCTTTAACAAGGTACAACTGAACCGTCTCTCCGGGGATTTCGTTAACAACGATGCCCTCGGTGGTCCGGTTCAGTCTGGAAAGGCTGGGTCAGAACGCATCCATCAACAGCACTTTGCATGGCTTGGCCTGGTGCTCGTTTATCTGCGGCACCAGCCGGGTAAAGTGTTCGGTCTGGCAATGCGTGTCGAGCGCGGCCTGGTCGGGCCATTGCTCAATGAAAATGAAGTGCCCGGGGTCGTCCTGATCGACAAACAGGTCGTAGGCGATGCACAGCGGTTCCTGGCGGGTTTTTTCCACCAGTTCGGCGTACCAGGGACGTACCGTGTCGAGGTGTTCGGGCTTGATGAAATCTTCAGCGATGACCTTCAGCATGGTTAGCGTCCTTAAGCCGCGGCTACGTCGTGGGGCTCAAAACTGTCCGCACGCGCCATCTGCCACATCCGCGAATAGAATTCGCCGTTCACCTCGCCGGTGAGCAACTCGCCGGGCTTGAGGAACACATGCAACTGCGAGAACAACTTGATCTCGGTCGCCGACATGCGCCGCACCAGGTGCTTGGCCGACAGTTGCGACGGATGATCCAGGCCTGCCGCCGCGAGCATCTCGGCCAGGGCCTTGAGCGTGTTGCGGTGGAAGTTGAACACACGCTGGGCCTTGTCCGGCACCACCAGGGCGCGCTGGCGCAGCGGGTCTTGGGTGGCGACGCCGGTGGGGCATTTGTTGGTGTGACAGCTTTGCGATTGGATGCAGCCGATGGCGAACATGAAGCCGCGCGCCGAGTTGGCCCAGTCGGCGCCGATGGCCAGGACGCTGGCGATGTCGAAGGCGCTGACGATCTTGCCGCTGGCGCCGAGCTTGATCTTGTCGCGCAGGTTCAGGCCCACCAGGGTGTTGTGCACAAACAACAGGCCTTCACGCAGCGGCACGCCGATATGGTCGGTGAACTCCACGGGCGCCGCGCCGGTGCCGCCTTCTTTGCCGTCTACCACGATAAAGTCCGGAAGGATGCCGGTTTCGAGCATGGCCTTGGCGATGCCCATGAATTCCCACGGGTGGCCCAGGCAGAACTTGAAACCTACCGGCTTGCCGCCGGACAGCTCGCGCAGTTGGGCGATGAATTGCATCAGTTCGATGGGCGTGGAGAACGCACTGTGGCGCGACGGCGAGATGCAGTCTTCGCCCATCAGGATGCCACGGGTCTCGGCGATTTCTTTAGTCACCTTATGCTTGGGCAAGATCCCGCCATGGCCGGGTTTTGCGCCCTGGCTCATCTTGATTTCGATCATGCGCACCTGTGGGTTCTGCGCCTGCACGGCAAAGCGCTCCGGGTCGAAGCGGCCGTCGCTGGTGCGGCAGCCGAAGTAACCGCTGCCCAGTTCCCAGGTCAGGTCACCGCCGTTTTCGCGGTGATAGGGGCTGATGCTGCCTTCGCCAGTGTCATGGGCGAAGTTGCCCAGCTTGGCGCCCTGGTTGAGCGCGCGGATGGCGTTGGCACTCAATGAACCAAAGCTCATCGCCGATATGTTGAACACTGACGCCGAGTACGGCTGTGTGCACTGCGGACCGCCGACCATCACGCGAAAGGCGCTGGGGTCACTCAACGGCGAGGGGCGCATGGAGTGGCCGATAAATTCGAAGCCCGCCTGATACACGTCAATCAGGGTGCCGAAGGGCTTGTCGGCGGTTTCGTTCTTGGCCCGCGAGTAAACCAGTGAGCGTTGCGAACGCGAGAAGGGCAGGGCGTCGCTGTCGGACTCCAGCAGGTACTGGCGGATTTCCGGGCGGATGGCTTCTACCAGGTAACGGATATTGCCCAGGATCGGGTAGTTGCGGCGCACCGCGTGGGGACTTTGCAACAGGTCGAAGATACCGATCAGGCTCAACACGCCGGTGACCAGGGTGATGGGCCACAGCCATTCGTGTTGGATAAAGGGAAGGCTGGCGAGGGTGAAAATGACGCACACGGCAAAGAAGGCGTAACGGCTTAGCAAGGACAGGCTCATACGGTTTCCTTGGGTTCGGACTCTCAGGTCGATCCGGCATTCTGCGCCAGTAAGGAAAGCCCGGACAACCCACCGTGGTATTCAGCGAGCGCGTGTGGGGGGCTCGGATGGGCCTGAGGCAGAGAGTTCACGGCTGTCCGTGACCTCGAACCGAGCCTGATGGGTGGTGGTCGAATCGCCGCCGACGAAGACGGTAAAAGTGCCGGCCTCTATTACCGGCGAAAAATGTTGATTGAGCAGTGCGAAGTCCTGTGGGCCAAGATTGAAGTTCACGCTGCGCGTCTCACCGGGCGCCAGGTGGATTTTGCGAAAGCCGCGCAGTTGGCGGACCGGGCGAGTGACGCTGGCGACGTCGTCGCGCAGGTACAGCTGGACGATTTCATCACCGGCGCGCTGCCCGGTATTGGTGACGTTCACGTGTACCGTCAGGGACTCGGTGGACGCTAGCCGCTCGGCGCTGATCCGAGGCGTGTCATAGCTGAACGAGGTATAGCTGAGGCCGAAACCGAAGGGATACAGCGGCGTCCAGAGTTCATCGATGTAGCCGGACTCATAACCGCCGGCACCGGTGGGCGGGCGGCCGGTGTTTTTGTGCGCGTAGTAGAGGGGGATCTGCCCCACGTTACGGGGGACGGTGATCGGCAGTTTGCCGCTGGGGTTGATGTCACCGAACAGAACATCGGCCACCGCGTTGCCCATTTCACTGCCCAGGAACCAGGTTTCCAAAAGTGCCGGCGCCTCGCGCACGGTCTTCGAGAACACGAGCGGGCGGCCATTCATCAGCACGATGACCACGGGCTTGCCGGTGTCCAACAGGGCACGCAACAACGTGTCCTGGGCACCCGGCAGGCCCAAGTCCGTGCGACTGCGAGCTTCACCGCTCTGATCGGCGCGCTCACCGAGCACCGCGATCACCACCTCGGCATCGCGGGCGGCCTGCAGGACTTCTGCCAGGTCATCAACCGCGTTGCTGATGGGCGATGCACCGCCCAGGTAAACCACCTCGGTGTCGGGGGCGACGGCATGGCGTATGCCCTGCAAGACCGTGATCGAATCTTCAGGATGAGCCGCCAAGGCCCAGGGGCCGATCGTGGCTTCGGCATCCGTGGCCAGGCTGCCGACCACCAGTACGTTGCGCAGGTGCTTGGACAGGGGCAGCAGTGCGTCGTTGTTTTTCAGCAGCACAATGGATTTCTGCGCAGCCTCCCGGGCCAGGGCACGGTGCTGCGGTGTCAGGGTATTGGCTCGCTGCCGCGCCTCATTGCTGTAGCGGTAAGGGTCATCGAACAGGCCCAAGCGTTGTTTAGTCTGGAGGACGCGGCGCACCGCAGCATCCACGGCGGCCATGGGGATCTGGCCAGTGCGCACCAGTGTCGGCAGGTATCGGCGGTACATCTGGCTGGCCATGTCGACGTCCACGCCGGCGGTGAGTGCCAGCCGCGCCGTGTCGGCCGGAATATCCGCTACGCCGTGCTGACTCAACTCCCAGATCGCGTTGAAGTCACTGACAATCAGGCCGGTGAATCGCCATTGATTGCGCAGCACCCCGGTCAATAACGCGGTGTTGCTGTGCAGGGGTGTCCCGGCTATTTCGTTGAACGAGGGCATGATTGCATCAACGCCCGCCGCGACGGCCGCCCGGAAAGGCGGTAAGTGCACTTCCTGCAAGGTGCGTTCCGACACGTCGGCGACGTTATAGTCCCGCCCACCCTCGGCCGCGCCGTAGGTGACGAAGTGTTTCGCGGTCGTCAGCATGAACGAGCTGTCGTGCGGCCCCGCACCGTGGAACCCCTTTACCTTGGCACTGGCCAGCGCTGCGCCCAAAAACGGATCTTCGCCGGTACTTTCCACCACACGGCCCCAGCGCGGGTCGCGGGCGATGTCGACCATGGGCGCGAACGTCCAGTGCACGCCGCTGGCCGTCGCTTCAATGGCAGCCGCGCGAGCGGTGCGCTGCGCCAGGTCGGGGTCCCAGGCCGAGGCTTCCGCCAACGGCACGGGAAATACGGTTCGAAAGCCGTGAATCACATCGAATGCAAACAGCAGCGGTATGTGCAGGCGCGAGTGGGTGATGACGTGTTTCTGCAGCGCGAGAGTCTGCTCGAAACCGTACGCGCCAAGGATCGAGCCGACCATGCTCTCGGGCAGATGCGACAGTGTGCCTTGGTCGATGACAGGGCCGGTCGGTGTGTCCTGAATGCCGAGCTGGCTGAGTTGGCCGATTTTTTCTTCGAGCGTCATCTGTTGCAGCAAGCCTTCCACCCATTCCTGCTCATTGGCCTGCAGGGCCGCGGTGGTGACACTGAGCGTCAGGTAGAGCAGCGTCAATTGACGAAAGCGCTTCATTGCCGGTTGCCGGTGTCAGCCATTGAAGCGACTCCGATTGCCGTCGAATCCGAGTTGAAGGGGTGGTACTGATACAGCCAAGTCTCTGACAGCGGCTGACCGTCCAGGCGCAGGAACAGGCGCAGCTCCACCGGTTCCTTGCCGTCGACGGCTAAATCGAACTGTGCTCGCCAATGACCGACGACGCCGTCCGGCACGGCTTCGGTGAATACAAGTCCAAGCTCGCCTCGGGAGCAACTGATCACGGCCTCGGGCTTGACGCCCGGTGCAAGTTTTTCCAACGGCGCGCCTTGAAATTCGACGACAAATTTACGCACTCCCGCGGGACGTGTCTGCCCGGGTTGGCCGCCTTTGCCCAGACGCGTGGCCAAGCACACCGCCAATGGCGAAGCGTAAGGCTCCTGGGCCAGCCAGTGCAGGCGATAACGTAGCGTATAGCGATTGCCCGCTTCGGCGGGGGCCGAGGGCACCCACATGGCGACGATGTTGTCGTGGATCTCATCGTCAGTGCCATTTTCCATCAGTTGTACGCTGCCTTCGCCCCAGTCGCCCAACGGCTCGACCCATAGGCTGGGGCGGCGCTGATAATTCACGCCATCGAGGTAGTGGTCAAAATTGCGGTCACGTTGTAAGAGGCCGAAGCCCTTCGGTTGATGGTCGCTGAACGCCGAAACCACAGTGCGCGGCGGGTTGTTCAGGGGGCGCCAGATGCGCTCGCCGTTGCCGGTCCAGAGCGCCAGTCCGTCGCTGTCGTGGACTTCGGGGCGCCAATCGGCGGCGGTTCGCTTGGCGGTTTCACTGAACCAGAACATCGAAGTCAGCGGTGCAATGCCCAGCCGGCGGACGCTCTTGCGCAGGAAGAACGTACAGTCGACGTCCATGATCACGCCCTGCGTGCGGTCGATCACGAAACGGTAGGCGCCGCAGATACTGGGCCCGTCGAGCCGCGCATAGAGGGTCATGGACGTGGCGTGCAGGTCCTTCGGCGGTTCGAACCAGATGTGGGTGAAGGCGGGAAATTCTTCGGCCTTGCCGGCCTCAGCCACGTCCAGGGCAATCGCCCGTGCCGACAGACCGTACTGGTACAACTCGCCGATAGCCCGGAAGTACGATGCGCCAAGAAAGGCCACCCAGTCGTTCTGTTGCCACGGGAGTTTGGTCTGGTTGCCCAGACGGCTTTCCTGGATGCGAAAACCGGCGAATCCACTGTTACGGGGCAAGGCGTGGGCCGGGCTGTCGCCGGGCATGTCGAAGTTCGCCGGGTCGTAAACGATCTCGCGGGCGACGCCGTTGTCCAGCGCATACACCCTCACCGGTGTGCGAAAAAATGATCCCAGATGGAAGAAGGTCACGGGAAACTGCCCCGGCCCCTTGGCAAACAGAGCTAACTCGGGTTTGAAGCGGATCTGGCCGTGGGCGGCGTAGTCGAGTTTCGTCAACAGCGCGTCCGAGTCCGTGTTGGGATAACGGTAGGGTTTCAAGGCATCGACTTGTGCCTGTTCGATCAAGCCCTCGAAGGAAAAGGGGCCGGCCTGCTCGGCACTGTCGGCAGCCAGGGCGCCCTTGCCCAGATGCGTGAGCAGGGCGGTCAGCGAAGCGTACGCCAGGAACTCGCGACGTGTGGACATGGTGACCATTCCTTGGACGAAGAGGAGCCATCTTCACGATCAACACGCCGCCGGCCTGCAACCGTGTTGCTTGCCAGGAGTTTCGAGGGGGGGAAGGTGCCTGTCTACTGTCAGAAATAACAGGTCCCAGAGGCAGCTGATGAGCAGGGCAGGCGCGCGGCGCTTGTCATCGGCGCTTATTCAATAGGTCCTCGTTTGGGGCGAGTCCGGAAAAAACGAGACGTGAGGCTGATTACGGTGGCGTGTCCCACGCCACCGTCTGCCGAATCGGCAACACCACGCGAAACGTCGTGCCCTTACCCAGCTCGCTGCTGACGGAAATATCACCACGGTGTTTCTTGACGATGCCGTAGGAGAGCGACAATCCCAAGCCCGTCCCTTCGCCCACCGGCTTGGTGGTGAAGAACGGATCGAAGATCTTTTGCAGCGCATGCGGGGGAATTCCACAGCCGTTGTCAGCCACTTCCAGCCAGATGTTTTCGCCCTCCACGCCGTTGCTGATGGTTATGGTGCCGCGCTCCGGCCCCATGGCTTGTGCGGCGTTGATCACCAGGTTCATCACCACCTGATTGAGCTGCGAAGCCAGGCATTCGATGTCCGGCAGCGGCGCGTAATGCTTCACCACATCGGCCTTGTACTTGAGTTCACTGGCGACGATGTTCAGCGTCGAGTCGATGCCTTGTTGCAGATTGGCAAATTGCCAAGTCTGATCGTTGTCCACCCGCGAGAAGTTCTTCAGGTCTTTGACGATCTGGGCCACACGACCTATGCCCTCCTTGGATTCGCGGATCAGGAGTGGAATGTCTTCCTTGAGAAAATCCAGCTCCAGCTCGTTGCGCAAGGCCTTCAGTTGATCGCGTTGTTCACCCGGTGCGAGGCTTTCCTCGGCCTGGCGGTAAGCGTCCAGCATCTGTTGCAGCTGGTTGAAGTAGGTGTCGAGGCTGCTGAGGTTGGACGAGATAAACCCCACCGGGTTGTTGATCTCATGGGCCACACCCGCCGCCAGTTGCCCCAGGGACGCGAGTTTTTCCGACTGCACCAGCTGGCTTTCTAGCTGCTTGCGCTCGTCGATTTCCAGTTGCAGCGCTTGGGTGCGTTGCTCCACCAATTGCTCCAAGTGGATGGTTTTCACCGAGGCGCGCCGGGCCATGTCCCATTTGTTAGCCAGGGTGTTGGCCATCTGCTGGACTTCGATATTGTCGAAAGGCTTTTTCAGGATCAGCAAGCGATCGTGGCCATGCAGGCGATACAGCAGGTCATCCCAGGAATAATCCGAATACGCGGTGCACACCACCACCTGCAGGCCGGGGTCGATTTTCCACAACTCCTCGATGGTTTTGGCCCCGTCCCACCCCTGAGGCATGCGCATGTCCACAAACGCCAGCGCGTAGGGTCGTTGCTCTGTCATCGCGGTGATGAGCAGTTGCAGGCCTTCTTCGCCGCCGTAGGCCGAGTGCAGCTCGAAGGTTTGCACCGTGGGTTTGCTGGTGTCGCCAAACAGCGCCGACTCCATCTCATCCAGCGCCTCGTTCGACTCGACAGCGGGCATCAGGATCTTGCGAAAGTCGTCGTGAATCGAGGGGGTATCGTCGATCAGCAAAATACGCCGGTTAGGGGGCTGGTTCATGGCGGGCTTCCGGCAACGGTGAGAGGGATTTTCAAGGTGAACACCGCGCCCAGGCCCGGCCCGTCGCTGTGGGCGCTGAGCTGGCCGTTCATTTCCACTGCGGCCAGGGCGCAGCTGTGCAGGCCGAAGCCGTGGCCTTCCTTGCGGGTGGTGAAACCGTGGGTGAATATCCGGGTCATGTTTTCGGCGGGGATGCCTTCGCCCTCGTCCTTCACGCTTATCTGCAAGGTGCTGTCCTCCAGTTGTTGCACCGCCAGGGTCATCTGTCGTGGCCGGTCGGTGAGGTTGGACATGGCGTGCTTGGCGTTGCTGATCAGGTTGACCATGATCAACAGCAACCGGTGTTTGTCCGCCATGATCTCCGGTACCCGCCCATATTCCTTGACCACCGTGACGTTGTGGCGGCTAAGCGAACCGGCGTTCATGCGCAAGGCGTCCTCCATCAAATCGCTGATGTGCACCGGTTCCATCAGCGTGGACACGCCGGCATAGGATTGCTGGGTGGAGACGATGTCCTTGATGTGATCGACGCTTTTGCTCAGTTGCGCCAGCTCATCGGTCATGGCCTGTTGTTCGACGGCAATGGCGTCCACCAGTTGGTTCAGGTAGCCCGGCAGCAGCTTGCCTTTTTCATCCAAGGTCAGGAAGGCGCCGAGGTCTGCCTGGTGCTCGTTGATCAGTTGCATGGCCTTGCCCAGGCCCAACGCCTTGCTGCTGCGCAGTTTGCGTGTGACCAGCTCGGCGGAGATATTCACGCTGTTGAGCACGTTGCCAACGTTATGCAGCACGTTGGTGGCGATCTCCGCCATGCCAGCCTGGCGCGCGCTGTCCAGCAGTTCGCTCTGCGCATCCTTGAGCTGCTGGGTGCGGCGTTCCACCCGTTGTTCCAGGGTTTCGTTGGCGGCCTGCAACGCTCGGTTGACTCGATTGATCTCGGCAAAACTACGCAACAGGCGCACGGCCAGGTAGAGCAGCAGCACCACCAGTAACGTCGAGAAAACCAACAGGTAGCGGTGATATTGATGGTCGATCAGGTCAGATGCTTGCTGGTCCTGATCGAGGTGGGTGGTCAAGTCGTCCAGACGCTCGGCCACGGGTATGGAGGCAATGTGTTCGAGCAGGCTGTTGACCACCGGCTGCTCACGCAGAATCAGCGAAATGTGGTTGCTGAGGATGTCTATCGGGCCCTGGAACTCAGCGGGCAGGCTCTCCTTGTTGATTGCCAGCTTGCCCAACCCCACCAGAATATCTGCGGCGCGATCGTCGCTGGTGACCTGGGCGAATTCGAGGCTACTGAGCAACAGGTCGTAAATGTCCGTGGCCACATCCTGCAGTTGCAGGCGGCCTTCATTGTCAATGCGATTGAACTGGGCCTGGATGTCGTCCTCGGCTGTTGGCAAAAACGCCAGGGAATTGCGCAGCACCGCGTTGTGGGACTTGAACTGGTCGACCAGCCTGGCTTTTTCCTGGATCGCCGCCTGATAAGCCTCCTGGCTGGTTTGCCAGCGACTCAGGTCTTGCGGATCGTGGTAGGTATCGCGGGTATTGAGTTCGGCCCAGAGCCGGGTCATTTCCGTGAGTGGGGTGACCAGCGGATCGTAGTTGTGAGTGATCGCGATCCGCGCCTTAAGCACTTCGCTGTCCCATTGGGCGTTGAGCTGCTGCAACTGGCGGATCAGATCCCGCGATTGGGTGTAGCCGGCGGTCTGGTCGCGTGAGGATTTGAGGTACAAAAACACCAGCGTAGAGGCCAGCAACAGGGTGATCAGGCCAAGCAACACTTGGCTGGTGCGACGGCGGGAGGGGGTCATGACGGTATGCTCATAGGGGCTTGCCTGCCCATTCGCCGGTCAGGGTCTTGAGAAACTGGATAATCAGGTCTTTGTCTTCCTGGGAAGGGTTGCGCCCCAACTGGTACTTGAACATCACATCCACCGCCGCTTCCAGGGTCTTGGCCGAGGCATCGTGGAAGTACGGCGCGGTGACGGCCACGTTGCGCAGGCTGGGCACCTTGAACACGTGGCGATCTTCTTCGTCCAGGGTCAGCAGGTAGCGCCCCAGGTCGGACTCCACCGGGTTGCCGCGCGCCTTGAAGTAATCACCCATCACGCCGAACTTCTGGAACATATTGCCGCCGATATTCACGCCCTGGTGACAAGCGATGCAGCCGTAATCCTTGAAACGCTGGTAGCCGTATTTTTCCTCGATCGTGAGAATCTCCGTGTTGCCCAGCAGGTACTGATCGAACCGCGAGTTAGGGGTGAGCAGCGTGCGTTCATAGGTGGCCAGGGCGTTTTGCACATTGTCGACGGTGACGCCGTCGGGGTACGCCTGCTTGAAGGCGCTCTGGTAGGCGGGCACGTCTGACAGTTTCTGCACCACGGTTTTCCAGTCGCTGCCCATCTCCACGGGGCTGATGACCACTTGTTCGACCTGCGCTTGCAACGTGTCTACGCGGCCATTCCAGAACTGCTTGAAGTTCAGGCTGGCGTTCAAGACCGAGGGGGTATTGATTTGCACCGGTTTGCCGTCGAAACCTATTGAGAACGGCTTGTCGTCAGCGCCGCCGGAGGCCAGTCGGTGACAGCTGGCACAAGACAGGGTGTTATTCACCGACAGGCGCGGTTCGTTGAACAGTTGCCGACCCAGCTCGACTTTGGCTGAGTCCAGTACTGGAACCGTCGGCAAAGGTTTGAGTGCCTCATCCAGCGGCGCGGCCATCAGTGACACACTGAGTCCCATCATAAGGACCAGGCCGAAACCGTGAGTTGCGACGTCGCTCAAGCGAGCACTCCTTGCATCGTGTGGACTATTGATAGGTTATCGGCATGGCGCAGCCCAACTGCAGCCATTGGGCAAAATCCTTTGTCGACGCGGCCTTGCTGAATAGAAAACCCTGGCTCTTTTCGCTCTCCCGGGTTTTGAGGAGGGCCGGTTGCCCGGCAACGTGCTGTTGGGCAACCTGGCGCGGCGGGGCACTGACCTGATGTCACAGCTTAGTCGAGCTCCCTTGAATTCGGCGGCCAGTTGGCGTCAAATCAAGCCCGCGCCTTGGGCGAGGGAACACGGCTTAGTACCAGGGTTCAATTCAGCTCCATTCAGTTCAATGTGAAGGCGCAGTAGGCATGGATGAACAACTTGCGACGAAACCCACTATTTTGCTGGTCGACGATGAAGAGTCGATCCTCAACAGCTTGCGCCGCCTGTTGCGCGGCCAACCCTTCGATGTAGTGCTCGCGGGCAGCGGCGCGCAGGCCCTGGAGATCATGGCCGCCCAACCCATTGACCTGGTGATGAGCGATGCGCGCATGCCGGGCATGGACGGCGCACAATTGCTGGCCGAGGTTCATCGCCTTTATCCCGCTACCAGTCGCATTCTGCTCAGCGGCTACGCCGACCTGCCGACCATCATCAAGGCGATCAACGAAGGCCAGATCCACCGCTATATCGGCAAACCCTGGAACGACGACGAACTAAAGCTGATCTTGCAGCAGGCTCTGGAGCATCAGCGCCTGGAGCGCTTGACCCAGGAGCAGAACGAGCAGCTCAAGGCGCTCAACAACACGCTGGAAAAACGGGTGGCAGCGCGCACGTCCGAGTTGCAGCAAACCGCCGATATGCTCGATCTGGCCTATGACGAGCTCAAGCGCAGCTATGTGACCGGCACCGAAGTGTTTTCGTTGTTGGCCAACCTGCGTCTACCCAAGGACAAACAGACCAACCGCGCGCTGATCGAACTGGTGCGCGTGTACTGCACCGCCCAGTCCATAGACGACGCCAGCGCCCGTGACTTGGCCATGGCAGCTGCGTTGTACAACATCGGCAAGCTGAGCTGGAGCGACAGCATGTTGATCGAACCGGCCGACAAGCTGCACAGCACCGATCGCGAACGGTACCGCGGTTATCCGACCCAGAGCGAATCGCTGTTGATGACACTGGAGCCGATGAAGGATGCGGCGCGGATGATTCGTCACCATCAGGAGCGCTGGGACGGCAGTGGTTTTCCCGACCACCTCAAGGGCGATGCGATTCCGTTCGGTTCGCGCCTGCTGAAGCTGGCGGTGGACTTTATCGAACTGCAGAAGGGTCTGATCCTTGAGCGGCATCTGAACAGCGATGAAGCGCTGTTATATATCCGCAAATACGCCGGGCGCCTCTACGATCCAGAGCTGATCGAGGACTTCGTCCAGGCTTGCGCGGCATTTCTCAGTGATGTGACCCTGGGCGACCCGACCGTCAAAGTGTTGAGCACCCGGGAACTGGCCGATGGCATGGTCCTGGCGCGCAACCTCAATGCCGACAACGGGATGTTGCTGCTCAACGCCGGCAAGGTGCTGAACCTGCCGTTGGTGGACAAGCTGATTGCGTTCGAAGCGATGGAAGGCGCCAAGTACAGCGTGTTTATCAAGAAGCCGGACGACACCGAAGCAGTGCTCCAATAATGTTTATTTTTGAATTCAAGGTGTTCAATTCATGCCTACCACTATCCGTATCGCCGCCGCCCTGCTGATCGGCGCTGACGGCCGAACCCTGCTGGTGCGCAAGCGCGGCACCCAGGCCTTTATGCAACCCGGTGGCAAGATCGACGCCGGTGAACAACCTGCCGAGGCCCTGGCCCGTGAGTTGTACGAAGAGCTGAACCTGCACATCAAACCCAGCGACGCGGTCTACCTGGGTAACTTCTCGGCCCCTGCGGTCAATGAGCCCGGATTTACCGTGCAAGCTCAATTGTTCCAAGTGCAGATCGATGCGCAGGTCAGTCCGGCTGCTGAAATCGAAGAGGTTCGCTGGATCGACCCTGCCGGTGATGGCGGCCTGGTGCTGGCGCCCTTGACCCGTGACCAGATCCTGCCGTTCTATCGCTCATCGCTGGCCATTACTGCCTGACGCTCAGGCGCAAAGGACTCAAACGTGATCATCCGTACGCTGGGCGGCAACGACGCCGAGGCTTATCGAGCGTTGATGCTGGAGGCGTATGGCGCTTATCCCCAGGCATTCACCTCCAGTGTGGCCGAGCGCGCAGCGATGCCGTTGAGCTGGTGGGAAAAGCGTCTGGACGGGCGCCAGGATCGTTTGCTCGGCGCGTATTCAGGGGATGAACTGGCTGGCATCGTCGGCCTGGCGTTCGAGCTTCGGGAGAAGGCGCGGCACAAAGTGACCTTGTTTGGGATGTACGTGACCGAGGCTTATCAGCAGAAGGGCTTGGGCCGACGGTTGGTGGAAGCGGCGCTGGATGAAGCGCGCCAACATCCGCGCCTCAAAGTCATCCAACTGACCGTCACCGCCGGCAATGATGCAGCGTTTGCGCTGTACCGACGTTGCGGATTTATCCAGTACGGCCTGGAGCCGCTGGCGGTGCGGGTGGGCGTGGATTACTTCGATAAAATCCACATGTGGCGCGAACTCAAGGCTGACTGAGATCCAATGAGGGAGGGTGCTAGCCCCCCGATAGCAGAGTGTCAGCAAACAGAAATGTTGAATGTGCAATCGCCATCGGGGGCAAGCCCCCTCCCACAGTTGGAACTGTGTGGTTTCAACGCACCGCGCTGACTCCGTCCAAAGTGGAAAACGACGTGTCCTTGGCCGTCAGCAAAAAGTCGCGCATATACGGCGCATCCAGCATGTCCGCACGAATCCCCGCATACAGCGTCGCAAACAAACCTTTCTCACCCAGACGCTTGGCCTTTACGTAGCCACGCGAGCTGTATTCATGCAGCGCCCAATGGGGCATGCCGCACACGCCACGGCCGCTGGCGACCAGTTGCATCATCATCACCGTCAGTTCCGAGGTTCGCACCTGGGTCGGCTCGATGTCGGCGGGCTCCAGGAAGCGGGTGAAGATGTCTAGACGATCGCGCTCCACCGGGTAGGTGATCAAGGTTTCGGGAAGCAAGTCTTCGGGCACGATGAACGACTTGCTCGCCAGCGCGTGCTGGTTGGCCACCGCGAGCATGGCTTCGTAAGTGAACAGCGGCACATAGGTGATGCCCGGCAGTTCCAGCGGGTCGGAGGTCACCACCAGGTCGAGGTCGCCACGGGCGAGGGCCGGCAGCGGCGCGAAGGCGAAGCCTGAAGCCAGGTCCAGTTCGACTTCGGGCCAGGCATCGCGGAACTGGTCGATGGTTGGCATCAGCCACTGGAAGCAACTGTGACACTCGATCGCCATGTGCAGACGCCCGGCGGTGCCGCCGGCCAAACGTGCGATGTCGCGCTCGGCGCCGCGCAGCAAGGGCAGGGTGGCGTCGGCCAGTTGCAGCAGGCGCAGACCGGCGCTGGTGAAGCGCAGCGGTTTGGTCTTGCGCACGAACAGTTGCATGCCCAGGCGTTCTTCCAACTCCTTGAACTGATGGGACAGCGCCGATTGCGTCAGGTGCAGGCGCTCAGCGGCTTCCACCAGGCTGTCGGCTTCGCGCAGGGCGTGCAGGGTCTTGAGGTGACGGATTTCGAGCACGAGCTCTCCATGAAGACAATTTGTGACGAAGTTGAATAGCGTGAGTTTGTCTCATGTTGCAAGGCATGTCGACCACGACCACTGGGCACTCTTCATCAAACTGTCATGGAAGTGTGGCAGCGCGCTTGAACAAACTTCATCAGACTCGCGCTCTACTGGGGTTCTGCGTTTCGGTGTTTTTCATGCGCGTGTTGCTTTTACTGGCCGCCTTATTGTTCGGCCTGCCGTCTTTTGCGGCGTCTCGATGTGATGTCAATGTCCCGACCCAAACGGTCGACCTGGAAAAGGTGAGCATCGCCTACCAGAGTATCGGCCGTGCGTCCGACCCGGCCTTGCTGCTGGTGATGGGCCTGGGCGGGCAGTTGATCCACTGGCCGGACGAAGTGGTGGTTGCCCTCTGCCAACAAGGCTTTCGGGTGATCCGCTATGACAACCGTGATGTCGGCCTGTCCACTTGGCGCGAGGCGCCGGCCAACGCCAATCTCACGTTTGAAGTGCTGCGCTACAAGCTCGGCTTGCCGGTGGCGGCGCCTTACACCCTGACCGATATGGCCGATGATGCGCTCGGGCTGATGAGCGCGTTGCAGATTCAGCAGTTCCACGTCCTCGGCGCGAGCATGGGCGGCATGATCGCCCAGCACTTGGCGGCCATGGCGCCGCAGCGGGTGGAGAGCCTGACCTTGATCATGACCAGCTCTGGCGCTGAAGGCTTGCCGGCACCGAGTGCGGCGCTGGTGCAACTGTTGTCACGGCGCGGCGCGCCCAATCGTGAAGTCGCGTTGGAGCAACAGGCTGACTTGCTGGCCGCGCTGGGCAGTCCGACTATCAAGGATGATCGCCAAGCGTTGCTGCACCAGGCGGCGCTGTCCTACGACCGCGCCTTCAACCCGGAGGGCGTGAAACGCCAGATCATGGCGATTCTCGCTGAGCCGAGTCGCGTGCCGTTGCTCAACCAGTTGCGTGTGCCGACCCTGGTGGTCCACGGCACCGCCGATCCGTTATTGCCGGTGATGCACGGCGTGCACCTGGCGGCGCATATCCAGGGCAGCCAATTGAAACTGATTCCCGGCATGGCCCATCGTTTTCAGGAAGCCTTCAAGGCGCCGCTGCTGACGGCCGTGTTGCCGTACCTGCAAGCTCATCGTGAAGACGCTGCCCATTGGGCGCAGATTGATCAGGCGGCGCCTGCGAAGCTGCTGTGAGGTGGTGTATCGTGCAACCTTTGCGGCGTATGACTGCCAACGAGGTTGCCTACCATGAGTACTCCCCTGAAAATCGATTTCGTCAGCGACGTGTCCTGCCCCTGGTGCATCATCGGCCTGCGCGGCCTGACTGAGGCCCTCGACCAACTGGGCACCGAGGTGCAGGCCGAGATTCATTTCCAACCGTTCGAACTGAACCCGAACATGCCCGCCATGGGTCAGAACATCGTCGAACACATCACTGAAAAATACGGCTCGACCGCCGAAGAGTCCCAGGCCAACCGTGCGCGTATCCGCGACATGGGCGCCGAGTTGGGCTTTGCCTTCCGCACCGATGGCCAGAGCCGTATCTACAACACCTTCGATGCCCACCGCCTGTTGCATTGGGCTGGCCTTGAAGGTTTGCAGTACAACCTCAAGGAAGCGTTGTTCAAGGCCTATTTCACCGATGGCCAAGACCCGTCCGACCACGCCACCCTGGCGATTATTGCTGAGAGCGTCGGCCTGGATATCAAGCGCGCCGCCGAGATTCTCGCCTCCGACGAGTACGCCGCCGAAGTCCGTGAACAAGAGCAGTTGTGGACCTCCCGTGGCGTGACGTCGGTGCCGACCATCGTGTTCAACGACCAGTACGCCGTCAGCGGTGGCCAGCCGGCGGAAGCCTTTGTGGGCGCGATTCGCCAGATCATCAACGAAGCCCGAGCCTGACCGTGTTCCCATGTGGGAGGGGGCTTGCTCCCGATAGCTGAGTGTCAGTCAACACCTGTATTGACTGAACCACTGCTATCGGGAGCAAGCCCCCTCCCACATGAGATTCTGTGTGAATCTGAATATCTCGCTGGCCCGCCCCTTGCATTGACCCCCTAAAGCCATAGGGGAAACATTACCTTGAACATTCTTGACCTCGACCACAGCCTCACCGGTCAGGCACCGATTGCCCGGCGTTTGGCCAGTGGCCGTGCCACGCGCATCGACCTGCTCGACCTGGGCCCGAAGTTGCGCCTGTGGTCCACCGAAAAAACCTGGAAACGCTTCGCCGAACGCCTGGCCCAACGGCCACGGCCCACGGATGCGCGACCGGAAATCCTATTTGTCGGCTCCGGCGATTATCACCACCTCACGCCAGCATTCCTTGCCGATCTCAAAGAACCCATCAGCCTGATCCACTTCGACAACCATCCCGATTGGGTGCGCTTTGCGCCCAAGCGCCACTGCGGTTCGTGGGTCAACAGCGCGCTGAAGATGCCGGCGATCAAACGCATCGTCACCCTCGGCCCGTGCAGCGATGACCTGCACAACCCGCAGCTGCGCGGCGGCAACCTTGGTGCGCTCAAGCGCGGGCATTTGCAGCTGTTCCCGTGGCAACACCCGCCGTCGAAAGTGTGGGGCAGGGTCGGCGATGGCGCCGGTCACCAACAGCAGGAAAACCACCTGCACTGGCGCAACCTTGCTGAGCTGGATTGGGCCGCGTTCCTGGAGCAGATGATCAGCAGCCTGCCCACTGACGCGATCTGGATTACCGTCGACAAAGACGTGCTCGCCAGCGAAGACGCGGCGACTAACTGGGACCAGGGCGGCATGCGCCTGACCCACTTGCTGCAAGCCTTGCGCGCGCTGGCGGCACGCAAGCGAATCATCGGTATCGACGTGTGCGGCGAGTTCGCTACACCGGCCTTCAGCAATGCTTTCAAGCGCTGGGAAGCCAAGTCTGACCAGCCTCCAGCGGAGCGTTGGAGCCCCGAGGATTTGCAGCGCAACGCCGCCACCAATGAGGCCCTGATCGACCTGTTTGAGGAGCTGTTCCCGTGACGTTGACCGTGGTGTTGCTGGTGGCGTTTTCCATCGTGCTCGATGTGATCGGCCAGTTGTGTTTCAAGCTCGGCCTGGACCGTTTGCCGGAGCTGGAAGGTGGCTTTCGCCTGAACGCGTTCTGGGGCCAGGTGTTTAATGCGCCGTTGCTGTGGACGGGGATCGGGGCCTACGTCATTGAGTTTTTTATCTGGCTGGAAGCCTTGTCCCGCGCGCCGTTGAGCCTGTTGTTTCCAGCCGCTGCGCTGGCGTATTGCGGGGTGGTGCTGGCGGGCAAAGTGGTGCTGGGCGAAACCGTCAGCCGCCGCCGTTGGCTGGGCACGCTGGTGATTACCTTGGGGGTGATGTTGGTGGCGATTGCAGGGAGTCAGGCATGAATTCGCACGCGTGGTTGCATGGGCGTTTTGGCACCGTGGTGCTATGGGCCTTACTGATCTGCACCGAGAGCGCCGGGCAGTTATTTACCAAAGTCGCCGGTGACCAGTTGGGGCAAATGGATTTCAACTGGCAGTGGCTGGCCGACGTGGCGCGTAACCCTGGGATCCTCGCAGCGATTGCCTGCTACATCGGCGCGTTTTTCGTGTGGATGCTGATCCTGCGGCGCAGCAGTTTGTCCTTGGCGTTTCCGCTCAGTTCACTGGTGTTTGTGGTGGTGCTACTGGGGTCGTGGCTGGGGCTGGGGGAACATATCAGCCCGCTGCACTGGGTAGGCGTGGCGGTGATTATCGGTGGGATAGCGCTGCTGGCCGAAGGCGAAGAAAACTGAAATGCGGCCCCATGTGGGAGGGGCAAGTCCCTCTCACATGGGGCCGAAGTGATCAATCGAACGTGTAGCTGATCGCCGTCTGTACCTGGCCCTGGTTCACGTCGCCGGTCTGCTTGACGATGCTGCTGTTGGCCGCCGAGCCCACCAGGTGCACCCAACTTGCGCTGGTCAGCAGTGACCAATTGGGCGCAAGGGGGAATTGGAAACTCTGGCTCAGGGTTACGTTCTGGAAGCCGCCACTGGCGTTGTAGGCCTTGAAGCCTGTGGCCGCCGCTTCGTTATCATCCACCCCGAAAAACGTCTGGGTCTGGCGTGCATCGGCGAAATGCGCCACCAGGCCGCTGCTGCCGATGATTCCACCGCCTAGCGGGTAACCGAGCTCACCGCCGACCTTGCCCAGCGCGCCGCTCTGGGAGTGCCCGCCACCGACGGCCTGGCCCAACTGGGCGTAAACCCGCCAGAAGTCAGCCGGCGCGTACTGGATAAAACCCCCGACCTCGGCCATGTCCGACACATTGCGCATCCCCTGCAGCGAACCGTTGGAGGTGCGCCCCTGCAAGTAATTGATATACGGACCGGCACTTAAACCCTGTGTGTTCAGCGCGCTCCATCTCAGCCCGTCGTCGGTGCTCAGGCTCACGTTGCCCCAGTCCAGGTCGAGATAGGGCACGGGCCGGGTTTCGTAGCGGCTGCCGGTCGGATCGTGGGGTTGGTAGCTGACGCCTGCGCCGACGTCACCGCTGATGCCTTCGGCCTGGGCGGCGAGGCTCAGTAAACCGGCGAACGCCGCGCATGTGATCCTCAACATGGTCACAGTTCCTAAGTGAATACACGCGCATGAACGCGCAAACCATCGCCCCCATGCAAGCACTCATCTTGTTTGTAGCAAGCTACAAAAATTGTAGCTCTCACGACACAAATTCCCCGCTTACACCCGTTAAACCCCCAGCCCTGCGGGGCTTTAACCAATTGGCACACTCCCTGCTCTAGCTCTGATGAAAGCGCAGACAGCGCACTCCATCAAGGTAACCACAATGATTGATTGGCATATCGTGTGCGACTTCGACGGGACCATCACCCCCACCGATGTCATCGACAACGTCCTCCAACGCTTCGCCGGCCCCGAATGGGAAACCATCGAGCAGCAATGGCTGGACGGGCATATCGGTTCACGCGAATGCCTGAGCCGCCAACTGGCGTTGATCAAGGCCACCCCCAGCGAATTGCTGGCGTACTTCGACAGCGTTGAGATCGACCCGGATTTCCCGGATTTCGTCGATCACGTGATCGGCCTGGGCGCGTCCATTGAGGTGGTCAGCGACGGCATCGAACAAGGCATTGCGCGGATCCTGTCGCGCAACTACGTGACCTTGCTGCCGATCCTCGCTAACCGCCTGCGCCAGGTCGACCAGAACAGTTGGCGCATTGACTTCCCCTATTCCAGCGATGCCTGCCGCGCCGCGTCCGGCAACTGCAAGTGCAAATCCACACCGCGCAACAAGCGCGTGCTGGTGATCGGCGACGGCAAGTCCGACATGTGCGTGGCGTCCACCGCCGACTTCGTGTTCGCCAAAGGCAGCCTCGCCCAGTACTGCGAGGCCAACAACATCCCTCACGCGCGCTTCGACACCTTCGCCGAAGTGCCTGCGTTGCTGGCCCGACTGCCTCTGGGCATCGCCGCCAACGCTACCTCCTTCACTGCCGACACTCAGGAAATTTTCCACCATGTCTGATATCCGCATCGCTACCGCCGAAGACCAGGTCCTCCTGGATAAAGAAGCCAAGTACTGCTCCTACGGCGACACCGTTCACTACATCGAACCGCCGCGTATTTTCAGCCGCTGCGAAGGCTCCTATGTGTGGGACACCGAAGACCAGGCCTACCTCGACCTGCAAATGTGGTACTCCGCGGTCAACTTCGGCTACGCCAACCCGCGCTTGAACAATGCGCTGAAACAGCAGATCGACACCCTGCCGCAAATCGCCAGCCAGTACCTGCACAAAGGCAAGATCGAGCTGTCGGAAATGATCGCGGTGGACGCCAAGAAGAAATTCGGCCTCGACGGTCGCGTGCACTTCAACGTCGGCGGCTCGCAGTCGATTGAAGACTCCCTGAAAGTGGTGCGTAACGCCACCAACGGCAAAAGCTTGATGTTCGCCTTCGAAGGCGGCTACCACGGGCGTACCCTCGGCGCCTCGTCGATCACCTCCAGCTACCGCTACCGCCGCCGCTACGGCCACTTCGGTGAACGCGCGCAGTTCATCCCGTTCCCGTACCACTTCCGGGGCCCCAAAGGGATGACCAAGGAAGAGTACGGCAGCCACTGCGTGCAGCAATTTGCCCGCCTGTTCGAGACCGAATACAACGGCGTGTGGGACCCGAAAGTCGGCCAGAGTGAATACGCCGCGTTCTACGTCGAGCCGATCCAGGGCACCGGCGGCTACGTGATCCCGCCGATGAACTTCTACCGCGAACTCAAGCACGTGCTGGACCAGCACGGCATCTTGATGGTGTCCGACGAAATCCAGATGGGCTTCTACCGCACCGGCAAGTTGTGGTCGATCGAACACTTCGACGTGCAGCCGGATGTGATCGTGTTCGGCAAGGCGCTGACCAACGGCCTTAACCCACTGGGCGGTATCTGGGCCCGTGAAGAGTTGATCAACCCGAAGATCTTCCCGCCGGGTTCCACCCACTCCACTTTCGCCTCCAACCCGTTGGGCACGGCGGTGGGCCTGGAGATGTTCAAGATGACCAACGAAGTCGACTACGGCGCGATGGTCATGGCCAAGGGCAAGTTCTTCCTCGAAGGCCTGCAGGACCTGCAGAAACGTTTCCCGATCATCGGCGACGTCGACGGTCTGGGCCTGGCGTTGCGCTGCGAAATCTGCGGACCGGATGGCTTCACCCCGGACAAGGCGACCCTGGATTACATGGTTGAAGAAGGCATGAAGGGCGACATGGTGGTGGATGGCCAGAAACTCGGCCTGATCCTCGATGTGGGCGGTTACTACAAGAACGTGATCACCCTGGCACCGTCCCTGGAAATCAGCTACCCGGAAATCGAACTGGGCCTGAAGCTGCTTGAGCAGTTGCTGGTGCGAGCGACCAATCGGTGAACAGTGCAGAGATCGACCTCGGTGAAGGTGATGCCGGATTCGTTCTCGGTGATGGTCCGGTCGGGATCCTGTTGATCCACGGCCTGACCGGCACTCCGACTGAATTGCGCCAGGTCGCTAAAGGCCTGGCCAAGGCCGGCAATTGCACGGTGTACGTGCCGACGCTGGCGGGACACTGCGGCGATAACAGCGACCTGCAGGCCACCGGCTGGCGCGACTGGTATGAAGGCGTGCGCAAGACCTTCGTACAGATCAAGCGGCGCCACGCACAGGTGTTCGTTGGCGGTTTGTCCATGGGCGCGGTGATGTCGATGTACGTGGCCTCGGAACACCCGGGGCAGGTCGCCGGGCTGCTGATGTACTCGACCACCTTGAAGTACGACGGTTGGAGCATCAACAAAATGGCGTTCATCACGCCGTTGCTGATCCGGATTCCCTTTGGTGTGCGTCTGTTTCGCTTCACTGAGAAACCGCCCTACGGCATCAAGAATGAGCGCCTGCGGGCGATTGTCGAACGCCAGATGAAAGAGGGCGAGAGTAGCGAAGCGGGGTTGTTGACCATGGAAGGCGTCACCGTGCGCGAGTTGCATTGGATGAACGCAGTGGTCAAAAAACGCATGCCCCGGATCAACGTGCCGGCGCTGGTGCTGCACTCCATCGAGGACGACATCACCAGCCGCTGGAACGCCGACTATGTAGAGCGCCACCTTGGCGGCCCAGTGACCAAGATTCTGCTGGATAACTGCTACCACATGATCACCGTCGACCTGCAATACCGGCGGGTGATTGAGTTGAGTGCTGCGTTCATCGAGCGGCATACATCTGCAGCGGGCTCCGGCTCAGTGTTTGCTGAGCAGGGGTTTTGTGGTGGGCAGGGCTGTAGTGGTGAGCAGAGGGGTTGTGATGTGCAGGGCTCCAGTGGTGAGCAGGCTTGCCCTGCGCTGGGGGGCGAAGCCGCCCCAAAACCTGCCATTGCGGTCTAGCTGGAGAAACTCGTTGCCTGGAGTGGGGCTGCTTCGCAGCCCAGCGCGGGGCAAGCCCGCTCACCACAAAAAGTACCGCTCACCACAAAAGGTGCCGTTCACCACAAAAAGTACCGCTCACCACAAAAGGTGCCATTCACCACAAAAAGTACCACTCACTACAAAAAACCTTTCATCACAGATAGCCCCATTCACCTCAAAAAATCGCCGGCCCCAGGCCCTGAATATGGAAACGATGTGATCACCACCCAAGCCTTCCCCACCATCCGGACCCTCCAGAGTGTTGTGGTATGCAGGGCTCTAGTGGTGAGCAGGCTTGTCCTGCGCTGGGTGGCGAAGCCGCCCCAAAACCGGCCATTGCGGTCTAGCTGGAGAAACTCGTTGCCTGGAGTGGGGCTGCTTCGCAGCCCAGCGCGGGGCAAGCCCGCTCACCACAAAAAGTACCGCTCACCACAAAAGGTGCCATTCACCACAAAAAGTACCGCTCACCACAAAAAGTACTGCTCACCACAAAAAGTACCATTCACTACAAAAAACCTTTCATCACAGATAGCCCCATTCACCACAAAAAATCGCCGGTCCCAGGCCCTGAATATGGAAACGATGTGATCACCACCCAAGCCTTCCCCACCATCCGGGCCCTCCAGCGCAGTGCGTGGAACGATTGCTTCCCCGGTGCCCTGGAAGACTGGGACTATTACGTCGCCGTGGAAAACGCGGCCCTCGATGATTTCCAGTGGCGCTACCTTGCGGTCTACGAAGACGGAACCCTGGTGGCAGTCGCCCCCGCGTTCATCACCCATTACCGCCTCGACACCACGGTTTCAGGCGTCGGCAAGCGTTTCACCGAACGCCTTGAGCGACGGTGGCCGGGGGTTTTGACATTGGGCCTCTATGCCATCGGCTCGCCGGTGGCCGAGCGCTGTGATGCCGGATTTTCCCGCCACGTCCCCGAGTCGCGCCGCCCGTTGTTGCTCAAGCATGTGCTGGACGCCGCACGCCACGACGCCGATGACTTCGGTATCGGCCTGGTGGCGGTCAAGGACGCGCCGAGCAACGATCCGCACTGGGCCGACAGTTGTCGCGCCGCCGGTTTCCAGACCATGCCGAGCCTGCCCACCGGTGTGTTGCCGTTGCCCTACGGTTCAGTGGACGCCTACCTGGGCTCTCTGGGCAAATCCACGCGCAAGGATCTGCGTCGCAAACTGCGCGCACCGGGGCCACGGGTGGAGTGGCGGCGCAACATCGACGATGTACTGCCTGAGGTCATGCGCCTTTACGAAGCCACACT
Source organism: Pseudomonas sivasensis (assembly GCF_013778505.1). GTDB lineage: Bacteria > Pseudomonadota > Gammaproteobacteria > Pseudomonadales > Pseudomonadaceae > Aquipseudomonas > Aquipseudomonas sivasensis. Next base: position 234,779 of record NZ_JAAOWU010000001.1, on the reverse strand, counting down.
CACCCGCGCCGAGCTGCAATTCGAACGCCTGCCTGCGGGCTACTTCACCGGTGTGCTTGAACGCCTTGAGTCACGCGCGGTGTGTGCGCTTTACTGGGTGGACGAGCAGTTGGTGGCGTTCAACCTGATGCTGGTGGATGAGCATCGGCTGGTGGACAAGTTCTTCGGGCATGACGTGAACTTCACCCGCGACTACAACCTGTATTTCCGTAGCTGGCTGACCAACGTCGACTATTGTATTGAGCACAATATTGCGGTGTACGAGTGCGGGCAGGCCGGGTATGCCAGTAAGCTGCGCCTGGGCTGTGAGTTCCAGGGCAACAGTGTGTTTTTCCGCCACCGCAACCGGCTGGTCAATGGCCTGCTCAAGCTTGTAAAACTGTTTATTCGACCGGACCGTTCCGACCCTGCCATGGCTGCTGCGATAAGCGAAACCCGATGATCACCAAGACCCGCCAGAAAGCCCGTCCCTTTGCCATTTCGCGCTGGAGTGTCCAGCGCAAGCTGGTGCTGGCATTCTGGTTGGTCAGCGTGATTCCCACCATGATCGCGGCGGAGTTGGCCGCTACCACGCTGTCGCAGATTTTCGACAGCAACGTGCGGATCTGGCTGCAGGAGTCGACCAAGATCGTCAAGGACGAGATCGGCGACATCCTTCATGACAACGCGCGCATGGCCAAATTGTTCCTGCGCTACACCAGCCCGCCGGAGAACCGGCAAGCTGCCCGGCACGACCGGCTGACGGCCGACATCGCCGATGCCACGGACATTGACGTGGTCGCGTTGATTCGCGTCAGTGACCACAAAACGGTGTTCAGCACCGCCTCCGACGACATCGTCAAGCAGATCAGCCTGACCAGCAACGCGGTGTTGCAGACGGTGCAGGTGGCGGGCGTGAGCACGGGCATTGTGGTCTCTACGTTCGACACTTCCCGGGACGGCGTCGACTACCAGTTGCTGGTGGCCACTTACCTGGACAGCAGTTTCCTCACCAGCGTGGCCGATGTGCACTCCCTTGACCTGCGCCTGTACCTGGCCAACCCCGAGGGCTTCTCGGAAATTTTCTCGACCCAGCGCTTCGAGGATCACCCGTCGCGCATCCCCAAAAATGTTGAAGCGGCTATGCGCAGCACCAAACAGCCCAGCGAGCAATTCACCAATAACTACAGCGGTTTGTACTGGCCGATCTTCAACGACGCGGGCGATTTGCAGGGCGTGATTTTCAGCGGCCTGCTGCGCCATAGCAGCCTGGTGGGGCTGGTCAACCAGAGCAATCTGTTCGTCTTGATATTCCTGGTCAGCTCGGCGCTGTCATTGGCGGCGGGGGTGTTGGTGTCACGGCGCCTGACCCGGCCGCTGCGAGACTTGTCCCAAGGCGTGAGTGCGGTGATTTCCGGCAATTACACCCATCGCGTAGCGGTCAGCGGCGGCGATGAGCTGGCGCAATTGAGCAGCACCTTCAACCATATGACCGAGCGTCTGGGCGAGTTGCATCACCTCGAAGCCCAGTTGCGCCGCCGCGATCGCCTGCATGCACTGGGCGAAGTCGCCATGGGCCTGGCCCACGAGATCCGCAACCCCCTGGGCATCATCAAGACCGCTACCCAGTTGCTGCACCGCCGCGCCGACCTGGCGGACACCGATAAGCGCCACCTGGAGTACGTGATCAGTGAAGTCAGCCGCATCAACGACCTGATCACCGAGTTCCTCGATTTCGCGAAGCCCAATCCGCCGCTACGTGTGGTGCAGCCGGCACGTCCGCTGGTGGAGGAAATCTTCGGTTTCTGCGCCCCGGAACTGGCTACTCACAACATCGATGCGCAGATCGACGACCAGGCACCGGGCGCGACTATTTACGCGGATGCCAAACAGCTCAAACAGGCGTGCCTCAATCTGATTCTCAACGCCATCGACGCGATGCCCGAAGGCGGGCGCCTGACCGTGGGGATTCGCACAGTGGGCGACAACACCGTTATCAGCATTGCCGACACCGGCCAGGGCATTCCGGCAGAGATGGTCGAGCGCATCTTTACGCCCTTCGTCACCACCAAGGCCTCGGGTACTGGCTTGGGTCTGGCCAAGGTCTATTCGATCATGGAAAGTCACGACGGCAGCATTGAATGCGCCAGCGAGAAAGATGCCGGCGCCACCTTCAGCCTGTACATTCCGGCGATGGGCGAAGACGACGAGGACAGTCATGACGCATAACATTCTAGTGGTCGACGACGAACCCAAGCTCTGTGATCTGCTGGCGTCGGCCCTGAGTCAGAACGGCATCCAGGTATTTATCGCCGGTAACGGTCTGCACGCGCTCAAGGTGCTGGAGCAGGAAGATATCGACCTGGTGATCAGTGACTGGCGCATGCCAGGTATGGACGGGCCGGCGCTGCTGGCGGAGATCAAGGTGCGCTACCCCCATGTGCCGGTGATTGTGATGACCGCCTACAGCACGGTGAAAAACGCCGTGCAGTCGATGCGCAACGGCGCCTATGACTACATCGCCAAGCCGTTCGATATCGACGAGCTGGACATCACCGTCAGCAAAGCCTTGCAGTTTCGCGACATCATGCGCGACAACGCACGCCTGCGCGCCGAGCTGGATGAGCATGCCCAGTTCGACAGCCTGGTGGGTGACAGCCCGGCGTTTCGCACGGTGTTGCAAGCGGTGGAATCGGTGCGTGACAGCAGCGCCACTGTCCTGCTGACCGGTGAAAGCGGCACCGGCAAGGAAATGGTCGCCCGTGCCATCCACAAACACGGCAGCCGTGCCGACAAACCCTTCGTGGCGGTCAACTGCGCCGCAATCCCGGAAGGGCTGCTGGAAAGCGAGATGTTCGGCCACCGCAAAGGCGCATTCACTGGCGCGGTAGCGGACCGGGTAGGGCGTTTTATGCAGGCCGACAAAGGCACGCTCTTCCTTGATGAAGTCGGCGATATGCCTCTGGCGTTGCAGGCCAAGATCCTGCGCGCATTGCAGGAGCGGGTCATCGAGCCGGTGGGCGATCCCCGCGAGCGCAAGGTGGATGTGCGAGTGATCGCGGCCACCAACAAGAACCTGTTGGAAGCGGTGGCCAAGAAGGAGTTTCGCGAAGACCTGTATTACCGCCTCAACGTGTTCCCGATCCCTTTGCCGGCCCTTCGCGAGCGCGTCGAAGACATCGCGCCCCTGGCCCGTCACTTCGCCCAGACCCTCAGCGCCACTGCGGGCAAACGCATCACCGGCTTCAGCCCCGAAGCATTGCAGGCGATGGCCGCGTATCACTGGCCCGGCAATATCCGCGAGCTGCAAAATTGTGTGGAACGCGCAACGATTGTGGCGGCATCGCCGGTCATCGAGGATATCGACCTGCCGGGTTACCTGTTTGCGTCGAAGCCGAGCGAGCTGGGCGTGACGACGATTCTCAGCGACGGGCCAGGGATTCCTCAGGACTTGGATGCGGCGCTGGCGGAGGTGGAGAAGGCCTACATACTGGCGGCGTTGCAGGAGAGTAATGGCGTGCAGGCTGCGGCGGCGGCGAAGATCGGGATCTCTGAGCGCAGTTTCTGGTATCGCCTGAAGAAGCTGGGCATCCAGGTCGACAAGATAGTCCGCTGACACACCTCGATTAAAAATGTGGGAGGGGGCTTGCCCCCGATTGCAGTGGATCAGTTAAAGATGAACTGACTGACACACCGCTATCGGGGGCAAGCCCCCTCCCACATTTTTTGACCGAGTCGGGTCAGGTATGGAGGCGTACCCAGATACTCACCAGGATCGTCGCGGCGATCAGCCACGCTACCGCGGCTACGGCTAAAGAGGCCTCCAGCCGCATGCGGTCAACCATCACATACAACGTCGCCAGATACACAAAGTACGGAATGATCGACCACATCCCAAACAGGATCGTGGTCTTCAAATCGTCTACCGAACGGCCCTTGCCGACGATGTAATGGGCGATCAGCGCAAAGGTCGGAAACAGCGGTACCAGCCCCGCGATGTAATAGTTTTTGGTCTTGGCCAATGCGGCCAATATCAGTACCACCGCCGCGCCGAGGGCGGCTTTCAAGAATAGATCCATCAGTGACTCAACCCGTATTTCTTGACCTTGTCGAAGAGGGTGGTCTTGGCCATCCCCAGTTCCTGGCTGGCCTGGGTCAGGTTGCCGCCGCTGCGTTGCAGGGCGTCGCTGAGCAGGTTGCGCTCAAAGGCTTCCACCGCTTCGGTAAACGCCAGGCCGTGGCTGCCACTGCTGGCGCCGCTTTTTTTGAAGGCGGGCAGGCCGAGGGCGAAACGTTCGGCGACGTTGCGCAGCTCACGCACGTTGCCGGGCCAGTCATGGCTCATCAGGCTGGACAGGGTCTGGTTGTCCAACTCCGGCGCGGTGCGGTCGAAGCGCAGGGATGACTGCTGCAGGAAGTGTTCGAACAGTTGCAGGATGTCTTCGCGGCGCTCGCGCAACGGCGGCAGTTCCAACGTGACCACGTTGAGGCGGTAGTACAGGTCACTGCGGAACTGGCTGGCGCGGCTCAGTTCGTCGAGGTCGGACTTGGTGGCGGCGATCACGCGGCAATCCACGGCGACGCTCTGGTTCGAACCCAGGCGTTCCAGAGTGCGTTCCTGCAACACCCGCAGCAATTTGATCTGCAGGTTGATCGGCATGCTTTCTACTTCATCGAGAAACAGCGTGCCTTCGTGGGCGTGCTCGATCTTGCCGATGCGCCGCTTGCCGGCGCCGGTAAATGCGTTGGCTTCGTGGCCGAAAATCTCGCTTTCGAACAGGTTCTCCGGCAGACCGCCGCAGTTGAGGGCGACGAACTGGTGCGAGTGGCGCCGGCTGAAATCATGCAGGCAGCGGGCGACCAGTTCTTTACCCGTGCCGGTCTCGCCTTCGATCAGCACGTTGGCTGAGGTGTCGGCGACGTTGGCGATCAGCTCGCGCAGGTTCTGCATGGCGGGGGAGCGGCCGATGATGCGGCCTTCCAGGGAGTCACGCTCGGCCAACTGACGGCGCAGTGACCAGACTTCCCGCGCGAGTGCGCGTTGCTCAAGGGCACGACGGGCGACATCCACCAGGCGTTCGGGAGAGAAGGGCTTCTCCATGAAATCGTAAGCGCCATTGCGCATGGCGCCGACGGCCATGGAGATATCGCCGTGCCCGGTGATCAGCACCACCGGCAGGCTTTTATCCAGGGCCTTGAGGCGGGTGAGCAGCTCCAGGCCGTCGATGCCCGGCAGGCGAATGTCGCTGATCACGATGCCCGCGAAGTTCTCGCCGATGCGCTTCAACGCCTCTTCGGCACTGCCCACGCCTTCGCTGGGAATATCTTCCAGCGCGAGGGCCTGCTGGCAGCCGAGCAGCACATGGGGGTCGTCTTCGACGATCAGCACGGTGAGGTCTTGAGGATCAATATTCATGTCGACTCAGCTTGTTGAGCGCCTACCAGCGGCAGGCTCAGGACAAAAGCGGTACCACCACTGGCCGGATGCTCAACGGCGAGCGTGCCGCCGGTGGCCGCCGCGAGGCTGGCGGACAGGGTCAGGCCCAAGCCCAGACCTTGCTCGCCGGGCTTGGTGGTGAAGAACGGTTCGAACAAATGCTTGCGCGCCTCGGCGTCGATGCCGTGGCCGTTGTCGCGTACATGCAGGCGGTATTTGCCTTCGGCGACACTGCCTTCCAGCCACAACTCGGGAGCGGGTTGTGCCTGCATGGCGTCAAGGGCGTTGCCGATCAGGTTGACCAGGATCTGCTCCAGGCGTGTCTGGTCGATCTGCAAATGGGCCGCAACGAAGTCGCGATGCACGGTCAGCGGCAGGCTGTCCAGGCGCGCGCCCAGTACCTGGAACGCAGCGTCCACCGCCTTGGCGAGGTTGGCTTCGCCCTGGTCGTCACCGCGCCGGGCAAAGGAGCGCAGGCTGGCAGTGATGCGGCCCATGCGGTCGATCAGTTCGTTGATGGTCTTGAGGTTGGCGCTGGCGGTGTCCAGGGCGCCGCGCTCCAGGAAGCGCACGGTGTTGCCGGACAAGGTGCGCAGCGCGGCCAACGGCTGGTTCAATTCGTGGGCAATGCTGGTGGACATCTGGCCGATGGCCGCCAGTTTCCCGGCCTGCACCAGCTCATCCTGGGCACGGCGCAGGGTTTCTTCGGCCTGGCGTCGTTCGCGGATCTGGCCTTTGAGCCGTTCGTTGCTGGCGCGCAGGTCGGCGGTGCGTTCGGCAATCCGACGCTCCAACTGGCTGTTGGCTTCCTGCAAGGCTTCCCGTGCGGCGAGGCGGGTGGCGATGACTTTGCGTCGCTCATTCCAGGCAATCAGCAGGAATGCCACCAGACCAAATGCGACAGCCACCAGAATGCCTTGGTTGATCGCTGCGCGGCGCAGGTCATTGAGGGGAGTGAGGAGGGTGAAATTCCACGGTGTGTCGTTGAGCGGTCGGGTTTGCGCCAGGTAGCTGACTTCGTGCTCGTCGTTGACCACTTCGCTGTTGGCCGGAAAGGTCAGTTTTTCGGTGCCTTCGTTCAAGCGCTCACGGGCCAGCGGTTCCAGCTCGTTCAGCGTGGCCCAGTAATATTGCAGGCTGTGGGCCAGGCGATCCTTGGTTTCATTGCTCAACGGACGCACGGCCTTGAGGCGGCGGGCCGGGTCGCTGGAGAGGATGATGATGCCGTTCTCGTCGCTGACGAAGGCTTCCAGGCGCGCACGTTGCCAACGTTCTTCCAGCGCTTCAAGGCGTACCTTGACCACTGCGACGCCGATGATCTTGCCGTGCTCTTCCAACCCGTGGGCCAGGTAATAACCGGGTTCGCCATTGGTGCTGCCGATGCCGTAGAAACGCCCGGGCTGGCCGCGCACGGCGTTCTGGAAATAGGCGCGGAAGGAGAGGTCTTCACCTTGGTAACTGTCGGCATCGCGCCAGTTGCTGGTGGCCAGCACCCGACCGGTGGTGTCCATCACGTAGATGGCCCGACTGCGACTGCGTCGGTTCAGGCCTTCGAGGTAGTCGTTGACGTTTTTGCGGGTTTCCTGGCTCGGGTCGGCGAGCAGCTGCGAGACGCTGGTCTCCAGCTCCAGCAGGCTGGGCAGGTAAGTGTATTTGCTGAGTTCACTTTCGACGGTGCGGGCATGCAGCTCCAACTGGCGTTCGCCCGTGTCGCTGAGGGTGCGGATGCCGTAGTACTCGCTGATCCAAAAGCCGATATAACCCAAGCCGATCATCAGGGCGACGATCAACGGCGGCAGGAACAGTTGGCGAATCAGACGAGGCTTCACGGCAAGTGATGGCGGTGCGGCGCGAAATTGGTTGGGGTCGCATTTCATCACAGATGCCTTGGGTCAACCAGAGCTGCCAGCCTGTGCGGTCCAGCATGGGAGGGGGCTTGCCCCCGATTGCAGTGTTTCAGTCGGTATATCTATCGCTGATCCACCACTATCGGGGGGCAAGCCCCCTCCCACATTGGCCCTGTTTCTACAGCAGGAGCTATGTAGTGCTTAGTGCTGCAGGATTTTCTCAAGGAAGTGCTGCGCACGCTCGGAGCGGGCGCTGATGTCGCCGAAGAATTCTTCTTTCGGGCAGTCTTCGATGATCTTGCCGGCGTCCATGAAGATCACGCGGTCGGCCACTTTACGGGCAAAGCCCATTTCGTGGGTTACGCACATCATGGTCATGCCTTCCTGGGCCAATTGCACCATCACGTCCAGCACTTCGTTGACCATTTCCGGGTCCAGGGCCGAGGTCGGTTCGTCGAACAGCATGACGATCGGGTCCATGGCCAGGGCGCGGGCAATCGCCACACGTTGTTGTTGGCCGCCAGAGAGTTGGCCAGGGTGCTTGTGGGCGTGCGCCGACAGGCCGACGCGCTCCAGCAGTTGCAGGCCTTTCTTGGTGGCTTCTTCCTTGCTGCGGCCGAGCACCTTGATCTGTGCGATGGTCAGGTTTTCGGTGATGGTCAGGTGCGGGAACAGTTCGAAGTGCTGGAACACCATGCCCACGCGCGAGCGCAGTTTCGGCAAGTTGGTCTTCGGGTCGGCGATGGAGGTGCCGTCGACCACGATGTCGCCTTTCTGGAACGGTTCCAGCGCGTTGACGCATTTGATCAGGGTGGATTTACCCGAGCCCGAAGGCCCGCACACCACGATCACTTCGCCTTTTTTGACCTCGGTGCTGCAATCGGTCAGCACCTGGAAGTCGCCATACCACTTGTTGATGTTCTTGATAGAGATCATACGGCAAACCTTTTTTGCAGACGCTTGACCAGCAGCGAGGCGGAAAAGCTGATGATGAAGTAGACGACACCGGCAAAGATCAGGAACTCATTGGAGCGGCCGATGATGTCGCCGTTGGAGCGGGCGGAGTTGAGGAAGTCCACCAGGCCCACGGTGTAGACCAGCGAGGTGTCCTGGAACAGGATGATGCTCTGTTGCAGCAGCAACGGGGTCATCTTGCGGAACGCCTGGGGCAGGATGATCAGACGCATGGTCTGGCCATAGGTCATGCCCATCGCTTGCGCTGCGCCCATCTGGCCCTTGGGAATCGACTGCACGCCGGCCCGCACGATCTCACAGAAGTACGCGGCTTCGAACATCATGAAGGCCACGACGCAGGAGGTGAACGCTCCGATGGGTGTGTCTTCGCCGGTGATCCAGCGCAGTACGAACGGTACGGCCAAGTAGAACCAGGTGATCACCAACAGCAACGGGATCGAACGGAAATAGTTCACATAGGCGCCGGCCAGGCGCGACAGCAGTTTGCTGGACGACAGGCGCATCAGCGCCAGGATCGTGCCCAGGGCGATACCGCCGATCACGCCCATGACCATCAACTGCAAGGTCATGACCATGCCGTTCCACAGGCCTGGGATCGCGGGGATGATGCCGCTGAAATCGAGTTCCATTATTTACCCCCCACGGAGATCAGGCCGGGCACTGCGACTTTCTTCTCGACCACGCGCATCAGCAGCATCAGGCTCATGTTCAGGGTGAAGTAGATCAGCGTGGCCAGGGTGAAGGCTTCAAACAGGTTGGCCGAGAACTCGGCGGTCTGCTTGGTTTGTGCCAGCAGTTCCATCAAGCCGATCAAGGACGCCACGGAGGAGTTCTTGAACACGTTGAGGAATTCCGAGGTAAGCGGCGGAATGATGATGCGGTAGGCCTGCGGCAGCAGCACGTTCCAGTAGATCTGCGGCAGCTTGAAGCCCATGGCGCGCGCAGCGGATTCCTGGCCACGTGGTAAAGCCTGGATGCCGGTGCGCACTTGCTCACACACGCGGGCGGCGGTGAACAGGCCAAGGCACACGACGACGCTCAGGTAGGCCGAGGTGGTCGGGTTCAGGTCTTGTTTGTACCAGTCCTGCAGGTTTTGCGGCAGCAGGTCGGGTATCAGGAAATACCAGATGAACAGCTGAACCAGCAGCGGCACGTTACGAAACAGTTCCACGTAGCAGGTCGCGATGCCCGATACGAGGCGGTTTGGCACAGTGCGCATGACCCCCAGAATGGAGCCCAGCAGCAAGGCGATAATCCATGCCACGACAGCGATGGCAATGGTCCAGCCCAAGCCGGCGATGTACCAGTCGAGATAAGTCTCGCTGCCCACGCCGGTGGACTTGAAGAACACGCCCCAGTCCCAGTTGTAATTCATTAGGGTCTCCCCTCGAGATCGATCGATGTACAAGCACCCGCTTGGGGAAAATCCATTCCCTCCTGGCGATGAACGCCAGGCACACACGATCGGCTCGAAAACCGCCAGGTCGAGTGTTCCAAGTTAAATCCAGCAGGTAATTACAGACGCCTGAGGGAGGGTTGCTCCCTCAGGAGATAAGGTTAGATCAGTGTCAGATTTTTACGTCAGGCGCTGGCTTGTCGCTTGGGTTGGCGATCAGCTCTTTAACCTTGTCACTCATTGGGAAGTTCAGGTTCAGGCCTTTAGGTGGAATCGGGCTCTCGAACCATTTGCTGTAGATCTTGTTGATTTCACCGGATTTGTACAGGGCGGTGATGGCGCCATCTACGGCTTTCTTGAAGTCTGGATCGCCTTTGCGAACCATGCAGGCGTAGGCTTCGAAGGACTGTGGAGTACCGGTGATTACCCAATCATCCGGCTTCTTCGCCTTGGCTTCTTCGCCGGCCAGCAGGGCGTCATCCATCATGAACGCAACGGCGCGGCCGCTTTCGAGCATTTGGAAGGATTCGCCGTGGTCTTTGGCGGAAATGACGTTCATGCCCATCTGCTTGTCAGCGTTCATCGCTTTGATGATGCGCTCGGACGTGGTGCCAGCGGTGGTCACGACGTTCTTGCCTTTCAGGTCGGCAAAGTCGGCGTAAGACGGCTTGCCGTCCTTGTCTTTCTTGACCAGTAGGCGGGTGCCGATTTCGAAGATGTTGACGGTGAAGTCGACTTGCTGAGCGCGCTCGGCATTGTTGGTGGTGGAGCCGCACTCAAGGTCCGCAGTGCCGTTCTGGATCAGCGGAATACGAGTTTGCGAGGTGACCAGGTTGTACTTGGTCTTCAGGTCGGGCTTGTTCAGGTCTTTTTTCAGTTGCTCGACGACAGCTACTTGGATGTCGTGGGAGTAGCCAACCGGTTTGCCCGAACCATCCGCGATGTAGGAAAACGGAATGGAGCTGTCGCGGTGCGCGAGGGTGATGGTGCCGGAGTCGTTGATTTTCTTCAGTGTGCCGGTGAGTTCGGCGGCAAAAACTGGAGTGCTGATCAGAGCAGCAGCGATAGCTGCGCCCAGGATATGGGGAACGATGCGCATCAATACTTCCTCGACATTTGTTTTTTTTATGAAGCCAGTTAGACGGCTCTCTTGTACAGCGAATGCCCGTGACGGCTCCTGAGGCGTCCCAGGCAATCGTCCAAGAGTGTAGAGCATGAGTCGTGCCAGGCCAGGGCTAAATGGCTAACCGTATGATTTATATGATGATTAACTTTGTGTGACGGTAAATATGTAACTGTACGGTCCGGCAAACCGAATAGCTTGGAGTGTTGCGTTCGGAAAACCGAATGACCTGGCGCGCATAAAAAAGCCCCTGGGCCTCGCGGCGCAGGGGCATTTGTATGAAGAGTCTGTCAGGCCGCCTGAGTCTTGCTGCGGTTCTGCTCAACTTGGGACAGGTAACGTTGCAGGTTGTCCTGTTCTTCCGGTGTGGTGAACAGGCCAAGCTTGGTACGGCGCCACAGCACGTCCTGAGGTTGGGTCACCCATTCTTCGGCGCACAGGTAGTCGACTTCTCGGGTATACAGGCCACCACCCAAGTGGTCGCCCAGGTCGGCCAGCGATTGCACGCCTTCCAGCAGGCGCCATGTGCGGCTGCCATAGGTGGTGGACCAACGGCGTGCGATTTCGCTCGGCACCCAGTCGAATTTGTGGCGAATGGCTTCGGCCAGGGCTTCTGGTGAGGTCATGTCTTCGCCACCCGGCAGGCTGGCCTTGGCGGTCCAGCTTGGGCGCATTTGGGTGAAATACGGGGCCAATTGCGCCATCGCCGACTCGGCGAGCTTGCGATAGGTGGTCAGCTTGCCGCCGAACACCGACAGAATCGGTGCCTCGCCTGCGCCGCCCGACACCGACAGGGTGTAATCGCGGGTGATCGCTGATGGGTTATCCGACTCGTCGTTGCACAGCGGTCGTACGCCGGAGTAGGTGTGGACGATGTCATCGCGGCTCAGTTGTTTCTTGAAGTGCGCGTTTACCACGTTGAGCATGTAGTCGGTTTCACCTTCGGTGATCGCCACTTTCGCCGGATCGCCGGTGTATTCGCGGTCGGTGGTGCCGATGATGGTCAGGTGGTTCAGGTACGGAATGGTGAAGACGATGCGCTGGTCTTCATTCTGCAGGATGTGCGCGTGGGCGCCTTCGTACAGTTTCGGCACGATCAGGTGGCTGCCCTGGATTAAGCGGATGCCGTAGGGCGAATCCAGCTTCAGGTCTTCCTTGATGAACTTGGCGACCCACGGGCCGGCGGCATTCACCAAAGCGCGGGCGCGGATCGAGAACAGGCTGCCGTCGGCGCGTTCCATGTTCATATCCCACATACCGTTGCTGCGGTGCGCGCTGATGCAGCGGGTCTGGGTGTGAATGTGCGCGCCTTTTTCGCGAGCGGCCATGGCGTTGAGCACCACCAGGCGGGCGTCATCGACCCAGCAGTCGGAGTATTCGAAACCCTTGGTGATTTCGCTTTTCAGCGGGCTGTCAGCGCCAAACTTGAGGCTTTTGGAACCGGCGAGCTTTTCGCGTTTGCCCAAGTGGTCATACAGGAACAGACCTGCGCGGATCATCCACGCCGGGCGCAGGTGCGGGCGGTGCGGCAATACAAAACGCATCTGCTTGACGATGTGCGGGGCCTTGGCCAGCAGCACTTCGCGTTCGGCCAATGCTTCACGCACCAAGCGGAACTCGTAATGTTCGAGGTAGCGCAGGCCGCCGTGGATCAGCTTGCTGCTGGCGGAGGAGGTGTGGCTGGCCAGGTCGTCCTTTTCGCAAAGGAATACTGACAAACCGCGACCGGCTGCGTCTGCTGCAATGCCGACGCCGTTGATCCCGCCACCGATTACGGCAACGTCATAGACTTCGGCAAGCGGTGATGCAGGCAAGGTGGAAGGGTTCATCGGCTGGCCTCGCGATTTTTTCGTCTTGGAATTCGAACATTAATGTTCATTTGCGAAAATGGTAGCTGATAAACGCGCGCACAGCCACTCGACTTTGATTGAAAAAACTCATCAAAGGGTGGGGAAAGGAAGAATTGTGAACATGAGCCTTGGAAAGGCTTGAGGAAAAGGGTGTGTGATGGCGCGCCATTGTGGGAGTAAGCCCCTTCCCACATTCGAGCGTATTCACAGCTCGAAGGGTGGGAGGGGGCTTGCCCCCGATGACGTCAGTGCAGACGCTATACGACTTCCAGGCGAACCTTATGGTCATTCAGCAACTGCACCAGCGCCGGCACCGGCTGCTGATCCGTCACCAGGCAGTCCACCAGGCTGATCGGCCCTAAACGAATCATGGCATTGCGCCCAAATTTGCTCGAGTCCGCCGCCAGGATCACTTTGCGGGCATTGGCGATGATCGCCTGGGAAACCCTGACTTCCTGGTAATCGAAATCCAACAAGCTGCCATCTTCATCAATGCCGCTAATACCCACCAAGGCAAAGTCGACCTTGAACTGGTTGATGAAGTCCACGCTGGCCTGGCCCACCACACCGCCGTCACGCCGCACGTTGCCGCCGGTCAGCAGCACGTCAAAGTCATCCTTGGCACTGAGCATGGTGGCGACGTTGAGGTTGTTGGTGATGATTTTCAGGTGGTTGTGATTCAGCAGCGCACGGGCGATTGACTCGGTGGTGGTGCCGATATTGATGAACAGCGAGGCGTGGTCGGGGATTTGCGCGGCAATGGCCTCGCCGATGCGCTGTTTCTCGTCGCGCATCTGGTCGGCACGCATGGCGTACGCGGTGTTTTCGACACTGGAGTCATAGGCCGCGCCGCCGTGGTAGCGGCGCAGCAAATTGGCGTCCGCCAGCTGATTGATATCGCGGCGGATGGTTTGCGGGGTGACAACAAATAGCTGCGCCATTTCCTCGATACTGACGTAGCCGCGCTCGCGGACCAGTTCGAGGATTTGTTGTTGGCGGGGAGGCAGATTCATGGGGCGTCCTTTGGGCTGCCATACAAAAGTGGCCCATGATGACGCAGGAATCCGCTCCCGGCCAGTTACAACCGGAGCTTGGCTTATTCGGCGCCTTCGTGCGGTTCCCAGTCGCGGGTGCGGCTGACAGCTTTTTGCCAGCCAGCGTAGAGTTTTTCTTTGGCTGCTTCATCGAGCTGTGGTTCGAATTCGCGCTCGATCACTGCCTTGCCTCGCAACTCGTCCAGGCTGCCCCAGAATCCACAGGCCAGGCCGGCCAGATAGGCGGCGCCCAATGCCGTGGTCTCGCGCATTTGCGGGCGCTCGACCTGGGTGCCGAGGATATCGGCCTGGAACTGCATCAGGAAGTTGTTGGCTACCGCGCCGCCGTCCACACGCAGGGCCTTGAGGCGTTCGCCGGAGTCCTGCTGCATGGCATCGAGAACGTCACGGGTTTGGTAGGCAATCGACTCCAGGGCTGCACGAATAATGTGATCCACGCGTACGCCACGGGTCAGGCCGAACAGTGCGCCACGGGCGTAGGGGTCCCAGTACGGAGCGCCCAGGCCGGTGAAGGCGGGGACCAGGTACACGCCATTGCTGTCCTTGACCTTGCCGGCGAAGTATTCGGTGTCGGTGGCGTCGGCGATGATCTTCAACTCGTCACGCAGCCACTGCACAGTGGAGCCGCCGTTGAAGACCGCGCCTTCGAGTGCGTAGGCCACTTCGCCACGCGGGCCGCAGGCGATGGTGGTGAGCATGCCGTGCTTGGATTTCACCGCTTTGTCGCCGGTGTTCATCAGCAAGAAGCAGCCGGTGCCGTAGGTGTTCTTGGCCTGGCCGGCTTCCACGCACATCTGGCCGAACAGCGCCGCTTGCTGGTCACCGGCGATACCGCCGATGGCGATGCCGCTCTTGGTGCGGCCGTAGATCTCCGAAGAGGACTTCACTTCCGGCAGCATTTCGCGAGGAACGTCGAGGATCTCCAGCATCTTCGCATCCCACTCCAAGGTGTGGATGTTGAAGAGCATGGTGCGCGAGGCGTTGGTGTAATCGGTGACGTGGGTTTTGCCGCCGGTAAATTTCCAAATCAGCCAGCTGTCCACGGTGCCGAACAGCAGTTCGCCGTTGCGCGCGCGCTCACGGCTGCCTTCGACGTTATCGAGGATCCACTTGAGCTTGGTACCGGAAAAGTACGGGTCGGTGACCAGGCCGGTGGTGTCGTTGATGTATTGCTCGTGGCCATCACGCTTGAGCTGCTGGCAGATCTCGGTGCTGCGGCGGCACTGCCACACGATGGCGTTGTAGATCGGGCGGCCGGTGATTTTGTCCCACACTACGGTGGTTTCACGCTGGTTGGTGATACCGATGGCGGCGACCTGGTCGTGGTGCAGGCCGGCTTGTGCCAGGGCTTCGACCATCACCGCGCTCTGGGTAGCGAAGATTTCCATCGGGTCATGTTCAACCCACCCTGGCTGTGGGTAGTGCTGAGTGAACTCACGCTGGGCGGTGCAGACCACGTTGGCGTCACGATCGAAGATGATTGCCCGGGAACTGGTGGTGCCCTGATCAAGGGCAATGATGTAGTTCTTATTCTGAATGTCGGTCATGTCGATTGCCTTGGACGAGAAATAAGGGAGTGGATCAACAGCCTGGGCCACTAGAAGGGCAGTAGGGACCAGGCGGTATTATCAGGAAATACGGGTTTCGCCAGTGACGGCGGTGTCTTGGGTTTCGGCGACAGCAGGTGCGGCGCTCGGCAGATGACGGGCAATCAGCCCGCGATAGGCCGCAGCACCCAGGCATGCGCCGACAATCGGCGCGAAAATCGGCACCAGGAAGTAAGGAATATCGCGGCCGCCAGTGAAGGCCATTTCACCCCAACCAGCGAAAAAGGTCATCAGCTTGGGCCCGAAATCCCGTGCCGGGTTCATCGCAAAGCCGGTCAACGGGCCCATGGCGCTGCCAATTACCGCAATCAGCAGGCCGATCAGCAGTGGCGCCAACGGGCCGCGTGGCAGGCCGTTATTGTCATCGGTCAGGGCCATGATCACGCCCATCAGAATCGCCGTAATGACCATTTCCACCAGGAAAGCCTGTGCAGTGCTCAGCAGGGCATGAGGGTAGGTGGAGAACACCGACGCCAATTCCAGGCTGGCTTGAGTGCCGCGTACCAGATGATGGGTTTGTTCGTAATCGAAAAACAGATTGCTATAGAGCGTGTACACCAGCGCCGCTGAGCAGAATGCGCCGGCCACTTGGGCGAGGATGTAGAAGGGCAGTTTGCGCTTTTCGAAATCGGCGAAAAGGCATAGAGCGATGCTGACTGCTGGGTTGAGGTGAGCCCCGGAAATACCGGCGCTCAGGTAGATCGCCATGCTGACGCCGATACCCCAGATGATGCTGATTTCCCATAACCCAAAGCTGGCACCCGCGACCTTGAGGGCAGCGACACATCCTGTACCGAAGAAGATCAGAAGCGCAGTCCCCAGGAACTCGGCCATGCATTGGCTCGAAAGTGAAGGCTGTTGAAGAGCAGTTGTCATGGAAAACCTCAATTGTTGTTCTTGTCTGGCGCACTGCCTCAACGGGCGGTGGCGCGATTTTCACCGTGACGAGGATCCCCATCCAAGGCACGGCTTACTGCTGGAATACTGTAGGTGTATTACTACAGTGTTCGTAAGCGAAAAAATATAGACAAGAATGACCGCTGTCAAAGGTCGAAAGTGAACGGTCAGTCACTTTCGAACTATGGGTTTGATGAATGATCATGCTTGCCCTACGGAGTATGGTTTGAAGAGAGGTGCGCATTAGAGCGTTTTACGCGGGCTTGGCCTAGAATTGGCCACCTGTTTGCCACCGCCGGAGACGCCATGACCCCCGCATTGGATTTGTTGAAAAAAGTTCGCGCCGAACATCGCATCCACAGTTATGAACACGATCCCAAGGCCGCCTCATATGGCCTGGAGGCCGCAGAAAAGTTGAGCCTCGACCCGGCGCAGGTGTTCAAGACCTTGTTGGCCAGCAGCGAAAAAGGCGAATTGTTGGTGGCTGTGGTGCCGGTCGTCGGAAGTCTGGACTTGAAAGCCCTGGCGCACGCGGCGGGGGTGAAAAAAGTAGAAATGGCCGACCCCGCCGCGGCGCAGCGTTCTACCGGTTATCTTTTAGGTGGCATCAGTCCGTTGGGGCAGAAGAAGCGTTTGCGCACGTTTATCGATGTGACGGCGCAGCCGTTCACGACGATTTTTGTCAGTGCGGGGAGACGGGGTTTGGAAGTGGAGTTGTCGGCAGCGGTGCTGGCGGAGCACACCCAGGCCATATTCGCAGAAATTGGTCGGGCGTAATCCCAGGCGCCTGGAGAACCCATGTGGGAGGGCGCTTGCTCACTATCGCTGTAGGTCAGCCGGTGTATCTACAGCTGACCCACTGCCATCGGGAGCAAGCTCCCTCCCACATGATGACCAGTATTCTTCAAATACTCAGTGTGCCGGGTTGTAGCGCCGTACGCCCGACTCGGATCGAGGGATCTGCGCCGCGGTGCTGCCCGAAGCCTGAAACAGCACCAGATGCTCAGCGGCTACACGAATCCCCACATCCGACCCCACCTGATGGTCGGCATGACTGGGGAAAATCGATTCCAGTTGCGCGCCGGTCGGCAACTGCAGACGGTACAAGGTGGATGCACCGAGGAACGTCTTACCGACGATCCGGGCTTTCAATGCACTGTCCGGCGCGTAGACGATGTCATCCGGGCGTAGCAACACATCCACCGCACCACCGGTCGGCCAGGTGTAGGCGCGATTGCCGCGCAGGTCACCCAGTTCGGTGCTGACGGACTCGGGCGAGCTCAACTGACCACGAATGAAATAACCCTGGCCGATAAAGCTGGCGACGTAGGGTGTCTGAGGTTCGTGATAGAGGTTGTAGGGCGTGTCCCACTGCTCCAGACGGCCCTCCTTGAAGACGCCGACCTGATCACTCACGGCAAACGCTTCTTCCTGGTCATGGGTGACCAGGATCGCACTGGTGCCGCGCGCCTTTAGAATGTCGCGCACCTCATGGCTGAGCTTGCGCCGCAGTTCGCCATCAAGGTTGGAGAAGGGTTCGTCCAGCAGCAACAGTTGCGGCTCCGGCGCCAGGGCGCGGGCGAGGGCGACACGTTGCTGCTGGCCGCCGGACAGTTCGTGAGGGAAGCGCTTGCCCAGATTCTTCAGGTTTACCAGTTCCAGCAACTCGGTAACCACGCGATCCTTTTGTGGATGCTTGCGGATGCCGAACGCGATGTTGTCGGCCACGCTGAGGTGGGGAAACAGCGCGTAGTCCTGGAACACCATGCCGATGCGACGCTTCTCCGGTGCCAGGGTGAAACCGGCACTGGAGATCACTTCTCCTGCCAGGCTGATTTCGCCTTCATGCACCGGCTCAAAACCGGCAATCGCGCGCAGAGTGGTGGTTTTACCGCAGCCTGATGAGCCGAGCAGGCAGCCGATATCGCCCGCGTTCAGGTGCAGATTGAGGTTCTGCACCACCCGTTGATCTTGATAGCCGCATGCCAGATTGCGCAGGTTCAGCAGAAGTGGCTGGCTCATGCGTGGTGGTACGAAGGCGGGACGAGGAATTCGAGCAGAGCCTTCTGAGCGTGCAGGCGGTTTTCGGCCTGGTCCCAGGCGACCGAGCGCTCATCGTCAAGCAGGTCGAGGCTAATTTCTTCGCCGCGGTGAGCGGGCAGGCAGTGCATGAACAGCACATCCGGTGCAGCCAGGTCGAGCAGGGCCCGATTTACCTGGTACGGCGCGAACAGGGCCAGGCGCTGGGCGGTTTCGTCTTCCTGGCCCATGGAGGTCCAGACGTCGGTGCTGACGAGGTGCGCGCCCAGCACGGCGTCACGTGGGTCACGCACCAGGGTGACGCGATCGCCGGCCTGTGCCAGGAAGCGCGCGTCAGGCTCGTAGCCTTGCGGGCAAGCAATGCGCAGTTGGAAGTCGAATTGGATCGCCGCTTCTATATAGCTGTTGCACATGTTGTTGCCGTCACCGATCCAGGCCACGGTCTTGCCTTGGATGGAGCCACGGTGCTCAAGGAAGGTTTGCATGTCAGCCAGCAACTGGCACGGGTGCAGGTCATCGGACAGGCCGTTGATCACCGGAACTCGTGAGTTGGCGGAAAATTCGGTGACGGTGCTGTGGGCAAAGGTACGGATCATCACCGCATCCAGCATGCGCGACATGACGCGGGCGCTGTCGGCGACAGGCTCGCCACGACCCAGTTGAGTGTCGCGCGAAGACAGGAAGATGGCTTGGCCACCTAGTTGGATCATGCCGGCTTCAAAAGACACACGGGTGCGGGTCGACGACTTCTCGAAAATCATGCCGAGGACGCGGTTTTTCAAAGGCTCGAACAGTACGCCGCGGTTACGCAGGTCTTTAAGCTCAATGCCTCGACGGATCACGCTGACCAGCTCTTCGGGCGTGCAATCCATCAGGGAGAGAAAGTGCCTTGCGCTCATCATTAACTACCTTTTTGCAACAGACCGCAGATACTCAAAGCCTTGTTTATTGTGACAACGGGCGAGACCTGCGGCGAAAGCCGCACGGGGCGACGAAATAGGGGAAGGCGCGATATTGACATTAAATGTCGCGTCTTACCAATAGGGCTACGTTTTTAGGGGTGTTCAAGAAGGGCGCGAGAGCGCTTTTGAAGACGATTTCCTGACGGCAGCGGGCCATTTGTACACTGGCGTCGCAACCTTTTGCAATGCGCGGGGGCGGGCTCGGATCAGGCTGCGTCGGTTTCCGGGGCTGTATACAGGGTTTTGTAACATTTGCTCATGCTTGGTCATGGCCTGGCCTAATGCTCGCCGATTCACAGGACGAACGATACTGGCGTCTGTCATGGTCGCGGCCCATAGTCAGACCAAAGCCCCTATAAAGAGACTGGCCATGACCAAGACTCTCCATCACCGTGCGTGCCATCTATGTGAAGCCATCTGTGGCTTGACCCTGGAAACTACCCAAGCCGAAGACGGCAGCCTGGCGATTACCTCGATCAAGGGCGACGCGTTGGACACCTTCAGCCGTGGTCATATCTGCCCAAAGGCGGTGGCGTTGCAGGATATCCAGAATGACCCGGACCGCCTCCACCAGCCGATGTTGCGAACGGGCAGCGAATGGCGAGCGATCCCGTGGGACGAAGCGTTTTCCTTGGTCGCCGAGCGGCTGTCGGGTATCCAGGCCCGGCACGGGCAGAATGCGGTGGCGGTGTATCAGGGCAACCCCAGCGTGCACAACTATGGGCTGATGACTCACAGCAACTACTTCCTCGGCCTGCTCAAGACGCGCAATCGGTATTCCGCGACCTCTGTGGATCAGTTGCCTCATCACCTCACCAGCCACTTGATGTACGGCCATGGTCTGCTGCTGCCGATCCCGGACATCGATCACACCGACTTTATGCTGATCCTGGGTGGCAACCCGCTGGCTTCCAACGGCAGCATTATGACCGTGCCAGATGTGGAGAAGCGCCTTAAGGCCATTCAGTCCCGGGGCGGCAAAGTGGTGGTGGTAGACCCTCGGCGCAGTGAAACGGCGGCGATTGCTGATCAACACCTATTCGTGCGGCCGGGTGGGGATGCGGCGCTGTTGTTCGGTGTGCTCAACACCTTGTTTACCGAAAACCTGACACGCCCCAGTCATTTACCGGTAGACGGTCTTGAGGACGTTCGCCGTGCTATCGCAGGCTTTACTGCCGAGGCCATGAGCCGCCAGTGTGCGGTGCCTGCCGAACAGATCCGCCAATTAGCGCGGGACTTTGCCGCAGCGGACAAGGCTGTGTGTTATGGGCGTATGGGTGTGTCGACCCAGGCGTTTGGCACGCTCTGCCATTGGTTGGTGCAGTTGATCAACCTGGTCACCGGCAACCTGGACCGGGTTGGCGGCGCCTTGTGCACTACGCCCGCGGTGGACCTGGTGGCGTCGACCGGCGGGGGGCATTTCAACCGCTGGCAAAGCCGGGTTTCCGGGCGTCCGGAGTACGGCGGCGAGTTGCCGGTGTCGGCCCTGGCTGAAGAAATGCTTACTGAAGGCGAAGGGCAGATTCGCGCATTGGTCACGGTAGCGGGCAATCCTGTGCTGTCGACCCCTAACGGTCGCCAGTTGGAGCAGGCGCTGGATGGGTTGGAGTTCATGGTCAGTATCGATCTTTACATCAACGAGACCACTCGGTACGCCGATCTGATTTTGCCGTCCACCTCGGCCCTGGAAAACGATCACTACGACACCACCTTCAACATGTTTGCGGTGCGTAACGTCACCCGTTTCAACCGCGCGATCTTGCCCAAGCCCGAAGGGGCCTTGCATGACTGGGAAATTTTCGTCGGTCTGGCCACCGCCTTTGCGGCGCAGACCGGTGTTGTGCTTAAACCGACGATGCCGCCGGCCAAGATGATCGACTTCGGACTGCGTGCCGGGGCGTATGGTGATGCGTCGAGTCATAAACTGTCGGTTGCGATGCTGGCCGATCACCCCCATGGCGTGGATTTGGGGCCGTTGCAGCCCAATCTTTCTGCGCGCTTGAAAACGGCTGACGGTAAGGTTCAGGCCGCGCCCGCTGTGATTCTTGCCGACCTGGCGCGCTTCGCCGCGCAGCCGCTGCCCATGGCTGACGAACTGCTGCTGATCGGCCGTCGGCATGTGCGCAGCAATAATTCTTGGATGCATAATTATCATCGCTTGGTGAAGGGCAAGCCCCGACATCAATTGCTGATGCATCCCGATGACCTTGTCAGTCGGCAACTGAGTGATGGTCAGCGGGTTCGCGTGAGTTCGCGCATTGGCATGATCGAGGTAGAGGTGCTGGCCAGTCTGGAGATGATGCCCGGGGTCGTCAGCCTGCCCCATGGCTGGGGTCACGCTCGCCCGGGCGTCCAGATGACCATCGCCAGCGGGCAACCGGGGGCGAGCGCGAATGACTTGACCGACGAGCGGCAGTTGGATGAGCTATCGGGGAACGCTGCGCTCAATGGCGTTCCGGTCCAGGTAGCAGCGGCCTGAGCACCCGGCTGGAATTTTGCGTTACAATGCGCCACCGTGCCGACCTGTGAGTCGCAAAGTTCCAGCCGAGGTGTTCCATGGATATCATCGAAACGATCAAAGAGCAGATTGCCAATAACACCATTCTGCTTTACATGAAGGGCGCCCCTAACGCTCCTCAGTGCGGTTTCTCCGCGAAGGCTTCCCAGGCTGTTATGCAGTGTGGCGAGAAGTTCGCTTACGTGGATATCCTGCAAAACCCGGAAATCCGCGCCAACCTGCCGAAGTACGCCAACTGGCCGACTTTCCCACAGCTGTGGGTAGCCGGTGAGCTGGTTGGCGGTAGCGATATCATCACTGAAATGGCAGCTGATGGTTCGTTGCAGACGCTGATCAAAGACGCAGCGGCAAATGCGGCGGCCAAGACTGACGCTTGATTCGCCTGCAATAAAAAGCCCCGCTTCTCGTGAGAGAGCGGGGCTTTTTTGTGGGGTTTTACCGGCAAGCCGATAAGGCTTATTCGCCCATCTGCGATTGCAGGTAATTTTCCAGGGTGACCTTGTCGATCAGGCCCAATTGGGTTTCCAGCCAGTCGATGTGTTCTTCCTGATCTTCCAGGATATCTTCCAGCAATTCGCGGCTGCCGAAATCGCCTTGGGCTTCGCAGTGAGCGATTGCTGCCTTGAGGTCGCTGTGGCTCTTGCGTTCAAAGCCCAGGTCGCTGCCGATCATTTCCTGGGTGTGCTCGCCGATGTTCAGCTTGCCCAGGTCCTGGACGTTCGGTAGGCCTTCCAGGAACAGAATGCGCTTGATCAGCGCGTCTGCATCCTTCATGGCTTTGATGGATTCTTTGTATTCGCGCTTGCCAAGCTTTTCCAGGCCCCAATCGTCGTACATGCGTGCATGCAGAAAGTACTGATTGATCGCGACCAGTTCATTGGCAAGGATTTTGTTGAGTTGCTGGATGACTGAGATGTCGCCTTTCATGACTGGGGTCCTGCCCTGTAATAGCTGTGTATAGGGCGGAGTTTGAGCGGCGAAAACCTCAGTGTCAAACCTAAGTTATTGAATAATAAATGAAAATTAATCGGAATAAGAATGTTTGTGTTCCGCGTCTTGGGGCTAACTAATTGAATTACAGGCATAAAAAAACCGGACACTAAGTCCGGCTCTTTAAAACACGCTCATTTAAGCGTGTGTAAATTCTGCTGAGTAGGGCAGTGCTGCCTGGGCTGTCTGCAGCTGCGTCAGGGTTTCCCGTACCACTTGCTTGGCGAGGCAGGCACATTTGCCACATTGGCTGGCAACGCCGGTGGTTTCACGCACTTCCTTGTAGCTGCAGCAACCTTCATAGATTGCTTCGCGGATTTGTCCGTCGGTGACGCCAGTACAGAGGCACACATACATAGGGAGAACCGTCGCGGGGTTAAGGCTTAAGTGCGATGGATCTTAATGTTAACGAGAATGATTGTCAAAGTAGATTCGTAGGGTATTTGCCCGCACCGCCCTCACGCTGACGAACGGTTTTTTCAGTGTATGATGGTCGGTCTTCACGAAGCGTGACTGCGTCACAGGGCTGTCGCTTGAATGC
Source organism: Pseudomonas sivasensis (assembly GCF_013778505.1). Classification (GTDB taxonomy): domain Bacteria; phylum Pseudomonadota; class Gammaproteobacteria; order Pseudomonadales; family Pseudomonadaceae; genus Aquipseudomonas; species Aquipseudomonas sivasensis. The sequence goes on along the minus strand of NZ_JAAOWU010000001.1, from coordinate 211,562 downwards.
GGCAGACTCAGGGCCGGTCCTTTTACTTCAATCGTCACCCTTACATCAGGAGATACCTAATGAGCGTACTCGTCGGCAAACAAGCCCCGGATTTCGACGTACCTGCCGTGCTCGGCAATGGCGAAATCGTTGACAGCTTCAAACTGTCTGAAGCCATTAAAGGCAAATACGGCCTGGTGTTCTTCTACCCGCTGGACTTCACTTTCGTCTGCCCTTCGGAGCTGATCGCTCTGGACCACCGCATGGACGATTTCAAGGCGCGTAACGTTGAAGTGGTCGCCGTTTCCATCGACTCCCATTTCACCCACAACGCCTGGCGCAACACTGCCATCAACGATGGCGGCATCGGCAAAGTCAAATACACCATGGCTGCCGACATGAAGCACGACATTGCCAAGGCTTACGACGTTGAGTCCGAAGGCGGCGTGGCTTTCCGTGGCGCGTTCCTGATCGATGACAAAGGCGTTGTCCGCTCGCAGATCATCAACGACCTGCCGCTGGGCCGTAACATGGAAGAGCTGATTCGCCTGGTCGACGCTCTGCAATTCCACGAAGAGCACGGCGAAGTGTGCCCTGCCAACTGGAAGAAGGGCGACAAAGGCATGAACGCTTCGCCAGAAGGCGTTGCGGCTTACCTGACCGAGAACGCTGGCAAGCTGTAAGCCAGAATCGAGGTACAAAAAAACCGGCCTGTGACAGGCCGGTTTTTTTATAGGCGGGATTTGAACTCAGTCGCCGAAGTCTTCCCAGCCGCCCATCTGCTTCCAGCGGTTGACGATGCCGCAGAACAGATCAGCTGTCTTTTCTGTGTCGTATCGGGCCGAGTGGGCTTCGCGACCGTCGAAATCGATACCGGCGGCCTGGCAGGCTTTGGCCAATACGGTCTGACCGTAGGCGAGGCCGGCAAGGGTTGCGGTGTCGAAGCTGGAGAACGGGTGAAACGGGTTGCGCTTCATGTCCAACCGCGCCACGGCTGCGTTCAGGAAACCCAGGTCGAAGCTGCTGTTATGCCCGACCAGGATCGCGCGTTTGCAGCCATTGGCCTTCAACGCCTTGCGCACTCCACGGAAGATATCGGTCAGCGCTGCTTCTTCACTCACCGCCATGCGCAGTGGGTGATCAAGCTTGATCCCTGTGAACTCCAGGGCTGCCGCTTCAATGTTGGCACCTTCAAACGGCTCGACGCGGAAGAAGTGGGTGTGTTCTGGATACACAAAGCCCTGTTCGTCCATGCCGATGGTCGTCGCGGCAATTTCCAGCAGCGCGTCGGTGGCGCAATTGAAACCGCCGGTTTCTACGTCGATAACGACAGGCAGATAGCCACGGAAACGTTCGGCCATCGGGTGGCGCGAACCGCCACCGCCGTGTTCCTGGTCGTCATCGTAATGGTCTTCACTCACTTGCTTTCCTCCAGCAGGCGCCAGCGCAGTGTTTCACCGGCGCGCAGCGGGATAACGGTCAGCTCGCCAAATGGCAGGCTGGCAGGGGCGGTCCAGTCTTCACGGACCAGGGTAATGCGGTCGGTATTCGCCGGCAGGCCATAGAAACGTGGGCCGTTGAGGCTGGCGAAACCCTCGAGTTTGTCCAAGGCGTTGCGTTGTTCGAACGCTTCTGCGTACAGCTCGATGGCGGCATAAGCGGTGTAGCAACCGGCACAGCCGCACGCGGCTTCCTTGGCGTGCTGGGCGTGAGGCGCGGAGTCGGTGCCGAGGAAAAACTTCGGATTACCGCTGGTCGCGGCATCCAGCAAGGCCACCTGGTGGGTATTGCGCTTGAGGATTGGCAGGCAATAGAAGTGCGGCCGAATCCCGCCCACCAGCATGTGGTTGCGGTTGTACAGCAGGTGATGGGCGGTGATGGTTGCGCCTACGTTGGCCGAGGCCTCGGTGACGAACTGCACGGCATCGGCCGTGGTGATGTGCTCGAACACCACCTTGAGGGTCGGGAATAGCTCGACCACGCGGCGCATGTGCTCGTCGATGAAGATCTTCTCGCGATCGAACACGTCCACGTCGCCACGGGTAACTTCACCGTGGATCAGCAGCGGCATGCCCACTTCGGCCATGGCTTCGATGGCGGGCAGGATCTTGTCGATACTGGTCACGCCGGAGTCGGAGTTGGTGGTCGCGCCAGCAGGGTACAGCTTGGCGGCGTGCACATAACCGCTGGCTTTGGCCTCGCGAATTTCTTCGGGCTGGGTGCGGTCGGTGAGGTAGAGCACCATCAACGGTTCGAAGCGGCTGCCGGCCGGTCGTGCAGCGAGGATACGCTGGCGATAGGCATCGGCTTCAGCGGCGTTACGCACCGGTGGTACCAGGTTAGGCATGATGATGGCGCGGCCAAACGTACGCGCTACATCGGCCACGGTTTGGGGCAACGCAGCACCATCGCGAAGATGAATATGCCAGTCGTCGGGACGCAGCAGGGTCAGGCGGTCGGACATTGGGGATTCCAGGCGGGTCAATCTGGTGGGAATGCTACCGGAAAAGACTCTTGCAGGCACTCGCTATCAAGTTTTGCAGGATGCATCCGATAGCCTTTCGTATGCCTTATCGATGTATGACGCTTTGAAGTGTTGTAGAAACCAGTGGAGCCTCCCGTGCGCCAGCATTATCTAGCCCTGCTCAGTGTGTTCGCCAGCCTGCCTGCGATGGCCCTCACGTTCCAGACACGTCTGGAGAATATTGAGTGGAAAGTAGAGGGCGACAAGTTCGAGTGCCGCCTAACCCAACCGATCACCGATTTCGGTTCGGGTGAGTTCGTGCGCCGGGCGGGTGAGCAGGCGACGTTCCGTCTGAAAGCCTATAACGGCTCGCTGGGCGCAGGATCGGCCACCTTGTTGGCTGCCGCTGCCCCTTGGCAGCCCGGTCGGGGTGACATCAACCTCGGTGCCGTACGTGCTGGCAGCGGTGATGTGCTGTTCAACAGCTCTCAAGCCCAGGCTGGGCGTCTGTTCAACGGTTTGCTCGATGGCCGCTCGCCCACCGTGCGGCACTATGGGCGTGAGGGCGGCTATTCAGAAATTCGCCTGCTGCCGGTGAAATTCAACAAGGCCTACAGCGACTATCAGCTGTGCACGGCCAAGTTGTTGCCGATGAATTACGATCAGGTCAAGCAGACTGAAGTCGGCTTCCCTGGGGGGGGCATTGAGCTCGACGCCGCGGCCAAGCAGAAGCTGGCAGTGATTCTCGAATTCATGAAAGCGGATCCTACCGTCAACCATGTCGAATTGAATGGCCATTCGGACAACAGTGGCAATCGCCTGAGCAATCGCGATGTTTCACGCCGCCGCGCGCTGGCGGTGATGGACTACTTCAAGGCCAATGGTATCCAGGAGTCCCAGATTACCCTGCGTTTCCATGGCGAAAGTTACCCCTTGGCGCCCAATACCAATGCCGCCAACCGGGCCCGCAACCGCCGTGTGAATATTCAGCTCGAACGTGTGGCTGTCCCCGAGAAACCGGCGCCCCAGGCGGCGGGGCCGAGCAACCCTGCACACACCTCCTGACGTGCGACCATCGGTCGCTCGCTCGACATAATCTGTCGCTTTATCTTCATTTGCTGTCGCGCCCCTGTAAATCCACGGTTTTGATCGGTAGAATCGACGCCTTTCCGTACAACCCCGTGGAGTGATGGCATGGCCGACGTAAACAAGGTCGTTCTCGCGTATTCCGGCGGCCTGGACACTTCGGTGATCCTCAAGTGGCTGCAGGATACTTATAACTGTGAAGTGGTGACCTTCACCGCTGACCTGGGTCAGGGCGAAGAGGTCGAACCTGCACGTGCCAAGGCGCAAGCCATGGGCGTGAAAGAGATCTACATTGACGACCTGCGCGAAGAATTCGTCCGCGATTTCGTCTTCCCGATGTTTCGCGCCAACACCGTCTATGAAGGCGAGTACCTGCTGGGTACCTCCATCGCACGTCCGCTGATCGCCAAGCGCCTGATCGAAATCGCCAACGAAACCGGCGCTGACGCCATTTCCCATGGCGCTACCGGCAAGGGCAACGACCAGGTACGTTTCGAGCTGGGTGCCTACGCGCTCAAGCCCGGCGTGAAAGTGATTGCCCCTTGGCGCGAATGGGACCTGCTGTCCCGTGAAAAGCTGATGGATTACGCTGAAAAGCATGCAATCCCGATCGAGCGTCATGGCAAGAAGAAATCCCCGTACTCGATGGACGCCAACCTGCTGCACATCTCCTATGAAGGCGGCGTGCTGGAAGACACCTGGACCGAGCACGAAGAAGACATGTGGAAATGGACCGTCTCCCCGGAGAACGCTCCAGACAAGCCGCAGTACCTGGAGCTCACCTACCGCAACGGCGACATCGTCGCACTGGACGGCGTCGAAATGACCCCGGCCACTGTGTTGGCGACCCTGAACCGTATCGGTGGCGAACACGGTATCGGCCGTCTCGACATCGTAGAGAACCGCTATGTGGGCATGAAGTCCCGTGGCTGCTACGAAACCCCAGGCGGCACCATCATGCTGCGCGCTCACCGCGCCATCGAGTCCATTACCCTGGACCGCGAAGTGGCTCACCTCAAAGACGAGCTGATGCCCAAGTACGCCAGCCTGATCTACACCGGCTACTGGTGGAGCCCAGAGCGTCTGATGCTGCAACAGATGATCGACGCCTCCCAGGCTCACGTGAACGGCGTTGTGCGCCTGAAACTGTACAAGGGTAATGTGATCGTTACCGGCCGCAAGTCTGATGATTCGTTGTTCGATGCCAACATCGCCACCTTCGAAGAAGATGGCGGCGCTTACAACCAGGCTGACGCAGCAGGCTTTATCAAGTTGAACGCACTGCGCATGCGCATTGCCGCTAATAAAGGCCGCTCGTTATTCTGAGTGTTTAGCTTGTTTTGAAGAATGGCCCCTTGTTCAAGGGGCCATTTTTTTTGCCTGAGTATTCTAAATAGATCGGTGTTGTTTAACGTTGTTTAATTAGTGTTCAAACTTATTCGAATAATGTGTTTTTTTCTCGATTGCTGTGTGCTGTCTGCGATTGTTTGTAGGGGGGAATGAATTTTTTACATCTGCATAGGAACTAGTCTTACAGATAATTCACTCAGTGGGTGCGGGAGAACATGTGAGAGACCTAAGACTCTGTAGTAAATAGGGATGTAAAAAAATATGTTAAATGGAACTGAAACTACCGACTTTTCTCCACCAGCTCCAGTATCCGTAGTCGAAAGACAAGGGGCATTTCCTGATAGTTGTGTGGGGCTCGTTCACGTTCTGCCCTTGGTAACCTGGAAATTTTACTCAAAATGTGTGATGGGACGGAAAGGTCTGAAAGGCTCCATAAAACCGGAAACATTCGAATCGGTGTTTTTTTGTAGGGCGTTTCCTTTATCGCTGTGGGTTGGGTCTCTGCTTGCTGTTGCTCGGGGGGGGACGCTATGCCAACTATGAAACGACTAGGCTATTGTGCTTGCTCTAAATAATTCGAACAGCGAAATTGGACTTTCTCATGAATAAAGTGCTGATCGTGGATGATCATCCCGTCATTCGTCTTGCTGTGCGTATGCTAATGGAGCGTCATGGTTATGAGGTCGTTGCCGAGACCAATAACGGTGTCGATGCGTTGCAACTTGCGCGGGAGCATATGCCGGACATTGTCATATTGGATATTGGGATTCCCAAACTCGATGGCCTGGAAGTTATTTGCCGGTTGTCGTCTGCCAAACAACCTATACCCTTCAAGGTGCTAGTGCTCACATCCCAGGCCCCAGGTCACTTTTCCATGCGTTGTATGCAGGCGGGCGCTGCGGGTTATGTGTGCAAACAGCAGGACCTGACCGAATTGCTGAGTGCGATCAAAGCGGTTTTGTCGGGTTACAGCTACTTTCCAAACCAGGCACTCAACTCGGTACGCTCCACCATGGGCAACGCCAGTGAGGCTGATATGGTCGAGCGGTTGTCAGGCCGGGAAATGATGGTCTTGCAGCAACTGGCTCGGGGTCGGACGAACAAGGAAATCGCCGACGGTATGTTCCTCAGCAACAAGACAGTCAGCACCTACAAGACTCGCTTGTTGCTTAAGCTCAATGCTCGTTCCCTAGTGGATTTGATCGAACTGGCCCAGCGCAACGGCTTGGTATAGAAGACTTGCAGGCTGCACCTAGCCCAGCATAGTCCGCAGAAAAAAGCCTCCGTAAGGGAGGCTTCCGGCCCTCGACCGCTGGCTTAGAGATCGAAGTCGTAGTCGGCCAGTTGTTTTTGCAAGCGTCGTTCTTCCAGAAGATTGTCGATAGTACGGCGTTTGCTCAGATTGGTCTTGGCGACCTCTATCACGGGAGCCTCTGCACCATCATCATCCGACTCAACGAGGTCGTCTTCCACATCCAACTGTTCTTTGTCAGTGCTCATAACGTTAACTCCGGAGTAAGACTGCCGTTGGCGCTCCTTATAACGATAATCCATGAACGGGTAAAAAAGATTTTTTCAATCGACTGATCGAGAAAACTAATGCCCCCTCAATCGTCCGACGTTTTGTCCTTGTATTCGCACAGGTCTTCGATGCGGCAGCTGCCGCAGCGTGGCTTGCGTGCCTGGCAAACGTAGCGCCCGTGCAGGATCAGCCAATGGTGGGAGTCGAGCAAGTAGGGCTTTGGCACGAACTTCATCAACTGCTTTTCTACCTCAACCACGTTCTTGCCACGTGCAATGCCCGTTCGGTTGCTGACCCGGAAGATATGAGTGTCCACGGCCATGGTCAGTTGCCGGAATGCAGTGTTGAGCACGACGTTGGCGGTTTTGCGGCCCACACCCGGCAAGGCTTCCAATGCTTCACGGGTTTGCGGCACTTCGCTTCCATGCAGCTCTACCAGCAGGCGGCAGGTCTCAATGACGTTTTTGGCCTTACTGTTGTAGAGGCCAATGGTCTTGATGTATTCCGACAACCCATCCACGCCTAACGCATAAATCGCCTCTGGCGTGTTTGCCACGGGATACAGCTTGGCCGTGGCCTTGTTGACGCCAACGTCCGTGGATTGGGCCGACAGGATCACCGCAATCAGCAACTCGAACGGCGAGGAGTATGCCAGTTCGGTCTTGGGTTCCGGATTGTCTTCGTGAAGTCTGCGGAAAATTTCCAGGCGTTTTGCGGCGTTCATGAGGCAGAAGATTCCTTGTTGGCGAGCAACGTGGTTTCGAATAGTGGGCCCAAGCCTGGAACCCTGCTACCAGTCACCGCGAAGTCTGAATTCCGAGCGCCCATCGATAGCGTGAGTACAACCATACTTGGCGGCGTGCCCAGCCACACGTCAAGCACCATGGGCATCTACCTGACGCTGGGCTTCATCGAGCTTGTTTTGCGCATCGGCCAATTGTTGTGCATCGGCCTGTTGATCCTGGGCTTTCTTCAATTCGGCGCGGCGCATCGCCAGTTGGATTTTGGCGCGCTTGAGGCCAGCGGTGTTGCTCACAGGCGCTGCGGGAATGTTGGCGGGTTCAAGTTTGGCCAGTGCCTGCTCAGCTGCCTCAAACTGTTGTTGTAGGACGATCAACTGGGATTGCTGGTCAAACGTCGGCGGATGCCCGAAGGCTTTCAATGATTTATGCAACTGAGCGCGGCTCATCGCGACATTGACTTTGGCTTTTTTCACCGCCGCGTCCTGTGCGGCCTGTGCTCCATCCAGCGGCACAGGCGTCACCTGCGCTGGACGTTTGGCCCGCGCCAGACGTTCTGCGAGCTTGTGGTCCTCTTCCCGTTGCAGGCGCGCGTTACGTTGCTCGAAGCGCCAACGTGCGCGATTGCGCTTGATATCACGTTCATGCCGCTCTTCGTCGTTGGCCGCCAAGCCACCTACGATAGGCAGTACGGTGATCGGAGGACGCATCTCGATGCAGTCTACCGGGCAGGGCGCGACGCAGAGGTCACAGCCCGTGCACTCGTCGATAATCACTGTGTGCATAAACTTGGCAGCGCCGACGATGGCATCCACCGGGCAGGCCTGGATGCACTTGGTGCACCCGATGCACTCGGCCTCGCGGATATACGCAACCTGCGCAGGTGCCTCGCCACGGGTGGTGTCCAGTTCCAGCAGCGGCAGGCTCAGCAACTGCGCCAGGCCCGCAATCGTTTCATACCCACCCGGCGGGCACTTATTGATGGCCTCGCCCTGGGCGATGCCCTCGGCGTAAGGCTTGCACCCTGGGTGTCCGCACTTGCCGCATTGGGTCTGCGGCAGCAGTGCGTCGATACGTTGAATCAGGCTCATGTTTTGATCATTGCATTGAAGCCCCGGAATGCCAGCGCCATCAGCTCGACCGGTAGGCCGCGAAAAGGTAGGAAAATGTCATTGCCCGCGATCTGCTGGCGTAAGTCGCTGAACAGTCTCAGCAACGGCCAAAAACCGAGACCGGTGTCCAGGCTCATCGCGAACATGTGAGGTAGGACCTTTGCGTGTGAGTCCACAGCAATACCAGGCCCAACACGCCCGCGTCATCCAGCCATAAGCTATCTATAGCCCTGTCGCCGAGACGACAGGGCTGTATTGCAGCGTTACTTGATGCGCTGACCCGGCTTGGCGCCGCTATCAGGGCTCAGCAGGTAGATCTCTTCACCCCCAGGGCCGGCCGCCATCACCATGCCTTCGGAGATACCGAACTTCATTTTTCGAGGCTTGAGGTTGGCGATCATCATGGTCAGGCGACCATCGAGCTTGGACGGATCCGGATAAGCGCTTTTGATCCCGGAAAACACATTGCGTTGCTCGTCACCGATATCCAGCGTCAGGCGCAGCAGTTTGTCGGCACCTTCTACGGCTTCCGCCTTGATGATAAGCGCAACACGGAGGTCAACGGCGGCAAAGGCGTCAAACTCGATTTCCGGAGAAAGTGGGTCTTTGGCCAATTCACCATTGCCTGTTGGTGCAGTCGAACCGGTGTCGGTCTGGCTAGCAACGAGGTCTTCTTTCGAAGCGTCGGTCATGGCTTGGACTTTCACGGGATCGATGCGGGTCATCAGCGGCTTGAACTCGTTCAACTGGTGGTTGCTGAGCAAGGTGGTGTGGTCGTTCCAGGTCAGTGGCGCAACATTGAGGAACGCCTCCGCGTCGGCTGCCAGCAACGGCAGAACCGGTTTGAGGAAGATCACCAACTGGCGGAACAGATTGACACCTGTGGCGCAGATCGCCTGCACTTCCGCCTGCTTGCCTTCCTGCTTGTTCAACGACCACGGGGCCTTATCGGCGATCCAGGCGTTGGCGCGGTCGGCCAGGCCCATGATCTCGCGCATCGCGCGGGCAAAGTCGCGGGCTTCATAGGCGTCGGCGATGCTTGGCGCGGCGGCCCGGAACGCATCGGTCAGTTCCGGTGCGGCATTTTCTGCCACCAGTAAGCCGGCGTTGCCCTTGTGGATAAATCCGGCGCAACGGCTGGCGATGTTCACGACTTTGCCCACAAGGTCCGAGTTGACCTTCTGTACGAAGTCTTCCAGGTTCAGGTCGAGGTCGTCGACGCCACGGCCCAATTTGGATGCGTAGTAGTAGCGCAGGTATTCCGGGGACAGGTGGTCCAGGTAGGTGCGCGCCTTGATGAATGTGCCACGGGACTTGGACATCTTCTGCCCGTTGACCGTCAGGTAGCCGTGCACGGCAATGCCAGTAGGCTTGCGGTAGCCCGAACCTTCGAGCATCGCTGGCCAGAACAGTGCGTGGAAATTGACGATGTCCTTGCCGATGAAGTGGTACAGCTCGGCGGTGGAGTCCTTGCCCCAGAACGCGTCGAAGTCCAGCTCCGGCGTACGGTCGCAGAGGTTCTTGAAACTGGCCATGTAGCCGATCGGTGCGTCCAGCCACACATAGAAGTACTTGCCTGGCTCGTCTGGGATCTCGAAGCCGAAGTACGGCGCGTCGCGCGAGATGTCCCACTGTTGCAGGCCCGCATCCAGCCATTCGGCGATCTTGTTGGCCACGGCATCCTGAAGGGTGCCGCTGCGGGTCCAGGTTTGCAGCATCTGCTGGAAATCCGGGAGCTTGAAGAAGAAGTGTTGGGAATCCTTGAGCACCGGTGTGGCGCCGGAGATGGCCGACTTCGGATCCTTCAGATCGGTGGGCGCATAGGTCGCACCGCATTTTTCGCAGTTGTCGCCGTACTGGTCTTCGGTGCCGCATTTCGGGCAGGTGCCCTTGATGAAGCGATCGGCCAGGAACATTTTCTTTTCCGGGTCGAAATACTGTGTGATCGAACGCTGGGCAATGTGCCCGGCGTCGCGCAGCCGCAGGTAGATCTGGTTCGACAGTTCGCGGTTTTCTTCAGCGTGAGTCGAGTGGAAGTTATCGAAATCCACCAGGAACTCGGCAAAGTCGGCGCTGTGTTCAGCCTGCACATTGGCGATCAGTTGTTCCGGGGTGATGCCTTCCTTTTCGGCGCGCAGCATGATGGCCGAACCGTGGGCGTCGTCCGCGCAGACATAAATGCATTGGTTGCCGCGATGCTTCTGGAAGCGCACCCACATATCGGTCTGGATGTACTCAAGCATATGGCCAAGATGGATAGAACCATTGGCATAGGGCAGGGCGCTGGTGACGAGGATCTTGCGTGGCTCGGACATGGGGCTCGGCTACTTGATGAAACGGAGGTCGGCCACTATAAAGCGCCAGGAAATTTATTTCACCCCGTGGCGCTGTTTCAGCATCTTCCCCATCTTCGAAAGCATGCCGTTAAGCGGCCGGAACGGTTAGGATAGCCGCCTGTTTCAGTCAGTCTTTTTTCGGGAGTAGCCCATGAGCGCCGTGAATCGCGCAGCGGTGGAAGCCGTTCTTCGCCAGTACACCGACCCCTATTTGAATCAGGACCCGGTCAGTGCCGGTTGTGTACGCGCCATTGAGGTCCAGGGCGATCAGGTGTCGGTCCACCTGGAGCTGGGCTATGCCGCCGGTCTGTTCAAGAGTGGCTGGGCGCAGATGCTGCAAATCGCCATTGAAGGTCTGGATGGTGTGGCATCTGCCAAGGTCGACATCCAGTGCGTAATCGCGCCGCACAAGGCTCAGGCGCAGATCCCGGGCCTGGCTAACGTCAAGAATGTAATTGCCGTGGCGTCCGGCAAGGGCGGCGTGGGGAAATCCACCACGGCTGCCAACCTTGCCCTGGCCTTGGCCCGTGAAGGCGCTCGAGTGGGCATTCTAGACGCTGATATCTATGGTCCAAGCCAAGGCGTGATGTTCGGAATTGCAGAAGGCACGCGGCCGAAGGTCAAGGATCAGAAGTGGTTCGTGCCTATCGAATCTCTTGGCGTGGAAGTCATGTCCATGGCGTTCCTGACCGATGACAACACGCCGATGGTATGGCGTGGCCCGATGGTCTCCGGCGCCTTACTGCAATTGGTTACGCAGACCGCCTGGGGCGATTTGGATTACCTGGTCATCGACATGCCGCCAGGCACCGGCGATATCCAACTGACCCTCGCGCAGAAAGTCCCTGTGGCCGGCTCGGTGATCGTGACCACGCCCCAGGACTTGGCGCTGCTCGATGCCAAAAAAGGTGTGGAGATGTTCCGTAAGGTCAACATCCCGGTGCTGGGTGTCGTGGAGAACATGGCCGTGCACATTTGCTCCAACTGCGGCCACGCTGAGCATCTGTTTGGTGAAGGCGGCGGTGAAAAGCTGGCGACCCAGTACGGGGTTGAGTTGCTGGCTTCGTTGCCGTTGTCGATGGCGATTCGAGAACAGGCCGACGGCGGTAAACCTACTGTTGCGGCCGAGCCTGATGGTCAGATCGCCATGGTTTATCAGGAGCTGGCCCGTCACGTGGGTGCGCGGATCGTACTGCAGGAAGCATCAGCACCGGCAATGCCGACGATTACGGTGAGCGAAGACTGAAAAGGTTGCAGCGAAAAAAGCCTCGCGTTGTCGGGGCTTTTTCTTGCTCGCAAAACCGCCCACGAATATTAGTTGCGCATTTACGCAATCAGGCGTGTAAGCAATCGCCTACTTTTGCGTAAGTGTTTGGGTTTTTTACCTGGCGTGTGCGGCTAAAATCGATGAAGGCATTTTCTATCTGTATGAAATATAAAGATTATTTATCGTCGCCAGAGAGCGATCACGTGTCGGTCGGCGATTTGGATCCCATTGAACTTCCCTTGGAACTCTCTAACATCAGTCCTGTGTCCACGGATTGACACAGCCATTAAGGAACGATGGCTCAGGGAACGTCGCAGGATGCGATTCATCAGGATGATGAAAAGGAATAAAGGGACTAGGGAAAAAATGTGGGCGGGTCATACCGCCCCTTTTTTTTGCCTGCAAAAAAGTAAATGCCTGCTCCAGAATGCAAAAAAGCCCCGGAAAGGGGCTTTTTCAGTTGGGCGGCGGCGCTATTAGCGCTCCAGGTGTTTGATCTTGCCTTTTTTACCATCCCAATCTTCTGCGTCAGGCAGCGAGTCTTTCTTCTCAGTGATGTTCGGCCAGATCTCCGCCAGCTCGACGTTCAACTGAATAAATTCCTGCATATCCGCCGGGACTTCATCCTCGGAGAAGATAGCGACGGCCGGGCATTCTGGTTCACACAGGGCGCAATCAATGCACTCATCCGGGTGGATGACCAGGAAATTCGGGCCTTCGTAGAAGCAGTCCACCGGACACACTTCGACGCAGTCGGTGTACTTGCACTTGATGCAGTTGTCGGTAACGACGAAGGTCATTTCTAATTTTCTCCTCAGGCGGCGGCAGCGAAACCCTGTGTGGCAGGGCTCGCGAGGTTCGGGAGCGATAGTCTGCAGGCCAGGCTAAGAGCCCGCAGCATCCCAAACCGCGCGAGAGTCTACCAGCTTGCAAGCGTCTGCGTTATATCCGAACTTGCAGTGCATATAACATTTCGAGCGCTTTACGCGGTGTTAAGCCGTCCAGGTCAAGCTTGGCCAGCTCATCCAGCACGGGGTGTGGCAGGCTGGCGAACATATCGCTTTGGTGAGGCGCGGAAGGTTTGTTGGCGGTCTTGGCTGGGCTGGTAACCACGGTTTCATGGGGCAGAGCCGTGGTTTCCAGGCGACTGAGGTGTTCACGGGCACGCACGATCACGTCGTTCGGCACTCCGGCCAATTGCGCCACCGCCAGTCCGTAACTTTGGCTGGCGGGCCCAGGCAACACATGATGCAGGAACACGATGCGTTCGTTGTGCTCCGTGGCATTGAGGTGCACGTTGGCCACCAGTGGCTCGCTTTCCGGCAGCACCGTCAGTTCGAAGTAGTGGGTGGCAAACAGTGTGTAAGCCCGCAGATGCGCCAATCGCTCGGCGGCTGCCCATGCCAGGGACAGACCGTCGAAGGTGCTGGTGCCGCGACCCACTTCGTCCATCAGCACCAGGCTGCGTTCGGTGGCGTTGTGCAGGATGTTGGCGGTTTCGCTCATTTCCACCATAAAGGTCGAGCGGCCACCGGCGAGGTCATCGCTGGAGCCGATCCGGGTGAAAATCCGGTCGACCAGGGACAGTTCGCAACTGGCCGCCGGCACGAAGCTGCCAATATGCGCCAGCAACACGATTAAAGCGGTCTGGCGCATGTAGGTCGATTTACCACCCATGTTAGGACCGGTGATCACCAGCATGCGTGTATCGTCGTCCAGGGACAGGTCGTTGGCGACGAACGGCGTGGTCAAGACCTGTTCCACCACCGGATGGCGGCCCTGCACGATGCGCATGCACGGTTCGCTGACAAAGCGTGGGCAGTTGAGATCAAGGTTCAACGCACGTTCGGCAAGGTTGCTCAATACATCCAGCTCCGCCAGGGCGGCGGCAGTGTCCTGCAGCGGCGCCAGTTGGCTGATCAAGTCTTCGAGCAAGGCCTCATAAAGCATTTTCTCGCGAGCCAGGGCACGGCTCTTGGCTGACAGCGCCTTGTCTTCGAACTCTTTGAGTTCCGGTGTGATAAAGCGCTCGGCGCCTTTGAGGGTCTGGCGACGTTGATAATCGATCGGTGCCGACTCGGCCTGCTTGCTTGGTAACTCAATAAAGTAGCCGTGCACGCGGTTGTAGCCGACCTTCAGGTTGGCGAGGCCGGTGCGGGCTTTTTCGCGGGCTTCCAGGTCAATCAGGAACTGCCCGGCGTTTTCGCTCAGGGCTTGCAGTTCATCCAGCTCACTGTCGTAACCGGTCTTCAATACACCACCGTCACGGATGATCGCCGGCGGGTTATCGATGATGGCTTTTTCCAGCAACGCGGCCAGTTCCGGGTAGGTGCCCGCCGTGATTGCGAGCTGTTGCAGGTGCGGCGTGTCCAGCTCGGTCATCGCCACTTGCAACTGCGGCAGGGCGCCAAGGGCGTCGCGCAGGCGTGCCAAGTCACGAGGGCGCGCATTTCGCAGTCCAATCCGTGCCAGGATCCGCTCTATGTCACCGATTTCTTTCAGCTGTGGCTGGAGCTTTTCAAAGCGATAGCCATCCAGCAGGCATGTAATAGAGGTTTGACGCGCTTGCAGCACGCTCAGGTCCCGCAGCGGACGATTCAGCCAGCGTGTCAGAAGGCGGCTGCCCATGGCAGTCTGGCAACGGTCGACCACCGATTGCAGCGTGTTGTCACGCCCGCCGGACAGGTTGGTGTCCAGTTCCAGATTGCGACGGCTGGCACCATCGAGCACCACGGTATCGTCCAGGCGCTCATGGCGCAGGCTGCGCAAATGCGGCAGGGCAGTGCGCTGGGTTTCCTTGGCGTAGCTGAGCAGGCAACCGGCGGCGCCGATGGCCAGGGTCAGGGTTTCGCAGCCGAAGCCTTTCAGGTCTTGTACCGAGAACTGCTGGCACAGGCTTTTGAGCGCCGAATCACGCTCGAAATCCCACGGCGCACGGCGCTTGGTCCCACGACGTTTTTCCGCCGGCAGGTCCTTCGGCCAATCGTCCGGGATCAGCAGTTCCACAGGATTGATGCGCTCCAGTTCCGCCAGCAAGTTCTCCCAGCCCTTGATCTCCAGCACGCTGAAATTGCCGCTGGTGATGTCCAGCACGGAAAGGCCGAACAGCCGTTCATCGCCCAACACCGCAGCGATCAGGTTATCGCGACGCTCATCCAGCAGCGCCTCATCACTCACCGTGCCCGGTGTAATGATGCGCACCACCTGACGCTCTACCGGCCCCTTGCTGGTCGCCGGGTCGCCGATCTGCTCACAGATCACCACCGACTCGCCCAGCTTCACCAGCTTGACCAGATAGCCTTCCAACGAATGGTAAGGAATCCCACACATTGGAATTGACTGTCCCGCCGACTGCCCGCGCGCGGTCAAGGTAATGTCCAGCAACTTGGCGGCCTTCTTCGCGTCTTCGTAGAAGATCTCGTAGAAGTCGCCCATGCGATAGAACATCAACTGATCAGGGTGCTGGTTTTTCAGGCGCCAGTATTGCTGCATCATTGGCGTATGGGAGGACAGATCGGAAGTGTGTTTACTCATCAGATAGTTAGCAAATTCGTTGAAAGGAGTGGGGCAAAGGTGGGGCGCTCGGCCCTGCTGATTTTGCAATGGCCGCAAGGTTAACACGCGAGGTCGGCCCTTCGCAGGTCGCAAACGGCCAGGTAAAACGTAAAAAAGGGGCGGCGCATTTATTTAAATGCACCGCCCCTTTTGCCTTTCGGCCTGTGCTGAATATGGACGCCTCTCTCAGTACGAAACGGCGATAGCCTTGGCCAGTTGCATGTCGGACATAAGCGGCGCGGGGTAGGTCGAATGATAGTACCGAGATGCCCGTTCAAACTCGGCCCCGCGGATTTCGCCGTCCGAACCGATAAACGCAAGGGCGTCGGTTTTCGATGATGTAAAAAGCTTTGGCGCTTCGGTCGTGAGAGAAGTAGTACCTGCAACCAAGATGGTTGGCACGAACGTGGAGTACATCAGCGCTTTATCGAAGGGGTTGGCATTTTCTGCCGCCACTGCCTGATTGCCCATCAGCACCATGACAGCGATTGTCAGCGTTTTCCATGAGTCCATTCGTCGATGTTTCCATTTTGATTTAAGGGCGGGACGATATCAGGGCCGGCCATTCCCCGCGGTCACCTCATCCGGGCGAAGCATAGAAGTGGTTGAGCACTGCCAGCTCAATCCCAGCCACTATTGCGCAGAGCACAACGAAGCCTCGGCTGAAGACCCGCTTACTATTGGATGAGGCTCCTTCTATCCAGTGCGCGTCGGTGTAGCTTGTGAACATCCCAATGAGCGCCAGTAGGGTGCATGTCTGCACCTTGCTCCAGAAGCTCTGATCTCGCCATGAAGTCATCCGTGTTATTCCATATCGCACATTGCCTAGCCAATCTTCGCTTTACTACTGCTCGCTGAGCTGAAGGCTGCAGGCCTGTTCGCCAAGCAGGTAATCGCAGATTTATAAGGTTGGCATCTATAGTCGCAGACAGCCGGAGTTGGATTGTAGGCGCTCATGCTTGGGGATATCTACAAATGGTCAGGTTAAAGGGGAAGTGTATTCTTCAAGAACCTTGTTTATGAGCGAAGAGTCCTCTTTGTGGACTGCCAAAATGTCGTAGTAGTAAATTGTTCGTGTAGAGCGTCCAGTGTTTTGCTGCCAGATGTAGTTTATGAGCTGGACGATAATGCTCATCTCGCCTGTGCGAATGACGATTTCGCCAAAGTTGTCAAAAATCACCCAATCACAATAGCCTGCGTGCTGAAGCGCGCTGAGCGTTTTTAAATAGCCTGCTTTTTGGTATTCGTGATCGTATTGGCATTCAAAGAAAAGAATTGGGTTGTGTTTTTTTATAACTACCATGGAAGAATCAAGTACATCGTAATCGAACCCGTCAACGTCACTTTTCAAGATGCGTATGTTGGATTCATTGGGGATCAGCTCATCCAGTGGCGACGATTTTAGGCCGCCCTCATTTTGTAATATCGCGTGTTTTGTCCCGTTTTGTCCGTCAAGTGAGACGTTGGAGATGTTTTTTCCTACCAGGGCTTTTATTGTAGTGACTTTTAAGTGGTTTATTGAAGTTTTTATTCTTTTGACATTATCTTCTAAGTGCCTGTAAAAAGAATCATCAGCTT
The DNA here is from genome assembly GCF_013778505.1 of Pseudomonas sivasensis. Lineage (GTDB taxonomy): Bacteria > Pseudomonadota > Gammaproteobacteria > Pseudomonadales > Pseudomonadaceae > Aquipseudomonas > Aquipseudomonas sivasensis. The sequence goes on along the minus strand of NZ_JAAOWU010000001.1, from coordinate 194,573 downwards.
CAATGCAGATATAATTAGCAGTGGTGTTCTGTTCAGCCATGCCTGCTAATGAATCTCCGATATTGGCACCTATATCTATGATGGTTTCCGAGTCATTGATATAGCGTGTTAAGTGTGGCAAGAACCTATCATATTTTGGGTGTTGTTTTTGAAAGTCAGGTAACAGGTGGTGTGCCGGCAAGTTTATTGAAAAGCTTCTGTATTTATAGCTTATAGGTAACTTTGAGTATTTTCGAAGTTTTCTGATGATTCTTGATGTTAATTTTGAGATCAAACTTAAATTTCCTTGAGTAGTTTTTATTTTCCTAGCGTGCATTTAGGTATCCATTGACAGATTCTTCCTTTTGTATCTGTTATGCACGACTTGGTATCAAGGATCTTACGTTTAGAAATAGCCTAAGGGAATCCGCTTTCGAGGGCGGAACGATGATGACGGGAGTCTCGCCACTGGGATGAGTCCGTTTAGGCGGTAAAAAGGGTGTCAAATGCATAAAAATGCATCATTTATGCGATTAAGCATTTGCCATTCTCCAAGTCTCCCGTCACTATCCGCGTCATGCAAAAACGCAATGTTTCTATCGTTTTAAGAGAGCTGCTGGACCGCGACCGGATCTCTCCCACGGAGCTTCACCGGCGCACCGGTGTGCCTCAATCCACGTTGTCCCGGATCCTCAGCGGCAAGATCGCTGACCCGTCGGACAAGCACATTTCCCGTATTGCCGAATACTTCCGCATCAGCACCGACCAGCTGCGCGGGCGCGTGGCGGTGGGCGTTTCGCGAGATGACGAGCGAGATCCAATGCATTCGGAACTCAAGGACATTAGCCTTTGGGACGACGACACCCCCGTTAATGAGGACGAGGTGTCGATCCCCTTTCTGCGCGAGGTTGAATTGGCCGCTGGATCAGGAAGATTCGTCATCGAGGAAAGCGAGAAAGCAAGCCTGCGTTTTGGAAAGCGCAGCTTGCGGCATAACGGCGTGCAGTTCGACCAGGCCAAATGCGTAACGGTGCGTGGCAACAGTATGTTGCCGGTATTGCGCGATGGCGCGACGGTCGGGGTGAATGCCGGTAAGAGTGGCATTGGCGATATCGTGGATGGCGACCTGTATGCCATCAATCACAACGGGCAACTGCGGGTTAAACAGCTCTACCGCTTGCCTTCCGGGATTCGTCTGCGCAGCTTTAATCGTGATGAGCATCCTGATGAGGACTACAGTTTCCAGGATATCCAGGATGAGCAGATCAGAATCCTTGGCCACGTGTTCTGGTGGGGCATGTACGCTCGTTAACTCCCTTAAGTAAGACAAAACCCGCCGATGTGCGGGTTTTTTTTCCGTTTGCCAAAAGTCGTCAAGCCCTTTGCCCACGGGGCTATAAATGCATTAGCGCATTCATACTTTGAAAATAAATGCATTAATGCATTGACTGGATATCCATCCAGTCATACTCTTCATCTCAAGCCAGCCAACGAGGTCTGGTGGAGGCGGCAAGGATGCTGCTAAGGAAGACAAGGAAGGCATGCAATATTGGCAAGGACGCCACAAAAGCGATGGCAGGGATGCCAGGCAACACCGGCAAGGACGCCGACGCTTTTTAGTGACATCGCTTCAACAAGACAAGCAGAGATAGGCCGGCCTTAAAGGTTCAGAGAGTTGGCAACTGGTCCGGGTGTGCAGCGTAAAGCCCGAAGCAGTTCTCCCGCAGACATGGATCATGGTCGGAAAAACATCGAGGAAAAATCCGTACCGCGCAAGCAGCGCCGAAGGGTTGAGGAGGTTATTACTGAAAAGCCTGGGCAATCGGGCTTTTTGGAATGCCTACCGACACATGGAGTTACCCGAACGCCGGCACGTTGCCGGCATTGATCAGCCAGGAGGCGTGAAATGACAAACGAGCTGCAAGTGTTGGCGGAAATGCCTATCTGGCTGGTGATCGTACTGGCCCTGATCGGAGGTGTATCCGGCGAAATGTGGCGTGCCGATAAGGAGGGCGCCCGCGGTTGGTCCCTGATGCGGCGCCTGGCGCTGCGGTCCGGCGCGTGCATGGTCTGCGGGGTTTCGGCACTGATGCTGTGCTACGCCGCCGGCATGTCGATCTGGACCGCCGGCGCCATTGGTTGCCTTACCGCCATGGCGGGGGCTGACGTGGCAATCGGGCTTTATGAACGTTGGGCGGCAAAGCGCATCGGGGTCAACGAAGTGCCGCCCTCTGGGCCTGATCAGCATTAACTGTTGCAAGGACGCAATGTAATGACACTTCTCAAAAATACGCCTCAACTGCCTGTGGCGATCGGGGACGCGCTGAAGGGCGCCTTTCCACGGTTGCGTGTAGGCAATCGCCATACCTTGACCGATGCCGAGAATAGGGCGCGCGTGTTGATCAGCGTGGAACGTAATGGCCCCGGTGAGCGTTCTCTTGAGGGGCGCAAGGCACAGGCCTTGTCGGTCTCACTCAGGGCCACGGTTGCGAGCGTGTCGTCGCCCTTTGACGCCTGTGATTTGGCCAGCCAACTGATGGATCTGGCCTTGGATAACCGCTGGGGCTTTGCGCCTGATCAGTGCGACTTGCCTACGTCGATCGTCGCCGCGCCGTCCCCACTCAGTGGTGCCGAAACGGACTACATCAGTTGGACCGTATCCTTCACTCAAACCCTCTACCTCGGCCCTGGTGTCGACATCGCGTCTTTTTCAGGATGAAACTGATGGTGATCACGCTGCCCCAACCCGCTCAAATCGTGCCGGGAGCCCGCCTTGGAGCAGGCATTTCTTTGCCCGTTTCAAGTATGCGCGCCGTCGCCCGCTAGTCTCTCGATTCAGTCTGTCGCTTGCACGGGGTATTTGCTCCTGTAGGGTAGGCCAATGCCCGCTAACTTCTGGAGACGACCGTGAAGGAAATCACTCAATTGGCCGCCGAACTGGGTCGCCGTTTACAGGTGCTCAATGCTCACGTCACCACGGCGGAGTCCTGCACCGGTGGCGGGATTGCGGAAGCTATTACGCGGATCCCCGGGAGTTCGGCGTGGTTCGAGGCCGGATACGTCACTTACTCTAATCGTCAGAAGACCCGGCAGTTGAATGTGCCGGAAACATTGTTTCCGAAAGTGGGCGCCGTCAGCCAGGAAGTGGTGGAGGCCATGGTGCGCGGTGCGCAGGAAAAAAGCCTGTCGCGATTCGCTGTGGCAGTCAGCGGCGTGGCGGGGCCTGACGGCGGTTCGCCGGACAAACCGGTAGGCACTGTCTGGCTGGCCTTTGGTGTGGGTGATGAGGTCACGGCCGAGCTCGCGCACTTCCCGGGCAACCGCGATGAGGTCCGCCGACAAACGGTAAAGGCCGCGCTTGAGGGCTTGTTGCGACGAGCTGCAGCAGAAATAGAAAATCAGGGGTAGGCGATCTCCAATCTTTGTGGAACAATACTGTCTACTTATACAGGTGTTGGCCGCCCCGGCCTTATTGATTACGTGAGGACTTTAATGGACGACAACAAGAAGAAAGCCTTGGCTGCGGCCCTGGGTCAGATCGAACGTCAATTCGGCAAGGGTGCCGTAATGCGTATGGGCGATCACGACCGTCAGGCGATCCCGGCTATCTCCACTGGCTCTCTGGGTCTGGACATCGCACTCGGCATTGGCGGCCTGCCAAAAGGCCGTATCGTTGAAATCTACGGTCCTGAATCTTCCGGTAAAACTACCCTGACCCTGTCGGTGATTGCTCAAGCGCAAAAAATGGGCGCCACCTGCGCGTTCGTCGACGCCGAGCACGCCCTGGACCCTGAATACGCCGGCAAGTTGGGTGTCAATGTTGATGACCTGCTGGTATCTCAGCCGGACACCGGTGAGCAAGCCCTGGAAATCACCGACATGCTGGTGCGCTCCAACGCCATCGACGTGATCGTGGTCGACTCCGTGGCTGCTTTGGTTCCCAAGGCTGAAATCGAAGGCGAAATGGGTGATATGCACGTGGGCTTGCAAGCCCGTCTGATGTCTCAGGCGCTGCGTAAAATCACCGGTAACATCAAGAACGCCAACTGCCTGGTGATCTTCATCAACCAGATCCGTATGAAGATCGGCGTGATGTTCGGTAGCCCGGAAACCACCACCGGTGGTAACGCGTTGAAGTTCTACGCTTCGGTCCGTCTGGACATCCGCCGTACTGGTGCGGTGAAGGAAGGCGACGAGGTTGTCGGTAGCGAAACCCGCGTTAAAGTCGTTAAGAACAAAGTGGCCCCGCCTTTCCGTCAGGCTGAATTCCAGATTTTGTACGGTAAGGGTATTTACCTGAACGGCGAAATGATCGACCTGGGCGTGCTGCACGGTTTCGTCGAGAAGTCCGGTGCATGGTATGCCTACAACGGCAGCAAGATTGGTCAAGGCAAGGCTAACTCGGCCAAGTTCCTGGCAGATAACCCGGATATCGCCGCCACACTTGAGAAGCAGATCCGCGACAAGTTGCTGACTGCAGCTCCCGACGTGAAAGCTGCTGCCAACCGCGAGCCGGTTGCAGAAGTGGAAGAAGCCGACACTGACGTCTGAAGCAAACGATGACTGTTGTGCTGGATACACTCGTCGCCGTTCGGCGCACTGCTATGGACCTGCTCGCTCGACGCGAGCATGGTCGAGTCGAGCTGACGCGCAAACTGCGTCAGCGCGGCGCAGACCCTGAGATGATCGACACGGCCCTTGACCGTTTGACGGAAGAAGGGCTGCTGTCGGAATCCCGTTACCTCGAAAGTTTTGTCTCCTACCGAGCCCGTTCCGGCTATGGCCCTGCGCGTATTCGCGAAGAGCTGAGCCAGCGTGGCCTGCAGCGTACCGATATCGACCTTGCGTTGCGTGAGTGCGGGATTAGTTGGCAGTCGCAGTTGGAAGATACTTGGCGTCGCAAGTTCTCCGGCCATCTGCCTATTGATGCCCGGGAGCGTGCGAAGCAAGGCCGCTTCTTGAGTTACCGCGGGTTTTCGATGGAAATGATCAACCGTTTGTTCAGCGGTCGAGATCTGGACGGCTGAAACTGTGTTGAGCGTGCTTGTCATTTTTGCGGTTTTGTATTGGTGAGCAGGTTTTTTGTGTAGAGCAAGCATGTTGTGGTGAGCGGGCTTGCCCAGCGCTGGGCTGCGCATCAGCCCCAATCACCGCAATCGCTCGCCTCCCATTTCCACTGAAACACCACCAAAAAAGGCTCACTATGAAAATAGTGGGCCTTTTTTTGCTCTAAAAAATCAAGCCGGCTCTGGCGCCACTCGCTGCTGCGTCTTCCCCTGAGCCTGCGCCCAGTTCTCCGGCAAATTGATGTAATCCACCAACTCCCGCAGTCTGCCTTGGTCTCGTCCATTAAAGTTGAACACCAGTCGCGTCAAATGGCTGAACCTCGCTTCATCATGCTCCTCACCGGTATACGCGAGTTGCTGAAACTCGCCGCTTAGCCGCAGGCTGGCAAACTCACTTTGCAAGTGGGCCAGCGCCCGATCACTGAGCGGGTGATTCATACGCACCACAAACTCGCGCTTTAACCAGCGCGTGGAATGGAAATTGGCATAAAACTGATTGATCTCCTCCACTGCTTCTTCAGCGCTGTACACCAGCCGCACCAGCTTGAGGTCGGTAGGCAAGATATAGCGATTGGCTTCCAACTGGCTGCGGATAAAATCCAGGGCGCCTTGCCAAAATCCTCCACCGGGTGCATCCAGTAACACCACCGGTACCAGTGGGCTCTTGCCGGTCTGGATCAGTGTCAGCACTTCCAGTGCTTCATCGAGGGTGCCGAAGCCGCCTGGGCATAGCACCAGTCCATCGGCTTCCTTGACGAAGAACAGTTTGCGGGTAAAAAAGAAGTGAAAGGACAACAGGTTCTCGGTCCCATCAATGGTCGGGTTGGCGTGCTGTTCGAACGGTAAGGTGATATTGAACCCCAGGCTGTGCTCCAGGCCGGCGCCTTCGTGTGCCGCGGCCATGATGCCGCCACCTCCACCGGTAATCACCATCAAGTCCGAGCGCGCCAGTGCTGCGCCTACTTCCCGGGCTAATGCATACAGGGGGCTTTCCACAGGGGTACGTGCCGAGCCAAATACGGTGACCTTGCGTCGGCCCTTGAACTGTTCGAGCACACGGAAGGCGTTGTCCAGTTCACGTATGGCTTGCAAGGTGATCTTGGCATTCCAGCGATTGCGGTCATCCTGTGCCATGCGCAGCACGGTGAGGATCATGTCGCGATACAGAGGGATATTCGGGCTGTCGGGGGCGATCAGTTGGAGTTGGGCTTCGACCTGCTGCGTGAGGTCGGCCCCATTTTTTTCAAAATGCTGGAGCAGGCTGTCATTCGGTTCGTAAGGCATTCAACTTCTCCTTCTTGCAGGGCCGGGTAACCGACGAGATGTTCGCCGGAGGCTACGACACTGCATGTGTCGCTGCTTGCCGCAGGAGGCAACCTTCTTTTGCCCTGAAAATGTTACAGAACAGCATCAGAAATGCTGTGAGCGAGCGGTCGGGATGGCTTGATCATGGGCCGAAAAACCCTTGGCTGGCAACCGCTTATTGGTTGCTCAACAGTGAGTCTAGCCGTCTGAGGGGCGTTGCAGCGGGGGAGTGCGCGCCACTGAATAGCAGCGCGCGAAGGTCAGGTTGAATTACTTCTTCTTCTTCGCCGGAGCCGGGCAATCCGTTTCCACGAACTTTACCGAAGCCACAGGGCGGTTGGTTTTGTTTTCGGTGATTTCATAGCGCATCACGGCGCCTTTGGCCATCAGCTCGCGGTAGCCTTTGTTCAGGCACACGCTTTGCCCCAGTTGGAAATACACAGCCTTGGGGTTGGCGCGCATTTGCTCGGCACGGTCGGACATGACGCTCAGGTGATCGATCAACTGCATGCCTTCAACGGTGTAGGCCACTTCCAGGGTTTTTTCATCGATTTCCCGGGGCAGATCCTTGTTGCTTTCTGCCGCGACGCTTTGCAGTTTCCTGTTCATCTGGGCCTCCAGCAGCGAGGCCGCATGTGCGCCCACAGGCAATACCAGCGCAAGTGCGATGGATGGGACGACAAGGCGCAGCATGGAACGCAGCATGAAACTCTCCTGATTCGGTTACTGGTGCATAGACCAGCCACTGCGCTGTGCGTTCAGTGGCGCGCAATTATAGGTGACCCCTTGCCACTACAGCCAGGCGTATCGCTGGTAAACTGCGGCCATCTCAGCCTTTCACGAGTTCTATCCGTGTCGATTTACCCGTTCCTGCGGCGCATCCGATGAGCCATGCCGTTTCCCGTCTGCGTACCCAGCGTCTGGCGCGCGCCATTAAGCCCTTCGTCAACCGAGGCTCCCGTGCCGAACGCTGCCCTGGCTGCCGGGTGATTCCCGAGTACTGTCTCTGTGCCTGGCGCCCGAAAGTCGAGGCCCGGTCCGCGATGTGCCTGCTGATGCACGATGTTGAACCGATGAAACCCAGTAACACCGGCTGGCTGATCGCCGACGTCATCGACGACACCACTGCCTTCGCTTGGGCTCGCACCGAAGTCGAGCCGGATTTGCTCACCCTGCTCGCTGACCCGCAATGGCAGCCGTATATTGTATTTCCCGGTGAATTTGTGGCGCCGGAACGGGTGGTCAACGAAGTCATCGTGACGCAGGGCAAGCGTCCATTGTTCATCCTGCTCGATGGCACCTGGAGTGAGGCGCGCAAGATGTTCCGCAAAAGCCCGTATCTGGAGCACTTACCCGTTCTGAGCCTGGCGCCCGAGCAGCTCTCACGCTACAAACTGCGCCGCTCCAAACGTGATGATCATTTCTGTACCGCCGAAGTCGCAGCGCTCTGCCTGGAGTTGGCTGGCGATGGGGTTGCCAGCGAAGTGCTGGATGCCTACCTCGATGTGTTCAGCACCCATTACCTGGCCGCCAAGTTCCAGATGCCTTTGGATGCGACCGATGCCGTCCATACCCGTCTTGCGCCCTATATACCCGCGGTATAGCCAGGCGACGTTGGCATGATGGCACTGTAAGCCTGCACCCCGCTAAAATGCCCTCGGGCGTAGTGCTTGACCCCCTAGGCTACGCTGGGCATGCTGGGCGCCGATTGGGGCGCAACCGTGAATTTTCGACGTCGTATCACGTGCTTTTGACGTTGAACGTGCCCTGTGGCGATGGCTGCCTGGCCGTTGCCTTGTGTACTGGCGAACCTTGAACCCATCAAGGCAGCCATAAAAAACAGGATCATTTAATCAATGGCCACATACGAAATCCTGATAGCCGATGACCACCCGCTGTTTCGCAGTGCGCTGCATCAGGCCGTAACGCTGGGCCTTGGCCCGGATGTGCGTCTGGTTGAAGTGGCCAGCATTGCCGAACTGGAAGTCCGCCTCACCGAAAAATCCGACTGGGACTTGGTGCTGCTCGACCTGAACATGCCTGGCGCCTACGGTTTCTCGGGGCTGGTGCTGCTGCGTGGGCAATACCCGCAAATTCCCGTGGTGATGGTCTCGGCGCAGGAAGACGCTGACGTGGTGGTTCGCTCCAAGGAGTTTGGCGCCAGTGGCTTTATCCCCAAGTCCAGCGCCATGGAAGATATCCAGAGCGCCGTACGTAAGGTGCTGGACGGTGATGTGTCCTGGCCGCCGCAAGCGTTTGAAGAAATTAACGTGTCTGACGAAGCCAAGGCTGCCCGTGATGGCTTGGCGAGTCTTACGCCCCAGCAGTTCCGAGTGTTGACCATGGTCTGTGAAGGCCTGTTGAACAAGCAGATTGCCTATGAGCTGAGCGTGTCGGAAGCGACCATCAAGGCCCATGTGACCGCGATCTTCCGGAAGTTGGGGGTGCGCACGCGGACCCAGGCGGCGCTGCTCTTGCAACAACTTGAGTCAATTTCGCAGCATTGAGCTGTTATCGATTCACGCTTTTTTGACTTTGCGTGATCTAGTTTCCCCACTTCTTTGGTTCAGTTGCCTACGTCTATGTCGCCTTTCAAGGGTCAAACCGGTATCAAACGTATCTTCAATGCTGGGGGATATTCCCTGGATGGCCTGCGCGCAGCGTTCACTGGCGAGGCCGCGTTCCGGCAGTTGGTGTTGCTGAATGTCATCCTTGTCCCGCTAAGCTTTTTCCTGAACGTCAGTCGTGTCGAACGGGCGCTGCTGATTGCAGTGTGCCTGCTGGCCTTGATCGTCGAATTGCTCAACTCGGCCGTAGAAGCAGCCATCGACCGCATTTCCCTGGACCGCCATCCACTGTCGAAAAACGCCAAGGACATGGGCAGCGCCGCGCAATTTGTGGCACTGACCATGATTACCCTGGTGTGGGCCGTGATCCTGATCTAACGATCAAGCGATGTTCGGCAGCACGATCTCGTCGCTGCGCTGAACCCCAGCGGTGAATGCGCGGCACAGCTCCAGAAACTCGCGCATCGCCGAGGTCTGGTATTTTTGTTTATGCCAGATGAAGTAAAACTGCCGCGCAAGGTCCAGGTCAGGGGTTTCAACCGGCACCAGGCTGCCACGGCGGAACGCGTCGCGCAGTGCCAAGCGCGAGATGCAGCCAATTCCCAATCCCGACTCCACGGCGCGCTTGATTGCCTCGGTGTGCTCAAGCTCCAAGCGGATGTTCAGCGCGCTGCGGTGATGACGCATGGCCTGGTCGAAGGTCAGGCGTGTGCCTGAGCCCTGTTCGCGCAGAATCCACGCCTCGTGGGTCAGCTCCTCCATGGTGGCCACTCCGCGCTTGGCTAGGTGATGCTGAGGCGCACAAAACACCACCAGCTCATCCTCCACCCAGGTTTGCACCTCGATATCGGGGTGGCTGCAGTCGCCTTCGATTAGACCCAGGTCAATTTCGTAGTGCGCAACCTGATGCACGATATTGGCAGTGTTCTGCACATGCAGCTTTACCTGGCTCTCGGGGTGCTGCTGCATGAAGCTGCCGATCAGCAGGGTGGCCAGGTAATTACCGATGGTCAGGGTCGCGCCGACGGCCAGAGAGCCGAAGCCGGACTTGCCGTTGAGCAGGTCTTCGATCTCCTTGGCTTGGTCCAGCAGCGCTACTGCCTGGGGCAGAAGCTGATGGCCCAGGGCGTTGAGGCTCAGGCGTTTACCGGCGCGGTCGAATAATTGGCAGCTGGATTGACGCTCCAGCTCCGTAATCGAGGTGCTGGCTGCCGATTGAGATAAGGCCAGAAGGCCAGCAGCGCGCGAGACGCTTTCCTGCTGGGCGACGGCGACGAAGACTTGCAGTTGACGGAGAGTAAATCGCATATCTATATAACCGATAACCCTTATCTTAATAATCCAGTTAACAGATATTGTCGCCGCCATTAGAATGCTGTGCAATTGCGCAGCTACATTTGGCGCAGACCCATTTCCAGGAGTTACCCGTACATGAGCAACATGAACCACGAGCGTGTCCTCAGTGTTCATCACTGGAACGACACTCTGTTCAGCTTCAAGTGCACCCGCGATCCGGGCCTGCGCTTCGAGAACGGTCAGTTCGTGATGATCGGCCTGCAACAGCCCAACGGCCGCCCGCTCATGCGCGCTTACTCCATCGCCAGCCCGAACTGGGAAGAGCATCTGGAGTTCTTCAGCATCAAGGTGCCGGATGGCCCGCTGACTTCCCAATTGCAGCACTTGAAGGAAGGCGACGAGATCATCATCAGCAAAAAACCGACAGGTACCTTGGTGCTTGACGATTTGAAGCCAGGCAAACACCTGTACCTGCTCAGCACCGGTACTGGCCTTGCTCCGTTCATGAGCGTGATCCAGGACCCGGAAACCTACGAGCGTTTCGAAAAAGTGATCCTGTGCCACGGCGTGCGTTACGTCAACGAAGTCGCCTACCGCGAGTTCATCACCGAGCACCTGCCGCAGAACGAATTCTTCGGCGAGGCCCTGCGTGACAAGTTGATCTACTACCCTACCGTGACCCGCGAGCCATTCGAAAACGAAGGCCGCCTGACCGATCTGATGCGCAGCGGCAAGCTGTTCAGCGACATCGGTCTGCCGCCGATCAACCCCGAGGATGACCGCGCCATGCTGTGCGGCAGCCCGAGCATGTTGGATGAAACCAGCGAAGTGTTGAACAGCTTCGGCCTGAAAGTTTCTCCGCGCATGCGTGAGCCGGGTGATTACTTGATCGAGCGTGCGTTCGTCGAGAAGTAATCCCGTCAGCCCATGTGCTGACCAAGCAACAAAGAAGATCCAAATGTGGGAGGGGGCTTGCCCCCGATGAGCGAGTGTCAGTTGATACATCTCTGACTGACACACCGCTATCGGGGGCAAGCCCCCTCTCACATTTTGCTTCCGGTTTATTCAGTTGGCTGGGAGTACTTCCAGCACACAAATCATCCCCGCCTCGGGATAGTGCCAGCGCACATCCACGTCCCAGAACTGCGCGCCATATTCGCGCTCAGGCCCAGGCTTTTGGTACGCCGGTCGTGGATCCTGCGCCAAGCACTGATCAATCAACTCCACCAGAGGCTCTCCCAGGCGTTGAGCGTGGTCTTGTGCTTGCAGCAGGGCGGTCTTCAGCCATTGCACGCCAATCAGGTTCGGCGCATCACTGGCGATGCCATTGGTGGCGTCCGCGACACTATCGGCATATGGCACATACGGCTTGATATCCAACACCGGCGTGCCATCGAGCAAATCAATCCCGGAAATCCACAGTCGGCCCGGTTCCACCTTGTCCAGCTTCACCACCGACTGGCCGATGCCATTGGGCCGATGGGTCGCACGGGTGGCAAACACGCCCATGGACGTGTTGCCGCCCAGGCGTGGCGGGCGCACTTTGAGGCGTGGTTTGTCTTCCAGGGCCTGGTGAAACAGGAACAACAGCCACACGTGGCTGACCTGCTCCAGGCCCTGCACTGCTTCACCCTGGTCAAACGGCGCCACCAGTTCCAGCACGCCTCGGGCCGCTGGCGCCAGTTGTGGTTGGCGCGGAATGGCGAACTTCTCCTTAAAGCAGGAGCGTACGAAGCCGACGGGTGAGACCTGATAGCTCATGGCTTACGCACGAACCCGCAGGGTCAGGCCCTTGAGGAAGTTGCGCAGCAACTGGTCGCCACAGGTACGGTAGTTGGTGTGGCCGAACTTGCGGAACAGCGCGCTCAGCTCCGGCTTGGACACCGGAAACTCGGCAGCCTTGAGGATGGCGTGCATATCGTCTTCCTTCAGTTCGAAGGCTACACGCAGCTTTTTCAGGATGATGTTGTTGGTCACCGGGGTTTCGATCGGCTGCGGCGGACGGCTTTCGTCCTTGCCACGCTTGAAGATCACCAGACCATCGAGGAAGTACGCCATGACCTCATCCGGGCAGAACACGAAGCCTTCTTCCTCATCTTTCTTGAGGTAGGTCAGCAGGTCTTCCTTGGTTACGTCCATGCCGCCGAGCTTGATGATCTCGACCATCTTGTTGTCGCTGATGTCGAGCATGTAGCGCACGCTGCGCAGTACGTCGTTGTGAATCATGGTGGGCAGTCCTGGTATTCAACTGAGGACACCGCCCATCAGGCGGTGTCGAGAAAAGGGGAGCGGCTTAGAACTTCTCTTTGCCGGACAAGTAACGCCATTGACCGACCGGCACCTTGCCGATGGACACGCCGCCGATACGGATGCGGCGGATCGCCACGACCTTCAGGCCAACGGCTTCACAGAACAGCGCGATCACGCCTGGCTGCGGGTTTTTCATCGCGAAACGCAGGCGGTTTTCGTTCTGCCAGCTGGCTTTAACTGCTGGCAGCTCCTTGCCCTTGTAGGTAAGACCGTGATTGAGGCGGTTGAGGCCGTGAGCAACCATGTCGCCCTCGACCTCTACCACGTATTCCTGCTCGATCTTGGTGGCATCGGCGGTCAACTTGCGCAGAATCTTCCAGTCCTGGGTAAACACCAACAGGCCGCTGGCCTTGGCTTGCAGGTCGGCGCTGGCGGTCAGGCGCAGGAAGTGACCTTTGAGCGGGCGCTTGCTGAAACGGTGCTCTTCGGAGAGCGTTTCGGCGCTGATCGAGGCCATGGCTGTCTCGGCATCCACGCCAGCGGGGGCGTGCAGCAGGATGGTCACCGGTTCAGGCACTGTCGCCTTGGCGTCCGGGTCGAGTTCGACTTTCTGGGTCGTGACCTTGAACTGCGGCTCGTCGATCACTTCACCGTCCACCGAGACCCAGCCGCCTTCGATAAACAGCTCAGCCTCCCGACGGGAGCAACCGACCAGTTCGATAAGGCGTTTGGAGAGGCGTATGGGGTCAGTCATGACAAGGGCCGTAACAAAAGGGGGCGGCTATTGTACCTGTGTGGGCGCGGTTAATCCCGGCCCCATTTCATTTAGCCCTGACGCTCCTGCTGTTGTAGCTGGTGCAAACGCATATGGAGCAACGGATAAGGTTGGCCCAAGCCATCATGCTCCGTGCGTCCGATCACCTCGAACCCGAGTTTCAAGTAAAACCCCAGGGCCTGTGGGTTCTGTTCGTTGACGTCCAGCGCTTGGGCATTCATGTGCTCGATCGCATACCACAGCAGCTGTCGGCCAAGACCCTGACCACGGTGCTGCGGGTCGATAAACAGCATCTCCACCTTGCCCGCCGCAACCCCGGCAAACCCGGTGATGCGCTGGCGTGAGTCTTTGGTGCAGATCAGCATCACCGAGTCCAGGTAGCGGGTCAGCACCAGCCCCTTGAGCAGTACGATGTAACTCTCGGGTAAAAAGTCATGAGTGGCCCGCACCGAATCCTCCCAGATCCGCGCCAACTCCGCGTAGTCGCTGATTTTAGGTGTATGGATAATCGAATGCTGACGCATGCCCGCTGCCCCTTGCTGTGATCGGTGCTGATGGGCAAAACGATAGACGTAAAAAAGCCCCGCATCTTGTCCAGAAGCAGGGCTTTTTTAAATTTTTACAGCGTTAGTCGCGCTTTTCGGCCCACAGGTCGTATTCGTCGGCGTCGGTCACGGTGCACCAGACCTTGTCGCCCGGCTTTAAACCGCTGGCATCGTCGATAAACACGTTACCGTCGATTTCCGGCGCGTCGAAGAAGCAGCGGCCAACCGCGCCTTGCTCGTCGACTTCGTCGATCAGCACTTCGATTTCCTTGCCGATACGCAATTGCAGGCGCGCCGAGCTGATCGCCTGTTGGTGCGCCATGAAACGCTCCCAACGGTCTTGCTTGACGTCGTCTGGCACCACGGCCAGGTCCAGCAGGTTGGCTGGAGCACCTTCCACCGGGGAGTACTGGAAGCAGCCGACGCGATCCAGTTGGGCTTCGGTCAGCCAGTCCAACAGGTACTGGAAGTCTTCTTCGGTTTCGCCGGGGAAGCCGACGATGAAGGTGGAGCGGATGATCAGCTCCGGGCAGATCTCGCGCCAGTTCTTGATGCGCGCCAGGGTCTTGTCTTCGAAGGCTGGGCGTTTCATCGCCTTCAGGACTTTCGGGCTGGCGTGCTGGAACGGGATGTCCAGGTACGGCAGGATCTTGCCGGCAGCCATCAACGGGATCAGTTCGTCTACGTGCGGGTACGGGTAAACGTAATGCAGGCGCACCCACACGCCCAGGCTGCTGAGGGCTTCGCAGAGTTCGGTCATACGGGTTTTCACCGGCGCGCCGTTCCAGAAACCGGTACGGTATTTCACGTCGACGCCGTAGGCGCTGGTGTCCTGAGAGATCACCAACAGCTCTTTCACGCCGGATTTGACCAGGCGCTGGGCTTCGTCGAGCACGTCACCGACCGGGCGGCTGACCAGCTTGCCCCGCATCGACGGGATGATGCAGAAGCTGCAGCTGTGGTTGCAGCCTTCGGAAATCTTCAGGTACGCATAATGGCGCGGGGTCAACTTGATGCCTTGCGGCGGCACCAGGTCGATCAGCGGGTTGTGATCCTGGCGCGGCGGCACTACTTGGTGCACGGCATTGACCACCTGCTCGTACTGCTGCGGACCGGTCACGGCCAGCACGCTCGGGTGCACGTTGCGGATATTGCCTTCTTCCACACCCATGCAGCCGGTCACGATGACCTTGCCGTTTTCCTTGATGGCTTCGCCGATCACTTCCAGGGACTCTGCCTTGGCCGAGTCGATAAAGCCGCAGGTGTTGACCACCACCACGTCGGCGTCCTGGTAAGTGGACACAACGTCATAGCCTTCCATACGCAGTTGCGTGAGGATGCGCTCGGAGTCGACCAGAGCCTTCGGGCAACCCAGGGAAACAAAGCCAACCTTGGGGTTGGCTTTTGCGATGGTGGTGGACATGTCTAACCTCGGTATTGAATGACGCCGCCAGTCGGGCACGACAAGGCGGTGGACGGGCACTTGGTGTGCCTCTGATCAAAAAGTGCGCAATTCTAGCGATGGGCAGCGCACTTGACCAGCTTTATGCGGGGAAATGCGACGAGTGCTCTTTTGCTGGCCGGCGTGTTCTATAAGTGCCCAACGCTTACCTCAAGCTCACCGACTCATTGAAATCACACCCGTCATGTACTGATTCAAATCGCGCAGATCATTAATCCGCCAAGCGAACGGTGGCAGCTTCACACCGTTCTCTCGCAAGGTTTTTGGAATCAGGTCTCCATTGGGTCGAAGTATTATCGACGACACAATTACGCCCGGATAATCCTTAAGTCGTTTCTTGAACGCGGGTGTGGTGAGGTTTGGTGTCGGAGGGTTGCTCTTACTGGCCAAGGGTCCCGTGCCTTTGATGTCCGCTCCGTGGCACATGGCGCATCGCTGTAGGTAGATATTTTTTCCGTTGAGGTTATCCGCGAAGGACAGTGATGTTTGAGCCAGCGATAACACTGCCAGCGAAGCAATAAATACTCTTCTCATAGACGTCCTTGTTGTATCAGCTGGATCTGAATCGAGGGCAAGTTCAGGGTCTGGCGTTGCTGACGGGCAGGGCACGTCCGACCTCTGTATGTGGCCGATCGCGCACGGCCAGGCAGCGGACCAGTGCTGTATGCATATCTGATCGAAAAGAGCGCGATGCTAGCCACGGGCAATTCACTTGACCAGCTTTATGCAGGGAAATGTGAGGAGCGCTGCGCTATGCTTCGCGCCGTTGCGCACGGGTAAAAACCTTGGGTCAATAAAACGTCTGTTACGAGAAGTAAAACAGCGCATGCTAGGGTCAGCTTAGGCGCGTTGTTTATAAGAGACCTCAGGTCAAAGGGCAGGAGTGGTTGATGGGTCACGCGAGTAGTCAGGCAGCAAGTGCCGAGCATTCAAACACCAAGCCGATCGGCATGCTGGTGGCGGCGGTCGGGGTGGTTTACGGCGATATCGGGACCAGTCCGCTCTACACCCTCAAAGAGGTGTTCACCGGGGGGTATGGGGTTCAGGTCAACCATGACGGTGTCTTGGGGATCCTGGCGCTGATCTTCTGGTCGCTGATCTGGGTCGTTTCGATCAAATACATGCTGTTCGTGCTGCGCGCCGACAACCAGGGCGAAGGCGGCATCATGGCCCTGACCGCATTGGCACGTCGGGCAGCGGGGGAACGTAAAAAACTGCGCAGTTTCCTGGTCGTGTGTGGCCTGTGCGGGGCGGCGCTGTTCTACGGTGACAGCATGATCACCCCGGCGATTTCGGTGTTGTCAGCAGTAGAAGGCCTGGAGCTGGCGTTCGACGGCCTGGAAAAATGGGTTGTGCCGATTGCGTTGGTGGTGCTGGTGGCGCTGTTTCTGATCCAGAAACACGGTACCGATCGCATCGGCAAGCTGTTCGGGCCGGTGATGGTGACCTGGTTCCTGGTGCTGGGCGGGCTGGGTATCTATGGCATCAGCCAGCATCCCGAAGTGCTCAAGGCATTGAACCCGATGTGGGCCGTGCGTTTCTTCGAGGCTCATCCAGGCATTGGCGTTGCCATCCTGGGTGCCGTGGTGCTGGCACTGACGGGCGCCGAAGCGCTGTACGCCGACATGGGCCATTTCGGCCGCAAGCCCATCGCCCGCGCCTGGTTCATCCTGGTGTTGCCGGCACTGGTGCTCAACTATTTCGGCCAGGGCGCCATGCTGCTGGGCGATCCTGAAGCCGCGCGCAACCCGTTCTATCTGCTGGCGCCGAGCTGGGCGCTGATCCCGCTGGTGGTTCTGTCGACCCTGGCGACGGTGATTGCTTCCCAGGCGGTGATTTCCGGCGCGTTCTCCTTGACTCGCCAGGCGATCCAACTGGGTTACATCCCGCGCATGCACATTCAACACACCTCCAGTGCCGAACAGGGCCAGATCTATATCGGCGCGGTGAACTGGTCGCTGATGGTCGGCGTGATCCTGCTGGTGCTGGGCTTCGAGTCCTCAAACGCACTGGCCTCGGCCTATGGTGTGGCGGTGACGGGCACCATGTTGATGACCACCATCCTCGTCTCGGCGGTGATGTTGCTGTTGTGGAAATGGCCCCCAGTGCTGGCCGTGCCGGTACTGCTCTGCTGCCTGTTGGTGGATGGGCTGTATTTCGCGGCCAACGTACCGAAAATCATCCAGGGCGGCGCCTTCCCGGTGATCGCGGGGATCGTGCTGTTCGTGTTGATGACCACCTGGAAGCGCGGCAAGCAATTACTGGTGGAACGTCTCGACGAAGGCGGCCTGCCGCTGCCGATCTTTATCAGCAGTATTCGCGTGCAGCCGCCCCATCGGGTTCAGGGCACGGCGGTGTTCCTGACCGCGCGGCCCGATGCCGTGCCCCATGCGCTGTTGCACAACCTGCTGCATAACCAGGTATTGCACGAGCAAGTGGTGCTGCTGACGGTGGTCTATGAAGACATCCCGCGCGTCCCGGCGTCGCGGCGTTTCGAGGTGGATTCCTACGGGGAAGGGTTCTTCCGCGTGATCCTGCACTTCGGCTTCACCGACGAGCCGGATGTGCCCGAAGCGCTGAAGTTGTGCCACTTGGATGATCTGGATTTCAGCCCAATGCGCACCACCTACTTCCTCAGTCGCGAGACGGTGATTGCCTCGAAAATCGAAGGCATGGCGCGCTGGCGCGAAGCCTTGTTTGCATTCATGTTGAAGAATGCCAACGGCAACCTGCGCTTCTTCAAACTTCCGGTAAACCGGGTGATCGAGCTGGGCACCCAGGTCGAGATGTAAGTATCTGCTGCACGGGAGCCGGCAATCGGCTCCCGCTTTCCGTCTGAACCCTGTGCAATCGATCGTTGTCGACTAGGCTCTAAGCACTGTTGAACAGTGCCCATAGAACCCAGAAGAGGTGCGCCATGAGTCAGCTGCTCGAACCCTATACCCTGCGCCAATTGACCCTCCTGAACCGCATTGCCGTCTCGCCGATGTGCCAATACTCCAGTGACGATGGACTGGCCAATGACTGGCATCTGGTGCACCTCGGCAGTCGTGCCGTCGGCGGCGCCGGGCTGATTTTCACCGAGGCCACC
The DNA here is from genome assembly GCF_013778505.1 of Pseudomonas sivasensis. Taxonomy (GTDB): domain Bacteria; phylum Pseudomonadota; class Gammaproteobacteria; order Pseudomonadales; family Pseudomonadaceae; genus Aquipseudomonas; species Aquipseudomonas sivasensis. Next base: position 176,237 of record NZ_JAAOWU010000001.1, on the reverse strand, counting down.
GCCGTGACTGCCGATGGCCGCATCACGGCACAGGACTTGGGCTTGTGGAACGACCAACAGATCGAACCGCTGCAACGCATCACCCGTTTTATCGCCGCCCAGGGCGCGGTGGCTGGCATCCAACTGGCCCACGCCGGGCGCAAGGCCAGCACCCATCGGCCGTGGATCGGCAAGCATGGCAGCGTCAAGCCGGAGGACGGTGGTTGGGTACCGGTAGGCCCATCGCCGATTGCCTTTGACCCTCAACACACCCAACCGCGGCAACTGGACGAAGCGCAGATCCAGCAAGTGATCGCTGACTTCGTCGCCGCTGCCAAACGTGCGCTCACCGCGGGTTTCGAGGTGGTGGAAATTCACGCGGCTCACGGTTATCTGTTGCACCAATTCCTGTCACCCATCAGCAATCAGCGGCAGGACCAATACGGCGGCTCCTTTGAAAACCGTATCCGGCTGGTGCTTCAGGTGACCAAGGCCGTGCGCGAAGTCTGGCCCCAGGAGTTGCCGCTGTTCGTACGGGTGTCGGCCACCGACTGGGTGGAGGACGGCTGGAACCCTGATGAAACCGTGGAACTGGCACGCCGCCTCAAAGACCTGGGCGTGGACCTGATCGACGTATCCTCCGGTGGCACCGCCGCCAATGCCGAGATCCCCACCGGGCCGGGCTACCAGACGCGCTTCGCCGAGCGCGTGCGCAAGGAGTCTGGCATCGCCACGGGGACCGTGGGCATGATCACCGAACCGGCTCAGGCCGAGCACATCCTGCGCACTTGCCAGGCCGATATCATCTTCCTGGCTCGTGAACTGCTGCGCGATCCGTACTGGCCGTTGCACGCCGACGATGACTTGGGCGGGCGCAAAGCAATCTGGCCGGCTCAGTACCAACGCGCGACCCATCGGGATCAACCGATTCATGAGTCTGACTTGAGGGATTGATCCTTCGCTGGCTCCATCTAAACCCACCCTGAGCCGGTGGGTTTTTTTTGCCTGTTGCTGTGGGATGGCGCTGTAGGTATTTGTTACCGAAGTAATTTTTTAAGTGAATACTCTAAAAAAATCCCACACGTAACGAGATTGTTTCTACGCTTAGGGTAAGACCGATTTCTGGCCCAGGGAGTCAGTCTGTTTGTCCACGGAGGCATTGCGCTTCACGGGAGATGGTTGATGGGCGCCGGGAGTATTTGATTGATATCAGGAGAAACAGTCCATGGCCAAGTCCTATGGAGTAGCAGGTTTGGTGGCGTCTTTTTTGACCCGCAGGGTGTCCTTGCGTAGCCGCCGGTTGAGTTTGGATGAGGTCGAGTTGCTGGCGCAGTATCGCGCTCTGAACGAGAGCGATCAGGTGGCGATGCGTTATCTGATTGGGGCGATGAAGAGCGTGTCGCGGTTTTAGAGTCGACGTGGAACGCATGTGGGAGGGAGCAAGCCCCCTCCCACAGTTGAATCAGGTGTACTTGCGCTGGTCTGGTGCCGGCGGAAAGTACTGATACAGCCAGGTTTCACTCAAGGTGCGGTCCTGGGTTCGGATAAACAGGCGCAGCTCCACCGGTTCCACGCTGTCGCTGGTCGGGTACCAGTCGAACAGGATGCGGTAGCCCTTGATGTTATCGAGCACCAGCACGCTGAAGTCTTTCACTTCACCATGGGAGCAAGTCACCACGGGCTCAATCCCTGTGCCTGGCGGTAAACGGTCCAAGCCACCGCCCTTGAAGTCCACGGCAAAACGGCGCGCCCACACGTCCGGGTAATGTTCACCCGGCGCCCAACCTTCGGTAAAACCGCCCATGCCGGAACGGGTCGCGTCGACCTGGGCCAATGGTGTGCTCACCGGTGGCAAGGCGCTCCAGTACAGTTTGTAGCCATAGTTCAGCGATTCACCCGCAGCCACCGGCTTCTTCGGGGTCCAGAAGGCCACGATGTTGTCCAGGGTCTCGCCGGTGGTGGGGATCTCCAACAGGTCGATTGAGCCTTCGCCCCAGGCGGTGGTCGGTTCGACCCACAGGCTTGGGCGCTTGCTGTACCAGTCCACAGTGTCCTGATAGCTGGCGAACTCATGGTCGGTCTGCACCAGGCCAAAGCCTTTCGGGTCTTTGTCGGCGAATGCATTGAATTGCAACTTGGCGGGGTTGTTCAGCGGGCGGCAGATCCACTCGCCGTTGCCGCGCCACATCGCCAGGCGGTCCGAGTCGTGGATTTGCGGGTGGATGGTGTCGCACATCCGGCGCTCGTGGGTGCCGCAGCTGAACATGCTGGTCATAGGGGCAATGCCCAGTTGTTCGATGGCAGTACGCGCATTGATATGGGCGTCGATCGCCATCACCACCTGGTTGGCCTGGCAGTCGATATCGAAGCGGTAGGCGCCGGTGGCGCTTGGCGAGTCAAGCAGGGCGTAGACCACAAAACGCGTGGCGTCCTTGTCTGGAGTTTCGAACCAGAACTGGGTGAAATCAGGGAATTCTTCGCGTTTTTTGGCGTAGGTGTCGATGGCCAGGCCTCGGGCCGACAGGCCGTATTGGCCGGTGGAATCCACCGCGCGGAAGTAGCTGGCGCCGAGAAACGACAGCACGTCATGGCGGTCCAGCTCCGGTGCCTTGAACAGCTTGAAGCCGGAGAAACCCAGGTCGCCGGTCAGCTGTTTGGTGTCGACGGTGGTTTTTTCATAGTTGAACAGCGAAGGGCGGAAGTGCACTTCACGGGCTTCACGGGTTTTCGGATCAACGCTGTGCATGCGCACCGGTGTCTTGAAACCCATGCCGACGTGGAAAAACTGCACGTCCAACTGGCCGTTCAACTCTTTCCACAGCGAATGCTTGCCGTCGTAGCCAATGGCGTTGAAATTCTGTGGGGTCATGGTTGCCAGAGTCGGCGGCAGCACCTGTTTGGTGTCTTTATACGCGGTTCCGGCGAGTTGCTTGGCCTGGGCTTTCAGTGCGTCGAAATCGAACGCCACGGCCTTGCCGTCGGCGGCACGGTTCCCGGCCCAGGCCTGCGCGGCCAGTAGGCCGCTGGCCGACAAACCGGTGTAAGCCGCAATGGCCATGGACGCTTTGAGCAAATTCCTGCGGTGCATAGAGACAACCTGTCGTGAGCAAATCCCGCGCCGTTCCTGGCACGTGCTGGATCAGAAATAACGGTTCGGACATGCCTTCGGCCAAACGCAACGGACATTAAACAGACGCCGGATAGCTTAAGCGGTTCGATGGTGTAGGAAAAATGATTGATGGCTGTGTGATGGCGTTGCATATGAAACAAGTTGTGTCGTCAGGTGAGTTGCGTACTGTTGTAGTGAGCGGGCTTGCCCCGCGCTGGGGCGCGAAGCGGCCCCCATGAAAACCACACAGGCCGTCTGAAAACGTGCGGCGTTTGGCTTCAGGGCCGCTTTGCAGCCCAGCGCGGGGCAAGCCCGCTCACCACAAGATTTCTTTTAGCCACACTATTTCGACTTAGCCCACCTCTCTCCTGCCCGAAAAGCCTCATCAATCGCCGCATGGGCGTACGCACTCCACGCCGCATCCGAGTTGGCGATGCTCACAGGCCCTACAGATTTGCGCGCCAGATTCATCAACGCTTCATATGAAGCAAGTTGTGTCGTCAGTGAGTTGCACGCTGTTGTAGTGAGCGGGCTTGCCCCGCGCTGGGGCGCGAAGCGGCCCCCATGAAAACCACACAGGCCGTCTGAAAACGTGCGGCGTTTGGCTTCAGGGCCGCTTCGCAGCCCGGCGCGGGGCAAGCCCGCTCACCACAAGACTTCGTTTAGCCACACTATTTCGACTTAGCCCACCTCTCTCACTGCCCGAAAAGCCTCATCAATCGCCGCATGGGCGTACGCACTCCACGCCGCATCCGAGTTGGCGATGCTCACAGGCCCTACAGATTTGCGCGCCAGATTCATCAACGTTTCATATGAAGCAAGTTGTGTCGTCAAGTGAGTTGCATGCTGTTGTAGTGAGCGGGCTTGCCCCGCGCTGGGGCGCGAAGCGGCCCCCATGAAAACCACGCAGGCCGTCTGAAAACGTGCGGCGTTTGGCTTCAGGGCCGCTTCGCAGCCCTGCGCGGGGCAAGCCCGCTCACCACAAGACTTCGTTTAGCCACATTATTTCGACTTAGCCCACCTCTCTCACTGCCCGAAAAGCCTCATCAATCGCCGCATGGGCGTACGCACTCCATGCCGCATCCGAGTTCGCGATGCTCACAGGCCCTACAGATTTGCGCGCCAGATTCATCAACGCTTCATATGAAGCAAGTTGTGTCGTCAGTGAGTTGCATGCTGTTGTAGTGAGCGGGCTTGCCCCGCGCCGGGGCGCGAAGCGGCCCCCATGAAAACCACGCAGGCCGTCTGAAAACGTGCGGCATTTGGCTTCAGGGCCGCGTCGCAGCCCAGCGCGGGGCAAGCCCGCTCACCACAAGATGTCTTTTAGCCACACTATTTCGACTTAGCCCACCTCTCTCACTGCCCGAAAAGCCTCATCAATCGCCGCATGGGCGTACGCACTGCACGCCGCATCCGAGTTGGCGATGCTCACAGGCCCTACAGGTTTGCGCGCCAGATTCATCAACGCTTCATATGAAGCAAGTTGTGTCGTCAGTGAGTTGCATGCTGTTGTAGTGAGTGTGCTTGCCCCGCGCTGGGGCGCGAAGCGGCCCCCATAAAAAACACACAGGCCGTCTGAAAACGTGCGGCATTTGGCTTCAGGGCCGCTTCGCAGCCCAGCGCGGGGCAAGCCCGCTCACCACAAGACTTCTTTTAGCCACACTATTTCGACTTAGCCCACCTCTCTCACTGCCCGAAAAGCCTCATCAATCGCCGCATGGGCGTACGCACTCCACGCCGCATCCGAGTTGGCGATGCTCACATGGCCTACAGGTTTGCGCGCCAGATTCATCAACGCTTCGCTCTCATCTGCGTCATCAAACAAGCTGTTGGAGAAGCTCGCATACCCGTGTGACCAGCGGTTGACCGTGATCGCCAGAATATCCGTCTCGTGCTTGAACCCACCCGGCCCGAGCATGCGTTGCAGTTGGTCACGCAGTTGCGCCTCCAGTTGCTCGAACGTCTGCCCATACAGCTTGCCCCGCCCAGCGCGTGCCTGGTCGCGGGCGTTCATACCGCTGTTGGGGCTGGTGGGCACGTAGACCATGTGCAGGCCAATCGGCTGCGTCGGGTCCCGTGGGTGATCGTAGTCGCCCATGCTCACCGGGTAGTCCAGCTTGATGCGACTGTACGGTTGGGTCGCCGCGTAAATCTCATGCACCCCCAGTTTTTGGAAGGACTGCCAATTGCGGATTACCACCTTGGTGTACACCAGCGGGTATTTCACGTTCTGGCTCAAGGCATGGGCCTGGGGCGCTGGCAGGTCTTTGAGCAGGTACGGAATCATCATGTTGTAGCACGCCAGGATGCAGCGCTTGCCGCGCACCTGTGCGAGTTGGCCGCCTCGGCTGTAGCCGATATGCACACCGCCATCGACGTTACGCACGCTGACGGCGGTGCTGTTCAAGCGCAGCCGTACCGCCGTCTTGGGTTGGTCGAGCCTGGCGTAGTCAAAGGTAGCCAGCACGATGTCGTCCATGGTGTGCCCCGGTGCTACGCCTGGGATAAGACTACGCACCAGCAACCGCGCCACCGAGGCGTTGCCATCCGGGAAATGGTAGATGTAGGGCTCTTCCATTTCCGCTGCGGCTTCTTCGCTGATCGGTGCCAGGTTCATGCCCGCAAACCCCGGGAAACCTACGCTATAGGCATCGGCCGCTGCCACGGCATCAATGCTCAGCGCCATGAAGTCATTGGTACGGCTTTGGAAGTACTTCACCGCGCCTTCCGATAACCCTACGTCCTTGAGCAGGAAATTGCGGTAGCTGGTCGCCGCCAGATGGTCGGCCTTTTCTTCGGCAGTCTTACCTGGCAAGTAGTCCTTTGGCGCCATGTGCAGGTCTATCAGCGCCTGGCGATCCTCTGCAGGCAGGGGGAAGTCATTGATGAAGTCGCTGATGGACCGCGCATGCAGTTGGTCCGGCGCAATATCGTCGGCCACCATGGGCGTCGGGTCGCCGGTCACCAGTTTGTCTTCGCCGAAGTTTTCCTTGTCGAAAAACACACCGCGCGACAGGCCCAGGTTGGGGTAGAACTGGCGGTCGAAGGCGGTTTCGAAGCGCTTGATATCAACCCCGAGCTTCTTCAACAGCCCGTTCACTTCCTTGCTGTACAGATGGTTCGGCGACTGCAAGGCCTCGCTGCCGCCGTAACCGATGATCATGCGGCCACCGGCCTGGAATTCATTGCGCTTGGCGTGGCCGCCGAAGTCGTCGTGGTTTTCCAGGATCAGGATCTTCGCCTTGGGGTGCTTTTCCCGGTAGAACCATGCCGCCGACAAACCGCTCAAGCCACCCCCGACCACCACCAGGTCGTAATCCTCGGTGATCGGCAATTTCTCGGTGTCGAACACTTTCTTTTCCCAGCCCATCTGGTGAGCCACTTCGAACGAGCCGACATGGCTGCCGCGCAGGCCGGTAAGGGCAGGGGGGTAGTAGCGGCCATCGGGTGCGGCCTGGAGCAGTTGCAGTGGGGTCATGCCTGCGGCAACGGTAATGGCGACGCCGTTGAGGAAGTCGCGGCGGGTGATGTCCATTGGTGGGAACCTGAGATTTTATTGTTGTAGGACCCGGCACCCAAGGCAGGTGCCGGGGAGGCGCTTAATCAGTGCTTGAACATCACATGGCGAACGGTGGTGTAGTCCTCCAGCCCATACATGGACATGTCCTTGCCATAACCCGACAGTTTCTGACCGCCATGGGGCATTTCGCTGACCAGCATGAAGTGGGTATTCACCCATGTGCAGCCATACTGCAACCGCGCGGCCAAACGGTGGGCGCGGCCTACATCGGCGGTCCATACGGACGACGCCAAGCCGTAGTCCGAATCATTGGCCCAGCCCACCACCTGTGCTTCGTCGGTGAACTTAGTCACCGACACCACTGGCCCAAACACCTCGCGGCGCACGATTTCATCGTCCTGCTGTGCATCGGCCAATACCGTCGGCTCAAAGAAGAACCCATTGCCGTCCACCGCCTTGCCACCGGTGATCAGGCGGATATGCGGCTGTGCCACCGCACGCTCGACAAACCCCGCGACACGGTCGCGGTGCTGTGCGGTGATCAGCGGGCCCAGTTCGGTGGCCGGGTCATCCTGCAAGCCGTATTTGATGCTGGCGACCGCCGCGCCGAGCTTCTCGACAAATGCGTCGTAGATATCCGCTTGGGCGTAAATGCGGCACGCGGCCGTGCAGTCCTGGCCGGCGTTATAGAAGCCAAAGGTGCGAATGCCTTCCACGGCGGCATCGATGTCCGCGTCGTTGAAGATGATCACCGGCGCTTTGCCGCCCAACTCCATGTGCATGCGCTTCACGCTGTCAGCGGTGCTGGAAATGATATTCGCGCCGGTGGCGATGGAGCCGGTCAGCGACACCATGCGCACTTTCGGGTGGTTCACCAGTGGGCTGCCCACGGTCGGCCCACGACCGAACACCAGGTTGAGTACGCCGGCCGGGAAAATCTCCGACGCCAGTTCAACCATGCGCAACGCGGTCAGCGGGGTTTGCTCCGACGGCTTGAGCACCACGGTATTACCGGCGGCCAGGGCCGGGGCGATTTTCCAGGCGACCATCATCAGCGGGTAGTTCCACGGCGCGATGGAGGCGATCACGCCCACCGGGTCGCGGCGGATCATCGAGGTGTGGCCCGGCAGGTATTCACCGCCGGCCGAGCCGCTCATGCAACGGCTGGCGCCGGCGAAGAAGCGGAACACATCGGCAATCGCCGGGATCTCGTCGTTCAGCGCAGCGCTGTAGGGCTTGCCGCAGTTGTCCGATTCCAGCTTTGCCAGCTCTTCGCCGTGGGCTTCGATCGCGTCGGCCAGTTTCAGCAGCAGCAGCGAGCGGTCCTTCGGTGCGGTTTGCGACCAACTTTCGAACGCCGCATCGGCTGCGCGCACAGCGGCGTCGACCTGGGCTTCGCTGGCTTCCTTGATTTCTACCAGTACGCGGCCGAGGGCTGGGTTGAATACGGCTTGAGCCGGGCCTTCGCCTTCGATCAGTTGGCCGTTGATCAGTAATTTGGTTTGCATGGTTCAGCTCTCCACAAACTATTGTTATTTCCTTGAAGCAACCGACTCTAAATGTGGGAGGGGGCTTGCCCCCGATGACAGTCTTTCAGTCACATCATCTACAACTGACCCACCGCTATCGGGAGCAAGCCCCCACCCACATTTGAGCTCGGTGCCTTCAATAAAAAAGTTATTTACCGCCACTCCCGGCCACGCTTTCACCACCGCGGGTCAGGTAATAGGCACCGAGAATCGGGAACATCGTCACCAGCATCACCAGCATCGCCACCACGTTGGTCACCGGCACATCCCTCGGGCGACTCAATTGGTTGAGCAACCACAGCGGCAAGGTGCGCTCGTGGCCGGCGGTGAAGGTGGTGACGATGATTTCGTCGAACGACAGCGCAAAGGCGAGCATGCCGCCGGCCAGCAGCGCCGAGCCCAGGTTGGGCATGATGATGTAGCGGAAGGTCTGCCAGCCGTCGGCGCCCAGGTCCATCGAGGCTTCGATCAGGCTGTGGGACGTGCGGCGCAAACGGGCGATGACGTTGTTGTAGACGATCACCACGCAGAAGGTCGCGTGGCCGACGATGATGGTGAACATCCCGGGCTCAATGCCCAACGTCTTGAACGTCGCCAGTAACGCGATACCGGTGATGATCCCCGGCAGCGCAATCGGCAGGATCAGCATCAGCGACACGCCTTGCTTGCCAAAGAATTCACGGCGATACAGCGCCGCCGAGGCCAATGTGCCGAGCACCATGGCGATCAGGGTGGCGATGGCGGCGATCTGCAGCGACAGCTTGATCGACTCCAGCACGTCCGGCCGGGCGAACGCCACGCTGAACCACTTCAACGTGAAGCCCTGTGGCGGAAAGCTGAACGCAGCTTCTTCGGTATTGAAGGCGTAGAGAAAGATGATCAGGATCGGGAAGTGTAAAAACACCAGGCCGCCCCAGGCTGCGATCTTTAGTCCCAGCGAAGATTTCTCAGAGTGCATCGAAGGCCCCCAGGCGTTTGACGATGGACAGGTAAACCGCAATCAGCACGATGGGCACCAGGGTGAACGCCGCTGCCATGGGCATGTTGCCGATGGCGCCTTGCTGCGCGTAGACCATGCCACCGACGAAGTAGCCCGGCGGGCCCACCAGTTGCGGCACGATGAAATCGCCCAGGGTCAGCGAGAAGGTGAAGATCGACCCGGCGGCAATCCCCGGAATCGACAGTGGCAGAATCACTTGCATAAAGGTCTGGCGCGGCTTGGCGCCCAGATCCGCCGAGGCTTGCAGCAACGACGGCGGCAAACGCTCCAGCGATGCCTGGATCGGCAGGATCATGAACGGCAGCCAGATATAGACGAACACCATGAACCGCCCCAGGTGTGAGGTGCTCAAGGTGCTGCCGCCCACACCGGGAATACCCAGCACGAACTGCAACACCGGCTCCAGGCCCAGGTGCTGCACGAACCACTGCGCCACGCCGCCCTTGGCCAGCAGCAGGGTCCAGGCGTAGGCCTTGACGATGTAGCTGGCCCACATCGGCATCATCACTGCGATGTAAAAGAATGCCTTGGTCTTGCCCGTGGTGTAGCGCGCCATGTAGTAGGCAATCGGGAAGGCCACGATGGCGCTGGCAATCGACACCACAATCGCCATGCTCAAGGTGCGAAGGATGATGTCGAAGTTCGACGGCTGGAACAGTGCGGCGAAGTTGGCCAGGGTCAGGTCCGGCGTGACCGCCATGGTGAAGTCGTCGAAGGTGTAGAAGCCTTGCCACAGCAAGGTCAGCAACGAGCCGAGGTAAATCGCGCCGAACCAGATCAGCGGCGGTATCAACAGCATCGCCAGATACAGGTTGGGCTTGCGGTACAGCAGGTTGGAAAACCTGCGCATCGGTGGTTGGGAGAGGGCCAGGCTCATGTCACACCTCGCCTGCAATGTCGGTCAGCGGTGTCATGGCTTCCCGCGCCCAGCGCGCGGTAATGGTCTGGCCGACCTGATGGCCGCTGCTGATATCCAGCCACTGGTTGTTGGCCTGGCTGATGTTCAACGCTTGGCCGTTTTCCAGTTTCAGCTCATAGCGGGTGGCGCTGCCCTGGTACTGGATGTCATGCAGCAGGCCGCTGACTTCCACTTCGCCGGCACCCCGTGGGCCGTCGGCAAACCGCACGTGTTCCGGGCGGATCGAAAATGGCTGCGCGCTGCCGCTGAGGCGCTGGGCCAGCTCGCCGCGAATCACGTTGGAGGTGCCGACGAATTCGGCGACGAATGAGGTAGCCGGTTTCATGTACAGGTTGCGCGGGGTGTCGACTTGTTCGATGCGGCCTTTGTTGAACACTGCCACGCGGTCGGACATCGACAACGCTTCGGTTTGATCGTGGGTCACGAAAATAAAGGTGATGCCCAACTGGCGTTGCAGCTTCTTCAGCTCGCTTTGCATCTGTTCGCGCAGCTTGAGGTCAAGGGCGCCCAAGGGTTCATCGAGCAGCAACACGCGGGGGCGATTGACCAGTGCGCGTGCCAGTGCCACACGCTGGCGCTGACCACCTGAAAGTTGCACCGGCTTACGGTCGCCGTAACCACCGAGGGCGACCATGCCCAAGGCTTCTTCGGCGCGGTTCAGGCGTTCGGCCTTGCCCACGCCTTTGACCTTGAGACCGTAGGCCACGTTGTCGCGCACATTCATATGGGGGAACAGTGCGTAATCCTGGAACACGGTGTTTACGTCACGCTGATACGGCGGCAAGCCGGCGGCTTCCTCGCCATGAATGCGGATCGAGCCAGCGCTCGGTTGCTCGAAACCGGCGATCAGGCGCAGGCAAGTGGTCTTGCCCGAGCCGGAAGGGCCGAGCATGGAAAAGAACTCGCCGTCCTGGATATCGATGGAAACCCGGTCGACGGCTTTCACTTCGCCGAACTGACGGGAAACGTGGGTGAATTGGACTGCAAGCGTCATGGTGCGGTGCTCCAAAAAGGCGCGGGTCGTCGCAGCGGCCCGGCCTGGACTTCTGAAAAAACAAAACATCTATTGAGTGCGGTCAATGTGGGAGGAGGCTTGCTCCCGATGACGGTGTGTCAGGCAACACAGGTTTGTCTGATGTACCGCTATCGTGAGCAAGCCCCCTCCCACAGGGGACCTAGGTCGTTTGGAAGGCCTTACCTGCCGCCCATGATCGCGATGTAATCCTGGGTCCAGCGGCTGTACGGTACGAACTTGCCGCCCTCAGCCTGTGGGGTTTTCCAGAAGGCGATCTTGTCGAACTGGTCGAACCCGTTGGTCTTGCAACCCTCGGCGCCGAGCAGTTCGCTTTCCTTACAAGCCGCAGGCACCGCTGGCAGCGAACCGAACCAGGCGGCGACATCGCCCTGGACCTTCGGCTGCAGCGACCAGTCCATCCACTTGTAGGCGCAGTTCGGGTGCTTGGCCTCGCTGTGCAACATGGTGGTGTCGGCCCAGCCGGTGGCGCCTTCTTTCGGAATGGTCGAGGCAATTGGCTGCTTTTCATTGACCAGCCCGTTGACCTGATACGGCCAGGCGCTGGAGGCCACCACGCCTTCGTTCTTGAAGTCACTCATTTGCACGGTGGTGTCGTGCCAGTAGCGGTGGATCAACGGTTGCTGGGCGCGCAACAGATCGAGCACGGCTTTGTACTGGGTTTCGGTCAGTTCGTATGGGCTCTGGATGCCCAGTTCCGGCTGAGTCGATTTGAGATACAGCGCTGCATCGGCGATGTAGATCGGGCCGTCATAGGCCTGCACGCGGCCTTTGTTCGGCTTGCCGTCCGGCAGGTTCTGGGCGTTGAACAGCACATCCCAGCTGGTGGGCGCGGTCTTGAACACGTTGGTGTTGTACATCAGCACATTCGGGCCCCATTGGTACGGGGTGCCGTAGGTCTGCTGGCCGACCACGTACCACGGCGCGTCTTTAAGGCGTGGGTCGATGTTTTTCCAGTTTGGGATCAGCGAGGTGTTGATCGGCTGCACACGCTTGCCGACGATCAACCGCAGCGACGCATCGCCCGACGCGGTGACCAGGTCATACCCGCCCTTGGCCATCAGGCTGACCATTTCGTCAGAAGTGGCGGCGGTTTTCACATTGACCTTGCAGCCGGTTTCCTTCTCGAAACCAGTGACCCAGTCGTAGGCCTTGTCGCTTTCGCCACGTTCGATATAGCCGGGCCAGGCGACGATATCCAGCTGGCCTTCGCCAGCGCCAATCGCCTTGAGCGGTTCGGCGGCCTGAATGCTGGCGCTGGCCAGCAGCGCGGTGGTCAAGGCACTGAGCAGTGCGGTCTTGTGCGCGGACATGGGGGTTCCCTCTTCTTTAATTATGGTCGGGGCAGTTGTGTGCAACCTGTGACGCAAAAGCTTAGTTGTTGTTTTAAAGATGTTGGCCGTGGCGGGCCATGATGTGGCGCACCACGCTGTAGTCCTGTAGCGAATCACTGGACAGATCTTTCCCATACCCCGAGCGCTTCAAGCCGCCGTGGGGCATTTCGCTGACCAGCATGAAATGGCTGTTGATCCAAGTGCAGCCGTATTGCAGGCGTGCGGCTACCTGCATGGCCTTGTCCAGATTCTGGGTCCACACAGAGGAGGCCAGTCCGTATTCGGAGTCATTGGCCCAGTCCACCGCCTGTTCCAGCTCATCGAAGCGGGTCACGGTGACCACTGGACCAAACACTTCGCGCTGCACAATTTCATCGCTCTGTTTACAGCCGGCGAGCAAGGTTGGCTGGTAATAGAAGCCCGCGCCGGAGTGCACGGCGGCGCCCGTGACCCGCTCGATATGCGGCTGGCCGAGGGCACGCTCGACAAAACTGGCCACGCGGTCGCGCTGGCGCGTACTGATCAGCGGGCCGAGTTCGTTGTCGGCGTCACGTTTGTCGGCAAAGCGCAGGCTGCTGACCGCCGCACCGAGGTCGGCGACCAATTTGTCGTGAATACCCGACTGGGCGTAGATGCGGCATGCGGCGGTGCAGTCCTGACCGGCGTTGTAATAACCGTAGGCGCGCACACCCTCGACCACGGCCTGCAGGTCGGCATCGTTACACACGATTACCGGCGCTTTGCCGCCCAATTCCAGGTGCGTGCGTTTGAGCGTCTTGGACGCGGCTTGCAGGATTTTCTGCCCGGTGACGATATCGCCGGTCAGGGAAACCATGCGCACTTTCGGGTGGCTGACCAGATGACTGCCCACACCTTCACCGCCGCCACAGAGAATGTTGATGACCCCGCGTGGTAACAAATCCTTCAGCACAGGGGCGAGCGCGAGGATCGACAGCGGCGTATGTTCCGACGGCTTGAACACCAAGGTATTACCGGCAGCCAGCGCCGGTGCGATCTTCCAGGCGGCCATCATCAACGGGTAGTTCCACGGTGCGATGGAGGCGACGACGCCAATTGGATCGCGCCGCACCATGCTGGTGTAGCCCGGCAGGTATTCGCCGCTCAGTTGCCCTGTCTGGCAGCGCACGGCCCCGGCGAAGAAGCGGAACACGTCGACGGTGGCGCTCAAGTCATCCTGACGTGCCAGGTGCAACGGCTTGCCGCAGTTCAGGGATTCCAGGCGGGCCAGGTAATCGGCTTGTTTTTCGATGGCATCAGCGATGCCCAGAAGAATGTTTGAACGCTGTTGCGGCGTGGTCCGCGACCAGCTGGCAAATGCGCGGTGGGCCGCGAGGATGGCTGATTCGACCTGCTCGGTGCTGGCTTCAGCAATTTGGGTAAGCACTTCACCGGTGGCCGGGTTGATGATCGGCTCGGCGAATCCCTGGCCCTGGACCAGTTCGCCGTCGATCAGCAACGCAGTAAGCAGCGGGGTGGGCGCGCCGGACATTTTTCGCGATCTCTTTTCTTGTGTGGTCATGGGCGTTCTCTTACAAGGCGCCGGACCTTCTCTTATGGATGAACTGAGAGTAGAGGTCAGGCGCGAGGTCAACAAATACTAAATACTGAATGCAGCATTCGATTAAATAGATGGCTTGCGTGGGTGCGGCTGTTCCCGGGCCACGGTGAGGAACGGGTCTACCAGCGCGGGACGCGCGGTGCCTCGGCGCCACGCCAGGCCCACATCGAGGGTCTGGCTGAGGTCGGCGATCGGCCGTGCCTCGATGATGTCGCCCTCCAGGGACCATGGGCGGTAGGTCATGTCTGGCTGAATCGACACGCCTAATCCTGCCGCCACCAGGCTACGCACTGCCTCCGTCGATGCTGTACGCAGCGTGACGCGGGGTTGCAGGCCTGCGCTGGTCCAAAGGCGCTGGGCGTTTTGGCCCATTTCATCGACATTCAGCTGGATCAACGGCTCGCGCGCGACATCGGCCAGGTTGATGCTGTCGTGCTCCAGCAGCGGGTGCTGCGCCGGCAGCCACAGGCGATGGGGCGAGTGGGTCAGGACTTCTGTCTGAAGGGCGTGGCGGTCTTCGAGGTTGGAGAGGATCAGCACGCCGACGTCGATTTCGCCGCTCACCAGCAAATGCTCGATATAGGGGCGTTCGTCCTCCATCACGCGGATTTCCACATTGGGGTAGGCGCGCTGGAAGCGGGTGAGCAGGTCGGCGAGGTAGTAGCCGGCCACCAGGCTGGTCACGCCGATGATCAATTGCCCGGCCACTTGGTCGGTGCTTTGTTGCAGGCTGCGCTTGGCGTTGTCGACGGTGGCGAGGATCAAGTGCGCCTGGCGCAGGAACTGGTGGCCCTGGTGGGTGAGGGTCATGCCCTTGGCGTGGCGGTTGAACAGGTTTACCCCGATTTCCTGCTCCAATTGCTGGATCGCCAGGGTCAGGGTCGACTGGGAAATAAACGCGGTCTGCGCGGCGGCGGAGATCGAGCCGGTCTCGGCCACGGCGATAAAGTGCCGGATTTGACGCAAGGTCATCATGCTGGAATTACCAGTGGGGTGTTTTTATAGATTTGTCCGAGTGTATATCGGTTTTAGCGAACGGCAGTGGCGTTACATCTGGAAGCACTCTTGATCGGGGCTTTTTGGCACTTAGTTTTACGCTGGGGGCCTATTGGTCCTATGAACCCAAGTGTCTGGAGGCTACGAATGAATACCCGTGGATTGCTCGATCAGTTGCTCAAGTCCGGCCAGGACATGCTGCAAAACAAGGCTGGCGGCCAACGCAAGCAGGACGACAAAGGCGCCTTGGGCGGACTGCTTGGCGGCGGAGGGTTGGGCAGCCTGCTTGGCGGTGCCGGTGGCGGCGCGCTGGCAGCCGGTGCCATGGGCTTGTTGATGGGCAACAAGAAGGCGCGCAAATTCGGCGGCAAAGCCCTGACCTACGGCGGGCTGGCCGCATTGGGCGTCATTGCCTACAAGGCCTACGGCAACTGGCAGGCCAATCAAGCCAATGCGCCCAAGGGCGAGCCGCAGACCATCGACCGCCTGCCACCGGCCCAAGTCGAGCAGCACAGCCAAGGCATTCTCAAGGCGCTGGTTGCAGCAGCCAAGGCCGACGGCCATGTGGATGAGCGCGAGCGAGAGCTGATCGAGGGGGAGTTCACCAAACTGGATAACGACCGCGAGCTGCAAAGCTGGCTGCACGCCGAGCTGAACAAGCCTCTGGACCCGGCCGATGTCGCCCGCGCGGCAAGCACCCCGGAAATGGCTGCCGAAATGTATATCGCCAGCGTGATGCTGGTCGACGAAGAAAACTTCATGGAAAAGGCCTATCTGGACGAATTGGCCCGCCAACTGAAACTGGAGCCTGGCTTGAAGCTGGAGCTGGAAAAGCAGGTGCGTCAAGCTACCCTCTGAGCATCTCTGTATAGATAAAGCACCCTGGCTGGCTGAATGCCCCAGGGTGTTTTTGCATTCCATGAGCGCTGCATCAAAACCCATTGATTAATGAGGCCTTCTGCTCAGCTATACTCCCCTCCATTTGAATGGCCCTTCGAGGAATTACTGTGAAGAACTGGACCTTGCGCCAACGCATCCTGGCAAGTTTTGCGGTCATTATCGCCATCATGCTGTTAATGGTTGTGGTCTCCTACTCACGGTTGCTGAAGATCGAAACCAGTCAGGAAGCCGTCCGCGACGATGCGGTACCGGGGGTTTATCTCAGTTCTATGATCCGCAGCGCGTGGGTCGACAGTTACCTTCAGACCATCGACATCATTGGTCTGCGTGAGGATAAAACCTTCACCAATACCGACAAGGCCGACTACAAGGCCTTCGAAGCGCGTATTGAGCAACAGATGGCCAATTACGAAAAAACCGTGCGCAGCCAGGCTGATCGCATGGAGTTCGATAACTTCAAAGCCGCACACATCAATTACAACAAGGTCCTTGAGCAGTTGCTGGACCGCGTCCAGAACAACGACCTGCCCGCTGCACGCGAGTTGCTTGAAGAGCAACTGACGCCGATCTGGATCGAAGGTCGCATGAAGCTCAATGACATTATTACGGAGAACAAAAACGTCTCTGATCGCGCCACCGCGGCGATTGACGATGCCGTTCTGTCGGCCAAGATCAGCATGGGCGTGTCGCTGATCATCGCCATCCTCGCCGCCGGCCTGTGCGGCCTGCTGCTGATGCGCGCGATCATGGCGCCGATGCAGCGCATCGTCGAAATCCTCGACACCATGCGCACTGGCGACCTGAGCAAGCGCCTGAATCTGGAGCGCAAGGACGAATTCAACGCGGTAGAAACCGGCTTCAACGACATGATGACCGAGCTCACCGCTCTGGTTTCCCAGGCGCAACGCTCTTCGGTTCAGGTCACCACCTCAGTGACGGAGATTGCGGCGACCTCCAAGCAGCAGCAGGCCACCGCTACCGAAACTGCCGCGACCACCACCGAGATCGGCGCCACTTCGCGGGAAATCGCCGCCACTTCCAAGGATCTGGTGCGCACCATGACCGAAGTCTCCACCGCTGCCGACCAGGCTTCGGTGGCCGCCGGTTCTGGCCAGCAGGGTTTGGCGCGCATGGAAGAGACGATGCACTCGGTGATGGGGGCCGCCGACTTGGTGAATGCCAAGCTGGCGATCCTCAATGAGAAGGCCGGCAACATCAACCAGGTGGTGGTGACCATCGTCAAAGTCGCCGACCAGACCAACCTGTTGTCCCTGAACGCCGCCATCGAAGCGGAAAAAGCCGGTGAATACGGCCGCGGGTTTGCCGTGGTCGCCACCGAAGTGCGTCGTCTCGCCGATCAGACCGCCGTGGCCACTTACGACATCGAGCAGATGGTGCGTGAGATTCAGT
The DNA here is from genome assembly GCF_013778505.1 of Pseudomonas sivasensis. Classification (GTDB taxonomy): domain Bacteria; phylum Pseudomonadota; class Gammaproteobacteria; order Pseudomonadales; family Pseudomonadaceae; genus Aquipseudomonas; species Aquipseudomonas sivasensis. Next base: position 158,929 of record NZ_JAAOWU010000001.1, on the reverse strand, counting down.
CGGCGGTGTCTGCTGGCGTGATGGGCATGGACAAGTTCTCCGAAGAAGTGCGCCGCGGCATGTTCGAAGTGCAGCAAGTGGGCGAGCAACTGTCTCAGATCATCCATCAGGTACAGGCCCTGGCGCCGCGGGTGTTGATGGTCAACGAGGGCATGCAGGCCCAGGCCACCGGCGCCGAGCAGATCAACCACGCGCTGGTGCAGCTGGGTGATGCCAGCAGTCAGACCGTCGAATCCCTGCGCCAAGCCAGCTTTGCCATTGATGAACTGAGCCAGGTTGCGGTGGGTCTGCGCAGCGGCGTGTCGCGTTTCAAAGTGTGATGAGCGACCTCGCGGCTAAACGCGGCGCCGTCCCGGCAGCGAAAAAGGCGTTGTTCCTGGTGTTTCACATCGGCAGTGAACGTTATGCCCTTAAGGCCACCGAAGTGGCTGAGGTGCTGCCGCGCCTGCCGCTCAAACCCATTGCCCATGCGCCCTCTTGGGTGGCGGGTATCTTTGCTCATCGCGGAGCGTTGGTGCCGGTCATCGACCTGAGTGCGCTGACCTTCGGTACGGCGGCCCAGGCGCGTACCAGCACGCGGTTGGTGTTGGTCAATTACCAGCCGCAACCCTGGGTCGAGTCTCGCCGGTTGGGGCTGATCCTTGAGCAGGCCACCGATACCCTGCGTTGCGATCCTGCGGAATTTCAGCCCTATGGCCTGGAGAACCCCCAGGCGCGCTATTTGGGGCCGGTGCGTGAGGATGCGTTGGGCCTGATGCAATGGATCGGCGTGAATGACGTGCTCACCGATGACGTGCGCGCCCTGTTGTTTTCTGCCGAGCTGAGCGTATGAGCAACGACCCGCGCTTCTTTGCCTTCCTCAAGGAACGTATCGGCCTGGACGTGGCGTCGGTCGGCGAGGCGATTATCGAGCGCGCCGTGCGCCAGCGCAGCCAGGCCGTGCAGGCGCAGACGCCAGGCGAATACTGGCAGCGCCTGCAAAGCTCCCACGACGAGCAGCAAGCACTGATCGAAGCGGTGATCGTTCCCGAGACGTGGTTTTTCCGTTACCCCGAATCCTTTGCGACTTTGGCCCGGTTGGCGATTGCACGCCTGGCCGAGATCAAGCAGATGCGCGCACTGCGCATCCTCAGCCTGCCGTGCTCCACCGGCGAAGAACCCTATTCGATTGCCATGGCCCTGCTCGATGCCGGCCTGGCGCCGCATCAGTTCAAGGTGCTCGGCCTGGACGTCAGCCCGCTGTCGGTGGAGCGTGCGCGGCGCGGGGTGTATGGCAAAAACTCGTTCCGCGGTAGCGATATTGCCTTTCGCGATCGCCACTTCACTGAACACAGCGACGGGTTCCACATCGCCGACCGCGTGCGCGAACAAGTGCGCCTGCAAGTCGGCAACTTACTGGACCCGACGCTGCTGGCGAACGAGGCGAGCTACGATTTCGTGTTTTGCCGCAACCTTTTGATCTATTTCGACCAGCCGACGCAGAAGCAAGTGTTCGATGTGCTCAAGGGCCTGACCCACGTAGACGGCGTACTGTTTATCGGCCCGGCCGAGGGCAGCCTGCTGGGCCGGCATGGCATGCGTTCGATCGGGGTGCCGCAGTCTTTCGCCTTTAGTCGGCACGCCGAACCTAACCTGCCGGCGCCGGTATTCGTGCCGATACCGAGCCCTCAGCGCAGCGCGGCGCCCATCCCCGTCAAGCCAAGGCCGTTCAGTACCGCGAGCGCCCAGGTTGTGCCGATCAAGCCTCCGCCGCCTTCTGACGCGGGTACCTTGCTCAGCCGCATCGCCACCTTGGCCAACGAAGGCAAGAGTGCCGAGGCCCGTGTCGCCTGCGAGCAGTATTTGAACAGCCACCCGCCAGCCGCCCAGGTGTTCTACTGGCTGGGGCTGCTCAGCGATGTGGCCGGCAGCGCCCTGGAGGCTCAGGGGTTTTATCGGAAAGCCTTGTACCTGGAACCTCAGCACCCGCAGGCCTTGATTCACCTGGCCGCGTTGCTCGAATCCCAGGGCGACAGCGCGGGGGCGCGCCGTTTGCAAGCGCGGGCCGCCCGTAGCGAGCGAGCAGACAGTGAGTCCAAACGATGAGTAGCCCCGACGCGCTCGACACCGCCGGCCTGGACCTGACTATGGCCGACACCCAGGCCATCGACGACTGCTGGAACCGGATCGGTATCCATGGCGACAAGTCCTGCCCGCTGCTGGTGGACCATATCCACTGCCGCAACTGTGCGGTGTACTCAGCGGCCGCCACGCGCCTGCTGGATCGCTACGCCCTGCAGCAGGACGACCATCGTCCGGCCGCTGCAGTTGAAGTCGACGAAGAAATCGTCACCCGCTCGTTGCTGATGTTCCGTCTCGGTGAAGAGTGGTTGGGCATCGCCACCCGCTGCCTGGTGGAGGTGGCTCCGTTGCAACCGATTCACTCGCTGCCGCACCAGCGTTCCCGCGCCTTGCTCGGCGTGGCGAACGTGCGGGGGGCGCTGGTGGCGTGCCTGTCTCTGGTGGAGCTGCTCGGCCTGGACAACACCGGTCACGGCGCCAGTGGCGGACGGATCATGCCGCGTATGTTGATCATCGCCGCGCAGGATGGCCCAGTGGTGGTACCGGTGGACGAAGTGGACGGCATCCATGCCATCGATGAGCGCACCTTGAACGCTGCGTCGGCGCCTGGCTCCCAGGCCAGCGCACGCTTCACTCAGGGCGTGTTGCAATGGAAGGGCCGCAGCCTGCGTTGGCTGGATGAGGCGCAATTGTTGTCCGCCGTGACCCGGAGCCTCACATGACCCCCGACCAGATGCGCGACGCCTCGCTGCTGGAACTGTTCAGCCTGGAAGCCGATGCACAGACCCAGGTACTGAGCGCGGGCCTGCTGGCCCTGGAGCGTAACCCGACCCAGGCCGACCAGCTTGAAGCCTGCATGCGCGCGGCCCATTCGCTCAAGGGCGCGGCGCGGATCGTGGGGGTGGATGCGGGTGTCAGCGTGTCCCACGTCATGGAGGATTGCCTGGTCAGCGCCCAGGAAAGTCGCCTGTACCTGCAACCTGAACACATTGACGCCTTGCTGCAAGGCACCGACCTGCTGATGCGCATCGCCACCCCGGGAAACACCGTGGGGCCAGCGGACATCGACGCTTATGTGGCGTTGATGGAGCGCCTGTTGGATCCGTCGCAGCCCACCGCTAAAGCTGCGCCACCGCCTGTCGTGTCCCAGCCTGCACCCGCGCCGGTCATCGAAGAATTGCCGCCGGAGCCCGAGCCCGCTCCCCCTGTTGCCAGCGATCCGCCGCGTCAGGGCAAGCGCATGACCGAAGGCGGCGAGCGCGTGTTGCGCGTGACCGCCGAGCGCTTGAACAGTCTGCTGGATCTGTCGAGCAAATCCCTGGTGGAAACCCAGCGGCTCAAGCCCTATCTGGCCAGCATGCAGCGCCTCAAACGTATTCAAAGCAATAGCGTGCGCGCCCTGGACACACTGGACGGTCATCTCAAGACTCTGGATCTGAACCTCGAAGCCCAGGAAGCCCTTGCTGATACCCGTCGCCTGCTGAGCGAAGCGCAGGCCTTACTGGCGGAAAAAACTGCCGAGCTGGATGAGTTCGGCTGGCAGGCCGGGCAGCGCGCTCAGGTGCTCTACGACACTGCGCTGGCCTGTCGCATGCGTCCGTTTGCCGATGTGCTGGCCGGGCAGGTGCGTATGGTGCGCGACCTCGGCCGCAGCCTCGGCAAGCAGGTGCGCCTGGAGATCGAGGGCGAAAAGACCCAGGTCGACCGTGATGTGCTGGAAAAGCTCGAAGCGCCACTCACCCATCTATTGCGCAATGCCGTCGACCACGGCATCGAAATGCCCGACCAGCGCCTGCTGGCCGGCAAACCCGCCGAAGGCTTGATCCGCCTGCGTGCCTCCCATCAGGCCGGTCTACTGGTGCTGGAACTGAGCGACGACGGCAACGGCGTTGACCTGGAGCGCCTGCGCGGGACCATTGTCGACCGTCATCTGTCGACCCTGGAGACTGTGTTGAACCTGAGCGAAGAGGAACTGCTGACGTTCCTGTTCCTGCCGGGTTTCAGCCTGCGCGACAAGGTTACCGAGGTGTCCGGGCGCGGCGTCGGACTGGATGCGGTGCAGCATATGGTCCGCCAGTTGCGCGGCGCGGTGGTGCTGGAGCAGACGGCGGGGCAGGGCAGTCGTTTTCACTTGGAGGTGCCGCTGACCCTTTCGGTGGTGCGCAGCCTGGTGGTGGAAGTTGGCGAAGAAGCCTATGCGTTCCCGCTGGCGCATATCGAACGTATGTGCGACCTGGCCCCCGACGACATTGTGCAACTCGAAGGCCGCCAGCATTTCTGGCACGAGGGCCGGCATGTTGGCCTGGTCGCCGCCAGCCAGCTGTTACAGCGCCCGCCGGGGCAGACCAATGACGAGACCTTGAAGGTGGTGGTGATCCGCGAGCGCGATGCGGTGTACGGTATCGCCGTGGAACGTTTCATCGGCGAGCGTACCCTGGTGGTGTTGCCGCTGGATGACCGCCTGGGCAAGGTCCAGGATATTTCCGCCGGCGCCTTGCTGGATGACGGCTCGGTGGTGTTGATCGTCGATGTTGAAGACATGCTGCGTTCGGTGGACAAGCTACTCAACACCGGGCGCCTGGAACGCATCGCCCGGCGCAGCCAGCAGGTCACCGAGGCGCCGCGCAAACGCGTACTGGTGGTGGATGACTCGCTCACCGTGCGTGAGTTGCAACGTAAATTGCTGCTTAATCGCGGGTACGAAGTGGCCGTTGCGGTCGACGGTATGGACGGCTGGAACGCCTTACGTTCCGAAGACTTCGACCTGCTGATCACTGACATTGATATGCCTCGCATGGACGGTATTGAATTGGTCACACTCTTGCGCCGTGATACTCGCCTGCAATCGTTGCCGGTGATGGTGGTGTCGTACAAAGACCGTGAAGAGGACCGTCGCCGTGGGTTGGATGCCGGCGCCGATTATTACTTGGCCAAGGCCAGCTTCCACGACGACGCGTTGCTGGACGCCGTCGTGGAGCTGATTGGGGGCGCGCGGTCATGAGGGTTGCGATCGTCAACGACATGCCCCTGGCCGTGGAGGCCTTGCGCCGCGCCTTGAGTTTCGAGCCCTCGCACGAGGTGGTGTGGGTGGCCGGCAATGGTCTGGAGGCAGTGCAGCGCTGCGCTGAGTTGACGCCTGACCTGATCCTGATGGATCTGATCATGCCGGTGATGGACGGCGTGGAGGCCACGCGGCAGATCATGGCCGAGACCCCGTGCGCGATCCTGTTGGTGACCGTCGACCGCCAGGCCAATATGAGCCGGGTGTTCGAAGCCATGGGCCACGGCGCCCTGGATGTGGTAGACACGCCCGCACTCGGCGTAGGCAATCCAAAGGATGCGGCGGCACCGCTGCTGCGCAAAATCCTCAACATCGGCTGGCTGATCGGCCAGCGCGGCAGCCGCGTGCGCACCGAAACCACGTCAGCGCGCACCTCCGGCAAACGCCAGAGTTTGGTGGCTATCGGCTCTTCAGCGGGTGGCCCGGCTGCCCTGGAAATCCTGCTCAAGGGTTTACCCCGTGACTTTCCCGCTGCCATTGTGCTGGTGCAGCATGTGGACCAGGTCTTTGCCGCCGGCATGGCCGAATGGCTCAGCAGTGCTTCCGGGCTGCCGGTGCGCCTGGCCCGCGAAGGCGAACCGCCGCAAAGCGGTGTGGTCTTGCTGGCCGGTACCAATCACCACATTCGTCTATTGAAGAACGGCACGCTAGCCTATACCGCAGAGCCGGTGAACGAGATTTACCGGCCTTCGATCGATGTGTTCTTCGAAAGCGTGGCCAGCCACTGGAATGGTGACGCCGTCGGCGTACTGCTGACCGGCATGGGTCGTGACGGGGCTCAGGGCCTTAAGTTATTGCGTGAACAAGGTTATTTGACCATCGCCCAGGATCAGCAGAGCTCGGCGGTGTATGGCATGCCCAAAGCGGCGGCGGCGATTGATGCCGCTGTTGAAATTCGCCCTCTGGACAGAATTGCGCCCCGATTACTGGAGGTCTTTGCACAATGAACATGACCTTGCGCGATGCTGGCTTGCAGGTAGTAATTCAGGTGACTGCAGATGAATGATTTACAGATCGACGACATCAAGACCGACGAAAATGCCGCCATGGTGTTGCTGGTCGACGACCAGGCCATGATCGGCGAAGCGGTCCGACGCGGCCTGGCCCATGAAGAAAACATCGATTTCCACTTCTGCGCCGATCCGCACCAGGCGATTGCTCAGGCTATCCGCATCAAGCCGACGGTGATCCTGCAGGACTTGGTGATGCCCGGCCTCGATGGCCTGACTCTGGTGCGCGATTACCGCAATCACCCGGCCACGCAGAACATCCCGATCATCGTGCTATCCACCAAGGAAGACCCGCTGATCAAGAGCGCGGCGTTCTCGGCGGGGGCCAACGACTACCTGGTCAAGCTGCCGGACAACATCGAACTGGTGGCACGCATCCGCTATCACTCGCGTTCCTACATGACGCTGCTGCAGCGCGATGCTGCTTACCGCGCGCTGCGGGTCAGCCAGCAACAGTTGCTGGACACCAACCTGGTGCTGCAACGCCTGATGAACTCCGATGGCCTTACCGGGCTGTCCAACCGCCGTCACTTCGACGAATACCTGGAACTGGAATGGCGCCGCGCCATGCGCGACCAGACCCAACTGTCGCTGCTGATGATCGACGTGGACTTTTTCAAGACCTATAACGACAGCTTCGGTCACGTCGAAGGCGACGAAGCCCTGCGCAAAGTTGCCGCCACCATCCGCGATGCCAGCAGTCGCCCTTCGGACCTGCCGGCGCGCTACGGTGGTGAAGAGTTTGCGTTGGTGCTGCCGAACACCTCACCGGGAGGCGCGCGACTGGTGGCCGAAAAGCTGCGCATGGCCGTCGCGGCGTTGAAAATCCCGCATATCGCTCCGGCAGAAGGCTCCAGCCTGACGATCAGCATCGGCCTGTCGACCACCACTCCGCAGCAGGGTACGGATTGTCGGCAGCTGATATTGGCGGCGGACAAGGGCTTGTATACGGCCAAGCACAATGGGCGTAATCAGGTCGGCATCGAGTGAATCGAGGCCGCAACCGATCAACATGTGGGAGGGGGCTTGCCCCCGATAGCGGAGGGTCAGTCACCTGATACACCGCCATCGGGAGCAGGCCCCCTCTCACATTTAACCCAGCGTAGTCTGCCTTTTCGCCAGGCGGGCTGCCGCTCCCCCCCGTTTGCCGTTATACTCGCCGGCTTTCAAAAGTTCGCCAACGAGTGCTGCCCGCCATGGAAATCAACCCGATCCTGAACACCATCAAGGACCTGTCCGAGCGCTCCGAAACTATTCGGGGGTATCTTTGACTACGATCAAAAGCATGAGCGTCTGACCGAAGTCAATCGTGAGCTTGAAGATCCGAGTGTCTGGAACAAACCTGAATACGCCCAAGAGTTGGGCCGCGAGCGCGCTGCGCTGGCGCAGATCGTCGACACCCTCGACGAACTGAACACCGGTCTGGCCGATTGCCGTGACCTGCTGGACATGGCCGTCGAAGAAAACGACGAAGGCGCAGTGGGCGATGTCATCGCCGAGCTGGCCCGTCTAGAGGAAAACCTCGCCAAGCTCGAATTCCGCCGCATGTTCAGCCATGAAATGGACCCGAACAACGCCTACCTGGACATCCAGGCCGGTTCCGGCGGCACCGAAGCCCAGGACTGGGCGAACATCCTGCTGCGCATGTACCTGCGCTGGGCCGACAAACGCGGCTTCGACGCCACCATCATGGAACTGTCGGCCGGTGAAGTGGCTGGCATCAAGGGCGCGACCGTGCACATCAAGGGTGAATACGCCTTTGGCTGGCTGCGTACCGAAATCGGCGTGCACCGCCTGGTGCGCAAGAGCCCGTTCGACTCCGGCAACCGTCGCCACACTTCGTTCTCCGCGGTGTTCGTCTCGCCAGAGATCGACGACAAGGTGGAAATCGAGATCAACCCGGCCGACCTGCGTATCGACACCTACCGTTCCTCCGGTGCCGGTGGTCAGCACGTAAACACCACCGACTCGGCCGTACGTATTACTCACGTACCGACCAACACCGTGGTCAGCTGCCAGAACGAACGTTCCCAGCACGCCAACAAGGACACCGCCATGAAAATGCTGCGGGCCAAGTTGTACGAGCAGGAAATGCAGAAGCGCAACGCCGCTTCCCAGGCGCTGGAAGACACCAAGTCGGATATCGGCTGGGGTCACCAGATCCGTTCGTATGTGCTCGATGCGTCGCGGATCAAGGATCTGCGCACTAACATCGAACGCAGCGACTGCGACAAGGTGCTCGACGGCGATATCGACGAATACCTGGAAGCCAGCCTGAAGTCCGGCTTGTAATAAAGATTGTAGGAGCCGGCTTGCCGGCGATCCCCGGCCGCAGGCCGGGGACAACGAACCTGATGGAAATTTTAAAGACATGAGCGACCAACAACTCGACCCGCAAGCCCTGCAACAGGAAGAAAACTCCCTGATCGCCCTGCGCAAGGAAAAGCTTGCTGCCGAGCGCGCGAAGGGCAATGCCTTCCCCAATGACTTCCGCCGCGAAAACTACTGCGATGCCTTGCAGAAACAGTACGCGGACAAGACCAAGGAAGAGCTGGCAGAGGCTGCGATCCCGGTCAAGGTGGCAGGTCGCATCATGCTCAACCGTGGCTCGTTCATGGTGATCCAGGACATGACCGGTCGCATCCAGGTCTACGTCAACCGCAAGACCTTGCCTGAAGAAACCCTGGCCTCGGTGAAAACCTGGGACATGGGCGACATCATTGCCGCCGAAGGCACCCTGGCCCGTTCCGGCAAGGGCGACCTGTACGTCGAGATGACCAGCGTGCGCCTGCTGACCAAGTCCCTGCGCCCGCTACCGGATAAGCACCACGGCCTGACCGACACCGAGCAGCGCTACCGCCAGCGCTACGTTGACCTGATCGTCAACGAAGACGTGCGCCAGACCTTCCGCGTGCGTTCGCAAGTCATCGCCCACATCCGCAGCTTCCTGATGGCGCGTGACTTCCTTGAAGTCGAAACCCCGATGCTGCAAACCATCCCCGGCGGTGCCGCAGCCAAGCCATTCGAAACCCACCACAACGCCCTGGACCTGGAAATGTTCCTGCGTATCGCGCCGGAGCTGTACCTGAAGCGTCTGGTGGTGGGTGGTTTTGAAAAGGTCTTCGAGATCAACCGCAACTTCCGTAACGAAGGTGTCTCGACCCGTCACAACCCAGAATTCACCATGTTGGAGTTCTACCAGGCCTACGCCGACTACGAAGACAACATGGACCTGACCGAAGAACTGTTCCGCGAACTGGCACAGCTGGTCCTGGGCAGCACCGACGTGCCGTACGGCGACAAGGTGTTCCACTTCGGCGAGCCGTTCGTGCGCCTGTCGGTGTTCGACTCGATCCTCAAGTACAACCCCGAGCTGACCGCTGACGACCTCAACGACATCGACAAAGCCCGCGCCATCGCCAAGAAAGCCGGCGCCAAGGTGCTGGGCTTCGAAGGCCTGGGCAAACTGCAGGTGATGATTTTCGAAGAGCTGGTCGAGCACAAGCTGGAACAGCCGCACTTCATTACCCAGTACCCGTTCGAAGTCTCGCCGCTGGCCCGTCGCAACGATGACAACCCGAACGTCACTGACCGTTTCGAGCTGTTCATTGGTGGCCGCGAAATCGCCAACGCCTACTCCGAGTTGAATGACGCGGAAGACCAGGCCGAGCGCTTCATGGCTCAGGTGGCCGATAAGGACGCCGGTGACGACGAAGCCATGCACTACGACGCAGACTTCGTACGCGCCCTGGAATACGGCATGCCGCCAACCGCCGGTGAAGGTATCGGCATCGACCGACTGGTGATGTTGTTGACCAACTCGCCGTCGATCCGCGATGTGATCTTGTTCCCGCACATGCGGCCGCAAGCGTAACCCTAGCGAAATCCGAAGCCGCCTTTTATAAGGCGGCTTTTTTATGGGGCGTTTTTAAGCGTCAAGCAAACAGCGCCAGGTTTTGATCTATTCAAGGATGTGTGTCGTGAACCGCGTAATCGCACAAGAAGGCGCCGCCGGCATTGCCGCTGCCGTGGCTGAAAGCGTCCAGTACCAGGGCCGTAAGGCCAGTCGTCGGGGCAGCGAGCAACGGCGGCAAGACATTCTCGATGCGGCCATGCGTATTGTGGTGCGTGAGGGCGTACGAGCCGTGCGCCATCGGGCGGTGGCGGCGGAAGCGGGCGTGCCGTTGTCGGCGACCACCTACTACTTCAAAGACATCGATGACCTGCTGACCGACACCTTCGCGCAGTACGTCGAACGCAGCGCTGCCTTCATGGGCAAGCTGTGGGTACGTAACGAAGGCCTGTTGCGCGAGATGGTTGCCTACGGCGATGGCAGTCCGGAGTCACGTTCGCAATTGGCCGATGACATCGCGCGACTGACCGCCGACTATGTGCTGCGCCAACTGACCAACCGTCGCGAACACCTCATGGCCGAACAGGCGTTTCGTCAGGAAGCGCTATTGAACCCGCGCCTGGCCGAACTGGTGCGCTCCCATCAGCAGATTTTATTGCAGGGCACCGGGCAGTTTTTCCAAGTGTTGGGCTCCCGCGAGCCGCAGCAGGACGCCAAGGTGTTGACGGCGATTATCAGTCGGATGGAATATCAGGGCCTGTTGGGCGGCGCAGAGCCTCTGACCGGTGAAGAGATGCTTGAGATCCTCAAGCGTTACATGCATTTGGTGTTGGCCTCGGTCTGACACCGGAGGGTGTCTGATGAAAACCTGGCGTATCGCGCTAATCGCCTTGTCGTTCCTGCTGCTCAGCGGTTGTTTGGTGACCTTCAAGGAGCCGCTGGCAAGCCGTGAAGCGGCGCCGAATGAGTTGCTGGGCCACTGGTCCAGCAAGAATGCCTGGGGTGAGCCGCTCAGCTTACACATCACTCGCGCCGGTGAGCACCGCTACAAAGCCTTGAGCTACCCTAAAGCGGCGCCGGGCCAGCGCGATGAGTACCTGTTTACTGTGTCGCGCCATGGCAATCGGTGGTACCTGTCGGCGCCGTTGCCTACAAAGTTCGGTGGGAATTTTATCCTGGCCGGCTTCGAATTCGACGAAAAGCACGAATTGGTGGTCTACAACCTGGATCTGGAGCAGATCCGCCAAGCCATCGGCCAACAGGCATTGGATGGAGGCACCGTAGAAACCGTCGAAGGCGACGGGGTGTTGGTGGACAGCCCCATGGACCGGGTATTCACCTACCTGGATGACCCGGCCAATGCCGATGTGTTCGTTGAAGCCGCGCGCTATCAGCGTGCGGGCAAATAACGTTTAAAGAAGGAAGCACCCGGTGGACGATTACCAGCAGACGATACGCACCTTGTCCGATCGCATTGTGCTGGCACAGACACCGATTCGCGTCCTCGACGCCGTCAAATGGGACGACACTATTCGCCAGGGATTCCTCAAGGCCAAGGGCAAGGCAATGCCTGCCGTAGACCGCGACTATTACCTGAACCGGCCGCTGTCGTTTGACTCCAGTGCGGTGAAGCTGGAATTCCAGAATATCGAGCGTGACATCACCCGACGCCTCGGCCAGTTCAGCCCGGTGGGGCAGATCATGCGTCGCATGTGCCGCGAGTACCGCATGGTGGTGCGGATGCTCGAAGCGCGCGGCACCGAGGACTTCGGCCTGATTTCCCAAGAGCTGTACGGCGCCGCCTCCGATGCGTTCCACGCCGGCGACCCAACCCTGGCCGACCTGGGCCTGATGCTCTCCGACTACCTGAATAACATCGACGGCCGTGGCGACCTCAAGGACGAAGCCAAGACCCTCACCGCCAAGGACGCCGTCGCCCTGCTGCAAACCCGCCTGAACAAGGTGTTCGGCGAGGCGGAAGAAACCATTCGCGTGTTCGAGTCCGACGGCATCGTTGCGGATGCAGCGGCGGGGGCCGACTACATCAAGATCCGCGCCGATGCGATGTTCAACAATCGCGACGTGCGCGCCCTGGAAGTCCATGAAGGCCTGGTGCACGTCGGCACTACCCTCAACGGCCAGAACCAGCCGATCTGCACTTTCCTGTCCAAAGGCCCGCCGTCTTCCACGGTGACCCAGGAGGGCTTGGCGATTCTGATGGAGATCATCACCTTCGCCTCCTACCCGAGTCGCCTGCGCAAGCTCACCAACCGCACGCGCGCTATTCACATGGTGGAGGAGGGCGCCGATTTCCTGCAGGTGTTCGAATTCTTCCGCGAGCAAGGCTTTGAAATCGCTGAAAGCTATGGCAACGCCAGTCGCGTATTCCGTGGCTCGGTGCCCAATGGACTGCCGTTTACCAAGGATTTGTCCTACCTCAAGGGCTTCATCATGGTCTACAACTACATCCAGTTGGCCGTGCGCAAAGGCAAGCTGGAACAGGTGCCTTTGCTGTTCTGCGGCAAGACCACTCTGGAAGACATGCGTACCCTGCGCCAACTGGTGGACGAAGGCCTGGTGGTGCCGCCCAAGTACCTGCCTGAACAGTTCCGCGACATGAACGCATTGGCGGCGTGGATGTGCTTCTCCAACTTCCTCAACCACTTGAGCCTGGATCGGATCGAGGCGGATTACTCCAATATCCTCTGAAGAAACCGGGTCTAAATGTGGGAGGGCGCAAACCACCTCCCACATTGAATCTTCAACAGACGGTCAATTTCATCTTAATCACGAGGCTTCAACGGATGAGAATCCTCGGCATTCTATGCCTGCTACTCACATTGAACGGTTGCAGCTCCCTGCTGTTCTACCCCGAACCCGGCCTGCCGTTCACGCCCGAAAAAGCGCACTTGCAATACCGCGACGTCACCCTCACCACCGCCGACGGCGTGAAGCTGCACGCGTGGTGGCTGCCGGCCAAGGCTGGCGTGCCCGTCAAAGGCACGGTGCTGCACTTGCACGGCAACGGCGGCAATCTGGCCTGGCACCTGGGTGGCAGTTGGTGGTTGCCGGAGCAGGGCTATCAGGTGCTGCTGGTGGACTATCGCGGATACGGGTTGTCCGAAGGCAAACCGTCCTTGCCGGCGATCTATCAGGATGTGGATGCAGCGTTCAGTTGGATCGACAAAGCCCCCGAAACCCAGGGCCAGCCGCTGATTGTTCTCGGCCAGAGCCTTGGCGGTGCGCTGGCCGTGCATTACCTGGCAGAGCATCCGGAGCGTCAGGCCAGGCTTAAGGCGCTGGTACTGGATGGTGTGCCAGCCAGTTATCGTGACGTAGGACAATTCGCCCTCAGTACCTCCTGGCTAACATGGCCGTTTCAAGTGCCCTTGTCCTGGCTGGTCCCCGACGCCGACAGTGCGATCAACGCCATGCCTCGGCTGACCGGCGTGCCGAAACTGCTGTTCCACAGCCTGGATGACCCGATCGTGCCGCTTTCCAATGGCATCCGTCTGTACCAGGCGGCGCCACCGCCCAGGGTGTTGCAATTGACCCGAGGCGGTCATGTGCAGACCTTTGCCGACAAGACCTGGCAAACCGTGATGCTGCGCTACCTGGATGACCCGCAGCACTTCAACGGCCTACGCCGCCTGGGCGAAATTCCGAACTACCCCATTCCTAAAGTTGACTGATCAGAGAGCCCGCAATGAGCGAAGAACGCAACATGATCCCGCTGATTCTCACCGGCATCGGCACCATCATCGGCACCGTCGGCTGCCTGTGGTACTACGGCTACCTGCACTTCGCCAAGCCGGAAGATGCGTTGTTGCTCAGTGACTTCACCATGCTCAAAACCGTGCCTGGCGAGGACTACAAAATTTCACTAACCCCGGCGGCCCAGGTGGCGCAGTGCGTCGATGGCGTTCTGGTGATGTTCGACACCGAGCAGAAAGGCCTCAGTGGCGTGCTGGTAAACAACAAGAAACAGGCAGTACGTTGTATGGGGCAGGAAACGCCACAACTGCAGCAGTAAGCCCTCTTAGAACCTCACGATTTACCACTCGCCCCCGTAGATCGTGCAGCTGCAGCCCCCGTACTGAACTGAAATATCTGGAACCGTATCGCGCCAGCAACCACTGAATGCGGTATGACTTACACAGATCGGGGCCGAAAACGTGGCGATCACTATTGCTGCAATACGCAACATGCTGGACATGGCGAGGGGGCATGAGTCGTTGCAACGGCTGGATGCTCAGGACCATGAACTCCAGCAAATGATGGACAAGCTGTCACACAATACTTATGGCGCGAAGATAGAGCTGCCCGCTGAGGATACGCATCGAACGGTCCAGTTCGATGAGCCCAAAAAAAACCCACCGTAAGGTGGGTTTTCTTATCCAGCGTTAATCAATCAGTTAGCGACGGAAGAGCGTGGCTTCACTGGTTGGTTATCGTTAGAGATGGTCACTTCAACACGACGGTTCATGGCACGGCCCGATACGCTGCCATTATCGGCAACCGGGTATTCCTTGCCGTAGCCGGTGGTCACGATGCGGCGTGGATCAACGCCCATCTTGATCAGCGCAACCTGAACCGAAGCGGCACGGCGCTCCGAGAGGCTCTGGTTGTAGGCGTCGGCGCCGGTGCTGTCGGTGTAACCCTCAATGATCACTTGGCGATCCGGGTTTTCCTGGAGGAACTGCGCCAGCTTGTTGATGTTTACCAGGCCGCTGGATTTCAGATCGGCCTTGTTGGTAGCAAACAGCACGTCACCAAAGGTCACCAGGGTGCCGCGATCGGTTTGCTTAGCGTTCAGGCTGTCTTGCAGTTGCTTGATCTGAGCGTCACGAGCGTCGAGCAGGGCGCGGGCGCGTTCGTCACCAGCATTTTTCAGCTTGGCCTCGGACTCGCGCAGCGCGATGGTGTCTTTAGCCACTTCAACGCGCTGATTGGTCAGGTAGGCCAGTTGGTCGACTTTCTTCTGGTCTTCCTTGTCGCGATAGGCTTTGTCAGCCTTGTCCAGCCAGTCCTGAGCGTCCTTGGTTTCCAGAGCCGCTACTTTGGTGGCGTTCGGGTTGGCCTGCAGGGCCGAGAAGTTGGTCCGTGCATTTTCCAGGTTCGCGTTTGGCGGGGTGGAGCAAGCCGCCAGTGCAACGCTCATCGCCAGCAGGGCAGGGATCATCAATTGTTTACGCATAGTCATGTCGTCCTTTCAATTCGATATCGGGTGCAATGCAATCAGGGGCAGCAGCTTATTTCTGCTGGATAGCAGCCGGGCGCATGCCTTCCTGACGCAGCTCCTGAACAGCTTTCTGGGAGTCCTTCACAGCCTGGTCGGCTTTGGCGGCCTGGGCTTTGCGCTCTGCAACGCGAGCGTCCCACTCGGCTTGCTCGGACAGGCGACGGGCTTCGTCGTAGTTCTTGTCATGCATGGCGATTTCGGCTTGCTTGAGCTTGTCCTGGGCCGACTTCATTTCTACGGCCGCGTACTCGGTGCCGCCGGCGCTGACAGCGCTGTTCACCGCGGACTGGGTTACTGCGTATTGCTCAGTCGGAGGGTTGCCGGCGCAGCCCGCCAGAACGAAGCTGGTGCCGATTGCCAGCGCGGCCAATTTAAGCCCGCGCAGGTGGTTAAACGAGGATTTGGCAGTGCTGGTCTTCATCGTCTTCAACTCCATTGGATAACTCCTGAAAAACTTCAAAACCCATCGCAGGTGGTCAGCGGTTGTGGGCCTGGCGGTTAAGCGCGGGGCACCTATTCAAACGGCTGTTCCAAGTGATGGCTTACTGGCTGTGACCGGAGGCTTTTTTGAATAGTTCAGAGAAGATGGCGATTTGCCTAAAAAAATAACTGACTGAACGGTCAGCGTAAAAAAATGGAACTTTTGCTGCGCGCAGAAGTACGCCGGGCCTCTTGGAGGCCCGGAATACAAGGGGTAGATAGACGGGGGTTAGTGCTTGGATTCGTCGACGCTGGTCGACAAGTCATGCAGATAGCGCCGCGACAAGGTGAGAAAACGCGGCGTAGGGCCGACGTCTTCATAAAGCGGATCGCCCTCTTCATCGGTGGCGATGACGTGTTGCCCTTTGATGTAGGGGAAGCTGGCTTCCAGCTCTTCAAGGGCCGCGCCGATCAGCTCACCGAGCAGTTCTTCGGTACTGCGCTTGGGGTACATCTCGGCGATGGCCGCCAACCGTGCGGCGGCCTCTACATCAAGATGGATGGCGTACTCGGTCTTGGTCAAACGACCCTTAGCGTTCTCTTCCCAATGCTGGGCCAGTTCTCGAATTTTCATGGCAACCTCAATAAAGCCCGCGATGGCAGGCGGTGATGAGTGACCAGTCGCTCGCGTGGATAATGCGGCGGCTCACAGTTGAGACTAGCTGCAAGCCGCAAGGTTTAAAGTCTTGTCATAAAACGATGCTGACGGCACTCTGGCAGGCCTGCGCGTCCCGGATTTCTGGCTGGAGATTGGCTGATGAGTGATATCGATGCACGCTTGCGTGAGGATGTTCACCTGCTGGGTGAACTGCTGGGCAACACCATTCGAGAGCAGTATGGCGATGATTTTCTCGACAAGATCGAGCAGATCCGCAAAGGCGCCAAGGCTGACCGCCGGGGTGCCGGTGATGAGCTGAGCACCAGCCTCAACCAGTTGCAGGAGGACGAGCTGCTGCCCGTGGCCCGGGCGTTCAACCAGTTCTTGAACCTCGCCAATATCGCCGAGCAGTACCAGTTGATTCACCGGCGTGACGAGTCGCAGCCGGCACCGTTCGAATCCCGTGTGTTGCCTGAATTGCTGGCGCGTTTGCAAAGCGAAGGCCATAGCAATGAATCCCTGGCCCGCCAGTTGGGGCGCCTGGAGATCGAGTTGGTTCTCACCGCCCACCCCACCGAAGTGGCGCGCCGCACCCTGATCCAGAAATACGATGCCATCGCCGCGCAACTGGCGCTGCAAGATCACCGCGACCTCACCACGGCTGAGCGCGAACAGATCCGCCAACGCCTGCAACGGTTGATCGCCGAAGCCTGGCACACCGAAGAAATCCGCCGCACCCGACCCACTCCGGTGGACGAAGCCAAATGGGGCTTTGCGGTGATTGAGCATTCGCTGTGGCACGCCATCCCCAATTATTTGCGCAAGGCTGACCAGGCCCTGCATGCCGCCACTGGCCTGCGTCTGCCTTTGGAAGCCGCGCCGATTCGTTTTGCGTCGTGGATGGGCGGCGACCGCGACGGCAACCCGAATGTGACCGCGCCGGTCACCCGTGAAGTGTTGCTGCTCGCACGGTGGATGGCCGCTGACTTATACCTGCGCGATATCGACCACTTGGCGTCCGAACTGTCGATGCAAAAGGCCAGCCCGGCGTTGCAGGCCAAGGTTGGCGACAGCGTCGAGCCCTACCGCGCCGTGCTCAAGCAACTGCGCGAACGTCTGCGAGCCACACGCCAATGGGCGCACACCGCATTGAGCAGCAGCACGCCGGCACCGGCCGAGGTGTTGCAGAACAACCGCGACCTGCTGGAACCGCTGGAGCTGTGCTACCAGTCGCTGCATGAGTGCGGTATGGGTGTGATCGCCGACGGTCCGTTGCTTGATTGCCTGCGCCGTGCTGTGACCTTCGGCCTGTTCCTGGTGCGGCTGGATGTGCGCCAGGATTCCAGTCGCCATTCGGCGGCCATGACCGAAATCACCGATTACCTGGGCCTCGGTCGTTACGACGAGTGGGACGAAGACGCACGCATCAGCTTCCTGATGAAGGAATTGGCCAACCGGCGACCGCTGCTGCCGGGCTATTTCAAACCGTCGGCGGACACAGCCGAAGTACTCAACACCTGTAAGGAAGTGGCTGCCGCGTCGGCTGCCTCGTTGGGTTCTTATGTCATCTCCATGGCCGGCGCCGCGTCGGATGTGCTCGCCGTGCAATTGCTGCTTAAAGAGTCGGGCGTACAACGGCCGATGCGCGTGGTGCCGCTGTTCGAAACCCTGGCCGACCTGGATAACGCCGGTCCCGTGATCGAACAGCTGTTGCTGCTGCCGGGCTACCGTGCGCGTTTGCAGGGCCCGCAGGAAGTGATGATCGGCTACTCCGACTCAGCCAAGGACGCCGGCACCACCGCTGCTGCGTGGGCGCAATACCGCGCGCAGGAACGGTTGGTGGATATCTGCCGCGAGCAACAGGTGGAACTGCTGTTGTTCCATGGTCGCGGTGGCACCGTCGGCCGTGGCGGCGGCCCGGCACACGCCGCGATCCTGTCGCAGCCGCCGGGCTCGGTGGCAGGGCGTTTCCGTACCACTGAGCAGGGCGAGATGATCCGCTTCAAGTTCGGCCTGCCGGATATCGCCGAGCAGAACCTCAATCTTTACCTGGCCGCCGTTTTGGAAGCGACGCTGCTGCCACCGCCTCCACCCGAGCCAGCCTGGCGCCACTTGATGGACGAATTGGCCGCCGATGGTGTCAGCGCCTACCGTGCGGTGGTGCGGGAAAATCCGCAGTTCGTTGAATATTTTCGCCAGTCCACCCCCGAGCAGGAGCTCGGCCGTTTGCCGTTGGGCAGTCGTCCAGCCAAGCGCCGTGCTGGTGGTATAGAAAGTCTGCGCGCCATCCCGTGGATCTTCGGGTGGACACAGACTCGGCTGATGCTGCCTGCCTGGCTGGGCTGGGAAGCGGCGTTGAGCAAGGCGTTAGAACGCGGCGAAGGTGAACTGCTGGGGCAGATGCGTGAGCAGTGGCCGTTCTTCCGTACCCGTATCGATATGCTGGAAATGGTCCTGGCCAAGGCGGATGCCGATATCGCGCGTCTCTATGACGAGCGCCTGGTGCAGCCGGATCTGTTGCCATTGGGTGTGCACTTACGCGACCTATTGTCGCAGGCGTGTGACGTGGTGCTTGGCCTGACTGGCCAGTCGCAACTGCTGGCCCACAGCCCTGACACCCTGGAGTTCATTCGCCTGCGCAACACCTACCTTGATCCCTTGCACTTGTTGCAGGCTGAGTTGCTGGCACGTTCGCGCCAGCAGGAAGCGGCGCAGGACAGCCCTCTGGAACAGGCGCTGCTGGTGTCCGTGGCCGGTATTGCCGCCGGGTTGCGCAACACCGGCTGAGGTTTTTTGCGTGTTCTCAAGGGCTTGCAGATAAACCACGACGACCGTCCGGAAAAGGGCGGTCGGCGTTTATAGCGTCGGGTTGCACTCAGGCACACCCTACCTATGGCGCATGCCGGGCGCGGTTCCTGCGACTTTTGGCGGCTTGTGTGGTTAAGGCCTGCTGTGTATCTTGATCAGCCTTTGGCCGTTTGGGCGGCCGGAATCCTATTTTTACGAGCCATACTTCTACGAGATTTGCCCCCACGCGGTGAATCCGAGCGTCATCTCTATATAAAAAATTGAGGAGCACATCGATGCGCGTCATTCTGCTGGGAGCTCCCGGGGCCGGTAAAGGTACTCAGGCAAAGTTCATCACTGAAAAATTCGGCATTCCACAAATCTCCACCGGCGACATGCTGCGTGCGGCCGTCAAGGCTGGCACCGAGCTGGGCCTGATCGCCAAGAGCGTGATGGACAGCGGCGGCCTGGTCTCCGATGACCTGATCATCAACCTGGTCAAGGAACGCATCAGCCAGGAAGACTGCAAGAACGGTTTCCTGTTCGACGGCTTCCCACGCACCATTCCCCAGGCTGAAGCCCTGGTGAAGGCCGGCGTTGAGCTGGATGCTGTGGTCGAGATCGCCGTTGAAGACGAAGAAATCGTCCAGCGCATTGCCGGTCGTCGCGTTCACGAGGGCTCGGGCCGCGTGTACCACGTCGTCTACAACCCGCCGAAGGTTGAAGGCAAGGACGATGTCACCGGTGAAGACCTGGTGCAGCGTAAAGACGACACTGAAGAAACCGTGCGTCATCGCCTGTCGGTCTACCACTCGCAGACCAAGCCATTGGTAGATTTCTACCAGAAGCTGTCCGCTGCCCAGGGCAAGCCGAAGTACAGCCACATCCCTGGCGTTGGCTCGGTAGAAGCCATCACTGCCAAGGTGCTGCAAGCACTGAGCTGATCCTACGATCGGCTCGCTCAACAACGGCCCGCTTGCGGGCCGTTGTTGTTTATACTGGCGCACTTTTTTTCGATTTGGACACCCACACCGATGAGCACCCTGCTGGCCCTGGACACCGCGACTGAAGCTTGCTCCGTTGCCTTGCTGCACGATGGCATCGTTACGAGCCACTACGAGGTGATCCCGCGCCTGCACGCGCAGAAGCTGTTGCCGATGATCAAGCAACTGCTGGAAGAGGCGGGCACCACCCTGGCTGCTGTCGATGCCATCGGTTTTGGCCGTGGTCCGGGGGCGTTTACCGGTGTGCGGATCGCCATTGGCGTAGTCCAGGGCCTGGCATTTGCCCTGGAGCGCCCGGTATTACCGGTCTCCAACCTTGCGGTGCTGGCCCAACGCGCATTGCGTGAGCATGGCGCTTCGCAAGTCGCAGCTGCCATTGATGCGCGGATGGATGAGGTCTATTGGGGGTGCTACCGCGAAACCGCTGGCGAGATGCGTCTGGTGGGCGTGGAAGCTGTGCAGTCACCGGAATCGTCCGTATTGCCGGACGATGCTAGCGGCGACTGGTTTGGTGCTGGCACTGGCTGGGGCTACGGCGAGCGTATCGGCGTTCAACGGGTTGGCCAGGACGCCGCCATGTTGCCTCACGCGGAAGATCTGCTGACCCTGGCGCGCTTCGCGTTTGAGCGTGGCGAGGCGATTCCTGCGGATCAGGCTGCGCCGGTTTATCTACGCGATAAAGTGGCTCAAACCAAAGCCGAACGCGGGATTATTTGACGCCAAAAATGATGGCAATGTGAGGCAAAAGTCGCCAATCGTCAGAATTTGCCACGGGTTTTAAACCTTTTTCAAATTATGTGTTCTAGTTATCACCAGAGCATTTGCGCGCTACGGATTGCGCCACTAAAATGCCATCACCGATACCGAGTTCGCATCGATGCGTATAGACGGCTTTTCCTCACAGTCCTACCCAATCAAACGTAAGCCACGTAAGGCGAACGTCACGGTAGACGAGTCCGTCGAAGACTCACCGGACTTCATCGAAGTCCAGCCCGATGCGCAGTCCAACGCTCAAGCACGAATCAGCGGTCTTCCCGCCCGTCAACAAGACATGGTTTTCCCGCGCTCGATGAGCAAAAGCGTTGCCACTGCCCTGGCCAGCTACCTGACCACCGCCGGCTTTGTCGAATGGGATATGGAAGTGTTGGGCCTCGACATCCACATCTGATGCGCCTGCCTTACTACCTCGGTTGCCCGTCCTGGAGCGAAAACGCCTGGCGCGAGTACCTGTATCCCGCCGATGCACGCTCCAGCGACTACCTTGCCCTCTATTCCCAAGTCTTTAATGCGGTTGAAGGCAATACCACGTTCTACGCCCGCCCTTCGGCCGCCACCGTGCAGCGCTGGGCCGACATCATGCCCGACGATTTTCGTTTCACAGCCAAGTTTCCAGGTGATATCAGCCATGGCGGCGACTTGCGTGAGCAATTGCCAGCGGCAGAAAGCTTTGTCAGTTTGATGAGCCCGCTCGGTGAGCGGGTTTCGCCGTTGTGGCTGCAACTGTCGGCGAGTTTCTCGCCGCAGCGCCTGGCGGAACTGGCCGGTTTTATTGATGGCCTGGAGCGCCCGCTGGCAGTGGAAGTGCGCCACCCGGAGTTCTTCGCCAAGGGCGATGCCGAGCGCATGCTCAACCGTCTGCTGCGCGACCGTGGCGTCGAACGTATCTGCCTCGACCCGCGCGCATTGTTCAGTTGCACGTCCACATCGGCAGCGGTGCTGCATGCCCAATCAAAAAAGCCCAAGGTGCCCACACGCCCGGCCGCGCTGACCCAGTTTCCCCAAGTGCGATTTATCGGCCATCCCGAGCTTGAGGCTAACGACCCGTTCCTGATCCCATGGGTGGAGAAAATTGCCGGCTGGATCGAAGAGGGCCGCACGCCCTATGTGTTCCTGCACACCTCGGATAACCGGCTCGCCGCGCAGCTGGCACTGCGCTTCCACGCCCAGCTGATGGCGCGTCTGCCTGGCTTGCCCGCGTTGCCGACATTGGATCGGCAACCCGAAGTCGAACAACTGGGGTTACTCTAAGGCTCCTTTTTTCGCCAGGATTCAGTCATGGATGCCCAAACCCGACGCGCCGAAACCTTCAAGGCCTTGCATGAGCGCGACCGCGCCTTCGTGATGCCCAATCCTTGGGACGCAGGCTCCGCAGTAATGCTCGCCAGCCTCGGCTTTGAAGCTCTCGCCACGACCAGTGCGGGTTACGCGTTCAGCCTGGGGCGCCCGGATGCGGAAGGGGCGTTGTCCCTGGAAGACACCTTGCTCAATGCCGCCATGATCGCCAAGGCCACCGCACTGCCGGTGGCAGCCGACCTGGAAAACGGCTTCAGTGATACCCCCGAAGGCTGTGCCCAAACCATCCTGCGCGCTGCTGCCAGCGGCATTGTCGGCGGCTCCATCGAAGATGCCACAGGTATCAGCGCCGACCCGATCTACCCCTTTGACCTCTCAGTGGAACGTGTGGAAGCCGCCGTCGCCGCCGCTCGCAGTCTGCCATTCCCCTTCACCCTGACGGCCCGTGCGGAAAACCTCCTGCATGGTCGCCTGGATTTACCTGACACCATTCGCCGTCTGCAGGCCTACGCCGAAGCGGGTGCCGACGTGCTGTATGCGCCGGCCTTGCGCAGCGCCGATGAGGTGTTGGCGGTGGTCAAGGCCGTGGCGCCAAAGCCTGTGAATGTGTTGATGTCCGGTGGGCTGAAACTCAGCGTGGCGCAATTGAGCGCGATGGGAGTGAAGCGCATCAGCGTGGGATCGGCCATGGCGCTGGCGGCTTATGGTGAATTCTACCGGGCGGCCCAGGAAGTCTATGAACTGGGCACGTTCAGCTTTACTGAACGCTCGATGCCCTTCAGCACGGCCAATCAGTTCTTCAAGGGCTAAGCGGTGCGTTTTTTCAAAATATTGGGCGCGTTGCTGCTGCTCGGCGGTGCTGTTGCCGTGGGCGTATGGCGAGGCTGGGTGCCGCTGCCCGCTGAGTGGAACCCGTGGGCACCGCTGGACGTGCGTGCCAGTCCGAACCTGTTGACCCGCTACAAACTGGGTCGCCTGCAGGAGGATCCGGCGTTGTGCGATGAGGTGCTGAAAACGTCCGGTCTGCGTGTCAGTCATCAGGCGGACACGCCCGCAGACGCCGCCTGCCCTTTGCGCAATACCTTGCGCGTGCAGGGCGCAGAAGTGGCATTAAGCAGCAGCTTTCTCGCCAGTTGCCCGTTGGCGGTGGCGTTCGCACTGTTTGAGCGCCACAGCCTGCAACCGGCGGCGCAGGCGGTGTTCGGCCAGGCGGTCACGCGGGTCGATCACCTGGGCAGCTTTGCCTGCCGCAATATCTATGGTCGGGCCGAGGGGCGGCTCAGCCAGCATGCTTCGGCCAATGCCCTGGATATCGCCGGGTTTCGGCTGGCGGATGGACGCAGTATCAGCGTGCTCAAGGATTGGCCGGGGGAGGGCGCCAGCGCACGGTTTTTACGTCAGGTGCGCGATGGTGCCTGTGATGATTTCAACGTGGTGTTGAGCCCGGATTACAACGCCGCGCACCGCAACCATTTCCATCTGGACATGGGGCGTTGGTGGGTGTGTCGCTAAGGCTCAGGCCGCCAGGCGCAGGTTGTTGGCGATCAGTGGGCGTGCCCAGTGGTAGTCGAAGTCCAAGGCCTTTTGTTGGGCCACCAGCTCTTCGATCGGGTACGGCGTGGCGGGCGGCGGCAGCAAGTCCAGTTCGAACTCCGCGATCGGCAGGTGCAGAGGGCGAGGTTGCGGCGCGGGGCTAGGCTCAGGCAGCGGTTGGCCTGCGGTGAGGACGATGGGGCGTACCCAACTGCTTTCGAAGTTCTGTTGGCGCTGCTGGGCGACGATTTCTTCGTCCGGGAACGGAGTTGCAGCCGGAGGCAGCAATTCGGTTTCGAATTCGGCGATCGGCAGGAAAAGTGGCTCAGGCGGAGCGATTTCAGTGTCTTTCACGTCGCACTCACGCTGCGTGAGAATCTGCGACAGCAGGTCGGCGCCTTCGTGGGGTTCTACCGCAGGGTCCACCGGCGCCGGCGCCTGGGCGGCCAGCGCGCCCGGCGTATCGCCGAGCTGCTCGGCCAGCGCTCGGGCGAAGAAGTCTTGCCACACATGACTCACCCCGGCCAGCGCTTGAGTATTGCGCAGGCCGTAGTGGTTATGGGTCGGCAGTACACCGATGGTTAGGGGGAGAATGTCTGACATTTTTCTCGGTCGACGCTCAGCTCTGGCAAAATACCTGACTGTTATTTTTATCGGCCGCTGTTTGCCGATCCTTAATATTTTTGAGCGTAGTGATTCATGAGCGAACAACCAGCGGCCAGCCGCATCCAGGTCGAGGCTTTGGGCGAAGGTTTTAAGGACCGCGCCGAGCAGTGGGCATCTCTGCTTGGCTTGCCTTTACAGCTCGCGGACGCGGACTTTTCCCTGCAAGTTGGCGAGCATGGCCTACAGCTGCAACAGCTAGGTCCTGACGCGCCGGGCCCGGTGCGGGTGGACTTTGTTGAGGGAGGTGCAGCTCATCGTCGACTCTATGGTGGCGGCAGCGGGCAGATGATCGCTAAAGCCGTAGGCATCGCCCAAGGCGTGCGCCCTCGGGTGCTGGACGCCACGGCAGGCCTGGGCAAGGACGCGTTTGTGCTGGCCAGCCTGGGCTGTGAGATGAGCCTGATCGAGCGCCAGCCGTTGATCGGCGCTTTGCTCGAAGACGGCCTGGCGCGTGGTGCAGATGACTTTGAAGTGGCGCCAATCGTGGCGCGCATGAAGCTGCTCAAGGGCAACTCCATCGACGTGATGCTGAACTGGGAAGGCGAGCCGCCCCAGGTGATCTACCTCGACCCAATGTTCCCTCACCGTGAGAAAACCGCCTTGGTGAAGAAGGAAATGCGCCTGTTTCGGCCGCTGGTGGGTGATGATCCGGATGCGCCAGCCTTGTTGGCCGCCGCCCTGGCCCTGGCCAGCCATCGCGTGGTGGTCAAGCGCCCCCGCAAGGCGCCGTGCATCGAGGGACCAAAGCCGAGCCATGCGCTGGACGGCAAGTCCAGCCGGTATGACATCTATCCCAAAAAAGCGCTCAAAGCCTGATGTTCAAGGCCTGTACGCCCGCATAAACAACCCTACTACCTCCTGCACATGGGCTTCGGCGGCGTGTTCACTCAGATGCCCGCCGCAGCCATACAGCAGGCAGAAATTTGCCGTGCCCTTGAGCAGGCAGAAGAAGTGCTCGGCCGCAGTGAAAGGTTTGTCGATGCTCAGGGCACCGCTCTGGTCGATCTTACTGAGCAGGCGCTCCATACCCTGGAGCATGCGCATGGGCCCGGCTTCGAAAAAGATCTTTGAGAGTTTCACGTCCTGATTGCCGGTGGTCATCATCAAACGATGCAGGTTCACCGACTCCTCGCTGTTGATCAGCCGATGAAAACCGCGCGCGATATTCAGCAACACCGTCTCGACTGGCATGCCCTCAGGCAGCTCGAAGTACATCACCGGTAGCTGCTCTTCGCATGTCGCCACCACGGCGGCGGTGAACAAGGTCTCTTTGTCGGTGAAGTGGCTGTAGACGGTCAGTTTCGACACGCCTGCCTCAAGGGCTACGGCATCCATGCTGGTGCTGGCATAACCATTCCCCAAAAACAGAGTTTTCGCTGCCTGAAGAATTGCCTGGCGTTTTGCCATGTCCTTGGGACGCCCGGGGCTATTGGTGTTAACGCGATTGTCGGACATTTTCACCTTTAATACTGGACTGGTGAGTTTGGTATTAATAACATACTGGCCAGTATAATTATTCCTAGCTTCATTTGCGAAAGGTCCTTCAGCATGCGCAGCACTTTCCTGCCCTTTGCGTTGCCTGTCAGCCTGGTCTTAATGTTGGCCGCCTGCGGCCATGAAGAACCGGCCCAGATCACCGTCCGCCCTGCCATGGTGGTGCAACCGCAACCGTCGGCACAGTCGATGGACAGCTACCCCGGAGAAGTGCGGGCTCGCTATGAGCCGGACCTGGCCTTTCGCATCGGTGGCAAAGTCAGCAAACGCCTGGTTGAAGAGGGTGAACGCGTCAAGGCCAACCAACCGTTGGCGGAACTCGACCCCCAGGACGTGCGCCTGCAATTGGAGGCTACCCGCGCCCAAGTCGCCGCTGCCCAAGCTAACCTGAGCCTGGTCCGCGCCGAGCGCGATCGCTATAAGACCCTGATGGACCGTCAGATGGTCAGCCGTTCTCAGTACGACAATTCCGAAAACCTCTACCGATCCGGCGAAGCGCGCCTCAAGCAGATCAAGGCCGAATTCGACGTGGCCAGCAACCAAGCCGGTTACGCCGTGCTCCGTGCCCCGCAGGATGGAGTCGTCGCCAAGCGCGCCGTGGAGGTCGGCCAAGTGGTGTCGGCTGGCCAAACCGTGTTCACCCTGGCCACCGATGGCGAGCGCGAAGTGCTCATTAGCCTGCCCGAACAAGGCTTTGGTCGCTTCAAGATCGGTCAGCCGGTAGCCGTGGAGTTGTGGAGCCAGCCGGACCAGCGTTTTACCGGACGCATCCGTGAACTGTCTCCCGCAGCCGATCCAAAATCGCGCACCTTTGCCGCCCGAGTGGCGTTTACCGGCGGTAAAGTCCCGGCGGAATTGGGCCAAAGCGCTCGCGTATTCATACAGACCGAGGGTGTCGTTCCGCTGTCGGTGCCGCTGTCTGCCCTCAGCGCGGAGAATGGCGCGTCTTACGTCTGGCGTGTGGAAACGGACAATACCCTCAAGCGCGTACCGGTGCGCATTGGCGCCTTCGGCGAAAATACCGTTCCGGTGCTGGAAGGCTTGAAGCCCACCGATTGGGTGGTCGCCGCGGGCGTGCATGTGCTCCACGAGGGCCAGCAAGTGCGCCCGGTGGATCGCTCCAACCGTGTCGTGAATCTGGCGGCCAAGGAGTAGTCCCCGATGGGTTTCAATCTTTCCGAATGGGCGTTGCGTAATCGCCAGATCGTACTGTTCCTGATGATCCTGCTGGCCGTGGTTGGCACCTTGTCCTACACCAAGCTGGGACAAAGTGAAGACCCGCCATTCACCTTCAAAGCCATGGTGATCAAGACCAACTGGCCCGGTGCTACGGCCCAGGAAGTCTCGCGTCAAGTCACCGAGCGCATCGAGAAGAAACTGATGGAAACCGGCGAGTACGAGCGCATTGTCTCGTTCTCGCGCCCTGGCGAGTCCACGGTTACCTTCATTGCCCGCGACTCCATGCACTCGGCGCAGATTCCTGAGCTGTGGTACCAGGTGCGCAAGAAGATCAGCGACATCCGTCAGACCTTGCCGCCGGATATCCAGGGTCCGTTTTTCAATGATGAATTCGGCACCACCTTCGGCAATATCTATGCGCTGACCGGCAACGGTTTCGACTATGCCGTGCTCAAGGATTACGCCGACCGCATCCAGATTCAGCTGCAACGGGTAGCGGATGTGGGCAAGGTGGAATTACTCGGCCTACAGGATGAGAAAATCTGGATCGAGCTGTCCAACCTCAAGCTCGCCACCCTCGGCCTGCCATTGGCAGCGGTTCAGCAGGCGTTGCAGGAACAGAACGCGGTGTCCACGGCCGGCTTCTTTGAAACCCCGAGCGAGCGCGTGCAACTGCGTGTGTCGGGCAACTTCAAGACAGTGGAGGAGATCCGCGACTTTCCGATTCGAGTGGGCGACCGGACCTTTCGTATCGGCGATGTAGCTGACATTCACCGTGGCTTCAACGATCCGCCGGCACCGCGCATGCGTTACATGGGCGCCGATGCAATCGGCCTGGCCGTGGCCATGCGCGACGGCGGCGATATCCTGATATTGGGCAAGGCGCTAGAAGGCGAATTCGCACGTTTGCAGAAGAACCTTCCGGCAGGCATGGAGTTGCGCAAGGTGTCGGACCAACCGGCAGCGGTGAAAACCAGTGTCGGGGAATTTGTGCAGGTGTTGGCTGAGGCATTGGCGATCGTATTGCTGGTGAGCTTCTTCTCTCTCGGCCTACGCACCGGCATGGTGGTGGCCCTGGCGATTCCGTTGGTGCTGGCGATGACCTTCGCCACCATGTATTACCTCGGCATTGGCCTGCACAAGATTTCCCTCGGCGCACTGGTACTCGCCCTCGGTTTGCTGGTGGATGACGCGATCATCGCCGTGGAAATGATGGCAATCAAAATGGAGCAGGGCTACGACCGGCTCAAGGCCGCCAGTTTCGCCTGGACCAGCACCGCCTTCCCGATGCTCACCGGCACGCTGATTACGGCGGCAGGTTTCCTGCCGATTGCCACTGCGCAATCGAGCACCGGCGAATACACCCGTTCGATTTTCCAGGTGGTGACCATCGCGTTGCTGGCCTCGTGGGTCGCCGCGGTGGTGTTCGTGCCATACCTGGGGGAAAAGCTCCTGCCGGACCTGGCGAAAATTCACGCAGCCAAACATGGCGCTGAGGGCCCGGATCCCTACGGAACGCCGTTCTACCAGCGCGTAAGGCGTTTGGTGGAGTGGTGTGTCACTCGACGTAAAACCGTGATCGTACTGACACTGCTGCTGTTTATCGGCTCAGTGGCGCTATTTCGCTTTGTGCCACAGCAGTTCTTTCCGGCCTCGGGGCGCCAGGAACTGATGGTCGACCTGAAACTGGCCGAAGGCGCGTCCCTGAGCAACACTGCCGATCAGGTCAAGCGCCTGGAAGCCTTGCTCAAGGACCATGCCGGCATCGAGAACTACGTGGCTTACGTCGGCACCGGTTCGCCGCGTTTCTACTTGCCGTTGGATCAGCAACTGCCCGCCGCGAGCTTTGCGCAATTTGTGGTGCTGGCCAAAACCATCGAAGAGCGCGAAAGCCTGCGCACCTGGCTGATCGCAACCCTCAACGAACAATTTCCCGACCTGCGTTCGCGCGTCACCCGCCTGGAAAACGGCCCACCCGTGGGTTATCCGGTGCAGTTTCGCGTGACCGGCGAACACATCGAGGAAGTTCGCGCCCTTGCACGGAAAGTTGCCGCCAAGGTTCGCGAAAATACCCACGTGGTCAACGTTCACTTGGACTGGGAAGAGCCGAGCAAAATTGTCTACCTGAACATCGACCAGGACCGCGCCCGCGCCCTTGGTGTGAGCACTGCCAACCTGTCGAAATTCCTGCAGAGTTCACTCACCGGCTCAAGCGTCAGCCAATACCGGGAGGACAACGAATTGATCGAGATCCTCCTGCGCGGCACGGTCCACGAACGCACCGAACTGTCGCTGCTGCCTAGCCTGGCGGTGCCGACCGACAACGGCAAAAGCGTGGCCCTGTCGCAGATCGCCACCCTCGAATACGGATTCGAGGAAGGCATCATCTGGCACCGTAATCGCCTGCCGACGGTCACCGTGCGCGCCGACATCTATGGCAAGGAACAACCGGCGACGCTGGTGCAGCAGATCCTGCCGACCCTCGAAGGCGTGCGGGCCGAACTGCCGGATGGCTACCTGCTGGACGTCGGCGGTACCGTCGAGGACTCCGCCCGCGGGCAGAACTCGGTGAAGGCCGGCGTGCCGCTGTTTATTGTGGTGGTGCTGACCTTGCTGATGCTGCAACTGCGCAGCTTCTCACGCACGGCAATGGTGTTTCTCACGGCGCCGCTGGGTTTGATCGGCGTCACGCTGTTCCTGCTGGTGTTTCGTCAGCCCTTTGGCTTCGTAGCCATGTTAGGGACCATCGCCTTGTCGGGCATGATCATGCGCAACTCGGTGATCTTGGTGGACCAGATCGAGCAAGACATCAAGGCTGGCCTGGCGCCGTGGCAGGCGATTATCGAAGCCACCGTCCGACGCTTCCGCCCGATTGTGCTGACGGCACTCGCGGCGGTATTGGCGATGATCCCGCTGTCTCGCAGTGTGTTCTTCGGACCGATGGCGGTGGCGATCATGGGCGGGCTGATTGTGGCGACGGCGTTGACGCTATTGTTCCTGCCGGCACTGTATGCTGCGTGGTTCAAAGTGAGGAAGGACGTCGCGTAACCATGTTGGCCACTGTTTCAGCCCTGATATTGCTACTGCTTGCCCCTGGCCCTACCAACACCCTGCTGTTTCGCGCAGGTGTGTTGTTCGGGTTTCGGGCATCCTGCAAGCTCGTGCTAATCGAGTGCCTGGCGTATTTGCTGCAAGTGTCGGCATGGGGTGTGGCGCTTCTCTATCTCGCGGCGTTTTCACCGTGGGCGTTGAAGGCGACGCAACTGGCGGCGGCGTGCTACCTGCTGTATGTGTCGTGCAAATTGTGGCAGCGCAAGAACAGCGAGATCAGCCCTGGCAAAGATCGCTTCACCGGGTTGTACTTCTTTTTGTTGACGGTCATGAATCCCAAGGGCTTGCTGATCGTTTCCTTTATCGCTCCGTCCAATACGTTCACCGCCGCGCAAGGTTATGCCGAGTTCATGGGGTTATTGGCGTTGGTGGTTGTGCCGGTAGGGGCCGCTTGGGTGTTGTTGGGGAGTCGCTTCGAAGGGATGCAGAAGAGTTGGCTCACGCCCTTGAAGATCAATCGAATCACGTCGATTGCCATTGGCTGCTTCGCAACCTTGATGATGGGCCGACTGGCCGATTCAGTTTTTCACTAGAATCGCTCCCCGTTGCAGGGAGCGATCCTCGCGCAGCTTATAGTGCTCCAAACACCTTCTTCGCCAAACTCGTCGCTGCAGCGGCCGGGTTCTTGCGAATCGTCTCTTCCTGCTGCGCAATCATCTTGAACAAACCATCCAGCGCCTGTTCGGTCACGTAGTTTTCGACGTTGGCGCTCTTGGCATCCACCGCACCAAAGGCTGCCGCTTTGCCCGCCAGGGCGTTGTACTGCTGGGCCACGCCGACCTTATCCGTAGCGGCCTTGACGATCGGCAGGAACTTGGCGCGGATTGCATCGCGCGAGCTTTTGTTCAGGTATTGGGTGGCCGAATCCTGGCCGCCGCTGAGAATGCCTTTAGCGTCGGTCACGCTCATGTTTTTCACGGCGTTGACCAGGATCGGCTGTGCCTGGGTCACAGCGGTTTCAGCCGCTTTGTTCATGCTGGTTTCCAGTTGCGTAACCTGGTCGCCCATGCCGAACATTTTCAACTTCTCGGCAACTTTGCCCAGTTTGCCCGGCAGGCCGATCTTCACTTCAGGGTTGTCGCTGAAACCGCCGGGTTTGCCCAGTTGTTTCACTGCGATCTGTGCGCCTTGGGTCAGGGCATCCTTAAGGCCGCCGCTGGCGTCGCCTTGGGACAGGCTACTCAGGTCCAGGGCCATGGCGTTGGCGCCGAGCAGCAGGCCGGCACACAGAGCAGTGAGGCGAAGGGAGTTACGGAGCATTTGCGCTTCCTTATGATCTGGAAAATATCAGTGTGCGACCGCATCAACCCGCAGGCGCAGCGGCTGCGGATCCTGGCCGTTGAGCTGCACGGCGTGACGTTCGGTAGTGATAAACAGTAGCTTGCCATCCTGTTCGATGCGAGCACTCACCGAATAACTGTGGCCCGGTTTAATCTGTGCCGGGTCGTAATTCAGGTGAAACGGCAGCGGTACCTGGCCTTTGATCGGGCCTTTCTGTTCCGCAAGGATCACGGCCGGGGCGTCCATAAGGGACACGTCCTGCAGGCTGACACTCAAGGTTGCTGTTGGCGGCAGGGCGATGCGTTGCAGGTAAAACACTTCGCCATCGAGGCTGGCCTTGGGGGCAGGGGTCATGGATTGGCAAGCTCCCAGCAGGGCGGTCAGGCTCAGGAGGATGATCTTTTTCATGGTGCGGCTCCTTGTCAGCGACGCCAGCTTCCCGCTGGCGCCTTATTCAATCTAGCGGGTTTCTTCAGGCTCATCCGGTTGTTCGGCTGCGCCATCAACACGATGCAGGGCCACCTGGCGAATCGACAGGCGAATCTCAGCCGGCAACACCCGTTTGGCCGCGCCTTCTGCCAGTTCGCCGAGCAGATCGTGATAACTCAGTTTGCCGGCCTCATCGCGACGCAGCACATCTTGTTCCAGCAGTGTCTGGATGAAGTGTCGGAAAAGGCTCTTGTCGAAGAACTCCGGGGCATTGAGGCCGTGCAGGATCGACAGGCGCTGGGCCATGATCGTGCACAGGTCCTCCAGCTCTTCGGCGCTGATGGTGTTCTGGCCGCTGTTGAGCAGCAGCGAGATTGCCATGTAGAAGCGTTGCAGGGTCTGGGCGATGCTCTTGGACAGCAGCGTCAGCAGTACGAATTGCCGCGAGCTTGGCGCCGGGCGCAAGTACACGTTGTTTTCGAAGCGCAGCAGACCTTGTTCGACAAAGGCTTCCAGCCACTGGTCGACGACAGTGTCCAACTCCTCCAGCGACCAGCGGATAAACAGCTCCGATTGCAGGTATGGGTACAGCGCGTGGGTGTAGCGCAGAATTTGTTCGCGGCTCATCCGCGAACTGCTCTGGAAAAAACTCGCCAGCAGCGCCGGCAGGGCAAAGATGTGCAGCACGTTGTTGCGGTAGTAGGTCATCAGGACGGCGTGCTGCTCGTCCAGGTAGACAATCTTGCCGAGGGCGTCGCTCTGTTCTGACAGCAGGTCCATGTCCTTGACGTGCTTGATCAGCGCCAGGCCATCCCCCTCGGGCAGAGTGGTGTGGGGTGAGTAAGGCACGCGGCGCAGCAGCGCGAGGTACAGGTCCAATTGGCGGGCCATGGCCTGTTCGTCCAACGCCAGGCGTGTGGTGGACAGCAGCGCCAGGGCCACTAGGTTCACCGGGTTCACCGCCGCCGCTTCGTTCAAGTGGCGGGCCACCCGCTCGCTGAGGCGGTTGGTGGTTTCGTTGAGCCACGCCGGCTTGTAGTTCGGGGACAGTTCCTGTGTGCGCCAGTCGGGTTGTTCGCTGTCGAGGAATTCCGCCAGCTTGATCGGCTCGCCGAAGTTGACCGCGACCTGGCCAAAGCGCTGCTTGAGCGCGCCGACCACTTTGAAAATGTCGAAAATCGACTCCTTCTTCTTGCTCGCGCCGCGTAGTTCTCCGAGGTAGGTCCGGCCTTCCAGCACGCGTTCATAGCCGATATACACCGGCACAAACACAATTGGCATACGCGAGGAGCGCAGGAAACTTCGCAGCGTGATCGCCAGCATCCCGGTCTTCGGTTGCAGCATGCGCCCGGTACGCGAGCGTCCGCCTTCGACGAAGTACTCAACCGGGAAACCCTTGGTGAACAGGGTGTGCAGGTATTCGTTGAACACCGAGGTGTACAGCGGGTTGCCCTTGAAGGTGCGGCGCATGAAAAACGCCCCGCCACGGCGCAGCAAACTGCCGATCACCGGCATGTTCAGGTTGATGCCCGCGGCGATATGCGGCGGGGTCAGGCCATTCTTGAACAGCAGGTAGGACAGCAGCAGGTAGTCGATATGGCTGCGGTGGCAAGGCACGTAAATCACCTCGTAGCCTTGGGCAACCTTTTGCACGCCCTCGATGTTATTGACCTTGATGCCGTCGTAGATTTTGTTCCAGAACCAACTCAGCACCACTTCGAGGAAGCGGATCGCGGTGTAGGTGTAGTCCGAGGCGATTTCGTTGCCATAGCGCAGGGCCTGGGCCTTGGCTTTTTCGGGGCTGATTTTTTCCCGTTCGGCTTCATCCAGGATCGCCTGACGCACCAGCGGCATATTCACCAGGCCTTTGACCAGGTTGCGGCGGTGAGACAGGTCGGGGCCGATTACGGCTGTCTTCAGGTTACGAAAGTGCACACGCAGGATGCGCTGGGCCATGCGCACAGTGCGTTCGTGCCCTTTATTGTGCTCGATCAATTCACGCAGGTTGATGGGCGCGGAGAATTGCACACGGGTCTTGCGACCAAGAATCAGGATGCTCAACAGACGGCGTAGACGGCCGGTGACGGCCCAACTGTCGGCAAACAGCAGTTTCCACGGGCTGGACTCGCTCGCCGGGGTTTGGCCCCAGAACACACTGACCGGAATGATTTGTGCATTCTCTTCGGCGTGTTCGCTCAGGGTGTTGACCAGGCGAGTCAGGGTGGGCGGCGCGCCGCGCTTGTCCTGACGGCCGAGCCAGTCCGGTTCAGGCGTGAGGTAGAAGAACGCCGCCGGCTCCATCAACGGGCCAACCGATACTGGCAGCACCGGGCGCGGCAGGCCGGCCTTGGTGCACTCGGCATCGACCACCGCCAATTCGGTGAGGGAGGGCGATTGCAGGACGTAGAACACCGGCCGGCTGCGGTCCAGGTTGAGGGTAAGGGACGACTGGTTGATCGTTTCCGAGCGAACCCAGAGGTACAACAGTCGGCGCAAGGTGCCAAACACCAGACGGCGGAACGGGGAGCGGGTCATAGGCGAGCTGCTTCAAGTGGAAAAAACCGAGCAGGCGCTCGGGCGCGTAGTGTGCCGTATTCGCCGAAAATCGGCAAAAAAGCAGCGATGTAAACTTGAGTTGATCGTTTTTGAGCCTGTCTTATACTCGGCAGTTCAACGCGACTGACTCAACAATAAAAAAACGTACGTGGGAGTAAGACAGATGGCAACGCGCGAAACCGGTAATGTGAAGTGGTTCAACGATGCAAAGGGCTATGGCTTTATTCAGCGTGAAGATGGCAAGGATGTGTTCGTGCACTACCGCGCTATTCGCGGTGATGGCCACCGTTCCCTGGCCGAGGGCCAGCAGGTGGAATACGCCGTGGTGACCGGCGAGAAGGGCTTGCAGGCGGAGGATGTGGTCGGTTTGTAATACGGGTTTTTGTTACACACCGCAGAACCCATGTGGGAGGGGGCTTGCCCCCGATTGCAGAGTGTCAGTCACTGAACACATTGGCTGATACACCGCTATCGGGGGCAAGCCCCCTCCCACATGTTGATTGTGGTTTACCGCTCAGGCTCAGGCAGTTTTCCAGGTGATCTGCTCTTCACCGTCTGCGCTGATGCGAATCCAGGTGTCGGCACTTTCCTCACCTTCTTCCTCGACCCACGTCCCCGGCGCGCAGCGCACTTCAACGTTCAGTGCAGCAAACGCGGCGCGGGCGCAGGCGATGTCGTCGTCCCACGGGGTTTGGTCACTTTCCAGGTACAGGCTGTTCCATTTGCCTACAGCCTTGGGCAGCCAGGTGACCGGCACGTCACCGGCCTTGCACTTGTAGGTCTGGCCACGCTGGACCCAGTCGGTGCACGGGCCCAGGGCGGCGCCCAGCCAGGCGGCGATGGCCTTGTAGTCGACGTCGGCGTCCTTCAGGTAAATCTCGATATCGGGTTGGCGCATGGATATTCCTCGTTGCGGGATTCGAAAATCCATTCGCGGATACTTAAAGTCGGTTATTGAAGCACGAAATAGTCGTAACGCATCGACACGGTGACCAGCAACGGCTCGGCAGCCTCGATCACTTCGGCACGGCGCTCGGCGCTGGCGCGCCAGCCGTGGGGTGTCATGGCCAGCAGGTTGGCGCGGTCTTTGGGGGCGGCCAGGCTCAGGGTGAACTCCAGGGTTTCACTGTGCGCCAGGCTCATGCCGTCTGGCACCAGAGCCAGGTGTTTGTCGTCGGTGTACTCGCGCACTTCATCGTACAGACGCTCGCGCAGCTCCATCAGGTGGCCACTCGTAGGACCGACTTTCATCAGGCCGCCGCCGGGGCTGAGCAGGCGTTTGGCTTCCTGCCAGTCCAACGGGCTGAACACGCTGGCGAGGAACTGGCAGCTGGCATCGGCCAACGGCACGCGTGCCATGCTGGCGATCAACCAGGTCAGCTTCGGGTTGCGCTTGCACGCACGCTTGACCGCTTCCTTGGAAATATCCAGCGCATAGCCGTCGGCGTGGGGCAAGGCATCGGCGATCTGCGCGGTGTAGTAACCCTCACCACAGCCAATGTCGACCCAGCGCTGCGGTGCGCGTTCAGCCGCCAGTTCGGCGAGGCGCTTGGCCACCGGGGCGTAATGCCCGGCGTTGAGGAAGTCACGGCGTGCTTCGACCATGGCCAGGTTGTCGCCCGGATCGCGGCTGTTCTTGTGCTGCACCGGCAACAGGTTCAGGTAACCCTGGCGAGCCCGGTCGAACCGGTGCCCCACCGGGCAGGCTACGCCGTTTTCGACCGCGTTTAGCGGGGCACTGCAAATGGGACAAGCGAGCATCAGGCGAGCAACTTGATCAGGGTCTGGTAATAGATTTCGGTCAGTACATCGAGGTCGCTGGCGAGGATGCGCTCGTTTACCTGATGGATCGTCGCGTTGACCGGGCCCAGCTCGACCACTTGGGTGCCGAGGGTGGCGATGAAGCGGCCATCCGACGTACCGCCGCTGGTGGACGCCTGGGTCTCGCGACCGGTGATCGCCTTGATGCTGGCAGACACGGCGTCGAGCAAAGCGCCCGGTTCGGTGAGGAACGGCAGGCCCGACAGCGCCCATTCCACATGCCAGTCCAGGCCATGTTTGTCGAGGATGGCTGCAACGCGTTGCTGCAGGCCTTCGACGGTGGATTCGGTGGAGAAACGGAAGTTGAACACCGCCGTCAGGTCACCGGGGATCACGTTGGTGGCGCCAGTGCCGGAATTGAGGTTGGAGATCTGGAAGCTGGTCGGCGGGAAAAAGGTGTTGCCGTTGTCCCAATGCTCGGCGGCCAATTCCGCCAGGGCCGGTGCGGCCAGGTGGATCGGGTTCTTCGCCAGGTGCGGGTAGGCCACATGGCCCTGCACGCCGCGTACGGTCAGCGTAGCGCCGAGGGAGCCGCGACGGCCGTTCTTGACCACATCACCTACCAGGGTGGTGCTCGACGGTTCGCCGACGATGCACCAGTCAAGGCGCTCTTTACGCGCGGCCAGGCGCTCGATCACGGCTTTGGTGCCGTGGTGCGCCGGGCCTTCTTCATCGCTGGTAATCAGGAAGGCAACCGAGCCCTTATGGTCCGGGTAGTCGGCGACAAAACGTTCCGAAGCCACCAGCATCGCGGCGAGGCTGCCTTTCATGTCGGCTGCGCCACGCCCGCAGAGCATGCCGTTTTCGTCGATCAGCGCGTCAAACGGGTCGTTCTGCCAGGCCTGTACCGGGCCGGTCGGCACTACGTCAGTGTGACCGGCGAAGCACAGCACCGGACCTTCGTGCTTACCGTGGGTAGCCCAAAAGTTGTCCACGTCTTCGATGCGCATCGGCTCCAGCGCAAAACCAGCGTCGCCCAGGCGCTGCATCATCAGCTTCTGGCAATCGGCGTCGATCGGCGTGACCGAGGGGCGACGGATCAGGTCGATGGCAAGTTGAAGGGTCGGCGAAAGGTCGGCATGGGCCGTCATGGGAAAACTCCGGAAAGCATGTTTGGAAGAGCAGGGCGGGCGGACAAAACGGCCGTTATCTTATAGCAAAACGGCGACCAGAGGCCGCCGTTTAGTGCATTGCGCAAGTTTTTACGCGGCCGGCGCTGGCTCAGGTGCGGCTGCCGGTTTTGGCAGCGACGACAGGAACGCCATAATCAACGCCGCCACATACGGCAGCGATTGCACCAGCAGCATTACCACCCAGAAACGTATGTCATTGCTTGGCAGGCCTTGCACCAGGTAGATCCCCAGCGCAGCGCCCCACAGCAGCAGCATGATGAACATTTCTTCGCGGGCTTCGGAAATCGCGACCCAGAAGCCGTGGTTATCCGCGTTTTTCGGCGTACGAAAGAACGGAATACTGGTGGTGAAGAAACCATACAGCACCGCCTTGGCGATGGTGTGGGACAGCGCCAGGCCAGCCAGCGCGGCGCAGAACGCATCCTTGAGGTTCACGCCCACGGCACGGCGGTACAGGAAGATGATCTTGCCCACCTTGAACACGAACAACGCCAACGGCGGGATCGCGAAAATCAGCAGCGGCGGATCGACCCGCGTCGGCACGATGATCATCGCCGCCGACCACAACAACGCGCCGACGGTGAAGAAGATGTTCATACCGTCCGCCACCCACGGCAACCAGCCCGCGAGGAAGTGGTAGCGCTGGCCACGGGTCAGCTCCGTGTCCTTGCCGCGCAGCAGGCTGGCGGTATGACGCTTGATGATCTGGATCGCGCCATAGGCCCAGCGGAAACGCTGTTTCTTGAAGTCGATAAAGGTATCGGGCATCAGGCCCTTGCCGTAGCTGTCGTGGTAATACGCCGCCGACAGGCCTTTCTCGAACACCCGCAAGCCCAGTTCAGCGTCTTCACAGATGCACCAGTCGGCCCAGCCGAGTTCTTCGAGCACCGAGCGACGGGTCATGGTCATGGTGCCGTGCTGGATGATCGCGTCGCGGTCGTTACGGGTAACCATGCCGATGTGGAAGAAGCCTTTGTATTCTGCGTAGCAGAGCTTCTTGAAGGTACTTTCGTTCTGGTCGCGGTAGTCCTGCGGCGACTGCACCACAGCGATTTTCGGGTCGGCGAAGTGCGGCACCATGTGCTTGAGCCAGTTCGGCGACACGCAATAGTCCGAGTCGATCACCGCGATCACTTCAGCATCCTTGGCGGTGTGCGGGATTAAGTAGTTCAGCGCGCCGCCCTTGAAACCGGCCAGGGGCGCGACGTGGAAGAACTTGAAGCGCGGGCCGAGGGTTTCGCAGTAGTCGCGCACCGGTTCCCAAACAGCCGGGTCTTTGGTGTTGTTGTCGATAATCAGGACTTCGTAGTCCGGGTAATCCAGCGCGGCCAGGGCGTCGAGGGTCTGTTTGACCATCTCCGGCGGCTCGTTGTAGCACGGCACGTGGATCGACACTTTCGGGCGGTAGTCCGAATCCCCTTCAACCGGCAGGAATTCACGGCGACGCTTGTGAGTCCAGACTGCTTCCGCCAGTTCGTGGGCCTCGGTCAGCAACACAATAAATACGCCGAGGGCGCCGAGTGCCAGGAGGATACCCACGGTGACACTGAACCAAGTGCTGTATTGCTGGCTGTAGTCGTAGCCGATCCACACCAGTACCGAGCCGCAAAGGAATGCGATAAAGGTCAGGAACGTCCGGCCACGCTGGCGCAGGGCCGAGCCGTCGATCATCAGCAGCGTCAGGGACAGCAGGGCAAGCACCACCGAGCCGATGGCCAGTACGCGCCATTGCGGGATGGCGACAATAGGACCTTCAAAGTTGAATTTTTGCTGGCGCGCGGCGTTGTAAACGCCCCAGTAGGCGCCGGCCGAGCCTTCATCGCTGACTTTCCACGGCTGGTCGAAGGCCTCAATCACAAAGTAGTTGTAGCCCTGGCGATTGAGCTTGTTTACCAGGGTGCGCAAGTACACCGCCTGGTCTGCCGGGGACGTTTCGTTGCCACCGCGCATGCGGCCGTTGCTCGGCCAGCCAACTTCCGATAGCAGCAGTGGCTTTTTCGGGAACAATTTCTTCAGGTCCCTGGCGCGATCGAGTACGTATTGGCCGGCCTTGTCCATCGGAATGTATTCCCAGAACGGCAAAATGTGCGCGGCGATCAGGTCGACGTGCTTGGCCAGTTGCGGGTTCTTTTCCCAGATGTGCCATTGCTCGGAGGTGGTCACCGGTACCTTCACCGCGGCGCGCACCCGGTCCAGCAGCACGATCAGTGCCTCGGGGGTGATTTCTTCGCGGAACAAGGCTTCGTTGCCGACCACCACGCGCACGACACTGCGCGAGCTGTTGGCGATCTCAATGGCGCGCTGGATCTCGCGTTCGTTGCGCTCCAGGTCTGGGCTGATCCAGATCCCCAGGGTGACGCGCAAGCCGAACTCTTCCGCCAGCTTGGGGATATCCCCCAGTGTGCCGTCGACCGAGTAGGTGCGGATGTTGTCCGTCAGCTTGCTCATGATCGCAAGGTCCTGACGCATCTGTTCGTCAGTGGGGTATTGGTCTTTCTGCGGGAACTGGCCTTGCTGGAACGGCGAGTAGGAAAAACCGGAG
This sequence comes from Pseudomonas sivasensis, assembly GCF_013778505.1. GTDB lineage: Bacteria > Pseudomonadota > Gammaproteobacteria > Pseudomonadales > Pseudomonadaceae > Aquipseudomonas > Aquipseudomonas sivasensis. The sequence continues at coordinate 119,015 of NZ_JAAOWU010000001.1, read as the reverse complement.
ATTTGCTCAGGCCAGTTGGGAGCAGTGACCGGGCGGTTGACCAGCGCCCAGAAGCCGGTGAATAGCGCTGCAATTGCCAGCACGATCACCAGGTTGAGTCCAAATTTACGCGATGCCATGGTTATGTCGGGTTCCAAAGGGTGTGGAACGAAAAGAGGTGTCGGCCTGCACCGAACGGCGCGCATCCTACACCGGCCTTTCCCCGAGCGTACAGCAGACAGAGAAAAGCCGGACGTTAGTCAGCGAAAGGCCATCTAAGTTCTTTACTTGTAGCTTGTTGCTTCGTACTTGTCGCTCGGTAGTCCATAATGCGCGCCGGTTTTTGGGGTAATGGTCATGAGTACAGAAGATCCGCGGTTTGCAGGCGTCGCCCGCTTGTATGGCATTGAAGGCCTGGAACGCTTGAAGGCGGCCCATGTGGCGATCGTCGGCGTCGGCGGTGTGGGCTCTTGGGCGGCGGAAGCCATGGCCCGTTGTGGGGTCGGCGAGATTTCGCTGTTTGACCTGGACGATGTCTGCGTCAGCAACAGCAACCGGCAGTTGCACGCCCTGGACAGCACTGTGGGCAAGCCCAAGGTCGAGGTGATGGCCGAGCGCCTGCGCGGTATCAACCCGGATTGCACTGTGCACGCGGTGGCGGATTTCGTGACCCGCGACACCATGGCCGAATACATAACGCCGAACATCGATTGCGTGATCGACTGTATCGACGCCGTCAACGCCAAGGCCGCGCTGATTGCGTGGTGCAAACGCCGCAAGATCCAAATCATCACCACCGGCGGCGCCGGTGGGCAGATTGATCCGACGCTGATCCAGGTGTGCGACCTTAACCGCACCTTCAACGATCCCTTGGCCTCAAAGGTGCGCTCCACCTTGCGTCGTGACTACGGCTTCTCTCGCACCGTGACCCGTCATTACAGCGTGCCGTGCGTGTTTTCCACCGAGCAACTGCGTTATCCCAAGCCGGACGGCAGCATTTGTCTGCAAAAAAGTTTTGTGGGGGATGGGGTGAAGCTGGACTGCGCGGGCGGGTTTGGCGCGGTGATGATGGTGACGGCGACCTTTGGCATGGTGGCGGCGACCAAGGCGGTGGACAAGATTGTGGCAGGGGTGCGTAGGCCTTCCGAGCGTGTCAAACCCGCCTGAATCTCAGAACTTTACACAGTTCAAAGGTGGGAGGGGGCTTGCCCCCGGTTGCAGAGTGTCAGCCACTGAATAAGCTGACTGATCCACCGCTATCGGGGGCAAGCCCCCTCCCACATTTAGTCCTGTGTATGGCTTAGCGTTCGCATACGCTGCAGGACTGCATTCAAGCCATTGCTGCGCGACGGCGACAGTTGGCGGGAAAGCCCGAGTTGATTGAACCAGTCAGGCAAGTCGACTGCCTGCAACTCGTCCGCCGACAACCCATTGACCCGCGCCAGCAGCAATGCCACCAAACCACGGATCATCCGCGCATCGCTGCTCGCGGCAAATTGCCAATGACCTTGGTCTAAGTGCCCCACCAACCACACCAGGCTTTCGCAGCCCTGTACCAGGTTGGCGTCGACCTTTTCATCATCCGCTAAAGGCGGCACACGCTCACCCCACTGCATCAGCAAGCGAGCACGTTGCTCCCAACTTCCTACGGCCTGGAAGGCTTCCAGCGCAGCCACCGCATCCACCGGCAAGCTCATCGCAACATATCCAGCGCCTGGTCCAGCGCTTCAAAAAAGCGCTCGAGGTCGTCGGAGTCGTTATACAGCGCCAGGGAAACGCGGATCGCCCCCGACAGCTGCATCGCCTTGAGCAGCGGCATCGCGCAATGATGGCCTGCGCGTACAGCAATGCCCTGCTCGGTCAGCAGGTGCGCAACGTCGGCGTTATGCACGCCCTCGACCACAAAGCTGACCAGCGCCACCTGCGGCGAACCCAGCACACGCACGCCATTGCGCGCCTTCAGGCCGCGTAACAGGTAGTCATGCAGGGCCGCCTCGTGGGCGGTTACTGCTTGCTGATCCAGCGAGCTCAGATAATCCAGGCTTGCCCCCAAGCCAATCACGCTGGCTATCGGCGGAGTACCTGCCTCGAACCCCAGTGGTGCTGGACGGAAGCTGGCGCTGTGGTAATCCGCCTGTTGCACCATCTCACCGCCAAACTGCCAGTGGCGCAGGTGATGCAGAGCCTCGTTGCGGCCAAAGAGCACGCCGACACCGTCCGGGCCGTAGAGCTTGTGGCTGGAGAAAACGTAGAAGTCGCATCCCAGCGCTTGCACGTCGTGACGACCGTGGACGATGCCCTGGGCGCCGTCGACCACGGTTAGGGCACCGTGTGGCTTGGCCAAATCCAGTAAGGCTTGCAGCGGTTGCCAGGCACCAAGCACGTTGGACAGCTGGCTCACCGCCAGCAGGCGGGTGCGCGGACCGATCAACTCGGCGGCGGCTTGCAGGTCGATCACGCCGTCATCACCGAGTGGCAATACCACCAGTGTGAGCGCGCGACGTTTGGCCAGTTGCTGCCAGGGCAGCAGGTTGGCGTGGTGTTCCAGGGCGCTGATGACAAGCTCATCGCCCGCATTGAATAAGTGTTCGAGGCCGTAGGCCAGGAGGTTCAGCGCAGAGGTCGCGCCGTGGGTAAACACGATGTGCCCGGTGTCACCTGCATTCAACCACTGCGCCACCTTGCTGCGACTGTCCTCGAAGGCCTGTGTCGCATGGGCCCCGGGCAAATGCTGGGCCCGGTGCACATTGGCTGCGCCATTGGCGTAGTAATGGCTGATGGCATCCAACAGAGCTTGGGGTTTTTGTGTAGTGGCGGCGTTGTCCAGATAGGTCTGGCCTTGCCGTTGCAGGGCGGCGATGGCCGGAAAGTCGGCGCGCCAGGGGGAGGGCACTAGCATGGTGTTCAAAACTCGTATAAGCGAGCCCCAGGGTCGGGGCCCGCTAGTGGCATCGAGTGGCTGCTTAGTTGTGAGCGTGCAGCGCTTCGTTCAGTTCGATGGCCGATTTGTGGGTTTTGCACTCCACTGCACCGGTCTCGGAGTTACGGCGGAACAGCAGGTCCGGTTGGCCGGCCAGCTCGCGCGCCTTGACCACTTTGACCAGTTGGTTCTGCTCATCCAGCAGCGCAACCTTGGTCCCGGCGGTGACGTACAGACCCGATTCCACGGTGTTGCGGTCGCCCAGCGGGATACCGATACCGGCATTGGCGCCGATCAGGCAGCCTTCGCCGACCTTGATCACGATGTTGCCGCCGCCCGACAGGGTGCCCATGGTGGAGCAGCCGCCGCCCAGGTCCGAGCCCTTGCCAACGAATACGCCAGCCGATACACGACCTTCGATCATGCCCGGGCCTTCAGTGCCAGCGTTGAAGTTGACGAAACCTTCGTGCATCACCGTTGTGCCTTCGCCTACGTAGGCGCCCAGGCGGATACGTGCCGCGTCAGCAATACGCACGCCGGCCGGGACGACGTAGTCGGTCATTTTCGGGAACTTGTCTACCGAGAACACTTCCAGTAACTCGCCACGCAGGCGTGCTTCCAGCTGGCGTTCGGCCAGTTCGCTGATGTCGATCGCGCCCTGGCTGGTCCAGGCCACGTTCGGCAGTTGCGGGAACACGCCAGCCAGGCTCAGGCCGTGAGGCTTGACCAGGCGGTGGGACAGCAGGTGCAGCTTGAGGTAGGCCTCAGGCGTGGAGGTCAGCGCGGCGTCTTCGGCCAGCAGGGTGGCGACCAGAGGCGTGTGGCTTTCTGCCAGGCGGCTCAGCAGGGCGGCTTGTGTGGCGTCGACGCCTTTGAGCGCGTCGGCCAGTTGCAGGGCCTGGGTCACGGTGAAGGTGATCGCCTGGTTACCCTCGGAGTAACCGAGGATCGGCGCGATGGCCGCGACGATTTCAGCCGATGGGTTGAGCAGCGGTTGTGCGTAAAAAACTTCCAGCCAAGCACCTTGGCGGTTCTGAGTGCCGACGCCGAAGCCCAGGCTGAACAGGGAATGGGACATGCTATTACCTCTACAAAAATGGAAGGGCTGGCCTACTTGAGGGCCGCCGAATAACTTTCTGGCTTGAAGCCAATCAGGGTTCTGTCACCGAGATCAAGCACCGGGCGCTTGATCATCGAAGGTTGCGCGAGCATCAATTCAATGGCTTTCGACTGATCGAGATCGGCTTTGCGTTCGTCTTCGAGTTTGCGAAAGGTGGTGCCCGCACGGTTCAAAACCACCTGCCAACCGTGCTCGTTGCACCATTGGGTCAAGTGTTCGCGGTCGATACCGACCGTTTTGTAGTCGTGGAACTCATAGCTCACAGCATGCTCATCGAGCCAGGTGCGCGCTTTTTTCATGGTGTCGCAGGCTTTGATGCCGAAAAGGTGCAACGTTTTGCTTGAAGCGGTCAAGGAATTGCCCCCTTTTAGGATGCTCAAAACGAAAGGTCCGGGATTATGCCACGACCAGCGGGTTTGGGTGCCGCTCGTCAGCAGGACCCACGGCTTTGTGCGACTTATGTGCAAAAGCCAGTGCGTGGCATAGCCGCGTAACATAGCTGGGTAATATGGCACTTCAACTGCCAGTTGTTGCCTGATGTGTGTCGTTGCAAGTCGATCGTCCGGGAAACCCGCGTTATGCAAACCGCCTACACCGTTCTTATCCTGCTGATGCTGGTCAGCGTTTCGCGTCTGGTCGGACGTGTCATTCCTCTGCCGTTACCGCTGGTGCAGATCGCCGCCGGAGCCTTGTTGGCTTGGCCAACGCTGGGCCTGCATGTGGCGCTGGACCCTGAACTGTTCCTGTTCCTGTTCTTGCCACCTTTGTTGTTTTCTGACGGTTGGCGCATGCCCAAACGCGAATTGTGGCGTCTGCGGGGCCCGATTCTGACGCTGGCCGTGGGCCTTGTGCTGTTCACGGTAGTCGGCGCCGGATACTTCATTCACTGGATTTTGCCTACGATCCCGTTACCGGTGGCCTTCGCCCTGGCGGCCGTATTGTCGCCGACGGATGCGGTGGCAGTGTCGGCCATTTCCCAGAATCGTTTGCCCACGCCATTGATGCATATGCTCCAGGGCGAAGCCTTGATGAATGATGCGTCGGGCCTTGTGACCTTCAAGTTTGCCTTGGCAGCGGCACTGACCGGCGTGTTCTCCCTGGCCGATGCGAGCTTGACCTTCGTGTTGGTGGCCGTCGGTGGCCTGGCGATCGGTGTGGCGTTGAGTTGGCTGGTCGGCCGCCTGCGCGCATGGATGATTGCGCGGGGCTGGGACGATCCGGCGACTCATGTGGTGTTTATGTTGCTGTTGCCGTTTGCCGCTTATGTATTGGCTGAACGGTTGGGCGCCTCAGGGATTTTGTCGGCAGTGGCGGCGGGCATGATGCAAAGCTGGCTGGACCTGCTGCCACGCCAGACCAGCACAAGGCTGCTTAACCGCAGCGTCTGGTCGTTGCTGGAGTTTGCCTTCAATGGCTTGATCTTCCTGCTGTTGGGATTGCAACTGCCGGACATCATCAAAGCCGTGGTGAGCCATGAAGCCACGCTATGGCCGACGCTGTTTTACCGCTGCCTGGATGTGATTGCGATTTTCCTGGTGCTGGTGGTGCTGCGTTTTATCTGGGTGCAGAGCATCTGGAGGCTGTCGGGGTTATTGCGGCGCCTGCGAGGTAAAAGTGATCTGACGTTGGTGCCAACCGCCCGATCCTGTTGGCTCTTGACGGTCGGCGGTGTGCGCGGTGCTGTGACCCTGGCGGGTGTGATGTCGGTGCCTTTGCTGTTGGCGCCAGGCAAAGATTTTCCTGAGCGTGATTTGCTGATCTTTATCGCGGCCGGGGTGATCCTGCTATCACTGGTCGCCGCCTGCATTGCCTTGCCACTGTTGCTGCGCGGTATCGAAAAGAGCCCCGATGAGAAGCGTCATAAGGAAGTGCGGGAGGCGTGGAAAAAGACCGCCGTGGCAGCGATTCACGCACTGGAGGCGGAAGAGCCCGTAGAGTCGCAAACCTCCGACGCCGCACAGGCGGCGCTGGCTACGGAGCTCAAGGCGCGGCTGATGTCGGAATATCGTCATCAGTTGGAGGTGTTCAATGACTCCGCCGAGGCCCAGGCGCTGGCGAGGCACATGGACCTGCTTGAGCGAAAACTGCGGCTCAAGGCCCTGCGCGCGCAACGTTTGGAGTTGTACAGCTTGAGCCGTCATCACCAGATTGGTGATGACGTCTTGAGGGAGGTGTTGGGGGAGCTGGATATGAGTGAGGCGAATCTGGGCCAAGTGAAATGACCCGATTGCTTACCGACGACGCTGAATGAAATCCCGAATCCGTTCAGCTGCTTCCACGCACTCGGCCAGCGGTGCGACCAGCGCCAGGCGTACGCGGCCAGCCCCAGGGTTGACGCCATCCACTTCCCGCGACAGGTACGAACCTGGGACCACGGTGACGTGTTCTTCAACGAACAGGTCGCGGCAGAACGCGGCATCGTCGCCATTCACATTTGGCCACAGGTAGAAGCCACCGTCGGGACTTTGTACATCCAGCACCGGCTTGAGGATGGTCAGCACGGCTTCGAATTTCTCGCGATACAGGTCACGGTTGGCCAGTACGTGCGCTTCGTCCTGCCAGGCGGCAATGCTCGCCAGTTGGGTTTGCACCGGCATCGCGCAGCCGTGGTAGGTGCGGTACAGCAGGAAGGCCTTGAGGATCTCGGCATCACCGGCCACGAAACCAGAGCGCAGGCCCGGCAAGTTGGAGCGTTTGGACAAGCTGTGGAATACCACGCAGCGCTTGAAATCCTGGCGACCCAGTTCAACACAGGCGCTCAACAAGCCCGGCGGCGGGGTTTGTTCGTCAAAGTACAGCTCGCTATAGCACTCGTCGGCGGCGATGACGAAGTCATGTTCGTCGGCCAGGGCGATCAGTTTTTTCAGGGTCTCAACCGGGATCAGTGCGCCGGTCGGGTTGCCGGGGGAGCACAGGAACAGGATCTGGCAGCGTTTCCAGATGTCTGGTGTCACGGCGTCGAAGTCCGGGTTGAAGCCGTTCTCATCCAGGCATGGCAGGTAGTGCGGCTTGGCACCGGCAAGGAACGCGGCGCCTTCGTAGATCTGGTAGAAGGGGTTCGGGCTGACCACCAGTGCATCGTCGCCACGGTTGACTACGGTCTGAGTGAAGGCGAACAGTGCTTCGCGGGTGCCGTTGACCGGCAGGATATTGCGCGCTGGGTCAAGCCATCCCTTGGGCACGTTGAAGCGACGTTCACACCAGGCGCCAATGGCCTCGCGCAGTGCCGGGATGCCCAGGGTGGTGGGGTACACCGCCATCTGATCAAGGTTGCTGCTCAGTGCCTCGGCCACGAACGTGGGCGATTTGTGCTTGGGTTCACCGATGGACAGGGCAATCGGGCGCTTGTCCGGGTTGGGTGTGACGCTGCCCAGCAGGGCGCGCAATTTCTCGAACGGGTAGGGCTGCAACTGGTTCAGGGCGTTGTTCATGAGAATCTCGTTCAATTCATTGGTAATGCGGTCTGTCGGGCGCTGCAGGTCCAACTGTGGGAGGGGGCTTGCTCCCGATTAAGGTGTGTCAGTCAGCTAATAGGTTTCTGATCCGCTGCTTTTGGGGGTAAGCCCTCTCCCATATAAGCCCCGTTCAAAACGTCAGGCGCGTCAGCTCGACACCGGGCTCTTGGGTCACGCTCAACTGCTGGACGATAGCCTCCTGCAAACGGCGGCACAGTTCCGGGTCGGACAGCGGCTGGTTGTCGGCGTCGGTAATAAAGAACACGTCTTCCACGCGCTCGCCCAGGGTCGCAATCTTGGCATTTTGTAATGACAGGTCGAACTCCAGGAAAATCCCGCCGATCCGCGCCAGCAGGCCTGGGCGATCCGGTGCGCTGAGTTCCAGCACCGTCACTGGGCGCTGCGCATCGTTGGAGATGGTCACCTGGGGCGCAAAGGCAAAGTGCTTCAGTTGGCGCGGCACCCGGCGCTGGATGATCGTTGGATAGTCGTCCGGGTTACGCAGGGCTTCGGTGAGGCCTTCGCGGATCTTTTTCACCCGCGTCGGGTTGTCGCCGATGGACTCGCCTTCGGTATCGAGCACGATGTAGGTGTCGAGGGTGAACTGGCTGCTGGAAGTGATCACCCGGGCATCGTGGATGTTCAGATTGAGCTGGTCCATGGCCGCTACCGTCACGGCAAAGAAGTCGTGCTGGTCGGGCGCGTAGATGAAGATCTGCGTGCCGCCTTCGAATTCGCGCTGGGTGGTTTCCTTGATCAGCACCAGCGGGCCGCCATCGGCGGGCTGCTGCAGGATCGCGTCAGTGTGCCAGGCCACATCGCCGGCGGTGTGTCGCAAGAAGTAATCGTCACCCAGTTGCGACCACAGTTGCTCGACGTCATCCGGATCGTTGCCGCCGCGCACCAGGATATCCAGGGCCGCGCTTTGGGTGCGGCGGATCTGCTCTTCGCGGTCCACCGGGTTCTCCAGACCACGGCGCAGGGCGCGCTTGGTCTCTGTGTACAGTTGGCGCAACAGACTGGCGCGCCACGAGTTCCACAGTGTCGGGTTGGTGGCGTTGATGTCGGAAACGGTCAACACGTAGAGGTAGTCGAGGCGGGTTTCATCGCCGATAGCTTGCGCGAAATCGTGGATCACCTGCGGGTCGGACAAGTCCTTGCGCTGTGCGGTGGTCGACATCACGAGGTGGTTCTGCACCAGCCAGACGATCAGGCGGCTATCCCATTGCGGCAACTGGTGGCGCTGACAGAAGGCTGCGGCGTCGACCGCGCCGACTTCCGAGTGGTCGCCATGCCGGCCCTTGCCGATGTCGTGGTACAGGCCGGCCAGGTAGATCAGCTCCGGCTTGGGCAGCTTGGCCATAAGCTTACTGGCCAGCGGGAATTTCTCTGACACCTGGGTGTACTGCAACTTACGCAGGTGCTTGATCAGATTAAGGGTGTGCGCATCCACTGTATAAATGTGGAACAGGTCGTGCTGCATCTGCCCGACGATAAAGCCGAACTCCGGAAGGTAGCGCCCCAGGATGCCGTAGCGGTTCATGCGGCGCAGGTTGCGGTGGATACCAATCTTGCACTTGAACAGCTCGATAAACAGGCTGGTGTTGCGGATGTCGTTGCGAAAATCATCGTCGATCAAGTGACGGTTTTCCCGCAGCAGGCGGATAGTATCCGCGCGCACGCCTTTGATTTCCGGCTGCTGGGCCATCAATACGAAGATTTCCAGCATGGCGAATGGGGTGCGGCGGAACACGTTGTCATTGCGCGCCTCAATATAGCCGTCGTGCAGTTGGAAACGCGCATTGATCGGCTGCGGCGGCGCCTCATCCTCGGGGGCCAGGATCACTTCTTCGAAGTGCTGGATGATCAGGTCGCTGAGCTGGGCGATGCTCATCACCACCCGGTAGTACTGCTGCATGAAGCTTTCGATGCTGGTCTTCGCGTCCTCGCCCTCAAAGCCCAGCAGCGTGGCGATGGAGCGCTGATGATCGAACAGCAGGCGATCTTCGGAGCGCCCGGCGAGCATGTGCAGGGCGTAGCGCACTTTCCAAATGAATTCCTGGGACGAGGCTAGCAGGGCGTTTTCGCTCTCTACCAAAAAACCTTCGCCGGCCAGGGCGCGCAGGTTAAGGGTGCCGTACTGGCGACGGGCGACCCACAAAATCGTCTGGATGTCGCGCAACCCGCCGGGCGAGCCTTTGACGTTGGGCTCCAGGTTGTATTCGGTGTCGTTGTACTTGTGGTGCCGGGCTTTCTGCTCGGCGCGTTTGGCCAGGAAGAAGTCCTTGCTCGGCCACATATGCGCGGTGCTGGTGACTTCCAGCATCCGCTGGCGCAAGCGCTCTGGGCCGGCGATGGTGCGGCTTTCCATCAGGTTGGTAATGACGGTGAGGTCGGCACGGGCCTCTTGGGCGCACTCGTCCACCGAGCGCACGCTCTGGCCGACTTCCAGGCCAATGTCCCACAGCAGTGTCAGAAAACGCTCGATGGAATCGCGAAAGATCTCATGATCGGCGCTGTCCAGCAGGATCAGCAGATCAATATCGGAGTAGGGGTGGAGTTCGCCACGGCCATAGCCGCCAACGGCCACCAGGGCGATGTCGGCGTCTTCGCTCCAGTTGAACTGTTCCCAGGCCTTTTGAAGGATGTTGTCGACGAACCAGGCACGGTCCTCGATCAGCCGGCGGATGTCGCGGCCGCTACGAAAGCGCTCGTCGAGCACTTCGCGGGCCTGGCGGATCGCCTTCTTGAAGGCGGCGATGGGGCTTGCCTTCAGGGCCAATTCGGCCTGGAACTGGCCACGGTCGAAGAGTTCGGGATCCACCTGGGGCATCGATCGGCTTTCCTTTCTATCTATCAGTCAGTCACAACACGCTTTGGGAAAACCTGGGCAACCTTCAGGCTGAAACGCGTGGGATCGTATCGTCGGCGCGCAGTGTGAAGATCTCGTAGCCGGTTTCGGTGACCAGTAGGGTGTGTTCCCACTGCGCCGAAAGCTTGCGGTCCTTGGTAATGGCGGTCCAGCCGTCGCCCAGCACCTTGGTGTCGGCTTTGCCCTGGTTGATCATCGGCTCGATGGTAAAGGTCATGCCTGCCTTGAGCTCCATGCCGGTGCCGGCGCGGCCGTAGTGCAGGATCTGTGGCTCTTCATGGAACACGGTGCCGATGCCGTGGCCGCAGAAATCACGTACCACCGAGAAGCCGTTCTTTTCAGCGTGCTTCTGGATCACTTCACCGATATCGCCCAGGCGGCAGCCGGGTTTGACGATTTCGATCGCCTTGTACATGCATTCCTGGGTGACTTGGGACAGGCGTTCGGCCCAGACCGGCACGGTGCCGACGTGGAACATGCGGCTGGTATCGCCGAAGTAGCGATCCTTGATCACGGTGACGTCGATGTTCAGGGTGTCGCCGTCCTTCAGGGGTTTGTCGCACGGAATACCGTGGCAGACCACATGGTTGATCGACGTGCAGATTGACTTGGGGAAGCCCTTGTAATTCAACGGCGCAGGAATGGCACCCTGCACATTGACGATATAGTCATGGCAGATCTGGTTGAGGGTGTCCGTGGTGACGCCCGGCTTGACGTGCTCGGCAATCATTTCCAGCACGTCGGCAGCCAGTTTGCCGGCAATGCGCATGCCGGCAATGTCTTCGGCGGTTTTCAAACTAACGGTCATACAGGCTCTCTCTAGCGCGAAGCGCTGAAATCAATACGGTTTACGGGCGCGCGACAAAAGGTTACAGAATTCGCAAAAGCCCCAAAAAACGCGATTCTAACAGACGCGGGCGGCAAATCATGAGCCCCTGACGATCGCTTCTCTCTATAAGGTGGGGCTATATCCGCTCTATTCAAAGGGTTGCGCATAAGCCGCGCACGCCAAATGTGATTGCGGGTTTCGTTTTCGCCCTTCGTGTGGTATAAAATGCGCCGCTTTCCGGGGATGCCCCGAAGAGCTTAAATCCACACACGTGTCGACACGATGACCTGGGTGCCGGAGGCCTTGATGCCGCTGGTTGGTCATTGGGATACGTGGAGGCCAAACCCGACTTATTAAGGAACTATCATGTCCCAAGTCAATATGCGCGATATGCTGAAGGCCGGTGTGCACTTCGGTCACCAGACCCGTTACTGGAACCCGAAAATGGGTAAATACATTTTCGGCGCGCGTAACAAGATCCACATCATCAACCTTGAAAAAACCCTGCCAATGTTCAACGAAGCTCTGACTTTCGTAGAGCGTCTGGCCCAGGGCAAAAACAAGATTCTGTTCGTCGGCACCAAGCGTTCCGCTGGCAAGATCGTTGCTGAAGAAGCAGCACGTTGCGGTTCGCCGTACGTCGATCACCGCTGGTTGGGCGGCATGCTGACCAACTTCAAAACCATCCGTGCTTCCATCAAGCGTCTGCGTGACCTTGAAGTGCAAGCCGAAGACGGTACTTTCGCCAAGCTGACCAAGAAAGAAGCGCTGATGCGCTCCCGTGACCTGGAAAAGCTCGATCGTTCCCTGGGTGGTATCAAGGACATGGGCGGTCTGCCTGACGCACTGTTCGTTATCGACGTTGATCACGAGCGCATCGCGATCACCGAAGCCAACAAGCTGGGCATCCCTGTTATCGGCGTAGTCGATACCAACAGCAGCCCGGAAGGCGTTGACTACATCATCCCAGGCAACGATGACGCAATCCGCGCTATCCAGCTGTACATGGGTTCGATGGCTGACGCTGTAATCCGTGGTCGTAACCACGTTGCTGGTGGTACCGAGCAGTTCGTTGAAGAAGCTCCGGTAGCCGCAGCTGAGTAATTGACGCCCTGGCGTTGACTCAGTAAGCAAAAAGGGGGCTTGGCCCCCTTTTTGCCCCCTCGAAAACCATTTGTGCGCAGCGCAGCTACATCATCTGTAACGTGCAGCGGCCTACAAGGGTGGTTCGGGAAGAATTGATCCCCCGTTCGATCGGGTGGAATGGTTGAAAACCTATCCAAGAGGAATTTGAAAATGGCAGCAATTACTGCAGCGTTGGTTAAAGAACTGCGTGAGCGTACCGGCGAAGGCATGATGGATTGCAAGAAAGCCCTGGAAAAGGCTGACGGCGACATCGAAAAAGCAATTGATGACATGCGTGCTTCCGGCGCAATCAAGGCTGCCAAGAAAGCAGGCAACGTGGCTGCTGAAGGCGCTATCGCTCTGAAAGAAGACGGCAAATCTGCTGTTCTGCTGGAAGTGAACTCGCAGACCGACTTCCTGGCTCTGCAAGACGACTTCAAGGCATTTGTTGCTGCCAGCGTTGATAAAGCGTTCGACGACAAACTGACTGACGTCGCTCCGCTGATCGAAGCACAAGAAGCTGCACGCCTGGTACTGGTCGGCAAAGTTGGCGAAAACGTCAACATCCGTCGCCTGGTACGCGTTGAAGGTGACGTTGTTGGTGGTTACCTGCACGGCAACAAGATCGGTGTTGCAGTTGTCCTGAAGGGCGGCAACGTTGAGCTGGCTAAAGACATCGCTATGCACGTAGCGGCCAGCAACCCAGAGTTCCTGCTGCCTTCGGAAGTTTCTGCCGAAGCGATCGAGCGCGAAAAGGCTGTGTTCCTGCAGCTGAACGAAGAAAAAATCAAAGGCAAGCCAGAAAACATTGTTGAAAATATGGTCAAAGGCCGTATCAGCAAGTTCCTGGCCGAAGCAAGCCTGGTTGAGCAGGCGTTCGTTAAGAACCCTGAAATCAAGGTTGGCGAACTGGCTAAGAAAGCCGGTGCTGAAATCGTTTCCTTCACTTACTTCAAAGTAGGCGACGGTATCGAGAAGCCGGTCGACAACTTCGCTGAAGAAGTTGCTGCCCAGCTGGCTGCCGCCAAGCAATAAGACAGTTTTCAACTGTCGCCCGAAAGAGGCTGCCCGCTCACGCGCGCAGCCTCTTTTCAAATGGGCAGGCCGAATTAATTTGGCTTACCCTCGGAACTGGCTTACAAAGCCGTGTTCCGATGGCGCTGTGAGAGCGTCCAGCTAGAGTGAACGCAAGCCGTAAACGGCTCGCCAAGAATTTTTAAAAAATACGCCGCAGGAGAGATTCGCAATGGCTCAGCAGGGCAGTGGTTATCAGGCTCGCTATAAACGCATTCTACTCAAGCTCAGCGGCGAGGCCCTGATGGGCTCGGAAGAGTTCGGGATCGATCCCAAGGTGCTCGACCGCATGGCGCTGGAAGTCGGCCAACTGGTTGGTATCGGCGTGCAAGTCGGCTTGGTGATCGGCGGCGGTAACCTGTTCCGTGGCGCGGCGCTGAGTGCGGCCGGTATGGATCGGGTCACTGGCGACCACATGGGCATGCTGGCCACTGTGATGAACGCCCTGGCGATGCGTGATGCCCTGGAGCGTGCCAATATCTCGGCTATCGTGATGTCGGCTATTTCCATGGTGGGTGTGACCGATCACTATGATCGTCGCAAAGCCATGCGCCATTTGAACTCAAAAGAAGTGGTGATCTTCGCCGCTGGTACCGGTAACCCATTCTTTACCACTGATTCGGCGGCGTGCCTGCGTGCCATCGAAATTGACGCTGACGTGGTTTTGAAGGCAACCAAGGTAGACGGTGTGTACACCGCAGACCCATTCAAAGACCCGCATGCCGAGAAGTTCGATCATCTGACCTACGATGAAGTGCTGGATCGCAAGCTGGGTGTCATGGACCTGACGGCTATTTGCCTGTGCCGCGACCACAAGATGCCGCTGCGCGTATTTAATATGAACAAGCCCGGCGCCCTGCTGAATATCGTACACGGCGGCGCGGAAGGGACTCTGATCGAGGAAGGCCAACAATGATCAATGAAATCAAGAAAGACGCCCAAGCGCGTATGCAGAAATCCCTGGAATCTTTGAGCCATGCATTCGGCCAGATTCGTACTGGCAAGGCGCACCCGAGTATTCTGGGCAGCGTGATGGTGCCTTACTACGGCGCTGACACTCCGCTGAGCGGCGTGGCAAACGTTACCGTTAAAGATTCGCGCACCCTGCAGGTCGTGGCTTTCGAGCGCAACATGCTCGCTGCGGTCGACAAGGCGATTCAGAGTGCCGGCTTGAACCTCAATCCGACCAACCTGGGCGAACTGCTGCTGATCTCCATGCCTGCCTTGACCGAAGAAACCCGCAAGGGCTTCACCAAGCAGGCACGTAGCGCGGCTGAAGATGCACGCGTTGCTGTGCGCAACATCCGTCGTGATGCCCTGGGTGACCTGAAGAAACTGGTTAAGGACAAGGAGATCAGCGAAGACGAAGAGCGTCGTGCCGTCGCTGATATCGACAAGCTGACCAAAGATGCCGAGGCCCAGATCACCAAGGCCACGGAAGAAAAAGAAAAGGACCTGATGGCCGTATAAGGGTCAGGACGCCTTCATGGAAAAGACCAAGCAGACTGTACCCTCTTTGGTGCCGCGCCATGTCGCGATCATCATGGATGGGAATAATCGCTGGGCGAAGAAACGCTTTATGCCGGGTGTCGCCGGGCATAAAGCGGGTGTCGATGCGGTGCGGGCTGTGATTGAGGTGTGTGCCGAGGCCAAGGTCGAGGTGTTGACCTTGTTCGCCTTCTCCAGTGAGAACTGGCAGCGGCCCGCCGAAGAAGTCAGCGCCTTGATGGATCTGTTCTTCAAGGCGTTGCGTCGTGAGGCGAAGCGCCTTAATGACAACAATATCAGTCTGCGCATCATCGGTGATCGCTCGCGATTCCACCCGGAGCTGCAGGCGGCCATGCGCGAGGCGGAGGCCATCACGGCTGGCGCCAACCGTTTTGTGCTACAGATCGCAGCCAATTACGGCGGCCAGTGGGATATCGCCCAGGCTGCACAGCGGCTGGCTCGCGAAGTGCAAGCCGGTCATCTTCGACCGGACGACATCACGCCTGAACTGTTGCAAACCTGCCTGGTGACCGGTGATCTGCCATTGCCTGACTTGTGCATCCGTACCGGCGGTGAACATCGCATCAGCAATTTCCTGCTGTGGCAGTTGGCCTACACCGAGCTGTACTTCTCCGACCTGTTCTGGCCGGACTTCAAACACGATGCCATGCGTACTGCGCTGGCCGATTTCGCTTCCCGCCAGCGTCGCTTCGGTAAAACGAGTGAGCAGGTCGAAGCTGGAGCCCGGGTTTAAATGCTTAAACAACGAATCATCACAGCGCTCATCCTGTTGCCGATCGCCTTATGTGGGTTTTTCCTGCTCGATGGGTCCGGTTTTGCCCTATTTATCGGGCTGGTCGTAACCTTGGGCGCCTGGGAATGGGCACGCTTGGCAGGTTTCAACGCGCAATTGCCGCGCTTGGTGTATGCCGCTGTCGTAGCGGTGTTACTGTTTCTGATGCACACCCTGTCGAGCATCATCGTGCCTTGGGTGCTGGGTGCTGCGGTGCTGTGGTGGGCGCTTGCGACCTATCTGGTGTTGACGTTTCCGCGCAGCAGTGGTCATTGGTCCAGTGTTGCCAGCAAGTTGGTGATTGGCTTATTGATTCTGTTGCCAGCCTGGCAAGGGTTAGTGGAGATCAAGAACTCGCCGATGGGCAATTGGCTGATCATGGCGGTGATGGTGCTGGTGTGGGGCGCAGATATCGGCGCCTACTTCTCGGGACGGGCATTCGGTAAGCGCAAGCTGGCACCGGCAGTCAGTCCGGGCAAGAGTTGGGAAGGGGTTTACGGCGGCCTGGCATTGACCCTGCTGATCACTTTGGTGGTCGGTGTGGTGCGGGATTGGTCAGTAACGGACATCTTCCTGGCTCTTCTGGGTACGGCTATCGTCGTGTTCATCTCGGTCGTGGGCGACCTCACTGAAAGCATGTTTAAGCGCCAGGCCGGGGTCAAGGACAGCAGTAATCTGCTGCCAGGGCACGGTGGGGTGCTGGACCGTATTGATAGCCTTACCGCTGCTATTCCGATCTTTGCCGTGCTGTTGTGGATGACTGCTTCGTGAGCCGTCTGCAGCAAGTAACCGTGTTGGGCGCAACCGGCTCGGTAGGGTTGAGCACCCTCGATGTGATCGCTCGTCACCCTGATCGCTATCAAGTGTTTGCCCTGACGGGATTCACCCGTCTGAGCGAGCTGCTGGCGCTGTGTGTGCGTCATGCGCCTCGCTTTGCTGTGGTGCCTGAAGCAGCGGCAGCGCAGGGCCTGCAGGATGACCTGCGGGCTGCCGGACTTGCCACACAGGTGCTGGTAGGCGAGTCGGGATTGTGTCAGGTCTCGGCCGATGCCGAGGTGGACACTGTAGTCGCCGCTATTGTCGGTGCCGCCGGCTTACGCCCAACCTTGGCTGCCGTCGACGCGGGCAAAAAAATCCTGCTGGCCAATAAAGAAGCGCTGGTGATGTCTGGCGCGCTCTTTATGCAGGCGGTGCGTAAAAGCGGTGCGGTGCTGTTGCCGTTAGACAGTGAGCACAACGCAATCTTTCAGTGCATGCCCGGAGACTATGCTCGTGGCTTGAGTCAGG
Source organism: Pseudomonas sivasensis (assembly GCF_013778505.1). Classification (GTDB taxonomy): domain Bacteria; phylum Pseudomonadota; class Gammaproteobacteria; order Pseudomonadales; family Pseudomonadaceae; genus Aquipseudomonas; species Aquipseudomonas sivasensis. Next base: position 102,073 of record NZ_JAAOWU010000001.1, on the reverse strand, counting down.
TAGGCGTTCGTCGGATTCTGCTGACCGCTTCCGGTGGGCCTTTCCGGCAAACTCCGTTGGTAGAGCTGGAGCATGTGTCTCCGGATCAAGCATGCGCCCATCCGAACTGGTCCATGGGCCGCAAAATCTCCGTGGATTCGGCAAGCATGATGAACAAGGGCCTGGAATTGATCGAGGCCTGCTGGTTGTTCGATGCGCGGCCGGATCAGGTCGAGGTGGTTATTCACCCGCAAAGCGTGATTCATTCCTTGGTCGACTACGTGGATGGTTCAGTCTTGGCCCAATTGGGCAATCCCGATATGCGTACGCCGATCGCTAATGCCCTGGCGTGGCCGGAGCGGATTGATTCCGGCGTGGCGCCACTCGACCTGTTTGCAGTTGCTCGCCTGGATTTTGAAGCGCCGGACGAACAGCGCTTTCCTTGTCTGCGCTTGGCGCGGCAGGCGGCGGAGGCGGGTAACAGTGCGCCAGCGATGCTCAATGCGGCCAATGAGGTGGCCGTGGCGGCGTTTCTCGAACGGCGCATCCGCTTTCCGCAGATCGCGAGTATTATCGAGGACGTTTTGAGTCTTGAGCCTGTGGTGGCTGTAAATGACCTCGGGGCGGTATTTGAGGCAGATACCAAGGCGCGGACCTTGGCCGAGCAATGGTTGAGCCGCAACACGCGTTAGTCTGTGGGCGCGCTTGAGCCTTCGGGTACTGGATCGGATTGCGGAGAAATTAGATGAGTGCGCTTTACATGATTGTCGGCACCCTGGTTGCTCTGGGTGTGCTGGTCACCTTCCACGAATTCGGCCACTTCTGGGTGGCGCGTCGTTGCGGCGTCAAGGTACTGCGTTTTTCCGTCGGTTTCGGCATGCCGCTGGTTCGCTGGCACGACCGTCGTGGCACCGAGTTTGTGATTGCGGCCATCCCGTTGGGTGGCTACGTCAAGATGCTCGATGAGCGCGAAGGCGAAGTGCCGGCTGATCAGTTGGACCAATCCTTTAATCGCAAGACCGTTCGTCAGCGTATCGCTATCGTTGCCGCTGGTCCGATCGCCAACTTCCTGCTGGCGATGCTGTTCTTCTGGGTGTTGGCCATGCTGGGCAGCCAGCAGGTGCGTCCAGTTATCGGCGCGGTTGAGGCGGACAGTATCGCTGCCAAGGCTGGCCTGGTCGCTGGCCAGGAAATTGTGTCTATTGATGGCGAACCGACCACGGGTTGGGGGGCGGTCAATTTGCAGTTGGTGCGTCGTTTGGGTGAAAGCGGCACTGTTAATGTTGTGGTGCGTGAGCAGGACTCCAGCGCCGAAATCCCGCGGTCGTTGGCCTTGGATCATTGGCTCAAAGGCGCTGATGAGCCTGATCCGATCAAGTCCTTGGGTATTCGTCCGTGGCGTCCGGCACTGCCGCCGGTCCTTGCCGAGCTGGATCCGAAGGGGCCAGCCCAGGCTGCAGGTCTGAAAACCGGCGATCGTCTGTTGGCCCTCGATGGCCAGGCGCTGGGTGAATGGCAGCAAGTGGTCGATCTGGTTCGTGTACGCCCTGATACCAAAATTGTGCTGAAAATTGAGCGCGACGGTGCTCAAATCGACGTTCCCGTTACTCTGGCGGTGCGTGGCGAAGCCAAGGCAGCCGGGGGGTACTTGGGTGCTGGCGTCAAGAGTCCGGAGTGGCCGCCATCAATGGTGCGCGAGGTCAGCTTCGGGCCGTTGGCGGCGATTGGCGAGGGTGCAAAACGCACCTGGACCATGAGCGTACTGACCCTGGAATCCCTCAAGAAAATGTTGTTCGGCGAGCTCTCGGTAAAAAACTTGAGTGGACCGATAACCATTGCTAAAGTGGCGGGCGCTTCTGCCCAGTCGGGTGTCGCGGATTTCCTGAATTTCCTGGCTTATCTGAGTATTAGCCTGGGTGTTCTGAATTTGCTGCCCATTCCTGTACTGGATGGGGGGCATCTGTTGTTTTATCTGGTCGAGTGGGTGCGTGGTCGCCCCTTGTCAGATCGAGTGCAGGGTTGGGGGATACAGATCGGTATCAGTTTGGTTGTCGGGGTGATGTTATTAGCCTTGGTCAACGATCTGGGTCGACTGTAACGCTTCGCTGAATTGCGAATCTGCCGCATTTTGCGGCAGTTTGTTTATTGCCAGTTGGAATAAGAAAGGACTTCATGAAACGTCTGCTGCTAACTGCGGTTCTCACCGTATTGATGATCGCCGAAGTTCACGCCGAGTCCTTCACCATCTCCGATATTCGCGTCAACGGCCTCCAGCGGGTTTCCGCGGGTAGCGTCTTTGGTGCATTACCGTTGAACGTCGGTGAACAGGCTGATGATCGTCGCCTGGTGGAATCCACTCGTGCGCTGTTCAAAACCGGTTTCTTTCAAGACATCCAACTGGGGCGCGAAGGTAACGTCTTGGTCATCACCGTCGTCGAGCGACCTTCTGTCGCCAGTATCGAGATCGAAGGTAACAAGGCGATCTCTACTGAAGACCTGATGAAGGGCCTCAAGCAGTCCGGCCTGGCCGAGGGCGAGATCTTCCAGCGCGCCACTCTTGAAGGTGTGCGTAACGAACTGCAGCGTCAGTACGTTGCCCAGGGCCGCTACTCGGCGACCGTGGAGACGGAAGTGGTCCCGCAGCCTCGTAACCGTGTCGGCCTCAAGGTCAACATCAACGAAGGCACCGTGGCGGCCATTCAGCACATCAACGTGGTGGGTAACACCAAGTTTGCTGATGACGACCTGATCGACCTCTTCGAGCTCAAGACCACCAACTGGCTGTCGTTCTTCAAGAACGACGACAAGTACGCCCGTGAAAAACTCTCCGGTGACCTGGAGCGTCTGCGCTCGTACTACCTGGACCGTGGCTATATCAATATGGATATCGCGTCGACCCAGGTGTCCATCACCCCGGACAAGAAGCACGTCTATATCACCGTTAACGTCAACGAAGGCGAGAAGTACAAGGTTCGTGACGTCAAGCTGAGCGGCGACTTGAAAGTGCCTGAAGACCAGGTCAAGTCCCTGCTGCTGGTGCAGAAAGACCAGGTGTTCTCGCGTAAGCTGATGACCACCACGTCCGAACTGATCACCCGTCGTCTGGGTAACGAAGGCTATACCTTCGCCAACGTCAACGGCGTACCGACCCCGCACGATGATGATCACACAGTGGACATTACCTTTGTGGTCGACCCAGGTAAGCGTGCCTACGTGAACCGTATCAATTTCCGTGGCAACACCAAGTCTGCGGATGAAGTGCTGCGCCGTGAAATGCGTCAGATGGAAGGTGGCTGGGCGTCGACGTACTTGATCGACCAATCCAAGACCCGTCTTGAGCGCCTGGGTTTCTTCAAGGAAGTCAACGTTGAAACCCCGGCTGTACCGGGCGTGGATGACCAGGTTGACGTTAACTACGCAGTAGAAGAGCAAGCATCGGGTTCTATCACTGCCAGCGTCGGCTTTGCACAAAGCGCAGGTCTGATCCTCGGTGGTTCCATCACCCAGAACAACTTCCTCGGTACCGGTAACCGTGTGTCTATCGGCCTGACTCGAAGCGAATACCAGAGCCGATATAACTTTGGTTATACCGACCCCTACTGGACTGCTGACGGTGTGAGCTTGGGCTACAACGCCTTCTACCGCACCACCGACTACAAAGACCTCGATGTTGACGTTGCAAGCTATGCAATCGACAGCCTTGGCGCGGGTGTCAACGTCGGTTATCCGATCAGCGAAACCTCGCGTTTGACCTTCGGCCTGACCGCGCAGCAGGATGAGATCAAGACCGGTGTCTACACCGTGGACGAAATCTTCGACTTCACTCGTCGTGAAGGTGACAAGTTCCTGAACTTCAAGGCGTCTGCTGGCTGGTCCGAGTCGACCCTGAACAAAGGTGTACTGGCAACCCGTGGCCATTCCCAGAGCCTGACTCTGGAAACCACTACGCCGGGCAGCGACCTGTCGTTCTTCAAGCTCGACTACCGTGGTCAGTTGTTCCAGCCGCTGAGCGACAACTACACCATGCGCCTGCACACTGAGCTGGGGTATGGCGACGGTTATGGTTCGACCAATGGTTTGCCGTTCTATGAGAACTACTATGCGGGTGGCTTCAACTCCGTACGTGGCTTCAAAGACAGCACCTTGGGTCCTCGTGGTACTCCGAGCCGAGGTGCTGGCGTAACCGGTAACCAAGGCACTGTGGCTGACTCCGACAACGACCCACTGCCGTTCGGTGGTAACGTGTTGATCCAGGGCGGCGCGGAGATTTTGTTCCCGCTGCCATTCGTCAAGGATCAGCGTTCGCTGCGTACGTCCGTGTTCTGGGACGTGGGTAACGTGTTCGACTCTAAGTGCGAGCAGATTAGAAACCCGAGCGGTGTTAAATCCAACACTCAGTGCAACGACGTGAGCCTGACCAACCTGGCGAGCTCCGTGGGTGTAGGTGTTACTTGGGTGACTGCGCTTGGTCCGTTGAGCTTTGCTCTGGCCATGCCGATCAAGAAACCGGATAACGCTGAAACCCAGATTTTCCAATTCTCCCTCGGCCAGACGTTCTAAGCGTCTGACCCAAGATAACGACAACGGATTCTGTAGGAGTACATCGTGCGTAAGTTGACTCAATTGGTTCTGCTGGCCACCGTGCTGGTGACCACCCCGGCCTTCGCCGAAATGAAAATCGCCGTTCTGAACTATCAGATGGCATTGCTGGAATCCGATGCGGCCAAAAAATACGCCGTGGATGCCGAGAAGAAATTCGGTCCGCAACTGACCAAGCTTAAGACGCTGGAAAGCAGCGCCAAGGGCATCCAGGATCGTCTGGTAGCGGGTGGGGACAAAATGCAGCAAGGCGAGCGCGAGCGTCTGGAGCTTGAGTTCAAGCAAAAGGCCCGTGACTATCAGTTCCAATCCAAGGAGCTGAACGAAGCCAAGGCTGTTGCCGACCGTGAAATGCTCAAGCAGCTCAAGCCGAAACTCGACAGCGCTGTGGAAGAAGTCATCAAGAAAGGTGCCTTTGACTTGGTGTTCGAGCGTGGCGCAGTAATTGACGTCAAACCTCAATACGACATCACCCGCCAGGTGATCGAGCGCATGAACCAGCTGAAGTAAGCCATGACCGCGACTATCAAACTCGGCGAGTTGGCCGAGTTCCTGGGGGCCACCTTGCGTGGCTCCCAGGAGAAGGAAATTACTGGGCTAGCCACCTTGCAGGAGGCTGGCCCATCTCAGTTGAGCTTCCTCGCAAACCCTCAATACCGTAAATACCTCGTCGATAGCCAAGCCGCAGCCGTATTGCTCAAGGCAGCTGACGCCGAAGGGTTTGCTGGGGATGCGCTGGTGGTAGCTGACCCGTATCTGGCCTATGCACAGGTTTCGCACCTATTTGATCCAAAACCCAAGGCAGCCAGCGGGATTCACCCGTCGGCGGTGATCGCCGATGATGCCCGGGTTGATCCTGCGGCGAGCATTGGCGCTTTTGCGGTGATCGAGAGTGGTGCGCGCATTGCGGCCGGTGTAACTGTTGGTGCGCATTGCTTTATTGGTGCGCGTTGTGAAATCGGTGCCGATGGTTGGCTGGCACCTCGCGTGACCCTTTACCACGATGTGCGTATCGGTGAGCGGGTGGTTATCCAGTCAGGTGCGGTGATCGGAGGGGAAGGCTTCGGCTTTGCCAACTCCAAAGGTATCTGGAACAAGATTGCCCAGGTCGGCGGCGTTTTGATCGGCGACGACGTGGAAATTGGTGTTAATACAGCTGTCGATCGCGGGGCCTTGGCCGATACCGTGATCGGCAACGGTGTGAAGCTCGACAACCAGATCCAGATTGCTCACAACGTACAGATTGGCGATCACACCGCCATGGCTGCATGCGTGGGGATTTCCGGCAGCACCAAAATCGGCAAGCATTGCATGCTCGCCGGTGGCGTCGGTCTGGTGGGGCATATTGATATTTGCGACAACGTTTTTATCACCGGAATGACCATGGTCACTCACTCGATTACCGAGCCTGGGGCCTATTCATCCGGTACCGCCATGCAGCCTGCGGCTGAATGGCGCAAGAGTGCGGCACGTTTGAGGCAGCTTGACGACATGGCTCGACGTCTCAAACAGCTGGAAAAGCGTGTTGGGGACGTGACCCCTGGCGGTAATGCTTCATCTGAAGGCTGATACCATTTCCATATCAAGTGTGCACAGCCGCTAGACTGCCTCCTTGATTTGCTAGCGGGGCGTGCGTTTAGTCGTCCGCCCCCAATCTTTATTACAGGCTTCCCCCCGAAATGATGGACATCAACGAGATTCGCGAATACCTGCCTCACCGTTACCCGTTCCTGCTGGTGGACCGCGTAGTGGACCTCAATGTTGAGGAAAAGCGCATTCGTGCCTACAAGAATGTCAGCATCAACGAACCGTTCTTCAACGGTCACTTTCCCGCGCATCCCATCATGCCGGGCGTGTTGATCATCGAAGCGATGGCCCAGGCTGCCGGTATCCTTGGTTTCAAAATGCTTGACCTTAAGCCTGCCGACGGCACGCTTTACTATTTCGTGGGCTCCGACAAGCTGCGCTTTCGCAACCCGGTTACTCCGGGTGACCAGTTGATCCTGGAAGCCAAATTCATCAGCTGCAAGCGCCAGATCTGGAAGTTCGAATGCCAGGCCTCGGTAGACGGCAAGCCAGTGTGCTCTGCCGAGATCATCTGCGCGGAACGCAAACTATGAGTTTGATTGACCCTCGCGCAATCATCGATCCGTCGGCCGTACTGGCCGCCGACGTTGAGGTCGGCCCCTGGTCGATCATCGGCGCAGGTGTGGAAATCGGCGAGGGGACTGTCATCGGGCCGCACGTGATCCTCAAAGGTCCGACCCGCATTGGCAAACACAACCGCATCTACCAGTTTTCCTCGGTAGGCGAAGACACCCCGGACATGAAGTACAAGGGTGAAGAAACACGCTTGGTAATCGGTGATCACAACATCATCCGTGAAGGCGTGACCATTCACCGTGGCACCGTGCAGGATCGTGCCGAGACCACACTGGGTGATCACAATCTGGTTATGGCCTATGCCCATATCGGGCATGACAGCGTGATCGGCAACCACTGCATCCTGGTCAACAACACGGCGTTGGCTGGCCACGTGCACGTCGACGATTGGGCAATCCTTTCAGGCTTCACGCTCGTCCATCAGTACTGCCACATTGGGGCCCACAGCTTCTCCGGCATGGGCACCGCCATCGGCAAGGACGTCCCGGCGTTCGTCACGGTGTTCGGCAACCCCGCTGAAGCTCGCAGCATGAACTTCGAAGGCATGCGCCGTCGTGGTTTCAGCGAAGAGGCCATTCACGCCCTGCGTCGTGCCTATAAGGTCGTTTATCGCCAGGGGCTGACAGTAGATCAGGCGTTGACCCAACTGACCGAGCCGGCAGCGTTGTTCCCGGAAGTCGCGGTGTTCCGTGATTCGATCCAGGCGTCGACTCGCGGCATCACTCGCTGATCATGGCTAATCTGCGAATTGCGCTGGTGGCCGGAGAAGCTTCCGGCGATATCCTGGGCGCAGGTCTTATGCGGGCCCTCAAGGCCCAGCATCCGGCGGTTGAATTCATCGGTGTTGGTGGCCCATTGATGCAGGCTGAAGGCCTCACTTCCTATTTCCCCATGGAGCGCCTGTCGGTTATGGGGTTGGTGGAAGTGCTGGGTCGCCTGCGTGAGCTGTTGGCGCGCCGCAAGCTGCTGATTCAGACCCTGATCGAAGAAAAACCCGACGTCTTTATCGGAATCGATGCACCGGACTTCACCCTCAATATCGAACTCAAGCTGCGTCAGGCCGGGATCAAAACCGTGCACTACGTTAGCCCCTCCGTGTGGGCGTGGCGACAAAAGCGTGTGCTGAAGATCCGTGAAGGCTGTGACCTGATGCTCACCCTGTTGCCGTTCGAGGCCAGGTTCTACGAAGAAAAGGGCGTGCCGGTACGGTTCGTTGGGCATACGCTCGCGGACGACATCCCTTTGCAGGCCGATCGCGTGGCGGCCCGTGGGCAGTTGGGCTTGCCCGATGGCCCGCTCGTCGCGTTGATGCCGGGCAGCAGGGGGGGAGAAGTCGGTCGGCTGGCCAGCGTGTTCTTCGATGCCGCCGAGCGCCTGCAAGCCTTGAAGCCAGGTGTGCGTTTCGTACTGCCCTGTGCAAGCCCACAGCGTCGCGCACAGATCGAAACGCTGCTGGAAGGTCGTAACCTGCCGTTGACATTGCTTGATGGTCAATCGCACCTGGCATTGGCGGCCTGCGATGCGGTGCTGATTGCTTCAGGCACGGCAACCCTGGAAGCCTTGTTGTACAAGCGTCCGATGGTTGTGGCGTATCGCCTGGCACCGCTGACGTTCTGGATTCTCAAACGCATGGTCAAAAGCCCCTATATCTCTTTGCCCAATTTGTTGGCCCAGCGCTTGTTGGTGCCGGAGTTGCTGCAGGACGATGCGACACCGGAGGCCTTGGCGCAGACACTGCTGCCCCTGATCGATGGCGGCGAAGAGCAGACCCGAGGGTTTGATGAGATTCATCGCACCCTGCGCCGTGATGCGTCGAACCAGGCAGCAGACGCCGTGTTGAGTTTGATCGGCCACAAACAGGAAACGTTATGAGTACGCAGATGGGCCTGGATTTCAGCCTGGTTGCACAAGCCCATGAACTGGTGGCCGGTGTTGATGAAGTAGGGCGCGGTCCCCTCTGCGGTGCGGTGGTCACCGCAGCTGTGATTCTTGACCCGAACCGTCCGATCCTTGGCCTCAACGATTCGAAGAAGCTCACCGAAGCTCGTCGCGAAAAGCTCTACGACGAGATTTGTGAAAAAGCCCTGAGCTGGCATATCGCCCGGGCCGAAGTCGAAGAAATCGACGAGCTGAACATTCTCCACGCCACCATGCTTGCCATGCAGCGTGCTGTTGAAGGCCTGCACATCACACCCAAACTGGCGATGATCGACGGTAACCGCTGCCCTAAATTGGCGATGCCGGCCGAGGCAGTGGTCAAAGGTGACAGCAAGGTTCCGGCCATCGCAGCGGCATCGATCCTGGCCAAGGTCAGTCGTGACCGGGAAATGGCCGCGTTCGAGTTGATCTATCCCGGCTACGGCATCGGTGGTCACAAAGGCTATCCGACGCCCGTTCATCTGGAAGCCCTGGTCCGCCTCGGCCCCACGCCTATCCACCGCCGCTCGTTTGCCCCGGTGCGCCTGGCTTACGAAGCGCGGGAGAGTCTCAGCGAGGTGTAGTCGCGAGGCTGATGTTTTTGCCAAGGCCCGGTACAATCCGGGCCTTGTTGTTTCCACGTATAAGACAGGATCACTATGCCGGCTTCATTCGTTCACCTACGCCTGCACACTGAGTACTCCCTGGTCGACGGCCTGGTACGGATCAAGCCTCTGGTCAAAACCCTGGTGGGCATGAACATGCCCGCGGTGGCGGTTACCGATCAGAACAACATGTGTTCCCTGGTCAAGTTCTACAAGAACGCCATGGGGGCCGGCATCAAGCCTATCTGCGGTGCCGACCTGTGGCTGTCCAACAAAGATCCGGATAACGCGCTGAGCCGCATCAGCCTTTTGGCGATGAACGGCGTGGGTTATCGCAACCTCACTGAACTGATCTCCCGTGGCTTCATCGATGGTCAACGCAACGGTTCGATCATTATCGAGCGTGAATGGGTTGCCGAGGCCAGCGAAGGCCTGATCATGCTGTCGGCCGCTAAAGAGGGGGAGATTGGTCTCGCACTGCTGGGGGGCAATCCCCAGGAAGCCGAAGTGCTGGCGAAGGAGTGGATGCAGGTCTTCCCCGACCGTTTCTACCTTGAAGTGCAGCGCACCAACCGCCCCAATGATGAAGAACATCTGCACGCCGCCGTTGCCCTGGCCGAAAAGCTGGGCGCGCCACTGGTCGCCACCAACGACGTGCGCTTTATCAAGAAAGAAGATTTCGAAGCCCACGAAACCCGTGTTTGCATCGGTGAAGGCCGGGCCCTGGATGACCCGCGCCGCTCGAAAAATTACAGCGAAGAGCAATACCTCAAAAGCGCCGAAGAGATGGCCGAGTTGTTCAGCGACTTGCCCGAGGCCCTGGAAAACTCTGTCGAGATCGCCAAACGCTGCAACATTGAAGTGAAGCTGGGTACGCACTTCCTGCCCAACTTCCCGATTCCCGATGGCATGACCATCGATGAATATTTCCGCAAGGTGTCGTTCGATGGCCTGGAAGAACGGCTTTCCGTGCTGTTGCCCAAGGACACCACTGAAGATTACGAAGCCAAGCGCCAGGTGTATGTCGACCGGCTGAATTTCGAGCTGGATATCATCATCCAGATGGGGTTCCCCGGTTACTTCCTGATCGTAATGGACTTCATCCAGTGGGCGAAAAGCAACGGCGTGCCCGTAGGCCCTGGCCGTGGGTCGGGTGCCGGCTCGCTGGTGGCTTATGTGCAGAAGATCACCGACCTCGACCCTCTTGAATATGACCTGCTGTTCGAACGGTTCCTGAACCCGGAACGGGTTTCCATGCCCGACTTCGACGTCGACTTCTGCATGGACGGTCGCGACCGCGTGATCGAATACGTGGCCGAGAAATACGGCCGCAACGCGGTAAGCCAGATCATCACTTTCGGTTCCATGGCGGCCAAGGCGGTAATCCGCGACGTGGCCCGGGTGCAGGGCAAGTCCTACGGCCTGGCCGACCGGCTGTCGAAGATGATCCCGTTCGAAGTCGGCATGACCCTGGAAAAGGCCTACGAGCAGGAAGAAATCCTGCGTGACTTCATCAAGATCGATGAGGAAGCCGCCGAGATCTGGGACATGGCGCGCAAGCTCGAAGGTATCGTGCGTAACGTCGGTAAACACGCCGGTGGCGTAGTGATCGCGCCGACCAAACTCACTGACTTTTCGCCGATCTATTGCGATGAAGAAGGCGGCGGCCTGGTTACCCAGTTCGACAAGGACGACGTTGAGGCGGCCGGCCTGGTGAAGTTCGACTTCCTCGGCCTGCGGACCCTGACGATCATCGACTGGGCGCTGAAGACCATCAACCGCGAGCGCGCCAAGGTCGACGAAGAGCCGCTGGATATTGCGTTCATCCCGTTGGATGACAAGCCGACTTACCAATTGCTGCAAAAAGCTGAAACAACAGCTGTGTTCCAGCTTGAGTCGCGGGGCATGAAAGAGCTGATCAAAAAGCTCAAGCCCGACTGCCTGGAAGACTTGATCGCACTGGTGGCCCTGTTCCGTCCGGGCCCGCTGCAGTCTGGCATGGTTGACGACTTCATCAACCGTAAGCACGGCCGCGCCGAACTGGCCTACCCGCACTCCGACTACCAGTACGAAGGCCTCAAGCCTGTGCTGGCGCCAACCTACGGCATCATCCTGTACCAGGAACAGGTGATGCAGATCGCTCAGGTGATGGCGGGCTACACCCTCGGCGGTGCGGACATGCTGCGTCGAGCCATGGGTAAAAAGAAACCCGAGGAAATGGCCAAGCAGCGCGGCGGTTTCATTGAGGGTTGCGCCACCAACAATATCGACGCCGATCTGGCCGGTAACATTTTTGACCTGGTGGAAAAATTCGCCGGTTATGGTTTCAACAAATCTCACTCCGCCGCCTACGGCCTGGTGTCTTACCAGACCGCCTGGCTGAAAGCCCACTACCCGGCGCCGTTCATGGCTGCGGTACTTTCTGCGGACATGCACAACACCGACAAGGTTGTGACCTTGATCGAGGAAGTGCGCACCATGAAGCTGCGCCTCGACGCGCCTGACGTGAACGCCTCGGAGTTCAAGTTCACGGTGAATGACGAAGGCCGCATCATCTATGGCCTGGGCGCGATCAAAGGCGTGGGCGAAGGCCCGGTGGAGGCGATTACCGAAGCGCGTCAGGATGGGCCGTTCAAGGATCTGTTCGACTTCTGCGCGCGGGTTGACCTCAAGCGCATCAACAAGCGAACCCTTGATGGCTTGATCCGCAGCGGTGCGCTGGACCGTCTCGGCCCTTACTTTCACGATGAGCCGAAGGCCTACCAGGCAAATATCGACCGCAACCGCGCGGTGCTGCTCACTGCCATGGAAGAAGCGATCAAAGCTGCCGAGCAGACCGCCCGTACCCATGACAGCGGCCACGCCGACCTGTTTGGCGGGTTGTTCGTCGAAGAAGACGCGGACGTGTACGGCAATCACCGCAAGGCCAAAGAGTTGACTCTCAAGGAGCGCCTCAAGGGTGAAAAAGACACCTTGGGCCTGTACCTCACCGGTCACCCGATTGACGAATACGAAGGCGAGATCCGCCGTTTCGCCCGTCAGCGCATCATCGACCTGAAACCGGCGCGGGACACCCAAACCGTCGCCGGCATGATTATCGCCCTGCGGGTGATGAAAAATAAGAAGGGCGACAAGATGGGTTTCATCACTCTCGATGACCGCTCGGGCCGTATCGAAGCTTCGCTGTTTGCCGATGCCTTCCATTCGGCGCAGTCGCTGCTGCAGACCGATGCCATGGTGGTTGTGGAAGGGGAGGTCAGCAACGATGACTTCTCCGGTGGCCTGCGCCTGCGTATCAAGCGGGTGATGAGCATGGAAGATGCGCGCACCAACCTGGCTGAAAGCCTGCGCTTGAAGGTCAAGACCGAGGCGCTCAAGGGTGATCAGCTACGCTGGCTGGGTGACTTGCTCAAGCGTCACCGTGGCGCATGCCCGGTGACCATGGAGTACACCGGCGACGACGCCAAGGCGATGTTGCAGTTCGGCGAGACCTGGCGAATTGATCCGGCTGATGGCTTGATTCAAGCTTTGCGTGACCAGTTCGGTCGAGACAACGTCTTCCTCCAATACCGCTGACGGTCAGAACGTCTGACCTCGGCTGAACATTTAATCTCGACCTGAACGCGCCTCTCCCTTAAGGTAGGGCGCGAACAGACAACCGGCTGGCCAGGCACTCCCTGGCCGTCGACCCAAGACGGACGCTTATGAACCCGAATTTTCTTGATTTCGAACAGCCGATCGCTGACCTGCAAGCCAAGATCGAAGAACTGCGCCTGGTCGGCAATGACAATTCGCTGAATATCGGCGATGAGATCGCTCGCCTGCAAGACAAGAGCAGCACGCTCACCGAAGACATCTTCGGCAAGCTGACCAGCTGGCAGATCGCGCGCCTGGCCCGCCACCCGCGCCGTCCGTACACCCTGGACTACATTCAGCACATTTTCACCGAGTTCGACGAGTTGCATGGCGATCGCCACTTCTCCGACGACGCGGCTATCGTGGGCGGTATCGCTCGCCTGGACGACCAGCCGGTAATGGTGATTGGTCACCAGAAAGGCCGTGAAGTGCGCGAGAAAGTCCGCCGCAACTTCGGCATGCCGCGTCCGGAAGGCTATCGTAAGGCTTGCCGTTTGATGGAAATGGCTGAGCGCTTCAAGATGCCGATCCTGACCTTCATCGACACGCCGGGTGCATACCCAGGTATCGACGCTGAAGAACGCAACCAGAGCGAAGCGATTGCCTGGAACCTGCGCGTCATGTCTCGTCTGAAAACCCCGATCATCGCCACGGTGATTGGTGAAGGCGGTTCCGGCGGTGCATTGGCCATTGGCGTCTGCGACCAACTGAACATGCTGCAATATTCGACCTACGCGGTGATCTCGCCAGAAGGTTGCGCCTCGATCCTGTGGAAGACTGCAGAAAAGGCACCGGACGCTGCCGAAGCCATGGGCATCACTGCTGATCGCCTCAAGGGCCTTGGTATCGTGGACAAAGTGATCGCCGAGCCATTGGGCGGCGCCCACCGCGACCCGGCTGCTGCCGCCGCGACTATCCGTGCCGAGTTGGGTTCGCAGCTTGCGATGCTCAAAAAACTGGACAACGAAGCGCTGCTGGCCCGTCGTTACGAACGCCTGATGAGCTACGGCCTCTAAGGCCGCAGCGGTACTAATGTGGGAGGGGGCTTGCCCCCGATTGCTGAGTGTCAGTCACTGTATTCACTGGCTGATGCTCCGCTATCGGGGGCAAGCCCCCTCCCACATTTGCTTTGTGTATGCTTGGCTTGGGTATTCCAGATTTGCGGCGGTAACCTGTGATGAAACCGACTTTATCCGCCAAACTCCTGCACGCCCTAGCCCCTTGGCGCAAAGCCCCGGCTTGGCATATCGCCTTCTCTGGTGGTCTTGATTCCACTGTCCTGCTGCATCTCCTGGCCAGCGCCGAAGCCCTTCCGCCTCTAAGCGCTGTCCATGTCCACCATGGCCTGCAATCCGCCGCCGACACCTGGCCGAGCCATTGCCAGTCCATTTGCGACAGGCTGGGCGTGCCCCTGCGCGTAATGCGTGTGCAGGTACAGCCCGGCGCCAGCCTTGAGCGTGCAGCGCGTGATGCACGTTACAGGGCGTTTACCGAGGTGATCGGGGCAGGGGAGGTGTTGCTCACGGGCCAGCATCGCGACGATCAGGCTGAAACCCTGCTGTTTCGCCTGTTGCGCGGGGCCGGCGTGCGGGGGGCGGCGGCAATGCCTGTGCACCGTCCATTGGCGGGCGGCCATTTGGTGCGGCCGTTGTTGGATGTCTCGCGCACCGAGCTGGTGGCCTACGCCGATGAACATCAACTCAAGTGGATCGAAGACCCTTCCAACGCCGACATGCAGTTCTCCCGTAATTACCTGCGTCACTGCGTGATCCCGACGCTGACGGAGCGTTGGCCCCAAGCCGTCTCCAGCCTGGCCCGCACTGCCGAACACTTCGGTGAAGCCCAGGCATTGCTGGGTGAGTTAGCCAGCATGGACCTACAAGTCGCGGATCAACCTTCACGGTTTCCTTGGCTGCCTTTGCCGTCATTGGCCCTCGGCCCACTGCGCGATCTTTCCGATGCCCGTCAGCGCAACGTCCTACGCCATTGGCTGGCGCCGCTGACCCGGTTGCCCGACACCGACCACTGGGCTGGCTGGTATTCCCTACGCGATGCCAAGGGCGACGCACAGCCCTTGTGGCGCCTGGCCGATGGAGAATTGCACCGTTGTGGCGAACGCATCTGGTGGTTGTCTCGCGCCTGGTCGGAATTTTCCCGCGCGTCGGTGAGCTGGCCTCGCCCGCAAAACCCACTAGAGTTACCCGGCAATGGCCTGCTGGAAATTATCGGCAAGGTGCCCGAAGTCCCGCTGGAGGTCCGTTATCGCCAGGGCGGTGAAATGCTTGAAGTGCCAGGCCGAGGCCGGCGTGACCTGAAGCGCCTGCTCAATGAGTATGGAGTGCCGGGCTTCGTCCGTGGCAGATTGCCGCTGCTGTATCAGGGCGAGCAATTGCTCGGCGTGCCCAACCTCACTGGACTCTGGGCCTCACCGAGTGATGGCTGGAAATTACATTGGATGCCACAGAGCTGCGATCAAGGTTTGAGCTGATAGAGCCTTTCCGGTAGACTACGCTCCCTTCTTGATACAACTTCTGTGGATTCGCCTGAATCGCAGCAGTTGCCGATTACCAAGCCGTCTTTGCTGGGCGATTCCAAAAAATGTGTAGCGATCAACGCACCGGTGTTTCACTGCTGGTCTGTCACAACGCGGCGGTTTTTTTGAAAGGTGCACTGTGATTAATGCTGGTGATCGGGGGCTTCGGCCTCTCTTCGCTTTCCCCGGCGGCTCGGACCGCTTTAACGCAGACTTCTAGGGTTTTTCATGACGCGCTACATATTCGTCACGGGCGGTGTTGTTTCTTCATTGGGGAAAGGCATTGCCTCCGCTTCATTGGCGGCCATCCTGGAGGCGCGGGGGCTTAAAGTCACCATGCTCAAGCTGGACCCGTACATCAACGTCGACCCGGGCACCATGAGCCCGTTCCAGCATGGTGAAGTGTTCGTCACACACGACGGCGCCGAGACCGACCTGGACCTGGGCCACTACGAGCGGTTCATCCGCACGACCATGACCCAGAACAACAACTTCACCACCGGCCGTGTCTACGAGCACGTTCTGCGCAAAGAGCGCCGTGGTGACTACCTGGGTGCAACCATCCAGGTGATTCCGCACATTACCGATGAAATCAAGCGCCGCATCATCAAGGGTGCAGGCGATGCCGACGTGGCGATGGTCGAGATCGGTGGCACCGTGGGTGACATCGAATCCCAGCCATTCCTCGAAGCTATCCGCCAGTTGCGTTTCGAAGTCGGCGCCAAGCGCGCGATGCTGATGCACCTCACGTTGGTGCCGTACATCGCCACCGCTGGCGAAACCAAAACCAAGCCTACGCAGCACTCGGTCAAGGAACTGCGTTCCATCGGCCTGCAGCCGGACGTGCTGGTGTGCCGCTCCGATCACCCGATCGACATTTCCTCGCGTCGCAAGATCGCGCAGTTCACAAACGTTGAAGAACGTGCGGTGATCGCCCTGGAAGACGCCGACACCATCTACAAGATCCCGGGCATCCTGCACTCGCAAGGCCTGGACGATTTTGTGGTCGAGCGTTTCGGCCTGCAATGCAACGGTGCGGACCTGTCCGAGTGGGAAGCTGTGGTTGACGCCAAGCTCAACCCTGAGCACGAAGTCACCATCGCCATGGTCGGCAAGTACATGGAGCTGCTGGACGCTTACAAGTCGCTGATCGAAGCGATGAGCCACGCGGGTATCAGCAACCGTACCAAGGTCAATCTGCGCTACATCGACTCCGAAGACATCGAGAACCAGGGCACCGCGCTGCTCGAAGGTGTTGACGCAATCCTCGTTCCAGGCGGTTTCGGCCTGCGTGGCGTGGAAGGCAAGATCACCGCCGTACAGTACGCTCGTGAGAACAAGGTGCCGTACCTGGGTATCTGCCTGGGCATGCAAGTGGCGGTTATCGAGTTCGCCCGCAACGTGCTTGGCTGGAAAGACGCCAACTCCACCGAGTTTGACAGCAAGAGCGGTCACCCGGTCGTGGGCCTGATTACTGAGTGGGAAGACGCCACCGGCGCTGTTGAAACCCGTACCGAAAGCTCCGACCTGGGCGGCACCATGCGCCTTGGCGCGCAGGATTGCCTGCTGGAGCCGGGCTCGCTGGTTCACGATTGCTACGGCAAGGACGTGATCGTCGAGCGTCACCGTCACCGTTACGAAGTGAACAACAACCTGCTGCCGCAAATCAAAGAAGCCGGCCTGAAAATCTCCGGTCGCTCCGGTGATGGCGCGCTGGTTGAGGTGGTCGAAGCACCGGATCATCCATGGTTCGTCGCTTGCCAGTTCCACCCGGAGTTCACCTCGACTCCACGCGACGGTCACCCGCTGTTCAGCGGTTTTGTCAAAGCTGCACTGACGCAACATCAGAAGAAGGCGTAAACCTGATGGCCCAGAAGATCATTCGCGTAGGCGACATCGAGATTGCCAACGACAAGCCCATGGTGCTGTTCGGCGGCATGAACGTGCTGGAAAGCCGCGACATGGCGATGCAGGTCTGTGAAGAGTACGTCAAGGTTACCCAGAAATTGGGTATCCCTTACGTGTTCAAGGCCAGCTTCGACAAGGCCAATCGCTCGTCCGTAACGTCCTACCGCGGCCCAGGCCTTGAAGAAGGCATGCGGATCTTCCAGGACATCAAACAAGCCTTCGGCGTGCCGATCATCACCGACGTCCACGAGCCTGAACAGGCTGCCGTGGTCGCCGAGGTGTGCGACATCATCCAGTTGCCGGCCTTTCTGTCGCGCCAGACCGATCTGGTCGTCGCGATGGCTAAGACCGGCGCAGTGATCAATATCAAGAAAGCCCAGTTCCTCGCACCTCAGGAGATGAAGCACATCCTGAACAAGTGTGTGGAAGCGGGTAACGACCAGTTGATCCTCTGCGAGCGTGGTTCGAGCTTCGGCTACAACAATCTCGTGGTGGACATGCTCGGTTTCGGCATCATGAAGCAGTTCGAATACCCCGTGTTCTTCGACGTGACCCACGCGCTGCAAATGCCCGGTGGTCGCGCCGATTCCGCAGGCGGGCGCCGTGCCCAGGTGCTGGACCTGGCCAAGGCCGGCATCAGCCAGTCCCTGGCTGGCCTTTTCCTGGAGGCCCACCCGGACCCGGATAATGCCAAATGCGACGGTCCATGCGCCCTGCGCCTGGACAAGCTGGAGCCATTCCTGGCCCAGCTCAAGCAGTTGGACGAACTGGTCAAGAGTTTTCCGACAGTAGAGACCGCGTAAGCGTCGTTTCTCCGGTAGACTTTCCCACGTTTTCTGTTCAGGCCCTCGGGCCTGAGCCTTGTCGCCTGCAAGCCTGCCCCGTTGTTCCACCCTTGCGGTCGGTCAAAAGTTTCCCTTCAGCTGCGTCGTTTTCGTCAACTTTGGAGTGTTTACAACAATGGCAAAAATCGTCGACATCAAAGGTCGTGAAGTTCTCGACTCCCGTGGCAACCCCACCGTCGAAGCCGACGTGCTTCTCGATAACGGCATCATCGGCAGCGCCTGCGCGCCGTCCGGTGCTTCTACCGGTTCGCGCGAAGCGCTGGAACTGCGTGATGGCGACAAGAGCCGTTACCTGGGCAAGGGTGTACTCAAGGCTGTAGCCAACATTAACGGCCCGATCCGTGACCTGTTGCTGGGCAAGGATCCGCTGGACCAGAAAGCTCTGGACCACGCGATGATCAAGCTCGACGGCACCGAAAACAAAGGTAGCCTGGGCGCTAACGCTATCCTCGCCGTCTCCCTGGCCGCTGCCAAGGCTGCTGCCCAGGACCAGGACTTGCCGCTGTACGCTCACATCGCCAACCTGAACGGCACTCCGGGTGTTTACTCGATGCCGGTGCCGATGATGAACATCATCAACGGTGGCGAGCACGCTGATAACAACGTCGACATCCAGGAATTCATGGTGCAGCCGGTTGGCGCCAAGACCTTCTCCGAAGGCTTGCGCATGGGTACCGAGATTTTCCATCACCTGAAAGCTGTTCTGAAGGCCCGTGGGCTGAGCACTGCTGTAGGCGACGAAGGTGGCTTCGCTCCAAACCTGGCATCCAACGAAGATGCGCTGAAAGTGATCTCCGAAGCCGTGGCCAACGCTGGCTACAAGCTGGGCACTGACGTGACCCTGGCCCTGGACTGCGCGGCCAGCGAGTTCTACGAAGACGGCAAATACAATTTGTCCGGCGAAGGCCAAGTGTTCAACTCCGAAGGTTTTGCTGAGTACCTGAAGGGCCTGACCCAGCGCTATCCGATCATCTCGATCGAAGACGGCCTGGATGAGTCCGATTGGGACGGCTGGAAAATCCTCACCGACAAGATCGGCGAGAAAGTCCAATTGGTGGGCGATGACCTGTTCGTGACCAACACCAAGATCCTGAAAGAAGGCATCGATAAAAAGATCGCCAACTCGATCCTGATCAAGTTCAACCAGATCGGCACCTTGACCGAAACCCTGGAAGCCATTCAGATGGCCAAGGCTGCGGGCTACACCGCCGTGATCTCCCACCGCTCCGGCGAAACCGAAGATTCGACCATCGCCGACCTGGCTGTAGGCACTTCGGCGGGCCAGATCAAGACCGGTTCGCTGTGCCGTTCCGATCGCGTTTCCAAGTACAACCAATTGCTGCGTATCGAAGAGCAACTGGCTGGCAAAGCCAAGTACAACGGTCGCGGCGAGTTTCGCGGCTAATCTGTAAATGGTAAAAAGTCGGCGGATTGCGTCGGAAAGTTCACGATAGTGAACATTTCGGCGCTAATCTGATGGCTATCAAGCACAAGCCTGGTTCTTCCAGGCTTCGTGCTATCAGTTGCTTCAAAAGTTATGCATGGCTGTCTTTTTTCACTGGATACCCGATATTCGATGCGCAGTCCCAATTGGTTGTTCCTCGTCTTGCTCTTGTTGCTGGCTGGCCTGCAGTACCGCCTGTGGGTGGGTAATGGCAGCTTCGCGCAGGTAAAAGACCTGACTGAGCAAATTGCTGCACAGCACGCCGAAAACGAGATCCTGCTGGAGCGCAACCGCGTCCTGGACGCTGAAGTGCTTGAGTTGAAAAAAGGCACGGAGACCGTTGAAGAGCGGGCTCGTCACGAACTGGGCATGGTCAAGGAGGGCGAAACCCTCTACCAGTTGGCCCAATGAACAACAGTTTGCCGGCCTTCTGGGCCGTAATTCCCGCCGCGGGCGTCGGTGCCCGTATGGCTGCGGACCGTCCCAAGCAATATTTGCAACTGGGCGGGCGCACTATTCTTGAACACAGCCTCTACTGTTTTCTGGACCACCCCAATCTCAAGGGGTTGGTGGTCAGCCTTGCCGTGGATGACCCTTATTGGCCCAACCTGGCATGCGCCATTGATCCACGTATACAGCGTGCTGACGGCGGTTCGGAGCGCTCGGGTTCGGTGCTAAACGCTCTGTTGCACCTCAATGCCCTGGGCGCGAGCGATGACGACTGGGTGCTGGTGCACGACGCCGCCAGGCCCAATTTAAGCCGCGATGATCTCGACAAACTGTTAAGCGAACTGGCCGATGATGCTGTCGGTGGCCTACTGGCCGTCCCGGCCCGCGATACCCTTAAGCGCGCCGACAAGCACGGTCGCGTCGATGAAACCGTCGACCGCAGCCTGATCTGGCAAGCGTACACGCCGCAGATGTTCCGACTCGGTGCGTTGCATCGTGCCTTGGCCGATAGCCTGGTAGCGGATGCGGTCATCACCGATGAGGCCTCGGCAATGGAATGGTCCGGTCAGGCGCCGCGGTTAATTGAGGGGCGCTCGGACAATATCAAGGTGACCCGGCCTGAGGATCTGGAGTGGTTACGGTTACGCTGGGCAAATCGGCAGTGATTGTTGGCTGAGAGGCTGTGCCAGGCAAACGCTGCTCTCGGCGGCGTCTTCATCTTCGGTCTGTTTGACCTGAAAGTGCCCATACCGCTGTCATGGGCACCGGTCGCGCGTAGCACCGATTATTGATACGTCGTCTTCCTATGGTTTTGTGATCGCGAATGCCGTGTTCATTTTAAGTTCAAGGTGTTCATGGGTGAACTCGCAGCTGAGTTGGCCATTTAGTTGTCTATCTTCTACTGTCAGTACCAACTGCCCATGCTTCATTTTGGCGTCGCGTAGCAAAGGATGGTGAACGTTTAGCCGGATGGGGAATCCGGTGATGAGATCGAACCTTCCCGATTCAAAGGGTGGGCTAAAAGAAAGAATATCCATGATTACCGGATGACCGGGGGCTTCAGGGTCTGTTGCGGGCACTGCTATCTGAATCACTTCATGATTGTTGAATTGATAAAAATGTGCGTCTTTGGTCGCATAGTGTTCAGTGCTTTCGATCCTTAAGTCGGCTGAACCCTCTGAATCGAAGTTGTGCTTTTTATATGCAGCTATGTTCTGTTCAAGCTGCTTTTCGATATCTGCGGTGTTTACATTTTTCATGGCAGTTTCCCTGCGTCATCTTGATAGGCCTCACTGGGCAGCGCCGTAAAATTGATGATGCAGCGCCAGCAGTGAAACCGTAGGGAGGCACCATTCATCTTTGTCCACTACTGTCAGAGTTGACAGTAGTGCTGGTCATCAAATGAAGTCGTGGGAGAGCAGGGGGTCAGAGGCTTTGTATTCTGTCCTGTTTGATAGGCCTTCTTTTAGGTAATCCACCAAACTGCGCACCTTTGGCGACAAATGCCGTTGCTGCGGATACAGCGCCCACACCGCTGTATTCGGCGGCTGATGCGCTTCCAGCAGCGACACCAGTGCACCATTGCGCAAATGTTCCAGCACGTAATAATCCGGCAGTTGGCACAATCCCACGCCCTGCAATGCAGCATCCAGCACCGCTTGTCCACTGTTGCAACGCCAGTTTCCCTGCACCCGCTGGGAAAACTCCCGGCCGTCCTGAGCCAGTTGCCAGATATCCGAGCTGCCAATCAGGCAGTTATGCCGACTCAATTCCGACAAGCTATGGGGGCGCCCATAGCGTTCGAGATAGGACGGCGATGCACACAAGTACATGCGCCGCGGCGCGAGACGGCTGGCAACCATTCTTGAGTCTGAGAGGCGCCCCAAGCGAATTGCCAGGTCCAGGCCTTCGTGTACCAGATCGAGCTGGCGGTTGCTCAGTTCGATATCCACCCGCAACTGCGGGTACAGCCCCATGAACCGCGTCACCAAAGGCACGATAAATCGCTCGCCATAAGCCACGGCGCACGTCATGCGCAACATGCCTTTTGGCTCGCTGGTCAAGTCGCCCACCGCTCGCAATGCTTCTTCGCGGCCGTCCTGCAAGCGTTGGCAATGCTGGAGGAAGGTTTGCCCGGCTTCGGTCAGGGTCACTTTGCGTGTACTGCGATAAAGCAACCGTGTCTGCAGCCGTTCCTCCAAGCGTGCGACTTGGCGACTGATATGGGACGACGACACACCCAGGCGCTCGGCGGCAGCTGTAAATTGACTGCATTCAGCCACGGCGACGAACTCGTCGATGCCTTCCCAGCGGTTCTCCGACATCATGATTGTCCCTGTACAGCAATAATGTTTTGCTTTTGGCTGGATTATTAATCAGTACGCCATGTTTTACACTCTCCCTCTCAATTTTTAACGCCCTGGAGAAATACCGGATGATTAAGTCCCGCGCCGCCGTCGCCTTCGAAGCCAAGAAACCCCTTGAGATTGTTGAAGTGGATGTCGCCATGCCCAAGGCTGGCGAAGTCCTGCTGCGCGTTGTGGCCTCCGGCGTATGCCACACCGACGCTTACACCCTGTCGGGTGCTGACCCGGAAGGCATCTTTCCATCGATTCTCGGCCACGAGGGCGGTGCGGTGGTTGAAGCGATTGGCGAGGGTGTGACTTCAGTTGCCGTCGGCGACCATGTGATCCCGCTGTACACCCCGGAATGTGGCAAGTGCAAATTCTGCCTGTCGGGCAAGACCAACCTGTGCCAAGCCATTCGAGCCACCCAAGGCAAAGGCCTGATGCCAGATGGCACCACGCGTTTTTCCTACAAGGGTCAGCCGATTTTCCACTACATGGGCACCTCGACCTTCTCCGAGTACACCGTGCTGCCGGAAATTTCCGTGGCCAAGATTCCTAAAGAAGCGCCGCTGGAAAAAGTCTGCTTGCTGGGCTGTGGCGTTACCACCGGTATTGGCGCGGTGATCAACACTGCCAAGGTCAAACCGGGCGACACCGTGGCCATTTTCGGTCTCGGTGGAATTGGTCTGTCGGCCATTATTGGCGCGGTGAAAGCCAAGGCCGGTCGCATCATTGCCATCGACATCAACCCGGCCAAGTTCGAAATCGCCAAGCAATTGGGCGCCACCGACTGCATCAACCCGAAAGAATACGATCGCCCGATCCAGGACGTGATTGTTGATTTGACTGACGGCGGTGTGGATTTTTCCTTCGAGTGCATCGGCAACGTGCAACTGATGCGTGCTGCCCTTGAGTGCTGCCACAAAGGTTGGGGCGAGTCGGTGATCATCGGTGTGGCCGGTGCGGGCCAGGAAATCGCTACGCGCCCATTCCAGTTGGTGACCGGTCGCGTCTGGCGCGGTTCGGCATTCGGCGGCGTACGCGGTCGTAGCGAGTTGCCAAGCTACGTGGAAATGGCCCAGACCGGCGAAATCCCGCTGGACACGTTCATTACCCATACCATGGGCCTGGAAGACATCAACAAAGCGTTTGACCTGATGCATGAAGGCAAGAGCATTCGTACCGTCATCCACTTCTGAGGTCTCCCATGAGTCTGGAAAACCTGTCCTGCCAGAAGAGCTTCGGCGGCTGGCATAAACGCTACAAGCATCATTCCGATGTGCTCGATTGCGACATGACCTTCGCCGTTTACCTGCCGCCGCAAGCGGAGCAGGGCGGCAAGCTGCCGGTGTTGTATTGGCTCTCCGGGTTGACCTGCACCGATGAGAACTTCATGCAGAAGGCTGGCGCGCAACGCATGGCCGCCGAGCTGGGGCTGATCATCGTGGCGCCGGATACCAGCCCTCGCGGTCCCGGTGTCCCGGGTGATCCAGATAACGCCTGGGACTTTGGCCTGGGCGCTGGCTTTTACCTGAATGCCACCCAGGAACCATGGGCCAAGCATTATCGGATGCATGACTATGTGGTGCAGGAATTGCCTGCTTTGGTTGAAGCGCATTTCCCCGCTTCGGACAAGCGTGGTATCAGCGGCCACTCCATGGGCGGACACGGCGCACTGGTGTGTGCGTTGCGCAACCCCGGACGTTATCTGTCGGTGTCGGCGTTTTCGCCTATCAATAACCCGATGGATTGCCCGTGGGGCCAGAAAGCCTTCTCCCGTTACCTGGGTGAAGAGCGCTCTAAGTGGCGTGAATGGGATGCCTGCGTATTGATCAGCGAAGCCTCGGAAAAGCTGCCCTTGCTGGTTGATCAGGGCGATCGCGATGATTTCCTCGCGGTGCAGCTCAAGCCTGAGGCCTTGCAGCAAGCGGCCAAGGCGGCCAAGCATCCGCTGGAACTGCGCCTGCAACCCGGCTATGACCACAGCTACTTCTTCATCGCCAGCTTCATCGAAGACCATTTGCGACACCATGGCCGCGCTTTGCTCGGTTAATGTGAGGCAAAAGTAGGTAGAATCACGCCCTGAATTAAATCGGGGCGTTTTTTTATGCGTATTGGCCACGGCTACGATGTGCACCGTTTCGCTGAAGGCGATTTCATCACCCTGGGCGGCGTGCGCATAGCACACCACCATGGGTTGCTGGCTCATTCCGACGGCGACGTTGTCTTGCATGCCTTGAGCGATGCCTTGCTCGGCGCGGCGGCGTTGGGTGATATCGGCAAGCATTTTCCGGACACCGACCCCACCTTCGAGGGCGCTGATAGCCGTGTATTGCTTCGCCACGTGGTCAGCCTGATCCACGCCAAGGGCTGGAAGGTCGGTAACGTCGACAACACTATCGTGGCCCAGGCGCCGAAGATGGCGCCCCATATCGAATCAATGCGTGCACTGATTGCCGCAGACCTGCAAATTGAATTGGATCAAGTGAACGTGAAAGCCACCACCACCGAAAAGCTCGGGTTTACCGGTCGTGAAGAGGGCATTGCGGTGCACTCCGTCGCCTTGTTGCTGCGCGCATGAATGATCTGGAACTGCTGGGCCCGCGTGCCTACGGCGAAGCTTTGGGCAGCGCCGTCCTGAAGGCCACTGCCGAAGATTTTCAGGTGGACGAAGTGCTGGATATCCCGCTGACCGGCGAGGGCGAGCACCTTTGGCTGTGGGTGGAAAAACGTGGCCTCAACACCGAGGAAGCTGCGCGCCGTATCGCCAAGGCCGCCGGCGTGCCGTTGCGCACCGTCAGCTATGCCGGGCTCAAGGACCGTCAGGCGCTGACCCGCCAGTGGTTCAGCGTGCAACTGCCGGGCAAGGCCGACCCGGACATGAGCACTGCTGAAAACGACACGCTCAAGATCCTCAAGACTGCCCGTCACAAGCGCAAGCTGCAGCGCGGCGCGCACGCGGCCAATGGATTCACCTTGCGCCTGACCCAACTGGTGGGTGATACCGCCGCCATCGACGCGCGCCTGCAACTGATTGCCCAGCACGGCATTCCCAACTATTTCGGCACCCAGCGTTTCGGCCACGACGGTGGCAACGTTGTCGACGCCCGTGGATGGGCTGCGCGCAAGGCCCTGCCGGAGCAGCGCAATGTGCGTTCGCGGTTGTTGTCTACGGCGCGTAGTTTCCTCTTCAACAAAGTACTGGCGGCGCGCGTCGCCGACGGTTCCTGGCAGCGTGCGCAAGTGGGTGATCTGCTGGCGTTTACTGACAGCCGCAGTTTTTTTCCGGCGGGTGAGGCTGAGTGCAGCGACCCGCGCCTGGCGATCCTGGATCTGCACCCCACCGGCCCGCAGTGGGGCGAGGGTGATTCTCCGGCGACTGGCGCCACGTTTGAGTTGGAGCAGGCGGTTGCCGCCGGTGAAGCCGACCTGCGGGATTGGCTGGTGAATGCCGGCATGAGCCAGGAACGTCGCATTCTGCGACTGCCCATTGGCGGGTTGACGTGGCATTATCCCGGGCCTGACATTCTGCAATTGGAATTCGTCCTACCGGCCGGATGCTTCGCCACTGTCTTGGTGCGCGAGCTCGTTGATCTGGTGCCGGTGGGGCAGACGGACAGCCCATGCGTATTCTGATATCAAACGATGACGGTGCCACCGCACCCGGTCTTGCTGCGCTCTATGCTGCGCTGGAAGATTACGCCGAGTGCGTGGTGGTTGCCCCCGACCAGGACAAGAGCGGCGCCAGCAGTTCGCTGACGCTCGACCGCCCCCTGCACCCGCAGGTTCTGGCTAATGGCTTTATCAGTGTCAACGGCACGCCCACCGACTGCGTGCACCTGGCGATCAACAGCCTGTTGGATCAAGAGCCGGACCTGGTGGTGTCGGGCATCAACCTCGGCGCCAACCTGGGCGATGATGTGCTGTATTCCGGCACCGTGGCGGCAGCGCTTGAAGGGCGCTTTCTGGGTCGTACCTCGTTCGCTTTTTCGTTTGCCTCGCGGCAACTGGACAATTTGCCCACCGCCGCCTATTTCGCACGCAAGTTGGTGGAGGCTCATGCCTCCCTGGACCTGCCGCCGCGCACGGTGCTCAACGTCAATATTCCCAATTTGCCCCTCGATCACATTCGCGGCATCAAGCTGACACGTCTTGGCCACCGTGCCCGTGCGGCGGCACCGTTGAAGGTGGTCGACCCGCGTGGCAAGGAAGGCTATTGGATAGCGGCAGCTGGCGATGCCGAAGACGGTGGCGAGGGCACGGACTTTCACGCGGTGATGCAGGGTTATGTGTCGATTACTCCGTTGCAATTCGACCGCACCTTCAGCGATGCCTTCAGTGGTCTTGAAGTCTGGCTGGAGGGATTGCGCTGATGGCTCGTGAACAAGACGACCTGCTGCGTCGTGGCATCGGTATGACCTCCCAGCGCACCCGTGAGCGTTTGATTCAGCGCCTTTATGAAGAGGGGTTGTCCAACGCTCAGGTGTTGGAAGTGATCCGCCGCACCCCTCGTCATTTGTTTGTCGATGAAGCCCTGGCCCATCGCGCTTATGAAGATACGGCGTTGCCGATTGGCCATAACCAGACCATCTCCCAGCCCTACATGGTGGCGCGCATGAGCGAGCTGCTGCTGGCGGCGGGCCCGCTGGACAAGGTGCTGGAGATCGGCACCGGTTCCGGCTACCAGACCGCCGTGCTGTCGCAGTTGGTGGAGCGCGTGTTCTCGGTGGAGCGCATCAAGGTGCTGCAAGACCGTGCCAAGGAGCGCCTGGTGGAGCTGAACTTGCGCAACGTGGTATTTCGCTGGGGCGATGGCTGGGAAGGCTGGCCGGCGCTGGCGCCGTACAACGGCATTATCGTCACCGCCGTGGCCACCGATGTTCCGCAAGCGTTGCTCGACCAATTGGCCCCAGGCGGGCGCCTGGTCATCCCGGTCGGTTCCGGCGAAGTGCAACAATTGATGCTTATTGTCCGTGAGGACGACGGTTTTTCCCGGCATGTATTGGGCGCAGTGCGTTTTGTTCCGTTGCTCAACGGACCGCTGGCCTGACGAATTTTCGACGCTACTGAATTCTGCGGACGGGGATTTGTCTTACGGCGGGGTCTATCAAGTCAACATGATAGGTGCGGTGATTCAACACGCTGAATGATTCGTTTCAGTCGCGTGCCGGTAAAACTTCAGTGCCCATTTATACTTGCGACATATTTCAAGCCTGATACAGGCATTCATGTTCAGCCACCACAAAGGGAGCGGCGGGTGAGTCTCACAGGTCTTGCGCAGCGTATGGGTAAAACAAGTTTTCAACGACTGGTGCTTGGCCTTGTCTTCGGTTCCTTGTTGGTCGGCTGTTCCAGCTCGCCAAGCAGCGGCGCACGGGTCGTTGACCGTAATAGTGCGGCACCGCAAAAGCCCACGGTAACCACCGGGCAATATGTGGTGCGCAAGGGCGACACGATGTTCTCAATCGCCTTCCGTTACGGGTGGGATTACAAGGCACTAGCAGCTCGTAACAATATTCCTGTGCCTTACACCATACATCCGGGTCAGACGATTCGCTTTGACGGTCGCACCGGTTCCACGCCTACGACGGTTGTGACAAACACAGGATCTTCGCCGTCGTCTTCTAGCAAAACCACCATCATTACACGCCCTGCCGGCACTGCTGTCCCGGCGGCCTCAGGCAAGCCAACAGCCGCGCCGTTGCCGCCTGCCGGGCCTGCTCCGACGGGCTGGGGATGGCCCTCAAACGGAGTATTAATTGGAAAATTCTCTTCAAACGGTAGTTTGAATAAAGGCATTGATATCGCCGGTGATTTGGGACAGCCTGTTTTAGCTGCGTCTGATGGGACGGTGGTGTACGCCGGGAGTGGTTTACGGGGCTACGGCGAGCTGGTCATCATCAAACACAGCGATACCTACGTCAGTGCTTACGGTCATAACCGCAGGCTGTTGGTTCGGGAGGGGCAGCAGGTCAAAGTCGGACAGACAATTGCCGAAATGGGTTCAACGGGTACAGACCGGGTGAAACTGCACTTTGAGATTCGCCGTCAAGGGAAGCCTGTAGATCCGCTGCAATTCTTACCCCGTCGTTGATGTGTTGCCAGCCTGTTCCCTCACGTAGAAGGAACAGGCTCCAGCGTTGCCAAGGATAAAGGCGTCGCTTGAGCTTGAGGTCGAACTCACCAAAGGACTATAACAATGGCTCTCAGTAAAGAAGCGCCGGAGTTTGACATCGACGATGAGGTTCTCCTTATGGAGACCGGTATCGCTATGGAATCGATGTCGAATGAGGGACCTGCAACACCTTCAGTTCGTACCAAATCCAAGAACTCTACCGCTTTAAAGCAGCATAAATACATTGATTACACACGGGCGCTCGACGCGACCCAGCTGTATCTCAATGAAATCGGCTTTTCCCCCCTGCTTACCCCCGAAGAAGAAGTCCATTTTGCGCGGTTGTCGCAAAAGGGGGATCCGGCTGGGCGCAAGCGCATGATTGAAAGCAACCTGCGCCTGGTGGTGAAAATCGCCCGACGCTACGTCAATCGTGGGTTGTCCTTGTTGGACCTCATCGAGGAGGGCAATCTGGGCTTGATCCGCGCGGTGGAGAAGTTTGACCCAGAGCGGGGCTTCCGCTTTTCAACCTATGCTACCTGGTGGATCCGCCAGACCATCGAACGGGCGATCATGAATCAAACCCGCACGATCCGGTTGCCGATCCATGTGGTTAAGGAGCTCAACGTCTACCTGCGGGCAGCGCGTGAGCTCACTCAAAAACTCGATCATGAACCCTCGCCCGAAGAAATCGCCAACCTGCTGGAAAAACCGGTAGGGGAGGTCAAGCGCATGCTGGGCCTTAACGAGCGTGTGTCTTCGGTCGATGTCTCGCTGGGTCCGGATTCGGATAAAACCCTGTTGGACACCCTGACGGATGATCGGCCTACAGATCCCTGCGAGCTGTTGCAGGACGATGATCTGTCCCAAAGTATTGACCAGTGGTTGTCGGAGCTTACGGAC
This sequence comes from Pseudomonas sivasensis, assembly GCF_013778505.1. Classification (GTDB taxonomy): domain Bacteria; phylum Pseudomonadota; class Gammaproteobacteria; order Pseudomonadales; family Pseudomonadaceae; genus Aquipseudomonas; species Aquipseudomonas sivasensis. The sequence goes on along the minus strand of NZ_JAAOWU010000001.1, from coordinate 72,628 downwards.
AAGCAGCGTGAGGTGGTGATTCGCCGCTTCGGCCTGCGCGGCCATGAGAGCAGCACCCTGGAGGACGTAGGCCTGGAGATCGGCCTGACCCGTGAGCGGGTGCGGCAGATCCAGGTGGAAGGGCTTAAGCGCTTGCGCGAGATCCTGGAGAAGAATGGCTTGTCGAGTGAGTCGTTGTTTCAATAACGACACGGCTTGAATGCTTGAATGTGGGAGGGGGCTTGCCCCCGATGGCGGCGTAGCAGTCGATACTTGCATTGACTGACACACCGCTATCGGGGGCAAGCCCCCTCCCACATTTTTTGTGCCGGGCATAAAGTTGGTGCGAATACCAAATCCCAGGCATAAAAAAACCCCGCTTTTAAGGGCGGGGTCTTTTCGACTAAGTCAGTACAAGTTAGATAACTTGAACTTCTTCAGCTTGCATGCCTTTCTGACCGCGGGTAGCGATGAAAGAAACCTGTTGGCCTTCTTTCAGGCTTTTGAAGCCGTCGGATTGGATAGCTTTGAAGTGAACGAACAGGTCGTCACCGGATTGTGGAGTGATGAAGCCGAAGCCTTTTTCATCGTTGAACCACTTAACGGTACCAGTTTGGCGATTAGACATGGTGTATCTCCTTGGACAAAGTTAACTGCGACTCAGGAAAAGCCCTGGCCGAGACTGAGTGCAAAGAGCAGGAAAAATTCTTGGAGATGGTTGGATCGAAATTCAACATATCGTGTAGAGATTCTCAGTGACACAAGCAGCACAGTGGCGCCACCTTAACCCTTTTTCCGGAACGTGCCAATGGTATTTCCGAAGGTTTCTCTATTTTCGTGACTGGCGGTGGTGTTTACAGACCCCTGATCCGGCAGTTCGGCCCCGGCCCCGTTGGTTGCGCCTTATAAACGGCGGGGTATTGATCAAGAAAAGCCCCACGGCCTTTGAACCCCAACGCCGGCCCCGGTAAGATGCCACACAGAATTTTTCCACCTCGCTATTCAGGACACCCGCCATGAGCATCAAATCGGACAAGTGGATTCGCCGCATGGCGCAAGAGCACGGCATGATCGAACCGTTCGTCGAGCGCCAGATTCGTGGTGAAGGCGATGACCGAGTGATTTCGTACGGCGTTTCCAGCTACGGCTACGATGTACGTTGCGCCGATGAGTTCAAGGTGTTCACCAACATCAACTCGGCAATCGTCGATCCGAAGAACTTCGACGAAAAGAGTTTCGTCGACGTCAAGAGCGACGTGTGCATCATTCCGCCAAACTCCTTCGCCCTGGCGCGCACCGTGGAGTTCTTCCGTATTCCGCGTGACGTACTGACCATCTGCCTGGGTAAAAGCACCTACGCGCGTTGCGGCATTATCGTCAACGTGACGCCGCTTGAGCCTGAGTGGGAAGGTCACGTGACCCTGGAGTTCTCCAACACCACCACGCTGCCGGCCAAGATCTACGCCAACGAAGGCGTAGCGCAGATGCTGTTCCTTCAGTCTGATGAGGCCTGTGAAGTGTCCTACAAAGACCGCGCAGGCAAGTACCAAGGCCAGCGCGGCGTCACCTTGCCACGCGCTTGATCGAAAGGTCCTACGCGTAAAGGGAATTAGTCCGAAGAAAGTGACTCTATTGGGTGTACTGCCTCGGCGCGTGCAAAACGCGTCGGGCCACGCTTGAGGAGTACCTTATGAAGATCGACCCGCGAATCAGCGCAGAACTTGCCCGGCTTGAACCCAACCAGATTGGTGTTCTGGCCTGGGCCCTGATGGCCGATCCCGCTTACGCGGGCGGCATCCCTGGCCAACCCGAGCCGGATTACCCGCAGCCCACCGAACCCGGCGAGCCGACTCTTCCGGACGAGCCGCCACCCGCACCTGTCGCTTGATACCAGCCAGGCCAGTCGGTGTTTCAGCCAACTGGCCAGACCTGACGGTCGCCAATCACAAAGATTTGGTGATCATTGTCTTGCTCCACGGTATATCCGCCCGTAAACGCGCCAAACGCCGGCAACAGGCTGACGCTCGAGCTCAGCAGGAAGCACGGTAGGCGTAGGCTTTGCCGGCCCTTGCCGCGCAAGCGATACTCCGGGTGCACATGCCCCGCCAACACAAGGTGGCTGGCATGGGCGTCCGGTTCGTGTTGCAGGGCGAATGGGCCCATCAGCAGGGGTTCAGGAACCACTTCGATCCTCAAGTCGGCAGGCGGGTCACCCGCGCGTTTATCGTGATTGCCGCGGATTAAGGTCATCGCCAGGTCGCTGTGGCGCGCTCGCCAGCTTCTCAGTGCGCTCAGCGTGCCGCTGGCGTGGGAGCCTGGACCATGCAGAAAGTCGCCGAGAAAGATCACCTGCGCGCACGGCAGGGCGTTTAACACGCGGTCCAATCGTTGCAGATTGTCGGAGGTCGTGCCTTGTGGCACCGGTTGCCCCAGGCTTCGATAGGCCGATGCCTTGCCAAAGTGCGCATCGGCAATCAACAGGCACTGGCGCGCAGGCCAGTAAACCGCTTTCTCCGCCAGCAACCACAGCTCTTCGCCCCCAAGCGTCACCGAGTAATGCGTCATCGTTTCTCCGCAACTTTTTCCAAGTCCTTGACCATCCGCGCAATGCGCTCTGAAAGTTTTTCCGAACTCATGCTTTCGCGCATCCGCTCCACCAGCAGCGGGAACGCCAGGGGCGTTGGACGTTCGATCACATACACATCCATTTTCAGCGCCGATAACCGAAGCAAGGTCTCTTCGAGTCGGCGAATATCCAACTCGTCACGCAGGACTTCTTCCCCTGCCTGGGCCAGCAACAGGTTTTGCGGGTCATATTGCTTGAACACTTCAAAGAACAATCCACTGGACGCCTGCACCTGCCGCGTACTTTTCGGCGCACCGGGGTAACCGGCAAACACCAGCCCGGCGATACGGGCGATTTCACGAAAGCGCCGCAGCGCCAGTTCCCCGGCATTCAGGCTGGCGGCTACATCCGTCAGCAAATTCGCCGGACTAAGCAGGGTCTCGTTCAGCAACACTGTCCAATCCAACGGTGTGGCGCTCAGTAGCTCCAGACCATAGTCATTGACGGCAATCGAGAAGGTCACCGCCTGCCCTTGGCTGACCCGCCAGGCGAGCAAACTCGCCAACCCCAAATGCACCTGACGCCCGGCAAACGGGTATAAAAACAGATGCCACCCCTCCCGGGACTTCAGCACTTCGGCCAACAAGTGTTCCCGTGTCGGCAGGCCGGACCAGCGCAACTGCGCCTGCAACAACGGTTGCACCGCCCGCATCTCGGGGCCTTCGAAACGCCCATGGGCCGCAGCGTCAAAGCGCTCCACCACGGCCTGGGCCAGTTCATTGGAAAGCGGCATACGCCCGCCATTCCAGCGCGGTACGGCTGCCTTTTTTGCGGTACTGCGGCGTACGTAAGCGGTCATGTTTTCTACCCGCACCAGCTCCAGCAGACGTCCGGCGAACAAAAAACCATCGCCGGGCTTGAGCCGTGCGATAAAACCTTCCTCAACACTGCCCAGATTCTTGCCGCCGCCGCCTTTGCTCCAGAACTTCAGCTGGATACTTGCGTCGCTGACAATGGTGCCTACGCTCATGCGATGGCGCCGCGCCAACCGAGCGTCGGGGACGCGCCAGATGCCATGCTCGTCGGGCTCCACACGGCGGTAATCCGGATAAGCGGTGAGCGACAAGCCGCCATGGCGCACAAATCCCAGCGCCCAGGCCCAGTCCGCATCCGTAAGGTCGCGATACGCCCAGGCGCCGCGCACTTCCGCCAGCAAGGCATCCGGTGTAAAGCCACCGCCCAAGGCCATGCTCACCAAATGTTGTACGAGTACATCCAACGGTTTGTAGGGCGATTCGCGGGCTTCGATGCGTCGAGCTGCAATTGCATCCTGGGCTGCCGCAGCCTCAACCAGCTCCAGGCTGTGGGTCGGCACCAGCGTCACCCTCGACGGTCGCCCCGGCGCGTGGCCGGAGCGCCCGGCGCGTTGCATCAGGCGGGCGATACCTTTGGCCGAACCGATCTGCAGCACACGCTCCACCGGTAAAAAATCCACCCCAAGGTCCAGGCTGGAAGTGCACACCACCGCTTTAAGCTGGCCGTCTTTCAGGGCGCGTTCTACCCAATCGCGGGTTTCCCGGGACAACGAACCATGGTGCAGGGCAATCACCCCGGCCCAATCGGGCCGCGCCTCAAGTAGGGCCTGGTACCAGATTTCAGACTGCGCCCGCGTATTGGTAAACACCAGGCAACTGCTGCTGGCCTCCACCTCGGCGACCACCTGCGGCAACATCTTCAAACCGATATGCCCGGCCCAGGGAAAACGCTCGGTAACCAGCGGCAACAAGGTGTCGACTTTTAGGGATTTGGCCGTTTGCCCCTGCACATTGATTGCACCGCCTTGTGGGACCAAAACCTCAAGCGCGTGGGCCTGATTACCCAGGGTCGCCGAAATGCCCCACACCATCAGATCCGGATGCCAGCGCCGCAGCCTCGCCAACGCCAATTGCAACTGCACGCCGCGCTTGTTACCGATCAGCTCATGCCATTCATCCACCACCACCATGCGCAGGTGCGCCAGGCTCGACTCGCTGTCGGCGCGGGCGAGCATCAGCGTCAGGCTTTCCGGGGTGGTGATCAGTGCGGTGGGTTGGCGGCGGGTTTGCCGGGCGCGCTCGCTGCTGCTGGTATCGCCCGTGCGCAGGCCGACACTCCAGGGAATCTGCAAGGTCGCCAGCGGCGCTTCAAGGGCGCGAGCCGTGTCGGCGGCCAGCGCACGCATCGGCGTGATCCACAGGACGGTGAGGGGCTCGGCAGGCGGTTTGCGTTTGCCCGTAGCAGGCGGGCGGATGTTGGCGAAGCGATTGAGGGCGGCAAACCACAGCGCATAGGTTTTACCGGCGCCGGTGCTGGCGTGCAGCAGCCCTGACTGGCCATCTTTGACCGCCGTCCAAACCGCTTTCTGGAAGTCGAACGGCTTCCAGCCCTTGGCGGCGAACCATGTCTTGGCGAAGTCGTGGGGTTTTGCCATGCGGTGCCTGACGCTCTGGAGGGTCTATTCCCACAGACCCTCCCGGCACCGCAAAGGTTTACTTCAGATTGCCACTCAGGAACTGCTGCAAGCGCTCGCTCTTCGGGTTGCCCAACACATCCTCAGGCGCGCCTTGCTCTTCGACCATGCCCTTGTGCAGGAACAGCACTTGGTTCGACACCTTGCGCGCAAAGCTCATCTCATGGGTGACCATGATCATGGTGCGGCCTTCCTCAGCCAGCCCCTGGATCACCTTCAACACTTCACCCACCAGTTCCGGGTCCAGGGCTGAGGTGGGTTCGTCGAACAGCATCACTTCCGGCTCCATGGCCAACGCGCGGGCGATCGCCACGCGTTGCTGCTGACCACCGGAGAGAAACGCCGGGTACTGGTCGGCCACCCGCGCCGGCAGGCCGACCTTGTCCAGATAGCGGCGAGCACGGTCCTCGGCGTCTTTCTTGCTGCAACCCAATACCCGGCGCGGGGCCATGGTGATGTTTTCCAGCACGCTCATATGGCTCCACAGGTTGAAGTGCTGGAAGACCATCGCCAGCCGCGTTCGCAGGCGCTGCAATTCGGCGTCGTCGGCCACGCGCATGCCGTGGCGGTCGTTGACCATGCGGATCTGTTTGCCGTCGAGGGTCATGGCGCCGTCGTTGGGGGTTTCCAGGAAATTGATGCAGCGCAAAAAGGTGCTTTTGCCCGAGCCGCTGGCGCCGATCAGGCTGATCACATCTCCGGTCTTGGCCTTGAGCGAGACACCTCTGAGCACCTCATTGTCGCCATAGCTTTTATGCAGGCCTTCAACGGTCAATTTGTACATGGGGCGTGCATCCTCAAGGCGAAAGTAGATAGCCGCTGCGGTAGGCCTCTGAGCCTGCGACATGGCCGATGACCATCCCCGCAGTGGCCATGCGGCGTAGCGAACGGGCGTAAAGCAGGCCTGCGTTGTGGCAGTGCACGGGCGTTACGCGGTCGGTAATGGGGTCGATGATCTCAGCGATCAGTTGCCCGGCTTCCAGGTATTCACCGGGCAGGGCGCTGAACACCAACAGGCCGCCCACCGGCGTCGCCACGGGTTCGACGCCTGCTAGGGGCGTGGCCGGGTAGGGGAGGTCGGGCAGCGGTGCCGGGTCGCCGGCAATTGCGCCGAAGTGAATCAGGTAATCGATGATCGCCTGGCAATCGAGGCTGGCCAGGCCGTGGTTGACGTCGCCCTGGCCGCGCAGTTCGACGGTTACCGAAAAGCTGCCCATGGGAATCGGAAAGCGTCCGGCAAAACGTTGCTGCAACTGCCACCAGACCAGGGTGAAGCACTCATCGAAAGACTGCCCGCCGGAGTCGGTGGCCAGCAAGTTGGCTTCCGAGCCTATATAGCGCGCCAACGGCTCCACCCGCGGCCAGGCCTCTGGTGTGGTGTACAGGTGCGCAACGGCTTCGAAGTCGCAATGCAGGTCCAGCACCATGTCGGCGTCGCAGGCCAGGCGCTGCAGTACCAGTCGTTGAGACTGCAACTGGGTTGCGGCGGTTTGCCCGGCCAAGGCGGTGCTCAATGCGGCGCGAATCAGTTCGACATTGTGTTGCGGATCATCTCCGAGCAGCGCCTCGACCTGGTTGCCCACCTCATCACTGAGGTCGACAAACAGGCGATTGAAGTTCTGCCCGCTCTCCAACTCGTAGCGGCCCAGGGGGATATCCATCAACACCTGTTCCAGGCCCACCGGGTTGGCGATGGGCACCAACACGATCTCGCTCAACAGCCGCCCAGCCGCCGCCAATTCGGCGAGGCGCATCTTCAAGTGCCAGGCCACCAGCATGCCGGGCAGCTCATCGGCATGCAGCGACGACTGGATGTAAACCTTGCCTGCGGCCTGCTGCGGGCCGAAGTGGAAACTGTGGATTTGCCGCGCCGTGCCTGGCACCGGCGCAATCAGTTCATGTAGCTGATGACGCATGAAGGCTCCTTAATGGCTCGGCCCGAGAAAGGCCAGCCAGCGACGTTCCGCCAGCCGAAACAGGCCGACCAGGGCAAAGGTCACGGCGAGGTAGATCAGCGCGGCAATGCCGAACGATTGAAAGGTCATGAAGGTCGCCGAGTTGGCATCTCGTGCCACTTTGAGGATGTCCGGAATCGTCGCGGTAAACGCCACGGTGGTCGAATGCAGCATCAGGATCACTTCGTTGCTGTAGTACGGCAGCGAACGGCGCAGTGCGGACGGCATGATCACATAGGCGTACAGCTTCCAGCCGCTGAGCCCGTAGGCCTTGGCCGCCTCGACTTCGCCGTGGGCCATGCTGCGGATGGACCCGGCGAAAATCTCCGTGGTGTAGGCGCAGGTGTTAAGGGCGAAGGCCAGGATCGTGCAGTTCATTGCATCGCGAAAGAACGCATCCAGTACCGGTTGTTCGCGCACGGCGGCGATGCTGTAGATGCCGGTGTAGCAGATCAGCAACTGAATATAGAGCGGTGTGCCACGAAACAGGTAGGTGTAGAACTGCACCGGCCAGCGTACCAGCGGGTTGCGCGACACGCGGGCGATGGACAGCGGGATCGACACTAGAAAGCCGATCACCAGTGCGGCGCTGAGCAACCACATGGTCATGGCCAGGCCAGTAATGTGTTGGCCGTCGCTGTAAAGGAACGGGCGCCAGTATTCCTGCAAGAGTTCGATCATCGCACCGCCTCCCGGGAGCCTGCGGAGTAGCGACGTTCAAGACGGCGCAAGACAAAGTTGGAGACGCTGGTGATCACCAGGTAGATCAGCGCGGCCAGCACCAGGAAATAAAACAACTGATAAGTGCTTTTACCCGCGTCCTGGGCCGCCTTGACCAAGTCCGCCAAGCCGATGATCGATACCAGCGCGGTGGCCTTGAGCATCACCATCCAGTTATTGCCGATGCCCGGCAGGGCGAAGCGCATCATCTGCGGGAAGGTCACGTAGCGAAAGCGTTGCCCGCGCTTGAGCCCATAGGCAGTGGCGGCTTCCAACTGGCCACGGGGCACGGCGAGGATCGCGCCGCGAAAGGTCTCGGTGAAGTAGGCACCGTAGATAAAGCCCAGGGTGATCACCCCGGCGCTGAATGGGTCGATCTCGATGTATTCCCATTCCATAAAGTCGGTCAGGCCGGTCAGCCAGGTTTGCAGGCTGTAAAAAATCAGCAGCATCAGCACCAAGTCGGGTACGCCACGGATCAACGTGGTGTAGAGCTGGGCGGGAATGCGCAGGAAGGGCAGGCTGGAGAGTTTGGCGCTGGCGCCGAGCAGGCCCAGCAACACGCTGACGGCCAGGGACAACACCGACAACTTGAGGGTCATCCAGGTGCCTTGCAGCAACAGCGGGCCGAAACCCTTCAAGCTGAACGCGCTCAGCCCGAGGGTTTGCAACAGATCTTCGAACATAAATCAGGACCTATGGCGATAAAAAAGCGCCCCTCCACTGGAGGGGCGCCCCGGGCATTATTTGCCGCTGTACAGGTTCAGATCGCCAAAGTGTTTCTTCTGGATAGTGGCGTAGGTGCCATCATCGTGTAACGCTTTGATACCTTTATCCAAAAGCGCCTTGAGTTCAGTGTTACCTTTTTTGATACCGATCGCGGTTTTCGACGGCAGCAATGGGTCGTCAATAGCCGCGCTGACTTCGTAGCCGGCACCGGCTGGCGACTTCAGGAAACCGAGTTCGGCTTGCAGCATGTCCTGTACGGAAGCGTCGAGACGGCCGGAAGTCAGGTCAGCATAAACCTGGTCCTGGTTGGCGTAGGCCTTGGTGGTCACACCGGCCTTGTCCAGCACAGCCTTGGCATAGGCTTCCTGGATGGTGCCTTGCTCGTAGCCCACGGACTTGCCCTTGAGCGACTCAGGTGTCGAGAAGCCAGCGCCTTTCTTGAACACCAGCGAGGTTGGGCCGGAGAACAGCTCGTTGGAGAAGTCGATGGCCTTTTCACGCACCGGGGTCACGGTCATGGACGAGATCACGCCGTCGAACTTGTTGGCCTTCAGGCCTGGGATCATGCCGTCGAAGTCGCTTTCGACCCACTTGCACTTGACCTTCAGCTCGGCACAGATGGCATTGCCCAGATCGATATCGAAGCCCACAAGGCTGCCGTCAGCAGCTTTGGATTCGAAGGGCGCGTAGGACGGATCGACACCAAAACGCAATTCCTTGTATTCCTTGGCCAGCGCGGTACCGGCGGCCATGCACAGAGCCAGTGCAGAAAGGGTCAGCAATGCTTTTTTCATTATGTAATCCCTGGAAACCAAGATAAGCGCTTGTGGCGCGTTTAGGACTGTTACTGAACGGTGTCAGACGGAACACAAGTAGCAATTTCTGCACCATAGTTCCGAATGATCGTTTTAAAAGGTGGGAAGAGGGAATCTTGAGTGTAGGAGATGCCCGAAAGTGGGCATCGGAAAATGAGTGCACCATTACGAGTCATACGGAAATTAAAACCTGAGAGCGGGCGTAACGTCAGGCCAGTAGATCTTGCAGAGTGGCGAGGCTGTCGGCTTCCTCTACCGCCTTGTCCTGGCGCCACCGCAACATCCGCGGAAAGCGCACCGCAATCCCGCTTTTATGCCGCTTGGACAGGGCGATCCCCTCAAACCCCAGCTCGAACACCATACTTGGCGTGACGCTGCTGACCGGGCCGAACTTCTCCACCGTAGTCTTGCGCACAATCGCGTCGACCTTGCGCATCTCCTCGTCGGTCAGTCCGGAATAGGCCTTGGCAAACGGCACCAGGCTGCGCTCGCTGCCGGGCGGGCCGTCCCACACGGCAAAGGTGTAGTCGCTGTAGAGGCTGGCGCGCCGGCCATGGCCGCGCTGGGCGTAGATCAACACGGCGTCGACGCTGAACGGGTCGACTTTCCACTTCCACCACAGGCCCATGTCCTTGGTGCGGCCGACGCCATACAGGCCTTGGCGATTCTTGAGCATCATGCCCTCGACGCCGAGGCTGCGGGAGGCTTCGCGTTGCTGCGCAAGGTCCTGCCAAGTTGCACCCGTCAGCAGCGGTGAGGGCTGCAATACCGGTTGGTTGCACCCAGCAATCACCTGTTCCAACTGTGCGCGGCGCTCGGCCTGGGTGTGGTTGCGCCAGTCGTCGCCCGCATGTTCCAGCAGGTCGTAGGCCAGCACCGCCACCGGCGCATCCTCAAGGACTTTTTTGCTCAGGGTCTTGCGACCGATACGCTGCTGCAACAGAGCGAAGGGTTGCACTGAGTCTTTCCACACCACGATTTCGCCGTCGATCACCGTGCCATCGGGCAGGCCACTTACCAGGCTGTGGAGTTCGGGAAAACGGTCAGTCACCAATTCTTCACCCCTGGACCAGACCCACAGGCGCCCCTCGCGCTTGACCACTTGCGCTCGAATGCCGTCCCACTTCCACTCCACCTGCCAGTCGGCTGGGGAGCCAAGCAATGCATCGAATTGCTCTACCGGCTGCGACAACCCGTGAGCAAGAAAAAACGGATACGGCTGACCGCCGCGTTGCGCATGTTCGTCGGACGATTCTGCGGCGATCAGTTTGAGGTAGCCCTGGGGTGTCGGGCGGTTGGACAGATCGGTGTAGCCCACCAGCCGCTGGGCCACGCGTTTGCTGTCCAGCCCGGCCATGGCGGCAAGGGCGCGGGTGACCAGCAATTTGGAGACGCCCACACGAAAGCTGCCGGTGATCAATTTGATGCACACCATCAGGCTCGGTTGATCCAGCTGTGCCCATAACGCTGGCAGGCGCTCTGCCAGGTCCTGAGGTGAGAGGCCGCGCAAGGGCAGGAGTTTTTCTTCCAGCCATACGGCAAGGCCGTCTTCTGAGGTGTAGGTTGATTCCGGCAGCAGCAGGGAAATCGTTTCGGCCAGGTCTCCCACCGACTGATAGCTCTCTTCGAACAGCCAAGGCTCGATGCCGGACGCTTCGGTGGCCATGTCCCGCAGCAGGCGCGTCGGCACCAGTTGTCGAGGGCGTCCGCCGGACAGGAAATACACTGCCCATGCCGCATCCTCAGGCGGCGCCTTCAGGACGTAGGCTTGCAGGGCCGCGAGCTTGGCGTTACTGGAAGTGGTGGCGTCGAGGTTGGCGTACAGCTCGGCGAAGGCCTTCATGCGCTGACCTCTTCTTCGTCGTCACCGTACTCGGTGGTGAAACCCTGGGCGTCCAGGCCTTTTTCCCGCAAGTGGCGCACCAATACGCCGACTGAGCCGTGGGTCACCATCACCCGTTCCGCGCCGGTTTGTTCGATGGCCCACAACAAACCGGGCCAGTCGGCGTGGTCCGAGAGCACAAAACCTCGGTCCACACCGCGCCGCCGCCGTGTGCCGCGCAGGCGCATCCAGCCGCTGGCGAACGCGTCGCTGTAGTCGCCGAAACGCTTGATCCAACTGCTGCCGCCGGCGGAGGGCGGGGCAATGATCAGGGCTTGGCGCAGCAGCGGGTCGGTCTTGGTGAAGTCACCGGCGTAGAGCGTCTCGGGAATGTAGACGCCGGCCTCGCGGTACACCCGGTTCAGCGGTTCGACTGCGCCGTGGCTGAGGATCGGGCCGATGCTGGCGTCGATGCCATGCAGGATGCGCTGGGCTTTGCCGAAGGAATAGCAGTACAACACGCTGGCCTTGCCGGCAGTGATATTGGCCTGCCACCAATCGTTGATCCCGGCAAAAATCTGCGCCTGGGGCTGCCACCGGTAGATCGGCAGGCCAAAGGTGGATTCGGTGATAAAGGTGTGGCAACGCACCGGTTCGAAGGGCGCGCAGGTGCCATCAGGCTCGACTTTGTAATCGCCAGACGCCACCCAGACTTCACCTTGGTATTCCAGGCGCACCTGGGCTGAGCCGAGCACATGCCCGGCCGGATGGAAACTCAACGTCACGCCGTGATGCTGCAGTTTCTCGCCGTAAGCCAGGGTTTGCAGGTTGATGTCCTGTCCCAGGCGCGAGCGCAGGATGCCTTCGCCGGGCGCGGCGGCCAGGTAATGCTGGTTGCCGGTGCGGGCGTGGTCGCCGTGGGCGTGGGTGATGACGGAGCTTTCTACCGGGCGCCAAGGGTCGATGTAGAAATCACCGGCGGGGCAGTAGAGACCTTCAGGGCGGGCGATGACAAGGTCCATGGGGTGTGCCGTGGGCGATGGGCTTATCAGTAGGAGGAGAATGAACCTGGAGAAGTTCTATCTAAATGCAGAGAGCCAAATGTGGGAGGGTGCTTGCTCCCGATGGCGGTGGATCAGTCAAATTTGTATTGGCTGACCCACTGCTATCGGGAGCAAGCACCCTCCCACATTTTGACCCGGTTTCTTCAGGAGAAAGCTGGTTTATTTGCCTGGAGTCAGGGTCAACCGAGCTTTCCCATAGACCTTCTCAAAGTTCTGCGGCTGCATCGGGAAGCTCAGGTATTGCGCCTTGAGCGACGGGTCGATGCCATTGGCGTAGCTCGGGCTGGCGGGATTGCCGGATTGGCCGATGCCGCCCTGGCCCATCATCGGTTCCACCTGGCCGAAGTCGACGATCATGCGCAGCGCCGGGACTTGAGTGGTGTTGAAATCCTGGCCCCAGCTATACGGCGCCGGATTCAAGGTGTTGTGGTCACCGCCGGACGCCAACGGGCCGCGAATGACTTGGCCAGCAGTGTTCTTCCAGGTGGTGATGTGCAGCTTGCCCCACTGCCAGGCCTTGTGATCGGCGCCCAGCTGGTTGTCGCCCGCGGTGATCGCGGCCGCGAGGCTGCGGGCCAGGATCGCCGGTTTGTCTTCTTTCTGCGGTGTGCGCACGTCGTCCCAGAACGGGCTGTCTTCGCGGCTCAGCAAGTGGTCGGCCTGGGCGGCGTAGGAGAGGTTGGCGTTGCTGACAAACGCTTTCCAACTGGCGCTGTTTTCCGGGCCGAGTTCGTCGAGGAAGATCTGCTTGGTACTTTCCTGCAGGAATAACTCATAGAGGGCCGCGTCGGCGGATGTCGCGACGAGGCGACCGTCGAAGGCCATCAGGCGATTCAGCGCTTCACGCGCTTTAGTCTGTTCGGCCGCAGGCAACCCATCAATCGCCTGTTTCAGCGGCTGGGCCATGCCCGGAGCCTGGAACATGGTCTTGAGCTTGGCGGCGAACGTGGTGGTCTGGTCGTATTGCATGGCGATCATGCTACGACTGTCGTGCTTGCCGGCATTGGCCAATTGCGCCAGGCGCTCGCTGCGCTCCGGGGCGTCCCAGGAGTTGGACAACTGCATGCCATAGCCACGCGGCGCGGTGCGCTGGTTGGCGGTGCCGATCCAGCCTTGGGCCGGGTCCTGGTCATAAGGATGCAGCATCGCGTCGGCGTAGCCGTCCCAGTCAAAACGCGTATCCCAGCCTGGCGACGGCAGCAGACCCTCGCCTTCGCGGCGGTTGGGGAAGCGGCCGGTGACCTGCCAGCCGATATTGGTGGCGTCGGCGAACACCATGTTTAAGGCAATGGCGCGAATCTCGCGGGTCGCATCCGAGGCTTTGGCGACGTTTTGCGCGCGGGACAGGTCGAAGAACGCATCCAGGCTCTTGTCGTCTTTAAAGTCGGCTGTTTGCAACGCCAGGCCCAGACCGCTTGTGAGCGCCTGGCTGCTGTTGAGCAGGGCGCCGTGACGGGTTTCGTAGACAACTTCGCGAGTCGAGCGCTGGCCTTTGACGAAGAAGGTTTCATTCCGCACGCCGGCCGGCAGCCATTTGCCGTTGTTCTCGTAGTACAGCGCGTTGCCTTGGCGTTTGACCTTTTCCAGGAACAGGTCCTGGGTATCGCCCTTGACCGTGCTCATGCTCCACGCGACTTTGCCGTTGAACCCGGAGAGCAGCGTTGGCAAGCCGGCAATCGAGGCGCCGACGGCCTGGTATTTCGGGGCGCGAATCTGCACGTAGCTCCATGGCGACGGTGCTTGCGGTTGGGCGGCGAGATCGTTGGCCAGCAGGCTCTTGCCACTGCGGCTGCGCTGCGGGCCGATGGCCCAGTTGCTCGACGTGGTCACGGCCAGGGCATTGAGGCTGCCCAGTTGCTGGCTGACGGTGTCCAGCCCCGCCAGGCCGGTGATCTGGCTGAAGTTCACGCCCTTGAGCTTCTCGGCTTCGGCCAGTGGGATTGGCTCATCCGGTGCGCTTGGGGTAAGCCAGGCGAGTTTGTCGACGCCGACTTTTTGCGCGAGCACCAGAGAGGCGAGCTCTTCTTGCAGGTTGGCCGACTCGCTGAAATTCAGCAGGCAGAACAACAGCGCCGAATCTTCCGGCTTCCAGTATTCGGGCTTGTAGCCGGTCTGGGCCAGGTCCGGCGGCAGCTTGTCGCGGTAGCGGAACAGGTAGGCGTTGACGCCACGGGCATACACTTCGAAGAAGCGCTTGAGGCGCGGCGATGAGGCGTTGTACAGCTCGCCGGCGCTTTTTTTCAGGTTGACCGCACGCATGAAGCGGTCGACATCCAACACCTCTGGGCCGGACATTTCTGCCAGACGGCCTTGGGCCAGCAGGCGCAGGGTGACCATCTGGGTGATGCGGTCACTGGCGTGCACATACCCAAGGCTGAACAGTGCGTCGTGGAATGTGTTGCTTTCGATCAGCGGCATGCCTTGGGCATTGCGGCGCACCGACACGTTTTGTGCCAGGCCTTTGATCGGCTGTACGCCCGCAACGGGCGGCAAGGTGTCCTGGGTGCTCTGGAGCTGGCAACCGGCCAGGCTTAATGCACTGGCCACTGCCGCGGCAACGCCGAACCGGGGGAGAAAATGTGAGAGGGCTGGCGAGGCCATGGCAAAGCTCCTGCGGGGGGTAGCGTCAGTAAAGGCGCTACGTTAGTGAGCGCGGCGAACCGACGCAAGCAGGAGCTCAGCCTTATTTTCATGAACGGCCCAAGAGGACTTGGGCGGATTGGCCTTCCGTGCCCATTCATATGCCCGAACCGTCGCCGGGCGCCTATTACAGTATCGAGCTTACGCCCCGTGGCACTTCTTGAATTTTTTCTCGCTGCCGCATGGGCAAGGATCGTTGCGGCCAACGTCCTTCAACGCGTTGCGCACTGGCTCTTGATGAGCGTGGCCGCAGTTCGGGCCGTGGACATGGCCGTGATCGTGGCCGTGGTCGTGATCATGGTGATCGTGATCGTGGTTGCAGTCAGGACCATGGACATGGGGTTGCTGAGTCATTGATGTCGCTCCGGAATAAAATCGCCGGGGATTATCACGCCATTGTGGGCCACCTGCACGTCATAACCGATGAATAATCCGGTTTTGAGCTCGCCTTCCAAGCGATAGGGCACGGGTTGGTCGGGTTTTTTCAACAGCTGCACGACACTGCGTATCTGCGGCCAGAGGTTGGTGCGTACGGAAACTTTGAAAAACGCATGGCTTCGGGGCGGCACGGTGAGCCATTCGTTGGACTCGCCTTCGGTCAGCACAAAATCATCCAGGGTGACCTTGTAGATCAGGCCGCGCACGGTCAGGTCGGCGTCGTCGCGGTTGTCTACGCGAAAGTACAGTTTGAATTTCTGTTCCAGCAACTTGGCCCGCACCACTTCGACCTTAACCAGAGAGACGTGGGGCGGCGGCGCGTCGTCCTCGAACCACGACGCACAGCCGCTTAGACCGAAGATTAACGCCAGCATCAAGCTGTAGATCCGGAGCATGGCGTTGGTCCTATTGTGGTTAGAAGTAGCTGGAGCAGCACTTCTTGAATTTTTGCCCGCTGCCGCACAGGCACGCGTCATTGCGCCCAGCCTTCACCTCCACCGTCGGATCGATGAAGTACCAGTGCCCGTCATTCTGTACGAAAGAAGACTGTTCGCGGTGGCTATGTTCGCCGGTGCTGTCGTGCCAGCGCGCTGTAAAGGTCACGAAGGCATGTTCCGGCTGGCCGCCGAACACCTCCGAGCTTTCCACCTCAAGGCCGAGCCAGGTGCTCTGGGCACTCCAGGCGCTGATGGATTCGCGATCCAAACCCGCCTGTTGCGCGGGCAATGTGGTCGCCACCAAATAGTCCACCAGGCCCAGCACATAGGCGCTGTAGCGCGAGCGCATCAACGCGCTGGCGCAGGGCGCCGGGTGACCGGCGTGATAATGACCGCAGCAGGCATCCAGCAGGTTGCCACTGCCGCAGGGACAAATGGATGTACTCATTGGGTTACCACCAATACTTACCGAAATTTTCCGGGTTGGCCCAGAAGCGGGCATTGAGCCAGTCCGGCACCTGTTTATAGTCAAGCAGATCGTAGGTAAACAGCGTCAGCACCTGCTCATCGCGCTGGAAGCGTTCGCCGGCCTGCAGGGCCAGAGAGAAGAAGTCTGTGTCCTTCCAGTCGCAGGCGCCCAGATCCACCAGCACCGCAATGCGGCTGGCGTTGAGGTTGCGAATCCCGCCGAGCAGGGTCAGGCCTTGAGGTTTTGACAGGTGCTCCAGGCAATCGACCACCAATGCCAGGTCAAAGCGCAGCGCGGCCAGCTCTGCGGGCAACGGCCCAGGCGTTGCCACAAACACTTGGGTGTCGGGATGCGCTTCCTTAAAGGCATCCAGCGCCGGGAACTGGCTGGCACCCAACAGCAACAGGCGTTTGGGCTGGTGCAGATCGAGCAATGCGGCCAGGGCTTGCTGGGGGGTACGGGCAGAAAAACCAGCGGTCATCAGAGATCCTCACATCAGGACCGTAGAGACTAGCGCGGCTGAGCGTGTGGGCCTAGAGCAGGTGATGGCGAAAAGTCCTACTTTTATGTTCATCCTCAATGAATGCGGGGATGGGGTACCGCGGCACAGATCCTCTCTTTAATCGCCGCCCTTTCAAGTTTTTTGAACCTTCACTGGCAAATCGCCTGTAGAAGTCGTTACT
Source organism: Pseudomonas sivasensis (assembly GCF_013778505.1). Lineage (GTDB taxonomy): Bacteria > Pseudomonadota > Gammaproteobacteria > Pseudomonadales > Pseudomonadaceae > Aquipseudomonas > Aquipseudomonas sivasensis. Next base: position 55,802 of record NZ_JAAOWU010000001.1, on the reverse strand, counting down.
GTGCGATCAAAGAAAAATTTGAAAACACTCAGGAGCCCCATGATGCGTAAGGTTTTTCTGTTGGCTCTGTTGGCCAGCCCCGTTGCCCTGGCCCAGAGCGTCAGTGTCGAAACCAACTCGTTGATGCGCCTGCCCAGCAGCACCAGTGTGTTGCAGCTGGAACGCTTGGAAGTGGCGGACTACGGCACCTTGCTGATCCCCTCGACCATCAGCCAGGTCACCGTCGATGAGCTGCATTTGGGGCGCGATGCACGTATCGCCATTGTCCCCGGCGCTGTCGGACTGCAATTGCAGGTGGGTCATGCGCAACTGGAACATGGCAGCCAGATCACCTCGCGCGGCGCGCCAGGCACCCATGAAAAACCTGCGAAAGCCGGTCGAGACCTGACCTTGCGCATCAATTCGCTGGCGGCTGAAGAGCTGTCGGTGGATGCCCGTGGCGGCGCCGGTGCTCAGGGTTATGCCGGGCTTGATGGTGCCAATGGTGTGGATCCGGGTTGCACATGGGGCTCAGCCGGGCGCGGTTTCAATGGTGATAATGGCGGTGATGGCCTGCCGGGGGGCGCGGGTGCGCAGGTACGCGTGGAGTTGCCTAAGGACTTCCCGGCTGAACATATCAAGGTCTGGGTGGACGGCGGCGCTGGCGGGCTGGCGGGTACAGCGGGCAAACCGGGCAAAGGCGGGGAATCCAAAGGCTGCCTGGTGTATCGCGCCGATGGCGGCGAAAAGGGCCGTCCTGGTTTGGAAGGACAACCGGGGCCGGTTGGGCCTGCGGGGACTGTGACTATTCAGCGTCTCTGATACTTCAAGCCCCTCCCACCTTGAAATGCATTCCGGGTGTGGGGGGCTTGCTGCCGATAGCGGGCTAAAGGTCGTCTCAGAACATCGGCCGAGCCGAAGCAATCGCGACCACCACCAACCCAACAATCAGATTAACCCCCACTAACTTGCGAATCTGCCCTAGCGCAGCCGCGCCCACCGGCCAATCCTCAGCCGCCACCGCCGCCTTCAACTCCGGAAATTTCAACGCCTGGATGCGGATAAACAACGCGGTCATCACCAGATACAAGCCCATCATGACCTGCACGTAACGCGGTGCAGTCTCAAACCCGCTGAAACGCAGTTGCAGCAGGCCCACACCGCTGATCGGCAAAACCAGCACCGCCACCCATACCCACACGAAAAAACGTTGAAACACATTTGCCCACAACTTGAGTCGGGCAGGGCCCTCAAGTGCCGCCATGGCGGCGGGTCGCAGGATCATCCAGGCGAAAAACATACCGCCCACCCATACCAGGGCGGCCAATACATGCAGGGTGTAAGCGAGGCTAAACGCGGTCATTGTGGTACTCCGTTCTGCGCGGGATTAATTAGCGGGGTATGATAGCGGCCGATCCGAACCACTGAAAATTTATCCAGCGTTTTTTGCGCCCGACTATCCATGATCAGCACTGAACTCAAAACCACGATCCAGGGCGCCTACTCGCGTTTTCTCGAAGCCAAGAGCTTGAAACCGCGCTACGGCCAACGCCTGATGATCGCCGAAGTGGCCAAGGTCCTCGGGGATATCGACACCGACGACGAAGGTCGCCGCGAAGGTGACCCAGCGGTCGTGGCCGTCGAAGCCGGCACCGGTACCGGCAAGACCGTTGCCTACAGCCTCGCTGCGATCCCGACCGCCAAGGCCGCAGGCAAACGCCTGGTGATCGCCACCGCTACCGTCGCCCTGCAAGAGCAGATCGTCTACAAAGACCTGCCCGACCTGATGCGCAACAGCGGCCTGAACTTCACGTTTGCCCTGGCTAAGGGTCGTGGCCGCTACATGTGCCTGTCCAAGCTCGACGTGCTGCTGCAGGAAGGCCACGCGCAGACCGCCACGGCGTCGCTGTTCGAAGAAGAAGGCTTCAAGATTGAGGTTGATGAAGTCAGCCAGAAACTGTTTACCAGCATGATCGAGAAACTGGCCGGCAATAAATGGGACGGCGACCGCGACAGCTGGCCCACCGCCCTTGAAGACGCCGACTGGGCACGCCTGACCACCGACCATAGCCAATGCACTAACCGCCATTGCCCGAACTTCGGTCAGTGCGCTTTCTACAAAGCGCGCGAGGGCATGGGCAAAGTCGACGTAATCGTCACCAACCACGACATGGTCCTGGCCGACCTGGCCCTGGGCGGCGGCGCCGTCCTGCCGGACCCTCGCGACACGCTCTATGTGTTCGACGAAGGCCATCACCTGCCCGACAAGGCCATCGGCCACTTCGCCCACTACACGCGCCTGCGTTCCACCGCCGACTGGCTGGAAACCACCGCGAAGAACCTCACCAAATTGCTCGCCCAGCACCCGCTGCCCGGCGACTTGGGCAAGCTGATTGAGCAGGTGCCGGAGCTGGCGCGGGAGATCAAGACCCAGCAGCAGTTCATGTTCAGCGCCTGCGAGCAGGTCGCCGACTTCAGGCCCGGCGAAGATGTGGAGGGCCGTGAGCGCCCACGTCACCGCTTTGTCGGCGGGATGATCCCCGAGCATATGCGCGAAATGGGCATTGAACTGAAGAAAGGCTTTTCACGCCTGACTGACCTGTTTACCCGTCTCACGGATTTGCTCAAGGAAGGTATGGATGGCGAGGTCAATATCGGCATCGCCAGTAACCAGGCCGAGGAGTGGTACCCACTGTTCGGCAGCCTGTTGTCCCGTTCCCAAGGTAACTGGGAGCTGTGGACCGCGTTTACCGTCGAAGACCCGGAAGACAACCCGCCCATGGCCCGTTGGCTGACCTTGTCGGAAAGCGGCGCGCTGTTTGATATTGAGGTCAATGCCAGCCCGATCCTCGCCGCCGAAATGCTTCGGCGCAATCTGTGGAACGTGGCCTACGGCTGCCTCGTCACCTCCGCCACGCTGACGGCCCTGGGCACTTTCGACCGGTTCCGCATGCGCGCCGGGCTGCCGAAAAAAGCCGTCACCGCCGTGGTGCCGAGCCCGTTCCATCACGCCGACGCCGGTGTGTTACGGGTGCCGGACCTCAAGGCCGATCCTCGGGACGCGCCGGCCCACACTGCCGCGATCATTCGTGACTTGCCGGGCTTGGTCGAAGGCTCCCGGGGCACGCTGGTGCTGTTCTCGTCGCGCAAGCAGATGCAGGACGTGTTCGACGGCCTCGACCGCGACTGGCGCAAGCAGGTGTTTATCCAGGGCAACCTGTCCAAGCAGGAAACCCTGAATAAGCACAAGGCGCGCGTCGACGGCGGGGACTCCAGCGTATTGTTCGGCCTGGCGAGCTTTGCCGAAGGTGTCGACTTGCCGGGCGCGTACTGCGAGCACGTGGTGATCGCCAAGATCCCGTTCTCGGTGCCGGATGATCCGGTAGAGGCCGCGTTGGCCGAATGGATCGAAGCGCGGGGCGGTAACCCGTTCATGGAAATCTCGGTGCCGGATGCTTCGTTGAAGCTGGTGCAGGCCTGCGGGCGGTTGCTGCGTACGGAAGAAGACCGCGGCACCATCACCTTGCTCGACCGTCGTTTGGTCACCCAGCGCTACGGCAAAGCTATCCTGAATGCTTTACCGCCGTTCCGGCGCGAAATTTCTTAAGCCACTGTGGGCGGATTCGCCCACTTCGTGGTCTATCTCATCAATGTCATCAGGCCATTCACCGGCCGTTTGGGAGAACCTTGCTCGTATGATTCGCACGCTGCCCGCCCTTTTTGCCCTGCTGTTCGCTGCGCCCTTGATGGCGGCGCCCGCCGGGCAACAAACCCTGTTCAACTTCGTCCGGCCTGCCGATGTGGTCAAGGTGGCGACCCAGGACGCCAGCCTGCCGCAATACAACGCCGAGCAAACCCCCGAAGGTGAGGTGTTGCGCCGTATCACCTTCAACCCGGCCGCCGAACCCAGCTTGGTGCTTAGCCCGCAGACGGGGGTGTGGGACTGGTCGCAGTCCAGCGCCATGAGCCTGCGTATTCAGAGTGCCATGGACTGGGCGCTGACCCTTTACGTCAAGGTGCAGAGCAGTGACGGCAAGACGTTGGTCAGTCGAATCGACCTGCCGGCCGGCCCGGCACAGACCCTGCTGATCCCGCTGCAAGCCAACTCGCCGCTGAGTCAGGGCATGAAGGCCGGCCCGCCGATGCCGATTACTGTTGATGGCCAGCGTGTGTTGCTGGCTGGCAGCGCTGGGGAAATCGACCGCAGCCAGGTGGTCTCGGTGACGTTGTCGATGATCAAGCCCAACGCGGCCCAAAGCATCCTGCTGGAGCGCTTTGGTGTGCAGGACAGTGAGCCGGTATTGAAGGCCGCCTACAGCGAGTTAGTGGATACGTATGGCCAATCCACCCGTGCGCGTTGGCCAGAGAAGGTCAGCAGCGACGAGCAGCTCAAGGCCGCCGCGGCCAAAGAGCAAACCCAGCTTCAAGGCTGGTTGGCTGCGCGGGATAAGTCCGCATTGGACAGGTTTGGTGGCTGGAACAAAGGCCCTGCATTCAAGGCCAGCGGCTTTTTCCACACGGAGAAGCGTGACGGCCGCTGGTATCTGGTAACGCCTGAGGGCCATCCGTTCTACTCCCTGGGCGTCAATACCGTGGCCCCGGATAACAGCCAGACCTACGTGGCCGGTCGTGAATGGATGTTTGCGGCGTTGCCCAAGGCTGGTGAGCCCTTGGATAAGTATTACGGCAGCGGCGATAACCGCACCGGTAACGGTGCGGGTGAGGGGCGTAGTTTTGGCGCCGGGCGTTGGTACGATTTCTATGGCGCCAACCTGCAGCGCGCCTATGGTGGCGAAGGCTTCGACCAGAAACGCTGGGTGACTCACACCCTGGACCGCCTGCAGGCCTGGGGTTTCAACACCGTGGGCAACTGGAGCGACGAGGCTTTGGCCCGTGCCGACCGCGTCCCCTATACCTTGCCGCTGTCGATCGTCGGCGATTACGCCAGCATCAGCACCGGCACCGACTGGTGGGGCGGCATGCCCGATCCGTTTGACCCACGCTTCGCCATGGCGACCGAGCGTGCCGTTGCGATTGCTGCCCGCGACCATCGCGACGACCCGTGGCTGATCGGCTTCTTTGCCGATAACGAACTGGCCTGGGCAGGGCCGGGTGATGATCCGAAATCCCGCTACGCCTTGGCCTACGGCACGTTGCGTATGACCACCGACGTTCCAGCCAAACGCGCTTTCCTCAAGCAATTGCGGGACAAGTACCGCAATGAAGAAGGCTTGTCGAAAGCCTGGGGCATCGAATTGGCGGGTTGGGAGCTGATGGAAGATCCAGGCTTTGAACCACCGATTCCCAACCCTGAGCACCCGGAAATCGAGGCCGACTTTAAATACTTCCAGAAAACCTTTGCCGATGCTTATTTCAAGACCATCTCCGATTCACTGAAATGGCACGCGCCGAACCAGTTGTTGCTGGGTGGTCGCTATGCGGTGAGCACGCCCGAGGCTGTGGCTTCGTGCGCACAGTATTGCGATGTGCTGAGCTTCAACATGTACACCCTCAAGCCTCAGGACGGTTACGACTTCGCTGCGCTGCGCGCGTTGGATAAACCCGTGCTGATCACTGAATTCAACTTTGGCTCTGCCGACCGTGGCCCGTTCTGGGGCGGCGTGACCCAGTTGGCCAGGGAAGAGGACCGTGGCGCGGCGTACGCCAACTTCCTCAAGCAAGCCATGGCCGAACCTTCGATTGTGGGTGTGCACTGGTTCCAGTACCTGGACCAACCCGTGACCGGCCGTTTGCTGGACGGTGAAAACGGCCACTTCGGCTTGGTGGGCATCACCGACGTGCCTTATCAGGGCTTTGTCGACAGCGTGCGTAAAAGCAACCTGGCGGCGGTGGACCAACTGGGCAAGGAGGCGGAAAAGGCCAAGGCGGCAAGCGCTGTCCGTGAAGGTGAAGGCGGTAAGTCTGGGCATGACGGCAAAGGCGCAGGGCAGGGCGCCGGGCATGCCGGTGGGCACTCCGCCAACGGTCATTGATTGATCGCTGACGGGTTCACAAAACCTACAAGGGCTGGAACAATGTCGGCCACTTTCAATGGTGTTTTTCGAGGCGGCTTACGTGCAGATTCAGGGTCATTACGAACTCCAGTTCGAAGCGGTACGTGAAGCGTTTGCCGCGCTGTTCGATGACCCACAGGAGCGTGGCGCCGGGCTTTGCATTCAGATCGGCGGCGAAACCGTGGTCGATCTGTGGGCCGGCACCGCTGACAAGGACGGTGCCGAGGCCTGGCACAGCGACACCATCGTCAATCTTTTCTCCTGCACCAAGACATTTACTGCCGTCACGGCCCTGCAATTGGTGGCTGAGGGTAAGTTGCAGTTGGACGCTCCAGTTGCCAAGTACTGGCCGGAATTTGCCGCTGCCGGTAAGGAAAGCATCACGCTGCGCCAGTTGCTCTGCCATCAGGCGGGTTTGCCGGCGATCCGCGAGATGCTGCCCACCGAGGCCCTGTATGACTGGCAACTGATGGTCGACACCCTCGCGGCCGAAGCACCCTGGTGGACGCCGGGCCAAGGCCATGGTTACGAGGCGATCACCTACGGCTGGCTGGTCGGCGAACTGCTGCGCCGCGCCGATGGGCGTGGGCCTGGTGAATCCATTGTGGCGCGCGTTGCACGGCCGTTGGGCCTGGACTTTCATGTGGGCCTGGCGGATGAAGAGTTTTATCGTGTTGCCCATATAGCGCGCAGCAAAGGCAATATGGGCGATGAAGCTGCGCAACGTTTACTGCAAGTAATGATGCGTGAACCCACCGCCATGACCACACGGGCATTTGCCAATCCACCGTCTATTTTGACCAGTACTAATAAACCTGAATGGCGACGCATGCAGCAGCCCGCGGCTAATGGTCACGGTAATGCGCGTAGCCTGGCGGGTTTTTATAGTGGTTTGTTGGACGGTAGTTTGTTGGAAGCCGACATGCTCGAAGAGTTGACCCGTGAACACAGTATCGGGCCGGATAAAACATTATTGACACAAACTCGCTTTGGCTTGGGCTGCATGTTGGATCAACCGCAGATGCCTAATGCCACATTCGGCCTTGGCCCGCGTGCTTTTGGGCATCCTGGTGCAGGTGGATCGGTAGGTTTTGCCGACCCCGAACACGATGTAGCGTTTGGTTTCGTGACTAATACATTGGGGCCTTATGTACTTATGGACCCTCGTGCACAGAAGTTGGTCGGAATATTGGCCGGTTGTCTGTAAACCCCTTGCTGTTTCACATTTTTTTGTTACAAAGGCAACTATAAGAAGACGCTGAACGAAATGATGTAACTTTAATGTTCTGTAAGCGTCTGTTTAACGGGTCATCCAGACCCCCGTTTCTTTTCTCATTTTGTGGATATCTCATGTTATCGAACAAGTCCTTGGCACTGGCGCTTTGCCTCACCATTACCGGCTGCGCACAAACTCCACAGAATGATGCCGAGGGTGGGCATTGGTGGTCATTTGGATCTGATAAGGCCGCTACCAAGGACGTCGTGACCCAGACCGAGGCCAAGCCTGATGCCAAACCCGCAGCTGGCGCCAAGCCTGCCGCACCTGTAGCCGCTGCGCCTGCTCCGGCGGCCAAGGCTGACACCGGCTCCAGCTGGTGGCCGTTCTCCTCCAAAAGCACCGACGAAAAGGCTGCCGATGCCAAGGCCGCAGACCTGAAAGCCGACCTCAAGGCCGCCACTCCTGCCCCTGCCGCCGCACCAGCCGTCGCCAAGACCGACAGCGAAACTCACTGGTGGTGGCCGTTCGAAAGCAAACCCAAGCCATTGTCCAAGGTCGACGTGACCAACGTGCCGATGCCGGACCCGAAAATCACCCAGGCCTGGTTGGACGACTATGAGCCGCGCCTGCGCGCCGCCATCAAGGACAGCAACCTGCAACTGGAACGTCGCGACAACGTGCTCGTCGTGATTGCGCCGGTCGATGGCTCCTACAACCCAAAACGTCCAGCCATGCTGTTGCCGGTTACCCTTGGCCCGTTCACGCGTGTTGCCAAGGCTGTTGAAGCAGACCCCAAGACCGCCGTACTGGTCTTGGGTCACGTTGACGCCACCGGCACCGCCCCGGCGAGCCAGGCGCTGAGCAGGGAGCGCGCACAGTCCATCGCTTCGATTTTCAGCCTCAGCGGTTTGAAGCAGGATCGCCTGATGCTGCGTGGCATGGGTGACCTGATGCCACGTGCCGCCAACGACAGCACCCAGGGCCGTGCGCTGAACCGTCGCATGGAAATTATGTTCACTCAGCGTACAACTATGTTGGCGCTGCTGAGCAAGTACAACTCGGGCAAGACGCCGCCTGTGGCTGAAATGGTTGCCGTGCAGAACGTACCTGCACCGGCTCCGGCAGCCAAAGCTGCGGCGAAAAAAGCTCCGGCCGCGAAGAAAGCTGCCGCCAAGCCAGCCGCTAAAAAGGCGCCGGCCAAGCCAGCTGCCAAGAAAACTGCCCCGGCCAAAGCCAAGGCTGCTGCACCGGCGAACGACCAGGCAAAAAACTGATCTGCTGAACCAGAAGGATAAAGCCGCATGACCCAGGCACTGGCCGATATGCGCCGTGACTACACACGGGACGGTTTGAGCGAGGCCCAGGCCCCGGGCGAGCCGTTTGCGTTGTTCCACCAGTGGTTTGCCGATGCGGTGAAAACCGAGCAGCCCCCGGTGGAAGCCAATGCCATGACCCTGGCTACGGTCGACCAGGAAGGTCGCCCGCACTGCCGCATCCTGCTGCTCAAGGGCTTGGATACGCAGGGCTTTACCTTCTTCACCAACTATCAGAGCGCCAAGGGTGAACAACTCGCGGCGCGGCCGTTTGCAGCCATGACGTTTTTCTGGCCGACCCTGGAGCGCCAGGTGCGCATCGAAGGGCGGGTGGTCAAGGTCACGCCTCAGGAGTCGGATGCTTATTACCAGGTCCGTCCTCTGGGCAGCCGTCTCGGCGCTTGGGCTTCCCCGCAAAGCCAGGTCATTCGTGACCGTGAAGAACTGCAAGACCTGCTCACGGCCACTGAGCAGCGCTTCAGCGATACCCAGCCCGACTGCCCCGAGCATTGGGGTGGCTATCGTCTGCTGCCGGAGCGTATTGAGTTCTGGCAAGGTCGCGCCAGCCGCCTGCATGACCGCTTGAATTACCGCCTGCAAGGGGGCGAGTGGACCCGCGAGCGCCTGGCGCCCTGAGCGTCACCTTTCGTCACTTCATCTGAATGTTGTTCGCAGCACCGACGTCTCTATGGGAGAGACTTCGGTCGCATGCGGCTGCGCGGCTACAATGATGAAACCGTTGTGACATCTCTTGGTACACGAACTGAGCTACCGTTTGTCGAGTTTTCCGGTGTACGCAGTCTGTACTCAGGCTGAATGAAAGCAGTTTTCTGCGGTGCTTGCCGTGACAGGCGCCAAGCCGCAGCGTCTAATGAACACCTGTCCTTTGGAGTTGATGCTATGCGTAAGTCCGTTTTACTGGTTGCCTGCTTTACCACCCTGTCGCTGCTGCTGGGTGGCTGCGCCTCAAGTTTGACCGGCGATTCGTATTCCCGTGATGAAGCGCGTCGTGTACAGACCGTGCGCATGGGTACCATCGAATCCCTGCGTCCGGTGAAAATCGAAGGCACCAAGACCCCAATCGGCGGCGCTGCCGGCGCAGTCATCGGCGGCGTTGGCGGCAGCGCCATCGGCGGCGGCCGTGGCAGCATCGTCACTGCTGTGATCGGCGCAGTCGCTGGCGGCCTGCTGGGCTCGGCCACTGAAGAAGGTCTGACCCGCACTCAAGGCGTGGAAATCACCGTTCGCGAAGACGATGGCAGCATGCGCGCTTACGTCCAGGCTGTGCAGGAGAACGAAATCTTCCGCATTGGCGACCGCGTGCGCATCATGACGGTCGATGGTACCAGTCGCGTTACCCGTTAATCGGTAAGCAGCAGGTAAAGAAAAACCCCAACCGGGTGACCGGTTGGGGTTTTTTTGTGGGCGCGGTTTCTGGGGGATCAGGCTTTTTTACGACTCGCCATCGCCGTCACCAGATATCCAATACATGCTGCCAATATCGACCCGGTCAGAATCCCCATTCGATCCTCGCCGGCAAATTCGCTGGCGCCCGGCACGAATGCCAGGGAGCCGACGAACAGGCTCATGGTGAAGCCGATACCGCACAGGATCGCCACGCCGAAGACTTGGCCCCAGTTGGCGCCGTTAGGCAGTGTGGCGAGACCCGTCTTGATGGCCAGCCAAGTGAGGCCGAACACACCGATGGTCTTGCCGATCAGCAGGCCGGCGGCAATGCCCATGGGCACGTGGTGGGTGAAGCTCTCCAGGCTGACGCCGGTGAGGGAAACGCCAGCGTTAGCGAAGGCGAACAGCGGCAGGATGCCGTACGCCACCCACGGGTGCAGAGCGTGTTCGAGGGTCAGCAGCGGCGAGGGCTCGGCGTTCTTAGTGCGCATCGGGATGCAGAACGCCAGCGTCACGCCGGCCAGTGTGGCGTGCACGCCACTCTTGAGCACGCATACCCACAGGATCAGGCCGACGATCAGATAGGCCCAGAGCTTGATCACTCCGAGGCGGTTCATCGCGATCAAGGCCACCAGACAGGCGCCCGCGCCAGCCAAGGCTGCACCGGACAAATCGGCGGAATAAAACACTGCGATCACGATGATCGCGCCCAGGTCATCGATGATCGCCAGGGTCATCAGGAACAGTTTCAAGGACGTCGGGACGCGCTTGCCCAGCAGCGCCAACACGCCCAGGGCGAAGGCAATGTCGGTGGCCATGGGGATTGCCCAACCGGAGAGGGCGGCGGGGTAGTCCTTGTTGATCGCCCAGTAGATCAGCGCCGGCACCACCATACCGCCGATGGCGGCTGCACCGGGCAGGACCACTTGCGACGGTTTGGACAGATGGCCGTCAAGCAACTCGCGCTTGACCTCCAGGCCGATCAACAGGAAGAACAGAGCCATCAGGCCATCGTTGATCCACAACAAGGCTGGCTTGTCGATTTTCAACGCGCCAATCTGCGCCACCACCGGCACGTCGAGAAACGCGCCGTACAGGTGGGACAACGGTGAGTTATTGATGATCAATGCCAGGGCCGCAGCGGCGATCAACAACAGACCGCTGGCGGCTTCCAGCTGGAAGAAACGAGTGAAAGTGCTACGCAGAGCCAAGGGGTGCTCTCCAATCCGGATTCAATAGGCGGGTACCCTAACCCGTACCGTTAGTTGTTAAAACAAAAGTTATATTCTTATTTGTTATAAGCAATGGGCAGGTTCAGCGTTGCGTCAGGGGCTTGAAATTGTGTGTCCAATTGAGACGTTACTGTATCTGTGTCGAGTGTAGGAAAGATCCTAATATTGACCTGGAAATTCTTAGAGAAACCGACCATGAGTGACCATCGTCCCTGGGCTCGCGAAGCCATTCGTATCATCGAAGCAGACTTCCAGCGCAGCGCTGACACCCACCTGATCCCCTTGCCGCTGCCAGGTTTGCCGGGTATCGAGTTGTACTTCAAGGACGAGTCGAGCCATCCCACCGGCAGCCTCAAACACCGGCTGGCCCGCTCGCTGTTTCTGTATGCGCTGTGCAATGGTTGGCTCAAGCCCGGAGCACCAGTGATTGAAGCCTCCAGCGGCTCCACGGCGATCTCCGAAGCCTACTTTGCTCGGCTGCTCGGCCTGCCGTTTATCGCGGTGATGCCGGCCACCACTTCCCAGGAAAAAATCGCGCAGATTGCCTTCTATGGCGGTAAGAGCCATCTGGTAAAAGATCCCACACAGATCTATGCAGAATCCGAGCGCTTGGCGCGGGAAAGTGGCGGTCACTTCATGGACCAGTTCACCTACGCCGAGCGCGCTACCGACTGGCGCGCGAACAACAACATCGCCGAGTCGATCTTCCAACAGATGCGTTTCGAGCAGCATCCCGAGCCGAGCTGGCTGATTTCCAGCCCCGGCACCGGCGGCACCACGGCGACATTGGGTCGCTACGTGCGGTATCGCCAGCACGCCACCCGCGTGCTATGCGCCGATGCTGAGCGATCGGTGTTTTTTGACTATTACCAGACGGGTGACGCCAGCCTGCGCCTGGACTGCGGTTCGCGTATCGAAGGCATTGGCCGGCCACGGGTCGAGGCGTCGTTTTTGCCGAAGGTGATCGACGCAATGGTCAAGGTCCCGGATGCGCTGTCACTGGCAGCCATGCATTACTTGGCAGAGCGATTGGGGCGGCGAGTGGGCGGTTCCAGCGGGACCAACCTGGTTGGCGCGCTGGTGGCAGCGCAGCAGATGAAGGCTGCGGGGGAGTCGGGTTCTATCGTGGCGATCTTGTGCGATGGTGGCGAGCGATACGCCACAACCTATTACAACCCGGTGTGGTTGGCGGGGCAGGGGTACGAGTTGCAAGGGCTGATCGCGGCCGTTGCGGCCAGTGTGGAGCGGGGCGAGCCGCTACCGGATTGCATCCTGCGCGCTAACATCTGAAATCACGCAAAAACCGTGTGGGAGGGAGCTTGCTCCCAATGAAGGTGGACCAGTCACATGTGTCCTGACTGATCCACTGCTATCGGGAGCAAGCCCCTTCCCACTTGTGAACACGGATGTGCTCAGGCCTCGATGCCCAACATATCCCGCGCCAACGCCTCGGCAATTCGAATCCCATCAACACCCGCCGACAAAATCCCACCGGCATAACCGGCGCCTTCACCGGCCGGAAACAGGCCTTTAACGTTCAGGCTCTGCATCGAATCGTCACGGGTTATCCGCAGCGGCGACGAGGTGCGCGTTTCGATACCGGTCAGTACCGCATCGTGCAGCGAGTAGCCTTTGATTTGCTTCTCGAACGCCGGCAGCGCTTCGCGGATGGCTTCGATGGCGAAGTCCGGCAGCGCCAACGCCAGGTCGCCCAGAGCCACGCCAGGCTTGTAGGACGGTTCCACACTGCCGAGGGCGGTGGACGGCTTGCCGGCGATGAAATCACCCACCAGTTGTGCCGGCGCTTCGTAGTTGCTGCCACCGAGAATGTAGGCGTGGGACTCCAGGCGTTCCTGCAACTCGATACCCGCCAGCGGGCCACCGGGGTAGTCCACTTCCGGCGTGATGCCGACCACGATGCCGGAGTTGGCATTGCGCTCGTTACGTGAGTACTGGCTCATGCCGTTGGTCACAACGCGGTTCGGCTCGGAGGTGGCCGCCACCACGGTGCCGCCAGGGCACATGCAGAAGCTGTAGACCGAGCGACCATTCTTCGCGTGGTGCACCAGTTTGTAGTCGGCGGCGCCCAGCTTCGGGTGCCCGGCGTATTTACCCAGGCGCGCGGCATCGATCAGCGATTGAGGGTGTTCAATGCGGAAGCCCACCGAAAACGGCTTGGCCTCCATGTATACGCCACGACCGTGAAGCATGCGGAAGGTATCTCGGGCGCTGTGGCCCAGGGCCAGGATCACGTGCCTGGACAGGATCTGCTCGCCGCCATCCACCACCACGCCGTTCAGTTGGCCGTCTTCAATCAGCACGTCAGTCACGCGTTGCTCGAAACGCACCTCACCGCCCAGGGCGATGATCTGCTCGCGCATGTGTTCCACCACGCCGGTCAGGCGGAAGGTACCGATGTGCGGCTTACTGACGTAGAGGATTTCTTCCGGCGCGCCGGCTTTGACAAACTCGTGGAGTACTTTACGGCCGTGGAATTTGGGGTCTTTGATCTGGCTGTAAAGCTTGCCGTCGGAGAAGGTGCCGGCGCCGCCTTCACCAAACTGCACGTTGGACTCGGGGTTCAGTACGCTTTTGCGCCACAGGCCCCAGGTGTCCTTGGTGCGCTGGCGCACTTCCTTGCCGCGTTCGAGGATGATCGGCTTGAAACCCATCTGTGCCAGCAGCAGCCCGGCGAAGATCCCGCAGGGGCCAAAACCGACTACGATCGGTCGTTCAGCCAGGCCTTCGGGCGCTTGGCCGACTACTTTGTAGCTGACATCCGGCGCCGGGTTGACGTTGCGGTCATCGGCAAACTTGAGCAGCAGGGCGGCTTCACCCTTCACATCCAAGTCGATGGTGTAGATGAAGCACAGCTCCGACGATTTTTTACGGGCGTCGTAGCTGCGTTTGAAGAGGGTGAAATCGAGCAGGTCATCACTGGCGATGCCAAGGCGCGCCAGGATGGCAGGCCGCAGGTCTTCTTCGGGATGGTCGATGGGCAGCTTGAGTTCGGTGATTCGTAACATGACGGGATCCGGTGTGCGGCATTCGGTAAGGCCGGCGGTTTTGCAAACCGGCGATTATAAGCCCCAACGGTGGTGTCCCGTCATGCTAAAAAGCGCAGGACACTATCAATCGTCCCGCGAACCACCGAAAGCCGCGCAGCCACGCTGGACTTGACCGTTGATCCGCAATTCGGCGGTCATGTGTTGCAGGCTGCCGCTGACGCTGTCCACACAACGTTGCGGAGCCACCCACAGCTCGATGTGCTGGTTGTTGGCTTCGGTCATCAGGTTAAAGCGGCCGTCGCCGATCTGCTCTTCTACATAAGGTACGGCCAAAGGCGGCTGGCCTTCACGTTCCAGCACCATGCCCTTGGCGGTGACGTTCATCGCCCAGGCCGGCTTGTGGCCGTTGGCGCGCAGGATCATGCGTTTGAAATCGGGGTCGTCGCAGGCCGAGGTCGACCGTTCGACACGGTAGAGCTGTTGCAACTCCACTTCGCCCTGAGTGCCGGTGGCGACGCCCGAAAACTTACCGCGCAGGTCGGCAAACAGCGCACCTTGCTGGCCGGCCAGGGAGGCGGCTTCCTGCAGGATGCTGGTGCCGCCGGTGTCCTTGACCACGTAGTTACGTTGGTCGTGGCACGCTTGGAACAACAGTTTGTCGCCTACGGCTGTGAGTTGGCCCTGCATGCGGGTCAGCCCAACCGTAGACGGCTTGGCCGGCTCGCTCTCGAAGACCTGACACGCGGTTAGAAAGGGAAGCAAAGCACACAAAGCAAAGGTACGGGCGGCACGCATTATCGGGGTCTCCAGGCAAGTGCCGCCACGTTACGCAGGCTGGCGGTGCATCACAACCCCGCTGTCCCGCTTCAGGTAATTCTTACAACCCTTACATTCAGCCAACCATAAATGTCTGGCCGGTCTGTAGGCCTTCTACGCTTTTAGCGTAGGCCAAGGCCACGTCAGCGCCCGGAGCAGGCTTATAGCCGCGGAAGTAAGGTGCGTAGCTGCCCATGGCCTCTTCCAGCACTGTGGGGCTCACGGAGTTGATGCGCAGGCCTCGTGGCAATTCGATCGCTGCCGCTTTGACAAACGCATCGAGTGCGCCATTGACCAGCGCCGCAGAAGCGCCAGTCCGAATCGGATCACGGTTGAGAATGCCACTGGTGAAGGTGAACGAGGCGCCGTCGTTAGCATACTCGCGGCCGATCAGCAGCAGGTTTACCTGGCCCATCAGCTTGTCACGCAGGCCAAGTTCAAAGTCGTTTTCGCTCATATCACCCAGCGCCACGAAATTCACGCTACCGGCCGCGCAGATGAGGGCGTCGAATTTACCGGTTTGCTCAAACAACCTGCGGATTGACGCGCTGTCGCTGATATCCACTTGGAAGTCGCCGCTGGTGCGGCCAATGCTGATCACCTCATGACGCTGAGCCAGTTCGGCCTTGACTGCCGAGCCGACGGTGCCACTCGCGCCAATCAATAGGATTTTCATGGTGCTGTTCCTCCAGTGATAAGTGAGGGCTCAGTCTAGGGTGGCTTTTTCGCTGGATAAACGTGGTAATAGGCAACCTTTGGTTTTCAAATGGAAACAATCCATGAGCGAGATGGATGACCTGGCGGCCTTTGCCGTACTGATCGAAGCCGGCAGTTTTACGGTGGCCGCCGAGCAACTGGGCTGCAGTAAGGGCCAGTTATCCAAGCGTATCTCCCAGCTGGAAGCGCAGTTTTGTGTGGTGTTGTTGCACCGCACCACCCGCAAGCTCAGCCTGACCGCTGCCGGCGCGGCGTTGTTGCCACAGGCCCAGGCATTGGTGGTGCAGGTGGAACGTGCGCGTCAGGCACTGGCGAGGCTCAAGGACGATCTGGCCGGGCCGGTGCGTATGACGGTTCCCGTTTCATTAGGCGAAACTTTCTTCGATGGCTTGTTGCTGGAATTTTCCAAGCAGTACCCTCAGGTGCAGATCGAGATTGAACTCAACAACAGCTATCGAGACCTCGCGCGTGATGGCTTTGACTTGGGGGTACGTTCGGGTGCGATTGAAAACGAGCGCCTGGTGGCCAAGCCTCTGCTGGCCTGGCATGAGATGACTTGCGCCAGCCCCGCCTATCTGGAGCAGCACGGCGAACCGCTGACCCCGGCGGATCTTGCGGCGCACACCTGCTTGCTCAACAGCCATTACAGCGGCCGCGAGGAGTGGCTGTATCACCAGCAGCACGAGTTGTTGCGGGTCAGGGTAAGCGGCACCTTTGCCTCCAACCATTACAACTTGCTGAAGAAGGCAGCGCTGGTAGGCGCTGGTATTGCCCGGTTGCCGTCCTACGTGCTGCCGACGGAACTGGCCGACGGTCGATTGCGCTGGTTGCTGCGTGACTATCAGACTCGAAGCCTGCCGATGTACCTGGTTCACCCTTATCAAGGTGGCCTGCCCAGGCGCACCCAGGTTCTGGCCGACTACCTGGTGGAGTGGTTCAAGCGCAGCGGCGAGGCGTTGGATCGTCTTTAACGGTAGCGGCGGGCGATCAAGTGGTCGATGGACAAGCAACCAGGGCCCTTGGCAACCAATAGCAACAGCAGCGCAAGCCAAGTGCCGTGGGTGGGGTAGGCGTCCGGGTACACGAACAATTGAATGACCAACGTCATGCCAATCAAGGCCAGGGCCGAGAAGCGCGTGGCGAACCCCGCCAATATCAGCACCGGGAAAAAGTGCTCTGCAAACGCCGCCATGTGCGCGGCCACTTCCGGCGATATCAACGGCACGTGGTACTCACTGCGAAACAGCGGCAGTGTCGAGGCGGCGAGTGAGGGTTCACCGAGTTGGAACGTGCCGCTGACCAGATCGATGGCGAAGCCTTCTACTTTGGTTTGCCCGGATTTCCAGAACACTGCCGCGATTGAAAAGCGCGCAATAAACGCGATCAGGCTGTAGGGGATTTTCTCGAAAAGAACGATGGCCTGTTTGATCCTGCACGAAGGGCTATTGTTCATGGCGATACCTTTTGTTCTGGGAGCAAGTGAGTGATGGCGTCGTGGTTGATCAGCAGTGACAGACACTGGTGCAGGTCGAACTCGGCGCAGGCTTTAAGCGCATCCGCCACGGCCATTTCCAATGCGGCGCCGTGGTTCAGGCTATTGATAAAAGCGACAGAGCCGCCGTCGACGGCGAAGACCTTGACGATCAACCCCTGGCGCAGCACCAATGCACTTTGGGCTTTGTAAGGATCAAGAGTGGCCAAGGCGCCCTCGGTCTGGTGCGCCGCCCATACCGCAACCACGGCGTAGGCTGAGTTCAAAGCGGCAAGGGATGGGTGCAGCCGTAGGCGCAATGCGCCCAGCTCCGTTTGGGCCTGCAGCTGTTGCAGGGCGGCTTGCTGACTCACCGCCGGCGTATCTGCCGCGTGATAGGCACGAACCCGCAAGCGTTCCAAGCGGGCCACGTCGGCCAGATAAGGCACACTGGAGGCCGGATCGAAACCCTGGATGAAGTCGGCGAATGTGCTGCCGTAGTCACTGATCAGTGGGCTGGTAGGCGGGTGCGCCTGGACGTAAACGCCGACCATGGCGCGGAAAAACTCATCGCCTACCAATTGCACTGTCACGGGATAGGCCGATGCCAGTGCATTGATCAATGAGCTGTGGACATTGTTGCGATATACCGCAAAGCGACTGGCCGGGTCGGCACCGTTACTGCTGAACAGGCCGTCCGGGCAGGGCAGGTCGGGTGCCAGCAAGGCGCTGGTGAAGGCGTCGTGAAGGCTCATGGGCGGACCTGCGATAAATAGTGTTCGGCCTGTTGGGCTTCAGCGTGCAAAACGTTAAAGGCCGGCACGTGGTTGTCACGTTCAATGAGCGTGGCGACCGGGCCAGTTCGTGTGAGCACCTGTTTGTACAGTTGCCATACGGCGTTGTTGATGGGGGCACCATGGTCGTCGATCAGCAGGCGATCACCCAGGTTGTCGGTGTCCTCGCCAAAGCCGGCCAGGTGAATCTCGCCCACCGCGTGCAACGGCAGGGCGTCGATGTAAGTGAGCGGGTCGCGCTGGTGGTTGATACACGACACGTAGGCATTGTTCACATCCAGCAGCAAGCCACAGCCAGTGCGGCGGATGGTCTCGCTGATGAAGTCGGTCTCGTCCAGGGTAGAGCGTTGGAACTGCAAATAGGTCGATGGATTCTCTAGCAGCATGGGCCGCTTGAGCGTGCTCTGCACCTGGTCGACGTGTTCGCATACCCGGTTCAGCGTGTCTGCGTCGTAGGCCAGGGGCAGTAAGTCATTGAGAAACACCGGGCCGTGGCTGGACCAGGCCAAGTGTTCGGAAAAGGAGTGGGGTTGGTAGCGTTCGATCAGCGTTGCCAGGCGCGCCAGGTGCTCACGGTTGAGCGGGCCTTCGCCGCCGATGGACAGGCCCATGCCGTGCAGCGACAGCGAGTACTGTTGGCGAATCAACCCTAGGTAGTGATGAAACGGGCCGCCGGCCACCATGTAGTTTTCGGCGTGTACTTCAAAAAAACCGACATCGGGAAGGGTCTGGAGCACTTCGGTGAAGTGCTCGCTCTTCAGCCCCAGCCCGGCCCGACAGGGGAGGCCGGGCGCCTGAGCGTGTGAGACCGTGTGCTGGCGTGAAAGCGTCATGATCCGTACTCAGGCTGTGCAGGGTTTCACGACTTGGCGGTGAAGGTAGCTTCCTGGCCGAAACCGGTCGGCGAGGTGGAGCTGGGGGTTTGGGTGCAGGTGCCGGCGGGGACCAGTTTCCAGGCGTTGGCCTGATCCTTGGTTTTCGAGCTGCCGGCACAGGAGGTGCCTGCGCCTGCGGCGCAATCGTTCTTACCGGCTTCAGCGACGCCGAAGCATTTTTGCATGTCGTCGGCGGCGTGGACGGTGCTGGTCAGAGCGGAGAGGCTCAAGGCAGAACTCAGGGCGAGGACGAGGGACGCGGCGGACAGTTTGGTCGTCATGGTGTTTCTCCAGCAGTGGTTGAGTGGGCAGGCTTGATTGCCTGCATGCACCACTAGAGAAGGGAGGATTGAGTTCGTTACAAAGGCAGTTGAAAAACTTTCAAACGGTGCAAAACAAATGTGGGAGGGAGCTTGCTCCCGATGGCGGACTATCAGTCACATGCTCTGTGCCTGATATGCCGCCATCGGGAGCAAGCTCCCTCCCACATTTAGATCCGGTTTATTCAGCAACCGTCTCTTAGCCGCCCAAGTACGCCTCGCGCACCTTCGGATCCGTCAGCAACTGCTCGCCAGTGCCCTGCATCACCACACGACCGTTTTCCAGTACATAGGCGCGGTCGGCGATTTTCAGCGCCTGGTTGGCGTTCTGTTCCACCAGAAACACGGTCACACCGTCTTTGCGCAGCTGTTCGATGATGTCGAAAATCTGCTGGATGATGATCGGTGCCAGGCCCAGGGACGGTTCGTCCAGGAGCAACAGCTTGGGCTTGCTCATCAGCGCCCGGCCGATGGCGAGCATTTGCTGCTCGCCGCCGGACATGGTGCCGCCGCGCTGACTGAAGCGCTCCTTGAGCCGGGGGAACAGGTGCAGCACCTTGTCCATTTGCTCCTGGTAGTCGCCCTTGTCGGTGAAGAACCCGCCCATGGCCAGGTTTTCTTCGACGGTCAGTCGCGAGAACACGCGGCGGCCTTCCGGCACCACCGCAATGCTCTTGCGCATGATCTGCGAAGACTGCTGGCCCACCAGTTCTTCACCCATGTAGCGGATGCTGCCGCTGTGGGCCTGTGGCGAACCGCACAAGGTCATCAACAAGGTGGACTTGCCGGCGCCGTTGGCGCCGATCAGGGTCACGATTTCACCCTGGCGTACTTCCACATTGACGCTGTGCAGGGCCTGGATCTTGCCGTAGAAAGTGGAAACGTTTTCGAATTGCAGCATTTTACGCTTCCCCCAAATAGGCTTTGATCACTTCAGGATTGTCGCGGATCTGCTCCGGCGTCCCGTCGGCCAGGGGCGTGCCCTGGTTGATCACCACGATGTGGTCGGAAATGCTCATGACCAGTTTCATGTCGTGTTCGATCAACAGCACCGTGGCGTTGTTTTCTTCACGCAGCACACCGATCAGCGCCTTGAGATCTTCAGTTTCCTTTGGGTTCAGGCCGGCGGCTGGTTCGTCGAGCATGAGGATCCGCGGGCGGGTCATCATGCAGCGGGCGATTTCCAGGCGACGTTGCTGACCGTAGGCCAGGGTGCCGGCGGGACGGTTGGCAAACTCGGTGAGGTTGACCTTGTCCAGCCAGTACTCCGCGTATTCCATGGCCTCGCGCTCGCTTTTGCGAAACGCCGGGGTCTTGAACAGGCCTGCAAAGAAGTTGGTGTTCAGGTGACGGTGTTGGGCGATCAACAGGTTTTCGACCGCCGTCATGTCTTTGAACAACCGCACGTTCTGGAAGGTACGCACCACGCCCTTGCGGGCGATCTCGTGACCGGCCAAACCCTGGATCGGCTGGCCGTCCAGCAGGATGCTGCCACCGCTTGGCTTGTAGAAGCCGGTGAGGCAGTTGAACACCGTGGTCTTGCCGGCGCCGTTGGGGCCGATCAATGCAACCACCTGTTTCTCTTTCACGGTCAGGGCCACGCCGTTGACCGCCAGCAAACCGCCAAAGCGCATGCTCAGATTTTCGACTTTCAGGATCTCGCGGCTCATTTGCGCAGCTCCATGTGTGGACGTTGCATGGGCAGCAGACCTTGAGGACGCCAGATCATCATCAGCACCATCATGGCGCCGAACATCAACATGCGGTATTCGCTGAACTCACGCATCATTTCTGGCAGCAGGATCATCACGATCGCGGCCAGGATCACGCCCAGTTGCGAGCCCATGCCGCCCAATACCACGATGGCAAGGATGATCGCCGACTCGATAAAGGTGAACGACTCCGGTGTCACCAGGCCTTGGCGCGCGGCGAAGAAGCTGCCGGCAAAACCGGCGAACGCAGCACCCAGGGTGAAGGCGGAGAGCTTGATGATGGTCGGGTTCAGGCCCAGGGCGCGGCAGGCGATTTCATCTTCGCGCAACGCTTCCCAAGCACGGCCGATTGGCATGCGCAGCAGGCGGTTGATCACGAACAATGCCGCCAGCGCCAGCAACAGCGCCACCAGGTACAGGAACACCACTTTGCTTACCGGGTTGTAGGCAATCCCGAAGTACTCGTGGAAGGTCTGCATGCCTTCGGCAGCGGTGCGGTCGAACGACAGCCCGAAGAACGTTGGCTTGGGGATGCTGCTAATGCCGTTGGGGCCGCCGGTGATGTCCGTGAGGTTACGCAGGAACAGACGAATGATCTCGCCGAAACCCAGGGTCACGATGGCGAGGTAGTCACCGCGCAGTCGCAGTACCGGGAAGCCCAGCAGAAAGCCGAACGTGGCCGCCGCCATGCCGGCCAGCGGCAGGCAGATCCAGAAGCTCCAGCCCAGATAGTGCGAGAGCAGCGCGTAGGTGTAGGCACCCACGGCGTAGAAACCCACATAACCCAGGTCGAGCAGGCCGGCGAGGCCCACCACGATGTTCAGGCCCAGGCCTAGCAACACGTAGATCAGGATCAGGGTGGCGATGTCTACGGCACCGCGCGAGCCAAAGAACGGCCAGATCAGCGCGGCCACGATCAGGCCGATGATGATGTAGCGCTGGGTGCGCGGCAGGGTCAGGAATTGGCTGACCTTAGGCGATACCAACGGACCACGGTTGCTCTTGAACAGAGCGCCGACCTGCTGGGTGAACAGCACACGCAGGAACATCAGCACCGAACACAGGGCGATGATGGTCAGGGTCACGGGACCGGTGCCATGCACTTCCAGGTTGATGCCGACAATGCTCAGCTTGAGGCCGAGTACCGGGAAGGCCACGGCCCACACCAGCAAGGCGCTGAAAAACGCCGATTTAAGATATCTGCTCATACTTTCTCAACCTCCGGACGGCCCAGGATGCCGGTCGGACGGAACAACAGCACCAGAACCAACAGGCCGAACGCCACGACGTCCTTGTACTGGTCGCCGAAGATATCGGCACCAAACGCCTCGGCCACACCCAGCACCAGCCCGCCGAGCATCGCGCCCGGAATACTGCCGATGCCGCCCAATACCGCTGCGGTAAAAGCCTTGAGGCCTACCAGGAAACCGGCGTTGGGGTTGATTACGCCGTACTGCATGCTCAGCAGTACCGCCGCGACGGCTGCCAGCGCAGCACCGATCACGAAGGTCAGGGCGATGATGTTGTTGGTGTTGATGCCCAACAGGTTGGCCATCTTGATGTCTTCGGCACAGGCCCGGCAGGCGCGCCCCAGACGGGAGCGGGAGATGAACAGGGTCAGGCCCAGCATGGCCACCAGGGTGACGACGAAGACCAGGATCTGCATGTAGGAAATCAGCACTTCTTCCGCACCACCTGGGCCGAAGGAGAAGCTCCCCGGGATCAGGTTGGGGATGGATTTATCCTTGGAGTCCTGAGACAGCAATACGGTGTTCTGCAGGAAAATCGACATGCCGATGGCGGAAATCAGCGGGATCAAACGGTTGCTGCCACGCAAGGGACGGTAGGCAACGCGCTCGATACTGTAACCATAGGCACTGGTTACGACGATCGACGCAAGGAACGCGGCGGTCATCAACAGCGGCAGGGAGTGGATACCCATCATGGCCAGCCCGGCAAGGGCGATGAAGGCCACGTAGGAACCAATCATGTACACCTCGCCATGGGCGAAGTTGATCATTCCAATGATGCCGTAAACCATTGTGTAGCCAATGGCTATCAAGGCATAGGTGCTGCCAATGGTCAGGCCATTAACCAGCTGTTGGAAAAAATGATAGATCTCAGGCATTACAGCGCTCCTAAAAACCCGATACGCATTTCACTGGTGGAGTCATGTTCCGGCCCTGTGCTGTGTTCTGTGAGCACATTTGCACAAAGCGTTTGCCAGCGAACCGCTGGTGACGGTTTTAAGATTTTCAGGTGAGCCAGCGCCCGGATCGCGGGTGACAGGCCCATAAACCTCGTAAAACAAAGCCCACTGCTCTCACAGTGGGCTTGTTGGACCAGTAACGCCTGGCTTACTGAGGGGAAACTTCGGTTTTTGGTTTGCCGAAGTGCCATTCGTAGACCACGAACTTGAAGTCCTTCAGGTCGCCCTTGGCGTCGAAGCTCAGCTCGCCGGTAGGGGTCTTGAAGGTGCCCGCGTGGATGGCGGCAGCCACTTTGGCGGTGTCTTCGCTCTTGGCAGCGGTAATACCGCCGGCGATGACTTCAATGGCCGAGTAGGCCGGGAACACGAACGGACCGGTTGGGTCCTGCTTGTTCTTGGTGAACTCTTCAACGATGGCTTTGTTGGCTGGGTCGGTGTCGAAGGATTTCGGCAGGGTCACCAGCAGGCCTTCGGAAGCACCTTGGGCGATTTGCGAGATGGAGTCGTTGCCGACGCCTTCAGGGCCCATGAACTTGGCGTTCAGGCCTTTTTCCTTGGCTTGGCGCAGGATCAGGCCCAGCTCAGGGTGGTAGCCGCCGTAGTAAACGAAGTCGACGTTGGCTTGTTTGAGTTTCTGGATGATCGAGGAGAAGTCTTTGTCGCCAGCGTTCAGGCCTTCGAAGACGGCAACTTTGGTGCCTTTTTCTTCCAGGGTCTTTTTGACGGCGGTGGCGATGCCTTCGCCGTATTGCTGTTTGTCGTGCAGGACGGCAACGATTTTAGGCTTCACGTGGTCGGCGATGTAGTTGCCGGCCGCTGGGCCTTGGGCGCTGTCGAGGCCGATGGTACGGAAGATCAGCTTGTAACCACGGGCGGTGATTTCCGGGCTGGTGGCCGCCGGGGTAATCATGATCACGCCTTCGTCTTCATAGATGTCGGACGCTGGCTGAGTGGAGCTGGAGCAGAGGTGACCGACCACGAACTTAACGCCGTCGTTAACCACTTTGTTGGCGACAGCCACGGCTTGTTTAGGGTCGCAAGCGTCGTCGTATTCCTTGGCTTCAAGCATTTTGCCGTCGACGCCGCCTTTGGCGTTGATGTCGGCGATAGCTTGCTTGGCACCCATGAATTGCATGTCGCCGTATTGCGTTACAGGACCAGTCTTTGGACCGGCGATGCCGATCTTGATGGTGTCAGCTGCGAACGAATGGCCGGCAACCCCAGCCAGGACCATAGCGGCAAACAGTTTGGAAATCTGCTTAGTAGCCTTATTCATAGTGCTCCACTCTTACTGTTGTATTTTTTATAGTTCTAGCGGCCTTGTGAGCTGCAGAACCGGATCAGATATCTCGGATATCCCCCGGCAGTGCCCTGGCAACTGTACCGGTACAGTGTAGAGCGCCGGTTCATCGCTTGAAAAGCTGGCTGCTGGGGGCAAAACCTTGGCGTGTCGCTTAAATGAAAGAAAAAGACAGAATTGCGGCGGGGTGATGCCAGAGTTTCGGGCAATCCTTGGCTTTCCTGACACTTTCTATCGATGACTCATTTGCAACTGGGTTTTTCTACCTCGGTCGCGACGTTATGATTGCGCCGATTTTTTCCCAAGGTGAACTCCCATGACGCAAGAACCTAGCACCCTCTATGCCAAGCTGCTCGGTGAAACCGCCGAAATTTCCTGGAAGGAGCTTGAACCGTTCTTTGCCAAGGGTGCCCTATTGTGGGTCGACACCGGCTTGGATTTGATCGAAGCCGCCGAGGGAATGGCCGAGGACAACCGTGACAAAGTCGCTGCCTGGCTGGCCTCGGGTAGCCTGGGCGAAGTGTCTGCGACGCGGGCATTGGACCTGGTGGAGCGTGACCCGAGTTTGTGGGCGGTGGTGGTTTCGCCGTGGATATTGATCCAGGAAAGGGCAGCGCAATAGAGGTGAGCACTAAAACGGTGCGTGTTTTTCCGTGGCAAAAGTGTGTAGCGGAGTAACCGCAGATACGGTGATGGCATCTTGCCGTGGAGAAAGGTCACAGCTCAGGGTGACGTGCGCGTCATGGGAACAGTTATCTTGCGAGCGAATAGGCGGGAGAATTGTTTCTCAGTGTGAATAAAGCGTAGCGGCTGTCAGATCATGACATGGGAAAGGGTGAATTCCGGTAAAGTTCGCCGCTTGTCACCCGGAGCTCGTCATGCCGTCAGCGCTGCCCCCTTTAGCCAAGTCCTCGCACCAGCTGCTTTACCTTATTTACGGTAATCAGGACGTTTATCGGCGCGAAGCCAAGTTCAGTATCCTCACTGCCTTGTCCCAGCTCAAAGCGGGCGAGTCGTTGTGCATCCGTGTCATGACCGATCGCCCCCAGGATTACTTCGGCTGGCCGGTTGAGACCATCACCTTGGACGAGCAGACCCTGACCCAATGGCAGGGTGAAAACGGCTATGCCCACCGCCGCAAGGCGTGCGCGATTGCCCACGGGCTTGCGCTTGCGGACAAGACCCTGTTCGTTGACACCGACACCCTGTTTCTCAAATCCCCCCATCGCGTGCTTGAGCTGATCGAGCCGGGCCAGTACGTGATGGATGGCTTCGAATACGACTGGAGCTACGTGTGCAAGCGTCCTGACTACCTCAAGTTGGGCGAGCACCTACAGGCCCATGGCATCTCTGCCGATAACAGCTTCAAGCTCTACAACAGTGGCCTGTGCGGTGTCCGCGCCAGTGATGCGCCGCTGCTCGAAGCGTCCATCTGCCTGATCGACGAGTGGACCCAGCACTCGTTCGATATCCACACCATCGAGCAAATCGCGATTTCCTTTGCGATGCGCGAACAGAAGGTGCGCGAGGCGTGCAAGTTTGTGCATCACTACTATGCCGACAAGCGCTTCTTCCATGCCATGCAGGCGCACTTCTTCGCCCAGCACGGTGAGGTATTCGGCCCTGAGTTGGTAGCGCGTTGCCTTGATGTGCCGCGGGTCAAGCCGGTGCCCTCGCCCTGGCAGCGATTGCGCATCAAATGGAAGCTGCGCAATCAGTGCAAGCGTGTCAAAAAGGTCGGCCGCGATCTGCTCTACGGCAGTTCGGCGCCCGAGCATCCGTACTACGACGTGTGCCGACATGGCTGGTGGGAATCGGCTTCCCGGGAGATTCGCGGCTGGGATGAGGCGGAGCAGCAGCGGTTTTTCGGCGCGAAAGACGCCGGCTGGCCGAAGCATATTCCCCGGCCTGCCAAGCGCGCTGACGAACAAACCATCCTCGCGTTCCTGCGCCAGCGCATGACGCAATGACGCAATGACGTTGCGACGGCGCCACGCGGCGCCGTCGCACAGTATCAGGCCGTCTTGCCGGTATGGTTATTCAACGAAATAACCTTGGTCTTGCCGATACGGTGACGATAGATCTCACGCAGGTACTTGATCGCTTTCTTCACGCAGTCCCGTGACAGGCGAATGTCATTGATCGATACGAACTTGTCTTTGTCGTTGATCAGCTCCCGGTACTTCTTCTCATACATCGGTTTGATCGCGTACCAGTTGGTGTCGAGGATCTTGGCCGGGTTTTCAAACTCGTTGAGCAGCTCGTCGATACGGTCTTCGTCGAAGTCCTCGTGGATGATGAAATCCAGGATCGAGTTGTCCAGCGTGTCATCGAAGCGGTACGGATTGCGCGCGAAGCAACGTTTGATAAACGCCACGATCAGCGTCAGGAAGTCATCCGACAGGCAGGGGCTCTTGGCAATCAGGGTGGTCAGCGACAGGTTGGCCGACGCGCCGATGACCAAGGCGTAGCGCTTGAGCGTGGTATTGGGGAACAGGCTGTTGAGGTGAGTCTTGAGCCGGTTCAGGTCCATGTAGGACAGTTTGTAGTCCTTGGGCAGCGAGACGATGGACACCACCGACGAGCAGTTCTTGAAGAAGTGCAGGTCGTGCAGCGCCGCTGCGTCATAGCCGGAATTCTTGTACTGCTCCAGGGACGCTTTGTAGCGCTTGGACTCGATTGGCAACAGGCTGATGCCTTCGATGGCCTGGGTGACCTTATTGAAGTGCGGCAGGTCGATGGAGCGGAAGAACAGATCGTCGATATTCAGGCGCTGGGGCTCCTTCTCGAAGACTTTGAACTTGTCATTCGAAGGAACCGGTGTTTCCGGAACCACGGACTCGGCGTAGGCAATCGCTACCGGGCCGGCCAGGCTCATGAATAGGTCGTTGGCGTCCAGGCGGATGGTTTCGCCGATGTCGATACCGGCGCGACGGAAGTAGTTCTGGTCGTAGTCGGTGGTCACGGCCTGGGCGGTGAGGATGTTGAAGATCTGCTGGGAGATGTACTGGTTGGCGTGTTTTTCCATGGCATTGACGTCAATGTTCTGGATGTTGCCGTCATCGCTTTCTTCGGCATAGCGCATGATGTCGTTGGAGATCAGCATCATCGCGTTCCATGGGCGGATACGCCCCTTCACGCTGGCTTCGCTGCTGTCTTCGTTGTCAAAGTTGTACGAGAAGTCCCACTCTTCCGAAAGGTATTTGCACAGCAGCCGGCCGGCGTTGATGTGCAGCGCCTCGGACATTTCACTGCGGTGATCGGAAATGTTCGGCAGCACACAAATACCGCTGGTGAAGATCGGCTCGAAGACGAAAGCATGGCCGCTTTTGCTGTCGTGCTCATCGGCGGGCTTGGTGTCGAAGGTCTTGTTCATGTACGAGTGCTGCTGGGCCAGGCCGAATTCCGAGGCCATGCCTGAGCCGGTACCGCCACCGGCGCTGAAGATCGAGAAGTACAGACGCGACTGATTGGCCTTGATGCCGCAGGAGTCGATGAGGTACGAGTGGATCATTTTCCAGTCGGGGCTGGAAAAGCGCTGGGTGTCTTTGTTGAGGATGATCTTCGCCAGGTATTGGCCGAGGATCGGCGCGTTACCGGCGCCACCGGCATGGACTTCGGAGAGGTCCATGATTTTCATCTTGCTGTAGTCGCGCAGGAAGCCGCTTTTTTCGCCCTTGCGTGAGAAGCGAATACGCCCGGCGATGTCCTTGTCCAGGTCGCCGAGCATCACCAACGGTTCCACCAGGAACACCGGCTTGCTGGCCTTGCCGCCGCCCAGGCGCAGGTTATTGCGGATCCACTGGGCCGGACTGTAACCCTTGTCCAACGATTTATCTTCGTTGCTGAACTCGTTCAGGTAGAACTTTCGCGCGTTGTACACCAACTCCGCCACGTCCAGCGCAATGTTCGAACCGCAGCGGCCCAGGCCGATCAGGCATACCGACGGAAACTCTTGCTCGCTGCGCTGCTCGCCGTCCACTTCCAGATGAGGCGGGCATGGAAACACCATGTCGCGCAGGCCATCGAGGTTATCGAGGATACGGTCGGTATTGGTTTCGGTGAAGTACAGGTATTGCTGGGTGGACAGCGGGCGGGCAGTGGTCAATGACGTTGAACCTGAGGGCTTCTGCGCAGGCGCTGCGAGCAACACGTCGGATACCACGGTGGCAGAGTTATTTTTAGAAGTCATTGTGCGCCATGTGCCTGGGCGGATGGCTGGAAAGAATCAAAGGGCCATCACGGAATGGGAGTTCGCGACTTTGCAGTGCGTCCTTGTCCGGGACGATCGGGCTGACCCCGTGTTCTCAGGGAAAACCTGGCCGGACTCTGATGAATCGGCCGTTCGTCGGGAATCTTTAGATGAATGATGGCGAAATGCCAAGGAATCGGCGTCAGCGAATTGGCCTCACGATAGAGGTGGGCCCAGGTCGGCCCGGGGCAGGTTCTCTCGGCGCGATGGTGTCTTTGGTGGCTGCCATGCTCAACGAATAAAGCGGGTTGTGTATGTCGATGCCCTGCATAACGCTGATGATGTCACTGGCGGCCACTGCTGGGCTCAGCAGGTAACCCTGGACGTAATCACAGCCGTGTTGGAGCAGCAGTTCGAACTGGGCATGGGTTTCCACGCCTTCGGTCACCACCTGCAGGTGCAGGGTATGGGCCATGCCGATAATCGCCTGGACGATCTCGATATCGGCGGTCGATTTGGGAATGTCCTGGATGAACGAACGATCAATCTTCAAGGTGTTGAGCGGCAGGCGCTTGAGGTAAGCGAGGGAGGAGTAGCCGGTGCCGAAATCGTCGATGGCCAGCGACACGCCCAGCGAACGTATTTGCCGCAACAGTGCCAGGGTGCTGCTGATGTTGCCCATCAGCGCATTTTCAGTCACTTCCAGCTCCAGGCGATTAGCGCCGATCCCGCTGAAGCGCAGGGCGTCTTCTATCTCATCTGCCAGCTCATCGCGGGCCAGGTTCAGGGCCGAGCAGTTCACCGCCATGGTCAGGTCGGTATAGCCTCGGTCGGTTAGCAGGCTCAAGTCATGGCAGGCCTGGCGCAGTACCCAGTGGTCGAGGTCGGCGATCAGTCCGTTGCTTTCGGCAATGCCGATAAATCGGTCCGGGGCCAGCAGCCCATGTTGCGGATGCTGCCAGCGCACGAGGGCCTCCAGGCGCGTGACTTTGCCCAGTTTCATGTCAAATATCGGTTGGTAGAACAGCACCAGTTGGTTCTGGGCGCGCAAGGCGCTGCGCAGTTCTTCTTCCAATTGCAGTTCGAGGAAGGCCCGGGTCTTCAGGTTGGAACTGAAGAAGTTCAGGCTGTTACGCCCCGTATCCTTGGACTGGTAAAGCGCCAGGTCGGCGGTCTTGAGCAGCTCTTCGCAGGTCAGGCCATCGTCGGGAAACAGGCTGATGCCGATGCTGGTGGTCATTACCATGCGGCGGCCGGCCAGTTCGATGGGCTCTTTCATTTTCTGCATGATGCGCTGGGCCAGGTGCCGCGCTTCGTCGCGGTGGTGGACGCTGATCAGGATGCAGAACTCATCGCCGCCAAACCGGGCGACCACGTCTGCATGGCTGCGCACCGAGCCTTTGATATGGCTGGCGAGTACGGTGAGCAATTGATCGCCGGCGTCATGACCGAGGCTGTCGTTGATGCGCTTGAAGTGGTCGATGTCCAGGAAAATCACGGCCATCATGCCGTTTGAAGCGGTTTTTTCGGCGATTTTCTCCGCAAAGATCTGATTGAAACCCCGGCGATTGAGCAGGCTGGTCAGGGCATCGTAATGGGCTACCTGTTGTAGAGAGGCGCGCGCCTGGTCCAGTTCGCTGAGCAGTGCGTTGACCCGACGCAGGTCGCGTTCCTTGTGCTGCAGTTTCTTGTCCGCCAGAGCAGCGCTGATGCTGCTGCCGATTACCAGCAGGGTGATCACGGCGACCGACAGTCCCAATTGGATCGGGTTGTTGTCCAGCGGCAATGAAAGGTCGGCCCCCGTGGGCACGATCAATTGCGTCGCGGCCATGCCGGTAAAGTGCATGCTGAGAATGCCCGCGCCCAGCACCAGGCTGGCGGCGTACTTGAGCAGTTGATGAAATACCCCAGTGCCGGTGCGCAGGTAACTCGACAGCAATAACGCGGCCAGGCTGGCGCCCATGGCGATGCCCACAGAGGCGAGGAACAGTCCCGACTCGAAATACATCTGAGCCTGGGAGCGCATGGCTGACATGCCGACGTAGTGCATCAACGCGATGCCAAACCCCATCCAGACCGACGCCAGCACGTATTGGTGGAACCGCAGGTTGGCATGACTGAGGGTTTTCATGGCGAACAACGAGGCGATCAGGGCGATCAGCAGCGAGGCGAACGTTGTAATCAGTTCGTAGTGAATCGCAATGGGGGCTTGGAAGGCCAGCATGCTGATGAAGTGGGTAGACCAAATGCCACCCGCCAGGCAGCCGGCACCCAGCCAGCGCCAGTGGCGGCGTGCGGTGGGATCTTCGACATGGCCAACGCGTTCAGCCATGTCCAGGGTGCCGAACCCCGCCGCACAGGCCACCAGATAGGCCAGCAACACCAGGAAAGGGTTATGACTGCAATTGAGTAATAAGTGCCCGTTCGCTGGAAGATCGGTAAAGAAGTGCAGACCCAGCCATTCCATAGCATGTCCCGTCATAGCGTCACGTCACAGCCTGCGGCAATGACCTATGGGGTCGAGTATAGAAGCCTCGAAGGATTTGCCAGGGATAATGGCACTTTGCTCTGAATGATTTTGGCATGCCACCCATAGCGATTAATGCTAAGCGCTGATGGGCAGTTCCAATTCGAACGGCGCTTGCAACGGCGGCAGGCCAAATGCGGCGCGGGCTGCATCGCAGTCGACGTTCTGTTCGCCCTGACTCCACGACGCATCGAACTCTCGGCAGGGGCTTGAACGCTGCTCATATATTGAGCAACTGGTGCCTTTGCCGACTTCACCTTCAAGGCTGCAGCAGCGTGCGGGCTTTTGATCAGTCCCGATCATCGCCACGCGGGTCGGGTTGATCTGCACCACCAGGTCATCCGGCACCGTGCCCCCCGATGAGGCACACTCACCCCAGAAGAAAGACACACGGAAGTGTGAACAGCAGGCACCGCAACTCAGACACGGACTGGCTTCGGACATGGGCGTCATCGATAAGAAAGGTAAGAAGGGGTGCTACGGGAAGGCTCGCCATTCTATCCGCGCCATGGCCGTTGGGAAGAGGGTGGCGCACTTATATTTTTGTAGGTGAAGTCCCGCAGCACCGGGTGAAATCATGCCCTATCAGCTTTACGAATCATTACAGACAACCAGAGCTCGCCTGACTATGTTGCAGGTACCGGGCAGGATGCATCGGGCATCGCAGCTCTCATAACAATAAAAGAGACGGACCCATGCAGAACTCGACCCAAGCGGCGAATGCCTGGCGCATTCTGTTCCTGCTGTTTCTGGCCAACCTGTTCAACTTCTTCGACCGCACGATTCCGGCGATCATCATCGAGCCAATCCGCATGGAATGGCACCTGAGCGACTTCCAGCTCGGCATCATCGGCACCGCTTTTACTATCGTCTACGCCATTGCCGGCCTGCCGCTTGGGCGCATGGCCGATACCGGCTCGCGCAGCAAACTCATGGGCTGGGGCCTGTTCGCGTGGAGCGGCCTGACGGCAGTCAACGGCTTGGTCGGCAGTTTCTGGACATTCTTGCTGGTGCGCATGGGCATCGGTATCGGTGAAGCCAGTTATGCGCCTGCCGCCAACTCGCTGATTGGCGATCTGTTCCCGGCGCACCGCCGTGCTCGAGCCATGGGGATTTTCATGCTGGGCCTGCCGCTTGGCCTATTGCTGGCATTCTTTACCATTGGCTGGATGGTCAAGGCCTTCGACAGCTGGCGCGCGCCGTTCTTTATCGCCGCCGTGCCGGGGATGATCCTTGCGGTGTTCATGTTCTATATCAAGGAGCCCAAGCGCGGCGCCGCCGAAACCGTACAAGTCTCCCAGGAACGCGTCGACCGCCCGATTCGCCGCGTACTGGCTGTGCCGACTTTCCTGTGGCTGGTGCTGGCTGGCCTGTGCTTCAACTTTGCCACCTACGCGTGCAACTCGTTCCTGGTGCCGATGCTGCAGCGCTATTTCCTTATGCCACTGCAGGACGCGGCGGTCGCCACTGGCGTCATTGTCGGGTTGACCGGCCTGGTGGGCTTGACCTTGGGGGGCTGGATTGCCGACAAGATCCATCAACGTGTTGCCAATGGCCGGCTGCTGTTTGCGGCGTTCAGCCTGATCATCTCCACTGTGACCACCGCCTGGGCATTGCACGCCGGGCGCATCGAGATCGGCGTGTTTGTGGCCCTGTTCAGTGTGGGCTGGTTGTTTGCGTATAACTTCTACACCTGCGTGTACACCGCGATCCAGGACGTGGTCGAGCCGCGCCTGCGGGCCACGGCGATGGCGTTGTTCTTTGCCGGGTTGTACTTGCTCGGCGGCGGGATGGGGCCGATTGTGGTGGGCGGGCTGTCCGACCACTTTGCCCATTCGGCGATGTATGCCGATGGGGCTGCGCAGATGACCGAGGCTTATAAAGCCGTGGGCTTGCACGACGCCATGTACCTAATTCCGGTGGCGCTGTTTTTGACGATGTTGTTTCTGTTCCAGGCGTCACGCAGTTTTGTGCGTGATGCCAAGCGTATGAAGGAAGGCTTGATGGCGGTTGAGGTGCCGGCTGCGGCAGCGACTGCTTGAAACCGCGGTGATTCCACCGGGGGCAAGCTTCCTCCCGCAGTTGACCGAGTTGTCATGTCGACCACTGATCAATGTGGGAGGGGGCTTGCCCCCGATGAAGCCCAAAGCCAACGCTGTTCTCCAGCGAATAAAAAAGGCCCGCATTGCGCGGGCCTTCTTGTTCAGCAGGGCAGGGCGGTAATCAACCCGCTACCAACACCCGAATGGCTTCCAGTCGCAGCGCCGCTTTGTCGAGCATGGCCAGGCCTTGCTCGCGTTGGTTGCGCAGGGCAACCAACTCACTGTCACGCACGGTCGGGTTGACCGCTTGCAACGCGGTCAGGCGTGCCAGTTCTTCGTCGGTGTCTGCCGCCAGGCGACGCTTGGCCTCGGCCACACGTTCGGCGTGGCGCGGAGTGATCTTCTCTTCACCGGCGTTGATGCGCGGGGTGAGTTGATCGCGCTGGGCTTGCACGAACTTGTTGGCGCTGGCCCGTGGCACGCTTTCCAACTGGTCGTTCAGGGTTTCGAACGAGACGCGGCCGGACAGGTCGTTGCCGTTGGTATCCAGCAAGCAGCGCAGTGCCGCCGGCGGCAGGTAGCGACCCAGTTGCAGTGCGCGTGGTGCGACGACTTCGCTGACGTAGAGCAGCTCCAGCAGCACGGTGCCCGGCTTGAGCGCCTTGTTCTTGATCAGCGCCACGGCGGTATTGCCCATGGAACCGGACAGCACCAGGTCCATGCCGCCCTGCACCATCGGGTGTTCCCAGGTGATGAACTGCATGTCTTCGCGCGACAGTGCCTGGTTACGGTCGTAGGTGATGGTTACACCTTCGTCGTCGCCCAGGGGGAAGCTGGCGTCGAGCATTTTTTCGCTGGGCTTGAGGATCAGCGCGTTTTCCGAATGGTCTTCGCTGTCGATGCCGAATGCGTCGAACAGGGTTTCCATATAGATCGGCAGGGCGAACTGGTCGTCTTGTTCAAGAATGTCTTCAACCAGCGCATCGCCTTCGCCAGCGCCGCCGGAGTTGAGCTCCAGCAGACGGTCACGACCGGTATGCAGCTCTTGCTCCAGGCGCTCGCGCTCGGCACGGGCTTCGTCGATCAGGGCTTGCCACTCGCCGTCGTCAGCGTTTTCCAGCAGCGGCAGTAGGCGCGGGCCGAACTGATGCTGCAAGGCGTTGCCGGTCGGGCAGGTGTTGAGGAACGCGTTCAGCGCTTCGTGGTACCACTGGAACAGGCGCTCTTGCGGGCTGGTTTCCAGGTACGGCACGTGCAGTTCGATCACATGCTTCTGGCCGATCCGGTCCAGACGACCGATCCGCTGTTCCAGCAGGTCGGGGTGTGACGGCAGGTCGAACAGCACCAAGTGGTGGGAGAACTGGAAGTTGCGGCCTTCACTGCCGATTTCCGAGCAGATCAGCACCTGTGCGCCAAACTCTTCGTCGGCAAAGTAGGCGGCGGCGCGGTCACGTTCGAGGATGTTCATGCCCTCGTGGAACACCGTGGCCGGGATGCCGGAGCGCACGCGCAGGGCGTCTTCCAGGTCCATGGCGGTTTCGGCGTGGGCGCAGATCACCAGCACTTTGGTGCGCTTGAGCATTTTGAGCTGGTCGATCAGCCACTCGACGCGCGGGTCGAAGCGCCACCAGCGGTTTTCTTCATCGATGTCCGGTTGCGACTGGAAGCTGACTTCCGGGTACAGCTCGGCGTGTTCGCCCAGCGGCAACTCCAGGTATTCGTCCGGGTTCGGCATTGGGTAGGCGTGCAGCTTGCGCTCCGGGAAACCCTGCACGGCGGCACGAGTGTTACGGAACAGCACGCGGCCGGTGCCGTGGCGGTCGAGCAGCTCACGCACCAGGCGCGCGCTGGCTTCTGCGTCGCCATCGTTGACGGCGGTGAGCAGCGCTTCGCCTTCGTTGCCGAGGAAGCCTTGGATGGTCTTGTGTGCGGTCGGTGACAGGCGGCCCTTATCGAGCAGCTCCTGCACGGCTTCGGCCACCGGGCGATAGTTCTCGCTCTCGGCGCGGAAGGCGTGCAGGTCGTGGAATCGGTTCGGGTCCAACAGGCGCAGGCGAGCGAAGTGGCTGTCCTGGCCCAGTTGCTCCGGGGTAGCGGTGAGCAGCAGGACGCCGGGGATCACTTCGGCGAGTTGCTCCACCAGCGTGTATTCCGGGCTGGCTTTTTCTTCATGCCAGACCAGGTGGTGGGCTTCGTCGACTACCAGCAAGTCCCAGCCGGCGGCGAACAGCGCGTCCTGGGCCTTCTCGTCGTCCACCAGCCATTCCAGTGCAACCAGGGCCAACTGAGTGTCTTCGAACGGGTTGGCGGCATCGCTTTCGATGAAGCGTTCTTCGTCGAACAGCGCAACTTGCAGGTTGAAGCGGCGGCGCATTTCCACCAGCCACTGGTGCTGCAGGTTTTCCGGGACCAGGATCAGCACACGGTTGGCGCGGCCCGACAGCAATTGGCGATGGATCACCAGGCCGGCTTCGATGGTCTTGCCCAGGCCTACTTCGTCCGCCAGCAATACCCGCGGCGCGATACGGTCAGCGACTTCACGGGCGATATGCAGTTGGTGAGCAATGGGTTGCGCACGCACGCCACCCAGGCCCCACAGCGAGGACTGCAATTGGCGGCTGGTGTGTTCCAGGGTGTGGTAGCGCAGCGAGAACCACGCCAACGGGTCGATTTGGCCGGCGAACAGACGGTCGCTGGCCAGTCGGAACTGGATGAAGTTGGAGAGTTGGGTTTCCGGTAGGGTGACCTGCTCGTTCTGCCCATTGAGGCCGTGGTAAACCAACAGACCGTCGACGTCGTCGACTTCCTGAACGGTCATTTTCCAGCCTTCGAAATGGGTGATGGAGTCACCCGGCGAGAACCTCACGCGGGTGAGGGGCGCATTCCGTAGCGCATACTGGCGAGTGTCGCCAGTGGCCGGATAGAGCACGGTCAACAAGCGGCCGTCCTGTGCCAGAACGGTGCCTAACCCCAGCTCTGCTTCGCTGTCACTAATCCAGCGTTGCCCCGGTTGATACTGCTGCGCCATGCTGCCTGACTCCCGCCGTGAAAAAGCCGACTATCTTAACGGAACAAGGCCCTCAGCCAAAGGACTCTGACGAAAACTACTCCGTTTGAGTGCAGGGGCGAGCGCTGAATCGACGGGTGGCGGGCACTTGCGAGTGTCGACTGGGTCACAGGTTGGCGAGTCCGTGCTCAAGTCGTCGCCCGGCCCGCCGACAGCCTGCTGACAGGAGAACAACTATCATGCTGCCACCCATGCTGCCCGTCAGCGTTGTACCGGTTACGTCGCAACTCGACCCGGTCCGCCAGAAACCGGATATTCCGCCCGTGGTCCCTGTGCAAGCGGGCTCCAACGAAAGCACGATCGACCTGAAAAAGGGCGATGCCGAGCAGTCGACCTTCTTGCTGCGCGAGGAACAACGCCGCCAGCAGGAACAACAGAAACGTCGGCGCGAAGCCGATGAAAACCCGGATCAGCACCTGGCGATTCCGGGCGACCTGCTCAATGCCGACAACACCGTACCGGTCGTGCCGTTGATCGAAGACGCGCCGCGCCAGGGCTTGTGGGTTGACGTCGAAGTTTAAGCGCTCAGTTGCCGCAGGGCTGCCATCAGCGACTTGATGTCGTGATCGTTGTTCAGGGGGCTGACGGAGATTCTTGCAACGCTTGCCAGGCCACGCGCCTGCATATCCAGCGGGGTGTAGCCCACGCCGTTGGCGCCGATATTGATGCGCTTCAATCCCAATTGCCGTTTGAGTTCGAAGGCGTCCCAGCCGGCGAGGTTGAAAGCGATCAGTCCTGATTGAAGCGTGCCCAGTTCATGCAGGGAAATCCCCGGAATCTCACGTAGAGCTTCGCGAATTTGTGTGCTGGTCTGTGCGACGCGTTCCCATACGCGCTCAATCCCCAGGTGATTCATCTCGTGCAGCGCATTTCCCAAACCCGCTAACAGCGCGAAGGACACTTCGCTGGTTTCAAAGCGCCTGGCGTCGTCGCGCAGGTCGAAACCGGTTGCGGCCAAGGGGGCAGAAAGCACGTCACGCTGGGCCGGGTCCAGGTGCTGGAGAAAGTCCGGCCGTACATACAGCAGCGCCGTGCCTCGCGGCCCGCGCAGGTGTTTGCGACCGGCCGACTTGAGTACGTCACACTGCAACGCTTGTACATCCACCGGCACTTGGCCGACGGCTTGGCCGGCGTCGACAAAGTAGGGGATGCCATGACGCTTGGCCACTGCGCCGATGGCCTGGGCGGGGTTGATCAGGCCGCCGTTGGCCGGGAGCCAGGTGAGGTCGATCAGCTTTACATGGGCATCGATCATTGACTCCAGCGCCACGGGGCAAACCGCGCCGGTTGCATCGCAGGGGATGACTTCCACCCGTGCACCCGCCTGCACGGCCAGCTGCATGCTCGCCAGATTGCCGCCCCATTCGTGGCGCCCCACCAGAATGCGATCACCGGGTTGCCACGCGCCCAAGGCTTGGAACGCCATGCTCCAGGCAGTTGAGCCGCTGCTGGCAAACGCTATGGACGCGGCGGGCGCATTGAGCAGTTGCGCGGCGGCGTGGCGGGCTTTTTCCATCAGCATGGCGCCATGCTCACCGGCCTCCATTGGACCGTCGCGGGCTTCGCGCTGTAGTTGGTCGATGATGGCGTCCAGTGTCGCCTGGCTTGGCAGGGACGCGCCGGCATGGTTGAAGTGCACGAGGCCCGATTGGCAGCCGGGAGTGGCCTCCCTTAATCGTTGAATATCCAGCGGGCTCACGGCTGCAACTCGAAAATTGCGTCAACCTCCACCGCCACGCCGGCCGGCAGGCTGGCAACACCCACCGCTGTTCGCACATGCCGGCCCTGTTCGCCGAGTGCATTCACCAGCAGGTTCGACGCACCGTTCGCCACCGCGCCCTGGTGCTGGAAGTCAGCGCTGCTGGCGATAAAAACCCCCAGGCGCAGGGTGCGTACCAAGCGCGACAGGTCATCGCCCAAGGCATCGCTCAATTGCGCGAGCAAGCTCAGTGCAGCCAGTTCTGCCGCCTGGGTGCCGTCTTCCTCGCTGAGGGATTCCCCCAGTCTGCCGAGGTAAGCAGGCTTGCCGTCGAGCAGGGGGATCTGCCCGGAAATAAACAGCTGGTTCTGGCTGATGACATGGTTGATGTAGTTGGCAATCGGCTGGCTGGGGGCTGGCAGCGTCAAGCCAAGGGCGTGCACGCGTTGGCGGATGGAGTTGCTCATGCTGAATCCTCTGATTTCAAGAGGTTTGAGCATGTTGGTCCGGGGGAGGCTGCGACAAACGGATAGATCTCACGCGACGTATCGAAATAACTCACGCGTCAGCGCAGACCTCCTTTAACCATCGGCTGAAACACTCGGCCGCTTCACCGGTGGAACCTTGGGGGGCGATCAGCCAATAGCCGATGTCACTGTGGTAGGGCGGCCAATCGAAGGCTTCAACCAGGCTGCCGTCCTGAAGCCGGCGTTGGATCAGGCGGTGACGGCCCATGGCAATGCCCTGGCCGGCGACGGCGGCTTCGACCACGATGTTGTAGTCATGCAGCATGACGCGCGGGTGGTCTTCGAGGTCGACTTGATAATGCTGGGACCAATCCGTCCATTCGAACGGCCGGTGCGAGGTTGCCATCAGCAAGGGGCCGTTGTGCAGTTGACTGGCCTTGAATGCCGGGCTGCACACCGGTGAAATCACTTCAGCCATCAGCCGCGTGGCCCGCACGTCCGGCCAATCGCCTTTGCCGTAACGGATGGCCAGGTCGACTTCGGCAGCGGCGACGTTGGCCAGTTGAATCGCTGGCAACAGCTCCACCTGGATGTGCGGATAGCGGTTGAGAAACCCCGCCAGGCGCGGGGCCAGCCACAAGGTTGCGAAAGACGCCAGCAGGCCGATGCGCAACACAGTGGCGCTGGGTAGCTGCCGTTGGGCGCGGGTCGCGGCAGCGATGGCGTCAAGGGCGGGGCGGATTTCATCGTAGTAACGCTGCCCGTCGGCGGTCAGATCGATCGCGCGGGTGCGTCGGATAAACAGCGGTTTACCCAGATGCTGTTCGAGCTTTTGCACCTGATGGCTTAGGGCGCTTTGGGTAACCGATAACTCACTCGCCGCCTTGATAAAACTCAAGTGGCGGGCCACGGCTTCAAAGGCTCGTAGTGCCAGCAACGGTGGAAGATCCTTGTGCAGAGCCACCTGAGTGCGCCTCCTGGGTCGTGCGGAAAGTGCCGATTTTGGGCGACGGCCTGCCATTTGTCGCGCGCTGATTTGCCGTCGGGCGCAGCAGCCCGCATTATTGAACCCTACTCGCCACGACGTAAGACAAGCCATGAGTGATGACGACAAGCTGATCGACCTGAATGCCGAACGCGCCAAGCGCGTACATGACCTCAATGACAAACGCCTGAATGAAGTGCGCCAGGCGTTTGAACACGCGATGCCTTTAGGCAAAGGCAAGAAAAAATCAAAGAACAAACCGAAAAAGCGTTAACACGGCCTGCATCTGTTGATGCAGGTCAGTTAGTCCCCTTCTTTACGCCCCGTTGCGGGCGACATTGATCCCCGTCAATTTTTCAATCCGCCTTCTCCAGTAACTTAGCCCTATCGCAACAGGGCAAGTGCAGGAGGCCGGTCATGTTTATCGATAATGTGGTATTCGCCGGAGTGCTGACTGTAAGCCTCATGGTGTTGTTTTTTGTAGGGTTTGGATTCTTCATCTGGAAAGACGCAAACAAGCGTAAAAAACCTTAGGTCTTTCCGGGTTACATGAGCACGCAAGGCATTTTGGGCGACTTCGGTCGCCTTTTTTTTTGAGTTGTTTTTGTGTGTATATCCGTCGCTGCAGCAACGGATAGGTCCCCCGCCAAAAAAACCAAAAAAAAGGCGCAACCCCCATCAGGATAACGCCTTCTTTTCCAACCCAAATCTATCAGCTACCCAACGCCTTGGAAGCCAACCAGAACAACCCGGCCGACAGCCCAACAGTCGCAGGCAACGTCAACACCCAGGCCATCAGGATGGTCTTGACCGTGCCACCTTGCAGGCCGCTTTTGTTCGCGACCATGGTGCCGGCCACGCCCGAAGACAGCACGTGGGTCGTGGACACCGGCAGGGCGAAGATATTGGCAAAACCAATCATGGTAGCGGTGGTGATCTGTGCCGACATGCCCTGGGCATACGTCATGCCCTGTTTGCCGATCTTCTCACCGATGGTCAGTACCACACGCTTCCAACCCACCATGGTGCCCAGGCCCAAGGCCAGTGCGACGGCGAGGATCACCCAGAACGGCGCGTACTCGGTGGTGGCGGTCAGGTCTTTGCGCAGTTTGTCGAGGTCGGACTTCTCACGCGCATCCAGGCCCGGCAGCTTGCCGACTTTCTTCGCAGTGTCGTCCAGGCAGAGCAGGTAGCGACGCACTTCGATACGCTGATCCGAAGTCAGCGAATGGTAGTCGGAGACACCTTTCAACGTACTGACGAGCGCATTGATAGTAGGTTCGGTCTGCTGCGGGTTGCACTGGAACTTGCCCGGCAGATCGTCTTTCACGCTTTTGCCCAGGGCCAGGAATTCGCCGAGGGTGGCGTTATTGCGCTGGTAGAACTGGCTCAAATGCACGGTGGCGTCGCGAGTGCGTTCGATCTGATAGGTGGTACTGCCCAGATCGAGTACGAACTGCGCCGGCACGATACCGATCAGCACCAGCATGATCAGGCCGATGCCTTTCTGGCCATCGTTGGAGCCGTGCACGAAACTCACGGCCATGGCGGAGATCACCAGGACCAGGCGGTTCCAGAACGGCGGGTGCTTCTTGTCGTCGAGCTTGCGGCGCTGGTCCGGAGTCTTGTGCATCTTCGACAGCGGACGCCACCATTTCAGACCGATCAGCACCAGGGCTGCGACCAGGAAACCAGCCATTGGCGAGAACACCAGGGATGCGCCGATATCAACAGCTTTCTGCCAGTTCACACCGTCAGACAGGGGGATATCGTTGATCAGGGCATTGGCCAGGCCGACACCGAGGATCGAACCGATCAAGGTGTGGGAGCTGGAAGCAGGGATACCGAAGTACCAGGTGCCCAGGTTCCAGGTGATCGCCGCGGCTAACAACGAGAAGACCATCGCCAAACCATGGCCGGTGTTCACATTGATCAGCAACTCCACCGGCAGCAGATGCACGATGGCGTAGGCGACACCGACACCACCGAGCAATACGCCGAGGAAGTTGAACACCCCGGAGAAGAACACGGCCAGATGCGGCGGCATGGCTTTGGTATAGATGACTGTGGCCACCGCGTTAGCGGTGTCATGAAAGCCATTGATGAACTCGAAGGCGAGGACAAAGGCGAGGGCGAGCAACAGGCTCACTAGAACCCAAGCATCCAGTCCGCTGAATAAATCGATCATGAAGGTTTTCTGACCCGGTCGTAAGGGGGCGCGATTATGCCAGAAAACCTCAGTAATCGATGCATTAGCTGCTCATCGGTAACAATCTTCATTGAAACGCCTGGGGCGAAACCGGGCGATCCCAGGGTTTTCGGGGCTTTAGCAAGTCTTTGATTTATAAAGTGCAGGGCTGAAAAGACACGGTTTTGTCACCGAATCGTCATCCTTGAAACATTTGTATGAAATTTTACTGGTGGGAGTGGGACTCAGGGTGCCCGACCGATGGCTAGCTGCCGGCAGTCAGGGCCGAACCCTAGGCTCAATCCGAAGCGCTTATGGCTCTTCGGCTTTGAGTTCCTGTTCAATCTTTTGGATTTCCTGGGCAAATGCCTGGTCGAGCAGGCTGGCTCGCTTGCGCCATGGTTTGCGTTCAGGTTCAGGCTGGGCGGCGTAGGTGGTGACTTCCCCGCCGTAAACATCCTTGTAACGTTGCTCCTGGCGCTCAAGTTCCGCGCGCAGTTCATCTTTCGTCACATTGTTACCTAATTGAGTTGAGTGTAATTACGCTGCAGCGTTATGCCTGAATGTCGCCCTCGGATTGTTCAAAGTTG
Source organism: Pseudomonas sivasensis (assembly GCF_013778505.1). Lineage (GTDB taxonomy): Bacteria > Pseudomonadota > Gammaproteobacteria > Pseudomonadales > Pseudomonadaceae > Aquipseudomonas > Aquipseudomonas sivasensis. The sequence goes on along the minus strand of NZ_JAAOWU010000001.1, from coordinate 13,659 downwards.
AGCAGTTGATGCGTTCAAGTTTGAACAACGGATACTGGAAACCGTTGGTTATGGCTGTCATTCAAAGCAGGTAGTTGCGACTGTCCATGCACTGCATGTGCCTGGCCTGGCGAGCTGTGGCCCCGAAAGTGAAACCGGGCTGACCTCCGCACAGGGTGCATTATAGCGGCGCATTTGAATAACACTATCGGCATAAAGTTGAAAAGCGTCAACTTTGTGTGAGCGTTTTGTTACACGCACACGTGAGTAGTTGCTGAGATTCTGGCGCCATAAATTCAACAAGCAACTAAAGGTTCAAGCCTTTCACCGTAACTTTACTTTGCCAAGGCGCCATCGCGAGACCGGTCGCTCAGGTACGCCCCAAATTGCGATAATCGCATGATCGTCCGATAATCGCCCAATGTTGCCGGCCCTGCCTTGTGCAGATCGGTCGGTGCGGCTTGTAATACCTGCCCAATCCCTGCGGTTGACAATAAGAGAAAGGAACCTGAGATGAACGATCAATTGCGCAACTCTTTCGCCTCAGTGGCGCCGCCGATCGTTGCCTCGCCGGCCAAGCGTATCCAGGCGTTTACCGGTGACCCGGATTTCATGACCTCCCTGGCCCGTGGCTTGGCCGTGGTGCAGGCATTCCAGGAGCGCAAACGCCACCTGACGATTGCCCAAATCAGCCATCGCACCGAAATTCCCCGCGCCGCTGTGCGTCGTTGCCTGCATACCCTGATCAAACTTGGCTACGCCACCACCGATGGGCGTACCTATTCCTTGTTGCCCAAAGTACTGACCCTCGGCCATGCCTACCTGTCGTCCACGCCATTGGCGGTGTCGGCCCAGCCATATCTGGACCGCATGAGTGAACAACTGCACGAAGCCTGCAACATGGCGACCCTCGAAGGCGACGACATCCTCTATATCGCCCGTTCGGCCACCACCCAACGCCTGATTTCCGTGGACCTGTCGGTGGGCGGGCGTTTGCCGGCCTATTGCACGTCCATGGGCCGCATCCTGCTCGCGGCGCTGGACGACGCCTCGCTGCAGGATTACCTCGACCACGCGGACCTGCAAATCAAGACCAGCCGCACCCTCACCACCCCCGAAGCTTTGTTCGAATGCCTGCAACAAGTGCGTCAGCAGGGTTGGTGCATCGTCGACCAGGAACTGGAGCAAGGCCTGCGCTCCATCGCCGTGCCGGTGTATGACGCGTCTGGCCAAGTATTGGCGGCGCTCAACGTCAGTACCCATGCCGGACGCGTCAGCCGCAGCGAGCTGGAACAGCGCTTCCTGCCGAGCATGCTCAGCGCCAGCCGTGAGCTGAGTGCGCAGTTGTTTGCCTAAGGTGTTCGGTGACCGCACAGATCCCGGCTTGATCAATTGACGCTATTTCCTCCGGCTTATTACTGTGCGGCAGCGCTCTTAAGGGCGCCCCAATAATAATGACGACCCCAGGTCGTTGGCCCGCCCTCGGTGTGGAATAAAAATAATGAATCAGCCTTCTGTCGGTACCACGCTGGACGTGCAGTCCTTCATCAACACCCAGCCACTGTCACGCTATCAGTGGCGCGTGGTTATCCTGTGTTTCCTGATTGTCTTCCTTGATGGCCTCGACACCGCCGCCATGGGCTTTATTGCGCCTGCGCTGTCCCAGGACTGGGGCATCGACCGCGCCAGCCTTGGTCCGGTGATGAGCGCCGCGTTGATCGGCATGGTGTTCGGCGCGTTAGGTTCGGGCCCGCTGGCCGACCGTTTCGGTCGTAAAGTCGTGCTGGTCGGCGCGGTTTTGGTGTTTGGCGCGTTCAGCCTGGCTTCGGCCTACAGCAGCAATGTCGACCAATTGCTCGTGCTGCGTTTCCTCACAGGGCTGGGCCTTGGTGCAGGCATGCCTAATGCCACCACGCTGCTGTCCGAGTACACCCCCGAGCGCCACAAGTCGCTGCTGGTGACCAGCATGTTCTGTGGTTTCAACCTGGGCATGGCCGGTGGCGGGTTTATCTCGGCCAAACTGATCCCTGCGTTCGGCTGGCACGCGTTATTGATGATCGGCGGCATCCTGCCGCTGGTCCTGGTGGTGGTGCTGCTGCTCTGGCTGCCGGAGTCGGCGCGTTACTTGGTGGTGCGCAACCGCGGCACCGATAAGGTGCGCAAAACCTTGTCACCCATCGAGCCCAACATCGTCGCCCAGGCCACCGCCTTCAGCGTGCCCGAACAAAAAACCGTCAAGGCCCGCAACGTATTCGCGGTGATCTTCTCCGGCACTTATAGCGCCGGGACCTTGCTGCTGTGGCTCACCTACTTCATGGGCCTGGTGATCGTGTACTTGCTCACCAGTTGGTTGCCGACGCTGATGCGTGACAGTGGCGCGAGCATGGAGCAGGCCGCGTTTATTGGCGCGTTGTTCCAGTTCGGTGGGGTGTTAAGCGCCGTCGGCGTGGGCTGGGCGATGGACAGGTTCAATCCCCACAAAGTCATCGGCATCTTTTACCTGCTGGCCGGGGTGTTTGCCTACGCGGTAGGTCAGAGCCTGGGCAATATCACCGTGCTGGCGACGTTGGTGCTGATCGCCGGAATGTGCGTCAACGGCGCGCAATCGGCGATGCCGTCCCTGGCGGCGCGCTTTTATCCGACCCAAGGCCGCGCCACCGGCGTGTCGTGGATGCTCGGCATCGGCCGCTTCGGCGCGATCCTCGGCGCCTGGATGGGCGCCACCTTGCTGGGCCTGGGCTGGAACTTTGAGCAGGTGCTCACCGCCCTGGTGATCCCGGCCGCTGTGGCCACGACGGCGGTGGTGATCAAGGGCATGGTCAGCCATGCGGATGCCACCTGAGCTTGGCAGGTTTCTAAGCTGTGAGAGGGCAAGCCCCCTCTCACACCAGAAGATTAGCTAGACAACAATATGTTCGATAATCGAACGCTGAGTCGATTATCGGATTGTTTGGCCCATTTCCCCGGCTTAATCTTCAAGCACTTCGGCGCCACCTCAGCGCCTTTTTCGATCAACACCGGGAGCCCAACCCCATGGCTGAAATTCTCACCCTGCGTGATGCGGTCAAGCGTTTCGTGAACGACGGCGATACCGTCGCTCTCGAAGGCTTCACCCACCTGATCCCTACCGCCGCAGGCCATGAAATCATTCGTCAGGGCAAGAAAGACCTGACGCTGGTGCGTATGACGCCTGACCTGATCTACGACCAGTTGATCGGTGCCGGCTGCGCACGCAAGCTGATTTTCTCCTGGGGCGGCAACCCGGGCGTGGGCTCCCTGCATCGCCTGCGTGACGCGGTCGAGAAGCAATGGCCGCAACCGTTGGAAATCGAAGAACACAGCCACGCCGACCTGGCCAATGCCTACGTCGCCGGCGCCTCTGGCCTGCCGTTCGCGGTACTGCGTGCCTACGCCGGTTCCGACCTGCCCAAAGTCAACCCATTGATCAAAAGCGTGACATGCCCGTTCACCGGCGAAGTGCTGGCGGCGGTGCCGTCGGTGCGTCCGGACATCACGGTGATCCACGCGCAAAAGGCCGACCGCAAGGGCAATGTGCTGCTCTGGGGGATTCTCGGTGTGCAGAAAGAAGCGGCGTTGGCGGCCAAGCGTTGCATCGTCACCGTTGAAGAAATTGTCGACGACCTGAATGCACCGATGAACAGCTGCGTGTTGCCCACCTGGGCCCTGACTGCTGTGTGCCACGTACCCGGCGGCGCGCATCCGTCCTACGCCCACGGTTACAACGAGCGCGACAACCGCTTCTACCAGGCGTGGGATCCGATTGCCCGCGACCGTGGGACGTTTACCGCCTGGATCGACGAATACATCCACGGCACTGCCGATTTCAGTGAATACCAGGCCAAGTTGGCCACCGCGCAGGAGGCCAAGTAATGGCTTACTCGACCAATGAAATGATGACCGTCGCCGCCGCGCGCCGCCTCAAGAACGGCTCGGTGTGCTTTGTCGGCATCGGCCTGCCATCCAAAGCGGCCAACCTGGCGCGCCTGACCTCATCGCCCGATGTGGTGTTGATCTACGAGTCCGGCCCGATTGGCGCCAAGCCCTCAGTACTGCCGCTGTCCATTGGTGATGGCGAACTGGCGGAAACCGCTGACACCGTGGTGCCAACCGGTGAGATTTTTCGCTACTGGCTGCAAGGCGGACGTATCGACGTGGGCTTTCTCGGTGCAGCCCAAGTCGACCGTTTCGGCAACATCAACACCACTGTGGTCGGTGACTATCACCAGCCCAAAGTACGCCTGCCGGGTGCCGGTGGCGCGCCGGAAATCGCCGGCTCCGCCAAAAGCGTGCTGATTATCCTCAAGCAGTCGTCCCGTTCGTTTGTGGACAAGCTGGACTTCATTACCTCAGTCGGCCACGGCGAGGGCGGCGATTCACGTAAACGCCTGGGCCTGCCGGGTGCCGGTCCTGTCGGAATCATTACCGACCTGTGCATCATGGAGCCGGAAGAGGGCACCCATGAATTCGTGGTCACCGCGCTGCACCCTGGCGTGACCCGCGAGCAAGTGGTGGCCGCTACCGGTTGGGCGATTCGCTTTGCCGACCAAGTCAGCACCACCGCCGAGCCGACCGAGGTCGAGTTGACCGCCCTGCGTGACCTCGAAGCCCGCACCGCTGCCGCCCACGGCCAAGCACCGGGAGAAGCCTGATGCGCGACGTATTTATCTGTGACGCCATTCGCACCCCCATCGGCCGCTTTGGCGGTGGCCTGTCCACCGTACGCGCCGATGACCTGGCGGCATTGCCGATCAAGGCGCTGATGGAGCGCAATCCGTCGGTGGACTGGAGCGCGGTGGATGAGGTGTTCCTCGGCTGCGCCAACCAGGCCGGTGAAGACAACCGCAACGTCGCCCGCATGGCGCTGTTGCTGGCGGGTCTGCCGGAAAGCATTCCGGGCGTGACCCTTAACCGTTTGTGCGCCTCGGGCATGGACGCCATTGGCACCGCCTTTCGCGCCATCGCCAGCGGCGAAATGGAGCTGACGATTGCAGGGGGCGTTGAGTCGATGTCCCGTGCGCCGTTCGTGATGGGCAAGGCTGACGCGGCGTTTTCGCGCAACATGAAGCTGGAAGACACCACCATCGGCTGGCGCTTTATCAACCCCTTGATGAAAGCCCAGTACGGCGTGGACGCGATGCCGCAGACCGCCGATAACGTCGCCGATGACTACCAGGTTTCACGTGCTGATCAGGACGCCTTCGCCCTGCGCAGCCAGCAACGCACGGCGGCCGCTCAGGCTGCGGGCTTTTTTGCCGAAGAAATCGTGCCGGTAAGGGTTGCCCATAAAAAAGGCGAAACCGTGGTCGAGCACGATGAGCATCCACGAGACACCACCCTGGAAGCCCTGACCAAACTCAAGCCGGTCAACGGCCCTGACAAGACCGTCACCGCCGGTAATGCTTCAGGTGTGAACGATGGTGCGGCGGCGCTGATTCTGGCGTCCGCCGAAGCGGTCAAGAAACACGGCCTGACGGCGCGTGCCCGCGTGTTGGGCATGGCCAGCGCCGGTGTCGCCCCGCGTGTGATGGGCATCGGTCCGGTGCCAGCGGTGCGCAAACTGGTGGAACGCCTGGGGTTGGCGGTCACCGACTTTGACGTGATCGAACTCAACGAAGCTTTCGCCAGCCAAGGCCTGGCGGTACTGCGCGAATTGGGTATTGCCGACGACGCGCCCCAGGTCAATCCGAACGGCGGCGCCATCGCCCTCGGTCATCCGTTGGGCATGAGCGGTGCGCGGTTGGTACTGACAGCCCTGCATCAGTTGGAAAAAACCGGTGGCCGTAAAGGCCTGGCGACCATGTGTGTCGGCGTCGGCCAAGGGTTGGCCCTGGCGATTGAACGCATCTAATAAGAGAGGATTGCTCCATGAGTGACAAGCCCGGTTACCGGCGCCCGCAAGCGGGCACCCAACCTGATTACCTGCACTCGGCCTACCAGTCGACGAACTTGCGTTCGCCGTCACAGCCGTTGGTGTTCCTGCCCCATTCCTTGTCGGAAATCACCGGCCCGACCATCGGCGCCGAGCGGATCAACGAGAAAGACAACGACCTCACCGCCCAGCATGAAGGCGAGCCCCAGGGCGAACGCATCATCATCCATGGGCGTGTACTGGACGAAAACGGTTTGCCGGTGCCAGGCATTCTGGTGGAGATCTGGCAGGCCAACGCCGCCGGCCGCTACAACCACAAGCGTGACCTGCACGACGCGCCGCTGGACCCGAACTTCACCGGCACCGGCCGTACCGTCACCGACGCGGATGGCTGGTATCAGTTCCAGACCATCAAGCCCGGCGCTTACCCATGGGGCAATCACCACAACGCGTGGCGCCCGGCGCATATCCACTTTTCGCTGTTCGGCCCCAGCGTGCTGACGCGCTTGGTCACGCAGATGTATTTCCCTGGCGACCCGCTGCTGGAATACGACCCGATATACAACTGTGTGCCGGACACTTCGGCCAAGCAGCGCCTGATCGCCAGTTTCGACCTGGAAAAAACCATTCCTTCCTATGCCCTCGGCTACCGCTGGGACATCGTCCTGCGCGGCCGCGACGCCACGCCGATGGAGAAATGAGATGAGCCTTTACGCAACCACGTCCCACACCGTCGGGCCGTACTACCACATTGGCCTGACCTGGCTGAACCGCGAAGACCTGACCGTCGCCGCCACCCTTGGTGAGCGCGTGGCGATCAGCGGGCAAGTGGTGGATGGCAACGGTGATGTGGTCAACGACGCCATGCTCGAAGTCTGGCAGGCCAACGCCGCCGGCAAATACGACCACCCGGAAGATGACCAGGACAAGGCCGTCGATCCCAACTTCGAGGGTTTCGGTCGGGTGCCGGTGGACGCCGAAGGACGTTTTCGCTTTACCACCATCAAGCCGGGCAGCGTGCCGGGCCTGAAAGGCACGACCCAGGCGCCGCACTTAGTGGTGCTGGTGTTTGCCCGTGGCTTGGTGAAGCACTTGCTCACGCGGATTTATTTTGACGGTGAGGCGTTGAATGGGGATGACGCGTTGCTGGCATGCGTGCCTGCCGAACGTCGTGGCACCTTGATTGCCAAGCAGGATGCTGACGGTGTGTATCAGTGGAATGTGATTTTGCAGGGGACAGATAAGGAGACGGTGTTCTTCGACTACTGAGTCCCTTGTCAGGGACCCATCGGGGGCGAGCCCCTTCCCACATTTGATAGGCGGCGCGCTCAAAATGTGGGAGGGGGCTTGCCCCCGATGAGGCCGGTTCAGGAGATCCCTATCCAAATGTCTGCTTGCGGAACATGGTTGTTGCAAAGTATGTCTAGGCTATAACCGTTCCCACTGAGTGAAAAAATCATGACAACAGCCACCAGTCACTACACCGGAGAAGAGCGCAGCAAACGGATCTTTGCGATTGTCGGTGCCTCCTCCGGCAACCTGGTCGAATGGTTCGACTTCTACGTCTACGCCTTCTGCGCTATCTACTTCGCCCCCGCATTTTTCCCGTCGGACGATCCCACGGTGCAACTGCTCAACACCGCCGGTGTATTCGCCGCCGGGTTCCTGATGCGCCCCATCGGCGGCTGGCTGTTCGGCCGGGTCGCTGACAAGCACGGGCGCAAAAATTCGATGATGATTTCGGTGCTGATGATGTGCGCCGGTTCGTTGGTCATCGCCTTCCTGCCTACTTACAAAGACATCGGCGCCTGGGCCCCGGCATTGCTGCTGGTGGCGCGGTTGTTCCAGGGCTTGTCGGTGGGTGGCGAGTACGGCACCACCGCGACCTACATGAGTGAAGTCGCACTCAAAGGCCAGCGCGGCTTCTTTGCCTCGTTCCAGTACGTCACCCTGATCGGCGGGCAACTGCTGGCGGTGTTGGTGGTGGTGATCCTGCAACAGATCCTCACTGAAGAAGAACTGCGCGCCTGGGGCTGGCGGATTCCGTTCGTGATCGGTGCGATTGCGGCGGTGATCTCCCTGTTGCTGCGGCGCACCCTCAAGGAAACCACCAGCAAGGAAACCCGCCAGGACAAGGACGCCGGCAGCGTCGCCGCGCTGTTTCGCAATCACAAAGCGGCCTTCATCACCGTGCTCGGCTACACCGCGGGCGGCTCGCTGATTTTCTACACCTTCACCACCTACATGCAGAAGTACCTAGTGAACACCGCCGGGATGCACGCCAAGACCGCCAGCTACATCATGACCGGCGCGCTGTTTGTGTACATGTGCATGCAGCCGCTGTTCGGCATGCTCTCGGACAAGATCGGCCGACGTAACTCGATGCTCTGGTTCGGCGCCCTCGGTACCCTCTGCACGGTGCCGATCCTGCTGACCCTGAAAACCGTGACAAGCCCGTTCCTGGCCTTTGTACTGATTTCCCTGGCGTTGGCTATCGTGAGTTTCTACACCTCGATCAGCGGCCTGGTGAAAGCGGAAATGTTCCCGCCGCACGTACGAGCCCTGGGTGTGGGCCTGGCTTACGCAGTGGCTAACGCGATCTTCGGTGGCTCGGCGGAATACGTGGCCTTGGGACTCAAATCCATGGGCATGGAAAACACTTTTTATTGGTACGTCACCGGCATGATGGCCGTGGCCTTCCTGTTCAGCTTGCGTCTGCCGAAACAGGCGGAGTACTTGCACCACGATTTGTAAGGGACGCGTTATGACACTGCGCACGAGCAACCAACTGTTCGACGCCTACTTCACCGCTGACAGCATGGCCGAGGTGTTCTGCGACGAGGGGCGCTTGCAGGGCATGCTGGATTTCGAAGCCGGCCTGGCCCGGGCGCAAGCTCAGGTCGGGTTGATCCCGCCGTCGGCCGTCGCACCAATTGCCCAGGCGTGCCTGGCGTCACTGTATGACATGGACGCCCTCGGTGTGGCGATTGCCTCGGCCGGGAACTCGGCGATTCCATTGGTGAAGGCCTTGGGCAAGTTGATAGCCAGTGAAGATGCCGGTGCCGAGCGCTACGTGCATCTGGGGGCGACGAGCCAGGACGTGATGGACACCGGCCTAGTGCTGCAACTGCGGCGTGCACTGCTGTTGATCGAAACCGACCTGGCCCGCTTGGGCGATGTGCTTGCCGCCCAAGCCCAGCGTTACGCGGTGACGCCGTTGGCCGGGCGCACTTGGTTGCAGCACGCCACGCCGGTCACGCTGGGGATGAAAATCGCCGGTTGGCTGGGCGCCGTGACGCGTAGCCGCCAGCGCTTGGCGGAGTTGAAACCGCGCTTGCTGGTGCTGCAATTTGGTGGCGCCTCCGGAACCCTCGCGGCGTTGGGTGAACAGGCGATGCCCGTGGCCGAGGCCTTGGCGGCCCAGTTACAACTGAGCCTGCCCGAACAGCCCTGGCACACTCAGCGAGATCGTCTGGTGGAGTTCGCCAGCGTGCTGGGTTTGATCGCGGGCAGTCTCGGCAAGCTGGGCCGGGACATCAGCCTGTTGATGCAGACTGAAGCGGCGGAAGTGTTCGAACCGTCGGCGCCTGGCAAGGGCGGCTCGTCCACCATGCCCCATAAACGCAACCCGGTAGGCGCTGCGGTGCTGATCAGTGCGGCTACGCGCGTGCCTGGGTTGGTCTCGACGATGTTCAGCGCCATGCCCCAGGAGCACGAGCGCAGCCTGGGACTGTGGCATGCGGAATGGGAAACCTTGCCGGAGATTTGCCGGTTGGTGTCCGGTGCCTTGCAACAGGCGCTACTGGTGAGCGAAGGGTTGGAAGTCGACCCCGAGCGCATGAAGCAGAACCTCGACCTGACCCAAGGCCTGGTACTGGCCGAAGCCGTCAGCATTGTGCTTGCCCAACGCCTTGGCCGCGAAACCGCGCACCATCTGCTGGAGCAGTGCTGCAAGCGTGCGGTCGCCGAGGGGCGCCATCTGCGCGCGGTATTGGCGGACGAACCGCAGATCACCGCTGAGTTATCTGCGGCCGAACTGGATCGACTGCTCGACCCTGCCCACTATCTGGGCCAGGCCCATACCTGGGTCACGCGTGCTGTCACCGAACATTTTGAACTGACTGCCTGAGGAGGCCCCCATGCCATTTGTACAACTCGCCGAGGGCGACCTGCATTACCAACTGGATGGGCCGGTGGACGCGCCGGTACTGGTGCTGTCCAACTCATTGGGCACCGACCTGCATATGTGGGACATCCAGATCCAGGCCTTCACCGAGCATTTTCGCGTGTTGCGTTTCGATACCCGTGGCCACGGCAAATCCCTGGTTACCGAAGGGCCCTACAGCATCGAGCAACTCGGCCGTGATGTGCTGGCGCTGTTGGACGCACTGGATATTCAACGTGCGCATTTTTGCGGGCTGTCCATGGGTGGCTTGATCGGCCAATGGCTCGGCATCCACGCCGGTGGCCGCCTGAACCGCCTTGTGCTGTGCAACACCGCCGCCAAGATCGGCACGCTGGAGATCTGGAACCCGCGCATCGAGATGGTGTTGCGCGATGGCGCGGCGGCGATGGTCGCTTTGCGCGATGCCTCCATTGCACGCTGGTTTACCGCCGACTTTGCAGCGGCGAACCCCCATCAGGCCCAGCAGATCACTGACATGCTCGCGTCCACGTCACCCCAAGGTTACGCGGCCAGCTGCGGCGCCGTGCGTGATGCGGATTTCCGTGAGCAACTGCGCTCGATCAAAGTGCCGACGCTGGTGATTGCGGGCACCGAAGATGCCGTCACACCGCCGGCCGGTAGCCACTTTATCCAGAATCATGTGCAGGGGGCCGAGTACGCTGAGTTCTACGCGGCGCACCTGTCCAACGTTCAGGCCGGCGCTGCATTCAGCGACCGCGTGATTGAATTTTTGCTGGCCCGTTGAGGAGCTGTTTGTGGAAGAGAAACAACGTTATGCCGAGGGCCTGCAAGTACGCCGCGAAGTGCTGGGCGATGCCCATGTCGACCGCAGCCTCAATGCCCTGACCGAGTTCAACAGCGAGTTTCAGGAAATGATCACCCGCCACGCCTGGGGTGATATCTGGACCCGTCCTGGCCTGCCTCGGCACACTCGTAGCCTGATCACGATTGCGATGCTGATCGGCATGAACCGCGCCGAAGAGCTCAAGTTGCATCTGCGCGCGGCTGCCAGCAATGGCGTGACCCGTGCCGAGATCAAGGAAGTGCTGATGCAGAGCGCGATCTACTGCGGTATCCCGGCGGCGAATGCCACCTTTCACCTGGCAGAGTCAGTGTGGGATGAATTAGGTGTTGAGTCCCGGCAACCAGAGTAGATTTGAAACGCGGTCGAAATGTGGGAGGGGGCTTGCTCCCGATAGCGGTGGTGCAGTCTCAATAACTCTGACTGATCCACCGGCATCGGGAGCAAGCCCCCTCCCACATTTTTGCTCTTCACACGGCTTAAGGTCAGTGGGAGTCGGCGTCCCACACCCAATTCCACACGCCCGGTAAATGCACTTCCTCACTGACAGCCTTCACGGTGCGTGACAGCGCTGCCCGTTCGAGTGCGCCACGGTCGGTGTAGAACGGCTCGGCGGCGGTCTTCATGCCGGTGACCTGGGCACTGTCCAGCAGGATCTGCAGGTATTCCTGCATATGCCGCGCGGTGTAGCGGTTGATGTCGTGGAAGGTCACCACCACCGGTATCACGCCGTCCACTGTCGGCAACTCCCCCAGCGCGATGCGTTCGCGCACGACCGACAGTTGTCGATACAGGTTGGCGCGGCGGCGTGGGCTGCCGTTGAAACCCCAGATCTTGCCGTCATTGGCGCTCAAGTCGGTCAGCAGAACGTGCATGCCATGGCGCTGGTAGGCGGCGAAGGTGCGGCGGTCGTAGTTCCAGAACGGCGGACGGACCAATACCGGTGGTGCGCCGGTGATCGAGGCGATATCGGCAGAACCCTGGGCCAGGGTGCTATCCAGTTCGGCGTTGTTCAGCCAGCGGTGGTTGGTATGGAACGCGGTGGCCGTGTGAAACGCCAGAATATGACCGCCCGCGTACTCACGCTCCATGGTCTTGCGACCCCGTGAACTGCCGCCGGAACGGGCCGCTTCGGTCTGTAAAAAAAACACGGCCTTGATTCCCGGCAACACCGGGTTGTGCGCCAGGTCGGCCACCACCGAACGGCTCGGGTTGTTGTAACCCGAGGCGCTGGGGCCGTCATCGAAGGTCAGCAGAAAACGGATCGGCGCCTGTGCTTGCAGGCGCTGTTCGGTCTGGGGCGTCAGGGCGATAGGCGCGCCGATGCAGCCACTGAGGCTCACGGCCAGGGCCAGCACGGCGGATGCGATGGCGAAGGATTTCATGGTGTGCGCGGGCTCGAAAAAGAGGCCGCTGCTGGGCGGATCAGCAGCGGCAGGCGCGCACGATACAGTAAGTGCCGCGCCGGATTACAGCAGACTTATCGGGTAACTGACGATCAACCGGTTTTCGTCAAACTCGTTGTTGCTGTAGTCGCGGCGCATGCTCGAATTGCGCCAGCGCATCGTCAGGTTTTTCAGGCTGCCACTTTGCACGGTGTAGCCCAATTCACTTTCGCGACCCCATTCCTTACCGTCAGTGATGGTGCCTGTGTGTACGTTGCTGCCGCTGATATAGCGGTTCATCAGCGTCAGCCCCGGCACACCGACGGCGGCGAAGTTGTAGTCGTGGCGCAGTTGCCAGGATTTTTCCTGAGCGTTGTCGTAGCTGGAGTTGTAGCTATCGTTGGCCAAGGTGCCGCCGCTGGTGCCGTTGACGCGCATCCAGGCGTTGTTGCCGGTAAGTTTTTGCAGGCCGACATAGAACGTGTTGCCGCCGTACTTGGCGGAGAACAGGCCGGACCAGGTCTTGTTGTCCAAGTCGCCTGCGCGGGCGCTGCCGTCATCCTTGCCGTAGAAGAACCCAAGGTTGGCGCCCAGGGTCCAGTCACCGAGTGGCTGGCTGTGGGTCAGGTTGACGTATTGTTGGCTATAGATGTCCTTGAGCTGGGCATTCCAGAGGCCGACCTGGGTGCGTTTGTCGTTGAACGCGTATTCGCCGCCCTGGAAGTTGAAGCGGTCCGAAGTGAAAGCGGTTTTGCCGACCATCGACATGTCCGACATGCTGCTGTCGTCTCGCGGGCTGTTGGCGCGGAACTGGCCGCCGTACAGTGTCAGGCCGTCGATTTCCTTGGACGTTATCTGCCCGCCGCGCAGGGTTTGCGGCAGGGAACGGCCGTCATCCGAACGCAGGATCGGCAGCACAGGCATCCATTCGCCGACCTTTACTTCTGTCTTCGAAATACGCGCTTTGAACGCAACGCCGAGACGCCCGAATTCATCCGCCGGCCGGCCGTCATGATCCAGCGGCAGCAACTGCGTGCCGCCAGTACCGCGCCCGCCATCAAGCTTCAACGAGTACAGCCCCAGCACATCCACACCGAACCCCACCGTGCCTTGGGTGAAGCCGGACTTGGCGTCGAGGATGAAACTCTGCGTCCACTCCTGCGCGCCACCCTGGGTTTTGGTTGGGTTGGTGAAATTGCGGTTGATAAAGAAATTACGCAGGTTGAGGTTGGCGCTGGCGTCTTCCAGGAAACCGTGTTCTTCGGCGACGACGGGAAGGGCAAGGCTGGCGACAGCGGTGGCCAGCAAAAGCTGGCGAGGACGGAGCGTGCTCATGGCGTTGGACCTGTTGTTATTGGGGTTGTGCAGGTGGCGGCCATGGTGCGGGGCGGTGCGGGAGGGGTTCAATCGGTGGAGG